>CBDICY010000013.1:0-4015247 GCA_965277445.1 Saprospiraceae bacterium | reverse complement strand
ATAAACACAAGTGTTGAGGGTAATATGTAGGTTTTTCGTTTGCAATTTTTCTATTTACTTTTCCTTTTTGTTTTTAATACTAAATCATGGTGATTTTTAAAATCACCATGATTTAAGTCTTCATTAGTGTTTATTCTAAATAAAATCGTATGGCAAAATTTGAATGTTGATAACCAAGGAGTTACCCTCATTCAAAATTCAAAATTTATCATTCAGAATTAAGTCTATTACCATATATCATTTTGCACCAAATTTGGATTTAATTGCACTTCTTTTGTCGGCATAAAAAAGACTAATTTATAAGCCGCCTCTGCCCAAGGTAATCCACCAATTGGTTGTTCTAATCGTTTTAAATTATGAAAATTGTCCCCTTCCATAAATAGTTCTAAGGTTCTTTCTCGGAATAATTGCTCTAATAAATCTGCCTTGTCTGTATAAGTTGTTTCGGCTAAACCAGCCCTACTGCGTAGACTATTCAAGTCCGCTAAACCACCTTCTAAATCATTATTATTGACCTTCGATTCCCCTCGAATTAAATACATTTCGCCTAATCGAATATAGGGCATATTCATTTCTCGGTCATCATATTTAAAGCAAGCCCATGCCGTTCTGAAATCTTGTGTTAATTGCTCAATACGGAAATCTTTTTTGTCTTTGGAAATAATTTGATAAAAAGGTTTAGACATGGACAATTCAACGGCGGCACTTTCCAAGCTGAATATTTCGAATAAGCGATTATTGGCTCTATCTCTTGGGTTGGCTAAAAAAGTAAAAATGTGTTCTGAAGAAATACTGGAATTATAAAGGGAAGTGAAATCGCCACTATTAATCAAAGCTAACTTTTGCCCATCTACCTTACCATTCGTAATCACCTCATTAGCATAAGTCTGTGCATTTTGATAATCTTTATACTCAAAATATACTCTAGCTAATAAGGCTTTTACGGCCCATATAGTGGCTCTACCATCATTACTTTCAATACCTGCCACCAAATTTTCTGCCTCTTTTAAATCTTGAATAACTTGATTTTTAACGGCATCAATGGTGCCTCTAGCAGGCGTATCGCCAATTTTGAAGGGGGCAGTTAAAATAGGGACGGATAAACCATTTTGTGGTTGACCATAGAAACGATTTAATACAAAATAATTTAAGCCTCTCAAAAAATACGCCTCTCCTAATAAACGACTTTTTTCAGCGGCAATTTGCTGATTTGGTTCTGCTATTGCTGGCATCGCCACAACAATCTGATTCGATATGTCGATAGCTTGGAAACACATTCGCCAAAGATAATTCCCAATGTCTAATAAATCCGTCCAAGTCTCATGTCTTAGCGTTGCTTGATAATTGGAATTGCCCAAAGAATTAACTTCAAAAACATTGCTTGCCAAAGTTTCTGAGAAGATAATTTGTCTTTCCACCCAATCACTTTGTAGGGTACTGTAAACCCCATTAATTCCTGCCTCTACTCCTTGTATATTGTCAAAGGCAACCGCGCTGGAAAGACTTGTTTCTGGTTCTAGGTCAATGAAGTCGGAGCAGGCGGAGATGCCTATTAGGATAGTTAGACTGATTAGTTTATATAGGTTTTTCATATCGTTAGACTTTTATCAAATAATAGAGGTTAGAAGTCAGACCGTTTATTTCATAAACTGTCAGAGGTCAGACCAGGCTGACCGCAAATCTAGTGTAGCTGCCAAATTCATTTGACTGGCTCTTTATAACGTTTTGGCAATCAATATTTTGAACCAGCCAAATGAATTTGGCGGTTACGAAATACGCATTAACGGTCAGTCTGAGACGTCTTGAGTCTGACTTCTGACAGAAAATTTCAATTTTCGGTCTCGTTTCTGACTTCTCAAAAGGACACATTCACCCCAAAAGAAATACTCTGTGCCTGAGGAGAAGGCAACCAAGACTTCCCTTGTCCAACATTACCAGCACCATCTCGATTATATTCGGGGTCCCAACCGGGGTAACTCGTAAAAGTTGCTAGATTTGTTCCTTTAGCAAATACCCGCATACTGCCTAAATGCCATCTTTGCATTAAGCGTTTTGGTAAATTATAGCCGATGGTTATATCCTTGAGTCTAGCATAACTCGCATCATAAAATACACGGCTAGAAGTATTATTCCTGGATGGTGACCAAGTTAATCGTTGCATATCGGTAATATCTCCTTGTTGCTGCCAGCGATTGGTGGCAGAGGACCACATGTTCCAACCATAGCCAAAGCCATTAAATTGGAAACGTTGTTCATCATTGGATAAATCGTGTCCCGTAGCGAGGGTGACCAAGACACTTATATCGAAATTGTTAAAGGAAAAAGAATTGGTCAATCCACCCGACCAAACAGGATTAGGATTACCTATGAAAACTTGGTCATTCGGGTCATAAATATTGGTTTGTTCTCCAAACTGGTTTTGGAAAATTTCTTCTCCGCCTCGAATGAGGATTTCTTTGGCACTATTCGTTTCTGGGTCTGTAACCGTCGTTGTGAAATCACTCGCAGCAATACCTATAAAAGGAACGGTAAATCTGGCGCCAACTGGATAGCCTAAACCAACAGCTCCTAAACCAAAAGCTTGCCCCGGAATAAAATCTAAGCCACCTAAATCCGTAATTTCGTTGGTATTATAGCCAATATTAAAATTAGTGACCCACTTAAATTTTCCAGTTAAATTATGCGTCGTTAAGGAAAAATCAAAGCCTTTATTTTCTAAAGAGCCAATATTACTCGTCACTCTTTCTACGCCTGCTAAAGCCGAAACATCTATCTGTGTCAATAAATTACTCGTCTCTTTTAAATAGAAATCAATGCCTCCTTCAATTCGACCATCCCAAAACCCAAAATCGAGCCCTATGTCATATTGGGTATTCGATTCCCAACCGAGATTATCATTATCTATTTCTTCCACAATAATGCCTGGTTTATCTACATAATTACTCGAAGTAAAAGCACCAAAATATTCAAAGTTGCCAATTTCTGCATTTCCTGTTTCCCCGTAACTTGCTCTTAATTTTAAGAAAGTCAAAGTGGAGTTACCCGCTAAAAAACCTTCATCTGAAATAATCCAACCTAAAGAAACGGCTGGAAAGACGCCCCATCTATTACCTCTTCCAAAACGAGAAGACCCATCTCTACGAATACTCGCACTTAAAAGATATTTTTCATTGAAACGATAATTTATTCGACCCAAATAGGATAAAAAGGCAAATTGAGTGGTTCCAATCGTCGCCGTTTGAATCGCTGCATTTTCAGGATTTTTTAAGGCAGGATTTGGAAATTCTTCCCCATTAATGATATTGGTAAAATAATCATTTTTGGTGGCATTCATGCCTACTAATAAATCAAGGGCATGTTTACCAAAAACATTGGAATAGGAGAGGGTATTATTTAAATTCCAATTGATGCTTTCTGATAAAACGGAAGTGGCAATTGCCTCTGGTTCGATAATAGCAGACCGATAATAGCGCTCTTTTTTATAAATATTATTGATGCCGAACTCCGTACGGAAAGAGAAATTTTTAAAGAAATTATATTGCCCATAGACATTTCCTAAAATGGAAGTGCCTTTTTGATTCATTTCTGTATTCGCCAATTCTGCGGCTACATTATTTCCAGATTGGGCATTAAAATAGGTACCATCGTCATTAAAAACTGGCCAAAAAGGTAAAGATTGACTTTGGGCAGTACCCAAACCTCCTGCCCAAGAAATAGGGATGATGTCATTATCTGTAACGGTATAGGCCATTCTAGCACCTAATGTTAGGTTATCCGTTGCTTTATGGTCTAAATTAACCCGTGAATTATACCGTTTGAAATTATTGCCAACAAAAATGCCTTGCTCATCTCGAAAAGTACCTCCGATATAAAAAGTCGTTTTGGCTGTACCACCAGAGGCAGCTAAACTAGCCTCTTGAAAATGCCCTTCTTGTAAGGCAAAATCTATCCAATCGGTATTCGTTTGTTCTGCTTTTTCTCTAGTTAAACCAGGCGGTAATAAGGCTTGCCAAAACTTAGCAAAGTCATTACTGGTGTCAAAACGATTATCATTTCTAGGGTTGTCGTCTAATTGCGCATCGGCATCACTATTGGCCCATGCCTCTTTGGCCAACTCAATATACTGTGTACCATTTAGCATTTCGATTCGATTGGTCTCCTTGGAAAAACCAGATTGAATGCTGACGTCAAATTTAGTTTTGCCCTCTTTTCCTCTTTTGGTGGTAATTAAAACCACTCCGTTGGCTCCCCTTGACCCATAAATGGCCGCCGCTGCCGCATCTTTTAAAATCTCAATGGATTCAATATCTGCTGGATTTAATTGAGAGAGTGCATTAGATTCATGCGCAGTAGCTAATCGCCAAGAACTAGCATTATTATGGGAGAAATTTCCAGAAACTACGGGAATACCATCTACTACATATAGCGGTTCGCTACTAGCCACTATAGAAGAGGTGCCTCGAATTCTTATGGTAACAGGTGAACCCGCCATGGCATCGGAAGTGGTTACTTGTACGCCTGCTATTTTTCCTTGTAGGGAGCTTTCAACCGTAGTTTGCGCCAAATTTTCTAAATCTTCGCTATTGACTTTAGAAATCGCCCCTGTAGTAAACCGTTTTTTCTGCGTCCCAAATCCAACTACGACCACTTCATCCAACGTTTGTAAGTCTTGATCTAATTGAACGCTAAGATTATTTTGACCTTGCAATGCCAATTCTTTGGACTGATACCCCACATAACTAAAAATCAGCGTTTGTTCTAAATTAGGTAAGCTCAACGAAAAATTGCCATCAAAATCAGTTGTCGTACCTACGCCAGGTTGGTCTTTCACAAAAACTGTAACACCAATCATTGGTTGATTCGTCTCATCAATTACTTGACCATTGACGGTTACTTTTTTGATTTTGATAGATTCAATAGTCGTTTGTTTTAAATTAGAAAGGGATGCAATCGTTTTATTTTGCATTAAACTATTAGGTTCCTCTTCTTCTTTTTGCAAAGATAGGATAGTAGTAGGGGCAGGTTTATGGCGAGTATTGACCTCCTTTTTTTGCTTAAAAACAACGTAATTCTTAGTACCTATTTTTTTATACTTTAAAGGTGTATCAACCAAAACATTCGTTAAGGCCTCTTCCACATTCTTACCCTTAGCCTTATTTTTAGCCACTTCATAATCTTTCACCGCCTCCAAATCGTAGCTAAAATAGACCTCATATTTTCTAGAAAGGGTTGTCAAAGCACTTGTTAAAGGGATGGATTCCTTTTCATCGGCCAATTGGAAGGTATTATCAATACTTGCCAAAGCCATTTCTTGTGCATTGATAGCAGCAATGGATAAGAAAAATAATCCTGCAAAAAGTAAAAATTTCTGCATGTTTTTAGTTTTTATTTTCTTAAGAGGTCAGAAGTCAGACCATCAATTTCATTGATTGTCAGAAGTCAGATGCTCTAGTGTTAAATTTTGATAGTCAATTATTTATGGATTCCTAAGAGGCAATAGCTGTCAGATTTTGCATAAAGCAAATCTGACAGCTGACTACTTTTTTTTAAAAAATTACGACGGCTCCATTTTCTTGGCTAATACTTATTTCTTCAGGATATAATAATTCCAAAGTTTCCAGTACTTGTTCTAAGCTATTGGTAGGGACGGACAACTGAATTTTTCGCGCTTTCAAAGCCTCTTTTTGTATCTGAAATTTGACCCCATAGATAATCTCCAATTCTTTCACCACTTCGCTGAGCGTATTATTGAAAACCGTTATTCCATCTTTCCAAGCCACATAATCTGCCGTTTTGACCTTTTTGCTCGCTACTTTATGCTTTTTCTTAGAATAGGACACTAAATCTCCTGGTTGCATCAATATTTTTTGAGCCTCTACATCTAATTCTACCTTTCCCTCTGTCAGCACTACCTCAGCCTCTTCTCCTCTCGACCGTACATTGAATTGAGTACCCAAAACGACTACTTTCAGGTCTCCTGCATGGACAATGAATTTAGTGCCTAGCGCTTTTTTCTCTACTTCAAAAAAGGCCTCTCCATCTAACCAAACTTGTCGTTCTTCTTTATCCCACCAATTATCGGGAAAATAATGCAAAGTAGAATTGGCATTTAACTGTACCATTGAGCCATCAGGTAATTGGATGGTTTGCCGTTTTCCATTTCCTGTGGTAAAAGTCAGTTGATTAAAATTCTTGGAAAAATGAAGAAAACTGGCAATGCTTATTAAAACCAAGACACTTGCGGCGGCAGTCCAAGCTAACCAAGACCTTCGACGTATATTGACTACTTTGGCAGATTTCGTAGTTTTATCAAGGACCTTTTGTAAGGAAACTTTAGCTTGCTTTTTAGAAATTTGCTTTATGTCTGTTTCAAACTTGTTATGAATCCCCATTAATAAATCCTTTGCTTCCAGAATTTCTGATTCTTGTTCAGGATAAGTGAGACTCACTCGATTCCAAAAGGCGTTAGATTCTGTATTGGGGTTTAATACCCATTCCCGAAAATACTCGTCTTCTAGAAAATTGTCAGTTGTTAAATGCTGATAAATGCTGATGTTCATTTTATTGATTTTGAACTTTTTATTGGTAGGAGTGAGCTTATTAAATTTTGTAACCCTAAATTTGGTGAAAATTTTATTTTGCTTGAAATAAAGCAGCATTAAAACTTACTATGGTAACTGCTAAACAAAAAGAACGAATTAAAAATAAAATTCTAAAAATTAAGAAGGGACTAGCTGCCGATAAAAAACAATGGGGCGGGTATTATCACGATGGTAGTGGACTTCGCTATTTACCGATTGCCTTATATATTCAAATAGAAGATTATACTGGAGGTTTGAGGTATATAAATTGGTTTGATAAAAATTTTGATAATGACGGTGGCTATCCAGTTTTCTGGTTCGAATGGGCCATCATTTTATTCAAAAGAAATAGATTGGAAAAAGCCGAGCAAAAAGTATTTGAAACCTATTGTCAAAATCCCTTTTTATTGGATAAATTTCTTGGAAAGCCACTGCAAAACTTAAAAATATCAGAAAATGATTGGGCTGGAAGTATAGCCTATTTAGATAATTTGGACTATTCGCACCGTCAACCAAATCTAGCAGATTTTTCAGTTTGGCTTAATGATTTTATGGATTCAGAAAACTTTAAAGCTGCTGCCACTCGATTTATTGAATTGAAGAACAAATTAAAAAACGAAAATGAAGTGAAGATAAGAAGGAAGTTATTAAACCAAATGGATGCTTTGCAAAGTAATTTTTAAAGTGTTTAAAATAGCAATAATACACTATGCATTCGTTTCATATTCTTTTTCAAAAATTTAATCCCCCGATAAGCAAAATTTCGAGCGACTTGATAGCTAATGTCTAGTATTTCGGCAATCTCTAAATAAGATTTATTCTGATAATAGCGCAGAAAAATGACCTCCTTTTGGCTGGGTGGTAATTTTTCTAACCAATCTTTTAATTGCTGTGTTTCTTCCAAATTAAGGGTTTCGTCAATTTTCGCAGGTAAATCAAAGTTTAATTCCGAAAGCCGCTGTTTTTTTATCTTTTTAATTAAATTATTACGGAAAGCCACAAATAGGTAATTTTCAAAAGAGGATTTAATTAGAAGACTTTCCCCCTTTTGCCAAATCACTAAAAACAACTCTTGGATAGCATCTTCAATGAGTTGTTCATGAGCGGTCATAGTTTTACCATATACTAACAAAGTAGCATAGTATTTTAAGTAAATCGCCTCAAATTTGGATGAGTCTTGCATATTTTGTTGGTATGACCAGACAAATGTAGTTAAAAAAGATAATTCTTTTAAAAATTTTAACTTAATAAGTTATTCACCAAGTTTATACTTTTGCCACTTCTCTTCACGAATTTTTCATAAGTAGTTTATGCGTCAAAACAAATTGATATGGATAAAAGCAGACTATTACGTTTTTGGTAGAAAAGGACCAAACGGATTAAATATGGAGTTGCTTGCCAAAAAGGTTAAAAAAAGCAAGTCCTCCTTTTACTATTATTTTGGTAATATGGAAAACGGTCTTATAACTCTATAGCTTAACCATTTTTGATAAAAATCATCCTTTATTAAAAATGTCTAATGTGATTTGTACGCCCCATTTAGGGTATGTGGAAATGGAGAGCTACGAATTGTATTTTTCCATGGCTTTTCAAAATGTACTAGACTTTATTAGGGATAATCCGAGCTAATTTTAATCTATCAGATAACCACTTATACTTAAAGTAAAATTTTGTGACCGTACCCAAAAAAGCCCCCTACCTTTTATCAGCAGTCGTTCAGTCCATGCTAATCGCAACTATTTTTTTACGGTCATGCAAAGTTTTGTCAAGCAGTTAGGAGACCTACACACTTTTGAAATCACCTTTTTCCGTTCTGCCATTACTTCTATTTGCTGCTTTATCTATCTAAGTTTTTACCGTTTACCTATCATTGGCAAAAATCAAAAAATACTAGTTCTTAGGGCAATTCTAGGAATTATTTCTATGACAAGTTTCTTTTTTACGTTGCAATGGATGCCTTTTGGAGCAGCAGTCTCTTTAAAATATTTATCTCCTGTTTTTGCGGCTATTGTAGCGCTATTCCTACTAAAAGAAAAGATAAAACCAATCCAATGGCTTTTTTTATCAATGGCATTAATGGGGGTACTTTTACTAAAAGGTTTTGATACCAGAATCAATTTGGAGGGGCTTACTATTGGAGTGCTAGGTGCAGCCGCAGGAAGACTTATCTATTCATTGATTCGAAAGATAGGAAAAACAGAGTATCCAATGGTTATCATTAACTATTTTATGTTCATTGCTACCTTAGTCATGGCCTGTTTAATGATTCCTTTTTGGCAGACTCCGACTACCATAGAATGGCTACTTTTAGTGGGTATAGGTTTATGAGGCTTTTTTGCACAAGTCTTCATGACCAAAGCATTTCAAGTAGACATGGTTAGCCAAATTGCTCCATTGAAATATTTAGAAGTAGTCTATGCCCTTTTAATCGGAGCAATATGGTATAGCGAGCAATATGCTTTCCTAAGTTTTCTTGGCATTTCATTAATCATCTTTGGAATGCTATTGAATCTGCATGTTAAAAAATAAGGTATTCTCCTTCTTTAAGATACGTTGTGGTTAGATTAGTATATTACAAATTCAACAGTTGCTCATTCACCTTATCAAGGGTTTTATTTTCGAAACTGTCCAAATAAACTTGAGTAACTGATTCGGAAGAATGCCCTAATCCCTCAGAAATAATACCTGTTGGAATTCCACGTCTTTTTAATATAGTAGCCCAAGAATGTCTAGAAACGTAACTAGTTAATTTAATTTCAAGGCTATAATGGTCTCCAATTTGTTTAAGATGTAAATTCATTCTCCGTAAACCACTTTTTACTCGATTATGTATTTTTTCTGGGGTATTATAGGAATCATCCAAAATGGGAAAGACATAATCAGAATTAGGGTTATGTTTTTTATAGTAATCCAATATTTCTATAACTGGAGGCAGCATTTTTATAGAAAACTCTCTTTTAGTTTTGGACCTTTTATAATCAACTCGGTTATTGGAAATGTTCTCCCATTTTAATAATGCCATATCTTTAAAATTCATTCCCATATTATAAAAACTAAATAGGAATAAATCTTTTGATAGCTGCTGCTTGGTATTAGGATTGGGTATGAAAGCAATTATTTTTTCAATATCTTCAAATGGAATGGCTCTCTTTTTAGTGCTATGGTCAAGCTGACTAATTTTATATTCGTTAAATGGATAGTAGTCTTGTTTGCATTTTTTCTCTTTAATAGCTTTGTTAAATACTGCTCTAAGCGTTCTCATTACAACACTTATGGATGTATCCAGAACCCCTCTTTTTCGTTGATGATGTTCAAATTTCATAAGAAAAGAAGGAGTCACTTCATTAAATCTCAATGACTTTGATGAGTTAAATTTCTTTAACGCAGACCGCATGGTTTCATAAGTTTTAGCATTGCCAATTTTTCCAATTTCTTTTAATGACGAAATTCTGTAGTCAATGTAATCGTAAACACCAACTGATTTAGTTCCTAAAAATTTATCCTTAAAAGTGGTCAACGTCCAATCTATGGCATCTGCCTCAAACTCATGTATGATTTCTTCTGCCTTCCAAAGCTGTTTCATCATAGCTTTGTTTTTTAACTTATACTGGTTAGTCTTCGAATTAAATCGACCACCTGTTTCTTCATCAATTGTCCAATCTTCTTTGAACGAAGAATAACCCAAAGCAAAGTATTTTCTTACCCTGTCTTTTGTAATTCTCAACATTACTGGGTGCCTATTATCTTTTAATTTTTTAGAGGTAAATAAGACTAATTTAACAGTTGCCATATTTATTTTGGTTTACACAAAAGAATACACGGTTTACACAAAAAGGTACACGGCAAAGATAAGAATAAATAAGGTTAGATAAAGTGACAATTATTTAAACTTCTGATAATGAGTTAAATATAAATTTATAATAATTAAGAGTAATTACAAGTAACTATATTGGGTGTGCTTTGGGAGCAGGGGGGCGCAGGTTCGAATCCTGCCGCCCCGACTAAAACCTCTGTAAATCATTGATTTACAGGGGTTTTTTATTTTTGGGAGCAATATTACGGTCAATGAAACTCGACTAAAAGTGTTAAAATTTGACTTTTTTTAGATTTCTAGCTAAAAATGCGAAATTTTATCAGGAATGTTGAATTTTTAAACCAACTCTTTCTTTTTTTCTCTTCCACTATATTTCTAAGGATATCTTTTCCTATTTAAATATAATTTCCTTAAGCTGCGTTATTTTGTCAAAAAAAAGCAATTTCAATTTTTGACTTGCTAGTTTTTCTATTCTTGAATATATTGCGACTCGACTACACAACCAAAAGATAAAAGAAAGACATTAGGATTAAAAATTTTGTATCCCTAAATTTTTGAACTAATGATTACGATTCCTTTTACTACATTCGACCAAGCCATTTGACATAGCTTAGAAAATATTTTTATTGAGCTATTGAAAATCTATCAACAACAGAATGGTTATACCTTTCATTTTACTGGACAATCTAAATTCATCAATCTCTCTGAGGATGATTTAACCATATATCCTGACGACTTTCCTGATTATGATGAGAAATTTCTCTATCTAAAAAATAGGGTAGAGGAGGCTTTGAAGAAGCATTCATGTTATCCTAATTTAGCAAGCGTTTACCTAAAAGAACGAGAATGTTGGCACGAAAAAGAAAACCTTGAACAGCTTGGTCAATTGATTGCCTATCAGTTGATGGTCAACCTGATAACCACTCCTGAAGAATTATCAGCATTTTTTAAAGGGCTTATCAATGAATTACTCCAAGCGCATGAATTGGCTAAAAAGGAAAATGAGGTAATTGAAGAAGAGTTGTTTACTATAAAACAAGCAGCACTATTTTTTCAAGCCTCTGAAACAACTATTCATGCTTGGAAAAATAATGGTGTCCTACCTTACATAAAAGTCAAATCTAGAATTAGATTTAAAAAGTCTGAAATGTTGACTCTTTTCGAGAAACGTCGAGGAAAAAGACGGTTACACTTATGATACTATATCATCCAGCTTTTAATAAACACTCTGGAAGTATCAATGCTACGATTTGGTTTTTGCAGGTCTGCTATTGGTATAATAAAATGGAAGGACCCTTTTATAAATATAACCAACCTTGTGACCTGACTGATTATCAAATTGGGCATAGTAGGAAAGAGGAGTTGGGAATGACTAAAGGCGAATTGAAATCGGCAAAACAAAAAGGAGGTAGTCTGCTAAAAAAAGGAAAAACCTATAATGGGGAGGATTTATCTTTAATACTTTATTGGCGGTCTTTTGGAAATCATACCTACTACACACCAAATCTCTATCAACTTTTTAAAATAGAGGAATCTAAACTTTTAGAATAAAGTCTATTGGTAATGAACATTTATTTAAGTACTTTCATGTCTACAGACGTTCATCCAAGTTATCTCTTCAAGTAGCAAAGATAATTGGGAGGAACTTTTCCATAAAAATTAACAACATGAAAAATAAGCCATTCACAACCCAAAAAAGAAAATAAAATCTACACTGGTCAAGCCTATTTAGACTCCTTAAATGACGGCAGAGAAATTTGGTTTGATGGCAATAAAGTAAAAAATATAGCAACGCATCCAGCCTTTCGAAATTCCGCTAGAAGTGTCGCTCGTTTCTATGATGCCATGCATAATCCAGATTTGCAGCAGGATTTATTACTGGAAGATGAATATGGTATTATTACGCATAAATTTTTTGCCCCCAGCCATAGTCGAAAAGAATTAGATGCCGCCCGCAATGCCATCGCCATCAGCCAACGAGTAAATTATGGTTGGATGGGAAGAACACCTGACTATAAAGCTGCTTTTATGGGACATTTGGCTGATAATGCAGGTTTTTATGATAAACCTTTTCAACAAAATGCTATCAATTGGTACAAAAAGACGGCAGAGAAATGTTTGTTTCTAAACCATTTCTTAGTTGACCCACCGCTCGACCGTTCCAAAGAAAGAATCAACGTTCGAGATGTTTTTGTGAGTGTGGATAAGGAGGATTCCAAAGGCATTTATGTAAGCGGGGCAAAAATGGTGGCTACAGGTTCTATGCTGACGCATGGTACTTTTGTTGGATTGACAGGTAATATTACGGCTAGAATGCAAGACAACCGAGATGAAGACATGGCGGTTATCTTCTTTGCGGATATGAATACCGAAGGTTTGAAGATGATTTGTCGCCCTTCCTATGAGTATAAAGCGACAAGTGCTTTTGACAATCCTCTTTCTGGTAGATTTGATGAAAATGATGCGGTATTGGTCATGGATAAAGCTTTTATCCCCTGGGAAAATGTGTTGGTGTATCGAGATATTGAACGAGCTAAAAAATTCTACTCTGGTTCTGGCTTTTTCAATCGGTATAACCTGCAAGCAGGGGTAAGATTAGCAACCAAAATGGAGTTCATGGCAGCATTACTAGAAGAGGGAACTAAGACTTCAGGAACGAATAAATTTAGAGGCGTTCAAGCAGCAATCGGAGAAGTAGTGGGGATTAGAAATATTATTTGGGGAATGACAACTCCGATGGTGAACGATGTAACCCCACTTGGCGAGCATGGGGTTGTACCGAGTGCAGAAATGGCAGCCAGTTTACGCTATTACATGGCAACTAGTTGGGACAAAGTGAGGGATATTTACCAGAAGTATTTAGCTGGTGCTCCTATTTATACTATTTCTAGCACAAAGGATTTACACAACCCAGCATTCAGACCTTTAATCGACCAATATTACAGAGGAACGGGGAAAAATGCTGTCGATAGAATTAAGTTATTTAAACTAGTTTGGGATGCCATGTATTCAGAGTTTGCGGGCCGACATGCTTTGTATGAGCGAAATTATTCAGGGAATCACGATATGCAACGAATTGACGTATTATTACAAGCAGAAAAAGCTAAATCAATGGATAGGTATCGCAGTATGTTACAAGATTGCATGAATGATTATGATGATAAGGAGTGGACGAATTCTTGGCAAAATTTAGCACAAAAGGAATCGGGAGAAATTAGTTAAAAATACAAAGGAAATAGTACCTTTAGCAAACAATTTAGCATTTAAGAAAATCTGATTTTATAAAATCAAAGCAATGGATAATAATTTACAAGCTTACTGGAAAGCCAATCTAAGAATCCTCATCATTCTACTAACTATCTGGTTCGTAGTCGGTTTTATTTGCCCTATTTTAATGGTTGACCAACTAAATAACATCCAATTCGGTGGTTTTAAATTAGGCTTTTGGTTTGCCTTTCAAGGCAGTATTATTGTCTTTGTCATTCTATTATTTGTCTATGCTCGATTGATGAATCAATTGGATAAGAAATATGGCGTCGAAGATTAAATGTAGCCGCCAAATTTATGTCTTGCGGCGTAATGTTGTGACTATTAAACCGACAGAGAGTTGTGACTATCTAATCTTAGCTTCAAAGGAGTGAAATATAATAACATGGGGCACAGCCCTATGATTAGAGCATAACGCTCGCTCGGTTAAGCTCTGAAAGAACGACATAAAGGATGAATTTATGTCACCCCGTTGGGGTTTTGAGACCATTATATTAGATTTATTCCTAGGGCTTTTCGCCCTAGGTTATCATATATCACCCCCTTGGGGTTAAGTAATATCAGTAAACAGCCACAACTTTTTGTCGATTAGTTTGGCTACAACATTACAGCGCATGACAAGATTTTGGTGGATAATCCGAATGCTTTGTATTGGAATGATTAAATTTAAAACACATTTTTATATACCATTCATCATTATGAAAACATACTTTAAAGTCTTATTACTTTTTCTTAATCTATCATCTTTAAATGGACAAACTTACTTGGTAGGAGATAGCTTAAAAATAAATGCTTACGGTGGATTGAATTTGAGAAATATGCCAACTGTGCGTTCCAAAATCCTTAAGTTATTACCTTATGGTCAAAAAGTTAAGGGAGTAGGAAAAAAATAACCTACCCACTAGCTATATGATTAATTTGAATATCCCATTTCAATAAACAGGGATTTCTGGTTATAAATTTTTGAAGTTCTTTGAAATCCTCGGAATTAACAGTAACGCCTTTTGGGTAATCTTTGTCAAGGAAATGAACAATTGGATTCATTCCCTTCCATGCAACTTTCTTAGCGATATTAATCGTATTTTGAACAGTATCTAAAACTAAGGGACTCCAATAATTTTCTAAGGCAGCCCAAAATCTTTCTACCATATTGTATTTACTATGGTAAGGCGGATAATAGACTAACTGAATTGGTAAGCCTATTTTTTTAGAAAATGCTACAATCCGTTGTAAGAATCGTTTAGTATTTCCTGCTACTGATTTACCATTATCCAAATCAATCATCAAGAGGTCATATTGGTCAGCAATAAACTGTCTTGCCTGCCACCACCATTCAAGACAATCTACAACGAAATCAGGCGTTTCTCTAGAATTTCCAAATACTAAAAAGGTATTATCTGTATTGACTTCATGCATTCCAAAAGGTGTTAAAATATCAGTCCAATGTTGGTCATGATCATCTGTTTTAGGAGTATTCTTGTTTCTTGAGTAGCCTTTTCTACTCAAATTACCAACTTTTACCTTTGCTTTTGCATCAATTGAGATGCGTATAATACGTGGATTTGATTTTGCTAGATGGTGTTGTTTATGGACATTTTCAAAAATAGCATCCGTTTCAGGTATTTTTTTAAGAGGCTTCGTCTTTAATACTTTCTTTAAAGTATAACCTAGTCGATTAAGTAAGTTGTTAACCGTTTTTCTGCAAAAATCATTTAATTCGTATGATTTTTTGAGCATTAACTCTTTTCGAATATAGGCTGCGCTGACTTTTACATAGCAACGTTTAGTTTTAAACTGAGGATCAATTTGACTCTCTTTATCAACTATATCTTCAATGTCTGATTCGAGATTTTGATAGATTATTTCTTTTTTTTTGCGCCTCTTAATCCATAGACATCTATACAACGAATACCTGTACGTCGTTCATGTAAACCTAAAGCAACCATCTCTCTACTGACATCAAAATGTCTTTCCATTTTCCGAGGAGAACTATCAAAGAACTGTTCACATAATTCAGCAGCATACTGGCGGCGTTCGTAGCCTGTCAATTTGTGTAATGCTGAATTAAAACTAGACATAACTTCGGGAGCTAAATATATTCGCATATTTTTTTTAACCCGTAAATATTAATTATTTTTAAATTCCAACGGGTAGGTTATTTTTTTTCTACTCCCTAAGTTAAGATTTATAATGGACTAATAAATCATTTATCTCAGGAGCATCTGATACATTTTTGGCTCGCTGCTTTTTCTTATCCCAATATTTAGGTAGGACCTTTTCTTTGGTGAAAAATTTGAACTTGCGACCTCTATCCTGATATACTAAAAAGATAGGACGTTTGCCGCTATCTTGTACTTTATCTAAGTAAAAATTAACTGTTGATATATAGCAATTTATTAGTTGCTACAAATTTAAGTAAAAAGATGAATAGAGACCAATTTTACGGTCAATCTAATCCCTCCCAGATTTTTTAAAATAGAAACGAATCATTCATTTGACAAAAGGATAAACAAATTGAGCGGACAATATATAAGGTATTAGAGCCATGAGTAAAAAATTATTCTCTTCTGTAAGGGCTAATGCTGACTTGAAATTGAGCAGTGACTGGCTAAGTTTTAATAATTTACTTCTCAACAATTCATCGCTTTTAATCGAGGCCCGTCCAAAACAGTAATCACCCCATCTGTAATATCAATATACCCAGCTTCTTTAAATTCCGTCAACATTCGAATCACACTTTCTTTGGCAGTTCCAACGATCCGAGCAAGGTCATCTCGTAGAATAGTGATAGTAGTCTGTCCTGCTTTTTTCTGTTGTTCATTTAAAGAAAGTACTGCATTCGCAACTCTCTTTCTTACAGAGCTATAAGCCAGATTTAATAATTGTTCCTCTTTGTCAATCACATTATTGGCGAGCATTTTAATCAATCGAGAAGAAACATCTCTATTTTTTAGTAGCAATTGGAGGAAATCTCCTTTCGGAATAAGGCTTAACTCTGTACCTTCTTTCATCGCTACCGCCCCATAGGTATAATTCTCCTCGGCAATCATAGCCGTATAGCCGATAAAAGCACCTTCTTCCAAAACACTAATAATAAATTCTTTCCCGTATTCATTGGTCTTGCTGAGTTTTACTTTTCCACTTTTTAAGAAGTACAGATATTTAGGATAGTCGCCTTCAAAGAAAATTACCTCCTTTCCCTTAAAAGTTTTTGTTTTTCGGTCATTAGATAATTTCTTTAAATCTTCGTAGCCTTTTGCCTCATCAATAAAGCGACTTAAGCCCGATTCGGTGCCATCAAAGGTCTTTTTTAATCGTTCACTTTTCTTAAGCCTAGTTTCGATGACTTGTAATAATTCATCTTTATAAAAAGGCTTGGTAATATAATCATCCGCACCTAAATTCATCCCTCTTCTAAAATCGTCTTTTTCTGTTTTAGCGGTCAGAAAGATAAAAGGCACATCAGCCGTTTCTGACCTTTTACTTAATATATTCAACACCCCAAAACCATCTAATTTAGGCATCATGACATCACAAATAATTAAATCAGGAGTATGCTCTAATGCTTTTTTTGCACCTACCGCACCATCTTCAGCGGTAGTTACATTGTAACCTGATAATTCCAATACTTCTTCCAATACTTCTCTAACTTCTTGGTTGTCTTCGATAACTAATATCTTTTTCATAATCACTTGTTAAAATGATGGTAATTGAATTTATTGCTTAATTAATGGAATTTGGATAGTAAAAGTAGCACCTTTTCCTAATTTACTAGAAAAAGTAATCGTACCCCCCATTAAATCCACATATTTTTTTACAATGTTTAAACCTAAGCCTGTACCTGGTATATTCTCCACATTATGCGCCCTGAAAAACCGACCAAATAAATGTTTTTGGTCTTGTTCTGGAATGCCTATTCCATTGTCTTTTATGGAAATAGTCAGGTTCGCTTGGTTAATTTTAGTATTGAAAAATATAGTCTGATGCGCTTCAGAATATTTAATGGCATTCGATAGTAAATTAATTAACGTATGATTTAAAAAGGCTTTATCCAAATATACACTTTCTGATTTGCCAACGCCTGCATATTGAATATTTTGCCCTTGTTTTAATAGTGGTCGTAGATTTTCAATTAGTTGTTGGGCAAATTCATTAAACACAAAAGAAATTGGTGCAGCTTTGATGTTATTCATTTCTAACTTGCTCAAAGATAAAAACTCATTCAAAACGCTTGTTAAATGATTGACCGAATTTTTAATACGCTCAATGTTCTTAAGGCATTTTTCATGGCGACCAGCCGCTAAATGCAATTCTAATAACTCTGCCGAAGTTAAGATAGAACTCAAAGGTGTTCTAAATTCATGCGATGCCATCGTCACAAATCGAGACTTCATATCACTTAACTCTCTTTCTTTTAATAATGCAGAACGGGTTTCTTGTTCTTTAAACCTCAACCCTTTCTCTGCTGCCTTTCTATCTTTAATTTCTTGTTTTAATTGTTTGTTGGTCGCTAAGAGTTTATTTACTACTTTTCCTAAATCGTTGGTTCTTTCTTCAACACGTTGTTCTAATTTCTGATTTAGTTTTTTAATCTTTTCTTCTTGTGCTTTTTCCTTGCTTAAATCATGCAGAATTCCTGTAAAGATAACTCGATTTGTTAATTTAACTTCGCTAATGCTTAATCGAATAGGGAATAAACTACCATCTTTTCGTTGACCATTTACTTCTCTACCAATACCAATTATTTTTTTGATGCCTGTTGATAAATAATTTTGCAGGTAGCTATCATGTTTTTCTTTATGTGGAGATGGAGTCAACAAACTAATATTTTGACCAATCATTTCTTCTGTGGCATAGCCAAATAAAGTAGCTGCTGCTGGATTAACGGATGCTATAATTCCTTTATGATTGATAATGATGATACCGTCTATAGCCGTATTAATAATGGCATTTAATCGTTGAGCATCTTCTGAATTTGATGTTGAATTGGTCATTTATTCGCTATTCTTATATTAGAAGTAACTACTATCAAAAATGGTGATTATTTAATACTAGTTACTTACAACAAAGGTCGCTAATGATGACTTTTGTCATGGTGACAAAAGTCACCCCCCTCCGATGATATATGTCATAATCCTAACTTCACAATAATCGGAACTTGGCAATAATTCAATCATTAAACACCTTTATCATGAATGTATTAGCACCAATTTCAACTATAATGAGTACCGATTTAATCACGATTACACCAGGTGAATCGCTAGTTGCTGTTCGGGAAATGTTTGAAAAAAATAATATTCACCATCTGCCAGTTGTCCGCTATAAAGAAATAGTCGGAATGATTAGCAAAACAGATTATTACTATTTCAAGCAAGGATGTGTAGGTGGAGCGGGACAGAAAGAGAAAGAAACCTACCAATTAAATCAATGGAAAGCAACAGACATAATGACGAGTAAATTGGCAAAGTTGGAAGTCAATGACCCCATTAGAACGGCATTAGATTTATTCAGATTAAATCGCTTTCACGCTTTGCCAGTCCTTGAAAAAGGAGACTTAGTAGGAATCGTTACACCACATGATATTATCGAGGCGATTGCCGACGAAAAAGTGACTTTAGAAGATTACCAAACTATTAAATCCAAATAATATGCTAGCGATACAAGTTTTAGGGGTAAATGGGCATAAATCTACCAACTCATTAATGGCTAATATTTTAACTGCTATCAATGAATTAAAGTTAATAGCTAAAGTAGAAGAAGTCTCAGATATAGACCATTTAATTGAATATGACATCTCTGGAGTGCCAGCTATGGTGGTCAATGGGAAGTTAGCCTTCCAGAAAGGTGTACCAGAAGTAGCGGATTTAAAACTACTCATCAACCTATTAGCTAAACCAATTCAAAAAAGAAAAATAATGAAAAATGTATTGATACCAACCGATTTTTCGGAAACTGCCAAAAATGCTTTTTTATATGCTCAATCCTTTCTTTCGGCGGATACGGCTTTAACTGTTTTTCATGCTTATCACCCACAAATTGATCCAGTTTATCCCTATTTGGGAACACCTTCTGAAGACTTTTTTAAGCAAAAGGAGAGTACTGTCAATAACTGGGCTAAACGATATTATTCTTTAACGGATGGAAATATACTAGTAAAGACCAATTTAGATACTGAGTTAATGATTGCGAATCCTACCCATGCCATTGTCGAAAAATCCAAAGCAATGGATTTAATCATTATGGGCGCAACAGGGGAAGCAACTGTATTAGAAAAGACTTTTGGTAGTACCGCCACTTTTGTTGCTAGAAATGCACATTGCCCAGTATTGATGATACCAAAAGATTATCAATTTAAAGGCTACAAAAAAATATTATACGCCTCCAATATTGAAGATTTTGATGAATCAATGTTACAAAATTTGATTGATTTTACTTGGGATTATGACCCCGAAATTTCTTTGGTGCATATCAATAAAAATAAAGCAGAAGATTATGAGGTAGTAAGTGAAGATTACGAACAGTTCTTTAGAGAAAAGACGCCCTATTTAGGCGTTAAATTTGTAAAAATTAACAGTAAAAATATTATTAAAGGATTGCAGCAATACGCAAGTGAAAATGACATCGACTTAATTGTGATGGCTACCAAACATCGAGATTGGGTTGCCGAATTATTTCATAAAAGTATGACTAAAAGAATGGTATTGAATACGAAGGTACCACTTTTAGTTATGCATCCTGAAGACCCTGTTGTTTAGTTGGTTTACAGGTGTAGCAAACAGCTATCTATAAATTAAAAACTAGGAAATGAAGAAAATATTATTCCCAACTGATTTTTCAGATAATGCCGCCAATGCCTTGAATTATACCATTGAGGTTATCAATCGTTTGGAATCCGCTCATTTGACCATCATTCATACTTATAGAGTCCCAAATAATGTCAATACACTTGTACCAATAGAAGGACACATGCAACAAAATGCCGAATCAGAAATGAATCGAGTCGTCAACCGAATTCAGCCACTTTTAGCAGAAGGGATTGTTTTGCAAACCTTGATAAAAAGAGCCGATGCTGTCTCAACTATAGGAAAGATGGCGAATGATTACGATTTAGTGATTATGGGTACACAAGGCGCATCTGGGTTAAAAGAAATTTTCCTTGGTAGTACGACTAATGGCGTGATTAAACATACCCAAACACCTGTATTGGTTATTCCGAATGAGTATCGTTTTAAAGCAATTGAAAATATAGTTTTATCTTTGGATAATGGTACGGTTACTGATGGCAAAGGCGTTCAATTAATAAAGCAATTCCTAAAATTATTCAAAGCCAATTTAATGCTTTTTCATACGGAAGAAAATGCGGCGGACAAAGGTTTTGATAGAAATGTGATGGAATTATTTGATAATCCAGGCTATTCTATTGACTTTAATTTTATTCAAAAAAATGTAAATGAAAGTATCGAAGAAATGGTAATAGATTATGAGGTGGATTTACTATGTCTAGTGCGCAGAAAACGAGGCTTTTTAGATAATATATTTCATCAAAGTACTACAAGCAAAGCCGTCTTTCATGCTAAGATTCCGTTATTGGTTTTACATGATGTTTAGACGAGTTGCGAGTTACGGGTTGGGTAATTGGAGCCTTCATGAATACTTCAATTAATTAGAGCCTGTATGTAAAATCGGTTTCAAGCCGCTCGTAACCATCAAATTTATTTGGTAGGTTCATAATTAATTAACAATCAGCGTATTGAATCAGCCAAATAAATTTGGCGATTATGTAAGACGCACAAATCTAGACTTTACGGATAGATTCTAATTATGAAATTATCCAATTTTAAATTCAAAATTCTATCTTTTTAACCCGCAACTCGTTAAGCATGATAAATCAACAAAGGAATATTAGGATTAGCAACCATTTTTTGTGTTTTACTGATATGAAACAATTGATTAATAAAGGTGCGCTTAGGAACAAACATCGCTAAAATATCTACTGGATATTGATTCAAATAGTAATTAATACCTGCCTTAAAAATAGCTTTTCTAATCACTTTTACCTTCGTAAGCTGCCCTTTTTCCAAGGGTAAAGATTGACTCTCCCATACTTCTTCTAGTTCATCCGATATATCATAAGGCAATTCACTAACAAAGAAAGGATCAACGGTAGCTTTTAACCCTTCTGCCAACTGGCGAATCCAAAGAATTGCTGCCTCATCCTGTTTATCCAAAGCTGTGGCAAAGGCAATGTTTTTAATAGTTTGATACCTATAATTTTCAGGGATTACCAAAGTAGGAATAGTTGTTTTACTTATCAATTCTCTCACCGTACTACCCCAAACCATTTTAGAAAAATAATGACCAGATTTAGCACCAGCAATAATTAGCTCGCAATCCAATTCTTCTGCAGTTTGAATAATCGTTGGGGCAAAAATCCCTTCCTTCACCAAATAATCAATTTGAATATTATGCTTAATAAACTTATCGGCATCCTTATCTGGATAATAAGTGGTCAACTTTTTTAATAAAGTGGTTGCACGATGTTGTTCATTAGCTCTTGCAAAGTCAATGATTTCTCTTGGAAAATCTCCATTATCTGTTATTGGTAAAACCACATTTAGTAAGGTTAAACTTGCTTTCAACTCTTTAGCTAATAATAGAGCATATTCAAAGGCATTTTTGCTAGCAGGCGAATAATCTAAAGCGACTAATATTTTTTTCATAAGTAAAAAGTAATGTAGATTATTATTCTAAAGTTAATAAAAGCACGGATTAACAGCCCGCTTTATACCTTACAAATTACTTGTGTTTGGCATTTTTTGTGGTGATAAAAATCACTCGATCCTGGTGACATTTATCAGTTAGACAAGTTTGTTTCCCGAGTAACTTTGAAATAAAAAATCATCTATTATGAATCCAAATATCTTAATTCGAGAAATTATGACCACTCAATTGGTCACTATTCCGCCTGATGAAAAAATAAAGGCGATTATACCTTTATTTGAAAAAAATAATTTTCATCACCTATTGGTCGTAGATGAGAGAAATGGACTGATTGGCATTATTAGCAAAGCAGATTTTTATAAATTCACGCATACCTTGACTTTGGAAACTACTGGAAAAACTTGGTCAAATATTAAGTATGAAACCATCTGTGCTAGAGATATAATGACTCAATCTCCTTTTGTCCTAGACCCCGAAGATACCATAGGTTTAGCTGCTGATTTATTTTTAGATAACCAGTTTCATGCGCTACCAGTAGTAGATACCAATGATTTAGTCGGTATATTAACCACTTTTGATTTAATGAAATATGCTTATAAATCTGCGGTAGCCGATGATGAATCAATAGAAATGTTTAATGAAAGGGGGAATTATTCATCAGGAGCGTAACTCGACTTTGGGACTTTAGGGGTACTGCTTACAATCATCCGACTGGAAGCATTTTCTCGACGGATGAATGCGTCGTCCGATGAAAAAAGCTAAAGTTCCAAAGTGGAAGTAAAAACATAAAACAAATTCACTAACCATGATTACGGATTCAACTCGTAATGTACAATTCATGAAAAAATGAGCTTTGAAAGAAATATAAAAATTAGTCAATTAATGACCACAGATGTGATCACACTTCATCCAGATGATAGTTTATTAAAGGTAGAGGAAATTTTCACTACTCACGATTTTCATCATTTGCCAGTTGTAGATGAAAATAAGGTGGTTAAAGGAATTATTAGCCGCCAAGAATTTCACAAATTGCAGCATTCTTTGACTATTTTTAAGACAAAGAGTGCTAAAAGACATAACCAATCTATTTTTAATGCTACGCTAGTAGAAGAAATTATGGCCAAACAAGTGGCTAAATTAACCCCTGAAGATACCGCCTTAGTAGCAGCAGGATTTTTTCGTGAAAACTTATTTCACGCATTGCCAATAGTAGATGAAGAAGGTATTTTAGTTGGGATATTGACAACTTATGATTTGTTAACTTATGCTTATAAGGAGCCTGTTTTTTTGGAGTAAAGTGGACGAATTTCGTGTTTCGAGTTATAAACAATTTTAGACTAATAACTTTTCTAAAAAGTCGCCCACAAAATAAGCTACTGCAGCCGCCGCAGCGCCTAATAATAAAGTTTCAAAAACACCTTTCCATATATTAGTCTGTGTTACATAAGATTTGAGATAACCAATTACTGAAAAAGCGAGAAAGGTTAATAAACAAGTAATAAAGAATAAATTACCGTCGACCGGATAAATAAAATCAATCACATAAATAACTAAAGGAATTAAACCCAATATTAAGAAGGAAATAAAAGTAACACCACCAATTTTATAAGGAGAACGCTGTTCCTTCATCATACCCAATTCTTCGATCATCATTGTATTGACCCAACGGTCTTTATCCGCACAAATCACATTAGTCACTTGTTCTAATAATTCGCCTTCAAAACCTTTGGTTCTAAAGATGTCCGAAATTTCTTGCCGTTCACTTTCAGGCATGTTTTCTACTTCCCAATATTCTATTTTTTTATGTTTTTCGTAATTTTCTTGTTCCGATTTAGCAGATAAATATGCCCCAATAGACATAGAAAACCCATCCGCTAATAGATTGGCAAAACCTAGAATAAGGATAATCGCAGAACTTAATTCTGCTCCTGATGCTCCAGCAACGACCGCAAAAGTGGTCACGCTGCCATCTATCCCACCATAAACAAATTCTCCTAAATAGGCTTGGAATTTATGAAAATAAGCTTGTTGATGATGAAGGTGGGATTCATTATGTTTTGGAGTTATCATATTTCAAGTTTTTAATTATGCGCTAAAATTAATAGGAGGAGGTTCTAGCAAAGAACCTCCTCCTATTTTTAACCTTTAAATATTTGAACGACTAAAAAATACTACCTATTCATGAAAGACAAACAAAGGAATGTCTGTATGAAAAGTCATTTTCTTAGAAAAGCTGCTGTGAAATAGTCGTTCCCAAAGATTCCGTTTAGGAATGTACAAAGCCAAAGCATCAGAAGGATGCGTTTTTAAAAACGTATCTATTCCATCCATCACAGAAGGATTATTAATAACAGAAAATCGGATAAAACGAGCAGGGAGCCCTTCCACATACAATTCATCTTCTACCTCAATTTTAGGGTCGTCCGACACATGTAAAAAATGAATTTTGGTGCCAAATTCGCTACCAAAATCAGCTAATTTTTCTAAAAAATGTTTATCCTTAAAACTAAAGGTTGTAGCATAAGTAATCTCTTTCATACCCTTGTATTTCGCATTTTCAGGAATGGCTAAAACTGGACAACCTGCGTTCATCATCAACCTGGTTGTGACACTTCCCATTAGTTTATCCAAGGCATTGCGTTCTCCTTTAGTCCCCATAATAACCAAATCGCATCCCTTTTTTTGACTACGCTCTACAATTTCTTGATCAATGAACATACCTGGGTAAACCAATTTATCGCCTATATTCTTAAAATCATATTGGTCGATGAAATGTTGCAAGTTTTGCTCCATTTGCATTTGCTTTTGTACCCTTAACTCTCGTTGTTGACTCAAATCTAAATAAAGATCTGTCCCTGTAAACGGAACCGTATAAACATGGATTAAATCTATTTTTGCGCCCTTTTCTTTTGCCATGGCAATAGCATATTGATAGGCATTATGAGCAGCAGGAGAAAAATCCGTTGGAAATAATATCTTTTTCATACTTTGATAATTAGTTGGTTGGTAAAAATCACATGGCTTCTGGAAAATCAATCGTCAAAACAGGAATACTTGCATGGTTCACTAAAGCCTCTACGTTACTACCGACCAGCATTCTTTTTAAAGGGCGTTTATAGTGATTAGAAACAACCACTAAATCGGCTCCAATACTTTCAGCAAAAAAACGAATCCCTCCATCAATCGTATAATTCTCCACGATATGCGTATGTGCAGTAAACGGTTTGGATAGTTCCTGATAATCTTTCAATACTTCTTTTTGTAAAATACGGGGACCATCTAAAAAGGCAGAATTGTGAATAGTTACAAGATGTATTTCTGGTAAAAAATGTTTGATGAAGTCTTTAAATTTCAAGAAGGCTGCTTTTTCTGCTACATTAAAACTAGAGGCATAAATGACTTTGTTAAAAGCTACTTTTTTTAAGGGTTCTTTAATCACTAAAATTGGACAATGCACGCTGCGTACTACTTTTTGAGTATTGCTACCAATAAAGAATTCATTTCTACCACTTGCCCCATGAGAACCTATCACAATCAGGTCAATATTTTTTTGCTCCACAAACTGCCCCAATCGGTTTATCCAATCTCCACCTGTGATATGTGTTTCTACAGTTATGCCTGGAAACAATTGACCAATTCTCTCAAAAGAAGCTTCTACTTCATAGATTTTTTTCAAAGCATCTGGATAGGTTTCTCTTTCGCTGACGGACAAGGTCTCCCATTTTTTAGGTAAATCAGCATGATGAAACAAATAGACTTTAGCTCCAAATTGCTTAGCCAATTGCATGCCTGCATGCTCCGCATTTTGCGCACATAAAGAAAAATCGGTTGGGATTACAATACTTTTCATTGTTAAAGGAGTTTTTCTATTGAGTAAATCATACAATTGATTAGGCATAACCTGATTTTTAAATAGAGCGCATTGGTTAGAATGTGCCCTATTCTACATAATACAATCCGATGTCTGAATAAATATTTTTAAGTCTTGGCGGTAGTATTGATGCCCAAAAGTGTATATAGTGGGCAAACGCCAACTACACTTGTTAAGATGAAAATAGCCACTATGATTCCTAAAATAATAACTCCTGTTCCTAGGACCATTTGATTCGTAATTAGCCCCACAATTAAAGCGGCTAATAATATCCGAATGATTCTGTCGGTAAATCCTATGTTTACTTTCATAGTTCAATTTTTTATGATTAAAAATGGAAATAGGTTAGGCAGATGCTTTAATAATGTTATCTGCTATTGCTCCTTTTTCATTTTGCTTATGCAAAGTCCAATTATCGGTAGCAGTAGTTTGTAACCAAACATCGCCCGATTTTCGGAATACTTGCACATTTAAGCCATATTTTTCCTGGAAATTTTGCTCTAATGTGCTTACTTTCTGATTGGCGTGGATGCTCAAATCGCCTTCCTTCATTGTAGTTCTGGCATCTCCAATCGTTAAGGATTCGGCTAACATATCCTCATTTGGTGACCCTTCCTGTTCTTCGTGTTCATGCGCATAAAACTCAATCCTTAAATAAGGAAATTTACTGTTAAATTCAGCTTGAATAGCCTTTATGGTTTTATTATCGGTAATCGTCATTTTATATCTTTTAAGGGTTAAGAGAAAATTTTGTCTTTCTTCTGTTGTTGTTGATTGGTCGGCTTTTTAAAATTTTTATCGCCCATTACAGCACTTCGGTCATTTTGTTCTTTTAAGGTCCAATTATCTGTTGCCCAAGTTTGTAGCCACTTACCATAAGATTTTCTAAAAACTTGTACATTGAGCCCATAGATTTGAGCTAATAATTTTTCAAATTCACTTGTCTGCTGAGCTTCATCTAAAGTTATAAGTCCATAATTTTCTACTGTTCGAACCTCTCCTACTAATAGATTCAAGTCCAATAGATCCTCTTTTGGATTTTCTTCTCCAAATTGGTGGCTTGATTTATAAAACTCAATTTTCAAATAGGGAAAAGCTTTCTGAAAATCGGCTTGTAAATCCTTTAGCCTTCTGTCATTAGCTATTTTCATGATTCTTGATTTTAGTTATTTTACAATAAATGTTGGTACTTTATTTATGCCCAAGACGCTTTCTGTTACACTCCCCATCATCAATAATTCGGCTTTGGAATGACCTTTTACGCCCATGATTATCATATCTGCTTGACTTGCTTTAGCAAATTCATTGATTTGATAACTAACATCATAATGCTCTTTTTGGACTAATTCAGTTTTGATATACTTGCGGTCTTTAATATCAGGTACTTGTTCCTGTAAGAAATGAACCATAGCTAATTTTCTGTCTTTTTCTATCAATTCTTTTAATTCTTGTCGAGTTTTCTCCACATTATAAAAAGTCAGATTGGGTATTTCATAGACATTAATGCAAGTGATTTCCATCTTCTTTTCCAAACTTTTATTGATAGCTACCGCCGTTTTTAATGCTTTTAAAGAATAACTAGAAAAGTCAAGGGGGACTAGGAGTTTCTTTAATCTTGGTAAAGTCGTATTAGGAACAACTAAGGCATTCGTTCTTACCTTTCTTAGGAAATTTCTAGCTAAAATATGATGGTGGATTAACGCTGTATCTTGCCCAATAACCACCAAATCCGCAGCATTTAACTTAGACCGATAAATCAATTCTTCTAATGGATTGCCTTCTTTTACCAAATATTCCCTCTCTGTTTCTTTTTGAAAAGGAATAATGCTTTCGACTCTCTGTTTTAAATTATTAACGACTTCTTCTTTTAAATCAAAATTACCGATTAGCTGCCTAGTCTCTTCTTCGAAACAAGTCGTTTGTAAAGTGTTTTTTTGTAGGATATGAATAAATTGGAAAGCTGCAAAAGGCATTCTTTTTGCCAAAAATCGTAGATAGCTCAACAGCATATTATCTGTATCCCCTATTTTTAGGGCAACCATCGCTCGGTCAATTTTGTAAGGCTTAATCTCGGTTATTTTTTTAGTGGCTACGGCATCCATATCTTATATTTTTGAAAAATAATTTTTGTTCGTAATTATAGTTCAAAGATAGGCGCAATAGTAGGGTAGCTAGTTGATTTTCGTCAGTTGTGGATGGTGACTTTTGTCACCATTTAGCAGGCACCAAATTCATTTGGCTGATTGAAATTAACTTATAGTATTTCAACCAGATAGAGCCAGCCAAATGAATTTGGCGGCTACGTTAATGACAAAGCGGCATGAATTCCAAACTAGCAGATAGTTGAAAATCAGGCGGTAAATAAAAATGTACGCCTCGATAAATAAACCAAAAGGCAAGCACTACTAAAAAGGCAGGATATAATTTTTGTAAGGCAAATCGGTATTTGAAATGTGCATTGTGTCCAAACAAAATAAATAATAGCATCAAAGGCATTGTACCCAATCCAAAAGCAAACATAAACAATCCACTTGACCAAAAATCACCTAATGAAATGGCACTAGCCAATGCTAAATAGACCAATCCACAAGGTAGTAATCCGTTTAATAAACCAGTTGACAAAATGGATGTTTTGGAGGACCTTCTTAATACCTTACCCAGATTGGACTTTAACCAAAAAAATAAACGATTAAAGTAGGGGAGGGCGACAATATTTCGTTCCAAATTAACAGAGAATAAAACGGCTATTAAAATAGCTATTCCCGTCAGTATGGATAGCCATTTTTGTAAACCTATAAAAACAATTCCCTCCCCAAGTAGTCCTATGAGTAGTCCTAATAAACTATAAGTGACCGCTCTCCCCAGGTTGTAGAGTACACTATTTTTCACCAGCTGCCATTGATCGTTCTGCTCTAATGGCATCGCCAAAGCAATTGGACCACACATGCCAATGCAATGTAAGCTGCCGAATAATCCTATGGTAAAAGCTGTCCAGAACATGATGTAATTTTCAACCTGCCCGACTAGTCGCCAGGCTGGCGGGTTTAAAATTTTCAATTCACAATTTTCAAAATTGCTACCTGCTAATGCATAATTTCACTTATCAATTCATCTGGTACATAATCAGGCACGACTATCATCGTCCTATCTAAATAGGGCGTACCATCTCCAACCCAATCTATCTCTATTTTCCAAAGACCTGGTTTTAACGTTCGAATAAACACATTCACACAATTATCCATGCCAACCTCGATGGGTAAATGCACATCCGCTTTTTTATTAGAAGGTCGATAAAAAAGTTACTCCTGTAATATGTAAGCCCCATAAAATGTGAGCAGACATGCCTAAATTCATTTGGGCAAAACCCATTATCATAATCATCATACTAATAAAAGCGAGTAAACTGTAAAAGAAGATATACATGAACCAAACAGATGGACGAGGCCCAAACCTACCTTTGATAAGCGTAACTACCTTAGTTTCTTCTAACTCTAAGTCTAATTGAGGCGACCAATAATGTTGTTCTGCCAAAGGAATTTTTAAAATAATATGATTGTCTAAGACCATTCCTTTAAAAGGGGCATCCGAATGTGCTAAGGCGTTGCTAATTTTGTCAATTACCTCTTTCTTGGAATATTCAGAAATCAATTCAAACTTTGGGCGAATAGCAATGGCATTAGACATCGTTCAATTTTTTAGGTTGTAATAAATAAGTCATGCCTACCCCAAAAGCAACAATTGTCACCGAACTCAAAGGCATTAGAATAGCTGCAATAACAGGCGAAAGTGTTCCCTGCACCGCAAAACTCAAACCAATCACATTATAAATAAAAGCTAATCCATAAGCTGCATAAACGACTTTCAGGCTTTGTTGGGCATATTGAATAAATTCAGGTAAATATCTAAACTGTTTGGCATCCAAAATTGCATCACAGGCTGGGGTGAAGTTATTGGTGTCTTCAGCTATCACAATGCCCACATTTGCTTGTTGTAATGCGCCTGCGTCATTCAGTCCATCACCCAACATCATTACTTTAGCGCCTGCTTGTTGGTTATTTTTGATGAAGGTCAATTTATCTTTTGGACTTTGTTGAAAGAACAAATGATTTTTAAAAAACCATTTTTCCAAAAACGGTCTTTCTCCATCATTATCTCCAGATAAAAGAAATAATTTATATTGACCATGCCATTTTTTTAATAGATAAGCTATTCCTTTTCGGTAGCTATTTTTACTAGTAAAAATTCCTTTTTGCTGACCGTTTATCTTGATGAAAGTGCCGTGTGCTAAAGTAGGAGGTACTTTCAAAGTACTTCCTACTTTTTTAATCTCCACAAATAAATCATTACTAAACCCTTGAACTCCATTGCCTATAATTTCTTTAAAATTATTTATTTCTGATTCTTTCGTGAGAAGTCTTGCAATGGAATTTAGATTTACCAAATTTTCAAAATTTGGCAATTCTTCGGTACTTTCAAAATACCTAACTATTCCACGACTAATTGGATGAACTGACTGTTTAGCCAAAGTGTAAACTGCTAATTGTTCTGCTTCCGAAAGTATTTCTCCTTCATAACTTAAGTGACTTTCCGCAGCAGTTGTAATCGTCCCCGTTTTATCAAAGACAATGCTACTAACCTCATTCAATCGCTCAATAACATTAGTGTTTTTTAAATAGAACCCAGCCTGCCCTAATATTCGGATAGCATTTCCAAAGGTGAAGGGAATCGACAAAGCAACGGCACAAGGGCAGGCTATAATTAATACTGCGGTAAAAGCATTAATTGCTAAGGGTATATCTTGTGGCAACCAATAGGCTAGGGTAGCGAAGGCAATTGTCAAAATGACCATCGTAAAATACCGCCCAACTTTATTCGCTAGTTGACTAGTGGTGGTTTTTGTATCTTTTTGAAACGTATCCTCATTCCATAATTGGGTTAAATAGGATTGAGCAACCTTTTTGGTGACGGTTAATTGAATGGTGCCACCCGTTTGTCGGCCACCTGCAAAGAGTTTTTCGCCGATTGCTTTCCGAACAGGTTCGGATTCGCCTGTAACAAAACTGTAGTCAATGCGAGCGTTGCCTTTTAGCAACAGACCATCTGTGGGTATTAATTCACCATGCCGTAAAACGATTTGGTCGCCGATTTTTAGCTGACTCAAAGCGACCGAGGTTTCTAATCCATTTTTAATCACCGTTGCTGCTATTGGAAAATAACTTTTATAATCTCGTTCAAAAGATAATTGATGATAAGTCGCTTGTTGAAACCATTTGCCAATCAATAAAAAGAAAACCAATCCTGCCAAACTATCCAAATAACCTGCACCTGTATGCGTTAGGATTTCAAAAATAGAACGGCTAAATAAGGTCAAGATTCCTAGTGAAATAGGTACATCAATGTTCAAATGTTGTTGTCGAAAACCCTGCCAAGCGGAAGTCAAATAATCTCGTCCACTATAAAAGACCACAGGTAAAATCAATGCAATATTCAAATAACCAAACACTTCTTTAAAAATGGTTTCGGTTAAACCAAAATATTCGGGTAAACTCAATAGCATAATGTTTCCAAAAGCAAAACCTGTGATACCTAATTGGTAATAAAAGCGTTTGTCAACCGCTTTCTTTTTCGGCGCATCCAAATCACTTAAATTAATAGCAGGGTCATAACCAATGGATGCCAATAATTCTACAATTTTTCGATAAGTCGTGGCAGTATTGGAAAAGGTGATATAGACCTCTTTTTTTAGAAAATTGACTTTTGATGCTAAAATGCCATCATTCAGTTTATACAAATTTTCTAATAACCAGATACAAGAGGCACAATGGATTTGAGGGATAAGCAACGTTGCTTTACTAATTTTTTCATTGCTAAAGTTGAGGAGTTGAGCAACTATTTTTTCATCATCCAAATAGGCGTATTGTTCTAATTTTTTGCCTTTTAAACTAATACCTGCTTTTTCTTCTAGGTCATAGAACTGACACAAGTCATTGGCATTTAGGATTTCATAGACCATTTTGCAGCCTTCGCAACAGAATGGTTTTTCTATTAGAAGAATAGGATTCTCCTCGCAGGATTCTCCGCAATGATAGCATGTAGTATTAAAAATAGTTGGATTTTTAGTAATAGTCGTCATATCTAATTTTTGTAAAAGGGAATCCTTTCTTACAAAATTAGGTCTATAGAGAAGGAGAGGGGGTGACAAAAATCACCCCCTTTTACTGACTTTTCTCATTAGCATCTACCCTAAACCTCACCATCTTTGTTCTATCAATCATAAAAACGACAATTTCTGATGAAACCACAATTACTAAAAAAATACAACATAGCTGCTCCGAGATATACCAGTTATCCAACCGTTCCCTATTGGCAAAAAGAAAAGCCAAGTGAACAAGCTTGGATAAAAACAGCACAAAAAGCTTTTGAAAACAGCAGAGAAATCAGCCTATATATTCATTTACCTTATTGTGAAAATTTATGTACTTATTGTGGTTGTAACAAGCGAATTACCAAAAACCATAAAGTAGAAACACCCTATATTCAGACGGTGTTAAAAGAGTGGGACTTGTACCTTCAAAAACTCCCCCATCAACCGATTATCAGAGAGTTACATTTAGGCGGAGGTACGCCCACTTTTTTTAGCCCTGCAAGTTTGGATTTGTTGCTAAAAGGCATTTTTAGAGGGGCGGAAAAAGCGGAACAACACAATTTTAGTTTCGAGGCACATCCATCAAGTACTACGCTAAAACATTTAGAACTCTTAAAATCCCACGGTTTCAATCGCATCAGCGTTGGCGTACAGGACTTTGATGACAAAATCCTTAAAGCCATTAATCGGAAACAAACGTATAGGCAAGTTGAAAAGGTAGTTGTTGATGCTCAAGCATTGGGCTATAACTCTCTCAATTTTGACTTAATTTTTGGCTTGCCTTTTCAAACAACAGCAAATATTCGAGTTAACATGAAAAAACTTGAATATCTTCGACCTGACCGCATTGCCTTTTACAGTTATGCCCATGTACCTTGGCTATACCCTGGGCAGCGTGCTTATTCGGAATCGGATTTGCCCAAAGGCGAAGAAAAGCGAGGATTATATAATTTAGGGAAAACATTATTGTTGGAGATGGGCTACGAAGAAATTGGTTTTGACCATTTTGCTTTACCAATAGAAAGTTTGGCTATAGCCCAAAAAGAAGGTCATTTACATCGAAATTTCATGGGCTATACGCCTTTTAATACCCAATTGAATATTGCTTTAGGGGTATCCGCTATTAGTGATAGCTGGACAGGTTTTGTGCAAAATGAAAAGAAAATTGAGGATTATCAAGCACGCGTTCATAAAGGAGAATTACCATTTTTTAGAGGGCATTTATTAAACCAAGAAGACCAAGTTTTACGCAAACATATTTTAAACCTTATCTGCCAATTTGAAACGGATTGGATGGATGAATCTGACCGTTGTGAGGGATTATATGTGGCTTTTGACCGTTTGGAGGAATTAGAAAAAGATGGTTTGATTGAAAGAGCGCCTTTTCAGATAAAAGTCACCGAAAAAGGAAAGCCATTTATTAGAAATATCTGTCTGGCAATAGATACCCACTATTGGGCAAAGCAACCCAAAGGGCAATTATTTAGTCAAGTAGTTTAATACAAGTAGACAATTTCATTACCCTCGATAAGCATAATATAACTAATGAGCATATTTGTTGTGCCATTTCAGACAAGAAATGTGCAGAAAGTTATGCTTTAAAAAAAGAATGGCTGACCAAAAAGTTTAGCAATGGCTATGTTTTTAGAAGATTAGATGCGAGAGCAAAATTTTTCATAGAATATGGTCCTGCTGAAAAAGGTTGGACACCGATTACTGCGCCCCATTATTTATTAATCAATTGTTTTTGGGTATCTGGTAAATACAAGAAACAAGGGTATATAAAAACATTGTTAAAATCAACTATAGACGATGCCAAAACACAAGAAAAAAATGGTTTAGTAACGGTAGTAGGCTCAAAGAAATTTCATTTTATGAGTGACACCAAATGGCGAACTGCTCCCAATCAAACATTCGTACCCATTAATGGCGAAGAATTTTTTATTACTCAATCTCTTGGATTTATCTGGAATGGTCAATTAAAAATGAACCGCTTGCCTATTGCTGTCAGAGACCGTTATTGGAGTGGTGAAGGAAATATGCTGGTACAAGCGTTATGGAGTTTTCCTATGGTCAATGAAACGGGCAAAGAGATAAATATTTCCTCTTTATTGCGCTATTTAATGGAGGCAGTTTGGATTCCAACCGCTTTGCTAGGCGATAATATCCAATGGATCGCTCTTGATATTGGAGACTGCACAAATGATGAATGGTTACACCGATGCTGTCGTCCTTCGTTTAGAGGTAAGGAAATTCAACTGAAAATTTCATATTTCTTTTTTATTAGAGTTTTGACAAAAATAGGCTAGAAAAAAAAGAGCAGAATACTTGCATCTAGGATCATTCTTTTTATAGCCCTTAAATGTTTTAATGGTATACAAACGTGCCACTTCTTTCGCGACTACATTGGTCGGTTCAATAACAAAAGTTTCAAATTCTCCATCAGGGTTAGGTAAAACGATTTCTTGCTGTTGAGCAGTAAGTTTTCGCTTAAATTTTTCAATGGAGATAGTTGTGTTTAATGCCGAAGGGGGGATAGCTGAAAGGGTAGATTTAGTTCTTGCAGTAGCAGCGGTGTTTAGTTCTCAATCGGCACTATTTATTTGTGCTATGTTTCTAAAAATACTAAGGAAAAGCCCAAAAGTTATCCTAACAACAGCCTATCGGGAACATGCCTTAGATGCATTTGAGTTAGATGCTATTGACTATTTGTTGAAACCGATTGAGCTCCATAGATTTATACGAGCAGTCAATAAAGTAAAAGAGCTATTTGAAACAAACCAAAAAGAAAAATTGACAAAAGGCTTGCAGGAAACATCCCCGCCTTATAAAAACATCTTAATAAAATCAGGTAAAAAACTTTACAAAGTTCCATTTGACGACATTTACTTTATAAAATCCGAAAGTGAATATATAACTTACCAAACTAAATCCTTTGGGAAATTGATGGTTCATGGTGCTTTAAAAGAAGTAGAAAATACCTTGCCTCAAAATCAGTTTTTAAGAATTCATCGTTCCTATATTGTTAATGTTTCACACATAAAATACGTGGAGGCTAATGTTGTGTTTATTGAAACATTTTTTTCCCAATTAGTGAGACTTATCGAAAAGCATTTTTTAATAAATGGAAATAGTGAATTAAGTAACGACCTTATCAGCCATATCAGCAAGTCCCGCTGGCATACCAGTTACTGCTGGTTAGGATTTGTAATCCGACACCTTTTTATTGCTCGCCTCCGGCGAGTGGGGTAATGATAAAATGAAAAATAGATATAAAACTCTTGCTACATCAAACCCTAGGAAAAATCTCTTCCAAATTATCAGAATTTTGACGATTATCCCAGAAATGTAATAATTGAACGGTCGTTTTATTAAAATGATAATAGACGGAAAAGTGCTTAGTAATTACGGCTTTTCGAATATCTTTTCTTTGTTTAGAGGCGGGAAACATGGTAGGAAAAATAGCTATGCTATCAATCTGGTCTTCATCACTAAGGCTATCTAATCTAGCTTTTACTCCTTGACCAGATTTATTTTGGAGACCGATTATACCTTTGGCATCATAATTATTGAGCCAATTATATATAGCATCTTTGCCATGACCTAATAAGTTAGATATCTCAGCTACTGAGTAGCCTTGGTGACTTAGAAAAATGCCTTTGCATCTTTGTCGAAAGTGATGTTTAGCTCCTGTTTTGTAGCCTTCTTCTAACTCCTGAAATTCTAGTTCTGTAAGGGCGCGTACTTTTCTCATTTGGCAAAGATACATTTTACCCGATTAATTAATCAGCATTACTTATTTTAAAGTTTGGACAGCAAAAAGTTATTAGCCTTTATGCCATACATTTTAAATAAAACTTATGTGTTGTTTTTTGCTATTCATTTTTAGTGAAATTTAACTGGTATCTGGTGTTTGTGCTGATTTTTTCACCACTTTATACCGAGTTCTTTGATTTATTGGAGTTCCTTTTTGTCTTCCAGGACCATTTTTACACTTTACAGGTAGAAATGGGGTTTTATCAAAAGTCAAAAAAAAGTTTTGAGCCGCTTGTCGTACCTGACATGGGGTCAAAATTGTGTTCGGTTCTGCTGTGTTCTTATTGACTTCCTTGTACTGTTGCCATTTTTTGGGTTTATAGCTGGCACTAGATGCAGCAGTAAAAAGTAACCAAAACGCAGCCATTACTACTACCAACCAATTATCAAAATGCTGCTTGTCAGGTGTCTGATATTTTTCCAACATAAGTTTTTGCTTACAAAACTTGATGGATGGCTCAATATCGTACCGATGTCGATAACTTTCAAAAGCTTGCCTCGTGGTAATTTCATCTTTTCGCTGACCATGAATCGTGGTAAACATGCTTTTTTGAAAAACTAACTGACCTGTATCCGCATCAATTACTTTAGAGGCAACTAAATCAAAGGCTTTATCTTTCATATTATGACCATTTTTGGTGCGGACTAATAAATTGGTCCATTTCCATATCATAATTTTGAGTTTTCTGCCCTTATTTGTTTGTCCATCTAATTCGATATAATCTTGATGGGCTAATTCAAAAACACTTCTTTGGTAAACATCATAAGTTTTTCCTTCTCTAGTATAGGTCTTGGTTTGAGAAAAATCAATCAAGTAGTATTTTTCGCCATAAACCAAAGGCGCACCTTGCTCTGAATTGGAACACTCGGCTGGCAGCCATACCTTTTTACCATATCGAAACCGAATAATATTCACTAAATTCTTGTGTTTATAGGTCGGTTCAATATAATTCGGACAGCCATAGCCACTATCTAAGGTATTGATAATGGATTGCTCAACTAATTCAAGATTTTCTTGTTGCTGTAATTCTTCCATCTGTTCAACCGCACAATCAACAGCACTTTGAGTTGATGGTATGCGTTTGATACTTATCGGAACGCTCCATTTATTATTCAAAGGTGGAATACTTACATTTACTAAAGAGATCGGATAACCAATACTGATAGGTTTATTACTTTTTATCACATTGTTGGAAATCTTGATGTATTGGCGATCTTCCAAACATTCAGAATGAGCTTTTGTCACCCCACTAGCATCTGTTTGAAGTAATAACCATTCTTCTTTGCTATAGTTTATTTGGCTTAGCCCTAAATTCCGAAGAGCGGACATCGTCTTCGATTGATTTTCTTGACTTTGTCCAACGCCATGAATGCCGTCTCGTATAGAAGAATACTGATGATGAAACAAGGGACTCTCGCTCAATTCGACTATGCTTTGAGCGGAATCGTAACTCGCTAGTGCCAATGACGTATTAGTAAAAGCTTTGGCATATTTTATGTCAAGGTTTAATAAGTCATGGCAGAACTGTTCGCTGGTAGATTTTTTCACACATTTATACCTGCAATAGTTTTGCCTTTTTTTTTCAGACGACTTTTCGTCCAAACTTTAAACTTATTAATGGTATCTTAAAAAATATTCGTATCAAGTGGCAGAATGTTACAAGTTTTTCAATTTTAGGGGTACGAGTAATATTGGAGCAGAATCTGCTCTATCATTATTCGTACCCCTATTTCTACTTTGATAAAGATAAATTTTGAGCGCATAAAACTTTTTCTTTTATCAGTTCCAGTTTTTTATCCCCACAAACGTGCACTAGCAATCTTAGCCCCCTCAGCCATAGACGCCAATTTAGCATAAACAATATCCTCATCTACTGCACCAAAACCAGCGAAAGTAGAAAATCCACAATCTGTACCGGCCATTACTCTTTCTTTGCCAACAATATTGGCAAAACGTTCAATTCGCTGCGCTACTAATTCTGGATGTTCAATAAAGTTAGTGGTAGAATCCAAGACCCCTGGGATTAAAATCTTATCATCAGGAATTTTAGCGTCTCTAAAAGTTGTCCATTCGTGGGCGTGACGAGGGTTAGAGGTCTCAAATAATAATCCCTGTGGTTTCGCTTTTAAAGCTATCGGCAAAACCAAACTCATCGGTGCATCATGGTGGTGTGGCCCTTCATAATTGCCAAAGCAAACGTGCATTCTAGCTCGGTCTCCAGGAATATTTCGCATAGCATGATTTAAAACTTCCACATGTTGTTCAGCTAATCGAATATAGTCCGCCTCGGTTTCATTTTTGAAAATCATGTGCCGACCCAAACCTAAGTCTGGAGAATCTAATTGTAATATAAAGCCAGCTTTTACAATTGCCTCATATTCTACTCGCATCGCCTCTGCTAAAGCCTCCAAATATTCATCTTGCGTATTATAATGCTTATTTGGCAAAAATAAAGCAATTACTCCAGGGGAGGCTGCATTCATAAAGGCATCCGTTGGCTGATGTTTGTCTAAAGCTGCTTGAAAATTAGCAATGTCTGCCTCTAATGGCAAGGTACTTTGCACTTCAATAGCCGATACACAACAGGGCCGAGAATAGGTAGGCGTTCCACCACCTTTTGCTGCTCGCTGTAAAAAGCCAGGGAAATCTTCCAAATCTTTTGGTGCATTTCGAGGGCTATCTCCTGCAAAACCAGTAATTCGGTCTTTGATGTAAGTAGCATAACTAATTTTGCTCATTTCTCCGTCACTTACTACATCCACTCCGACTGCTTTTTGTCGAGCGACTACCGCATCGACGGCCTCCTTAATGGTATGGTCGAATAGTTCTTCATCAATCCCTTTGCCCTGTTCTTTGGCAAATACTAAATCTGTTACTGCTTTAGAACGGGGTAAACTTCCTACATGAGTAGTTAAAATTCTTTCTGTACTGGTTTTCATATTATTTTAATTTGAATGTCCATAACGAGATAAGTAATTTTTTGACGCTGATGGACGCTGATTTTTTAAATGTATCGTTATTTTGTTAATTAATGTGTGTTTTGGATAAGCAAAAGGTCTGGAAGACCGAATCTGTTTATAGAAAATATTTGATAAACCTCTCTTAATCAAAGGCCTGGAAAACCGCCCCTGTTTTAGATAATTTTAATGGGGGTCGGTCTTCCAGACCTTTGGGGAATTTTTGAATGATTTTCTAATCTACAAACGGTATCGCTCCGCTGGAGCTAGTCAACTGGCAACCAATTTCTAATATCCAAAACTCATGTTCATCAATTAGTATCTAATAATGTTAGGCACAACTCAGAGAGTTGTGTTACAGTTTTACATCAATCACCACCTTTTCCAAGCCCTCCAAAACAAACGGTGATTCATAATCTCGACTAATCGGCGCGTGCCGATTCTCTCCACAACGCAATCCTGAATTAGGCGTATAAATTTCCCACATTCGAGGCAATTGCCCTTTTCCGATGACGGTGTCTGCTAGTAAAAGCGTGACCTCAGCTGTCCGTTTGCCTGTTTTCTTTATTTGTAGGGCAATCGTATGTTTTCCTTTGGGAATGCGGGTGGTAGATTGTACCACCGTTACGTCCTTTCGTACATACGTATAACTAAAAATCACAAAGCCATCTTTCATGTATAACTCATAACCAGCACCGCTATCTCCAGAGGCTAAAATAACGCCATTAGCAGTAGCTGTTTTGAAATCCACTTCCACCTTCCAAAGGCTATTATATTGAAAAATATCAGGTGCCGATAAACGGTCTAAACGAGTCATGCCAGGGAAAAAATAATACCGTGCTTTGGGTGGTGGAACTGCCGCTGCGTATAATTTGATGGTATCATCATCCATCGGCAATATATCATAGCGTTCTGCCTCTTGAAACCAGATATTGATGAGGGCTTGTAATTTCTCTGGCTCGGCATTTGCTAAATTATTAATTTCTGCAAAGTCATTTTCCACATGATATAGTTCCCAAATATCGGTATCGAAAGGGTCACCTTGTTTATGTCGAGTGACCGCTTTCCAACCATTAGCCCAGATAGCCCTATCACCCAAAGTCTCAAAATACTGCACTTCTTTTCGGGTTGGCATTTGAGGATTATCAAAAGTATAGGCAAAACTTGTCCCTTGAATAGGCAGAATGTCTTGGTGATTAACGGTATTCGGAAAAGGTTGATTGATTAAATCCAAAAGAGTAGGAACGATATCCACCACATGATGATACTGTTCACAAATCTGATTTTGTGGCAATTGCCCATTCACCCAATTCATTATCAATGGCGCACGAGTGCCACCGCCGTAAGTATCTGCTTTATACCATTTCAAAGGCGTATTACTCACCTGTGACCATCCTGTGGAAGACCCTCCGTAAGAATCATCCGTCCCCATTAAATCTATATTGGCCATTTTTTCAGCAAAAGGTTCTGGCCCTAAATAAGAAATCCGACGAACATCAATACTTGGAACAGGCGCACTTCCGGGGGCAGCTCCATTGTCTGACAATACTAAAATAATGGTATCGTCAAATATATTTTCCGCTTTTAAAAAATCAATGATTTGCTGTAAAGCGGCGTCTGTATGTTCTAAAAAAGCCGCATAAATCTCTTGCCCTCTAGTGACTAATTTCTTTTCATCCTCATTCAAATCCGACCAAGGTGTTACATTGGGATTCAAAGGTGATAACTCCGTATTTTCTGGAATAATGCCAAGCTCTTTCTGCTTTTTAAATCGTTTTTGTCGAGCCACTTCATAGCCTTCATCGTATTTACCTTTGTGTCTGCGAATGTCATCACTAGGCGCATGCAAAGGAAAATGACAAGCCCCAAAAGCCATATACATCAAAAATGGATTTTCTGGCGTTGCCGCTAAATGGTCTTGCAAATATTCAACCCCTCTTCGAGCCAAATCGGTACTCAAATGATAACTATCGTTTTTATCGGGGTACGCTGCTACCGTATTTTCAAACATTTCGGGATGCCAATGGTCCATCGCATTGCCATGAAAGCCATACCAGCGGTCAAACCCTCGACCATTCGGCCAATGGTCAAATGGACCAGTCGCATTTTGGTCTGCCAAAGAAGATAAATGCCATTTGCCCAAGGCTAGGGTAGAGTAGCCTTGTGGTTTTAATATTTCTGCTAAAGTGGCTGCATCTTGTCGTATCCAGCCTTTATAGCCTGGATGGTCTCGCCCCCATTCGGCAATATTCCCGACGCCTACTGCATGGGCATTTCTCCCTGTCAGCAAGCATGCACGAGTAGGCGCACATAATGCCGTTACATGAAAATTATTGAATCGAGTGCCTTTGGCTGCCAACTCATCCATACATTTCGTCTGCAATTCCGAGCCATAACAACCTAAATCTGCAAATCCTACATCGTCTAATACCGCTATTAAAATATTGGGATTTTTGCTCAATTTCCTAGGCGTAAATCCATTGCCAACAGCCGTTAAATTGGCCGCTTTCTGTGGGAAGTCAAAGGCGGTTTTATTACAACCTAAAGCCGTTCCTGCGGAGGCAGCAGCGGATAATTGGAGGAATTTACGACGGTTTAGGTTGGTGGATTTAGACATTGCGTATAAGTAACACAACTCTCTGAGTTGTGACATTATGATTGTTAATATAGCACAACTCAGCAAGTTGTGTTACTTTATACGACAATTATAAGGAAAGTTTATAAAATATTTTATTAAATGTATGGTTTTTTATAAAATTATTTAAGAAATTGAAATTAAAGAGCCGCTAATTGTTATCTATCTACAAACCTAATGAATTACACCAATCTCTGATAGCCTGTCTATCTGCATCAGAAATAGTATTATGGTCAAATTCTGTTGCATTTTGAAAGGGTGGAGGCATCACTAATTCATCCAAAGGATAATTCTCAAAGTGCTGCGTACATTGAGGGCGGTGACAAGAGGTGCAAGAATTATCCATATTTGTGGTATGTGGCTGCTGAAATTCTGCTCCGATAATGGAGTATGGATTCTTACCTGTTAATGGAACAAGTAATTCTGTAGGGTTAGCGGGATTCATTAATTGGTCAACAGCAGGTGTATGCAAAAAAGGACTTGCCATGTGGCAATTTTGACAATTATCAGCAGCTACAACGCTTGGAGTCATCCATGCTTGATTATATCCATCTTCTCCCGGTTTTGGAGGATTATCCGAGTCGCCATCATCAACAATAGAAAAGAAACAAGTTTCGCCTGTTGATAATTGATGTCCAATTACACCCAGTCCGCCATCTCTACAAAAAGTGATAAATACAACATCTAGGTTTTCCGTACCATCAGCGTTTAAGCCTTGATAACGACCTACCTTATTGTCTGTTTGACAAGCCAGACCAAACGCCCAAGGAAGGTCGCAGTCATTTGGATTGGTACTGCCTGTTCCTTCTTCTCCTGCTGGAAAAGTTACTGGAATACCATCTTTGGTAGTTGGCACTTCTATCGCATCAGCACAACTAAACCTTGGAAGTGGTCCTAAAACTGCTTCACATTCATACGCATGGTCAAGTGCTGTTCTTCCCGAGTCAATAATATTCTCTTCCTTTGTACAAGATTCAAGGATAAGTATGGTAGCCAGTAAGCCAAAAATTAATGATATTACAACTTTATTTTTCATTATTCTTTCTTTTTTTAGGAATAAAAAAAATTAATTTTCTGGTGCACCTGCCTCTATCCAGCAAGTGAGTAAATCTAATTGTGTCGTGGTTAAGCTGGTAGGTCCACTAGAATTGGCAGGAGGCATATTCATTTGCACAATCGTTCGATTTTTTACTGTTCCATTATCTACTTTTTCTTTTAAACCAGCATAATTTGTAAAATCACCATTACTAAATCCTGCTACATGACAACCACTTATCGCACAGGAACTATTCATGATGGATTGAATATCATTAGCGTAACTTGATGTGATAGTGGAACAATCGGTAGGCGTTGGTGCTGTTGTATTATCTTTTGTACAGGCGATTATTCCTGAAAGAACAAGAAAGAACAAACAGTATTTCCAGTCTTTAAACTTCATAAAATGCAGTTGTTAATTTTTTTAATAAACTATCTTTTTCCAATTTAATGAGTCAAGGTATAGACTATAAAAAAAGATAGAAATGGATTTCTGCAAATGAACTTTAAAGTTTAGTATAAATTGTAGAATTTAGTTTTGAACAAGTCCGACTGCTGCTATTAGGACTTCTTTATGGACTTTTCATACTGTTTTGGGGTCATTCCTTCCAATTTTTTGAATGCTGCATAAAAAGTTGATTTAGAAGAGAATCCAGCTTCGGTAGCTAATCCTAAGAGGGTAAAATGGTGCGTATTGGAAGATTGTACCAATTGTTTGAATTTTTCTATTCGATATTCGTTGATGAATCGGTAAAAATTGACCTTCCCACAGTCATTAATTAAGCGAGATAATTCTTTTTCTTTTAATCCTATAGCTTCTGATAAAGACCGTAAATTGAGTTTTGGATTGGTGAACAGTTCTTGTTCCTGTATTTTCTCTTTGATTTTATTAAATTGTTGAAAGTCTTTTTCTACTATAATTGGTTCTTGTTTATCCCTTAATTCATTAAGCTCATTAGACTTTTGTACTTCTTTTACTAATAGGGTTACTGGAGCGATTGCCAAATTTGCTATTCTAATACTTCCATTATATTCGGTAGTTAAAAAGAGAGGTTGCTTGAAGATTTCAGGTTGTGAAAAGCCATTATAAGCAATCCAAAAAATCATAAATACGGTTAAACCCAAAGCAAAGCCGTCTATTGAATATTCTATAATTGCTATATGTGACAAATCAAATATAAAGGTGGAGATATTTAAGAAATGAATTAGTATATTCAGTACAAAAATGCTTTTCAACCAAGTAAGAGATTTGTAGTCCAAATCAGAATAAAAGTCAGTAAGATTCTTTTGATGATTTTGCAATATGCTGAAAGCATAGACCATCAATGCAATTTCTAGGAAGTAAACGGCTTTTTCATAGATAGTTGTACCGTTTTCTGTTAAAAACAAGCCCTCGTAATGTAGCAACATATTATGAATGATACCAGGAATAAAAAGTAAGTAATGCCAGTTTTCAATCTTTTTGTTTATTGTAGCGTGTAAATAGAGGAACAAAAAAGGTAAGGCAAATAGAAAGGGTTCAATGATAAATAAAGAAACGCCCAATTTTTCCTCAATCGATAATTCATTAACAGAATTGTTGAAAATATTAACAACTATACTCCACAAAAATAATCCAAGGTAAATATTTGCTTTCTTATTCTCAGATTTAACTGTAAAAAATAGTAAGCCTAGTACTACTGCATTTGAAAATATAAATACATAGAGAAGAAAACCAATCAATTCAACTGCTCCCATTTATTATCTTGATTATGATTATTTGTTTTCCTTTTAGGACAATTGAATTAATGAGTTCCCCTATTTTTTTCTTTTGCTTTTGCCTTGATGTAAATCAATAAATTATTATACTCGATTTTAGCTTCGATGTAATAGGTTAACAGGTTTCCGATATCTTAACGAATTCTTTTTTAACCAGTATCTTTCCTGTCTTCAAAAGGTGTCTCTAACCGATCTTCCCCAACAAATCCACCCCAAACTGCCGAAACAAATGTATCATATCCACAAACACCCAATTTTCAATATATACTTCTCCCTCCCGTTTCCACCAATCCAACCCATTGAAATTAATCGAATTACCAGTAGGAGGAACATTCATATATGGCCCAGTATGCGTCGCTTTTACGCCTGCCCAGCCAGGACCGCCACTATAATTCCTTTCGGCAATCAAAGCATCTAAATCTTGCACTTGTCTATCAGGATAAGCAACTAACCAAGGCTGCTGGTGGAAATCTTCAAATTCTTTAAAACTCAAACAAGCACCAATGCCGCCTGGCCCATACCATTTAACATCTGGATGGAAATAATCTGCCATACCCATGCTTTTTAAGTCATCTTGGTCAAAGGCATTTAAACCATTAAAAATAAATTGCCAAATATGGTCAAGACTATAAGCGGAAGTTGCTGTGTCTTGGGCAGCTAATAGAACACCGTCTTTAGCGGCAGGTGCGGGATAAATGTTATCTTTTCCTTTGCTTGGCGGTAAGACAAAAATGCCTACTTGTTGCATTAAATCAATTAAATCCAATTGAAAATAGACTTCCGTTATTTTTCCGTTTTCTACTTTTGAAAAATCTCCCCAGCGAATTTTTACTTTTTCGCCATTCGCAGGGATGTTTAAATAATCATTCGTAAAAGTGGCATTAAAATATCCAGTACCACTTACCCAATAATGACCGTCTTTGGATATATCTCCGTCTCTGCGACCATTGGAAACACCCCCCATAAAAATATGGGTTTCTCTTTTTAGGTCTGGAAAGGCTGCCCGTAAAGGTTTCCAGAAAAATTCGGTAAAGGCGTAGCTACCCGATAGATTATTGATAGGGTCAAAACCAAACCATTGGATGTTTGGTGCAAAAAGGGTCTTGGCGATTGCTTGATAATTTTCTGGTTGCGCTTGGTCTAATGCTTGCCAAAAATTCCAAACTAATTGTTTATTTTGTTGATTTAATTCGCTATTCATATTTTTTATCTTGGTGCTATCACCCAACTCTCTGGATTATAATTGTTATTGGTTAATGTAAATTTTGGATAAAGACAAGGCCTAAAAGACCGACACCGCTTTTGGGTATTTGACGGTGTCGGTCTTCCAGACCTTTGTACCATTCTGGGGATATTTTTGCTACAAACAGGGACGTTCCTCTGGAGCTTTTGACTAAATTCAAGGTCTGGAAGACCGATTCTGTTTGTAGGCTTTTAGGTTTTTCCTTTTTTATAAGGTCTGGAAGACCGATACCGTTTTTTGGTATTTAACAGGGTCGGTCTTCCAGACCTTTGAAACGGTTAAATGCTCAAAATTGGCTACAAACAGGGTCGCCCTGCTAGGGCTTTAGGTCGTGTCACGTTTCAATAAATTAATACTCACCGTCCCCAACTCTGAATTTGGAAACTTCGTGAAATGTTTTTCTACGGGAAATAATCCTGCGGCTGCGGCTACTTTATTAAACACTTCAATTTCCACAATAAATTGGTCAGAAAACCCATGAGTCGCATCATAAGCGGTGGCTGCTGTTTTGCCAAGATTTTGTGCGGTGATAGATGGGCAAATCGTATGCAATTCAATGACTAAAAGACCGAATCGCTGCACATAAGGTGCCCATTTTTGCAGGTGTTCTCTTAGATTATCTTCCACTAAAGCATTAGGTAATCTCCTTCCTCGGAAGGCGTAAGCTCCCGTGGAATTACTTTTTCGATTAGCGGTAATGATTTTTGGTTTTCTCCAAATTCGATTATGGTCTAGAAAGGTTCTGACATTTAGTAAATCGCCTAATTGGATATTGTAATTTTCTTGCAAATCAGTAGCTAATAAATCAGGTCTGCCAATGTCTCCGAAAATGACTTTTGCCCAAATATCTGCTTGAATAATATTACTTCTGGTTACTTTTAAGGCAGCTTTATTATAATCTGCTCCTACTAAAAAAAGTGGATGTTCTTCTAATAGTTGTCCTCTCAACGTGCGGTTTTCAATTACATCAAACAGGTGAATTAAAAAAGCGCCATTGCCACAACCCATATCTAGAATTCCTTTAGGTTGTTCTTCGATGGGTTTATTAAAAAGGTCAATAATAATTTTATCTATTACTTTAAAATAAGCAGAATGTGCCCCTCCGCTGCCCCAAACGTTCATCGCTCGGTCAACATGGATTTCAGTTGCTCCTGCGGGTAGATTCCAAAAAATAGTTGGGTCACCAAAAATCAATTCTTTGACTCGTCTAAACATTGGAATATAAGAAACAGTTACGCCATAAGCACTTGCTCTTTTGGCATAAAAGAAGCCTTTTGGAGTAAAGCTATAGGTGTTATTTTTCTTAGTAAACCAACCTAAAAAAGTAAAAAAGTCTAATAATTTTCCAAAGCTTTCTCCGTCTTTGTGAAATTCCTCTGGCATAAAAGATGCCTCCATAAAATACTTATGAAACATACCGCCCATGCCAAGTGCAACAGCGGTTGGACCAACTATATGTCCTTCAATATGTTTTAGAACCTGTTGTTGAATGGCTTGAGTTATCGCATCTTCTGAATCCGTTAGTCCATAGTTTTGTTGGTATTTTTTAAAGATTCTTTCTAAGGCTAGAAACGGAGCTTTTTCAAATTTTCGATTGTGAAATTTGGCGGATAGTTCTATTAAGTTGACTACATCTTTGTATAATGGAATTAGGTCAAAGGCAATGGCACTTTTTTCATTGGTAGCAATCCATATTTCGCCCTTGTTTTCTATTTCGTAATCTAACCAACCTTGTGCTGCTAGTACTCTTAAAGCTACATTGAGATAACCTTCATTCGCTTTGAATTCTGCACTAAGCGTTGATAGATTGACCTTTTTATTTTGAAATAAATAGATTAAAATCTCCGTTTCGTACAGAACATAAGCAGTTGGAGCGGTCACAATGCCGTCCAAATGTCGAAATAGGTCTGCTCTTAAATTATTTTTTTCGGCTTTTGTCATAGTTTAAATTCTAATATTAGCAGAACATATAGAATTATGTTCCTAACGTGAATTTTGGATAAAAAATTAATAATCAATCATTTAGCTCCAGATGAGCAATTCTGTTTGTAGAAAAAATGAATAAATGATAGATTGAGGTCTGGAAGACCGACCCCATTTAAGGCATTGTAATAGGGCCGGTCTTCCAGACCTTTTGCCTATCAAAAGCTCATGATTTTTAACACTCAGGCAAAATGACGGGCAAATTATAAGCCAGTCCACCTTCCGAAGTTTCCTTATATTTTTTATTCATGGCTAATGCAGTATCCCACATGGTCTTCACGACGGTATCAAATTGTACAATGGCATCATCTGGGTCACTAGATAAAGCTAAATTGCTCGCAGTAATCGCCTTGATAGCCCCCATAGAATTTCTTTCTATACAAGGTATTTGCACCAAACCACCAATAGGGTCGCAAGTCAAACCGAGGTGATGTTCCATGGCAATTTCGGCTGCCATTAATACTTGTTTAGGTGTACCTCCTTGGACTTCGGTCAAACCTGCTGCTGCCATGGCAGAAGACACCCCAATTTCTGCTTGACAACCACCGACCGCTGCTGATATAGTTGCGCCTTTTTTAAACAGACAACCAATTTCTCCTGCTGTTAGGAAAAATTTCTGAATATCTTCCATTCCATTGTTTTTGCAAAAAGCTAAATGGTATAATAGAACCGCAGGAATAACCCCAGCAGCACCATTAGTAGGGGAAGTTACCACTCTTCCTAGAGCGGCATTTTCCTCGTTAACGGCCATAGCAAAACAACTTACAAATTTGTTAATCGTTGTAAAATCTTTAGGCTGTTGCCAAATAGCTGCCAACCATTGTTCAGGCGTGTCAAAGTTATCTGCTTTAAGCAAACTATCTGCTAATTTTTTAGCCCGCCTTTTTACATTTAAACCACCTGGTAAAATACCAGCAGTTTGACAACCTCTAAAAACACAATCCAACATAGTCTGATAAATAGCCTTAATTCCAGCGACTACTTCAGTTGATTTCCGAAAGTGAATTTCATTTTCCAAAACAATGGCTGAAATGGATAAATTATTTTTTTCGGTATAATCTAAAAGGTCTTTTCCTTTATCAATAGGATAGGGCAATTGAATGGCTGATTGAGTCTGATTGTCGCTCCCTTTTTTTTCAATAAAACCTCCGCCTACGGAATAATAAGTTGTTTTCAGTACTCGATTTTTGGCTTTAAAAGCCTTAAATATTACCGTATTAGGATGTGCTTTTTTACTTGTTTTATTAAAAAATATATGTTTGGCGGGAGCAAAAGTGATATTCTTTTGATTGATGCAAATTTCCTCGGTATCTCTAATTTTAAAAAGATAATCGCTGATATTTTCGGTTGGAATAGTTGTAGGGTCATGACCAGCTAAACCTAATTGCACCGCAGTATCGGTAGCATGACCTTTACCAGTTTTGGATAGAGAACCGTATAAATGCACTTCTACCTCGTCATAGTCTTTATCTTTTAACGCTGTTGCGAAATCCAATGCCGCTTTCCAGGGACCTAAAGTATGAGAACTTGATGGACCAACCCCAATTTTAAAAATATCAAAAATGCTAAGTCTTTCCATGATAATTGATGTAAGACAACTCTTTGAGTTGTGACTTAAATGAAAAACGACACAACTCAAAGAGTCATGTTACTTTTAAGAGACTAATCGTTCGTAAGCAGTTGCATCCATTAAGGATGCTAATTGTTCTCTATTGGACATTTCAATTTTTATCATCCATCCTTCCCCGTAAGGGTCGGTATTTACCAATTCTGCGTCATCTTCCAATTTTTTATTGATTTCGATAATCTTTCCCGCAATTGGCATGTATAAATCAGCAACTGTTTTCACCGCCTCTACAGAACCAAAAACGTCCCCAATATCTATAGAAACATTGACTAATTCTAATTCAACATAAACAATTTCTCCTAGTTCACTTTGTGCAAAATCAGTCACCCCAACTGTCGCAATGTTATTGGTTATTTTGACCCATTCGTGGTCTTTGGTATATTTTAATTCTTTTGGAAAATTCATTTTTATTGTTTGGCTGTAACACAACTCAGAGAGTCGTGTTACGTTCGATTAATTTGTCTCATTCGCTCTAAGACATTCAAACCTTGTTCATTTAAATAATGTAGTAAATCAATGTAAACCCAATTTTCTGCTAATTTATCTCCTTCTCGGCGATAGATATCGACTACCCGCATGGGCGCATGCGTATCATTAGCCGTTAGGCCTAAAAAGCCACCTGAATTTTTATTATTTAAATTAGGCCAGCCGAAAAAGCCACAATAATTTCCTTCCGCAAATCGGGCAATATGTCCATTAAAGACTTTACTATGCAGATTGTCTCTAAATGGATACTGATGTTGTTGCTGATACCGGCGGATGGTATAGGAGGCACCAATGCCAAAAGGCCCATACCAAATCATATCTTCCTTCCAAGTCCGAGCTAATACTTCGGGGGGACATCGTTTGGCATCATCTCCATTTAGTGCCGACAAATCATCAATCATTTCATTTAGCAGATTCATAGTTTTTTTTGCTGCCTTTGGAGGATGTTTATCGTATTGTAACCCATCATGGGTACGTGGGCCTGGATATAAAAATGCTGCTCCCGTCATTGGTGGCAGCGGATAATGTCCAGCTTGGTGCATCACACTAATAATATCACAAAACAACGCAGTTTCCGCAATTTTACCTTCTGGTGTCACTCTATGAAATTCGGCATAGCGCAAAAATGCCATCTTACCTGTGGAAGGGATTCCTAACCAATTATTATCAAATAAGCCTAGAAAATTACCAACGTTGACCACCCATTGGGTTTTGCCATCATCACAATCATTTGCTCCTGCAAAAAATATATCTACTCGTCGCTGAATAGGGGAGAATGCTTTGCGGAAGGGTTTCCAAAACGATTTTATGACATTCTTTGCGCCATGTTGTTCGTAGAAAGGATGCATACCCCGCCAATGGTAATCTTTGGTCGTATATTTTTTTAAGACTTTGGCTAGGTCTTTATCATTGGAATTGTCGAAGTCTTGGATATAATTTCGGACAATTGACTTTGCTTTTTGGAAAGTAACACAACTCTCTGAGTTGTGAAGTTTTTGTTTTTTCATAATCAAAAGTAATTTGCAGAACCCAGAGAGTTGTGTTTCAATTGTGCCAAAAGTAACACAACTTTCTGAGTTGTGAAAAGTATGACTGCACAACTCGGAGAGTTGTGTTACGTTAGTGGTCTACCGCCATCTACAGGAAAAATACATCCTGTCGAAAAGGTGAAATTTTCAATAATTCCAATTAATGCCTTTCCAACATCACTTGCCTCTGCAATTCGCGCTAAAGGTGTTTTATTCTTTTGTTCTTGAATATAACTAGCAGGCAATTTCTTAGCATATTCACCCATTACCCAACCGGGCGACAAAGAGACCACTCGAATTTTAGGGGCTAAAGCACGGCCTAAGGAGCGGGTCATAGAGTCCATTGCTGCTTTGGAGGCGCAATAGGCGACATTACTTCCCACTCCTGTCCGTGCTGCAATGGAGGAAATATTGACAATAATGGAATTGTCTCCTTTTAAAAGCAGGGGCTTAAAGGCTCGAATACAAGCAAAAGCCCCTCGAAAATTGACTTGCATAATGCTATCTATCCAGTCATCTTCCAAACCTTCCAAATCATCATGTGGAACTGGTTTGGTCATACCTGAATTGTTAACTAAAATATCTAACCTTCCATATACTCGTTCTACATATTGAGCCATTTTTTTTAAATCGGCACTATTGGTAACAGATGCTTTGGCAATGATATGCCCTTCGCCTTTTAAACTTTTTAAGGTAGTTCTTGCCTTTTCTTCATTAGCATTATAATTGACGATGACTTGATAACCAGCTGATGCTAAATGTCTGCATAATTCAGAACCGATGCCGCCACTACCACCTGTTACTAGGGCTACTTTTTTGGTGTTCATATTTTTACTTTTTCTTGTAGGCATTGCCCATACTTGGTCTCTTTTTAGACTCTAAACAAATCAACCCTTCTTCCCTTAACACCTGGCTTTACCGCAAACAAAGCACCACCATTGGTATCTCCTTCCTTTGCGCCACTAGTAATATACAGCGTATCCAAATCTTCCCCTCCAAATGTACAGCAAGTAGTACATTGGGCAGGGACATCAATTTGTGCTAATTTTTCACCCGTTTTGGAATCAAAACAGACCACTTTTCCACCCAGATAAAAAGCAACCCAAAGATTATCATTTTCATCTATCGTCATCCCGTCAGGTAAATCAGATTCAAATGCTTTGAAAACTTTTCGATTGGAAATTTCTCCTGTGGTATTATCGTAATCAAAAGACCACATTTTAAAATGTCGCGTATCAATGTAAAACATTCTATCCGCTGCTTTTGTCCATGCCAAACCATTAGAGACAATCGCATTAGGGAGTATCTTTTTTACGACTAAATCGCTGCCTATTCTATACAAACTACCTACTTCTGTTCTCGGCGGATTTATTGCCATCGTTCCTGCCCAAAATCTACCAGCAGGGTCGCATTTTCCATCATTAAATCTGTTCAATGGTAAATGGCTTTCTGGGTCAGCAATAGGCGTTAATTGATTATTTCTAAGATTGTAAAAAGCAAAACCATGCTGCATGGCTAATAATAAATCACCATTATCGCAAGGGGCGGCAGCACCCACCATTTGGTCAAATTTAAATGTCCAACTGAATTTATCTTTTGGTTTGTAATTGTGGATTAATCCGTTGGGAATATCTACCCATCTTAATAGGTTACTTCTATAATCCCAAACTGGCCCTTCGCCTAGTTTAGTGCCTTCTATATGTTGAATGATTTCTACTTTCACTACTATGATTTTGAATAATAAATTTTGAATGTTGAATTAGGCTAAAGTGTGCCAATTTTTTGAAAATTTAATTGATGTACACTAATCGCTATTGTTAATGGGGTCGGTCTTCCAGACCTTTGCAATATGGGTAAATATTAATATTCTACAAACGGTTTCGGTCTTCCAGACCTTTTCGTCTGTGGCAAATTCGTTTCTAATCTACAAACGGTTTCGATCTTCCAGACCTTTTTGTCTGTGGCAAATTCGTTTCTAATCTACAAACGGTTTCGGTCTTCCAGACCTTTTTGTCTGTGGCAAATTCGTTTCTAATCTACAAACGGTTTCGATCTTCCAGACCTTTTTGTCTGTGGCAAATTCGTTTCTAATCTACAAACGGTTTCGGTCTTCCAGACCTTTTTGTCTGTGGCAAATTCGTTTCTAATCTACAAACGGTTTCGGTCTTCCAGACCTTTTTGTCTGTGGCAAATTCGTTTCTAATCTACAAACGATTTCGGTCTTCCAGACCTTTTCGTCTGTGGCAAATTCGTTTCTAATCTACAAACGGTTTCGGTCTTCCAGACCTTTTTGTCTGTGGCAAATTCGTTTCTAATCTACAAACGATTTCGGTCTTCCAGACCTTTTCGTCTGTGGCAAATTCGTTTCTAATCTACAAACGGTTTCGGTCTGCTAGACCTTTTCGTCTGTGGCAAATTCGTTTCTAATCTACAAACGGTTTCGGTCTTCCAGACCTTTTCGTCTGTGGCAAATTCGTTTCTAATCTACAAACGGTTTCGGTCTGCTAGACCTTTTCGTCTGTGGCAAATTCGTTTCTAATCTACAAACGGTTTCGGTCTGCTAGACCTTATTTAATTTAAAGCTCCAGAGGAGCGACCCAGTTTGTAGAAAAATATATCAAAATTCTAGACAAAGGTCTGGGAGACCGACCCTGTATTTCGTCATATATCAAGTAGTAGGGCCATCGTCTTTTTCTTTAGAAAGTCAATAAAAACAAAAAGGTCAAAACAAAAAAGCCCAATAACCAATAACTTATACTATCCAACTTACCGGGAATTACCCACCAACCATTTTCCTTTTCTGGCAAACCTTCTGCCTTAAATCTAGCTTGTAAACCAGGTACAGAATAAGGAGACCATTCTGCCTGACGACCATCCAGTAAAATGCTAGCAATAATAGAAACGACTATATTGACACCACCACCGATTACGGCATACCATGGCCAAGCAATAGTTGTTTGAGTAGCGATATAAGCTAGTGCTATAAAACCAGCAACGACCCCAATTAGTAAGCCTCTTTGAGTCGTGTGCTTTGAATAAAAACCTAAGCCATACATACTTAATTTTGCACCAACAAAATAAGAGCCTACTTTAGTTAATAATTCTAATATAGACCCCGTTGAACTGGAAAAAGCAATTGCAGGAATTATTATCATACCTGCCCAAAATATGGTGGACAATCGGGCTACTTTTAAATAGTGTGCTGGACTTTCGTTTGGTTTATAATATTTTTGATAGAATCCTTCTGTTGAAATAGTGGCAAAAGAATTTAAAGCGGAGGACAAACTGGACATACTTGCTGCTAAAACAGCAGCTGCAATGATACCAATAAAGCCAGGAAATCCTTCTTTTTCGGCAAATTCTAACATGATGGTATTATCATTATCAAATTGTCTGCCTTCATAATATTGGTAAAATAATACGCCTATAAAGATGAACATGAAATAAATGAAGAAGGCGGCAAAACCCATCAAGGCTAGAGATTTTTTGGCATCTCCCATATTTTTAGCCCCTAAGGTTCTTTGCATCATCATTTGGTTCGCTCCATAAACAGTAACGTGATAAATGGACATAGCAAAAATTCCTGCCCAAACTGTTGTTGTGCGAGAAAAATCCATATCCCAAACCAATGGATTGATTTTGTCCTGTGTTCTTAAACTGGCAATGGTTTCGCTTAGTGGCTCCGACATTTGCGAAAGCAGCATGTATAAAACAATAATCCCTCCTCCAACGAAAATAAATGATTGCAGCACATCTGTCCAAATTACAGCCGTCATTCCACCTAGAGAGGTGTAGATTAGGGTAATAATGCTAACGATTATAATACTTTCAATTACACCGACTCCTGTGATATAACTTATTACTAAAGCCGAACCATATAATACAGCAGCAGAGGATAATAATTGAGTCATTATAAAAACAAGCGCAATGACCGTTCTAGAGGCTTTACCAAAGCGTTTTTCTTGATATTCATAAATGGAAACAACTCCACTTTGCATAAAAAACGGAAGAAAAAAGGACATGACCAATATAATCACCAAAGGATAATTGAGGTGAATGGCAATGACGGATAAGCCTTCTTTATAAGACCAAGCAGGTGCACCCAAAAAGGTCATTGCACTTACATAAGTAGCGAGTACGGAAATACCAATCGCCCACCAAGGGGTGGTTTTTCGACCTATGTAAAAGTCTTCTGCAGTCGCTACTTTTTTAGATAGGACAAAGCCTAATAAAAGATTTGCTGCTAGGTAGATGAAGATGATTGACCAGTTGAGAATGCCTATTTCGCCCATAATTTGTCAGTTGTAACACAACTCTCTGAGTTGTGAATATGTAACACAGCTCAGAGAGCCGTGCTTGCAAAATGCTTACGATATTGCGCACAACTCAGAGAGTTGTGTTACTTTCGGAGAGTTGTGCTACTTTACCATATCGCTTTACCCGTAAATCAGCCTGTGCCTTATGTGCCATAAAGCCTTCTATTTCACATAATCGAGAACAATATTCTCCAACTAGGGCACTTGCCTCATCTGTTAATATTTTTTGGTAACTACAAGTTTTGATAAATTTACCAACCCAAAGACCGCCTGTATATCGACCCGCTTTTTTAGTGGGTAAAGTATGATTCGTACCAATCGCTTTATCACCATAAGCTACATTCGTTCGATTACCGATAAATAAAGCACCGTAATTGGTTAGATTATCTGCAAAATAATCTGGATTGCTGGTATTGATTTGAACGTGCTCGCTGGCAATATCGTCCGCTACTTCTAACATTTCTTCATAAGTATCACATAAAATGACTTCTCCATAATCTCTCCATGCTACACTTGCTATATCAGCAGTTGATAAAGTAGCCAATTGTCTATTGACTTCTGCCTCGACGCCCATTGCTAATTCCTTGCTATTGGTCAATAAAACCGCAGGAGAGTTGGGACCATGTTCTGCTTGCCCTAATAAATCGGTGACGGCCATTTCTACGTCCATATTATCATCTGCAATCACCAAAACTTCGGTTGGGCCTGCTAATAAATCAATCCCTACTTTGCCAAATAATTGTCGTTTCGCCTCGGCAACGTATTGATTCCCAGGCCCCACTATCATATCCACTTCGGGCATTCCTACACAACCATAAGCCATTGCCGCCATTGCCTGCGTACCGCCTAAGATATAAATTTCATCTGCTCCGCCAAAATGCATAGCGGTAACTGTTTCTGCTGGTGGCAACCCCGTTTTAGGGTCGGGTGGGGTACAGGCTATCACTTTTTTGACGCCTGCTACTTTTGCCGTCAATACACTCATGTGTGCAGAGGCAACCATCGGATACCGACCACCAGGGACATAACAACCTGCACTATTTACTGGAATATTTTTATGCCCTAATACGACTCCCGGAATAGTTTCTATCTCCACATCACTTAAAGAGGATTTTTGGATTTGGGCAAATCGTCGTACTTGTGCTTGTGCCCATTTGATGTCTTCCTGTGTTTTCTTTGGTACGGTTGCGACGATTTCTTGAATTTTATCGTCAGATAAACGGAACGATTCAGGATTCCATTTGTCAAATTTTTGAGATAATTCTCGAATGGCAACATCTCTTCTCGTTGCCACATCTTCTAGAATGCTTTCTACAATTTGACGTGTTTTTTTCTGATTGGCAGTTGCATCCGCCTCGGTGATTCCTTTTTTTATGTAATGAATTGCCATGATTTTAATTTATTATGATGAAAATCAATTTATTTAATTTATGTTTTGGTTATAAACAATGTTTACAAACGGTGTCGGTCTTCCAGACCTTTTCTGCTGTAGCCTATGTGTTTCGAATCTACAAACAGGTTCGGTCTTCCAGACCTTTTCGATTTTGTAAAAAGCCCTAGCAGGGCGACTCTGTTTGTAGATTTATTCATGTATTCCTTCTTTCTTTAAAGGTCTGGAAGACCGACCCTGTTATTTTTTGGTGTTTTCATTTTAATTTTTACCTTTATAACATTACAATTTTATTTTAAACGAGAAAACTACACAAAATGGCTGACACCTATACCCAACTCTATGTTCAAATGGTTTTTTCTGTAAAAGGCAGAAAAAGTCTAATTCCAAAAGCACATAAAGAAGAAGTGCATACGTATATTACTGGTATCGTTCAAAATGAATCTAGGCGTCACAAAATGCTAGCGATTCATTGTATGTCTGACCATATTCATATTTTTGTAGGCTTACATCCTGCTCAAAGCATCTCAGATTTAGTAAATGATATTAAAACTGCTTCTTCTAAATTTATCAAGGCTCAACCTTGGATGCCCCACAACTTTTCTTGGCAACATGGATATGGTGCTTTCACCTATTCTCGTTCCCATATTGATGCTGTTGTTAAATATATTTTGAATCAAGAAGAACATCATAAAAAGCGTTCTTTTCGCGAAGAATATCTTGATTTTTTAAACAAATTTGAAATTCCTTACGAGGAACAATACCTGTTTGAATTTTATGACTAACGGTATTTGAATCTACAATCGGTGACGGTCTTCCAGACCTTTCTGTTGTGGCATATGCGCTTCGAATCTACAAACGGTGACGGTCTTCTAGACCTTTTCGGAACATAATTGTACCTTTCAAACATTTTCGATTTTACACAAAGCCCTAGAAGGGCGACCCTGTTTGTAGCTTTGTGTATCTACCTCTTCCTTTTTTAAAGGTCTGGAAGACCGACACCGTTTGTCGACCCGACCGTATTTTATTTTCAATGAACTTTTTCAAAAAAAATTATATCTCGTTCTATCGCTTTTTTTCTATTTTCTCCTTGAAATAAATGATTTTTGCCATCATAAGCATAAAACTCAAAGGGCTTTTGGTATTTATATAATTTTGCAGCCAAGCTTTCCGACCACATATAGGGTACAGAAGTTTCTGCTCTAGCATGATGAATGATTACTGGCGTTTTTAAATTTTTGATAAAATGAATGGGGTCGCCTGAATCTATATCATATTCAAACCCTAAATTTTTAATAACGGCGTCCATTCTTGCTAAATAGTCGGTCATTTTTTGAGTAGTTGTTTGCTCCCCATTTTTATCATAAAACTTACCATAATATAGCGCCTGTTCATAAGTGGTCGCTGCTACGGGCGCCCATAAACTAGCCGCCTTTATTTTATTGGTTGCCAATAACATTTTTAAACCTACATCTCCACCCATCGAGTGCCCGATGAAATAAATTTGGTATAAATTGATGTCTTTTAAATCAGGTAACGCAGCAATTAAATGTAAGACATCAATCGCATAATAAGTACTGGCTAAATAACTGGTTTGGGTATACTCAAAACCATCTGAAATATTATGCCCTCGATAATCTGGCGTTATGACTACATATCCTTTTTCCGCATAAGCCTCTGGAATTCCTCGATAATAATCGCCTGGACGCCAATCCTTTCCTGTTTGGGTACTCACCCCATATTTCTTAGGTTCTGGATGAAAGCCATGTCCAAAAATTAGGATAGGAAAACCTTTTGCTGGTTTGGTAGTGGTTGGCGTATTTACTAAGGAATAGATTTTTAAACTATCTGAATCGTAAGACCAGAGGTCTGCGGTATATTTTTTGGTTCCTACCAATGATTTTTCAAAAGTGAGCTTGGATTGAAAAGTTCTTTGCTGAAGTCCTGCTATGGAAAGCGGGGCTTCAGCTTGAACCAAATTCAAATTATCAATGTTTTTTATTTCTGTTTGACATCCAAAAAAGAAGGCTACCCAGTATAAGCAACACCATTTAATAAATGGAGTTATACTCCAAAAGGGATAAAAAAGTGATTTTATCGTCTTCCGTCGGATGGCTTCGCCGTCCGATGGAATGACCACCTCATCGGACGGCGAAGCCATCCGACGAGATGGTAAGGTGTACTTTACAATCACTTTTTTACCCCGTGCAAAGTATAGCAACTTTATTGGTTTAAAAGCCTTCTTCGGAGAACTAATATTTTTATTGGATGATTGCATTTATATATTCGAGTTAAATCATGGTGATTTTAAAAATTACCATGATTTAAGAGTTACAGTATTTTAGGTGCATCAGGATAATCTTCTCCTACTATGAGATATGCAAAACCATAATCTTTAGCAGTAATACTTCTGACTGAACCTCTTGGAAAGGTAAACATATCTCCACTATTTAAAGTCGCTGTCAATCTTTCTCCATTATGGATACAAGTCACTTGGAATTTTCCCCGATGGATTTCTAATACTTCTACTTCTTCTCTGCTATATTTTCCTGTTTTACCCTTTGGTTCAGCTTGAATGCCATAGACATTGAATTGTTCTCCGTTCGGGTCACCTGGTTTAACTTGGAACTGATGGTCTTTACTATCTTGTGGTCCAAGAATATCAAACCAAGTTAATAAATTGGGTGTTTTATTAGGAAATCCTTTGAACGGAGATGGTCTATATTTGCCAACTCTTCCTACATGAGCGCTCATTTGTTCGGGCGTATATTGGTCAAAAGACTGTAATTCTTCTTCCGTTAATTTAGGCATCGGTTTCATGCCTGCTGGAATGGTTTCGCCAATGGTTGTATCTACCAATTTCCCATTTTCTAAAAGCACTAATCCGTGACCTTTGGCCTCTTCAATGACTCTCGGTGCCCATACAACGCCACCGCCTGCATCATCATGGCCCAAAATTGAAAAAATCATCCCATATTCATCCCCGACATTTTCAAAACCACGAAACATATTGGTCGGTAGGGAAATAATATCTCCAGGGTTTAAAATGGTTTCTGATTTTTCATCATTATTCCAATAGAAACGCCATGCGCTACTATACACCATAAATACTTCTGCGGTAAAATGGGAATGTGGCGAATTTTTTATTCTAGGAGGTTGTCCTGCTGCACCGATACAAAAGCCATGTTTTTCTGATAAATTGACTTTTTGATGCTTGCTTTCAGAGACACCACCGCCGATGATGCTGTAATTATCTTTTTTGTGACTCCCAGGCGTTTTAGCATCTATGAAGGCTGCTTTGCAGGGGATTAAGTCTTTATATCTGATTAATCTGTCTTTTAATGTTGTCATTAACTATTTTTTTGTGATTTGTATGCGTTTAGCTTTTGCTGGGAGCAAAAACGATTAGCCTTATCCCTTGTGGTTGCCCTGCGACCAGGGCAACCACAAGGGATTGCCCATACCATCTAGTAAACAATCAGACCATCAAGCAATCTAGCCATCTTTAGTCTTCTTTTTTAATAAATCAAATACATCCACACCCAACTGTTCCATCACATCAACTATATCTATAAAAACCCAATTTTCTTTTAATTTGTCGCCTTCTCTTCGCCAATAATCTACCACTCGCATGGTTACTTTCTTACCTGTCGCTTTTAAACCTAACCAGCCGTCGCCATTATGCGTGCCATACATAGCAGGAAATCCAAAATCACAGGAATAATTGCCGTCCCCAATTTGTGCAAAATATTCTTTCCCTTTTTTCGGAGTGATACCTCTATCTGGAAAACCCACTAAAAATGGAACTTGATGATTGTCTTGAAAGCCTTTTAATCCACGAGTTGTGCCGATGCCAGATGGCCCGTACCACATCATATTTTTCTCCTCCCAAAATCTTTCTTGTGCCATAGATTCCAAGGTTTTTCCATCGTATTCCCCTAAACCATTTAGCATCGCATTGGTTAAATCGATACTCTTTTGACCTTCCGCTTTATCCGTTGGATAGGTGACAATACCATCTCCTGTCATTGGGGCAGGTGGTATCCAATCAATGCCTTTGTTGGGAATAAAATTGAATCCTGCTTGACGTATGACATCAATCATATCAAAGAAATACCAAACTTTGGCAATTTTTCCTTTTTTGATTAAATAAGTAGCGGAATACCTTAACCAAGTGGGTTGATTGGTAGCAGGTATGCCTAACCAATCTTTTTTGAAAGTGCCAATTAAATTACCTGTTGCACTTACATAATCACGTCCTTCGTATTTTCCACCAATAAGAATATAAGGTTGGTTTTCTAAATCAGGAAAAGACTGTAATAGTGGTTGCCAGAAGTCTTCTGTAAATCCTTTTATTCCTTTAATCTCTCCGTCAAATGGCTTAGTGATTTCTAAGCGAACATTTTTGGAAAGGTATTTTTGTAAAACTTGCTTTGTAGCTGTTTTGGAAGTGATAGCCCCATCCATTTCTTTCATAAAAGAATGAATGAACTGTTTGTGATGCATATCGCTATTTTCCACCCCATTTAAATTTGCTATTGGAGTAGATTTGTCGGCTTTATGAATTTGACAAAGTGTATCAAATCCATCAAAAATCATCCATTCTTCTGCAATTTTTCCATTTTTAATAATGTAATGACTGATACCAGGAATACTTAATTCTTGATTACTGGCAGGGCTGAAAAATCCGTCTCCTGAATGCGACCCCATTATTCTCCACCGAGCTGCGACTTCTATACCATCTTCTAGTTGATTGGTGCTAACTCTTTCAATTTGTACCTTAGCATTAGGAAAGGATGCAAAAAATTCTATTAAATAATTGCCAATTCGTCGAGGACCAATTAGGTCATTATCGCAAATGGCATGCACAGTAGCTAAGCGATGATAATACTGGCCGAGAACTTCAAAATTACGACTCGCCCAAACATCATTAAACAAAGAAAGGATTAAACCAGTCGGTTGGGACAAATTGTAAGGTATTCCATTTTTACGGATGCTATTTTTGGTTATAGTATTATTATATTTTTGAATATCTGTTTCTGCATAGCGTTGGTCTTTTTTTGCCATTTCAATCGGGTCATAACCTAATTGCTGAATCAAATAAAGATTATCTCTGACCAACCACTCTTCAATTATTTTATTTTCGGTGACTAAACAATCTGCAATGGTTCTAAAAAATACTTTTTTGCCAGTTGCTGGACCGTACTCTGTCGCTCCTGTATTAGTAGCAGTTGATGCAATTCTATGAGAAGAGTAAAAATGATTATCGTCAATTTTTGACCAAATAACGGTCTCTCCACCCATTTTTCTATCAGGAAATGAATGCAAGGTGTTTATTGTCCCATTGACAACTGGCGCTACGCCATGAATTGTTCTAGCACCTACATGCAATGGAATGTGCTCATAATAGGTGTCGTAGATGACCCAAATCGCTCTTTTTTCCCAAATCTCTTCGGTGATTTTCAGGATGTAATCCACGATATTGATGTATTTTTCATCAAACCCTGGTAATTCCTGTTTTTCTCCGTCAATTTTATATATATCTGTTTCTTGAAAAATCATGTATTTTGTTTAGGTCACGCAAGTTTTTGTATAGGTAAAAGGTCTAGAAAATTCCATTCTAGAAAATATTGATTTCACCCTTAATTTTAAAGGTCTGGAAGACCGAATCTGTTTGTGGCATTTTGGTTTTATCTCTGATTTCAAAGGTCTGGAAGACCGTCACCGGTTGTATTTAATCATTTTATGAGGTCGGTCTTCCAGACCTTTGGAACGTTCATGTACCATTTTCTACAAACAGTATCGCTCCTCTGGAGCTAAAAAATTGATTATTAATTAATACCCAAAACTTACCTTAGGAACGGTGTAGAAATAGATTTACAAATTTAGGGTAGGTTATTTTGGCCTTAGTTTTCGGCTTAAAAACAGGAGTTATGTTGATATAATGACTGTTTTAAGTTGGAAAATAAGGTCAAAAGAAGCAGCATAAATTGTAAGTTTATTTTTTTACCGTTCCTTAGGTATCTAAAACCGCTTGGCACAACTTAGAGAGTTGTGTTACTTTTGACTTCTTTATTTAAATCACTTGCCAATTTTCTGGCATATTCGTTCAACATCATGCTATCGGATTTTAAGGCAATAAATCGGTAGCCTTTAGCTTGTTGGACTTTTGCCATCTCCACCGATGGACACCAGATACCTGGAATAATTTGATGCTTTTGACAGCTTGCTAATATTTTGTCAATTGCCTCATCAAATAGGGTAGAGGTCGTACCATGACCTGCCTTTCCCGTTAAGGACAATTTTAAATCGCCAGAACCTACGAAAATACCGTCTAATCCTTTTACGGAACTGATTGCATCAATATTTTCGACTGCCTCTTTGGTTTCTATCATGGCTAATACTAAGGTTTCTTCATTGGCATGATTACCATAGTCTAAACCTGCATATATTCTTTGTCTTGTTGGCCCAAAACTTCTGTAACCCATTGGTGGGTATAAGCAAGCGCCTACAAATTTTTCACATTCGGCTTTTGTGTTTATCATTGGGCAAATAATGCCATACGCACCGCTATCCAATAAACGCATGATAGGGCCTGGTTCATTCCAGTTACATCTGGCTAAAGGAACGGTATCCGTGGTGGAAATAGCTTGCATCATTTGCATGGCTGTTTCCATATTATGCAAACCGTGTTGCATGTCTACCGTAACCGCATCCCATCCTGCATTGGCCATTAATTCGGCTGACCATGTATTTGGAATATGTAGCCAACCTGTAGTGACAGTGCCGCCTTGGGCTAATATTTCTTTTAGTTTGTTTTTGCGCATAATGTAACACAATTCTCTGAGTTGTGAGTTTAGTTTTGAATGATGTCAGTTGCACAACTCAGAGAGTTGTGTTACTCCACCATTCTTTGATTATTCGATTTACCTCATCGGGCTGCTCCATCGTACTCAAATGACCACAATCTTCAATAATGGCAAGCGTACTATTGGGAATTAGTTCAGCTATTTCCTCATGTATTGCTGGTGTACAAACCATATCTTGTCTGCCCGTCATTACTAAGGTTGGACATTTAATATTTGGTAAATCCTTGGTACTATCTGGTCTATAAAGTTGTGCTTTTATTTGTCTAATAAAAGCTTTCTTTCCTGTATTTAATGCCATTTTTAATACGGCATCTCTCATTTCTGGTTGCTTGGCATGTTCAGGGTGTAACATCGCATCTTTCAAAAAATCAGTAGTTATTTCCCTAAATTCGCCTAACTCAGACATACCCACAAAGCGCTGTTGATTGGCACGAGTAGTCTTAGAAGGTTCTTTGTGATTGGTGTTTAGTAAAATGAGTCTGTCAATTCTCTCTGGTGCTTGTCGCCACATTTCAAAAGCAATGATTCCACCGTAGGAAAGTCCTAATAGGGCAAAGTTACCTTGAATATCCTTTAAAATATTGGCAGCCACTTCTGCTAAGTTATCTGAACTGCTATGATTGGCAACGCTACAGTTGGCTATCTCTTTTAAACCAGTCATTTGATTCAAGAAAAGGTTGGCATCGCAGAGTGTACCTGGAATCATGACTAGTGGTTTTCTCATTTTAAGATTTTCCTTTTTTGTAAAAACAAAAAGGAAACCTTCTAAATTTTAGTTTAGAAAGTCCCTTTAGGTTATTTAGCTTATGAAAAACGTATGAATCTGAATCCTTTGTAGTTGCACAACTCGGAGAGTCGTGTTACTGATACCAATGCTTGGCTAAAATGTTATCGCCTCCAATACTAGAAGATGCTGCTTGATAATTAGACGAATTGACAGATTGTTCTAAACTAGGGTAAAATACTCTAGTAGGAACAACACCATTGGTTACAGTAGTTGCTAATGGACCTGGTACTAAATTAGGAAGACCTGTTCTTTTATGATTTCCCCACATTTCTAAGGTATTATTCATGAACATGGCAATCCATTTTTGTTCCATTAAACGTTCCTTAGTATCATCCCAAGCAACATCGCCTCTTGAAAGAAAATCTGCTGGCATAGGAATACTCCAATAGTCCAAGTTTCCTGCGATTCCTTTTTCGTAATATTCTTGTGCAGGTGTACCAGAAATCCATCCTTCCATAGCAGCTTCTGCTAAAATGAATTGAACCTCTGGGTAACTCATAATTACCCAATCCAATAACCCTCTATTATCTTGAAACCTTAGGGTGAATTGAGAGGCAAATAATTCTGCATTACCACCTGTTCCCTGTGCCTCTTCTCTAGTAGTACCACTTTTAACACCTACATACGGGCCGTCGGTTGCACTAGGGTCAATCGGCTTGTCCGCAAAGAATGCTAATCTTGGGTCGTCATCTGCATCATCATTCGGGTCCACGCCGTCTAAAACATTAACAAATCTTACAGACGGACTTAGTCCTCCTAAAGCAGTTAACAAAGAAAAGTCGGAAGTATTTGGCGCTATACCTGTAAAATCGTAGATAGCGGCCTCACTATTGTTTTCGATGATTGGAAAGGTAGTTGGGTCTCCAACGATAGCACTTATTTGACTAGCCGCATTAACGGAACCTTGTTTTGACAATCTTAATAAATAGCGTAATCGTAAAGAATTCGCCATTTTTCTCCATTTCATTACATCTCCATCATGTAATACATCCCCACCTAAAACAAAACCTTGTGTGTCTCCAGCCAATGTTTGGTTCGCTTCTTCTAATAATTTTAATACTTGTGGGTAAAGGTCTGCTTGCTTGTCATAAGCAGGTTGCACATTGTCTAATCCTTGTGCTGCTTGCGAAAATGGAACATCTATCCACATTTCTGTTAAAGATGCTAAATAGAAAGCATTTAAAATTTTTCCTGCACCAATATAAGCATCTAAACCATTAGCCTCTGCATAAGCAATAGATAAATTATTATCATTCATTGCTTTATAAGTGGCTGTCCAGAATGCACTAAAATCACTCGAACCTGCTGTAAAATCATAAGCATCTAATTTATTCTCATTTCGATAAACTTTATACTGCATGATTTGATTGGTCAAGTATAATTGCACATTCAAATGTGGATTAGCTGGACCAAAAATGACACTAGGTAATAAATTACCCGAAGTTGCCTCAGATGGGCTATTTGGGTCGATATTAATTTCTTCAAAATCGTCAGTACAAGCACCCATCAGGAGTACGACTACGAATGTTATATATAATTTAAAATTTTTCATTTTATTTATTTTATAAACTTTGATATACTTTTCCAGTAACTTCCCGTTACTGGAAAAATTTAGCTTTTTTTAGCCCTAACTCACCCAGTAACGGGAAGTTACTGGGTGAGAGGATTTAATATCACTTTAGAAAGTAACCCCTAAATTAAATCCAAAAGTAGCCGCACCTGGCAATTGACCAATTTCGAAACCTGGTACATAAGAACTACCTGTGAAACTTAATACTTCTGGGTCAAAGTGTCTAACAAAATCTTCTTTCGTCCACGTCGCTAAATTTCGACCAAATATAGATACTTTAAGCCCTTGAATATTTGCATTACTAATATAAGGTGCTAAGTCAATACCAATAGAAATTTCTCTTAACTTCAAGAAAGTTGCGTCGTAAGTATTTGCCTCAATATTACTTCTATCAAAGTAAGAACGGTACCAATCATAACCAGTTGTTGATTGCGTATTTGGAGAGAATGTACCATTTCCAGTTTCTACAACACCTTCTGGAACGAAATCACTTTCTCTATTTTCTAAGGATTCTGTTACTGTACCTGACCGATATAATTGAGAACCTGTAATAGTATAGAAATCCCCTCCAGAACGATAGTCAAAGAATACATTTAAACTAAAGTTTTTATAAGTAAATCTATTATTGAAACCTAAACTCCAATCTGGGTTGTAATTACCCAATTTTTTAATTTCGTTGCCCAATCTTGGTCTCATGAAACCGCCGATATTATCATAGATAATGTTGCCACTTGGGTCTCTTTCAAAACCTCTACCGTAAATATCCCCCATTCTTCCACCTGGACGCGCCTCAATTGTTCCGCCACTTGGCCCTTGAGCAATAACTAAAGTTTCGATGCCATCTGCTAATTCAACTACCTCTGAACGACTAGTCGCAAAATTGAAAGAAGAAGTCCAGTCTAATTTATTAGATTTTAATGGTCTTAATGTTAATAATACTTCAGCCCCTTTACTGTTGATTTCACCTGCGTTAAAGATTCTAACAGCAGTTCCTGATGCTGCACTAATAGGCGCTTGTAAGATTTGATTGGTTGTCTTATAATCATATAAATCAACGTCTAATTTTACTCTATTTTTAAACAATCTTAAATCCATCCCGATTTCTAGTGCTGCTGTATTCTCACTTTTAATATTAGGGTCAGTAATAGCGATTGGGCTAGTTACAGAACCGGGTAATACGCCCAAATTGAAGGTGTTATTGATAATCCCAGGGTCTGTACTATTACCTGTTTGAGCGTAACTACCTCTAAATTTCAAATAAGAAATAGCTGCTGGCAAATCGACCATTTTGGAAATAACCGCACTAAATCCAACTGCTGGATAAAAGAAACTTTGGTTGTCTCTAGGTAGGGTACTCGACCAATCATTTCTGCCTGATACATCTACAAAGAATTTACCATCAAAGCTAACTTCCGCAGTTGCATAAACACTATTTAATTTTCTTTCTGTGTCATTCTGTACTAATAAAGGAGAATCCGCTGCATTACCTAAACTGTAAACACCTGGAATAGCTAGATTATTCGTTTGTGCAATCTTATTAGATATTTGTTGTCTAAAAGAACTTGCCCCTACATTGGCGGTGAAATTAATTTTTTCACTTATATCTTTAGTATAAGATAATAATCCATCCACATTAAATTCTCGTAATCGAACATCTTGTTCTCTGTACATTCCTTGTCGGAAAGCAGGTTGCCCTGACGCTCTTCTAGACCGTCTTCTATCTTCAAAACTATCTCCACCAACCCTTACGAAAGCAGAAAGGTTGTCATTTAATTGATAATTCGCTTTGATATTACCGAAGAAACGATTGTGGTTAAATCCGTTTAAGTTTTCATTGACAATCAAGTTGGGATTTGTACCCCAAGAAAGAAAATAATTTTGTGCTTGATATTCTTGATTAGGTAGCCAATAGTCTGAATAATCATCAAAACTATAATTTTTCATGGTCCATAACATACTGTACATCAATCCACCACTACCGTACCCTACATCTGGTACATTATCAGAATTACTATTAACGTAGTTACTCGATAAATCAATAGATAACTTATCAGTTAAATCAACGCCTAATCGAATACCAACATTTGACCGTTCGTACTCTGTATTTGGAACGATACCTGTTTTATTAATTCTTCCTAAAGAAACCCGTCCGTGGGCATTCCCTTCATTAAAAGATACAGCTAAATTGTTGTTATAAGATACACCTGAATCAAAAAAGCCTTCTCTATCCGCTTTTTGAACAAAAGGAGTAGCCTCTGGATTAGGGTCAACTGGTGTAGCTTGCGCAATTGGCGTTCCATCTGTTCTGGGTCCGAAGTTACCTCCCCAGTTCGATCTAAATTGGTTGGCATCAGGGCCTCTTGTTCCACCACCACCATATTCGTTTTGTTCGTCCCAGAATCGGTTGACGACATCTGTAGAAATACCTGTATTAAATTCGATACCCATTCCTTTTTTGTTCTTACCAGACTTCGTAGTAATCACTAAAACACCATTCGTTCCTCGTTCACCGTATAAGGCAGCAGCTTTTGGTCCTTTTAACACCGTTATAGATTCAAAATCATCTGGATTCAAATCATTTAAACTATTTCCATAATCTACGGGCAAATCGCTTGACACCGGATTACTCCCAATACCAATATATTCGTTAGAAATTAAAACACCATCTACGACCAATAAAGGTTGATTTTTGTTAGGATTCAAGGAAGATTCTCCTCTTAATACAATTCTGGAAGAAGAAACCGCAGAACCATTATTCGTAATGACATTTAATCCAGCCACTTGACCAGACAATTGTTGGGATACATCACCTACCCGAGATTGGTTAATGTCGTTTCCTTTTAACGTTTGGGCAGCATAAGAAACTCTTTCTTTAGATTTTGTAAGCCCTAAAGCAGTTACAACGACTTCATCTAAAACGGTTCCTTGTGCTAATGCAACTGAGATTTGACTGATACCTCCAGCGATAGAGACATCTTGGTCTGTATAACCGGTATAGGTAACCGTTAAAGCCGAGGCATCATTAGGCACATCGATGGAGAATTTTCCATCAAAGTCAGTTGCAGTACCTGTTGAAGTACCTTTAATTAATACATTGGCTCCGATGAGCGGTTCCCCTGAGTCAGCATCTGTAATAACTCCGCTTATGGTTCGCTGAGCGATAACCATTTGGGCAAAGCATAAAAATGCTAAGAGTGATAGGTATTTAAGTTTCATTTTAAACTATTATAGTGAGTTAAATAATTAGCAGGTAGTGCTGAAAAAATGGGTTTTATTTCAGTACTACAATTACTGTTTGGTGATTTTATATACTAATAAATATTATTTTATATAATTGTTATTGTAAATTTATTTCTGATTTAAGTGCAAGTTAATAAAATATTTTATAAATGAAACATTATGGTAAAAAATATTTGAAAAGTTTTTTTGGTATTGGTGAAACTTATGACTGTACGGATAATGCCTTGTGCTTACCCTTTTTGTAAGGAGCAGCATTTGTAGGAGATAGGGGCAACCACAAGGGATTGCCCATACGGCGGTTACTTCGGTTGAGTAGGGGCTTATACGGGTAATGCCTTGTGCTTACCTTTTTTGGAAGGAGGAGCATTTGTAGGAGGGAGGGCAACCACAAGGGATTGCTCATACGACGGTTACTTCGGTTGAGTAGGAGCTTGTACAGGTAATGCCTTGTGCTTACCCTTTTTGGAAGGAGGTGCATTTGTAGGAGAGAAGGGCAACCACAAGGGATTACCCATACAGAGGGCACTTGGTTGAGTAGGAGTTTGTATGGGTAATGCCTTGTGCTTACCCCTTTTAATATTCAATCATATCACAAGCCTTTAATAACATACAAGCGCCCGCTTTAGAACTCAAATAACGCCCTAAAGTAGAGGCCTCAATTTTGCAAGTCATTAAGGATTCAAGTAGTGCTGTTTTTCGAATACCAATTCGAATGGCATCAATTAAAAAATCTTCAACCATGACAAATTCTCCTACAAGGACTATTAAATCTGGGTTAAGTAGGTTAACCATATTACCCAAAGCTTGTCCCAATTTATCGCCTTGATCATGCAAAATTTTAAAAGCAAGCGCATCTCCTTTTAAAACGGCATCTAGAATATCATGATACTGGTAACTATCTATTTTATCTGATTGAAAATGTAACGACCGTTCTCCATTTTCGAGTGCCTCTGCTAAATCATTTTTTAGCGCATCACCTGCGACTTCTGTACCAATACAACCTGTTTTACCACATTTACAAAGTCGTTCTCCTTCCTTAAATCGAATATGGGCAAAATTTCCAGCTAAGCCTGTTCCTCCAATAATGGTCTGTCGATTGAGAATAATACTTAAGCCTAAATTTCGACTCACTTTAACTACTAATACATTTTCTACTCCTTTTGCGATGCCCAATACTTGTTCAGCAATACCAATGGCTCTGGTATCATTGTCTAGAACAATGGGTAAGGTTAATTCTTTTTCTAGGTGCTTTTTTAAGGAGTCATTATCATAATTAAAATAATTAATAGATTCTCCTGTGTGTCTATTCACACCGCCTGTCATTCCAATTCCTACGCCGATTATTTGATTTGACTGAATTCCAGATGCTTTAATTGTAGACTGAATAAAATTAGTGATTTCATTAAGACATTCAGGTGTGTCTTTTAATAAAAATTGTCGATTCTTCTCTTGATAAACAGTTTCTAAATCTATCCGAACAATACTAGTGTGAATGAATTTTTCCAAAATTTCAACTCCTATCACGTAAAATTTATTGGTATTTAAAGCGTAAGTGGTAGGCCGTCTTCCATTATCTGTTTCTTTTTTCCCTTCAGCAAGAATGTAGTTATTTTTTAATAATTCTTTCGTTAATTTAGTCCCAGTCGGAACGCTGGTTTTGATATACTCAGAAATTTCGGGAATAGAAAGCGGTGAAGTGGATTTTGACAAATGTCGTATAATATTTCGTTTTTGTTCTAACTGTCGATTTCGTAGGTTACTATTTTTAGTATCTGATAAAAATTCTAACTTTTCCATTATAAACTTGTTTCTTTCTTCTGTATTAATTTATTATCTATTCGCAAGTTAATAAAAAAAATTAGAAACTATTTGATGATAAAGTAATGAATATGAATTGTTTTTTCCTTGGTAGCCATTAAGGAGTAGCCAGCGAGTTATTCCTAGTCAATCCTTTTCGCTCATAAGCATTCGAATACTATTGATAAAAATAAAATTTTTCATGTATCCATTTTCTAATACGTTGGATAAAATAGTTGGCTCTGGTTGGGATGGATGTTCAAATCTGTCTGATGAAAGAATATTTGTAACTCCTTTGAGAACAGAGCTAAAAAGTAAACATTATTTTCTGATTTATAGCAGTTTTGTGTTAATCAGATTCTTTTTTTCTTAGCTTTATCTCAAATTCTACTTTGGCACCAGAGTATGGTTAGCGTGACTAAAATAGACCTAATTAGAAATAAAAAAAAGAATTACCCTTTGAAAAGAACAAGCATCTTAGGAATAGATATAGGTGGAACAGGTATAAAAGCAGCCCTAGTTAATACGGATACAGGGACATTGTTTAGTGAACGGATACGAGTACCAACACCAAGGCCTGCCAATCCCGAAAATATTACACAAGCGATACAACAAATAATTAATCAATTTGATTATGATGGTCCTGTAGGTTGTGGTTTTCCTAATATCATTAAAAATGGAAAATCACTACATCATGGGAATATGGATAAAATATGGATTAATCAACAAGTAGATGACTTATTCCAAAAAACAACAGGATTGCCTTTTTTTGTACAAAATGATGCGGATGTGGCTGCTATTGCTGAAATGGAATTAGGTGTAGGCAAAGGATTATCTGGTATGGTGGTATTAATTACTATTGGAACAGGCTTAGGCTCAGGTGTTTTTTATAATGGTGTTTTAATTCCTAATATAGAACTAGGTTTATTACTTGGTGAAAAAGGACAAATATTAGAACAATATGCCAGTAATAGCGCTAGAAAGACAGCAGCTTTAAGTTGGAAAAAATGGGGAAAACGATTTAATTTTTTTTTAGAACATATAACAGACTTATTGTCTCCCAATTATTTTATTTTGGGAGGAGGAGTGAGTAAAAAGTTTGAAAGTTTCCAAAAATATCTTACTATTGAGACGCCTATTAAAATAGCAAAATTTCAAAATAATGCTGGGATAATAGGTGCTGCCTTGGTAGCTAGGAAAGGGAATAAATAATAGAGACCTATTTCGTTTAAAAATCGGCTCTGTTCTAAAAAAATAAAAACATGTCAACAAAAATTGCTTACATAGGAGCTGGTAGTTTGCAATTCGGCCCCATCATAGTACAAGATATTTTGTTAAGTGATGTATTGCATCGAAATGGATTAGAAATTCATTTAATGGATATTGAGGCCAAGCATTTGGAAGCCGTTGCTAAACATGGTTCCTGGGTCAATCAAAAATTAAATCGAAATGCCAAAGTTGTTACCACAACGGATAGAGATGCAGCTATTAAGGATGCGGACTTTGTTATATGCGCCTTAGAGAAAGATAGAAATATTTATTGGTCTCAAGATTTTCACATTCCAAGAAAATATGGTTTTAATCAAGTATATGGTGAAAATGGTGGCGTAGGGAGTATCTTCCATGCCTTAAGAAATATGAAACCAATCATGGAATTAGCCAAAGCCATGGAGCAGTTATGTCCGAATGCCTACTTGCTAAATTTCTCTAACCCAGAACATAAAATTTGCGAAGCAGTCACTCGTTTGACTTCCATCAAAGCAGTCGGTTTATGTCATGGTGTTTTTATGGGAAGAGAACAGATTAGTGAACTAGTGGCTGTTCCTTTAGACCAATTGCAAACGAAGGCTTGTGGAATGAATCACTTTACTTTTTTTCAAGAAATAAAACACAAAGAAACGGGAGAAGACCTGTATCCTAAGTTAAAAACAATAGAGCGAAAAGGAGATTGGTTGGCTAAATGGCATGAATTAGCATTAGGTAGAATTCTATTTCGAAGATTCGGACAATGGCCTTCTCCCGCCGCTAATCATTATGGAGAATATATTCGATGGGCAGAAGAATTTGTCATTCCTCAATTACAATTTTTTTATGACCCTTATGATGGACATCCTTGGGAAAAAAAAGAAGTTCCTGAGGGGGTTTATACCGTTGATATAGTCGATTATGATAGACCTTGGGTAAAGGATAAACAGAAAACATTATTGCCTGTTGGTTCCACCGAAGAAACGGTTTTTACAAACGAAGATGGGACGTTAAAAGCCTCTGGCGAAATTGCTACCTTAATTATGGAAGCGGTAGTTAGTGGGGAGAAACGTTGGTTGGAAGCAGTTAATATTCCCAATCACGGCGCTATCCCAAATTTACCAAATCAGTTGGTAGTGGAAGTGCCAGCTTTTTGTGATGGCAATGGCATTCAAGCTGTTCAGATGCAACCGATGCCAGAGGCAATTGCAGCGACTATTCGGCTACATGCAAGTATTCATCTATTGACGGTTGAGGCATATGCAGAAGCCTCCAAAGATAAATTAATACAAGCCATTTTAATCGAGCCAACTGTCAATTCTTACAGGGGTGCAATTATGATGGTAGAGGAGATGTTGGCCTTGCAAAAAGAGGTCCTACCTATCTTGAAATAAAAATCATGAATTTAGAAACAGCAGATTGGATAGTCATTGCCATTTATTTAGCCATAACATTTGTGATTGGAATTTGGGTATCTAAAAAACGAACGGATAATATAACGGATTTTTTCATTGCAGGTCGTTCCCTACCTTGGTGGCTATTAGGAACTTCGATTGCTGCGACTTGGTTTGCGACCGATGCGCCCCTTGCAATCACAGCGCTTGTTCGATCAAAAGGTATTTATGGAAATTGGTTGTGGTGGTATTTGGGAATGGGGATTATGATGATGGTTTTTTTTTATGCCAAGCAATGGAGAAGAGCAGAAATAGTGACGGATGCCGAATATATAGAGTTACGATATAGTGGCAATTCTGCCGCTATCCTTAGGGGATTTTCTGCTGCTTTTTACGGCATTTTTAAAAACGCTATTATGCTAGGCTGGGTGATGTTGGCCATGTTGAAATTTTCCCAAGTGATGTTGGGGTGGAGCGCAGAATTTGCCTTGGTAGTGACTACTGTTTTTGCTTTGATTCACACTCTTAGTTCAGGCATGTGGGGAGTAGTGATTTTGGATATGCTACATTTTACAGCAGGGGTGGTGAGTACCATTATTCTGGCTATTTTGATTCTATTCAGAGTGGGCGGCCCTACTGGTTTATCGGAACAAATAATGGCAAGAACAGACGCACCTGAAGGGGTGTTAGATATGTTGCCAAATATGGCGCATATTAGCCCTATTGAATTTGCTGGTTTTCTTTGTTTAATAGGCATTTTATGGTTGGGGCAAGCACAAGGAGACGGCTATATTACCCAACGATTATTTTCAGCTAAAAACGAAAAACATGCGGTAAAAGCTTCCTTATGGTTTGCTGTTGCAGGTATCGTTATATTGACTTGGCCTTGGATTATTGTTGGATTGGGGTCAATCGTCATTTTACCTATTTCAGAAGCGACACCTGCGCTAATAGCAGACCCTGAATTGGCATATCCTATGATGATTGTAGAAGTATTGCCAACAGGTTTAAAAGGCTTGCTAGTAGCTGCCTTTATGGCTGCTTTTATGAGCACCGTAGATACTCATTTATGCTGGGGTGGTTCTTACGTCGTCAATGATATCTATAAACGGTTTATCAAACCAGACGCAGCTCCAAAACATTATGTCTTGGTTTCTAGAATCAGCATTATTGGCATCCTATTACTCTCGGCATTGGCGGCGTGGCAAATGGATAGTATAGCAGGAGCGTGGATTTATATCATTGAAGTGATGTCTGGCATTGCGATTATTAGCATGTTGAGGTGGTATTGGTGGCGGATTAATGCTTGGTCAGAGATTGCTACCATGATAACCGCATTACTACTAGTCAATGGGCATTTATTTTTAAATCTATTCCATCGGATAGGGCTTTTCTCTGAATCAACATTGACGCAGGCTACTACTTTTTATCAAGAAGATTATGCTTTAATAAGAGCAACTGTTGTCTTAATTATGTGCACTATTATTAGCCTAATTATTACTTTATTAACCAAACCAGTTGACCAAGAAAAACTAGTTCAATATTATAAAAAATTAAAACCGAATGGCTGGTGGAAACCGATTGCCATTCACGCACCCGAAGTAATTACTGATGCAACTACTTCTAAAAATTGGCTTGGCTTTATATCAGGCGTGCTATTTTTAAATAGTATTCTTTTTGCAGTAGGACATTTTGTCTTAGGCCGCTTTTTATGGGCCTTCGGTTTATTTGCGATTGGTGCTTTTTGTGCTTGGCTGACTCTGTATTATGTGGAAAAAAGTAGCACCACTCTCTGAGTTGTGCCACCTAACTCAAACTTGTTCATCCTATAAAAAACTCAATTAGATAAATTCATGACAATTCAAGTCTTTAAAAATAAAACCGAACTAGCCAGAAGTGCTGCAAAATTTTTAGTAGAAAAAATTCTTCAACAACCAAGCCTCCTTTTATGTGCAGCGACTGGAAATACCCCAACGACTACCTATAAAAAAATGGTCGATTTATTAGCCATTGAACAAGCCACTCATTTAAGAATTTTAAAATTAGATGAGTGGGGTGGTGTTCCTATAAAACATCCAGCAACTTGCGAACAATACCTTCAAACACACATTTTAAAGCCATTGCAAATTCCAAAGGAAAGGTACTTTGGCTTTACTAGTAATCCTGAAAATCGAATGCAAGAAGTAGAACGCATTCAAGCCGTGATAGAAAAAGAACAACCTATTGATATATGTATTTTAGGTTTAGGAGCAAATGGTCATATTGCTTTTAATGAACCTGAAAATGAATTAACGCCACATTGCCATATAGCCCAACTTTCCAATAAAAGTATGCAACATTCAATGGCTATTGACATGAAAAAAAAACCTACTTATGGTCTAACATTGGGCATGGCAAATATTCTACAATCCAAGACGATTGTGCTATTAATAGCTGGCGAGCACAAAAGAGCAATAACAAAAGCTTTTTTATCAAAAAGAATTACGACGCAGTTACCTGCGTCTTTTTTGTGGTTACATCCTAATGTGTTTTGTTTTGTCGATAGGTTGGCTTATGAATAATTTTTTAGCTGTTAGTTTTTGTGTCCCGCTAATCTTAATTTACCAATCCCTTCATTTAAAAAATGCGGAATTGCTAGTGGCTAAAATGCTTAAAAATGAATATAAATACATTTCAAAAAAAGCCTATTCCTTTTTAATTGGACAAAAAATAAAAGATGTAGAGATTATTGAACTTTTGGGCGCTTATAAAGAGGAAAAGCTTTAATATTACTTCAATTATCGCAGGTTTTGTTGTTCAACAAAAAATTACACTTTATGAAACGTCGCTCATTTTTTAAAAAAACGACCACAGCTCTAGCGGGACTTGGACTTACAACGAGTGCTTGTGCAAGTGCACGTACCATTAATAATAAAATTAAGCAACCTTTTAAGGTTTGTGCGACCATAGACCAGCAAGAAGTGTTCTTCTACGCTGACGTAATTAAGGAGCCGATAAAGGCCGTTCATATAGCCGATACGCATTTGTTTATGGATGATGAAAGAGGCATTCCTTACCAAGCCTATAGTAATCGAATGGCAAAAGCTTATAACCAAACGACCCATTTTCAGACGCGAATAAAAACGAATCCTGCCGAAGCCTTTGAACAAACATTAGCCTTTGCCAAAGAAGTCAATGCGGATGTAATTACCTTGATTGGGGATATTTTTAGTTTTCCATCCGAAGTGGCAATAGAGTGGGTGCTTTCAAAATTGAAGGATACAAGGATTCCTTACATTTATATAGCTGGAAATCACGATTGGCATTATGAAGGGATGGGAGGTACGCTGGAGTCTTTACGGGATACGTGGATTGAAAAGCGATTGCTGCCCTTGTATCAAGGAAATCACCCTTTAATGGCGGCTTATGACCTCAAAGGAATCCGATTTTTGGCGATTGATAACTCTACCTATCAAATTAATAAAGCACAATTAGCCTTTTTTAAAGCACAAGTGGCAAGTGGTATGCCATTGGTTTTATTGGTGCATATTCCAATGTATGCGCCAGGAAAGAAAATTTCTTTTGGGTGCGGAAATCCAAATTGGGGAGCAGCCACAGACCGTAATTTTAAATTAGAAAGACGTCCGAAATGGCCAGAAAGTGGACATACGCAGACCACCCTTAATTTTCACCAAGAAGTGTTTAATGCACCAAACTTATTAGGTATTTTTACAGGACATATCCATCGCAACTCTATTGAAATGATTAAAGGGAAACCTCAAATTGTTGCGGATGACAATGCTAGTGGCGGTTATTTGGATATTAACTTTTTGCCTATGAATGAAGGGGATAAGAAGTTGATTTTATAATTGGTGAGGATGGATTTTTTATCTTTCTTCCTGTTTGTTACAAAAAGTGGGGCGATGTGTTTTGCTTTTATCTCCGATGTTTTAAGCTAGGCACGAGGTCGATATTTTAAGATTGTATTCTTAGCCTGACGTGGGCGTTTCAATAGATAATTCTGCTAAGTTTCCAGAGTTAAAACTATTTGCTTTTAAAAATACCGCAGAATCCAATTCTCCATCCCCAACATCCCCAATGACTAGTTTTATATAGTAGGTATTGCAAGGAATAACAGCAGACCTAGCAGTTAATACTTTTGTGAAACCGTCATATTGAATTTCATTGGGAGCCACAGGTGTACCATTTAATTCCCCCGATTTGCACCCTTCTCCATCAAAAAAAAGATCATAAAAAGGACCCTGATAAACATTATTTTGATAGAAATTACTGTACGTAGAATAGTTGACGGTATTAATGGAAACGTTATCCGAAGAACCAGGGATAAGGGCTATGTTTTCCGCATTATTGGAAAAAGAGCCATTGATGCCTGGATCACTAACAAAAAAACCGAATACATCATTAAATTCATCATTTACATATTCACAATATTCTTCGGATGCAAAAAGATATTGAAAAGAAATATTATCAGTCGTCGGAATAAAATCAAATTCAAGTATGGTTACATCCGTAATAATTGTATTTTGCTGTGGAATTAACCGTGCTAAATCAATATCTCCTGGCGGATTATTATAAAGAAAATCCCTTCCTGCATCTGGTTTATTATTGGGGCCATTTGCTAACCGAATATTATCCGTAGATAGCATTATTCCACTTTCCATATCTATAGCTCCCTCGCCTTGACTGAAAGTTCCTCTAGACACCTTTTTCCCTTGATAAGTAATGTTAGTCGCCTCAAAGCAACCACCACCAATAAAAATATCTTTGATCATTTCTTCGGGGGAAATATCATTAGAAGTCTGTAAAACTGCTTTAGATAGATAGCCTGCTGAATAGTAGTTAGTTTGAAGATTGTCGGGTTTAGGGCTAAAATCATCAAGAGAGATTTTTCTGTGAGGCTGAAAACAGAAACCTACCAAAGATTGGAAACTTATAAAAATAATTTTATATATAATAAAATATTTTATTTATTATCAATTTGTCAAAAAAACTCCTAGGCAAGCTAATGAGGGGTGAATAGGTATTTGAAAATGTTTAGTGTCAGCTTAGATATGAGAATGTTCGAAAAGTCTTAATTTATAAAAAGTCATTATAGTAACTTTATAAAGGTATCGTTATGAAGACCGTTTAACTCTATTAGATAAACATTTGGAATTGGCCAAGAACAGATTTGAAGGTGCAGAAAAAGTACCTTTAGTATTACGGGGGGCAGCAGGCTTTGAATATCAAGAAAAATAGGTTGCAAGTAACGAAATGTTTGCCAAAGTAAGAGCTAAGACTAGCGAACGTATGATTTATAATGGACGAGCTATCTTCCGAAAACCAATTAATGTGGATGAAGTATTGGCATTGCCAAAAATGTTTCTAAATCTAATTCGATTACAATGTTGTCCACTGACTTGTGGAGATGCAGCTACCATTATTTGTTCCGAAGATTTTACCAAAAAGCATTAATCACCTAAACTTAAATCAAAATGTGCTAAAATTTCCCCAATAACCAGATACCCTTTCTCCATTATCCCTTTTTCATAAAAGCCTTTTTTTAATAATATTTGGTGCATTTTAGGTAAATTATAAGGAGGTACGCCCATCATTAAATGATGCTCTGCATGGTAGTTAACAAAATGCGGGGCGACAAATAAACGTTCTATAGGATTGGCATAAGTCGTTCTAGTATTTGTATGCGGATCACCTGATTGAATTACCATAGAATGTTCTGCCATTGACCGAATTCTATTAAATAATTGGAAGGTAGTGAAAAGTGAAATAATCCAAAGTAAGTATAACCATGGATGACCAATTTGCCAAAACACACTAAAGATTAAAAAATTGACGAATATTGACCCTGAAAGATTGGTAATCCCATTATAAAGCATTTGCTTCGGGCTGCGCTTTGCTGGATCTATCCATTCCACTTTTTTTCCAAGATTATATTTTAGTATGCCCAACTCCATCATTATAAAAGCTATCTGTAATTTGATACCTGTCATGCCACTTAAATCCCTGAAAAACTTGCGGCACATACTAATCATTCTTGCTGGATACCCCGTTGTCAATAATAAATCTGGATCTTCATCTGTACCTGTATGCACATGGTGGATATTATGATAAGGACGATAAGCATTTAAATCCCCTAAGACTGGATAAGCACCCAACCATCTACCAGCCACATTATTGAGTCATTTAGATTTAAACAAAGCATAGTGACCTATATCATGTAAAATGATGGAACAAGCTAACTGGCGACCTCCCATAATCAACCATGCAGCTACATAAGTTAACGGATGTGGATAGTAAATCACTAAGGCAAAGGTAGCAATGATTGAAGTCCAAGTAAATAAGACTTCAAACCAGCCTCGCCAATTAGATTTTTGTAGTAATGTTTTTCTTTCCTCTTTGCTAAGCCATTTAGCAGCAGAAACCATATTTTTCATGAATCAAGGTTTAAAAATTTAGTAACAGAAAACGAAAAAAATAAACTATGTAAAATCCGTGTGAATTACCATCGATTAGGCTGACGATAGTTTTTGGATTATGCACATATATAAATCAATTCCGAGATAAGTGGTCTTATCGCTATAACCGATTTAAGTAGCGTTTAAAAAAAATCGCAACCTCTAAACCTAGAAATTGCGATATAAAACTCATTAAAATGATGATTTTTTAAGCTCAATAGAGATATGCCAAATCTCCAAGATATGGCATATCTAAACCTCAACACTATCTATCCCCACCACCAAAATCATAAGTCAAAGTAATAGAAGATCGTCTACCAATCTTAGGCATATTTGGGAAAGCTCTATATTCGTTATTAAACAAATTTTGAGCTCCTGCATTGACCGTCAAGCCAAAATCGAACTTATAGCCAATTCCTAAATCTACTAGATTTTTTTCATCTGTTTCTCCTGCAAATTGTCCATTAAAAGAAAGGAAAGAATCATCATGTTGGAAGGATAAATTGGCTCTCCAACCCGTTAGACCACCATAATTTGCACCCAATCTAAATTTGTTCTTCGGAGTAGAAATAGTATTGATACCAGTTTGACCGTCAGAATCTTTGATAACCGTATTGAACATATTTTCAGAAATATAAGAGTAATTACCAAAGACGGAAAAATCTTGACTAATATAGTACTCTAACCCTATATCCATACCCGTATAGCTAAAAGATTCAAACGTTTTGTAGCCTGTTGGAATATGTGTTACTCCATTGTCTGGCGCATTTTCAGCTTGAACGGTTGCTAAAATAAAGTTATTCGCTAAGGGGGCAATACCTTGGGCGAAACCATTACCACCTTGGGTGTAACCAGCCGCATAAGCGCCTGCGATTTGTGCCGCAATTTGCTCAACAGGGACAGGTAAAGCAGGTGCTAAGGGAGTTAATCGTTCTATTAGATAAGGCGTTAATTTAGCGGCAACGCCTGCCCCTAAATCCATTCCCAAGGCATCAATTCCTTGTAAACCAAAAGATGGTGCAAGTGCTGCTACGGTGGTACCACCATCTACTTTTCTATTATAAACATCTAGAGACACTCTTAATTTATCTGCTATCAAACCGACATAGCCAAACTCCCAAGTGTCCTCTTTTCTTAAGGTGGCTTTAGGCGTATTCGTCAAACCATTTAGAGGCTGTTGGGTCAATAAATCTAAGCCTGCAAACGTACCTGTTGTACCAGTAGCAAAATTGGCTGGGTTGGTTAGAAATTCATTAATCCCTGGGATTAATGCCGCAAAAGCAGGATTAGCCATTACTAATTGAGTGCCAACTCCTTCCAAAATCTGTGCCCCAGCAGCTTGCGTAACGGCTCCTTGTACAAAACCTAAAGGCAAACCTGGTGTGCCTAAAGGAATATTGGGGAATGGCAGAGCACCATTAAAACTCATTTGCGGATTATCACTAAAAGTAGTTGCATTTTTATTGCCCGTTAGCCATATATCATACGCACCAGGAACAATCGTGGATAAAGGGAAATCAATATTCAAATTTAATTGAGAAGGCGTGCCAATCGCTCTATTATAACTTGCTCGAAAAGTATGTTTTGGGGAGGCTTTATAGACGAATGCTACTCTAGGCGCAAAACCCGTTTCATCAATGGCATTAAATTGATCTCCTCTAGCCGCTACGATTAAATCTAATTTTTCAGCTAAAGCCAATTTTCCTTGTAAATAAACCCCAACAATACTGAAATCATCGTCGTCCTCATTTCGTCCATATAAAGTATTTCCAGTATCATTTGTGGCATTTCTAAAATCAATACCTGCCGTCCAATTAGAATTTAGGAAACTGGGTAGGTCAAAATTATATTGTACTTGTGCCTCAAATTGCTTACTGGCATTTTTGGTTTGATTACCCGTTTGGTATAAAAAGTTAGGTCGATCATCAGAACCACCATTATTATTTGCAAAGAATGCCTGTGCAAATAAGCCTCCTTTTTGCATTCTTGCTTGTCCCCAAGTAGTGGCATTTTGTGCCAAACCTTCTCCTTGGTTGTTAAAGAAAATGCCAGATGCGGTATTATATCCCCCCGAAACATTGACCGATAAATCATCCTGCGGTCTAAATTCTAAGGTTCCAGTAATTGCCGTATTGAAAAAATCAGATTGTAGTGGATTGCCATCACCATCTGGGTCTAAATCATTTTCATCCAATAAAAGCCTGCCTTGTTGAGTCGGGTCAACTACACCATTCGCAATAGCTGGTGCAAAGACTTGTTTTTGGTAAAGTGGAATTCTAGTCGCATCAGCTGGGTCATTTAGATCTAGCGTAAATTCATCTCCTCGTTTGTAGGTTGCATTTAATTTAAACCCAAATTTATCAGAAACTTTCGTAGCATGTCTGGCAGACACCCCAAACTGACCCAATTCGCCACCTGTTAATTGAACAGTTGTTCCCGGTTTATCAATTGGTGATTTACTAATGAAATGAATAACTCCTGCCGTTACTCCTGGTCCATAAAGCGCAGACCCTGGACCTCTTACCACCTCTATTCGTTCCATATCAATATTGTTAAGTGGTGTATTTAAAGCATCGAAAGTACCTGTACCAGCACCGACTAAAGGTCGATAATCCAACATGGGAAAAGAAGCAGAACCAAACAGCCCACCATCTCCACGTAATTGAATATTAATTCTTCCCGCAGATTGCTGCTGAATCGTTACCCCAGGTGCGCTAATTAAATTTCTAACAGGATTTTCATTTGGAGAGGCGGCTAATTTTCGGGCATTGAAAACGGAAATAGAAGCAGGGGCCTCCTGTACTTTTTCCCGTCTTCTAGAGGCAGAAACAACAATTTCTTGCCCTATAATTGCACTCGGTGCAAGAGAAATTGCCAACCCTGACTGTGCAGCAATTACTTGGATAGTTTGTTCTGCAAAACCCGTGTAACTGACTTCTAAAGTCCAAGGTAAAGGAGTATCGCTAGTAATCGAAAAATTACCATCTAAATCAGAACTAGCACCTACTGAAGTGCCTTGAATAATCAAGTTGGCTCCAATTAAAGGGTCGCCTAATTCTGCGTCTGTTACGACACCGCTAACGGTGGTTTGAGCTTGAACAAGCAGACTTCCAAAAGCTAGAAATAATGCTGTTATTAAAGTTAATCGTTTCATAAATTAAGTGAGATTTGATAAAATGAATATTTTGTTAAACCTAATTAGAGTGATTAATTATAGTGAAAATATTTATTTACAATCATAATTAGGTTTGTAAACCTAAAATTAATAAAAATATAGTTTTATATATAATAAAGTGATTTATTTATTATTAATTAGCCAAAAAAAATCCTAGGCAACCCGATGAGGGTTGATAAGGTATTTGGAAATGTTTAGCTTAAGTTTAGATGTGCTATTTTAATTATTGGTGAGTTGAATACGGCGCATAAATAGTCAAACTATCAATCAGTCAGTCAATCAGATCTCCTTTCAATGTCCTACTAGCTCGATAAAAAAAGTAAACAGTCAAAATTTCCAAAAAGCATAATAGAAACATAGCATACAGTTCATACATCTGTAACACAACTCTCTGAGTTGTGCAAATTTAGGTAACCAGGACTCACAACTCAGAGAGTTGTGTTACAGTCGAATTACAGGCGGCACGCCCTTAAAAGCAGCTCTCGGTCCCATTTCCAATACAGGATTCAATTTCCTTGCATCCCGTATATTATACCAAAGCCGCAACAACAATCGAGGCGCATCAGGGTCATCCTCAAAGGCGGTTCGTTTGTGCATGGACTGTAAATTGTGCATTAAAAAAATATCGCCTGGCACCATTTTGAACTTAATTTTCACTTCCTCCCGTTCTGCAATTTCTTCCACTTTATCTAATGCGGCTCGTTCTTTTTCTGGCATTTTTCGACCAGTTTCCGTATAAGCCAATTCGAATAATTTCAAATTGATAAAACCAGAAACTCTGCCATCTTGAACAGAAAAAGCGGGCAATCTTATATCAGATGTTTGACCACTTCCTTCCAATGGTTTGCCATCTGCATCTAACTCTTTACGAATGTAAATTGGATAGCCTTTATACAGTACCTCCAATAAATCTGGACATTCTTCCAACATAATATTATGTATAGCAGGTAAACTTACCAAAGCACTTCTACCGCCAACAGGTGCTTGTCGAATACAAAATAGTGCAGCCACATCGCCACCGTCACAATGAAACCGCAAGGCTTCATTACTGACATAGCCTCTTACATCTGCGGTACGTGGTCCTTTGACTAACACTTGTACACCACCCATTAATTCCCCCTTGGCATTTTGTGGAATTACATTGCCTAGATTAATCGCTATTATCCAATACAATCGCTGAATCATATCGTCATCCAAGCCTTCTAAATCAATGCCTCTTATCAAACCAATGCCTCGACCATTTTCTAAATCGTCTGTTATTTTGGCGATGCTATTGGAAAGGGTAGGCGTATCAAATGTGGTTGGTTGCATCCCAATCCATTTGGTCGTATCGATTGGTAAGGATTTCGCTGCATGGAATAATTCTGCTAATTCTTTTGGGCTAAGGTGATGTGAAAAATCTTCTTCGCTTTTGAAGTCTGAGCCGTGCCAGACGTAACGCTCGTTTGCAGGTTGAATGGTCATATTTTATTGAGGTGTCAGGTGTCTAATATTTTACACAAACATAATTTTTTAGTTTTAATTATCCAAATTTTTTGTAAAAATTAGGTTTTGAAAACGGCTATCTACTTCTTGGCTGACTTTTCCGCAAATTGAAGGGAAAGCAAATTTTCCTGATAATCCTTATGCGGTACTATTGGATTTTGTGTTGAAGGGATTGCGGAAATGACCCCTTAAACAGCTTGCAAAACCTTAAATGAATGAATCTTTATCTCCATCTATATTTGCAGCGAGCAATGCAGCTGGACCATGATAAATAGCCAATATGTGTATCTCCTTATCGTGTGACCAAGGAATTAATTTATTCAAATCCCTATTTTCAGGTAAACCAAGCATTGCTCCATGTCCTTCTGGAAGATAAAAAATTGATGTGTGGTAAGAAATCATTTTTTACTTTTTTCAACTCTAATTCGACTCAAACTTTCCTGCGTGACCCCTAAATAAGAGGCGATGTGATAATTTCGAGTAAACTGTTCTATATCTGGATATTGTTCTAAAAATAAATCATACCGCTCTGCAGCGGTTAGTTGTAATTGATTTAAAATTCGTTGGTGCAAACTAACGACATGGCGTTCTAACAAATTTCTTTGGAAGGGCTCGTACTCTGGGAATTGAGTAAATATGTTATTCAATTTTTTAGCATCAAATACGATGACGGTAGATGCTTTGAGGCATTCTACTGTTAAGGTTGCCAATTGATTATTGTGAATTGCGATATAATCACTTATCCACCAATCCTTAATACCAAATTGCAAAGTATGTTCTTTACCCCTTTTGTCAATGCAGTAAGACCTTAGACAACCAGCTATCACAAAATATATTTTGTTGACCCTTTGTCCTTGCTGGATTAAGACTGCATCTTTAGCAAAGGTCTTTTTTGCTGAAATAGCATAAAGATACGCTTCTGCTTCGGGACTTAAATCTTGGTTACTTTTTATCTTTTTGATTAATCTTTTCAATGCTTATATTTATTAATTAGTCAATACCCACAACAAATTTACAGATTCCAAAATTGCTAACGCCCAATTTAAGAAATATTCCCAATTATTTTAATCTAACTCTGTCGGACTCTTCGAGCAGGGGTGATTGGTTCTAAAAAACAGTAGCTGCTGGTTAGGACATTTTGTCCGAAACCTCTATTTTTCTCGCCTCTGGCGAGTGTAATGTAGTGTAAAACTCGCCAGAGGCGAGCGAATATTGGTTGCGGACTACAAGTCTTCACCAGCATCAATCGCAAATTGGTAGAACCAATCACCCCTGCCCTTCGGGGAGGCCAACGATTAGAAGGTGTCGAATGATAAGTGTTAACCAACAAGCACGCTGTAGTTCTAATGCTATTTTCTTACCATACATCAATTTTTAGGAATTAAGGGAATCCTACCTTTGCATTTTCATAAAAAACAGAAATGTTTAAAAAGATTATTAGGTCTTTAAACAATCATAAAAACTAAAAAAATGAGTCAATCAAAATGGAATGGGAAAATGTTTACATCAGCAAGTATTGCTACATTTTTTTTCATCGTAAGCATTACTGGAATATTGATGTTTGCCATAAAATATAATGCTATCGTTTCTTCTCTACATGTGATGGCAGGATTTTTATTTTTAGGATTTGCATTTTTTCATATCAGAAATAATTTTGGGTCGCTCAAAAGTTATTTAACCAATAAATCGACCAAAGAGAAATATAAAAAAGAAAGGCGTTGGGTCTTTTTGTCCGTATTATTAATTCCATTTTTTACGCTTATCGGTTTACCTCCGTTCTCGACGTTTGTAGAATTTGGCGTAGACCTTCGTAAAACCAATGAGGCTGAAAAATCAATTTATTATCAATTGGACCTTGGAGGAGGAGCAAATAATTTTACTTTAGATGTCGTAACAGGGGAATCCTATAGGCATTGGGAAAAAGTATTTTTAAACATTGGCTATACTGTTATTCCACAAATGGCCGTATGGTTGGAAGATGAACAAGGAAATTTTGTGCAAACATTGTATGTCTCAGGAAAATCATCGAAAGGAGAGTGGGTTGATGTAGATAACCCATTTTTTTCAGAGAAGGTCATCCGACGACCTGAGGCACTTCCGATATGGTCACACAAGAGAGGAAAAAAAGAAAGTGATGGACTGTATATGCCCACACCTGAAAACCCTTTGGTCGATGGCATTTCAGCTGCGACCCCACTAGGCAGTTTTTCATTAGCAACGAATGTCAATAAGCCGAATCAATCTTACCTTGTCAATTACGAAATTAACCGCAGCTATGATTGGAATGAGCATTGGTCTTTCGACAAATTTCCTAACGATTTTGTGTATAATGATGGTTCCAATGGGCAACCTTCTTTGCTCTATCAAGGAAGGGTGGATTTTTCTATTCCTAATCAAGCGGTGTTGTTAGATTTAAAAGGGCATGGGCATTATTCTGGGAAAGACGGAAAATTGTATACCGACCTTTCTGGACATACGAATGCACTACAAATGGTTAAGCGGGTAATTGCGGTCGTGTCAAATAGAAGGGATTAAGCCGTTGAGATAGTTTGATGGTTTACGTGATGTTGACCATCAAACTATCTATATATTTAGCCTATCGGCATTGTGCAAATAGCTGATTTATAGGGATGCTTATAAAATTAGGCCTTCGGAGGTTGTGGATATAATAGATGAATTATTCTATTTGTATTAAAAAATAATAAGCATTATCTTTAAAAAAAAATTAGAACAATTAATCTTTATTAGATAAGTATATTATGGATTTAAGAGCAGAAAAACTTCAATTAATTCAGCAAATCTTGCAAATTAACGATGCCGTATTAATTAGTTCAGTAAAGAATTTATTAGCTTTTGGGTTAGAACCTCAAGCCGAAAAGGTAGCCGCAGTAACTGATTTTTGGCAAGGATTAAGCACTAAACAAAAATCTCAAATTGAGTTATCTATCCAACAACTGGATAATAATGAAGGCATTGAACATAAAAAAGTAATGGCTGATTTTAGAAAAAAATACCAGAAATGAGCCTGAAAATAATTTGGTCACCCGCCTCAAAAGAAGAGTATGCAGACATTCTTGGTTATGTAGAAGATAATTTTAGTATAGATGCAGCTTTAAAATTATTGGATAAAACAGATGCTGTTATTGATGGCATAGCGATTTTTCCGACCATGTTTCCTACCTCAATAATTAGAAAAGATATTCGAAAAGCGGTAATTACTAAGCATCTTTCTGTTTTTTATCGTTTTAATAAAATAGAAGTCCAATTATTACATTTCTGGGATAATCGGCAAAATCCTGAAAATTTGGAGGATATTTTTCCAAAGGTTTAATAGTTGACCCTTCTTGGGGTCGGGCCATCGGTTAAACCACAAGCAAAAATCGTAAAAAATGAGCTCGGTTAAAACCTTACATAGTGCAGCGATGGAGTATTACGACTTAGGCAAAATTGCTAGAGCCAAAGGTCACGAAGATACCTATGAGGATTATATTCATAAAGCCTATACGATTGCTATGGAAGCCGCTTTGCGCAGTCAAATTGATTTAAAATCAGATGACCCTTTGCAAGCTATTTATTTACGAAGTGTTAGTTGGTTGGCGTATGATGCAGGACACGCAAAGGAAGCTCGCTTATGGGCTGAAATAGCTTTACAAAATGTGCCTAATGACTATGAAAAAGCATCTTTAGAAAAACTCCTAAAAAAAGTAAAAAAGCAACAAAAATCTAGTAAAACCTCTTTATTTGGTGTTTTAATTTCAATTGACTTGGAGCAAAATAAAATTTTCATTCGACAAAACGATACACACCCTTCTCAAATGATTTTATTGCCAAATGCTTTCTTTCAAAAAATCATTCCTTTTTTTATGGGCCATGCTGTAGAAGTGGAATATGCCAAGGAAGGTAAAAAAGGGGATTTTATTTTGAGAGATATTCGGTTAGCGGCTTAGTTGTTTTTTTCGATATATTTTATAACTTCAATTTGATTAGTCATGACCCCGATAATAATAAATAGGTAGATTGTGCAATAGCAGGTGCTGCACTTTGTTTAGTCTCCAATGACAAACATTTTTCCGTTCTTAAAACAATAGGTTTCCCAAAAATAAATTGGTTAGTTCTCGCCGAATTTGAAGAAAAGTATAAAGCTGTTTTAATGGGGTAGTTTTCCTGTGGTAAGGTCATTGCCTTTCCAAAAAAATGTAACTTGTTTTTTTTTAATAAAAGATATATCAAAGACGTAAAAGATATTTGGATTAAGATGCAATTTATAAGCTATTGGTATTGAGTAAACAACTGATTTGCCGCCATGTTTGCAAACTTAGAATAATGGAATCATTTGTGTGTTAAATATATACAAAAAATTTAATATTTAAATTAAAAACAGTTGATTGAATCAATTAATTACCGAATTCTAGTGAAAACATACCGAATAATAATTAAAATGAATTGTGGGTTATTTAATGTAACAAATTGATTACTTTTGTAAATAAACAATTTGTTTTTAAACCCATTAACACATCAATCTCATTAGAAATTGAAAAAACACCAAATATATCACAATAACTTTAAAAACACGCATAGCTTATCTGATTGGCTTGCCTATTTTTCTACATATACTTGGGAAAAATATAAACAACCATTCCTTTCTAAAGAATTTAAAGTGTATGAAACTACAATTACTAACAAATTAGTTAATAAATTGTATGAAGATATACAAATTTCAAACTTACCTGTCAGAATTTTTCAGTCCAAAAATGAACGAGTAAATGGAGATGATTTAGAGATTATACTACCAATCGCTAAAGACAAATATATCCGTTTTTTTTGCCAAGCAAAAAGGATAGAATTTTCAAATTCAAATCCTAATGGTTATTACAAATTAAGTCGATTCACAAATGGGAATGAACAAATTGTAAAATTGCTAGATTATGCTAGAAATCAGAATGGTTTTCCAATTTATCTATTTTATAATTATACCGAAGATGATTTTAAGTTAAATAAATGTGTTAAAGGGAATAAGGAATTTTATGGTTGTTCTATAACTAGTGCACATTTTCTAGCTTCAAAATATTTGAAAAAAGAGAAAATGATAACTGCTAAGTTTAAAGAACTACACCCTCCAAGTATGCCATTGATAGTTTTAAGTGAAATGGTGGGTACTAATTTCTTGAAGCCGTTAGGTAGTAAGTTCGGCAAAATAACAAATTTGACTAAATATCCTTTAGAGTTAGTTCATTATTCAGAAAATGAACTAAGGATGATAGGTAGTTGGAGAGAGATTTTTCCTAGTATACATCAAGGAGATGAACGTAAAACAGGATTTGAAAATGATTTAATTCCGCTTAGAACCTCTATGTATAATTTGAGCGGTTTCAATCCAGCATTTAGAATAATTTTCACAACTTATCCAATAGAAAAAAGATATATCCGAAAATCATAACAATATAATTATGTTTGAGAAAACAAATTCCTATAGTGAAAAATTATTAAGTGGTAAAACCTATGTTTTGTTGATTGCAATTGATGAATATAAGGATGACCTATTTAGGGAATTAAGCAATCCTGTACTTGATTCTAAATTAATTTTCGAAACTTTAGAGAAATACAAAACAGATAATATTGAAACACTAAAAAATGAGAGTGTCACCAAAAAAAATATTAATGATAAACTAAATGAATTATCAAAAGAAATAAAAGAAAACGATAATTTAATAATCTTTTGGGGCGGACATGGAAAAGAAAAAGAAGGAAATGGGTATTTAATTTTAAATGATAGTACCTCTTCTGAAACAACATGGTTAGCATATTATGAATTAATTAAATGGTTAGAAAAAATAAATGCTAGACATATTACTTTATTAATTAATAGTTGTTTTGCTGGAAGTATTTTTTCTGAAAATAGAGGAGAAATTGAAGAAAGTGTAGCTGCTGATGATATGAAGAAGCAATCGAGATGGGGGCTAGTTTCTGGAAGTCAAGAAGTTTCTGATGGGAAAAAAGATGAAGGTAGTCCATTTGCTACTGCTTTAGGAAAGTACTTAAATGAGAATGAAAAAGATTTTGTTTCAGTTCGGGAAATGACAAAGCATATTAAAAGTTATGTTAAGGAAAAAGGATATTTTCAAGACCCTCAAGATGGAATTTTTGATATTAAGAAACACAAGAATGGAATTTTTTATTTTCAGTTAAGGGAAAACGAGGAAACTCTCTGGGAAACAACTCTAAATGAAAATACCATTGATGGATATTATTTTTTTATAAAGAAATTTCCTGATGGAACCAATGCAATTAAAGCAAGAGAAAAATTGGTAAAACTTGAGAGAGATAGAAATAAACTAATCACTTTCTTTAAGGGTATATTTGAAAAATTAGAGGTTATAACTACTCAAATAAATACTGATAATAAATTTTATGCTCCATTACAAAGAGAGAAAGAGGCTAACAAAAATAGGCTAGAAGAATTAACAATAAAGGAATCAGTTCAAAAAGATTGGTCTGGATTAGAAAAATCTGAGGACATATATGATTGGGAAAAATTCATTTCAAAGTATGAGAACTCAGACCACTCATCTTTAGTTGAAGATTATCTTGAAAAAGGGAAGGAAGTTAGAAGAAGATTACGAAAAGATGAAAAAGACCTAGATGATTGGAAGGAAATTGTATCTAAGACTAGATATCAAAAAGATATAACAAAAATTCAAGCAGCCTATACATTATATTTGTTTAAACATCCACACGGGAATCAAGCAGGTAGGGCAAGGGAGTTAATTAAAGAAATTGAATTTTATCAAAAAGCCATTAACGAAAGTAATCAATATAAAAGGACGAAACTTTTGGAAGAGTATCAAAATCGTTATAACCCTACTGGGCTTTTCCTAGATAGAGCAAAAAATATATTAAATGCCGATGATATTAAGAGAATAAAGAGAGAGGAAGAAAGTCAATTAGAAGTTGTTAAACTAACAAATTCAATTGAAAAATTACAAGCATTTATTTTAGATACTTATTATAGTGAGGAAATTAGAAAAAAGGCTAAAATTTCATTACAACAACTTAAAGGAGAACTTAAAGAGGGTTTTTTAAACGCAAAAAATGCAATTGGTGTAGGAAAACTTTATTCTTTTCTTAAAAAGTATCAAGATGGAAGTGAATATAGTCAGGCAAAAGAATTGTTTGATGAGAGAGTACAAGAAGCATATGAAGGTGCTATGAGAGATGTGCGTATACAAAAGTCAACTGCCCCAATTGATAGTTATTTATTAGAATTTAAAGCATATGAGGAATATGAAATATGCAATATAAAATTAGCAAAACAAGAAAAAGAATCCTTTGATTTAGATATTAAAGAATTTAATGATGCAGAAAAATTAGGAGAAAAAGAGAATTATTTAGAGTATTTAAAGAATAACAAAAATGGACTGTTTGTAGCCGAAGCCGAAGATGTAATTAAAAAATTGGAAGGAAAGGAGAGGGAAAAAATACTATATAAAAAATGTATTGAAGAAAAAGAAATTACAGATTTAAGAATATTTAAAGTAGAATACCCAGCTAGTGAGCATATTCCCGAGATAACACTAATTTTAGTTGAGAAAGAGAAGATACTTAATGCACAAAAATTATTTAAGGAAATAAATGAATTAATCGAAATTGGTAACCGTGAACAAGCGCTACAAAATATTTATGCCTATTTATCAAATTTTCAGGACGAAAAGGACTATGCTAAAGTAGACCAATTTAAAGACCAAATATTGTTATGGAAAGAGGAAGAAGAAAAATATCAAGAGATTCTAATAACGACAAATTTTGAAATTCAGAGAAATAAATGCTTTAAGTTTTTGGCAAATGATAAATATACAAGAAGGCATGAAGATGTAGATAAGTTGTTGATGAATAAAAAAGCTAATGAAACGCTTTCTAAAATAACTAATAATTTGTCTCCACCTAATGCTTTTCCTGTTACTTTAAAGGATACCCCTTGGTGGGCAATTTTAATTATTATTCTCTTGATTTTATTGGTTGCTAGTAATTTAAAAATATTGTAGCATTATAATCTTGATGTGTTAAGCATTTTTCTTAAAACCAATATTCTTCTTGTATTCAACAGGTCTAACTTACCTATTTCCGATCTCATTACCTTACCAAAAAAGAATAACATATTTTGTTATCATTAAAATAAGACCCGTCAAAGCCATAAAAAATAGTCAACTTACCAAGCCAACTAACAATCACTTGACTCAATTATTTTAATAAAATAGGTTTTAAAACCTAAATAATTATAATTTCCAATTCCAAAATACTATATTTGCCTTGACGGACAACATTACCTCCAATTCTTTCAATCAAAGCAACAATGAAAAAAAAGCTCTTAATCACCTTAGGCATCCTAGCCCTAATAGCCATAGCAGGCAGCGTCTGGTTTCACTACAACTGGTATCGAATGCCCGGCATCATTTACAGTTTTAAAAATCCAACAGGCCCGAACCAAGCCGTAATTTGGCAAGATGGACCGACAAGCAGAACCTCCGACAAACCAAATGTCATTGTGATTTTGGTAGATGATATGGGCTTTAATGAAGTCAGTTCTTATGGCGGAGGTATGGGGAATGGGCAATTTAAAACACCGAATATTGACCAATTGGCAGCCGATGGGGTCTTGTGTAAAAATGGCTATGCGACTACCGCCGTTTGTGCTGCCTCTAGAGCATCTTTGTTAACAGGGCGATATTCCACTCGCTTTGGCTTTGAATTTACGCCTACGAGCAAAGGTTTTGGAAAATTGATAGCGGAGATGACTCAAGGTAGTGACCCACCGCCTATTTATGATGCGGCCGTGGATGAAAGGCTACCAGAAACAACTGAAATGGGACTGCCACCTTCGGAAATTATTTTACCAGAATTATTAAAACCACAGGGCTATCATTCCGTTCATATTGGCAAATGGCATTTAGGGGCTACGGAAAAATTTAAACCAACCAATCAAGGATTTGATGAAAGTTTATGGTTGGAAGCGGGTGGTTTTTTCTTGCCCGAAGACGACCCGAATGTGGTCAATGCCAAACTCCCGCATGACCCGATTGATAAATTTTTATGGGCCAATTTGCCCTACGCTGTTCGACATAATGATAGCGGTCGATTTGAACCTGATGGACATATGACCGATTATTTTACGGATAATGCCGTCAAAGTGATTGAAAAAAATAAAAATCAACCCTTCTTTTTATACCTAGCGTATTGGGCAGTACACACGCCTTTGCAAGCCTTGAAATCGGATTACGATAAATTGGACTACATCGACGACCACGCAGAAAGAGTGCAAGCGGCTATGGTGATGACCGTGGATAGGGGAGTGGGTAAAATCCGACAAGCTTTGAAAGATAATGGCATTGCGGACAATACGATTATCATTTTTACTTGCGATAATGGTGCGCCTCATTATGTTGGTTTGCCCGATGTCAATAAACCTTATCGAGGTTGGAAAATAACGCTTTTTGAAGGCGGTATTCATGTGCCTTTTATTGTCAATTACCCCGATAGCATTCCTGCTGGACAAGTGTATGATGGACGAGTATCCAATATTGACATTTTTGCGACGGCTGGTGCATTGGCAGGTGCGACTTTACCAACTGACCGAAAAATGGATGGCATGAATATGCTACCTTATTTAACGGGTGCAAAAACAGGTGTTCCGAGCCGTCCTTTATTTACTAAAAATGGCACCTTTTCCCAAGTCATACAAAACGATTGGAAATTACTTTGGGATAAACAACAACAAAAGAAATGGCTATTTGACTTGAAAAATGACCCGACTGAGCAGAATAATTTAATTGACCAAAACGCCCAAAAAACGAATGAATTGAATACTTTACTAACTGCCTTTTTAGCAGAACAAGTCAAGCCCATTTGGGAAGGTGCTTTGTCTTCTCCAATTCCTATTGATAAGCATGGGAATGAGCCGACGACGAAGGACGATGAGTTTGCTTATTGGTTGAATTAGAAAAAGAGAAGTCAGAGGTCAGACCACTTCGTTGTCAGACCGTCTTCGACTGTCAGATTTGACCTTACGGGTAACGGAAGTCAGTCTGACCTCTGACAATAAATTTTAATTTATGGTCTGACAGTAAAGCGGTCTGACCTCTAAAAAAAGAAGAATGCACTTAACAAATCAAGTACTAGCCCCCAAAGAAAACTTCGTAGATTTTATTAAAAATTACCCTTCGCAAACGCCTTTGGTGATGGTGAATATTTTAAAGTTTAAGGACCAAACGGAGGATGGTAGAACGGGCGAAGAAGCTTATAATACCTACTCGAAACACGTTACCCCACTTTTAGAAAAAGTGGGTGGTAAAACCATATGGGCAGGTAACACAAAAAAAACTGTTATCGGAGATTATGCTAACCAACCTGACCGTTTTTTAGTCGTTTATTATCCATCCAAAGAAGCCTTTATTGAGATGTCCACATCAGAAGAATATGCGGCTATTGGGCACCATCGGCATTTGTCTTTGGAGTATGGAGGATTGATTGCTACAGAGACGATGGGGTGATTGCTAGATTGCCTGATGGTTAGATTGTTCTGTCAACGTCTGGTAAACAATCTAACCATCAAGCTATCTAACAGTCAATCAACCCTGCATTTTTTGACTAATAGCCGTATAATCCAGCGTTCTAAACCCTAGCTACGCTCGAATTTTGGCACAAAATAATTAAGATAGAAAATCATTCCTGTATATGTTAAAATTAAGGTAGGTACATTCGAATTGAATCCCATATCAAACTCAGGAATGCCTAATAATTCTCTAAATGAAGTCGTCGCAATGCTTAGCATAAAGAGAATACCAAAAACAAATAATCCTATAATGGAGGCTTTGTTTTTCGAAGTTCGTTGAATGCCATTTTTAGCCTCTTGCCCGAAATAATACCAAAGAACCCCAACCGTAAAAACAGCCTCAATTCCTACTGCAAGAAATGGGTTGGTAGCATAATTACCTAATCCTATAGTCTGTGATGCTGTCCCAAAAATATGATGTGGATGACCAGAAATTAAATCCAAAACAAAATGCCCAATAACCAAAGCAGCACCTAATAAACCAACTGTAGTACTTTTAAATACAAATTTTCCTATTAAAAAAATAATAAGCAACCAGATTATTTGTGGAAGTAAATCATGACTATACAACATATCAACGGCTAAATTATTCAAGGTAGTATCGAATACATCACTTGGTCCAGTTGGTTCTAAACCTAAATAATGAAAAGTAAACCATAACAAATCCTGTAATTGGGAGACAATTAAGAAGTATAATAAAGTTCCTTTTGGAAATTTTTGATGCGCTATTAAAGCGGTAGATAAGTGTCCTACTAGCATAATTTTTGGAATTTAAAATTCTTTTGTATTTTTACTTTAAAAATTAAAGCAAAGATATAAATTACTTTAAAATTTAAAGTAATATCATGTAAAAATTATGATAAAAAAATTTCGTTCTTCCTGCCTCATCGCCTCTGCACTAGATTTAATAGGAGATAAATGGTCCTTACTCCTTATTAGAGATATGCTATTACATAAAAAGAAAACCTATAAAGAATTAGTTGCCTCCGAAGAAGGGATAGCTACTAATTTGTTGTCAACTAGATTAAAATTATTGGAATCTTTGGAGGTAATTACCAAACGAAAACTGCCTACTAACAAAAAAGAAAATATTTATTTGCTAACAGATAAAGGGATGGATTTAGCTCCAATAATTCTAGAAATTGTTGTTTGGAGTGATAAACATGTGAGGGCTTATAATACAGAAATGAATGCTTACGAAAATGCTAATTTGGACAAATCGCAATATATTGATAGGGTTCAACAGGAGTATAGAGCCTTCGTTCATCAAATTATAGAGTAAGGTTATGGAAAAGTTGAAAAGAAGCCTTTATTGAAATGACCACTTTTTTCAGAATACATCAAGACTGCCAAGGCATGATTTATTTGATTATTATCCAATAATTGGCGTCCATAACTATAAAGTGCTTTGTGTAATTTTTTAGAATTTCCTTTCCATTTAGATAAAAGTATTTTGACTGTTTTTTCTTGAGCCACTTGACTGACGACTTCCGCTGTTGGAAGTGCTTCTACATTGCCCAGTTTCCCTAAATGGTTGCCAGTCAATAAAGGACTATGTTTAATGAAGGTAGGCAATTTATCTATACCGATACCCCTCGTCGTTAAAGGTCTTACTATCTCAAATACCGACTGTTCATTAATCCTTGCATAATAATTACCACCCATACGACCCACCATATCTAGTTTTACTTGGTCGATTTTCCCATCTTTAGTCAGGTATTCGCTTTTAATATGTATCAATTTAACTTTTGCTAGAATGAGATTGCCTGCTCCAAGTGTTTCTCCTAATTCGATGGTTTGTTCTATCGTACATTCAAAGGATACAGGTGATTCCGCAACTCGTGGAGGACGAATTAAATCGCTTTTTACTTCCGTTAAGCCTGCTTTTTCAAATTCATTAATCTTCTTGTCATAAGCAACACTAGACAAAGACATCTGTTCCACAATCGGATAGTTAACAAGATTGATGACCGCTTCTGGAACTTCTTTGATGTTCCTGTAGGTATCCTTTTGCTCATCATTAAAGCTAACTAATGGAGAAAAAATAATAATCGGCGGGTCCGCACTAACGACATTAAAAAAACTAAATGGACTTAAGTTTACGTTTCCGTTTTTATCAACAGTACTTACAAAACCAATAGGTCTTGGAATCACCGTTGAAGTTAGCAGACCATATAATTGAAGTTTTGAAATAGAATCAAGCGGAATAGTGGTGGTATCTTGCATTTTTTGCGTGCATTATGTGTTCACTTTTTATCCAAAACAGCGGCTAAAATTTTAATGTCAGGTGCAGCAGTCACAAAAGCGCCTAACTGAGCCCCAGCTGCTTTATAATAGTCCGTCTGTCTATGAATATCTAAAGCTGCTTGGTCCTTATATCTTTCTAAGAAAACATAAGTTGTATCATCTTGCTTATACAAATCATAATAAACAACGCCTTCTTCATTGGCATTGACATTTTGAACTAATTGATTGGCTGTCGCTTCAAATTCAGTTCCCTTTCCTTCTTTAATTTTTAAAGTTGCGATTACTCCTATCATTTTTATTTTTTTATAGGTAAAGAATTAAGTATTTTGACAAAATTGTTTGATTGTTCCTGCTTGATGTTGTCCTACCTACAATCAAACCACCAATTCATTTCATATTAATTACAATTTTCCCTTTCGCACGACCAGATTTTTGGTGAAGTAAAGCTTCAACTACATCGGTAAATGGATATGTTTTATCAATTACAGGTTTTATTGAATTAGCCTCCACCAATTTTTTTAGGTCATTCAATTGTTGGCCATTAGCTGTCATTGCCAAATATTTATAATAGGCGGATTTTTGTTTTGTTAGCTTAGTAATTTTCCTTCTTTTTAAAGACAGAATAAAGCGAATCAATTTATTAAGCCCTAATTCTTTTGCAGTTTCATCATCAATATCTCCAGCTAAGCTGACCACTTTTCCACCAGTTTTAATCACTTTAAAAGCATCAGCGGTATATTCTCCTCCCAAAGTATCATAAACAACATCAATATTTTTCACAATATCGAGATATTTTTCGGTTTTATAATCAATTACTCTATCCGCACCCAATTTTTTCACCCATCCAACATTTTTCGTACTAGTAGTCGTATAAACATAAGCACCTTTACTTTTGGCATACTGGACAGCAAAAGTGCCAATTCCTCCTGAACCAGCATGAATTAATACTTTATCACCAGATTTTAAGTGGACCTTATTAAAACTTTGTATGGTGGTCAACCCTACTAAAGGCAAGCTGGCTGCTTCACTAAAACTTAAATTGGAAGGTTTTAAACTAACTACTTCACTATCTACGGAAATATATTCTGCAAGCGTACCTGGTGCATCAGTTGGAACTCTGGAATATACTTCATCTCCCACTTTTAAATGGGTTACTTTTGCCCCCTTTTCCACCACAATACCAGCTACATCAAAACCTATAGGACTTGGAAAAGATAGTTTTATTACTTGTTTTAAATGACCTTCTATAATTTTATAGTCAATCGGATTTAGAGCCGCTGAATGTATTGCTATCAGCACCTGATTGTCCTTGATGGAAGGTTTTTTAGCTTCTGCAAAAGCTACATTGCTTTTTATATCTCCGTATCCAGTTAATTGTAATACTTTCATATTTTATATTATTTATTTGTTACTTAATGCCCAATTAATACCAAAAAGCACAATATCATTATAATTAGACAAGGTTTCTAAATGTACATTTTCAAAACGATAATCATAAACTACAAAGAAGGATAACCCTTTAATAATTCTGAAACTAGTTCGAGCATTCAATCGAAAAATATAATCGGCACTTTCTTTCAATGATTGAAAATAAAATAACTGATAAGAAAAATTGATTCTCTTTTTAGCAATAGCATACCCATTATCTATTCTAAATAAAAACAATCCATTTTTTCGAGTAGAAATATCTCGTTCACTATTTGCAAAATCGGAACCATTATAAGTGGACTTTCCTTTGGCTATAGCTGTTAATAAGGATAATTTCATTGCACCCTTGTCCAATACAGAACCTATTCCAATCCCGTAGTTATGCCGACTTTTGACGCTGTAAATTAAATTATTATCAAAATGAGAAAACACCCCTGGATATAGTTTCCTATTGCCCTTTGGATAATATTTGAGGGTGACTAAGTCATACCAATTATCTTCAATTAGCCTAGTATTTGTTTTGTTAAACCTATAGGTCGTATTGTTCTCCAGATGCCAATTTTTATACAATACATCAAGATTAAACCCACCTCCAAGGACTGCTTGACTGAATGTTCCCGAAATTCTTCTTCCCGAAAAATTCAAATCCATTTTGTATTGTAATGTATCTTTTTGACTATGACCATAAAATGGAAAGCTCACTAAAAGCAAGCCTATAAGAAAAAAGGTAAGGATATAGTTAAACTTGAACATTTAATTTACTTCGAAAGTGATAGATTTGATTGTCAGATTGCTTGATTGTTGTCCCGCTCGAAAACATTCAAGCAATCTGACAATCGAACAATTTTTCACCAGAACAAACTAATTGCACCGACTCTTTGAAATCAACCAAATAATATTTTTAAACATACTCTATGGAATTTCCCTATCTAAATTATTATTGATTTACTTCTTTAAGCAATGCATTAGCTGCTAATTTGCCGAATTCATTGGCAGCAAGCGGACTAGCGCCTGAAACCAATTTTCTATCGACATGACAAGTATTATCTGCTTCTGTATTAATTATAGTAACGCCTAAGTCGTTTAATTTCTCTCCAAATTTCCAAGGCATGTGCCCAGGCATATAGCCAAACATTGGGGTTTGTTCATCGACAGCATCTGGAAATGCAGCAATTTTGTACCCTTTATAAATGAATGAATTTTTGTCGCCATCTAAATTTGCAGCGAGCAATGCTGCTCCACCATGACAAATAGCCAACATGTGCATATCCCTATCATGTGACCAATGAATTAGTTTATTCAAATCCTGATTATCAGGTAAACCTAGCATTGCCCCATGTCCACCAGGGAGATAAACCGCTATATAATCGGTAGCTATGCTGTCATTCACCGAGTTTCGAACGAAGTCGGATAGACTACCAGGGTTTTCAAATTGATTTTTGAATTCCGCATATACACCCATGACATGTTTATCTTCTTCTGGCATTGCCCACATTTCTATTTTAACAGGTTTGCCCGTTGGCGTTACAATATCTATATCGAAACCCGCATTTCTTAAGTGTACCATGGGGAGCATCATTTCGACAGGATGATTTCCTGTTGAAAACTTTTTACCATTTGCCATGGTCATATTTCTTTCTTCAGTACAGACCATTAATACTTTCTTGTTTCCTGTATGCGGATTTGCAAAAGTAGTATTGTCATAATCAGTTGTAGAAGAAGTGGCTAATTTTAATGCCAATGGGGAAGGAATAAAAGCACCATCTTCAGTAGCTGTGGGTTTGGAAGTTATATAAAACGCGATAAAGGCAAGCAAAAGAAAACCTGCTAAACCAATTAATATTTTTTTCATTGTAAATAAGCTTTTGTATTTTAAAAATGCAAAAGTAGAGGTTATCCACAAGGAAAAAATTGATGTATGGTAAGAAATTATTTGTTCACAATTTCCTTTCAGACTCGTATAGGAATTCTATTAATATACTTTCTGTTGTCAATTGCGAAATTAACCGTAGCTATGACTGGAATGAGCATTAGTCTTTTGACAAATTTCCTGATAGTTTGATTTCTAAAATCCTGCCTATAATGGTCAGAAGTTGAGGAATAAAATATTTTGTAATACTTTTGTAAAGTAGGTTTTAAAACCTATTTTGTAATAAATACATTTTCAATCAATAATTAATAATGAAAGACCTTCAATCACAAATATTAATCAAACTAGGCAATCACGAATGGATACCCAACTGGATGATAGGAAGACCAGTTCCTTATAATATGGAAATTACGGAACTAGCGAATAGAACCGTATGGCTTTGCCAACAAATGAAATTAATGTACAAAGTTTGTGTTTTATTGCTGTTGGTGTCAACTTCGTCCAAAGCCCAATCTCCAGGAACTGGAGACTGTATAACGGCAGAAACACAGGGCTATAACATGTTATTAATAGGGAATAGTTTTTTTAGACCCTACGCTGAGAAATTGGATGACCTAGCGATTCATGCAGGATTTGAAAATCATAGTAGTACGACCGTTATCCGTGGAGGCGACAATGGAAGACCAATCAATTTTTGGAACGATTCGGCAAGCGCAGAGCATAGTCAAATCAAAGCGGCTCTTGACCAAGGAAATATTGATTTTTTTGGAATGACTGCTGGACATGAACCTGAGGATAGAATCGAGGGGCATCGTGCATGGATACAATATGCCTTACAAAACAATCCAAACATTACCATTTTTATAGCTATCCCACAAATTGATTTTCCAGCAGATTGGGATCAAAGAGCGCAAGAATTTGGGTTTAGCACCATACAAGAATTGACGGATTTTTTTGTTAATGATCTTGTTCACAAAGAGATGGTCAATCAGTTACGTGTTGAATTTCCTTCCACCAAAATTTTCACTATACCAACGGGATGGGCATCGGTTAATTTAGCACAAATGAATGAGGATAATGAGTTGTTGGATGATATTTCAATATTTGGCCCGCAAGAAACTTCCTTATTTACGGATACTAAAGGGCATCAAGGGGATATTATTAGAGAAGCGGGTGGACTCATCTGGCTAAATAGTATCTACGGTGTTGATCTAAGTACCTTTGAATATGAGACAGGGTTTAATACAAATTTACATGCAGTTGCTGAGGATATAATGAATAATCACGATGCGAATTACAAACTTTGTTTTGAACAAAACGATAGTAACCCGCCTTCTAATCCCAACGATAGGGAGACCCCAAAGGTAACCTGCGAAAGCGCCTATGAAGTCATCGTAGAGGAAGACATTACCTACGCCGAAGGATTAAGTCATAATGGTAATGGCTCCTCTACGGCTGCAATGCCATTGCTGTTAGATGTTTACTTGCCAGATAATGATTTGGAGAATAGACCTGTTTATATGTTCATTCATGGCGGAGGATTTCAAGGAGGCACCAAAACAAAGCCAGAAATTATTGATATGGCTAATTACTTTGCTTCAAGGGGATGGGTTTTTGCCTCTGTTGATTATAGAACCACAAGTGATTTAGGAGGAACTGATTTTACAGGAATTGCTCCACAAGAATGGATTGATTTCACCTTGCAAAATGCAGAAACTCCCAAAGATGCGAGAACTAGCATTGCTATGTATGCCGCCCAAAGAGATGCCAAAGCTGCCCTACGCTGGATGATGTCTAAAGCGAGTACTTATAAAATAAACAAGGACTTTATCACCGTTGGAGGCGCATCAGCAGGGGCAATAACTACCATAGCTTTAGGAATTTCTAATCAAGAAGATTTTAGAGACGAAATTCCTCTCACCGAAGACCCTACACTTTCCACTACCAACCTTAACGAGACTTACGTCGTCCAAAGTATGGTTGATTTATGGGGAAGTAATGTGAAATTGAAATCTTATGAAAAGGTTTATGGATTAAGCCGATATGATATTAATGACCCTGAATTATTTATTGCTCATGGCACAGAAGACCCGACCGTACTTTTCAGCGAGGCCGAGGAATTGGTTCGCCTCTATGATTCTACTGGAGCATACGTAGTACTCAATACGCTTGAAGGTAAAGGTCATGGTGCGTGGGAGGCGACATTGAACGGAAAAAGTTTATCTGAATTGTCTTTTGATTTTCTTGTAGCCCAACAGCAATTAATTTTAGATGGTTGTGGCAATCAGGTTGACCAAGACGAAGATGGTTTTTTTTCTAATGTGGATTGTAATGACAATGATTCAAGTATTAATCCTGATGCAACAGATATTCCCGATAATGGCATAGACGAAAATTGCGATGGGATGGATGAGGTGACTACTTCTGTTCCAGTTTGTAATCCACCTACTGGATTAACTTTTCAGTCTGATGGAAGAAGAAGGGTTAGATTGAGTTGGAATCCAGTAGACAATGCCAACAGTTACTTTATACAAATTAGGATTAAAGGTAGAAATAATTGGTTGGTCAATACAGAGGTTGCTAATCCATTTGTTAGAGGAATAGGCCAATTAAATACCTATGAATTCCGAGTAAAAACGTTTTGTGAAAATGAAGAAGAATCAGCCTACAGTACGATCCAAGAATTTTTTATTTCTAATAGTTTATCAACTGCAGATTCGAGAAATACGTTGACAGAAAATATTGAGGAAATAACTATACAGAATCAAACACTTCGCCTTTTCCCAAATCCTGTACATAATTGGTTGCAACTAGAAATACCCATTAACACAACTGGTCAGATTCGTATCTATTCGGTTACTGGGCAAGAACTATTTAATAGAAAAATTGATACAAAAAATTCCTTTGACCGAATCAATGTGCAGCGTTTAAAGGCAGGTGTTTATTTCTTGGAAATTCGGTCTAACGAAGGGATGACTTTTAGGCAGAAGTTTGTTAAGACCTAGGTTTGGGAACGTACTGCATTAAGTTAACAAGATAGACTACTGGACATTATATAGAGCATATCTCTCTCTATTTTAAAAAATGTCCAGTAGTCTTATTAACAAATTTACGCTTTCCCCGCAAAATTAAAAGTCAACTTAGCCAACACCCTTCTTCCAATTTTAGGAAATAATGGATAGGCACGATATTCATTGTTGAATAAATTTTGTGCCGAAATGTCAAACGTAATGGTATCATTGAATTTATAGCCTAAGCCCAAATCAACTAGGGTTCTATCACCAGTATCTCCAGAAAATTGCCCTAATAAAGCCATAAAGGATTCATCATACTGAATAGAGAGGTTTCCTCTTAATCCTTTTGCTGGTGTATAATTAGCGCCTAATCGAACCTTATTTTGAGGAGCTGCAATAGAAGTGGTCTCTGTAGCACCATCTGCCCCTTTAATTGCTGGATTAAAGATATTATCCGAGATATAGGAATAATTTCCATAAAAAGATAAATTTTCATTTGCATAAAATTCTAATCCAAGGTCAATGCCTGTGTAGTCATAAGCCTCAAAGGTTCTATATCCTGCGGCAATATGGGTAATGCCATTATCGGGAACATTGTCCGTTGGTGTTGCCCCTATTATAGGGTATAAATCGATGATGGCATCTGCATAACCTTCGCCACCCGCTGCAAATGCACCATTAATAATAGGGATTAATCCGTCTGCTGTTGGTCCAGCAGCTGGATTTTGGTCACCGCCCAAAGTAGTAAAAATAAAATCTCTTAATTCAGTAGTCGCAACGGCATTTCCTAAATCTGTTCCAAGATTAGGGGCAACTAAGGAATAAGTTGGACTAATTGCCGTAAATAGGGTAGCGCCATCAATCTTTCTATTATAAATATCTAAACTCACGCCTAGTTTATCACCAATCAAGCCTTTATAACCAAATTCCCAAGTATCTTCTGTTCTTAAAACGGCCTGTGGTGCATTGGTAATACCTAGTGGATTGCCATTAAAAGCATTATAGCCAAAGAAATTACCAGAAAAACCATCGGGCGTATTAGCAGGGTCTACTAAATAACCTTGAATAGCCCCTGCAATAGCATTAGCTGTCGCCTCATCCGCACCTCCTGCTTGTAAAGCACCTGCAATACCAGGAATCAATGCGGCTAATGTTGGTTCGGCTACCGCACCATAGGTATAAGCATTCGGGAAACCAGGTGTCCCTATCGGAAGGTCAGGAAAACCACCTAACAAGCTATTCAATTCTATAGTTGGATTATTAAAAGTTTGTTCTTCTTTATTTCCGACTAACCAAATATCCATAACACCCGGTACTATAGTGGAGACAGGGAAGTCAATATTGACTTGTAATTGAGAGGGCGCAGCTACTGCTCGGTTAAAGCCAAAACGGAAAGTATGTTTTGGAGAAGGTTTATACACCAAAACTGCCCGTGGAGAGAAGGAAGTCTCCTCTGTGAAATTAAATCGGTCGCCACGACCTGCCAAAACTAAATCTAGTTTATTGCCTAAAGCAAACTTACCTTGTAGATAAGCTCCTGCAATTCCAAAATCATCATCTTCTTCATTTCGACCATAGACTTCATTTTTGGTATCTGCGATAGAATTTCTGTAATCAAAACCTGCAGTCCAGTTCGCATTTAAAAAATTGGGGGTATCAAAATTATATTGAATTTGCGCCTCAATTTGTTTCCTTGCAACTCCCGTACTATTTCCCGTTTGGTATAAAAAAGACGGGTTATCGTCTGTACCTCCCGTATTTCCCAAATAGAATGCTTGGGCAAATAAACCTCCTTTTTGCATTCTGGCTTGTACCCAAGTCTCTGTTGCTTGCGATAATCCCTCTCCTTGCGAATTATAAAAAACGGCTGAGGCTGCATTTACGCCACCAGAAACATTGATAGACAAGTCATCTTGTGGTCTAAATTCTAAGGTACTGGTTAGGGAGAATTGATTCCAAAAATCTTGCATGACATTGCCGTCACGATCAGGGTCTAAATCACTTTCTTCCAATAGCAATCTACCTGCTTGTGTAGCATCGACGATGCCATCCGTAATTGCAGGCGCAGAAACCGTTTTTTGAAATTTAGCAATTTGTGCCGCATCGTCAGGGTCATTTGGGTCCAATGTAAACTCATCCCCTCGTTTCAATACTGCATTTACTTTAAAACCAAATTTATCAGAAACCTTAGTCGCATGTCGTGCGGTAATCCCAAAAGTATTTAATTCCCCGCCTAATAATTCGATAGCCGTTCCTGGTTTATCAATAGGGGATTTAGAAATAAAATGCACAACACCTGAGGTTACTCCAGGCCCATAAAGTGCAGAACCTGGCCCTCGAACCACCTCTATTCGGTCAATATCCAGATTATTCAAAGGCGAATTGAGCGCGTCAAAAGTACCTAAACCTGGACCAGATAAAGAACGATAATCTAGGATAGGAAAAGAGGCAGAGCCAAAGAGTCCACCATCTCCTCGTAATTGGATATTAATTCTCCCTGCCGATTGTTGTTGGATGGTGACCCCTGGCGCAGAAATCAAGTTTCTGACAGGATTGTCATTAGGAGATGCCTCTAATTTTCTAGCATTGAAAACAGAAATAGAGGCAGGTGCTTCCTGTACTTTTTCTCGTCTTCTAGAGGCAGAAACAACGACCTCTTGCCCAATCAATGCACTTGGTGCTAAAGCAATCGTCAAATTGGATTGATTGCCTGTAATTTGAATTGTTTGGGTACTAAAACCTGTGTAAGAAACTTCTAAAGTCCAAGGTAGCGGTTCGGCACTAGTGATTGAAAAAGCACCATCTAAATCGGTGCTGGTACCTATAGTTGTACCTTCGATAAGCACATTTGCCCCAATAAGTGGGTCGCCTAATTCTGCGTCGTTGATAACCCCACTAACAGTCGTTTGTGCAAATAGCGAAATAGTAGCAAAAAATGCTACGGCTAAAACTAGTAATCGTTTTGTCATTCTGATGAGTTTTAATTAAAAATAGTGAAAAAATATTTATTTAATTTTAGAATATTTAAGTAGATGGAAAAGATTGTTTGATTGTTAAAATTGTTTGATTGTTCCTACAAGATGTTGACAGCCAACAATCTAACAATCAAGCAATCTGACAATTAATTCATCCAACTAATTATTGTTATTTATGATTGGTGAGCATTGAAAAAAGGTAAGGGCATACCAAAAACAATATCCCCTAAACCTTCAAAACTCACTTAAATGATGATTTTTAAGCGGGATTAAAATGCTAGTAACCTCTTATTTTTTTAATAATTTCACATGAATCTTAAATAAGCAAAAGGTCTAGAAGACCGTATCCGTTTGTAGAAAATATTTGATACCCCCTTGTTAATCAAAGGTCTGGAAGACCGACACCGTTAAAAACCAATACCAGACGGTGTCGGTCTTCCAGACCTTTGGAACATTTTCGAGCCATTTTCTACAAACAGCAACGCTCCTCTGGAGCTAAATCATTGATTATCAAATAGCATTATCCGAAACTCATATTTATCTTGGTTTTAGACAAAAGAATACAGTTACTCGATTAACCAAAGTCAATCGGTTTATTTCATCTTACTATTGGACAGCCCTAAAAGGATAGGGTGTTCAAAATTTAGGAGAAAAGTTGCGTCACATTTTAAAGCTCCAACGGAGCGAAATATACTAACCTAGGGTGCAAACCCTAGGGATTCAATAGCCACGTAAATTAGTTCAAAAGCTCTGAAAGAGCGACATAAATCCTTGATGTTACTTTTATGTCGCCTTTTCAAGGCTGAAAAAAGGGACGCAACTTCCTTGCTGTATTTTGAACCTTCTGTTGTCTGACTTCTGACAGTCCTGAAAGGACGGTCTGACTTCTGACATCTTTTCTTTCAAAGCTGATACCTTATTCCCAAATTGACCATTTTCCCTTCGGCATAAATATCTGAAAAACCAACCTTTCTAATCGGTTGAATACTTCTGACAAAGGTAGGTTCCGCATAAATGGATAACTTTGGTTGAATCTGATATTCTATACCAAAACCAGCTAAAACATGCGGGGAATAGGTACTCAATTTATTCGTGCCGATTCTTTCTTCATTCGGTTTTATACGAGATTGAAAACGAGGGTCATCTACAGCTATACTAAAGGTCTCCAGATTATTCTCCATAATAAATCGATTCAATACCCCTGCTCTAATGCTTAATCCAAGATTGCCAATGGCCCATTGTTTTTTTACTAGAAGCGGAATATCTAAGGAAGTAACAGATTTAGAGAAGGTAATATTCAAGCCTAAATCAGTCTGCTCTTCAATCGACGTGGCAGAACTTCTAGAAAGCAACACTTCTGTTTCTATCACTCCTGAGGAAGAGCCTAATTGTAAATTAAGGGTACTTTCATAGATTCCTTGATTACTTAATCTTTCTTCCAAAAATTGATATGGAATGCTTCTAGTATACTGTGTCGATTTGTTGGAATTAGTGTAACGTACCCCTGTTTCCATTATCCAGCCTTTACCCAACTTAACCCCAAATTGAAGTCCTGTAGTAAAACTTCTCTCCTGACTTTCCAAACCAGAAAAAAGGCTTACTCCTCCAAATCGTCCACCTTGTATTTTGTTTTTCTCCCAATAAGGAGCATAGTCCACGGCTAGGTAAAAAGAAGGGTTGTTTTTGATAATAGGGATAATTGGATGAATAGTTGGATGAATGACCTTTTCTTTAATTGTCAACAGATTAAACAAGGTCGGTAACTTGGAAAGGGAAACGTCAGCAATAGTTTTATCGGCTGCTATTTTATTAGGAATATTTATTAATAATTCCTGATTTTGAAGGTCTTTTGTTTTATTTGTTAGTTCTTCAACTTCTACATAATTCAAATTATTGACTTGATTTCTAGCTGCTTTTCCGTCAATAGTTGAGGAAGGATTAGCACTAAATGCTTGCTTTTTTGGTGAGAAATTATTGAATTGATTAGCAATCGTTGTCTTTTCTATTGCTGCAATATTAGTCAATAATTCCTTCAAAGAAGGAGTCCTCCTAATTGATGGAACTCCTTCTTTCTCCTCACTCAATTTATTAACAGCATTGACTTGATTATTTTTTGCTTTAGTTAGTTTTTCTTTTTGCTCTTTTTGATAAATCAAATCTTCCAAATCCGATTGCATAGTATTTACTACCTTTTCTTTTAGGACTAATTGATTAGATAGCTCCTGAATTCTTTTATATTGATAGCATTGAAAAGCGCTAATTAATAATAGAAAACTAGCTGCTGTCCCTATCCACCACCAATATCCTACTATTCTTTTAGGTTCTTTTTCTTCTTTAAGACCCATCTGAATCTTGTCCCATACATCTGCAGGAGGCATATCCCATCCTGTTCCTTCCTCTACTTCTTCGGTATTATTGAACATTTTTCCGAATAAGTTTTCCAAATTGTCGTTCGGTTTTTTCTTATCCATGATGCTTAAGTTAATAATTGTTGCTCCAGTTGCTTTCGCAAAGCAGCTTTGGCTTTAAATAATTGGGTCTTAGTTGTATTGGTACTAACGCCCAACATTTCTGCTATTTCTTTATGGGAATAGCCTTCAATGACATATAAATTAAATACGATTCTATAACCCCTTGGCAATTGCTGAATCATCCGAGTGAGTTCTTCTAATCCTAATTTGTGAAAAACATCAGCTTCTGCTTGAAAGACGGACTCAAAGTCATTACTATCCAAATGATTCCAATCTTTTTTCCATTTTCTTAAATATTGCAATGCGGTATAAACCATTACTTGTCGCATCCAACTGCCAATATCCCCCTCGCCTTTAAACTGGTGTATATTCTTGAAAATTTGTATAAATCCTTCTTGTAAAATATCTTTTGCATCTGACCTATCCCTACCATAGCGTAAACAAACCCTAAATAGTCGAACCTTGTATTGTTCATACAGATGTCGCTGTGCTAAAGGATTTCCTTTTTTTGCTAATGATATGGCCTTGTTTAACTCCATTTATTTTACAGCATCATTTAATGCTAATTTAGTATTTTACTTTGCCTAATTTCTAGTCTCTTACTATAAGGAGGTTGGAATAAGATTTAAAAAGGTTGTCTGGTTGATAAAATTTTATGTCAATAAACTCGAATCAGAAGGCTTACTTCCAATTTAACATTTAAAATGCTCTTAACACCCCTAATTTGATGTTATAAATAAATTTGAAAACAAAGAGCCACCAGTTAACCAGCATTGTTATACAGTTTCCTTAATAAATAATCACATCTTTGTAGGTGACTCTTTGAAAATAAGAGCTATAAATAATTACTAAATACAATCTTATAACAGTTAGGAATGAAAGAATAATAAGACACCCAATTTTACTTCATTTTTTTTCCCTTTAGCTGCGTTAAAAAGCCTCGCCGATACCCTGCATCGCCTACGTTTTTTGCCTTGCTAAAGAAAAAAATAACTTCGTCAACTTGTGTGCTTTATTAATATTTCATTCCTTAGTTTTCTGGTGCCCCCGCTTCTATCCAACAAGTAAGCAGTTCCAACTGATTATCAGTTAAACTCGTAGGCTCAGAAGAATTAGCCGGTGGCATATTCATTTGGTCAATGGCACGTGTTTTGACTGACCCATCATCTACTTTTGCTTTTAATCCTTCGTAGGTAGTAAAATCACCCCTACTAAAGCCTGCAACATGACAACCACTTAGCGCACAACTATTACTAATTATTGGCTCAATATCATTGGCATAGCTAGCACTAACAGTATTATTGTTTAATCAACTTAATGGATTGATGCTTGGATCCAGACTGGATAATTAGAAAGTAAACTCCTGGATTTAAGTCGACTACATTTAGTTTATCAATGTTTTTTCCTTCAAAGACTTGCTGCCCAAGGAAGTCATATATACATATATATTCATGCCCCTTTAACTTATCAATGTATAACTCATTCGAAAAAGGATTAGGAAATACTTTGTAATGGTTTTCAAAAATTGTATTCTCCACACCAACAGTAGTCATACAGTAACTTACATTAATCTCCTTAAATAAATTGGGGTCTCCGTTTGGGTCTTCGACCGTGTTAGCCATCATGGAAGTGCTGACAATTTCATCACTTGTAGAAAAGCATAACTGGTGAAAGTTGTCGTTATCATTTATATCTGCAATCGAAATTGGTAAATGTGGAATTAGAACTCCTGAACTATCAGAATAACCGATATAGTATTGGAATAAGTCAGATTCTGTGTCACCATTAATATATGGAGTAATACCCCCGTTCCAAGCAACTTGTATAGTTTGAATTCCAAGCGTACACTCATTTAATGTGTCCTCAATTTTTTGGGCAAAGAACAACGATGGTCCATCACCTAACGGAACTACGTTTGTTGTATAGGTACCATTGAGATTTATGATTTCTGAGCAAGCGGACTCACCTGACAAAGTACCTATTGTAAATAAATCATCCACAACTCTTACCTCAACAGGTGGATTGGTAACAGCGGTACCAAATTCACCTAACAGAAGCACGGTTCGATTTTCTCCGTTTTCATTAGCTGGGGCCAAATAAGCACAAATAGGGGTATGTATATTTCCAAGGCTATCCAAAACTTCAAAATCAGTTTCCGATAAACTGGATGCATCTAATGGGAATTTAAAATTAACAGGCATACCATCTAGCAGGCTTCCTAGTTGATTACATAATAAACTTGGTAGTCCATTATCAAGTCCAAAAAAAGCATTAATGATTCCAGTACTATCGGAATAGGAAAAATAATTTTCGTTCTGTTGAGCAGTAGCAATAGAAAACTGAAAACACAATGCAATGGGTAAAATAATTATTAAATATTTCATCTTTTTTATCATATTCTTGACTTTCGGTTAAACTGAGATAGGAAAAAAGAGTTTTTACAAAATTATATTTTAAATTACCTATTTTTAATAGTTGTTCACAAAATTATATTTTTATTAAAACATAAATATTTTATTTTTTTAAATAATTAAAAATAAATGTTCTTTAAAGTGTTTCCAAATAAAAATATATACAGAGTTTTATTCTGTTATATGTGCTTTTAAAGACAATAAAAAGAATAATATTCTAAATTAATTCTTTTTTTCGAGTTTCAATTTAACCGAAACCCAAGATATTCTTTCAGTTAATTAAATTTAATTTCGGACAAAAACCTATTGTTTGATTTTAAAACTGAAGGCTTTTTTTGAAAATGAACTGTTTATAGTGCATCTACCTTCTAACAAAAGTCCAATTTCTAACGTCGTGCTTTCATCTTTTTTTCATTTCTTTCTGTTTTTCCAGCTTTACCCCATCAATCCTTAATCACTTCCAAGTACACCGTATCACTACTCACCCCTGTAAAAATACCCAAGCCATTTTCTATATTACTTGGAGGCGATGCAATACTAATAGAAGAAGTCCCCGCTGTCTCATATAAGGCAGCATATTCTGGATTTACTCGATAGACAATAATTCGGTAAGTACCAAATTGAGTTAAATCTCTTAGGGCATTGATGGCATAGAAATCGGAAATTTCTGGTTCGGAAATTTGGAAAAATCTGCGTGCATTACCATTCGCTTGAAACTCTGCCAATAGATCATTGACAAATTCTGGATTGTCTTCTATATTTTCTATAACAACATAATAATAATCTCCTTCTGAATTATCCCACACCACTTCAATAGCCTCTTGGTTTCCACCAAATCCACTATTAATTAAATCGTTAATGTCTGTGATTTTTTCCAGTCTTACCGATGCTTTAGAAATGCTAATCGTTCGTTTTTGAGGCACATAAGTTTCCGAACGAACGGTCGCTCCATTATGGTTAAAGGTCAGGACATAAGTTGCGCCACTTTGAGGGATAAAATCTGGATTTTGATAAATCCCCTCCGTACTATGGTCTAAATCGTAAGTTTGCTGTCCATCAGAAATTTGCACTTCCAAATCGTCCAACGAAATTAAGTCGGAATTTTCTCTAGCATAAGCATAAGATTGGACAATACGAACAGTATCAACGGGCTGCCCTGCAAATAGATAGGCCTCGACAACTGCTGTTTTTGTGTCTAAGGTTACACTAGACTCTTCTGTGCAAGCATTGATAATCAATAAAAGAACGAAGAGAAAAATTGATTTATATTTCATAATTGTTTGATTGTTAAAATTGTTTGATTGTTTGATTGCTAGATTGTTCAGTCAACGTCTAGTAAACAATCAGACAATCTAACAATCAAGCCATCACTTTAAAGTCCAGCTAAAGAATAAACTAGGTGTAAAATTTAATAGCGATACATTTGTTTCCAATAATTCGCCTTCTATCACTTCATATTCTTTATACCAGACATTATTGCGATTATAAACATTAAAAAAAGAGATGCCTAAACTACCTTTAGAATTACCAAAATTTATATCTCTCGTGGCAGACAAATCAAAGCGGTGATAGGCAGGTAAACGCAAGGCATTTTTACCACTTACTTCAAAATAATCGGCTGTTGTGCCATCCAAATAGGTTAATTCGTAATAGCCCGTTGGAGCAGTATAGGGCTTGCCTGTAGCATAAATAAAAGTAGCCCCGAGCGTCCATTTATTCACCTTATAGCTACCGATAATTTTTAACTCATGTGTTTGGTCTTGATTGGCGAAAAAAGGTTCGTCTCCAAAGGCTTCAAAATCGTATTTCACTTCCCCTAAAGTATAGCCAATCCAGCCTGTGAATTTGCCTACTTTCTTCTGTAATAAAAACTCCAAACCTTTAACTACGCCTGTTCCTGTATAGAATAACTCTTCATAATTTAAGGTTCGGCTAGGACCAAATCCTGCGGTGGTAAGCCGAGTTGTATATTCTGACAAGCCTCCTAGTTTTTTATAATAGGCTTCTACATCAAATAGAAAAGAAGGCGTTTCAAAGCTAATTCCTCCAATATAATGCGTTGCAGCGCTAACTGCCACCCGCTCATCATCCGCTAATAACCAAAAATCTCTACTGCCTTGTTGGATATCTTCTCGTACAATTCGGGTAGCTTGTTGATTGTATTTTCCATAAGCCCCTTTCAATTTTATCCTATCAGATAGTAAATAAGTTAAGGACGCTCTAGGTTCGAGATAGATTTTTTGATTAACCCCATAATAGCTGGTCCGCAGTCCTCCCAAAAGAATTAATTTGTTTGAAAACGTATGTTTATCTTGAATGTAAACCGAACTAGTTAAACCGTTGTCTTTCCTATCCAACACACTTATCGAATCATTCTGTACGAACTCATAAGCTATGTCATTATAAGTTGCTTGCACCCCAAATTCTAATTTATTAGTTTGGCTAATAGTCAGCTCATTGTCCAATTTAAAGGTGAAATCCTTTAAATCATTATTTTCATAACTCCCTGTTAATCTAGTCGTTGTAGTATCACTTCTGGTTATGCTCGTTTCATTTCTTCTATCTCTTTCACTAAAATAATTAGAATAAGAAACATTGGCATTGGTATAAAAACGGTCCGACCATTTACGGGCATATTTCAAACTTGCGCCCCAGTTGCCCCATTGCGTAAGGTCGGTATTATTACTTTGGAAATTAAAATCGCTACTGCCTCCACCGCCAAAAGGACCACCCGAAAAAGAAGCGTTATCTATATTCCGAGAATTATCTAAATCATCTTGACCATTATAAAAACTGATAGCTAATACATCGTTTTTGGTTGGTTTAAAGGTCAATTTGGCATTTAAGTCATAAAAAAAAGAATTAGGTTTTACTTCCTGCTGCCCAAATCTACCCCTACCAAATCCTCCTCCAGTCGCTGTAGTACCTTCATTAGCCTCCGTAAAAGCGTCGAATAAATTACTATAAAAATTACTTTGGAAAGAGCGCCTGCCTGCTACTAAAAAAGACCCCTTCCCATCAAATAGTGGCGCTTCAACGAAAGCATTAACACTTAGTAAACTCAATCCGACCCCCATATTGAATTCCTCAGAGTTACCGTCCTTGCCTGTTAATTCAACCACACTTGATAAACGACCTCCAAATTTGGCTTCAAAACCACCTTTATATAACTGGACATCTTTGATAGCATTGCTATTAAAGGCACTAAAGAAACCAAATAAATGGTCCACATGATACACGGTGAAACCATCAAATAGCACCAGATTTTGGTCGGGTGTACCACCACGTACATATAAACCAGATGAGTTTTCATTGGAGCCACTAATACCGGGTAATAATTGTAAAGAACGGAAAATGTCCTTCTCCCCAAAGCTTGGTAGATACGCTAATTGAGCAGGAGCGACACTTATTTTACTAATCCCTGTAGATGCTTTTAATAATTGTTCTTCTTTTTCGGCTACTACCAAAACTTCCGATAATGCTTGACTAAAATCATCCATATTGATGATTAAATTAGTAAAGTCCATTCCTGGCTCTAATCGGAGATACTTAGTGCGATAGCCCAAATATTGGACGACTAATACAACCGTATCTGCTGGTACATCGAATAGCGTAAATTGCCCATCTACATTGGCAGATGCAGCAATAGTTGAATGTCTGATTTGGATGGTGGAAAACGGTAAAGTTTCCCCACTATTGGCATCTTTTATAATACCATTGATATTAAAATTTGTCTTTTCTGGCTGCATGGTAGCCGCTGAAATAATTGCTTCATTCCGCTGCTCGCCTTCATAGATTTGAATGGTACGTGGAGGTATAATTTTGAAAGCTAAACGGGTCCCCGAAAGTATCGTTTTCATCGCATCCCGCACCGGTAATTTTCTGAAATACTGACTGATTTTGATTCCTTCTATAGCCGCCGTTTCATAGTCAAATTGCAAGCGGTAGTTAATCTTTAAATCTAGTAAAACAAGGTCTAAAGATTTATCTTTATAATCCGCTTTTATATTAGTTTTATCTAATTCTTGTGCTGCTAAGTTCTGAAATAGCAGGACTAGAAATAGCATAAGCATACATCTTAAATTTAGTTGCATTAGTTAGTTTTTAAATAGAGTAGCATGAGTTTTGGATAAGCAAAAGGTCTTGAAGACCGCTACTGTTTGTAGAAAATATTCGGTAACTCACTCTTAATCAAAGGTCTGGAAGACCGACTCTGTTAGAAATTATTTGCATACGGGGTCGGTCTTCCAGACCTTTGAGGGAATTTTGAACCATTTTCTACAAACAGGGTCACTCCTCTGGAGCTAAATATTTAATAATATCCAAAACTCACGTTAAAGTAAGTTGAAAAGTGATAATTTTAGATTCCGTATTCAAGCTGTTATTTAATTGTGGATAAATGCCTGTTCCTTTAGGAAAGTTCCAAAATTTAACGTTCATGCCATCTAGCTTTCATCTCTTGTTTCCTTTCTTCTTGTTTTTCTAAATAAGTTTCAAACTGCTCATGATGGAGTAATTGCCTCATTTCTTTATTTTTCTTTTTGCGAATGGATTTCAATTTTCTATACTTTTTAAATTTACTTCCACCGCTATCTCTAACTGCTTTCATCTGTTTAGCATATTTTTTTGTAATTGCCTCAAATTCCGTTTTTTGTATAGCTGTAAGGTTTAGTGAAGTTGCATATTCTTCTACATGCTTCTTGATTTCTTCTTTTTGTTCATCTGATAAATTTTCTCTTTTTGTTTGCGCATTTATATCGGTAATCCCTACCAATAGCAAGGCTAGGAATAGCCCTAATTTTTTTGATAATTTCATGATTTGATGATTTGATTTTGCTGATTCTAACGAATTGCGTTGAAAACAAGATTTTAGTAGATTATAGAATATTAAAACAGATTTTATATTTAAATTTTGTTTGCTATAAGTAAGTTGGAATAAGATTTAAAAAGGTTGTCTAGTGTGGCAGAATAAAGGGAATATTTTAGTATTATGTTAGTGCTGAATGTACGTCAGTATGCCAACTCCATCAAACATTTTTTGTAATAAATTTGAAAAAAATAGGTTTTAAATCTTCAAACCACCAAACATCAATTTTTAGAGAAAATATATGCAAAACTAGCTCCAACGGAGCGACATATAATAACTTAGGGCGCAAGCCCTAAGATTTAGTATACTAAGATAATACTACTATAAAGTGCTGAAAGTGCGACATAAAGAATTAGGCGCTTACGTAAATTTTAAAACCAATTCCGATACAAATCGGAATCGATAATTTAAAATGTCGATAATTTTTAACTTCAACTTCAACTGCAATTCCCACCGTAGGTGGTTGAAAATTGAAAATTTGAAATTGCATTTTCTTTAGTATCTTATTATGTCGCCCGCTTTGGGGCTTTATATACCGAGCTATTCATTCATGCCCTAGGGCTTTGCCCTAGGTTATAATAGGTCGTCCCCTTGGGACTAAAAATGTCAACTACTTTGATAAACTTGTCAAAACTTTGCTTTATAAATTAATAGAAAATTAGTAGATTACGGTATTACACGAATATTCCCTAACACCAAAACCTAAACTACTATGGAAAAATACATAAAACAACTAATAGCAGACATCCAAAACGCTCACCGCCAACTCACTAAAGAAGAAACAGAAAAAGCAGAAACTTTCGAACAACACATAGAAGAAGTAGAACGCTTTATTGCAGGGGAAGATGACCTTATCCAACAACCTTTTGGCTATTATTGTAGCTTAAATAAGGAACAATTTCCACCAGCTAAGCGATTGACTTTCGAGCAAATGAATACCGTTTGTGAGGCTTTTGAAAACCTATTATATACTTGGAATACTCGAGCGGATTTTCCAGATGGATTACCTATAGAGATGGCTTATGAAACGTTGGTCTCTATATTGGACCGAAAATTTATTACGCCTACTTCAGGGTTTATTAACTTAGAATTTTGCGATTATGAACCTGAAGAATGCAGGTTTAAGGAGCATTGTACTTGTAAGGAGCTATTTGCAGAAATGGAGGAAGAAGAACGACAAATAGAGATACAAGTACAACATTTATTGAAATTATTAGAGGCTGCCCTAAAAAAAATGGTGTCAGGGACATCCTTTTCCTCGGTACATCGGCTTTCTTTGGAAGACCCAAAACCCATAGGAGAATTGCAGATTATTGCGGAATGGCTGGGTATTCCTATTGATGATTTCCCGTCAAAAAATAAACTTTCAGATAAGCAATTAGAAACGCTTTGTGATGCTTTACTGGCTTTTTGGGATCCAGAAGATGAGATGCACATTTGGCTAGCTGCCGTAAACCCTCCGACTAGATATAGGAGCTTGATGGAGTTTTTAAAGACCAAAGTTTGGTGTACCAATAAAGGAAAAATTATCCTTCCACCTGTTGACCCAGAAGTATTAAAAAATATTAAAAGCCCATTGGATAATCTAAATTTAAGAGATACCTTGGATTTTTCCGAGGATGATTTTAAAGATGATTTGCCTTTTTAGTTTAAGCATACTCTTAGACCAAGACTTTTTTGAAATTTAGCTACAGACTCAGCATCTTATTGAGCAATTCCACTCTAAGTCTAAAAGGGCGCAATTGGATTTTGTACCCAATATGCCGTCTCTACGAGACTCCGAAATTTTAGGGTCGTGTATAGCCAAATTGTTACCGATATGCCGTACCTAAAGGCACTATTTTGTCAAAAACCTAGTCTCATAGAGACGACATATTGGTAACAAATGTTAATTAAGGCTTTTTTTAATTTCCTAGTCTCGTAGAGACGACATATATATACTAAGGGGCACAAAATCCAATTACACCCGTCTTAAAACACTTCCTGCTTCAATCGCTGAATGCTCAAAAAAAGATTTTTTTCAAACCAATGCTGCATTTTTTTTGTATTAATTTATGAAATTAGGTTTTAAAACCTATTTTTGCAAAAAACTTAATTTAATCAATTAAAATGAAAAATATACAAGCAGAAACATTAACTAAATTAGGCAATCCCGAATGGACACCCAACTGGACAATAGGCAGACCAGGCCCCTATATGGAAATTACAGAACTAGTCGATAGAACCGTATGGCTATGCCAACAACCCATTTCCTACGAAGAAGGGAAAGTTTTAGCGCTCCCTGAGGGGTTTGCCATAACTGGAATTGGGGAAGCTGCCCATGACGTTGCTTTTTTTCCACGTTCGCCAGATGCTACCGAGGACGGTCCTTTGGAAACGATGAAAGTGGGGAAATATACCTTTTCAAAAGTAGCCAAACCAGGCAAACCAGAAGCTGGCTTTAAGGAGGTCCTTGTTTTACCCGTCTATAAATACCATAAAGTACTGTTTAAAGCAGGTCGAACTATCGAAGTTTTAACTATGGAAGATGGCAAGGACTATGTGCCTAATGTGTATGGTATGAAAGCCATGTTTGGTAAAACGCCAAAAGAACGAATTTTACCAATAGGCTGGTCTATTCGGACAATTACCTTAACAAAAGATTTAATCCTAGAAATTCCGAATCCTGCTAGGGTTTGTTTTTTTAAAACTGGACAGGGATTTCATGGACCAGTTAATTTGTGAGAAGTCAGAAGCGAGACCGCTGCGTCCATACGGACAAGCCTGCCAGATCGTCAGTCACAAAAGATTTCGAACCTTTTTATAGATTTTTTTGTAGTAAATATAAAAAATTAGTATTTAAATACTAATTTCGCAAAAAAACATGGCAACTATAAACCTTAATATATTAAAAACAATCTGACTTCTAAAAAATAAATTATGCGAACTAAAATCACCGAACTCTTTAATATCGAACATCCTATCATGCAAGGTGGGATGCACTATGTAGGTTTAGCAGAACTAGCAGCGGCTGTTTCCAATGCTGGCGGATTGGGCACCATCACAGGTTTGACGCAAAAAACGCCTGCAGATTTGGCGAACGAAATTGCCAGATGTAAGGATATGACGGATAAACCTATTGCCGTCAACCTTACTTTTTTACCAACATTGAATCCGCCTGATTACCCAGGATATGTCAAAGCAATCATTGAAGGAGGGATAACGGTGGTAGAAACGGCTGGGCGTAATCCTCAATCTGTTTTACCCTATTTAAAAGATGCGGGTATTAAAGTGATTCACAAATGTACTTCCGTTAGACATGCTTTGAAAGCACAAGCGATTGGTTGTGACGCTGTTTCAGTCGATGGGTTTGAATGTGGTGGTCACCCTGGAGAGGATGATATTCCGAATATGATTTTATTGCCTCGTGCAGCAGCAGAATTGGAGATTCCCTTTTTAGCCTCAGGTGGCATGGCGGATGCTCGTTCTTTGGTCGCCTCGATTGCAATGGGCGCAGAAGGCATGAATATGGGCACTCGTTTTATGGCAACCAAAGAGGCACCTATTCATCAAAATGTAAAACAAGCCATTTTAGATGCGACGGAATTGGATACTCGTTTGATTATGCGCCCTTTGAGAAATACAGAACGCGTATTGACCAATCCTGCCGTAGAACGCTTATTGGCAAAAGAAAAAGCATTGGGCAAAGACCTCAAATTTGAAGATATTATTGAAGAAGTGGCGGGTGTCTATCCAAAAGTCATGCAGCAAGGGACAATGGATGCAGGTGCTTGGTCTTGCGGGATGGTAGCAGGCTTGATTGACGATATTCCTACTTGTAAAGAACTGATTGACCGTATTATGAAAGAGGCTACGGAAATAATTCATCAGCGTTTGGTTGGATTGTATAAATAGATGGTTCAATTGTTTGATGGTTGAACACCTAAGGTTAACCATCAAGCCATCAAACAATCAATCCATTTAATAATTTAACCATCCAATAATCAATAATGAGTACACTTAATATTATAAAAAGAGACCAATACACCATTGTTCAATTAAATAGAGGAAAAGTCAATGCGATTAATCTTCAAATGGTGAGGAATTTAAGCAAGGTGGTTGAATCCATAAAAAGAGACGACTCCGTTAAAGGGCTTATTTTAACAGGACAACCTCATTTTTTTACAGCGGGTCTGGATGTAATAGAATTGTATGGATATGACAAAGCAACTATCCAAGAAATGTTTATTGAATTTGGTAATTTGTATATAACATTAGCCAAATTTCCAAAGCCGTTGATTGCAGCGATTACAGGACATGCTCCTGCGGGGGGAACGGTCTTTGCCATTACTTGCGATTATCGAGTAATGGCAGACGGCCCTAAATATACCATTGGCTTGAATGAAATTGTGGTCAATATTGGTTTGTCCCAAGACATCATTAATGGCTATACTTTTTGGTTAGGAGAAGGAGTGGCAGCTCGACATTTATTGAAAGGCACCTTAATGAATGCAACCGAAGCACAGGCAATTGGTTTTATCGACGAAGTCTGCCCTTTGGATGAAGTTTTGGATAGAGCCGAGGAACAAATGAAACGATATATACAAGCAGAACCACAAATTTTTCAAGGCATCAAATCTAAAGTTCGAAAGTCTTGGTTAAACCAACTGGGCAAAAATGGAGAAGCGGAACTAAAAGAAAATTTAGGCATCTGGTGGAAACCCGAAATTCGTACCCGAATGAAGGGTTTTGTGGATAGGTTAACTAAACGGTAGACCAAAAAATAATTATGAAGAATAGAGTAACAATCAATATCGTCAATCACATCGCCGATGTGAAGCTCAATCGTCCAGAAAAAATGAATGCTTTGGACGAAGCAATGTTTCTAGCTATCATTGAAGCAGGCGAAACGATTAGGAAAAATCCAAACGTCCGATGTGTCGTATTATCGGGCGAAGGCAAAGCCTTTTGTGCAGGAATGGATACTGCCAACTTTAACCCACAACAAAAATCAGGAGTGCTGACAGCACCTCTACCTAAACGGACACACGGCAAAGCCAATATCGTTCAACAAGTGGCTTGGATTTGGCGAGAATTGCCAGTACCTGTTATCGCTGCGGTTCATGGATTTGCTATAGGCGGTGGGCTTAATATTATGTCAGGAGCAGATATTAAATTTATCACGGCAGATACTAAACTATCAATAATGGAATTGAGATGGGGATTGATTCCTGATATGGCAGGTTCGCAATTATGGCGGCACACCGTAAGGGATGACATTATTAGAGAATTAACGTATACCCATAGAATTTTTTCTGGGGAAGAGGCGGTACAATATGGATTTGCTACGCATCTGTCCAATACGCCTTTTGACGATGCTATGAAATTAGCCGAAGAAATAGTTGCTAAAAATCCGATGGCGATAGTTAAAGCTAAAAAGGTGTGCAATGAAGCCAATTATTTAAGTGCGGAAGAAGGTTTACTATTAGAGTCGGTAGAGCAAGAAGCAATAAAAGGCACAAAAAATCAAATAGAAGCAGTTATGGCAGCTATGCAAAAAAGACCTGCTATTTTTGAGGATTATAGATAGATGAGGAGACAGGAGTAAGGAAGATAAAACGCAAACCTAATTATCTTAAATCGTGGAAAATATCCAATTACAACAACAGTTTATACAAACCAACGGTGTTCGCTACTTCATCCAATCAGCAGGAGATAAAGTGGCACCACTTATTTTGTTCTTACACGGTTTCCCAGATTCTTGGTATTCGTGGCGACATCAATTGACGGCAATAGCGGAGGCTGGTTACTATGTAGTTGCACCTGATATGTTGGGTTGTGGGGAGACTGATGCCCCAATGGAAATAGAGCGGTACAGCCAAGATGAAATGGCAAAAGATATAGCTGGATTGATTACAGCTTTAGGGCACGAACAAGCTATTATCGTAGGGCATGATTTAGGCGCATCCTTGACTTGGCAAATTTGTTTGCTCTATCCAGAAAAAGTAAAAGCTGTTATTGCATTATCCATTCCTTATGGAGGTCGAGCCTTAGCCAAACCAATTCCACACATGAAAAAAGTGTTTGGCGATAAATTCTTTTATATCCTCTATTTTCAAGAGCCTGGATTGGCAGAAAGTGAGTTTAATGCGAATGTAAAAGAAACCTTATTGCGTATTTATTTTTCCTTAAGTGCAGCAGGGGGCAAAATGGCAACTCAATTTGTCGCCAGCGATAATCCGACAACTGCGGAGAAATATTTAGATACTACGATACTACCAGCAACTTTACCCGATTGGTTAAGCGAGGAAGACTTAGCTTATTATGTCAGCCGATATGAAAAAGAGGGCTTTCGAGGCATCATCAATTGGTATCGCTGTTTAGATATTTATTGGGAACGAACGCCACATTTGGCAGGTAAAAAAATAACCCAACCGACCTACTTTATCGCAGGCAAACAAGACCCTATTACCCACATGGTCAGAAAAGCAATCAAGCGTTTACCCGAAGTGGTAGAAGACTTAAGAGGCGTTGAATTCTTTGAAGATTGTGGTCATTGGATTGCTTGTGAACAGACGGAGTTATTGAATGAAAAGATATTAGAATTTGTTGATGAATTAGAATGATGGCTTGATTGTTTGACTGTTTGATGGTTAACGGTACGTGTTCAACCATCAAGCAACTGTCAACGTCCTATTAGAACAATCAAGCCATCTAACAATCAAACCATCATTAGATTAATACCTTAATCCCGTAGTTTATTCCCTAATAAGTTGTTCTTTGCGACTTATTACTAAAGACAATAAAAATATACCAATGGCAAAGAAATACATCAGCATGCGTAATTTGAAATTCATGCTACACGAAGTTTTTGATTTGAGTAAAATCAATAGCTTACCAAAATATCAAGATTATGATGCGGAGGCTTATGATATGACTTTGGCTGCGGCAAAAGATTTATCAGACAGGTATCTATATCCTATTTTTAGAGAAATGGATAAGCAAAAAGCCTATTACGACGAGGAGAGCGGAACGGTAAAAGTACACCCTGGTTTACCCAAAGCGATTAAAGCTTTAGCAGATGGCGGATGGATTGGGTCTTATGTGTCGTATGATAAAGGGGGGCAGCAAATGCCGCAATTATTATTCAATACGGGCAAATTAATCATGCACGCTGCTAATGCGAATGCAGTAGCTTATGCTGGATTGACGGATGGCGCGTCTAATTTAATTAGAAGTTTTGGTAGTGAAGCCTTGCAAGCGGCTTTTATTCCAAAGATGGTAGCAGGGGAGTGGCAGGGAACAATGGCTTTGACTGAACCGCAAGCAGGTAGTTCTCTATCCGATGTAAAATCTACCGCCACTTTAAATGAGGATGGCACTTATACGATAAAAGGACAAAAGATATATATATCTGGTGGAGATTATGAAGATGCAGCTAATATTATTCATTTGACCTTAGCCAGAATAGAAGGTGCGCCACTTGGGACGAAAGGCATCTCTTTATTTGTGGTGCCTAAATATCGAGAAGAGGCTGGTCAAAAAGTAAGTAATGATGTAACGACTGCTGGACTGTATGGGAAAATGGGACAAAGAGGCTACGTTGCGGCTCATCTAATGTTGGGAGAAAAAGACGATTGTAAGGGGTATTTAGTAGGTGCACCACATAGAGGTTTGCCCTATATGTTCCAGATGATGAATGAGGCTAGAATTGGAACAGGTTCTATGGGGGCAGCGATAACAAGTGCAGCTTATTATGCCAGTTTACAATATGCGAATGAGCGCCCACAAGGTCGGCATCCGTCTAATAAAGATGCATCAAAGCCGCAGGTACTCATCATCGAACATGCGGATGTAAAAAGAATGTTGTTGTTTCAAAAATCCATTTCCGAAGGGAGTATAGCACTCGTTCAATTATGCTCTTATTACGCAGATATTGCCGAAAATGCAGAAGGTGAAGCAAAAGAAGAAGCCCATTTATTATTAGAATTACTAACGCCTATGGTTAAGTCTTTTCCTTCTGAATGGGGAAATTTAGCAGTTAGTGCAGGGATGCAAGTCTTGGGTGGTGCTGGCTATACGGATGATTTTCCATTAGAACAATATTACCGAGATGTCCGAATCAATGCGATTTATGAAGGGACAACCGCCATTCATGGAATGGATATTTTAGGAAGAAAGGTGATGATGCAAAATGGAAAAGCTTTGGGCTTATTCTTTGGCGAAGTAAAAAATACGATGGATGCTGCTAGTCAAAATGAGGCTTTAAAAAAATACGCTAAACAATTAGCTACAGCAGCGAAAACTTTACAAAAAACGACCCAGCATTTAGTCAAAATAGCTAAAGAAAACAAACCAGAGGTATTCTTATCCGATGCTACTTTGTATTTAGAATTATTTGGTTTGGTGACCATTAGTTGGCTTTGGTTAAAACAAGCCATTATTGCCCAAAATGCTATTGATAATGAAGCAACAAATGACGAGTATTTATTTTATCAAGGCAAAGTGCACACTATGAAATATTATTTTGAATATGAATTGCCAAAAATACAGGCTTTGCGTGACCGCTTATTGAGTGAAGACCGAATTACCTTGGATATGGATGGGGCGTTTATTAATTAAAAGTGGAATTGGAGTGATGGCTTGACTGTTTGACTGTTTGATGGTTGACGCACATCACGGAAACAATCAAACCATCAAACAATCATAACAATCTAAAAAGATGATAAAAGAAAAATTCAACTTAACTGGAAAAGTCGCCATCATCACAGGCGCATCAAAAGGCATTGGCGAAGCAATGGCAAGAGGCATGGCAGAGTTTGGCGCAACCGTCGTCGTCAGTAGTCGAAAACAAGCCGCTGTGGATGAAGTAGCTACCCAATTTCAAGCAGAAGGTTTATCAGCTATAGGCATCGAATGTCATGTTGCCAATGCGGAACATCGGGAATCCTTAGTTGAAAAAGTAATGGCAAAATATGGACGGATTGACATTTTAATTAATAATGCTGGGACGAACCCTTATTTTGGACCTATCCATAAAATGCCCGAAGCCGCTTATCAAAAAACGATGGATGTTAACATTAACTCCGCTATCGCATTGAGTAATTTGGTCTATCCAATTATGAAAGAACAAGGTGGAGGAAGCATAATTCATATCAGTTCCATCGAAGGGCTGCATCCTTCCAAAATGATGACAGCTTATAATCTTAGCAAAACAGCTTTGATAATGCTTGGTAAAAATCAAGCCATTGAATGGGGCAAATACAATATTCGAGTAAATACCATTTGCCCCGGTTATGTCAAAACCAAACTAAGTGAAGCCTTATTAGCAAATGAAGAGATGGTGAAAAAATTTGAAGCCAATTGTGCTTTGGGTCGCTATTCTACACCCGATGAAATGGCAGGATTGGCGGTCTTTTTAGCATCAGATGCGAGTTCTTATATGACGGGGAGTACGATTGTAAATGATGGTGGATTGTTGCATGCGCCTTTGTTTGGGTAAGAATCTACATAAAATTTATGAGTTTTTAAATCTATTCTGGTTATATATATTGAACTTTTGTTTGTGTCAAATAGTATTAATAGTTAACTTTAGATTTATTTACTACCTAAATAATAGCAAGTGATTAATACAAAAGTATATGACCCAATGATTGACTTTATCGTTTCAGGGATGCCACCTGAAAAAATCATTGCGTTTCGCCCTCCGAAATCTGCCATGAATAGATTGGAAGCATTAATTGCTAAGAAAAAGGAGGAGGCTTTAACAAAAGAGGAATCTTCTGAATTAGACCATTATCTTTTTTTAGAGCATATCTTTCGTTTGGCAAAAGCTCGTGCTAGGAAAAAATTACTTCCATGAGTGTTTACGTTTCTGAACAACTGCGGAAAACAGTTACCCAACGAGCCAAACATTTATGTGAGTACTGTCTTTTTCATGAAGAAGATGCTTTAAATACGTTTCATATTGAGCATATCATTCCACTAAAGCATAATGGTAAAACCATACTTTCCAATCTAGCTTATGCCTGCCCTTTTTGCAATAATTTTAAAGGAACAAATATTGGTACTTACCTAAACGATGACCAAGTTTTTATACCGCTTTATCATCCAAGACAAAATATTTGGTCGGAACATTTCTTCCTTTCTGGATATATCATTGAACCGCTTACTAAAATTGGCGAAGCGACAATAAATATTCTTTGTCTAAATGAAGAGAAAAGATTGTTAGAACGGTCTTTATTGCAGGAAATTGGTAGGTATCCTGGGGTTGGGTTTGAAGAGATTGTTGGGTTGAATCCCTAAAACAAAAGTGTAATTATGACAAATCAATCCAGCCACCATTCCCAAAAAATAACTATATTGCATATAAGAATTGTGTCAAAATAAATATTATTAGCACCGAATCCATAACTTTTCGGGAAAACTACCTAACAAATGACTGCCAAGATAAAAATAAATGTAGCTGATTTAACGCCTCAATTTATTAAGGAGATAAAGGAAAAGTATGGTAACAGACAGTTAGAAATTAATGTGACTCCTCCTAATAAATTAGACCATTTAGGCGAATCACTTTTTTGGGAAATTATTAAGGAGTTGGATTGGTCGAAAAAAGGAGATAATACGGCAGTTTTAGCACCAGCCATTAAAAAACTCGCAGCTCAACCTATTCGATTTATTTACCAATTCCAAGATATTTTAGCGCAAAAGTTGTTTTTATTGGATGGGGAAAAATATGCCCAACATATTGGTTCAGATGCCTTTCAAGAAGGAAAATATTTTTCTGTTGACCAATTTTTATATGCTCGATGTTGTGTAGTGGCGAATGGTCAAGCTGCTTTTGATGCTATTTTAGCAAATCCAACCTTAATGCCTAAAGATTTAACTTTCGAACCAATCCTTTCTCTAGCTGCCAATGCTTTCCAATTAAAAACAGGCAAACCTTTTAACTATTTTCATACTTCCAATTATGAGACTTATTCCAATGAAAAAGGTTGGGCGTAAATAAGTTATTTAACGAACTGACCAATGATAAAACTGCACGGAAACGATAAAACCAACCAAGACTTCTTTCATCTCTATGAAATGTTTGATAGAGAAACTGGCTTGGTGTTTAAGTATGGAATAAGTGCTGACCCAATCGAAAAGGGTGGAATCTCTAAGAGACCAAATTGAATATGCTAACCTAATTGTTGGTTGGGATAGATTTACAGGTTGGATTATTAAAGTGAATATCGAAGGTAATGCAAAGGCTAGGCTAATAGAAGATGAATATATTTATGCTTTCTTTGCAGAATTTGACAAATATCCTGTTGGAAATAGAGACAGAGAACGTAAGAAGAAATGATTCTATTAATTTTTCTGATTATAACGGATTGCGGTGATTCCAAATGTGAACCCCTTTAGGGGTTTTATGTTGGTAGAAAATGGAGATTCACCCTAATTTAACCGTGCCTTTAGGTACGGAATGTGATACATAATGTACCTAAAGGCACATTATGGACTTGCGAAAACATCATTTTACCGACATTTTGTCCCGCTGGGACAGTTTCACCGCAAACCGTTACAATCAGTAACTTTTAATTACATATATCTACTATGCAAGTAGGTTGGTTCTTTACAAACTTGCACTAATCCGTAATTTCTGACACAGCCCTGTGTGCTTGCTTAATCGCCGCTTTCGTTGTCGCAGATGCCTCAGCATCAGAGTTGGCAATATGGATATTACCAAATGGTTGGCGGCCGATGACCCAAGGCTTATCTTCTTCCGCAAAGTGCTCCCCCCATATAAGTTTGTTACTGTAGGCATAACCATGAGGCCACCTGTTTACAGTAATCGCTTCAATATCTCGATCAGCATCGAAACCCACACCGCCAAGCGCCTGAGTGAGTTGTTCTCTAACATGACGCTCATATACTTCGAAAGTGGTGGTAAGAATCTGTCTACGGCCTACCCGCCATTGTTCAGGACCATTGATATCAGGAAATAGTGGCACATGACACAGATGGACTACCATCGGCTCGTCTGGGTTTTGTGCGCATTTATGGCCACCCAAAGAAACTGGGTAAGCAAGCTCAGCCTGCTTATAAAAGCCACCTGTAAAATACACGAAACTGGTTTTCAACTCATCGAAGGCTTTCCAGTTATTAATCAATACTTTTGTATATACGAGAGGTATCTTTACATTGAAGGCGAGCCCTTCTTTTTGTTTTGGGGGTATTTCTGGACAAAGATATGGTATGGCGCTGTTGTAGCATGCCATGATGCATTTCTTACCTCGAACTTTATGGGTTTTACCGTCTCGCACATAGGTTATCTCTACGTTGGCTCCATCTTTGGTATTGGTGACATGGACGACTGTACTATTAAGGCGAATATTAATGTTTTGGTCTTTACGGTCGATTTTAGAATAATCAGCACGTGCGGTTACCACATCTTCCATGGTCGTACCAGGTATAGCTTCTGGAATCATTTTGCGCACTAGGAGACGTGCGATGGAGGCATTACCATCTGGAAAATGGAAAATATAAGGATCAACACCGCGGCCACTTCTTAGTGGTAAGGTATAGTCCACCCCTGGTATGCCACCATCATAATATTGTACGGCGGTAGTCGGCACCTCCTCCATGTCAACGCCCCAGAAACTCATACCCCAGTTCTGGTAGATTTTTATGACCTGTTCGTCCACCTTTACATAGTCCCGCAGGAAACTTGAATAACCCGTTTTGCTGAGTACTTTAACCTTTTCTTCAACAGTTGTGCCTTCCATATAATCAACGGGAGCGGTTTGAACACGGATAAAATCGGCACGAGCTTGCTCCGTTAGGGGAGCTTCTTCAGCGAATGCTTCCCATGACTTTTTACCATAACCGGTAACATGCTTTGTTTCGCCAAAATTTACCGCATCAAATACAATGGAAATCCCCATACCTCGCGACGAATAGAGGTCTTGCTGAAAGGCGTCATGGAATTTTTTAAGTTCAACGCCTATATCTTTTAGTAAGTCAAGGGCTTCTGCTGGGTAGGAAGAGGGGGTATCAATGGCTTCCGTACCACCATAAGTAATGTGGACGTCCTCCCCATGTTTGAACTCATTACGTTTGGCATGTCCACCGAAATCGTCATGGTTGTCGAGAATCAGAATTTTTGCATTGGGGTGCTTTTTATGGTAAAAATAAGCGGAAGATAGACCGCTTATGCCACCACCGACAATCACCAGGTCATATTCATCATCTATGGTATTTGTGTTCCACTCACCCCCCATTACCCTTGCATGCATGGTCTCCCATGACCCATCGTGACTTCCTCGAAGTCCTGTTTTTGCAGGGGGGTAATAACTCTTTTCGAGGTCAAAAGAATAGGGATCTTTTACGCCACATGAGGTAATCCACGGGCTCAGTAAAGTACCACCAATAGCAACACGCGCTCCATTTAGAAAATCGCGTCGGGTTATTTCTTTTTTCATAATTTTACTTTAATTGCGGATGAAGTTATAAAATTATTTCAAAGATGTTTCATTTCACCAAAAACAAAAGTTTAATTATGACAAATCAACCTAATTTAGAGGAACTACACGAAATAGTTTAATCAGCCCCCTGCCAATTAGTCAAAATCTCCGCTTCTTGCAATTCAGGCAATCTCCCCAACATCTGTTCATGCCATTTTATGCCTTTCTCCGTTAAATAGGGGTAATTCAATTCCAGAATTGTGGCTACCACATCAGCCAAGGGATATTTTTTAGCTCCTAATAATTCTCTTTTTTCCAACCAAGATTGAATAACTGCTGAAGCGAATTTGGCAAAAAAATCGTAATGTCCTTCGTGTAGTTCAGGAACCATATATCCTCTGCCGACAGATAAATAAATAAAAGTTTTGGTGAAATTATCGCTGCGTTCTAATTGGTCTTCGTAAATGCTTTTTGCCTTGGGAACTATTTTGGCAATTTCGAAAATATCTCTATAGAAAAAACGGTGAGCAAATTGGAAATGCAAATAATTTTTGATAACCCCTATCAAATCTAAATTGCTTAAGAGTGCCTCGGAATTATTGGTGACAAGGGTACGTTCTTCTGGTAGATAGACCAATACCGCCTCCAATATCTCCTTCTTGGTAGGATAGTGGTAATGCAAATTTCCTTTACTTATACCAGCCCGTTTCGCAATATCTTCCAATCGTACATTGCTAATCCCTTTCTGATTAAATAACTCAATCGCATTTTGAAGTATCTTCTTTTTTGTCTTTTTCATCTACTACTCATTTTTTTCCAAAAGTATAAAAATAGATTGAAATGATTGTTTGATGGCTTGATTGTCTGATTGTTCCTATAAGACGTTGGCATAGTAAGGATGGTTTGATTGTTAAATTGTTACCGTGACGTGTTCAGCAATCTAGCAATACAACAGTCAAGCCATCAAACAATTTATCCTGCTATTTTAATAAAAAAAACCGATTTTAATGTTAAAAATAAAATTTAATTCCAAAATAATTATAATAAATAGGCTAATTAGCCTAAATTCGTTTCATGTTTAGGTTTTAAAAAACTTTACAATCAACTTTACTGTTATTATTCACCATAAAACTCATCAGAATATGAAACGATTAACCACTTTAATAATAGCCTTTTTTACTTTAGCTATTATTTCCGTCCATGCACAAACTACTGTGAGTGGAACAATTACAGATGCCGAATCAGGCGAGCGATTGGTTGGTGCAAATATTATTATCCAAGGAACTAGTATTGGAACGAATACAGATTTGGATGGAATATTTTCTTTGACAAGCGACCGCCCCTTACCTTGGACTTTAGATATAACTTATACTGGATATATCGACCAAGCTATTTCCATCACGAATGCCCAATCAGGATTGAATATTGCCCTTGAAACTGGCGTAGTAATTGGTCAAGAAATAGTGGTATCTGCCTCCAGAAGACGGGAAAAAGTACAAGAAGCACCTGCCTCTATTTCTGTCTTAGATTCCAGAAAATTAATGGCTACGCCTAATGATAACCCCGTTCGGAATTTAATCAATACACCAGGTGTACAAATTCAACAGCAATCTGCTGGGAAAATCAATATTCAGATGAGAGGAACAGGTGGGGTCTTTGCCTCCTCCGCTTTTCCGATTATGGATTATCGTGCGCTTAAATCTGCTGGTTTAGGAACTTTTGATGCCTTAAACTCGCCTTTAAACAATTTAGACCTAGAGAGAATAGAGGTCGTGAGAGGTCCAGGTTCTGCTTTATATGGTCCTGGTGTGACGGCAGGCGTGGTTCATTTTATTACTAAATCGCCTATTGATAAACCAGGTACTTCTATTGAATTAGTGGGAGGTGAATTAAGCACTTATGGTGGTTCGTTTAGACATGCGACTAAAGTATCGGATAAATTTGGTTTTAAAATTAATGGTGTTTTTAAACGAGGTGGAGAATTTTTATTAGACCCAAATGACCCAGATGATGCAGCCTCTTTAGCGGCATTTAAATCGCAAGTAGTTCGCCCCAGTATCACTAATGGAGTAGTTGATGGTACGCAACCAGGTACAGTTGTCAAGGAATTAGAGACTCGGGACGATGGTAGTGTTATGCAAGACTTTTGGAATCAAAAAGTATTGACGACTACACTTGAATTTCGTCCCCAAGATGATTTGTCTGTCAACCTATCTGGTGGATGGAATTCGGCGACTTCGGTTTATTTTAATACACAAGGAGAAGGCGTAAGTAACGGAAGTGAATATTGGGGGCAAGCCAGAGTACAAAAAGGAGGGTTCTTTGCCCAAGCTTTTTATTTATATAATGACGGTGGAACAGAAACTGACCCAACTTGGTTGTACCGAACAGGCTTGGTTTCGGCTGGTTCAAGAGGACAATTTGAAGCCCAAGCACAATATAATTTTGAAACCCCTAATTTTTTAAAGGCAGAATGGACAGCGGGATTAGACTATCGTTTGTCAACCGCTGATACAGAAAACCTTCAATTTGGGAGAAATGAGGACGACGATGAATATGCTATTTACGGTGCCTATTTGCAAGGTAAATTTGCTTTAGCTCCAAAATTGGATTTATTTTTAGCGGGTAGAGCTGACCGATTCAATTTCTTTGATGAAACAGGGATTGCCCCTAGAGCAGTTGCTGTTTATAAAGCCTCCCCAAAACATACTTTTAGATTTGGATACAATCGTGCCATAGATGCTCCTTTTCAATTGATTGTCAATGCGGATTTTCCACTTTCCACACCAGTACCAGGTAGATTTGATTTATGGTTAGTGGGCAATCGGGAGGAACAAACTTTTGCAGCTAATCCAGAAATTGTTTTCAATAAACTATTTCCTTTTCCAAATTTGCCAGTTGGTACCCCTGGATTTCCTAATGCCTTTACTTATGCAGCGACTAACGCAGCGGTACAGGGCGGATTGATTCCAGGTTTACAAGCAGGTTTTGAACAACAAGGTTTGCCAACTGCACAAGCTGCTGCCATTGCAATGGGGATTCAAGGGTATTTGAATGACCCCGCCAATGCACCACAAGGATTTACAGGTAATTGGGAAAGTTTTAGCCTCGCTACTCGCCAAGCAATGGGTATTGCGAATGCGCCTGTCGCAAAATTGAGATTGGAAGATACTTGGGAATTAGGATATAAAGGCTTGGTTGCCGATAAACTAGCGGTGTCCATAGATGTCTATAACCGAAGAGTGGATGGACAGATTGCAGCAACGGCTATTAGCCCATCATGGAGGGTGACCAATGCCAATTTTGGAGCAGATTTAGGAGCAGCAGTTGCTACTCAAGGTTTACAGGATTTTATATTCAATTTATTGGGCGGTGATAATAACCCAACAGCGGGTCCAGCGGCTACGCAACTAACCCAGCAAATTGGTGGCGCTTATACGATGGCTGGTGATGCTTTCGGGAATAACATTGCTACACCAAATAATGCAGGTATTCTTGCCGTAACTCCTACAGAAAATGTACCACAAGATGGCATTACGCATTTGGCTTTTGGCATGAGAACTTTTGAAGCCTATAATTATTGGGGCTCAGATATTGGCTTGGAATATTATTTGAATCAAAACTTCTCCCTTTTTGGAAATCTTTCTTGGATTTCAGAAAGAGAATTCGATTTAGAAATCGTTGGAACAGACGGAGCTATGGGATTTTTTAATTTACCGCAATCGGATTTCAAATTCCGTTTAGGTGGAAATTTCACACCTGCCGAAGGTTGGAGAGCCAATTTAGCTTATCAATACGATAATGAATATGAAACTACTTTAGGCATATTTGGTGGTACGGTTCCCGCTAGAAATGTGGTAGATTTAGGAGTAGGCTATAAATTCAATACGGGTTTATCTATCGATGTATCTGCCCAAAATCTATTCAATAATGAATACCGACAGTATCCAGGTTTCCCAAAAATTGGTAGACGAACTTTGGCTACTTTAAGGTATGATTTTTAAGAGGAGAAAGAAGTAGCTTAGACCTCTGGTCTGAGCAGTTGTATATTCCGATACTACTCAGACCAGAGGTCTAAGCTACCTTTTGCATTTTAACAATCAAATATGTTCCATAAAATACTGCCTCCAATAATAGACAACCATTTTAAGGGCAACAAAATAGCCCTCTACTTTTTCTACTTGTTTACGATAATGACGGTGGTTAGAAGTTGCATTCATATTTTTAAATACGATGGTGGAGCGCAAAGTATTGCCACCTATCCCTTGGATACACTTACAGAAAATGGGGCGGCAATAGTGATTTTAATTTTCGCCCAATGGGGCTTGTCCCAATTATTAATGGGTTTCCTATATGTAATTGTGGCGCTGCGATATAAAAGCTTGATTCCTTTAATGTATGTATTTCTCATTTTAGAATATGCAGGGCGTTTTGCTATCTCTTTTATGAAAACGGCAGAGACCATTGGCACACCTCCTGGCAGAATTGTCAATTATATTTATGTGCCTTTATGTTTGGGCTTATTACTATTATCTATTTATAGGAAAGATTGATGGTTGAAATTGTTTGGTTGGTAGCTTAGACCTCTGGTCTGAGTAGTATTGGAACATACAACTGCTCAGACCAGAGGTCTAAGCTACCAACCAAACAATCCTAACAAACATTAACATGAAAAAAAAAATACTCATCACCATAGGCATTCTAGCCTTAATTGCAGTCGCTGGCAGAATCTGGTTTCATTATAATTGGCATCGAATGCCCGGCATTATTAGCAGTTTTAAAAATCCTACTGGTCCCAATCAACCAGTAGATTGGCAAGAAGGACCAATGACTAGAACATCAGATAAACCAAATGTAATAGTCATTTTGGTGGATGATATGGGCTTTAATGAAGTCAGTAGCTATGGCGGTGGTATGGGCAATGGACAATTCAAAACACCCAATATTGACCAGTTGGCAGCCGATGGGGTCTTATGTAGAAATGGCTATGCGACTACGGCAGTTTGTGCAGCCTCTAGAGCCTCTTTGCTGACGGGTAGGTATTCTACTCGTTTTGGTTTTGAATATACGCCTACTTCAAAGGGTATGGGAAAATTTGTAGCTGACCAAAATAAAGCCGCGGTTCAGCCTTACCTTTATAATGCAGCTGTGGATGAACGATTGCCTCACCGAGATGAAATGGGCTTACCGCCCGCTGAATTATTATTACCAGAATTATTGAAACCAGAAGGCTACCATTCTGTCCAAATTGGCAAATGGCATTTAGGGTCAACCGAAAAATTTAGACCGAATCGACAGGGTTTTGATGAAGCTTTATGGATGGAATCGGGTGGCTTATTCTTACCAGAAGATGACCCCAATGTGGTCAATGCAAAATTAGATTTTGACCCCATTGATAAGTTTTTATGGGCAAATTTGTCTCATGCGGTTCGCTTTAATGATAGTGGCCGTTTTCATCCAGATGGACATTTGACGGATTATTTAACGAATGAGGCCGTCAAGGTAATTGAAAAAAATAAAAACCGACCCTTTTTTCTTTATATGGCTTATTGGGCAGTTCATACCCCCTTGCAGGCATTGAAATCGGATTATGACGAGTTGTCTTATATCAAAGACCATACAGAAAGAGTACAAGCTGCTATGGTCAAGACGGTGGATAGAGGCGTTGGCAAAATCCGACAAGCTTTAAAAGACAATGGTATTGATGAGAACACGATTATCATTTTTACTTGTGATAATGGAGCGCCTCATTATGTCGGTTTACCTGATGTTAATAAACCTTATCGGGGCTGGAAAATAACCTTATTTGAAGGCGGTATTCATGTCCCCTTTATTGTCAATTATCCCGATAGTATCCCTGCTGGACAAGTCTATGACGGACGAGTATCTAATATTGATATTTTTGAGACGGTTGGTACGTTGGCTGGTGCTACGATTCCAAGAAACAAAAAAATGGATGGGACTAATATTTTACCCTTTTTAACAGGGGCTAAAGCAGGCGTACCGAGCCGTCCGTTATTCACTAAAAATGGCACATTCTCCCAAGTGATAAAAGATAATTGGAAATTACTTTGGGACCAACAGCAGCAAAAAAAGTGGCTCTTTGACTTAAAAAATGACCCGACAGAGCAAAATAATTTAATTGACCTAGCTCCTCAAAAAAACAAAGAATTAAGCACTTTATTAACTGCCTTTTTAGCAGAACAAGTTGCGCCCTTATGGGAGGGTAGCTCACACATGCCCGTCCATATAGATAAGCATTTAAATGAGTCGAAAACGAAGGCCGATGAGTTTACTTATTGGCAGAATTGAAAAAAGAGGTCAGAAGTCAGACCATTTCATTGTCAGATGTCAGATTCTTGACGTTGGCTTATGCCATGTCTGACTACTAACAGAATTGTAGATATGCCAAATTTCCAAAATCCATGTGATGCACAAAAATAGCCCCAAAGGGGCGAAGTATAATAACCTAGGGTGAAAACCCTAGGAAACTGGGCTAACGTCCTAGGAAATAAGCTCTGAAGGAGCGGCATAAATAATCTAAAAATCTAGCCATCAAACAATCTAACAATGACCTATAACTTTAACTTCTACCATTGGGAAAAAACAACCCCTAATGCTCCTTTCCTCCGCCAACCATTTGGCGACAAATGGGAAACCTACACTTGGGTAGAGGCAGGACAAATGGCTCGTAGAATAGCTACTGGTTTAAAATCTTTAGGCTTGCCGCCAAAAAGTCATATTGGATTAGTATCCAAAAATTGTCGAGAATGGATAATAGCAGATATAGCGATTATTATGGCAGGGTATGTATCCGTTCCGTTTTATCCAACGCTAAAAGCCGATGGCGTGAAACAAATTATTGAACTAGGAGATGTCAAAGCTTTATTTGCTGGAAAAATAGAAGATTGGGAAGGCATGAAAGATGGAATACCAAGTGATATGCCCATCATTCGTTTTCCTCATTATAGGGATAGTTCAGAAATAAAAGAAGGGGTTGATTGGTATGAATTTATCAACAAATTTGACCCTATAGAAGGAGAAACCACGCCAGATTTGGACGATATTTGGACGATAGTATTTACTTCTGGCACAACAGGGATTCCTAAAGGCGTAGTCTTGACTTACCGCAATTGGAACAGTATGAAAGAGGTATTTACCTATGCTAATCCACTAAAAATTTCAACAGAAGGAGCTAATCAATTCTTTTCTTTTTTGCCTTTAAATCACATTGCAGAAAGAGTTGTCGTCGAATCAAATTGTCTGAACTTTGGCGGGCAAATTTCCTTTTCTGAATCCTTAGCCACTTTCGCTAAAAATTTACAAGATACTCAACCAACCTTATTTTTTGCAGTACCTAGAATATGGACAAAATTCCAGCTAGGCGTTTTGTCAAAGATGCCACAAGCACAATTGACTGCGGCTTTAGCGAGTCCACAAGGAGTAATGGTTAAAAAGCAAATTCGTCAAGGGTTAGGTTTATTAAATGTGCGCGCTTGTATTACCGGTGCCTCCTCCATTCCAGAATCTACCAAAGATTGGTATAGACAATTGGACGTACCTATTTTGGAAGGCTATGGGATGACCGAAAATTGTGGCTCAACGACCATTTTAGCAGCGGATGATATAAAGCCTTTTTCTGTTGGTAAACCTTGGGCAACTTGCGAAATTAAAATAGACCCCGATACCCAAGAAATTTTAATGAAAGCTCCTTTTGTCATGCGGGAATATTATAAAAATCCAGAAAAGACGGCGGAGGCATTAAAAGATGGCTGGCTACATACAGGCGACCAAGGGCGGATAGATGAGGAAGGGTATCTGTATATCACAGGACGAGTAAAAGATAATTTTAAAACAACCAAAGGTAAATTTATTGCCCCTGCTCCAATAGAATGGCATTTTGCTCAAAACTCGGACATCGACCAAATTTGCATTATGGGAATGGGGTGTCCACAACCTGTTGCCTTAGTGGTGCTTTCGGAAATTGGCTTAACAAAATCCAATGCTGAAGTAAAAGCAAGTTTAGCCGAAACCTTAAAGCATACCAACAATCAATTACCTAGTTATGAAAAAGTATCTACCATAATAGTAGTCAAAGATGTTTGGAGCATCGAAGATGGTTCTTTGACTCCCACATTAAAAGCTAAACGCAATGTGCTAGGGCAACGTTATCGAGATTTATTAGTGGCTTGGCATGAAGATACCGAAAGTATTATTTTTCAATGATGAAGATTGTTAGATTGTCTGATGGCTTGATGGTTTGATTGCTAACGTGACGTTGACAATCTAGCAATCAAGCCATCAGACAATCTAACAATCATAACAATCACAACTATGCATTTAACCAATCAAATTTTAGCACCCAAAGAAAACTTCGTTGATTTTATTAAAAATTATCCATCACAAACGCCTTTGTGGATGGTGAATTTATTAAAATTCAAAGACCAAATGGAGGATGGCAGAACGGGCGAAGAAGGTTATAATACTTATATTAAACATGTGAACCCACTTTTAGCAAAAGTCGGCGGTAAAACGATTTGGTCAGGTAAGGTAATGAAAACGGTTATCGGAGATTACACCACCCAACCAGACCGAATTTTAGTCGTCTATTACCCCTCCAAAGAGGCGTTTATTGAAATGTCCACATCCGAAGAATATGCAGCTATTGGACATCATCGCCATTTGTCTTTAGAGTATGGTGGGTTGATTGCTACAGAGATGATGGAATGATGTAAGTTCTTAATGTTGAATTTTGAATGATTGAATGTTGAATGAAATAAGATGTAATAGGACGTAAACACTATGGTTTTACCATTTACAACCATTCAAAATTCAAAATTCTTCATTCAAAATTAAAAACATGAAAAGCGAAAACCCTAAATACAAATGGTTTGTCCTTTATGTGCTAACCGCTGTTTATATGTTCAATTTTGTGGACCGTCAGGTAATGATTATTCTACAAGAAGACATTAAAAGAGATTTATTATTAAGCGATACGCAATTAGGTTTATTAACAGGATTGGCATTTGCGGTATTGTACACCACCTTGGGCATTCCAATTGCGAAATTTGCGGATACTCGAAATCGTAAAAATATTCTTTCTTTTAGTCTAGCCTTTTGGTCGGGTATGACGGTGCTATCGGGTATGGCTCAAAACTTTTTCCAAATGATGCTCACTCGGATAGGAGTAAGTGCAGGGGAGGCAGGCGGAATGCCACCTTCTCATTCTATTATCTCTGATTACTTCCCCGCCAAAGAAAGAGGGACTGCTTTTTCTGTTTATACGATGGGCGTTTATTTGGGGGTCTTATTAGGTTTTATTGTTGCAGGTATTATAGCTGCAAATTATGGTTGGCGGATGGCATTTTATGTCTTAGGTCTTCCAGGAATAGTCTTTGCCATTTTTGTCTTTTTTATGATAAAAGAACCTATCAGAGGACGGATGGATGCCAATTATAAAACGATAAAAGACCCTACTTTTTCCGAAGTTATTCAGACCCTATTTGCTAAGAAATCTTTTCTGAATATGTGTCTAGGCGCTGGTTTTACTACTTTTGCCTTGTATAGTGTTAATAATTTTTTACCATCCTATTTGCAAAGAGCGCATGGCGTTGACTTGGTAACGGTCAGCATTGTTTTAGGTTTATCCACCGCAATTGGCGGCATCAGCGGTGCCTTATTAGGTGGACGAATAGCAGACGGTAGAGGAACTACCAATAAAAAGTGGTATCTCTACGTACCTATTGGGTCTTGTTTATTGTGCTTAATTCCAGCCTCAATCCTTTTTTATAGCCCATATCCAAAGCTCGCTTTAGCGATGGTCCTTCCGTATGCTTTCTTAAGTTCTATGTTTAATGGACCTATTTATGCCGTTGCCCAAAGTTTAGCAAATGCTAAGATGCGTGCCTTTGCCTCTGCCATTTTATTGCTGTTTTTAAATGGTATCGGCTTGGCTTTCGGTCCTTTAATTGCGGGTATGGTGAGCGATTATTTAGCCCCTACTTATGGGAATTTGAGCTTGCGTTATGCGCTTAGTGTTAATTTATTATCCTTGTTTTTAGCGGCTTGGTTTTATTGGAAGGCAGCTGAGAATTATGAAGAAGATTTAGAAATGATGAAATAATAGCCGCAGAATTTCATTTATTAGGTTTTAAAACCTAATTTTACAAAAAAATTAGTTTATTAACTAATTTCCTATTTTCAAAATGAAAAAGACTAAATCAAAATAGGGAAATATGTCCTATAAAATAACAGTAGATTTTAAAAAAGGAGGGCGGAAATGCTTACCTACAATCGCTCCTTATCCCAAAGAAGTGAATTGGGATAATAGCGTACCAGTTTACAAGACTACAACAGGTGTGGCGTATGTGCGAACACCCGACCAATGTTTTGAAAACTTGCCAGATTATCCTTTTGCCCCAAATTATTTAGAGATAGATGGTTTGAGGATGCATTATTTGGACGAAGGACCAAAGGATGGACAAGTGGTGTTATTATTACATGGACAACCTGCTTGGTCTTACTTGTATCGAAAAATGATAAAAGGGCTTACCGAAAATGGTTATCGTTGTATTGCACCTGACATGATAGGCATGGGCAAATCGGATAAGCCTATCAAAGAAGCCTACCATTCCTATGATAAGCATACTTCCAATGCCTTGTATTTAATTCAAGCATTAGGCTTGAAAGACCTAACTATGTTTGGACAAGATTGGGGTAGTTTAATAGGTAGTCGTTTGGTTGGTGAAAATTCCGATTTATTTACTAGAATGATTTTAGCCAATGGAGAATTACCGCTATTTACCGATGAAACTAACCCTTTTTATTTACCTAACCCCGTAGAAATAGACTTGAATATTGAGGATTTTGAAACAGCTACTTCTGCCTATCCAATGGTCAAAATGCCAGAATGGTTTCAGGTTTGGATTTTGTATTGTATGACCAATCCACATCTATTTGTAGGCCCAGTTATGCAAAGTTTTACAGAGATTGAATTGACAGCAGGAGAAGTAGCCGCTTATGCAGCACCTTTTCCTTCCTTTAACTATATGACTGGACCGCGAACCTTACCCTCTATGTTTTTGGGTATCAGAGGACAAACTAGAAAGGCATGGGAAAATCTAAAAAAATTTGAAAAACCTTTTTTGTCCTTGATTGGCTTAAAAGATGATTTATTGGGCTTGCCAGTTGTACAAAATAAGTGGATAAATAAAGTGCCTGGTGCTAAAGGGCAGCACCACGAGCAATTTGAAAATGCAGGACATTTTATCCAAGAAGACATAGGCGAAATTATGGCAGATAGGGTTCACCAATTTATTGTTAAAAATCCATTTTAAGGGGAGACACAGAGCAGCATTCAGGTGGTAGAACTAGGCAACCTGACTCCTGACACCTCACACCTAATAACTTTAATTAATAATATGAATTTCGAATACACAAAAAAATCACTTGACCTCCAAGAACAACTAAAAAACTTCATGGAGCAACACATTTACCCCTATGACAAAGACCGTCAGCGATATACGCAAGACCCTAAAAATTGGTGGCAAGATTATCCAAAAATGGAAGAATGGAAGGCCGCTGCCAAAGCAGCAGGTCTATGGAATTTATTCTTACCCAAAAGCTATGGCGATTTAAGTCCAGGGCTGACCAATTTGGAATATGCGCCTTTAGCAGAAATCATGGGGCGGTCCAGAGGGTCAGATGAAGTATTTAATTGTTCTGCACCCGATACAGGGAATATGGAAGTGTTTTCAAAATACGGCACGCCTGCCCATCAAGAACAATGGTTAACCCCCTTAATGAATGGCGAAATTCGCTCCGCTTTTTTGATGACAGAGCCAGATGTTGCCTCTTCCGATGCGACGAATATTGAAACATCTATCGTCAAAGAAGGCGACGAATATGTCATTAATGGGCGAAAATGGTGGTCTTCAGGTGCGATGAATCCAAATTGCAAAGTATTTATTGTAATGGGTAAAACCGACCCGACTGCTCAGCGACATGCCCAACAAAGTATGATTATTGTGCCGAGGGATACGCCAGGCGTTGAAATCGTTCGTCCGCTATCTGTCTTTGGCGCATGGGATTCTCCAGAAGGTCATGCAGAAATTAAATTAACGAATGTTCGAGTGCCCGTTTCTAATCTGTTATTAGGGGAGGGGAGAGGCTTTGAAATTGCCCAAGGTCGTTTAGGTCCAGGACGGGTGCATCATTGTATGCGTTTGATTGGGGCGGCACAAGCTGCCTTAGATTTGATGTGTACAAGAGTGGCACAACGAGAAGCATTTGGCAGAAAAATAAAAGACTTTAGTAGCATCCGTCAAGACATTGCGAAGTCGGCTTGCGAAATAGAACAGGCTCGTTTATTGACTTTGGCCTGTGCCGATAAGATTGACAAATTCGGTGCAAAAGGAGCGAAGAAATTAATTGCCATGATAAAAATTGCGGTACCTCAAATGACTTGTGATGTGGTGGATAGAGCGATTCAGGCGCATGGTGGTATGGGCGTTTGTCAAGATACACCATTGGCTAGTTTCTGGACGTATGGACGGATTGTGCGGATTGCAGATGGGCCTGATGAGGTACACATGTATCAGTTGGGGCGGAATTTGGTGAAGGAGAAGATGATGGGGTAAAAAGATGGTTTGATTGTTTGATGGTCCCGAAATTCTTCGGGATAAACTATGATTGTTATTGGAGCGTGTTCAACAATCGGACAATTAAGCCATCAAACAATCATAAAAGATTTTGCGTGAGTTTTGAACCCGAATCCTAGCGAAATGTTGGGATTCGGTTCTATTTATCTACAAGCACTAAAACAATCAGACAATCAAACCATCAAACAATCTTCAAAGATGAACTTCAAAGATAAAATCATTCTCATCACAGGCGCAGCATCAGGCATTGGCAGAGCGGCGGCACTAGCTTTTGCCAAAGAAGGCGGTATCATCGTCGTTTCCGATATTAATGAAAAAGGAGGCATAGACACCGTAGCTCAAATTAAAGCGACTGGCAAAAAAGCCATTTTTATAAAAACAAATGTGGCGGATTTTGCCTCCGTAGAAAAATTAATGCAACGAATAGTTGACCAATTTGGACGCTTGGATATTGCCATTAATAATGCTGGGGTTATCGGTGCGAATGCAAGAACGGTAGATACGCCTTTAGCGTCGTGGGAGAAAGTGATGGCTGTTAATGCCTCTGGTGTTTTTTATTGTATGAAAACGCAAATTCCCATTATGCTGCAACAAGGTGGCGGGGCAATTGTGAATACCGCCTCTATTGCAGGGCTAAAAGGATTACCAAATAGTTTGCCCTATGTAGCCAGCAAGCATGCGGTAGTCGGTATGACCAAAACAGCCGCTATGGAATATGCTCGTCATAATATTCGCATCAATGCAATTTGTCCTGTTTTTACAATTTCGCCGATGTTTGACCCCGAGGCTATGGAGAAAGCAAAAAAAGGCATTCCTGATAAACTAAAAGCCAATGTCCCGATGAAACGCTTTGCTAGAGTGGAAGAACAGGTTGCGGCTATGATGTGGCTTTGTTCGGATGGGGCGAGTTTTGTGACTGGGCATGCTTTGCCTGTAGATGGAGGGTTGACGGCTTAATGAGACCACTTCGTTGTCAGACCATTTCATTGTCAGAGGTCAGACCGAAAAATAAATTTTTCTGTCAGACTCCAGACAAGAAGAATCTGGATATTCCGAGCCTAATTTCTGATAATCCTGAAATGACGGTCTGACAGCGAAGCGGTCTCAAAACTACTTCTTATGCTTTTCTGAAAACTGTATAGTCATTCTACGTATTTGGGCGATTTCATCCGTAAATGTATCCAAAATTTGTTCTGAAATATAACCAATGTCGAAAGCTAAATAAAATTGGGTTTCTAATTCACAATTGGAGCCAATGGCTATATCTAAAAAATGAACTAGTTGAGCATCCGTCCCTCTTCCACATCCTTCTGCAATATTAGAAGGAATAGATACAGCGGACCGATTCATTTGTGAAATTAGACTAAATTTTTCTTCTGAAGGAAATGTTTTGGTGGTCAAATATACATTTTTGACCAATATTCTAGAACGTTTCCAGATTTCAAGGGCTTTAAAGTTATGTCTCATCATAGTTTTGTTTAGTTAAAAAATTACTTAAAAATAAGAAAATATCTTGTTAATCGAAATAAAAATTATTTAACCTATTAGTCTGACCTCCAACAATCATCGAAGATGATGGTCTGAAATCTGACAGAAAATTTTAATTTTCGGTCTGACAATGAAATGGTCTGACCTCTGACTTCTAAAAAAATATGCAAGAATTATACACAGAAGAACACAACCTATTTAGAGAGTCCTTTAGCACTTTCCTAAAACAAGAAGCCCTTCCGCATTACCCTCAATGGGAAAAAGATGGAATCATAGATAGAAGCCTTTGGAAAAAAGCGGCGGACTTAGGCGTGCTAGGCGTAGATATAGCAGAAGAATATGGCGGTTTAGGCTTACATGATTTCCGTTATAATGCGATTATATGCGAGGAAATTTCGAAATTAAGTATGCCCGGTATCGGGTTTTCAACACAAAGCGATATTGTGATTCCTTATTTGAATACCTATTGTACGCCCGAACAAAAGGCAAAGTTTTTACCCAAAATGGCATCAGGAGAATGGATTGGTGCATTGGGAATGACCGACCCTGCGGCGGGTAGTGATTTAAAAAACATCCAAACCTTTGCAGAAAAGAAAGATGGATACTATTTATTAAATGGTGCTAAGACCTTTATTAGCAATGGCATTTTTGCGGATGTCATTGTCACTTTTGTTAAAACCAGTAGAGAACCGGGCAGTAAAAGTTATTCTCTGTTTTTAATAGAAAGAGGGATGGAAGGATTTACGAGAGGAAAAAACTTGGATAAAATTGGTTTTAAAGCACAAGATACGGCGGAGTTGTTTTTTGATAATGTCAAAGTGCCTTTTGAAAATGTATTGGGCGAACCTAACCGAGGTTTCTATTACCTAATGCACAATTTGCCACAAGAACGATTGGGCATTGCGATTGGTGGTATTGCTAATGCGGAAGCCCTTTTAGAAGAGACCATGCAGTATTGCAAAGACCGTAAAGCATTTGGCAAGCAAATTGGTTCTTTCCAAAATTCTCGTTTTAAAATAGCGGAGATGAAAACAGAATGTACCATTGCTCGAAATTTTGTAGATACTTGTATTTGGGAATTAGTTAATAAAAAACTAACTGCTGAAAAAGCGGCAATGGCTAAATATTGGGTATCAGAGATGCAATTTAGGATATTGGACGAATGCTTACAGTTGCATGGTGGCTATGGGTATATCAATGAATATAAGATTGCACAGGCTTGGCGAGATGCTAGAGTCGCACGGATTTACGGCGGAACGAATGAAATTATGAAGGAGATTATTGGGCGGAGTTTGGGGTTCTAGCGAGCTTATTTTTGGGTGCTAAAAATCATAAATCTTAAATCATACATCATAATTTATAAATCTGTCACGCTTTACTTAGATGGATTTATGATTTCAGATTTATGAACTGTGATTTATGATTTTCACCATCAGACAATCAAACCATCTAAAAAATGCAACAAGTAAGAAAAGGCGAAGAACTAAACGAGTTACCACTCAAAATATTTTTACAAAAAAATCAATTAATTTCAGATACAAAAAGCAACTGGGAAGTCTCCCAATTCTCCACAGGTTTTTCCAATCTGACCTATTTGATAAAAATAGAAAATAAGGAATTAGTACTCCGCCGTCCACCCAAAGGAGCTATCAAACGAGGGCACGATATGGGGCGAGAATTTAAAGTGCTAACGGGCTTGAATCGAGGATTTGAAAAAGCCCCCAAAGCGTATGCTTATACGGAAGATAAAGACATCTTAGGTGTTCCCTTTTATGTAATGGAGAAGGTGGAAGGAATTATCATTGATTTAGCGGAAGCTAAAAAGAGAAAGATTTCTAAAACTGAATTTCCCATCATTGCCGATAGTTGGTTAGATACTTTAGTAGCGTTGCATAGCTTGGATTATGAAGCAATAGGCTTAGGAGGTTTGGGTAGACCATACGGCTATGTGGAGCGACAAGTCCGAAATTGGAGCAAGCAATTTTTAAAAGCCGTAACGGAGGAAGTACCCGAATCTGCAAAAGTGATGAAATGGCTGTATGAGAACCAACCCACCGAATATGACCATAGCCTCATTCATAATGATTACAAATATGATAATGTGGTATTTGAAGATGATTCTTGGAAAAAAATCAATGCCGTTTTAGATTGGGAAATGTGTACTTTGGGCGACCCATTAATGGATTTAGGGGCAGCCATTGCTTATTGGACAATGGCAACTGACCATCCAACTATCTTGAAAATCTTCCCCTATCCAACTGCGATGGAGGGCAATCCGAGTCGCCTTGAGATAGTGGACCGCTATGCACAAAAAAGTGGTCGTTCTATACCAAATTTAGTGTTTTATTATGCTTTTGGTTTGTTTAAAAATGCGGTGATTGTACAGCAGATTTATTATCGCTATCACAAAGGATTAACGACTAATGAAAAGTTTGCCAATCTCAATCAGGCTGCTCGTTTATTTATTGAGGTGGCTTGGCAGGCGATTCAGCAAAAAAGGATTGAAAAATTATTTTAAACTATGATTTTCAAGGATAATTCGATGCAATTTAGAAAAAGAAAAAATATAATACGAGTTATAGGAATCCTCTTTTTAGGTGCATTCCTTTTTATATTAAAATTTTCATGGGACATAGGTCGCATTGCCTCTGGAATGGTTTCCCATACTTTATGTACCAATGTATTAATGCTAGGTCGAAATCAAGCGGAAGTGGAAGCTACTGATTTGAATGCACCCCAAAGAAAATTTGCCACTTCTACTATTAACAAAACAGAACAGACCGTTACTGCTACTTTCGGTTTTGGGCCTTTTGGGAATTCCAGCACTTCTGTTTATAGACCAGGTTGCGGTTGTGGCGTAGCAGGAGATTTTTCTATTGAGGAAATTAAACAACAGTCCAATTTAAAATACAAAGAACTATCAGATAATACCCAACAAATGGGACAAACGGTAAATGATACGATTGAAGGAGTCAATTATTTAGCATTAAATAAAATAGTGAATGGTGCATTTGAAGAAACCGCTAAAGCTATTGAGGACACAAAAAATACAAGAGCTGTATTAGTGCATTATAAAGGTAATCTAATTGCAGAAAAATATGGGGAAGGTTTTCATGGAGATTTACCTCTTCGAGGCATGTCGATGACCAAAAGCATTATTAGTGCATTGGCAGGAATATTAGTGCATCAAGGCAAATTAGACATTCACAATACGACTGGATTACCCGCTTATGAAAATGCTGCCGATGCTCGTAAAACCATTACTATTGACCAAATTTTAAAGATGACTGCAGGTTTTGATTATAACGAAGCCTACGAATCTGACCCAAGGAATTTGCTCAGTACGATGTTAATGACCCAAGGCGATATGGCAGATTTTGCAGATGATGTACGCTTACGTGCAACGCCTGGAGAAACTTGGGATTATCAAACTGTTCATTCTGTTTTGTTATCAAAAATTGTACGAAATCATGCAGGTTCTTTTGAGGAGTATTTGAAATTGGTACATGAAGACTTTTTTGATAGGGTAGGGATGCACCATAGTTTTCTACAGGCAGATGCTTCGGGCACATTTATAGGTGGTGCATTTGCTTATGCATCTCCCAGAGATTGGATGCGTTTTGGTTTACTGTATTTGAATGATGGGCTTACCGAAAATGGTGAAAGAGTGTTAGCCAAAAATTGGGTTAAATATACCAATACACCATCAACTGCATCTTTAAAAAGTAGAGGTTACGGTGCACAGTTTTGGTTAAATGCCAAAACCAAAAACCAATGGATTCCCAATGCACCCGCTGATTTGTTTGCTGCCAAAGGGCACTATGGACAATATGTGGTGATTGTTCCTTCAATGGAGTTGGTGATAGTGCGTTTGGGGCAGACTTATAATACAAAGGCTTTTGATGTGGATGGGTTTATTGTTGATATTTTAGATTGTTTTAATCCAAAAAATTGAATTAACTATTACCTTTTAGTTTGAATATCATCAAGGTCAATCCCCATTTCAGTAAACTGGGCAGCGGCATGCAAAAAATGAGCTGTAATCCAGAAAACAGTCCATCGCTCGGAGTAGCCTCCCCGTAATTTATATACATTAGACATATCCCCATGCTGGGCAAAATTAGTTTGTTGTAACTGTTCTCCTTGTGAACCAAAAGGGTCAATCATTTGACCACAACTACGATACATGCAGACTGCCAACCGTTTTACCGCTTCGTTTTGGGTATATTGACCGAGCTTGTATAACATTGGGGTTTCCAAAACGCCATATACATCCAAATGTTGGTTTTGTGCAGAAACGTTTGTCCAACCACGTGTTTTTAAAGCGTGGTCTGCCAAACGTCCAGCATTAAAAGGTATATCCCAAACAACGGTAAAACTCAGTACAACATCCCCTGCATGTTTAGCATAGTCTAAATATTTTTTTTCATTCGTGTACTCATAGGCAGTCATAAATCCCTGAAAAGCTCCCCAAGCTCCTTCCTTGTCTTCACAGGTTGCATCTAAGGTGCCGCCCCAATAAGGTTCCTCCATGCTAAGATGGCGTGCTGCGTAGTAATCGGCAATTTTCAACGCTGCATTTTTATATTGTTCCTTGTTGAATAGCTCGGAAGCAATTAGAAACGGAGCGATATAAAAAGCTTCCGCTGTATTGCGAGGATTCCATTCGCGCTTGTTTATTCTGTTTAGATGAAGGTCACATGCTTTTTTGAGAAATAGCTCCCATTTCTTAGTCTTAACCGACGGATTCTTACGACCATATTTTATAGCGAGCGCAATACTATTCATGGCTTGACCTTCCGAAACAGGGTCGTTTTTTTCCCATTTTTTTGTTTCTGTATCAAAAATGACACTAAAACCATTTGAGGTGAATGTGGAGGAACAGATATGGTCTGCGGATTTTTGTACCATACTTGGAATATCCTTATCGTTTAATCGCTTTTCAAGCACCTGCAATGCATATATGGGCGCTTCTGATTGCCCTGCCCATCCCAACACAATTTGAGGAGTACGAAATTCAGGATACATATTAAAACCTGCAAAATTTTTGTTCTCCATATACCGTTGTTTAGCATATCGATATTTATCCTTTATTATTTCATCAAATGAAGGGAAATCAGCAACATAAAAAGGTTTAAAAATATCAATGGATGTATGAATAGGTGTTTGAAATCCACTACCTTTTCGCACTACATCGTAGGCTTCTAAATAGAAGGTTTTTTCAATAATGGTGCCTGGTTCTATTTGAACATAGGTGTCCTCATAAGGCATTGCTTTTGATTGTAATGCCTTTGCAACACTAGGTTGTCCATTATAAGTTACTGGACCAGAGAGCATGACCAATTCCGAATGATTTTCAAAAGATTGCACCCCCAAAGACCACCATTGGTCAAAATGATGGCCTCCATAGGCTTGACTTGGTTTAGTATGCAATGCCGCTCCTTTAAATTCTCCTTCTTTTTCCCATTCAAAACTGGCAAAGGGCATTGGAAATCGGTGCTCTTCGAAAATGGCTTTCTCGCCTGCTAAACCATGATAAACAGGTACTTTATGCTTACCATTTTTTTCACCAGATGGGTTACCATAATATAAAATGCCAGGTAGGAATGCTTTAGTTTTTTGACCATCAATACGCCAACGAATTGACAGAGTGGCTTTTTTCAATGTCTGTGCCCCTTTCCATTCAAAACGACGGATACACTTCACACGATTTCCCTCTGAACGATAGGCATCCCGCAAGAGAAATTTTCCTTCGGGAAGTGTCAATTCTCCTGTTACTACATGCCAATCACCTATTTGCTGGTATTTTGAAGGGTTGGTATGCACCCAATTGCTTGGCCATTGATTTTCCCAATCGGTTGCAATAGACCATAATCCGTCATTTGGAATACTGATAAACTTATGTTTTCCTATATAAAAAGAAGGTTTAGCATCCTTAAATTTAATTTGCATTTTTGATGCTTGCCCCAGAAGATTACTTACTATTAGAAAGAGTGGCAACAAAATGGTGAGTATTCTTCTGAGTATGGTATTCATTGTCTTGATTTTAAATTTTGATAGCTTGACAGAAATTTAATTTACAATATAATTAGTAATAGCAGAAATTTTGTAAATTTTGCCAAAAATATTTCTTTTGGCTGCGGAAATCCGAATTGGGGAACAACTACTGACCGTAATTTTGAATTAGAAAGGCGTTCAAAATGGCCAGAAAGAGGACACACGGCAACCACCCTTAATTTTCACAAGGAAGTGTTCAATGCCCCCAATTTATTAGGCATTTTTGCAGGACATATCCATCGAAATTCTATGAAATTCATTAAAGGAAAACCTCAAATTGTTGCGGATGATAATGCTAGTGGATGATATTTGGATATTAATTTCTTGCCGATGAAAGTAGGGGGTAAGGCGTTGATTTCTCCTTCCATTCCTTAGTCATATAGGCTAAAACACCCTCGATTAAATCTTTTTTTTGTGAATAATGATAGGCTAAATTTCCTGAACTAATTCCTACTTTTTTAGCAATATCTTGTAAACGGACGTTTCCCACCCCTTTCTTGTTGAAAAAATGGATAGCATAGATTAAAATATTCTGTTGAGTCTTTTTCATGAATTGTTGGAATTTTCAAATCTATCCATATAATTTTATATAAAAATCTAATTATCATGCAATATATTGAAAAATATAAGAAAATATTATTAAAATTAGATTTTAAAACCTAATTTTATGTTAAAATTAGTATTTTTATACAAATAATTACTAATACAATAGTGGTTATTCCAAAATAAATCAGACCACGCGTGCTCGCGTATACCTGCGAGCGCACCCGCATGCGTGAAAAAAAAATTTGGATATTCCAAAAAAAATTCTCAAAATGTGAAATGAATTATGAAAATATTAGAACACGGACAACTCAATTTGAAAGCCTTACAGGCTTAAAAGTGGAAGAATTCGACCATTTACTATCTGTTTTTGCAAGTAAATGGCGTAATTACTACCGAATTCACCGAATTAATGGGCAAAAAAGACCTGCACCAATTATGAATCCAGATAAAGCGACTAAATCATTACCTAGTATAGATGAAAAATTATTTTTCATTTTAATTTATTTGAAAAACTATTCTCTACAAGAAATGCTTGCTGCTAGTTTTGGATTTTCTCAATCCCAAGCAAGTAAATGGCAAAAAATATTAGCGCCTTTACTGCATGAGAGTCTTAAGCGTTTAGAAATGTTGCCTACTAGAAATGGGCATCAAGTAGCTCAAATCTTGAATAAACTTGGCGAAGACAAATGTTTTCAAGACGCAAGTGAAAGAAGAATTAATCGACCAGGTGAACAAACCACTCAAGAAGAATTTTATAGTGGTAAAAAAAAAGACCACACGATTAAAAATAATTTTGTAACTGCTGAAAGTCAATATGTTGTGTACTTGAGCCCGACTCATGAAGGTATAATGAATGATAAAAAAATAGCAGATGAAGATGAACTCATTTTTCCTGATGACATCCAGCTATTTCAAGACATGGGGTATCAAGGATTTCAGCCTGAAAATGTTTTTATTGTTCAACCATTTAAAAAACCTAGAAAAGGTGAATTATCAGAACTCAAAAAATGGTTCAATCAATACGTTTCAAGAATAAGAATTTGCGTAGAGCATGCCATAAGTGGTATCAAGCGTTGCCGTATTGTCAAAGATAAATGCAGACACTTTCGCCAGCATTTTCGAGACCAGATAATTGACATTTGTACTGGACTCCATAATTTTAGGGTTTGTAGCCCTTTTCGAAAATATAACAAATGTAAATTCAAATGGTCTTCAAACTAATTTTGGAATAATCTCTAATCAAGTCATCAAACAATAATTTCAAAATCTCCCGATGGTGGATCTACGGCGAGGGCGGTGATCGTACATTCTTCAAATATCTTAAGAAGAATCGTAAAGGGACGCTTTATACCAATCTGGCAGACTTTATTCCTGCGTCGTCACTAAGTACCAACACATCATTTATAACTAAAAAGTAATTCTTCATTCCTAAGTAAAGAAATATGAAAAAATTAAAAAAACTCGCTTCTAAAATGATTCCTTCTCCCATAGTAATAGATTTTGAAAAAAATGCTGGTAATCATACTATTCAAGAAGTCGCACCATATCCAGACGGATTAGTAGATGCAAATGTACCCATTCAAAAAGCAAGTAGCGGTTGGGAATACGTCCGCACACCAGAAGCGCGTTTTGAAAATTTACCAGACTATCCTTTTGCCCCGAACTATATAGAAATAGATGGATTGAGGATGCACTATTTGGATGAAGGACCGAAAGATGGGGAAATCATTTTGATGCTTCACGGTCAGCCTGCTTGGTCGTATTTATATCGGAAAATGATAAAAGAGTTAGTGCCTAAAGGTTATCGCTGTATCGCACCTGATATGATAGGCATGGGAAAATCCGATAAGCCAATTAAGGAAAAATATCATACGTATGACCGTCATTGTGACAATACTTTGGCTTTTATCAAAGCCTTGGGTTTAACCAATATCACCGCATTTATTCAAGATTGGGGGAGTGCGATTGGTAATCGTGTGATTGGTGAAAATCCAGATTTATTTTCAAGGGTAGTTTTAGCAAATGGTGAATTACCACTATCGACTAATGAAACTAATCCGATTTATATTCCCAATCCATTGCACGTCAATCCTAAACTTAACAGTTTTAAAGATATTGCTAAATATTGGCTAAAGGGCATTCCTTATTCTTTTCAAGCATGGGTCTTATACTCTTTACAGCATACCAAAAATTTTGTAGGAGATGTGATGCAACGGGCAACAGTAAATGAGCTGAGTGATGCAGAAGTTGATGCTTATAAAGCTCCTTTTCCATCTTTTATTTATATGGCTGCACCTCGTACTTTACCCTCTATGAATGCAGCTATAAGAGGACAGCAGTTAGCCGCATGGGAAGGTTTGAAAAAATTTGAAAAACCATATTTAACGATGATTGGCTTAAAAGACCATTTATTGGGTAAACCTTCTATCCAAAACAAATTTATTGAAAATGTTCCTGGTGCAAAAGGTCAAAATCATGAACAGTTTGAAAACGCTAACCATTTTATTCAAGAAGATATTGGGGAGATTATGGCGGATAGAACGCATCGGTTTATTTTGAAAAATCCGATTTAGAGAAATGAGAAGTCAGACCACTTCATTGTCAGAATGAAAAATAAATCTTTCTGTCAGACTTTAGTTGCCCATATTTAAAAGTATTAATTTAATAAAAAAGTCAATGAAGATGAAAAAAATGCTGATTAGGGGATTCAAAATAATAGCTATATCATTAGTAAGTATGGTAGTACTTGCATTAGCTTTTGTAGCTTATAAACAATGGAGCATTTCTCAAATATCTGAAGAGTTGGAAGAAGTAGCGGATGGAGACGCTTTGTTTTGGCTGATGCAAAAAGAGACCAATCGTTACTCAGTCTGTGATGTTTATTATTCTTTTGATAGCGCATTGAATGACACAATTGTCTTACAGCGACTAAAAGAATTAGTGAGTGAATACAAAATGTTTCATCGAAATGTAGTGGAAGTAGATGGATTACCTTATTGGCAAAAGGTAAATCCTGATTGGAGTCAGAACTTTCGCATACTTGATGCTAAAGAAGACCTGGAGGAAGCTCGAATAAAAGCAGATTATGATATTTCCCAACCCTCTGAATTAGGTGAGGGCTTACCTTTATTCAGAGCTATCTTATCAGCAGACCGTCGTCAATTGGTATTTGTTTGGAATCACGTAGTTTCTGATTTTGAGGGAATGTTTAATAAACATGCAAAACATTTATTTGCTATAGAAAAAGAACGAACTCAATATGGCTATCAGGTGAATACAGCAGCTAAAAAGAATAGGAATGAGACAAATTTGCACAAAAATCCTTCATCTATCTTTTCTATATCTGAAAGAAAACGAGGTTTTTCCAAGTCAGATTTTGAAGTTGAAAAACTTGTATTACCGATAAAGGATAAAGTGCTCAAGGAGTTAGGAGAAAAGGCAAATTTACCTATGAGTGATATATTTTCCTTTATATCTGTACGAGCCTTAACTCATTATCACCTAAATGATAAAGATAGGGAAAATATACCACCAATAATAACTCCCTTAAGTCTTAGGAAAAGTTCATTAGAAAGAGATGAAGGTAATAATAGAGCTATCAAAACTTTCCCCTTTGTATTTCCTTTAGAAGAAGTAGAAGAAATGTACCAAAGGGTGGCTAATCTTCCCTCCACATCAAATTCTTATGAATCGGCAGGAAGAACCTGGAAAACAATGAGACAAATGACTCCCTTCTTGGAATCTATTATACTAAGAAAAACAGGGTCTGATTATATCTCGAATTATTTTCCTTTAGCTGATGATTCGGTATCTATTGATGTGGCAAAATTAACTGGGCATCATTTAAGAGTAACAATGACTCCTTATGAAAGAGCAAAGTTCGCTTGGTCAAGTTATGATGGAGAAGTGCAGCTATATCTTCATACAGACCCTAAATTGGTTGATAAGGAACAGATGATTAAGGCTTATGGAAAAGCCTTAAATGAGGTATTGCAGTTTTTGAAAAGTTATCCACTAGCAGATACTATATAAGAGCTTGTTGGGAATTTACCTTTTGGGCTAAAAAAACGTCTTTTTCGTCCTGTCAGAACTCCGGGCTTAAATATTCAACCGCACGAGACATTAGGTGCTGTTACTCGTCAATTGTCTAGGGAGAAATGGGTGGTTGGAAATATAGAAGCAGACAATAAAATGTTTAAGGATTTCTGCCAATATGCTCTGGGGCGCAGGGTACCATCGAGATGCCTATATGGGAGGCGGGCTTGCTGGAACATTGGTTCGGATTTTTGTGAAGGAGAAGTAAGGTAATTGTTTGATTGTCCTAGACATCGAAAAGCTGCGCTTGCAAATCATTATAATATCCACTTAAAAGGGGATGATATTAAGTTGTAGCCTTACAGCAGATAATAAAGGAGTATAGCTCATTTCTTTCGTGAAATTCAAAACAATACCAAAAAGAAAAACCATATTATGCAGCAACTTCTACCTAATCCTGGTATCCTTTCGACTATCGAAAAAAGAACCCTCTTTTTCTACTTTTTTAAATTAAAAAAAGGAGATGATGGCGCAGCCATTCGACAACAATTTGCCTATCATCAAGCAACTTGTTTACATTGGTTGCATTGTGAATATGTCATAGTTGGAGAAGGAGTCGATTTTTGGACACATGCCGCTATTTTTGAATTCCCAAATTTTGCAGCAGTAAAACAAGCTATTCATCAAGGAATTGTTAGCAATAATGTCGAGGCTGTACAAGGGTTTGCAGTACGACCTACTATACCCCCAAGTTTTATCCTTTTCTTATTCAAATTATTGAGACCTATCGGTTCATTAATCAATCGAAATGCCGAAAAAAGGACGGCTACTCAGATATTAGATGCATTTGAGCAAGAAAGGGGAATTACACCTAAAAAATATCAAATCGAACGCCATCTTCAAAACACTAGAACTTCCAATGCCTACATGATTAATCTTTTACATACTTATAAAAAGGCACAATATGGTAATGGAAATGAAACGACCATTAGTGGAGCAACTGCTTATTATAGAAGATATGGTCTGGTCGCTTTAAGAAGTGTCCTCATGCAAGGTGGTAATTTAATCTTGTCAGGAAGAATGGGGCAACCAATTATCGAAGTTAATGCGCCCAAATTGACCAAAGGAGTATGGGAAGGAATTGGTATCATGGAATACCCAAATCCTTCTAAATTATTAACTTTGAAATATATGCCTGGTTATCAAAAGGCATTGAGACATCGAGATGCTGGTTTGGAAAGAACGGTGTTGATTGTTTCTAAACGATAGAATACAGCTGTTTTTATCAAATCTACAAGAAAAAGTTAAATAAATTTTCATTTTTAGGTTTTAAAACCTAATTTTAATCGAAATAAGATAATCAAGTAAAGAAAATTATAACAATCAAAAAAAATGCTACAAAAAATTTTACCAACTACAATTGACAACAACTACAAAGGCAACAAAATAGCCCTGTGGTTTTTCTATTTGATTACGGCGGTGACCGTTGTAAGGAGTCTAATTCACATGTTTAAGCATGATGGTGGAGCACAAAGTATTGCCACCATCCCATTAGATACTTTTACGGAATCTGGTGTTGCTGTAATCATCCTAATTTTTGCTTATTGGGGCTTATCGCAATTGATGTTTGGCATCATGCAAGTGATAGTTGCGTTTAGGTATAAATCGTTGATTCCTTTCATGTACTTGATGCTGTTTTTGGAATGGGCAACACGGTTTTTACTGTCTATGTATAAACCAATCGAAACCGTAGGACAAGCACCTGGTGGTATTGGCAATATGGTTTTGCCATTTGTTTGTTTTGTGATGTTCTTTTTGTCGGTAAGAGAGAAATAAATTGGAACTGTAAATTATCCGTTGGTTTAGAAAAGAGCTTTAGCTCTGCCACCGTCTATAGAAATGGAATGATTAGAAGATTCCTAAAAGGGGCGTAGCCTCGACACCATAATGATAAACGGTGTCGGAGCGATGCTCCTTAATAAACCCTAGAACACTACCAAATCTACAGACAGGGACGGGGCGATGCCCCTTATCAACAGATAGTTTGCAGTTCCAATAAATTTGGCGATTACATTAAAAGAATGAATGAAAGAAAAAAACAAGAATGGGTTGAAAAAGGCTATGTATTGGTAGCCGAAAAAGGTTTTGAAAGTCTAACGGTCAATAGTATTTGCCGAATACTTGCTAAAAGTAAATCCTCTTTCTACCATTTTTTTGGTGAATTAGCACTATTCAAAGATGCGTTAATGACCTATCATTTAGCGCGTGCTCATGGCTTTGCTAATCAAATAGAAGGCTGTGAAAATATACGCCCAGACCTAATAGCAGTAATGATGGAGTATAAAATCGATATTTTCTTTTATAAACAATTTCGCCTATATCGAGATAAACTGACTTATGAAAAATACAACCAAAAAATCTTCGACTTATATGAAAATGCTATTTTAGATAAATTGGCGGATTATTTTGAACTAAGCAATAGGAGAATTTTTGTCGGAAAATTTAATAAGTTTTTAACCGAACATTTTTTGATGTCTATATCACTCAACACCTATACGTATGATTGGGTTGAAAATTATTTAATTGAGGTTTTGGAAATGGTTCGTCAGATGAAAAAAAGGTAATTACTTTAATGCTTTCTACTGGACATTTTGATTTTAGATACTAGATTTTGGATACTCAATAAGTCAAACATCCAATTTATCGAGTCCTAAACGCTTGATTTTTAAGCCATTCCAAAATTGGGTTATTATTGCTACTCATCAAAAGTCTAGTATCTAAAATCAAAATGTCCAGTAGTAAGACTTTAATGTGAGTTTTGGATGATTTTAATTGATAATCAAAGATTTAGCTCCAGAGGAGCTATACTGTTTGTAGAAATTGGTGCAATTATTCCCTCAAGGTCTGGAAGACCGACCCCGTTTTTATCTAATTTTTAACGGGGTCGGTCTTCCAGACCTTTGATTAAGAGGGGATTATCCATTATTTTCTACAAACAGATACGGTCTTCCAGACCTTTTGCTTATCCAAAACTCACGTTACTTAGGAGTCAGGGGGCAGGAACAATAGTGCTACCTTCAAACTTTACAACTTGATTTATTGCGAGGTACTTTTCTCCTTATTGAAAACGAAAGTTTCTAATGAGTACAACTCTACCTGACCCCCGACTCCTGAAATCTGACCCCTGAGTAGTTACCTTAATTGACTTTTTGTACCAAGTGGTCTATAAATTGATTGTTAAAATACTAAAATTGAGGATTATTTATCTTAAAATTTTAAGTATGCCTACAGCCACCAATAATCTAAAAGTCCGAGAAGTCATCAATCAAGTTGTCAATGACCCTCAATATAAGTCTGTTTCGGCGGTGCCACTCCTTTCTATTCCCCAAATAGGCTTACTATTATTTACCTTAAGCCTAATTTTCGGGGGCATTTATTTAGCCTACCTTGGTGTCACGCTATGGGTAGTTTATCCTATTTTAATATTTGGATTTTATACTTCTTTTACGACCTTACATGAAGCGACCCATAGAGCCTTATCTTCTAACAAATATTTGAATGATTTTTTAGGCACTATCGCAGGAAATATTCAGTTTCCTTTCATCACAACGGGGGTCTATCGCTATATCCATCTGACACACCATAGATATGTTGGAGACAAGGACTTAGACCCAGATGAAGCAATGGTGGGTATACCAACAAAATATTTCCCAATTGGCTATTTAGCGCTGTTTTTTTCTGACTTTTTCTCATTTAGTTGGTTGGTTACAAAAGTTTGGGATAGGACGCCTATAAAAGTAAGGAGGGGGTTTATAATAGCGCTTATTGGCAATGTGACCTTTAATGTCCTTATGTTGACCAGTCCCTATTGGTATGAGTATTTAATTTGGTTCCTTATCCCCAATCGTTTAGGAATTGGGCTGACAGCTTTTCTTTTTGCGCACTTACCACATCCTGATGGAGTGCATTGGCATGAACACCCTTTTCAGGCAACCTTTAGTCTTACGGGCAATCCATTGACAAAGCGCGCACTCTGGGGGCAATCGAGTCATTCCATCCATCATTTTTTACCGCACGTGCCTTGGTACAAATATTACAAAGTATGGGATTTAGCGAATGGAATTTTTCGAAAACAGCATATTCCTAAACGAGCCGTCTTTTCCTTTCCCGACCCTCATTTTAAGGACCGCATCATCGAAAGTGGGGTGGTTGACCATGGAAATAAAACGGTGAATGCTAAAGTAGTTGCTGTTTTAGATGTTGCCAAAAACACCAAAAGTTTTGTCTTTGAACCCCTTGATAAAGAAGCGTTTCCTCCCTTCACTCCGGGGGCACATATTCACATTTATTTACCAAGTGGAAAGGTACGGTCTTATTCTTTGGTCAATCCTTCCTACGAAAAGAACAGATACCAGATTGCGGTAAAATTGGAAATAAATGGACGAGGTGGTTCAAAAGAAATGCACGAAAATATTTCCGTTGGAACAACTTTAAAAATAGCTACGCCCAAGAATAATTTTGTCCTCTATGAAAATGTTCAAAAATATATTTTAATATCTGGAGGTATAGGCATTACCCCTATGATTTCGATGGCACACAGGCTAACAGCATTAGATAAGCATTTTGAATTTCATATTTGCGCAAAGGAAGAAGCCTTTATACCTTTTCGGTACGAACTCCAAAATTGGTCTTTTGCTCCTAATGTAGAGATACACCTCGATAAGGGCAATAAATCATCTATGGATATTTCCAAAGTTTTGGCAAAACCAGATGACCATACGCTAATTTATATTTGTGGTCCGACAGGCTTTAATAATTGGATAAAAAAGGAAGGCTTACATCTGGGCTGGAAATTGGACCAAATTAAAGAAGAGTTGTTTTCAAATAACTATTCTGGTTCAACTACGACAAAGCCTTTTGAAGTCGTATTGAATAAAAGTGGAAAAACTATTTCCGTTGACAAAGACGCCACCATTATTGATGCCCTCCTGATGAATAATATCAAAGTGGAGTATACCTGTCTCCAAGGAACTTGTGGTACTTGCATTACTACTGTGATGGAAGGGGATATTGACCATAGAGATGCGATATTAAGTGATGCCGAAAAAATGGCTGGCAATAAAATATGTCTTTGTGTTTCCAGAGCGAAAAATGACAGAATTGTATTGGATTTATAAGGTATTCAATCAAGAAAAAGGGAATACTGTGCCCAAACTTAAAAAATCTTTTTCAAAAGATTTTTCTTCGTCATAGCCGAAGCTGTAATTAAACCGGCAAACAAAGCTGCGCCAACACCCGCAGAAACTATATCTTGCCCCGTTAAATAAAAGTTTTTAATGGGCGTATGTGGTCGTAAAAATTTATGTTTAAATCTATCAGGGCTATGGTCTAAACCATAAATTTCCCCTTTTTCGTAATTGACAAAATGTTTAGTAGTTAAAGGTGTGGAAAGTTCATAATAATCTACTTTTCCTTTGGTTTGAGGTTCTAATTTATAGAGTGCTTCTAATAATCGTTGAGACAATTTTTCCTTTAAATCATCGTATGCTGCGCCTCGCTTTTTCCACTTTGTATTTTCAAAAGGGGCTACTAAATCATAAGGTAATAAAGTGATAATATCTATCGTACTTTTACCTGGATAACGATTCGACCAATCAGGGTCTTTCGCAGCAGGAAAAGAAATATAAACAACTGGCAATTCTTCCTCTATATTCTCTACAAATTGTGCTACATTTTCATCATGTGTCCCTTTCTCAGGATAAATCCAGTAATTGGCTTTGGGTAGATTCAATTCGTCCGGACCACCATTTAAGCCGATATACAAACAAGCGTGTGCCACCGAAGGATTTACTTTTTTTAACTGGGCATCTAGCTTGTGTTTTTGAACGATATTACTAGGTATCAATTTGTTATAAGTCGTATTGATGCCTGCTCCACTTACAATTTTCTTGGCCCTAAACGTTTTGCCATCTGCCATCCGAACCCCAACGGCTGTATTTTTTTCAATGATTACTTCCTGTACCTCGGCACTAATTAAAATGGTGCTATTTGTTTTGGCTAAAACAGGGGCAATCGTTTCTACTACTTGCGAAGAACCGCCAATTGGAAAACTACCTCCTGAAAAATAATGTCTTACAACGGAAGCATGCATTACAAAACTACTTTGTTTTGGGGGCAATCCATAATCCCCATATTGGGCTGCTAAAACTTTAATTAGTGCTTCATTTTTAGTCAAACTTCTAAGCACTTCGTCAGTAGTTTGAGCAGCATATTTTAAGTATGGGCGACGCATCATCCCTCCAGATAGTTTGCTCAGCAAGGGCGGTATTGCCTTTTCCATGTAAAAATTCCGACTCGTTTTATTGACCGCAAAAATAAGTTCCACATAATTATCAATTGCTGCTTTCTCCTCTGGAAAATAACGAACTAATTGGTCTTTAAAATTTTGTACCCCTTTGACCAAATCATAAGTTTTATCACCAATCACAATTCTATCATAAACATCGCCCATATCAGCCCATTTAAGAGCTCCGTCCGTTACATAATCAAATAGCTTTTTAATGATACTATTAGGTCGTTGGACTTCTCCTATATAATGAATACCAACGTCCCATTCATAACCTCGACGCTTAAAAATGTGCGTAAATCCACCTGGGGTGTAATGTCTTTCTAAAACTAAAACCGTTTGCCCTTCTTTAGCTAACATAGCTGCAGTCGCCAAACTTCCTAAACCTGAACCGATTAGGATAGTGTCATATTGGTCATTGAGTTGATATTGTTTCTTATAGGACTGGATGGTTGGTGTTGTTGACATGAATTATTCCGATTAAAAAAAACTTTACTAAATTTTTGATGAATAATAAAGTACAAATATACCAACTTATTACCTTCTCACCATTCATTGAAAGAATCCTATCCCTCAATGAAAATATTATAAAAACACCCCTAATCTTCTTTTTTATTACCCAAATGCCTAATTTCAAGCCAAGTTTCAAAACGAAAAAACAACTACAATGAAATACTTCCTCCGATTCCTATTATTCCTTTTTGTAGTAGTATTACTAGCTTTTTTATGGTTCTTTTATTTCCGTACAACTGAGCGGGCATACATCGAAACGCCAGCACTACCAACCAAAATTCATACGGGGCAAACGGCTGGTTTTAACGAAAATAGAAATGCTTATTTTGGTGATTTACATATTCATACCAGTTGGTCTTTTGATGCCTTTGTGATGAACGTTCGGACCAGTCCAGATGATGCCTATCGTTTTGGGAAAGGAGCCGCAATTCCTCATGCGGGAGGTAAGCCGATTCAAATAGGTCGCCCACTCGATTTCATGGCAGTTACTGACCATGCCGAGTATATGAGCGTTTTTAGGCAAATGGAGGATGTGGACAACCCCTTATCGCAATTAGCCATAGCTAAAGAGATTAATAACTCAACCGAGGACGACCCTGCGAAAAAATTTCTTAAAATAGGTTTGAGTATGGCGACTATGAGTCCTTATGAAGAGCTTATCGAACAAGATATTATTCAAAACACTTGGAAACGAGTGGTGACCGCTGCTGACGACCATTATGAACCAGGAAAATTCACCACTTTCCCTGCTTATGAATGGACTTCTTCTCCAATTAAATCATTGGTGGGAGACAGACTTTCTTATAAATTGCATCGAAATGTTGTCTTTAAAGGTGGAAAAATATCAGGCATGCCTTTCTCTGCTTTTAACTCCCAAGACCCCGAAGATTTATGGGCTTGGATGGATAAAGAACGTAAAAAAGGCATTGAGGTATTAGCGATTCCTCACAATATGAATATGAGTAGTGGGGCTGTTTATAATCCCGAACTTCTTAGCGGCAAACCTTTGACTGCTGCTTATGCCGATAGTCGGTCTCGAAATGAACCCATCAATGAGGTCGTACAGATTAAAGGGCAGTCTATGACTCATCCTATTTTGTCTCCAAATGATGAATTTGCTGATTTTGAATTATACCCTTATTCTTCTTCTCATTCCGTTACTGCGCCTAAAAGTCAACCGAAAAATAGCTATGTGAGAGACGCCTTAAAAGACGGATTGGCCTTTGAACAAACATTAGGAGCCAATCCTTTTAAATTTGGATTTATTGGAAGCTCCGATAGTCATAATGCAGCAACTGCGGTAGAGGAGGATAATTATTTTGGAAAAATAGGGCTTGCAGACCCTACGCCAGCAATTCGTTTGAATCCACCTGAACCAAGATTGACAAAATTTATGAGTGCAGCAGGTTTGGCAGGGGTTTGGGCAAAAGAAAATACCAGAGAAGCGATTTTTGAAGCCATGCAACGAAAAGAAACTTTTGCCACTTCTGGTCCTAGAATAAAATTGCGCTTTTTTGCAGGTTGGGATTTGGGAATAGATTCTTTATCTGGTGAAGATTGGGTAACAACCGCATATGCCAACGGCGTTCCAATGGGGAGTGATTTAGTAGGCAGTAAACAGTCGGCAGTCGGCAGTTCGCCATCTTTTATCATTCAAGCCATTAAAGATGCTGAAGGCGCAAATTTAGACCGAGTACAAGTGATTAAAGGTTATTTGGACAAAGAAGGCAATCCACAAGAAACAATTTATGAGGTAGTATGGACAGGAGAAAGGAGCTTAGGCAAGAATGGGAAATTACCTGCTATTGGCAATACTGTTGATGTACCTACGGCGACTTATACGAATGACATTGGTACTGTTCAATTACAAACCATCTGGACAGACCCAGACTTTGATGTGACCAAATCGGCTTTTTATTATATACGAGTTTTAGAGATTCCAACACCTAGATGGTCTACCTATGATGCTGCAAGCCTTGGCGTTGCTCCGCTTGCGGATGTGCCTGCCACCATACAGGAACGAGCTTGGTCTTCTCCGATTTGGTACCAAGCGAGGTAAATTGTTGAAGAGATGTGGGATTGAGTGGAAGTTATTCTTGAAAGTATCTATGAAACTGGGGTTGGCGAATATCAATTAAATATTCAAACAACAGGAAGTGAAAACATTCCTGTTAAACTACCAAAAACTGCTTTGGAGGTTGTGGGTGAAAAATTGGTCCTACTCCAATATTTTATCCACCACATCATATCCAGATAAAATGGCACCATGAACAGCACCACGTAAGTACAAGGGATTATCAATAAAATAGGTTTCACCTGCAAAATAGACTTTATCATCAAGGGCAGTCTTTATATCTTCTGGGCAATCCTGCAAGGGGCTTGTCCAAGAACCCAATGTAGTTACTTGTTGCCCCCAATCTTTGAAAATGTAATCTCCTGTATAAGATTGGGAGGCTGCTCCATTAAAAATCCCATCCAATTCGGCTAATACAGCCTCCACTATTGCTTGAGAATTATCTAATTCATAGTATTGTTCTGCGGAAGTGCCTGTTGATAATAAAGCCAATACATGGTCTTCTGCTTCTTTCAGATAGGCTGCATCATAATAGCCTTTTTCTCCAATAGGTGTTTCGAAATCAATAACATCTGGATAGAATTTTTGGGAAAACTTCATAAATAATTTAAGCCCAGGTAGAAATTCAACCGATTCTATGGCTTCCTTTTTCTCTGTTGGAAGTGCTGGAATAAAACGGATGAAATTGGATTTTAACACGCCAACGGACACCGTAGAAATTACTTTATCGGCTTGATATTCCGTCCCATCTTCAGTCGTAACGACGACTTGATTATCAGAATAATCTATGGTACTCACTTTAGCATTATACACAATGTTAGGATTGACCACCTCCGCAAAATTTTTACTGATATAGTCATACCAAGTCGTATTTTTAAATTTATATTCTGTAATGAACACTTCGTAAAAAGCTTCCAGTTCTGCAACGGGTACTTTGTAATAATCCATACCCTCTACAATATAATAATCTAGTGGTTGATACAAAATAGTTTCAACATCTGGTTCTGTTCCAGATTGACCTATTAATTCGCTTAAAATTGATTTGTCGGCATGAATCCACTCTGCACCAAGGTCAATAGGGAAATCTGCAAAGTCTTCATTTTTTTGAACTCGACCTCCATAATGGTCGGTCGCTTCTAAAATTTGATACGTAATTCCTGCTGCTTCTAATTTTTTTGCCGCGGCTAATCCAGCTGCCCCTGCACCAACAATAAGCACCTTCCCATCAAAAGCAGTTGACGGTAGGGTGACGGTTATTGTTTGTGAAGTAGTACTTTCACTATTGTCATTCGCAGCCACCATTTTTACCGTATATTCTCCAGCTACAGCGTAAGTATGCGTAGGAGATTCATCGGTAATAATTGGACCATTGTCTCCAAAATCCCAAGTGTAATTGGTGGCATTTTCGGAACAGTTTGTAAAGCTTATTTCATCGCCTACCTTCGCCTCGGTTACAGCAGTTGTAAAACAGGCTGCAACTGCTGGTGCTGGTGCTGTTTCTTCTTTTTTGCACGAAACGGTGAATAATAATAGTGTGATTATTCCGAATAAGATTCTATTTAAATTTTTCAATTTTGAATGTTTTATTCCTTTCCAGTTAATAATTTATCAATGGAATGATAGCCCGACAAGACTGCTCCTGGCACACCCATTTGTTGATAGGTATCGTTAATTTCTCCTGCAAAATAAACCTTCTTATCAAGCGGTTGATTTAGGATTTTGAGTGTGGATTTCTTTTCTTGAAAAGCTTGTGTCCAAGTGCCCATCGTAAATTGATGTTGACCCCAGTTTTCTAAAATATATTCACCAGTATAACTTTCAGAAGCTTTACCATTATATATTTTGTCTAGTTCTGCTATAATTGACTTAACTATTGCTTCTTCAGATTCTAATTTGTAATATGCTTCAACACTTTCTCCAGTTGCTAAGAAACCAAGAATATTACTTTGTGCCTCTTTTTTAAAAGCAATATCGTAAAAACCTTTTTCTCCAGATTTAACCTTGCAGTTGATGGCATCTGGATAAAACTTCTCCCTGAATTTCATCACTAATTTAAAGCCTGGATGAAATATAATGCTATTGATTGCATCCTTTCTTTCCTTACTAAAACCTGGTGTAAAGGTGATGTGATTTGATTTCAAGACACCTATAGAAACCGTTACCAGTACTTTATCTGCGGTATGAATTGTACCATCTTTTGTTTTCACCAGTACTTTCTCCTCCGAATAATTAATTGATGTAACGGGTGCATGGAATTTAATTTTATGCTTTACCGTTGCCGCGATATTTTCGTTGACGAAGTCATACCAAGTGGAGCTTTTGAATTTGGATTCCCGCATAAATTTATATAGGAAATTATTTTGAGCTTGGGCGGTTTTTTCATATTGCTGCCCATCCCAACTATAAGTTTCTTCTAAATGATAAGGTATCAACTCTTCGTCTATTTGATCACCCGCTTTGCCCTTTAATCTATTGAGGACAATGGGCGCACTATGTATCCACTCCGCCCCTATGTCAATGGGAAAATCAGCAAGCGTCGTGTCTTTCTTAAGTCTTCCACCGTATCGTTCAGTCGCCTCAAGAATTTGGTAGTCAATATTATTTTGTTCCAACACTTTTGCTGCCGCTAAACCAGCCGCTCCTGCACCTACAATGATTACCTTTCCATCGTAGTTATAGTTATTGTTTAATGCGGTTGTATCTGGAATTTTATTATGTGCGCGTGCTGCCCATTTGAAGCAGCTTGAAATGCTTAAGCCGACTAGGCATAAAACTAAGAATAACACTTGAACATTAATTTTCATCTTCATAATTATTGTTTAACGTGAATTTTGGTTAATACTAATTGATAATCAAGGATTTAGCTCCAGAGGAGCGGTGCTGTTTGTAGAAAATGAGTCAAAAATGTTCCAAAGGTCTTCCAGACCTTTGATTAAGAGGGATTTATCAAATATTTTCTACAAACAGATTCGGTCTTCCAGACCTTTTGCTTATCCAAAACTCACGTTGTTTAAAAAGATACCCCAACAGACAAAGTAAATCGGTCAGATTTCCCCAAAGTATATTTCGGTTCAAGGTATAATACTTGACCAGTATCTAATTCAAAATCCGTAAATAAACCGAGGTTTAATCCCCAAAATGTTTTGGGGTCTGTATTAAGTAGATTCAGTCCTGCGAATGGAGACAAGCCCAAATCGCCAATCGTTACGAAATCATTATAATGTTGGTCAAGGTCTAAAACCCAGTTAACATTTTTATCAAACAAATAACCAAAGGATGCTGCTGTTCCTGTTTTTTCATATAAATCGAATTTGACCTTAGCTTGTACACCGAGTTCAAAAGGGTCGTAAATACTGATGACGCCCACTCCAAAATTAAACCGCTTTTGAGCATTTAAAACATGCCAGCTGTATAGTAGGAAAAGGATTAGTAGTGCTTTTTTCATGATTTTTTTTTGTAGGTGGACGGTGGACGATATATATTTCAAAACTAAAGCATATCTTATTCTATTAGGAAAATACTAATCGGATGGTCTGTAATTGCCGTTGAATGGTAAGGGAATGACTATGAAGTGTCTATTTCAAATTCCCTAATAATTCCATCGGTTCGGAGCTACCATCTATAGGGAATAAGCAACCATTCGTGGGAAAACTGAGGAAGGAAACATTATTTTTGTTAACTTTAGAACCACTCTGTAAGAGGCTATTTCCTATTATTTGGGCGGTGAATTTTAAAAAAACAGAATTATGACAGATGTTATTATCATTGGTGCAGGATTAGCAGGCTTAAATGCCGCTAGAAAATTAGAAAAATCAGGGCATACCGTACAAGTCATTGAAGCACGAGACCGAGTAGGTGGTCGGAATTTAGCACAAGTGCTAGAAGATGGAAATGTGCTAGAAATGGGTGGACAATGGATTGGACCTGTTCAAGAGCGCATTTGTGCGTTATGTGATGAACTAGGATTGGAGCGATATGCTGTTCACAATACAGGTCACGTTATGTTTTACGACGGTAAGCAAAAAAAAATGAAAACGCATAAAGAGGCGGCTCCTCCATTGAATGTTTTTGAATTATTGGATTTGGATAGGGTGGTGAAAAAAATCACCAAAATGGCGAATAGTATTGATACAAAAGCACCTTGGGAACATCCAAAAGCTAAAGAATGGGATAGTCAGACTTATGATTCATGGGTCGAACGCACCCCATACACTAATAAGGTGAAACGGTTTCTAAGATTGATTGGAGAAGCAATATTTTCGACAGAGCCTACGGATTTTTCATTTTTACACTTCCTTTTTTATATAAAATCAGGGAAAGATATAGAAACACTCATCGCCATAGACAGAGGCGCGCAGCAGGAAAGAGTCGTCGGCGGTACGCAACTTATTAGTAAGAAAATAGCCGCTGCACTTAAAAAGGAAGTCGAATTGAATAGTCCAGTAACTAGAATAGAGCAAAACGAAAATAAGGTAACAGTCTATGCTGGTGCTAAAAGTTGGACGGCAAAGAAAGCTATCATTGCCATACCTCCAACTTTAGCAGGTCGCATCACTTATGACCCTCCAATGCCCCCTAACCGAGACCAATTGACCCAAAGAGTGCCTATGGGTAATGTGATTAAAATGCAAGTGGTGTATAAAACACCATTCTGGAGGAAAGCAGGCTGGACAGGACAAGTGATTAGCTTTGAAGGACCCGTCAAAGTGGTATTGGACAATACGCCACATAATGTAGACTATGGTGTTATTGTCTGCTTTATTGAAGCTGGTGAAGGTCGAATAGCTACTGAATGGTCAGCAGAAAAGCGAGAAGCCGTAGTGATTGACGGTTTAACTAGATACTTTGGAGCAGCAGCTAGAAACTACGAAGCTTATTATGAGATGAATTGGGTAAAAGAACCTTATTCAAGAGGTTGTTATGGCGGTCATTTTCCTCCCGGCGTTTGGACAGCGTTTGGAAAATACTTAAGAAAGCCTGTTGGTCATATTCATTGGGCAGGAACAGAAACAGCCACAGAATGGAATGGCTATATGGAAGGTGCTATTCGTTCTGGTCATAGGGCTGCAGGTGAAATTATTGATAGTCTATGAAAAACTTCGACAGCTATAATTGGATGATTTTTTTGGTTTTTTGGGGATTGTCATTTGTGGCTACGGTTTCTTCTTTTTTATCAGAGAATAGTAGTTTTGGGGGGTCGCTAATAGGTGGAAGTATTATAACTATGGTTTTGGCGCTAATAGCTTATATCCATATTCGTTATTTAACTGCATTCATTCAGCAGCGACGATGGTTGAAGTATCTTTTTTTCATTCTCTTCTTATTAGTGCTAAGCTTATGCATAGAGTATCTGACATTTGAATGGCTATACTCATCAGCCATAAAAGAGTACGCTGTTTGGCAATTTGTAATAGCGATTCTTCCTTATGATATATTGTCCATCACAGTAAGTGTAACGTTCCATGTACTCAGTAGAGGTTGGATGAAAGCCGTACAAGATAAAGCGGAATTAAAAAATGAAAAACTAAGCAGCGAATTAAACTTACTAAAAGCTCAAATCAATCCTCATTTCCTATTTAACACCTTAAACAATATTTACTTTTACGCCAGCATTCAGCATCGGGACACACCAGATATGATTGAAAAATTGTCTAATATTTTGAGGTATATTGTGTATGATTGTAAAGCAGAACGAATTTCATTAACCAACGAAATTCAAAGCATGGACAACCTTTTTAGTTTATACCAGATGAAAAATGATGAACAAAAGGCAATCATTTTTGAAAAGACCAATATTAAGAGCAACTTACAAATTGCTCCTTTGGTCTTATTAAATTTATTAGAAAATGTGTTTAAACATAGTGATGCCTTGGTGAATGAAAATGGTTTTATAAAAGTAAGCGCAAATGTGGATGAAAAGGAGGTGTTGCATTTCCAAATTTCCAATTCCGTTAAGAAAAGTAGTAGGAATAATAATAGCGGAGTAGGTCAAACGAATGTACAAAAACAACTCGATTTAATCTATAAAGATAAATACAATTTGAAAACTGAATTATCCGATTCTATATTTCATTTGAACTTGGATATTGAACTAGATAAAAAAAATGGATGATAAAATATAAAACCCTCATTGTTGATGATGAAAAACCTGCTCGTGAATTGCTTAAACTACACACGAGTAAGGTGAGTGAGATGGAGTTGGTTGGTACTTGTTCAAATGCCATCCAAGCAAAGAATTTTTTAGCTGGAAATGCCGTAGATATTTTGTTGTTAGATATACAAATGGACGAACTGACAGGATTGGATTTATTGAGAATGCTCAAAGAGCAACCTGTTACCATCTTGACGACTGCTTATTCTGAATTTGCCTTAGAGAGCTATGAATTAGACGTTGTGGATTATTTGGTCAAACCCATTTCTTTCAAACGCTTTTTTAAATCCGTGACTAAAGCAATGGAGGTAGTACGAGCAAAAAAAATGCTAGCTAATCCTATTTCTACTACCGACACTACCTCTTTTGACCATATTTTTGTAAAGGTGGAAAACAAATTGGTCAAAATAGTTTTTAAGGACTTGCTCTATTTAGAAAGCTATGGAGAGTATGTAAAATTGTATACTACTGGAGGAATGAACTTGACCTTAAAAACCTTAACTTCTTTTGAAGAAATATTACCTAGGGAACTATTTTATCGACTTCATCGCTCTTATATTGTCAACTTAAATAAAATAGAAGTCATTGAGGATGGTTCAGTCAAGATTGGCGAGAAATGGATTCCTATTAGCCGTAAATTGAAGGAGGAGTTTATGAGCTTGAAAATTATTCGGACGCTTTAATTAGTAGGGCAATACACTAGAAGATATGTTTGCTGCCAAAGGACATTATGGGCAATATGTGGTGATTGTTCCTTCTATGGAATTGGTAATTGTTCGTTTGGGGCAGACTTATGATATTGGAGCTTTTGATTTGGATAAATTTATTGTGGATGTTTTAGTTTCAATGGTCTGATTAATTTCAATTAAACAATTTTTACAAAGGCAACCGTAATCGGTAGTGCTTAGATATTGTTGTGTTGCTTTAGAAATGCTGATAGCAGCGCATTGGCAATTGCTTATATCATTTGCTTTGCACTCAAAAATTGATTGGCAGCGTTGGCAAGTGGAATTGATGTCTTTTTTCATGTTCCTTAAGTTCAATAGTTGAAACTTATACTTCAATTCCCTCTTGAATCAAAGTAGGCAATTCTTTCTTCAATCGAACAAATTCTTTCTGTCCTTTTTCCGTAAAATAAGGATAATGCGCCTCCCAAATAGCTAACATTACTTGGTGCATACTCACCTTTTTGTCTCCTAAAACTTCTCGCTCTATTAGCCAAGAATTTAAAATAGCCCACATATTTTTGGCAAAGAAATGATAATGTCCTTCATGCGGTTCGGGTTTAATAAAACCTTTACCAATGGCTAAGTACATGCCATTTTTGGCGAAATTGATGACTTGTTCTATGTGTTTTTCAAACAGTTCTTTAGCGGTTGGGACAAAACTGCAAATTTCTAAAATATCCCTATAAAAAAATCGATGACTAATTTGAAAACTGATATAATTTCTAGTAACCGCTGTATATTCATTCTTCTCTACAAACGCCATGTTTTGACTACTCATCTCCTTACCCGTTTGAGCCATATATTCTAGTACGCCTTCAATCAAATCTTTCTTCAATTTATAATGGTAAGATAAATTCCCTGCACTAATACCTGCTTTTTTGGCAATATCTTGTAATCGGACATTACTCACCCCTTTTTTATTAAATAATTGGATGGCATTTTTTAAAATCTTTTCTTGTGTCTTTTTCACTTTTCTAATTTTGAATTTTGAATGAAGCCTGTCTGCCGACAGGTAGAAATTTTGAATGGGGCAAAATCCAATAGCAATTATTCCATCAAAGCTTAATTGGAAACCCATTATTTTTCAAAATTACAAAAAAAATCATTCTAATATTTTTATTTTTAGGTTTTAAAACCTAATTTAGCCCATCTATTAAAATTTTAGCTTTTGTATAGATTCTAAATTCAAAATTTCTCATTCAAAATTAACCAATGAGCGTATTTAAAAATATAAAAAAAGCAGCCAGTTCCCTAGTACCATCTCCCATTCAAATTGATTTTGAAAAGGGTGGGGTCAGACGAATACAAGAAGTAGCCCCTTACCCGAAAGAAGTGTTCTGGGACGAAACGGTAACTATTCATAAAACAGCGGAAGGCATCGAATATGTCCGAACTCCAGACGAACGTTTTGAAAACTTACCGGGCTACGATTTTAAACCTAATTATGTAGAAATTGAGGGGATGCGCATGCATTATTTAGATGAAGGACCAAAGGATGGACAAATTATTTTACTATTACACGGTCAACCCGTTTGGTCTTTTCTATATCGAAAAATGATAAAGGAATTAGTTCTAAAAGGTTATCGCTGTATTGCGCCAGATATGATGGGCATGGGTAAATCTGACAAACCCATTAAAGAGGCTTTTCATTATTATGATAGGCATTGTGAAATGATGCTGACCCTTATCCAAAAATTGGACTTAACAAATATCACCGCTTTTGTACAAGATTGGGGCAGTTTGATAGGAACTCGATTGGTCGGTGAAAATCCAGATTTATTTGCACGTTTAGTGTTAGCCAATGGCGATTTACCCTTGTTGACAGAAGAAACGAATCCTTTTTATATCCCTAATCCAGTTGTGGTCAATCCGAAAGTAGATACCTTTAGAGATATTGCAAAATATTGGTTGAAAGGAATGCCCGATATGTTTCAAGCATGGATTTTATTTTGTTTGCAGCATACTAAAAGTTTTATTGGTGCTATTATGCAGCAGTCAACGGAAAATAATTTGACCAAGGCAGAAATGGCGGCTTACGATGCGCCTTTCCCTTCGTTTATTTATATGGCAGGTCCTCGAACCTTACCCTCTATGAATGTAGGTCTAGTTGGACAGCAGTTAGGTGCATGGGAAGGTTTGAAAAAATTTGAAAAGCCCTTTATTTCTTTCATTGGTTTACAGGATAATTTATTAGGTCGTCCAAAAATTCAAGAAAAATGGGTTAATGCTGTTCCTGGCGCAAAAGGACAAGCTCATGAGCAATTTGACAATGCCAATCACTTTATTCAGGAAGATATTGGAGAAGTGATGGCGGATAGGGTGCATAAATTTATTGAGAAAAATCCTGTTTAGGTAATTTTCAATTTTCAAACTGCTCTACGAATCCTTGCCAATCAAGTAGGTGCTGAAAGTTGAATTTGACCAGAAAGGAATTAATTTCAATTAAGTTCCTTTTTGAAAATTTTAAATTGAAAATTGCGAATTGAAAATTGAAAAAAAATGACACCATTCATCATCTGGACAACCGCCTTACTACTATATGCCATCTTCTGGCTCTGGTACGTAGGTTTTCGCAAGCCCTTATCCAAATCAGAAATAGACTATTATCTAAAAGAACTAAGTAAATTCGATAATAATAGTGCAGAAGGATTGAAAGATTTGCGTCAATTCTTAGAAAACGATACAGGCAAAAGTTTTGTGATGGTGAATAGTATTTCTTTGAAAAAGACGCCCGATTTAATTGAGGGGGTAAAAGAAGGAGATAGTTCCCTGAAAACATTAATTACTTACCATAAATCCTTTATGAAAGCGATGTTAAAACGGGCGGGAATTGGGATATTTCAGGGCAGGGTAGCGGGGAAATCAGTTGATGTAATTGGCATTAAAAATGCGGAAGAATGGCAAATTTCTGGTATTAATCGCTTTCGCAGTCGGCGAGATTTTATGGAGATTTTAATTACTCCTGAATTTCATGAAAAGCATGATTTTAAATTTGCTGCTTTAAGTAAAAGTATTGCTTATCCTGTGGACCCTTGGTTTCAATTGGGTGGGTTTCCTTTGACGGTGGGTTTGGTAATGGCTTTGATGGCGGCTTTATTACATATTTTTTTAGTTTGATTTAATGTTGGGGGTGTAGAAGATTTTAACATCTTTTAGCAGCTACTCACCATTCGTTGAAAGAATCCCACTATTCGTTGAAAATACAATAATAAAAAACTAAATCTATCTTTTTTATTGTCTAATTTCCTAATTTCAAGGCATATCTAGCAGTTAAAATGAGTATTCCAAAAGATTTACCAATCTTAAAAAAATAGCATGAAAAAAATACTAAAAATAGCCCTAATTGTTCTTGTTTCTTTAGCACTTTTTGTAAGGTTTGCCATGCCTACAATTTTACACAAAGCAGGCTTGCACGCCACCTATGCAGATGCCAAAGAATATGACCTAAAAGGTAAAAAAGCATTGGTTATCACCACTAGTCATAGCGTATTAAATGCGCCAGGGGAGACAACTGGGAATCCAACAGGCGTGATGGCATCTGAAATGACCGTCCCTTATTATGAGTTTTTGGATGCAGGTATGGAAGTAGATGTAGCCAGTATCAAAGGTGGAAAAATTCCAGTTGACCCACAGACGCTTATCTTTATGCTTAAAACACCAGAAGATGAGCGATTTTTGGAAGATAAAGCCTTTCAAGAAAAAGTAAACAATTCGCTAAAAATTGATGAAGTTGATTTTACGAAATACGATGCTATTATGATGGCTGGTGGATGGGGAGCTGCTTATGATTTGGGCTATTCCAAAGTATTAGGCGAAAAAATCAGCGAGGCGTATTATGCGCAAACCCCTATTATTGGAAGTGTTTGTCATGGTGCCCTAGGATTCATACAAGCCAAGGACACCCTAGATAATTATTTGATAACAGGCAGAACGATGACAGGGGTGACCGACAAACAAATTAAAGAGTTAGGCATTACGCTTACGCCACAACATCCAGAATCTGAATTGCGAAAATTGGGCGTGAATTTTAAAAGTAATACAGCTTTCAGAGACTTTTTTGCACATATAACGGTGGTGGATGAAGAACGCCGATTTGTTACCGGACAGAACCAAAATAGTGGATATGAAACAGCACAACAAATGATGGCTATTATTTTGGAGAATTCTGGTAAAGAAGTGTTAGACTAATAAGTAGCTTAGACCTCTGGTCTGAGTAGCCTGAGTAAAGGATAAAACAATGAAAAAATTAAATATTTACATCCAAATTAATATATTGAGGGATTATTTTTTTCATAAACAAAAATACTAACTACTCAGACCAGAGGTCTAAGCTACAGAAAACAAAAATGCCATACTATGTCTAGAAAACTACAACCCAAAGAGGGAGGCTACTACGGTAGAAACTTACCACATTGGCAACCAGAAAATGCGGTATTATTTATGACGGTGCGTTTATACGGAAGTTTGCCAAGAGCCAAAATTGAAGAACTAAAAGAAAGAAAAAAGGCGGAAGAACGATTATTGCGGGGAAAAGGATTAACAGAAGACGCCTTAAAAAAAGAACTTTACAAATGCTTTAATTTATATTTTGGCAAATTTGATAAACTATTAGACGAAAGTACAACTGGACCACATTGGTTAAAAGAGGACGAAATAGCAAAAATATGGTCAGATGCGCTTTTTCATTTTGACGGAAACCGATATAAAGTTATTTGTTCTACTATTATGTCCAATCATGTCCATTTTGTTTTTTACAAATTAGATAGAGGGTTATCCTTAATTATGAAATCCATTAAAAATTTTTCTGGAAGATTAGCTAATAAAATACTTAATAGAACAGGCGAATCATTTTGGCAAATTGAGAGCTTTGATAGAATGGTTAGGGATAGAGCCGAATTAAAATATCGAATTAATTATACTTTAAATAATGCAGTAGATGCTGGAATTGTTAAACATTGGAAAGACTATAAACACAATTATATTCATCCTGATTTTCTGAAATTTGTGGATGAACCGTAGTAAAGTAGCTTAGACCTCTGGTCTGAGTAGAATAGTACGCTCTGGGACTACTCAGACCAGAGGTCTAAGCTACAGAAAAAACTACGAAAAAAATTAATCGCTAACATGATGACTTCTTTAAGAAAGAGATGGACTTTTTTTCTTATTTATTTTGCTTCATTTGCTTTTACGTTGTTGACTGCTCAGGCTACTCAGACCAGAGGTCTAAGCTACGGTAGCCCCAATTTTGTCCTAATCCTAGTAGACGACGCCGCACTACAAGATTTTGGTGCTTACGGAGGAGAAGCGTACACCCCAAATATCGACTATTTAGCGAGTCAAGGCACGATGTTTACCAATCACCATAGTACCCTTATGTGTGCACCTGCTAGAGCGATGCTACTGACAGGATGTGACAGTCACCTAGCAGGCGTTCCAAACTTACCCGTTTTTTTAGCACCAGAACATACCGCCCATCCTAATTACGATGGAATTTTGAATACTAGAGTAGAAACAGTCGCATCTAGGTTGAAAGCCAATGGTTATAATACTTACATTGCTGGAAAATGGCACTTAGGCAATACTTCTTATACCTTACCAACTAGACGAGGATTTGACCGTAGTTTTGTTTTAGGCGCATCAGGCGGAGACAATTATGATATAAAAGGGTATTTGCCTTTTAAAGGAAATGCTCCTTGGTTTGCGGATGGTGAACCTCTAGAAAAGTTACCAGATAATTTTTATTCTTCGGAATTTCTAGTGGATAAAATGATGGAATTTATGGAAGAAGAACCCGATAAAGACCAACCGTTTTTTAGTTATTTACCCTTTCAAGCCATTCATATTCCTGTACAAGCCCCAGCCGAATTTGTTAAAAAATACAAAGGTGTTTATAAAGATGGGTGGGATAAATTAAAGCAACAACGTTTTGAAAAAGCGAAACAATTAGGTATTATTCAAAAAGATGCCATCTTAGGAGAGATGCGTCCCGAACTACAAGAATGGGACAACCTTAGCTCCGAAGAACAACAAATAGCTGCCAATGATATGGCAGTTAATGCCGCCATGCTGGAGGCGATGGATTATCACATTGGACGTTACATTACCTACCTAAAAAATAAAGGATTATATGAGAATACCGTATTCCTGATTACTTCCGATAATGGACCAGAAGGGAGTGTGGTTAGAGATAGTCGTGCAGATATGTGGATGAAATGGGTCGGTTATCATCGGGACCAAAATCGTTTAGGTGGACCTGGTTATTATGGTTTTATCGGTCCTGAAATGGCAAGTGCAGCAGCTGGTCCTTCTTCCTTTTTTAAATTTTATGCAGGAGAAGGTGGTTTGAGAGTACCCTTGATTATTTCGGGAGGGACTATTCCTAAAGCACAAAAACGGTCTGCTTTTTCTTTTGTAACAGATGTAGCGCCTACTATTTTATCATTAGCTGGTATTCCCGAAAAAACGATGCTTGTTCCAATGACGGGCAAGAGTTTATTACCAACTATTCAAAATGATACCGTTCGAGTTTATCAAGCAAATGAACCAATTGGCGTAGAGGCAGCTGGACATAGTGCGCTATTTAAAGGGGATTACAAAATCACTAGAAATGCCAAACCATTAGGGGATTTTAAATGGCGGCTATATAACCTAAAAAATGACCCAGGGGAAACCAAAGATTTAGCGCAATCGCAGCCTAAATTATTTGCAGAAATGATAAAGGAATATACAGTTTATACCGAAAAAATGGGCGTTTTGGAAATGGGTACGCAATATGAGGCGCAGGCAGAATTAACCAATAAGGTTCGGGCTATTATTTTTGGAGCCGTTCGACCTTGGGTGATGGGATTTTTTGTGGTATTAATTGGCTTTTTTGTATGGAGAAGGAGACGTAGAAAAGTAACACAACTCTCTGAGTTGTGATTTTATCATTAGCAGGCACAACTAAGAGAGTTGTGTTACAAACTTATCAAAAAATAGAAAGCAAATTATAGAAAAAATTAGCTAGTTAGCTTACTTTATTAGTGGTTATTCTAAAATAAACCATATGATAGAGCGTCAGCTAAAAGATTGATAATCCTTAGAGGTCAGAAGTCAGATCGAAAAATAAATTTTTCTGTCAGAAGTCAGATTAAATTCGTATAAATATCTGATTATCAGAATTTTGAACCTAAAGAATCTGACTTCTGACAGTTTATGTAGTAAACGGTCTGACCTCTGACTTCTCATTTGATTATTACTTTTTTTGACGATTATCTAGACAATATTTGAATACTGATAATCAATGAGTTAACCTCATTTAAAATTCAAAATTTATCATTCAGAATTAAGTTTATTATATCAAAACAACATGAAAAAAATATTCCGTTACGCACTTCTATTAATAGGTTTGTTACTACTCATAGGCTGGATTGTCACTACTTTCTTTCCTGAGAAATTAGTGCCCATGATGCTACAACAGCAACTCAAAAGACAAATAGCTCAAGTAGAAAAAAATAATCAATTATTACAAGACGATGAAAGCATTTATGTTTATACGGTTGGGACATCTGCTCCTTTGCCTGGTGAACGGGTGCAAACGGGAACAGCCGTCATCGTCAATGGACATTTTTTTATGTTCGATGTCGGAGATGGGGTTGTTAGACGAGCAGAAAATATGGGGTTGCCACTTAACAAGCTAGAAGGTATTTTTATTACCCATTGGCATTCTGACCACTTTATGGATTTATCAAGTATGGTTAGTCGTACTTGGTTATTAGGACGAACCAATGATTTGCATTTGTATGGACCTGATGGAACCGACAGCATTAACCAATCTATTAAAGGTTATTTGCATTTAGAAAATAAACACCGAGTTGACCATCACGGGACGCAAATCATGGATATATCGAAAGCCTGTGCCATTCCACATGAATTTAAAAATGTGCAAGGTGGCAAGGAGGTAGTTTATCAACAAGATGGGATTACAATCACCGCTTTTGATGTGGACCACGAACCCATTGAACCAGCAGTTGGTTATGCCATTGAATATAAAGGCAAAAAAGTGGTCATCAGCGGTGATACTAAAAAGAATGATTTGGTAATGGAAATGGCACAGAATGCAGATTTGTTATTACATGAGATTATTCTTAATTCTTTATTAAAAGAAATGGAATCTGTTATAAGCGCACAAGGCTTAACTAGAAATGCTAAAATTATTCACGATATTCAAGATTATCATACCCCTCCATCGGAAGTAGCGGAAATAGCTGCAAAAGCGAAGGTCAAAAAATTAATCCTTCATCATTTTGCCCCTGCTCCCGATTTTAGAGTAGTTAAAAATTTATATAAAAAGGAATTAAGTGGTTATGATGGGCCTATTGTTTTTGCGAATGATGGGGATTTGTTTATTGTTAAATAACTGTAGCTTAGACCTCTGGTCTGAGTAGCTTGGTAATAACATCTGCTACTCAGACCAGAGGTCTAAGCTACAGTTAAAAAATAAAACATGAAAAATACAACACAACAATTTTTAAAAGACACCGGTGCAGAAGTGCCAATCGTATGTGGCCCAATGTACCCTGGTTCTAATCCAGAATTAATCGCTGCTGTTTCGGAAGCAGGTGGTTTTGGCGTCGTCCAACCCGTTGCTTTGACTTCCTTATATGGGCATGATTTCCGAGAAGGATTACAACTCATTAAAAAATTGACAAAAAAGCCTTTTGGCGTCAATTTTACCATCTTCGGTGGCGCGAATCAAAAATACCACGACCAGATGAAAGAATGGATGGAGATTTCCATTGAAGAAGGCGTTAAATACTTTTTGACTTCTTTGGGGAAACCTACAGAAATTGTGAAAATTGCGCACCAAAATGGTATCAAGGTCTATCACGATGTGCCCAATAAAAAAGTGGCTTTAGCGATGCGAGATACAGGAGTAGACGGTATCAATTGCATCAATTGGCGGGGTGGGGGACAGACAGGTATTCAGTCTGCCGAAAAATTTATGGAGGAATTGCATGATATTGGTATTCCGTTAATTTGTGCAGGAGGTATCGGTAATGCTACTGATTTTCAAAAAGCACTAGATATGGGCTATGCTGGGGTGCAATTAGGGACACGGTTTTTAGCCACCCACGAATGTAAGGTCACCGATGGCTATAAACAAGCCATTGTCGATTCTACAGAGGATGATATTGTTTGGACCAATAAAATTGCTGGGAATAATTCCTCTATGATTAAGACCGATGATATTATGAAAGGTGGTTTGCGTACAGGACCTATTATCAGTTATATGTTGACAAAAAAGAAATTGAAAAAATACGCTCGAATGTATTTGATGAGTCGAGGATTAAAAAGGTATAACAAAGCGGCTTTTGACGATAGTGTGAAATTTTGGCAAGCTGGAAAAGGGGTGGGGAATATTACTTCCGTGGAGTCGGTGACAAATGTGTTGAAAGCGTTTACAAAGGTGATTGTTTGATGGCTTGATTGTATGATTGTTGGCGTATGTGAAACAAACATACAATCTCAACAATCAAACAATTTTAACAATCTTAACAATCTCAACAATCCTACAAATTTTGAAAAAAAAATTAACCCTCATTAATTGGAGTTTAGTATGCCTCCTTTACTTACTATTTTCTATTTGGCATGGCGCATTTGAAGGGCCTTTGACACCCGATGAAATAGCAATATTCGTCAATAAATACCAAGCTTTAAATCCAGAAAAAGACACCAAAAGGATAAAAGCTTTAATGGAAAGTGATGACGGACAAGCCAAATACATGGTCAATGCCATTAAACTTTACGACACGCCGCAATTAATCAATGGCAAAAAAGTAGGGGAGACTTCCGCGGCAATATTAGACACCTATACCAAGCACGTTTTTTCCTTTCTATTAAGGCATGGTAGTTATCCAATTTATAGCGGAAATGCGGTGTTTGACGCAGTAGAAAGATGGGGGGTTACCAATGCGGATGAATGGACTTCAGGTGCAATTGTTCGCTATCGAAGCATGCGGGTGATGATGAAAATGTCTACAGATCCTAGTTTCAAACAGTTTCATAATTACAAAATAGCTGCTATGGAAAAAACGATTGCTTTTCCTACAACTTCTGTGCTTAATTTAGGGAGTTTAGCGGTATATGTAGCTTTTTTATTGCTCCTATTGGGGCTTATTGCTCAATTGTTTATTAATCAATAGAGCGTCAGAAAGAAAATTGATAATTTGAAAAGAAGTCAGATGTCAGATAATTCAGAATTAAAATCCTGATAATCAATAGTTTACTTGTATCCAATCTGACTTCTGACAGAAAAATTTAGCTACCCATCCCTTCGGGGTCGGAATTATCATTCCTCATGGTCTGACTTCTGACCTCTAAGAGTTATCAATCTTTTACCTGTCGCCCTAAAAAGATGGCTTGATTGTTTGACTGTTTGATGGTTGACGCACGTGGCGTAAACCATCAAGCCATCAGGCAATTTGACCATCAGACAATCAAACCATAAACTTATGTTAGTAGTAGAGACCATATCCGACGGTACCAAAATGGCACAAAATCAAACTAGAGAATTACGCTGGGCCATGTCGGGCATCAAACGTAGAGCCATTTTAGCAAGACTACCCCTAATTTCTTCCCTTATCCCAAGATCTATGTTGTCTTACGTAGGGAGTAACTTACCTGTAAACGGAATGATGTTGCATGGAGGTGGACCGATGCACTCCGCAGGGACGATTGATGAAAGTAAATGCTGTATCAACCCATTGACTTTAGATCCGAATGACCCTGATTTTATTGCTAAAACTTCTGGCGGTTTAAAATACATCGACGATGAAACTTTTGTGCCTGCTCATCCAGAAAGAATTATTGGCAACTTTACAGCGGTTAACCGCTTTTTGACGAATGTTTCCAAAGATTTTATTGCGTCGAGTTTAGACCGAAAAATTATTCCTCAAAAATCAAGCAAAGAAAGAATTGAGGCTTACCTAGCAAGTGTTCGAGAATGTGATAAATTGGATAGAAAAATTATTTTGGAACAAACCGCTACTTTTGCTTTTCGCTCCAAAGATTGTCGGGATAATAATGATTGGCGAGAACCGGTTACGGATACCATCCACGGCATTATGTTTTTTGAATGGGGTGTTAAAGGTCAAAAATTCACGGGTGCTATTTTAGGAGGGACTGGGAAATATGCGGGTGCAAGTGGGGAATTCCATAGAGAAAGATTATTAGCGCCCAATTTTGCAGGAGCAGAGACTTTTCGGATTATTTTTCCTGGGCTGGAGGTACCTGATTATTATCCGCAGTAATGTACCCTGATTATTAGATGGGGTTGTATCAAAACATTCGGCAAATATTTTTTAGCCGAATAATATTTCAAAACCCTCCCCCTAACCCCCTCCAAAGGGAGGGCTGTTAAGTTCTGTTTTGCAAATTTTAAAGCATTTATTTTTTGCACAAAATTTGAGGTTTTGCACGATATTTCTCCCTCTTGTGAAACAGAACTTAACAGCCCTGCCTCCAAAGGAGGGGAATTCTGTGCAATTTGAAAAATCAGAACTTTTAATGGTGGATTTTTTCAAAACGGGTCTTTTGATACAGTCTCTGTTACCTTTTGAAAATCAACCATCCTGTTCGATTTAGCAATGTGTCAAGGATTGTTTATCATTCTATTAAAATAAATACTAGCCATTTTAGCAGACAATAGGTAAAAATGTAATTTTTTAATATTATTAATTTAAATTGTGCGCAGAAAAGGAGCTTAGAATTCTTATTTCTACAAAATATTTAATTAACTCAATAAAAAAAATTATTATGGCAATTGGTGATACTGGCACTTTTACAGACCCACGCGATGGTCAGATTTACCCGTGGAAAATCATGAGCGATGGCAAAAAATGGATGACAAAGAATTATAATTACAAGTCTCCTAATTCTGTCTGTTATGAGCATAAGGAGAGTAATGGTAGTAAATACGGTCGAATGTATGATGGAAATGAAGCCAAGAGTTTGGCGCCAGATGGGTGGCATATACCAACACAAACTGAGTATGATGGTTTATTTAGAAAGTATGGAGCTAAAGGAATTACTATAGATGGAGGTTCGGGATTAAATCTAAAGTTTGGAGGTATTTGCGGTACCTCTGATGGAAATATTGGATTTGGTGACATTAATGAATTTGGTTCATACTGGACTCAATATTCTAATGGAGACCAGAATGGAGGACACCCTGCGGCATGGGATTTCAAAATTTACAAATTTTATACCAGAAGTGGGGATGAATACCAGGTTCAAGGCGCGTTTCTTATCTTGACTGAAAACAGATGTTATGTTCGATATGTTCAAGATGTATAGTAGTTTAATTGATACTAAGCCGGCTATTAATATTGTCGCCAAAAGGCAATCGGATTTAGCCCTATAAAAATCGGGAGGCGTCAACCAATTACCTGCTACACTCTTAAAATTATTATTTTCCATGATGTTATCGTTTCTTGCTTAAGTAAATTTTTGTTAGACACGGTAAAAACGTGTAAGATATTGATTGGAAGATGCAATCTTCCAACATTGAAGCTGTTTATCGCGCCAATGAGCGTCGCCAAAATAAAAAAGCCGCTTATGATTCAACACACAAGCGGTTTTTTTCTAAAAGTATACTACACCCTTAATGACTATAAATTATGGCCAATATAGTGCTGGTAACTCAGCAGTTTTCAAAAGGTCATTATAGATCGATACCTCATTGTCCTTGATGGTTTGCAAACTAGATTTCAAAGTACGCCATTGTTCTAAATAATCGGCAGCGACCTCTTTAGTTCCTTTAGTAACAGGTAAATTTCCTTTTCCAATACGATTCAAAAAGTCTTTGAATTTTATCAATAATCTCGCTTCAAACATATAATTACTCTGAAAAGTCCGCATTTCTTTTTGTAAAATGTTGGCCATCCAATCATCAATGGTTTGATTAAGGAGTATCCCCTGCTTTTGAATTTGCTCATCAGTTGAAACGTCCAAGATGAAATCTAACTGCTGTTTAATTTTCTGTAGGTTTCTCACTTCTTTTGCCATTTCGATAGCACCTGCATAAATAGATTTGGAGATATTGTCTCGTTCTTTATATGCAGCTGCTGCTTTATCAATATTTTTAGCAATGCGAGGGTCAATATTGATGTCAAAATCTTGCGTTTGCTGGAAATCACCTACCGTAAAACGAACTTTGTAATTGCCAGGAGCGGCATTATAGGCCGTTAAATCCCTATTAGTGGTTGCTAATTCTTTCAAACAATCGAACAGCCCAATTTTCATGTTCCATTGATACCGATGCGTCCCAATTGCCTTTTTTAATTGAGGTTTTATAGCCACGGCACATCCAGTTCGATCTGTATTGGTGAATTCTGAATGAATCACTTCTCCGTTATTATCCATAATTTCAATGGACATTGGAGTATTTGTTGGCACTTCTTTATTTAGCACATAATGAATTTGTACCCCTTTTGGCGGATTTTTACCATATCCTCCATCAATACTATAGGCGACAGAAAGCTCGGTATTGGTGGCTCTTGGTTTAAACAAATGGTAATCGGCCTTGGCAACTTCAGTTGAAATTTGATGCAAAGGAGTCAAATCATCCAATATCCAAAGGGCTCTTCCTTGCGTTGCGACCACCAAATCTTTGCGTTGGACTCGTAAATCCGTAATGGGGACTTCTGGTAGGTTATTCTGTAAAGGCAACCAAAATTCCCCATCATTAAAAGACACAAAGACACCCGTTTCTGTCCCAGCGTATAGCAGTCCTTTTCTGTCTGGGTCTTCCCGTACGCTTCTGGCAAAGGTATCACCAGGAATGCCCTTCACTATTTTTTTCCAAGAAGCACCGTAGTCATTTGTTTTAAAAATATAAGGCGTGAAGTCGTTCAGCTTATAGCCTGTAACCGCAATATATGCCGTTGCAGGGTCATGGGGCGAAGGTTCGACCACATTGATGATACTTTCCTTTAGTCCTTTTGGCGTTACATTTGTCCATGTTTGTCCGCCATCTTGGGTAACATGCACCAATCCATCGTCAGACCCCACCCAAATAACGCCTGCTTTTAGGGGCGATTCCTCTATGTTAAAAAGGTTATTATAGCTCTCCGCAGTTATTTGTTCGTTACTAATTGGTTGCCCGCCTTTTCCTTGATGCGCTTTATTATTTCGAGTTAAATCTTCACTTAATACTTCCCAAGTTACGCCACGGTCAGTAGATTTCATGACGTACTGCGAGCCATAATAAATGGTATTCGGATTGTGAATAGAAACAAAGACGGGACCATTCCAATTGGCTCGATATTTTAAGTTTTTTGGCTGTTCTCCCGTCACTCTGGTAGGATAGGGCATCACCATACGGGTATTGTCAATATCTCGGTCCCATTCAATAAAATTACTGGCAAAATAGGTGGAATAAACAAATCTCGGATTATTAGGGTCCACCCCAACTGTGGACGATTCTCCCGCACGAATCACATCCCAATGCATTTCGCCTATGCCATTATCCATTACTCGGCTATCAATGACGATACTGCTGTTATCTTGCTGACCTGAATAGATCCGATAAGGATGCCCATTATCTGTAATGACTCGATAAAACTGACCCGTAGGTTGATTGTGCATCGTGGACCAAGTGTCTCCGCCATTAAAAGTCACTGAACCGCCACCATCGTTGGCATTTACCATATAGTTACTATTATTCGGATTGATCCATAAGTCGTGATGGTCAACATGGCTGCCTTTTATGCCTTTAAAGGTTTTGCCCCCATCTATTGATTTCATCGCAAAACTATTCATCACCCAAACCTCATCTTCATCCTTAGGGTCGGCGATAATGTGCATGTAGTACCAAGACCGAGCGTAAGTCGTCGCATCATTGGTGGTTTGTTTGAAACTTTCCCCCGCATTTTCGGAGCGATAAACCCCCGCTTTTTCGCCCAAAGCATCAATGGCGATATAGACGATATTCGGATTGGCTGGTGATATGGAAATCCCCATTTTTCCTTTCAATTCAGGTAACCCTTTTTTTATTTCTTTCCAATTTTTGCCCCCATCGGTCGTCTTATAAATACGACTACCGGGGCCGCCACTATTGACCACCCAAGGCTTCCGCCAAAATTCCCAAGAAGCGACCATCATAAAATTGGGGTTATTAGGGTCAACGGTCATATCAACAATGCCCGAATTTTCATTGACATAAAGAATTTTTTCAAAAGTCTTGCCACCATCTTCTGACAAATATACCCCCCTTTCTTCGTTAGGTCCCCAAGGATTGCCTTGAGCGGCAACATAGACCTTATCGGGGTTCTTCGGGTGTACATATACATCACTTATATGTCTGGTCTTTTCCAAGCCCAAATGCTTCCAAGTCTTACCCGCATCCATAGATTTGTACAACCCATCTCCATGAGAAGTCTTTACCCCTCGAACAGGCGACTCCCCTGTACCAACATAGATGATATTGGGGTCAGATGGTGCGACCGTAATATCTCCGATACCCGTCGTATTGAAATAACCATCTGAAATATTATCCCAAGTATTCCCGCCATCGGTCGTTTTCCATACGCCGCCACCTGTGGCACCCATATAATAGGTGAAAATATCATTCGGAATGCCTGTGACCGTCGTTGACCTTCCTCCTCGAAATGGGCCAATGTTGCGGTACTCCATTGACTCATATAACTTTTGGGATATTTTGGGCGTTGCCTGTTTATTTTGTGCCGAACATAGAAATGAGAATGCTAGACAGGCTAAAATTAAATAGGTGGTGGGCTTCATAAGTTGGTTATTTATTCGTTAGCTATTAAATCATTTTTCGGAAAATGGTATTTTTTGAGTGGTTTTCTTATCCCAATTTACTTTTAATTAGGGGGATAAGTTGGTATGGGCTAAAGGTAGGAAAAATAGGTGGGTTTTAAAAAAATGAAGCCTTTGGTGCTATCTGCTAGTTTCCCTTTTTCTTTTTACTGGGTTGGGTAAAATTGAACAAAAGTCAAAAATGTTTCATAGACTAAACAGACCAGCAACAAAAAAGGCGTACAAAAATGCACGCCTCTATATTTTTCACAAAAAAAAGTATTTCAAATTAGCTGCTTTCGCTGCACAAAGAAAATGCCCAAATTCAAGACTAGCAAACCAAAAATCAGTAAGCTCCATTCACTCATAGTCGGAATAGTAATACAAGCATTCCCACCACAACTATTACCTACCGTTTCGGTCGCATTATCATTCAATCGTCGGAAAGTAGCATTAAATCCAATATCGGGTCGATGCCAAAGGTCGAGGCGATAAATGCCCCCCCCAAGGTCATTCAAGGCAGTATTCATAGGAATAGGGCTGCCATTATTCATTAGGACTTCGCCCGAATTGACGGTAGCTAGCACCCAAGTTTGCCCAACGCCCCCATTGGTGATGGTCACAAAATCATGGAAGAAAGTGACCGAACGATTCGAACCATTTTCTACCACTACATTTTCAGGGTCAAAACAATTACAGGGGTCGGCAATATCTGCTTGTCCATCCCCGTCTTTATCCACTAAAGAACTATTTGAAATAGGGGTAGTAATGGTTACTTTTGCCGTATCTACACAACCTACTGCATTTTGTACTGAGTCTCTAATGATATACATGGTGTCTTGTGCAGATACAGGATTTGCTAGACCATAATTTCCTAGCGTAAAGCCAAAATCTAGACTGCCGGTGACCCCCTCATTGAGTAAACTGCTTAAGTCTACAGGCTCACCAAGCATCGTCATGGTATCTCTAGCAGTAATAAGGGGTTGGTTTTCTACAGTAACCACAATTTTAGCCGTATCAACACACCTAGTAGTGGTATTAGAATCTCTTACAAAAAAAGTAGTGGTATTCATAGGCGATTGACTGGCCGTCGTCCCTAGATTATAAGTACCAAAGTTACCATTACCGTATTCTAACGTATGGAGAGGCGTTCCATTAATTAAGGTACTTAAATCGACAGATTGTCCATTACAAATAGTCGTATCCCTGCCCGTAATATTGGGAGCCTCAAGACCACAAATGGTTATTCCGTCTATTGTATGAGCAGTATAAACGATGTTATTGTTTATAAAAATGCCTCGAATAAATTGACTAAATAACCCGTCAGCCACAGTTTTATTAACAAAAGTCATTCCCCCATCCGTAGAAATGGACAGCCCGCCTTGAGTAGCCGCATAGATGACGCCACCAACTACCTCGACATCATTGACAAAAGTACTCCCCAAACCATTGGTTTTATTAACAAAAGTCATTCCTCCATCCATAGAAATGGACAGCCCGACAGGATTAGCCGCATAGATGACGCCACCAACTATCTCGACGCCATTGACAATAGTACTCCCCAAACCATTGGCAGAGGTCCGATTAACAAAAGTCATTCCCCCATCCGTAGAAATGGACAGCCCGCCTTGAGTAGCCGCATAGATGACGCCACCAACTACCTCGACGTCATTGATAATATTAGTCCCCAAACCATTGGCAGGGGTCCGATTAACAAAAGTCATTCCCCCATCCGTAGAAATGGACAGCCCGTCTTGAGTAGCCGCATAGATGACGCCACCAACTACCTCGACGCCATTGACAAAAGTACTCCCCAAACCATTGGTTTTATTAACAAAAGTCATTCCTCCATCCATAGAAATGGACAGCCCGCCATTAGTAGCCGCATAGATGACACCACCAACTACCTCGACGCCATTGACAAAAGTATTCCCCAAACCATTGGTTTTATTAACAAAAGTCATTCCCCCATCTGTAGAAATGGACAGCCCGCTATGATTAGCCACATAAATGACGCCACCAGATTCATGCACATCAGTTATAGTTGTGCCACCAAGACCTAAATCTATGCCTACACAATTACAGAGGGGGCAAGTGGATTGAGCAAGGCAAGAGGTAGAGGTGTACCAAAGCATGATTAATAAGAAAGAAAAGGAGCGTAATTGTTTCTGGGGTATCAATATTATTGTATTTGTTGGTTATTTATTTCCTACTCCCTTAAATTAAAAAGGAGAATTTGTCATTCCCCCTACTTGATTCCTACCCGTATTAGACCAATAGTGATTTAGGAACTATCCTACCAGTTTAAATTGGCGTCCTTAGGGGTATGGTTAATTGTTAAGCATAGCTTAGGAGAAATTGTCAAAACACATTAATAAAAGGCAAATACTATGCCGAGTATCGAATTTTCTATGGCGATAATGGTCGTTATTCAAACCAATATTTTCTATTCATTAGGATTATATAATGGCACAGAAATGTTATGGTTTTAAGCCGAAATTTCGACTAAAACCATAACATGCTACGTCTATATTTTGCTATGAAACAAATATGGTTTTTGTTCGATTTTACCCATATATGTATGTCACATTGTCCGCCCAAAAGCAAACCGTTCGCTTAAAAGAAACCCGATATGTTAAGTATCCCAACAAGACACCTAAATATTAGCAGTATACCGATGTTTTAAGATTGCCTCTATAGCCGTCAGGCTAAGGAAACATAAATAGTAAAATTACGCATAAAAAAGTTTATGCAAATAGAAAAGTTCAATCAGAGAGAGTTGCTAAAAGAATTGAAGAACTGCTTTGATTCTAAACAAATTGCCAAAATCGCTAAGGAAAGTAAATTCAATCAGCGTAGTACTACCCAGCTAACGGGCGAGTCATTTTTAATGATGAACGTATTTGATTCAACGGATGGGAAAGAGAGAAGTTTGACAGATAGTTGCGATTGGTTAGGGGAACATTTCGGATTAAATATAAAAAAGCAATCGTTGGATGAAAGGTATAAAACCTATTCTGTTGCTTTCATAAAATCCTGTTTTAGCCGAATTTTACAGATAGTTAATCAAGGAGTTCTTGATAGGAATATAGAGTTACCCTTTTCAAAAATACAATTAGTAGATTCGACCTCTTTTCAAATTCCAGAGCAATTAGCGACTTTTTATGAAGGCTACAAAGGAAATGGAGGAAAGGCAATTCTGAAGATGCATTTTAATTATAACTTACTCAATGGAGAAGTTGCAGATATATTTTTGACAGATGGTTCGGCTAACGATAATACCTATAAATTAGGGAAGGATGAAGTAATAATTCGTAATTGTTTATATATCAGAGATTTAGGCTACTTTGATTTAAAGCATTTCATAAAAATAGATAAAGAGAATGCCTATTTTTTAAGCCGTATTAAGACCAACGCAGTATATAGTATGCTAGATGAAAATGGAAAAATGGAGCGTATTGACATAGCAGATTATTTGCCGGCGGCAGGTCAAACCAAAGAGTTAGCCGAGGTTTATATTGGTTTCAAAAAGAAAAAATTAAAGGCTAGACTTATTATGCAAGCTGTGCCTGAAGAGGTAGCCGTGCAGCGGTTGAAAAAATTAGAACAATATCAATCAAGGCATAAGGATAGAACGATAAGTGAACAGCGTAAAGCATGTGCTTTTTCAATATGTATATCACGAATGCACCACAAGACATACTTGCTACAGAAATTATTAGATTAATTTACACTCTGCGCTGGCAAATTGAATTGATTTTTAAGATATGGAAATCTGTGTTTAAAATTGACAAAGTAAAGAAAATGAGCATATTTAGGTTTGAATGCTATATTTATTCAAAGCTGATTGCCATTTTAATTACACTCCATATTCATAATAAAATAGGTCAATTTTTATGGGATGAGCATGATTTTGAACTCAGTCCAATGAAAGCGGCGAAACTGATAAAAAAAACTCATGGGTTTAATGGATGGACTTTTGACAAGAGGAAAAAAGCTAGCTTGTTGGATTCATAGTACCACTAAGTTGTTGATAATGAGAGGAGAAAAGAATATTAGAAAACTTAAAGGGATACCTCCTAAGCCTACATCATGGAACATTATTCAACTCTTAGCCTGACGGCTATGGATACAATCTTCCAAAATCGGTATCTTGCTAATTTTTGGGTAACATAGAGAACATCGAGCGCACTAAGAAGACACAAAGAGCACAGAGAATCTTTGAGCCCTCTGTGTCTTCTCAGTGACCTTTGTATCCCTTAATTTCCGACTGGTATTACAGTTTTCCTAAAGCCATATTTCGAGTTAAGCACTTGATTAAAAAAGGAGTTGACTTCAAATCAAAAAACATAAGCAAACCCAACAGTAAAATTAAACTCAGTTGATTCGGAGGGATAAGAAGCGACTGTACCCGGTTCCATTTTTCCAGAAAGTACCTTTTGCCCTTCGCCTTTTGCCTCTAGCCGAGTCATAACAAAATAAGAATGTAAGAGATGTTATTGCTGTCTGCCTACTTATACTAAACTAGCCATTCTTTTAGCAGCTGTATCATACTCTTTACGGAACTTTGCTACTAAATCACCTGCAGATTCCACTTTATTAATATTTCCAATACCTTGACCACAACCCCAGATATCTTTCCATGCTTTGGCTGCGGTATTGCCACCAGAACCAAAATTCATTTTACTAGGATCACTTTCTGGTAAATTAGCAGGATCTAAGCCTGCATTCTCTATTGATTTTTTTAAATAATTACCATGGACACCTGTAAATAAATTAGAATAAACGATGTCGTCAGCTTTACCATCCACAATACCTTGCTTATAGCCATCACTAGCTCTAGCTTCTTTCGCTGCTATAAATGCACTACCTATATAAGCCAAATCAGCCCCCATAGCTTGCGCACTCAGAATAGCGGCTCCAGAAGCTATGGAACCAGACAAGGCTACAGGGCCATCGAACCAAGCTCTAATTTCTTGTATTAAGGCAAATGGCGAAATAGTACCTGCATGTCCTCCTGCTCCAGCAGCTACAGGAATTAGCCCATCTGCGCCTTTTTCTATTGCTTTATGTGCGTACCGATCATTAATGACATCATGTAGCACAATACCGCCCCACTCATGTACGGCTACATTTAAATCTTCTCTTGCCCCAAGTGAAGTAATCACTAATGGCACCTTCCATTTTGCACAAGTTGCCAAATCTTTCTCCAAGCGATTATTACTACGATGAACGATTTGATTGATAGCGAATGGTGCAGCAGGTTGATCGGGATTGTCTCTATCATGAGCCGCTAATTCTTCTGTAATCTGGTGAATCCATTCATCTAATTGGGCTTGAGGTCTTGCATTTAAGGCAGGAAACGACCCCACTATTCCAGCCTTACATTGAGCTATGACCAATTCTGGTCCTGAAATAATGAACAAAGGAGAACCAATAACTGGTAGTCTTAAATTATCAAATAATGAAGGTAATGCCATATTGAAATTTTATTTAAAAAATTAAATTTGTTTGAGTACTACTCTGTAACAATAATTTTTTGATATCCCTTTTGCGAGGCTGCGCAGTAGCCGATCAAACTACTAGGAAATTTATGTTACGCTGTAGTACTTAGAGTATGTTTAAATTTTTTATATTGCTGATAATGAATTGTTTATCATTCTATTAAAATTTTGATTGTCAAATTGTTGTTAGTAAATAACAATCAAACAATTTAACAATCACAACAATTTTTAGGAAATAAAGAAAGTAGTTTCAAATCTTAAATAAAACGAAATAAAATTTTTAAACATACTCTTATTCTAGGGGTTTTCTTATAAACAAGGAAAATACTTGTTTGGGCAATTTTCAACCTGCCCGAATAGAGTTACTCTTCTTTTTTAATCAATTACTTTCCCTGGGTTTAAAATACCTTTTGGATCCATCATTTGCTTTAGGTTTTTCATCAACTGTAATTCCGCAGGGGTTCGACAAATAGAAAGGTACTTCTTTTTGTGTAAACCAATCCCATGTTCAGCAGAAATGGAGCCACCAATTGCCTGTAAAGGTAGATAAATAATAGCGTTAATTTTTTTAATTAATGCTGGACTTTCTTCCTTTTTGCCTACAATGAAATGAATGTTCCCATCTGCGATATGTCCAAAAGTAAAGACTTTTTCCACTTCGGGTAGGGCAAGGACTTTTTTCCGCATTTGATTAGCCAAGTCTCCAATCAAAGGAATGGGTAAACTAATATCAAAATGTTGGTCATTATTACATTGGGAAACCAATACATGCACATCTTCTCTGATTTGCCAAAACCAATCTAAATCCGACTTGGTGTGCGCCATGGCAGCATCCAAAATCAAGCCCTTTTCCAAAGCGGTTTCTAATAATACTTGTAGTTTTTGTTGGTCTTGTGCTTGGTCACTACCCAAGCTTTCTAATAAAACATAGTAATTATAGTCGTAGGGGAGAGGTGGTTTCATGGCGGCAGGTGGAGAAGTCATGGCCTGATAAGTGTTTTTCCAGATCACTTCAAACCCGCTTAAAGTACCTGCTAAAGCACTATCCATATATTTTAAAAAGGCGATGACCTTATCGTATTCATTAAAGGCTATAAAAGCGCTATTCCTGCTTTTAGGGGCCTCGACTAGTTTTACAATAGCCTTCGTAATAACGCCTAACGTGCCTTCTGATCCGATGAATAGTTGTTTTAAATCATAACCAGAATTATCCTTAATGATTTTCTTCAAAGAAGAAATAATCGCTCCATCGGCTAAAACCACTTCTAATCCTAAGACTAAATTTCTGGTCATCCCAAATCGAAATACCTGTAATCCGCCCGCATTAGTGGATATGGCGCCTCCTATTTGTGCTGTTCCTTTTGCACCAAAATTTAAGGGAAATAATAAATCTTCAGCTTTTGCTATATTTTGTATATTCTCTATTAGTACTCCAGCTTGCACCGTCATAGTCCGACTTTGCACATCTATTTCTTCAATTGTCGTCATTCGTTCCATAGAAATGATGACTTCTTCTCCTTTAGTTTCTGTACTTCCTACCAAATTTGTTAAACCTCCATATACAATAACCGATTGATTTTGGGCATGACAAGCTTTTAAAATAGTGGAGACTTCTTCGGTCGTGGTAGGCAAGGCGATGGCTTTGGCATTCAATGGTTTGTCCATATGCCAAATATGGTGATACCGTTGTTTTAAATCTTCACCAGATAGAATTTTATCTTGACCTAATAAATTACTGAGTGTCTCTAAAATCGTATATTGCATGTAGTGGAAGTTAAAAATGAATCCCCAAAATTAATTTTTTTTAACCACAAAAGAGTTAAGTGTTGCAAGCTATTTAACGCAGTATTTCAGGTATATCTGTTCCTTTTTCTTATCATTTCAATGCAAAACGTTACAGCCAAATAGTTTTAATCTAAAATTTCTACGACTACACTTCCCAATCCTTCTCCCTTAACAAGCACTTTGTCACCGTTTTTTAAAAATTTAACCATGTTTTCTTCTGAGGACACACTACCCAATTTTTGAAAACGATCTAGTCCAACAATCCCCCCTAACCGCACCAGCCAACGAGGGGCAGATAGAGCCACACCACCAGGCGTACCCGTTAGCACCATATCGCCTTTTTGCAATGGTTTATTTGGATATTTTTGGTGAATTGCTTGCAGCATTTGCAAAGGGGTATAAATTAAATCGCTGGTCATTTGCTGTTGTCGAACTTCTCCATTGACAAGCGTTTCTAGCATAAGGCAAGGGAGGCTATTGGCTTTAAATTCATTCGGAATCCATACTTTATCGCTAATGGGTGTAAAGCCTAAAAAACTTTTGGAAATGCCCCAATAATCGTAGCGATTGGCTTTTCCTTCTCCTAATACGGCCAAACTTCGGGCAGATAAATCATTGCCGATAAAAAAGCCAATTTTAGGAGCATATTGCGCTTTGTTTAAATTTTCTAGGGGAATATCTTCTAAAAGCACAAAGCCTAATTCTACTTCATAATCCAGCAAAGCAGGTAAATTATCGACTTGTTGATTCACTTGTTTGCTAATGCCTGGTTCCAGTTGCTCAATTGCATTAAGCATCGTTTTTTGGGAAGGAATTTTGACGGTACTTCCATTTTGGCTAATGCTATTACTGGCTTTTATAAAAACAGGTGGGTCGCCTTGTGGGTCAAAATCAGACGCTGTTTCGTTGATGTGTTTGGCGTAAGCTAAACCAATGCCATAAATGGTGTTTGGTAGGGTGTCAAAATCAGTAAAAGTCCCTTGGTCAAGTGATAAACAATTAAAAGCGGCGGGTTTAATCTCATGAGGTAAATCTCGATTTAGGTACAAACCAAAGGCAAACGATATAAGCAGTAATAGCCCTAAAAAAATACCTAAATATTTAATAATTTTCATAATGTAAGTTTAAGTTACGTTAAGAAATAACTGCGCTAAAAGTTGATTGAAATCAATTGATTCCCCTTCTATTAATTCCTTTTTGCGATAAGCCACATGCCCATCTGGTCGAATTAATAAAGCACCTGTTTCATCAATAGCACACAAATTAATGAGCGGTTTGAATACAGTTTCAGCTAGTCCTAATTGATCAATACAAACCACTTTTATTTTTTGCTGAATGACGGTTGGAAATTGCTTTAAAGTTGTTTTCCAATGCTCACCTTCTTCTCTAAGCAGTAGTGTATATGCGCGATAATCCAATAAGTCATGACTAGAGGTAGGGGAGGTGTTTCGCTGAAAATCTACATGCGGAAATCGAGCTCCTGGCCGAGTAGAAGGAATATATTGCGTTACTTTGTCTACTGGAAGAACCAAGTTCGTATCATCGGGAATAATCGCCCCTTGTTCATAAACATAACCGATGTCTAAACCAATCCGATCAAAATGAGCAACTTGGTCTGAAATTGTGGTTAATACCTTTTCTTTTAAAGTGGGATTGGTATGGAATTTATCCATTTTTTTCCGAATCCTTTTAGTACCAAAAGCTATTATTTTTTCTAACCAAGCAGTAGGCAACCATTTTGCAGGTGCAGTATTTTTAAGTTTGGCTAATTGTTCTAAACCATCTCTTTCTAACCCAAATGCTTCGATAACTTCTAGGATTTTATGGTAATTAAACAAACTTTCTTCGGTATTTTGTTCTGCTATGGGTTTGCGTTCTTGTTGATAAGTATCTAATAATTTTTCATCAGCTAAACCATTGATAACCGCCTGTAATTTCCATGCAATATTATGTGCATCTGCAATGCCCGTATTCATCCCCAAACCACCTGTTGGTGGAAAACGGTGTGCTGCATCTCCAACCAATAAGACTCGATTTTTTCTAAAGGTTTGGGCAATTTGTGCGGACATTCTCCAATAACTAATGGATTTTATATCAATATCTATATTTTCATTCCCTAAGGCTTTTTTAATTCTTTTTTCTAAAAGTGCTTTGGTAAAGGCTTCCTTTTTTTCATAATCCAAATAAATGGGCAGCATATACACCCAACGTTTTTCGATGTGATGGGCGATAAAAGTACCCCCTGCCTCTGGGTTTAACACCCAGTATAACTTGGCAGGTATCTGGATATGATCTCTTAGATTATTTTCAAAATAAGCACTAACAAAATCTTGAATTTTATCTGGCCCTGTAACTGGAATATCAACAAACTTTCTACACCGACTTCCTGCACCGTCTGCCGCTAAGACATATTGACTTTCAATGGTACTCGTCGTCTCTTGTTGCCTGTCTAATACTTCATTTTTTACACTTATTTCATCCTGTATTAAAGATTGCCATTGATGCTGAAACAGTATTTCAATCAAGGGATTTTCGACTACCTTTTGGAGTAGTATTTTTTCCAATTCAGTTTGAGAAAGATTGAGATAAGGCGTTTTGGATTTTAAATGCTGCTCATACTTTGCTCGACGTTCTTCATCCGCATGCAAATCTATTCGTCCATATTCCTCATTCACCGTTTGGCAAAACAAAATTCTTGCGCCGTCACTAAAGGGAGCGGCTTCTTTGATTAAATTTTCGCTACTTACGCCCAATTCTTCTAATATCTCAATCGAACGGGTATTTAATTCATGTGCTTTGGGGTGTTCAGATATACCTGCATTACGCTCTACAATAATAGTTGAAATGCCCAATTTTGCTAAGCATAGTGCGCTTACCATGCCTGATGGCCCTGCTCCTATGATAAGTACTTCCGTTTTTTTCATCTGGTTACGCTTTTATCTTTCTTAAAAAATAAATAGCAATAGCCAGTACAATAGATAATACAGTAAAAACAAAAGCATTTTCTTCAATACCTAGAATATAGGTATGGTAACGGTGGTCAACTAACTGTCCTCCATACATTGGCGCAAATGCCAAGGCACTCCAAAAACCCGCTAAATGCACGCCCTGCCAAAGTGCTACCACTTTCAAATTGTCTTTCATTTTAGGGGTTCTAAACCATATCAGGTACAAATTGGCTAAGCCAGAAAAGAACATAAAACCCAATAACCAGCCAAGATGAATTCTAGCATGACCGACCCATTCTGGGTTCATTAGATGAGAAGCCCCTGTATCTTTGACCATTGGGCCAAAAAATTCTAAGCAGCCAAGGGTGAGTAATAGTTGAACTGTACGGTAATGTTTTGGTAAATTCATTTTGTATTTTTTTATAAAAGAAATTAGTAATCACTCAACGACACGATTAACCTGCTCTTCCACATAAACTTGTGGTAAAATATCTGCCAGATTATGATACTCCTGAGCGCAATGATGAAACATGGCTTTTCCCAACCCTTTTGGCAATAGGTTTTTCTTGACGAAAGCAGTATTTAGAATAGTGTTGAGAACTCCTTGCGCAAAACCACCCATTCTTTCTATCTTATGTCCAATCCAAAAACGGCTACGCATCTCAACGCCTTTTTCTACCTTTCTTACAAAATGGCACATCTCTGTTGCCCAAACACCTTTGTCTGGAGTTCCTACTCTTGCACAAATAATGGTGACCTTATCACTTAACTTATTTTTATCAAAACCAAATTTGCTCGGATGCATAAAATCAATCAGTATTTTATCTTTTCCTACGCCAATATCTTCGGTCACTAGATGGGAACTACAATGTAATCGTTCTCTATAGGATTTTGTGTTATCATTATAGTACCCTTGAAAGTCTGCATCAATATCATAGTGCATATCTGGATACCAAATTTGATAGCGAACGCCTTCTTTTGCATGCCACCAAAACCACCAATCAATCATCTCGATAGTCACTTTTGGCATCTTCGTTAAAACGGACACAAAAATGCTACCATCTGCTAACTGCCGATAACCGTTTTCTCCTATTAAATAACCATCATCGAAAAGTTGATTGATGTCTTTTCTTGGCATTACTAAATTGGCTGCCATTTCCTCTCCTTTAAGGAGCATTAGCACATGCTCTTTTGACATTAGGGAATTTTTTCTGGTTAAGTATTTTGAAAATCTTGTCATGATTGGTTGTTTATTTAACCTATTGTAATTTGTTTTCGTTTTCTTCGCCACCAAACTAATACGATAATAGATATAAAAAACAATGGAATCATATAATAAATAGGATGCAGAGGTCCTGCATTGACGCCCTCTAAACTAGCATAAGGAAGGCGATCTATTGCCCCACCAAATTTATCTGGATCTAAAAAGACTTTCCAGAGTGGATCATCTACTACTTTACCACGAGGAAAGGCTTGATAAGCTTCGAATAATTCATCTGCAATAGCAATATTTTGGGCAATTACATTATTTGATTCAGTTGGGTCATTAGTTATTTGATAGAGTTCTTTTGCTCCATCGTTTGAGATGATTAATTTCCAATCTCCCTTATTAGATAATCAGATAGAAAATTGATAACAAGCCATGTCTGGATGTTTGAAAAAACTCTTGATAAGTTCCGTGTCATTTTTCATTTCATTTAGCGTTTTTGTGACAAGTTCTTTGAGTTCGCTGGTTGTTTTTACAAATTGATTGGCTAATTTCTTTTTCAAATAGCCCCAAACTTGTTCAATTGGGTTAAATTCGGGGCTATATGGTGGGATATTGCTTAACCATACAATCGGATTATCTTGATTTTGATTCATCAAATAGGCTTTCATTGTTTTTGAATGATGAGCAGGCGCATTATCCCATATCATGGATATTTTATCTCTACAATCCGCTACTACATTATCTATAAATCGAGTAAGTCCTAGTTGTTTAAAGCCTTCGCTTTCCCTGATTTCAAAATAAGAATAGCCATCAGGTGAAATTCCTCCTGATATACTAACAAATGCTTTGTTTTTTGAATCGCATTCTAATTCGGGCGTTTCACCTTTTGGCGCATAAGTCTTTGCTATACAAGGTAGTAAACGTACTGCTGATTCATCTTGAAAAATTATTCGCCTATTTTCATCTTCGGCTTTTTTTTATATCAACTGCCGTTTTTGATTTGAAAACCTCTACTTTTTCAGCATCTTTTCGGTAATCTTTCACTTGCGGTTTCTGAGAAGTATAATTTATACATTTCATTAAGTACCATATATAATTTTCGTGGTAATCGACCTCAAATTCTTGTTTAATCAAAGATTTTATACTCCATTTATCCCATGTGAAAAAACCATAATCTTTTGGTGATTCTAATAAAAGTGATTTTAATTGTTCTTTTTCTGTATTCGTTAGCCTTGATTTGGGGCCTGTTTTTGTTGTTTCTTCTTCTAAACCTCCATTTTTTATGGCTGTAATTATCTGACTAACAGCACTTTGTCCAATAAAGAATATTTCGCCAATCTCTGTTTGGGACATACCTTTCTTGTGACATTCATAAATCGATTTGTTTCTTTCTAATTTAGTCATATAATTTTTTATATAACTAGTTCAACAACCGTGCGAATTATTAATTCTTTATCTGATTATCTAATAATAGGCCTCGGCATCAAGTGCATGTACAATATGGTTTGATGGGGTAATTTGTGTGGTTTGTTGGCTTAAGAAAGGCCATTGATTGGCGCCGTCCAAATTGCTAGGATTAAAATTTTTAAGACCAACTGCTCCTACTAAAGTGGGTAAAATATCGTTGATGGTTAGTCGACTATCTATTTTTTGAGCTGTTAAACGGTTCGGGGCATAAATAAAAGCAGGCACTCTGACACCGCCTTCATAAATCGCTCCTTTTCCTCTTTTGAGCGGGTGGTTGTCCGCTGCTCCATTTTCATAATTAACTCTAGCAAATTCTAAAAACTCAGAAGGTAGTGGCGTACCAAACAGATTTATCAAGCGGTTAAGACCATTTTCCATTGGTGGGGAAAAAGCCGAGGCATTTAGCCCGCCATTATCACTCGTAAACCAGATAATCGAATTGTCCAGTAAACCCTCCTGTTCCAAGGTCTCATATATCCGTTGAATCCCTTTGTCGACTTCCGATACCATCGCGGCGTGCAATTGCCTGTTTTTATTGGGTAAATTTTGGTAGGGTCGTATGGCTTCAGGAGGTGCTTCATTCGGCAAATGAGGTGCAGCAAAACAAACCTCTAAAAATAGCGGTTGATTGTTGGGTTTTTCTTTGATTAATTTTACAGCTTCGGCAGTTATTAAATGAGTGGAATACCCTTCTTCTTTTAAGGTTTTCCCATTTCTTTGCCAATCCAAGCCACCACCATGCACATGGTCATAATGCCCAATACCTCCCGTTAAATAACCATAAAAATGGTCGAACCCTCGATTATTGGGCCAATATTCTTTTTTGAATCTACCTAAATGCCATTTACCTACTAAGTTGGTTTGATAGCCATTTTCTTTGAAATATTGGGGCAGTATCTTCTCAGATAAGGGCAAGCCTTTTACATTATTTTTGCCCAATGGATTTAAATGCCCCAATCGCAAAGCCGCTTTCCCAGTCATAAGAGAACTGCGAGTAGGCGAACAAGTGGGATGGACATAAAAACGGTTTAATTCTACACCTTCTTTCGCTAGACGATCAATGGTGGGCGTTTGGATCTCGCTTCCGTGATAGCTGACATCGTTCCAACCTAAATCATCTACCACTATTAGGATAACGTTGGGTTGGGTTTGCGCTGTAACATTGGAAAAAATCAATACTAAGACAAGGAATTGTCCTAGGAAAACCAATTTTTTGAGGGGAGAAATATTCATCACGATGATTGATTTTTTTCAATTAAAATACCATTTAAAAAGAGCGTTGTAACGGTTTCTATATGTTGGATTATTGCTGCATCCTCAAAAACATCCACCCCATATAATTTTTTCATTTGATAGCCTTGATTAAAGAATACATTAGCTGCCCCAATAATGATAGAAACAAAATTAGCGATGGGCATTTTTTTTATTAGACCAGCTGTTTGAAGCGCAATAATCTGTTTTTTAAGGTCTGATTGTAAAGGCTGTAAAACATGTGTTAACAACCAGTCTGCTCTAGTAGAGGGATGTGCCATTTCATAGCTAATGACCTGATGAAATTCTGGATGTTTGGCAGAAAAATAAATGAATGCATGCATCCATTGCTTCAATAAATTGATTGGATTGGTAGATTGATTTTCAATTTCAGCGACCTTCATTGCTTGTTCTAATTGCTTTGCCTCTAGCTGTAATGCCGCTTGCCATAGTCCTTCTTTATTTTTAAAATGATGATAAAATAGGGACGGGGCAACTCCAGCTTCCTCTGCCAATTGTGTAACATTCGCACCTTCAAAGCCACTTAATGCAAAGGCTTTTAAAGCTGCTTTTAGCAATAATTCCCGATTTGTTTTAGTAGCTAAAGACGGACGACCTCTTTTTCTTTTGGTAGCCATTTATTCAATTTTATATTTGCAAAGCTAAGAAAAAATATTTTATTGACAAACCATTCAATAAAATAATAACTTTGTGATGATGGTCACAGATTTACTAGTCAATTCTAACTTATCTTTGTGGGATGAATCTCAGACAATATATACCAGCCTTAGATTGGCTAGCCAATTATCAAAAAGACTATTTAAAAGGTGATTTATCAGCAGGTTTAACTGTTGGGGTAATGCTAACCCCGCAAGGTATGGCTTATGCCATGATTGCTGGTTTGCCCCCGATTTATGGTTTATATGCGAGCACATTACCGTTGATTATTTATGCGCTTTTAGGCACTTCTCGTCAACTGGCAGTTGGTCCAGTAGCGATGGTCTCTTTGCTAACCGCCGCAGGAATTGGTACAATGGCGGCAGGCGGAACTGCCACCTATATTGCATTGGCGATTACCTTAGCTTTTTTAGTGGGACTCATCCAATTCCTATTAGGGGTATTTCGACTAGGATTTTTGGTCAATTTTTTATCTCATCCAGTTATTAGTGGTTTTACTTCCGCCGCAGCTTTGATTATTGGTTTAAGTCAATTAAAACATTTATTAGGGATTAATTTAGGCCGAAGCCATCACATTCATGAGATTTTATTGGAAGCGTTTGAAAGAGTAGGGGAATTAAATTGGGCTACTTTAGCTATTGGAATTGGGGGGATTATCTTGATAAAAGGCGTTAAAAAAATCAATAAAGCCATTCCTGGATCTTTATTGGCTGTTGTTTTTGGGATTGTAGTGGTAGCAGGGTTTGGTTTAACCGAACAAGGTGTGAAAATTGTAGGCGACATACCACAAGGTTTGCCTTTTTTTGCTATGCCAAATTTTAGCCTAGTTACGATCAAAGCTTTATTACCCGTTGCTTTAGCTATTTCTTTGGTTAGTTTTATGGAAAGTATTGCGGTGGCTAAAGCGATTCAAACCAAACATAAAGATTATAAAATAGTCCCGAACCAAGAACTAATCGCTTTGGGTTTAGCTAATATTGGTGGTTCATTTTTACAATCGTATCCAGTTACGGGTGGATTTTCTCGATCAGCGGTGAATGATGAAGCAGGGGCAAAAACAGGCATGGCGACGATTATTAGTGCAATACTCCTTATTTTGACCCTATTATTTTTAACCCCCTTATTTTATTATTTACCTAATGCTATTTTAGCCTCCATTATTATGGTCGCTGTTTTTGGTTTGATCGATGTCAAAGAGGCTCGACATTTGTGGATGGCTGATCGCTCTGATTTTTGGATGTTGGTGGCTACCTTTGTTGCTACCTTAAGTTTGGGGATTGAACAAGGAATTGGAATTGGTGTGGTGCTATCCTTAGCCATGATTATTTTCCGATCAACTCGGCCACATATTGCCGCCCTAGGCAAAGTGCCAGGTACCCATTTTTATAGAAATATAGACCGTTTTGAACAATTAGAAGAACGAAAAGATTTACTGATTTTCCGATTTGATGCACAGCTATATTTTGCCAATACTAGCTTTTTCAGAGAAAGTTTAGACACTTTAGTAATAGAAAAGGGAGAGGCTTTAAAAACGATTATTCTTTGTTTTAATAGTATCAATAATATAGATAGTAGCGCGGTTCATACTCTAGAAGAAATCTTGGAAGAATACCGAAGGAATAATATCAGCGTGTTATTTACGGGGGTCAGAGGTCCTGTCAGAGATGCCATGGAACGGGCACGACTGATGGAGAAAATTGGCAAAGCACATTGTTTTATGGGAATTCAAAAAGCAGTTGATTTTATTGATGGACAGCCACCTAAACCAGGAGACACAATGAAGGAATATACCTTGCAAACGAATGCTTAAGCTGCCTATTTCCTACCAACTAACAAGTCCAGAAAGAGCGACATAGAATATTTTGGTATCCTTATTTCCAACCAGTACTATATTTTTTTGTATTAATTTCTAAAATTAGTATTTAATTCCTAATATTACTTTTTGGTAATAACAGTTCAACGTAAAAAAATTAAACAAATAAAATATGAAGACCAAAATCACAGAGCTCTTTGGTATTGAACATCCTATCATGCAAGGTGGGATGCATTATGTAGGTTTAGCAGAATTGGCAGCGGCGGTTTCTAATGCTGGTGGACTGGGTACTATTACAGGCTTGACGCAAAAAACGCCTGCGGACTTGGCAAACGAAATTGCTAGATGTAAGGATATGACCGATAAACCGATTGCGGTCAACCTTACTTTTTTACCAACTTTGAATCCACCTGATTATCCAGGGTATGTCAAAGCTATCATTGAAGGAGGAGTAACTGTTGTAGAAACGGCTGGGCGTAATCCTCAATCAGTTTTACCTTATTTAAAAGATGCGGGGATTAAAGTAATTCATAAATGTACTTCCGTTAGACATGCTTTAAAAGCACAAGCAATAGGTTGCGATGCTGTTTCTGTCGATGGTTTTGAATGTGGTGGGCATCCTGGGGAGGACGATATTCCGAATATGATTTTATTGCCTCGTGCAGCCGCAGAATTGGAGATTCCTTTTTTAGCATCAGGTGGAATGGCGGATGCTCGTTCTTTGGTCGCTTCTATTGCTATGGGCGCAGAAGGTATCAATATGGGGACTCGTTTTATGGCGACGAAAGAAGCGCCTATTCATCAAAATGTCAAACAAGCCATTTTAGATGCTACGGAATTAGATACTCGTCTAGTGATGCGTCCTTTGAGAAACACAGAACGAGTACTGAATAATCCTGCCGTAGAACGGTTATTGGCAAAAGAAAAAAGATTAGGCAAAGACATCAAGTTTGAAGATATTATAGAAGAAGTAGCAGGCGTTTATCCAAAGATAATGCAAGAAGGTACGATGGATGCAGGTGCTTGGTCCTGCGGAATGGTAGCAGGATTGATTGATGATATTCCAACCTGTAAAGAATTAATAGATCGTATTATGAGTGAAGCTAACGAAATAATTCATCAGCGTTTGGCTGGGCTATATTGATTTGAATAGTACCTTGAATTAGTTATTCACCAGACCACTTTGTTGTCAGGGAGGGTGGCTTTAATCTGATGTACATTTACTTATGACTAACCCAGAACGGGTTATTGAAGTTCAATCCTCTTCGGGATTTTTCCATCAGATTAAAGCCACACCCGTTGTCAGATTGTCTTTGACTGGTACAAACTTGACTATCATAGAAAATGATGATCTGATAATGAAGTGGTTTGATTTTGAAAAATGTAAAACACAACTCGAATCACTACCTTAAAACATCTCTAATCACATGCCCATGCACATCCGTCAAACGAAAATCTCGCCCTTGGAAAGCATAAGTTAATTGTTCATGATTGATGCCCAAACAATGCAAAATAGTAGCTTGTAAATCGTGAATATGGGTTTTACCTTCGATGCCATAATAGCCTAATTCATCTGTTTTACCGAAGGTCGTACCTGCTTTGACACCACCACCTGCCATCCACATTGTAAACGCTTCGGCGTGGTGATCTCTTCCTTTAAAATCTGCCCCAGATGCCCTTGTTTCTTTCATAGGAGTACGTCCAAATTCACCGCCCCAGACAACTAAGGTGGTCTCCAGTAAACCTCGCATTTTAAGGTCTTGTAGTAAAGCGGCAATGGCTTGGTCTACATTTTTGCAAGCACTTGCTAAGCCATTGACCACACCACTTCCTTTTCCTGCTCCGTGATGATCCCAGGCATTATCATATAATTGTACAAATCGCACACCCTTTTCTACCAATCGGCGAGCTAAGAGACAATTATTTGCAAAAGAAATTCGACCTGGTTTTGTGCCATATAATTCATGGATATATTCAGGTTCCTCCTTAATATTCATGACTTCGGGGACTTCGGCTTGCATTCGAAAGGCTAATTCATATTGAGAAATCCTAGATAAAATTTCTGGATCGCCTACTGCTTCGTATTCTTTTTGATTAATGGCATTAATAATGTCAATTGACCGCTTTCTTAATCGCTCATCTACTCCTGCTGGATTGTTCAAATATAAAATAGGATCTCCTTGGGAACGACATTGTACACCCTGATGCAAAGAGGGTAGGAAACCGCTACCCCAAGCACTTTTACCTGCACTTGGATCATCTCCCGATGTTAAGACCACGAAACCAGGCAAATTCTCATTTTCTGATCCTAAACCATACATCATCCAAGATCCCATACTTGGTCTGCCCAACCGAGGACTACCGGTATGCATAAATAATTGTGCAGGGGCATGATTAAATTCATCGGTATGCATCGCCTTCAAAAAACTGACTTCATCTACCATTTTAGAGAAATACGGTAAATGCTCTGATACCCAACTTCCTGTTTGGCCATATTGTTGAAAATTGGCTTGTGGGCCCATCATTTGAGGCGTTCCTTGTAAGAAAGCAAATCGTTTTCCTTCCAATAAATATGCTGGACATGCTTTCCCGTCGTATTTTTGTAAAACGGGCTTATAATCAAATAATTCAAGCTGAGAAGGGGCGCCTGCCATGTGCAAAAATATTACTTGTTTAGCAGTTGGAGGAAAATGTGGCCCTAGCTGATGTCCCAATTTGTTGGTATTCAGCGTATTGCCCAAATCCATCAATGAACCTAAAGCCATAGCCCCTAATCCGCCCATACATTGCTTTAAAAAATACCTTCTAGAATGATACTTTCCAATGGCTAAGGCTGCTTCTTGCTGTATATTCATGTTGATTAATGGTTTATTGTTATAACTGATGGACAATGGACAAATTGCTATATTGCTAACATTGTTTTATTGTTACCGTAACGCCTTAACAAACAACAATATAGCCATATTGTAATTAACAATTTCTCTAATTATTCACAAACTCATCCAAATTTAAAAGCGCATGTGCGACCATTGTCAAGGCAGCCAATTGCGCTTGTTGGGGGGATTTTTTTGCTACCAATTCCATCGCTAAATTGGATTTTTTTTGATACTGTGCTTTTGCTTCCTGATACAAGGTAAATAAATATTGCAATTTAACAGCATCAGGTGTGCGCAATAGTACTTTTTGGTAACCTGCTTTTAAACGATCTACTTCATTATTAACGGTCAACGTATCCATATAATGACCAATAGTTCGAGCAGCCTCCATATAAACGGGATCATTTAAGAGTGCCAATGCTTGTAGGGGAGTATTCGTTCTAATCCGCCGACTTGAACAAGTAGTTCTATCTGTTCCATCAAAAGTGATTTGATTTGGAAAAGGATTGGTTCTTTTGACGTAAGTGTATAAACTACGTCTATTTTGATTTTTGGCATTGCTTAGCTTAAAAACATCTCCAAACCTAAATTGATCCGTTCCTAATGGACGCGGAGGTTGCACACTTGGACCATACATAACTGGATTTAATACCCCACTAACAGATAAGATTTGATCTCTTAATTGTTCTGCACTTAACCGAATTCTAGGCCCTCTGGATAGTAGGCGATTTTGTGGGTCTTTTGCTAGTTTTTTGCTAGAGACATAATTACTTTGCCGATAAGCAGCGGATAAGACTATTTGTTTAAGTGCTTGTTTGATACTTCCTTTGTGTTTTTGTGTAAACTGAACCGCTAACCAATCCAACAATTCAGGATGAGTAGGAGGTAGAGATTGCGTACCAAAATCTTCTAAACTTTCAATGATACCGTAACCAAATAATTGCTCCCATAAGCGATTGACGATTACTCTAGCGGTTAAGGGATTTTCTGGACTGGTCAACCATTGCGCCATTGCTAGGCGATTCGGAGGCAAATCTTTGGGCAGTTGTCCTAATATTTTGGGTACTGCCTCTTTTACTTCTTTGCCTTTTACCAACCAATTTCCTCGTTCAAAAAGGTAATTTTTACGCCTTTTGTGGACTGGTAATTCTTGTAAAATGGGCGTAGGAGTAGCTGGAATTCCATCCAGTTGTGCCAATTTATTTTGAAAAGCTAAGTTATATGCGGCAAATTTTGGGGATTTTTCATGAAAAGATAACCAATCTAAACGGAGTAAATCTGCATCTGCAACCTTATTTTTTCTAAAAACCAGATAAATATCGTGCTTGCCAATAGTCGCCTCGATGGGCACTTTTAAAGTTCGCCATTTTTTCCACCGTTCCTGATAACTCGCTTTGGAACTAGCGGTTAAAGGAAGCGAAATATTACTAATCATTGATCCATTTAGCGAATCGAGATGCACTTCAATAAATCCGCCATAGGGAGTTGCATACCGATAAGAAATCGCTTCAATATTGGTTAAATCAATTTGCTCAAATAGCAGCCACGAGGAATCTTGTACTTGAAAAATCGTTTTTTGTTCGGGAGCAGTTAATTCAATAAAGCCACCAATAGCATCAAAGGTTTCAATTTCTACTTTTCTATAGCCAAGGTGATTGACCAATTCTGTTTTTTGTTGGTGTAAATGAGCTTTTAAGGGAAGTTTATCTGCTGGTTTTAATCGTTGCTGAATCCAAGTAATAATTTCCTGTACTTCTTGTTTTTTATCCCCTTCATAAGTGAAAATATTAGGTGCTTCATGATAAATATCGCTATCCATCGTGTTATTAAAAAAGGACATAAAATTGTAAAATGACTCTTGTTTAAAAGGGTCGTAAGGATGGCTATGACATTGTACACAGGCCATGGTTGTTGCTTGCCAAACCTCAAAGGTCGTACCGACTCGCTCTATATTGGCATAGTTTCTAAACTCTTCATCATCCGTTCCACCTTCATCATTTGCCATTGTATTTCGATGAAATGCCGTTGCAATTAACTGACCTTCTGTAGGGTTTGGTAAGAGGTCACCAGCCAATTGTTCTATCGTAAATTGTTGAAAAGACATATCCTCATTAAACGCACGAATCAACCAATCTCTATACTTCCAGATACTTCGATATAAATCTTTTTCATAACCTTTGGAATCTGCATAACGTGCTAAATCCATCCACATGCTTGCCCATTTCTCGCCAAAATGAGGAGAAGCTAATAATCGGTCAACTTCTAATTCATAAGCATTCTCCGCTTGATTGGTTAGAAACGCTTTGTTTTCTGCCAAACTTGGAGGTAAACCAATCAAATCTAAAGACAATCGGCGTAATAGACTGGCTTTGTCCATTTCTTCATTGGGTCGAAGACTATCCTGTACTAAACGCTGCCAAATAAAGTGATCTATACCGTTATTTGTCCAGTTATGCTCTACCATTATTGGTGGCTGTATAGTAGTGTCAGGTGGAATATAGGCCCAATGTTGTTCCCATTTTGCTCCTTGATTAATCCAAGATTCAATTAATTGTATCTCGTTTTCCGTTAATGCTACTTTATCCAAAGGCATTCGCAGTTCTGGATCTGGATGGCGTAATCTTTTAACGAGTTCACTTTGAGCTGCTTTTCCTCTAATAATTGCTGGTTTTCCTCCATCTGTAGTGGCAAAAGCTTCTGCTTCAAATAATAAACTAAACCCGCCTGATTGTTTTACTCCACCGTGACAAGACAAACATTTTTGATTAAAAATAGGGCGTATGTCTTTGTTATAACTGACAGGGGCTTTCGTCTGTAGTTGGCAAGTCCAGAAAAAAAGAATAAATACCCAAAGGAAACATCTAGTCATTTACTCATCTTTTGCTATTTTAAAAAAGGTAGGGTATAGTACATATATATGTGTACTAGTAGCCCCTATTGCTACAAACATACAAAAAAGGGACTATAAAATTTCAAGAGTGAAATTTCTTAAATTTAATCAACCATAATATATGTTGTTTAAAGTGATAAAAAATAGTAAAACATAATAAAAATTCAAAAAAGCAATTTTTCTTTATTCAGTTTCAGCCAAACATAAATATAAAGAAATTAAAAATTGTTTAAGTTAAGTACAGTGTTTCAAAAGTTTATTTAGGTTTTGCTCGGGGGGGGTATCAATACATTCGGCAAATATTTTTTAGCCGAATAAAATTTCAAAACCCTCCCCCTAACCCCCTCCAAAGAGGGAAAAGTTCTGTGCAATTTGAAAAATCAGAACTTTTAATGGTGAATTTTTTCAAAACGGGTCTTTTGATACAGCCTCTCGCATAAAAAGATATTAAGGGTGAGCCGCCGAAGGCGGCGAGGCGAAATAGTAAAAACTTTTGAAACACAGTATTAAGTACCGTGTAAAATAAGTTTTTTAATGTTTGTATACTTGTATTCAAACGAGAATACATATGAAGAAGCAACACTTAGAGTTGACATTGAAAGATAAGGAATTTTATCTTGGTTAAACATGATTGAAATTGAATTCTCAGCTTTTTCTAGACAATGTTTGAATCGTAGAATTCCATCTATTAATCAACTTCAAAAAGAAGTGTTTGCTTATTTCAAAGAACGTATTTTACACGGTATTAAGTGATATAGATTTAATACACCTTATTTTTATATTTTTAAAAAAAATCTATAAAACATTTGGTCAACCAATTTTTTATTTTACCTTTGATTTGTGATTAATTGGTCGTTCAATTTTATGTCTGGCTAATTTTTTGAAAAAATAGATAGCTAAAATTAATATAATATGTTAAAAAACTTTCAGGAGATAGCAGTAGAAACCCCTGTAGATAAAATCATAGGACAGATAAGAGGTTTAATTTCTTCGGGGCAATTAAAACCCGGCGATCGACTACCTTCTGAACGAAAACTAGCAGAAAAACTAGGTGTTGGACGAACACATGTGAGAGATGCCATAGCTAAATTAGAATTTTATGGTATCTTAAAAACCTTACCTCAAAGTGGAACGATTGTAGAAGGTATTGGCATCACCGCATTAGAAGGTTTAATTACGGATGTTTTAAAGCTAGAAGAAAGCGAATTTGAGGATTTAGTAGAAACCAGAGTTTTATTAGAGACCCAAGCAGCAAGAATGGCAGCTCAACGTCGAACGACGGAGGATATTATTAATATGAAAAGTGCCTTAGATGCTTATGAGGCAAAAGTAAAAAATGGCCTACCAGCAGTAGAGGAAGATTTGTTATTTCATTTAACGATTGCAGAAGCAGGAAGAAATACTGTTTTAAAGTCTTTGATGCTGATTATCACCCCTGATATTGTTAAGAATTTTACCAAATTAGATGTTTGTAAAGATGGTAGATTTTACCGTTCGCTAGAAGAACATAAAGTTATTTTAGAATATATCGTTAATCAGAAACCTGAATTGGCTGCAAAGGCAATGGAAGAACACCTACAAGATGTAACAGATTATAGTAAAACATTGAAAGAAAGTAGAGATAAAAATAATAAGTAGGGCAAACAGAAAACATTACCTTTTATTATCTTCTCTCACATACATAGCATAAGAAAAGATTAAACATGTTAATGATTAATCTTTCAAATAACGCTTGGATTCGGTAATAACAAACAGATTAGCTAAGAGAATTGGTCATTGAATGAAAATGACCTCTTTAAAGTTTTGTGTTAAAACTTTAGCTAGGCCTCTTATGCTGAAGACCATGGGTATCCGCTTAATGCAGCTCACTAGAATTGGAGCTATTAATAAAACAACTTTAAATCATTGAATTATGGTGGACAATTTTACAAAAAATTGGGAAGGCGTCAAACTTATCAGTTTGCTTTCCTTTTTAGTCCTTTTTCTTCCCGTTTTCTCTCGAGGGGACACAAATTTAAATAACAACAATTTTTCAGAAGAAAAAATTGCGCAGACGATTACAGGTAATATAACAGATGCAGGTTCTGGAGAACCGTTGATTGGCGTTAATGTATTGGTTAAAGGAACTTCCAGAGGAACGATAACGGACTTTGACGGTAATTACTCCATTGAAGCAAATGAGGGAGAAATTTTAGTTTTTAGTTATACTGGTTATAAAGATTCGGAAGTATCAATTGCTAACCAAACTGTTGTTGATTTAGTCTTGGATGAAGATATTTCCCAATTAGATGAAGTGGTTGTAATCGGTTATGGTACGCAGAAGAAATCACACTTAACAGGTTCTGTATCTAAAGTGACTAACGAAAAATTAGACCAAATGGCAGTTGCTAGAATTGATGATGCTTTAATTGGTCAAGTCTCTGGGGTTAATATTCAAGCAACATCCGCAGAAGCTGGTGCTGCTCCTACGATTACTGTTAGAGGATTTGGTTCTGTCAATGCAGCTTCTGGGCCTGCAGTCGTAGTAGATGGGTTGGTCGTAGATTCAGATTTTCTAGGCAATATGAATATGAATGATATTGCTTCTTTTGAAGTTTTAAAAGATGCAGCTTCTGCTGCCATTTATGGTAGTGAAGGATCTAACGGTGTGATTCTGATTACAACGAAGGATGGGGAAGCTGGTAAAACTAAGTTTAGCTATGAAACTTTCATTGGTCGGAAAGAGGCATTTGGAAGTGATAATTATAAGAAGAGCGTTGCGGGTTGGGCGGAAAAAGAATTAGCTGAAAGTGGTACACTTACCAATAATACGCTATATGCGCAAGAATTGGTGGCCTTAACTGGTATTGACAGAGATTGGCAAGATGTATTCTTCGATGGTGGAAATATCCAAAGTCATTCTTTCTCGGCAAGAGGAGGAACTGAGAAAACAAAATTCAGTACTTCTTTAAGGTATTTACACGATGAAGGCGTAGTTATTACAGACGACTACAAATTCTATTCGGTAAAATTAAAGATGGATACTAAAATAACAGATCGATTGAAATTTGGAATGAGTGCTACGCCGTCTTTTTCTAGACGAAGAGCTTTACCAACCTCTATACATAATCCAATCAGACAATCTCCTTGGTTGCCAATTTACCATACGGAGGAGACCTTACAATACATTAATAGAGGTTCTTATCCAGATGTTGGTGTAGGAGATTACTTTCTGGAGAATCATTTAATCAATAAAGATATTGACCCTAATGATGATTTCGGTTCAAGTAGACCTCGTACTTCGGGAGATATGAACCCATACGCTCAATATGTTGAAAGAGAGCATTATGAAAATAAAACGGCTTTATTGGGTTCAACTTATTTAAGCTACAAACTGGCAGATGGATTGACGGCTAAGACCTCTCTTGGTATTACTATTGAAAATCGTAAAAGAACAAGATGGAATGGTACGAAGCATCATGCAAGTGCAAGTAGAGCTTCTTATCAATTACAAAATAGAGCTCGAAATAGAATTATTTCAGATAATACTTTATCTTATAATAAAGATTTTGGCGCGCATGAAATCAATACATTAGTAGGGGCAACTTTCCAAAAAAGGACAGCTCAAAATAGTATCATTAATGGTACTGGATATTCTAATGATTTATTGAAGAATTTACAAGGTGCAACTTTAGTTACCTTAGGGGAAGAAGTTAATGCCGAACAAAATAAAATCGGTTACTTTGCTAGAATTAATTATGCTTTCGGCAATAAATATTTAGTGAATGCTTCTATTAGACGTGATGGTAGTTCTGTTTTTGGTAGAGACCAAAAATGGGGTAATTTTCCTGCTGTTTCTTTAGGTTGGAATGCGCATAATGAAGATGCTATAAGTGGGCTTGGAATAAGTAGATTGAAATTTAGAGTGAGTTACGGATTGACTGGTAATGAGAATTTTAACGTAGGTAGTACTATCGTAAACACCTATCCTTATTTAGCCTTATTAAATAATTCCAACGGCGTGACGAATGGTGGTATTACGCCAGGTGTTTCTCCGCTTAATATAGCGAATACCCAATTACAATGGGAAGCTTCTAAGGAATTTAATCCTGGAATAGACTTCGGGTTTTTGGATAACAGAGTTACAGGATCTTTGGATTATTATGTGAGAACTAGTGATCAATTACTATTACAGAACCCTGTTTCTTACGTTACTGGATTTAGTAGTGGTATTGTGAATTTAGGGGAAGTAGAGAATAGAGGAATGGAGCTTGAATTGAGAACTAGAAACGTAACGAATAGCAACTTCAAGTGGAATTCTGTTTTAATAGCTTCTACGAACAAAAATGAATTACTAAGTTTTGGTGAATCAGATGGTGCATTATTAGAGGATGGTTTTGGTAGAAACTCTCAATGGATTAACTCTGTTGGTCACCCTATTTCTTCTTTTTATGGTTTTGTTAAAGATGAGGAATTAGGTACGGAGTATTACGATTCTCCTTATATACCAATTAATGGGGTATCAGAAGATGTTATTGTTAAGGATTTAAATGGTGATGGTTTAATTACGAACGACGATAAAACAATTCTTGGAGACCCCTATGCAGACTTAGTATGGAGTTTAACGAATGAATTTGTCATTGGGAATTTTGATTTTTCTGTGATGATACAAGGAAGTCAAGGTGCGGAAATAAAAAATATTGGTGATCAATATTTCGGTACGCATTGGCAGGGAAGTACTTCTGATGTGAATGCAGTCGTTGAGGCGGGGATCATTTCTCATCCTTCTTTCCTTCAACCAAGAATTCATACAGACGAAGTGGTTCAAAGTGCAGGCTATTTTTCTTTACGGAACATAAATATTGGGTATACATTATCTCCTAGTCAATTAACTCGCTTAGGTTTAAGTTCTGTAAGAATTTATGCTTCTGGTCAGAATTTGCTTTATAAGACTTCTGATGAGTACAATGGCTTCAATCCTGAATATATTGATACGAATAATAGCCCTAGAGCTTATGGTTCTCAAAGAGCTGGTACGCCTTTATTTAGTACAGTATCTTTTGGTCTGAATGTTAATTTTTAAAATTGTAGCGGCAATCCCTTGTGGTTGCCCATGATTTGTACCGAAACAGGGCAACCACAAGGGAGTGCCCCTACGGAAAATAAATTTATGGTAGCAATTTTTAATTTTTTAAAAAAAAATAATGAAAAATATTAAATATATAATACTCGCAGTATTTGGAATTGCATTCCATTCCTGTGATACCGAGGAGTTTTTGAATCCGTTGCCAGATTCGGCAATCGTTGTTGATGCCTTCTTTGCCTCTGATGATGATGTATTGTCTGGGATTATTGGAATCTATGATGCCATTCAAGGGGTCAATGAAAATACACAAACCAATATTACTAGAGCTAATCGGGGCGTACAATTTGAATATATGTTGTCCGAAATGCGGACAGATAATACACGGACGGCAACAATAGAAGGAACAAAAGCTGACTTTCATAGATACAGAGTGAATCCTGATAATATACAATCAGAAGACATGTATCAATCTATGTATGAAGTGATTTTTAGAGCAAATAATATCCTGAACTTTATAGATGTGGCAGATGCTGATAATCGAACTGCCTATACCGCTGAAGCTAAATTTTTAAGAGCTTTTGCCTATTTTAAATTAGTTCGGTTATTTGGTGATGTACCTTTGGTAACGGATGTCGTAACGCCTGACCAAACGGATTTAATTTTTACAAGAGTACCTGTAGCACAGATTTATGCACAAATTGTTTCAGACCTACAAGATGGAGTAGCTAACTTAGACAATAGCCACAAGTCAAGAGCATCAAAAGCGGCGGCACAAGGTCTTTTGGCAAAGGTATACATGACGCAGCCAAGTCCTAACTATACGGAAGCGGCGCAATTATGCAATAGCATTATTACAAGTGGCGAATTTTCTTTAGAAGCTAACTTTCGGGATGTATTTTATAATGAATTGAATGACGAAATCATTTTTGCTGTTCAATATGAGTCAGGAAATTCGCAAGAAAGTCAAAGCTTTTCTTCCGAATTTACGGCGACGATTCGTCAAGGTAGAGAAGATGGTCACAATATCGTCAATGATAATTTAGTCGCAGATTTTCAAGCATGTGGGGGAAATAGAACAGAAGTTTCTTATTGGAATGCGGGTAGATTTCTTGAGGTGACCAAGTTTTTACCCGAAGGGTCTGATATTACGACTATTCCAGCTACTTATGGACCAAGTCCTAGGGATGCGGGTAATGATGTAATTGTTTTACGGTATGCAGATGTCTTACTAATGTACGCAGAGGCCATTTTAGCAGGTCGAGGAGAAACTTCCGATGCGGCGGCAATAGATGCTTTCCAAGCAGTCAGACAAAGAGCAGGATTTGACGATCGACCTACCTCTGTTACCAAAACTGCCTTACTTAAGGAAAGAAGGGTAGAATTAGCTTTTGAAAATCAAAGATTCTACGATTTATTAAGATTTGGCGTTGCGGATGATGTCTTAAGTGCTCATGCTAATGAAATGGGATATTCTAGTTATAATGCTAGACAATTATTATTACCAATTCCAGCAAGAGAAATTAATTTAAGTGGTGGATTATTAACTCAGAATCCTGGGTATTAAAAAATATATTAATTGTGTCAACGGTGAAGATTATGACATTATTAATCTAATGATTGTCTGTTGTAGGGGCGTACTCTGGTGGTCGCTCAATGTATAGTACGATTCTAATTCAGGGCAACCACATGGGATTGCCCCTACAACAACCCATACTTTTACCGTAGTACCTATAAATTAAAGAAAATGCAAAATAAATTTAATTTTATAAAAAGAACGACTATAATGTGCTTTAGCTTAGCGGTCTTAGCTATAGCCTTTAATAGTTGTCAAAAAGCTTTCGAGTTTGACTTACCAGAAGCCAACTCGATACCTGATACCAATTTGCCCAAAGCGAACTTCTCTTATGCTTCTACGGCAGAGGATTTTAAAACGGTTAAATTCAATAACCTTTCTTTTGAATCTACGACTTTCGCGTGGGATTTTGGAGGTGGTGCTACCTCTAGCGAACAAGACCCTGTCTATACCTTTGAGGCAGGAGAAGGAACTTATCCTGTAACCTTAACGGCTAGTGATGGGAGAGGAGAAACAGATGTAATTACTATGCAGGTGCAAGTGGTGGAAGGCCCATTTCAACCAATTATTCAAGAACCAGGTTTTGAAGATAAGACTTTACCAGATGGTTCTGGTGATGGACGAGATTCTTGGAGAACAAGCATCGGTGGGGTTATTCAGATTACGGGTAGTCCAGTAACCTTTGGAGATCAAGGAGCAAAACTACCTGCTGATCAATCTCGTGTTGGATATCAGGAAATTGTTGTAGAAACGGAAACAAATTATGACCTAAGATTTTGGTATACAATGTTACAAGGTTCATCTGATCCTTTTGTAACGGTAGCTATAGTAGGTGTAACAGAAAATGGACCGATTACTACAAGGGAAGAAGCTGCTGCTGGAACAATTGCTTCCGTTACAGTAAATAATACTGATGACCCTTTAGAATATTTAGAACAAAAATTATCTTTTAATTCTGGTGCTAATGATAAGGTTGGTATTTATTTCTTTAACGGCCCAGTCGAGGCTAGATTAGATAATTTCTCCATTGAAGTTGGCGCAGCGGGTGCAGTACCTCCTTCAGCAGGATTTGATGTTGCGCAGAGTGAAGAGAATTTTTTAGAATATACTTTTACGAATACTTCAAAGGATGGGGTAAGCTACTTGTGGGATTTTGGCGATGGAAATACTTCTACGGAGGAATCTCCAACTCACGTATACGCTACTCCAGATACTTACACCGTTGTACTTGAGGTTACAGGAACAAGTGGTTTGACTGGTACTTTAGAAAAGGGCGTTGACATACAAGCACCCGTTACTGTAGACTGTAGTTGGGAGATAGATCCAGAGGATTATCGAACAGTTCATTTCACCGATGCTTCTGTAGGAGCAGTAGAGTTATTATGGGAATTTGGAGACGGCTTCCAGTTTACAGGAATGAGTGCTTCTCATACTTATCGAGAAGATGGTATTTATACCGTAACCTTGACTTCTACAAGTATAACTGGTCTTCAAGACTCAAAGGAATTTACCGTAACTATTTCACAAGGGTTCATCGCAACGATTAGTGAAGCTAGTTTTGAAGATAATGATCCTTCAGCAGCAGCTTGTGGCTCGAAATTAGATGGTCGAGATTGTTGGAGAAATAGTGCATTAGGAGGAGTCATTCAGATTACCTCAGGACCAACTGTAACTGGTTCTCAAGCGGCTAAATTACCTAGTGATGGTTCTCGTATTGGTTATCAACGAATTACCGTAGAGCCTAATACGATATATAATGTGACTTTTAATTATACGATGAAAACGAGTCCTGAGGGAAGTTTAACTGTTGCTATTTTAGATGGTTCTACTTTAACTGAAAGAGCTCAAGTACCAGAAGCTACGATTGCTTCTGTTACCGTAAATGATCAGACGGATGCCAATGCTTATGTCACAGAAACGGTAAGTTTCAATTCAGGAGGTAGATCAGAAGTAGCCATCTATTTCTCCAATGAAGGGGTAGAAACTAGGTTAGATGATTTCTCAATAGAAGCTGGTGAAGTACCAATGATTATTGAAGGCGGATTTGAAGATAATACTTTACCTGATGGCACAGGCGACGGCCGAGACTCATGGAGAAATAGTCTAGGTGGAGTGATTCAGATTACATCTGGGCCAACAAATAGTGGTTCTCAAGCAGCTAAATTACCATCTGGTGGTGATCGCGTCGGTTATCAATTAGTTGCTGTGTCGCCTAATACAGCCTACACGCTTACTTATAATTACACGATGAAAACGAGTCCTGAAGGAAGTTTAACGGTTTCTATCTTAGACGGTAGAACATTGAATGATCTATCCGAAGTTCCTGCGGCTACGATTGCTACAAGTATGGTCAATGATCAGACGGATGCCAATGCTTATATCACGGAAACGATCAACTTCAATTCAGGTAATAATACGGAAATAGCCGTTTTCTTCTCAAATGTAGGAGTAGAGTGTAGAATAGATGATATTTCATTAGCACTTGCACAAGGTTTTATTCCAATGGTCTCTCAAGGTGGATTTGAGGATAACACGTTACCTGATGGAACAGGTGATGGCCGAGACGCTTGGAGAAATAGTTTAGGAGGAGTGATCCAGATTACATCTAGTCCAACAAATAGCGGTTCTCAAGCAGCTAAGTTACCTTCTGGTGGTGATCGGGTTGGATTACAAACACTAGCGGTTGAACCTAATACGAAGTATAGAGTTTCCTTCTTCTACACAATGAAAACGAGTCCTGAAGGAAGTCTAACGGTGTCTATCCTAGATGGTACTGGTGCTACTTTGACTGATTTATCTCAAGTAGCTGGCGCTACAATTTCCTCTGTTACTGTAAATGATCAGACAGATGCCAATGCTTACATTATGGAAAGTATGGAGTTCAGTTCAGGCAACAATACAGAAATATCTATCCTTTTCACTAATGTAGGGGTAGAATGTAGAATAGATGATATTTCAATTACTACGCTTTAATTGATTTTTTAGTTAATAAATAAAATTCGCAAGGTGACTAATTTATTGGTCACCTTGTGTTTTTTTACCAACTTATGGTTGCTAATATAATCGCAAAACTTACCCGTTATATTCAGATGGGGTTGGTAAACAGATTGTAAGTTCTCAATGTTTAAACAGGTATCCCAGACTTCAGGCGTACTAATTACTCATATCTTTTTAAAGACGAAAAGTTGTTAAGTTAGGTGAAAATTTTATCAATTAGCACAATATTTCTCCCCCTTTGAAGAGGGGAGGGGGGATGTAAAGTTGATATTTTCCAGAATAGTTGGAGCAACTATCGAAAACATCCTCCTGCCCTCAAAAGGGGGAATTAACCCCTGCTAATTTAGGATATTTGTAGGTAATTCAATCGTAACTACCTATTTAGAACTTATGGGGAATTGGTACAACTAAATTCTATGCTACCAATTGAGAACTTATAATATATTGGATTAAGTAACACGATAAAAGTACAATGACCAATTACTTCTTTAGCATTAAAAATCACCTAGACTTTCAATTTGAAAGGTTTAGTCTCTATGCTTTTTTAATGGCCGCCCTAATATTTATTGGGATTGGTTGTGGAAGCACAAATCGATCGCTTGTTTCAACTCCTGAAGCCACTAAGCCCGTAGAAGGCGTTGATTATTTTTTGCCGAAAATTGACCTAAATAATTGGAAAGTTACCTTGCCAATTGGTAAGCCAAGTGAAATAAAACCTCCTGCCATATTAGATTATCCCAATGTGGAGGTACTAAAGGAATTCATGTATAATGATTCTACTGATGGTTCTTTGGTTTTTTATACGCATCCAGGTGCTTCTACTAGAAATTCTTCTTATTCTAGAACAGAATTAAGAGAACAAATGGTACCAGGCAGCAATAAAACCAATTGGACCTTTGCCCAAGGTGGACGAATGAAAGGTACGTTGGCTGTAGCCGAGGTTTCTACCGAGAAAAACGGAAAGCCATCCAAGGTTATCATTATGCAGATACATGGTCGCTTGACCAACGAACAAAGAGATTTAATCGGAGAAGATGATAATAATGCGCCGCCTGTACTTAAAATCTATTGGGATAAAGGAGGTCGAATCCGAATAAAAACTAAAGAACTAAAAAATGTAAATGCCCCCGAAAACGAGATATTAAAGACAAGTGCATGGACCGATGACAAGGGGCATAATTTTAAAACCAACGTAGGCAACGAGAAATTTACTTTAGAGGTGATTGCTTCCGATGGCAGATTAGAAGTGATTTTAAACGAAGAAGAATCTGTGGTTTACGAGAATATTCACATGCAAAAATGGAGCGTCTTCGAAAATTACTTCAAAGCGGGTAATTATTTACAATCAAAAGCATCAGATAGTTTTGCCAAAGTGAAATATTACGATTTAACTATAAGTCATTAAAGGAATGAAGGAAAAAAACTCCCCAAATAAATAGTCTATTTCACTTTGGAACTTAGGGGAGAAGAGTTATTGGCGATTAGATTAAGCGTTGAGCTTCCATGGCTAATCCAATCACCAACCACTAATCACTTTTACAAAAAAGTATTTTATTTCAAAATCATCAGTTTTGAGTAAATTTAATTTTCCAGTTCTCCACCTGTTATTAAAAATTATGCGGTTTTGATTTTTTTTGCTAAGATTATTTAAACATACTAAAAAAAAATGCATATTTTTTTTGGTCAACCAATTTTTTATTTTACTTTTGATTTATAATTAATTGGTCGTTCAATTTTTGGTCAACCAATTTTAAAGTGCGCATCGAAAAATAAAAGCAATATGTTGAAAAACTTTCAAGAGATAGCTGTAGAAACTCCAGTAGACAAGATAATAGGGCAGATAAGAGGTTTGATCTCTTCTGGACAATTGAACCCAGGAGATAGGCTACCCTCAGAACGAAAGTTAGCAGAGAAATTAGGTGTTGGCCGAACGCATGTAAGAGATGCTATTGCTAAACTTGAATTTTATGGCATCTTAAAAACCTTGCCTCAAAGTGGGTCGATTGTAGAAGGGATAGGCATTACCGCATTAGAAGGTTTAATTACAGATGTCTTAAAATTAGAGGAAAGTGAATTTGTGGATTTGGTAGAAACAAGAACACTCTTAGAAACACAAGCAGCAAGAATAGCTGCTCAACGCCGAACAACAGAGGATATTATTAATATGAAAAGCGCCTTAGATGCTTATGAGGCAAAAGTGAGAAATGGCCTACCAGCAGTAGAGGAAGATTTATTATTCCATTTAACGATTGCGGAAGCAGGAAGAAATACCGTTTTAAAGTCTTTGATGCTGATTATTACTCCAGATATTGTTAAGAATTTTACTAAACTAGATGTTTGTAAAGATGGTAGATTTTATCGTTCTCTAGAAGAGCATAAAGTTATTTTAGAATTTATTGTCAATCAAAAACCTGAGTTAGCCGCAAAGGCAATGGAAGAACACTTACAAGATGTAACTGATTATAGTAAAACTTTGAAAGAAAATAGAGCGTAAAGAAGAAACAGGGCAAACAGAAAAATAGGTCCTGATCATTTTTATCTCTAACACAGAATAAGAAAGGGTTAGCAAAATTAATTACTAACCCCTTTGATAACTCTTGAATTCAGCAATAACAAACAGTTTAGCTAATGAAATTGGTCATTTTGGAGAATGACCTTCTTAAAGTTTTGGACGAACTTTGAGCTAACTATCCTATGCTGATAACCAAGGGTTACTTGCTTAATGAAGCTCTCACTAGTAAAAGAGCTATTTATAAAACAATTTTAAATCATTGAATTATGGTGGACAATTTAACAAAAAATTGGAAAGGCATCAAACTTATTGGACTTCTTTCCTTTTTAGTCCTTTTTCTTCCCGTTTTCTCCAGAGGAGACACGCACATGAATAACAATATTAATTCAGAAGAAAAAGTGGCAGCTACAATTACTGGTACAGTAATGGATGATGATGGACAACCTTTAATTGGGGTAAATGTGCTTATTAAAGGTACTTCTACAGGTACAGTTACGGACTTGGATGGAAAATACAGTATTGACGCTAATGAAGGCGACATATTGGAATTTAGTTATACTGGATATCAAGACCAAGCAATTAGAGTTGGGGCACAAACAGTCATTGATGTAAACCTAACCGAAGGTGCTTTATTAGATGAAGTAGTCGTAGTCGGGTACGGTACGCGTAAAAAATCGCATAACACTGGTGCAATTGCACAAATCGGTGGTGATGATGTAGCGGCTATTCAGGCAGCTCGGGTAGATGATGCTTTAGCTGGTAAGTTACCTGGTGTTTTGATTCAAAATCAAGATGGAGCACCTGGAGCAGATCCAAAGATTCAAATTAGAGCAGCATCTTCTATTTCGGGAGATTCTAACCCACTTATCGTAGTGGATGGTTATCCGATTTCAGGAAGTTTAGCTACTGTTAATCCAAATGATATTGAAAGTTTGGAAGTATTGAAAGATGCGGCTTCTGCGGCTATTTATGGCTCAAGAGGGGCAAATGGAGTTATTTTAGTAACTACTAAAAAAGGAAAAAGTGGTAAACCTAGTATTAGCTATAATGCTTATGCAAGTACCTCTAGTAAGTACAGAGGTAATATCTTGAAGAGTGGCCCAGAATGGGCTGCATTTGCAAGACAAGAGATTGCTGCGGGTAACTGGGATCTTACTCAAGTTGATCCAGCTTTTGTAGATTTTAGATTAAACGCCTACGAAAACTCTCCTGGTGCTATTAGCCCAGAAGATTGGCTTTTCCGAAATGGTTCTAGCATGAGCCATGACTTAAGTATTAGTGGTGGGACAGATGATGTGAATTACTATGCTTCCGTTGGTTACTTAAATACGGATGGTATTGTGATTACGCAAGGTTTTGAAAGATATAATGCTCGTTTGAATGTAGATGCTAAATTGGGGAACAGATTCAAAACTGGTTTAAATATCAATGGATTTGTTGGAGACAGAGATATTGTAGGACATGATATGAGAGACCTTTTAAGAGCTTATGGTGTTCACCCTGTTTACCATACAGCAGAGTCTATTGCTTTTGTTCAACAACTAGATCAACAAGCACAGGCTTTAGGAAAGTCACCATTTGACAATGGTTATAGAGGAGGTGATGCACCTTTTAATAATAGTATCTATGACTTAGTGCCTGGTATGACTGCACAAGATTGGCATTATGGAAGAGCCAATAACGGAATCGGAGGATCAGGAGATGCAGGACCAGCAACAAAGTTGGATAACACAGATCGTTACCAAAAAACATACTTCGGTAACGTAAGCTCTTATTTACAATTTGAATTGACAGAAGGCTTGAATATAAAAACCGTATTGGGAGCAGATATCAGAGATACAGAAGACTTCTTTTGGAGAGGACTGGAGTTTGACTCTAGAGCTCGAACAACACAGACTAGACTAGATCAGACAAACACTAAAAGAACATCTGTTTTAAGTGAAACTACTTTAAATTATGCGAAGGTACTCGGTAAACATGACCTAGGTGCAGTCGCTGGAGTTGAATTCCAAAATTTCAATATTGAAGGTATCACTTTAGATGGTACAAATGTACCTTTTGGCCAACCTGCGAACTTTGCTTTATTAGATCCTGCAGATCTTGCGATTTTTGAAAGAAAAGAGACTATTGCAAGAAGAAGTGTTTTTGGTAGAATTAACTATGCGTATGATAATCGTTACTTAGCATCTGTTTCTGTGAGAAGAGATGGTGATTCTCGATTTGGACGTAATAACCGATATGAAGTATTTCCTGCGATTTCTTTAGGATGGAATGTTCATAATGAAGCTTTCTTTAATCCTGGTTTCTTGAGTGATTTAAAATTACGATTCAGTAGAGGATCTTTAGGAACAACTGCTTTCTTAGGTGCTTATAGCTCATTAAGTTTGTTGAATCCGCAAGCGACGATATTTGGAAATGGATTTTTGATTCCTTCCGATATTGCTAATCCAGATTTAACTTGGCAGACGAATACGGAGACGAACTATGGTGTGAATGTAGGTTTCTTAGAAAATAGATTTAGAATAGGATTAGATTACTATACTTCTGATATCGAAGACATCTTAATTAATCAAAGTGTTTCTGAAGTATTAGGGACAACTTCCATCGTCCTTAACTCTGGTGATGTAACTAGTTCTGGATTGGAATTAGATTTGGGTGCAACAATAATCAATACAAGTAATTTAAAGTGGAATATTGGTGCTAACCTTTCTACTGTTAATACAGAAATTACAGATTTAGGTGGATTAGATGAATTACCAAGAGCACAATACGGACAAAGTGGTAGAGGGCCAATCTTTAGAAACTATGTTGGTGGAGAAATTGGTGAAATGTGGGGATTACAAACAAGTGGTCCAGTTGAGATGCGATTTTTAGAAGATGGAACTAGACATCCTAATAATGGTACTGGAGAATCTTATGTCATCGACCAAAACGGTGATGGTGTTATTGATAGAACAAGAACAGTAGCTGAAGGTGGAGATTTAGTGAAAATAGGACAAAATACACCAGACTTTTACTGGGGCTTGAATACACAATTAAGCTTTAAAGATTTTGACTTATCACTTCAGTTCCAAGGCGCTCAAGGAGGAGAAGTTTATAATATTGATCCTTTATACTATGGTTCAGAATGGAGTGGAAGATTGGTAGATGGTTTTGGTACCGATAATATTGCCAATCATAATGGAGAGCATTATATCGGAAATAGAAGACAAACAGATGCTGGTATCCAAGATGCTTCTTATTTAGCATTGAGAAACTTCACCATCGGTTATTCGCTTAAGTCTGATTTAATCAGTAATGTAGGTTTACGTTCTGCTAGAATCTATGTGGCAGCGACAAACTTATTATACTTAATGGGAGATGATTATACTTCTTATAACCCAGAAGGTGTAGAAATTACAAATGGCGGTTACTTAGGACCAACCACTTATGGTGTGCAAGTAGGAGCAAGTCCAGTTGTAAGAAGTTTCACTTTTGGTTTGAATGCTAATTTTTAAATAATTCTTTAGAAGTCAGACCACTTTGTTGTCAGACCATCTATTTCATAGATTGTCAGATGTCAGATATCTTACGGATAAAAAAAAGTTCATTTTTTGCCTAATGTAAATCTGACGTTTGACAGTTCGTAAGAACGGTCTGACTTCTGACCTCTTTAAAAAAAATAAAATAATGAAAAGATTATATATCATATTAGGAACTTTCCTATTCATGACTGCATGTGTCGATGATTTGGATCAATTTCCTACAAATATTGCTAGTTCAGATTCCTTGACCGATTTCACAGGTGTTTTGAATGCGGCTTATTTTTATCAGCATGCATCTGTTACGCCAATGGCAGTAATGGGAGACTTCAGAGCTGACAATGCAAGAATGGAAGAAGAACCATATCCATCATTTGATCGGTATAATGGTGATTTAGTAGATATGGAAAATCAATTTTTCCAACCTATTTACTCAGGATTATACAAATCCATTTTGAGTGCGAATAATGTAATCGAAAATTCTTCAAGTCCTACACAAGTAGGAGAGGCTAAATTTTTGAGAGCATTGTCTTACTTTAAATTAGTACGTGTTTTTGGAGCTGTTCCTATCAATTTAACAGCTACACCAAGTACAACTGATAATTCTATTTTAGCAAGACAACCTGTTGGAGATGTTTATAATGTAATCATTTCCGATCTTCAAGATGCTGTGTCAGCTTTAGATAATTCTGATTTATCGAGCGGACGAGCAACTAGCATAGCTGCTCAAGGAATGCTAGGAAAAGTATATATGCAATTAGGAGATTTTGGTAATGCTGCGTCGCAGCTTGCTGGTGTTGTAAATGGAGCTGCTGCTGCGGGAGTTAGCTTGCAAGCTGATTTTGCCAATATTTTTGGGGTAGATAATGATTTGAATTCAGAAATCATTTACGCTACGCAAATTTCAGGTTCTATTTCTGATGAATATGGCTTCTCAGAATTTTGGTCATGGTCTGCTGGATTAGATACTAAATCTTTAATGCCTTTAGATCCAGATTTAATTGCAGCTTTTGATGCTAGTCCAGGTGATTTAAGAAGAGCAGTAACCATTAATGAAGAGTTAATGGCTTCTCCAAAATTTCCTCAAACAGGAGGACCTGATCACGATTGGATCGAGTTGAGATTTGCGGATGTTATTCTTCTTTATGCGGAAGCATTGAATGAGACGGGTAATACGCAGGGTGCATTAACAGAATTGAATAAAATTAGAGCTAGAGCTGGTTTAGATGGCTCATCTGCAGGTTCGCAAGCAGAAGTAAGACAAGCGATTGCTGATGAAAGAAGATTAGAATTAGCTTTTGAAGGCCAGCGATGGTTTGATTTGGTTAGAACGGGTACGGTTAATGCTGAAATGGGCGAAACAGTTAGTCCTCAATATTATTTGTTTCCAATTCCAATCTCAGAAGTACTAGCGAGCTTTGGTGTAATTACACAGAATGATGGTTATTAATTAGCCTAAGTTGCAGAAAATTGGAATAGTGGTTGTATCAAAAGACCAATTTTGAAATAATCCCCATAAAAATTCTGATTTTTCAAATAACACAGAACTTTCCCCCTTTGGAAGCAGGGCTGTTAAGTTCTGTTTCACAAGAGGGTAAATGTTAAAGTTTTTTCCTAAGATTTGAGTTTGCACGGAGCAATTCCCCCTTCAAAGGGGGAGAAAATCGTGCAAAACCTCAAATTTTGTGCAAAAAATAAATGTTTTAAAATTTGCAGAATAGAACTTAACAGCCCTGCCTTTGGAGGGGGGGTGATATTTTATTCGGGTTTAAAAAATACGTTTTATGTTTTGATACAGCCCCCTCCGCAACTTAAATCAGTCGATTATTAAGTAATAAGGTTCATATAATTTAAACTAGTGGAAATAGGAATTGCTGTTTTTTATGCGTTGAAGGCAGCAATCCTATTTTTTTATTTTAAAATAAATATTCATTCCCCTTGAAAAAAATCTTGCAATATCTAAAAGGCATCGGACCAGGCATTTTTGCCATTGGTTATACCATTGGTACGGGAAGTGTAACGGCAATGGTCGTAGCAGGCAGCCAATATGGTATGCAATTATTATGGGTACTATTTTTTAGTTGCCTATTTTCTTGGGTGCTAATGGAGGCCTACGGGCGCTATTATTTAGTGACTGGGGAGACTGCTTTATACAGTTTTAGAAAAAATTTAAAGTTTGGCAACCTCATTGGTTTATTAATCATTGCGGGTATTTCCTTTGGACAATGGAACTCCTTAATTGGTATTCTTGGTATTTCTTCTAATGCTATTTTTGAGACGCTAGTCTTGTTTTTTCCTACATTAGCAGGTAGTGCTTATTGGGGAATTTTAATCATAGCTGTTGCGATTATTGGCATTATGTACACGATACTTCTAAAGGGAAGCTATTCGCTGTTTGAAAATATATTAATCATTTTTGTTTCTCTAATGGGGATTTCTTTTCTACTCTCGTTTTTTGTAGTTTTGCCCCCCATTGACGCTGTAGCAAAAGGAATGATTCCAAGTATTCCAGAAGTAAAAGGTGGCCGAATGTTGGTTGCCGCTTTTGTGGGGACAACCATGGCAGCTGCTACTTTTTTATCTAGACCCTTATTTATTCAAGGTAAAAATTGGACGATTGAGAACCTCAAAGACCAGCAAAAAGATGCGCTTTGGGCCGCTATCCTCATTTTTATAATTAGCGGAGCGATTATGGCTGTAGCGATGGGTGCATTTTTCGAAGAAGGAAAAGTGGTTACGAAAGTATTAGATATGGTTTCAACATTGAAACCAATTGCCGGAAGATTTGCCATCGTTATCTTTTTTATGGGTACTTTAGCGGCAGGTTTATCTTCTATCTTTCCGATTATTATGATTGCACCAATTCTAATCGCAGATTATCAAAAAGGAACCTTAGATATAAAATCTACCCAATTCAAAGTGTTAACGGGTATTGCCTGCTTGATAGGTTTAACCGTTCCTGTTTTAGGCGTAAACCCAATCAATGCACAAATTTTAACCCAAGTATTTAATGTATTTGTTTTGCCCTTAGTTATTATCAGTATGATGATTTTAATCAATAGACAATCTTTGATGGGCGAACATAAAGCTGGAATAGGCTTGAATATAGGAATGGCAAGTGCTTTGATTTTTGCCTGTATCATTTCCTATAATGGTATCATTGCCATTTTGAATCAAATGTAGTCTTCGAAATTTGTCTTAGATGACTACCGGGATTTATTCCTAGCACGAATAGAAGAAAAAATCTAAAAATATTAGATACACTTGGTTTACTCAGCCCATTAAAACCAATTTTTTCTGATACTTATGCAAAGGAAAATATGAAAGGATTCGACATCCATTTATTCTCTAAACATCTACAATGGCAAGATTAAGAGGAAATGTCAAAAATAGCCAAAGAAATTGGCTTTGACGGATTGGGCTTGACAGATTGCTGCTTTACAACAAGATTTAACCCGATTAAAAAAGTTGATGCAGTAACATCATATAAAATATAAAACATTGTTTAAAAAAAATATTTTCTTCGCTTTTTTCTTTTCTTTGCAACTACTTTGTATAAGCTGTGCGGTTCAGAGTAAATCTACTGTGCAAATGTCGGATAAAGAGGTGGTCTCAACCGTAGCCGATATGACTACTAGCAATCATCCTAATTTAATTTTAACAAAAGAGGGAGTCGCTAAGATCAAAGCCTTCTTGGGGAAAGTCCCTTTATTTGACCAAGCACTAGCCCAAACCATTGCAGAAGTAGACGCAGAAATAGCGTCAGGTATTCATGTACCGATACCAAAAGATATGTCAGGGGGATATACCCATCAGCGTCATAAAGCGAATTGGTTCACCTTACAAAAAGCAGGAGTTTTATACCAAGTAACGAATGATGAAAAATATGCGATTTACATCAGAGATATGCTACTGGAATATGCCGCAATGTATCCGACTTTATCAATTCATCCAACAGATCGCTCCTATGCAACAGGGAAGATTTTTTGGCAATGTTTGAACGACGCTAATTGGTTGGTTTATGTCAGTCAAGCTTATGATGCTATTTATGATTTTTGTACGGCGGCAGAGAGAACAAAATTAGAAAAAGACTTATTTCGACCGTATGCAGATTTTTTATCTACGGGCAATCCAAAATTTTTCAATCGCATTCACAATCATAGTACTTGGGGGAATGCAGCGGTAGGAATGATCGGTTTAGTGATGAATGATCAAGAGTTAGTAGATAGAGCATTATATGGTTTAGAAATAGATTCGAATAAAAAGAACGAAAGAGATAATGACGGTGGATTAATTCGACCTGATGGTTTGAAGAAGGCAGGTTTTTTAGCACAATTAGATGGTTCTTTTTCTCCTGATGGTTATTTTACTGAAGGACCTTATTATTTGCGATATGCTATTTTTCCTTTTTTACAATTTGGAAAAGCATTGGCTAACAATCGTCCAGAATTGGGGATTTTGACTTATAGAGATGAAATTCTGAAAAAGGCAGTTTATGCTTTATTATATCAGACGGATAAAAATGGCTTATTTTTCCCAATAAATGATGCCCAAAAAGGGATGTCTTGGAATGCGAGAGAAGTAATTATGGCAGTAGATTTAGCGTATCAACATTATGGAGAAGATCCTATGTTATTATCGGTAGCTGAAAAACAAGGAAAAGTCATTCTGGACGAGGCAGGCTTTATGGTCGCAAGAGATTTATCGAAAGGATTGGCTCAACCGATGCAACAAAAATCTATCGCCTATAAAGATGGAGCAGATGGAAAACAGGGTGGCGTAGCTATATTAAGAAATAATACAGCTGTTGACAATGAATTATGCCTAGTGATGAAGTATTCGGAACAAGGCATGGGACATGGGCATTTTGATAAGTTATCCTATTCTTTGTATGATGAAACAGGTGAAATTATGCAAGATTATGGGGCAGCTCGTTGGGTAAATATTGACCAAAAAGGTGGTGGTCGATATCTAAAAGAAAATAATACTTGGGCCAAGCAAAGTATTGCGCATAATACCTTAGTGATTGATGAAACGTCTCATTATAACGGAGATATTAGAATTGGAGAAAAATATCATCCTGATCTTTATTATTTTCAAGGAGAAGGTAAGGTACAAGTGGTAAGTGCTCAATCGAAAAATGCTTACGAAGATAGCGAATTGCATCGAACCATGGTTTTAGTAAAAGATGAAAACTTCCGACATCCTATTTTAATTGATGTTTTTAAAGTCACTTCTGAAAACAAGCATCAATATGATTTACCTGTTTGGTTTCAAGGCCATTTATTATTAACTAACTTTGAGTATGATTCAGAATTGACCGCTCTAAAAACACTTGGAGAGGGACATGGCTATCAACATTTATGGAAAGAGGCGAGTGGTAAAGCCAAAGGAGACAATGCGCATATCAATTGGTTCTCTAATGGTAAATTCTATTCTATGATGAGTGCGGTAGATGCAGACGATGAATTAATTTTTGCGAGATTAGGTGCAAATGACCCTAAATATAATTTACGGCATGATCCGACCTTTATAATTAGAAAAAAAGATACAAGAGATGCTACTTTTGTCTCTATTATAGAACCTCATGGAAGGTATAATCTGGCGACGGAATTAGCGGACCAGCCATTTACGAGTATAGAAAAATTATCCATTTTAGCGGATAATGACAATTATACCATTATCCAATTTAGCAATAGAGCAGGAAAAGAATGGACACTATCATTAGCGCATAACGATGCCTCTGAAACCAGTAAACATCGAGTAAAAGTTGGTGTTACCTTCTTTGAATGGACAGGGGTGTATCAGTTAAATAGTAAGTAATATTTCTCTAATTATTAGAGTTAAATTATAATATTCCACGGTCATTATTAAGCTACAAGTCAAAAACAAAATATTAAAAAATGCAAAGATTTAGTAAAAAGTACATTATTACAAAGGCAATGGAATGGGAAGAACTTGGTGGAGGCGTATCTAGAAAATTCTTAGGGTACGATAACCAAATCATGATGGTAAAAGTGAAATTTGAGAAAGGAGCATTAGGTTCCCCTCATCAACATTTTCACACGCAAGCTACCTATTGTGTTTCAGGTAAATTTGAATTTGAAATAGATGGCGTAAAGCAAATTGTAGAAGCAGGAGATGGGGTATATATTGAACCCAATTTACTACATAGTGCGGTTTGTTTGGAAGAAGGTATGCTAATTGACACCTTTAGTCCTGTAAGAGAAGATTTCTTAAGTGGTGGGGAAGTATCTTATTTTGGAGACAGAAATAGTTAGGAAGAAAAGAACTACTGACTCCAACAAGCGGCTAAAATAGCCCCTAATAAAGAAGATTTTTAGCAATAGTAAGTAATTACAAACGAAAAACGAATCAATATGCAAAAAGGATTACGATGGTGGGTTGTTGGGTTAATTGCCCTTGCCGCAGTTATCAATTATATTGACCGCCAAGCGATGGGTGTTCTATGGCCAGAAATAGCTAAAGACCTTTATCCTGATAAAACCGACCTTGAACGAAAAGATATTTATGCCATCATATCTGTCGTTTTTATGTTTGCCTATGCATTTGGTCAAGCTATTTTTGGGAAAATTTTTGATTGGATTGGAACACGTCTTGGATTCGCCTTGTCAATTGGCGTTTGGTCTATAGCGACCGCATTACATGCTTTTGCACAAGGATTGTTAAGTTTCAGTATTTTTCGAGGACTTTTAGGCGTTGCGGAAGCGGGAAACTGGCCCGGAGCGGCTAAAGGAAATGCAGAATGGTTTCCAACAAAAGAACGTGCATTTGCACAAGGTCTTTTTAACTCAGGCGCAGCGATTGGAGGAATTATTTCCATTCCACTTATTGCCTATTTGACCATCTATTTTAGTTGGCAAATGATTTTTGTGGTTGTGGGACTGATTGGTTTGTTATGGCTGATACCTTGGTTATACATTGTTAAATCTCCGCCCAAAGATCACCCATGGCTTTCAGGCGAAGAAAGACAATATATTTTAAGTGGTCAGAAAAACCAAGACCAAGATGAGGATGGAGAATATGACGAAGGTTATAACCCTTCCACAGGACAATTGTTAGGTCATAAGCAAAGCTGGGGAGTGATTATTGCATCGGCAGCGATTGACCCTATATGGTGGCTCTTTGTCGTTTGGATTCCAATCTATTTGAATGAAGTCTATGGAATGAATGTGAAGGAAATTGGTCTTTATGGATGGGTGCCTTATGTTGGTGCAATGGTTGGCGCATGGTTTGGCGGCCTGTTAGCACAAAATCGAATGCAAGTAGGATGGAGTGTAGATAGAACTAGAAAATTTGTCATTACCCTTGGTTGTTTGATTATGCTACCTTCTCTGTTAGCGATGTCAGACCCAGGTGGATACATGGGAATGATTACCTCACCTATTACCGCTCTGTTTGGATTGGAATCTCTAAGCGCACCTGTATCTGCTGTACTTTTAATGGCCGTTATTTTGTTTGGTTTCCAAACAGCGATTGGAAATGTTCAAACTTTGCCAAGTGATTTCTTTGGAGGAAAAACAGTTGGTACATTGGCGGGTATTGCAGGAATGGCGGCGAAGTTTAGTGCTGCCGGTCTAGTTCGGTTTGTTCCTTGGTTGACCTCAGATGGAAATTATACCCTTGCATTTGTTATTGGTGCAGCATTAGCATTGATTGCCTTAGCCGCAGTTTGGCTTTTATGTCCGAAAATTGAACCATTAAAGCCTCAGATTGGGTAATAATAAATATATTAATATTTTTAATTAAAAATAAAATTTAGATTTAGTACAAAATAAATAATTATGTCAGAAACAAAAGTAGCGATAGTAACTGGAGCAACAGCTGGTATTGGTTTAGCAGTAGCAAAAAGATTAGGTAAGGATGGATTTACCGTAGTAATAAACGGTATCAACCATGAAGAAGGAGCGCAAAGAGTTAAAGAATTGGTAGCAGATGGTATTACTGCTGAATATTACGGATTTGATGTCACAAAAGAAGATGCCGTAACAGAAAACATCAAAGCAATTGGTGAAAAGTATGGAAGGATTGATGTATTGGTCAATAATGCAGGTGGATTAGGTGGACGTTCAAGATTTGAAGTAATGACCACAGAGTTTTACAGATTTGTCATGGCATTGAACTTGGATTCTGTGTTTTTCGCTTCAAGAGCAGCCATTCCTTACCTTAAGAAGGGAGATAATCCTACCATTATTAATTACACTTCTAATGCAGGATGGAATGCGGGAGGCCCTGGTGCAGGAATCTATGGAACCTCTAAAGCAGCAGTACACACCATAACGAGAGCATTAGCCAAGGATTTAGCAGAATATGGCATTAGAGTAAATGCCGTATCTCCGGGTACAATTGATACTGATTTTCATATTGGAATTAAATCTACTAAGCCAGAAGTGTTTAAATCTTGGGCAAAAAATATTATGTTAGGAAGATTGGGGCAACCAGATGATGTTGCTGGTGTCGTTTCTTTCTTAGCTAGTAAAGATGCTGCATTCTTAACTGCTGAAACTATCCAAGTTGGTGGTGGGCAAGCATTGGGAATATAATATTTAAGAAGTCAGAGGTCAGAAGTCAGACCGTCCATAAGGACTTTCAGAAGGCTAAATCTGACTTCTGACAATCCGTAGGATGATCTGACTTCTGACTTCTAAAAAAAAAATCAATGAGTAAATTCAAAGGAAAAGTAGCCGTAGTAACTGGAGGTGGTAGAGATATTGGTAGAGCAATATCTGTTGCATTAGCAAAAGAAGGTGCTAATGTAGTTGTTAATTATAATAGTTCTGAAACTGGGGCGAATGAAACGGTAGCAGAGATTGAAGCATTAGGTGGAAAAGCGATTGCGGTTCAAGCAGACGTATCCAACATGAATGATATCAAAAGCTTAAAAGCAAAAACAGTTAAGGCTTTTGGAGACGAAGTTCATATTCTAGTCAATAATGCAGGTGGACTTTTTGCTCGTAAAACTTTGCAAGAATTCGATGATGCTTTTTACGACTTAGTGATGAATGTGAATTTTAAGTCTACCGTCTTTGTCATGAAAGCTTTTGTTCCGTTAATGGGGGAAGGTACTTCAGTTATCAATCTTTCTTCTTTAGCCGCAAGAGACGGTGGTGGTGGCGGTTCTTCATTGTACGCATCTTCAAAGGGAGCTACGACAACCTTCACTAGAGCGATGGCAAAAGAATTAGGGCCTAAAGGAATCAGAGTCAACGCAGTTTGCCCAGGTTTGATTGGTACTAAATTCCATGATGACTTTACTAAAGATGAGGTGCGGGTTGCAGTTGCTGGAAAAACGCCTGTAAGACGAGAAGGTAGAGCAGATGAGGTAGCAGATTTAGTGGTTTATTTAGCTTCTGAAAAGAGTTCGTTTGTAACGGGAGCGAATTTCGATATCAATGGTGGTTTAGCATTTTCTTAATTCCTTATTAACATCATTTAAATCATGGTGATTTTGAAAAATTACCATGATTTAATCCATTTCTTCCTTCCTTATAAATTTGATACATTCGTTTTTTAGGGTATCATTGTCTGGTCTAAACTATACATCGTGACTACTTAGAATATAGATTAGAGACCATTATATTGAGAGAAAAGAGATTAGACATCAGTAAATATTGACTTAAAAGTCTATAAATTAGCTGAATTTTCGAAGGGGGAAATCTCTCTTCTCTACTCCCTCTTCTCGGCTCTAAATAATTACTATACATCTATAATTAAAAAATCATGAGAAATTTTCTGATTTTAAGTCTGTCTATTTTTTTATTTACTTGTCAGCAACAGTCTAGCAATAATTCCTCTACGGTAGTCAAGACGAATGAAGCCTTGTATAAAGCTATTGAATCAGCGAAACCTGGTACTCAAATTACAATGGCCAATGGAATTTGGAAAGATGTAAATATCAAATTTACAGGAAGTGGTACGGAAAGTAAACCAATCGTACTAAAGGCAGAAACTCCAGGAGAAGTATTTATAGAAGGCACTTCTGATTTAAAATTCGGAGGTAATTATTTGGAGGTTCATGATTTATATTTTAGAAATGGACGGACACCTTCGCAGGCAGTCATCGCTTTTAAAATAGACAATAATAAAATTGCCAGCCATTGTAGATTGACTAATACCGTGATTGAAGATTACAATCAACTAAAGCGAGATAGAAAAGACCATTGGGTAGAATTTTGGGGTAGACATAATCAAATGGATCGTTGTTACTTGGCGGGAAAGTCGAATGAAGGGCCTACTTTAAGGGTTGATATTAAAGGAAGAGAAAATATTAATAATTACCATCAAATTATCAATAATTATTTTGGCCCAAGACCTAGGAAAGGTGGCCCAAAGGCAGAAACCATTCAAATAGGGGATAGTGGGACGTCCATGTCTCCGAGTTATACTAATATTTCTAATAACCTTTTTGATAGATGTAATGGAGAAGTAGAAGTTATTTCAAGCAAAACCAACTTTAATGAATTTAGAAATAATGTCTTTTACAAAAGTGAAGGTTCTTTGGTGACCAGACATGGTAATTATTGCATTATAGATGGCAATTATTTTATTGGCGATGAGAATAATAATGTAGGTGGAGTTAGATTAATAAATACGGGACATTGGGTGACAAATAATTACTTTTATAACCTAAAAGGAACAGAGTTTAGAAGTCCTTTAGCGATTATGAACGGTATTCCAAAGTCCCCATTGAATCGATACAACCAAGTAACGGATGTAGTAGTCGCACATAATACTTGGGTTAATTGTAAATCGCCTTGGCATTTTGGAGTAGGCACAAATATTAGCCAAAAAGACGTGCTTCCAGCATCTGAAATACGATCTGCTAGACCCATTAGAACAGTAGTTGCCAATAACCTGATATATAATGAAAAAGGAGATGAAACACCTATTGTGGCGCATGATAAAATAGATGGGATTACCTTTAAATCTAACCTGATTAACAACCAAAAAACAACTTTTGAAAAGGTAGACGGTGTAACCCCTAATTCTGTGGGAATGAAGGCTGTGAATGATTATCTTTTTACGCCCACCAAAATTGAAAAGGACGCTACTGTTTATAGTGGATTCGACTTTGAAAAAATTGATAAAGACCTAATGGGTAATGCTCGAACAGATAAAAGCAACGCTGTTGGAGCAATGAACCAAACTATTACTAGTGACCCACAAATTCTAAACAAAGAAAAATATGGACCTTCCTGGTTCACCAATGAAAAACCAGCAGCTGCACCTCAAACGCTTACTGCGTCAGCAACGGATTTAGTAGCAAAAATTGCACAAGCAAATGATGGAGATATTATAGCTTTGACGGATGGTGTTTATAATCTTACAGAACCTATTATTATCAACAAAAAAATAACGATTCAATCCAAGGATGCAGCAAACAAGGCGCAAATTGTATATGCAGGAGCCGCTCAAACGCCTGCTTTTGAAATGCACCCAAAAGGAAATTTAACCCTTCAACAGGTCAATTTAAGTGGTAATAATAAGGTCTACGCTTTTGCTAGTCTCCAAGAAAATATGTCTAGTTTGTATAATTTAAGTATTGCTGATGTAGAGATTAGTAATTTTGATTATGTGCTAAAAGCTTATAAAGAAACCTTTGCCGATGCCATTACAGTTAGTAATTCGGTTTTAAAAAATTGCCAAAATGGGATTGAATTATCTGCGGAAACCAATGATAAAGGAGATTACAATGTAGAATTTTTGACGATTGATAATTGTCAATTTGAGCATATTAAAAAGAATGTAATTGATTATTATCGAGGAGGGTACGATGAATCTACGATTGGTGGAAATTTATTAGTGACCAATAGCACTTTTACAAATTGTGGCGGACAAGAAGAAAATGGTATCTTATTAAATACTAGAGGGATTATTAACGTAGATATTTCCAAGAATACTTTTAAAGATAATCCAGTAAAATTAATCGCCTTATTATGGGGTGCAAAGAATAATCAGCATTCAGCAAATGAAATAGTCAATTCAGGTAAAATCCTTGTACAAGAAAATATAGCGTTAAAACTAATTTATTAGTAATCCAAATTGTGGATAACTGGTAGCGCGGACTTCAGTCGTACTGATTACCCATATCTTTTTAAAGACGAAAAGTCGTCAATGTAGATAGAAATGTTGTCAATTTGCAGGGATTTCTCCCCCTTCAAAAGGGGGAATTAGACCCTGCTAATTCATATTTTTTGTAATTAAACCAATCATAATTACCCGTTTAAAACTTATGGGTAATCAGTACGACTTCAGTCTGTTTTGGATAGAGGTCTTTAGACCTGTTGCATCTCAGTTTGCTAAACTAAAGGTCAGCGTCCCGAAAAGGATAAACCTGCCCGCTGCGCAGTCGTGTGTGGCCTGTGCTACTGGGTTTAACATTATTCCTAAATGCTGGTAGTCTACGAAATAAATTTACTAACTTCTGACATCTAAATAAAAATGCCACTAACCAAGCTAAAAAAACTATTCCAATCGCTTTTACCAGGTATCTTCTTATTTGGATTTACCGTCGGTACAGGAAGTGTTACAGCAATGGCGAAAGCAGGCGCAGACTATGGAATGTCTTTGCTCTGGACTATTTTTTTATCTTGTGTAATTACCTACTTTCTAATTAACTTATTTGGCAAATACACTTTAGTAACGGGTGAAACTACGCTTGCTGCTATTAAGAAGCGTATACACCCTGCCGCAGCTTTCTTTTTCATCATTACATTAACGGCTCATGTTTGTGGAAGTACCATTGGTATCATGGGGATTGTTGCTGATGTGTGTTATGAATGGTCAAAGAAGTTTATTGAGGGAGGTATTCAACCAGTTTATTTTGCGCTCTTTTTTATTAGCGTCATTTATGCCCTCTTTCTAAAAGGAAGTACCAAATTATTCGAGCAGACTTTAGCGGTGATTGTCGGAATTATGGCGGTTTGCTTTTTGATTAATTTTGTTTTGTTGATGCCGCCATTAATGGATTTGGCTAACGGAATGATTCCAAATGTGCCTGATACTGAAGGAGCAAATAGTGCTTTTTTAGTGATTGCCTCAATGGTTGGTACAACCGTTTTCTCTGGTTTATTTATCCTTCGATCTACTTTGGTAAAGGAAGCAGGATGGACAATGGCAGATCTGAAAACGCAACAAAAAGATGCTTTATTCTCTGGATTTTTAATGTTTTTAGTGAGTGCAGCCATCATGGCAGCAGCGGCAGGCTCGCTACATATTAAAGGGGTAACCTTAACAAAAGTCTCTGAATTAATTGGTTTGTTAGAACCTTTTGCTGGATCATTTGGGGTGACCATTTTTACGATTGGATTAATCTCCGCGGGTGTTTCTTCTCAGTTTCCTAATGTGGCACTATTACCTTGGATGTTAGATGATTATTATGAAAGAGAAGGAGACTTGACTAGGCGGAACTATCGAATCTTTGTATTTTTTATGTCTTTATTAGGATTGATTGTTCCTATTTTTAATGCCAAACCAATCTCCATTATGATATTGTCTCAGGCTTTTGGGGCTTTGGTACTACCAGCTACGGTAGCGAGTATTATTTATTTAGGAAATGAGGCCAGTCAAATGAAAGCGCATAAATTTTCAACAGCCACCAATTTACTTTTAGTAGCTATTTTACTCTTTGCCATCATGATGAGTTACATGAGTTTTACAGGCATTTTTACGACCTTAAATTCTTAGAAGACGAGACACCTAAACTAGCCAACTAAAACTGATAAATCAAACTAATAAAATTATTTATTGAAAATTTGGTCAACCAATTATTTTATTATATTTTTGAATCATTAAATTGGTTGACCAAAAAGTATTAATTATTTATGAAGAAAGTAGTCACTTTTGGAGAAATCATGCTCCGATTAACACCGCCTAATTTAAGGCGTTTTTCCCAAGCTAGTTCATTCGATGTAATATATGGAGGAGGAGAAAGTAACGTAGCGGTAACCTTAGCGAATTATGGTGTGCCTACAGAGTTCGTTACCAGATTACCAAAAAATGATATTGGTGAATGTGCCTTGATGGAGATGAGAAAAAGAGGCGTTGGTACTCAACACATCCAAAGAGGAGGAGAACGTTTGGGTATTTATTTCCTAGAAATTGGAGCGGTTAGTCGAGGTAGTAAAGTCGTTTATGATCGAGCGCATTCTGCCATGTCTACCATAGAAAAAGGGATGATTGATTGGGAAGAAGTATTCAAAGATGCCGATTGGTTTCATTGGACAGGCATTACGCCTGCTATTTCTCAAGGAGCGGCTGATGCTTGTTTAGAAGCGATTCGGGTTGCCAATAAAATGGGCGTAACTGTTTCTACGGATTTAAACTATAGAAAGAAATTGTGGAAATATGGTAAAGAACCGGGAGAAGTCATGCCAGCATTAGTAGCGGGTTGTGATATTATTTTAGGAAACGAAGAAGATGCTGAAAAGCATTTTGGGTTACATCCAGAAGGATTAGATGTAACGGCAGGGCATGAGGTAGATGCTAAATCTTACTTATCTGTTTTACAGCAGTTGATGGAAATGTTTCCAAGAGCAAAAAAGGTCATTACTACTTTAAGAGGATCGATTAGTGCTTCTCACAACACTTGGTCTGGTGTGTTATACGATGGTAAAACTTTATTTGAAGCACCAACTTATCAAATCACCCACATCGTTGATAGAGTAGGAGGTGGCGATAGTTTTATGGGTGGTTTAATTTATGGTTTGCTGAATTATCCAGAGGATGACCAAAATGCCTTAAATTTTGCAGTAGCAGCATCCTGTTTAAAGCATACTATTTATGGAGATGCGAATTTAGCAACAGTCGAGGAAGTAGAAAAATTAATGAGTGGAGATGCGAGTGGTCGAGTTGCTCGATAAAGCATGAATATCTGAATTTTAGTTTCATACAAGAATAATTTGGTTTTATTTGGTTAGGAAAGGGTGGCGACTTGTTTGCCACCCTTCTTTTAAATTAGAAAGAAAAAATGGCAAAATTTACAAAAATAGAAGTCTTACAAAAAGTAGCAGAACAAGGGATGATGCCGCTGTTTTACAATCCTGATGTTGAACTAGGAAAAAAAGTGATTGCTGCCTGTTACGAAGGCGGTGCAAGACTGTTAGAATTTACGAATCGAGGAGACTTTGCTCATGAAGTGTTTGGGGAGTTGAATAAGTTTTGTCGCAAAGAATTACCCGAAATGATTATGGGGGTCGGATCTATCAACGATGCAGGAACAGCCAGTCTTTTTATGCAATTGGGCGCTAATTTTATCGTTTCTGCGTCTTTAAGAGAAGACATTGCCAAAGTTTGTAATCGCCGAAAAGTGCCTTATATGCCCGGTTGCGGTACGCTAACTGAGATTGGTAAAGCAGAGGAATTGGGTTGTGATATTGTTAAATTATTCCCTGGAAGTGTTTATGGACCAGGATTTATAAAAGCCATTAAAGGGCCACAGCCTTGGACGAATATCATGCCAACGGGCGGAGTCGCTCCAACGGAGGAAAACTTAAAAGGATGGTTTGATGCAGGAGTTATTTGTGTGGGAATGGGTTCAAAGCTAATTTCTAAACAAATTATTAAAGATCAAGATTTTAAATCATTAACAGCAAAAACACAAGCTGCTTTGCAAATTATTCGAGATGTACGATAAATCGTTAATTTTACACCTAGCACTTTAGAGGTTAACTATTTGGTATAACACAAAAACTTATGGAGAATCATTTTGATAAAGACCTCATTCAAGTAAGACGGATATTAGAAGTAGCTGCGGTGAAAATGGCAGCAGAGAGGCGTACGGAAGCAGATTTAGAAGCTATAAAAGCAGCACAACAAATATTTGCTGACCAAACGCTAAATCATGAATCAGGTATAGAAGAAAATATCCTGTTTCACTTAAAAATCGTAAGTGCTAGTAAGAATGAAGTGCTGAAATCTTTGTTTATGAAAATTATGCCTGATTTACTGGCGATATTTAACAAATCAAAGGATAAGGATGATGTCAAGTATTTAAAAGCGATTAACGAACATAAACATATCATCGACTACATTATTCACCAAGATGGTCAAGCAGCCGAAAAAGCTATGGAGACCCATTTAGAAAATGAAAGTAAGTAACGGTTTAACTGCGGCCTTTTGCTGAGGCAATACTATACCTTACTTTAGTTGAACAAAAAATGGGTTCTTTGATAATTTTTGCATTTTATTGGATGGTTGACTAAAAGTCAACCTGATATCCTTTGAACATAATTATTTTAGGTTGACTAAAAGTCAACCATCCTGTTTGATTTAGTAATGAGTCAAAGCCCAAAAAATAAATGAATTGACCTAGCTTGACCATCTAAACTAACAAATTGCCGATACCTGCCTACCGTCAAACTGCTTTGGCGTGGAAATTACCTCTAAAAATAATAGGGAAACTTTTCTTTTTTCTAATTAAAACAATATCGTTTTTGAGGATATTCAACTGACATCGAGATGGGTATCCGTGGTGAAAGATAACAAGGGGGAAATTATAAAAACAACGAATTATTCGAAATTATAAAACAGGCCAGTTTCTAGAAGCCAATTCTTGAAAAATATAGGGAGAATATTCCAAAAAAATATCAAACCAATCTATGCCAAATTTCATCACTTTAGGAGAGTATATTATCAAAAATCAACAAGATTTTCCTTATGCTAAAGGGGAATTGACTAGACTATTTAATGCCATTACCTTAGCTTCTAAAGTCATGAATAGCCAAATTAATAAAGCTGGCTTAGTAGATGATTTGATGGGAAAAGTAGGGACTCAGAATGTACAAGGAGAAGAACAAAAAAAGCTAGATGTTTATGCCAATAAAATATTCATCAACGCTTTAAATGCTAGAAATGAGGTCTGTGGTATTGCTTCCGAAGAAGAAGAAGAAACCATTATTTTTGAGAATGAGGAAGGTAAGAATGGAAAATATGTGGTACTGATTGACCCGATAGATGGTTCTTCTAATATTGAAGTAAAGGTGTCTATCGGTACTGTTTTTGGCATTTATCGTCGAATTTCTCCAATTGGTACTGCCGCCACCACCGCCGACTTTTTGCAAGACGGTCGCCAACAAGTAGCTGCTGGTTATGTTATATTTGGCTCTTCGACGATGTTGGTATTTTCGACTGGAAATGGTGTAAATGGATTTACTTTAGATCCATCCGTAGGTGTTTTTTATTTATCTCATCCCAATATGACCATTCCCGAAAACGGGACTGTTTATAGTATCAATGAAGGAAATTATGCCTATTTCTCCGATACTATGAAATCCTATATTGATTACTGCAAAGCCATTGATTCGTCTACGAATCGCCCTTATACGGGTCGATATATAGGTTCCATGATTGCAGACTTACATAGGACTTTTCTAAAAGGTGGGATTTACATGTATCCTAATTCTCAAAAAGCACCCAACGGAAAACTTCGGTTACTGTATGAATGTAATCCGATGGCTTTTTTAATTGAACAGGCAGGCGGAAAGGCTACGGACGGCAAAGGAAGTATACTAGATATTAAACCTACGGAAATTCATGAACGAACCCCCTTTTTTGGTGGCTCAGCTAGAATGATGGAAGTATTGGAAACAATGTTATAATTGGGTGCTTGATAGCTAAAGATTGAGTTCCTACTCGGCTAGAGGCAAAAGGTAACTACCGAATAAAATTGGGTTATATAGTAACTGAAACCATCAATTATTAACCGTTTTCCGTGAGTTTGAACCCTTTGCCTTTAGCCCTTTGCCAAGTAGTAAAAAGATTTAAATAAAACGCTTGCTAAGAAAACGCAAGAAATAATTTGGAATAACCGTCAATTTTTACTTCAAAGTAGCATCCCATAAAAGATAAATAAATGAATAGAAAATTAAGCGTACTCATTTCAGGAACTGGATTTGCTGGCCAAGGACATACGGATGCATTTCGGAATGTAGGGGCGGAAGTAGTTGGGATGGTTGGTAGAACCCCCAGCGTTTTAACGGAAGTAGCTCAAAAAAAAGGGATTCCTTATACCAATACCGATTGGGAAAAAGCGTTGAAAGCCTGCCAACCAGACATTGTGTCCATAGGTACGCCAGGTGGCGCTCATTACCAAACAATCGTACCAGCCATCAAACAAGGCTGTCATGTATTTTGTGACAAACCATTAACGGACGGTGGAGATTCGGCCGTAGCTTTATACGATTTAGCAAAACAGTATCAAGTGAAAACGGCTTTTGCATCAAGTTTTCGCTATATGCCTTGTGTGCAACATGCTAAACAATTAGTAGCAGCGGGCGCAATAGGGGAGCCTTTGGAAGCAGAATTCATTTCTCATTTTAACTTAGAAAGAGATATTCCTTTTGGTTGGTCGCATCGAAAAGAAGCTGGAGGCGGACGTCTAAATAATAACTTTACGCATAAAATTTCTATTGCGACGGCCGTACTTGGGGAAAAAATTGTATCCATAGCTGGAGAAGTTCGAGACGACTTAGGTAAAGCACCCATTGTAAAAGGCGTACATAATTTCAAAACTAGAAGAAAGCATATCCCGAAAGATTTAAACGACCCTAGCTTGAAATGGGGGGAAAGTAACGTAGAATGGACCTATACCGTAATGGCGCAATTGGAAAGCCCATTCGCTACCAAACCTGTTTCTGTACTCTTCAAGCATGGTGGTCTAAATCCAAGATTCAACGAAGACCATATTGTCTTTTATGGTTCGGAAGGGGCAATCTACATCAAAGGGCATTATGGCATGGGGCCGCTGTATGTGTGGGCTAAAAATAAAACCTGGGAGGAATTATCCACTCCTTCAGAAATAGTAGACAATCACCCTAAAATTAAAGGAGATACCGAGAAAAACTGGGAATGCTTGGCGAGAGAATTTGTCAAAGATATCAAAGGAGAACCCTTTGCGCCTTACCAAAGTTTCAAAGAAGGAAGTATGTATCAGCAATTGATTGATATTATAAGAGGAAATAGGAATTGGACAGATGTTCGGCATTTATAATAAAGAAAAGATCAGAAGTCAGACCATTTCATTGTCATAGGTCAGATTTGAGACGTTTCAGAAACATGGAATGATGTCGATTAAATAATGAAACCATCAGCGTAATAAATCTGACCTCTGACAACGTAGTGGTCTAATTTTACAAAAAACGAAAAACCTATGTTTTATGAATACCTAGTAATTATAGGCTATTTCCTATTAATTATAGGAATCGGTTTTACTTTCAAAAACATGGCCGCCAAATCTACTAGTGATTATTTCAGAGGTAGTGGGCGGATGCTTTGGTGGATGGTTGGGTCAACGGCATTTATGATGCAATTTTCTGCTTGGACTTTTACTGGAGCAGCAGGAAAGGCCTTTACTGATGGATTTGCCGTTTGCTTGGTTTTTATTGCGAATACCTTTTCTTATTTCTGTGGCTGGCTCTATTTTGCGGAGCGGTTTCGGCAACTACGGGTAGATACGCCAACCGAGGCTATCAAAGGACGGTTTGGTCCTCAAAATGAACTGTTTTTTTCTTGGGCTTTAATTATTTTTACCTTAATCAATGCGGGGATTTGGCTCAATGCCTTAGGGGTATTTGCGTCTGCCGTTTTTACTGCGGATATAGGGACAACCATAATTATTGCTGGCGTAACTGTCGTATTTGTATCTGTACTTTCAGGAGCTTGGGGTGTGGTCGCTTCGGATTTTATGCAGACCTTAGTGGTGGCCGTCATTTCTGTTCTTTGTGCGATAGTTGCCCTTGTAAAAGTTGGAGGGCCTGTAGCATTAGTCAATGATTTCCCTTCGGATTTTATCATTGGTCCGAATATGAATTATCCGTTACTACTTGTCGGAACATTTATATTCTTTTTGGCGAAACAGTTGGTTACCATTATGAACTTGCATGATTCCTTTCGGTTTCTGACTGCTAAGGACTCCGTCAATGCTCGTAAAGCAGCCTTTTTGGCCATGTGTTTAATGGGATTTGGAAGTATTATTTGGTTTATTCCTCCTTGGGCTTCAGCGATACTTTATCCAGATGCAGCGGAGGCCTATCCTCAATTAGGCAATAAAGCTGCAGATGCCATCTACCTTGTTTTTACCCGTAATACGATGCCTGTAGGTACAGTAGGATTGTTGTTGGCTGGCTTATTTGCTGCTACTATGTCGTCGATGGATTCTGCTTTAAATAAAAATACAGGGATATTGATACGAAGTGTATACCAACCCTATTTAGCAAAAAGGGGAAGGCAGATGGAGGATAAAAAACTCTTAAACATTAGTAAGGGATTAAGCCTTTTTAGTGGGATTATCGTTATTGTATTAGCCCTGTTTTTTAAGTCTTTAAAAGAATTGAGTCTCTTTGATTTGATGATGTCTATTTCGGCGATGATACAAGTCCCATTGTTGATTCCATTGATATTGGGAATTTTTATTAAAAAGACACCATCATGGGCACCTTGGGTTACGGTTATGCTGGGATTATTCTTATCGTGGCTAGTTAAAAACGCAGTAACACCAGATGTAGTGGCTAATTGGATAGGCATTGATGGATTCACGAATAGAGAAGCAGCCGACCTGAATTTAATCCTCACCTTAGGCGTACACATTTTTATAACGGCTGTTTTTTTCTGGGGGACTACTTTCTTTTATAAAGCATCGACCGACAAAAATAAGTTACAAACAGAACGCTTTTTTGTGAATATGGGAACCCCAGTTATTGCTGATGATTTACAAAATGATGTAGACCAACAACAAAGGGATAAATTGGGTCGAATGGTTATTATTATGGGGGCAGGAATTCTGTTGATGGCGCTAATTCCTAATCCATTCTGGGGCAGAATGATTTTTGTGTTGTGTGCTGTTTTCCTTGGGACTATTGGGTTTTTATTAAAACGGAAAAGATGAAAATAACAGATGTAAAAATTTTTGTAAACTGCCCAGACCGCAATTTTGTAACTGTCAAAATTGAAACAGATAAAGGGGTATATGGACTAGGAGATGCCACGCTTAATGGAAGGGAAATGGCAGTTGTGGCCTACTTAACGGAACATATTAAGCCTTGTTTAATGGGGAAGGACGCTCATCAGATTGAGGACATTTGGCAATATTTATACAAGGGAGCTTATTGGCGGAGAGGCCCTATTACGATGACGGCTATTTCGGGGATTGATATGGCACTTTGGGATTTAAAGGGCAAAATTGCGGGGCTTCCTGTCTATCAATTATTAGGTGGTAAAAGTCGGTCGAAAATAAAGGTATATGGGCATGCGAATGGACAGACCATTGAAGAAACGTTAGCCAACTTAGAAAAACTGATGGCCCAAGGTTATCAAGCGGTAAGGCTTCAATGTGCCATCCCTGGCCTAGATAGTACTTATGGAATTTTAGCCGATAAAAAGGATTATTTTGAACTTCAAAGTAATCGCCCCTTGCCTCCAGAACAACCATGGGACACCAATAAATACTTAAATTTTATTCCAAGCCTTTTTCAAAAAGCACGAGAAAAATACGGAGCAGAGATAGAATTGCTCCACGATGTTCATAGTCGATTAACACCGATAGAAGCAGCGAGATTAGGAAAAGCCTTAGAACCTTATCATCTTTTATTTTTAGAAGACGCAGTAACTGCTGAGAACCAATCCAATTATCAGTTGATTCGGAAAACTACGACTATTCCTTTGGCAGTTGGGGAAGTTTTTAATTCCATTTGGGATGCCAAAATCTTGATTGAAACGCAATCCATTGATTACCTTCGTGCTGCTGCTACTCATGCGGGGGGAATTACGGCGATGAGAAGACAGGCAGATTTTGCATCTATTTATAAAGTAAGAACCGCCCCACATGGTCCTCCAGATATTTCACCTATTGGACATGCTGCTCATGCCCATTTAAATATTTGGGCGCCTAACTTTGGCATTCAAGAATTCGTCGGTTTTGGCGGGCAAAAAATGAACAAAGTATTTAGTCACCCTTTAAGTTTTGAAAATGGGTATCTTTATTTAAAAGACACACCAGGTTTAGGTGTTGATTTTAATGAAAAAGAAGCCAACAAATACCCCTATAAACGCTCTTATTTACCTGTAAGTCGATTGACCGATGGAACATTATGGGATTGGTAATGAATTAAAAGTAACACGACTCTCCAAAGTCGTTCTCTAACTACAGATACGCACATGTTTACATAGCTTCAATAAACCAATAACGAAATAGATTTTAAAATCAAAACAATTAAAAATGAATAATAAACTAATTACTACCTTGTCAATTTGCTTCACCCTTAGTATTGGTCTCTTACTAAATAGTTGTGCAGATACGGCTAAACCACCTACTAAAAAAGAAACGCCAAAAACGATATACCCAAGTGACGTCACGCCATTTTTTGACCATTGGAAATTGATTTTGGGAGATGGTTCTAATGTTGGGTACGCCAATAATTACGAAAACAAAGACTTCTTTTATACCGCCAACGATGGTAAAACCAATTGGGTCGTGTACAAAGCACCCAACGCAGGAGATACGCACGGAACCTCCAATAATACCAGAACCGAATTAGCCCAAGCCAAAAAATGGTCGCCTATGACGGCCGCTAAACTTACGGCAACGCTCAAAGTAATGAATGTGTCCGCTACAGGGGATGCTAGAGTTGCGGCTTCGTACTCTGTGGTAGTTGGACAAATTCATAGTGCGGATGGACATGAAAACGAACCGCTTAAAATATTTTATAAAAAATTTCCAGGGCATACGAAAGGTTCTGTTTTTTGGCATTATGAAATCAATACTGCTGGGGAAGATAACGCTGGCAGATGGGATTATTCTACTGCTGTTTGGGGCAATGATTTTTCAGTTGTTGGTGCAGAAGAAAATACCTATCCAGCAGAACCTACGGAAGGAATTGCTTTAGGAGAGGAATTTAGTTATGAAATTGAAGTAAAAGACGGCATAATGCATCTGAAATTTATGAGTGAAGGACACGAAACCAAAACCTTTACCAAAAACTTAATTCAATCGGAGTATACCACTACTGGGGATATTCCAGCACAAACACAACAATTATTTGTACCTATTGGTCAAGATGGTGTAGAACGTGCGAATGCCTACGCAGAAGAGGGGCTTTTTTTTAAGTTAGGGTCTTATAACCAAACGAATGGGAAATCTCCTGAGGTAAATAGAAATTGGTGTTCGGGTGCAGAAACAAATGGCGGGGATATTCAAAAACAATATGCCGATGGTAATTATGCAGAAGTTTGGTTTAAGACTGCTAGTATTTATGTTAGTGATGCGGCTATTTCTAATGAAGGATATTTTACGAAGAATGATTGAACTACTTTTAACTACTAATTGAATTGACATTTAATCTTGTGGTATGATATTTCTAATTTAAAGTATTCAAAATTGCCAATGATTTATTGAGTTTGCCATTGAAATTGTCATTGAAATTGCTATTTATACCATAAGTTGTATTGTCAATTCAGGTGCGTAACATCAGTAATTTAGTGCTTTACGTTAGAGAATACTCCGACCTGAAGGTCGGTGACGGGAAAGCCTGAAGACTTTACTACCAGTTATCCTCAATTATTTAACCACCGTTTTGTGATACACTCAATTAAATTTATTATTTTAGCAATACAACCGAATTTTTTCAACAGTCTCCATTAATATTGCAAAACAGGTACTTTTTCCTATTATTTTTTCAATTGAGCTTTTATGCATTACTGGCTCAACCTAACGGTGAGGGCATCCAAACCGAACTAAACAACGACGCCACCAATTTAGTCAACGATATATTTATCAAAGGAACTTGTAAAAATATTAGCAATATAGAAAGTTCGGGGGTGCCAGAAAGCTTTGGCGAGTTTTATAATGGAGCAGATGTTATCAATTTTTCTGATGGCATCATTCTATCGACGGGGGATATAGGTTCAGCAGTAGGACCCAATACCCTTGTGGAAACGACTACACAGTTTGACCAGCCTTCCACCGATAGAGATTTAATGGCTATAGCGACCGATGACTTATTTGATGTAGCGGTGATCGAATTTGACTTTGTTCCAGTCGCATCGCAAGTTAGTTTTCAATATGTTTTTGCCTCCGAAGAATACTGTGAATTTGTAGGAACTATTTTCAACGATGTATTTGGTTTTTTTGTTAGTGGTCCAGGCATTAATGGTCCTTTTGCGGATGGGGCTATTAATGTAGCACGAGTGCCTGATTCTGACGAATTTGTATCTATCAACACCATCAACCATATTGATAACGAAAATTTATATGTTAAAAATGAATTATCGGGCGATGTCGCTAATTGTGATATAGAATTTGACCCACAGCAAGTTAATACCATCGAATATGATGGATTTACCGTACCCTTATTGGCTCGCTTTACCGTCATTCCTTGCGAGACTTACCATATCCGTTTAGTTGTAGGGGATGTTGGAGATGATAAACTCGATTCAGCAGTTTTTTTAAAATCAAAAAGTTTTAATCTAGGTGAATTAGCTAAAGTAAAATCCGCAATCCCCAATCAAAATGATACGGTGGCCTACGAAAATTGCATAGATGGACAATTTATTTTTACCCGACCCGAAGGAGACTTCAATCTTCGCCCCTTAGTCCTTGAATATGAAATTGATGAATCCTCTACTGCCCTAGAAGGCATTGATTTCCCTAATATTCCTAGAACTATTACTATTCCTGCTGGACAAGATAGCGTAGTTTTGCCTATTCCAACTTTTTCAGATGAGCAAGCCGAAAATATAGAAAGTTTAATGGTAAATTTAAAATTCTCCCTAGACTGTGACTGTCAAGGAGTTAGTAGTGCAACTCTAAACTTTGCAGATACGAAACCACCCGAAATCTCCTTTCCTACCATTTCCGTCTGTGCGGGGGAATCTTTTACACTAGTGCCGCAAATTGTAGCGGGTATTCCACCTTATAATTATAGATGGGCGAATAATTCTACTAATTCAAGTTTGCAAACAACCATTCAAGTACCCACTATTTTTACACTAGCAGTTACTGATTTTTGTGATAATCAAACAACGGATTCTGTTCTAGTTGGTATGCAAGAAATGCCGACTGCTATTTTATCAGGCGAGATAGATTACTGTGAGGGTTTAGATGATCTAAGCCTACCAATCAACTTCAACGGTCATCCACCTTGGGCATTTATTTATCAAATTAATAATGATTTGCCGATAAGGATTGATAGTATTTTTGATACGAATTTCAACCTGCCTATTTCCGCACCTGGTAATTATCAATTAATTGAATTTAACGACGCAGGTTGTGCTGGAATTGCCAATGGAATAGGGCTGGTGAATGATATAAATATTGATTTAACCATAGCAACAAATTCCCCTTCCTGCCCTGATGTTAATGACGGTCAAATTAATTTAACCATTTTATCGGCGAATGCTCCGTATGATATTACTTGGTCGCCCACCGCCAATGATGCGACTAATCCGACTAATTTATCAGCAGGTATTTATAATTTAATGGTTCGAGATGCACAGAATTGTGTATTTATAGATTCCATAATTATTGAAAATCCAAGTAGAATCACTCCAGAATGTGAAAATAGTACGGTATATGTTCCTAACGTTTTTTCTCCCAATGGAGATGGTGTGAATGACTATTTTGAAATCTTTTTACCGAACCAAACCACCATTCAACAAGTGCTAAAGGTAGCAGTTAAAGACCGATGGGGTAACTTAGTATATTCTTCCGAAGGTGTGTTACCTAAATGGGATGGCTACTTCCAAGGTAAATTGTCCAATCCTGCGGTTTTTTTCTATCAAATCCAATTAGAATTGAATGATGGACAGACAGAATTATTACAAGGTAGTTTAAGTTTGGTTAGGTGATTTTGACATTTCTACCTTCAAGTTTAGTATCATTTTAGTAAATTACTCACCTATTGGCATTGTACCAGCACCAACAGACGCCTTTCTAAACCATACTTCCGTATAATCTCCATTGGCGTATTGTTTGGCAATATCTCCTTCATAAATATCTGCGCCTGTACTCCAAACGATGTTATTGCTAGGCGATTTTCCATTTGTTTGATTATAAGCACCTTGTTTGAAATATTGTAGTTCTCCTGCATAAGCATTTTCTCGTTCCACACCATCTCGACCAATGGGTATAAATAAGCCGATTATTTGTTGCGGTATATCGGCAGTTGTGGCAAAATCTGATTGCAATAAATTTTTGGTGAACTTAACGGTCTCGTGACCTTTACTAGTAAAGGTTAGATACATGATACCTTGATGAACATTTATTTCATAACTAAATTCCTCTCCCAATGCTATGCCGTCTTTAGGTTCTTTGGGGTAAGTAGTTGGACTGTCTCCAACAACAGAAAAGTCATGTCCCCAAACGGCGGTAGAATAATCCCATCTTCCTGCATTGTCACCTTTGGTATTAATTTCGTAATTCCAAAAAACAGATCCTTTAGTATGACCGGGGAATTTTTTATAAAAGATTTTTATGGGTTCGTTTTCATGCCCTTCATCACTATGAATTTGCCCAACAACTACGGAGTAAGAAGCTGCGACTCTTGCATCACCAGAAGTAGAAACGTGCTTTACTTTTAGGGTACCTGTTAGTTTACCACCTTCTTCGGGCGTCCAATGCTTTTTTTCACCCAATTCGGTTCGAGTATTACTAGAAGTCCTAGAAGTAACCCCTGAATTGGGCGTTTTATAGACCACCCAATTGGTATTATTTTCTTTTTCAACGTAAAAAAAGCCTTCTTTTTCATAGTTAATCAAGTCATTGGTATGCGTTCCATCGCCTAAAAGGATTTTAAATTTATCCATAAAAGGAATTACATCACTCGGAAAGACGGTGGTTTTGGGAACTTGGCCATCCACTTCTTTCACTTCGGTATTGGAGCAACTATTTAGTAATAATACAAAAGCAACCATCATAAGTGGTTGTAATAAGAATTTGAAAATACTGGTATTCATTTTATCTATTTTTTTATTGGTTGATGTGTTTTTAGCCATACTTCTCCTTCTTTTGTTAGGAAAAAATCCATCCACATATAATTCATCTTTTTGTTTTCGGCGACCTCTACCCAATGAGTTGAACCTAACGGAATATGTAATAAGGAATACTGTTTAAATGGAGTAGAAACATCATCCGCATACACGGTAACGTCATTATCTTGAAGTCCCAAGAAAAATTGTTCTAACATGGGGTGCTTATGTGCGCCAACCTTGTCGGGGCCCATTGCTTCAACCGTTCCAAGAGAAACGCGAGGAATAATATCCGCAGGTAGTACCGTTCGACTAATGGTATTAGGACTTTTAATTTTTTCGGTATAGGGTTCGCAATCTTTAAATTTAGTGGCGAAGACTTTTTGTTTACTTTTTGCTGATAATAGGGTTAAGTCATCAAGATCTTGTGGCGATAATTTTTTGGTAAATTGAAGAAAATGTAAGGTCTGATTTGTCGGAACTTCAATTTCAATAGTAAAAATTTTCTCCAAAGGAATTACGATGGATTCCGAGGAAAGCGTATATTGAATGGATTCCGCAGAAAGCATTCCTTTTCCATTAATACCCAAAAATAGGGTAGTATGTCCATCCTGTAAAGAAATATTTGCCTTAGTTGGCCCAAGATATGCTTTATGTTCAATGGTTAAGTCCGCAATTTCTCCAACTAGCAATTGTTCGATAAAAGATTGCTTATCAGTTGGTATTTGCATCTGCAAATTTTGGACAACGATTTCCGCTGAATTTGAAGCTGATGTTTTCATGGATTAATTTTTAATAACTTGAACAGTTTGGACTTCAATCTTTCCATGTTGATGATGTCCTCTCGCTTGAACGGTATAAATCCCAGTAGGCAAATGGGCTACATTTTTGGATAGCTTTGTTGTACCTAAAAAATCTTTTTGAACAGCAAAAGTAGCTACTTCTCTCCCTGCTATATCAAAAATGGCAATGCTTATGACCTGTTTTTGGAGACTATTGATTGTGATATTTAGTTGAGTAGCAACAGGGTTAGGGGCAACTTGAATAAGATTTTCAACGGTTATTAGATTATTCGAAGTACTGGTACTCATTGGTTGATTATAAACGGGACCAGTATTTGCCGCTGTAGCAATGGGTTGAATCAAAATTTCATGGGGATATTCATTACAACCCAAATCTTTTTCAGTAATTGGAGCTGGTCGATTTTGCCCCATCAAATCAAAAGAAATTTCGCTATCTATTTCGGCAACTCCCTCAAATTGGGGTAGAGGTTTGAAACCCGAAACTGCTGCATCAATGGCAGGACTATTTGAGGATAACCCAAAAAAGCCTTCGCTGTTTTCCACTAATTGAATATTGGTGCCTGTGATGCCACTTGATGGAGAACTAATGCCAATAGCACCTTCTGTCATATTGCCTAACCACGTTTCTGTTCCAGTAGCATTTCGAAATATCGGCTCTTTGGCGTCCGCAAAAATATTATTAGTAAAAGTAACATCCTTTGGTGGATTACTATCACCGTCTCCACCCAAGCGTATTTCTGCGGAATTAACGACCGTATTAAAAGCAATATTTATATCCGCTAAAGGGTCTGAGGACTCATTTTGTAGAAAAATAGTTCGATCCCACAGATCATAAAAGTAATTATTGTAGATATAATGATCTTGTCCTTCTCGAACTCGAACGCCTCCTTTTCCTCCCAAAAAGAAATTGCCATAAACAATAGCTTGTGAACCGTGACGCAGCACCAATTCAGCTAATGGATTATCCTCGAAGGTGTTAAATCTGTAAACATTTTGCGTCGCTTTGCTAGAAATAATTTCTCCATCTCCATTGCATTGAGTGAAATAACAATATTCTACTAATGTCCGACTAATCCGATCCGCTTGAGTACTCAATCCAATTCTAATCGGTTCAATCCCTAAATCATTTCCTGTTCCCTCAAAATTTTTAAAAGAGCACCATTGTATTTTGTGATAGCCTGGGTTACTTTCATGCACCAAAATGGACAAAATATTTTGGTCGTCCAAATTTAATCTATTCTCAAAGTTACAATACGTAATGTCTACATATTGACTTGATTCTCTCACTCTTAAATACTTATAACTTCTGTATCTTTCAATATTAATTTGAGTAATTTGGATGTGACTTCCTCTGATACTGACGACATCTCTTGTATCTATGTTACCATCTAAAAATTGGAAGCCTTGCAGGGTAACATAATCTCCTCTAATCTCAACTCTTGACGCTCCATTAAAAATAGTATTGCCTAGTGTTTCTGCCGAAATAAAGAGATGATCTTTAGTGACTTCCATATAAATATTGGAATAAGTCCCTGCTCTCCAAACGATAGAATCGTTCATTGCTGCGGTATCGTGCGCATTGTCAAATTCTTGTTGAGAACTGACGTAGATTGTCGTTGCGTTTAGTCCTATGCTAAAAAAAAGTAGCTGGCAGATACTTAGGACAATTAATTTTATTTTTTTCATTAAATACTATTTTTTAAATTGGTCAACCAATTCGCAAGATAGTATTTATTTTTGGTAATTATTAAACTTTATGCTAAAAGGCTTAGTGCTTCCAGAACTTGGAGTTCTGGAAGCAATTCTCATACGATTTATTTTAGAATAAGCACTATTCAGTTAGTAAGTGGATTGGTGAAAGGTAGAAGATTAATCAGCGTTAAAACTAGATCGTTCTTCGTGAAATTTACCCTCAATACCAACTATTTTTACCATCTTTTTTCCTTCACCTGAATTGATTGAAATTTGTAAGTATTTATTTGAATTTGATTACTTTAAAGTAAGTAACTATCGTTTTTTTGTATATTGCTCTTGTTTGGTTTGTACCGACGAATTCCTGACCAAGTGGAATTGATCAAAGCTTTTCCTTTTACCTGATTCCTAAACCGTTACAAAAATTAAAAGATGCCAACTCTAAAAACAACTCACAACAGACGTTCTTTCCTTAAAACTGCTACTTTAGCAGGAGGTGGTTTAATGCTTAATTTTTGTTGGTTGGCAGGTTGTCAGTCTGCTCCCGAAAAAACGGCGGCGACTACTCCAGAAGAATGGTTTGATTTTAATGGGTATTTAAAGATTGGGGATAATGGCCAAGTAACCATTATCTCTCCTAATCCTGAAGGAGGACAGAATATTAAAACAGCGATACCAATGATAGTTGCAGAGGAATTGGATATTGATTGGAAGGATGTGAATGTGGAACAAGCGCCTTTGAATACGGAATTATATAGTCGGCAATTCATTGGTGGTAGTAATGCGATTCGATCTGGTTGGAAAGGTTTGAGAATGGCGGGAGCATCGGCTCGACAAATGCTTCGGGAAGCAGCAGCACAAACTTGGAAGGTGCCAGTTGAGGAAGTTACTACTCAAGCAGGTATTTTAAAACATACCCCAAGTGGTCAAACAGCAGGTTATGGCGAGATGGCATCGGTGGCTGCTCAACTACCTGTACCTAAAGAAGTTAGCATAAAAGCCATCAATGATTTTAAAATTATTGGCACTTCTAAAAAAAATGTGGACGGGAAGAAAATTGTAACAGGTCAGCCATTATTCGGCGTGGATACGCAAAAAGAAGGGATGCAAATTGCCATGATTGTTCATCCGCCTGCTTTTGGTATGAAACTAAAAACTTTTGACGATACGGTAGCTAAATCTATGGCTGGGATTCAAGCTATTTTCCCGATTAAAGTACTCCAAGATGACTTTGAAAGACAACATTTTGATACTTGTACCTTTTTGGAAGTAGTGGCGATTGTCGGAAACACTACGTGGGAAGTGATGAAAGCCAAAAAAGCCCTTAAAGTGGAATGGGAACCTTTTGAGGCGTATACAGAAGAAAGAACTTATTATCGACAATCCAAACAAACAATAACCATTCCCGCTGGATTAGAAAATACAAGCGATCATCAAGCTAAAATGGTTACCCAAAAAGGAAAGGTGATTCGTAAAGATGGTGATCCAGCAACCGCTTTTAATAATGCTGCTAAAGTAATTGAACGCACTTATACAGCGCCTTTTCTTGCGCATAATTGCATGGAGCCAATGAATTTCTTTGCCGATGTTCGGAATGGAAAAGCTAATCTTTCTGGGCCACTTCAAAAAGCAGAATTAACCGAACAAACAGTCGCAGCCCGATTGGGTATTTCGGTTGAGGATATTAACATTGAAATGACTCGACTTGGTGGTGGATATGGCCGTCGTTCTTACGCACACTGGGCGATTGAAGCGGCACTTATTTCCCAAAAAATGAGATCGCCCATTAAATTAATCTATACGCGTGAAGATGATATGACAGGTGGTGTTTATCGTCCTGCTTATCAAGCAACTTACCGAGCGGCATTGGATACCAATAATAAGCTCATAGGCATACATATAAATGCGGGTGGTATTCCAGAAAGTCCCTTGTATGCCAATAGATTCCCCGCAGGAGCAGTTGATAATTATCTGGCAGAAAGTTGGACGATTAACACCAATATTACCATTGGTTCCTTTCGAGCCCCACGTTCTAATTTTATCGCTTGTGCGGAACAATCCTTTTTAGATGAAGTAGCAGAAGTAGCTGGTAAAGATCCGATTGATTTTCGTGTAGAATTATTAGCAAATGCTCAAAAAAAACCTGTAGGAGAACGAAACGATTATGAGGCAGACCGCTTGGCTGGCGTGCTAAAATTGGTGCGAGAAAAATCGAATTGGGACAACAAATCCAATAAAGTACATCTAGGAGTATCCGCCTATTTTTGTCATAATTCTTATGCGGCACAAGTATTGGAGTTGACAATTGAAGAAGGACAACCGATTATACAAAATGTGTGTAGTGTTATTGATTGTGGCATAGTCGTCAACCCAGATGCAGCCGCTAATTTAACCGAAGGAGCAATCGTAGATGGTATTGGGAATGCTTTATACGGTCATTTAAAGTTCAATAATGGCGTACCTGATAAAAATAATTTTGATAAATATCGCATGATACGAATGAGCGAAGCACCGAAAAAAATTGAAGCGCATTTCGTACAAAATGAAATAGACCCAACAGGCTTAGGAGAACCTGCTTTTCCACCCGTTTTTGGCGCTTTGGCGAATGCCCTCTATCAAGCAACTGGAAAGCGATTCTATCACCAGCCATTTATGGGGAATGAGCGAGTATTAGGGTGAAAAAGTCATTATTAATAACTAGATTTTAGAGTAAACTCATTGTTTGATTGTTGAATTGTTTTCATCAGTCGTCTGGAGATTTACCCGTATGCACACGTTTGGGCAAACTCCAAAATAAGGGGTCGGAGCGATGCTCCTTAGGGGAAATTTTTTTGGAGACTTTATTGCTACAGACTGGGTCAGAGCGATGCTCTTTATTGATAAAATCGGAATATTTTCCTAAAAAAAGAGCTTTAGCTTCGCACCCGTCTGTAGATATTCCAAAATTTTGAGATTTTTTAAGGCGCGTAGCGTCGTCAGTATTTTTTTCCTGAAGGCTTCGCTACCTGTTTGTTCCAATGTTCCGCAGCTTGAGTTTATTACTTTAATTAAACTTACCCAAATATTTTTTAAATTTTCCCTTTAGGTAAAAAAATTAAGCAATTTTTGTCTTAAAAAGTAAAATCTATTCCTTATCTTTGGCAGCCAAAGTGGGCTAAATAATTTGCTGCTACTGCTACTTTCACGAGAAAGTATCTAATCACTATTCATCTAATTACTAATCATAATATGCAAGTCTTTCATTCAAAAATTAATACCAATAGCCAACAGTACCAAGCCAATATTGAGGGCATGAAAAAGATACTAGAAAAGTATAATGTGGCAATGGAGGAGAGTCGTTTTCAAGGCAAAGAAAAGTCCATTGCACGAGCTAGAAAAAGAGGAAAATTATTGGCTAGAGAGCGATTAGAGTTATTATTAGACAAAGACAGTCCTTTCTTAGAGTTATTACCCTTGGCGGGAATGACTAGAAAAGGAGGTTTCGGTGCAGGTGGAACCAATGTATGTGGTATTGGGATTGTCTCAGGTAAATTATGTATGGTCTCTTCTAATGTGGGGACTAGGAAAGGCGGATCGGTAGACTATCATACGACTTTTAAAAGTTTACGCCTTGGGCAGATTACCCGAGAGAATAGGTTACCGTCCGTCAATTTAGTAGAAAGTGGTGGTGCGAACTTACCCGACCAAGCCAAAATATTTAATTATGGTGGAGAATCTTTTAGAGAAATATCTCGCCGTTCTAAAATGGGCTTGCCTTCTATTTCGGTCGTCTTTGGCAATGCGACGGCAGGTGGTGCTTATGTACCAGGAATGTCAGATTTTGCCATTTTTCAAAAAAAGAAAGCGAAGGTCTTTTTAGCAGGGCCTCCTTTGGTGAAAATGGCAACGAATGAAGTTGCTACAGATGAAGAATTGGGGGGGGCAGAAATGCACAGCCGAGTATCGGGCGTAACGGATTATTTGGCAGAAGACGAATTAGACGGCATTCGAATAGCTAGAGAATTAATGGCCATTGTAGACGTGTCTAAACCACATTTTGTACCAGAAGGACCAATCGAGGCACCTAAATACGATGCGGAGGAAATTTTAGGAGTCGTTCCACCAGATCCAAAGATTCCTTTTGATTGTAGAGAATTGGTTGCTAGAGTAGTGGACGGCTCTAAATTTTCGGAATTTAAACCAGAATACGGTAATACCATGATTACAGGCTGGGCAAAAATCCACGGATACCCAGTCGGTATTATAGGGAATAATGGCGTAATTTTTTCAGAATCTGCCAATAAAGCTGCACAGTTTATTCAACTCTCCAATAAAAACAACATCCCTTTATTATTCTTGCAGAATACCACAGGATACATGGTCGGAAAGGCCTACGAAGAAGGAGGAATTATCAAAAATGGCGCAAAATTAATCAATGCGGTATCTAATAGCGAAGTCCCTTCGATTACCTTAATGATTGGTAGTTCCTATGGGGCTGGAAATTATGGGATGAATGGACGGTCTTATGATCCACGGTTTTTGTTTTCTTATCCGAATGCTAAATTAGGTGTCATGGGATCTGAGCAATTAGCAGGTGTGATGGAAATTGTGCAAAGAGCCTCCGCTAAATCTCTAGGCAAACCCTATGATGAGAAGCAAGGCGCAATGATTAAACAGATGTTGATTCAAGAGGCAGATAGTAAAGCTTCGGCTTGGCATTCGACTTCTGAAATGTGGGATGATGGCTTGGTAGACCCAAGAGATACCCGAAATTATCTAGGCTTTACTTTGGCTATTTTATACAATCAGCCGATTAAAGGCGCGGATAGTTATGGGGTGTGGCGACATTAGGAAATTGAACATTGAAAATTTAAAGAAGTGGCATCAGTATTCGGACATGCAATAGCCGCAATAGGCATCGGTAAGTTATTCCCCAAAGTGGAAATGACTCGAAAAGTCTATGTCTTAGGTGCAGTATCTGCTATGATTCCAGATGTTGATGTAATTGGCTTTCAATTTGGGATTCAATGGGAGAGTATGTGGAGTCATCGAGGATTTACGCATTCCATCTTTTTTGCGCTTGTTTGGGCAATCATTTTACTAGTCGTTTTTCATCGAAAAGAATTACTTAAAAAGCAATTTAAATTGGGTAGTTACTATTTTATGGCGACGATTTCTCATGGTTTATTAGATGCCTTGACCAATGGAGGAAATGGGATTGCCTTTTTTGCGCCTTTTAGTGCAGAACGGTATTTTTTGCCTTGGGATTTAATTCAAGTTTCTCCTTTGGGCGTAACTAACTTTTTTAGTAAATGGGGATTGGAAGTTTTGCAAAGTGAGTTTTTTTATATTGTCTTACCCAGTTTAGTGATTGGTTTATTGGGAATATGGCTGAATAAAAAAGTATATCGATGAAAAACAAACATTACCTGATTTTTATTCTTGGACTTTATTGTTTTATGGGTTTGACAGCAGCAAAAGCACAATGCCCAGAAAAAGGTAAACCCGTCTTAGGCACCCAAGCCGAAATAGATAGTTTTTTAGCTATTTATCCAGGATGTGGCTATATCGAAGCAAGTTATTATGCCATCGAAGGCGTACAAGTATTTTGGGTAAAAGAAGAACCGTGGAAGTATTTAGGGGCTTTAAGTGGGATATTGATCGGAATTTTAGGTTTGTTGAAATTGATTTTTAGGAAAGTTGCGTGGTTTCAAAAGTGAGATCGCATAGGTTTTATTTTGACATAGGATTACTAACAGTTAAGCCTTTGATGAATTGGAAATCTTTGATATTTCTGGTAAGTAACTCTAAATTAAACTCTAGTGCTGTTGCAGCAATTAAAGCATCTCCCAATGGAATTTTTATAGATTGTTTTAATTCAATCGTTCTATTAATAATGGCATCATTGATGGGATGATTAACAAGAATTTTGAAGGCAGTAGAAAAATAAGTGATTTCTTTTTGAGTAATCTTTTTATACCCAAGAGATTCTACTTTACTAATGACAGAAATAGCATTGGTTGAATCCATAATTAGATCTTGTAGGTAGCTATAATCTGGATTGGTAGAATAAATTAAAATATTGGTATCAAGTAAATACATTAGTTCCTATATGGTAATTTACGGTCTTGACGAACTTCCCTTTGATATTCAGCCGCATCTCCAAAAGAGGAATGTGGAACTCCCTTTTTGATGATGGCTTGTAATTTCTCTAATTCTGTCTTTTCCGTTGTGATTGTTTTTTGTTGGACAGAAATACCAAGCCGCTTCACCAAATTTAATAAAAGGTGTAAATCGTTTTGGTCTTCTATTTTAAGTACTAATTCTGTCATTTTATATTTTTTACTGCAAAATAACTTTAAAAATTAACAATGGCAATAGATTAAGATAATTCAGAAAACATAATTTTTTAAAATATAAATCCAATTTGATGACAAATAGCGAGTTTGAAAGGACTAAATATCTCTTAAAAAAAATTAGAGTAATTAGAGAAGAAGCACAGAGAGAGGCAGAGCTTAAAGGAGAAATTTTTAATATTTTTCAAGTATTAAAATTAGATACAAAGGAGGTGAAATTGCATACACCTTTTTTGATTGAACTCCTATCACCAAAAGGAAGTCATAGTTTTGGAATTACTTTTCTGTCAATTTTCATTGATTTAGTAAACGAAAAATTAGTGAAAAATGAATTAGAAATAAACAAAAATCAGAATTTTGAAAAAGCTAGGGTCAAAGGCAAATATATTGGTAGAATTAATGAACAGTACACAGAGGGTGGAGATATTGATATTTTGATAGAAAGTGATGATTTGTTAATTGTAATAGAAAACAAAACATCAATAAATGGAAATAAAGACCAGAAGAATCAATTGTTACGTTACAATAATTATTTGAACGGAAAAGGAATACTTATTTATTTAACTTTAAATGGCGATGCGGCTAGTAAAGGTAGTTCAGGAAAGTTAAAAATGGATAAGGATTATTATTGTTTTTCTTATAGAGAAGATATTATTTCTTGGCTAAGAAAGTGTTTAAAAGTAGCTAAAAAGAAACCAATATTACACGAGACAATAAAACAATACATTATTTTAATCAAAAAATTAACTGGGCAATTAACTAATGAGCAAATGAACAAAGAACTTATTAATTTATTATTGAATAACTATGAGGAATCTAAATTAATTAAAGATAATTGGAATGAAATTCTAATTGGTATAAGAAGGCAAATTATGGATAATGTCAAACTAAATTTAGTGAATAATCAGAATATAGAAAGAAATTGTATTAATATTTGTCACGAAAGCAAAAGAGGTTGGCCCTCTGTTTCTATTAAAGGTAAAAAGTGGGGAGATTTTATAGAAGTTTATATGCAAAGTAATCTACTGATGTCTAGTGGCTTCGAAATAGGAATTGTTAAAGGTATTTTTGACATAAGTATACAAGAGTTAAAAAATAGATTACCAAATATTAAAAATATTAGAAGCTATAAAAAGAATGATTGGCTTCTTAAACCAAAAGTATATGATGTTAATGAGGATGACTTCAAAAATGTAGATTTAATAGTAAGCGAAATTTCATTAAGAATGAAAGAGCTTTATAACGATATTGATAAAGACTGGACGGAATTAATTCAAAAATAATTGTTTATTTACATGAAAAACATCAACACCATCTTAATAGCCAACCGTGGAGAAATAGCATCCAGAGCCATCAGAACCTGTAGAAAAATGGGGATCAAAAGCATTGCCGTTTTTTCCGAAGCAGACCGAAGTGCGCCCTTTGTGGAACAAGCAGATGCAGCGGTATTCATTGGCGAAAGTAGCCCCGCAGCCTCTTATTTAGACCAAGACAAAATCATCAATGCGGCTAAAAAGATGGGGGCAAATGCCATTCATCCGGGCTATGGTTTTTTGTCAGAAAATGTCAGTTTTGCCAAAAGATGTGCTGCGGAAGGGCTCATTTTTATTGGGCCGAATGCCAACGCCATTGATGCGATGGGTTCTAAGTCTAAGGCGAAGAGCTTGATGAAAAAGCATAAAGTACCAGTTGTACCTGGCTATCAAGGTAAGGATCAAAGTGTGACACGGTTGACAAAAGAGGCCGTAAAGATGGGCTTTCCCGTTCTGCTAAAAGCAACAGCGGGCGGTGGAGGAAAAGGCATGCGGATTGTTCATGAGGCGGCAGGCGTAGAAAAAGCAATAGAAGCTGCCAAACGAGAATCCTTAAGTGCCTTTGGAGATGACGAATTGATTGTGGAAAAATACATTGCATCTGGCAAACACATTGAATTTCAGATTTTTGGAGATCAACAGGGCAATGTCATTCATATTTTAGAAAGAGAATGTTCGATTCAACGTCGATACCAAAAAGTAATAGAAGAAAGCCCATCGCCCGTCATGGACGAAAAATTGCGGACGAAAATGGGCAAAGCCGCCGTTAATGCTGCCAAAGCATTGGCTTATGATAATGCAGGAACGGTAGAATTTATTTATGATGATCAATCGGGTGATTTTTATTTTTTAGAAGTAAATACTCGATTACAAGTAGAACATCCAGTAACGGAGGAAGTGACGGGGTTGGATTTGGTGCAAATGCAAATTGAATCTGCCCAAGGTTTACCACTTGCTGTGACGCAGAAAGATATTAAGGGAAGCGGTTATGCCATCGAAGCTCGATTATACGCCGAAGATGCCAGCAATGACTTTCTACCCGTTACAGGGACGATTCAACGTTTTGAATATCCAGCAGTAGATGGGTTACGAGTAGAAACAGCAATTAAAAGTGGTTCTGAAATTTCTGTTTTTTACGATCCAATGATTGCTAAAATTATTATGCACGATGCAACTCGGGCGGGCGCAATGCGGAAAATGCAATACGTTTTGAGGAATCTGGTTTGTCAGGGCATGACCACCAATCAAGATTTTTTATTACATCTGATGGAACATGAGGATTTCCATGCGGGGAATTATAATACTCATTTTATTGCGAATAAAATTGACTTAACCGCTATTGCTAAAAAAAGTGCAGCAGATCATGCTTTAGCTGGCATTGCTGCGACTTTGCATGGATGGCAACAGCGAGAGACATCTAGAGCATTATTACGATCTATGCCTTCTGGTTGGCGGAATAACTTTTATGCCCCTCAAACCGAAAATTATCAATTGGGGGAGACGGAGTTACAAGTGCAATATCGGTATCAAAATAAGCAGCAGTTTGAATTTTACGTAGGAGATGCAACGTATGCCACAAGCTTAATTGCCACAGATAAAAAGAACATTCGAGCGGAAATAGAGGGCATTCAATACGCTTTTAGTATAGCCCAAAATGGAAATACTTATTTTGTACATAATGAACATATTGGAAACATTACGCTGACTCAAAAAGAACGTTTCCCCGTCAAAGAAGCGGAAAAAGTAGCTGGTGGTTACGAGACGCCTATGCCATCTCAAATCATCAAGGTTTTAGTAAAAGAAGGACAAGCAGTTAAAGCAGGTGAAGGCTTGGTGATTTTATCTTCTATGAAAATGGAAAATACAATTGAAGCGGTCGAAGATGGAGTCGTGGAGGCTGTTTATGCTACGGAAGGAAGCAATGTGGAAGCTGGATTTTTATTACTAAAATTGGAGAAATGATATATAAAAACGTCCGAATTTGACCAAACCCTATTTTGGCAGATATGGAATAGAAATAGTGATTAAGAGGTGTTCCTCGTCGTCATAGCTCAATGAATTCAAGGATGCTATTAGAGAAAAGATGAAAAAAGTTATCTGAAGATAATAAAATAGGCTAAATAAAAGGCCTAACAAAAAGAGAAAATCGACCAATAGTTAACTATTTTGTAGTTTTGTCGTTAAATCCATTATAGGCCAAAAGAATACCTCAAATAGACGCTAAAAACTACTATTCTTTTGAATTATAAACTACTAAAAATAACTAGTAACATTTCCTTCCTGTGCTTATTCCTGAGCATTTTACCTTTTGCCCTCTTTGCCCAAAAAAATCATCAATCAAACTATATCGTCAATGTCCAACAATTTGGGATAGAAGATGGCCTATTACATCAAAATGTAAAGGCGGTAACAGAAGACAGCAATGGATTTATTTGGATAGGGACTCCTAAAGGAGTTGCTAGGTATGATGGCTATGATTTTAAATGGTTTACCAAGAAAAATCGAACTGGAAAAATCAATAATATTTTTGAAATTGAACAGGATAAAGATGGTTGGTTATGGTTGGTGAACTTAGAATTGGGAGAAATTATCTTTCTACATCCTGAAACTGAAGAAATTCAGACGATAGAAGAGCGATTTGGGGATAATTTTCCTTATAGATTAGCTGCCTTTTCAACGGTTGGGACACAAGCCAATAGTAAAGAAAAATTGATAAGTGGAACGATTTATAAGGACACAGAAGGCAATCTTATTTTATTTAAAGAATCAGCTATTTCTAGAACCATATTTATTTATAAAGGGAATGGTCAGTTTGAAGAGATAGCATTACCTTATGGAAAGCAAAATTGGAATCCTGTTTTTCTGGATGATGGTGTTGGATTTTATTGGTTGTCGGACATTTATACTATTTATCAGATAGATAAAAAGACGAAGAAAATCCAATCTTTCCCCAGTTTTAATAAACAATTGCTTCCAAATTGGGAAGGAGAACAATACTGTTATAGTTTTCTTAGAAAAGGAGAAAAAAGAAAAATAGTAAATGGCAAGGATACCTTAATTGAGCAATCGTATAGCGCCTTATACAAAATAGGCACTAATAAAATAGTAGAACGAGTTATTAAATTACCGCAAGATTATCGACCTTATTTATTCCATCAGGGACAATTATGGTGTTTGACCAAACAGGGATGGAAAATAGTTGATACCAAAGGAAATCTATTATTTGAACTCAATCGTCAAGATTATAAAGCTGCTCTTTTTGAAGCACTCAACCACCATTATAAGGGGATTTTTGTTGATTCTAAAGGAAATATATGGTTTGCTGGACAATTTGGTTTGTCGGTAGTAGAAGTAAAAAAGAACCGCTTTAAACAATATTTTGCCAAAGAAAACGCTGAAAAATTGCCTTTTAATAATTCAGGACGAGGCATCTGGGCAAATGAAGAAACTTTAATCGCCAATTTTGAATTTGGTGGATTGGTGCAATTTAAAAATAAAAAACAAGAGGAATTTAGGGTAATAGCCTCCAATTCTTTTTTTTGGAATCAATCTAAAACTAAGAATCAGTATCATGGAAGACCCATAATTCGAGGCCTTCAGGATAATTTTTGGATTGGAAACCAAACCTACCTTCAGAAATGGGCTTCCGATTTTTCAAAGGAACAAAAGTATTACCTTCCAGCTACCGAAAGTCGACCGAATATTTTTGCCCTTTATCAAGATGCCCAGCAGAATATATGGATTGGAACGCTTTTAGGTTTAAATCTTTTAGCACCTAATGTGGATACGATTCAAACAATTATCCAAATTGATCCATCTGCTGGCTCAGAATTATACATCACCAATATCATTGCTGCATCCGAAACAGAGATTTGGCTCTGTACCCGAACAGGGTTGCATTTATTCGATACCCAACTTCAAAAAATCATTGCTTCCTATAACTCAGCAGGCGTCGGAAACAATTATTTGCCAGCTACTAAGATTCATCATATTTACACAGACGAAGCAGCAAATAAATGGATTGCTTCCGAAGAAGGACTGGTTTATTGGGAGGCTGAGACCAATGAAAAACGCTTATTTACGCAAGAAGACGGCTTGTCAAATGACGAAATTATAGCTATTTATGAAGACGAACATCAACACCTATGGTTAGCAAGTCGCTATGGTATCATGCAATTCGATAAAACCAATTTTCGGGCCGTAAAAAACTTTTTACCAAAAGATGGGACAACTTATCATAGAACCAACCGCATTTCTCATTTTCAAGAAAAGGATGGCACGATTTATTTTGGCGGATATAATGGAATTACTGCCTTTCATCCAGATGATTTTTATGGCAAAGACGATACTCAAACTAGTAAGGTTATGCTTACAAATTTCACTCAATTTGATGGACAAAAAAATCAATTAGTAGACCGAACAAGTGAATTATTTAGGTCAAAAGTAATTACGATGCAGCCTGACGACCGATTTTTTCGGCTGACTTTTGCATTATTAAATTTTGAAAATAAGGAGCAAAATTATTATGCTTGGAAAATAGATGGGGTAGACAAAGATTGGTACTATCAATCTGAAAATGTAATTAGATTGAGTCGACAACCTTATGGTAATCATGTTTTACGCATCAAAGGGCAAGGAAGTGATGGCGTTTGGTCACCACATGAGTTGACCATCCAACTAAAAGTGCTCAAACCTTTTTATTTACAAACATGGTTTATCTTATTGAGTTTAGGTATCTTGTTTCTGGCTGGTTTTGGGTTGTATTATTGGCGTATCAAACGATTTGAAACCCAACAACAACTCCTTAAAATAGCAGTTAAAAAAGCGACGCAACAAATAGAAACAGATAAATTAGTTATTGAAAATCAAGCAAAAGAATTGAGGCAATTAGATAAGCTAAAATCTAATTTTTTTGCGAATGTTTCTCATGAACTACGTACGCCTTTGACCTTAATGTTAGGCCCAATTAGTTCTGTGCTTAAGCGTGATAATTTATCCAATCGAGATTTTACCTTATTAAAAAGAGTGCAACAAAGTGGAAAGGATTTATTAAAATTAGTTACTTCTATCTTGGATTTGTCCAAAATGGAAGCTGGTAAAATGGAATTAAGGGAGGCATCTATCGTCTTATTTACTTTTACTCGGCGAATTGTTGCTGCTTTTGAATCATATGCTCAAAATAGGGAAGTTGATTTTACCTTTGATTTTCAGGCAGAAAAAAACTTGCAATTAGCTATAGATAAGGAAAAATTAGCAGCTATTTTGAATAATTTATTATCAAATGCTGTTAAGTTCACTCCTAAAAATGGCAAAATTAAGGTAACCGTTGCTGACTTAGGGAATGCCTTGCAAATCACGGTAGCAGATACTGGTCGAGGTATTCATCCCAATGACTTGCCACATGTGTTTGATCGTTTTTATCAATCCAATCAGTCAGATGCACCGACTGAAGGTGGAACAGGTATTGGCTTATCACTATCCCAAGAGTTTGCTAAAATTATGAACGGAAAACTTTGGGTAGAAAGCGAAGTGGGTAAAGGCAGTACCTTTTTTGTAAAAATTCCTCGAAAAGAAATCCTTGGAATGGTACCAGACAAGGAGGTATTGCAGGAGGAAGAGGAAATCCTCATTCCGCAAGCAGTAGCAGTATCTGAGGCGGAAGAAAACAAAACAAAAGCTAACTTATTGATTGTAGAAGATAATTATTCCCTTCGTGGTTATTTGGTGACTATTTTATCGCCTTATTATGCTATACAAGCCGCAGAAGATGGGGAAGAAGCTTATGAATTATTAAGTAAGTTTTCAAAATCAACAGATAGCACAGGGCTACCAGATTTGATTATTTCCGATATTATGATGCCCAAAATGGATGGCTTCCAATTATTAAAAGCCATCAAAGAAAACGATCAACTTAGTCGAATCCCGATAATTATGTTAACCGCAAGGGCAGACATACAAGACAAACTAAAAGCCTTGAGAATCGGTGTAGACGATTATCTATTAAAACCCTTTGAAGAAGAAGAATTACTTGCCCGAATTAATAACTTATTGCAAAATGCCAACCAGCGCCTCTATTTTACAGAAGCAATCGAGATACTAGAAGAAAAACCGGTCATTGCCCACTCTCAAGAAGATAGTTCTTGGTTAATGGAATTAGAAAATTTAGTAACAGATAGTTTATCAGATACTGCTTTTTCGGTAGGCGAAATGGCTAAAGCCTTCTTCATTAGTGAGCGAACCTTATTAAGACGACTAAAAAAACTTACAGGTTTAACGCCCAATCAGTATCTGCAAGAAGTCCGATTTAATGAAGCTCGGAAATTATTAGAACAAAAAACCTTTAATAATTTGACCAAAGTAGCGAATGCCATAGGGTTTTCAGATGTTAATTCCTTTAGCAAACGGTATAAAAAACGCTTTGGAAAATTACCTTCGGAGTACTAATACATTGTCCAAAAAATTGATATTTATTACTTTTTTATCTGACGCTCTAACTAAATTCTGGAAACCAGCCCGTACACAGTCTGGCAAATTTAGCAAATCATCCACTCACCGTCAAACTGACAACTGACAACCGAAAACCGACAACTGTAACCCCATTCGTCCAATTTGACCCGTAAATTGTCGGATTTGACCCCATAAGGAAGTTGTTTTGTCGGATTTGACCACTATTTTGTCGGAAATGCACCCTTTACTTACCCTACATTTGTATCAGTATTAATTAAATAAGTTTTTATTATTTAAGAAAATACCCATTTAAAAAATATTTACTCTTCTCAATAAAAAAACATTTTGCTGTTCCTCAGCAAATGATCATCCTGCAATCCTGCAAGATTAATATAAAATTGCCATCTACCTAATAACGACTTATAAGGTCAATTGATCTTATGCAATATAACTATATGCTAATTAGCATAATTCCAAAAAATGAGGCCATCTAATATTAGAAATATAATATTTTCTAGTAAAGGGGTGGTTTGTTTGGAAGCGGGCTAATTAGCGTATACAGTATAAAAAATTGTTTTTAAGATGAAGTACGAATTAAAATATTTCCTGTTATTATTAGTATTTATCCTTCTCTCTTTGACCAATTCCCTATTGGCGCAAGGAGACGAAAAGATTTATATGACGGCAAGTCATTTAGGTGGAGATATGACCGTAAAGTGGTATCCTTTTGCTCCCGAAGATTGGGATAAGTGGAACAAGATCGGATATATCTTAGAAAGAACAGAGCTAGACCAGAATGGGGAAGTGCTTCCATTAACTCGAACGATAATAGCCGAAAATATTATGCCCAAAGATTCTAGTTGGTTTAATCAAAATGCCGATGCTTATTTTGGAACAATGGGGATGTTATTATATGATACGACCTTTCAATTTGAATCAGACTCCTTATTAAATTCAACGAAGTTACGCTATGATTATTTAGTCCATGAGGCACAATTAGATTGGGATGCACCAGCTCTAGCGGTAGGTTTAGGTTTTGCAGATAGTACGATGGTAGATGGTTTATTCTACCGCTATAGAATTTTTGTGCAGCAGAATGGAGAAATATTGGCGGATACGTATGTGGATATGACCTCGGAGTCAGGAAAATTTGCCAATATAGAATCGGTTCCAGCTGATGCTTTTGATTTCTATTTTCCAGGAGGACAGTCTTTATTGGATATGAGTGGAAAACTCACCCAATTAAAGTTTGATGTGATTTATGGCCAAGCCAAACCAATGGGAGATTCGATTGTCCTACGTTGGTCGCCGAATCATGCTGCCTTTTGGCAAGCGGCTATGGACTCAGGGTATCAAATTCTAAGGGTTGAATATTTGAATGACACCCTTGCTTTTGAAACGGAGAAGTTATTTCAAGTAAAACCTTGGAAAGAGACCGACTTGACAACAGATATGATTGGAGATAGTATGGCATTAGTTGCAGCGCAAGTAATGTTTGGTAGAGTAGAAGTGCCTGCTTTAGATTTATACGAACAGTCTTCTCTCTTTGAAAATAAGTTTGGGATGGCCTTATTTGCGGCGGAACGCTCGGCATTAGCAGCGGATATTTTAGGTTTTCGATTGGTCGATAAAGACGTAGCACCAGAAAAAAAGTATTCCTATTTTATTGGAACCCAAGGTTCGTCTTCTCCAACCCACATGGCTATTTTGGAGGTAGAAAATATTCCGAAACCAGCTCCTACTCCTGAAGGATTTGATATAGAAGAAGGAGATGGGGTCTTGACTTTAAAGTGGCCAAAAGCGAGTAATGACCTCAATTTCTCTGCTTACTTACTAGAAAAATCTAAAGACAATGGAGAAACTTGGACTAAAATATCCAATAAACCATTCTTAATATTAGAGGATGAGAGTATGGAGTTGGATGAATATAAATTTGTGGACTCCGTTGAGAATTATCAAGAATATGTGTATAAATTAAGTGGCTATACTACTTTTGCCGATTTAGGCGAACCAATAGTAGTGGTTGGAACAGCTAAAGATTTAACCCCGCCACCTAACCCAGTCATCAGAGTGGGTGACTTGACGGAAGATGAAAAACAAATCAATTTAAAATGGGAAATACAGGGTGGCGCTCCAACAGATTTGAAAGGGTACTTCCTTTTATTAAATCCCGAATTTGAAGGTTATGGAGATACCATTTCTGAATTATTAAGTGTAGAAACCAACACTTTTACTTATAATATCCCTGATTCTATCACTTTTCACCCACATTATTTTAAAGTAGCGGCAGTCGATACCGCAGGCAATCAATCCATCTCATTCCCTCATTTTGTCATGGTACCAGACAAGATTCCCCCTTTGGCACCCGAAAATATTTATGGACATATTGATAGCGCAGGAGTTGTAACCATTGTTTGGGACCATAGTGTTAGTGAAGATGCAACTAATTACCATGTCTTGTTTTCCAATAATCCAGAGCATGAATTTAGTTTATTAAATCCAGCGACGCCACTTGAAGAAAATATCTTCTATGATACCATCGCTTTAACGGCTTTGGATGAATACATCTATTATATGATTTTGGCAGAAGATGTTAGTTATAATAGAAGTGAACCCTCCGCTATTTTGCGCTTAAAACGGCCAGATAATGTACCGCCAATTAAGCCCCTTTTAAAGAAACCTATGATTGAGACGGATGGATTGAAACTGACTTGGCAACCAAGTACTAGTGAAGATTGTGTGGGATATGAGATTTATCGTCGACTCTTTAATAACGAAGAAGAATGGACATTGGTATCGGAAATAGATACCACGACTAAAGAATGGGTAGATGAAGACACCAAATTCGAGCAGATGTATCAATACACGATGCGGGCAGTTGATGACGCTAATTTATATTCTGATTATTGTTTTCCGCAACGTCATAAACGGTCTTTTACCGGTGATCTACTGCTCGTTGAAAACTTACAAGCTATTTATAATGCCGAGACCAAACAAATTGATTTGACTTGGGAATATACCGAACCTGCTGATACACCTGAAAGCGTCGGTAATTTCTCTTTCTATATTTTAAAATCCTACGGTGCGGAGCAAGTAGAAATGTACCTAGAATTAGAAGGAAATGATTTGTTTACACAAGATGTTGAAGTAGCCAAAGATGCCATTCACAATTATGCCGTCATGGTGATTTATGATAATGGATTATCAGGAAAGATGAGTGAAGTAGTTTCTGTGGTGGTGGCCGAAGAAGGAGAGTAACCCCAATTATCCAATTAAAAAAAGAAAATTTATTATATGCGGCAGCCAAAATTTTTATTGTCCTTAGTACTATTATTCCTGTTTATGACAAGTCTAATAGGTCAAGCTACCTTTACCAAAAAAGGGAATAAAATCCTTATTCCATATATGGCTGGTTTTGAAGTGGAAATGGTAGGGAATAAGGCGAAACAAGATGTTCTTGCAGGAAAAGACTTTGCACAGTTGAAACCAGAAACAAAAGGGACTTCGCACACCTTAAACGTACCAGCAAATTTCTCTTTAGATAAAGCTTTTTTTGATGCTTTGGGGAAAAGGAATTCCAAGAATACGACGGCCTTACCCTTAGATTTAACCCCTATTTTGGATACTTTTTTATTAAAGTACGATCCAACCGTTAATGGTTTTCCTAAGAGAAGTAAGTTGATACTTACCTCTTTAGAATTTCAACCAGACCTCAAGAAAGCCTATGGGCATTTAATCCTTGTGGTAGAAAAAACACCAGGTAGCTCTAATTATATGTTACTTGCCAACTCAAAAGTAGAATTTGCGCCCAATGCTGTAGGTTTTAAAAACCTGAGACTATTTTTGACCAAAGGGGAGGAAAGCAACTTTAAAACCTTTCCTTTTACTTATCTAAAAAGTGTAGAACAGGATACCGCAACTGGTTCATTCGCTTATATAACCTGTGACGGATTTCAAAAATTTAATATTCAAGCTAGTTATACTTTTGACCCTGCTAAGATGGCTCCTAAATGGACACATGCTGAAATTACTGGTTCCCAAGCCAAAGGGAAAAAGACAAAAAAAGGAATGGACACCCTCAATCGATCCTTAAAGGCAAGGTTTATTATTGGAGGAAAAGAAATTAGATATTTTCAAGATGCGAGAGTCATAGAACTGAAAGAAGGAATGGTCTTTAATGAAGAAAATTTTGTCCTTGATTTTGAGGAATCCTATGTCCATACCAAACCAAAATTAATCCAAAATAGTGCAGAAAGTGCTACCATTGCTTTTACAGGAATAGAATTTAGAAAATTGGGCTTTAGCCTAGTTGGTTTTAGGAAAGGAAAGGGGACTGCTAGAAAAATGATGCGCGTTCCTGCTAAAGACTTTGGTTACACGCATTCAGGAGGACTGACGGGCTATGTCAAAAAAGTCAATTTTTTAGCTAAAAATCAAGAGACCTTAAGTGGCTGGAATTATTCCATAGATACCTTAGAGTTTAAATTTAAAGGAAATACGACGGATACTGACTTGACCCTAATAGGAGACATTTTACTGCCTATTTGCCAAGACACTTTTTTCCGTTATCGAGGCTCTGTTTCCTTTGGGGATGGGAAAGCGAAATACAATTTTGTACCTATTGCTGAATTTTATGCGACCCGTGGAAGCCAAGGAACAAAATTTCCGATTGAGTTTTTAAGAGCAACGATGGAGTTAGCTACTCCTGGACAGACCAATAATAATTCCACCATTGGCTTAAATTGGTTTGGTGATGGCAATGATTGGTACGCAGGGGAATTTGAACCTTCAGCAGAAATAAGTGGGGTTTTAGATTTTAATTGGACGGTAGAAGAATGGAAAAAGAAAAATTGGAGTGGCATTAAAACCAAATTTAAATTCCCTCGATTAGGTTTTCAAAATCTAAAAATTAATGATAGTGGAGTCGGTTCGACCAACGATTGTGCGGCAGCGGATGCTGGTGGTCTTAGAAATATGAGCATCGAAGCATTCAAATTTGGTGGATTTTCGGGAGCAGCAGTTGGTTCAGGAAATGATGATTTGCGCCCTGATATAGCCGATTTTCCGATTCAAGTTTCAGATATTAACTTCCGATGTTTGAAAGATGGAACAGACGTTTATTATAAATTTGATTTAGAAGTTAAAGTCAATGTCCTAGGAAAAGATGATGACGATTCTAACAAAAAAGAGACGGAGGTTAAAAATGATAAAAAAGGAGATTTGGATAGTGCTGGTGGTGGTGCAGGGGCAGCAGCAGGTGCGGTTGTTGCCCGAAAGAAACCAGGGGGTGCAGCAGGAAAAGTAAGTAGGAAAACTATTCCTCCAAAAACTAAAAAAGTTAGCAATTGGAGCAAATTCTCGGCGGCCATGAATAAAGGGGCCTTCAAAAAAACCTCGGCAGCCGAATTATCAGGTATCGCCCAATTCGCTATTTGGGCAAAGGTGGAAGATAAAAACGGTAAAGGTTTCAAGGGACTTTCCTTTGATAGCAAGCGTTGGCCTGTAGAGGCACTTTATGTGGAAGGTGCGGTTTCAAATGTAGCGATGAAAGGTGGTTTTGTAGCCTTCAACGGTTTGGAACATCAACGCTATGGCAATGGTTTTAAAGGCTTCTTGAATGTAGAAGTAGAATTGGGAAAAGGAGGCGCTAAAATAGGAGGAGCCTTAATAGCCCAATATGGAACCACCAAAGCCATTAAAATCACCGACCCAAACACAGGTGGGGTGCAATGGCAAGAAGGCAAAAAGGCATACCGTTATGGATTTGTAGATGGTGAAATTGTCTATGCCAGAGGCGTACACGTAGCCAAAGGACTCTTTTTTCACGGTGGCGGATTTACTATAGGGTTTAATATGGAACGTTCTTCCTTGTCGGATGATATTCAAATGGAGCAGACTCAAGGTGACCAATTGCGGAATGAGGCGGTAAAGATAGCCGATCCACCACCTATGATTTCACAGGATGAGGGAGCAATATTAGAACCAGGTGTTTCTTTGACGGGGGTAAAATATGCTCCCAGGAAGGATTTTTATTCGGTGGCGATTAAAGGCGTCTTTTCTTGGGGGAAACTTCCCAAAGCATCTCCCGGTGGCGCCGCAGCTATGTTAGCAGCCAAAGGTATCTCTAGTGTAAAAAAACCTCTAATTGCACCTGTAGTAGCTTTTGATTTGACCATTGGAGTGGATTTGGAAAAGACCAAGACTGGGGTCGGTTTGAGTAAAATATTTTTAGAAGGAAATACCTACGTCATGCCTGAAGGGGTGACGTATACCGACCGAAATGATAATGCTGGTTCGGTCAAATTACAGCTAGAATACAATCATATAGCCCACCAATTTTCGGGTCAATTGGACGTAGAATTAGAATTTCCTAAAGACCCCAAAGGGCCGACCACTAGTATCGTTGGCACTGCTTTAATCTATTTTGAAATTCCTTATCCTGGAAAATCGGGTACGAATAAATGGTTTGTCAAAGCAGGTCGTCCTCCACATTTAGGGCAAGGAATTGAAGTAGGCTATAAACTAGGTGATTTGCAATTAGGTCAATTTGTGGGCTATGTGCAAGCAGGTTGGGATTTGGATGGCATTCCACCAATTAAAGATGTGATTCCTGAATGGACGAACGATGAAGTCATGAACCCAAGGGTAGTCGGAGAAGACCAAATGCGAAATGGAAACGGGGTAGCAATGGGGGCAGCCTTAAAAGTACCCGATAAAACCTATGATTTCCTCATGTTTAGAGCTCAGTTTTATGCGGGATTAGGATTAGATTTATCGCTACAACAATATCCTGCGAATAGAGTAGCCAATCTAAATTGTGGTAAAAATGGCACTTTTGGCGTCAACAACTGGTATGCGAGGGGCCAAGCCTATGCCTATATGAAAGGTAAGCTAGATATGCACGTAGATGTATTGGTCTATGAGGGCTGGGTTAATCTCTTTGACCTTTATTTAGCTGCTGTTATGCGAGCAGAGATGCCCAATCCAGAATGGTTTTTGGCAAGAATTAAAGGAAGATTTAGTGCCTTGGGTGGATTAGTGGAAGGAACCGTCAACTTCAAAGCAGAAATAGGAAAACGATGTTCTAATCTGATGGGGAATCCTACTGCGAATATCAACATGATTCAGGAGGTCTTACCCGAAGATGGTGGCAGAGATGTCCCAATTTATACCAGCCCAATTGTCACTTTTACCATGCCCATTGAAAAGGTGCTAGAATTGGATGTAGATAATCCAGATGGTACTACTACAAAACGAGTTTTTAAGGCAGAATTAAAAGATTTCAGCGTAAATGGGGCAAGCGGAAAAGTAACGATTGCTAAGGATTTTAGAAGTGCGGTTTTACAATTTAATGATTTACTATCTCCTAATCGAGAATATTCCTATAAAGCAGTAGTTGGTTGGAAAGAATTAAAAGGGAGTAGGTGGCACAACTTTGTGCATGCAGGCAAACAGGCTACAGAAGAAGTAATTGGGAAATTTAAAACGGGTGACCGACCAGACAAAATTCTAGCAGGCGCTCTAGAATATCAAGCCCCAGGCTATCGACAGAGATATTGGCATAAGAGGTACGCCAAAGCACAATTAGTGTTTAAAAACTCAGGTTGGTCCTATCTTTTTCCTAAAAATTCCAATGAATTAATTAATTATTTGGGTAGTAATACAGGGAACAGTCAATTAGAGGCAGGGCGACAAAAAGATTACAAAAAGAAAGATGCCATTCCAAAAGATGTACCTTTTGAGTACATCGTTAGATTGACCTATAAACACGGAAGAAAAAAAGAATTTCCATTAGATGAATTCCCAGGAAAATATGCTAGTGTACAACAACCAATAATAAACTATAAGGGAGGGGCAAATTTGTCCTACCAATTACCCTATGTGGAAAGTAAAAATGTGGGAGGGAAAGCAGTTATTTTTGATAAAATAAATGATAAATCTTTTGATTTAAAGCAGGGTAAGGTGTATAAATTAGAAATTATCCGACGACCAGCTGCAGCCTATTTATCAGTAGCTAGAACAGAAGTTACCCAAAAAGATACCAGCTTTACTGACAAAGTACTGGTCAAATCTAGTAAATCTACAACAGGTCAAACCAAAGCAGAACAATATGAATTTGGTGCAACCATTAATAAAAAATTATCAAAAATAGATAAATCTAAAACGGGGGGAGAAGCTATTTTATACAAAATATTATATGAATTCCATTTTGGAACGAGTAAATATAATACATTGGCTGATAAACTTAATAATTATAATAGCGCATCTTCTAAAAAAGGAGAACCCAAAAATAAATATGATCACCCAGAAGAAAAGCGAATTCCTATTTGGAAGACCGTTCAGGGGCATCGAGACCGTTATTTTCCTATTTATGGGGGGCGTGAACCATTAGATTCTTATGACGAGATAAAAATGTTGAAGAACCTGGTGGTGACCAAACCCTTCGTCAAAAAACCTTGGAAATATGAAAGCGATTATGTGAAAGGCGAAAATAATGCGGTAGTGGAAGGAACGCACCCATGGGAGGTAGATTTATATGTGAATGAACGACGCCCTATGGGACGCTATCGTGGGAACCATAAGGCTAAAGCTGCATTAAATTTGCATAAGAATAGCTGGATAAAATGGACAGAATATAGTCTTGATTTTTCAAATGGTGCTAGAAAAAGTGTTCCACGAAGTATTTGGGAATGTTCCACAAAAAAAGCAGATTTGAGGACTTCTTTGCACTTAGATGCCTTTTCATTGTTTTCTAACCATATTTTCCGCCCTTATTATGAAAAACGAACGAAAGGTGGCAGTTATGAAACAGATATTCAACATTGGGCTTTTCGGATTCGATTTAATAAAGGTGCCAGAAAACAATTGACCGATAATGAAATAAAGAATGGAAGTATTGAGCGATATAGATTAAATGGTAAAATTGATGGTTTGCCAGGTACTCAATCTTATAACTTTGCTTTTGAGGATGGTCGAGAAAGGATTTTAAAGTCTCAGTTTGAATTAGCCAATACTTTAGCAAAAATAATGTTAGCAGTAAAGACAGGAGGAGGTGGATGGTTTGGTGGATTTAATATGAATTGCCTCTTTAATGAAGGACTTAAATCAGCTAATTATTACGCCTCTCGGTATGGTGTGGATGTGTATGATGACCCTGTGAGGAAGAGTACCTCAAGGTATTCATCTTATGGTAATTATGTTGAATGGGAGTTCCCTAAGATACCTATCTGGGAGAGATTTGACCAGCAAGTAGCCCAAACTATAAGAGAAAGTTCGCCCTACATTCGCTATAGATTAGGTGTAGGTTTATCCAATACGACTAAATCCAATGCAGAAAAAGCAGAGAATGAACGTTGGGTGAAGAAGATATATAGAAATGGTTCTAGTGTAGCCACAACAGGAAACCTAAAAGATGCTAGCCCCTATACGGGAACTGGTGATATCGTGATAGGAGGGTTTAATCATGTACAAGTTTCGTTTAAAGGATATTTGGATGAAGTGAGGATTTGGACAGTTGCTAGGTCTAGATCCGAAATTAGGAGTAATTATTATAATAGAATGAATCCAAAAACTAAAGGTTTAGTTGCCTATCTGCCATTTGAAGATGGTAATAACAAGGGCACTACTAAGAATTTAGTAGATGGAAGTACCGTTAAATTTTATGATAAAAAGAAAAATCCTATTAGGTCTAGAATTGGAAGATTTGGTGGTGGAGTTTATTTGGACGGGGCCAACTGGGGTTATATTAATAATATTGATTTGGCCGAAAAACCTTTCACTATGGAAGCCTGGGTGAAAAAGGAGGGAAGTAACCGACAACAAGCAATATTAGGACAAGGTCAAAAATGGAGCGGGTCAGACAATACAAATAAGGCTATGATGGTAGGCTTCTTTGATGGCGGTAATTACCAATTAGGAATATATGGAAAGAACACTGCTACAAAAAGTAAATATACCTCAAAATATTGGACGCATTGGGCAGTCGTCATGGAAAAGACGAAGACTAAAACTTCTGAGTCCATCCCTAGTAGTGCTTCTAAAAATACTCAAAGCCCTAAAAAGAAGTCTGAAATTGCGGTGAAACACGATGGTGGCTACATAGAGTTGCATTACCCGGAACATTTGAATAAGGTGGACGGAATAACCATTTACAACAATACTAAAAACAGAGTTGAGTTCTATTGGGATGGTCAAAAAGAAGAATCGCATAAGTGGGTGTTTGACGATAAAGGGAAGGTTCAAAGTTTTGAAGTGAAATATGAAAGTAATCCTCAGATAACCTATAGCAAAACAGACAGAGATTTACGTCAACCTGGTAGTATGTTTAAATCAGGAAGTCAGTATCAAACTACTTTTAGAGTAGATGGTAGTATGAAGTATAATACGGTGAAAAATAGCGAGAAAAAGAGCCTATATTCTGGTGGACGTTTAAGAACCAATACCCATCTTAGACTTATGCAGAACCTAAAAACCAGAAAAACAAGCCTTAAAATTGAAGGAACGCAATCGGATAATATCGAGGCAATGAGTATTTATAATGATAAAGGCGAAAGAGTGCTATTTGTAGAGCGAAACTATATCACCAATTACCAAAATGGGGTTAAAGTAGATAGAGTATATAATTATAGTCGAAATGATGTGGTAGAACTCGACCCTAAGCGGAATTATACCTTATATCTAAAATCTCAAAAGAAATACAAGGTAAAATATGAGATTAAAAGAGGGGGAGATTATTGGAACTATAGTAAGGCAATTATTCCTGTTTATACGATGAGTCATAGTTTTGATGATTGCTACTTAAAACCACCAAGCTTTGTCGATGAGGCAATTAATATTGCTTTAAATTTAAGAAAAGATGATTTTATTGAGTTAAAAGCAGGCACCAACCAAGTTGCTCATTTAGTGAATAATTCCAATCGTTCTAGAAATAATCGACAATTTTCTTTGAACAACAAAGATTTTGCAATTGAAGTATGGTTAAAACGAACCCAGAAAGGGAAAGAAGAAACTATTTTACAGCTTGGCAATAAAAATCTAGCACTATTATTTGGCGCAGATAACAAAATGAAATTTGGGTTTGGAGGGCAATATACCATAACACCAAAAGCGTACACAGATACCGATTGGCATCAATGGCGTTTCACCTATAATCATACCACAAAGCTTAGAAAAATTTATAGAGATGGTGTTTTATTAGCCGAAGAAATTGTGTCCAAACCACTACAAGTTAATTCGTATGACACTTTTATTATTGGCAAAGGCTTTGAAGGAGAAATAGATGAATTTAGGGTTTGGGCAAATGATTTATCCACTCCGCAACAATTAGCTAATACCAATTTAAAGAATAACAAAAAACCGACTGATTTATGGGTTCATTTACCTTTGAATGCTGGAAAATCTAAATTAATCAATAATTCCGGGACGGCGAATATGACAGGGAAACTAACTACCGATTTGTATTGTCACAATCCTTGGATTAATGCTAATTATCAACAAAAGCTTATTGCCGTTTATGATAATAACCCAGCATATAAAGCAAACCAAAAAGGTTATTCGATTGAATATATTCCACCTGCGAATAATACTGGAACAACTATAGAATTTTGGGCAAAAGGAGATGGAAAAAAACGAACAGCTACGGAATCTCTATTATTCAAAAATGGAACAATCTCCATAGATTTGTTTCCTAACGACTTTTTTGGATTTGGACTTTGGGGCGGCGACTATTTTCCTAAAGATACCTTGTTTAAAAATGATGGACAATGGCATCATTACGCCTTTGTATTTAATGTAACGGCACAAACCAAATCTATTTTTGTCGATGGTAAGCAAAGGCATACGGAAAAAAAGGCCTTTAGAATTCATAGCAATCAAAATCCACTTCAGATTGGTTTTCGTTCCCCAGCTAAACCGTTTGGTGGTCTAATAGACAATTTTAGAGTATGGAATGGCGTAAGAACTCGCGCAGAAATTCAAGAATCTACCTTTAGGAAAGTAACTGCTTGTGCAGACTTATTGCCTGTTAATTTAGATTTTTCAACAGCAGAGGTAAAGAACAAAAATTTACAGCAATTATCAGATTTAGTCATTAATAATACAACAAGGGACTTAGGCTGTAATACCATTAGTACCTGTTCGACAGGGGATTGTGCGATTGTTTTGGATGGAAAAAACAATAAAATTATTGCTAAAGAAGACCTAGATTTAGGTAAGGAATCTTTTACCATCGAAATAAAAGCCAAGCGAAATAATCCGAATAATCGAGAAGAAGCTTTAGTAGCTATTGGTGATTTATTGACCATAGGCTATAAAAAATCTGGGCAATTAGGTTTTAAGGTACATGGACAAGAGGTTTTATCTACTACTGTTTCCAATCATAATAAATGGACCCATTGGTCTTGTGTTTACTCCAAAAAAAGCACTTCCTTGGTGATTTATCAAGATGGAAAAGCGGTAAAGACCACTAAAATAAACGCATATAATATTAAAGCTGTAAAAGGCAAACTAGAAATTGGTGCCAATAAAGGCAATCAAAAATTTGAGGGACAAATTGATGACATTCGAGTTTGGAAAGAAGTAAGAAACCCTGGCGAAATTGAATTTTTCTTGGATAAAGTACCTTCTGAATCTTGTCCTTTAGCAGCCTATTTTAATTTTGATGAAGGTAAGGGAACTAATCTAGTTTCAAAGGTCAATAAACTAAATTTAGCTTATACGGGCAAAGGGTTTAAAACCTACTCTTGGGTAAAAGCCATTGCTAGTGAATGTGAAATTAATCAAAACTGGGCTTTAAGAAAATTACCAAATAGTAAGCATTGGAGAAAGCATATAGTGGAAGGAGAAATGCCTTTTGGGGGAGGATATGCAAAAACATATGGGATTCGGTTCATGGGAGGATATGGATATACCAACAAAAAATATAGTTTAGATTTTTATGCTAAGATAGATAAAGGGGATAAAGGGGATAAAGGAGATAAGAACTTGCTGGAATTTGGAGGAAATACCCAATATCTTTCTATTAAAGCCAAAAAATCCTTTTACCCTTATTCTGGATTTAAAGCAAAGGTTTCCAAAGGAAAACTTAAGATTGATATTACTAAATTAGAATTTGGTTGGCCAAGATCAAATGCAAAAGCGCATTGGCCTTACGGTGGTAGTATAGAGATTCCTAATATAGACGACGGCCAATGGCATCATTACGGAGTTATTGATGCAGGAGAGAAAATAGATATTTACCTAGACGCTAAGAAGGTAGGAAGCATTAGGTCAGATGGTGATGCCATATTTGTTTTGCCCACTAAAAACTTTAAAATCGGAGATAAGGGAATTGCGATAGACGATTTACATATTTGGCCAGGGACAAAGCAAATTGGAGATATGGGTCAATATGTTACAAGTACAGCGCCACTACATTATGATTTTAATGAAGGGCCTCCTTCTACTTTTACTATTAATAAAGCTAATAAAGGGAAATTTGATTTATCCTACTTAGATACTGAATGGGTGTTGCGAAGTAGTGCCCTACCGAAAACAGTTTCTACCTTAGATGGAAGTCGCCCTGGCAATACTGCCCTAAAATTTGAAGAAGCCAATAATGAATTAATCGTTCCAGGAGAAATAGATTTAGCCAATAAATCCTTTACCATAGAATTCTGGGCAAAACGACAAGAGGTCAATCGAAATGATTTTATCATCGGACAAGGTAAGGGCGCCCCTTATGAAGGTTTGCATATAGGATTCAGAGCCAATAATCAGTTTTCTTTTGATTTTTATGGAGATGGTGCCAATGCACCTGCCTTGTTAGAAACAGAATGGCATCATTGGGCGGTCACTTACGATACGAAAACGAAAAAGCAAATTATTTATAGAGACGGGTCTAAGGTTGCCGAAAATATTGCCAAAAGCCACTATCGAGGAAAAGGTTCCTTGCAAGTTAGTAAACTATTTTTAGGCTGGCATTTTAAGGGTGTTTTAGATGAGTTGCGTATATGGTCGGATGTAAGAACGCCTAATGAAATCAAGGAGCATTACTATAAATTGATGGATGCTGCTGCTCCTAATTTAATTAGATATTTCAGATTTAACGATGGTAAGGGTAGCAAACAAGTGGGAGATATGACGGGAATAGGAGACCTAACCCTAAAAAATTTAGATATTAACTCGGATTGGGTAGCAGGTGCGCCTTTTACCCCCATAAAAGCTGGACCAGTTAAACCTAAAGATAATAAAGTAACTGCCAATTCTAATAACGCTTTGGATTTTGACGGAGTGGATGATGAACTAACCAGTGCAGGACAGGTAGATTTAAGCAATAAATCCTTTACCATCGAATTTTGGGCAAAAGCACATAGCTTGAATAAACAAAATATGATTTTGGGCCAAGGGCAAAAATCAACAGGTAAAGGCTTACAAATAGGATTTAGAGCGGATAATAAATTTACCTGTAATTTTCACGGAGTTGGTCTAGATAGCTCCTCAGTCAAATGGAACAGATTGGTACCATTGGGCAATGGTCTATAATCAAGTAGATAAAAAACTATTGCTTTATCGAGATGGAGAGAAAATAGCAGAGAAAAATAATTACGGGCCATTTACAGGTACAGGCGATTTCTTAGTGGGTAAAGACCTTTTTGGTAACCGATTCAAAGGTTTATTGGATGAGTTACGGATTTGGACAACCTATCGGTCTAGTTCACAAATTAAAGAAAATATGGAGAAGCCACTTACAGGAAAAGAAGTAGGTCTTGCTCGATATTATACTTTTGATGAAGCAACTGGTAGTAATAGTGCAAAGGACGGCACAGGTAAAACAGCCTTGACCCTAAGAAATATGGATAGTGCCACCGATTGGGTGGAGGTCAAACGAACCCCTAAAGTGTTTGGAAAGAAAGTTGCCGCAGATTGGGCGTTGGATTTTGATGGAGTCGATGACTATTTGGAAATAGATGGATTTGCAGGAAAAAAGAATGGGTGGACTATTGAATTTTGGGCAAAAAGAGGCAGATCATCGACCACAGAAATGGAATCTATATTAGAATTTGGAAAACCAGGAGAAAATGATAAAATACAAATTGGTTTTACTAAAGGTAATGAATTTTTCATTAGAACTTATTTTGGTTATTATAAAAGATTCCTAATCGCTAAATCTTCTAATAAAATTACGGATACCAATTGGCATCATTGGGCTATCATTGCTAAGCCAAGCAGCGATAATATGCTGCTCTACATGGATGGAAAACAAGTAGGCGAATTCCCTTCGGGTGGAGGACAACATGGAGGTGATCGTCCGCTTCCAGGAGGTAAATTTCATGTAAATAGCCGATATGGTTTTCCATTTAAAGGACAGATAGATGAATTGAGAATTTGGAAAGTAGACCTTAAGCCAAATGAGTTAATCAATAGGATGGCTATACAGTTAAAGGATAAGCCAAGTGATTTGATGGCCTATTATAAATTTAATGATGGTAAAGGAGAGGATAAAGCTAAAAATGAAGTAGGTAAAGTATTGGCTGTATTGAGAAATATGGAAGAAGACGTTGATTGGGTGAAGGGGAAAACAAAAACAGTAAAAAAGGAAAACAAAATTCCAGCCGGGGTTAATACAGCACTCTATTTTAATGGTGAAGCAGACTATTTGAGCGGAGCAGGAAAAGTGGACCTAGCTAAAAAATCCTTTACCATAGAATTTTGGGCAAAACGAAATCGGAAGGATAAAACGGATTATATTATTGGACAGGGAACCGATGCTACTCGAAAAGGCTTGCATATTGGCTATGACAGTAGAAATAATTTTAGGTTTGCTTTATACGGAGATGATTTGGAAGGACCAAAGGTTACGGATACCAACTGGCACCATTGGGCACTTACTTTCGACGCGACCACTAGAACCCAAAAAATGTATATGGACGGCAAAAAAGTAGGAGAACGCAAAACTGGTGGACTGTATGAAGGAACTGGAGACTTACAGATTGCTAGGATAACAGTTGCTGGTTTAAAATACTTCAATGGTGCATTGGATGAATTAAGAATTTGGAATAAGGTAAGAACAGGGAAGGAATTACAAGACTATAAATCAAAACCACTAAGTGGGAAGGAAGCAGGCTTAATAAAATATTATTCATTCAATGAAGGAAAAGGAGGTGTAGCTAATGATAAAATAACGAATAGCAAGCTCAATCTAAAAAACATGGATACCAATACAGCTTGGGTTCATGTGGGTAAAAATGGAGATAAAACAGTAGTCATTTCGAATTATGTTTTAGATTTTAACCACCTTAGCAATTTAGGTTTTGGAGGTATTGATTTAGCCTATACACCATTTACGATTGAGTTTTGGGCTAAAGCGAAAGATGGTGGAGAAATATTTTCTTATTATAAAAATTGGAAAAATACATTTAGCCTATCTTTTAATAATTCTTTGTTCCAAGTAGGGGGCAAGAATAACAATTGGGGTTATTCCGTAAGTACTAATAATGATTCCAATTGGCATCATTGGGCCTATGTTTATGAGGGAGGTAAGCAAAGATTGTACAAAGATGGAGTAAAAGTTAGCGAAGGAAATGGAGGTCCCAGTCATGATTTTAATTTAAGTGCATTGAAAAAATTTGACGGACAATTAGATGAACTAAGAATCTGGAAAAAGGCTCGTAGTGAAAAGGATATTAAAGTTAATTACAAATTTCCGCTGGCTAACCCTAAAGAAAGTGGACTGGTAAGGTATTACAGATTTGAGGATAATAAAGGCAATAAAGCCAAAGATGAAACTGGAAATAGAGATGCAACTTTGAATAATGTAAATGCTAGCAAAGCCTGGATAAAACGACAATAAAAAAATCATGGTGATTTGGAAAATTACCATGATTTAATAAGCTAATTTTAAAACAATAAATCATGAAAAAATTACTCCTTCTAACCACTTTAGTGCTAATGGGCATCGCTGGTTTACATGCCCAAGAATTAGAACCAGAAAAGCCCAACCCTAACTTCGGCCCTTTCGACGATGGCAGCACCCCTGAAGTCGTCATGAAATTTAAGAACACAGATACAAAACCCGTTAAAATCACGGAGTATTATCCCCCATGGGCGGAGAAAGCACATTATGAAAGTCTGAAAAAAAATGGGCCACAACCGGTAATTACCATTGCGCCAGGGCAGGATTGGATATTGAAATTTAGAATACCCACTCGTGATTTTAAGATAGGTAAAAATTTGGTGCATTATAGAATTAATTCGAATGCCCTCAGATTAGAAAGGGAAATCCAATTTTCATTTGAAGTGAAGCGCCCACCTTCTGAAGAGGGAGAAGGACCAAAAGGACCAGGTGGGAGGGGATGAACAAATCATATATCATAAACCAAAAATCATACATCATAAATCTGCTAAAACCTAACGTAGCCAAGCGGATACCATAGAAGACAGCAGTTAGATCGTTTACCTGCCCGAATGCTCGGGCGGGCGGGTTTTGTAAACTGTCAGAAATCAGATTTGATTGGGCCTAAATCCGACTTCTACTAATTAGACAAATCAAACAGATTTATGATTTATGATGTAAGAACTATGATTTAAGATTTGCCCACAAAGCCTAAACCCACCTAATCCCAAAGAAATGGCGGATTTAGCCACCTATTTGGCGGATTTAATCCTATTGGCACTAGAAGTGGCGGAAATGACTACTTTTTTGGCGGAAAAAAACAATTGAATTAGCTCATATTTGTTAATAGGTAGAATGATAGAAATTGGGTAGTAAAAATCTTCTTAAAAAGAAAATGGGGAGGGACTCATAAATAAAAAAAGATGAAGAAAATAGTGATTAATTTTTTTGGATTAATGTTGTTGCTCGGCTGTAGCAATACGGCTAAAGATAATTTAACTAAGCCAGATATTTCAGAAGCCAAAGATGCTTTTTGTTATTTAAAAGCAGAAGGCGTTCAAATGTTTGCCCACCCCGATCAGGGAAGTACGCAGTTATGGACTTTTTCGAAAGGAGAAGTACTAGCCGTGTTGGATAGCAAAATGGAAGCGAATAAATCTTGGTTGCAGGTGAAATTTACAGGGAACGTAAAAGCGGGCTACGAAGAATTTCTAGAAATAAACAGCCAGCCTAATATTTCTACAGGTTGGATAGCAGGAACGGTCGATCAGCTTGTAAGCTGTAAATAATTGAATATATGAAAAACATCAACAAAATAAGACATATCCTAACTGTTCTTTTGGTCATAATCGGCAGCAAAGCCATTGCTCAACAAATATATCCCGTGAACCTTAACGGTGTAATGATTCCGCCGTACTCGGTTTTGTTGTCCGATTATGCCAATGCTCGATCGCAGGATTTACTATTTACGGCTACCTTGAATGACCCGATTGAAGCGAGTCGGCAAGTGTACTTTCGCATCACGGTCAAGCATAATGGACGAGAGTTGATGCAAACGGACCCCAATGCAGCCATTCCGCCGCTCACGCTCAATCAATTTTCGCCAGAAATGCTAACGGGGTCAGAATTGGCGATGTATTTAGATGCGAGAAATCTAAGAGGGTTAAATTCAAATAACAGAAGTAATGCGCTACCTAATGGCTTCAATCAAATCTGCTTGGAGGTGATGGATTTTCAAAGAAAAGTACCGATTTCCAGACAAATTTGTGTAGGCGGGCTATTCCGACTATTTGAACCACCATTGGTGACACTCCCTGAAAACAGGCGTGAAGTACAGCCCTTGCCGGGGCAGAATCTATTTTTTAGATGGCTGCCTCGGCATACGGGGTTGCCCAATGCGCCGAATATGGTAGAATATGAATTTGAACTGGTGCAATTATTACCCGGTATTGGCAATCCAAATGATGCTTTCAATCGGGCAATTCCTGTTTATTCAGCCACGACGATGGTGCCTACCTTGATTTATTCGGAGGCCCAACCGCTTTTGGAACGAGGGAAAGAATATGCTTGGCGAGTACAGGCCAAAGACATGATGGGCGCCAAAGTATTCCAAAATAATGGCTATAGTAAAATTACCACTTTTAAGTATGGTCGGGCAGTTATGGCAGATTTAACCATTCCGAAAGGATGTACAACGGTAGCAACCGATGCGCCTTTTGTGCCGATACCTAAAAATTCGGAAATTGGAAAATTAGCAGTCGGGCAGGTGGCAAAAGTGGGCTTTTTTGATTTAGAGATTGATGAATTACAAGGCAATGGTGGTAGTTATAGTGGTAAAGGTGGCTTGCATATCCCTTTCTTGAAAGCTTATGTGAAGGTGGCTTTTTCCAATTTAAAAGTCAATAAAGACAAACGAGCTTTTGAATTAGGGGGCATCGACATCGAAAAAGATATTCCTTTTGGTTTTACGGATGCGCAATTAAAACCCAGCCAAATTGCCTCCGTTTTAACACCAACCTTTTTAACTCAATTAAGCAATTTTATAAATTCCCCTACAGGAGGCAGTCGCAAAATTTCTAACCGCAATAGCCAAGATAGAACCAGAATTGGAATGCCGCTGGTTTTGGATAGGCAAGATAAAAATGGAAACGACTTGCCAAGGGTAGTGGTGATGGATTTGAACATTTCTCTAAAGCGGGGAGAAATGACTGCCTTTGCCTATCAACCACAAGGCAGTAGCAATTATGATCAATATACAGGTGCAGCGATCGCTTTTACCCCGAAAGGTATCAAGAAGAATACTCGGTTGATTATACAAAATAGCAAAAATATACCCCAAGGAGATGGTTCTAAACTGGTATTAAATGGTAAAAATGGCAATACAACCCCTTATACTACCGCCACTTGTAATTGCCGAGGGGTTGCAGAATTTAACATCAATGGAAGCTACGAATTTAGCCGAAAGACTTTAGCACCTACGGATGGTAGCACTAATCCTATTATAACTTCCATTAAGGGCAAAGGGTCAAATTTGGATGATTTCTTAGCAGAAACGGGTGATTTAGCGCCTTTTCGATTGCCTACTTTAGCCGAACATACTTTTGAAACAGGCAAAGGACAATTTGATTACTCTGTTACCAAAGAAATTAAAAATCAGCAGTTACCAACTGCTCTTGGAAAAATAGAAGCCCCGTGGAAAGGATTCTCTTTTAAGACGGCTAAAGAAACCGTCCCTGCAAGTTTAGATTTTAGTGGCAATCAACAAGGTTTTGCTTTAACGAATGGTAGTTTGGCGATCACCGACAAAGGCGTCTTTTCTGAATTGAGTAAAGCTAAAATCATTGATCTTAAAACGGGTAGAATAGGAGCGTGGCCTTTTGGGATTGATACCCTAACTGTCTTGGTGTCTAATAGCAAAATGGATAGTACTTTAATCAAGGGACAACTAAAAGTACCAATTATAGATGAACCTTTTGCCTATGCGGGTAAACTAGAAAAATCCGCCAATAATGGTGATTTTGACATCATTATCAAGGCACCTAAAGGCAAAGGAACGATGAGTTGTTGGATGGGTAGTTTAGCCTATGCCCCACAAACTTTGGTCAAAGCGGTTAGTCGGCGCTTAAATGGGAATCAAAAATATATTCCTTTTGCTAATTTACAAGGAAAGTATAGCAGCAAAATTGATGATAAGACTTTTAAAAAATACTTGACGGGGAATAAAGCGTCTAAAATAGCTCGGATGAAGCGGGCTTTAGGCGTAACTGATTCCGTCGATTTAGAAATTGAACGCTTAGATTTTGAGGGTTTAATTATTGATCCTGCTTTACCAGGGGAGCAACGATACACTTTAAAACAATACAACAAAAAAAGCCCATTGGTTCACGTGGCAGGTCGAACTTTTCCTGTGACGGCAGCGGAAGTCCTGTATAATCCCAAAACGACCGACGGACATAGGGAAGTCGGTCTAAAAATGATTCTAAATTCTGCGGATACTCAGAAGATTGAAGCCATGATGTTAGGTTTGGATAATCAAACATCCATAACTATTTGGGCAAGAAAGGATGGAACAGGAAAGTACGTCTTAAATCGAATTGAAACGGATACGAAATTTATTGATTGTGATTGTCTGTAGCTAGTATTACTGGATAACTTCCCGTTATCCAGTAATTTAAATTTTTGGTAAGTAAATTCTCAATACGGTAATAAAACGAACTCGTCGGATGACTATCGTCGTCCGATGAGATGGTTTAAATCATCCGCCGACGCAGTCATCGGACGATTTAAACTAGATGGATTGAGTATTTACTATGTTAATCAACTAAATAATTTACCCAGTAACGGGAAGTTACTGGGTAAAAACGCTTAATTATGAAGCAATTTTTACCCGTATTATTTTTCCTAACCTTAGTTGTATCGAACAGCTACGCCCAACAAACGTCCGATTTTGAGAATGTAGAAGCTGTAGGCAAAAAAGGGTTCTTCAAAGAGTACTTCAAAGGCTTTTTTACGGGCTTTACGGAGGGAGATCCCTTTGCGGCAAGTGCAGGCTTAGGTTTAAATGTTCGACATTATGATGCTTGGGGTGGTGATCTACGGCAACCGCCCTTGTATTGGATTATGAACGCTAATGCTAGTATCAATATCTATCAGGTCACCATTCCTTTTTCGGCTTTAATCAGTTTGGATAGGAGAGAGGTGACCAAACCAAATCCACAAGGACTACCTAACCTGCCCGATGTACGAGAGAGAATCAATCAGAATTTTAATCGGGTGGGTTTTAGTCCCTATTACAAATGGGTGAAATTGCATGGTGGGCATCGCACGATGGATTTTTCCGATTTGACGGTTTCCAATTTGGTCTATTTAGGCGCAGGGGCAGAGCTAACGCCTGGCAATGTTAGAGTAGGTGGTTTTTTTGGACAATTAGCCGATGCAGAACCTCAAGATTTATCCCTTACGGAACCGAATATTCCAGTTTTTAAAAGAAAAGGTTGGGGGACTAAATTGGGCTATGGAGATGATGATAATTTTTTGGATTTCTATTTATTCAAAGCTTGGGATGATCCCAATTCTATCACTTTTCAGGAAGCACAGGAAGTTTTTCCACAAGAAAATATGGTGCTAAGTTTTAAAGGGCAAAAGCGACTGTTTGACATTTTTGTCCTAAGTGCCGAAGTGGCAGGAAGTGCTTTGACCGCTAATAGGGAAGATGGAGATGTGGAAGACAAATTCCCTTATTTTTTATTAGATTCCAAATTATCAACAGATTATAAAAAAGCCGTCAATACGACCGTCGATTACGAAGGAGAAGCCTTTACCGTAGGTTTAAAATATCGCCGAATTGATGCGGGGTATACCTCCTTGGGGGCTTACTTCTTTGATAATGATATCGAAGATATATCAGCAAGAACTAGTTTTAGTTTACTAGAACAACAATTACAATTAAGTGGAAGCCTCGGTCTGCAAAGAGATAATTTAGACAATTCTAAACCGACTACTTTAACCAGAGTAATTGGTTCTGCCAATGCCAATTACGCCAAAGATAATCTGAGTCTTGGTTTTAATTATTCTAATTATAGTTCCGACATCGCTTTTGTATTAGATGCCGAATTAGACTCTCTAAATGCCGTCATTGTCACCCAAGATTTGGGTGGCAATGCGACTTATACCATACCAAGTGAGTCCTTTCAGCATACCATTTCTTTGAGCGCCAATGTCCAAAATGTTTCTGATGATGCGGTCAGAGATGGTGGTAGTAGTGCGTCTAAAATGTTTAATGTCAATATGTTATACGCTTTACAAATTACTGACCAGAATTTAGGCGTCAATGCCAATTGGAATTATAATACCAATGAATTGGAAATGGCTGCGACCAAACGATTTGGAGTTGGTTTTGGTGTGACCAAAGGTTTATTAGAAAATAAATTAAATCTGGGCGTCAATGTCAATCTGTTCAGAACAACCATAACGTCTTTAACAGATGTGACAAATAAAACCACTAATGTAAGATTTAGAGCGAGTTATAATATCAACGAACAACATAGCTTGAATTTGAACTATGCCTTAATGAATAGTAATAAATCGGGTGTCAATATTACCGCTACTCAATTTACGGAATTGATTGGAAATATCGGGTATCAATATAATTTTTCTTGGAAGCCCAAAGGAAAAAAGGGAGGAAGTTAGTGATTCAATTGCTTAATTCTTGAACTACTAGGGGTTACTAAATCATGGCGATTTTCAAAATCACCATGATTTAAAACTAAAACGATCAAGTATCGAAAATTAAAAAGATGAAAAAAATACTCTATATAATTTGTGGTATCCTGTTTACCTGTTCTATAAATGCTACTGCTAAAGTAGCCATGGAAATTCCTACTGCTAAATCGGAAAAAAGCAAAATGAATCCACCAACAGTAAGACTGCTCAGCGCTCGAAAAATAGCTAAAGAAAATATGGCCGGTTTTATTATTGTTTCAGGAAACACCGATTTTGGAGATGTAGCATTAGGGCAAATGGTTGAATTAACCTTTACTATTGAAAATGACCCTTTAGCACCAGATGACTTAAGTATTTTTTCTATAGATTTATTGAATGGAAATGCAGATTTTTCTATTTCTGATAACCCAATAGGTGGAGGTACTACTGGGTTTGGTTTTGATTTAGCACCCGGTGAAACCATCAATTTTTCGGTTACTTTTGCACCTGGAGCAGTAGGATTATCTGAAGAAATCATTGACATTCAAAGTAGTGATGATTTTTTTCCCGATGGCTTTACTTTAGATATTTTAGGGGCGGGACTTGACCCCTGCGAAGATGTATTTTTTAATATAAATGTGTTTAGTTCGATTTGTCCAGGAGAGGCCTTGGAAATGGAAGAAACAACAGCCGAAGCTGATTTTTATGAATGGACAGGACCTAATGGATTTATTTCTAATGATCCAAATCCTAGCATCCCCAATGCAACGGCGGCTAATAATGGAACTTATACTTTGTACCTAGAAAAAGGTACTTGCCAATTAGAGGAAAATTTTGATGTAGCAATAATTTTTTCTGCTGCTCCTACCATTAATTTAACTGGTAATAGCACCGTTTGTGCAGGGGAAGCCCTAACCATTAGTGCCAATGCCAGCAATGTGGCAAATTATCAATGGACAGGACCGAATAATTTTTCATCGACTTCTGCCAATGTTAGTATTTCAAATGCGACTAGTGCGAATTCGGGTATTTATACGCTTGAAGTAACTAGTGGAGATGGATGTGGAGAAATCGGAGAATTTGAAGTAGAAGTATTTGCCATTGAACCTATTACGATTGAACCAGAAAGTCCCCCTTGTGTTGGAGGCGAAATAAATTTAGCGACTTCGGAAACGATTGATAACATTACCAGTTTAAGTTGGGCAGGACCAAATAATTTTAGTTCTTCTGTTACTTTTCCAACTATAGCAAATGCAACGTCCGCCAATTCTGGAACTTATAGTGTAACTGTCACTTACGAAACAGGATGTATGTCCTCTGCTTCTAGCAATATTACGATTGGCGAATCGCCCACGATAGAAATTGCTTCTAATGATCCAGCTTGTGTCGGAGAAACTTTGAATCTTACGCACGAAGGAGATGCGGGCACTTATCAATGGACGGGGCCCAATAATTTTTCTACAACCAATCGTGCTTTTTCTTTACCTAATTTAACTATTGCTAATTCGGGTAATTATAATTTTGAATTGACTGGGGCAAATGGTTGTACCGCTACTGCAACTATCGATATTACGCTAAGCACTTTACCAGCACTAACCTTAAGCAATTCGGGCCCATTTTGTGCTGGCGAAACTCAATTGACCGTTGAAGCAGCAGCTTCGGATGTGATTAATTTTAGATGGACACAACCAAACACCAATACAATTTTTGAAGGAGCAATAATCACCATTGATAACCCAACTCAAACGAACGCAGGGAATTATACGGTCACGGCAGCTAATGAAGCGGGATGTACTGGTACAGAAAGTATAACGGTTGGCTATAACGGAGCAAATCCAGCACTTAATATTGAGGGGGATGAAAGTGTTTGTGTCGAAGGAACTTTAAGTTTAACGGAGACAGGTGGAGAAGGTATGAATCATCAATGGACGCCGCCCGGTATTTCTAGTTTTCCTATAGCTGGAGCAAGCCTTGAATTAAGCAATATAACCAGCGAAGATGCTGGTGTTTATACGGTGACTGCGGATAATGGAAATGGTTGTTCGAGTACCGCATCAGTAACGGTAGCAGTCAATGCTTTGCCTACTGTGGTAGCAGCCGTCAGTACCTCGGAAGTGTGTGAAGGAGAAACAATCAACTTACAAGAAACAGGAGGAGATTTAATAACTTGGAATTGGGAAGGCCCTAATAATTTTACCTCAACGGTGCAAAATCCAAGCCTTCCAAATGCTACTTTAAATGCAAGCGGTACCTATACGGTGACTGGGATGGATGAAAACGGTTGTAGTGCAACGCATAATATTCGTGCTACAGTAGCACCTGTTTTCAATGCAGGAACGGGTAGCAACCAACAAGTTTGTGCAGGCACAACCATTGATTTAAGGACTTTATTAACGAATGCTGATGCAGGTGGTGTTTTTACAGATGTCAATAATGCAGGTACTTTGAACAATGGCATCTTGGAGACAAGTAATTTGACTACGGGCAATTATAGCTTTATTTATTCTCAAGTTGGAGATGCTGATTGTATTGGCCAAGCCACTATCGTTATAGCCGTCCAAGCATTATTCAATGCAGGAGCAGATGTTACGATTTCTGAATGTCAAGGAGGAACGATTGATTTGAGCAGTCAGCTTTCTGGAGCAGATGCAGGAGGGACATTTATTGATATTAACAATAGTGGAGGACTCAATGGAAATACTTTTAATACAACCAATTTAACCGCTGGAATTTATAACTTGAGGTATAGAGTAGGAGGGGGACTATGTCCACAAGATGAAGCCACGCTTACGGTCAATATTATCGCAGTACCTGATGATCCTCAATTAAGTAATGTCACTTATTGTGGCGGCGGCGGTGCTTTACAACTAATTGCTAGTGAAGGAGATAGTTATAGCTGGAGTACGGGCGCATCTACTCAGCAAATTGGTGTTAGACCAACTACAGCTACAACTTATAGCGTAACCGTTACCAATGGCGAATTATGTAGTGTGACTAGTTCAGCTTTGATTAGTGTAGGGACTATTACAAACTTAGCGATTACTGGTGAAACTACTATTTGTCAAGGGGATACCACCCAATTAACGGTGAGCGGTGCTACAACTTATGAATGGATGGCAGCTCCTGGATTAACAGACTTGACGAGTGCTTCTCCCCAATTTAATCCAGCGATAAATACCACTTACGGAGTAGTTGCTAAGAATGAAGCGGGTTGTACAGCTTTTGAGGAGGTGTCGATTACCGTCAATGATTTACCAACTATTCAAACCAGTTCAGACGCTACTTTTTGTTTGGGTACGGGAGCCAGGATTAACGCAACGGGAGCAAGTACTTATATCTGGTCACCTGCTTTAGGATTAGACAATGCAACGAGTGCGACTCCAATTGCCAATCCAACAGAAACAACAACTTATACCGTAACAGGAACAGCTGAAAATGGTTGTGCTAGTTCAGCGAATGTAAATGTGGAAATTTTAACTTTACCTACCATTAGTTTAGGCGAAGACCGAGCTATTTGTGAAGGAGAACCTTTAATGTTAACGGCAACTGGAGGTACAAGTTATACCTGGACGGCAGCTGATGGATTAACGGATTTAACGGCTACTACGCAAACCGTCGCACCAACTACGCCAACTACGTATCAGGTAACAGGAACGGATGAAAATGGCTGTGTTAATTCAGCGGAAGTAATGATTGGTGTTAGCACTAATCCGATTGCAGATGCAGGAGTGGATCAAATTGTTTGTAGCGGTACAACAGCAGAATTGACAGCGAGCGGAGGTGCTAATTATGAGTGGAGCAATCAAATAAACGAAGCAATTAACACCGTAAGCCCGACAACTGCTACCACTTATTCGGTGACTGTAACGAGTACGGATGGATGTACGAGTACGGATGAGGTAAGAGTCAATGTGAATGAATTACCTATTATTCAAACTAGTCCTGACGCTGCCTTTTGTGTTGGTACGGGAATGGCGATTGCGGCAAATGGCGCAATTAATTATACGTGGTCTCCTTCGGTTGGATTAGATAATTCGACCAGTAATAATCCTTTTGCTAATCCTGCAACCACTACTACTTATACCGTACAAGGAACGGATGAAAATGGTTGTATTGGAACAGGAGAAGTGCAAGTAGAAATTTATGACTTACCTACTATCACCTTAGGAGAGAATCAAGCTATATGTGAAGGCGAAGAAGTAACCTTAACGCCTACTGGAGGAACGAGCTATCAATGGACGGCAGCAGCAGGAATAACAGATTTAAATGCAAACACTCAGACATTAAACCCAGCAGTATTAACGAATTATGAGGTAATAGGAACAGATGAAAATGGTTGTCAAAATACAAGTACCGTATCGGTTATGGTAAATGCAAATCCAGTAGCAGACGCTGGACTAGATCAAAGTACTTGTAATGGGGTTGGGGTGGAGTTAATTGCTAGTGGAGGGGGCACTTACGAATGGAGTAACTCCGTAACCAATGCTAATAATCCAGTTAGCCCAGAAGCAACTACGACTTATACGGTTAAAGTAAGTAATGCCGAAGGATGCACAGATGAAGATGAGGTGACAGTAACGATAGCAGAAGATTTTGCTGTAATGGTCAGCCCAGATACCTTCTTTTGTTTGGGAGGAACTGCTCAATTAGCTGCTTCGGGTGGCGTTGATTATACTTGGAGTCCCGCGTTTGGTTTAGATAATGCAAGCACAGCTAATCCTGTTGCGAATCCTTTAGAAACGACCAATTATGAAGTGACTATAAAAGATGAAATGGGCTGTACGGTCAAAAAGACCGTTGCCATTGAAGTAAAACAAGTAGAAAATTTTTCTATTACAGAAGCACAAGACGTTTGTGCAGGAAATGCCGTAACCTTAGCAGCTAGTGGTGGAACAACCTATAATTGGGGACCATCGGAAATTTTCACGAATCCAACCTTAGCAAATCAAGAATTGACGCTTCAAAATTCCAATACCTTAACCGTAGAGGTAACAGATGAGTTTGGTTGTCTAATGACAGACTCGGTTCGAGTAACCATTCGTCCTAATCCCCAAGTAACGGCTATGGCGGCTTACAATATTTGTGAAGGCGAAGATTTGAGTTTGACAGGAAATGGAGCAGGTATCGCGGAATGGAATTGGTCAGGCTCGAATTATACTTCTGCCGAACAAAATCCAATCATTACTAATATTAGTGACAATCAATCGGGAGCGTATATGCTAATTGGAAAAACTGAGTTTGGTTGTGAGGCAAGCGCCACGGTTGAGGTTATCGTAAATCCAATACCTACGATTAGTATTGAAGCGGCTGAAATACTTTGTGAAAATGATGCTATGGTTCTAAAAGAAACAGGCGGAAATAATATAACTAATTGGGAATGGACGACTGATCAAGGTGGAAATTTTTCAGGGGCGGAATGGGATTTAGGAGCGGCACAGGTTGCCTTTACGGCTACTTATGCGCTGAAAGTGACCGATGCGAATGGTTGCTCTGCTACCACCGAAAAATCAATTACCGTAAATGCTGCTCCCAAAGCAGGAGCCGATCGAACACTAGCTTTTTGTCAGGGAGAACCTATTGATTTGACGACCCAACTCAGCAATAATGACCCAAATGGTATTTTTGAATCTAACTTAGCGGCGAACCAATTGGAGGGGACTTTATTAAACACGGCCAATATTTCAGAGGGGGATTATACGGTAACTTATAAAGTCGAACAAGTAGGTTGCCCAACGGATGAAGCTGTCTTATCCATCCAAATTGACGAACAAAAAATGGCAGGTTTGGACAACTCTGAAATGGCTTGTCAAGGAACAGTCATAGATTTATCTTCCTTATTACAGCAAGCTAGTGAAGGTGGTAGGTTCCAAGAAACGACGAGTTCTGGTGCATTGAGTGAAATGGCCTTTAATACCGCAGAAGTCTCACCAGGAAATTATGAGCTAAGCTATACGGTTGGAAATAATAATACTTGTGGAGAAGACCAAGCAAATTTTGTCATTGAAGTGGTCGAACAAGTAAAAGCGGGAGCAGATGTGCAAACCGATATTTGTCAAGTTGGCACAATTGATTTAGTCACTTTATTGGATAACCCAACAATGGGCGGTCTTTTTACGGATATATCTACTAGTAATTCTTTGAGTGGTAGCACCTTAACAGCAGAAAATTTACCCTTGGGTACTTATTTGTTTGATTATCAAGTTGCTAGTGCTAATCAATGTCCTGCTGATACGGCGAGGTTAACTATTAATGTCAAAGAAATGTTGACGGCAGGTATGGATAGTGATACTAGTTTTTGTACAGGTGATCCTATTGACTTAACTGCTTTATTAGTGAATGCAGATGCAGGTGGTACTTTTAATCCTATGGGAAATAGTTTACCTGATTTTTCTGGAACAACCTTACCTACAGCTGGCCTTACTACCGAAACCATAAATTTTGAATACACCGTAGGTGGTATTATTGGCTGTCCTGAAGACAAGGCTATTATAGCAGTTAGTTTGAATGAAAGCCCCGACTTAAATATTTTGGCCTCTGATACTTTTTTCTGTATAGGAGAAACGGTGAAATTAACGGCAATGCCAACAGGGGGGGCAGGTGGATTTAGTCTAGAATGGGCTACACCAGCGGGAACTACATTGACGGAAACGGAAGTTGAAGTTAATGAAGCAGGGAATTATCAACTAAGAGTAAAAGATAATGCAGATTGCACGACTACTTCTATGATAAATCTAGAAAGTAATACAGATATAGGGGTAGAAATTGATGGGAAAACCAATTTATGTGAAGACGAAGATTTAACCTTAATGAGTACGATTACCAACGCTAATTTCACCTATAATTGGCAATTACCAAACGGAAATAACCAGCCAACGTCTATGTTAGTATTGGCAAATAATGCGGTACAAGCAGGTGTTTATACGCTTCAGGTGATAGATGAACGGGAGTGCTTATTTGAGAAAAAAGATACTGTTGAAGTAGCCGATGGTGCTTCTTTTAAAAGTAATTTTTTAACAGGGCAAACAGCCTGTGCTGGAGATACTTTACATTTTATAGAAATTTCTGAAACGAGTGCTAATAGTGGTGTTTCTTATAAATGGGATTTTGGAGATGGTGGACAAAGCTCGGAGCGAGACCCTGTTTATACCTATGCGCAATCAGGAAAATTTGCAGTACAACTAGAAGTCATTAACCAAGCCTGTGAAAATATCTCCTTGGCAAAAGAGGTCAATATTGTGGCTTGTCGAAGTAGTTTATTTGATGATTTTAATGTTTATCCCAACCCATCAGATGGTGCCTTTATCATAGAACTAAGCTTATTTCAAACCGATAATGTATTGATTGAAATATTTAATCATTGTGGGCAAAAGGTTTCGACTCGATTAAAAAGGGACATACATTTTCTGCGAGAAGATTTTAACCTAACCGACAAAGGATTTTATTTTATTACGATCAGAACTTTAGAAGGGCAAATTTCCGCTACCCGAAAAGTCCTAGTTGAGGAAAGATAGTGGATAAAAGAGTAGATATTTTCAATACAAAATCTATAAATCATGGACGTATCTAAAAATAAGTGGTTAGAAAAGTTAGATTTTATCTTAGAGACCTATTTGGGAAAGGCAGAAATGGACAATGAATTTTTAGCGAATGAAATGGATATGAGCATCCGGCAGTTTTATAGAAGGACAAAGGAGACAACCCATCAATCCCCTAATCAATATATTCGGAAATATAAACTCCAAAAAGCACTAGAATTTATCCATAGTGGACAATACCAAACAGTACAAGAAATTAGCTTTATCGTTGGCTTTAAGAATAGCCACTATTTTAGCAAAGCCTTTGAAAAGGAATATGGAGAATCTCCATTGGCGATTTTAAGGCGATTAGGGTATCGGTGAAATGGCAGAATTAATAGGGAAATGGCACATCTGGTATATAAATAAAATTGATAACAAGGAGTACAAGTTGTAAATTTGCATAACAAAGACTAATCTAACTTTATATAGATAGTAGCACTCACCGATTTTAAGTAAAACAACCATCCCCTTCGGAATTAATTTAATTAAAACGTATTACAACTTTTGGGCTATTTTATTTAGTCGCCTTTTCTAATTCGTAAGCAAGAAAGTCTTTAAATAGGTCAATTATTAAAAATTCGTAATTACTTAGGTCGATGGTAGACGGTAGAGGGTAAAATAAATGATGAATTTGCTAATTCTAACTAGAAAATTCATTTTACTTTATTGTTTTGCTGTTTTAACCTTCTACCCTAGACCTTCTACCTAGATAGTTGAAAAAATTCTTTGTAGAAGTTTACCAGCCTCTATAAAAAAGATTGAATTGCTACCTCCCCATTGGTAAAAGAATAAAGGAATAGTTGTGCAGAACTGAGCGTTCTGAATAATCACATAATGAACATATAATCTCATGTTGAAAAAAATTACAAGTATAATGAGTCCATCATTAGTGAATCTTGGAAAATTGGAAATTGATCAATTTAAATGGCTTGGTGTATTGGTATTATTTGGTTTGAATCCATTTATACCACCAACTAATGCGCAAATTATTCAGGTTGAAGGTATTGTGGGGGATACAGCTATTGTTGCACCAAGACTGGATTGTAGCATTACATCAGGCGTTTTATATCGAGATGATAATGGAGGTAATGGTGGGAATTATGCAGATACTACCGCTAGAAAAGACACGCTAACTATTTGCCCTGCAACTTCATGGGAAACTGTTAAAATAAATTTCACAGCATTTGATTTGGCAGAAGGAGATACTTTATTTGCTTTTGATGGAGACAAAGCAGCCATAAATGCAGCATTTGCTATTCTAGATCCTGCTTCTGGAGCAGATCAGGCTACTAAGGATTTTGCAAGACTAATAGGCATCGGCTCAGGTACAGGCGTTGGTGTTTCAAAAGCTTTTGGAGGGTGGGTTTCAGCTAGTTGTGATCCTCGTAGAAATTCGACAGGTTGTTTAACCTTTATTTTTGAAACGAATGGAGATAATAAAAAAGGAGCAGGTTGGGAAGCATGGACTAATTGTGCCTCAAGAGATATAGCATTGGCTGCTCCAAGCCTTCCACAATTAATGGCTGAATGTACTGCTAGTGAACCAGCACCTGTGGCTATGGTGCCTATCATCGCTGCCGAAATTACAGGGGATTGTCAACTGACCAATAATAATATTCAAGTAACGCTTACTAATTTAGCTACCAATACACAATGCTTGCAAGAAGTTGCTATAGAGAAAATGGCCTTACCTAGTAGTCCAGTAAAACTAGCTCCAGGAATTTATAGATTGATACATGTTCTACAGGCAGATACTACTAAACGAGATACGCAATATTTTCAGATAGATAGCCCAAGTTTGGTTTGTAATGATGAAGTGAATGTTGCTATAGATGGTTTCTGTAGAGCAGGATTGGCAGTAGATGGATTATTAGAAGGAGATACTTGTGTTGGAACTGGCGTTACCCACCATATTATTATCAAAGATAAAACAGGAAAAACTATCACCCAAGGAAGTAATGTAAGTCTAGATACGCTACAGATAGACAATGTTTGTGGTAAATCTGAACTTACGGCTACCGTTGTAAGAACTTTCAAATATGCAGCAAGTACGGCACTTTGTAAACCAGATAGCATAGTAATCTCTTGTGAGGTCAAACTTAATTTTGTAGATGAAATTGCTCCCAAATTTGATAGAGATACGAATAGAGTGGATACCCTCGTTGGTTGTGATCCTAGTTTGATTACGGCAAAAGTACTTACCAAACCTATTGCAATAGATAATTGTGGAGATACCTTGGCGGCTACTTTTACTATCATCCCCTTTAAAACTAGCTATGCTGACTGTGAATATCCTAGAGAATATTTAATCAAGTGGGAAGCAGCAGATAGTTGTCAAAATGCTGCCACGCCTATATTCGACACCATACGAATCATAAGGCCTACAGTCTTTAGTAACCCCCAATCAATTACCGAAGATTGTTCAAAAGAGGAAAATGGCTTGTTGCCTTTAGTCAGTCGGGCTAGAGTGCGCCCTGGATTGAGAACTGGTAAAATGATCAATGGGGTTTTCTCGGCTAGTGGAACTATGCGGCTTAGCTTAGATACTGCCGTATGTCAATATATTGCGGTAATTTTAGACTCAACAGATGTTTATGGGCCTTGTGGTAAAAGGTTTGCAGAATTAGTTTGGGGATATTTGGATCTTTGCAGCCCTGAAAAGACGCCAATTTTGATTGATACCCAACAAATTAGATTTATAGATGAAACTGCCCCCACATTAAGTGATAGTACGCTCATCCAATTAAGTGAAATCAACGATAGTACTTCCTCAAGAGGTCGTTTTGACATCAGCGGAGTCAATTGTCAATTAGATTTTTCAAAAATAACTTTGCCTGCTAATCCTAAAGCAACAGATAATTGTGCTGAGGAAGAAGATATTAAAGTAGTGATTAAAAATGTCCAACAGTTGGTCCATGGAAAATGGGATACTATCGCTGTTAACTTGGAAGCCGCAATTGCGGATAATAAACTAAGCGCCGATACCTTTAGAGTAGCTTATGAAGCTTCTGAAAATTGCTCTAAAAAAACAAGTCAAGTTTTTACGCATTTTATTTTAGAAAATAACGATAGTACAACTGCTCCTGAATTGGTTTGCGAAGATGGACTTACTGTTTCTATACCAGATAAAAATGGGGTATTTATCAGGCCAAGTGAATTAATTGTACGAGCAGAGCCAGCTTGTAATCGGTCTATTGCAACGACCTTAATTAGACGAAAAGGTACTAACAATTGGGATACGACCGTTTTGGTTACCTGTACCGATATCGGGACTCCTTTTTCCATAGAATTGCAAGTAACGGATGACAAGGGCAATAAAAATAGTTGTTGGACAACAATTACAACAGAAGATAAAATAGCACCGCTCTGTAGTAGCTTATCAGATACTGTAGGAATTTGTACAACTTACCATGGAGATGAATTAGGACAAACTACTGATAATAATGAAAATGGTTTATTAGATGATGAATGGAATAACTTAGTAGAACCATTTTTAACTAAATATAATGAAACATTTGGGGATCCTTTGACCCTTTGTCAAGATAATATAGCGGGTTGTGTTCCCTTATCCATTATTCAACAGTATCAATTAGTTCAAAAGACTTGTGGGGTAATGGATATAAAAAGGCGGTATCGAGCAATAGATTATTCAGGTAATGAATCCGAATGGAAAATACAAACGATTAGTATCACCTATGAACCAACTTGGACTTTAAAATTTCCTAAAGACGAGTTAATAACCTGTGGAGATGCAATTCCTGATACGGTCGCATTATCCGCTATTTTAACTTCGGATGCTTGTGATGTATTTGCTTATTCCGTGACGGATAAAGTATTTGATGTCGCAGGGGATGCTTGTTTAAAAATAGAAAGAAGTTATGAGGTAATCAATTGGTGTGTTTATCAAGCAGGCAAGGCGGCATACATCATTCCGAATGATCCAAATGGTAACGCTATCATAACTCACGAAGGTATCGGAGCAGGAGTAGGTCGATTTATTTATACGCAAATCATCAAACTAAGGGTAACGGAGACACCTGAAATTACCATAAACCCTTTAGCCACTTGCCTTTATGGGGTAAGGGATGCGCCACCAGTAGGAGCAGCGGATACGAATTTAGATGCTTACCCTTATGAATGCGATACGCTTAAAACTTTTTCTGCGACTGCTTTGAATTGTGTTAAACAACCAATTACCTCTTTTGAACATACTTTAAAGGAAGATGGGGAAATTATTATTAATAAGGGCAAAGGTGGAAATTTTCAAGCAGTAGTCGAACCCAACAAAAGTTACGAGGTTATCTTTTGGGCATTTGACGAATGTGGGAATGCTAGTGAAGCAAGAGATACGTTTACATTCAAAGATTGTAAAGCACCATCCGTTTATTTATTAGATGGCTTAGCCCTTACGTTAGGAGCAGGGGATAGTGTCGCTTTATGGGCAGCAGATTTAGATCATGGAAGTTGGGATAATTGCACGCCTAAAAATCAATTAGATCGTAGAATTGGGTTAGGTACTCCAAAAGCAACCACCCTGGCAGAAGTGCAAGCCCTTAACACGGCTATTTCGTTAACCTGTTTAGAGGTAGGTCAGCAAACGGTAAGTATTTATATAATAGATGCCGCAGGAAACTTTTCAACTGCGACTACAAATATTAATGTACAAGCCAATAGTAATAATTGTAATACTCCTGATGAATTAACGGGGAAGGTAGTAGGGAATATTACCTCTTTTGGTGGTAAAAGAATAGGACAAGTAAAGGTAGAAATCAATGATACAAAAGCGACCATAGGAAGTATGCTAACTACAGACAACGGTCAATTTGGATTTACTGTTCCACTAGAAAATGTAGATCATCAAATAATTCGTGCTAAAAAGAATATAGACCCACTCAATGGGGTGACCACCTTTGATTTAATTTTAATTAGTAAGCATATTTTAGGGATTCAACAGTTTGATACTCCTTATCAACATATTGCAGGGGATGTAAATCATTCGGGAACGATTACCGCTTTTGATTTAGTGCAATTGCGGCGATTGATTTTGAATCAAATTATGGAATTCCCCAATAATGAAAGCTGGCGATTTGTAGATGCTCAATATCAATTTACAACGGACAATCCAGCTAGCGAAGCCTACAAAGAGTGGATAATGGTAAAGGAGTCCCTCGAAAACCGAATAGCGGCTAATTTTGTTGCTATAAAAATAGGGGATGTGAATGATAGTGGAAATGCCAATAATGCTTTAGTGAGCACTAATAGGACGACAAAAGAGGCTTTTAGCATCAATGTTGTCAATAGAAAAGTTGAAAAAGGAGAAGTCCTAAAAGTAGCTTTGAAAGCAAAAGGCATAACCAAGATAGAAGGCTTACAATTCGATTTAAATTTCTCCTCGCTCGAATTATTAGAATTAGAAGAAGGATTGGTGAAAAGTATAAATGTGAATACTAACTTGACGGAAGGTGGACAGTTGCTGACTTCTTGGAATGGAAAAGCTGGAAAAGAAGATCGCCTATATACTTTGACTTTTAAAGCAAAGGCAACAGGTTGGTTAAGTGATTTTATACAAATAGCATCTAGGCAATTGGTAGCAGAAGCTTATCCTAAAAAGGGCGGTGTGTTGGCAGTAAAGATTGACTTTGAGACCAAAGCGGAAGGCGAAGTTGTCCATCAAGTGGTCTTACAACAAAACAAGCCAAATCCTTTCACAGATAAAACTATTATTGAATATTTCTTACCAAAGGAAGAATTGATTACTTTATCAATTTTTAATGCACAAGGAGCAATAGTGAGGCAAGTTGTCTCCACAAAGCAAAAAGGACAATACCAATTTTTAGTTGATGCTAAAACATTGAATGGTAGTGGAATTTACTATTATGAATTAAAGGGGAATGGAGTGAGTGAGATTAGAAAAATGATATTGGTGGAATGATGCCTCTTCGCCGTTAGCCATTGGCTTTTTGACTAATAAAAGTACTATTAAAAAAAACGACCCCAAAACAAAAGTAGCGATAGTTCCTAAGAACTATCGCTAGCTTACATACTCACATTGAAACTTGATAAATAGTTGTAAACCTAAAATTGAACACAAGTTTCAACTTCTTTTGCGTCCAAAAAGGATGCCAATATTCTTTATATGTTATTTTTGTAACTTGTTATTAGTTGTTTTACAGTTTTTTAGCTGATTCGTGACAGTTTGTATACTACTGAAATTCACTTTTTTATTTTATAATAAAAAGACACGTTTTAGGCTAATCCAAAAGTAAATGGATAATTTGTATGGTAAAACTCGTAGGTGTGGTTAACGAAATGTAAGACAGTTGTCTAGTGTTGGAGTTTTTAGGGAAGGATAAATTTTGTATATTAAACGAAAGAAAAAATAAATTTGTTACTTAGAAAAAAGAAAATATTGAACCTGTTTTAAGATTTGCTAATTATTGACATTTTTGACCTTATTATTATCAAACTATGTTTGAATCCATTTATGGGTGTTGAATAAATTCAGTTAATTAACGAGTAAAAGTAGTTTTCTAGATATGCCAAATTTTAGAAAATTTGGCACATCTAAATTTTATATAAAAACTATTTGTAGGAAAAGTGAAAAAATAAATGTACCAAAACAGCATAATAATTTATTGAATAAGAGCATGTTTGAATTTTTATGTCGCTGATAATGAATTGTTTATCATCCTATTAAAATTTTGTTTGTCAAATTGTTTGATTGTTGTTAGAAGAAAATAAGAATCAAACAATTTAACAATCATAGCAATTTTTAAGAAAGACAAGGAAATATTTCCAAATTTTTAAAAAACGAAATAAGATTTTTAAACACACTCTAACTGTCTGTTTAGGAAGTTCATCATTTATCTTTCATCGTTTCTTTAAGCACCCAATGCTTTAAAGACTAAAGCGGCTACAATCCCTCCGATGATTGGTCCTACAACAGGTATCCAAGCATATCCCCAATCACTATCTCCTTTCCGAGGAATCGGTAAAATAGCATGCATGATTCTAGGGGATAAATCTCTGGCAGGATTAATGGCATAGCCTGTTGTTCCTCCTAAACTTAAGCCTATTGCTAAAACTAATAAGGCCACAGGTAAACCATTGAGTGCTCCTAAAGAGGCAGATTCTGCGCCTACCGTAGCTCCGGCAATATGAAAACAGCCAAAAACAAGTAAAAAAGTGGCGATTGCTTCCCCAATTAAATTAGTAATAGGATTGCGGATCGCAGGAGCGGTTGCAAACGTCCCTAATTTAGTTGGCCCATCTGCTGTTTCCGCATAATGATCTTTGTATTGCACCCAAACTAAAAATGCGCCTAAAGCAGCTCCTAAAAACTGTGCAGCTAAATACTGTGCGATTAAGGTAGTTCCCTTAATTTTTCCTGCCATGGCAAATCCGATAGTAACCGCTGGATTTAGGTGTGCATCACTTCCATGTGAAGAAATGAAAACACCTGCAAAAACCGCCATTGCCCAGCCCATAGTAATAACGATCCATCCAGAATTATTGCCACCGGTTTTGTCTAAAGATACATTGGCGCATACACCGCCTCCTAATAAAATTAGCACCATCGTGCCTAAAAACTCTGCTACAAAAGGTGTCATAAGAAATTTCGTTTTGTTTGATCAAATAAAAAGAAGGGTAAATTACCTTTTTGAGACCTATTTTCAAAAAAATAACACTTTTTTTCAAATATTCTTTATTATGTCATTTAGAGGACGAACTACCAGCAGACAACTAGATTTTCCCTTGTTTTGTAATCTTATTGATTGGTTTTTGTGATACTTCTGTGATAAGTAAGGACGGAGGAGTTATAAGTTTGTGACAGTCGTGATAGATTCTATATTTTTGAAACACGTGACTTTTTCTGTGATTTGCCTTCCTATCTTTTTTCCTTTAGTTTTGTTTCTGTTAAACTTAATGTCGATAAATCAGTATAACCCTAATAGTAACAATTCTTCAACTACTTTTAATACATACACACATAAATTTGATGCAAAGATTGCTATTGTTTTAAGTTTTAGACTTTAAATAAAATCAATCAACTACTATTTTTTCCTATACCTCAATGGATCTTTGGTTCATGTGAGCAATGGGTCTTCTATGCAACTAAATAACTTTACTAACCTAAAATTTATTCTATTTATGATGACACCTTATTACTATTCTGTAGACAAAAAAGAAAAGCAATCCATGCTTATTTCTTTCCTGAAAAGCACAAAAATGTATTGGCTTTTTACCCTTTTTTTACTCAACTTAAACTTTGCACAAGCTCAAGTAGTGATTAGTGAAGTTTTTGCGGATGGTTCTTTTGAATTACGAAATACAGGTACGGCGACAGTAGATATTTCAAGTTATTGGATTTGTGATTTTCCTAGATACAGAGCGTTGAGCGGGTTAACTATAGAATGTGGGAATTTAAACTTAGGCGCTAATGAAGAGGTAGTTATTTCAGATCCTTCTTTGTTTCAAAGCGATGATAGTGAATTAGGACTTTATACGAATAGTGATTTTGGAAGTGCAGCAGGATTAATTTCCTATTTAGAATGGGGTTCAACTGGACATACACGTTCTGGTTTAGCTATAGGAAATAATATTTGGGATGGAAACGCCGTTGCTGGTTTTGCTACTGGTGAATCTTTAGCATTGAATGGGACAGGTACTAAAGCAGCAGATTGGGAAGTAAATACCAATCCACAAAAATGTGCTGTTGCACCCCCACCAGCATCTACTTCTGCTGCTAGGTATCAAGTAACGTTTAATGCTGCTTGGAGTGCATCGACACATCCAACTGATTTTCCTTCAAATCCCCATTTTTCGGGTTTGATTGGCCTAACACATACTGCTAATACTGCTTTATTTGAACTGGGAGGTACTGCTTCTCAAGGTATTATCAATATGGCAGAAACAGGTTCTAAAAACCCATTAACAGCAGAAATTCAAGCTATAATTGATGGTGGTCAAGGACAAACATTAGTTTCTGGTGGGGGAGTAGGTACTTCTCCAGGTAGTGTTTCTTTAGAATTTGCTATTGAAAATTCTCACCCTTTAGTAAGTATTACAACAATGATTGCCCCAAGTCCAGATTGGTTTGTAGGGGTTCGAGATTTAAATCTTTTTGAAGGTGGTAATTGGGTGAATTCTAAAACAGTAGAAGTTGCTAATTATGATGCAGGATCAGATAGTGGAGTTTCTTTTGCGTCTGGAAATCAAGCAACGAGTCCACTTGGAACAATAATGATGATTACAGACGGGCCATTAGTAGTTAATGGTGCTATTCCAAGTATGGGAACGATGACTTTTACTAGAGTTGATGCTGGAGCATGTGATGCGGACGGTGGTACTTTAGTAGGTGGCCCATTTACTTTCTGTGTAGATGGAACGGCAGATAATATTCCAGTCGATGGGATTACGCTAAGTGGCAACACAGGTGCTAATAACCAATGGGTGGTCACAGATGATCAAGGCAATATTTTAGGTTTACCAGACAGTTTCACAGGCCCAGATTTTGATGCAGCAGGCGCAGGAGTTTGTTTTGTATGGAATCTAGCTTATGAAGATGGATTAACAGGCTTAGCAATGGGTGCTAATGTAGACCAATTAGCAGGTTGTTTTAATTTATCCAATAGTGTACAAGTAACTAGAAACCAACCAGCAGGAGGTACTTTAGTAGGAGGCCCATTTACCTTCTGTGTAGATGGAACAGCAGATAATATTCCAGCCGATGGTATTACCTTAAGTGGCAACACAGGAGGCAATTCTCAATGGGTCGTTACAGATGATCAAGGAAATATTTTAGGCTTACCACCAAGTTTTACAGGTCCAGATTTTGATGCAGCAGGAGTAGGCGTATGTTTTGTATGGCACTTAAGCTATGAAGATGGCTTGACAGGTTTGGCAATGGGCGCTAATGTAGATCAATTAGCAGGTTGTTACAACTTATCCAATAGTGTACAAGTAACTAGAGAAGTATGTGGAGGTATGTGTGACGCAGTTGGAGGAACTTTGACAGGAGGCCCTTATACTTTCTGTGTGGACGGTGTGAAAGACACCATTCCAGCAGATGGGATTACTTTAAGCGGTAACACAGGCACGAATAACCAATGGGTCGTTACAGATGACCAAGGCAATATTTTAGGCTTACCACCAACCTTTTCTGCCCCAGATTTTGATGCAGCAGGAGTAGGGGTTTGTTTTGTTTGGAACTTAGCTTATGAAGATGGCTTAACAGGCTTAGCAATGGGCGCTAATGTAGACCAATTAGCAGGTTGTTATAGCTTATCGAATAGCGTACAAGTAACTAGAAACCAACCAGCAGGAGGTACTTTAGTAGGAGGCCCATTTACCTTCTGTGTAGATGGAACAGCAGATAATATTCCAGCCGATGGTATTAGCTTAAGTGGCAACACAGGAGGCAATTCTCAATGGGTCGTTACAGATGATCAAGGAAATATTTTAGGCTTACCACCAAGTTTTACAGGTCCAGATTTTGATGCAGCAGGAGTAGGCGTATGTTTTGTATGGCACTTAAGCTATGAAGATGGCTTGACAGGTTTGGCAATGGGTGCTAATGTAGATCAATTAGCAGGTTGTTACAACTTATCCAATAGTGTACAAGTAACTAGAGAAGTATGTGGAGGTATGTGTGACGCAGTTGGAGGAACTTTGACAGGAGGCCCTTATACTTTCTGTGTGGACGGTGTGAAAGACACCATTCCAGCAGATGGGATTACTTTAAGCGGTAACACAGGCACGAATAACCAATGGGTCGTTACAGATGACCAAGGCAATATTTTAGGCTTGCCACCAACCTTTTCTACCCCAGATTTTGATGCAGCAGGAGTAGGGGTTTGTTTTGTATGGAATCTAGCTTACGAAGATGGTTTAACAGGCTTAGCAATGGGCGCTAATGTAGACCAATTAGCAGGTTGTTTTAATTTATCCAATAGTGTACAAGTAACTAGAAATCAACCAGCAGGTGGTACTTTAGTAGGAGGCCCATTTACCTTCTGTGTAGATGGAACAGCAGATAATATTCCAGCCGATGGTATTACCTTAAGTGGCAACACAGGAGGCAATTCTCAATGGGTCGTTACAGATGATCAAGGAAATATTTTAGGCTTACCACCAAGTTTTACAGGTCCAGATTTTGATGCAGCAGGAGTAGGCGTATGTTTTGTATGGCACTTAAGCTATGAAGATGGCTTGACAGGTTTGGCAATGGGCGCTAATGTAGATCAATTAGCAGGTTGTTACAACTTATCCAATAGTGTACAAGTAACTAGAGAAGTATGTGGAGATATGTGTGACGCAGTTGGAGGAACTTTGACAGGAGGCCCTTATACTTTCTGTGTGGACGGTGTGAAAGACACCATTCCAGCAGATGGGATTACTTTAAGCGGTAACACAGGCACGAATAACCAATGGGTCGTTACAGATGACCAAGGCAATATTTTAGGCTTGCCACCAACCTTTTCTACCCCAGATTTTGATGCAGCAGGAGTAGGGGTTTGTTTTGTATGGAATCTAGCTTACGAAGATGGTTTAACAGGCTTAGCAATGGGCGCTAATGTAGACCAATTAGCAGGTTGTTTTAATTTATCCAATAGTGTACAAGTAACTAGAAACCAACCAGCAGGAGGTACTTTAGTAGGAGGCCCATTTACCTTCTGTGTAGATGGAACAGCAGATAATATTCCAGCCGATGGTATTACCTTAAGTGGCAACACAGGAGGCAATTCTCAATGGGTCGTTACAGATGATCAAGGAAATATTTTAGGCTTACCACCAAGTTTTACAGGTCCAGATTTTGATGCAGCAGGAGTAGGCGTATGTTTTGTATGGCACTTAAGCTATGAAGATGGCTTGACAGGTTTGGCAATGGGCGCTAATGTAGATCAATTAGCAGGTTGTTACAACTTATCCAATAGTGTACAAGTAACTAGAGAAGTATGTGGAGATATGTGTGACGCAGTTGGAGGAACTTTGACAGGAGGCCCTTATACTTTCTGCGTGGACGGTGTGAAAGACACCATTCCAGCAGATGGGATTACTTTAAGCGGTAACACAGGCACGAATAACCAATGGGTCGTTACAGATGACCAAGGCAATATTTTAGGCTTACCACCAACCTTTTCTGCCCCAGATTTTGATGCAGCAGGAGTAGGGGTTTGTTTTGTTTGGAACTTAGCTTATGAAGATGGCTTAACAGGCTTAGCAATGGGTGCTAATGTAGACCAATTAGCAGGTTGTTATAGCTTATCGAATAGCGTACAAGTAACTAGAGAAGTATGTGCAGATCCTTGTACTTCGCCTAGTGATGTGGTTGTAGATGTCCTTAGTAATAGAAAAATTAGAGTGGATTGGGAAGACGTACCGAATGCGGCTAGGTATTTAATTGAAATTCGATTTACTGGTAGAACTAGAATTGTAGGAAGAGGATTAATTAGACGTTCAAGAGTACATATCTTTGCTCCTTCTGGTAGAGATTATGAATTCCAAATCAGAACGATTTGTGCAGATGGTAGCGAATCTCCATTTACCGATTGGATTCCGTTTAGTACGCCAGATAATGCAGTAGCGACGGCAGAAAGTAGAAATGCAGAAACCTTCCTTGCAGATATTTCTATTGATGAAATTGCTACTAAAGAATTGATCGCTTTTCCTAATCCAGTAAGTGATTTATTACAAATTAACTACACGATTACGGAAGAAACTGCAGTATTGGAATTATTCCACATTTCAGGTAAAAAGGTAACTCAACAAACACTTTCTAATACGACGAACAATCACGAATTGAATATGAGCAGCTATTCCAATGGCTTGTATTTAATGACGATCACAGAAAACGGTAAGGCACCAATTACTAAACGAATAGTAAAAGGTAGCTTACGGTAAGTAGGTACCGTCGAATTAATTCGACGTAGTTTATATACCAAAACAATGAATGAATTCGTCGGTATGCTAATTTATAAGCCTTACAACAATAAAATTTAAAGAAAAGGTCAGCTCTTCATGAGTTGGCCTTTTTTTAGTAAAATGAAACGAAGAACTGACATCTAATTTTGTGGTACAATATTTCTAATGCACAGTTTTCAAAATAACCAATAGTTTATTGAGTTTGCTATCGAAATTGCTATTTATACCACAAGTTTTATTGTCAATTCAACTAGGAATTACTTTGCTCTCCTTTGTACCCTTATACCTTTACTCCCTTACTTCCTAAGTAGTTACTGTATCTGTTACGAAGCCTTCCTGATCTCCCCACTTTTCAATCTTGCCTGATAACTAAGCAATTCTTTCTTTACAATAGGTGCTAAAATATACAAGCCAATAATATTCGGTAAAGCTACCAAAAAGACTAAGGCATCAGAAAAATCAAGAACTGCGGTTAATTGCATCATACAACCTAAGGCAACAAAACAACAAAAGATAAATTTAAAGATATTCTCCGAAATAGTTGATTCTCCAAACAAATAAGTCCAACCTTTTAGCCCATAATAAGACCAAGAAATCATCGTAGAAAAAGCAAAAAGAATGGCAATAAATGCCAAAGGAATAACGGACCAACTAATATTACTCTCGAAGGCTCTAGCCGTTAAAGCAATTCCTTGAACTTCTGTTCCTGCTAAATTGGGTTCATAAACCGTAGTTAAAATTACCAGTCCTGTCATGGTACAAATAACCACCGTATCAATAAATGGCTCCAATAAAGCAACATATCCTTCTGTAATTGGCTCATTTGTTTTTACCGCAGAATGCACAATAGAAGCCGAACCAATCCCTGCTTCATTAGAGAAAACGGCCCGTTTAAAGCCTAAGACCATAACACCAATAATGCCGCCTGTCATACCTGTAGGAGAAAAGGCCTCTGTAATAATCGCATTAAAAGCCCAAGGTACTTTATCTATATTCATGAAAATAATAGCTAGAGCAAAAGCGACATACGTGACGGCCATAAAGGGCACTAATTTCTCTGTTACTTTGGCAATACTTTTTAAACCACCTAATATAACACCACCTACTAAAAGGGCAATGATCGTCCCGAATAACCAACCTTTATCCGCAAAGTAACTGGTTTCGCCACCCGTTACAAAAACAAATTGCTCATAGGCTTGATTCGATTGAAACATATTGCCAATCCCCATGCAACCAATGACCATTGAAATGGCATAAAAAATACCTAATGGCTTCGCTATACTACCAAATCCACGTTCTGCTAATCCTTTTTCTAGATAATACATCGGCCCACCAGAAATACTGCCATCAGGTTTGACCTTTCGATACATTACCCCTAAAACGCATTCTATAAATTTGGTGGACATTCCAATTAAGCCTGCTATTATCATCCAAAAAATGGCGCCAGGGCCACCAATTGTAATTAATACCGCCACATTCGCAATATTTCCAATACCAACTGTTCCTGATAAGGCAGTTGCCAAAGCTTGGAAATGACTGACTTCTCCTTCATCTTTTCCTGAGTCATAATCTCCCTTGACCAAACTAATCGCATGTTTGAAACCAGTAATATTTAAAAAATTGAAATAAACGGTAAAGAAAACGGCAGCACTTACCAACCATAGCACAATTAAGGGGACTTCGGCGCCAAAAATCGTGACACTAAAAAAGATAAAACTATTTAAGCCATCTGATAATGGGCGCAAAGCAGTATTAATGGTTTCATCAATTCCTTGTGCTTGTAGGTTAGGCTGATTAAAAAAAAGAAATAGGAATAAAAAAATTGTGCGAAAATACCTTTTTGGGAAATTGGGAATGATAAGCATTAGTTGATTTAACATATGAAGAAAGGCGGAATATAAGCAATTGTAGAGAATTAACCTAAAGTCATTTTGACACAATAAATACACGTAGTCTGACAAAGAGACAGGTAGAATGCCTTAAAAACTACAAATTGTCTTATTTTTTGGCTTGGTATATCAATTGATATTATAAAGATGTAATCAAAATAGGATTTAAAGTGTTTATTAATAAAATAGTTGATAGTGTAGCGGAAAATCCTGTTTATCAAAAAATAATTTGACGATCTTTTACTTATGAATTTAAATAACATCACCTTAAAAACACAGGAAGCACTACAAAGTGCACAACAGCTGGCATTGGAAAAAGACCACCAATCTATTGAGGTGGGGCATTTATTAAAAGGTATCTTTGAAGTAGATGAGAATGTGACGCCTTTTATATTTAAAAAATTATCCGCCAATTTACCAGCAGTAAAGTTAGCTTTGAATAGCATTTTAGAATCTTATCCTAAGCAAGTAGGAGGGGGACAGCATCTATCTCGCCCTGCTAATGAAGCAGTACAAAGAGCGAATATTTTCCTAAAGGAATTTGGCGATGAATACGTTTCGCTTGAGCACTTATTATTAGGGATACTAAAAGTGAAAGATTCCGTTTCTCAATTATTAAAAGATAGTGGAATAAATGAGGCGGACTTGAAGAAAGCTATTTTAGCTTTGCGTAAAGGATCAAAAGTAACCTCTCATGGGGCAGAAGGGACTTATAATTCTTTAGAAAAATATGCGATTAACCTGAATGAAAAAGCGAAGAAGGGGAAATTAGATCCTGTCATTGGAAGAGATGAAGAGATTCGACGGGTGCTTCATATTCTAGCAAGAAGAACGAAGAATAATCCTTTATTAATTGGTGCGCCAGGGGTTGGTAAAACGGCCATTGTAGAAGGGTTAGCACACCGAATTGTGAATGGAGATATCCCCGATGATTTAGAAGACAAAGAAATTTTTGCCTTGGATATGGGCGCCTTAATTGCTGGGGCAAAATATAAAGGGGAATTTGAGGAACGATTGAAAGCAGTTATTAAGGAAGTAACGGAATCTGACGGGAACATTATTTTATTTATTGACGAAATTCATACTTTAGTTGGTGCTGGTGGTGGACAAGGTGCGATGGATGCTGCCAATATTTTAAAACCAGCATTGGCAAGAGGTGAATTGCGCTCCATCGGAGCAACAACTCTAGATGAATACCAAAAATACTTTGAAAAAGACAAGGCTTTAGAACGTCGTTTCCAGACAATTGTGGTAGACGAACCGAATGTGGAAGACGCTGTTTCTATTTTAAGAGGATTGAAAGAACGTTATGAAAGTCATCATAAAATTAATATTAAAGATGAAGCAATTGTTGCTTCCGTACAGTTATCTCATCGATACATTACAGATCGTTTTTTACCAGATAAAGCCATTGATTTAATTGATGAAGCAGCGGCAAGATTGCGTTTGGAAATGAATTCTATGCCAGCGGAACTAGATGAGATCGAGAGAAAAATTCGACAATTAGAAATTGAGCGAGAAGCAATGAAACGAGAAAATGATTTGCTGAAGATTGCAGAATTAAATGAACAAATTGCCAATTTAGAAGAGCAAAGAAATCAGTTTAAAACGCAATGGGAATCGGAAAGAAATGTCGTTTTGGGTGTCCAAAAAGCGAAAGACGAAATTGAAGAATTGAAACAAGAAGCCAAGCAATTAGAACGAGCAGGAAATTTCACAGAAGTAGCTGAGATTCAGTATGGTAGAATTCCTGCGGCAGAACAAAGATTAGCGGGGTTTAATCAACAATTAGCGGATTTAAAAGAGAAGGGTAGTAAGTTGGTTAAAGAGGAAGTGATCTCGGAAGATATTGCCGAAATAGTAGCAAGATGGACAGGTATTCCTGTTACTAAAATGCTGCAAAGTGAACGGGAAAAGTTACTGACTTTGGAAGAAGAATTATCACAAAGAGTAGTTGGGCAAGCACCTGCTATTGAAGCGATTGCAGATGCGATTCGGAGAAATAGAACTGGTTTATCGGATGATAAAAAGCCAATTGGTTCTTTTTTATTCCTTGGTTCTACAGGGGTTGGTAAAACGGAATTAGCCAAGACTTTAGCAGATTTTCTATTTGATGATGAAAATATGTTGACCCGCATAGATATGTCCGAGTACCAAGAAAAGCATGCGGTAGCTCGTTTAGTTGGCGCACCTCCAGGATATGTTGGCTACGATGAAGGAGGACAATTGACAGAAGCCGTTCGGAGAAAGCCTTATTCTGTTATTTTACTAGATGAAATTGAAAAGGCACATCCAGACGTATTTAATATTTTATTACAAGTATTAGACGATGGACGATTGACGGATAATAAGGGGAGAGTGGCCAATTTCAAAAACTCGATTATTATCATGACGTCTAATATGGGCGCAGAAATAATTCAACAAAATTTTGCTCGTTTAGATGGCACAAATGAGGTTGCTATCTTTGAAAAGACAGAAGGTTTAGTTTTTGAATTGCTGAAACAATCTTTGCGTCCTGAATTCTTGAATAGAATTGATGAACTGGTGATGTTCCAACCTTTGAATAATCAACACATCCGACAAATCGTTGAATTGCAATTGAAGGGTTTGGAAGGGGTATTGGCGAAACAAGGCATCACTTTAACCGCCACTCCTCAGGCGATTAACTACATAACGGGCGAAGGATATGATCCCCAATTTGGTGCAAGACCTGTTAAGCGCATTATCCAGAAAAAAGTTTTAAATGCTTTGTCTAAGGCTATCTTAAAACAAGAAGTACAGCCAAACTCAAATGTGGTATTAGATTCTTTTGGAAATGGACTGGTTTTTCGGCAGCCTACTGAAAAAGAAGAAGAGATAAAGCAATTAGAAAACTAGCGTATAACGATCATCAAGGATAAAATTAAGCCGAATCATTCAATTGGTTCGGCATTTTTGTTTTGCATAGTCCCCGTTTGAATTTGAAGTTGAGGTTGAGGTTACGGTTTTAACAAAAAAGCCGAGCCAATCCCCCAATCAGCCCGACTTTTTAAACAATGTTTTTTTGTCGTTACTATTTACTATTCAAAAGCTGTACCAAAAATAAAATTTGGTTGATTTAACTAGGAAAGAAAAATTTAATTGGGATTTTTAGGTGAAAAAAGCGAAATATAGAATTTTGTAGTGGTTAACTAGGAATTGCCAATACTAAACCTGTTCACTATCTTATAATTAAATGAAGATAAAACTTAAAAAATAAGAGAGATGAATCACTAAAATAAAAAACTTACCTTTGCAACTTTATTAGCAAGCTCTGACTAAATCTACTTGAAAGGTAATGAGGAGCAAAACCAAGCGTTGTATGAGATTTGAAGACTTGAAGTTAATTCCACCAATTTTAAAAGCCCTTAAAGATAAAAATTATATAGAGCCAACGGCCATTCAAGGTCGGGCGATTCCACTAATTCTCCAACGAAAAGATGTACTAGCGGTAGCACAGACAGGTACTGGTAAAACGGCTGCCTTTGCTATTCCTATTATTCAGTTGATTCAACGAATTGAAGAGAAAGCTAAAGGGAAGCCAACTATGCGTGCTTTAATCTTGACGCCAACTAGAGAATTGGCGATTCAAATTGAAGAAAATATTGAAGCCTATAGCAAGTATACGGTTGTGAAAAATACCGTTATTTTTGGCGGGGTCAAACAAGGTAAACAGGTAGATGCCATTCGAAGAGGTGTACACATTTTAGTAGCTACGCCCGGTCGATTATTGGATTTAATCAACCAAGGACATATTAGTTTAAAAACGGTTAAAGTCTTTATCTTGGATGAAGCGGATCGAATGTTGGATATGGGTTTTATCAATGACATAAAAAAGATATTACCCATGTTACCTAGAGAACGACAATCCTTGTTCTTTTCTGCCACCATGCCTGCCAATATAGTTAAACTATCTCGGCAAATTTTAAAAGATCCACAGAGAGTAGAAGTTAGCCCTGTCTCCTCTACAGCAGAAACGATTCAACAATATTTATATTATACCAATCGAACGACCAAAAAGAATCTACTGTCACATATTTTAAAAGACGAGAAAATTAATCAAGTATTGGTTTTTTCACGAACAAAAAGGGGCGCAGATAGAATTGCTAAAGATTTAAAGAAAAAACGCATCGAAGCAGCAGCAATTCATGGAGACAAGGCACAGAATCAGCGACAAAAAGCCCTAAAAGCATTTAAGGCAGGAGAAATTAGAGTCTTGGTAGCAACGGATATTGCGGCTAGAGGGATTGATATAGATAAACTGCATTATGTCATTAATTATGATGTTCCGAATGTGGCAGAAACTTATGTACATCGCATTGGGCGATCCGGTCGAGCAGGGGAGGAAGGCATTGCCATTGCGATGTGTGAGCCAGAAGAAAATGAGTTTATTCGTGATATTGAAAAATTAATTAAGCAAAAGATTACGGTAATTAAAGATCACCCTTTTCCTCAAACGGATAAACCAATGACCGATGCGGAAAAGAAAGAATGGAATAAAGAAAAACAACGCCGAAAGCAAGAGTTTTTTGCCAATCGAAGGAAAGGAGGACAATCTGGCGGGAATCGTAATGGAGGTAGAGGTGGTCGGAGAAGGTAGTTACGATTGCTGTAGGCAGTAATTCAGTAGGCAGTTTGCAGAGGTTATTGTAATTGTTATTGCTATTGAAGTTTTTTATCAATTTGTGCTACAACAAAGAACTGATTACTTAATAAGGGATACATTTTAGTAGGGGTTCAAGATTGATTAGGATGATGATTAACGATTGGTGAATAAGGCAGATTACCTACGAATCACCAATCACTAATCACCAATCACCAATCACCAGTTAAGCAAAAACTAACTTTTTCAAATAATCTGCACCATCTTTAGCACAAGCCATTGGCGTTGTATTATCATAGCGCTCTTGCTCCATGATAAAGTACTCCATACCATTCTCTTTGGCTGTTTTTAAGATTTTTGGGAAATCAATCTTTCCTGTACCCAAAGTACAAGTAGCTTCTCTTACATCATCTGCTGCATCTTTCATTCTATCCTTGACATGACATAATTTGAAACGATTAGAATATTTCTTTAAATAAGCTTCTGGATCAGCACCACCCGTTACGACCCAATAAATATCCATTTCATGATCCACTAATTCTGGATCGGTATTGTCCATAATAAAATCATGTGGAATCATACCTGAAAATGCTTTAAAAGAATAAGCGTGATTATGGTAGGCGAATCGAATACCATTCTTTCGACAAATTTCCCCACAAGCATTAAATTTATCCGTTACCTTTTTCCAGTTATCTACACTCGTTTGTGGCCCAATATAAGGACAAATTAAATACTTCATGCCAATTTCAGCTGCTTGGGCTGCCTTCTCTTCAAAATTTTCATTGATATTAGCATGTGCAGAAACCATATTTAGGCCTAAGCCATCTAAATACTTTTTAAATTCAGTATGCGGCATATCCCAAAATAATCCTTGTGGCCCATCGTATCCTTCTATTTGTTGAAACCCAAATCTTGCTAATTCTTTTAAAGTACCCTTTGGATCTGCTGGAATGACATCTCTTAAGGTGTATAATTGGATACCAAATTTATCTAAACTTGGCTTAACAGCAGCCGTTACTGCTGGTGCAGTAGTGCTCGTGGCAGCTGCTTCTTTAGCACCTGATTGGCAAGCCCATTGTGGCATTAAAATAGATCCTGCTGCTAATAGACCAGCGTTTTGTAAAAAGGCTCGACGCTTATTTTGCATAGCTTTTCATTTTTGATTAAAAAAGGCTAAGGTATTAAACAATTTTCAATTTTTAATTTTTAATTTTCAAGATAGATGTAGACGGTTACAGGTGGTATTAAAGTAAGGTTGTGATTTTGAAATTCAGGTTTCGGTTATTGGAAATTAGGGATTAGTTAGATTATTAATTTTCAGCGGCTTCTTTTTCCGCTATTTTCCTCTAAAAAATCAAGCCGTAGCGGTGCTATGACTGGATTTTTTAAAGAAAACTATCGAAAAAATAATCTCCCTGAAATTTTAAACTAATTATGAGTTGGTACTTAGGACTTACTTTTTTCTTTAGTGATGCATCCATTTGAAAATAGAACATTGAAAATTTTAAATTGAAAACTGAAAAAACCATTTTTATAAATAAACCCTTCTTATTTTTGTAACCTATGGCAACCTACATTATATACAAACCTTTTAATATGCTTTCTCAATTCACTAGAGAAGCTCCCCATCACATTACTTTAGCTGATTTAGAGTTTGACTTTGCTAGAAATGTTTATCCTGTGGGACGATTAGATGCAGATAGTGAAGGTTTATTAATTTTGACCGATGACAAAAGTTTAAACGCTAAATTATTGCATCCAAAAAATAAACAAGCTAAAACCTATTGGGTACAAGTGGAAGGCGCTCCAACTGAAAAGGATTTGCTGCCCTTGCAGAAAGGGCTGACTATTAGAATTAAAGGGAAGATACACCAAACGGCCCCTGCAAAAGCATTTTTATTAGCAGACACCTCTCAATTACCACCAAGAAATCCGCCCATCCGTTTTAGAAAAGCTATTCCTACTACTTGGTTGAGTTTAACGATTACGGAAGGAAAAAATCGACAAGTACGTCGAATGTGTGCAGCTATAGGTTTTCCTGTTTTGCGATTGGTACGAATTGGATTAGCAGGGTATGAATATGGAACAGGAAGATTAGCAGAATTAGACGTTGGAGGCGTTATTATACTTTAAGTTATCAGTTCTTTGTCATAGGGCAAATTGATAAAAAATCAATAGTAATAGCAATTACAATTACAAATTCAATATCCTCTGCAAACTGCCTACTGCCAACTTTACTCCACATAACTCTGTCTTCGAACTAAAGTATAAAAATCATTTTCCAAAGCTAAATAGCCATAGTCATACACAAAATAATAGGTATTCCCATTTTTGGTTTGATAAATATTGGTGAAGTAACTAAATTTAAAACCGTTGCCCAACAGTTTATCTTTATGGATTCTAACTTTGCCATCTGGATTTAAATCCGCTAAGATGCGACGGTTTTTTCGTAAGATATTATTGATGTTTCGGACAAAATTAATAGCATCTCTATTGAGTTTATTATTTGCCTGACTACGGCAACTAGTAGAGCAATATTTTTTGTCTGCCCGTCCCATAAATGCCTCTTTACACTCTAAACAATGTTTTTTCATAGTACACTAAAAATGGTAGTTTCCTTGATTTTTGTTAAATCTTGTTCCAAAATGCAAAAAAAATAGCAGATTTTCCTAATAAAATTGGAATTTAATGGGTAAATCGCCTAATTTTATAACTCCATACGGATTTATCTCATCAATTTTACATTTTACAACCTACAAGTTTAGAGACCCTTCACTTTTAAAGACATCTTATTTATTCAACTTAAAAAAGTGATTTGATTACTAGTTAAATCAAATTGCATTAGGTGTTGAATTGAACTTTTGATTATAGTTGATTCCCTATTTATTATTAGATAATCAGGCCTCAAAAGAATAATGATACACCCCAAACCCTATTTGTCAAAACGAGAAGTTGAACCAATGCAATAAGAGTTAAACTCCCTTTACCTTATCACCTCTCCCATGACCGATTTACAATTTCCTGTATACAACAGGAAGCTTGAAATGATTGTGTGTTCATTTCAACCTAAAAAGCTATTAAGCATCGGAAGGTTACCCTATATTATTTCCTTTCAATGGCTATCTATAGAAATGCGTTATTGATACTCCTTTCGATTATCAATTGGTTAGACGATTGTATTTGTATTATTCTCAAAAAAAACAACGACCAAACACATTACGCTTATGAAAAAGCAATTTGACTTTCTTCAAGAAGATAGTATAATGACTATCTGGGGTTTTCTATTTAAAAAAAATACCATTTTGGATTCCCTCTATATTTCTTTATTACTTATCAAACAATTAAGAATTAAGAACAGGCTATTGATATTTTGCTTTTTGTTAGCGAGCTTACCTGCCACTTTTGGGCAAGTAGTAGTGGATGCAAAACTTTCCAGCCCTAATACTGGTGCTGTTGACATTTGTGCAGCTGTACCAATCCAAGTCGAGGCTACTCCTATGGGTACTTCAGACCCATTAACTTGGCGAGAAAAAAATAATAACGGTACTTTCTCTGATTCTCTAAATCATACGAATTTTTATACGCCTAACCCTATAATAGGAACGAGTAGAATAGATGAATTAATAGTAACCTTAGATCAAGGATATGCTCCCAATTGGCAAAATGTAACTGGAATAGATACAACTGGCGGCCAATTCAAATGCACTATTGCTGGACAGGGAAATTCTGGTGCAAGGTCAGTAAATACTCTTTCAATTAATACAGATGGATGGGTAGAAGCCAAACTAACCACCGCGGTTCAAGCCACTTTTGGATTGTCTGCTACTAATCCAGATAATAATCCGAGCACTATTGATTATGGTATTCAAATATCTAAAGGACAGGATAAGGCATTTGTTATTGAAAATAATGTCATTCCAACTGGATTCGTTCCTGTTTCTCTTGTTTCTGGAGATGATATTTTTAGAGTGGAAAGAGTAGGGAATAAGATTATTTATAAGCATAATAGAATTGTTTTTTATACCTCAACAATTACTAGTAGTAGTGCTTTATTTGTTGATGTTTCTATGAATAATATTGACGAAACTTTAGATATAGATGTTTCTTTTGGAAATAGTTCTTATGTTTTTCCTGCGGATACAATCAAAGTACAAGTATTGAAAGCAGTTAGTTTAGATATAGGAACGGATAAAGAAATTTGTGAAGGGGAGTCTATTACGGTTAGCTTTGCACTTGATGGTGCGGCTTTTGATAAATGGCAATTTAATGATGGTACTTTTAATACGAATACCCGAACATTTGTTCCTACGATTCCATTGAATGTTTTAACTAGAATAGATACGGTTATTGCTTTTTCAACCCCAGCTTCTAATAGTATTTGTCCTGCGGTTTCAGATACTGTTCTGATAACAATACACCAAGCTCCAACCATATCTATTGCAACCATAACAAATCCAACCTTAGCCATTTGTGAAGAAGATTCTATCAATATAACTGCAACCCCTGGAGGAAATGCAGACACAATTTTTTGGACGACCAATAATGGTAGTTTTAATATTGCCAATGGAATTACGAATACGACTTTAGATTCGATTAAATATGAACCTATAGAAAGACCGTCCTCAGCTAGAGTAGAATCTATTTATTTAAAAACGGATAGTGATGTAGCGGTTTGCCCAGCAGCCTTAGATACGATTGATATTGCGGTTCATTTAAGAGGAGAGGTAGCCAACACTTTTAATACAGGAGCTGTATGTCAAGGAGATTCAATTCAATTAGCTGCCGTTTTATCTCGGGGTGCTACTTCATTAAAATGGGAAATTAAGACGGGAATGGGCACGTTTGGTATAACAGACACCATTACTAATCCTTTTTATAGTCCTTCGGGTACAATAGATTCTGTTCGGTATGATACTTTATTGGCCAAGACAGTACCAAGAGGAACACCACTTTGTGATGTCTTTGTAGATACGGTAGTCATATCTGTTTTTGAATTGGATAGTGTTGCCAATGCTTTTGATGTTTTTGATATTTGTGAAGGAGATTCTGTAATAATGAAAGCGGAATTACATAAAGCGGCAGAGGCCTTGAAATGGACAAGTAAAGATGGAAATGGCCGTTTTATTGACGATGATAGTAAAAACGCCATTTATATTCCTAGTCAAATCACTACAGCTGATACTACTCGAAACGATACCTTATTTGTTACAACTGTGCCGATTAATAATTGTATTACAGCAATAGATACAGTTGTGGTGGTGGTTCACAAAACGCCTCAATTAACCTTAAGTCAAGATACGACTATCTGTATCAACGATGTTGCTTTTTTAAGATCGATTTCACCTAGAGGAATAGTAGACAATATTATCCGTTGGGATACACTAAATAATGGACAAGCTACCGAATTGACAGACCAAAGTAATGATACTATTATTTATAATTATCAACCTACTGGAGCCATTTCTTTTCCTATCTTATCCCGAATGGATACAATTGTGGCAACAACAGGTAAACCAACGGTTAGTGAGACGGTAGATGTGAGTAGTAATCAAACCTGTTTAGCAGCCACAGATACCGTAATTATTACCGTAATTGATACGGCGAATATTACTATTATACCACCTAATGGGCCTATTTGTGAATTAACTACAGATACTATAAAAGCAACAATTCATGCTGGAGCAACTGCGGTTACTTGGAAACTTTATCCTAACCAAACTGATCCAAATAGAGGTACATTAAGCCCAATAGATTCGGTAACTGTAAAATATACACCTAAAGATATTGCTGGAAATACGATTACTTCCCGAAAAGATACTTTAATGGCGATTTCTACTGGATTAGCGGGGTGTCAGCCAGATACCACGATGGTAGAAATTGAAGTTTTTAATGGTGTTGCTTTATCAAATGTAACCGATAAAACAATTTGTAATGGTGGTAATATTGCGATTGCAACTACTTTATCTGGGATTGGTTCTTTTACTACTACTAATGCTGGATGGAAAATAATCTCAACAGCTACGGGTGGTACTTTTGATGCTAATACTAGTCTTTCGACTAAATATAATCCGCTGGTTTTTGCTGCTAATCAAACTGCTCCTAGAATAGATACTATTGAATATACTGCTATAAGTACGGCGACCGAATGTCCTGATTTTACAGGTAGTTTTAAAGTGACGGTAAACCCTGCACACTTTGTGGAAATAAGTGATACCTATGGTGATAATGCATCTAATTTAGATACAATTTCCATCTGTGAAGGAGGTTCGACTTTAGCTATTTCAAGTATTAGAATGGGGGGAACAACAACGGTGATTTGGACAACAACTTCCAATTCAGGTGTTTTTAACAATGCGACAAGCTTGACGCCTATTTACACGCCAAATATAGGACAAACAACAGATATAAGGTATGATACATTAATTATTAGTAGTTCTAATACAGTTTCCACTTGTGCTGTTGCAAGAGATAGTATTATCATCAAAGTACAAAGAGCTGCAGCTCTAACAGCATCATCCGATACCGTAGTCTGTGAATCAGGAACTGTTGTTTTAAATGCTACTTCCATAGGCATCGGAGATTCTGTTTTCTGGGAAATCGTTAATGGTACAGCAGGTGATTTTGGTAATAACAAAGATCTTGATACAACTAAATCTAGTACCGAAACGGTTATTTATGATCCAATCTTAGATGTCACCACTCAGTTTCGAATAGATACCATTAGATATTTTACGGAAACACCTCCTGGTGTTTGTAAAGTAGTAGAAGATACTATTTTTGTTTCGGTCTATAATGCGCCTACGGTAGAGGTGGATAATCCTATGAAAGCGAATGATACGCTTTATGTCTGTGAAGGAGTCGGACTAGCTTTAGATGGTAGTTATGGTGGTGGTGCGGTTGGTGCGACTTGGTCGGTTTTAAGTAGTATGGGGGTATTCTCTGGAATTAATAATGATACCATCGCTACTTATACGCCAAATGTTGGAGTGATGAATACGACTAGAGTAGATACCGTCATTTTGACGCCTGATATTATCGCTGGTACTTGTATTAGTGATATTATGAAAGATACTTTATATGTTATTGTGCAAAAAGGCCCCGTTGTAACGGCTGTAGAAGATTCTTTAACGATGTGTGAAGGGGCTTCAATTAACTTGAAAGGAACTTTTGGGTCAGTTGCTACTGGTTTTACTTGGTCTTCTAAAGTGACAGGAAATGGAACGATTACTGTTTTAGCGGATAATACAATGGCTACTTACACACCTACGGGAACGATAACTAGCCCTGGTCGCTTAGATGTTATTTATCTAACCAGTACCAATGGAAATGCTACCTGTTTGCAAGCAGTTGATTCTATTGAAATATTCGTCTCTGCTAAACCAATTTTAGAACTAGGGGCAGATATTTCTATGTGTGGGGAACTAACCCAAGTTTTAACTCCTCAAAGTATTGGCGTCGGTAACTTATTAACTTGGATTTCTACGGATGGTACTTTTGCCACTAATCCAAGTCCTACAGGTTTATATCAGCCAGATTTTACGGTACCTACTAATAATAGACCTGACGGAATTATCGTCACCAGTATTGATAGTTTGGAACTGTGCCCAGCTGTAAAAGATACGATGCTGGTAACTGTTTACGGATTGGCTAGGGTGGCTATTGGAGAGGCAGGAATTGTGTGTGAAGATGATTCCCTAAGTTTAAATCCAGCATTTGCAGGTCGGTTAAGTGATTTTACCTACACCGTCTCCAATGACGCTGGAACGGTAGCGGTGACCAGTAACGAATTACTTTATATCCCAAATGAGAATACCACCCAAACTAATCGGATTGATGAAGTCATCCTTAATTTAGGGGATGTAGACGGAACAGGTGCATGTCCAAGTATAATAGACACTATAGACGTAACCGTTTTGAATACGCCTAGAGCATTACTAGTAAGTGATACGACTCTTTGTGTAGGTGAACAGATCAATTTATTATTGGAAAGTTTTGGCTTGATTGATACCTTTAAAAGTAGCTTTTCTACTTCTTTAGTCAATTATCCCAATTCGCCAATTAATCTTGCTGGAAGTATTTTAAAAGACACAATTCTTTACGGAACGAGTCTAATTGATGGTGCTTGTCCAGCGGCATCAAATCAAATAATAGTTACTATCCAAAATCCAGGAATGCTGACGATAGCTATTCCTGATACGACTATTTGTATAGCGAATACTTTAACATTGACGACTGGACTAAGTAATCCAAATGGATATAATTTCCATTGGAAGGTAGCAACTAGTAATGGCACATTTGATGATGCGAATCTAGCAACACCAACTTATACGCCAATTGGAGTGACGGCGACTGCTAGAGTAGATACAATTATGGTTGAAGTTGTTGATACCACAAATATTTGCAATGTTGGTTTCGATACTTTATTGGTAACGGTTGTACCAAGTGCTACTTTAGCGAATTTTAGAGATACGACCATTTGTGAAGGAGAAACGTTGAATTTGTCTGCTACGGTAAATGGTACAGCTACTTTTTTATGGGGTAGCAATAGCGGCACATTTGCCGATAGTGCTGCTACTCAAACGGCTTATACGCATGCTCCTGTAAATGGTGGAAATGGGCTAGATGTTATTACAGGACAGCTTACTTTTGATAATGATGCTTGTACTGCTGTGCAGAAAAATATGCGGGTAACGGTAATTGGTCAATCTGCGGTGAATGCAGGTTTAGATACAACTATTTGTACGGGTTCTAGCCTCCAATTATCAGGGACAATGGGATTTGGAATTGATTCTGTTGAATGGTTAGTGTTAAATAATACAGGAACTTTTGATAGTACTAAAAGCCTAGCAGCTATTTATACCCCAAATATTAATACAGGCACTACAGATAGGGTAGATGTAGTCATTTTAAGTACCACGGCTACCTTAACTTGTATCAAACCATTAGATACTTTGTATGTGACGGTTAAACCAATACCGACCGTTAGTTTAGGTGCCGATCAGACGCAAATGGGGGCAGCGGATTTGATTCTAAATGCAACAACTTCTACCCCCGTTATTGTTGGACAATGGAGTTCGGATAATGGTGCATTTAGTAATTCAACGCTTAATCAATCAGTTTATAGTCCGGACGCACTACCAGAAGGGGCAACTAGATTAGATACGATTATTTATAGAGGAGATTTCGGTATTTCCGGCTGTTCTATTTTAACGGATACCTTGGTAATTACTTTTGAAGCACCACCCATTATTACGACAGATGCTGAATTCTGTCAGGGGCTTTGTTTGGATACGACTTTTGTCAACATTGATCGTTTTACCAGCCAAGTAGTTGTTTTGGCGAATGATATAGATCCTTTTGATACTTGTGTTGCAAGAACAGATTTATCCATGAAGCTTTGGTATCCAACATTAGGAACTCCTGAACCACTTAATGTAACGGATTTTCCTGAATTACTAGATAGTGTGGTTTATACTTGTGATAATAAAGGTTATAATAATGTAAACATCTATGTTGCTGTAGATTCGATGGATGTTCGAGTATGTCCATCCGTTGTCAACGTAGATGATGCTTTCATTACTTGTGGAGAGCGAGTTATTTCGGGTAAGATCACGACTTTCAAAGGAGAACCAGTATCAGGTTTTCAAGTCTTTATTGAAATTATTGGAGAAGTAGGTGGAGTTGTTCCAGGGCCTGTCGTAACGGATGAAGAGGGACGATATGAATTTATTTTACCTTCCAATCGAAGCTATAGAATTACGCCTAGAAATAATGAAAACTTATCAAAGGGGGTTACTGCTTTTGATAATGTAATTATTAGTCGACATATTTTAGGGTTGGAATTTTTTGATTCTCCATTCAAAACGATTGCGGCGGATGTCAATAAATCTGGTACGGTCACCGCATTTGACATTGTAGAGATTAGAAAAATAGTATTAGATAAAGCGGGCGAATTTAGCAATAATACTAGTTGGAGATTTGTAGATGCTAGTTTCTCCTTTGATAATATTATGGATGCCGCTTCTGCACCATTTCAAGAAAGCTTTGTCGTCAACGGAACGATGGGGAATAATTTTGAGATGGATTTTATTGCCATTAAAGTAGGAGATGTCAATGGATCGAACTTTAGTAGTTTAAATGGAGGAACGATTGCTGAAAATAGGAATAATACTGCTGTTATTACCTTTGAAATAGATAATATAGCAGTTGAAAAAGGAAAGATTTATGAAGTACCTTTCCGATTATTAAATGCCCAAACAGTAGCAGGATATCAATTTACTTTAGGGTTTGATGATTTAGCACTATTGGATATTCAACCAGGTGTTGCGACCTCCGCACATTTTGGAACAGGCTTGAAAGACCAAGGGTTATTAGCTACCTGTTGGTCAACCGCTCAACGGGTAACGGATAAAAAGGATTGGTTTACCTTACAATTTCAGGCAACGAAAGATGGTAATTTAAGTGAATTATTGACGATTAATTCTGCTATTACTCCAATGGAAGCATATACTACAGCCGACGAAAATATTGGGGTGAAACTAACCTTTGTGCAACCAGTTATAACGACTTTTGACTTATTCCAAAATAAACCAAATCCGTTTAAAAATGAAACGACTATTGGTTTTACTTTACCTATTGCATCCAAAGCAAATCTTACTGTTTTAGATATGCGAGGAAAAGTAATCAGTAAGGGAGTAGGGGATTATGAAAGTGGTTATAACGAAATTACTTTGGATATGACGACGCTGCCAAGAGGAGTATTCTATTATCGTTTAGAAACTGCTTTTGGGACGAAGGTGCAGAAAATGATGCATTTAGAATAGCGATTTAAACTTCAATCTCAATCTCCAAATTAGAAGTGAGGATAAATCCCCAACAAATTGTAATTGTTTTTTTGAGAATTAATACTTTTGAAGCCCGTGCTATTTAGTGCGGGCTTTTTGGTTACAGAATGAGCGACCGATCCCGCAGGGTGAATGCCCTGTGGACATTAGCTTTGCTGAGTGAACCGCAAAGCGGAGGGGCTGGCGCATCAAATATTTATTATCCGTTGGGTTTTAAATCCGTTGGGAAATTAAGCGCAAATTATTCTATGAATCTACCTACTTGATATTTTAAGATTGCATCTTAAAATCAATATTTTATCCGTTTTTATCGGCTTTGCATGACACTTTCGTTAATCTTATCTACTCCAACTCAAAAGGCACATAATACCGAGCATGGCTATTAACAGGCATCCATTTCGGGCCATTTTCTAATAAGCGAATAGCTTCTTTATCGAATCCATAAACATCAGGATTAGTCACTTTTAGGTTAGTAGGCGTACCATTTTCGTCTATATAAAAACGAATTTCCACATCTCTTTCCATGTCTTTGGCTCCTGCTGGATGCCTTCGATTTTTTTCTAAGTACTTAAAAAATGCTTTAAATCCAGCTTGTGGTTTAGGGGCCTTTGTTTCCATCTCAGGATTAGCAGGATCGGTAGTCGTTTTTTTGACTAAAGCGACATTTAAAAAGTCAGAATACTGATTGATAGCAATTTTTCTAGTATGAAAGCCATCCTTAGATACCACGATTTTAGTCAATGGCTGATCTGCTTGCAAAATGAAATCACCACTCAATTTAGAAGTAGTTTTAAAAGGCGTGTTTAAGCCTATAATTTTCACATTATGCATTGGCTGCCCATCCTCATTTTGGACTTGTCCAACGTAATAATTGATTTTAGTATCAGTAGGAGTTGCTCGTTTTTTCTTAGCGGTGGCTTCTTTTACGGCAGCACGTCTTTCTAGATTAGGTGCTTGGGTACTGTAAGCCACATCAGCTGCTGGTTCAGGTTCGGTTACTGCCATTTCTGCTTCTACTAGAATTTTAGTAGCTGCTGGAGTACTTTCTGATGTGGGGATAATAACGGGTGTTTCTGGCAAACTAGCCGCCGTAGGCAAATCTATTTCCACCAATTCTTTATTAGTAGCTATTTCAGCATCAGCTATTGGTTCGTCTGTATCAAAAAAAGTAGTAGCGGATGGTGGATTAACTGGTGATTTTAATTTTTCGGTTGGTGGATTAACTGGTTTTGGTAATGCATTTTTCTGTGGCGTATTAATCTTTGGTAGAGGTGTATTATCTGCGAATGTTTCCGAAGCCAGATTTTCCTCTTGCGCTTCTATTGTAGAGATAGTACTTTCGATATTTTCTTGCGGAGCAATTGGCGCTTCCACCTTATCAATATGCTGACTTAAAACAACAGGTTGTTCAAGGGCGTTTTGTACCCAAACGAATGTGCCTATAACACCAATGATGGCAGCAGCAGCGGCAATCCTACGTAGTGGAATCAATGTCCCTTTTGCTTCTTGTTGAGGTTGACGAATTCGACCCTTTAGTCGTTCAATTTTTGCTGTATGGTCAGAAAGGGGAAAAGTATCATAACCTTCCATTGCTTCTGCAAGAAAGTGATCTTGTTCGGTTGCTTGTCGAAGTTTTTTTTCTTCTGACCAAGTTGCCGTTCCATTCAACCATTTTTTTAATAAATCTTTCATTGTTTTTCTTTCATTTCAGTAATTTAGTATTACCGAAAAGCAAAATATTGATATTTAAGTAGGATAAAAAATAAATTGGACCTTTTGCATTTAATTCCCCACGAATTTATTACCTCCACAAATTAGAGTTGTCTAAGTTTTTTTTTGAGTAATACTAAAATAATCGAATATAGCTATAAAAATAAGGCTCAAACGCTTTTATAGTTCTAATAAAAGATTCTTTTTCCGTCAATTGTCTGCTGCCTAACCCCAGATAGTACTATTACCATTCTTCTTTTTTCAAAGCTTCTTCTGCTTTCTCTATACAAATCTTTAAATTTCGTCGTCCATTCTGAATATAAGACCGAACTTTGCCCAGCGATAATTCGTTTTCTGCTGCAATATCTTGATAGGATTTACCTTCAAAATAAAATAACTGCACACAATTTTTTTGTTCGCCTTTTAAGGTCTCCATACATCCAGTTAGTGCAGTTAGCTTTCCATTCGTTGCCTCTTCCATAAAAGGATGCAAAGCTTCTTGGGATTGCATAAAATCTTCTTCATAAGAAACTGTTAAATGTTTTCCCTTTTTTCGCAAAATCCCTAAACAATGATTCCGAACAACGGTATGAAGCCAAGGTCTAAATTGTTGAATGTCATGTTCTCTTACCTTTTTGGCTAATTTTTCAAAGATATTCATAAAAGCATCTTCTGCTTCTACTTCATTCTTTAAAACTTTCAAGCAAACCCCATAAATTAACTCCGTGTATCGCTCGTATAAAACCCCCAATAAATCCATATCTCCACTCTTTTGATAGCGTGCTACCAATTCTGCATCGGAATAGTTGGATGGATTTTTTTTGAAGATTCTGAGCATATAATAAATGCTGTATGATTGATAATTAATTAAAAGAATGAGTAAAATTGAGGAATGCTACTTTACTTGTTCTCTAGTTTAATAGGTGGTAAACAATTGATAATAAGCAACTTGATACTTTGAAAATCATGTCTCTGCACTATGATTAAGCTATCAATTATTTATAAAACCTACCACTAGTTACTTCTTTTTTTAAAATTATTTACAACAAATTTATGTATTTCTTTTCATCTCCGCATCTATTAGCCACAAACTAATTTTTAAAACCTAAAAAATTCCCAGTTATGAAGAAGTTTTCCTTTATTTTATTCATCCTGTATTTTCTTTCCAATTCATTAATGGCGCAATATACTTTTAAGGGGCATATTGCCGATGAGTTAGGAGAATCTTTGATTGGTGCGAGTATTACTCTAAAGGGCACTACTATTGGAACAGTAACTGACATAGATGGTCTTTTTACTATTACCGCACCAGATTCATTAATTACCCTAAAAGTGGAGTATACGGGGTATACTACCCAAGAAATTGTTGCAGTTTCCAATGTAAAACCAATCAAAGTAGTAATGACGCCAGGGCTTCTTTTAGAGGAAGTGGTGGTTAGTGCTGGTAGACGAAGAGAAAAAGTTCAAGAAGCCCCTGCCTCTGTCAGCGTCCTTAGTGCTAGGAAACTAAGCAAAGCTTCAAAAAGAAAATCCAAAAGAAACAAACGGCAGGAGATGGTTCCTCAGTCCCAAAGCGTAACTACCAGTCAAGTAACCTATCCAAAACCTATTGATAATAACAGAGCAGGATACTCTACCATCGTAGAAAATGAATTTCACCAAGTTACCAAAGCGCCTTTATCTACTTTCTCAATTGATGTAGATGCTGCCTCCTATAGTAGTCTTCGTAGTTTTCTGAATAATGGGCAACAACCACCCGTTGATGCGATAAGAATAGAAGAAATGATTAATTATTTTGACTATGATTATCCGCAACCAACTACGAAACACCCTTTTGAAGTCATTACTGAAATATCAGATTGCCCCTGGAATCAACAACATCGTTTAGTACATATTGGCTTACAAGGAAAAACCATTGCAACCGATAACTTACCTCCTTCAAATCTAGTCTTTTTAATTGATGTTTCTGGTAGTATGAGTGCGGCTAACAAACTACCCTTATTGCAGGCTTCGATTAATTTATTGGTTAATCAATTAAGAAAAGAAGATAAGGTCGCCATCGTTGTATATGCAGGAGCAGCAGGCGTCGTTTTGCCTGCAACAAAAGGAACGGATAAGCAGAAAATTGTGGAAGCGATGAATAAATTACAAGCTGGTGGATCTACCGCAGGAGCAGCGGGTATCCATTTAGCTTATAAAATAGCCAAGGAAAATTTTGTAAAAGATGGAAATAATCGAGTCATCCTAGCTACAGACGGAGATTTTAATGTCGGACAAAGTAGTGAAGAAGCCTTAGTCCAATTGATAGAAAAAGAACGCAAAAGTGGGGTATTTTTAACGGTGTTAAGTTTCGGTAACGGAAATTATCAGGATCATAAAATGCAAGAATTGGCGGATAGAGGTAATGGCAATCATGCTTATATTGATAATATCTTGGAAGCCAAGAAAGTCCTAGTGAATGAATTTGGTGGTACTTTATTTACCATCGCAAAAGATGTTAAATTACAAATTGAATTTAATCCTGCCAAAGTCCAAAGTTATCGTTTGATTGGGTATGAGAATCGACTACTAGCAGCGGAAGATTTCAATAATGACCTAAAAGATGCAGGAGAATTGGGGGCAGGACATACCGTAACTGCTTTATATGAGGTTATCCCAACTGGCGTAAAAAGTACTTTTTTACCTTCGGTTGACCCTTTAAAATATCAAGAAAATCCAACACCAAAAGTAACCGCCAAAGAAACCAAAGAGATAATGACCATTAAATTGCGCTACAAACAACCAGATGGAAATAAGAGTCAATTAATTGAAAAACCAATTATAGATCAACAAATAGCTTTGAAAAAAATGAGTGATAATTTTAGATTTTCAGCTGCTGTAGCGGAATTTGGTCTTTTATTAAGAGCTTCTAAGTTTAAAAATACCGCTAGTTTTGCGCAGACTATTCAATTAGCAAAGGGCGGGAAAGGAATTGATGACAACGGGTATCGTGCGGAGTTTATTCGATTGGTAGAAATGGCGGAGTTAATGAATAAAGGCATAGTTGCAGAGAAAGAGTAGGTTGAATTGATGTTTATTCTAAACCAAATTAATCTATTACACAGGCTTATTATTAGTACAAGACGAAGCATATTTTTAGACTTTTTTTTAAATCTCTTTGATAGTAATTGATAACTAGTTATTATTGGTTATGATGATAACAAAAGAACTTAAAAAAGTCAGTATTTTAATGGAGCAAAAACGATACGTCTTAGCTTGCACTGCGCTTAATCGTATTTTGTCCAAGCATCCAGAAAATGCTACTGCGCTTGGTATTTTAGCGTATGCTTTTGTTCGACAAGGCAAATTTGAACCTGCCGAAACCTTTGCTAAAAACGCTTTTTATTATGACCTCACTAATATCCATGCCCATCACACGATTTGTGAAATAGCAGTCAGTAAAGACAAATATCCTAGTTTCCTCAAAAAAATAACACGGGGACAGCAAATAGCGCCTCAGGATACGCATTTTTACTATTTACACGCCTTCTATTTTTTTTCTAAAGAAAATTGGCAAAAAGCCCTTAAACAAACGAATATTGGATTAAGCATTCAACCAACTAACCAAAACTTGTTGAATATCCGAAGTCGTGCGCTGCTTAATTTGGGGGATAATAGTGCTGCACAAAATACCATTAATCAAGCCTTGCAGCTCAATCCTTGCCATTTTGAAAATTTGGAGAGTCAAGGACAACTAGCCCTACTAGAAGAAGATTGGGTAAAAGCTAGACAATTTTTTACGGAAGCATTGCGACAAAATCCTAATTCCACGCAAGCCAGAGCGGGGTTATTTCATGCCATGAAGGCAAAATTTCCATTGTACAAGTATTTGTTAAGAGGTATTCTTTGGAACAAGAGGAATAGTTATTTAACTGGGTACATTTTAGGTGGTTGCCTACTTTCCTTAATCCCTATGATCTATCTACTGGATAAATTTGAAGAAACCGATTATCAATTTTACACAGAATGCTTGTCTTTCTTATTGATGTCACCACTTTGGTTATTAGGAATGTTTGGATTATTAAATAGCGTATATGATTTTGCCCTAATACAAAATCCAGAAGCAAAGCGCTTCTTAGGAGCATCCGAACAAGAAAATGCTAAAGGATGTCGAACGACCTTGATTATTTTAGGCATTTCCTTTGGCATATTCTTGCTAGGAATTATACTCAACAAAATGGGTTATTAATGCATTCGATCCCCTCGAACTTCCAAAGTCTTCAACATCTCTTTTTCATAAGCCAAATATTCCTGCCAACGAGCATTTGCTTTTTCTTTACCAGAATATTTTCGAGCAAGGTCAATAAATAGGTGATAATGTCCAGCTTCTGAGACCATAAACATATGGTAAAATTCTTTCAAAGAATCTTCTGAAATATGCAAAGATAAAAGTCGAAAGCGCTCGCAACTTCGAGCTTCAATTAAGGCGAAAGTCAATAACTTTTCTAATAGTTGATCTTCCCGACTACCGCCTTTTTTATTAAATTTCATTAACTTATTAACGTACTCATCTTTTCGTTGGATGCCCAATTCCAATCCTCGCTTGTCCAATTCTGCTAATACTAGGCGAAAATGTCCCCATTCTTCGGTCACTATAGGTGCAAGTGCTCGGACCATCTCTTTTTTCTCAGGAAACTTCTGAATCAAGGTGATACAAGAAGTAGCTGCCTTTTGTTCGCAATAAGCATGATCGGTTAAAATGTCCTCTAGACTAATTTCCGCCATATTGACCCATCTCGGATCGGTTGGTAGTTTTAATCCTAATTTATGTAATTTTTCTGCCATTATATCTTTCTTTTTTTAGTGTTTGTGTAGAATTGTTGGGTATTCGCCTAACGTTGGTTATTGTTAAAATACAGCTTTTTATTTGATTATTTGGTAGGTTTTCAATAACGCTAACTTTCACAGTTCAGAGAGCTATGTTATAGTAAAACCGTGTGCCGTTCGCCATGTACCGTAAACCGAATAACACATTTATAAATCATGCATTTCTTCTGCCCACGCCAAATAATCATCAAAAAGCTGTTTTAATTTTTTATCCTTTCCAACGGATACCAAATCAAAAAGTGGATAATTACCAGGACGATTTCTGTACTTAACATCTGCAATTAGTCCAACTTGTTCGTTTAAACCTGCCAAGCGCGTCATTTTTAGTTTTTCTCCTTTTCTAAAATCAATTAAGCCTCTTGATTGAACGTTCAGTGGAAATTTGAATTGTTTTTTCAAAAAGATTTCCCAATTTTCATAATCCATTAATTCGGGATGCTGCAATAAGATAGTCTGTAATCTTTTTTGGGTTGCTTTGTCTAAATAGTACCAAAGATACTGATGTAATAAGATTCTGTAAGCGCCAAATGTATCTTCTTTGCTATCTCTAGCTTGACATTTCTTTAAATCAGTTTCTGCTACCTCAAAATTTTGAAAGTCTTCTTCCTCATGCACCATCTCTTTTACATAGATTAGCGGTAATTTGTTGACAGAAAGGCTATCCAATTCTATTTCATACATGACTTCCAAGTCGTCACCTAAAAATACACCCTCTATTCTACCAATGAAGCCACTTAAATCAATCCCACTTTCTGGATCATAGACCCGTTTAGCTATTTTTACAGAAGTGCCTTCTTTAAATTTAGCATGCTCAATAGCTTCATCTTCGTCTCCAAAACCCCAAAAATCATCATCGTCGTCATCATCTGAATCCCCAAACATATTCGCTAAATCATTCGGATCCATCTTACCATTCATCATATCTTCCAGCATCGACATCATTTCCGCTTGCGATGGCTGTCCAACACTTTCTTCCATCATCATTTCATTTAGGGGTGAGATATTGCCTAATTGGATACACTCGGAGAAAGCATCTCGCAATTTTGTCAAGCGATCAACAGATTCATCCAATTGCGCCAAGGCAGCATTCATTCCTACACCTTCTTTTTCTGCTTTTTTCATACTGGTTAACATCTGACCTAAATCCGATGCTCGTAAGCTTTTTAATTCTGCACTATTTCTATTTATTTGACTTTCAATGAATTGTAAATCTCGCTTTAGTCTAGCTATCTCTTGTTCTAATACATCTACCGACCAGGATTGTACTTTCGATAAATCTAAATTTTCGATTAGAAATAGTTGTTCTAACTCCAAAAGCGTTTGAATATCTCCTGCTTGATACGCTTCATTAATTTGCTGCATCATCTCGTGATATTCCGCTTCGTCGGCTTTGGTTGTTGCTTTATCAGGATGAAATTTTTGCGATAAGCTAATAAATATCTTCCGAATGTCTTTTTGTTCTTCTTTATCAGGTTTTACGGCAAATGCTTCAAAAACATCTCGCATTCTTGCTCGCTCATTTTCATCAAAGTTAGCTTCAAAATCTTCGCCCCTTTCTTCCATCTGCGCTTTATAGGCTTTGAAATCTTCCCCAAACATATCTTCACTACCAAACTCTCGTTCCATATCTTTTAACGCCGCTTTATCTGCTCGACTTAGCCCTTTCAGCTTATTCATTTGCTGAATTAACTCCATGATTTCTAACCTTAGCTTATCCATTTGTGCCATCCGATTCATGACCTGCCCACTACCTGCTCTCTGAATTTCTGTAATGTCTTTTTTTGTATTTTTTAACCTTGTTTTCAGGCTTTTAAGCGCCGTCTTTTTCCTTTTTAATTTAGTTTGTAAGGTCTTAATGGTTGCCTCTTTTGCTAGAATTTCAGGACTCTTGGCTATTTCTTTACTCATGTGTAGGGTGCTAGGTTTCTATTATAAAGATTTGCTTTTACGCTTTTTTGATAGTTTAGCTGCCAAAATTAGGGGTTTTTATGGTGGGAAATTATAAAGACACCCATTATTATTAAATCTTGCTACCTATCTTGCGTACCTACGGCACGGGATGGGAGGTATACGTTTATTTTTCTGCTATTTGCTACCTATCTTATGTACCTACGGCACTTTGGGAACTTAGGTCAAAACAAAAAAGGTAGCCCTGCTTACAGAACTACCTTTTTTAATATCATTGACCAATTTTTCCAAACTGAATATCAGCGGATGAATAAGCTGTATTATTTTGTCATTGCTGCAATAGCAGGCAATTCCTTCCCCTCTAAAAACTCCAACATTGCACCACCACCAGTTGACACAAAACTCACATCGTCATTCAATTCCATTTGCGTGACTGCTGCTACGGAATCCCCGCCACCGACTAAAGAGAATGCACCCGCCGCTGTGGCATCTGCACAAGCTTGAGCAATGGACTTGGTACCCGTCGCAAAATTAGACATTTCAAAAACACCCATTGGGCCGTTCCATAAAATGGTTTTTGATTTTCCGATGACTTTTTGGAAGTCTGCAATTGCTTTTGGGCCAATATCTAAGCCCATCCAACCTTTAGGAATTCGCTTAGTGTATTTAGTCTCAATATTTGCTTCGTTACTAAAGTTATCTGCGGCAATAGAATCTTTAGGTAATAATAATTTTACCTTGCGTTCCTTGGCTTTAGCAATCAACTCCAAAGCTAATTCCAAACGATCATTTTCTACCAAAGAATTACCTATATTTCCGCCTTGCGCTTTCATAAAAGTATAAGCCATTCCACCACCGACAATTACATTATCGGCAAATTCTAATAACTTTTCTAATAATAAAATCTTATCCGATACCTTAGCACCGCCAATAATTGCCGTTAAAGGTCGAGTTGGATTATTCAATACTTTATTGGCGTTTTCAATTTCATTTTGCATCAAATAGCCAAAGGTTTTAGCTCCATTTTCAAAGAATTGAGCAATGGTAGTGGTAGAAGCATGTGCTCGGTGAGCAGTACCAAAAGCATCATTGACATACACATCTGCCAATGCCGCTAATTGTTTAGCAAAACCAGTATCTCCTTTTCCTTCTTCTTTTTGAAAACGGGTATTTTCTAAAATTAAGACTTCCCCCATTGGTAAAATTGCTGCCATCTTGGTCGCTTGCGCACCAACTGTTTCTGAACAAAAATGCACTTTAGTACCTAATAAATTAGCGACATGATTGGTCACATGATTTAGCGTGAATTTCTCTACGTTAATGCTACCATCTTCCTTTGTTTTTTTCAAAGGTCTACCAAGGTGAGACATTAAAATAGCCGCACCGCCGTCTGCTAATATTTTTTTGATGGTTGGTAAAGCGGCTCGAATTCGAGTGTCGTCCGTAATCACATATTCCTTGTTTAAAGGCACATTGAAATCTACTCGAACAATTGTTTTTTTATTTTTAAAATCTAACGTCATGATTCGTAAGGTTATGAGTTGATAAGGTAATGAGGGAAACGAAGAGGGCTAAAATAGAAAAGTACCAAGTTGAATCAACTCAGTACTTTTCTATTATTTCGGAGATGACTAATCGCGAATTACTAATCACCTATCATAATTTATACTTTTAAAATCTTAGCAGCTAAATCTGCAATTCTCGCAGAATAACCAGCTTCATTATCGTACCAGCTAACTACTTTTACGAAGTTACCGTCCAATACAGTTGTCATTAAAGAATCAAAAATAGAAGAATGCGGATTTCTTACAATATCACTAGATACGATTGGATCTTCAGTATACTGTAAAATACCTTTTAATTCGCCTTCTGCTAATTCCTTGAACTTTGCATTGATTTCTTCTGGAGTTGTTGATTTCTCAACCACTACATTTAATTCAATCATTGAACCAGTAATTACAGGAACTCTTACTGCAATAGCAGATAATTTTCCAGCAACCTCAGGAACTACCTTTCCAACGGCAACCGCTGCACCCGTAGAAGTAGGAACGATGTTAAAAGCCGCCGCTCTAGCTCTTCTTAAATCCGAGTGAGGTGCATCTTGCATTCTCTGATCAGATGTATAAGCGTGCGTTGTGGTCATAGATCCAACTTTTAATCCCCAATTATCATTGATGATTTTAGCAACTGGAGCTAAACAGTTAGTAGTACAAGATGCATTAGAAAATACATTCTTTCTTCTATCTAAATCTGCGTCATTTACACCTAATACAATTGTTTGAACGCCATCTCCTTTAGCAGGAGCAGACATAATAACGTCTTTTGCACCAGCTTGTAAATGCAAACTCGCCTTTTCTTTTGTTCGGAAAATACCTGTACATTCTAATACGATATCAACACCCAAATCACCCCAAGGTAAATCTGCAGGATTTCTTTGAGCAAAAGCAGCAATCTTTTGACCATTAACGATCAATGCATCATCTGTTGCTTCTACCGTACCATCAAATGGTCCCTGAGCAGAGTCATATTTTAATAAGTGCGCTAAAGTAGCATTATCAGTCAAGTCATTAATTCCTACTACCTCAATGCCATCTTTCTTTAATAAATTTCTAAATGCTAAACGGCCAATTCGACCGAAACCGTTAATTGCAACTTTCTTTGCCATGTTTTTTCAATTTAATGGTGCAAGGTTTTTTTAATTTCCTTGCGCTAGTTTTTTTATTTAGGTAATTCAAACTAAACTCGATAAGTACTGAAAAAGTTGAGTTAATTTGAATTTTTTAGAACTTATCATTAGGTACTTAGTGTATTTTTTACACCAATTATAGATAAGTGGCGCAAATATACTATATTATTGTTAATTAATGCAATTATTTTTTTGGAAAACTTTGGAAAGCGCTGTTGTGGAGACACTATAAATTACCTAAAGCCAATCGGCCATCCTGCATTTCCACTTTCCGATCACTCATTTCTGCTAAGGCTTCATTATGGGTTACAATTACAAAAGTTTGCTGAAAATCATCTCGTAATTTAAATAATAACTCGTGTAATTCTTTAGAAGAAGCGGAATCTAAATTACCACTTGGTTCATCGGCAAAAATAATACCTGGGTTATTAATTAAGGCGCGGGCTACAGCAACTCTTTGCTGCTCGCCACCTGATAATTGGTTGGGTTTATGTCCTAGCCTTTCGGAAAGCCCTAAATAATCTAATAATTCTTTGGCTCTTTTTTTGACTTTGGCTTCTGGTGTTTTTAGAATAAAACCTGGAATACACACATTTTCCAAAGCGGTGAACTCTGGTAATAAATGATGAAATTGGAAAATAAAACCAATATGTTGGTTTCTAAAACTGGCTAAATCGTTAGCATTTAAGGTAGATATTTCTCGACCGTCATAAACGACATTTCCTGAATCAGGTTTGTCTAAAGTGCCAATAATATGCAGTAAAGTACTTTTTCCAGCACCAGATTTTCCTACAATAGAGACGATTTCTCCTTTGCCAACTGAAAAATCAACTCCTTTTAAAACGTGTAGTGTATCGTATGACTTATGAATATTGCTTGCTTTGAGCATGTAGTAGAATGGATTGAATCGGGTAATCGTTTCGGCGAATGAATTCGATGAGACAGATGAAAATCTTAGCGTTCGATTAGATATAATGGTTATATTGTCTTATTGTTAAATTGTTGGTTATTACAGTATAACAATAAAGCAATTCAACAATATAACCATTCCTTTTTATTTTTTAGTAGCAGTAATAGGTAAAGCACCTACCTCGGAATTCCATTGTCCTTCAAAACTATCTCCAGAAAATTTACCAGATAATTTCAAAACGATTCCTTGTGCTTCGATTTTACCAGTTAATTTATGTCCATCTAATTTAGCATCCATTAATTCAATTTCTCCCATTGCAGAAGTAAAAACAACTTTTACTTTGCCTCCTTCTTTACTAACCACCATATCTCCTGTTACATCTGCTTGGTCAGGAATATCCGTAACCTCAAATGCATACGTTCCTACAGGGTCGTGCAAGGTCGTTGCTGCATCAGTCGTATTGACAAATAAAAAAGATAAACACAAGGTCAAAGTAAAAAGCATTTTAGCTTTCATATCGTATTATTTTTAAATGAAAAAAAGTATTTGCCCAAATTTAACGAAAAAAGGGTTTTAAGATTGGCAATTTGTCAATTTTTGTAAATAATTAACAGTATTACTTGGCTTAAAACCCTTTTTATTAGGTAGGTCCCAATCTTATAAGGCAGGCTATCCGTCTAAGGTTGGACACTCCAGTTTTGGAAGACAACGGAAAATCTATATTTTCCGACGCTCGGAGCAGCGAATATAGATTGACTTCGTCGAAACGTAAGTTCGGCAAAGCTAATTTACATTTCGCTTTTGTCTAAACCGTCCAATCTTAGACGAATACCCATAAGGGACATTGGATGGTTGACTTTAGTCTACAAGTAATTTTGATTTAAAATCACTAAGGCGTTGACTGAAGTCAATAATCCAATGCAATTTTATTCTACTACGAACTTCCGACTAATCACCGATCCTTTCGATTCCATTTGTAAAAAATAAACACCACTAGCAGTTAAATTACTTTTATTAATAGAAAAAGTATGCAATCCGTTATTTAATGCCCCAGAAAAAACAGTTTGTACTTGTTGCCCCGCAGCATTAAATAGAGCGATATTCACTTTGTCAAAAGCGAATGGTGCAGTTATATTAATAGTAGCTGTTTCTTTTACAATAGTAGGCATAACAGACAATTGAACACCTGTAGTTTCTAAGAAATTGACGCTAGTAGAAAAAGAAGTTTCTACAACATGTGCATTGACAAATTCATAAGCACCATTGACTTTTTGCCAGATAATAGCTGCTACTTCTAGATTTTCAGTATTCCAATCAGTTGCTAGTTCTTTGCTGTCACTAAATTTGAATTCGGTATCCATAGCAATCACCCCGTTGGCAATTTCTTGACCAAAAGCCCCACCCATTAGGGAAGTCCTCAGCACTCTTTTATGAACGGCATCATTCCCTCTGGCAGCTTGTTCCTCGATTACACCATCTTCAATTACCAATAAAGATAAATAATATTCACCGTCTCCTTCTTGAAAAAATTTGACTTTTGCATCGACTGTTAAAGTATTATCTTTAATAGTTGCCAATATACCCGTATTAGCCATTGGATTGGCGTTACCTGCATCACTTACAGCAGTTTCTGTATTTTGGATAATATTATTGGTGGTGAATTTTGACCGATTGAGGTAAAATAATGGTTGCCCAAATGCTTGTGGTAAATTATTGGAAAAATCAATCGCCTCAGGAGAATGCAATTTACTAGATCGACTCGGGTGTGCTGTTAGCATCACCGCCTTTCCTGCATAAGTATCATTGATGACATCAAAATTATCCCAGGCAGTTCCTCCACATGGTGGACACCAAGTGGCAGCAATTTTGGTAATAACAACTTTTTGTTCTTCTGATACTTCTTGACCAAATACAACTATTTGGGTCAATAATCCGAAGAATAGTGGGAAGTAAATCTTTTTCATTGGGATATTCTTTTAGTGAGTTTTTAAATTATTACAACAAAGATAAGTGCCTTCACAGACTATTGCTTTACTTTGTAGCCCTATTAATTATTTTCTGGCTTATAATATCTTCCAATTGACACCCTACTTACAAAAACTAGCGGCTTATCCTCCTTTCTTTTATAACCGAGTTTCTACGAACCTAGGCATGATAGTGGTGATTCCTGCCTATAAAGAAGAATTTCTCTTATTAAGCTTGATGTCCTTAAAAAAATGCCAAAAACCGCATTGGGATGTAGAGGTAATTGTGGTGATCAATGATTCAGAAACAGATACGCCAAAAACTAAACAATTAAACCAAAAAATATACCAACAAGCACTTGACTGGAGCGAAAAAAATAACCGACCTCACTTACGATTTCGTATCATTTACCAAAGAGATTTACCTAAAAAATTTGGGGGCGTTGGATTGGCTAGGAAAATAGGGATGGATGAAGCTTGTTACCGTTTTGAGAAAGCGAGGCAAAAAAAAGGTGTCATCATTTGCTTTGATGCAGATAGTCGTTGTGAAGAAAATTATTTAGTGGAGATAGAGAACCATTTTAAAAAGAATGCTAGAACACCTGCCTGTAGCATCTATTTTGAACACCCAATTCGAGGGTTTGATTACGAGGAAAAAGTCTATCAAGCCATTATTGAGTACGAATTACATTTGCGATACTTTATTAATGCTCAAAGATTAGCAGGTTGTCCCTATGCTTATCAGACTATTGGATCAAGCATGGCCGTGCGATCTGATTTTTACCAAAAACAAGGTGGTATGAATCGACGAAAAGCGGGCGAAGATTTTTATTTTTTACAAAAATTTATTGCCTTAGGGAAATTTACCGAATTGAATACCACAACGGTCTTTCCTTCTCCTAGAATTTCGGATAGAGTACCATTTGGAACGGGTAAAGCGGTCGGTGAAATTATGAAACAAAAAGGAAGTTATGAAACGTATAGTCTACAGACTTTCAAAGATTTAAAACTATTTTTTGCTCAATTAAAAAATATTTATCAACTAAAAGAAAATTGGCGAACTTTAGCATTACCTAAACCTGTATTGCAATATTTGGATTTAATTGATGTTAATACTAGATTAGCAGAAATTCAAAAAAACACGGCTACTTTTCCTGCCTTTAAAAAACGATTTTTTCATTGGTTTAACGCTTTTCAAGTAATGAAGTTTGCGCATTTTACTAGAGATCATTTTTACGAAAATGTACCTGTTGCAATAGCTGCTTTGTCTTTATTAAACCAAATGAATATTACCGATGTTAATAATACCTCAAAAGACCTTTTAGTTGCTTTCCGAAAGTTAGATAAAAAGATTTAAGAGAATAGGAAATAAATAAGATACCCAAAATGGTAGTTTTAGTTTGTTCTTATTCGAGGCGCTAAAAACGGAGTTATGCCTTTGCATAATGAGTATTTTAGCAACGATGAAGAAGGGCAAAATAAAGCTGCAAGATGGGTAGGTTATATTTTTCCTATTCTCTAACCACGACCATTTATAGAAAAATAGTTTATTTACAAAAGAAATATAGGTGTCAAACCTACCATAAAGTAAACGTATTGTTTATTTTGTGGCTACTTTTTACAACTCACAGAGTTGTGTTATTGTTAATACCTCGAAAGTAGTTGACGACTCAGGAGAGTCGTGTTACCTATTATCATTGCGGTGTACAAGTAACACGATTCTCCTGAATCGTAACAGATTTTTAGCTACTTACACTTTTTATTGTAGTGTCTTTTTAATAAAAACTTAAATGAACTTAAGTGCCTTATGTGGTAGAAAATAAGGCATAATTTAATACACGATGAAAGAAAAAAAACGCCTAGCAGAACATTATAACCGTACTAAAAACTGGATGAAATGGGGGCCATACCTCAGCGAAAGACAATGGGGTACAGTCAGAGAAGATTATAGCCCAAATGGTACAGCTTGGGAATATTTTCCGCACGATCACGCCCGTAGCCGCCAATACCGTTGGGGAGAAGATGGCATCGCAGGAATCAGCGATAAAACTTGTAATATTTGTTTTGCGGTTGGCATGTGGAACGGTAAAGATGCCATTATCAAGGAACGATTATTTGGCTTAACGGGGAATCAAGGTAATCATGCGGAGGATGTCAAAGAGTTGTACTATTATTTGGATAGCACACCGACACATTCTTACATGAAGCATTTGTACAAATATCCACAAAATGCTTTTCCTTATGCTGATTTAGTTCAAGAAAATGCTCGAAGGGGTAGGGCAGAGTTGGAATATGAATTATTAGATACAGGCATTTTTGATAACAACGAATATTTTGATGTATTTACCGAATATGCCAAATCGGATGAGGATGATATTCTAATCAGAATAACGGTACATAATCGACATACCGAAGCAGCGCCCATTACTTTATTACCTACCTTATGGTTAAGAAATTTATGGAGTTACAAACTAGTAGAAACGAAGCCGTCGATTGCTTTACAAACACTTAATAAAAACTACGGTTGTGTTAAAATAGACCATGAAAAAACGGGTGATTATTATTGCTATTTTGAAGCGCCAGGACAATTGATGTTTACGGAGAATGAAACCAATATGGCTAGGGTTTTTGGAGCAAGGAATAGCCAGCCTCATGTGAAAGATGCCATAAATAATGCGGTTGTTTCTGGGAATTATCAGCTATTTGAAAACCATGAAAAAGGAACAAAGTTTACCCCTTCTTATCAATTTGACGTACCTGCTGGAAAATCGGTTTCGATTAAATTAAGACTATCTAAAAAAGCACATGCTAAAAACCCATTAAGTACTTCTTTTAATAAAATATTTTCGGATAGAATAAAAGAGGCAAATGTATTTTATGCACAATTTTTACCAAAGAAAAAGGGAGCAGATTTAGTCAATATTCAACGTCAAGCTTTTGCGGGCATGATGTGGACAAAACAATACTATAATATAGATGTTAATCTTTGGTTAGATGGTGATAAAGGACAACCTGCGCCGCCAGAAGGTCGAAAATATGGTAGAAACTCCGATTGGCGAACGCTGTACAATGAAGATATTATTTCTATGCCCGATAAATGGGAGTATCCTTGGTATGCGGCGTGGGATTCTGCCTTTCATTGTATTCCGCTGGCAATGATTGATTTAGAATTTGCCAAAAAACAATTATTACTCTTCTTGCGAGAATGGTATATGCGACCTAATGGACAAATACCTGCTTATGAATGGGCATTTGGAGATGTCAACCCACCCGTACATGCTTGGGCGGTGATGGAAGTTTATCGGATGGGACAGCAACAAACGGGGAAAAATGACATTGAATTTTTAAAGAAAGCTTTCCAAAAATTATCGCTCAACTTTACTTGGTGGGTAAACAGAAAGGACGGAAATAGTAATAATATTTTTGAAGGCGGTTTTTTAGGATTGGATAATATCGGAGTGTTTGACCGTAGTGCGCCTATGCCAGGCGGTGGCACTTTACAGCAGGCTGATAGTACCAGTTGGATGGCGATGTTTAGCTTGAATATGCTGGATATGGCATTGGAAGTGGCACAAGAAGACCCTGTTTATGAAGACATGGCGTATAAATTTTATGAACACTTTATTTATATTTCTGCGGCTTTAAATAAAATTGGAGACGGTGCAGCCAATGCTTGGGACGAGGAAGAAGGCTTCTTTTATGATGTCTTAGCCTTACCAAATGGCGAACAAATCCCGATAAAAGTGCGGTCTTTGGTTGGATTATCCACTCTTTTTGCGTCACTTGTCTTAAAATGGGAGCGCATCGAGAAGCTAGACCGCTTTTATAGTCGGATTAAATGGTTTAGAGACTACCGAGTAAAACGGGATAAATACTTAGTGTTGCCAGAATTAGAAGAAGGAAAAGATATTCTATTATCGACGATTAGTAGAGACCGATTGACGCGAATTTTACAACCCTTATTGGATGAAAATGAATTCTTTTCTAAAGGAGGAATTCGCTCCGTTTCCAAAGTACATGAAACGCCTTATTATGTGAATATAGCAAGTGAGGAATTTGGTTTACAATATCAACCTGCGGAAAGTCAGACCCATATTTTTGGTGGAAATTCCAATTGGCGTGGCCCGGTATGGTTTCCAATGAATTATTTGTTAATCGAATCACTAAGAGAATTGCATAAATATTATGGAGATTCGCTACATACCAATTGCCCTACCAATTCTACAAACGCTAGAAATTTAGAAGAAGTCGCAACAGATATAGCGAAAAATCTAATTTCTATTTTTGCTAAAGATGGAACAGGCAGACGCCCTTTTAATGGCTTTGAAAATAAATATACCAAAGATCCTCATTTTAAGGATTTAATCTTATTCTACGAATATTTCGATGGCAATGATGGCCGAGGCGTGGGCGCTTCCCACCAAACAGGCTGGACAGGATTGATTGCCACTTTAATTGATGAATGTAACTAACGAGTTGCGAGTTGCGGGTTACGTGTTGAACCCGCAACTCGCAACCCGTAACCCGTAACTCTATGATAAATTGCACAAACCCAACCTTTGACCATTTACGCTCAAAAGAATGGCTCATTACCAACGGTATTGGTGGTTATGCTTCTGGTACGTTATCAGGCGCAAATTCCCGTCGGTATCATGGCATGTTAGTGGCTTCCTTAAATCCACCCACGAATCGCAAGGTTTTGATTGGAAAAGTGGAGGAGAGTATTGCGCTGCGACGAGACCATCAAGTAGAACTGTCTGCCAATCAATATCCAAATGCGGTTCACCCAAAGGGGTATCAATATTTAACGGAATTTGAGCAAAACTCAATCCCTACTTTTCGATATGAAATCAATGGACATATTTTACAAAAATCCATTTTTATGGTCTATGGTAGGAATGCGACGATTATCGAATATAAAAATTTAGGTGCGCAATCTATTCCATTAACGATGACACCTTTTTTGGTGGATAGAGATTATCATGGATTGTTCCACGAAGGCCGAGTTTTTGATTTTTATTATGAAAAAATAGGCGATATACTAAAAATTCATTCCCGTTATGGGGCGGCACCACTCTATATCAAACAAGAGCGAGGAAAATTTGAAGAGAACCGCTATTGGATAAAAAATTTAGAATACGAAGGCGAGAAATATCGGGGTTTAGATTACCATGAAGATGCCAATGTGATTGGGAAGTTTAATCAATTATTAGCACCAGGGAAAAGTTGCTTTTTAGTAATGACGACGGACGCCAATGTACTAGAAAGTAATCCAGTAGATTTAAAGAAAAAGGAACTAAGTCGATTAAAAAAATTAAATCCGAAAGGAAATAAGGATGCCTTTTTAAGGGATTTATCTATTGCCGCAGACCAATTTATTGTCAAAAGAGCTTCAACGGATAGTTTTTCCATTTTGGCAGGTTACCATTGGTTTACAGATTGGGGGAGAGATACGATGATCGCATTACGAGGACTAGGCATTGCTGCAGGTAGAAAAAGCGAAAGCCAATCTATTTTGACCACCTTTTTTGAGAATATTGATCAAGGAATGCTCCCAAATCGTTTTCCAGATTACGATCATGATGAGGTAGAATATAATACAGTCGATGCGACTTTATGGCTGTTTGTTGCCCTTTATGAATACCACCAAAAATTTCAAGGCATTACTTTTATCAAGCGAAATTTCAAACATTTAACGGATATTTTAACCCATCATTTTGAAGGGACTCGCTATAATATACACCTAACCGACGAAGGGTTTTTATGGGCGGGTGAACCTGGTGTACAACTCACTTGGATGGATGCCAAAGTTGGAGATTATGTAGTGACGCCAAGAGAAGGCTGTGCCGTAGAAATTCAAGCACTTTGGTATAATGCGTTGATGATTTACCAATATTTTCATAAGGAATTATGTTTGGATCGTACCGTAATTTTTGCTCAATCAGCTTTTATTGCGGATCATATTAAAAAATATTTTTCGGTCTACTTTTTTAATAAGCAAAATTATTTGAATGATGTAATAGTTCCGAATAAATATGTTAATGATAAGACCAATCCCAATAAAGCCGTTGACGATGCGATTAGACCCAACCAGATTTTTGTCTTAAGCTTACCTTTTGCTTTGCTAAATAAAACAGAGAGCAAACAAGTTTTTAAGACGGTTAAAAAACACCTATTCACTCCTTTAGGCTTGCGTTCCTTAAATATCGAAAATTCACAATTTAAACCCATTTATCAAGGCGATCAATGGCATCGAGATACCGCTTATCATCAAGGAACCGTTTGGTCTTGGTTATTGGGCGATTATTGGTTGGCTTACCTGAAATTGAATAATTACTCAGACAAAGCTAAAGCAACCGTGGCCAATGAAATGAATGCCTTAAAATACCATTTTTACCAAGATAATTGTATCAATGGCATTTCCGAAATTTTTGATGGGAAAGCGCCAAATGAGGGACGAGGAACGATACAACAAGCTTGGTCGGTGGGGGCTTTGATTATGGTTTTGCAGGTGTTGTAACATGACGCTTTAAGAGGTGAATTTTTTATATAGATAATCGGATTGAAAATTGATGATTTTAAAGAAATCAGAAGCCAGACCATGAGGAATTATTATTCCGACCCCGAAGGAATGGGCTGCTAAATTTTTCTGTCAGAAGTTAGATTTAAGACTAGTAAACAACTGATTATTAATTATTTAAATATGTGTTTTCTGACTTCTGACAGTTTATGTAATAAACGGTCTGACTTCTCATTTGATTATTACTTTTTTAGGTATTCGTTTCCATTAATATCTAACCACCCTTTTTTGCCATTGGGTAATTCAAATCCTGCAAAGAAAAAGTCGAATTTTTCCAGCTTTTTGTATTTAGCACTTTTGTTTTGAGGGTAATACCCATATAAGTTACCTTCTTGAAACTTAATTGGATGATTATAGCCAAATACTTCTAAAGTTCCTTCAAATAAGATTTCAAATTCTGTATTACTTTTTTGCTGATTTAAGGAAGCTAATTGCTGCTTTTCTGGAGTTTCGATTAAGTAGTAGTTATATGGAAAAGAAAAAACAGCACCCAACTTGGAATAATCATTATAATGATGTTTAGTCTTCTCATTTAAATACCGAATGGTACTTGTTGTCCTTGAATACTTCAATGTGTCGATTTCCCTTTTATCAGACCAAACGCCACTTATTAAAGTATTTAAGAGATATTGTCCATTTTTTTGTTCGATTAACCGCTCAGTTGAATTATAATTTCCACAAACAACAAACTGAGGAATCGGAAAAGTGTCTTGCAAAATTCCATTTTCATCTAAACATTGAACCTTACCATTCTTTACGAATTGGATTGTAGTCGATAAATTATAAACCGCTTCTGCCTTTTCAATAAGCATCTTTTTTGCTGATTTGTCATAAATGCTGATTTCCTTTCCTTTTTTACAGTAGATATAATGCTCTAAGAATTTGATTTCCTCAAAAGTGTCTTGTTGGATGACTTCTTGAAAAAGTTTGTCAAATAGCTGATAATTATCATTTTGAATTGGTTTGATTCTATAAAACGAACTTGGCGTAAGTTGGGTAGCCAATGGGATAGAGTCAATTTTTCCCTCTGTGGTTTTCCAAGAATATCCAGAAGATTCTACAATTGCTCCATCTTTTGTTGGAATTATAAAGCCACCTATATCTCCTTCTTCTTCATATATTAAACCAATGATAAGAAAATCGTTATTAACCCTAAAAAATACATAATCCCAAAAAGTTGCCTTATGAAATTGCCAGATAGGTTGGGATTCCTCTTCATAATTCTTGTAAATAAGTTGAGCCATTAAATCGTTATCAAAATATTGTAAGTAACTACTATGCGTGCTTGATTGGCTGTTTTTAATAAACTTCTTTGACTTTATCCAGTTAATTAACTTTTCAGGTGTTCTGAATTTTTTAATGGATTCAAATTTAACTAGCGTTGTATCATAACCATTAAAATCCTCTTCCTCACAGGCTAGCCTAAGCTCAAAATGATAATCTCTAAGTTTTATTGGCTTAATGCTACATTCGTAAGTCTGAATCTCTCCTTGATTAACAAATAATATATCGCTGCCATCTAGGTAAATTTTGTCAACTTGAATATCAAAAATTGTCTGAGCAGAAACTATGGATGTAGAAAAAATAAAGCAAAAAACTATTATGATTTTCATGGAGTATGATTTTAATTAAGAGCATGTTTGAATCTTTATCTTACTGATAATGAATCATTTATATTTCTATTAAAATTTTGATTGTTAAATTGCTATATTGTCAAATTGTTGTTAGGAGAAAGTAACAATCAAACAATTTAACAATCATAACAATTTTTAGGAAAGGCAAGAAAATATTTCCAAATTTAAAAAAAAAACGAAATAAGATTTTTAAACATACTCTAAGGACCACTACTTAAGATGCTTTCGTAATGGAAAATGCATAAAGTACTAACCATTATTTTGAAATGCTGCATCTAGATAGGCAAAGAATATTGTTTGTTTAATATAAACCATCATGAAGTACACCTTAATTATTTTATGCTTCCTAGTAAACGATTTGAGTGGACAAAACAATTCCTCCCAAAAGTTTGAAGTAATCTTGCCTAAATTTTTAGATACCTGTTCCCAAACTAAAAGTAACTCAGAAAAAAAGAATGTTTAGAAGCAGAAGTGAAAAAACAATTTTTTAAGAAATTTCAATGGCCTAGAAGGACTAATTTATTGAATTATTTGAAAGACTATTTTAATTGTTCTTAGCATATTAACTATACTCAGTTGAGTAAAGAAACTTGCTTACTCAACTGAGTATAAAGATTCCTATAGGAATTAACTATTAGTGTTTATACTGAATTATTTCGCAGGACAGATCGTTGATCGTCAGCTTATAAAGCTATTCATCAAACTTAAAAACAATCGTCCCATTATCATGAAATCCATCACAATCATCACCTGTAAAACTAATCACTAAGCGATTTAGCGTTCTATCAATGGCACCAGCCCCTTTATACGTGCCAGGACAACCACCTTTATAATCTGGGGTGGCTTGGTTGAAAACAAAATTAAGTAAACTATCTCCTCTTGTTTCAAAGGTCATTCGACCATCTGTTGTTCCGCCAAAAGCAGGCGTATAAGAAGCATTTCCATTATTATTATAATAAAAATCACCCAGATAAGAATCTGTACCAATTTGACGAACTTTGGTAGAAACTGGAACGGATTGGAATAGGTCATCAGACCAAACACCTTCCCAATTTCCTATAAAGGCAAATTCTGCTTCTGTTACGGGGGCTACGGCTTCGTCCCCACCGCAAGCACCAAGGACAAAAATAATCGCTACTAATAAAGATGATTTATACATTGTTTGTTTTTTAATAAAAAAATTATGCTGTTCAAGTGCTCAAACTAAATAATGGGTTGCATACCTGTTAAAATAAATAACAGTTAATCCAAAACGAAAAGGGCTGTTGAAATTATTTTTTGTATAATTAAAAACCTACCTTTCAAGTTGAATTAATTATTAATCAAATCACCTTTCGTTATGAAGAAGCATTCAAAAGAAACAACCAATTTAAGTCGCCGCCAAATGGTTAAAAATAGCGGTTTCGCCGTTGCGGGATTAGGTGTAGCCAATGTTGCGGCCACCAATCCCTTAAAAGCAGCCACGAATAAAAATCAAACAGGAAAAGTTGCCTTAATTACGGGTGGGGCAAGAGGTATTGGTCGATCTATCGCCCTATCTCTGGCCAAAGAAGGCGCAAATATTGTCATTTGTGATATTGCGGACCAGATTCCTAGTATTAGTTATCCAATGGCGGTACCCGCAGATTTGGTGGAAACGAAGCGCTTGGTCGAATTGGAAGGCGTTAAATGCTTATCAATGAAAGCAGATGTCCGTAAAAGTGCAGATTTAAAAAAAGTAGTTGCCCAAACGATTGGCGACTTTGGTCGATTGGACATAGTTGTAGCCAATGCGGGGATTGCAAATATGGGCTATATGGAACAAATGGATGATGAGGCTTGGGAAGATGTGGTTGCGGTAAATTTGGTGGGGGTTGCTCGTACTTTAAAAGCGACCATACCTGAATTACGCAAGCAAGAAAAAGGACGAATAGTCGTCATTGCCTCCGTATCTGGAAGAGGGGGCAGCCCTGGAATGTCTGCTTATAATGCTTCTAAATGGGGCGTGATTGGATTGACAAAATCCGTAGCGGGCGAAGTTGGAAATAACAACATTACCTGTAATGCAGTTTGCCCGACAGCGATTGATACACCGATGCTACAAAATGATTTTGTCCGTAAATTATGGTCGCCAAATAATCCAACTCCAGAAGGATTAAATGAAGGAATGAAAAGAAGTCACTTGCTGCCCGTAGGTTTATTAGATCCGATGGAAATTGCGAATGCGGTGACTTTTTTATGTAGTCCGCAAGCGAATTTTATTACAGGAGTTGCTTTGGATGTAGCGGCAGGTAGTACGGCTCGGAACTCTGCTTAGAGCTTGCGCTCATTTTGAATTTTCGACGTTATATAAGAGCCTATGGAATTTTATTGAATATTGCTAAAATTGTTATATTGTTTTACTGTTGACAAGCAGTAAATTATACTTACCTCCTACAGCAATAAAACAGTATAGCAATTTGACAATTGTAAATTATCATTTATTTTATACTTCCACCAACCTCGTCTTCTGAAGTATCAAACTTCATTAATAATTTAATCTGCCCAAGGTGATAAAGACTATGGTTGACTATCCCTGTTAATAAGAAGAAAAAATTATAAGACCTTCCTGGAACACCTTCTAATAAGACGGTATCTTCCGTGTATTTTAATTTGTCCATTAAGGTATCATGAATTGCTTGTAGTCGTTTTTTTGCAGCGTTCCAATCCGCTTCCGTCGGGGCGTCAATTCTGGTGAAATTAAGTTCGCCAACCACATCAAAATCGGGATCGCCTTCTAGTTTTTTTATGATAAATAATTTCCAAGAAGCAATATGATTGACCAATTCAATGATATTATGACTATCGTTGAAGCGTTTGCCAATTATTTTAGGATCAATGGTTTTAATCGTTTCTAATACTGCTGGACCGTGCCAAGCTGGCCCATTATAACAACTTTTAATTAACGATCGAATGCGTCTAACTTCTGAATACATTTGCTAAATGATTTTATGATTTTCGGTCTTATAGTACCTTTGTTTGCAGGACGTAGATTTTTACAACCTGCCCGCAAGCATTCAGGCGGGTTTGGCATATCTCGGCTATTTACATCCAGCCTGTTTAGCCCTTCGCCAAGTCTATTATTAATACCAATTTGATACCATAATGTTACCAATTGAGAACCAATATAATAAGGAATATGCGCAATGCCTAACTCACGGATAGCATATCCATTAAAGTTTGCTAATAGCAGTCAAAATATCTAAAAAAGATACTCGAATTATTGTCACAAATCTATTGAAGTTTTAAAAAACAAGAATAATTGAATGAAAAATAAATATATAAAATAAAGGTTTATAAAATTATAAAAATGGGTATTAGTTTGCTATAGAAATAGCTTTAATGTAATTGATAGTCAATAGGTTAAAAAGCAAATTGTAACCTGTCACAAAGGATAATGCCCAAAACAGCTTTTGAGCTAAAAAATAGCGACTTTTAAACCAAAGAATATTGAATTATCTCCCCTTATAATTTTGACATTCTTAATTGACACAAGGTCTCAAAAGATGAAAGCTTGATTATCAGCATTAAACAATTTAGCATTTTCAATTATCAATTAATTTTAACGAATCTTGAAGTAATATTTTTTGACTACCAACAAAAATAATTGCGGAAATTTCTCAACAATCTACAATCACAATTTTGACCCATCTTTCACTGCTTATTACACCGATAATTGATTACTAAAATCGTTAGTTGAAATTTGGGAAACGTATTGAGTTATAAATACTCAGTAGGAACATACTTCCTGATTAATCAAATTCATTGAACGAATTGTTTTTTAAAAAGACCTCAAGAAAATATAATTTTTCAGCGACGTATGTTTTAAAAGCAAACAAGTTAACTATTGATTCCCTGTCTTTCCTGATAAGCAAAATTGAATTATTTGTATTAGTCGTAGGTATAAAGGTGATGAAGGAATTCATTTGATTAAGGTAATGCTTTAAGCATAGTTTTCATTCATTTTAGCCTAATGACTGCCTAAGTCCTTGGACTTATGACTTTTAAATTTCAAAAAATGTTAGTGAGAGCTATTGTGAAGTTTTGTACAACTTTTTGTTTCCTCCTTTTATGTCTGCATGTTGGACAGGCACAGAGCGGAGGAATTGATATTGATTACCAAATAGACAATCCGAGTACTTGTAACCAACTGGATGGTGCTATTCATATTACACCGCTCAACGGGATTGCTCCTTTTGAGTATAGTATTAATGGAGGCGCTTCTTTCCAATCGGATAGTAGTTTTACCAATCTAGGGATAGGTACTTACATTCTTCTGGTTAGAGATGTGGAACGAAAATTTTCTTCCTTTATCCTAGCAAAATTACAAGCAGACGGTTCTCCTGTGATTCGAGGTATTGTGATGGCTGACCCTACGGAATGTGGAAAAGGAGGTACGCTTAAAATACTAACAGAAGGAGGTTTTGGCATCTTAGAATACAGTATTGATAGTGGCAGAACCTTTCAACCTAATTTTATTTTTATGGATGTGCCAAGCGGCTCGTACCATATCATGGTTAGGAATGAGGGTGGGTCATGCCCTGCTAGTTACCCACCAATTTCTTTTGCGCCACAAGCTCCAAGTAATTTTATTACTGTTACGACGGCATTAGCTCATCCAGATTGTGATACCACTAATGGTGCTATTACCGTTATGGTAACGGGTGGTAGTGGCGACTACCTATATAGCATTAATAATGGAGAAACGTATCAAATCAGTAATGTTTTTGGTAATCTTGGAGATGGCACCTATGCTGTATTAGTTCGAGATACCATTTCTAAATGTGATAAAAGACCGACTCAAACAACTACTTTAATAGAAGAAAATTGTAGGAATTGTGAAGAACTGGTAATTAGTCATACGAAAATTGATCCAGCCTGTGATACTGCAATGGGAGAAATAATGATCACAGCAACAGGAGGAAGCGGCAACTATTTATATAGTATTAATAATGGAACTGATTTTCAAAATGATCCTAATTTTTTAAATTTAGCAGCTGGAGCCTATACGATTCAAGTAAGGGATGTAGATTATGAATGTGAAAAGAGTGGGGCAGAAATGATCAATCTTAATCCCCTTAATTGCCCTAATTGTGATTCTATCACTTTACAATCTTTTGTCACTTTTCCTACTTGCGATTCACTGAATGGACAAATAGAACTGGATTTGGCTGGTGGTTCTGGAGATTATGCGGTCAGTATTAATGGTGGAGCATTTCAATCGACGCTTCTATTGGATAGTTTAGGAGGAGGCACTTACACAATTACTGTTCGAGATAACGGAATGGGTTGTGAAAGGGTTTTTTCTGCTATTACTTTAACTGCTACAGATTGTGCTTGTAACTTAGATCTTTTTACGGACAAGAATTTATCTATCCTAGCGCCAACTTGTGAGTCGATGGCTAATTTATGTTTAGACGTTTCCTTAACCACTTTAATGAAATTAGAAGTACTAGATAATGGAGCGACTTATGCTGGCGGTTTAGCGGGATGTGCAATTGATACCATGTTGACCTATCTATATTTTACTTTACCAGGACAAGGTATTGCAGGTCCTTATCGACTAGATCGTTGGGAATTGAATGATTCTATTTATACAGGAGAATTTCAAAATATTCAAGCATTGGTAGAGATGATGAATAGATTAGATCCTACTGCTAATTGGGAAAGAGATGCTACGTCGATGACGTTGAAAGGTGGTTCCCCTGAGAATGTTTATGGCGCTTTAGAGATTACGCAATTAGCAACGGATATGATGGGTGTTTTGCAATTAAATACAAATTTTTTGCCTAGAAATTCCCAAATATCTCTGACTGTTGGACAACATGAATTAATATTCAAAGACCCCACGAGTAATTGTAGCGATACGCTTCAAGTAATGGTCGATTGCCCAACTTGCCCTCCAATAGCTATAGTCGGTAACGAAGTAGTGAGTGTTTCCGATTGTGAGCAGCATACATTGGTTTGTTTTACTGGAATAGATTCCTTAGAGGTAAGTAAGTATGTTATTACTGATAATGGAATTAATTATACTAGAGGTATTAGCTATTGCCCCGATTTACCAGGTGGCTTTGAGTTGTCATTAGATACAGGACAACATGAATTGATTTTTATAGATACGGTGAGTAATTGTAACGATACTATACTCGTTACCATTGATTGTCCTACTTGCCCTCAAATTGCAGTAGTGGGTAGTGGAATAGTGCAAACATCGAGTTGCGACGAGTCAGCCTTAGTTTGTTTTACTGGAGCAGATTCTTTAGATTTAAGTGTATATACCATTACAAATAATGGCGTTAATTATACTGGAATTATTAGAGATTGCCCTAATTTATTACTAGGGTTTGAACTGCCTTTAGATACGGGGCAACATGAAATTATTTTTGAGAATGCTGCCATTGATTGTCGATTTGTTTTCAACTTAATGGTAACTTGTACCGAAGATACCCTTCGAATTGATACGACTATTATTGTAGGTACAACAGATACGATTTGTTTTCCAGACTATTTGATGAACGATAATATTACCAGTATTCAACCAACTTGTGAAGGTCAAAGTCCTTCTGTCGGATTTGAAGTAAATAACCTGAACAACTGTTTGGTCTATGAAGGTTTAATGATTGGCTCGGATACTTTATGCTTATCGGTTTGTGAAAATAATAATAGTTGTGAAGAAGTAATTATTATCGTAACTGTCCTCGATTCTATGATGATGGATACCATGACAATGGATACGATGATGGTTGATACCATGACGATGGACACGATGATGATGGACACCATTTGCGAATCTATCTTTTTAGAGAAAAGTGCAGCTATTCAACTCAGCGATTGTATGTCGGAGGGGCAATATTGTCTAAATCTATCAAAAAGCGACTTAGCTGCCTATTCCTTATTTATCAACGATAGCCTTTTTACCGATAATTTTGATGACTGTGATGTACCCGAAAACGCTAGTTTATCGCTGCCCATTGGTACTTATCAACTCATTTTAAGCGAAAATGATGGAATGTGTAGCGATACAGCGATGTTATTAATTACCTGTGAAGAAGAAATGGACATCTTCGAAGATACTATAACCGTCAATGAAACCGACACGCTCTGTTTAGATAGTTTGGACTTGCCTTACACGATTGCTAGTATTGCTAATATTTGCGAAGAAGATGCAGGAGAACGAGTGATTTTTATGTTAGATACTATCAATAATTGTTTAAGTTATACAGGGATAGAAGCAGGTACAGAAACGGCTTGTATCGTCACTTGTGATAGTTTAGATAATTGTGATACGATGTTGGTTGTGATTACGGTCGAAGATTTACCAGATACCATTCCACCGCCGATTGCCGTAGATGATAGCGATACTCTGACAGAAGGAACGACTAAGACGATTAATGTTTTAGGAAATGACACAACCAATTCTACCTTGATTACCGTCGTCATTTTAGACGAACCGACGAATGGCACGGCTACCGTCAATACTGATTTGACGGTTAATTATATGGCAAATGAAGGTCTATGTGATACCACGGATATGTTTACTTACGAATTATGTAACCCAAGTGGTTGTGATACGGCGACAGTTACTTTTTATATCGAATGTAAAGCTTTCTTGATTTTTAATGGCTTTTCTCCAAATGGAGATAATGTGAATGAAACATTCACTATTGAGGGGATTGAAGATTTCCCAAATAATACTGTACAAGTTTTCAACCGTTGGGGCAATATGGTCTTTGAGCAGAATGGCTATAAAGGTCAATGGAATGGTACTTGGAATAATAAAGATTTACCTAATGGTACTTACTTTTATTTACTAAATGATGGAGAAGGGAAGAAATATAGCGGATTTTTGGAGATAAGGCGGTAAATAAACTTCAATGGCAACTACAACTTCAAATTTAGCCGACTTTTTTTGCAGATTAAAGTAAAGACGAACTTTGATCTAAAAAACAGGGCGATTGTAAACTTACAATCGCCCTGTTTTAATTTGTGTAATACATTGTTAACCAATAATATAGCCTTTTAAATTATAATGAATTTGTTCAAGAATAATGATGATTGAGGACTTATGTACTAAATTTAGCTGATTTTTTGTCGGGCTCTTTTCACAATTCTACAAAATGATATTTTTTTTATAAAATCTTCTTCTTTTTAATAAAATAGGCTTTTCTTTAACCTGCATTTGACAGAAGATAATCAATCAATTAATACTAACTTGACTTCCCCAAAGAGCTAATTCTTTTTTTTAAGACCTAGGATACAACTAATTCCTTTGCTTAAGCACTATTTTATTAGTCGTAAAAGCTATAAATATTGGAATGAACGGTTTAGTTTCTGGACATTCAAGGGATACGCTAATGATAGACTTACCTAATACCATAAGAATGAACACATTTTATTTATCTTTACCCATTAATTTTTGCGGCTTTTGCCAATAATAAATGTCAACTCAACAACTTTTATAAATTTTTTTAAATATTAACGGTAGTTATGAAGCAAATTTTTACAAAATTAACTTTATTTTTTGCGGCTCTCTTTTTGAGTGCTTCCCTGTATGGACAACGATTCTATACTGGAAGTATTGATGGGGTCGATGGAGAGGTAATCGCTTTAAGTAGTTCTTTACCAGCTCCTTGTACAGAAACAATTTCTGGAGAAATGGTTGCAGGAACACCTGCGGACGGTTGTGCTGCATTAACTAATCCTGCTGATTTAGCAGGGAAGATTGCTGTACTAGATAGAGGTAGCTGTAATTTTACAGATAAGATTCAGAATGCACAGGATGCGGGTGCTATTGCGGTTATTGTTTGTAATAACCGACCAGAGTCAGAAGATGGAGGTGGTGTTATTGTAATGGGAGGAGATGAGCCTGGTATGATTAATTTGTTTGCAGTAATGATTAGTCAAGAGCAATGTGTTAATCTAAAAACTGCGTTACCTGCTCAAATAACCTTTAATGTAGCTGGTTTTGAAGAGACACCTGCAGAGAAAGTATTATGGGGGAACGAGCCAGGTCAAGGAGATTTTGATGGTGGATTAAATGGCTGGAGTGCGGTGACTCTTTCTTGTAACGGCGCACCTTCAGAATTAGATACTTGGAAATATGATCCTGATGGTATTTTAGATGAAGGGGCTTTGTCTTTAGGTACTTCACCTGGACCTACTTACTGTAATGGTATGATGGCTTTTGATTCTGATTACTTGGATAATGAAGGGGCTATTTTAAATGCCGATGGTAGTATTAATAATGGTGCAGTTGGAACAGGTCCTTGTCCAGCGCCTCAAATTGGCGAGTTAATTTCTCCAATTATTGATATTAGTGGTTCTGATGCAGCAGGGGTAACCTTAGAATTTTATCAAGAGACTCGACAATTGAATAGTCAGTATGCGATACAGTATAGCTTAGATGGAGGAGAAACGTATACTGGAGTAGCTATTAATGCAGAGATAGGTGGAAATGAATTTAATGAATCTAATAAAACGTTCGTGCCATTACCGGGTGCAGCAGGAGCTAGTCAATTAAGAGTTAAATTTACTTATTCTGGTAATTATTACTATTGGTTAATTGATGATGTAAAAATCATTGAAAGAGAAGCTAATAATTTAAGAGTGAATGATAATTTCTATGCCGTTGCACCCAACGTAAGAGTACCTAAGAGTCAAGTCGATCCGATTAATTTCTTAGCAGATATTCAAAATATTGGTGCATCTACACAAGAAAATACGACTTTAAGTATTAGTGTGACGGATGATGCTACGGGAGAAGAAGTTTATTCTGACGCTTCGAACTTAGGAAGTATTACTGCCGATTCTTTAACAGAGAATAATTTGTTACCAGGTAAATTCACACCAGCAGCAGCAGTTGCACAATATACAGGTATTTACACGGTATCAGCGGAAGCAGATGATGCGGATGCCTCAGATAATACCCAAACAATTAAATTTGAGGTAACGGATAATGAATTTGCGAATGAAGATGGAACGGGGCTTGGGAATGTAGCCATTACAGATAGAAATCAAATTCCTACTTGGTCTATTGGTAATTATTTTTACTTGCCAAAAGGAAACGGATACAAAGTAGCTGGTTTCGGTATCGGTATTGGTAATGCAGATGCAGTTGGTGGTTTGGAAGTGGGCGTTAGAATGTTCAAATGGACAGATATAGATGCAGATAGTGATGATTCAGGCTTCCCCGAAGCAGCAGCAAATGAAAGAGAATTCATTGGTTTTGCAGATTATGAAATCCTAGGGAATGAATTACCAGAAGATGTGAATTTGATTGAAGCTGCTGACATATTTAATGCAGATGGTGATGAAGCACCTATCTTTTTGGAAGATGATTCGCATTATTTAGTAATGATGACCATGGATTCAGAAGTCGGGGTTTCTGCGAAAGATGATTTATATACCAGTTATTTAGCCATGAACTTAGCTTCTACTGCAGCTGGCGCACCAAGATATTGGTCTTTCTTTGGGAACAGCTCTGATATTTTTGAAACGGTTTATGATGCGAATAACTCTTTCACTCCATTGGTAAGAATGTATATTTCCGCATTAAGCTCTGCTGTGGCTGAGTTATCTGCCGATAATTTAATTACGGTTACCCCAAATCCAGCTTCTGAGTTTGTGGATGTATCTATGGATTTTACGAAATCTTTTGATCAGGTGAATATCATGATGACAGATATTACGGGTAGAGTAGTGTTAATGAAAGAGTTGGATAATGTCAAGAATCACGATATGCGAATTGATGTAGGCAATTTATTATCTGGTACGTTTATCTTGAATATTACGACTCCTGAGGGTGTTCGGACAGAGAAGTTTATTAAAGTAGACTAAGGTAACATAGCTCTCTGAGCTGTGCATCTATATAATTAAAAAAAGGTTCGATGGCAAAATTGCTGTCGAACCTTTTTTTGTAAAGCGAAGTAACACAGCTCTGAGAGCTTATCTTTTAATTCTTCTTACTGTATTTTGTTGCATCATGTTTCACAGCTCAGAGAGCTGTGTTACTTTAGGTTTTCTACGCCATGGCCAACAACTCCTTAGCATTCTCTATCGCCGAATCAGAAGGCGGACTAGTACTCAACATCGTTGCAATAGCTCGTACTCTTTCATCTTTATCCAATGCCCTAACTTTGGTTTTAGTACGCTCTCCATCCACTTTTTTATAAACAAAATAATGCGCATCTGCTTTCGAGGCAACTTGCGGAGAGTGCGTAATCACAACAACCTGATGTTCATTAGATAATTTACGTAAGATACGTCCCATTTTAAGGGCAACATCCCCCGAAACTCCTGCATCAATTTCATCAAAAATTAAAGTTGGTAATGGAATAGCGCTTGCGACTAAAGATTTGATACAAAGTGTTAAACGAGATAATTCACCACCAGAAGCAACTTGTTTAATCGACAAGAATCGACTGCCTTTATTGGGCGCAAATAAAAATTCGACCACATCTCCACCCGTTGGTAATAGTTCCTCAGAAGGAATGATAGATACTTGTAAACGGGCATGTTCCATAGATAAAAGTCCCAGTTGCTGATGTACTAGTTGTAAGAAACCATCAACGACCGATTTTCTGCGTTTGGTTAACTGAGTAGCAATTTTTCTAAGTTGTAATTCTGCTTTAGTAATGGCATTTTCTAAAGCTATAATTTCATTGGATAAATCTCCAAAAGAAGTTAATTGTTGGGCAAGTTCTTCTTGTATTTCAATCAAGGCAGACACAGAATTGACGCCATGTTTTTTCTGTAAACGATAGATTAAGTCTAAACGTGCTTGCACTTCTGTCGCTCGTTCTGGATGATATTCTGTATCGCTGGCAATACTTTCAAATTCGTTGGCTAACTCTCCTAATTCTAAAACAATGCCGTCGTATTTTTCTAAAAGCGGCTCTAAAGCAGGTTGGTATTTCCGAATTTGATTTAAGGAAACGCCTAATGCTTCCAGTTGACCTAAAACGGATTGTTCACTTTCAGAGAGATGCATAAAAGCACCATTTAATTTTGATTTAATTTCTTCTGCATTGTTGAGTGTAGACAACTCACTTTCTAATCCAGTTTGTTCGTCCGCTATTAACTCTGCGGTATTAAATTCCTCTAATTGAAAGTTTAAAAAGTCAGTTTCTTTGGCAGCGGACTCATTTTGTACAATGAGTTTTTTAAGTTGTCTTTGATTGCTTTGATACGCTTTAAATTGTTGTTCGTATTTTTCAATGATGGCGCCGTTATCTGCTAAAGCATCGACCATTCTTAATTGAAAGGAAACATCATTAATATCTTGGGTATCAAATTGCTGATGTAAATCAACTAGACTATTACTAAGTTGCTGTAAAACTTTTAAATTAACGGGGGTATCATTGACAAAAGCTCTCGTTTTGCCAGATGGCAGTAATTCTCTTCTAACAACTGTTTCTTCCTCATAATCAATATCATTAGCTTCAAAGAAAGGTTTTAACCCACTATATCGGTTTACTTCAAAATAGGCTTCAATAACGCATTTTTTAGTCACGTCATACAAAGCTTTTGTATCTGCTCTTTTACCCATAATTAAGCCCAAAGCACCGAGCAAAATGGATTTTCCTGCCCCCGTTTCTCCCGTAATAATGGTCAAGCCTTCTGAGAACTTTATTTCTAATGCCTCAATAATAGCGTAGTTCTTTATTTGGAGCGTTTTTATCATTGATGTTATTCGTGTAGTAATTGATTAAACGTATCGGCGAATTCATTCGCCGCTGTAATTTAGCTAACTTTATAATAAAGACGAATGAATTCGTCGGTACATTTACTAACAAAGTTAGGGCTTGTTTAGCATATTTGCTAATGAGATTGTTGGATTTAAGCATTCCTATTGTATATTTTTAAAAGCAATATTTAAGCGACAATCAACGCAAACCTGAAACAATTTGAGTAGCAAGCCCAACAAAATCGGGGCAATTATACTATAATTAGGTTTGATTTGCAATTTTTTGTTTAAAATTAATGTATTTAAAATTATATATTTTAATTTAGTTAAACTAAAAAGCTTGATAGACAGCGAACACTTGTCTATAAACGTTTGTTATAAAAATACGGAATACTAAAAATCTCGATTTTTTCATCAGGATTTTTGTATGGATATACCTTCTTTAAAGATTACATTAATGAATTGCAGCAAAATAGCCCTTTGGTTTTGCCTCTGGCTCGTACCCCTGCAATGTGCCACAGACTCCCACACTTCAGCACCTGCTGAAACTATAACCTTAGATAAGTTATCTACTTTTCCTATTGCTACTAAAAAGTCTAAAAAGAAAAAGCGTACTGGGAAATTAAAGGACGCTATCCCTTTAAATAACACTTATACCAAGACGAATCTTTCCACTTTTACCCTGCCTAGAGTAGATGAAAATTTAACGAAAGCCTTAGAATGGCAGCTAAAATTGCTAAAACGAAGGAAACAAGATTATTTACAGCAATTTGGTAATATTGACTTAAATTTAACTGATTTAGAAACGACGATAGAACTCTTATTACTATGGCAACAGACCTATCCCCAAGGTTTGGAAAACCACCTAAGTGCTTATCAGTTGAAAGGCCAAGATGGTAAAGGAAATGTGAAATTTACAGGCTATTTTACGCCCGAACTAAAAGTTCGTAAAAGAAAATCAAAGCGGTATCCATATCCTATTTATGCTTATCCAGAAAATTGGAAAGGCCAACTACCGACTCGTCAGCAAATTGATGGGCAGGGCGTTCTTAAAGGGCAAGGATTAGAATTGGCTTATACCAAACGTTTAGAAGACATTTATTATATGCAATTGCAAGGTTCGGGTTTGGTGAACTATGGTAATGGAAAGCGTTCTTACTTCGGTTTTGCTGGCTCAAATCGCCATCCGTATAGCAGTATTGGCAAGCATATTAAAAACAATGAGTCGATTCGGTTGCGTAATATTTCGATGGAAGGCGTGAAAAGATACCTAAAATATAACCCCAATCAAGTAAAGCCTATTCTTTTTACGAACCCTTCCTATGTCTTTTTTGAAGCGTCAAAGTCTAAGCCACTTGGAGCAGGTCATGTTCCTTTAACGGCAGATTATTCTATTGCGGTAGATCCAAAACATATTCCTCTAGGAAGTTGCTTATTAGCTGCGGTACCGGTTATGGACCAAGCGGGAGATTTTTCTCACCATGAATACCAATTTTTATTAGCACAAGATGTAGGTGGCGCTATCAAAGGAAATGGTCATATAGATGTTTATTGTGGGGTAGGACAAGCAGCGAAAAAAAAGGCGATGGAAATGCATCATTATGGTCAACTGTGGTTATTACTACCTAAACCTTCTGATGAATTAGGCCCTGTTTTTTCTGAGGGTATTTTCACAGATAAGCGCTAATTTTTTGTAGGCTAACTACTATTTTTTAAATCACAACCTGTAACCCACAACACTTTGACCTATAGCCCTACTTCTTGTAACTAAAATCCCGACAAATTATGCGTTTTATTTTTCTTTTGGCCTGATTTGGTTGAAAAAATAAAAACAAACGAGTAGCTTGTGATTTTTTACTAAATTTATAATATGAGAGCCTATTCCCTTCTGTTAGTGAGTTTATTTTTTATTAATTGTGCTACCTTAGCACAAGTTAAAAATACTAAAGCAACACCATCACCTTCAACGCAAACTACTGTTCCTATCGTAGAACTTCCCTATCATCAAATTCCGGATTATCCAGAGAAGGTAACTGCAGGTACGAGTATTGCTAGAATTTTAGATGGTTTGGGTTACCGCTACTATTGGGCAACTAAAGATTTAACGTCAAAAGATTTAGCATATGAACCAGGTAATGAAGGACGTCCAACAAAAGATGTTTTAGAACATTTATTGGGGCTTTCGACTATGATTGCGAATGCTACTCAACAACTACCAAATGTTCGACCTCGTCCAACCTTAGATTTGACTTGGGAGGAACAAAGAGCAATGACTTTAAAGAATGTCAAGAAGGCAAGCGATGTCCTTAAAGCCAGTTCGGACGAAGCAGTTGAGGCAATGGAAATTATTTTTCAGAGAGGAGAAGAAAAAAATGCAGTACCATTTTGGCATTTATTGAATGGCCCTATTGATGATGCCATTTCTCATGTTGGACAAATTACTTCTTATCGTCGTTCTTCAGGTAATCCAATTAATCCTTTTGTGAATGTATTTATGGGAAAAACGAAGGAGTAACTAATTGAAAAATATAACGATTGTGAAAAAAGAATTTTATTACCTCACGATTATGCTAACCATGCTTTTATTTTTTTCTTGTAAAAAGGATAAATTTGAAGCGGTTACCGCAATTGAATTAAGTCCCTTTATTGATGACTTCATTAATGAAGGAGAAAAACGAGGGATAATACTTTCGAAAGATAAATTAGAAGCTTTTTTAGTAACCGAATTAGACTACGAAAACATATCAGATAATACTTGTGGATTGGGTTGGGCTGATTTTAATAATCAACGAACGCAACGAATAGAAATTCTAAAGTCAGAAAATTGTTGGGAAAGCCGCTCCAATATTCAAAAAGAGAATTTAATTTTTCATGAATTAGGACATTCTCTTTTGGATAGGGGTCATCTAAATACAACCTTCTCAAGTCTAGGTGGAGTCTCAAATTCTATGATGTGCTCAGGAACAGATGGATATTGTAGTAATTTCAATGTTTACTATGAAGATGGCGCCTTTAAAGATTATTATTTGGATGAACTATTTGGTGTCAATACAGGTACTCCCGATTTTGTTCAACAAACAAATGTGGTTAGAACGCTTTTTGAGGATCAATTTACTACAGATTCTTTAGGTTGGCTCGTATTTTCCGATAATGAAGATTTATTTGAAGCGAAGATTGATTCTTTTGAAAACAAGCTAACTACTGCCCCTTATTCTTTGGAAGTAGCTATTAAACCGATAGAGGGGGATACCAATGCAGTCGATCTTTTATTGGTAAAAAGATTTGAATTAACCGATTTTAAAGATTGCTCAAATTTAGTTTTCAAGGCAGATGTTAGAACGGAAGGTGAAATTGATGGGTTCATTGCAACAGCGCTTAGCCTAAGAGAACGATTACCCGATGGTAGCTTAAACCGATTTTATCTTATCTCTCGAAAGCAAGAAATGTTCAATAATTCAACAGATTTTTTTGAAAATTTTGAATTGGAAATGTATTGTGTTTCTGCAAGAGCGAATGTTGTTTCAGCTTCATTTCAGATTCAATCTAAGTTGCCCGCTAAGGTTTATATTGATAATATTCGGGTAGAATTAGTAGAGTGAGTCACTAGTAAACGTTCTTTTACCAGATTTTTCAAAGAACCACTTTAAATAAGGGATGATGAGATTTTCTTTTAGTACTATATTGTTTTTATGCTTCTTTTTAGGTGGGGTAACAGCTCAAAATGCCACAATAAATTTTGAGATAACGGATGCCTCCACGCAAAAATTAACGCCTGCTAAGTTAGTAATCATGCAAGAAAATGAACCTTTTGAGCATGGATTATCCTCTACAGATGATATAGCTGCTAGAGGCCATACCGTTTATAGTAGAACAGGTAAAGGCAGCTTTCAACTACCCGCAGGTGTTTATGAAATTTGGTTTGGAAAGGGAATGGAATACAGCGTCGATGTACAAAAAATAATTTTAGACAATCGACCCAATACCACCTTAAAAGCTACCTTGAAAAGGGAGTTAAATCCGAAAGAATATATAGGCGGAGATATGCATTTGCATACCTATACGCATTCAGGTCATGGAGATGCGACGGTAGAAGAACGCTTGATTTCCTGTGTAGCAGAGGGTTTAGAATGGGCGGTAGCGACCGACCATAATGCGGTACTAGATTATACGCCTTTTATGGAAAAACTAGGTTTAGAAAATTATATGGCAACTTCGGTAGGGAATGAAGTGAGTACACCAATTGGTCATTTTAATACCTACCCATTGGCGAGTGGTTCGGAACGAGTTAATTCAAAAATTTCTATTGGAAAAGAATTATTTGAAACTATTAGAGGCGCAGGTTTGCCTAATACTTTGATTCAAATTAATCATCCAAGATGGGTAGCTTCGGATTTTTTTAATACAAAAGGATTAGACCCTTTTTATGGCGTTTCTAAACATTTAGAATGGGATTGGGATTTTGATGCTTTTGAAGTCTTAAACGAGAATTTTGGAATTGGTTGGAGAGACGCACCTGATAATAAATTTTCTGTCAAACAAGACTGGTTCAATATGCTGAATCAAGGCTTGAAAAAAACGGGATTGGGAAATTCGGATAGTCATTCGGTAATTGCCCAAATAGCAGGTGTTCCGAGAAATTATATCAAAAGTTCAACGGATAACCCAAGTCAAATTGATACGAAAGAAATTGTAGCAAATATTAAAAATCAACAAGTTAGTGTTGCAAGAGGCCTTTTTGTAAATATAGAAACGGCTGGAGGAAAAGGAATCGGTACGCAAGTTGGTTTTGAAAGCGAACGACAGGAATTAACTTTGAATTTAACGGTACAAGCAGCTTCTTGGATAAGTTGTCATAAAGCAGAATTAGTTGAAAATGGAGTAATCATTCAAACCTTTGATATTCCTGAAAGTACCAATGTTAATCGACTCCAAAAAACAGTTGTTGTACAGCCTAAAAAAGACAGCTGGTATGCACTAATTGCTTATGGAAATATACCGATGGCACCAATGGTGCAAGGGACAGAAAAACCAGTTTTACCAATGGGTTTCACGAACCCAATTTGGGTAGATGCCGATGGAGATGGTAAGATTACTTCAATTTATGACTATTCCGCAAATTTAATTAAAGAATTGGATGGAAAAGCTTCAAAGTTAGTGGAAGCATTAGTAGTCGACCCCGCTATTGTCTATCCAACTTTTTATCATTTATTTACCACTAAAAATGAAATGGCAACGGAAGTGGCAAATGAATTCTTAAAAAATGCCACTACTCGTCAAAAGCAATTATTATATAGAGAACTGTCCAAGGAAGGAAGTGAAATAGCCAATAATATTCTACGTGGACAAAAGCGAACAGGCTTAAATCCTTTAGAGGAGGTTGTGTTAAATTATTATCTAGATTTTCCTTTGCATGAAAGTAAAGTAACTCGATTTAAAAAAGAGGAAGCTTCAATGCTTGACGAGCAATTAAATTATTTAGAAGATGCTTATCGTTTTACCTATTCGGAGGCGACTGAGAAATGGTTGAAAATTGCTAAATCAGATGGGTTACCTAATGATCAAGCTGAAAGTTGGACAGAAGCCGTGATTCCTAAAAATGGGATCTTTCCGATTGGAAAATTATTAGCAGAAGAAACAGGAAAGTATTTATATATTGACTATCCATTATATGCTCGAATGGACACGACGATTACTTTTTATTTGAATACCAACACGAATGTTCGAATCAATCGATCAGGTCAGATTCTACAATCAGTTTCTGCCAATAATCGGTTTCCACTAAGAGCTAAATTGATCCAAGTGAAAATGAAAAAAGGATTGAATGAACTATCTTTTAGATTAGATGCAAAGGAAGATGCACAAATTAGTCTACAAGAAATCAATCCTGATAAATTATTAGATACCAACTTAGCGAATATTGAAATGGTTGAGCACTTAGCTTTGGATAAAAAAGTAGCTTACAAAATAGAATATGCCCCTAAATATCATGGTCATGGTATTGCACTAACGGACGGCTTTCGAGGAACAACCGATTACAGTAGTCAATTGTGGCAAGGTTGGAATGGCGAAAATGCTGAATTTGTAATTGATTTGGGCAAAGTCGAAACGATTCATCGCGTAACGATTGGGACTTTAATTGATCAAAAATCATGGATTTTTTCTCCTGAATCTATTGATTGTAGCTTCTCTACGAATGGTCAGACTTTTACAAACTCCAAAATGGTTAAACTAGCGGCACTTAAGGAAGAAAAAGCCGCAAAGATTAAAGATGTTGTTTTAGAAGTCGATATGGTGAAAGCCCAATATATTAAGATAACGGCTAAGAAAATAGCAGGTTTACCTGAATGGCATGCATATAAAGGATCAGATGCTTGGATTGTTTTGGATGAAGTGATGGTGGAATAGAGGTGATTATTATTTTCCGAAGCTTTAGTGGCTAAATAGAAATTACTCTTTTCTTCTTAACATGAAATCACTATTGAGAATATCTTGCGTCATTTTGTCTATTTTTTCCCATTCTTTTTTGGATATTTCAATCTCTTTAAAAAATAATTTTTTAGCCATAAAATGCACATTTTCTAATTTATTACTTAGTAAGGCAAGCACAATTGCTTGAACCTGAACTTTTTTTAGCTCAGTAAAATCAGTAATTTCCTTTATTGTCCAGAAAGGAAATTTATAAACAACTCTTAAAAGATGTAAAAAATCAGAAAATACTTTTTGTTTTTTTATACCAGATGCTTCTCCTTTTTTAAAGCCAATTACTTCACCCTCTTTTAAAATCATTTCTAAGGTATTCATAATTCTATTTTTATCAATGTTTAAATCCAATTCTTTAAATATATTTTTTATCTCTTCTGGAGAACGATTCGTATAATTTAAAACATAAGTCATTAAAATTTCTAAATGATAATCATCTCCCAAATCAAAAATAAAGTAGGTTAAACGCACGAGTACATTGTTAGAAATTGCAAAGGATTTCAAATAAGAATTTTTCGTTCCAAGCAGCTTTCTTACGAGCTTTCTTTAATGAACTTTTGCCTTTGTGTTGCAATAGTGTTTGAAGTGCCATTTTTCTTAATGTAGCCATATTATCTGGTCCATTTCCTGCTCTAACCCGTTGTCTATCCTCATTAAAAACTAAATCAAGATACCAATGGCATTTATTTTCAATGCTCCAATGATTTCTGGTACACCACCCAAAGTACTCTGCATTTTTTTCGGCACTACTAACATAAAATCTAATTTGAAAAGTATCTTTTTTCTCTCCATTCTTAAAACTTCGCTCTCCTTCAACCATGATTATCGTTTTACTTTTTTTCCAGTCAGCTAATTCATCAATATAAGTGAGATTTTGAGTAATGTAAGTAGTTCGCTTTTCTATTCTTCCCCCTACATAATCAGTATGAACAAAGCAATCCATTTTATTTTTATGCTTTTTCATCCAGTCATGTACTTCTTCATATAATCCCTTTTGATTTTTCTTTAAAGCTAATAGATAATCTCCCTTCTTGTCGATAATCAAGTTAGCTATGCTGCTATGACACCCCATTGCGTCAATGCTGACCAAAGCCCCCTCTATATCTACAGTTTCAATTATCTCAGGAATAGCTGTCTTTTCATTACTCTTTTTATCGACTTTTACTTGACCTAATGATAGACACTGTTCTGATGCCCAAGCACTTACTATGCAGATAGCAGCAGTCTTTTTTCCTCGTTTGCCTGTACCTCTTAGCACTTTCCCATCAATATTAATTTGATAGGATTCTAATTCATCAAGTATCTCTTTAGACCAGCCTCGTAGAACAGATTCAAAAGATTTGGTATCTAAGTTTCTGAATACTCGATTAAAAGTATCATGTGAAGGCAACCCATTTTCTAATTGCAGGAATTGGCGTAAAAATTTTTCTTTTTGAACGGCATACTCTGCAATTTCTTCAAAATCTTCTGCTCCACTCAAAACTGCGCATAAAGAAATCACTAGAATCTCACTCAAAAGATGAGAAACAAAACATTTTGTCCTAAAATCAGGTACTTTTTCAAATATTTCAACTAATTTCATCCGCACAAGGTAAGTACTTTTGTTACCTTTTTTTCTAACAATACACTCGTACGTTTAACCTAAAAATAAAGCTATATTTACTATAAATCAAGTCCATACTTTCTCGGTTAGCCATAGCGACCATTGCACTTCTAAAAAAGACAGTATTGATTTTTATTAGTTTTTCTGTAGAGGTGCCAACTAGATTTTTAAACAAAAAATCAAAACTTGGGATAAAATCTTTGACTAAATGATAGAACTCAAAATCACTAAATAATTCAGTTAGTGTTTTTGGTACCCATTTTTCTTTTCCATTATAAAAGAGCAAAGGAATAATTGGTTCAATGGTTTTACCTTTTGCTCTTTCCATTTTATCCAATGCCAAGAAAATATACAAACCCAACTGAATAGCGACCCACTTTTTAGGTTTTGACTTATGTTCCCATAATATTAACGCCTATTGCATATACTCTTCACTTCCTTTGAAAGGACAGCGATAAATGATGTCTGATTTAAAAGCGCTAAACTGAGGGGTTAAAAAACTTTCAGACTGGATTTGTAAACGGTCTAAATCTAAATTTTTAGCCAGCTCGGGATAAAATTCTTCTAAATAAGCCTTCGCATTCGTTTTGTCTTCCATCACCTTTTTAAATAGATTATCGTCTGGATGATGAATTTTTCTTTTGTTTTCCTTCATAGTTTGTTTTTATAGGCTAAAATTAATAAACATTTTGTATGTTTTGTAATTTTTAAAAACATTAAAAATGGTAATATTTGATTTTTTGTTAGTACAATGCCTAGGTTAGTCATTTAATTTTGTATGTTAGTGCCGATTAATACTAACCGCCAAACTATTCAAGATAAAATGATGACCAAACAATATTTACTGGTTTGCTTAATAGGTATGTTATTTTGTGTTGCTTGCCAGCAAAGAGAAAAACAAGCTGAAGCAACACCTAAAAAAAGACCAAATATCCTGTTTATCATGTCAGATGATCACGCTTATCAGGCGATAAGTGCTTACTCTAATCATTTGACCGAGACGCCAAATATTGACCGTATTGCCAAAGAAGGGATGTTATTTACGAATGCTTGTGTCACCAATTCTATTTGCGCACCTTCCAGAGCAGTTATTCTGACAGGAAAACATAGTCATCTCAATGGGAAGATTGATAATATGTTTCCTTTTGATACGACGAATATTACCTTTCCTCAACTGCTGCAAAATTCAGGTTACCAAACGGCTATGTTTGGAAAATTACATTTTGGCAATAATCCAAAGGGCTTTGATGAATTTCAAATCCTTCCAGGACAAGGCACTTATTATAACCCAGATTTTATTACTAAAAAGAATGGGAAAGTTAGAGAAACGGGCTACACCACAGATATAATTACGGATAAAACCTTAAACTGGTTAAAGACCGAAAGAAAGGAAGACGCACCTTTTTTATTGATGTATTTACATAAAGCTCCACATAGAGAATGGTTGCCACCAGAAAGACATTATAAAAATTTCACTAAAAAGACTTTCCCAGAACCAGCTACTTTATTTGATGATTATGAAGGCAGAGGCAGCGCTGCCAAAGAAGCAGAAATGAACTTATTGACCCACATGAATTGGGCAGGAGATTCCAAGATTCGCCCAGAAGTAATGGATGAACTAGGTATACCTGAAACCGCAAAATGGGATAAAGGCGCTTATAAAAGAGAAGTTGGCAGACAAAATGCTGAACAAAGAGCAAAATGGGATGCGGTGTATGATCCAATCAATGAAGATTTTAAAAAGCGATTTCCAATCATGACCGAGAAGGAGAAAATGAGTTGGCGCTATCAAAGATATATGCAAGATTATTTGGGAAGTATTGCTGCTGTAGATGATGGAGTAGGGGAGGTACTAGATTATTTGGAAGAAAGTGGGTTAGCAGAAAACACGATTGTGGTGTATACCTCTGATCAAGGTTTTTATTTGGGAGAACACGGGTGGTTTGACAAACGATTTATTTACGATGAATCTTTTAAAACACCTTTGATGGTGAAGTGGCCTAATGTAATAAAACCGAATCAAAAAAATACTACGATGGTACAAAACCTAGATTTCGCCCAAACATTTTTAGATGCGGCAGGAGTGGAAGCGCCCGCTGATATGCAGGGCGAAAGTTTAGTGCCTTTGATGAAAGGAGAAGCAGAGAATTTTAGAGAGGCGGTTTACTACCATTATTACGAATATCCATCCGTCCACATGGTTAAAAGACATTATGCCATTGTTACCGAAGAATATAAATTGGCGCACTTTTATTTTGATGTCGATGAATGGGAATTATATGATCGCAAAAAAGATGGAAATGAAATGAAGAATGTGTATAATGAGCCCGAATATGCGGAGGTAGTAGCAGACTTAAAGGAGAAATTAGCGGCTATGCGGATTAAATATAAAGATTCAAAAGAGTTAGACCAGAAATATATTGATATGTATGCGGAGAAGATGAAGGGGACGAAATGGTGGAAATAGGAGTTGGATTGGAGAGAAGAGTTAGAAGCCACGGATTTTAGCAATGACAAACTATTTGAATGGAAATAAAACAATCGGACAAAAAAGAATCAAATAGCAGAGGTGTTCAAGATTACTTATCTTTAGGATATTTATATTTAGTGGTGGTAGGAATAACTTTAGATGCTATATTTTATGGAATTTTAGGGATCAATATTATCCATTATTCCTCTATTTTAGATGTGTTATTAAGCCCAGTTGCTTTTTTTACGAGTTCCATAAAAATTCTACCAATGCTAGGTGGAATGATACTTTTACTATTTGGAATAGGTAGATGGAACAAAAGGTATCATGAAAAAAATAGAGAGAAAGAATGGTATAGAAAAAAATATGATGTAGCAGATTTGGACAAGAGATATGCTAAGGAAGAAAGTTTAGATGCTATGTTTAATATGTTTGGAATTTTCTTTCTGACTATGTTTGTTACTTATTCTACATTGAGAGGATACAATTTGAAAAAGAAAATAACCAATAAAGAATTAAAATTAAACAAAAGGATCACCTTTCAAAATGATTCTATAATAGAAGTGAAATTTATTGGAATGAATAGCCAATATGTATTTTATTTATTGGATAATGATTCAATAATTACAGCTTCGCCTATTCCTGGAACGATCAAAGGAATACGAGATTTAGCGCCGAATTAATCAGCTATAAAACAGCCATAGATTTTAAAACTCTAAAACAAATAGGCATCTAAATGGAGAAAGAGAAATTTACAAAAGAGGGATTAACTCAAAGAAGCCTCCAAGATTATTTGTCTTTGGGATACTTATATTTATTGGTGCTAGGTATTTTTAAAGATGCCATTTATTATGGATATTTAGGGGTGAATATCATTAATTATGCGAATATCCAAGATATACTCTTAAGTCCTATTATTCATTTGACGTCAGATATTAAGCAATTTTTGGTCATTTTTATTGGTATTCCGCTGGTAGCTTATATTGTACAATATGCGGCTAAAAAATACCATTTCAAGAATAAAAATAAAGCATGGTACAAGGCAAAAAAGAATTACGAAAAATGGGATAAGACGTATGATGGAGAAGACTCCTATAGCTATTTAATCACGCTCACATTACTTTGTTTATTTGGTGGATTTATTGGCTTCGGTTTAGGAAAAGGACAGAAAACTTCCGAAAAACTTAAAGAGGGAACACTAGAAATGAATCACCAAATAACATTTGTAGATAAAGAAACATTGGAAGTCAATTTAATGGGGCATAATAGTGAATACTTATTTTATGCTGCTGAAAAAGATACAACAGTTACCATTATGCCCATTCAAGGCAATATTAAAAAAATACAAAATTTAGAATGAAAAGATAATAGAGGCTCAAAGGTGTAATGGCATAAAGGTAGACTAGACAAAGTCTCACTTTTTTAACCTTATACCTTTATACCTCTGTACCTTTAAACCTTTACACACATGCAAATAAAAAAATCATCCACAGTTTATGATGCTATCATTGTCGGTTCTGGCGCAGGTGGTGGAATGGCGACCAAAATTCTCTCCGAAGCAGGCTTAAAAGTTGCGCTAATAGAGGCAGGCCCATTTTTTGATCCGAAAGATCCTGTTACACAAACCCAAATGAAATGGCCTTGGGAATCTCCCAGAAGAGGGGCAAGTGTCACCCGTGCCTTTGGGGATTATGATATGTCTTACGGCGATTGGAAAGTTGATGGAGAACCTTACACCCAAAAAGGCGATACCAATTTTTTATGGTGGCGGTCCAGAATGTTAGGTGGTCGAACGAATCATTGGGGACGAATTTCGCTTCGATTTGGTCCTACTGATTTTAAACATAAAGATGTAGACGGATTGGGAGATAATTGGCCTATTAGTTATGATGATGTCAAGCCTTATTATGACCGTTTAGACAAAATGGTGGGCGTATTTGGCTCAAACGAAAAGCGGTATAATGATCCAGATGGCTTTTTCCTACCTGCACCAAAACCTCGATTACACGAACTATATTATATCAAAGGCGCAAAGAAAGTAGGTGTAGATGTGATTCCATCTCGATTGTCTATTTTGACGAAGAAGTTGAATAATGAAAGAGGCGTTTGTTTTTATTGTAGCCAATGTAATCGTTCTTGTAATGCCTATGCAGATTTTTCTTCCAGCTCTGTTTTTGTCATTCCAGCGGTAAATGGTACAGGACAAGTGGATTTATATGTGGACAGTATGGTGCGTTCGGTAACGACCAACGATGAAGGGAAGGCAACGGGTGTTTCTTATATTAATAAAAAGGATAGAAAAGAATACGAATTAAAAGGAAAGACGGTTGTTTTAGGTGCTTCCGCGTGTAGTACTGCTCGAATTTTATTGAACTCTAAGAGCAAGCAGCATCCATATGGATTAGGTAATAGTACGGACAATGTTGGTCGTTATTTGCATGATTCGACTGGTGCAGGTAGAGCTTATTTTGTGCCAGCACTAATGAATCGAAAGACAGATTATAACGAAGATGGAGTAGGAGGGATGCATGTCTATTCGCCTTGGTGGTTAGATGCAAAGAAAGATAAACTAGATTTTCCTAGAGGGTATCATATTGAAGTTTGGGGCGGTATGGGCATGCCTTCTTATGGTTTTGGTTTTGATGTGTCTAGTTTGAATAAATATATCGGTGGGGCCATTGGTGGTTATGGTGATAAACTGCGGAAAGATGTCAAGCAATTTTTTGGTGCAGTAGTGGGTATGGCTGGTAGGGGAGAATCTATCGCCTTAAGAGATAATTATTGTGAAATAGATCCAGAGGTAGTTGATCAATTTGGTATTCCTGTCTTAAGATTCCATTATAAATGGTCGGATCATGAGCGCAATCAAGCGAAGCACATGATTGACACTTTTGATGAAATAGGACAAGCTATGGGAGGTATTCCAATGGGCGAAAGAGCAGGGAAAGATAAAGATTGGGGCTTATTAAACCCAGGTCAAATTATCCATGAAGTAGGAACGACTAGAATGGGGAATGATCCTAAAAATTCGGTAACCAATAAGTTTAGCCAATTGCACGATGCAGACAATGTTTTTGTCGTAGATGCAGGGGTATTTACTTCCCAAGCAGATAAAAACTGTACTTGGACGATTATGGCTTTGGCTATGCGGACTTCTGATTATATTATTGATCAGTTGAAGAAGCAGAACATATAATGTAGTAGGCAGTTCGCAGTTTTCAGTAGGCAGCTTGTTTCTACAAATCCGCTTACAAATTTTAAAAAAACTAGGTAGTCGTGTACCGTAAACCGTACACCGTATACCATTAAAATATAAAAAATGAAAAGACGTGATTCTTTAAAAACCTTATTAGTGGGTACTGTAGCAGGTGCAACTTTAGGATCAACAATAGGTTGTAAAACCGATGGAACAACGACTACCGAAGCGACTAGTGAAGTAGCAAATATTGGTTTATATGGTCGAACACCCAAAGAAATAGCACATGATGAAAAAGTGTTCGCAGAAGTCTATCTAAATGAGCATGAATTAACAACGATAGCGGTATTATGCGATATTATCTTACCAGCAACAGAAGATGCAGGCTCCGCAACAGACGCAGAAGTACCTGCTTTTATTGACTTTATCGTAAAAGATATTCCAAGTCATCAATTGCCCATTCGTGGTGGTTTGATGTGGTTAGATGGAGAAGCCAATAAACGATTTAATAAAGAATTTATCACTTGTTCTAATACTGAACAGATCCAAATTATCGAAGACATTGCTTACCCTGATGAAGATAATAAAAAGCCATTGATGGCGCCTGGTATCAAGTTTTTTAGCCGTATGCGGAATTTGACTTTGACTGGGTATTATACGACACGAATGGGCTTGGACGATTTAGGGTACACAGGAAATTATGCCAACGTTTGGGATGGAGTCCCTGCCGGGGTACTAAAAGATCATGAAGTGGATTATGACCCCGAATGGTTAGCTAAGTGTGTGGATCAGAGTAAGCGGATGGATATTGCGGAATGGGATGATATGGGGAATTTGTTGACGTAATAACTTACGATTTTTTCTGATTAATAAGCCAGAATCTATTCTATTAGTACTTGTCAGGTGCTTATGGAATAGGTTCTGCACCTTTTATAATATAGTTAATAGAAGTTAAATACTTTTCAAAAAGGGCAGATTGTTCTGTTTGATGAATTTCAAGTACTGGCCCATTTCGTCGTTCAATACCATAAATATAATGGGTAATAAACATTTTGTCTCTTGCCACTAGAGCATGATATTGAGGACAATTATCATATTGGAATAATTCCATTTTTCCTTTATATCCCTTCTCATTAAATTCTTTCCGAACAGATTTTAAATCTTCTAAGATAGTAGGCATTTGTTCAAAAGCGGTTTGTTCTTTGGGCAAAATCTTAGCTCTATCCATAAAATAGGCTTTAGCAAATTGACCATCATGTTTAAGTAATAGACAATGAAGATGGACGCCACTTTGGAGTAATTTTTCAATGCGATTTTTAAATTTATCATCTCTCTTTAATAGAAAATAAGTACTAAAACTGTTTAATCTAAGCCCCATTTCTATAATAATATCTCCTGGCTGAGTATTCTTCATTAATTCAATTTTATCTTCTTCATCTCTTCTTCCTCCTATGTGATAATAAATACCTTTTGGATGTACAGGTTTAGGTCTTGGGGTATAGGGAATAGGTTTTATTATTTTTGTATCTAAAGCAACTCCTTCTTTGAAAAAATATTGTTTTTCTTCCTCATTATAAACCTTACTTAATTTAAGTGCAATTAATTGTTGAATGCCTGTTGCCATCATTTTTTGCATAGGCTTTCCAATTTGCGGGCGCTCTTTTGTTGAATCTTCATAATTAATAAAATTACTTATTGTTGGAGCAGATACTTTATAGCCTAGTGTGCTAAGTGCTTCCTGAATCTGTTTTTGAGTCAAGGGCAATTGTTCATTTTCTTTTAACAAACGAATACCTTTAATAACGATGTCTAAGTTTTGATTTAGCATAAAGGGTTGGTTTAACAATTTGTTTTGAGCGAATAAATTTTATAGGATTTAAGAAAATTTACGAATTCTATCTACGTAGCCTTTTAAATTTATGATAAATTTTCTTAAACCACTTAATTTTTTTTGAATTTATGTAAAGAGTTTTAAATCAACTAGATAGCTTGTTTTTAACTTGAATTTGCCGCTATCTTTGTCTTGTGATTTGGAAGAAAATTATTTTTTGTTTCAATCATTTCTCTTCGAAGAGTACATTAAATCATCTTAATTTTTAGCATTCATTTTTTTGAATGTGGCAGTTTTGGCTAAAGGAAACCAACCTTTTAGACTAGCCAATTTTATGCCCTTTTTAAGCTGATTTGATGGTTCCGATGCATCGGTTTTATCCGATTTCTTAACCATTTTAATATGTACTATTATGTATTTACTTCCATTAGTTTATTTTGTAACTAATTTTATTGGTGTTATTGACATTATTAATTTATAATGCAATAATCAAAAGTCGCTTCATTGAAAAATGGAGCGGCTTTTACCTTATTTTTTCAAGCAACCAAGATTTATTGAAAATGTATGCTAAATTATTTACTTCCTTTTTGAAAGTAATAATATCGATATTATCAAATAATTTGAGGGTATATTTGATTGTATTTAATGCACTTTCTTTATTGGTAGCTCCCAGATTAGGGTCATTTTTTATAGACTTGCGGGAAGTTTCTAGGAACTTTAATAAGTTATCCATTTCCTCATTTTCATAATATGCTTTTATTAGAATTAACCTAGAACGAAGATTCATTAATCTATTAGAAATTTTACTGGGCTTTAGCATGTTGATGACACCATCAAAATCTCTTTTTGCTAAAGCAACATAAGCATTTGCAATTAATAAGATATTTTCTTTTTCCACAGGATTAATAAATGGAAGATAAGTAGCTATTATTTCTTCTGCATATTTAACATCCTGTTGACCAATAGAGATAATATTAACCCAATTGTGAAAAACGGTCGTATTTATGTAAGAACCTTCAAAAAAGAATCGTTTTTCCAATGCATATTCGATGCATTCTTTAGCCTCTGAAGCATAATCAAGCTGGCCTCTTTTAAGTGCAGAGGCGATATAATTAATCAAAAAAGCAAAATATAATGTTTGGTCATTTTGTTCTTCAATATGATGATTCTCAAAAATTAAAGCTTTTAGTTGAAGATAGTCTTCGTGGTTAGGATTATTTTTTAACTTAAAAATGTATTTAAAAACCTGAATAGATAAATTATCTTTAAAAATTGGAAGCGTATCAGCTAAGGTTAGGCATTCTTCTAGCAACTGGATATTCAACTCTTTACCAAATATATCTTTTCGAAAAAATTGTTCTATAGATAACTTGAGTTTAGTACTTATGAAAAAGCCATCTAGACTTTCCAAGATCACCTTCATTTCTTTCCCTTTTATAGTCCTTCGGTCATTTGGTGCGGAAAAATACCTTTGGTAATCTAATTCAAATAATTTAAAAAAAGTCCACATGTTGCTAGGGAGTTTCTTTAAGTTAGCTTTCAATTTTAAATATTTATTTTCATGAAGCTTTTCAAATTTCCGTTCCTTATAAATAGCCAATAATAATTTATCTTTTTCAAAACTATCTGTATTGTTTTTAAATTTTTGCCAAACTAAAAATTCCTCTAGATAATTACCTAAATAAAAAAGATGGTTGGTTGTTAAATTCTTTTCTGTAAATCCCTTTTTTTTTAAACGATTCAATACGGTAGCAGACAAACTAATTTTTTGGGGATTAAATATTTTGTGAGGAGGCGCTATTAAATTGAAAACCGCTATATCCTTTTTACGGGTCTTATAAAAGCAGTTTAAATAATTATTAAACCCCTTAAATTCTTGGTTGTTTAAGGTCTTTAATAATAGAATAAATTTAGTGTCGTTCAATTTCGCTTGATTTTTTATGAGGCAAATAGGTGTTTAGTCTAACAGGCGAGTTCTTCTTAAAATTAAGGTTAAAGTTAATAAAATTAGCGTTAAGAATAAGAAAGAAAGCTGTTGAATTTACCTTAGATGTTCATTAAAAAGACTGTTTATTAGTGCAGTAAACTTGTTCTAATAATTTTTATTAAAATGAAGATACATCATTTTTGATCAAAAATAGAAGAAATAAGTGATTTGTAAAACATTTATAATTGTCTGATTGTCAATATTTTAAATTTATTTTTTGTTTTATTTTTTGTTGCAAAAAAAATGAAAATTGAGAAATAGCTTCCTTTCGCTAAAGGTAAGTATCTCTGATATTTGTAATGTAAGTTGATTCAGTAAAAAATTATTTTAAAGTGCATGAAGTTGAAGTTCAATTTGCCTAAATGTTCTATACTATGCCTAATTACCAAAAAAAGATGATTGATAATTTTTTTTCAATTGTTATTTCCGACTTTAAGAAATATTGTGAGCGACACGATTTCGCTCCACAAAATGATACTTTTTTAACCTATTTATTTGATTCCAATTTGCTAAATGAAAACACTATCAGACGCTATACTATATTAGAAACCTATCACCAAATGAATAGGCTGCCTGATTTTCAGAAAACGAAAGCAGTTCGGCTTTTAGCCGAACGCTTTCAGCTTTCTGATCGTGCGGTTTGGAATATGTTGGCGGAGAAGGTGAAGCGGTGAAATTTAATATGATAAGAAGAGAGAACAGAGAGTAGAGAATAGAGATAAAGTTTTGCCAAAGACAAAATTTATTGCTATATATTTTGTAAAACAGGCCATTTTAATTCGTTTTTAGACTCTAATCTCTGTTCTCTACTCTCTAATCTATTACAATCTTGTTTTCAACGCAATCCGTTATTACCAGTATTTTTTAAGTTATACATATTACCTATGTTAGGACAAAAAGTGATGAAAATAAGAGTATCTTAACTTTATAGATATAAAGGAACTGACAGTTATAAGTTTTTGTTAATCAAATTAATAACATTAGCAAACCTATTTTACAAAACATTTAGCTAACTATGAATTGCCTACTACTATGCCCTCTAGGAATAGAATTTGACTTAGTAAAAAGTCACTTATCAGAAGTAGAAGAAATTAAGGGCTTCCCCTGTTATGTAGTACAAGGAAACTTTGAAGGTAAGCACCAAAGTTACAAGGTTACTATCCTACAAACTGGCGCAAAAAATACAGATACAGCACTTTTAACAGAGAAGGCTATTCATCGATTTGAGCCCCAAATTGCCTTTTTAATTGGTATTGCTGGAGGCGTCAAAGATGTTTCTATTTTAGATGTTGTTGTCGCCAACGAAGTTTTTAATTATGAATCTGGTAAAGTTACTGATAAAGGCTTTGTAGCAAGACCAGATGCCTACCGTCTACATCGAGATTTTTTAACGCTTTCGGAACCTCTTATTCGAGCGAATGATTGGAAAAAGCGGAGTGTTGATACCTCGACTACTGCTACTGTATTTGTCGGTGCTATCTGTGCGGGAGAAAAAGTGGTCTCTGCAACCGAATCGGAGGTTTACAAGAACATTAAATCGAATTATAATCATTGCTTAGCTTTAGAAATGGAAGCTGTCGGTTTCACTAAAGCCTTATCTTTTTACCCTTTAATTCAGACCGCCATAATAAGAGGTATTTCCGATTTAATAGATGGAAAAACGCATTCCGACGGAAAAGGAAACCAACCTAAAGCAGTCGCCAATGCTGCCGCCTTCGCTTTTGAATTACTTGACCAATTCGATTATTCACAAATAACAATTCCACCAATGGATATTAAGACTATTGCAGCAACCACATTTTCTAGTTTACTTCCTTTTTTAAAGAAAAGTAAATCCATTCAGCAAGTTTCTAAAGAAGTGTCAGCCGCTGCTGATACCACTTTGGGAACGCTGTGGGAGAAGGTAAAACCTATTTTTATTGAGGAGTTTGAGGAGGAGACTGAACTATCAGAAGATGTGGTAAAAGAAGATGCGGTCTTATATGTTTTGAAGAAGATTTTAAAGAAAAATGAGGCATTAAAGCAAGAATTAGAAGTCTTATTTGATAAAGCAAAAGAGGAGGGGATTGTTGCTAATGTAGTAATTACGAATAGTAAGAATGTGATTTCTGGTAGTACAATTACTGTAGGAGGTAATTTTCACCAAGGTGATATGAATACCGAAATTAAAAAACAAATTAACAATAATGGTGATGGAAGCCAGATCAATATCGATACCAATCATGGGGGTATAAAGATGTGATGGTAGAAAGCGGTAGGGTATATTATGAGTCAAAATAAAAAATATGGACAACATAGCTATTCAAGACAGTAAAGATTTAATTTTAGATTCTACAGTTAGTGTGAGTGATAACAGTAATTTCCATCAAGGAGATAATTATTACAATATTCAGAATGCAGCTTTTTCGGAAATTAATCTAAATCCAGATGAAGAATGTGACTATCCCGAACCCAATTTTACGGATATGCTACTGGATCATTTTAAACACCAAAAGCTGTTAATTTTAGGAGGGAACTTTGAATTTGATAAAAGCAGTTTTGCTCACTATTTAGCTTGGAAGTTAAAACAAATCCATACTGATTATAAGGTTTTGCGATGGATAGATAAGGCGGAGGATAGTAAAATATTCACTTCTATTGCTGAGGAAAAAGAACCTTCCATATTGCTCTTTAATCAAATTACTCCCCATGATGTAAATTATGACATCCGGCGATTAAACCAACTATGCATCACTAATAACCACTACTTAATTATTACTACCGATTTACCCAAACATTCTTGGAAATTCCCAGAGGATATTATGAAGAATTTCTGGTCAGAAATACCTGATAATGGGATTTATGCTAATGAAGTTTTAGAAAATTTTTTGCTTCGAGAATTTAGAGATAATAAAAAGAAATACTCATTTTTAATAGACCAAAGTGACATTGACCGAAATACTAGATTTGTTGGAAAACATAGTGTCTTTTCGGTTGTCTTTCAATTAAAAACTATTGAAAAGATTAGAATATTTTGCGGCTATTTGCATACTGAAACAGGAACCATTAGTGAAAAAAAAGTAGGACAACTTATTGAGAAGATTACTAACAATAAGATAGATATTATTTCTAAATGGTTTCAAACTTTAACGATTAAGGATAAAGAAGTTTCCCTTGCATTATCCATTTTTGATGGCTTGTATGATGACCAATTCTTTAGTGCTACAGAAAGTCTCGTTAATCATGCTTGGAAGGTTAGAGATACTAAACTGTTATCCTTGGATTATACAGATTTAGATAGGTTACTCGGTTTTTTTAACATTCAAAATTTAAATGCCTCTACCAAAATAATATTAAGTCGTTTTCCAAACCAAAGACAAGATTTTCTCAGAACAATATGGTTTAGTCATCGACGACAGTTGTTAACTGCCCTTCCTGTTCTTGAACGCCTTATTCTTGAGTCAACCGATAATAAAAATAGAAACTGGGAATTGTATGGTACAGCCAGAAGAAGAGAGAAAGTCCAAAATGTTATTAGTGAAACCTTAAGTGATATAGGTATTATACATTTGCCTGCTGTAGAAAATACTTTGCTCACTTTAGCTGCTAATGATAATTCTCAAATTCAATTAGTAACAGCTAAGGCATTAGCTAGGTGGAAAGCATTTGAAAAAGAAAAGCAACTTTTTGATACGTTAGGAAGGTGGCAGCGAGATAATGCTTTTAGAAAATTTATTAAATTAATCAGAAGTCAGTTTACTGGAAAAAAAGAAATAGAGGCTGCAAACTCTCCAATAGATTACATCAAATCTACAATTGCTTTAACCCTTGCTTTTGCTTCTAATTATGACTCACCTAATCAACTTTCTGACCAATTTTTGGCAATATTAAAGGAATTAATTGATGACGATTCGCCACTGGTAAAGCAAAGAATGAGTGACACTACTATTCCTCATTTGATTCAACACCATTTGGAACAATTAGAACCTATTCTTTTTAAAATGTTACGTAAAAAAAGATATAGGAAGGCTGTTTCTATTGGGATGGCTGATGCTTATCAAGTTTACCCAAAAGTAGTGGAGGGGGTAATTACAAAATGGTTAGCCTATTGCGAAAAAAATAAAAATAAGATTAGTCATGGAGATTATATTAGCTTTAGAGATAGGGTAGTGATGACTATCATTCAGACTTTAGCCAGAATTAAATATGAAGATAAAAATAGTTTAAATGCGAATAAAGCTTATGAAATAATTCGAGAATTACAAGAAAGAGATAATTATGTGCCTATCAATGAACATTACCTAAAATTTGTTAAGCAACAATTAATAACTCATGCTTCTTCTATTAATAAAGACATATTAAAGGTGATTTCTAAGTTGGATTTTTCAGTAAGACCGGAATTAATAGATGTCTTGGTAGATTTATATTTAAAACAACGATTGGTACTTGATGGGAATGAGAAAGTCTTCAAGTTTGAAAAGTACTACTTGCCTGTTTGGATTAAAAAAGAACGACCGCTTACTGAAATTGAAAAAATATTAGTTGCTTGGTTACAAGAAGATAATCCAATTGGCCAAGAAATCGCAATGGATACCTTAATTGAGTATGCAGAGAAAATCGAAAACCCTGAAAAAGAGGCGATTGAAAACTATCTGCAAAAGAAATCTGAAGATAAAGTAGAGCCTGCTGAACCTAAGATTCAACCAGAAAGAGTCGAGCCTATAAAACAAATCAAGCCATCGACATGGAGTAAAGTAATGGCAATAATCACTTTGCGAAACTACGAACCAAATTTAAAACGGTCTATCAAAAATTTATTGCCAATATTGGTTTCTCAAAAAAATATGAAGCCTGTTTATCTAACAAATGTAGCGGATAAACTAGATAGAGAATATGCTGATGATAGTGTAGCTTCTGGTTTAAGTGGTTATTTAAGGGGATTTACTAAATTATTTTTGAATGTTAAGATAGGGATTGTTGTTGTTGGAATTGTCTTAATTTTTATTTTGTTACAGATGTGTTGATAATTTAATGTATTTTCATGGCTAAAATCTATAATTCCAAAAACATAATTTACCAATCCTCCATCTATAGTACGGGTAACGTCCACATAGGCGACACCTACAATATTTATGGTGAACAAAAAGAAATTCCTTTAGAGTTAAATACCCTACCTTTCATTTCGAAAGAAAACGTCATCGGTCGAGATAAAGACTTAGAAAATGTAAAAAGCACCCTACAAACTTCTGACCGAGTCGTTTTAGTCAACGGCATCGGTGGCATTGGCAAAACTACACTTGCCAAATATTTTACTTCGCATTTTAGAAACGACTACAACTATATCGCTTGGGTCAATAATACAACTAACATCAAAGAAGCCTTCACAAATGATATTGCTTTAATTGATAGTTTACATCTTAGAAGCGAATTAGAAAGCTTACCTAAAAATGAACAATGGATAGACCAATCTTTTGCATTGATTTTAAATCGAATGCGACAATTAGGGGGCAACAATCAACAAAAAAATCTACTGATTATAGATAATGCAGGCGAAGATATTGAGCATACTCAGGTTTTAGACCAAATTGCTTTACGTCCCAATTGGAAAGTATTGGTGACTTCCAGAGAAAAACTGCATGGTTTTACGGAATATGAGTTGGGCTTTTTATCGCCAACTGATGCAAAACGTTTATTCTATTTGCATTATCAGAGAGAACAAGCCGATGTTTTAGTTGAGGAGATTTTGGAAATTATAGGATACCATACTTTGACTATTGAACTTTTAGCTAAGACATGTCAAACTCATCCATCATTAAACTTGTCAATATTGCTTGACTCGTTGCATAAGGAAGGTATAAATATATCAAAAGCTATCAATGTTAGTATGCCAAACTATGAAAAGACAAATACACGTACATCCATTATTAAGTGCTTGGAATTAGCTTTTGACTTAGGAGAATTTACTAAAAATAAGGATGAATTTTTTATACTACTCCAATTTTCTATTCTTCCACCGAGGAATTTTTCTTTTGATCTAATAAAAGAATTATTTGGTGTAAAATATGGTTCAAATAATGGAGAAGAACGTTTAATTGATGACTTAAATTTCCTTTCTTCTAAAGGATGGCTTAGAAGTACAGAAATAGGGTATGAGTCACATCCTGTACTTATGGAAGTTATTTTAAATAAAGAAAAACCCCCATTCTTTACTTTTTTATATCTAGTTCTTAACCTTACTACTAAATTGAAAGAGTTAAATAGAAGTTACTCAATTGAAATTTTAAAGTACCTTCCTCTAGCGCAATCCATATTAGATAAAATATTAGAAATAGAACAACCTCTTTGCGTTTTAGCTAATAATTTATTTGAAGCTTATAGATGTGCAGGTTTTACAAGAATAGCTTTTAATAAACGACTTGATTTTCTTAAGGAAGTATTAGATCTATTTCAAAAAGATAAAGATGATTTGAATCTTGTAATTTATTTCTCAAACCTCGCTATTTCATATAAAGAAATGGCTAATTTAGAGGAGAATAAAGACTACCTCTTGGAAGGTTTAGATTATTTGCTGAAAGCAGTTGAGATTATTAATTCTATCGAAAAAAATAATCTTGAAAAGAAATGGTTTTATGCCAATTTATTAGATAATTTAACAACATATTATCAAGAATTAGGGAGGTTGGAAGATGCGATTGATGTTGCTCTCAAATCAATGAATTACAAGGAAATTCACTTTATTAAAGATGATTTTTTAGTTTGTAATTCACTAAACAACCTTGCTAATATTTATATGACTCTAGGTGATTTTCCTAAGGCAGAAGAAAATTTTCTGCTAGCAATGAATATACTTCTGCAAAGTAAACAACAAAAACATAAATTGATACCTATCATTTATTCGAACCTGTCTTCAGTCTATTTAAGATTAGGAGAAAATGATAAAGCTGATAAGTATCAAGTTCAAGCCATTCTTGAATTTCAAAAAGGAGACTTTTTGCCTAGCATAGAATGGGCAATGTGTTTAGAAAAAATTGCTACTGTATCTGTTATCAAAGAAGACTATAACACAGCTATTTATTATTGTAAAAAAGCAATTGAATTTTTTGAACATTTGACAGGGAACAAAAGTATTCATACATTAAGAGTTAAAGAAATGCTGAAGTATTTAGAAAATCAACTAATAGAGTAAATAATTTGTATTTAATGACAAACTTCTATAATTCCAAAAACATCCTCTACAACTCAACCCTTATCGCCGATGGTAACATACACATCGGCGATAAAATTTACCATATCCACCAAGATTTTGAACAAGCCATATTATTTCTGACTATCGAAAAGGTCATTTTAAAAAAAGAAAAAAAAGCACCAAAAGGAATTGAAACTCACCAATACCAAGCAACTCTAGCCATAAAATCCAAGCATGTCGAAGGCGAAACACTTTTAAAAGAACCCGTACAAATTCCCTTAACCGACCTACTTCTAGAAAGTATCCAACTATTTTCAGCGGGAAAAAGAAGCCAAACTGGTAGCAACAATCGATTTTTTACCCAATTATCACCTAATGAATTATGGCTGGAAGAAGGCAGAATAGCTAAAGCCTTATTTGAAAACATTATTACAGGAGACATTAAACAAGTTTGTGAAGACTTCATTGGTTTATTGGATAAAAGAAAAATTAAAGGATTAGTCCTAGCGATACATTCTAGCGAGTCGGAAATATTAAACCTACCTTTTGAATTATTACAGAATGAATTTGGACAATATTGGAGTTTACAGAATGATAGTTTCTGCATAGCGCACACTACTGAAAAAGAGATTGGACAATTCAATATGCAAGGAAAAATAGCGGTGGCTGCGCCCTTACGTATTTTATTTATTACGGCTTTACCCGAAGATTTGCCAGAAAATGGGAAGTTTTTAGAATTGGAGAAAGAGCAGCGGAACGTAATTGAAGCCATTGCGGTATTAGAGAGCCAGCGAAAAGTAGTGGTTGAATTTTTAGATATTGCAGCGCTAGAAAATATAGACGAAGCGTTAACTAAAGGCAAACATCATATCGTTCATATTAGTGGACATGGAGCGCATTTAGAACAACAAAAGAGTGGGGTACTATATTTAGAAGATTTGGACGGAAACACGCAAGAAGTAAGTGGAGAAGTATTAGGAAGGGTTTTGAATAAACATAAATCTAGTTTGAAATTAGTGATGCTGTCTGCTTGTGAAACGGCAAGGGCGGAAGAGGAAGGTATTATTGGAGGTTTGATTAAAACGAGTGGGATTCCTGCCATTATTGGTATGCGCTATCCCATATCAGATGCTAAAGCCATTCTTTTTACTACTCAATTTTATGAACATCTTTGTGATAATAAAAGCCTGACAACTGCTTTATTTCATGCGAGAGAAAGCGTATATCAACAGGAAGTCAATCAACGAAAAAAACAACCAAATACGATTCGTTCATCTGAATGGTTTACGCCTTTTTTGTACCTTAATCAATATGTAGGTTCATTTATTGACACGACTAAAGTTATAGAAATTCCTGCTCATTTTTATAATAGAAGTAGCTTGTTAAAAAGTAAATATAGTCGGACGATTTCGGATGGGTTTATTGGTCGTCGTAGCTATATAGCCCAATTAAACCAGCATTTTGCCAAAGGAAAACCCGTTTGTATTTATGGACTGGGTGGCATTGGAAAAACGACCTTGGGGGAACGATTCGCAGAGAATTATCAGAATAAACAATACCAGTTAATTCAATTTAGTCGAGGGATACTGACAGAACAACAAATTATTGAAACGATTGCGCAAGAAGCTTATTTGTACTTGAAAAAAGAAGAGTCTTTAGTGGAAAGGCTTAAATTTCAAATTAGTTCAGATAAACAGCCATTAGAGAAATTACAGTTATTGATAAGCAATTATTTGGCTCGCCCAGATGTAAAAACCATTTTGTTTTTTGACAATTTTGAGGATAATTTATTTGGTGGTGTAAAAGAAAATTTAACAAAAAGTAGAGAAAGTGGTCAGGTTCTAAAATTTCACCGAATTAAGAACCAATCTTTAAGAGAGTGTCTACAATATATCTTGGAGATTATACCTAATAACTGTTTATTTTTAATGACTTGTCGATATACTATTGAAGATTTACAGTTGACTTTTGTGCAGTTGGGTAAAATGTCTTTTCCTGAAGTTTACCGCTTATTCAATACAACTGAAAAATTAAGAGGGGTTGGATATATCGAAAGGCAAGTTATTTTTAAGTATTTAGGAGGACACCCTCGTGCTTTTGAATTACTACTTAAATATTTGGAGAATTCACAAATTGGATGGAATGAGCTTGAACCTACTTTGCCAAAAGTGGCAGATGAACTAGTTTATCATGATTTGTTTTTGGAACAGTTGTGGAAACTATTAACAGATTCAGAAAAGCAAATTATTATCAATGCTTCTACATTTTTGAAAAAAACCAAATTGTCTCCATTAATATTTTTGAGTAATACAGATAGAAAATTACTCGAAAGAGACTTGAAAAAATTAAATGAAAAGGGATTACTTTATTTTGACGGTTCCTTCTTTGAATTACATAATTTAACTATTAGGTGGATTACTAATACTAAAATGAATGTGAGGCAGAGAGAATCTAATAATTTAAAAATTGCGAGATATTATAATAATTTGAATAAAAATGATGGGAAAAAAGATATTCTTGACGGAATTGAGAGTTTTCATTATTATATAAAATCGTCAAATGTAGATGAGACTATTGATATTGCAATTAGCATCTCGGAATTTTATGAAAATCTAGGACATTATAAAAGTGCTATTTATTTTTTGAATGTTTGTTTTTTAGAAGAGTTTCCCAATGACAAAATGGAAGTCTTATATAGAAAATTGGCAATTCTTAATAAAGAAATAGGTAACTATAAAGTTGCTATAAATTTGCACAGACTTGCCATTGAGGTAAATGAAGATATTGGTGATTCAACAGAAGAAGGTTTAAATACTTTTCAGATAGGTTTGATTTTTAATATAATTGGGAAGTATAATTTAGCTTTAGAACATTTTGACATAGCTGAACAAAAATTTAAGTTTGAGAATGATAAAAATGATTTATGTTTGGTCTATTATGAAAAGGGACTTATTTATCAAATTAAGGAAGAATATATAGCTGCTTTGACTTATTTTGACAAAGCTCTGATTCTAGCAAGAGAGAATAACTTTGTTGTAGGAATTGCCAATACTTTAGGGGCAAAAGGATTATTATTGATAGAACAAGGAAAAGAAAATGGAATTAATTTGTTTCTAGAATCAATCCAAATTAGAAAGGAGAATGGAATTAATAAATATATAGGCGAAGAATCTTTTAATATGGCAGTTATATATTTTGATAAAAACGATGTGAAAAGTAGCCAATTTTTTTTGAAAATTGCATATGATTTTGCCATTGAAAACAATAATACTAGTATTTTAACCCATTCTCTTCTTTTAAAGTCAAGAATTTTATTTAGACAAAAGAAACTTGAGTTTGCACTAAGATGTGCATGTTCGTCTTTTCTGATTTTTGAATCATTACATTCGCCTAAAATAGCGTTAGCATCCAGAGAAATATCGAATTTAAAATCTGTTATGAAGAAAGAGCATTATGATAAAATCTTAAACTTTTTTGACAAAAAATCAAAGGAAGCAACAAGATTAAAACTAATGGCTTCTGAATTTATAAGTTTTTTAAAATTAGAAATAATTTGAATACCCATGTGTACCCACCACCACAAAAAAACATACATAAACGGCCTCTCCGAAACCTGCATCATCACCGATTATGCAAAAGACCACCAATTAACCATCCCCATAGACGATAAAGGAAAGTGCATTTTCCACAGCACCGATATAGCATGGAAAAGAGCCAATAACTGCGGCGAAAAATTCTGGGAGTTATTGCAGACAATGGCGCAGGATGAAACGATAACAGACATAGATTGCAGAGAATTTTGGTTAACAGGTTTAGACTACGGAGAAATACATGGATATGAAGAAGGCAATGTCCCCTTGAAAGGAGAAAATATTATTGTATTGGCCAAAGCCCATCTAAAAAAGCCCCTCCGAATGCAAGGGGCAAAATTTTACGATGATGTATTAATTCAAGATATAATATGCGAAGAAGCGGCAGATTTTGACGAAGCGGTTTTTAAAGGAGTAGTGACAATAGAACGATGTAGATTTAGAGATACGGTATCTTTTATTAATGATTGCCGATTTGACCATAATTTGGTGATGAATGATTGTTTTTTTGAAGAACACTTTGATTTTCAAAATGTGGTGGCAATGCATCAAATTATGATGAGTTCCATTACTTTTGGTGGATCGGTTTCCTTTGTTGGATTTAGTCAAATTGCCCAAGATTTAATTTGTTCTTTTATCGAAGTTTATTTCAATGACTTTACTGCTTTTAATGATGCAGGATTTAATAGTTCGGTGGCTTTTGACAATTGCCATTTTTTAGGAGAAACCCATTTTGAAAATACGGTATTTCGAAAACGACTTCAGCTAGTGGAACCCACAATAGGAGATAAAATGTTTTTTAGAGGCACTAAACCAGGGGTGAAATTATTTGAAACGGCTGTTGATTTTGGCGTGACCAAAGACAGTTTTGAAGGGATGGGGCAGTTGATTTTTGAACAAGTCAACTTATTTAATTTTGATGCGACCTTTAAGGAACAAATCAAAGCATTAGAATTAGCTCATAAAATAGAATTGAGGGCAGGCTGTTTATTATATCGAACGGGGGTAGAACGTGTTTTTCCTTATACTCGCTTTAATAAAACAATGGTAGAAGACATTAGTCGAGCTTTGGCTAACTATTTTGAGACTTTACATCAACGGACTTTACAAGTGGATATTAGTCGAGATTTAAAGAAGGAAGAAATTCGGGTACTATTTCACACGGAAGAAAATATGAGTATCGCCGAACTAGAACAATTGATTTACCAAACTAAAGAAAACGTCTTATTTTTATTAGAAAAACCAGCAATTCAGTTAGCGAAAGCTACCGATAAAGCGATAAATTTAGATCATTTATTAAAATTTCAGAACCTATTTGAACGTTCTATTATCGCTATGTCTAATGGATTATTAACAGAGGAGATTCTGGCATCTTTATTAACTACAGACGGGAAAAAGATTCATCCCAAATTAAAAGAACTATTTAGCGTAACGATTAATATTTATGCAAAGAATATAGTGAAAGGCAATCGAATAGAAGCTGGTGGCAATATTCATATCGGCGATTCTAAAAAAGACTAATTTTAAACTACAAAATCAAAAATAATGATTAAGATTAAAGATAGTAAAAATGTGATAAAAGATTCAACTATTTCGGCTAGTGGAAATATACATATTGGAGATAAGGTAACGAATGTTTATCAAAATCAACCTTTAAATGAGGAGGTAAAAGAAGAAAAAAAAGCAACTAATGAAGTTGCAACAAAAGCTAAGAATTTAATTGCTAAAAGTAAAGTAAGCCAAGCAATAGACTTATTAGAAAATTCTATAGATAAGGAAGAAGATTTGTATAATGAGTTAGTCCAACAAGCACAAAAATGGAACAAATTGAAGAAAGAAGAACGATTAATGATAATCAATTCTTCGGAGTCAAATTTAAGAAATAACCAAATTGTAAATGGTTTATTAGGAGTGATTACAGAATTAAAAAAGATGGATTAGGGAGTCTAATACTAAAATTTATTTAACCTAATAGCTTAATTTAAGGTTTTTAGTCTCTTGATAAACTAAAATACTACTTCGATATACTTGATAATTTAGGATTTTATCTTAATTTAGCTTTATTATTAATTGAATTTATCTCCCTCATTTTGAAAAGCTATTTACGAAATTTAGTAGCAGAAAATAAATGTGATGCCGCACTCTTAGCACTTAATGAGCACTATGAGGTATTACAAGATGATGATGGTTTGGACCAAGTAACTTTGATAACCAATAAGTTAAAGCGATTTCAATCAGAAAAAATTAAAGGAACAGAACAAACTGAAGTAATGGATTTTAGATATAACCAAATTACCAAAAGTATAGTAGAATTAATATCAAGTATTGATGCCAAAGACTTTGAAAAGGCAAAACTAAAAGCAAATGACCTTGAGCAAATAATATCGGATAACCAACCTAACGAAGATTGGATAGAAAAGCAAAAAAATATTGTAAAGTGGTTAAGAAAAAATAGAGTTGATTTATCCAGTAGAATTACAGAATTAGTGGAAAAGGAGCATATAGAAAAAGGGATTTTTCATAAGCGAAAATTTCACTTTGAAATGGTTAATGTTTTTCTATCCTTAGCTGATGCTATTTCAAGAAATAATTTAGAAGAATTAGACAATCCTTCTAAATTATTTAGGCATCACATAAACGAAAAAATTGCTTGTTTAAAAGCATTGGAATTGTTAGAACTGAAAATTCCAAATCGTTTTAAACAAGAGGAACGAACTGAACTCGTTAAAGCAATTACTTACCTAAAAGTTCAGATTAGTGGCTATTAATAGATCGGTGAATGTTGGTCAGAAAGTCAATAAACCCTTGAATTTTAGCCTTAAATCTAGGGTCTTTTTCAGCTAATAAATCTGCTTCCAATTTTGTTATAGCATCATCTATTTGCTCATTTACTCTCTTTTCATTTGTTATTCTCATAGTCAAAAGAAATTAATGCCAGTTTACGATCAAGTAAAAAGACAGATTAGTTTGTAAGGAATAAGAGTAAGATGTGTAGTGTATATGTATTAATGTTATAACAAAAATATAAATTTGTTGGCTTTTTGTAAAGTTTTTTTTAAGAAATCTAATATTTAATTTCCCTTTATTTTTATCTTCACGATTTTTATATATTTAATTTTTACTAATTGCCTTATTGTCAACTATTTAGATTTTTAATAAAATCTTATACTGAAATGTTATTTCAGTTAAAAAAATGAGTGGATGAACTAGAAAATAGTAAATCTATACCTTCTGATTTTTACGATTTATAAAATTTTAACCATGCCAAACCTAGTAATAATAGCAAAAATAACCGCCGCAGAAGGCCAATCAGAACCAGCCAAAGCGGCTCTTTTAGAGCTAGTCGAACCAACCAGAAAAGAAGCAGGTTGCATTCAATACGATTTTCATCAAGACCTAAAGAACCCGCACCTGTTTTATGCCTATGAGCAATGGGAAACAGCGGCGCATCTGGAGGCACATGGAAAATCGGAGCATATTAATGCCATGCGCGCCAAAACAAAGGGAATTATCCTAAGTTCAGAATTGAGTTTTTTAAATAAGATATAAAAAGTGCGTTAAAATATTTTGAGAAAAACTGTTTTTTGATTTTATTAAAACGGTTTTTCTCCGAATATAAAACTAGCTAAATTAGAGTATTTAGTATTTAATTGGTTGAGAAAAAAATCTTGTTAAAAATATTGACTTAGCACTTGTCAATATCTAAAATACCTGTATATTTGTGGCTGGTGAGATTCCTCGACCAGCTCCTTTTGAACTCCCCCAGGTAGGAAACTAAGCAAGGGTAGAAAGTTGAGCGGTGTGATGGGATCTTGCCTTTCTTGTTTTTAGCACCTACCTATTTTTTAATCACTTCTACTATTAATTTCCCTATTATTTTTACTAGCTGATAATGCATATTTTTATGTATATTATCAGTACTCTGGTAGACGGTTGAAGGTAGAGGGCTGGAGGTCGATAGAATGGATTGTTTTTGTTCCTGATCGTTTTATTAACATTTCAAATACATTAATTACTTGTTTTATACGTAACTGATTCTGCTTAGAATGGAGTTAAAATGTTAGGCTAAAGCATTTCCTAAATGCAATCATTTTTGGCAGAAAATTTGATAGTAAGTAAGAGAGGTACTATGTGGTGCGAATGTATTGATTTTAAATATATTAGTATTTGTAACTATATGATTCCTTTTGACAGCTTCCCTCCTCTGTTTTAACAAATACACAATTGACTGAAAACTAACATTTTATGAAGTCAAACACAAAAAAAAATCATGGATAGAATTGTACCTTGTATCATGCTAATAGATGATGACAGAGCAACAACTGTCTATAATGAGATTATTATTGAAGAACATGGAGCTGCTCATACCATAATGATTTATAATTCCCCCGAAGAAGCATTAGTATATCTAACCACGCCATTTACTGAAGAAAAAATAAATCCTGACTTAATTCTTTTAGATATTAACATGCCTAGAATGGATGGATGGGAGTTTATTGAAGCCTTTAGCCAAGTTAAGGAAGGTGGAATAGCAGAGAAAACAATAGTTATGCTTTCTACTACTGCGGATCAAAGAGAATATGAGATGGCCGAAGCCAATGACTTTCTTAGAGGAATTAAAAGTAAACCACTCACTTTTGAGATTTTGGATGAAATTTTAGATATTCATTTTAATCATATTACTTGTCTTAAATAAACGAATAGTTCAAAGAACCAATCTTTTATTACTTTAAAAAATGACGAATTAACTATTACTTTATGGAAACCCAAATTCAATCACCATGGCAACTTTTTATGATGCACGCAGAGCTGCCAATTATGATTTGTAATATTTCTACTGGCAAAGTAGAGGATACAAATCAATTTGGATTGGATGCATTTGGTTATCCATTATCTTTTTTAAAAGAGTCTAGTTTTTCAGATTTTTTAGTAGGAGGCAATCCCAATGAATGGGAAGATCAAATACAGCTTAAAAAAGCTGGAATAAGTGAAAAATGGGATACTAAAGTAGTCTGTAGACAAAATGAAATTAAATCTGTTGAAATAAGATTGGTCGAACTTCAGGAGGCAGATGACTTGTGTTTAATTATTATTAAAGAACAAAAATCGGAAGATCAGAAAATAAGAGAGCTAAAAAAACAGCTTTCTTTTTATGAGACGATCTTGATGCAAATGCCGACAGAATTTGCGGTATTAAATGCAAAGTGGCAATATCTTTTTGTGAATCATAATTCTATCAAAGATCCAGAATTTAGAAAATGGATGATTGGAAAAACGGATTATGATTTTTGTCGGTATAGAGGAAAGGATTATAGTATTGCAGAAAGTCGCCATAAACAATATAATGAACTGGCTCGCACCAAGACAAAAAAAGAATGGATTGATGAACATATCACCGCAGATGGTACGACTAAATATGTGTTAAGAAAATTGCATCCTTATTTTATTGATGGAGAATTGCAGATGAATTTTGGATTTGGTATTGATATTACGGAGCGGATCAATGCCGAAAAAGAGCGGGAAAAGATTTTGAGAGATATGACCATTCAAAACGAAGAATTAAAGCAATTTGCTCATATCACCTCTCATGATTTGAAAGAACCGTTGCGGACGATTGCCAGCTTTACGAATATTTTAAAACGAAAATATGCAGGCAGTTTTGACGCCAAAGGGAATGAATATATGCAATTTGTTGTAGATAGTGCAGATCGAATGGGTAATTTACTGACAGGACTTCGATCTTTTGTAACGGTAGATTTAGATAGGATTGAAGAAAAAATAACGGATGTTGATACTCAAAAAGCGGTGGAAGATGCACTAGCCAATTTGAAACTTAGAATTGAAGAAACGAATACAACCTTTGTTTTGCCTTCAAGTTATCCAATTATCAAAGGACATCCTCAATTCTTTACGCAATTGCTGCAAAATTTAATTTTGAATGCGATTAAGTTTTGTAAAAAGGTACCTGAAATTAAAATTGATTGGACTGAACAAGCAGATTTCTTCCAGTTTTCTGTCGAAGATAACGGAATTGGTATTGACGACAAATACAAAGAGCGCATCTTTAAATTATTTAATCGGTTAGACCGAGGAAATTATGAAGGAACTGGAGTTGGCTTGGCCATTTGTAAAAAAGTCATTCAATTGCACCACGGTTCTATGTGGGTGGAATCGGATGGTCAATCTGGTAGCACCTTTTTCTTTACCGTTAAAAAAGACTATAGGACTTGATAATTTTTGTTGGTTTTTTTTATTGCTATATTTCTGTGTAACAATGAATTAAGATAATAATAAAACAATTTTCCAACATAATAATTCTATTCGATCACTTAATTAATACACCTCCCAATAATTTACCCCTCCATATACCTCCACTAATACTTAGCAGTACGATCTCCCCATTTTGATGCCCCCTACCATACAATGCACACTTAATATTTTTTTATTATAGCTTAAATATTTCAGGCTACATACTCTGAGAACAAGGGGCTAACAAATCAAACAAATGGATAAATACATTATTCTAGGAGGCGGAGTAGCTGGTCTAGCGACTGCGATTCAGCTGGTAAATGCAGGGAAAAACGTTGAATTATTTGAGAAAAGCCCAAAAGATCAAGCACAGGGACATGCTTTTATTTTAATGCCCAATGGTTTGGCAGCCTTGGAAAAAATGGGCGTTAAAGAAAGGGTTCTAAAAGTAGCTCATACCATTAATGATTTTCAAATGCATAGCCCTGATGGGACGTTTCAAACCCATAAAAAATTATCAGGAGCTTTAGGGATTCGAAGAGGAGCTTTAGTAGACATATTGACAAATGCATTACCCGCCAATTTCGTGCGACATGAAAAAGGGTTTAGCCATTTTGAAAAAGACCCGAACGGAAATATTGAAAAAGCAATTTTTACAGATGGAACTAGCTGTACAGGAAGCGTATTTATTGGTGCTGATGGTATTTGGTCTAAAACTAGAAAAACGGTGTATTCAGATTATGCGTTGTCTCCAGTTAGAATTCGAGAAATTGTATCGGTAATAAAAGCGCCTGAATTAGTCAAAGAATATGCAGGGACTTTTATTAAAGTCATTCGGAAGAGTGGAGGGATGGCGGTTGGGATGTTACCTTGTGATGATCAACATTTAGTTTGGTACATTCAATATGATAGCCAACATCCACACTTGTTGGATCGACCGTTGATGGAACAAAAGCGACGATTGTTTCAATTGACTAGAAGTTGGTGTCATCCGATTCCGAGACTTGTTGAAAAGACGGATTTTCAAAAATCTTATACTTGGCATACAACTGATATGCATCCTATACCCAATTACCATCGAAAAAACCTAGTGTTGATAGGGGATGCTGCTCATGTTCTATTGACCTTAACTAGTCAAGGAGTTAGTTCTGCCTTAGAAGATGCGATTTGCTTAACAGAATTATTGAACAAATCGACCGATGACTTTGAACCACTTCATTTGGAAAATTACTCTGCACTAAGGAAGGAAAGGATGGAAGAATATTTTCACTTAGGAAGAGAGCTTAGAGAACAATTTTTATTCCCAATGCAGCAGGTTCGAAAAATGGATATGCCTTTGATTTATAGTGAAGCATAGGGACAGTAGACAGTATTACAGTTTGCAATAGGGCAGTACAGGCTTGTAAAAGCGAATTTTAATTGACTATTTGAGAACCAGTACTTTATGTTTGATTTTTCCCAAATTAAGACTACACATCAAAGTGGAATGATTTAATAATTATTTTGCTTGACTACACACATATTATTTAGTATAGAGAATTAATGTACAGAAGAAAAAATTGATTCAATTAGGCGCTTTAATAGCTTTTTTAAACTAGGGGTGTCGATAATTTTTAAGTTCAAATTCAAATATCAAATTCAAATCTAAGATTAGTATATCCTATTGAGGATGATTTGAAGCTGCATTTGAAGTTAAAATTTATTTGTTCTTTCTGATTATTTAGTCTTTATGCTTATGAGAAAACTAAAACACATAAATAATGTCTAATCTACCACCATTGACGGCTACAAATGGTATTAAAAATGGATTCAACCATTTAGCTAATACTCCTAGAATCGGCCCTTCCTTCGACCACGATAGTATTAATTACCAAGCTTTAAAAGAGAGAGCTTTTAATTTGAGATGGGCAACTGTTCCAAATGGCGTCTTGCCATTAACAGCCGCTGATCCTGATTTTCCAGTTGCACCAGAAATATCTCAGGCCATTCAAGATTATGCTAAAGTTGGAGTATTTTCCTATGGCCCATCAGAGGGCTTACCTGCTTTTAAAAAAGTAGCGGCTAAAGTCGTTACCGAACGGAAAAAAGTAGCTTGTCGTGCAGATTTAATTCTACCAATAGATGGTGCAGCCTCTGGTATGTTTACGGTAGCAAGAATGGTCTTAGCGCCTGGAGATGAGGCAATTATTTTTGATCCTGTAGATTTTTTATTTCAACAATCTGTGGCAGCAGCAGGAGGAAAAATTGTTCGACTACCTTTTAATTTGGAAACGAATACTTTTGATAAGGAACAATTAGAAGCTTTGGTGACACCAAAGACAAAAATGATCTGCGTGTGTAATCCACATAATCCCTTAGGACGAGTATTTACTGCTAAAGAATTAGAAATAATTGGCAAAGTTGCGGTGGAGAATAAATTATGGATTATGAATGATGAAATCTGGTCAGACATTATCTATTCTGGTTCGTCCTTTAATAGCATTGCTAATGTGCATCCTTGGGTTGCAGAACGTACCATTACCATTCATGGCTTCTCGAAAACTTTTGGTTTGGCAGGCATGCGGATTGGGTATATCGTTGCTCCGAATGAAAAAGTATATCAGCAATTAGTGGCAGCGTCAAGAGTAGCTAGTACCGCAGCAGGGGTGACTACATTATCCCAGGTTGCGGCTACAGTAGCTTATGAAAAATGTTGGTATTGGGTAGATGGTTTCTTAACCCATTTGGAAAAAATCAGAGATTATGCCGTTGAACGTTTGAACCAAATGAATGGTGTCTCTTGTACCCAACCTGAAGGTACTTATGTCCTTTTTATCAATATTAAAGCTTTTGGACTAACCGAAGAAGCAATGACTGATTATTTAATGAAAAAGGCTAAAGTAGCCGTTGTCCCTGGTGCGGCTAAATGGTTTGGCCCTGGTGCTACTGGTCATATAAGACTCTGTTTTTCGACCTCCATGGTTGTTGTAAAAGCGGCACTAGATCGTATTGAATACGCTTTGGCGGAACTTAGATTGCAGGATAGTACCGACGTTTTTTAGGAATTAGAGGAGGTTTTGTAAATAGTTGATTTTTAATGTTCAAATAGTATTTTTTACAAGAAAACCATAAATCACACATCATAAATCCATCAAGTTTTTACGTGACAGATTTATGATGTATGAACTATGATTCAAGATTGCCATTTTGGACCCAAAAATAGATGCTAATCCCTATAGGGTAACTTAGTAGTGGCAAACAATCGCCGAACACTATACCGACCACTTCCGTTGACATATACTAGCATTAATCCGCCTATAATGGCGAGATTTTTCATGAATAAAATGGCTTCAATCCGTTGGCTTTCGGGTGGATCATTCCAAAAGGAATGAGCAATAAAAGTAACGGGAATCCAATAGAGTAAGATCAAAAAAGAACCGAAACCAGGACGATAGCCTATCAGTAATAAAGTCCCACCTAAAACTAGGCAAAGAATAGAACCAATGATTAGTAAATCTTGATTCCAGTTGACGCCATAAGAAGTCATCACTTCTTTTGTTTCTTGAAAATAAAACATGGAATCATAGGCTTCATATAGAAAAATGATGGAAATTAGAATCCGACCAATTAAATCAATGATATCTTTCATATAAATAATTAAGTTAAACTTTTGGAGCGCAAAGCTACAAAAACAAGTGGGAATAAAAAGCAGGTAATAGACTGTTTTATCAACGACAGTTTTGTTGAAAAGGACTAAAAAGCTAAAATTAAATTAGTAGAATACCGAAAGGAAGGCTATTTTTGGATGGAATCTTAAAATAGTTGAATTAATTCTGAACTATTAACTGGAAATTTTATTTAGTTTTTTATAAATTAGAGTTGACTAATATAGGCTATGTTGTAGGCAATCAACCCTTAGTTCACCCATTTCGACGCATTTATGTACAACATTTTACAAACTCATCTACTCAAAATCACCTTACTTTTTCTTTTTGGAATATTGGTGCAGACTGCAACTGCTCAATTATTGAATAGGCATCCTAAAGTGATAGATTTAGTATCGGAAATCACCCCTCAATTTATTGATGAAAACGAACCACTCCAATTCGATGCTACTCGCGAAATGGAAATAGCCTTACAATACGCACAAACACCGGGTACGCCACTTAAAAGAGATATGAGCATTGATCAGTTTCTAAATAGATACTATCCTTATTTTGAGGCGCAGTTAATGCGAAATGGGGATATAGCTTATTTGAAATTTTACTATGAAAAATATTTGCGAACCTTGGGCGAATGTTTGGAAATTGTAAGAGGAAGACCCCTTAAATTTGAGACAACGAGAAGAGCATTTTTTAAAGAATCCAAGTTGGAAACACGCAAAGAAAAGCGAATGTATTGGAGGGAATTTGATGCTAAAAGAAACGAATTAGTTGCTAATTTTTTTCATTTTAGAGAATATATTATTCCCGCGGTTTCGACAGAAATTTCTTTAATTCTACAAAAAGAACATTTTCCAGAGCTAGCCGAATCTATGAATGGGTTAACTAATTTAGATGGAACGCCTTTGGAAGTTGCCATCTATTCTAATCGATATTTATCCATTCCTGAACGAAAAAATGCCACCATTGCTGGCTTGTCTATTATCTCAAAATGTCAAAATGTTTTCACTTCTGGTAGCCCTGCGGTTAGAGATGCCTATCCTGGATTGAGAGGTAGTAATAAAGGATTAACGGTACATTTGCGTTTATTTGAAGATGGAGTAACGCTTTCTCACGAATTGGGTCATTTATATTATCTTTATCATAAGTGGGAAGAGTACGTTAGCTATATTCAGCGGAAAGGTAAAGACTACGAAACTGGTGGTCATGGGCCTGATGACCCTAGTGGATTGGCTGCTAGAATGACGGAAGAAGGTAAAATGCCTTTTTGAGAAAGTTGGGATATTGCTATGTTCTATCGACAACAAGGCAACACTCCAACACCATAACATTAAATTTCATAAATCCTACAAAAAATACTAGCTTTAGGCTTTGATTGCTAATTAAATTAAAATCAATGTCCTTTATATGAAAAAGCTATTATTCTTTTCTTTTTTTCTTTGTCTATCTATTCTAATAACGGCTCAAAGTCAACCCGCTGCTACAACTGCGGCTAAAAGAATGCAGGCTTTTGAGCAACGAAAAGCCCTTAAAACAACTTCCCTTGTCAATACGATTCCATTTAAAAATGTGGGACCAACCGTATTTAGTGGTAGAGTAGTGGATGTAGCGGTATCGCCTACTGATCCAAGTCATTTCTATGTGGCTTATGCTTCGGGTGGCTTGTGGAAAACGATTAATAATGGCGCTTCTTTTATGCCCTTATTTGATAAAGAAGCTGTGATGACAATTGGTGATATAGCTGTTGACTGGACTAATGACATTATTTGGGTAGGAACGGGAGAAAATAACTCTAGCCGTTCTTCTTATGCAGGCGTTGGTATGTATAAAAGTGAAGATGGTGGTAAAACATGGCAGCACAAAGGCTTAGCAGAAACGCATCATATTGGTCGAATTATTCAGCATCCAAGTGACCCTAATACAGTTTGGGTGGCGGCTTTAGGGCATTTATATTCTCCTAATAAAGAAAGAGGAGTGTATAAAACAACGGATGGAGGAGATACTTGGGAACAAACTTTATTTGTGAATGAAAATGCGGGGGGTGTTGATTTAATCATTGATCCAAATGATGCGAATACCTTATATACGGGCATCTGGCATAGAGAAAGAAGAGCATGGAATTTTGTGGAATCTGGAACGGGTTCTGGTATTTATAAAAGTGCAGACGGGGGAGATAATTGGACAAAAGTCACGATGGATAGTAGTGGCTTTCCTGATGGGGAAGGCGTTGGTAGAATAGGGTTGACGATTCACCCAAATAATGGAAAATCAAGAATTTATGCCGTTTTAGATAATTATTTTCGTCGAGAAAAAGAAGCAGAGGAGGTAAAGGAAGAAGGGCTAACCAAAGAGGTGTTAAGAACAATATCGAAGACAGATTTCCTAGCCTTGGAAAAAGATAAATTAGGTGAATTTCTTAAAGCCAATCGGTTTCCTAAAAAATATAGTGCAGCCGAAATACAGAAAATGGTGAAGGCGGATAAAATAGCGCCTGTAGCCTTGGTCGAATATTTAGAAGATGCCAATTCTCTATTATTCGATACGCCTTTAAAAGGAGCGGAAGTTTATCAATCTGATGATGGTGGAAAAACTTGGGCTAGAACGCACGAAGAATATTTAGAAGCCGTACACTTTTCTTATGGATATTATTTTGCCCAAATTAGAGTAGCGCCAGATGATGTCAACAAAATATACTTACTTGGTTTTCAAATACTAAAATCAGCGGATGCTGGGGTTAATTTTGAGACCATTAATGGAGATAACGTACACGCAGATCATCATGCTCTTTATGTAAACCCTAACCGAAGCGGACACTTGATTTTAGGAAACGATGGAGGTATCAATATCAGTTACGACGATGGCAAGCATTGGATAAAATGTAATTCGCCTGCGCTTGGTCAATTCTATTCTGTAGCGGTTGATTTAAAAGAACCTTATAATATTTATGGTGGATTACAAGACAATGGCGTTTGGATGGGCCCAAGTACCTATAAGGCGAGTACTCGCTGGCATGGAAGTGGACAATATCCTTATAAAGCCATTATGGGGGGAGATGGAATGCAAGTTGCCATTGATACTAGAGATAATGAAACCGTTTATACTGGTTTTCAATTTGGGAATTATTTTAGACTGAATACTAAAACGGGGGATCGAAAATATATTACCCCGAAGCACGAATTAGGAGGTCGCCCCTTAAGATGGAATTGGCAATCACCTATTCAAATTTCTACGCATAACCAAGATATCATCTATTTTGGATCGAATAAGTTGCACCGTTCCATGAACCAAGGCGCTGATTTTAAAGAGATTTCTGGCGACTTAACAACGGGAGGTAAAAAAGGTGATGTAGCTTTTTCTACTTTAACGACGATTCACGAATCACCACTAAAATTCGGACTGATTTATGTTGGAACGGATGATGGTTTAATCCATGTAACTAAAGATGGTGGTTATCAATGGGGGCAAATTACCGATGGCTTACCCAAAGACCTTTGGGTTACTAGAATTTGGGCGTCTGCCCACGAAGAAGGTACCGTTTATGCAGCTTTAAATGGCTATCGTTTTGATGATTTTAATGCTTACCTTTATCGTTCAGTAGACTATGGAAAAACTTGGACATCTATTAGCGCCAACTTACCCGCTGAACCGATCAATACCCTAAAAGATGATGCAAAAAACGAAGCTTTATTATACGTCGGAACAGATAATGGATTGTATGTCTCTTTGGACAAAGGCGCTTCTTATATGTTGATGGACAAGGAATTACCAGCAGTAGCGGTGCATGACATCGTGATTCATCCAACCGCTAATGAGATGGTGGTCGGGACACATGGACGATCCATTTACGTAGCCGATGTAGCGCATTTACAAGCATTGAGCCCTACCGTTTTAGCTAGTGAAATTCATGCTTTTAATATCAATGAAATTAAAAAAAGTAGCCGTTGGGGGACTCGCCGAAGTAAGTGGAGTAAAATGAATGAGCCAAAAATACAAATCCCTTTCTATGTGAAGGATGCTGGAGCAGTTACCATCAATATTCAAACTGAAGATGGCATCACCTTAAAGTCTATGACGATGGCAGCCACTAAGGGTTTAAATTATGCAGCTTATGATTTGACCTTAGCGGAAAAAGGCGTAAGGGTACTCGAAAAAAACTTAAATGTGGAAATTAAAAAAGATGCTGAAAAAACAACCATAAAAGCTGCCAAAGACAATGAGCAATTTTATTTAGTTAAAGGTACGTATCAGGTCAAATTATTGAAAAATGGTCAATCTGTTACGCAAAAAATGATGGTAAAATAATTGTAATTTTGCTGCTATCTATCTTTCGTATCTACGGCACGGATTTTAAAAAAAAATTACTAAAAAGAAAAATAATAATGTCCAAAACAATCTTAATAAAAGAAGTTCAAATAGTTAATGAAGGAACAATTACGACCGCCGATATTTTTATTAAAAATGGTCGGATTGAAAAAATAGCTGGGAGTATTGATAAAAAGGCGACGATAGAAATAGCTGGTAATGGAAAACATTGCATCCCTGGTATCATTGACGACCAAGTGCATTTTAGAGAACCAGGGCTGACGCATAAATCGGATTTATATACCGAACCAAGAGCAGCAGTTGCAGGAGGAACGACCTCTTTTATGGAAATGCCCAATACCGTACCCAATACCTTGACTCAAGAATTATTGGCCGATAAATATGCAATTGGCGCTAGGAGATCATTGGCGAATTATTCCTTTTTTATGGGTGCCTCCAATGATAATTTAACAGAAGTATTAAAAACGAATGCACAGAATGTCTGTGGTGTTAAAATATTTATGGGGTCTTCTACTGGAAACATGCTGGTAGATAATGAAAAAACCTTGGATGGCTTATTTAAAAATGTACCGATGTTAATTGCGACTCATTGTGAAGATGAGGCAACGATTCGGGCTAATAATGCAGCCTTCAAGGAAAAATATGGAGAGAATGGACATGCTCGGTTACATCCCATTATTCGGAATGTGGAAGGTTGTTATAAGTCCTCTTCTTTTGCGGTAAATTTGGCAAAAAAGCATAATACTAGATTACATATTCTACATATTTCTACCAAAGAAGAATTGGATTTATTTAGAAATGATATTCCACTAGCAGAGAAAAGAATTACGGCGGAGGTATGTGTTCACCATTTACATTTTAATAGCAAAGATTACGAAAAATTGGGTAATTTGATTAAGTGTAACCCTGCCATAAAGGAACGAAAACACCAAGCGGCCTTACTGCCTGCTTTATTGGATAATCGCTTAGATATTATTGCAACGGATCATGCACCGCATACTTGGGAAGAGAAAGGTAAGGAGTACTTTAAATCCCCAGGTGGTGTCCCTACCGTACAACATTCCTTACAAATGATGCTTGGTTTTTATCATAAAGGAAAGATCAGTTTAGAGCGTATTGTTGAAAAAATGTGTCACGCACCAGCTATCTGTTTTAAAGTAGAAGATAGAGGATATGTCAGAGAAGGTTATTGGGCAGATTTAGCGGTGGTGGATGTTAATAAAAAATGGAAGGTCATGAAGAAAAATATCCATTATAAATGTGGTTGGTCTCCTTTTGAGAATAAATTTCTAAAAGGTAAAGTCAGCCATACCATTGTAAGTGGACACTTAGCTTATCAAGACGGACAATTTTTTGAAGATAAGAAAGGCGAGCGATTGACTTTTAAGTAGTAGAGGTCATTCGGCGAAGGGCAAAGGGTGGCATACGAATAATTTCAGCATAAACATTAATGAATAATCGAATCAAAAACGGATACCTTTCTTCGTGCCCTAGGTACGCAAAATGGATAGGGTTGTAATTTTCCCATATTATATATTATAGATTTTATGCCGTAGGTACGCAAGATGGGTGTAGCTAAGAAGCAACCAAAAGCGCTTCTTTCCGAGCCAGAATTATCTGTGTATCTTCGGCTGCTTGCACCTTAAATTGTGCATATAATTCAGGAAGTTGCTCTAAATTTATTTTTTTATAGCAGTACTCGTCCATTTTGGTAATGAGCGGTTTTAGTTTGGGTAAACCGATAATATTGATGGTTGATTTGATTCGATGCGCATCGTAGTGAAAAACTTTTAAGTCGTTTTCTGCTAAGCCCTTTCCCATTTGTTCAATGGCTAATGGTAGCTGATCTAAGAATATATCAAACATTTCAATTTGTAGCTTAGGTCTGTTCTTAAAACTCTTTTCAATATGGGCAAAATAGGAGGTGTCAGCATTACTGGATGCGCTTTTAGTTTGCTGAAAACTTGCTTTTGAATTAGACACTATTTCCTCGTGTTGATTAAAGACTTTTTTCATTTCCCTAATTAAAAGTTGTGGGGGAAAAGGTTTCCCTATATAACTTTGTACATTCAATTTTTTAGCATAATTGGCTTCTTTTTCATTGGCACTTGCCGTCAAGATAATGATAGGGCTTCTTTGATTAATGGCACTATGATCACTTCTAAGCTTAGCAATTAATTCAAAACCGTTTCCATCGGGTAATTTAACATCCGATAAAATGCAATCGTACAGTTGTTGATTAATTTTCTGATAAGCTACGGTTAAATTTTTGGCGATATCTAAATTAACTTGACCACTAGCAAATAAATTTTGTGCGTAGACTAAATTGGCTTCATTATCTTCTATTAATAAAATCTTCTTGTGCTGCCAATTTGCTGGAATGGAGGAGGTAGATACTTGGGTGGTTAGGTTTTTTAATTCAACAGTTGAAGGTATATCAAAGGATAGATTGACGGAAAAAATACTGCCTTGTCCAACTTTACTATTAAGCTTTATTTTGCCCTTCATTAATCGAATTAACTGCTTGACAATATTCAGCCCTAAGCCGACACCTTCCAAACTATTGACCTTTTTATTATTTAATTGCGTAAAATTATTAAATACCTTAGTTAACTGACCATTATCTATGCCAACCCCAGTATCTTTTATCTCAAATTGACAATTAATCGTAGTTTTATTTTTTCTAAGGACATAAACATTTAAAGCAACATGACCTTTTTCCGTAAATTTAATGGCATTGTTTAATAGATTGAGCAAAATTTGATACAACCTAGTGCGATCTCCCTTTAAGAAACTTGGCATGTTGGGAGGCGAATTGAAGATAAGATCTAAGCCTTTCCCTTTTGCTTTAAAAGCTAAGACCCCTTTTAAATCATTTAATAAATGTTCAAAGGAGAAGGGTTCATTGAGTAGCAGCGTTTTTCCTGCATTAATTTTAGATAAATTTAGTAAGTCATTGATGATGACTAATAAATTATCAGCAGAACTTCTAATGATTGCAGTATAACCACGCTGTTCTTCATTCAAAGGAGAATCTTCTAATAAATGACTCATCCCTAAAATACCATGTAAAGGCGTTCGCAATTCATGACTTACATTGGCAAATAATTGTTCTTTAAAAGCGGTTTGTTCTTCAGTTAAGACTTTTTGATGCTTTAAGTTCTCACTTTGAATTTCTAATTCTGTGATGGTATGTTCTAAAATTTGTTTAGTTATTTGTTTGTCTTGAATGGTTCTTTTTAACTTAAATTCATTTTTCTTAAATGCTTTTTCTAATTTTGTTAAGTGTTCTGCCAATATAGTTTTAGCGGCTTCTTCCTTGAGATGAGGCAGCAAACTTTCTTCCAATTGTTTTAATAGAAGGGTGTATTTTGACATGTAATAGATTAATTTAACAATAAAACAATTTAGCAATTATTATGGTAATAACTTTGGAATTACCGCTCTTTTAACAGGACTAAGCTACAAGTTTCATTATAAAAATGAGCACTTCCTGTACGTTGTTGACCAACTTCTCCATAAGTGAAAAAACCTGCCATAGGTTTTTTCCACACGTTGTAAATACCTTCAATTTCTTCCTCAATCATTGGCCCTAAAGACATATGTCTAGCTACACAGGAAAACATTAACAAAGCATCTGCTTCGGGCTTTTCTTTGGCGAAATCTTTAAACCCTTGAATGGTTTCCTCAATCACTTCAAAACCAGGAGCAATAGAAAAGCGGAAAGTATCGCCTGTGGTTACGGGACCTGCCATCAAGAGCGAACCATCCGCTTCATTCGCATCTAGGGCTGCCCTTAAGACATAAGCGTCTTTTCGAATAATTTGTAAGGGATATTGAGCGATGCCTAAAGGTAAGGAATCTTCGTCTAAAGAATTGGCAAAATAATCTCCAAAGTATCGTTTGACTACATTAAGCGCAGGTTCTTCATTTATCTCATAAATAATATTATTGGTCGCTTTTGTAATGGTATTTTCTAAACCAATTGGTTGCCAACCAGATAAAGCCATGCCTTCTATTGCTATTTTATCATTATCTATGATCAAAACGGTCGCTGAATTTTGATTAACCTGTAGATTGGAAAAAGTAGAAGAGGCTTTCATTCGCATATCATCTCCTGCCATTCCTCCGAAAATGGATGGATAGCCTTTTAGTGTATCTGAAATACCTTTTATTAGGGTTTCTCCGCAAATATTCATGGAAAAAACTAAAAGAAAAGCAGGGTTTTTAAAATAAGTTTTAGCGGTCAATGCTATTTGTGCTCCTACCTTTTGGGAAGTGTCATAGTTCGCTTCTTGTTGATAAATTTGAAAATAGGATGCTGGCATGTCTAACAATAAAATGGAAATGCCGGCTCGTTGAATAGTTGTATTTCCGATTTCTCCCGATGTGGAAGCTCCGATTATTTGAATATTTCTTTGATTGAATAATAGGCGGAGTTCATTTAAATCTATGGCGTCAGAAGCAAAAATAATGGCTAAAGTAGGTTGAAATTCATCTTGAATAGTTAGCTGAATTTGCTGATTTAATGTTTCTAATGATTTAGTTAGAATTATTTTTGATTGCATATACTACTAGGTTGTGGAGGAACTTAGAAGAAATAATTTTAGCGTAATTAATGATAAATGGGCTATTTACGCTATAAGTAGTTTGTCGTTAGGGAAGGGGATGTAAAAGGGAATTAGAAATCATATTGCAAAAACTATGCTAGAATAGTATCCCTTTTATTTTTAGATTTAATTGGAATTTTTCAAAAAGTGTAACCTTTGGTATTTTTTTTGCAATAGTATAAAGGTAAATATAAATTTCCCTCCCTTATTTTTACTCCCCCTGTATCTTTAAATTACATCATAATTTTTCTTAATTAATTTTTGCTTCAATAAATCAATGTTGAAATAAATGAGCTTTTAAGCAATTTATAAATTGTATAGAGTAGCGCAAAATTTCTTACGGATTTTAGTAAACCAATCCGTTTAATTATCTAAAAGGCATGACCAATCTAATAAAAAAGTACTGGGAAAAATATGCTACCTTGGGCACTTCTGATGTGTTAAGCACGCAAGAAAATACCAAGATTAGGCTAATGAATCTGGTCTATTTATTTTGTGCGCTGGGTTTCTTTGTTTCTTTTTTGCTAAGAATTTTTGCAGGTTATCATCGAATAGCATTCTTGGGGCCTTTTATTCCATTTGCGATTTTCTTGCTTTTGCCCGTTTTAAGTTATTGGAATAAGCCTAAATTAGGATGGCACATTGCAAGTGTCATTATTCCATTGGCTATTACCTTTGCAGCTATGCAAAGACCTGTCCTCTATGCGAACTATTTGATTTATGGAACTATTACTTTTCTATTAATTTATTTGCATGACGATGATAGAAAAACACAAATAGGGCATTTATTATTTACTTCTTTAAATATTGTTGCGTTTGCTATACTTTCGCAAGCATCCTCAACTACTCAAACCCAACAGTTTCCAATAGTTATTACCTTAAGTATTATCTTCATTGCATTGACTGCCAATTACCTAATCATCTATGTATCTTTTGAGTATAGAAAAAATCGAGAAAGAGATTTAGCTAAAGCAATCTCGTTGAAGGATGCGGCTTTAAATGCTAATAAAGACGCCACTTTAATCCTTAATACGAAGGGAAAGATTACGGGCTATAACAAGAAGTATATGGAAATGTGGGGATTTAAAGGTGTTTTGCAATCAGGAAGTATCAAAAAAGTTGTCAAATCTAATTTAGAAAAGCTAGTTAATAAAGAGGAAATATTAATAGGGTTGGCCACTATTGAAAAAGATCCATCTATAGATACCTTTCATGTAGTTCATTTATTGGATGGAAGGATTATAGAAAGTCATACACAACCTCAAATTTTTGAAGGTAGAATTGTTGGACGAGTTTATAATTATAGAGATGTTACTTCGAAACATATTGCAGATGAAAAATTAGCAGCAAGTGAAAGTAGGTTTAGAAGTTTCTTTGAAGATAGCCCCTTAGGTATTGCCATACTTGATGCTGCCGAAAAGCCTTTTTATAATGTTAATCAGAAATTTTGCGATATGTTTGGGTATACCCAAACTGAAATGAGCGAACTGGAATTGGAGGATATTTGCAGTCCAGATTATTTAGAGAATCATATAGAGGAATTTAGATCTTTTGCTGAAAAAGGAAAGGATTATTTTAGCTTACTCAATAAGTATAAACATAAATCTGGAGAAGAATTTTGGGGGAATCTCAATATTTCTACTTTGAGAGATACAAATGGGGAAAAGGTTGGGGAAATTATCATGCTGGAAGATGTAAATGAACAAAAATTACAAGAAGAAAAAATTAAAGATTTAATTATTGAAATGAAATTGCTCAACGAAAAATTAGAGCAAGAGGTAAAAGTACGTACGGTTGATTTGCAGCAATCCAATTTGGAATTGCGTCGATCTAATCAAGATTTAGAGCAATTTGCCTATATCGCTTCTCACGATTTGCAAGAACCATTGCGAATGGTCGGTAATTTTGTACAATTATTAGAAAGACAATATCAAGACAAAATTGACGAAGAGGGCAAAGAGTTTATTCGATATATAGTAGATGGTGTGAATAGAATGTCTAAGCTGATTCAAAATTTGTTAAAATATTCTAGAGTCGGTAGAAAAGAATCTGAATTGCGGACGATTAAACTAGATAGAATAGTAGAGGCTAAGTTATTTGGATTAAAGCAAAAAATTGAAGAAACGAAGGCCAAAGTGGAGGTTTTAGATATGCCTAAGGAGGTTTATTGTGAACCAGATCAAATTGGAATGGTATTTTATAATTTGATTACCAATGCACTTAAATTCAATTCAGAAAATCCAGAGGTAATAATTGGATACGAGGATAAAGCTAAAGAGCTAGTATTTTTTGTTAAAGACAATGGGATAGGAATTGATAAACGCTACGAAACAAAAGTTTTTGAAATATTCAAACGACTGCATCGAAGAGAAGATTATGAGGGGACTGGCATAGGATTAGCGCTTTGTAAAAAAATTATTGCCAGACATGGTGGTAAAATTTGGTTTGAATCCACTTTAAATGAAGGAACTATATTTTATTTTACCATAAGTAAAAGCTTAATAAATGAGAAATATGTACCACTCGATTCAAATCTTGTTGGTTGAGGACAATGAAGGCGACGTTGTGCTAATCAAAAAAGCCTTTTCTGATGCTAGGCTCGCAAACGAAATCAATGTTTGTAGAGATGGACAGGAAGGCTACGAATTTTTAAAAAAAATGGGGGAATATGAAGATGCACCTACTCCGGATTTAATACTCTTGGATATTAATATGCCAAAAGTAACAGGATTGGAGTTATTAGAAATGATTAAGCAAGATGATGCACTAAAAATTATTCCGGTCATTATGTTGACTACTTCGACTTCGGAAGAAGATATTTTAAAAAGCTATCAATTACACGTTAGCAGCTTTGTACAGAAACCCGTAGAATTTATAGAGTTTTTAGATGCTATTCAGCAAATTCAAGACTACTGGTTTTCAATCGTTAAGTTCCCCCCTAAGTTAGCCTATTCTTAATTAAGTAGGTAGATACTATTAACAAGTTTATTAGCTTAATTGATATTTCCATTGACTTAAATTGAAGATCTAAATGTAGAAAAGAACTGATAGTATTAGTGTTTATTCTGAAATTATTCGATTGGCAGCCCTCTCGCCATTAGCCCTTTGCCTTTCGCCGAATAAAGTCTATTAAATTCACAGTACTTCTACTTTTTAATTTCAAATTTATTATTTTCAATTATAAATTTAAAAATGTCAACTATTTTTACCTTCGATATACTTGACGGGCTATTTTAAAATTTCTTGAATATGGGTTGACTAAGTCTCCACCTCGTAACTTTGTAATAATGACACATATAGAAGACTACACCATTACACACGCAGACACCGTCAGCAGAGATAAAATACTTTTAATTGAGGATAATCCGGGGGATGCTCGATTGGTTGAAATATTGTTAGAAGAATCAGATTTAGTACAATGTGATATCATCAATAAAACGAGTTTGGCGGCAGGCATGGAATTGTTAGCCGAAGGGGAAGAATTTGGTGCCATTTTGTTGGATTTGTACTTGCCTGATAGTCAAGGGTTTGAAACTTTAGAACAACTATTAGATCGCTTTCCTAATAATAACGTAATTGTTTTAACGGGTTTAGCAGATAAAAGCATCGGCCTAAATGCAGTTCGTGCAGGCGCACAAGACTTTCTAGTAAAAGGCGCTTTCGATACGGAATTATTAGCTAAGTCGCTTCGGTTTTCAATTGAACGGAACAAAGTAATTAAACGATTGGAGCTGACGCAAAGTATTGCCCATATTGGTCATTGGGAATGCTCGCAAGGGGAAAGACTTTTTACGGCTTCCGATGAATTGTACCGAATATTTGGCTTACCTACTACGACTAATTTTAAATATAACGACCTTCAAGACGAAAATAACCCCTTTTACTTTTTTAATAAAATACATCAAGAGACCTTAGCCGTAGGAGAAGTTAAAAAGGATGTAACGATAAAAGTGCCGAATGTAGGAGATCGGCACATGTTTTTGCTTTGTACCAAAAAGAAATCTGGAGAAAACGGGCATGAAGTACAAGGAATTGTCCAAGATATTACCGAGCGTAAACGTGCCGAGGATGGTTTAATCAAAAGTAAGGAACGGTATCAAGAAATATTTACGCAATCAAAAGATGCCATCTATATCTGTACTTTTGAAGGGAAATTTATTGATTTTAATCAAGCTACTGGTGAATTATTTGGTTATACTTCTGAGGAGTTATACCAATTAAAAGACCTACATGAATCTTATTATACACCAGAACAAAAAAATGAGTTTTTATTAAAACTAAAGGTTAAAAAATCTATCAAAGATTTTCCTATTCAGATCGCCAATAAACGAGGAGATGTTAGAACTTGCTTATTGACGGCGAACCTTTTAGTAGATGAAGATTTTGTTGGGTATAATTGTATTGTTAGAGACATAACAGAACGCATTCAAGCAGATAAATTGCGTAAAGCAAGAGATTTATCCGCTCAGTCTGCTAAAATGAAGGAGCAATTTATTGCCAGTATTAGTCACGAAATGAGAACACCCATGAATGCAATCTTGGGTATGAGTAACATTTTGATTGATATGGGATTAGCAGGAGAAGAATTAAATTTAGTTTCTTCTATCAAACAATCGTCAGAAATTTTATTGGGTATAGTCAATGATATTTTGGAAATTTCTGCCATGCAGAACCAAAAAATCGTTTTTGAAAATGACAACTTTGATTTGTATGAATTACTAGATAATCTAGTCAATGTAATGCAGTATAAAGCCCAAGAAAAAGACCTTTATTTTGAAGTCATTTATGGAGCGGACATTCCTCAGTTTCTAGTAGGGGATAAGTTGCGCTTAAACCAAGTCTTATACAATTTGGTAGGGAATGCCATTAAATTTACGGATGATGGTTTTGTGAAAATTTATGTCAAAAAACTATATGATATTGCAGACGGTGCGCAATTACAGTTTTTAGTAGAAGATTCTGGAATTGGTATTGCTGAAGGAAAAATTGAAGCAGTCTTTGAATCTTTCACCAGAATACGATCCAAAGATCGAATATTTGAAGGAACTGGTTTGGGCCTGTCTATTTGTAAGAATATCGTTGAACAACAAGGCGGTAAAATTAACGCTACTAGTGAATTTGGGGTAGGGTCTAAATTCTTCTTTGATTTAATTTTTGAAATTGGGAAGGTGGAGACGGAAGCAGATAATAATGATGGGGCAGCAGAAATCATCATTGATGAAAATGCTACTTTTAGCTTATTATTAGTAGAAGATCATAAAATGAATCAGCTAGTTGCCAAAAAGACGTTGACTCGAAAGTGGAAAAATATGAAATTGCAAATAGCAGGAAATGGAAAAATTGCCATTGAAAAGCTAGAAAAGCAGGAATTCGATATCATTTTACTAGATATACAAATGCCTGTTATGGATGGTTACGAAACGGCAAAATACATTCGTGAAGAAATGCCAGAAAAAATAGCGAATCTACCTATTTTAGCGATGACCGCTCATGCCCACTTAGCACGAGATAATAAATTTGCGGAATTTGGGATGGATGATTGTGTCCTAAAACCTTTTGTACCCGATGATTTATTTAAGAAAATTACGATGTATTTGAATAGGTAAAAGCGAGTTGCGGGTTACGTGTTGCGAGTTGAATACGATCTTATTTCAATTCATTCGAATTAATTAGCCTTTATTGTAAAAAAGTAGAGCTTCCAGAACTTCAAGTTCTGGAAGCTCTTTCAATTTAATCTTGACTATTTTATAATCAAATATTGCTCCTCTTTAACCCGCAACTCGCAACCCGTATTACTGCCCATAAACCGCCAAAGGCACATCCACATAAGTTTTCAATACACTCAAAGCCAATCCTTCCGCTGCATCTGGCGTAAACTCCTTATTCATAAAATAGTCTTCTAACAAAACTTGAGATTGAAAGAATAGTATTTTTAAAGTCGTTAAATTTTTACCCAAGACAGGATAACTTTCTCCACTAGCTTCCAATTGCTTCCAAAAATCAATTAGCCACTGATCGGTTGCTTTTTTCTGTGCTGGACTTAATTTAGCTGGGAATAAGTATAGAAAGTTTCTAGCGGCTTGCAGACTAGCAGTTTTAGCGGCTTGTTCGTTGGTAATAGTAGCATGTGCTATATCAGCAAGCATGGTTTGTAACATTTGAATAGCCGGCCATTCATCAAAATTAGTACATGCGTCAATTTTAGTATTGGTAAAAGAAGCAAATTTACTTTTTGAAGTAAAAGCGGCATAAGTTGCTGTTGGATGTTGTTCAAATAACCAACATGGAATGGCGTAAGCTGCATTTTTAGGCGCAGCATGTAAATAGCGCAAATGTAAAATAAACTGCGTTATATCCTCGTAAGAATAGGTGGCATTAAAATCGAAAGGTGGCGCATTTTTAATTTTCTTGTCGGCAAACGTTTCTCGAATGGCTCCATTCATCAACTGATTAATTTCGGTCAAATTCCCATTATTTGCCAATAACCAATAGGCACGATATGCTTTAGCTAAAGGTATTGGAGAAGCATTCAATTGTTGAAGACTATTTGGTGGATTGGTTAATAAACTATTGAGGGATAGCTGTAAACCTGTAGCGGCTGGATTCACTTTTTGAGCCGTAAAATAATTGACTAAATAGGCATATTTTTTATATTGAAAATCATTAGTGACAAAATTTTGATAGCCTGCTTCCGTAGCTTTTCCATAAAAGCCATCTAAACTTCCATTAAAATAAGCGGCTTTTTTAAGGACTTTTTGCAAATCCAAAGCAGCTGTCCGTTTAATGAGTGGACGAATAATTGGAACAGATTTGTTAGCAGTATGCTCTAATACATTTTGAGCTGTTATGATTTTGGTGGAATATTGGCCATAAGATGCGGGTAGGTTCTTATCGTTGATAATCACGTCTACAGCGGCATTTAAATCGCCTTTATTTGGTGTCATTGTGATGCCCGTCTCAAAATCACCCACTTCGTGTAATAAGCCTATATTAATGGTTTTAACAAAGGCATCCTGAAATCCTAATTGCTGCATTTCTACCACCCTTTTTCTTGCCAGACCAATCGTTGCAAAAGGGCCCGTTACAAGCTTAATTCGATTGGGATCGGTCAATACCGTATACAATTTACCAATTGTACTTAAAGAAGCCCAATCAATTATTTGATCCGTCCTTTTGGTGGTCAATTGTACAACAATTGCTTCTGGTTTTTTGGCAATTGATTTCTGTGCAAGAAAAGCGCCATAGCCACTATTTTTAACGGCATAAAGCGTGTTGTTAGCGGCTGTTGGATTCAAAAATTCACCTAAAAATACCTTGGAGAAATTTCCTTCAAAAGGCTCTGCATATAAATAGCCTAAAGATTGTAAGGGGGCAAAATCGGCTGCTTTAGGATTGACGTAAGTTCCGATTTGAATGGTATATAATTGGTTGTTTTGTGCCACTAAGGCAATGGGAAAACATAAGGCCCATAGGATTAATTTTTTCATGGATTGGCTATTTTTACTGGTTACAGTATAATTGGGGGCAAATTATGAAATAATGTGTGATAATGCTATAACGACAAAATAATTCTTGATTGGTATATAAAATGCGGAGATCTTAACATTAATTTAAAAAGCATTCGTACAAATAAACAGAAATACCGACCTTTGCGCTCAATAATTTATAAAAAAATAGAAAATAAATGGAATATCAGAATTTAGCCATCAAAAACGAAGATAATATCTTAGTCGTTACTTTAAACAGACCAAAGGCTTTGAATGCTTTAAATAAGCAGACGATGGACGAACTGGCTTACTTTTTTGGCGAAGATGAAGCGCCTAAAGAATTGACTATCAAAGGGATTGTGATAACTGGCGCGGGCGAAAAGGCTTTTGTCGCTGGAGCGGATATTAAAGAGTTTTTAGGCATGAATGCTGAAGCAGGTAGCCGATTATCTAGACGAGGGAATGATATTATGTTTATGATTGAGCGATTTCCAAAACCAGTTATTGCTGCGGTCAATGGTTTTGCTTTAGGTGGCGGTTGTGAATTGGCGATGGCATGTCATATGCGAATTGCAGGGGAAAAAGCTAGATTTGGACAACCTGAAGTTAATTTAGGAATCATTCCAGGTTATGGCGGAACACAAAGATTGATTCAGCATGTTGGCAAAGGAAAAGCAATGGAATTGGCCATGACGGCTGATATGATTGGTGCGGAAGAGGCCAAGGCTTTAGGCTTAGCCAATCACGTAGTACCAGCAGGGGAGGAGGTGAACAAAGCGAAAGAGATTATTTCTAAAATTGCAAAAAAAGCACCGATTGCGATTGCAAAAGTCATCGAATGCACGAATGCTTACTTTACAGATTGTGTCAATGGTTTTGAGACGGAAATTAATAGTTTTGGTGCATTGACAGGGAGTGAGGATTTCGTGGAGGGCGCTAGTGCATTTGTGGAGAAACGACGGGCTAATTTTAAGGGAAAGTAAAGGAAATGGAGCGTACTTCCAGAACTTCAAGTACTTGTTAATTTAAGGTTGCCGTGTTGCGTTGTTGCCATGTTTTCTCGAGAACAAGGCAACACGGTAACATCGCAATAATACAGATTAAACTGTTAAAGATCTACTGTGCTGCTAACTTTTTTATAGCTAAATTACTACTCCAATATTTTAACTTTTCTCTCCTTCTGATTCACAATCTAAGACGGTATTAAAAGCAGTACCTTCTAATTTTACTTTTAGTTTATCCCCATTCAGGCTACCCGAAAAAGTGACGTCTACATCTGCGTTTTGATCAGTACCCAATATGTTACAACCATCAATATTTACTTGAACAGTAAAATTATCGATGGTTACCGTCAATTCATTTTCGGTAGGACCATTAGCGACTCTTATAATGGTAGCTACAGGGGCTCCAGTAGCACCAAGTTCACTTTTGCAAACAGTCGTTCCAACAAACTCCCCAATAAAATCGGATTTAACACAAACCCGATCTTCTTTTTTGCAGGCTAATGTTAACAAGAGGATAGCAAAAAAGGATAAATGATATATATTTTTCATTGAATTGTTATTTTGATAAAAATAAATTAATTGGCTATTTAGGCTGCAATAATAATGCTTTTAAATATTTTTGAGCGGATGTATTTCATTTTTTTGTGTAAAGGGAAATACTTATTACTACTAGCAGGGCTATTTAATTTGATTGTGTTCCATTATAGTGAAAATTGCCCCTAAATCTCGATAACTAAATATTAATGCTACTCATTTAATCTTTTTAAAACTTTCCAGTAAAAGTTTATGAGCGTATCTTAGAACACATACTGTACCGATCTGTTTGAGTTAATAGTAGACTTGCTCGGTTGTAGGCTTGACAACTCTATTTAGAGGTTAAATCTTTGTTAATACCTTCCAAACTAAAGTACAGCAGGTTTTAAAAAGCGTTTCCTTTTTGTAGCTTTGGGGGTAGGAGTGATTTGAAAATTGTGAATTGAAAATTGAAAATTGAAAATTAACTAAGTTATGTGGAAATATTTTGTTTTAGGAATAGCCTTTATGAGCCTGGTTAGTCAGGATGTCTTAGCACAACAACAACAACAAGACAAGAATAAGGATTTAGTACAATTATCTGGATTGGTATTGGATGGTACCAATGAAAATGAACTCTTACCCATTCCTTATGCGAATGTTTTCATAGAAGAAGATCCAGGTAGAGGGGATTATACGGATTTTAAAGGATACTTTACCATTGTCGCTAGAAAGGGAGAAACGGTAGTTTTTTCTACCATTGGCTATAAGACGGTAGAATTTGTCGTACCCGATTCCTTAGAAGATAATCGTTATTCTATTGTGCAGATGATGACCCAAGATACTTTTAATTTACCTGAAACGGTGGTTTTTCCTTGGCCTAGTAGAGAGCATTTTAAGTTAGAATTCTTAGCAATGGACGTTACTAGCGATCTGCAAACAAGAGCCAGAGAAAATGTAGCAGAGGATGTTTTAGCTAAGGCACGAGCAACTGTAGTCAAAGACGGTCGAGAAAATGCTAGTTACTACTTAAAAGAACAAGCGTCTAATTATTACCATTACGGACAAGTGCCACCAATGAATATCTTTAATCCAATTTCTTGGGGTAAATTTATTAATTCTTGGAAAAATGGAGATTTTAAGAAGAAGAAAAAGAAATAATTGACGATACTTTTATAAAGTTCCGGTGATGTTTTTTTGTAAATGAAGACTTTTTATACAACCCCAAGTAATTTAAGCACATAAATACTTTACTATAAAAAAGAGAGATTTGGATTTACCCCTAAATTTCTCTTTTTTGTGGCAAACAAACTTAACGTCCAATGCCAGTCAACATCATAGAAATAAAAGCAAAATGTACCAATGCTGAAAAAATAAGCACCATTCTTTTAGCGAATCAAGCAGATTTTAAAGGGATAGATCACCAAATCGATACTTATTTTAAAGCACCCATTGGGCGACTTAAATTACGAGAAGGGAATATAGAAAATACCCTTATTCACTATAATCGCCCAAATCAAGCAGGGCCTAAGAATTCGGAAGTTACTTATCGTCGGTTGCCTCCCAAGTCCGACTTAAAGGTCGTTTTAGCTGCTGCAATGGGCATACTAACGGTAGTCGATAAGAAACGAGGTATTTACTTTATTGAAAATGTAAAATTTCATTTAGATGAAGTCAAAAACTTAGGGGCTTTTGTGGAAATTGAAGCGATTGATGAAACGGGTACTATTGGCATAGATAAATTAAAAGACCAATGTGCTTATTATATGGAGCTTTTTGCCATTCAAACCAGCGATTTAATTGAGGTATCTTATAGTGATTTGATGATGAAATTACAGTAAGCAGTAATTCAGTAGACAGTATTACAGTTTGCAGTATGACTGATATTGTTAACTCAGACTGACGGTGAATAGGTTGAACTGTATCTGATAATTCCAAATTATCTGATACGTATGCTACCAGTCATTGATTTTCAGTATACGTATCAGACTCTCGATAGCTATCAGGATGAAGGTGTCAAATACGAATTCATCATTCACGGTCAGCCTGAACTGCAAACTGAATTACTGCTTACTGTAATACACTTAAAGTCTCCGTCGGGCATCATTCTTAGATTGATTTTTCCGCTTATTGATCTTATTCTTTCCATTAAATGCATAGCTTACCCAAAAACGAAGATACTGACTTCTCCATTTTTCTTTCCGAACCGTTCTAAAATTATCAAAGGGTCGCACCGCACCTGAATTCATTGTCTTAAACACATCATTGAGGTAAATCCTAGCTAATATTTTTTTATTAAAAAAGGACTTTTGTAGCATTAAATCTAATTGAATAAAGGCATCTTGAATATAATAGGCATCTTCGTATTTAGAGAGGTAACTACCCGAAAAATCAAGATTCATGGTTTCACTTAACTTGAAATTATTGCTAAACCTAACGCGGGAGGTAATTCTCTCAAAACTATCTGAACCCAATTCATTGATGAATTTCCTTTGGAAAATTCTTGCAACTCCATTGATATACCACCATTTCGTTAAATTTCCATAACGATTGTAAGAAATGCCTATTTGTTGTTGAAGCCCTTCATTGAATTTTTGATAATAAGAAATTTGACCATCTAAAGTGTAAATACCATTAATGGCTTCTGTCGTACGTCGAACATAGAAATCTATACTATAATTTTTGGTTTTAAAGGCCAATTCATAATTATTGACATTTTCTGGTATCAAATCAGGATTGCCCAATTCATATCGAAAATCATTGATTTTTAAAACATTACTATTGAGAAACTGGAAAGGTGGTCGTCGCAGTCGTTTGGAATAACTAAAGGATAGCGTATTATTATTTTTTAAATCTCTAGACAAATAGAAAGCAGGAAACCAATTGGTATAGTTTTGTAGGATAACGGTGTTATCCGCTAAATCAAGCCTTTCTAAATCCGTATTTTCTACTCGTAATCCAATTTCTACAAAATAGCTATCGCCAAAATTTTTATTCAAAGCAAAATATCCTGCCAGTACTTGTTCTGTATAATTAAAAGAAGTGGTTCTATTAGTAGGTAGCCAAATTTCATTATTTAAAATATCAGATAATAAGGTATTCTCTCTATCAGTATACGTTAATTTCGCTCCTGTTTCTAATTTTATTCCATTATTATAATATTTTTCAAGATCGACTTGAGCGGTATAAATAAGTGTATTGGCGGTGGAATTATTTCGTTCGGTATTATCTGTCAAAAGCCCTTCTTTGTAAGTAGAAGTAGTGGTATTATTCCTTGAAATCTGTTGATTGGCATAGTCTCCAAATATCTTTAGGTTACTTTTTAAAGTATCTAAGGTCCAAGTATAATTAAAGGTAGTGGCATTCAGTTGCCCATCAAAAATACCATCTACTACAGCTTGACCATTTTGAATTGGAGCGCCTTCTTTAAAGACATCAATGGCACTATTGCTGGTTAATTGAAAATTAAAAATAGCAGCATATCCCTCTAAACCTATCACATGGTTTTTTCCTAAATCCCCTACAAGCCCTAGTCGGTAATTAGGTCGTTTTAGTTTGGAGATAAACGTTTCTTTGGTGGCAATTAGCTCTTGTCGTTCAAAATATTCCAATCTGTTTTGTGCTATGGATTCTCGAAAACGATAGGTATAATTAAAACTACCGTAAATATTCCATTTTTGTGCGCCATAATTAAAACTGCCACCTGAAAATGCCTGATTAAAACCGTCTCCTAAAATAGCATAATCTGACCGAATACTAGCATCAAAACCAACAGGTTTTTTCTTTAAAATAATATTGATCACTCCTCCTGAACTTTGCGCATCTGTATTCGCCGATAAATGGGTCTGAATTTCTATAGATTGGATATTATCAGATTGTAAGTTGCTAATATAATTGGCTAAATCTGCTCCCGATAAATTACTGATTCTTCCGTTAATCATCACCGTTGGAGCTTCGCCGCGCATTTGAATTCCGCCATCACTATCGACTATGACATTAGGTGAACGTTGCAAAACTTCCAATCCATCATAGCCTGACTTTAGCGGACTAGTGGCTACGTTGAAAACTAACTTATCTTCTTTTCGGGTAATTATATTTTTATCTGCTGTGACGACGACTTCATTTAATTCATTAACAGCAGGCTTTAAAGGTAGGAGACCCAAATCTTTATTTGTCGTAAGTACCATTTTCTTTTTCCAATCAGTATATCCAATAAAAGAAATATTGATTTCATATTCGCCTTTTGCCTTAACTAATAATTCAAATCGACCGTCGCTATCGGTAATTGTTCCTAGCTGAACGGCATTATTAGCGGGATTTTGTAGCAGAATATTGGCAAATTCAATCGGTTGGTTAGTCGTAGTATTGATTACTTGACCGGAGATATTTATTTCTTGAGCCAATAATGGGCAATGGACTAAAAATAACAAGAAGAGTAGGGTGATGCTTCGACTCATAATAATAACAGATTTTACGGTGATTGGTCTGATAACCTTGGGATTTATAGGACAGGCTAAGAGTATGGCAAAATTAATAGCTATAAAGCACCTTTTCAGAGAAAAGAAGGCTAGGCGTTATTTTTGTAGCTAAAAGACAAAAATGGTCGTTGGGCTAACTTTTTTAACTGTTCCCGTCAAATATTAGCGCATTTGGTAGATACTTATTATTTTAAGCCGATGATGAAAAGAGTTGGACTACATATTTTATTTTGGGTAGCTATTTTGGTTTGGCGAGCCAATGGAGATTATTTAACGAAAGCACCCTTTGAAAAATTTGTGTACCTCAATTTAATGCGCATACCGATGATGGTGGTGGCAACCTATACCGTTATTTATTATTTATTACCAAAATTAATTATCGAAAAAAAACAATACCTTAAATTCACCCTTTATTTAGTGATTACCTTATGGACGGCGACCTTTATAGAAATGGAATTAACTAAGTCGAGTTTGATGAAAGTATTATTGCAGCCACTTTCTATTTATCAGTACAAAGTACTGACCCAATTGCATCCATACAGAAATTCCTTTTTGTTATTAGCAATTATAGGAATTGCCTCTCAAATTCGCTTTTTTAAATTATACTTAGCGCAAGAAAAGAAAGGGCATCAACTCATTCAAGAAAAATTAGAAACCCAATATGCTTTTCTAAAAGCACAAGTGAACCCCCATTTTTTGTTTAATGCCTTGAATAATATTTATAGCATGGCAGTGCAAAAGGAACAAAAGGAAATTGCCTTGGGTTTAGAAAACTTATCAGGCATCATGCATTACCTGACTTATGAAAGCAATGCAAAACAAGTACTGTTGACTAAGGAAATTGGTTTAATCAAAAATTATATTGACATCATACAATTGCGAATAGAGGCAATAGATGATGTAACCATTTCTTTTAATGTAGCAGGAACGATTACTAATAAAAAAATAGCACCTGTTATATTGCTGCCATTGGTCGAAAATGCCTTTAAACATGGCATTAAACCAGACCGAAAATGTTTGGTGAGTATTAAATTAGCCTTAGGAGAGGAGACCTTACATTTTACCATCAAAAATAGCTTATTTACTTATGGCGCTAAAGAATTGAAGGAAAAAGGGATTGGCTTGGAAAATGTCAAAAAAAGGCTGGAATTGAGATACCCAAATAATTATACGTTAATTAGCAAAGAAATAGACGGATATTATTATACAGATATGACTATAAATTTAATATGCTAAAAGCCTATATAGTAGAAGATGAGATAAAAGCAATCCAATTGCTGCAAACATACATCGAAAGAATTGATTTCTTGGAGGTGGTTGGGACTACCCGTAATTCAATGAAAGCCTTTTCTTATTTGCAAGCCAATCAAGTAGACCTTCTTTTTTTGGATATAAACATGCCCATTTTATCAGGCATTGAATTATTTAAAAGTATTAGCCAGCCACCAAAAGTTATTTTTACCACCGCTTATCCAGAATATGCCGTCGAAGGATTTAATTTAGAAGCAGTAGATTTTTTACTTAAACCGATTAGTTTTCCTCGATTTTTAAAAGCTTGTGAACGGTTATTAAAACAACAAAAGGTCCATCAAAATTCAGATTCAACAACCGCACTTTATTTATCCGATATTATATATGTCAAAAGTGGGGCAGTTACGCATAAATTATCTTGGAAAGAAATACTTTATTTAGAGAAGGATGAGAACTATGTCATTTACCATACCAAAGAAAAACGTATCCTAAGTAGACAAACACTAAGTGATCTAGAAGAAGTTTTCCCATCCTATATTTGCCGTATTCATAAAAGTTTTGCGGTCTCCTTATTACATATTCAAAGATTAGAAAGAGAAAGCTTACACGTCCATCAAACAACCTTACCTATTGGTCGAACTTACAAACAGCAATTATTAACTCGGATTAAAATATTTGGGTAAAAAGCCACTTAGCCAAGAAAGGAATGATGGGTGAGAGAAGGTGGTTCTTTAATAGCACTTCTTTCTTTTGACGACTAGAAAGAAAGAGGTGTTATTAAAGAATCGTTTTTCTGCCCATGCGCCAAATCATGTTTGGTCGAACACCAGCCAATTTTTTAAAATCCTTTGATGAAAAAATACATGGGGCAAATAGATTGTCTAAACAACGAATTTTAGATGAATTTATAAAATTAAGCATGTTAATTTATTGACCTATTTTTTTAAATTAGTTAATAGACTATAAATCAATATTTAATATTTTAATTGAAAATATAATATTTAAAAAGTACTCAAATTAGGTGTACTGAAAGTCAGTCACTCAGATAATGATTTTTTTTAGATTAAAATCATAACTTATTGATTTGTAACAATAAAATACTGTTTTTTATTAAATATGAATGTCACAAAATTAACAAAAAAAGGATAGTTTGTTTTTTGAACCAAAAATTAAAGCAAAATTGTATCAAAAAACAACCAATGATAAAACTGTAACACGTAAAATGAAGCTTATTTAATGTGGTATTTTTGTTTTTATTTATGTTTAAAAAAAATATTAAAACTTTTTTTATTGAATTAAAGTATTGAATTAGAGTCGGTTAGGTGTATTGAACACTAACGGGTGTTTATTTTTTTTCACCCAAGGGCTTGCGCCGTGTCACATTCAGTTATATATTTGTGACATAATTACGAAGCAAACTTCCCCACAATATTTAAAACACTCCCACAGATTTTCCCCTCACGACAAGAACAATAACAAAAACTTTTGAAACCGTTTTCATTTTTGATTTTTAAAAATCAGATTTCAAACTTCCCCCATCATTATTAATAACACCACATTACACAGGGAAGATGAAAAAAGGATTCTTATTTTTAGCACTCGTTTTAGCCATGAATTGGCCAACAAAAGCAGCAACTATTTATGTAAAAGTAGGTGCAACGGGCAACGGAACTTCTTGGGGAACTGCTACAGGAGATTTGCAAAATGCTTTACAGAGCGCTACAATAGGAGATGAAATTTGGGTAAGCAAAGGCGTATACTTTCCAACCGCAGACAACAACAGAACAATTTCTTTTTATATTAAAAATGGCGTCGCACTTTACGGCGGCTTCGCAGGTTCCGAGACCTCAATCGGAGAGAGAATCATTAAGGCAAACTACAGCGTCCTTAGCGGAGAAATAGGGACAGCACAAAAAACAGACAACACTTTTAACGTGCTTTACACAGCACATGCAACAAAGGCAACAATCATTGATGGCTTCATTATTACTGGCGGTTACGCTGGTGGTAATGAAACATCAGGCTCAAGATTTGCTTCTGGCGGTGGCATGTATAACGAAGGCGGAGTTAAAGGAAATCAATCGAGTCCAATGATTAGAAATTGCCGATTTATCGAAAATACAGCCAGAGACGGTGGCGCTTTATATAATAATGCAGCAAATGGCGGAAAATGCGAACCAACTCTAGTGAATTGTACATTTCAAGATAACAAAGCTTTTTTAGGCGGTGGCGCAATTTTTAACAATGGACAAGAAAAAGGAAAATGTTTACCAACTATTATAAAGAACAGCTTTAGTAAAAACACCGCAGGATTTGGCGGAGCTATCTTCAACTACGGTAAAAATGGGGCCTGTATTACTCAAATAAATGACTCTGAATTTAGCAATAATCAAGCAATGATTCAGGGTGGTGGCATCTTTAACTTAGGCACTAATGGCGTAAGTAAATCGAAACTAATCAACTGCCAATTTATCGAGAATATAGCGCCAAAAGGAAGTACTGTGGCGAATAGTCAAGCTAAACCAAACATTGCAAATGAAGTAAGAATTTAAACAAACACACTCACATTGAATCGGGATAAGTAAACACAAAAACTAAGAACATTACACATTAAGATTTGGGGCAACCAAAAACAAAAACTAGAACAAAGAATTTGAGATTTTCAAAATATGGTTAATTAGAATTACTTGCAGGGACAAAACAAAAACAGACACTACAAACACACATTAAGATTAGGGACAAGCAAAAACAAAAACTAAGAACAAAAAAATTGAGATTTTCAAAATTTGGTTAATTAGAATTACTTGCAGGGACAAAACAAAAACAAGCACTACAAACAAACACACACACATTAAGATTAAGGACAAGCAAAAACAAAAACTAGACATTCAACTTTGAACACAAAAAAGGGGAAGTATTAAGCGGAAAAACAAACACTCATAACACTACAAATAAAATCGCTTTTATACTTCCCCGATTACTCAAAAACCGCAAAGAGATTAATAAGTAGGTTATTAATACGATGGGATTTACTTGGCAGACGGAGCTTTTAAACGTGAAAGTTCCTGCCAAATTCCAACTAGTAACTGAATCAAGAGATTAATAAGTAGGTTATTAATACGATGGGATTTACTTGGCAGACGGAGCTTTTAAACGTGAAAGTTCCTGCCAAATTCCAACTAGTAACTGAATCAAGAGATTAATAAGTAGGTTATTAATACGATGATGAGAGAGCGCTCCCGCAGGGTGAATGTCTGGGAGACATTCAAGCGAGTGAACCGCAAAGCGGATGGGAAGGCAAAATAACCGAATCAAGAGATTAATAAGTAGGTTATTAATACGATGGGATTTACTTGGCAGACGGAGCTTTTAAACGTGAAAGTTCCTGCCAAATTCCAACTAGTAACTGAATCAAGAGATTAATAAGTAGGTTATTAATACGATGGGATTTACTTGGCAGACGGAGCTTTTAAACGTGAAAGTTCCTGCCAAATTCCAACTAGTAACTGAATCAAGAGATTAATAAGTAGGTTATTAATACGATGGGATTTACTTGGCAGACGGAACTTTTAAACGTGAAAGTTCCTGCCAAATTCCAACTAGTAACTGAATCAAGAGATTAATAAGTAGGTTATTAATACGATGGGATTTACTTGGCAGACGGAGCTTTTAAACGTGAAAGTTCCTGCCAAATTCTAACTAGTAACTGAATCAAGAGATTAATAAGTAGGTTATTAATACGATGATGAGAGAGCGCTCCCGCAGGGTGAATGCCTGGGAGACATTCAAGCGAGTGAACCGCAAAGCGGATGGGAAGGCAAAATAACCGAATCAAGAGATTAATAAGTAGGTTATTAATACGATGGAATTTTCTTGACGCCGGGACTTTTGGCAACAAAAGTCCCAGTCAAATTCCATTGATGATGGAGAAGAAAAGAATGAAGGCCTAGACTGTGGTAACTAGGCGTATGATTACCACCAATAAATTCGGATTGAAACAATTTAATAGATTTAAATTGATGTTATAAAATGGCTAGTTATCCCCCCTCAGGGTACATACTAGCCATTTCTTTTTTGACTCAAACACCGTTAAGGTTTATTAATACGATGGGATTTGATTGATAAAGAGCTGCTGTTTTTACAGCGGCTCTTTTCTATTTTAGAGGATAGATACTGGAATAGTAGTAGAATATTTCTGGTATTTCTGTTTAACATTTGTTCTGGTCTATCAATTTTACAAAATTTATATTCTATCTTTTAAATATATTGATTAATTTAACGAAAATTTTTATTAACCCCATTGCTTATTTAAGTGAACGTGAAATACAAACTCCTTTCCATTTTAATTATACTAATTTGCCTACTAACTGCTTGCCAATTTTTGACGCAAGATGCCATTAGTTATAATCGGGATATTCGACCTATTTTAAATGAAAAATGTTTGCCCTGTCATGGAGGCGTAAAACAGATGGGAGGGTTCTCCCTGCTATTTGAGGAATTTGCTTTTCGACCTACAGAATCAGGAAAACTAGCGATTGTTAGGGGAAGCCATAAAAAAAGTGAATTATATAAAAGATTAGTGCATCATGATCCAGAGATGCGGATGCCGCAAGAGAAAGATCCTTTGACTACAAAGGAAATAGCCCTAGTCGCTCAATGGATTGATGAAGGGGCGAAATGGGAAAAGCATTGGGCGTATATTGCACCAGATACCAACCTTATTAACTTACCTAATAAAAACGATCCTTGGATACAAAATGAGATTGATTATTTTGTACATCAAAAATTAGTAGCTAAAAACTTAGCGCCTAACCCAAAAGCAGAAAAGAGTACTTTAATTCGACGAGTTTATTTAGATATGATTGGCTTGCCGCCAACTTTGGAAGAAGCTCAAACCTTTTTTGCCGATCCAGCCGAAAATGCCTTAGAGAAAGTAGTTGATCAATTATTAATGTCTCCTCATTTTGGCGAACATTGGGCGGCAATGTGGTTAGATTTGGCTCGTTATGGAGATTCCCAAGGTTATCAAAAAGATAATATTCGCTGGCAAATTTGGCGCTATCGAGATTGGGTCATTAATGCTTTTAATAAGGATTTACCTTTTGATCAGTTTACCATTGACCAATTGGCAGGAGATTTATTGCCGAATCCTACAGATGAACAAATTTTAGCGACAGCCTTCCATCGAAATACGAATACCAACACGGAAGGTGGAACAGATGATGAAGAATTTCGGACGTATGCGGTAATGGATAGATTGAGTACGACTTTTGAAATTTGGCAAGGTACTACGATGAGTTGTGTACAATGTCATAGTCACCCCTATGACCCAATTTTGCACGAAGAATATTACCAAGGTTTGGCTTTCTTTAATAATACAGCGGATGCGGATTATGGGAACGATTTTCCTCGAAAAAAATTATTGTCTCCTGGGCAAAAGATTGAATTGGGCAATATACAAAATGATGTAAAAGCACAGCAAATTAAAGGAGATACACTTTCTGCGGAATACATTAAACTGATTGAAAAAATGGAAGCAATCCAACCAGCAAGTGTTCCGATTATGAAAGAATTGACAGATGAAGCTATCCGAAAATCTCATGTTTTTGAAAGAGGAAATTGGATGGTAAAAGGCGATGAAGTACAACCGAATGTTCCACACATTCTACCAAAGATAACCAACGAAAATGCAGGCAATAGATTAGGCTTAGCCCAATGGTTAGTTCATCCAGAAAACCCTTTAACAGCTAGAGTAATTGTCAATAGATTTTGGGATAATATTTTTGGTATTGGCTTAGTAGAAACAGTAGAGGATTTTGGTACACAAGGAGCTAAACCTGTGAATCAGCAATTATTAGATTGGTTGGCTATTCGGTTTGTACAGCATCATCAATGGAGTGTGAAAGGTTTATTAAAGGATATAGTCTTATCTGCAACCTATCAACAAGCGACTCAAACAAACGAAGAAAAAATAGCACAAGATGCTAATAATCAGTTGTTTACTAGGGGGGCAAGATTTCGCTTATCAGCGGAACAAATTCGAGACCAAGCTTTAACTACTAGTGGTTTAATCAATCGAGAAGTCTATGGCGCAAGTGTAATGCCGCATTTGCCAGATGGTGTTTACAGCGTTATTCGGCATATTCATAAATGGGAGACGAGCCCAAATGGGAATAATCATAGAAGAGGATTATATACCTTTTGGCGCAAAACGAGCCCTTACCCATCTATGATGAGTTTTGATACCCCAAGTCGAGAATTTTGTGTCTCTCGCAGGGTGCGGACAAACACCCCTTTGCAAGCGATGATAACGTTGAATGATCCCGTATTTTTGGAGGCAGCGATGGCTTTAGCTAAAAAAATGGATAACCCTTCGTTCACAAAAATTGAAGATAAAATTAGCCACGGTTTTGAAAACCTTTTATTTAAAAAACCAACAGCTGAACAATTAACAGAATTGTCGAATTTTTACACCCTAAGTTTAAAAAATTATGAAACGAATCCAATGGATATTGAAGCATTAATAACGGAGGTGGATGATCAAAAAGCAACATTTGCTGCAATGGTTAATGTAGCAAATGTCCTCTTAAACATGGATGAATTTATCATGAAAGGATAGAAGACGTATCTGATAATTTTAAATTATCTGATACGTAGAGTAAACAAAGCGTATTATCTACTTATTAGACACTTCAAAAGTGTCAGATAAGAAAGTTTGTGGATATAAGACAATTGAAAATACCGATATGAAATTAATAGAAGAATTAAATAACCGTCATCAAGCCTATTTAAAAAGGCGAGAATTCCTCAAGCAATGTGGGTTTGGCTTAGGTGGTATGGCTTTGGCGAATTTGATTGGTTGCCAAACTGAAACGCCAAATATGGCAGCATCGACTGAAAGTTTGGTTGATAGAATAGCGCATTTAGCACCCAAAGCAAAAAGGGTCATTTTTTTGCACATGGCAGGCGCTCCTTCCCAATTAGAATTATTTGATTATAAACCAAAATTATATGATTTAGATGGACAAACTTGTCCTGATTCCTTATTAGAAGGCAAGCGATTTGCTTTTATTCGAGGTGTACCTAAAATGTTAGGGCCAAGAGTTGATTTTAAACAATATGGTCAATCAGGTGCTTGGGTATCTGAATTATTACCCCATTTCTCAAAAGTGGTCGATGATGTTTGTTTTCTAAAATCTGTCAAAACAGATGAATTTAATCATGCCCCCGCCCAATTATTTATGCACACAGGAAATCCTCGAACGGGACGTCCTGGATTTGGTGCTTGGGTAACTTATGGCTTGGGTACAGAAAATAAAGATTTACCGGGATTCATAGTACTAGTTTCTGGTCAATCTGCACCTAGTGCAGGTAAAAGTATTTGGGGAAGTGGGTTTTTACCCTCGGAATACCAAGGCGTACAATTTCGCTCGAAAGGCGATCCTGTACTTTATGTTTCTGACCCAAAAGGGATTTCAAGAGACTTGCGAAAAAAAGCCATTGAAACCATAAATCAACTGAATAGAATAGAGCATCAAGCAATAGGCGACCCTGAAATTTTATCGAGAGTTGCCCAATATGAATTGGCATTTAGAATGCAAATGACCGTGCCAGATGCAACCGATGTAAAAAGTGAACCTGACTATATTCATCAGCAATATGGAACAAGGCCTGGCGAAACTTCCTTTGCTAATAACTGTTTGTTAGCCAGACGATTAGTGGAAAGAGGAGTGCGATTTGTACAACTATTTCACAGAGGCTGGGATTCGCATGGAAGTAATGAATTTGAATCCTTAGAAGGTGGATTTTTAAAACGTTGTAAAGAGATTGACCAACCAATGACCGCCTTAATTCAAGATCTCAAGCAAAGAGGTTTACTAGAAGAAACGCTAGTGATTTGGGGCGGAGAATTTGGTCGGACTCCAATGCAAGAAAATAGAGAAGGCATCACCAATCCATTTTTTGGTAGAGACCATCACGGAGATGCCTTTACCATGTGGATGTGTGGTGGTGGGGTTAAGCCTGGGGTAACTTATGGGGCTACTGATGAATTGGGCTATTCTTCCATTGGCGGGCAAGTGCATGTACATGATTTGCAAGCGACTATTTTGCATCAATTGGGATTGAATCACGAAAAGTTGACTTATCGTTTTCAAGGACGAGATTTTAGGTTGACGGATGTGCATGGGCATGTGGTGAAGGATATTTTGGTATAGCATAATCGATTAAAATGTAATAAATATCCGTGTTCCTTCACTTATCTGTGGTAGCAATAAATACCACGGATAAGTGAAGGAACACAGATATTATCTATGTAAGCAAGTGGATTGTTAATCCGCTCTATATATTTTATTATTGCAGATAATATTTTGTTTGATAAACCTTATTAATGCGGATTAATAATCCGTTTTACGTTAACAATTTCAAAATAACAAAAAATATGAAACGTACTACCTTTTTATTTTGCTGTTCTATGCTGGCATATTTTTATTTAAATGCACAAATTACAGACCCCAAAGCGACCGAAGTTTGGGAACCTGAACCACGAGTGGTGACGCCCGGTGCTACTACTTCAACTGCGCCCTCTGACGCTATTATTTTATTTGATGGTTCTAATTTAGCGGAATGGACGAATAGCAAAGGAGAAGCAGCAGGTTGGAATGTTGCCGATGGTGCGATGACCGTTGTAAAAGGTACTGGCACCGTGCAAACCAAACGAAATTTTGGAAGTGTTCAATTACATATAGAGTGGCGAACGCCAGCAGTGGTAGTCAGCGAAGGGCAGGGTAGAGGGAACTCAGGTGTTTTCCTAAATGGTATTTACGAAGTTCAGGTCTTGGATAGTTATAATAATCGAACATACTCCAATGGTCAGGCAGCTTCTATTTACAAGCAATATATGCCGCTAGTTAATGCTTGTCGTCCTCCAGGAGAATGGCAGACTTATGATATTATATATATGCAGCCTGAGTTTAATAAAGATGGCATTAAAGTAAAATCGGGTACTTTAACCGTTATACAAAATGGTATTTTAGTTCAAAATAATATTGAAATTAGAGGCACTACGCCTTATATTGGCTTACCTAAAAATCCAGCTCATGCAGATGGCCCTTTAATTTTGCAAGATCATGGAAATCCTGTGAGTTATCGGAATATTTGGGTGCGAGAGTTGTGATTTGAAAAAGATTAAATTCAATACCTAAATCTGTTGGGAGTATAATTTGCTGGGCTTTAAAAAAGTGTTCTCCCAACGGATTATATTCCCAACGGATTTTTTATTCAATTTCTAGCGGAATCTCCGTAGTATACTTCCGAACAGACAAACAAAATCGAGATTCCACTTTCCCAATATTATTAACGACAGATAGTCTATCCAAAACAAACTCATTATAGGCTTCTATATTTGCCAGAGCAACCTTGAGCACAAAATCGGCGTCTCCTGCCATATGATAACATTCCAAGACTTCTTTAAATTCAATAACTTGAGTTACAAATTTTTCTACCTCAGGACGGGCATGTTCTTTTAGCGAAATATGAACAAAAGCAAACAGGGTTTTACCAACTTTGGCTGGATTTACTAAAGCAACATATCGATCAATAACGCCCTCTTTTTCCAGTCGCTTCATTCGATCAAAAATAGGTGTCGTGGATAAATTAAGTTGTGCGGCTATTTCTTTAATGGTATAGCGAGCATTTTGCTGGAGTAATTGTAGGATTTTTAGGTCTGTAGCGTCGAGCATAATGGGTATTTTATAAATATTCTGTAACGATTTACCATAAGGCATCTCTTTCTACCATTTAGCCATTTAAGTCCATTTAGTTTGTTGTAGGTAATCGTTTCTATCTGAACTTAAATGCCTTATATGGTAAAAAATTAAGGTGTTGAATACTAATATTCTTTTAGCTTTTAGGATCACTTTTTTCAGAAAGGGTAATGCCAATGGCTGCAACTACCACACAAATAACTGCTATTATTCCTTGACCACCAATTTGTTCCTTTAATACAATTACCCCTACTAAAGCGGCTACAGCAGGTTCTAGACTAATTAATATTCCATACGCACTATGAGAGAGTTTTTTTAAGGCTTGGAATTCTAAGGTAAAGGGAATACTGGTAGCCAATAATGCGACACAGAGTCCAATAAACAAAACATAAGGGTCTTGAATGAGTATAGGAATTACTGGAACGAAGAAGGGGATCATAAAAATGGAGGCAATCAGCATAGCAATGGTCAAACCACTATTACCCGATACTTTTTTACCAACTCGCTTGCCTAAAATGATGAAAGTGGTCCATCCAGTACCTGCAATTAGCGCAAAAATGATGCCCCAGGTATCTAAATTTGCCCCTGCTAAGGGCGATAATAATAAGATACCTACTGCGGCAAGTCCTACCCAAATAAACTGAATGAATCGTTTTGAGGTGATTGCTGCTAGACTCAGAGGTCCTACAAACTCAATAGCAACGACTGCACCTAAAGGAATCCGAGCAAGTGCTTTATAAAAGAAAAAATTCATCAACACCATGCAGATACCAAATAAACATAGTATGACCCAATTATCTAGGAATATTTGCCATAAGGAATGAATCTTTGTTTTAGCAGTCATTCCTAGAATAATAGCAGAAAAGATGATACGTACAGCAATCGTACCTTCTATGCCTAAAATTGGAAATAGTTGTACGGCAATTCCTGAACCCAATTGGATAGCTATGATGGCTAATAAAACTAAACCTTGAGGTGGAATTAAATTGAAAATGGTGTTTTCATTTTCTATTCCAGCGGGTGATTGGGAAGCGCTATCGGATGGCGTCATTTAATGGAATTTATCATTGTTAAATACCCTTGAATTATTATAATAAATGCTAACCGAATAATTTTCTTTCGTAATAGAAAATACGTTTTGTTGAAAAAATATATTTCTGTAAAAGTATATTAAAAATAATTATTTTCTTAATTTCTTTGGTTAAAGATAATAAATGGAATAAAAAGTATCTTTGTTGAATATTAAATTATTTAGATAATAACTGAACACCAAGGCGTAATTGGGATTCGTTCCCAACGTGCCGTAGGTACGAAAGGTGGGTAGCAGGGTAACATGTTAGCAGTCGAATAGAATCAATACCTCCCAATTCTCGTGCTGTAGATACGTAAGATGTTTTGCAGTAGACAATTTCCTACGTACCTACGGCACGAAAAAAGGGAGAACATTCAATATATTTATAGGCTACCTATCTGGAGTACCTAACGGCACTTTTTGCTTGGAGGAAAATCCCGATTACGCCCCGAAAACCACTAAATATTTTACAAGATGAATAAATGTTTTTTGCCAGAAAACTCAACCATTAAAAGCTTATCTACGGAATATGGAAATGAAGTCGCTAAGGTGCAATTTTTCCATAATAAAGTAAAAAAGCATATTGATATTTTATTAGGACAAACTTATGTGTTGCCAGAAGTATTAGCTGCTTTTAAAGAATTTTCTACCGCTTTGGCTTCCTTGATAAACCCGACGATTAATTTCGAAGAAGGGCAAGTGAAGCCAAAGGATATGACCAATAAATACGATATTTATGACAAATATTTTGAAGTCAATCGGGTACAAAATATGTCGTATGGACAGTTTATTCAACAATATTTAGATACCTCTGCGGAATTAGTGAACGAGTTCCAGTATACCTCTATGTCTAGGGGAGAAATTGCTTATATCCTAAAAGGTTGGGAAGCTGCTAATTTAATCTTATTAGCTGGACAAACGCCGAATGTGATTGACTTCCCCAAGACGGAAGTGATAGAAGTCGCCCCAAAAGACAATGACCAAAGAGCATTATACCGTTGGAAATTAGCACATCATGGATTTGCAGTATTTATGATTTTTTCGGGGCATTGTTTTGAAAAAGCAATTGAAGGGCTAGAAAATGGAATGGCAGATGCCGAATTGATGGATTGGTTGGATAAAGGCGCCCATTTATTCCGAGCCACAACTGCTTGTATGGAATTTGGAAATAGTTTTACTTCTACGGTTTATAGAGGGGTGATACGACCAGATATGAGTCGAGCGAATGAGGAAGCGAATTTACCCAATGGTTTTTCAGGGACACAAAACTATGAATATGTACAATGGCGGAAATTGAAAGTAAAACTACTCAAAGCCATTAAAGAAAAAATGGATACTTTGTCCCCAGCAGTACTAGAAAAAGTGGAATTATTTAGGACTTACTACTTAGAAGATATGCATATTCATTCTATTATTGCAGGTAGAATGGTCGGAACGGAAAAATCTTTATTACAAGAAGGTTTTGGCGCAAAACGAGGCAAGCCGATGTCGATTACCGCAGGGGATATGTTGCGGATGATGGCAGGTATGCGCGAGAAAGAAGTGGCTTTTATTGTAGGAAAATAGTTGTTTTAACGATGAACTATGAATGATGAACGATGAATTGAGCTATGTGGAGAGGGAGCGATAAATGATTGCAATTTTTTCTAAAGCTCTAAGACTTTAAGTTAATTGTGTGGCATTTCTAATTTTTCTGCGTGCATCAAGTATCAACCTTATCACTAAATTATTTATGTTGTTTGACGAATTCATCGTTCATAGTTCATCATTCATCGTTCATCGTTCATCATTCATCATTCATCATTATGAAACCAAATATTCCATTAAATCCCGTTTTAGCCAAATTACCCAAGCATCTATTTCAATATGTGCATCCGCAAAATTATGAGCGCTATACGCCGATTGATCAAGCAGTTTGGCGCTATGTGATGCGGAGGAACATAGATTATTTGGGGAAAGTAGCGCATCATTCTTACTTAGAAGGATTAGAGAAGACAGGAATTTCTGTGGATAATATTCCGAGTATGTACGGCATGAATCGGATATTGGAAGAGATTGGTTGGGCAGCAGTAGCCGTAGATGGTTTTATTCCACCAGCGGCTTTTATGGAATTTCAAGCCTATAATGTCTTGGTGATTGCTTCAGATATTCGACAGTTAGAAAATATTAAATATACACCAGCCCCCGATATTATTCATGAATCTGCGGGGCATGCACCGATTATTGCCAATCCAGAATATGCAGAATATTTAAGACGTTTTGGAGAAATTGGCTGTAAAGCCATTTCTTCTGCCAAAGATTTTGAATTATACGAAGCGGTGCGTCATTTATCTATTTTAAAAGAAGCTGCGGATAGTACGACAAAAGAGATAGAACTGGCAGAACAAAAAATTATTGACCTCCAAGAAAATATGGGTGAACCGTCCGAAATGGCATTGATTCGCAATTTACATTGGTGGACGGTAGAATATGGTTTGATTGGAACGGTAGAAAACCCAAAAATTTACGGAGCAGGCTTATTATCGTCTATTGGTGAAAGCAAGTGGTGTATGTCCGAAGAAGTGAAAAAAATTCCTTACGATATAAAAGCCACTTATCAATCTTTTGATATTACGAAGCCGCAGCCACAATTATTTGTAACGCCAGATTTTGCGCATTTAAGTTTGGTCTTAGAAGAGTTCGCCAATTCGATGGCATTGCGAAGAGGTGGTTTAAAAGGCGTACAAAAACTAATTAATTCCAAACAACTAGGCACCATTGAGTTAAGTACTGGTTTGCAAATATCGGGGGTGTTTTCTAGGGTTTTAGATAATGGAGATGGAAAAGTTGCTTTTATTAAGACCCTCGGACCAACTGCTATGGCGTCTAGAGAAAAGGAACTAATTGGGCATCATACCGCAGCGCATCCGCACGGTTTTGGTTCGCCGATTGGCAGATTAAAAGGCATTAATTTAGCCATTGAAGATATGTCTCCAAGAGATTTAGAAGCCTACAATATTTACGAAGGACGAACGGTAGAATTAATCTTTGAAGGCGATATTTATTTAAAAGGAGAGGTGGTCACAGGCACTCGTAATTTACAAGGTAAGATTGTTTTGATTACCTTTAAAAACTGTTTGGTTCGACATCAAGAAGAAGTCTTATTTCAACCAGAATGGGGGAATTTTCATTTAGCGGTTGGGAAGGAAGTTGTTTCCGCTTTTTCTGGTCCTGCGGATAACACTTCTTTTAATTTGATCGAGCATGAATTGAGTGCGGCTCATTCCGTTGTTGAAAAAAGCGAAAAGGAGTTGGTTTTAGAACAATTATATTTAAATGTTAGGACTAAACGAGATAATGAAAATGCAACGATTGATTTGGATAAAATTGTTGCTATTATTGAAAACAACTATCCTGAAGAATGGTTATTATTATTGGAGATTTATGAGTTAACTCAATCTGATAATGCTCAATTGGCAGCGGAAGTGTTGCAGTTATTAATGGCAATGAAAGCAACTCGGGCGGATTTGGTTGAGTTGATTGAGGAGGGGGTGAAGTTGGTTGGGGTATCGGTTTGATAGTCTTAAAAGGGAGAAAAACGCATCATTATGAACAAGAAACGATAAAAAGAAGTATTTTTGTTGACATTAAACATTACTTCAATGAGTCAATTAGCTGATAAATTTATTAATCCACTTACAGATTTTGGGTTTAAAAAACTGTTTGGAACAGAACTTAACAAGGATTTGTTGATAGATTTCCTTAATGAAATTCTTCCAGAAAGGAAAATTAAAGACCTGAGTTATGCTTCCAATGAACATTTTGGAGGTTCGGAATTGGATAGAAAGGCAATTTTTGATATTTATTGCATTGGCGAAAATGACGAACGGTTTATAGTGGAAATGCAAAAAGCAAAACAAAATTACTTTAAAGACCGAAGTGTTTTTTATACCTCCTTTCCTATTCAAGAACAGGCACAAAAAGGAGATTGGGACTATAGATTAGAACCAGTTTATTCGATTGGAATTTTAGATTTCGTTTTTGATGACCATAAAAATGAAAAAAAACTAGTTCATTTGGTTGAATTGAAGAACCAACGATGTGAGGTATTTTATGATAAATTAAAATTTGTCTATATTGAATTACCTAAATTCAAAAAGACAGAAGCAGAACTAGAAACTCGTTTTGATAAATGGCTATTTGTTTTTACTCACCTTTGGAAATTACAAAAACGTCCTAAAAAACTTCAAGAACGTGTTTTTAAAAAACTCTTTGAAGTTGCTGAAATTGCCAAATTTTCTGAAAAAGAGCGAAAGGAATACGAAAAAAGTTTAAAAGTTTATCGAGACATTAAAAATGTGGTAGATACTGCTCGGACAGAAGGTAAATTGGAGGGTAGAATTGAAGGCAAAATTGAAGGCAAGATTGAAGTAGCTAAATCTCTAAAAGAAAATGGTGTTTCTATAGAAATAATTATGGAATCAACGGGGTTGTCAAAAGTGGAAATTGAAAAATTATAGAAAAGTGAGTTGGTAATTATTTGCAGCGTCAACACTTTGTAATTTTAGTGATTGAAAGCCTATTTACAATAAGCTTTCAGATTTTGGAAAAAACACCCCATTTCACTACTTGAAATGGGGTGTTTTTTTATTACCTTGTCCTTTTTTGTAATACTTCTCATATACTTATGATTCAAACCAAGATACAGAAACCCAAAATTCAATTATTCGATTCAACGACAAAAGAGCGTCTTTACCTTAATCCAGAAGAAAGAAAAAGGTTTGCATCTGTCCTTTGGGATTTGCCAAACAAGTACGAAAGGATGTTTTGCCAAATGCTCCACAACACAGGATGCAGATTGCAAGAAGCTCTAAATCTTACCTACGGTCAAATTGATGTATCAGAACGTTGTGTCATTATCGAAACCTTGAAAAGGAGAAAGAAAGGACATATTAGACAAATTCCCCTACCCGATGATTTTATAAAAGAACTGGATTTGGTCTATGATTTAAAAGAATTACAGAGCAACCGTAAAACCAAAAAGAATAAGGAAAAACTCCAAGAGCGTATTTGGACATTTTCCAATGTCACCGCATGGAGAAGGGTAAAAGAAGCAATGGCATTAGCAGAGATAACAGGAAAAAATGGAAGCCCAAAAGGGATTCGTCATGGCTTTGCTATTTTTGCAATTACCGAAAAGAAGATTCCTATTACTACTGTTCAAAAATGACTAGGTCATGCACAATTGGAAACTACCGCTATTTATGCGAATCCATTGGGGGCTGAGGAAAGGAAATTGGCTAGTAGGCTGTGGGAATAATATAATTTTATTTTTAAAATCAAATTATGGCAAAAAAGAGAAAGGTAGTAAAAAAAGAAAAATTAAGTGATTCTAACATAACTCAATTAAAGGAACTACTAGAAAATCAAAAAAATGATAAGATAGAAGAACAAAGTAAAAGATATGTAGATAAACTTGAAGAACATAAAAAAGCATCAATAGACAATTCCAAATATTCGATAAGAAGATTTGATATTGCAATTGTTTCTTTGGCTAGTGGGGGGTTAGCATCTTGTTTAGCATTAATAAAATTAATTATAGAAAAATCTATTGACCCCATATTGATAAAATTCAGTTTTGCTCTTTTCGGAATTACTTTAATTTTAAATTTAGTATCTCAAATTACGAGTTACTATTCTAATAGATATGAATCAATAGTAGCTAAAAATGTGATTAGGAAAGAACGTGGATATAAAGAAATAGGAAACCACGAAAGTTTCTTAAAGTGGAGTAACAATCTAAGTAAAGCAACAAATTTGTTAAATTTAACTTGTCTATTACTATTTATTACAGGACTTATATTTATGATTGTATTTATTTTTAAAATCTAAAAAACAATTTAGCATGACTGACAAAGAAAAGGAACTTAGAAGACAACAAGAAGAACTTAGAAAAAGACAAGAGGAAGCAGAAAGAAGAAGACAACAAGAAGAAGCGAGGCTAAAACAAGAGTTCTAGCCTCGCTTTATTTTTTTAAATTAATTTTGATATATGGAAAAACAGAGAATAACTTGGGAAGCTATCCCTAAGTTTGATAAACAAAAGTGGCGTTGGGTGAGGATAGGTAAGGTAGATATGAATAAGCGATTTTTTTTGAGAAAGTCTGTAAGCGAAAAAATTATTCTAGAAGATAAAGAAACTGATTTTTATCAAGAATTTAATGATGGAGAACATGAAAAAGCACAAAAAATTGCAGAAAAAATAATTGAAAATAATATGGAGAATATATGGAATATACTATATAAGGCTCAGGATAAATTGTATAAGAAAAATAATTTAGGCTAGAGTATATATGGATAGAATTTATCTAATTGTATCTATATATCAGTCAAGGGGTAACAACGCTAGAACCTCCATTCTAGCTATGTTACGCATATCCCCAACTCAAGAAGTAAGAAAGTTAGAACGAGCGTTCTAGCCTTTTTACTTTTACCTTCAACCTCTTTTTGTAAGAATTAAAAAACTAAGCTGCGGAACTAACTTTCTGTAAAGTAATAAAACCATTTGGACTAGAAATTGCCTGAATATCGACCATTTCTGAAAAATATTTCCTAACGATTCCTTTTAGGCGTTGCCCAGAAACAAAAATGGAATAAGTTGTTTCGTTTGCTGTATTTTTTACTTTGATCTCAAGTTCATCCTCATTCGCAGCTAATAGCTTTCCTTTTAGTAAGATAGGCGTATCTTTTGAGGTTGTAGGTTGATCTTTTTTGATTAATTTAGAAATTTCATTTAGTTGATTAATAACTTCATTGGGTGGGTTTTCTGAAAGACCTAAAGCAATCATTTTTTCTGCATCCTTATAGTTTTTTGCTCTAAAAGCTAAAGCAGCAGCACTTCTGATTAGGTAAGGTCTAGGAATAGAAAAACTGGCTACATTTGACATCATCAATGCGGCTTTCTTCTCAAAATGATAGGCTTGTGCATAGAAAGTTTCAATTTCTTTAGCACTAGCACCTTTAGTTTTGCCGATTTCTGCTAAGTCGGCAAATTCCATCGCTTTTTTACGTAATTCTTGTATATTATTCATTTTTAATAATCTTTGCCGATGGTTTTTCAAATTCAACAACTACAATATAAACAGAAAATCCTAGAAAACATAACTCACCTTCCCCCGAAAAAAGAAAGGAGACCCAGGCGTAAAATGCAACTCCTCCACCGCATTAGCTTCATCAAACAAACGAGATTCCGTAGCAAATTGCGCCTCATTCCAATCCTGATTAAATAAATTCTCAACAGCCAATCCAAAAGACACTTTCTTAAACTGATAATTCAAATTCAAATCCGTAATAAAATAGCCTGCTGCGACAATGCTATTATCTTCGGTAGCAGGACGATCTTTGATAAACTGATAAACAATACCGCCGCTAAATCCGTTATCCAACTGAACAGCTAAACCACCCGTCATCGTTAATTCGGGAGCCAATGGAATCCGATTAGCCCCTTTGAGATCTTCGATAGAACGAGCAATGGTATAATTAAAATCGGTATTATAAAACAGGTGTTTTTGTAATTGCCAACGGATGCCGACATCTACCCCAAATCGTCGGGTTTTACCACTCGGTTCAACGATGCCTTCATCACCGACGTAGACAAATTCTTGTTGTAAAAACAAATACCAAAGGGCAGCATTAATCCATAATTTTGGAGTCGGCTTAAAGTTAGTGCCTACATCTAGACCGAATGCACCGGGTAAGGTCTTTCTACCATTCTGTGCGACAACTACTCTGGAATCATTGGAATGAAAACCTGTACCAGATTTAAAATAGAGTTGCACGTCTTTTTTAGGGGTATACACCACATTAAATTTCGGACTTAAAAAGACATCATTTTCGGAGGCTTTTCCATTTTCATTACTAAGGTCATCAGTATAGCCAAAATCAAAATAATCAGCTCTCAAACCTGTATTAAATAACCAGTTGCCAAACGTGAATTCTGCATTGGCAAAAGTAAATAAATTAGATTCTTCTACTGCACCCTGCGCCAAAGCAGATAGGGTAGTAGTGCGATTTAAAGTCCGAAATAAACCAATATTTCCGACATTATCGTGTCGCAATCCACCTCCTATTTTATAATTAACCGTTCCATTTTTTAGATCGCTAGTTTGATGCCAAACACTTTCAAAACCAAATAAATTTCTATTTTCTTTTTGCCTAATTTGATCTCCATTTACGGGATCATTGACAAAGAAGGTGAAATTAGAAAATAACTCAAAATTATAACTAGAGAAATAAAGATTGTTTTTTATAAATGATTGATTATCAAAGTTTTTAGTGTAATTAAGGGCTAAATTGGTTCTGCCTGTAAACCCACCTTCGGTATCGTCAATAGCGCCAAATCTGGTTATTTGACCGCTATCAATTGCCCGCTGTGGCACTTGTCCAGAAGCATTCCATTGACTATCAAAATAAGACCCTAAAAAAGAGAATTTATCATTATTTGGCAGATTGATGGTGTACTTTCCCATTAAGTTGAGCCTACGAAAATCCTGTGGCGATTCAAAAGGACCATCACTTGTCTGATATTCACCAGCTATATAAGCGTGTTGATTTTTAGTGTTTTTTAAGAGATCAAATAAACCAACGACTCTTTGCGTATTAAAGCGACCAACTTCTAGACTAATTTTACTATTATCGAGCTTATCTTTGGTTTGAAAATTGACGTATCCAGCGGTGGTAAAATTACCTTTGTCGGCATAATAAGGGCCTTTGCCAAAATCTAATTTTTCGATGGTTTCGGGGATTAAAAAATGCAAATCGGCATACCCTTGACCATGTGCATGAGAGACCATATTAACGGGAATTCCATCCACCGAAATAGCAATATCTGTACCGTGATCAATGTCAAATCCTCGGAGAAATAATTGTTCTGCTTTTCCACCGCCTGCGTGTTGCCCAATAAATAAACCAGGTACTTTTCGTAAAATTTCCTGAGAAGAATTAACTGGATTGGTGATTAAATCAATCGATGCTAATTGATTGATTGCTTTTACACTATTGGAAACATGAACCTGTTCTAAATTAAAAAATTGATCTTCTAATACAATGGTCATGGCTTGACTAAAACTGTCTTCTTGAATAACGATTTGCTTTGGGGCAAACCCTAAATAACTGACTAATAAAGTATCTCCAACTTGGGCATCTTTACAAGTAAAAAGCCCCAATTCGTTGCTGCTAGCATGAAAACTACCATCTGCTTTGAGGATATAAGCATCAACAATTGGTGTACCTTCTGTATCAACAATTTTTCCTTTGATGTCTACTGCAAATAGTTGAAACGCACTAAAAATAAAACCTAATAATAGAATTGACCTGAACATGATAAACTATTTAATTGAAATAAATCTTAAGTGAACACACCAAGCAAGGACTAATTACACCGTTCATGAAATTTCTTGTAATTCTGACGTGTCCCCCGAGCGCAGCTATGCTGCTACTCGTAAGATTTTAAAGGGAGCGATTTTTTGAATGGTGTACTATTGTCAATGACATTAAATCATTTAGATTTATTTCCTGAATACCTACTTTTATCTAAATACGGCTTGCATACCCGTTTTAGACGTGAATGAATAAAATGAGTCTGTTAAGATGCTAATTTTAGACTTTTGGAGGTGGAATAGCTAATCGAAGAAAAGGGATTGGATAAGCCACTAACTTTGTAGGAAAATTAGCGGAATGTTCAACAAGCATACTAAACAATAAAAAGGAATGAACCTCAAATTGTTGAACTACTTTTTTAAATTTATTATCGGTAGACTGCTTAATCGGAATATCAGTAGAAGTATTGGTGGCTAATAATTCTTCCAAACTGGTTAATACCTGATGATTATGCTGTTTGTCGTGTGTCTGAAAAGAGTGAATGGGTACTTTATCCCCTAAATGCATCATAAAATGAATCCCTTCAAAAATAGGAACAGAAAAATTTCCCACTAAGTATGCACCTAGCAGTAGGGTAACCATTAACTGTTTGTATTTTGAACTAGGGTAAGTCATTTCATTACTAAAAACCAGCTAGTTTATTTTTTGTTCAATCGTGTTCTTTTATATTATTATCAGTTGAATAAAGATCAAGGATATAAGGCATTACCAAATAATAGGGACGTAATTGAGATTTGCCCTCAATGTGCCGTAGGTACAAAAGATGGGTAGCAGCTATAAAGTAAGAGTAAATTAACAATTAAATTAGATTGATAAAACTCTTGCCTAGGGTGGAAGGGAACTTTTGTAGGTACCTAGTCATAAAGGACTAATTTATGAAATAGTTTTCCATCCTAATAAAGTTGAAGCACTAAATAGAATTCTAGACATAAAGGTCTGTGAAAGGTATTCGTTGATTCAACAATTGCAAGAGTATTCAAAAATTAAAAAATTATACTCATGCGAAGTTACTCACTTTTCATCGGAATTGACATTTCAAAAAACTGGATTGATGCCTGTTTAACATCTACGGGGTCCACTATGATGTCAGAGGAACTAAAGCGAGGTGGAATTCCTATTAAAATAAGGAGTAATTTTTTATTACAAGCAAAATTATAGAACCTAAGTTTATAAAATAACGTTATCTTTGATACATAAATACTTTAGTTAGTGCATTCAATCAACAATAGATATCGAACCATTAGCCTTTTTCTGGCTTTCCTGATGTTCTTAACATCAACTGGATTGAGTATTGATATGCATTTTTGTGGGAATCATTTAAAGTCATTTAGTTTAACGGGAAAAGCAAAGAATTGCTTTGAGCTAGCGAAATCTAGTACTTGTCCTAAGCATAAAAAAGCAGTAGCAACGGCTAATGTGGGATGTGAAATGTCTAGAAAGGACTGCTGTCATAATAAGACCTTAAATTTGCAAGCGGATTTAACGCCTGATATACCTGCTAATGATTTTTTGATTAGCCCTCAATTAGACTATTTTATTATAGTTTATGTAGCTGTTTTTATAAATAATAAGCCTTACACCTTAGCCAAACCTAGTTTTGCGCATTATAAACCACCATTAATACCAAAAGACATTCCTATCCTTATCCAATCTTTCCTTATTTAACATACCCTTTTTAGAAGAATCGCCATTGCCGCTACTGCTCAATGGTAATTAGTCAATTCACAGAAGTAGTGAGACGACGATACTATTGCTATCGTAAATCTGACTTCTGACAGTTTAGGTAATAAACGGTCTGACTTCTGACTTCTTATAAAAGTATGCTTAATAAATTTATTCGATTTTTTCTCGAAAACAAGTTAGTGGCTTATTTGCTAGTTTGTTTATTTGTAGGTTGGGGTTTGGTCAATGCGCCCTTTGATTTTGGGATTCATAACTTACCACGAGACCCTGTGGCAGTTGATGCCATTCCAGATATTGGAGAAAATCAGCAAATCGTTTTTACCAAATGGATGGGACGGTCTCCGCAAGATGTAGAAGACCAAATTACGTATCCTTTAACGAGTGCTTTACTCGGTATTCCAGGGGTGAAAAGTGTGCGGAGTAATTCGATGTTCGGTTTTTCTAGTGTCTACTTAATTTTTAACGATGAAGTAGAATTTTATTGGAGTCGATCTCGAATTTTAGAAAAACTAAATTCCCTGCCCGCCAATACTTTACCCGATGGCGTGAAACCTGCTTTAGGTCCAGATGCAACCGCTTTAGGACAAATTTATTGGTACACCTTAGAAGGACGTGACCCCGAAGGGAATCCCACAGGTGGTTGGAGTCCGCATGAACTCCGAACGATTCAGGATTTTTATGTGCGCTATGGTTTGTCGGCAGCGGAGGGCGTAGCGGAAGTAGCCTCCATTGGAGGGTTTGTGAAGGAATACCAAGTAGATGTTGACCCTGAGGCGATGAAAGCGTATAATATTTCGCTGGAAGATGTGATGAAAGCGATTAAAAGTAGTAACATTGATGTAGGCGCACAGACTATTGAAATTAACCTAGCGGAGTATTTTGTGCGAGGGTTGGGCTATGTAGAAAATATAGGAGACATTGAAAAAAGTGTGGTTAAAGTCAATAAAAATGTACCAGTTCGGGTTGGAGATATTGCGAAGGTAAACATCGCTCCAGCTACCAGAAGAGGCGTTTTGGATAAGTCGGGCGCAGAAGCAGTTGGTGGAGTAGTAGTGGCTCGATATGGTGCGAACCCTTTGGAGGTCATTCAAAATGTCAAAGCAAAAATAGAAGAATTAGCGCCTGGTTTGGCGACCAAAACCTTGGCAGATGGAACGGTCTCGCAAGTAAGCGTTATTCCTTTCTATGATAGAACCCAACTTATCAACGAAACGATTGGAACACTTCAAGAAGCGTTGACTTTAGAAATCTTGATTACTATTATTGTGGTCATTTTAATGCTGCTTAATCTAAAGTCTTCTTTATTGGTGGCAGGCACTTTGCCCATTGCAGTTTTAATGTGCTTTATTGCCATGAAATACTTTGGCGTAGATGCCAATATTGTGGCACTTTCTGGAATTGCGATTGCTATCGGGACGATGGTAGACATGGGAATTGTGTTAACCGAAAGCATGGTCAATCGCATCAAAGAAGCGCCACCCGATGAATCTTTATTGGACAGTATTTACGAAGCCACAGTCGAGGTAGCATCCGCAGTTATTACAGCAGTAGCGACTACGGTGATTAGTTTTTTACCTGTTTTTACGATGGAAGCAGCAGAAGGGAAATTATTTAAGCCCTTAGCTTTTACGAAGACTTTTGCCCTAGTTGCTTCAATTATTGTGGCAATTACGATTATTCCGCCATTAGCGCACAGTCTTTTTTCTATTAAGTCAACTAAAAAGGTGGTAACCGCAATTGCCAATGGACTAGCTTTAATTGCTGGTTTGGTCATTGCTTTTTTATACCAACCTTTTTTAGGAAGTATTTTAGCCTTGATTGGCGCTTCTGGTTTATTGAATTTATTAGTGCAACGATATAGTACTGAAAGAAAAAGCCAAATCTTTTCTTGGTTAACCAATATTATTTATGCCCTAATGGTTGCTTGGTTATTAGCTACGATTTGGATGCCTTTGGGGGTGAATAAAAGTAATATTTCCAACTTCTTTTTTGTGGCTATGTTAGCAGGTATTTTGATCGGTTTTTTCTACCTCATTATTTATTTCTACGAAAATATTCTACGGTTTTTATTGCGCTTTAAAATCCTGTTTTTATTACTAGTCGGATTCATTGTTTATCAAGGAATTATCGTATTTCAACAAACGGGTGAAGAATTCATGCCTTCTTTAGATGAAGGTTCATTTCTACTGATGCCTACTTCGATGCCACATTCGGGGATGCAGGAGAATATTAAAAATTTGCGTTTGTTGGATATGGCAGTAACCTCCATCCCTGAAGTAGAAACGGTGGTTGGTAAAGCAGGGCGAGTTAATAGCCCCTTAGATCCTGCACCAATGTCGATGTATGAAAATGTAATTTTGTATAAATCGGAGTATAAAACGGATGAAAATGGACATCGACTACGCTTTAAATTTGTGGCAGGTGATTATATCCGAGATGATGCTGGCGAATTAATACTCGATAAAAAAGGACGCTATTATCGCCAATGGCGGGATGAGATTACTAGCCCCGATGATATTTGGGATGCCATAGTGAAAGCAACCAAAGTGCCAGGAGTTACTTCTGCGCCAAAGTTACAACCGATTGAAACGCGCTTGGTGATGTTGCAAACGGGTATGCGAGCGCCAATGGGCATTAAAGTACGAGGAACGGATTTAGCAACTATCGAAGCTTTTGGATTGGAATTAGAGCAATATTTAAAAGAGGTAGAAGGCGTGAAACAAGCCGCTGTTTTTGCGGATAGAATTGTCGGCAAACCTTATTTATTATTGGATATTGATCGAGATGCAATTAGTCGCTACGGTTTGACCATTGAAAAAGTCCAGCAACATATTCAAGCGGCAGTTGGCGGGATGAATATGACTAACACGGTAGAAGGTCGAGAACGATATGCGATTCGGATTCGCTATCCAAGAGAATTGCGAAATAATCCAGAAGCCTTAAAACGGATTTATATACCAACGGCTACTGGCAATCAAATTCTATTGGGTGATTTGGTGACTATTCGCTACGAACAAGGCGCACAAGCGATCAAAAGTGAAGATGGATTCTTGATTGGTTATGTGCTATTTGATAGAGAAAAATCTTATTCAGAAGTAGAAGTGGTAAATAATGCACAATATTATTTGAAAGAGAAAATAGCGGATGGTACGCTGGAAGTGCCAGCAGGCATCAATTATCGGTTTGCAGGAAATTACGAACAACAAGTTCGAGCAAGTAAACGATTGAGTCTAGTTGTGCCGATTGCATTAGCTATTATTTTTCTAATTCTCTATTTCCAATTTAAATCAGTCACTATTTCTGCCATGGTTTTTACAGGCGTCTTTATTGCCTTTGCAGGAGGTTTCATTATGATTGGTTTATATGATACCGATTGGTTTTTAAACTTTAATTTTTTTGGTACGAATATCCGAGATTTATTCCAGATTAGAACCATTAATTTAAGTGTCGCCGTTTGGGTAGGTTTCCTCGCCTTATTTGGTATTGCCACAGATGATGGGGTATTGGTAGCTACTTTCTTACAAGATAGTTTTAAACGAAATCAACCCAATTCCATTGCAGGCATTCGAGATGCAGTTGTAGAAGGCGGGTTAAGAAGAGTCCGTCCTGCGATGATGACCACGGCGACCACAATTTTGGCATTATTGCCTGTTTTAACTTCTACGGGAAGAGGATCGGATATTATGCTACCGATGGCAATTCCTTCCTTTGGTGGGATGACCTTGCAGATGATAACGATGTTTACCGTCCCCGTTTTATATTCCCTTTGGCAGGAATGGGGATTGCGGATTAATAAACAATTTGGCAATATTCCAAAAAACATGAAAGTAATCACCATAGCGATATTATTAATAACCGCAAGCATAGCAACGAGTACTGCCCAAAGTGTAGAAAATCTACTAGAAGAGGCAGTAACCAATAATTTAGAATTAAAAATACTAGAAAAAGAATATTTAGCGGCTTTGGAAATAGCCCCTCAAGTCAGTCAATTGCCAGACCCAGAAGTGAATATTGCGGCTATTCCATTACCCATAGAAACTAGATTAGGTGGACAATTATTAAGAATTGGCGCTACTCAAATGTTGCCTTGGAAAGGATTATTGGCTAGTAAAAAAGACTTGGCACTAGCTAAAGCTAAACCATTATACGAACGTATTGCTGCCAGACAGTTAGACCTTGCTTTTGAAATCAAACAGGCGTGGTTTCAACTCTATGAAATATCCCAAAGTCAGCGAATCATCGAACAAAATTTAGCCATTTTAACAGCCTTAGATCAATTAGCTTTAACGAAAGTCGAAAGTGGCAAAGGGACTGGCGCAGATGTTTTACGAGTCCAATTAAAAGTAGAAGCCTTAAAGCAAGAATTAGTACTACTACAAGTTGCAAAGGCTAAACCTATTTCGACCATCAATCAATTACTAAATCGACCTTTAACGACGCCAATTGTAGTCAAGGAAGTTTTATCTTTTGCACAAATTCCTTACAGCAAAGATTCTTTAGCAGCGACGATTCGAGCCAATCACCCGATGATTCGGATGTTTGCCCTACAGCAAAAAGCAGCCGAACAAGCACTAAAAGTGAACGAATTAGATAATAAACCTGACTTTGGCGTCGGTTTGGATTATATCCTAGTGAATAAGTTAGCCAATTTTACTTTTGATAAAAATGGCAGAGATGTTTTTATGCCAAGAGTAAGCGTGAAAATCCCTTTGCGTAAAGAGAAATACGCTGCGAAGGAACGAGAAGAAGCCTTAAGAATAGCAGCGTTGGAAATTAAAAAAGACGATTTGGTAAGTCGATTTATGGCAATGATAGATAAAGCGTTTACTGATCACGAAATTGCCAAATTGAGCATTGATTTATACAAAAAGCAACGAACGATTACACAGTCTGCTATTAATATTTTGGAATCGAATTATAGTGCCAAAGGCAATAATTTTGATGAATTACTAGCACTCGAAAAAGAACTGATAGATTATGATTTGAACATATTGAAAGCGATTGTGCAGAGTCATCAAGCAAAGAATAGGGTTGAAAAGTATTTGGTGATTGGTGACTAGTGTTTGATCAAATTTAAATTGACAGATTTATCGGTCAAAACACTTGGAGGTATGAGAGACACTCCAAGGTTTTATCCGCAGACCTTGGAACGTCTTCAAGACCTCCAATTGTCTAATCGCAAAAAAAATCTTAAAAGAATAAAGACATGAAAAATAATATAAAAATAGTATTGATTATAATTGGTTCAATTGGTGTCGGTTTACTAACTGGTTATTATTTATTTGGGAGAAATCAAATGCTTCCTCAAAACATGGAAGACCAAGCGCATAACCACGATGCCAACGAATCACTAGTCACTAATCACGAATCACCACAAGAAGAATGGATTTGTTCCATGCATCCTCAAATTCGGCAAGGGGAGTTTGGTATTTGTCCAATCTGTGAAATGGATTTAATACCGGCAGGAGGGAGTCAGTCGGATGATCCGCTGGTGTTGCAAATGACGGAATCCGCCGTCGAATTATCAAATATCCAAACCTCCATCATTGGGCAATCGGCAGGACAGGCTAGTAAAACCATTCGATTAGCAGGAAAAGTACAAACGGATGAACGGTTGGCTTCTAGTCAAGTAGCGCATGTTCCTGGAAGAATCGAAAAACTCTATGTTACTTTCACGGGAGAACAAGTCCAAAAAGGACAAAAATTAGCCGATATTTATTCCCCTAATTTAATAACCGCTCAGCGAGAATTATTAGAAGCAGCGAAGATTCAGGCACTTAATCCTGGTTTATTGGAGGCTGCTCGAAATAAATTAAGGTTTTGGAAAATAGGGGAGGCAACCATTAAAAATATTGAAGAAACGGGCGTTATTCAAGAAATTTTCTCCATATATTCCCAAGCGGCAGGTATTGTGACCAAAAGAAGAGTGGCCGTTGGCGATCACTTAATGGAAGGAGGGCCGTTATTTGATTTGATGGATTTGCAAAGAGTTTGGGTGTTATTTGATGCGTATGAGGAAGATTTAGTGAATATTAGGGTGGGAGATAGGATTGAATTTACGGCGGCGGCGATTCCTAATAAGATTTTTAAAACCCGTATTACCTTTATTGATCCGTTGATTAATCCAACGACGAGAGTTGCATCGATTCGGACAGAAGTGAATAATGTTAGTGGTCTACTCAAACCAGAGATGTTTGTCAACGGCGAATTACAAAATAACTCAGTATCCAAAAAACAATTAACCGTTCCAAGATCGGCTGTTTTATGGACAGGCAAACGATCAGTTGTATATGTAAAAGTGCCCGATATGGACATTCCTTCTTTTAAATACAAAGAAGTAGAAATAGGAGAAGTCATTGGAGATACTTATCAAATAATCCAAGGTTTGGACGCAGGAGAAGAAGTCGTCACTTATGGAAGCTTTACCATTGATGCTGCTGCGCAATTGAATAATCAGGCGAGTATGATGAATAAAAACGTGACCCAAAAGAAAGAGGCAAAAGGTGGTGTGCCCAATTTTCAAGTAGTAGCACCTCTTGAGTTTAAAAAACAACTCAATGACCTAGCCAATGTCTACATCAATATGAAAGATGCTTTTGTGGCGACGGATGCAACGACAGCAGCCAATGCAGCCAAAAAAGTAATGGCGCAATTAGAAACAATAAATATGGGCTTGTTAGAAGGCGAGGCACATCTTTATTGGATGGAACAATTAAATGCTTTGCAAGCGCATGGTCAAAAAATAATTGATCAAATAGATGTAGAAACTCAGCGCAAACAATTTGGTTTCTTTTCGGATGCATTGATTAACTCCATTGAAGCTTTTGGGACTACTGGAAAGGCATTATATGTCCAACATTGTCCAATGGCTTTTAATAATCAAGGTGCCGATTGGTTGTCGAATGAAGAAGGGATTCGGAATCCTTATTTTGGCGATAAAATGATGAAATGCGGGTTGGTGAAAAAAGAATTTGTGGCTAAGTAATTTACTAAGAGAAAATTTTAGCTAGACACGTTAAAAACGTGCAAAATATTGATTGGAAGATGCAACCTTCCAACATCGGATTTAATTTTTGAAAACTAGATAGAATAGGTTATGCGGATGAAGCCGGATTAAGCGGATAGTGTACGGATATTTCTAATATTATTGATAAATCCATTTTTATAACATTTGCTCGTGCCGTAGGTACGCGAGATAGATAGCAATTTTCCGATGCCTAAATATTTTACCAATTGCTCGTGCCGTAGGTACGTAAGATGATTATCGTTTGTCTTACATTCCTTCGACACGATGGTTGGGTTGGGGTTGGTGGTTTACGTTATTTTGCTACTCAACTTTCATACCTACGGCACGTATTCTCTAAATCAAAATAGATAAAACGCCTCTTTATAAACAAAAAAGCCGCTCCGAATACTCGAAGCAGCTTTTTATATCTATTAGAGAATTAATTTTTTAAAATCAATTAAGCATTTTCTGGTCGTAAACTACGCACCGTTCTACCTGCTCTCCACATTTCAGATTCTCTTAATTCTTCTAATTCTGCCTCTAATTTCACCCGGTAATCATCTTTACTATTAGAATCAATAGATAATTGTGCTTCATTTCCAGTCGCAACACTATCATATAATTCTTCAAAAACTGGACGAGTGGCATCTCTAAACTTTTTCCACCAATCTAAAGCACCTCTTTGTGCCGTAGTAGAACAGTTTGCATACATCCAGTCCATTCCGTTTTCAGCCACTAAAGGATATAAAGACTGCGTTGCTTCTTCAACTGTTTCGTTGAAAGCCTCAGAAGGAGAGTGTCCTCTAGAACGCAATAAATCGTATTGAGCAGCAAATAACCCTTGAATAGCACCCATTAAAGTACCTCTTTCTCCAGTTAAATCACTAAATACTTCTCTTTTGAAAGTTGTTTCGAATAAATACCCTGAACCAACACCGATGCCCAACGCAACCACTCTATCAAAAGCATTACCTGTTGCATCTTGGAAAATAGCATAACTAGAGTTCAATCCTCTACCTGCTACGAATAATCTTCTTAAACTAGTACCAGAACCTTTTGGTGCGACCAAAATAACATCTACATCCTTTGGAGGAATGATGCCTGTTCGTTCTTTATAAGTAACGGCAAAACCATGAGAGAAGTACAATGCCTTTCCTGGCGTTAAGTGCTTCTTAATGGTTGGCCACATTGCGATTTGCGCTGCATCCGATAATAAATATTGAATGATCGTCGCCTTTTCACAAGCTTCTTCAATTTCAAATAATGTTTCTCCTGGAACCCATCCATCATTTACGGCTTTGTCCCAAGACTTAGATGGTTTTCTTTGACCAACGATGACGTTAAAACCGTTATCTCGAAGATTCATTGATTGCCCTGGGCCCTGTACGCCATAGCCAATAATTGCAATGGTTTCTTCTTTAAGCACTTCTCTTGCTTTTTCTACTGGAAACTCATCTCTGGTTACTACGTTTTCTACTGTTCCGCCAAAATCTAATTTAGCCATGATTATTAATTTTCAATTTAAAAATAAATCTAGTAGGGGCGTTATTTTTAGTTGATAAGGTGGTTTAACACTTTAGTATAACTTTCTACCAGAAAAAATTTGATTATAGAAATACGGTTTTACTTGATTTTTTTAAAATAAGCTGCAAAGAAAAGGAGTTTTTTGTTAAATCACCCATTCTGTGTCAATATTTTGTCGTAAAAGCTATTTAATCTACGATGCCCACCCGTTTCAATTTAGAATTTTCAATTTTCAATTTAAAATTTTCAAAAAGCATGCAGTAGCGAAATAACTTATTCCCATTCAATAATCGATTTAAAGACAATAAGGAAGTGTTTTTTATAAAAAAGAACACCTTCCGTTCTGACGATTTTCAATTTAGCCTATGAGAATCATCAGGATTAAAATTTTAAAATAGTGATAAATACCAGAAACTGAAGGTATTGACAGACTTATTTTTATCATTTCTTAGAAGGATGATTATTGAAATAAATTTTAATCTACAGCCACTTTCTATCATTCTGAGCCCGTTTGAAAATTGAAAATTGAAAATTATTAATTGAAAATTAATAAAATAATGATTCAGGGTATTTCTTATAATTAAAATTCCCATTATATTTGCCACATACGTTTTTAGAAGACCTATCATGTAGAACCTACTTTATAACTTTTTAAAGGAACTTTCCTTCTTTTGAAAAAGTTGTACCTCGCATGATAGGTCTTTTGTATTTTAATGATTGATAGTACAAGGTTGACGTTGCATTATTAAATCATAGAAAAACAGAATAACAAATACTTGCTAACGAAAAACGGTTAACTTTTTTAACCGAGTACCGTACACCGTCAACCGTGTACCGTAACAAAAACAGAAGATTATGCCAATTATTTCACGTCGAGGAAAAGACGCTTACACATCCCCCATTAGACATTTAGGGCCTTATGCAGATGCCGCCAAAGCTAAGGGGAAACATGTGTATCACCTAAATATTGGAAATCCAGATATTAATACGCCACCTGTTGCGTTAGAAGCCGTTAGAAATGCCGCCGACAAGATTGTTCCTTACAGTCCATCTAAGGGGTTTACATCCTATCGAAAGAAACTAGTTAATTATTATAAAAAATTCGGAGCGGATTTATCTTACGAAGACATTATCATAACCAATGGTGCTTCGGAAGGTATTTTATTTTCGATGTTTTCTTGTTTAGATGCAGGAGATGAAGTAATTATTCCTGAACCATTTTATGCCATTTATAATGCCTTTTGTTATGTGTCGGGGGTGAAAATTGTGACGATTACTTCAACTATAGAAAATGGGTATGCTTTGCCAACTGCCAAAGAATTTGAAGCATGCATTACTCCAAGAACGAAAGCTATTTTTATTTGTAATCCAAATAATCCAACAGGTTGTGTTTACACCAAAGATGAATTAGCTCAATTAGGAGAAATTGTCAAAAAGAATGATTTATTTTTCTTTGTAGATGAAGTTTACCGAGAGTTTTCTTACGAAGATAATTTTTACTCAGTCTTGAATTTTAAAGACTTAGAACAGCATGTAGTGGTGATTGATTCGATTTCAAAGCGTTTTTCTGCTTGTGGTGCTAGGGTAGGGGCTTTGGTTTCAAAAAACCCACATATTCTAGAAAACGTCAATAAATATGCGGAATTTAGATTGAGTCCACCGCATTTCGGACAAGTATTAGCTGAAGCTACTTTAGACGTAAGTGACAATTATATTAACGAAGTAAAACTAGAATACGTTAAAAGGCGGGATGTTATTTATAATCGCTTAGCGAATATGGACGATGTTATCTGTAAAAAACCTAGGGGCGCTTTTTATATTCTTGCTAAAATCCCGATCGACGATTCTGTGAAATTCTGTAAATGGCTATTAACAGATTTTGAATATAAAAATTCAACTGTCATGTTAGCCCCTGCTAGCGGATTTTATGCAACGCCTGGAAAAGGTAAGCAAGAAGTTCGATTGGCCTATGTCTTAAATAGTGAAATTATCGAAAAAGCAATGGATTGTTTAGAAGTTGCTTTGAAAGAATATCCAGGACGGAGACCTACGGAGAAGGTTTCTAAAAATGGGGTTTTGAAATATTAACAATTGCCAGTTACCTGTTACCAGTTACCAGTTGCCAGTTTTACGTACTAGGGGGCAACTGGTAACAGGTAACTGGCAACTGTCTAAAGCTTCCGAATCACCACATCGCCATGATGCGTATTAAATAAAAATTCCTCACCACCAGCGCCAATCTTTCCATACATCCAACCGCCAATTTTGATTTTCTTTCGACCATTGGTCGTCGTTTTATTCTCGGTGATGGTTTTTAGATCTAAGTCAAAATCTGTATAAATATCTCCTTTAGCGGTTTTTATTTTGGTATCACATTTGATGGAAGCAGGTAGCGTAATGTCTACATCGCCATGATAGGTACTAAAAGCCATTGGTGCATTAGAGACCACCGAAACTAAACTTGCTCTAATTTCTCCATGATGGGTATCGGCAACTACAGAACCACCAACTTTTTCCATAATGATTTCTCCATGATGACTAGTAATTTCTAATTCTCCGATAACATTTTCTACATAAATATCACCATTATGGTGTGCTTTTAATTTCAAGGCAAAATTTTGCGGTACTTTGATCAATAAATCTGATCGTCGATTATGGCTTCCTTTGACAAAGACATTATTATTATCTTCTGAAATTTCTAAATCAATGTAATTATTAGAAATCTTTTTAAGTCCTTTTTTAGAACTCTTGTGATCGTTGTCTTTATGACCATTCCAATCCCAATTCCAATCTTTATTACTTCTTTTCTTTTCGCTTTTCTCTATAAACTGAACTTCTACCTCTTTTCCATTATAGCCTTCCACCTGAATGGTACCATTATGTAAATCGACGAATAACTTCCCCGATTGATTCGGATTGCTTAATGGAATATTATAGGTTTCTAATACCTTTTCTTGTGCGCTACCAATATTTGGTAAACTGCCTATTAAGGCAAGAATGAATAATTTTATTACTGATTTCATGATATATATTTTGTATTTTTAACGTATTGACGAATTCATTCGTCACGATTATTATTTTTTAATTGTTAAAATGTTACTCGTTTTGAACTGGCAACCGACAACTGACAACCAAAATCATTTCAATAAATAAATACTGCCATGATAGGTCTCAAAATTTAATTTAGGCCCTCCTTGGCCAATGCTAATATGCGTGCCACCTCCAATTTTATATTTTGTTCCTTTTTTACTAGTATTCAAACTAACAGGCATTGCTTTTGTTTGATAATCAAAATCTGTGTAAAATTCACCATGTCGAGTTTTGAGTTTAATATTAGCAGCTAGATTGTCAGGAAAATTAACTTTTATATTTCCATGATGCGTGTCAAAAACAGCATCTCTATTCGGGACTTTAGTTAAACTCAATTGTATGTCTCCATGGTGTGTGTGGGCTTGGACATTTCCCCCAATTTTCTCCAAATATAAGCTACCATGATGATTTTGTGCCCATACATCTGCTTTGATATTTTGGACGATTAAATCTTCTCGATGGGTACTCATATATAAGGTAGTTTTTTCAGGCACTTCTAATTCTATACTAAAGGTCGTTTTAACTTGGTGAAATTTTTGTCGTTTATCGCTCCAATTGTTTTGATAGGAATTATAATACGCTCGACCATCTTCATTAATTTCTAGTTGATAATCAGGAGATTGCACAAAAAACATTAATTCGCCATCCAAATTTACACTATCCATAAATATTGCTGTTTTAGCGGCTGCTAATTTCTGTCGATTGGCAGATTTAATGGTTCTCTTAACTCGTAAGGTTGCCCGATTACCAGTTGTACCTTTAACTTTTATTTGCCCATCTTTATTATGTACACGTAGTAATTCTAGCTGACTAACATCAAAAGTATAGGATTTTTCGTCGCTAAAGGATTGGGCATGTAAACACATTAAGGTAATTGCCCAAAGTAGGATACTTAGGTTGAATTTTTTCATCGTAAAATCTATTTTAAATTATTAGTGGGTGATTAAATTTAATTGGTTCGAGTTGCGGGTTGCGAGTTCAAAAAGAATAGAATTTGAGTTTAAAATAACTAAAACTCAACTAATTTCTCCAAGTTGGGTTAGACTAAATATAACTCGCAACTCGCATCACAACAACACCTGCAAAGATTCTTCTAATTGCATCTTCACGTTTAATTCTAAGTCCCCTGATTCAAGTAATTCTTTCCAAGCGCCAGAGGATCGTTTTTCTTCTAATTGAACCATTACTTCTGCCAATTCCATCTGAACGATAGGGGAAGTTTGTTTGGTAATGGCTTTTATTAAAATTTCCATGACTTTGGGGTCTTCGGAAAAGTAAACCAGACTTTCAATGGCACTTAGTCGCACATTAATATTTGGATCGTTGCACAAAGCTTTATTCAATGCCATTAGAATTTTAGCGTTAGGACTATCCATTTGTCGAACCAATTGAATATCTTTCATTCTTCCTGCAACGGATTGTTGTAAATTGACTTGGAAGCGAGCGTCTTGTATTTGTTTGCCTTGTAATTCTTGAACTTGTAAGGCCAAAGCATCAATTTGTGCTTGCTGATGATTGGGTTTAAAAAATTGTCCTGCAAAAAAGCCAAAGAGGAAAAGTCCCAAACCTAATCCCCAACCCATTTGAGGATTGTTAACTATACTCAACTTTTTCAACCAATTCCACAAACTATTTTGAGTGGTTGAAGTGGCTTTATTTTGACCACCATATTCATTGAGTTTTTTATAAAAATCTCGACTCATAGCGGCACTCGGTTCAGGTGCTTCAACCAATGCTAAATCATTCCAAAGTTGATAATTTGAATGGAGTTCGGCTGTACAATTTGGATGATTCTGAACCAATTTTTCAAAATCATTTTCATCAAAATCATCCATCTCCATTTGACTTAGCAGCAACTCAATAGCCTCCGAACAATTATTTGAATTCTGATATCCATTATCCATGTTGAAAATTTTAAATTGAAAACTGAAAACTGAAAATTGAAAATTGCACACCCTACTGCCAAGCCTCCATAATCTCCCGCATTTCTAGCAGTCCTCGTTGAATCCTAGATTTTACTGCACTTTCTTTACAACCAGCGATTTCGGCAATTTCCCTATATTTCATTCCTTGAAAACGACTTAAAATAATTGCTTCCTTTTTTTCTGGCGACAATTGATTAAGCGCTCGTTCTAAAAGTTGTTTTTGTTCTGATTTTTCTAATGACTCACTTGGACTATGTACCGAATACCTCATACTGTCCATTTCCTTAATTTCATAAGATTGTCGCAAAGGGTCTTTTTTTCTAAAATCATTAATTTGTACATTCCGAGCAATGGTAAACAGCCAGTAAACAAACTTACTTTTACCCGCAAATTGATGAGCATTTTTCAAGATTTTAAAGAAGACCGTATGTACCAAATCTTCACTCTTATTAGCATCATTTGTACAGCGATAAAAGTAGGCATACAAGTCTTTATGATGCCGCTCATAGAGCAAGCCCATCCGACTATGGTCGCCTTCTTGTACTTTTTTTATCAGGTGTTCATCGCTAAGTGTATCCAAGAACGTAGATGTTGAGACAATCTTCTTTTTTTAGTCATTTGCCGAAATGACGAAGAGATTGTAGGGTTTTTCAAAGCAATCTTTTTTGTATAGACGAATTCATTCGTCTTAGTAAATCGATTTTTATTTAAATATAGTAGAAAAAATTGCAATCAATAAATTCACCGATACTTAAGCCTAAAATCTTGTTTTATTGTAATTCAAAGAGTAAGACCGTCTTGTTTCAGAATAGTTGCAGGTGTCTTTAAAAAAATTGTCCTAAAGTGAACAAGGACTGACCATTTTCGGACATAAAAACGTAAAAAATGAAGGGTTAAAGTTGTATAAAATGTTGATTAATAGATAATTGTGATTTTGGCATACCTGTTGGAATAGATTAAGTGATTAAGAAAAATAATTAAATTTTTTCATCCGACAAATCAACTAAAAATTTAATATGCATTGGAATACGTTTAAAATTGCGATTAGAACCTTAAAGAAAAATCGTTTATATACATTTATTAATGTACTCGGATTAACTGTTGGGGTAGCAGCAGCTTTGCTTATTTTTAGAATGGTTAATTACGAATTAAGTTTTAATACCAAATTTGCTGATTATGATAAGATAGTACGGGTCGTTTCCTATGATCCAAAAGCGGAGGATGGAGATGGGGAAAGTTATTGTATGGCCTTACCTGCTATGGAGATAATGCAATCTGATGTTAGTCAATTTGCTGCAAGTGCTAGAATCCATGAGTCTTGGTCGAATATTACGGTACCCAATCCATTAGGTGGAGCCCCATTGAAAAAATTTAATGTGGCAGAGGGAGAAACAGCGATGTTCGTAGATGCGGAATTTTTGCAAGTTTTTGATTTTGAACTACTGGCAGGAGAACGAGCAACGGCTTTGGTAGAACCGAACTCTATTATTTTAACGCAAACATGGGCAGAAAAATGTTTTGATAACTGGAAGAATGCTATTGGACAAACCGTCTTGATTGATAACTTAGTGGAAGTGAAAGTGACGGGAGTAGCCGCGGATTTACCCAGCAATTGTGATTTTAACTTTCCTTATTTAGTCTCTTATCCAACCGTCGAAAAGAACGCAGATTTGTTTTTTTATGGTGGTGGCTGGGGAAGTTGCAGTTCTAATAACCAATTTTATGCTCGATTAAATGATCAGAATCAATGGGAGGAAGCGGAGAAAGTACTGGCAGGTATTGGTGCTAAACAAAATATAGATGAAGAAGGAAATCGACGAAGAATTCTTCATTTTCAACCTTTAAGTGAAATGCACTTTGATGAAAGATATGGACATTCTGGATCACATATAATCAGTAAAGATAGATTGCAAGTATTAGGGTTTATTGGTTTATTAATTTTAATTATTGCTTGTTTTAATTTTATCAATTTAGCAACCGCACAAGCCACTTTAAGAGCTAAAGAAGTTGGAGTCAGAAAAACCTTAGGCAGCCGACCAATAGATTTAATTGGTCAATTTATGACGGAGACGGGGTTAATTGTTTTGATTGCAGTTGTTTTAGGTGCTAATTTAGCGACCATCGCTTCTCCTTTATTAAAATACGTATCGGATGTGCCAGATGAAATTCCATTTTTATTAGACCCGAAAGTATTAAGTTTCTTAACGATTATTACTATTATTGTTACCCTTTTATCTGGTATTTATCCAGCCCTTAAACTATCCCAATATAGACCTGTAGAAGCCTTGAAAAGCAAAGTGTCTAGAGAATCTGGTAGTGGATTATCCTTACGCAAAGGCTTAGTAATTGCTCAATTTGTGATTGCACAAGCTTTAATTATCGGCGCCATTATCACGATCAATCAGTTAGATTATATGCGGTCTAAAGACCTAGGATTTGCCGAAAATTTGGTGTATACGTTTAGTTTTAATGGAGATGAAGCAACGGTAAACAGACAAAATGCCCTTAAGCAAAGTCTATTGCAAATACCGAATGTAGAAACGGTTAGTTTTAATAGCGATCAACCACTTTCTGGAAATACCTGGTTTTCTAATTTCGCTTATAGCACTCGCCCAGAAGATGCGGAATTTCATATTGCTTCCAAATTTACAGATGAAGATTATGCAAAAACTTATGGGTTAAGACTCTTAGCAGGGGAGTGGTTTGCTGCATCAGATACAGTAAGAAACTGTGTGGTTAATATGACTACGCTTAGAAAATTAGGCGTAACAAATCCGAACGAAGCGATTGGTCAAAAAATCCGAATGGGGCGAGGAAAAAATATTCCTATTGTAGGAATTGTGGAAGATTTTCATACCCACTCTTTGCATAATGAGTATCAGCCTTTAATGATGACCACTCGAAAGAAATATTATTGGGAAGCGGGCGTAAAAATCAAACCTGAAAATTTCAAAGCAACCATTGCGGCTATTCAAAATACGTATGATAATATCTTACCAGAACAAGTTTTTGTAGGGAGATTTTTAGACGAAAACATCGCTCAGTTTTATGAAGATGATGCTCGGATGTCTGCGACTTGTAAAGGCTTTGGTTTATTGGCTATTCTGATTTCTTGTTTAGGTTTATTTGGTTTAGCAACACATTCAGCGAATCAACGAATTAAGGAAATTGGGATTAGAAAAGTATTGGGCGCAAGTGTACCAGGAATAATCGGTTTATTATCCAAAGACTTTCTACAATTAGTAGTAATTGCTTTGGTACTAGCAGGGCCACTCGCTTGGATGTTTATGACGGAATGGCTGAATAATTTTGAATTTAGAATTGATATTCAATGGCAGGTATTTGCGATTGCAGGATTTTTAGCGATATTTATTGCCTTTTTAACGGTGAGTTATCAGGCGATTCGTGCGGCTTTGGCGAATCCGATTAAGGCTTTGAAATCTGAATAAAAGGTAAACTATCATCAAGTAACTTCTCAACATTAATTCGACAATTAATATTGCTAGATGATTTCGTTACCTGATACTAAAATTGTCCAGTAACGGGAAGTTACTGGACAATATGCTCTTACCTAGCCGCTCCACCATCAATATTTAAACAAACTCCTGACACATATCGAGCCTCAGGAGAAGCAAAATACAAGTACCCGTGGGCAATATCCATTGGATCACCTAAGAATCGAACAGGAATTTGTTTAGCAAACATTTTGGCAGTTTCTTCAGGAATAGTAGCCGTCATATCCGTAACGGTATAACCAGGGGCTATAACATTAGCGGTAATACCAAATTTTCCAAGTTCTAAAGTCCACGTTTTAGACATCCCAATGACCCCAGCTTTAGTAGCCGAGTAATTAGATTGACCATAATTACCTCGCATACCAGAAGTAGAAGCGGCAGTAATTATACGACCGTATTTATTTTCAATCATATAAGGCACACAAGCTTGCGTACAAATAAATACACCTGTTAGATTGACATTTAGAACGGCATTCCATTCATCCATACTCATCTTTAGGAGCGTCCTATCCTTCACAATACCTGCATTATTTGCCAATATATCTAATCGACCATATTTTTCAAAAATTCCTTTAGTTTCTGCTTCGACAGCTTCCTTATCCGTCACCGATATTTTGGTAAAAGTAGCTTTTCCGCCATTGGCTTGAATGCTTTCGGCGGTTTGTTGACCGACGTCTAATAAGTCCCAAATAATAACTTGGGCACCTTCTTTAGCAAATAATTCGGAAATAGCTTTTCCTATTCCTCTTGCGCCACCTGTAACAATGGCAACTTTGTTGGCTAATCTCATTTTTATAATTTTAAATTTCAACCTTAGATTTAAAATTGAAGTTGAAGTTGCGCTTGAAGTTGAAGTTTTTTAGTTATTTCACCCCATTTTCAAGATGATAATATAATTCATTCCATCTCAATTCTTTTTTAAAAGAAGGAATTTTTGTGTCTTTGTCGATTTGTATATATTCAATACCCGCCATTTCTGCAAAGTCGGCTAAGTATTCCGTACTTAAATTTTGACTATAGCAAGTATGATGCGCACCACCTGCTAAAATCCAAGCAGCGGCAGCCGTTTTTAAATCTGGATGCGGTTTCCATAAAGCTCTAGCAACTGGTAAATTAGGCAAATCCGTTTCAGGTTGAATGGTTTCCACCGTATTCACCAATAAACGAAAACGATTCCCTAAATCAATCATAGACGCATTTAAAGCAGAACCAGCAGCCACGTCAAAAATTAAACGAACGGGATCAGCTTTCCCGCCAATGCCTAGCGGGTAAACCGCACAAGTCGGGCGTTTGCTAGCAATAGAAGGGCATATTTCTAGCATATGTGCCCCTAAAACAGCCATATTGGTTGGATTAAAATGATACGTATAATCTTCCATAAAAGAATTGCCACCAGCTAAACCGAACCCCATTACTTTCATGGTTCTGACTAAGGCAGCGGTTTTCCAATCTCCTTCAGCACCAAATCCATACCCCTTTGCCATTAACCGCTGAACAGCAATGCCTGGTAATTGAGCCAAACCCGTTAAATTTTCAAAAGTATCGGTGAAAGCTGTAAATCCACCTGTATCTAAAAAGGATTGCAAACCTACTTCTATTTTTGCGGCTTCTTGAAGTGCGGTATGTTTTTTACCTTTTTTATGTAATGATTTTAAGACTTTATAGGCTTCAAAATAAGCATCAACAGTTTGATGAATGGCTTGTTTAGAAACCGCTTCGGTATGTGCTACTAAATCGCCCATTCCAAAACCATTCACCTCATAACCAAATTGAATTTGAGCTGCCACTTTATCTCCTTCGGTGACGGCAACTTGGCGCATATTGTCTCCAAAACGAGCAATTTTCATCGTCTGAGTAGTTGCCCAGCCAGTTGCCACCCTCACCCAAATAGCAATTCTATCTACTACTTCTTGGTCTTGCCAATGCCCAACAACTACTTTTCGATTGATGCGCATTCTACTAGCAATAAAACCAAATTCTCTGCCTCCATGCGCAGATTGATTTAAATTCATGAAATCCATATCAATCTTTGCCCAAGGGATCGTGGTATTAAATTGCGTATGCAAATGCAGCATTGGTTTATCTAAAATCTTCAAGCCATTAATCCACATTTTTGCAGGAGAAAAAGTGTGCATCCAAGCAATTAGCCCTATACATTGGTCATTTTGATTTGCCTTTTGACAGAGTTTTTTAATCTCCTCTGGACGAGTTAATAATGCCTTAAATTTAATTTTTACTGGAATATTTTTGGCTTGACGGAAAGATTTGGCAATGGTTTTAGCATTCGTTTTAACTTGTTTTAAAACGTCCGCTCCATATAAATGCTGACTGCCTGTGATAAACCAGACTTCGTAGTTTTTGAAATGATTCATGTGGGTAATATTAAGTTTTTGGGTTTCGATTAAGTTATTCGCCTAGATTACTATACAAAGTAGATTTGGACACAGAGGTCATAGAGTAGACACAGAGGTCACAGAGTCATGATTACTTTGCGTGCTCTATGTCTCCTTTGTGACCTCTCTGTCCTAAAAATTGTATAATATTATATTGGTTATAAATAATTGATTATTAATTAATTGTAATTGAATCGTAATCGAATGGTTCCGCCTAACCTGACACCCGACGCCTCTAAATTTTTTCACTCAATCTGCCCATAATAAGAATCTGGACCATGCTTTCGTTCATAATGTTTCTGAATCAAGGTATCTTTTAATCGTGGTGCTAAAGGATTAATACCTAAGGATAAATAAGCCATTTTAGCACATTCTTCCAATACCGCTGAATTATAAACTGCTTTGCTAACCGTTTTTCCCCAAGTAAAGGGCGCATGATTGCCTAGTAAAATCATTTCTACTTCTTCATAAGATAAACCCCTTCTTTCAAATTCTTTTAAAATCTGAAATCCAGTTTCCCGTTCATAATTTCCTTTAATCATCTCATCCGACATCGGTGGCGCACATGGAATATCAACGGTCAAATGATCGGCATGCGTAGTTCCCATAATTGGCACATCTTTCTGTGCTTGCGCCCAAGCCGTGCCATAAGTAGAATGGGTATGAACAATCCCCCCAATATGTTCCCAATGTTTGTATAAAACGGCATGCGTTTTAGTATCAGAGGAAGGACGCATTTTGCCTTTTACCGTTTCCCCTTCAAAATCCACAATCACCATATCTTTTGCCCTTAAATCTTTATAAGGTACGCCACTCGGTTTGATCGCAAATACTCCTTTTGCTCTATCTACTACGCTCGCATTGCCAAAAGTGAATAGGACTAAACCTAATTCTGGCAATTGCATATTGGCTTCGTATGCAGCACGTTTGATGCATTTATAACTCATTTATTTTTATGTTGGATGATGGTTTAGTCAATTTCAAATTTTCAATTGGCGATAAATGTTAAATTTTGAATTGGGAATAATTTTTATGGAAATTAGTTATGATTCTTAGTCTCTTTCTATTCTTCTGAGTCGATTTGAAAATTGAAAATTGAAAATTTGAAATTGAAAATTTTTATTTCCCCTCAACCAAATCCCCAAATCGACAATACGCTTGATAAAGCGAATCGTAAACAGCCACTCGTTCCGAATTTGGTTGATAAATTTTATCAAAACCAGCGCCCATTTTCTGCATAGCCTTGGAGACATCTTGATGAACACCTGCTGCCGTTGCGGCAAACATAGCGGCGCCTAAAGCACAGGTCTGTTCACTTTTCGCAATCTTAATCGGCCGATTTAATACATCTGCCATAGTTTGCATTATGAAAGGTGATTTTTTAGCAACACCTCCTAAACCAATAATACCTTTAATAGGAATACCTTCTGCTTGAAATCGTTCGACAATTTTTCTTGCGCCAAAACAAGTGGCTTCTACCAATGCTCTAAAAATTTTAGGGGCATCGCTACCCAAATTTAAACCAAAAATAGCGCCCTTTAATGCTTGATTTGCATCGGGTGTTCTTCTACCATTGAGCCAATCCAAGGCAATAATTCCTGTAGTAGCAGGATCTATTTTTTGAGCATCCTTTGTCAATTGTGGAATCAGTTGATCAGTCGCTTCTTCGATTAATTGTTTTTTTAATTTTTTATCAATTAATTTACTTTTACCTAGAACTTCTTCTAGGCTATAAGCCAATAGATTTTTAAACCAAGCATAAACATCTCCAAAAGCTGATTGACCAGCTTCCAAACCGAGCATATTTGGAATAATAGAACCATCTACTTGTCCACAAATTCCTTTGATTAACTTGTCACCGACTTCGTTCATCGGGGCAACTAGCATATCGCAAGTAGAAGTCCCCATGACTTTACTGAGATGATAAGGCGCTATTTCTCCTCCGACAGCGCCCATGTGGGCATCAAAGGCTCCGACAGCCACAGTTACATCTGTGCTTAGCCCTAATTTCTTCGCCCATGCTTTGGATAATTTTCCTGCGGGCACATCTGAAGTATACGTTTTTGTAAACAATCGGTCGGTCAATCCATCTAAAAGTGGATCAAGCGCGACAAAAAAATTATTATTGGGTAAACCGCCAAAATCTTCATGCCATAATGCCTTATGTCCAGCCGCACAACGACTGCGTTTCATTTGGTGTATATCTGTTCCACCCGTCAATAAAAAAGGAATCCAATCACAATGCTCGACCCAAGAATAAGCGGCTTTTTGGATACTTTTATCCACTCGAAGCGTCCGCAAAATTTTAGCCCAAAACCATTCAGAAGAATAAATTCCTCCTTCATATTTGCTATAATCAATTGCCCATTTAGCACATAAATCATTGATTTCTTGTGCTTCTTGGATGCCCGTATGGTCTTTCCAAAGGATAAACATCGCATTGGGGTTGTCTGCAAATTTTGGATTTAATGCCAAAGGTGTTCCTGTCTTATCTACTGCTACTGGTGTAGAACCTGTGGTGTCTATCGCAATCCCTTTTATCTTGGCGGCAATTCCTTTTGGTGCAGCCTTTATGGCTTTTTTAATAGATTTCTCCAAGCCTTCTACATAGTCCAATGGATGCTGTCGAAATTGATTGGTCGCTGGATCACAGTATTTACCTTTTTTCCACCTAGGATAATAAAAAATGGCACTACCGACCTCTTTTCCATTTTTTGTACTGACAATAACGGAACGAACAGAGTCTGTTCCATAATCTACACCAATGACATAGCTCATAGCTAAATTTTTTAATGAAGAAATACAACTTTAACTTCAATCCCAACTTCAACTTCAACCTCAAGAAGTACTGCTAATCGGTTGATTCAACAAGGTAACATGGCAACACTACAATGATTTTTGAAATTGAAATTGAGTTTGAAGTTGAAGTTGAAGTTGAAGTTGAAATGCTATTTACCACTCCAAAACAATCTTCCCAAAATGCTGCCCACTTGCTTGATACTTAAAAGCATCGGCTAATTGGTCAAAACCAAAACTTTTATCAATAATGGGTTTGATGCCATTAATATTAATAGCGGCAACCATTTTTTCTTGCATGGCTTTACTGCCAACCGCAATACCAATCAATCGAATATGCTTAAAAAATAGTTTGGGGAAAGTAATTTCTCCTTTTCTTCCCCCACCTAAAATACCAATGGAAGAAATATGACCACCAATTTTAACCGCTTCAATGGAATTGCGCATCGTTGAACCACCACCTATATCTAATACATGATCGACTCCGCCATTAGATAATTTAAAAATGGTTTTACCCCATCTAGCGTCTTCTTTATAATTAACGACCGCTTCGACGCCCATCGTTTTTAACCGTTCTGCTTTTTCAGGGGAAGAGGTTGTCGCATATACTATGGCGCCTGCTGCTTTGGCAAATTGCAAAGCAAAAATGGACATCCCACCAGTACCTTCAATGAGCACACTATCGCCTGCCTGCAAACCACCTTCTACCATCAAGCCTCTCCAAGCAGTTGCTGCTGCACAGGGTAGGGTAGCGGCTTCGGCGTAAGAATAACCATTGGGCATTTTTGTGACAGAATTGGCAGGGACACAGCTTTGTTCGGTAATAAATCCATTAACGGTTTCTCCATTGACAAACATCGTCTTAGGTAAAGTCGGCTTGCCTTCCATCCAGTTTTGAAAAAACAGAGACATGACCTTATCGCCTACTTGCCAATTTTTCACACCTTCGCCAATGCCTATAATTTCACCCGCACCGTCTGACATTGGTATCCGACCTTCTGGAACAGGAATACCGCCAACAGCCACTAAATAATCGTGAAAATTTAAGGAAGTGGCATGCCATTGCACTAAGATTTCTCCTGCTTTTGGTGTTGGAGAAGGATTTTCGGTAATGACTAAATTATCAAGTCCTCCTGGACTTTTTACAACTACTGATTTCATAAAATTATTTTTAGAGGCATATTATAACGCTCGTTTTTAATAGAGCAGCCAATTTTTTTGAAAAAACCAAAGGTAAAATTTTAATGATTATTTACAACATGTTACAAGAAGGGTTTTCTTATAAAAAATGTTTTCTTCAAAAATATCGATAATTTGTAGGGGCAATGGCTTGTCCTTGCCCTTATAGTGTTAAAATTTCAACCCAAGTTGGGCAACCATAAAGGATTGCCCCTACAAATTCATCATCAAAACTAAATTTTCATTTTTATAAGAAAACCCTAATCTTACAGGAAGAAGATTGAAGGTTCTTCTATAAAAAATCATATATTATAGCATCCTTTCATTAAATTACAAATTCTGTAATATGGAATTCACGTTTCGCTGAAATGAAAAAATAAAAAATAAATTCGTAAACTCGCAGCATGCAAACAAAAACAGAGCGAGTAGACGATATTCCCGTATTGGTAAGAAAATTTGAAGAGAGTGATTTAATCAAATATCTAGACCAATATTTTCCAGACCATGGGAACTGGAAAGGGATAAGCGGTGGGAAAGTCACCGTTGGATTTTTGACATATGTGTTGTCTTGTAGTGACCACCGAATCAGTCATGTAGAAACATGGGCGGCTCAGCGACTAATCACGTTGCAATATTGCATGAATAGTCCAAGTATGACCAGTAAAGATTTTACGGATGATAAATTAGGCGCTTTATTAGACAGATATTCAGACGATGATAAGTGGGTTAAGTTTGAACATGCTCATAATCAACGACTAATTAACGTGTACGATCTTAATTTAACATCCGAAGCTATTCGATTAGATGCGATGATTACTCAATCGCATCGAAAAGCATCGGGAAACTTTCAATTCGGACATTCAAAACAACATCGGTCGGATTTACCTCAATTGAAAACGATGGTAGCTACTTTAGATCCTTTAGCCATGCCCTTGTTTTCAGTTACGGTTCCAGGCAATACAGCCGATGATGTATTGTATTTACCAGTTATCAAGGAGTTAATGACTAATTTACATTTGTTACATCAATTATTTGTAGGAGATGCAAAAATGGGAAGTTTAGTCATAAGGAGTTTTTTACAGCTTAACAATCAGTATTATTTGACGCCTTTGAGTAAAAAACAATGTACTCCAAGTCAACTAGCTGATTATCTAGCGCAAAAACCTAAAAAATTAATTCCAATAACGACAAAAGATAAACAAGGACAGGTAATTCTTAGAGCTCAAGCCTTTGAGCAAATAGAACAAATCGAAGATGAAATCAATGGTATTTGCTGGGAAGAAAGACGAATTATTGTTTATTCTCCAACTTATGCCAAAAGTCAGCAAGTCAGTTTTGAAAATCGCTTAAGCAAGGCACAAAATGAGTTATCACTTATTTTAGAAGCTTCCCAAGGGCGAAAAAAACTAAATACTAAAGAAGCCGTTCAAACCGCTGTTACTAAAATCTTGACGAAGTATCGAGTTAACGACTTCATTAGCGTCAAAATTAAGGAGCATATAGAAACTAAAAATGTAAGAAAATATAAAGATAAACCTGAACGAATCAAAGAAATCAGTCATTTTGACCTTGAAATTTCACTAAATGAAGCACTTAAGGAGGAACATTTACAAAAATTAGGCTGGCGAGCCTATGCCTGTAATGCACCCAAAGAAAGATTAAATACTATTCAAGTAGTAGAATGTTATCGAGACGAATATAAAATCGAACATAAATTCGATGAACTACTCAATAAAATAACCGCATTGATGCCTGTTTATTTAGGTAAACCAAATAGAATAAAGGCGTTAATTCGACTTTTACTATTAGCCTTAAAATATGTTAGTCTAATTCAGTACCAAGTACGGTCGGAATTGAAAACTACAAAACAATCACTCAAAGAACTTTATCCAGGTAACCCTGGAAGAACTACTGATAAACCGACAACGAATATGATTTTAAGTGCTTTTAAAAATATTCATTTAACAATTGTATCAATAGAAGATAAAATTTATGTCAAAATAGAGGATTTAAAGCCAATTCAGCAGAAAATCCTTGATTTACTAAAAGTTCCGCCTGAATCTTACTTGGGAATGAACCAATTGTTTTTTTCTCATTTTGATTTCAGCGAAACATGAAATGGAAGGACAGAATTTTTTATTTGATAGGAGAAAATATTTGAAGAAGATTTTAGTAGCAGCATTAATAGCATTAGTATAGATGGAAAAAAGGAAATATTTATTGATGCTTCATATTATGGATTTTAAAAATTAGATAAAATTTAATATTTTTATGGGCAATAAAAACTGCTCAATGGATTAGAATTTTCTAGTTAAAACCCTTAAATTAGCAATCAATTCATTCTCTCCTATTGCTAAAATATTTAATTGGAATACTATAAAACAAACCATTAGTACCTATTGGGTAATTTTCCTTTGATAATTAGTTTATTATACCGTTTTGAATTTGTTTACTATGAGAAGAAATTTACTTTTTTTAGCCGCGCTATTTATGCTTAGTGTGACTTCCTCCATTCAGGCACAAGAAGTTCGTACCATTACAGGAGTCTCTAATAATTTGCTACACGCTAAAATGGGGGCAGTAGAAGGCAGAATCATTAGAGTAACTTCAAATGGATATGCGGATTTGGTGGCAGAACCAGCAGGATTGAACCGCCCTAATCCAAGAAGAATCAGTAATTATCTTTTTGCGCAGAAAGAATTGATTGATGATCCAAGAGGTTTAAGTGATTATGCATGGGTTTTTGGACAGTTTATTGACCATGATATAGTATTGGTGGAAGATGAACCAACGGAATTTATGCCAATTGTAGTCCCTGCTTTTGATGCTCATTTTGACCCAATGGGAATGGGTAATGTAGTGATTCCAATGACTCGATCGGCTTATGATATAACGACGGGAACAAGTCCAGAAAACCCGAGACAGAATAAAAATACCATTAGTGCATGGATTGATGCATCTAATGTATATGGATCAGATACTTATAGAGCAAGTTGGTTGCGTACTTTTCAAGACGGAAAATTAAAAACTTCGGCTGGTGGCTATCTGCCTTATAATACCGTTGATGGAACGCTAGAAGGTGTAGTCGATATCGACGCACCAAAAATGGCAATGGAAAATCCTTTTGCCACAAAATGGTTTATTGCAGGAGACATTAGAGCGAATGAGAACACCTTATTAGCTAGCCTACACACCTTATTTGTAAGAGAACACAATCGCATTTGTGAGCTTTTATTGCTAAAAGATTCTAGCCTTAGTGATGAAGCGCTTTACCAAATGGCAAGGAGAAAAGTCGGCGCACTCATTCAAGCAATAGTGTACCAAGAATGGTTGCCTAATTTAGGAATGGAAATGCCAACATATGAAGGCTATAGTCACGCCGTCAATGCGAACATTACCAATGTCTTTTCAGCTGCGGCTTTTAGATATGGGCATACAACCATTAATTCGGATATTATTAGAATGGCTAATAATGGGGAGATTATTCCAGAAGGAAATACTAATTTAAGAACTGCTTTCTTTAATCCATTGTCTTTAGTGGGAGAAGGAGGTATTGCGCCACTAATGAAGGGGATGGCGACCCAAGTACAACAAGAATTTGATTGTAAAATGGTAGATGATTTGAGAAATTTCTTGTTTGGACAACCTGGAGCAGGTGGTTTAGATTTAGCAGCTATTAATATCCAACGGGGTAGAGACCGAGGATTGCCGGATTATAATACTATACGGGTAGATTTTAGTATGGAGCGAATTACTTCTTTTAGCGAATTAACTAATGATCTTGAGGTCAATCAAATTTTTGCTGATTTATATAAAAACGTAAATGACATTGATCCTTGGGTCGGTATGTTAGCAGAAGACCATATGCCCGATGCACTTTTTGGGCTAACTGCTATGCGGATTATTGAAGCTCAATTTAGGAGTCTTCGAGATGGAGATCGTTTTTACTATGAAAACGACGCTGCGTTTACCGCAGAAGAAATCGCAGAAATTAAATCAACCACTTTAGCAGATATTATTAGACGAAACATGGACATCGTCATTCAAGATAATGTATTCTGGGCAGAACCACCTGCGGCTTTGACTGCTGTTAATGAACTTATTGCTTTGGACAATCAATTAATTAGTTTTCCAAACCCAGTTCAAGATCAATTTGTTTTGGAATTAAACAGTTTAGTAAGTGGAGCAGGTCTTATTGATATTCGTAATAATTTAGGACAGCAGGTAAGTCAACAAAATATTCAATTAGTGGAAGGAACAAATCAATTTCAAGTAGTGTTGCCGAGTTATATTGCAAACGGTGTTTACCAAGTTTTTTTGCAAACGGATAGGGGAGCGATTAGTACTAAAGTATTGGTATTGAAATAAGTAGCTTGGGTTTCTAGCCTGATTAGTTAGAGTGAGGCTAATCCATCGGTAAAAAAAATAAAACATCATAAATCCGTCTAAATAAAACATGACAGATTTATGATGTAAGATTTATGAACTATGGTTTAAGATTGGCAAAACCTACAACCCCATCGACTTCCCAATAATTTCCCGCATAATCTCATTCGTGCCACCGAAAATTCGACTAATTCGAGCATTGGCATAAGCTTTTGCTACTGGATATTCCCACATATAACCTGCCCCGCCATGTAATTGCAAGCATTGGTCAATGACTCGATCATTCATTTCTGTAACCCAATATTTTGCCATAGCTGCTTTTTCATTAGATAACTTGCCTTCGTTCAATTCTAGAATGCATTCATCGACAAAAGTTCTCGCTATGGTAATTTCCGTTTGCATTTCTGCCATTTTGAAACGAGAATTTTGGAACTTACCGATCGGTCTACCAAAAGCAGTTCGTTCCTTCACAAAGGTCAAGGTATCTGCTAAAATTTTCTCTGCACCTGCGACTCCGCCTACTGCAATAGACAAACGCTCTTGCGGCAAATTATGCATCAAATAATAAAATCCTCTTCCTTCTTCCCCTAATAAATTTTCTACAGGCACTTTGACATCTCTGAAAAACAATTCCGCTGTATCTTGTGCTTTCAAGCCAATTTTCTTTAAATTCTTCCCTCTTTCAAACCCTTCCATGCCTCTTTCTACCAATAATAAACTAACGCCTTTATGTCCAGCAGCAACGTCTGTTTTAGCAACAACTACCACCAAATCACTTAAAATACCATTGGTAATATAAGTCTTAGCTCCATTTAAAATGTAATGATCGCCATCTCGAACCGCAGTTGTTCGAGTACCAATTAAATCACTACCCGCATCTGGTTCTGTCATCGCAATGGCGGTGATAATTTCACCAGATACAATACCTGCAAGCCATTTATCTTTCTGGGCTTGGGTAAAATATTTTTCAAAATAAGGCGCCATCACATCATTTTGTAAGACAAACCCAGGCCCATTGACTCCTTTTTTAATCATGGCTTCGGTAACAATGGCATTGTACCTAAAATCTTTGATGCCCATTCCACCGTACTCCTCTGGCATATCCATACAAAGCATACCCATTTGCCCTGCTTTTGTCCAAATATCTCTATCTACGATGCCGTTCTCTTCCCATTTGTCCGCATGAGGGACGGCTTCTTTTTCTAAAAATGCCTCAATCGCATCTCTAAACATGATATGTTCTTCCGTTAAAATTTTGTCTCGCATTTTATTACTTTTAAATTTTTATTAGAACTATTAGTCTTGAAAATTTATGAATGTAAAAATAGCTATAGCGTTCATTTTAGCCCTATTTATTTTGGCTGATTTTGAATTATTTATTCGAAAAAATATCAAAGGCTTTCATAGACAAGTTGAAAAGGCAGTTTGAGCGCCGTATTGCCAACTACCTATTCCTGACTACCAACTGAACTAGTTTCCTTTTCCACATCTGCTTCAAAAGAAGCTTCCGTTTTTTCAGGGTACCCATACATTTTGATACACGCCTCGACCATCGTTGTTAAGGGGAAATCATCAAAAACACCATGGTCTTTTAAATATTCCATGTGTTTATTCCCGACTAAATCAAAAGGATGATATATACTGTCTTCCGTTCCATCAAATTCCAAGGGCTTTAAACCGAATTTTTTACATAATTCGATATTAAAAGCAGGGGTAGCTTTGACCCATTTGTCATATAAAAAAACGGAGGTATAACCATGCCAAATAAAAATATCTGTTTTCATCGTTTGCCGCATCCGTTCCGTCGAGAGGTGATTTCGTACATCAGCAAAACCTAATTTGGCAGGTATGCCAATGCTTCGACAACAAGCCGTATATAAAATCGCTTTTGGCACACACCACGCCCGTCCGGATTTGATTACATGGGTAGCTGTAAAAGTCGATTTTTCAAAACTATAAGTATAAGGGTCGTACCGTATCAAATCCCGAACTGCATAATACAAGGCTATCGCCCGTTCCTCCTTGGATTTATCAGTCGTACTATTTTGAGCAATAAATGCTTGAATTAGCGGATCTTTAAAATCCATAAAGTAAGTAGGCGCTAAGGTAGTTTTTTCTATCATGAAATTTTATTTTTAATGGATACATTTAAAAATGGGTAAAACATGGAATTGTTTTTGCAAAAGTAAAATAGCCCTTAAAAATTAAAAAATTAGTTATAAGATGAATTTTAGGCAATCTCTTTCATTCTTAAAAAACTAAAGTAGCCATTAGCATTTAAAAATGATTTTCTGTGTACTTCAAATGCTTGCTTCAAGAATAGAATTGATGTACCAGTAGTGACTACTAAAAATACTCAAAATGTTCGACAGGTTCTTACCTGAAAATATTGCAGAAGGTGACTTAACGAATGTTAAGATATTACAATATTTTATATTTTTTACCATTTTTATTTGTATTGTTTTAGCTTTTTTTTACTGGATTAATCCTATTGGAGATAATACGCCCTTTTTGAGCATAGCAGGGTTTAATCTTTTTTTAATAGTTTTACTAAAGTATACAGGTGCTAAAAACATTGTAGGTAATTTATACATCTGTCTTTGGGCTATTATTTTAGGAAATATGTCTTTTCAGACTGGAGGAGTTTATTCTATGGACACGCTATCTATGGCGTTAATACCATTGGTCGGTTTTGCTTTACTCAACCATTGGTCTGGGTTTAGTTGGTTTTTGTTTTATTTAGGATACATCTTTTATATGTGGGCAGTTATTGATACGCCTGAAATGAATCAATTTTATAGAGCTCAAACTTTAGTATTTGATAAGAATTATTATGTAACAGGAGGGTTAATATTTGCCGCCTTTACCTTCGGTATTTTTTCCATCTTTTATTTTCAAAATAGAAAATTAGTCGCTCAACTTAAAGCAAATGAAGCTTCTTTGAAAGTTCATGTAGATAAATTAGACAAGCAATCGTTATTACTAAAGCAAGTTCAAGATGATTTGCGTAGAAGTAATACAGAATTAGAAGAATTTGCCTACATCACTTCCCATGATTTAAAACAGCCCTTACGTACTGTCAATAGTTTTGCTAATTTATTAAAAAGCCACTTAGATCGACAGAATATTTTAGAGGAAGAAACGTCCCAAATACTACAATTTATTATTGCGGGCAGTAGTAAAATGAATTTGTTGATAACTGATTTGTTGGCTTTCGCTAAACTTAAAAAAGAAGTAGACATCACTTTTACCAAAGTAAATTTAGATAAACTATTCAATAGTGTTTTATTTGACTTAAAAGATCAAGTAGATACAAGCGGCGTTATCATCACCATGGACAGATTACCAGAACTAAGGGTGATACCCGTAAAAATGAATCAATTATTCCAGAATTTAATTTCTAATGCGATTAAATTTAGAAAAAAGACAGAACAATTAACCATTAAAGTCGAAGCAAAAGAAAAAGAGAGCCATTGGGAATTTTCCATTCAAGACAATGGTATTGGCATTAAAAAAGAACACCAAGAAAAAATATTTGCTCCTTTTAAAAAACTCCATAATAGCGCTGAATTTGAAGGTTCAGGTATCGGTTTAGCTACCTGTATGCATATCGTAAAACTACATAAAGGACGAATCTGGGCAGCTTCTGATTTTGGCGAAGGGACAACTTTTTATTTTACGATTGCTAAGGATTTAATCACTCAAAAAGAAGTGACTATCGTTGAAGAAACCCCTAAATTTCAAGCTGCTTTGTTGCCAAAGAATTGATATAGTAAGTGTTTGACTATCCACTAAAATAATAGATTACACGACTTTCCTATTTACTTCTGATAGTTGCCATCCCAAGACAATTTCTGACCTTCCAACGTATTTTTTTACTTAATTTGTAATTCCTTATCGTAAATCCCTACATTTGGCTTTCAATCTTTATAAATGAACTTCATTAAAGTATTTATGGATTTAAACAACCATTTTAAATTTACCGTCTTAGTAGTTATTGTCTGCTTGTCTTCCTGTCGATCCACCAATTATTTATCGAGTATTGAGGATAGTAAAGAATCCTTGAATGGTACATCTGGAATAGTAGAAGATGCGGCTATTAATGCCTTAATTCAACCCTATAAAATAAAGTTGGATGAAGAAATGAATCAAACCATTGGCGCAACAGCGACCGATTTACAAAAAAAACGACCAGAATCTACTTTGGGGAATTGGATGGCAGATGCCATACAACGACAAGCGGAAAAGCAATTGGGGAAACCGATTGCCTTTGCCATCCAAAATTATGGGGGTATTCGGATTCCCCAGATTAAAAAAGGGGCAATTACCAAAGGAATGATTTATGAATTAATGCCTTTTGATAATGCGATCGTTGTTTTGTCTTTGAATCAAGCAGAAGTACAAGAATTAATGCAGCATATTATTAGTGGAGGCGGTTGGCCTGTGAGTCACGGTATCAAGGTTAGACAGCAAGAGACGGGGGAATTAGCTATACAAATAGGAGGAGTAGCGTTAAAAGAAAGCACTATCTATCAAGTCGCCTTACCAGATTATGTAGCAAATGGTGGAAGTGATTCTGATTTCTTAGTTGGTAAACCCCAACAAAAATTATCCCTTTATATTCGAGATGCTTTATTGGCAGACGTAAAAGCGCATCAAGCAGAAAACCAAGTGATTGAAAGCAAAATAGAGGGAAGAATTATATTGCACAAAAAGTAGTGACAAATCGAACTGGATTGTTGACTTTAGTCAACCAGAAATATTGTTCCTAAGTATGGCGTTGACTAAAGTCAACACTCCAATAAAATGTAAAAAATTGCTAACAAAAATGAAAAGACGAGCATTCATACACAAAGCAAGTACGGTTACCTTAATGAGTGGGATGGGGGCTTTCCCTTTATCTGCTTTCGCCAAAGAAGATATCGTAAAACTAACCTTATTGCATACTAATGATGTCCATAGTAGAATTGAACCTTTTCCAATGGATGGTAGTAGGAATCAAGGTTTGGGTGGTGCTGCTAGGCGAGCTAGTTTAATCAAACAAATCCGAAAAGAAGAAGAACATCTATTATTGCTAGATGCGGGAGATATTTTCCAAGGCACGCCTTATTTCAATTTCTTTTTAGGCGAGCTAGAATTTAAGTTAATGACAGAAATGAATTATGATGCTGCCACGCTAGGCAATCATGATTTTGATGCAGGGATAGAAGGATTGCATAAACAATTGCCCTTTGCTAATTTTCCTTTTTTAGTCAGTAATTATGATTTTTCCGACACCTTAATGAATGGGAAGACTCAGCCTTATAAAATATTTAAAAAGGGACCTCTCAAAATAGGTGTTTTGGGAGTCGGCATCGCATTAGAAGGTTTAGTTCCCGAAAAACATTATAAGGGAACTCGCTATTTAGACCCCGTTGAGATGGCTAATAAATATGCACTTGAATTAAAGCAAGAACAAAAATGTGATTTGGTTATCTGCTTATCTCATTTAGGCTATCGTTACCGAAATAATAAAGTATCAGATGTAGTATTAGCGGAAAATAGCCGAAACATAGACGTAATTATTGGCGCACATACGCATACATTCATGAAAAAAGCAGCTACCTATAGAAACTTGGATAACGAAGAAATTATTATCAATCAAGTTGGTTGGGCAGGGATGTTATTAGGCAGAATGGACTTTTATTTTGAAAGAAATAAGAAGGGGAAATGTATGACTTGTGGGAATCAGTTGATAAAATAACCTAAGTTGCGGAGAACTGAAATAAACTGGTAGAAAAGCCTTCAGGCTTTCCCGTCACTAGCCTTTAGGCTAGAAGCATACTTTTAACAGACCTAAAGGTCTTTGACAGGAAAGCCTGAAGGCTTTTCTACCAGTTGTCCGAAACTTGAATTAAAGAAGTAATTTTTATATAAATCCGTTGGGCTTTAAAAAAGTATATCCCCAATGAATTAGATTTTTTAACGGATTTTATCATTTTATTGATACCGCTCTACCAATCTCCGCTTATACAATTTCCCATTATCTTTCCGAGGTAACTCCCGATCAAAATCAACAGAACGAGGCACTTTAATTTTAGCCAATCGCTCTCGACAAAACGCCATTAATTCTGCTTCCAACTCAGGACCAGCATCTGCCCAATTTTTAGGTTGCACGACAGCTTTAACCTCTTGTCCAAATTCTTCATGTGGAATTCCGAAAACAGCGACATCCGCAACTTTAGGGTGATTAATAATCTGATTCTCAATTTCTTGTGGATAAATATTCACCCCACCTGAAATAATCGTGAAATTTTTACGATCCGTCAAATATAAATACCCTTCTTCGTCCATAAAGCCAACATCTCCCACCGTACTACGCCCATCTTTAGTATAGGCTTTAGTTGTTTTGTTCGTCTCGTTATGGTATTTAAAAGCATTTCCACCCGTAAAATAAACATTCCCAATTTCTCCGCTCGGCACTTCATTGCCCTCATCATCTAAAATAGAACATTCACCAACGAAGGCTTTTCCAACCGACCCTTTATGGGTCAACCATTCTTGTGAGGTAATCGCCGTTAAACCATTGCCTTCACTAGCCCCATAGTATTCAAACAAAACAGGACCCCACCAATCAATCATTTTTTCTTTGACTTCGATAGGGCAGGGGGCAGCAGCATGCAAAGCCAACATCATAGAACTAACGTCATATTTTTTGATGGCAGCATCGGGTAATTTTAACATCCGAACAAACATAATAGGCACCCATTGGCTATAATTCGCTTTATATTTTTCAATTGCCGCCAAAGATTTGATCGCATCAAATTTATCCATGATCAAGGACGTTCCACCAAACATCGTATTCACCATATTATAAGCCATCGGGGCGGCATGATATAAGGGGGCAGGCGATAAATATTGTACATGTGGACCAAATTTAAAATTTTGCCCAATGGACTCCAACACAGGACTCGTTTCTAGAATATTTTCTGACTGGGGAGGCGTATACACGCCTTTAGGGTAGCCTGTTGTGCCAGAAGAGTACAACATAGTTGCACCTTGGATCTCATCTGCAATTGGATGAATGGGTAAGCCTTCAAGTGCTGCTTCAAAAGAAGGAAAAGCATCCGTTTGTCCATCAATCATAAAATGATGTTGCACATTGGGTGCTTTTGCTTTTAACCCCGTCGCTAGTTGCTCAAATTTTTTAGTCGTAATAAAGATTTTAGCCTCACAATTATTGATAATATAAGCGACTTCTTCCTCCAATAAATGCGTACTCATTGGCGTAATAATCAAGCCAGAACGGATAGCTGCCCAGACAATTACAAAAAAACGGATATGGTTTTCCATTAAAATGGCTACATGGTCGTTATGTTGCAAACCTAATTTTCGGAATAGGTGGGCTATTTGATTAGACTGTTCTTCTAATTGTAAATAGGTGATTGTTTCGCCCGACTCCGTCATTACAAAGGCAGGCTTGTCGGGAGTGGTTTTAGCGTAAATACTAGGATGTGGCATCGTTCTATTTTTGTAGTTATTTTAAGTTTTATTTTTCAAAATTTTGAGTTAAAATAAGTAGTAAATAACTGGTAGCGCCTCCGATAGCTATCGGAGTCAGTCTGTTCTGGATACAGAGTCTTTAGACGGGTCGCATAATGATCAAAGATTGCATTATTTATGTTTGCTAACCTAAAGGTCAGCGTCCCGAACAGGATAAATCCTGCACTACCGGTTTAAATATTACTTAAAAGGATTCACCAAATACTTCTTCCCACTTTCTTGCTTGGAATAAGCACAAACAGTATCAGGTAAAATAGCCTCATCCAAAGAAATTTCTTTATAAAATTCACTTTTAAAAGTAGTCTTGATTTCATCGGCTACTCGTTTCCGCATCTGTGCAAATTTCTCTTGTCCGACTTTTTGGATAATTGGGGTAATCAACCAGCCACCAACACTCCAATACATCCCATAACTTCTTTTTAACGTAGTTGGCGTCTGTGCCAATCCACCATAAATGTACACTTGTTTATGCGTCACAGAACCATATCGACTATAAGTGGTTGCCTTCTTTTGTTCCGCAATTTCCATAGCAGATAAGAGCTTGTCTACCATATCTCCACCTCCAATAGCATCAAAACCTAAAGTAGCGCCCGTTTCTGAAACAGCTGCTATTAAATCTTTCATAAAAGTAGGGGAACTAGAATTACAAATATATTTTGCGCCAATAGATTTTAATAACTCGACCTGCGCTTCTTTTCGCACGATATTAACCAACGGAATATTATCATCTTGACAAACCTTAACCAACATTTGCCCTAAATTAGAAGCTGCTGCGGTATTAATCATCGCTGTATGATTTTCCATCTTCATCGTTTCTACCATTCCCAAAACAGTTAATGGATTGACACAGGCTGCGGCAGCTTCTCTTGGCGTTGTGCCTTCATTCATCGGCATACAAGACATAGCTGGCACACAACGGTATTGCGCAAAGGTATTACCACCAAAAAGTGCCACTACTTTACCTAATAAATGTTGGGCATCTGCACCTGCGGCGACGACTGTTCCTGCCCCTTCATTTCCTCCAGGTAAAGACATACCAAAACGACCTTTGTAGGCTGGTAAATACGCTGCTGGAATTTGAACTGGATTTTTAGGCGCGTCATTCGTACCAAAAACACTAGGGGTTCCCAAAGACGAAAAGCCAATAATAACTGCGACATCCGATGGATTGATAGCCGTTGCTTCAATTTTTACAATGACTTCATGCGCCTTAGGCGTAGGTACTTCAATATTTTCAATACTTAAAGTTAATATTCCGTCACTTTTTACAAGTGACCTTAATTCTTTTGCTTTTGCTGGAATAGTTGTAGACATTTTATGTAATTTTTTGACTGTGGTGTTCAGAGCAATTGATTTTGATAAAGCTCTTTTTGAATTTTTATTTTAAATATTATTGAGGTAATGAGTTTTATAAGGTAATGAGTATATAAGCTGAAAGAGTGAATGAGGAACAATAAGTTTATCTCATTAATCTCATAACCTTATCAACTCATAACCCTTTTTCAAATAACCTCAAAACCCATGGACATTTATAGGATAATCTAATTTAGCTGCCTTCGTTTTTGCTAAATCAATTTTTAGGGTGAGAAATGGCATTCTAGCACTTGTTTTACCCAATAATTCGCCATCCATTGGCTGTGCAATCCAACCCGTTCCGCCCCATTGAAAACCATTCTTACTTAATCCACTTCTATTAGAACTTAGGCAATAAGCCCCTGAAATTAAGGCTAAAGTTTGCCCACATCTCAACCATTGTTTGATAGAAGATTTTCCAGTTGCTCTAGGCACTAATAATAAATCAATCCCTGCTTTAGCATATTGTCGAGCATATTCGGTAAACCAAATTTCGGTACACAGTAAAAAACCGACTTTGATTCCTTCAATATCGACTACTGGAAAATCAGGTGCTTCCCGATCAAACCAAGATTCTTCCCAAAAAACAGCTTCTTCTGGGAAATAATGTTTAGAATGCACTTTTACATGCCCACTTTGTTTTGACCAAACAAAAGCTGTATTATGGAATTTTTCTCTATTAAAAACGGGCTTGGAATAAGCCACCATTTTGGTATTTAATTCCTCTATCTTTTCTAACCATTGTTCATGCTTATTAACACTGGCTAATTGTGTCTCTTTTTGAACAACTTTTTTATCTGCTATCCATGCCGCAAAGGGCATTTCATTTAATAAAATAAAATCACTTTGCGCTTCTTGCAGATGTAGCACTAGTTTTTTCCAAGCATTTTTAAATGCTTTCTCTTTATCAGGTAACTGACAGATGGTTACTTTCATTGAATATATTTTAGAGGTCAGAAGTCAGATGGCTTAATATTAAGATAATCAGTTACTTGGATAGATTAAGTCTGACTTCTGACAGTAAATTTTAATTTACAATCTGACTTCTGACCTCTTTTCTTTGTTACGAAACCAACAACCCACCATCCAAAGGAATAATGTTACCCGTCATAAAACTACCTGCTTTTGAAGTAAGGTAAATGACTAAACCAGCAATATCCGAAGGTTGCCCAATTCGTCCAACTGGATTTCTTGCGCCTAAAGCTTCGTGGTCAAAATGAGAAGTCATTTTACTTGGGAAAAAGCCTGGTGCAATAGCATTGACCAAGATATGGTCTTTCGCCAATTCATGAGCTAAAACTTTCGTTAAATGATTACAAGCAGCCTTACTTGCATTATAAGATACCGCAGATAAGCCACCATGTGTGATACCTGCAATGGAACTAATATTAATGACTCTACTTGGATCAGCAGCAGTTCCACCCGCTTTTAACAAAGGCAATAAACTTTTGGTGAGAAAAAAGACGGACTTTACGTTTAAATCCATCACTTTATCCCATCCTTTTTCTGGAAAACTGTCAATTGGTGCCCCCCAAGTTGCACCAGAATTATTCACCAAAATATCTAATTGAGTTTCTTGTTCGCCTAAAGCCGTTGCGAGTCCTTCAATATTTTCGACAGCTAAAAGATTAGTTGGTAAAGCCACACAAGTTCCGTATTGACTCATTTCTACCGCAAATGCCCCACAAGCCTCTGCTGACCGAGAACTAATATATACTTTTACGCCTGCTTCTACTAATCCTCTAGTAATCATTGCCCCAATTCCTTTTGCGCCGCCAGTTACTAAGGCAACTTTGCCTTCTAAATTGAATAAATTTTCTAACATCTTATTGAAATTGATTTTAAAATTGAAGTTGAATCTGATGTTACTCAGCTGTTAAATTCAGAAATAAGTGATAATTTAATCTACGATCAGATATTTGATTATCATAGAGATAGATAAATGGACAAACTGCATACTGTCAACTGTTTACTGCCTACTATACTATGCATTTGACCCGCCATCAATTGGCAAAGCAACCCCCGTTAAATAACTCGCATCGGCACTACATAACCAACAAATCGTTCTAGCCACTTCTTCGGGCTGTCCAAAACGACGCATTGGCACAGACCTAAGCATAAGTGCTTTTAAATCTTCGCTTTCTGACATGTAACTATCACCCATTGGAGTCTCAATAACTGTTGGACAAATAGCATTGATTCGAATGCCATATTTACTATATTCTGCGGCTGCAGTTTTTGTCATTCCTACTACTGCGTGTTTACTCGCAGCATAAGCCCCCATTCTAGGTGCGGAACGAATCCCTGCTGCCGAAGCGGTATTGACGATATTTCCACTTTTTTGCTGCTTCATCACTTTTAAGGCAGCTCGCATACAATAGAAAACGCCTGTTTGATTGACTGCAATGGTTTTTGCCCAATGTTCGTCGGTTATTTGGTCAAAAAAGTAAAGTCCTTGCCCAATACCTGCATTATTAATCATATGGTCTAACTGACCATATTCTTTTAGACAAGTATCAATTAATTGTTGTACTTCATCCGAATCCGCAACATTCGTCTTAACAAAAATGGCTTGACCGCCGTTGTTTTTGATAATTTTTACTGTCTCTTGACCGCCTTTTTCGTTAATATCAGAAACGACGACCTTTGCGTCTCGTTTCGCAAATTCTATGGCGGTAGCTCTGCCAATACCTGAACTTCCGCCAGTAATAATGACAGATTGATTTTTAAAGGACATATTTTTGGTTTTAATTTGTTTAGTAACGAATGAAAAATGATTTGGACTTCTTGTATTAAATTCCCCACGAATTTATTAACCCCACGAATTTTAGTTGCCTATTTTTTTATTTATCATTTCTTACTGCTTTAGTTTAGCAATTATTTCAATTTATGAGTAACCTAAAACTCAATGATTACTACAATTTTTGAGTGAGATTGTATATAACCCGCAACCCGTAACTCGCAACCCGAAATAATTAATCGACATTATCATCAAATAAATCGTCGTCGTCTTCATATTCGTCGTCATCGTCTTCATATTCTAATTTATCTACTACAGACATTACCCAATTGATTACTTTGACACTTAAATACTTTGACATACCTGCCTTTCGACTAGCTGTTTTTAAAATATTGATGTTTTTATAACCCATTTTACTATCTTCCGCTAATTCAATATACTCATCCCATTCTTCGATAGAAATCATATCAAATTGTGCTTTCATAATGTCTACATCAGTAGGGTCGTTAAGGTCGTATTTTGACATATTTTTTATAATTCGTACTAATGGTTTAAAATATTTTAATTTATTAATAATTATATTTACTCAGTTGTGAATTTCTGATTTATTTTATTTTGAATAAAAAATGATTTAAGAAAGCTACAATTCTCCACTCAAATCATTTTGCACCAAAATCTCTTTTATACATTCGATAAGATTTTAGATATTTTATCCGAAATGTATTATTCCTGATTAAGAGTGTTAAGAGAAATTTATTGATTCCTTTTTTGACGCTGATTTCGCTGATTATTAAGATGATAATATGATGTTCAGCCAAAATCATAGGCAATTAAATCATACGAAACCGACTATTTTCATAATTTTTTGCAGTATTACTTCATCAAAATCATAAAAACCAGCGAAATCAGCGTCAAAATAAATCACGTTCGATTTTTCTTAACACCCCTAATTCCTGATGCTAAATCCGTGGTATACTCATCTGTGGTATTTTATTCATGTTGCTAAATCCGTGGGGAAGTTAAATCCGTGGGGAAAAGCGCCACATAGAATCACCTATCCAAATCCGTCAATAAATCCTCCATCCAAGGAATATTCAATGTAGCCCCACTTACAACAATCCCACCTCGATTCCCAACTTCAATAGACCCATAACGAGTAGCAAATACCTCTGGTAATTGCCTATCACCCTCAACAGATAACCATAACCGAGATAAATGTCTACGTGCATAAACATCGTCATAGTCAATAAACCCCGTTCTGTCATGCAACATAGCGTGATTATAAACAAACTGCATATCTCCTTTTTCTAACATCATCGTAAGATGCAAATCCGCATTATTACACAAGGCATCAAAAAGGTCTAAGGCTTCAAAATGAGAAGACGTTAACCTTGGCGCATATGGAAACCGTTGAGCAGATTCGATGTATTGCCGCTGATAGAAAGGGGTGATTTTATCTTGGAAATAACTAAAGACAGGAATCAATAAATAGGGGAGCATCCCTGCTGGAACTTCTCCTCGGCGATCCGTAGCAATGGGTTGTAAAAGCAGTTTTAATAAATCAGGTCGCTGCTTTTTCATTTCATTAAAAACCGTATTTGCGCTGACTAACAAAGATAAACCTCCTTCTTTCGCAGGCTGCATACATAATAAGCCCACTACATCACAAGAATCCGTATGGAAAGTTTGCCGTTCATTCGTTTGATACAAGCGAACCTTAGGGTCAGTACTATCCAAACCCATATTTCTAACTTGCCCTAAGACATGCCCTTTGGCATTTTGCGACCGAGCGTTTCCGATATGGGTACCGATGCCATAAAAAATGGTAGCAGCTTCTTTCTCCGAATATTTTTCAATAGGCAATCCTTTCAGTAATCCGAAACCAATTCCATGAATTAATTGAGATTTTAAAGCAGTTAATTTTTTACCAAAATTAGGTAAGGAGAAATCATTTTTTTGCATTTCCCCAATCGATTTTCCACTTTGCTGAAATTGTTCAACTGCTGCTTCCAATTCTAGTATTTCTGCGGAATTCAATGCAATAATCCATTCCTTTTTATTACGATTCATAGCTGGACCGTACCAGACAGATTTGCCAGTTTGAAGAGGAGGAAGTACTTGCATTTTATTTTATTTGTAAAAAAGCGTAAGCTACGAATTTTTCTTTGGTAGAGCGATAAAAAGCCTAAGAATTGAACTGAAAATTATTAATGTTTTTAAAGGTTGGAACTATTATTTTAAGAAGTAAGTTTAGAAGAAGGATGGGTAAAAGAAATCCCTTTTCCTTTGCTAAAATTTATTAAATAGGACACTACATTAAAAGTTTGGGTATCTAAAAATAGGATACGACTCGGGAGAGTCGAGTTATGGTTGCGATAAAAAAGTAACACGACTCTCCCGAGTCGTATGCTTTATTTTATATAAAATCCACCCACAGTTTTCACCGTAGTATTTTAAATTTAAAACAATTATTATGTGTCATTCCCTTTTATTCAATGCTATTAAAGGAATGGCTTGAAGTAAATCCTGCCTAAGTAATTCATTCATAGATATTTAGTAGGTGAAGCGATAAAGCCATTTCAATTGTACGAACGGACTGCCTTTGTACAAAAAGGTAGGCTATTGCTATTACTTAATCTAAATGTTATGAACATTCAGGAAATAGACTTTCTATTGTCTATTTATAAAAATCAACAAACGCCATTTTGGTATTATAGAGATAAATATGCGGTTCAATTATTGACTTATTTTTTAGGCAAGGAAATGAAAATGAATGCCTTAAAATCGAGTCGGTATCAAAATCTTTTGACGAAGCCACCTCTAAAAGAAATTACGACAAGTTTATCAAAGAATCGCTTGAGAAAAGCAGACTTACTGCAATATATGCCTAAAGAATGGTTGAATTTTAATTTAACTTATCATCGTTGGGGCGGATACGAAAAATATCCAAAACACAGTTGGTATCAAACGACTCGACCAGGCTATAGTTTTGTCATTCAACTTAATTTTGAGGCGAACCATGATACAATTTATCACAAATTAATCCGTCCCATAAGAAATGAAGACCCATTGTTTAAAACACCAGGACATCCAGTAGCCCAGAAACAGATGCAATTAACCTTGGCATGGGCTAGACTAGATATTGATTTAACTACTGGAGAGGTCTTAATTGAAGAAGTGCAAACCGATTGGATAAGAGAAGTGGATAGGCTGGTTAAACAGATTACTCAATCTCATGCTAAAAAGGAGCGAGAAAAAATTAGAGATAATTGGTTGATGCATTACGCAGATACTTCTTTATATAATTTGAAAAAATATCAAGCTTATTTAGCGCCATATAAGAAAATTTGGCAAGAAATTATGATGTCTGCGACGCTTGATTTTTGTGTCAAAGAATTGGGGATACGAGATATTTATTTTCATACCTATAAATCGGGTTGTGAATTAAAAGATTGCGCTCCACCAAAAAGTATCTATACTAAATTGCCAAAGAAATTTGGTTTCAAGCAAACAAAAGTAGCTCCTCAGTTTATTCAGTTGGAAAAAACGATTAAGAAGAAAATTCGGCAAGAGGAATTTTGGTGGTGGCGATTGGTCATTTAAAGGCGAAGGGGTAAAAAATGGTAACAGGTATTGGGTACAAGGTTTCAGACTAAAGGTATTTGCGTCACACCTGAAACCTAATACCTAATACCTAATCTAACATGTATTGTTTTTAAGTTTAATATTAGATAGTTCAATCACTTTCTACTTTCTATACATTAAAATTGTTGGCTTACAAAAAAAGTATATATACAACTAGTTGATTATTAATTAATTTATTAGTTGTATTTTATATGGGTAAAAACAATATGTGGAATCTTACATAACATTGCTTGGATTTTTGTCTTTTTTGTAATAAAATTGTCGTAGAAAGAAAAACTACACATCCCAACGTACTTACTAATTAAAATAAATTAAGATTTTTTATTGCAAAGATCCTAAGTTATTTTATTTGATTTTTAAGGAAAAAGTGAAAGCTAGAAATAATCTAATGCACTATTATTTTGCATAAGGTATTTGCTGCTTTGGAACAACTTTACCTACCCACTTATTATTAGTTAAAATTGTCACAGCAATTTTTTCTCTCCCCTCACTATACTAGTTCCCTAGCGAAGACTTTATTGATTCACAATTTCTAGCAAACATACTACACAAGTAATGGAACTTACATACTATTTGAGCATACTATGGAGAAGAAAATGGTTGATTTTACTATCTGCAATCCTAGCAGGAGGACTGGCTTATTACCTCATTTCTTTAAAGCCACCCGTATATAAATCCGAAGCGAAAATTTCCACAGGTGTTATAGATTATACTGGTATCAATTCTGGAAAAGACAATCCATTTATCCAACAATTGCAGGTGGATATGCGGTTTAATAACTTGACGGAGTTTATGACTTCAAGGCGTTGTGTAAATTTGTTGAGTTTTCATTTATTAAATCATGATTTACAACCAGAAGAATTCGGAGATGGGGCTTATCGGACGGTAGAAGGGCTAGTACATATAGAAGAAGATGATGATTTATTTGAGTTAAACCAACTATTAACGACTAAACTAGAGCAATTAAAACCTGAATTTGAGAAGCCCGAAGATGAATTGTATTTTAATCAAATTGCCAAGAAATTTGACTATGATTACGAGACGTTAAAAGAGGATCATCTTAGGATACAAAGAACAGGGGCAACAGATTATGTGACTGTTTCTTTTGAATCAGAGAAGGCAGAGTTGTCTACTTTTGCTGCTAGTAAATTTAGTCAAGCTTTTATTGACTATTTTGAATCTTTACGGACAAGTGAAAATGAAGAAACGCTTAACTATTTAGGAGAAACAGCGAGAGATAAAAAGAAGACGCTATCAAGAAAACAAACTGCCTTAAAAGAATACGAATCAAAAAAAGGCTTAGTCGATCTAGAATCGCAAAGAGAGGCGACGGTAAATCAAATCAAAGATTTAGAGCAATTAAGAAATGCTGCACAATCAACTGTTGCTGCAAGCGATAAAACCATTAAAAATTTAGCCCGCTTAATTGATGAAAATGCACCAGCTCTGACAAAGACAATTGCTGAGGATGGTGATAATACGGCTACCTTATTGGTTAATAAAAAAATATTGACCCTAAAAGAACAAGTTAAAGAAATTAGAAATAATATAATAGATGGAGTAGGGAATAGTAGAAAGAATAAATCAAGATTAAAATCTGTTAAAAAGCAATTAGACCAAGAAGTTAAAGCACTTGCTAAGTTAAAAAAAGAAGAAATTTTAGAAAAAGAACAAGTAGAAGATAATACGATTGCGAATGAGTTGTTCGGAAAACATTTGGATGCTAAACTCGATTTAACCAATGCTCAAGAAGAAATTACAATTATCGATAAAAAACTAAAAGAACTGCAAACAAGATCTTTAAGTTATGTGTCTAATCAAGCCTATGTTTTAAACTTAGAAAGAGAAATTGAGGTAGCTAAAAAAGATTATGATAGAGTAGTTAGTAAATTAGAGGAAGAGCGATTAGAGACAAATGGAGATGAAAATCCGTTAACCATTATTGAACACGCCCAGTTGCCTGAAAAAGCAGAATCGGATAGAAAATTATTATTTACTGCTTTCTCTGGTGTTGTTGGTGCATCTATGGCGACTTTCTTTATTTTCTTATTGTCTTTCTTGGATAATACGATGCATTCGCCTAATCAATTTAAAGTATTTACGGGCTTACCATTGATTGGAAGTATCACGAAAATTAAGCTAAAAAAATTAGATTTAATCAATTTATTTGCTGGAGATAGTGGGAACGCTGCTTTGGAGCGCTTTAAAGAGTTAGTTCGAGATTTTCGATTCAACGTAGAGAAAGTAGAAGACGGGAATATCTTTTTAGTCACTAGCCCTAGGGAAGACGAAGGGAAATCATTTTTGATTACCGTTTTATCTCATGCTTTATTACTGAAGCAAAAACGAGTGCTGGTTATTGACACCAATTTTAAGCGAAATACTTTATCCACTTGGGCGGCAAAACCTTTAGCTGGTAGTTCAGGGGTGCATCAATTATTAGTAGATGCCAAGTTAACCGAACATTTTGCGGTGACGAGCATAGTTTCTCCTTTTAATAATAGCCCTATTGAGTCTATCAGTAATTCTGGACGGTCACAATCTCCGTTAGAGGGTTTGAACGAAGCTGCATTTAAACATTTTTTAGCAGAGTTATCGAATAGATACGACTACATTTTTATGGAAGGCGCTGCATTGAACGAATATTCGGATACGAAGGAATTGATTGATTTTAGTGATAATGTAATTGCGGTTTTTAGTTCAGATTCGACGTTAAGACAGGCAGACAAAGATTCTATTGCGTTTTTAAATAATTTAGGCGATAAATTTGTTGGTTCGGTACTAAATCGGATTAACAAGAAAAATATGAGTTAATCGGGTTGCGAGTTACGGGTTGCGGGTTGTACGACGTCATGTAGAGAACCCGAAACTCGTAACTCGCAACCCGCAGACTACACAAACACAGCGATGCAAAAAGACAACACTAAAAGTTACTGGTTAGTATCCGGTCTCTATGCCTTTTTTGAAAAAGGGGCCAGTTACCTATTTGGATTTGGTAGCATGTTTATGCTGATTCGGGCTTTAGACCCAGATAATTGGGGTGTATGGGTACTTTTTTTGACCGTCTGCGCCTTATTGGAAGTAACCAGGATGGGCTTAATCCAAAATGCGCTAGTGAAGTCCTTATCTTCTGAAAAGGAAACTGAACATGGAAAAATAAATACAGCTTCTCTATTTCTGAATCTTGCCTTAACCGTCCTTTTTGCCTTGCTATTATATATTTTAGCTCCTTTTTTCGGCCAACTCTGGGACGAAAGTATTATTCCCCTTTTACATATTTATGCATTGACAACTTTGGTGCTAACCCCCATGTATCAGTCGAATTTTATCTTACAAGCAAATCTATCTTTTAAAGGGATATTCTTAAGTAATATGCTGCGACAAGGGCCATTTTTCTTTTTTGTTTTGTATTTATGGTTGTTTGATCAACCGATCATTTTAATCGAATTAGCGCAATTTCAAGTTTTCGCTGCGGTTTTAGGAAGTGCAATTGCTGTTTATCACGCTTGGCCATTTTTTAACTTTTCCAAGAAAATTGATTGGAACTGGATTAAAAAGTTGATAGACTTTGGGAAATATGCCGTTTCTACTAATTTGAGTGTAATTCTGTATAAGAATATGGATAAAATGATGTTGGGTGGAATGATTTCAACGGCATCGGTGGCAATTTATGATTTAGCCATTCGGATTACTAATTTAATGGAAATTCCAACTTTTTCGGCGGCAGCAGTAGTTTTTCCACAAAGCGCCAGAGAAATGGTGACCAAAGGAAAAGATGGCGTCAAAAAGATGTACGAACAATCGGTCGGCGCTATTTTAGCGCTCCTAATACCGATTATTTTATTTATAGAAATATTCCCCGAGTTTATTATCTTAATTATCGCAGGAGATCAATATTTACCTGCCGTCCCCCTTTTAAGAATAACGATTTTATTTGGTTTATTCCTTCCATTTGGTAGTCAAATGGGAACGGTACTAGAATCTATTGGTAAGCCAAATATTAATTTTTACTGTACCCTCCTTGGATTTGTTTTAAACATCCTATTCAATTATTTATTCATTAGTTGGTTAGGTGTAACTGGTGCTGCTTATGGCACGCTTACGACATATATGATAACCTTCGTAGTAACCCAAATAATTTTGTATAGGATATTGAAAGTGAACACCTTAAATGTCTTTAAATATATCTGGGAATTTTATCGGAAAGGATTTGAGATGATGAAAGAAAAGCTGGTAGGGTATACGCAAAAATCGACTCCGAATCCGTCGGTATAAGTAAACCTTAAATCATAGTTCATATACCCGCCCGCCTGACGTAGTCGGGCTGGTCTTAAATCATAAATCCATTTAGTTAATACCCTGACAGGTTTATGATGTATGATTTAAGAATTATGATTTATGATTGTTTTCCCCCAAGTTTATCCCCTCTAAACTAATCACAAACATTAGCATGCATAAAAACTAAAATCACAAGTATAAAAACATGACCGACTCCTTATTATTAGAAGGCTTAAACTATGCCGAACAGAATTTTTTAGATGAAAATGCAGACCACTTAAAAGTGGATAAGCGACTCGTTCGCAATTTGCTAGACCTTGATGGAAAACGCATCATGGATTTTGGTTGCGGGATGGGCGGTATGACGCTTTGGTATGCCAGCAACTGGGATTGTGAAGTATATGGGGTAGACATTGATGGGCACCATATTGAGGTGGCGAATCAAATCAAGCGAAAGCATAATGTGCAGAATGTTCATTTTGTCAAACAGAATGTCATTGAAGAACCACTAGATGGAAAATTTGATTATGTCTTTTTGAATGATGTAGTAGAGCATATTCCTTTAGGTATTTTGCAAAATATCTTTCTACAATTAGAAAAAATATTAGCACCGGGAGGACGAATTTTTGTCTCTTACCCACCTTGGAAAAGTCCATATGCCTCTCATTTGAATCATGTGATCAAAATTCCTTGGTGCCAGTTCTTGCCAAAATCTACTTTGGATGGCTTAATTGCCAAAAATAACCACCCAATTGTAGGGGAATTGGAGAGTGATTTACGAGAAGCTTATGATGGCTTAAATCATATGACGCATGATAAACTTAGCAAAATAATCAGTAAGACTAGCTTAAAAACCGTCTATCGAAAAAGTCATTGTATTCTAAATAGATTATCTGCTTTAGAAAGTGTACCCTTTAGAATATTTCCATTGAATTACTTGATTACGAAGGAATTTTTAATGGTAGAAAAATAGAGGTAGCCTAAAAGTAGCCCAGACATTCTTGTTTGGGAAAACTAATTTAAAAAAGATTCAAATTTCCCAGACAAGAATGTCTGGGCTACTACGAGAAAATTCAGAACATGGGAGAGTACGACATTATACTATATACTTTATTTCCAACGGATAACATCTATTCGTCGGTATCGCTGTCGATGGCGAAGGAATTTGCCAAAAATAATCGGGTTTTTTATGTCAATAAGCCGTATTCTGTCAAGGATTTTGTCGGTAATTTGAATAATAAAAAAGTACGAGAGCGAGCGCCAAAATTATTGACGAATCAAATTCAATATGAGACCTTAGAAAAGATTCCGCAAAATTTTGTAGCGGCTACACCACCTTTATCCTTACCAATCAATTGGTTACCCGTGGGGAAAACCTATGATTATTTACATAATTATAATCGGAGTGTAGTCCTTAAAACAGTTCGGAAATTTATTGTGGATTATAATATCAAAAAATACATTTACCTGAATTGTTACAATCCTTATGGAGCGGCAGTATTGCCAAAATCCTATGGGGCGGCATTGAATGTTTACCAAAGTATAGATGATATTAGCCAAAACGATTATACGGTAAAGCATGGATTAAGTCTTGAAAATGAGGCGATTAAACAAGCAGATGTAACCTTAGTAACCTCTAAAGAACTCTGGAATTTAAAATCGAAAATATCGAAAGATACCCATATTTTAAATAATGCAGTTGATAATACAGTCTTCAAAAGAGCCTTAACGGAAACTTTTCCAAAGCCTACGGAATTAGCAGGAAGATCAGGAAAAGTAGTCGGGTTTATAGGGAATTTAGATGAGTTAAGAGTCAATTATCCATTGATAAAAAAGGCGGCTTTAGCACACCCAGATAAAACTTTTTTATTTGTTGGCCCCTTGAATAACACGGAGTATTTAACCTTAGGATTACCAGATATACCAAACATCATCTTTGCAGGAGGAAAGAATTTATATGAATTACCACAGTATTTACAAGCGATGGACTGTTGTTTGATTCCATTTTTGTGCAATACCTTAACTAGAAGTATTTATCCTTTAAAAATCAACGAATATTTATCTGGCGGAAAACCAGTTATTGCGACTAATTTCTCGGAAGATATTCAAAGTTTTAAAGACCAAATTTATTTAGCCGACTCGGAAGAAATGTTTGTCCAATTAATTGATAAAGCAGTAGCACCCCAAAGTGAACAAGCGACAAAAGATCGAATTGCTTTAGCAGAATCAAATACTTGGACTGCCCGCATCAACCAATTTTGGGGAATAATGGACAAGTACCTATAACGTTATCGGTTGTCCCTTCATTGAAGAACCGACAACCGACAACTGACAACTGATAAAAATGATACCAAAAATTATACATTATTGCTGGTTTGGCACCAAACCAATTCCAGCAGATTATCAAGGCTATATTGCTGGATGGGAGAAATTGATGCCAGATTATAAAATTATGCTTTGGAATGAGGCGAATAGCCCGATGCACTTACCTTATTTACAGGCGGCATTAAAGTATAAAAAATGGGCCAATCTATCCAATTTTGTCCGAATTTATGCCCTGTATCATCACGGAGGCATTTATATGGATACAGATATGGAAGCCCTCAAATCTTTAGAACCATTTCGTGAATATGGTAGTTTTTTAGGCTTAGAATTAGGAGAGAAAAACCCTAAAGATATAGTGGTCAATAATGCTATTTTTGGTGCGGAAAAAGGACACCCTTTTATTAAAAAGTGCATGGATTTTTACTTGAAATATTTCGATGGACGAGATAGTGCTTTAGATTCCTCTCCTTATTTGGTGACTCGATTGTTGAAAGAGGAAGGGATGCATGAATATGGGCGACAAAATATAGGAGACGTAGAATTATTTCCAAAAGAATATTTCTATCCTTACCACATTACAGAAAAATTCCATCCCGATTGTGTGAAGCCCAATACATATACTATCCATCATTGGGGCTATTCTTGGGGGAAGAAACCTTTTTCCTACCGTTTGGAGCATTATAAAAAAGTGACGAAGGATAAATTATACCAAGTTTTGCCTATTCATCAGAAAGGGTACCTAAAAGATGGCAAATTGATGGGAGATTTATTGAAAGGAGGAGAAGTAAAGGCGGGACCGTTTAAAGGTATTAAAATACCCGTTCAACGAGCTTACGAAGCAGATAAATTACCTTTAAAATTAGCAGGTTTATTTGAAGAAGAGTTGCAAGCGATTTTATATCAATTGACGAATAAAAACTATTCCACCATTTATTATAATGGCGCCAATTCGGATTTTTATGGGAAGGGGTTAACCAAGTTATTTCCGCAAGCAAAAGTTGAAATTATCAGTAAAGGCGATAATAAAAGGGTTAATATCAAGGATTTAGCTGAAAATTCATTGTTGGTTTCTAATAGTAAATTAGCTAAAAAGCTAGCCGAAAACATCAATCAACTTCCAGCTAAAACAGATGCAGTATTGGCGTTTGATTTTCATTTGCCCAAACAGCAAAAGGAAAAAATAGCGAACGATTTGCAAAATAGCTATGAAATGGAAATAGTGCCGAGTAATCTGAATTATAAATACGAGCAAAATGCTTTTTTACAAAACTATTCGCTCAAGGAGATTGAACGACATTTGAAAAAAGAAGTGACGGATGTGCATGAATGGATTGTCTTAAAGCAGCAATAATTTTAATAAAATGAGAAAAGAAAAACTAGATAAAGTCATCTTGACTCCTAAAGAAAAATTTATAGAATTTGCAGGAAATGCCTTGGCTATTTTAATGCTATTGGCCTTTTTCTTGAAAATTGTTATTTTTTAAGTAACTGATAATTTTTGTTAAATCGAATTGGACGGTTGACCTCCAGTCGTAAATTTTCAATAGGACTTGTTCGAATGTACCGACGAATTCCTGACTGCCGTCAGGCAGGCATTCGTCGGTACATTGAGACTTTACCTTCCTTCAACCTAAAGTTTTGATTATCAAATAGATAACAGGTTGGCTGAAAGTCAACCATCCAATAATTATACTATGATAAATAGATTTACTACACCAGATTGGGTCAAACGACATTACTTTGATTTTCGGGATTATGATAAAGTGACTGCGGCTAAAGCAGACATTATTAAACGAGGCTTAGCGAAGTTTAACGTAGCTGATCCCGTTGCGTCTATTGTAATTCCTGCTTATAATGAGGAAGAAAATTTATTGAGTACGCTTTCGTCTTTCTCAGAATTGAGACCAAGAGTACCAACAGAATTGTTGATTGTCAATAATAATTCTAACGACCGAACGCAAGAAATTCTAGATCGATTGGGGGTTAATTCTATTTTTCAACCAATTCAGGGTAGAACTTACGCTAGACAGTTGGGATTAGAAAAAGCAAGAGGGAAATTTATTCTAAGTGCAGATGCAGACAGTATTTACCCATCAGATTGGGGCAACCAATTTGTGCAAACTTTATTGAATAGAGAAAATGTAGCAGTCGTCTATGGTCGTTATTCTTTCATTCCTACTAAAAAGGTGAATCGGATCGGCTTGGCTATGCACGAGTTTGGAGGGGAATTGATGTTCAATCGACGAAAAGGTATTGATTTATGTATCAATGCAGTTGGATTTAATACAGGTTTTAGAAAAGCACAAGCTTTGGCTGTTGGTGGATATGACCCCGAGAAATTAGAATTTGAGAATCAACGAAGTGAAGATGGTTGGTTAGCACAAAGTTTGTATAAAGAATATGGAGAGATTGTATTAGTCCACTCAGGTAATCGAGTCTGGACGAGTGATCGAAGGTTATTAGATGAGGGAAGTTTGACGAAGGCTTCTATGAATCGAGTCTTTCGATATTTGAATGGGACTAATTTGGCAAATACGTAAGGGAAAAGTCAGAAGTCAGACCGAAAAATAAATTTTTCTGTCAGACCATTTCATTGTCAGATGCGAGACGTGTTCAACGCCATGAATCTGACCTCTGACAGTTTATGTAATAAACGGTCTGACTTCTGACCTCTTTTAGAATAAAGAACAAACAACTATGCAGAGAGCGATTAAAAGATGGATAAAACATCATTTCCTAATGGAGAAGTTGAATACCGCTTTAGGGGTGTTTCTACTGGTACTATTAGCCGTATTTGTCGCTTTAGTCGTAGGGAAATTAGGGTTTATTGGCGGAGGCGGTTTATTGGTACTTACCGTAGGTAGTTTTTTAGTTTTTGGAGCTATTTTTAATATTTATTTGGGGCTATACGTGATCTTAATCATGTCTATATTAGTCTCTTTTTTAGGCAAAATTGTAGACCTACCTTATGGACTTTCCTTGGACGTATTACTGGTGGTACTGGCTTTAGGGGTCATTATGAAACAAATCCGAGAGCGAGATTTGTCTTTTGCTAAAAATCCAATATCCTTACCTATTGGCGTATGGGTTTTTTATAACCTAATCCAAGTAATTAATCCAATAGCTACTTCCAAAATGGCTTGGGTTTTTACCGTTCGGAGTATGGCGCTCCTAATTTTACTGTATTTTATTGCTTCCTATGCCCTTAATAGTTACCGTCGAGTTATTAATATTTATAAGTTTATGTTAGGCTTAGGTTTTGCCTCTGCCCTATACGGCTTAAAACAAGAATTTTTTGGTTTTACAGACTTTGAAACGGTCTGGCTATACTCTGATCCAACTAGATTTCAATTGATTTTTCAATGGTCTAGAATGCGGGTTTTTTCTTTCTTTTCCGATCCTACCAATTATGGTATTTATATGTCTTATATGGCAGTTATGTGCTTTATTTTAATGATTGGGAAATTTAAATTATGGCAAAAGGGCGTACTAGGAATTGCTGGAATTTCTATGCTGTTAGCGATTGCTTACGCAGGTTCTCGAACACCAGTTGTCTTGGTGCCTTTTGGATTTGCCGTATTTACGATGCTTAGTTTGAAGCGAAATGTAATCATAGTAATGGGGATTGCTGGATTATTGGGTGGTGCCTTTTTATTTAAATCAACAGGAAATGCGGTATTATTTAGAATTCAATCGGCTTTTATGCCTGATAGAAGTGGTGATACGATGGGAGTAAGGGAACAGAATCAAGAAAAAATAAAACCCTTTATTCAAGCACATCCTTTTGGTGGAGGACTCGGTAGTGTAGGGGAGTGGGGTGAACGATTTTCTCCTGGCTCTTTTTTAGCAGGTTTTCCGCCAGATAGTGGATTTGTAAGAGTGGCAGTTGAATTAGGTTGGGTCGGTTACCTATTGTATTGTTGGCTGCTTTATGTCATTGTTAGTATGGGGATTCGGTATTATCTGCGGGCAAAAAATGAACAGATTAAGATTATTTACCTAGCAGTCACGACGATGATGTTTATGCTGATTCTGGCAAGTTATGTACAAGAGGCGATTGTTCAATTGCCAACGAGTATCCATTTTTACGTTTGCTTAGCCATTATTGCTCGATTAAAAGATTTCGAGGCAGAAGCAGATCTAGAATTATTGGCGAGTAAACAGGAGTAGCCTAGAATTTTTGACCGAATTGTCGCACAACTCACAGCGCTGTGTTACTTTCAGCGGTCAACAGTAATAGAACTCTATGAATTGTGCCAACCTACCTGAATGTATTTAGATTTAGTAAATTTTCTTTCCTTCTTGATTCGGCATAAAAGTTGAATAATTAGTTATGATAATTTTAGTCAAATAGAATTTTGGTTTTAATTGGTTGAACATTGGATTATGGTTAATTTTCCTCTTTGTAAAAAATCAATTTAATAACAACTACACCGTTGAGAAACCAATCAGATACCATCAATTTGAAGCATTATATAACTCTCGTTTGTTGTTTGCTGTTTGTACAGTTTTCCTTTGGACAGGAAATGGATTTTAGTAGAGTTGTACCACCAGAAGGTCAGTCTCCTCGTACTTTTGAAGATCAGCTAGTGCAATGGGCTTGGTTTAATAGTCCAGGTAATGCCATTTATAAGGAACAAATAGAAATTGCCGCACAACGAAAAAAAATAACTTGGTGGGAATTATTAGATGCCAATGCGACCTTTAACTTAAATGAATCTCATTTAAGTACTTCTCCTGCAATTAATGAAAACTTATTTTTCCCGATTTATAATTTTAGCCTAGGTGTTAATTTAGGCGCTATCTTATCCCGACCAGCAAGAACGAAAATAGCTGAGCAAGAACGAAAAATTATCAAACTAGAAGAAAATCAACAAAAATTAAAAGTAAGAGCGGAAGTATTATTGCGGTATCAAGACCACGAATTAGCCGTTGAAGTCTTAAAATCGAAAACACAGGCTGGAGAAGAAGCGGAATCAATCTATACTTTGGTCAAAGAACAGTTTGAAAATGACAAAGTAGATTTTAAAGATTTTACGGCAGCCTCTGCCAATTTTTATGGCGCGAATGAAGCAACTGCTATTGCTCAAACGAATGTTAATAAAGCCAGAATTGCTTTAGAAGAATTGATTGGAATACCATGGGATAAGGCGGTGAAGCGAAGGAGGAAGAAGTAGTCGAAAAATAGGCAGGTGATAGTATACAGTAAACACCAATTCAACCCTTTTCGTTATTAATCGAATACAACAACCCCTTTCGCATTTTTACCTTGCAATAAATCTTCAAAAGCAATTGCTAAATCATCCAATTGGTAGGTGCTAGTTATCATTTCTTCTAATTTTAAATCTCCTTTTTTATAGAGATCAATTAATTTTGGAAAATCAATTTGTGGGCGGCATTTACCATAAAGTGGATTGATATAGATTTTATCCCATTCAAATAAACGCATATCTATGGTAATTTCTTTTTCAATGCCACTTACTTGAATCGCTGTGCCAGCATTTCGAATCATCGCTAAAGGGGCTGCACCCAAAGCAGGAACAGCCGTACATTCAAAAGCATAATCTGCACCTCTACCGCCTAGCATTTGTTTCACCTTTTCAGCCACTCGGTTTAGTCCTATATCTTTTTTATCTGCTAGAATCACATCTGTGGCGCCAAAATTTTTAGCGAATGCTAATTTATTCGGATTAATATCGACGCCAATAATTCTGTTTGCACCAGCAATTTTACATGCATTTAGGACATTTAAACCTACTCCTCCACAACCCAAAACAACTGCTGAACTACCTGTAGTTAATTTTGCTGAGTTGACGACAGAACCGTATCCTGTCATAACGCCACAACTAATAATTGCTGCAGCAGAAAAATTTATAGCTGCTTCCTCTATTTTGACTAAAGCCGATTTTTTAACTAAAGCATATTCACTTAAAGTACCTAAATTAAAAGATCGTTCAATGTTTTGTCCTTTCCATTTTGTCCCCTCCAAATGAGCATGTCCCGGTGTATGTCCATTGCCGCCAGCCACTACAGGAGAGTTATTTTCGCATATATGTTGATTACCTTCCTGACATTGAAAACAGGTCATACAAGGGGTTGCCCAATTTAAAATGACTTTGTCTCCTACCGCTAAGTCCATCACTTCTTTTCCTATTTCGACTATAATACCTGCCCCTTCATGCCCCATGACAATGGGCTTTCCCCATGACAGCGAATCGTAATCTGTATGACAAATACCTGCCGCTTTCATTTTGACGAGCACTTCATCCGATTTAGGGCTAGCAAGACTTACCTTTTCTATTACGAAGGTGCCATTTCCTTTGGCAATAGCTGATTTAGATTGTTTGGACATTCTGATATGGCTTTGGGGGCAAAAAATTATTTACTATTGTCCTTTGAAGGCTTCTCATGATACCGCATCAATTTAATCTGTGTATTATTTTGATTAAAACGATTGGTACCAATCCAAATCATTATGGCATCGGAAGAAGATGAAGTTTTTACCCGCCATTCACTATAAACTGCTTGTTCTCCATTTTCAACCATTGTAATAATATTTTTTCCTTCGTCTAAAATCCAATTCCCTGTTGTGACAGGACCATCATAAAAACCCGTTTCTAGGGTATTATCTGGATTGAATTTTACCCATTTTCCAGTATACGCTTTCCCTTTTTCAGGGTCTTTAATGACAACTGCCGCTTCAAAATGCCAATAAGTATTGGTGTAGAATTGTTGGGCATGCGCCGTTAAAGCTGGATTTTGTTGGAGTGTTGGTACTTCTTTATTGGACTTAATTGTCAGCGGCTCTGATTCTATTTTTGGAATGTTTTCGACTGGAGGGGCAAACGTTTGCGTTTCAGTTACTGCTGTTTGCGTAGACGTATCTTTACATGCAATAATGGAGATACAAAATAAAAAAAGAATAAAGCTTTTAAATTTCATGACTTTTATTTGTTGAATGTGAGTTATGAATGATAAAAAACGGTGCTGAATGCTCTGCTTTTATCACCCATAACTTTTATTCGCAACTACCTAGCCAATTGTTTAAGCCTTTACAAAAATAGATTCTTGGGCTGATAACTGATAAGCAGTATTATTTAAATTAACGGTAACCGTTTTATTAGATAAATTTTGTAAAGTCGTACCTTTTCGTTTAACTTTTACTTGAATGGTAGCCCCTCTAAATTGAATTTTGAAGCTGATGCCTTTCCATTTTGGTGGTAAAAACGGATGGAAATGCAATTCGCTATCTTGGATACGCATGCCCCCCATTCCCTTCACAACGGACAACCAAGTACCTGCCATACTGGTAATATGCAACCCATCTTCGGTGTCGTTATTATAGTCATCTAAATCCAATCTAGCCGTACGGAGATACATTTCATACGACTTTTGGTAGTTGCCTATTTTAGCAGCTAAAATAACGTGAATACAAGGAGAAAGAGACGATTCGTGTACCGTCATTGGTTCATAAAAATTGAAATTACTTTCAATGGTAGCCGTATCAAAATGATCTTCAAAAAAGTAAATACCTTGCAAGACGTCCGCTTGCTTGATAAAACAAGAACGCAAAATCCTATCCCAAGACCAATTTTGATTAAGCGGCTTATCTTCAGGTAATAAAGAACTAACAGGCCGAAGTTCTTTATCTAGAAAACCATCTGCTTGTAAGAATACTCCTAACTCTTTATCTTCTGGCAGGTAGATATTATCACAAATATTTGCCCAGTTTTCTAATTCTTCTGCTTCCTTAAAGGCGATTCTTTTACTTAATTTTTGATATTTTTTAGCGTTATTATTTTTTACATAATTGAGGGCAGTAGCGGTATATCGCATACACCAAGCAGCAATATAGTTGGTGTACCAGTTATTATTCACATTATTATCGTACTCATTTGGGCCAGTTACCCCATGCATAACATAAAGTCCCTTTAAGTTAGAAAAATGAACTCTTTGTGCCCAAAACCGAGCGATGCCAATCAAGACCTCCAAACCGTAATCTATGAGGTAACCTTGGTCGCCTGTATAGCGAATGTAATCGAAAATAGCATAAGCAATAGCGCCATTTCTGTGAATTTCTTCAAAGGTAATTTCCCATTCATTATGGCATTCTTCTCCATTCATGGTAACCATAGGGTAGAGTGCCGCACCATCTTTGAAGCCTAATTTAGCTGCGTTTTCTATGGCTTTTTCCAGATGTTTATATCTGTAAATTAATAAATTACGAGCAACTTTTTGATCCGTAGTCGATAAGTAGAATGGTAAGCAGTAAGCCTCCGTATCCCAATAAGTAGAGCCTCCATACTTTTCTCCTGTGAACCCTTTAGGGCCAATATTTAATCGCTCGTCTACACCCGTAAAAGTCTGATTGAGGTGAAAAATATTAAATCGAATACCTTGTTGAGCAGCGACATCTCCTTCAATGATAATGTCACTATCCTCCCACTTCTTTGCCCAAGCTACTTTTTGTGCTTTTAATAAGGCGTCGAATCCTATTTTATACGCTTTTTTGACCTGTGTTTCACAGTTTTCTAATAAGATTTCTTTAGAATGATTCTCTGAAGAGAGAACTGCCGCATATTTATATACATCAATCGTATCTCCTTTTTTTACAGGGACATCTACTGCTGAACCAACGAAAAGACCAGATTTAATTTTATTAGATTTAAAAACGATTTCTTGACCATTCTTATGTAACCCAAACTTCATTCCCGTAGCTACTTGATAAGCTGTTTTTTTCGTTTCTGTAACAACGTAAGCTTGTCGTCTTTTGATTACTCTAGAAATGGGTAACCAAAACGAGCCATCTTCATCCCAATTGGCATCTTCATTTCTGACATCTCCGTTTAAGTAAGGCGTAATACTAATTTTACCACTAAAATTAAGCGGTGTCACCGAGTATTTAATAGCACCTATTTCATCTTTATCAATACTACAAAATCGCAAAGCATTCACCTTTAATTTTTTTCCATCCGCTAGTGTTGCTTCAAAAGAACGGGCTAAATAGCCTTCCTTCATATTCAAAGTTCTCGTAAAACGTTTGACTTTGCATTTCGCCAAATCCAGACTTGTATTGCCTATTTCAATATCAATACCTATCCAATTGGTCGCATTGAGTACTTTGGCAAAATATTCAGGATAGCCATTTTTCCACCAACCAACTTTGGTCTTATCGGGGTAATAGACGCCTGCTACATAACTTCCTTGAAGGCTATCTCCGCTATAATTTTCTTCAAAATTGGCTCTTTGTCCCATCCGACCATTACCAATACTGAAAATACTTTCAGAAATTCTGTTTAGTTCAGGTTTAAAACCTTCTTCAATAATACACCACTCGTCATGTTTTAAATATTGCTTCATCAAATCTAATTTTGAAAATAGAATTAAAAATAGGAGTTGTTTGACAATTTTTGCTATATCGAGAGGATGGTTGACCTTCAGTCAACCTAAAATAATCCTTATCAAAAAGGTAATAGGAGCTGTCTCAAAAGACTTGGCATATATTTTGAGCCGAATAAAATATTGAAATCCTCCCCCTAACCCCCTCCAGAGGGGAAAAGTTCTGTGCTATTTGGGAAATCAGAACTTTTATTGGTAGACTTTTTTAATAGGAATCTTTTGAGGCATCCTCGTCCAATAAAAAGCAAAAAATGTCAAAGAATCAAAATAGGAAGTATTTGTATGGTTACTAAAGGGAATAATTCAATAATAATTTAAGGCATACCTTTTTTATTAATTGCTAAACTAGCTTTAAAATTAACTTTGTCGATATTTTAAAATGTCGATCTCAAAATTAGCGTACTTCGTTTATGAATCTTTGATTTCCCATCAAAGGTGGTTTGAAGTTGAAGTTGCGCTTGAAGTTGAAGTTTACTCAGGATTTTACTTAATTTCTGTAATAATGTCTTCAATCGTAATATCTGCCAAAGAAGATAATACCAAATGAGCAGCCCCCAAATTATCTGGACTACCCAGACCAACTGCATAAAATCCGCCTGCTAATGCGGCCGCAACACCACTTTCCGCATCTTCAAATACAATGCACTCTGAGGGGTGGCAATCCAAAGCCGCTGCGCCCATCTGGAAAACTTGCGGATCGGGCTTACTTCGAGTCGTTTTAGTACCATCAATAATAGCTTCAAAGTAATGTAACATGCCTACTTTGCTTAAAGCCAAAACAGCATTTTTACTGGACGAGCCTAAAGCTATTCTAATCCCTTTTTGCTGTAAATCTTGGACAAATTCAAGTGCACCAGGCAGAATTTCTTTTTTGTCCATTTTTTGTAGAAAATCTAAGTACCAATCATTTTTTTGACTAGCCCATTGTTGCTTTTCTTCTTCTGACAAAGCAATGTCACCCCAACCGAGAATAAGATTAATAGAATCCATTCTACTAACGCCTTTTAGTTGTTCATTTTCTTTTTCTGAAAAATCGAAGCCTAGTGCATTGGCCATTTTTTTCCAAGCTTTGAAATGGTATTTTGCAGTGTCAACAATCACGCCATCTAAGTCAAATAGACAAGCTTTAATTCCCAAAGCGTTTTTTTGGGATTTTAAGTCGTTTAACATTTTTTAGTTTATACAATTATACAATACTGCAAATATATAAGGAATAGGGGAGACTTAGTGTATTTTATACATTAATTAGGCAAGTTTATCTAAGTCACAAAAATAATTGCCCCTTTTTAAGCTAAACTTTCTGCTCCCTTAATATCCCTTTTGCGAGGCTGCGCAGCAGCCGAGTAAACTATTAGGAAACTTATGTTACGCTGTACTAATTATTTGATAATAAGTTTATTATACTCTGTTAATTACTTTTATAATTTGAATTTTACAATTAACGAAAATGTCAATCATTCCGATAAACTTGTTATTAATGACGATGAATTTCCGCATAGAGCACCCTCAACCCTACGCTGCTAAGCACATTTTAAATTAACTCAAATTATGTCGATTCTTAGCCCTCTTGAATCAACCCTTTCTACAAAAACTCCGTATATTAGCGGGAAATAAGTTGAATTTGTGGATATTCTGAAAATAATGTTTGATTTTATGAGGACGTTTATACTGCCTTTTATTGCTTTTTTTCTTAAGACATCAACATTCTCTCATTTATTCATTTTCTACTATACGCATTTTAGTAAGAATAATTTTCGTCGAGTAGAGTAGTAAATGAATCACAAATAAAACAGAATTAATAAAGACCATCACCAGTATTTACAAGAAAATAAATGAATCAATTGGTAATAAATATTGCTTATATAGCTGATAATCAATCAACAGTAACGGAATTAGTTGATAAATTAAAACATACTAATGTCCACTTCAATTTAATCGACGCGCAAGATTTTGTTGCTGGAGAAGATTTTCAAAAACATTTGTTGGTAGAAGGCGCATCATGCTTACTGATGGTAAGTGATAACTTTTTAAAATCTAGTGCTTGTTTAAAGAATGGGCTGAGTTATTTACAAGCTTTAATAAAAAATGAACAGGTAATTCCGATTATCATAGATGGGGTAGCGATTGATGCGGAAGGGGGACGAAAAGTGATTCCAACCGAATTTGAGAAGGTAAGTAATGTCATAAAATACATGAATTTTTGGCAAGAGAAATATTTAGATTTAAGGAAACTTAAACGAAGTATACCAGAAGAAGCCGAAGCCAAATTTGTGGAGAAACTAAAGATAGTCAGAAGTATTTCTTCTGAAGTTGGAGAGTACCTGAGAAATTTAAGAGATACGAATTATTATACAAAAGAAGCGTTTGAAGCTAATAATTTTGAAGCCTTTTTTCTGAATTTTGGAGATGAAGCAGCTTATTTAAACTTTGTCGCAGCCAATACTGGTCAAACAGAAGTCAAGCGAGCGCCTCAAGTAGAAGAAAGGGTTGAATTAGCTGAAGAAAGTAAGCCAGACTTTTTGCCGTTAGAGCAATTAATTGAAGAAAAAGAAAAGTTAGAACAATTGGAGATAGAAAATTCTGTAGATAAGGTCACAGAGGAGGAAGATAGTGCTACTCTAACACCGCCTATAGTTGAAAAAATGTTTTCCGCAGAACCTGAGATTGAGAAAGTTAATGCAAATGAGGTAGACATAGATACTTTGATAGAAACCGATCCCGAATGGACCTCAGCAAATGAAATAGATACACCATCATATACGGATGAAGCAGAATCAGTAGAGGATGGCGCACTAACGGATACGGAACTATTAGCCTTAGAACTGGCAGGAAAATTACCGCCAAGTATTACTTCTGAACCAGAAATAGAAGGGTATTTTGTGGATGAAGAAGAGGAGGACGATGAAGAAATGATCTCTTTGGAAGATTTAATGGGGACCGATTTCTTTGAAGAATCGAAAGGAACTAAATCAGATGAAGCCGCACCTCCTGTAGAAATAGCCAGTTTAACTGGAGGGACAATCAAGGAAGCAGCTGGAGCAGTTCCTCCTTCTATGGATTTGTTTAGCGAACAAGAAGAGTCCGAAGAAGTAGTAGTGGCCGAAGCTTCTCCGATTGAAGTAGAGGCGCCAAAGGGGATAGAGCAGGCAGCTGATGCTATAAATGAGATGGCAATTGAAGGACATTTGGGAGTAACCGAGGAAGCATTGGAGGAAGGAGAAGAAATGGAGTTAGAAGGATACTTTGTGGAGGAAGGAGAAGAGGGAGAAGAATTAGAAGAAGAGCTAAATGAATTAGATGTTTTGGAAACGGCGAATACCCTTGTTCAATCTGGAAAAATTGAAGATGGAGTTACCTTTTTAAAGGAAACACTAATAGAGGCACCTGAATTTGTTTCTGTGCGGTATCAATACGCAGCTTTTTTGGCTAAATACCAAAATAACTTTAGAGAAGCATCTGATCAACTAGCTATTTTATTAGAACAAGAACCGAATAATCTATCTGCTAAGTTCTTTTTAGGAGAATTAGCGGAAGTTGAAAGGGATTATCTGACAGCTAAAGGTTATTATGAAAAGGTATATGAGGAAAATGCAGACTTTCCAAATGTAGCCTACAAATTGGGGACGTTATTGGTCGGGCATTTAAGAGAAGATCCAGAACAAGCAGCTAGATATTTTGAACAAGCTTATGCTCAGAATGGAGACAATATTAATGCTTTATATCAATTAGGCTTATTACAAGCGGAAGAATTAGGGGAAGAAGAGAACGCTATTGATTCTTTGGAAACGGTATTAAAAAAAGCACCTGAACATCCCTTTGCGAATTACGATTTAGCTATAATTTACCACAATGAAGGACAAAGAGATAAGGCTTTACGCTATTATGTAAAAGCGGCTACCGTAAATCCTGAATTGAAAACGTTAGTCAATGATCAAGCGTTTGCAATTGCTAGGGAAAAATTAGAAGATACTGTCCAAGAAAGAGGGATGGAATCGAATAATACCCTGGAAACTGCTTCAATAGATGCAGGCACGCTTGATGCTGACTATCCTGTAGAGGAATCGATGGAGGAAGCAGAGCAATTGCATGTGATTACTACCCCACAAAACATTGCAACGGTCGATGATACGGATGCATTCGAATTTCCATTTGCTACAGATAATGATTCCCCGTTGGAAGAGGAGTCCGTTGAGGAAACGGTAGTAGATAAAATTATTCCCCAAAAGGAATCAACTAAGATCGCCCTGATTACTGGTGCGACTTCTGGCATCGGAAAAGCGACGGCTACTAAATTAGCAGAAGCAGGGTATCAATTAATATTAACAGGCAGAAGATTTTCTAGGTTATTTCAGATGAAAGACCAATTTGAAAAACAATATAATGCGAAAGTAAGATTATTACCTTTTGATATAAAGGATGCTGATGCGGTACAATCCGCCCTAGCAGAGTTAGAAGCCGATTGGCAATCCATTGATATTTTGATCAATAACGCTGGCTTAGCAAGGGGAGAAGCTGCCTTCCATGAAGGGGAATTAGAGCATTGGGACAGTATGATAGACACCAATGTGAAAGGGTTATTGTATGTGACTAGGGAAATTGCACCCTACATGGTTAAAAGAAAGAAAGGACAGATTATCAATGTTTGTTCTCTGGCAGGAAAGGAAGTTTACCCAAATAATGCCGTCTATTGTGCAACCAAACATGCAGTAGACGCTTTGACCAAAGCAATGAGAATAGATTTACATCCGTATAATATTAGAGTAAGCCAAGTTTCTCCTGGCTACGTAGAAGATACCGAATTTTCGATGGTAAAACATGAGCAAGCAACACCCAATCCATTGGATTTTACACCAATTAATGCGCAAGATGTTGCCGAAGTGATCTATTTTATGACGACGCAACCAGCGCATGTTAATTTGCAAGAAGTGACCATGACAGGAACGCAACAAGCTACCGCAAATATTATTGCTAAAAATTAGAAGTTGGATATTAGATAGGGATGGTTCAAATAAGACTTAGACTACTATAAAAAAGATGTCAGAAGTCAGATAGGTTTTGTCTAAAATTTTGACTATCAATATTTTATGTAGGCTAATCTAACTTATGGCAGAAAAATGTGTTTTTTCGGTCTGATCCTACTGCCAACTCACTTACTCCTGCTGCATATATATCCGCTTCTTTAATCTAGAAAAAGAAACGGCCGTAATACCTAAGTAAGAAGCAATATGTTTTTGGGAAACCCTTCTTAATAAGTCATCATGATTTTTCATGAAAGAAAGGTAGCGTTTTTCAGGACTCTCTCTAATGAAGCTTTCGTTGCGTTGGAGCGCCGTAGATAAGCTATCCATAATAATAGAATCCATTACTTTTTTTATGTTGATACTCGTTTTAGTCAACACTTCTAAATCCTTGTATTCTAGGACTAGTGCTTCGGAGTGCTCTAAGCATTCAAAAGCATGATGGGTAGGTTTTTCTAAAATAAGTGGTTCATAAGCGGCAAAGGCGGTATTTTCTTGAAAGAGAAAAGTCGTTAACTCTCGTCCTTGGTAATTAATGATAAAACCCCGAACAATCCCTTTTAAGAGGATAACAATTTTTTTCTTTTTCTCTCCGAAATCAATAATTTTCTCCCCTTTTTTGAATTTTGTTCGATGCGTAATGGACAAAAAAGCATCAAAATCATTTGGCACTAGAAAGGGGTATCGGCTTTGAAATTGGTTAATGAAGTTCATGTTGTTTAATTCGTGTTTCAAGAATTTTCTAAGCTTGGTTGGTTGCTTATTCAAGTTGTAAGAAGGTAGGTCGTTTGCTCAAAAGGGTAGGAAGAAATAAACTATTTGAATGAGTTGTTTATTGTCTCCGCTATTCTTTTATCTCCTTAATTTACAAATGATATAGCTAATTCGCAATATTTTGATGTATTTTTTGTGTTAATGGAAAAATGGCACAGTTCTCTTGGTGTTTAATAAAAAGACTAAAAAAGTTGCCAGAAACTTCTGGCAACTCGATTGCTATTTTTTGATTGAGGGCTGAAGGTATAATTCCAATCATGAAAAAAAGGTCCTTCATTTAGATTGCATCAACTGCCAAGGCATTGATTATTCAATCAAAAGAAATAGATAATGTTAACTAAAACAAGACACTATGAGTTCTTTTTCTCTAGCTATATTTTTAGATAAACCACAAGGGGTTGACCTTAAAATCAATAGTGATTTTAAAGAGGGGATAGTTGGATAAGTGGTGGATGAAAAAAATTTAGAAGAGAAGTTATATCTAAAGAAATAGTATAATCTACTATAACTTGTAAAAGTTAGTTGATGAAGGCTAAAAAGCCATTTTTTGACAGAGGGATACCCTAATGAGTGATGTGTTGTGCTCATTTATTTCTTTCGTTTCTTTGTGTGTTTGAATTTTTTGCCAAAAGAAAGGGGAAGTGGATGTACTAACAACCGTTAACTTTAGGCTTGCCTCTAACACAAAATTATAAGATAAAAATTAATAAAGAATTTACAAAAGTTAACTTTTACGATTTATAGACAATAATTATTTATATTATGGTTTTTATGTAAATTTATTGAGTGTTGATTTATAAATAATTAGCTTTGTTATACAGGGTAAATGAACGAAATAGTATAACACAGAAAAATTGAAAAATAAATTTAAAATGGGCAAAAAATTGGTGTAACGATACTGTATTAGGTGTTTTCTGATATTTAACATCGGAAAAATATCGGGATTATTGAATAGTAGAATCATTGATTAAATGTACCTTTGCGGCCGAAATAGAAAATATGACCCGATCTGAAAAACTAGGACATGCTCCCATAGGTAAGTTATTATTGGAACAAGCAGTTCCTGCTTCTATTGGTATTTTAGTGATGTCTATCTACATGATTGTAGATACTATATTTGTAGGACAATTCATAGGTGCAGTTGCTATTGGCGCGATTACGGTGGTTTTACCGATTACCTTTTTGATCTCTAGTACAGGAATGGCTATTGGAATTGGTGGTTCGTCTATGGTTTCTAGAGCCTTAGGAGAAGAAGATCATCTTAGAGCTAAAAAAATATTTGGTAATCAAATTACCCTTACCTTTTTGCTCTCACTAACCTTTTTAGCAATCGGCTATTTTTTTCAAGAAAGTATCTTAAATTTATTTGGAGGTAAAGGGGATATTTTACCCTATGCCAGTACTTATTTTTTGATTATTCTAATCGGCGTACCATTTTTAGCGTGGGCAATGATGACGAATAGTGTGATTCGTGCAGAAGGAGCGCCCAAAGTGGCCATGTTTACGATGTTGATTCCTGCCATCCTAAATTTAATTTTAGATCCTATTTTTATCATTTGGTTAGAGTGGGGGATCGCTGGTGCAGCATGGGCAACGACCATTTCTTATATAGCAAGTGCGCTATTTACTTTCTGGTACTTTTTTTCGGGAAGATCAGAGATGACGCCAAAAATTTCAGACTTAGGCTTAAATTTTTCTATTATTACAGAAATATTTTCCTTGGGGGGGGTTACCTTAGCCAGACAGGGTGTCATTAGTATTTTAGCAATTGTGCTGAATAATACTTTATTTAGTTTTGGCGGAGAATTAGCCGTTTCCGTATATGGCATTATCCAACGGGTAAGTATGTTTGCTAATTTCCCAGTTTTGGGTATTACTCAAGGTTTTTTACCTATTGCAGGATTTAATTATGGTGCAGCAAATTGGAATCGAGTAAAATCTGTGGTGAAATTGGCGATTAAGGTAGGAACTATTATTGCTGTCAGTTTATTCGTTATGATTATTATCTTTGCAGAACAACTGGCTGGCCTTTTTACAACCGATCCAAATTTGATTGCTATGACTGTTCCTGCCATTCGAATTAGTTTTATGGCAACACCACTAGTGTTGATGCAATTGATAGGGTCGGCTTATTTTCAGGCGATTGGTAAAGCAGTTCCTGCTTTATTTTTGACCTTGACAAAACAAGGCTTTTGTCTAATTCCTTTAATTTTATTATTACCTCAATTTTATGAATTGACGGGTGTTTGGATTGCCTTTCCGATTGCAGATATATTATCCGCAGGAATTTGTTTTTCCTATCTAAGGAATGCGTTGAGAAAATTACCTCAAGTTTGATAATGGATTATCTATTTATTCTTATTTATCAACTACTTATACAGCTTTATGGTTTCGGCATTCGATTAGCAGCGCTTTTTGTGCCTAAGGCTAACCTTTGGGTAGCGGGAAGAAAAGGTATTTTTAAACGCTTAGAGAAGGCGTTTAAAGAAGAAACCGCACCTATTATTTGGATGCATTGTGCTTCCTTAGGTGAGTTTGAGCAAGGAAGACCCTTAACAGAAAACATTAAAAACACTTTTCCCAATTATAAAATAGTATTGACTTTTTTTTCTCCGTCAGGTTACGAAATCAGGAAAAACTATGCCATAGCAGATTATGTTTTTTACTTACCTTTAGACAGCCCTAAAAATGCCAATCAATTTTTAGATATTATTCAGCCAAAGTTGGTGTTTTTTATAAAATACGAATTTTGGTATTTTTACCTAGCAGCACTTCAAAAAAGAAACATCAAGCATTATCTAGTTGCAGGCGTATTTAAAAAGGAGCAATTCTTTTTTAAAAAATATGCCAAATGGTATTTAAAAGTAATTCAGGGATTTGACCATTTATTTTTACAAGACCAAGCCTCTCAGAAGATAATTGAGTCCGCTGGATTTAGCAATTATAATGTAGTAGGTGATCCAAGAATTGACAGCGTTTTAGCCATCGCTGATGCCCCCCAACCAATTTCCATTATTCACCAATTTAAAAACAATAAGAAACTCTTTATTCTTGGTAGCTCGCATACCAAAGATGCCCATGTTTTTATGGAATTTCTAAAGCTAATTTCAACCAAACAATATTATGAACATTGGCATTTTTTGATAGCACCGCACGAAATAGAGTTATCCAAGATTCAACAAATTGAAGCATTATCTCTCATTCCTACTTACCGATTTTCAACAAAAAAAGCACAAATTAACCCTATTGCGCCCAGTCTTTTTATCCTAGATACGATTGGTCAATTGAGTGCTGCTTATCAATATGCTGATGCTGTGTACATAGGTGGCGGATTTGATAAAAGTATCCATAATATTCTAGAACCTGCGGTGTTTGGTATGCCGATTAGTTTTGGTCCACAATACCATCGGTTTACGGAAGCAGTAGAACTGGTGAAAAAAGGTGGTGCAATTTCTATTAACTCAAGCCTAGAATTGGTAGCATGGTTTGACCAGTTACAAACAACTGAAAAACGAGAACAAATCGGAAAGACTTGTAGAGACTATACCAAACAAAATAAAGGTGCTACCCAGAAAATTATTAATTATTTGATTAAAAAAAATATATTAAAGTCAATTTAAAATTTTGTAATTTCCTAAATGTTAACTAATTTCGCTTTATAGGGAACAAACACTCATTAAAGGCATTTTTTCTTTCCCAACCATCTTCTCCAAAATCCTACTCTCTTTTTAGAGACTTCTCATTCAATTTTACTGGTTTAAAATTACTTGGCTACTTTATATGTTAGATATTAAAGAAACACTACACCTATTTCAAGGACTCAAGGTATTAATTATTGGAGATGTCATGCTAGACGCCTATTTACATGGTCAAGTAGCACGTATTTCACCAGAAGCCCCTGTCCCAATAGTCCATTTGTCTCATAAAATTTATAATCCGGGAGGTGCGGCCAATGTCGCTTTAAATGTCAAAGAATTAGGTGCTAAACCTTATTTATTTAGTGTCATTGGTGAAGATAAAGCAGGTCAACATTTACAAGCGTTATTGGCAAAACAAGGTATTACTACTAAATTTTTACAAACTTCCCTTAATCGTAGAACTTCTATCAAAACAAGAATACTTGCTCAAAATCAACAAATGTTGCGGTTTGATGAAGAGGATACCCATGACTTAACGGGGGAAGAAGAAAGTAACCTCTTTAAGCGAGTAAAAAATGTCTTGGAAGAAGTAGAAATAGATGTGATTCTTTTTCAAGATTATAATAAAGGAATCTTGTCAGATACTGTTATTCGAAATTTATTACTATCCGCTATCAAATTAGATATTCCTACCGTTGTTGATCCAAAAAATAACAACTTTTTTTCCTATAAACGAGCAACTTTATTCAAACCCAACCTAAAAGAAATCAATGACAACCTACCTTTTCGAAGTAGTGTTAATTTGACTGATTTAAAAAAAGCAGCGAATCATCTTCAGGCTACTTTAAATAATCCAATGACTTTGATTACCCTTTCCGATAAAGGCATTTTTTATAGTGACCAACAACAGCAGAATATCTTACCCACCATTCCACGCACTATTGCAGATGTATGTGGGGCGGGCGATTCGGTTATAAGTGTAGCAGCGTTGGGGATTGCTTTAAAATTACCTTTGGCAGATATTGCGCAGTTGGCAAACTTGGCTGGTGGGCAGGTTTGTGAAAAGGTGGGGGTGGTGCCTGTTTCTGCGGCGCAGTTAGAATTGGATTATTTGGAATTGGCTCGTTATAAACTTAAAGCATCGGGATTATAATTAATTTTGTAACTTTTTTTGTTTATATTGTAAATGTGATGTCGCACATTATATTTCTTTCTAATTCATATACTACATATATAACTAGATTACCTTTATCTTTGAATCATTATTAACTAAATCTAACTACTGATCTGAAACTCAATTATCAATTCTTCCTACTTTTTTTATTCAACGCTGCGATGGGTATTTGGGCCGAACTGATTGGAGGGGCTGTATCTAATTCATTGAAAGATATATTTGGTGATTATTACATAGTTATTACTGGTCTACTCTCAATTGTTGTCTTGTTGATATTTACTTATTTTTTTGATACCAAAATTGTTGAAAACACTAAAGGGAATAGTCTTTCAAAAAATAGATTTGAAAAGGCAAATGACTTAAAGCACGAATTAATTAATCTTTTAAAAAAGGGAGATATTGAATTAGTTTTTGCTAACTTAAAAAGAATTACTTCAACATCAAGAGATAAAGGACTTGGAAACAGAATTAATACGCAACAGTTGCGATTTAATGAAATAGAGCCCAATACGAAATCATTAGAAGTAGATCAAATTAAAGTCAAAGTTATTAATAAACTTTCTTCAATAATAAACGACCTTTCAGATGATTACGTTGTGAATGTTATTTTTGAAGAATCACTTAAAGAAGAAAAGAGAAAACTAAAGAATATAAAGATTGGAAGTATTGTGACAGTCGTGATTCTATTAATTTTTCTTATTATTAGATTATTTAGTGGATGTGAAAAGGAAGTTGCAGGAGATACATTCGACTATATTCCACCATATTCACGTGAATTGGCGTTTGCTTTTGGAGATAGTACACACTTTAATATCTTGATCACCCAATTTGAGGATAAGATAACTGGTGATGATGCGGAATGTATTGGTAGATCTATAGAAGATAAAATTAATGTGATAGCAGCGAATTCAGATTTACCACTAAAGGTGAGAGCACTATATCTTCCTGCAGATTCGGTAAGACCTCCTCGTAGTCAGGCTGAGGCTATATTTTTGCAAGAAAAGAATTTTGCTGATTTAATTATTTATGGCTTGGCACGTAATATTGAGGAAGCATGTCAAGGAGCAGAGATTTGTTTTCGCTACAAAATTGGGGAATCAATTATTAAAAGTGAGGTTTCCAATCCAATCATTTCTACATCAAAACATGATTCTAATTATGATTATACTACCCCGATCGAGATAGATGAAGGTAAATTGAGAATTGATAGGTATGCATTACAACACTGGATCTCTTGTCTTACAAAATATAAAGCAAATTCATTTGAAGATGCATTTGATGAACTGGAACAGATGGTAGATGAAAAATCCAATATTTATACGAATGAAGAAATATCAGACCAGTTGAATAATAGGGCACATATATATACTTCACTTAAAGATTACGATAAAGCTTTTATAGATTACGGAGAAGCGATTAGGTTAGACTCTAATGATTATAAAAAATATACTAATAGAGGAAATTTGCATCGACAATTAAAGCAGTATACAGAAGCACTAGAAGATCAAAATAAAGCACTAGAGCTTGATTCCACAAAATATTTAACTCTAAATAATAGAGGGATTGTGTATTTTGAAATGGAATTATTCCAAAAGGCTTTGAATGATTTCAATAAGTCTATCAAATTAAAACCAGACTTTGGAATAGCTTATCTGAATCGGGGAAATGTATTTAAAGAACGAAAAGAAGACTCACTCTCTATAATTGATTTTACCAAAGCCATTGATTTTGATCCTAGCATGTCTGTGGCATATCACAATAGAGGTAACGCATTTAATAGGATGGGGGAATATGACAAAGCCATATTAAATTATCAGAAAGCTATTGAATTAAATCCTAATGAACCTGTATTTTATAGAGTTAAGGCTTACGCATTTAGGAACTCAGAAAAATACTTAGAAGCTATAAAAGAATTTACTAACTCTATCAATATTGATCCGGACTTCATGAGAAATTATAAAGATAGAGGTTTTGTTTATTTAATGAGTGAGGACTATGAAAATGCCATAAATGACCTTACGTTATATCTAAAAATAAAAAAAAATGACGCTTATGGCTATAATAATCTTGCATACTGTTACTTAAAAATCAATCAAACTAAACTTGCTTATCAAATGCTTTTCAATTCTGAGTCTTTAAATAATAAAAATAGTTGGCTTTACCGTAATAAATCTTGTTATTATTCTCTATTAGGAAATAACGATCTTGCACTTCAAAATTTTGAAAAGGCTATTGAGTTAGGTTATGAAGATTTAGAGTGGATTGAAACAGAGGAATTACTAAATCCTATTAGAAGAGAGCCTAGATTTCAACAAGCAGTATTAAAACTAAATAAAAAGAAGAAATAATTTTATTCGATCTATTTTTTCAGTTAGCTCTTAGATATAGTAGTTAAATCGCCAAAGCTGATTTATCGATCAGAATTAGAAATGATGAAATCTTGAAAAATATTAATTTTAAGTTGAATACTTTAAATATCGACGTCTTGCAAAACATTGATTTTTAATCTGATATAAACTTAAAAGTAATGGAATCCGTTGGGAAAAATTAATCCCAACGGATTATTAATTATTATTAATTTAACAAGCTGTATTTCCCTAAAAACTAAGCGTCAATCCCAACAAGAAATTCCGCCCAGCCTGCGGATAATACCCCGTCAAATTATAAGTATCTCCTTGTTCCAATCGAGTAGCAGGATCATCTGCTCGCCCATCGTATCCAGCAGAGATATACCGATACGTCCAAGCACTAGAAATGTATTTGGCGTCAAAAAGATTTCTAACCAATAAGGTGATGGCTATATCATTGACAAAGGAAGTTTTGACGTTATAAGACAATCGAAAATCGGTATAAGTATAAGCAGGTAAAGTCGTATTTTGATTAGCTGTATTGTCAATAAATTGTTCGCCTACAAATTTAGTAGATAAACCGAGGGTTAAATCTTGCTTTTTGTTGGCGGGTAAGGCATTAAAACTTAAACCTGCATTCCATATCGTACTAGGTGAAAAAGCTAAATCTGTTTTACCATGTTCAATTGCTTCTTGTTCCCAGATGTCCCAATTGTCAACAAATTCTGTAAATCCATTGATGCGGTTATCACTTAAGGTTAGCGAAGCATCAAAATTTAATTGTTTGGTTAATTGTAATCCACCAACGACTTCTAAACCTGCTCGGTAACTGTCTTTAATATTGATTCGAGTATACTCCCCGACATCATTAAGTTGACCCGTTGAAACCAATTGATTATTATAGTCCATGAAATAAAGATTGGCTTCAATAGCTGCTTTTTTCCATTGTTTTTTAATCCCTAATTCTGTATCGTAAACCGTCTCGTGCGTCGGCCTAGAGTTTGGGGTAGAATCGGTAAAGTCACTACGATTTGGTTCTTTATTGCCGACGCCAAAATAAGCATACAAACTAGTCGTTGGATTGACGGCCAAGGTTAAACCTAGTTTAGGATTGACAAAATTAAAATCCACTTTATGGGTCACATTACTACCATCATTATCAAAACCAACAAATTCGTAGCCCACATTTCGATATTGTAAATCGACAAAACCTGTCAATTTCTCTGTTAAGCCATAGCTTGCTTTAGTAAAGAAATTGAAATCTGTTTTGGTCGCATCATTTTCATAATACCGATTGTCTTGCTCCGTATCTCCCGAAAACCTTGCCCAGATAACTTCTCCAAAATGATCGCCTTTGTATAAACTAAAAGCAGAACCGATGTTGACATTTAATTTTTGGTCATCGCTCCCATAATTGACGGCGGCAGAACCAAAATAAAAGTCATTATCCAACCATCTTCTTTCAATTAAATCGGTTTCATTAATGGTTTCGCCACCAATTTCAAAGGGCGTAATATTATATTTTTCAAAAGAAGCACCTCCTTTATACAACTCAAAGAAGCCTTGTCCTTTGGTGTAATTTCCAGCCAAACTTAAATCCCAATTTCTGTTCAGTTGATTATTAAATAATACCTGATGATGCCGCTGCCGATAATCATCCACTTCATTATCATGTGGTTCACCTGGTCGATCTGTTCCTGCGGAATTGAAAGTACGGAAAGATTCATCAAATTCTGGATTGTCCAAAAATTGAGCAGGAACACCATTCCATGCTTGGTAAGTGACTTCATGCCCACTAAAAATATTAAAGCGTAAAGAACTTTTTCTACCAACGAAAGCCCCCGATAAATAATAAGAGGATAAATCTACAGAGGCACGGTCGATATATCCATCAGAATCAATCTTTGATAAGCGACCATCCAAGGTGAATTTATCGCTAATTAAACCTGTACCAAAGGAAATATTCGCTTTCCTCGTATTAAAAGAACCAAGCGTGGTACTTATGCTACCGTAAGCCTCTTTATGAATAACGGAGGTATTTAAATTCAGCGATGCCCCAAAAGCAGCTGGTCCATTCGTAGAAGTTCCAACCCCTCTTTGCACTTGAATATTATCGGTAGAACTAGCAAAATCTGGCATATTTACCCAAAATACTCCTTGTGACTCCGAATCATTTAATGGAATACCGTTCAACGTAACATTAATTCGACTAGGGTCAATGCCTCTAATTCGTAGACCTGTGTAGCCAATACCTGTTCCAGCATCTGAATTAACGACTGTTGATGGGGTCCATTTTAATAAAAAAGGAATGTCTTGTCCCAAATTATTCGCTTCAATGGCTTCTTTTTCCAAATTAGTAAAAGTAATCGGTAATTTTTCGGTCGCTCTAGTAGATTGGACAACAATCTGATCGAAAGCGATAGGCGCTTCTTCTAAAGTGACATTCAATACATTTTGTTGCCCATTTTGTACGCTAACACTTTTGGTTAAGGTCTTGTAGCCAACGTAACTAACGAGTAAGGTGTAGTTACCCGTAGCGACATTTGCTACTTTAAAAGAACCGTCTAAATCTGTTGCGGTACCTTGTTTGGTTTCCGTTAATTGTACAGTCGCACCAATTAAAGCACTACCATTTTTGTCTGTAATTTTTCCTGTAATTTCGGATTGGGCATGACTGCTCCATGCTACAAATAGCAGCACCATACTTAATAAAAAAAATCTCATGATAAAAAATTGTATTGGCTATCGAAAAGCCAAACTAAATAATTTCTCCTTCCCAGGGGCGTGGGAGAAGCTTGCTTTCTGGTAAAGTTCTATTGATAAAAACTTTACCCAAGTATTCAATAAATGATAAAGCAAGGTCCAAAGACTATTGATTGATAACTGAAATAATTGAGCAGAATAATTGTTGAATTGTTCTATTGCTAAATTGTTGTGTGACAATAACAATCTAACAATAAAACAATTTTGGTTCATTACTAAAACAATAGCAATCAAAAATTAATCATCGTCCTTAGCTTATTCAAAATGAACACTTGGAAACATTATCCCTTCCCAGCATTACCTGGGCAGGTTCAATGGGTATAATCTCAGGCCGTTATTTTCAGCCACCCCGTCGAGAAAAGCAACGCAAAAGTAAGGTAGATTTTGAAAAATGGAAGGGGTTTACCTAAAAAAATACATTATTCTGTTATAATTTTTATTTTTGAATGTATTGTTTTACGAATGTAAGTCGCTCATTTTCTGTTCCTTTTAATTCAATGAATGGAACATTTAGGGCAATGATTTCTTTTTTGTATAGATCGTATAATACACCTCGATCATTGGGGGTTTCTCGCAAAGGATCAAATTCCCAAGGGATTTGCCAATCGCATAAAAAGAAGACATCAGGCAGGTTTTGTCGAAGGAGTTGTTCCAATCTAAAGTTGTAAAAACCATATTTAAAGATAGACCATACTTTAATGACTAAAAGCGAGGTGTCATAAAAAATAAAGGGCTGTTGGGGGTGTTTTTTTTCAAATACTTGTTGGGCTAATAATTGTCCTTCCGCAATTTTTACTAAATCTGCTGCTACATAAGGTCGATCTAACTGATTTAAATAAGTCCTTGAATATTCGGGTAACCAAGTAGTTCTAATGGTATCCGCTACCAATTTGGTCATAGTTGTTTTGCCACTAGATTCAGGGCCTGTAAATACAATTTTAAGTGGTTTGTTGTTGGACAAGTATTGTTTGATTTTTATGACGGAGATAAAAGTAGAAAGTTAATGATTATTTTGCAAAGGGCTGAGGGCGTGGGGCAGAGAGATTTGAAACAATAACCCTTTGCCCTCAACCATTCGCCCTTCGCCAATTTATTTAAGCGCCGCAATACTAAGATCTAGCAAAACGTCATCATAGATTATTTTATCACCGATTTCTGCAAAGAAAGTGCCTGATCCATATTTGACATTAAAATCTGAACGATCTATTTTTAATCTTCCAGAGATAGAATAACTGGTGTCATATTCAAAAAAGTCAGCTTCAAATTTAACTCTCTTGGTAATGCCTTTCATTGTTAATTGACCAACTATTTTATATTTAGTTTTATTTTCTTCAACCTCACCATAAGGAATGACTTTATCAATTTTGAAAGTTGCAGTTGGGTACTTTTTGACATCAAAAAAATCAGGAGATTTTAAGTGATCTTCTAGTTTAGTTTTCATGTCCTCCACTTCGATATCTTTATTTGCAACGGTTGCCATATCTATTTCAAAATTCCCACCTGCAAATACTTCGTCAATAAACAATAATTGACCGCTACTAATTTCAATAGACCCGGTGTGTTGACCGCCAATTTTATAACCTGTCCAATTCACTTTGCTATACCCGCCACTAACGGTTAAAGTGGTCGTGTCTGCATAAAAATGGCTTTCTGTCTGGACATTAGAATTGCTATATAAATTCTTAGATGTCACCAAAACTAGAAAGCAGCTTAAAACAAAAGAAAAACGCCTTTTTTTCATTTTAAAAAAATTTAAAGTTGTGATGAAAAATAAAATAATTCGACTCAAAAATCTTAAAACCTTAAAAAAAAAGCCATTGGTTTTGGTAGATTAAATTTTTTTTAACATATTATAATAAAACATAAAATAAAGAAATGCAATTGGAATTTGTCTTGAAAAAAATAGGGTCACTAGATTTTTAGTAAATTTGCTCAATTGCTAATTCTATTAATTTTCAATTTTAATAAAAACAAACGAATGAGATATTTTAGTTTACTTATTTTCCTCTTTGGTGGATTGGCGCTTTGGGGACAAGAAAAGACACAATCTGTCACAGCTATTGAACCAGTATACCAAACAGAAATTCGCAAATTATCTAAGAAAAAATGCGTAAAAAATGCTTTTAAATTGATTGAAGCACAGCGAAGCCAGACGCTAGCCGATCATATTTTATTAACCGAAATAGAAGCCCCACCATTTAAAGAAGAAAAACGAGCGGCGCAGTTTCTAAAAATGATGAAAGCCGCAGGAGTCGATTCTATTTGGATAGATGAAGTAGGAAATGTATTGGCATTAAGGAAAGGAAAAAAAGGGGGCAAAGTCATCGCTTTAGATGCGCATTTAGACACTGTTTTTCCAGAAGGAACCGATGTGAAAGTGAAGATGCAGGGAGATACTTTATATGCACCAGGCGCAGCGGATGATACGCGTGGATTGGCAATGGTCATTCGGGTCTTGGAAGCGATGAATGAAGCTAAAATAGAAACAGCACATGATGTTTTATTTGTAGGTTCTGTTGGCGAAGAAGGGTTAGGTGATTTGCGAGGTGTGAAACATATTTTTAGTGAGAAAGGGACTAAAATTGATTCGTGGATTGCTATTGATGGAGGCAGTTTAGGAAGAGTGAATAATAAAGGACTAGGCTCTTATCGCTATAGAGTAACGTTTCATGGACCAGGTGGGCACTCATGGGGCGCTTTTGGTTTAGCCAATCCACACCATGCCCTTGGAACGGCTATTCATAATTTTGTACAAGCTGCGGATGCTTACACTTCGTATGGCCCTAAAACAAGTTATAATGTTGGGGTAATTAGTGGAGGAACTTCTATTAATTCCATTCCGTTTTCTTCTATCATGGAAATTGATACGAGATCTATAGATCCAGCTCGATTAGATACTATGGAAACGATCTTAAGAACGACCGTGCAGGAGGCTTTGGAAGCACAGAATAAAATAAAGCGTTTAGGAAAGCCATTGACAGTTGAAATAGAGAAAATAGGTAATCGACCTTCTGGCGAATTACCTAAAAAACTCCCTATTATTCAAAGGGCTATGGCATGTACGGCTTTTATGGGAAAAAGACCTAAATTGACAAGAGGATCTACCAATTCGAATATACCGATTTCACTAGGAATTCCAGCGGTAACCATAGGTCGTGGAGGAGTAGGACGGAATGCGCATTCTTTGGATGAATGGTGGTTGGATGTGGAAGGGCATAAGTCTACCCAATTGGCTTTATTATTACTATTATCCGAAGCAAAAATTGCGAAGTAAAAAACTTAACTCAATTTTCTTGTTAGAAATTTAATTTTAAGCTACCTTTAAATTTCTATAAAGGAAAGGTTAACTATTTAGCAAAAGGCGATTTTAGGCACCATTTGCTAAATAGTTGTACTCATCTACTAATAATAAAATCACACCTCATGGGGAAGTTGTCTAAAGATTTATCGAAAAAAAAGCGTTCAGCTTTAAAAAAACGACTTAAAAGTTTAAAAGCAGCCTTAAAGAAAAAGAAGGCTATTAAAAAAGAGAAAGTAGAAGCAGTCAAATCGCAAAAGGCAAAGTGTGAAGCGCATATTATACCAATGATAAAAGTGGCTAAAAAAGCCAAGAAAAAAGTTAAAGCTGGCAAAAAAGCGATTGCTAAAATTAAACGATTATTAGCGCCTAAAAAGGTGGAAAAGAAAAAAGAGGAGAAAGAAAAAGTGGCTAAAGTTACTAAACCAGTAGCAGTAAAAAAACAGGTGTTAAAAAAGGGAACACCTAAAAAACAATCTGCAAATAAGAAGAAAGTGGTTGCTAAAAAAACTACTAGAAAAGTAATTAAACCAACTGTCAAAGTCAAAGCTCCTAAAATAACAGCGAAAAAAGTAGTACCTGTTGTCAAGCAAGTAGCAGAGATAAAAGCTGCACCCGTTGCTAAGAAGGTGATTAAACCTGTGATTAAAAATATAAAACCAGTTGTAAAGAAAAAAGCAGCTGTTAAAAAGGTAGCACCAGTTGCAAAGAAGGTAACTAAACCTGCGGTTAAAAAAACCGCTCCAGTTGTCAAGCCAGCAGCAGAGACAAAAGTAGTTGTTAAAAAGGCGGCGCCAATTGCGAAGAAGATAACTGAACCGACGGTTAAAAAAACAACAGTTACCCCTAAAAAGGTTGCAGTAAACAAACCTGATAATCTAAAAAGAATTGAAGGAATTGGAGTCAAAATAGAGCAATTGTTAAAAGCAGATGGCATTGATACTTTTGCAAAATTATCGAAGAGTAGCTTCGATCGCTTACGAGGTATTTTAGATAAAGGAGGACCAAGATTTAGAATGCACAAACCTGATACATGGGCAGAACAGGCTGAATTGGCGGCAAAAGGAGATTGGGAAACCCTTAAGACCTTACAGGTTGAATTGAAAGGAGGCTTGAGAAAATAAAGGAATAAACTTCAACTTCAAGCGCAACTTCAACTTCAATTTTGAACCATCTTCGGCGGAGATTTTGAAGTTGAGTTGAGGTTGAGGTTGAAAAGTGACTGGATTAAACGTTGATAATCAATGACTAATCTAATCATCAGGCACCAATACTAAAAGGTGATTTATTGCAAAATTATCAATTTCGGGTAGATTTAGCTTTTCCAGTTCTCTAATTACTCAATTTTATTTTGATGTAGAAACACTAATTTTTAAGGTAGACAAAGTTCTTGGAATGATTTATGGTGTAGGAAAAATACCTGCTATACACACAAATTGTTCTAATATTAATAAAAGGCTTTGTTCTATGGAAAAGATTAAGTTACTACTTTTTATAGATGATGATTTTGCAACTAATTTTTATCATAAGATAATTGTAAGAGATTCTGGATTAGTGGAGAAATACCTTTTTTTCTCTTCTGCTACAGAAGCATTAGCCTATTTTGAAGCACAATTAGCTTTAGGAAATTCAGAAAAGCCAGATGCAATATTTTTAGACATCAATATGCCTGAAATTAATGGCTGGGAATTTTTAGATCTATACGCCCAATCTGATAATGATAAAGCCCCGATTTATATCATGTTAACAACCTCTTTAAATCCAGATGATCAAGAGCGGGCGGAACTAAATCCTTTAGTTCGTGGTTTAAAAAATAAGCCTTTAACTGCAACACACATAGAGGAAGTGCAAAAAGAATTGACTTTAATTATGTAGTAGTTTTAGTTTTTTTTGAATTGATTGAGAGCATGTTTAAATTTTATATTACTGATAATGAATTGTTTATCATTCTATTAAAATTTTGATGGTTAAATTGTTGGCAGGGGCAAATAACAATCAAACAATTTAACAATCACAGCAATTTTCAGGAAAGACAAGAAAATATTTTAAATCTTAAAAAAACCGAAATAAGATTTTTAAACATGCTCTGAATACAGATAGTCGTAAACTATGTTAAAAAAAGTAAGAATAGATAAATGGTTATGGAGTGTCCGTATTTTTAAGTCTCGCTCAATGGCTACGGATGCTTGTAAATCAAGTAAAATAAAAGTAGGCGAACAAAATGTTAAGCCTTCCTATCTATTAAAAAGAGATGAAATTGTTCACGTAAAAAAGAATGGATTTAATCTTACTTTTAAAGTGATTGATTTATTGGAAAAACGAGTTTCTGCAACGCTAGCTCAGCCATGTTACGAAGACCTTACACCACCAGAAGAAATGAATAAGTATAATGAGTGGTTTGTGGGTAAAGGACGACCTGAATCAAGAGAAAAAGGAGCTGGGCGACCAACCAAAAAAGATAGACGAGAAATTGATCGGTTTAAGGATTTTTAATTTTGAAGCAATCGTTTTATGGTTATTCAGCCATAAAACAATAACAGACAAAACCAACTAAGAAAATCTTGTATAAATTTGATGAAGTATAGTCATCTAATAATCTCCCTTTTATTCAACAACCGCAATTAATTGGGAATTTTACACCCTACACCAAGCTTGATTTCTCAATTGGTAAGATTCTCCACTATTCCTTTGTTAATTTACAGAAAATCAAATTAATTAACATTTTTCCATTCTTTTGACTGCTAGCCAACATATCAACTGTTAAAGTTACCCCTTTGCACAGCTTTCTCTTTTTTTAAACGTTATTATATTGTAAGCCTTTTTTTGAGGTAAACCATTCATTTTAATATAATTAACTTATATAAGATTTTTTTAGTTGGTTTTGTTTGTTATTGTTGTAAAGGGTATCATTTGATACCCTTTCTTTGTATAGGAGGAGTTCATATTTGACGAAAAGTTTCCTAAATCATAAATCTGTCACGTAAAAACTAGATGGATTTATGATTTGTGATGTATACTGCGAACGGGATAAATTTGTGAAATCAAAAAGTCTGAAATTTGAGATTTAACAAAGATTCTAGTTCAGATTGAAATTCGGAGTTTGCCTTTTTCAATGTCTGATTAATGGTTTGTTGAAATTGATTAAAGTCTTCGTAGTACTTAGCATACAGACATTTTTTCTTTAACCATTTCCACAATCGCTCAATGATATTGAGGTTTGGTGAATAAGAAGGTAAATACACCAAATGTATATTGAGTTGCCATGCTATATATCTAACCAAATCGCATTTCTGATAGCGAGCATTGTCTAGAACAATAAAGATCGGCTTCATATCAAAATAATAGATTCTAAGTTGATGCAAAAACTCTACTATAGAATTGGCATTGATATAAGTCTGGTTGGTAAAAAAGTGTATTTGTTGATTAACGGCATTGACTGCACCAAGTACATTATGTCGTTTTCGTCCAGAAGAACTTTTAATAAATACCCTTTTGACTGACCATAAAAAGCATAAAAATACCCCCATGACTATATGGGCAGCATCCATAAATAATAAATGAATTTGACCCAATTTTGCCTGATTAATCAAAGGATTAAGCGTATTTTCAACAAAATCAGCTTGCTTTTCAGGATTTGCTTTTGAAGGAATTTGACCTGTTTTTCGATATTTTAATTCATGTCGCTTCATCCACTCTCGAACTTGAGTAGGGCTTCTATTTAAGCCCGTCAGCTCTTTTATTCGGTAAACAGCTTCATTAGCTGTATGGGGTGGATGCTTTTCAAAATAGGTCAATAAACTTTCATTATGAGCTTCCAATTCACTTTTATTGGTGCCATATCCTACTTTTAGGATACCTTCATAACCTTCTTTATTCCATAAGTGGATATAATTGGTTACACTATTCAAGCTAATATCAGATAGTTGAGCTATTTCTTTATGACTATATGTTGTAGTAGCCTTTATTAAAATAGCTGTTAAGCGTTTTTGTACGAGCATACATGGATAAGAATATCTTTCGTATCTTAGTTGCTCAATGTCAGTTTTGCTGATGTTGAGGGTAAGCATATCTTTTTTAGTTTCGTCACTTAAAGATAGCTTACCTTTTCTTTTTTACAAATTCACAAATTTATCCCGTTTCTAGTATATGATTTAAGATGTATGATTTCTGCCACAGACTTCACGACTAATCAATAATTCAGATATTTTCATAATTTTGAATAGTCTACCTTGCCGCATTATTGCATTGCCAATAATAATTTTGTACTTAAAACTTATTTGTTGGAGTGTTTCTCAAAATCCAGCTTTCCCAACCAATAATCCCTTAAAGAAAAACCACTAATTTGCCCATGCTCGTTTCTAGCAAATTGTAAGAAACCATCATGTGGCGAATTAAATAAATCATTCATCAGAGACGAATATCGAACAACTTCTTGATTATTAAGATAGAGTACCAAATCCATTTCTTCGACTTTTATCAGATAGGTCACTTGTAATTCTGTTGACTGAAAATTTCCTGTAAATTCGATTAAGTCCGCAGCGGAGTAATTGGCTTCGGCATAGCTGAAAAATCGAATAGGTGGTCTTCCGCCATTACTGTAATACATGATAGGTTGCCCTTCTTCTTTTTCAAACCTAATAGTAAATAGGCGACTAGTACCTAGAAATTTAAATTCGTTTTTGGAAATAGCTTCTAGGGCGACATCAGGAGATTCAAAATTAGCGTACCAAAGCGTATCATTTTTAAGATATACTTTTCGATTATAACCAATACCATCATTGAAATAATTACCACAATAACTTTGCAGGGTAGCTGTTGGAATTTTTAGGGAAGGAGTAATGGAAACGGATGTTTTTTCAGTAGAAGAAACCGTCTTTACAGTAGGCTTTTCAAAAAACTTAGTGGCAATTTGAAAAGCTTTTTGTGGCGCACTAATGTTGGAATTATTGCTCAAGGTAATGATAGATAAATCATCTTCATAAAATCGCAAAAACATAGCCGTTGACCCTTGCCAATAACCATTATGACCAATCATAGCGTGATTCCAGAAAGGCCCATGTTCTAAACCTACGGCATAAGACATCGTATCTCCATTAGTGGTAATACCCTGCATAGCTAGTTGTTTCATAAAGTCAGGATTGCCAATTTTAGATGCTTCAAAATTAGCCATCCATTTAAGAAAATCCTCAACGTTTGTTTGAACTTGCATTGCCCCTGGTGTAATAAAATTAAAGGGGTGAATCATTCGGTAGCCCAAACTATCTTTTGCATAACCAAGTGCTCGATTTTTGATAATTGTTCCCTTGGTATCCAAATAGAAGGTATTGGTCATGCCAATTGGGTCAAATATATTTTCTTTGGCAAATTCAGCAATAGTTTGACCACTAATTTTTTCTACTATGGCTGCTAAAACCAGATAGCCAGTATTCGTATATCTATAATCGGATCCTGGCGGGATGGTTAATTTTTTTTGCCTTTTAATTAACTCAATTCCATCTTTTGCTGTGAAATTCATGTCCATCTGCTGCCCTTTCATGTTGATCATCTCTAAATAATCTCGTAAACCACTTGAATGATGCAGGCATTGCCGAATAGTTGGTTGTCCTTTAGGATATTTTGGAAAGTCTGTTAAGTATTTTTGAATGGGATCGTCTAAAGACAATTTGCCCTGATTTTCTAATAGTAAAATACAAGCACCTGTAAAGTGCATGGATAAAGCACCTAACTCAAAAATAGATTTTGGAGTAATCGGTATGTCATAATCTAAATTGGCAAGCCCAAAACCTTTTTGATAAACAACTGCTCCTTTGTGGATGACACCGATTGCTGTTCCAGGTTCGTTGTTAATACCCTCAAAGAGTTGGTCAATTTTTTGGGTAATGGATAGATTGGTACTGTCTTGCGCTGTTGCGCAAAAGGCGAATACACTCATTATTAAGGGTAGTGTCAATTTTCTGAAAGTAGGAATCGTCAGCATCTTTTCAATTTTTTGTGAATTAAAAGTTTTGCGACAATGATACTCTGCTAAGCGGAGAAAAGGAGGTTTCATTATAATCTAGGAGTGCAGGATTATAATTTTGGACTAAATAAGGTGTTTTGACTTCCGTAAAAGATAAGCTATGCAGACGAGCTAGGAGGATGGACAACAGATTTGAACAGATTGAACAGATTGAACGGATTTAGAGGGATGCTTCTTGTAACGTGTTCTTAGGTATTTTACCTTTTCTTTTGAAAAAAGATTTCATTATTGAATTCAAGTTGAATTAATCAATAATTAGTCAACTAATCAACCTTATACGAGTTAGGAGACCTTCTGACGCTTGTATCGAGCAGGAGTAGTACCCGCTAATTTTTTAAAAGTGGAATAAAAGGAAGATTTAGAATTAAATCCGCATTCATAACCAATGGCTTCTAAGGTATAATCTTCATTAGTTAATAATTGCTCTTTGGCTTCATTGACTCGATACTCATTGATAAATAAAGAAAAACTTTTACCTAAATTTTCATTGATTAACTGAGACAGGCGATGTGGTAAAATATTTAATTTTTGAGCGACATCGGGTAACTTTAAATTAGGGTTCTTGTACAATTTTTCTTCTTGCATCACGTCTGCCAATTGCTTTGTTAGGCTATTCACTTCCTTGGCTTTAATTTTTTTATCTCCATATTTTGCGGGTAATTTAAATAAAATGGTATCCTTTTTTTTATTAAAAACAATTAATAAAGTTAGTAAATAAAAGATAAAAGTAAAAGATACCGCTCCTGTAATGTAAGAGGTGTAAGCACAAGCATTATACACTACATAGATGATGACATTCCCTAGGAAAACACTTATTAACCATATTTCAACACTATTCAATTTATCCGACCTTTGTCGAAATTGACGATAGACTTTAGCCATTAAATAACTGGAGGCTAGCAAATAGACCAGCCATTCTAAATAGATAATGTTAATGATATAATGTTGCCATAGTGGTCGGTATTCTTGCCAAGGATAGAGATAACTAACAATTATGATGGCGGGCACTAAAACTGCTAAGTGATATTTCCATACGCGGCGATGATTATCTTCTGGAATAATGACCGATTTTAAATAAAAATATAAAGCTGGACCGATTAAAGAGCAAGCAATTAATCCAATATGGATATAAACGCCAGCTAAATCATCATTGAAATAGAAAAAAACAGATTTTCCAATTCGAATGCTTAAAGTCAATAATAAAGCACCTAAAAAATAATTGGAAATATGCCGAGGTTTGGCATAGAACAGAAAGTATATCCCCATTAAGATGCCATTAAAGGCACCCAATGCACTAAAGAAAAATAAGAGTTCATTACTAACTTTCATGAAAAATAAGGTTAACAAATCGGGAGAAAACTAGTGTTAAATATTCCTCGAAAATAAGCTATCCTTTGGAGAAATCAAAACATTATATAAGATAGGTATAATCTAAATTGTTAAGAATCGGTAGAATGAATTATGATTAAACCATTTTGTTTTGAAAATTGAAAATTGTCACGTTTGCAGCACCCCAGGATTAAAAGGCGCAACAGGCGCATGATTCGCCGCCTCAATCCCCATAGAAATCACTTTTCGAGTTTCCATTGGGTCAATAATCGCATCCACCCAAAGTCGTGCCGCTGCATAATACGGAGAAGTCTGTTCATCGTAGCGGGCTTTAATTTTATCAAATAAGGTTTGTTGTGCCTCTTCCGTAGGTGCTTCCCCTCTTTTTTTCATAGAACCGACTTGAATTTGCATCAACACTTTAGCTGCTTGTGTGCCACCCATGACTGCAATTTTAGCAGTCGGCCAAGCTACAATCAAGCGAGGGTCATAGGCTTTGCCGCACATGGCATAATTCCCTGCGCCATAAGAATTGCCCATCACAATACTAAATTTTGGTACAGTAGAATTGGCAACTGCATTCACCATTTTTGCGCCATCTTTAATAATGCCACCATGCTCAGAACGTTTGCCTACCATAAATCCAGTCACATCATGTAAAAAGACCAAAGGAATTTTTTTCTGATTGCAAATCATAATAAACCGAGCAGCTTTATCGGCAGAATCGGAATAAATCACTCCTCCAAATTGCATTTCTCCTTTCGCATTTTTGACTACTTCTCGATTATTTGCTATAATGCCAACCGACCAACCATCAATACGGGCATAAGCACAAATAATGGTCTTACCATAACCCGCTTTATATTGGGTTAATTTAGAATCATCCACCAATCGTTCTAAAACTTCTGTAGTTTTATAAGGCTGCATGGTTTCTGGAAAGAATTCGTATAATTCTTTAGGATCTTTCTTTGGCGGCATTGGGGTTTCTCGATTAAAACCTGCCTTCTCAAAATCGCCATATTTATCCATCAAGTCTTTAATCGTATCTAAACAAGTTTTATCATCGGGCATTCGGTAATCGGTTACCCCTGAAATCTCACTTTGGGTCAACGCACCACCTAGGGTTTCTTTATCTACATTTTCCCCAATCGCTGCTTTAACTAAATAGGGACCAGCTAAAAAAATGGACCCTGTTCCCTCCACAATCAATGCTTCATCTGACATAATCGGCAAATAAGCCCCACCTGCCACACAATCGCCCATAATAGCAGAAACCTGAGGAATGCCCATACTAGACATCTTGGCATTATTTCGAAATACTCGCCCAAAATGTTCTTTATCGGGAAAAACCTCATCTTGCATCGGTAGAAATGCCCCAGCACTATCGACTAAGTAAATAATTGGCAATCTATTCTCCATCGCTATTTCTTGTGCTCGTAAATTCTTTTTACAAGAAATAGGAAAATAAGCGCCTGCTTTTACCGTCGCATCATTGGCTACAATCATACATTGTCTTCCTCGAATATAACCAATGCCCAAGACCGTTCCTCCCGCTGGACAACCGCCTTCGGCTTCGTACATTCCATATCCTGCAAATGCACCAATTTCTAGAAAATTACTGTCTTTATCAATCAAGTAATCAATCCGTTCCCTTGCTGTCATTTTGCCTTTAGCATGTTGTTTGGCAATGCGTTTTTCACCACCACCCAAATAGATTTTTTCTAAACGATAATTTAACTTAGACATCGCCAAGTGCATGGCATCGTGATTTTTATTGCGGTCGATATTTATCTTTGGCATGTATTTTCTGTTGCGGGTTGCGAGTTACAGGTTGCGAGTTGTGCGTTTTTAACCCGCAACTCGCAACCCGTAACTCGCAACTCATTAATTAAAATAAAACCCATTTATTCCAACGCCTGCTTTAAAGGAATTTAATTCCGTTCCTGTATGGTCATATATTGTAACCGTTCCTCTTTGTACAAAGTTACCCGATTCGCCAATATAAACATTTCCAGTTGCAGGGTGGACTCCTAAGCCATAAATATCTCTTCCATTGGGTTCAATAAATGGAGTCGTTGGTAATTCGGTTGCTTCTATGGACATTTTAAAAACGCCTAATTTTAGAAAATAAAGTTGCTCTTTTTCGGCATTCATAGCTAATCTAGGATAAAAACTAGTTTGAGCATCTGTGAAAGGAAGGGTTAGTGTGACTGTTTTATTGTTTGGATTAATTCGATAAATACCTCCAAATTGATTGGCTATGCCCCTATCTCCATTACAAACGACCCAAAGTTGATTATTGCGATCTAGTTGGAGATTACTAGGATTATATCCAACGGTAATACTATCTGTTATTTCGTTCATATTGGTATTGATGACAAAAAGTTGCTGACTGTAGTTGTCAAATAAACTTGGTTGGGTCACAAAAACTTCATCACCAATTTTAACCATTTCTTCGGAAGCACCGCCAATAGGAATGGTGGAGATAATACTGTTTGTAGTTAAATCTATAACGGAGATAGCAGCAGCATAAAGGTCTGAAACATAAGCAGTAGTTTCGTTAATGACAAGTAAATGTCTTGGTGAGGTTAAACCATTGATTGTACCGATAGATTTAAAATCATTGGTATTGACAATTTCTATCTTTTGAGAATTATTGACAGTTAAATAAGTTCGGTTCCCATCAACAGTTATGCTTTGTAAAACATCTCCAAGTGGTTGATTATTAGTCGTTTCAAAAATTTTTTCTTGGACTGCTTGCTCATCCGTATCATAGAACGTAACAGAAGCATTACCACTTTGAAAATTTCCCTCATTGGTAATAAGTACCCCTTTGGAGTAGCCATCTGTAGTAAGCGTAGGTTCAATAATGGGAGCGTCTTTACAACCTAGTAAGAGGATTAATGAAATTAAGAATAAAAATTTGATTATTTTGATATTAAACATTGGTTATATTTTTGAAAGCCCATTTATAATTCAAAACCATACATAAAATTAGAATAGAGAGCAGAGATAAAAAATCTAATAATTGATTAATAATTCTACTATTCTGACTAAAGTTATTGGTTTTAGCTACATTAAAAATCTCTTTTCTCTGCTCTCACTTCTCTTTTCTTTTTAAAAATTATAATACAATAACCTTCCTAACAAAATATTTTTGCAGATGGTTGACTTTAAGAAAATAGATACCCTTTGGTAATCCAGCAAAAGAAAAATCAATGGTCATTTTATTAATGGGCTTAGAACACAGTAAAGCACCTCTAGTGGAGAATAATTGTACTTGTCCAATTTTTTCAACAAAATTATTAAATTCAATGTGTAATACTTCCTCTGCATTTATTGGATTAGGGTAAACTTGTACTAAATTTTGCAAGGATTGGTCTGAAGTTGAAGTACTGGTATTTTCATAAATCACCCCAACTGCATCTAAATCAAAACCACCTGATGGAAATGGAGTAGGGAAGGGGTCATTGATTTTATTCCCAACGGCATCCACCGTTGCAATACTATCCGCTAAACTACCAATGACATCAATAATCTTAACGTGAGTAATTTTAGAAATATCCAAATTAGGAACATCTTTTAGTTCTGACAAGTCAAAGGGGGTTCCAAAACCACTTACATATTTTCCTGCTAAATTATTAATATTTTCTGGCTGAATTAAACCAAAAGTAGCTAATTGTTCCGTTGTATCTGTGAGTGATGTTGCGGGGAAACGTACAAAAAAATCACCATCCGAACTGACTTCTACAAAGGCGAGTTCTAAAAAATAGCCACCCAGTGAGAAAAAACCATTTTCAAATACCGCAAAATCAAAACCATCTCCATCTCGAATTGGCTTGTCAAAAGTTAAAATAGCCACGCCACTATCCCCCAAACTAACGATTTGATTATCAGGTTCGCCTAAGGCAAATTCAAGTTCGCCCACTTCTGCAAAATTCAAGGAATCATCAGCTATATTTTGTTCGCCTCGAATAATGTCTACGCCCGTTGCCCAATTGATGAAAACGGGGTCATCTTTAGCCAATGCAGTTGTTCCTGCTTGGTCGGCAGCGGGTGGAAATTGACCACGTAAGCTAAATGGCAAGTAAAGGAATAACGCAATAAATAAAAAACGAAGCATTCGATTATTTTAGTGAATTTTGGAGACTATTTAAAAATTGCAAAAATACAGATTAAGCAGTACTCTTTTTACAAAGTATATCAAAAATAAATATCTAGCTCCATCCTTTAGAAAATGCGGAATACTTTATAACTTGCTTATAGTTAGATTGAATAAGAAGACTACAGCTACAAGAAATGACACTATTTGACAAACCCAACCTGTATTCATAATTAATTACTAATTTATTGCGTTAAGCATTCGACTAAAAATAATTATAGTCGTATAAGCGACTGTTAATTATGTGAGAACAGAGAATAGAGATGCGAGATTAGAGACTCCTTCAGACTTAAATGAATTTTTTGTTCCAAAATGGGCTTAATTAATTCAAGGTCAATCTCTCCTCTCTCAATGAAATGGTCTCTCCTCTCTATTCTACTAAAAGTTACCTCAAAATTTAAAAATAAAACCATGCAAAAAGCCACTTTCCGATTTGTTGGTCAATTAGGACTCATTTTATTAACCCTCCTATTTATTCAATCCTGTAAGAAAAAAGTGAGTGAAACTGATAAAGTAGCAGATGTAAGCGCCTACATTTATGCCTATACTTCTGGCGTTGTTTCAAAAATAACCCCTATTAGGGTTCGTTTTGCTAGAGAAGCGGTGGCTTTAGAGGAAGTTGGGGAAGCAGTAGAAACCAGGTTGTATAGTATGAAACCAACCGTAGCAGGAAAAGCGATTTGGGAAGATAATCGAACCATGCTATTTGAACCAGAGACCTATTTAGATTCTGGAACACAATATGAATTTGAAGTAGCGTTGAGCAAAATATTTGATGACGTGCCTAAAAATGCCCGTTCTTTTAAAATGCCTTTTCGCACGAAGGAATTGCGTTATGATGTGCAAGTTGAAGGACTGCGTGCGGCTAATGGGGATAATTTAAAAGCGCAAGAATTGCATGGGAAGGTATTAACGGGAGATATTGCAGCAGCCGAAATAGTAGAAAAAGGATTGACCGCAAAACAAGGAGGAAAAACACTTCGGGTTACTTGGCAACATTTGGATGGCAATAAAAGACATCAATTTATTGTAGAAGGGATTAGTCGGGAGAATAATCCCTCGGAAGTATCAATTGATTGGAATGGGGCAGCAGTTGGTATTGCTAAAAAAGGAGAAAAACAGGTGGTCGTTCCACCTTTAGATGAATTTAAAGTGGCGGACGCAGAAGTAAGAGGCGGCGGAGATACGCATATAGCTTTAAGTTTTACCGACCCTTTGCAGAAAAATCAACAATTGGCTGGCTTGGTTAGTATTTCGAAGTATAATGGGCGATTGAAATTTGTGATTGATAGAAATGTCTTAAAAGTATACCCAACAGGAAGAATTGTTGGGGAACGGAAAATAACGGTTCGTGCAGGAGTGAAAAATGTCAATGGGGTGAAAATGCCAAAGAATAGTGAATGGAATATTGCCATATCAGATGCTAAACCACAATTGAGGTTGGCAGGTCAAGGCACGATTATGCCTAATTCTAATGGTTTGATATTTCCTTTTGATGCGATTGGTTTGAAAACGGTAGATATAGAAGTAGTTAAAATTTTTGATAATAATATCTTGCAATTTTTGCAAACCAATGCGATAGACCAAGGCTACGATTTGGAAAGGGTAGGGCGCATTATTTTACAAGAAAAAGTCAATTTAGCCGATTTAGATGGAAGCGCTGACCCTTATACGATGTCTCGATATGCGGTGGATTTAGCCAAATTGATTGATGATGACCCTGATGCTATTTTCCAAATTAGAATGGGGTTTCGACCAGCTTATGCCTTATATAATTGTGGCGAAGCAGAAGACGAAAGTGATGATTTAACCGTGATGGACAACAGCCTAGAAGACGGAGAATTTACCAGTATTTGGGGCAGTTACTACGGCATTGATGGCTATTATGATGGTTTTGAATACGGACATAGAGACAATCCTTGTTTTCCTGCTTATTATAATTATGACCGTTTTGTGCGTAGAAATGTTTTAGCTTCGGATATTGGCATTATTGCCAAAAGTGGAAAAGATGGGTCAGTTATGGTAGCCATTGCAGATATTAAATCGACCAATCCGATGGAGGAAACAACGGTTGAATTTTATGATTTTCAACAACAGTTGATTAAGTCCATAAAAACGGATGGAGATGGTATTATTAATACTAAATTGGAAAAGAAACCTTTTGCTATTATTGCTACTAAAGGTAGCCAAAAAGGATATTTGCGGATGTTAGATCCCAATTCTTTATCCTTGAGTCGATTTGATGTAGCGGGAGCAGAGGCACAAAAAGGATTAAAAGGGTTTATTTATGGAGAAAGAGGCGTTTGGCGACCGGGAGATTCTATTTTCCTCAACTTTGTTTTAGAAGACAAACAAGGAAAATTACCTGCCAGTCATCCAGTCAATTTTGAATTGATTGACCCAAAAGGACAAGTGCAGCACCAATGGACGAGTAGTAATTCGATTAGTAATGTTTATCCTTTAACGGTGGCGACAAGTACTGCCGCACCAACTGGAAACTGGATGGCAAAGGTAAAAGTTGGTGGAGCGACTTTTTCTAAGAGCGTAAAGGTAGAAACGGTAAAGCCGAATCGGCTGAAAATCAAAATGGATATTGGTCGAGACCAAATTATGGCAAAAGATGGCAATATAAATTGCGATTTACAAGTCAATTGGTTACACGGTGCGCCTGCTCAAAATGTGGAAGTTAAAATTGAAAAGCAAGTTCGAGCTGTTAATACCACTTTCAAGAAGTATAGCGAATATGAATTTGATGACCCTGCCAGAAAAATGGAAGCAGAACCACAAGTTGTTTTTGGTGGAAAAGTCAATGAAGCTGGAAATACCAATATAACCATTAAACGAAATCAAGGAAAATTATTCCCGGGGATGTTAGCGACTAGTTTTAATATTAGAGCTTTTGAAAAAGGTGGGGATTTTAGTTCTGACCAATTTACGATTAAAGAGAGTCCTTATGATACCTATACAGGAATTTATATCAAAAAGAATAAATACGGCGAAAAACGCTTGGATATAGGGAAAAATAATTCAGTTGAATTTATAGCAGTTGATGAAAACGGAAATGCAGCAGCAGGACGAAATTTAAAAGTCGGTTTATATCGTATGAATTGGCGCTGGTGGTGGGATAGAAGCAATGATAACATTTCTCAATACAATTCTGCCAAACATTATGGTTCAGTAGAGTCTGCAAACGTGCGAACGAATGGGAAAGGAGAAGTTGAATGGAATGTAAATATCGACGATTGGGGACGTTATTTAGTCCGAGTTTGTGATAATGAAAGTGGACATTGTTCGGGGGATATTTTTTATGCAGGCTACCCTTGGAATGATGGAGAAAATAACCAAAATAGAGATGCCGCTTCTATGTTGGCTTTTGTAGCTGATAAAGACAACTATCAAGTAGGAGATATAGTTGAATTAACGATTCCTTCAAGTGGAGATGGACGTGCTTTAATTTCAATTGAAAATGGCTCTAGAATTATCGAATCTTATTGGACGAACACCAAGAATGGAGAAACTAAATTTAGTTTTTATGCGACCAAAGAAATGACGCCAACGGTTTATGCCAACATCTCTTTAATTCAGCCACATGGCCAAGTAAAAAATGATTTACCCATTCGATTATATGGCGTGATTCCCATCAATATAGAAGATGAAGCGACTCGTTTAAATCCTGAACTAAAAATGCCTGATGTCTTAGAACCTGAACAAAGGGTGACGGTACAAGTGTCTGAGAATAAAGGCAAAGCAATGGCGTATACGATTGCGATGGTAGACGAAGGTTTATTGGATTTAACTCGATTTGGAACGCCCAATCCTTGGAATAGTTTTTATGCTAGAGAAGCTTTAGGCGTCAAAACTTGGGATGTTTATGACCATGTTTTAGGGGCGTATGGTGGCGAATTAGAACGAGTATTAGCGATTGGTGGAGATGCCGAATTACGAAAAAGTAAAGACAATCAGCAAGCGAATCGGTTCAAACCAGTCGTCAAACATTTAGGTCCATTTTTCTTAGCAAAAGGACGTACTGCTAAACATGAAATTACCGTACCTAATTATGTTGGTTCGGTGCGGACAATGGTGGTGGCGTCTAATAATGGGGCTTATGGAAGTTCGGAAAAAACGACTGCGGTTCGAAAGCCTTTAATGGTTTTAGCGACTTTACCGAGAGTATTAGGTCCAACCGAAGAATTGACTTTGCCTGTAACGGTTTTTGCGATGGAAAATAAGATTAAAAATGTAAAAGTGACCATTGAAGAAACAAGTGGTTTGGTAAATGTAGTTGGCGGTAATAGCCAGAATTTAACCTTTGCCAAACCGGAAGAAGCCTTGGTTAATTTTAATATTAAAGTAGCGGATAGAGTAGGTGTGGCGAAGTTCAAAATCACAGCAACGGGGGCAGGAGAAAATGCATCTCAAGAGATTGAAATTCAAGTAAGAAATCCAAATCCATTTGTAACGAATGTGGATGAAAAAGTCTTGCAACCTGGCGAAAATTGGACTACCACTTTTGAAGCAGTCGGTATTACTGGAACAAATGAAAGTTTATTAGAAGTATCGAATATTCCACCGATTGATTTGGGCAAACGTTTAAATTATTTGATTCGTTATCCACATGGTTGTATTGAACAAACGACGTCTTCTGGTTTCCCTCAATTATTTGTGACTAAATTAATGGAGGTTGATGATGCTAAAAAGAATCAAATTGCTAGAAATATTACCGCAACGATTGACCGCTTAAAACGATTCCAGACTTCCAACGGTGGATTTGGCTATTGGCCAGGCGATAATTATGCGAGTACTTGGGGTACTAATTATGCAGGACATTTTATGCTAGAAGCCCAAAAAGTAGGCTATTCTTTACCTAGTAATTTGCTTTCTCAATGGAAAAGATACCAAAAGAAACAAGCCCAAAATTGGAATTATGGAGATAATCGTTATGATAATGAACTGACCCAAGCTTATCGTTTATATACCTTAGCTTTAGCAGGTGCGCCTGAAATTGGCGCTATGAATCGCCTTCGAGAAAATAGTAAAGTTTCTGACCAAGCCAAATGGCGACTGGCTGCGGCTTATGCTGAAATTGGCAAGCCAGAAGTAGCTGCTGCTTTGGTGAAGTCTTTGAAAACGGCGGTAAAAGCTTATCGAGAATTAAGTTATACCTATGGCTCTGGATTGCGAGATGAGGCGATGATTTTAGAAACTTTAGTCGGGATGAAAGATTTGGATAGAGCAGGTAATATTGCTCGAAATATATCTAAACAATTAAGTTCTGGTGAATGGCATGGCACACAAACGGTGGCTTATTCTTTATTAGCAATTGGGAAATTTGTAGGGAATACAGCGGTAGGTGACCAATTCAAATTCGCCTATCAAATTGGTAATCAACCATCGGTAAATGCAGGGTCTACCACCCCAATCATGAGTATAGATGTGCCCGTTGATAGAAACCCTAATAAGTCGGTGAATTTGACGAATAATAGTAATGGGGTGTTATACGTCAATTTAATTACCACAGGACAACCACTAATTGGTGACCAAACCGAAAAGGCAGAAAACTTGACGATGAAAGTAAAGTATTTGGATAATGAAGGGAATTCCATTGATGTCAACCGACTAGCGCAAGGAACTGATTTTGTTGCTCAAGTAAGCATTACGAATCCAGGAACGAAAGGCATTCGCTACGAAGAAATGGCATTGACCCAAATTTTTCCTTCTGGTTGGGAAATTCTAAATACTAGAATGACCAATGTAGAACGGTTTGCTGATTCTAATAAACCAGAATACCAAGACATTCGAGATGACCGAGTGTATAGCTATTTTGATATAAATCGTAAGGCTAAACATACTTATACCATCCAATTGAATGCAGCTTATGAAGGACGATATTATTTGCCGACGGTGAGTTGTGAGGCGATGTATGATAATACGATTCAGGCACGGGAGCCTGGGGAGTGGGTTGAGGTGGTGAAGCCGAGTAGTTTATAAAATTTTGAGAGTAGAGAGTAGAGAGTAGAGACCATTTTATTGAGAGAAAAGAGATTAGACGCAAGTAAGTCCTACCTTAGGTACTGGGCAGGCAGAGCTGGTTTAGAGGGAAATCATTTTTATTTGGGTTGGCTATGAAGGGTGAATGAGAGCAGACGGCTACTAGTCCTGAGAATAAGTATTTATATAATGGGAAAGAACTTGACACCGACTTTGGGCTGAATTGGTATCATTATGGGTTCAGAATGTACGACCCCGCTATCGCTCGCTTTACAGGTGTTGACCCTATTAGTGATAGGTTTGCTTGGGTTTCTACTTATAATTATGCGGAGAATGAGCCTATCGCTAATATTGATTTACATGGGTTGCAGAAATTTAGTGTAATTGATAAAGTAAAAGAATTTATTGGTTTAAATAATAAGACATTAAGGAATGGTCCAGATAATCAAGCTCATGCAAATAGCATTAGTCATCATCGTAGACAAATTATAGATACTCAAGATAAAGTTGTACAAGCTGCTGCTACTGGAAGTAAGACTGCTGGAGAGACAATAAAGAGTGCAGGAGATGTAATAGAAAAAGTTGGACTGGCAACTGCTATCGTTGCTCCCCCTGTTGGACTAGAGATTGCTGCTGTCGGAGGTGGTATGCAACTGACAGGAGACGGACTTATTGTAGCATCTGAACTTATTGGAAATGGAGAAGTTAGCGATAATACACAAGTAACTGTACTAACGGATGCATTGTTTGCCGTATTACCAAAGCCAATAGAAAATATGATAGAGAATGCAAATTTAGACGAAGGTACAAAAGCCTTGAAAAATGCAAAAAAATATGGCGAAAAATTCGTTAAGACAGAGGATGTCCTCAATACACAAGTTAGTATCTTAAATGAGCTTTCAAAGGTAGTAGTTCAAGAAGAGATTAAAAAAACTCAAAACTAAAATAATGAATTTTTTATTAGGTTTGATTTTCCTTGGAGGAGGTATTTATATAGCTTCTCATACTTTAGAGCGTAAAGAAGTATCCAATGTTTACAGTACAACAAGAACTTTAGGTGGAGCTATATTGATAATAATCATAGGTATATTAATGCTTCTTGGGAAGTGGTAAATAAAATTATATTGAAAAGAGAAATTAGTTATAATAATAGGTGGTTTATAATTCTTTTAGCATCAAGTCTTTTATATACATTTTGTAATAATGTATATAATGGAGATAGTCAATATATCGGACACGTAGAAAGGTTAAAAGAGCTTATCTTACAACCATAAAAAAAGTACGATGTCAAAATTACAAAAACGCTACACAAAAGCGGAAAAATTAGAGATAGTATCTCTGAGTTTAGAAACGGGTCAAAATGTAAAAATTATCGCCGAACGATTTGGGGTTTCGGTCAATACAATTTATAATTGGCGCAGCACTTATGCTAAACATAAGGAAGATTCCTTTCCGGGCAAAGGTAATAACGTAATGAGTGAATCTGAGCGTAAAATAGCTTTGTTAGAAAAGCAGTTAAAAGAGAAAGAATTAGAGGTGGAAATCTTAAAAAAAGCGGTGCACATTTTCTGATATACCTGAATTAATTAAAAAAATATTTGAATATTTTTCCAATTTAACTTTTTTTAAAACTATTGAAATAACGTACCCGATGTCCGAAGAAGACTAGTATCTGAAGTAGATTTGATAAATCATATAGAAAGTGGTAAGGAATATGCGTTTCCTTACCACTTTTTTTATTGAGCAAAAGCTTGTCTGGTTTTAAAGTTCTGCACCACATTATCAATCAAGAAAAAGAGCTTGCTACGAGTATCTTTATCCAATGCTTGAATATCTTCAATGTGTTTTAGCACATCCTTATCATACTGCGCTAGTTTTCCATCCCCAATCAAATAATCAATCGACACACCAGATGTTTTAAGTTTACCCAGATGTCTTAAGATTATCGTTGATATTTTAAGCTGAGCGATGTGTTAAGATTGCATCTTAACACGAATATCGTCCATGTTTTCAACATGTAGAACTATAAAAAGAGGTAAGGAGTCTAGTACCCGATGCCTGAAGAATAAACGTTGTGTCGATGTTTTAAGAATGTTTCTTAAAACAAATATCGTTCACGTTTTCAACGTGTAGAAATATAAAAAGCGGTAAGGAGTGAATGCTTCCTTACCGCTTTTCCTATATATGATAGCGGATAAAAAGTATAGAAAACCAGATGTTTTAAGTTTACTCGGAGTCGTTTGTTTTTATTAGGCAAATGGCTGTTTTTTTTCAATGATAATCTAAGCTTAGCAAGCTACCGATTTTGGAAGATTGTATCTTCCAAACAATATCTTTCAAGTTTTCAACTTGTTTTAACTTAAGCTGATTAGATGCTTGTGCGACACCTTTATTTTGGTCGCTTCCAGAGAGATTGACTATCAAAAAGCGGCTATGATAGAACATCAATGGTCAAAGAGAGATTTTGACAAAAACCGCCCATTATCCTGTACGATCCATTCCATCCAATCTTACCTTTAATAATTAATAAGTTCTTCCAAAAAATAATATTCTAAACTAACCTCCTCCCAAAACACTCATTACTTAATTCTGCCACTTCCCGACATACGTGTAACGTAATTTATATATGTCCTTTTTTGGTTTGATTTTTGCCGCCTTTTAAAGTTATGATAATAAGAAAGCAATTATTTACTAAATGTATAACTACTTAATTTATAATACATTGTAAAATAGTTAAATATAAATTAATTAAAAATATATTTAAAAATAAACGCTAAGTTAAATACAAGAAAAAAAGCAAAAAACAAACACCGATTACAAAAGAAAAGATTTATGTATAACCAAATCTTCCCAAAACTTAATCACGATTTCCCCCAAGTGTCTTTGGAGGTTATAGGAAGAGTATTGGGTAAACTAATGGTGGTAGGATTACTGTTAATTTTTACTACTTTTACCGCACATGGGCAGTCTAATCTGACCCTTTCTTTAGAAGCCGAATCTGTCCTGTTAGACCAGTTAGTTGTATGCGGCGGCGCCGATGAACAAACTGTTGTCTTTACGATTGCTGGAACGGAGATTAATCCTCGAACAAATATTACCGCAACTTTGAACTTATTCTCTGGCGTTGAGTTTGCGAGTTTAAATACTGCTGCTACGACTACAGGGGTAGCAGTTTCAGATAGCAGCAATCTCAACCAACCGATTTTTTCCTTACCAATTATAGATCCTACCGATTTATCTGCTGTTAGTATTGCCTTTTCTGTAAAAACAGCTTGTGGCATTTTAGATACTTTGAGTACCAATAATTTACAAGTCTTCGATACTTGGCAAATTGATTATCAATTAAATGGCACTCCTTTTTCAGAATCTTTTGATGGGGTGGAATATAAAGATGTGATTGCTACGCCTAATTTAAATTTGGACATTACGGAGTTGCCAGATCCTTTTGGTATTGGGATGGAAATTCGTAGGACACTTACTGTTTCTAATAGTGGTTTAAATAGTTACTTAGAGGCATTTGACTATGAAGTCCAGCAAGAAGAAGGGATGTCTTATCAAATGATATTGGTAAATGGAATTCCTATCAACTTTGCTAAAGAAACGATTAATAATAGAGATACATTGATTCGTGTGAGTATTACTGGGGCATCTTTTCTGGGAAATACTAAAGAAGCAGGTCAAGCAGGCAATAACGATTTATTGTTTGATGTAGATGAGATTTTAACAATTGAAGAAGTCATTCTATTAACCAGTTGTGGAAATGGTGGAGACAGTAATTTGGGTACGACCCATCAAGTAAGTTGGGGCTGTAATATAGTTGCTTGCCAAGAAGAAATTAAATCTGCTAATTTGCCAATTGGCAGAGGAGAGGCGCTGATAGGATTCTCGCATGATAATGGATTGACGGTAGATGCAGGATATTGTGACGATGGAAGTTTGTCTATTACGGTCGCTAATAATGGATTTGAATTTGATAAAGATTTTGGCGCGATTACCAATATTTCAGCAGGAGTAGGTTTTGCGGTTGGATCGGAATTTTTATCGGCGGATCAAGGTTACCAAATTACGACTTTAACTATTGGTAATGGCATGACGATTAATGCACCGAATGGTCTGGTTGTCCTTAATGATAACCCTGCTTTTGCTACAGATCCAGATGGAGTAGGAGGTTTAGAGGATGTGGATGGAGATGGATTTTTTGATGATCTGCGTATCGGTCAAGGTTTTACGATTACGGCTACTTATGGCATTGATTGTTCCATAGGTAACCAATTTGATATTGAGAATGATTGTGATAATGATTTTAGAGGGAATTTTGATGGTAAAATTGAATATACAAATGCCTGTGGTATTAGCGATGAAACCCTTTTTGATAATTTTTACCGCAGTTCCAATTCTGGCTCGACAAGAGAAGTTTGTACCGATCCTGATGCATTCAATGACCAAGATCAATTTACCGTTATTTATAGTGGGGAACGTCGAATGTCTAATTTTAATCGAAGCTGCGAAGGCAATGATGAGGTTAGAGTCTCTATTACGATTCCTGATGGTATGATTTTGTCTAATCAGACAAGCATTCAACAAGATACAACGCGCTATTTTCCAACAGCTATCAATAATGATGGCGAATCGGTGATGACTTTTGATGCTTCTGTATTAAATTTAAATAATGATTATCAATTAAATTTTGTCTTTGAAACGCAATGTGCGCCCGTTGGCCCAACTTCTTTTCCTGTAGAGATTTCCTATTTCTGTCCAGAATGTACTTGTAGCCATATTTGGTATTGTGGCATATTGGAAGGGGCCGTTTTGCATGCGGCAGGAGCGCCTTGTGCAGAATTTGTATGTGAAACAGGTTTACAAACGACTGATTTTTCGGTGGAACGAAGCACTTTTGGCTTTACAGATGCTAATTTCTCCACGCCTTTTGATCCAGCTTTAGCCAATAAAAAAGTAGCCTTAAGTTGTGATTCTGTGTTAATGAAAATGACGAATATTGTTGGGAACCAAACCTTGACGGATAGCGTAGGTTTAGCCATTAACTATGGCAATGCCGATGAAAGTGATTCAGAGGCAACCTCCTTTTTATTCAATTTTGCGACAGTTACGATTCAATCTGGTGGCAATACCAGAACTTGTGTTTTGGATACAACTGCTTTTTTCGTCGAAATTTTAGGTAGTAATAAAACCATGTATTTTGATTTGAGTAGTTGCTTGGACGGCATTTCCTTGACAATGGGGGATCAAATTAATTTTGAAGGGCATTTTGCCATCAATCCAGATGCACCCATTCCGTCTAATACTTTTAAAAAAATCCCTAATCTAAGAGGTCGAGGATATGCTACTATAGACGGTCAATCATTTGATAATTGTGATTCTTTTGGAGAATTATTTCGCTTAGCTAAATTAACGGCTAATTTTTCTGGCCCTAGCAATTCCGCTTATCCAAATGGTTGTGCCTCTGCTAATTTACAATACACGATCTCGAAAAGTATTAATGCGAATGCCATGCGGGAATTTTTTGGGGAGGAACATCGGCAAGCCGTAAGGATAGATTCCATTAAATTCACCTATGATCCTGAAATTTTAACTGCTTTTGAAGATTTATCAGTAGAATATCGCATTCAAGGAAGCCAATGGTTTCCACTACCGAATTTAGCGGAATCAGAACCTGGATTATATAAAACAGGTTTTAGATTTTTGAGCACAGCTAGCACGATTGCAGGAAGTAATCAAGTTTTCCAATTTCGGGTTAACTTAACGCCTTCCTGTTCTTCCCAATTTGGTAGTAGCACCAACGATGATTTATATGAAATAGAAGCGAAAGTAAATTACCAGAATCGGGCTTATGCTAATTTTGAAGGAAATGAATCTTGTGTTGAAATAAAAGAAATATTTGATAAACGCTTTTTCCAATACCAGGAACCACCAACTTTTTCTCTTGAAGCTATAACCGGGGAGGTACAATCTGGTGAAGCCCTTATTCAATGGGAGATAGAACATTGCAATACTTCTTTTGATTCGGACGCAGGTGTGACGTTTATCCAACTAGAAAAAAATATTGGAGATGCGGAAATTTTATTTATTGAAAATATAAGCTTCCCAAATGTAATAGACACCTTGGTTTTACAAATTTCTAGCGTAGATACTAGCACTTTTGCTTTTACTACAGGTTTAAGCAAAAGAGGTACTAACGTTGATCCTGCCGATATTTGTAATACATTCCGTATTACAGCAAGAATGAATAGCTGTGGAGAAAATAATGTGTTAGCAAAATTAGGTTGGAATTGTATAGCTAGTGATAATCCGAATTGGACGCCTGATTTATATGCGCCTTGTGAGGAAGTGACCCTTTTGTTAAAAGCGAGCACCTTAGAACCCTTATTATCTGCTAGTTTCCAAGAGACTGAATCGACAATTAGCGGTGTATTATGTGATACGAGTACGATGGTGATTTTAGTGAGAAATGAAGAAGCAGGCAATACCTTTGATATTCAATCTCAAATCATTTTACCTACGGGCGCTACTTTAGTGCCAAGCAGCATTGAATTTAGCTACCCTTCCAATGCTGACTTTCAATCAATTGCAACAGAACCTAATTTCCTAGGAGATAATACACAAGGTCGTATTTATCAATACGATGACTTTGAGCACTTAAGCACCTTTTTGCATACGAATGGTCTACCAGGTTTTTCTATCAACGTTCCCGATTCAAGTGAATTCAAAATTAAATATCGTTTTATTACCAATTGTACCTACCAAAATGGAGAATTGAACCGCTATAGTTTTCAAGGAGTAACTACTTGTGGTACGCCGACAAATAGTGCTTTTGCAGAAACAAACCCCATTATTTTTCAAGCAGATCCTAGTGTGGCTAGAAATTTTGAAATTGAATTTGGAAGTACAGCAGTTTTAAATTCCAATCAATCGGCTACTTTTCAAGTTCAAGTTAAGAACATTGGAAATAATGTATCTGCGGTAGATAAAATTGAAGTGGAACTTCCGAAAGCATTTACCTATGTGGCGAATTCTATTCAAGCTACTGCCCCTAATAATTGGATACCCTCCGAGCCAACCATTAAAAATAATGAAGGACTAGATGTTTTTAATTTATTATTACCAACAGGACTAGGACAAAATGAAACAGCTAGCTTTCAATTTGATGTAAACGTAGGTACTTTGTCTTGCGATAGTACTTATATGGCAATGGTGGCCACTACTAGTACTATAGATTTTACTTGTACGATTGATGGAGCTACTTGTAATTACGATTTTAGTTCTTCCAATGAAGGAGAATTTACCTTGAATACGAACTGCGAGCCAGGTAACTGCATCATAGAAGTAGGAACACAAGATTTGACTTTACTAATGCCAGATTGTGATAGCACTATTTTCTATTGTTTTAACGAATACAATGGCTCAGATTTAGAAGACTACGTGGTGATGGATAATGGCGTTGTCGTAGATTCTACTCGTTTTGCCATCTGTGATTTTCAACAAGTTTGTATTTATACCTATGCTCAAATTAGTAACACTAATGGAGCAATTCGAGTTGATTCTTGGATTGTGGACGGCGTGACTTATAGTGGAACGGTATCTTCGATTACTGAGTTAGTAGACTCCATGAATGTCTGGGATGAAGGAGGTAATTGGACGATTTTGCAAGAAGCACTTATTATAGAAGGCGGGCATATTGGAGGGAATTATAGCCGTATGGAGATTACTTTTCCATCTAGTGGTATTCGATCCTTCTTAGGCTATGACACTAGGTTAACGCCAGTCGGCGTATCTGTATTTTTAACGGAAGGGTTTCATCAATTAGTAGTCAGTAGTCCTACTGGTTGTGTAGATACTTTAAATGTAACTATTCTTCGTCAAGAATGTCCTGCTTGTACGCCACCAATTATTGAAAATATTATTGTAGAAAATACGAACTGTAATGAAGAAATCGGGCGCGCGACTATTAATATTGTCGGTAATGTGGACGATTATAACTTTAATTGGTCTCCGAATGTGGGAGAAGTTGGGGAAACTGTTAATAGCCGTATCAACTTACCAGCAGCAAGTTACTTTGTACAGATAGTAGACAAAGTGAGCAATGAATGCTTTGAAACAGTACTTGTTACGGTAGGGAATTCAGATGGACCGATTGCTAACTTTACCAAAACAGATGCCACTTGTGGGGTGTCTAACGGAATGGTTACTTTAACACCTAATACCTACACCTATACTTGGAATGACGGAGCAACAGGAGCTAATCGAAATGATTTATCGGAAGGTAGATATATTATTACCGTTACGGACCCGAATGCTCCAAACTGCACTAATCTAGTCACTATTAATATGGAAGCGACTAGCCCATTGATAGTTAGTCATACCGTTTTTAATACGCCGACCTGCTTGAATAATAATGGTGTTATTGCTTTAGATGTCTCAGGTGGTAGTGGTGGCTATAAATCTTCTTTTTTAGATGGAAATTTGTCCCAACTAAATTTAGCTAGTGGTGCTTATGACATTCTTATTACAGATACAATCACGGGATGCACTACGCCTTATTTGTTTGTGCTAGACAATCAAATTCATCAAGGAGCGATCACCATTACGGATACTACTAATCTAGTCTGTTCGGGTGATAATAATGGATCGATTGATTTTGAAATTATTTATGAAAATGGTTTTAGATTTCCTGTCGATACGATTATTACAGACGGTCAATTTATTTATGAAAATGGGCAATTGCCAGCAGGGAATTATGAAATTCATCTTAGAGATGGTAATGGTTGTTTAGCAGGTAATGCCACCTTTGAGATTAAAACGCCAAGTCCACTAGCCGTTGGTCTCTCGACAAATGGAGATTGTGAAAATAACTATGGAGTTAACCTAACGGTACAAGGAGGAGTTACGCCTTTTGTCTTTGATTGGGCAGATCTACCTGGTATTCAAAATGATAGAGATAGAATAAATTTATCAGGGGGAACTTACGAAGTAAGTATTACTGGTGGAAGTGGTTGTGTGTTTCCTTTGACGGTTAACTTAGATACTTGTACTTGTTCGCCTGCGACGCTTATAGATACGACTTTTATAGTAGCAGATTGTGGTCAATCTAATGGGGGCGTATCTATTGAAATAGCAGAGTCAATCGAAGACTATACTTTTGCATATACACCAAACCTAGGGCAAGAAGGCGCAACCAAGAACACCAGAATGGCATTGCCTGCTGGAGACTATGAGGTATTGATCGCTTATCAAGGAGATACAACTTGTGCGACAAATTTAAATATTACGATACCAGCTAATGGTATTCAATCAGATTTAATAACTTCCACCAATATTTTACCTGCGGATTGTGGTCAAGCTAATGGGGTAGTGTCCATTGAATTGGCAGAATCAATCACAGATTATACCTTTATATACGAACCAAGTTTAGGACAAGAAGGAGCAACTAAAAATACTCGAATGGCTTTGCCTGCGGGCGACTATGAAGTGAAAATTGCCTTACAAGGAGATACTAGTTGTGCGCTAACAACCAATATTACCGTATTAGAAAATAGCCTTACACCAGAATTAGTAACCAATACAGCTATTATTGCAGAGGATTGTGGACAATCCAATGGGGCGATTACATTAGCCATTGCAGGAGATGCTGCTAATTTTGAGTATGAATGGAGTGGAAATGCGGGGCAAATGGGAGAAACACCAAATAGCAGAACGAACTTAACTGCGGGTACTTATGATGTGATAATTACGACTATCGGAAGGCCAAATTGTATGACCATTATCCCATTCACTATTCCAACAGGCGAAATTGGCGAAAGCCCATTAGTTGATACCTTAATTACTAGTGCTAGTTGTGGACAGGCTGACGGGGAAGTTGCTTTTACTTTTGCCAATAACGCCAAAAGGTATAGGTATGAATGGACACCCAACTTAGGAATTGACGGAAATGTACCTAATACCAGAGTTAATCTACCAGCAGGGGAGTACCAAATCAATATTATTGATCCAGAAAACACAGATTGTAACTACAATTTGACCTTAACTATTCCTGCTGCACCACCATCAGCGGAAGCAACGGTTTTTGCGTCTACCTGTGAAACACCTGTAACGGGAGTGGTCGTTTTATCTCCTGCTAATTATATTTATACCTGGCCTGATGGTTTTGTAGGGAATAATCGAAATCAATTGGCGGCAGGGACTTACGAGGTAACCTTTACCGATCAAAATGGAACAGCCGATTGCGAAGGTTCAATTAGCGTGGTTATTGGTATAGATAATATTTTAACTGCTGAAGCTATCATTGACCAATCGCCAACCTGCGAGCAAGCAAATGGAGCCGTAACGCTTAATGTAATGGGAGGTAGCGGCGACTATTCTTACTCTTGGGCAAGTGAAACAAATATTAGTTCGGACTTAGCGGCTGGTGCCTATACGATAACTGTTTTTGATGCAACTTTAGGCTGCCAAACGACCGTTGATTTTGTATTGACGGCAATTCCTGTTGGCGTTGCGACCATTCTCATTACCGATACGATGGATGTTTCTTGTAATGATGGCATTGATGGAGGTATACAATTTTCGGTGAATGTATCTGATGATTTTCAATTACCAATGGATACGCTGATAACGGATGGTATTGATACTTTTGAAAACGGCGCATTACCAGTAGGAGATTATTGTGTAGAAATAAAAGATGCTTTTGGTTGTTTGACGGGCGAAGCTTGCTTTACTATTGGGGAATCTTCTGTCCTAATGTTAATGTACGAAGCCTTTGCCGCTTGTGCGGATACAGGCGGAATCAAACTAGACATAACGGGAGGTACGAGCCCTTATGTAGTAGATTGGGCAGATTTAGATGGAACAGATAATTCAGTTAATAGAACTGCTTTAGATACAGGGTTATATGAAGTGCTAATTACCGATAATAATGGTTGTACAGAAATGGCGAGTATCAGAATACCTGAATGTGAAGCTTGTAATTTACCAACGATTACAGGAATTAGTACCACGCCTTCGACTTGTACGGGAAATACAGGATCGATTTTTATCCAAATGGAAGAAGATCCAAGAGATTACGAATTTGTTTATATGCCTGATTTAGGACGACCTTTTGTTACAGGTAATATTCGGGCTTCTATGCCAGTTGGCAAGTATCGAATTTTGATTGTCTATAAACCAAATCCTACTTGTATTATGGAAGTGGAGGCAGAGGTTGTGGAAAAGAATTTTGATGATTTAGTACCCATCACTAGCCCTTCCGAATGTGGATTGGCAACAGGACGAGTTTTGCTTATACCAAATTCTAATACTTATACTTGGGCAGATGGATTTATTGGCAACGAACGGTCGGAATTATCTTCTGGATTCTATCAGGTTCGGGTAAGAGATGAAGAATTTGATTGCGAGACCACTATTGTAGTTGTGGTGGATGAAGATAATTTGCTACAAGCTAAAGTGGCTGTTACCACTCCGCCAACTTGTGGCAATGCTGATGGAGCAGTAGCGGTAAGTATGAATGGTGGAAGTGGGGATTATACCTACGATTGGCAAGGTGGTCTACCTACTAGAACTAATCTAGCGAGTGGAACTTATTCCCTATTGGTAACGGATAATCGAACGGGTTGCAAGACACCTGTGGTGTTTACTTTGGTCAATGCGGTCGATGAATTGGCGGTCATTGCTATAGAAGAAATGATTCCCGCTAGTTGTCCATTAGTAGCAGATGGAGAAGTGATGTTTACGGCGGATGTTGCTGCATTATCTACAACCGTTTTGGATACGATTATTTCTAATGGGTTTACGAATTTTAAAAACGGACAATTACCACAAGGGGATTATTGTTTGTCTATTGTTGATACAATGGGCTGTGTTTACGGACAAGGATGTTTTACCATCGACGCTCCTGATTTTATCAGCATCAGCACAACGATTATTCCGCAATGTGATGAAGGGGGAAGTATTACGGTAGATGTAGAAGGCGGAACGCCACCTTTTACCTTTGATTGGGAAGATACCGAAGGCTTTGCGGACCAAGCGGTTAGAACAGGCTTACCCGCAGGATTTTACAATTTGACAGTTACTGATGATAATGATTGTCAAACGGTCATCAATACGCTGCAAGTAACAGTCTGCGAACCTTGCCCTTTAGTAATTGGTAGAGATACGATTAATTATAATATAAGTGATTGTTCGGGCACTCAAGATATTTGTTTGGATTACGATTTTGATGTTAGAAATCCATACATCGTTACCCTAAATGGGGCAGAAATAGATTTATTTGATATTAATGCTTGTGACACCGATACGATAGAAACTTATTCGCCAGAAACCTTATTTGGGCAAGGTCGAATCGGTACTTATACCATTACTGCTTGGCCCGTCAACGATACTTCTTTTTCGGGAAATTTTAATACTTTGGAAGAGTTGATTGTACAAATGAATACGTGGGATCCAGAAGGGAATTGGCAATTTTCGGAAGAAGGCACTTTAATTACGGGAGGAGCATCTGGCAGTACTTATGGACAAATTGATGCTACCGTCGAGGGAACACCAATTACCTCTTTTTTAAGCCATGAAACCAATATTATCAAGCGAGGTATTTCTACAGAATTGCCTACTGGCGTCCATGAAGTCATGATCCAAGACCCAATTACTTTCTGTGAAGATACCCTAATTATCGCCATTGCTTGTACACAAACGGATACGATGAGCGTGGTGACTGCCCCTGGTCAGTTAGATACTTTTTGTACTACTACCATGGAATTAGCAGGAGCACTAGATACGGTTATTATAGGCTGCATCGGAGCAGGTCATGTAACAGCGAGTATTACAGAAGAAACTTGTGTCATCATCGAAGGGGTAGGTGTTGGACTAGATACCGTTTGTATTATTGTATGTGACGAATTTGGTATTTGCGATACAACTGTTTTTGAGACCGAGGTGCATTATGATATGATCGAAGATACGATTGATGTCCAAACGACTAATACTTTTTGTTTAGATACACTTGGCTTTTCCTTTGAGGGAAATATTGTTTCTATGACAGAAGTATGTCAAGATGGAAAAGGTGGACTAGCAGAATATGAATTTGATTTAGCTAACTTTTGTATAACTTATACAGGAAAGATCTTAGGAGAGGAAATGACTTGCATTGAGATTTGTGATGACCTAGGGATTTGTGATACATTAGATTTCTTTTTAGCGGTTAAAAACAATCCACCTGATTTAATAGTAGACACAATTTTTGTTGGGGAAACCATTCTTTATTGTTTTGATTCTATCATTTTCCCAGAAGAGATTACCTTTTTTGAAAATGAATGTGAAGAAGAATCAGGAGAAAATGTAGATTTTTTTTTAGATCCGATTACTTATTGTGTAGAAATTCGTGGAATAGAAATTGGTCGAGAAAAAGCCTGCGTGGTTGTTTGTGATGAAGACAATAATTGTGATACCGCCTTTTTTGAGATAGAAGTGATTGAATTTGGCGAACTACCAATTGCTAATGACGATAGGGACACAACGGATAAAGGAGTGCCTATTATCTTAGATTTGAAAGACAACGATGTGCCTTTTGGGGTAGGAGAGGATGGTTTGAATATTTTAGATAAACCAATGTTTGGACGAGCAATTGTTAACCTAGATGGTTCTGTAACTTACTTTGGAGACGAATTTTGCGAAAGGGAGGACGAATTTACTTATACTTTATGTAATTCCAATGGTTGTGATACCGCAACGGTTACCATTTATCTAGCCTGTGTGGACATCGTAATCTTTACCGCAGTCTCTCCTAATAGAGACGGTGAAAATGATATGTTTTACATTGCCGGAATAGAAGAGTTTCCACAAAGTGAACTAAGAATTTATAACCGTTGGGGAAATATTGTATACCAAGTAAGAAATTATCAAAACGATTGGATGGGCACTTGGAAAAATAATCAAGAACTACCCGATGGCACTTATTTTTATCAATTAGAATTGAATGAACCGAATGATAATCGGACATTTGAAGGCTTCTTAGAACTGCATAGATAGCGCAGGCGGAATAGGAATAGCTTAGATATGCCAAATTTTCAAAATTTGGCATATCTAAAAACTCAAGGCCATTAAGTCGTTCAAATCAAAAATAAAAGGAACAAGACGCTTCTGAGCCCTCATCGTTTAAAAGGCATTAGACGCCTAACTTACCCATTTTATGAGCTATTTTTCCTTCCAATTGTAGAAACTTGTCAAAAAATTAGAAAAGACGCCTTACTTTGTCAAAAAAGTGAAGATTTTTATTAAATTTATGCTATTCTTTTTTTATTCTTTTTTAGATATTTGGTCCTACTGAAAATGACTATTCAAATATCTTTCAAATTAGTGTTTATGCTGAATTATTTTGTTCAAAAGAAGGGATACTGTCAACTGTATAGTATACCGATTAAACACTAATATGTTTATTTATAATAATGCTATGATAAAATATACACGGTTCTAATCTCTGATTAATACGACAAAGATCTACTTAATCTCTCTTATACATTACACTTTATTCGGTGAAAGGTCAATGATCAACGACTAGGAGGCTGGCATTCGAATAATTTCAGTATAAACACTACTATTTAACACTATTATAATTACTTTTTGAAGCTAGGATTACTAGTTGGAAGGGTTTTCTTATAAAAATGAATTTGGCAATTTTTTGGAATTTTGGTAGGGGCAATTCCTTGTGGTTGCCCAAATCTGGTGAAAAATCCTTCCAAAAGGGCAAGCACAAGACATTGCCCCTACAGAATACCGTCAAAAAATAGATTTTAAGGAGCTATATATTTTTATAAGAAACCCCTTTATTAGTTGGTTGACTTTACAAGTGTCAACTATTTATGTGCATACTAAAAAATTGATTTGCTTTAGTGTTTATCTAGCCATTTCTATTGATATTGCCTATTAGATAGTTAGTTATAATTCAAAAACACATATCCTTTAAATATTAATATAACAACAAGCATTCAAAAACTACCTCAAAGAATTAACTTTAAATTATGAACGAAAGCATTTTTAAACCCTATTTTATTTTTTGCTTTGCCTGGTTATTTTTAGGTACAGGAGCACTAACTGCCCAAGATATTCATTATTCGATGTTCAATCGTTCTCCAATGAATCTTAGTCCTGGACTGATTGGTGTTTTTGCAGGAAATGTTAGAGTGACCACCAACTATAAACAGCAATGGGAGACAGTTCCTGTTGATTATAGGACTTTTACGACTACCCTTGAATATAAACTTAATCCATGTGAACTTAATGGTTTTACGCTTGGTGCTTACTTTAATAATGATGAGGCTGGCGATTTAGCCTTAAAAACGAATCAGATTGGAGGAGCGATTGCTTATCTCCATAACATTAGTAGTAAAAGTTTTTTATCGGGCGGTTTTCAAGTAGGCGGTTCTTTCAGAAGATTTGATGCGGATAATATTCAAGTGGACGTACAATATATAGGAGACCGATTTAATGGAGGATTACCACATCAGGAAAACTTATTAATTGATCAATTGACGCAAGTGGGAAATGGTAATTTTATGAGTTTAGCTGCTGGTGTCAATTATCGGTATCAAAATACAGATGGACAAAATTCAGATGGTGCAAGAAATGCGGGAAAACGGACTAGAGTGGATGTTGGCGCAGCTATTTATCATTTTAACCAACCTCTTAATGATTTTAATGGGGCAACAAAAGGCGTTTTGAGTCCACGATTATCCCTTTACGGAATCTCTTCTTTTAAATTATTACCAAATATAGATCTAGGATTTTTGATTGCTGGTCAATTTCAACAACTACATCAAGAAGTTTTGGTGGGTGCGAATGGTCGTTTTTACCTAGAGGATTCGCCAATGAATTTATTGTTTGGCGTGTCCTATCGGGTGGGAGATGCCATTATTCCGAATATTAGTTTGGACTATAGAAATTTTTCTTTTGGCTTTAGTTATGATATTAATATTTCGGATTTTCATGTAGCGACCAATTATGTCGGCGGACCAGAATTCTCTGTTATTTGTACCTTCGCCAAAGCTTGCCCCAATGCGTTTAAAATTTGCCCTATTTATTAATGGAATAGGAAGAAACTAGCCTTTTTTATAGGCTGATTAAGCATTTTGATTACGTAAAAAAGTATAAAAACAAAAATATGAAAACCCTAGAAAAATATAAATCATTGCCGATTAAACGGCGATTCCTTTTTGATTGGTCACTTTTTTCGATACCTACTTTCCCGACTTTCTGCCTATTGATCGTATTTCTTTTTTCTTTTACAGCACAAGGATTTACCCAAAATTATTATGGTTCCCAATTTATGACACATAGTCAACCTACGCTAAGGGCTTATGAAAAAGCAGGTGCTAAGGCTTTTAAGAAAGCGGATTATGGAGATGCAGTAGAATATTATAGAAATGCGATCAAATTGGATTCTACTAAAATTGAGAATTATTATCACCTAGGCCTAGCGGCAAGAGCTTTTAAGGACAATGCTACCGCAAAAGTTGCTTTTATGATGGTGGAACAATTAAATGATGCACTTAATCCCTTTTCTAATTATAGAAATGCTATTTTCTATTATAGTATTATTGAGAAAGAGCAAGGGAACGAAGATAATGCGACGGTCTTAAAAGAGCAATTGGATACAACTTTCAGTATTCCAAACTATACCTTTAATAAGATTAAAAATATAGATGAATGGGATGATATAGGGGTAACTTGTGATGCAGTATTATCAGGTGCAGCTTCTCAGATAACCATAACTGCTTTGGATACTATCAATACGATTTATTCAGAAACAGGCCCGTTTTGGCGAAACGGGAAACTGCATTATGCTGCTTTAAAATTTAAAAAGGAAGATGATAAAGGTACGAATGAACAAAAAAGAATTTACGCTAAAACACTCCAAAGTGAGTTGAATAACGAGGGGGTAGCTTGGATGGAAAGAAAGCACGAAAAGCAAGATACTTTTATCTCCATGAATATTCCCAATAAGACAACGGCCCACTTTACTTTTGATACTACTGAGCACTTGATGTACTTTACGATTTGTGATTATATCAACAAGAAAAGCTCGAAGATTCAATGCCAAATTTATTATCGCGTAAAAACGAATAATGGATGGAGTGAACCTAAACCAGTTAGTGATGAGATCAATGTTCCCGGGTACACTTCCACGCATCCTGCAATAGGTTTAAATGAATCAGGTGCAAAGACCCTCTTTTATGTTTCTGATCGACCTGGTGGAAAAGGCGGTTTAGATATATGGCAAACGCCTATTTTAGGGCCCAATAATTTTGGCAGGATAAGCCCTTTGCCTGCTAATACTAGGAAAGATGAAATCACTCCTTTTTATCACCATAAAACCAATACACTTTACTTTAGTTCTCAAGGAAATAAGAGAGTCAAACAATATGATGTCTACAAAATGACCAATGAACTGACGGCTGGCGGATGGTCTGCAATCGAATTGTTGCCTGCTCCTATCAATTCTAATGCGGATGATTTTGGTTATTTTTTACTGCCAGATGGCGAAAGAGGCTTTATGGTTTCGAGTCGAGCCGATTGTAATAAATTGGAGAATGGTGATTGGGCTTGTCATGATATTTTTCAAGTAGCTTATTGTTTACCTGAATTACGGATTAAACCGATTGATTTAGAAACAGATTCCACCTTAGCTGATGTAACGGTCACCTTATCCATCCTAAAAGGAAAAGATACGCTAAAACAAGCGTGTGCACCATTAGATAATTTTCTATTTACCGACTTAGATACTTCTTTGACTTATCTACTTAAAGTAGAGAAAGCGGAATATGATACGGTTTTTAAGGAAGTTAAGGTTACTAACTGTGATTCTAATGAAATTAAAATTTATTTAGAAGAGACTTGTAAGCCTACATTAACAGTCAATATCTATGATAGACCATTGGATGAGATAAAAAATGAATATGGTCAGGAAATACCATTGACTAATAGTATTATACAATTCAATCGTTTGACTAAATTTGAACCTAAAAAACTAATTAACGATTCGATAAATCCTAATACTTTCATTCAATTTTCTATTGATACACTTACTAATTATGAAGTTGTGATTACGCATGCTAACTACCTTGGACAACAACAAATTTATATTAATACTGATAGTATTAACTTTCTGTCTAATGATTGCCAAGTATCCAAAAAAGTAGTCTTCTTACCAACTTTACCGAATCCAGAATTTGATACGATTGCTTGTTATTTTGATCATGACATACCTAAATTATCTATAGATGAATATGGGAATGAAACTTTTGCATCTTTTGATAAACTCCTTGAAAGATATAATACTGATTCTCGGAAAGCAACATATAGACAAAAATTTATGGCTGGCGCAGAAAACCCAGCAGCAGCAAGAAAAGAAATAGATGATTTTTTTAGAGATAATGTGGATAGTAGTTTTCAAATTTTGGAAAATTTTAAAGATACTTTATTAAAAAAATTAGCCTTAATTGAAGATGATGATGACCCTTATATTCTTCAGATTTTAGGATACACGAGTGATATAGGAAGTAATACCTATAATGATTCTCTTGCAGATAGAAGAGTTCAGAGTGTTTGGAATTATTTTATAAAATCAAACCGAGCGGATTTTGAAAAATATGTATTCCCAGAAACTGGTAAAGCAAAATTAATTATGCGACCTATTGGTCTAGGGGAAGATAAAACGAAACCTATTTTTGAAAAAGAAGATGGGTATAGAAATACTAAATATAACCCAGTAAGTACAAGGAAAAGAAGGGTTGAAATAATTAGAAGAGATCCCAATGCTTCAAATCGGTAAAGTATTACTGAAGAATGAGGTAATTATTGAGTGATTTGAATAAGCACTAGATTTGTATAATCAAGGTTAATTAAAAATAAAAATAGTAGTATTTGTTCAGGAAAAAGGAAGGAAAAATAAGTGTGTGGTAATTAATACTGCTTTCAAAGATAAACAAAATGAATAGTCATAAATATTTTTATAATAGGATTAAGTTAATGAGTTGCTTAGTCATTAATTTAATTTTGCTACCGATTTCAAGCTTTGCCATGCTGGAATTGGATACAAAAGAAAACAAATTGCAAGCGATAACAGCTTGTGATTTTGACGCTAAATTACTCATTGAACGTTCTCCAAAATGTGGTATATTAGGAGGTGTCGTGAGTGTCTGGGTAACAGGAAATCAAGAACCTGTTACTTATTTTTGGAAAACAGATGAAGGTGGAATGTTTAGCACAGGTACGAACAATACGTTAGAAAATGTACCTGCTAATATCACTCATTGGGCGATTATTAGAGATGCTTCGGGTTGTGAAATTATGCTAGATTTTGAATTGGCAGAACAAGTTTGTTATTGCCCATTAACAGCTAGGGCGGTTATTAATAAATATCCAGAATGTGGAGAGCCGAATGGTTCTGTGAGGATTGATTATTCGGGGGATCAAGGAGAAGTAACTTTTGAATCGGATTCGATTTGGGGAGATTTCGCAAGAAGAGATGATTTACGGGCTGGTCCCTATTCGGTAACTTTAACAGACGAAGCAGGTTGTAAAGTCACCGTTGATTTTGATTTGACAGAATCTACTTGCTGTCAAAACTATGGAGCAACCGCAATTGTCAATCAATTACCCGATTGCGGAGAAAGCAATGGTTCTGTTCGTATCGAAGTCGTTGGACAAAATGGGGCGGTTACTTATAGTTGGGGCGAGGGCAATCAAAGAGACAACCTAGCGGCTGGAGAATATTGGGTAGTCGTAAAAGACGTAACGGGTTGCTCGGTAACGGTGTATTTCAAAATAGAAGGAGAAAATTGTTGTGTGGATTCTGATTTAACTGCAAGGTCAGATATTCATCAACAACCAGAATGTGGTCAAAATAATGGAGGAGTTTCCATTATTCCAACTGGTGGCGTTGCTCCTTATACTTATAGTTGGGGCGGACAAACTCACTATGATAACTTAGTGCCTGGAGATTATCAAGTGACAGTTACCGATGCTTTCGGTTGTACGGTAGAAGTGAATTTTGAATTAAGGAAACCAGCAAATTGTTGTACCGACCCTAACTTTAAAGCAGAAGCAGTTATTAATCAACAGCCAGAATGTGGTAAGACAAACGGTGCGGTATCTATTAATGCTACTGGTGGGGTTGCCCCTTACAAATATAGTTGGGGCGAACAATCGAGCTATGATAATTTAATTCCTGGAAATTATATCGTGACGGTAACGGATGCCTTGGGTTGTCCTTTAGTAGTGAACTTTACCCTAATTCAAGAGGACTGTTGTAAGGATACCGATTTAGCAGCTACTGCCATCATCAATCAGCACCCTGAATGTGGTAAAAATAACGGTTCGGTTAATTTGGAAGTAACGGGTGGTCAAGCTCCTTATGCGTATAGTTGGGGAGGACAGTCTAGTTATGAGAACTTAATTCCAGGAGACTATACAGTAACTATTACGGATGCTTTCAACTGCTCTACTGAAGTAATTTTTGAACTTATAGAAGGCTCTTGCTGTCCTAATTTTACGGTAGAATTAGCCATCAAAGACCCTACTAATTGTAACCAAAATGACGGAGCAGTTAATTTTATTATCATGGGGACGACTGGAAATCTGACCTATACTTGGGATGATGGGTTGGTCAATCAAGACTCTTTTAGAACTGATTTATCGGACAGAACTTATGAAGTAACGATTACGGATGATTTAATCGATTGTCAGCAAATCATAAGATTGCCGCTTAAAACTTTTACAGGTGATTGTACAGTATGTGATCTGGCAATAAGAACGGAAGTAAACGATCCTAGCTGTGATGGAGGAGACGGGAAGGTTTGTATAGTGGCGACTAGCAGTAATGGTACGATTAATTATCTATGGGAAGATGGTACAACTGCCGCTTGTCGGGAGAATCTACTTGCAGGGACTTACAGCGTGACCATATCTGATGATAGTTGTAGTATCGATACGAGTATCATCTTAGTAAACCCGATAAACTGTTGTGATTTAACGTTAGAAACGGAGCTATCCCCTCCAAGTTGTGAAGGGATTGATGGTAAGATTTGTTTAATGGCAACTAGTAATAACGGAGCAATTAATTACCTCTGGGAAGACGGCATAAATACTGCTTGTCGAGAGAATCTATCCGCAGGAATATATCAAGTAACGATAACATCTGGCGATAATTGTCGAATAGATACTAGTTTCATTTTGATGAATCCACCAGGCTGCTGTGATTTGACTATAGGCGCCGAAGTTACGCCGCCAAATTGTAACGAAAATGATGGAGAAATTTGCATGATTGCCATTAGTAGCAGCGAAACAATTAGTTATCTCTGGGAAGATAATACAACTGGAATTTGTCGAGAAGGATTAGCCGCAGGGACTTATCGAGTAACCGTATCAGATGGAGTTTGTGAGAAAGATACAATGATAATTTTGAGTGATTCGATGTCAATCTTACGCATTATTCCCGATACGCTTTGCGCAGATACCAGTATCGGAGGAATTGATTATGAGCTAATGGGATGTTTTGCCTTACCAGTTGATATAATAATTTTAGATGAATCTGATGAAGTGATTATAATGTTTAGAGATACCTTGGGGAAGGGGAGAATAGAGGGATTATTGCCAAATCGAGCATTTACGATGGTAGTTACAACTGCTAACGGAGAAGTAATTCACAGAAGAATATTTAGGGTCATTATTCCCGAAAAACCTAGATATGAATTATTTCGAGATACCACTTTATGCGATACTGTGGATATGACAGAAATAAGGGTTAGCTTAGTGGGAAATGCCACTTTTACTTGGTCAACTACTCCGACTTTTGAAGATACTTTAAGTAAAGAAGCCGTTTTACAAGTTCCTATTGGGAATTATTACATTGCTTTGGATGCAGGATGCATTACAATGGATAGTGTGATTGTCAAAGATGGTCGTATCATGGTTGAGTTATTGGAGCCTGATCCACTTTGTATGCCTAGTACGATCGCTTTGGAGGTGATGAATTTAAAACCATTGCAAACATTGTCTTATGTTTGGACACCTAAAGAACAGATTACTGCTCCTACAGATACAACGGCTTCTCCAGAAGTCAATATTAGCGAAACCACTCAATTTAATGTCACTATCAATAATCAATTTGGCTGTGAGTTAATGGATTCGGTTACGGTGATGATATTTGATACCAATTTACTGGCGGATATTCGAGTGATACCTAATCCAGAAAAGATAGCTGCTACGACTACTTCGATATTGTCTTTAAGTAACACCCCTTTACCCGATGGATTCACCCTTGAATGGCAACCAGATCCTACTTTGACGGATAACGGTGAAACTGCAACGGTTGAACCTGTAGAAAATGGAACTCGATATTTTGCTAACATTTTTAGTGAAGTTGCTCCGCAGTGTGCGGTTACCAGAGATACCGCTATTTGGATTGGTTGTGATGATGATGCGTTATTCATACCCAATGCTTTTAGTCCCAATGGAGATGGAATCAATGATGTTTTATTCGTTAGAGGGGCAGATGGATTAGTATCCATGAATTTTATTATTTATAATCGCTGGGGAGAGCAAGTTTTTGAATCCTCTGATCCTGACTTTGGTTGGGATGGCACCTTTAAAGGGGAAGAACTAGGCCCCGATGTTTACGGCTATTATTTGACCATTACATGTCCAATCGGTGGGAAAGCCCTGAAAGGAAATGTTACTTTGTTGAGGTAGCCAAGGAGGTATCAGGTGGGACGTAGATACTTTTAAATCGTACTGGTTATCCAGAAGTTTTAAAAAAAATGATTTTGACTGTTTTTGCAAAATATTTTTAGTTTGTAGGATGTAATCTTCCCCGTTGGCGGGGACAGAGAGGTGGAATTTTACAAAACTTAGCGTTTTCCACCCTCCAACTCCCGCCAGCGGGAGAGAACAATGTATAATTCCTAATTTTTTGCTAAAATTGACGATTTTTCGCCTTGAAAAAAATACGGGTAATCAGTACCGTTTAAATCTACCGAACCAACTCATTCACTTTCAATTTATAAAGCTTCCCAATCGGCACTAAATGCTCTCCAATCGTAATTCGATTACCTTCAATGCTATGAATATGTTTAATTGCTACGGCAAAAGATTTATGGACTTGTAAAAAAGCTTCACTATTTAAGGAAGCTAAAATATCAGAAATTTTTTCCCTAATGGTAATGACCTCATTAATGGTAATGACTTTAGCATAATTTCCAGCTGCTTCGATGTATAAAATTTCATCGATGACTACTTGAATATATTTTTTATTACTACGAAGAAAAATAGTAGTTTCTGTGGAGTTAGTCCTATTAGTAGGAAGTGGAATAGTGGTGCCAACGACTTTATTAATAGCCGTCAAAAAACGACTAAAACTAAAGGGCTTTAATAAATAATCTACCACATTTAATTCATAGCCTTCTAAAGCATATTCTTGGTAAGCAGTTGTGACGATCACACTCGGTGGATTGGAAAGGGTTCTTAAAAATTCAAAGCCTTTTATTTTAGGCATATTTAAATCCAAGAAAATTAAATCAACCTTGTTGGTACGCAAATAATCCAAAGCTTCTAAAGCATCATAACAATTTTTAACCAATTCTAAGTTGGGCAATAAATCACAATATTCTTGTATAATATCATGGGCGATGTATTCATCATCAATAATTAAGTATTTCATGCGACTTGTTTTAAGTAAGTCAAGATACAAATATTATTGATACTAGGTAAGCAGGCAAGAATAAAATAATTGTCTACTAGGGTGGTGGTATTTTATTTCTTTACTTGAAACAGTAAAAGCAATGAGAAAATTAAAACGAGTTGTTCAATCTCGTATTTGCTTAAAAGACAACATTAAAATCACTAGAATAATTAGCACCGCTAGAATGACCATAGGCGTTCCACCTGTTTGGGAAAGATTTTCTACTAACCTACCACCTAAAATCCATACAAATATTAATAATAAAGGAATTCCAATGATCTGTTTAAATTTACTATCGTCGAACATATCTTATTTCTTTTGTTAGGTATTTTAATAGGGTAAAAAATACGCCTAAGTTGATAACTTGAGGAATACCATAAACGAACTTAATGCCAGTTTTTAAATTTACCTATTGTAGAATGAGATGAATAGACTATTAGTTTACTTGCGGACTGAATTCCTTATTTTAAAAATAGGAATGACCAATAACGCTGTATCGCTAACTAAATTACTGCCTATTGCCAACTGTATTACTGCCTACTGAACTTCGTTCAACTTGCTTGCCTAATACCCAAAAACTAAAACCGCCTAGCATACCAATAGCTGATAAAACGACCCACAATCCATCAAAACCAATGTTTTCAATTAAGAAAAAACCGGAAGCTGGGGCTACGATACTGGCAGTTGACCAAGCAATAGAATAGAGTGCCATGTATTGTCCACGATTTTCTGGTTTGGACCGAGTGGCGACCCAAGCACTTGCAAAGGGCATGTAATAAATTTCGCCTAAAGTTAGCATAATAATGCCCGAAACAGCAACTAACCCTGCTAATTCAATGGGGAGTAAGAAACATAAAAAACCGATACCAATTAGGATAGCGCCTATTTTCATAATATTGAATTTGGTCATATTGCGTTCTGCTATATAGACAAGCGGCATTTCTAGTGCAACAATAATAACTCCGTTTAAAGCCATATAACCTCCAATTTGCCCTTCATCTAAACCTAAGTTTTGTTTGAAAAAAACGGGAATGGTATAGAATAATTGAAGAAAAGCGAAAGCCAATAAGCCAATAATCAATAAGAAATACAGGAAATGATGATCTTTATAAGGAGAGTGCGTATTTTTTAAAGCCTGTTGTGCTTCCTTGTTTTTAGTGCCTTTTTCAGCAGCGATAAAGTCATCTTTTAAGGTAAACCTAAAAATAATAGCTGCTAATAGACAAGTAATTGCATCCGCATAAAACAACCAATCGTAGCCTTTCCAAGCGGCTAAAATGCCGCCCATAGCAGGCCCAATGGCAAATCCTAGATTGATGGATAACCTTAGTAGGGCAAAAGAACGGGTCACATTTTCTGGTTGACTATAATTAGCGACTGCTACTTTATTAGCGGGACGAAAGGCATCGGCGGTTACACTTAGTAAAAATGCCATGAAAGAAATGCCCCAAAATGTTTCTGCTTGTAATACAAACAAAAGAACAAAGGAGGTAGTAATCAATGACCAAAATTGTACTTTATAATCTCCAATCCTATCCGTTAACCAACCACCTATATAAGTGCCTAGTACAGAACCTAGCCCAAAAAAACTCATGATGATTCCTGCCTCTTTTAAAGAAAAGCCTCTTGCTTGCGTCAAATAAATGGTCATAAAAGGAAAGACCATAGCACCCGCTCGATTAATTAAAGAAATGAAAGATAATATCCAGATTTCTCTAGTAAGTCCAGTATAAGCTTCTCGATAAAGTTTGATGGTGTGCTGTAGCATTAGGGATAGTGATTTTCGATTTTTAAAAGGACGGTATTTACTGATAAGTAATGGCGTATTATTGGCTAGAAACCCTAATAAAATCAAAAAGATTCCCTAAAAATAATTAAAGACGAACTTTATAAAATTAACCCTTTCTGATGTTGAGCACAAGTAATAGTTTATAGGCTTTTTTATTTAGATTGAATCCAAATAATTTATTAAGAAAAGATTACTAGCATACTTTTTTATTAAGTAATATTTTTATTGTACACAAAAAAGTTACCCAAAATAAGTTGGATAACTAATTATAAACCAAATACTTAATTATGAAAACGTACCCACTTATTCGTGTGCTTATTCGATTGTATACCTTATTACTAATTATTCTAGCTGGTTTGTTTGCTGCGTTTGTTTTTGCGCCACTATTTCCAAATGAACCAACGGTAATAGCCGAAACCACAACTGTTTCTACTGCTAAATTATCGACTGTTCCATCTGAATTAATTACAGAAATTACGACTGGTAAAAAATTATTTAAAACGAACTGTGCAAGCTGTCATAATAGAAATATGAAATCTGACATGACTGGTCCTGCTTTAGCTGGTGTGCGAGAAAGATGGAGAGCGTATCCGGTTTCTGATTTGTATAGTTGGGTTAGAAACTCAAGTAAATTAGTCGAAGAGAAGCATCCAAAAGCGGTTACCATTTACACGAAATGGAAGCGTAGCCCGATGACTTCCTTCAACGGAATGACAGATGAAGAGATTGCTGCTATTTTGGCTTATGTGGAAAGTGTAGAATAAATAAAGCCTATTTATTATCTAAAAATAAGTATCTTTGACTGAATTAGTCCTAAACAGGGTAATTGTAAAATACAGTTGCTCTGTTTGTTTTTGGACTTTAACAATTGAAGATTTATGCGTTTATCATTATTAAGCTACCTTACTTTGCTGATTTTTCCTTTATCTTGTTCATTTATGGCGAATCCAACGACTACTTACCAAGTAAAAAAAATAAAAAAATCAATTCAAATAACGGGAGAAGGAAAAGATAAGCAATGGAAAAAAGCCAACCAATTAGGTGATTTTTCCTATCCTTGGAGAAAAGATACACCACCCAAAACAGTATTTAAAGCACTTTATAATGAGACCCATTTCTATTTTTTATATAGGGCACAAGATGCACAAATTGGTCAAAAAGTAAATGGATTAAAAAAAAGAAAGCCTGTGCAGTCAGATAGAGTAGAGCTATTTTTTAAAGGGATGACCGCAGAAGATGCTTATTATTCTTTAGAATTAGATGCCTTGGGGCGAATTCTGGATACGAAGGCTAATTTTTATAAAAAAATTGATTTTGACTGGACTTGGCCTACGAACGAACTAGTGGTAAAGGCAAGTATAGATGACACAGGCTATTGGGTAGAAGGTAGTATTTCTTTTGCTTCTTTGCGAGCGCTTGGCTTATATCACGATGATGGCATTTTGAGAACAGGGTTGTATCGGGCAAATTATCTAAAACAAGCAGATGGAACCAATAAACCACATTGGATTAGTTGGATTCATCCCGATTCTGAAACACCAAATTTTCATATTCCCTCTTCCTTCGGTACCCTAGAATTAGAGCAGTAATTCAGTAGGCAGTTTGACAGTAAATCTCAATTTCAGTTTTATTGAATCATAAATCTTAAAATGCGTCTGTAGAGAAAGAATCCACAGTATATAAAATCCGTGGAGAAAGAATCTGTAATAAATAAATCCGTGGAGAAAGAATCCGTAATAAAAAAATCCGTGGGGAAAATAAATTCGTGGGGAAAGAACCCGTGGTGAAAGAATCCGAAAATTAAAATTAGTAAATATGATGTACGTAAAACAACTCCTAATCTTGTGTGCGCTTTTTTTAATTAGTGCTACAGGAATTAGCCAAAATCAAAAGCCTGCTTTCACCAGTATGGATGTCTTTGAATTAGAATGGGTGGAAAAACCACAAATTGCTCCAGACGGACAAACCATTGTTTACATTCGACGAGGAATGGATATTATGACGGATAGGCGCCAATCTCGCTTATGGATGGTCAATGCGAATGGAACAGGACATCAAAAATTGACTTCTATGGATGTCAGCGAAGGGAACCCGACGTGGTCACCAGACGGGCAACGAATCGCTTTTACTGCTTCTACTAAACAAGGATCAGAGTTATTTATTTACTGGATAAAAACAGGTAAGGTTGCTAGAATTTCTCAATTACCAGCGTCTCCAAGAGGCTTGGCCTGGTCCCCTAATGGACAGCAAATTGCTTTTTCTATGTTTGTAGAAGGGCGAGAATTGTCCTTAGTGAAACCGCATAAAAAGCCTAAAGGCGCAGAATGGGCTGCTGCTCCTAGAATTACCTCTAGACTAAAACATGAAGCAGATGGCTCTGGATATATGAAACCTGGATTTTCTCACCTTTTTGTTATTCCTGCTGAAGGGGGGACACCAAGACAAATTACAAACGGCAATCATCAGCATCGGTCTGCACCCGTTTGGAGTAAAGACGGAAAATCCCTTTATTTCTCGGCAAATAGAAGCGAAGATTGGGAGTATGACTTTAGAAATTCCGAATTATATAGTGTCAAATTAACCGATGGAAAAGTAACCACTTTAACAGAAAGAAACGGCCCTGATCGAAGTCCTACTGTTTCTCCTGACGGCACAAAAATAGCGTATCTAGGCTACACCGATAAAACACAAGCCTACCAAAATACGCTATTATACGTGATGGATCAAAACGGAAAAAATAGCCACCAAATAAAAGTTGAATTGGATCAAAGCATTGCCAATCCTACTTGGGATGCCAATGGGAAGGGGCTGTATTTTATGTATGATGAACATGGGAATACTAAAATTGGACATACTGATTTGAATGGAAAAGTAACCAAAATTACCGATAATGTTGGAGGAACAGGTATTGGTAGACCCTATGGAGGTGGTTGGTATTCTGTCTCAAAAAGTGGAACGATTGCTTTCAACCATACGACACCTTATCATCCAGCAGAATTGGCGATTAATACATCTAAAGCAAGAGCTACTAAATTAGTGATGTCTTTGAATGACGATCTATTGGGGCAAAGAACTTTGGGGCAAGTAGAAGAAATCTGGTATACATCTTCTGTAGATGGACGCAAAGTGCAAGGTTGGATTGTCAAACCGCCTTTCTTTGACGGCAATAAAAAATATCCATTGATGGTTGAAAATCACGGTGGGCCAATCTCCAATTATGGCGATCGGTTTTCTCCTGAGATTCAATTATATGCAACTGGTGGCTACGTTGTTTTTTATCCAAACCCAAGAGGCAGTACCAGTTATGGCGAAGAATTTGCCAATTTACTATACCATAATTACCCTGGAGAAGATTATAATGATGTGATGGATGGGGTAGATGCGGTGATTGAGAAAGGATATATTGCTAAAGACCGACTTTATGTAACAGGTGGTAGTGCAGGCGGTATTATGTCTGCTTGGATGATTGGAAAGAATAATCGTTTTAGAGCTGCAGCAGTCGTTAAGCCTGTAATGAATTGGATTAGTAAAACTTTAGTGGCTGATAATTACTATGGCTATGCCAATTCTCGTTACCCAGGGCAACCTTGGGAAAATCCAGAGGCGTATTGGAAATTTTCTCCCCTTTCTTTAGTTGGGAATATTCAAACACCAACTTTGGTGATGGTAGGGACGTCGGATCTTCGTACGCCACTTTCGGAAGCCAAACAATTATACCATGCTTTGAAATTGCGGAAGATTGAAACCGCTTTAGTCGAAGTACCTGGTGCTTTTCATTTTATCGCCAATCGACCGAGTCAGTTGATTACCAAAGTAGAACATGTTTTGGCTTGGTTTGAACGGTATGAGTGATGTGATTAAATTGACAATAATGAATTTTGCTTAACACCTCTAATAATAAATTATAGACATTATTGTTGTTACCTAATAAAGACTAATATCTGTGTCCCTTTAATAATCCGTGGTATTGATTACTACCACGGATTATTAAAGGGACATGGATATTTATCACTTTTTTAATTTACGTTCTAAGTAAAATATAGCCCATTATTTTTCAAGGAATTATATATTTCGTTTTGACTTTTCGACCGCCCTATTTTTATTCTAATTGCTTACCTCTAATTTTAATTCATCCAACTTTTCGAATAACTGACAACTGATAACCAAAAATACCTCAATTAGTGTAGTCTCTACCTTAGAAGAAGGCTTTATCTTTGCATAAAATGAGAAGACCCAAATATTTAGACTCAGATTTTAGGGATTTAATATAGACATTAGCTATAAGATAAATATATCTAATCCGTTACCTAAATATCCGAAACCTGTTACCATTTTACTAGTTACCAGAGAAAATTACCGCATTAATGACTCGACCCCTTTTATGTTTTCTTTATTTTACTTTATCCTATTGCCAGCTACAGGCGCAATGTCCTAGAATTTTAACGGACGATCGAATTGATGTTTGTGAGAGTGGCGGAACAACGGTTGATATTCAAGTAGAAGGAACGATATTGACCGCCAATTGGTCACCAGCTATTGGTTTAGATGATGCCAACATTTTAAATCCTACCTTTTTAGTACCCCTTGATACCACTTATTTTTTAACGATAACAGGAATAGACCCTGAGACACAAGATACTTGTGAAATCCAAAAGGTAATGGATATAAAGATAGCGGCTTTTGATTTAATAATCCCACAAGATACCGTTAAATTAGCTTGTGGGGATACGATTCAACTAACGGCTGATGTCGCACCAAATGGTAGTTTTTTTATCATAGAATGGGAATCTGTAGATGGTCATTTTACCAGTGGTAACCAAACGTTAACGCCTTTCGTTGATGCAGTTGGACAATATAATGCGAGTGTTATTGGTACTTTAGGGCGGATTGTTTGTCGGGATAAAGATTCGCTACAAGTCGTTTTGAAGGGAGAGCAATTGATGATTGAGCCACCTGAAAAATTACATTGTAATCAACCTTCAATTACTTTAAGTGTGGTCAACCCAATAAATACGGATGCTTATTTATATAATTGGACGACAACAACTGGGCAATTAGGTGAAACGAATGACCAATTTGAAATGACGGTGGAACAATCAGGCCTATATGAAGTAACTAGAACTAATCTTTTGGGAGATTGTAGAACTACTGCAGCCGTTGAAGTAGAAACTGTCACTCCTTTTGAGGATTTTTCTCTTGATTTAATTGAACCTACTTGTGGACAACAGACTGGTAGTATTGCTATCACGAATCTACAGGGTGGACAAGCACCTTTTCAATATGCGATTGATAATGATACAATCTTTCAAAATGTCCCGGTATTTGAGGACTTGACGGAAATGAATTATTTAATTACTGTTAAAGACGGCAATGAGTGTAAGGTATCAAAAGCAGCTAGTTTTGAACCCTTTACTAGTTTTAATTTATCCTTGAGTAATTTTCAAACAGTAGAAAAAGGATCGGAATTTCAATTTCCATTGACAATTATTGAAAATGGTGTATCGATTGAATCCGTTGAATGGTGGCCAAATGTTGGATTAAGTTGTACGGATTGTCCTCAACCGTTTTTAACGGACTTTAAAAACAGACGTTATGAGGTAACGGTTGTCGATGATACGGGTTGTGTACAAAAAGTAAAAATAGAAATTGCGATTCAGCAGCCGAATCTGTTTTATACCCCAACGGTTTTTTCTCCTAATAACGATGGTCAAAATGACGTATTCTCTATTTTTACCAATACCAAATTTGTAAAACAACTCAATCATTTAACTATTTTTGATCGTTATGGGAATTTAATTTTTCAACAATCGGGATTAAATGGTACGGCTGAGTTAGCTATTTGGGATGGTCAATATAAGGGAAAGGAAATGCCAATTGGCGCTTATTTATACGCTGGCGAATTAGAGTTATTGGATGGAGAGATAGAGCGATTTACAGGTACTTTGAATTTGATTCGATAATCAATATATTTTTTCATCATCACTTATTAAATACTTATTTATGAAAACTAAATTATTAACTTTTTTATTTGCTTGTTTTTTAACGACTGCTTACGCACAAATTGATTTAAAAATTAATCCAATCGGTGCTTTATTTGGTAGCCCTGATATTACTGCTGATTTTGTCTTGAGTGATCAATTTAGTGTGGAAGGAGGCATAGGGGTAGATTTTGGTAAATTCAAGATTAATGACTTTGAGTATAAACGTTCTGGATTTAGCTTACTTGCAGTAGGTAAACATTATTTTAATCCTAACTTGGGGGCAGATAAATTTGGCATTGGGGTTTATACTAGATATAGAAACTTTGGTAATTCTCTCACCGATGGTGGTAATGCAGATGATTATAATAGGACTAAATTTGCTGTGGGATTTCAAGTTGGCTGGAAAAAGGTGAGTGATAGTGGATTTATTTTTGAATTTGATATGGGGGGCGGTAGAGCTTTTGTAGATACGGTCAAATTTGATAATGAAAATTCTAGCATTGATAGAGATGATGTCCCTTTATTAAATTTTGATGCATTAATTCGATTAGCTATAGGTTACCGAATTAGTAAATAGGTAGAAAATACCATAAACGGAGACACTTGGAGGTTTTGGAAATGCTCCAAGATCTGATATAAAAACCTTGGAGCGTTTTCAGACCTCCAAGCGTTTTACAACTATAAGTCAGCTCTTTCAATTTTGTTCTTTGCTAATAAACCAATGTCACATCTGTTCCGAAATGCTCAATGGTACCATCTGATAGAGTGATTTTAACCACACAATAATAGACAGCTGCAGGATAATCTTCTCCTTCCCAGTACGCTAAATTATCGTAATTATCCATCGGTTGGGAGGTGAAAACTAAATTGCCCCAACGGTCAAATAATTGGTATTGAACCGATTGTATCAAGCCAAACTTTGGGAAAACGGTAAATGCATCGTTTTGCCCATCTCCGTTTGGCGAAAAAGCGTTAGGAACGTAGAGGTTTTTGCTTATGTCAAGATTGCAACGAGTAAATGCGGGGGCATCTGGTAAGGTAAAGATACCTTCGACAATACAACCCATTTGGTCAACCACCTTAGCGATGTATTCACCTGAAGCGAGATTGGGTAAAATAAAATCTGTTTGATTTTCTACATTCCATTGTACTGAAAATGGAGAACTGCCTCCTTCAAAACTTAAGGTTATTTGCCCATCATTAGCATTTTGGCAAGAAGGAAGCGTAGTAGCTTCCTTGACATTAAAAGAAATATCAGAAACGGTTACTTCTCCTCTAACGATGCCGTTACAATGTCGGTCATTAAACCCTACGAAATCGTATAATCCCGCTTCTGTTAAGGGGAAAACAAAGGGAGTAGTCGTGATATTTTCAATACTTTCAAGCGATTGATTATCAATAGTATAATTAAGTGTCCAAGGAGCTTGTCCGGACAAATTAAGGAGTATTTCATCTGTTTGCCTGCCTACACACCATGTAAAATCTCCTGCTATCTCCAAAGTAGGAACAGGCTGTAATTGTACGGATATCGCATCATTATTAGTTGCTCCACAAACATCGGTCACCGTAACAGCGTAATTTTTAGGTGCGGTAATCACATCTGTAATACTTTCGGTAGTGTCACCTGATGCCCATATATAAGAAAGTGGTTGAATACCATCAGGAATAGTAGGTGTTAAGGTGAACGTTTGACCAGGGCAAACGACATCCTCGTCAAAAAAAACTTGTAGATTTTCTTTGGAATCTTGAATATAAAGTCTTGCTGTGTCTCTTTCCTCACAATCACAAGTTGTGGTTTTGACCACTACATCCACATACTCCAGCGTTTCAACTAACTCATCTGGTAAAACAGTTAAGGGTAAATCTTTTCTTAATTCCCTACTGCCTAGAGTAACAGAAGACGGGATAAATTCAAAATCTAAATCATTGGTAGCAGTACCTAAGACTTCTAATTCCACCATTAAAAGACTATCTCTATCTGATAATTTGCTTCGGTCAATAACAAAAGTGCCATTTAAACAATTTTCATAAACTAAACTATCTGTCCGTCCATTGACCAATGCTCGGATACTTGCATTACCATTGGTATCAAAACTTTTTCCTTCTAAAAACACCGCAGAATCTAATATATCATCTCCGACATCTCCGACAACTAAACGGATATGATATGTTTCACAAGGAATTACACTAAAAAAAGCTTGTAATTTGGTAGTATAGCCATCAAATTCAATGCTTGAAATATTTCTTGGGGAATAAGGAATACCACATTGATTGGCATCTATTCTGTTTAGATTATTAACAAAAAATGCTTCGTTTTTGAGATGATTCACATTGTTAATGGTTACGGCATCGTTTTTTTGTTCTATTTTAGCGACATTAATGGATTCATTAAAACCATCTCCTTCAATACCTGGACCCGAAACAAAAAAGCCGAAAGCATCATTGAATTCGCTATTCACATATTCACAATATTCTTCAGAAGCAAAAACATAACTAAAACTTACAAAATCACTAGTTGGTGTAAAATCAAATTCAATACCTGTCACATCAAAAAAAGAGACCCCCTGAACGACTTTTCCTAAATAAGGAACTTCTGATTGTCCGTAGCGCCCTCCTGACGTGCCTGTGGAGAGATTTGGTCCAGGAATGTCTTCTAAATTTCCTGTTGAAAATACGATACCAGTATTGATGCCAATTTCATCTTTACCATTATTAAAGGATCCAATGCTTTTGATATTTCCAATTGCTTGAATATTTTCAATTTGAACACAATTGCCCTTCTTAATGAATTCTTCAAAAACTAAGGTTTCTACATCACTTGCTGGTATGATTTGGATGATGGTGGAATCTATAGTCTGAGCGCATAGTGTGTATGGCAGTATGAAAAAGGAACTAAGGAATAATCCCCAAAAGTAGTAGGTATTTAGAGGATATTGCTTCAATATATTTTGTTTAAGCGAAAATATACTAAAAATATTTGTTTTCCTAACAATAAAAGTAGGTTAGACTTATTATAGTGTTATTAGATGTCGGAAGGTTGCCTATTTCGACTTGCTTAATTCTTAAAAAATAAAAATGAGGTTAGTAATAATCGTTTATTGCTGTTTAATTTTTACAATAATAAATGCTCAAAGCAATAGTAGAAATAGGGTACAGTCAGAAATTGATGCACTTAGAATTAAAATGCTTTCTTCTAATACTATTTGTGGTAGAATTACAGGTGCTGGTGAAACAAAAGCTTATAAAGCATTTAAAGAATTGATAGAAAAAGCCTCCATTCACGAATTTAAAATATTAGCTCGTGATAAAAAAGCCATTGTTCAAGGATATGCTTTTTTGGCATTGGTGCTTAGGGATAAAAAAGAGGCATTGCTTATCAAACATAGGTTTAAGTTTAGCTTTAAAAAAATTAATACACGATTATATGGGTGTATTGGAGAAAGGCTGAAATTAAAAGATTTTGTCAATTATATCTACAGCCTACCTGATGACCAGATGGGATTTATTTATAAACCATAAATAACAATCTTTTAAATTTTTTATTTCGGGAAGCTGTAAAGTCCTTAGTAATGCCACAAAAATAACTTGGACAATTATAATTCGTGGAGGAAATAAATACTAAATGTTCAGCTTATTTTTTATCCGTTACTTAATTAATCAATGTGCTTACCATTCCCGATCAGAAATATACATATCTAATTTCTTCGCTAAATCAAGATGCGGTTTAATAGCATCACCTTCTTCTTTTTCGCTACGATCAATACTGTTTAAAGACATATTTAATAGATGCTTTAATTCCGCAAGCGAGAAATCTATATCTACTTTTACGTTTTTGTCGCTTATCCTTAAGGTACGTTTTTCCATGACTATATTTACAATTAAACAAGGTTAACGGTTAGTGAATTTTATGCTGCATTAAAATAGCTTGTAAGACACCAAGTTGTAGCAGTTCTTTCAATTGAAAAAATCAGCATAAATCATAGTATTTATAGGTTTTACGGTGGAATTTGCTGTAAAGTTAATGTATTATTATAAAAAAAAATATAAGTTAACTTTTTTTTAATGAGAGATGCTTAAATATTGGCTTTATTTAGGAAAAATAGATTGATTCTTTAGGCTTAATTAGAAAAAGCAATGTAAATATTTTAGTTATTATACTGTTATAGGTAAACTAAAGCGCTTAAATGAATGATTAAATCCTTCTTTTTTTATAGAAAATAAAAAAGGGAATAAACCGAAGTTTATCCCCTAATATCTTTTATCTACCCCCCAGCGATAAAAGACATTGCAAATATAAAACTATTAATGACTTCTTATAAAATAGTATAAGGATAATTGTGACATTTAGAAGCTTTGTTTTAATTCGAAAAACTACTTATATATTTAATAAGGTACTTGCTTTAATGCTTGATTAGCCTACCTAAAGACCTGTGTTTGATTATTACTTAGTAATAATTTTTTTAAAAGATAATGCTTTCGTGACAGATAACGGGAGAGGTTTTTTATTTATTAACTCGATTTTACTATCCACCTAAACTTGGACATGTTTTTGTCAACCACAGTCTGTTTTTAAAATAACAGACTGTGGTTGAAATTAGCTTAATTGCCTCGCAATCCCTTCGCAGTTCTATCTTCTAAAGCAGGCGCTGGGGTCATTGTTCCAGGCTGCGTTTTGACTAATTTTAATACTTCTTCTACAACCCTTTCCATCTGTGGATCTCGTCCTTTGACTAAAATATTAGGATCGTCCCAAACTTTAATATCTGGACGAACGCCTTCTCCTTCCCAGAACCAATGTCCATCATTATCGTATAGTCTTGCGCCAGGAACGGTAATTCCACCACCATCAATGAGTCGATGTCCTGTGGCCGGTCCTACTAAAATACCCAAAGTACGTTCTCCTACGATTGGGCCTGCCTTTAATTCTTGGAAAGCCCAAGGCAAGCCATCTCCACCAGAACCAGCCCAACCATTAATTAACATGCCTTTCGGTCCTGTATTGGTTTTTACTGGCTGCGTATGATCCTTGCCATGTCGCCAATGAAGATTGTAAACAACTGGCTTCGTCAATAATTCTAGAAAACGATCGGCTAATTGACCGCCACCATTAAAACGCTCGTCAATGATGAATCCTTTTTTATCTAATTGTCCATAATACATTTTAACCAATTCTAATTGCCCTCTACCAGAAGTATTGGACATATAGACATAGCCTAATTGACCATCTGATAATTTGTCCACCATTTTTCGATTGTTCTCAATCCACTCTAAATAGCGTAACCTAACTTCATCCCCTTGTCCTAATGTTTCAATAATATGTTGTTTAGCATCCGTTGAATTTCCCGTACGACTAATTTGTAAGGCAACTGTTTTTTCATTTAAACCTTCAAAAGCGGCATAAGGGTCTTTGTTTGCCTCTAAAGCAATACCATTAACGGAATGGATGTAATCTCCAATTTTTACATCAACGCCTGTTTGATCAAAAGGCGAACGAACTTCTGTATCCCATGCAGCTGGTTGAACAATACGCTTGATGCGATATTTGCCATTGGTTAATTCCCAATCGATGCCTAAATAGCCTGTTTCTACGGGCTTTACTCGTTCTACATCCCCATTTCTAGTATACGTGTGACCTGCACTTAATTCAGCGACCAAATTGGAAATAATATTTGTGACATCCCAACGAGTTCTAGCATCTTCAATGAGTGGACTATACCGTTCTTTCATTAAATTCCAATCCACTCCTTGCATATTGGGGTCGTAAAAAAAGTCTCTGTGTCTACGCCATGCATCGTGAAAAATCTGTCGCCACTCCTCTTTGGGTACTAAGTTCATCACCAACCCATCCGTAGGAATTGGCATTTTAATTTTTTGCCCAGGAGCAGGTTTGATAATGCCATATTTACCTTTACTACTGACCAATAAACTTTTTCGGTCTGCGGTTAATGCGGTTCTACCAATACCTTCCATAACTGACTTTTCTTCCATTTCTTTTAAATCCAACATCATCAGCGTACGACCTCTTTTTTCAGAACCAGTATTGGGGCTTCTTACAAAAAGAACTTTATCCTTAAAGGCAAATAGACCGCCAAAATTTCCTGCTTTGGGCGGAAGCAATCGCAATCTTGTTTCTATATGATCGAAATCAATTTTGATCTTGGGCGTCTTGTCTTTTTTAGGCTTCTCTGCTTTAGTTTCAGTATCCTCTTTTTTACCTTTTTTCTTCGATTTTTTAGCATCGGTTGGAGGAGGAGTTGCTTTTTCCTCTTTCTCTTCTTCTTTTTCAGCAACCGTGTCATTTTTCGGGGCAAATAAATTAGGGGCGTCCTTAGTTAAACTCAATACAGCAATCCGAGTAGAGTTGGGATAAACCCAAGTGCCATCTCCCATGTCGGAATAATGTGGACGAAATTCTTGATCGCTGTAGAAGTATAAATATTTACCGTTTGCACTAAAAATAGGGGAGAAGTTGGAATAAAAACTACTAGTAACAGGCGTTGCTTTTTTTGTTGTTACATTATAAACTATAACCGCTTCGTTTTGATTGTCTCTAGTTTTAGAATAGGTAATCCATTTAGAATCTGGCGACCAGTCAATGGAATAGCCACGACGACCAGGGTGACTCACATTCCAGTCCATCTTATCGGCAATAGTCTGAATACCAGTTTTAGCATCCACTAAAGTAATTTGATTCTTTTCATCAATAAAGGCAATTGTTTTACTATCTGGCGACCAATTTAAGGTGTACCCATATCCACCATTTCGATTGGTGAGTTTTTTAGCTTCTGTTGAACCATCTGACTTTTGTAAATAAATCTCATTTTCTCCAGATTGATCACTCCAAAAAGCAAGCTGTTTACCATCAGGCGACCAAGCTGGACTTCTATCAAAAGCACCACTCGAATTAGTCATATTCATGCTAAATCCTTCTTTGACTGGGACATTAAATAATTCACCTCTTGCTTCGAATACAATTCGTTTGCCTTCTGGTGAAGCCGTCATATTACTGATGTTTCTACTCACATCTTTTCGCTGCTCCATTTCCAGCGCTAAATCGCTAATTACATTGATGTTAATAGGCTTGGATGTTTCTGTTTGGAAGTCCATTAAATACAGTTGTCCACCTAATTCATAGACTAATTCCTTTGGTCCAGCAGACATAAATGAAATGTCAAAATCTGCATATTGGGTGATTTGTTTAGTCGCGTTATTCTGCGTGTCATAACTCCAAAGATTTAAACGATAATTGGCTCCTTGGTCTGATAAAAAGTAAATTTTATCTCCTGCCCAAGCGGGTTTTCCATCGTTGGTCTCATTATTGGTGATATTCTCCGCCGTATTGGTTGTCAAATCAAATATTAGCACATCGGAGGCCAAACCACCTTTGTATCTTTTAAAAGGATAATTTTCTGTAATCTTAGTGATATAGGCTAATTTATTACCATCTGGACTATAACTAGCCAATTCTCCGTAAGGAATAGGCAATTTTTCTGGAAAACCACCTTCTTTGGCTACTTTAAAAAATTGTCGAGAAGAACGCTGTCCCATTTTTCGACGAGAAGCAAATAATAAATGATCTCCATCTGGATGCCAATCAATCATTCGATCTGCATGCGACTGGTAGGTCACTCTGGTTGGAAGCCCTCCCTTTACAGGCATTACATAAACATCTAAATTACCTCGATATTCTGCGGTGTAGGCAATAGATTGACCATCAGGAGAAAATTTAGGATAGGATTCTTCTCCTTGAGAATGGGTTAATTGGATGGCCGTTCCTCCATTTTTGTCGGCTATCCATATATCGCCTCCGTAAACAAAACATACTTGTGTATCGGAAACATCTAAATAGCGAAATAATTTTGCATTAATTTGTGCAAATGCTGCCATAGAAAATAATAAGGCAGCAGTAGAAAATAACAGTCTTTTCATGATGGGTGGAAATTGGTTAGTTAGTAAATTTAAAATTAGGTGGATATATTAGATTTTAGGTATCAGGTACTGGGTTTCAGGTTAGGCGCTTTCTCGTTACGCCTGATACCTAGTACCTGAGACCTGATACCCAATATCATTTTCCTATAAACTCAATTTGTTCTTTTTTTAGCAATATTAAGCTTAATTTTAGGCGAATCTATTGAATTATCTATAAATTCCACCATCTTTTATACAAAAAAATCGAAATATGAATCTGAGTTATACTTGTGGTATTAGTGATAAACCATTACTAGGCATTACTATTGGAGATATGCTTGACCAAACGGTGGCTAAATATCCCGATAATGAAGCGTTAATCGTGAAACATCAAAATATCCGATATACTTATCGACAATTTCAGGAAAAGATAAATGATTGTGCAAGAGCATTGATTGCCATAGGTATAAAGAAAAGGGATAGAGTCGGCGTGTGGGCACCTAATTGTGCGGAGTGGACGATTGTACAATTTGCGACTAGTAAAATTGGAGCGATTCAAGTGAATATTAATCCGAGTTATAGAGTACATGAATTGGAATATGCCTTAAACCAATCGGGTTGTGTTTGTATTATCACCGCTACTCAATTTAAGACTTCTGCCTATACAGAAATGCTATATGAGTTAGCGCCTGAATTGAAGGATTGTAAACCTGGCGCTTTAGTATCTGCAAAATTACCTGCTTTAAAAACAGTCGTTCGACTACATAGTTCGGCTTCTCTTGGGATGTATAGTTGGGAAGATTTACTGAGTAAAAAAGAAGCTGTTAGCAATGCAGAATTGGCTGCGATTCAGCAAACACTTTCTGCTGATGAACCGATTAATATTCAATATACAAGTGGAACAACTGGTTATCCTAAAGGAGCGACCTTGAGCCATCATAATATCTTAAATAATGGCTATTTAGTAACCGAAATTATGCGGTTTACAGATAAAGACAGATTGGTGATTCCAGTACCTTTGTATCATTGTTTTGGGATGGTGATGGGGAACTTAGGTTGTGTGGCACAAGGAGCAACTATTATTTATGCGGGAGAGGGATTTGAACCAGAAGCAGTTCTAAGAACGGTAGAAGAAGAAAAGGCAACGGCGCTTTATGGGGTGCCAACCATGTTTATTGCAGAGTTAGAACATCCCAACTTTGCGAAATATGATTTAAGTTCATTGCGAACAGGTATTATGGCTGGATCGCCTTGTCCAGTTGAGGTAATGAAAAAGGTGAATACGATGATGAATATGAAGGAAGTCGAAATTGCCTATGGTATGACTGAAACGAGTCCTGTTAGTACACAAACTAGACACGATGCGCCTTTGGATAAAAGGGTTAGTACTGTTGGACGAGTATTGCCGCATACTGAAATTAAAGTGATTAATCCAGAAACAGGACAAGTTGTACCAAGAGGGGAGAAAGGAGAACTCTGCACTAGAGGGTATTGTGTGATGCTAGGGTATTGGGAAGATGAGGAAAAAACAAAAGCGGTGATAGATGCGGCTCGATGGATGCATACGGGAGATTTGGCGGTAATGGATGAAGAAGGATATTTGAATATTGTTGGACGGATTAAAGATATGGTGATTCGAGGAGGGGAGAATGTCTATCCAAGAGAAATCGAGGAGTTTTTATACCAACATCCAAAAGTAAGTGACGTGCAAGTAATTGGGGTGCCTGACAAACGATTTGGAGAAGAAATTATGGCTTGGGTCAAATTGAAAGAAGGGGTAGCTTGTACTGATGATGAAATAAAAGATTTTTGTAAAGGTCAAATAGCGCATTATAAAGTACCTCGATATGTGAAGTTTACAGATGAATTTCCCATGACGGTTACTGGTAAAATTCGGAAAGTAGAGATGCGGGCTGTTAGTATTCAGGAATTAGGATTAGAAGATGCTGCTAATGTTGAAACAGCATAAACAATAAACCAAATGATAGGATTTGTAGTGGTTATTGTAATACTTTTATTATTATTTTTGGTAAGACCATTTACGGTTATTATTCACGAATTAGGACATGCTATTCCTGCACTTTTATTTACAAGAGAAAACGTTGATGTCTACATTGGTTCTTATGGTGAATCAAATCAAACATTTTCTCTAAATATTGGAAGATTAAGTATTTTCTTTAAATACATCCCTTTTTTATGGAAAATAGGTTTATGCAGTCATAGTAATAACCATTTGAGTTTTTTTAAATTATTAATTATTATTTTGGGTGGTCCACTGATCTCTTTAGTAATAGGTTTAAGTGCTTTTTATGTAGCAGTAGCGTACGATTTACATGGGATTTTAAAAACATTAAGTTTCGCGATTATGCTATCCGCTATTTTTGATTTTTATATCAATTTATATCCTGATAAAGTGCCTATACATTTAAGTAATGGTTCAACAATTTACAATGATGGTGAATCATTAATTCGACTTATTAAAATTAGATCAAACTTGAATGGACTTGTAGAGACGCCCATTATGTTGAACAATAGAGGATACGATTATATTTTGAAAGAAGCATATGAAACCTCTATTCCTTATTTTGACAAAGCTATTGAAGGAAATCCTAATTTTGCATTTGCCTATAATAATCGAGGACTAGCTAGGATTAAAATTGGGTTACTCGAAGAGGGGTTAAAAGATGTAGAAAAATCATTAGTATTGAATGAAAGAAATGCCTATGCGTGGCGAAATTTAGGAGTTTACTTTTTGGAAATTAATGATGTCCAAAAAGCCTATAAATATTTTCAGAAAGCAGAGCGTTTAGAATCGGGTATTCCTTTGTTGAATAACTTATTAGAGCAGACAAGGCCTCAATAATTACTTACCTTTTTATTAAGATTTAAGATTAATAATATTGTTTGTAATAAACCAAAAAACTTCGTACTTTTGCAGCCGCTTTGAGAAAAGCGAATTTTTTCACATTTTAATCAATAATAAACTTCTATTTAATGAGAAATTATGAAGTTACTTTCATCGTAGATCCAACGCTGTCGAACGATGAAATAAAGTCGACAGCAAAGAAGTACGTTGATCAGATCTCAGGAGCTGGTAAAATTGTACACAATAATGAAATTGGATTGCGTCAATTAGCTTATCCTATTAGAAACAGAAATACAGGAATTTATTCTTGTGTAGAGTTTGAAGTAGCGAATGGTGCTATCATTGATGAATTAGAATTAGCAATGCGTAGAGACGAGCGTATTTTGCGATTTTTGTCTGTTAAATTAGACAAGTATGGGGTAAAATATAACGACGATAAGCGTGCTGGTAAAATCGGAACAATTGTCAGAAAGAAGAAACCTGTAGAAGAGGACAGAGGAAGAGACAAGCGCCGAAATAATAAGCGTCGACCAAATAAAGGAGGTGCTAAACCACAAGCTAAACCTGCTGAGAATAACGCAGGATAATTCATTCATCCAAAAAAATAGTAGAAATGGCTTCTAGAGACGATATAAAGTTTTTAAGTAATCCTAAAATCGGTTCAAAGAGAAATAAATATTGCCGATTTAGAAAGTTTGGTATCAAGCATATTGATTATAAGGATACCGCATTTTTAGAGCAATTTGTGAATGAGCAAGGTAAGATTTTACCTCGTAGAATTACAGGAAACTCTTTGAAATATCAAAGACGAGTATCTACAGCAATTAAGCGTGCAAGACATTTAGCTTTATTGCCGTATGTAACAGATTTGCTTAAATAGTAAGGTATTTTTAGTGACTGGTGATTTGTGATTTGTTTTCGCATTGTTTACTACCAGTTACTAATCACCAATCACTAATCACTAATTATTAAACAATGGAAATTATATTATTAAAAGATATAGATAAAGTTGGAGGAAAGTTAGACATCGTTACTGTAAAAGCAGGATACGGTCGTAACTACTTAATTCCACAAAAATTGGCGATGGTAGCAAATGCTAAGAACCGTGCCAAAATTGATGAGATCAAAGCTAGAGAGGAAGCAGATAGAGCTGCTAGATACGATGAGTATAAAGTAATCTCTGACAAAATTCAAGCTGCTACCCTTAAGATTGGCGCAAAAGCTGGTACAAGTGGTAAGATCTTTGGTAGCGTAACGAATGTTCAATTAGCGGCTGCTTTAAATGACCAAGTAGGAGTAGAAGTAGAAAGAAGATTGATTGAGGTTACAGAAGAAGTAAAAGAATTAGGGGAATATACAGCTAAAGCTAATTTACACCCTGATATCAATACAGTTATTAAGTTTGTGGTAGTTGCTGAATAAACATTTATTTTACAAACAAGCTTCAATAGCTTAAATATAAAGCCCTTATTTTTCATCGCTTGAAAAATAAGGGCTTTTTTTAGTTAAGAAAGGCGCTTGGTATCGGGTTTAATGCTTATAATCTTCGATTTCCCGCTGAAGGTTGTTTGAAACTGAAGTTGAAATTTATTTATTAACTAATCATCCCCTTTACGAATAATTAAAGGAACTGCAGTAGGGTGACAATCTGGATCATTACAATCGGTCATTCCATCTCCATCATTGTCTATACCATCCGTACAATTGGTTTCTATTGATGAACCAACGTTAACATAGACCTTAGCAATATCACACAGCGAATTAATTGGAAGAATATCATAACAAATGGCATATTCAAAGGAATCTAATCCCATAAATCCATCTGCTGGTAAATAATTTATCGCTCCATTATCTCCAATAGTAATTGTTCCATTATTAGGCGATGGATTGGTGATGGCAACAGAAGACGTATCTAATATATTACCCAGATCATTTGCTAATACTTCAATGGACACAGGTGTTTCAAATGGAGTGGAAACCTCATCTGTTTGTGCTTCAATTAAGCAATTAGGTATTTCATTCTTTAATTGAGTTGCTTCATCTGCAAAAAACCAAGTATTAATCGTGTTTTTATTGCCAAAATCCTTATTTGTCCAAGCATGACAAGGAGCATTACAACCATTTAATTCAATTTTATTATTATTATTACCTGGTAAGAATGGGATATTAGAATCGTCGTAATAAAGTTTATTTTCTAGACTACCAGAAGGAGGCAATGGCCTAATATTGGTTGTTTGGATACCATTTATTAAAAATTCAACATCATAAAATGGTATATGATAGATTCCTTGCTGATAAGTTACTTGAATATTCAAATCATTATTAGCTGATACTGGAGTACCGAATCCATCTTTTCCATCCCAAGGAACACAACGACGATATGGAGCTGCCTCATTTAACGTTGGTTCAATATCAAAGACAATTAAAACGTCTCTAGTATTTGGATCATATATAAAGGCACCGCTACTCGTATCTAAATCAACTAATATTTCAATTTGCCCCGGCTTAGTTGGTTCAATTAAAATACAAGCATCTCCTTCTTCTTGGCAAACATGTAACTCTGGTACTTCATTTAGTATGCCGTATTCTCCTGAAGGGTAAACCAATAAATCTGGGTCGTTTAGAAATAGTTTATGTAAAGCTAGTGCCTCACCCAGCCCTACTGCTGATTTTCTATCTTCTGCTAATGTATCAGTATTGCTAGCGCCATTCTCATTGAAATATAAATTAAAAGCTGCGGGTTGGAAGCCTGAACCTTGAAAGTCGATCAAATTGACAAAACCTTCTTGCGATAACACATAACAACGACCATTAAATGATCGATCAAACCAACCATAAGTTGTATTTGGATCACAATCTATGGATGGCGCATAAAAGGCCCAGTTGGTAGCAAATACTCGCCCAGGTTTAGGTTGAGGTGTAGGATCTTTAGATGCAACGGTAATATCCCAATTTTCTATAGCCGTAATAATTCTTGGGGAAGGTGTACCTGAAAAAGCACTAAATTCAACGTAATAATCTCCTGCGGGAAGGCCTGATGGATCAAAAACGAAGGGATCATACCCGTTAGTGCCTGCAATTGGACTTGGACCTGCTATTGCTTCGGCTCTATTGGCAATATTGGCAGTAGTGCCATTTAATATCTGCCCGTTTGGGTTTCCCAGAGTGGGGTAGACCACATCTCCATTTGGAGATTTGATCCGAAAAAACGAAATGTTATTTGCCCCCGAACAGGGAAAATGCCCGCTTGATACGGATTGACTAAAACCCAAGAATACTTGTTCTTGGTCTGGATCAGCAATGTGGAAAAAAAGTCTCTGGTCGGCATTTCCATCATATCTTCCGAAACTATTATAGAGTTCACCGTTGAGGTACAAATAAACCCTATCGGATTCATTTGGAGCAAGCTCCTTTGTCCCCTCCGCGTAGATGGAGTTGTTTGCTAAAATTAAAATGAATAATAATAGCAACGTGCAGCGTCGACTCTCACATAGACGCATGCATTTTACAGTAAGTGTCATACACTTATGTTGTTTGGCCTTTAAATAATATGATTCCCTCTACAGGATAAAGCTCGATAATAACAAAAGCGTATTCTCGAAATACCGACCCTGAGACGTAATTCCCTAGTAGTCTAATCCAAAATTATTGCATAGCAATATCTCTTTTGAACATAGCTGTATTGGCCTTGTAATCAACCGACTACAAGTTAATGATTCAATTTCTCTTTAATGATTCTATCTGGGTTAGTTGTTTTACTTAACTACTCTATTAAAGTAGCTTCATAAGGATACAGAGTATATTTTTGACAATACATCAAAATATACGATATAACTTTATTGATAGCTAACTAGCTAATTGGAATAGCAGCAAGTATTATAATCGCCTTAATTATCATAATACCAATACGCTTAACCCAAAGGTTTTAATCGAGCACTAGTCAAGGAAAAACCTTGATCAATTTTCGATTATGATGTTTAAATGTATGTAAAAGGAAGAAAAAATTGGAAGGATAGTACGATTTTGAATCGCCCTAGATAGCAGATTGCTTTACCAATATTTGATCCTCTCTCTATTAATTTAATGTGCCTTGAAGAATATTATTCTTGTTGTTCTATTTTAGAATATGCATAAACAATGCCAAAACGAGAGGACTCAATTTTTTTTTAATTTTATCTTTTTTATTCTTTTAACTAAACTATTCTACGACATAAAAAAAGGGAACTTAGCTGAGCTAAATTCCCTTTTTTATTGACTTTAAAGCTTCTACACTTTATTTTACTCCGTCTACAATCGCTTTAAATGTATCAGGTTCATTCATGGCCATATCTGCCAAAACCTTTCTATTTAATTGAATGCCTTTAGAAGCTAATTTGTGCATGAACACAGAATAAGATAATCCGTGCGTTCTAGCAGCTGCGTTAATACGAGCTATCCACAATCTTCTAAAAGCTCTTTTTTTGTTTCTACGATCTCTAAAGGCATACGTTAAACCTTTTTCGACAGCATTTTTAGCTACCGTGTAAACTTTGGATCTTGCACCAAAGTAACCTTTCGCCATTTTTAAAATCTTCTTACGTCTTTTTCTCGACGCAACATGGTTCACTGAACGTGGCATGGTGTTAATTTTTTTGCAAAACAGGGGTTTTCAATAGAAAACGCTTTGGGCCTGTGATGAGTTAAAAATGTTTGATGTAATTGCTCTCTTATTTTGTTGTTAATTAGTAGAAATGATCTAAATATTAACAATAAAATAATTTCAATTACCCTCTTAAGCAAAGTAACTTTTCTACTCGCTTTTGGTCTGACACATGAACTAGTGCTGAACCTCTTACTCTAAGCTTAGCTTTTCTACTCTTCTGTCTCTTTCTGTGAGACGTGTTAGCTTGAAAACGCTTAATTTTACCGGATCCTGTGCGCTTGAATCGCTTCTTTGCACTGGAGTGGGTCTTCATCTTCGGCATTTCAATGTTTTTTAATTGATTGTTGAATACAAATGAAAAGTTGAGCCTATGCAAAACTTTTTAGACGATTAACTAACCAATAAATTCATAAAATAGTGGTATTCGCCACCCATTTTTCCAATGGGTGCGCAAAGATAGGAACTTTTAACTAAAGTTGAAAGGGCAAAACAGAGTTATGAGTTATAAATTATGAGTTATAATTGAGGAAAAGGATTCTCTTGAACTAAAACTACTAAATAGAGTGGATATATAAATGAGTTATGAATACAGAACATTCATAACTCATCACTTATCATTTATAACTAAATTTATTTCTTCTTCTTTTTCTTAGGTTGAACCATTACAGACATTCTTCGACCTTCCATTCGAGGTAAAGCTTCGGCGGCTCCATATTCTTCTAATTCTTTCAAGAATTTAAGCAATAATAATTCTCCACGTTCTTTAAAAACAATAGTTCTTCCTTTAAATTGAACGTAAGCTTTTACTTTTGCGCCTTCTTCTAAGAAACCTTTAGCATGTTTTGTTTTAAACTCAAAATCGTGGTCATCCGTATTTGGGCCGAAACGAATTTCCTTAACAACCGTTTTTACTGCTTTGGATTTTATTTCTTTTTGCTTTTTCTTCCGATCGTAGAGAAATTTTTTGTAATCAATTATTTTACAAACAGGAGGGACTGCTTTTGGTGAAATTTCTACTAAATCTAAGTCCATTTTCCTAGCCCAACTCTTCACTTCTCTAGTATTAAATACGTCTGCTTCTACTGGTTTACCTGCAGCTTCACTAACTGCTTCCATATTGTCACCTACTAATCGGATTTGAGGGACCTTAATCAAATCATTAATTCTAAATCTGATTTCTTCTTTTTGGTTGTGATTTCTACGATGATGTCTTCTTGCCAATATTTTTAATATTTTAATGAATAAATGAATAGGAGTATGATTACTATTCTACTAATTAAATGGTTGAAAATAGTAAAAAGTTCCCGTTTAAAGTTAATTTCTGGTAAAAGTACTAGAATTATATTTTATACCAAATATAAAAGGGCTGAACCAGCATTTTATTAACTGATTCAACCCTAATTTATGTTTTTATTAGATTATTTGTAATAATTGAAAGGAATTTTTCCCAAAAAACGGTTGACTGTTAAGTACTTGTTGTTTTTTCAATTGATTACTTTTTTTGTGCATTCTTCACTTTTTTAGCTAAGGAAATCTTGATATTATCTCCTTCTTCTGTCATTTCTGCGATTAACGTACTGCCTTCTGTTGGATTTTCATTTAGAATAAATTCTGCTAAAGGGTCTTCCAAATATTTCTGAATGGCTCTATGTAAGGGCCTTGCGCCAAATTGTGGATCAAAACCTTTTTCTGCTACAAATTTCTTTGCTTCATCAGATAAGGTTAAGGTATATTCCATTCCTTGTAATCGCTTCGTTACATCCTTTAAAGCAATTTCAATAATTTTGAAAATATCTTCTTGATTTAAGCTGTTGAAAACAACTACATCATCAATTCTATTTAAAAATTCAGGAGAGAAGGTACGTTTCAAAGCACTTTCAATAACGCCTTTGGCATGTTCATCTGCCTGATTGGTTCTTGCTGAAGTTTGGAAACCAACACCTTGCCCAAAATCTTTTAACTGACGAGCGCCGATGTTAGAAGTCATAATAATTAAGGTATTCTTGAAATCTACTTTTCTACCTAAACCATCCGTTAATTGTCCATCGTCTAATACTTGCAATAAGATATTAAAGACATCTGGGTGCGCTTTTTCAATCTCATCTAAAAGCACTACAGAATAAGGTTTTCTTCTAACCTTCTCCGTTAATTGTCCACCTTCTTCGTAGCCAACGTATCCTGGAGGGGCTCCCACTAATCGACTGATAGAGAATTTTTCCATGTATTCGCTCATGTCAATTCTAATTAAAGAATCATCTGAGTCAAATATATATCGAGCTAATGCTTTTGCCAATTCTGTTTTACCAACACCAGTAGGCCCTAAAAAGATAAAAGAACCAATTGGCTTAGATGGATCTTTCAGGCCAACTCTATTTCTTTGAATCGCTTTACTAATTTTGACAATGGCTTCATCTTGTCCAATCACCATTTGCTTGATGTCATCTCCCATTTTAACGAGTTTCTTACTCTCGTTTTGAGCGACTTTCTGCACAGGAATTCCAGTCATCATAGACACTACTTCTGCAATGTCTTCTTCTGAAACAGGATACTTTTTAGACTTAGATTCTTCTTCCCAATCAATCTTAGCAATCTCTAATTGTCGAATCAATTTAGACTCATCATCCCGTAAGTCCGCAGCTCTTTCATACTGCTGATCTTTAACGGCCTGATTTTTATCTTCCTTGATTTTTTCAATATCTTTTTCGTATTCCTCAATGTGCTTCGGTACATGAATGTTTTTCAAGTGTACTCTTGCACCAACTTCATCCAATACATCAATGGCCTTATCTGGTAAGAATCGATCACTAATGTACCGAGTACTTAAACTCACACAATGTTCAATCGCCTTATCCGAATAAACTACATTATGGAATTCTTCGTATTTAGACTTGATGTTTTGTAAAATATGTACTGCTTCTTCTGGGCTTGGCGGTTCCACCAATACCTTTTGGAATCTTCTATCCAAAGCACCATCTTTTTCGATGTGCTGACGGTACTCATCTAAGGTAGAGGCACCAATACATTGTAACTCACCTCTAGCCAAGGCAGGTTTGAAAATGTTAGACGCATCTAAGGAACCTGTAGCGCCACCTGCTCCCACAATGGTATGGATTTCATCAATGAAAAGGATCACGTCTCTCGATTTTTCCAATTCATTCATAATCGCTTTCATTCTTTCTTCGAATTGTCCACGATATTTAGTTCCAGCTACCAATGCAGCTAAATCTAACATTACAATTCGCTTGTCAAAAAGCGTTCGAGATACTTTTCTTTGAATAATTCTTCTGGCTAAACCTTCTACAATAGCTGTTTTACCAACACCTGGTTCACCAATCAAAATTGGATTATTCTTCTTTCTTCTACTTAATATCTGACTAACTCTTTCTATCTCTGTTTCGCGACCGATAATAGGATCTAATTTTCCTTCTTCGGCTAGTTTAGTAATGTCTCGACCAAAGTTGTCTAGCACAGGCGTTCGAGATTTTGCAGCACCCTTTCTTTGGTAATTGCCACCTCTGCCACCTGCTCCTAAATCACCACCTTGTTCTTCGTCGAAATTATCATCTGAATCTTGAGGACCTTGGCTCATAAAATCTGTATCTACTAGGTCTTCTTCATGTCTTACATATTCCAATTCGGATTTGAAGGTATCATAATCAACCTCGAATTGTTCTAAGACTTGAGAAGCTGGATTATCACTATGTTTTAAAATAGATAAAACTAAATGTTCTGTACTTATTTCTTCCGTTTTTAACCGTTTGGCTTCTAAGAACGTAACCTTTAGTACTCTTTCGGCATCTTTATTTAACGGAACATTTTCTATGGTCAAAGAAGCATTTAAAGAAGGCCTTCTTTCAATGGAATCTTCAATTACCTGAATTAATTCATCAGAATTAACTTCCAGAGAATCAAACACTTTTACTGCAAGGCTCTTTCCCTCTCTAACTATACCAAGCAATAAATGCTCGGTGCCGATATAATCATGACCTAACCGAAGGGCTTCCTTGCGACTATTGGCTATGACCTTTTTAACTTTTGGAGAAAACTTTCTGTTCATGATTAGGTTCGGTATATCTGTTTATAAAAATTGAGGGTATTGGAAATTGAGGTGCTATAACCCGCTCTTTTCAATTCAAAAATACAAAGATTTTAAAACAATATTAAACAATCTTTTTGTACAAAACAATGGACAGGAAAATTAGTTTAATATAATTTTATTATTAGGCTTTGTACCCCCTAGGTGTTTGTCTTAATAATGTGTATGCTATTCCGTAATTTTTGGAAAAACGGATGCTAAAAAGAATTTTTTTATAAAATGTGACTTTTTAGTATTTTAATTATCTTAATAAAGTAATTAGTATAGTTTTTATTAAAATGATAATCTGTAAAATTCATTACTCTTTTTAATAGAACTGATTTTTTAAGGGAAAAAATAGTGCCATTTGTGATTTACGTCCTTTTTTAGTACATTTTGACAGGTTCCTAAAAGTTTTCCTGACAAATAGGCGGCATAATCTTATTAAAGAAAAATTTTTTATTGAAACCTTATTAATTACATTTGTGCCACATATTTTAGTATTTTAACTAATATTAACTATCTTGTGATTTGCAATTTTAATAACCAAAATCAGTATTTCGACTGTATTGAAACACTAGCTTACAAAACTAACTTATTATGAAATTTAGCATAGATAAAAACGAGCAGTATACTGTTTTTTCGTTGCTCGAAGAGAATTTAAATTCTATTATGGCACCTTTATTGAAGTCAGAATTTATTATTGCTCGAAATGAAGGTATCAGTAATTTTATTTTAGATGTCTCAAATGTCAAGTTTATTGACTCTTCTGGATTGAGTTCGATCTTAACAGCGAACCGACTTTGGAAAGGTTTTGGTTCTTTTGTGATAACTGGAATTGATCATCCTTCTGTTAAAAAATTGATTGAAATTTCTAGACTAGATTCTGTGCTGGAAATTATTCCAACTATTCAAGAGTCCATTGATTTTGTGATGATGGAAGAATTGGAGCGGGAATTAAAAGCAGAAGCTAAAACCGATGATAATCAACATTAAAACTATCTTTTTGACTATATATTATAGTGAAATTTGAGTTTGTAAACACGCCTTACAAATGCAATTAGTCTCTCTACTGACTGACTATTTGGAATGTATTATTTTTGAAAAATTAGTTTCTTTAAGTCAAAAAAAGAGGCAAGAAAATGATGGAGTACATTTATGTGCTCCATTTTTTTGTACCGTCGAATTAATTCGACGCAATCAATATATGAGCGATGAATGGATTCGTCGATACAAAATCTCTATCAAACAAAATTATTTAAACGACAAGACCTCATTTTTATTAAAAATTTAAACCTTCCCATTTTGCCCATTCTCTCTAGTAGTAGCAGTACTTTCTAATTCAATTACATTCAACATCTTAATAGTTGCTTTAATGGCTGCAATCGCTTGGTCACTATCTAGACCGTTCGTCTTAAATTGTTTTCCATTTAACTTCCAAGTAATGGTCGTATGGCAAAGTGCATCTGTTCGTCCACCTGGAGGAATCGTTACATTATAATCAATAAGGGTAGGGTAGGGCTTGCTTAGTTTATCGTAAATTCGATATAAGGCATTCATAAAAGCATCATATTGTCCATCACCAGCAGCAGTTTCTTCGTAGGTTTTTTTACCAATTTCTATGCTTAAAGTAGCGACGGATTGCAATCCAGCGGCTACAGATAAGGCATAATTTTTAATCTTAATTTTTTGCTCTATCTGCTCACTTTTTAAAACATCGGAAATAATATATGGCAAGTCTTCTTTGGTCACCATTTGTTTTCTGTCTCCCAACTCGTTAATTCGCTTGGTAACTTTCTTCATAGAATCAACATCTAATTCGATGCCTAATTCCTCTAAATTTTTCTTGATACTTGCTTTTCCAGCTAATTTACCCAACGCATATTCGTGTTTTCTATTGAATCGCTGAGGTTTTAACTCATTATGGTACAAATTATCTTTATTGTCTCCATCTGCATGAATCCCGCTTGTTTGGGTAAAGACAAATCCACCAATAATTGGCTTATTACCAGGAATGCGAATGCCAGAAAAGGATTCCACAATTTTACTAACGGAAAATAATTTACTTTCGTCAATACTAATCGTATGTTCTTTTAAATGGTCATTGACTACCCCCACCACGCTCGATAAGGGAACATTGCCTGCTCGTTCTCCTAAACCATTCATCGTACAATGAATGCAATCCATCCCTGCTTGGATAGCAGAATAGACATTGGCGGTTGCCAAATCGTAATCATTATGTGCATGAAAATCAAAATGTAGCCGAGGAAACCGTTGAATCATTTCTCTAGAGTAGAGGTAACTTTGTTCAGGATTTAGAATACCCAAAGTATCAGGAAGCATAAACCGATTAATGCCTTCGTTGCGTAAGCTTTCTACTATTTGGAAAACATATTCAGGCGAAGTTTTCATGCCATTCGACCAATCTTCTAAATAGATATTAACTGTGATTCCTTTTTCTTTAGCATGTTCGATTACTTCTTTGATATCTACAACGTGCTGTTCTGGCGTTTTGCGCAATTGCTTTTCACAATGCTTTGCAGAGCCTTTACATAATAAATTAATCACTTTGCCACCAACGCCCTCAATCCATTCAAGCGAACGGGTCTTATCAACGAAACCTAAAATTTCGACTTGATGTTGATAGCCATTTTCAGCCGCCCAATTCAGAATTTTTTTGGCTCCTTCTTTTTCTCCTTCAGATACACCTGCGGAGGCAATTTCAATCCTGTCTACTTTCAGTTCTTCTAATAATAATTTGGCCATGTGTAATTTCTCACTAGCCGTAAAAGAAACACCTGAAGTTTGCTCTCCGTCCCGTAAGGTCGTATCTAAAATTGTGATTTTCATGAAGGAAGTTTATAAGGTGACGAGGTGAATAAGGTAATGAGTCAAAGAAGTCGTTCCAACCTCATTAACTCATTACCCCATAAACTCATTATCTTGCTAATTCAAAAGCCTGAATTTTATCTTTGATATTCAACAGATAATCAATATCATCATATCCGTTTAACATACATTCTTTTTTATAGCCATTGATATCGAAAGGAACGCTGGCGCCACTTGATACAATGGTAAAAGTTTGATTTTCTAAATCTACCTTAAATTCAGCTTTAGGGTTTCCTTCTATTTCTGAAAAAATAGTTGCTAAGAATTCATCACTTACCGTAATGGGTAAAATCCCATTGTTCAATGCATTACCCTTGAAAATATCTGCAAAGAAACTAGAAACGACAACTTTAAATCCTGCGCCTCCTACTGCCCATGCGGCATGTTCTCTACTTGATCCACAACCAAAGTTTTTACCACCGACTAAAATCTCTCCACTATAAATTGGATTGTTTAAAACAAAATCAGCAATCGGCTGGTCATTTTTATCATATCTCCAATCTCTAAATAAATTGTCCCCAAATCCTTCTCTTGTGGTAGCTTTCAAGAATCTTGCAGGGATGATTTGGTCCGTATCCACATTTTCAATCGGTAAAGGCACCGCTGTGGAGGTTAATTGTTCAAATTTTGCTACTGGCATTTTAAACGGTTTTGGGTTGACGGTTCACGGTTGACGGTTTTGTCAAACGATTCACGAAAACCTATATTTTTAATCTGAAATGTAAAATTCAAAAGGCAAAATTGAAAAGTTGAAAGCTCATTTACACGGTTAAGCTTGAAACAATTACTAAGGTTACACTTTTAAATTTTAGATTTATAATTTTAAATTTTGACTTCAAATTAAGCTGGAACAGCAACGCCTCTCGGGTCAACCACTTTCCCTGCAACGGCAACGGCAGCTGCGGTCAATGGACTTGCCAACATCGTTCTAGAACCTGGCCCTTGCCGACCTTCAAAGTTTCTATTCGAGGTAGAAACGGCATATTTGCCAGCAGGAATTTTATCATCATTCATCGCTAAACACGCAGAACAACCCGGCTGACGCATTTTGAAACCAGCTGCTTCTAAAACTTCTACGATTCCTTCTGCAATGGCTTGTCTTTCTACTTCTTTCGAACCAGGTACAATCCAAGCCGTTACATTTTCCGCTTTTTGTTTGCCTTTAACATAGTCAGCGACGACTCTCAAATCTTCAATCCGACCATTGGTACAACTACCGATGAATACATAATCGACTTGTTTGCCAATCATGGTGTCTCCTGCTTGGAAACCCATATAATTCATAGACTTTTGGAAAGAAGGTTGTTCTGAACCAGCAATGCTACTTAATTCAGGAATTTTACCTGTGATCTTTACACCCATTCCTGGGTTTGTACCAAAAGTAATCATTGGTTCGATATCTGATGCATCAAAATGTTCTTCCCTGTCAAATACGGCATCCTCGTCTGTAAAAAGCGTCGCCCATTTTTCTAGGGCTTTATCGTAGTCTGCTCCTTTAGGCGAATATTTTTTCCCTTTTACAAACTCAAAAGTTTTTAAATCAGGAGAAATTAATCCACCTCTAGCACCCATTTCAATACTCATGTTACAAACGGTCATTCGACCTTCCATAGACATTTCACGGAAAACATTACCTGCATATTCCACAAAATAACCTGTGCCACCTGCGGCAGTCATTTTCGAAATGATGTATAAAATAACATCTTTCGGAGATACATTAGGTTTTAATTGCCCGTTGACATTGATCCGCATCTTCTTTGGCTTAGGCTGCATAATGCATTGGGTTGCCAAAACCATTTCTACTTCACTCGTTCCAATACCAAAAGCGATACAGCCAAAAGCGCCATGGGTAGAGGTGTGGCTGTCACCACAAACGATGGTCATACCAGGCTGAGTAACCCCTAATTGTGGCCCCATTACGTGGACAACACCTTGATATTCGGTATTTAAGCCATACAAATCAATACCGTATTTTTCGCAATTTTCGGTTAAAGTATCAACTTGGAATTTAGATAATTTATCCTCAATTGGCTTATCTTGATTGATCGTTGGTACATTATGGTCAGGCGTAGCTACTGTTTGCTTTGGACGCATGACGCTCAATCCTCTTCTCCCAAGTCCGTTAAAAGCTTGTGGACTAGTTACTTCATGAATTAAATGTCGGTCAATATATAGTACCGATGGACCATCAGGGATTTCTTGCACTACGTGGGAATCCCAAATCTTGTCGAATAACGTTTTACCTGCCACTTTTGAGTAGATTTTAGTTTTTAAAAATTATATAGATTAACTGTTAACCGTATACCGATGAACGTCAACCGTTTTATAAATTTGGTAAGTATTTTTATAGGAAAGGCAAATTTACTACCTTATTTGATTAAAAACCTAATAAAAGGATGGGTAATTACGATGGCTAAGGAGATAATTCTATTTTTTATAAAATAATAAAATTAAAGCAGGTAATAAAATCAAATCTGCGGTAACGGCAAAAATTAAGCAGAGACTGGTAAAGAAGCCGATGTAAAAAGTGCCAGAGAATGAAGAGAGGGCAAGCGTTAAAAAGCCTCCAGATAAAATTAAAGAAGTGACAATAATGGCTTTTCCAGTAGTTAAAAAAGTATTTCGAATAGATTCTTCTACTTTTTTGCCTTTATTTAATTCTAATCGGAAGGTACTCAGAAAGTGAATGGAATCGTCTACTGCAATACCAAAGGAAAGGATAAATATAATAGCCGTTGGAATTTTAATATCAATGCCCATGTAGCCCATAATGCCTGCAATGATTAATAAGGGCAGGACATTGGAAATCATCCCAATGATAGACATTTTTACCGAACGGAACATTATGCCAACCAAAATCATAATAAAGGCTACACAGAATAACAAGCCATTTAAAACATTAAAGGCAACATTATAGCCATTCAAATCATTTAAATGGACGGACCCTGTATATTTATAATCGAAAAGGTCGGTTAACTTTTGAGCAGCCATGAATTCATCCAAATGTCCATTTCTAATCCTTGCTTCATAACTGCCAATATCTGCAATTTTACCCGATAATCGAGCATTTCGTTCATCAGGTGTATAGACGGTTGGGAAGTTAGCAGTTCGTTTGGAGTTTTTCTTTATTTCCTTGACGAGTTTATTGATCTTTCGTTGGGTTTTAGGAATTTTATAATAAGACTCATTTCCTCCGTGGTCAATTCTATTACTGGCTTTAATCACACTAACAGGACTAAACCAATAATTATTACCAAATTCGGTTTCCATAAAACTTTCTACCTGTTCCATCCCCAATAAAACCTCTTTATCAAAAATACTTTTCGTACTATCTTTTAAGCTTAAAGCTAATTCATATTGTCGAGTACCAGAAAATCGTTCTTCAAAGAACCCAGTAGCGACTCGACCTGCATCCATATTTTTTAAATCCTCAACTAAGTGGTTATTTATTCTTAGGAGACTCATTCCATAAATACTCAGAGCAGTAATTAGAAAAGAACCAAATATAATGGACTTAGGATGTTTTTTGACCCACAAGAATATATTATACAAGAAAGGCTGCCAAACTTCTTTCAATTGTTCTGGTGCTAAAGTATAGGCAGGTTTATACAAAATAAGCATAGCAGGGAATAGGGTATAGGTCAGTATAAAAGCAAAGACTAGCCCCAAAGAAGCGTATATTCCTAATTTAACCAATGGATCAACATCGGAAGTCGTTAAGGTTAAGAAACTTAAAATAGTTGTTAAAGAAGTGAATATAGTAGCAAAACCAACTTCTCGAATGGAAGTGTGTAGCGCCTCCATTTTTTCAACCCCTTTCCGAATTAATAAACGATATTTAGTGAAGAGGTGGATGACATTGGAAATCCCAATAATCATTAGAATTGTCGGGATGATATTAGAAATGAAATTAATAGACTCTCCCGCCCAAATCATGGTACCCATTGCCCAAATAACTGTAATAATAATGACCAATAAAGGCATCCAGATACTCCATAGTTTTCGATAACTGAGGAATAAGAAAAAGATGATCATAATAACAGACGACCCCACAAACAACAACACTTCGCTTTGTACTAGGGAAGTATAAGCTGTTTGACTAAAACATTTACCCGCATAATGCGCTTCTGTAAAACCAATCTCGTTGATCAAATCATCTACTTTATCGACTAAACCTTGGCAACCTTCTACACCCAATTTAGGTTTTTGCCCCAAAATAATCCCAACGGATTTACCATCTTTAGCAAATAATCTATCTACTAGTTCATGGTGTCTATAAATACGTGCGCTATCTGTTGCGTATCTTTCAGGTTGGTTAATCGTAATATAGGGTTTGGTAATGACCCCACTAGAGAAAGGTGTTTTCCGTAAAATGTTAACGGTTGTAGGAGAGTAAACGGAGGTGATTTCATCTAACTTGCGTAATTCTTTACTTAGGCTATCTATCTTTTGTAAAAAATCTTGTTGAAAAATTCCTGCTTCATTATATAAACCTATTAAAACAAAGTCATCGTCCCAAGCATATTTTTCACTATAATCCATGAAAAAATCAGTTTCAGGACTATTGACTGGAAAGAATTTTGTTAAATCATAATCGAACTTAATGTCCTGAAAACGAAATAGTTGTACTGCCGTGATGACAATAACGATGGCTATAATGATTTTGCTATTCCGACGATACATTAATTGATTTAATTTGTTCCAAACTTCAAATTCGGCGCAAATATCATAATTTTCAATCTAAAATTGAAAGATAGTGAGGAATACTATTTTTATTTTCAATTTCTTAGGGACGAGGTGGCCCAAAATATACAGGTTTTAAGTTAGGATTTTATAAGACTGAAAATGTCAATTACGCTAATAAAATTGACTTTTAGACAGAAGATTAGTGTAAGGGAAAAACCTCAGCAGATTGCCGATACCCTATATTAAAAGCATAACGGTCGAGTCCTAATTCGACATTGACTTCATCAAAAAAATGTAGGACATTCTCCGTCGCCATATTACCTGTCAAATCATCTTTGGCCATTGGGCAACCTCCAAAACCTTTAATGGCGGCATCAAATCTTCGGCAACCACTTAAATAAGCAGCGGCTACTTTTTCTTTCCAATTATGCGGTGGAGTGTGTAAATGAGCCCCAAACTCGACATTTGGAAAAAGTGGGATTAAATTAGTAAACAAATAACTAATATTATCTGGATTGGAAACGCCAATCGTATCAGATAAGGAAAATACATGAATGCCCATATCGACCAATTTGCTTACCCATTTGTGTACAATTTCTACATTCCATTCATCGCCGTAGGGATTGCCAAAACCCATTGAAATATAAACATTGAGTTTTTTGTTATTTATCAGACAGAGTTCTTGGATAGTTTGTACTCTTACTAAGGATTCTTCAATGGTGGCATTGGTATTCCTAATTTGAAAGGTCTCAGAGATAGAAAATGGATAGCCTAAATAAGCAATTTCTTCAAATTGACAAGCATCAATAGCCCCCCTTTTGTTGGCAACAATAGCCGATAGTTTGGAAGTCGTTTTTTCTAAATTTAGTAAATTCAATACCTTCGCCGTATCCTTCATTTGTGGAATGGCTTTTGGCGAAACAAAACTGCCAAAATCTATAGAGTCAAAACCAACTTTTAATAATTGATTAATATAAGCGGCTTTGACTTCAGTTGGGATAAATTCTTTGAGCCCTTGCATTGCATCTCTTGGGCATTCTATTATTTTTATCATTGACGGGGTTTGGTATGAAGCGGTCTACTATAAAAGATTTTATTCGGTTTACAGTTCACGGCAAGCGGTTTATGGGCTGCCAATCGGAAACTTTTAGAATAAGCACTACTAATTATAACGCTAATAATAGGCATTTGGTTAATATAAAGCACTAACTTTATAAAAAATCAAAGCATTCATACCAAAATGAATCAAACTCTATTTAAGCTGCTGCCTTATCCGTTTGCATAACACCAAAGATATTCTGCTCTAAATCCTTAAAATAAGCCATCCACCCGATACCTGGAACTGGAAATTTAGGAACAATCACTTCACCACCTTCCTTTTTGATATTTGTTAAGGTTCTTTCAACATTTCTAACTTCAATCGCATTGGTTAGGGATTGAGCAGATTTGGCTTTTCTTAAAAAAGGATTGCCGAATACTTGATGTTCGGAAGATTCTACACAAGCTGTCCATTTTTTTTGATTGGTAGATGGTTGAAATGTCCATCCAAAGACTTGATTATAAAAAGCAATTGATTTTAATGGAGTTGTGGTAGGAATATCAAATTTGGTTACTCTATACATATTTGTCTAGTTTAAAAAAAGTGATAAAATTATTACTCGACAAATATAAATCAAAAAGTTTTAAAAATTAAAATATTTAAAACAAAAAATGTAAAAATATTTTAAACTAATACTTAATTACTTTGGGGTACGATTTGAGTTTGTATATTTTATTGTCTTAATTAATTGAATATCAAATATTTATGATTTTTTGATGCTAAAAAACAAAAATTATATTTAAAACTTTTTGAGTTGAAAAAATGAAAATAAATAAGGGAACTGGATGAGTTAAACCTATCCGAACTTGATGATTTTGCATTGAACTACCTTTCTAATTATTAATCACAACCCATTTGATTGCGAGCCAATGGATCATTAAAAGGAAAACAATAACCAGACAAAATGCTATTAGGTGTATACCGTTCTAGATTATCATCATAGAGCCCATTTGTTATAAATTCAGTAATAGATTGTATTTCTCCTTCAGTTAAACCGAGCGGCTTGAAATCGGGTGACAAATATTGATCTGGCACATTTCCGTTTTCTTTTGTTCCTGTATTTTTATAAGCAATAATATCTTGGATGGTGCTAAAACTACTACCATGTCCATAAAAGGGAGAGTCTTTTAAATTATAGAGCTGAGGAATTTTAAATTTATAATTATCTGCTGTATTGCCAGTAAAACCACCTCTGCCCAATCGTTCATTATCATTGATAGAGACATTAAAAGTTGGGTGACCAGATTGTGCCATATCTTTTAGGCCGATGGCTTCAAAATCCATTTTATTCAAGGCAGGACCAGTATGACAAGTCGCACATTCTGCTTTCCCAAAGAAAAGAATTGCGCCTTCTTTTTGTTGTTGAGTCATTGCATTAGATGCCCCCTTTAACCATTTTTGAAATGGTGCTTGATTGGCTAAAATAGTACGTTCATAAGCTGCGATTGCTAAGCCTGCACTAATCCCATCATACCTACTTTCTTGTGCTTCATGTGGAAAAGCTGCATCGAATAGCGGTTTGTAACCATATTTTTCTAAGAAAGCATCTTCAACTCCTAATCTATGTCCAATCAAACCTGCTATAGCCTGCGTCTCCGTTCCTTCAAAACCCAGGTGATTGGCTTCTGCTGGACCTGCCACCCATGAACTTTTGGTGTCTTCATTCATCCCAACGCCTCCAAATAAGCCACTCCAGAAAACCACTTCTTGGTAAGTGACATTTAAAACGGTAGGCGTTCTAATTTTACAAACATCAATTTCATCTCCTCGATAAAGACTACCTTTCATTCGTCCTTCGCCGTTATTGCCGAATCCAATTCCACCATCTGCAATACCTTGTGCCAAACCTGATTGAAAACCAGCCCCTGCAAAATGACAAGAAGCGCAAGAGTAAGTATTCTTGCTAATCAGATTATGCGGATTAATAGATAAACCCGTTTCATGAAATAATAATTTACCTAAATTTACCTTTTCAGGATTTATAGGGTTTTTTGGATCGGTTGGTATTTTTCCGTAATCATCGCTATCAGGTAGTATGAAAAAAGCTCTTCCTTGATTATTAGACATTATATCTAATAACTCATCTAATTGACTATCTAAATTGATGTCAACTTGAGTATTTTCTTTTTGACAAGCTATTAAAATAAAGCATAATAGACTAGTCAGATAAATGCCTTTTTTCTTCATGGGAAGGTTAAATTATGAAATGTGACTTGATTAGGCGCTTATACAAATTTTAAGACCAGTCTCTAATTACAACCCATTTGATTATTGGCTAATGGATCATTAAATGGAAAGCAATAACCAGAAAGTACTCGCTCAGGCACATAGCGATGCAATTGATCATCATGCAAAGCATTTTCGATAAAAGTAGTGATCAATTGTACTTCTGTTTCTGTTAAATCTAAGGGTTTAAATTCAGGATCTAGTTTTTCATCTGGAACGGCTGCATTTTCTTTGATTCCTGCATTTTTATAATCTATGACCTCTTTTACACTATATAAACTACTACCGTGTCCATAAAAAGGAGAATCCTTTAAATTGTATAATTGAGGTACTTTAAATTTGTACATATCTTCCTCTTTTCCAGTAAAGCCTCCTCTTCCTAATCGTTCTTTGTCCGTCATACTCACTTTAAAAGATTCATGACTCACTTGGACTAAATCCATCAGGCCAATTGCCGAAAAATCCATTTTGTTTAAAGCTGGACCAGTGTGACAATTGACACATTCTGCTTTACCAAAAAATAAAATAGCCCCTTCTTTTTCGGCAGCAGACATAGCATTGGCATCGCCTTTTAACCATTTTTGAAAAGGAGATTGATTGGCTAATAAAGTACGCTCATAAGCTGCAATGGCTAATCCTGCTTGTATTTTATTATACCGATCTTCTTCCGCTACATCTGGAAAGGCGGCATTGAATAAAGGCTTATAGCCATAAGTTGTTAGGAAATTGTCTTCCATCCCCATTCTATGTACTTGTAAACCTGCAATGGCTTGGGTTTCTGTTCCTTCAAACCCTAAAAAATTCGTCTCTATTGGTGTGCCATATACCCAAGCATCTCCCGTATTGGCATTGACACCTGTAGCTCCAAATTGTCCATTCCAAAGCATCACTTTCTGGTAAGCGACATGTAGCGTAGTGGGAGAACGAATAGGTTGAACGTCTAAAGAATCACCATGATATAAACTACCTTTCATTCTGCCTTCCCCGTTGATACCAAAACCAATGCCTCCTTCGGCTATCCCTTGAAAACGACCTGCTTGAAAACCTGCAGCTGCAAAATGACAAGAAGCACAAGAATAAGTATTTTTGCTAATGGGACTTTTAGGATTGATGGCAAGCCCCGTTTCGTGGTATAATAATTTCCCCAATTCCACTTTTTCCTTAGTAATCGGATTGTTTGGATCATTGGGAATCTTTAAATAATCATCGCTTTCAGGAAGTGTAAAATATTCCCTGCCTTGATTATTGGATGCGAGATTTAATAATTCATCAATTTGGGTATCTAACTCCAAATTGGTAGCTGTTGTTGTTTGCTCTTTTTTACAACCTATCGTAAGTAATAATAGGCCAATTAAAGGCAATAGCGATTGTCTAAAATAACACATTCGAAATTTTTTTGATGGAGGGAGCTTTACAGTTACTAGGGAGGGGAGATTGTCTGTTTCGAGACATTTTTTATATACGTGCAATTCTTATACCAAAATTTAAATTTGGAGCAGTAGGAAGCATTGAAAATTACCGAGAGAAATTAATAGCAGATGTCTTTTGTCTGATTCTTTCAAAGGAATTTATGCTAAAATTGGAGTGTTTCTAAGCGGAACTTATGTTTATAAATTATCTAATACCGCCGAAACTTAGAATCTTTTTCAGGAGCAATATCTTGAAAATCAATCGGCTGTTTGTATTGATCGTACCCTTTTTTAATGACATAAAGCCCAATCAAACATGCGGCTAAACCAATGCCATAACTTGACTCTTGCCTAAAATAGGTGAACAATAGAATGAAAATACCCAATAAAAGCGCTACGCCACCAAGCATTATTTGAGTCGTATATTTACTCTTCACTTGTTCGGCAAGCGTATATTGCACAATAAAATCGTCGATTAAAGAACGAATTTCTTTTTGTTGACTTGGAGGAAATGAGGTATAAGGGATAGCAGCGATGATTGCTTCGTAGTCTTTGCCTTCATAAGCCAATTGACGGCATTTTTTAACTATTTTATCAAATTCCATATTGACCTTTAGATGTTATTTGTGATTAGAGGGCAAAGGGCGAAGAGATTCAACTCATCAGAATGTATCTTTTAGTCTTCTTTTTTAGTAATAAAAAACTATTTTTTGTTCTGCATCTACCCTTTGCCTTTCGCCCTTTACTAAGTAATAACGCTTATTTTCAAAAAGGTCAAATTTACTAAAATTGTTTGACTACTCCTTTTCTATTAATCCATTTTAGGTTTTCATTTGCGGCAATCGCTTCTTCCTTTGTTTTAAATTCGCCTAAATAAACCACTTGTACGGGCCTATCTCCCTTTTTCTGAATATCCACCTTAATTGGATAATCATATTTATCTTGGATGTTTTGTACCAATCTTTCGGCATTTCTAACATTCTGATATTGTCCAATTTGTACGATAAATTGGTTGCCTTTTTTTACGGGCGGAGCTAACTTTAAATACTTGATAATCTGTTGATTAGTAGTATATAATCTTTGGTAATTACTTACTTTTTTTGCAACGACTTTTTGTTTGGAAGTTTTGTATGGTGTGGTTACTACCCTTACTTTTGTGGTCGTTTGTTTAGAGGGAGTCGTTATAACAACCGCTTTTTTTGCCATTTGCTTTTGTGGGGTAGCGCGTAATAATAGTTTATAGTCTTCTAGAATATCCACCAAGCGTTGAATATTTTTATGTCCACTTAATAAGGATTTACAAGCAGCAATTTGACTAGTCAATATTTCTATAGAAGGGTAAGCAACGTTATTCGACACAGCACTTCCCCCCTTGGCAGTTAAATTATTATTTTGAGGAAAGGTGTTCAAGGTATTTGTAGCAGGGATTAATTTTTCTGAACCTCTCATCAGTCCTTTTAATCCTTGTATTTCCGCATCTATAGCAGCAATAATGGTCGATAAATCATCTTTTTCCAATGGTCTTTTTGGCGTTCTATTGACGGTTCTTTTTTTAGAAACTTGCGTTGAGGTAACACCTTTTTTAATGAGATGTGGACTTGCTGCTATCGGTTTACCCGATGTTTTTCCTAAATCGGCGGTTATTTTTAGGAAATCAATAGCGGTAATTGGAGACTCTAATTTATTTAATAAGTAACTGTCTTTATTATAGAAAAGGGTAGCTGGCACACTTTTTATCCCATAAATGGCCATCCATTCCTTGCCTCGCTCACTATCTGCATTTACCTTAAAGACCACATAATTCTCCTCAATTCGCTTGTTAATTTTTTTGTCTTTAAAGGTCGTTTCCTCCATTAATTGGCAGGAAGGACACCATTCACCATAAAAGTAAATAATGTAAGGAAGGCCCTCTGCTTCAATAATTATTTGGGCATTGGAAAAACTGGTTTCCTGAAATGCTACTTGTGCAGAAAGCGTTGCGCAAAGTAAGCTAAGGATACCTAAAAGAGCTCTGCTTTTTTTTATTGAGGGATAAATCATAGTGTAAAATGTAAAGAGATTAAAATCAGTATAATTTACATTACGATATTTTATATGTGAATGTTCGGTTTTAAACTAAAAATTGCTACCTAACTTAGGTATCTACGGTACATCGGGGACAAATTCCAATTATACCCGATTAATACTATGCTACCGAGAAATGATACCCAATTCCTTTCAAGGTAACAATCTTCAAAGCAGGGTCTGCTTGTAGATAATTCCTTAATTTTTTAATATATACATCCAAATTTCTAGAGTTGAAATAAGAATCATCGCCCCATATTTTTAATAAAATTTCTTTTCGATTGATGGCTTTATTTTGATTGCTGGTGAAAATTTTAAAGAGTTCTGCCTCTCTGTAAGATAATTTTTGTACCTCTTGATTATGAACTAACTGATATTTTAAGGGATAAAAAATATATTGACCAATAGTTATTTTATCTGTATCCGTTTGCGGCGCGGTATGTTCCATCAAATTTAACAAATTCTGGACTCGGACGATTAATTCTTCCATAGAAAATGGCTTTTTGATATAATCATTCCCGCCCGATTTAAAGCCTTCTAACAAGTCATTGGTCTGATTTTTAGCGGTCAAGAAAATAATCGGCATCGTCGCATTTAATGCCCTAATTTCTTTCCCAACCGTAAATCCATCTTTATTGGGTAACATCACATCTAGTACACAAATATCAGGCTGCCATTCTTCGTAAGCAGCTAAAACTAAAGCGCCATCTACCACCATTTTTACTTCGTAATTTCTACTTTCCAAACTTTCTTTGACAATCTTTCCTAAGAACGGTTCGTCTTCTACGTATAATATTTTTGCTAGGGACATTTTTGATGAGGTAATGAGGTGAAAAGGTAATGAGGTTACAAGACAACGAGGCAAAAAGGACTCATTGGTTAATTTGGTAACGAAATAATAAATTCTGTGCCTTGTCCATGCACACTATGAACGGCAATTTGCCCACCATGTTTTTCAATCACTTTTTTAACATAATTTAGTCCTAAACCATGTCCTTTGATATTATGGGCATTGCCTGTAGGTACTCTAAAGAATTTATCGAATATTTTGTCTTGAAATTCTTTGGCAATCCCCAATCCATTATCCTTTACTTGAAAAATGACTGCACCTGCTTTTTCTTTGAGGTTGATATTTAATTTTGGCGATAAAGGACTATATTTTAAAGCGTTATCAACTAGATTATAAATGACACTAGTTAGATGAATTTTGTCGCCATTGATAACAAAATCGTCGCCTGTACTATCAAAATTAATAATAGCCTCTTTATTTTGAAATTGTAATTTCATAGAATTTAAAACCCCCTGTACCAATAATTTAAGATTAATAGGTTCTGATTTTAAAGGAATATCGCCTTTTTCAAATAGCGAAGTATTTAAGACTTTATCTACCAAAATGGATAGTCGATTGAGTTCTTGTTGAGATATTCCTAAATATTCTTTGGTTCGTTTGGGATTGTCTAATGCCCCAAAATTTAGTAGGGCTTCTATCGCGACACCAACGGTCGCAATCGGTGTTTTTAATTCGTGCGTAATATTGGCAATTAGGTCATTTTTTACCTCTGTTAATCGTTGTTGATCTCTTAGATTTTTATAAATAAAGAAGAAGGCTAGGGTAGTGATGGTAAATAAAAATAAAGAAAACAGAATTTCGGGGATTATTTTATTGAAAATATAGCCATCTGGTTTGTCAAATGCTAGGGCGAATTGGTCGCCACTATCATGGTCTTTATAGACTTCAGAAATAATGGATTTTATTGGATCAATACTATCTTTAATTTTGATGACTCGAAACTCATTTGGCAATTCTTTCATTTTTGGAACATCTTGAATGATATTTTTGAGAGAAGCGGTCAAAAAAGAATCTTTAAAAGTGATAGATAAGGAATCGAAAGGAATCGAATCATTTTCTTGCACTATCCAAGTTGCTATATTGCCTAAGGTTTTTTTATGCTTAATATTTTGAGGTGCTCCTCCATATCTAATTTCAACTTTAGTTTCAAGGTTAATACCTAAGGAATCATATTTCTCGTAAATTGTTGTTTTGTTTTCCTCCTCGTCTTCCATATTGATTTTAAAAGAAGAAATATCTAATTTAATGGAATCGCCTATTACTGTTTCAATTCCTTCAACAGCTGATAATAATTCGGCTCGTAAAAGGGACGATTCTGCCTTTTGTAACGAATTAATAAAAATAAAACTACTCTTTTCTTGTAGCCTTTCCACTTCTTCTTGATACAAACCTTGTAGCCAAACAGCTAAAAAAATGCCTAAACATAATAAGCTACAACTCATTAATGCCAAGGCGATATTATTTTTGGATTGAATTTTTTCCATAGTTCAAAAATAAAGAATTCTATTCTTAGCTCTAGTTTTCATTAACCTTAATTAACCTTAAATCAAGAATGATTAACCTAGAAGCATCCTACCTTTGCTGCATCATTAATTCACAAAACCCTTTATTATGAAAAATATATTTGTTACTGCTCTTTTTCTGTTGACTGGTTTATTGGCTACGGCACAAACGTCAACGGAGTCGGTTGAAAAAGAGTTGGAAACAACCACTAATTCTTTGAAAGTTACGATGCACTTTAAGGACTTAGCAGACCTAAAGCGATTCAATGAAAAGGATTTGTCTAAAATTTCTTTTTTGAAAAATATAACCATAAAGTCTAGTTTTTCCTTTGCCTACACTTTAGGAGAGGCGAGGACCTCACCAAATTCCAATACAGAAGTTTACAATATGAAAGTAGAAATCAAAGACCACGATAACAAAGAAGAATTATTCAAAGAGATTAAGGATTCAATGGATGGAATTATTGAAATATACGAAGTAAAATAAGAAGTGATTGATTATTTTTATGTGTTATAACTAAAACCCTTTTATTATGAAAGATGTATTGATTTTGATTTTAATGATTGCCTTTGGATTTTTTGCAAATGCTCAAATTGACGCTTATTGCAACACTAAACCTGTTCAATCTACCAAGTCTTTTAAAGTTAATAAAATGAAGGTTGATTTTGTGAAATTGGAAGAATTGGCATCCTTTAAAGATAAGTTGGCTAAAGGGGAAAGTGGTTTGGAAAAACTATCAATTGATAATGAATTTAAATTTGTTTACACCTTAGCGGAACCAATTAATTGGGAAGATAAAGATTTAAAACTTAGAGGAATGAAAATAGAAATTACCGACCAACCTAATAGAACAGAACTACTCAAGGAAATTAATGAATCTATTGATGGGGTACTTGAAATAGCTGTATTTAATGATTAAAAAATGTTCTATATTTTAATAATGATTCTTCATCTCAAGATTTCTATTCCATGCACGAAGCGTAGCGGCTAAACGTGCCTTATTTATTAGCTCCAACGGAGCGAAATATCATAACCTAGGGTGCTAACCCTAGGAAAAAAAAGCGCTGAAAGTGCGACACAGTAATACTACTTCGTGGCTAGCTACTAAGCCTCATCAATACATAAACTAATAATAATAACATGAAAAACGTATTTTTCCTATTTGCTTTTTTAATTAGTATAAACCTAACTGCCCAACAAACAGAAGGCACCATTTACTACACCCAATCCATCAAATTGGACATTGAATTACCTGAAGGACAAGAGCATCTTCGAGATTTAATCCCATCTAGTTCCGATCAAACTAAAGCCCTATATTTTACAGCGGATAAATCTATGTATAAAGATGTTGGAGATACTGGTGGTGTAACGGAAATTAATGAAGAATCAGACGGTACGGAAATGCAAGTGAAAATTGTATCTGGTTCAGCAGACAATCGCTTATTAAAAGATTTAGCGGATAATAAAATGGTCGATCAACGAGATTTTTTAGGTAAAACCTTCCTCATTAAGGGCGAAGTACCCAAAATGACTTGGAAAATAACGGGTGAGCAGAAAAAAATATTAGATTTTGTTTGCCAAAAGGCAATATATACTAAAGATACGATGACCACGATTGCTTGGTTTACCCCACAAATCCCACTATCCAATGGCCCAGATGTGTATGGGCAATTGCCAGGAATGATTTTAGAACTTAGCATGGAAGATGGCAAACGAACCATTACCGCTACGGATGTTAAATTGAGTGCCATTGATAAAGCAATATTAGAAACACCAACCAAAGGAAAGAAAGTGTCTAGAGAAGCCTTCCAAAAAATCCAAGCAGAGAAAATGAAAGAGATGGGCAGTAGCAATGGTCGAACAGTTATTAGGATGGAAATTGATGATCGAGGTTAGTCCATCTATCATCAAGTAACTTCCCACCATTACTTGTCGAATTAATGGTGGGAAGTTACTGGAAAATAGCATTATCACCCGTAAATTTTTTCAATGAAATCACTCCAATTCATCCTACTACTCCTATGTCTAGTTGGCAAAATTCATGCACAGAAAGTGAATCTTACAGGTGAAGTAAAGGATACCTTAAACGAACCCTTAATTGGAGCGACGGTCATGTTATTAAGCGCAAAAGATTCTGTGCTGGCGAAGTTTAATATCACCAATGGCAAAGGACAATTCAAACTAGATAAGATATCACCCGACGACTATATTTTACAAATCACTTATCTAGGTTATGCCAATCTTAGCCAGCCAGTTTCTATTGCGGATGACCTTAACGATACCGATTTAGGTACTTTTCAGCTAGCACCAGAAAGTACGCTTTTGGAACAAGTAGAAGTCAAAGCGGATTTTGTGCCGATTCGGATGAAAAATGATACGGTGGAATATAATGCTGCCGCTTTTCAAACCAAACCAAATGCAGATGTAGAGGCCTTACTGAAAAAATTGCCTGGCGTGGAAGTGGATCGAAACGGGGCTATTAAGGCACATGGAGAAAATGTGCAAAAAGTACTGGTAGATGGGAAAGAATTTTTTGGTAATGACCCTAAAATTGCGACTAAAAATTTACCTGCGGATGCCATAGATAAAGTGCAAGTTTTTGATAAAAAATCAGATATTGCGGAATTTTCTGGGATTGATGATGGGCGAGAAGCGAAGACAATTAATTTATCCTTAAAAGAAGATCATAAGCAAGGCTATTTTGGGAAGGTCAAAGGGGGATATGGTACGGAAGAACGCTATGAAAATAAATTCAATGTCAATCGTTTTGGACACGATATTCAGTTTTCTGCTTTGGGTATGTTCAATAACACCAATCAACAGGGTTTTTCTATCAATGATTATATTAATATGATGGGCGGTTTGAATAATTTATTGTCTGGTGGAAGCGGTGAAATTTCTTTAGATGGAGATGATTTGGGCTTGCCTTTAGATAGCGGGCAGAAAAACCAAGGATTTACCACCACTTCCGCAGGAGGCGTTAACTTCAATTGGGAGTTAAGCAAAAAGACCAAATTACATACCAGTTATTTTTATAATGGAATTGAGAGAGAGCTTGAACTAATGGAAAGTCAGCAAAGTATTTTAGGAGAAGAAAGCTATAATTCCAATAGAACTGCGAAGACTAATCGGCAGCATCAAGGACATCGACTTAATTTGAATTTTTCTAGTAAGATTGATTCTTTTCAGACGATTAAATGGCGAACCAATATAGGCTATACCAATAAAAATAATAGTAGTAATAGCTTTAGACAAACCTATAACTTAGCTAATGTTTTGGAAAATAGCAGCCAGCAACAATTGGCAACTAAAGGCGAGGATTTTAGATGGAATACCAATTTAACTTATCTTAAAAGATTCAAGAAAAAAGGACGTTTCTTTACCATAAATGCGGCCTATGAAAAAATAGATAAGGAACAGACCACCGATTTAATGGCATTGAACCAATTTTTCGTCAACGAAACACTCAATGATTCTTTACTACAAGACCATTTAAAAGATAATCAGCAAACGAATTACGGTGCTGGAATCACTTATACGGAACCAGTAGGTAAGTCTAAATACTTAGAAATCAATTATTCCTATCAGAATCATCATAATGATTTAGAAAAAAATGTGTTTGATCGAAGAGATAATACTTTGGTGTTTAATCCTTTCTTAAGCAATCACTTTCAACGAGATTATTTATACCATCGAACGGGTTTAAATTATAAATGGAAGTTGAAAAAAATGAATTTGAATGCGGGCGTTCATGCGCAAAATGCGACTTTAAAAGGTGTTTTATTACTGGATGACTTTACGATAAAAAAAGATTTCTTTAATATCTTGCCAAAGTTGAATATAAACTATGATTTTAAAGCAACTAGAGGATTACGATTTGATTATAGAACAACGGTTAGAGAACCTTCTTTAGAGCAATTAAAACCGATTGTAGACAATAGCGACCCGCTAAATATTTATATTGGAAACCCTGAGTTACAACCAGAATATTTACATGATTTTAGATTGAATTTTAATTCCTTTGATCAGTTCAGTTCTGTCAGTATTTTTGCTTCTGCCAATGCTACTTTTACCAACCAGAAAATAGTGAATGCCCGAACCATCGACGAACAATTTAGACAAACGATTCAACCTATTAATTTTGGTGAAACTACTCGGTATAGTGCTTATGTCTCCTTTGGCGCACCTGTAAAATTCCTTAAGAGTAGAATTAATTTAACTGCAGATTTCGATTTCAATCAAGGGAATTATTTAGTGAATGAATTAAATAATCCGTTTAAGAACAAGGCGACCAGTTTGGATGCGAATTTAACCAATAAAAATACAGAGATTATAGAGTTGGCAATAGGGTATAAGTGGACTAAAAATGGGATTGATTACGACCGAGATATTCAACAAAATCAAACTTATAATAACCAGATCTTGTACACCGATTTTGTTTTAAACCTTGGCCAAAATTGGACAATTAGTAGCTCCATTGATTATACGCGTTATTCCAATGCTTCCTTTGGGGCAGCTACAGATATTGCAATTTGGAAAGCGGGGATAGAACATCGTTTCTTAAAGGATAAACGGGGTACTTTATCCCTTTCTGCGAATGATTTATTGAACCAGAATTTGGGTATTAATCGCTACAGTCAACTAAATTTTGTACAAGAACAACGAATTACTTCTTTAGGACGATATTTTATGTTGAGTTTTATGTATAAATTGTCTGCTTTTGGAAATGATAGTGGGATTGAGGTGGTGAAGCGGCGGTAAGGACTTTTGAGGAAATAATATTTTACAATTCTTTTTATCTTGCGGACTTTATTATTCTACCCACAAAAAATAATCGTCCGACATGTTTATTACAAGAATCACCCTGTTATTATTAACCTGTTTTAGTGTAAATCTTGCTTTTGCTCAAACCGAAGAAGCGTTAAAAAAAAGAAAAGAAACCCTTAAATTGGACTTAGAAGAATGGGATTTAGATATTAAAGAAGCGCAAGCGGAAGTCAATAAAATTAAAAAAGAATTAAAATTTCTAGAAGATAGTTTGAAAGTGTACCCAATTTGGTCAAAAGGTGTTTTTGGGACTGTTGGCTTTAATTTTTCTCGGTTTCAAAATTGGTTATCTAAGAATGAATCTAATACAAGCGCAAGTACTTTTGGTTATTCCTTCAATGGTTTTTTTAACTTAGAAGAGAAGAAGTATTTTTGGAATAATACCCTTAAAGTTGCCCAAAGTTGGCAACGCTTTGTAAATGAAGATAAGGAGGACGAGAATAATGGTTTTCAAGTTTCGGCGGATGCTTTTACTTATAATTCCTTGTGGGGTTTTAAAGTGTCTAAAAAATTGGCTATTTCTGCTTTAACAGAATACAAAACAGGTTTATTACAAAAAAGATTAAATAACCCAGGTACTTTAGATCTTGGGTTTGGTATGACTTGGAAGCCTTTAAAAGACATGGTGGTAGCGGTTCACCCAATAAATTATAATTCTGTTTTTGCCAAAGAAAATGCTCGTTCTTCGTTTGGGTTGAAAACGATAGCAGAATACTCCCGAAAATTCTTTGGTGGTATCAATTGGACAACTAGTTTTTCTGGATTTGCCAGTTATAAAAATGATGATTTGAATAACTGGTCTTGGACGAATGGTTTGGGCAAAACCGTTAAGGGCGTAGGTATAGGCTTGGATGTGTCCTTTAAGCAAAGTAGACAGGAAGCGATTGTGCGAAATTTAGAAAATAATCCTGTTCAATGGTATTATGTATTTGGTTTGTCTTATAAGTTTTAAAAGTGTCCTATTTTTATTTCTTTTATTTTAATGAATTTGGCGATTACCTTATTATTCCGCAATAGCTTCAAAAGGCGCATTGGTTGCTTTGGCTAAATCTTCAGGTGCCAGTCCGACTAAAACACCTCTTTGTCCTGCATTGACATAGACCATTTCATGATCTAACATAGAGGCATCTAGAAAGACAGGAAATTTCTTTTTCATCCCCATTGGAGAACAGCCTCCACGAATGTAACCCGTTAGTGGTAGCAATTCTTTTTGTGGAATTAAAGTCATTTTTTTATTGCCAGAAACTTTGGACAAAGCCTTGAAATTTAAGGTTTTATCTTTTGGCACAACGCCTACTAAATGACCTGTCTTATTGCCTTTACCAACTAATGTTTTATAGAGTAAATTGATATCAAAATCTACAAATTCCTGCATTTTATCAGGGGTGAAATTAGCATCGTCATAATCGTAAGTGGCTACGGTATACTTTATTTTTTGTTGGTCTAAAAACCTTAAGACATTTGTTTTTTTCATGGCATTATTATTCGTGTTGTCAGTTCCGGCTGATCGTGAATGATGAATTCGTATCTGACACCTTCAAGGTTGTCTGATACGTGTACTGAAAACGAATGACTTGTAGCATACGTATCTGATAATTCCAAATTATCAGATACGCTTCATCGTATCAGCGAATGAATTTGACGGTACATTAATTCATATCAATTTTCAAATCCACCGCATAAGAATTAGGTTCATTTTCTATCTTTAATTCGTAACTTTCGGGATATAGAATATTTAACCTCCGCCGAACATTGACTAAGCCAATGCCACCACTTCGAGGATGTTCTGGAAGGGGAACAGAATCGGGCTTGCTATTCTCAATACGCAATCGAACCATTTGTTGGTCTACGTCTAATCGAATATCCACATAACCTTGATTAATATGGTGATTTAACCCATGTTTAAAACTATTTTCTAGAAAAGGAATGAACATTAAGGGGGCAATTCTTTGGTTGGTCACTTCTCCATAAACATCAAAATTAATCTCTACTTCTTTTCCTTGGCGTAAGGCTTCTAAATCTAGATAATTTTGAATGTAGTTGACTTCTTTCGATAACGGCACTCTTTTTTCGTTACACTCATACAACATATACCGCATCATTTCAGATAATTTAATCACAATTTCTGGTGCTTTATCCGACTTCTTTAACGTCAACGCATATAAGTTATTTAAAGTATTAAACAAAAAATGCGGATTGATTTGAGACTTTAGAAACCGCAATTCTGATTGCATTGTTTGCGTCTGTAAATCCGTTCTTTCTCGTTGGTGTTTCACCCAATCTGAAATGATTTTAAAGATAGTAGATGCCCCTACGATGGTCATATTGATTAAGAAGTAGGTATGTTGATTGGCAACTAAATAATTTTGATCTTCAGGATAATTAGAATATTTAAAAAAGAATAAAATATTACTGAGCGGCGTAACAATGATTACAGAAAGCACCAATAAGCAACAATAAGTAAAAAAACGATCTTTGGTTAAGTAATTGGTAATGAGGTAATAATAATTATAATAAATCATGCCACCTAGAATGAGCGTTCTCAGTAAAGCATTGGTAAAATGAAAGAAAAAATGATGATTAAAACCTTCAAAAGAGAATAGTAATAGAAATCCTGCTAGCCAAAAAATACTATGGTAAACAACTCTTCGTGCAAAAAAGTCATATAATTTATTCCTGATATTTTCCTTTCTCGAATTTGGCATTTAATTGCTTTTGCTTCCTACAATAAATATTTGTTAGTGATTAATAATCCCTACAAAGAAAAGCATTCTCTTTTGGAATTGGAGGATAATTAGATAAAAAGGAAGGACTTTTAGACGAATTGTTTATCTCTGCCCTTCGTCCTAAGCCCTTTGCTAAATAATTACGAATAATTCCATCGGTACGCCGACTTTAAGATTTCTCTAATACTTTATTTATTGGACATGGATGGACTTCTTACTACATTTGCAGCATGAAAACGGATTTATTATTTGTCTATGGTTCTTTAATGGGGGGGATTCAATCGCCTATTGCAACTTACCTAAAATCGAAAAGTACTTTTTTGGGGGAAGGATACGTTTTTGGCAAATTATACGATATCGGCAAATACCCAGGATTAATCTATGATGTGACCTTGGATAGTAAAGTTATTGGCCACATTTTCCAAATGAATAACCCAATTGAAATGTTATTGAATTTGGATTACTACGAATGTGTGGGAGAAGGATTTGCAGAGCCTAATGAATACCGACGAGATGAAATTCCTGTATTTTTAGACGGAAAAAAATTGACGTGTTGGACGTATATTTATAATGTGCCAACAACAAATTTAAAACAAATCGAATCTGGTAATTATTTGGCTTATTTTAAAGAAAATCCAAAATATCAACATTTCGTTCAGTCTTTGAACGATTTTTCTCGACATTAATTTGTGATGTTGCGTTGTTGCCGTTAGAACACCGTAACATCGCAACATCCTAACATGGCAACCCAAAAATAAGTATATGCGTCATCTCTTCTATTTTGTACTCTTACTTTCTTGTTTTTCTTGTAAAACACCAAACGGGAATGCTCAATTTTCTAATCATTTAGCGAATGAGAGTAGTCCTTATTTATTGCAACATGCAAATAATCCAGTTGATTGGCATCCGTGGAATGAGGAAACATTGGCGAAAGCAAAAGCAGAAAATAAACTAATTTTAGTAAGTGTGGGCTATTCTGCTTGTCATTGGTGTCATGTAATGGAACATGAATCATTTGAAGATACGGCGGTGGCTAGAATTATGAATGAACATTTTGTGAATATCAAGGTGGATAGAGAAGAACGTCCAGATGTAGATGATGTGTATATGACTGCTTGTCATCTGGCAACAGGACGAAATTGCGGTTGGCCCTTGAATGCCTTTGCTTTGCCTGACGGTAGACCAGTATGGGCAGGCACTTATTTTCCCAAAACGGAATGGTTGAGTGTCTTAGAATATTTCATTAAAACGAGGGACGAAGAACCAGATAAATTAGAGACTTACGCTGACCAATTATTAAGTGGGATTAAACAAAATGGTCAAATTGCCTTTAACGAAAGTGATCAAAATTTTACGGACGAAAACTTAGCAGGCATTACCAAAGAATTTCTAAAAAACATTGATTTTAAAAAAGGAGGAAGAGAAGGTTCCCCTAAGTTTCCCATGCCTAATAATTATCAATTTTTACTACAAGAATATTATCAGACAGGGAATAAAAAAGCATTAGAAGCAGTCACGACGACTTTAGATAAAATGGCGAATGGCGGTATTTATGACCATTTAGGTGGTGGTTTTGCTAGATATTCTACCGATGATAAGTGGAAAGTACCACATTTTGAAAAGATGTTATATGATAATAGTCAACTCGTCTCGCTTTATTCGAATGCTTATCAAGTGACTAAAAACCCTTTATATCAACAAGTAGTAGAAGAAACACTTGCTTTTGTAGAAAGAGAATTAATGCACAAAGATGGTAGTTTTTATTCTTCTTTGGATGCGGATAGTGAAGGTGTAGAAGGAAAGTTTTATGTTTGGACAGAAGAAGAATTAGCGACTGTTTTCCAGGATGAAGACCAATTGAAAATCTTTTCTAATTACTACGAGGTTTACAAAAAAGGGAATTGGGAAGAAAGCAATATTTTACATCGAAAAAAATCTGCGGAGGAAGTCGCTAAAATTAGCAATATTACGACCGCTGAATTGGACAAGATTATAATAGATAGCAAACGTAAATTGATGAAGGCTAGAGATCAACGGATACGGCCTGGACTAGATAATAAGGTATTAGCAGGTTTAAATGCCTTAATGTTAAAAGGGTATGTAGATGCTTATAAGGCTTTTGGAAAAGCGGCTTATTTGCAAACTGCCCTTAAAAATGCAAATTTTATTACTGATAAATTACTTCAAAAAGACAATCGACTGAATAGAAATTATAAAAATGGCAAAGCAGGCATTAATGCTTTTTTAGATGATTATGCTTTAATGGCAGATGCTTTTATTGCGCTTTATCAAGTGACTTTTGAAGAGGAATGGCTGTATAAAGCAAAAGACCTCGTGGATTATGCGACAAGCCATTTCTTTGACAAAAAGTCTGGTATGTATAATTATACGTCTGACTTAGATCCACCTTTGATTGCTAGAAAAATGGAGACGAGTGATAATGTGATTCCTGCTTCTAATTCTGTGATTGCCAAGAATTTATATTTATTAGGGCTTTATTTTTATGATGAAGCATATTTAGCGAAGTCCAAACAAATGATGCACAATATGTCTAGTACTATTATTGGTAATGACCAACCCAATTTCTATTCTAACTGGTGTTCTCTGTATGGGATGATGGTCAATCCACCTTATGAAGTGGCGATTGTTGGGAAGGACTACGCTAGTTTGCAAAAAGAATGGCAAACTCAATATTTGCCCAATGCTATTTTATTAGGAGGGGCAGATGAAGGCACTTTGGACTTGCTAGAAAGTAAATTGCAGAAAGGCGTGACGATGATTTACGTTTGTCAGAATAAGGTTTGTAAATTTCCTGTCGAAGAGGTGAGTGCGGCGGTTCAACTTTTGGATAAGTAATTCAAACTGTGGATAATTCTCCTAATAAAGTAAAAACTTCAGGCTAGACTGCTTAATGTGGGATAAGCAACTCATCCGTAAACGGTTCACAAATAGTGTTTGATCACCTTGATTTTGAGCATATCCAAATCTTAAATCGTAGTTCATAAATCTATCTAGATAAAAACGTGAGAGATTTATGATTTTTTAAACCTAATCCAACATTATTACCTGTTCAAAAAAAATAGAGAAATTACAACTTCCCCTCCCGCATCTTCCGAGCAATCTTCTGATCATTATTACTTTCGTAAATCGTATAATTTTCATATTTAGATGCATCATTTTCAGCCCAAATATCCTTGCCAATATTGCATAATATCACTAACTCTTCGTAGATTTTATTTCCTTGGCTTACTCGATGTTCTACGGCAATATCTCGGTCAGAAACTTTATCTTGTTGTAGATTTAGGGAATTTTCAAAATTCCGACATGCCTCTGTCACTCGTTGAATGGCATTTTCATTAACCCCTAATTCCTCAATAAAACCTGACATTTGGCGAGCTACTCTAGCAACTCTTCGACCACAAAATAATAATTGGGCATCGGTCATATCTCCCATCTTTGCCGTACCAAATTTCCGATAGCGACCGCTTCGATTATTATATTTAATAGAGACCTTGATCATAATACTTCTTATCGAAGATTTCAATTTCTCTGCGGCTGTGGTCTTTTTTTCCGTCAATACCATTTGATCGCCTACCATTTCATCATCATCTGGCAATGCTCGAAATTTATCACACATCGCCTTGAATTTCTTTAGGCGGTCAATATTATAACTATACTGCTCAAAATAAGTGATGTCTCTATGGGCGTATTTAATACGTTCAATAGATTGTAAATATAAATCAGCATCTGGGAAATTATATTTTCTGTGACCTGCTTGCTTTTTCATAATAAATTATGTTTTGCACAAAGATAAGTACAACTTTGATTAAAGTAAATGTTTTAACAAGAAAATTTTATTAAAAAGTTTTGATTTATAATTTTACTCATTTGTAATTTTCTGACTATATGTGGATTGAATATTGAAAAGAATGAACTTTATGAGATTCTCCACGAATTTATTAAACTCCACGAATTCTTACTTATTTATTTTTAATATGATTAGAGAAACCTTACAGAAAAAAGAAGATGAATGCATTTGAGTGTATCACAAAACAGGCCTAAAAACCTCTGACCCGAAAGCCTGAAAGCTTTACTACCAATTTGTGATACACTCAATTCATTTCTACTAGGAGTACTTACTTTGAAGTTAGATTGAATAAGGATTTTGCGGTTGATTGCATTGAGAACTCCCCAAAAAGGCTTAATTTTGACCGAATCCTAAACTTTAGGATTTACAAATGATGGTGTCTAATACATCCCAATTTTGGAGGTAAACCTAATAAAACATGTTTAGATTTTTTCCATTAATTCTTGTGTTACAAGGATTTTGCATTTATCATGCTTACAAAAATAATACCTTGCAAAGGTGGTTTTTTATCATCTTTTTCCTACCATTTATTGGTAGCCTTATCTACTTATATGTACATTTTTACAGTCGACAGAACATAGAAAACTTGTCAGAAGGGGTAAAAAGTGTACTAAATACTAACTATCAAATTGAAAAATTAGAAAAAGAATTAAAAATAGCAGATACAACAACGAATAGAGTTAGATTGGCAGATGAATATCTGACTGTTGGAAGGGTAGAAGAAGCTATCTCTTTGTATAAGGCGAGTAGAAACGGAATTAGTGCAGATGATCCTGATTTACTAATGAAGCTGATTAAAGCGAGTTATTTAGTAAAGGATTATGAGACGGTTGTTGATTGCGCAGAGAAGATGAAAGCCGATTATGCCTTTAAGAATACCGAAGAACGAATTGCTTATGCTTGGTCTTTATATCATTTAGGGAATCAAGCAGCAGCAAATGCACATTTTCAAGATATGGATGCTCGTTTTGCCAATCATAAACATCGTATGGAATACAGTAAGTTTTTGCAAGCAACTGACCGACCCAACGAGGCTAAAGACCTACTTGGGGAATTATTAGAAGAATTTGACCAAATGGATAGCCGAGAGAAAAATTCAAAGAAGCCCATTATGCGGGAGGTTAAACGGTTGTATCAGCAGTAAGTAATTAGACAAAATTGTTTTATTGTTATCGTAACGTATTGTCACGCAACAATATAGCAATTCAACAATTATTATTCATTAAATTTATCTGAATATTTAGGCAGCAAATAAACAATAATGACATACGGATATACCATTTTTTATGTAGATAGTGTTGAAGCAACCATCCAATTTTATGAAAGCGTATTTGGATTTACTCGTAAATTTGTGACGTCTGAAAAGGATTATGGTGAATTGATAACAGGCGCAACAACTATTGCTTTTGCTTCCACAGCCTTAGGGCAGTCAAATTTTAAAAAAGGATTTGAACAGATCAGAAATAAGGAAAAACCTGTAGGTATGGAGATGGCATTTGTGACCGAAAATATTGAAGAAGATTTTCAAAAAGCAGTAGCCGCAGGAGCAATTGAATTTGAACCAATTAAAGTAAAACCTTGGGGGCAAAAAGTAGGATACCTAAGGGATAATAATGGAATCCTCATTGAAATTTGTACCCCGGTAAAAGGATAAATTTTAACGAATGCGAAACTCCCCCTATATTCGTGTAGGGAATTCGCCATCATAAAAAAAACATGCTAGAAAAGAAAAATGTGCAGTTTGATCAACACTTGCAAAAAGCATTAAAAAGTTTAAATATTGAGGCGTTGAATGAGATGCAATTGGCGACTTTAGAAGCTGCGGAAACAGATCGAGATATTGTGTTACGTTCGCCTACGGGAACAGGTAAAACCCTTGCTTTTTTACTACCCATTTTAAGACAATTAGAGATAGGAAATAGAGCAGTACAAGCAGTTATTTTAGCACCTACCAGAGAGTTAGCTTTACAGATAGAATCGGTGGTGCGAAATATGAAAATTCCTTTTAAAGTTAATTGTTGTTACGGAGGGCATCCCGTTCGTATTGAGAAAAGAAATTTATCTCAACCACCCGCTATTTTGATTGCAACGCCAGGGCGATTGGCAGATCATATTCACCGACAGAATATAAGTTTGAAGGCCGCAGAAACGCTCGTTTTAGATGAGTTTGATAAGTCGCTTGAAATTGGTTTTCAAGAAGACATGGTGGATATTATTAAAGCCATGCCAGCCATTAAAAAGAGAATCTTAACTTCGGCGACGGATAGGATTGAAATTCCTCGTTTTGCAGATGTTTTTCAACCAATCAAACTTAGTTTCTCCAAGCCTAAAACTGCTGAAAAACAACTAGCGATACAAGTGGTGAATTCACCCGAAAAGGATAAATTGAATACCCTTTATAATTTAATTTGTAATGCGGATTCAGCGGCGATGTTGGTTTTTTGTAATTATAGAGAAACGGTGGATCGAGTTAGCGAATTTTTAACAGTAAAAGGGGTTTTTCATAATGTTTTTCATGGTGGATTAGAGCAAATTGATCGAGAAAAAACGCTGTCAAAATTTAGAAATGGTAGCTATAATATCCTTGTAACCACCGATTTAGCGGCAAGGGGTTTAGATATTCCATCTATTAAATATGTCGTGCATTATCATCTAGCCAATCGAGCAGAAGATTTTACGCATAGAAATGGTCGGACAGCTAGAATGCATGCCGATGGAACCGTTTTATTATTGATGCACGAAGAAGAATATTTGCCTGCTTATGTGACGGGAAAACCAACCGAATTTGTCTTGAAAGATATGCCTGAGCCACCACCTCCAAAATGGCAAACCTTATGGATTGGAAAAGGTAAAAAAGATAAGATTAATAAGATTGATATAGTAGGGTTTTTATCTAAAAAAGGCTTGTTGAAAAAAGACGAAATTGGATTAATCGAGGTCAAAGATTTCTATGCTTTTACTGCTGTTAAACGTAGTAAAATGAATCAATTATTAAAGCGAATTCAACATGAAAAAATAAAGGGGAAGAAAGCAAAGATTGGTATTGCGAAACAACATGTTTTAAGGATTAAACAAAATAAAAATGACGAACCAAACAAGTACTAATTTAGACAACCCATTATTAAATGTTTTAGCAATAGTCATTTCCTCAGTTATTTTAAACATGTTTTATATTAAAGGTGGAGGCGTTCCAGAGGATGCAGGAATGGCTGCATTTTTCTTAAATTTATTGGATTATTTACCTTCGTTATTTACTTGATTTCTCGACTAATGACCAAAAAACGGAATTGGATTATCACTGCATTGGGCATGGGATTGAGCTTGCTTTTGGTACTAAAAGTAATAATGTAAACCATTTAGGATAGCTGGCACGATTTTATGAACAAGATTGCTAGACTCAATATCGGAAAGTAAAAATTAGCACAACACAAGAATGTATACAGAAATACACTACCCAATAAATCGGATACCAGCAGAAAATTTAGATGAATATTTAGCCAAAGGATGGTTTAGAATGGGACAAACCATCTTTACCTGCTGGTTTCTTTTTATGGAAAAAGGCTTTTTTTCTGCGATCTGGATTCGACAGGATTTACAAGGTTTTACCTTTAAAAAACGTTTGAGAAAGTTACTCAATCGTAATGCTAAGCATTTTACTTATAAGATAAGCCCAGCCCGCATTGACTTACCGAAAGAAAAGCTATATCAAAAACATCGAGTTCGCTTCAAAACGGGTGTTCATCGAACGCTAAATCAATCCTTGATGTCTGGCGCTAACTTCTCCATTTATGATACCCGGCAAATTGAAGTTTATATGGGCGATGAATTGGTGGCTGCTAGTTTTTTTGATGTTGGAAAAACGAGCATTGCTAGTATTAATGGCATTTTTAATCCTGAATATGATCAACATAGCTTAGGTTTTTATACCATGCTATTAGAAATGAAATTTGCAATAGAAGAAGGGAAGCGTTATTATTATCCAGGTTATGTAGTGCCGGGAAACCCTCGATTTGATTACAAAGCTAGAATTGGCGAGGTTGATTATTTCGATTTATATAACAAAGAATGGAAACCCTTTGATAAATTAGAAATTAAGAATACACCTTCTCAATTGTTAAAAGGAAAACTAAACTTGGTGCAGTTTTACTTGAATAAAATAAACATTAAAAGTGAAATTTTCTTATTTCCGCCCTATGAGTCCTCTGGTTCAGATCCTTTTTTGGAGGATTTGTTAGATCAACCGATGTATTTAAAAATCTATTGTGATAAATTTATTCATTTCGAGTTATTTGTGATTTATGATTTAGTGAAGCAACAATATGAATTAGGTATTTATTATAATTTGGATGATTTTTCTGATTGGGTAGCCAATGGGCATTTGGATGAAAAAAATGGACCCTATTCTTTTAATATTTATATGTTAGGCGAACGATTGGTAATAGATACTGAAGCTGGGGTTATTTCTAAATCTATCCATGAATTTATCTTTGGGTAGTTTAGGTAACTAGGGAATAGTCCAATAATATGTACGAGCCCAAATTACAGAGAAATTGAAATGGTTATATTGTTGTACTGTTTTATTGCTGATGGAGCTAAATAAAATCGAATTAAGGTTTATCCAGAATCGTAACAATAAAGCAATATAGCAATACAATAATTGCCCGAAATTTGAATGATTAGTTGTGAACTGAATGACTTATATTTGCTGATATTAGTTATCTTTATCTTTATTTTATCAATAAAGATTATTAGGAATTTTTTCGTATGGGATACATAAAGCAATTTTTCTTGTGATTTGCGAAAAAATAAAATGTGTCGCCATATACGACTTTTTTCCTAATTATCTTTAATAAAATAGTACAGCGTAACATAAGTTTTCTAATCCCCCACCGAGTCGCCGAAGGCGACGAGGCGGAATATCAAAAAATTATTGTTACAGAGTAATCGTCTCTTTTCTCTCTTTTAGTAAATTATATTCTTAACACTAAATTAATCTTCAATCAACTTTTCCACCGTTCAATAGTGTTATGTTTGCGTAAGTTTAGTCTTATAAAACTAGACAAATTCATTTAAAATCGAATTATTATGAATGACAACCCACAAATACTAGTAGTAGATGACGAGCCAGATATTTTGGAATTTGTTAAATACAATTTGCAGAAAGAAGGATTTAGGGTGTCTACAGCCGAAGATGGACTAGCTGGTTTAGAGGAAGCTCGACGTGTTAAACCAGACCTAATCATTTTGGATATTATGATGCCAGAAATGGATGGGGTAGAGGTGTGCCGGCAGTTGCGTTCAGAATCTTTGTTCGATAATACCGTTGTTGCTTTTTTGACGGCTAGAGATGAAGATTACTCTCAAATTGCTGCTTTAGATGTAGGAGGAGACGATTATATTACAAAACCGATTCGACCGAGGGTGCTTATCAGCAGAGTAAAAGCTTTGCTTCGAAGGTCTGGACGTAAGGATGTGGAGGATGTCGCACATATTGTTACTGCTGGCGACTTGACAATTGATAAAGAACGTATTCTAGTGCTACGTGGAGAAGAAAAAATTGAATTAGCAAAGAAAGAATTTGAATTATTAAGCCTCTTAGTTTCCAAACCAGGAAAGGTATTTACAAGAGAAGAAATTTTTAATAAAATTTGGGGAACAGATGTTATTGTTGGTAATCGAACGATTGATGTACATATTCGGAAATTACGAGAAAAACTAGGTAATGATTATATTAAAACGATTAAAGGCGTTGGGTATAAGTACGAATTTTAACTGATTATATAATGCTAATACCTACATGCTTACTATATGCTTAAGAACTTAACACCAAGACAAATTGCCATCTACGCTTCTGGTTTGATAGTCGCTTTTAATAGCGTGTTTTTGATCTTATTTTTAGTTTTTGGTGGAATAGATTGGGATGCACGATTTTTATTATGGATAGGATTAATCGGTTTGTCTGCTTATTTTTCGATTCTCTTTTTTGTTAAAAAGTATATTTATAGAAAGATAAAACTGATTTATAAAAGTATTCATAAATTTAAATTAAAATCCGCTGAAAAAAACAAAGATTTAGATGTGGATACAGATATTATTCAAGAAGTAGAAAAAGAAGTGGCAGAGTGGGCATTAGAACAACAAACCGAAATTAATTCCCTCAAAGAGATGGAATCCTACCGTCGCTTATACCTTGGCAATGTTTCTCACGAATTAAAAACACCCATTTTTAATATTCAAGGATTTATTCACACCTTGATCGAAGGCGCTTTGTATGACGATAATATCAATATGAAGTATTTGAAAAGAGCTGCAAAAAATGTGGAACGCTTGAATACCATTGTCACGGATTTGGAGGCCATCAATAAATTGGAATCCGGGAAACTAGTGATGGATTTGCAGGTTTTCGATTTGAAAGAATTGGCTGGAGAAGTTTTTGAAGATTTAGAAATTAAAGCTAAAGAACAAGCCATTACTTTGACTTATAAGGATGGCGCAAATCAAAATTTTAAAGTCGAAGCAGATAGAGAAGCAATTCGACAAGTTTTGGTAAATCTAATAGAAAATTCTATTAAATATGGAAAAGAAAATGGACGAACCAAAGTAGGTTTTTACGACATGGATTCGCGCATTCTAGTAGAAATTGCTGATAGTGGCATAGGTATTCCTCAAGAACATTTAAACCATGTTTTTGATAGATTCTATCGAGCAGATAAAAGTAGATCTCGACAAATTGGTGGCTCAGGATTGGGTTTGTCAATTGTTAAGCATATTGTTGAAGCACATAAACAAACCATTAATGTCCGTAGTTCACCTGGTTTAGGGTCTACATTTGGTTTTACCTTAAAGAAAGTTTAATATAATCTTGTCTACTTAAAGTTACTGGATAAAAGTAGCTAATTGTGCATTTGTGAATTGAATGAAATTCTAGAAGTATATTGGAGATTAAGCTATTACAAATTGAGATTTTAATTATGTTTTGAGTAGTTGTTATTTACCTGTAATGTCTGTATTTTTGTTTGGATAGAAGACATATTTTCCTTCAAATACTATTCCCTCACCCATACATTTCTTCCCCCCTTTAATAAACACTAAGTATCAATTTTTTGTGCCTATATTTTGTTAAAAACAATGATATTTGTTTTGTAAAAATAGGTATTAATTATATGTAATGAAAAATCTAAGAAGACGTAGTTTAACTCAATTTTTCTGCTACTTTTGTTGCTGAATATGTATGCTATTTTACTAAGTAGATAAACGAAAAACTAATTATTGATTTTTTGGAGTCCATAATGAAATTGGACTAGCATGTTATTTATGACTCAATACATATTTATGAAAAAAGCGGAATACGCTCTTGTGGTAGTTTTTCTTTTAATTGTTTTTGGTATTTCTTTAGAAGCCCAAACAATAGTTAGTGGAACAGTTACAGATAAGGAGACGGGAGAACCTTTAGTAGCGGTTCAAGTATTTGCCGATGGTACGCCTGCTTTTGCAGAGACGGATGATGATGGGAGTTATCGCTTGCAAATCCCTTATAAAAAAGACCAAGTATATCAGTTAGTTCGTTTCCAATACTTGGGATATAGTGAATTTTCAGATTTTATTAGGGTTACTCCCGATGGTAATTTGTTTGAAATAGCGCAAGATATTGCTCTAACTTCTCAAGCTGTCAAAATAGAAGATGTAATTGTCACCGCTAATAAGGTGGAGGAAAAGATGCAAGATGTACCAATTGCTATTTCTGTCGTAGGATCGAGGGAAATAGAACAAAAAACAGCGAGTAATGTAGCAGAGGCTTTTTCTGCTATACCAAATTTGTTGGTGGAGTCTTATATTCCTGGTTCTTTTTCTTTTTCATTAAGAGGTCTGAATAGTGATTTTTCTAATCCTGGAATTGAAAATGCGGTAGGTTTATATATTGATGATGTTTATTTCTCTAGAGCATATCATTTTAACTCTACTTTAATGGATATTGAGCGAGTAGAAGTTTTGAGGGGCCCGCAAGGAACTTTATTTGGTAAGAATACGATTGGAGGGGTCTTGCATGTGATTACTGAATCTCCTAAAATGGGTAATAGTGGGGCAATTGAATTGTCAGGGGGGAATTTTAGCCTTTTCCAACTTAGGGCTAAAGCCAATGTCATGCTAGCAAAAGACAAGTTAGCGGTCAGATTTACAGGTGCTTACCGAAAAAGGGATGGCTGGTTGTTAATAGAAAATAATGAGCGGTCGAAAGCCGCTAATCAAACACAATTTGGAGGCGGTAGATTGTCTTTGTTATATAAACCAAATTCAAAACTAAGTATACAATTAAAAGGGACAAAAAGTGAAGATTATAAGGCAGAGAACCCTTTAGATTACATGCCTAGGATATTTGGTCCCGCTTTTCCTACGGTGGATGATGATCCAACAAATAGAAGAAGTTCTCCAAATTTTGAAAACCCGCAATATACAAGGTCTATAATTGGGGGTTCGGCGAAAATAGAATATCAATTGGATGATAAGCATACGCTGACTTTTTTATCTAGCTATCATGATGCCTTTGTTAGAGAAGATCAAGATTTTGACCATAGCGAATTAGATTTTACAGATTTCTTTCGAGATATTGATTATAAAACTCGATCGCATGAGTTGAGAATATCCACACCAAGAGAAGGACAAAAGCTATTTTATGTCGGTGGACTCTTTTATTTGGATGAGACGATTAAATCTAAAGACCGCTTTACTTTTGGGCAACAGTGGTTTCAGGTTTTCAAACAAGTAGCGATGTTACCTGCTGAATTTCAGCTACCTGATTATTTCGCAGATGCAGAAGCAGTAGGCGTGAATAAGTCTAGAAGTTTTGCAGGATTTGGAGCGGTTTCTTATGAATTGAGTGAGCGAATTAGGGTAAATATGGGTTTAAGGTTGACCAACGAAAAAAGGGACTTAGCTTTTCATCAGACCTTAAATGGCTATGAACCATTCAATTTTATCAACTTTGTCTTGAAAGAAATTGGTACCGAAGCAGCACCTGAATTAAGAGCAAATAATCAAAGTTTTTTCTCTGGAAATATAGGAATGGATTTTAAAACTTCTGATAATACCTTAGTTTACGCTTCTGTTTCGAGAGGCTTTAAGGGCGCTGGCTTTAATGTAACCTTAAACCCCGCTGAAAGAGGTGGTGATTTAGTCTTTAAACCAGAATCCATCAATAGTTATGAAATAGGATTGAAATTGAGGATAGATAATCGAATGCGGGTGAATACAGCAGCATTTGCGACGGTTTATAAAGATAAACAGGAATATGTGGTAGCAGGTCAATCCTCCAGAGTCATCAATGCAGAATCTGCGGAAGGTGTAGGTTTTGAGTCAGAATGGACGGCCCAATGGAATGATCAATTCCGAACAGATATGGCGGTGGGGGCTCAAAATTTGACTTACTTTGATTTTCCATATTTCGATCTAGTAGGAAATCCTGTAAATTTAAGCGGAAACAGTTTATTTAAGTCGCCTAATTTTACCTTTAGATTTGCTCCCCAATTGAAATTGGACGCAGGAACAAGATGGGATTTTTTGTTGCGGGCTGATTATAATTATACGAGCAAAAGCTATAATGATATATACAACACAGAAAGCTTAGCTAGAACCCCTTCTTCTATTTTAAATGGAAGAATTAGTTTGAATAATAAAGACAATCGTTATGGCATCTCGATTTGGGGAAAAAATTTATTGAATGAAACATTTTTTGAAAATGTTTGGACTTTTACCAATTGGACAAGGGTTGCTTTAAACCCTCCGAGAACATTTGGTGTCGAATTAAGAGTTAATTTTTACTAGGGCACTCAAAGAAGCATGGAGGGATTACTTCCATTATTTGACCTTAGTATTTTTTATATTGAAAACTGATTTTTTAAAGGACTTATAAAAGTTGATTTAATTTTACTGATTTAATGCATACTATGATGAATCAAGTTTACTCGAAAGCAATATTATTGTTATTGTTTGTCTCTACTTTAGGCGTTTCCTTAGATGCCCAAACCATTGTCCGAGGGACAGTTACGGACGCCGAAACGGGCGAACGATTAGTTGCCGTTCAAGTGTACGCTGATGGTACACCAGCCTTTACAGAAACGGATGATAAAGGAAATTATGAATTACAAATTCCTTACAAAAAGGATCAAACCTACCAACTAGTTCGCTATCAATATTTAGGATACGCCGAATTTTCTGACTTTATTAGAGTTAGCCCTGATGGAAAACTATTTGAAGCGGAACAAAATGTGAAATTAGAATCGCAGGCGGTTAAATTAGAAGACGTTTTTGTAACGGCTAATAAAGTAACGGAAGAATTGCAGGATGTTCCTATTGCTATTTCGGTAGTTAATGCTAGTGAAATAAAAGGGAAGAATGCTAGAGATATAGAGGAAGCTTTTCAGAGTATTCCTAACTTAATTACAGATTCTTACCAGCCAGGTTCGTTTACCTTTACCTTAAGAGGGCTAAATAGTGATTTCGTAAACGCAGGTATTGAAAATTCTGTTGGATTGTACATTGACGATATTTTTTACTCTCGATCGCACCATTTCAACAGCTCTTTAATGGATATTGAACGCTTAGAAATCTTAAGAGGACCACAAGGAACTTTATTCGGTAAAAATACCATTGGAGGTGTTTTACATGTCATTACCGAAAAGCCACAAATGGCTAATTTTGGCTCTGTTGAGTTTTCTGGAGGTAACTATAGTTTGTTTTTAACTAGAGCAAAGGCAAATGTGATGCTTGTTAAGGATAAATTAGCAATGCGAGTAACTGGAGCTTATAAGCAAAAAGATGGTTTTACTAGAATTGTAGATAATGACAGAGCATCTGACCAAAATAAAACACAGTTTGCAGGAGGTCGATTGTCTTTATTATATACACCAAGTGATCGGGTGAAGGTTAATTTAAAGTATGAAAAAAGTAAAGACTTTAAAGCAGAATTTCCATTAGATTTTAAACAACCTGAATTTGGTGGTCCAATTCCAGTACAAGATGATGATTTTCTGAACAGAGAAACTAGAACAAATTTTGATGATCCTTCTTTTAATCGGAACATTAATGGTTTTTCTGGGAAGGCAGAAATGAAACTCGGAGACAAACATACCTTAACAATATTGTCAGGGTATCATACCTCTGATATGAATCAGGTCAATGATTTTGATCACAATGAATTGGATTTTACGGTTTTTGATAGAAGTATTGATTACAAAACAAGATCGCATGAAATCCGTATCTCCACGCCAAGAAAAGATGCCAAACTCTTTTATGTAGGTGGTCTATTTTACTTGAAAGAAAGAATTCAATCGAAAGATATATTTACTTTTGGACAAGCTTGGATTCCTGTATTTAGAAATGTAGCTGGCTTGCCTCCTTCGTTTAATGTACCAAATTACTCAGCAGATGGTGTTTCCGAAGCGACCCAAAATGTAGAAAGTTTTGCGGTATTTGGGTCAACTTCCTATGAGATTAGCGAAAAAGTTCGATTGAACGGAGGTTTAAGATTTACCAATGAAGATCGGAATTTATCCTATTACCAGCAGTTGAATCCAGGAACAGATATTAACTTCATCCAATTTATTCTACAGCAAATTGGCTCTGAAGATGCGCCTCAAACAAGAGCAGCTAATAGAAGTTTTGTTTCTGGAAACATTGGGATGGACTTTAAGACGAGTGATAACTTCTTGATCTATGCAACTTTTGCAAGAGGATTTAAAGGAGCTGGTTTTAATACGACTTTGAGCCCAACGGAACGTTCTGGTGGATTGATTTTTGAACCAGAATCCATCAATAGTTATGAGATTGGTTTGAAAATGAAAGTCTCTAATCGAATGAAAATTAATACTGCTGCCTTTGCAACAGTTTATAAAGATAAACAAGAATTCGTTGTTGCAGGTCAATCGACTCAGGTAGTAAACGCAGAATCTGCGGAAGGTGTAGGGGTAGAATCAGAATGGACGGCTATTTGGAGTGATCATTTTAGAACGGATATGGCAATTGGTGGACAAAGTTTAAAGTACTTTGATTTCCCATTTGTTGATTTAATTGGCCAGCCTGTTAACTTAAGTGGAAATAGCTTGTATAAATCTCCTAATTTTACGTTTAAATTTACCCCACAATTGACGGGAGATTTTGGAAGTACCATGAAATATTTGGTTAGATTGGATTATAACTTTACTAGTAAGAGTTATAATGATGTCTATAATACCGAATCTTTGGCTAGAGATCCTTTCCATATGGTTAATGCCAGATTAGGCGTATCTTCTAAAGATGAGAAATATAGTATTGCTATCTGGGGCAGAAATTTATTAGATCAAACGTATATCCAGCATGTTTGGCCACTACGATTCTGGTCTAGAGTTGCTTTAAATCCACCAAGAACTTTTGGTATTGAATTTAGAGTGAATATTTATTAAGAATAACAGTCAAGTTATCCATACCAAATTTTTAAAAAAAAAGCGGCTTTAATCTGAATGATTAAAGCCGCTTTTGTTTGGGGATGTCTAAGAAATGAAATTTTTAGAAAATATTTTTATCTCCTTAATAAAGGATGAATATTTTGCCTCTCTATTAATCTATACTACAGCAAAATCTGATAATTATTGAGCATATTTCGGTAAGAAAGCTAAAACAATTTCAGATTTAGGAATGCTGTATTTGACCAAATAATCAGCAATACCAATATCTGTGTAATCATTATGAATCCAAACTTTCCCTTTTACTATGCCAATATGAAAAATAATATCACTTATATATCGCTTATTAAACTGACCTACATCCAATAAAATAAGCTCAGTTTTATATGCATTTATTTTATCGGATATTATTCGTATAAGAATAATCTATTTTGTCAGACCTCACAAAACTTATTAGTGTTTATTCTGAAACTATTCGTATGGCAACCTCTTTACCGTTCGCCGAGTAAAGTTTATTGTAATAAATCAAAAAGAGCCTTATTCAATTACAGAATAAAGTTCTTTTTAATGTAACAACTCATCACTAATATAACTTAGGATTAGTCGACAAATAAGTAGCCACCATCAACCGATATTGGTCATCAGAAAAATCACATTTACATTCATCTGGATAATAAGACATGATATTGGCGACATGTGGCGTATACCAATCATTGGCATTATCTCGCTTAGTATCTATAAATCGACAATTATTTTCTACATTTACATAAGAAGTAGGATCTTGTCCAATTGTAAAAGGATCAGCGGGTGTATCTACCAATAAGTCACCAGTAGTCGTACTATTTTGTCCTCTTACCAATTCTTCTGTTTGTTCTTCACCATCTCCAAAAGTGTAAGGCACGCCAAAGAAACGCCCTAACTCATGCGCAATCGCAAATTCATTCACACATTCTCCTTTTAACATTAATAAACCACCATTTTCTGGGTTGCCAATACCACCTAATTCTGTTACCCCACATAATTCATCTTGGAAATCAAATTGAGACACCCAAAAAATATTAATTCTGCGTTGCTGGTGATAAACGACTTGCATTTCGTCCCATTCATCAACTCTAACAGAATCATAATTATAATTGAAAATAGTATCTAATTGACAAATTTTAAAAGAGACACAAATTGGGTCAAATAAATCATTGACTCTTGCCATTACTGCAGTAATGCTATCTAGATTTACGCCTAAAGTATCGCCTTCTGTAACCACAACATGGGCAACCACATCAAATTCTTTATTGACACAAGGCAAAGACTTTTTTTGAGCAAAAGTAGTAACTGTAAAAAATAGACATAGCAAAAAAGTACTGAGCAAAGATTTTGTGTAGGACATATTTTTATTAGTATAGGATGATTGGATTTGGATTTTCATAAATAAAAAGTACATTTTTATCAACTTTACGGATAATAAAACGATAAAAGAATAAATAGTAAAACGGTTTCTTTATCGGAATAGATACGTAAAACAGTAAAGAACCAAAAAAAGTAATGAAACTTACATTCTAGCAAAAACAGCTATAAGTATAGTAACATTACGGGCAAACTTAGCTATTTTGCCAAACTTCCGCAACTAACAAGGCAAGCGGTGATTTTTTCAGCCTTTTTTTTTGTGAAATTGTTTAAAAATGACATCTTGCCGCCTTATTTTTTTGTCAGTTGTCCAAAATAAATTGTTTTTTTGTAGCGTAGATTATTTTATAATCGAACCATTTAAAACTATACAAAAATTAGAACAGAGAAAAGAGAGTAGAGAATAGAGATATAAAATGAAATAGTTGATTCAAAAATTTGCTATTTCTGGCTAAAATTATTCGTTTTAGCATCATAAGCAGTCTCTTTTCTCTAATCTCGCCTCTCTTTTCTCAAAACTGTATGGTTTTGAAATCGAACCATCGTCACTCAACCGAAATTATGAAATACAGTTTCTTTCAATTTTTACTTTTTATAGCTTGTTTAGGTATTTCCCTAAACGGTAATAGCCAAACAGCATCCGAGACAGCAGGTTGTGCTCCCTTAGGCGTTAATTTTACCCCACCAGACAATGCAACTAGTTTCTTTTGGGATTTTAAAGATGGCGCAACGTCTACGGAATCAAACCCTACAAATACTTTTGTACAACCTGGAATTTACGAGGTTGATTTTAGTAGCGAACAAGGAGGGGCTGTTATTGGAACGGTAACGGTAACGGTTTCCGCAACCCCAACCGTAACTATTGCGCAAGATCCTGAAATAGGTTGTGCGCCAGCAAATATTCTTTTAATGAATACCACCAATATTCCTGATGGGGTTAGCTTAATTTCTACAGATTGGACTTTTCCTGATGGAACTGGCGCTTCTGGCATCAGTACCGATAAAGATTATGCCGTAGCGGGACAGTTTTCTGTGAATGTTCGGATTACGACTAGTTCAACCAATTGTAATGCATCGGCAGATTTTACCGATTTTATTACGGTAGTGCGTTCTCCACAAGCAGCTTTTACAACGGATCCAAGTCCAACCGCTTGTACGGGACCACATACGGTAACTTTCTTAAATGATACGCAAGGTGATGATTTGACTTACTTGTGGAACTTTGATAATGGCAATTTGTCTAGTGAAGAAAATCCACCAAACCAAACCTATGAAGAAGGATCGTATGATGTGTCCTTGACGGTAACGAATGAAGAAGGCTGTTTTAATACTTTCGTACAAAAAATAAGTATCGGTTTACCAGAAGCAGATTTTGCCATTGCAGATACGGTTTGTGCAGGGGATGACACCCAAATTCAGAATATTTCTTCCGCAGGTGCTTATACTTGGACAATTACTGGCCCTAATAATTTTAATAGTACTTCAACGAGTCCTACTTATAATTTTCCTACCGAAGGTTTATATGAAATTAAATTAGAAGTTGTAGCAGAAGGAGGCAATTGCAGAAATGAAATAACAAAGACTATTTTCTCTCAAGATTTAAATGCAACTTTCACCGCTGATCCAACTTATGGTTGTCAAGAACCAATGGCGGTTACTTTTACCCCTAATAATCCAGTAGAAGGAGCAATGTATAGTTGGGAATTCGGCGATGATAGTACGAGTATGGAAGCGAGTCCAATGCATGAGTATAATGCGGACAATGAATCTCCGTATCATCCAAATGGGGAATTTGCTTTTAATCCTAAATTGACGATGACTACAAGTGCAGGCTGTATGGCAGAATTTGAAATGGAAGTTCTTTTAGATATTCCATTGGCGCGTTTTATGCCAGATACCGTTTCAGGTTGTGCGCCATTAACAATTGAATTTTCTGACTCTAGTCGATCTACGCAAGCGATTACGAATTGGGAATGGATTTATGCAGATGGAAATACCGCTAATTTTAATACTGGAGATGCCCATTCTTATACTTATACAGAACCAGGAGAATATGATGCGCAATTAGTCATTACCAATAGTTTGGGGTGTCCTGATACTTCTTTTATTATTAGAGTAGAAGTAGGGGAGCGAATTGTTCCCAATTTTGCTGCGGATAAAACAGACATCTGTGTTGGTGAGTCGATTCAATTTACAGATAATACCAATAATCCAAATATTGATGAATGGCATTATTATACAGATAATGATCGTTCTTCTCATTGTACTAGTGAAGCAAATCCACTTATTCCTTTTGCCACCGAAACGGGGCAGTTTGATGCGACTTTAGTCGTTGGGTATAATGGTTGTTTGGATTCTGTCACCCAAACAAATTTAGTGAATGTTAAAGGGCCAATCGCTCACATTGATTATATGATGAGTTGTGATACACCAAATACGGTTATGTTCATAAGTACTAGTGGAGATGCAACGACAATCAACTGGAATTTTGGAGATGGTGGAGCAGGAACAGCAATTACTGAAAGCCATGATTATGCCACAACTGGTAATTACCAAGTAATTCTAACCGCAGAAAATGCAAGTTCGGGTTGTGCGATTTCAATGGATACCGCTTTGATTCAAATTAGAAACATTAAAGCAGATGGCCCAGTTGATTTATTACAATGTAAAGGTCAGCCGGTAATGTTAAATAGTGAATCTTCTACAGATGTAGATACTTCTTGTTTCCGAGGCTATACTTGGTTTTTTAATGAACCAAGTTTGCGGCCCGTTACAACTTCCAAGACTACAGTTGAAGATATTTCTTATCCAGATACAGGAATGTATCAAATTGATTTAGTGGTAGAAGATGTGAATGGTTGTACAGATACGGCTAGTTACCCCATTATTGTACACGAAGCAATTGTTTCTTTTGATATTGATAAAACGGAAGTATGTTCTCCGCAAACGGTACAAATTAGCAATATAGTAGCAACGACGACTTCTGAAAGTATTGAAACCTATATGTGGGATTTCGGAGATGGTGTAGGCATGTCAGAAGAAGCCAACCCTGGCAGTTATACTTATGTGGTCGATCCTGGAAGTGATGTAATTACGATTTCTGTCATGATAGAAGATGATGCAGGTTGTCCAGGACAAGCAGAAAGGACATTAGAATATTACCGACCAACGAGTCAAATTATAGCAGGTGATTTAAGTATTTGTGCAGGAGAAGATATTATGGTAAGAGGAACGCCGTTTATTAGAAATGGAGAAAACAGACCTTTAAGTTATAGCTGGTCTTTAGGAAACGGCGAATCTGCGGATACAGAATCTGCCAGTACTATCTACGAAACGGGTGGTATTTACATGGTTCGCTTAGATTTTACGGAAATAACTACAGGCTGTAGTGGAACGACGACGGTAACGGCTAATGTACAAGATTTTCCAGTCGCAGCTTTTATTGCTGATGTAGACGGACAAGATCAATTATGTGCGCCAGCGCAAGTTACCTTTACCGATGCATCTGAATCTTTGGTGCCATTATCTCAAAGTTGGGATTTTGGTAACGGTGGTTCTGGTGTTGGACCGAGTACGGTAGCTGCATTTGACCCAGGTACTTATACGGTTTCTTTAATGGTGCAAACCTCTAATGGTTGTGACGATGCAACGACTAGAGATTTTACCTTTGAACAAGGCCCTGATGCGGGTATTGAATTATCGGGAACAGAATTTTGTATTGGAGAAGAAGTAACCGCAACAATTACCAACCAATCTAATATAACTGGATTTTCTTGGGAATTTGAAGGAACGACTTTTGGGGAAGGAGAGGAAAGTGTAACGGTAACTTTATCCCAAGTGCCATTAAATGGACAAGCGCCTATTAAGTTAAACTTAGCAGGTATTGGCGAATGTAATACGACCGTATTTGAGAATGTTCGAGTGAATAGTGTAGTGCCTGTTTTTAGTGCTAGTTCTGAAGAATGTGCGTCTGATGTAACTTTTACCAATTTAACGGAAGGAGTTATTCAGTCTACTTGGGATTTTGGTGACGGTTCAACTTCTACCGATGCCAATCCTATTCATACTTATGATAGCCCTGGAATGTATACGGTGACTTTAACCGCAACAGATTTAAATTCGGGTTGTGTGAATACAACAACTGAATTGATTTCAGCAGGAACGATACCAACAACTGGTGGTTTTACGGTTGAAGTAAATGAATGCTTAAATATTTCTTTATCTATAGATGCGGAGTTTATCAATGATTTTCCAAATGCACAGTTTGCTTATGGAGATGGTAATACAGGCGGAAATTTAAATTATTCCTATGCGAGTGCTGGTGAATATACTATTTCTCTTTCAGGAATGTCTGCGGCAGGCTGTTCAAGTGAATTGATTACGCAAACGGTTAATGTTACAACGATGCCTCCTGGTGCTGTTGGTTTCTCTGCACAGCAAGATGGATGTGCTGGTGTACAAGTAATACTAGATAATGCTACGGTAATTTCTGGTTTTTCTCTTGATTATGGTGATGGTTCAGCGCAAACAACTAGTTTAAACCACGAGTACCCAGGAGATGGAGATTATACCATTACCTTAACGGCAAATAATGGTAACGGCTGTATCATTGAACCAGTTACGCAAACGGTTAATATTCGAGCTGCAAATGTGGTTTCCCCTAATGGAGAAACACCTAAATATGTACCAAATGCCTTCACTCCAGAAAGAACAAACACAGATGGGCCAAATAATATTTTTAGAGTGAGTCCTTTTCCTTTAAATGATGCTTCGGATATTTGTAGACAGATTACAAGAATATTGTCTTATAATATATACAACCGTTTTGGAAAATTAGTACATGAAAATACAACAGCTTATACTTTTCCAGAAATTATTGATCCATTAGACAATGACCAACCTGGTTGGAATGGTACTGATAATCCAACAACTATCGCAAATGGTGCATTTTTCTACCCATCTGGCGTTTATGTTTATGCTATTGAAGTTGAATTTTCTAATGGAGAAACAGAGGTCTTGAAAGGGAATGTTACTTTGATACGATAATTCTTGTAGAGTAGAGCATTGAGATTAGAGACCATTTTCATTGAGAGAGTAGAGGTGTAACTCAAACTCTAAATTAACTCGGTTTTTATAAATTAAAAAAGGCTTGAACAACTGCTGTTCAAGCCTTTTTTAGATTAAATGAATTGCCGAAAATTTAAAAATCATAAATCTGTCACGTAAAAATTAGATGGATTTATGAGGGTGTGGCTTTAATCTGATGTACATTTGGCAAATTATGCACTATTCCCCAACTCTGAAAGAGTTGAACACGAAAAAATTAATGGACAACTCCTTCAGAGTTGAAAATTATCAAATATTACGCTACCCCCGCATTTCATACGGGGTTATTTATGTTCAACCCTTTTAGGATTTTGTAAACATCAGGTTAAAGCTAAAGTTACATCCATTTATGATGTATGATTTAAGATTTTGCCGCTCTCTCAAAATTTAAGGGATTCTGAACAGCCTACCTTGAATGCCGACTACCCCCTCACTCCCAAATAACTTTATCCGCCGCCTCATGCCAACCCAAATAATTCCCTAAATATCGATCATCAATTTTTCCTCGCTTAACTTTGAGGGTAGGCGTTAATAACCCATTCGCTTCTGACCAAGGTTCTTTTTGGACAATAATCGTAGAAATCTGTTCAAATTTAGCTCGTTTGCTATTCACTAGTTGCAAACTTTCTTTAAACGCATTTTCCATCTCCCCTTTGTCTGCGACTAAACCAACCTCAGATAAATTTACTAAAGCAATAGGCTGGGGGATACCCAAACCAGCTACACAGACTTGTTCGATATAATCATTTTTCATCAGTACTTCCTCCATTGGATTAGGCGTAACATAACTGCCTTTAGAAGTCTTAAAAGCATCTTTAACTCTTCCAATCACTCGCACATATCCATTGGCATCAATAGTGCCTCTATCCCCACTATGCATCCAGTCGTCAATTAAAACCTCCGCTGTTTTTTCAGGGTTTTTATAATAGCCTGTCATCATATAAGGAGACTTCATTAAAATCTCGTCCGTTTCTGGTTGAATTTTTACTTCCCCAAAAGGAATGGCTTGTCCAACAGAATCTTGGGGCGATTTAGGATCAGGACTATTAGTCATAGAGCCACAGACTTCTGTCATACCATAAGCCTCAATTAAATGAATGTCCAACTTTTTATAAAAATTCTTAATGAAAGCAGGCGTAATCGCTGCACCCGTTGCGGCGACTCGAATGTCTCGCATACCCAACGCAGTTCGCAATTTCTTCTTAGTTATACTGCCTACGAATGGAATTTTGAGCAAGAAATCTAATTTCTTTTCAGGCATTTTAGCAATAACCCCTAAATAAAATTTGGTCCAAATTCTAGGTACGGCAAAAAACATAGTGGGTTGGGTATCTTGCAAATTTTTCGCAAAAGTGTCTAAACTTTCTGCAAAAGAGATTGTGCCACCCCTTGCAATCACAGGCACTTCTAAACCTAATCTTTCTCCTACATGATTCAAGGGTAAAAAAGATAAACAACGCACCTCTGGAATGTTATAGATACCAATCCAATTGGTTTTTTCTTCATTTTCCATTATCAACCCAGGTGTTCGATGCACATGCATAACTCCCTTTGGTGTTCCTGTTGTTCCAGAAGTAAATTTAATTGTCCAAAGGTCCCCTAAATTAGGAACAAAATTATCGGTAGTAGGCGCATTATTAGCAATCAGATCATCCCAATTTTCGCCAACTGTAATGTTTGCTGCCCCTTCATAATGAGGAAATTTAATAGCCAATACATCCGATGGAATCGCTTCACTTTTATCTCCCCAACTATCCAGTTTTCCAATAAAAATAGCTTTGATATCACTTAGTTTCACCACTTCGGCTAGTTGATCTTTAGGTAGACTTGAATAATAAGGAACAGACACATAGCCACCCATCATAATCGCTAAATCTGCCAATATCCAATGGTAACAATTTTTAGATAAAATACCAATATGTTCCCCTTGGACTAAGCCTTTTCCTTTTAGTGCGGTTACCATTTTTCGAGCTGCTTGCCCAGCTTCTGCATAGGTAAGTGCATGCCATTGATTCCCTTTGGGTTGGCGTAAGAATACTTTATTAGGCTGTACCTTTTCCCAATGGTAAAAATATTCGATAATCGTTTTGATTGTTTCGCTTTGTGCGTTCATAGCTAATTTTTTTAGAAATATACAACAAAACCATTATTTATAGACATTCGTCGAAAAAAAAATAAAAATTCCGTCATTTTATGCCTAAAAAACTTATTTTTATCTTGCTGATCCAATATCCTATCTATGTTGGTTGAGTCGGAATTAGTATTAATAACAATTAAAAATGAATCAAATGAATCAAGCTTTCCCACAGCACTTTAAACTATTTTTTCATGGTAAAGGTGGTCGCTACTTCGGTATTTGGGCGGTGAATGTAATTCTCACAATTCTTACCCTAGGTATTTATTATCCTTGGGCAAAAGCAGCCGTCAGAAAATATATCTGGAACGAAACAGAATTAGACGGCGACCGCTTTGTTTTTCACGGAACAGGTAAGGAAATGTTTAGAGGATTTATTATTGCCTATGGGCTGATTGCGGCGATGTTTGCCGTTACTTTTTTCTTTCCTTTAGGCATCCTTTTATTGTATTTAGGGTTTATTCTCTTAGCACCGATTGCTATTTTTGGTGCATGGCGCTACCGATTGTCTCGAACATCTTGGCGAGGTATTTATTTTTCCTTTAGAGGCAAAATCGGTGATTTTATCAAATTGTATTACACCCAATTGTTTTTTACCATTATTACTTTTGGCATTTATGCGCCATGGATGCGGGTAGCGATTATGAAATACCTATTTGGACATTCTCAAATGGGGCAATATGAATTATCTTTTAGAGGAGAAGGTGGAGAATTATTTGGCATTAATGTCTTAGGCGCTATTCTATCGCTATTAACCTTGTATATTTATATCCCTTGGTATTTGACCAATCGTTTTAATTTTACGGTGAATAATGTGGTTGTGGAGCATGAGGAAGGTAGAAGCAGATTGAGATCAACGATGGAAGGGGGCAATACTTTTTGGGTCTTATTTTCCAATATGTTAATCGTCCTTTTTACAGCAGGGATAGGATTTCCTTGGGCAATTATTCGACAATATAGATTATATATAGAAAGTGTAAATATCCCAGAAGAAGTAAGTTTAGATGACTTAATGCAAGATGCAGATAATTATAAAGATGCTACAGGAGATGATTTAGCGGATATTCTGGATGTAGATTTTGATTTTTAGTGTGGATGGATCAATGTTTATGTTAAATCAATTGATCGGAGAAGAATTTCCAGAATGCTTAGTTTTATTGATTACCTATAGCATAAATTTGGACGTGTCGAAACCACCTTTTTATATTGTAGCCTCTTTTGGTTACTACAAATCTAAAGGTAGCTTCGACTCGATTTTACCTTTTGTTTCGAAAATATTGGCTACAAATGCTAAGTTCTATCTAGAATTCTATTTAAAACACGAATCAACAAAAATATGCCAGCAACCATTATTAATGGAGTTTATTTTGACGGTCAAACCGCCAAACCCCAAACCGTTGTGATTGAGCTTTTTGCCAATCTAATTCGCTTTGGCAACGAAACGGTTTTTCCTGCTTTAGAGGAACAAGAAGTGATGATTGAAGCGCTAGAAGATATAGATTTTTCTTCTGCACATAAAATTCAATTAAAATTTGGGGATTTCCCTTCTCAAACTTTAGTGATAGAAGACCCTATTGCTGTAGATACTTTTAAGCATTATTACCCACAATTTTCAGACACTTCGATTTATAATCAGGTGTTGAAAGGGAATATTGCGAAGGTTTTAGGATTTTCGGTGACCTTATTAGTTGGTATTGTTTTCCTTTATATGAATGTGGTCGCACCTGTCATTGCTACTGCCGCAGTTAATCTAACGCCAAAGGCAGCAGAGATAAAATTGGGGGAGAAAATGTCAGAACCACTTTTTGCTGCTATGGATATAGATAGTGCTAAATCCGCTCAACTCAATGAATTTTTTGAAAAGACAGGCTTTCAAAGTGAGTATCCGATAGAATTATATGTTTGTGAGGACGATGTGGTTAATGCGTTTGCCATTCCAGGTGGTAAAATAGTCGTTTATCAAGGGATTTTAGATGCATTTCAGTCATGGGAAGAACTAGCAGCTGTCTTAGGGCATGAATTGGCACATGTGGAAAAGCAGCATTCTTTAAAGCAAATGAGTCGTAATCTAAGCACTTATCTGGTGTTTTCTATCATGACAAGTGACGCAAGTGGGGTAACGGCGGTATTCTTAGAAAATGCCTTTACTTTACAAGATATGTCAAATTCAAGAGGAATGGAAACGGAAGCGGATGAAATGGGCTTTCAATATTTAGAAAAGCTATCTATAAATCCTCAAGGAATGGTTGATTTATTCAAAGCCTTACAAATAGAACATTTTGATTTAGGCGAAAATGTTGAAAAATTGACCAAAATGATGAGTACTCACCCTTTGACGGAAGATCGAATTCAACATGCAGAAGCATTAATTGCCGCCTTACCAGAAAAAGAATATGAAGAAAGACCAGAATTAGCTGTTATATTTGCCAATTTACAATCTAAAAAAGTGAAAGTTGAAGAGGGCGTTGGAATTGAAACAGTCCTTGAAAAAGAGTAAATTATGGATAAACCACCTAAAAAAATAGTTAAACCTCAAGCGAATAACCCACTTCACGGGGTGAAATTAGCTGATATAGTAACCTATTTAGAAAAAGTGTACGGATGGGAAAAACTGGGAGAGAAAATTAATATTCGCTGCTTTACAAGTAACCCTTCTATTAAATCTAGCTTGAAGTTTCTAAGAAAAACAGAATGGGCTAGAGCTAAAGTTGAAGCGTTGTATTTAGCCACTATTCAAGGTTAAATGAATGTATTTTTGCCTAATATAGTAGACTGTGAATAGTAAACCACAAACCGTACAAACACGAATTTTGACAAGTTTATCAAAATAGTTGACACTTTTAACCCCAACAGAGTGACATATCATAACATAGGACGAAGTCCTATGGAGGTGGAAAAGGTCTAACTTTAAAGCCCTGAAAGAGCGACATAGTATAACCTAGCTTACATCCTAGGTTAGTATATATACCACCCTTTAAGAGCTAAAAAATGTCAACTATTTTTCCCTTTTCGATGAACAGGTACCAATTTTTATTAAAAATCTCCTCTAATTCATAGACAATATGGACTATTTTTACGTTAAGTGAATAGCTAACACTTTAAATTAGCTGATTCAAGAGAGAAACTACATCACCGACTTCATTCAAATAATAATTTTTGGTTCGCAAGTTTTTAAAATTTTCAGGTATTTTTTTGCTCATTATTAGCTTAATAATGATAATAGCGGTCTTCGTAGCTAATAATTATTTAGCATCAAATAAGACCAAAATACTAGACCAATTACCTTTCTTAAATGAAGGCATTATCTCCTTTGACGAAACTTCCATTAGCCTTTATAAAAACTTTCCAAAAGCAACGATCTCGTTCCATAATGTATGGGTAAAAGATTCCCTATTTGACCAACATCAGCAACCTTTATTACAAGTCGAAGAATTGCATGCTGCATTTTCTTTTAGAGATATTTGGGAGAAGCAAGTAGAAATAAATTCGGTGCAATTAGAAAATGGGAAGGTTCATATTTTAACCCAACTAAATGGGTATAGCAATGTCAAGAATTTATTGAGGAAACAACTAAGTGGTGTTGCCAAAAAAGAAAAGGAACGGTCTTGGAAAACGGTTCATGTAAAAACTAAGGCATTAGGATTGAACTTAATAAACATAGATGTCCACTTAACGAATGCACTTAAAACAACGGATATACATACCAAAATCAATCATTTAAGCACGGCTTTAGATTTAGAACAGGAACATCTTGCCGCACAAGTCGATTTAGATTTGTCGATTGATCGATTGATTTTTAAGACGGAGAAAGGAGCATTTTTACCTAATAGTGAGCTAAAAGGGATTGTTGATTTTGAATGGGGAGATAGTAGTATTGTGATTCAACCTTTTGATTTACAAATCAATGAAGAAGTATTTTTGTTTAGTGGGGAATTTTACACCAAAGGCAACAAACCATCGAGTTTACTCTTTGAAAATCAAGCGACTAGACTGGCTAAAATTAGTCCTTTATTGATACCCAATATTCAAAAAGTCATAGCACCATATGATATCCCTGCCCCTTTTTATTCAAAAACAAAACTCATTACCACGTTCAACGCTGATGACCATCCAATTATTGAAGTTGCTTTTCAATTTAAAGACCAAGCAGTAACCGTCTTCGATATCCCTTTTAAGCAAACCAATGTAAAAGGACGATTGCTCAATAGAATTTATGAAGATGAGCGACAAGAAACAGAAGGTAAAAAACGATTTAGCCTTAACTTAGAAAAGGTGTCGATGCAGCAAGGGGAGTTTTATATTCAAACAGATAAAGCTTATGTTTGGAAAACGCCAGCAATAGGCGTTCAACTTAAAGCGACGGTGGATATTAGTGGTCAAGCTAAGGGGATAAGTGATTGGTTAGATAATAATCAGTTTCTTTTTGAGAATGGACAATTTAAGCTTTGTGCCGATATTAATGGCTCTTTAGCCGATGTCAATAGTATTATAATTGCCACCGATGCAGATTTAGCCTTGGCCGATTTTACCGTCGTTTATCAACCAGCCAATGTTCGTTTTCCATTCAGAGAAATGACCTTGCAAAAAGAAGCTGGAGATGCGACCTTTACGATTGTAAATAGTAGTTTTCAGCATGATCTTTGGTTAAACGGTTATTTAAAAAATATTCCTGCTTTATTAATTGCAATGGCTGACCAAAAAGCAACTGGTCAAGCGACGATTAAAGCTAAGAAACTGACTTGGACTAACTTTTTGGATTTCTTTGCAGAAAATGGTTTGTCCAATAAGGGCAAAGCGAAAACGGGACGGGAGAAAAAGAAAACGATGAAAGCCACCGTCAAAGGTTTGTACCGAAATTTTGAACCAACATTAGCCATCGAAATTGACACCTTAGCATACTTTGATTTATTGCGATTAGATAATTTTCAAACGGGTTTGCATTTTGAAAATGAGCATACCGTAATCTTAGAAAAAACAAACTTTGATTATGATGGAGGAAAAGTCAGTTTTAGTGGACAATTAGATATTAGCGACCCACATAAAACACCCTTTGAATTTGAATTGACGACGTCTAAATTAAATTTAGCCAAGGCATTGCCGACGCTCAATTATTTGAATATCAATATGTTGAAGAATTTGGATAACCTGCCAGAAGACTTAAATTTAACCATTCAACATAAAGGTATATTAGACGATACTAAAGGATTGGTCACGAATAGTTCTACGGGTAAAATTACTTTTGATAGCAATAATGGGAAGGATTTAGTAGGAACAATTACCTATCAACCAGACCCAGATACCACTTTAACCAATAATAAAAGCGCTTTTGGACAAACGCATATTGAACTGGCAGGTAATCCGAAAGTATTTAATGATTTTTTTAAAACCGACCAATTTTTCTTTAAGGATGGACAATTTGAGGTAGCTTTTGATTATAGCGGAAATGTTAAAAATATTCAAGAACTCCTATCTTACGGGAATGCGACCTTTTCTTTAAGAGAAAGCGAAGTCTATTATCAACCAGTTGGGGTTACTTTTCCATTAACAGAAATAGATTTAGAACTTAAAGCAGATAAAGCTAAATTTGATTTTTATTTATTATCAGATTCCTTACGAGAAAAGATTCATTTAACAGGAAATATAGACCATCTTAGTGAATTATTATTGGGACAAGATAGAGCTGATTTAGCCACCGAGGTAAATATTAATGCTTCAAAAATTACCTGGGCACAATTTTTAGCCATCTTTGCTTCTAATAAAGCAGTAGAAGAAACGGAATCCATGAAAGCGACGGTAAAAGGCATTTTACAAACTTTTAATCCGCATTTTCATGTGGAAGTAGATTCTTTCATTTATTCCAATCAATTGGTTTTTGAAGACTTAAATACAGGGGTACATTTAAGCGATTCTGCTACAGTTGTTTTAGAAGAAACCAATTTTGATTTTCATGAAGGGCATATTTTAATAGATGGACAATTTGATTTAGGGCAGCAATTAATCACCCCTTTTGCCGCTAGGATTCAAACAGAAAATTTAGTATTAAAAGAATTGATAGAAAGCCTGAATTACTTGTCTTTACCTTCTTTAAAAAATATGGCAAAATTAGGAGGAACGGTAAGTATGAATTTTGATATATCAGGGATTATAGATGATTACCAAAGTACATTAATTCCCAATGCAACGAGAGGGCAATTAGCTTTTGATTTACAAGAGGTCGTCGTAATTGGTTTTGAACCACTAGATGCAATTGCGGCCAGATTGCGGATGGAAAAACGCTTTCAAGAACTTCGCTTTGCTCCAATTATTGGCGAAATAACCATTCAAGGGCAAGAAATCAACTTTCCGCAATTAGAAATTCAATCCAATGCCATTCATTTATTCATGGAAGGGACTTTGAGTTATGGAGATTTAACGAATATTTGGGTATCCATTCCACTTAATAATTTAAAAAGAACCAATCGATATATTATTCCTGATAAGACGGGCTATGCTGCCTCCAAGCGGAAAGTTCATATCGAAGTTACTTCCGATGAGGCAGGCGATAATCAATTTAAATTTCGCTTGTCCAAACGGAAATTTTATAAAAGTAGGGACATTTTAGAGCAATATAAAATTGATAAAAAAAGAGACAGAGCTATTCGGAAAGCTTTGCGAAAGAGTAAGAAAAAACCAATTACACTCGAAATTCCGCAGGAGTTGGTAAGTGAGGAGTAAGGAGCAAACTAAACTTCAACTTCAACCCAATCTCAAAATCAAGTTTCCTTCAAGATGAAAAGAACCTTCCAAATGGGAAACTATAGAAGTTAACAACAAGCAAATAGCTGCTAAAAACAAGACGATAGCAAGAATAAATCTTACCTTTGTGAATTATTTTATAATATGTTTTTTTACAACAATCCTTTAAAAGGACTGTTAAATTGGCGAAATACTACTCAATCCCTGATTTTGTTCATGAACCCGATAATTTGGGCTAAAAAACTGATGTGTTATGCAAGAATTTTCTGTTGGAATTGATGACATGGCGCTTTACGTGCCAAGTTTGTATTTGCCGATCCGTACCATTGCTGCTGAAAGAGGGATTCCCTACGAAAAATTAAGTAAAGGGCTGGGTTTAGAACAACTAGCTATTCCCGATGTCCACGAAGATACAGCGACGATGGCAGCCAATGCAGTAGTAGAAATTATTGAAAAAAACCAAATTGACCCGAATACTATCGGACGTATTTATTTGGGAACAGAAAGTGCTTTGGATGGGGCAAAACCAACGGCTACTTATGTATTGGAAATGCTCAGACGGAAATATAGAGGGCAATATGGCAAAAAATGTTTGCTGAATTGTGATGTAGTAGATTTGACTTTTGCCTGTGTTGGTGGGGTAGATGCCTTGCAGAATACTTTGGATTGGGTGAAAGGAGATACATCTAGAGTTGGTATTGTGGTCTGTTCTGATTTTGCTAAATATGAATTAGCTTCGACGGGGGAATATACGCAAGGGGCAGGTGCAATTGCCCTATTGGTCAAGCATAATCCTCGACTATTAGCGATTGGTGATACCTTTGGAGTGGCTTCGATGGGAGTACATGATTTTTTCAAACCCAAAAAAGAAGTAGATAAACTTCAAGTCATTAGAGAAGTTTTAAATTTAGCAGGGGTGACCCATATTTCTGCGGAAGAAACCTTAGCCAAATTAGGAGATTCCCTAGAAGTGAAAGGGATTTTGGATGATAACGATGCCAAATTGAGCATGCGAAAAGATACGCCCGTTTTTGACGGACAATATTCCAACTTTACCTACCAAAATAGAATTCGAGAAGCTTATTTTAATTTTAAAACTAAAAAAGTAGCAGATGGACAACTATCAGCGGATGCGCCAGTTTTAGGCAATTGGGAACGTTTAATTTTTCATCTACCTTATGCCGCACATGGCCGAAGAATTGCTTCTGAATTATTTATGATTGAATTAAAAGCAATTGGTCAATGGACTGCTTTTGCTAATGAAAACAACTTAGTAGAACCACAGTTAGCTGATTTTGAGGAAGTTGCTTCTTTCCATAAAGCCAATAGCCAATTTTTAAGAGCGATAACTAAAACAAAAGGCTATAAAGAATTTACTATCAATAAATTAGCAAAGGCGGAAGTCGCTTCAAGTGGGGTTGGAAATATGTATGCTTGCTCTATTTTTTTAGCTTTAATGGGGACTTTAGAAGAAGATTTTTTAGAAAATAGTCCATTAGAAGGAAAAGATTTCGGTTTTATTGGATATGGAAGTGGTTCCAAATCAAAAGTATTTGAAGCCCGTATTCAACCTACTTGGAAAGAAGTGGTGAAATCCTTTAGGATCAAACAAAAATTAGCTACTAGAACTGCCTTAGATTATCCAACCTACGAGGCTTTGCATCGAATGCAAGTTGATCAACCGATCATTGCTCCAAAAGAAGAATTTGCTTTAGCAAGTATTTCTACCGAAGTTTTGAAAGAGGGAGCTCGTTATTATGAATGGATTTCTACGGAGCAAATGAAGGAACAGGGACAGCCAATTTTAAGTAAAGAGGCTAGTACAGTAGGCAGTAGGCAGTAATGCAGTAAGCAAGTTGGCATATTCGCTTAATAATCGGGCTTTTAATGGAATTGCTGACTATCCTTTATTTAATTTCTGAATGGTTAGTATATAAAATAATACCTAAAATTAGGCGGCTGTGGAAAACAACCGTCTAATAAGGACATACAAGGCGGCTGTAGGAAACAACCGCCTTGTTTCAGTAATACCCCTTCACTAAAGATACTCTTACTATATCCTATTATCCGCTGCCATTGATCTGTTGCCACAAAATTTAGTTTAGGCAACAAATTTAAACATCAAAATTCTCCTCCTTTTTAGCTAAATATTTCCGTACTTTTACTTTTCAACTATCGAATGTATAAGTATGGCAAAAAGTAAATCTAAAGTTTGGTTAATCGGTCTACTAATGTTAATTATTGGGTTGGTTGGCTATTTTATATTTAAGACCCTCTTTCCCAGAGGACCTAATTTAGCACCTGTTGCTAATCCTATTCGAGACCGTGCGACCACTTCCAAAAATATAGACGAATCCAAAATCGCCAATAATCCACTAAAGAATGCCTATTTTGGAGATTTACACATTCATACCAGTCTTTCTTACGATGCCTATATTGGTGGCACATTAACCACTCCTTCAGATGCTTACCGTTTTGCAAAAGGTACACCATTAACTATTTTTGGAAAAAAAGTAACTTTAAAAAGACCTTTAGATTTTGCTGGAGTAAGTGACCATGCAGAATATATAGGGGAATTTTATACGACCCAAATAGCAGGGGAGAAAGGCTATTATTCCATGATGGCACAAGTCTTAAGAGGAGCAGCGAATGATGAAGCAAAATCCGAAGCATTATTTCAACGGACACGGGCACAAAAAGGAGGACGGGAGAGAAAACACATGGACTTTTTCCAAGGATTTAATTCGACGAAGAAGGCATGGGATATGATTTTAGCCGCAGCAGAAACTCATTATCAACCTGGAAAATTTACTACTTTGGCAGGATATGAATGGACTAAAGCGGAAGATGCAGGGCATTTACACCGAAATGTATTTTTTAGAGATATGGTTGTACCGGATTATCCTTTGAGTGCTATAGAAGTAACGACTGCAGAAGGACTATGGGAGAGTTTAGCTAAATATACCGAAGGAGGAGCGACCGTATTGGCGATTCCACATAACCCTAATATAGGAAAAGGCTTGGCATTTCCAACGGTCAAAGCAAATGGTAATCCATTAGATGCGGCTTATGTGCAAGCTAGAAATAAATGGGAACCTGTGATTGAAATCCATCAGGCCAAAGGGAGCTCAGAAGTACATGCGGTCATTTGGAAAAACGATGAGTTTGCGAATTTTGAAAACTATAATTATTTGCCCACCAAAGAACAAGATTATGTGCGGTATGCCCTAAAGAAAGGCTTAGAATATCAAGCTAAATTAGGAACAAATCCTTATAAGTTTGGCCTAATGGCAAGTACGGATACGCATAATGGAACGCCGGGTGCAACGGAAGAAACCGAAGAAAATAGAAGCCATACGCTGGTAGATAATACTGCTAAAAATCGGCGTAATCGAGAATGGGTCATGTCAGGAAGTGACTTAGACAAAGGCAAAAAAGTATATGAAGCCATTAATCCAGGTGGCTTGGTAGGTGTTTGGGCTCCTAAAAATACCAGAGGAGAAATTTGGGATGCGCTGAAAAGAAAAGAAACTTTTGGAACGAGTGGGGGACGGATTCAAGTTCGCTTTTTTGGTGGCTATGATTTTGTCGAGACTTTTGTCAGTTATGACGATTTAGTAACAGCAGGTTATGAAAAAGGCGTACCTATGGGAAGTGATTTGCCTATGATTCCTGACGAAAAGACAAGCCCTACTTTTCTGATTTGGGCAAGTAAAGATAACGAAAGCGCCAATTTGGACCGCTTGCAAGTGATTAAAGGATGGTATAAAGATGGCGAACTAAAAGAGCAAATTTATAATGTCGCTTTATCGGATAACCGAGTCCTCAATGAAGATGGTTCTGTTCCAGATAATGGGGCAACTGTCAATTTAAAAACTGGTGAATGGTCAAAAGATAAAGGGGCTACCACTTTACAAACCACTTGGACAGATCCTGATTTTGACCCAGCTGCGGAAGCTTTTTATTATGTTCGGGTAATAGAATTGCCAACCCCTCGATTTAATTTATGGGATGAAATTCGAGAAGGAATTGATTTTCCAGCTGATGCGGTTCGGGTAATTCGGGAACGGGCTTGGTCTTCTCCTATTTGGTATTCGCCTAAGTGATGCGAGTTGCCAGTAGCGGGTTGTATCGAATTTAGCCTCTAATTTAGAAATTGACAAATGAAAGAAACAAATGAATTAGAAAGAATAACCTTCCAGAAAATAGGACGGTCAATTTTAGCTGTTTTAAATTTAGAAAGAGGTATTTTTACACCATTTTAGTCCTATTGACTAAGCCAGGCGAGGCTATAGAAACTTATTTAAAAAGGGATAGAAATAAATTAGTAGAGCCAGTTCGATTTTCATTAGTGGTTCTTGCTATTACTACTGTAGTCTTTTTAAATTTAGGTGGACAAGATTATCTAGATGGATTCCTTAAAGGTTTAACAGATAATCGAAATATTGAAAAAATTGAAATTTTTGTAAACATCTTTGAAAAATACTGTAATCTGTTTCTAATTTTTGTTTTACCAATAACATCCCTCTTTTCCTTCCATTCTTTTAAACAATCAGGCTATAATGGGGCAGAACATTTAGTGATTAATGCTTATATTTTTAGTTTCCAAAGTCTTATTTTTATTGTTGGTCAATTATTACTTTCATGGTATTCAGACAAAGGTATTCTATTAGTTTTCTTATTATCGACCATTTACTAAATATGGGTTTATAAGAAAATATTTGACCAAAATTTGATTAAAGGAATTTTCAAGAGGTTATCCATTATTTTATGGTCGATTGTTTTTTATTTCATATTATTTTGGATTTTTTGCTTTATTATTCTAGCACTCTAAGAGAATGTCACTATTAATCAGACCTTGTTCTAAAAAAATAGAGCTTTCAAAACTTGAAGTTCTGGAAGCCTTCTCGTATGATTTATTTTAGAATGATCTTGAATTTTTCTAAAAACTATATCCTCCATTTTCCACAACCGCATTAGCAATATTCCGTCGCAAAATCTTAGGATTAATATAGTAAGGCTTCAATAGTATCCGAACCATTCGATTATGCCGTTTCTGTTGTCCTCCAGTAGCAAAACTGGCAATAGCTTCCGTTGCAGCATGCTTGGCAGTTGCCAACGCGTCGTATAAATATAACTTCACCATCTGTTGTTGAATAGCTAATTTAGCTGGATCAGTATTGGCTTGTTGACTTAATTTTTGGACTTTTAAATAAGCACATTCTGCGACAAAAGCTTCTTGTAAAATACTGGATAAGTGCATAATGATTTCTTGCTCATCGACCAATTTTTTCTTGAAATGTTTTCCTGCTGCGCCCGTAATGTAAAGGAAAGTATTTTTTAAGCCTTGTAAAATTCGCAACTGTTCTTTTCCATCTGCCCTTGACCGAAAAGGATTAATTTGAGACAAAATAAAACCAGGAATTTTTTTACCAGCCCCTATTAAATCTAATTCCTTAGTTTGCAAAGCACGTTTGGATAATTCACCAACGGCTAACATCGCATTGATTTCATTCGTCCCTTCATAAATTTTGGTAATTCTTGCATCTCGATAGCCCATACCTAAACCCGTTTCTGCGGCATAACCCATTCCGCCATGAATTTGCATGGCTTCATCAATCGCATAGCAACATAAATCAGAGCCTTTGACTTTACAGATAGCGGCTTCTATGGCAAATTCGCCTGTGGCTTTTATTTTTGCTTCGTTAGCAGTTGCCCCATTTGCTAATAAATTGGCTTCTTTTCGATCTATTAAATCAGCGGTTCGATATAAAGCGGTTTCTATGGCGAAAGTCTTGGTGGCTATGTCTCCAATTTTAGCTTGAATGACGCCAAATTCGGAAATGGATTTACCAAATTGCTTTCGAGTTTTTGCATATTCTGCCGAGCGATTTAATGCGAACATTGCCCCGCCAACGCCTCCTGCACCTGCCTTGATTCGACCACCATTCAAGATCGTCAATGCCATTTTAAAACCTTCTTCTCTTGCGCCTAAAAGATTCTCGACAGGAACTTTACAATCATCAAAAAAGATTTGTACAGTAGAAGATCCTTTAATGCCAAATTTCTTTTCTTCTGCTCCAACTGAAAAGCCTGCAAAATTGCGTTCTACAATAAAAGCGGATAGATTTTTATCTGCATCTATTTTAGCAAAAACGATATATACATCGGCAAAACCACCATTGGTAATCCATATTTTTTGCCCATTGATGATATAATGCTGCCCATCCGTACTTAAAGTCGCTTTAGTTTTACCCGCATTGGCATCAGAACCTGCTGTTGGTTCGGTCAAAGCATAAGAAGCAACATATTCTGCTGAAGCAATTTTGGGTAAATATTTTTGTTTTTGCGTCTCATTTCCATAATAAACAATCGGTAAGCAACCAATAGAAGTTTGTGCCCCTAAAGTAGTGGCAAAAGAAAAACCATGCGGTAATTTGGTAGAAATTAAAGTATTAGTTTTAAAGTCTAAACCCATGCCACCATAAGTTTCTGGAATACTCACACTGCATAAACCCAATTCCCCTGACCGTTTTAGAATTGCCAACATTTCTGCTTTATCTTCTATGTTAGTGACTTCTAATTCTCTACCATTTTTAAAAAAAGGTTCTTGAATCTCTTTAATACAAAAATCTCGAACTAAGTCACCCATCATTATCGCCTCTTCTTCAAATTCTTCCGAGATAAAGAAGTCCTCCGCTTTATTATTTTGGATGACAAACTCGCCTCCTTTGACTGGTGGATATGTTTTGATCGCCTTTTTTTCTTCGACTACTGGTGGTTTGATTGCTATTGTTTCTTGACTCATTATTAGTTGATTAAAATTCGATTTTTCCTATCCTCTTTTTTGAATTTCTTGATCAATGTTGCTTAACTTCTTTTTGAAATACCCATTTTGTGCGGCTATTCCACCCAGAAGAATAACAAGGGAGGGCGCTAACTCAGAAAATTCAGCACCTTGTTGTAACCTCCAAATAGCAGTTGCTATCATCATGATGAATAAAACCATCATTAGGATAAAGACTTGCTTTCGAAGTTTTATGTTCTTTTGTTTTTCTTCCTCTAGCTGTTTTAAACTAAAGTTATCTAGCTTGTTGATTGCCATTTTTAAATTTGGTTTAATGATTTTATGCTTAGGTAATATAGTTTTCTGAGCTGTGACTTCTAGCAGAAATATACAAATAGACAGCTCAGAGAGCTGTGTTATTTAATTTTTTGCTTTTTCTATACTAATATACTGCTGAATAATAGCTTCTAGAGTAGATAATGGAACAGACCCATTTTCTAATATTTTATCGTGAAAGGTAGCTAAATTAAATTTGCTACCTAGTTCAGCTTCTGCTAACTTTCGTAATTCTCGGATTTTTAACTCGCCAATTTTATAAGAAACTGCTTGTGCAGGCCAACCGATATAACGGTCGATTTCTGTATTCACTTCGTGCAAAGATAAAGCCGTATTTTCAGACATAAATTGAACCGCTTGTTCCCGTGTCCAACCCATATAGTGCATGCCTGGGTCAACCACTAATCGGCATGCACGCCACATTTCGTAAGTTAATCGACCAAAATCCTCGTAAGGCGTTTTATACATCCCTGCTTCTTTGCCTAAATATTCGGCATACAAACCCCAACCTTCTCCAAAAGCAGATAAATAGGTGCGTTGTCGAAAGGCAGGAATATTTTCCATTTCGGCGGCTAACATCATTTGTAAGTGATGCCCGGGTACTCCTTCATGTAAAGACAAGGCAGGCAACACATAATAAGGCCTGGATTCCAATTTGTAAGTATTAACCCAATATTCTCCTGCTTTTTTGCCCGCATAAGATCCTGGTGAATAGCGACCACCTGTATAATTAGGGGCTAGTGCCGCTGGTACAGGGGTAACTGTCAGAGGCATCCGAGGCATTTTACCAAAGTATTGTGGTAATTTTCCTTGCATTTCTATCGTAATCCAAGCTGCTTGTTGCAATAGTGCTTCGGGCGTTTTTGGATAGAATTGTGAATCGGTTCTTAAGAAAACCAAAAAATCGGCAAAAGACCCTTTAAATTTTAATTCATCAATAATTTGCTGCATTTCTGCCCGAATACGCTTGACTTCCACTTGTCCAATATCAAATACTTCCTTAGGCGAAATATCAAAAGTAGTAAAGAATTTGATTCTTTGTTCATAATAAGCCTTGCCATCCGTAATTCCAGTAATACCTACTTTTTCAGGGGCTTTAGCCAAATATTCATAAGCTAAAAAAGCCCTAAATTCTCGATAAGCTGGAAGTATTTTAGTATCTAGTATTTCTAGAACAGCAGTTGTTCTTTCGGGTTGTCCTTTTACCGCATTCAAAAAGAATAGCTCTTCCTTAGGTGTATTTAAAACCCCATCAATTAATTTAATACAATTTTCAACAACCAATTTAGGGGAAGATTTGCCTTTGGCTTGCCCAATTTGCATTTGGTCCATTCTAGTTTGGAAATAAGCGGGTAGGTTAGTCAATTTTTCTTTAAATCTGTCAAAGTCTTCCTCATTATTCACTCGTTGATTTTGTAGCCCATAAACTACGCCTGCTAGAAAACCACCTTCAGAGTTTAACGGGAAAAGATGCGATTCAAAGTTTAAATGATAGATTCTGTCGGTTAAAATTAAGCTCAATAAATTGTGATTGATTTTGTCAGCGTTCACCAATTGGTTATCATCAATTCGCTCTAATCGAGTTAATATTTTGGTGTATTCGGCTAGTTCTTTTTTGAATTTTTCTTCCGATAAATTAGTCCAAGGCGCTGCAAATTCCTTGTTTATCTGTTGTCCTAATGTTTCATAGTCTTTGATGATGTCGTTAATATTATCAGTAGGAATAGCCGTTGGTAAAGCAGCTTGGGGCGTGCTGCAACTCAACCAAAATAAGCAGTAAAACAGGAAGGGGATAGTTATCTTTTGCATTGTTCTATATTAAAATAAATTTTTTACTTTTCTTCTGCTTGGGGAGTATTCCCGTTTTTTATTTGTTTATATCCATAAATACAACTAGAAATTGCTAGTAATAATAAGAAAATTAACTGTGCACTTTCAAAATCCATGCTTATGGAATTATTGTATAAATTTTCTATTGAGTCGCCTAAGAGTCCCATGCCAAATATCATAAAAATAGCACCTGATAATTTATTATTCATTGGTAAAATATTTTATAAAATTGTAAATTCCAGTTTCGTAACATAAATTCCATGAAGCCATTTTTTCTCTTGATGAATGGGAAGGACATAAGAATACACTAAGCAGAACTTAGCGCTACAGAAAAATATTCGAAATATTATTTATCCGTGAGAAAAGCAAAATAACTTGACCCGTTAATAATAAAACAAGGCAGTTGCCATAAACAACCACCTCGTAATTTGTATTAATACGTGAAACTTTATTCTTAATGGATTTTAAACCTTTCTACCTATTGGCAGATAGGCAATCCTTGATTCCTAGAAATATTTAATTGTTAAATCAATCAATTTTTGTTTGAAGCCGTTATAAGGCGGCATCAATAATTCCAAAGCGTTAGGAATATTTTGTCGCAATACCCCTCTAGCGTTAGAAAAAGATTTAAAGCCAAAATGCCCATGCCCTTTTCCAATACCACTATTATTAGAACCTCCAAAAGGTAAATTACCATTAAAGAAGTGTACCGCGTTATGGTTGATACAAGTACCACCGGCTCTGGTGTTTTCTAAAATATGATTGATATTTTTATTTTTGCTACTATATATATATAGTGCCAAAGGCTTTTCTCTACCATTGATTTTTTCAATAACCTCGTTGATGTCCGTATAGCCATAAACTGGCATCACAGGTCCGAAGATTTCCTCTGTCATTAAGGTTGAATCCTCGGAAACATTGGTCATGACGGTAGGTGAAATAAAATCCGAATTGTCATCAAATTCAGCGCCTGCTTCTACTTTAGCCCCTTTGGAAACCGCATCTTCAATATACCCCTTTACCCTACGAAAATGTCTATTATTTACAATTCTAGCATAAGACTTTTCATTAGCCACATCTTCTGTATAGAATTTGGTGATATTTTTTTTGACGGCATCTAAGAATGCCTGCTTTTTACTTTCATGGACAAAAACATAATCAGGTGCGATACAAACTTGCCCATTATTTAAGTACTTACCCCAAGCAATTCGACGAGCTGCCATTTCGACACTTGCCGTTTCGTCTACAATGGTAGGTGATTTACCTCCCAATTCTAAAGTAACTGAAGTTAAATTCTTAGCGGCGGCTGCCATCACTACTTTTCCAATAGAAGGCGCACCTGTAAAGAAGATATGGTTAAAAGGCAATTGTAGTAAAGCCGTAGAAGTACCGATACCCCCTTCTACTAAAGCAACCTCATCCTCAGAAAAGACCTCTTTTATGATTTTCTGCATGATAGTAGAAGCATGAGAAGTATGCTCCGAAGGCTTAATCATGACGGTATTTCCTGCAGCAACGGCAGAAACTAGTGGTCCTAAAGTCAAATTAATGGGAAAATTCCAAGGGGAAATAATTAACACAATGCCTTTTGGTTCATATTTGATGTAAGAACTAGAGCCTAAAATAGCCAAAGGCGTATCTACATATTCATCTCGCATCCAACGTCTTAAATCGGAACAAGCATGTTTAATTTCACTTATGACTGGATATACATCGGTTAAATCTACTTCACTTGGATGTTTTCTATAATCGTTATATAAAGCTTCTTTGATTTGTGGTCGATAATTCATCACCGCTTTTTGCAGTTTTCTTAACTTTTTAATCCGCTGACTTGCAGTTGTATTACCTACTTTAAACTGACTTTTTTGTTGTAGTGCAAAAATTCTTTTTATTTCCTTGGTTTGTAAATCTACTTCTTGTGTCATTGCTAAAGGCGCACTCATGAAATTATGGTTTTATCGTTATGAAATGATGTAAAGGTTAAAATTAAGAATTATTCTGGAAATTTATATTTTATTTTAACTAAATTATGCCTTTTGAAGTTTTGGCGGAATTTTACTCATCGCACACTCTGTAATAGCCGTAATAGATAAAGATGGATTGATAATAAGGTAAAAACAAGAAAACACCTCCAAGTCTAATGAAAAACTTGGAGGTTTAAAGGTACTAAAATTGAATCCTTTTTAAGCACTTAAGAGGCTAGAAAACCTTTCTTTATTTCCAAAAACATTGACTAATCCTAGGATTAATCCAACCGCTGATCCTCCCAATCCTGCGGGATCATGTAGCATGTGGAAGATAAGAGCATTAAACATAATGGCAACTAAGACCGTCACAGCTAGTGGAGTAAATTTATTGATTAGTAGAGCAAGACCTCCAAGAATTTCTAAAATGCCAATAATTTTCATGAATCCAGAGGTAGCATAGATGCCCATAAGCGTTCCTCCATCTCCCGTTATTTCAGGAATAGGAATGAAATGAAAAAATTTGTTTAGCCCAAAAATTAGTACAAATGCTCCAAAAAGGTAGCGTGTAATAGTTGTAACTCGAGTACTCATAATCGTTTCGTTTTGATGTTTAAACAATAAATAAAGTACTAAATGTAGGAAAAAATGGAGAATAATTTAAAAAATGAGGCAAATTTTAATGACATTAGACCTCTGGCGAAATCCTTTTTCCTTGTATCTGAATTATTTTATCATTCATTTCTTTTGTAATTTCCACTTTAAGTTGGTCAAAATTTTCGGAGGTAGCAACTACTGGTTGTCCATAAATAACTTTCAGCGTAGAAAAAAATGGTGGATAGCGTTTTTTATCCCAAGAATTAATCCGCCAATTTCCTGCTACTTGAAAACTCATTGGGATAATAGGCGTTCCTGTTTTTAAACTCATTAAGAGAACGCCATTTTTCAGTTGCCTGACAGGACCTTTTGGTCCATCAGGCGTTAGAAAAGTACTCCAACCCCTAGACAATTTATTTAAAACTTGATTTAAGGCTTTTTTGCCATCATGCCCAGAAGCACCATAAGCTAATTCTTGAATGCCAATTAACTTTTTCATAACATGGATGGGCTTCATGTACCAAAGTGGAAAAGTTAGCCAAATATGTTTTCGTCGGAAACGTGGATGTGTAATAAAATAAAGTGGTAAGTTTTCATGCCATAAGCAGAAAATAAAATTTGGTGCATTATTTACATGCTCATTGCCGATATATTCAATTCGACAAAGGCTGCGAAAAGTGAAATTTAACAAACAAAAACCAATGCCTACTGACCATCCAAAAAGTAGAAAGAAAGGTTGTAATAACCAAGGAATATTATGGACGGTATATTTGGACATGATACCCTATTTTTCCAGTTTAGCCAATCGCTCCGCCGCCGCCGCCAAAGTAGCTTCTTTTTTAGCAAAACAAAGGCGAATCACTTTATTTCCGGGTGGTTTGGAATAAAAAGGAGAAAGTGGAATGGCGGCAACACCAATTTCTTTGGTTAAATATTTGGCAAAAGCCGCATCGTCCATATCACTTAGGGCGGCAAAATTAAATAATTGGAAAAAAGTGCCTTGCGATAGTTTTGGAATCAATGGTGTATTACTTAAACTATTGGTTAGAAAATCTCTTTTTTGTTCAAAAAATGCAGGTAGACTTGTATAATTTTCAGGTGTTTGCAAATGTTCTGCTAAGGCGTATTGCGTAAAAGAATTGACGCAAAAGACATTCCATTGATGGATATTTTTAAACTCGTCCATCAAATATTTAGGGCCAACGGCATAGCCCATTTTCCAACCTGTACTATGAAAAGTTTTACCAAAGGAAAAAACGGCTATGCTTTGATTATATAATTTGGGAAATCGTATTACACTTTGATGGGTAGCGCCATCATAAATTAAATGTTCATATACTTCATCACTTAAAACGATAATATCTTTATCCGCAACGATATTTTCTAATGCCTCTAAATCTGATTGTTTAAGAATCGTTCCTGTGGGATTATGTGGTGTATTAATGATAATCATTCTGGTCTTTTTATTGACCATACTTTCAATCTCATTCCAATCAATGGCATAATCAGGATAGACCATCTGATAACCTCTTGGAATGCCTCCTGCAATTTGAATAGACGGAATATAGGAATCATAAGCAGGTTCTAAAATAATTACCTCTTCTCCTGCATGTACAAAGGCAGTAATGGCAGTAAATAATGCCTGCGTAGCACCTGCGGTAATACAAATCTCCTCTTGTGGACTCACTTTTTGACCACAAGTCAATTGTATTTTATCGCTAATGGCTTGTCGTAAATTCAATAAGCCGGGCATCGGGCAATATTGGTTTTTCTCTCCATTTAAATACTTTTCAACCAAATTTCGTAGACTTTCATCACAATCAAAATCAGGAAATCCTTGTCCCAAATTAATGGCATTATGTTCTCTTGCTAAACCAGACATTACTGTAAAAATGGTAATTTCTGATTTTGGTAATTTTGACTTTATTAGCATACAAATTTGAAGTTGATTTTGAAATTGAAGATTCAATACGGTTTATCCCCATAAATAACCGTTCGTTCCAAGGCTCGATGCGCTGGAAAATAGTCATTAATTGGTTTATGTTGCGTCGCCCGATTATCCCAAATAGCGATAGAATCGACTTCCCAACTAAAGCGGCAAGTAAACTCATCGGTGACAATATGCTCGTATAAGAACTCTAAAATAGCACGACTTTCGTGTTTGTTTAATTCTTGAATTCGAGTGGTAAACAACTTATTGACAAAAATTAATTTCTCCCCTGTTTCTGGATGATGGTGAATAACTGGATGTACCACAGGTGGATTATCTGCGACTGCTTTTGCGAGCCGTTCTCTACCGCTTGGTTCGGCTAAACTTTCTTTAAAGCCATAAGAAAAATCATGAACAGCCGTTAAACCATCTAACATTTTTTTCATGGGTTCGGATAGTGCATTATAAGCTGCCGTCATACTGGCAAAAGCCGTATCGCCTCCTTTAGCAGGAATAATTCTTGACCTGAGAAAAGTGGCGACTGGTGGATGTTTGGAAAAAGTCATATCACTATGCCAAGTATCAATTTTAGTTGGTTTATCTGGTAAACTTTCTAAAATGGTTATTTCTGGGAAACCTTTGACTGTCCGATAAGCAGGATGCGTTTGTAAAGGGCCCCAAATTTGTGCCAATTCCCGATGTTTTTCGGGTGGAATATCTTGGTCTCTAAAAAAAATAACTTGATGTTTTAATAATAACCGACGTAATTCAGCTTTTATTTTTGCCGTTAACGTTTGGGTTAAATCAATACCATGGATTTCGGCACCTAAGGCGCCAGCCATTAACTTTACATCAAACATGGTTCTTCGTTTTTTATGTGATAGATATTTTGTAACAGGGTTATTTTCTATATCCCCAGTACGCTTTAGTATATTCTACTTGGATGACTTTAATACTTCGTTTACTATCTCTTCTATTTTTTATATTGCAGTCCATAGCCGACTTCAAATAATAAATTAGGCTGCTCTTTTTCTATATCTGCTACGTTTTGATACCAAGGCATAGGTAACTTACCCGTAATTTTTTGATTGCCTACTAAGACTTCTGCAATGGCTTGTCCACCTTCTGAACCTGGTAAATAAGCCATGATACAACTTGTCCAATTTTCTAAATCTTTTGCTAAATCCGTCAAATGGCGACCTGCTAAAAGAATAGTAATAATTGGTTTTTGCAAGGATTGACAAAAAGCCATTGTTTCCGCATTTTCTGGATGACCATGCGACCCAGTTATCGTTATATCTGCTGCATCTCCTTGCATTTCTGCATAAGGAATTTCTGATAGGACTTGCAGCACAATATCTGCATTTTTTGCGGCATTTTTATCGGTAATGATGGTTAATTTTTCAGCATCCGCCACATTTTTTAAGCCTTCTAAAATAGTAACCCCTGGCGTGATTTTTTCATCGCCATCTATCAGTCCATTCCAATCTATTGTCCAACCACCACATTGTAGACCAATATTATTTGCTCCTGCACCCGTTACAAAAATGGACGTTCCTTTTTTAATTGGTAAGAGGTTGTCCTCATTTTTTAATAAAACAAATGATTTTTCGGCTAAGTCTTGAGCAATCTTTCGAGCCGCTTTTGTTCTGAATTTTCTAGCTTTTGGGCGGTGATTTGCCATAATAGGGTCTTCAAATAGCCCCGAATCAAACTTTACGGTTAAAATTCTTGTGACGGCATCGTTGATTCTTGCTTCCGTAATATGCCCATTTTCGACCCCTCTTTTTAAGGCATAAAAAGCGCCTTTCCATTTTTCGGGTTCCATCAACATATCTACGCCTGCGTTGACACTTATCCAAACTTGTTCTTCAAAATTGGCATTTGGAATTTCTTGGATGGCTTCCCAATCAGAAATAACAAAACCCTTAAATCCTAATTCTCTTTTGAGAATATCGTTAATATATTCGCCATGTTGATGCATTTTTATCCCATTCAAACTACTATAAGAAGGCATGATGGTTTGTATCCCCATTTCAATTTGGGCTTTGTAGGCGGGTAATAAGGTAGTTCTAATCTCAGTTTCGGATAAAACGGTATTTCCTCGGTCTAATTTATTTTCTAGTCCTGTGCCCATTTTTGTGCCGCCATCCCCTAAATAATGCTTAGCACAAGCGACCATGCCTGCTGCCAATTGTCCATAAGTATAGGCGAGTCCTAGTTTATTGACTATTTCAGCATTGGTGCTATAACTTTCATAAATTCGTCCCCAACGAGGATCATTTGCCATGGCTAGACAAGGAGCAAAGTTCCAATTGAAACCAGTTGCCAAAACTTCTTTAGCAACCATTTTACTCATTTTGAAGACACTCATTATATCATTAGCTGCTCCCAAGCCAATATTATGCGGAAATATAGTTGCCCCGTAGACATTATTATGACCATGCACCGCATCAATGCCAAAAATGGCTGGAATTTTTAGAGAAGTGGACAATGAAGCTTCTTGATACTCCTTAATTAAATTTTTCCAACCGGCTATACTATTATTTGGAAGGATTGCTTGCCCGCCACTCAATAAAGAACCCAACTCGTAGGTTGCCATTTCGTTTGGTGTAAGTTGTGTCCATTCTGCTTGAATCATTTGCCCTACTTTCTGAGATAGAGACATTTTAGATAATAGGTCGGCTACTCTTTCTTCGGTGGAATATTTTGGGTTTAAATATTTAGACGAATTGGACATACTTATTTTAGATATATTCTATCCGTGTCCCTTTATTAATCTGTGGTAGAAATATATAACAGAGATTAATAAAGGGACACGGATGGTTTTGGATGAGGTGTAATTTGAATGTTTATGCTTCGACAAAAAGTTTAACAGCCTTCACCAATCTATCCAAATCCGTCGTTAAAGTATAGACATTTGGCGTAATCCGAACACCAGAAATATTTTCCCAAACAATGGCGACAGAATGAATTTGATGTTTGCTTTTAAGGTAACTGGCTACTTCTTGCGGTGTTTTTCCTTCGACAGCTAAAAGGGCAATCGCTCCACTAAAATCAGGTTTCATGGGTGTGTTAATCGTAACGCCTTTGAATTTTAGCACTTTTTCTGTCCAATAATTCTTTAAAAACCGTAATCGAGCCTCTTTGCGTTGACTGCCAATCATGTTATGGAAATCTATCGCTTGACCAATGCCTTGTTCAATCGCTATTGATCGAGTACCAATATGTTCAAATTTTCGGATGTTGCCACTTTTGCTATTGGGCGCAGCCATCAAAGGATAAATCTTTGAAATTTTATCCTTTTTGACATACAACATCCCCGTACCAAAAGGCGCACACAACCATTTATGTAAACTAGTACCAAAATAATCACAGTTTAAATCAGGAATATTAAAATCAATTTGCGCAAAAGTATGTGCCCCATCAACTAAGACCTCTAGATTTTGTTTTTTAGCAGCTTCTGCAATTACTTTTACAGGTAATATTTGACCACTCCAATTAATAGAATGCGTGACATGAACAAGTTTGGTTTTAGCAGTAAATTGTTCCGTATATTTTTGTACTATGAGCGCACTATCTTCCATTATAGGGTCTAAATTAACCCATTTTAAAACAACGCCATCTCGTAATGCCCGTTGCTTCCAAGCGTTTATCATATTCGGATAATCCTGTTTGCTCAATACTACTTCATCTCCTGCTTTCAAAGGAAGCCCAAAAATTACATTTGCCAATGATTCCGTCGTATTCCTGTGAATGGCAATTTCTTCCTTAGAACAACCCGCTAAGTTGGCCAATTTTTCTCGAATGGGCTCTTTTCCATTGCGGTCTAGAATATGCCACATATAATGGGAGGGCAATTCATTGCTCCAACGATTATAATGTTCTACTGCTTCTTGCACCGTTCTTGGTGAAGGGGAAACACCCCCATTATTTAAGTTTAGTACGGTTGGTGAAACCGTATAAGCTTGTTTGATTAAATGCCAAAAATCTTCGTCTTTTGCTATTTCAATAGTTGACAAATGTTGCCTTTTTTCGATGGCTTGTAGTAGATTTTTGCCTTCTATAGTATGGAAAAAGGGTAGGGTAGTGGCGGCAGTAAAAGTGGATAATTTTTGGAGAAATTTTCTACGGGATGTCATTGAATAAGATTTAGGCTTAAATGTAGTATTTTTATTTTAAGTATCTAAATGATTTTAGTTTCAATCGTTGTAATTATTTAGCACTACCTTGAGGAGATAGCTCATTTCTGGGCTGATAAGGTAGAAAAGCAAGAAATGAGGAGTTTTCTCAAGGTTTAACAGGCTATTCAGAAAACACTTATTTTATAGCTTTGCTCATTTCCTAACGCTTAAAATAAATGTCTACTGAATAAGGAATGATTATAATAAATAAAAGGCTAACGAACATCCATTCATTAGCCTTTTATTAATCGAAGGTTTGAATTATTCCCATAATAACTTCCAATAACTTCCAATAACTTCCCTACAGACTAAACCAATAATTCACCTTAAAAACCAAAGCTCGATTCTTAGGGCCAAAATTCTGAATTCTAAAATTATCGGATAAATCATCTGTTTCTACTAAATAATTATCAGTATAGACTAGGAAAATATCTGATAAAGGCGCAAACCGCCATTGTAATCGACTATTGATATTAAAATTTTCTGCTTGGGTATTGTATTGGATGAAGGTCGTCCAGAAAAGATTATTGGAGAAACCAATTTCTATTTTTGGACTAATGGAGAATAATTGTTGCTCGCCATAAACACCGCCAAATTGTAGATCATTATAAGCGAACTTTAATCCAAAATTCCCCCATGGCTGGACTCGATAATTTCCTTCTAATTCCAGACCTTTTCGAGTACCACTATAAAATCCACCATATCGAATTTCTGTTTCATAAGTAAAAGCATTTCGACTATCTGAGCGGTAGGATACCCGAACATCCGTAGTGGTGTATTTTTGTGCGGGCATCGGTTCATCCCCGGTAAAGGAAAAAGGAAATTGGAGATCAATAGCACTATTAGCAATGCGTGCGGAGAAAGAACTTCGACCCACAAAATTAAGTCGATAAGAAAGAGAATTTGTACGTTCTAAAAAGTCGCCATCATTCGCTTTGGTGACCCACCAATTAAAAACACTAAATTGTTGAGAAACTAAATTCCCTCTTTTTTTAGGATATAGGGTGTAATTAAGGTCTGAGAAAAAAGAACCAAAACCAATTCGATGAGTCGTATCTTGCACCGCATCATAATGGTTTAAGCGACCTAAAAAACCTAGGTCTGCATAATATTGATCTTGTACTTCGTAATAATTGATTAAACCTGACCAATTTCTATCTCTGTATCGTACGCCTCCTTTGAAATAATAATTTTTTTCGGTAATATCTTCTTTAAAAGAATGATTATAACCCGCCCAACTTTGCCATTTATTATTGGTAGATAAGTAATTGAATTCTAATCCTGCATTTCTGCCATAATCCGTACTAGAAAATTCGGAATCTTGGTAAGCTTGTCTATTCGTAACAAAGCCTTTAATAATAGATCGACCAAAAACTTGTTGGTGAAAAGCCGCTGCGGTATAATTTTGACCTGCTGACTCGTCTGTTTCTTTGGTTTGAATATTCAATAGGCCCACTCGCAAACGTTTGGTAGCATTACCTGTTAATCTTAGACCATATAAAATAGGTTTGGCTGTGCCATCTTCATCTATTCCTATTCGTCTAGAGAAAAAAGGACGTGCAGGAGAATTACCAAAATCTTCAAAAATATCAGTATTTTCCAAAAAGAAAAGCCGTTTTTCTGGTAATCGAATATTAAACCGAGTTAGATTGGTAACTTGTTCATCTACCTCTACATTTGAAAAATCAGGATTGATGGTTACATCTAAATTTAAGGAAGAAGTAACAGCGATTTTAGCATCTACGCCCACATTTAAGCTATTATCTGTTGGCGTTCCTTCTTCAAAATCTTTGAAGTTAGAACCTGCAATATAAGGGATAACTGCTACATTTCCTTTCGTTTTTTTAGGAGCTTTATCCCAAATTAAGGCACCTGTATAATTTAAATCAACGGAGCGAAATTGTAAAGGAACTTGCGACCATACATGAAAACTATTATCGCTTCCTTCGGTACGAATAAAATTAATACCCCAAGTGGTTTTTGTTTCGTCGTATTTTAGAGATTTGAAAGGAATAGCGACTTCGGCAGTCCAGCTATCATTAGTGGTACTTGTTTTAGAATACCATTTATTATCCCATCTAGCATTCATTGCTCCATTTCCTGGACGGCTACCTCTTGAACCTGTATTTCCTGTTAATAAGCCCTCCATTTGCACACCATAAGGGTTGACGCCAAACATAAAACCATTACTTTTTTGATTCACAGGATCTAAGACAATGACTATATTATCTCCACTCCAAAAATCTACATCTCTTTTAAGTGTTTGGATGATTGTCCCATTTGGATCGTACATTTCTGCCGCCACATAAAGGAAGTGCTCATCATAGGTTACTTTTACTTTGGTAGATAATTCTGCTTTCTCATCGTCAATAGGGAAACTATACCAGAAATCTGAAACTGCTTCTGTATTTCGCCAAATAGCTTCATCTAATTTTCCATCTAACTTAATCTTCTCGGAAGTTTTACTGATACGTAGCTGGTATTCTTGTTGTCGATCCTCATTACCGTCTTTACCTCCTCCGTTATCGGCAGATAGTGTTTGGAATACAAAGAGGGATAATAATACAATTAGGTAAAAATACTTTTTCATCCTTGGTAGGTTCTATTTTTTAATACAGTCAGGTTTAGAGGTACGTCTCTAGAACCACAAAGATACGAGGAAAGTTGAGGGGGAATTCTGATTTCTTTTTGAAGATTTAAGAGATGGAAAAAGGCGACTATTTTTTTAAGGGTATCGGAGAAATGCCGACTTATTTTGGAAGGAGAATATAGGGTTTTTGGAAAGAAAATTTTAGTTTTTTATGGAATGACCAAATTTAAATTAAAATGAGTGTATCACAAAACGGTGGTTAAATAATTGAAGATAACTGGTAGTAAAGTCTTTAGGCTTTCCCGTCACCGATCTTCAGGTCGGAGTATTCTAGCGTAAAGCACTAAATTATTCGCATGAAAACAGGCTTAAAAGCTTTGACCCGAAAGCCTGAAGGCTTTACTACCAATATGTGATACACTCAAACAAAATTATAAAATACCTTTTAGTAAAAATGATTGAAAATTGCTGAATAGTGATTGGACTAGGCATTGAGACTCATCGGTAATCCAATCACTATTCCCTAGTTACTAGGCGCTTTTTAATTCCGATTTAGTATACTGACTTTACTACCATTCGCTTTCCAAAGATTAAAATCTAGACTATTGATGATGCCATTGCCGTCTGCATCTGCTGGAGAATAAGCATTTACGGCAGCTCCAGATTGTTTCCAGAGATTGAAATCTAAACTATTAATGATTCCGTTACCATCAAAATCACCACTTGCCATAAAATATTTGCCATTGATCGCTTTTTGTTGATCATTGCCCATAGTCGCATCTTCTGAGGCAGAGAAATCAAAGACAGGTGGATCACTACTTAGAGGTTGAGCAGCGTTACTAATAATTGGTAAATGACTTTTATGGAAAACAGCAATGTAATAATTGCCATCATCGACCCCATCAAAAGTAATTAGTGCTTCTCCAGTTAAATCGACAATCGTACCATCATTATTAATGAGTACAGGTTTTTGTGCGACTACCATTTCCATATTATTCTCAGCTCTTAATTCTAGAAGTAACCAATCTACAGCGTTGTTGGGAAAACTGGCAACGGTAATTCCTTGCCCCAAATTATAAGGTGCTTCGTCAAATGGATGGTCATTTGGTAAAAGATTATTGTCTAAAAGGCTGGTCTTTAATAGATTAGTTGAATTATCAAAATATCCTTCTAACATTAATTTTACTCTAGCAGAGGTGCCTCGTTGTACTACTACGGGAGCGCAACCGCTAGGCGTTAAAAGCGTCATCGGTTCATGACTGCTTATACAATTTGGTTGAATACTTAATGCTGTTTTAAAATTACTTCCTTCGTGCGCATGTGTACTAATAACACGATTTTGCACCCCATTTTGCACAGAATAATGCATAATTTCATCGGCATCAACGACGTGCCCTAAACCATGTGCATGACCCAATTCATGAAGTGCAATGGTTTGAAAATCATATTGGGTAAAGGAAGGGGCAGATTGAGTGAAATTCCATGAAAAACTGCCCATAGATGTGCTAGGTAAAAATTGAATGTCGAATTCTTTTAAATACCAAACGGTATTATGTTGACTGCAAGAAGAATTTCCTGATGCTTTATATCTAGAGGTTGTGATGCCTAAAACACCCGCAGGTAGAAAAGGTTCGAAAACAACTACACAGTTACCATCATTCGCAAATCCTACATCTGTTCCTGATTTGTCAATTTGCCAATTTACACCACTTGCACATACCCAAGTATCCAAGGCTCTTTCCAATGGCGGGACTGCATCCGAAAAGGCAACACCCGAATTGCTATTTAATTGTATGGTATAACCTCCAGCTCCATTTCTATTAGTGAATTTAATATTCTGTCTAGTCTTACTTTCAAAACTTCTAAAAGTACTGTACAAAGAATTGATGGCATATCCTATCTTAATGGTTGAACTGCCTGCTGTTGCGCCTACACTAGTTTTTACGGTAATTGTTCCATTTCCTGCTCTACTTGGTATTTTAACTCGAATAGCCGTATTTGTCCAAGAAACAATATCGGTGGCTTGATCTATGGTAATGGTACTCCTTCCACCAGAATCACTATTTGGAAATTCTATTGTTCCAACAGAAGTGCCAAAACCAGTCCCTTCTATGATTAAATCATTTTCAGCTTCAATCGTACCCGTTGGAAAAACTGGATTCATTGTACCCGCTACATTCTTTAAGGTAATAGCAATTGGCCTGCCCTCAGAATCATCATCGGCTGGACAAGCTATAACGCCCGCACAAGTACAACCATCAATTAAAATTATATCTCTTAAGGTATTGTCATCTCCATCATCGCAAGGTGTACCTGGAATGGTTGGGAAATTTTTATCATCTGGCGCACAATCCTTTATATTACATAAATTATCATTATCATCGTCGTTACAAACAAAACCAACTACTTCAATGACAACTTCTTTAAAACAACTGGTCTCATTGGCTCCATGCATCCATATTTTTATCCCTTTATTTCCTGGTATTAATCCTTCTATATATTGGGTCTCGGCACAATCTCCATCACAAATAACGGTATATTGTCCACTTGTTTCGCTACCAATCATTTCTATTCGCTCTGATTGGGCAGTTAAATTGTCGATTCTAATGATCCCGCCTTCAGTCGTGACAATTATATTGTCACAGTCTACAACTTGCCCAGCATTTCCAGCACAAGTACAACCATCTGCTTGAATTTGGTCATTTTTTGTATCTGGATTTCCATCATTACAAGGTGCACCAACAGGCATCGGGAAATTTGGATCTGAATCGTCACAATCTAAAGTAGAACAAACCCCATCATTATCCGCATCTACTACTAAAGCTCTAGCAATGTATTTATCACCAGCAGGGGTAATTGCGTCTATATTAGTAATTTCTTTAATTTGATGAAGCATGGTTGCTTCGTCCATTGGTTTGCCTTCAACATAGTCCACGTAAGTGCCATTTTGATAGGCCATTACTCCTTGTATGTGTGCATATGGCTGAAATTGTGGCATTTTTGCAGCAGTTCCACTTAAGTTAGGATTGATGGCGTCCGTTTTTGCTGTTTCGACTATTAAGACGTATTCTCCACCTACTACCATATTTACATTTGGTGTCACTATTTCTAACTCCCCATCTACTTCTCCACCAGGAACAATGAATTGAAAAGTTTGAACGGAACTTTCTTCTTTCATGTAACATCGCACCTCCATAGTATAGGCGGTATAAATCCTTTGATTACCAGCATCCCAGTAAGATTCTGCTTTTACTGCTTTTGCCATAACCACTTGTCCAGAGGCTTTTACACGGTCGTAAAGTTGAATAGGTAAAATGGTGGCGAATAATTGTTGAGAAATTATTAGAAGTAGGTAAACTAAGGCTGCTTTAGTAATGATTCTGTTCATGCGTATACTTATTCAAGTAGGTTTTACTGCTATTTGCTACAAAAGGGAGTGAGGTGTTAAGATTTGTTTTTTTTGTAAGAACTGATGCTAATTTGAATAGCTAATTATCTGAAGTGTTTTTTGTTCCTTTAATTATTGTAGGCGACTATTTGTTAATTACACGCCAAACATATCGGAAAATTTAGGAAGTAGGAGGAGATAGGGGAAGGGGAGATTTTGCACTATTTATTGAATAGTGAGAATAATTGGCAAATTAGTTGATTTATTCGAATGTTGACTTGCTTGAATTGTTAAAACCGTGACATGGTTATTTAACTAATTATTATAATTAGTCTAGCTAACTATTTCAGTTTAAGTAGTTTTTAGAAAAAATATGCTATTAAAAATAAATTATTTATAGGTTGAGTGACGGCATGACGGTACGGAAAAAGATTCGCTTTCTTGACTAAAGCCATAATCGTTATTCTGATGATCCATATTTAGGTTAACTTTATTAAATAATTTTCAATTAATGCCAGTTAGCATGTTTAGCCTGTTCTGCGACTTTCATCATTTCCTGATAAGTATCCTTATACTGCTCTGATGGTGCTAAAATATTGAACTGACGGAACCGCCAAAAAGCAGTAGCGGTAGCAGCATAAACAATGAAGTCTTTGAGGTAGTTCCTTTCTATATTCAAAAGTGGCAATTCTCTTTGATAGCCTTGTACAAGTAATTTTGCTTTTACCCAATTGATTAATCCATTTTCTTTACACAAGCCAATAATTGCCATGCCTAAATCATAGACTCGATAGTAATAACAGCTTTCCTCGAAGTCCATTATAACGGGCGTTTCATTGACTGCAATGACCACATTACTATCAAAAATATCTCCATGAATCAATGCTTTGGGTAAGTCAGGATGTAATTTTTCTTTGATATGAGTATGCATTTTTTGTAGCCAATCGACAAAGGGATGTCGAATTTTGGCATGATATAATTGATGGAATACTTGTTGTCCATAAGAATATTGAGTGGGCAAATAATCGGGGGCAGGAATTTGGTGCAATTGCGCCATACTTTTCCCTATTTTTACCAATAAATCGTTCTCAATAATTGGGTCTACTCGACCTTCGATATAACTTTTTAAAAGAAGGGGTTTGTCTTGGTAAAATGAGACGATTGCTCCTTTCTTATTGGGGGTAATTTGCGTAGTAGCAAACTGATGCTTTTTTAGATGATTTAATAGTTTGGCGAGTATGATTGTTTCTTCAACGGTCTTCCGTTCGCAAATCGTTAAAACATACTTTCCTTTAGTAGTAGTTAAAACATGGTTGGTGTTTTCTGCACCACCATAGAGCATTTCCCAACTTTGAACCGTTCCTACCTTAAATTGAGTAATAATTTGACGAATGGTTTCGTCCGTTAGTTTTGTGAATTGTATCAATTTTATGGATATTAAGAGGTGTTGGGTATCAGGTACTAGGTTTCAGGTCTGACGGAAATACTTCTAGCCTGAAACCTAGTACCTTATACCTGTTACCATTTATTTAGCGAAATTATCGCCGCAGACTTATCCCCAATCGAATACCAGCAGAAAATTGATTAATGGGCGTTATATTATTTCCTTCTATGGTAGTCGTTGGGTCGAAAGCTAGAATGTCTTCTTGTAAACCTTCCCATTCTGCTTTAAAATAACGTTGGTAACGGACATAAGGGCTGATGGTCACATAATCAGTTATTCCAATTTCTACACCTAAACCAAATCCTATTTTAAAGGCAATTCCATCATCTTCGGAAACTATAGTGCTTTGCTCCGCCATTTCTGCTTGAAAGAAACTTGCGCCTGTTATAAATTCTGCGAACAATCCTTTTTCTAATAGACCTGCTTCTCTCGAAAATGTAGGACAGTCACAATCGGCTTCTAAACTTAAAAAGAAGATTTTGCCACTCAAACCTATATCGTTTTTTCTCAATTTAAACTGTTGATTTTCAAAAGTAGTAGTCGTATTATTAGTGCCTGCATTTAAATGAAACTGGATTCGATAATTTTCAAAACCAGCAATTTTTAAATCTACGGCTTGTCCAAACCCACTTTTTAATAAGTGCTCATTGCTACGTAATCCAAAAACGGCTGTCTCCCATTCAGGAATACTTTGGGTAAAATAAGTGCCACTTATGCCACCTTGTAATTGGGCAAAAGTTGTATTTGAAAGCGTGAAAATAGACAGCAAAACAAAAAGAAAACGCATATTGATTGGTTATTTTAAGAACTTGAATAATTAGTAGGTGTTACGAACACTCCTAAAGTTACCAAACGTAAAAAAATATGCTTTAATATCCAACGACTAATAAAGTATCTAATTTGGTATCCATTTGCATTACTTTTCTGATCTTTTCTTGGTCTGCTGCTTTAACTCTTGATGGTTTTTTTCGATTCCATTTTACCAATAAAATTGGAATTTCAGTTGGCGTAGAATCTTGTCGAATAAAATTTGTTTGTTGAAAACCTTTAGCAAAACCAATTGCATCAATTAGTGGATAAGTAATCCGTGTTTTAGTAAAAATGTCATTGAGTACTATTTCATTTTTTTCATTTTTAACACTATCTAACTCCAAATTAAGCTGTTCTATTTCGGTTGATTTTTCTTGTTGAATTTGTTCTAAATTAGCAATTTGATTGGCTAACCCTTCCTGGAATCCACCCATTTCTTGTTTTAATCTTTGAATTTCATCAAAAGGAATTTCTTTACTTTGATAAGTCGTCACTTTTACCTGTTTTTTTAATAAACGATCTAATTCAGCATCACAGGAATCAATTTTTGCTAGACTCACTGGGTTTCCAATTAATTGAATATCTAATTGGAGTGCTCCATCATTTTCATTTACATCCCAATCCGAAATGGCAGTAAATTCATTTTCAAAATGTTTGTTAATGAACGATTCTATCTTTTGTTTCTCTTGTATATCCTTGTAAGTGTCCCAGATGAAATAGATAGCTGGAGCTAGAATAATGGCGGAAAAAATGAGCATGAAGGTTTTAGTCCTTTTTTGTTCTTTTTGACTTGGGTATTGTTTGTACCTGAAGCCCAGGATTCTAATAACTATATAAGTGGATAGGGCAATGAAAAAGGAGTTTAGAAAAAATAAATAAAAAGCATTGAAGAATAAATCCCATCTGCCATTAGCTAAACCAAATCCTGCCACACAAATAGGTGGCATTAAAGCCGTGGCAATGGCCACACCTGGTATAGCATTAGATTTATCTAATCGAGTAATGGAAATAACGCCTGCTATACCACCAAATATAGCAACCATTCCATCTAGTAGATTGGGTTCAGTACGTCCCCTTATTTCGTCGGTGAGTTCACCAAAAGGGGTAAATACAAAATAGATATAGCTGGTCAGAAGAGCAATGACTACGGATAAGAGAAAGTGTTGTAGGGATATAAAAAGTGTTTCTCGATCATTAATGCCAACCCCTAATCCTATGCCTAAGATAGGAGACATTAAAGGTGAAATTAACATCGCACCAATGATAACTGCGGGCGAATTTAAATCTAGTCCTAGAGAGGCTACCATGATAGAACACATCAATAATACAGCGTTGGCTCCTTTCATCCGCTTATTATTATTGATATTAGCAATGGTTCCTTTTTGGTCCATTCCTTCCCGGATATCCACTAAATCATCTAAAAATTCCCAAAGTTCATCTAATAGTTGACGTATGGGTTTATGGTGCCATTTGGTTGGTTCGACTTCATTTTTGCTAAATATATTCTTGCTTTCTGGCATTGATGATACTATTTATTGATAGATATTTGCGTAAATTTACGACCTATGACCTAAAAAACAATTAATTTTTCTAAAACTTCAAATTTAAAAAACAATACTATGAAAACGGTATACTTTATTAGACATGCCAAATCCAGTTGGAACGATATGTCTCTACGAGATTTTGATAGGCCTTTAAATAAACGAGGAAAACGAGATGCGCCCTTTATGGCTCAAAAACTTCGGGAATTTGGTGTTGAACCAGATGCGATTGTTAGTAGTCCTGCTAATCGAGCGATTACGACCGCTACGCATTTTGCGAAAGCATTGGATGTTTTACCACAAAACATTATCCACGAAGCGACGATTTATGAAGCTTATGCGACAACTGTTTTAAAGCTTGTACAAACACAACCAAATAATCTTCAAACTATTTTAGTATTTGGGCATAATCCTGCTTTTACCATGATTGCCAATTTATTTAAAAGGGGCAGTCATATTGATAACGTACCAACTTGCGGTATCGTTAAGGTAGAAGCGACTATAGATAACTGGACTGATTTTACTGCTAATAATGGTACCGTTACCGCATTTCATTTTCCCAAGCAATATTTTGAGTAGTTAGAGACGATTCAGATTTATTTTTCTAAATTTAGGCATTATTCGTTGAGAGGAAAATTTGTGACTTATTACTGTTTTATCTAGAGTCCTTTGCCCTCCGCTAAAAAAAAATACTTATGAAAAATTTAAACAGAAGAAAATTTCTTAGAAGTACCGCTTATTCTGGTGCAGGATTAGCTGTTGGTTCAACTTTAACTAATTGTGCAACGACTCAATCTGTTCCTGCTTCTAATGGTCAATATATGGGCGGATTTGCTGCTCCAAAATTAGAAACGGTTCGAGCAGCTTTTATTGGGGTAGGGTATAGAGGGCCTAATCACCTGCGGTTTTTAGCTAAATTAGATGGCTTCGAGGTAGTAGGCATTTCAGATTTATATGAAGATAATGTAAAAAAAGAGGTGAAATTTTGCCAAGAAGTAGGCGGAGGACAAAGACATCAAGAGATTGGCATGTATTGGGGAACGGAGGATAAATGGCGAGTGATGCTAGATGAAGTAAAACCAGATGTTGTCTTTGTCTGTACCAATTGGAAAAATCATGCACCGATGGTGATCGAGGCGATGAAAAAGGGCGCACATGCTTTTGTAGAAGTACCGATGGCTTTGACGATAGAAGAAATGTGGGAGATCGTCAATACTTCGGAAGAAACACAGAAGCATTGTATGATGATGGAAAATGTCAATTATGGTCGAGATGAGTTGATGTATTTAAATATGTGTCAAAAAGGAATCATCGGTGAGTTATTACACGCAGAAGCGGCTTATATCCATGAGTTAAGAGGACAAATGGAAAATGTAGAGCGAGGAACAGGTTTTTGGCGAACGCCTCATTACGCGCATAGAAATGGGAATTTATATCCCACACATGGCTTAGGACCAGTAGCTCAATATATGAATTTGGCAAGACAAGATGATAATTTTGGCTCTATTGTATCCTTTTCTACTCCTGCGAGAGGTCGAAAATTATATGCGGAAAAGAACTATCCTGCGGATCATAAATGGAATAAATTGGATTTTAAAGGAGGCGATTTGAATACGTCGATTATTAAAACAACGATGGGTAAAACCATTATGATACAATGGGATGAAACTAGTCCAAGACCTTATTCTAGACATAATTTAGTTCAAGGAACAAAAGGTACTTTAGCTGGATTTCCAACGAGAGTGGCTATAGAGGGTGGGGTGGAAGGGATTTCAGAAAGCCACCATTCTTGGATTCAAGGAGATGGTTTAGCAAAGCTTTACGAAAAATATGATCATCCTTTGTATAAAAGAGTAGTAGAGACTTCTAAAGGGAGTGGACATGGGGGAATGGACGGGATTATGGCTTATCGTATTTTAGAATGCCTACAAAAAGGATTGCCATTGGATCAAAATGTCTATGAAGGTTGTTTTTGGAGCGCAGTTTCTCCTTTGAGTGAAACTTCTGTAGCGCAAGGTGGTATGCCACAAGCGTTTCCTGATTTTACTAGAGGGCAATGGAAAAATACAGCGCCTTTGGCTATTATTTCTTAATGGACAAACGAGTTATTTTCAATGTATAGATTGTACGGATTTGGCGGATATAAACAGATCTCTAAATTATTGTAAACACCAGCTCTATCTGCCTAATCCATACAATCTATTACATATTTCAGATCTAATTTATAACTATGAATAAAAAAGGAATCCTCTAATAAAAGAGACTCCTTTAACACTATGTAATACTATATTTTTAGAGAAAATAATGATGATCTAAAAGAGAAATTTGTTCTGTATCATTAATTTGGATAAGGTGCTAACGAGTTTGCCGATAATAAAAGAAACTACACTAATGCATAAAATAATCATAGTACGTTTTTGTGAAATGATGATAAAATAGGTGTTATCGGACTGTAGTTTTTTACAAGTAAGTAGGGGGGGGCAGTAATTGGATTGAAACTACTGTATAACAAATGAACATTTTAAATTATTGAAAAGGACTGAGGGAAGTGAATTGGATAACTGGTATTAATTATCGTTAATTTATTTATGCTTAAGACGGGAGTAAATTAATAGAAGTCACAAAATAAATGTTTGTTTATTATAATTTATTTGAACCCATATTTTTTAATTTCATGTTAGAGGGCAGGAAAAAAATAACCTACCCCAATAAATAGTTCAGAGTACTTTTACTAAAAGGTAGTCTATTGCAAAATCATCAAGTTCGGATAGATTTAACTTTCCCAGTTCCCTCATATTTGATTATTGTTAAAAAAATTGTTGGATTGGGTAATAATAATTCCTGTTAAAATGATAACGCCACTTATCAAGTGATATTGATATAATTGTTGTTGTAAAAAGATGGCACTTAATGCAGTAGACAGAGGTACAAAATTCATAAAAATACCAGCCTTGTTGGACCGATTGCGGATACTACTTTATTCGTGTCTGTCCAGGATACAATCATACATTCTTGTAATCAAATCATCAGAATTACACTTTATACAAAATCGCACTTACATTCATTCCTGCTCCAACAGAAGCAAAAATTAAATGATTGCCTTTCTCAATGGCATGCCCTGTTACTTGTCCATTTAAAATTAAATCATGTAAAATTGGAACGGTAGCTACCGAATTATTACCCATTTTTTCAATGCACATAGGCATGACAGATTCAGGTACATCTCGGATACCGTATAATCGAAAGAACGAACGAATTATACCTTCATCAAGCTTCTCATTCGCCTGATGAATTAGCACTTTATTGATGTCGGAAACATCTAAACCTGCTTTATCTATGCATTTTTTTACGAGTGGAGGTACATTTTTAACGGCATACTTATAGAGTTTTCTGCCGTGCATTTTTATGTACAAACTCTCTTGACAAGCATCCGAATTATAGCTTTTACCATTCCATAAATAATAGGCTTCTTGGAAAGTATCTGTTCTGCTGGCATGGCTCAAAATGCCTCTAGGCTCAGCTTCTTCTTTTCCTTCTAAAATGGTCGCACCCGCACCATCTGCATAAATCATACTGTCTCTATCGTGCGGATCTACTACTCTAGAAAGTGTTTCTGCCCCGATGACCATTACTTTTTTAGCCTCGCCAGACTTCAAGTAATAATTGGCTTGAATCATTCCTTGTACCCAACCAGGACAACCAAAGGCAATATCGTAACAAACACAATCTGGATTTTTTATTTTTAATTTATGTTTAACTCGACTCGCTAAAGATGGCATTATATCGACTCGATTACTGCCTGCTATTACATCTCCAAAATTATGCGCCACAATGATATAATCTAAGGTCTCTGCATCAATATTTGCAGATTGAATGGCTTTTTGAGCAGCAAAAAAAGCTAAATCAGAAGCTTTATGCTCTGTTTTGGCATATCTACGCTCTCTAATTCCTGTAATCTCGTATAATTTATTGGCGACTTCTAGACTATCCTTGGTAATTTTAGTCCCTTCATTATCAAAAAATTCATGTTGTTTAAAAGTTTCATTGGTGATAACTAGTTCTGGCAAATAATGCCCTGTGCCCGTAATAATGGTGTTCATCATAATTTTTTGCGTGAGTTTAGTGGGTACTTAGGCCTTGTTTTTAGAGCGAATAAATTTTATTTGTCTCTTTTCTTTTTCCTTTTGGTTAAACTGATACTATTTAAAATCTGACTATCAATTATTTACAAATGGATTAAAAAACAATTTATGGTTTATTCTGCTTTATTAACTTGTTTGAAAAGTTTAATTACTGAGAATCAATAAGTTAACTTTCTCTAATACTTAAGCCTAAAAACAAAAATACACTTGTAAACATACAGCGAATATTCGCTAATCCTGTGTTTTTGCTTAATTATTCTGTTGGAAATAGACTATAATAATTGATAAACTACGATATTCAAGAGGATTTTTATGGTGGAATTGCGGTCTCTCTTGCGTACCTACGGCACGAGAAAAAGGTGGAAATGTGGGGAATTGCTACCCATCTTTCGTACCATTCATCTGTGGTAAAGAAATCCGTGGGCAAATATCTGTGTTAATATTCATCCGTGGTAAAGAAATTCGTGGCGAAAAACATCCGATAAGTAAGTTATCTAATCAAAGTAACATTTCCTTGTCGTTGATAAGTATCCCCATTTTTACAAATGACAGTTAAATAATAGCCAAAAACACCTGGAGGTAAAGCTTGTCCATTTTTATTGCCGTCCCAGCCAATGGTTTGATTGTTGGTTTCAAAGACTTTATCGCCCCAGCGGTCGTAAATGATAAAAGTCATGGTTTCAATAAATTCACCTCTGACAAATAGTATATCGTTTTTTCCATCACTATTCGGCGTAAAGCCACTCGGAACAAAGATATAGGGGAAATCACAAAAGCCTTCTCGAATGTTGACGGTAACAGCAGCCGTATTTTGACAATTATTTGCATCCGTAACGGTCACTAGGTAATCAGTTGTGGCTAATGGAGCAGCTGTAGGATTGGCAATTGTTGGATTATCTAAACTACTATTGGGTGACCAATCATAAATGTAATCAGGAGCACTAGTAACGTTTAATTGACTAGTTTCTCCTTCAAAAATAGTTTCAGGATCGGCAGAAGCACTTAATTCAGGAAGTGGTAAAATATCTACGAAGATGGCTCCTTCAGTTACACAACCTGATTCGTTCTTGATGATAAAGGAAAAAGTAGTTGGTTCTTCTGGTTGGACGGTTGGTGTTAGGGTAGTTGCGCCACTAATAATATCTGTTGAAGGAGACCAATCAATGACTAGATTATTATTTGGATCCAAATTTTTGATAACCAATGTTTTAGATTCGTTGAGACAAGCAGGTTGATCTAAAGCATACTCTAAAAGGACTGGTTGGAAATCAACTAAAATAGCTGCTTCTTTTTGACAACTATATTGATCCGTAAAAGTTACTTGAAAAGGTTGCGTTCTATCAATATTCACGATTAACTCTGGCTCAAATCCTAGGGTGTCGCCATTTTCTGCCTGCCAAAATAATTGATGGGTTTGCTCACTTTCTGCGAATAATACAACTTCCATTGTATCACAAACTACAGGTATTTCTAATAGGTCAATTTCAATAATTGGCGCAGGTGCAGTATACACACTATCCATAATGGTACATTCGAATTCGTTGGTTACCTGTACCAAAAACTGTTGGGCAGTATTGATTGGGAACGAGGGATTGGGAGAATTAGCGTCATTGAGACCTGTTTTTGGCGACCAAGTATAGCTATAGGTTTCATTGAAATCAGGATTTAGCTCAACTGTACTTTCTAAACAAGCAATGATAGAATCTGCAAATGTTTCTTCAATTAATAGGGGCGGAATTTCTAGGATAATACTATCCTGACAAGTCGCATCATTGTCTAAAGTAATAACCAATTTAGCGGATAAGACTTCATTCGTAGCTATCTGGAAAAGCGGATCTTTTTCCGAAGAAATTCCTCCATTACTTAAAACCCAAGCCCAATTAGAAATTGTGCCATAAGCCGTTTTTGATAGATCTAATAATTCGAGTGCCGCGATATTATCAATGCAAGATTCTACATTCCAATCAAAATCAGGTACTAAATTATCCAACGGTAAAGCTATTTGAAAACTAGTAGAATCAGCACATACAGCCTCATCGACATAGCTCATCATGACTTCATAAACTCCTTCGGATTCATATATATGATCGACGATACTATTAGACTCCATTGTTGGGCTGCCATCTCCAAAATCATAAGCAATTTTTGTTGGAGTAGTAGGGATGATTTGAATACTTCTAGCATCACAAGCTACACTAAAATCTCCTGATATTGGCGGCAAAGTATCTCTTACTTTTATATTGATTTCTTGAGAGATGGTGCATAAACCGATACTATCGGTATATTTTAATTGATAAACAGTTGATTGATTGGGGGTAACAATTGGATTAATGGCTGTTGGATCATTAAGATTTGTTGTCGGTGTCCAATCGTATATATATTCAGGAAAGGCGGCAACTGGATTTAAAGCGACACTTTCTCCACGGCAAATATCTAATCTTTTTGGCAAGCCCAATTCTTCTATAAGATTCAATTGAATAGTCTTAGTGATCGTTTTAGGACAGGCACTATTCCCGTTTAAAGTGAGGATCAATGCTACCGATTGACTATTTTGAAGCACAAAAATTGGTCGCAATTCATTGGAAATTTTGTTTCCCATTACCCCATTTAATTCCCAATTGGCTGTTTCAATTATTGCTGCTGAAGGAACGATTAAGTCTGTAATTTCTAAAATTATTGAGTCTGTACAACCGCTAACCATAAATTGGAAGTCGGCTTCCTCGATACTATTTAAAACCGTCAAGTCAATAGAACGCTGAATAGGGCAATAAGCAGTTTGATTGCTAATTGAAACTTGGACACTTGTGTTATTTCTAGGTGAAATTTTAGGATTTGGAAGTGTTGGGTCTGAAAATAATGCAGCAGGAGACCATAAGTAAGTATGATCAGGATTGAAATTAGGATTTAATTCAATGGAGTCTCCTCTACAAAGGGTTAACGAAGGATTAATTTCCTCCTGCACAAAATCAAATTGAACAGTATTGACAATAGTTTTGGAACAGCCAAAATCATCAGAAACCATTCCTGTTATTTTGTAGTTTTCGGTATTATTGATAATGAAAACAGGATTTTCATTGGTGAAAATCATTCGACTTCCATTGTTTTCTATTTCCCATAGCAGATCGACGGCTGTTAAATTATAATTTGGATTAGGATTTAATTGTAGGCGAACACTATCTCCACAGGCTAAAGTATCAATGGCATAATCAAATGAATTATCGAAATCAATGACTTCTAAAAAAACATTTTTGCGCAACTCACAATTATCACCACTATCTCTAATCATGACCACATAAGCAATCGAACTGTCAGGAAAAGCTAATGGATTCGGGGAATTTGGATCATTTAAGCCGTTGGTTGGCGACCAAGAATAGGTCAACTCTGGATTGAAAACAGGATTGAGTTCAATAGAATCTCCTTGACAAAGAATCAACGTATCAAAAACGGATACAGAAAAACTATCTGGAATAACCATTGCTGTTAGCTCAATTTCTTTTTCACTAAGGCATCCTTGTGCTGTTCCTACTTGTAAATGAACCCGAAGTTTTTGAGAATTCATTAAGGTAATCATCGGATTTTGTTGGGTACTAGTCAATTGATCTATTTCCCCGTCTATAGTCCACTTCCAACTATTTATTGTACTCGAAGTACTGGTTGATTTATCTGTAAACTGTAGGGTTAGACTATCAGCGCAACCTAGTATATCATACTGAAAATCAGGAATTAAAGTGTTTGCCTGAAGGTATATTTTTTGCTCCATTGAATTCGCACAAACACTATTAGGATTGATGGTTAAACGGACGGTATATCTCCCTGTATCAGGGAAGGTATAACTTGGACTTCTTTCATTAGAAGTACCTAATATATTGGATTTGTCATTTGAAAATTGCCATAGAAAGCCATCTGGTTCTCCCTCGGTTTGGTTAAGCGGGAAAATGGTTAAATCTTCACATTGCTCTACAGGTAAGTCAAATTGGGCTACTACATCTTCACAAGGAATCACATTATATTGAAAATCTCGTCGAGTACTGGATAAAAATTGTCCGTCTCGATATTCATCTATACAAATACCTACGACAAACTGCCCAATGGTGTTAGGTGTACCAGTTAATAAACCAGTTCGAGCATCAATTCTTAAAGGATTCCCACCTAAAATATTTTCTAAATCATAAGTTGGCGCATTCCAAATTACCGTATCATAAGGTGGGGGAAAAGCAGGTCTTGGCCTTGGATTATCAATAGAAATTCCACCATTTAAAGGGGTACACAACCTATAAACCAAAGAATCTCCTTCTAAATCAATAGCAGAATTATTTAAAGAAAGTGGCCGATTGACGCAGACAAAGGTTGGAGGTTCTTCTTTTAAAACAGGGCTACTATTACAATTAAGCATTGCGGCTTCCGTTATCAAAATATCGTAGGTAGCTCCTGTATTTAAAGGATCAATGATATTTAAAATAGTCTCATTTCTACAACATCTTTGGTAAGCTAGATGGTAACCACCTGCCTGAGGTTGTAATTGAATCGTGTCTATATAGGTAGTCGTTTCTACACAAACATTTGGAGGAATTAGCAAACAAGCATCTACTTGTCGAATAGAATCAATGATCCCTAACAAAATAGGTAAGGTTTCTACCAATTGTCCTGCAATATCAAAGACGGCTACGTAAGCTGTATCATCAAGCGGGGCTTCTCCTAAATAGCAATCTCTATAGACCGTTAAAGAGATTTGATAGGTATCATTACCTAAGCATTTGTAATTCATCTCACCACCAATAATATGGGTGGCAAAGGCAAATTGTGTCCCTCCAAAAGCAAAGAGGAGAGATAGTATAGTGTTTCTTAGCAGGGATGTACTCATCTGTTGTTAATCAATTTGTCTGAGATTATTCAAGACTATTTTTTGATATTTTTACTTTTCTTTTTCTTTTTTGAGATTGCGCACCAATGATTACCACTTTTCTTTGTTGAGAGGCAATGGGGCTAAATACAGAATTTCTTTTATCATACGGACTGTCACTTACTTCTTTAGGGGCTTCTTTTTCTCCAAATGGAAGTAATACAAATTTTACTCTACCTTCGTCCACATATTTTTCCATTGCTCCTTCACGGTAAGTTCGGTAAAAATTTCGAATACTACTTATTCGCCTTTTTGTTAAAGCTAAATTATAGGCTTCGCTTGCAAGTGGACTCGCATACGCTTTTACCGTTATTTCAACGTCTCGACCAAATCTTAATCTTCTAAGCGTAGAATTGGTGAAATCTAAAAATTTGATGTGGTTACTGTCTAGTTGGTCTTTGAAAAAATAGGCCACTTCTTCTTCCATTGCAATTTTTTGCTCGCCAATAGCCCCTTTGGTATATTCTTGCTTGAATTCGGCTTCTCTCTCTTTATAAGTAGCAATTAATGCGGAAAGATTACTATCAGTAGTGGTATCCGTATCATTCGGGAAAGGTAAATTATTGTCAAAGTATAAGGCAAAGGGGTCAGAAATGACAATCGAAGCATCTTCTGCACTTAGTGGTAAGATTACCTTCTTGATTAAAATATTTGTTTCACTTTCCCAGGTAAGGGTATTGAAAAAAACTGTTTTTTCATCATAATCGTCTTTTTGACCGACTATTTTATACTTTCGATTGGATAATAATGGGAAAAAATGATTGTTGCCAATTGGATCGGTCAACAGTTCTATTTTCGTCTCTGTACTATCATCATTTAACAAAAAGAGTTGTACTAGGACATCCTCCGCTGCTTGAGGTGGTTCATCCGTAAAAGCTTGAACATTTAATTTTAACGGTTGTAAATAAACTTCTTGGATGACTAAACTTCCTTCTATTGGCCCTTTCGTATTAAATGCCACCTCAGTAGGAAAATAATCACCCTTTTTGGCAACAATTCTATATTCTTTATTGCTATTAATGTTAAAAAAATGGGTGTTGCCAATAGGTTCGACCTTATGAATTCTTTCTTGTTCAGCATCTTTAAAAACTTCATAAAGGGTAACGCTGACATCCGTCAATTCCTTGGTTGTTTCACCATCTTTAGAGAAAGTTAATACATTCAAATCCAATAAATAAGAATTGAATTCTGCTTTGAAAATATCATAACAACAGGCAGAAATTTGTTTGTCTAAAAATCGAGTACCTGCTCGATTAGACGCAAAATAACCTTCGCTACCAACTTGATTTAAAGTAAAATCAACATCGTTATAACTACTATTTAAAGGGAAACCAGTATGCGTTATTTTCTCCCATTTTTCATCAATTAAAGCTGATTTATAAACATCATGTCCGCCTAAGCTAATTCGCCCATTAGAACTGAAGTATAAAGTTTGGGTATAATTGTGAAAAAATGGAGACATCTCATCTTTTTCTGTATTTAACTCCTTGATATTGAATGGAATAGTAGCTTGTCCGTCATTGTCCAAATAAGCCATCCATAAATCTGTTCCTCCTAATCCTCCTTGTCTATCAGATACGAAAAATAAAATTTCTTTGCCCAAAGTTTCGTTATAACCAATAGCTGGCTGAGTGGTTGTTACGCCTTCTGGATTAATTTGCTCAGACAACATTTTCGCAGGACCCCAATTAGTAGCGTCCAATTTTTTTCTTGTATATATTTTACATTGAATTTTACTCCCATCAGCATATTGACAGACACTAAAAAAGAGTTGATCTCTAGATTTATTAAAGGTAATGTGAGCAGTATGACTCGTTTCGTCCGCTAATCCTAAATCAAAAGCGGTTGGTTTAGTATCTCCTTCCTTAAAGGCTAAAATCTTAGAATATTTTTTGTTGCTTTTGTTCTTTTTACCTTCTGGTAAAAATTGCAGCGAGGAGTATAATAACTCATCTTCGTAAGGGTAGGGAGAAAAATCAGAGAAGTCTGTATTGATGGCAGATTTTAAATGCTGGATAACTAAATCTTTATCATAGATTTTTGTCAAATCAATCGCCCAGTTGCAAGCTTGAATTTGTGATTTTGCCTCTATATGCGTCTTAGCGGTAGAGTCAGGATTGATAATTAAATAGTTATTAAATTCTTGGATAGCAGCTGCATATTTCCCTTGCATTTTTAATACTTCTGCTAAGCCATAAGTACTTTCGGCATAATCAGTTGCTTGTTCATTTGCTAGTACTTTTTTGTAATTCCGTTCTGCTAATTCAAAGGCATTAAAACCTTTGGCTGCTTCTGCTTGTAAGAAATAAAAATCGAATTTGGCACTATCAATCTTTTGCATCGTATCTAGGTAGAACAATGCGAGGTCAAAATCTTGCTTGACGAAAGCTTTTCTGGCTTCTTTTTTATATTGATTCCATGTTTGTCCATAGCTACAAAAAGTAACCAAGACAAAGCTGATTAGGAGTAATATTTGTTTTTTCATAGTCAAGTTTTTATGCTTCATCATTATCAGATTGATGTTCTGTCGTTGATTAGACGACAAATACTACCTTAAAATAGCGGGCATAACTTTCGAGAAAGTGCCCTCGGTTTGGTAATGGTATAAATCGCTACAAACTCTGGTCCTCCATTATTACTAGTCGCCGTGGCAAAAGGAGACGTATTAATATCATAGATAAAACCAAATCGCCATTGATGGTATAATAACCCAACATAAGGAAGTATTGCATCTCCCGTTCTTAAATTTCCACCTACATCTAAGGCCAATTCTTTAGTTGGATTGGTATTTATATGGATTCTTAAGGCGGCACCGACCACTATTTCTTGAAATTGCCCTTGTGTTCTATACAACCCATTAGCCAATACATCAAAATTTTGAGCAATTTTTAAAACGCCCATCGCATAAAAGTCTCGACGAACGGGTGTTTCAATGGTACTATTATTATAAAAATTTTGACTCGGTGTATTGAGATGATGCAAACCTGCCCCAAAGTCAAGTTTCGAGCGACCATCCTCATTTTGGAGATGTAAATTAAAACCAACACCTGTATCAAAAAAAGTTGTATTGGTATTGATGAATTGCTCACTCGGCGTAACTGTTGGATCAAAAAACTCGCCATTAAATTGATTGTCAAAAGTAAGATTTTGCAATTTAAAGGAACGGTGACCTAAGCCTATTTTTCCGCCAACACTGGCAAAAATGCCTTTTCCTAATTGTTGGGTAAAGGATAGCACCCCACTAAAGTCCGTTAAAGACCAATCTCCATCACCAGCCTCATCATTATTAAAGAGTAAGCCTAGTCCGAAATACCCATTCTTCATTTTAAAAGGTGCCCATTTGGTATCCATTGCGCCCGAAAAGGTGGTATAACCAACTGGTACAGAGGCCCATTGCCTTTTATATGCACCAAATACACGCATATCTTCTTTGGCTACACCCGCTAGGGCAGGACTGATATCAATAGGCGTGTTGAAGTATTGAGAGAAGTGAATATCTTGTGATTGGATGGGCGTCCAACAAAGAAGCAGTAGAAAACTGCCAAGGTAGCATAGGGTGAAATTCTTTTTCAAAGCCGCACAAATTTTCTTAGGTAATATCAAGTGTATTCGATTATTCAACACCAAAATACTTACCTTATGGGAGGTGGTATTTAGGGGGAGAAAAAATCTTTGTGTTGGCTCAAGAATGTTTGTTTTGTTAGCGAAAAAGTAGTTGGTAGGAACGCAGTAAATATATTTACATTTAATGAATTGTTAAAAATAATTATATTTTAATCATTGCTACTAAACTTTTTCTCAAGGTGTATACGCTACTAAGTCCAAAAAGTTATATAGATTATTTACAAGGATTTAAGGAATGACCTTCTTGGCTTTTGAACTTAAAAAAAGAGGCCATTCATAGCCAATTTTTAGCTGAATATATACTGATTCATAAAAAAGATGTTGTAGATCACCTTTTTTATGATCTAGATCATCTTTTTGGATGACCAAGGTCATTTTTTTGCTTGTGACATCCCGCTACTTTTGACGTATTGTATTTAATTAAAAAATTACACCGACTAATTATGAAAAATAAATTGCAATTAATAGGGATTGAGAATAATGCTTTTCGGGCATTGAGGACTCAATTACTAACACTTTCTGATGAACGGAAAAAAGAGCTAACGATAGAAGAAATTGTTGCCGTAGAGGATATCATGTCATTTAACTTACATAGAGTCCCTGCTATTGCGGTTAATGGGGAAGTTATTTATCAACAAAATGGAAAAAAAGTAACAACTGCTCACTTAGCCACCTTGATTGATACTCATCTTTAAAATACTTGCCTTTGTAGAATTTACTAATTTTTAATAAGGAATTTTGGTGTATATTGTTTAGTTTTGGCATTTTCAAAATGAAGCATATGAGAATTGCAGGATTATTTTACTACTTGTCTTTTTTTTCTGCAAAACTAAACAACCCTTATTAATGAGCGATAAAGTTACGGAAGCTGAGAAAGAACAATTATCTAGTTTTTTTATCCCTATTTTACTAAGTAAAACGGCTTTAGAACGTTCTATTAATGAACGAGTGGACGGTACTATTTTTGATGATAAAATAACGGAAGGAAATCTACAAATTGCCGTTAAAAAAGTTGATACTATAAAGCTTGAAATTAGAGATACAACCATTCTTTATCGAATTCCATTGCACATCTTAATTAAAAAGAAATTGCTGCTTACAGACTTGGAAGCAGCAGGAGATATTGCCCTAGATTTTCAAACTAATTATACCTTAAATCCTGAATGGACGATCAGTACTCGTACTCAATTGTCTGATTATAAATGGATTAAAGAACCAAAAGCAACGGTACTAGGCTTTAAAGTTCCTGTTACTGCCATAGCCGAACGTATCCTAAATTTTAGTGCAAAAAAGGTGACGGATGCTATTGACAAACAAGTCAATGAAAGTTTTGCACTAAAAGAATTGGCCTTACAAACTTGGCATTTATTACAACAACCAATCCTCGTTTCTGAACAATATGATTCCCGTTTTAAATTTACGCCAACAGGTATAGCCATCTCTCCTTTTAAAACAAAAAAAGATACCATTATCAGCACCCTTTTTGTCAAAGGATTTACCGAAGTTGGAGTAGGGCAACAGTTTGATTTTTCCGAAGATACCCCTTTATTACCGCTCAAACTACAAGCCTTTGATCTTGATAATAAATTAAACGTCAACCTCATTTCTGAAATTCCTTTTGAAGAAGCTGAAAATATTGCGCTCAAAAACTTTAAAGGAGAAGAATATGGCTTTGGCAAAAAGAAATTGGTGATTGAAGATATTAAATTAGCCTTTGAAAATGATTTATTAGCCATTCGAGTATTAACAAGTGGAGATTATACAGGCTGGTTATTATTAAAAGGTATTCCTTCTTACAACAAGAGGAAAAATCAATTAGAAATTAAAGATATTGAGTTTAGTTTAGATACTAAAAATTTTTTACTTAAATCTGCTAAATGGTTGTTTAATGGTCTGTTAGTTAATAAGTTAGAAGGGAATATGATTTATCCCTTGAAAGATGATTTGGCACTCTTGAAAAAACAATTACAAACACAATTAACCAATTATAAAATCCAAGAAGGTATCTTTTTAAATGGAAACGTAGGGCAAATAAAAGTTAAAAAAGCTTATTTAGATACCGCCGCTTTGAAGCTAGGTGTCCAAGTAGATGGAGAAGTGAAGGTCGTTATTGAGGCAATTCCAGAATAATTTAAAAAGAAGCCAGAAGTCAGACCGTTTATTGCATAAACTGTCAGAAGTCAGATGAATCAAGGTTAAAAGATTGATAATCAAATAATTAAAACCCTACTTCAGACATAAATACCTTCAATATCTTCCCGTATTTCCACCATATTCAAACCTGCATCAAATATAGCACTAAACACAAAAGGCTTGTTGGCTAAAATGTATTTATAGATCCACTAATCTGTCCGTGGTGTCGGAGGACATTGGATGCTAGATACTTAATGGATAGTAATAAGTTTGCTCCAATTTTGGAATAATTTAAAAATCAAGCATTTAATAGTCGATAAATTGGATATTTGACTTATCAAGTATCCAATATCTAATAGCTAAAGTTAAAATATCCAGTAGTAGGAGAAATAATATACAAAAATAAATACTGAATCTACTAAATCCCTGCTATCTTTGAAGAATTTTGTTTCCACCCATCTTAGGTATCTACAGCAGGTTGGGGGCAATTTCCAAATACACCCTTTTTCCTTGATAAAAAGATTTTATGTATTGTAAATTGAAAATCAGTTGTTTTTTTGTGTTATTGTCTGGAATGAGTTTATGGCCTGCTTGTCATTCTTCAAGTGGAGAAATGCCCGCATCCTATTACGAATTTCCCATAGATACGACGGTGCAAATTATTCAAACCTTATCTACTACTGTTAACGAAAGTTCTGGTATTATTTATTGGCAAGATCAAATATGGACACATAATGATAGTGGAGATGATCCTAATATTTATGAAGTTTCCATGACCTCGGGAGAGGTGTCGAGGACGGTTACTTTTGCAGATGCAACGGCTAGGGATTGGGAAGATATGGCACAAGATAGCGCATATGTTTATGTAAGTGATTTAGGAAACAATGCAGGCAAACGTAGGGATTTAGCCATTTATAAAGGCGCTAAATCGGATATATTGGCAGGAAAAGATGAAATCCCTTGGACTAAATTAGATATTACTTATCCAGATAGAACGGATTATAAACCGCCCGCCTACAAACATAATTTTGACTGTGAAGCATTGCTAGCATTTAAAGATAGTTTGTATATTTTTTCTAAAAACCACCTAGATAAACATTGCCGATTTTATAGTGTGGCGAATGATTTACCCAATCAAGTTATTCAACTAAAAGATAGGTTTAATACCAAAGGCATGATTACGGGAGCCTCGGCAGATAAAGAAAACGGAGTACTTGCTTTATTAGGCTATAATTTAGACCCAGACGTAGGTAATTTTGGCGCTTTTGTTTGGTTGTTTTGGGATTATCCCAACCGAGATTTTTTTAATGGAAAAAGCAAAAGAATCAATATGCCTTTTATTGCTCAAGCAGAAGGAATTAGTTATTGGAAAGACAATCAATTTATTATTAGTACCGAACAAACAAGAGTCATGAAAGGGAAATTAATGGTTTTTGATGCGACTAATTGGATGGGAGAGTAGGTCATAAGACATTAGAAAACATTCATCGTTCATCATTTATATTTCATCGTTTCTAACAATGAGTCGCAAACAGTTTTTCTTATTAATTGGACCTGCTATTTTCTTGGTGTTATTGCTGATAGGAACACCTGCAGGGATTCCCGAACCCGCCTATTTAGTCTTAATCAGTACGATTTGGATTGCTATTTGGTGGGTAACCGAAGCCGTACCAATCCCAATGGCTTCGTTATTACCGATGATTTTATATCCATTAATGGGGATTATGACGATGAATGAAGTGGTGGCACCCTTTGCAAAGCCGATTATCTTTTTATTTGTTGGAGGTTTTATATTGGCCTTGGCAATGGAGAAATGGAACTTGCATCGACGGATAGCCTTAACTATTATTTCAAAAGTTGGGACGAATTTAGAGCAAATATTAGGTGGATTTATCATTGCCACAGGCTTTTTGTCTATGTGGATTTCTAATACGGCTACTACGATGATGATGATCCCAATTGCCTTTTCCATTATCCAACAATTTGATAATCTTGAAAAGAATCAGGAAGCGACCATTAAAAACTTTGGGAAAGCCCTCATGTTAGGCATTGCCTATTCTGCGTCTGTTGGAGGGATGGCAACCTTGGTGGGGACGCCCACAAACTTGATTTTTGCGGAAGCCGTCAAAGAATTTTACGGTAAAGAAATTCCTTTTGATCAATGGTTTTTATTTGGCCTGCCCATTTCTTTGATCTTATTAGCGACTTGTTGGTGGCATATTAGCCGGAATAAATTCAAACTACATGAGGTTAAAATGACGGGCAATGAATCTATTATAAAAGACCAATTAAAGTCCCTAGGGCTTATTTCTAAAGAAGAAAAACGCGTCTTAATTATCTTTACTTTAGTTGCCATTGCATGGATTAGTCGCCGCTATTTAATTAATCCATTCTTACCTACTTTAAACGATACGCATATTGCCTTAATTGGCGCCTTAGCTCTATTTATGATACCTGCACCCAATCAAAAAGGACAGCAATTGATGGATTGGGAAACGGCTTTAAAATTGCCTTGGGGCATTTTATTACTATTTGGTGGCGCATTTGCAGTAGCAGCAGGTTTTGAAAAATCAGGGCTGACCACTTGGCTAGGAGAACAATTGAGCTTACTCAGTTTTGTACCTTATTGGGTCATTTTATTAGTCATCGTAACAATGGTCAATTTTTTGACAGAAATTACCCAAAATATGGCGACTTGTACCTTGATGATGCCAGTCTTAGCAGGCCTAGCGGTGGCTATTAATGTGCATCCCTATGGTTTGATGGTAGCAACTTGTATTGCTGCTTCTTGTGCTTTTATGCTGCCATTTGCAACAGCACCGAATGCCATTATTTTTGGTTCGGGGCTATTAGAAATTAAAGATATGATTCGAGTAGGTTTTTTATTGAACCTATTTTCTATTGCGATTATCGTTTTATTCACTTTTTTTTTGATGCCGCTTATCTGGGGGATTGATTTAACGGCGTTTCCCGAATGGGCGAGGTGAAAATGATGAACGATGAGTGATGAATGATGAATTTTAAAATGGAGATTTTAAGAATAATGTTAAATTGCTCGTGTTAACTAATAGACTTTATTTGGCGAAAGGCGAGAGGGCTACCACACGAATAATTTCAGAATAAAGACTAACTAACGGAGCAACTTTTGCAAAATATATGCACTATAAATATGTTAGGGAAAATAAAAGAATAACCTATGTTATAATGAGAATCTGTCTAAATCCGTTTGATCTGTCCAAATCAGTTTGCCATCCCTCTAATTCGCCTGCATAGTTTGTTTTTTACGAAATCCCATAACTAAAATCACTTCACCCACAACCCGAAAAGATGAAAAATCAATTATTTATACTTTGTTGTTTAGTGGCTTTATTTACTAATTGTAATAAAAGTAAGAATAGGTTAGTAGATCCAGATTTAGAAGTATACGTTGATCGTTTTTTTGCAGAGGCGGCCGCAAGAGATATAGATGTTTCCGATGATGATTTAGAAGTTGTTTTTAGAGATTTATCCGATGAAGGAGTTTGCGGTTTGGGATACTTTAAATTTGAAGGGACAGATTTGCGAAAAGTAGAAATTAACCCAGATTTCTTTTGCTGGGGGTTTCACGATGATTTGGCGAAAGAAAGTTTAGTTTTTCATGAATTGGGACATGCTATATTGAGACGAACACACGTCAGTACGAATTTGCCAAACGGGATACCTGGACGTATCATGTGCGATGGAAATGTTTGTGATATTTTTAACTTCTATGATAAATATACGCAAGGAAAACGAAGTTATTACCTTGATAAATTATTTAGACCATCAACGCCCACACCCGATTGGGGAAAGATTAAAAGAAAGCCAACGCCCTTTTTTGAAGAAACCGTAGAGACGGATAACCCGATGGGGCGATTGGAATTTTCTGACTTGAAATCAGCTACTAATTATAGCCATACGATCTCAATCAATCCTACCTCTAATACGAAAAGCATTCAAGTAACAGCAAAGCAAAGCATACCTAATGCAGCGACTGGAAGTTGGGTGATTCGACTAGATAATCCATCCATTGCGGAAGGACTTGGATTAAAGTTAAAAGCAAAGATTGCTACCGAAAATATGGAAGGCGAAGGGGTGGTAATGATTATTAGAACTTTGTCTGGTGAATTGGAAGATTTAGATATTTCTGCCGCTGCTACTTCTCGAACTACAAATAGTATTACAGGTACAAAACCGTTTACTCCTTATGAAATTGATTTACCTTATTATCCTTCCGATGTGCGCCAAATAGCGCTAATTTTTCAAATTTTACCAAATACTACAGGGGCTTTTTATTTAGATGATATTCAATTGGATATTATGTCTGTGGAATAATTGGCGCCCCTAAATCCCAGTAGATTAGACTTAATTCTTAGTGATAAATTTTGAATTATGAATGGTGCTAATTCATTGATTACCAATATTCAAATTTTGCCAATCGATTTTATTTAGAATAAACATTATTAAGTAGCAGAAATTAACAAGAATATTAAATTTTATCCGGCGAAAAGTAAAGGGCTAATGGCGAGAGGGTTGCCTTACGAATAATTTCAGAATAAACACTATTATCTAAAATAAATAGCTTTAAAAATGAGTACAAAATTTTAATTGAATACTTATTAAAAAAAGAACTTATTTGAGCCTACTTTTACTTCATTGTAAAAAGGAGGATTGTTTTTAAATTCTTTGATAAAAAATCACTTTCAAAATAAAATTTGACGCATGAAAAAAAGCTTAACGCTCTTCTTTGCCTTTTTTACCTTTCTGGCTTTTAGCCAAAATTTTCCAGATGAAATGAAGCTTTCCGCTGATGGTACTCGACTACAATTAGGCGGACACACGACCACAGGATTTTACAATGAATCCAAAATTAGAATCATAGAACTTGCTTTTCCCAATGATAATTTTTGGGCAGAAATAACTGCTGCAGGAGATAATGATGTCATGGCATCCGTTACCATTGATGGAGAAGCGTTTGATAGTGTTGGCGTTCGTTTTAAAGGAGCGACTTCTGATTTTAGAAATGATTCAGAAAAGAAATCCTTTAATATTTCGATGGATGCCTTTATTGATGGGCAAGATGTGAAAGGATACGAGACACTAAATTTGAATGGAAACTATGAAGACCCGTCTTCGATTCGAGAAATTATATACAACCATGTCGGGAGAAACTATGTGCCTGCTTTAAAAACCAATTTTGCTCAGTTGTATATCAATGGCGAATATTGGGGACCTTATGAGAATGTTCAACAAATTAACGGAGAGTTTATTCGGGAATGGTTTTTAAGTAATGACGGTACTCGTTGGAGAGCTTTACAAGAAGGTGCGTTGACAGGAACAGGTGGCGGCCCAGGAGGAGGAGGCCCAGGTGGTGGTGGTCCTGGCGGCGGCCCAGGAGGAGGAGGTCCAGGTGGCGGCGGCGGTGGCAATTTTGGCCAAGGAATGTCAACGCTTAACTTTCTTGGGACGGATGCAACGGCTTATATTCCAAATTATACCTTGAAAAAGACAAGTAAGGAAAATCCTTGGGAAGACTTAGCGATTGGAACAGAAAAACTAAATTTGTTGCCAACGGACAATGATTTATACGTTAATTTAAAGGATTATGTTGATGTCGATAAAGCCCTTTGGTTCGTAGCACATGAAATTTTATTCACCGATGCAGATGCCTACATTAGCAAAGGTGGAATGGATTATTATGTCTATTGGGAAGCAGAGACAGGTCGCTTAGTGCCTTTAGAATATGATGGTAATAGTGTTATGCAATTTCAGAATACATCGGTTTGGTCACCTTTTTACCGAGAAAATGAACCAGATTTTCCTTTAGCGAATCGCTTATTTGCCAGCCAAGATTTAAGACAACGATACTTAGCCCACTTTAGAGTGATTTTAGAAGATCATTTTACACCCGAATACCTAGATGGTTTGATTGATACTTATGCTGCTCAAATTCGAGAATCCGTTCAAAAGGACACCAAACGGATATACGAACCAGCTGAATTTGAAGCAGAGGTTACCAACTTGAAAAATCATGTACGAGAAAGAAGAGATTTTTTGTTACAAAACTCAGAAATGAATGTAGAGGGATTAACAATTTCTGAAGTTAGTACCATCACAACTGGACCGACAAGCGAGGAAACCGTTACAATTACAACTGCTGTTTCAGGAGAGATGGGCATTGATAAGGCTCGATTATATTATGGTAGTGGATTAGTTGGCACTTTTGATAGAGTCACCATGACCAGTAATGGAAATGGTACTTATAGTGCAACCATTCCAAGTTTTTCCCCAGGTACTTACGTCCGTTATTATGTAGAAGCGATTGCGGCGGATGCAGCGAATACGGTTACTTTTGCCCCTAGAGGCGCAGAACATGATGTATATGTATACCGAGTACAAGTTGGGCAAACCCAAGAAAGCGATGTGGTAGTTAATGAATTTATGGCTTCTAATGATGCTACCATAGCAGACCAAGATGAAGAATTTGACGACTGGATTGAATTATTTAATACAACCGATACAGACATTGACCTAACAGGCTATTTTTTGTCTGACAACGTCAATAATTTAGACAAATACGATATTCCAGCAGGCACTATAATCCCTGCTAATGGTTATTTAATTATTTGGGCGGATGAAGATGGAATGCAAGAAGGCTTGCACGCTAATTTTAAATTGTCTGCTTCTGGAGAGGAACTATTTTTAGTAAACCCAGATACGGTTGTTATAGACGAAGTAACATTTGGCGAACAAATAACAGATACTGCCTACGCTCGAACACCTAATGGTACGGGGGCATTCGCTTTTAAAGCGGCAACCTTTAATGCAAATAATGGTGGCGGAACAACTAGTTTAAATGAAGTGGACTTCGCGTCAAATGAATTGCTAGTTTATCCAAATCCTGCCAGCGATCAGTTAACGGTCATATTGAAGAATGAAACAGCTAATAAAGCACTCATTCAATTATTCGATGTCTATGGGCGATTGGTTTTACAAGAAAATGTGTCAGCGACTACTTCACAGTTAAATACCCAAAATTTAGAAAGCGGCTTATATTTTTTGGTAGTGAACGAAGCTATTGGGCAGAAGATAATGATTGCTAGATAGCGTTATAAAATAAGTTACTACTCGGCTAATGGCAAAAGGCTAATGGCAAAAGGTTAGTATTAAACGTGAGTTTTGGATAAGCAAAAGGTCTGGAAGACCGCAACTGTTTGTAGGAAATATTCGGTAATTCCCTCTTAATCAAAGGTCTGGAAGACCGACTCTGTTAGAAATTAGTTGCATACGGAATCGGTCTTCCAGACCTTTGAGGGGATTTTGAACCATTTTCTACAAACAGCACCACTCCCTCTGGAGCTAAATATTTGATTCTCAGTTAATAATATCCAAAACTCACGTTATTAAACAAAATTGGGAAAGATAGTCGCTTAAATCATTAATCGTTAACCGTCTCCCGTGAGTTTAAACCTTTCGCCCTTTGCCGAGTAGTAATTAAAATTAAATGCCAAATTTCTGATGACGTAGACAGGCACTTTAATCTTAACGAATTAAAAAGTAGTAGGAAAAACTGCAAATTCATCTACCTTTTACCTTCAATCTAAGTAGTTGCAATCATTATTAATAAACTTCCCTTACTTTTGCCAGAAAGATTAATTTGAAAAAAGATACCTACCTTACCATAGCTAGTCCAACAGAAGGAGAATTTAAAGATAGAGGCAGTAAATTTATGGCTTTTGCCTTTCCTGTATATATCGAAGCTGATTGGCAACAAGCCTTACTGGACGTCCGAAAATTACACCCAAAATCAAGACATTATTGTTATGCCTACAGATTGGGGATGGACGGTAATAATTTCCGAACCAATGATGATGGTGAACCTTCTGGAACAGCAGGAAAACCCATCTTAGGTAGAATTGATAGCTTTGGCTTAGTCAATGTTTTTGTGGTCGTTATTCGTTATTTTGGTGGTACTTTATTGGGCGCTTCTGGATTAATTAATGCTTACAAAGAATCAACAATTGCAGCTTTAGAAAAAGCAGAAATCGTTGAAAAAGTAGTGGCAGATATTTACCAATTCACCTTTGATTACAGTATTATGAGCGAAGTGATGAATGCCATTAAAAAAAATAAGGTAGAAATGGTGAGTCAAGATTTTGGCAATATTGGAAAGGTACAAATTGCGATTAGACAAACGGAAGTAGCAGATAAACTCTTAAGAATGAAAGCAATTATCGCTAAAGTACATTTGGAAATGGTACCTGATCTTGAGGGAATTGAAGGGTTGAAGATTGAATTCCTTGGAACGAGAGGGTAAAGAGAAAAGCATCAATTGGTTAAAAAAGTAAAAAACTAAAATCCGTTGGGACTATAAATCCGTTGGGCAAGACCTTTTAAAGCTCAAGGGATTTTTGTCTTTTAAATGATCCTCTTAAAAAATCTTTCTCCGCAGTTCCTTCTTCTCCGAATTACGTTTTTTATTCGTCAGTCGTTTTTCTTTGAAACTTCTAGGTATTTTAAGCTTCTTTCGTGCTTTTTTAGGTGTTAAAGCAACGGTTAATAAGTTTAATAATTGTGCTAAAGCTGCTTTTCTATTCTTCACTGCAGAACGAGATTCCTGATTTACGATTAGTAAAAAACCTTCCTTAGTAATTCTATTCTTTAATTTATCTAGAATAGTAGTTTTCTGTTGATCGTCGAATAATTCGCTTTCTTCTACTAAAAAATGTAAAGTTGCTTTAGTAGCAACTCGATTCACATTTTGTCCACCATTACCAGAGCTACAACTCATCGTAAATTTTACCTCTTTAGCTAGTGTAATTGGGTCGATATGTAATTGAAAATGACTCATTTATATTTAAATCCAAGTATTAGTTTTATTGTTAATTCTTTTATAAGAACATACTTTTGTCAAAAAAAGTTTCTCAACTACTATTTTGTGCTAATTTAGCAACAAAAAACTAAAGTGTTTGTTAAAAATCAAAGAACTAGAAAGTACAAAATATGAAAAAAAAGCGAGTAATAGTGTGGTTTAGACAAGACTTGCGCTTACATGATAATGAAGCTTTAGCGGATGCTTTGCGTACTAGCGAAGAAGTCATTCCCGTCTATGTTTTTGACGAACGTGTTTTTCAAGGGAAAACAAAATATGGTTTCCCTAAAACAGGCGTGCATCGGACTAAATTCATCATTGAAGGGATTGCAGATTTGAGAAATTCCCTCAAGGCTATTGGTAGCAATTTAATTGTCCGAATTGGTAAAACGGAGGAGGTACTTTTTGATTTGGCTCAAGAAGTAAAAAGTGCTTGGATTTTTTGTAATAGAGAAAGAACAACAGAAGAAGTTAATGTTCAAGACAAATTAGAAAAAAAGTTATGGGAAATTGGTCAGGAGGTAAGGTATTCTAGAGGAAAAATGCTTTACTATACCGCAGATTTGCCTTTTCCAGTAACCCATACGCCCGATATTTTTACCCACTTTAGAAAAGAAGTAGAGAAATATATCCAAATTAGAGAACCTTTAGCTGCTCCAGTTAAAGGAGATTTTGAGCCACTAAGTATAAGGTTAGACGAGGGTGAGCTTCCTACATTAACTACTTTTGGACATGCTGAACTTCCAGAAGACGATCGTGCCGTTTTATCTTTTAAAGGTGGAGAAACGACTGGCTTAGAACGATTGCATTATTACCTTTGGGAGACCAACGCTGTGAAAAATTATAAGGAAACGAGAAACGGTTTAATCGGTGGCGATTATTCTTCTAAATTCTCCCCTTGGTTGGCACATGGGTTTCTATCTCCAAAAAAGATATACCAAGAATTAAAAAGATACGAGGAGAAACGAACTAAAAATAAATCTACTTATTGGTTGTTTTTTGAGCTATTATGGCGGGATTTTTTCCGATTGATGGGCAAAAAGCATGGAAATGCTATTTTTCAAAAAGGAGGAACCCTAGGAGAATCAAATGGAGAATGGAAAGATGATGAGCAATTATTTCATGTTTGGATCGAAGGCAGAACGGGCATTCCGTTTATTGATGCGAATATGCGAGAATTGGCGACAACTGGTTTTATGTCTAATCGAGGTAGACAAAATGTAGCTAGCTTTTTAATTAAAGATTTACATGTCAATTGGCAAATGGGTGCAGATTATTTTGAATCTATGTTAATTGATTATGATCCTTGTAGTAATTGGGGTAATTGGAATTACATAGCAGGCGTAGGAAGTGATCCCAGAGAGAATCGATATTTTAATATTTTAAAACAAGCAAAAAGATATGATTTGAAGGGAGATTATGTAAAGTTATGGTGTCCTGAATTGGCACAAATTCCCATTGATAAAATCCACCAACCAGATACTTTAACACCAAGAGAACAAGTTCGTTTTGACTGTAAATTAGGCGTTCATTATCCTAAAGCCATGGTAAAAACAACTAAATGGATGTAGGAATAAGTTAATTAAAAACTGTCCGCTTTATTACTTTTAACTATACAACAACAATGCTTTTGCCAAAATTTTAAATAATCTAGCTAAAAGTACTGGCATTTCTTTGACCTAACCTGAAAATAGCCTATTTTGCATGTGCGATGCAAATTTAAAATCCTATCACACCCTTTCCCCCCCCCCTTACAATTTAGATTTTAAAGCTTAGATGTCCCCCCTTTTTACTTAGGAGATAAACAAAGACTTTCGATGAACAAACAACACTCAACTGTGCGTTTTAGCCTATGCTTTTTCGTACTTCTTATTGGTATCCTTCCACTTACCGCTCAGCTAGAAGTATCGGTTAGCCGAGCTGATGCTATTTTTAATGTGGGCGAGACTGCTTTTTTTCAAGCAAAAGCTACCTATTCTTCTCCAGCTACCTACGAAATTATTTATGATGATAAATCTCCTGTAGTACAAACAGGTACTGTAAACCTTATCGCAGGACAGAATGTTTCCATTCCATATTCTCAGAATGAACCGGGCGTAGCTATTTGTAGGGTTAACTTAAATAATGTTATTCAAGAGGCATCTGTGGCTTTTGCGCCCTTAGACATTAGCCCTTTGGAAGAAGAGCCGAATGATTTTGATGCATTTTGGGCTTCTCAAAAGAATTTAAAGAATAGTTTACCGATGGATATGCAAATGTCCTATAATAGTGAAAGTTCCTATCAAACAACGTATACTTTTTCACTAGCCAATATAGAAGGTCGTAGAACTTATGGGTATATTTCTATTCCAAAAGGAAATGGACCATTTCCTGCATCTATTACGCTGCCACCTTACGGAACGTCTCAAGCGGTAGTTGGAGCAGATACTGAGAGTGCAGAAAAAGGGGGAATGATAGCGGTGTCCATTAGTATTCACAACAGTCCTGTGAATCAAGATGACCCGAATGCCTATGAACCTGATGATAATACGGATCGAGATAAATTTTATTACCGATATGGTTTGATTGGGGCGATGCATGTAATAGATTATTTAGAGACTCGATCTGATTTTGATGGTAATGTTTGTGCAATGGGGGTGAGTCAAGGAGGGGGATTATCTATTCTGTTGGCAGGAATAGATAATAGAGTTAGTTTATTAATTAATTCTAACCCTACGATGGGACAGCATGTTGGATATAAATACGATAGAGAAAGTGGGTTTCCTTATTATTTGTCCATTATTGACGACAAGAATCAAGGAAATGTCAATGTATTTAATGCGGCAGTTAATGCGACTAAATACTATGATGCAATGTTTCATGCTCGACGGTTTAAGGGAGCTTCCTTTATTTTGACAGGGTTGAAAGATTTGGTTGTTCCATCCGCAACTGCTTTAGTTTCTCATAATCAATTGCCAGGTTCTAAAGTCTTGATGATTTCTAGAGATGGAGGGCATAATCACCCTAATGAATATTGGAATGGTCGATTTGAATTTATGCGCCGTCATTTTGTGGGCGCTAACAATCCACCTTTCCAATTTGGGGCAACTAATAAGGGATTTTTAGCTAATGCAGGAGAGGATCAAACCGTTGGTACGTCTGCTAATTTAAATGGAATCGTATTTTATGACAACGATCAATTAAATAACTTATCGGTTTCTTGGAAGAAAGTGAGTGGCCCAGGAAATGTTAATTTTTCTAATGCCAACGGATATAATACAACCGCTAATTTTAGTACGAATGGCACGTATGTGTTGCAGTTTGTCGCTAGAGATGATCGGAAATTGGCGAATGAAGGGAAGATTTATTATATTTCTGATGACGTAACTATTAATGCTAACGGAGGCAGTAATCCTACGTTTACTTTAGATATTACTTGTCCTGCCAATCAATCTATAGAATTAGCTACGGGGCAATCTCAAACCAATGTTTTTTGGAATGAACCTACCGCTACTTCTAATTGCGGTGGAGGAGCTAGTTATTTCCAATTATCGGGCCCATCTAATGGAAGTGCTTTTTTTGAGGGTAATTATACGATTTCTTATAGAGCAACAGACAATTGTGGTAATTCTCAGGATTGTAATTTTACCATTAATGTCACCCCTGCACAAACGCAATCTTCTAGCATTGATTTAAATTGTCCTTCGGATATTTTTATTGATGCGGCACCAGGAGATAGCGAAGTAACGGTTAGTTGGGCAACTCCAACAGCAACGACTACTTGTAGTACTGGAGGCGGCAATTCAGGTGGCGGCGATTGTTCTTCGACTTTCAAAAGTGGCTATAGCTATATAGGGACTTTTGACAATAGCCAATTTTATTTATCCAATGATAATGCTAATTGGGCAGATGCAAAAGCCGCGGCAGAAAGTGAAGGAGGTAGATTAGCGATTATTAATGATGCGGCGGAAAATGATTTTATTCAGCAAAATATTAATAACGAAATTGTTTTTATCGGCTTAAGCGATGTAGATCAAGAAGGAAACTTAAGATGGGTAGATGGTAGTGGAGTAAGCTATAATAACTACGTTAATAATTTAGCCAATAATAATGATAATGATTTTGTCACGATTTACCCTTGGAATGGGGAATGGGATTTGAACAATCAATTTGTTTCTAAAAAATATGTTGTTGAAGTGCCTTGTGGGAATGGAGGAGGAAATACCGATAGCGAAGTGACCATTACACAAGTTGGTGGAACAGGCAATGGCGGAAACTTTCCAGTAGGTACAACAGCAGTAACTTATTCAGCAACAGATAATTGTGGGAATACTACTAGTTGTAGTTTCAACATTATCGTAAATGGTTCTGCGGCTAGTTTAAGTATTGATTGCCCAGCTGATATTACTCGACATATTCCAGCAGGTCAATCTTCTATAGCTATTGATTGGAATGCAGCTACTGCCACTTCTAATTGTAATGGAGGTGCTACGGCGACCAAAGTAAATGGCCCCAATAGTGGAGATCAATTTGTAGCGGGAAATTATACCATTACTTACCAAGCTAGTGATAATTGTGGCAACCAAGAAGTATGTTCTTTTGCAATAAATATAATGAGTACCCCCACGGATTTAAGTATAAATTGTCCAGCAAATAGGAGTTATCAGATTCCTGCTGGACAAACTCAAATGCAAATAAATTGGGATGCGGCTACAGCGACCTCTAATTGCCCCAATGGAGCTAGTGTTACCCAGATTGGTGGACCTAGCAATTTTAGCCAATTAGAAGCAGGAACTTATACGATTACTTATGAAGCAACGGATAATTGTGGCAATATAGAAACCTGTGCTTTTGAGGTAACGGTGAATCAAACGACTACCAATCTATCTATTAATTGTCCAAGCAGTCAAACCATAAATATTCCAGCAGACCAAAGTTCGGTGCTATTGACTTGGACAGACCCTACAGCGGCTACAAATTGCCCAAATGGGGCTACTGTGAGCCAGATTGGTGGTACACCGAAACTAAATTTAGTAGGAGCAGGTAGTTATACGATTACTTACGAAGCGACGGATAATTGTGGGAATCGGGAAAGTTGTGATTTCGTGGTAACGGTGAATCAAACGCAAAGTAATTTAGCGATTAATTGCCCCTCCAATCAAGTGATTCAATTATCAGGAGGAGCAACCACGACTGCTATTTCTTGGAATACGCCTACCACTTCATCGGATTGTCCTTCAAGTGCGACGATCAATCAAACTGGAGGGCCCTCAGTTAATAGTAGTCAAGGGGCTGGGATTTATAATATCGTTTATGAAGCGACAGATAATTGTGGAAATTCAGCCACTTGTACTTTCGTTATTACTATTGAGGCAGCTATAAATGATAGTGACCTTTCTATTAATTGCCCGAATGATATTCAAAGGGAAATCCCTCATGATGCTACTGCTGCCAATGTGGAATGGGCTACACCAGCTGTTTCTACTACTTGTGTAATTACAGGAGGAGGGAACACCTGTTCTGGAAATACCAATATAGATGGATATAGTTATCTCGGAGAATTTGAAGGAAGTCGTTATTATAAATCGAATGCACCCTTGAGTTTCCCATTAGCACTTACTGCTGTTGCCAATGAAGGTGGCGCTTTGGCGAAAATTAGTAGTGCGGAAGAGAATGAATTTTTGCGTCAAAACATTGGTTCAGACCTTTGTATTATTGGCTTAAGTGATAATGCAACAGAAGGGGAGTGGTTATGGACAGATGGTTCTTCGCCTACCTATTTAAACTTTCCTAATAATATCAATAATAATCCAAGTGATGATTTTGCGGTTATTAATTTTTGGAATGGAGAATGGGAATTAACAACTGATTTTATTTATAAAAAATACATTTTAGAGATTCCTTGTGGTGGTGGAAATAGCAGTACACCAGGTAATGTGCAGTTAGATCAAATTGAAGGCCCTACAAGCGGGAGTAGTTTTGGGGTCGGTACAACCGCCATAGCCTATGAAGCTATGGACGAATGTGGAAATATCAGGACTTGTACTTTTAATGTCACCATTACCCAAGCGGCTCCCCCAAATGATGGAGTTGGTCCGCCGGCTGCCGTAGTGAGCGTGGTCAATACTACCGTAACGGGTGATTTCCAAGTAACCATTATTTTTAATGAACCAGTAACGAGCCTTAGCGGATATGATCTGGATATTTCTAACGCCAATTGGTATAATTTTACAGAGACCAATGGTACTTTTTTTACCGTCATGTTAGACCCAATTAACCCTGGTGATGTGATGGTGTCTGTACCTGCAAATGTTGCGTTTGATGGTGATATTCAAGGAAATGTGGCTTCAAATAATGTTGTTGTTGATTATAACCCAAATGGAGATGGAGGTTCAAATAACCTTCCACCATCCGTATCTTCTTGTTTAATAACACCTGTTTCTGTTACTTTAGAAGATGGAGCTACAGTAGGTGGTGCGATTAGCAATATAATTAACGGTTCGGGTTTATCAACTACTGATGATATATCCGCAGAGCATGGAGGCGGAAACCTATACGACGGGGCTTGGTTGAATGATGGAACGGATGTGAATTTGCGCTTTGACCTAGGACAAATACAAAATATAGATGGATTGGCTTTATGGAATTATTCTTACCATACTTGGTTAGTGCTAAAACGTAGAGGCGTAAAGAATTTCCAAATTTCTACCTCTGAGGATGGTGTTAATTATTCTACCCCAACCTTTCATACGGCTACTTCTACATCTGATCGGGGCGAAAAAGAAACTGCTCAGATTTTTAATTTCCCTAGAGTTGCCGCAAGATATATTCGCTTACATGTTTTGAATGCGATTGATGATAGTTTTTATGTTGGTTTAGGAGAAATTCGATTTATGAATAATTGTTCGTTGCCACCTAATGCTGGAAGTAATCAACGAATTGCCGATAGCGAATTCTCTAGTCCTTTCTTAACGGCAAATGAAATTCCATTTGCGATTGAGACTTACCCTAATCCCACCACAGCAGTCTTTTTTGTGAATTTTAAGGGGCGTACTGAAACTATAGCGACGATTGAGGTAATGAATGAAATAGGAGCTATTGTTCAGAAAAGGCGACTAGCAATAATGGACGAATCGCAAGTAAAAATTGACTTATTTGATTATGCGGACGGTATTTACTTAGTTAGGATACTAGCTGATGGAGAATTACCTATATTGAAGAAAGTGGTGAAAACCAGTCGATAAAGCAGGACGAAAAGCTCTTTGAGTATTCGATACTTACATTTATTTAATTAAATTTGAAAAAAATAAAAAGTGCTTTTCTCTATTCTGAGGAAAGCACTTTTTTGCAAAATATTGATGTCCAAATAACTAAATGTTAGGACAATATTGTATGTGAAAAAAGCATATGATGATATAGATAGAATCAATATTACTAAGCCTTTTATGGGCTAAATTTTAAAAAAAATTGTTGTACTATTGTAAGCATAACGGGATTTAATTACCTCATAATGACTATGCTATGGCGTTTCCAAAGGAAAATTTAGACTTATTCGAATTATCAGAAAAAGCATTAGAAAAAATAAATGATTTAGGGAAAGTGAAACTAAGTAACTTTGATCTCTCTTTTCATTTTTCTAAGGATAGTAATCTTTTAGCTCCACAACTTAACTTTCATCTTTTTATATTTGGGGAAGAATTTGGACAAACGACTTATGCTAAAAAGTATGATACGGTCGATAAGATGATTAAACTCATGATGAAAAATCTGAAAAATGAGTATATGTATAAAGATGTGCGAGAAGGGTTGATTATGACAAAAATCAAAAATTTGAAAAGCCAATTGTACGAAACATTAAAAGTCGTAAAAGGCAAAATTGCTATCCTAAATGATGGATCAGATAGAGGTGTTATGGTCGATATAGAAGAGCAACGGACGAATAAGAGCAAAGAAAAAAATGGCATGCCTTTCTTTAAGTTGACCGCACAATGTAGAGCCAAACGCATTGATATTAATATCCCAATTGCCAGCAATGCTTCCGATTGGGAACAAGGAACTATTTTAGAAGAATTAGCAAAACAATTGGCATCATAATGACCAAACAAGAAAAAGCCGATCAAATACTAACTATCCTAGAAGGATATTATCCCGAAACACCCATCCCACTAGATCATCAAGATCCATATACCCTTTTAGTCGCTGTATTATTATCTGCCCAATGCACCGATGAAAGAGTGAATAAAGTAACGCCTGCCTTATTTGAGTTAGCCAATAATCCTTACGATATGTCTAAGGTGGATGTGGAAGAAATAAAAGCCATCATTCGACCTTGTGGACTTTCTCCAAGAAAATCTAAAGCCATTTACGATTTGTCCCATCTTTTAATTGAGCATCATAACGGTATTGTACCCCAAGATTTCAAAGCATTAGAAGCTTTACCTGGGGTCGGTCACAAAACCGCTTCTGTAGTAATGTCCCAAGCCTTCGGTGTACCCGCTTTTGCCGTAGATACCCATATTCACCGCCTAGCTTGGCGTTGGGGTTTAACAACTGGTAAAAATGTTGAGAAAACAGAAAAGGATTTAAAAAGACTTTTCCGCAAGGAAACTTGGAATAAACTCCACCTACAGATTATCTTTTTCGGTAGAGAATATTGCCCTGCTCGGGGTCATAATCCTTTGGAATGCCCTATCTGTAGTAAATATGGACGACGGAGTTATTTAAAGGAGTTTGAGAAATAGAAAATAAAAACCAAGCAAGAATTCTTACTAGGTTAAACGCACGAGTACATTGTTAGAAATTGCAAAGGATTTCAAATAAGAATTTTTCGTTCCAAGCAGCTTTCTTACGAGCTTTCTTTAATGAACTTTTGCCTTTGTGTTGCAATAGTGTTTGAAGTGCCATTTTTCTTAATGTAGCCATATTATCTGGTCCATTTCCTGCTCTAACCCGTTGTCTATCCTCATTAAAAACTAAATCAAGATACCAATGGCATTTATTTTCAATGCTCCAATGATTTCTGGTACACCACCCAAAGTACTCTGCATTTTTTTCGGCACTACTAACATAAAATCTAATTTGAAAAGTATCTTTTTTCTCTCCATTCTTAAAACTTCGCTCTCCTTCAACCATGATTATCGTTTTACTTTTTTTCCAGTCAGCTAATTCATCAATATAAGTGAGATTTTGAGTAATGTAAGTAGTTCGCTTTTCTATTCTTCCCCCTACATAATCAGTATGAACAAAGCAATCCATTTTATTTTTATGCTTTTTCATCCAGTCATGTACTTCTTCATATAATCCCTTTTGATTTTTCTTTAAAGCTAATAGATAATCTCCCTTCTTGTCGATAATCAAGTTAGCTATGCTGCTATGACACCCCATTGCGTCAATGCTGACCAAAGCCCCCTCTATATCTACAGTTTCAATTATCTCAGGAATAGCTGTCTTTTCATTACTCTTTTTATCGACTTTTACTTGACCTAATGATAGACACTGTTCTGATGCCCAAGCACTTACTATGCAGATAGCAGCAGTCTTTTTTCCTCGTTTGCCTGTACCTCTTAGCACTTTCCCATCAATATTAATTTGATAGGATTCTAATTCATCAAGTATCTCTTTAGACCAGCCTCGTAGAACAGATTCAAAAGATTTGGTATCTAAGTTTCTGAATACTCGATTAAAAGTATCATGTGAAGGCAACCCATTTTCTAATTGCAGGAATTGGCGTAAAAATTTTTCTTTTTGAACGGCATACTCTGCAATTTCTTCAAAATCTTCTGCTCCACTCAAAACTGCGCATAAAGAAATCACTAGAATCTCACTCAAAAGATGAGAAACAAAACATTTTGTCCTAAAATCAGGTACTTTTTCAAATATTTCAACTAATTTCATCCGCACAAGGTAAGTACTTTTGTTACCTTTTTTTCTAACAATACACTCGTACGTTTAACCTAAATTCTTACTGCTCATTAAAGATTATTAGGAATTTTTTCGTATGGGATACATAAAGCAATTTTTCTTGTGATTTGCGAAAAAATCAAATGTGTCGCCATATACGACTTTTTTCCTAATTATCTTTATTAATTTAACCAGGTAAGAGATACATATTATTGGTTCTAGATTGTTTTAGTCCATTCTGCATTTGTTATCTCGGTTGCACTTATATAAAAAGAGGCTACTTTTTGCCTTCTAGGAATATTCGTAAAAAATAAGGTTTTGTCTTTAGGAGTGATATTATGAAATGCGGTTGATCCTATTGTAATTGTTCCACCTTCTATTAAATTCATTTTTTTTAAATGGGTACTTATTGGACTTTCTTTTATTTTCGTAGAGTAACTTTGAAATGAAAACGTAATTAATATTCCTATTGGAAATGGAGAGATGAATTTATTTTTCATTTGTTTATCTTGTGACTTCTTTGAGTTTAAAATTCAAAGGTATATAAAAAAATACTCTTGGCAAATTGATTAACTTGGTCAATCACTTATTCATCATGTAAATCCAGCAAAATCCTGTCATCATGTAACAAAAAAAGCGTTTTCAATCAATGTTGAAAACGCTTAAAAAACCCCAAAAAACCAAATCTTTATGTGAAGTTGATTCCTTTCAAATTTAAATACATCCTTAAGACTGGGATTTTTTGAATAGGTCACATTTTTGATAAATCCTTTTAAAAAGAATCTATTTAGAACGATTTATTAGTGCTTCGTCTTTTATTTTAATAGGTTGATTATGAGTAGGTTGAAGCGTATCTGATAATGCTAAATTTTCTGATAGGTATACTATACAGACTGACCGTGAATGGCCAAAACTTAAAAAGTCTTGAAGACTTGGGAAGTTTAATTCGCTGAATATCAAGACTTACCAAGTTTTTGAAACCTTGCAAGCCGGAACAATCGACATTTACGGTCAGCCTACCTTCTTTACGGTTGACTTTCATATCAGTTAATGGAACTGTAATTGCTCCCCAATGAAAGGTGGTGCTCGTGTCTGGTTTTAAAGTAACAATTTCTGCCTCTTGGGCAATTAACCTTTGGAAACTAGTACCAATAAGAAAGAGCAATAGTAATTGGACTTTGTATTGCATTTAGTTCTTTTTTATAATCAATAAAGAGAATCTATTACTGAATACGCTTTTTTCTCTAATCTCACGCATCAAAACCGCCACCGAATCTGTACCTTCACCGCCGAGCGTGTCGGTCCTTCAATCCGATTATTCCCACTACTAAACCCATCCTGATTCGCCCAATAAGTCTGCGAATACCGAGCTTCTAAAGTCAAATGTCTTCTAGCTCGATATTTTAAATTAAAATAGAATCGAGTGCCTTTATTATAATAAGCAGGAACAGAAAATTGATAAGAGACATCATTTTCAAAAGCATAAATTCGGGCATTAAAATCATCGACTTCAAAAATGGCAAAGCGAGTGGTGAAAGAAAATGGAATATTGACGGGTTTATAGATAATGTCTTGATAAGCTAAGAAACCGTTGCTTTTAACGTTAGTTTGAGCTTGGAAGGTTTGATCCAACCAAATCAAACTTGCTGGATTACTACTTTCTTCAATGTCGAAAATAGACCATTCCAACCGACTTCGCAGTTCTAGCCTTTTTGTTACCTTTTTGTTTAAATGAAGCCGAAAATTGTTTTTTTGTTTATACAGCAACTCATCCATCTGACTTGTACTGAGGCGATAACTTTCTTGTTTTTGTTCATATTTCCAATGGAAATAAGCTTCTATATCTCTACGCTTGTAAAAAGTGATTCTGGCATAATATTCTTTTCCTTTAGAGGGCGCATCGGCTCTAAACCGCAACCAAGGATGTTGCCAAGTATCTATATAGCCCACAAAGCGCCATTCTTTGGTGGGCCTAATTTCTAGCCCCATATATAACCCATTTTCATTGGTAGTGCCCGTTGTTTCGGAAAAGGTTTGCCCAAATAGACTATGAAAATTCCTCGGCATAAATCGGCTATGAATAGAAAAAGAAACCTTAGGATTTAAGGTAGCAATAATCCCATTAACGGTCGCCAATTGCTGATTGTCACTCCAAGCCGTTTCCCCAAATAGAATGAAATTTTTATAGAAATAAGTATAGTCTATACTAGCATTTAATAGTTGGTCGCCTTTAAAAGCAAACTGATTATAAGGGCGATTGGTTTTACCTAAAGCTTGATCAAACTGATTATATAAAAAATTTAGCCCAATACTGCCTTTACGTTTTTTGTATTTTAAACTAGAACCAATGGTTGTTTGATGTAAGATGTTTTTCGACTCAATTTCTCTTTCGGTGCGATGTAAACCCGATAATTGTAAAGAGGTAAAATTTTGTATTTCTATATCCACTTCAGAAGTGTCTATTGAAATACTATTCCCATCTCTATATCTACTGGAAATAAAATTGCTTAATTTAAGGTGTTTACCTAGGTTTAAAGTTATGCCCGCACCTCTCAAATAATTTTGTTCATTCACAGAAGTAAAGCGATTGAGCGCTGGTCCTGAACGCCGAATATTGGTCACAAAAGCACTTTTTCCTGGCGAAAAACCCGTATTTAGAACTAAACCTTGCCCAAATTGCGCCCGAAAATCACCCAAAACAATTCTATCAATTGTTTTATTGACTTTTTTATACATAAAATGTGCCGACATAAAATCGAAACCTTGTCGGTTTTTACCCTTAAAGAATTCCTCGCCTGGGTCTTTTTCCATTGTCATTCCAAAACTGATTCTATTCTCATAAGTTTGGGCATAGCGTACATAGTATTTATTTAAGTCGCCCTTATAAGTAGGAGCAATAGCATCTTCTTTTGTTTTGAATCCTTGCGGCACTTCCAAATCTCTACTCCAACGTAGGAATAAATTCTTTTGACTTTTTTCCAAAACAGTCGCAAACGTTTCATTTAAATCATCTAGACTTCGATTGACAGTTACGAAGGGTAAAATGGTATAAATGGTGGGTAAATCGAAATTGGGAATGGCTTGTAATTCATAAATAGAAAGTAAATCCCCATTTTTTATTTTATAACTTAGTAAACTATTAATCTGAGTGCTATTCAATAAGCCTAAATTTTCTAACTGATACTCATTGGCGGTGTTGAGGTTTAATGGTTTTTGTCTATAATTGTTAAGCGTCTCGTAAAGCGTATTATAATCAAAATCTACTTCTTCTTCTAAGTTTTCAATATAGCTTTCGATTTGATAAGTTAAATCATCAGGTAAACCAATAGAATCAATTTGAGCGACTATTTGATTGCTCAAAATCAAAGCAATACTGATTATTATTAAATGTATAAAAGTTTTCAATAATTTAGGTTGAGTACCAATTTTGTGAAAAAACTGCAATTTCTGAAAAAAAAATGAGTATTTTTTTGAAAAAAGACCTTTTGACGGTTCTTACCAGTTTTAATAAATCGGCAATTATCCAACTAATAATAATTTGGCAAAAAAGACCCAAAAAGAATTATGTTCTGTTTTCAGAATAGGTAAAAATTACTTTATTTAAATATGATAAAAATGGCAATATCTCATTTTGAAATGTGCAGGATGCGCCCTACATTTGTTGTATATTAGTTAATAAATAGTGAAAAAAGTTCTTTTACAGTTAACTATTTAATCACTTAAATTTTAGATCAGAGCAATTGAAATTTTGGTATGTTCATTCAATACAATCCAACATACAAACCAAATGAAAAGAAGATACCAATTTGTTTGTCCATAAAAAATTGCTTAGTAAACTTTATTCTTCAGGCTGAATCGCACGTTACTCTATGGCGATTCAACTAGGAATAAAGCTTATTTTATTTAGTTACAAACAAAATCAATTCTGATGAAAAAAATCGAAGCAGTTGTTAGGTTATCAAAATTCGATGCCATTCGAGATGCCTTAGCAAAAATTGGTGTACGATTCTTCACGATGAGTGATGTGAAAGGATTCGGACTTCAAAAAGAACAACGGGTTTACCGTGGTAGTGTATACGATGCAGACTACATTGCGAGACTACAATTGGACATTGTTGCCAATGATAACAAAGTAGATGAAATTGTAGAAACTATTGTCTCTGCTGGCCAAACTGGCAAAGTAGGAGATGGAAAAATCACCGTTTATGAGGTTTCTTCTATTACTAGAGTCAGAACTGGCGAAACAGGTGCCGATGCACTTTAACTTAGTTTATTTATTCCCATCCTAGCCAAGTATTATTTAAGGGATTTTAGAAAAATGTGCTGGATAAATTTAGAAAGTTTTTTAGAAATTATGGCTTATTAGTATCCCATTGCTGGTCGACTCTGTCCAGAATGGATCATTAATAATCTATAGTGTAACTTTCAATTTTCCTTCCTTCTTCATTTTCCTTTATTTATTATTAACCGAATTAGTTTTAAAAAAGGTGTATCACTAGTATTTGCCGGATAAATGTACCAGAGAATAGCGTTAACACTATTGTCTTACGGCAAGTAGACATAGTATCTAGTTGATGAATTTTACACCTGATTCTCTAATTAATTTAACTTTTAACGAAAGATGACTGAAGGATTATTTACCGCAAATAACACTTGGATGCTGGTTGCGACCGCCCTTGTGTTCATCATGCACTTAGGATTCGCTACCTTAGAATCTGGTTTTGTGCGGAAGAAAAACGTTGTTAATATTTTATTTAAAAACTGCATGATTGTTGCAATGGGACTTTTGTCTTATTATGCTGTAGGATTTAACCTTATGTACCCAGGTGGAGATTTTGCTGGAGGCTTTTTTGGTTTTGCTGGATTTGGTTTGACGATGCCAGAAGGCGCAGCAGGATTAATTGAATATGCAGATGGCGGGTATACTTATTGGACAGATTTTATTTTTCAAGCAATGTTTGCTGCAACTTGTTGTACCATTGTTTCAGGGGCAGTAGCGGAGCGAATCAAAATTGGTCCATTTTTAATTTTCTGTATGCTATTTGTGACAATCGCTTATCCAATCACAGGTATGTGGCAATGGGGTGGTGGCTGGTTAGCAGAAAGAGGTTTCCATGATTTTGCAGGATCTAGTTTGGTTCACTCTGTAGGTGGATGGGGAGCATTAGCTGGTGCTTGGTTATTAGGACCAAGAGCTGGAAAATATACGGCTAACGGGATCAAACCAATTACTGGACACTCCATGCCATTAGCTGCAATCGGTGTATTCTTATTATGGTTTGGTTGGTTTGGATTTAACGGAGGTTCTGTTTTATCTGCTGATCCAGGAGGTGTATCTCTAGTATTTGTAACCACTTCACTAGCCGCAGCAGCAGGCGCAATCGGCGCATTCATTGTTTCCTTCATCATGTTCAAAAACTACGATTTACCGATGGTTTTGAACGGTATCTTAGGAGGATTAGTAGGGATTACTGCAGGGGCAGATTTAATGAGTCCAGGAGAATCAATCATTATCGGCTTAATCGCTGGTGCAATCATTCCTGTATCTGTAGTCTTCTTTGATAAGAGAAAAATTGATGACCCAGTAGGAGCTACTTCTGTCCACCTAGTTTGCGGTATCTTCGGTACTTTAGCCGTCGGTATCTTCGGTTCTAAAGCTGGTGGTGGTCAAATAGTCACACAATTAATTGGTATTGCAGCTATCGGTGTATTCTCTTTTGCTTTCGCTTTTATTGCGTTTTTTGCTTTAAAAGCAACCGTAGGAATTAGAGTAGACGAAGAAGAGGAAGCTAGAGGTTTGGATATTGGAGAACACGAAATGCAAGCTTACCAAATATAATATTATCGGTTGCCAGTAGTCTGTTATCAGTAATATTCATAACTGGCAACTGTCCACTTAAAAAGCGTCAATATTTAATAATTTTCATGGATACTACCTAACCACACATCCAGAATCGGTCAGGCAGACCCTTTTTTTTAAAATCGTTTTGTTTTAAGTCTGCCTGACTCTTTTTTGATCGGTTGGATAGGGAAAATTCTTATAACAGAATCAATATCTTTCAAGAATATTTTAATAAAGCTATTGCTAAAAGTCATCAAATAATAGTTTGATAGCTTGATAAAGTAGTAGCTATAGAAAACTTAATTAATAAAAAATATACCAAAAATATAATCATGTCAAAATATATATTACATACAATCATTTTAACGCTATTAGTTATTGCTACAACCGTAAATGTTTCTTTCGCGCAAGAAGAAGAAACCCCAAAATTTACGCTTTCTGGTACAGCAGATACTTATTTTAGAACAAATTTCAATGGATTAAATAAGGAATTAACGGATAGAGAAGGAAATGTAATTGCGACGCCAACTGCACCAGCATCTTCTTTTGCCAACTTGCCTGGGTTTTCTTTAGGTATGATTAACTTAATTGGTGCTTACGAAGGAGAAAAGGCAGGTGTAGTCGTAGATATGGTGTTTGGACCAAGAGGTTCTGATGCAGTTTTTGACTCTCCAAGATACTCTAGTACTGGTCAAATCATCAACCAAATGTATGCTTATTTTAAGGTAGGTGAAAATGCAACACTTACCATGGGTAACTTCAATACTTTCTTAGGATACGAAGTGATCTCTCCAACCGCCAATTTTAATTATTCTACTTCCTACATGTTTTCTTACGGGCCTTTCTCTCATACTGGTTTGAAGTTAGATGTGGAAACAGAAAGTGGATTTAGCATTATGGCTGCGGTTTTAAACCCAACGGATGTAACGGAATTTAATCCATTTGGAGATTATTTCTTTGGGGCACAATTAGGCTACGGAGGCTTTTACTTAAACGGCTTATTTGGGGACGGATACACACAGGTTGATTTAACGGGAGGAGTAGATGTAACAGAAAAATTATACTTAGGGGTAAATGCAACTTTGACGGATACAGGCGATGATTCTGGTTTTAGTGGTGCAGTATTATATGCACAAATAGCGACTAGTGATAATTTAAAGTTCGGTGCTAGATACGAATTTTTCAAGGACAAAGGAACGGTGTGGGATTTTGCGGAAACCAATGCTTCTGACTTTACAATTTCTGCTAATTATTCTATCGGCAACTTGACAATTATTCCTGAAATTAGATTAGATACGAATGATGAAAATGTATTCCTAGATGCGGACGGCGAAGCTACTGATGGATTAGCATCTTTCGTTTTAGCATTCACTTATGGATTCTAATTTGACACCTAAGGGCAACGGGCATAGGTAATCACAGTTGACTGAAACTGCATACTGTCAACTGTACTAAGGCTAGATTTTTTTAGCATATATAACCAAAAGTAGGTTAGGAGTCATTTTATAATGGCTCCTACATTCCTAACCAAGTAATAGAGAGAACATTAAGGCAATAAATCACTCGATTATTACTAGGATTTTAAAACCCCACAAAACAAGAATAAGCCGTAGCGCGTAGATTTGAAATGAGGCCAATCTTAAATGTGTTGACATCCACCCAATACTTTGATTTTGTCGTCAAATAATTCTATGTGCTAGGCTATTCTTCTTTAAGGAGAATAGTTTTAAAATTGGATTTTTAAAACACTAGAACATTTTCTAAATGGATAAAAAGTTATAAATTTGCGTTTTTCCTGTTTTTACCTAGAATAAATTAACACTCAGAGAGATAAATAACTAGTAAAAATTAGATACCTAACCAAGTTTATAGACCAACCATTTTAAAATTTGTTCCCTAATAATTGACGATCATTATTAGGAATATCGCGTTAGCAATACAACATTTTAGAGCTGATTTTTATAATTGAAAATTTTCAAAAGCTCTATTCATTTATCAATATTTAAAACTTAATTTAACGATGGCTAAGATTAAATTAGAGTACATCTGGTTAGACGGCTATAAGCCAATGCAATCAATGAGAAGTAAGACTAAAATCGTTGATAGCGAAAAATTTACAGGTAAAGTAGAAGATTTACCATTATGGTCTTTTGACGGTTCCTCTACGCAGCAAGCAGAAGGTGGTTCTTCTGATTGTATTTTGAAACCTGTTTTTATCTGTCCAGACCCAGACCGTAAGAATGCTTACTTGGTCATGACAGAAGTGTTAAATGCGGATGGTACTCCACATGAATCTAATGGACGTGCAACTATTAGCGACACGTCAGATGATTTCTGGTTTGGCTTTGAGCAAGAATATGTTTTACAAGACCCTGAAACTGGTAAGCCATTAGGTTTCCCTGCGGATGGATATCCAGCACCACAAGGTCCTTACTACTGTTCTGTAGGTGCGAACAATTCTTTTGGAAGAGAGATTATAGAAGAGCATTTAGATATTTGCTTAGATGCTGGATTGAATGTAGAAGGCATCAATGCTGAAGTAATGGCAGGACAATGGGAATTCCAAATTTTCGCAAAAGGCGCACAAAGAGCAGGAGATGAAATTTGGGTAGCAAGATATTTACTAGATAGAACTGCTGAAAAATATGGTGTAGTAGTAGATTACCATTGTAAGCCAGTAAAAGGCGATTGGAATGGTTCTGGTATGCACGCTAACTTCTCTAACTCTGCTTTGAGAACAGCGAATAGCCAAGAATTTTTTGAGTCTATTTGTAATAAATTTGCGCCAAAAGAAAGAATCGAGGCTTGTATCGCTGTCTACGGACCCGATAATGAGCAACGTCTAACTGGTTTACATGAAACGCAATCCATTGATAAATTCTCTTTCGGTGTTTCTGACCGTGGTGCGTCAATCCGTATTCCTCTTTATACGGTTCAGCACGATTGGAGTGGTTACTTAGAAGATCGTCGTCCAAATTCAGCGGCAGATCCTTATAAGGTAGCTTCTGTAATTATCGAGACTGTAAACTCGTAAATTAGCAAGAGAAATTAGCGTTTGGTGCATAATCATTTGACTAGGTACTTATCGCTAATTTCTGTTCTATATCTTAGAATAGATAAAGATTTTAGCCATCTTGAAAAGTACTGCCTTGAAACTATTAGCTGCTATTGCCCCTCGGAAATAGGATTTAATTTTTTTAAGGTAGTTGCTTTCTCTTATCGGCTAAACAAAAAAAGCGAAGTGATTAATTTTACTTCGCTTTTTTTTAATACCTAGGTTGAGGGTAGAAGGTGGACGGTAGCGGGTAAAATGAGTAATGAATCCACTAATTCTACCTAAAAAATTTCTATTATTTTACCGTCTTTCTGTTTTAACCTTCTACCTTCAACCTAAACCAAATAAAGCCTATTGACTATTATTTATCCAAAATCAATTCCACCGCTTTTTCCAGTAATTCATCCCTACCTTCTCTGATGCCTTTTATAGTTGGTGTTACTTCAATATCGGGGATGATACCGATTCTCTGCGTTTCTTGTCCATTGGGATAGTATACACCAATTCCTGAAATCATTGTTCTGAGCCCACCTGGAAGCAAAATGGCGGATACATTTCCGTCTGCTCCTGCGGTAGTACTTCCAATAATGGTGGTATTAATGCCTGCTCTGAATGCCATAGCGGTATACTCGGCTTGACTCTGAGAAAATTCATTGACTAATACCATTACTTTTCCCCCATAAGGTTTTTCGGTACTTTTTATTTCCAAATTTTCGGTGAAGGTAAATTCTCCAGGATTGTTCGTGTTACCTTGTGTAAATTTGACAAAAGGGGCTGATGAGGAAACAAAATAGCTTCCTAATTTAAAGGGAACAAAAGTTGCAGGATAGTTTCGAATATCTATAATGATACCTTTTGCATCTTTGAATGCTTTCCGAATAATTGGAATATCTTCATCTTTAATGGATTGTAGCGTGATATAACCAATATTATTATCCAGCATTTTGTAGGATTTATCATCACGCTTCATGGACCAATGGCGAATATTTAGACTATCTCTAGGATAAAGTTTAAGCTTTTTAGTTCTTAATGTTTGATGTTTGGGACTCAGGAAGGTAATTTCAACTTCCTTTGAACTGGAACGTAAGAGGTCTTCGGAAAGATTTCTTAATTGGGTAGGTAGGTTTGAGGCAGGATAATATTTTAATTTCTCTTCAATTATTTCTTTAATAGAGGCGCCATTAATCGTTTTTATTAGGTCACCAATTTCTAACCCTGTTTGGTCTTTTAATTCCGAATTATGAAAACCAGTCACGACTAATTCATTTTCAATAAATTGAAGGTGAACAGGGGGGAAATTTAACCCTTTCCATTCATTCACTTTATTGGCACTAAGCCCAATGTTTGCATGTGTATCTTGAATATCTCCTATTAATTCTAAAGCGGCAAATTCGTAGGCTAATTCATCTTCAGCATTGATAAACTTGGGCAGATATTCTTTCAAGGCTAAATTCCAGTCTTTATCCATTAAATGTTTGTAAGGGAAATAATAATGGATCATATTCCAGTATCTGTAAAGCGACAATAATCTAAATCCATCATCAGGAAAAGCCATTTTTGCATAAGCCTTTTCGTTTAAAAAAATAGGATTTCCTATGCCCTTTGCCATTTTTATATGATAGTGGATGCCTTGATGTCTATTTTTATAAATGGCTAATAATTTTTGTTTTAATAAGCCGTCTTGCGCATCAATCCACTGTAAATTAGGCTTTAGAAAGGCATTTTTATTAGTCTGTTGACAAGTGAAACAGATGGCCATTTCGCCTAAAGAATCAATCCATTCGACAAGTAAGTCGTTTCTAGTTTTATCTGTTTTTGCTGCTAGATATTTAGGCAGGAATCGGAATAATTCGTAATCCCAATTATAATTCCCTTGACCAATTTCAGGATGATGATATTTAATAAACCCCCAAACTTTGCTTAGTAATTCTAAGTTATTGATAATGCTTGGGGTTAATGCTGGAAAATCAATTGAGGAACCATTGTCAAATGCTTTATCTAGTTCGGCTCTGTATACTTTTTTAGACTTTTCTTGGAGTGTTTGCACATCTTTACCATCAATTGTCAACACAAAGTCATCAAACCAAGCTTCTCCTTTTCCTGTAAGAATTCCAGCGATAAAAATGTTTTCTGCCCCTTCTGGATAGTTAAGCGTAATCGAATATTTCTGCCAATCTTTAGTGCCCGTTATATTTTGTTTTTGCATATTATCAAATGCTAAAGAACCACTATCCCCATCAATTCTTAACAGTAATCCTGCAAATCCTTTTTCAACATTTTTTATTTTCATAAACCCTTCTAATCGAATGATATTTCCTTCAAAATTAGCAGGTATTCTGTAGGCAATACTTCCAAATGAACTGCCTGCCTCATCGGAAGTAACTTTACCAGACCATTCTCCAGAGTGACTTATTTTATCACTTGTTAATTCATAATTTCCCCATTTGAACCACCCATCCGAAAGTTTATTTTCTTTTTGGGGTGCTTCAAATCCAAGATTGAACTTTTGATCTGTTTGAGCTTGGCTATTAAAAAGATGGAGTACTAAGAGGAGTGTTAAGATTTGCTTCATTGCGCTTTTATTTTATAATTATTAAGAGTATGTTTAAAAATATTATTTCGCTAATTTGAGAAAACGGAAATATATTTTTGTTTTTCCTAAATATTGTTGTGATGGTCAGACTGTTTGATTGTTCTTTCCTCTTAACAACAATCAAACAGTTTAACAATCAAGCAATCAAAATTTTATTAAATTGATAATCAGTTAATTATCAAGGATATAAAAAATCAAACACGCTCTAAGTTTACTTTAAACAACTTTTTAAATGACCTTAAATGTATTATACGAATAAAAAATAAATATATTGAGCAGTTGTTTATTTTTAATTCTCTTGGCAACGGATGGCGGGCAACAGATTTTCTTCACGAATTATTAGCACTTTATGACTATTCGTATCGACAACATTGACTATTTTTATAAAGATACAGGAAGCGGTGAACCGATTGTATTAATTCATGGCAATCCAGATTCAGCGGATTATTGGGATGATTTAACGACTATATTAAGTGAAAAATATCGTTGTATAGCCCCAGATTTACCAGGTTTTGGTCGGTCAGGCATAGCAGATAATTTTGAATTCACTTTAAATGGTTGCCAAAATTGGTTAGCAACTTTCCTAGAAGCAATCAATATTGCCGAACCTGTGCATTTAATGGTACATGACGTAGGCACATTTTACGGTGTAACTTGGGCGGTGAAAAATTCAACTAAGATAAGATCTATTTGTATCACGAACACCTTATTTTTCTCTGATTATAAATGGCATTTCTGGGGAAGGGTTTGGCGAACACCAATTCTTGGCGAATTGTCTAATCTATTATTGAGTAAGCGATTGTATAAAAACGGCTTAAGAAAAAGTAGCCCTAAATTAAGTGATACCTTTTTAGAAAAAGGGTTTGCCTTAATTACGCCTAAAATGCAAAAGACGGTATTGAAGTTATATCGAGCGATGAACCCATCCGTTTTTAAAGATTGGGAAGAGGAATATTTGGCTTTGACGAAGACTAAACGGGTATTGGTACTATGGGGCGATAATGACCCTTATATTCCATTATCTTTGGGGTATGCCGAACGGATGGCGAATGGACAAACTGTTCATCATTTCTTAGATGGAGGGCATTGGGTAGCGGCAGAAGAACCTGAATTATTTGCGGACTATTGGTTAGAGTTTGCGGCTGAGATTTAGTTTAGTAACGATACAGTAATAAGTCTGGGATGAAGATTTTGACTGGGTTAAAAATCATAAACCTTAAGTCACACATCTTACATCATAAATCCTCTCGCTTGACGAAAGTTGAGCAAGTTCATATAGTTTTACATGGCGGATTTAAGATTTTAGCACTTCAATTGCTTAATTTAAATCTCCTCCAAACTACTCATCGGCAGCCACCCTTCATCCCCATTCCTCAATTTCACTTTATACCAATCTCCAATCTGGTCTAACAATTCTACTTTTAAGCCTTCATGAATATTAATAACGGCAGAACTCTGCGCATCTGGTCCGTTTTTCAATTCAATACTTTTTGCTAAAACAATGGCACTTCGACTATTTTGTTCAAAATTGGCTTGACTATTTCCTAGAAAGTAGAGTAGTACACTCAATAAGATTAGGGCGATCCCACCAATAAATCCTTGTTTTTTCTGTGTTCTGGCACCGGCTAACAACCAAACAATCAATCCTGCAAGCCCTGCCCATAGACTTAGTAGGGTCAACACTCCCCAGACGCCTGCACTTAATGATTTATGTATACTTTGCCACCAAGCAGCTAAGAAAAATTCGCCAATACTACTTAAATCATCTTTTGTTTTAGCTCTAGCAATCTCAAGATTGTGTAAAACATCCGCATCTCTTGGTGCAGCCAATAAAGCCTTTTCATAATATAAAATAGCTTTTCCTAAATTATTGGTTTTGAAATAGGCATTGCCTAAATTATAATACAATCCTTCGGAATAAGTATCCGTTTTTAAGATGCTTTCATATTGAGTAATGGCAGTCGTATAATCTCCTTTTTGATAAGCAGCATTGGCGACCTCAAAATCGGTGGTTGGATTAGCGAGTAGGGGAGCAGTGGTTAATAAAATTAGGAATAATAAAGAATTGATTGTTTTTAGCACCATTGATCAATTTGATTTTGCTGGAAATTTATATGGACGGCAAATTTATTGATTTTTTAGTTAATGTTTGGTGAAGAGAAGGAGTAATTTGAAAAGAAGGAAAGGAAAGAAAAATTGTGAGACTGGAGGGATTCGAACCCCCGACCCCTACCCTGTCAAGGTAATGCTCTAAACCAACTGAGCTACAGTCTCAAAAAAATGGAAGAAAACGAAAGTTTTTTTCGTTCGGACGGCAAAAGTAATATTTTCTTTTAAAGTATGACAGATTTTAGGCTGTATTTTTTTAAGAAATTTAATATCTATTATTTTACAAATTAAAAACTACTAGATTTGTGAAGTCAATAATGCTTGCCTAATGGGACATGATAAATCCATAATCTTCTCAAATGAAAAATTATTAATAAGATATGACTTCACTTCAAGACAAATATGGTAATTGGGTTTTTATAACACCTATTGATGGGTTGGAATTGACAAAAGAAATAAACGAAGTGATTTCGTTCATGAAGGTGATCAAAAATATATTGAAATTGATGATCTTATTTTTACAGATGACTTATTATTTAATATTATTAACAATATCGTCCGTTGTAGAAGCAAAATAAATTCAAGAAAAGACATTGTCAATTTTGTTGAAAAATATGAAGCGCAGAAATTACTTGGATTAAAATCTAGTTTTCAATTTGGGAAATTCGAATTTATGACAAAAAATTATAGTCAAAATGATTTGCTTAAAATATAAACTGCTGTTATATTTTTATACTACAACGATGCAAACAAATGACAGATATGATTAATTACAATGAGGATTTTGATTGAATCAATCTAACTATCTAACCTCATAAAACTCAAAAGAAGCCCGCGCAGGCGAAAGCGCCGCCATTCGTTCTCCTTCTGCAATAATATAATACTCTGTATTTGGTACTTCGGGAATCGTAGCGGCATAAATTAAATCATCCTGCGAATAATCTTTATGGCTGCCATCATCAAACATTTCTACTTTTTGCCAAGCGCCATTTCGATCATTTCTATAGACTAAATAAGCAGGTTGTTTTTTGCCTTCTCTACCTTCGTTGCCCGTAATTTTAGCGGTAATAAAAATACCCTCTGCATCTAGTTGATGTTCCACTTCTGCTATAACTGGTGGTGTTTTTGAGAAGACAGGATGTTTAGTTAAATACTCAACCCTTTTGTCCATCAACTCCGTAATACCAATAATTTTAGAGGTTTTCGCTAGGGTAGTGGCGTCTAGATTGGTTTGGAAGCCCTCATATGGATAGAGTTTGTTTGTATCATTTTTGACCTCTGTATCTACTAAATGTTGGACATATTTCGCTCGTTCTTTGTATTTCCCATTGCTGAAATGGTCATTTAGAATCGTTTGCATATGCGCTAAATACACCTTTCGGTAAAGTGGTTTTTTTAGCAATAAAGTAATCAATGGTCGATCTGGATTTTTCGTTTTGTAATGAATAAAAGGGCTAAGCGTTTGCATCTCTTCGTTGCTTAATGCTTTGCCTGTTCCATCAAATCGAAAGCCACCAAAGGACATATTCAAATCCCAAATAATTGGATTGAAAATGCCGTTTATATCTTGGTATAAATAATAATTATGAACCAGCCTTCCTGTATAACTATCCAAATTAACCAAGACATTATTAAAAGCCAGCATCCATAATACTTGATCGACATTTAGGATAGTCTCTATATTTTCGGTTTTATTATTTAAGATGTCCGTTAGGTTAATTAATTGGGGCCAACCTGTTTTGGTTTTTAACTCATAGGCATTGGTATAGCAAGTGCTATCTTTTGCCATGTAGACCAAAGTCGATTTTGGGTTGGGTTTGCAGCCTGCAATATTTTTGGCTTTCCAAACAGGGTCACATTTAAATAAAACGCCATCTTCTTCCCCAAATCTTTCGGCTAAAAAGTGTTTATCAATACTTTCGGCACTATTATACAAACCAAGGTACTCATCATTGACATAGACCTTGGCAAAATTAGCTTTAGGTGCAGGCATGTAATTACCCGCAATTTCGTAAGACAAAACTTCTCTTAAAAAACTGGGATCTCGAAAAACATTAGACAACTTTAAGCGCTTAAATCCGCCTTGTAATACTTGATTTTTATTGGTATAATTGATCTTTATATTGAAGGGTAATTTACTCGTATTTTCTTTTCGAGTATTGAAGTAAGAACTATTGCCTTTATATCGAACACCGACACTATCATACGTAACGCCATTCAGAACTAACTTAGCTGCAAGGCGCTTATCTAAGCCCTGTTTTTTATAAGCATTAAGTCGGTTGTCCCAATTCGGAACATCTATATATAACTTAACGGTTTGAATTTGTTCTACCGCATATAAATCCTGGCTTTTTAGGGGAGTTGACAATAAACAAATCAAAAGAAAGTACCAGTATTTATTCATTATGTTATTTTTGAGAAGGCGGAAATGGGAGAAGAGAAGCCAGAAGTCAGACCGAAAAATAAATTTTCTGTCAGAAGTCAGATGGTTAATTGCAAGTAACCGAATTTAAGGTATTTGCACCTAAGAAATCTGATTCCTGACTTCTGACAATCAATGAAATCGATGGCCTGACTTCTGACTTCTCTATTTTTTTTAATTCAATTCAGCAAGATTAGCCTCATGCAATTGATACATATAATTGGACGGCTCAAAATTAATCGCTGCTTTGTTCTCCGCAACGATGTAATATTCTATATGTCCTGATGAGCCGTTACCTACTTTTACGGTATAAATACCATCACCTGCTTCGACATCTTTATTTTTTCCATCATCCAACATCAACACTTCTTTAAAGTTATCTTCTTGGCTGTAACGGTAAATTAATTTTACTTTTTGCGGAAGCTTGTCTACTTTAGCTTGAATGGCAAATTCCGTAACACTATTACTTGCATATTGTGCTCTTTTTTGTGCCATTACCTGCGTAATCGTAGGCGGAATAATTCTTAAGTCTTGATTTTTCTTTAGTATTTTAGTTCGTTTACTCATCAATTCCTTGATACCAGGAATTCTGCTACGTTTACCAACGGTTGATTTCAAACTTTTCTGAAAATCATCTAAGGCATATTTTCGATTAGGATCATTGATAAATGGGACTTGAATCAATTCCTGTAATGTTTCTGCACGTTCTAAATAGTTATCGTTGACAAAATTTTCGTAAAGAATCGTTCGAATGTGAGACAAGTATACTTTTTGATAATCCGCATTTTGTAATAATTGACTAATTAACGGTTTGTATTCATTATCTAGATGCAAAAGCGGATCTAATTCTTGTAATTGTTTCAACCGTAAATCTGAACCAACAGCCGCACTTTTATAACTGCCAAAAGCCAAATTTAAATCCCAAATAATCGGTGTAAACCGTCCAGTAGAGTCTTTATACAAATAAAAATTTTGACTTTGGCGACCACTATAACTGCTTAAATTAACCAAGACATTATTAAAGGCTAACATCCATAAAGTTTGGTCTACATTTAGGATATTATCAATTTTATCTGGCGTCTGTGCCAATGTTTTGGTTAAATAAATCAAATCATCCCATCCTCCTTCAGACACCAATTCATAATTTTTTAAATAACAAGCGGCATCTTCTTCATAAACTAAAGCGGCGAAAACATTCTTTTTGCAACCGTCGCCTGCTATTGATTTGATATTAGGACTACACTTAAAAAAACTACCTTCATTTTCTCCAAAATGAGTCATCAAAAAATCTGAATCCACTTGTTCAATATTGGTAAACAAACCATAGTATTCGTCATTGACATATACTTGTGCAAAATTTGCCTTTGGAGCAGTAGGCATATATTTACGAGCAATTTCAAAGCCCAATACTTCTCGAACCATACTCGGATCTCTTAAAGCATTGGATAGTTTAAGGGATTTATACCCTTGATGTCCTTGATTTTTGTCAATGAAATTTAGTTTTATTTGCAGGGGATTTCTTTTAGCGCCCACCTTGAAAGATCGGCTTCCTCGCCATTTTATACCAATATTTGTATAGGTATTCCCATCAATATTAGCGGTTCCAACCATGAAATCATCCCCGTTCAGCCTCAAGGAATCGAGCAATGACCTCCAGTTTTGTTGTTTGATAGTCAACTTAATTTGTCGAATTTTATCAGTATTATAAAAGTCAGCCGCATTGGCAGTTTGTCCAATAATGGTAAAGGAAAATAGTTGACAAACAATCAATAAAAGTAAATTTCTGTTCATGCCGTTGAATGAATGATTTTAAAAGATTAACGGGGTATACCTATTAGACTGCAATAATATGAAAAAACGCTCACTATCGAAGCGAATTATTTTTATAGAAATGTTAAGAAGTTTACAATTCAACCGTCTTCCCTGATTTGAAAGCTTCATCTGCTGCCAAAACAATGCGTAAACTATTGACTGCATCTCGCATATGATCGCTTAAATCCATATCTTCTTGAATGGCCTTTAATAAATATTCTTGTTCCAGTAAGCATAAGCCATCATGATCTGGTTCATCCGAAGTATCTAAAATTTCATCCTTTTTCATAAACTGGCCATTTTCATCCACTTGGGCATGATGTAATTTTAACCCACCTGTATTAACATGCCCTTCGACATCCGAAGAGTCATGAAATTTGTCAATAATACTCACACAACCTTTAGGCCCAATTACATCTTTGACAAAAAAGGCTGTTTCACTCATCATTGGTCCCCAACCTGCTTCATACCAACCTACTGAACCATCATCAAAAGTAACCTGCAATTGTCCATAATTATACATCGTTGGGGCAATTTCATTACTTAAATTAGCCCCAATCGCACTTACTCGAATCGGATTGGCATTGGTCATTAGGCACATAATATCTACATAATGGACACCACAATCGACAATAGGAGACATCGTTTTCATTAACTCCTTATGCGTTCCCCATTCACTTCCACAACTTTGTTGATTTAAGTTCATGCGCATCACCAAAGGTTTACCAAGCGTTCTTGCCACTTCTGTAAATTTTGCCCAAGCAGGATGTACTCTTAGAATATAGCCAATGACTAATTTCTTATTCAATTTTGTTGCCAAATCCACAATTTGTTGAGCCTCTCCAACTGTATTGGCTAAGGGTTTCTCTAAGAAAACATGCGCGCCAGCCGTTAAACTTTTAGTTGCATATTCTGCATGTGTTTCTGGATACGTATTTATAGAAACAACGTCTGGATTGGTGGTGTTCAGCGCCGTGTCAAAATCTCCAAAAGTCGGCAATCCGCCTAATTCTTTGGATAATTTTTCTCTACTAGCTGGGCCTCTACTGACTAAACCCACTATCTCAAAATCCGATAATTGATGATAGGCACGAGCATGAGAAGTGCCCATATTCCCACATCCTACAACTAAGACTTTTAATTTTTTGGACATATTTTTTAGTTATGATTTTTATTAAAAAATGCTAAGTACTGCAACTAAGTAAGGACTAGAACAAAATTAATCGACCTATAAATATTTGTTGCGGGATGCGAGTTGATGAATTGGAGTAAGCATGAATACTTCAAATAGGTATCAAGTTAATCCAATTTTAGTTTCAACATTTTATTTTTTTAACTCGCAACCCGTAACTCGCAACTATTTAATAAGTGAAGGCTAATTCTGTCTCTCTACTTACCTATTTGAAAATAAAAGTATAAATATATGGAAAACTGCGCTTATTTTAAGGAAAGGAATTTAAAACTACCCTTGAAAACTAATAATCCGCTGAAAGCGATTGCCTCAGCGGATTATTAATTTAAGAGTCGATTAAGCATCATTTAACCAATCATGCATTAACTCTTCGGTTTAGTATTTCGATTCTTACTTTTAGACCAATTACCACCACCACTTCTTTTCTTAAATGGCTTGTTGGTTGGTTTGCCACCCCGTCCACCATAACCTCCTCGATTTCCACCTCCTTTGGTTGGTTTTGGTAACTTATCTGCGAGTTCTTGAATTTTTGGCGGTAATGGAGATTTAATGATTTGCTTCTCCATTAGCTGTTCAATGTCCTTGAATTTTCGACGATCTTTATAATTAATTAAGGTAATCGCTATACCATCTGCATCTGCACGGGCAGTACGACCAATTCTATGGATATAATCTTCTGCATCTCCTGGAACAGAATTATTGATCACCAAATTGATGCCTTTTACATCAATTCCTCTGGATAGAATATCGGTCGCTACTAAGACGTGCAATTTTCCATTTTTGAAAAGCCTGAGCGTTTCTTCGCGTTGAGCTTGGTCAAAGTCTGAATGAATTTGACCTACGTCCATTCCTGTATCTCTTAAAGCCCGAGCTATTTTATCTACATTCAACTTCGTACTAGAAAAGATAATAATCCGTTCATTCTTACCCTTTCGATTTCCTAATAAATGTTGTAATAACTTTGGTTTTAACTCATCTTCAATCAGATAAGCAATCTGCATGATTTTCTCCGCAGGCTTAGAGACGGCAAAGGTAATCTCTGCTGGATTATTTAAAATTCTAGAAGCAAATTTTCTGATTTTTGTCGGCATGGTGGCCGAAAACATCAGCGTTTGCCGTTTTTTTGGTAAAAACGAAACGATTTTTAATAAATCATTGACAAATCCCATGTCTAACATTCGATCTGCTTCATCTAAAATTAGATGCTTTAATTTGCTAATTTTTACGTAGCCTAAATTAAAGTGAGCAATCAATCGACCAGGAGTAGCTACTACGATGTTTGCACCCGTCGTTAAGGCCTTTTTTTCTTGATTAAAAGATTCGCCACTTCTACCACCATAAATAGGTAGAGAAGTTACGCCTGTGAAATAAGCAAAGCCTTCCAACTGTTGGTCAATTTGGATGGCTAACTCACGCGTAGGTACTAAAATTAAAGTATCTATAGAATCAGATTCTGTTCCCGTTAAATCATGTAAAGTAGGTAGTAAAAAAGCGGCAGTTTTGCCCGTTCCTGTTTGTGCACAGGCTATTAAATCTCTCCCTTCTAGAATAACAGGGATTGCTTTTTCCTGAATAGGAGTGGCGGTTTCAAAGCCCATCGCATCCAATCCGTCGAGCAACTGCTCGTTTAGCGCCAATTCGGTAAATTTCAAGAGTATTTAGTTTTTTTGATTGTTTTCCGATGATCATTATTAATCGGAAAATTTCTCGATTTCAAAGAATGAATTCGAATTACTGTTTTTGGTTAAAAGTGTATTTTTCTTAATTATAAAATGGTGTAATTCGAAGTTAGCCAGTATTGATTTGATTTAAAGGTTCTAGTATATTACGTTATGATTGGCAATATAGTTATTAATCTAACCCTTAAATGTACAAAAAACTAGCCGTTTTGCTAAAGCGGTTGCAAAAATAAGGATTTTAACGCTTAAATGCCCAAAAGTGGATTTATTAAGTTTTTTGTAACTTTTTGAGATGCCAAACCCGCAAGTATTTGTGAAGGTTAGGGGCATCCCGAATGGTTGTCAACTGATGTTTAACCGAGTATGATTTAACTGGTAAGCCGTAGCTTGGAAATTCATTTCCAAGTAAAAATTGGTTAATAATTCCCTTGGAAATGGATTTCCAAGTTACGATGGACAGCATTAAGAACCTTCATTTTTACTTGAAAGAAGACTAATTAACTAGGATGCTACTAGCTTTGGTTTAACACTCAAATAATCTGTGATTTGCTCATAAGCTAAGGCAAATTCCAATACTGGCTTGTCATTCCCAAATTTACCCATGACTTGCATGCCCATAGGTCTACCTTTTGCGTCAAAGCCGACGGGTACATTGATAGCGGGTATCCCACCAAGACTACCCAAAATGACGACTTCCATCCAACGATGATAAGTATCCATCGTTAGACCATTGATGGCTTTTGGCCAATGGATTTCTTTTGAATAGGGAAAAATTTGTGCGGTTGGTAATACTAAAAAATCGTATGCTTCAAAGAGTCGATCTAATTCTTTGTACCAATCAACTCGTATTGCTTTAGCTTTTGCTACTTCTTGTGTTGAGAAGCTTAAACCTTGCTCTATTTCCCAAATTAATTCTGGTTTGAGTAAGTCTCGTTTAGCAGGAAATTCATAATAGTCCAATCGTTCCAACCGAATATGATGCCGAAGCGTTGTCCAACAAAACCATAAATCGGATAAGTTAAATTTTGGTTGTATTGGTTCGACAACAGCACCTGCTTGAGCGATAATTTTCAAACTAGTTTCACATAAATCTAGGATGCCAGTTTCCAAAGGCAAATAGTTATTTAAATTACCCATCCAACCAATCTTAACTTCCTTCAAAGGGACTGGCTGCAAATCAGTAAAAACAGGCTTGCGTGCTAATGTTTGTAATAATTGAATCGTATCTCGTGTATTTCTTCCCATTGGCCCTGATGTCCATAAAAGTCGATTGGTTGCATCTCCGTCTTCCATGACAACGGTTGTACTGGGGCGAAATCCAATGACATTATTAAATGCGCCTGGATTTCTGAGCGATCCCATCATATCCCCACCATCCGCAACGGGTAGCATTTGAGTACCTAATCCACAAGCTGCGCCACCGCTACTGCCTCCAGCCGTTAAATTTGGATGATAAGCACTTCCTGTAGCACCGAAAATAGGATTATAAGTTTGTGAACCTAATCCAAATTCTGGCGTGTTGGTCTTACCAATAAAAATAGCTCCTGCCTTACGAATTTTGGCGATCAATGGATTATCTTCTTCTGCTATTCGATCTTTAAATAATAGCGACCCTTGAGTATAACGAATGCCTGCTACAGGTGCTAAATCCTTGACAGCATGCGGCATGCCGTGCATCCAGCCCCAATATTCCCCTTTAGCCAGCGCTTCATCTGCTTGACGAGCTTGACTCATTAAATCATCGTCCGATACCATACTAATGATGGCATTATAAACAGGATTATATTGATGAATTCGTTTTAAATAAGCGGTCATTACTTCCACACAGCTCACTTCTTTGGCTTGAATGGCAGTCGACAAGTCTAAGGCGCTCCAATCCGTAATGGCGGTTACCTTATTAATATAGGTATTGCGACAAGCAAAAGGCGTGATTAATGTAGCACTTGCCACTAAGGAATTTTTGATAAATGTTCTTCTTACCATGAGAGTTGGTTTTGAATTGTTTAGTTTTGTTTGATGCGGAAACGGTTATTCTTAAAGATGTGAAAGTAGGATTAAAAAGTTTGTAATTTAAATTATACTTTAGCTTTTTAATTGTTTGATGGAATAGAGCCCATAGAAAGTGGTTCTTTAATAGAACCTCTTTCTTTCTAATCACCAAAAGAAGGAGGTTCTATTAAAGAACTGCCTTCTATCCAATCCACTCTATGCTGAATTTTAATTAATAGAATAATGACCATTACGCTAATCGGTGCAGGAAACGTAGGCTATCATTTAGGAAGACGATTGTTTAAAAAAGGCTTAACGATTCATCAAGTGTATAGCCGTGAATTAAAGAATGCGCAAAACTTAGCCAAGAAAATAAAAGCAAAACCTGTCAACGAGTTGACGGCTGTAGATGTGGAAGCTGATTTATATATTATTGCCGTAAAGGATGATGCTATTGAGCTGGTCGTAGCGGAATTAAGTAAGCATAAGGGCATGCGTAATAAATTAATCGTTCATACCTCTGGTGCTGCTAGTAGTCAGTTAATTGCTCGTTATTTTAACCATTATGGGGTATTTTATCCTTTACAAACTTTTTCCAAAACAAGACAAGTAAAATTTTCAACAATTCCTATTTGTATCGATGCGGGAAAAAAGAAAAATCGTAAAATATTAGAAAATATAGGTAAAAGAATAAGCAAAAAAGTAACTCGAATATCTGATGAAGAACGGTCTATTTTACATGTAGCAGCGGTTATGGTTAATAATTTTAGTAACCATATATTTCACTTAGGAAAGCAAATAACCGATGCTGCACAAATTGATTTTGATTTATTAAAACCCTTAATTTTAGAAACGGTTTTGAAAATCGAACAACAGCCACCTTACGAGATGCAAACAGGGCCAGCTCGAAGAAATGACGAAGAAACGATAAAAAAGCATTTAAAATACCTGCGAAAGTTCCCCGAATATGGTCAACTTTACACTTTACTAACTAAAAGTATCCAACATGCGTATCGTCGGTGATATTCCACATCCAACTCTAAAAATCACGCTTTTCTTACACGATAGTAAATATTCCGTGAAGTTTGAATCTGGACTTTACGAACTGACTTATAAATTTAGAAGTGGTGATATGATTGATTCCGTAGAAGCCATTAAAGCGATTGTTGATGACCAGTTTATTGTAGAAGTCATGACGACTTTACCCAAAATGCATCAGCAAAAATTAGGCGGCATTGGCCGATTTATAGCAGGGAAGGAAGAAGAAGAATTTGAAGAGATTATTTAATTTTTAAACTATGAACGATAAATGATGAATTCGAATAAACAGGTTTATTCTAGATAATTATTCAGGAATTATCTATTTGCATTTGCGAATAACACAATTCATAGTTCATCATTTATCGTTCATCGTTCATCGTTTGTGGTTACTCCTTTTTATATTTTTCATACCCAATAGCCTCCAATTTCTCATATTTTACCGCCACGCCTTCTGCCATCTGTTGTTTGTAAACAACTAATCTATTCTGAATTGCTTTATTACCAGCTCCTAAAATCTGTGCAGCCAAGATACCTGCATTCTTTGCGGCATTTAAAGCGACCGTTGCAACAGGAACACCATTCGGCATTTGTAAAATAGACAAAACAGAATCCCAACCATCAATAGAATTAGACGACTTAATCGGAACGCCAATAACGGGTAGGGGAGACAACGAAGCGACCATCCCTGGTAAATGGGCGGCCCCTCCTGCACCTGCAATAATGACTTTGATGCCTTTTTTATGGGCTTTTTTAGCAAAATTGAACATTCTTTCTGGCGTTCGATGCGCAGAAATAATGGTTAAATCAAAATCTAATTCGAGTTCTTTTAAGACGTCTGCTGCTTGGCGCATAATAGGTAAATCTGAATCAGATCCCATGATGATGGCTATTTTTGCTTGGCTCATATTTTTACGTTGCCAGTTGCCAGTTGCCAGTTGCCAGTTGCCAGTTTTTTCCCTAACAGGTAACTGGTAACTCGAAACTGGCAACCGATTAAACTGTTTTTATTATTAAGGTAGATTGTATTTGTCTTGCTTTTGCTTTTGCCGCTTCAATGGTAGGGGCAATAATCGTTGCATGACCCATTTTTCGGAAAGGTTTGGTCATTTTTTTACCATATAAATGAATTTTGACCCCTTCGATGGCCAAGCATTCTGCTAAACCCTCATAATGGGCATCTCCTGTATATCCATCTGCACCAAGGAGATTAACCATGACCGATGGGCTGGTCATTTTGGTACTTCCCAAAGGTAAATTTAAAATACCTCTTAAATGTTGTTCGTATTGAGAAGTAATGGCACTGTCTATGGTATGATGCCCGCTATTATGCGGTCTTGGGGCAACTTCGTTGACTAAGATATTACCTGTTTTATCCAAAAATAATTCGACGGCTAATAGACCACAAATATCAAAGGCTTCAATCACTAGTTTGGCTAAATTAGTACAGGTTGCTGCTTGTTGGTCGGTAATAGTGGATGGACAAATTAAAAATTCGACCAGATTGGCTATAGGATTAAACTCCATTTCTACAGGATCAAAAACAGCTATTTCCCCCTTTTCATTCTTAGCAACGACAACGGCTATTTCTTTTTCCATATCCACCAAATCCTCTATTATACAAGCACCAGGTAATAACTTATCGGTTAAGTCTACTTCTGTTTTGATAACGGCGACCCCTTTTCCATCGTAGCCAGCAGTTCTAGATTTTTGCACAAAAGGAATACTTAATTCCCCTGATTGAATTGCATTTAAGACTGCATCATTATCCGTGAATAATTGGAAAGGCGAAGTAGGAATTTGATGCTGTTGATAAAATTGCTTTTGCAAGCCTTTGTCTTTGATAATGTCTAAAGCAGCAGGATTAGGATGAACCGTTTTACCTTCTTTTTGTAATTGTTTTAGTGCATCCGTATTGACATGCTCAATCTCAATAGTTACAATATCCATTTGACGTCCAAAACCAAGGACGTCTTCATAATTTTTAAAACTCCCTTCTTGAAAACCTTTACAATAAGGGCCTGCTGGAAACTCAATAGAAGTATCTAAAGCATAAATAGGCAATTCCCAGCAACTTGCTGCTTGGCATAACATTTTACCTAATTGACCACCGCCTAATATTCCTAGTTTTGGAAAAGACATTAATTTGGGTTGTCAGTTGTCGGTTGTCAGTTATCAGTTAGTAGGTAAAACCGAAACTGATAACTGACAACGGATAACTCATTTAACTAATAAATTCATCTACAGAATACTTACCTGATCCATTCCAAAATAAGACTAAGTAAGGAATCAAATAAATAATCGCAGACTCCATTTTTTTGAATGGGTCACCAATATGAATGACAAAAATCGCCACTAACATGGTAATAATTAATGGAATAACTGCCATTCTAGTAAATAAACCGAGGACGACCATAATGGCACATACTACTTCGGCAAAAACGGCTAAGCCTAAGGATAATTCTGGCCCCATGCCAAACACATTAGCGAATTTTATTTCGCCTCCTGCCATCAGTTTATTAAACTTACCTAAGCCATGGTTTAGAAACATAAGCCCACCAAAAGCGAGCCTTAATAATAATAGAGACAAATCGGTTAATCTACCAGCAGTAGGAAAACCAAATGGGTTAACTAATTTCATAATCGTTATTGTTTTGATGTAAAAAATGCTGTTTTACGGTGTACGGTTTATAGGGAGAGGTACCTCAAATTATCGTTCGTAGCTTAGACCTGGTCTGAGTAGTTCTGAGTTATTACTACTCAGACCAGAGGTCTAAGCTACTTTATAATGCGATATTTCAAAAGACACTTATTGCATACGATTTACGGTAAAGTTACTATTTTACCAATTTGCTGCAAATGTCGGAATAACTCCCGAATAGAAAAAGGATTTATAGTATAAGATTTCCATTGTCTAACTACATGCCTGTCTACTGTATTACTGCCAACTGCAATACTGCCTACAATTCCGTTTCCAATGTAGGAAATTCCATATTTAATCCTATTAAGGTTTCGACTACTTTCTCCGCAATTAAGTATTGACCATACCAACGTTCGTCCATCGGAATAATTTGCCAAGGTGTGGTCGAATTATTCAATACTTCTTCGTAGCAACGCATGTATTTATCCCAATGCTTTCTTTCTTTCCAATCTCCATCGTTGTGTTTCCATTGCTTTTCTCGATCATCTATTCTTTGTTGCAACTCAATTTCTTGTTGCTCATGAGAAATATGCAAAAAGAATTTTAAGACAATCGTATTATTATCAAAGGCCAATAAATCTTCAAAGGCATTAATGGCGGCAATGCGTTTTTCGGCATGTTCTTCACTTATCCAACCATGGACTCTCTGAATCAACACATCCTCATAATGCGACCGATTAAAGACCGCAACCATTCCTTTTTGAGGCACTAATTTATGTACTCGCCATAAAAAGTCATGGGCAAATTCTTCATCCGTTGGTTTTTTAAAAGAATAGACATTAATCCCACCTGGCGTAATAGCCCCAAAAACTTTTTTTGTAATCCCATCTTTTCCACTAGCATCCATGCCCTGCAAGATAATTAGTAAACTATGTTTGCCCTCCGCTTGCATTAAGTATTGTAAATCTGCTAATTTTTCTAGCATTTTTTTCATGGGTTTTTTAAAATCCCCTTTGTTTGCTTTTTTAGGTGGCTTCGTAGAATAGTCGGCAACTTTTATCATAATGGCTATTTTTTAGTAGGATTTGGATCGTTTGTGTCAATAAATGCCAAACTTAAAGAAAATGTAGAAGTTCTGCAATTTTATTAATTTAAACGAAAATTTCGTTTAAAAACGAAAAAATAGTTGCATAACTAAAAAATCGTTGCTACCTTTGAATTATGAAAAGATTAAACCCGAAAGAAGAGCAAATTATGCAAATCCTTTGGCAATTGGAAAATGCCTTTATGAAGGATATTTGGGAAGCTTTAGAAAGGCCTCGACCACCAATCACTACTACTGCTTCGATTGTGAAAAAACTAGAAACAGCTGGTTTTATAGATCACGAGACTTTTGGTCGAACGCATCGGTATTTTCCCGCCATTAAAAAAGAAGACTACCGACAATCTTCTTTTAAAAATTTGGTCGATAATTATTTTGGTGGTTCTCCCAAGCAATTATTGTCCTATTTTGTGGATAATGAAGATATTGATGAGGACGAATTAGATGAGTTGTTAAAAGAAATTAAGGGAAAGAAAAAGAGCGACTAATACCTTTAAATTGTACCGACGAATGAATTCGTCGCTAATTTTTGTAATTGACGAATGAATTCGTCAGTACCTTGAAATCACCCGACTGAAAATCATCATTTTTTGATACGAATTTCTATCCAATTGGAGATTCGCGAATAGGCTATTCGTTTATTCGCCAAAAAACAAATAAGCTATGCTCTCTATCCCACAATACTTATTAGAATCCAGTTTCTGCCTAGCCATTTTCTATGGATTCTACCACCTGTTTTTGAAAAAGGAAACCTTTTTTCAATTAAATCGAGCGTATTTATTGGCAACGCCAATTGCTGCCTTAAGCATACCATTATTGAATATTTCTTTTCAAAAAGATGCACCACCAGAAAGTTTGGAAGCCTTTTTCTACCCCGCCATTCAAAGTGCCAACCGTTTAAATGAGGTGGTTTGGGAACAAATGCGTGCGCCCTCGCCCGTATTTTCGCTCTCCGTAGCAGATGTGATAATGGCGATCTATTTAATGGGGATTTTTCTAATGAGTTTTTCTTTACTGAAAGGATTATGGAATTTAGGACGAATTATTCGACGAGGAAAACGCTCAAAAAACAACGAATTTACATTAGTAGAAACGCAAAATAATTTTCCTGCTGCTTCCTTTTTTGGCTATATTTTTTGGAATCAAGAAATAACAGACGAACAAAAATTAATACTAGAACACGAAAAGGTACATATTCGCCAATGGCATAGTTTGGATGTGTTGCTGATGGAGATTTGTGTGATTATAAAATGGTTTAACCCCTTGATTTATTGGTTTAGAAATGCATTGAAAGCGACCCACGAATTTATTGCCGATCAATACGTGATTCAACAAAAATCGAATGTGAGTGAATATGCGACTTTATTAGTAAATCAGCATAAACAACAGATAGCGACGCCTTTGACGAACACTTTTTATTCGATGACTAAAAAACGTTTACAAATGATGATTCAACGACCTTCTCAGAAAGTATATGCAGCTAAATATTTATTGGTTTTTCCATTGATTATTGGGATGATGGGGCTGTTTTCTTTTAATTTGTTGCAGGCAATTCCGCAGGTTGGGGAAGGGTTGGCGGAGATGAATACGGTTTTAGAGAATATTGGAGATAAGACTGTTTTTGAGATAGAGCAATCTGATAATAATGCTCTTATGGCAGCGAGTGAAGCGGCAGTACAAGAACATTTAGAGGTTTTAGCGAACACTTTTGAGAATGTAGGAACAAATTGCCTGCTTTATTGGGCTGATTTAGAAATCGCTTTAAACAAAGAAAATAGTCAATCTATACCAATTATTGAAGTGCCGATCAACCAATTTTTAGCATCCTATCAAAAAGAACCGATTGCTGCTTTGAAGATTGGGGGGTTGTTTGAGGAAGTTTCCTTTAGACTGTATAGTTACGTTATTGGGGAATCAAATTTGATGCCTTGCACAGTTATTAGCAATACCAATAAACCCGCAATTTTTAAGGAGAATGCGTGTATTCAACAATTTATGGAGCAATTAACGGTAGGGACTTTAGTGAGTGGGGATGATTTACAAATAGGAGGGGAGGGGCAACGGTATAAATTTCAACTTCGTTTAATTGACCCAAAAGCGAAACGTCCAAATCCTGATGGGGATTTTACATTTAAATGGGGAGGGATTGAATTTCCCATTGAGCTTAGAAAAGAAGATTTCAATACTGTTTTTCATGTTGAAACCGTTGATTTGAATGATTTACGGGCGGCACTAAATCAACCAATAATTATTTTAGAGAATGGTCAAATAGCTAATGGAATACAGGATATATTGATAAATTTAGGGACTTTTATTCCAACCAGTACCAATACAGAAACCTACGAAAACTTTGCAACCTATTTACCACCCTCAAAAGTATTATTGGAAGGAAATGGAAAAAGTATTTCAGAACAAGTTGATGTGGTTAAATTAATGGATTTAGTAGATGAAAAAGCAGGCATTTCTTTTAATATTAATGGTTTTGATTTCGCAGGAATGATTAGAGTAGAAGACGGAAAGTATCAATCGCCAATTCAGATTAGTAAAAAAGAAGCAAACCTCTTTAATTTTCAAGTTATTATTCCTGATGAAGCTAAAACTATCTTAAAAATAGATACAACTTTGGTAGCAAATAAATCTATTGTGGACATGTATCGTAATCCCGAAAAATATGATATTATTCACATTCCTAATTTTAAAACAGCGACTAGATCAGTTGTCGGTAACCCAACAAATGCTGATCCTGTATTTGGTAAATCACATAGAACAATTTCTTCTCCTTTTTTCAAAACTAGTAAAGAAACAGAGGTAGACGATAAATTATTAAAATTGCCAGAATATGTTGGATATAAACCTTCTGAGTTGATTTTGAAATGGGGCGAATTAACTGCGAATCCTAGAAGTAAAAATTATGATTTAAAGACTTTCTTAGAAAATTTTAATACAGGACTCCAACTCAATCACTTATTAGACGATCTAGTGATTAAGCAACTAAGGGTAGTAATTGCTAAAAAAGATGCGCCTTACCTAACCTTCGATAATCAGTTGCCTAACTTGAAAGACTTACACAAAACACTAAGTAATTTGTCTATTGAGTCTAGTATTTATTTTGATAAGATTATAATTAATAAATCGGGAAGAGATTATTATTTACCACAACATTTTTTGTTTGCCATTGGTAAAAAAGCGATTGCTTCTGTAAATAAAGGAACAAAATATACCCCAAATAAATCAGCTAAAAACCTATTGTCAATTGATACGATAGCATATTATAATCAAATGACTTTAGGAAAAAAAAATCTAGAGGATAATCTTTATGAGTATCGAATGGGAAAATATAAATTAATGGATAAAAACCTTCCTAAAGTAGATTTTGGTCGAGCAGGAAAAGAAGGTATTTATACAACCTTTTTTCAGCATAAAGATAAAAAGAAGAGGCTGCCAAAAGGATTTGAGCAAAACTTACCTTTACAACTCGTTTATTTTGGAGAAAAATTTTATTTCTGCACCCACAAATTGTCCTTTGATAATTTTGATGCCAATGCTTTGATTGAAAAAGAGTTATATGAACCTAATTCTGGATTGGCTAATATGTTTGGCGAAAGCGGTCAAAATGGGGTTGTGATTATTCGATTGGCAGTAAATGAAAGTCCTCAAAAAAAATCAAAAACTGAAAAGACAAAATATGGTCAAATAGATACTTATGAATTAAAATGGGGAAAGCATGATTTACCTATTATCTTAAATAAAAATAGTAATTCAACAGTTGCCAGATTTATGATCCAGACCGATTTTGAAGCAAGTATTAAGAAACCTTTTGAAATATTAAAGAATGGCCGAAAACTTAAAAATAAAACAATTGAGTTAACTCTTTTTAATACGAAGAATGGGTCTAGTTGGGGAATAGATAAAATAAATGGTCTCCAATTTAAATATTGGGAATTCATTAGGGGAGAACACGCGGCTTTTACCTTGAATAGTAGCAAGAAAACAAAATTCACGAAGGAAGAGATTGCGCAAATTAAATCTTTAGTAGAGGAAGAATGGTTATTGACTATTCGAGCAATCGATGATTACCAATTATATTCATCTATTAGCGTAGTTGAACCGAATAGCATCCTTTTAACGCGCCAATATGAACCTATCCCTGATGGTATTCCAATTCAATACTAGCATTATTATCGATGCCATTCTTGCGTACCTGCGGCACTAAAATCGTAAATAGACTTGTTGTTTACTATTCTTTTCTACCCATCTTTTGTCCTTACAGGACATTGTGATAAGACTTAATTTAAAAAATCTTTCAAAATCCGTTGAGAACAACAATCCCTGAGGAGAAAACAAAGCAAAATCCGTTGGGTATAAAATCCGTTGGGAACAAAGCAAAATCGGCTACTTTTAAACCATCTTATCCAAAATCACTTATCTTTGCCAAAAAATTGAAAAGTGACAGAAGAAAGATTACACAAATTCAAAGTAGCTGCCCAAAGGCGCCAATCTAACCTAACTGTGATCCTAGAAAACGTGCATGATCCGCATAATTTGGGAGCGGTCTTAAGGAGCTGTGACTCGGTGGGCATCAAAGAGATTTTTGTCTTATACACCGATCCGTCTTTAGTGGGTAGAACTCACATTAAATTGAACAAACGAACCTCTTCTGGGGCAAGAAGATGGGTAGATGTGCATTTATATGCAAACGTGGAAGCCTGTTTTGCACATGTAAGAAAAAATTACGACAAAATATACTCCACACATTTAGAAGAACAACCAACTTCTTTATACGAACTAGATTTAACCCAATCCGTTGCTTTGATGTTTGGCAATGAAAAAGATGGATTGAGCGAAACTAGTTTGGCTTATTCCGATGGTAATTTTATTATTCCACAAATGGGCATGGTGCAAAGTTTAAATATCTCGGTGGCTTGTGCGGTCAGTATTTATGAAGCTTTGCGACAAAGAGAAGTGGCAGGAATGTACACGGACAATTTGCCGATGACGGCGGAGGAACAAACGGATTTATATGAATCTTTTAAAGAACGGCAATTGATTCGAGATAAACGACCTATTACGGAGAAGATTTTGTAAGGAATGATGAACTATAAATGATGAACGAGCAAAAAATGGAAAGTGCAAAAGGCGTAACTAATTTAAAGCAGCTGATCGCAAATATGGAACCTGTCTTGAATGAAGGAGAATATATTTTTGCATCGGTTCCAGATATATCGGTGATTCCAAGGTCAATGACTATTTGTGAAATGCGAGAGAAAGAAGGAATGACCGTTGTGCTTTCCAAGAAAGATGCAGAGAAATTAGGTTTGACTGCTGATTTTGTGGCTGCTTGGATTACGCTAAATATTCATTCAGCTCTAGAAGCGGTTGGATTAACGGCGGCTTTCGCAACCGCTTTGGGCGAGAGCAATATCAGTTGTAATGTTATTGCGGGTTATTATCACGATCATATTTTTGTAGCCGTTGAGGATAAGGAAAAAGCGATGTCGGTGCTTTGGGGAATGACGGGTAAATCGGAATAATCTAAAGACCTGTGACCGAAAATCATAAATCATCTTGCTACTAGAAATTTTGCTTCTGGATACTAGATTTTAGATACTCGATAAGTCAAGTATCCATTTTATCGGCTATTAACCTTGATTTTTAAGCTATTCCAAAATTGGGGTATTATTGCCCTATATCAAGAATCTAGCATCAAGTATCCAATGTCCAGTCGTAAGATACACCACACCTTTCTACTCCTATACCTTTGAACCTCAATACCTTTCCCTTATCTTTGCGAAAAATTTAAAATATTGAAGACTAAGACAACAAGACAAGATAAAGTTAATGTGATTACCTTAGGCTGTTCTAAGAATCTAGTAGATTCGGAGAACTTAATTACCCAATTAAAAGGGAATGACTTTGAGGTAACGCATGAGAGCGAAAATGATGATGCCAATGTGGTGATTGTCAATACCTGTGGATTTATAGATTTAGCAAAAGAAGAATCGGTTAATACCATTCTACAATATGCGGATGTAAAGAAAAAAGGAGGAATAGAAAAACTTTATGTAACAGGTTGTTTGTCAGAACGTTACAAAAGTAATTTGGAAGAAGAAATTCCAGAAGTAGACGCTTATTTCGGAACGCTAGAATTACCGGGATTACTACAGAAATTAAACGCAGATTACAAGCATGAGTTAATTGGGGAACGTTGGACAACGACACCGATGCATTTTGCTTATTTGAAAATATCGGAAGGCTGTAATCGAACTTGTTCTTTTTGTGCGATTCCATTGATGCGGGGGAAGCATATTTCTAGAACGATTGAGTCGCTGGTAAAAGAAGCACAAAGTTTAGCTAGAAGAGGCGTGAAAGAGTTGATTTTGATTGCGCAAGAATTGACTTATTATGGGTTAGATATTTATAAAAAAAGAGAATTACCTAAATTATTAGAGGCACTATCCGAAGTGGAAGGGATTGAGTGGATTCGCTTACATTATGCCTATCCAAGTAAATTTCCGATGGAGATTTTTGAGGTGATGGCACGTTTGCCGAAAGTAAACAACTATCTAGATATTCCATTACAACATGGTAGTGATGTCGTTTTGGAAAGAATGCGTCGTCAAATTACTCGAAAAGAGACAACGGAATTAATTCGAGCAGCTAGAGAAAAAGTGCCGAATATTACGATTAGAACCACCTTTTTAGTAGGTTATCCAGGCGAAACCGAAGAAGAATTCGAAGAAATGGTTGATTTTGTAGAAGAGATGCAATTTGATAGAGTAGGGGTTTTTCAATATTCGCATGAAGAAAACACGATTGCTTACGATGTGGAAGATGATGTACCTGCTGAGGTGAAAGCAGAACGTTCTAATCGCTTAATGGCGGTTCAACAAAATATTTCTTTGGCAAAGAACGAAGCTAAAATTGGACAAACCTTTAGGGTGTTATTTGATAGAAAAGAAGGCGAATATTTTGTTGGCCGAACCGCCGCAGATTCCCCAGAGGTAGATAATGAAGTATTAGTCAATGCGGCAGATAATTACCTCCGAATCGGAGATTTTGCCGATATTACGATTACGGATGCCAATGATTACGATTTATTTGGAACAATTGCCGCATCCTAATGTTAGGAGTTGACTATTTAGATGAATGAGTTTATAATGTGATATGATATTCAATGGTAGGTCTCATTAATTCATTACCTTATCAACTCATCACCCTCAAAATTCTTCTAATTATGGATATTTTTGAAAAAGCAACTCCTCCTGTTCAAGCAGGTATTTCGATTGGCTTGGGCTTATTTTTTATGTTGACTTGTTTGATGTTTGAAGATACCTTAGAACTAAGACCTGAAAGACCTTGGGTTTTTGCTTTTACTTTCCTATTGTTCTATTCCATTTTTAATGTCGTTTTTAGTTTAAATGCGACCAATGCAGAAAAATATTGGACTCAAGCCATTATTGGGTTTGTGGTTTGTGTGGGCGCATTAGGCAGTCTGGCCTACCTTATTTCTGGTTTAGGGATGAATGATGCGGGGTCTTTTAAGTGGATTTTTATTGTGATTACCATTAGTTATTTGGTGTTTATGAGTATCGTTCGAGCGATGAAAGGGATTGTTGATTTTGCACAAAAGGAAGAATGGAATAGTCCTAAATTGCGGGATAAGAATAGGAAATAAACTAATACTTATACTTTCCAACTCGAATTATAACTTAATTTAAAAATGAAAAACAGCCTTCTAATTTTCCGAAATGGATGCAGCAATGCGCCCTCGATTTATTAGTTTGTATTTTAGTTTGATTGATTCTCAAGGTCATAGAAATGACCCTTCTCCGACTGCTTTGAAAAGTTCAATTGAATCTATTGATGAAACATTAGGGTCGCTTATTCAAGGTATAGCAGCGCAAGGTAAAGAAAATCAAGTGAATCTTATCATGGTTTCTGACTACGGAATGGCACAATTAAGCCGGGACTGTATGATTTTTTTAGATGATTATATTTTTGTAGAAGATATGACGGTTGTGAATTGGTCGCCTAACTTAGATTTGATACCCTTAAATGGACAAGAAGAAAATGTTTTCAAGCTCTAAATAATGCAAACCCACAATTAACGGTTTATAAAAAAGAAGACCTTCCAGCATCCTTGCATTACAAAAATCATCGACGAGTAACACCGATTGTTGGTTGGGCGGAAAATGGATGGAGTATTACGACTCATGAGATATTTGATCAATCTCCAAATTCCTTTAAAGGCGGCGCACATGCTTATCATCCAGATAATAAAGATATGCATGGTATTTTTATTGCAAAAGGGCCTTCGTTTAATTCTAGTTTTACCGATGATGCTTTTTCAAATATTCATTTATATGAAATGATGTGTAAACTTTTAGGAATTCCTTCTGCTACAAATGATGGGGATATTAGTGAAGTAGCGAATTTTCTTAAATGATTTAATTGACTTAATAAAAGACATTACTTTCTATCCAAATATCCTTCTGAATATTGTACAAAATGCCTAGTAATACGTACTTTTTATTGAAAAATATTAGAGAAAGTTTATAATAATTTTCCCATAAAAGGCGCTATGATATGGTAAAACCAAGCAGTAATCCTAAAATATTAGTAAATAGTCGAAGAAAATGGAATTGGACAGAATATTGAAATATATTTGTTTGGAGATATGGAAATAGATAGGGAACGAAAACGGTAAAATTAATCACCATGTTAGACAAAGGAAAAAAAGCATACGATTTTATAAAAAAGGTAAATTCTGCCACCAAAAAGAAAAGAAAGATGAGTTCAGAAAAAGATTCAGGCCGTTCCAATCATGCCGATACGATTATTAGAAACCATGTTATTTGGTCGATGGGCGCAGGAATGATTCCCATTCTAATTGCTGATATTTTTGCAGTAAGCGCTTTACAGTTGGATATGATTCGCCAGTTATGCCGAGTTTATGATATTGATTTTGAGGAGACCCAAGGTAAGGCTTTAGTGACTTCCTTGACTAGTTCTGCTTTGGCAAGAATCGGAGCAGGAAGTGTCATCAAATTAATTCCAGGCATCGGTTCTTTTATTGGCGGTGCAACGGTGTCTATCTTTGCGGGTGCTTCTACTTATGCCTTAGGTGAAGTTTTCAAGAAGCATTTCGCTTCTGGTGGTACGATCCTAGATTTTGACCCTGACAGATTAAGAAAAATGTACAAAGAGAAGTTTGAAAAAGGGAAGAAGATGGCGAAACAATGGGAAAAAGATGCTAAGAAAGAAACAGCGGATAGTTTTAACGTGCCAGAAACTTCGGAAACAGAAACAGCACCTCCAATGGCAGCCAAAGATGATTCTACTAAAGCAGTTGAGCTAGAAGAGAAAAAGCAAACGGTAGCGGATGCCACCGAAGAAATCATGGATAAGCTAAGAAAATTAGCTGAACTAAAAGACGCTAGTATTATTACAGAAGAAGAATTTAGTCAAATGAAACAGCGAATTTTAGATAAATTCTAATTAGAGATGTCAGAAGTCAGACCATTTCATTGTCAGAAGTCAGATCGTTTTTGAAATAAACGATCTGACTTCTGACATCTATGCTAAAAAACAATCGTCCGATTCTGATAAGTCAACACCTTATGTTGTAATTGCGCATAAATCGCCTCTGATAAGACCATCTTCTCCAAGTTTTTTCCTTTTCGAATTAAATCTTTGATAGAATCTTTATGGCTAACACTTGTGGTATGTTGCACAATAATCGGTCCCTCATCTAAATCAGCAGTAACATAATGACTCGTTGCACCAATAATTTTTACGCCTCTTTTATGAGCGGCATGATAAGGTCTTGCCCCGATAAAAGCAGGTAAAAAAGAATGGTGAATGTTAATCACCTGATTAGGAAAAGCTTTGACAAAATCATCCGATAAAATTTGCATATATCGGGCTAGCACCACAAAATCTACTTGATGTTCTCTTAATAGCGCAATTTCCTTAGCTTCTTGTTCCGCTTTAGTTGCTTTGGTGATTGGAAAGTGATGAAAAGGAATATCAAATCGTTCTGCAATTTCTCTCAATTTTTCATGATTGCCTATAATTAAAGGGATTTCGACGTCCCATTCTCCAGACATGTAACGCTGTAAAATATCGTATAAACAATGTGTCATTTTAGAGACAAATAAAGCCATTCTTGGCTTTTTATATGAAAAATATAGCTGCCATTCCATCTGATATTTATTACCAATTAAAGTCGCAAAATACTCTTCAATTTTTGTTCTGGGAATAACAAAATCCGTTAATTCCCATTCCACCCGCATGAAAAATTGATTAATATCTTTTTCTACATGCTGTTCTATATCTACGACATTTCCATTGTTCTTTAATAAAAAATCAGAAATAGCTGCCACAATTCCTTTTTGGTCTGGGCAATGAATCAATAAAATTGCTGTATCTTTTTTAGTCGTACTCATAATTTAAATCATTCACGAATGAGGTATTACCCATCTTGCGTACCTACGGCACGAGCATTGTGGAATTTAGGTTAATCTTTTGCTACCCATCTTTAGGCCCTACAGGACTTTAAGTGAAAATTTAGTTTAACTGCTAAAATCCGTTGAGAAATAAAATCCGTTGGGAAATAAAAATCCATCAAAAAATTATTGGCAATTTCCTTGCCGATTATAAATCATTTCAAATTTTAAAAGGCGGATGTGCTTTCAAAAAAGCTAAGACATCACTTGGTTTATCCGTGATATGCAATAAATCGTAATATTCTTTGCCCCAAGCTAATTGTCTTAACAGCGGATAAATCATTGTTTTAACCGAATAATGTTCGGTTCCTAAAAAGACCATCGGGCTGATATAATTAAAAGTGCCATAGTGATTTTGGGTCGCATCCATGAATATTTCTTGTACCGTTCCTGCACTTCCAGGGGCACAAATAATTCCATATAAACTAACGGATAAAAGGGTGTCTTCTCGAATACTATTGGAGAAATATTTCGCAATATGAGCAGCAAACAAATTACTGGGTTCATGCCCATAAAACCAAGTAGGGATGGCTAAACTTGCTGCGCCTTTTGGATATTTATCTAAGACTCTAAATGCTTGTAAATGGAATTTTTTATCAGAATAATGTGGTGCTTTTTGCAAAATTTTAATGGCGTCCAGTAAATCTTCTTCTGCCTTACCAGCAAAATAAGCACCTAAATTAGTGGCTTCCATAATGCCCGGACCACCACCAGAGGCAATCAAATAATCATTTTCTGTCAATAATTTAGCCGTCAACGCCGATTTTACATAAAAAGGATCGTCTCGACGAGTACTGTGTCCGCCCATCACGCCGACACACTTTTTATTGGTCATCCCATTTTTATCAAATTCCAACAAAAGCCTCAATGCGTCATCCATCGCATGATCATGGATGCGCTGCCATAGAGCTTCATTGATACTAGGCGTATATTTTTGTTTAGAAAAATGGCGATAGATTTTATAATCTATACTATTGTCTTTTTCAAAATCGTATCCTTTCATCAATTCTCGCCAATTGTATAATTGACTTCGGAAAGGTTGATAAGGTAAATTAGTAGGCGCATTAATAATGGTAGCACCTCTTCTTCGGAGTTGAATTTCAGCTTCTATCTTTAATTGACAACCTAAAAAGGCGGTATTTTTTATTTTTAAATTATCCCAAGCAATATCTACTTTTGAAAAGTCAATATTTTGTAAGGTGCAGTTTTTCAAGGATAAACCATTTCGCAAAAATTGCTTAAAATTTTTGATAGAATGAATGATTACTTCCTTTGTCGGTTCAAATTTATGTGGCATACTATATTTAGTAAGTAGATGAGGTGATGTTTTAATTAGGTTGTCCCATTAGTTCACCTGCTCATTGTTTTATTTATTCTAAAAACAACTTTCCATCTTCTGTTTTAGAAAAGGTAGAATAAGTGAAATTTTGCCGCAAATTAAACAATGATTTTGATTTATGAAATACGAAGCGGTATATTGCAATTTTAATAAAGAGATTTAGCAAAAAAAATAAAAATGCTTAACCTATTATCCGTTCTCTTACTTACTTTTTTTACTTTTACGGCTGATCCTGCCCCAGCGTTTACTTTAGTAGATACGACAGGTGAAAAAGTCGAATTGAAAGATTTTCAAGGGGAAGTAGTTTATTTGACGTTTTGGGCTAGTTGGTGTGGTCCATGTTTGAAAGGCTTTAAAAACACAGAAGCGCTTCGTCAAAAATTAGTGAAGCAAGGCGTGGTTTTAATTAATATAACGACAGATAGTTCTCAGGAAAAATGGCGGGAAACAATGGATAAAATTCCTATGCCGGGATTGAATCTATACGGTGGCAATAATGACCAATTAAAAAGAGATTATGAACTAAGCAAATTGCCTGCTTATTACATCATTAATAAAAAGGGAAATTTTGCGTATCTTTCGGATGGGGAAAATCGAGACATTTTTGCAGAGTTTCAACAATTACAAGCGGAGTAATTCAATAGTTTGGGGATTGAAACCAAGCATTTAGTTTTGCCCAATTTAAAATTCAAAATTTGGAAGAAGAAAATAAAATATATCCACACGTTTACGAGCGAATGGAAGATTGGCCAATTAATAAATTGCATAAAGACAGAAAAGCTTTTGTGCAAGAGATTACCGATTTTACAGTTGAAAGATTGAGTCGTAAAAAAACGGAGGCTGTCACGGAAATGATTGGCAAAACGGCTTACTTAGAGCAAATTCGGATTAAGGAGGAACCATGGAAAATTGATCCGCCAAATGAACGCTCTTTTTGGAAAAAAATTCAAAAGCGATTGGTTACTAAGGCTTTAGATCAAGAAAAAGACCAAGCAAGGACGGCCAATAAGGAAATATTAACTTCTATTGTCAATAATTATGCGGAAGAAATAGTCGCCACTTTTAGAATTAAGACTTTTCAATTTGCCCGAAAATTTTTGACTTGGTTTTTTGGTCGATTATTAAATACAGCCGCTAGTAGAAATATCAAACGTATTTTTAGTAAAAAGCACCGTTTGAGTGAGCGAATGAAAATTAGCGGGGAGATAGAAAAGGTGCGTTCTTTGATGAAAAAAGGGACGGTTATTATTTTGCCTACCCATCATAGTAATTTGGATTCCATTTTGATTGGTTATATTATGGACACCTTTGGTGGACTACCTCATTTTTCTTTTGCGGCAGGTTTAAATTTATACAACACAGGGTATACTGCATACTTTATCAATAGAGTAGGGGCTTATCGACTAGATAGACGTAAGAAAAATCCGATCTATTTAGAGACGCTCAAAGCGATGTCTAATTTGGCGATTCAAAGAGGGACGAATTGCATTATTTTTCCCGGTGGAACCCGTTCTCGTTCTGGTCATTTAGAGAAGAAGCTCAAGATGGGCATGATGGGAACTGCCGTAGAAGCACAGCGAGCATTGGCGGCTAAAGGAACAGACGAAAAAGTATTTATTGTACCAGTAGTTGTGGGCTATCATTTTGTCTTAGAAGCGCCTTTTTTGGTAGAAGGACATTTGCGTCAAACAGGGAAAGAACGCTATATTAATGTAAAAGATAGTTCATATAGTATTAGAAAAGTATTAAAATTCGCTTGGAATTATTTTTCCAATGGTTCCGAAATCTTATTGACCTTTGGGAAACCATTAGATGTGCTAGGCAATTTTGTAGATGCAGATGGAAACAGCGCCGATCAGTACGGGAATTCGATTGATATTAAAGACTATTTCAAAAAAGATGGGGTCGTTAATAAAGACTTACAGAGAGATCGACAATATACCCAGATTCTAGCAGAAAGAGTGGTCGAACGCTTTTTTGCGGATAATGTGGTCTTAAGTAGTCATGCTATTGCCTTCTTGATGTTTAATATTGTTAAAGCTCAAAATACTCATTTAGATTTATATGGTTTATTGCGATTACCTAGTGAAGATTTTGAATTTCCAATGGAAATGGTCGTTAAAGCAATGGAAGCTTTGCAGATGGAATTAAAAGCCTTAGAGCAAACAGAAAAAGCAAAATTATCCAAAGAAATCCATTGGGAAGCGGAAGCATTAGTGAAAGAAGGATTACAATTTTTAGGTGTCTTTCACGCCCAAGCTCCTTTGAAAATTAATAAAGCAGGAAATGTGGTAAGTGAAAGCTTTAAACTATTGTATTTTTATCATAATCGACTGGATCATTATGGTTTGGATAAAAAAATAAATTGGTCTGCTTATAAGCTGAATGCGTAGTAGAAGAGATGATTAGAATCAGCAAAAGACCAATTTTGAAAAAGTCCACCAATTAAAGTTCTGAATTTTTCAATTAGTACAGCATTTTTCCTCTTTTGGAGGGGGATAGAGGGAGGGTTTTGATATTTTATTCGGATAAAAAGCATTAGCTGAATGTTTTGAGACAGCCCCTGATTGTTTTTTCGATGAACTAAAATTCACCTGTACTAAAAAAATGGACATTTGCAGCTCAAAACCTTGTTAATCCTGATAAATCCAGTCATCCTGTAACCATGTTTAAAAGATTTTTTCTATCAGAACGGAATATGATGATTGCCATTATGCTTAATGCAGCAGTCATCTTTTCGCTTTATTTTCCAGAAATAAAGGAACATAAAACCCTTATCCAGATAGATCATTTCTTTGTTGTCTTTTTCTTAATTGAAGTTGTTGTTAAACTGTTTGTTTATAAGCCCAAAAAATATTTTGCAAATAACTGGAATTGGTTTGATTTTATTATTGTGGTTATCAGTTTGCCTTCCTTACTGATGGCTTACTTGCCTTTACCCGATACTTCTTCCTTATTATTATTACGAGTTTTTAGACTGGCTAGACTATTCAGATTTATGGCGTTTGTGCCGCATTTATCGATGATTTTATCTGGTTTAGGTCGTGCCTTAAAAGCCTCTGTTTTTGTTTTAATTGTCTTATTGTTCCTCGATTTAATTCTGGCGATTTTGACTTGCCATTTTTACCAAGAGATTGCTCCAGAATATTTTGGAAACCCTTTAATTTCCGCCTATACGGTCTTTCAATTATTTACGGTTGAAGGCTGGAATGAAGTAGCTGATGTAATTGCGGAAAATTCTTCAGGAGAATACGCAATCGGTTTTTCTCGGTTCTTTTTTGTGCTAATTGTTTTGATTGGGGGTATTTTTGGGATGTCTTTAGCCAATGCTGTTTTTGTTGACGAAATGACTATGGATAATAATAAAGAATTGGAAGATAAAATAGATGTGCTGCATCAGGAGATTAGGCAAATACGGGAACTATTGGAACGGCGAGACGTTTGATATTTGTGAATTTTCAATTTTCAATTGCTGCTTGTCAAAAAAAATGAAAATTTGTTTTGATAAAAGCATAAGATATTTTTAACCTGTAACCACATCAAATAAGGAACCATGAATTTTATAATCTACGATTTAGAGGCGACTTGTTGGTTAGGTAGACCTCCTGGCTATGTGCAAGAGGTAATAGAAATTGGTGCAGTTAAAATGAATGGATATGGAGAAATTGTAGAAAAATTTTGCCGATTTATTCGACCTGTAGTCAATCCGACCTTATCTTCTTTTTGTCGAGAATTGACGAGTATCACGCAAGAACAGGTTAATCGTGCTGATAAATTTGAATCGGTTGTAGAAGATTTTCAAGATTGGATTGATATTTTTGAGGAAAACTATTTATTGTGTTCTTGGGGAAACTTCGATAAGGTGGCACTTGAAAGAGATTGTGAACGACATGATATGGATTTTGGCTGGTTATCGGAACATATTAATGTCAAACGGCAATACCAAGAATTGAAACGATTGACGAATCCAAGAGGTTTACGAAAAGCCGTAGAAAAAGAAGGTTTTGATTTTACTGGAACGCCGCATCGAGGAATTTCAGACGCTGAGAATTTAGCGAAAGTATTTGGGAAATATTTGGATGAATGGCGTTACTGATACAGGATGTTCTGGCGGTAGCAGCACCCTTTCGTATGACGTAATCAGAATAATTAACAAGCTAATTTCCGTTATTTTTTGAGACAACATCGTTTATACTTTTTCCTACTACCACAAGGACAAGGTTCATTTCTACCAATTTTTTTATCTCTTTGGACTGGTTCAATTGAAGGACGATAGTTACCCATGGGTGCATTTACGAACATGGACATTTCATCTGGATTGCTTTGAATATAGCCTAATACATCTGTCATGTATTCTTTAGGTAAAGAGGCTATAGCTTCTTCTATACTTTTACCATTTGCCATTACTTTTTTTAGAATTTCGATTCCTGCCTTAGCTTTTTCTTCATTTATAGAATCTATTTTTGCTTCTTTGTTGATATCCCTCATTACAATGTCCAATTCTGCTTTTGACAAAGTGTCCATTACCTTGGAAATAGGGATTCCGCTATCTAATTTTGCTCGAAATTCATTGAGTACCTTTTTTTCCTGTAGTTTTTGAGCAAAAAAAGCTTTCATAGCATCTGTATCCTTAACATCTATTCCTTCATCTAATGCCTCCTGCATTAACTCATGCATGAGGCTTAGTTTCATGCTTTCCTCTTCTGTTTGATGAATGTCTTTTTTTGCTGCTAGGATGGCATTGCTAATTGCTTTACCATTAGGCAGATATTCTTTTTCTTCTAAGAAATTAAAGAATGAAGCTAATGTTTCTGGAAGAATATCAAAATATCTGGGTTCTTCTGGACTCATTTTGCAATAATCTAAAATGAGTTCAACTACTATTTCTGGTGTCCAATTTTCAATACTTACTTCTTCTTTTTTTGAAAAAAGTAGTAAAGTACCAAACATTGTTCCTATATTTTCTATCTGGTATTTAGAAAAATTAGTAACCTTGTCACTTGTAGAAAACTCATTTAGCCAAGTGTTACAAGTCTCTTGCATTTTGCCAAAAATATCGTCTGAAAGCATTTTATTTTTGTAGTTTGTAGTTTGTAGTTTAAGGTTAAGAAAAAACACCTTTATCTATAAGTATCTTCACCTTCAAAATAGCTGCAACGGAAATAGAATCCGTAATTTCTCCTTCCATTACCATCTCATAGGCTTTTGTAAAAGGAAGTTTTTTAATAACTAATTCCTCTGTCTCTTCTGGTTCTGAGATACCTTCAGTCAAGTCCTGGGCTACGAAAACATGTCCAATCTCATCTGTTAGACAATTGGAGATATGCATGGTCAAAAGTGGGGTCCATTTATTAGCAATTAAGCCAACTTCTTCTTTCAGTTCCCTTTTGGCAGTTGCTAAAACATCGGTGCCTTCTGGGCAGCCTCCCTCTGGAATTTCCCAAGAGTAGCTATTTAATGGAAAGCGATATTGCCCTACCAAATAAGTATTAAAATCCTTATCAAGCGGTAGAATACCTATGGCGTAATTTTTAAGATGAACGACCCCATAAATACCTTCATTTCCTGATGGGTTGAGGACTTCATTATGGGTGACTTTTATCCAAGGGTTTTCATAAGCGGTTTGACTTTTGGTGATTTTCCAAGGACTTTTTTCAGAATGAGACATGGGCTAATTTAGGGTTTTTACCAAAAGGGTGATTCGTGCATTACTCTCGTAAGAAAATTAGTAAAAACTTCTGGATTTAAGGCTACGGTAAATAAAAAGCCAAAAATTGCCCCATAAAAATGCACATCATGAGCAATGTTGTCATTAGAATTTTTACTAGCCCAAGAAGAATAAAATAAATACAAAACGGCTGCAATAATAGCAGGGCATGGGATAACGAAGAATAGTAAAAGCGTACTCCAAGGATTAAATAAGATGAAAGAAAATAAAATACCTGAAGTGGCTCCAGAAGCACCTAAGCCTGCATAATATTGGTTGTCTTTATGTTTAAAATGAGTAGGAATAGAGGAGGCTACAATAGTAAAGAGATATAACATCAAATAGAACATTCGACCTTTCATTGCTCCAAACATGGATAAAAAGACACTTTCTACATATTCCCCAAACACCCACAAAACGTACATGTTAATCAGTAAGTGCGTCCAATTAGCATGTACAAAACCATTGGTGATTAAACGATAGTATTCTTTATGATGATGTTCTAAATAGGGTCGTTGGAGTAATTTATTTTTTAAACTAGCATCATTAAATGCTTGATAGGAAATCAAGCCAGTTACTATGATGAGAATGAGTGTTATAGACATACTTTGTAATTTTCAATTTTCAATTTAGAATTTTCAATTTTCAAAATTGCCTAATACCTACGCTTCATTCTTCTCAATTCCTCCAATAGATTTAAATCAGACTCATTTTTCATTAAGGCATGTGTATGTGGAGGCATGGCTGCCATTAAATCAAATTCTTCTAAAGCACCTGCTTCAATTTTTTCCATTAAAATCAACTTCAACCAATCAATTAATTCACTAGTAGATGGCTTTTTCTTTAAGCCTCTAACTTCTCTAACCTTATAGAATAGGCTTAAAGCATTACCGACTAATTCTCTTTCGATCTTAGGAAAATGCACATCGACAATATCTTTCATCGTATCAACATCAGGAAATCGAATATAGTGGAACAAACATCTTCTTAAGAAAGCGTCAGGTAGTTCTTTTTCATTATTAGACGTAATGATGATAATGGGTCGATGCTTGGCTTTTATGGTTTTTTGTAATTCATAAACATAGAACTCCATTTTATCCAATTCCAATAATAAATCATTGGGGAATTCAATATCTGCTTTATCTATCTCATCAATCAATAACACGACACTTTCATCTGCTTCAAATGCCTCCCATAACTTTCCTTTTTTGACATACTTTGAAATATCATCGACATCTCCCGTACTTAACTGTGAATCTCTTAAACGAGAAACGGCGTCATATTCGTATAATCCCTGTTGGGCTAAAGTTGTAGATTTAACGTGCCAAGTATAAATTGGCTTTTTTAAAGACTTAGCAATTTCATGTGCTAATAATGTTTTACCTGTCCCTGGTTCTCCTTTCACTAACAAAGGCCGTTGCAAATGAATAGCAGCATTTACAGCGATTTGCAATTCTTTGGTCGCAACATAATCTTTTGTTCCTTTGAAACTCATATATTTATAATATTTAAAAAAAATAGATTTATATTTACAGTTGCCCGCAAGTTAATATACAATACTTTACTAACCATAAAAAAAGCTGCTTGTTTTTAAATTAAGTATTTATTTTTTTGGAATAGGGGGAAGCAAATCTGATTTCGTCTTTTAGTAGAATAACTATTTTTTATTTTTTTAAATCTGAACAATGCGTTGTATTATCGTAGATGACGAACCGTTAGCGAGAGAGGGAATGGAATTAAATGTGGAAGAATTGGATTATCTGAATTTGGTGGGACAATTCAGTACCGCAGTCGATGCTTTAAATTTTATGAATGAAAATCCAGTAGATTTAATGTTTCTGGATATTCAAATGCCAGGGTTAACTGGTATAGATTTTATTCGTTCTTTGAAAGAGCGTCCAATGATTATTTTGAGTACCGCTTACCCACAATACGCTTTAGAAGGGTTTGAGTTGGATGTGATAGATTATCTCGTAAAACCCAATCGATTACAACGCTTTATTCAAGCCGTTTCCAAGGCAAAAGCATTATACGATTTAAAACAAAAGGCAGAAAAAGTAGAAACTTCCGTTAGTGAAGAAGATATTTTTATTCGAGCCGATCGAAAATATATTCGTATCTTCTTCAAAGATATCAAGTACATCAAAGGCATGAAAGATTATGTGATGATTTATACGGGTAAAGATAAGTTTATGACGGCGATGAATATTAAAACGACCAACGACCAATTGCCTGGTCATCAGTTTGTTCGCGTTAATAAATCTTATATCGTAAATGCCGACTTCATAGATTCCATAGGAACTGATTTTATTAACATCAGCGGAGAAGAAATCCCGTTAGGTAGAACTTATAGAGAAGATTTTATTAAACGATTTGTCAAAGGCAAATTGATGGAAAGAAAGTGATGAATTAACGATGAACTATAAACGATGAATGATGAATTCTTTACATGATTTATTACTCAACGACATTTTTCTAGTTGTGCTTGTACCTGCTTGATAGTTGTGTACCCATTATCATTTCCCCATTCGTGATTGATGTAGTTAATAATATTCGCAATTTCTACATCCGTTAATTGCGGAACGCCTGCCATTGGGGTTGTATATGTTTTTCCATTAACTACTAATTTTTCGGTAATACCATATCTAATAATACAAGCTAATTTATCTGCGTGCGTACTTAGATAATCAGCTTGAGCTAATGGTGGAATATTCCCAATCAAGCCACTTCCATCTTCCATGTGGCAATTTATGCAGAAGTTTTCGTACATAATTTTTCCATGTGCATAGGGCTTTTGATTACAATTAATCAAAGAAAAAAAAATAAGCAAAATAAGTGCAATAAAAGATAATTTATACATGAATTTCTGGTTGGTATAATTTTGAAATAGGAATACTTTTTGAGATAATATTTGTCGGTGGTAAAAGTATGAATACACCAAGCGGAGCTTGGCACTACAGGTCTGCTAAATTTATTTTTTAAACGTAGCCGTCTGAGTTATAATTTCGCCTTTTTTCTTTCAATTCAAGCTTGTCATTTGAAATGTCCAAAATTTCATCCGCTTGATAATCCAAATTTTGGGTCTTTTCCAATTTAGCCGATGTTTGAAGATTGCATCCATAGCCGTCAGGCTAAGAATATAATCATTGATAATCAGTAATTTACGATGATGTCGATATTTTAAGATTGCATCTTAAAATCAATATTTCTTACGTTTTCAACGTAATTTGCTTGCAAAAATCCAGATTTTGAATCGTTAGCCTGACGGCTATGGATTGCATCTTCAAACCAGTATTTCAAAAGTTTCAACTTTTATCAGTCGATTACATATTATAAAAACGACTTTTCGTTCGCCCTATTAAATCCGTGGGGAAATAAAATCCGTGGGGGAAAGGAATTTTTTATCCTTTATCACCTTCCATCTCCACCAACAAATGCTGAATATCCACCATAAATTGATCTACTGATTTGGGGTCTGTACCATCACAAAATGCCCGAATCCGCCGATTCTTATCCACTAAAATTAATCGACCACTATGATTATAACCACCTGGTGCATCTGTATCCTCCAAAGCGACATTAAAATAATCTTCTGCAATATTTAAAATAGCATCTTTTTCTCCAGTTACAAAATTCCATTTATCAGAAGAGACCCCTAAGCTAGTGGCATATTTTTTTAATCTTGGAATGGTATCATATTTAGTATCAATAGAGTGGGAGAGTAATAATAAGTTGTCATCTGCCTTAAACTTATCATGAATCCGTAGCATAGATTTAGATAATTTTGGACAGATAGTCGGGCAAGAAATAAAGAAATGGTCAGAAATATAAGCTTTACCCGTAAAGGTCTGATTCGTCACTTCGATGCTATCCTGATTGACAAAAGAGAAATCAGGTATCTCATGATAAATGGTTTTACCATCTACTTCATCTTTATTCCCTAAAATAGGCAAAGTTTTTGGGCCTTCTTGACAAGCAGAAAACAATAAAATGCCAATAAATACGAATAAGCTAGTTATTTGATAAACTGATGATTTCATTGAATAAATATTTTAAGATTAATTTAGTGGTCGGACATGATTGTTGTATTGTTAAAATTGTTAATGTAAAGCATAACTACACAACAAAATAGCAATAAGACAATTCAGCAATTGTTATCTAGATAATTATGCCCGGCAACAAATTTAAATTTTCCCTGTCTTCTAATTATTGCAGATTTTCCACAAAATCCATCCCTGCTTTAATGCTATTGGTCATGTCTGTGCCAACTTGTTTGATAATAACATCTTGTTCTTCCAAATAGGTTAAAATTTCTTTATGGTCTTTTTCTGCTTGTAGTTTTTTCAGTTGCTGAAAGCCATTCATCCAATCCATCATGCCTTCGTCCGCTTTGTCTAAATCGCTAATTAAAGCATTAATTTTAGTAACCGTTTCGCTAGGTAAATTTTCCTTTGCTTTAAGTGCTTTTTTTAATTTTATTCGAACCTTGTTGGTCGTGCCCATCATCGGCATCACCACATCATGGTTTGCCATTACTGCTTCCCATTTAGCATCTTCTAATCTTTGAGCTTCGGTCATTGGTTCGCCACAAGCGAAAATAAATAATACAAAAAAGAAAATATACCGGTTCATAATTGTTTGATTTTAAATAAAAGCAAAAGTAGGATAAAATAGGTGCTTGGTCTATGGATTTTGTTAAAATTACTTTTAAATTACTATTTTGTGGCATAGGAAAAGAGTTCACCTAAATTCTAAAATTTAAGTCTACCAATGTTATGGAAGCAAAACAAAATGCAATTGCGAGAGCGAATAACCTTGCTTAAAAAACTAAAATGAAAAGAATTACTATTATTGTGGTAATTGTTTGTCTTATTTTTGGCAATTATGCCTGTCAAAATAAAGTACAAACTTTATCCATTGCCGAGCAAATAGCTTCCTTGAGGACTGTTGAAAGCCAGCGTTTATTTTTAGAAGCAATAAAAGATTTAGACCAACAGGTTCGGATAGAGGAAGGAAATGCAATAGAGAAATTTGGACAGAATAGTCCTGAACATCAGGAGGCAAGACAAAAATGGATAGCAGCGGATGAAATTAACTTTGCTAAAATAGAAGCCTATCTATTAAGGTATGGGCATCCTACTGTAGCTTTACACGGCAAAAAGGCGACTGACACGCCTTGGCTGGTCATTCATCATGGACCAGATGAAGCTATTAGAGAACGAAATTTTAAATACTTTTATCAAGCGTGGAAAAATAAGGACATTGGAACAGGAACGTTAAATTTTTTCATGGGCAGATGGCATAATATCAAATATGGACATCGAATAAGATGGAATGGACCTTTTACAGCTGAAGAAGAACGAGATACTTTTTTCAAAGCTTTGAACATAGAAAAGTTTATCACAGAACCATAAGATTTATAAAAGAATAAAAAATAGCAGTTAATGACTTTTCAAGATTGGAAAAACGAAGCCAAGTATTTTACTTATAAAAACGAACATCAGATAGCCTATTGGGAAGCAGGAACAGGACCAACCTTACTCCTCATTCATGGATTTCCAACTGCTTCTTGGGATTGGCATAAAATGTGGGTGGATTTAACGAGTAGATTTAGGGTAATTGCACCAGATATGATGGGATTTGGCTATTCTGCTAAACCTAAAAAATACGACTATTCTATCACTGATCAAGCTCGATTGCACGAAGCCTTTTTGGGATATTTAGGCGTCAAAGAAGCACATATGCTAGTACATGATTATGGTGTGTCTGTAGCACAAGAAATGTTAGCTGCTTTTGTGGAAAGAGGAACTAACGGCTTTCAAATACAATCCTGTTGTTTTTTAAATGGTGGCCTGTTTCCAGAATTACATCGGGCTAAACTAGTGCAAAAATTATTGAACAGTCCAATTGGTTCCATATTTAATCGTTTTATCAGTAAAGGTAGTCTGAGGCGAAGTTTCCATGATGTTTATGGCGATAAAAAAGCTACTGAAAAAGAAATTGATCAATTTTTTCGCTTGGCATTACATAATGATGGCAAAAATATCATGCATAAATTAATTGGCTATATCAATGATCGGAGGGCAAATGCGGATCGTTGGAAAAAAGCGATTGTAGATGCGACTGTCCCTGTAAAGATTATTAATGGACCTTTAGATCCAGTTTCTGGTCGGCACTTAGCCGATTATTGTCAAAAAATATTACCTAATCCTGATATTACCATTTTAGAGGGCGTTGGGCATTATCCGCACGATGAAGCACCTGAACGAGTACTAGCAGCTTATTTAGCTTTTTACGAAAAACTGTAAATAAGAACTTGAACTGAATTCGTTTAAAAATTGAAAAGTTATTATTACATGTTATTTGAAGTGATTAAAGTTATTTTTTAATAAAACTGTACCTGCATAAAAACACAATTTTGTTTTAAAGAAATGCTCAAAAAGAACTATTTTTGTATAATTATCTAAAATTTCCTTACTTTGTAGATTTTAAAGTAGCATTTATCTAATGACTGTTTTAAAACTTAAACTTTTATACCACTTTTAAGCTTATTAATTCATGGGATTTGTGGACAAATTAAAGTCATTATTTATTGTAGAGGAGCCAGGAAGTGCTAAAAAAGCGAAGTCAAAACCTGCACCTAATAAAACTGCTGATAAAGAAACTACCCCTAAATCTAATTCAACACCCAAATCTAATGAATCAGCAGGAGTTTCTAGTGGACCTCAACCTGGCCAACCAACGGCTAAGTTCATGGAAATTATGTTTGGGGCGATGGAAAAGCATAATTTAGACGGGTTTGATTATTTAGAATTTAAACAATCATTGAAGTCTTTAGAAAAAATGCCAATGGATGAGCAGACGAGATTTCAATCTGCTTTTGCGATGGCTAAAACAATGGGGGCAACACCGCAAAAATTAATTGATGCGGCGGCGCATTATTTGAAGGTGTTATTGCACGAGGAAAAGAAATTTGAGCAAGCTTTAGAAAATCAACGAGCACGTCAAATTGGTGGTCGAGAAAAGCAGATTAAAGATTTAGAAGTAGGCATACAACAAAAAGCACAGCATATTAAAAAATTAACGCAAGAAATTGAGCAAAGCCAAAAACAATTAGCGGGTATTAAAAGTGAAATTTCTGGTGCTGTTTCTAAAGTAGAAACGACTAAGAATAACTTTATTGCTTCGTATAATGTAGTGGTGTCTCAAATTCAGAGCGATGTAGAAAATATGAAAAAGTATTTAAAATAGCTGGCAAAGAGTTTAGGGCAAAGGGCTGAAGGAAATCCTTCGCCCCTTGCCCTTCGCCCTCAGCAATATAAAATTAACTAAATCAAAAAATGGAAGACTTTAAACCAAAATCATTTTGGCAAAGACCAGAAGGCGTAACGGGTGCAGTATTTTTAGGCGGATTGGTCTTAGGCGGTGGATATTTACTGTATAATGTATTGACCTCAGGCTTATTAGCAACTATTCTAGCAAATACTTTGTATTTGGCGGGTACGCTGATGGTTTTAGCAGCTATTGTTTATGTGGTATTAGACCCCAAGGCAAGAGGCTTAGTGAGTTATATGTACAAAAGTGTGATGCGTTGGATTACTGGTTTATTTGTACAAATTGATCCGATTGGTATCTTGAAATCTTATGTAGAGGATTTGAAAGATAATTTGCGGAGTATGAATAAGCAGATTAGTAAATTAAGAGGACAAATGCATAAGTTACAAGAAATAATTGTGACCAATAAGAAGAGCATTAAGTCTAATATGAATATGGCTAGTAAGGCCAAAGCAACAAATAAACAATCCATGATGATTCTGAAAGCTCGAAAGGCGGGCCGTTTGAAAGAATCGAATATGAAATTGGAAGATTTGTACAAAAAAATGGAAGTACTTTATCGAGTATTAACCAAAATGTACGAAAATTCAGAGGTGTTAATGGAAGATATTAAAGACCAAGTAATGGTTAAAGAGCAGGAAAGAAAAGCGATTCATGCGTCTCATTCTGCTATGCAATCTGCTATGAGCGTTATTTCCGGTGATAAGGATAAGCGATATATGTTTGATATGGCTTTAGAGGCAGTAGCTGATGATGTGAGTAAGAAGGTTGGAGAGATGGAGCGTTTTATGGATATGTCTTCTAACTTTATGGATTCTGTAGATTTACAAAACGGTATCTTTGAAGAGGAAGGCATGAAGATGTTAGAAAAGTGGGAAAAAGAGGGCGTTTCTTTGATTTTGGGAGAAGAGAAATCAAGCTTACTAGTCGAAGCAAATGATGAAGGCAATGTCTTAGACTTGAACGCACCGGTGGCAAAGCCAATGCGTGCGGATGGACATAGAAACCAATACGATACTTTATTTGAATAGCAGTAATCAGTTGTCTGTTTTCCGTTATCAGTTGTCGTACTAACTGACAACCTATAACCGTCAACTGATAATTAGCAGCATAGAAATGGTTTAGAGGTTAAGAGGTTCAGTTCTGTGAAAAACTAAACTTCCTTTCGCTAAACCATTTTTTATTTAATTTATTAACTTAACATATTATTTAGGTCACAAAGATTAGCGTACAATTCACTAATGGCTGCGACCAGAAAACAATAACTAACAAAATAATGGCTGGAAGACTCACCACTTTTTCAAAATTATTAATTACAATGTTGATCGTTGGAGCGATTGTAATTGGCGGAAAATATATTTTGGATAACACCGAAGCAGGTCAAGATATTAAAAATCAAACAGAGAATGTACAAGGGAGTGGCACTTCTGGAAGTAGCAATGCGCCTAAAACTAGTAATAGCTCATCAAGTGGAATTCCTTCACAGAATATCATTAAAGTAGGCGTTGTAACTTGGGCAGGGTATGCCGCAGGACAATATTTCAATGAAGGGTTTGAACCTACTAAGGATTCTCGTTTTTATAAAGATTATGGCTTTGCCTTAGAATTTAAAGTACTGGATGATTTTGTAGCATCTAGAGAGGCATGGAAATCCAATGATATAGATTTATTATGGCAAACAGTAGATGCTTTCCCTACAGAATCAGGAGCTTTGGCATCTTTTGATCCAGTCGTATTATTTCAAGCGGATTGGTCAAGAGGTGGAGACGCTATTGTTGTAAGAAGAGGTATTTCTAACGTGTCTGATTTGAGGGGTAAAAAGATTGCTGTTGCAGAGTTGACCCCTTCTCATTCTTTTTTACTTTGGATGTTAGAGGCAGCGGGTATGACCCAGAATGACATAGAGATTGTTGCGCAAGCGGATGCTATTCAAGCAGCAGCGACTTTCAAAAGTGGTCAAGTGGATGCGGCGGTAGTTTGGAGTCCAGACGATGTACTAAGTATTAAAGCGGTGCCAGGTTCTAGAATTTTAGAAAGCACTAAATCCGCTTCCAATATTATTGCCGATGTGTTTTATGCCAAGCGTTCTTTTGTCAATAATAATAGAGACCGTTTACAACAATTATATGAAGGCTGGATGCGTGGTGCAGCGGAAATTAATTCTTCTGCAAGCGCAAGACAAAAAGCTGCAAAAATATTAACTAGAGAATTTGCAGAGAGAGGCACAGTCTTAGCTGAATCAGAATGGAACGATTTATTGGGGAATGTCCGATTGGTAACGCATGGAGATAATAAAAACTTCTTTGGATTAAATAATAATTATAAAGGCGTTACTGGTGAAAATTTGTATAACAGAATGTCTAATGTTTATTATGACTTAGATCATACTGGTGGAGAGAGAGCACCAACTTGGAATCAAGTTAATTTCCCAAGTTTGGTGATGAATACGACTTTAACTGGGGAGGAGCATTTTCCAGAAAAATCAAAGGAATTTTCGACGGTTACCAAAGCAGATGAAACCAAGGCAGCCATTGCGACCAAACGAGTAAGTATTAGTTTCCGAACGGGAGAATTTAAATTGGATGAGAATAGTAAATATATCATCGATAAAGAATTTGTACCGATTGCGAACGCTTTCTCTAATTCAAGAATTCGGATTGAAGGAAACACCGATTCAAGTGGCAGTCGAGCAACGAATGTAGCTTTATCTAAGAAAAGAGCCCAATCAGTAGCCGATTATTTGGTTAGTGAATACAATATGCCAAAAAATCGTTTTGTCGTGGTTGGAAATGGACCAGATAAGCCTGTGGCTAGTAATAACACGGAAGATGGAAAGGCTAAGAATCGACGAACTGATTTTGAATTGGTTTCAGAATAATAGAAAAATAGACAAAAAAATAACCTAGTTACGAAGGTAGCTAGGTTATTTTTTTTAGCCTATTGATAAAATAGTATAGGTGGTTGTTAATCATCAACAAAGAACTGTTAATGATGTATTTATGAAGAACGTTTTTTATGCAATTCGGGTATGTGTTCTGCAATAAATTCTACGATTTCAGGTAATTTATCAAATAATAGCTCTTTCAAAGGTTTGAATGGCGTGCCATCAAAATACCTAGCAGAGGTGCCTTCGCCCTCTGGGCTTTTATGTTCTACATCAATAGAATCTCTCCAATAATCGGTATGCTTTTCCCATTCATCTGTATCAATTTCTTCTGGTGGATTAAACCATACATTCCAAGTTAACACATTTCCTTGTTTTAGCATGTTACCAGCGCCCGCATTAAACACATCAACTATTAATTGATTGAACTTATTTACTTTTTCGTAACCTACAATTATATCAGGATCTTCTTCAATTTGTTCTTTAGTGGGTACTAATTTGGTTACTTCACCAATTTGGACTTGTAAATGCCCATTTGACCAAGCAATACCATTATGCATAGCAAAATCAGGGATCTCAAAAACTGCGGGTGGAACCAAACCCGTAGTCAAAGGAAATAAGACTTGATGAGGATCCCCTACCTTATGGGTTTTAATAATGATGGCCTTTTCTTTTGTAGACGGAAAGGGCAGTCCATGGATTACAAAGTGATCCATTATTGATTTAACCAGCTCATTATTTAGTTTGGTGGATGGACTAAACCAGATAGTACCGACTACCGACATATCACCTGCGAGTGTCTTATTATCTTCATCCACCCAACCTCTACTTCCAGTAACTGTAACTTCTACATTCATGCAACCAAGTTCCCCTAAACAAACACCTTGCTGAGGACAAATAACTGAATATATCTCTCCTTTTTTATCATATCCTAATCTAGAAATGTCTGGGGCGAACATTTGATAACAACGCTTTTTGTCTCCTTCATTATCTGGTTCACTATTCCAGCTGAACTCAGGCCAAAGAACTTTTTGTTGCCGATGAAATTTACCTATATTTTTTCTATTTAATTTTATTGGAAGTGAGCTAAGATCAGGTGGAGTGACGTCCTTGTCATTGGGATCTTGTGGTGGATAATTTAATTCTGGATGATCTTCTAGAAAACCTCCTTCCCACCCTGGCGCAGGAGTTTCCTTGATTAATTTTCTAAACTTATCATTGACCAATAATACTTCTAGATTGATAGCGGGAGTAGATTCATCCGCACTCCTAATGAAGTCTTCTTTAGTATTCAATAACACTGTACCAGCATCTTTGACGATAAAATATAATTCTGGATGGCGATCCCTAAAAAAACCGAAATCAGATGCATCGAATTCAAGACTAAATTTTCCATTAGCATCGGTAATACCGATACCTAAAAAGTCATCCCTTAATCTATCTTTGTCATAGACTAAAACATGAAGGTCTAAAATACCCTGCTTATTGAGTTTATTTATTACGGTTCCTTCTACAGTAAATTTGGAACCAGAAATGGTAACGGCCTGACTCATGGCAATAATTTTTTTGGGGTTAATTAAATATGCCTACTCTATTAAATTTCTTAGACCAAGTCAATAGCGTGTGACTAGGAGGTGTAGAAATACGGATTTTGGGCTTCCTCCAGAAATCTTAAATAAAAGCAAGTATAGTAATAATAAAATTTATATATAAATATTTGTTTTGTTTTTTTTAAAAAAGGTATTATTTAATTTCAAAGGCTTACAATGTTAATAAATAGAAACAAATGAAAGACAATGCTTATATTGAGCCAATATTATTTAACTAATAAACCTTTCCTAAATGAGCCAATCAATTTTTAATCAAAAAAGTATAAAATTTATAGGTTTAGCGATACTGATTATTGGTTTTATCAGTATGTCCTTTACAAATTTATTTGAAAAGAAAGCTATTGAAAAACCAACTACTTTAATTACTGATTTTAGCGATTTAACGATGTGTGCCCCGACTACTCGATTTAAAATTGCATTGGCGGATATTGCAAAGGCAACCAAACCTTTAGCGCCTAAATTAGATACAAAATGGCAAACGAATTTAAAGATCACTTCTACTTCAGAAGAAGCGAAGACTTTTTTTAATCAAGGCCTTTTTTACCTCTATGCTTTTAATCATGCGGAGGCAGATAGATCCTTTAAAGAAGGGATTCGATTAGATCCTGATTGTGCGATGTGTTATTGGGGCGTAGGATTGGGGTTAGGGCCGAACATAAATATGCCGATGGCAGCAACGAATAATGCCGAAGCTTATGAATTTACTCAGAAGGCCTTATCACTAAGTCAAAATAGCACTAAGATAGAGAAAGCGCTTATCAATGCTTTGACTACTAGATATACCCCAACTCCACCAGAAGATCGTTCTAGTTTAGATTCCATTTATGCAGATGAAATGAGATTTGTTTCTCAACGTTATCGAGAAGAAATGGATGTGGCGACCTTATTTGTAGAGTCTTTGATGGATTGTATGCCTTGGGAATATTGGTTGCCAGGTGGTCAACCCAAACCGAGAACTAGAGAAGCATTAGCCGTTTTAGATTACATCGCAGAAAAAGAACCCAATCATCCTGGGGCAAATCATTATTATATCCATGCAGCAGAAGCAGTTCATCCAGATTTGGCAACGCCGAGTGCAGATAAATTGACAGACATGGACTTACAATCTGGGCATTTAGTACACATGCCCTCTCATATTTATATTAGAACTGGGCGATATAATGACGCATCGGTAGTGAACCAAAAAGCAATGCTAGTCGATGAAGATTATATTGAGCGTTGCAATATCCAAGGGATTTACCCCGCGGCTTATTATCCGCATAACATTCATTTTTTATGGTTTGCTTCTAGTATGGAAGGACGAAGTGAAGTGTCGATTGCGGCAGCAAGAAAATTAGTCACAAAAACACCTAAATCAATGGTGGAAGTTGTGCCAAGATTAGAGCGGTATTTCACCATGCCTTATTTTTCTTTGATTCGTTTTGGAAAATGGGATAAGGTATTAAATGAACCTAAACCTGATGCCGATTTAATTTATGCGACTACGATGTGGCATTTTGCAAGAGGGATGGCTTTTGCCAATAAAGGTAAAATGAAAAAGGCTAAAAAAGCTTTAAAATTAGTGGTAGCAGGGGAGACTAATGAAGCTTTGATAACGGTGGAAAAACCCAATTTCCCAACCACTAAATTGGTTAAAATGGCGGCATTGGTCTTAGAAGGAGAAATAGCTGGAAAAAAAAGTAAATATGATAAAAAAGCAACCCTTTTACAACAAGCAGTGACCATTCAAGATGGCTTACGGTATAGCGAACCTCCTCATTTTTATTTTCCCGTTAGACAAGCTTTAGGCGCTGCATTATTAGACGCCAATAAAGTGACGGAAGCAGAATTGATATTTAAAGAAGATTTAGCTAAATTTCCTAAAAATGGCTGGTCTTTATTTGGTTTGCATCAGAGTTTGATACAACAAAATAAATTGGAAGAAGCTAAAGATATAGCAACTTTATTTGAAACAGCTTGGTCAAGAGCGGATGTGGAATTAGAAGCTGCTGTTATGTAAAACAAACGCCGCCAAGAGCAGTTATTAATACTAATAAATTAAAATTATAGTGCTACTTGAAGAAGGAGGCTGCTCATTTGGGAGAGTTGGTGTTTCTCCGATTTTTACCTATTAGTGTTTATTCTAAAAAAACCATAAGGAAAGTGCTTCCAGAACCCCTAATTCTTATGATTACCCAGAGAATAAAAAAGGGTGACGAAGCTACGCTCCTTTGGGGAATAAGCAGAAACTATCGAAGCTACAGACGGTTTCGGGCTGATGCCCGTGAGGGTAATTTCTATTTTTAGGAAAATTTGTCCAAAAGAGCATCGCACTGACCCTGTCTGTAGGAAAAAGCAGTGAAATTGGCACAAAGGAGCATCGCTCCGACCCGATTTTTTCAGTATTTCATTCTATGGGGTATCAGTAGAACCCCTAATTCTGGAAGCACTAAGCTTTTTAGAATAAAGTCTATTATTAACAATTTTTGTTCATCTCAAACTTTCTCTCTTCGAGGTCGCTCATTCATCCCTTAAAAAGCTGGAAGGTTCACTCGTAATGGCGACATAAATATGCTTACTTAAGCTAATCACTAGCATCAAGCAAATACTGAAAATAGTCAATAGAAAGGGTAAAAAACTGAACTTGGAATCAGTAGGAGAGACAACTTGTGCCAATGCCTTAGTTACAAAAAAAGCAAGGGGTAAGCCTATAATAATTGCTCCTAAAAGCGGTAAGACAAACTCTTTATTGATGAGTTGACTGAGATGGAAAGAATTGGCGCCCAAGATTTTTCGGATGCTCAATTCTTTCATTTTTCGATTGAGTAAAAGCATGGCTAAACCAAAAAAGCCTATGATAGATAATAGAATGGTTAAAAAAGCAGTTGCTTTCAACATGCCATTGGCTTGTCGGAATATCTCAAAAAAAATAAAGAACACTTGGTCTTGAAAAGCATAGTTATAAGGCGTATTCGGATAAATCTTTTGCCAATTTTTTGCTAAATCTTTTGCTGTTGTTGTTCCCGCTCCAATTTGACTACGAATGCTCACCTGTGTCAGTTCCGTTGGAGCAGCCAATTGTAGCACCATCGGTTTTACCTCAAAATAAAAAGTCTCAAAATGAAAATCTTTAACTTCTCCCACCACATGGTAATTTTGCTTGTCTATTTTAAAATTTTGACCTACTGCTTGTTCCCAATTCATTCTTTTTTTAAAAGTCTCATTGACGATGACTGATTGTAATTTATCTGCCTCAAATTGTTGGCTAAAATTTCGCCCCTCTAATAATTGAATACCATAGGTTTTTAAATAATTGTCATCAATATGAAGGCTCTGAATGTTATATTCTTCTCCTGCTACTTCTACTTTAAGTGCGGTTGAATACACGCCCATTCTTTCCTTACTTCCTGCTACTTCTAACACATTCGGATTGGTCAATATATCATTTTTAAAACTGTCAAAATCTCGTGCATCGGGTAAATTGACCACCAACAAATCATGCTGATTATAGCCCCATTCTCTCGCCTTTTGCTTTTGACTATCTATAAAAATGGCGAAAGTCATATACATCGCAATCACCGTTAGTCCCAATTGGAAGCCAATTAATAGTTTTCTGAAAAAGCCTTTATCTCCCAATTTAAAATCTTTTTTCAAAATGGCATTCGGATTCAATTTGGAAATATACAAAGCAGGATAACCCGCCCCTCCTACGGCAGTAAGTAACATCAATCCTATACAAAATAGCCAATAAGATGGTTTTTCCATAAACGAAGCTCCCAAAGATAAACCGTTTAATAATCCATTAAACCAAGGCATGAAAAAATAATAGGATAGAGCAATTCCGACAATGGTAGCTATGAAACAAATCAATAAATTTTCTGCTAGGAACTGCCAAATAATTTGCTTCCGACTACTGCCCATTACTTTTCGCACGCTAATTTCTTTTAACCTAGTACTCGCCGAGGCTAAAGCAATATTGATATAATTGAAACAAGCTAAGAGTAATAATACAAACCCTATACTAACCAAAAAGTAAATGGCAGCTTTATCGGTAAACCCAAAAGGAAAATTACGAACATGACGACTATTTAACCACATTCCTTTTAATGGTTGAAAATGTAAGGCAACAGCATTCCATTCTTTATTGGCATCATTTATTACCTTTAAATAAGGCGTTTCTTGTGCTTGAAGAACTGCTATATCTTCAGGCTTTTTAACCTGTATGAACGTTACGGTTGTCGTTACCGTCCAATCTTCCATCTTAGCCATTAGTGCCTTCTGTCTCGTGTATGGAACTATCATATTATCCGAAAAACCAGCATTAGTTGGTGCTTTTTCCAAAACGCCTTTGACAATAAATTGCGCTAATATTTCTTCTCCTTCCACATTAAATCGAATGCTTAATTCTTCTCCGATGGGATTTCTACTACCAAAATATTTCTCTGCCGTCCGAAGGCCTAAAACAATTCCTTCTGGATCGGTAAATTGTGACTTGTTTCCCCATTTAATCGGAAAATCAAATAAGTCAAAATACCCATCATCGACAAAAGAAATCCGCTGTGTAAATACCCTATCTTCGTATTTTACAACGCCTGATTGATAATTTACTCGGACATTATTGGCTATTTGCGCAAAATCATTATTCAACGCATCTCCTAATGGTTGTGGCACATCATTCCAAGTAACCTGTTCGCCATTTTGTTCGAGTACTCGCTGAACTAAATAGATTTCATCCCTTTTACTATGAAAATCATCCACATTATACATGAAATCTACAAATTGGAAGACGACCAAGCAACAGCCAATGGCCACAGACAGCCCAAAAGCATTGATAAAAGTCGTGCCTTTATTTTTGAGAATATTGCGATAGCCAATTTTAAAATAACTGCGGAACATATCTATAGAATTTAACCGGGTGAAAAAATGGGTGTTTCTAGAAAGGGTGCGGCGATTAATGAATAAAATAACTTGTAACCAATACCAACATTTAGCTTGGAATAGATTGCCATTAGCAGATTTGTCCATAAAAGATTCGTATAAATCTCCTAGGATTTCTTCCTGCATATCGGCATTGCAATACCACTCAAAAAAGCGGTCTGCCCAAATTGGAGGTTCGGTGTTTATTAATTTTTTATCCATTTTAATAGTCGAAATTATTATTTACCTATTTGTAAAACTAATTCAGAAAAAGTTTAGGATGAAAACCCAAACAAACCATCAGGCATCAAGCGCCATAATTTATCTCTAGCATCTCTAGCAGCCATTAAAGCGTTTTTTCCTGTGTTGGTGACGGCAAATATTCGTTTGCGGCGTCCACCTCGTTTAGAAGATGCGCCTCCTAAACCAGATTTGACAAAGCCTTTTTCCTCTAATCTGTAAAGTGCGGTATGGACACTACTTAAAGTGACGGAACGATTCATCTTTTCTTTAATAGCTTCTGTAATAGACAGCCCATAAGCTTCCTCATTTTGGATGCTAACCCATAGTAATACGATTTCTTCAAATTCTCCTAACTGGTATCTTTTCATGGATGTAGGTTGTTTTATTAATTACCTATTTGTAAAACTAACGAATGAAAAAAAGCCTAAAAATGAAGGCTGTATTCAGGTTTTTATTAATTACCTATTTGTAAAACTAATGAAAAGATTGTAGAAATGCAAATTTCGTAGTAAAACAATTCACAGAGTTGTGTTACTTTTGCCCGAAAAAAATGAAAGAAAAATATATAGCTTTTCTTCGGGGAATAAACGTTGGTGGTCATCACAAAGTCCCTATGGCAACGCTTCGAACAGCAATGGAAAAGTTGGGTTTTGAATCGGTAACAACCATTTTAAATACGGGCAATATTCTATTTGATACGAATGTTACTGATTTGGAACTGCTCGAAGAAACGATTTCAGATCATTTGGAAAAGGTCTTTGGATTTTCGATTCCAACCATTCTAAGAAAATGGGAAATAATTGATGGATTGTTGAAAAATAATCCATTTAAAGGAGAGACTATTACAAAAGATACTCGATTATATATCTCTTTTTTGAAGAAAGATGCCGAAATGGATGTTCAACTACCTTGGATAAATGAAGATAAGACCTATAAGATTCTTGAAAAAAGGGCGCAAGCGATATTGAGTGTTTTAGACGTATCTGCCTTAAAGACTACTAAAGCAATGGGCATTTTAGAAAAGGGGTTCGGTAAGAAAAATATTACTACACGAAACTGGAATACGATCAAACGAATAGAAAAGAAATTGCTCAAATGACAGGAAATTGGACTTTTTGCCTTAGTAAGACAACTCTCTGAGTTGTGAATCAGGATACTAATTTAAGCACCCAGTATTGAATAAATAGGATTTCTTTAGACCCCCTATTTAACGTGAGTTTTGGATAAGCAAATGGTCTGGAAGACCGAATCTGTTTGTAGAAAATATTTGATAAATCCCTCTTAATCAAAGGTCTGGAAGACCGACCCCGTTAAAAATTAACCAAAACGGGGTCGGTCTTCCAGACCTTTGGAACATTTTTGACTCATTTTCTACAAACAGCACCGCTCCTCTGGAGCTAAATCCTTGATTATCAATTAGTATTAACCAAAACTCACGTTATTTATCTCACAACTTAGAGAGTTGTGCTACTTAAATAATAGTACTATCTTCCTTAAATCGAGCAATCAAATCAGCTTGAAAATTATTAATAACTGCTTGTTCTGTTTCCTCAACACCATCACTAGCAGCAGCTACTTTTTCCAGCAAATCAATCAATAATAAATAATCCTCAGTAGGACCATAAGCTTGACAAGTATTGAGTACCTTTTGGTAAGTATCGGCAGCATCCGTCACATTTTTGGCTTCATAATCAAAAGACCATTTAATGTCTGCACCTAGAGGGTGTTCGCTAACCAATTTTTTTAGGGCAGTCACTTCGGTTTCTTGAATTTCTCCATCTGCCATAGCAACCACATAAATTAATTCGCCAAAAGCTTCGTATAATTTTTCCTTATTTATTCTCATTAGTAGGAATGATTTTGTTGGATAATAAAACAAATATAGTTAAAAGAATGATGAAATTTAAACGCTGAACGATGAACTCGCAAAACCTTGATAACCAATGAATTAATTTTGTTAAATGGAATAGTTATTTATTACTAGATAGTCGGGGAAAAAATTGATAATCATCCGTTGTCTTCATTCATCCATTGGTCTATTTTTTACCAATGGATGAATGAAGATAATGGATTTGACAAGCTAGAGGAGATTTTAAATATTATATTAATTCCTTTTTTTAGCTGACGCTCTAACCTTTCCTAAACGATTTTAATTGGTAATTGTAAATTTAATTTACCACAAATGATGCACTTGCGGCTTAATATGTTTTTCGTAAATACCCTGAATTCCTTTTAATTGCGTAAAAGAGAAATTAGGTAATTCAAAAATAGATAAATTGGAGGTTACTTGTGCTACTTTAGAAGCGCCAGGGATAATACAACTTACTTCGGGGTGTCGCAAAATCCATTTTAGTGCTACGGGAGCTAAATTATCCATGTTTGGGAATAAAGCTTTTAATGCTGCAACTGCCTGCAAACCAATCTCATAATCAATTCCAGAAAAAGTTTCTCCTTTGTCAAATGCTTCTCCGTTTCGATTGAAGTTTCGATGATCCCCTGCTGCAAAAGTGGTCGTTTTACTATATTTTCCTGTTAATAAACCACTTGCCAAAGGTACTCTGACTATCACGCCAACATTTTTCTTAGCAGCTTCTTTAAAAAATAATTCAGCTGGTCGTTGTCGAAAAATATTAAAGATGATTTGTACCGTCGTGACATTAGAAAATTCAATTGCTTTTAAGCCTTGTTCTACTTTTTCTACACTTACACCAAGGTTTAAAATTTTGCCTTGTTCTTTTAGCCTATCAAATAATTCAAAAATTTCGGGACGGTAATAAACCTCATTCGGTGGGCAATGTAGCTGAATTAAATCCAACGTTTCTAAACCTGTTCTCTTCAGCGTATCTTCTACATATTTTTGTAAAACGGGAGGTTGATAGCCTTCATTAACATGCGGATTAATTTGACGACCACACTTACTTGCGACATAAATTCGTTCGCTTCGACTTCTGACAACTCTTCCAACTGCTGTTTCACTTAGGCCTGCTTCATAAACATCTGCGGTGTCAATAAAATTAATGCCACTATCAATAGCGGTATTAAGAATATGATCTGCAGATTTATTGTCAAAATCCGTTCCCCATTTGCCACCCACCTGCCAAGTACCAAGAGATATTTCGGATATATTAAAATTTGTTTTGCCAAGTTTGCGGTAGTTCATCTATTATTAGATTTTAAAAATATCAGATAAATTGGCAAAAATAAAAAATCTCCGCAGTGTAAGGAGTATCTGCGGAGACTTATGTGTAAATTTAGTCTTTATTACATTGCATCTTAAAAACGACTAATTTATTATTTTGTCGTTTCTTAGTCGATATTATTTTTTCAATAAATCTCTGATCTCGCCTAATAAGACAATATCTGCTGCTGGTGGAGTTGGTACTGCTGGTGCTTCTTCTTCCTTTGCTTTTGCTTTATTTACTCCTTTTACAACAAAAAATAGCGCCATTGCAACTAATAAGAAGGCTAACATATTATTAATAAAATTACCATAACCTAAAGCAACACCTCCTGCTTCTCTTACCGCAGCTAAAGAAGCCATATTGACCCCTTCCATTTCTGCTGGATTCCGTAAAACGGTGAATAAATTAGAAAAATCAGGCGTTCCGAATACTGAAGATACAATAGGCATAATTAAGTCAGCTACAAATGATTTCATTACGGTGCCGAATGCTGCCCCTAAAACGATACCAATAGCCATGTCCAGCATATTGCCTTTCATTGCGAATTCCTTAAATTCTTTAATCATAGATTGTGTAGTTTAATTTGTTTGAATTAGAAAAAGTAGTTTGTAACCTTATGACTAAAAGGAATGGAAAAAGTAACAAAAAGTGCTGAAAACCTGATTTTAATTGATGAATAGGGAGGATGAAGTACTTTTGAACAGTAGAAATTATTGAAAATGAGAGACATATTCGGCAAATCCTTCTATGACAACAATGAAATAAACTATTTGGCCAATCGGAGTTGTAGTTTAGAAAAAGATAGGAGCGTATTGATGTATGTTCAATTTTTATTTGCAACCATTTAGCTCAAAGAGTAAAGGTGATTTCATGAAGAGGATAGAAATTTTCTAAGAAAGATGGAACAAGAGATCCTCCGCAGTTTCCAAACCCGTTTTATAATCAAAAATAATCTTTGCCTGCTCATAAAATTGACTTCTTTCTGCCAATTTATTAGTAATAAAGGCGGCTAATGCTTCGGTTGTTTTTCCCGCTAGTAATGGACGATGAGCTGTTTCGGATTTTAACCGTTCGACTAAAATAGGAACTGGAGTTTTTAAGTAAACGGTTTGCCCATGAGTATTCATCCAGTCAACATTATCAAAGAAACAAGGGGCGCCACCTCCAGTAGCAATCACCGTTTTAGTAAAATCGTAAGTAGCATGAAGATAACTACGCTCTAATTCTCGAAATAGCTTTTCGCCGCCTTCGGCAAATACCTGAGAAATAGTCATGCCTTCATTCGCTTCTAAGAAGTCATCCATATCTAAGAATTCCCAACCCAATTTTTGAGCAAGTCTTTTCCCAATATAACTTTTGCCACAGCCCATGAAACCAAGAAGATAGATGTTTTTAGTCATTAGTCAATAGTTCTGTTACTTAATTTAAGAACTGAGCAAAAATAAGTAAAAAAATAAAGGCATTTCAATAGAGATGAAAATAAAGGGTATCTTTTTAATAGAAGGGGGAGTGCTTCCAGAATTTCAAGTTCTGGAAGCACTTTACCACAAATTATTGAAATGGTACAATAAAGGAATATTATTGAAATTATTTTATTCATCCGAAGAAACTAGAGTTATCTCTAATTCTATGGGAATATTTAGCTAAAAAAATTACCTTTGTTGCTCAAAATTAAGGTAAAACATGACTAAACTTTTTATTTTCTTAGCTGGTCTATTTTTATTAGGTGCTTGTCAAGAACAAGTCACCCAGCAAACAGGTGAAAAGGCATTAAAAGAAATTAAGATAGAAAAGGGAAGTATTAGTAACGCAGATATTGTGAGAAATCCAGTAACGGCCAGTCAACCTATAGATACGGTCAATGTTGCCAAAATGGAATTTGATAATATCCGATACCGTTATGGAGAAGTAGAAGAAGGGGAAATTGTTACGCATACTTTTAAATTTACAAATACTGGAAAAGCCCCTTTAATCATTAGTAATGCAAAATCTACTTGCGGTTGTACGGTACCAGAATGGCCAAAAGAACCTATTCCAGTAGGAGGAGCTGGTGAAATTTTTGTGAAATTTGATACTAAAAAGAAAGAAGCTTATCAAACAAAACCTATTTTTATACAAGCGAATACCCATCCAACAGAAACTACACTTTACTTGATGGGGAAAGTGCGAAAGAAAGTAGAGTAATTTATAACCTGCCCGACAAGCTAGTACGCTAACGGGTTTTTGACTTAAATTTATAATAAAAAAATGGAAGGACTTAACATTTTGTTACTACAGGGAGAACCAAGCCTCATGTCAAACATGATCCCTTTTTTACTCATCATTGTGGTGATGTATTTCTTTTTTATTCGACCTCAAAATCAGAAACAAAAAGAACAATTGAATTTTGTAGATAATATTACTAAAGGGAATGAAATTGTAACGACTAGTGGAATATTTGGTAAGATTACGAAAGTGGATGATGATAGTGTGGTCTTAGAAGTAAGTCCAAAAACTTATATTAAAGTACTGAAAACGGCTGTTTCTAGAGAATTAACGGAGGAAGCTTATAAGTCAAAAAGCGAGAAATAAGCGAAAAAGGTATAGAGGTGAAAAGGTACAAGGGTATAAAGGCTTTATGCCAAACTCGATCTGACCTTTATACCTCTATACCCTTCAACCTTTATGCCTATTTATTGTGCAGGAATACGTAAAACCTGTCCAGGATAAATTTTATCAACTGCCTTTAACATTGGCTTGTTTGCTTCAAAAATAGCAGGATAAGCCATTGCATTGCCATATTGTGCTTTAGCAATTTTAGACAAAGAATCTCCTTTTTGTACGGTGTAAAATACTGCTTCTGGTTCTGCGTTTTCCACTTCCATTCTGTCATCTACAGAAGTCACTCCTTCTACGTTTCCTAAAGCTAAGATGACCTTTTCTCTAGTTGCATTATCAAGGGTCTTACCATTAACAATTACTTGCTCTCCTAAAGAAATTTCTAAATTTTCTACAGGTAAACCTAATTTAGCAATTTCTGCTTTTAAAGCTTCTGTTTTACTTAATTCTACTTTGGCTGGCTCGGCAGCGGCAGCAGTTCTTCCTGTTACCTTATTTAAGATATTTGAACCTGCTCCCTTTAAAAATGAAAATAATCCCATTGATTATTAGTTTTTTGAAAAATTATGAAATAATAAAAGTCGGGGTGTAAAACCGCTTTTTTAATTAGCGAATTATTTTTTTATAAATAACCACTATCTTTTAGATGGCAAATGTATTAAAAAGTAACAGATTTTGGAAGGTGAAAAGATAGAAAACAGTAAAATCAACTTCAACTTCAACCTCAAATACAACTTCAATTAGCCTTAGCGTTAAAAAGAGAACTTGGTTGAATTAATGATTAATGTCCTTCTTCCGAATCTCTTAAGACCAAATCACAAACACCTTGTGCCGTTGGATTCGCTCTTAATACCTGACTAATTAGATTTTCCTCAATTTTATAGGTACTTTCTAACATTTTATAAAGCTCCAAATAAGCCAGCTCTGTCCGCAAAATATCTGCTAATGGAGATTCATTGGTAATAAAATTGGCATCAATCCGAGGTTGATTATTGGTAGTAGACAAATTGGATAAAGTATGCTGAATGTATTGGCAAATATTAAATTCTTCGGTGGCTATTAAATTTAATCTGCCAGTACCCATTTGATTACTTACTAAAACTAAGGCATTTTCTCTCACTAAAAATTCCCAATTTTCATCGCCCAATTGCACATTCACTTTTTGCCCGTTATCAGTCCGAGTCCAACGACCATATTTATAAAGCGGTGATTCATTCGGCTCATAACTCACCAAAAGAATAGCTGTTAAATCTGAGAATAAATTTAAATAAGCTCTACTATCCGCAGAGGGTGCAACCGATAATAAGCCAGAATAATTTTCTGGAATGGCAGGTAATTCTGGATTGGAAGGATCATGTGCGCCTAATAATTTAATACTTTTTAGCTGTTCTTGGGGGGCAAAAGCCAACGTAAATTTTTGGCCAATCAAGAATGGGTTTGGGCCAGGTAAGCCATCGGCATAAGCCGTCGTTAAATTACTTGGTATATTAGGTTGATTGAGTGTGTCGAAATTGTTGACTCTTATTAGCATAGCTTTACCACCAATTTCAAATTCATAATCACTTCTACCTGTATAAATGGTGGCATTTTTATAAATACCTACTCTTTCATTGACGATTGGAGGAGGAGTATTTGTTTTAGTAGGTTGTTTAGGATCACAAGCTATTAATAAGAATAGGCTTAATACGGAAATTAGAATTCTCATAGTTTTGTTCGTTTTATGGGGGAAAGATAAGGAAAAAGCTAGAGTTTAAAAAGTTGTTGGGGCGTCGATGCATCAATAATTTTTAATTTTCACAACCAATCATTACATTAAAAATATTTATTTTAGCTAAAATTGCACTTATTCTACACCAATTAAAATCATATCATGAAAAAACCACTGTTTGTTATTGCCTTAATTATAGGTACAATTAACTTATTCGCTCAAGACCAACCTGATGAAAAAATCAATGAGCTTATCCGAAAACATGGCTTGGAAGAAAGTCATATTATGGAAACGGCTAGTTGGATGATGGATGTTTACGGACCACGATTAACAGGTTCACCGATGCTGGATAAAGCAACTGGATGGGCGCAAAAGACCCTAACTGATTGGGGAATGAAAAATGTTCACCTCGAAGAATGGGGGCCATTTGGTAGAGGTTGGGAATTGGAACACTTTACGATGCAAGCGCATACACCCAATTATTGGCAAGTGATTGCCTATCCAAAAGCTTGGTCGCCTTCTACCGATGGGGAAGTGACAGGAGAAGTCATTTATTTGCAAGCTGATGAAGAAGCAGATTTGGAAAAATACAAAGGTAAATTAAAAGGTAAGTTTGTCTTATTAGATACGATTCGAACAACAAAAGAATGGTTTGATCCACCAGCAAATCGTCGAACGAATGATGAATTATTGGACATGGCAAATGCACCGATGCCAACGCCTCGTCCAAGAAGAAATTTTAATCGTTTAGGTGGCTTAAGTTTCAATCAAAAAATGTGGAATTTCTTAGCGGAAGAAGCACCACTTGCCGTTTTAGATAGAAGTTATAAAGGCGACTTAGGGACCGTGTTCGTTTCTCGTGCTAGAACAGGGGAGGGTAGACCTTGGAATAAAGGAAACAATGTAGTGCCACAAGCTACTTTAGCAGTAGAGCACTATAACCGTATTTTTAGATTGATGCAAAAAGATATTCCTGTGAAACTAAGCATGGAAATCAAGAGTCAATATACGAACCCAGACGAAATGGAGCATAATATTATTGCCGAAATTCCAGGTACAGATTTAAAAGATGAAGTAGTGATTTTTGGTGCTCATTTTGATTCTTGGCATACGGCTACGGGCGCAACGGATAATGGGGCAGGATCATCAGTAATGATGGAGGTAGCAAGAATTTTATTGGAAACCATTAAAGAGAGTGGGGTAGCACCTCGCCGTACTTTGCGCTTGGCATTATGGACAGGTGAAGAACAAGGCTTATATGGTTCTAGAGGCTATGTGAAAAATCATTATGCAGAATTTGCCCCAGATACTTATACACCACAATCTTTAAAACCTGCCCAAGAAAAAGTAGCAGGGTATTATAATTTAGATAATGGTACAGGAAAAGTAAGAGGCGTCTATTTGCAAGGAAATCAAGAAGTTGCGCCAATATTTAGAAGTTGGTTGAATCCCTTTAAAGACTTGGATGCAAGTACGCTGACATTGAGTAATACAGGCGGTACGGACCATTTAGCCTTTGATGCCGTAGGTATTCCAGGTTTTCAATTTATTCAAGAACCGATTGCTTATTTTAATCGAACCCACCATTCTAACATGGATAATTGGGACCATTTAGTAGCAGATGATTTGAAGCAGGCAGCAACGGTCATTGCTTCTTTTGTGTGGCATACCTCTCAGCGAGACGAAAAATTACCTCGGAAGGCGATTGATACAGCGATGAAGAAAAGCGAAGAGTAAATTAATGAGGTTATGAGACTGATGAGTTAATGGGGTTATGAGTGATCTTCATTAACTCATCAACTCCATAACCTTTCTTTCAAAAAAAAGCACGCTGAAATAATTCCAGCGTGCCTAGCCACCTCTCATAAGGATGAGATACGATGAACTAATTAATTTTTGATAAGCCTTCCTGAGTTACTAGTTCTTTGTTGAATGGAAGGATTACCGCTATATCTAAGTGTACCATTATTCTGAATAGCAGCATCTAAAGCGTCAATTACTTTTAAGTTGGCTATTCCGCTGTTATTGATGCTAATGGTTGCTTTTTTGGTGGTTAAGTCTTGTCCTTCAAATTTTCCTGAATTGAAGACATTTAATATTAAATTGTCCGTTGTGCCAGATACATTGTTTTTGCTAGAACCTGTGATGCGAACTTTTAATTCTTGTGCGATGATTCCAAATTTCATCTGGCTGCTATTGTGAATTTCTAGTGCCAAATGATCGAAATTTAATCTTTGGTCGGAAGTAATCGAACTATGACTGTGGCTTCTAATTGCTTCCAAATCTTTAAAGCCGATATGAACTTGAACATTTTGAGTAGGAACCAAACTGTAGCCTTCTTTTGCATCTATATGAAGGGTTTTATCCTCATTGATACTGACTTCAAAATAGCCAATTAAATTAGCATCTGTTTCAATCTCCACAAATTCTTCCGCTCCTTGTGTTAGGGTTACCTGAAAATTATCCCCGATACTAATGCCTTTGAAATCAGTTGCCGTTAATCTTGCTTTTTTTATATCTTTTGTTCCTTGAATGCTTATATCGCCGTTGCCAATGCTACCTGGCCCTAGGTTAGCTCGCAATAAGACCATGCCTGTTAATACATTTAAAGCAATAGCCGCCAATAAGCCTAAGAATATTTTATTACTGGTTTTCATAATTCTAATTTTTACCCGTTAAATTTAAAATCATTTCTTTCTAATCCGACCCATATCTCTATCATTTAATTGACCCTTTGGTTGACCCGTATATTCGATAGTGGATTTATCAGCAGCTTGGGCATCTATTTTTTGGATAACATTCAAGTCAGCGAAACTCATATCTCTTGTTTGAATATTTGCTTTTTGAAGTACTAAGTCTGTGGCATATAATTTTCCTAGGTCACTTAATTCTATCTTTGATTGGAAGGCTTTACCATCTAGATTAGCCTCGCTAACATCTTTCATCCAGATGTTTAAATTCTCTGCAACAAGGAGCGAAAAATTTGCTTTGCTTACATTTTTAATATTCAATTGTAGATTTTCAAAGCTTAGGGTGTGAATAGCGGAAATAATAGTTTTTCCACTTATTTCTATTTCAGAAAGTGTTTTAAAACCTAATTTTACCTGTATTGCAGCCTTAGGTTGTAAGGAATATTCCTCTTTAACCGTGATAATGAGACTGCCATCTTTAGTCTTTTCAGTAGTGAAATGATCGACTAAATTTTCATCTGAAGTAATTTCTAGAAATTCTGTTCCTTGACTTAAGATTACTTCATAATGTCCGTCTATAAATAATTTAGAGAAATCAGAGACTGCTATTTTTTGAGTTTTTAACTTTCCATTTCCTTTAACTACTGTATCTCCATTACCTATTCCTTTTGGGCTTAGATTGCTTCTAAGGATGACCATTCCTGTTAATACATTTAAAGCGATGACTGCCAATAAACCTAAAAATATTTTGTTGCTGGTTTTCATGATTATACTGATTTTGACTATTAAAAAATGCTGCCCTCATTATCTCCTTATCTTTTAACTTCATTCCCCTTCAATTTCTTTAAATCTTCAAAACTAATATCCAATAGTTCCATCAATTTGAATACTTCTGGGAGGAACTGCTTGATAAACGCCTCCTTTTTCAAGGCTTTCGTTTTTTCGAGTGCATCCTCCGCTACAAAATTACCGACACCTCGTTTATTGTAAATGATTTCTTTTTCTTGTAGATAACTAAAGGTTCTGGCGACTGTATTGGGATTGACTTCCACTTGCGCTGCCATTTCTCGAACGGATTGAATACGATCCCCTCCTTTTAACTCCGCAGCTAGAATGCTTTCGCATAAATAATCGGCAATTTGCATATAGATTGCTTTAGGCTTTTTAAAATTCATGATGTTACTTTTTTCTTCCACTAAATTTTTCCGTTCATCGTTGGTGGTTCTAGTCAGTTGTCGGTTTTCAGTTATCGGTTATCCCTTAGGCAATAACTGACACCGGATAACTGACAACTGCTATAACTCCGTTTCTTTCAATTTGAAATATCCAACCACTAAAAGTACCGTTGGAACAATCCATAATCCGACTATTCTTAAGTAATTCTCCGCATTTCTTTCCATGAAATTTTGATAACTACGGGAAGGTTCAACAGGCACTATATTACCATTTACTTCCATTTCTGGTCTAAAATTGATCAACCCATCAAAAAGGTCAAACATTACTAAACGGAAGCTGATGGCAGCTATAATTATCAAACAAAACGCAACTAAGGCAGTTGCTAAAACCGTTTTGAAAATGGCAGATTTTCTAAAGTAGATGGCGCCTAATAAAAAGACGGTTTGTACCGCTAAGTAAATTTGGAAAAAAAGTAGGTTTTCTTTGGTGAATGCATTGAAATCGCCAATATTAAAATCGAAAATAGCTATGCCAAGCCCTCTTGCAATGATGGTGGTTATCCAATAGCCAATAGTAAAAAAAACTGCAAACCCTATTCCTGTGATTAGCCATCGACTAAGGAATTTTTCTAAAGACGAGGCTGGTAAAGTCAAATAAAATAACTTACTATCTGGGCGATTCATTTCTGTAAAAGACAAACTTGTTAAAATAAAGCCACCGACTAATAGGTAAAAACCATAGCCAAATTCGTGAACGCCATGTTCTCGATTATAAGCCCAGCCTAAAAGATTACCGCCTACTACCAAAAAGGCAACTGCTGCAATCATGAATAATATTCTTTTATTTTGAGCAAATTCCCTTTGCATTAAATGCCAAAATCTAGGAAAGGAAAAATATTGATTGGTTTCCATGATATTGTGTTTTTTTATGGTTGGTTGATTGATGATTGGTTGATTCAAAGTCAAGTGATTCATACTATTGGATTTTTAATGTCAAACTGTCTACTGATCAGGGGCAAATTGCCTACTTTAATTTGTCTATTTAAATAAAGATTGAATCCCTTCCCGATTGGCAATCATAGCATTAAAGAAAACTTCAATATCCACTTCTGTTTCTTCCTCGAATTTATTTTCTTTGACTACCATATATCCGCCTAAAACTCGTTCTGCGTACAAGACATCGGTTGGTTCTCCTCGGCTATAGGTTACTTCAAAATGAAGTTTTTGTGCAATGGCTTCTACTGAATCATTAAATATAATTTTCCCTTCATCCAAAATAATAATTGGATCCATTAAATTCCCCATATCCCGTACTTGATGAGTGGAGATAATACAGGTTTGTTCATCTGAAATAGCTCCTGCAATAGTCTTTCTAAAAAGGCTTTTAGAAGGAATATCTAAACCATTAGTTGGCTCGTCCAAGATTAATAAGCGACTATTGGTAGCTAAACCAAAAGATAAAATGGCTTTCTTTTTCTGTCCTTGTGATAGACCATTTAATTTATGGCCAGCCGAAATTTCAAAATCCCTTAAATATTGTTGAAATTGACTTTGGCTAAATTTTGGATAAAATGGGGCATAAATTTTTGCGAAAGTAGAAATCTTCATGGCTGGAATGTGTAAGTCTTCTGGCATGAAGAATAAATCAGACAAAAAAGCAGGAAATCGTTCTTCAGGATTGAATCCCATAGCAGTAATAGCACCTGATTTTGGAAACAGTAAGCCACCAACCAATTTCAAAAGACTGGTTTTTCCTGCTCCATTCTTTCCTAGTAAACCATAAATATTGCCTGGAGGAATTTCTAAATTTAGTTCCTTAAATAGCGGCATTCTCTTCTTATAATGGAAGTTGACATTTTGAAATTGAATCATAATCTAGGCTATTTGAAGTTGAATTAATAATTAAATATAGTCGAGTGATTTCTTTTTTGTGTTAGTGTATTACTTAACTAGTACACTACAAATGTAAGCTGATACTTTGGTCAAATGCAAGTTTTTTTGAAAAAAAATAATAAAAAAGCGAAAAACCGATGATTTTTAATGACTTTTAGGGTAAATATTAGAGACGGACTACAGAAATGATTAGTTTTAAATACCATGAGAATAGCCTTCGATGCAAAAAGAATATTTAATAATCAAACAGGTTTGGGCAATTATAGCCGAACCCTAGTCGATAATTTGCTGGAATTTTATCCAGCGGAAGACTATTTATTATGTACGCCTAATCTGTCTACCCAAGTGAATAAATATACCACTCAATTTAAAACAATCACCCCGACCACTTCCTTCAAACATATTTGGCGGAGTTATTCTATTAGAAAAGATTTGGAACGAGAAGCGGTAGACCTATATCATGGATTAAGTAATGAAATCCCCTTTTGGTTAAAAAAGACAAAGACTGTTGTTACCATTCACGATGTCATTTTTAAAGTACTGCCCCATACTTATCCTCAATTAGACCGGTGGCTATATGAAGAGAAGACCCGATATGCCTGCAAATATGCTGATATAATCATAGCGATAAGTGAACAAACGAAACAAGATTTAATTCAATTTTATCAAGTTTCACCAGAAAGAATAAAAGTAGTTTACCAGGCTTGCCAACCTATTTTTTATGAAACAAAACAAATAGACTCAGGACTAATCAATTCTAAGACAAGCCAACTTCCTTCTGAATATATTTTATATGTAGGATCTATTATCGAAAGGAAAAATTTGCTAACTATTGTTAAAGCGATATGGCAAATGCGGAAGAATCAGCGATTGCCATTGGTAATTATTGGAAATGGAAAAGCGTATAAAAAAACCATTGAAGCTTATATCACTAGCCACAAATTAGAAAAATGGATTTATTGGGTAGATGATTTAACAGACATAACAGAACTTAAACAATTATATCAGCAGGCACAATTATTGGTTTACCCTTCTTTTTATGAGGGTTTTGGCTTACCCGTTGTTGAGGCAATGTTATGCGGAACTCCAGTCATTACCTCTTATGTCTCTGCTTTGCCAGAAGCTGGTGGGCAATTTGCTAAATTGATAAACCCAAATGAAGTAGGGGATTTAAGAACCGCCATTCAAGAAATCTTGACAGATACGGAATTGACATTAAAAAGAAGTATAGCGGGAAAAAAAGATGCTTTAGAACGATTTGATCCAGCCAAGTTGACTCAAGAAATGATGGACGTTTATCAGTTCATAGTAGGCAATAATACAGTAGGGAGTAGGCAATAAAACAGTAGGATGTCCGTATCTGATAATTTCAAATTACCTGATGTGAATGAATGTAAGTCATTGGTTGTCAGTATGTTTGTCAGGCTTTAGATAAGTATCGGAATGAAGGTGTCAGATACGAGATCATCATTCACCATCAACTTGAGTAGATAGTAGCACGGATTACCCGTACTTAGCAATCTCCACCGGTTTACTTCTTCCTTTAACCATTACTTGATCGAATACTTTAGGTAGATTCATAGCAACGGGTAAACGCTCTACGACTTCTCTTGAAATGATGAGCGAACTACCGTATTGTTTGTTTAATTGTTCTAATCGGGAGGCAATAATTACGGTATTGCCAGTAACTAAATATTGTTTTCTAGTTTTCGTTCCTACATTTCCTGCGACTACATTTCCTGCATGCATGCCAATACCAATTCTAGTAGGAGGTATTTGCCCTGTACGACTTTTCTCCCTCACCATTTGCATGATTTCAACCGATGCCTTATAAGCTTGCAGACAGTCATTTCCTGCGGACACAGGTGCGCCAAAAGTGGCCATAAAACCATCTCCTAAAACGGTATTGACAATACCACCATGTTCGATGACCTTTTCCATCATGAAGCCTAAGACATTATTTTGGTATTCTATAATTTCTTCGGGCGTTTTAGATTCTACAAAAGGCGTAAAATTTCGAATATCTAGGAACATGACACAAACAAAGCGCCGTTCATGTTTTTTTGCTCCAGGGCTACTTTCTGCCATTAATTCTGCTGCCACCGCACCTGAAACTTGCTGATCTAAAAGCCCCTTAATCTTTTGTTCGGCTAGTTTTAATTCTTCTTGTGCTTCCGCTAATTCATCATAAGCAACAGCCAATTTTTTATGATCTTTTTTCTTGCTGCGGTATAAGAAAAATGTAGAGAATAAAAGGATACCTAAAATTCCTAATCCTCCGTAGAGGTTTCGTTGTGCCAATGCTTGTTTGTCAATTTCTATTTGCTTTTCAGCTAGATTTAGTTTTTGTGCCATTAAATCTTGCTTCAATTTTTCCGCCTCTTGTTCATCTTCCTTCATTGCTTTTTGTAAGGCGCTTCTTTCTCTCCGAAGTCTGGTAATTTCTCTATCATTCCGCCCGTTTCTTTCTGCTTCTGCTAATCTTGCATTTACTTCTGCTTCTGCCTTTTTTTGTGCTTCCATAGCTGCTTGCCGTTCTGCAACCTGTTGCTCCTGCTTTTTAATTTGCGCGGCAATATCAGATACTCTTGGTGTTGGAGTAGGTGTAGAAGGAGGTACGGGAGTTGTTGGTGGTTTTGGTAAAATGACGGGTGGTGCTTCTTTCGCAACACTAATTTCTAATTTTTTCTGTAAATTTTTAATTCTAGTATCTATGCGTCGCATGCCAGCCCCATCTCTTAATTCTCGCATCTTCTCTTTTACCAAAGGTAGAATTGCTAAAGCTCCATCATAATCTTGTAACTTGACGACCATCAAATCAGCAATCTTTTCTTGAATTTCTATCCATTTTTCCCACTTCTCTTGTTCCGCTAAACCTTTTACTGCTTTTTTATAATGATGAATGGCTTCCACGTAATCATTTCTTCCTTCAGCAGTTATTCCTTTTCCCAATAGAATAGCTATTTCTGATGATTTGACACCTTGATTGATGGTTTTGGCAATCCCTTTTTCAATTTTATTGAGGCGATTTTTAAATTTATTCTTGGTCGTTTTTTCTTTTGAATAACTTTCTTTATCAACTAAATAAGCTTTTAATTGACGATCGACCTTTGCCAATAATTGACGAAATTGCCGAGAATCTTGTCGATCTTCGTATGCTTTTAATTCTTCTACCCAATCTTCCTGTATCTCATAAGGAATGTCTAACTGCCGCAATACCTGTTTAATGCTATCTAATGGCAGCTGTTCCAAGGTAGTAGTCGTCGTAAAACTATAATTACTTACAAAAAGCAATAGTAGACAGGTAAAATGAATGGTCTTTTTAATAGTCATTAATACGGGCAATAAATCTAGTGGTGCTTAAATTTAGCAAAGTTACTTATTCAGAATAGAGAGCCGAGAGTAGAGAATATAGATTTAATCTGGAATTTTGTTGAATGCAAAATATTATTATTGATTTTATCAATAAATATCTCTATGTTTTCAATGAATCTGACTTCTAATTTCTACTAGACTGAATAATTATTAGCAAAGTTATTATATAAACGCATAACATGAGAGGAGGATGCGTGAATTGATTACTCTCTGACATGTATTTTTTGTGGCAGATAAAAATAAATTAGATATTCTATATTTAATTCCCCACGGATTTATTCCCCCCACGGATTATAGTTATTTAAGCTATTTTTTTAAGATTACCTAAGTAATAATTTTCAGTTTTGCTAACTGCCTACTTCTTCCGCTTAACCTTCCCATTTTTCACTTGAATAGTTCGCCGATTACTAAAACCACCTTCGGAATGTTGTCGATTGACACCCGTTACATAATACGTATAATCTGCTCCTTCTTCGTAATCAGGATCATAGACGGAAAAATTCTGTTTCGTATCGAAGGGCGTGATAGCCAAGATATTTGCTGGATTTTCTATATCGCCTAGCTTGTTTCCTTTGAATTTATAGACGACATAATAATAAGGTTTATTTCGCTCTGCATACTTTTTCGTTTTTCTTAGGAAACTAAACAAACCCCCTTTTTTCTTTTTTCCATGCCAGCTAATTTTTAAACCAGTATCAGTCATTCCTACTTTTTTTAAATTTGGCGCTTTATTAAGAGGAATATTTAGAAACTTCATCTCTGGGTGAAGAACTGGATTTTGATAAAGTTGTGCTAGAGAATCTGCTAGATTTAAGGGATTGTTTCTAATAGATTTGGCACTAAAATAAATGCTGCCTTGGGTGTTAAATACTTCTCGATTTAATCTAACTTGGCTAGGAATTTCTGATGGATCTAGCCAATCGACGGTTTTAGGGTCACCTACTTTATAAGCAGCATGTCCGATATATAAATTTCTGCCAAAGGCATTTTTTGCCCACCAATCGACCAAAGTTTGATGATCTGCTACAGAAAAGCCAATGTGCCAATATAATTGAGGGACGATATAATCTATCCATTCATTCCGCATCCATTTTAAGACATCTGCATATAAATCATCATAGCAAGTTTGTCCTGCTCGAGTATTACTACCATAAACGGGATCAAGGGATTTATTTCGCCAAACACCGAAAGGACTAATACCAAATTGGACAAAGGGTTTAATGTCTTTTATTTTTTCAGATACTTGCTGAATCAATAAATCTACGTTTTGTCTGCGCCAATCATCTATATCATTGATTGCACCCTTGGTCATTTCATAATCTAAAGAATCAGGGTATGGGAGTCCTTGTATTTTATAAGGATAAAAATAATCATCAAAATGGATGGCATCGACGTCATATTTTTCTACAATTTCTCCAATAACATTAGTAATATGGTCTCGAACTTCATGCCGATGAGGTTTGAAATAAAAACGTTTACCATATTTGACCAACCAATCTCGATGGGTATTGAAAATATGTTTATCCGCTAAATTGGTCGTATCTAAATTAAAAGTCGCACGATATGGATTTAGCCATGCATGAAATTCCATGCCTCTTGCATGGGCTTCTTCGATCATAAATTTTAAAGGATCATAGCCTGCTGGTTCTGGGGCTAAACCTTGTGTGCCTGTGAGATATTCCGACCAAGGTTCGAACGAAGATTCATAAAATGCATCAGCAGAAGGACGAACTTGAAAAACGACGGCATTGATGCCCATTTTTTTGAAATCCTCTAACATATTGATGTACTCGTATTTCTGTACACCTGTATTCTTATTAGCCTTTGGTGGATAATCAATATTCACTACGGTAGCTACCCAAACGCCTCTAAACTCACGTTTTAAAGTATACTCTTGGGCGGAAACAATATGAGTGAGTAATAGAAAAAGGAGGGAACATAGAATTGGCATAAGACGGAAAAAAATAGTCGTCTTTCTTTTTATTGCCTCATTCATTAGTAGCTGATTATTTGTTAGGTTTCTCATAGGTTTATTAACATTAACTAATAAACATCAAATTTAATAGGTAAAATTGACATTGTAAAGTATTAGAAGAGGTCATTCTAAATAAAACTAAAATTGAGTCGGGAATTCTTAAGTGATTAAAGTAAAAGGAGGCGATTTTTAAGGAAGGGGCCTAAAGTAAAGAATCCTACACTCCAGAAGGGAAAAGGAGTGTAGGAAGACTAAACATACTATGAGAAAACTGTTACAAATATAGTAACTCATATATGTTTTTACAACCTGTTTTTATGTTTTGGGTGCTATCTTTTACTAACTGGGGTATTCTATTTAGTATTTGGTAAAAAAATATTTTGGAAAGCTTGCTAAACAATTAAATTACGGAGTTTGGAGAGGTTTCGACTTGTAGAACCTACTACGTATTATAAAATAATGTAAATTATAATTAATTGAAAATAAGTTTTATGGAGGGGTTTGGTGGTTTTGAATTTAAAATATTACTTATTCGTTGATAATCAATTCGTTGGCAATAATTATGGCTTGAAATAACCCGTTTATTGCCAACGAATTAAGGATTACCTACTAGTAATCCGTCTTAATATCCTTATTAAACGGTACTTTGAATTGATAAGCGACATCTTCATCTCTACTATCGTCTAGGACATCTAATCCATAGACTACTTTTGTTGGATCTCCATAAACAAAAGTGCCACAAATTCGATCCCAAAAGGAAAAAATGTTGCCAAAATTGGTATCGGTCCAAGGACGCTCGAAGTGATGGTGGAATTTATGCATGTTCGGGGTAATAATAATGTAGCTTAACGCTTTGTCTAAAAAAAGCGGCATATTAATATTCGCATGACTAAAATAAGCAAAGAATACGGTTAATATTCTGTAGAATAAATAGAAAGCTAAAGGAATTCCTGCGATGAAAATAGCGATTAAGGCAAAAACTTCTCTTAATACATAATCTCCTGGGTGGTGACGAGTAGCGGTCGTTACATCTACATTGGTGTCACTATGATGCACCATGTGAAATCGCCACATCCAAGACACTTTATGTAATAAATAGTGGACTAAGTATTGCGCCGTAAAATCCAAAATGGCTACGGCTATCAATAATTCTACCCAAATAGGTAAGTCTACTAAATGTAATAAGCCAAATTGATTGGTTGCTAACCAAGCAAAAATTCCCAAGGTAACAATACCAAAAATCACATTAATGGTGACACTAGTTGCTAAAAATATAAAATTGACTTTAGCGTGCGCCCATTTTTTATAATCTAATTTTACCAAAGGAAAACCTAATTCAATAATCCAGTTGGCAGAAATACAAATAATAATCCAAGTTAATTTTTGCCAACTCGGCATTGTCTCAAAAAAATTTAAAAACGCTTCCATGTTTATTATATTAAGAATGAGTAAAGTAGAAAAGGATAGATAGTCAGATAAAAAATTGATATTATTACTCAAAAACGCCTAATATCCGTGTCCCTTAAATAATCCGTGGTACTAATCCATACCACGGATTATTTAAGGGACACGGATATTTATTATTTTTTGCCTGACGTTCTAGAGCAAATTATATATTTGAAGCCCCCATTGGCCAAACCTGATTGATTAAGGCTAGTACCTATTCCTTTTAAATTTACGCCGAAGATAATAAAACCATTGCTATTTTTTGTCCTTATTAAGTAAAACTAACTACTATTGCTTTGTTTATGCCCGAAATCTGGTAGTTTTTGCTTTCTTTTTATTTTGAATTTGTTTGTTTTATTTAATCAGGAATTCTGGTTCAATCTTTTCATATAATAGCTTACGAATTCGTAACTTTGAGGTTTTAGTCTTATTAAATTACGAGTTGTACATTGTCTATGAAATCGACCAAAGCATTATTGGATTTATTGAATTTAGAGCAGATTGATGAAAATATTTATCGAGGACAAAATTATCAAGCGCCTTGGGGTAGGGTTTTTGGCGGACAAGTAATGGCGCAAGCTGTACACGCAGCACGTAGAACGGTGCCGAATGATCGTTTTTTACATTCTTTGCACGGATATTTTATTTTGGGTGGAGATATTTCTATTCCGATTATTTTTCAAGTAGATCGAATTAGAGATGGTAGAAGTTTTACTACTAGAAGAGTCGTCGCCATACAAAGAGGAAAAGCCATCTTTAATCTATCCGCTTCTTTTCAAAAAGCAGAAAAAGGCTTTGAACATCAGATTTCTATGCCGAATGTGCCTTCTCCAGATGCGCTGATTACGGATAAAGAATGGGCGGCAAAATATAAGAAAGAATTGCCCAATATGCATAAGCGATATAATGTAGATCGTCCGATAGAATTTAGACCCGTCGAAAAATTTGACCCAATTACTTTAAAAAATAAGCGTCCTTTTAGACATATTTGGTTAAAAGCGAAAGATATTATAAAAAGTGATGATCCAAGAGTCCATAAAGAGGTGTTGGCTTATGCCTCAGATTATAATTTAATGGGTACTTCCTTATTACCCCATAGAGCTGATTTTAATAGAGAATTGATGCAAATGGCGAGTTTAGACCATGCCATGTGGTTTCATCACGATTTTAGAGCGGATGAATGGTTATTATATGCTTTAGATAGTCCAGCGGCATCAAATAGTCGTGGATTTAATAGAGGTAATTTCTTTAATGTTGAAGGAAAATTAGTGGCGTCTGTTGTACAAGAAGGGCTGATTCGACTTAGAAAACCTAGACCTACTGCTACCGACAAGTAATTTGTTTGAATCCATCTAGATGAAAGGGTAAACGGGTTAATTTATTTTGGATTAGAAATACAGGTGGTGTTGTATTTTCAATAGGGAGACTCAACTCTTGCCAACAATTTCTTCCGTTTGTTTCAAATCCTTCTGGACATTGAAAACCAGTTTTTGGAATAAATTCTTTCCAGATAAATAGATTTGTCGCTGGTTGGTATGTGGCAATCTGATATTCTTTAGGCGATAAAACTAGTTTTTTAGAAATTAAGTCAAAACAAAGATTTTCATCAAAGATCTTCATAAAAACATGGGTAACAGAATCCGGTGCAGCATAATTGTAATTTTCCCATAAATCTATATACGCTTGGATGTAAATTTTGTCCTGTTCTAAATCCTTGATAATGTCATTATTCTTTTTCCATGCTGGATAATCTTTGGATTTAATAGGTCGTTTGTTGGCTATTCGCTTCCGATTTCTTTTTCTAATGACTTTTAGTTCACCATTCAATTCTTTTAACCAGACGTCTACTTCTTCTTCTAAAAAATTAAAATAATCTAGGTAATAATTTATTTGAGCAGGGTGATGATGGTCAACATTACTTGGACCAATTAAGGTGACTTCGTAGTTGATAAGGTTTTCTGTTTGGGCATTTAGGGAAATACCTAAAAAGAGTAAAAGAATAGTCTTTATATATTGCATGCTATTTGTCGGCAAAGGATTATAAGGAAATTTCTATGCCTCAAAGTTAAGTGCTGGATTTGGAAGGTTCAACACTTGTTACGAATATTTTCCCCACGAATTCTTATTCCCCACGAATGAAATTACCGTAGCTTGGATATTCCTATCCAAATATAATATACCGTACAAATATTTTAGATGAATTTTACCACGGATGAAAAGTACCACGGATAGCTGTTGATGTAATATGGCTGATTTTACTTTTACAAAATTCTAGTATTGCAAAACAGGGTTTACTGCCTACTGCTACCGCAAACTGCCTACTGTTTTACTTCCGGCTATACCGCCGTTTCTGATTCATCTTAGCAACTGCCTTTTCAATCCCTTCTGGCGTCAACGGATACATCGACATCACTCTTTTTAAAACAGGAATCGTATCAGAAGAATACCAATATTTTTCTGCCATTGGATTTAACCAAGCAATCCGTTTGTATTTTTTGGTCAATACTTCCCAAGATTCGATGCTAGTTCTGCCTAATTCATAAGGCGCCATATCTGCATCGCCAATCACAAATAAACTATAGTTTTTGTTTTCAGCAGCAATCTTTTCGATGGGTACAAATTGCGTTCTTCTGACATCTTTATATGCCCCGTTATAAATGGTATTGTGGTAATAATAAGTCTTTAAATCGTGCGAAAACCGAGTTTTCATTTTTGCGAACAGCTTTTGTACCGCTCGAATGTAAGGCGTCATCGACATCCCGCCATTATCAATCATTAAAATGACCTGAATCTTATTATTGACTTTTTCTTTTTCGTAAGGTAAGAAAATACCTCCTTGTTTTAGCCCTTCGGTAATCGTCGTTTCTATATCCAAAATGACTTCAGCAGATTCGTCTTCAATGCCTTTTAAGACCGCTAAAGCAGCGTCAATATTATCATCTTTTAAAATTGCTTTGGCATCTGCTGGATAAAATCGGCGATCATTCACCACCTTTCTAGCCATTTTTCCACCGCCGCCGCCACCAACTCGAATACCTCCTGGGGCTGCCCCATTATTTCCATAAGGCGAAACTCCGCCAGAACCAATCCAATGACTGCCGCCATTATGCTTGCCTTTTTGTTGCTTGGCAACGGCTTCCATTCTACGCTTTAGTTCTTCCATCGAAATATTTCGATAGTCCACCATTTTATCTAGCTTATTCGGTTGTCCTGGGTCTGTATCGGCATTAGCAGAATCTACTTGATTTGGGTCATCTTTGCTTAAAACTTCATTTGCATCAATGATCTTCTGAATATCATACGTACTAATATGCACTTCATCCAAAAAGCGGTCTACCAATTCTTTGATGTCAGGTAACTTTCCATCATCTTCCTCGTCCATCAAGTTCTTTTTCCATTCCTGAAAAGTCTCCGAGCGTACCAAAGCACTTTCTAAAGTCTCGCCACTTTTGATTTCTACTTCTAGAAAATACTCATAGAAAGCCGCCGTAAATGGTCCAAATTCTTTCGGGTCATTGGTGACTAATGCTTTGAGCGTCAAATAAATATCACCCAAAGTATTGACCAAGCCCTTGTCCATCGCTCTGCGTAATTGCAAAAGCGTACGAACATCTGCGTTCAGTTTATGTTTGCGGAAAGTATGTGGTAAGGATGGAAACATGGTTGACCAGTTGCCAGTTATCAGTTACCAGTTGCCAGTTAACCCTAAACAGGCAACTGGCAACAGGCAACTGGCAACCGATTATTAAATTTTAAGCTGCGCTTTATTTCTTTCTAAAATCTTCATGTCCGCCTGAGTTTTAATTAAAACACCCATGCCGTCCATTTTGACTAATTTTTCTAAGGCTTTATCTTTAGAGAACGTATTGACATACTTCAACCAGTTCAATAATTCTCTCGTACTTGGCGCTCTTTCTAAGCCTAAATGCCGTACTTGATAGAATAATTGGATGGCTTTTTGTACAATTTCTGCATCCGCAGACGGGTAGTGCTTATGCACAATTTGCAACATCATTTCTGGAGATGGAAAAGAGATATAGTGATAAATACACCGACCTTTAAAGGCAGTAGGTAATTCTTGTTCTCTATTACTCGTAATCACAATAGCAGGCATATCTTCTTCACTAATCGAAATTTCTTTGCCTGATTCTGGTAAGATGAATTTTCTATGACTTAACGCATATAATAAATCATTCGGAAATTCTCTGGGTGCTTTATCAATTTCATCAATCAATAACACAGAATTAGGCATAGAAAAAGCTTTTGCCCCTGGACCCATCATGACATAATCATCCAAATTTTCCGTACTTCTACCACCTGTGCTCAATTTACTAGCTATTCCTTCCCGCTGTGCATTCAATACCTCAACCTGAGAATCTCTTAAATATTTTACGTGGTCAAATTTGGCGACAAATTGCTCCACCGTACTTTTAGACCCTACAGGATACACAAACAAGTCGATGTTATTATCTTTTGAAAATTGAATCGGTAATTCTGTTTTTCCAGTTCCCGGTTCTCCTTCCATCAATAAAGGCATGCCTAACACTCTTGACATGTGAAATGCCTGTGCTAATTCTGCATCACATAAATATTTATCGGACCCCGTCCACATTGAAGTATCTGCCATTTTATGCTTTATTTGCTAGCTGTATCGACGATTTTATTCGCCTTTTGTCTCAAAAACTTACGCTAGTTATATGAATGATTAATTAATAAGCGAAAATTCGCAAGTTACTATTTGTTTGACTTTTTTCCTAGCGGAATTAGTATTTATATCCTAATAAGTTGGTGAGGTAAATTTGATTGTAGCGTAATTAGTGGTATGGTGCGAGATACATTTTTAAAATACTTTGCTGTGCAATATTTTGCTTTAGTGATAAAGTAATGTTTTGTCATTGATTTTAATGAAAAAATAGGGTGATTGAAAATACGGCTTATGGTCTGTGACTAAGTTATAAATGCAAATATAAAATTATAGATTTTTAGTAATAATTGGAGAGAATGATATAAACATAAGACTTTACATCCATATTAAGCATAAGCTAGAATTGACTTAAAAAAGCAAGGTTATTTAGTATTAAAATTTTTACTAGAAATGTTGAAATATGTACAAGGTGGCTATAAAATGGAAATAGGTAAATATTTGATTATCAATAGAGTAAGCAGGAATAGAAAAGGTGTTTTTGCGGAGGATTGAACAGTTTGGCGCATATTGTTCAATGGCTTAAATCATTTTTTTGGAAAGAAAGAATATACTTTACATATTGAAATTCAGAAAATAAAGGGCAGTAAGTTTTTACATTTACCACTCTTTATTTTAGGTATTAGAAGGAATTCAGCAGGACAAAAGTATACTTTTTATTTCGCATTACGAAATAAAAAGTATACTTTTTGTTGTTTATTTTATTTTTTTAATAAAAAAGTTTAAAAAGTTCGCTAACTACCCATTGATATATATTATATTTGTGATTGTTAAAGAAAATTAGAGGTATTGGAAGGAATTCAGCACTCTTTCCTATCCTCTTAATTTTCTCTTTTTTAAAATAGAAAAATAAAAAAATGAGAATGAAAATGAAAGAGCGTTTCTTTCGGTGCTATTCCTATGCTTTGAAAGGAGCTAAATGGGTTTTTAAAATCATCAAATTTCTTAACACCATTCTAGGATTCTTTAAAAAAATTAAACCCGTAGTTTACTATCTGTTTAGTTTTATACCTATATTTTTTAGGTTTTTTGATTAATCTTTAAATGATTTGGCAAGGGTTTTATGATAAAATGCTTGCCATTTTTTATGCAATTTTCTTTTTTGGGTACAGCTACATAAGAAGGAGTAAATGGCCAACTTTTTTGAGCATCAATTTTTCTCTCATAAATTCGAGAAATTTTTAATCATCTTGTACCGCTAGCACTTAAAAAATGGAACCTTTTAATAGATAATGTGTAGTCTGACAGAAATGTACTTAATGTGTAAGTAGTTGGACATTTTGTATTTATAAAATATTATTTACCCATGGTACACTTATTGTATAAACAAATAACTTAATTTAAATTAATTAAAAAACAAAAAATTAAATGTCAAAAAAAATTACTATTTCATTTGAATTCCAACCAGAGGAAACAGAAACTAGGTTAGATATAATTTCAAAGAATATAATTAAAGGATTTCGAGAAAGTAAAAAAGAGTGTGGAGCAGAGGAATGCGAAGAAGTATGTAAAAAAGTGAGCTTTGAATATTATTCAATAAATCTGATGTCTAATGGTGAATTCAAAGGATTTTATCATCTATCTCGACACTCTTTTAATAGAAATAATACACGACTAACAAGAGGAGGAGAAAAGGATAAAGTAAAAGTCGATTCTCAATTAGCTCTAAAAAAAGATAACGATGATAATAATAGGCTCATAGAGTTAAAAGACATTTCTATTAAGCACAATAATTCAGTTAAAGCTGTTAAGGAACTTGATTTAGAGACATTACCAAGTAAGATTACTATTGTTTTTAGTCAAGGTGGAAGAGTTGGGATATTAAAAAAATCAAAGACAAAGGCGTAAGAAATTAATAATTACAATATTTCCTACCCGACTGTTGGGATTACATAGTGTTGAAAACGATAAAAAAAGACTGCGGTTATTTCGGGGCAGTCCTTTTTCTATTTCTGAACGCCTGCTTACTAGAAGGTTTAACCTTCAATACTCCAATAATCTTCTATCGTTGTATTTTCAATTAATTGATTTCGGAAAAAGCTATTTTCTGCAATTATCTTAATTATTTCTTCGCAAAATTTCGCAAAATCTCCCATAAGGTAAATAGGAGAGTCCACAATTAAAACTATATTTTTTTTCCCTTTTATTAAATTTATGCTATTATAAAAATTGTCAGCGTTCTCATTTGTATAATACTTTGAGATAAAATTTTTATAATTTAATTCCTTAATTCCAGCCCTTTCGTTTTCCAGAATTTGAGTTTTGCTAATCAGCATCTTTGGATGGTGACTAAACAAAAAACCTTTTGGATGTTTTATGAAATTAGCCCACCTATTTATTCTACTAAGCACTTCCCAGTTTTTAGATTGGTATTTCCTTGTAATACCAAGGAATGTAAATAGCGTAAAAAATTTTTCCGTTTGTAGATGAAGTAATAGAATGAACATTGAATAACTATATTCAAAATCTTCCTCAATCACTCCGTTGTTTAAAAATTTTCCAAGATATTTGATGCTTTCAGATAAATTACAAGCTAAACAATTATGGTGTTTTTGGTTGTCATTTATACTTAGTTCTTTATGCAGTTTACAAAAAATTGGTTTACCTCCTTTTGGGTGAATAATACTGTATTGACCTCTAGTTGCATCCCAAAGGTCTTTTCCAAAAAGATTAGTAGCGTCGGGATGTAATTCAGTAAAAAAATTTATCTTCTTTTGTTCGTAAATATTCATGGTAATAATTTGATAATTAAGATATTGCATTATACATAAATTAAATATAAAAAGTTCCTATTATTTTAAACTGAACCTTTCTCTACCAACTGTTCAATTTTAATTGAAATTTTTAGTTGACGATAATATTGGAATACATTTTTTTCCAAAAGAATTTCGGATATGTTAAAGTGTCAGAAATAAAACCCAAAAAGGGCTTCAAAACCATAATTTGAAGCCCTTTTCTATACCCATTAATAACCTAATCGTTATTCCCCATAAATAAAAACCCCACGATCATTCGGCTTAGCATACCCTCGATACATCCCAGGCGTATTATGCGGCATCGCCACATTCCCATATTTATCAACAGAAATAATACCGCCACTACCTCCAGCATCCACCAAAGTCTTATTCACCACATGATTAGCCGCCGTAGAAAGATCTTCTTTTAAATAAGCCATGCGAGCAGAAATATCATGCGCCACCGCATATCGAATAAAAAATTCCCCATGACCGGTACTAGAAATCGCACAAGTATTATTATTGGCATAGCAACCTGCACCAATAATTGGCGCATCTCCGATTCGATTAAATCGTTTATTGGTCATCCCGCCAGTAGAGGTGCCAGCCGCTAAATTCCCCTCTTTGTCTAAGGCAGCACAGCCAACGGTACCATATTTCCAATCATTAAATTCTAATTGGTCATGGTAGCCTAATTGCATTTCTTTTGCTTTGGCACTTTCTAAAGCATCCCAACGATGTTGCGTCCAAAAATATTTAGGGTCAACGATTTCTAACCCTTGTTCTTTGGCAAATTTTTCTGCGCCTGGTCCTGATAACATCACATGATTGGACTTTTCTAAAACGGCTCTAGCGGCATTAATTGGGTTTTTAATATTGGTTACGCCACTAATGGCGCCTGCATTTAAAGTTTTTCCATCCATAAAAGAAGCATCTAATTCGTTTGTGCCCTGATTGGTAAAAACCGCTCCTTTTCCTGCATTGAAAAGCGGGGAGTTTTCCATGACATTAATGGTTGCTACGACTGCATCCATTGCTGTGCCACCATTTTTTAGAATGGTTTCGCCTGCATCTAATGCTTCATTTAATTTGGCGGTGAATGCCGCTTCCTTTTCAGGGGTCATGTTTGCTTTTAGAATCGTCCCTGCGCCACCGTGAATTGCCATCGCATAGGCGGCTCTTTTTTGTGGAATTACTTCTTTTACCAGATCTGCTGCTGGCGTAGAAGTAAGCGTAGATTCATTTTTACAACTGAAACAACATAAAAAGGCGAATAAGATAAAGGTGTATTTTTTCATAAATTTAATTTTTATTAATAGTGAAGTTAGATTGTGTAATTGGGTGTGTAAAAGAATAAGTCTAATGTAATCGCCAACGTTGCCTAACTGGAATGGGCAGGTTTATTAGGACTGTAATTTTTCCCTTGCTTTTCCTATTTAAAAATCCTGAAAGGATTAAACATCAATAACCCCGTATGCAAATGCGGGGGGGAAGCTGAAGAGCACCCCTCAATCCTGAAGGGATTGAACATGAACTTGTTATATTTTCATGTTCAACTCTTTCAGAGTTGGGGGGTGTGGGAATAATCGCAATTTCCCCGCATTTTCATACGGGGCTATTCAAGTTCAACCACTTCGTGGTTATAAAGTAGCTGAAAATTGAAGGCCCAATTTATTTGATTATTACTAGCACTTTGACCTTTTAAACAACCTCTGTTTATTAATTATTTGAGGAAGTCTGCCCCTCAATCATCGGTGCACCAACTGCTTGTAAACCTTTCATTAAGTTAGGTAAAGTCGTATCAACGATGGTCGCTAACTTTCCTTGAAGTGCCTGCAACTCTGTTCTAGCAATTTTGACACTTTCCTTATGCATAGGCGTTGGTCCATAAGAGGTACGCAAGCCACGGAAACCAACAAACATTCTACTTTGGATGGTAGCAGGCGCTCTAGCTCCAATTTCTCCCTTGGCACTATTTCCATTTAAGGCGATATCCAATTCATTCAAGGCAACTTTAGCAGCATAAATATCTTTGGATAATTTGGTGATATCTCCGTTGGAACGAGTTAAAGCAGTTTGCATGGCTTTTACTTTATTCCTACTATTCGTTAATTGCAAAGAAGTGGCGGAAACATCGGTCATAATCGCTTCCATTTCTTTTTGGAATGCGGTTATATCTGCATTCGATTGAGTTGGTAAAGCCCCTTTCCTTAATGGAACAACTTCAAAAGTCTGCGGTTCTGCTAATTGGGTAATGACGCCATCTACTTTTTTAGATAATGTTACGGTATAAGTGCCTGTAGTTGCCATAAAACCGCCTCTATTTCTTCTACCACGACCTCGATTACTTTCTTGCTTCAATCGAACGATGCCTTTTGAAGCATGTCTTAAATCCCAATTCACTCGATGGATTCCTTTGCCAGTTTTACCATTTATTTGTCGAACAACTTGTCCAGTTGCATCTTTAACGGTTAATAAAATGGCTGGTTTTTCTGCTCGTTTTTTGGCATCTAATTCTTCCCAACTTGGGAAAGCATCTTTATCCGATTTTTTATCTTTTCCTAAACCAGCTTTTAAATAATAAGTAAAAGTAGCGCCGAAATCAGGATTGGGTGCGATATATTCTTGTGCACCATAAGACCCAATAATGGACTTAGGAATATAATGTAACGCCTTTTTTGGTTTAAATAAGACGACCTCTTTTTGTAAAGTTTCTGTAGAAATTTCTCGTAATGGGCTATAGTCATCTAAGATGAAGAAGCTACGACCAAAAGAAGCGCCTACTAAATCATTTTCTCGCTTTTGGATGACTAAATCTCTAAAAGGAATCGTTGGCGAACCTGCTAATTTTAACCATTTTTGACCACCATTAACGGTGAAATAAATACCAACTTCTGTGGCTGCAAATAATAAATTTGGTTGAACATGGTCTTGTACCATTCGCCAAACCAAGGTTCTATCTGGTATATTACCACTAATAGAGGCCCAAGTTTTTCCTCTATTGGTACTCTTGATTAAATACGGTTTGAAATCTCCGTTTTTATGATTGTCCAAAGCTGCGTAAACGGTATTGGCATCAAACATATCCGCTTTAATGTCATTCACAAAAGCATCCGTTGGAACACCCGAAATAGTACCTACATCAATTTTACGCCAATTTTGCCCACCATCTTCCGTTACTTGAATAATGCCATCATCTGTTCCTGCGTAGACTAAGCCTGCCTGTTTCGGCGATTCTGCCAAAGAGGTAATCGTACTATAATCTGACATAGCGGCTAAATCCCAACTATTATCCCAACCTTGAGTTTTACCCATAATTGGTAATCTTGCTCGATCGCTTTTTCCTTTTGTTAAATCGCCAGAAATAGCGGTCCAACTATCACCTCGATTATCAGAAGCCCAAACTCGGTAAGACGCAAAATAAATCTTAGTTGGATTATGTGGGCTAACAATAATCGGTGCATCCCAATTAAATCTTTCGTAAGGTTCGCCAGCACTCGGTTGAGGTTGGATAAACACTTGTTCGCCTGTAATTCTATCAATCCGATGCATGCCGCCTCTTTGAGATTCTGCATATCCGATATCAGGATTACCAGGTTCTACTGCCGATTGATGTCCATCTGCACCTAATGTCTTATACCAATCTGCATTTCGAATACCATGTTGATTATCTGTTCTAGAAGGGCCGCCATGCGAACCATTGTCTTGTGTGCCACCAAAAATATGGTAAAACGGCTCTCGGTCATCTACGGCTACTTTATAATATTGCGTAATGGGCATATTATTAAAAAACCGCCATGTTTTGGTGCCGTCTAAACTTTCATATAAACCTCCATCTGAACCAACTAATAAATAATCTGGATCGTCTGCTCTAAAAGCAATGGCATGGTTGTCAGAGTGTTTTAGATTTTCAGGTAGTCTACTAAAATTCTTACCGCCATCATCAGAAATTTGAATTCGGACATCCATTAAATACAATCGGTCAAAATTATGCGGACAAGCATATAATTCTTGGTAATAATGTGGCCCTGTTGCACCTGAAACAGCATCAGAACGTTTTTCCCAAGAAGCACCTCGGTTGGAAGAGCGATAAACTGCGCCTTTTGTCCGATTTAGCTCAATCGCTGCATATAAAATATCAGGTTGTTGGGGAGAAATGGCGATGCCAATTTTTCCCATTTTCCCTTTTGGTAAACCAGTAACTAATTGTTCCCAAGTTTCGCCACCATCCAAACTTCTATGAATACCAGATTTTGGGCCACCGCCTAAATAAGCAGCAACAGTTCGATGTCTTTGCCAAGTAGCCGCATATAATAAATTTGGATCTCTAGGATCAATGACTATATCTGTTACGCCTGTCCATTCTGCGTCACCCAAAGTCTTTTTCCAATTTTTGCCACCATCTATACTTTTGTATAAACCTCTTTCTCCGCCCTTGCTCCAAAGTGGCCCTTGTACTGCGACCCAAATAATATTAGAATTATCGGGATGGACAATAATCTTAGAGATGTGCTCTGATTTCTTTAAGCCCATATTTGTCCAAGTTTTTCCGTCATCGGGACTTCTATAAATGCCATCTCCAAATCCTACGTGTCTACCACCAACATTTTCCCCCGTTCCTAACCAAACCGTATGTGGATTGCTAGGGTCTAAAGTGATGCAACCAGTAGAGTAGGAAGGTTGGTCATCAAAAATGGGCTGCCAAGTCGTGCCTGCATTTTCTGTTTTCCATACGCCACCAGAACCTACTGCGACATACCAAACATTGTCATCATTGGGATGGATAGCAATATCTGCAATTCGACCAGAGGTAAAAGCTGGACCTACATTTCTTAGTTTTAGATTTTTGAAGGTCGCTTCGGACATTGGATTATTGTCCTTTTTCTGTGCGGTTAGATTAAAACTAACGAACACCAAAAGGCATACGAGGTAATTTTTTACAGTCATAGTTATTAATTTTTAAATAAGGAATAGTTGATTTCGGAAGGTTAAATCTACCAATTATTTTTTGTTTGTTGGGTAGGATTGGTGATTCTTCAGAATTTCCTCAAAATAGGGTTGGGATTCCCCACGAATTTAATTTCCCCACGGATTTAATTTCCCCACGAATGAGTTAGCCTATGGATTTAGAAACGTGTGCAAACGAATGCTTGGTTGTGGAAATTATTTCTTAGATAACTAATAGAAGGAAGTGGATAGCGGAAGGTGTTTTCAAAACGAAAAAGTAGTTGATACGTAAATCACCCTATAACTGGAAGCTACGGGGTGATTTTTTAAGTCAAAAATGTTAACAGATTTGATAAAATTGTCGATTTCCTGAGATATTGGTTTGTCAATTTTACAACTTCATCGCACCTATTTTATTGACTTAAACCAATATCCTTAGGCGGATAAGTTGTAAAAGTGGCGCCATGTGCTTTTAGTTTACGGCCAATGGTTGGTCCCCAAGCATTTAGTCGATGTCCTACGGGCATGGATTCCTTAGGGTCGATATAGAGGTTAAATAACCATGGATTGATCCCTACATTTTTGATAGTCGCATAATCGATAAACATATTCGGTGCTTCTGCCTCAATAATTTGATTGTGCAATTTATACTGTCGCATTCTGATTCCCATTAAGTGTGTACCCCACCAGAAATAAATAGATTCTCGATTTGAGAGTCCTTCATCAGTAAACAAGAAACTAGATTGGTCAACGTAATCGTAATAATTAGTGTCTACCAAAGCACTTGTATCTATTCCAGCTAAAGTTAAACTGGTACCATATAAATCCATCAAATCAAAAACACCATCGCTTACTCTACCTGGCTTAATCATACCAGGCCAATACGCAATACCAGGAATTCTTACACCACCTTCCCAAGTAGTTCCTTTAGCACCTCTAAAAGGGGTGTAGCCACTATCTGGCCAAGAATCCATTTGTGGCCCATTGTCAGAAGTAATAAAAATAAACGTATTTTCTAATTGATTTTCTTCTTTTAAAGTCTCAATGATCGTTCGAACATGATTGTCCACCTCAACTACGGCATTTCTATAAGGATATTTTGCGTCACTTAATGCACCATAATCTGGATTATCAAAATTATCTGCATGTACTTTCATAAAACAATGTTCTATGAAGAAAGGTTGGTCGGGATTATTTCGACTTAAAGAACGAATTCTCTTAACGGTATGATCTACTAAGACCGCATCAGCTCTACCCATATCCTCTGTACTAGTGATAGCAGCTAATTCTGTAGTTCCATCTGATTGACCTGGAACTCCATTATAGCCATGAGTTAGGTAATTCGTTGGCTTGATAGGTTGGAAAGCGTTAAATAACTCTATATCGTTTTCTGCTACAAGGTCAGGATATCGTCTAGGATCATAATCTTGCGAAATTTCTTTTTGCGCAGGAAAATAGCCATAGAATTCATTAAACCCAACTGCAGTATCAGATGGTTGCATTCCTGCCACTTCTCCAATATGCCATTTTCCTGTGAGCATTGTATAATAGCCAGAATCGGATAATACTTTAGCTAGGCAAGCTTCTGACTCCCAGGTATTAGGCCCAACAAGCTTATCACCTGCAAGAATAGGGCGGGTCAACCCTGTTCTCATTGGAAGCCTACCTGTCAAAATAGCAGATCTAGTCGGTGTACAAGTTTGTTGGGAATAACACGAAGTTAATCTTAGCCCTTCAGATGCAATAGAATCTATAAAATTGGTTTCCGCACCAAGCGCTTTTCCTCCTCCGTAGCATCCTAAATCCCCGTATCCCATATCATCAATAATGATCCAGACAATATTGGGTTTTTTCTTTTCATTACGGAGTAAGAAGGTATCTAATTTTAATTTCGCTAAGGAGTTTTGCACAGGATGCGGGATGGGGGCTTCAAATCTGGGCGAATAAGGAACGGAACGATCAAAAGTATCTCTGGATGAGGTACGATAAGTTTGTGCCATTGCCTCATAGGAGAATAGCCCTATTACCAAGAGCATAAAGGTGACTTTGAGTATTTTTTTCATAATTGAATAAATTAAAAATGAATAAATAGTTTTAATAGGATTTACTGCTGCAAACCTATCGTAAAGTCAATCTTTTGATGTTCGGAATCGTCGGGAAGGTGTTCGGAATCCTTGGGAAGACGTTCGGATTTATTGGGAGTTAGCCCATATTTGTGATAATTGATACATTTATGCCGTTGAATGGAAAGGAAGGAAAGAGTGCAGTTATTGGATTAATTAAAAAGGAGACCAAAATTGTCTTTTGATCTCCTTTTTAATTAATCTAATTTAAACGCTATTAAGCAGGTGCGGCAAGGACGCTTTTTTATTTCTAATCTACTTCTTCATTAAAAAAGACCTTATAATAATACATTTTCTTTTCTTCATCAAAGCCCTTTTCGATAAATTCCCTACTAGAATCAGGATTACGGAAATCTAATCTAATCTGAATATTGGTATCTAATTTAATGTAATTTTTGATTTGTTGTTTCTGTTTTTTAAGCACAACGGGAGAAATATCGAAGGTTTCTGCTAGTACTAAACCGTGGTCATTTTCATATTCTGTTTTGAAATTGGCGAACTCTTCTTTTAGTACTTCGTCCTCGAAAACAGAATGTTTGAAATCGTTATCGAGTAACATATCATTTTCATCAAAATAAGCGATAGACTGGTTCAAAAAGTCAATTTGCTCCTTTTTACTTTCCTTTTCTTTGATGACTTCTTCGGAGAAAGACCGACACATTTCTAAATAAGCACGCGTTTCAAAATTGCTGTCTCTGATATAATCGACATTTAGAAAATAAGTTAACCAATATTCGGTATCGTAACTGTTGGTATCGACACTTAAGACTCTTGCGCCATTGTCTAAATCCGTATTAAAAATTAAACAACCTTTATCTAATTTTTTAATGCTGATCCCTAATTGTTTGACCACTTCTAAATTATCTTCTTGTTGGACGATATCTAAAAAAGGTAGCCTGTCTTCTGACTTAAAAACCCCAATTGTATCGACTAATTCTCCATTAACGACCACATCACCGAAAAGGACAATAAATAAATCGCCTGACTTAATATGTGGATGATTGGATTGGTCGTATAAATGCCGTAAAATATCTACGGATCGTGCTTTAAAATCATTCTGATCTTTAAAGACAAATTTGGCTAAATCGTTGACTACATTATAGCCAATATCTACATTATGGACAAAGTGGTAAGTTTCAGTAACTTTTGTAAATGGTTTTAAAAAATAATCCATTAAGACATTCCTCAAGGCTTCATTAGGGAAGACCAATTCATCAGAGACGACGATGCCTTCATCATGTGATTTATTGCCAATTTTATGAACGATTAGTTTGTTGATGTACGCATCAGAGTAGTCAATCACGGTTGTGTAGTTTTCAAAATTTTAATGAATAATTTTCTGGGGGCGAAGATACTAAATAAACTTCAACTCCAAGGGCAACTTTAACTTCAAATTTAAAATCCGACGGCTGTTAATTCTTCTAAGAATTCAAGGCGATGTTTAAATTGTTTTTTTAATCGCTTAATGAATTCTTTGCGCGTATCGTCATAGCCTTTAATCTCTTTAATGGCGACTAGATTTTTACAGATTCTTCGATAATCTAGTCTAGTAGTGGCATGTAGCGTCAAATTTTCAATAGTTCGTTTGACATGCATTTCAAAAATGTCTCTTGGATAAATAGTAAGAATAGGGCGAACCAATTCATTAAATTCCCAAGTATTTTTTTGTACTTTGGCTAATTCTAAAATTTCGGTGAATCGTAATTCAGCGGCTAGCAATTTGCTGTAAAATGTAGGATTAGTAGCATTATTCTGGATAAAAACCTCTTTTTCTTCGGGAGAAATAAATTCTCTGAGTTCTTTAAATGCCTCTAAATCCTGTTTTTTATGCGCATAATATTTTAATAACTCAATATAAAACGGTTTGTCAACTTTGGGATGAATGTACTTTAATAAAAAATTAGCTAGTTTATCAGGAAATAAATCAAAAGTGTATCGAGCAATTCGATAAAAGTCATCCGTTTGATCTAATTGATGATAAAATTGCATTAATTTCTCCGCTATTTGAGGATCATTACCTGCAAAATTTTCTGCTATTTCTAACCACCAATCTTCTTCTTTTAATAAAGCAGCACAATGCAAAGAAATTTGAGCAGTTTGATAATTGATTAATTGATTTTTTGCCAATAAATCTTTTAAATATTGTGCAGTAGCAGGAGTTAAAATAGCCAATAAAAAAGGCTCAAAAAACTTGAAATCATAATAGACATCCGTCAATGATTTATCCGTATGATGTAATTGCCACCGATCAAAGATTAGGTCAATACAACGTTTAATTTGCTCCGCTTCAAGGGCGGTATCTTGGATTTCTTCTATAATGGTTTCTTGCCAATTTTGACAAATAGTGATCGTTTCTGCCTCAAAATCATCAATTAAAGGTTCTTCTTCCCATTCTGGTTCTGGTAGGCCAAAACTTGCTTCAAACATGCCTAAATAGACCATTAAGGCATTTGTTAATTGTCCGTTGGCTAAAAAATCTAAGGCTTTTTCTCCATAAGGATTGAGGACTTGTTCGATTTGTTCAATGGCTTTTTCTTCTTTTAAAAGCGTATTACTAACTAATTTTTTCTGTCCATTTAAAGGAAAGTCGATAACATCTTCTTGGTCAGAAAAGTCTACGGATAATAATTGATTAAATATATTTTTGCGAAGGCTGGTAATGTCTATGGAGACATTATATTTTTCATTGTTTTGCTGTAACTCTAGGAAGTTTTTGCGCAGGAATTCGTTGTTTTCGAAAAGTTGTTGTAAAAAATTATCTTGGGTATTTTCGGTTGCTGTCTTGAACACATTTTGGTAAAAATTCTTACCATCTTTTAAACGATAATCAATAATTTCCACCGTTTCTTCCAAATCCGCTTTGGTTTCAAAGTCTATCTCTTGATATTGTTCATCTAATATATTCAGACAAACCGCAACTGCGTGTGGACATAAGCCACCTGTATCAAAATCACAAGTACAAAAGCAGTCAATATCTACTTCATTTTCTTCGATTTGGACATCGAAAATAACTTCGCCAAAAACAATGGCCGTATATTTATTTTGCTCTTTTTTTAATTCGCCTACTTCTTCGTATAAATCATCTCCTTTGTAGAGACTAGAAGTAGTGGCAGCCTCTTTGAGCCATTCTTTAGTCAGTTTCACTCAATAGTATATTTTGATGTGTGTAGTTTAAATCAAGGCTTAAATGTAGGAATTTTACTTGTAAATCCTTATGATTTGCACAACTAATTCCATACCAGAATAGATCAACCTTAAATTCAACCTCAAAATCAAATTCAACCTCAATTTTAATCCAAGTCTATTGCCGAAAAGATTGAAAATTGAAAATTTGAAATTGAAAATTGAAAATTACACACTTATTTGCCGTATTTTTGCAAAAAAGGCTATATGTTGCTCAAGAGGATTTGTTTTGTATTACTACTGATTAATTGCATGGCATTTAAAATGTTAGATATTCCTGCGGATCATGCCATCTATATAAGTGTAGTAAAAATTGACCACGAAACAGGCGGAACGACTGCTAAGATACATATGCGAGTCTTTAAAGATGATTTAAAAAGCGTGTTACGAAATAAATTTGGTTATGAAGCTATTCGAGAAAAAGAGACTTTTTGTACAGATTACGAAGATTATATCAATCACTATTTTAAAAAACAGTTTATTTGCACCATTAATGGAGTAGCGACTAGTTTTTACTTAAGTAATTGTGAACCTACAGAAGAGGTTTACCAACTAACTTTTCAAATGGATTGCCCCATAAATTGGGAGTCCGCACAAATAGAAGCCACTTATTTTATGGAATTATTTCCAAAGCAATCAAATGTGCTACACGTAGAAGATGGGGAAACGAAACGATTTGGTCGAGCCACTAAAGGAAATGAGTTACTTAAAATGAGGTTTTAATTTAACGATGCACTAGGTAGGAAGGGAGATAATTTTAAATTTTTATCGTTCATCATTCATCATTCATAGTTTTAAACAATGATTCCATTAGGCACTTATACCAAGTTAACAGCAAAGCGACAATTATTACAGGGTATTTATCTAGAAGATGAAGCAGGAGACGAAGTCTTATTGCCGAATAAATATATTCCGAACAGCTTGAAATTGGAAGATGAAATTTCGGTGTTTGTTTATACTGATTCGGAAGACCGAATTATTGCCACAACCATCAAACCTAGGATTCAATTGCATGAATTTGCTTGTTTGGAATGTGTGCATGTTTCTGGGATTGGTGCTTTCTTAGATTGGGGCTTAGAGAAGGATTTATTTGTGCCATTCAAAGAACAGAACCTCAAAATGAAGGTAGGCAATGAATATATAGTCTATCTTTATAATGATGATGAATCGGATAGATTGGTGGCTTCTGCCAAAATTTTTAAGTATTTAAGCAATGAGGAATTAACGGTTAAAGAAGGAGAACAGGTCAATTTACTAATTGCAGACCCAACTGATTTAGGGGTTAATGTGATTGTAAATAACAAACATAGAGGGTTAATTTATAGAAATGAAATCTTCCAAAATCTAGAATTAGGGGATCAGATAAAGGGCTATATCAAAAAAGTCAGGGAAGATAATCGCTTGGATGTGAGTTTGCAAGCGCAAGGATTGGCAAATATAGAACCTAGTGCTATTAGAATTTTGGACTATCTACAAATGAATGGCGGCTATATGACTTTGACGGATAAAAGCCGTCCAGAAGAAATTATGGCTAAAATGGAGATGAGTAAAAAATCTTTTAAGAAAGCCTTGGGTAGTTTGTATCGACAGAAGTTGGTTCGTTTGGAAAAGAATGGGACTTATTTAGCGTAAATGAGGTGAGAGATTAGAGACTAGACGGGTATCACAATCCAATTTAAGACGCTATTTTAAGAAAGACTACTTTCTAAAGCCCAAACTTTTAATGGATCTTTTGAATCTAGATATAAAGCTTTAATAGATTTTTGCAAAACTGGATGAATAAAATCAGGGGCAATTTCAGCTAAAGGAGCTAAAACAAAATTTCTTTTGGCTAAAAAAGGATGGGGAATGGTTAATTGTTGACTAGTAATAATTTGATCATCAAAGAATAATAAATCTATATCAATAATTCGAGTATACCATTTCTGGGCTCGAATTCTACCCATTTCTAATTCTATCGTTAAAATGGTTTCTAAAGTTGCTAAAGGAGTTAAGGCTGTTTCCACCAAAAGAACTTGATTGAGAAAATCAGGTTGGTTTTCAATCCCCCAAGCTTTGGTTTCATAAATAGAAGAAGCGACAAGGATTTTCCCAACTCTTTGACCAATCTCAGTTATGGCTTTGACCAAATTAGCTTGCCGATCACCAATATTTCCGCCAATACTAAAGAATACTTTATGCAATAGCTATTTTTTAAGTTCAATAAATTGAGAGAGAGGTTCGTTTTTAAGACCAATAAATTTTGTGAAAAGTCACATTATAGTAGGCTTAAAACATTTTCTGGTGGTCTACCCAAAACAGCTTTTCCATTTTTAACAACGATCGGTCGTTCTATTAGTTTAGGATTCGCTATCATAATCTCAATCCATTCTGCTTCTGCAATGTCTTTTCCTTTGAATTGTTCTTTATAAATTTTTTCGCCTTTTCTCAATAACTGAGAAGGTTTTATATTGAGTTGTTGAACAAGGGTTTGTAGTTCTTCCCTAGTTGGAGGTGTATTTAAATACAAAACAACTTCTGGTTCGACCCCTTGCTCTTTTAATAAATTTAAGGTTTGTCTGCTTTTGCTACATCTTGGATTATGATAAATTTTCATACGTTTATTTTTTGCTACCCATGTTACGTACCTAAGGCACGAGGACTATTCGTTTTTGTTGAAAATGGGTTAATATTAATCAGGAATTTAAATTTACAATTTTGCCGAATTCATCATTCATCGGTCATCGGTCATCATTAAAATCATTTGTCCAACAAATCAGGACGGCGATCTTTCGTTCGTTGAAAAGATTGTTCTTCTCGCCAATTGTCAATTTTTTTAGCATGTCCACTTAATAAAATGTCGGGTACTTTTTTTCCTCTAAAATTGGCTGGTCTGGTATAAACGGGGGGCGCTAATAAATCATCTTGGAAAGAATCAAATAGCGCGGAAGTTTCATCATTTAAGACGCCTGGAATTAATCGCCCGATAGAATCGACCAATACTGCGGCGGGTAACTCTCCACCAGATAAGACAAAATCGCCAATGGAAATATCCATCGTGATATAATCCTGTCGGATGCGTTCATCTACGCCTTTATAATGTCCGCAAAGTAAGAGCAGATTATCGTAGAGTGATAATCTATTCGACATCGATTGATTTAAGCGGGTACCATCAGGGGTCAAGTAAATGATTTCATCGTATTTTCTTTGAGCCATGAGTTGGTCAAAGCAAGTAGCAATGGGTTCACACATCATGACCATGCCTGCACCACCACCATATTGATAATCGTCTACTTGTCGATTTTTACCTAAACCAAAATCCTTTAAGTCGTGGACAACGACTTCCAATAAGCCTTTATCTTGCGCCCGTTTCATAATGGAATGTTCCAATGGGCTTCTAAGCAAATTAGGCTGTACCGATACAATGTCTATTCTCATTTCGCAAAGGTATAAATAAGGTAGCGAGGTAACAAGGTAATCAGGTTGCAAGGTAACGAGGTAATAAGGTGAAAAAGAAGTGAAATAGGACAAACCTTTTAACCTTTCGACCTAGTAACCTTGCAACCTTCCCTTTATTTCCCTACATTTGATTATTATTGAGAAAACGAAAAGAAACGACACAATGCTTCCAATTACCAAAGCGTATTTGACTAATCACAATCGACCTGCATTAAGAAATCGACAGTTTTATTCTATCCGAAAATTAAAGGGTATTATTGCTCATTGGACGGCAAACCCCGGTTGGGGTGCCAATGCCAGAGCCAATCGAAATTATTTCAATACCACGCCTAGAAAAGCTTCCGCCCATTATATTGTAGATGACCATTCCATTATTCAATGTTTACCTGACAGCGAAGTCGGCTATCATGTTGGGGCAAAAACGTATAAACCTATTGGGAAAGAAATTTTAGAAGGTCGGTTAACACCTAACTTTTTTACCATTGGTTTTGAAATGTGCGTCAATATGGACGGAGATTGGGATAAAACCTACCAAAACTCTGTTGAATTAGCTCAATATTTATTGAATAAATACAATTTTACCATCAATGAATTATATCGACATTATGATATAACAGGGAAATTGTGCCCTCGAATGATGATTGAGGAGAAGGAGTGGCAGGCCTTTAAAAGAGATGTCAATGCTGGATTGTCTTACCAAATCGAACATCCTGTTAAACAGGGCTTAATTAATACGAATGATTTAAATGTTCGAAAAGGACCGGGGATTCAATATTCCATTATTAAAGTGCTGAATCAAGATGAAAAAGTAGAAATTTATGAGCAAGTTGGGAACTGGTATCGTATTGAAGATGAGAATTGGGTACATAAACATTATGTAGAAATTACCTTTACCCAAAAAAGAGGCATCGTAGAAGATCCTACTGGCTTGAATGTTCGTTCTGGGCCAGGCATGCGCTTTCCTGTGGTGGAAACTATTCCAGATGGTACAGATGTCGTTATTGAAAATAAAGTCGGAAAATGGTATCAGCTAGATGATAATAAATTTGCTTACCATAGTTTGATCAAAGTGATAGAAGTTAAAACGGGTAGAGTGGTGGATGCTGGATTTTTGAATGTCCGAAAAGGCCCTGGGACAAATCATCGGATTGTTAAGAAATTACAAGATGGTGCTTTAATGGAGATTTTTGAGACGAAGGAAAAATGGCTGCGTATTGGTGCGGATGAATGGGTGCATGGGGCTTATGTGGAGGTGATTGAGTAGTTTGGACTCAATCATAAATCATAAATTTTAAATCATACTTCATAAATCCATCTAGGGTTAAATCCTGACTTTTAAATTTTATTAATTAAGTTTTAATGTAGTTGCTTTTTAGGACACAGAGACCATGAAGGAGACACAGAGACCACAGAGAGATGTACTTTGTGCCCTCTGTATCTTCTCGGTGAGCTTTGTGTCCTTTAATTTTTCTATTGACTAATTATAATGAATTGATCTGACTTCTGACCTCTCTTTTACTCCAACATCTCATTAGGCAACTGCTTAGAAGTCTTAGCTCCCAAATGTTTAATCTTCTCCGCTCGACCAATCAACGTATCGCCAAATTTCTTAGAATCGACCAATTTATTCATCGCATCGCCATAGGCAGATTGAGTTTGCTGAATTCGATTCCCAATATTTTTTAAGTCGTCTACAAAATTCACAAACTTATCATAAAGCAAACCACTTTGTCGAGCGATTTCTAGGACATTCTTCTTTTGTTTTTCTTGTTTCCAGATAAAAGAGACAGTCCGCATAGTCGCCAATAGAGTAGAAGTGGTGACTAAAACAATATTTCTGTCTAAGGCTTCCATAAATAGATTGCTATTCTTTTGGACCGCCACAGAAAAAGCCGCTTCAATTGGAATAAACATCAATAAATAATCGGGGGAATTGATTTGGTATAATTGCGTATAATTTTTACTCCCTAAATCTTTGATGTGGTTGCGAATACTTTCGATGTGTAAATTCAGAAAGGTCTTTTCTTGTCCTTTTTCAGCCGTATTGAAATATTGTTCGTAGGCTTTTAAAGACACTTTAGAATCAATAATTAAATGTTTGCCATCGGGCATATTGATAATGAAATCGGGGCGTTTTTTGTTCCCACCTTCATCGGTATAAGTAGACTGGGTAGAAAAATGAATGCCTTGTTCTAAACCCGCTTTTTCTAAAAGGGTTTGCAACTGAAACTCGCCCCAATCGCCTTGAATTTTAGAATCTCCTTTTAGCGCACTTACCAAATTCGCTGCATCTTCACTTAATTGGATATTTAAATCCTTCAATTGCTCAATCTCCTTTTTTAAAGAAAAACGTTCCTTGGTTTCATCTAAGTATTTCTGATGAATGCTCTGCTCAAAATCATTGATTTTTTCCTTTAAGGGGGATAAAATATGATTCATTTGTACTTGATTCTGATTGGTGAACCTTTGACTTTTTTCCTCTAGAATTCTGTTGGCGAGATTTTCAAATTCTAATTTGAATCGTTGTTGGAGTTCGTCTACTTCTTCTTTTTGGTGGGCTAAACGTTCCTCTAAATGTAAGACATTTTGTTCTTTTCCAGCGACCAATTTATTCAACTCAATAATCTCTTGTTCTTTTTCATTCAAATCCGCTCGGAACGTGTCGTTCTGAATTTGCAAAGCTTCAAAAACCTCCTTAGTAATGTATCTTTGACGTACTTCGGCTTCTGAGAGATAGCCTTTCGTAAAATGTTGTTTAAAAAATAACCATAGGATCAGCCCTAAGATTATCCAACCAATAATCAATAAAATGAATACTTGGGTTAATTCCATTTTTTAAAAATTAATGGTTTTCTTATGTCCGTGCGCAAGATAGCTAAATTTTTCTGATAATATTGGATGGAGTTGGTGTATCTTCCCATTTCTAGAAGTACTAATAAGTGATTTTTAGTACCATCTATCCGACAAATAGAAGTTAATCCCTGTCTTTTTTTGAAGGGCTACTAATTGATCTCTCCATTCAAAAGGTCTCGCATAAATGGCGCTTCTTAGTTCATTCGTCTTGGAAAGCTTGTCTGGAGTAGGTCGATCAAGGATTCCGTAACTAGCCATTTGCCGATTACTTTTAACAGAACGATACCAATCGTCTATGGTCGCCAATTCGTACGGGGAGATTTGCCCCTTATTTAAAGCCATTTTTAATGTTGGAAGTAACATAGGATAAAGGGTATCTTTTTGAGTATAAGCGGTAGATATTGAGTTATGATGACTTAAAATAGTGGACATCCAAATATTATCACCTATTAGCTGTTCCCCAGGATAGCCATATTTTTCTAAAATATCAGTTAGTGTTGCTATTTGTTGTTCGCTATGTGGGGCAAAATTTCTCTCTGCATATTTCTCTCGGCTTTTGGACGTCCATTTTAAAAAGACCATAAATGCTTTTTTTTGGTCTTTGTTATACATTTTTTTTACTTGGGCTTTTATTTTTTGATTGAGGGTAGCTTCGTATGCTACCCTAAGTTTAGGATAGGTTTTTTTGAGCTTTTTCCAATCAACCGTTTCCCATAAGCTCGACAAATATTTATTTTTTTTAATGGACTTTAAAGTCCAGCCTGCTAAAATGCCCTTCTTTAAATATTTTTCCGATTTTTCTGGCGCATTGGTTTTTAAGGCTAGTTGAGTAGCTACTTGGTATTCTCTTAGAAATATGAAATCGTAGGTCTCAAATAATGCTTTATAAATATGGAGGGCTTCTTGATAATTTTCTTCAATTATTAATTTTTCTGCTTCAATAACCTTTAAATGATATTGTTTATAATCCGTTGAAGGATTAATGTGAATAGTTGATGCAGAAAAGAAAGATGTTAATAGTAGTAAAGTGATTTTAGACATACTTTTTATACATTCATTATGAAGCATTCTTATTTATTCAGACTAGAGAGAAGAGAGGCGAAAATAGAGATGATTTAATGCCAAATCGCCTAATTTTTCGTCGATCTTGCCAAATTGTTGCTACTATACATTTTAGATTTCCTATTTAAAATAAGGCGGCAATTTCCCATTGCCGTCTTATATTGTGCAATACAAGGCGGTTGTTTCCCACAACCGCCTTGTTTTTAGAGCATTCACTTCTTTTGTATAGTAGTCTAAGTAACGAATAAAGATAATGCCCAATCGAACCAAAAAGCACAAGGTATTTTACCCCTGCGCATCAATAGCCGCAATTCCCACCATATCCACAATTTGCCGCACACTTGCGCCCATTTGTAAAATATGTACAGGTTTATTTAAACCTAATAAAACAGGGCCGATTAGATCCATTTCCCCTGCGGTCTTCAATAAGTTATATGCAATATTGGCAGAAGATAAATTCGGGAAAATTAAGACATTGGCTTGATGTCCCGCTAATTTAGAAAAAGGATACAATTCTTTTAAACCTTCTTTATTCAAGGCTAAATGTGCTTGCATTTCTCCGTCTACGATCCAATCAGGATGCTTGGCTTGTAGTATTTTGTTCGCTTCTCGCATTAATACCGCAGATTCTCCATTCGGTACAGATCCAAAATTGGAATACGTCACAAAGGCAATTTTAGGTTCAATATTAAACCCACGTACCTTTTCTGCCACTAATTCTGCAATATTGGCAATATCTTTAGCATCTAAATGGTGATTAACCGTTGTATCTGCTAAAAATAAAGGCCCAGATTTAGTAGTTACAATGTGCATACTAGCGACCTTACTTACATTCGGTTTAGCACCAACTACTTGCATAGCAGGTTTAACCATAAAAGGATAGCGCTTGGATAAACCACCAATAACCGCATCCGCATTGCCCATTTCTACCATCATCGGCGCGTAGTATCTTCTGGAGGTAATCAAATGCTCCGCTTCTTTAAACGTGACCCCTTTTCTACGTCGTTTTTCATATAAACCTTGGGTGTACTGATCTAAGTTGGCTTTTTCCAACTCATTAGCTGGCTGCTTTGGATTGATAATGGGTACATTAGGTAAAAGAATTTCTTGGTCGGCCATTAATGCTTCAATCTTTTCCTTATTGCCTAATAAAATTGGGAAAGCAATCTTTTCCTCCAATACTATTTGAGCTGCTTTTAAGACAGATAATTCTTCACCATCGGTAAATACGACCTTTTTAATGTCCTGTTTTGCCTTAGTCTCAATAATCTTAGATAAGGTATTGTCATTACCTAAGCGTTTAGCCAATTCCAATTTATAGGCCTCCCAGTCTTTTATCGGATACTTCGCAACTCCTGAATCCATCGCTGCTTTGGCAACTGCTGGCGCAACGGTTGTAATTAATCTTGGATCCACAGGTTTAGGAATAATATAATCTTTACCAAATTTTAAATTGGTATTATTATAAGCCATATTCACAATGTCAGGAACTTGTTTTTTAGCCAATTCTGCTAAGGCGTATACCGCTCCAATTTTCATCGCCTCATTAATTTCAGACGCTCGGACATCTAAAGCGCCTCTAAATATAAAAGGAAAGCCCAACACATTATTGACCTGATTTGGATAATCAGAACGACCTGTTGCCATAATACAATCTGGACGAGTCGCTTTGGCTAAATCATAACTAATCTCAGGCGTTGGATTGGCCATCGCAAAAATGATTGGCTCATTTGCCATTCCTTTAATCATTTCCGCATTTAGTATATTGCCTCTCGATAAGCCAATAAAAACATCTGCTCCCTGTAAAATATCGGTTAAAGAAGTATCGGCAGGCATGGTATTATTGATAAACTCAGGCTTTTTACCATTTAGATTATCTCGGTCGCCATGAATTAAACCTTTGCTATCATACATGAAGATATTCTGCTTTTTAGCTCCTAAGGATACATAAATTCGAGTACAAGAAATGGCAGATGCACCTGCACCATTGACCACTATTTTGACTTTATCAATATCCTTTCCAACAATCTCTAAGGCATTCAACAAAGCAGCACCACTAATGATAGCGGTTCCATGTTGGTCATCATGCATGACTGGAATATTTAATTCCTTTTTTAAACGTTCTTCAATCTCAAAACAAGCAGGTGCAGAAATATCTTCTAAATTGACACCCCCAAAAGTAGGCTCTAATATTTTGACGGTTCTAATAAATTCATCTACATCTTTAGTCTCCAACTCTAAATCAAAACAATCAATATCCGCATAGATCTTAAATAATAAACCCTTTCCTTCCATTACGGGTTTACTAGCTAATGGCCCGATATCTCCTAAACCTAAAACGGCGGTTCCGTTACTAATGACCGCTACCAAATTACCTTTAGCTGTATATTTGTAGGCATCATTTTCATTTTTGTGAATTTCCAAACAAGGATCAGCTACTCCTGGAGAATATGCCAAAGACAAATCACGTTGATTGGCAGTTGCTTTAGTTGGAATAACTTCTATTTTACCCGGTCTACCTTCAAAATGATAGGCTAAGGCTTCTTCTTTTAAGGATTTTTTACTCATGATAATTCGGTTGAATCCCTTTTTAATTTTAGGTTGGATGGGATTAATGGTTATTTGAAAAAAGATGCGAAAGTAGTGTATTTTTTTGTTTTGGTAAAAGTAGGACTTTATTAAGTTTTAGACAGAGCAAGATTAACTAAAATAGGTCATTAAAAATGTCAAATGTTGTTTACCTTTACGCTTTGTCGGATAGAAATCATTTCTGTTAATTAACCCTTTTTTACATGTTTATAAATAAAAATTTTAGTCTTACAGACCTTTTAAGATTTACAGGATGGCATTTAGTCTGGTTAACCTTATGGGCGACTGCGGTTACGGCCTTTTATGAATATTTTCATTGGGAATGGCTACATATTCCTTGGTTGCCACTCTCTGTGATTGGTACAGCGGTCGCTTTTTATGTAGGTTTCAAGAATAATAGCGCTTATGATCGGTTGTGGGAAGCAAGAAAAATTTGGGGCGCCATTATTAACAGTAGCCGAATGTGGGGCGCAACTGTTCGAGCGTATGTCGGGAATCAATTTACAGAGGATGAGGTGGCAAAAGAGGAATTAGCCAACCTTCATAAGAAATTAATCTATCGGCATATTGGTTGGTTGTATGCTTTGCGCAGTCAATTATTAATTCCAACACCTTGGGAACATATTCGGCAAAATAAATATGTACAAAAAGCCACGGAAAAAAGAAGGGAGCGTTATGGATTGAATTTAAGTCAAGATGGAATTACAGAAAAGGAATTAGCGGAATTTATACCTCCCAACGAACTACAAAGACTCATTGACTATAAAAATACAGCTACTCAAATTATTGATCAACAATCGCAAGATTTAGCCACTTTAAGGTCAGCAAACTTAATAGATGATTTCCGTCACATGGAGTTGCAAAAGTTATTGAATGATTTTTATACCCACCAAGGTAAATGCGAACGGATCAAAAAGTTTCCATTACCTCGTCAATACGGGAGTAGTAGTTTTATTTTTGTCGGTATTTTTATTTTCCTCTTACCATTAGGTATGGTGTCTGAGTTCCATGACATAGGAGAAGGCGCAGTCTGGATGGCAGTCCCTTTTACTGTGTTAGTAGGCTGGGTTTATTTGATGATGGAATTAATTGGTGATTATTCCGAAAATCCTTTTGAAGGCTTAGGTAATGATATTCCAATGCATTCCCTTTGCCGAGTGATTGAAATTGATTTGAAGCAAATGTTAGGAGAGACGGATATTCCACCAAATGTAGAAGCTACAAATGGGGTGTTGATGTAAAGACAACTTAACTTCAAATGAAACTTCAACCTCAAATTCAATTTAAAAGGAGCTAAGACCTGTAATCTGAGCTGATTTGACCGCTACACTACACAAATCAAAGCCAGAGGTTTAAGTCGCTAAATAATACAATCTTTGAAAAATTAACTCGTTTTAATTAACCTTTGCAGAAATTTGGAATTTAAGTTGAGGTTGAAGTTGAAGTTGGGGTTGAAATTGCAACCGCAATTTATGTCACCAAGCTGCGGAAATATGTTTTTTGTTTGCGAAGTAGTAGTAGGACAATTAACTTTACATAGAATTACCTAATAACCGATTTTACTAAAGAAACACGGAACATTTTGACACAAAACTTCCATGAACAAACAAAGTATGCGAATCCAATATTTTTTCCTATTATCATTTTCTTTAATACGTCTATGAAAGCCCATAGGAACTTAATTTATAAATCTTTATTCCTTTGTTTTGCCCTTTCTCTCAATACGGCCTTAAGTGCCCAAGAGCCTAATTCTTGCCCTTGCGAAAATTGCCCTGGCCCAGTTCAAGACAATACAGGTTTTCAAGAATTCAATTTAAATGTTTTTAATGTAAAGAATAATGACCTTGCAAGTCCTGCTCAATGTGTTAGTAAAGTAGGCATTAAGTTTAAGCATGAATATGTGGGTGATTTAATTGTAGAATTAGTTTCTCCCGCAGGACAAGTGGTGCAACTCATGGGAGATGTTACTTTTGCTGCGGGCACTAATGGTCAAACGGATAATCGAACTTTTGATATTGCTTTTATTGGAAATGGAGAACCTGCAATGCCTGATTTTGGCTATGAAAATAAATGGAATAATGATCAAGATTGGTTGGGGCAAGGTATACTAAATGGTACTTATTTACCTTTTCAAGGTGATTTATCGGATTTTAATGAAGGAAGAGTCAATGGAACTTGGACGCTAAGAATTGGTGATTTTGAAACGGAGAGAAATGATGAAGGTGAATTACTTGATTTTTATGTGAAATTTTGTGATCCAACTGGGTTAGTTTGTGATCCTTGTTTAGATCCAGGTGATGATCCTTGTGTGTTTAAAATTGATGCGGGAGAAAAAACTGTAGTGCCAGATGAAAACTTTTGCTTGCCTATTTATGCGGAAAATGTAGCCTTTTTAGAAACAATGGTATTCCCGATTAGTTGGAATCCGAATGTACTAGAATATATAGGCGTTGATAGTTTTCAAATTGAATTTTTAGAAGAAAGTGATTTTGGATTACTAGGTATTGATAATGGCAGTTTATTGCTTAGTTATACACATGATACCGATACTTTGGGATTAGTAGTAGCAGATAGCACGCCCATTTTTCAAGTTTGTTATAGAGCGATAGGGACTGTTGGAGATAGCAGCATCGTAACCATTTCAGATGCTCCAATTGCTATTAATGTGGACGGTGAATTTTTAATGGAAGAAACGATACAAGGAACGGTGAGAATCACAGTAGACTCCACAGCAGACTGTGTCAATGCCATCCAATTATGCGGGAAAGAACCCATTTCTGTAGACCGATCAAGAGGACCAGGTTTTGAAGAAAACGAAGCGATTGCCACTTGTTCTCCTGATGGTTTAGAGCATCAATCTAAATGGTATCGGTTTGATGTGTTAGAAGATGGTAATTTAGATGTTTTGATAAAGCCAAAAGGGGCAGCTAGTTATGGTTTTTCTTTATATAAAGGAGGTTGTCCAATTACGCTAGATAGCGAAGAAATTGGCTGCGCTACAGGCATAGAAAGTGGTGGAACAGGATTTGCAAACGATCCACTAAATGATTTTGGGGAGGTGGATATTACTGGAAATAGTTTTCTACCCAGTTTGCAAGTGAGTGCGGGAGAAACTTATTTTTTGTTGGTGGATAATTTTTCTGATAATGGAATCGGTTTTGATTTAAGTTTTGGTGGTGCTGCTATTATTGGCGATGCCACTTTGCGATCCATTATTGGCGATCCTGCAACGCTTAACTGTACCAATCCCGTTATTACCTTAGATGCTACAAGTTCTACCACAGGGAATCAATACAGCCCAATTTGGACAACGGATGAAGGAAACATTGATTTTTCAACCAACTTTTATGAACCAACGGTAGATAAAGGCGGTAATTTTTATCTAGCGATTACGGATGAGGTAACAGGCTGTGTGTCCATAGATTCTGTTTTTGTGCCAACAGATATGGTGAATCCATTTGCGGTAGCTAATAATGGAGGGGTAATAGACTGTTTTGAACCAACCAAAACTTTAAACAACCTGGGGTCTTCTACAGGGGATAAATTTGCCGTTCAATGGGAGAATACGACTACGCCTATTCCTGATTTACCACAATCAGCTGCCATTACAGTTGACCAAAGTGGGGCGTATGAACTCAAAATAACGAATACCGAGAATGGTTGTATTGCGACGGATATTGTGTTAGTGACCGAAAATTTCACAGCTCCCCAATTAACGACCACGGATAACTTTATTAGTTGTGATCAACCAACAGCTGATTTAGTGGCGACTAGTACTACGAATCAAGTCCAATATGAATGGTCTGGTGGTAACTTAGAGGGACCTATTGCAGCCGCCGAAATTTCGGTAAATGATACAGGGATATTTATCATGAAAGTGATGTCAATGAGTAATGGCTGTATTACTATAGACTCAGTAGAAGTTAGAGAGGAACGAATTTATCCAATTAGCGAGGCAGGAGAAGACCTTACCTTAAATTGTGACTTTCCAATAATTGCCTTAGATGGGAATGGTTCTTCTACGGGTGATGAATTTGTTTATAATTGGACAACTCCTGATGGTCAATTTGCGAATGCGACGAATACCAATTCGCTTAGCCCAGAAGTAGCGGCAGGAGGCATTTATATCTTGTCCGTAGAAAATACGGCAAATGGTTGCGAAAGCTTAGACACCGTATTAGCAGATACCAGTTTTACCAATCCAATTATTGATATTACCGCAGACACCTTGCTGACTTGCTTTGAGCCAATTTTGACCCTTGACGCCTCTGCATCGGATAGTGGCGCTATTTATAATTTTGATTGGTTTGTGAACGAAGGAAACATATTGGATGGTAGTGAATTGACTTACCAACCTAAAGTCAACGAGTCGGGTAATTATATTTTTACCATTAGAAATACCCAAAACGGTTGTGCTAGTTCCCAATTGGTTACCATTACAGCCGACCAGATCTCACCAATTGCCGACCCTGGTGGTAGCCAAACCTTGAATTGTTCTCAAAGAGTGGTTATCCTTAATGGAACGCAATCTTCTCAAGGGGATATGTTTTCTTATAATTGGTCAACTGAGGATGGTCATTTTATAGGAGCAAGCAATGAAACGATAGCGAATGTAGATTCAGCGGGAACTTATCAATTAATAGTGACTAATGACCTGAATGGTTGTTCGACTGATAGTACGGTAACTATTTTAAAAGATTTTACCATTCCTGATTTACTTATTCCTAATGATTCTACCTTAACCTGTCGTATACCGACAATTGCCTTAACGGCTAGTTCGATTACTACAAGCACTAATTTTTCTTGGCAATTACCTGATGGAGAGACCCTTCCAGCAGAACAAATAGCGGCCACCATTGGAGGGCAATACACCGCCACTGTTACCGCAGCCAATGGTTGTGTAAACGTAGATTCTTTAATGCTCGGAGTAGAACAAGTTTTGCCTACTATTCTAATTGAAACACCCGAAACGATTACTTGTATTACTAACGAAGTAACTATAATCGGTGATGGATCAGAACAAGGAGATAATCTTGACTTCGTTTGGACAACAATAGAGGGGCTTTTCATAGATGAAAATCAAGTGAAGATGCTTAATCCTGTGGTGGAAGAACCAGGGGAATATTTTTTAGAGGTCACCAATAGAACAACAGGCTGTGTAGCTATAGATAGCATTAACGTACCTTCTAGTATCGTAAATCCAGTTATTAGATTAGTGAATGAACCAAGCGTTTTTTCTTGTTCTAATACTAATGTTGAAGTTCTGGCGGATTCAGATGTGTCAGACGCAATCTACGAATGGAAACTTGGCCCTGAAACCATTACCGACGCTGCGCAATTAAATGCTACTGCACCAGGAACTTATAGCCTTATAGTCATTAATCCTGCGAATAGTTGTTCAAGTTTAGTTAGGGTGGAGATTGAGGCAGATACTTTAAAACCACGAGCAGAAGCAGGACCGACAAAAGAGTTAAACTGTACGATTGGGACGGTCGCATTAGATGCCACTAATTCTGTTCAAGGGGCTGAATTTTCCTATTTGTGGAGAACGATTGGGAATGAGGAGATTTCAGATTCAATTCGTATTGAGGTGTCTACGCCTGGATTGTATGACTTGATAGTAGTAGATCAAAGCAATGGTTGTCGATCTATTGATACCGTTCGAGTGACCGTTTCTAGAGATGACCCGATTGCAGATGCAGGTTTAGATACTATATATTGTAGTGGAGTAGAAGCGGATATTCTAGATTTTAGTTTAGGAGGTGCTGCCACTTCTGTAGGGGATGATTTTAGTTATGAATGGTTTGATGAATCAGCGGTTAGTTTAGGGAATGAAAAAGAACAGCAAGTCAAATTGGCGGGTGTTTATTATTTAGAAGTAACCAATTCGGATAACAATTGTGTCAGTATAGATTCTGTCACCGTTTTTGAGCGAGCAAGACCAGTTGTTAGTTTAACTAGTACAGGAGGGATTAATTGTGCCATGAATGAGATTCGGTATTTGGCGGAAGCAGATATGTCTACTTCGATAATTACTTGGTTTGGAGAAATGGAAATTGATAGTGCGAGCTTAGTGGTTACGGACGCATTATTAGGGCAAAATTTTATTGCCATTGCAGAAGATACTATTACGGGTTGTAAAGGAGAAAGTACCACAATTAAAGTGGAATCAGATAGATTACCTCCATTATTAACTGCGGGGGAAGATACAGAAGTTAATTGTGCAGACACTTTAAGATTAGCAGGACAGTTATTAAGTGCAAATATTTCCGTAACGACTAATTGGCAAACAACTGATGGGAATATTGTAACCGATAGAACAGAATTAACACCCATAGTCGATGCTGCTGGGCAATATGTATTGACCATTCAAAATACGGACAATTTTTGTGTAGCCACCGATACGGTTATTGTATCTACTGATCAACTACTACCAACTGTCGTGCTTGGTGAGGATCAAATTTTAACTTGTTTTAACCCAGAATTGACCATTATACCAACCGAACTATCTGAAGGACCTAATTTCTATTATAATTGGAAAGATGAAGATAATAAGGTCGTTTCGACAGAAAAAGAATTAGTGACAGAATTTCCAGGGACTTATCAATTGTTGGTCATAGATTCTTCCAATCTATGTAAAAACGCAGATGTTTTAGTGATTGCGGATAGCTTGAATCCACCAGAAATAGAAATTATTACGCCAGATTTGATTACTTGTCAGAATAACCAAGTAGCGCTAAGTACGGTGCTTAACATTAATAATGCTACTTTTGAATGGTTCATCCTATCAGATACAGGTAGTATAGTTGGCGCACAAAATGGGCGGAATCTTATCGTTGATTCCGCAGGAATTTACCAAATTGAAGTGACGGATAATTTTAGCGGTTGTAGTGGGGAAAAGAACATTACCGTTCGAGATATTAGAAATGAGGTTCGCATTGAAGCTGGCGAAGATAAGACCATTACTTGTAATAATGACACAACTGTTTTAGCAGCGGGAACTATTTTTGAACCTTCCAATAACCTGCAATTTGAATGGACGTCAGATGTACCCAATTTTTCTACTATAGATACTTCCTTACTTTTTACCATTAAAGAAAGTGGTACTTATATTCTGAAAGTAGTAGATACGCTTAGTTTTTGTGAAGCTGTGGACTCCTTTTTAGTAGCTAAAGATATTAGCCCTGTTGATTTTAATATAGGATTAGGAGATACCCTAAATTGTGCGAAAGAAACAGTTATTCTAGGAGATATTAATGAAGTCAATGCTCCTTATCTGTATCAATGGACGACTAGAAATGGTAATATTACTGCGGGGGCTAGTCAATCAGCGGTTATGGTCAATCAGCCTGGTGTCTATCAGTTGGAAATAGAAAGTACAGAGAATGGTTGTACGTTTATCGATAGTCTAAGTGTAGGAATTGATCGGTTAATGCCAAGTATTGATGTTGGACAACCTAGAGAATTGACTTGTATAGAAAATGAAGTAATAATAGGTGGTGTTACCACAGATTTTGGAGCTAGTTTTATACAGGAATGGACTACTCAGGATGGAAGAATTATTTCAGGAGAAAATACTCCTTTTGCAAAGGTAACTGAAGCGGGGGAATATCAATTATTAGTTAGAAATATAGATAATCAATGCGAAAGTATAGCAACAATTGAGGTAACTACGGATCAAATTTATCCAATAATTGAATTACCCACTAATTTATCCTTTGCCTGTACGGATGATTTTATTGCTATAGAACCGAGGGTAGAAATTGCCTTGAATGATTTAAACACCACTTGGCAAACTGAGAATGGGGAACTCGTATCTGAAATGACTAATCTTGTAGCGGATGTCGCTGCTCCTGGTTGGTATTTTATAACCATTGAAGATACAAGAAACAATTGTATAACCGATGATTCTGTATTAGTAGTAGATAACCGAGCATTGCCAGAAATTGTGGAGATAGCCGACCAAATACTTGGCTGCGATGAGGAACCTATCCTTTTAAATGCGGAAGGTTCTGCTGCTGGTACTTCCATTGTTTATAAATGGACCAATGAGGAAGGGGTTACTTTATCCAATAATATCATGCTGACGACTGCAACTGCTGGAACATATGCTTTAGAAATAACCAATCAGGCCAATAGTTGTGTAAGTTCAGACACGATTCAAGTAACGACCAATACCAATCCTCCTGTTAGTGCAGTAATTATGCTAATTGATCCTGCTTGTGAAGGTATTGATAACGGCATTATTGAGGTTTTAGATATAACCGGTGGTACCGCTCCGTTTAATTATGTTTTGAATGATCTGACTCCAAATACAACACCACTTTTCTCAGATTTAGCCCCCAATAGCTACACTTTGTCTATTATAGATGAATTTGCCTGTACTTGGGACACCATGCTTACCTTAAATCAACCGCCTCCAATTGAGGTAGACATTATAGCAGAAAATGAAGATTTGGTTACTGGACAAACGGGGACTTTTACCCTCCTTTCTTCTATTCCCACAACCGACTTTGCTGAGATAATCTGGTCGCCTACTGACCTAATTAATTGCGCTAATTGTGAAGTAATCAATACTGCTTTTGCGAATAATACCACTTTAACTGTTCAAGTAATTGATATTAATGGCTGTGTAGGAATGGCCAGCTTAGTGGTGAATGTTGAATTAGCAGAAGTACCTAATGCCATTACCCCAAATGGAGATGGCAAGAATGATTTTTTCTTGATTCCAATCATTGAACAGCAACCAGCCGCCTTTCCAAATAGTGAATTAACCGTCTTTAATCGTTGGGGGGATATTGTTTACAAAGTAAGCCCCTATAATAATGATTGGGATGGAAATAATAACACAGGTAATCCAATTCCTGAAGGTACTTATTACTATGTCCTAAGATTAGACACCAGAGAAGGGGAAGTGGTTAAGGGAGATATAACGATTCTTAGAAATTAGTATTTTTGGCCTCAAAAATTTCCTCATACCGATTTTTAGACCTGCTTTAATCTATAGTTATACCAAGCAGTGCTTGACACTATAAAAAACGTACTATTATACATCCGTGGGAAAATAAAATCCGTGGGGAAAACCATCTTTCCTATATTCCACCAATCCATATTATGTTTTGTAAATTCAATTCTCTACTTTTACCTCGCTTAATTTATCAAAACAAAGCGAATAATAATGAATATATTAAAGCGATCCTTCCTATTTGGACTCCTGCTAATTGTAGCTTGTAAAAATGATCCTGCTGTCATTGTAGAAGAAACAAATATCGAAGTTACAGAGGAGATACCTCATTTATTACCAATGACCGAGTTGGTTTTAAATGATTTAAGTCAATTTGAAACAGCGGGCAAAAATTGGCAAATTGTCGGGGAGGTTTATTCAGATTGGCAAACGGAAAAATCTATTGAAACAATAGCTGGCGAAGGGGTACTTGCTAATCAACCAACTGATTCTGAAAAAGCGAATATTATGACTACTTGGGAACATGGCGATTTAGATTTAGAAATCGACTTTTTAGTACCAAAAGGTTCAAATTCTGGTATTTATTTTCAAGGTCGCTATGAACTACAAATATTGGATAGTTGGGGTAAAGAAAATGTTTCCTCTGGCGATTGTGGTGGTATTTATCAGCGTTGGGATGATAGCCAATCAGAAGGGAAAAAAGGATTTGAAGGAACTGCTCCGAAAGTAAATGCGAGTAAAGCGCCAGGCTTATGGCAAAATTTTAAAATCGAATTCCAAGCACCACGATTCGATGAAAACGGACAAAAAATCAAAAATGCTATTTTCAAAAAAGTATATCATAATGGGTTCCTTATCCATGAAAATGTAGAACTAACGGGACCAACTAGAGGCCCTGTTTTTCCCGAAGAAGCAGCTACGGGGCCTTTATTTATTCAAGGAGATCATGGACCAGTTGCGTTTAAAAATATTCAATACAAAGCCTACACTTTAGATAAACTAGGATTAACTGATTTGTCCTATGAATTTTTTGATGGAAAGGATGATAAATTACCCGATTTCAGTCAATTAACCGCCACTAAAACTGGAAAACTAGATTCTTTAGATGTAAAAAAAGCTAGCGACCAAGCAGATGGCTATCGACTAAGATTTACTGGGAAATTGGAAGTACCTATTGCAGGAACTTATTTATTTACGACGATGATTGATGATGGTGGAGAATTATTAATAGATGGTAAATCAATTATTTTAGACGATGGAGATCCTGGGTATGGAGAAGAAAGAGGATTGATTGATTTGACTAAAGGAACACATGACTTTGTACAAACCTATTATCAAGAAGTTTGGGGCGCAACTCTAGTCGTTGATTATGAAGGACCAGGTATTATTAAACAATCTTTAGCTTCAGAAGCTCCCTTCCATGCATGGAAACAAAACCAAATTCCAGTAGTAATTGAACAGCCCTCCACACCAGAAATGATTCGTAGTTTCGTGAATCACAATGGAAAAAAGAAAACTAATATTCTAACTGTTGGCGATCCAGCAGGCGTACATTATAGTTACGATTTACGAAATCCGAATTTGATTAAAGCATGGAAAGGTAAATTTGCTGATGTCTCGGAAATGTGGCGAGGTAGGGGCGAACCCCAAAGATTAGACCCAATGAATGCGGCTATAGATTTAACGGATGGTTTACCAATTGCTAATTTAAGCAATGAAAATGCTGCTTGGCCTAGTTTTATTCCCGATGATTTTAAATTTAAAGGATATGAAGTTGATGATCAAAATAGACCAACTTTTAAATATAAGTTGAAAACAGCCCAATTTACTGACCAAAGTTTGCCTTCCTCCGATGGAAAGAGCTTAGTCAGAACCATTACTAAATCTGGCGATGGAGCTAACTTTTATATTAGGATTGCAGTAGGCAAGCGCATTCAATTACAACCAAACGGTTTGTTTAATGTAGACGGTGCATATTATATAGAAGCTCAAAATTTGTTATTAAGGAACGATAAAGAGTTACTCGCTAAAATCGACGAAAAAGTGGAATATATGATTCATTGGTAATGACTATTTGATTTAAATCTAGATAGTCGGCTAAAAAAGAATACTAAAAGAATTTGGACACAGAGCACTCAAAGAAGACACAAAGACGACTAAATATTGATTATCAGGTAATTAACTCGGTGTCCTTTGTGTCTTCTTGGTGTTCTCCGTGGCCAAAATATAATAATCTTTTCTCCGATGGTCTATTTCACATAATAGACTACTATACGGTAAAATAATTTGTAGGGAAATTAAATCCGTGGGGAATTCAGGCATAAATACCTACGCTGTAGAAAAAATCGTATCATATCAAAATCTGTATTATAATATGAACATCAAGCAATTAATAGCAATAGTCCTTCTAATAGGCCCAGTAGTATTAGCAGCACAATCTGCTATCCAAAAAAAGGAAAATCAATATTATAGTATCAAAGAAGTTCCGATTCCGAAGGATATTATTTTGGAAGTAGGTGGTTTAGCCTTTGATGAAAATGGAACGCTAGGTGTGACAACTAGAAGAGGGGATTTATGGACGATTAAAAATCCCTCAAGTGCTAAACCTGAATTTACTCGATTTGCTTCTGGTTTGCACGAACCGCTAGGACTTGGCTATAGAGATGGTGCTTATTACCTAACACAAAGAGCGGAATTGACTAAAATCCAAGACAAAAATGGCGATGGTAAAGCGGATATTTACGAAACGATTTATACTTGGTCACTTAATGGCAATTACCACGAATATTCCTATGGACCAGAATTTTTACCTGACGGGAATATGTTGGTGACTTTAAATTTAGGTTGGATTGGTCGAGGCGAAAGTGGGTCTAAATGGAGAGGGTGGTTGTTACAAATTACGCCAGAAGGGGAAATGACACCAATTGCAACAGGTTTACGCTCTCCCGCAGGATTTGGTTTAAACGCCAAAGGCGATGTATTTTATACCGAAAATCAAGGGGATTGGGTCGGATCGGGTAGAATGACCCATTTAGAAAAAGGAGATTTTGCAGGTAATCCAGAAGGTTTGAAATGGTCACAAGAACCAAATTCACCCGTAAAGATAAAATTTGAAGAGATTGTCGATACCATGGGCTATACGCTTTATGAATATTCCAAGAAAAAAGCAGGCATCAAACCACCTAGTGTTTGGTTTCCACATACTTTAATGGGCATTTCTACGTCCGATATATTAGTCATCAATAATGATCAATTTGGCCCTTTTGAAGGGCAATTATTTGTAGCCGATCAAGGACATAGTAAGATCATGCGGGTCTTTCAAGAAAAGATAAATGGAGTTTACCAAGGGGCTTGTTTTCCTTTTAGAGAAGGGTTCGCTTCTGGTATTTTAAGAATGGAATGGGGGCCAGATAATTCGATTTTTGTTGGGCAAACTAACCGTGGTTGGGCGTCAACGGGTAAATCTCCCTATGCCTTAGAGCGATTAGTTTATAATGGAAAAACTCCTTTTGAAATGAAAATTATTAAGGTGACTAAAGATGGTTTTGATATTGAATTTACCGAACCCGTCAATAGAGCTGCCGCTGCTAATCCAGCTTCCTATTCGATTAATGATTTTACTTATAAATACCACCATGTGTATGGAAGTCCTGTAACGGATTTGCAAACTAGAACGATTTATAAAGTCAGTTTATCTCAAGATGGAAAAACGGCTAAATTATTTGTAGAAGGAATGCGTCCAGGGTATATCAATGAAATCAAAGCAGAAGGAGTCAAAAATAGATTAGGAAAAAACTTATTACATGACTTCGCTTACTATACGTTGAATGAAATCCCCGAAGGTGGTAGGCAAGACCATTCCAATCATGTTGGTCACGATGCCATTGTGCCAGCCGTCAATTTAGTAAGTGATAAAAGAGTGACTGAAATGCCCTCTAGTTGGTTTAATGGCGAAGATGTGACTTTAACTTTAACGACTGCGCCAGGTATGAAATATGCCGAAAAAGAGTTGACCGTAAAAGCGGGGCAAAAAATAAAATTTGTGTTGAATAACCCTGATGATATGATGCATAATGTGGCGATTGTAAAGCCTGGAAAAGTAGCCGTAGTAGCTGATTTAGCGAATAATCTAGGTTTGCAAGGACAAGCAAAAGGTTATATTCCTGAGTCAGATGATTTATTATTTCATTCCAATTTATTAGAGCCTGGAAGTTCAGATGTTTTTTATTTTGTAGCACCAACCGAACCAGGTGAATATGAGTATGTTTGTACTTTTCCCGCACATTCCGATACGATGCGAGGTATTTTGAGGGTTGTGGCGAAATAGTTTAGGTGATTTGGTTGGATATTAAGTACGGAATGAGAAAGAATCAAGCAATCATTTTTAAATAGTTGCAGTTACGAGTTGCGTGTTCAAAAATAGAATCTTGAAACCAAAATTGAATTAAAATTAATTATTTTAGAAGGTATCAGGTATAGGATTGAATTTAACCCGCAACTCGTAACTCGCAACAAATAGTAATGTAACGTGAGTTTTGGATAAGCAAAAGGTCTGGAAGACCGAATCTGTTTGTAGAAAAAATTTGATAAACCCCTCTTGATCAAAGGTCTGGAAGACCGACCCTGTTAAAAATTAGCCAAAAACGGGGTCGGTCTTCCAGACCTTTGGAACATTTTTGAATCATTTTCTACAAACAGTACCGCTCCTCTAGAGCTAAATCATTGATTATCAATTAGTATTATTCAAAACTCACGTTAATGTAACGATTTATTTTATTTTAATACTCTGTAGGTAGCATCAACTCTTCACCCCTCAATCCACTTTCGAAACTCAGGTGTTTTAGTCCCACTCGTCAGTAAAGGATCTTTCCCAACCGTCATTTTAATAGACAAACGATTCTTAAAATAAGGGTCAATTTTTTCGATAAAGGAAATACTAATGAGTTGACTGCGATTGATTCTAAAAAAAGAGATAGGGTCAATCTTTTTTTCTATATCGGATAAAGTAAAGTTAATAATATGTTTTTGCCCTTTGGAGTCAATGGCTTGACAGAAATCACCATTGGCTTCAAAGTAAGCAATATCCTTGGTTTCAATTAATTTAATCCCACCTTTTTTCTTGATGGTAAATCGTTGTTTATACGCTTTTTTATCTTGTTTTAAAATGTCTTTTAATTCTTGAAACACCAGATGGTCAATTTTTTGTGGTTCGTTTTTAGCAAATAAAGTGCTATACTTATGGAAGGCTTCTTGAAAATTTTCTAAAGTATAAGGCTTTAAAAGATACGCAATACCATTGGTTTGAAAGGCTTTTAAAACATATTTATCAAAAGCCGTACAAAAAATGATGGGGCAATCAATTATACTATTTTCAAAAACTTCAAAGGAATTGCCATCTAATAATTCTATATCTGAAATAATTAAATCAGGTGCTTGTCCACTATTCAACAATAAGTTAGCCTCAGCAACGGATCTTGCCCAGCCTATCAATTGATGGTTTGGAATTTCTAATTGCACAAAAGACAATAGCTTTTGGTAAGCGGGTATTTCATCTTCTAAAATGAGTATTTTCATTGCGCTATTAAAGTTTGGTTATACTAGTCGACTTGTCGAATTAAGGGAAGGGCAACTGTAAAAAAGCCATTCGTAGTAATCTTAATTTCTTTATCTACTAGCAATTTATATCGGGCTTTTAAATTGGTTAATCCTGTACCTGTGGAATCCACATTTTCTGTTTTAATACTTAAATTATTGCTTACTTCAATCGTTTCTTTCTCAAGGGTAATGTTACTTATTACGGGTTTACTAGGACTAGGTTGATTGTGCTTGACAATGTTTTCTAGCAATATTTGTAAGGCACCAGGAGGTATAAAGATGGGTTCATCTTGAGTGTCAATAAGGTTTAATTTAAACTGAAACGTGTTACCAAACCGCGACTCAATTAAGTAAATATAATTTTGGGCAAATTCAATTTCTTCTTCCAACTCTACCACTTCTTGATCTTTGGTAGAAATAAGATAACGATACAATTGGGATAGTTTGTTTAGATATGTTTTAGCTACCTTAGGATTGGTATCAATTAAAGAATCAACGGTATTTAAATTATTAAACAAAAAATGAGGATCAATCTGAGAACTTAGCCTAAGCAATTCACTCTCTTTTTTCTCTTTTTCCATTTTAAGGAAATTAACTTGAGCATCTGATAGCTTTTTTCCTAATAGGATTAAACCTAATATGGCAAAACTTTCTACGACCATATTTAAACCAACGTAGGAGGCTTTTAAACTCCAAGTATTACCTTTACATGCTTCCCATAAACAATATATATTTATCCCAAAATAGCCAGTAATCCACAAAAAAAGGACTGCGACTGTCATTAATTGAAAATATTGCCTTCTTGGAAAAAAGTAAGGAAATATTTTATAAATGATTATGTAAGCACAAAAGGAGTCCATGACCACCATAAAAAGGGTCTCATAAAAAAGGATCATTTTATCATCGTAATCAGCATAATCAAAACAGGCGACTGGAATTGCAATAGCAAAATAGGCAAGCATTAAATATAAATCTGATTTTGTGAGTTTAAAATCCATACTAATATCGGAAGTTATTATAGGTTATTGGAGGTTATCAGGTAATCCAAGTTACAGACAATTGTTATATTGCTAAATTGTTTTATTCTTGTGGTGCTATATAATACTCAATTTCGAGAATTTATTAGCTCAATTAACAATAAAACCATTTTGAATAATTTTAACTTCTCCGCAACTTGAATTAGTTATTGTAAAATAACTGCTACTTACTTCCAATAACCTCAATTTGTCTATTTTTAAAAATGAGTTTCAGAGGAAGAAACCATTTTGGATTCAAATCCATTTTTAGATTTTACGGTGATCATCTTTGCCGTCCAATCACCAGCTTCTTTTTTCAAACGAATTTTAATCTTTTTTTCTCCATACTGAAAAGCCAAAAAGGATTTTTTACCTTTCATTTTAATTTCTTTTAAGTCTAGAATGGAATTAGTTATTTTTTTATCAGTAGGCGTATTAACGATCGAAACCATTTTACCATGCAAAGAAAGATTTATGCTTTCAGATAGCAGACCATTGGTGGCAATAGTTAAAGGTAACAAATTGCCTTCCATATCTTTGGCTAAATGAGTGGTTAATGTTTCAATATTTAAGGCTTCTTGAAAGATTTCTTGGATCGTTGGATTAGGTGATTGGAAACTACAAATTGAAAAGGCAAATAAAAGGAGTGCACCACTAACTATTAAATTTTTCATAACTTGTTCTTTATCGAGTTAAATAATGACTCAAAGGTAGGGCGCCTTCTAAGTTTTAACCATTAAAAGAAGTGCAATGAGGATATTTAACCGTTGAAGCAGGTGTTTTTATCGTTCAATAATTGCTTCCTTTTTGAAGGAACGTTTTCTATTTGAAGGATTTATCGGAATCTTTTTTCTTTTATTACCAAATAAAAGACAACCACAAAGCCATTTAACCATAAAACAATTGTTCGAATTGAAACTAACTAATAACATTTCCTACATTTACTCTTTGAGCCAAAACCTCTGGAATAATCACTTCTTTACCTTCGACTTCAATAAAAATCAATTCCTTATTCTTTCTATCAATTTTAAATCGACTATCTGGCATTAAGCCCAATTTCCAAAGTTGCGTACTAATGGTATCACTTACTTGTTTTTGTGCAATTACCGCGTATTGATTAATTTTTAAATTACTCAAAGCAAATTCAGGAAAACCTATTTTAGAAGGAATAGGCGAACCATGTGGATCTTCGGTTGGAAATCCTAGGGTAGCGTCTACTTCATCCAAAATTTCTTCTGACAAAAGGTGTTCATATTTCTCTGCGTCTTCGTGAATTTGTTCAGACGACAAACCAATTTGATTTACTAGATAGGTTTCCCAAAGTCGATGGGCCCGAACTAACCTAGAGGCTTCATCCTTGCCTTTTTGAGATAAGCTAATCTGATTGTCATTGCGAATAAGGAATTTTTGAGTTGCTAATTGTTGTAAATATTTGGATAAGCTAGTTTTAGATAAACCTAATTTTCCTTTTAATTTACTAAAAGTGAATTCGCCTTTTTTCTCTAATTTCAATCCTTCTTTTAAAATATCTTCAATATGGATTCGCTGCTGTAATTTTCTTTTTTGAAAAAATTTAAAGACGAGTCCCCTTGTTGGAGAAAAGAAAACCGCTAACAAATAAAATAAAGTAGCCACAACAGCCATCATTGGTCCTGGAGGCGCTTCCAGCACAATAGCAAAAAATAGACCGATAATGGCAGAAAGTAAGCCAACTATTCCTGCAATGACCAATACGTTTTGTAACCTATCTGAAAGGAGTAGGGCAGTAGAGGCAGGCGTAATCAACATAGCGACGACTAAGATAACTCCGACTGTTCCTAAGGAAGCTACAACGGCAAAAGAAAGCATCAACATTAAAAAATAATGAATCATTTTAACCGAAATGCCCATTGTTTGGGCAACAACTTCTTGGAAAGTGGTAGCGAATAAATACCGATAAAATACCTTGATCGAAACTAAGACATAAACAGTAACTGCGGCGGTTAAGTATAAATCCTCATTGGATACTCCTAAAACATTCCCAAATAGAAAATCTTTTAAATCTAAATGTACGCCTTCTCTAGAAACACCAGAAATACCTATGACGCCTATGGCAAACATTGCAGTAAAAACAATGCCAATAGCAGCATCATTTTTAGTCTTGACATTATGTTGTATCCAAGTAATACCTGCCGCTGTTAATAAACCTGCAACAACGGAACCAACAAAGAATCCTAGTGCACTATAGCCGACAATCATAAAAGCTACGACAACTCCAGGAAGTATTGCATGCGCTAAGGCATCTCCAATTAATGCCATGTTCCGCAAAACGATAAAGCAGCCCAATACACCACACATTAAACCTACCATGGAAGAGGCTAATAGCGCTCTAATAGCCCATTCTTGTTGTATGATTTCTATAAAATTTTCCATAACCCATTATTTTGTTAAGGTAAAAGTAGGAAAATAATTAGAATAGGCAAAATTTATTTTTAGATTAGACTAAAATTTATAAACTTATTTTTAATTGGCTCAACTTCAACTTCAACTTCAACTTCAACTTCAACTTCAACTTCAACTTCAACTTCAACTTCAACTTCAACTTCAACTTCAACTTCAACTTCAACTTCAACTTCAACTTCAATTTCAACTTCAATTAGACAAAACTGTTCATAATTGATCTATTGCTATTGCGGGCAGTTTAGCGATATAAGTGCTCCCAATGAAAAAAGCACTTTTCCCAATTAAGGAAAAAGTGCTTTTATTTTCTATGGGTGTTCTCGTTTTATAGTGTATGAGAAATAATAGGTTTCAAAGTGTGGTGGTAATAGTGAAAACTGGATGAATAGCTTTCTGGTTTCGTTGACTTTTAAAGTTGATTTAGTGAGAACTTTAGGTGTTGATTAATTTTTTATTAATTCCGTATTATGAGGTTGTATTTTATAAAGATAAATTGATTGTCTTAGTTTGAACTTTAGTTCCAACAATTAATTTGATGGTATATTTTCCTGATTCAAGATTTTCATCCCATAAAATTTCTTGAGTTCCAGTTGTTTGAGTTCCATCTACTAAGGAGATTGCAGATGAACCTTCTTTCTTAACTTCTAATTTTACATCTGCTACAGAGTTTAAGTTATAGCTGATGATAATATCGCCATAATAAGCATCTGTTTCAAAATCTAAGTTAAATTCATTACTTACAGCGAAGGTAGTTGCTTCTGCGTAGACTGTACCATCAATAGAAGCAGTTGCATTATCATCCATTAAAGATGTAGCAGGTTCGAAAGAAACAGTTTGTGCTGAAAGTAAGGTCGTTAATCCTAGTAGTAAAGTTGTAAAAAGTGACTTCATTTCTAAATTTTTAGCATTTTTTGATAAAAAATCTCCGAAAAGCGGGATTTGATGAAAATGTTAAAATTTAGGATAATTGTTACAAAAATGGAATTTAGTTATACTATAACTAATAACTATAGGATGCGAGTGGGAAAGATAGTTTTTAAATCGAGAAGTATTTCTAAAACTAAGAGATGTGGGATTTCTTAGTTGTGGGATTAGAAATTGATTCTGATTTTTTGATCAAAAGTTGTGGGATTTTTGATCATATAAGTAGTCAAATTTCTTATTTCAATTTAATTACAACACAAAGATAGTAATCATTTTCAATTATGCAAAGGTTTTTTCTTAAATATTTAAATAATTATAAATTGTTCTGTAGTTGATGCTTTTATATGCTTATTTTGCTGAATCATTAAGTGCTTGTTTCTCAGGTGTTTAAGCAGCTTTTATGCATTGTTTATTTTTATTATCTATTGAGTGATGAATTTTTTTTATCAATAATATTGATTTAATTGATTGATTATTAGTTTTTTATAGATTTTAATTTAAAAAATTTAATATTTTAACTTATTTTTTGATTTTTTTAGTAAAAACTTACTAAAAAATTAAAATTAGTTCGTTAAAATCAAAATGATGGCAATAATTGCAGGTAATCCTTGAATATAAAAGATACTCTTTTGGACGGTCAATGCACCATAAATGCCTGCCACCGCAATACAGCTTAAAAAGAAGATCGCAATATTTTCACTCCAAACCATATCTTCTATTAATAGCGACCAAACTAAACCCGCTACTAAGAAACCATTATATAAGCCTTGGTTAGCTGCCATTGTTTTGGTTTGCATAAATAACTCCTCAGACATTCCTTTAAAGGCTTTTTTACCATGCGTTGTCCAAGCAAACATTTCTAGCCAGACGAAATAGATATGCAAAATGAGAATAAGTGAAATTAGTAGACTTAATAAAATATTCATGAAATTCAATTTTCAATTTTCAATTTCGAATTTTCAACTTGCTTTGGTGAGAATATTGAAATTGAAGTTTAAAATTATAGGCAATTACTTGATTTTAAAATTAGCTTAAGAACTAATTATTTGGGTGAAGGTAGTATAATTTAAGAAAATGATGAACTTAGATTTTGATAATCTTCAAATATAGATAAATGGCGATTTCTGAGTTAGAAATCATCATTATGGAGATTAGTAACTTTTGGAACGTTACCTCAGTTGTACATCCATTTGAAAATTGAAAATTGTCAATACCCATACCGTTGATCATAATAAGGCTGTAAATCCAACTCATCTTTCATCTCTTTTTGCAAAGCAATTAAATCCTTGAATAGCGCTTGTACTTTTGCTGGATTAGCTTCTGATAAATCCTTCATTTCTTCGGGATCTTCGGTTAAATCGAATAGTAAAAGCTGATTGAGCCGAGGATAAACGATTAATTTAAATCCATCCTTTCGAATCATTCGTTGGAATTTGATGTAAGCACCATAAATCTCTTCGTAACTGCCTTTATTGATAGTACCTTTTGCCTGACTTAAAAAACTATTAAAATCAACATAGTCAGGCTTGTCTATAGCCGCTAATTCAAGACTGGTAGCCATAATATCTTGTAAATAAATATCATTTTTTACTTTTTTTCCTTTTGGAATATCTGGCCCCATAAATAGTAAAGGTGGGCGGATGCTATGATCATACATACTTTGTTTACCGAGTAAACCATGTCGCCCCATTGCTAAACCGTGGTCAGCTGTAAAAAAGATATAAGTATTATTCATTTTTCCAGAAGCTTCTAAGGCATCTAATATTTCCCCAATCTGTGTATCCAAATGAGTTATGATAGCATAATATTCTTGAATATGTTTTTTAATGGAATATGCCGTTCTTGGATAAGGGGCTAAGGCTTCATCCCTTAAATCTTGTCCATTGCCAATCTTTTCTTTATTGGGATATTCGGGTAACCAACTTTTAGGTAAAGAAATATTTTCTAATGGATATTTGTTAATATAGGACTGAGGTGCTTGCCGAGGATCATGTGGTGCATTAAAGGCTAAATACATGAAAAAAGGATTGTCCTTATTTTTGGCTTGGCCGATAAAAGCTAAAGCATCATCTTTAAGGACTTCACTCCAATGTTTGCCGCCTTCCCAAAATCCTCCATGTTTAGGATCTACAGGCGACCAAGAATTGTCGTTTTCATCTTTCGGTCGATTATACCCAAGTGGCAAGACGTCATCTGCTGTGACTAATTTTCCATCAATTTTTTCTCTGCCGACGACCTGTTTAAATTGGCGTACCATTTTATAATGATCCCATTCATCTCCAGGCATTCCTGGGCGAATATGCTTTACCTGTTGAAAAACTTTATCTGCGGGCGCATCTACATGCCATTTACCCGTCATGTAGGTATCGTATCCAGCCCTTTCCATGATCTTGCCCCAACTTTGATTGTAAGCGACTGTATCCTTTCTTGCCCAATTTTTTCTAAATTCATAAGCATCCCAAACGTAGCGCCCAGAAATTATCATTGCTCTGGAAGCAGCACAAACCGCACCATTCCAGGCACCCATATTATAAGCATTGGTAAAAGTCGTTCCGTTCTTGACCAACCTATCTAAATTTGGGGTTTGAATTTCGCTATTTCCGAGTGCATTTATAGCAGTATAGGTCATATCATCTGCGAATAGGAAAACAATGTTTGGTTTTTCAGAGAGGTTAATGTCTTTGGAAGAAGAACAACCAAAAATGAGTAAGCAACATATGAGTGGTAAAAAATAGTAGAATTTATTCATAATTTATATTATACTTTGTACGGGATAAATTTGGGATTCGGGAACTGTACGGGCAATCCCTTGTGGTTGCCCATTCAAGGATTCAAATTCAAAATCACTTTTTTACACCGTTTGGAGTATAGTTTTTGAGTGTAAAAGCCACATAGGCATCCCCAGACTTTTTACCCAATTTCCCACCACCACAAGCAATAACAATATATTGCTGCCCATCAATGGCGTAAACGGAAGGTGTAGCAAAACCAGCGGCAGGTAACTTTGTTTCAAATAATAAATCACCATTACTACTATCAAATATTCGGAATTTTTCATCTAAAGTACCTGCCATAAAGATTAAACCACTAGCACTAACTACAGGCCCACCATAACTTTCTGAGCCCATTGGCTCCATGCCTGCTTGCATTAATTCTGGATATTCACCAAGCGTTACTTTCCAACTTATTTCTCCTGTATTTAGGTTAATTGCATTTAATGTGCCCCAAGGAGGGGTAATCGCAGGGTAGCCTTCATTATCTTGAAATCGAGTAAACCCATTAAAATAATAAGGATAAGGCCAAGTATCATCTTTTGCAACCTCCACTTTTTCGGCGTCTGCTGTTTCCAATAGAAAGGCTGAAATGGCTTTAACTTGGTCATCGGGTAAAAAGGCAAAAGAAGGCATAGCCCCATTTCCGTTTTTTAAAATTTCCGTTATCATTTTTTCGTCTAAACGCTCTTTTAAATTCTTTAAAGAAGGTACGGCACCAAACATATCGCCACCTTGCAAATTCTTTCCATGACAGGATAAGCAGAAGGCATTATAGATACTCTTACCTTTTGAAATATTTCCTTCCGAAATTGAAGCTGCTTTCTTTAAGGATAAAAGCCAAGGCATTTCACTAGCATTGACAATTAAATTGCCAGAAGCAGGTTCAAAGGCGGCACCGCCCCATTCACCACCGCCATCTAGCCCAGGAAAAACAATCGCCCCGTCTTCTGTTAGCGGAATAAAATGTTCCCCTTCTGCTGCCTTGTCCCAAAGAGCTTTGGCATATGCAAAAGCTTCGGTAGTTCTAGTCGTTAAATCTTTTTCGGTTACTCTATTTCTTGAGAATTGAGGTGGTTTAACAGGAATTGGTTGGGTAGGCCATGCTTGTTCTCCTTCTAAAGTGGAGGGTTGAGTTGGTACTTCTTCGATTGGAAATAAAGGCTTACCAGTTTCTCGATCGAATAAAAAGACATAGGAAGATTTGGTGATCTGAGCAACTGCTTCAATTTGTTTGCCTTCGTGGGTGACCGTTACCAAATTGGGCGGTGCTGGCAAATCTCTATCCCAAATATCGTGATGAACAGTTTGAAAATGCCATTTTCTTTTGCCTGTTTCCACATCTAGAGCAATCAGGCTATTCGCAAATAAATTTTCTCCAATTCGGTCGCCACCATAATAATCAAAAGAAGCCGAACCCGTAGGCGCAAAAAGAACCCCTCGTTCTTCATCCAATGAAAATCCTGCCCAAGCATTTGCGCCGCCAGCATATTGCCAAGCACCCGCAGGCCAAGTTTCGTAGCCATATTCGCCAGGGTGGGGGATAGTATGAAAAATCCATTCTTGTTCCCCTGTTTTTACGTTATAAGCTCGAATATGTCCTGGAACAGAAGCCGCACCACCTGATTCAGAAACTCGACAACCCATGATTAGCTTGTCCTTATATATAATGCCTGGTGTATTTGAATTAATAAATAATTCTTGGACATTTCGTTCTAATCCATCATGTAAATCCACTTTTCCATGTTCTCCAAAATCTTGAATTAAGGAGCCATCTTTTGCATTAATGGCATAAATATGTGGACCAGCAGTTACTAATAAACGTTTTTCTTTACCATCTGTCCAATAAGTCAATCCTCGATTAACGCCCATTCCAAAAGCTTTGTACTCATTTTCTGCAAATGGATCAAATTTCCACAATTCTTTACCTGTCTTAGCATCCAAGGCAAAGAACTTAAGTCGTGGAGAACTACCATATAAAATACCGTCAATCACCAATGGATTACATTGAATTTGGGTGCGATTTTTTAAGGTATCTGCATCTCCTGCATGATATTTCCAAGCAACCTTTAAATTTTTGACATTTTCCTTATTGATTTGTGTCAAAGGTGTATATTGGTTAGAATGTTTATCGCCTAAATAGGATGCCCAATTCACATATTTTGGAGGCGTTTGAACTTTATCTTGCTGACAAGAAAGGAAAGCAAAAAAGAACATATAAAAACCTAGTAGATACTTAAACTTGAGTGGCATAGCTAACTGGTATTAAGATTTTATTTTCGTTTTGAAGAGGGAAGGTAGGAAAAATTGCTAAAATGAAAGGATAAAATTTTTAGTAATTTTTAACTAACTTTGACCATTCAAATATTCGTGTTGCGAGTTGCGTGTTTCGGGTTGTATACAATTTCTTTTAAATATGGAGTATTTAGTTAACACTTTATCTGTTTTATGCTTAGATTCCATTACTTTTTAACTCGTTCCGATTTAAATCGGAATAACCCTCAACTCGAATTATTTACTCATTGATTTACTTTATACTAACAAACTAAACCAAATATGGATCTTTTCGATATAAGGGGAAAGCTCTCCCAAAGCCAACGATTGATTTTAGGCTTAGTAGGGTTTGTTTTATTGGTCTTATTTTGGTGGGTTTTAGCGGAGATGAAATCTGTACAAAAACCAATCATTGAAGGCTATACGACCCAATTACCTTCTTCGATTAATGCAGATGAAGCGACGATAGCACTAAGAGATTCCATTTTACAAGCAGATTCGATTGCCTTTGCCGATGCGACGGAATTTGAAAAAATATATCCATCTATTCCACCGCCACATCATGTCGTTCAAGCTTTCCCTTCTTTAATTGCTAAAGACGAATTGGTGGCGAATACGCTGCAATCTATTTGGTTGAACATTCGGGGCTACTTTTGGGCGATATTAATTTCGCTTTTTTTTGGATTTATCATTGGTTTAATCCCTTTATTTAGAGGCTTATTTGCGGGCCAAGTAGATGCTTTGCGGTTTCTACCACTAACTGCTTTAGTCGGTTTATTTACGGCTTGGTTTGGAATTGATGATGGGATGAAAATTGCCTTTTTAGCTTTTGGTATTATCATTTTCTTGTTGCCAGTTGTCGTGCAACGAATTGACGAGGTAAAAGATGTTTATTTAAAAACGGTTTTTACCTTGGGCGCAACGGATTGGGAAACACTTAAGACAGTCTACTTTCCTTCGGTTATGTCTCGTTTGATGGATGATATTCGCGTAATTACGGCTATTTCTTGGACCTATATTATCATTGCGGAATTATTGAATCGCCAAGGCGGCATTGGTTCTTTGGCCTATATAAAAGCTAGGCAAGGACAAATGGAAAAGGTTTTTGCGATTCTAATTGTCATTATCATTATCGGTTTTTTACAAGATAAATTATTTACCTTTTTTGATAGAAAATTATTTCCACATAAATATCGAAAAACACATATTGCTGGAATAGTAGAATCTCAATATGGTATCATGGTTATCTTGATTTTGGTAGCGCTTGCTTTATTATTAACTTCTTTGTTCGCTGGTTTGGCTAGTTCGATGAATATGCTGATGATTATTGCAACGATTGCAGGGGTTTTGATGATGTTTTATGGAGAATTTAAATTGTACAACGCCAATAAAGAGTCTTAAACGAGAAGTCAGAAGTCAGAAGTCAGACTGTTCTGATAAATCGGAGCTGTCAGAAGTCAGATGATTCAAAAAAGTGACTACCTAATACGGGAAAAATAATTTGAACATCTAAAATTCGTGTGGTTATTAAATTCGTGGGGAATTAAATACAAAATGTCCACTTTATTTTGTCCGCTACTAAAAACAAAAAAATGCCAGATTTTAAAGATACAGACTTAAAAAATATAATCGACCTTAGAAATATCAAACAAAGTTATGATGGTGGAGAGACGTGGATATTGGAAAATTTAGAATTTCTAATAGAAGATAAACCCGAACAAGGACAGTTTGCTGTTATTCTTGGTCCCTCAGGTTGTGGTAAGTCAACTGTTTTAAGGTATATTGCTGGCTTGCAACAACCAACGGGAGGCGAAGTGAAAATTCATGATAAACCAGTTGGAAAAGACAATCGAGTGAGTATGGTTTTTCAGCAATATTCCTCTTTGCCTTGGATGACTGTGTTGGATAACGTTGGTTTAGCCCTAAGATATCAAGGATTGTTAAAAGCAGAACGAGACCAAAAGGCGATGGAGATGATAGAACTGGTCGGTTTGACAGGACATGAACAAAAGTATGCGCAATATCCAACTTTGTCTGGTGGTCAATTGCAAAGAGTTGCCATTGCTAGAAGTTTATTAGCCAATCCTGAAATCCTAGTAATGGATGAACCGTTTGGCGCTTTAGACATTGGTACTAGAATCCAAATGCAGGATTTATTACTAAAATTATGGCATCAATTCCATCCTACCATTATTTTTGTAACCCACGATATTTCAGAAGCCGTTTATTTAGCAGATGATATTTACATCATGAAAAAAGCCCCTTCTCGATTTGTAGAAAAAATCCATGTGGACTTGCCTTTTAATCGAACGAGAGAGACGAAGCGAGAAGCTCGATTTGAAGAATTGGTGCATCAAGTAGAGGATAAGATGGTGCAGGTGGCGAATGAGTAAAGTAACCTTTATTGAAGGGAGTATAAGCAAGCATCTATCTATACTGTTTGTCAACTAGAAAACCCCAATCAAAATCAAAGTTAAGACCGAAGTTGGTAGTTAATTTTAATGGTTCTTTGACAATTTTTGCAAAAGCGGAAAAAAAGCTTAAATTTCTCTTCTAAAAAATAGAGAAATGAGTCAAGATTTAAGCTTTTATTCAATGCTACTTAATATTCCAAATTTGGAGGTAGAACAAGTTTCTATTAAAAAAAATGCAATTCATATTTTCTGTAAAATAAAAAAAATAGAAGGAGAAATATGCCCAGATTGCGCTCAATTAGTCGATAGTAAAACCCCAAAATATCGCCGTCAAGTTCGAGACCTAGATATTAGTGGTCGAAAAGTGATATTACATATTCAAGTTCATCAATATCGGTGTAAATGTGGTCGCACTTTTAGTGAATCCTTTGACTTCGTTTCTTCTGGAAAAAGCTATACCAAAAGACAAGCTAAATATATCTTTGAAATGAGTGCTAAACAAAGTCATTTACAAGTAGCTGCTATAGTTGATATGTGCCATAAAACGGTAGAACGAATCTGCTATGACCAAGTGCTTGAAAGATCAATTGATTGGTCTAAAATTAAGCGTATTGGTATTGACGAATTTGCTTTCAAAAAAGGGCACAAAGACTTCATAGTCATCTTGATTAACTTGGATACTCATGAAATTATTGATATATTAGAGCAAAGAGATAAAAGTTTCTTACGTGCTTATTTTCAAGGACTTGGAGAAAGTTTTTGTGCACAAATCGAGGATTTTTGTTCTGACATGTGGGGACCATTCCAAGATTTAGGACAGGAACTTTTTCCTAATGCCCGAATACATGTTGACCGCTTTCATTGGACAACTCATTTAAATGATGTTTTAGATAATATGCGCAAAAAACTTCGTCGAACCGACAAAGAAGAAGAAGTTTTTAAAAGGCTCAAATGGAAACTTACAAAGCGACCTGAAAATCTTAGCAAGCAAGACAAAGAAGATTTGCGAAAAGCATTTGATAAAGCACCAGATTTAGAAGATGCTTATCAACTACGAAATACCTTGCAGTCTATTTTCGATACAGATTATTCGTATGACTTTGCTGTTCAACAAATAGACCATTGGTTAGCTTATGCCGCCGAATGGAAAAACAAGTATCTTGATAAATTTATTGCACTTTTTCAACGTCACCAAAAAAACATCCTCAATTATTTTAAAACTAAGGTATCAAGCGGTGCAGTTGAAGGAACTAATAATTTACTTAGAACCGTCAAACGATTCACTTTTAACATGACTAATTTTGAAAATTTCAAATTTAGAGTTTTCGCCTTTAAGCAGTAATTTGCAAAAATTGTCAAAGAACCATTTTAATTTTAAAGTCCATTCAATTTTAAAATTTCTATCATCTATAGATGCTGGGACATCTTCAGGAAATTTGAAGGGAAGTACTAAATACCCAGGATGACCTTTACTAAGTGATAACCTAATTCTCCTATCTCCAAATTTTCGTGGGGACGTACTTTTATAAAGCCTTTGATGTCTTCTCCTAATCCAAAGTGCTCTTTCCCTTTTTCTTGATATAGATTAATTTTAAGTGCTAATTTTTTGTTCATTTGTTTAGGGTTTTAAAAAATACTATCCTAGAATTATCAGTAGGTCATTTTAAATTTAGAATGAACACAATCTGAGGGTAATCGTGAATTGGTCCTAATGTGCCGTAGGTACGTAAGATGCTTTTATACGGACATAATCTTACGTATCTACGACACGAGGAGGATAGGTGAAATTTGGATTTTTAGAATTTGTTACCCATCTTAAGTATCTAATGGCACTATTGGTTTAGGGATAAATTGCGATTGAACTATTCAGATAATTCGCTGTAAAGCGGCCACAAAAGCAGCATTTGCCTCCCTAGTTCCAATGGTTACCCGAACACAACCTGGAGCACCAAAACTTGCAGCTTGTCGAACCATAATACCTGCTTCCAACATTTTAGCTTCAAATACATCGGTTTCCATATCAGGTTTTATCAACAAGAAATTGGCTTGTGTTTTCCAATATTTAACCCCCAATTGATTTAGTTCGGCATAAAGGTAAGGCTTTTCTTGATGTATTAATTCGACCGTTTGCTGAATAAATTCCGTGTCTTCTAAGGCAGCAATCGCCGCCGACATACTAAGGGAATTAATCATAAAGGGACGACGGTATTGTTGTAAATAGGCTGAAATTTTAGGTGTAGAATAAGCATAACCAACCCTTAAACCAGCTAATCCATAAGCCTTAGAAAAACTATTGATGCCAATCACATTTTTACCTGCTTGTACATAAGGTAAGGCTCGAACATAATCCTCGGCATCTACATATTGGTAATAAACTTCATCGTACAATAGTACGACATGACCTGGTAAACCTTCAATGAGTGCGTCAATTTGAGTCTTAGGCAGATGCGTTCCTGTTGGATTATTAGGATTGGTAACGAAAACCAAACTCGTTTTTTCATTAATAGCATTTAAAATTCCTTCGACATCCAGTTGGAAATTTTCTCCAATTAGGGGAATATCAATACTTTTGGCCCCTACTTTTTTAGGAAAACCTCTATAGGGACCAAAAGCAGGATTAGAGAAAATACATTCTGATCCTTTTTCTAAAAATGCTCTAGTAATCAATTCAATATTGGCAACTCCGCTATTGTTGGTAATAAATTGATTGGCTTGCAATTTACCTTCATAAAACTTTTCTAGGGCAGCTCTAAATTTGCCATCATTATAATCAGGATACTCATTCAAGGTAGCTACCTGTGCTTGAATAGCTGCTAAAGCTTTTGGAGAGGACCCAAGCATATTTTCGTTAGAAGATAGTTTGTATATTTTTTGACCATTGGTAGGAGTTGGTTTAGATTTTCCACCTTTGTAAGCGGCTTTTTTGGGTAAAAATGATTTAAAATTTAAGGACATATGGTGTTTTTTAATTCGATGATGGTTTTATGGATTATTGGACGATGGATTGTCAACTCGGCCTCCTAGTCAATATTAGAGGCAGATTAACAATCCGCTTTACTATTTTTAAATAACCTTTCCTTTTACTAGAAAAGTTGTTTTTATAGATGCTGTTTTTAAATGCAAAAATGCTTTCCTGCTTTCATCTTTCGAGAAATTGATAAAATCTGCCTCCGAAGCAAAAGAAAGAAAATGGATTTCATAAGGTTGTTCACCTTCGCAAGCAATAAAATTTTCACTTGTTGGGCGAATTCGATAAATTAATTTACCGTTATAATCGTTTAATAGTGGAAGGGCTAAATTTTCAAATTCATGGAAAATTGCTTCTTTTCCTTCTTTTATAAATATCATTAAGGTTAGGTAAATCATAGGCTTATTTTAAGTAGCTTAGACCTATGGTCTGAGTAGGGGGCGTAAAGGCTACTCAGACCATAGGTCTAAGCTACATTTTAAGTCAAATACCAGTCATCGACCACCGCATCAATATCTGCTAAATTTGGATACTGAGCAGCAATTAACTCCGCATATTCATTAGCGACTTGATCACTAGCAGCTAAACTACCCGTATTATGCAAATCTGCTTCATTTTCGATAGAAATTGGATAAATTTCGTCAATTTCCAAAGGCGTAAAATGACGATGTTGTAGTATTTTTCCAAACACAAAAGCATAAACTTCGGGGTCATAAGCTGGTTGCCCTTCCATTGGAATATTTCTGCCAAATTCATTGGCAATGCCACAAATCATTTTCCACAACATTAACATAACCGAGGGTTTTGCACCCGTCCACACTTTAGCATCTTCTGCAACTTGTGCACTTCGGTCTGCCTCAATTTTTAATCTTACTTTTTTAGAAGGAATCGGTACAAGTATTTGAAAAGCTTTACTATTAAAAAAGCTTTCTAAGGCTTCATCTGCTTGAATGGTCGCTAATTCTATAAAACGATGCCCAACTAAAGGCGCTTCAATGAGCAATAAATCGGTGTTTGTTGGATGATTGACCAACCAAGTTTTAACCGTATCTATCAACCATTTTCCTATACTTAATTTGACGCCATTATGCACAATGCCTGGACCCATTGGAAATCGAGTAGCGATTTCCTTAGTTTCAAATGATTTACGGGCAATATCCCATTGGATAACGGTGACTTTTTTACCAGCAGCAGCGGCAATAATTTGAAATTGATTGATGTATAAACTCTTGCCGACGCCTGGCAAACCAGAAAAGATAACTGCTTTTGCTGTTTTAGCTGCATTAGTTAATGCTTGATAAACTGAACTAGCTTCAGGAATAACGCTTTTTTGAGGATTCATAAGTCCCATGGCTCTTTTAGAACGCAAGCCCATTTTAGCACCATTGGCTTTAAAATAGGCTTCCATTAAAGGTGTTTTTAAAGAAATTGAATTTTTTAATGTGATAATTTCTACCGTATTTGTCGTTGTATCATAAATAGCGAAAGTAGCTTTTTTTGTCTTTCCTGCCGCAATTTCCCCAGGATTGACGACCCAACAATTATTGATTTTTTCCGTTTGCTGAATATGCGTATGGCCGTAAAAAACTGCATCATATTCACCAGATTTTGCCATTGGTTTAGCCAAATCTTCATAATGGGAAATAAAGAGTTGACGACCATCCATTTCCAAAAAGTCATAGACATTCGTACTGACAGTTAATACGCTATTTTCTCTTTTAGCCGCCAAGGTAATCTCCACTTTTTCTCCATCATTATTCCCCCAAATCATAAATACAGGAATTTTTTGGGTGGCTAATAATTTGGCTACACCACTATTCATTAAGTCTCCTAAACAGATAATTTGCTCAATATTATGCTTTTCCATTTCTTGGAGTGTAAGAATGAGGTTATGAAAATTTTCGTGAATGTCAGAAATGATGGCTATTTTCATTATAAAGGAGTGAACATTGCTGGTTAATGAAAAAATTAAGTACCTCTATGGATATAGTCGATACTTTTCTAGGTAATGAGTTAATAAGATGAATGAGTAGATGAAGTGGAATTTAGATTATGGTCAATCTTGTCTCATTTATCTCATAACCTCATTAACTTATTGCCCCTATTACTACCTCACCTTAGGCAACCCCTTAAACCGATTCGTACTAGGCAATCCAGTCCCAATAGGTACTTCAATCACCGTCGGTAAATTTTCTCCTTTCGCATCTTGTATCGCTTTTCGCATATCCTCATAATTATGCACTCGGACGCCATTAGCGCCAAAAGCATGCGCCATTTTTACAAAATCCGGGTTGTGTAAATCTGTTGCAATAACCCGATTCCCGTAAAGATTTTTTTGCATTTCTTGTACGTTGCCGTATAAATTATTATTGAAAATTAAAAGGATGACCCCAATTTTATGTTGTACGGCAGTTGCTAATTCCTGTACCCCAAACATAAATCCACCATCTCCTGCAACTGAAATAACTGGCACATCTGGTTTTGCTACTTTAGCACCTAGTGCAGTTTGAAATCCCCAACCTAAAGTCCCCATAAATCCTGTGCATAAATAAGTTCGAGGTAAATAAGCATCGTAAACAATTCGACTAGCAAAACCTACTTGGGTTAATTCATCCACCAAGATACCATCGTCAGGTAATTCTGTTCGAATGGTTTTAAGAATAGTCGATTGTGGTTCTAAATAGGCCGTTTTTTCATTCCATGCTTTTCGGAATTCCTGCATTTCCTTTTTTCGAGAATCATTTGGTGTGCTAATTCTTGGTAAGTAGCCCATTATCGCTTGAACGGCTTGTGCTGCATCTGCGGTCACACTTAAGGTCGGTTCAACAATCCGATTATGCGCCGTTTCATCAATATTAATACTGATAAAAGTTAAGTCTTTATCTACACCCCATTTGCTCAAAGGCATTCTGACATGACTACCGATTCCGATGACCACATCTGCTTCTTTCCACAAAGCATGTGCTGCGGGTACGGGGAAACTCAAATAATGGCTACTAGATAAAACGCCTTTTCCTGTTCGATAGGCAAAAGTAGGGGCTTGTAAATATTCGGCTAGTGCTTGTACTTCTGACCCTGCTTCCATAGCGCCACTACTTACAAAAATCAATGGATTTTTAGCCTTGGCGATTAATTTGGCCGCCTTTTCTATTTCCTCTTCTATTAGGTCAGAATGAACAGTTTGTGCTTTTTTATAATTAGAAAAATCAATATCCATTTCGCTAGACAACACATCCATAGAGATCTCTACACCAACTGGACGAGGTCTTCCATTTTGTAATTGATGAAAAGCCTGTGCCATTATATCAGGCACTTCTGCTGGAGAAGTAGCTCGATTTGCCCATTTTGTCAACTGCCGTTGAATCGCTAATTGATCTGGAATTTCATGTAAAACCCCTCGACCTTTTCCCTGTGCTTTTTGAGGAATTTGCCCTACCAAGGATAAAATTTTTGCATTCAATCCCCAAGCTGTAGCCAATGCCGCAGAGCTATTTAAAAATCCTGGACCAGGTACAATGTTGGCGACTCCCACCTTCCCAGATGCTAAATTATAACCTAATGCCATATAACCTGCGCCTTGTTCATGTCGAGTATGAATGACCCGAATCTCGTCTTGATAATCATAGAAAGCATTGTATAACCAATCATTTTGTACGCCTGGTATGCCGAAGACGGTATCAACCCCTTCTTTGATTAAACTTCTAACAACTGCTTGTCCTCCTGTTAATTTCATTTATTTATTTTTTAAGTAGTTTGATAGGTTGACTGTAACCACCAAATTTGGCGGTTACAAATGACGTAAACTATATGCTCGGTCAGCCTATTGTACTACTTTTGAATATTACCTAATGGTCGAACTTCTGAACCTTCAATGCCTGTAATCTTATCCCCTAAAATTTGTCGAATACTATCTGCTTTTATTTGTAATGTCTTAACTACTTCTGGGTTTGTTTCGGCTACATTATTTAATTCTTTTTCATCCTTGATTAAATCATAAAGTGCCAATTCCGTATTAATTTTTTCATAAGCAGCCAACGCACCATCTTGTCCTCCTGCTTTCCCATTTAAGGAATTAAATGAGTGCGGTAAAATCAATTTCCATCGCTCTGTTATAACCGCTTCCAATTGGTTTTTATTCATATAAAAGTAATACGCATCATGTGCCATTTCCTTGGTCTTTCCTGTTAGTTGATCTATGATATTCTGTCCGTCTATCTTTTTTGTTGGTAAATTGGCATTGGTTAAATGAGCAAAAGTAGGTAATAAATCTATCCCATTAATGGGCGTGTTAATGACTTGACCTGCTGGAATTTCTTTAGGATACCGAATTAAAAGCGGGGAACGAATACCACCTTCAAAAGAAGTTTCTTTAGCTTCTTTTAAACCACCCGTTGAACCTCCATGATTGCCATAAGCAATCCATGGGCCATTATCAGAAAAGAATAAGACCATGGTGTTTTCTGTCAAACCATTTTCTTTTAAGGTCTTCATAATTTCCCCCGTTGACCAATCTAATTCCATCATCACATCTCCATATAAACCTCTTTTGGATTTGCCTTTAAACCGATCCGATATATACAATGGTACATGTGGCATCGGATGTGATAAGACCATAAAAAATGGATTTGCTTTATTTTTTTCGATAAAGTCAATGCTTTTTTGGGTTAAAAGACTGGTCATTTCTTGTTGTATCTGTTCATCAACCGTATCAATCGTAGTCGTATTTTCTATTAAAGGAAGTGGCGGAAAAGTATAGTCTTTTCTAGGATTTAAAGGCCACATATCATTAGAGTAGGGAATACCAAAATATTCGTCAAAACCTTGATTGGTAGGTAGGAATGCTGGATGATGTCCTAAGTGCCATTTTCCAAAATAAGCGGATTGATATCCGACTGGTTTTAATATATTGGCAATTGTTTCCTCTGCTGGATTTAAACCTGTATTAGAATGCGGTAAGAAAACCCAATCAACTCCAACTCTATTTGGGTAACAACCTGTTAAAATTCCTGCTCTGGAAGGTGTACATTGTGACTGAGGAACATAAAATCGAGTATATTTGGCTCCTTCTTTTCCTAACAAATCAATATTGGGCGTAGCTATATCTGTTGCACCAAAGGCGGATAAATCTCCATATCCTTGATCATCCGTAAGAATGATAATGATGTTTGGGACTTCGTTTTCAACACTTCCTTCTTCTTTTTCTTTTATGGTAGATTCACAACCAATAAATAGGAAACACAGCATAAAGAATGGAAATATTTTCATAATACTTTTGTTGAGATGGGGATGTTGAAAATAAAAGTAGCGTTTAGCTTTATATCCTATTGCAAAAATATTCTTATAATGGGAGAGTCTATAGGATAAAAAAACATAGTTATAGGATTTTTTGACTTATTTTACTAATGAGTTGGATATTGAAGATTAGACTGGTTATTCACTTCAATTACTAATTTAAGTTGGGGATAACTGGTAGTAAAGCCTGATTGAGATTCAGAAAATAATGTATGTTTTTGAAAACCTTAAAACAAGGCGGTTTAGGGAAACAGCTGCCCAATTTAAAAATCTCACTCTATTTCATTAATTCCAATAAGGCTTTTCTACCAGTTGCCCATAATTTGGGCTACTAGTAAAAATCAAAGGCGTTACAACTATGTTGTAACGCCTTTGGTGTAGGAATAAGGAAGTGGTAGCCACCTAATTAATCCCTTGTATCAAATAATGGAAGGATATATTGTATCAAGGTTAGCATTAAACTATTGTTATGAATTGCTCTTGACTTTTAATAACAATAAAATAATATAGCCATTTAACTATAATACAGTATAGTTTTAGAATTTAATGGTAGCACCAGCTTTAATCATACCACCCATAAATCCAAATTGGTTAACGTGCCAAGGGTACCTGAATCGGCCACCAAGATTTACATTAAAATCTTGATCACCATTTCTTAATTCGTCAGGATAAACATTGAATAAGTTATTAGCTGTTAAATTGACATTAATTTTATCATTGATATCATAACCAATCACTAAATCGGTAATCATTTTGCCAGCATAAACTTGATCTAAAGAGACATTATTTGGATGAATTTCAGAAACTTCTCCAAAATAAGTATTGTTGAAGTTTAATCTTAACCCGCCAGTCTTATAAGAAATGCCTACAGTTGCTTTTAAATTTGGACGCCCTGTTTCTAAACGACCAACTTCTTCTCTTCCAAAAATATCAATATTATTTTCGGCAAAAACAGGTGGTACGGTGATACCTTCTGCATCTACCTCAATATCATTCCAGTTCAAAGCAGCCGTAAAACCTAAAGTGCCATTATTTCCTGCTCTTACATTATCTAAGTTTAAAACAAGGTCAATTCCTTGGGTCTTCGTATCAGCTGCATTGGTGAAAAATACAAAGCTTTCTACACCATCTCCTTCTAAACCAGCTCTTACTGTATTTCCATCGGGTAAATCTCCTGTGCTAATTTGATTGGTTAATAATACTCGATCATCAACAGAGATATTATAATAATCAAAGGTAGCAGATAAGTTATCGGTTAATCTATAAGTCAAGCCTGCCGTAAAGTTGAAAGACGTTTCTACATCTAATTGTGGCACTTGTAATAAATTTCTAGTCACATCACTCACGTTATTAAACGTACCTTGTTGAGCTACTTCATTGCCAACCAATAAGGTTTGAATATTACTTAAATAGATTTGGTGAAGAGAAGGCGCTCTAAATCCAGTACTAACAGAAGCACGAATAGCTCCTTTATTATCTCCCAAAATTTGTCGAGCATTCACTTTCCATGAAACATTACTTCTGCCTTCACCATCTCCAATTTTAGAATAACTTTCATATCTGATGGCTCCTCCAATTAAGAAAGATTCACTTACATCTACATCTAAACCTGTATAAATACCAACGTTTGTTCTGCTTTCATCTAAAGCATTAGAAGGCTGTAAACCAGGAAAAGATTGTACCCCTCCATCTATATAAGAAGCTTCTTCACCTGCTCTAGATTCAAAACTTTCACTTCTTACTTCTGCACCAGCAGAAAAAGAAAGCTTACCAAACACTTTTGATAAATCAATATTTCCTAAGGTATTGCCGAATCTATAGCCTCCAGGATCAACTTCTGTTGGGCTATTCATTCCTAAACCAACATTAACAGAATTAGAGACTAAATATTGCACATCATTAGACCCATTAGTTAAACTTAGATCCAACGTCCAATCGTTGAAAAAGAGTTTATTACCAACCGTAAAAGTAATATCCTTGATGTCACTTTCGAAAGTAGGTTGGAAGCCTTGGAATTGTTGGGTTCTATCTGTCCATAATGGATTATTATCTCGGTTTGCACCAACACCAGGCCACCAAGGAACTCTGTAAAGCGCAAATGACTTTCCATATCTAAAAGTATAGCCACCATTTACATAAAACTCACCATTATCGTAAGGCAAACCAAAATTGGCAAAAAGAGAATATCTATCTTGCTCTGGAATACCTACATTCATTCCCAAATCTGGGTTAGCTCTTTGCCAATCGGTATCACCATCTCGAATTTGTTCTGCGGTAGCTAATACGCCAGGAGTTGCTTCCTGTGGACCACCTGCACCTAATGGAATAGCACCGATAGAATATAAAAAGCCAAATAAACCATCGCCTTGTGGTGTACCTGCTCTATTAGTCATATCTGTATGGAATAAATCACCCGTTAAGTTTAAGAAACCTTTGTCTCCAATCTTAATCCCATGATTGATGTCGAAAGCATAATTAAATCCATCACCTTCGTAAGTCACTCCTGTCTCTAAATTGATTGTTGTTTCTTCAACTCGTTCTTTTAAAATGATATTGATTACCCCAGCAACGGCATCAGAACCGTATTGCGCACTTGCACCATCTCTTAATACTTCAATTCTTTCAATAGCTCCGGCTGGAAAGGATTTAAAATCTGTTCCAACTTCCCCACGGCCTGGCGTTCTATTCAAATAAACTTGAGCGCTTTGGTTTTTTCGCTTACCGTTGATTAAAACCAAAGTTCTAGATGGGCCTAAGTTTCTTAATTCGGAAGGATCAAAATGCGCAGAGGCATCAGAAATAGTTTGTGGGGTAGAGTTAAAAGAAGGTACTTTATAGTTAATCATTTGATTAACAGATTTCTGTCCACTTGCTTTTAATTCTGCAGCGTTGATATTATCAATAGGAACAGGAGAGGTTAAAATCGTTCTTGGTTTTCCACGAGAACCTGTAACTACTACTTCATCTAATTTTAGTCCAACGGCTAAATTTACCACTACTTGTTGACTAGCGTCCGTTACGGTAACGGTTTGGTCTGCATACCCTGTATAACTAACGTTAAGGTCTACAGGTAAACTTTGAACGTCAAGAGAAAAGTTACCATCAAAATCTGTTACCGTTCCTTGACTGGTTCCTTGTACTAGTACTGTAGCACCAATAAGCGCTGAACCATTGTCTGCATCGACAATTTTCCCCGTAATGGTTTGGGCTTGAATTTGAAAAGTAAAAAACGCAAACAAGGTTACGCTTAAAATAGTTTTAAGTAATTTGTAATGAGTCATAAGCAATGCTTTATTAAAATAAATAGTTATTAATAAGTGGGTTACGGGACAAATGTAACTTTAGTATTTAATATTTCATAATACAAAAAATAAAATGTAGGACTTTATTGCTTAATGCCTTTAAATTAAGCTAAAATAACGTAAAAAAGAGGTCAGATAAGAAAATGTAAGATTGGATATTTAATTAATAATTCTTAAAACTGCATTTAAAAGATTAATAATTTGCTTAAAATCTAAATTAACATTTATATTCTAAGTCAATAGCAATTGTTAGCATTTTAAATGGATAATTGATACTTTCCGTTACTGAAATTTATGGTTTTTTGAGTACCAAATTGTAAATAAACTACTTGATTATTGGTAACTTTTTCGACCGTACCACTAATAGACATAAAAGGCGTTCGCACTTCTTGTAAATAGCGTTCTAAATATTTTGGTTCTAAATATTGTAAATGTTGTCTAAATAAATCCGTTTTTTCTAAGGCCACTTTTAGCCATTTTTTCCTAGTCCATACATAAAACATGACCAGAGAGTCTAATAATCTACCTGCAATGATGCCCATCCAAGCCCCTTCATAACCCATTCCCATTGGAAAGGCTAAAAAATAAGAAACGCCTAATTGTACAAAATTTCGATTAAAAATAGCGCTATACATCGCTGGTTTGGTGTCGCCTGCACCTCTTAAAGTTCCTGTATGAATAATAGCCACCGCAGAAAAAATCAAGGAAATAAGGGTAAATCTAAAATAAGAAAGCCCACCTTCCATAATACTAGGGTGACCAGACGGATCAAAAAGGGTAATGATTTCTGCCGCATAGAAGTAGACAGGAAGGACTAATATTAGCATGATAATGACCCCAAGCATCATCATCATATTTCCTTTTTGGTAAGCATCTTTGGTTTGCCATTTCCCTAAATCTTGACCAATTAGACTAGTGGCTGCTACATTTAAGCCGACAATAGGCTGGGCAATGATTTGCTCCATTTGCATCCCAATGGCTAAGACGGCAGCTCCATAGGTACCTAAAGAAGTAGCTGTAACTATGCCAATAATGATGAGGTTAGAAGCATGTCTGAACACTCCTTGAATACCAGAAGGGACGCCAATAGACAAGATGTCTTTTATTGTAATCCAATTTGGACGCCAAGACCCATCTAAAATTTGTACCACATTTTTTCCTGAATGAAATAACCAAAGGGTAAATACTAGTAGCATCGCTCTGGATAATATAGTGCCAATAGCTGCACCAACGACTCCATAGGCAGGAATGAATGCCCAACCAAATATAAAGAGATAGTTGAAAAAGATATTTAAAATTAAAACCGTAACCGTAATCAAAAGTGGGGTTATCGTGTCCCCGGCCCCTTGCATTAATTTATTTGTGATTACATTTAATAACAAAAAAGGCGTACCTAGAAATAATACTTGTAAATAATCTGTGCCTAAAACCACCGCTTCCATTTCTCCACCTTGATTCATTAATCCTAATAATGGACCTGCTAAAAAATAGCCTGCAATTCCTAATATAAAAGACAACATAATCCCAGAAACAATAGCTTGTCGAACGACTAAGCTCATTTTTTTAGGGTCTCGACTTCCTTTTGCTTGCGCCATTAAGCTAATCGCGCCCCCTGCTACCGACAAAATCATGATTAATAAAAATAATCGAAGGGTATTGCCCATGCCTACTGCCGCAATGGGAATCGGACCTAGTCTGCCAATCATAATTGTATCAACCACCGCAATGGATGCTTGTAGCATATTGGATAGCATGACAGGAACGCCAAGTATTGCTATTTTTTTAAAAAGTGGAGGGTTGAAGTAATTTTCAATTTTCAATTTATAATTTTCAATTTTCAAAAACGGGTCGAACGAATTTGAGAGGTACAGATAAAATAGCGTAGTACATAAGATAAATGAGAAGGCTTCTTTTAAAACAATGACCCCTGTTGGAAATCTGGCACCTCTTCCAATAATTGAGCAGCATTAATTTTCACCTTGTTTACTTGACTAGAAACCCGATAAGCCTTCATCAAATCACTTGGATATGGTTTAACTATAGCAAGGACTTCTTGAATAGGTAAAGTATTGTCTAGCCAAATTGTTTCCTGTTCAGGCGATAAAATAGCGGGCATTCGATCGTGAATAGGTTGCATTAATTCGTTAGGTGCTTGAGTTAAGACGGTAAAAGTTGGGATTATGGTACCTGTTGGGTCGCTCCAAGTTTCCCAAATTCCTGCTACGCTAAAAATGGGTGTGTTAGGTAAAATAATTCGATAAGGAATGCGGCCTTTTCCTACTTTTTTCCATTCATAAAAACCATCATAAGGCACTAAACACCGTTGTTGGTGAATACATTTATAGGCAGGTTTAATTAAAATAGTTTCTATTCGAGCATTGATTAAATTACTGGCAATTTTTGCATCCTTTGCCCATGATGGAATTAAACCCCATTTAAAAAAACGCAATGGATTTTCGATAGTATTGGTTAAAACTGGATGCCAATGCGTAGGGGCAATATTATAATTGGGTAAAGCATTTTTATTAGCTAAGTTGTTTTTTTCAAAAGTAGCTTTATATCTTTTTTCTATGGCTGCTGGCTTTTTGGCTAAAGTGGCTCTACCGCACATTTAAATATTGGATTCGTTAATCAAATAGGAAATTTATAAACTTCAAAATCAACCTCAACTACAACCTCAAGGGCGTCTCTCAAATTATCGACTGTAACTTGGCAATTTATTTCTAAGATTTTATTTGCCACAAAATTGACTTGCAATATTTCAGGATTGAACCTCCTTTTATGGAATTTTTTGATTATTGAAGTTAAGTTTGGAGTTGAATTTGAGGTTGAAGTTGCTTCTGAGATTAAATGTACTTCCGAATCCAAGCAATCGTATAATCAAAAACTTCTTGCTGATTAGGTTCATTATGAATTTCGTGATAGGCATTGTCCCATTCTTTATAGGATACATCACCTGAAACTCTTCCTGCAAATTGCTTGCTACCATTATATCCAGTTAACTTATCTTGATTACCGTGCATGAGTAGGGTCGGGACGTTAATTTTACCACTAAATTGTTCCAATTCTTTAGCCGTTTCGATCATACCAATGGCCGTTCCTGGGGTGATTCTATCATGGACTAAAGGGTCTTTTAAGTAAGTTTCTACTACCTTTGGGTCGCTAGATACTCCATTTGCATCTAATCCATTATTTTGAGAAAAGGACGGATAAATCTTCCGCATGATTTTGCCAATGAAAATCAGCAAAGCAGGTGGTGCATCTGGAAATTCGATAAAAGCACCACTAGAAATAGCCCCTGTTACTTCAGGTTTTCGATCAATTAGGTATTTCAATAGAATATTACCACCCATGCTATGCCCATAAATAAATACAGGCGTAACGGGATAGCGATTTTTGGTAACTGTTAGCAGTTGATCAACTTCTTGCAATAAAGCTTCATAATTGGGCGTATGTCCTTTTTTTCCTTCCGATTGCCCGTGCCCTCTTCGATCATACCCAACCATTGCAATATTATGTTGAGCGAAATACTCCGCCATGTGCTGGTATCTATTGCAATGTTCCCCCAGTCCATGCACTAAGGCAATAACTGCCTTAGGAAATTCAACTTTCCATTCTTTGGCGTAAATTTTAACTTTGTCTGGTGTGGTCCAACTAAATTCGTTACTCGTCATTATGTTTAATTGTTTTACTTTTGCTACCCATCTTGCTCCTGATAACTATCGGGATACGGCACGATTGTAAAAGCAGTAGTTATTTATCTGTTTCTGTCAAATTCATTCGCTTTTACGTTTCATTTTACTTTGAAGGCTTAAAGATAGAAAAAACTCTAATAAGGTATGAAAATACTCCAATTATGTCGCAAATTTCCTTATCCATTGAAAGATGGAGAATCTATTGCGGTTACGTATTTGGCCAAAGCATACCATGAATTAGGGGCAGAGTTAACCTTGCTTTCCTTTAATACCATCAAACATTTTTTTAAAGTAGAGAATTTACCGCGTAGTTTTAACCATTATAAAAATATTCATACTGTTTATTTAAATAATCATCCTGAACCGATTGGCGCTTTTTTGAACCTTTTTTCGAGCCAATCTTACCACATTTCCCGATTTAATACAAAGTCTTTTACTGAAAAATTATCCTCGCTTTTACAAGCAGAACAATTTGATATAATTCAATTGGAAAGTGTCTATTTTGCGCCTTATTTGCCTTTAATTAGGAAATTATCTGCTGCAAAAGTCGTGATGCGAGCGCATAATGTAGAATTTGAGATCTGGGAAAGGGTAGCGGCGAATACGACTTTTTTACCCAAAAAATGGTACTTAGCCCATTTAGTCAAAAAATTAAAACGCTTTGAAATTGCCCAACTAAATAACTATGATTTACTCTTGGCAATGACCCAAAAAGATTTGGATTATTTTAGAAAATTAGGGTATAGTAATCCGAGTTTAGTGACCCCAATTGGTTTAGAATTATTGGATTACGAGACTTTTCTTACAACCTATAAACAGCCAAGCATCTCTTTTATTGGCTCTTTAGATTGGGTGCCCAATCAAGAAGGATTATCTTGGTTTTTAGAAGAAGTTTGGTCGGATTTAAGGGACGAATTTCCACAATTGGAAATTCATATAGCGGGCAGAAATACCCCTGATTGGATTTTCCAAAAAGCGGGGAATGGGATAGTGATACATGGAGAAGTGCCTAATGCCCAAGCTTTTTTAAAAAAATATCCAATGACGATTGTTCCACTATTCTCTGGTAGTGGTATGCGCGTTAAAATTTTGGAAGGCATGGCGATGGCAAGAATTGTGATTACGACCACCTTAGGAATGGAAGGAATTCCTGCAAAAGCAGAAAAATCTTTATTAGTTGCTGACTCAAAGGAAGCTTTTATTGAAAAAATCCGTTATGTCCTAAATAATAAAGCCACAGCGCTTGAAATAATGCAAGCTGCTCGTATCTTTGTAGCGCAACATTACGATAATAAAATGATTGCTAAAAACGTTTTGAATACGTTTAGGGAGGTTATTAAAAGTTGAAAGAGGAACTACAACAAGCTGTAAATGTATTTAATACAAATGCAATTATCTGTTAATTCAATTTTTTGAAGCTTTCAAACAAACAAAATGAACTTACCAAAAGTCATCTGCTTTGGAGAAGTCCTTTGGGACTTACTACCTTCCGGAAAAATTGCAGGCGGTGCGCCTATGAATGTAGCTTTTCACCTTAATAATTTCGGGTATCCTACAAGTATGATTAGTCGAATTGGACACGATCCTAATGGCTGGGAAATGATGAAGTTCCTAAAAGAAAAAGGAATTGATACGGATTTAATTCAAACAGATAATTTCTACCCAACAAGTACCGTCAAAGTCACTTTAGGCGCATTAGGAAGTCCTTCTTATGAAATTGTCAAGCCAGTTGCTTGGGATTATATCAATGTCAATTTAAGTAATTCAACGGAAGTGAAAGCCGCCAGAGCTTTTGTTTATGGAAGTTTGGCGACTAGAATGGAAAGAACAAGAGACACGCTTTTGAATTTATTGGATACCCCAGCTTTAAAAGTATTTGATGTTAATTTAAGAGCGCCTTATTATGACCAACCTATCTTAGAACAATTATTACATCCTGCCGATATCGTGAAGATGAATGACGAAGAATTAGTATTAATTGGAGGTTGGTATTTTGAGGAGAAAGATCCTTTTGAATTGGCGCAAAAAATGAAAGAATATTTTAACTTGAAGCTGTTGATTATAACCCAAGGCAGTAAAGGCGCTTTTTTGGTTGGTCCTGAAAATCAGGTGCAATCGGTTCGGGCTAGACAAATAAAAGTGATGGATACTATTGGTAGTGGCGATTCTTTTTTAGCAGGGTTTTTATACCAATATTTAAATAATGAACCATTAATTGTCTGTTTAGAGTTTGCTGCTCGAACAGGAGCTTTAGTTGCGACTATGCGAGGGGCAACGCCCAAAATTGATGAAGATATGGTGGTTTCTTTGCGCTAGTATAAGGGAATTTCAGTTCCCTGTATTTTTCGGGGAACTGAAGTTCCCCTATACTTTTGGAAAAGCGATAAAATAATAATCCATATTCTGATAAAAATGCTGACAAAAGGTGGCTTTGGAAAAAGCAGGCTTATCTTTTAACCAACTTTTCATGGTAGCGACCTGTAATCCACAATCCTCCACCAATAGTTCATATACCATTTCTGGCGTCGTTCCATAAACATCTGCGGCGCCCAAGCCGTGTTCAAAGATGATAACAGGTTGATTTTTTTTCAAGGTATTTATAGCGCCTTTCAAAACTTGATACTCTCCACCTTCCACATCAATTTTAATAAAGTCTACTTCAGTTCCTTTTGGTAAAATATCGTCTAACAAATCTGTCTGTACGGTAATAGCGGTATCTTTTTCATTTGGTTTGTCATAATTCCTTTTTTGCAAACCGCTGTAGGCTGGATTAGAAATGACATAATTAAAGGTACTTTCTCCTTTTTTATCACTTAATGCTTGTGAGTAAATTTGACATTTGTAACTGTAATTTTTGACAAGATTTTCGTAATAGTCAGGTAATGGTTCAAAAGCAAAATGGCTTCCTTTTGGTGCATACTTTAAAAACAAATCCAAAAACTCCCCTTCGTGACAGCCCACATCAATACAATTGGCAGTTGGACTTAAGACCTTTTTCAGGACTTTCTTAGCTTGCATGTCGTACCGATGATTTTGGGTAAGAGGAAGCGGCAATTTTTTGAGCCATTTTTTGAGCATAGTCTCTTTTAATTGAGCAGTAAAAAATATTTTTTGCAATATTAGCCGAATAAATCCATTTTTTATGAGCAATTTTGCATTTCTTTTTGTTGTAAAAGGAAATTGCAAAATTTTTGCAAAATTATTCACATAAAAAATAGCTATGACCGCATCAGAAAACGGGGTAGAAATTAGATTAAATACTATTGAAGAAGCGATTGCTGATATTAAAGCAGGCAAGGTAATTATCGTCGTAGACGATGAAGATAGGGAGAATGAGGGAGATTTCATTTGTGCTGCTGAAACGATTACTTCTGAAATTGTCAATTTTATGGCAACGCATGGAAGGGGCTTAATTTGTACACCAATCGAAGAAAAGAGAGCTGACGAATTAGGATTAGAAATGATGGTTTCTAGTAATACAGCCTTACATGAGACTGCCTTTACGGTTTCTATTGACTTAATCGGACAAGGTTGTTCAACGGGTATTTCTGCTTATGATCGATCTACGGGCATAAAAGCTTTGGTTGATCCGAATACCAAGGCTTCTGATTATGCACGTCCAGGACACATTTTTCCTTTAAGAGCCAAGCAAGGTGGTGTTTTAAGAAGAGTTGGACATACAGAGGCAGCCGTAGATTTTGCTCGATTGGCAGGGTTCTATCCAGCTGGAGTACTAGTAGAAATACTAAATGAGGATGGCACGATGGCCCGATTGCCACAATTGGTAAAAATTGCTAAAAAGCACGATTTGAAAATTGTGACTATTGACGATTTAGTGGCTTATCGTTTGAGGAGTGAAGCATTAATCGAATTAAAATCAACCGTAAAAATTGATTCTAAATATGGAGAACTAGAAATCTTATCTTTTGAACAAAAGACAACTGGAGATATTCATTTAGCAATTAAGAAGGGGGAATTTGATGCGGAAACACCAACTTTGGTAAGAGTTCATTCTGTAGATGAATTGACGGAAATTTTTAAAGTTTTGTTAGATAAAAACGAATCTTCTTTGACAAAAGCACTAGCTAAAATCGGAGAAGAGGATAGTGGTTTGCTCGTATTAATGCGACACCATGAAAAGGAAACAGATGTATTGGAGTTACTAGAGATTCTAAAAGACCCTAGTAAGGCTACAAAGAATAAAAAGCCAACTCAATATTTACGAGATTATGGAACGGGTGCACAAATTATTCGTTCTCAGGGTATTAGAAAATTAAAGTTAATTACGAATAACCCAGATCGAAAAGTAGGTTTGATCGGCTATGGCTTGGAAGTGGTAGAGAACGTGGTTTTGTAATTTTCAATTTTCAATTTTCAATTTTCAAAAAGTTTATTTTGAAGATTGGAAATTGAAAATTTGAATAATAACACTTATGATCTTTCCTTTTGTTGCTGGTTTAGATGACTCATTTAAAATAGTTACTGTCCTTTATTTTTAAGACGCTATACTACTTACCAAATATTTTCTTCAAACAGATACGGTCTTCTAGACCTTTTTCTTATCCAAAACTCACGTTGTTTTACAGGATTTATTTAAAAAAACATACTTAGTTTTTGCTTTATAAATTCATAATGCTACATTTGGTTGTGAATCTTTAAACGCCTGCATCTCTATACAAAACGAAAAATAATGATACAGTTTTTAACCTTTTTAGTATTTACTGGAATTGTAGCGGCTTATGCCACTTGGCATCTTCGCAAGGATAAATTGAATACCCAAGATGGTTATTTTTTAGGGGGGAGAAGTTTGACGGGAGTCGTTATTGCAGGATCGATGCTATTGACCAATATTTCTACGGAACATTTAGTTGGGATGAATGGCTCTTCCTATAAAAATGGTGCTTTTATTATTGCTTGGGAGGTCACTTCTTCTTTAGCGCTTATCTTAGCCGCTTTATATTTTGCACCGAAGTACCTAAAAATGGGATTAACCACCATTCCTGAATTTTTGGAGAAACGCTTTGATGGGGTTACCAGAACTTTGCTGGCCTTATTACTGATTATTTCGTTTATCACCACTTTACTACCCATTGTTCTTTATACAGGTGCCCTGAATATCGAAAGTATTTTTGAAATTTCGTCCTTATTGGAAGTTAGTAAAACGCAAGGTCTTTGGATAACGGTCTTGGTCGTTGGTACATTAGGAGCGATTTATGCGACTTTTGGCGGTTTAAAAATGGTGGCTTATACAGATACTATTAATGGATATGGTTTATTGATCGCAGGAATGGCGATTCCTTTTTTAGCCCTTTGGGATATTGGAGATGGTAATATTCTAACAGGGTTAGGTAAAGTATACGATAATGCACCGTCAAAATTTGATGTAATTAGTCATGATGTATCGGTTGGCCCCGGGGCCAGAGAAGCTATTTTGCCTTTTGAAGTATTGTTCACAGGGTTGATTATCAATCAATTATATTTTTGGTGTATGCATCAATTATTGGTGCAAAGAGTTTTTGGAGCGGTGAATTTGAAAGAAGCGCAAAAAGGTTTATTGTATACAGGGATTTTAAAAATTCTAATTCCATTAGTAATTGTCTTGCCCGGCATTATTGGCTTTTATTACTTTGGAGATTCCTTGTATAATGATCAGGATACGGTTTATCCTTTATTGGTTAAAAAAGTACTACCTATTTGGATGATAGGATTTTTTGTAGCAGTCATTATGGGAGCGGTTTTAAGTACTTTTAATAGTGCCTTAAATAGTGCAGCAACCGTTTTTAGTTTAGACCTTTACCAACAATACATTAATAAAGACGCTTCTGAAAAACGCCTAGTTTGGATAGGGAAATCAACTTCTGCATTGTTAGCTTTTTTTGCTATTGGTATTGCTCCTTTGGTTGCTAATGCACCTGCTGGTTTGTATCAATTATTGCAACAGCTAAACGGTATTTTCTTCATTCCTATGGCTTCTGTTATTCTGGCTGGTTTCTTCTTTCCAAAAGTATCGGCTATAGGAGCAAAAGCAGGTTTGTTTTTTGGTTTGGGGTTTTATATTTTAATGTATTTTATCCTAGCCGTTGACTTACATTTTGTCCATATTTGGGGCATAGAATTTATCTTGAATATTATCGTTATGCATTTGGTATCTATGGCGTTTCCAAGAACGAATGCTTTTGTAATGAAAGATGTTGGAAAAGTAGATTTAACGCCGTGGAAATATGCCAAACATTTGAGTGTAGTCATTACCGTAGTTATTATAGCTATTTATGTTTTTCTAGGTAAGAATCTTTGATAATTAGAGTATGCCTAAATTTTATTCCCTACGTTGCCAAATTTCATACATTGGTTGTCCTTTGCTATTTAATCCTGAATGATGCCATTCGTTGCCTTTTAGCTCATAATCAAAACCTAGCTGAGCACCTACACGGGAATCATCTTTAGAAAAGAACTCAATGTGTTCGGTGTATTGACCATTCTCAGTAGTGTAGCGACCACCCCCAGTTCCTTTGAATTCTTTCGTTTCTGTATTATAGGCAATCCATTGAAATCGAGTACCTGATAATATTTTCATTGTTTTTCTGGGAAGGTTGGTAGCTCGTCGCTGGATTTCGCCATCTCGTTTTCTGCCTGCAAAAAGCCAAGCGCCAGCTAATGCACCTGGTGTTCCATCGTCGATTCTTTTCCAAACCATATCTCCTGCATCTTTAATTCGAAGTTCGTTTTCCGATAAAATGATTTCAAAGTTACTAGTTGTACCAACTCGTTCAGGTGTTTCCGTATCAAATTCAACGGTTTCGGTTAGATTTGTTCCATCCAGTTGCCAAGTCCCTCCATTGGTACTAAGAAAAGCACCCGTTTCGGCATCATAAAAAGTAGCCACTTGATAGCCTTCTGCGATAATGACGACGTTTCGTAATTTTTGTCCATCAAAGGTCATTTCTGCTTCCCAAGCTCCTAATAAGGATTGAGCAGTTAAGGGTAAGGTAGTGAAGAGGAGGATAAAAAAGGAAAAGGGTTTCATGATTTTAAATTGATTAGTTTTTGTATGGAGTAAATTTAAAATATTTCAATTGAATAACCATAGTATTTTTTATGATTTGCTTAAATATGATGATTTAGCAGAAGTTGCCACAATTATCTAATAATCAATCAATCCGTAGCTTTCTTTACATTCAATAATAAAACAGCAATCACATAAATCAGCGCATAAGCTGCAATAATAGCAGGTATATAAGCAATAATTCCAGCAAGATTACCTTTGCCAGCTGCATTACTGCCCCAAGATAACCCGTGATTGGGGGCAAAAACAGCTGCAAGATAGAAGATAGCATTTCCCCAAATGACAATAATAATCGTCCATGAAATCCTACTCGCCAATTTTTTGCTTAAATCACAAAAGGCAAAAAGTGCGGCTAACACTAAAGCCATAATACCATTCATAATACTTCCCGTATGAACGGCTCGCCAAGCAGCAGTCGTGCCAGGGATTTGGTAATCAATTTCAATTGGAAGTGGCGGGAAAGAGACAACACCGATTACATTCCAACCGAGGAAAAAACCGCCAACAAGACCGAATAAAATAACGCCTAATCCGTTTTGTATAATTCGTCTTTGTGCTAAAGAAATAGTCATGATTTTTCGTTTTTTTTGACAATAGAGGATCATCAAAGACCCGTATTTATTTTGATTAAGCTGTTTGTAAACTATTAATTCGTTTAGCAGCTTTTGTTACAATACCCTTTAAATAAGTAAATTGGATGGCATACCGAAAATATTGTAGGATTGGTTCATGACTCATGAAATTTAAGCGAGCATTAAACATCCACATGGGAAAATAGAGATGAGCTTTAAACAAATTTTCGATACTAACCGCTAAGGCAGTAGGCCAATCTTCTTTATATTCTGGATGAGGAACAGGTATTACTTGATTCCGCTTTTCATCACTTAGGTTGCTTAATGCTAGTCTAGCAATGACCGCAGCGCTAAAAACTTGTTGACAAAACAGAACCGATTGCAGGGTGATTTTTCCTTTAGAAAAGATGGCAGTCGGCGGACGTTTTGATAAAGCATTGGCAGAACAGTCTACAAAAAGCGTTTTACCGATGTAAGGAATTGTACCATTTTGTAACGATATTTCGTTCGGAGTAATTCGGTTAACTCTCCCTTTGCGAAGCACATTTTTAATTTTTCGCAATAGTCGGACTTCTTTTGGACTAACGGTACCACAACGCCACTTTTTAGGGATTACTTGCTCATCAATCCGAATAATTCCACCCGTTTTTTCAATTGCTAAGAATACCTCATCCACCGTTTTCCCGTTCTTGAAATGTACTGCATGTTCGAGTATTCTATTACCAACTTTTCCTATTTGTAGCGCCTCTCGATTGAATAACCAAGCATCATTAGGTGCAATCCAATTAATATTATTGGCATTTACTCCTTTGTGTAATAAATATAAAACAGCATCCATACCAGTTTTTCCATTTCCAATAACATAAAATTTATCCCATTGGTCATATTCTTTTACTAAATTATTAATAGGAACTACTGAGACCCCTTCGTCAACTGTATATTTTGGTGCATGCGTAGACGGCACTTCGACATTCATATAAGTTGCATCCACCAATCTTTGATTAATTTTATAAGTAGTTACATTTTCTGGATTTTGTAAATCAGCTACTTGACCCTTCCCTAAATAATTATGTTGTGTCAAAAATTCAACTCGACCACTTGCTTTAAATTTAGCGACTATTTCTTCATAATAGGCTAATATTTCTGTTTTGGAAGATAAATCGGTACTTCCATTGCCTAAAATAAGTGAATTAACACCATAAAAAGCGGCTGGCTGATGTAATCCTACAAAAGGATAAGCATCATTCCAATGTCCCCCTGCTTGTGCTCGACGGTCAATAATGGTTAATTTAATATTGGGTTGACGGGTGAAAATTTCATCGGCAAATGCCATTCCCATTGCGCCTGCTCCTATTATTAGATAATCTGTTTCTTTTGTGGTCGGATTTTTTCTATTCATTTTGAGAAAGTATTATTATTTTTCTTATTTGATTGAAGATCCACAACATGTGGTTCATGGCCTACTACACGAAACCATTAATGAATTTGTGATATTAAGATTGCTTGCGTAATGTACGTTGCTTTTTGCTTTTTAGAAAATTCTTGATATTTAATTTCATCCATTGGATTGTTAAGTATGGACAAAATGAATAAGTGCTATTTTTTAAGTCGATACGTAAAATAGTAACCTTTGAAATTAGTATTATGCTTACCTAAGAATTACCTTTGCGCTTAAAATTTACACAGGCTATGAAATTTTTTTTGGTTATTATTTACCCTATGCATGCCATTTACTAACTTATTTGCACAGGAAGAGGCAACTGAAAAGAAACTACAATTAGATATTGTAGGTGCACTTCGTTTCAATTATAATAATTCTTCGTGGAAACCAAACCAACAAAAACGAGGAGGCGATTTTGGTTTTGAAACCTTACCCAACTGCACTAACCCTCTTTTAAATTAAACAGTTTTTCTTTTACTACATCAATATATTGATTACTCACAGGAATTTGTATTTCGCCAATAGATAGATGCTTTCCTTTCAAAGCGGAGACTAATTTTGTATTTATAATATAAGACCGATGGACTCTCAGGAAAATATCGGATGGTAAGGTTTGCTCAACGGATTTTAAGCGTTGGTGACTCATGATTTTCTCAACAGGCGTATGAAAAATCACATATTCACTACTGCTTTCCACATAAAGAATTTCTTCATATTTTAACTTATAGAGGTCATAACCAGACTTAATGATGAAAGTGTCTTTTGCGCTTTCGGGTGATTGAATTACTGTTTTTTGCTCAACTAACTGCTGAGGAGAATTTAAAATATGTGATGATATCGTTAATCCTTCCATGAAAAGCGTCAAAAAGTAAGTAACTAAGAAGGTTAAACCAAAAGTAAAACTACCAAAAACGAAAGGAGGCGGTTGATTCGGGCCTAATCGCTCTAATACTAAATGAGGTGGTTCTTTAGTGAATCGCATTAATACATGAGCTAATACTATTGATAGGAGAATACCTGAGGCAGAAACCCCTAAAAATTGAGAGTACTTTTTTTCTCTATATAAATTTGGGATTGCACAATAAGTTAACCCCACGATTAATACTACTTGGAGTATCCAAACAGGACTATGCTCCAATAGTTTATTTAACCCATTTCCATGAGGTAAGAAAAATGCTAGCCAGACCATTAGCCAAAAAATAGATTGGAATAGAAGTCGTTTGGATGGATTCATGCCCAAATTTAAATAAAATATAAAATAATATAATTAGAAAGCCCTTTAAGGCTAAAAATTAACGATTCCATCCGCTGAATAAGACTAAGTTTTGACTGAAAAATACAGCTTAGTGGCTGAAATTAGGCCTAAAGGGTATTTTTTACTAAGTACAAATACATTTTTTTCGCCCTAATTAGGATAGGCAAGAGAACTTCACTTGCTTCTTTCTTAATCTAAAATAATAAAAATGAAAAATGTATTAATGCCCTTTCTAGGGATGCTATTAGGAATTATGTTACTACCAGCTTGTGGAGAAGAAGAGGCTGCTTGTACAGAAATTACTTGGTATCAAGACGCCGATGATGACGGATTGGGCAACCCAGACGAAAGCCAAACCGCTTGCGAACAACCCGAAGGTTATGTCGCTAATAATAATGACACCAATGATGATGGTACTGGAAATACCAATTCTATTGCCTCTTATGGCAATGCCTTACTCGCCCAAGTTGCTAATGGAGATGGCAATGGTATTGACAATACTTTTAGGAATAGTGGCATTGTCATTAATGAAGCTACGAATACCTACTTTGCGGTTAATGGTATTCATCCCGTTAATTCAGGAGATTATACTTCTTATTACCCGAAGTCAATTGTAGAGGCTTCTCTAGAAACCGATGAAATTGTAAATGTCTGGTCTTTCGATAATAATACTGTAGGCAGACATGTCGATATGGAAGCCTTAAGTTTTGCCGAAGGAACAGACAAACTTTACATTGGAGATGAATACAATTATATCTACGAACTGGATTTGACTACAGGCTTGGTTACCAGAGAATGGGATTTAGCTGATATTGGTATTTCAACCGATGCGGACCGAGGAGTCGAAGCGCTTACCTATATGAATGGCTTTTTCTACGCAGGAGTTCAGGGAGAACGCAAAATTTTCCAATTGGATTTACATTTAAATGCAACCGATCCGAATGATGCTGATTACCAAAAAATTGAAACGCTTTCTTCTTTTGATGTTAGTAATTCCCCTAGTGGTCTATTTGCTGCAACTGACGGAACCTTGTATTTGGTTTCCTTTGGTGGTGGTAACGTGAATCAATTGATTACCAATTACAGTACCGATGGTACCCTAAATTGTACGATTACTATTGGTAGTGAGGTGGATATTCAACAAATGGATGGCATTTTTATTGATAGCAACCAAGAATACGTTTATCTAGCTGATTCTCAGGGATTACTGAATGGTCTAAGTGCCGTTTATAGAATTCCTTGGGACACTTTGAATTGCGAATAAAGTAAGTACCTAATGTGATAGTTTTTTAGGACACCGAGCGCACTAAGAAGACACAGAGGGCACAAAGAATCTCTGTGTTCTTTAACTGCGCTATTGAAGATTTACTGAAAAAATAAATTCCAAATTTTCAAATGATTCTTTTTTCATAAAAACACAAAAAATAACAAAATGAAGTTTTTAAGACTCCCGTTTTTAATTTTATTATGCATTATTGTTTTATGTTCCGCTTGTGAAGATAACGATGACACTTCCTGTACAGAATCTACATGGTATCAAGATGCGGATGGAGATGGCTTAGGGAACCCTGCTGCCACCCAATCTGCTTGTGAACAACCTGCTGGATACGTAGATAATAATAGAGATGATGATGACGTCTGTTCAGGGACGATAGATGCTTGTAGTGTATGTGATGGTACTGGACCAACGACCTGGTACCAAGATGCTGACGGAGATGGTCTAGGAAATCCAGATGTAAGCCAATCTGCTTGTGAACAGCCTACAGGTTACGTTGCCAACAGCGATGATACAGATGATAGTGGCAGTAGTGCTTCTAGTTGTAATACACCTGGAGAAGCGGCACAATCTACGAATACGGAGATTGAGGCCATGCGACAAGCCATGTTGACCTTTAGGAATTCACTCTCCGAATCTTTGCTGTCAGAGGCTTCTTCTTGTTTAGACAATGAACGCTTTTATTTATGGCATAATACCCCTAATGGAAATGGGAATTCAAGAGGTGGTATTATTTATGGCGACCTTTCTGAGGAGCAATTGACAAATTTTAAAATAATGTTACAATTGTTTCTGAGTGAAGGTGGCTATCAAAAAGTAAGGGAAATAACGGAATTAGCAGAAGGGCTATTAAATGAAACCAACCCAACGGTTTGGAATCCTGATTATTACTCCATTGATATGTTTGGAGCCCCTGAAAATAGTGGTTCTTGGGGCTTTCAATTAGACGGACACCATTTGGCTATCAACTTTTTAGTGCATGGAGATAATGTATCTATTGTTCCTGCATTTTTGGGCGGAGAACCTGCTGTTTCGGCTTTTAATGGAACAGACTTTGACATTTTTAAAGATGAAAGAGATTTAGGGTTAATGCTTTTTAACGGATTAACAACAACTGAAGCCTCAACAGCCGTTTCTACTGGGAATCATACGATGGAAGTAGGGCCTGCGGGTACACCTGGAGGAGTAGACCCTTACCGTGGAGAATATGACTATTCTGGCTTTACTGTGGGCTTAAAATATTCGGATATGTCAGAAACGACTCAAGCCAATCTTGTTTTAGTAATGCAAGAATATGTTTACAATTTGAGTCCTACATTTGCCGATCAATGGTGGGCGGACATAACGACGAATCTGGAAGATACTTATTTTGTGTGGATAAATGATGAGGCGAATCCAACCACAACTTCTCCATTTTATTACAGAATTTATAATCCCTATGTATGGATAGAGTATAATGCTGAAAATGCACTTGGCGGCGGTGATGCAGATTATAATCATGTGCACACCATTACCCGTATTCCGAATAGTCCTGCCACAGCTAATGGTGGGGATTATGGCATATTTGCCTTATTGATTAATCAAAATGGCGTAAGAACACTTTATGAGCATTATGCGATGGCTGATCATCATAAAATGAGTGAAATGTTATTCGATTATACTGTAAATATTCCTCATAACCATGGGCATTTTCATACTCATGGAAATGGGTATCATACGCACTAAAAACGATTAAAGAGGCATACAATTTAGCGTATTAACCGCAAAAAGATAGCAAGGTGTACGGCACTTTGCTATCTTTTGTGGCTAATATTTTAAATGAACCTCCCTAATTATCTTGAAAAAGATATGCATAAAACATTTCCGCCGTCTCCTTAATCAACTCTTGCTGCTCAAAGGTTGAGCCCAAATGATGAATATACAGGTTTATATTTTCTAAAGTAGTGTGAAATATTTTTGCCTTTAGGGGAATGTTTGAAAGGGGGTGAAATTGACGAATTTGTTCTAATAGCTCTATTAAAAAATCAATTTCTTTTACTCTAATTTCTTCTGATAGTGCAAGCACATCTGCTTCGGTAAACTGCAAGGCATGAATGATTTTATAAAAAGGGTCGGCTAAATGAGCAGATAGAACCGTGTCAGCAAATAATCGGTTCAGATTTTCTAGGACTACTCCTTGGGAGGTAGTTTCCTCAATGAATTTTTGCCGAGCATGGTTGGTATCTGCGTGAAAATCAGCGTTGAAATCTTTTATTAATTCTAATAAAACGCCTTTTTTATTACCAAAATAATTATAGAAACTACCTATTGGAACGCCTGCTTCTTTAGCAATTTTATTGGAGGTTATTTTATAATAACCATCTTGAGCAAATAGTTTTCTCGCCGTTTTTTTAATTTTATTTTTAGTGACTACACTACGTTTTTGTTTGGGGGTGATGATTATATTTTCTGCCATCTACTGTTAAGGTTGATTAATTATTTTCAACAAAAATAAGGGAATTTTAATAAAAATGAGTTTTTACTCATAAAATTTTTAAAAGTGAGTAAATGCTCGTATTATTGTGTTGCGAATCATTTTCATCATCAAAACAAAACAGCATGAAATCTTTCCTTAAATATAGTTTAGCTCTTATTGCCTTTCTATTATTCAGCGGATTTATTTGGTGGAAAGCGAGTGACTATCAGGTACATGAAGACCGTTCAGTAATGCCGATGTCTGAGTATGTTGATTTAGAGGCAGACTTTCAAAAATTATTTCAACTAGCCAAAGACGGAGAAACCATCACTTTACCTGCTGGTCATTTTAAGTTTTCTAAAGCCATTATTTTGGATGGGAAACGAAATGTGACGGTCAAAGGGGCCGGTATGGATAAAACCATCCTTTCTTTCCGAAAGCAAACGGAAGGAGCAGAAGGGATTCGAGTGGCGAATTGTAAAAATGTAACCTTAGAGGGATTTACGATTCAAGATGCTATTGGAGATAATATCAAAGCTATCTATACAGATACCTTGACTTTTAGAAGTATTAAAACAGAGTGGACGGATGTACCGAATACCTCCTTAGGTGCTTACGGAATTTATCCAGTAATTTGTAAAAATGTATTAATTGAAAATTGTGTGGCTTTAAGAGCGTCTGATTCGGGGTTATATATTGGACAATCGGAGAATATTGTTATTAGAAATAATACTGCCTTAGAAAATGTATGTGGCATCAATGTAGAAAATTCTGCAAATGTAGACATCTATGATAACGAAGCTTTTAATAATACTTCGGGCATGACTGTTTTAGATATTCCAGGATTAACGCGCTACTGTAAAAACATCAAAGTGCATCATAATAAAATTTATAATAATAACTTATTCAATTTTGCACCTCCTGGTAACATAGCTGCATCCAATATACCTGGTACTGGTCTGTTGCTTTGGGCGGCAAAAGAGACACAAGTTTATGAAAATGAGTTTTTAGGCCAGGCTTTCCCTTTATTTGCCATCAGTTTTCTTACCTCCTATAAAATAGGTCAAGAACATGAATATGTACCAATTGCAGCGTCGGAACAAGCAAGAATGAAAGTAGCCATCGAAGAAGAAACGAGTTTAAGAGAAGATGCCATCAATGGGGAATTTGAAAAAGATAAAAATTATCGTCCTTATACTGAAAACGTTTACATTGGCAAAAATAAATATTCTTTTGGGTCATTGAGAAAGAAAATTCAGTCCAAAGATGGCTTCCTATTTACTTTAGGTATGGGCTTCAAAAATGCAGAGGTATGGTTCGATGGTGTCAATAATCCTAAGGGTAGTACTTTATGTATAGATAAAAAAGAAAACCTTGCGATTGCTGATATGGACTTTATGAATGACTATAAAAATGCAACGATAAAAAAAGTTACTGACTACACTTGTGATACAGAACCATCTTTAACAGTTAATTAATTTAGCTAAAAAAAAGGATTAAGATATGCCATGTTTTCGAAAATTTGGCATATCTACACGAACAATCAACCAACCTGTCTATCTAAAATATTTTACTATGAAAAGGACAATAACTAGCTTATTTATCCTAGCCCTTCTTATGCTTATGGCGAACTGCCAGCAAGCAAAAGAAGAACCGTCTAAATCAACTGTTTCCAATACAGATGTAGAAGCTGCAAGAGCTTTATTACAACAACAAGCTGCTGGGAAAACGGCTGAAGGAAAGGAAAAACTATCAGATTATGGGTTTTTTGAAGGAGCGTTGAAAGATTTAAAACCAATTGAAGCGGTTATTCCTTATGACTTAAATTCGCCTTTGTTTTCTGATTATGCCCATAAGTTGCGATTTTTCAAACTTCCAGCAGGAACAAAAGCTACTTATCGAGAAAGAGAAGTATTGGACTTTCCAGTTGGTACTTATATCATTAAAAATTTCTACTATTATCACAACGAAACGAATCCATCTGCAGGTCGCAGAATTATGGAGACTCGTTTATTATTGCACGAGACCGATGGATGGAAAACCCTTCCTTCTTATATTTGGAATGATGAACAAACAGAAGCTTTTTTGACCGTAGAAGGAGGGACAAAAGATGTTTCGTGGATTAATGACCAAGGAGAACGGCAACAGGTAGCTTATAGCGTTCCTTCGCAAACACTTTGCAAAAGTTGTCATGTAAAAAACAATAAATTGACGCCTATTGGCCCTAAAGCAAGGCAATTAAATCGGGATTATGCCTTTGCATCTGGCAGCCAAAATCAGTTAAGTCATTATGCGAATTTGGGTTTATTGGCCAATTTACCCATGCTTTCCGAAGTGCGAAAATCACCTGTTTGGAATGATCCTGCTACGGGTAGTTTACATAGTAGAGCATTGGCTTATTTGGATATGAACTGTGCCCATTGTCATAGCAAAGGAGGGCCAGGCAATACTTCTGCACTCCACCTAACTGAATTTGAAACCAATGAGTTTAATATGGGCATCAATAAACACCCAATTGCCGCAGGAAAAGGGACAGGTGGACGTCCTTATGATATCGTAAAAGGTGAACCCGAAAATTCTATTTTATTGTATCGAATGGAAAGCACCAATCCTGGAGAAATGATGCCAGAAGTAGCTAGAAAATTAGTTCATACTGAAGGTGTGGCCTTAATTGAGGAGTGGATTAGGAAGATGTAGGGGTTGTTTTCTTTTGATTTATGTATTCATTAGTGTTATTCTGAAATTATTCGTGTGGCAGCCTTCTCGCCATTAGCCCTTTGTCTTTCGCCGAATAAAGTCTATTTATTGCCAACTAATTTTTTACAATTATTACCAGCAGTTTAGTATTTAAAGCAACCCATTCTTATCAAGCAATTGAATTAAGTGAGGTTTGATAGATTTGCTAACTGGAATTTTATCTTTATTCACCATGATTAACTGATTCCCCTCAATACCAATAATATGATTCAAATTGGCGATAAAAGATTTTTGAATTCGTAGAAAGTTTTTAATAGGTAGAATTTCTTCTAATTTTGTTAGGCTCAGTAAAGTGATTACCTGTGTATCTTTGCACTTAAATTTCACATATTTTTGCATGCCTTCAACATATAATATTTCTTCGAATTTCACTTTGACGGCTTTATAGTCTGACTTTACAAAAATATAATCAGGGGCAGTAATTGTATTTAGAATCGGTGTGCTTTTATGGTCGTTTTTTTGATTTAATAAGTCCAATACTTTGGCAATCGCCTTAAAAAATCTATCAAATTTTACAGGCTTTAACAAATAATCTACTACGTTTAGTTCATAGCCTTCAAGCGCATATTCTGAATAAGCAGTTATCAAAATAGTCAATGGAGGCTGTGGAATCGCTCGTAATAGTTCAATTCCTGTTAAATCAGGCATTTGTATATCTAATAATAAAATATCAATAGTCTCCTGCTTAATAAAAGTAAGAGCTTCCATTGCCGTTTGGCAAGTGCCAATCACCTCAATATTCGGTATCTTTGAAAGATAATTTATCAAAAGATTTTGTGCTAAAATCTCATCTTCGACTATTAAACATTTATACTTTTCCACAGGTTAGATTTATGATTAAAGACACTTTAAAAGTAGTCAATGCTTCGTGAATATCAAATTGATGCGCCTTTGGATAATTATGTTTCAACTGTTCTCGAATGTTAGCTATCCCAATTCCAATATCTTTCTTGTTTTGTTGAAAGGAATTTTCGGTCGTAAAGTATAAAACATCTTCTTTGACCTTCAATCTAATTCGCAAAAAGCCATTTGGATTATAATTCACATCGCCGTGCTTAAAACAGTTTTCCACTAAATTAACCAATATCAGCGGTGCAATTTTATGATGGTGTTCCACTCCTTTGATGCTGAGCTTTATTTGTTCCGCTCCTTTCATTTGTTTAAGCAATTGTAAAGCTACGTACTCTTGTATCAAATTGGTTTCTTTTTCTAATAGCACGACTTCCTTTTTCCCTTCATAAATAAGGTATCTTAGAATTTGGGATAATTTTTCAATCATTATGGGTGCATGCTCATGTTTTGCCAGGCTTAAAGAGTAGATATTATTTAAGGTATTGAATAAAAAATGCGGACTTACTTGAGATTTTAATAATAATAATTCGGCTTGTAATTTCTCGTTACTTAAAGCTAAACTTCTTTTTTTTTCAAATTCGTATTGATCTACTTTCCAAAATAGGAAAGAAATTAAAATGATAGAAATAAAATTAATGGTAAAGGAAATAATCACTCTATGTGGTAAGGGATCGAGCAAATAATAGCCTAAATCGGTTAGATGATAGGGCATAAACAGCACTATAAAAAAAGCAAGGATGCTGCCAATGTAAATAAGCTTCCCCTTTCTTTCAAAAAAATTCGGGATAAAAAAAAACAAATTGGCGTAAGCGATAAAAGCACTAATCCCACATTCTAAACCGCTAAAAATTACCGCCTCTTTTAGTTCATAATCAAATAACATATCGTCTAGTATCATCCAAAAGATGAAGCCCCATAATAAAATATGATATACTACTTTTTTCTTCATAATCAATTAAAATTGGTGGCCCTAAGGTACTAGTATATCCTTAAAGAAATAAATCTATTCCATGAAATGACCGATTTAGGGAATGAAATTTCCTTTTTAGGGTAAAACTCTTCTTTTTGCTTTATGCTCCCAAAAAAGATGCTTTGATGGAAAAAAGTTTAGAGTAAGGGCAGGTTGAAATACATTTGTTGTATTATTTGACTTTGTTCTATGACTACGATTTTCCATTTAAAATCACCGATATAAGTAGTCTGCGACTACGGCAAGTATGGAAAAGTTAAATTCTAGCTCGTAAAACCGTAGTCTCAGATTATTTGAATCGGGATTGTTTATAAATTTTTCGAGCCAGACAACGAAGTTGTATAATTTCATTAAACCCCAAAAAGAATAAATTAAAAAACAGTCTAATATGAAATTTTATCAAACCATATTATATATACTTTTTGTATTTCTTACAACCACCTTTTCTGCACAAGCCCAAACGGAGGAGGAAGCCAGCGTCGAATTCGACTATTCCATAACACCAAAAGGAAAGAGTATTGGTACCCAAACTTTTACTTTTTCAATGCCTGTTTATGGTAAAGAATTAGGAAAATCCGTACTTTTTGCTGGGGTGGATTATGGACTAACCAGCTTTAATTATGATGAAAGTATTAAACTATCTTCTGACTTAAACCGCTTTCATAGCTTTACCTTACAATTGGGTCTTTCTAAAACGCTTAAAAAAAACTGGGATTTAAGTGTCTTATTTATGCCAACGCTCAACAGCAATTTTAAACACTCCATAGTTAGTGATGATATTTTATGGACAGGTGGAATTTTTGCAAGCAAATATTTTGAAAAAAAATATCCTACAACCTTAACTTTTGGTATTGGTAATTTTCCTTATGGGGGCAGACCAGCAATATTACCCGTTGTAACCTATGAAATTGAAATAAACAAATACTTATTAAGTTTTGGGTTTCCAGATACAGAGATTACCTATTACCTCAACGAGCGGTCTAGTATAAATACTGCGCTCTCCTTTGCTGGAAATAGTTTTTATTTCGGGCAAGAAGATGGGAATGTACTTTCTGGACAAGCTGATAAAATTGACTTTTCCTCCATTATTGCAAGTTTAGGATACGACTACCTAATTTCCGAAAGTTTTGGTGTTTATATGAACGTAGGCTATGAATTTTGCAGAACGCACCAACTGTTAAGCCCTGAAAATGAAACCGTTATTAGCTTTAATTTAGCTAATACCTTGAATATCAATACAGGAATTTATTATGTTTTTTAATAGTAACTATTCAGCATCTTACTAGCAAAACGCTTGGAGGTCTGCTAGACACTCCAAGGTTTTCGGATGCAGGAGACCTTGGAGTGTTTGTAAAATCTCCAAGCGTCTAATAATTGACCATGCTGAATAGTCACTTTTAATCAATAAAAATGCTTCGGTTACTAACCTCTTTAATTCTTTAAGGACGGTTTTGTATACCCTTTTTCATAAAAATCTTTTAAAATAACGAATCATGAAAATTAATAAAATGCTTTTAAACAGTTCTTTAATGTTATCTTTAACATTAGCTATCAGTTGTCAGAAAAAAATAACAGAAAATTTACAACCTGTATCTCCTCCTGAGGACGCAGTTGCTTACACGATGCCTAGCGAAGAAGCAGCACACCAAGGCACTTGGTTGCAATGGCCACATAAATACACTTATGGACAACAACAACCCAATAGGTATGACCCAATTTGGGTAGAAATGACCAAAGCCTTGCATACTGGAGAATTGGTACATATTGTCGCTTATAATGAAACGGAAAAAAATAGAATTATTCAGCTTTTAGAGCAAGCTGGCGTAGATATGAACCAAATTGACTTCCTAATTGAAAAGACGGAAGATGTTTGGGTTAGAGACAACGGTCCTATTTTCGTCCACGATGAAAATAACAAGTTAATGATTACCAATTGGGAGTTTAATGGCTGGGGCGGGAAATATGATTTTAAGCATGATAATCTAATTCCGTCCCATGTTAGCAATGCAACTGGTGTTTCAAAAATAGACATTGATATGGTACTCGAAGGAGGCGCTATTGAAGTAGACGGGGCAGGCACCTTAATGGCTACGAGAAGTTCGATTTTAAATAATAATAGGAATCCAGGTTTAACGCAAGCACAAGCAGAAACTTTCTTTAAACACTATTTAGGTATTACTAATTTTGTTTGGTTAGATGGAATAGCTGGTCTAGATATTACGGACATGCATATTGATGGAATTGCTAGATTTGTTGGTGATCATACCATTGCGACTTATCCAAAAGAATTTGCGGAAAACTATGGGGATGCCGTGATAAGTAGAGATTACAACGTACTAGAAACGGCTAAAAATGCAAAAGGCGAACCCTACAATATTGTAGAATTACCCGTCGCCAGTAAGTCAGAAGGAAGCTACCTGAATTATTATGTCGGCAACGAAGTAGTGGTTGTTCCTAATTATAATGAATCTACGGATGTCGCAGCAAATGCTATTATTCAAGGATTATATCCAGAAAAGAAAGTGGTCGGGGTTATGGTGAATGAATTATGGAAGGATGGCGGTGCGATTCATTGTGTTACGCAGCAACAGCCAAGGTAAATAAAAGGTAACGGGTATAAGATGCTGGAAAAAAAGGCAATTAAAAGCCATTTATCCCTTGAGTTATAAAGGGCAAAAGGTTCTATGATTCGGGTAGTTAATTTATCTTTTATATAAACCTCTAACCTTATTAATAATGGCCATAGTATCTACTGGCATCTTATCTCCACGCCAGCAAACATGCTGGTCTGGGCGCACAAGTATCAACTTTTTTTCATAAATAGTAGCTGCACGGTCATCCCGAATATCTAAAATAGTCAATGGAAAGCTGATTTTTGCAGCGGCTTCCTCAAATGCAGATACATCTATATCCGTAAAGCGAATCAATGTAAATTGATTACTCAATAAATCCATAATCGCTCGACCATCTTTTAACCATATCGCTGGAATTCTTAGTCCAGGATAAGTACTTGTTTGCAATTTAGCCCATTCAAAGGGTGGGGGAGTGCGGTCATTATCGTAACAAATAATAGGAGAATTTTCATAGCGATACCCTGCCTCTATACCGATAGCTTCGTTTTCCAAATTGCCTAATTTTAAAATAGTATCACCTAGTTTTTTTCGTATTTTTTCCCCTTTTTTACTGTCTTCATACATCGCATTTCGCATAGCAGCGGCAATTTTAAATCGGACTAACACATGGTCTCCCGAAGCATCTCTATTTCTAATAGCTACTGGTCGGCGTTCTACTTCATACGCTTGGAAAAGTTTAGGTGTTCCCCATCCTTTGATGACCGCCGCTAAAGTCCAGCCCAATGCTAAGGCATCTCCAACGCCCGTATTCATCCCGTATCCTCCTGCTGGTGTTACTAGCCGCACCGCATCTCCTGCCAACCAAACTCGACCTTTTCCAAAGCTATCCACCACACTCAATCTAGGCTTCCAAGCATTCGCAATGTGGATGGTGCATTCAAATTCTTTTCCGATATAGTCAAATAATTTTTGTTTAGGGTCTATTTTACTCGCATCTTCGCCTTCTCTTAATGGGACATGCAAAGTCCAAGTATCTTTATCATTTTGAGAAATCAATGTACTACCATTCGGTGATTGAATGTGCCAAGCTTGTCCAAAGCGTTCAAAGAAAGCTAATTCTGGAGAAGTAAAATGTATCATATACACCTGACCGTCTGGTTTTTTTAAACCTCGGGTCATTTCTCGTAAGGCATGTCCTAATAAATTGAAAATGCCTACTTTTTTCATTAGCCCAAAGACATCTACATCTTGATACCCAATGCCCAATATTTTTCTAGAAACACTCCCTGCCCCTTCACAACCTGCTAAATATAAGGAACGAATTTGTTGGATTGCTCCTGTTTCATATTGTTTGATGGTAGCCGTTACGCCTTCCTCATCTTGGGTAAAAGTTTCCAATGCCCAACCGTATTGTACATCAATATTAGGACAATCCGTTTCCAAATGTTCTTTTAAACAAGGCTCAATTAATATTTGCGAGACGCGCATGGCAGATTCTAAAGTGTGTGTTCCATCATTAGCTGCCTTAGCTTGTTTTCGATATTCGTTTGGGGTTGGATAAGTAAAGCGAGCCAATTCGTGTCCAGCCAAATTGGATGCCCAAATTACTTCAAAACCGTGGTTTTCTGGAACGGCAACCGCTCGCAGTTTTTTATCTACGCCCCAACGTCGAAACAATTCCATACTTCGCCCATTGGTAATATCCATCTTTGGATGCCGAGTAGTCGTTGGATTTTTTTCAATTAAAATGGCTTTGATGCCTTGCTTATTTAATTCTAAAGCGGTCATTAAACCTACTGGGCCACCGCCTGCTATTAGTACTCGCGTATCCATTTTCATAAATTATTTCGCTTTGTTTTGTGAAAATTTAATCAATAAAATGCCCAAGAGGAATAGCCCAATTTGTACCCCATGTAACGTATAAGCAGTAGAAGCTTCAATAGCTTTACCCCAAACTTCCTCCATTCCGCCTACTGCCCAACCAAAAGCAACCGCTATCCAAAACGGAAAAACGACAACCGAACCCAATACCAATAACTGCTTAAACGGCAATTTATCTTTGGGCAAAAGGGCTAATCTGATAGTCCATATGGTTAAAGCAATCCCGAAAATAATTTCTCGAACAAAATGGTTTTTTACATAGTCGGCTATTTTATCACTCCCCAAAGAGGTGGGGATAAAATTCGAGTACGCTACAAACAAAAGGCTTAGAGAAGCAATTACGAGTATTTGACCGATTTTATAATTCATTTTGTTTTGTTTTTCAATGCCTTCCTACCTTCCAGGTAATCAGATTAAAAAAAATAATAAAATCCGTGTCTAATAAATCCGTGACTGCCAAAACTGATAGACACGGATTTATTAGACACGGATTTTTATTCGTTTATTAGCTAATGTGCTATCGTTGCATCATAATCATACAACCAATCTAGTCTTTTGGATAAGGCATTAGGATTAATTTTACCTACCAATTGAAGCATGGTATTTCGAACCAATTTTTTAAATCCGCTTGCATGAAACATTGCTCCATTTTGATAAGAACGAGCTTGTACTTTGGTCGCCCTTGCTTTACGCAGCGATTCATACTTGGCAAAAGCATCTTCAATAGAAGGATATTTTTCAAGACAATTGGCTAATACATAAGCATCTTCAATCGCCATTGCTGCTCCTTGTGCTTGAAAAGGCACCATTGGATGGGCGGCATCGCCTAATAAAGTGATTTTTCTATCCGTCCAATAAGGAAGCGGTTCATGGATAAATAAACCCCATTTAAAACAAGGTTCGGGACTTTTGACCATATCGATTAAAATTTGATTTAGTAATTTTGAATTATTGCGAAACATATTAGCCACACTTGATTTCTCCGCAGGAATCGTCCAACCTGATTCATTCCAAGTGGCATTTTTTTCTACCAAAACCAGATTTAACCAATATTTATCCATCTGCTCATTTCCATTCGGATAAGCGACTACATGGTGGTCGGGCCCCATCCAAATGGTAACCTTGCCAATTAAATGCTGATATTTTTCCTTAAAAGGTAAGATAGCTCGATAAGCTAAATAGCCAGAATATTTTTCCTGATGCTCTGGGAAAAGGGTATGCCTGACAATAGATTTCACCCCATCACAGGCTACTAAGGCATTCGTTTTTAAAGAACTTCCATCATTGAAATCCAATAGTACATCCTCTTCTTTTTGATGAATAGCTTTACATTTTTTAGAAAAATGAAGCCTACTTTTATCGGTTATTGCCTCGAAAAGCAGTTCGTGCATATCTGCTCTTCTCAATTGGTAATAAGGAATGGCTCCTAAAAATTTATTTTTTAATAATACCTTATCCGATTCAAAAGTGCGTACTTCCATCTCGTGACAGCGATGCGAAATAGCCGCCATTTTTTCTTGTAAGCCCAAAGCATTGAAGACTCGGTTGACATTGGGACTGGCTTGAATGCCAAACCCCAAAGCTTCAAAGGAGTTCGCTTGTTCATATAATTGAAAAGGAATGTTTTTTAATTCCAATGCTTTAGCCAAGGTTAAACCGCCGATACCTGCGCCAATAATGGTTATTTCATTTTGTTTTTTTATATCCATTTCCTCACTTTAGATTGATAGTCTAGATAATCCGCCCCAAAAGCAGTTTCCATATTCCGTTCTTCCATTGGAATAAACCTAAAATGGATAATGGTCATAAATAATAAAACGCCTAAAATGGGAGACCAACTGCCTAGGTATAACCAGATACCGATTAGGCTTAAAATAAAGCCCAAATAAATTGGATTACGGGAAATTTTAAACCACCCTTCTACTAATAATTTTCGAGGTTTACCATAAGGACTGATGTGGGTATCTCGTTTTTTGATAAGCCTGGCAGTTTGAGTGGTCATGATAGCACCTAATAGAAAAGGGATTATTCCTAAATAATTATAAGGATTGGACAACATTGCTCTAATTGGAAAATATCGATTTAGACCATACATCAAAAAGAGGCAGCTTAGAAATATTATTGGTGGGATGAATAATCTTTTCATGTTATGTCTTATGATTTTAAGCTTAGGTTTTGAATTATATCTTCCAAACACTTTTTGCCACCTTTTCAAAAAAACGACTTCCGACAAAACTTTTCATCGCTATAAAAAACTTTTGGTCTGTTTTCCCCACCACATAGCGAATTTTAGGATTTCCCTTTTGATGTATTAGTTTTCTAACCAATTTGGCAATAATGATTGGGGCTGCCCCATTATTTTCCTCATTTTCATAAGTTTGCATCATCTGGTCATATACTGCCTGATAAGCTGGCGTAATATTTTGTTCAAATATTCTATTTTGAGTAATTTCTGATTTAAAATCACCTGGGTTAATATTGGTCACCCGAATATTGAAGGAGGACAACTCATATCGTAAAGATTCAGTAAAGCCTTCAATTGCATATTTGCTTGCGGAGTAATGTGCTTGAAATGGCATCCCAATTAATCCCCCCATCGAGCAGGTATTGATAATCATCCCCTCATTTCTTTCTCTCATTTGAGGAAGTACTGCCTTGGTCATTCTTACTACGCCAAAATAATTGGTATCCATTTGTTTGATAGCATTGGCCATAGTTATATCCTCAATTGGTCCAGCAATACTTATTCCTGCATTATTGATTAAAACATCAATTTTCCCAAATATTTCTGTCGCCTCCTTTACAAGATTTGCTACAGAATTATCATCTGTTACATCCAATTTTAAAGTCCTAAACTGGTCAGTATTGCTAGTTCCTTTTCGAGAGGTGCCTATGACCTGAAAGCCATTTTGTGCTAAGTGTTGGGCAATTGCTTTTCCTATTCCAGAGGAAGTACCTGTAATTAAAACATTTTTCATTATTAATATTTTTTAGAATGAGAGAGAATTCCCATTTTGTTTTTTATCTCCTTTATTAAGCCATTAAATCATCAATCAGTTTCTTCAATATTTTTTCTAAGTCCGATATTTGTCCAGCGTCATAAATATACCTGTCTGGACGAATAATAACAAAATCCATTTGCTGGTCTATCATCCATTGTTGCAAGACAGTAGAATAAAAATCTTTATTTAATAAATAAGTCTTGCCACCAAGTTTATTTTTAAAAATTTCCAATAAAGAATTGGTTATTTTCTCCGTGCTTATCAAAGCAAACTGATTCCCCAAAAGCTCATCTAACAATATTTCGGGTTGCCCAGTAAGACGAATCATGGGTTGAATAGCTAATTGTCCTGATAACGGATGCTGTCTGCCTAAAAGACCTCGATGATAAGGTGTTTTTTTAATAAAATCTGCTTGCATTTTCGCTTGCAAAAAGGCGGAGTTTCTAGCTAGAAAAAACTGAAAATCTCGCAGCCATACTTTCCATTGACTTTGGGCTTGAATCCATTGACCCATTTTGATGGCCCCTTTGGAAATGGCGGTGACATGCGGTTTGCGTTCTGCTTCGTAGCTGTCGAGTAATTCAATATTCGCTAATCTTTTTAAAACCAAATCCAGTTTAAAGGCTAAATTATGAGCATCTCGTATGCCCGAACACATCCCCTGACCTGCAAAAGGCGGCATTTGATGGGCACTATCTCCAGCTAAAAGGAATCGCCCTTTTCTCCATTGATTGGCGGTCAAACCATGAAAGGTATAAACTGCGGAACGGGCAATGTCTAATTTTTTAGGATCAATAAATGGACGGATTAAATCCTTTATTTTGTTGGGTTTCGAAATATTTTCCGCCGTTTCTCTTGCCCTTAACATAAACTCAAAACGCCGATGATTCCCGACGCCTGGCACATAAGTAATCGGACGGTAAGGGTCACATATTTGCTGGTGTAAAGCAGGTAATAAGGCTAAATCTTCCTCGGCTTTTACAAAGGTATCTACCACCATCCAAGATTGGTCAAAATTTAAACTATCAGCGGAAACGCCCATTGTTTTTCTAACCAAACTTTTTCCGCCATCGCAACCAATTAGATATTTCGCTTTTATCGAGATTGCCTTTTGACTACTGACTTGAATCGCTGTAAGTTCCACGGCATCTGAGTGGTCATTTATCTCTTGCACTTCATAGCCTTTATAAAATTGAATGGCTGGGTGCTTTTGAAAATGAGTTCTTAATTTTTCTTCTAAAACGGGTTGTAAAAACCAATTGGAAGGAGCATGTCCATAAGGCTGGTAATTGGAAGGAGCGCCTGCCTCTATCAATACTTTTCCTTTAGCAGAAACAAATTGCATTTTTTCAAAAGGAACAATACTCCCTTTTAATTGCTCAAGTATGCCCACCGCTTGAAATATTCGAATGACCTCATCATCAATATGGACGGCTCTTGGCGCATGATAAATGGTCAGTTCTTTTTCAAAAATGGCAATGCTATAATCATAAGCTCCTAGGAGATTGGCTAAAGTAGCCCCAACTGGGCCACATCCAACTATGGCAATATCGTAGTTCATTGATGAAATTTTGCAAAAAGCAGTTCAATCACAATATCCGCATGTTTTTCAATTTCTTCTTTTTTAAAAGGATTAACGCCGTACATTTTTTCCATTTGAAAGGCGTGTATAAAAAATACATTAGCAGCACCAATAATAATACTAGATAAATTGGCTACTGGGAATCCCCTGAATTCTTCTTGCCCAGACTCCTCGTTTAGGCTTACCCCGCCAAAAACTTGATGTAAAGGACTCAAAATGGTATCAACTAACCAATCCGCTCTTTCTGTCTGAGTACACATTTCGTGAAAAACGACCTTATAAAACTCTGGATGTTCCGCAGAGAAGTGAATAAACTGCCGAGTATAAGCCTTTAAAGCAGGTAAGCCCTCCAAATCTTTAAAATACCCTTGCACCTCTGCGTACCTTAGCTTTAATTTTTCTCCTAATTGAATGATCGCCTGTTTCCACAGGTCTTCCTTGCTATCAAAATGATAATTCATTAAAGAATTTGTAATGCTTGCTTTTTTAGCAATGTCTCTTTGTCTGACTCCATCAAATCCTTTATTGGCAAATTCTTGAATGGCAATGTTTAAAATGGCCACTTTGTCAATTTGCTTGGAGCCGACGGGTCTGCCTCTTTTCTTCTTTGGTAGATTATTAGATGTTGTCATTATTTTGATTTCTGTATTTTTTCCGCTTGATTAATTTATAAATAGCTAATCCAAGCACAAAAAGATTAATTACATTCCATAAGCCAAAACTTAGGTGAATAATTTTATCCGTCAAATCCATGCTGGACAAACTCAAATAACCCTCTTCACTTTCGTCGTGAAAATCATCATATCGCATCATTGCTACTCCTAGTATAAGATAAACTGCTATATCTACGACCACCATGCCCAGCAATAAAGCGATGTATCTTATATTAAAAAATTCTTTGACGGTCCTATTTTTACCATGCGACACCTGCCTTTCCATCTCAAAAATCATTTTTTAAATGATTAGTTTTTTTAGAAAAAAAATTTAATTAGTATTATGTTGCTGTTAGTTTAAAGTGATTAATTTTATGATTTTACGTAATTTACCAATAATTATTTGGCAAATATAAAAAAATATCTAATTTTGCACTATTATTTAATTGAAAATATTTTCAAATAATAAAATAATGCAAAAAACATTCCCTGTTAAGTTTCAACATTTAGTAATTTATGCAAAGGATTTAATCCAATCCCATAAATGGTATCGCAAAGTATTTGACTTACAGTTTTCAGCACAAAATGATCCCGATGGAAGTGCGGCTATGAGTGTCATCCAACAAAGTATGCATTTCTTTAGCTTTGGTCATTATCACCATGATTTGGCTTTTTGTAGTAGAAAAGGCGTACATCCAGATAATACGAGTATTGTGAATTATGCCATGCGATTGAGGGAGAATACAACCATTACTGACTTTAAAAATAGACTAGAAAAAGAGAATATTCCTTACCGAAAAGGTAGATTGTTAAAGTCCGCTAAAACGCCTGATGGTTTACAGGCGGTTTGTTTTAAGGACCCGAATGGGTACTGGATTGAGGTGTTGGGGGAGTGAAAAATCATAAATCATAGTTCATACATCATAAATCCACCTAGTGTATGAAAAATTAAATAAGTACCAGTTAATTTCTCCGAAATCTAAGGGGAAATAGCGAATATTAAACTGGTAGGAACTTAGATTTTGAACCATTAGTTTTTATGTGACAGATTTATGATTTATGAACTATGATGTAAGATTTAAGATTTAAGATTTTTTAAAATCGAATTAACAACTGAATAATCATGGCAAGAACAAGACCCAATCACGCAATGCCGCCAAACGCCAATAAATCACTTTGGCTCATCAAAAAAAAGTGGATAAGAGAACTAATTCTATTGCCCAAAACCCTCATGGGTAAGCGGCGCTATAATAAAACCGAAGACTACGGAGTTTTTCGGGATAATAAATGTGTGATTTCCCATTTAGAGCAATCTTCCTATGTGGTGACGAATATAGAAGAAAGCAAAGCATGGTTTGAAAAAATGGGCTTTACAGACGCTCGTATTTGCGAACCAGAACCGCATCCCGACCATGATGGACATACTTTAACCTGTTGTTACCTAAGTTTACCTGAACACGAAGAATGTGTCGTCCTAATGGAACATCGAGACGCCACAGGAAAGATAATGCAACCAAGTATCGAAGATGTTTTTCATGCTGCCTACGAGTTAAAAGGGAATAAATTACAAGATACCTTTGATTTTAAGGAGGCAATGGAGGCAAAGGGTGTGACCCCTTATTATGGCCCCGCCAAGCATAATAATTCTGTGCCGCATGGCGATGGAGAATCGGGTGGAAATGTAGCAGTTTATTACTATTCCCCAGATTATCACCACATCGAATTTTGTACGGACATGGATACGGTGGATAATTATGAAGGGCGATATGGGACAGGGATTAGGACGACTTCCAATGACCATTACTTAAAAGATGCTGAATGAATATGAAAAATAAGCAACTACTATTTTTTATACTTTTATTGATTTCCCAAAATCTAATTGGTGCCAACTACCAAAAGGGAGATTCTTTATATGTTTGGGCAGATTCTGGGCTTAAAATACGATCTGAACCTTCTTTGAAAGGAGAAAAAATGAACTTAATTCCCTACGGAGAAAAAGTAAAGATTATTCAAGAAAATTTGAGAACTATTCCATTGAAGGTGAATGAATTGAAATTAAAATCAACCAATGGAAAGGTAGAAGTTTTTGATATAGAAGGATTTTGGGTGAAAGTAGATTGGAATGGAGAAGAAGGGTATGTTTTTGATGGGTACCTATCAAAAATCGAGACTTTAAGTATAGATAGCTTGACAAAAGCTACAGAAAGGTTAATGGACTATTTGCATAGAATTTCTTTTTTAAGGAGACATGTAAAAGAACGACTGCCTAATAGTGATTACATTAGAGACTCCCTCCATTTTTCTAATGGTATGAATATTTTTAATGCTAGTTCGACGGGGTGGGGGACACAAGAATTTGTTATTCCTGACTGTACGATTACCGAAGGCTACTTAATAGCAAATAAGTTATTCGAACTCAAGCATTATGGAAAAAGCGATTTAACAGAAGGGAATTACCTCTTTAATTTTAGTAAGCAAGAACTCTTATTTAAATGGCATTATGGAGGTACAGAAGAGTATTCAATTAAAAAAATTAAAAATAAAGTCATCATAACTATGCATGGCAACTGTTAATAGATTAGGGCAAAAACTAAAAAATGGGCTACAATATTCTAAGATTCAAGCATAATAAAACCACTCATTGGGGGGTACAAAAAGGCAATAAAATAAGCCCTTTTGGGATAGGCGTTGACCGATTAAGTGATATCTTGACCAAGCATTTAGGGGAGGCAGCAGCCAAAGCAAAAGACCCTTCGGAGGGGACTTTTGATGTAGATTCGGTACAAATTATCAGTCCCGTGACTCGCCCAACTCGATTGCTCTGTTTAGGGCTAAATTATTACGAACATCGAGACGAGGCACAAGCACATCGAACCAAAACAGCACCCTTATTTTTCCGAAAAGACGAAAGTGCCATCATTGGGCCAACCGATGATATTCAATGGCCAAAAGGTTGTCATTTGCTAGATTATGAGGTGGAAATGGGCTTGATTATGAAAAAAGCGATTACGAAACCCACCGAGATCACTAAGAAAAATATTGGAGACTATGTAGGCGGGATGATTTTAGCCAATGATATGTCCCCCAGAGATTTAATGTTTTTTACCCCTTTTAGCCAATGGTATATGGGGAAAAGTTGGCGTTGTATGTGTCCATTAGGCCCTTCTATTTACATTTTTGAAGAGGGTGAGGCAGCGAAAATTCATGAGATGGAAATTAAATTATGGGTAAACGATGAGTTACGACAAGATGCCCATACCAAAGATATGATTACCAAACCTGAAAAGGCCTTAACCTTGGCTTCTGAATCCATCGACTTGGCAATAGGAGATGTTGTTTTGACGGGAACACCGGGAGGCGTGGCCATCCAAGCGCCCAGTAAAATGAAACAAAATATTGGTCGTTTATTATTCTCTGAAAAAAAATTAGCGACGATGATGGTTAAAGGGCAATTAAAAAGTGGTCGATTTTTGAAGGATGGGGATGTTGTTCGCTGTAGTTTGAAATCAGCTGATGGGAATATTGATTGTGGGGAACAGCAGAGTTTGATTGTGAAGAAGGGGTGATTGAATGGAAAGCTGTTGATAAAAATGCTGTGATAGCCGAATTTAGAAAGACCGTTTGTATAAATACCAAGGGTTTTCTTATAAAAAAATTAACGCTCGAAACGTTACTTGGAATAACAAATATTGCCATATCTCCGATGACTCGGAGTAAACTAAATGGCAATATTTGTAAGCTACCAAGGATTCATTACAATTCCTTATTTTTATTTTTGACTATAAAAGCACTAAATAAAGCGACAATCATCCCTATTGGCAGGACTTCAATATAGGTAATTAAAATAACGAATAGAGGATTCTTATACATTTCCTTGAAATTTGCCATTTGAGCAGTTGTCGCCTCAACTTCATCTGGTGCGCTATTCCTTATCATATAATCAGTAAAAACATCAATAAAGTCGGGGGCAAAAAAGTAATAATATAATAGGCCAAAAATAACATAAACCGTAGAAGCAACGAAACAAATTAATGCGCCCGTTTTAAACGCTTGAAGAAAGCTAATCTTGCCATCAAGATAATTGTTTCTGTAATTCCTGACGCCAAAATAAATTAGAGAAAAAATAATGACCAATGTTGCGTATCCTATTACATCGTTGCCTTTGTAATCAGGATTGGAATACATCATGTTCATGTGGATAATTGCATTGGTAGCTAATATTATGCCTATTACTAGACCGAAAATTAAAATGATTTTTTTCATAATTATGGTACTTTCTTCAAATCTAAAGTAATCTTGAATAAATTTCTTCATACTTTGGTACCAATTACTCAAAAACAGCATTTTTATACTAAAGTATTAGCTCCATTATTCCACTATTTCCATTCTTTTTGCCTTGGCAATAGCCTGAAACCTACTTTTTACATTCAGCTTAACATAAAGGTTGGAAACATGCGTTTTGATAGTACTGAGTGAAAGAAACAATTGGCTTGCAATGTCTGCATTGCTATGTCCCATAGCTATTAACTTTAAAATTTGGAATTCCCGATTTGTTAAATTCAGTTTTTTTAACGCTGTCTGATTTAAAATAAATTTTTTAGGTTGATGAATGATGATATGTTTCTCTACAAAAACAGTCTGTGTTTTTGGTTGTATTAATTGATAAGCCACCCACATCCCTAAAATCGTGAATATTATGGCAATCAATCCAATGTATAAATCAATTGCGTTGTCCACTATTAGAAAATTCCATTGCAACCATTTCAATCCGAAGACTAAAGTTGCGAGCGATAGACCATATAGCATTATGTGTTTTACACCTTTATCCAATTCCATTTTTCCGATATTGAAAGCTTGTATTTTTTAATCCATTTCAATCAAGTTTTCAACTTGACTTTCTTATCAAAAATAGCAATAATTTATAAAAAACAATGGATAGGAGCATTACTGATTTTTTATATTTTCATTGGTGGTGGCTATTAAAAATTCGCAAGTTGCAAACTTGCAGGATATTGATTTGAAGAATTTTTCTTCAAATATCGGTTCTTAGGGAGTAACGCATCAAATTTACCATAATTTAATTTAAAAACAATACAAACCCAATAAGATGTCTATAATTGGCAGTACCATTCCTGTAAACAAAAAAACAAAATGTTTTTAAATTAAAAAAATATTTCCTATTTTTGTTTTAAAATATTTTTCAAATCAAAACTTTAAATCATGAAATACCTTAAATATGTATTTGGAATCATCGTCGTTTTAGGCGCTTTATTTATTGCCAAAGGATTCCTTACGCCTAGCATTACTTACAGTAGTGAGATTGTTGTTAATAAACCAGCAAAAGAGGCTTGGGCGGTCATGAATGATGAAAGCAAGACATCTCAATGGTTAAAAGGCATCAAAAAGCAGGAACATGTAAGTGGCGAAAAAGGACAAATTGGTGGGGTGACTAAATACACCTTTGAAGAAAATGGGCAAGAATCTATCATGGTGGAAACCATTAAAGCCCTTCGTCCAAATGAACATATTGCGATGGACTTTGTCATGAAAGACGTGATGGAAATGGACTACCAAATGGATTCTAGTGTTAAAGATGGAAAAACGCATATTAAATCCTCTACGACCGTAAGAGGGCTAGGCATGTTCATGCGGTCAATGGTTTCCTTTATGCAAAGTACGATGCAAGCGCAAGAAGATGAAAATATGAATAATTTGAAGGCCTTAATTGAGGCGAATACGACGGATTATTTTCCTGTGGTAGAAACGGTAGAAGAAGTATCTGAGACTGCTGAAAATTAATATTTATACAGGTTCGATAAACCCGTTGCCAAACATCCGTTGCCAGTTGTATATACTTGTTGGTAACGGATGAATCAGGTTGATCTAAATAGTAATTAGGACTGTATCATAACATTCGGCAATTATTTATCAGCCAAACCCGCCGGACTGTGTCATATGGGCAGATAAAATTTAAAAATCCTCCCCCTAGCTCCCTCCAAAGAGGGAAAATTTCAGTGCAATTTGAAAAATCAGCACTTTTAATGATAGATTTTTTCAAAACGGTCTTTTGATACAGCTTCTACCTAACGCGAATAACTTCTAGAAAACATATCAGATAATTTCATGTTATCAGAGACGTACCAGCCTATTACCTAGTCATATTCTCCCAAGCAAATTTTAAAAAGACCTTTAATGGACTCAAATTAGGATTGGGCATTTTCCCTTTACCCATTATCTTCATATTTTCTGCATGCCAAGTGGTATCCATAAAACCCATTTTATCAATAAAGCCAATTCCTGTATCTACCTTGCCGCCTCTAATCTTAGTAATTTTTCCTTCGATTAATTCCTTGGCTAGAAAAGGATTAACGGCAAAAGGGCGAGCGATGCCAACAAAATCTAACTCTTTATTTTCAATTGCTTTTGCCATTACGTCTAAGGTCCGGAAACCACCAGTCAGTAATAAAGGTGCATTGGTCACTTTCCGTGCTTTGAGGATAAAATCAGCAAAATAAGCTTCTCTTTCTTGAGTGCTTTTCTTCAATTTTCTGCCCATCATCGCCGCTTTTTCATACGTCCCACCTGACACCTCAATCATATCCATACCTTCATCGGCTAGCATTTTGATGACTTCCAAAGATTCTTCTTCTGAAAATGCACCCCGTTGAAAATCTGCGGAATTGATTTTTATGCCAATTGGATAATTAGGGCCCGTTTTTTGTCGCATATTCCGATAAATCTCAAGAGCAAACCGTGCCCTGTTTTCCAAAGAACCGCCCCATTTATCCGTTCTTAAGTTGGTGCGAGTGGATAAAAATTGACTAACCAAATAACCGTGCGCCCCATGAATTTGTACGCCTTTAAATCCTGCTTTTTGAGCCATCAACGCCGTTTGTCCAAATCTTTCAATTAAATCTAAAATTTCGGATTCTTCTAAGGGACGTGGTTCTTTGAACATCCCTTTCATGATTGGCAAGGTGACATTGGATGGACTCACCACTTCTTTATTAAACTTCGGTGCTTGTCTGCCAGGGTGATTGATTTGCATCCATAAATGCGATCCATTTTTTTGGCATTCCGTCGCCCAACGGGTCAATTCTGGTAAGTACTTTTCATCTTCGATCACTACATTATGTTCTTCTCCCAATGCTTTGGTATCCACCATGACATTACCCGATATTAGTACGCCTGCACCTCCTTTTCCCCAAGTTTCGTAAAGTTTTATAATGCGATCGGAAGGTTTACCACCAGCATCCGCATTGTTTTCACTCATCGCCGATTTGACAATTCGATTAGGAATAGTGACACCACAAGGTAGGGTGAAAGGTTGATTCAAAGTTTCAGAAGGAGACATAAAGCTGTTTTTAGGTTTTGAAAAATGCGTCTACGGTGAAAGCTGTGGGTAGATTCATAAAGAAGACGACTCAGGAGGAGTCGGGTTACGTCAGACTAATATAACCTGACTCTCTTGAGTCGTACGCTATTTTTAGATACTCAGACATTTACCGTGGTGCTCAAAAAAGCAAAGGTGGGAAAATTTATTCACATTTCTTCATTTTTTTTTACGTACTATTTTCACAATACGACTATAAATGATTTCTGCTAAATTCCATTCATACCCATTAAAGTCAGTTGTATTATTAAATTGAATAACTACCGTATTGAGGTCTTTATGGTATTTAGCAATACTTTGATAGCCAGGAACCAGACCAGTATGTTCATACACATAAATAGAGGAATAGATTGCCTGTTCCTTTTCATTAAGTAGTGATCCATCGTTTAAGGCACGTAAAAATATTCCCACATCCTGTGCTGTAGCCACCATTCCTTGATCTTTACTCTTGAAATCAGATTCAATGCCCACATAATAGCCGCTCATGACATCGTTAGTATCCACTTCACTAATTGAATCGAAAGTATTGTTCAGTCCAAGTGGTGTCAAAATTTCCTCTTCGAAATATTGCTGACGGGGATAACCGACTACCTTTTCAATGATTCTGGAAAGTAACAAATAATTGGTATTGGAATAGCCATATCCTTCATTGGGTTCAAAATTGGCTGGCAGATCAAGCGCATATTCCAATGCTCCATCACTATTCTTTGGTGGGTTTTGCCAAAACTCATTATTATCGGTAAAATTGGGTATGCCGCTACGATGCTGGACCATCAGTTTCAAGGTGATCTTTTCTGCGTTTTCAATTCTTCCTACAAGTTCTGGAAAGTGATCAGCAAGTGTTTCAGCTAAAGACAAACGTTTATCATGGGCTAATTTAGTGATAGCAACAGCGACGTATAGTTTGCTAATACTAGCAATCTTAAATAAAGCTTTCGGGTTGGCTGGAATTTTCTTTTTTCGATTATGCCAACCAGCAGCATAAAAGGCTGGTGCTTTACCAGCTTCGTCCACATAAACAATCATACCATCAAGTCCATGTTCAATTCCTTCGTTTAATTGTCCTTGAACAGTATCAGGTAATGGTAATATCCACGCCTTTACCAAAATCCATGGAACGAAAAATAGGGAGGTTATTGTGCCAACAAATAATACTATTCTAACTGTTCGAGTTTTTTGTTCTTTTGTCATACTATTTTAGGATTAAGGGGCTTTAAATTGTTCTGAGCATAATTTTAAACGTTGTCCTTTCATTTAAATAAGGAATGTTTTATACTTGGTTAGCGCCTGTTTTTCTTGCTTTAATTATTTGAATCCCAAACAAGGTCAGCGTAATAATCAAGGCAATAAAATATATTGTGGTGGTCATACTCTTCATAATTGAAAAGAAATTTGTCGCATCTATTGAAATTTGTGTTAAATTGGGATAGTTATTAAGCATATGGATAATTCCAATGTTTTCCAAATAGTCAGTTATTCCAGCAATTATTGGGAGTAAGCATAAGTAAAAAAAAGAGGTATTTAATTGGTTTAATTTTTTCAAAAAATAAGCGATTAATAAACAATAACTTATACCAAATAAAATTGGATAAATCATATCAATCGGTAGCTGGTTATATTGATAAGTAGCTCGTCCATCTACTCCTATAGTCTCAAAGAGCCTGTTGACATATACTGAATTATACCCCGTTGGCATCATGTCTAATAATTTCATCCCATTAGAAAATGTCATTGTTTTGGGATGGTAACGATCAACATTACAGCATAAATAATATTTGTAAAGACAAAAAGTAATAGCACTTTTTGCTAGTTGAATGTTTGGCTATTATTTCCTTGATGGGCCTCATTTTATATACTATTGCATTAAATCCATATCGGATAGCGTAAACATAGGATTAAAATGAATACTCCACTAAAAGAATAGACAAAGCAGGAATAATAGCAGATAAATAGGATTATAAGACCAATTAGAATAAACTCAAGTATTACTCTGTAACAATAATTTTTTAATATCCCTTTTGCAAGGCTGCGCAGCAGCCGAGCAAACTATTAGAAAACTTATGTTACGCTGTAGTATCTAGCAACTAAACTGAGGGCAAGTAACATAAATCAGTACATTTTTAGAAAAATAATTTATCTTCGCATTCCTTGCCACGCTGCAAGCATCATAAATTGATAATCACCTATCATTTTCACAAAAACAAATAATGGAAAAAGTAGCCTATACCGGAGAAACACTTAACATCGAATTAAAAGACAATTATGCGATTGTCCAGTTAAATAATGGGAAAGTCAACGCCATTAATACACCCTTACTAAAAGACTTAGCACAAATTTTTCCAGCATTGGACAAAGATGATGCGGTCAAAGGGGTGATCTTGGCGGGTAGACCACACGTTTTTAGTGCAGGTTTAGATGTAATGGGTTTGGCAACGATGAACGGCCCGCAAATGATTGACTTTTGGGAAACCTATATGCAGGTGATGCAAAATATGGTTAGTTTTTCCAAACCATTGGTCTGTGCAATGACGGGGTATGCTCCAGCAGGTGCAACCATCTTTGCGCTACTAACAGATTATCGAATTATGGGCAAAGGCCCAAAGCATGTTGTTGGGATGCACGAATTTAAAATGAGCATGCAAATTCCAGAAATGTTGTCTGATGTGTATGCTTACCACATGGGAGAAGTGAGATCATGGAAAGCCGTCCAACAAGCTAGGTTATTTAATAGCGATGAGGCATTGGCAGAAGGATTGGTAGACGAATCTGTAGAAGTAGAAGAGGTGATGGGAAGAGCTGAAAAGCACTTGAAAAAATTGATGCTAGTCCATCCAAAAGTATATGCACAATCCAAAAAATGGATGAGGAGGCAATTACATAAAATCGTTTTAGAACGAGATGTGCCTGCCATTGCTAGAGAAACAGTTGAATTCAATAACGATCCTCAATTGCAAGCTTATGTGGTTGAATTTATGATGAGTTTGAGGAAGCAGAAAAACCAATAAAATTTTAATAATGAATCTAACCAACAAAGTTGCCATCGTTACAGGTGGTGCCTCTGGTCTAGGTGAAGGAACCGTTAGAAACCTAGTCGCTCACGGCGCAAAGGTTCTGATTATGGACCTTAACATGGATCGAGGAAAAGCCATCGTTGCGGAACTAGGCAAAGACAAAGTCATTTTTGACAAAACCGATGTAACGAGTGAAAGTCAAGTTAAAGAGGCCTTGGATAGGGCAGTCAGAGAATTTGACACCGTCCATATTTGCGTCAATTGTGCAGGAATTGGTTCTGGACAAAAGACGGTACATAAGCATGGCGCACACGATTTAGCCACTTTTGAAAAAGTCATTAAAGTCAACTTAATTGGGACCTTTAATGTACTTAGGTTGGCTGCTGAAATCATGCAAACTAACGAGCCTAACGAAGGTGGGGAAAGAGGGGTTATCATCAATACAGCAAGTGTTGCCGCTTTTGATGGACAAGTTGGACAAGTGGCATATTCTGCTTCCAAAGGGGGTATTGTAGGGATGACTTTACCAATTGCTAGGGACTTGGCGAGACAAGGCATTCGTTGTGTAACCATTGCGCCAGGTCTTTTTATGACGCCATTATTCCAAGGTGCGCCGCAAGAAGTCATTGAATCTTTAGAAAGACAAGTACCTTTTCCGCCAAGATTGGGGCAGCCTTCAGAATATGCGCATATGGCACAGACGATCATTGAAAATGCGATGTTGAATGGTGAAGTGATTCGATTAGATGGGGCTATTAGAATGGCGCCGAGATAGATTTCCCCACTTTAACAAATCTTAAATCATAGTTCATGAATCATACATATTAAATCTGTATTTTTTGGTTTACTGGCCATGTAAATTAATGAGATTAGATGGATTTCTGATTTCTGAACTATGATTTTTTTAGCAATTGCCTAATCAACTTAATTAACATAAGCAGAGTAACCATAGAAATAAACAATCACATGGTCGTAGTCAAACTCAATTGTCCTGAAAAAATGGATGCCTTAGACATCCCCATGTTTAATGGCATTATCGAAGCAGGCGAAAAGTAGTAGCAAATCCATCCGTTAGAGTAGTGGTATTAGTTGGAGGAGGAAAAGCCTTTTCCTTAAATTTTCTTCATTTTTACTTTAGATAAGAAATAAATCCCAACTAGAAAAAACAAAGATAGCGTAACAATACTATTTCTCATACCACCAGTAATTTGGTTAATAACCGCAAACATAGAAGTTCCTGCTACAATTGCAATTTTTTCCAAGACATCATAAAAACTAAAATAAGAAGTAACGTCTTTGGTGTTTTCTGGAATCAATTTAGAGTAAGTAGATCGAGACAAAGATTGTACGCCACCCATCACCATCCCGACAAAAGCCGCAATAATATAAAACTGCGATTTTACCGTCACAAAATAAGCAGCTAAACAGATAGCTACAAAAATAGCCGCTATGATGGTTAAAGCAAAAATATTTCCTTTTTTCTTAGAAACCCAAGCGAAAAAATAAGCGCCTAAGACTCCGATTATTTGTAGTAATAGAATCACGGTAATTAACTCTGTTGTTTCAAAACCTAGTTCTTCCGCAGCAAATATAGAGGCTAAAAAGATGACTGTTTGCGCTCCTGCACTTATACAGAAAAAAGCAGCTAAAAAAGTTTTAATGGCGGTAATATCTTTAACTTTTAACCATACCTTTTTTAATTCCTCCATGCCTTTGGCCACCAAATTCTCGGTCGGTTTATCATCTGAGTCATCAGGTAAGCGCCGAAAGGCAATTTGTGCAAAACCAATCCACCAAGCACCTACAGTTAAAAAAGCAATTCTAATCGGTAAGTAACCATCTGAGGATAAACCGAATAAGACAGGTTTCATAATTACCAATAGATTGATACACAGGAGAATGATACTTCCCACATATCCATAGGCAAAGCCTTTGGCACTAATTCGGTCGTATTGATCTTCGGTCGCAATTTCAGGCAGGTAAGAATTATAAAATACCAAGCCTCCAGCAAAACCAATCATGGATAAAATATACCCGATAATACCAATGTATAAATGGGACATGCTATCAAAAAAGAAAAGAGACAAACAGGCTAAAGATCCCATGGTCGTGAAGAGGCGTAAGAAAAATTTCCGTTTACCGCCATAATCCGCAATACCCGAAAGTAGCGGAGATAGTAAAGTGATAATTATGTAAGAGATCGAAGTGGCATAGGCAAAAACTGCCGTATTCTGTAATTTGATGAAGCCAAAATCTATGATAGAGTCCGTAACGGTAGAGAAATAACCGGGGAAAATAGCCGCTGTAATGACTAAGGCAAAGGCAGAATTTGCCCAATCAAACATCGCCCAACCGTTAATCGTTTTTTCATTATTTAAAGGAATCGCAGTAGTTGTACTCATATAATTTAGGTTTTTTGAATGCTAATTGGTAGTAGCAAACCCGTCACAAGGTAACCGCATTTTTTAGAATAAGCGTATATCGACCAATATTTTTTCTTGATTTTTTCTACCAATCGTTTATTTTTCCAGTTGAACCCCGCTCCTATGTAGAAGATGTGGTAGCGGAAGATAATATCTACCCTTTAGTGGACAAGATGAAAATTCAGGAAACTATTTCTTCAATTTGAACCTTAAGGGCAAAGAATTAACAGCAGCCAAAACAATTCGAAGGAAGCATATTTACTAGCTTAAAAAAATCCTTTTAAAAAAAGATGCGTTAAATTCATCGAACCTTGTTAATTTTGCGCCTTCTTTAAAAAGAACCAAAATAATAATTCAAGTTTAGTAGCATAATCTTGACGCTACCATTTAAAATAATAATATAACGATGACATTAACACAGCTACAAAAGCGGTATCAGCAATTAAAAGACCAAGGGTTAAATTTAGACATGACTAGAGGAAAACCTAGTCCAGAACAATTAGATTTAAGTTTGCCCATGCTTAGGCTAGTAGGTCCTGATAATTATACTTCTGCCGAAGGAATTGATTGTCGGAATTATGGTGGATTAGACGGATTGAAAGCGGCTAAAATTTTGTTCTCCCAGTTTCTAGAAGTACAAGAATCAGAAGTCATTATTGGTGGAAATAGCAGTTTAGCCTTGATGCATGACACGATGGTCAATGCGATGATTCATGGATTTACAGATGCAGGCCCATGGATTCAACAAAAGCCAAAATTTATTTGTCCAGCCCCAGGATATGATCGACACTTTAATGTTTGTCAGCATTTGGGTATTGAGCTGATAAGAGTAGACAATGGACCTGATGGGCCTGATATGGACGCTGTAGAAGCTTTAGTTGCTGCGGATGCTTCGATTAAAGGGATCTGGATTGTACCTAAATATGGAAATCCAACGGGTGGAATTTGTTCAGATGAAGTGGTTAATAGACTAGCTACTATGAAAATAGCCGCTACTGATTTTAGAATTTTTTGGGATAATGCTTATACCGTACATCATTTAGACGACGTAGAACCTGCTTTAGCCAATATCTTAGATGCTTGTAAGGCAGCAGGTAATCCAGATAGAGTATTTTTATTTGGGTCAACTTCTAAAATTACTTTTGCTGGTGCTGGTGTCGCTATGATGGGTGGTAGCGAAGCGAATATGGATTGGATGCGATCACACATGAAGATGCAAACGATTGGATCGGATAAATTAAACCAATTGCGCCACATTCGATTTTTTGGTTCAATGGATGCCATTCATGGGCATATGAAAAAACATGCGGCGATTCTTCGCCCTAAATTTGATATGGTTTTATCTGTTTTGGAAAAGGAATTGGGTGGAACAGGCTTAGCAGATTGGAATAATCCACAGGGCGGTTATTTTATTAGTTTAAATACTCAGCCAAATTTAGCTAAAAAAGTCGTAAAATTGGCTGCGGATGCTGGTGTTAAATTAACGGGAGCAGGTGCTGCTTATCCTTATAAAAATGATCCGCAAGATCGGAATATTCGGATTGCGCCTTCTTTGCCAGCTTTAGATAGTTTGGAAAAAGCAACAGAGATATTGGCTGTTTGTATTCAGTTGGCTAGTAAAACTGCTTAGTCTTAGCGAATGAGTAAATAATTGGAAGATAGAATAGGTAAATGTGGGACGAATGTTGGAGATTAGCAGATTTAGTTACTATTTAAGCATTTTTACATTTACTCATTTCCTGTTTAGGAGACCTATTAAATTTTTAGCATTTAACAGGTCTTTTATTTGGAGTCTTCTTTTTAGCTTACCTTGGCCCTTAAAATAGCAACATGAAAAATGCCAATCAAAAAGTACATAGTTTCTCGGATGATATTTTATCGGACTTAGATGGGGTAGGGTTGACTACTCTAATAAAAAGTAAAGAAGTATCTGTAAAAGAAGTAGTAGTAGCAACGATTGAACGGGCGAAAAAAGTAGAACCGCAAATAAATGCGATTGTTACGGATTGTTTTGAAAAAGGTATGTCGGCTGCCGAATCGCCAAAAGCTGGTTTCTTTTCGGGTATTCCCATGTTTATCAAAGATTTAACTTTGATAGAAGGCATGCGGATTCGTTTTGGGACAGCTGCCTTAGCTAATGTTGCACCGACGACTAAAACAGATCCTATTGCCAAACAGATATTTGACCAAGGTTTTATTCACTTGGGCAATAGTACTTTGCCCGAATTTGGCTTTACGTGCACCACCGAATTTCCTGACCAAGCGCCAACTCGAAATCCTTGGAATCTAGGGCATTCCGTTGGTGGTTCTTCTGGAGGAGCTGCGGCTTTGGTAGCGGCTGGTGTAGTGCCTATTGCACACACAGCAGACGGAGGCGGTTCTACTAGAATTCCTGCGGCTTGTTGTGGATTAGTTGGGTTAAAAGGAAGTCGAGGACGTTTACTGAAATCAAGTGCATTTGAAAAAGGGGCGGTTGATATTGCGATTGATGGTGTCGTTACTCGTTCTGTGAGAGATACGGCTTATTTTTATGCAGAAGCAGAAAAGTATTACCACAATCCAAAATTGCCTAAAATTGGCTTGGTAACAGGTGCTTCCAAGCGGAAATTTAAAATTGGATTTACTGGTGAAGGGGCAAAAGACAATCGGGCAAATGAGAAAATGCAACAAAAGTTGGAAGAGACGGTGCAACTCCTAGAATCTTTGGGGCATACAGTTAAGTTAGTAAAATTACCTTTTAAAGATCAATTGTCGGATGATTTTGCAATTAATTGGGGTATGGGCGGTTTCTTTTTAAATCATTTAGGGAAACAAGTATCGGATCCAACTTTTGACCCTTCCAAATTGACTAAGCTCACGAAAGGTTTATCGAGTTATTTTGCCAAAAGAATTTGGAAAATGCCGATGGCTGTTTATCGACTAAGAAAAACCTATCATGCTTATGCCAAAATGTTTGAAGATTTGGATATAGACTTAGTGTTGACGCCCACTTTATCTCATGAAACGCCCGAATTAGGTTATTTGAGTCTGAACCTTGACTTTGAGGATCATTTTAACCGCATGAAAAAATGGGCTTGTTATACGCCTTATACGAATGCGACAGGAGGGCCATCTATTTCTTTGCCACTAGGACATGATGATACAACGGATTTACCAATTGGTATGATGTTGTGGGGCAATCATGGACGAGAAGATTTGTTATTGGATATGGCTTATCAATTGGAAAAGGCACAGCCTTGGCGGAAGATAACTGTATAAGAAGGCGATTCTTTAATAGAACCTCCTTCTTTTGGCGACTAGAAAGAAAGATGTTCTATTAAAGAACCGCTTTCTACCCAGCCAATATTATTTTATTCGTCAGCAGTCATTTCCATATTAATCTGCCGCCGTTGCAAATCTGTATTCGTAACAACCACTCGAACTTTATCCCCCATTTTATAGGTCGTACCTGTTCGTTGACCAACAGCTTTTAAACGACCATCGGTTACTTCAAAAGCCTCCGTCATTTTATCAAAACCGACCATGCCTTCACATTTGCTATGGGATAACTCTACAAAGATACCTCGGTCAATAATTCCAGAAATTACGCCATCGAAAGTTTCGCCTACATGATTTTGAATGAATTCGACTTGTTTGTATTTTATTGATTCTCGTTCCGAATCAGTTGCTTTACGCTCCATTAAAGAGATATGCTTACATTGTGCTTCTAGTTTTTCTTTATCGTTTCGATAATTTTCCCCTTCCAACACCTGATATAAAATTCGATGTGCTAAAACATCAGAATATCGACGAATCGGAGAAGTGAAGTGGGAATAGAATTCAAAGCCCAATCCATAATGACCGATATTGTTGGTAGAATATTCTGCCTTTGCCATCGTCCGAATCGCAATTGGTTGCAATTGTTTTAAAGCCTCATCTTTTTCCGCTAATTTAGCTAAGTTATTATAACTCTGTGCAATTTGCTCAGGGGTGTCCGTTTTCATTTTTACCCCTAATTCAAATGCAAATCGAGCAAATTCTGCTACTTTATCTGGATTTGGTAAATCGTGGACTCGATAGACATAAGGAATTTCTGGCTTTTCTTTTTTATTCACAAAAAGAGCGACTTCCTTATTCGCTAAAAGCATGAAATCTTCAATTAAAAGATTCGCTTCTTTCCGTTCTTTGATATATACATCAATCGGTACAGCATTTTCATCTAATTTAAATCGAACCTCTTCACTTTCAAAAGCAATGGCACCTTCTTTAAATCGCTGTTTGCGCATTTTTCGAGCAATCCTTGTCATATCTTTAATCTCCCTTGCCATATCTCCTTCCCCCGTTTCTATCACTTCCTGTGCTTCGGCATACGCAAACCTTCGGTCAGAATGGGTTAATGTTTTACCAAACCATTTGTTGACTAATTTATCTTTTTGATCGAATTTAAAAACGGCAGAAAAGGTATATTTATCTTCATTCGGTCGCAAAGAACAAAGTCCATTCGACAATTTTTCTGGCAACATCGGTAAAACTCGATCCACTAAGTAAACCGAGGTTGATCGTAGATAAGCTTCTTTATCCAAGGCAGTTTTAGGCTTGACAAAATGCGTAACATCTGCAATATGAACGCCTATTTCACAACTACCATCTTCAAAATATTCAATGGATAAAGCGTCATCAAAATCCTTGGCATCAACTGGGTCAATCGTGAAAGTGGCAATGGTTCGCATATCTCGTCGTATAGCGGTTTCTGCTTCATCCACTCCATCTGGAAAGGCCGCTACTTCGACTAATACTTCTTCTGGAAATTCTAAATTGAAACCATTATTAATCAAAATGGATTTCATTTCTATATCGCTACTTCCCGATTTTCCGAGAACCGAAGTAATTGTACCAACGGGACTTTTATTCCCTCTATCGTGCCATTTAGTGACTTTTACCACCACTTTGTCACCGTCTTTTGCTTCATTTTGTTCTTCTGGAAAAACGATAATGTCTACAGGCATATTTAGCTTGTCGGGCATGACAAAACCATATTTTTTCGACTTGGAAAAAGTACCGATAAAATATTCTGAACCACGTTGTAACACTTCTAATACTTCTCCTTCTGGCTTAATTCTGCCTCTTGGATGCCAAGTATTAATTTTTACTGTATCTCCATTCAATGCTGTTTTTAAATATTTAGACGAGACATGTATGTCGTTTTCTAATCCTTCTATCACAATATAGGCAGAACCAGAACGCGTCATGTCCACTCGACCTTCATAAACCGTTTTTTCTCCATTTTGAGAACTACGGCTACTTCCTTCGTTAAAATTAAATTTGAATTTGTCGTCACCAATGGAACGAATGACTTCTTTGTCGGCAAGTTTTTCTAGGGCATCCTGAACAGAATCTCTAGAATTGGCTAATTTCAATTTGCGAATAATTTGCTTCGCATTGAATCGTTTTTGATCGTTTCGCTTAAATAATTTTTTAATTTCTACTCTTAAAGTATGGGAAGCTAATTTCTTCCCTTTAGTACTATTCTTTTTCTTTTTTTTACTCATTATTTATTTTATAAATGAGCGTAGAGTCGGTGGGATAAATTGTTTAATATTTGGTTGTTTATTGTTAATGATTTAATGTCAATCCACTTTGCTCTACGCAATATCGCTTATCTGTCCTACAAACCTACATTATTCTGATTACTCTTGACACTAAATCCTTTAATATTTCAAAAAAGTTTTCACGGTTTGGGCATTTTACACCCTTATAACTAACCATTCTAGAATTTAGTTCCCATTAATCACAACGCAATAAAATAGGCGCTAAATCAATATGATTACTTTCATTACCAGCTCTATCTTCAATCCATAACTCGTAAACAAGTTCGTCTGTAACACCTGCCGCTTTTTCACACGGTGTCCGACCGTCCTCATAATAGCAACAAGAAGTGGGCAACGCAATGTATAATTCTCCTGAGATACCTTTTCCTACACCTTGTTGACCAACAAAAGGAATTCTGAACCCTGGTTGTTGGAAATCATCTCTTGTGTCTATTAAGAAAATACCAATACTATCATCAGAGCCAATATCACCGTCCCCATCCGTAAAAGAAAGCGTTAGCAAAACAGAATCAATGTTAGGATTGGTCCCTTGTTGCATAGAAGATTTAGAAAAACTTATGAAATCAATAGTAGGCTCTAATGGGTAATCCGGTGGATTAGAGCAAGCAAAAACAAGAATCAATGCTAAGGTAAAAAGACTATAAATGAGAGATTTCATATGCGTAAGTTTACTTTTGTCGAATCATCCAAGAAAGTACTGGATAGGATTTGTAGATTATAAACGGAAAAATAGGCTTTTTAGTTTAAAACTACAATTTTAAACCCTCCACTTTGTCTTGGCCTTTCTATCCCCAAAAGAAATTGCGCTGCAACCTAAGTTACAGCGCAATCCACACACTATGAGAACACCCGTTAATTTTTTAGGTTAGTTCGTTAATGTGATTCGCTAAAAAGTTAGAGAAAAAACTGCTCCAAGTCCGAAGAATCGGAGCAGTCCACACACTATGAGAACACCCGTTATTTTTTTGAGTAACTTTCGTACTGTGATTCGCTAAAAGATTAGAGAAAAAAACTGCTCCAAGTCCGAAGAATCGGAGCAGTTCCACACACTATGAGAACACCCGTTAATTTTTTGAGTAACTTTCGTACTGTGATTCGCTAAAAGATTAGAGAAAAAAACTGCTCCAAGTCCGAAGAATCGGAGCAGTTCCACACACTATGAGAACACCCGTTAATTTTTTGAGTAACTTTCGTACTGTGATTCGCTAAAAGATTAGAGAAAAAAACTGCTCCAAGTCCGAAGAATCGGAGCAGTCCACACACTATGAGAACACCCGTTAAATCTTTATGATAAAATTGCAATTAGCAACTTCAATGTCAATGTCAATGTCAAAAGAACGCTCTATCTCAAATCTTTTAAATCCTGCATAATCCCTTCCCATCCGCTTTGCGATTCACTTCCTTGAATGTTTCTCAAACATTCACCCTTCGGGATCGGTCGTTCATGTAAATAGAAGTTCATGTAAATAGAAGAAGATAACGGCGGCAGGGGGTAATTCGCCACCGTTTTCTCAAGTATGTCCTTTTAACCTTTTTCAAAAAACCAGTTCTTGGGATGATAACCGTTTTGAATATACTTAATCGGTTTAAAAGACCTGGGAAAAGTCCTTTGTTGTAAAATATATTGTATTCGGTTTAAATCGGTTTTTGACTGACTTCTTAGAATTCTTTAATCCTAATGAAAGTTTGCGATAATTCGCTTTGTAAATGAATACACCCTTAAGACGCTTTAAAATCCAAAATGTATATTTTTCAAAAGTTATTGTTTTTAACTTGTGTTAAAAATAATTTTATAAATAATTGATTATCAGTATGAAAAGCATGTTAAAACGTTTTATGTTAAAAAGTGTTAAGAAGAAAAAGAAAGTTAAATAGTTAAAAAAAGGAAATTTTTGTAGTTTTAGCAGAACAAAATTGGATTATAAAATACCTTAATTAAATTGAATGAACGAACAAAAAACGAGGACTGATAAACCAACTTGGTTACTAAAGTTAGAACAGGAAAGTTGGCAAGCAGAATTAATTATATCGGGTGTGGCGATATTCGGGTCTTTACAATTACCTGAATTGATAGACCATATTGGAGAATGGGCTTTAATTTATTTTTCGACTGATTTAGGGAACTTCTGTTATTTATTTTTAATGTTTTTATACCTTGTAGCTGGTAGTTTAATTTTTGCCTTCATCATTCATTTTATCTTTCGAGCTATTTGGATTGGGTTTATCGGTTTAAATTCCATCTTTCCAGAAGGTATAAAAAACGAAGGGGGAATCTATTCGAAGATTTTTATGGAAAAGATTAGAGTGAAGTATAACCAAAAGAATTTTGGCATTGAAGCTTTAGATAAACTATGTAGTGGAATTTTTGGGTTTTGTACCTTTATAGTGTTGATTTCTTTGACTTACATTGTAAGTATTTTAATATTTTATAGCTTATATGCCTTGTTGAGTAAGTTTTTGTCAACGGAGTCAATTGAATTAATTGCTAAAGGTTTATTTACGTTAATATCAATTTTGGCAATTTTGACAATGGTATTTACACATAAAAGATTTGCGGAAAATGAAAGGATTCAGCATGCTCTTTACATATTTTCGACTGTAGGTAGTCTACTTTTTTTTCATATTTTTAGCCGCCCACTTAATTATCTTTCTTTCCTATTTTCCACAAACATTGAATTGAAAAAATATCTCTTTTACACCTCAATTATACTCTTTTTTCTTTTTAGTTTTGTCTTCTACAAATTAAGAAGGTCTAGTAATATTTTTTTGGAAGACCAAATTGCTTTTCATAAACACTTTGCTAAAGAAAATGCCGTAAGCCCTGAAATTTATGAAGAACATCTCACCGAAAATAGTCCACCTATTTATTCCGCTACTATTCCGTCAAAATTAATTGAAGGACAGATGATGAGTGTGTTTATCCCTATTTTTCCTAATGAAAAGAATGTTTATAGTACCTTTTGTGGTGCGTATGTGCCAATAGAAACCTTAAGTAGAGCGGAGAATAAAGAAGCGGAGAAACAATACTATATCAATTGCTACCAAGCATATCACCGAATTTACATCAATAATCAGTTGCAAGATTTGGAATTAGTAAAATTCATTCATCCGCACCGTTCCTCTGAAGGGGTGACGACTTATATTCCGACTGTAGATTTTATAAAAGGCAAAAAGAATATGTTGAAAGTAGAAAAACTGCTAAGTGCTGATTCTGTTTATCGAACAATGATTGTGCCTTTTTGGTTTGGTGGAGAATAAAAACAAAACTTGCCATCTCGCACCTTTTTTCCTAAAGGAACGCTTGTCCGCAGGGAGATTTCTCCTTTAGGGTTTAGAGATGGGCCAAGGAAATCTGGATTTTCTAAAGTTCCGTTCTGTACTTAAGTTCAGCTTATATACTTTTACACCTAAAACATAACCCAATGAAATCATGGCTGCTTTCTCTAAAAACAACGATATTAGTATTGCTCCTTCCTTTTGGGCATCTCTTTGGACAAGTTTTACAAGACTCAATTTATACTCAAGCAGAGATAATAGAAGATCTAGCGGTTTTGGAAACTACTTTAAAAGCTGTTCATCCTTCCTTGTATGAGTATCAGTCAGTAGCAGCATTCGATGCCTTATTTGCAACTGCTAGGAACCAAGTAAAAAAAGAAATGACCGATTGGGATTTCTTGAATTTATTAGGTCCAGTTATCCAATCTATTGGTTGTGGGCATACAAGTTTAGGAAAAGTGAATACCAAAGCGGAATCAAAATTGCTCAAAAAACTTAAAAAGAACTCCTTAGATACGACTCGATTTTTGCCCTTTAGAGGTGCTTTATTAGAAAATAGATTATTTATTGGTGAACCTTATGATACGACCCTAGACAAAACGACGGAAATACTGGCTATTAATGATTATTCAGTAGCCACATTAATAGAAAAAATGAAAACTTATCCAGTCGTTTCGAATGATGGATATGGTTCAAGGTTCTTGAATTACAATACAGCGAATGGACTTTTAGAAAATGTTTATCGATACAATTATCTAGTAAAGGAGGCCGTAAGACTTAAAGTGAAAAGAGATGGGCAAGTGGATTATTTGAGGATAAACACTTTTAGCTTGGGAGATATCAAAAGAGTGGCTATTCCTAAATATGCGGAACAAAAATGGGAAAAATTAGCTGTTGGGAAACATGTTTATGATATTAGAGGGATTCAGCTCTTTCAACATAAAAAACAGAAAGATATATGCTTACTAGAAATTCAAAGCTTTGAACCCGATACCGAAAAAAGATTAGCCGTAGTATTTGACTATCTTTCCACACACCAAATAAAAAACTTGATAATAGACTTGCGAGGGAATACTGGTGGAAATGTGTCTACGCTAACTAATCTACTGAGTTATACTTTAGTTAAACCCCATACTTTTAAAATGAATAAGCGGAAGTTACTTCGAAATATCAAGAAAATTCAGCACAAAGAACGGTTCTTTGCTAGCTTCTTTCAACAAATACATTTTGCTTTTTTTTATAAAAAACGAAAGGAAGGCAAAAAAACATTTTTATATAAAACCATCCAACCTAGAACCCAAAAACGTTATCGCAACCAATTATACATCTTAATTGATAATGGCTCTTTTTCTGCTTCCTCCATTTTCTCATCCATCATACAAGATAAACGAAGGGCTACTTTGCTAGGTGTAGAAACTGGTGGGGCAAAAGACCTTACCAATGGATCAAGTTATTTTTTTCCTAAATTACCCAATTCTAGATGTACCGTTCGGATTCCTCGCTATCGAATAGATCATCAGATAAAAACAGCCAATAAAGGAAGGGGCGTACAGCCAGATTATAATATTCCAGTTACCATCGAATCCTTTAAAAATGGAACAGATCGGGTACTTGACAAGACACTCGAACTGATTAAAGATAAAAAATAAAGTCTTTTGTTTGTTAGGGAAAATATTTTGCAACAATTGAGTATTATTGCTGTTTAATTATTAGCCTTTATGATTCTCTCTATGTCAACGAGGTCGTTTCTCTCTACTTAGTACTAGTTTCGGCCTCGATTTCATTTTGGTCATTTCCAAAGAAAAAGGACTGCAAGTTATTTTGCAGTCCTTTTTCTTTTGTCTAGTTTTAAAAAAAAGCGGGCGCCGAATTCCCTTCGTCCGGCACCCACAATCCTACGAGAAAGTAGTGTTTCTGTATATATAAACGTAAGAAAGTGTAAATTGGTCTCAAAAAGTTACCAATTATTGTCGAAATGCTAAATATTAGTCATATCAAAAATAGAGTTATACAAATTATTTTATGGGTGGTTTTAGGACTGATTGGCGCTTGTTATATGCCTAGAGGCGCATTTTTAGCAAATGAAAAAATGGATTGTTGGATAGAGCATGATACGATGAAAATGCGCTTACCAATTGAATTTCAAGCCTATAATTATTTTAGAATAAAATATGTGAAAAACGACGAGGTTTATATTGTTGAGAGGGTAAATGACTCCACGATTGTCTTTTTGCCTAAAGAATTGCCGATAATAGGGGAGAATAGGGAGTTTCGAGTAGAGGCAGGAATTGTTCCTTTTTCAAAAAATAAATAAGTTGAAAAGATTAAAATTTCCCTAAAACAAAGTCCAAAGCCCGTTCTTCTGCATAATAAACGCCATTTTTTCCAAATTGAGGAAACCCTACATGACCGCCTTTTTCTGGGGTTTCTAGATATATATTTGGACTAGATTCCGCTATTGCATAGGGATAAGAAGTGTCACTTAAAAAAGAATCATTTTTGGCACTTAGAATATAGGTCGGAATAGCAATGTTTTCTAGGAATGGTAAACTACTGGCTTTCGTATAATAATCTAAGGCATCCGCAAATCCATGCACTTTAGCGGTCACCGCATCATCAAAACCATAAAAAGTCGTATGTTGTTGAATGGCTTTTAGATCAAATGTGCCAGGAAATTTCGCTTCCTTTAAGATCACCTTTTCATTGAGTTTTTTTAAGAATCGGCGCACATAGACTAAGTTGTTAAACTTTCCCTCATCCAAGCCTGTAGCCGATTTAACTAAATCTATGGGCGTGGACACCGCAATGGCTTTCTTTAATAAAGGATGTACCGTCGTCCCTTTTCGACCTACATAATTTAAGGTAATACTGCCACCTAAACTAAATCCATTCAAGACAATTTCTTGATAACTATACTGGTGTCCAATGTACTCTAACACAAAACTAATATCTCCAATTTCTCCGCTGTGATACATGCCTAAACTGCGATTGATTTCTCCGCTACAACCTCTTAAATTCATCCCGACGCCATCATAATTATGTTGATTAAATAGCTTTATCATGCCTTGCACATAAGGTCTGCTTGCGTCTCCCTCTAATCCATGTATGACTACAACTAATTTGTCTTGCCCTTTTTTTGACCAATCTAGATCCAAAAAGTCATCGTCAGGCGTAGTAATTCGTTCTCTAGCCGTTTGTATGCCTTTGATGCTTCTAAAAACGGATGGATAGATACTTGACCAATGCCCATTTTGGAAGAGGAAGGGAGCTTTGTATTTGGATGAAACGATTGGCATGGTTAGTTTATTTTGAACGATGAATGATAAACGATGAATTCTTTATTAAGGGATTGTTAATCAATTACCTTAAAGAGGTGTTTGCAATTGGTGTTTTCCCAAGAATAGTGCCGCTAGTTACTAAAGATGGGTAGCAAATGAATGAATTTATCTTACCTAATTCTCGTGCCGTAGGTACGCAAGAAAAGAATAATCGAAATTCATTTTACGTTCCCTATAGCACAAAAAAGATGGTGTATTTACGATCACCTATGTTACGTACCTACGGCACGAAAATTAATAGATTTTGGCTGGTAGGCTTATCTGCTACCTATCTTTAGCCCCTCTGGGACTTTTTGGCAAATCCTGCTATTTAAGTATCCATATCTTTTCAGAGAGAACAATTCATCATTTTCTTCAGTTGCTTTGTTAAAATCACGACGAAACAAACCGCAAAACTATCAATTGAAAAAGAAAAGGAGTAAATTGCAAAATAAAAATTAAAATATGGAATTGTATACCACTTTAAAATTATTCCTACAAAAAAAATCAACTATTTTATTAATGGTAATGGGCTTGTTTTGTTTCAGTGCTACCTTAATTTCTTGTGGTGGTCCAAAATCAGGTTGTCCAGTTAACGAAAAAGCTAAAACAAGAGTGAATAAAAAAGGTGAGTTGTCTAGCAAAAAAGGCAAGTCTAATTTATTTCCTAAAAAGGTTAGAAAGAAAATGGGCAGTAAGTAGGATAATTCTAAAATTGAAAATACTAAATGTAAAATCTAAAAGTAAGTTATCTCAACTATTTAGGGGAATACTAATATATTAAGTGTCTTGATTACTTTTGAGTTTTCAATTTTACATTTTCAATTTATAAGTCCTTCGCATCAATCGCATCTTTCAAGCCTTCACCAATTAGATTAAAGGTTAGAATAGTGACAAAAATAGCCAAGCCTGGAAAAATAGACATCCACCAATTCGACCCATTACTACGAACTTTTAGTAGCGTTCCCCAAGTTACCTGAAAATCATCGGTAATACCTATGCCTAGAAAGGATAAGCCAGCTTCTGCTAAGATAGCGCCTGCAATACCAAAAGCAACCAATATAATGACGGGGCCAATGGCATTGGGTAAAGCATGTTTGAATAAAATGCGCCAGTCGCTGTAGCCTAAAGCTTTGGATGCCTGCATAAATTCCATACTGCGCACTTTTAATAACTCTGCTCTGAAAAATCGGGCAATACTTGTCCAACTAAGGAAACCAATAATTAGGATAATCGGCCAGATGGTTTTGGTACTAAAGATAGCCGCAAAAGCGATGATTAATAACAGTCCTGGTACGGCATTAAACACTTCAATAATCCGCATAACCATCATATCTAATGGTACGGTGACTGCCTTTTGAAAGAAAGGAAGATATTGTAGTAACTTAGCTAAGGCGTTAAAGAGTAAGATAGTGCCTATAAAAATCAGGAAACTTTTTAATAAGGCACCATCTGCATCTTTTAGGGATAGTTCATAAGTTCGGCTGATAAACCCAAAATGAATCGCCAAAAAGACGGCTAGTAAATTGAGGAAAATGGTACTAATGGGCAAACGCAAACCATCATCCCCAAAATAGCCAGCTAAGCCACCCATGAATAGCCCTATGATGGTGGCAATAAACATGGAAATTAAACCTACTTTTAAGGCTACTCGGACGCCTCCAATAATTCCTGCTGCCACGTCTTTACCCAATTGATCCGTACCTAACCAATGCCAAGCTTGCCTTTTTTTCATTTTCTGGGGACCAAAAGGACTAACGAAGTGAATATTTTCTGTATCTCTATAATTGGCAGAGTAGGGGATAATGGGAAAAATGGCTTGATCGTATTGTGTTTTATGCCAAGAGCTTGGATCTAAATATTGTCCTGTTTTAGCAGCCAAACCCAGATCAATTAAATATTGCTTGAAAATAGGAAAACTACTTTCGCCTTTGACTTTAGTGTAAATCGGCACATCCCCAGCCAGAAAAGGATTAAGAATGGCTATCCATACTAAGGCAATAAAGACACGAAAAGACCATTTAGCTCCTCGATTCTTTTGAAATCGTTGCCAGACGAGCGACCAGTAGGATGTGGTGGGTTTATTCAATTTTCAATTTTCAATTTAGAATTTTCAATTTTCAAAAGGGGACTTACCTTAATGAAAATCTTGTACGCAATTGCGAAAGTAAAGATTTGTAGGATTATTTAGGGTAGATTTGGTTCTAATTTTTGAAATTTAATTATTAATGACCATCTCAAACCCAATGACTTTATTGATTTTAGATAAATGATGAATTTCCTAAATTTTGAAGCCATTGCCATTGCCATTGCCCACCCACCCGTTTCACGGTTAACTCCCTTGAATGTTCCCCGAACATTCACCCTTCGGGATCGGTTGTTCATGTAAAAAAAAAGCGCCCTGCCGAATGACAAGACGCTTAAAGTTTCTTTAAATTTTAGATATGGGAGTTTAGCAAAATCCTACTTTGCCTTTAACTGAATGCTTCCTTTAACTACATCGTAACCAAAAAAGCATAGGATGACTAGTAAAAAACTTAAAATTAGCATGGGATTAGTGTTTTAGTTCTGGAATTAAAAAAATATGTTCAAATACAATTTAGGTAAAAAAAATCATTTTCTCAACAAAAAGTTCACTTTATCTTTATCTTTATAGTATTTTGCCAAAAATATGACATTTAATAGAAAATAATAGAAAATTAATATTTTTGATTATCCAAATTTAATTAGTAAACCTTTTAAGATTTTAGATGAAAAAGAAATTTACTAGGGTTTTTTGAAATTTTATTTCCTTTTTATTTGCTCTTTCCTGTATTTAAATTAACTTGCGGTCGTTTACGAAAAACACAATACAATTTAACAACAAAAAGCAAGAAAATATGTCCGATAAACTGGATAAAATTGATTTGAAGATATTGCGGATTTTACAAGAAAACAGTAAAATAACTAACCTTGATTTATCAAAAAAAATTGGATTATCTCCTGCACCAACTTTGGAAAGGGTTAAAAAATTAGAACAATCAGGGGTAGTAGAAAGTTATCATGCACAAGTTTCTCCTCAGGCTATTGGGCTGAGTGTGAAGACCTTCGTGTTGGTGTCTTTGGCATGGCAAAAGGAAAATGCCCTCAATAATTTCTTAGACAAGATTAAATCTATCGAAGAAATTACGGAGTGTTATATCATTACTGGTGAGGCAGACTTCTTAATTAAGATTGTTTGTAAAGATATACCGACTTACGAGCAGTTATTATTTAAGACGCTATCTCAAATTGAAGAGATTGAGCGGTTGAAAACTTTAATGACCTTGTCTACCGTTAAGGATTCTAAGATATTGCCTTATAATTACGGATAAGACTAGTGATGAATTAGGAGTGATAAATTATGAATGATTGAATTCATAATTTATCACTTCTATACTTAAGTTAGCTTTTTTCCTGAGAAACGGGTTGTTTTTGTTCTGTAGTTCTCAGAAAATCTTCATTGATTGCCTCAAAAATAGCCTGTAAGCTATTTATTTCCTCGTTTTGCATCCTTACTTCCAAAGCTGCGCCTTTTTTATTGCCGACCAATTCTAGTAAATTAAGCGATGCTGTATTTAACATACCTACTCTTTTAAGGGAATTAAAATCAATAAATAGTGCCAATGGATTGGTATTCACCATTTCGTTGATACTGATGGGTAATTGCTTTGTACTTTTAATGATTCCGTTTTCTATCTTGTCTAATCGATCAATATTCCCAGCAATAAAAGCGATGCCATTGTGTAACATCAGTTGATTATCAAAGGGACTACCTAGTTCAATAGGGAGCAAACTGGTGACCATTTTATGTAAACCAGGAGCAATAAGATAGCGCCCATTTCCTGTTTTAGTCACTAAGTCATTTTCTTCTGCAACGGCTAAAAATGCTTCAAATTGAGCTTGGTTATTAAGTTTTATAGCAAATAAGCCTTCTTGTCGGTTGTTGATATTGCCTGTATACGTTGAAAAAACAAAATCACCATCCAAAGCATTCTTTAATTTATCAATACTTAATCCGTAACTTTTTAAGGCGAAATCAGCAAACATTTTGACTTGTGGCCGCTTACTTAATGCTGCATGTAATCCCGCAAAATCTAAGGCCGCAGAGAGGTAAATATTAAGATTTTCTCCGCTAATATAAGGATTGAAATCTGTTGCTACCTTTTCTTTAAATAGTAAATTGACATCTTCAATTAAGGCATCTTGAAAGAAAAAATCCAGTTGGGTATTTACTTTTCCTGCTTCAAAATCGAGGTGACCGTGGATAAAATTATTATCCAAAGCCTCTGGTTTTATTTTAGCTAAAGATAACACCATTTTAGCGTTCTTATTTTGGGCTAAAGCATTGGACGTTAACCAAGTAGTTACGTCATATTTTTGAGCAAGTACCGCCTTTAAATTTTCATCATTGGCTAAACTATTTGGTGTACTTGGCGCAAAAAACGAGTTGACGACTTCTTCTGTTTCGTAAATTCCCTCTCCTAAGGCGAGGATACCGACTCTGTCATTCCATGCCAATTGGGTGGCATCATTCAAATCTGCAAACTGATAACCATTTCTTTGCCCCGTTCTCACGTCTCTAAAAGAATTGGCAAAATTGCTAAAATCTTCGGGACTCACTAAGTTGAAAATAATGCCTGTATAAATTTCTTCTGGATTGTCTGGCTTCAATTCTATAGAAATGTAGGCATTTTTCGTTAAATCAATGCCCGCGTTTTCTGGATTGGCTAAAACAGTAGCTAAAATATCGCTTTCTTCTGCCGCTTTTTCCATAAAAAACCGATAGAAATCCATTTTTTGAATGGCTGCAAAATTGGCTTTTTCCATTAAGGTCGGTACATCAAAAGCGGTGACCACCGTTGAATTGATAGGAATGGCTTCCAAGGCATTATCTGAACCTTTTTCTGCACCATTTTGGCAACCGAAGAAAATAATTAAAGCTATTAGCGAGAACGACACAATCTTTTTGATGATCTTCATACTTCTATTTTCTGCTACCCATGTTACGTACCTAAGGCACGTTGATTAGTGGATATTAATTGTTTTTGCTACCCATGTTACGTACCTATGGCACGAAGGTTGAGAGATTTAGGCTTATTTATTTTAGTTTGGATAGCGTTTTTGGGATAAATTTTTCCTACTTATAAACCTTTCTCTCACCTTTATTATTACTTAAAATCCTAATTTTTTTAAAAATAGAACGAAGCGATAAAAGACATACGCTAGTAAAGGTTGATGTATCCACTAAACAGTTAATTCTTTTTGGGGAATAAATTTAGAAAATCAAACACTTCGACTTAAATTTGTTACTTGTCTGAGGGAAACAATAATCTAAGTAGCGTTGTAGCAGAATTAATCGACACTTATTGTATAGTTACGGGTTACGGGTTGCGAGATGAAAAGATAGTATTTTAAATCTAAAATTGAATTTAAATAGCATTATTTTAGATCATTGACTAGCATATTAAGTAGTTTATTGAATTTAACTCGCAACCCGCAACCCGGAACAATGTCTCATTATTAGGCTTTCATTCCCTTATTAAACCTGTCGATTATATTTGTTCAGGTACTTATTTTCTTCTTTACACTATAATCTTTAAGAAAATGCAACTAGGATTTGTTACTGCTATTTTACCCGAATTAAACCTAGAAGAAGTTATTAATCACGCTGCTGAAATGGGGTATGATTGTATAGAGGTGATGTGCTGGCCAAAAGGAAAAGCCACTCGTCGATATGCTGGTGTGACCCATATTGATGTAACGAAACTTACTAAAAAAGAGGCTAAAAAAATTAACCAGCTTTGCACTAATAAGTGCATCTCCATAAGTGGTTTAGGATATTATCCCAATCCTTTGACGCCTGATAAAAAAGAGCGAAAAGTCTATGTTGCTCATATCAAAAAACTGATTGATGCTGCGGTTTTATTAGGGGTAAAAAATGTCAACACTTTTGTAGGTAGAGATCCTTCAAAAACTATTTCGGATAATTGGCCCGATTTTCTAAAAGTATGGCAACCATTAATCGCCTATGCCGAAAAGAAAAAAGTGAAAATAGGGATTGAAAATTGCCCGATGAAATTCACCAAAAATGAATGGCCTGGCGGACAAAATTTAGCGGTGAGTCCAAGGGTTTGGCAAGAAATGTTTGCAGCCATTCCAAGTGCCTATTTTGGTCTAAATTATGACCCTTCTCACATGGTTTTACAACATATGGATTACCTTGCGCCCATGCGTAATTTTGCCGATAAAATGTTCCATATTCACGCCAAAGACCTCCGAATTGATCAGCATATTTTAGATGAAGTCGGTGTTTGGGCGCATCCAAATCTCTGGCATACGCCTAAGTTGCCAGGTTTAGGGGATGTCAATTGGGCAAAGTTCGTGGCTACCTTACATGATATTGGGTATGATGGACCTGTCTGTGTAGAGGTGGAAGATCGAGCTTTTGAAGGGGAACTTTCTAAACGGCTTTTGTCTTTACGGCAAAGTCATGATTATTTGCGGCAGTATATTGGATAGTTTTTAGAAAAATACCGTTGAAGTACAAAAGTGAATTATCAATTTGAATAGAATGATGCCAAAAGAAATCAAAAGAGATGCAAAATGGAAGGTAATCGAAGATGTGAATATGGGTTGTTCTTTCTTCCCTCCATTGGCAATTTCAATTACATTATTTTTAGCAGTTCTTGCTACAATTGATTTTGTTCTTGCCAAATTGATTGGAGTAGGAATAATGTTTATTATTGTGTGCTATCTCTTTACTCGATTTGTAATAAAAAGTAAAGCAAAGAAAAATCGTTATACTGCTTCAAATGGTATAATGGTTTTTTCTTCTTTTGAAGAACAAGTTTTGATAAGCTTACCGATTTTATTTTTATGCGCTCTTTTTCTTTTCATTAGTTTTTTTAATGCCATTTATGTATGCCTGTTTTTTATATTGCCCATTACCAGCGTTTTTATTTTTGGTTTCGGAGAATTATTTTTGAAAGGATGTAAGGACGTACTAGTTCAAATAAAGTTAGCGCTGAAATTTGGTACTTCTAAATTAATTCATGAAGACTACTTCTTTAAAAAAGGAGAAGTGATTGGTATGTTTTTTCAAAATGAAAAACTTATTAATTATACAGACGAAATAACCGTAACCTTAAAAAATATAGAAGAGAAATTTGTTCCAGTTAGAGATACGAAAAATCCAAGAAAGGTAACGAAAGAACACAAATTCTATTGCCATTATGTTCATACAAGAAAGTACACTTTAGAAGCAAAAAAGATAGGATTGGTTTTTAAATTACCTTTAACTAATTGTCTGGCAACTAATTATATTCCTGAAAATCCAATTTATTGGGAAATAGAAGTTAAAAACGAAGCCTGCGGTTTTCATCATCGCTTCATTATCGATGTCTTAGCTATTCCCGACGACAATAAAGGTAATTTATAAGCTTCTTCTCCGTATCAATGTTTAAACTATCATTACTTTGCGGACTTTTTAACAAACCACTAAATTAAACCTAACTAAAAAAGTATGAAAAATTTATTTGGCTTAATGGCATTTGCCTTATTGATGATCACTTGTGGGAGTCCAACGGATACCGAAACAACGACTGCACCAACTGTTGACTTATCAAAATATCCTGTGGCTCTACAAAAAGTATTTGAAAAGCACGGTTCTTTAGCGACTTGGAATAAGATGAAAGCCCTATCTTATGAAATTGTCAAAGAAGGTGGAAATGAAAAGCAAATGATTGATTTGCAGAATCGTCGAGAACGGATAGAGGCTAGTAATTTTAAAACGGGATATGATGGCACTAATTTTTGGGTAGAAGCGGATACTTCCTACAAAGGAAATCCTGTTTTTTACCATAATTTAATGTTTTATTTCTATGCCATGCCTTTTGTTTTGGCAGATGATGGCATTATTTATGGGGAGACAGAACCGTTGGAATATGAAGGTAAAACGTATCCTGGGATTCGGATTTCTTATAACGATGGAGTAGGGGTAAGTTCCCAAGATGAGTATTTTATTCACTATGATCCAACGACTTACGAAATGGCTTGGTTGGGGTATACTGTAACTTACTTTTCAGGAGAAAAAAGCAAACGCATTAGTTGGATTCGATATGATGATTGGAAAAATTTTAATGGGTTAGTACTGCCAAACTCTGCCACTTGGTTTAAAGTGGAAGAAGGTAAATTAATAGAACCTCGAAGTACTCGAAAGTTTGCGAATGTTACTGTTTCGGAGACCGCTTTGGCTGATGCTGTTTTTGCTAAGACGGAGGCAGGAGAAATTGTTAAAAAATAAAATTTGTGGTGATGGTTAGATTGTCTGATTGTTATTTCTTACGAACAACAATCAGACAATTTAGCAATTAAAAATATGAACAATTCATTATTAATAGATCAATTGTTTAACTACATTAATGTACCTTTTTTAAAAAAATCGAATATTGTTGACTTTATCTCCATCCTCATGGAATAAGTATTCGATCATTATCTCTCCACTTCCTTTGGTAAATCTATTGAGTTCCGTTGTGGCATAATCAACCCCAACGGCTAGATTGAATTTTTTAGTCAATGGGAATTTTACAAAAGCATCAATAGATTCATTGAGTCTGTAGTTTGCACCAATCCAGAATTTTTCTAAAAACATTACACTTAGATTAAAATCTGCCTCAAATGGGGCATTCGGAATGTGACTAATTAGTAGAGAAGGTCTAATATGTAGATTGTTACCAACAGGAAGAATAAACCCTCCTATGAAATAATAAGGCCGAAATTCTCCATATTCTCCTATACCACTCAATGCATCACTCGTTTTGGAATTTCGCATAAAACGAGGAGCGGAGACGCCTACATAAAAATTTGGACTGGAATAATAAGCACCGATGCCTACATTAAAAACACTTCTGGATTTTGCACCAAAAGGAATGGTGGAATCCGTATTATCTACCAAATTAGCTTGCTCCCAATTAATTCGAGTATTATCAATTTGTGTACTTAAACCAAGGCTTAATTTATGGTCATTTTTAAAACCAATCCGATAAGCGTAATCTAATTTTCCGATGGTCGTATTGAATAAACCAATATCATCAGAAATGACAGAAAGCCCAACACCACTCCTTCCTTCTGCGAAAGGCGCATGGGCAAAGGCGGTGATCGTTTTCGGTGCACCGAGGACTCCTTGCCATTGATGTCGATAATGGGCGCCAATATTTAGCTTTTCCTTAGCTCCAGCATAGGCTGGATTATACTGTAGTTTATTGAAAATAAAGAGGGAATACAGTCGGTCACTTTGACTATATCCAATATTTATAAACAAGATAAAAAAGAGACAAGTGTATATAATTCGCATAATAATTAGCTTTTTAGTCGAGTAAAAATTCAATATTTTAGCCCACAGCGCTATCTAAAAATGGTAATGAACTCCTCGATGGGATCATTGCCAGGCACCAGAATCAGGGAATAAAAATAGGTGCCTGCGGGCAGCGGTCGTCCTTTGTAAGTACCTTCCCAATCATTAGAATAAGGTGCGGCAGCATAGATGACATCTCCCCAGCGGTTAAATATTTTTACTTGGGCATCTGGAAAATTATCTAAACATCCGATAAGAAATTGGTCATTGACACCATCTCCATTTGGGGTAATGACGTTGGTAACAAAACATTCATTATTTGCTCCAGAACCTAGAATATTGAGATCAACGATGGCGGTGTCACAAACTGATTGACAGAAATCGCTACATAATTTATATCTAAAATTGTCTTCTCCAAAGATCGTTCGCTCAGAAAAGAAAGTGAATTGTCCATTTCCATCATCTCTGAGCGTTCCTTTTTCGGGGAACTTAGTAACGGTCAATCGGAGGTTTTCAAAATCATTATAGAGATCATTGTCTAATAAATTGAAGGTAATACTATCGTCTAGAGAAATAGAGTAAGCGTCGGGATTGGCTTCGATAGTGGTTTCTCTATATACTCGTAGGGTGTCCGAAGAAAAGTCACCACAAGCCTCACTCGATAAAGTCCAAACAAAGACTGATGTTCCAAAGGGTAAATCTCCTGCAGTCGTTTCAGGTGTCAACGGACTGACAATTGTAGCGCCAGAGGGGGATGTCCATCGTCCAATACTAAACAAAGGCGTTTCTGCTACTAAGGAAACTGTAGAACCTTCACATACAGAAAGGTTGGCGTTTTCTTCGGCAATAAAAGCAATTTCTTCTGGTATTTCATTCACCGTAATAATGACTTCATCGACCATGAAATCTGGACACTCTGTCGTAGAAAGCGTCCAAGTAAATTGATAAGAGTTTCCTGGTGATAGTCCTTCCACGGAACTATTTGGATTTGTAGGATCGGTGATAATGACCCCTTGATTGATTTGCCCTAAATCTTGCGTCCATAAACCTGTAGAGGTCGCTAAAGTTGTAGCTTGTAGCCTAATTTCATCAGTTAGCTCACAGATATTTTGATCGGCACCAGCATTGGCCAAATCATCGGTAGTTTGAAGGATATTTATAAATAAAGTATCCGTTGCTGTTTGCCCACAGGCATCCGTTAAAGACCAGACAAATAAGTTTTCTCCTGCAATCAAATTGGTGGCAGTAGTGGTAGCAACTGTAGGATTAGCGATCACCGCCCCCGTTGGAGACAACCAATTACCATCGGTATGCGGAACTTCCAAGGCTTGCAAATTGATCGAACTTGCAAGACATAATTGTTCATCTTTTCCCGCATAAGCGATTAATTCCGTTTGATTGACCACGACTACTTCGATACTGTTTGAAGGTGCAGATTCACAACCATTCACAGAAATGGTGGCATAATAAGTACCACTATCAGTAGTACTTGCTTGTCGAATTTGGAATCGATTATCATTTGTTTTGGCAATGGCCTCATTGGTAGCAGCATCGTACCATAAAATGGTAGGAGGTTCATCATTATCAGCCGTAATATTGGTCATTACTTCTAGAATTAAATCTTCTCCTGCGCAAATCAGCGACTCGCCGCTGATACTTGGCGCCACAAAATTTTCATGAACGTAAACCCTGGTTGGAGCGGAAATAATACCTGTACAACCTTCAAGACTGATCACAGCAAAATAATCACCAACATTTGTATGGGTTACTTGATTAATAAAAGGGTCAAAAGTAGTAGCCGTAAAATCTGCTGGTCCAAACCATTGGTAAGTAGCCCCTGCGATAAAAGGTGCACTTAATTGGACAAAATCGCCTTCGCAAGCTGAATTACTACTACTAGTAGAATTCGTAGCTGCTAGATTACTGGATTCGTCTAAAACAGTTATAATTTCCGTATTGGAAAAGCCAGAAATACAATCTCCTTTTCTAACTCGAACCAAGTACTTTCCAGAATTAGCGGCTGTTGGATTCTCAAAAATAATACTTGGTACATTGGTAATGTCTAGCAAGAATAATTCTTCTTCGGTTTGAATATACCATTCAAAAATTACACCTGCATCATCTTGCAAAGAGGCAGTTAATTCAATAGGATTATTTCCACAAACAATATTTGTCAAAGGTACTAAGGTAGGAGCCGTCAATTCATTATTAACATTGACCAAGACCGATCGATTATCCGTTTCACAACCTTGACTAGTACTTAGCTCTAAACTATAAGTGCCTGATTTTTCGAGTGTTATGTTCGGGATGATAATGTCAAAAGAATCGTTGGTTGTAATTCCAGTAAATTGGAAATTATTGGGCCCTTTCCAAGTATAGGTGATTTCTTGTCCGAGGGCTGGCGTATTTTGAGCAGACAATTTAATTTCCGAACCAATGCAAGCACCAATTGTTTCGGTTAAATTTGTAATGGTTAATTTGGAGGCAGTCGAAACGGTTGTGTTTCCCCTTAATTCAGTCTGACAATTGCTTAAGGTAACGACTAATTCATATTCGGTTGTTTCTGTTATATTATTGATTGTTGGTGATTGACCCGTTGCGACTAAGTTGCCATTTAGATACCAATTATAAACCGCATCAGGAATGGCACTAGCTGCTAATTGTACGGATGCTCCTGGGCAAATAGGCCCATTATTGGTGGCTTCTACGTTGGAAAACATATCAAAGACCGTAATCACTACTGTGTTAGAAAAGCCAGAAACACAACCATTTTTTGTTGTTCTAACCAAATATTTACCAGAATTACTACTGGTTACATCTTCTAATAAAAGCGTAGGCTGACTCGTAGTTTGTAAAAAAGTAGTTTCGTCATTATCTAGTTGAATGAACCACTCAAATTCAATGGTTGCATCATCTTGTTCGGTGGCGGTAATTTCAATTTGACCTCCACTACAAACCAATTCATTAGAACTGGTTAGAAGAGGCGCTTCTAACTCATCTACCACATTAATGATGATGGAGCGAGAGTCTACTTCACAACCATTTTTAGAGGTGATTTCTATACTATACGCACCCGCTTGATCTGGAGAAATATCCTCTAAAACTAAAGGGAATTGATCATTGGTTACATTGTCTTTAAACCTAAAATCATTTGGACCTGTCCAGATATATCGAATTTCTTCCCCCGTCGCAGGATCATTAATTGGCGTAATTTGAATGTCTTCTCCTCTACATACAGTAATGGTTCTGTCTAAATTGCTAATGTTCGGTTTAGGATCAACATTGACCGTAGTTTCTAGGATATTGTTATTTTGGCATCCATTTAAGGTGACTTCAAGTCGATAAGTGGTAGTGGCAGTCAGGTTATTAATAGTTGGATTTGTCCCAGAAGCTACTGGTGTATTCGTGCCGGCTATAAACCATCTGTAGGTTCCTCCGTCTAAACCATTTGCTTTCAGTTCAACGGAATTTCCTGTACAAATAGGCCCACTATTTTCTATGCTTAACGCAGAAAAATCAATAATAGAAATGTTGATAGACAAAGAGGTGACTGGCGTACAATTTGTTGCTGTTCTGGTTACTTTAAATGGAGGGATTGCTTGACTATTGATACTAGAAATACTTAAGGTAGCACCCTGTCCGATGGTTTCATTATTGGCATTGGTCCAAGTGTAACTATAGTCTACGCCAAAATCCGTAGTAGACAATTCAATGAGTCCACCAGAGCAAATGGGACTATTCGTGTTCACAATAGGGGTAGCCTGATTGTCACATAGATTAGTATTGGTTTCACCAAAAACATTTAGTAATACCATGGTCTGGATACAAATATCATTTTCGTCACAAATTTCTACACAAACACTATCTTGACCAGTAAAGTCGGTGTTAGGAATAAAATTAAGACAAATTTGATTGATTGTATTATTTATACTAACCGTTGTTGTTCCATTGGTTGGTTGTTGGCAAATGCCTGCGGTATGATTCGCATTTGTATTAACATTAATGATACTGCCACAACTTTCACCTCCTGTATTAATCGGGGTGGTAATGGGATTGATAAAAACACTTGGAACTCCGCAAGAGGTCCCTGAATTATTATAATTATCCCGATAGTGGTCTACAAAAGTGAGTACATTGGCAAAGAAGTTTTGAAAATCTGCGCCATTCATACTCGGTTCATTGGAGCTTGGATCATTGGCATTGTCAAATAATCGAATGCCATCAATGCAGGTTTCATTTGGGATAGAAAAAGTAAATAACAAGGTTTCTTTTCCAAACTCCCAATTCATAAATGATCCGTTGGATGCAATACCGTGATAATCTACTTCGGGTGTAGCAGTTGGTGCAAAAATCTGGGAATTATCTGTCCAAACTCCACCAGCTATGGTATTGATGGCTAAAGGGGTGTTAGGTACACTATTAGGTAAAATAATAGATAATTGACTACCACCACCTACAAAAAAGTTCGGATAACTGTTATTTGATTTTCCAAACACTTCGTATTGGTTGTCAGTTGTATTGTATCTTAGGGTGAAATCTATATCTTGAGCATGGCCTATACCCAAATTTGTTATCAAACAAAAGAAGAAGAGTGCTAAATATAGGTTTGGACGATGGAGCGTATATGGGAAATGGAACAAGGTTTTAATCGCAACCATGCTCCATGAGCCATACTTATTTTTTGTCTTTACCATTTTTTAATTTTTGTAATTTTCTCAAGTCTTTTTAAGAAGAGAGAAGTCAGACCGTTTATCCCGATAAAAATCGGGACTGTCAGAAGTCAGATAAGTATTTCTACAACAACTCTGACTTCTGACAATGAAATGGTCTGACCTCTGACCTCTACATTATGGTAGTTGTTCTAATAAATCATTGAAGTTGTTCAAGATCAACCCATTCAATGGATAAGTCAAAACAATATTTTGAATGATGATCCGATCGTTAGATGATCCATCATACTTAGCTTTACCATTCATATCAATATCTCCTTGGAAGTAGCCAATCGCATTATCATAATTTAGATTCAGCGAAGTACTATTGCCTGGGAAAGTCAAGACATCGTTAGCTAATTTGATTCGATCGTTAGCCGATCCATCATATTTTACTTTATTATCTGCATTGGCATTACCTGCCCAAAGTGCTCGCTTACCAGAAACAGTCGTCATTTCTACGCCATTATAATCATAGGTAAGAGACGGATTATCATGAACATCTGCGTCACTCATGGTTGTAAAATCCGTAATTAAGGTTCCACCAACAGGTGTTAATGGATTAGCCGTCATTACGCCTAAGTGATTTCTGTGCTTAACTGATACGTAGAAAGAAGCTGGTAAACCTGCCACACAAAGCGTATTGCCCGTGATAGCATCAACAACATCTCCATCTCTTTGCACCAAAGCAGAAACCGTTCTTAAGACAACCGTTGGGTCTGCTGCGGATCTAATTTCAATGAATACCCAATCCACAATGGCATCTTGTGTAAATGCATTCTGTGAAAGGAGTAGGGCAGAGGTTGTTTCAGATCCACCACCTACATGCGTAAATCGAGGACTTAAGCTCGAACTATATGGTTGATTTAATGGAATTAAACCCATTGTTCTCAAGTCATCCCGCATCAAGCCATCACTAGTAAAGACCATCGCTCCTTGAAGCAATACTTTTAATTCTAATTTAGTGATGGATTCCATGATGGTGATTGGGATCATAATGGTATCACATAAGTTTGTCTGATCACAAACAATTACACAGACACTATCTGTTCCAACAAAACCAGGATCAGGGGTAACAGCCACACATAATGCACCTGTTGTATTATCAACCGTTGCGGTAACCGTACCGTTAGCAGGTTGCTCACAAATTGTCACCGTGTGCGTATCTCCTGGATTAGGATCAACGATAGGTCCACAAACTGTTGTCGTAGAGTCTGCTGGACCCACAACTGGTGGCATTACTACAACTGGTGGTTGTATGATATTAGGTGGCTGAACCAGAGGAATGACCGTAACTGGAATACTGATGGTATCACATAAGCCAGTATTATCACATACAATCACACAGACTTCGTCATTGCCATTATAACCAGCATCTGGTGTGTATTCGATGCATAGCATACTGCCGTTTATAGTTGGTGTTGCTGTTCCATTCTCAGGACTGCCCGTACATAATGTAGCGGTGAAAGTATCTCCTACATTAGGATCTAAAATTGGTGTACAGATCATACCAGTACTATCTTCTGGGACAACCAAAGGTGTGATGATCACAACTGGTGGTTCAGGAGTCGTTGAAGGAGGTAATGGTTCGACAACCGTTACTGGTATGAAGGTCGTATCACATAAACCAGTCTGGTCACAAACAATCACACAAACACTATCCGTTCCACTAAAACCAGTATTTGGTTCGTAAGTCACACAAAGTGTTCCACCATCAATCGTAGCAGTAGGTGTTCCGTCGTCTGCTCCACAGATGGTAGCAGTAAAGACATCTCCCATATTTGCATCACTAATTGGCATACATACTAAACCTGTACTATCAACAGGGATCGTAATTGGGTTAGGCGTAACAACTGGTGGATAGAATACATCCAAGATCGTCAAGTAAACAGTTGCACTATCACAAGCTACTGGTGTACCATCATCACAAACTAGATAAGTGAATTGATCGTTTCCTGTAAATCCAGCATCTGGCGTGAAAGTGAAAGTACCATCCGTATTCAATACTAAAGTACCATTGTCTGGACCACTTAATGGGGTAGTGGTAACGGTTAAATTATCTCCTTCTGGATCATTATCATTGTCTAAGACATTTCCAGCAAGTGTTGAGCCGATCTCCCCTGTTTCTGCATCATCTGTAGCATAAACATCATTTTTACCATCATTTTCTAATACTTCAATAGTCACTAAGACTGTATCACAAGTTACTGGTGTACCATCATCACAAACTTCATATTCAAAAGTTTCTGTACCAACAAAATCAGGATCAGGGGTATAAGTAATCGTCCCATCAGGATTGATTGTTACGATCCCATTAGCAGGTGCAGTAACTGGCGTAGTATTGATTACTAAATTATCTCCATCTGGATCGGTATCATTACTCAATACATTAATCGTCGTAACCACACCTTCTTCAGTAATGACATTATCTTCATTACCAATTACTTGATTATTATCTGGATTGGTATTGTCAATAACATCTATCATTACCGTTGCTGTATCACAAGCCATTGGATCACCATCATCACAAACCTCATATCGGAAACTCGCTTCTCCTGTAAAACCAGGTGCTGGCATGAAGGTATAAGAACCATCCGCCATTAAGGTAACAGTTCCACCAACTGGCGTTCCAACGGGTGTTGTATTCACGGTCAAATTATCTCCTTCTGGATCATCATCATTTGTTAAGACATTACCCATGGTCATCACACCTGTTTGCGTAGAGTTAATATCATCAATTGCTAAGACCTCATTGACAGGTAAAATTTCTATTGGAATAATCATGGTATCACAAAGACCCGTTTGATCACAAACAATCACACAAACACTATCTGTTCCGGTGAAATTGACGTCTGGATCAATTGTCAAGCATAAATCACCTGTTGTATTGTCAACTGTAGCTGTTGCCATCGCATTAACAGGTTGCTCACAAATGGTCACCGTATGCGTATCTAATGGATTAGGATCTACAATTGGCCCACAAGTAGTTATCGTTGAATCTTCTGGCCCAACAATTGGCGGGAAGACAATCACAGGTGGCTGTGGAATGATTGGTGGTTGAATGGTCGGTACTACAGTAATTGGAATCGTTACTGTATCGCATAAGCCCGTTTGGTCACACACTATGACGCAAACTTCTTCATCGCCAGTAAATCCTGCATCTGGTGTATATGTTAAACAAAGGATATTACCGTTTACCGTTGATGTGGCTGTTCCGTTTTCTGGGCTACCAACACATAGATTCGCGGTAAAAGTATCTCCAATATTAGGGTCTAAAATTGGCATACAAATAGTTACCGTACTATCTTCTGGTGTATAACCAGGCGTAGGAATAACTACTGGTGGTTCTGGAGTAACAGAAGGTTCTAATGGTTCTACTACGGTTACAGGAACAAAAGTGGTATCACATAAACCAGTTTGGTCACAAACAATAATACAAACACTATCTGTTCCATTAAAACCTGGATTCGGGACATATTCTAAGCATAATACGTCGCCAGTTACCGTTGGTGTAGCTGTTCCATTGTCTACCCCACAAACCGTTGCAGTAAAAGTATCTCCATCATTGGAATCCATGATATTCATACAAACTTCGCCCGTAGAATCTTGTGGGATCGTAATAGGGTTTGGTAGAACAACTGGTGGGTTCTCTGTTTCTGTTGGAATGACTTCGATTGGAACGATTACCGTATCGCACAACCCCGTATTATCACAAATAATTACACATACACTATCTGTACCTGTAAATCCAGCGTCTGGATCAACAGTTAAACAAACCGTTCCTGTTGTATTATTAACTGAAGCAGTTGCGGTAGCATTAGCAGGTTGTTCACAAATCGTGACTGTATGCGTATCTTGTGGATTAGGATCAGCGATAGGTGCACACACTTCAATCGTTGAATCAACAGGTGTGACAACTGGCGGGAACACCACAATTGGAGGTTGCATACTATCAACTGGTTGAATCGGAGGAATAACCGTTATAGGAATCCCTACCGTATCACAAAGACCTGTTTGGTCACATACAATTACACAAACTTCATCATCTCCTGTAAATCCAGAGTCTGGGGTATAGTCAATACAAAGAATACCACCATTTACGGTTGGCATCGCAGTACCATTTTCTGGACTGTCTGTACAAAGCGTTGCAGTGAAGGTGTCTCCAACATTCGGATCTAAAATTGGGGTACAAACAGTAATCGTACTATCTTGTGGCGTACTAGTTGGCGTTACTATGACAACAGGTGGCTCAGGGAAGATAGAAGGTGGTAGTGCTGGTACAATTGTAACAGGAATGAAAGTAGTATCGCAGTCTCCTTCTTGATCACAAACAATCACACAAACACTATCTGTCCCTGTATATCCTGCATCAGGCATATAGGTTAAACATAAATTATTTCCAGCAACTGCTAGAGTTGGTGTTCCATGTTCGACCCCACAAACCGTTGCTATAAACGTATCGCCAGCATCTGCATCTAAGATTGGCGAACATACCATGCCTGTAGAATCTTCTGGAATCGTTAATGGATTCGGAACGACTACTGGTGGGTTGTTTGGTGCTCCTGGGGTAATAATAATAGGCACAATGACTGTATCACATAAACCAGTTTGGTCACAAACAATTAAACAAACACTATCTGTTCCTGTGAAATTAGCATCTGGATCAATGGTAACACAAACTGCATCGTTCATATTATCTACCGTTGCGGTTGCAGTAGCGTTTGCTGGTTGTTCACAGATGGTTACAGTATGCGTATCCAATGGATTAGGATCAACAATTGGCGCACAAGCCGTTACTATCGTATCACTTGGTAAAACCACAGGAGGGAAAGTGACAATCGGTGGTTGCATACTATCTGGTGGTTCTGGCATCGGAATGATGGTGACTGGAATACCAATCGTATCACAAAGGCCTGTCTGGTCGCAAACAATCACACAAACTTCATCATCACCTGTATAACCAGCATCAGGGGTATATTCAATACACAAAACATTACCCATCACGGTTGGCGTAGCTGTTCCATTTTCTGGACTGCCCACACATAAATTAGCTATGAAAGTATCTCCTACATTAGGGTCTAAAATAGGCGTACAAACAGTTACGGTACTATCTTCTGGTGTTGTTACTGGAGTAGGTATGACAACTGGTGGTTCAGGGAAAATAGATGGAGGTAATGGTTCGACAACTGTAACTGGGATAAAGGTAGTATCGCATAAGCCAGTTTGGTCACAAACTATGACACAAACGCTATCGGTGCCTGAAAAACCTGCATCTGGAACATATTCAATACATACTTCTGCTCCATTTACAGTTGCAGTTGGTGTACCATTTTCTGCACCACAAAGGGTAGCGGTAAATAGATCGCCATCATTAGGATCAGTAATTGGTGCACAAATCGTTCCTGTAGAATCTTGTAAGATCGTTAATGGGTTTGCGATGACTAATGGAGGATATTGTGCTTCCATTACTGTTAAATAGACAGTAGCTGTATCACAAGCGACTGGGCTACCATCATCACAGATTTGATAAGTAAATTGATCATTACCTACAAAGTCTGGATTTGGTGTATAAGTATAAGTACCATCCGTACCTAAAACGACATTTCCGTTAGTTGGGGCAGTCACAGGGGTTGTATTCACAGTCTGATTGTCTCCTTCTGGATCATTATCATTACTCGCAACATTTCCTGTAATGTCCGTATTTTCATTACCTGCACCTGCATCGTCTGTAGCATAAGTATCATTCATACCATTATCTGGCAATACTTCGATGGTTACTAAAACGGTATCACAGGTTACGGGTGTACCATCGTCACAAACTTGATACTCGAACATATCTGTTCCTTCAAATTCTGGGTCAGGAGTAAAGGTGAAAGTACCATCAGGGTTAATGGTTAAAGTTCCGTTAGTTGGGTCAGTAATTGGTGTGGTATTGATGATGATATTGTCATCATCTGGATCAAAATCATTATCGGTTAAGCTACCTGTGATAGGTGCGCCTTCTTCGGTGACAAAATTATCTTCGACTCCGACAATTGGATTATTATTAGGATCGGTATTGTCAAATACTTCAATAGTTACTTCTGCCGTATCACAAACCATTGGACTACCATCGTCGCAAACTTCATATTGGAAACTTGCTTCCCCTGTAAAATCTGTAGTAGGAGTGAAAGTATAAGTACCATCTGGATTTAAGACAACGGTTCCGCCAACTGTTGTTCCAACTGGAGTGGTATTAACAGTCAAATTATCGCCTTCCTCATCTTCATCATTGGTCAATACATTGCCCGTTGCGTCCATATTAATTGGCGTAGTATTGATGTCATCAACTGCCAAAATTTCATTAACTGGAACTATCGTGATATAAACCGTAGCGGAATCACAAGCTATTGGTGTACCATCATCACAAACTTCATAAGTAAAGAAATCTGTTCCTGTAAAGTTAGGATTAGGCGTATATTCGTAAGTGCCATCAGGATTGATGACTACCATACCATTCATAGGCGTATCCAATGGATTGGTATTAATCGTTAAAACGCCGCCTTCTGGATCGTGATCATTACCTAAAAGTTCGCCCATAACAACGCCATCTTCGTCGCCCATACCCGCATCATCCGTTGCATATAAATCGTTTTCCCCATCATTTGGTAACACTTCAACTGTGACTAAAACCGTATCGCATTTTACAGGACTTCCATCATCACATACTTCGTATTCAAAAGTATCTGTCCCTTCAAAGCCCGGATCAGGAGCGAAAGTGAACGTACCGTCAGGATTAATAGTAACCGTTCCATTTGTAGGATCAGTTATGGGAGTAGTCGTAATGGTTAAGTCATCTCCGTCAGGGTCATTGTCATTTCCTATTAAACTACCCATAATATCTGAACCTTCTTCGGTGACAAAGTTATCTTCTGTACCAACAGGCGCATTATTATCAGGATCAGTAAAATCAAATACTTCGATGACTACATTTGCCGTATCACACATTTGAGGCGTACCATTATCACAAACTTCATATTGGAAACCGCCTTCTCCTACATATCCAGGATCTGGCGTAAAAGTATAAGTGCCATCGGGATTGATCGTGACCGTTCCACCCACGGGTGTTCCGATAGGCGTGGTATTTATGATTAAACTATCCCCATCTGGGTCTTCGTCATTTACTAAAAGCGTCCCTGTAACAGGTTGACCAGTTGGTGTATTATTAATATCATCAATTGCAATTGGAGGATCATTACCTGGTAATACTTCGATTGGAATATTTAAGGTATCACAAAGCCCAGTTTGATCACAAACAATGACACAAATACTGTCCGTACCTGTGAAATTTGGAGCTGGTTCATAAGTGATGCATAAAGCATTATTGGTATTATCTACCGTTGCCATTGCCATTCCATTGGCAGGTTGTTCACAAATGGTAACCGTATGCGTGTCTTCAAAATTAGGATCTACAATCGGTCCACAAGCAGTAATGGTACTATCTTCTGGTGTAACGACTGGAGGAAAAACAATAACTGGTGGTTGAGGAACACTAGGTGGTTCAATGGTTGGAATGACCGTAACTGGAATATCGACCGTATCGCATAAACCCGTATTATCACAAACAATAATACAAATTTCATCATCTCCTGAGAAACCTGCATCGGGGGTATATTCAATACATAAAGAATTACCGACAATAGTTGGTGTTGCTGTACCATTTTCTGGACTTCCTGTACATAAGGTAGCCGTAAAAGTATCCCCAACATTAGGGTCTAATACAGGCGTACAAACCATAATAGTACTATCTTCGGGTATGGTAATCGGTGTAGGAATAACCACAGGTGGTTCAGGTGTAACTGAAGGTGGTAATGGTGGAATGACCGTAACTGGAAAAAAGGTAGTATCGCAAGCACCTAACTGGTCACAAACGATGACACAAACACTATCTGTGCCAGTATAGCCTGTAGTAGGGGTATATTCCACACAAACTTCACCACCATTGACGGTAACTGTTTCAGAACCATTAGAAGCACCACAACTAGTTGCTGTGAAGGTGTCTCCTGCGTCAGGATCAGTAATTGGGGCACAAATCATCCCCGTACTATCCATCATAATAGTGATGGGATAAGGTACTACTACTGGTGGATAACACATCGTTCCTGCGTTATTATAATTCGCATTATAATTATCTACAAAGGTAAAGGCATTGGCAAAGTAGTTCTCAAAATCACCACCTCCCATACCAGGGGCAGCGGAATTTGGATCTACTCCATTTTCGTATAAACGAATACCACCAATACAACCTCCTCCGGGTAGAACGAAGGTATAAAGTAGTACTTCTTCGCCAGCGACGAGGGAGATAATAGAACCATTAGAGGCAATACCGTGAAAATCGTGTGAAGGATCAGCGGCAGGGGCATATACCCGCGAGTTATCTGTCCATAAACCACCATTGACGGTGGTGATGCTAAGCGCAGCATCCGCAATACTTTCTGGTAAAACTAAAGAAATTTGACTACCACCACCTACGAAATAAGCGGGGTCGGAAAAGTCAGGAAGGGCATAAACTTCGTAGGCTTCCGTGTTTGGATTGAACCGTACGGTAAAGTCAATGTCCTGGGCATTCAGCTGACTGCCAAAGGCAAACATCAGCAGAAAAATCAGCGGCTGTAAAATTTTTTTCATTACGGGATTTACTTTTTTGAAGTAATAAACTTTGGTTAAAGTGCCCCGAATGATTCTCTAGTTCAGAGTGAACGACCGATCCTAAAAGCTGAATACCCCTATGGATATTCAAGGAGGAAACCGCAAAGCGGATGAGATGGTAGGTCGGACCTCTTTTTTTGAATGAAAAATTGTTTACTATAAGCCTAGCCTGACTTTAAAAATGAAAGGTTTTGTGTTTAAATCTTAAAATTTTCTGTTGGTCTGTTTATCTATTAATAGGTGATGAGGTTGATGAATTTATGAGATTGATGAGTCACTACTTATAACCTCATAACCTCATCACCTATTCTTTTATGGCTAATCTAAGCGTAACATTTTACGATTTTGCGATCCAAATTTGGTATCTAATTGATAAAAGATTAAACCTCTTGCAAAATCCTTTTTATCAAAATGAAAACTATTATCTCCTGCCTTTCTATTTTCTTTGATGGTTTTTAACACTCGACCTGCTTCATCTCTAAAGGTTAATTCTATCTCACTATCTCCTGGTAAATAGAAACCAATAGAAGTTTCTTCTTTAAATGGATTTGGTTCATTTTGAAATAATTCAAAAGGCTTATCTCCAAATGGTGCATTGAATTTTAATTCAATGCCCATAGTATTGTCTTCTAAGTCATAAGCTTCAACTGGAGTTGGTTGTTCTTCTAGGGAGATTAACTCGCTTAATAGACCATCCTTTTGTGCTTTAAAAACTACTTGGAAAAGTGCTGCCGTTGCAGGAACTTCTTCGGTTAAAGGAGTCGTTCGGTTCCAACTTGTGCTAAATAAGCCACGCTTAAGTTGGGTCAAACCAAAATTATCTTTGCCTCCGAATTGGCTTTGTACTTTTTCAATGGACAAAGCGTCGGTTTGCAGGGATAATTGATAACCTTGTAAGGTGCTAAATTCTTCGGTGGTAAAAGTGGCGGTATAAGTATCGCCTGTTTTTAACTGGGTATCATCAAGCTTTAAAGTAAGTACTTTATTGCTGTTTCTAGATTCGGTTGAAATAGTGGTGTTGGGAATTGCAGTACCATCCACATCGCCAATTTTTATGGCAGTAAAATTTATGGCTGTACCATCCTCCAGTTGAGAAATAGTAGCAGATTCTGCAAATGTACCTTTAAGTGGAGACGCTCTATCGAATGGTTCGTTGGTGTTTATAAACCGCCAACTTTTATTATTTTTGAAATTAGTTGTATTGCCTAAAATAAGTTGTCTAATTTCCAACATGTCAGAAGCCGAAATCGTGCCAGAATTGTTGACATCAGCTGCAATCCATTGTTCTGCCTGATTAAATGGCGTATTATTTAGGATATGTTGTCTGATTTTGATTATATCCAGCGTATTTAAGCCGTTTAGTGGGGAAATGTTTTTTTCTGGAATTATTTTGTTGGTGCTATTTTCTAACACCTCCATTTGATACATTCCTGAAATATCACTTGTAGCGGTTAAAACACCATTAGAAATATTTACTAAATCTACCTCAAAACCTGACCAAGTTTTAATAATCCCAGTCAATACTTTATCGTTGCCATAGTTTTTTCGGTAAGCATTTTTTAAAGTCAAAGCACAAGCGAAGAAATTATTAAAATCTCCTCCTGCCATTCCTTTATCAGAAGATTGTGGATCTTTATTATTTTCGAATAGCCGAATACTTTTTTCATCTTCTACGGTAGGAACCGTAAAAGTAAATAATAGTTTTTCTTCGTCTTTCTTAAGGGAAATCATAGAACCATTAGAAGCGATACCATGAAAATCACAACCTTTACAGGATTCTGGGCTATAGAGTTGAGAATTATCGAGCCAAGGCCCACCTTCCACGGTTTCTACTAAGAGTCGTTGATCCTCTATCTCTGCTGGTAAGACAATGGAAATTTGACTACCTCCGCCAACAAAGAATTTAGGGAAATCCACATCTGCTTTCACATAGACCTCATATTGGCTACTCGAAGGATTGTATTTTAAGGTAAAATCTGCGTTTTGAGCATGGCTATAAATAAAGCCAAAGACTAGACATAGTAAGAGTTGGAACTTTTTGTTCATGACATACATTTATTTGGTGTATTAATTTCACAAATTCAGCAAAAAAATTTGCTAGAAAGCTGTGAATTGTCCTAATAGATAAATCAATATTGGCCTTAGTCGATTCTTTCTATGTTAGGAATACCTAAAAAATGTCTTTACTTCATACTATTAATCCAAAGAAGAAATAGTCAATTTCTTTTTGGCAAGAATCAAGTAGTAAAACAAACATGAACAATACTTTGTGAAGGACTCTTTTTTTGCCTCGTCTAGCAGAAAAATAACCTTTTCAAAAGTAACGTTTAGATGTGTTTAGCTACTTATTTGCGCTAAAGTAAAAGAAAATCTCCATCCATGATGAAAGTATTGGGCGAAATTGTGACAGTCTATTTTGAGTAAAACAATTGTCGATTATCAGTTGCCAAAGCAAATTGACAACTGATATCCGATTTTACCTTATTTTAGTTATCTGGGATTTGTTCAATCATATTGTTATAATTATTAATTTGTAAGTCATTTGAATTTAGGGGATAGGTTAAAATGATGTTTTGCAGAATAATTCGATCATTTGATGCCCCGTCATATTTAGTCCGACCATCCAAGTTTAAATCCCCTTGATAATACCCCAAAGTATTGGCATAATTTAGTGTTGTCATACTGTTGAGGACATGAGTAATGACATCATTCCCAATAAGAATTCGATCATTGGCGGCACCATCATATTTTGATTTAAAATCTATATTGGCATTTCCTGCCCACAAAGCTCTTTTTCCACTTACCGTGGTGACGGCTAAATCATCATATCCAGGTTTGGTGTAGAAATCACTTAAAGCCATGGTGGTAAAATCAATTAAAACGGTATCATTCACCGTCATGATAGGGCTATTTGTCATGGCCCCCAAATGATTTCTATGTTTTACGGCTACAAAAAAGGACAAAGGTGGATTCATCAAGACAATCGGATCTCCTGTAGTCGCATCTACTACATCTCCATCTTTTTGCACTAAAGCAGAAATTGTTTGAAATACAGTTGTAGAATCAGCAGGATCTCTCAATTCGACAAAGACCCAATCCACTATAGCATCTGCTGTACCTAGATTGGCATTTACAACCAAAGCTGTGGTCGTTTCTGTTCCACCCCCAATATGGGTAAATCGTTCCGATATAAGTCGCTCTTGATTATAAGGCTGATTCATTGGAATAAAATTTTGACTTCTTAAATCATCTCGCATTAGGCCATCATTACTTCCCAACAAGGCACCTTGTAGCATTACCTTAAGTGATAAAGTGGTAATTTGGTCACAACCATTTTCTATGGAGTTATTCACAAAATCGGCTGTTCCTGCATCAGTTTCGTTAATGATGTAATTGATGGTAGCAGTATCGGAATCACTATTTTCAACGCTTGTCGCTAGGCCATTTTCGCCATAAGATCCTGCAATGGTACTATCTGCTTGTACCAGTTGATTGTGACCTGATTCGGCAGCATCTGGACAGCCATCGCCATCAGAATCTAGATCTAGGTGATCAGGAATACTATCATTATCCGTATCGCGTGTACCTTGACATTGGTTAGTAAAATGAAATTCTCTAGCATTTTCAGTTACGTAAGCAGAAGTAGTATTTGGATCACTATCTCCATTATAGCCTTTCATTCCATTAACCAATACTGTTTTGGCATCTGTTAGGTCTTCTTGGAAAATTACATGAATATCAGATTGAGCATTTAAGAAAGGTCCTTCTCCAGGATTGGTACCTTGAATTACAATATTTTGAGCACTATATATAGTGTCTCCAGTACTGTTTAGGACATATAAATTGGTGATTTCGCCAATACCTGAAGGTGTGGTAGATGGAGATTGCCCGTCATTGGCACTACCTCCATCATTGTACAAATAAAAGGTGATTTTTCCTGATTCGGGGGTAGCAAAATCAACAGTCAAGTCACTCTCGAATGCAGCATTACTTGTAAAAGTAATGAAGGAGTTAAAATTGCCATCGTATAAATTAGCTAATCCGGAAATGGTATTAGAGGAACTGATATTTGACACATTTACTACATCAGCAGTTGGACATATTTCCATTTCATCTACATCTAATATCCCATCATTATCATCATCTAAATCGTCGATATCAGGTACACCATCATTATCACTATCTTTAAGAATCGTAATCGCAACTGTAGCTGTATCGCAGAGGTTTTCTGCATCACAAACCAGTACCGTCAATTCATAAATATTATCTCCATTACCATCCTGTGGATTTTCATAGTTAGGAGGACTAATAAACCGAATTTGACCTGTGATAGAATCAATGGTAAATAAGGATTCGTCTAGGTTACCAGTTAATAAGCGGTAGGTTAAAGTACTATCTACTTCGCTACTCGTATCATCTGTACTGATAATATCCATGACTAAACTCGTATCATTTTCTGTGAAAGTAGTATCGGGGGCATAGGTAATTAATGGCCGCTCATTTGTAAATACTAAATCAATGGTATCCGCACAACCACTATTTTTATTAGTAAGAATAATTTGATGATTGGCTAGTGTGCCTACTTCCACTTCTGTTCCGAAAGGTATTGTCACAGAATTAATATTCGTGATTGCAGTACCTGAATTAGCAGGGAAGGTAATTGCACCATAAGTGTCTGGATTATTTCTTTGGGTATAGGCAATAGCATTTGGTAAGACATCACTTCTCCAATTAGCGTCAGTATCGATACTATTCATCCAAGCTACTAATTCAGCTACGGAAGTAACAGTAGTACTTTCAGGATTACCATTATACATCCATGTGACAGCAAACGGTGGACTATTTAAGGTGAAATTTGCTGTAGAATACCCTTGGGTTTGGTCAAAATTACACCCCGGTGCAACTGGCGTGTAGAGCGAACCATCCAATAAGATAGTATAGAGACCAGTATCAGCAAAAGGAACAGCTAAACAATAAGTTGTGCTTATAAGCGTATCTTTATCTGCCAATTGAATTGGCATACAATCAGTATCTTCACAATCTGTTTTACCGTCGCCATCATCATCCATGCCATTTCCACAAATTTCTGCACAGGCAGTTGCTACTGTAGCATCCACAAAATCGTAGGTGCCAGTATTTGTTTCTGTAAGCGTATAATTGGCTAAAGCTGAATTAGAATCATTGGTTTCTAATGTATCAGCGACGCCATTATTTCCGTAGGGACCAGCAATGGTGCTATCGACTTGCATAGTAATTCCATGACCTGCTTCCAAAGCATCAGGACAACCATCACCATCTGAATCTAAATCAAAATAGTTAGGAATACCATCCATATCTGCATCACAATCAGGAATACCTACGGTCAAAAATTGTAAAATAAAATTACTCGTCACTAATTCTCTATTCCCATTGAGCGATAAATCTTCTGACAACATATCCGTAGTCGTAAACGGTATTGATGCAATAAAATTAGCTTTGGCATTATTCGTTTCTCCAATAGTACCTCTTGTCAAAACTCCAGAAATAGCATTTTTGTTGAGCATTTCAAATCCACTATCTCCAACATCGGATAATAGAGCTGTGGCATCTCCATTGGGATTATTTACGATTAAATTTCCCGTTGCTGCATCGTAAGAAGCTAAGTCTCCTTCGATTATTTCCCAGTAGCCGGTAGTTGTAAAACCAAAAGCATCACTTGGCAAGTCACCTAATTTTCTATCCATATCATCTAAATCAATAAACTTGATATAAATGATTGGAATAGAAGCAGTAAAAGTTAAGGCAGCTTCCATGGTGGCATCATCCCGTAAAGCAACGATTCCATTTCCTCCATTTGGAATAAGGGTTGTTCCGTTGGGTTCTTGGACTCCAGCTGGGTTCAATAAACTCTGAGGATTAGTAGAAGCGGTCAAGGTAACCGTTTCTAATTGACCATTAATGGTTGCAGAATACACCAATTTTGTATTATCGGACAGCGTATTATTATAAGTAAAAGTGGCATCTGTACCTTCACATTCATCCCAATCAAGAATTCCATCATTATCATCATCTAAATCTGTAATGTCTGGTATTCCATCGCCATCATTATCTTGAACAACAGTAATGGCAACTGCTTGGGTATCACATAAAACCAGTCTACCATTATCACAGACAATTATTTCGATGTTATAGATATTATCCATTCCATCATCCATTGGATTGTCAATCGACGGAGGTGTTATAAAATTAATTTCACCTGTTAAAGAATCAATTGTAAATAGTGCACTATCTATTCCAACTAGGCTATATTTTAAAGTGCTATCTATTTCTGAACTCGTATCGTCGGTAGTGATTAGATCAATAACAATCGTCGTGTTTCCTTCATTATAAGTGGTATCTGGCGCATAGATAATGATGGGTGCTTCATTACAACCAGAATTAGTTAAACTGTCTAAAAATTCAGGATTATTATTCGTACTCCAAAAAGTATAATTCAAAGTATCACTATCAATATTCGTTTCTACGGCATCTGCTAATCCATTGGCACCATAAGCGCCAGCAATAGTACTATCTGCTTGGATAGGTAGACCATGACCCGCTTCTTGTGCATCTGGACAACCATCTCCATCAGCATCTAAATCTAGATAATTGGGGATGTTGTCTCCATCTACATCACAAAGTGGCACACCAATGATAATAGAAGCCACAATAGAGGTATTATCAATTTGTTCTCTTAAACCATTTAAAGAAATGTCTTCCACTATTAAATCAACAACAGAAAATGGATTACTTGCGGTAAAAATGACTTCTGAATTATTGGTTTCACCTATATTGCCTCTGACTAGGATTGGTGAGCGTACTCCCTTTTGAATCATTTCATGGGCAGAATTATTAGTTGCCGCCAATGTAAGTTCTGCATTTCCAGCAGGATTATTGGTAATCAAGACACCAGTTGTACCGTCATAAGTCGCTAAGTCACCAGAGACAATTGTCCAAAAACCTTCTATATTAAATCCAAAAGCATCTGTTGGGAAGTCATCTAATCGTCTATCCATATCGCTTAAGTCTTGGAGCCGAATAGATTGAATATCAAGTGAAGCATCAAAATGTAATGCTGCCTCAAAAATACTATCGTCTTTCATGGCAATCGGATTAATAGAAGAAGTCGAAAGCGTTACACCGTTGGGGGCTACCTGACCATTTTGATCCAATAGAGTCTGTGGATTAGTAGAGGCGGTGATAGTTACTGTTTCTAAATTACCATGAACCATTGCTTCATAAATCAAGATATTTGAATCAGATATTGCTGTATTTAAGACAAATTCCATTTCTACGAAAGGGCACTCGATTAAATCTGGGATACCATCATTATCATCATCTAAATCATATACATCTGCAACACCATCCAGATCAGAATCGGGAGAGACATTGACTAAAACAATAGTTGTGTCACAAACGCTAGGATTATTTGTAAGACAAATTTGGTAAGTAATGGTATCTATCCCTGTAAAATTGGTAGGTGGGGTGTAGCTAATGCTATCTCCATTTAAAACAGTTGGGCTAACCCCTTGTGTAGAAGTACCAATTACCGAGGTAACCAAACTATCTGGCCCAAAATTTAAATCATTTTGTTGCACATCTACAATCACCGCAACATTTTCTCCAGTTGTAATTCTATCAATAATAGCTATGGGGGGATCAACTTGTTCCCAAAATATCAACCCATATTCTGAAAGCCCATCTCCGCTATAACAATAATTTGGACCATAGACCATAAAATCTCCAATACCCCAAATACCTTTTGCTACGGCTACACTTTCCCTACCATTCCCACCGCTTCCCCATTGGGTAAAATCTAACATTGCAATTGTATCAGCGAATCCACCATCGGGCGTATAGAGGCCAAGGTCAGCGGATAGATCATCTAAGCTAAAACCATCTAAAACGACACTATCTCCTGGCGCTAAGATTAAAGAACCATTGACAATATTCATATCAGTAGCTATATTGGTATTGGTATAACTAAATTTAGAACATAATCTTAGGGTTGAAATATCCCTTGTATTTGGTCCGAAATTTTTAATAATCACTTGATCAGTTGTGGGGTTGACACAAAGTAAACGAATCCCATCATCCGAAAAATTATTGGTTACGGTAATGGCAACAGCTTGTGTATCACAAAGAACGGGGTCAGCATCATCACAAACGACTACTTCAATATTATACACATTATCCATTCCATCATCTAAAGGCGTTTCAAAGTCAGGGCTATTAATAAAGGTGATTTGACCAGTAATGGAATCAATGTCAAAGAAGGATTCATCTATTCCTAAAAGGCTATAAGTCAAGGTGCTATCCGCTTCCATACTAGCATTATCCGTTGTAAGGACGTCCATCACTATGGTCGTATCTAATTCTTGATAAGTCGTATCTGGCGCATAAGTGATCATTGGAGGAGTATTACAAACGATACCTGCATTATTATAATTTGCACTATATCCATCAATAAAAGTAAATAAATCAGGGAAAAAATTGAGAAAATCCCCACCATTCAATCCAGGCGCATTAGAATCTGGATCTGAATTATTTTCAAATAATCTAGCCCCTTCAATACAACCAACTGGTTGCAGTTTGAAGGTGTATAATAATAACTCTTGACCTGCAATAAAACTAACAAAAGAACCACCCGAAGCAATACCATGAAAATCATGAGTGGGGTCTGCTGTTGGTGCAAAAACCCTTGAATTATCCGTCCACAACCCACCATTCACGGTAGTAATTTGCAGGGGCAAGTCTGGGGTACTTGCGGGTAATACTAAAGAAATTTGACTTCCACCTCCTACAAAGTAGGTAGGATTAGAGATGTCTGGTAAGGCATAGACCTCATATTGATCGGCAGCTTCATTATACTTTAAGGTAAATTCGACACTTTGCCCAATTAGAGAATGATCACTAAAAAAGGTAACAAAGAAACAGATAATGTACAGTAGTTTTTTCATTATTTCTATGATTGTAGATTGTACTTGTAGAAACGGTGCATAAATTGATTAATAGTTCGAATTTTAATTTACTTGGGTAATTGTTCTAACATATTATTAAAGTTATTCAGCTTTGTCTCATTTTTTGGATAGAAGAAAATGATGAATTGATTGATAAATCTATCATTCCGAATGCCATCATATTTGACAGTTCCATCCATATTTATATCTCCAGAAAAATAACCTTTAGCGTTGCTGAAATTGAGTATTTGTCCCTCGTTGTCTGGAAAAAAGATGACGTTTCGTAAGACACTCAATCGATCATTATTACTGCCATCATATTTTACTTGACAACTTGCGTTGGCATTTCCCGCCCAAAGTGCTCGTTTACCTGCTATCGTCGTGACGGCTAGAGAATCAAATCCTGGGCTAGTGAAATAGTCAACTAAAGGTAGGTTTGTGAAATCAACCTTAATAATATTATTTTCCATAGATAAAGGAGTTGCTGTCATTGCGCCTAAATGATTTCGATGTTTGATAGCAATCAAGAATTCTTTTGGTAAACCATTGATGTATAAAGGACCACCATCATGAGCGGCCACTACATCTCCATCTCTTTGTAATAAACCAGAAAGCGTTCTAATAATGTTGGTATCTTCTGCCGATCTAATTTCAATGAATACCCAATCTACAATGGCATCTGGTGTGCCTGAATTTGCATTTAGTACAGCTAGATTCGTCGTCTCAGGTTGACTAGCCACAGCAGTAAAGCGATTAAAGGTATTGATTGTATCTACATAAGGTTGAGTCATCGGCAAAAAGCCATTTCTACGCAAGTCATCTCGCATTAAACCATCCTCATTAGCAGAGCTAGGGTTGGTAGCAGAGATTAGCGCACCTTGTAGAAAGACTTTTAACTGTAATTCTGTTGCTCTTGGTAAAACTAGGATAGGCACTAAAACGGTATCACAAAGACCCGTTTGGTCACAAACAATTAGGCAAAAACTATCATTACCAGAAAAGAGTGGAGTAGGGGTATAGTCAATACAAATCTCCTGACGGCTATTGTCAAGGGTGATATTTGCCAAACCATTTTTTGGCGCTTCACAAATACTAAAAGTGTGGGTATCTGTAGAATTAGGATCTATAATATTTCCACAAACCATTTTATTTGTCCCTTCTGTTGTGATGATAGTCGGTATGATAACAATAGGGGCTTGGGTAGAATCTGTTGGAATATTAGTTGGAATAACAAGTATTGGAATAATTGCTGTATCACATAAACCTGTTTGGTCACAAACAATAATGCAGACCTCATCTGATCCATTATATGCTGGATTTGGTTGATAATCTAAACAGAGTTGATTGCCTAAAATTGAGACTGCTGCCTTTCCATTATTTGGGCTGTCATCACATAAAACTGTAGTAAAAGTATCTCCCTCATTTGGATCAATAATTGGCATACAAACGGTTGCCAAACTATCTTGTGATACAATAATTGGGGAGGGAATCAGTACTGGAGCGACAGGATTTGGATTGGGAGGGAGTGGTGCAATAACAGTAACTGGTATATTTACTGTATCACAATTCCCTACCAAGTCACAGACTATCAAGCAGATACTATCTTGTCCATTAAACCCAAGATTGGGTTGGTAAGATAAACAAACTGTATGACTGTTAATACTGGATATTGCTGTTCCATTTGCTGTCCCACAAATTTCACTCGTGAAAACATCTGCCTCATCTTCGTCTAAAATAGGCATACAAATCATTCCGCTACTATCCTGAGGAAGGGTGATTGTTCCTGGAATAACCATTGGCGGGAATAACTTACAGGCAAGCTTGATATTTTTATCTATGAAATCAAAAATACCTGCATTGGATTGGGAAATCCTGTAATTAAGGATGCCACTATCAGGACTGGTTTCTAAGGTATCTGCTAGACCATTTTCGCCATACGTAACATGAATCGTACTGTCCATTGCTACTTCTAAGTTATGACCAGCTTCTAGTGCATCCAAACAACCATCTCCATCACTATCCAAGTCTAAATAATCTGGGATACCATCTTCATCAGTATCTCCGCATGCTGATACACCATCTACTAATAGTTGACCTCGTTCCCTAGTAAATTTAACAAACCGTAAACCTTCGATTTTTACGGGATAAGGTATTTTATCTATTTGTTGAATCGTTCCGCCACCGAAAATAATAGTATTAGCAAATCCACCTACTGCTGTTTGAGAGGCGTTAATTCTCATCTGTCCATTAGCATTATTTCTAGCTATGTGTAAATACAAAGTATCCCCAATTTTAGGAATGGCATTTAACTCGATCGTTAATATATCTCCTCCTGCTAAGCGAGCAGACTGTCCATCGGGAATACCCAAAACATTATTTGGGGCAGTCACTCCACCTGTTTGGGTAGCTTGAGTAGCGTAGATAGACATACATTCAATGGCATCTGGAATCCCATCATTATCATCATCTAAATCTATGGAATCAGCTACTCCATCTTTATCGGTATCTTGATTAATAATCAAATTAAAAAGACCAGTAGTTATCGTACTATCTTTAGTGGCAGAAAATCCATCTTCATCTGTTGTTGCAACTGTTATCGTAATCGGGAAAATACCTGCTTGGGGGGATAAATAAGTCAAATTAGCAGTATTCCAGGTAGTAATATCGATATGTTGTTGACCGTTATTGGCGGTAAAAGTATTTACTCCATCCGAAAGGGTATGACCAACAGGAATGGAATCTAAAAGTAGGGTAGTTATAGTTTCTGATCCGTCTGTATCAATTAAATCAATGGTAAAGGCAGTTGTGATGTCAATTAGGGTATTTTCTGTACCCGATTGATCAATTGTGGTTAATTCTAATAAATCGGCTACTCGACTAATTCCAATAAAAGTACTTTGATCTTTACAATCATATTGAAAATTTAGTTGAATACTATCTCCAGAAAAATGGGCTTTGGGAATATATGCTAAACTAGATAATTCGGCAGGATCAATTAACCATTCTTCGGTAATCGGATCAAATGCTCCAGTAGATAAAGTGCCGCCTTTCAGATCTCCATTAATTCTGATTGGCAACCGACCTGCCCATTGTGCTTGGGTTGTAAAAGCATAATTTAAAAAGTCAGTTGTACCATTACCTGCAATCGCCTTCGCACTTATTTGGAAGAGTTGACTACCATCAGGTTGATGAAGAACCTCAAAAACTAAGTTTCCTGCAATTTCATCATTAAACCCATTGATATTGGAATGATTCGATACTGTATTGGGATGGTCGATCAATGCAGTTCCAAAAGGAACATCTGTCCAAGAGACTAAATCTGGAAAAGTAGTTCGCATTACTAAGAAAGAACCAGAAGTTGTTTGTTTTTTTAGGTCTACAAAAACTTGTGCCGTTCCTGTATTTTCATTTTCGGTATTGGTCCCTCGAATGTTAGTCATAGCAAAGCTGAGCATTCCAGATTCTGCACTTCCTGGTAACTCTAATTGATAAACATTATTGGTATTAGTTGGATTATCAATATAATTACCTGCAAATTTTGTACCTCCTAAACAGGCTGCACTAGACCCAACGTCTAGGCGTTCGTAAGTTTGTACATTTAATAAAGTGGTGAAAATGGCAGCAGTATTTGCAGTTTGAGTGACCGTTAAAATATTATTAATTATGGATAAACTGAGATTGGGCAGCACACTATTGGCGGCATTCGCATCTCCTACAACAGTAGCTGAACTAGCCAAAATCGGTTGCCCTGAATTCAAAGGATAATTGGCAAAAGCATAAGAAGCGGTTAAATTAGCGCCTCTACCAGTTTGGGAGAACAAAGTACCACTTGCGGTACCTTTATCTATATCAATAATGATTCGACTAATCCCTTTGTCTTCTTCTGCGGAGCCTAATCCACCACGTCCTGCTTGGGTAGATAAAATAATTAATTTTGTTGCTGTGGGTAAATCAAAACTACTTTCTTGGTCATTGAGCGGCATGACATCGCTTAAGGTCTGAATGAAATTGGTAGAAGAAGTAGCGGAAGTTAAATATTCGACCAAATATGCTTGGTCTAATATATTTTGTCGTTCTACTAGACTTAAAATATTTCCATTAACTGATGGGGTAATTGCATTATAATCCCCATTGGTATCTCCAGTAGTGATTCCACTATCAGAAGCCATGCCTAAAGCAATATCCGAAAAAGCATAATTATCATTTTGTTGGGCGCTATTTCCCAATACATAGAAAATATGACCTGCATAAGTTTGCGTATTTAAATCAATTAATAGCGAACTATTTTGATATTCTTCGTGACTACCAGATTGAGTGGTATGATCGTTTCCACCATAACCAGTAATTCGGATGGCAGTCGCATTGGCAGGGATGGTAAAAGTAGTTGGGGTATCTCCTGCGCTTGCCGCTCTAAATCCAATGCCCGTTTCAATTATATCTAATTGTGCCCCTCCTTTGGTGAGACTAGGATCAACCATAATATTTAAAGGAATGGTATCATCTTCTATACCTAATAAAGCTTCAGGAACTGTAAATAATAAACAGCATTCAATACTTACATTGATGGCTTCACTTGCGGGACTAAAACAATCATTTTCTTTATCGTAGTAGTACCCATAATAAGTAGTAGCTACCCCAATTGGTGAGTCGATCATATCCCTTAAACCATCACTTGGATCGCTATCTGTACTAAAAATTAGCTTTGCTCCAACAGGAATAGTACCCGTATGTAAAGTATATAAATCAGCGGTAATCGCAGGACATTCATTCTTTTGAGTATTTGTTGAAAAGGTTGGTGCTAAATCACCTGCATTACAACAGTTAAAATCAGTAATATAATTATTTCGATAACTATCTTCAAAAGTGATTAGGTCAGGAAAATAATTGGTAAAATCTCCTCCTCGCATGCCTGGAGCATCTGATTTTGGATCGGTTTCGTTTTCAAAGAGTCGAATATCCTTCGAACAACCTGGAATGGAAATTTGAAAAGTATATAAAAGAATTTCTTCATCTGTTATAAAGTTGATGAAACCACCATTGGAAGCAATCGCATGGAAATCATGATTGGGCGCCGCTGCTGGTTCAAATACTTGTGAATTGTCGACCCATAGACCACCATTGACTGAATTAATAACAATGGGTTGATTGTCTAAACTAGTTGGCAGTAATAAAGTAATTTGACTACCACCTCCCACAAAGAAGGATGGATTGGTCGCATCAGGTCTAGCATACACCTCGTATTGCTCATCAGTTTCATTGTATTTTACTGTTAAATCAATGTTTTGAGCATCCAAATTTTGAAAACTAAATATGGCTATCAGAAAACTGATAATGCAAGTAGTCTTTACCATTTTATCTGTAATTTTTATTTTCTTTACCGTATAATCGCTTGAGTCTTACTAGTATTTATATCATCAATCAGACTGCTTCTTCCAATTTAATCGGGCATCTGTTCAATCATATTATTGTAATTCGTTAATCTAGTGGTATTCAATGGATAGAAGAAGATGATAAATTGGGTCACAAATCTATCGTTCCTAGCACCATCGTATTTGACAATACCATCCATATTTACATCTCCTCGGTGATAGCCTACACCATTACTGAAGTTAAAGATTCTTGACCCATTATCTGGATGTAAAATCACCTCACTAAGAATGACTAACTGATCATTACTTCCGCCATCGTATTTAACCTTTCCATCGCTATTACTATTACCCGTGTATAGCGCCCTCATTCCACCAACAGTCGTTACGGCTAAATTCTCATATCCTGAATGGGTAAAGAATTCATCCATGCCCATTGTGGTGAAATCAGCTTCTACTGTATTATTATGCATCACCATTGGTTCGGCGGTTAATGCACCTAAGTGATTTCTGTGTTTAATACTGACATAAAATTCGTGAGGTAAGCCCGTTGCCATTAAATCTCCACCATCGTGCGCTGCTACAATGTCTCCATCTCTTTGTACTAAGGCAGCAATAGTTCTAATAATATTAGTATGATCGGCAGTATCTCTAATTTCTACGAATACCCAATCTACAATCGCATCCCCAGTACCTACATTGGCGTCCAATACGGCTTGGATCGTTGTTTCCCAACCACTATCCGTATGGTCAAATCTGCTGTGACTATTGAGGACACCTGTATATGGTTGAGTGAGTGGAATATGTCCATTGGCTCGTAAGTCGTCTCGCATCAATCCATCTGCGTTGGCAATGTTTGGATTAAGCGTAGAGATTAAAGCACCTTGTAACATGACCTTTAATTTCAAGTGTATAGCTCTTGGAATGACTACAATCGGTACAATAATCGTATCACATAAACCACTTTGATCACAAACTTCAATACAAACACTATCTGGTCCTTCATATAGAGGAATTGGATCGTAAGTCACACAAACCTGATGGCTATTATTATCTATGCTGACTGTTGCTGTACCATATTGAGCTTGACCACAAATACTTGCCGTATGAATATCTTCCATATTCGCATCAATAACAGGCCCACATACTGTAGTAGTAGAATCTTCGGGGGTTACAATTGCAGGAATAACCACAATTGGTGCTTGTAAGCTATCAGGTGGGGCAGGAGTTGGAATTACGGCTACAGGGAAAGTAACCGTATCACATAATCCTGTTTGGTCGCAAACAATGACACAAACCCCATCTGTACCAGCGTAGCCTGTATTCGGTGTGTATTCGATACAGATTTGATCACCATTAATCGTTGGGGTAGCCATTCCATTTTCTGGGCTATCCGTACATAAATTGACGGTGAAACTATCTCCTAGATTTTCATCCAAAACAATAGAACAAACCATACCAGTCGAATCTTGAGGAACGGTAATGACTTGTGGAATAACAATCGGAGGAACAGGTTGTACTTTATTAATAACTGGTCCTAAGACGGTGACTGGAATTGCCGTTGTATCACAAGCACCTACTTGGTCACAAACAATGACACAAATACTATCCTTGCCAGAGAAGCCTGTATCTGGGGTATAGGTTAAGCATAATTGGTTATTTACAACAGTACCTGTTGCCATACCATTATTCACACCACAAGCGGTATAAGTAAACATATCACCAGCATCTGGATCAATAATCGGCACACAAATATTACCTGTACTGTCTTGCTTGACCGTTAAGGGATTTGGAATCACCACCGGTGGATTATTAATGCCTTCGGTTGGTAATACTGTAATCGGCACTTTAACTGTATCACATAAGTTAGTTTGATCACAGAGTATTAGACAAACACTATCCATGCCTGTAAATCCTGGATTTGGATTATAAGTCAAGCATAATGTTTTAGAATCATTATCAACAACTGGTGTTGCTACGCCATTCATTGGTAACTCACAAATAGTGACCGTGTGGGTATCTAAAAAGTTCGCATCAATGATGGGCCCACAATTAGTCGCCGTACTATCCATATTGGTGACAAGCGGCGGCAGGACAATAATTGGCGCTTGTATACTATCATAAGGAGCAGGCGAAGGAATTACATTGACCGTAATAGTTACCGTATCACATAAACCGTCTTTATCGCAAACAATAATACAAACTGGGTCGATTCCTACATATCCAGTATTTGGTTGATAAGACAGACACAGACTATTACCATCAACGGACGGTGTTGCTGTTCCATTGGCAGGACTACCAGTACATAAATTAGCGGTAAATACTTCGTTAGGATTCGCATCTAAAATTGGTGTACAAATCGACCCTGTGCTATCCTTTGGAATGGTTATTTGTGTTGGAATAACAATTGGTGGCGATGGATTCATTGTTGGTACAAGTGGCTCAATGATCGTAACGGGTACAAAGGTTGTGTCACAACGGTCTGTTTGATCACAAACAATGATGCAAATACTATCTGTACCACTAAATCCACTATCAGGGGTGTATTCAAGACATAATTCATTATTGATAAAAGTCTGCGTCGCCGATCCATGTTCCATACCACAAATTGTAGTAGTCAAGGTGTCTCCCACATTTGGATCGAAAGCAGGCATACAAACAGTTCCTGTACTATCTTGTGGAATCGTCAATGGATTCGGAATAATAAACGGTGGATCGTATTCACATCTTTCTACGGTTAGAATATTCGATAATTCACAACCTAAAGCACTCATTACTTGGATGATATACTCACCATGTTCTATTGCACCAACAGTATAGGTTGTATCGGTTGCTCCAGGTATCGCAATACCATTTTTGAACCATTGATAAGTGTAAGGGCCATTGGCTTCATTGGTTGGTGGAGATAATAATTTTAAGTCTCCTTCACAGATAGTACCACCCGCTTGGGTAATATTTGCTACATAAGCATCTGTTTCATTCAAGGTTAAATCATCATAGATTACATAATTTCCTTGTTCTCCTGCTTGAATAGACATATTATCTCCAGAACCAATTAGGATCGTGAAATAATCTTGGTCTACGGTAAAGGCAATACGATACTTTTTATAAGCACCACCTCCTTGTAGATCAACAGGGACTCTTCCTAAAACCGTATAATTATCTTCTTTACTATCTGTCCCAGAAATTGGGAAAGACACACAATTTGGAATACCTAAAATAACGATGTCTCCTTTGGTGTCTCCACCAAAAACATCTTCTGTTCCTGCGGCACTTGCCCAGAAATCTAAGGTATAACTGGTGCCACTTGCTAATGGCTGAGGGAAACAAGCACCTACGTATTCCGAATAGGTTGTTCCTGCTAATTTAATGGTACCAATTGCACCATCTCCATCTGGGAATGGCGTAGGAACTACCCCAATTCCACCTGCATGACCTGAGAAATTACAAGTATTTAAATAATCGGAAGTTGCGCCTGTTGCTTGCGCCCATGCTACGGCACAATTCAATTGAGAGAAACTAGATGGACAACAAGTTCTTTCTTCAAAAGAAGGGTTCGGGAAGAAGGAAACTGGTTTGGTATTAAATAAATCTGCGCTATTACAAATACAATCTGGGTCGTTTAAATCAATCAGTCCATCCCCGTCATCATCTAAGCCATCTGCACAATTGACCTCTAAATTACAAACGTTAATCGTTGCACTTAAGAAGTCTAAACTATCATTGAGGGTTCTTCTTAGATTATAATTAATAATGCCTGTATCAATGCTAGTCTCTAAAGAATTATCTAAGCCATTTAAACCAACATTACCCGTAAAAATACTGTCTGTTTTAGTTAGAGAAGCACCCGATTCAACTGCATCTGGACAACCATCTCCATCGGAATCTAAATCTAAATGATTGGGTTGGCCATCATTATCAAAGTCTTCCACACCACATAATTCTACGTTGATACCATAGCCTTCGTAGGTATGATTGCCAGTAATAGTCGTATGTTCCGTAGTTAAGGTAAACGGTGCATCTAACTTATTAGCTCTAAATTCGATGTACCACATCGCATCCATGATTGGAATAGCCGTACAAGTAGAAATGGTTGTACCACTTGTAATAATATCTCCATCTACTACATCTTTTAATTGACCTACTTCATCATGGATAATGGCGGTAACACTAGGCGACCAGGTCAATACCATGTCTTGAATCTCATTATTTTGCGCTCGTTGTGCATTACTATTTGTCGGTACATTCGGGCCCCAAAGTACTTTATTAATTAAAGCGTCTGCTTGTGGCGTTACGGTATGTTCAACAGAGAAATTACCGTCAGAATTATCATAAAAGATATAGTGAATACCATCGATGTCCATTGTTTGAAGCGTCGTGTTTTCTACATTCTTAAAGTCAATATTAATACTTGCGCTATCATTTTCCGCTACAAACATCCCTTGGATATTCTGCAATTGAGCCGTATTAACGGTACTAGTAATAGTAGCTACACTCGCCGCACAACTTAATTCAATATCATCAGGAATTCCATCATTATCATCATCAATATCAATTAAATCCCCAATGCCATCTCCATCAAAATCTGCACAGGCATTCAGTAGGGCAGAGGTAGCGAGGTAGTAAGTAGAGTTATAAGTAACGTCCGCTGTATTAAGGTCATTAGTTTCTAAATTATTAGCTAATCCATTCAGCCCAACAGAAACAAAATCACTACTTTGTGTGACTAAGGAATCGGTTACTTGACCTGCACCTGCTTCTGCTAAATCGTAACAACCATCGTTGTCACTATCCAAGTCTAAATAATCTGGTGTGCCGTCCATATCCGTATCTGGGCAGGTAGTTTCTAACCTTACGGCAATTCCATCAATTCCTAAATATTCTGCTTGAGGAGTTACCGATTGTGGTCGAATTCTAATCCAAACAGTTGATGCCAATGGATTAAAGGCAATACTTTGATTGGTCCAATTTTGATTGCCATATCCCTCGAAAGTCATCAAGTCGGAATAGAGGGTATCGTCTGCTGTGCCTGAGGCACCTGATCCTACACTACCAATTTCTATTTTAAATTGTCCTTGGGTAACCCCTTGAATTGGACTAGGGGCAGTTGTTGCATCGGTACCCGCAAAGATTTGGCTAAATTCAACATAATACGTTTCACTAGTATTTAATCCAGATATGGTGGTATAAATAGCTTCTCCACCCGTTGGTGTATTCGTACCAGCACCAAATCCGTCCCTCATAGCGGCAAAGATGCCACCATCTGGTGAAGGTGGAACTCCATTGGCAATGTTTAATCCTGTCATAGGAACAGGAGTTGCCCAAGAATCGGCAGTTTCTAATTGACTCCAACCTGTACCATTAGCAGCATTACTATTATAACTTTCTAATGAACCACCACCCGTTACATTTTCAAAAGAACCATCCACATTGGACGGTAGGGAATTGGGTGGAGTCGGGCATTCTGTAATATCTAAAATACCATCATTATCATCATCAACGTCGATTAAATCACCTACACCATCCCCGTCTGTGTCTTGACAAACATTTAAGGAGTTGTCTAGGGCATAATCTCTATAAGTACTGGTATAATTAATACTAGCGGTATCAGTGTCGTCAGTTTCCAAGCTATTCGCCAAACCATTTAAACCATAAGGCCCTGCCACTAAAGAATCTGTGGTACTGGCTAATGATCCTGTCTCGGTCGCATCATAACAACCATCACCATCTGAATCTAAATCTAAAGAATTGACAATGCCATCTCTATCTAAATCATTGATAAACATGGTATCACATGGGTTGACATCATTCGTATTTAATGGTTGGAAATTGATGTAATCTACATGTAAATAACCCGTAGAACCTGGTTGCCAGCCATTAGCTTGGTCGGATTCAGCAACTAAAGTTAGGTATTGGTAATTAGCATTCGGCGTGAAGATTAAATCTTCTAGTAACCAGCCTGCTGCCTGATTCGGTCGAGTAGTAGTACGCCCTACTAATTGGGTTTGCGTACAAGTACTATTCGATGCGTATACTTTCATATAGGCAGGGAAATTACTAGACCAAGGAGTGATTGAACCTACTGCTGTGGCAACACTAAAGACAAAGTCTTGTCCTGCAACCATTGGGGTAGGCAATTGTAACGTAAATATCTCTGGTTCATGGAAACCAACTTGATAAGTGCCGTCATAAGGTTGGACAGAGGACCCCCAAAGTGTAGTTGCAGGCGGGTCGGGACTACCTGAACAATGAATCCAGCCAACACTTCCATTTTCAATCTGTTGATCAAAATAGAAATTACCACCCATAGTGAAATTACAAACTTCAGTATCTTCATCGGTATCTAAAATACCATCATTATCATCATCAATATCGATTAAATCTCCAATGCCGTCCCCATCAAAATCGATACAAGCATCCGCTAATGGATCATAAGCATACGGATAATAGCTATAGCTAATGGTGTCAGAGTCTACACTAGTTTCTAAATGATTGGCAAAACCATTCAACCCAACAGAAGTATATTCTGCATTTTGGGTGACTAGAGAATCGCCAATAAAGCCAGCACCACCTTCTGTAATATCATAACAACCATCCCCGTCAGAATCTAAGTCTAGACTATTTGGTGTGCCATCATTATCTGTATCAACTGCACCACAAAGACTGGTGTTGATACCATATCCTTCATAAGTCATCCCTGTACCAACATGTTCTACTGTTAATACAAAATCGAGGGGTAATTTGTCGGTTAAGAATTCGATGTACCAATCTCCTGCATTAATCACATAGGTACTAGTGGTTAAACTAACGCCTGAGGTTAGTAAATTACCGTCTGAGTGACTAGTTACTTGTGCAGGCGTGCCTACATGAAGGATTGCATTTACGGCTGGTGACCAAGTAATAGTCATATTTTGAGCCGTATTGCTTTGTCCATTATTAACCGCCCCATTCGTGTTCACTTGTGGACCATAGAATACTTGATTAAGAACTGCATTTCCTTGTGGTGAAATGGTATGTGTTTCTGTGTATCCACCATCATTATCGTAAATGGTAAAGTGGAATCCATCAGTAGAATCTACTTTAAAGTAAGTAGTCGTACCTAGTTGGGCATCCATTTCTAAGCTATAATTGGCCTGGAATAAACCTGTTTCAAATTGACCACCTGCTGTTTGTGCAAGATTTACAAAATTGAAATTGTTGCCATTTCCGAATAGGGAAGCACCACAATCTAATTCCATATCATCGAGCAATCCATCATTATCATCATCAATATCAATTAAATCCCCAATGCCATCGCCATCTGAATCAGCACAAGCATTTAGTAATTGCGTTAATGCCATATAATATTTAGACGTATAGCTGATGGTTGCATTATCTGCGGTCGTTTCTAAATGGTCAGCTAAACCATTCAGACCAACGGTTGTATAATCACCACTTTGCGTAACTAAACTATCGCCAATCATGCCTGCACCCGCTTCCACTAGATCAAAACAACCATCTCCATCTGAATCTAAATCTAAATGATTGGCAAAAGCATCACCATCTGTATTTTCTAAATAACAAATATCTGCATTCAAATCATAGCCTTCTGAGCCCATATTAGACGCAGAGATATGATTGGTAGTCAAGACAAAATCAGAGACTAATAAATTGGTGTTGAAGGTAATACTCCACGTTGGTTTTGTAGCAGCGGTATAGTTGGCTGCCTGTACGATGGTTTGTCCTGAACTAATAAGTGTACCGTCTGCCAAGTCTAATTGTCCATCAGGGTCAACTACCGTAGCGGTGACATTTGGTGTCCAGTTTAATTTAATGCTTTGCGCAATATTGATGTTTTCTGAATCTGTATTTCCATTTAAATTAGGTCCCCATTTTACCGTATTTAACAAAGTATTGGTTTGCGGACTAACTGTTAACGCAGAAGTGAAATTAGTCGTCGCATCATTAAAAATGTAATGCAAACCATTTCCTTGGTAATTATTGGCAGCCACTAAAGCAACACTTGCATCAGATAAATCAATACGGTAATTCGCTACAGCATCTCCTTTTGCGTAAGCACCTTCAATTAATTGATTGCCAACTGGTAAGTTGAAAGTAGTAGTCGTTGCTTTTCCGTTTCCGCAACCTAATTCCGTCACATCTGGCACCCCATCATTATCATCATCAATATCTACTAGGTCACCAATGCCATCATTATCAAAATCTGCACAGGCATTTAATACGTCTGTTACCGCTAAGTAATAGGTACTTGTATAGTTAATGGCAGCCGTATCTGTATCGTTAGATTCTAAATTATTAGCCAATCCATTTAAGCCAACGGAAACGTAGGATGGATTTTGACTCACCAAACTATCGCCGACAATCCCTGCACCAGCTTCTGCCAAGTCATAACAACCATCATTATCCGAATCTAAATCTAAGCTATTTGGAACTCCATCCATATCCGTGTCAACCGCCCCACATAAAGAAGCATTAATACCATATCCTTCGTAGGTCATGCTTGTGCCAATATGTTCGATCGTTAATTCAAAATCTAAGGGGAGATTATCCGTTAAAAATTCGATGTACCAATCACCTGCATTAATGGTATAATTAGCCGTTGTTAAATTAACTCCAGAGCTTATCGCATCACCATCCGTATGACTTGTAACTTGTGCTGGGGTACCAATATGAATCACCGCGTTGACCGCAGGTGACCAGTTAATCGTCATCGTTTGTGGACTATTTGCTTGCCCATTATTGACTGCTTTATTTTGCGGTACTTGTGGTCCATAAATCACTCGATCTAATACCGTTGTACCTTGTGGAGAAAGAACATGTTTTTCAATATAACCACCATCATTATCGTAAATGGTATAATGGAAACCATCCGTGGAATCTACTTTGTAATAAGTAGTTGTTCCCAATTGGGCGTCCATTTCAAAGCTATAGGTTGCATTGAAATCACCAATTACAAAGCTACCAGCAGCAGTTTGTGCTAGATTCACAAAATTGAAATTGTTGCCGTTTTCAAACTTGGCATCCGCACAAGCCAATTCAACTTTATCTAAGACCCCATCATTATCATCATCAATATCATTTAAGTCACCAATACCATCCATATCTGTATCGGCACAAGCATTTAATAAATTGGTTAATGCTTGATAATATTTAGAAGTATAATTGATTTGATCACTATCTGTACTTGTTTCTAAGTGGTCAGCTAGACCATTATCACTTACATCAGTATAGGAAGAACTTTGCGTAACTAAAGAGTCTCCAACTGAACCAGCGCCTGCTTCGGCAAGGTCATAACAACCATCGCCATCTGAATCTAAATCCAAGTGATTATAAATGCCATCGCCATCTGTATCTGCATTACAAGCCATTTTAGGGAAGTCTTCCGAACGGAAATTGACGACACTTAAATGGACATCTTGTAAGTAGTAGGAATTTCTCACCGTTCCACCTTGACCATAGATTCTATACTTATCGTAAGGCGCTTGATTGATGGAAATAGGGAAAGCAATTTGCCCAGTCGCACCAGTAATGCTAGTAGCTGTTCCAGAAGTCGTTCCATAACTCATTAATGGAGAAACATCTACCCAAGAACTACCATTATATCCTTGAATCTTGACCACAGAACCGTTATTAAAGAAGGTCTGACTGGCATTATTCATGGTGATGATAATTTCGTCCAATTCTAATGGTAAATCTGGGTCAATTTCTAGGATCGTTTGATTGAAAAGAGATTGCCCGTTCGTTGGTAAGACTTGATTACCATAGACACCATTTACCAATAAATCTGGTGTTCCAATTTGGAAAGATAAATCGGAAGTAACCGTTATACTGGTACTTCTATCACCATCTAAATAATTGATTTCTTCTGGTTGCGTAAAACAATCTGGTGCTTCTTCACTATCTCGAATACCATCGTTATCATCGTCAATATCCACCAAATCCATTATCCCATCGTCATCTGTATCCGCACAAGCGTTTAAGAAATCTACTTCGGCATAATTGATGTAAGTGGAAGTATAATTAATGATAGCAGTATCTGTATCATTGGATTCTAAATCATTCGCAAAACCATTTAAACCAACTTGGGTATTGGTGGTAGCAATTAAACTATCCGTGATAGACCCATCATTGGTAGCTCCTGTGACACCCGATTCAAAGGCATCGTAACAGCCATCCCCGTCACTATCCAAATCAATTCGATTTGGAATACCATCTTCGTCGGTATCTTTTTCTGTACAAGCCATTAAACCGCTAAAATCAATACCATTTCCAAACCAATTTGGACTAGTCAAGTAATCTACTGTAAAATCAAAAGTTCCAATGTGATTACTAAAATCAAAGACTAAATACCAAGTTCTAGTTTGGATAGCGCCTGATTTTCTGTTGATAGTAGTACCACTTGTTACTGCTTCGCCATCCAGTACATCTGTTTGATTATCAGGGTCATGCATAGTTGCGGTAACGCTGCCGTTCCAGGTTAATTCGAGGCCAAGGGCAGTAGTAGAACTGTTATAATTAGAATTGGTATTTACGCCAATATTTGGTCCCCATTTGATGTTCCCATTAATTAAATGGAGGTTCGGCATAAAGAACCGATAATTTTCTTGCGAGCCGACAACGGTATTATAAGAGACAAAATTGAAGGCACCTTCTTCCAAACCATCATTGGTGTAATAATAGGAAGTGTTTGCGATTACATTGAAATTCAGTACTAAAGTATCCGTTCCTAAACCATATTTGATGAGCGAATTATGAATGCCTGTTCCATTACCATTTTGGATATTGGTTTCTACTCCTCTTTCTAGTAGGGTAGTGCAAGTGATTTCTTCTTTGTCTAAGACCCCATCATTATCATCGTCAATATCTACTAGGTCACCCACGCCATCATCATCCGTATCAATACAAGCATTTAATAAAGCACTTTCCCAGTAATTAAAGCGGGTAAAGTTGATACTATCCGAATCGATAGCCGTTTCTAGGTGATCAGCATATCCATTATTGCTCACATCGGTGTAAGCTGGGTTTTGTGAAACTAAAGAATCACCAACTGCGCCTGCGCCTGCTTCGGTTAGGTCATAACAACCGTCGCCGTCTGAATCTAGGTCTAAATGATTGTAAATACCATCATTGTCGAGGTCTGCTGAACAACTAGCTCTAGGGAATAATTCTGGAATAAAGTTTCCAATGGTAGGAATTAGTTCATAAATTCTAGCATAGTAAGTTGTTCCAGAAACCCCAAGTAATCGATATTTTTGATAGGTATCGAGGTTTCTAACAAAATCATAAGTGTAGGTATTATTAGTGGTTTCCGTTTCATTTAACACATCAGTCACATCTATCCAATTCACCCCGTTAAATCCTTGCCATTTGAAGGTAGTACCTGAAGTTCTGAAAAGGCTATAATTGAAAACAACATCTATACTTGTCAATTCGACGGGATAGGTCATTTCTATTTCAAAAATAGTTTCACCTGTGATTTGTGTATTTAAGACACCATAAGCGCCAAAATTACTCAGGTTTCCATCGTATAATTGGGTGAAAGGATAACTTGCATTCCAATTGGTTAGGGTAGAAGTGATATTAGCAATACCAATTTCTTTTTCAGTTAAATAACAATCTGGTGCTTCTACCGCATCTCTAATCCCATCATTATCATCATCAATATCTATTAAATCATTGATGCCATCGTTATCCGTATCGGCACAAGCATTTAAGAAATCTACAACTGTATAATTTTCATAGGTCGATTCATAAGTAGTCGTAGCAGTTAAAGAATCACCACTTTCTATAGAATTAGCTAGACCATTTAGGCCAACTTGGGTATTAGTAGTAGCGATTAAACTATCCGTTTGTGAACCGTTATTTGTCGCACCTGTTACACTTGATTCAAAAGTATCATAACAACCATCACCGTCAGAGTCTAGGTCTAGGTGATTAGGAATCCCATCCATATCTGTATCGACTAATTCAAAACATTGATTGGTGAACAAAAACTCTCTTGCATTTTCTGTGGTATAGGCAGCAGTAGTTGTTGGGTCAGAATCACCATTATAGCCCCTAATTCCGTTGACTAGGACTGTTTTTGCATCTTCTAGTAATTCTTCGAAAATAACATGAATATCCAATTGGTCATTCAGGGTAGGGCCTTCACCAGGAATAGTACCACTAACTACTACATTATTGGCCTCATAAATCGTGTCGCCAATACTATTTAAAACCACTACATTAGAAATTTCTCCAATACCTGATGGGGTAGTGGAAGGTGGTTGTCCATCGTTAGCATTTCCTCCATCATTATATAAATAGAAAGTAATATTTCCAGATTGTGGGGTATCGAAATTAACCGTTAAATCACTTTCAAAAGCAGCTGTACTTGGAAAAGCGATATAAGAATTAAGATTTCCATCAAATAAATTATTCAAATTCGTAATGGTAGCAGAAGAAGTAATATTGGTTAACGAAATCGTATTGATATCTTTACAAATGATAATTTCTTCTATATCTAAAATTCCATCATTATCATCATCAATATCAATCAAATCACCGACTAAATCACCGTCGTGGTCATCACAAGCATTTTGCGTACTGTCCTGGTAAAAAGGTTGAAGGGTGTAAACAATTGTATCATTATCAGTAGCCGTTTCTAAATTATTGGCAAAACCATTGGCACCAACACTCAAATAATCCGCATTTTGACTTACTAAAGAATCTCCTATAAAGCCTGCACCTGCCTCCGAAATATCGTAACAACCATCACCATCAGAATCTAAATCCAAACGGTCAGGTGTGCCATCACCATCAGTATCTATATCCGCACAGACGTAGAGCAAGTCATCTGGGTTGCCATAGACAATATCTGTAAAGGTTCTACCTGTTGTGGTGGCAGTAGAGACCGCCAATTTATAGTCCACTAACGGTGCGCCTGTTGTGCTGTATACCTCTACACCGTTTCGCTTATAAGACACATTTCCAGCAGCATCGATGTCAATAACATATAATGTTCCAGAAACATAAGAGGCATTGGCGAAAGTTGAACCTGTAACCCTAACATCATTTGAACTGGTATTTGGAATATAGTGTTTATAGCCCGTATAATTCCAATTGGTCGTCGTCAAAGAACCATTGATTGGGGCTACCCCAAACATGACAGCTTGATTGGCATCCTCAATTTTAAATTCTAAATGAATTGGTAGCGGTAAAGTTTGGTCAGAATAAGTTGTTCGCCAAGCAGTTGTGGTAGCATCTGCAAAAATGGAATTACTTGTTTGTGTTAAAAGGACGTTACCATTTCCTGTAAAGGTCAAATCGCTAATGTCTTGGCGACCAGTATAATAACAAGAATCTGATTGCTCATCATAATCTAAAATACCATCGTTGTCATCATCAATATCGATTAAATCACCAATATTATCCATGTCCGTATCTGCACAAACATCTAAATGGCTGGCTAAAGCAAAAATATCATAGGTTGTTGTGTAATTAATGCTATCAGAATCTGTATTGGTTTCTACAATATCTGCTAGTCCATTCATTCCAACTGCGGTAGAACCAGCTGGAATGACTAAAGAATCACTTGTATTCATTACTGCTCCTGCCTCTACTGCATCGTAACACCCATCCCCGTCGGAATCAAGGTCTAAATGATTGTAAATACCATCGCCATCAGTATCCGCATTACAAGTTAGTTTAGGGAAATCCTCTGGTCGGAAACCGCTGTAATTCATTTCGATTTCGTAGACTCTAGCGTAGTAAGTGACACCTGTTACACCTACAACTCGATATTTAATATACTTTTTATTAGGTTGTAAAGTATTGGTAAAGGTTTGGGTATTATTGACGACAGTCCTATTCGCCGCAGCGTCCAAATCTTCCCACGTAGCACCCGTCCAACCTTGCAATTTATTGGTATTGGCCGCACCAATGGTAAAAGCCAAATTATACATACGGAAGTCAATAGAACTAACCGCTATTGGTGCAGATAGTGTGATTTCGTAAATAGACTTATCGACATGATTTTGGTTCGGGGCAAAGCCTGTATAACTAGCGGTAGTAACGATATTGTCGTAGGCATTTGTGAATGGTCGTGATGTTGACTCAATATTTAATTCCGAAGTAACGTCAATGATTTGTATAGCAGAATCTGGGCTACTATGGAAACAATCAGGCGCCTCTTGGCTGTCTCGAATACCATCATTATCATCATCAATATCTACTAAATCATTGATGCCATCCATATCGAAATCGGCACAAGCATTGAGAAAATCGGCTAATGCTAGAGTTTTATAAGTTGAATTATAGGTCGTATTAGCCGTATTTAAATCGTTGGTTTCGATGCTATTAGCTAGCCCATTTAAACCTACTTGCGTACTGGTGGTGGCAATTAAACTATCGGTAGTTGAACCATCGTTGGTCGCACCAGTTACACTAGATTCGTAGGCGTCGTAGCAGCCATCGCCATCTGAGTCTAGGTCTAGACTGTTTACTATGCCATCCCTATCGGTGTCTTGACAACCATTACCAGAGGTAAGTTCGAAAGCAGTCGTACTAATAGACCAGTCGTCTCCATTTGCAGTATAAGACCATTGGATATTAGCATTGGTCGTTTCTGTATTGGGGACTGTCAATTGAACATCCGTAAAGGGCCCAGAAGTAGTTGTGATAGGGAAAGAGACTAAAGAACTAGTAGCTCCATTACTTGTAGCTACAGTAGCTGTACTCCCTCCAGATGGGTTAACAAAAGTGATATATTCTACCCCGTCTATTGAGAGCTTTAAAGTGGCTGTTTGTCCACTCCCAATAACATTATTAATACCGTTGGTTCTAATTTTTAGATTTAGAACCATTGGGTCGGTATAATTGGTCAAATCTGCGGTAGTTGTTGCGGTTTGATTATTAGCATTATCATTACTATTGGAAATAATTTCACCGTTTGCACTAACTACCCAAGAACCTGTCCTTGCCCAGTTATTATAATTTTGTTCTATTTGCGGTAGTGGCCCACATTCAATTGAATCCAATATCCCATCATTATCATCATCAATATCAATTAAGTCACCTACTAAATCCCCGTCGTGGTCATTACAAGCATTTTGTAAACTATCTTCAAAGAAATAGAAGAGGGTATAGTTGATGCTGTCACTATCTGGATTGGTTTCTAAATTATTGGCTAAGCCGTTTACACCGACGCTATCAAAATTAGCATTTTGCGTAACCAAAGAATCACCAATAAACCCAGCACCCGCTTCGACAATATCGTAGCAACCATCGCCATCAGCATCTAAATCTACATGATCATATAAGCCGTCTCCGTCCGTATCAATAGGCGCACAATCATTAGCCGATCCAGAGAGATTGCCTGCGGTTAAATTAACGTTAGTGAAGGTAGAAACACCACAATAAGAAATATCTAATTGATAAGCACTTACCGTACCTTGGAAAGTATTTTTAACCACACCATTTATTCTGGTTGTGACTACACCATTGGCATCAATGTCGATCTCGTGCATTTGGTTAGCGACACTCGGTTGATTATAAGTCCACGCAGTAGGGAAGTAACCATAAGTCGTCGCACCCGCATTGTAAAATTTATAACTTCCATCATTCCAATTTCCTGTTGTTTTATTGGCATTGACAGGAATTAATCCAAACATTGCGGAATTGCTAGTAGTTGGTGTGGTATATTCTAAATGAATAGGTAGCTCAAAAGTTTGATCTGAATAAGTCGTATTCCAACAAGTACCACCAGTAAGATTAAGCGAACTATTGTCAGGAACAGTAAGTTGGACATTCCCTCCTGTGAATGTTAATTCGGTAAGATCTTGGTTTCCTATAACTTCACATTTTAATTCGATGGCATCTGGAATTCCATCATTATCATCATCAATATCGATTAAATCACCAATGCCGTCATTGTCTGTATCGGCGCACACAATTAAATGATCAAAAATAGCATAATCATTATAAGTAGATTCGTAAGAAACACTATCAGAATCCGTACTTGTTTCAATAATATCTGCCAAACCATTGTTACCCACCGCGGTAGAACCTGCTGGAATTACCAAAGAATCCGTTGTATTCATCACCGAACCTGCTTCTACCGCATCGAAACAACCATCCCCATCTGAATCCAAGTCTAAATGATTATAAATACCATCATTATCAGTATCTGCATTACAACTGGTACGAGGGTAGCTTTCTGGTTTGAAATTTACCATATTCAAGTGAACATCTTGCAAATAGTACGTATTTCTAACTGTACCCGCTTGACCTAAAATGCGGTAACCTCGATACATTCCTTGGTCATTTTCTACAGGGAAACTAATTTGTCCTGTAGCACCCGTGATAGTTGTTGCTGTACCAGAATTCGTATTATAAGGTAGATTTCCTGAAAGATCAATCCAATTAACCCCATCGAAACCTTGAACTTTTACAACTGCTCCATTATTAAAGAAAGTTTGTGCCGCATTATTCATGGTAATGATCAGGGCATCGGCTTCAACTGGTTGTTTTGTCAGCACCTCTACAATTGCTTGATTTAATAGAGGTTGTCCGTTGGTAAATCTATTTTGATTGCCATAAGTGCCATCCACCAAAAGCGTAGTACTTCCATTTTGGAAAGATAAGTCAGAAGTGACGGTCATTTTATCCCTTCTATCTCCAAGGTAATAATTCACACTATCCATTGGATAAAAGCAATCTGGTGCTTCTTCGCTATCTCTAATGCCATCGTTATCGTCATCAATATCCACTAAATCGTTGATGCCATCATCATCTGTATCGGCACAAGCATTTAAGAAATCAACTATGGCATAAGCCGTATAATTAGAAGGGTAATTGAGTAGACCATTATCGGCCGTCGTTTCAATAATGTCTGCTAAACCATTTACTCCAACCGCAGTAGAACCAGCTGGAATGACTAAAGAATCTGTAGTATTGGCAACAGCGCCTGCTTCGTAAGCATCCGAACAACCATCATTGTCACTATCCAAATCTAAATGGTCAGGTGTGCCGTCCATGTCCGTGTCTCTAGTTTTACACAAACCAGTCATTCTGAATCCATATCCATGATAGCCGATTAAAGCGGTTCTTTCGTGTTTAACCTGTAAATTAAAATCTGTAAATGCGCCTGCTGTTTGGAATTCGATTTTCCAAGTTCTAGAATTTGTTGTGCCTGTAATTGGCGTGAACATATCTCCAGAATTCAAGGTTGCGTTATTATTGATATTCGTCTGATTATCAGGGTCAATCATTTTAGCAGTTACCGATGGTGACCAAGTGAGGGTAATATCATGTGGATTAACACTTTGATTGGCCCAAGAAGAAGAATTGGTAGGCACTTGTGGTCCCCATTCCATCACGCCTTCTACAAACGTACCTGTATTAATGCTTACTTCATGGGTTTCGTTGACAACATGAGGGGCAAGATTATCATAGCCAGAATAGTGGAAACCATTCGTAAAATTGGTGTAAAAAGTGCCATTATTGGCATCAGAAGTAAACCTATAATTGGCAGTATCTAAGTTGTTGTTAAAAATACCTGTAACGACTCTTGCGTTAGCACCACCGCTTGCAACACCGTTAGAAAAGGTAACAATTTCGCAATTGTATTCCTCAATATCTGGTGTACCGTCATTATCATCGTCAATGTCGATTAAATCACCAATGCCATCCATATCTGTATCTGCACAAGCATTTAAAAGGTTGGTTTGAGCGATGTAGTAGGTAGAGGTGTACGTAGTAGATGCGGTATCGGTATCACTTGTTTCGATACTATTAGCCAATCCATTTAAGCCGACTTGGGCGCTAGAATTGGCAACTAAACTATCAGTAATAGAACCGTCAAGCGTAGCACCTGTGACGCTTGCTTCTTGGGTGTCGTAACAACCATCGCCATCCGAATCTAAATCTAAATGATCGGCGATGCCATCCATATCTGTATCTAACGTATCGCATTTCGGTACGCCAAATTGGTCTACAAATGCTACTTCTCCAGCTGAAATAGTTAAACCTGTCCAGTTTTCTACAATGGATGAAGTGAAACTAATTTCTGTCACTAACCCTGGAATTAGGATAGAACCTCCTGCTTCTCCATTTCCTCCGATTGAATTGGAACTTAGTGCTGCTATACTACCTGTTTTATGTATGCTAACTGAACGATTAAATGTATAAGTATTTCCATTATTAGACCAAATGTGTAGTATTGGATTAAATACAGGAGTAGAAAATTGGAATTTATGCGTTACCCCTACACCATTAAAAGTTTGAATAATGGTATCGGTCGATAAAGCTTGTGGATCGTGACTTGTAGTAGTCATTCTTCCATTAGCTGTTTGGAAAGATCTGAAGTCTCCCGAATAATTAATGCCAACACTATTACCATCTATAATAATCACCCCTTCGGCGGTATTATTGATGGTATTTCCTGTTATCCATTTCGTATAAACAAAAGTTTCTGTGGTAGTAAATGTACGATCACAATTATTACCTTCCTCAATGTCTAATATCCCATCATTATCATCATCAATATCGACTAAATCACCTACGCCGTCCATATCATTATCAGCACAAGCATTCTGTAAATTATCCAATTGGAAATGGAATAAAGTATAATTAATAACATTTGCATCGGCACTTGTTTCTAAATGATCGGCTAAACCATTTGTACCAACCGAACTATAATTCGTATTTTGATTGACTATAGAATCTCCAATAAATCCAGCACCTGCTTCTACAATATCATAACAACCATCGCTGTCTGAATCAAGGTCTAAATGGTTGTAAACACCATCATTATCTGCATCGGCATCACAACTTGTTTTCGGGAAATCTTCAGGACGGAAATTCGCCATATTTAAATGCACATCTTGCAAATAATAGGAATTTCTAACCGTTCCTGCTTGTCCATAAATTCGATAACTTTGGTAACGACCTTGGTTTTGACTGATTGGGAAATTGATTTCTCCCGTTGCCCCTGTAATCGTAGTAGCCGTTCCCGAAGTTGTGGTATAAGCAAGGGTAGGAGAGAGATCTATCCAAGAAACGCCATTAAATCCCTGAACTTTGACAACTGCGCCTGCATTAAAGAAGGTCTGGCTCGCGTTATTCATAGTCACCACAATCGTATCTACTTCTATAGATTTGGAAGGGGTAATTTCTAAAATAGTTTTATTAAAAAGCGCCTGTCCATTCGTATACAATACTTGATTGCCATAGACACCATTGGTTAATAAAGAAGTAGTCCCAACTTGGAAGGATAAATCAGAGGTAACGGTTAATAAAGTATCTCTATTGCCAACGAAGTAATTTAATTCAGTTGCATTAAAGAAACAATTAGGCGCTTCGTCGCTATCTCGAATTCCATCATTATCATCGTCAATATCCACTAAGTCATTGATGTTATCGTTATCCGAATCGGCACAAGCATTTAAGAAATCGACTGCGGCAAAGTCATTATAAGTTGACGTATAATTGAGTACTTCTGAATCTGGGCTAGTTTCCACTAAATCGGCTAATCCATTTGCCCCAACAGCAGTTGAACCAATAGGAATAACAACAGATTCTGCTGGATTATTCACAGCGCCTGCTTCGTAAGCATCAAAACAACCATCGCCATCACTATCTAGATCTAAGTGATTGGCAATACCATCCATATCGGTATCAACTGGTGGACAATCGTTTGGTGAACCTTGGATATTTCCAGCGGTTAATTGTACATCAATAAAACTAGAAACGCCGCAATAAGAAATGTCTAATAAATAGTCACTAGCGGTGCCTTGGAAAGTATTTCTGACTACACCATTTACCGTACTCGTTACCATACCATTGATGTCAATATCAATTTCGTATAATTCATTGGCGGTGGCAGTAAAATTATACGTCCAAGCAGTTGGGAAATATCCGTAAAGGGTAGTTCCTGCATGGTAAAATTTATAACTACCATCATTCCAATTACCAGCCGTTTTGGTTGCAGCTACAGGAATTAAACCAAACATAGCAGAATTACCAAGGGTTGGACTGCGATATTCTAAGTGAATAGGTAAAGAGAAAGTTTGGCCAGAATAAGCGGTATTCCAACAAGTTCCACCCGTTAAATTGATAGTCGTGGCATCAGGACTATTTATCTGAACATTTCCACCAGTATAAGTCAACTCCGTCATATCCTGTACGCCCATAGTCGAGCAGAATAATTCATCAGCATCAGGAATTCCATCATTGTCATCATCAATATCAATTAAATCACCAATACCATCATCATCTGTATCAGCACAAACACTCAAATGGTTTTTAAGGGCATAGTCAGTATACGTAGATTCATAAGTAACCGAATCAGAATCGGCAACCGTTTCAATAACGTCAGCTAAACCATTTGCTCCAACCGCCATTGAACCAACAGGAATGACTAAAGAATCTGTCGTATTATTGACTGATCCTGCTTCTACGGCATCTGGACAATTATCTCCATCAGAATCCAAGTCTAAATGGTTGTAAATACCATCATTATCTGTATCTGCATTACAACTATTTTTAGGAAAGTCTTCTGGTCTAAAATTATTAATCTCAAAAAAGACCTCATTTGAGTAGCCGCTACTCCAACTCGTACCAGAAACACCGATAATTCGATATTTCCGATACGCATTGGCGTTTTGAGTAGTGGTAAATTGATGATTTCTTAGCGTTCCATAACTTAGAATCCCTGTATTGAGATTGGCTTGATTATAAGTTGTACCTGTATTTAAATCTGTCCAAGTATTCCCATCTTGACTACCTTGTAATTTGGCAACTGCGCCATTGATAAAATGACTATTTCCGTTGACGTACTGTAAATAAATGGTGTTTAAGTTGATTGGGTTGGTAAAGTCAAATTGATAAATGACTTTGTTGGCAATCTGCTGACTATTTACAAAACGAACAGCATAGGCCGTGGCGCCTGTGGTATTAATACTATCGACTAGTTCATTTGGATGCACATAAGGAGCAATCATGTTTAGTTCGGTACTAATCGAAACAAATGATTGTCGATTACCGCTTTCTAAATCACTTTTCTGATAAAAACAATCAGGTGCTTCGTCACTATCTCTAATCCCATCATTATCATCATCAATATCCACCAAGTCATTTAAACCATCTTGATCGGTATCATTACAAGCGTTTAAGAAATCTACAATCGCATAATTATTATAAGTAGAAATGTAATTAATGGTATCAGAATCCGTACTCGTTTCGATAATATCTGCTAAACCATTCATGCCTACAGCAGTAGAACCCACAGGAATAACTAGCGAATCTGTAGTTGAATTAACAACGCCTGCTTCGTAAGCATCCGAGCAACCATCCATATCACTATCTAAATCCAAACTATTTGGAATACCATCCATATCGGTATCAATTGCCCCACATAAAGAGGCATTGAACCCGTAGCCTTCATAGGTCATGCCTGTACCTACGTGTTCCACCGTTAAGACAAAATCCAAAGGTAGATTATCGGTTAAAAATTCAATGTACCAATCACCTGCGGAAATCGTGTAATTCGTAGTCGTTAAACTAACGCCAGAAGTAATTAAATCCCCATTTGTATGACTCGTAATTTGAGCGGCTGTGCCAATATGAATAATGGCATTTACGGCAGGTGTCCAACTTAAATTCATCGTTTGAGGGCTATTGGCTTGCCCATTATTTACTGCGCCATTTGTTGGAACTTGCGGGCCATATAGTACTCTTTTTAAGACCGCATCTCCTTGAGGGGAAATGTTATGTTTGTCCGTGTAACCACCATCATTATCATAAATCGTATAATGGAAACCATCGGTAGAATCAACTTTGTAATAAGTAGTTGTTCCTAATTGAGCATCCATTTCTAGGCTATAATTGGCGCTAAATTCACCATTGCTAAAAACACCGCCACCTGTTTGGGCAAGATTGACAAAATTGAAGTTCGTTCCATTACCAAAAGTAGCTATTCCACAAGCCAATTCCGTTTCATCTGGAACACCATCATTATCATCATCTAAGTCAATTAAATCGCCAATACCATCATCATCACTATCCGCACAAGCGTTTAATAAATTGGTGGTTGCCATGAAATAAGTAGACGTGTAATTGATGGACGCAGTATCTAAATCATTGGTTTCTAGATTATTTGCTAATCCATTTAACCCAACAGAAACAAAAGCCGTATTTTGAGTTACTAAAGAATCAGTAACTGCACCTGCACCTGCTTCTGCTAAATCGGAACAGCCATCACCGTCAGAATCTAAGTCTAAGCTATTCGGAATCCCATCATTATCATCATCTAAAATAGTACAAATAGTTCCTTGCACATTGAAGCCATACCCATGATAACCGATTAAAGCAGTATGATTGTGATTGACGACTAACTCAAAATTTTGCGTACTACCTTCGGTAAGGAAAGTAATTTTCCAATCTCTACTATTGGTCGCTCCAGCATTTTGTTTAAAAGTAACACCAGAATTAACGGTTGCGCCATCTGCCAAGCTAATTTGACCAGAAGGACTAGTCACCATCGCAGGAACATTAGGTGTCCAAGTTAGCGTGATGTCATGTGCTACGGTATTTTGGTTGGCCCAAGAACTGCTATTCGTTGGTACTTCTGGTCCCCATTCTAGATTTGCATTTAGAACAGTTTGGGTAGGAATCACTAATTGATGCGTATCCACAAAGGCAAAAGGCGCAGAACCATCGTAAGTTGCATAATGGAAGCCATTGGTAAAGTTGGTATAGAACGTGCCATTATCGGTGTTAGTTCGGAAGGTATAAGAGGCAACATCTTGCCCATTGGCAAATTCTCCAGTTACGATTCGATTGTTGGCGGCACCTGTTGCCACCCCATTTCGGAATTTTAAATTGCCACTACAATCAACTTCATGAATATCTAAAGTCCCATCATTATCATCATCAATATCAATTAAATCACCAACGCCGTCGTTATCATGATCTAGACAAACATTTAGTAGAGCATCTTGGGCAAAATTGCTATAAAAGGAGGTGTAGTTAATAATGCCCGTATCTACGCTTATTTCTAAACCATCGGCTAAACCATTCAAACCATAAGGCGCAGTACTTAAAGAATCGCCGATAAGACCAGCACCTCCTTCTACTAAGTCATAACAACCATCATCATCACTATCTAAATCTAAGTGGTCAGGTGTTCCGTCGTTATCACTATCCTGTGGTTTACAAAATCCATCTAGCATATTGAAACCATAGCCCATGTAACTAATCGTGGTGGTATGATTGTGCTTGACTTCTAATTCAAAATTGCTAATAGAACCATCCGTTTGGAATTCAATTCGCCAAGTACGATTACTAATTGTACCCGCACCTTGTTTAAAAGTAACCCCAGAATTGATAATTGCACCATCCGTTAAATCTGTTTGATTATTAGGGTCAATAACTATTGCGGTTACCGTAGGTGTCCAAGTCAACGTAATATCGTGATTGGTTAAGGCTTGACCGGACCAAGAAGTGGTATTATTTGGCACTTCTGGTCCCCATTGTAAATTACCGCTAATAGAATTGCCAATCGGTAAAGTCAAGGTGTGTAGATCCGTTACATCGTGAGGAGCTTCGGAATCATAGGTCGTGTAATGGAAACCATCAGTAAAATTGGCATTAAAATTAGACCAATTGGCATCGGTTTGGAAAGTATATTTTGCGCTATCTTGTCCCGTAGAAAACCAAGCTTCTGCGGTATGATTTTTAACGGAGACATTAAAAGTTCCATGTTGAATAGTTGTTGGCGAACAGGCAAACTCCTGGCTATCAAGTATGCCGTCATTATCATCATCCAAATCTAAAATATCTCCTATACCATCCTCATCACTATCACTACAAACATTGATTAAGTCGGTTAAGGCATATTGGTAAGAAAAGTTATAATTTATATCAGTAGTCGATAAGTCGTTGATTTCTAAATTATTGGCTAAACCGTTTAAACCAGTTGTAACAAAATTTACATCTTGACTAACTAAAGAATCTCCAATTAATCCAGCACCTGCTTCTACTAAGTCGGAACAGTTATCGTCGTCGGAATCGAGGTCTAAACGGTTGACTGTACCATCATTATCCGTATCCAATTCTCGGCAAACGCCACCTGTCATATTGAAACCGTATCCAATGTAGCCAAGTAAAGCTGTTTTATCATGATTGATAATTAATTCAAAATCACTACCTGTTCCATTGGTTAAAAAAGTAATTTTCCAATCTCTGCTATTGATGCTTCCTGTACTTTGGGTAAAGGTAATGCCAGAAGCAATTAAATCACCATCCACTAAACTAATTTGCCCACTTGGATTGGTTACTAAGGCAGGTATATTGGGTGTCCAAGTTAGGGTGACTTCGTGTTCCTGAGTGGTTTGACCGCCCCAACTACTAGTATTAGTCGGTACTTCTGGTCCCCATTCTAAATTACCGTTATGCATTGTTCCCGAAGGAATAGCTAATTGATGCGTATCGATTACGGTAAACGGTGCAGAACCATCGTAAGTAGAGTAGTGGAAACCATTGGTGAAATTGGTATAAAAAGTACCGTTATCTGTATTTGTTGCAAAGTGATAAGTAGCAATATCTTGCCCATCTGAAAATTCGGCATTGACGATTCGAGCATTCGCCCCACCCGAAGCGACCCCATTTTGAATGGAAAAATTGCCAGAGCAAGCCATTTCTTCTGTGTCTAAGACTCCATCATTATCATCATCAATATCAATTAAATCACTAATTCCATCATTATCAGTATCTGTTCCACAAAGTTGAACAGTAGCATCTTTGGCATAAACCCCATAGTAACTAGTATAGGTAATGCTAGCAGTATCATTGTCACTATTTTCTAAGGCATTTGCGAATCCATTTAAACCAAAAGGACCAGCCACTAAACTATCCGTCAAACTAGCCAACGAACCCGCTTCGGTCGCATCCGAACAACCATCTCCATCCGAATCCAAATCTAAGCGATTAACGATGCCATCATTATCTGTATCTTCATTCACACATAATCCACTTACTTGGAAACCATAGCCGTGGTAACCAATAGTGGTTGTATGGGAATGACTCACATTTAAACTGAAATCAGCAAACATTCCTGTTGCCTGAAAGCTTAATTTCCAAGTTCGGCTATTCGTTGCCCCTGCATTTTGGGTAAAGGTCACTCCAGAATTAACTACCGCACCATCTGTTAAACTCGTTTGATTACTAGGATCGGTAACAATAGCAATAACAGAAGGAGACCAAGTTAAAGTGATTTCATGAGCCACTACATTTTGGTTGACCCAAGTGGAACTATTTGTGGGTACTTGTGGGCCCCATTCAATGTCTCCACCAATAATACTGCCACCTGTAATGTCTAAATTATGTGTTTCGTTAATATCATGAGGTGCGGCATTATCGTAAGTGGCATAATGAAATCCACTAGTAGTATTCGTATAAAAGGTTCCATTATTAGCATCTGAAGTCACGGTATACAAAGCACTATCTACACCATTGGTAAACCAAGCCGTTGCCTGGTGATTGCCAGCCGTCGCATTGACAACTGGATTGGCAATATTGACGGGCGCACAACTCAATTCGTCCATATCAAGCACGCCATCATTGTCATCATCTAAATCTAATAAATCGCCGATGCCATCTTCATCTGAATCTGCACAAGCGTTTAATAAATCGGTCGTTGCAATATAATAAGTAGAAGTATAAGTAACCACATTCGAATCATCGCTCGTTTCTAAATGATTGGCTAAACCGTTAGTTCCTACACCTGTGTAGGAGGCACTCTGACTAGCTAAGGAATCGCTTACTAGTCCAGCGCCTGATTCTGCTAGATCAGAACAGCCATCACCATCTGAATCTAAGTCCAAATGATTCAACAGACCATCATTATCGGTGTCAATAGCACAGCTATTTTTGGGATAATTTTCTGGTAGGTAATTGCCAATTTGTAAATGAATATCCTGTAAGTAATAGGTATTTCTGACTGTTCCTGCTACGCCACGAATACGATATTTTTGGTATTTTCCCTGATTTTGGGAAATAGGGAAGATAATTTGCCCCGTTGCTCCTGCAAATTGAGGCGCTGTACCAGAAGTTGTAGTATAATTTAAATTAGGAGAAAGGGCGATCCAAGCGATGCCATCCCAACCTTCAATTTGCACAACTGCACCTGTATTAAAGAAGGTTTGAGTGGCATTATTCATCGTAATAAAAATCGTATCCACTTCAATCGGTTCAAAAGGGATGACTTCTACAAGGGTTTCATTGGTTATTGCTTGTCCATTCGTAAATCTATTTTGATTGCCATAAATACCATCGACCAATTGAGTCGCACTTCCAGTTTGGAAAGTTAGGGTAGAGGTAGCTTCCAGTATATTATTTCTATTACCTTCGTAGACATCTAATTCTTCGAGGGTGTAATAACAACTTGGCGCTTCTTCGCTATCTCTAACTCCATCATTATCATCATCAATATCGACTAAATCAGGTATATTATCATTATCGGTATCTGCACAAAGGTTTAAGAAACTACTATTGGCAAACGCATAATTAGGTGAATAATTGAGGACACCATTATCCGCATTGGTCTCTACACTATTGGCTAGACCATTCAAGCCCACTTGCGCATTCGTAGAGGCCACAACACTATCTGTTTCTACATTTGTTGCACCTGCTTCATAGGCATCGTAGCAACCATCTCCGTCACTATCCACGTCCAAATTATTAGGTGTTCCATCATTATCTGTATCAAATGCCCCACATAAAGAAGTATTGATACCATAGCCTTCGTAAGTCATTCCTGTACCCACATGGGTAACCGTTAATTCAAAGTCAATAGGTAAATTATCCGTTAAAAATTCGATGTGCCAATCTCCGCTACTAATGGCGTAAGTACCTGTGGTAATGGCATCTCCTGAGTTAAGTAAGTCTCCATTGGAATGACTGGTTACCTGCGAAGCCGTACCAATAATAATATTGGCGTTGACCGCAGGCATCCAAGTCACAGTCATAGTATGAGCGGTATTACTTTGTCCGTTATTGATGGTATTATTTTTTGGTACTTGAGGGCCATATTGAGTACGGAATAAAACCGCATCTCCTTGTGGACTTATTGTATGATTTTCTGTATAACCACCATCGTTGTCATAAATCGTATAGTGAAAGCCATCCGTAGAATCTACCTTATAATAAGTAGTCGTTCCCAATTGGGCATCCATGGAAAAGGCATAATTGGCAGAAAATTCATTTCTAGTAAAAACACCTCCCGCAGTTTGGTTATTATTGACAAAAGAAAAATTAGTGCCATTACCAAATTCCGTTTCTCCACAAGCTAATTCTACTACATCTGGAATCCCGTCATTGTCATCGTCTAAATCAATTAAATCTCCTACACCATCATTATCCGTATCGGCGCAAGCATTTAATAAATTGGTCAAAGCCATATAAGAAGTAGAGGTATAATTCGGTACATTAGAGTCGGTGCTAGTTTCTAAATGATTCGCAAAACCGTTGTCGCCAACTCCAGTATACAAGCCACCTTGAGTGACTAGAGAATCTGTGACAGCACCTGCACCCGCTTCGGCTAAATCATAGCAACCATCATTATCTGAATCAAGGTCTAAATGATTGGCCACTCCATCCATATCTACATCCGCAAAACAACTTGGTTTTGGATATAAAGAAGCGGTATAAACGCCCTCAAAAGAGAAGAGAATTTCTGAAATAGTGGTGGTATTCGTATTGGCAGTTCCAACGCCTAAGAGTCGATAAACAGCATAATCCGAAGCGTTCATGGTAACAGGAAAAATGATATTACCATCAGTAATAGTCCCTGCGATTGGCACGGTAGTACTTAAATCATTCCACGTTGCACCGTCAAAACCTTGTAGTTTAGCTGTTCCACCAGTTGTAGCAAATCCTGCTGTTCCGCCCATATCTATAATGAGGGTATCAATAGTCAAATAAGTAGCCAACTGAACAGTGAAAATCGTGCTTCCTGCTAGTGCTTGCGAATTATTAAAGTTGAAGCTAGTATTATTGGTTACTTGGTCAAAAGTGGTGGCAATGTCATCGGGTGTTGTTAATCCCGTTGAAACATTAGCAATGAGTGCTGCTTCTTGTTTACTGAAAAAACAAGTAGGGGATTCCACCGCATCGGGAATCCCATCATTATCGTCATCAATATCTAGGCGATTATCAATTCCGTCCATATCGGTATCGCCTGGGGTATCTCTAAAATCTACGTTTTGATTGGTTCCACCGAGAGACGCATCGGCATCTTCATCGGGTAAAATTAACGGACTATCTATTTCATCATTGGCATCAATATCATTGACATTACTACCTTCATAAATATCTAATAAGCCATCTCTATCGGTATCTTTCGTAGAACCATCGTTCACAAAACCACCTTCTCTTGCATCTAAATAACCATCATTATCTGAATCTGTATCCAAATAATCTGGAATATTATCGACTCCTGTATCTGTGTTTACAGGGGAGACGGAAGTGCCGCCATTGCTAAGATCATATGCATTATCTAGGCCATCACCATCGGTATCCACGCCAGTTGGGGCAGTATACCCTAAGGTACTCTGCGCTTCAATTAAATCAGGAATGCCATCATTATCGCTATCAATATCTAGTTCATCAGGAATCCCGTCGCCATCAGAATCACCACCATTGGTCGCATTTGCTTGTTCGTCCGTATCTAAAATACCATCACCATCATCGTCAATATCATCTTCATTCTTGATACCATCATCGTCGGTATCCAAACAGATTTGTGCATTCAAGGTTAAGTCAGGCGTATTGTCTATATCTGATTGATTGTCAAAAGCGCCTCCAGTAGTGCTAATGTTTAAGGACTCCACCAATAATTCGTATGTAGTGGAAGCTGCCTGTCCAGAAAATTGTAGATGTTGACTATTATTTCCTGAGACAAAAATACCCGTTGCGACTCCACTTTGTAAAATTTCATTATCTCCATTAACCGTAAAAGGGCTACCAACACTTAGTGCGTAGTCCGAAGAAGGGGCACTTACTGAAAATCCATATAATTGACTGTAAGCTATAGGAACAGTAACGGTATTAATGGGCCGTTGGGTATTAATACGCCAAAAATAATTGGTGGTATTGATGTAAGTAATTCTTGCTTCTCTTGGGGTACCACCACCATCTTCATATTCTACCTGACAACCGCTCCACCAATATTGAATATTATTATTATTACAATTAGACATAGAGACCGTCAAACTAGCCACGTTGGTATTAGAAACATCAATAGTTGATGTTTGATTGCCACAGTTACCACCGATGGCTTGACCATTTAGATAAAAAGTAGAATTACAGAAGGCAGAACAATTCAAACCTTGGACATTAATCGTTAAACGATCGACATTGGTCACATTCATATTAAAACTGCCTCCACAAATCTGCCCAGAAGTACTACCTGATTGAGAATAAGTTAAAGTTCTATACGAAGTAGAACCAGAGAGGTCTAAATCGCAGATGCCCATCATGCTAGGTTTAAAAGATAAACCTTTAGTCAAAATAGCTATTATCCTATCTTTCTCGGGTAAAGCAGTTTTGGTTAGAGAAAAGGCAATATTTTCTTTTAACTGTTTAAAATTACTTTGGAAAAATTGATTGTTGGAGAATTTATGCGCAGGAGCGCTAAAATTAACCAATAGAAATAGCCCTGCCAAAAGCAAAGCATTTTTTCCAAAACTGAATTTAGTCGGATTGTTCTTATCGTATATTTTCTGCATCATTGCTGAAATTTTCATAAATACGCTGTATATCTACCCAAAGGTTGACACCAGTACAGAAGGAGTATCCTTCCATTTTTTAATGGAAAATTGTTTACTAAGCCTAAATTGAGTGTAGGTTATACTAATTGCTAAATTGATCAACTTTTGGCAGTTGATAGGCTATTCGGAAGGGGGAGAGGACACATTTATGATTGTGGAAAAAAGATTGGACGCAGTAGTAAGCGGAAGGCGTTGATAAAATTATTTAATCACAACGGCTATCAATTTTAACTGATCTAGCATTATTACTTGTATTCGTAATAATTAATAAAGTTAAGTAATCAAACAATAATACAGCTCTTATACAAAAGAAGCCTTATTATTGACTATTCAATTTTATGCAAGATATGGCAAAACCTTAGAACTACGGACAAGCTATTTTATCCAAAAAAGATAAAGTTGTCCGCCTTTTAAAATGATTTCTCTAGAAAATTTTAGTACACTATAAGAACTAATAGGTACTTTTTGCGGCGTTTAATGAAAGGAAACTCTATTGATTGAAGCAAAAATAAGTGATAGTGTGTATAGAATTTGTGAAAAAATACAGTTTTTGTGACGGGATTAGACGTGTAGACTGTATTAAAAAAAGAATGAATTATTTTTATGCTTTAAAAACTTAAATGTATTTATTTGATAATCAGTATTTTTTATATAGTTTTTATTTGGTTTAGATGGCTGGTCGAAATTTTAATTTAAAAACTGTGATTTATTTTTGAAATTATATTGTTGATGCGTTGCTTTTATTTGATGATAACAGGTCTTTTGAGGATGAAGTTTTTTATTAAGATGTCTAATTTTAACTTCAATTTTAAGTCTTTATCTATTTAAACCAATTTTTGGATTAGTCAATAAACTGGTAGAAAAGCCTTTAGGCTTTCCCGTCACCGACCTTCAGGTCGGAAACGTATAATAAAACAGGTCTGAAGGCCTTTTACGGGAAAGCCTGAAGGCTTTTCTACCAGTTGTCCGCAGCTCGATTTACTTATTTGAAGTTGAGGTTGAGGTTGAGATTGAAATTATTTTTTATTATTAAAACCCAGGTTTTCGATCAATGACTCTTGGATTAGCAATTGTTTTAATTGGCACACTTTGGTCTAATCGAGTAATGGTGACTACTGTTCTTCGGTTTCGCTGATGCTCTTCTTCTGAACATTCAACACCGTCGTAACAATCATTTACATGCCTAGTCTCCCCGTAGCCATATGTTTTATTGATTCTGTATGCATCAATACCATGTTCGATGAGGTATTTTTTAGCGGACTTAGATCGGTCTCTAGACAACCATCGGTTGTAGTCTGTATCTCCACGACTATCTGTATGAGAAGCTAAAGAGATTTCCATACTTGGATATTCGTTCATTACCAATACTAAATAGTCTAAATCATTGGCAGCATCGGCACGGATATAATGTTGATCAAAGTCATAATAAATATGATTTAACGTAATTTCTTGCCCCACTTGATAATTACCATCAGGATCACCCGTTAAATATTCGTTGACATAACCAGGTGTCACATTATCTTGATGCGGGTCTAAACGATCCAATTCTAATTCAATTAAAGTATTCATTACAATACTGCTATTACAAGGAACATTTAAAGTTGAAATAGAAGATTGACCTTCTTTGAAATTGAGTTTTCTAGCGGTGATTTCATATTCACAACTACATTCAATACACATTTCAAACTTCCCGTCAAAATCAGTTTCTAAAGTGGTAATAGCACCTGTACATTTATCTATCAACGTTACTTCAGCGCCAGGAATGTATTTTGGAAAATTTTTATTTTTCACCGCTCCTTTTAATTTTACACAATCTCGCTTAGCCAAAGGAATGCAATAATCTTTATTCTCCATTAGCTGTGCACCTAATAACTGTTGTCGATTAGGTCGGTAATAATCTTTTTCTGCATAGAAAGAATAGGTTTTATTGGCTTCAATGAAGTAATTAAACACACCGTTTGAATTGGTGGTAAAAGAAGCATCTGCTCGAACTACGCCTCCTTTTACCTTAATGCCATAATCACCACCAATGTTATTGGTTAAGATAGTAGTTGGCATTTGATTCTCATCTTCGTAAGCAATCCAGTTATCCTCTGACTTTAATAGTGCGACTCTAGCATTTTCTAAACGTTGCCCAGTTTTGGCATCACAAACAGCTACCTGAAAAACACCAGATTTGCCAGTACCCACGATTTCATTTGGATTACTAGGATCGGGATCAAAAGGATCTTTTTTATTTGGATCATCCTCCGTTTTTTCCCAACTATAGATGTCATCTTGTCCTGAACCACCTGGTCGATTAGAGGAGACATACCCTTTCTCTTCTTCCGCATCAATATAGAACCCAAAATCATCTTTTTTGGAATTAATGGGTTTACCTACATTTTTACGGTCTGCCCAAGAATTTTCATCTCCGTCAGACGATTTTTCTACCACAAAAATATCTAGGCCTCCCATCCCTTTATGACCATCAGAGGCAAAAAATAATTTATCTTTTTGGCTGATGAAAGGAAAAATTTCATTGCCAGCAGTATTGACCGTTGGGCCTAAATTAACAGGATTGCCCCATTTGCTACCCAATTTTTGACTAACATAAATATCCATGCCGCCAAAACCACCTGGTCGATCGGAGGACATATATAATCGTTGTCCGTCGGTAGAAAGCGTAGGGTGGCAAGTCGAATATTCTTTATCACAGAAAGGCAATTCTTCGGTGTCATTCCAAGTGTCGCCTTCGCCTTTTGCAGAAAATATTTTTAGTTTTTTAGTATCTCCTTCTTCACTTTTTTGCTTACTAGTTCTCGTAAAAATCATTTGTTTAGTAGGTGCACTAAAAGTGGCAACTCCATCGTGAAAACCACCGTTTACATCTCCCTTTAACGGCTTGGCTTCGGCAAATTTATCGCCATCCTTTTTAGCATAAAATAAATCAGAAAAATTATCTTTTGTCCATTTATCCGTATTGCTGGTGATCAGCTTGTTTCCTCCTCGCATGGAGGTGAAAATAACCCCATCTTTATGTGGAATTGGGCTGAAATCATGATGTTCTGTGTTTAAGTCAGTGAGGTTAAAAACTTTTATATTTTTATGATTTTCAAATTGGTCAATATCTTTACAATCTTTGATGAAAGAACGAGTTTTATCGTTACTCTGTTTTTCATAATCATTATACCAACGGATGGCATCTTCACATTTGCCATTGGCTTGCAAAGTTTGTGCATAATATAAAATAGGCTCGACCGTTTGCACTTCATTGATAATTTGAGCATACCAATATTCTGCCGCTTCGTACTGACTATTTAAACGAAAACTATTCGCCAATTTTAGTTTAATCTCATAAGTCTGTTCTTCTTCTTTCAAATCTTGATAATAATCTGTAGCAGTCATATAACCAAGATTGTCATATACTTTATCCCCTTTTTTCTGGGCGAATACATTACTTAAAAAAACAAATAAGAAGAGGGCGACTACTAGATTTCTCATAATAAAGGGATTTAAGCAAATACAAATTCACAGCATTAAGCTGGTTGATTTAATTTTGTTTGGCCTGAATGATTTGCTCTGCTACCGACATGAAGTCCTTCGAATAAAATTAATAATGTTGCGTTGTTGCTACGTTAGGTTGTTTTTATCGGCAACAATGGAACATCGTAATCTCTTATTTAAATTAAGTAACGAATAATATTAGAACTGGTAGAAAAGCCTTTAGGCTTTCCCGTCACCGACCTTCAGGTCGGAAACATATAGCAAAACAGGCCTAAAGGCCTTTGACAGGAAAGCCTAAAGGCTTTTCTATCAGTTATCCGCAACTTGAATTATTTAATTAAAAGAATCGAATATTATTTACTTTTTCATTATCATACTTAAATAAATATTCTACCATTACCTCGAAACTACCCTTTGTGAAACTGTTAAGTTCTGTCAATGCATAGTCTACACCTACCGCAAGTTTCAATTGTTGGGTCAATGGAAATTGTATGAAAGCATCGGCGGATTCATCCAACCGATAACTAGCACCAATCCAAAATGATTCCAGAAATAACAAACTGAGGTTAAAATCTACTTCCGCTGGTGCATTTTTTACATAACTGACCAAGAAAGAAGGCTTAATATGAATTTTTGGATTAATTTTGAAAACAACACCAGCCATTAAATAATGGGCTCTCAAGTCTTTAAGTTGCCCAAATCCTGCATAAGCCGAGCTCGTAATGGCATTCCGCATGAGGTTAGGCACAGAAGCGCCCACATAAAAGTTTTTACCAGCATAATAAATTCCCGCTCCCACATTGAGTGCATTTCCTGAAGGTTCACCAAATGGAATAGCCGAATCTATATTGTCAATTAATTCTGCCTTGGTCCAGTCGAATCGAGTAAAATCAAACTGTGCATTGATACCTAAACTAAGTTTGGTATCATTTTTAAAAGCTATCCGATAAGCGTAATCTATTTTCGCATAAGTCGTATTAAAAATGCCAATTTCATCAGAAACAAGGGATAAGCCAACGCCGCTTCGTCCACCCATTATAGGCGTATGTGCAAAAGCGGTTATGGTCTTAGGAGCTCCATCGAGACCTTGCCATTGATGCCTGTAATGCGCGCCTACATTTAAGGCGTCTGCGCTACCAGCATAGGCTGGATTATATTGTAATTTATTAAAAACAAACATACTGTAGAGTCGATCATTTTGACTCCAAGCTTGATTGTTTAACAAAAAAAGGAGGAATAAAGTGTAAAAAATTATTCGCATAAATTGAGTTTTTGGGTTGCGAGTTGCGAGTTGCGAGTTGATTTTTGGTATTTTAATTTAATATTGAATTTTATAATCTTGAAATTAAATTAAATACTCCTAGTTCAACCCGTAACTCGTAACTCGCAACTCGCTTACCTAAATATCGTTATAAACCCTTGAAGTGGATCTCCGTCTTCGCTGAGTTTGAGCATATAGAAATACGTTCCTGCTGGTAGGGGCAACCTATTGTGGGTACCTGCCCAATCATTTTGGTAATTTCTAGTTTCGTAAACTTTATCTCCCCAGCGATTAAAAATCTTCAATTCATTATCAGGGAATTGATCCAAACAAGAGACTAAGAAATAGTCATTATTTCCATCATCGTTTGGAGAAATTACATTAGGAATAAGACATTCCCCTGAACCTTGCGTACCTGTTACCCCAATGGTAACGATAGCCGTATCACAAAGAGATTCACATAATTGGCTGCATACTTTATAGCGGAAATTATCAAAACCAAAGAAATTACTTTGTGGCTTATAGGTTAGGATACCATCTTCGCCCTCGATTAATTCTCCATTATCAGGATACTTGGTTACCACAAATCGAATGGCCATATTGGCAGAAATGACATCATTTTCTAAAACATTCATATCCAAGGTGTCATTTAGATTGATTTCGTAAGCGTCCGCATTAATCATAGGCATTCGCTCGGAATGTACAATGACGGTATCTGTAGAATAATTTTCACAAGCGCCATTACTCAATGCCCAAATAAATACATTTTCGCCAGGATCTAAATTCTCTGCGAAGGTGCTTGGGTTGGTCGGATTAGCGATGGTTGCGCCACTTTCTGTAAACCATTGCCCCATACTGAAGGTGGGGATTTCCGCATTCAAAGTCAATTGATCTTCATCACATAAAATGATGGATTCTTCTCTCACCAATGCATTATCTGCGGGCATGTCATTAATGCTTAATTGTACGGTATCTGTAGCAAAATTAGGACATTCAGCTTCGCTGATAGTCCAGACAAATGTATAGGTATTACCTGGTTCTAATCCATCTATTGAAGATGAGGCACTAGTTGGGTCAGTAATAATAATTCCTTGTGCTATTTGGTCTACAGACTGTGTCCAAGTACCCAATGCATTGGTAAGCGGTGTGGCAGTAAGCGTGACGGCATCCGTTTCACATATATCTCTGTACAGTCCAGCAAAGGCTACATCTACAGGCACCATTTCTACGTCAATTTCTAGCGTATCACTAGATTGAGTAGCACATTGATTACTCGTAGCCGCCCAAATAAATTGATTGATGCCTGCTTGTAAATTACTTGCAGTAGTATTGGCTAGGGCAGGGTCGGCAATTGTTGCTCCCGTTGGAGAAGACCAAACACCCATTCCATTTGTTATTGGATTAGCCGTTAAATTAACTGTTGAAGCGGCACATAAAAATTGATTATCTCCTGCATCTGCGATTAAATCGAAGGCACTTAGTATATCTACTTCCGTTTCATTAGATATTGCTGCTTTGCAACCATTGGCAATTAATTGTAAATAATAATGGCCACTTTGATTTTCTGCTGCATTGGTTAAGATTAACTGAGATTCAGTTGTGCTTCTTATCAAAGCGTTAGAAAAGGCATCATACCATTCATAAACTAAGTCATCCTCTTCCCCAAACCCTAATTCACTACTTACTTCTAAGATAAGCGTTTCTCCAGAACAAATCGGGCCATTATTAATAATGGTCGGTTGCGTTGGTTGTGGATTAACAAAGACAGTTGTCACCGAGGAAGTAATGCCTGTACAGCCATCGATAGAAATGATAGCAAAATAATCACCTGCTGCCAAAGTAGTAGCAGGACTAATAATTGGATTTGCTTTATCCGAAGTATACCCCGCTGGCCCAAACCAAGTGTAGGTAGCCCCTTCAAAGAAAGGAACGGCTAATTGAATAACGCCTCCTTCACAAATTTTTGCTGCTTCATCAGTATTATTACTCGCCATGATATTAGAAGTCGCATCTAAAACGGTTATTTCGGCAGTATTGGAATAGCCAGAAACGCAAGCTCCCTTAATAATTCTTACTAAGTATTCACCAGAATTTGCCGAGGAAGCATTACTAATAATCATCGTTGGGGTAGCTGTTTCTCGGATGAGTAATAAATCTCCTAATTCTGTTTGTAAATACCACTCGTAGCTTACGTTGGGACCATTCTCTGTACTAGCTGTTAAGGAAATAGCTTCTCCACCACAAACTAAATTAGTTGCAGCTGCTAGCGTAGCCGTGATTAATTCATCATTCAATCCAACTACCACGGAACGACTCTCGGAAGCACAATTATCCATTCCCCCAATTGTCAATTGATAAGCACCTACTTGACTAGCAGAAAAGCTCGGAATGGTTACAGGGAACGTATTATCTGTAGATTCGTTGGTAAAATTAAATCCATTAGGCCCTGTCCAAGTATAGGTAATGGCTTGATCCATTGGATTCCCATTGGTTGCCGTCAACATTAAATCCTGCCCATCACAAATAGACAAGGTTGGCGACAAATTGGTAATTGTTGGTCGCTGCTTGACAATTACGGTGGTTGCTACCGTACTACTATTATCGCAGCCAGCAATTTGTACCGTAAGGTTAAAAGTCGTCGTTGTGTCTATATTTAAAATAGTTGGATTTTGTAGGGTGGAGACTATTGTTCCTGTCTCTGCGTCCGTCCATGTATAAGTTGCATTTTCTAAGGCTGTTGTCATTAATTGCACCTCCGATCCTTGACAAACAGGGCCACTATTATTAACGGCAAATGCCTGTATGTCAAGTATCGTTACCCGAACAGGAATAGAGGAAATTGATCCGCAGCTTCCATGTGTTACATTAACTTTATAAGGAGAAATAGCTAATGGATCATTCGCCGCTATGGAGATAGCACGTTCTTTTCCGATCGTATCATTTTGCCCATTTAACCAGCTATAAGTAGCTGAATTGGTCGTACTTGTTTCTTGAACACTTAAATTAATCATTTCACCAACACAAACTGTTCCGTTGGTGATAACGGTCGGTTGGACAGGCTCATCAATAATTTCTGAGATTGTGAAACTTTCACTTGTTTCACATCCTGCTAAAGTACTAATGGTCAAAGTGTAGGTGCCATTAAATCGTTCGCTCGTATTACCAATAAATGGATTTTCTGCATTGGAAATATAGCCATTCGGCCCTGTCCATTGATAAGTAATCGTTCCAACTGCACTACTTTTGTTCGCCCTTAGTTGTAAAGTGTTTCCTTCACATATACCAGATAATTCATAAGTAGGCGCAATCTTGCCCATTGGTAACACATTTGGTATAATCTCTTCTGACATCAATTTACAATCATCTACCGTTACTTCAACTTGATAAACGTCGCCATTATTTTCTAATGGGCCAATGGTAATTTCGCTAGTATTTGCCCTAGCAAGCGTATCTCCGTTGACTAACCAAGTATAATTGACCATTGTTCCTGTATAAACAGGTGCCGTTAAGGTCATTATACCACCTTCACAAACAGCTTTGGAGGTTTGGATAATAGGCTGGGGTAGGACAGGACTAATATCTTCAATCACATTTGTGGCTAGGTGCTGCCAACAATTATTACTATTGGTGACCAATAGGGTATATTGTCCATTATTTTCAGCAGTTGCGTTGACAATAACTGGATTTTCCACATTTGAAGTATAGCCATTAGGCCCTGACCATGCAAAGGTTAAACCTGTAGTACTGCCAACTATATTTGCTCTTAATGCTAAGTTTGAACCTGTACAATTTTCTGTTCTAGCATAAATAGCTTGTGGATTGAAAATAGGGATCGGTAATAAATTAATGGCAACAGGCGTAGCGGAACGTTGACAACCATCTACCTCTACTAAAACATTATAATTACCTTGATGGGCAGCAGTCGTTGCTTGTGGAATAAGCAATTCAAAATTATTCGCATTTGGAATAAGACCATCATTGAAGAACCAATAATATGTGACGCTACCTCCAGTATAAATAGGCGCAGTTAATTGAATGGTTTCGCCCTCACACAAGGTGGTTGTTCCTTGAATAGTTGGTTGGGCGATGCCATCCTTAATATTATCTATGACATTGGTTGATTCACTTCGTACACAACCTGCATTATTAGTGATTTTTAAGAAGTACTGCCCATTATTCGCTTCGGTAGCGTTGACAATAACGGGATTTTCTGCATTGGAAATAAATCCATTAGGCCCAGTCCATTCAAATGTAACATTGTTAGTATTGGAAGCTAGATTAGCTCTTAGATTCAAATTATTCTCTGCACAATCAATAGTTGTGGTATAAATAGCGACCGGTTGAATAGTTGGTAACTGAATCACTTCCAAATTAATTGGATCAGAAGTACTGACACAACCATCAATTTCTACAGATAAAGTATATTGTCCTTGATGTAAATCTTGATTGATTGAGGAAATAAGTAACTCACTTGAGTTCAATCCACTAATATTGGTTGTATCTGGCACCTGCCAACTATAGTTAACATTTACTCCTTCGTAATTAGATGCACTTAAAGTAGTGATTGCCCCCTCACAAACAGGATTGTTGAAATTAACGATGGGTTGAGTCGGCGCTTCCTTAATATCTACATCTGTAGATGCCTTAGCAATACAACCATTTTGGTCAATAATTTCAATAGAATAAGTCCCTGATAATGCTTCAGTGGCATTAATAATGGTCGCATCTTCATTGAAAGATTGGAAACCAGTAGTACTAGTCCAAACAATTTCATATGGGGCTTGACCTCCTGCAATTGTTGCGTTTAAAGTAATATCTGCGTTCCCATCTGTACAAAGGGTTGGAGAATGCTCTGCAATTACAACCGTTGGTTGGTCAAAAACAAGTGGTCGGAAGTTATCAGATTCAATAATACAACCGTTTACTTGAATGACTACTTTGTATTGCACGCCATTTCGAGCATCGTCAATAAAGAGCTGAGGACTATTAGAACCTATCGCTAAGTTATTTCTTAACCAAGTATAGACCAGATTATTTCCTTCATAAATCGGTGCTTCTAAGATAATATTATCCGAAGTACAACCTGTATTTAAGGCAGTAATAACAGGTTTAGGAAGATTACCTTGTAGATCATTGATGAAAATGGTCTTAGTTGTTGCACAACCACTTTGATTCGTGATCGTCAAGGAATAGGCACCATTGAATGCGTCCGTAACGTTTGGAATTGTAGGATTTGCTTCAGTAGAACTAAATGCATTTGGACCTGACCATTGATAAGTCAAATTAGCGGTACTCCCAATTACATTTGCGTTTAGTTGTAAATCCGAAACGGAACAATCTTCATTTAAACTATAGATTTTGCTAGGAGTAAAATCCGCCTTAGGACTCACACTAATAGAAATGGTATCTAAGCTGTATTTATCGGGACAAACACCACTTCTAACCGTTAAGGTGTAAGCTGTATCCTGTTGAATATTTCTAAAAATAGGATTTTGTAAAGTAGACAGAATTGTTGGATCATTGATTAATCTCCATTCGTAAGTCGCTGAAGCGACAGCATTACCAAATAACTGAATTTCTCCACCCGTACAAATCGTATTATTAGCCGAAGTAGCAAGTGCAATGGGTTTGTCTTGAACATCTATGGTGATTAACGCTGAATTTGGAGATTGGCAACCATCAATGGTCACTTGTAAGAAAAATGGGCTTATGGCATTGACATCATTCGCTGCAAGATTTAGGTTTCTGTCTGTGCTAACCGTATTTCCTAATCCATTGATCCAATTGTAAGTTATAGAATTGCCTGTATAAGGTGTTTGCAAATTAATGTTGATTATTCCATCAATACAAACTGGAGAATTATTATTGGTCAATGGTTGTTCTGGTCCCGCAGAAATAGCGTCTACTGTAAGGTCTACTCGGTTGGAGCACCCATTAGCGTCTGTAACTTCTACAGTATAAGTACCAGAATTATCTAAACTAGCATTGCTGATGATTGGATTAGCAGCATTGGAAGTAAATTTATCTGGCCCTGTCCAATTATAAGTAAGCGGAGCAATACCGTTAGCATTACTTTCCAATTGGAAAGAACTTCCTAAACAAACTAAGGAACCTGATGCTACTTCTGGGGCGATTATTGGCCCACCATTTACGATAACAGTTATACTAGCAGTCGTAAATACTTCACATAGTGCAGGCTTAACTTGCACTTCATAAGTAGTCGTAGTAAGAATATTATTGATAACTGGATTCTGTTCAGTTGCTATAATAGTTACATCTCCTGCTACTCTCCAGATATAAGTTGCTCCTTCAACAGTAGTTGCCATAAGTTGGGTCGATCCATTTACACAAACCCCCTGTGATCCACTTGTAGCGGTCGCAATGACAGTAGGCAATTGAGTAATGTCAACGCTGATTGGGTCTGCAAAATCTGAGATGCAATCTTCTAATTTTACTTTAACGGTGAAAGGTGAAACAGCCATTGGATCATTAGCATCAATAGTAAAGTTTGGTTCAGTTGTCGTTGCTATGGTGTCTCCTAAGCTATTAAACCAAGTAAACTCAAAATCTAAATCCGTATTTTCAATAGTAAATAGAGGATAATTTTCTTGGATGAATAAATGGATATCATCTGTAAAACAAACGGCACCACTTGATAATAAAGTTGGCTTAGGTAATGCTTCGGCACATAAAGTATCTGCAACGGGTAAGATGGTCAAATAAGCAGTTGCCACATTACAAGCTACTGGCGTTCCATCATCACAAATTTCATACTCAAATTGATCCGTACCATTATAATCTGCTACTGGAAAGTAAGAAAAAGAACCATTGGGATTTAAAGTGACGGTACCATGTTGTGGTAACTTTGTCGGGAAAATATTAAGTAAAATATTATTCCCCTCTGGATCAAAATCATTGGCTAGTAAATCGCCTAAAATAGGACTGTCTTCTTGTCCTATGGCGGCATCATCATTAGCAAAAACGGTATTACCACTATTCGGGAATATTTCTATTTTTACCCTTGCTGTATCACAAGCAACAGGGTTACCTAAGTCACAAATTTCATACTCAAAAATATCTTCGCCAATAAAATCTGGATTAGGTGTATAAGTATAAGTTCCATTTGGATTTATAATGACTGTTCCATTTGTTGGCGTACTAATAGGTGTGGTAGTAATATTAAATGGATCACCATCTGGATCATTATCGTTGGCAATCAAATTACCAGAAACAGGTGTATTAACAAGTCCAAAATTAACATCATCTAAACCAACTGGCGGATTGTTTTCTGGATTGTTTATGCCAATTACTTTAATAGAGACTATCGCAGTATCACATAAAACAGGTAGTTGATCGGCACAAACGACATAAGTAAAGTTATCTTCTCCACTAAAATCTAAAGCGGGCGTATACGTATAAGTACCATCTGCGTTAAGCACAACGGTTCCATTTTCTGGATTTTTTAGAGGAGTGGTATTTACAATTAAGTCATCTCCTTCTGGGTCTGTATCATTGGTCAATACTAAACCAGCAACTGGTGTATTTTCTAAAGTAAAATTAATATCATCTTTGGCAATGGGACCATCTTGAATAGATTGAATATTGATTCTAACTACTGCTTCATCACAAGCTGACGGAGTACCATTATCACAAACAGTATAGGTAAATTGATCCGCCCCAAAATAATTATGTTTTGGTGTATACGTATACGTTCCCTCTAAATTAATGGTCACCGTTCCATTTTCAGGTGCAACGGTAGGCGTTGGATTGATCGTTTGATTGTGTCCTTCTGGATCGGTATCATTCGCTAATAAATCACCACTTACGGGCGTATCTTCAGTAGTGTTGGCCACATCATCGTTAGCAAAAGTGAAGTTAATATCAGAAGTTGGAATCATTGTGATACTTACGGTTGCTTCTGTACAAAGACTTGGCGTTTGGTCATCGCAAATTTGGTACTTGAAATAATCATCTCCCGTAAAGTTAGCATCAGGAATATATTCAAAAATCCCATTGGGATTAATGGTCACCGTTCCATTTTCTGGTTGACTAGTTGGTGTAGTATTAATGGCAATATTATCTCCATCAGGATCAAAGTCATTTCCGATTAAATCACTTACAACATTTGTGTTTACTAAAGTAACAAAGACATCATTGACGCCAACTGGTGGATCATTGACAGCTAAATTATTTTCTACGATTTCTATTGTTACGGTTGCGGTATCACACATAACAGGCAAGCCATCATCACAAATTTGGTAAGTGAAGACGTCTTCTCCGACAAAATCAGTATCAGGCGAATAAGTATAAGTGCCGTCAGGATTAATCGTTAGTGTTCCATTGTCTACGGTTTCAATAGGCGTAGTATTTACGCTGATATTACCTCCATCTAAATCAAAATCATTGGCTAATAAATCTCCATCCGCCATTCCATTTTTAGGAATAACATTGATATCATCAATTGCATATGGTGCTGTATTTCGCACTAAAACAGTTAAGTAAACCGTTGCTTCATCACAAGCGACAGGCGTACCGTCATCACAAAGTTGGTAAACAAATAAATCTGCACCTACATAACTTGGGTTAGGTACATATTCAAAAGTTCCATTAGGATTAAGGGTAACCGTCCCGTTACTAGGATTAGTGATAGGCATAGTTTGTAAAAATTGATTGTCTCCTTCTGGGTCATTATCGTTATCATTTAGAATGCCTGTTAGCGGTACATCTTGATAGGTAATACCTGCATCATCATTCGCATAAGTGCTATTTGGCGTATTAATGGCTGGTAAAATTGTAATATTCACCGTTGCCGTATCACACAGACTTGGGGTAGCATCATCACAAATTTGATAAGTGAATTCATCTGTACCGATAAAATCGGTAGCAGGAGTATAGGTTGCGAACCCATTTGCATTAATGCCTATAATGCCATTGCTTGGTGGATTGATAGGCGTTACATTAATCGCAATCATATCTCCATCAGGATCAACATCATTGGTTAATAAATTGACATCAATAATAGGTGCATTGGCATTGGTAACAAAATTATCGTTGATGGCTATTGGTGCATCGTTTACTCCAATATTGTCGTTAATAATATAGATAACCACCGTAGCCGTATCACATCTTTGCGGCATCCCGTTGTCACAAATTTCGTATTGGAAACTATCTTCTCCTGCAAAGTTTGGATCAGGCGTATAGGTATATGTACCATCTGGATTGATGTTAACGGTACCATTGTCTGGTTCGTCAACAGGGGTAGTGTTAAGCGTAACCTCATCATCCTCTACATCGAAATCATTTGCCAATAAATCACCCATTGCTGGTTCATTAGTAGCCGTCACTAAAATATCATCAATTGCAACAGGTGGATCATTTTCTGGGAGAATATTAAGTCGGACTGCGGCTTCATCACAAGCGGATGGTGTGCCATTATCACAAACTATGTAAGTAAACTGATCAGCACCGAAATAATCGGGGTTTGGCGTATACGTATAGGTGCCATCTAAATTAATGATTACGATTCCATTTTCTGGAGCAACGGTAGGGGTTGGGTTGATGGTTTGTGTATGTCCTTCTGGGTCTGTATCATTCGCCAATAAATCACCACTAACAGGCATATCTTCGGTCGTGTTGGCCACATCGTCATTGGCAAAAGTGAGGTTAATACCAGAAGCTGGAATCATGGTAATACTCACCGTTGCTTCTGTACAAAGACTTGGCGTTTGGTCATCGCAAATTTGGTACTTGAAATAATCATCTCCCGTAAAGTTAGGGTCAGGAATATATTCAAAAGTCCCATCTGCATTAATGGTTACTGTACCATTATCTGGTTGACTAGTTGGTGTTGTATTAATGGTAATATTATCTCCATCAGGATCAAAATCATTCCCAATTAAATCGCTTACAACATTTGTATTCACTAAAGTAACAAAGACATCATTGACCCCAACTGGTGGATCATTAACGGCTAGGTTATTATCTACAATTTCTATCGTTACGGTTGCGGTATCACACATGACGGGTAAGCCATCATCACAAATTTGATAAGTGAAAACGTCTTCTCCGACAAAATCAGTATTAGGCGAATAAGTATAAGTGCCGTCAGGATTAATCATTAGTGCTCCATTCTCTACCGTTCCAATAGGCGTGGTATTTACAACAATGTTATCGCCATCTAAATCAAAATCATTGGCTAATAAATCACCGTCTGCCATTCCATTTTTAGGAATAACGTTGACATCATCAATTGCATAAGGCGCCGTATTTCGCACTAAAACGGTTAGGTAAACGGTTGCTTCATCACAAGCTACAGGTGTACCATCGTCACAAAGTTGATACACAAATAAATCTGCCCCTACATAACTTGGGTTAGGCACATACTCAAAAGTTCCATCAGGATTAAGGGTAACTGTTCCGTTACTAGGATTAGTTATTGGTGTAGTTTGTAAAATTTGAGTATCTCCTTCTGGGTCATTATCATTATCATTTAAAATGCCCATTAATGGTACATCTTGATAAGTTAAGCCAGCATCATCGTTCGCATAGGTACTGTTTTCTAATAGAGCAGCAGGTAGAATTGTAATATTTACCGTCGCCGTATCACATAAGATAGGGATTCCATTATCACAAATTCTGTATGTAAATACATCTTCCCCAATAAAATCAGTAGTAGGGGTATAAGTGGCATTACCATTTGGATTAATGAAGACCGTTCCATTACTGGGTTGATTAATTGGTGCGGTATTTAATATTAAATCATCTCCATCAGGATCAACATCATTGGTTAATAAATTGACATCAATGATGGGTTTATTGACATCTGTCACAAAATTATCGTTAACCGCAACTGGTGGATCATTAACGCCCGAATTATCCTCTATAATATAAATGACAACTGTTGCAGTATCGCAAGTTTGTGGAATACCATCATCACAAATTTCATATTGGAAACTATCTTCTCCGACAAAATTAGGATCAGGTGTATAAGTGTAAGTGCCATCTGGATTTATGGTTAATATCCCATTTTCTGGTGCTTCAACTGGAGTTGTATTAACCGTTATGTTATTTCCTTCTGGATCAAAGTCATTGGTTAATAAATTCCCCATAGCTGGTTCGTTAACAGGGGCAACTACAATATCATCTACTGCAACTGGCGGATCATTTTCTGGGTCAATTGCAATAACTACTTGCGCCGTATTACAAAGTTTAGGGGTGGCATTATCGCAGATTTCATATTGAAAGGTGTCTCGACCATTAAATGCTGGATTGGGCACATAAGTAAACGTACCATTTGAATTTAATATGACCGAACCATTCGTAGGGTCTTCTACAGGAATAGTGGTAACGGTAATCGGATCATTATCTGGATCGGAATCATTAATGAGCAAATCACCCGTTAAAATCATATCTTCTTCTAATGGAAATCCATCATCTGTTGCAATCGGTGCATCATTTATTGGATTAACTGTAATAGTTACAGTTGCGGTATCACAAGCTGGAGGCGTCCCATCATCACAAACCTCATATTGGAAAGTATCTGTACCTTCAAAATTTGGATCTGGCGTATATGTAAAAGTACCATCTGGATTCAAAATTAAAGTTCCATTATCAGGTTGGTCAACTGGGGTAGTACTAACCGTTAAATCATCATTGTCTGGATCGGTATCATTCGATAATAGATTTCCTGTCACCGGCATATCCTCGTCCGTTGTAAATGGATCATCCATTGCCATTGGTGGATCATTAACAGGGTTAACGGTAATGGTTACAATTGCGGTATCACAAGCTGTTGGAGAACCATCATCACAAACTTCATATTGGAAAGAATCTGTTCCCTCGAAATTTGGATTGGGCGTATAAGTATAAGTACCATCAGGATTTAGGGTCAATGTTCCATTATCAGGTTGGTCAACTGGGGTAGTACTAACCGTTAAATTATTATTTTCTACATCCGTGTCATTTGGTAAAACACTACCATTAACGGGAGTTTCTTCACTAGTGGTATTCGTGTCGTCGAGGGCTATTGGTGCATCATTTACTGGTAAAATGGTAATTAAAACTTCTGCTGTATCGCAAAGATTTGGCGTTTGACCATCACAGATTTGGTAGGTAAATGCATCTGTACCATGATAATTAGCACTTGGAGTATAGGTATAAGAACCATCTGGATTTAAATTAATAGTTCCATTTTCTGGGCTACTGATTAAAATAAGGTTTAGCACCAAATCATGCCCATTTGGATCCATATCATTGCCCAAAATAGTACCATTCACAGGTATATCTTCTAAGGTAGTATTACTATCATCCATAGCGATTGGTCGGTCATTTGGTACCGTTACAGTAACAGTTGTTGTATCGCAAAGAGACGGTATCCCATTATCGCAAATAATATAGCCAAATTGATCTGTACCAATAAAATTGGTGGCTGGAGTATATAATAGGCTATCTCCATTTAAAATAGAAACAGTCCCGTTGGTAGGTGGAAAACTAGGATTTAACGAAGTAACTAAAAGACCATTTTCTGGGTCTGTATCATTATCTTGCACATCCAATCGAATAGCCGTTTCAAAAGGCGTTACATACGTATCCGCTACTGCTATAGGAGGTTGATTTTCAGTACTTATGGTTACCGTTGCGGTATCGCAAAGTATTGGATTGCCGTCATCACAAATAATATAATTAAAACTATCTGTACCTGAGAAACCAGTTCCAGGGGTATAAATAATGCCTATTCCGTTGACAACCATCGTACCATTGGTAGGACTATTAGAAGGATCTAGCGTAGTTGTGAGTACGCCATTTTCCCGATCTTTATCGTTATCTTGTACAGGAATAGTTATAGGAACGCCTGATTGAGTAGCTGTTAAGTCATTGACGGCAACAGGTGCTTCATTTAATACAACTACATCAACTCTTGCGGTATCACATTTACTTGGTGTCCCATCATCACAAATAATATATTCGAAATTATCAGTACCTGTGAAATTTGTATTTGGTGTATACTGAATATTAGCTCCAATAACAGCAACGGTTCCAGCTGTTGGAGGGGTTAGTGAAGCTAAAATAGTCGTTAAATCGTTATTCTCAGGGTCTGAATCATTATTTTGTACCGTAAGTAGAATAGCTTGATTTGATAAAGTCGTATCTCTATCATCAACTGCGATAGGCGCTTGATTATCAAAATTGACGGTTACGATCGAGGTATCGCATTTACTCGGATTGCCATTATCACAAATAATATACCCAAATTCGTCACTTCCAGTAGCGGTTGGACTCGGTGTATATATTATATCATCTCCATTAATAGTGACTGTTCCTTGAGTTGGGGGGGTATTTGGATTTAAAGAAGTGACTAAATCATTATTCTCTGGATCGGTATCATTATCTTGAACAGGAATTGTAACAGGTGTGCCTGCAAGCGTACTAACTTCATCTGGGTTGGCAGTTGGAGGGCTATTTTCTACCGTAACGGTTACTTTAGCCGTATCACAAAACATAGGATTACCATTGTCACAAATGAAATATTGGAATTCATCTACACCCGTGAAATTGGGGTTCGGGGTGTATTGGATGTCATTATTGATAATAGTTACCGTTCCATTAGCTGGAGAATCAGATAAATCGAGCCCTGTTGTTAAGGGATCATTGTCTAGATCGGAATCATTTTCTTGAACATCTATGAGGATAGCAACATTTGCGGGCGTAGAACGGACATCATCAACCGCTTGAGGCATTTCATTGCAAACAAGAACCCTAATAGGAAAACAAGTAGGTGTACTTGTCCCACAATTATTCATGGTTTCAAGACAAATATCTCCTAAGCCCGATACCGCATTCGTCCAATCGACAATAATCATCGTGTCCCCAATGGTGCTCGTGATATTAGCACCTGTAGGAACGGTCCAACTATAGGTATCTATAAAAGGAAGGCTATTAACATAGAAGGTATCTTGGATTATGGAAGTGCATACCGTATCTTCCATAACAAAGGAAGAGGCAGGAACATTAATGCTCGGAAGTGTGGAAGACACTTCAAGTGCAGGAATCAATCTTTTTGAACCATTTCTTAAATCGTTTTCTCCATAGCTAGAATTAATGCAAAGAATAATCGAAACTAAACTTAGCAAAAACCTTAGCCGTTTTTCGGCAGATTTTGTGATTAAAGTCATCTTTTGTACTTTCTCTTGGGCCTAAAAATGTGTAGAAATTAGTACTAACTAGGGAATGAACATAAAAGGAAAATTAATATTAGTCCAGTCAAATATGACGGAATAATATCCCGAAAAGAGTGAGCTTTAGCGAGAATAGCCTCTTTTTAGAATGAAATTCTTTGAGTTTTCCTTTAATTCTTAATTAAAATACATTTCCAAATTCATGCCACATTACTTAAAAATAGGGGGAAGAAGAAAGATGAAATCGCATGACGTTTTATTGTTATGCGTTTCAAGGATAATTATGATTATTTGTTGGTTGGGTCTGTTTTTTTAAAGGGGTATTATCTAGCTGTTTATAAGTAATTTAAATAGTTTATAAAAAAATATATGTTCCTTTGATTAAATCTGGCTACTTGTTGTTCGTTATTTTTTGTTGCTAAGAAATAAAAAATATTCTATTGGGAAAATTAGGACGCTTGTCTAAAAATTGAATATAATTGTAAACAGTACAAGTAAAATAATGATGAAAAGAAGCATTATTTTGATGAGAATACCTACCATGTAATTTTTTAGGGAGTAAATTATAGCGGTCTACAAAGTTGTCTTTGAACCATAAGGATAAAGGACAAGCACAATAAATAATCGTGATTTAAATCTAAAGTGTAGTGTTGGGTGCAATGAGGATTGCTAGTGATTTGCTTAAGTTTTAAATTCCCTTTTAGCTTGAAAGAAATTAGAGGGGGGATAAATAAACCAAATTAAAAAGAAGCTTGATTATTTGTTCGTACTGTTGTTGGTGTTAAAAGTAGTTGAAGGTTTATTACTCTAAGTAAATTTAAAGAGGAAATACCAAATGGAATCAATAGTATCACCTCTATAAAACACTAACAAGTTCTGTGCCAGAGTTATTTTTCAATGTCACAATTAGTTGAGATTCAATTTTTTTTGTCAGATAGACTGTCACGTTTATTTTAATTAAAAATCACATTTACTACCATTTACCTTTAACCATTTTTCTTTTTCTTTATAGTTAGGCATCACTTCTTTGACCAATTTCCAAAACTTCGGAGAATGATTCATTTCTAGTAAATGGGTTAATTCATGGATGATCACGTAGTCAATAACATCATCTGGAGCAAATAATAGGCGAGTGGACAAATTGATATTGCCTCTAGTGGAACAGCTACCCCAATTAGAAGAGTTGTATTTGAGGTTTACGCTTTTAATGTCTTTTTGAAAATGGAGTTGATTTAATTGTTGAACTCTTTGGGAAATCTGAGGGTGAAAATGTTTGCCAATCACTCTACTTAAAAGTGTTTTAATACTTTTGTTAAGTGCCAAAGGATGAGCCCCCTTGACCAATTTTAGGTAAATAATATTATCTTTAAGGTTGGCACCAAATGTTTTTCTATCCTCGTAGGTAACGACCAATTTATAAGTTCGTTCTCCAACGGTAATTTTATCTCCTGTTGTATAAATTTTAGGGAAGAAACGTTGCCGTAAAGCTTCATTGCCTGCAAATTGCTTTTCTACCCATCTAGTAAACCAACCAAATTGATTCTTTTTCTGTTTTTTGTCCATTTGAATGGGCAAACGTAAAATAGCTGCGGTTTTGCCAATAGAAACCCGAACATTATTTCGATATTCTTGATATATTTTTGCTGGAATCGGTTGTCCTTCAATTTCTAAGAAAGTATTTTGTAATTTTTTCATGTGTACGCAGTTGGTCAGTATCGTTGCCGCTATTTTCAGAATGAATCAAAAGTTGATTATTTTTAGTTTTGAAATAGTAAAACAATTAGTGTTTGCTTTAAGATTTGCTCAGGAGGAAACTTTTGAAGTGTTCTTATACAAATATCAGGTGATTGATTAAAAAATTTGGAAGTATCCGACTTTTCTATTGAAAGGTACTATAAAATATTGGAAATTTGGTATAAAAATCTTGAAAAATATTAAAATTCAGCATATTCTATTTAGTAGGGTGAACGAATACGAGATGATTTAGTTCTAAAATTTTTTAATTTGTTTTAGAGGGTCATTAAATAATCAAATTATTAATGCATTATTGGGGTTAGTAATTGATGAAAATTCATCCTGAAATAAATTTCACTTTTCCTGGATTCCTTGCTATCTTGGGGTTTTAACTACACACAATTACTTGTTTGAAAAATCAAAACTGTCGATACAGAAAATGAAGCTAGAGCAAGTATAAAATCGCTTATCATTAATGGGAACTACAAAAGTAAAGATAGAAGAAAGTTGGCGAGTAGCCTTACAACCAGAATTTGACCAACCTTATTTTAGTTCATTAATCCAGTATTTAAAAGCGGAAAAGGCGAAAGGCAAGACTATTTATCCCCCAGGTTCTTTAATTTTCAATGCCTTCGATACGACGCCTTTAAAGGGTTTGAAAGTCGTTATCCTAGGACAAGATCCTTATATCAAGCCGAATCAAGCAATGGGTTTATCTTTCTCTGTCCCAAAAGGAATTAGAACGCCACCATCTTTAAAAAATATTTATAAGGAGTTATATACTGATCTAGGATTGCCTATTGTGGATCACGGAGACTTAACTGCATGGGCGAATCAAGGCGTCTTTTTATTAAATGCAGCCTTGACGGTAGAAGCAGGAAAATCGGGTTCCCATTTAAAAAAAGGCTGGGGACAATTTACTGATGCCGTTATTCGATTAATTGCGAAAGAAAGAGAAAATATTGTTTTTATGCTCTGGGGGAATTTTGCAAAAGCCAAAGGGGAATTAATTGATGAAAGTAAGCATTTGGTACTAAAAGCTGCACATCCTTCTCCATTGGCGGGAGGTGCTTATTTTGGTAGCAAACATTTTTCTCAGGCTAATGCCTATTTAGAAGAAAAAGGATTGGGGGCGATAGATTGGCGTTTGTAAGATAAGCGTAACTTGGCAATTCATTTCCAACAGAAATATTTTTTGGAAATGCTTGAGGTTCAGAAAATAATGTGCGTTTTTTGACAGTCGGTATACTTGTGGGGATTGCCCCTACAAATTTTTCGATGGAAACAAATATTTCAAAACCATAGATTTAATTAATTTTAATAATTTCCAAGTTACGGTATTTCAAAATGATTTTTTGTTAATTCTAATGTAGAGTATTAGGTATAAACTCAATTAACTAATGGCTGTTGCAAAAGATTCGACGCTAAACCTGTCCAAAAAAATTAGACAAGAATTAAATGATAATGGTTTTGTAATCAAGAATAAGCTTTTTTCTAACCAAGAAATAGATGCATTATTAGCAGCTATTGATAAGGCTCAAAAAGCAGAAAATACTTTTGCCATTCGTCAATTTCTGAAAATTGTTCCATTGGCCATACCACTTATTTTTACAGAAAATTTTAAATGCTTTGTCAAAGAAGATTTTGGGGAAGACTATTTCCTAATCAAAGCTATTTATTTTGATAAACCACCGACTGCTAATTGGATTGTTCCTTGGCACCAAGACTTAACCATTGTCACAGCGCAAAAAGAAAAAGTGAGGGGCTTTTCAAAATGGCGATTAAAAAAAGGGATAAATTATGTACATCCGCCTGTAGAAATTTTAGAAAATATCCTAACGATTCGAATACATTTAGATAATTGTACCAAAGAGAACGGTGCTTTACAAGTAATTCCTGCGTCTCACAAAAATGGAATTGGCGAAAAATTAGCTATTGCCCAAGAAAAACCAGTTATTTGTGAAGTAAAAAGGGGAGGTGTCTTAGTCATGAAACCACTTCTATATCATGCGTCTAAAAGAACGGCTAATAACTTGAATAGGCGAGTGATTCATTTAGAATTTATCGATAAAGCGTTATCAGAACCATTGATATATGGAGAAAGAATTGATTTATTTTAGCAGCAATCAATTTACACAGTAATGGAAAATAATCAGAAAAATTATTGTCTGTTGGGTTTAAAACCAGCACGCCTGCGCATGCGGGCGGGGCCGTGGCGAAAATCAAGACTAGTCATCCAATAAAATTTTTATCCGCTACTCAATAAAGAAATCCAATAAAATTTGAAAAATTCTATTATTCCATATAAACTTCCCATCTTAATCCTTTTGGCATTAGCTACCATTATTTGTGGCTATCAAATGTGGAATTTACCGTTATGGGGGCATCGACCACTTGTTTTTTTTACCGCAATTTGGACATTTTTCATGATTGCCTTAGCCGATCATTATACCAAATTACCACAAAAGGGTCGATTTTTAGCATTGTCAACGCTAAGTGGTTTGTTCTTAGGATTTGGTTTCCCAATTTCTCCCTTGACCCCTTTGATGTTTATTGGTTTTGTGCCTTTATTGATGATTGAAAAGGAGATAGCCGATTCAAGAGAAGCGCCTTCAAAATGGGAAGTATTTAAATACAGTTACCATGCCTTCGTGGTGTGGAATATTATCGCCACTTATTGGGTCGCCAACGCCTCTTCCTTTGCTGCAAGTTTTATTGCTATCTGGTTGAATTCGGCGTTTATGAGTGTTCCTTTTGTGCTCTTTCATCAGACCAGAAAAGTGATGCCCCGTAACTTTATGTATATGGCCTTTATCGCCAATTGGTTGACTTGGGAATATTTACATCTACGTTGGGAAATATCTTGGCCTTGGTTGACCTTGGGAAATAGTTTTGCGCAATATCCTAGTTGGGTGCAATGGTATGAATATACAGGTGTATTTGGTGGGTCTCTATGGATTTTGTTGCTTAATGTTTTGATTTTTAGATGGATAGCCAACCCTTTATGGCAAGAAAAAACGAATGTAGATTGGTCGAATTATGCTAAAATTGGCGCTTTAATTGTAGTACCTATTATTGGTTCACTTTGGCGATATAATACTTATGTACCAGAAGGAAAAGAAGTAGAAATAGTGGTGGTGCAACCCAATTATGAACCCCATTATCAAAAATTTGAAGTCTCTAAATTTGTCCAATTAGACCAGTTTTTGACCTTGTCTAAAAGCAAATTAACCGAAAATACCGAATATCTCGTTTTTCCTGAAACCAGTTTTGATCGCATAGATCAAGATCGGATGTGGCAATTACCTGTTTTTGAAAAACTCCAAATTTTGATAGACGATTACCCGAATTTAAAATTGGTAATGGGGGTAGATGCTTACAAAGTTTTTAGAAAAGAAGTGCCTGAACGCCGTTCTATCCGCAGACAAACAGATAAAAAAACAGGCAAAGTTTTTAGTTGGGAATCTTATAATGCGGCCGTACAATTAGAAAGTAATAGCAAGGAGATTCAATTTTATAAAAAAGGGCGTTTTGTACCGGGGGCAGAAATATTCCCATATCCATGGCTTTTCTTTTTTGTAGAACCGATCGTCAACCAATTAGGTGGAACCGTTGCAGGGGCAGGAACACAAGCATTGCGGACGCCATTGTCTAGTAAAACAGGAAAAGTGGGTGCAGCAATTTGTTATGAATCTGTCTATGGCGAATTTTTTACAGGTTATGTCAGACATGGTGCCAATGCGATTTTTATTATTACCAATGATGGTTGGTGGGATGATACGCCAGGCTATCAACAACATTTAAAATTTGCTAGTTTAAGAGCGATCGAAACTAGAAAAGACATTGCCCGTTCTGCGAATACAGGAACTTCTGCTTTTATCAATCAAAAAGGAGATATTCTACAAGCGACTAATTATGAAGAGGCAACTGCTATTCGTGGAAATATAAAATTCAATGATACCAAAACTTTTTATGTACAATGGGGTGATTTGATTGGTAGAATTGGACTTTATATTTTTGCCTTATTATTATTGAATACTTTTGCGAAGGGCATGATGAATAAACCTTCAGAAACTTAATTATTACAAAAATTTAGAAATATATCTATAAACTTCTTCTATTTTCGTGCCGTAGGTACGTAAGATGGGTAACATTCATAAATTACGATTATGAGAAACGAATACAAATTATTACTCCCTTTATTATTATGCTGTGTGCTATTCAGTTGTGTGAGTTCTGATAAGTATAAAGAGTTGGTCCAAGTCAAAGAATACTTAGAACAAGAAAACCAACGCCTAACCAGTCAGGATGAAGAGAATCGAGATTTACGAACAAAGAGTCGACAAGATAAATTAGCTTACGACAAAGCGCAAGCAGAAATTGTAGAGCTAAAAGCTAGTTTTAATAGCTTGAATCGAAATTACGAAGATTTAGCCAATCGATATAATACCCTGATTGCCAATAATAAACAGATCGGAAGCGGGTCAGCGAGCGAAAAGCAATATTGGGAAGAAAACTTAGCCAAAAAACAACTAGAATTGGAAGATAAAGAACGTCAAATGGAGACCCTTCGGTATACTTTGATTCAAAAAGATAAGCGGGTACAAGAATTATTGCAAATGTTGCGAGCGAAAGAAGGGAATTAATAATTTTCAGCTTCAAGCTCAACTTCAATTCAAAATGTCAAATACTGGGTGATAAAAGAATAATCAACTATTTGGCTAAGAGTTGAAGACTAAGGGCGAAGGGAAGCAACTTATGAGTTCCTAACCTTCACCTTTTGCCATTAGCCCATAGCCAATTCAATCACTTATGAATAGCCTTCACAAAATCTGTAAGCCCCAATGCATTCACACACATTTCCTTCGTCAACATGCCTTTTCGAGCAGCCAAAATGCCATAGTGAATATCGTGAATCCCTTTCGTACTATGCGCATCAGGGTTAATCGAAATTTTTACCCCTTTTTCCAAAGCATAAGGTATCCAAGTCCAATCTAAATCTAGCCGGTAAGGATGAGCATTCAGCTCAATATAAACGCCATTGGCAGCACAAGCATCAATGACTTTTGGATGATCAATCGGATAGCCCTCTCTTGACAATAATAAGCGGCCAGTAGGATGCCCTAACATGGTGGTATAGGGATTTTCGATGGCTTTGACCAACCTATTGGTGGCTTTCGCTTCACCCATTTTTAAATTGGAGTGCACAGAAGCAATAATAAAATCAAATTGCTTTAAAATATCTTCGTCATAATCTAGTGAACCATCATTTAAAATATCGGATTCGATGCCCTTTAATATTTTAAAATCATCGCCATACACTTGATTGAGTTGGTCAATTTCTGCCCATTGTTGATGCAATCTAGCTGGTTTTAACCCATTGGCGTAAAAAGCAGATTTAGAGTGGTCGGTAATGCCAATGTATTCATAGCCAAGAGATTTGCTATAGTTCGCCATTTCTTTCACCGTATTTAGTCCATCGCTATAAGTAGTGTGACTATGAATAACGCCCTTAATATCACTTTCTTCAATTAAGGTCGGTAAATTGCCTGCTTTAGCAATATCCAATATCGTCGATTCTTCTCTTAATTCGGGAACAATATAGGGTAGGGAAGCGGCTGCAAAAATAGCAGTTTCTGTAGCGATACCTTTGAACGTCTTATTAGGAGACTTTTCTAAAAAGGCATCAATAAAGGGTTTATTACCAGAAAACCAAAACTGTTTAGACCCAAATTCATTGGCCGCACAATGGTAAATAATCACAGGCGTACCATGTTCTGTTTTGACTTGATATGCGCCTTTTTCTTCGCTTTGTAAAATGAATTTTTCTTCGTTAAAAATAGTGGAAATATCTTCATCTGTCGCCACTAAAATTTCGATACTATTCAAAATTGGGTTTAATCTTCTGATAGCTCCAGTTAATTCAATTTGCGTAGTAGGTAATTGCGCTTTTAGACTAGCCAATAATTCATTCGCCTCTGTTTTTAAGGAAGCAAAATGGAAGGAATCTTTACTTTTTAAATAGTATTCTAATTTTTGTCGTAAATCTTCTTGCGTTTTTTGCCCAAATCCTTTGGCTTCAATTAGCCGGTTTTCTACACAGGCATATAATAATTCCCCAATCGTTTCAATCTCCATTTCTCGCCAAATCACTTCGACTTTCTTAGGCCCAAATCCCTTGATTTTGAGCATTTCCATCACGCCAGCAGGCGTTTTATCCGCATACTTTTGGTAGGTCGCCATTTCCCCATTATCGAGCAATTCCCGAATTTTTCCACTAATGGCTTTTCCAATGCCTTTTAAATCATTAATCTCCGCATCGGACATTTCAGTTAACGGCGTTCCTAATTTTCTTAGGGTAATATAGGCACTTGAATAAGAACGAATTTTAAATTTATTCTCCTTATGCAATTCCATGATTTTGGCAAGGTCTTGAAAGGCGTTGGCGATTTCTTTATTGGTCATTTTGTGTAGTTCTAAGCATTCTATTTTCCAGTAATTTCCTATTACTGGAAAATTTCAGAGTTTCAATTAAAATTACTGGATAACGGGAAGTTATCCAGGAATAGGTGCAAAACTAAGCCAATTTATGGAAACCAACTAGTCACCAATCACAAAAAAACAATTACTAACCCGCCTTTTTTAAATCTAATTGTGCTTTAATCTCCATTGCCTTTTCTTCCGTCAAATCATAATCCCTCATCACCCACATAGCTAGTAGGGTTCCAACAATTGGAAAGCCAGAATAAAACATCCGCATACCTGTTACAGCGCCTTCTGGTTGTACAGCGGCATCAGGAGTAAACCCGACCCATCCCATAAATAAACCACTCAATAATCCTGCTATAGCAAATCCAAATTTCACCATCCACCAATAAATAGCACCAAAAATACCTTCCCTTCGCTTACCCGTATTCAATTCATCCAAATCACAAACATCTGCTGTCATAGACATCATTAGGGTAAAAAGTGCGCCGATTCCAAAAGAGAAAAATGGAAGGGCGATCAAAAATAAATAAGGTTGGCCTGGTACGAATAAGAACCAAAACATAATATACCCAATAATAGAGATGCCTTGAGAAATAAGGAAGGTCTTCTTTTTTCCCATCTTTTTTGACATATAAGTAATGGTCGGTATCACAATAAAGGTAGTGGCCAATGCACCAATACTACCATGAAGTGTAGGCCAAACCCCTGCTGCACTAGCATCGCCATCAAACATATGGTAAACAATAATAAAAAAGGAAAAGGCGGCAATGGAATAAAAAGAATTGTAGATAAAAAAGGTGGCGACGCATAATTTTCTAAATGGTGTATTTTGAAAAGCATCTTTAAAACCTGCAAAAATTTCCTTTAAACTACTCCCTATGTTCTGCATACTTAGGGGCATAAGACTTGTATCATCTAGGGTAGATTCACTTTTTATAAAAATGGCAGGCACCATTGCTAAAAGCATACAAGAGGCACCGACCCAAATAGACAATTCTCTACAGCCTGCCGCAGCATCCGCAAACCATTCTGGTTCATACAAAATAACCCAAAACCAAGGAGCAATCACCCATGCCCATTGACCAATCCATTGGGCAACTGCCATAATATTGGTTCTCTCATGGAAATCATCACTCATTTCGTATCCCATAGCTACATAAGGGACACCAAATATGGTTATGCCTAAATAGAAGACAATTGACCAAATTAAGAAGTAGGTGAAGTTATACATTAGACTATTTTCTGGGTATAACTGCCACATGAAAAAATAGGACACCCCCATGATAATTGCACCAGCAAACACGTAATGTCTTCGTCGCCCCCATTTGGATCTCGTATTATCGGAAATAAAGCCCATGATAGGGTCCGTAAAGCAATCAAAAATACGAGGTAGAAAAAATAAAATACCCCATAGGAAAGGAGGAAAGCCTAAATCTTGTACTAAAACTACCATAAAAATACCAAGTGCTGCTGGGAACATTTGGTTGGCTAACATGCCTAATCCAAATGCCACCTTTTGTCCAAATGGTACTTGATTTACGGCTCCCGTTTTTTGTTGTGTCATTTCTTTTCGTTTTGTATCGGCGAACTTATTCACCTTGATTAATAAGTAGCTTAGTCTTCTAGCCTGAGCAGCTTCATGTTTGATTCCTACTCGGACTGGAAGCCCAAGCTACTTTAGTGTACTTCTATCGTTTTTTTTTTGTTAGGTGGTAGTTTTACTGTTTTTAGCAAAACTGCTTTATCCCCACCAAATGTTTTGGTTACTGTATTTCCCCGATTATTTAATCCTTCAAAAACACCTTGATCCACTATATCCCAAAGGGCATATTTCGCTTGTCCATTAATCGTAAAAAGGCCAAAGAAATTTTCTGAACCACCAACATTTTTCTCGTCCTTCCAATTTTCATTAAAGGCTTCAAAATAAAAACATGCCATTTTATTTTGTGCCGTCCAATCTCTCATCAATTGATAATAGATGCCTTCTTTATATTCATCCGTTGCTTTGGTGCCGCCAGGGCCATAAAACCCATTAGAAGAACTTGCCCAACCTGTTTCTCCGATGTGAATGGGTTTTTCAATGCCTATACTTTTAAGATACGCCTTGGTTTGGTCATATTGAGCAATACCAAAATCTCTAGCACGATCCATGGCTACGGCTATTTTTGCTTCATCTGATAAATTTTCTTCTCCTTCAAAGACGCCCCAGAATTCTGGTTTGTAATGTGTCTCATGCATTGGATAAATATGTAGAGAGATATAATCTACTGCTGCTATCAATTTTTCTAAATCTTCGACGTGATATTCTGAACCATCACCGCCCCAAGCGGCAAAATTATCGGAACTCGTAATCCAAATATCTTTAGGGAGTTGATTATTTTCTTGTAAATTTTGTAAATGATTTACCCATTTTAAAATGACACCAGGTCGAACAAAATAACTACCCGCCCAATGCACCATCGCTTCATTACCAACTGCAATGACTTTTACAATGTCTGGATATTGATTGGCTAAGGCAACCGTTGTTTCAATTTCCTTGGTATTTCCTGCCTCATCTTCTGCTTCATGGTTAGGCTTTTCTGTCCACGCATTTTCACAATTAATCCAAGCACCTAACATTACATACATTTCAAAAGTAGGGTCTTCTTTTTTTAACTGCTGAATAGCCTCCAAAAGGTTCGCTGCTTGTGCTAAATGCACATTATACGTTCGCAAGATGCCAATGCCCATCGCCGAAAGGATTTTCATATCTTCCTTTAATTCAGCTATTGTAGGTTGGACATCCCGGCTATTTTGACGGTAACCACCATAAGAAATTGCTAAATATTTTGGGTTGCCTAAAATGGCTTCAGGCGTAGATGCTTCTATCGTTTTAGTCACCGATGGAGCAACTTCTTTTACTGGGGCTGATTCATTACTACATCCAGAACAGAATAGGAATAAGAAACAAGCGGTTATTAATAGTCCACTTGCCTTAATAAATGATGGTTTAATCATTTCAATGTGGTTTCTTTGATTTTAACAATAATTTGAACGATTTCACGGGTTCTTTCAAAAATTTGTTGACTAGTGACTGTATCTAAGTTTGGTGATTTAAAGGTAGCAACTTGTTTATTCTGGAATTTAACTTCCATGCCACTTTTAACCGAAATTTGATAAACAACAGGTACTTGACAATAAGTAAAACAAAGGCTTCCTTTTGCTAAACTTAGCTGCTGATTATTGCCTGTTACATCTACATAATCAAAATTGGCAGGAGCTGTCAAAAACTCTTCCTTTCTTAGTAAGGTTGGTTGAAAATGTAGCTGTCCTCCTTTTACAAAAACACCTAATTCGCCAAATCGACATAAAATATCCTCCTTCACTTGCCCCGTCATTCCTGGCTGTTGAGCACCTCTTCCTGCGGGAGTATGCGAATAAGGATCGGTTGGGAAAGCACCGTAAAGTTGCGGTGATTTATGCACGCCAATACCTGCATTGATTTCATAATAATGCTCCATCAATCTGCCAATTATCGACTTACTTTCTTTTGCTGCAATTGCTTTTAAACAACATTCTTGTACCGCTAATTGCAATTTAGACACCATGTGCCAATATATCGACCCAAGCCCTTCGTAACCGAAGAACGTACCTGATCGACCCGTAAATGCCTTATGGTTGAATACTTCCTCAAAGATTTGCAGCACTAAATCGCTATCTTTTTTAACGACTGCCCCATGTTCTGAGTTGGCTAATTGATCTAGTTGAACCTTTAAATCATTGGCATTTCTAAAGTTGCCATTAAAATGATATTGACCTTTTACATCTTGCTCGATTATCTGTGTATTTCCTGCTTTTACTAATTGCTTAAGTAACTTGCTTTTAGCCACTCGTTTGCTTGGAATGTTATTTTTGGCAATGAAACCAGGCAAGTCTTTATTTGGATAAAGAATATAGCTATATTGATCTGCTCTAAATAATTTACTGCTTTTTAAGGCGTCTAAAACTGCTAGTGCTTCTTTGGAAGATAAATAGCCTGAACTTAAAACAGCCACTTGTCCCTCTAACATTTCACTTAAATAAGAAATAGACACTTCACGGTCATTCTCAACCGTCATTAAGTTATAAGCGTGGTATAAATTGTCTTTTTTCTTATTGGCTTCAATAGAATGATCTAAGAATTGTAAACTTAAAGTGACAAATTTTTGTAGCTTTTTAAGGCTAACATTCTTCTTTTTACCTGAAAAAGAATGTTGGTAAATTTGTGTTCTATAATTACTAGCTGCTTGTCCTAAAGCATCCAAAATTAATTTTCGGTCACTATCATTGATTGAATCAGTTAATAAGTGTTGATTATTATCAAAAGTAGCGACTACTTGTTTGAAGAACTTAGCCAATTCCACAGAAATAGCTACTTTTTTTAACGTTGATTTTTTGAATAGCTCGTCGAAGAAGTTTAAAAATCGTCTTAGGTAATATAAGGTAACCATTGAGACGCCATTACCCACTAATGCATTATTGGCATCATTCCATTCTGGGCGCTGCGTACTCATCCAAATACCACCTTCGGGTATAAAATTGGATAATTTAGCCAATACCGTTGCCAATATTTTTTCAATAAAATTGACTTGGTAAATAGTACCATCTTTCGCCTGTTCCAAAGCCCCATCTGCACCTACCCTAGCTCTACGTTTTCGGATAGCTTGATCGAAAGCGTGATCAAAATCTATCGTATCTTTTGGGTTTTTAAGAATGGCGGCATGTTCCTTTATTTTATAAGGTACATTGGCATACACAAATAAGTCTTTATTAAAATAATTAGCTAAGCTTCCTGGTGCATGATTTTCGATAAATTCCAAAAACTTCAACAGATAGATAATCTGGTGATCTCCCCAATAGCCAATGTAAGACCAAGGATCATCTGGTTCGATCGTTTCCCAATCAAACCCATCTTTGGTGACTCGGTAAGGATTGTACCCATCGAAAGTAGAAGCATTTAAAAACTTATGGATCATGCTGTCCATAAAGGCAGGGTAGGAGTGCGCTAAGGCTTCCCAATTCTGGAAAATATCTCGCCAATTGCCTTGATAGTCTAAAATCTTTGAGCCATCTACTTCACTTCTTGTATTGATAGAGAATTTATTCCAAGGTCTACTTGGATCGCCATGTCTTCGACTAAATTTAAGCGGCATATACTCAAAACATAAGCGCATAAAATTAGGATCACTACTTTTTTCTGCGACTACTTTTAGTTCCGTTAAAGAAAATTTCTCCCCTAATGCTGCTATTTTATTAGCGTATTTTTTAGCTACTTTTTTGTTCGCCTTTGCTAAATAAATAGTAAAATCCCATTTTTCTATTTGATAATTATGATCGAAAATACCACCTCGCATGATATTAAATAGCGCATTCGCAAAATGTCGAGTATCTCTAAAATTATCTGCCGTTAATTGCAGTCCATCCGAACCAGCATTCAATTGAATTAATTGCTGCGTCCCTCGTTCTATATCTGCTTGAATTAACTTTGCTAGATTTTTTTCCTTGCTAATGATATCAGAAATTTGCGCAACTGCCGTATGATTTTGATTGACATTGGCAATAATCATCCATTCTTTTTGTGCTTTGGCAGGAAGCAATAAATCGGCATTTAAAAAATAAGCGCCTTTTTCTGCTTTGACATCCGTTTCTTCCTGAATGGGTCTTCTTTTTCTGAAATGCTTTAACTGTAAAGAAGAGACTAAATATTTAGGATGGTCAAAACCTAAAGACCAAGCAATATTGGCCATTAACGCTTCACTCGGTTCTGCTTTGTCCACGATAATTGCACTCAATGCATAAATCCCTAATCCCGTTGCTTTCTCTAATTCACTTCTTTTATAAGCATCTACCAAATTACTAATAGCATTTTGTTGTTCACTTTCTACACTAGCGGGTATGATATTTTGAATGCCATCTACTAGAGAGATTGTTACCTCCTCGGATGCATTATTTTGGAGCGTCGATTGCCTAACAAAACCAAATTTATTACTAGAACTCCATTGGTATCTGTAGCTTAATTCAAGATCGTGATTGATTTCTTCAAAAATGACTTTATTGCCATAAATGTTTTTGTATAAATTCCTAGTCACTTTATGTACCCCATCATATCTATCGGAGAAGGGTTCCCATACGTGCACCTTATCTTTTTTAGTCACTAAGAAGATACTCTTACTGCCCGTTAGTTCCGCTGATTCTGTGATTTTATCCGAAGTGTAATAAGGGAATAAAGCATATTCTGAATTCTTTCTTCCCGCAGTCAATCCGCCATTACTCGCAATAAACATCCAATGGTTAGAATCACTAACAATACTCATAAAAAACGGATCCATTGCATCCGAATTCGAAATTTTGAAGTAGCTTTCTTGACCAATTTCTACTCGACTTATTTCTATTGGTAAGTTAGTTTCAACAGCTTGCTTGGTTGCTAAGACCTCTATCATTTGTGTGTTTAATTTTAATTCAACTAAAAAATAATTGTGATTGGTTGTATTAGCTAAGGCTGATTGATCGCCTGTTTAATAGGTGATTTTACTCAGGCAAATGTAGGGTAAATTATGTAATATTAATTATTAACTACTACAACTCTACTACTTCATTTTTTAAAAGTCGTAATCATTTCAATAAAGGAAATTTACTGAGAATTGATTGGATTATGTTTGTTTTTTTAATGATGAAGTAGTTGTTTTGTGATTTAAATACTTGAATAATAGAAAGTTATGATATTGTTGATGTAGTAACGTAGTAATTGAATGCTTATATCATGCAATAAAGATTTTTGCCTAATCAACAATTATAAACACTTTATTGCCTACATTATTTTTGTGTTTTGCCTAAACCTTTTTATAGTTACTTAATTTTTATCTACTCCTTGAAATTGTTGGTCGATAAAAACCAATTACTCACCTGTTTTATAATCTTTTTTTGACAGGTTGGGAACTAAACTCTTTTCTTTTTGCGTTATATAGTTAAACAATAAAAACCATTAATGATGAAAATGACTATCTTAAAACACACTATGCTTTTAGTGTAAGAACCAAATGAGAACTTGATTTATTCCTTCCAGAATTTCTTCCAGTTTTCATTTTCCAACATTTCTAAACATTGTAATACTTGTACTTGGTTTGACGCCAACGGTAGGGTATTTGACAAATTCGAATTGGCAATGTGTCAAATAATTATGGATTATTGCTTAATCTTTTGTGTCGAACCAAGTTAAGTTTATTCCGATCTACGCTATTCACACGTCTATAAATTACAAATATAACAATTTGATTGGTATGAGTAGTACTAAAAATTAAGTGCTATTTCTATGTCTCTAATGGATCGTTTTGACAATGATTCAACTGGAAGAACTATGCCTGAAATGACCAAATGAGGCAACTTTTTTCTTTTTTTTAAACCAAAGCCTTTAATGAAAACAGGCTTATTAAACCTTATGAATTATGAATACGACAATGAAAGCAGTAAACTTTTTAAGCGCTAACCGAATTATTATTGATGATATGGTCGCTTTATAATTAATTTGATTGCCCCTGAATTAAAACCATTATTCAGGGGCAACTTATTTCTTGTATGGCTTCTATTAACCAATTTTTATGCAGTAATCCTGTCTTTTGCTCCAAATCATTCCGTAGTTCTATACTGACAGATGGCGTTAATTTTCTTTGAAAAACTAATTTTCCAACCTTTTTTATTTCTTTAATAAATTCTAAATAGATGGCTATTTTTTTAGTTATTATTATATCATCACGTGTTAGGTATTTCTCAAAGGAGAGACAATGGGTCGAAAACAGTTCATAATAATTAACATCTTTTGGAATTACCTTGAAGGTGGCTCTAATCATTAATGTTTTGAACCCATAATGCTTTTCTCTATTGCTAAAAGAAATAGTATTTAATATACTTATGACTTTCTCATATTCTTTTTTATAGAATGCGATAATTGCAGTGGAGAATTTGTGAGTAAAACCTTTTGCCTCTTCTAAGATTTTATCTTTATAAGTCTTAATAATTGAATGCGCCCAATCAGTCTCGTCGTTTTTTATGGCAATGACAATAATATTTATAAAAGAAATACTTTTAATCATGCCGTTATCTAATAACATTCCTTTGCTTAAACCGATTTTAAAAAATGTTAGCAAAATTGGTAAATATTTGCGTTCTTCTACTCTCGATTTTTGAATGGCATAATTTTGTAATATTTTAAAAAAAATTAGTTGCTCGTTTTTTCCTAAATCATCAATTTTTTCAAAGAAAGTTTTCTTTAATTCTAGAAAAGTAACTTCTTTACCTGTATTAAATAATTCTAATGAATTGAAGTAAAGCTTGTAAATAATGTTTTCAACAGGAATTATTGAAGAAAAATCATCTAAACTAAAATTGTGCTTTTCTGAATAAAGCCGCTCTCGATTTTTTAAATCAATACCTAATTTTGCTCTTTCAAGTACAAAGAAATATTCAAAATTTTTAATGCTTCTTTTTAATTTTTCTACTTCTCCTTTATTTTTTTCTGTATTGGAATGAAAATATAATCCACTTTCTAGAACGTATTGATTATAGAAATAGCTACTGTCCTTTGTGGAGGATGCCTTTAAAGTTTTACTTAAGTCATTGGTTGTTCTAACAAATTCTTGATGGATATTTCTTTTTCCATAAATAACGACCAATCGTTTATCTTTTTCAAACCTATTTTCCTCATTTTCTAGAAAAAGCAAATAATTTTCTACAATTTTAACAAAATCGACCAATAATTTGCGGAACTTTTTATCATTGAATGATTGTTTACCATAAACTGCTTTAAATAAAGCTTCTTTTGTTACTGATTCCATTTGGTCAAACGGATACATTTTTTTTAAAATTCGGTAGAAGGCAGGAATGTCCGTACGCCTTTTTATAAAAAAAGGGCTTTTTACATAATCTTCTAAGTCTTTAAATTCCTTAGGAGCCAAGGATTGTAATAAATTAAGTAGTTTATTTTGTTTCAAATTGTGTAGAGATTTAAGGGCAAAAAATGACTTTATTAATGTTTTAATACATTGACATTCAATAAGTTAATTTGGTGTGGATGTGATGTAGGGTAGCTGTATTAAAGGACAAAGTAAGAAATTTGTCTGAAAAAAAATAATAATGAATATGTAAATTTGCAATACACAAAACTATACCAACTTGACTACAATCTAAAAGGGGTGCTTTTCAATCAGCTCTTCAAAAATCCATAAATGAACAAAAGATTTGCATAATTTGTGGTGTAAATCAAATTTGACCCCAAAAAATATACCTACGCGGTTCTCTCTAGCGAGTGCTTTCTATTAAAGTTAGGAAGGTACTCGCTTCTTTTTTCCTATTTATAATCTAAAATTTAGATTCCTATCTTTTTCCTCGCTTTTTCTTAAATTTGCAGTGTTATTACAAACTTTATTAGGAGTGTAACTAAATGATTTTATTTTAAAACACTCCCCAAACAAAGTAATTACTACTATGAAAAAGCAAATTCAATTTCTTTTAATTAATTTATTCTTTTCTACGGGGCTACTTTTCGGACAGACTGTTCAATTAGAAGGCTACATTTTTGAAGATAATAATCGAGGCTTCTTAAATGAAGTAATAGTTAATGTATACGATGCTGGTACTGAGCATTTTATTACCAAATCCTTAACGAATACAGATGGTTTATTTACCGCAGAACTGCCTGCTGGTAAAGATTATCTTTTAAAAATTACTAAAGATCTATTCTTTCCCAAAGAAGAAATAGTGAGTGCAAAAGACAAAAATGGAGGCGACAAGGTATATACAAAAGTAAAATTAGAACGCAAGCCTGGTTATATATTCGATGTCACTTTAGCAGAAAAAGGTGCGCCAAAAGCTACGGTAAATGCGATCACAGGAGCAAAAGTGGAGGTATATAATAATACCAAAATGGAAGAAGTCATCGCCGTCGATTCTTTAGCTGGAATTAATTTTGATGTAACTTTCGAGAGGGGCAATCATTATACGGTACTGATTAGAAAAGATGGCTTTTTTAACAAACGTTTGGAAGCTTACGTGGATGTAGAAGGTTGTATTCTTTGTTTTGAGGGTGTTGGAACGGTGACACCTGGTGTTTCAGATGTGATGTCAGAAGGTTTTCAAATGGGGTCTGTTTTGGCAAACATTGAATTAGAACCTGCTCGTTTAAATCGAACTATGGAAGTTGAAAATATTTATTACGATTTGGATAAATATTATATTCGAGACGATGCCGCTATTGAATTGGATAAAGTGGTAAAGTTGTTAAATGATAACCCTGCTATTATTATAGAGTTAGGCTCCCATACAGATTCTAGAGGTGGCACTAGACATAATATGCAGCTATCCACTAATCGAGCGAAAGCAGCAGTTGCTTATATTGTAGAGAAAGGCGGAATTAGTGAAAATAGAATTTCTGCAAAAGGCTACGGAGAGACAATATTGGTGAATGGCTGTAAAGATGGGGTGAAATGTTCGGAAGCAGAGCATCAAAAAAATCGTAGAACCGAACTTAAAATTGTTGGTTTTGAGGCTATAGATCCGTTAGCGAATCGAAGTTTAGCCGATTTGCTAATAGAGGAAAAATTATTGCGAGAAGTCTTAAATTCTGAACAGATTCAGGTGAAATCAGGAGAGGTGCCAGATTTTGATAAATTGAATAAAAAATCCTCTACAACTACAAAACCCTCGGCCAAGCCTGCGGTAAAGCCAACGATGCCAGCTAGTAAGTCAACTACTTCTACTTCCGCAAATAAAACCGTAGGGAAGATTATTAGTGTGAATGATAAGGTCGTGAAAGTAATGGAAAAAGGAGCAACCAATGTCCCGCCAACAACGAAAAATTTCTTGGAATTTGAAGCAGACAAGGTGATGATTGTACAAAATGGGAAAGTAGAATTGGTAACCAAAATGGTAGGGAATCAGTTGAATACTAGGATAACGGATATGTTGTTGGCAAGAACAATAACCTTAGAAAAAGGAGATGGTTTAATGACCTATAAATTTGATACAATCGATCAAATGCCAATGGAAATTTTGAATGTATTTCTTAATAAATTGGCGATGGTCGCCCAATCAGATGGCTGGCAATTATTTCCTTTAAAAGAAGGCGAGGCTTTACCAAGTGAGGTTGTTAAGGCTTTACGGTAAATAAGCAAAATTAGTAGCCACTTTTTAAGGTAATGAGTTAATGAGTAGAAATGATGCTAAAATTCCCTCCTCATCAATCTAATGACTTCGTCAACTACCCCTTTTACACAAAGTGTTGATTCTGTTAGTAGCAGAAATATCATTTAATTGAAATTAATAAATTACTAATCACCAATCACTTAAACTATTGAAAGTAAATATTCCAGAATCTACGCAGAAAAGAGTCGTTATTATTGGTGGTGGTTTTGCGGGAATGAATTTAGCCAGAAAGTTAGCAAAATCCGACTATCAAGTTGTTTTGGTGGATAAAAATAATTACCATCAATTTCAGCCTTTGTTTTACCAAGTAGCAATGGCTGGTTTAGAACCAAGTTCTATTGCTTTTCCCTTGCGGAAAATTTTTCAAAAGCATAAAAATATTTATATCCGTATTACGGAAGTTTTATCAGCAGATTTACCTAATAAATGCTTGAAAACGACCTTAGGGATCATGAATTTCGATTATTTGGTTTTAGCGGTCGGGGCGGATACCAACTTTTTTGATAATGAAAACTTAGCGAAACATTGCATTCCAATGAAGTCAGTAGGGGAGGCTCTGTATCTTCGAAATGCTATTTTTAATGATTATGAAATTGCCTTATCGACGGATGATTTTGATGAGCGACAAGGCTTTATTGATGTAGTGATTGTTGGTGGAGGTCCAACTGGAGTGGAAGTGGCTGGTGCCTTGGCCGAAATGAAAAAATATATTTTGCCTAAGGATTATCCGGAACTCGACAATAAAGAGGTCGATATTTATTTAGTGCAGAGTGGGAATCGATTATTGAAGGGAATGTCAGAAGAAGCGGCAGAAAAAGCAAAGATTTACTTAGAGAAACTGGGCGTTAAAATTGTCTTTAATAATAGGGTGACAGATGTAGACAAACATTTTGCTTATCTAAAAGATGGCACAACGATTCGTTCAAGGAAAGTGATTTGGGCGGCAGGCATTACAGGAAATATCATCAATGGATTACCTGAAGATTGTATTGTTAAAGGGAATAGATTGAAAGTGAATGCATTCAACCAAGTGGAATGTTATGATAATGTATTTGCCATTGGTGATATAGCATATATGGAAGAGGGCGAAGTATTTACCAAAGGACATCCACAGGTAGCGCAAGTCGCTATTCAACAAGGAAAGCACTTGGCTAAAAATTTAAAAAGCATGGCTAAGGGTAAGGAGTTAAAGCCTTTTAAATATAACGATTTAGGGGCGATGGCTACGATTGGTCGACATCTAGCTGTAGTGGATTTACCTCGCTTTAAAACGCAAGGCTCTTTTGCTTGGTTTGTATGGCTTTTTGTCCATTTATTTTCCCTAATCGGGATGCGCAATAAAGTGATTGTTTTTACGAATTGGGTCTGGAATTATTTTACTTATGATCAGTCTTTACGATTGATTATCAAGGTGAAAGAACGATATGGGAAGAAGATGTAATTAATTTTCAACCTCAAATTCAAGCGCAATCTCAACTTCAACTTCAAAATTAGTGTACTTCGTTAATAGTAATTGCGGTTTTTTACATTTTACATTTTTAATTAAAAAGGTAGTAATGTCCCTGAACTAGATAAACTTGTCTAAGATTTTGTTAACCACTTAATTTTATTTCATTATGAAAAACTTTTATTATTCTTTTTTACTAATCCTATTGGCGGTCACTTTTAGCAACTGTGATCAAGGTAATGCGACTGCTGTTCCTACTGATTTAACTGGTTTTACGACGACTAAAATAGCAGGCGGAGCAGGCCTGAAAGCAGTAAAGTTGGATGCAGGCGGGAATATTATAGCCGAAGGTATTTTAATCAATGGTAGGAGAAACGGTTCTTGGTTGACGTACCATGCAGGGAAAGAGAAAGCTATTAAATCAATGGCGAATTATGTGAATGATGAACTGAATGGGGTCTTTTTAACGTTATCCGACCGTGGACAAATTGAAACCTTGACGACTTATGCCAATGGTGTGTTTGATGGTAATTTTGCTAAATTTCGTTTTGGTAATGTCGAAGAATCGGGTACTTACTTAAATGGACAATTAGAAGGTGTTTATAAAAAATTCTATCCGACCAGAAAATTACAAATGGAAGCCGAGTACAAAAATGGTCAACAACATGGCTTTTATAAATATTACGACGAACAAGGAAATGTAGTGATGGAATACCAGTATGATAATGGAGAAAAAGTAGCTGGAGGAATGAAGGAATAGGGGTGGACTTTGAAGTGGAATTCTATTATCTTTACGGTTGCCAATTTCGAGTTGCCAGTTTAGATAACTGGTAACTCGAAAGGAGCAACTGTTAAGAAACAATGAGAAAACTAAATTCCAATAAATATGGATACGGACCATTTATTAGAGCGCAACCAGCGTTTTTATAATGCTGCTTTGCCAATAGCTTATAATGAGGCAATTCCTGTTACGCTTGATATTGCAGATATTTTTGAGATAGACGCAACAGGCTTTGATTTTGCTAATAAATGGATAACGGCTTTATTAGGTCAAAGAACGTTAGATTTTATTATTAACCCTCCTGAAACAACTGCTCGAAAAATAGCGCATCTCTTCTTTAAGGCTCGGAATTCAGAGCGATTAAAAGGCTATAAAAATATTGGTTTTGGTTACCCTATTTTGGTGAAAAAAGATCGACAAGCCGCTTCTGGTTTCTTTTCGACGCCTATTTTTATTTGGGATATTCAAATAGAACCAGCTCGTTTGCAAACCAATCAATGGCAGATAGCTGCTAACAATCCTATTGAGGTACGGCTGAATCCCGTCTTGGAAGGATTAACACCCGAAGTAGCAGACTTGATGGCTACATTTCAGAAGCGGATGAATAAGCGAGGAGTGAAAATGGAGACTTGTACTGAATTCTGTGATGCTTTAGTGGAATTAATGGATTATCAAAATGAGAAAATCAATTATAGTATTGAAAAATTTCCAGATATAGTAGATTTAGCCACCATGCAAAAGCCAGGGGCGATTATTTGGTCTGGTATTTTTGCGACCTTCCCACCTGTTCACTTTTATACTTTATCGGACAGTATCTTATCTAAGGATTATTGGCAAGAAAGTATTGAGCCAACTCAAAAAAGCAACCATCAATTTTGTTATTTACCTTTTGACCATCATCAGAAAGCAGCTTATTTAGCCAGTATCAAAAATAAATTTGTTTTGGTAGAAGGTGCTGCGGGTAGTGGGAAAGATTACACGATTTGTAATGCCTTGATTAGTCAATTAGTGAATGGAAAAAGTACAATAGTGGTAGGACAATCTATAGCCGTACTTGAAAAAATCACCGATCAATTAGCCCAAGAAGGATTTGGTGACTATACCTTTTTATTCAAAAATAGCTATTTAGACAAAGATAATTTAATAGAAAACATAATTGCTAAAGCAGAGAAGACTAAGAAACAAAAATCGATCAAAAAATCAGATTTTGCTTTGGCTTACAAACAGTTTGATCAATTTAAACAAACCTTAGAAACTACGACTACTAGTTATGCTAAAAACGTTTTTGACATTAATAATTGGACAGAGACAGTTGGTTTGTATTTGAAGAATAGCAGGTTAGAAGGGAAGGAATTATTAGATACCCAGTTAACTACTCAGGACTTTGATTTTGACTTTTTAGAATACGAAGCACTCAAAGAAAAAATCGAAGAGAGTGAAACTTTATTCCAAGAAATTTTTGCTTTCTATCATCCATTAAATGATGTAGCTCCTACGCATTTTACCAATGCGCCACTCCAAGAAGCCAAAAATAAATTATTGGCTAAACTCAATAAATATTTAAAGCAAACTAGAAAAGTACAAAGAGCCTACTTTCAAAAGGTTGGCTTATATAAGCAGGAATTAGAGGATTATTACGAAGATAATTACCTACAACTACAAGAACAGGTAGCCACTACCAAAGAGGCTATTAGTCGCCTACAACTACAGTTTGGCAATGAATATGATAAGACGAGTGTAGGGAATTTAAAAATATTAAAAACCTTTTCTGGTAAGTCTAAAAAGGCGTTGACCTTAAAGTCGGCTATTTTAACCCAATTTGAGGCATTAAAAGCCCTTCATTTTGAAAAACTAGCCTTTGATTTTCAATTTTTAGAAACAGCTACTACAGGAAATATTGCTATTTTAAACGACCAATTAACGGAATTTGAAGAAGCCTTAAAAGATTGGCGTGCTAAAAATGGATTAGCCATTCAGGAGAGAGTGCGTAATCTGAACAGTAAAACGGTGTTGACGGACATGAAAACAGCGGATGAGATTGTTACAATAGAGCTAGCAGTTGAAAAATTAGTCCGAACGATTAATAATAGTAAACTATTTAAACAGTCTTTCAATAATAATGCGATGACCTTGCAATTGAAGGAGCAATTATTGGAGGAGATTATTGAGAAGTTGAATAGTACGACTTATAGTTTGAGAGATTTTGATGCTTTTTTCGAATGGAAAAATATAGGCGCTATGCTTTCTCCTAAAGCAGCAAAAGTCATCAAATCCCTCATCAAAGTTCGGCCAAACAATTGGGTAGCTGCTTTTGAAGCGTGGTATTTTCATAATTTATTGACGAAAGAAAGTGTACAAAATACGAAGATAGCGCCTTTATTGACGGCTTATTTCCAACAATATCAGCAGGTAAAAGCAAAAATGCCGACTCATGCTCAAGAGACTTGGCAACGGTTGCGACTGCAAATTTTAACGGCAACAAGAAGTACCGATAAAAGAAGCCTTGCTACTTTTTTGAAGAAAACAAAAAATAAGGCAGCTTTCACTAAATACTTCAATACTCATCTTGGTCGTATCCAACATTTTTATCCTATTACCTTGATGACCTCGGAGATGGTCAAGGAGTTATTTGTATCGCCTATCAAATTGAAATTTGATGCTTTAATCATCAAAGACGGAGAAAAATTAACCAAGGAACAAGGAGGAAGTTTATTGAATTTGGCGAAGTCCGTTCAAGTTTATGGTACTGGTTTAGAAGGACAATCGCCCACCTCCAATTCTTTTTGGAATTTGGCGCGCTCTCTGGCAGGCAAACATGTTTTCTTAAAAAATCAACATAGAAATAAGGCGATCCCTATCTTGGCCTTCAATAATGCTGCTTTTGACCAGCAATTGGAAGTATATTTGAATGGGCAAGTGGATCAAGAATCGTTGCAAATTTATGAAGTGGATGGAGACTATGATGAAACTTTAAGAACAAATGAGGCAGAATGCCGCTATATGTTATCTCTGTTAACGGGGATCAAAGGAACGCCTCAACATACCTACCCAAAAGTCGGCTTTGTTTGTGCAACGGTGGAACAACGAAATTTATTTGCGGCTTATTTATTACAAATCAAACAAAACCAAGCCAATGGCGCCGACAAAATCAGGCATTTAGAACGAAATGGAATGGGTGTTTTTGCCTTAGAAGAATTGGCAGGGCAAGCATTTGATATCTTGATTATTTCCTTTACCTACGGCGTTATTAATGAAATTGGAGCGCTAACCAAAGACCTACAATTTTTGGAAACTCCACAAGGAGCCAGCTTATTGCAACAATTACTGAATAGTGGGCAGCAACAAATTATTGTTTGCCATTCTTTGCCAAAGACTTTCATTCAACGATTTAGAAACAAACAACCTAAAACAGGGCCTTCGATACTGGCAAATTTTTTAGCTTTTGGAAAAGCAGTCAAAACTGGTAACTCGGTAATGTTGCACGATATTGTGAATCAACTGGCCGCAAATGTAACAGTTCCTAAATTAGAACAGAAAGCCATCTTTTTAGATGAGGTCGCCAACTATTTAACCGCTTATTTTGAACCAACCCGTATTCTGAAAAATCATACGATCAAAAATAAATTGTATCCATTGGTGATTAAAGCAAAAGCCGAAGGACAATTCAATTATATCATTGAAGCAGATCAATTTTCCAGTAAATCAGCCGTTTTTTCTTTTATTTGGCAACAACAAGTCAGTCAAGCTATGGAAGCGGCAGGTTATAAAATAATCACGATCTGGTCGAAAGATTGGTGGAGAAACCCTGAAGGGGAAGCACGTAAATTGGCTAGTTGGATTATTAGGGAGGAGACGGCAATAGCATAGAAGTAATGTAAACTTCAACTTCAACTTCAAACTCAACCTCAAAAACTATTCGGATTGATTGTGGATACCCTTTATACCTCGAAACCCATTTACCTTTAAACCTCTTTTATGAACATTGAAACATTCAGAGATTATTGTTTATCAAAAAAAGGCGTAGAAGAAACCTTTCCTTTTGACGAAGTGACTTTAGTTTTTAAAGTCTTGCATAAAATGTTTGCTTTGACCAACCTAAATAAGGACGCCTTTGAAGTGAATTTAAAATGTGATCCAGAACGAGCGGTAGAATTGCGAGAAGCACACCCAGAAATTCGAGCAGGCTGGCACATGAGTAAAAAACATTGGAATACGGTGGAATTTGAAGGTAGTTTGACCGATAGTTTATTATGTGAGTTAATAGATCATTCTTATAATTTGGTCGTAACTAAAATGAAAAAGACAGATCGAGAATTTTTGAAGAACCTGTAGATTAGAGGAATGTACCTTCAATTTTGTCTATGATTCCTAACCCATTAAGTATTAGCCGACCCAAGCATTTTCATACGAGGTTATTCTTATTCAACCCTTTAAGTAATGCTGAAAAAATAACTTGAATCTCTATAATTCGTGGGGGTAATAAATTCATGGGGAATTTAATACTAGAAGATGTCCGACTTATTTTTTATTCGTTACTAAGGATTTTTGCTATAACAAATTAAAGCACCTCCAATAAAGGAAAATTTATTTCCTAGAACTCACCTACTGAAAGTGGATGCCTCCTACTATTTGAAAATAGAAAATAGAAAATTGCGAATTGAAAATTGATAACCCGTACCTTTGTAACTTTTTGCACGAATATTCATAAATGTCCATTGCTTCTACTTCTAAAAAGCTTCCTTATTTAATCGTTGGTCAAGGCATAGCAGGGTCGATGCTCGCTTGGTTTTTAGAAAAGACAGGGGAGTCGGTTATCAATATTGATAATAACCACCAACACTCTGCTTCTAAAATTGCGGCGGGAATCATCAATCCAATTACAGGTCGTCGATTTGTGAAAAGTTGGATGATTGAGACCTTGATGCCTTTTGCGAAAAGCACTTACCAAGAAATAGAAACCGCCTTGGATATTCAAGTTTGGCAAGACATGGATATTATTCGCTTCTTTCTCAATAATGCAGAAGGCAATAATTGGTTGTCTAAAACCACTTGGGAAGGCTATGATAAATACCTGAAAACAGAAAAGGATGCAGATTATTTGACCGATTATATCTTTGATAAAGAAGGCTATGGGACGGTGAAAGGGGCAAAAGTTGATTTAGGTAAATTGGTGAAAGCTTTTAAACAATCCTTTCAAGAAAAGGGCATTTTACGATCAGAAATCTTTGATTACGAGTCCCTAGAAATGATGGATGATAGCGTGAAATACAAAGATATTACAGCTAAAAAAGTGATTTTTTGTGAAGGTTACCGATCCTTTGCCAATCCTTGGTTTGCGCACTTGCCTTATGAATCGGCGAAAGGAGAAGCGTTAATTTTAAAAATTCCGAGTTTTCAAACGCCTGATATTATCAAAAAACACCTCTTTATCGTACCCCTAGAAAATGACTTATTTTGGTTTGGGTCTAATTACGAATGGGAAGATTTAACAGATGCACCAACGCAACTCGGAAAGGATGACTTAGTGAGGCAATTGAAGGACATTTTAAAAGTAGACTATGAAATAGTGCATCATTTAGCGGCGGTTCGACCTGTTTTAAAAGATCGGCGTCCCGCTTTGGGTTTGCATCCGACTCACCCAAACATTGGCATCCTAAATGGATTGGGGACTAAAGGCACATCGCTTGCGCCTTATTGGGCAAAGGCATTGGTGGAATTTTTGGTTGCTGATACCGCCATTCCTTCGGAGGTGAATGTGCAGCGGTTTGAAGTAGTTTAGGCTTCTAGTTCTAGTCTAGCGCATCAGATTACTGTAATCTCCAATGTTTTGTATATCTTGTTTGGCTTGTTAAATCCGTTGGCATATATCTGCTGACAACCCAAATACAGCATTGGCAATAGATGTAAGGCAACAGGTATGCTTGCATTTTACAAAAAAAATCTCAAAAACCATCATGAATAAAGTATTTTTATTATAATTGTGTTATTAATACGATTTTAACCAATACTTTAATGAATTCAAATAACTTTCTCTACAACTCTTTCCTTATTTTACTTTCCCATTTTAATTATTTCTGGCATACTGGTTAGATGATGTCCTTTTTAGGTGTTGATACACTTTTTTTGTTGTAAGTACAGATAGACAATTATTAGTGTATACATATCTATTTTCACCACTCCCTTTGCGGTCGGCCGAAAACAGATGCAAGACGATTAGCATAAACCTCAAAAAATCACCAACAACCATAAAAATAAACTATAAAACTTAAATATCAAACGAATGGATTACAAAACAAAAGTTAAGCATGCGAAAGCAGCCGCCAACCAGTTGCAACAACAAAAAAGTATAGATACCATAAAGGGAGACCTAAAAGCTGAAGGACTTCTTGAAAAAGACATTACCAGTATCCTTGTTAGTGCGAGGAAAATATTGGGCGAAACCTATCAGCCGAAGATTCAAGCATATCTATTAGAAGATAAGCAAATTCATGGTGCGGAAGAGTTTAGCTTATTGGATGCCGAAGTTATTGACATTTTAATCACTAAAGCAACTCAAAATCTGGAGGTAAAGGAAAAGAGAAAGATCGTTAAATCAATGAAAGAAGGAGTGCTGCCAATGGAAGTTTTTGAACAGGTGGATAAAAGGTTCCTTTCAGCGGATAACGCAGCGGAACACATTGAGCGACTGGAAGGAATTAAAACGCAAAATAGCGGAAGTGGTCGAATGTTGAACATTTTAGGAGGAGTAGGTTTAATTGCGCTGACAGGCATACTTGCCGTTACGATAGATCGACTTTTTTACGTGTTACCTGTCATTGGTTTAATCATGATTGTGAAAGGATTTACGACGGAGAGAATGGAATAAGACAAGAATAAGGGCAATAAATAGCTAAAATATTTATTAAAAAATGAACCAAGAAAAATACCTATTTAAATCAGAACGACTAGGTTTTCGGCATTGGCGAAGTAAAGATTTAGACGCATTTGCCAAATTAAATTCAGATGAGGCAGTCATGGAACATTTTCCGAAAACACTATCGAAAGAAGAAGTTGAAATATTCATTGTTCAGCTCAAAGAACACTTTGTTAAAAATGGATTTACGTACTATGCAACAGAAATCTTAGCCACAAAAGAATTTATTGGAATGATTGGACTTGCATTTCAAGAATATCAGACCAACTATACGCCAGCAATTGATATTGGTTGGAGATTAAAAAGAGGTGCTTGGGGAAAAGGCTATGCAACGGAAGGCGCAAAAAGATGTCTTGAATACGGATTTAATGAATTAGGTATAACAAAGATTATATCTGTCTGCACGGTCGAGAATACAAAGTCTGAAAATGTAATGAAGAAAATAGGGATGACCAAAATAGGGGAATTCAATCATCCTGAATTAGTGAATTATCCTGATTATGAAAAGCATTTTTGCTACGAGATAGTTATCTAGGGAACTGGAAAAATTAGATCTACCCGAACTTGATGACTTTGGAATAAACTACCTTTTAGTAAAAGTGATTGGTGAGGAGTGACTAGTGATTGGATTAGGAATTGAGGTTCAACGTTGTACGTTTAATCTAATTACCAATCACTATTTACTTCTTTTTCTAAGCTCCAAAGTGTCAGGAACTAATTATTTGAGTTGGTTGTTTTTTCCTTTTCCCCTAATTACTGAAAAAAAGAACGCCTCACAATAAAAGTTGGTAGGGAGAGTTAATCTATAAAAAGTAAATTTTTATGTATAAGCAGTTAAAGCGTATTCTAGATGAGCGATTTTTCATTTTTGTAATGATTCTTTTTCTTATAGCGTGCACCTCGAAAGAGGAAGTGGCTATAACACCAACGCCCATGGAAAATGAGCCAACTGAGGAAATGGAAACCCCTCCTGTTGTAACAACACCCGCAGCCATAACTTGGGAAAATTGGTACTTATCTGTACCTATAGACAGAGGAAATGGGAAAGCCACCTCTATTGGTTTCCAAGATATTGTTGAAAATAAGTTAACATCTGAGGAAGCTAAATATTTCTATAAAAATGATGATGGTAGTTATACGATGTGGACTAAATTCACAGGCTTTACAACCTCTGGACTATCCGTACTCGGTGACAAATATTGTCGTACTGAACTGAGAGAATATTGGAGAGGCAATCAAGACACGAATGATAATTGGCCGATGACTACTGGTGTCCATATACTTGAATCGACTATGGAAGTTGATTTTGTTGAAGGGAATGGCCGAACCATCGTAGCACAGATTCATGGAAAAGAATCCGCTGGAATCAGCGGTAATCCAGCAACAGTAAAAATACGATGGAATAGTGGCATGATACAAATAGACCATTACACTCGACCAAATGAGGGCGACCCTTGGACTAGTAAATACGACAAAAAGGTTGACTTTGGACGGGTAGATAATGAGATATTTACCTTTAAAATTAAAATTGAGGACGGGAAATTATTCTGTGCGCTAGTTTGTGAAGCAAAAGATTTAGCTATTGAGTATACGGAGATGTATGATTATGTAGGAAATGGTTATATTCACGAAAATTACTTTAAGACGGGAAATTATTTTGGTTGGCATGATGACTACGAAAAAGCTGCTCAAGTAGTGCTTCATAAAGTAGTGACCGAACACAGGTAATTAAAAAGCCTAATCAAGTATCTATTTTCACTACTGCTTAACTGAACTGCCGAGAATCTTTTTAAGCTATTTTTTATAACCATACTTTGGTACAGTTAATCTATATTTGTATTTGATATATCATTTAATGGAAAATAAGAATAGATGGTATGTTAAAAAGAAATATTTTTTTATAGATGGTGAATTGTTTCTAATCTTCTAAAAAATGAAATGAAAAATAGTAAGAATTTACTATTCCTTTGTTTTTTCTGAAAAAAGAGAAAAGTTATTCTAATAATGCTATTTTTTTTAAGAAAAATTAATTTATTTTTAAAAAATAGCTGTTACAATTATTTGATGTAAATAATTGTTTTATAGAGAGTTAGCTATGTTTATATATTGTTTTGAATGTCACAGTTTTTTATAGAACCCATAGGATGAACCTATTAAAACGCATATACTTGTAGTATTAAAAAGTAGTTTTTGTGTTTATTTGTTTGGGTTAGAAACCCCTATTTTCATATAGGGGTTTTTTCTTTTTTAGGCAAGATGAATTTTCTAAATCAACTATTTTTCATTAGCGTTGCTGCTGGATAATTAATGCGGAATTACTAATTTTAGTGCTACTGACCCATCTCCTTTTTAAGTAAAGGCTTCAAAATTAACTTGACCAATATTTAATTCCTTCCAATAACTTTTCTATCTCCCTTTTTTTCCTTTTCTTTTTGTAATACATTTACATTAATAAATGCCTAAACTGGCATAGCCGGTACTATAGGAGTCAGAAACCAGACCGTTTTTTTCATAAACTGTCAGAAGTCATACTTGGTATCTGTTCCAGTTCTGACTTATTCTAATCAATCTTTCAAATACAACTTTGTCTGCGGTAAGCAGGCGTGAGGAAATCAAAGGCTAACGGTTCAAAGTGTTTTATCCGTTACTAATAAACCAATTATATGGAATTCAATGAATTAAATAGTTTAAGAGAGGCCATTAAAGCAACCCCTAATAATGTGCCGCTAAGGAAATTATATATTAACGCTTTGAGCAAGGCAGAACGATATGAGGAAGCGGCCATAGAAATAAAGGAGACCTTAAGATTAGCGCCCAAAGATAGTGCCTTAAAGGTTTGGTTAGCTACAGTCTATCATGAATTGAAAAAGACTTCCTTAGGTTTGGTGGTCATTGAAGAAGTAATAGGGAATGGATTAGCACCTGCACCTGCTTGGTTGATTTATGCCAAATTATTAGTTCAAGCAAAAAATATAGGGGAAGCGAAGGATGCTTATGAAAAAGCCATCATAATTGATCCTGCTTTAAAAGACGCTTTTCTAGAATCAGATATTAATTTAAAATTTCAACAAGATAATCCACCTGAACCAGAAAAACTAGTCTTAGGAAATGCAGTAAGTGGAAGTGGGGAAGAGGATTCGACAAGTGTGGAAATAGAGCGACCTAAGATTACTTTTAAGGACGTCGGAGGAATGGATAAATTGAAAGAAGAGATTCGGATGAAAATTATTGCCCCACTAGAACATCCAGAAATATATAAGGCTTATGGTAAAAAAATAGGGGGCGGTATTTTAATGTTTGGTCCTCCAGGATGTGGAAAAACCCATTTGGCTAGAGCAACAGCGGGAGAGGTGAACGCTAATTTTTTATCGGTTGGCATCAATGACATTTTAGATATGTACATCGGGAATAGCGAAAGAAACCTGCACGCTATTTTCCAAAAGGCTCGACAAATGAAACCCTGTGTGCTATTTTTTGATGAAGTAGATGCTTTAGGCGCAAGTCGAACGGATATGCGTAATTTTTCTGGACGTCATGTTATTAATCAATTTTTATCTGAATTAGATGGAGTAGAGTATGATAATGAAGGCGTTTTAATTTTAGCTGCTACTAATGCACCTTGGCATTTAGATTCCGCTTTTAGAAGGCCAGGACGATTTGATCGTATTATTTTTGTGCCACCACCAGACGATACGGCTAGAGCAGCAATTTTAAATATTAAGTTAAAAGACAAACCTGTCAAAGATATTCGTTTTGATAAATTGGCGAAGCGAACCACCGATTTTTCTGGCGCAGATTTAGAAGCCGTTATTGATATTGCGATTGAATCAAAATTAGCAGAGTCTATGCGGAAAGGCATGCCTTTGCCGATTGTAACACATGATTTGGTTGCTGCGGCTAAGAAACATCGACCGACGACGAAGGAATGGTTTCAATCTGCTAAAAATTATGCGCTTTTTGCAAATGAGGCGGGCTTGTATGATGATATTTTGAAGTATTTGAAGTTGTGAGATTTAGTGAGACTAGGAATATTTATTTAAAATACTATCTAACAACTTAGAGAAATTATCAAGCGAAGCAATCGTATAGTTCTTCGATCCTTCAGTTGAATTATTACCAACTAACACATTAACCATTTTAGCGCGCCGACCAAATTCCATATCACTTTGGGAATCGCCGACCATAATAGATTTAGTAAAATCAATTGCTGGAAAATCATTTCTGGCTTTTACTGCCATTCCAATTTCAGGTTTGCGCATGGCCGATTTTTCAGCAACCAGTTGCGGGGCATGGTAAATAGCGTCAATTTTTCCGCCTGCTTCCTTGACTTTTGTAATTAAATGTCGATGGATTTTAGTTAGCGCCTGTTCTGACATTAGCCCTTTTCCAATCCCTTGCTGATTGGTTATGATAATAATTTGACCAAAAAAATTAGAAAAATTGGCAATGGCAGCTAAAGCATTGGGAAGGAATTCCAATTCATCTACTGTTTTAACATAATCATTATCTAGCTTCTTGTTAATGACTCCGTCTCTATCCAAAAAGAGCGTCCAAGATTTATCAATATTAAAAAAATCAACCATTTTGAGTGATGTCTTTTTAAAAGTTGTCGGAATGTCAATAGCTAAATCACGATGGCGGAAATAATTTTTGTTCCACTATTTCACAAACGGCATGTCCAATAAGCATATGACATTCTTGGATTCGGGGCGTATCTTTAGACGGAATTTCAATTAAAACATCGCAATATGCTTTCATTTTTCCGCCGCCTAAACCAGTAAACCCAACCGTTATAACGCCTTGTTTTTTAGCTTGAATTAAAGCGTTGACAATATTCATAGAATTACCAGAAGTAGACAAACCAATCAATACATCTCCTTTATTTCCAATTGCTTTTATTAATCGAGCATAGACTTCATCGTAGCTATAATCATTGGCCACAGCCGTTAAAAAAGAGGTGTTGACGTGTAAGGCTTCCGAAGAAAGTGGTGGACGATCGTAGTAGTATCTGCCGGATAATTCAGCAGCTAAATGTTGCGCATCAGCGGCACTACCTCCATTACCAGCAAAGAGAACTTTGCCTTTTTGTTGATAAGCAGTCACTATTTGGTTCGCCAAATTATTAATGGTCGCAAGTAATGCTTTATCTGCAAGGACGGTTTGCTTCAATTGAATAGACGCTGTTAGATTTTTTTCAATGACTGTTTGCTGCTCCATGTTGCTAAATGTTTAAAGGTAGGACTAAAGCACTAATTCCTTAATACCATCCGTCATTTTATCCCATCCAAATTCTTTTTTTCTAAGCCGAACCGCCTTAACAAAATCATCTTCTTTTTTGAGTAAATAAAAATTGAGAATGGCATCGGCAATGGCTTTGATATCGACTCCTACTACATATCCTGTTTTTTCGTGTTGAACGATTTCGGGTAATCCACCTACATTTGTTACAACCATTGGTTTTTCAAAATGATAGCATAATTGAGAAATACCACTTTGAGTTGCTGTTTTATAAGTTTGAACTACAAGATCGGCGGCACTAAAGTAATATTTTACTGATTCATTAGGGATGAAATCTGTTTTTAAAATTAATTGGTCACTAACGCCTTCGTCTTCTATTAACTGTTCATAAGCGGCTTGATTCGAATAATATTCCCCTGCAATAATTAATTGAATACCAGCTGCTTTAATTCGTTCATCCGCCATAGCTTTGATTAACAAATCTAGCCCTTTATAATCTCTAATAAAACCAAAGAAAAGTATGATTTTTGCCGATGAGGAAATATTCAACCATTCTCTAGCATCCTTTTTTACTAATGGATCGCCATAATTATCATAAATAGGATGAGCGATGTATTTTATAGGTTGGGTGGAAGTAAATCCTTTTAAACTATTTACTACAGATTTTGACATGCCTATAAATGCATCGACTTGATTACAAAAATACTGAGCAAAGAGCTTATCGCCAGGTCTTTTTTCATGAGGGACAATATTATCTACAATGGCAACAATTTTAATTTTTTTATTGGCTTTGATGGTTTTAAGAATAGTACCGAAACAAGGAGCCATGAATGGAAGCCAAAAACGACAAATGACAATATCAGGTGCTAAAGCTCGAATTGTTTTACCCGTCTTATACCAACTGAAAGGATTAATAGAACTAAAAGCTCTAGTAATTTGAAGGTTTTTAGGAGCAGCTGAATTGGAGTATTGGGTTTTCCCTGGAAATAGAAAAGAAGGATATTGAAGGGTGAAGGTAAACAATTCTACTTTGTCACCTTGGTGAATAAACTCTTTTGCTAATCGTTCTGAAGAGGATGCTATCCCTCCTCTAAAGGGATAAGCAGGACTAAGTATAATAATTTTTTTCATAAAAATATTTAGCCTGAATTTATTTGTAATTTTAAGCGCAACTATTTAGAAGGCCTTTATTTTCAAGGGTTTTCTTATAAAAATGAAAATTAACATTTTTCCGTTTTTCTGAAGGGGCAATGCCTTGTGCTTGCCCATCTAGCCGTATGAAACCAGAAAATTGGGCAACCATAAAGGATTGCCCCTACTAGATTATAGGCAATTTGGAAGTTTCTTGATACAATTCATTTTTTATAAGAAAACCTTTTTTCGTTTAGGAGCGATATAAAAGAATATCTCCTAAATAATGCATTCCAATACCCTAGAAAAATACCTTTTATATAAGGTGGCTTAGTGAACATTTTTTGTTTACTATTCCCTAAAATTTATGTTTCGATTTTGAAATTATACTAGTTTTAATTAACCATTATTTGCTTATCATTAAGTTAAAAGGCCAACTTTAAAGTTAAGAAACTGTTAAATAAGTTGATCTCCTTAAGAGTAAGTTGTAGGTTTGAAGGGTATTTAAAATGATAATTATGCAATGGACTTTTTTTACACCTCTATTTTTAGCAGCAAGTAGTTTACTTGTTTTTGGGATAATCTACCAATTAGTATTAGCTAAATTAACCCATTTTAATTGGCAAAGAAGCTATTTATTAATGGCCATTTGTTTTAGTTCAGGCTTGCCATTTATGCCAAATTTTAGTAATTGGTTATCTGTTCTTTTTGCCAATGATGCCCTACCACAAACCATACTTACTGCGCCTTGGGAATTCAATCTACTGCCAACAACTGCCAAAAATATCGAATTTGTAGGAATTACGACTAGAACTATTGATGTGATGGCTATTTTAGGAGGGGTGTTAGCAATTATTTATCTCTCAGGTGTCATTATTAAATGGCTCTTTTTTATAGATAAATTGAGTGTCATTCACCAAATGATCCGATCGAATCCGAAAGAAAAAGTAGGGGAGGAGTGGCTCGTAAAATTGCCAGAAAACGGAACTGCTTTTTCTTTCTTTCATTATATATTTTTAACGCAATCTTTAAAAGCATTGAGTCAACAAGAAGTTAATCAAATAATTGCTCACGAACAAATTCACAGCCAGCAAAAACACAGTCTAGACATTATTTTAGTCGAAATTGCAGAAATATTTTTATGGTTTCATCCAGTTATCTATCAATTCAAAAATAGCTTAAAAGACCTCCATGAATATTTAGTAGATCAAGCTATGACCCAACAAAAAATAACCAAAAAGACTTATGCTCAATTACTAATAAAATTAGCTAGTCCTTTGACTATCAACTCTCTAACGACTGGATTTAATCATAAACTAATTGGACGAAGAATCACCATGTTAGCGACTACTCCGTCCGCATCTTATCACAAACTAAAATTTTTATTAATGTTACCAATTATCACCTCGCTGTTATTATTTAGTGCTTGTTTTGGAGAGACAAATCAAATTACTCCAACAGCCGAAACCCCACAAACCTTAGCACTATCAGAACAAAACACCAATGAAACGACTTTAAAAATTGGCAAAATTACTTGGGTAGGGAATACCATTTTTTCTGAAAAAGAGTTAAATGATGCCTTACAATTAAATGAAGGAGATATTTTTGATAAAGAACTATTAGATAAGCGATTGCATTGGGATGGAAAGGGGACGGATGTTAGTTCGCTTTATTTGAATAAGGGCTATACTTATTTTAAGATAGAGATGGAACAAGCGAAAAAAGGAAATGTGCTTGATTTAACTTTTAAATTATTTGAAGGTGTAGAAGTGTCTATTGCCAATGTCACTATTTCGGGTAATAAGACGATTTCTACTGCTGAACTAATGGCAAAAATTGGCATTAAAGAAGGAGATTTATTTAGTCGTTCTAAAATAATTGCTGCTCAAAGGGCTTTATTAGAAATGGATAAATTTGATGGAGAAAAAATAGGAATCAATACTCCAATACTACCAGAAAATAACCAATTAATGAATATTGAATTTTCGGTAGTGGAATTAAAATAAAAACAATAAATCATAGTGACTTTCAAAATCACTATGATTTTATTTACAATAATTAACACATGGAAGAATTAACAAAAAAAGAAGAAGAGGTCATGCTCATTTTTTGGCAGCTAGAAAAAGCCTTTGTCAAAGAAATTATTGCGGAGTTACCAGACCCCAAACCGCCTTATAATACCATTTCCTCCATTGTTCGAATCCTGGATAGAAAAGGCTATTTAGATTTTACAAAATACGGCAATACCTACCAATACTTCCCTGCTATTTCTAAGGCAGATTATCGAAAGAAGTTTATGAAAAAAGTAATGAAAGGCTATTTTGATAATTCACCTGCCTCTTTATTGTCTTTTATGGTGGATGAAGAAAAATTAAATGAAGAAGAGATTGCTGCTTTAAAAAAGATTATTGATAAATTTTAGGCTCTAAAGCAAAGGGTTTAGGGCAAGGAGAGCTTAGTTACATTTGAAAGGCTTCCTCTTATCTATTTCAAAATTACTCAGTCATTTGCAGCTCTATGTACCTCCGCCCCAGGCACAGTTAAAGGATCATCAATTACGAGCCATCCTTCTTTTTCTAATGCTTTTCTAATCGCAAAATGAATCAAATCTCTAGCCATTTGGTTGTGTATATGTTGTTCAAATAGTATGCTGTCTTACAAATATAATAAAATTCCGCCAAAATATCACTTCAAAAAAAAATCAACTTTCATATCCCAACAATTTCCTATATTTGGCAATCCAAAGGGTATAGAGGTACACAGGTGTATAGGTACAAAGCTGTAATTCGACCCTTTATACCTTTCAACCCTTGTACCTTGATACCTTTCTTTTAGAACCAAAACTTTTAATGAATGAGGAATTTATACACTCCTTTCCTATTTATTGGCCTATGTTTTTGCTTTTTCAGTTGTGCTCCAGTTACTGCGCAAAAAGTGACTAAAAGCAGCTCCGCTAAGGTCAAATTTGACGAATCTTTATACGATGCCGTAAAATGGCGAAATTTAGGTCCTTATCGGGGCGGCCGATCAGCTGCGGTGGCAGGCGTATCTGGGAAACCAAACCTATATTATATGGGAGCTGCAGGCGGCGGTGTTTGGAAAACGGAAGATGGTGGACAATCTTGGAATAATATTTCTGATGGCTACTTTGGCGGATCTATCGGTTCGGTAGCGGTAAGTGAATATGACCCTAATGTAATTTATGTTGGTGGGGGAGAAGTTACCGTTAGAGGAAATATGTCCTATGGCTATGGTATGTGGAAATCAGAAGATGCGGGATCAACTTGGAAATCTATCGGTTTAGACAAAACTTACCATATTCCTAGAATTCGAGTGCATCCTAAAAATCCTGATTTGGTGTATGCGGCGGCATTGGGAAATGTTTTTGCCTCTAGCAATGAAAGAGGGGTTTACCGCTCGAAAAATGGTGGTGAATCTTGGGAGAAAGTTTTATTTGTCAATAAAGATGCTGGTGGTTGTGATTTGATTTTAGACCCAAATAACCCCAGAATTATTTATGCTTCGACTTGGAATATCAACCGAACACCTTATAGTTTAGAAAGTGGAGGAGAAGGTTCTGCGCTTTGGAAAAGTACAGATGGTGGAGACAATTGGAAGGAGATTTCTAAAAACAAAGGTTTCCCTGAGGGTACTTTAGGAATTATTGGGGTAACGGTTTCTCCTGTTAATTCTAATAAAGTATGGGCGCAAGTAGAAGCAGAAAAAGGTGGTTTATTTGTTTCTTCTGATGCTGGAAAAACTTGGTCTTTATTAAATGGTACGCGGGACTTAAGACAAAGAGCTTGGTATTATAGCCGAATTTATGCGGATCCTCAAGACGAAGATGTGATCTATGGATTAAATGTGCGCTTTCATAAATCAAAAGATGGTGGTAAATCTTTTAAAACTATGCGGACACCTCACGGTGACCACCACGACCTTTGGATTGCGCCAGAAGACCCATCTAGAATGGCAGTTGCCGATGACGGTGGAGTGCAAGTGTCATTTAGTGGCGGCACCAATTGGAGTACCTATATGAATCAACCAACCGCTCAATATTACCGTGTTACGACTGATAATGCTTTCCCTTACAAGATATACGTAGCTCAACAAGATAATTCTACCCAGCGGATTAAACACCGATCTGATGGCGGTTCGATTACAGAAGATGACTGGGAGGTAACAGCTGGTGGCGAAAGTGGTCATATTGCCATTGATCCACGAAATAATGAGGTTGTTTACGGCGGTAGTTATGATGGCTTTTTTGTTAGATTAGACCATAGAACCGATAAAGCTAGAGTGATTAATGTGCATCCAGATTTACCAATGGGTTGGGGCGCAGATGGAATGAAATACCGTTTCCAATGGAATTTCCCTATTTTCATTTCTCCCCATGATCCGAATAAATTATATACAGCTTCTAACCACTTGCACGTCTCTATGAATGAGGGACAAAGTTGGGATTTAATTAGCCCAGATTTAACGAGGAATGATCCTGCTAAGCAAGTATCTTCTGGTGGTCCCATTACCCAAGATAACACCTCTGTAGAATATTACTGCACCATTTTTGCCGCAGCAGAATCTGCTAGAGTGAAAGATTTATTATGGACTGGTTCAGACGATGGTCGAATCAATGTGTCTAAAGATGGCGGTAAAACTTGGACGGATGTCACGCCTAAAGGTGCGCCAAAATGGTTGATGTGGAATAGCGTAGACCCAGACCCGCATTCTGATGGAGGGGCGTATTTTGCAGGTACGTTATACAAAGGTGGTGATTTTAGACCTTATTTATACAAGACCAAAGATTACGGTCAAACGTGGACAAAAATAGTAAATGGGATTGATAATCAACATTTTACTAGAGTAATTCGAGCAGACCCTAATAAACAGGGATTATTATTTGCTGGTACGGAAACAGGTATGTATATCTCTTTTGACGATGGCGCTAATTGGCAACCGTATCAAATGAATTTGCCAATTGTACCAATAACAGACTTGGCTATAAAGAATGATAATTTAATTGCCGCCACCCAAGGTCGTTCGGTTTGGATGATTGATGATTTAACGGTTTTGCACCAATTAAATGATGGTATGACAAATGCCAAAGTGCATTTATTTAAGCCAATGGACAGTTATCGTATGGGCGGCTGGCAAAATCCAAAACCTAGGAACGCAGGAATGAATCACCCAGGAGGTGTAATGGTACATTTCAATCTAAAAGATACTTCGGTGACCAAAGATGTTTCTTTATCTTTTTATGAAGCAGATGGTGATTTAATCCGCACCTATTCTACTAAGGCAAAGGAAAAAGCAGATAAATTAAAAGTAAAAGAAGGAGGAAACCAATTTTCATGGAATATGACTTATCCCGCAGCTAAAAAGTTCGATGGGATGATTATGTGGTGGGCCTCTTTAAATGGACCACAAGCCGTACCTGGCGATTATAAGGTTACTTTGAAAGTAGGCGATGAGGAACAGACCAAAGAATTTAAAATCTTAAAAGACCCACGGTCTGAAGTATCTTTAGCTGATATTCAAAAGCAGTTTGATTTTATCAAAGGGGTGGGAGACAAGTTAACCGAAACGCATGAGGCGATTATCGATATTCGAAAAGTAAGAGACCAATTAAATAATTATAAAGAATTAATTGGAGACGATGACGATAAGAAAGAAATTGGCGAATTGGCGGATGAAATTAATGAGAAGATGGAAAAGGTAGAAAAGGCTTTATACCAAACGAAGAATAGAAGTGGTCAAGATCCTTTAAATTTCCCAGTTCGGTTGAATAACAAATTAGGGCATCTTAACTCTTTAATTCAACGTGGCGATTACCCCCCAACCGACGGCATGATTCAAGTTCGAGAAGAATTGACGAAACGAATTGATGCGCAATTATTAGAATTTGAGGCGATTAAAAATTCAGATTTGCCTAAGTTTAATAAATTGGTGAAAGATAAAGCGGTAGATGCCATTGTGTTGAAGAAGAAGGAGTCGGCTATGTAATTTATAGATAGCAACTTAAGCTTATAAAAGTGCTAATTGGTGGAGGATCATCAATTAGCACTTTTTTTTGTCGCTCTAGTAAGGTATATTTTTGCATCATAGAGTGCCACAAATAAAAGCATATCTTATACAATAATAACCTTCCTTATTGATATTTAATTGTTTCCTTAAGGAATATTGAAACGACTTAAAATAAATATTTACCTTTGCGACTTTAAAAGAGAACAGGTTGTCATATAGCATAATTTTAGTCTATAAAAATGCTATTAGAAAGGGCAAACCCCCTATTTTTAAATAAGTGTAAACATAAAAATAAATTAATGCAAAACATAACGGTCATCGGTGCTGGTACAATGGGAAATGGAATTGCGCATATTTTTGCCATGAAAGATTTTTCTGTCACCTTGGTGGATATTTCTGAGACTGCCTTAGAAAAGGCGCTAGTTACTATTGGTAAGAATTTAGACCGAATGGTACGAAAAGAAAAAATAACGGTAGGGGAGAAAGGAGCTACTTTAGCCAATATAACGACGAGCACCGATTTATCAACAGGGGTAAAAGATGCCGATTTAGTGGTAGAAGCAGCTACTGAAAACGTAGATTTGAAATTGAAAATTTTCAAGCAAATCGACGAAAATGCGCCAGCTAAAGCGATTCTAGCCAGTAATACTTCTTCTATTTCCATTACTAAAATTGCTGCCATTACGGGAAGACCAGAGAAAGTAATTGGTATGCACTTTTTTAACCCTGTTCCAGTTATGAAATTGGTCGAGGTAATTAATGGCTATGGTACGGCTAAAGAAGTGACGGAAAGCATTATGGAATTGTCTAAGCAATTAGGCAAAGTGCCCGTTGAAATCAAGGATTACCCAGGTTTTGCCGCCAATAGAATGTTGATGCCTTTATTGAATGAAGCATTTTATACCTTATATGAAGGTGTAGCGGGGGTGAAAGAAATTGATACCGTGATGAAATTAGGAATGGGACATCCGATGGGACCTTTGCAATTAGCGGACTTTGTTGGATTGGATGTATGTTTAGCGATTCTAAGGGTGTTAAAAGATGGTTTTGGTAATCCAAAATATGCCGCTTGTCCTCTTTTGGTAAATATGGTGGCGGCAGGTAAATTAGGTCGAAAAACAGGGGAAGGGTTCTATAATTATCAAAAAGGAGGAAAAGAATTAGTGGTTGCTACACAATTTGCTTAACTATTTTTCAATAACTACAATTCAGTTCAAAACTGAATGCTTAAGTGTAGTATTTTCGATGCTTTAACACTAATCTTAATATTGAAAATTGAAAATTAAAGAATGTCAAATTACAAATACGATTTAAGAGGCGTTTCTGCTACTAAAGATGAAGTACATAAGGCGATTAAAGGCTTAGATAAAGGGCTTTACCCGAATGCGTTTTGCAAAATCTTGCCTGATGTAGCAGGAGGAGATGCAGATTTCGTGAATTTAATGCACGCAGATACTTCAGGTACTAAAACCAGTTTAGCTTATTTGTATTGGAAAGAAACGGACGATGTATCGGTTTGGAAAGGGATTGCGCAAGATGCCCTTATTATGAATTTAGATGACATGGGGTGTGTGGGCTGCGTTGATGATATTTTAATATCTTCTACCATAGGCAGAAATAAGAATTTAATTACAGGAGAAGTAATCACCACCTTGATTCAAGCCACTAAAGCTTTGACGGATCAGTTGGCAAGTTACGGAATTAACGTACATTCTGCAGGTGGAGAAACTGCAGACGTAGGAGATATTGTCCGCACGATTGATGTGGGATATACCGCTTTTGCAAGAATGAAAAAAGCAGATTTAATTGTTAATGACATCAAACCGGGCAATGTAATCGTAGGTTTAGCATCTTATGGACAAGCCACTTATGAATCCGAATATAATGGAGGAATGGGGAGTAATGGCTTAACTTCTGCCCGTCATGATGTATTAGCGAAAGAATATGCCAAAAAATATCCAGATAGCTTTGATTCAAATACGCCAGATGAGGTGGTTTATATTGGTTCTAAAAAATTGACAGACAAAGTGGATATTGATGGTCAGAAAATTGATGTCGGTAAATTAATTCTATCTCCAACGAGAACTTATTTGCCAATTATTAAAGCGATTTTAGATGAATTTAAAGGACAGATTGATGGCATGATTCATTGTACAGGTGGTGCGCAGACCAAAGTGATTAAATTTGTAGATAAAGTACATATTGTTAAAGATAATTTATTGCCGATTCCACCTTTGTTTCAAATGATTAAGGAGGAATCAGACACCGATTGGAAAGAGATGTACCAAGTGTTTAATATGGGACACCGACTGGAGTTATATGTTGATCCGGCGATAGCCGACAGGATTATTGAAATTGCTAAGTCTTTCAATGTAGCTGGGCAAATAATCGGAAGGGTAGAGGCGAGTGACGAAGCAAAAGTGACGATTAGCGCCCCAGACGGTCGAAAGATGGATTACTATAATTAAGTTGAATTTTAAAATGCCAAGATTTTAAAAATACTGGTGTTCTAATATAAAAAACTAAGCAAAAAGCCGTCAAAACCTTTAAATTTGTGTCATTAATTAAAGGAAGCGAGTGTAATTTATTAGCTTGCACAAAAATTTAGGTATCCATCGGTAAGTAGCCATAAAATGTTCAGAGATTTACTACAAACGAGGTTAAGATTATATAATTGTTTATTCATAATGATGTGGATAACGGCACTTTGGGGGCAAACCGATAGGGTGAAACCCTCTGTTATTTTTTGTGGTAAAATAGTGCAAGCTGATTCTAACCAACATATTACCCTTCGCTTTTACAAAGATTTTCTCACCTTCGAAGAAATTACCTATTCTGCACCAATTATTAAAGACTCCTTTTATTTAGAAATTCCTTTTAAAGAAAACATGCCAGGTTTTATTGACCTTAGTGGTGTAAATGTGCCGATTTTTATTGAAGCATCGGATAGTATTTATGTAGCATCTACGGCAAAAAAATTTGTGGATTCTCTACAATATAGCGGTAAAGGTGGGCTTTCTAATAATTACTTACAACAAACCTTTTTGACTTTTGATGTAAAGGATACTAAGAAAATTGAAGATGGCAGGACTAAAAAAACAGCCACCGATTATCAAAAATTATTAAGTGAGTATAAACAACAAAAATTAGATTTCTTAGATACTTTTTTAATAAAAGCAGATACTCAATTTACTAAAGCTTTTATGGAATACGTAAAAGCAGATATTAATTATTGGTGGGGGCAAAATCTAATGCGGTACCGAGCAGAACACCCTGCTTCTGAGGTCCTGCCGATTTCGCTGAACTTATCCGAGGAATATTTTAAATTCATGGATACGCTTGATTTGAATAATGAAGCAGCCCTAAATAATGTCAATTACCTTTTTTATTTAGAACAGTATACTGCTTGGCGTCAAGAACGCATTGCGAAAGGGAAACTACAATTTAAAAATGTAACGGAAACTAAGAAAGAGTTGGTAAAAGTAAAAATGATAGAGACTTTCGGACAAGTATTGATTGATAGTTTAGAAGTGAGAGCTGCGGCTCATGATGAATTGTCTGGTTTTGCTAAGTTAGAACGAGGTTCAGAAGTACTTTATTTGCAAGATATAACCAATGATCGTTTTGGCTATCCCTTTCAAGGGAAACGATATAGAGATAAATTTTTGAAGATTGAATTAGCAGATGGTCGAATTGGTTGGGTATTTAATGGTGGTATTAACTTGAAGCAAAAGGTGGTTTACACTAGAAAATGGGTGGAAATACCAGATTCTCGCCCTGAATTAATGCGAAATTTTAAATATGCAAGCTTCAAGGGAAAGGTGATGCATTATGCAATTGCAAAAGATTTATACTGGGACGTCATCAAGAACCATGAAAAAGATCATTCTTTATTAAAAGACTATTTAGCAAAAGCAGAAGAAAATAGTTATACCGATATTTTAAAATCGGCTTATGCGGTGATGGAAAAAGATACTAGTGACGCCTTGGTGATAGCTAAAGATTTACCCATTCCCCAGCAAAAAATAGTGCCCAAAGCAGATAGTACGAAGCAGATACTTGGTTTACTGAAAGAAATTACCGCACAAACAGCGACTCAATTAATTGACAAAAAAGATAAAGAAACGGCGACAAAAGAGAAACCATTGGAGACGATTCTTCCAGAAGAAATCGTGATTAGCCCTCCAGATTTTAGTAAATATGCTAGAATAACTTCCATTGATGGAAAAACAAGCCGTTCAACGCTTAATCGACCAGAAATTATTATCAATACCAATCCATTACTTCGAGAAGAAACAACTTTTCCTTTTCCCAATTCAACGGAAACTGATTTTCATTTTGATGTTGCTTTGAAATCTAGTACAACTGCAACGATAAAACTAGGGAAGCAAAGTATAGATTTATACCTTCAACCAAGTTATGACTTAAACATAGCCATCAACGGCAATGATTTATATGAAGGTTTATCTTTTACAGGTAAGGGAAGTGGCATCAATAATTATTTTGTAACAGCTGCTAGATTATTCAAACATATAGAATTAGAGTTGGAAACGAATATCCGTCACACTTCCCCAAATGATTTTAAGACCTTTTTGAAGAAAGTAAGGACAGAAAAATTACAATTCTTAAGAACCTATTTAGAAGGTCATACGCTTTCAGCAGACGTGGTTAAGTATGCACATGCAAATATTAATTACTGGTATGCTTTTAATTTGATGAATTATCCTTATGAACATCCAATTTTCCAAAATCAACCAGCACCAATGGAAGTACCCGTTGATTATTACGACTTTATGGAGGAGGTCAAAATCAATAACGCAAGTGCCTTACCTAATAAATATTACATTTATTATTTGCAAGACTTTTTGAGTTTCCAAGTTAGAAAAGAAGAGAACAAAGGATTGTCTAAGTTTGAGGTAGCAGATAAATATTTAAAAGGAAAGCCACTTTATTTTTACAAAGCCTTACAGCATTCTGTAGAAATAAAACGTACCAATAATGCCATGGCGGAGCGAGATGCCTATGATTTTATTGATAATTGCCCCTATGAATTATATCGGGAGTTTGTAAAATTAGCTTATCATGAAAGCCGAGGAATTGTAACAGGAATGGATGCCCCCGCCTTCAATTTACTAGATGCTCAAGGTAATTCGGTCAGCTTATCAGCTTATAAAGGGAAAGTAGTTTTTTTAGATTTTTGGGCTACTTGGTGCAAACCTTGCCTTCGGCTAGTACCTGCGCATCAAAAATTACAAGCACAATTTAAATCAGATAATATTGTCTTTTTGTATGTTTCTACGGATAGAAATGCTACTAATTGGAAAAATCACGTTGCTAAAGGTACTTTTCCTGGTAAACACGTGTTAGCCAATACTAAAATGATTGAGCAATACAAAGTAGAAACGCTGCCATATAGTATGCTGATTGACACCAATGGTAAAATTGTCTGGCACCACTTAGGAGGTTTTAGTGTGCAACGGACAACTCAACGAATTTTAGACCTCTTGCAATAGTATTGACTTACCTTTTTTCTAAACCATTTGACCTAAATTTCCGTATTTTTGTTATAACTAAATTCAAATGAGTATTAGGAGAAAATGAATTTATTGTTAATCTTGTTTTATTATTATCTTAACCCATTGTCGGACAACAGCATAGCAATAAAACAATTTAACCATTCTTACACTTTAATACTCATTACCTCAAATGTGACGATTATTTCCTCCATTATTTATGTTGGAATTTGCATTAGACCTTAGACTACACAACGAGAAAAGTTATGCGTGCGCGAATTTATCCCATTTTCATTATCCCTTTCCTATTACTACTTTCCATCGAGGGAGTAGCTCAAAAAAAATTATCTAGAGCTCAACAAACTGAATTTTTGAATGCTTTTCAAACTGGCGATGATTTTTTGGCCAAAAAGAAATTTGAAAAAGCTAAAAAATCGTTCGAAAGGGCTATTGCTTTAAAGCCGAAAATGGCAGCCGCTTATCGACGATTAGGAGTCGTCCATGAATTGCTAAAGGAGTATCAAATAGCAGCAGATTATTTTGAAACAGCAATAGAAATTAATCCCAAACTTTCCCGTGCCTTATATTTTCAAGCAGGAGAAATGCTGATGAAAGCAGAAAATTATGCCAAGGCAAAAGAACGATTAAAAGAATATGAGGGGTTTCTCAAAAATCGACCTGAAGTTTTTGAGAATGGAGAATTGGAATTGAGTACCGAAGCCTATTATAATGCCTTATTAGAAAGTTACTTAGCGAATTGTTCTTTTGCCGCTCATAAAACGGATTTTACGAATATAGAAATAAAAAACCTAGGACCTAAAATTAATTCTGAATTAGACGATCTTTTTCCCTACATCTCCAATAATGAAAGTTGGATGTTTTATACGCGGAATGTACCCTATTATGGCGGAGAAGATCAGTTGATGTATAGTACCGCAGAAAGTGGTGGATGGGCAAAAAGTAAAGCTTTATTGGAAAAAAAGATGCGGGAAGAGTATAACCAAGGAATGGGTAAAATAAGTCGAGATGAAAAACTCATGTTTTTTCCTGTTTATAATCGAGCAGAAGAAGGGAATGATTGTAATATTATGAAGGCAAACATGAGACGAGATGCTATTATAGACATTGATGAGATGGGAACAGAAGTAAATTCCCCTTATTGGGAAAGTCAACCAACGGTTAATTGTGAAGGAAAGTCCCTTTATTTTGTGAGTGATCGACCAGGCGGATATGGTGGTCGAGATATTTGGGTGAGTCATCTACAAGAGAATGGAAAATGGACTGATGCTATTAATTTAGGGCCAAAGATTAACACTAAAATGGATGAAGAGTCTCCTTTTATAGCAGATGATAATACCACTTTATTTTTTGCTTCCAATGGGCATCCAGGCTATGGAGAAACAGATATTTTTTATTCAAGATTTAATGAGGAAGCTGGTTGGGGGACACCCCAGAATATGGGAAAACCAATTAATTCTTCGAATAGTGAATTAAGTTTTTTTATGACTGCCAAGGGAGATAAGGGGTATTTGGCTTCTAATAGAGATGGGGGATATGGTAATTTTGATATTTATCAATTCAAAATGCCTGCAAAAAAAGATTTTGAAGAAATTGCTTATGTCAAAGGACGAGTGATGGATGCAGTGACCAAAGAACCTATAGAATCAGTCGTTTATATTGGAGACAAGGGGAATTATCCGACGGATAAGGACGGAACTTTTTTTGTCTGTCATCCCTCTTTAAGTAAATTAAATATTTTAGTTTCTGAACGGAAATATTACGATTTTGAAGAAGCGGTTACTTTAGACAATTGGAATGTTGAAGGATTTGTGGAAATTGATATATATTTGCGCCCATTAAGTGAATCACTAGAATTAGCAACATTAAGTGGGAAAGTAGTTTCTAATTCTGCAAATTTGGAACCTGAAAAAATTAAGGTCAATCCAGTCAAGCAAACTAAGCATAATAGTCCTACAGAAAAATTATACGCTACGAGTGATGTTTATTTTTATTTTGATGATTTTTCTTTAACGCAAGAAGCTCGATATAATATAGATCAATTGATATCCGATTTAGATAGAGACCAATTAGCTTTAATTATTATTGAAGGATTTGCGGATCAAATTGGAACGGATGACTATAATTTAAGACTATCTGAAAAAAGAGCGATAGAAGTATCCGATTATTTTAAATCCAAAGGCTACACCAACCTTAAAATTAAATATAAAGGATACGGGGAAACCAAAAATTCTTTTATTTATTCTAGAAATAGAAAGGTGGAGATTCATGTTTATTATAAAATTTAAAAGTAATTACTCGGCAAAGGGCTAAAGGCAGAGGGCGAAGGGGGTAGACTAAAAGCAAACGGTTAACGATTGATGATTTGAACTACCATATTTTCTAATTTTATTCTGTAAATCACCCTTCGTCTTTAGCCCTTTGCCGAGTAGTAATATTTAAAAAATACCTAACCAAAAAGAGTTATTCAACAACTTAGGTTTAAATCAAAGTAACCAGAATAATTCTAATTAATATCAAATTTATATGTCAAATGCCATCTTTCAGGTACCTGTACCTAAAAATGAAAAAGTACTTTCTTACGCACCCGGATCACCTGAAAAAAAAGCAGTAAAAGCTGCTTTGAAATTGTTAAAATCGCAGGAACTAGATATTCCAATGACGATTAACGGAAAAAAAGTAAAAAGTGGAAACCGAATAGCTTTACATCCTCCCCATGAATTGGGACACACTTTAGGCCATTTTCACCAAGGCAGTAAAAAACATGTAAAAGCCGCTATTGATGCCGCCTTATCAGCAAAGCAGGAATGGGAAAATATGCCGTGGGAAGATAGAGCAGCCATTTTTCTTAGAGCAGCTGATTTATTAGCAGGGCCATTTCGTGCTAAAATGAATGCCGCTACGATGTTGGCACAATCAAAGAATATCTATCAAGCAGAAATTGATGCGGTAGCAGAGTTTTGCGATTTTCTCCGTTTTAATGTGCAATACATGACAGAGATCTATCAACAACAACCAATGAGTGTTGATGGTATCTGGAATAGATTGGAGTATAGGGCTTTAGAAGGATTCGTCTTTGCTATTACGCCTTTCAATTTTACGTCTATTGCGGGCAATTTATGTGCTGCACCTGCTCTGATGGGGAACACGATAGTTTGGAAACCAGCAGATTCCCAAATTTATTCTGCGCAAGTGGTGATGGAGGTTTTTGAAGCAGCAGGTTTACCTCCGGGAGTAGTTAATTTAATTTTTGTGGATGGCCCAGAAGCAGGAGAAGTAATTTTTAACCATCCAGATTTTGCAGGATTACACTTCACAGGAAGTACTAAAGTTTTCCAAACCCTATGGCAAACGATTGGGATGAACATTGCAAAATATAGAAGTTACCCAAGAATAGTAGGAGAGACTGGAGGAAAAGATTTTGTGGTAGCACACGCATCCGCTGATCCAAAACAAGTAGCAACGGCTTTATCTAGAGGCGCATTTGAATTCCAAGGACAAAAATGTTCTGCTGCGAGTAGAGCGTATATTCCAAAAAGTATTTGGAAGTCGGTTAAGAAACATATGCTTGCAGATATGGCTTCTTTCAAAATGGGCAATCCTGAAAATTTCACCAATTTTATTAATGCGGTCATTGATGAGCGTTCTTTTGATAAAATTACGAGTTATATCAAACAGGTTAAAAAGGATAAAAAGGCAACTATTATTGCAGGCGGAAAATTCGATAAATCTAAAGGGTATTTTATCGAACCAACGGTAATTGTGACCACAGATGTGAAATATCGCACCATTTGTGAAGAAATTTTTGGCCCAGTATTAACAATTTTTGTCTATGATGATGAAAATTATGAAAAAATGCTTACTATTGTGGATAGTACTTCCCCCTATGCCTTAACAGGCGCTATTTTTTCCAACGACCGATACGCAACATTAAAAGCAAATGAATTACTGAAGCATGCTGCTGGTAATTTTTATATCAACGATAAGCCTACTGGAGCGGTTGTAGGACAACAACCTTTTGGAGGTGCGAGAGCATCAGGGACGAATGATAAAGCAGGATCTATTTTGAATTTATATCGATGGGTTTCCCCACGTACCATAAAAGAAAATTTTAATCCTCCAATGGATTACCGTTATCCATTTTTGGGGGCAAAGTAACAGTTTTTGTCAATTAGGAAAGGTAGAGACATCTACCACACTAATTAATTACTCTAAAGTAGGGGAGACTTAGTGTCTCCACTATCTTTTGCCTCGCAGCCCTTTGTGGCTGCGAGGCTTATTGTTTTATCTTCCAAACTGACTCCTAACCTACATTTTCTATCAAAAACGACCTTTCCTTTTTTTTATCCCTTTAAATGATGTAATTTTAGTTTGAATAACTGCCATTCATCAACACTACTTTATTTGATTGAGTAGTTAATTGGTTAGTAGGTGTTGTCTAGTCAAAGTGTCGGAAAATTTAAATGGCTGATTTAACAATGCAACCATTTAACGCAACTTAAATTAAATAATTGGCACTAATTAAATAAGCAAACTATTAGATACATTTTTAGATAAAAAGAAATAAACGATTTGACTATTTTAAGAACAATTTTTCTACTTTTTATAGGTTTTCTAGCGACTTTCCAATTGGAAGCCGCACATATTATTGGTGGTGAAATAACCTATGTTTGTCAGGGGAATGGGAATTATGATTTTACAATGCGCATTTATAGAGATTGCGCAGGAGGGGGCGCTTGTTTTGATTCAGATCAAACTTGTAGTGGCGCATCTTTACAAGGAAATATTACCTTTTTTGATGGCATCCAAGTCTTAGGAACTGTAAATTTGGAGCAACCCGAGATAACCCGAATAGAACCGAATTTAAGTAATCCTTGCTTAATTGCTCCGCCTAATGTTTGTGTAGAAGAAGGCGTCTATAGATTTTCTGTTGCCTTGGATTTAAATAGCGAAGGAATAACGGTGTCTTACCAGCGTTGTTGTAGAAATAATACGATCACAAATATTATTAGCCCTCGAACTTCTGGGTCAACTTATACCACCACTTTATTTCCAATTACCATAGATTCTTGTAACAGTAGTCCTACTTTTAATGATTTTCCACCCATTGTGATTTGTCAAGGAGAAGATGTAAATTTTGATCATTCTGCTTCTGATATAGATGGAGATTCTTTAGTGTATACTTTTTGTGAGCCTTATTATGGTGGTGGTTGGGATGGTACCCAAAATACGAATGTTCCAATTGAGGCACCTAATGGCCTAGCACCTAATCCAGAAACACCACCAGAGTATACCGCAGTTAGATTTACGAATGGCTATAGTTTTAGACGCCCCTTAAACATTTTGTCTACTAGAGACGAACCACCTGTAACGATAGATCCTTTTACAGGGTTAATTTCTGGATTCCCAGGAGTTAGTGGTCAATATGTGGTTGGTGTTTGTGTCCGAGCTTATGCCAAGGATGGCACCTTAATGAATGAAGTAAGGCGGGATTTTCAATTTAATGTAGTGGCTTGTCGGAATGGATTGATAAGTGATGTAGAAGAAACGGAATTGAGAGATAGAAATGGAGAAAAATTATATTACATAAGAATTTGTGGAGATGGAGAGATTATTAATGAAAGTAGGGAACAAAGGTTTATTGAGAATCAGTTTTGGTCTTTTGATATACCTGGTAGTACGATTAGCTCTACAAAATTTGATCCAAGTGATTTAGTTTTTCCTGGTGCTGGTCTTTATGATGGTTTATTAATATTGAATAGAGGATTTCCAAATTGTACGGATACGGCTTTAGTACAAGTAGAAATATTCCCAGAAGTAGTAGCAGATTTTGACTTTGATTATGATACATGCAAAACTAGTCCCGTTGAATTTACCAATTTATCGTATTCGGATGCTGGGCCAAATGCTTTAAGAGAACTTAAATGGGAACTTGATGACTTTGGTAATTCTTTTGACACAGATGTTTCCATACAGTTTGAGAAACCTGGTCGATATGAGGTAACCTTGACGGCAAAAGATTTAAACGAATGTACGGAGAGTATCACTAAAGAAGTTCCTTATTTCCCGATACCAGAAGTAATTGTGATTTCGCCATCGACGCTAGTTGGTTGTGTGCCAGCACCGATTAGATTTGAGAATCTAACAAACCCTATCAATGAGGACTATGATATAATTTGGAGTTTCGGAGATGGAAATATGGGGACGGGGGTCAGTCCAACGCATGTTTATGATGAAGTTGGCGTTTTTTCATTAGATATATCCGTTACTTCTCCTTTTGGCTGTCAAGTAGACACCGCTTTTGGGGATTTAATTACGACTTTACCTAGTCCCATCGCTGACTTTTCGGCGGATGCTTCCGAAGTGAGTCGTTTAAACCCTATTGTTACCTTTACGGATGAATCAATAGATGCTGTTAGATGGAATTGGCTATTTGATGGCTTTGGTTTTTCTTTTGAACAACACCCCGTTTATACCTTTAGAGAAAGCGGGAGGAAACAAGTTCGATTAGCAGTTACAGCTGCTAATGGTTGTACAGATACAACCTTTTCTGAGATATTAGTCGTACCAGACATTGCTTATACCTTACCCAATGCCTTTACACCAAATGGTGATGGGGTCAATGATAATTTCTTTGGGGTTGGCAATGCCGATGAAGCAGAATCTTTCTATCTATCCATCTGGAACAGGTGGGGGGAACTTATTTTTGAAACGAATGACCCCAATGAAGGTTGGAATGGTCGAAAATTTAATACAGGTAAGTTAGCACCTAATGGTGTTTATATAGTTGCAGTACAATATGTTAATTATGAAGATGTTGTAACGACATTGGATGGGTTTGTGACGGTATTAAGGTGATTAATCAACTATTTAACTTATATTTGGCTGCGATAGTCTTATTTAAAACTGCCAAATAAAAGAAACGAACGCTTTGACTATTTTAAAAAAACTACTGCTTTGTTTGCTGTTATTGTTAGGTACACAATTAGAGGCTAGGCATATTATCGGTGGGGAAGTGACTTATGTTTGTCGAGGAAATGATAATTACGATTTTACGATGCGGATTTATCGAGATTGTGCAGGGAATGGCGCTTGTTTTGATGCACAAGCAGATTGTGATAATCCATCTGATGCACACGTGACTTTTTTTGATGGAACAGCCATTTTAGATATTCTTTTTCTGAACCCACCAACGGTTAGAAGTATTGAACCAAATTTAAGTAATCCATGTTTGATTGCCCCACCTAATGTATGTGTAGAAGAAGGAGTCTATAGATTTTCCGTTCGATTGCCCAATACGCCGAATAGCATCACTTTTGCTTACCAAAGATGTTGTAGAAATGTGACGATTAATAATATTATTTCCCCAAGAGATGTTGGAGCGACTTACTTAGCAGAATTATTTCCAGTAACACAAGATTCGTGTAATAGTTCTCCAACATTCAATGACTTTCCACCGATTGTTATCTGCCAAGGAGAAGATGTAAATTTTGATCATTCCGCAACTGATCCGGAAGGAGATTCTCTGGTTTATGCTTTTTGTACCCCTTATAATGGTGGTGGTAATAATTTTATGGGCGGACCTGCCGTGACCGATGCGCCAGATGGCGTAACGCCTAATCCAGAAACACCACCACCTTATGACCCAGTTCGATTTGTTGCTGGCTTTAGTGTCGATAGTCCGTTAAATATTACTTCGAACAGAGATGAACCAGATATTACGATTGATTCCGAAACGGGTTTAATTTCTGGGTTTCCGGGTTCTACAGGTCAATATGTAGTAGGAGTTTGCGTCCAAGCCTATGCTAAGGATGGTACCTTAATGAATGAAGTTAGACGGGATTTTCAGTTTAATGTCGTGGCTTGCCGAAATGGATTGGTAAGTGATGTACAAGAAACCGAATTGCGAGATAAAAATGGAGCACCTTTGTATTACATTAGAATTTGTGGAGAAGGAGAAATCATCAATGAAAGTAGTGAACGTAGATTTATAGATAACCAATATTGGTCTTTTGATATCCCTAGGGGCGAAACTACTTCTGAGAAGTGGGACCCTGATGATTTGGAATTCCCTGGCCCTGGGCTTTATGACGGTTTTCTAGTCCTTAATCCAGGGTTTACCAATTGTACGGATACGGCCCTAGTGCAAGTTGAAGTATTTCCAGAAGTAATAGCAGATTTTGACTTTGATTATGATACTTGTCAAGCCAGCCCCGTAAACTTTACCAATTTATCTTATTCGGATGCAGGACCTAATGCCCTAGAGGAATTAATTTGGGAACTAGATACTTTTGGAACATCTGGTCGTTCCGATTTGTCTTTACAGTTTGATGGTCCCGGTCGATATGATATAACGCTAACTGCTAGAGATACGAACGAGTGTACGGAAAGTATTACGAAAGAAATACCTTATTTCCCCATTCCTAAAGTAATCGTAATCGCCCCGTCCACTGAATCAGGTTGTGTGCCTGCTCCCATCACCTTTGAAAATTTAACCAATCCAATCAATGCAGAATATGATATAATTTGGGATTTTGGAGATGGTAATAGGGGAACAGGTGTTAGTCCAACGCATATTTATGAAGAGGTAGGCACTTTCCCCTTAAGTATTTCGGTGACCTCTCCATTTGGTTGCCAAATAGATACTGCTTTCGGAGATTTAATAATGACTTTAGCTAGTCCTATCGCTGATTTTTCGGCTGATGCTTCCGAAGTAAGCCGTTTAAATCCAATCGTTACCTTTATGGATGAGTCAACGGATGCCGTTCGCTGGAATTGGTTATTTGCTGGTTTTGGTATCTCCTTTGAAGAAAACCCTGTTTATACTTTTAGAGAAAGTGGACGCAAACAAGTTCGACTGATCGTAACTGCTGCCAATGGCTGTACTGATACAACTTTTTCTGAGGTATTAGTAGTGCCCGATATTGCCTATAAATTGCCGAATGCCTTTACACCCAACGGAGATGGCGTCAATGATCAATTTTTTGGGGTAGGTAATGCAGACGAAGCAGAATCCTTTTATTTATCTATTTGGAATCGTTGGGGAGAATTAGTTTTTGAAACGAATGATGCCAATGAAGGCTGGAATGGGCAAAAATTTAATACGGGTAAATTAGCACCTAATGGAGTTTACGTCGTGACAGTGAGCTATGTAAATTATGAAGATGTTGTTACTAATTTGGACGGTTTTGTAACGGTTATTAGGTGATGCTAGTAACACAACTCTGTGTGTTGTGTTGTTTTAGGTTTAAAAAATGATTAGCAAACAACATTAGAAATAATTTAATTCCCGATTAGATTATTCCCTCCCACAAAAAAATCCCTACATTTGCGTTGCTATTTATTTTATTGCTAACCAATATCACTAAAGATGAAGCGAATTTCAATCTTATATGCCCTTATCTTAACCTTTGCCCTTTCGAGTACTGCGCAAGAAAGCAGAAAATTACCGATTGACACGATGGTGAAAACAAGCCATACGTTAAGTGTAAAAGGACAGCAAGTCAATTATACCGCCACGACTGGCACTCAACCAGTCTGGGGTGAAGACGGACAACCCATAGCGTCTTTATTTTATACTTATTACGAAAGAGAAGGCATTGGAAATAATGCAACCCGACCCTTGATTATTTCTTTTAATGGCGGGCCTGGTTCTGCTTCTGTTTGGATGCACGTTGCTTATACTGGTCCAAGAATTTTAGAAATTGATGATGAAGGTTTTCCAATCCAACCTTATGGTATTAGAAAAAATCCCCATTCCATTATTGATGTAGCAGACATTGTTTTTGTGAATCCTGTTAATACAGGCTATTCTAGAATCGTAGGAAAAGATGTTGATAAAAAGAAATTCTTTGGAGTAAATGCGGATATTAAATACCTAGCAGAATGGATCAATACTTTTGTCACTAGAAATAATAGATGGCGGTCTCCAAAATATTTAATTGGCGAAAGCTATGGAACGACTAGAGTATCTGGTTTGGCTTTAGAATTGCAAAATCGTCAATGGATGTATTTGAATGGCGTTATTTTGGTCTCGCCAACTAGTTTAGGCGTGAAAAGAGATGGACCAGTTGGCGCAGCAAATAGATTGCCTTATTTCACCGCAGCAGCTTGGTATCACAAAGCTTTGCCACCTGAACTACAGCAAAAAGACTTAACAGATTTATTACCAGAGGTAGAAAGTTATACCATTAACGAAGTAATACCTGCTTTGGCAAAAGGTGGTTTTATTGAAGACGCAAAAAGAAAAGAAATAGCTGCGCAAATGGCTAAATATTCGGGTATTTCAGAAAAGGCGATTCTACAAAATAATCTAGATGTATCTCCTTCCTTTTTCTGGAAAGAATTATTGAGAGACGAAGGCTATACCGTAGGTCGATTAGATTCTAGGTATAAAGGAATTGACCGAAGTGACGCAGGTACTAGGCCTGATTTTAATTCTGAATTAACTTCGTGGTTGCATTCTTTTACCCCTGCTATTAATTATTACCTAAGAAACGACTTGAAATTTAAGACAGACATTAAATATAACATGTTTGGACCAGTTCGACCTTGGGATAGAAGTGGTGATAACACAGGGGAGAATTTAAGACAAGCGATGGCACAAAATCCTTACTTAAATGTGATGGTTCAATCTGGATATTATGATGGTGCTACGCAGTATTTCGATGCAAAATATACGATGTGGCAATTAGATCCAAGTGGCAAGATGAAAGATAGACTTCGATTTGAAGGATACCGTAGCGGACACATGATGTATTTAAGACAAGAAGATTTAGCTGCTGCGAATGACCATATCCGAGATTTTATTGCAAAAAGTTTACCTAAGCCTGGTCAACCAGCGAAGTATTAATTTGTTATAAAAGTACAGAAACTTAGCACAGACATTCCTGTCTGTGAACAAAGCGTTTCCAGAATTTAAAGTTCTGGAAACGCTAAACCGTTTATTGAACTTTTAACAACATAATTTATGTCAAAAACAACAACAACCATCATCGGTTTTTTACTATTTATAGTAGGAGGCTTAGCCTTAGTCCTAAGTTTAATTGGTGTCCAATTATCCTATTTAACTTGGATTGATAAACCCAGTCAATTATTAGGTTTTGTCATCCGTTTGTTAATGATTTTAAGTGGAATTGTAATGGTCGTTCTAGCCCGCACAGATTGGCGAAATGATGAGGAATTAGAGGATTAATACTCAAATTCCATTTGCTCATAAGGGAAACCAAACAAGCACTTTTCCTTTATCAAATTAGCGACCTTGGAAGGCACTAATTGCTCCCAACCTTTTTCATCATCTTTAATCATTTGCAAAACTTGCTTAGAGAAAATATGTAAGACTTCTTCTTTAAAGCCTTGAATATCATGAATTTGACTACTACCTAAAAGGTGTTGGTAAACAAACTTAATCCCTTCTGGGACAGGTAAGTTTTGACAGTTAATGACCTCGCCACTACCTTCTTGCAAAGCAGGGTAGACATAGAATTTGACATTTCTCGTAAATAATTCTCCAAAAGCAGACAATAAAGCGCCATCTTGATTTTGGTAAAAAGTATTATTAATCATTTCCAATAACTCTCGTACTCCAGTTACTAGGCCTAGCTTTGGACATTTATAATCCTTAAAATAATCAATTAATTTTTGCTGTTTAGAACAATCTGAAATAACCACGGTTTGCCCTAACTCACATAATAAGTCAGCTCGGTCTAAGAAATCCTTTGCATCTAAGCTACCATCAGATAATAAATTATCCATTGTAATTTCTGTTAATAAAAAACACTTATTGGCATCTGTACCTGCATCTTCTCTAAACTGTTTATATGCCGTTTTTATCATATCCATATTCACCAAAGTGGCAGGACGGAAACTACCTCGAACAACCATTAAATTCTTGCGGTATAAAAATTCGGAAGGGTGTACGTTTTGACCCTTTTCATTGAACATGGCAACTTCTGTCAATTTATGTTTGACCAACATCAAACTTAAATGGCGATTATCCACTTCTTCAAAATCTGGTCCCGTCAATCGAACCATATCAATTTTAATCCGACCTCTTAAACTATCAATTAAAGATTCTAATAGAACTTCTGGTTGATCATGAAAATTATAACAAGCATAGAGCATGTTGACTCCCAAAATACCAATCGCCTGTTGCTGTAATTGATTATTCTTATCCAACATCTTCACATGAATCACCAAATCATTTGGTGGTGCATCGGGTCGTAACTGAAAACGAATGCCTAGCCAACCATTGCCCTTAATCGTTCGACTAAAGTTAATGGCTGCAACAGAATCTGCAAAAGAAAAAAAGCAAGTTTCTGGTCGTTCATTATCTAATCTAGACTCCATCAAATCGTATTCGTGGTCTAGCATTTTATAAACTCTTGCTTCACATACATATCGCCCCGTATTTTCTATCCCATATATTTTGTCAGACATGACTTTGTCATAAGCAGAAATAGTTTTAGCAATCGTTCCTGCGGCTGCACCGACTTGGAAAAAATGCCTTGCTACTTCTTGTCCCGCACCAATTTCTGCAAAAGAACCATAAATTTTATCGTTCAGATTAATCTCTAAAGCCTTCTGTTCTGTTTCTAATAATTGTCTTTTCATATTCAGCAGCTTATCTTTGTGGTAGTTTTACTTAGGAGTAGCAAAAATCTAGCTAAATTTATTTTGTCGTTACTTAAGCTGTAAATTTAAGAGGTTTATTGTTAGTTCACAATTGTAAAAAAAAAATTAAAACAAAATAATGGCAGAACTGAAGTTTACCAAGCATTTATTAAAAAAAGTAGAGGAACTATTTGAGGAAATGGGCTATACCATTCGTTATGCAAAAGGAAGTTTTAATTCTGGCTATTGCATTGTCGAAAATCAAAAGGTAGCGGTGATTAATAAATTCTTTGATACAGAAGGTAGAGTAGGGGTGTTATTAGAAATTTTGTCTAATGTTGAAGTGGACTTAGAAGGGCTTAGCGAAAAGAATGTAAAAACGTATAAACAAGTGATCAAACATGGAAAAGAAGAAGAGGTTACTGAAGAAAACTAGGAATAAGTAAGAATATTGTTGATGGTTTATTTATATTTACGATAAGAGAAACTACACAATAATAATGAAAAACAAAATTGACAAACCACATGATCATTTCTTTAGAGCTACTTTTTCTAAAAAGCTAGTGGCTAAAGAATTTTTACTTAATTTTCTACCTAAGGAAATAGTCAGTAAATTGAACTTACCTACTTTGGAGCTAGATAATGGTACGTATATAGACGATAAATTAGCAGAAAATATTTCTGATTTAGTCTATACATGTGAATGGCAAGGAAAAGAAAATATCCAAGTAGCTATTAATTTTTATGGGAGCATAAAAGTTACGTTCCTAAATATCCACATTTACAACTCCTACGTTACCAATTAAATACATGGGAACAGCAATATCAAAACGAGGATAGTTTAGTTACCCATTATTCCGATTATTGTTTATCATGGAGATAGGAAATGGAAATATAAGGAGTTAACCGACTATTTCCCGTACATAGACGAGCAATTAAGTCAATTTATTCCTAAATTTGATTATCTGCTAACCGATTTATCTGATTATTCAAATGATGAATTGGAGCAAATAAAATTAGGTTTTTTAGGAGCGGCATTACTCTTAATGAAGAATAATAAAGATGCTGATTTTATCAAAAATAGAACAGCAGAAATATTAGTGTATGCTTGGAAATCAACTCCTGAACAATTATTTGAAACTTTTATACGGATAGCTGTTGTTTATATAGCAAATGCTTCTCCTATAGAAAAGGAAGAGATTAAAAGAATTACGAATAATTTACCTTTAAAATTAGATACTATGGTTAAGACGGCTTATGAACAATTTGTAGATGAAGGCATAATAATTGGAGAAAAAAGAGGAATAACTATTGGTGAGAAAAAAGGGGAAGAGAAAGGTGCAAAAAAGAAAGAGCTATTAACAATTCTCCAATTGACCAAGAAATTTCCATTGATGAAAGATGAGGATATTGCACAAATAGCCATGACCAATCCTACTTCTGTCTATAAAATAAGAAAAGACTTTCCAATTAATAATAAAAAGAAGCATAAGACGATCGCACAAAAATTATTAACCCTTTATCCTACTTTTAAAAATAAAGAAATCGCTATTTTATTGAATAAAACAATTGTTGCTATTCAGAAAGTCCGAAAAGAATTACCTACAAAAACGACGAACCTTAAAAGTAAATAAACACTTTGAAAATAACCCTCCTTGGCACAGGTACTTCCCAAGGCGTTCCAGTAATAGGCTGTGAATGCGAAGTCTGTCAATCTTCCGATACCAGAGACCAACGTTTGCGAACGTCTGCTATGATTGAGTGGAAAGGAAAGACGATTGTCATTGATGCGGGACCCGATTTTCGACAGCAATTATTGCGGGCTAAAGTGATGGATATTGATGCTATTTTAATGACGCATGAGCATAATGACCATATTATTGGGATGGATGATGTGCGCCCACTAAATTTCAAGCATCGAAAATCTATGCCCGTTTATGCAGAAGCACGCGTGCAAAAAGAATTAAGAGACCGATTTGCTTATATTTTTGCAGACAATCCTTATCCTGGCTCCCCTCGTTTAACTTTAGAAGAAATCAGAAACAATAAAAATATCATTATTGATGATTTATCCATTCAACCAATTAGGGTCTGGCATGGTCAGTTGCCTGTCTTTGGTTTTAGATTTGGTGATTTTACTTATTTAACGGATGTCAATAAAATTGAGGAGGAAGAATTGGCAAAAGTGAAAGGCACTAAAATATTAATTTTAGATGCTTTACACCATTCCAAACACCATGCTCATTTTAATCTAGAAGAAGCCTTAACTGTAATAGAAATCCTTCAAGCTGAACAAGCCTATTTAATTCATATTAGCCATCGTATGGGACTAACTGAAAAGGTGAATGCCATTCTTCCTAAAAATGTCCAGCTAGCTTATGATGGACTTATTCTTGAAATAGATTAATAAAACTAGCAGAATTCGTTGGGAAATAAAATCCGTTGGGCAGTTTTATTTTACCGCTATAGGCGCAGCCAACAAATCATCAGGAATCCCAAAAGCTTCCACTAAACAATGTGCATCTACCCGAACTTCGGCACATAAATCATCTACTAATCGGCGAATAGCTTTGGTTTTAGAACCTGTCATATAATCAACCTCTAAGAACCAACCTTTATGGGATTCTATCGCATGCAAAGCATACAAATTGCATAGTTTTTGCAGGGTCTTCTTTATTTTTTGATCTGTTTGTCGATCAATAGCTGCTAAGAATTTTTCTAAAACTTTTACCTCTACAAAAGCATTCGCTAATGCTAGTAGATGAGATTGACAACGCAGGAAAGCATCATAAGAAGGCATGCCTCCTTTGATAAGTCCACGCAGTCGTTGACCTACAGAATAGGTTAAATGACTTTCTCTGTATCGAAAAGCGGCTAATTGAAATTGAGGATCGAGCAAATGATCTTTATCAGTATTTCTTATCGCTAAAGGGTTTTTTTCAGAAATAGAAGTGCTAAATCGTTGTCCCGCAAAACGCAAAACGCCCATCATGCCTTCATTATGAAAGGATTCTTTAAAAGTAGTCAGCACCCCTTTAGCTACCAATTGCATTAAAACCGTATTATCTCCTTCAAAAGTGGTATAAATATCAGAATCTGCTTTTAAATCGGCAAAACGATTTTCCGCCAAATAACCTTTTCCTCCACAAGCCTCTCTACATTCCTGCAAAGTTTCCGTCGCGAACCAAGTCGCATAAGATTTCATACCAGCAGCCAAAGTTTCAATTTCTCGAATATCATCTTCTGTTCGATTCACATAACGCTCTGCTACATAATCTAAGGCAAAAGTCAAGGCATAACTCTTGGCTAACAAAGGCATTAAACGTCTTTGATGACTTGGATAATCTAATAATAAGGTTTCTGGTGAAGTGCTATTCTGCCCAAACTGCCGTCTTTTTAAAGCATGTTTAATCGCAATAGTTAATCCAGATTTAGCGGCACTCAAACCAGATTTAGGAACAGATACTCGACCACCCACTAAAGTGCCAAGCATGGTAAAGAATCGTCTAGAGGGATTGGCGATAGGACTTTCGTATTCCCCTTTTTCATTGATTGAACCGTACCTATCCAATAAATTATCTTTAGGCACTCGAACTTGGTCAAACCAAATTCGCCCATTATCAACGCCATTTAAGCCGACTTTATAACCATTGTCTTTGACTTTAATACCGGGTAATAATTTATAATTGTCATCCCTTAATCTAACTAAAACTGCATGAACGCCATGATTTTCGCCATTCACAATTAATTGGGCAAAAACAGATGCCATTTTGCTACCTAATGCATTCCCAATATATTCTTTACCAGATTGTAAATTAGGAGAATTGACAATGATCTCATCAGAAGCGGGATCATAAGTAGCGGTTACTTCCAGTCCTCGTACATTAGAACCATGACCTGTTTCGGTCATCGCAAAACAACCGGGCAAAGCCATTGTGCCAATATCTTTAAGGTATTTATCATGGTGTTTTTTAGTGCCTAACCAATAGACACTTCCACCAAAAAGTCCAAAATGCACGCCGAATTTGATGACCAAGCTTAAATCAAAATAGGAGGCCGTTTCAAAAATAGCAATATAATTCCTCATGCTATCTTGACCACCATATTCTTTTGGAAAGGCTACTGCTCCATACCCTTGATCCGCCATCATTTGACACCACTCGGTGACTTGTTTTCTATATCTTTCTTTGGTCCTTAATGGGCGATAATGAAAAACGGGATCTAAGAAAAAACGTTTGACTTTATTTCGTAATTCATGGGTGTCACCATCTAAAAAAGCCGTCATTTTAGGAATATCAAATGCATGACTTTCTAAAGATATTGGGCCTTCGTTAGGAAAAATTCGTTGATAAGTATCCCAAGTAACAAGGTTTAACTTTTCTTCTAAGATTTCTAATTCTTTTCTTGCTTCTGCATCACTCCAATCCACTACCTGATTAATTCGAGCGCTTTTTTTAGCCATGGCTAAGCCTAAATCGACCAAAGATTTTCTTGAAGATTTGGGTAGTTTTTTTGCCCCCTTTCTAAGAATATTTTCCCAATGCAGGTATAATTGCCGATTAGGTGGTGTTCTTGGGTTCATCCATGATTTTACTAAACTTTGCTCATCTTCAGTTAAAAATTGAAGCGTATCTACTTTTTTTGATAAAAAACGAACTTCGGTAGGTGTTAACACCATATCTGACCAAGCGGCGTATAGCATAGGTAGAATAGCGGTTAAAGCTGGAGAATAATCTTTGAATAGTGGTGGAGTAGTACTCATATCTTAGACGTTTATGTTTAGTTTTCTCGAAGATTAATATATTTTATGGATACCCACAAAGGAGCATTAAAGATAGGACTAATACTGTTAGAAAACAAAACAGGGAAGTAATGCTTATTACTTCCCTGTCCTAGTCTTTACAAAATGAAGCTTTTAATTAAGCACCTCCTAATTCCTTTACTTTGAAATCAGCATTTGCTTTATATTTTTCTCCGCTAATCTTTTTATAAGCTGCTAAAGCATCAGTTTTCTTTCCAGTTGCTTCTAAGATATTCCCTTGTGCCCAGTAATATTTATCTGGAACAGCCGCACCACTAGCTTCTGCTAATTCCACCGCTTTGTTAATATGTGTAGCGGCATTGGTATTATCTTTAGTTTTCGAAAAAGACTGCCCCATATAATAATGTACTTTTTCTGCTTCTTTTAGTTCTAAATGTGCTTTTCCTGCCTCAATAGCACCTGCATAGTTCTTTCCAGAATATAATTTACCAACGATGCTACCTGCTTTTTTGACTAATTGAACTGCACGGTCTGCTTTTCCACTTTTCTCCGCTAAGTCTGCTGCGGCAATGTAGGCCTTTACAGCTTCTGTTTTTTCTCCTTTACCATCTAAAGCTTGCGCTCTACCCATGTAATTAGAAGAGTACTCAGGATTTAGTTCAATACCTCTAGCAAATAAAGTCAAAGCTTCGTCATAGGCTTTTGCTTTTCTTTTAGTAGAACCTAAGTTATAAGCTGCTTTTGCCCCATTTTTCTTCGCTAAAGTGACTACCTTTTCATTGCCCTCTGCTTCTGCTACTTTTAATGCTTCTTCGATTTGAGGATACCCTGTTTCATAATCTTTCGCTTTCAAACTAGCAAGCCCTTTGTTGTATAAACTAGCAGCAGTCGCATCTTGAGCTATGGCGGAGGTGAAAAGACCTAAAGTTAATAAGAGTAATAAACTTGTTTTCTTTAAAATATTCATAGGAAAATGTTTAACTAAATGCATAAAATCGTTATTGATTAGTAATAAAATAAAATTAAATTAGGTTAGTTTTCAAAACGGGCAAATTAAAAAAATGATTGGAAAGATTGTGTTAAGATGGGTTTAAAGTTTAATTTTTTTTCTTTTTCCGTAAGGTTTCAGACTAATTAGCAGCAATCCTTGGACTTAAAGACAATTATTCTATTTTTGCTTTTGGTATAGGGGAACTTCAGTTCTTCGAAAAATATACAATATAAAACATGAAGCAAACTAAATTGATTTCTGTAGAAAATATTTATAAGGCAAAGGTTAGATTGAAAAATGTGGCAACAAAGACACCTTTAATGCCTAATCATTTTTATTCAGAAAAATACGAGGCGAATATTTATTTTAAAAGAGAAGATTTACAAGTTGTTCGTTCTTATAAAATCAGAGGGGCTTATAATAAAATGGCAAGCCTATCTAAGGCAGAATTAAAGAAAGGCATTGTCTGTGCAAGTGCGGGTAATCATGCTCAAGGAGTAGCGTTTGCTTGTCGGGCATTACAAGCAAAAGGGAAAATATATATGCCTAGTACTACGCCTAAACAAAAAATTAGCAAGGTAAAGTCTTTTGGAAAGGAATATGTTGAGGTACTATTGATTGGAGATACTTTTGATGATTCATACGCAGAAGCTTGGAAAGACTCAGAGGCGAATCAATTGTCTTTTATCCATCCTTTTAATGATGAAAAAGTAATTGAAGGGCAAGGAACGGTAGGTTTGGAAATATTAGAAGATTGTGACAAAGACATTGATTATATTTTTGTTGCTATTGGCGGTGGCGGAATTATTTCGGGTTTGGGTAGTTATTTTAAGCAAATGAGTCCTAGTACCAAAATTATTGGGGTTGAACCGGCAGGTTCTCCCGGGATGAAAACTTCTTTAGATAAAGGAGAGGTGGTTACGTTAGAAACAATGGATGTTTTTGTGGACGGAGCAGCTGTTCGTAGGGTAGGGGACTTAAATTTTAAAATCTGCCAACAAGTAGTCGATGATATTATTATTGTACCTGAAGGAAAGGTGTGTACGACTATCTTAGAGTTATATAATGAAGAAGCTATTGTAGTTGAACCAGCAGGTGCATTGTCTTTAGGCGCTTTAGATTTTTATAAAGAAAAAATAAAAGACAAAACAGTTGTTTGCCTAATTGGTGGTGGTAATAATGACATCACCCGAATGGAAGATATTAAGGAACGATCCTTACTATATGAAGGCATTAAACATTATTTTATTATTCGGTTTCCCCAAAGAGCAGGCGCTTTAAGACAGTTTTTAAATGATGTCTTAGGACCAGATGATGACATTACGCACTTTGAATACAATAAGAAAAATAATAGAAATGCTGGCCCTGCTTTAGTTGGTATTGAATTGAAAAACAGAAGAGATTATGATGGGTTGATTGCTCGAATGGATAAATATCAAATCGATTATCAAACGGTTAATGATCAGAAGATGTTGTTTAATTTTTTAGTATAAATATGGGGGATATATGAAGTTCGTCAATCATATTTACGAAAAGTATAGAAATTCACTATACAGAAAAGATTTTTCTAATTACGAAATTGATCATGTTGAGGAAAAACGAAAACAAAAATTTCCTGGCGGCTATAAAGAATTTTCATCTTGTATGGGAAAGCAGGTATCCTTTTTTAAAGGTCTAGATTATTCAATGTATGATTTAGAAGTATATCGAGGAGATTTAGAGGAAACGCGATATCAAAATTTTAAAGAGGATGGACTCAACTTTTTGAAAAAAAGCGATTTAGTTTTTTTAAGCTCACAGGCATGTAATTGGAATTATATGCCGTTGAATAAAGGAGATAACCCACCAGTTTATTTAATAAATGAACCGTCTAGTAAATTAGGTCCTATTCGTACTTATTCGACCTTTGTTGAATTTCTAATGTATCATAGTAATTTTGGTAATACAAGGAAAGAAGTACAAAAAAGATGGCTTGAAAATAAACAATAAATAAGGAGATAACTTTGGATTATCTCCTTATTAAGTATATTATCTAGCAACTAACAACACCCACTATTAGGATCACAAACAGCCCCTTGATCAAAACCTAAATCAATTGCTTTATAAGTGGATAAACCACCTTTTTTTTGTGCAAAAACGGTAATACTAAAAATACCAGTTGTCCCATTTTTAAAGGAAGCCAAAGCCTCTCTATCTAAATATTGCGTCAAAATATCATCAGGAATATTAATAGGTTTTTCTTTTTGAATAGTGATATTGGTAAAACCAGCTTCCTTAATTAATGCCATATAGTCGTCTTTCTGTATAGCTCCTGCCACACAACCAGCATACATTTCGGCACTTAGCCGCAAAACATCAGGCAAGGTTCCTTTTAATACAATATCAGAAATACTAAAATGTCCGCCTGCTTTTAAAACACGCTGAATTTCATTAAAAATCTTATCTTTAGCAGGTAGTAAATTAAGTACACAATTACTTACTACCACATCGACTGTCTCATCTGAAATTGGCATTTCTTCAATATCGCCGTAACGGAATTCTACATTGTTAAAGCCCATTTTGTCGGCATTCGTTCTGGCTTTTTTAATCATTTCCGTCACAAAATCAACACCGATCACTTTACCAGTAGGCCCTGTTTCATGTCTAGCCACAAAAGCATCATTTCCTGCACCAGAACCTAAATCGACTACTGTATCACCTGCTTTGATTTTAGCAAATTGAGTGGGTAAACCACAACCTAAGCCTAAATCAGCATCGGCTACATGGCCTTTCAATTCACTATAATCATCTGTCATGATATTATAGACTTCTTGGGAAGTTTCCCCTGCACCACAGCAAGAAGCTAAATTGACTTTGATTTCTTGATTGGCAATTTGGCTATATTTTTCTTTGACTAATTTTTTTAAACCTGTTGACGAATCCATTGTAAATTTTGAATTTTGAATGAATGAATTTTGAATCTAGAGACCTTGAATTGTTAATAATAATAAAGCCTCTTGAATAAATAAACCTTGAATAGGTAAAATTAACAAATTCAAGGCTTATAATAAAGTACTTAGAACAGCAGATTCATTATCTACATTACATTCTGTTAATCCTGAAAAATCTTGTCATCCTGTAGCCTATTTCATAGACAATTTCTTTCGATCTTTATCATATTCAAAACTCATATACCCAATCAACATTTCATCAAAAGAGAAATCACCCCAATAAACGGTTTTTTCTGGTGCAGGATTGAAGGTATTCTGAGCAGAATTATCAAATACCGCATCTACATAAACAACCGTTCTGGCTGGAATTTTCTTTGGTTCTTTAAAATTATACCCTCTTTGCCAGTTGAAACTGTAGTTGGGGACATTTAATAAAACTTCTTTTGTGCCATCAGGATATAAAGCAGTAAATTTCATTGCTTTTCCTCTAAAGTGCATGTGTGGGAAAATCGCATAAAGCGTCGCATCATGTTCAAATAATTGCTTGGCTTTATTTTCGTATTGTGGTTCATTAGCAGGAATCTGTAAATTGGTATTGAACGCACCCACCATCAAATATTCATTTTCTGGTTGTTTATCGGTATAATAAAGGCCAACTGTAGATTGGTCAGATTGTGCTTTACCATTGGTGGTATAGTGCATTTGGAAATGTAATTTTGACCCTTTAGGGATTACACGCCCTGTATTGGTAGGAAATACTTCTGTTTCTCCTCCAGGCGCCCAAGCTGCTAATAAACCATCTAGCCATGGACTTTCCCGGTCAATTGGTTCAATAAATCCATCAGGATAGATTACGCTCACCAAAACATGGTGTAAAACTTGTCTATTGCCTGGTAATACTTGAAAACCCGTTGCCCAAATATCTTTGTCTATTTTGACTTCATGCTCTTGGTAACGATAATCTACCACGCCATTAGCTGGAATATCTTCTTGCTTTAAAGTGAATTTCAAATCTGGTTCGCCATGATCCCAAGTTGGAGCGGTCTTATCATAACTAGCTAAAGGATCCCCTTCACCTTCTGCTTTTTTAGCACCTGCATCAATCCAATGAACTAAAGTCTGCAATTCTTTGGTGGATAAAGCTAAGTCTTGTTCCCATAAACCATAATGCGGATCAGCATGCCAAGGTGGCATTCTTTTCGTTCTTAAAACTTCCCGCATCATATTTGACCAACCAAAAACGGTTTCATAATCCTTCATTTGCCATGGAGCAATACCGCCCTCTACGTGGCACTTCATACATTTATCCACTAAAATCGGCGCTACATCATGCTCGTAAGAAATGCTAGCAAATGCTGCTGGGTCATCGTGTAGTCTTTTAAGTAAACATCCTTTTCCTTTTACTAAAGTTTCCACAGGTAATTCATCTTTTAACTGCGCATTGATCGCATCTACTAAATAATGTTTGTCAGCAGCATCTCTTTTGCTTTCGTAACCAATTCTATCATTAATAGGTCCTCTATAAATTACAGTCCAAGTTGAAGGATCTAGTACAATTGCCTCGTTTGTTCGATGTAATTGCAAGGCTTCCGCTACTAATTGAGATTCATCTTTTAGAATGGAGAAATCCATATCAAATTCTTCTGCTTCTTTTTGGATAGCAGTTCTATCGTCTTGTACACTTGCATTCAACATAAAGAATTTAACCCCTTTTCCTTTGAATTGCCGTCTAACTGATTTTAAATCTGTTACCGCATTTCTATTGATTGGACAAGCATTTTGTTGAACATATAGCACGATTGCTTTCGCATCACTATAATAGTATAAAGTATGAAAGTCTCCATTTTGGTCATGTAAACCAAAGTTAGGAACTTCCAAATCCATATCTACTTGTACTTCTGGGCCATCAGAATTTTGGCAAGCAGTGACTAAAAAAGATAGTCCAAATAATAATAAAAAGGGTGACTTTAAAAGACGATTCATTTTGCGAAATTTTGATTTATTTATATTGGAAACGGTTAGGCTTTAGAACCACCTGAACCTTAGGTTTTAGAAATACTTCTTACTAAGCATAAACGGTTTTTGAATAAGAAAGTTATCTAGTATCAAATTTAGTATTATCCTACTAAAAATATGGTCTTTTGTAGGCTGATTTGTCAATTTTTTTGGGTAAAGGGGAGGAAATAGCAGTTTAGTTGTTGTCTAAAATGAAATAATTGAATTATAACCCTAAAGTAGTAAGGGGAGTAGGGCTTCACTACCACTTGCAGGGTGATAGCGTATAAATCAGTTATTGTGTATTTCAGAATTTATATCATCGCTAATTTTGGCCTAGCCAACAAACTATCTTACAATTTAATTATGCGGTAAGAATTATCTTTATCGTCGGTCAAAGTTCCAGTTTCCTTGTTTTAAATTTTGAAAAATATCGATAGGAAGAAAGTGCAGCCATTGAATAGGCTGCCCTTCTAGATATGAGTAACTATTTTTGGAGTCATGGTCGCAGAGAGGTCGATTAGACATTTATCTGACGCGCTATTCGTCCGCAATATAGCGGCAAGGATACTTACATCCTGTGTCCAAAGAGCCATCATCTGTTCCAGACCCAAAGTTTACCCCAAATATATCTAGATAAACGCGGTTGTGAGATTGTTCACCTGTACCTCTGGACATGCCTAAAGTTGCAGTCAAAAATAAAGCACTCTCCCCCTTGCCAACGAACCCATTATCTACTCTCCAAAGACCTGCCTTTAAGGCATTAAACCCAGCATTTCCGTGGATTCGGCCGTCTCCTTGCTTATGTAAAGGCCAGTAAAGCTGGGGGCGTTCTAGGTACTCCTTCCAAGCCAAGTCTTGCCATTCATCCTCACTGGGCAAATGCCAACCTGGAGGACAGGCACTATTGGCTTCTTCCCAAAAGTACAACCTGCCTAATCCCGCATTGGCTTTGCTATTGTCGTAATAAACTGCATTGGGTGTTTTGAAATTAAAATTTTGAGTCATCCATTTTTTACCGTTTTTCATGATTTTCCAAGTATAAACTTGACCATCTCGAGTGTCCGTAAAGGTACCTGTATCACCAATTGCCATAATAACTTTGTTTGAAGGGCGTAAAAATGTACCGTAGCGATTAAAGGTAAGGCGATAAGCTTGAAAGTCTAAAATAAAGAGAGATCGAGGTGCTTCGACCTGTACAAATTATCAATTTTTGGGGTTCATTTTATATTCCCTGAGGTTAAATAATAAAATTTGATGGCATGAATATACAAAATAATTTTATATATTTTAAAAAAATAAACTAAAATGGGATGCTTCAGCAATTCTTAGGGGCTTTGATTTTGGTGAAATAATTACCCATCTGTTTTATCAATTCTTTATTTCATTAGTTCTACCGATATATTGTCCCGCTGGGACAGTTTCAGCGGAAAACGTTAAGTCAGAAATCATATAAATCAAATGGCTGTATTGCTGAATATGAAGTGTTTGAACCTATTTTAAAATGCTACCCCTTAACAATCTTTCATAAAAAGTCTACTGCTTACCCTGATGCAGTGTAAATAGTTTAAGATTTCTGATATTGATAAAAAATCCCTTTGTCAAAAGGTGTCCAAATACTAGCTTTTTGACCTGCTGCTTTTAAAGCCTGATTCGTCCAACTATTGCAAGTATGGAATACACTATAACTACCTGTAGCATCATAAAAAGCATCAGAATCGGTATAAACCGCATCTGTCTTTATATGTTTAACGTCCCCATTGGCTTGTCTGATAAAATCTTTTTGAATAAAATTAATGAGTCGCTGGTATTGATTGTTAGAAATATCAATTTTAATACAATTTTCATTTTCCTTCATTTGTCGATAATAGGTAGCGTGAATGGCAGCGGTACTTAAACCTGTAGCAGCATTAAAAGCGGTACTAAACTTTAATTCTGCCCAAGTAGGAGTATCTAAATAAAACCCCTTGTCACCCCAACCAATCGCTACAAAATTATAATCAGTTCGTTTGCTTTTCGTATATTCAAATTTTAATTGTTGACTCCAATCAATTTGAGGCGTTTTAATAGGCATCACTAAGTCGGTATGCACCCCATTGGTCAAAATATAAATTGATAAATCGTCTTTGGCATTCGCTTCTTCTGCAACACCTATTCTGCCTAATCCAAATCCTGCGGCTAGGTAAAGGGCGAGTAATCCGATAATGCCTAAAATGGAAAATAGGGTAATCTTAAGTAGTTTTTTCATAGTATTTTGTTCAGTTATCATCAAGTAACTTCCCAATATTAATTCGACAATTAATATTGAGAAGTTACTTGATAAGATGAACCCACAAGATATTGAATACCAAGGACATAAAAAAATTAATCGACTCCTTCCATTAATTGCCCACTTAATTGTAGTAATTGAATCTCTATCACTTTTGCATCAAATTTAGCGGTATTTAGGCTAGTTGCTGCATTTAGTAAGTTCAATTGTGCTTGTCTAAATTCTACGGAATTTACTTGCCCAACTTTAAATTGTTCTTCCGTTCGTTCAAAGTTTAATTGATTGATACTTAAGTTTTTAGCTTCTGCTCTTAGTATAAATAAAGCATTTTGATAACTATCCCAAGCATTGGTCACATCTCGCTCCAATTGTTGTTGAATTTGCGCTTTTTGAACCAATTGCGTTTCTACATTTATTTTAGCGTTTTGGTTTTGCATTTTCCTTCGTCCGCCATCGTATAAATTCCAAGACAAAGTAACGCCTGCTGATAATCCACGCGTATTGGAAACATCAATAAAAGAACCAGCAGCATTATCAGAAAAAGTGAAATTATAATTGGCATTGGCACTTAAAGTAGGCTTTTGACTTGCAGCAATGATGTCAAAATCTAAAGCGGAGACTGCCAAGTTTTGATTGAGGACTTGAATCAATACATTATTATTTTTAGCGGCTTCGATTAGACCAACTAAATTCAATTGCTGATTATAATTCACTAAAGTATCGACTTCAAATTCGGTATTGGTTCTTCTACCCATTGCTACATTTAGATTTCTTTTAGCATTGGATAATTGATTGCTTAAATTTAATAAATTAATGGAATCTCTTTGTATATCCACTTCCGCATTCAACACATTTAGCCGAATTCCTTGACCATAATCGTATTGGTATTGCGCCCGTTGCAAGCGTTTTTTAGACAACTCAATAGTTTGTTCTAAAACTGCACTATTTTGTGCTAATTGAGCGACTTGATAATAATTATTAAAAACGGCTAAGACATTATTCTCAATAGTTTGCCGCAATTGTAAATCTCTTAAATTAGCAACTTCTTCTAATTGTTTAACCACTAAATCTCTAGATTTGTCCACTAAAGTGTAATTTGCTTGAACGGTCGCATTACTGCCCCAATTAAAAGCATTGGAAGTCGTATTTTCGTTGCCATTACCAAACCTTTGTTTTGATCCCCCTAATCTAGAATTGATGCCTGCTGTGGCGTTGACCGTTGGCAAATACCCATTTAATTCTCGACTTGTGTTATTTTTAGCAACTTCGATGTCGTTTTTTGCTATTTTAATATCGTAGTTGTTTTCTAAGGTGATTTGTATGGCTTGGGCTTTGGTTAAGATATTTTGAGCAATGATTGTATTTGTTAAAATTAGCACTATAATAATCGAAGAAATATATCTAAACATTTTTTATTTTTTGTCAAGTCAGGAATACTTCATGCAGCAATTTTGCCCCAACGGACCCGCCCGCATGCGCAGTCGTACTGATTTGTTTCCCAACGGATATTTATAGAATGAAGACCATTATTCACAAGACGAATTCATCATTCATCGTTCATCATTAATAAACCTCCTCTAATGCTTCCTTTTCTTGCTTTTGCTCAATAACCGCACGTTCAATATCTCGTCTAGCAGGGCGTTTTCCTGTAAATAACCAGATTCTATTACGTTTGATGGAGTTACTCAAATAGAGTAGGAGTGGTAATAAGAACAAGGTCAAAAAAGTGGCATAAGCAATACCATAGGAAATTGTAATCGCCATTGGAATTAAGAATTTAGCACTTCTTGCCGTTTCAAAAATTAGTGGCATTAAACCAGCAACCGTAGTTACCGAAGTTAAGAAGATCGCTCTAAATCTAGAACGACCAGCCTCATAAAGCGCCTCTTTAAAGGGCAAGCCTTGTTTGAGGAAGACATTAAATTTACTCACTAAAACCAATCCATCATTCACTAAAATACCGATTAATGCAATAACGCCTAGGATAGATAACATACTAAGCGGATAACCATGTATCCAATGTCCCCAAGCAACGCCGACTAAGCTAAAAGGAAGTAATAAAAACAATAATAAAGGCTGACTATAAGACCTAAAAGAAAAGGCAATAATCGCATACATCAAGAAAAGCGTAATTGGCAAAATTGTTCTAAACGATCGACCAATTTTTGCTGTTTCTCGACTTTGTCCTTCATATAAAGGAGAGACGGAAGGATACCGTGCTAGTATTTCTGGCATAATATTATTCCGAATATCCGCCATTATTTCTACGGAGCTATCATCTGCATTTTTTAAATCTGATTCTACTTTTATTTCTCGAATACCATTAAGGTGATTAATCGAAACTTCTCCTCTCTCAATAGAATATTCTGCTATTTCAGAGAGTGGAACACGTTCTCTAGTATTGGTAACGATCCACATATCGTCCAAATTTTTGATAGAAGCTCTTTCCGAACGATCATAACGCACCCAAACCCTAATTTCATCTCTCCCTCTTTGGAATCGTTGCACCGCTTGCCCAAAGAAACCAGCCCGAACTTGTGCCATTACGTCGTTTAAGTTTAATCCTAATAAATAGGCATTTTCTTTTAACTCTAATTCGATTTCTTTAATTCCTGCAGGATCATTATCGGTAATATCTTTTAATCTTGGATTATCTTGAAACGTTTCTTTTAAGGCATTTTTTGCCCCTTTGAGTTCCTTAATATCGCTGCCTGTTAAGGAAATAGAAACGGGCTGTCCACCAAAGTTTCTATTAGAACCAAAAGTTAATTTTTCTACCCCGTAAATGGGACCTGTGGCATCTTCTACTGCATTGGCTATGATACTGGCATTAAAATCTCTCTGTTCTCCCGGTAATAAATTTAAGGTTAAGGTAGCATTAGAAATCCCTGGTCCAATTCTTCTAATCATATTTTGGATGACCGATTTTCCACCCGTTTGTTTTTCCTTAAAATCCTCATTTACCTGAATCGCTGCTTGTTCAATTTTTTCCATTACGGCTACCGTAATGTCTTCACTTGTTCCTTCTGGCATGGCTAATGTAACACTTACACGATCACTTGAAAAGGGAGGGAAAAAGGAAATGCCAATAACTCCGCCGCCGATAGCGCCAAAGGTCATAATCAGTAGCGCCAGCGGAATACAGAAAGCAAAAATCCTATTGGTTAAAAAAAAATGTAGAACGGGCGAATATAATTTATCCCTCACCCAATTGATACCATTATCTGCCCAACGGTTAAGTAAAAAATGTTGCCCATCTTTTTTCATGGCACTGGAATGGGCAATATGGGCAGGTAAAAAAACAAGTGCTTCAATTAGCGAAAATAGTAGCGTAACGACTACTACAACTGCTACTTCATAGTAAAAATCGCCAAAGCGACCTTCCAGAAAAAAGAAAGCAGAAAAAGCAACAACAGTTGTTAGAATCGCTGAAATAATGGCGGTGGATACTTCCAAAGTCCCGTCAATAGCTGCTTTAGTTGGTGATTTGCCCATTTCATAATGGGCATAAATATTCTCCCCAATGACAATCCCATCATCGACCAGAATACCAATAACCACGATCATCCCAAATAGAGACATGAAATTAAGGGTAATGAATCCAGGTACTAAAATAAACATCCCCAAGAAGGAAACGGGTAAACCGAATGCGACCCAAAAGGCTAAACTAGGTTTTAAAAATACGGATAATAATATAAGTACCAAGACAATCCCCAATAAACCATTTTCACTTAAAATACGGGTTCTATCTCGTAAATCTACGGAGCGATCATTGGTAATATTCAGCTGGATATTATCTCTTTGTTCGTTGAATTTTTTAGCATAGGCGCGCATCATATTGGAAGCACCTAAATATTCTTCATCATTTGTAGTTTGAACCCTAACCTGAACGGCTGGTTGCCCATTAAAGTAGATTCTATCGGGGTTTTCTGACCATTTATCTCGAATCGTGGCGATATCTTTTAATCGAACAACATTCCCATTCTGATCGGCACGAATGACGATATAGTCCAATTCATCAGCATAATAAGCTCGGTTTGTCGCTCGAATCAAATAATCTTCTTCTTTGGTTTTAATATTGCCACCTGTAGTTAAAATATTTGCTTTTGCCACAGCTGCGGACACTTCGCCAAACGTCAAATTTTTAGAACGTAAATCATTTTCTCGCACCGCAATTTCAATCTCCTCTTTAGGGAAACCCGTAATTTCTACTTGGGAAATCCCTTCCATATTTCTAATATCATCTTCTATTTGATATGAAATTTTCTTGAGCGTTTGTAAAGGAATATTATCTCCACTTAAAGCCAAACTAATTACCTCATTCAAGCGCTCTCTTTTAGAAATAATTGGTGGTTCCATAGCTGTAGGAAAAGAGGGTACTCGATCTACCGCATTTTTAACTTCTTGCAACATATCATTGATGTCGTATTCTTCATACGTTTCAATGGTGATTAAGGCAGTATTTTCTGACGACTTAGAAACAACTCGTTCAATCCCTACAATCCCTTTCAGGTTATCCTCTATTTTTAAAACAATACCTTCTTCCATTTCAGTCGGTGATGCTCCAGGATAAGCAATATTAATGGTGATCGTCGTATTCGGAAACTGAGGATATAAGGAAAAATTCATCCTAGATAAACCACCTATACCAAAAATAAAAATGGCAAACAAGGCAACGTTTACCGCTACGGGGAATTTTATAAAATAAGCTATTATATTTTTCATGGTGTTGTCAGTTACCAGTTACCGGTTGCCAGTTACCAACTTATGCTCAAACTGGCAACTGGTAACTCGTAACGGGCAACCGTTAATTCTAATTTTTTAAAGCAGTTTTAGTATCAGAAGCAATATTGTCCGTAAAAATCTTAACCTTCGTGCCCACATGAGCACTAGGAATAGGTTTTGACAATATTTTCATACCATCTTCTAATCCTTTTACTACCGCCGTACTTTCCTTAAAATAGATGGGCTCAACTTGCACCAATGCTAGAACTGTATCTCGAACGATAAAAACCTTATCATTTTCTACCAATAATTTTCGACTGATCTCATAAGTGTTTTGTTCCTCTTTTGCAGTAATATCTGCTTCTAAATACATCCCTTCTTTTAACCCTTTTCCACGTACTTGTATAAAAGTGGGAATCGTTTGGGACGCGGGGTCAACCAAACTATTGACTCTGATAACCTTCCCTTTCCAATTTTTGGTTTTTGCCACATTATGTAAATCAACCGTTTTGCCAATACCTAATAAATCTGCATAAGCGGTATTTACTGCCACTTCTAATTCGTAAACACTCTGATCAATAAATTCTCCTAGTTTTTGGCCAGGGCGAATTAATGCACCAGGATTGACTAATGCTTGGGTTAAAACCCCAGAAAAAGGCGCAGTTACGACATAGTTTTGCAACTGCGTTTCTAAATTTTGTACATTATAAAAAGCCGTATAGATATTTCTGCCAGAAAGAAATAGTTTTTCTTTTTCACTTTCTGGCTCTGGTAAATTGACCAAAGGTAGGTTGACATCAAAATTTCGGACATACTCATCCCATTTAGCAATCGCATCAGGATAATCCAACCGCAAATCTGGAATTAATAAAACCAATTGGTTATAAAAGCTACTTTTTTGTGCCTTTAAACCGATGACTTCTTCTTTTTTATCTAAAGCCAGTAGCGTTTCGCCTTTTTTATACCAAGTACCAGGTTTGAAAGCTCGACTACTTTTATTAAAAATACCTTGTACTTCGGCGTATAGTTCTACTCGATTTTTAGCCATTAAATTACCTGAGGTAGTAATCGTAATAGGCGTACTTGCGTTGCGGACGATATCCACAAAAGCACCTGTTTCTATCTTCTTTTCTTTCCTAGGTTTCCATTCCTTTTTATTAGCAATGGTTCTTTTAGCAACTGAATAAGCGCCAAAGAGTAGTAAAATGCCGAGTACGGCTAGGATAATTTTTCTGACCATAATTATTTTTCAGTTTAACTTATAGGGAGTAGTAACCAAAGTCACAGATTTGATTATTCTCCTGTATCCAACAACGCTTATTTATATATGTTGTATTTAGAATTTGATTTTTTTCTGATTTTTAGCAACGGATGATTGGCAACAAATTCTGTTAGCTGAATTTTACTATTTTAACAGCACAATAGAAGCTTCATTAATTAGGTCATCAGTTTGAAAATTGCTGATTGTAACGGTTTGCGGTGAATATCCAATATAATCGAGAAAATTGATATTTAAAGAATGAACAAGACTACTAAATATTGTCTAGTTCCCATGTTTCTTCATTGGTCTGTAGTAGGAAATATTCCATGAATGATTGAAATGAAACAGCTTTTTATTATATGATAGGCTATCGTTTATCCTGAATAAAATTCATCGTTCATAATTCATCATTTCATTACCCTTGATGTTCCTCTCTAAAACGCTGTGGGGTAGTCTGTGTATGAACTCGAAAAACTCTAATAAAATAGGAAGTTTCTTCAAAGCCTAAATTCATCGCCACTTCTTTAAGGCTTTGAGAGGTAAATAATAATAAGCGTTTGGCTTCTGATAGGATGCGTTGAATAATGAGTTGTTTGGCAGTTTTACCAGCATAGATTTTGGTATAATTCGTTAAATTTCTGGCGCTGATGCCTAAATGTTGGGTATAAAAAGACAATTGATGTTCTCGTTTATAATTACTTTCAATTAATTGTAATAATTCTTGGTAGATGGAAAACTTATAATCTGGTTTTAATAATTCGTTGGATGGAGTGGTTCGATCAACACTTCGTTCAATAAGAGTTAAAAAAATCATTAGAAACCAAGAAAGCGTCTCATTTCTTCCAATGGTACTTTTGGGTTGTTGGTATTCTCTTAACATTTGTTGTATTAACAGGTCTAATTGTTTGATGAATGGAGGTTGTATCGAGATAGAAGTGAATTGTTTTAATTTTTTTGAAATAATTGAAAATCGAAGCGGAGAATAGGTACTTAAAAAATTAGGGTCAAAGACAATGACATAAGCTTCCATGTTTTTCCCTTCCTGGAAATTATGGACTTGTCCTTTTGAAATGAGATAGAGTGTATTTGGGGTAACAGGGTAGGTTTGATTATCAATTAATTGGGCACCAGTTCCAGATTTTACCCAAATTAATTCTTCGTAGGTATGGCGATGATTCGCTTCATCCATACTAAAGTCGGTATCTAATTTTCGGACTTTTATACCAACTTCTTCTGCTTTATCCTTATCAAAAACGGGGATATGTTGCTTCATCTTTTTGGTGCTACCTATCTTGCGTACCTACGGCACGAAATTTTGTTTAGGGTGGTTTTACTTTACATTTTGCTACCCATTTTTAATCCCGATGAGGCTTTAATTAGCTGCTTTTTCGGAATCTTTGCTTTTTTATAATTGGCAAAATTTGAAATAGCAATGATTAACCAAGCCAATCTGATGAACCAAATATTTATGGCAAACCCAAACATTTCGTGCGGTTCAGACTCACTTAAATACCCAATAAATACCAAGGCTGAAAGAATTCCTCCAAATAAATATAAATTTTTATTATTCATTACCTGACTAGTTTGTACTACTTAAATTAGACAATAGTAATTTGATGAATAACCAATAATTAATCAATTAATTATCCTTCCGCCGCTTGTAAAATATTACTATGTTCCAACGTTCTAAAGTCAACTGGTGTAACTGAAGAAACCCCCATTTCCTGCATGTGCACGCCATAAATCACGTCTACTGCTGCCATGGTTTGCTTATTATGAGTGACCACAATAAATTGAGATCGCTCTGCAAACTTCTTGATGATATTATTAAACTTCTCAATATTCGCATCATCTAATGGTGCATCGACCTCATCAAAAATACAAAAGGGAGCAGGTTTTAATAAATAAAGCGCAAAAAGTAGAGCTGTAGCCGTTAAAGTCTTTTCTCCACCTGATAATTGACTGATGGATTGTGGACGTTTACCTTTTGGCTTGGCGGTAATATTAATAGGCGATTCTAATGGGTTTTCAGGATCCGCCAAGACTAAATCACAAATATCATCTTTAGTAAATAGACTTTGGAAAACTTCGATAAAGGCTACCCTAACTTTTTCAAAAGCATCTAAGAATTGAACGGTGGCAGTAGTTTCTATCTCCTTAATGGTTTCGATCAAAGAATCTTTAGCCGTTATGACATCATCTCGTTGCTTCGTAATGGTATCATACCGTTCTTTGATTTCATTATAGGCCTCAACTGCCATCGGGTTAATTTCCCCGTAATTATCTAGCCGTTTTTTTAATTTATAGACTCTTGCCTGTAATTCGTCCCGCTTAATCCCTTCTTTTGGGTCCATTTTAATGACCTCGTTAATTGAGATTTGGAACTCTAATTTCAGGCGTTCTCCAATAGAAGAAAGGCTTAATTTTATATCATTAAACTTATCTTTTAATTGATTGATTAGACTTTGTGTATCTAAATATTTTCGGTTGGATTTTCGCAGATTATCCTCCATTTCGGTGATATAACCTCTTGCTTTAAAGTAAGCTTGTTCTGCACTTCCCAAAGTTTTAGAGCGCTCTTTTTTAATTTCGTACGCATCTAATAATTTGTCATCCAGTACCTTCATTTTCTTTAATAATTCCACAATTTCTCCATCGGAACTATTAATCGTCACCAAATCATTTTCCAATTTTTCTTTTAATTCTTGTAATTGCTTTTCTCTAAAAGTCAATTCCTGTTGGATGGTATTGACCATGTTTTGTTGCTTGATAAAAGCAATGTTCTTTTCGTTAAAAGAGTGATTGGCAACACTCATTTTATTAGCTACTTCTTTGAAAGAATCATCCGTATTGGCCAATTTAGACTTGGCTACTTCAGCTGTTTTTCGCTTTTCTATCAATTGTTCCTCAATGACTTTATTATCATCTTTGATTTTAGAGATGCGCAATTGATTTTCCTCAATTTTAGTAGTCACTTCACTAGCAAAGGATTCAAAATTCTCTACTTTGGTCTGAATAGACACCTTTTGTTGAGATAATTGATTGAAGATTTTTTTCTCCGAATTAATCGAAATTTTGCTAGAATTTTCTTTTAAGGCTTTTAAATTAGATTTTAATTCCAAAAGGGTAGAGGTTAGCTTATCTTTTTGTTTGTCTAATGCGGCAATCGCTTTTTCTAAAATTTCTAAATTCTTTTTTCGACCAATCTTCTTTCCTTCAAATAACCCAACAGAACCACCAGATAAACTAAACTTTCGCTTAATAAATCCACCACTTTTACTTAATACAACGATGCTAGTATCTTCTACTTTTTCCGTTAATTCACCTGCCTCTTTTTCGGTGACAAATACATTGGACAATAAATGACTGACTAAGTGCGTGTATTTAGCATCAACTTCTACTAATTCTGTCGCTCTAGTAAAGTTGCCAAAAGTAGTCATGGAAGGCGCATAATCTGCAAAAGCATCCAAGATGAAAAAATTTGCTTTTCCTTTTTGGGTACGATTCAATAACTTTACCGCATTTAGGGCTGCTTCCATATTTACTACCACATAGTAGTTTAAATAGGGGTCGAGATAATTCTCGATAGCCACTCTATATTCTTCGGCTACATATATAATATCCGAAAGCAAGGGTGCTTTGGTTTTCCAATCTTTATTATTTTGTAAGAATTTGATGGATTCAGGAAAGCCTTCCAAATTATCGACCATACTTTTGGTCAAATTGAATTCGTTTTCTTTAGCATCAAGACTACGGCTAATTTTGGCGATTTCGTCGTTAAGGCTCGTAATTTCTTTTTCTGTTCGCTCAATTTCTATTTGTCTTTCTCCTTCTTTTTTCTCTAAGTTTTCAATTAAAATCCCTTGCTTGGCTTCTTTTTCTGTCAATTCTTTCAGTTGCCCACCTAAGGAATCAATTTCGCCTTGGCGATTCAAAATTTCTTGCTGGTCTTGCAATAATGACCGACCTAAAGATTCCAATTGGTTGGAATTAATCGCTTTATTCTTTTCTAATTCAAAAACGGCACGCTCCATACTTTGCTGAGCCTCTAGGTATTGATCTAAATCTGATTTTAAAGTAGAGTGGTTCTTTTTGATCTTAGCTAACTCTTCTTCTGCTTGTTCTAATAAATCATCTAACTCTGCCTCTTTCCGTTTCTCCTCATTGATTCTAGACCGATACTCCACTACTTCGTCGTCTAACTGCGTAATTCTAGACTTGGTAATATTAATCTGCGTACTTAATTTTTCCTTATTGTCTTTAGTAAATAGTGAACGTTGTTCTAAAATTCGCTTTTCATTTTCCATTTCTCGGATATTGCCCACTAAGGAATTTAAAGCTTTTTGACTATCCGATAAGTTCTTTTCGTAATCAAGATTTTTTCGTTTTTCCTCTTCTATCGTTGCTTCTAACTGTCGATTATCAATTTCTAATTGACGGAAACCGTCCATTTCGGTAGTCAAACGAGCTTCAATTGATTTATAATCTTCCTTGAATTCGGAAACTTGAAAAACGGCTAAATCAAGGGCTATTTCCTTGTATTCTTTTTTAATGGTATAATATCGTTCTGCTCGTTTTGCTTGTTTCTCTAACGATTTTAAATTGCCCTCAATCTCAAATAATAAATCTTCTATTCGCTCTAAATCTGCTTCTGTATTCTTTAATTTGTTAAGGGTCTCTCGTTTTCGTTTTTTATATTTAGAAATACCTGCTGCTTGCTCAAACATTCGTCGTCGAGCATTTTCTTTATCACTTAATAAATCATCGACCATATTTAAGGCAATGATGGCATAAGAATTCGATCCAATTCCAGTATCTAAAAATAAAGATGTAACATCTTTTAAACGGCAAGGCACATTATTCAAACGGTATTCACTCTCTCCACTTCGATACAGCATTCTGGTCACGGTGACCATATTATATTCCGTAGGTAATAGATTCTTGGTGTTTTCAAAAGTTAAGGACACGGAAGCTGCCCCACTAGCTTTACGCTTCTTGGTACCATTAAAAATGACACTTGTCATTTTGTCCAATCGCAACTCCTTACTTTTTTGCTCGCCAAGTACCCAACGAATGGCATCAACAATATTAGATTTGCCTGAACCATTTGGGCCCACGACACCAATTACATCCTCATTGAAATGAATCTGAGTGAGGTCTGCAAAACTTTTGAATCCTTTTATTTCTAGTGTACGCAATCTCATAACCCGCAAAAATAGTAGTTTTGTTGGGATTATGAGAATTGTTATGTGGGAAGTTTTCCACAAATTAACAATATGAGCAAGAATTAGGTTGGAATGACGCCTCGTCTCAGGCAGACGAGAAATAATTATTCCATCCCAACCTAATACTAAAAAAAACAGATATAAACAAATTGACTATAATACTGCAAGTAAAAGAGCTAGTGCTAACAGAATTAATACTCCTAACCATGCACCTCTTAAAGCAGTTTTTTTACGTTCTCCTTTTTTGAAAAATATAACAACACCTAGTACGCCAAATAAACCTAATAAGAAACCTAGTAAAAGCCCAATCAATTTAGCATCTTTTAATTCTTGATCATCTGCATTAGCAATATCTGTCGACAAAGTAGTATTGACATCATCTTTGATTACTGTAGCTGTACCTAAATGCTTAGCCACCATTTTTTTCATACGTTTAGCTAAAAAATTCTGGCCAATACGTTTAAAGAGACCTTTTTTTGTTTTTTTTGCGCTAATGGTCTTTTCTTGTAAAGCCATTTTTGTAGTAGATACCTCGTTCGTTTTTGGAGTACTTGGTAAAGCAAAAATTACCTGAAAGCTTAAAAATAGAAAGCTAATACTAAGGGTTAAATTTCTTGAATTCATTTTTAAATATTTTGATAATTGAAAAAAGTAAAAATAAAAAAAATGTGTTAAATTTGATTATAATGACTGTTATTTTATTCTACATAATCGTTCACCTTAGTCGTAAGTAGGAAATCATTATAATAAAATTTAAAATTAATTTTTATATTGCCATCTTTTCAACCTATAATTAAGATGAAATTATACTCCAAAAGACTATTACTACGGTCGATTTCTATCATTAACTTGTATGATTTATACCAATTACAATCCAATGAAGCTGTTGCTAGATATAATACCATCGGTATTCCTGAGGATGTGAATTTTACCCAGACTTTAATTGAAAATGCAGTAAATGATCCGGCGACTTTTGATAAAACTAATTTTTGGTGGGGCATCTTCCTTAAAGAAAGTAATCAGTTTATAGGAGAAGCAGGGCTTAATTTATCAGTCACCAGATATAAAAGTGGAGAAGTTTTTTATGGATTATATCCAGATTATTGGGGGAAAGGATACGCTACAGAAGCGGTGGAAACTATTTTAACTTATGGCTTTGTCGATTTATCCTTACATCGAATCTCCGCAGGGGTAGCAACCGAAAATGAAGCCTCTATAAAATTATTGGAAAGAGTAGGAATGACCAGAGAAGGAAAACATCGAAAAATATTACCCATTAGAGGAGAATGGTGGGATAATTATGGGTATGCTATTTTGGAAGAGGATTTCTTTTTACAAAATGACAGGATTATTCCAGATTAACAGGATGAACGAGCGATCCTGTTGGGTGAATGCCTTCTTTTGCATAACATTTTTGCCTCTAGGCAAAAAGCCAGCGCAGATTCAAGCGAGTGAACCGTGAAACTAATGAGGCGGATTTTTATATACGACCTAGTAGGATGGAAAACGGATTTGAACTGATTGAACGAGTTAGAACGGATTTATCTTTTACAGGATAACAAGATTATTCAAGATTTACAGGGTGAACGATTATACACTACAAAATCATGTTAATCAAGCAAAATCCTGTCACCCTGTAAAGATATTTACTTACCTTCGCAATTTACTTCAAAAAAAACTATCAGAATCACCATGAGTACAAGAAATATTATCGCTTTTATTTTAATTCTAGCCTCCTTAATTTGTTTGTATCCTGGTTTAACGACGCCAATGTTGAGTTTAAAGATTGGGGCTAATTTACCCTTAGTTGGAGAATTAGTCGTACACGAAACCACACAAACTATACTAAATACCATTCAAACCCTACACGAGAATGATAATTCTATAGTAGCGGGATTTATTTTTCTATTTAGTGTGATTATACCTATTTTAAAAGCGGTTATTTTATTATTGGTTTTGTTTGTAAAAAAAATAGGAGTACGGTCTCAATTACATAAATTTGTCGCCATCATTAGTAAATGGTCGATGGCAGATGTTTTTGTGGTAGGGGTTTTATTAGCTACTTTAGCTACCTCGTCAGAAGATGCCATAGAGGCACATTTACACGAAGGGTTCTATTATTTTGCGGCGTATTGTCTTATTTCTATTTTAGCTGTACAGATTATGAAAGTAGAAGAATAATCAAAGGAGGTGGTATCCATAGCCGTCAAGCTAAGAAAAAAAAACTACTGATAATCAGTAATTTACGATTAGGTCTGTGTTTTAAGATTGCATCTTAAAATCAATATTTCTTACGTTTTCAACGTAATTTGCTTGCAAAAATCCAGATTTTGAATCGTTAGCCTGACGGCTATGGATTGCATCTTAAAACCAATATCTTAGTCGTTTTTAACGACTTTTCGTTCCTCTAACGCATCAAACTAAAAAACTATGTCCATACCGAGTAAATACAAAATTACCAAAGTCAAAACCTTTAGTGAAAACTTAGAATTAACTCGTCCATATACGATAGCTTACGAGACGTTCGACTCCGTAGAAAATATCTTTTTGATTATAGAAACAGGGGCAGGAATTATTGGTGTTGGTGCAGGTTCTCCGTCGGCTTTTGTCACAGGAGAAACGATGGCTTCTGCTAAAGAAAAATTATTAGTAGTTACGGATTTACTGGAAGGCGCAGATTTACGAAAGATTCAAGCGATTATTCAGCGGATTCAAGGATTGTTACCCAATAACCCTTCCGTTTGTGCCGCAGCAGACATTGCCTTACATGATGCATACGGCAAACTAGTGGGTTTGCCTTTAGTGGATTTATGGGGGAGAGCGCATTTTAGTTTACCAACTTCTATAACCATTGGTATTAAATCTATCGAAGCAAGTGTGGAGGAAGCCAAGGAATATATGCAAATGGGCTTTAAGGTGCTTAAGTTAAAAACGGGAAAATCGGTAGCAGAAGACGTAGCTATTTTTACCAAAATTAGAGAAACAGTCGGCGCTTCTATCAAAATAAGAGTAGATGCCAATCAAGGATACTCAGTAGAAGACACTCAAAGTTTTTACCAACAAACAGCCAAATTAGGGTTGGAATTAATGGAGCAACCAATGCATTATGAAGAGGTAGAGTCTATGAAAAAATTACCACCAAATATCCGAAGTATTTGCATGGCAGATGAAAACCTCAAAACGATGGAGCATGCGCTAGAATTGGCACAGAAACCATTGCATTTTGGATTGTATAATATCAAATTGATGAAATGTGGGGGAATTGCTGCGGGTAGACAAATTGCTAGTATTGCCAACTTAGCCGATATTGGCTTAATGTGGGGTTGTATGGATGAAAGTATCATCAGTATTACGGCTGCCCTGCATGCCGCTTTAGCAAGTCCAGCGACCAAGTATTTGGATTTGGATGGGAGTCTTGATTTAGCAAAAGATATTGTAAAAGGAGGATTTGTGCTAAAGGATGGGGTAATGAGTATTGGAGAGGGGACAGGGCTTGGGGTAACCTTACTGTAAATTTTCAATTTCTAATTTTCAATAGGCATCGAATACCTTTTTTTGAAAATTAGAAATTGAAAATTACTAAGAATTATTCAGGTGCCTGATTAGGATCTAATAAATCGTAGAACTGATCCAATTTAGGTAAAATAATAATTCGAGTTCTTCGATTAGTAGAACGACCTTCTGCTGTATCATTACTAGCTAAAGTATTATACTGACCTCTACCCGCAGCAATCAAACGATCAGGATTAATATTATGTTTTGTTTGTAAAGCTCGCACAACAGAAGTTGCCCTTTTTACACTTAAATCCCAGTTATCTGTTAAACAACTATTGCTAATAGGTACATTGTCGGTATAACCTTCCACCATCACTTCCACATTTGGACGAGAAGCAACAATCTGAGCAATCTTACCCAATACCTCATCTGCTCTAGAAGTAATCGTTGCACTTCCACTAGTGTATAACATTTTGTCAGAAAGGTTGATGTAAACGACGGTTTTGTCAACCTTGATTTCTACATCTTCATCCGCAATACCATCCTTTAACATCGTCGTTAAATTAACGGCTAGTGCTAAATTAATAGAATCCGCCTTGGTTTTAGCTGCTGCCAAAGCACTAATATATTTGTCTTTTTGCTCTAATTGAGACAATGTTTCTTTGATATTCTCACTAGCAGATTGAGATAAAACGGTTAAGTCACCAACTTGCTCTACTTGCTTGTCTCTTTGACTACGAATATCAGTAATCTGTTCCTTTAAATCGGTAATTTGTTGATCTTTTGATTGAGCAGTCGCTTGTGCAGTTCTTAAATCTCCCTTTAACTTTTCCTTCTCCCTTTCACAAGCACTAATTTGTGCCATATAATCATTTAATTTTTCGCCGCATTCTCCTAGTTGGCTGTTGGCGGTACTTAGTTCTGTTTGTAATAATTCATAATCGCCTTTAGAAATACAAGAACCCATTAATAAACTAAAACAAACAAATGCCAATAATCTAGTTGTTAATTTCATTATGCACTAATTTTAGAAGGTGTAAATTTATGTTTTTTGAAATACGTTTTAATCCTAGTTTTTGTTCAATTCTACGACAAATCTATTAATTATTTTGGAAATATATAATTTGTTTGGGGTCAGGTCATTAAAAAAGGTAGTGAATTTGTCGACTAACCTTATTGTTCATCAAGTATTGAAAGGGGGAATCGAGGTTTATCCCCCCACTTGCTGTAGGTACGAAATCTGCTTGCCGGTTGGCAGTAGGGGTGATTGGTTCTAAAATTGAATGAAAAAATTAAAAAATTAAAGCCAATCACCCCTGAGTAGATAGAAGTGGGTAGCAGAGTAGGTGGGGGGACAAATTCTGATTGTATCTGTAATTAAATAAAATTTTTTATAATTTATAAAATGCTATGGATTAGTTTTAATTAAATTATTAGAGCGTCAGGTAAAGAAGTGATAATTATCCGTGTCCCTTCAATAATCCGTGGTAGAAATTAGTACCACGGATTATTGAAGGGACACGGATGTTAGACGATATTAAATTATATACTGCGAACGGGATAAATTTGTGAAATCAAAAAGTCTGAAATTTGAGATTTAACAAAGATTCTAGTTCAGATTGAAATTCGGAGTTTGCCTTTTTCAATGTCTGATTAATGGTTTGTTGAAATTGATTAAAGTCTTCGTAGTACTTAGCATACAGACATTTTTTCTTTAACCATTTCCACAATCGCTCAATGATATTGAGGTTTGGTGAATAAGAAGGTAAATACACCAAATGTATATTGAGTTGCCATGCTATATATCTAACCAAATCGCATTTCTGATAGCGAGCATTGTCTAGAACAATAAAGATCGGCTTCATATCAAAATAATAGATTCTAAGTTGATGCAAAAACTCTACTATAGAATTGGCATTGATATAAGTCTGGTTGGTAAAAAAGTGTATTTGTTGATTAACGGCATTGACTGCACCAAGTACATTATGTCGTTTTCGTCCAGAAGAACTTTTAATAAATACCCTTTTGACTGACCATAAAAAGCATAAAAATACCCCCATGACTATATGGGCAGCATCCATAAATAATAAATGAATTTGACCCAATTTTGCCTGATTAATCAAAGGATTAAGCGTATTTTCAACAAAATCAGCTTGCTTTTCAGGATTTGCTTTTGAAGGAATTTGACCTGTTTTTCGATATTTTAATTCATGTCGCTTCATCCACTCTCGAACTTGAGTAGGGCTTCTATTTAAGCCCGTCAGCTCTTTTATTCGGTAAACAGCTTCATTAGCTGTATGGGGTGGATGCTTTTCAAAATAGGTCAATAAACTTTCATTATGAGCTTCCAATTCACTTTTATTGGTGCCATATCCTACTTTTAGGATACCTTCATAACCTTCTTTATTCCATAAGTGGATATAATTGGTTACACTATTCAAGCTAATATCAGATAGTTGAGCTATTTCTTTATGACTATATGTTGTAGTAGCCTTTATTAAAATAGCTGTTAAGCGTTTTTGTACGAGCATACATGGATAAGAATATCTTTCGTATCTTAGTTGCTCAATGTCAGTTTTGCTGATGTTGAGGGTAAGCATATCTTTTTTAGTTTCGTCACTTAAAGATAGCTTACCTTTTCTTTTTTACAAATTCACAAATTTATCCCGTTTCTAGTATAATAGTAATTTTTTCAATATCAATCTTTTACCTGATTATCTAATAGATAAAAATATTCAAAAAAAACCAATTTGTGACTAGGAAAAATCAATACTTTGCGATATACTTGCATTATAATTGATTATTACATAGCCCCCCTAAACAATTAATTATTTAAAATATAACCAGCCGTTCATAAACGGTTTATGTAGGACGTTTGCTCCACAAAAACAATACAAAGTTTCAATAAGTCGAATATAACCAAAAAGAATTAGAAGGCAAAAAAAGTAAGCAGATGGCATAATTTGTAACCCAAATTGCTGTAAGTAATTACTTGGACACAGTTGTTTTATTGTTACCTTAACCTATTGATAAACAACAATTTACCAATATAATAATTATTACAAAACTACTTTTATCTAAGTAAGTACTTAGTTTATCGCTGTACTCTCTACATGCGTAAACCCGCAATAAGCAATAGACACATGAAAGCCAGTACGCTACTACTACTTTTAATAGGCATCTGCCTACCCAAAATTGTATTTTCTCAAGCCTCTATGACTGCTCCAGAGGTCGTCCAACCGACCTGTGGTGATTTAATGGACGGTAGCATTACGGTTACTGGTTCAGGAGCAGTAGATATTTCCTTTAGCATCGATGGTGTTGTGCAATCTTCAGGTACTTTTTCAGATTTAGGGAATGGTACTTATGTGATTCAAATGATCGTTCACGATACGATTAGTTGTGCAGGTTGTAGCAAAACAGTAGAATTGAATACTGCCGAGCGACCCGTTCCAGGAGAGCCAGTTCCCACCATGCCGACCAATTTTTGTAAGTCCGATGGAATGGTCGAAATACCGATTATGGGTGGAGTAGACCCACAGATTAACTTCAATGGAATGGGTTTTGTAGCGCCAATGCCTTTTGAAAACTTAATGCAAGAAGTGCCTTATGGGTACGAAGTACAAAATGGAGATGGCACTTGTGTCACGACCGGTTTTTCGGTGGAACTAGAAGGACTGCCTTCGGTGATGGTTCTTCCAGCTACAGAATTTATCAAACCAACAGATTGTATGGCGGATGATGGGCAAATCATAGTAGTAGCCAATGAAGACCCCATGTTTCCCTTAGAATATTCTATTGGCAATGACGAATGGCAGACTGACCCCGTTTTTACAGGATTGAAACCAGATTTTTATACCGTCGAAGCAAGACACGCTGGTTTGGAAGGGGATGGCGCTTGTCCATCCAATATGATTATGGATTCTATCGTCACTCGAAAACGCCCCAATTTAGATAGTATTCGGCTCACCGACCCAACCGATTGGTGTACCAAAGATGGTATCATCAAAATCTATGGTTCCGCTGGAGAAGGCGACCCAACGTATCAATTTACCATAGATGGTGGTGACACTTGGCAGACCGAAATGGAATATTTAGATTTAGTAGAAGGCGAATTTCCCATTATGTTAGCCAATTATGATACATCTTGTATCGTAGATAGTGGCATTTATATTATGGTCGAACCCATTATGCCTAATTTGTTGGGAATCAATACCGTAGACCCCTCTGATTGTCATGCAAGTGATGGCAAAATCATCTTATTATTTGAAGATCAAGATGGTGATCCTTACGGCTATTCTATTCGAGATTCTTCTTATTCCTATCCAGATATGCCACCACCGATTACGGATGAAGTGCTGGATGATCCATTGAGCTATAATACCTTGATCAATATGGAACAAGGGCCCGTCAAATATTGGACGGATGAGGATAGAGAACTGGATTTTTCGGAATCAGGAAGTGGCGTTCTTGCAGTAGAATTTTACGGTTTACCCCAAGGAAACTACGAAATATCTTATCGAAGAGACACCAATGTTTGTATTACCGCTCATAGCGATGTGGATCTTGTAGACCCACCTATGCCAAGTATTAGTGTATCAGAAGATCCCCCGATTAATTGTAAACGACAAACAGGAAGTATTTCCATTAATGGAAGTGGCGGAAAAGGGAGTTATGAATTTACCATTGATGGAGGTGCAAATTGGCAAAATAACGCAGGTATTTTTTCTGACTTAACAGCAGGCAGTTATTCCCCCATTGTGAGAAATGCAGATGGCACTTGTCCGAATGGTAGTGGCACGATTGTTTTTCCGCTCTATCCCTTAGAGCCAACTTTGACCAATGTAGATTTGACCCATCCTACCGATTGTGGTGCAGCAGATGGTACGATTAGCATCACCGCTACCCCTGGCACATCTAGCCCTGAATATAGTATTGGTGGTGCTTGGCAGGCTTCTTCTAATTTTATAGGATTGGTACAAGGCAACTACACCCCGATGGTGCGCAATAGTGATGGAGGGACTTGTGCAGTAGGAACGACTGTCACCACCTTAATGGATCCCCCAAATCCAAGCTTTCCCAGTATTGCTTCGGCGACTCCAGATAATGGTTGTAATCAATCGGGAAGCATCACCATTAATAGCACGGGAGGCCGTAGCCCCATTCAATACAGTTTGGATGGAGGGGTAACCTATCAAAATTCTTCTACTTTTACGAACCTAAATAACGATACCTACACGATATACGTCAAAAATACTGATGGTACTTGTATCATGGGGCCTTTGACCTATACCTTAACGGGACCAGTATTGCCAATTATTACCGAAGTAAGGGTGACTGATCCGACCGATTGTAATCGTTCAGATGGTAAAATTGAAGTCTTTGCCCAAGGAGGAGCGACCTTTGAATATAGCTTTGATGGAGGCGCAACGTTTGGCTTAAATTCCGTCAAAAGTGGTTTGGATGAAAGTGATGGGGTACAGCATGTACTGGTCAGAAATGCAGGCGGTGGTTGCCATACGGTAGATGCAGGCAAATACCGAGTGACTGATCATATTTTTCCTGTTCTAGGCAATCAACCGATAGGAATTATTATTAACCATATTAATGCCTGTGGTTTAACCAATGGTCGAATAGAAATCCCTACTTTAACAGGGGATAAAGATCGAGTCTTTTTTCCGCAAGGCAGTTTTGCTGCACCAACGACTAGTTTAGTTGATGATGTGAGCAATTATCAATTTAGTATAGATAACGGAGCTACTTGGCAAGCTTCAGGTGTTTTTACGGATTTACCAGCGAATACGTATCGACCTATTTTTAGAAATAGCAATGGTACTTGTGCTGTTCCTCAACCTTCTATTACCATTACCACCCCCAATCCACCGAGTACCGTTATTACTAAAACAAGTGCGGATTGTGAAGCTAGTAATGGTCAAATCCGACTCGAAATTACCGACGGTCTAGGACAGTTTCAAGCTAGAATAGCAGAAACAGGCGAAAGTTTTACCAGTCCAGAATTGACACCCCCTCATATTTTTACTTTTTCTAATTTAAAAAATCAAGAACCTTATACCCTAATTTACGAAAGTGCCGCAGGGAATTGTACTGTATCAGAAACCGTCACCTTAGATGGTGGATCAAAGCCAAAAAATATAACAGTTGCAGTAGAAAGAGCCGATTGTATGACCGAACGAGGTAGCATTACCGTAAGCGCCACTTCGGATTCTCATCCAGTACAGTATCGACTCAACGGCGGTGCTTGGCAAAGTAGCGGGGTTTTTAATAACCTAACCGCAGGGAATTATCAAGTAGAGGTTAGTAATAATGATGGAAGTTGTGCGGTGGACATGGGCAGTTATGAAGTCGAACAAATCCCCTTATTATCTGTTAGCATACCTTCCTTTAGAAGCCCCTTAGATTGTAATGCAAATAATGGTGCTATTACGGTGTGGGTCGATGATGTTTCTAGTGCTTTCCAAACGTCGATTGATGGAGGACTAACTTGGCATCCTTATAAAGGGTTTTACCAAAATTTAGACGAAGGCGTATATAACGTTCGGGCTAAATATATTGATGGCGAATGCGAAGTCATCTATGGCGATGTTACGCTAACCGACCCCGCTGCCCCAGCAATCAACTATGTTTATCGACAAGCTCCCGCTAATTGCATGAATAACGGAACAATTATTATTGCTCCCGTTACCAATTCAGGTTTTGGAACTTACGAATATAGTATTGATAATGGCGCAACTTGGGGGGATAATCGGGAATTTCTAGCCGTAGAAGGAGGTACCCATTATCCATCTATTAGAAATAAGGATGCCACCAATACCTGTAAAGTAGATGCTGCTCCAATTACCTTTGCCGCTGCCTCGGTTCCTCCCACAATTAGCAATGTCAGCAAAACAGACCCAACGAGTTGTATGAATAATGATGGGACAATTACGGTGACCGCAAGCGAAGGGATTGCGCCCTTGGAATACAGTAAGGACGGTGGCAGTACTTGGCAGACGAGCAATGTGTTTATGGGACTAGCAGGAGGAGATTACAACATTCAAGTAGCAAGTGCAGGACAGCAATGTCCGATTGATTATGGCATGGTCACTTTGACCAGCCCACCAATAGTAACGATGATGCATACCGTACAACAACCCATGATCTGTGTGAGTGAACGAGGGAGTATTTCGATGACAGCTAGTGGGGGATCGGGCAATTATAGCTATAGCATAGATGGTGGCACAACGGTTACGAGTACTAGCACTTTTACTAATTTATTACCAGGCACTTATGATATTCAAATAATAGATGTTTCTTTTTTCTGTACGGCATCCGCTACCGTAACGCTAAATGCTGTACCAGCGATGCCAAGTCTAAGCCCAACGACTTCCAGTCATCCAACAGATTGCAATGCGAATGATGGCAAGATTAGCATTCATGCCACGGGAGGAACAGGAACATTGCAATATCGAATTAATAGCACAGGAACTTGGACGACCAATCCCAATTTTACCAATCTAGCGGCTGGTACGTATACGATCCAAGTCAGTAATAATGATTTATCTTGTCCCCAGACTGGAGAGACGATTACCTTAGCTGATCCTCCAGCACCAAGTTTTACAAGTGCAACACCGACCCAACCGACCGAATGTACTTATGAAAAGGGACAAATCACCTTGGCAGCAACGGGCGGTATTAATTTCTTACGCTATAGTATAGATGGTGGTGGTACTTGGCAAATAGATGACCCCGTATTCACTAATTTAGAAGCGGGCGTATATCAACCAAGAGTGCGAAATAGCGACGAAACATGCATTCAAAGTTTACCTGATGTAACGATTAATGCAGCCACGCCACCGATTCGTTATAGTGGTTACAGAGTTAAGCAACCGCTTTGTATAGCCGACGGAGAAATTCATATCACGGCATCTATGGGTTCGGGTAATTTAGAATATAGTATTGATAATGGAGCAACTTGGCAAATAGATAGTTTCTTTACGGGTTTATCCGCAGGGACTTATACCATCAAAATAGGAGACCGAGGCAGTATTTGTGAAGTAGCAGGAGAGGAAGTGACTTTAAGTGATGCTTGTGCCTGTCCTGACATCAGCATTACCACAAGTGATTTGACCAGTTGTACCGCAGAAGACGCCACGATCCAAATTAGAAGTATTAGCAATGCCCCACAATTTGAGATAGAATATAGCTTAAATGGCAGAGATTGGGGGCATCAAGATAGATTTGAAGATTTAGTACCGAATATAACCTATACGCCAAGTATTCGCTACGCCAATGGGTCTTGTGTAGTCAGCGAAGCCGTTATTTTTACCCGTCCAGAAGTCCCTACGTTGACCAGTCCAAGTTTTAGACATCCAACTTGTGAAGCCAGCGATGGACAGATTACCATTAACACCACCCGCGGTGGAAACGAATTAGAATTTAGTATTAATGGTGGTCAAAATTGGCAGCGCTCGGCGACCTTTAAAGGTTTAGGAGAAGGTACGTACCAATTAACTGCCCAAAATCTAGGGGATAACTGCTCAGCAGCCATGACCGAAGTATTTTTAGACATGCCGAGTCAACCGATGATTGACACGATCTTAGTTGACCCCGTTTCGGATTGTGGACGGACGGATGGTCGGATAGAATTGGTCATTACCAATGCAGATAGAAATGTAGAATATAGTTATCGAACCCGAAATGGCATTCCTCAATGGGAGAATACTTACATTTTTAACAACCTAAACGAGCGGAGTGCTCAAGTTCGAGTCAGAAATAGAGATGGTACTTGTGCCACCGATGTCTATGGAGATTTAGCGAGAGTAGAAGCGCCCGAACCTCCAATCGTACAAAGAGTTTTTATTAATAAACATCCCACAGATTGCGGGGCTAGAGATGGGCAATTATTTGTCCAAGCTGCAGGTGGTTCCAATAATTTAGAATACCGAATCTTAGGCAGAGATTGGCAAACTTCCCCGACGATTGATACCTTACCAGCAGGTACTTATCAGGTGCAAGTACGCAATCGAGTAGGGGGGACTTGTGTGGTTAATTATCGGGAGACGAATACTTTAGTCGAACCACTACGACCAGCACTAAGTACTTTACGAGCTTTCACGGAATGCGGCACAGATAGAGGGACTATACAAGTACAGGCTACGGGTGGGGAATCTCCTGGAGATTATCAGTATTTTTTAAATGAGGTGGCAAATGGTTCAGCGAGTAACGCTTTAGTTGCAGCCGCAGGTTCAACGCATATCGTTTATATTGCGAATGGAGATGGAAGTTGTAAAACCTTAGCAGATACGGTAGAAGTACCTGCGCCTAGAGATGTGACTTTTAGTTTAGCTGATATTAATATTGTCCCCGCCGATAATTGTTTACGACCAGTCGGAATGGTAGAAATTATGGGTATGGGGAGAAGTAATAGAGCGCATACGGTGTCTACTGAATACGAGTTTAGAGTAAATGATGAAGCATGGCAACCTGATTTTGATTTTGGAAATTTAACCCCAGGTGATTATACCATCGAAGCCAGAACCATTACTGGCGCAAGTTGCCAATCCAATCCTTTAGCTTTTGCGATTGCCACCCCAACTGTTCCCGAATTAACTAGTGATAACCAAGCTGCAAGCGATTGTGGGGTAGCAGATGGTGTTTTAAATTTAGCCATTACAGGAAATGCTTTAGCTACTTACACCATTAATGGAGTACCCAGAGGCAGTCAATCTTATTTTGAAAATATGGCAGCAGGAGAGTATACAGTTGCCTACCGCATTGCTAATACAGGTTGTACGGCAACAGAAGTAGTTACCATCGACAGCCCAATTAGCCCCGTTTATCAAACTAGTACCCTAAGTCAACCAAGTGACTGTAGTACCTTAAATAATGGACAAATTACTATTGCTACCCAAGCAGGAAGTGCTGATTTAGAATATCGACTAGGTAATGGCAATTGGCAAAATTCGCCTACTTTTAATAACCTAGCCAATGGTAGCTATCCTATTCAAATTCGGAATCAGGATGAGACTTGTATGGTTAGTCCAGAAACGGTTAATCTACAAAGAAATAATGAGCCGCTGACTAATGTTAGTTTTACGTCCACCGAAGCTGCTTGCGGTTTTGCTACAGGGCAGATTACAGTATTGGCTACTGGTGGTAATGATGAGTTGGAATATAGTATTGGTGGTGCATTTCAGGCGAATCCTACCTTCAATAATTTAGCTTCTAGAATTTATACAGTTAGGGTACAGAATGGCAATGGTACTTGCCAAAACAACGAATCAGTAATGGTTGGGGATAATCCTGCGCCATCGGTTCAACCAGCAGATGTCCAAGTACAAGATATTTCTTGCAATGCTACGGGACGAATTGAGATTCCAGTTGCCAGTCCTAGTGAATATGAGTTTACGATTGATGGAGGAGCGACTTGGAAGAATCAAAATGTTTTTGATGATTTGGCGGCTAGTACTAATTACAATGTAGGGATTCGGAATGGGGATGGGACTTGTTTAGTGGAATTAGCTACTTTTGAAATACAGACAATTTTACCCCCAGAAATAAAACTTCTATTAACTCCAGAAATAGTTAGCTTAACTCCAGAAGAAAGTTTTAGGGTTAAAATATCTGATGGAAAAGGCCCTTATGCTGTTTCTTGGGTAGGTCCAGAAAGCGGTGCTGCTATTTTTGATGTTACTGGTAATTATAATTTAGGTCAATTACCTGTAGGAGATTATAGTTTAACCGTTTTAGATGCCAATGAATGTACCCATTCTATTAACTTTTCTGTTTTCCCGAATTGCTTTTTAAATGGAGTACCTATAGTCAAACCAATCATAACAGCATCTTCGGATAGATTTTGTAATATTTCAAGAATTACTTTATCTCTTGATAAAGAATATGATACTTATGCTTGGAGTACTGGTTCAAATAGACCCTTTACATTGATTCATGAAGCAGGCATATATGAAGTGACCGTTACCGATAATAATTGTAGTGGCAATACTTTTATTGAAATTGAAGACATACCCAAAGTTGAAATTTTTGCTACTTCGGATACCTTTTGTAAGAAACTAATCCTTCCTAGCTTGCCTGGAAATGATAATATGCTGCCACCAAATGCTTGTGGAGAAGATAAAATAACTATTGGCGTTGGATTCCCTTTTCCATCTTATGCCGCCAAATCCTATCTATGGTCTAATGGTAAAATGACCCCGCAAATAGACATTACGAATGCAGGCACTTATGTCTTAACCGCTAGAAGATTAGATGGTTGTGAAACCTCGGATACTATTATAATAGCGGAAAAATATTGCCAAACTGCTACGATTATAGCGGATAAATTAGCGTTTTGCCAAGGAGATTCAGTAGAACTAGAAATCGAAGAGGATTTCAGCAGTTACCAATGGAGCAATGGTAGTAGGCTTAATAGTATTAAAATTGGAGACGGAGGCGTTTATCAGGTTACCGTAACCGATGAATTTAATTGTCAAGGATTTGGTGAAATAGAGATTTTAAAACATCCTGAAATATTAGTTGATTATCAAATAGACACCCTCAATAATCCTAATGGACAAGGAATAATAGACATAACTAATGGAACAGCTCCTTTTCAAGTAAAAATTGAAGGAGCATTAATGGAGGACTTTACGGATGTTAATGCACCAATTACATTGGAAGGATTCACTACGGGTAGTTATTATGTCACTATCGAAGACGATAAAGGATGTCTAAGGAAAGACACGTTTGACTTGAATTTTTCTTGTAAACAATGGTTTGATGATTGTGAAGAAACAGCGATTATTTATAGAGCAGGGCAAGTAGCAATTGGTGCTACATCGTTTTTTGGTGGACTCACCATTCATGCGGATAGTCCAAATCCAAATTTAGTCTTACAAGGGAATGCAGCTAGATTATCCTTTAATACTTTTAATGAAATGGCTACTATTCGATTGACGAATGGACAGTCAATGCAATTTATAGGGGGGCAAGGAGATAATGCTAGTATTGCGTTTAAGAGTAACGAAAAAACGCCTATTCTTTCTATTTTAAATAATGAAAGTGTTTTAATTAATGGGGACATTACCCAAGATTCATTTGATTTGAATGTAGGAGCAGTTAATGTAAATACTTATTATCAAAATGGAGTCCCGATTGATTTAACAAACAAAGGCTTGTGGACAAAAGTACCAATTGTCAATTTACAACCTGGAATTTATTTTTCAGAGGAAGTAGCAATTGGGACTATAGGAACTCAGCCTATAGCCAGTTTTGAATTAACCGTAGAGGGAAAAATTGGAGCGAATGTACTAAGAATAACGAAAGAAGGAGATGCTTGGCCAGAGTGGCCAGATTATGTTTTTGATAAAAATTATCCACTCATGGATTTACCTACTTTAAAAAATTATATCCAGCAGCAGCAGCATTTACCTGATATTCCATCAGAGCAGGAAGTTTTAAAAGAAGGTATTTATTTAGGTGCTATGACGACAAAATTATTAAAGAAGGTGGAAGAACTAAGCCTTTATATTTTACAATTAAAAAGTAGAATTGACGATTTAAAGCTAAAAAACACCACAAAATCAAAATAAATAAGATGATAAAATTATTTAATAAACAAGCGATGAAAAAACAATTAATAACAATTATAGCAGTTTTGATTAGCCAAATGGCATTTTCACAAACTACTAACGAAAATCCTTGTCCCCAATGGTTAGGGGATTGTAGTGACCAGAGTCCTATTTACAGAACTGGAATGGTTGTGATTGGCTCAGAAATGCCCTTGGGAAACTTGACGGTCGGAGGCACTAATCCTAGCATTGTACTCGCAACTGGGGATACGCAACTTAAGTTAAGTACCGAATTGAGTGAGGCTATTTTTCAATTGGACGGAGGAAATGCAATGACTTTTGATATGGGAAGTGGAGACCATATTCAATTTGGAAATGCTACTATTCCAAGTATTATGACGATAACTGCTGATGGAAAGATAGGTATTAAAAATAGTAATCCCTCTTTTGATTTAGACATTGAAGAAAGTATCAATGCTAAGCGATATTATTTGGATGGTAAATTACTAGATTTGGAGCGATTAGGACTCTGGACAGAAGGAAATAATGGAATCTATTATGATAATGGAGGAGGTGTTGGTATTGGAACTATTCCTGTACCAGGTTATGCTTTGGCAGTAGAGGGTAGAATTGGAACTAGAGAAGTAAAAGTAACGCCTCAAAGCTGGCCAGATTATGTTTTTGCCAAAGAATATGATTTGATGCCATTAGCCGATCTTCAATCATTTATCCAAAAACACCGACATTTGCCTAATATTCCTTCGGAAAAAGAGGTGAATGAAAATGGGATTGATGCTGGTGCTATGAATGCTTTGCTTTTGGAGAAGATTGAGGAGTTGACCCTTTATTTGATTGAGTTGGAGGGGGAGATTAAGGAATTGGAAAATCGGAAATAACAATATTATTCAGAAAATAAAAAATTATGAAATTTTACTCAATTATTATCATTATTATTAACTGTTCTCTTATTAGTTGTCATAATGGGGTTGCCCAAAAAAACAATGAAAGAACAGAAATAATTCAAAATGAAAAGGAATCTATTCTCAAACCCGAAGAATTAGGTAAAAAGAAGATTAATCAAATTAAGACTTCCAATCTAATCAATTTTGAAAACAAAGGCATGCCAATAGAAGAAATTTTTTTTGATCCTATATCAAAAAAAAATTTAAGAGTCATAGCTCCAGAATCGGATAATATAACTAAGATATTGTTACCAAATAATATGGTAGTAACATTGGAAAAATGGGAAAAGATTATAGACTATTATAATAATAGAATCACTACCTATACTTCAAATGATTTACGAAAAACAATACTTAAAACATATGAGGTTTTAACTGAAGAAGTAAAAACGGAAAAAAGCCTTGAAATGGACGGTTTAGAATATACCATTTTTCCTTTAAAGGTTGCTGGGAAATTTATTGTTTCAGATTGGTGGGATTCAGGAGGTGGGAACGTTGAAATTTATGACCAGAATCTTAAATTATTAAATCAAATAATACCATTAGAAAATGGATTTGAATCAGTTTTTGTAAAAGCAGATGAAGAAATTACTTCAATTGTTGCAGATCCAGGACAACACTCTGGTTTCAACTTTATTAAGCAAATCTTGATAGATAATCAATCTAATGAAATTATCTTAAACGAAACATTTAATACTATAAAATCAGGAGTTAGTCATTTTAATTTTAGTAATGGTTATTCTCTTATGTGCTCTGGATATAATCAGCTATCTATAATCACTAGAATAGGGACACTACATCAATTTAATGCTCCTTGTACATATGGACCACTTATAGTTAACAAAGACAATTTACAAATAGTTTTATTTTCAAATTCTTATAAGAAATTCTTTGCTTATCATCTTACTTCAGGTGAATTAATTTGGGAAAAACCATTGTATTATTTTTATCCTAATTATTCTAAAAGAACTTTACCGCGTGATATTAAGGTTTTACCTAATGGTTTAATTATATGCTTGATTGGTGAACAAGGAACTTTGACTATTCCTTCTAATAATTCAACAAAAGTAGTAATTTTTAATGAGAAAGGAGAAATTTCTAAAAGCTTAGACATTGGAAAAGATTTTAGAAATAGCCGCATTTTAACTGACGGAGACCATCAATTTATTTTAGGTGGTTTGAAGCAAATTCAAATTATTTGATTGAGTTGGAGGAAGAGGTGAAGGAATTGGAAAACAAGAAATAACAATATTTTTTAATACTAAATATGAAATATGAATTTACCAAAACATCTTTTAATTTTTCTTATCGTTTTTTTTTCCTATTGTACTGGAGTTACTCAAAAAGCAATTATTGAATCAGATAAAAATGAGGTTTTTTATAAACATAATGAAAATGGTAACTATATTGAAGGAATTGAATTTAAAAATTTAGGTAGAAATACTAATAGTGTTGTATTAAATATATTTAGTGATAACCCTTATAATAAACTAGATTTCCCAATATTAGAATTAGATAATTATGGAGGGAAAATTTATGATTTAAGTAATGCTAATTTTGATAGAATTAGGACTGAATTTAGTTTTCCAAATTATACCCTAAATCATAAAATAAATTCAGCCCAATCTAGTGCATATATTTACAGTAAAGGAAAAAAATTCACTACTATAAGTTATACTTTATCTTTCTATAATCAAAGTGGGCATATCTTAGGAATTGAGACTTTTATAAAAATTTTCAACTCAAAAGGGGAAATAGTTGGAAAAATCCATGATAAGGAGACTGGAGCATATATTACAATTATTACAGAAGATGGAAATTTTGTTCTATACCAATATGGTGGCGAATATGGGTGTCATAATGAATATTTAGAAGCTGGATTTAAAATATATGATACTAATTCTGGAAAGGAGATTTACAAAATTTCTACAGATGATAAAACATTTGGAAATCCTTACACTAAGGATGGGGTAATAATTTTAGTTGAAAGGGCAGAAAACGGTGCTTATAGGCATCATATTTATGATTTTAATAAAATGATTAAATATGAAAAAGATTTTTATAGAGGACATCGCCCCAAATCTAAAGACATAACAAGGAATAGTTTGAAATATAAAAATAAAGGCAATGAGATGATTACACTTTTTTATGAGAAAGATTTTAAAATAGAAAAACTAAAAAATTAAAATGAGAAAGCTCCTATTTATATTGGTAAATTTATGTGTAATATGTAGATTGGGTTTTGGGCAATTAAATGTAAGGTATAAAGTTTGTTCAAATTGTTCTTCTACAGAAGGGACTGATAATATTGGTAATTATAATTATGGAACTACACAAAATTTTATTACAAAAGACATAACATCTGATTTTGGTGCAAGAATACCAAGTAGTTACGATTGGCATAAAGGGGTTGATTTAAGAAGGTTTGCATATTTTGGTTTGAGTAAAGATAAAGGTAGGGGTGATGCACTATTAAGTATTGAGGAAAGTACAGTTATCTTTATAAGAGGAAATGCAAGTTACAAATATATTGTAACAGATGGAATAAATAATTTTGGTTATGGACACCTTTTTAATTCAAGACCTCCGAATTCTCTTACTGGTATAGTTTCAGGAGAATTAGTATTAAAGGAAACTGAAGACTTTGCAGATACTTATGCTATTATCAACACCTCCACGAAAACAGCTATATGTGAAGAAGATAGTGCAATGATTATCATTAAGATTAATAACCTTAATGATACTATTTATGCCTCTAATCAACTTACTAGTAGCACAGCAATTGGTGCACAAGGAGGTTCTGGCGGCAGAAATAATTTTAAAAACAATGCAAACGATCCATTTGATGTTCATTTACACCTTTATAGATATAAAATCCCACGTAGTAATAATCCAAATGCTTTTGATAACACATTAGATCCATTGCAAGTTATTAATTATAATATTCCTAAATATAAATTAAGTTTGAACTCAGAAGGAGAAAACTCTGGACAGATAATATTAGACTATCCTCAAAATAAAGAACAAGGTTTTGCTCTAGGATGTTTAATGCAAACTGCAAATGGTGGAAATGTACCAAATGGTTCAAGATTTGATGTAGGGATGAATATTTCTAAAGTAGAATTTTTGATAAAGGAAAAAGTGCAAAGTATTTACTCCAAAATCAAAGGTCCTACTCTTGAAGCTGAAATTAATCTTGGAGCTATTTCTGGGTCTAAAGCAAAGCCAAAATCAATATGGAATGATAAACATTTAGGAGGGTACTCAACAACTGGGATTTACCCTAATGCTTATGGTGGAGGAACACCTACAGATACTTTTTACTATGCAGATTTTTCTAGTAGAATATCTAAATTTGATAAACTTGGAGGAACAAAAGATTACACGAATTGTCCTCAAAATACACGTTATAATGACGGTCAATACCAAATCAAAGCAAAAGTTACAGATGTTCGAGGAACAGTAACTGAATCCACCTCAATAGACCTCATAATAGACAACTTCCAACCCTTCATAGAGCAAGTTCAAGTATTTATAGGCACTAGTAAGGTATATGATATGGCATGGGCTTGTGATGAAAATTGTCAAGGGATGAAAGCAGAAGGAGGGGTAACTACAGAACTATTACCTAATTTTGATGATAATCAACAGTTAAATATTATAGTTAAAACAAGTGAACCATTAAATAATTTAGAGGCAAAGCTGAATATAGGGAATTCAACTATTACATTGACTGAGCAAATTCCTCCTTTATTGAATAATAAACAAAATTATAATTATGTAGGGACGATTCAAGACGGGAATATATTAGTGGGATTACAAGCCTTTAGCCTTGAATTTGAAGGAGAAGATTTTCCTGCGCCCAATAATCCAGCTAATCAACTATTAGATTTAAGTTCTTTTTTTAATCCAAATGAACCGAATACTAATAACTGTTTGCAAATACCAAAACGAATAGGAAATATGACTGGAAATTGGGATGTTACCAATATTCCTACTGGTATAGATAAGACGCATACCTTTATTTTATCAGGTTTATGTACGGATGAAGATGGTTTAATAGCCAATACAGCTGGAAGATCTATGGAAGGGGAATGTCCAATATTTGCCAACTTCACCCACGCCCCCGACCCCTCCGACCCCTGCACCGTCAGATTTACAGACCAAAGTATAGGGGATATAATTGGTTATCAATGGGAATTTGGAGATGGAGCGACGTCTACGAGTGCTTCTCCAAGCCATGCCTATACAAGCGAAGGGCATTATCCTGTAACCTTGACCATTTCAGATGGAGCAGAAGAAATGGTAATAAGCGATATAGTAGCTGTTTATTGTGGCGGCTCACCGGGAGGAGGGGGAATTACGCCAGGTATTATTTCAGAATGCCTGATTCAAGGCCCTCAGTCTATAAAGCCAGGAGAGCCATTTACGCTTAGTGTAACGGCTTATGAAGGAAGCCCTCCTTTTGAATTTGAGTGGATTGTGCCGAGTTTTGTCACACCCGCTTATGTAGAAGGCCCTGGACCACATACCTTTGTTATTGATGAGTTTTTTGCAAGAAATGGCGAAAAATATACGTTCAATGTTTCGGCAATAGATAGAGCAGGAGATGACGAACCTTGTCAACACGATGTAGTCATTAGAGGAAATATACCTGGAGTAGAGCTAACGATTGCGCAAGACCCATCTACCGAATTTATTGCTTTTGCCACCTTTGTAGAATTTTGGAATATCACGGGACATGAAACTTACCGTTTTTTTATAGATGGAATTGAAGTAACTAGTTGTTATCCCTATAGCGGAACTTGTGTTGACGTTCCTTATCCAGAATGTGGACCACACGAATTTTGTGTGGTGGTAACAGATGATGTTGGACAGTACGAAGATTGTACAACCGTTTGGGTGGGGACCATCAATTTATTTTAGGTGGTTTGAAGCAAATTCAAATTAATATTATTTAATTGATTTGGAGGAGTTTAGGAATTGTAAGTTAAGAAATAACAATATTTTTAATAAAAAAATTAGACTATGAATTTTCGAATTTTAATATTAGCTCTATCAACTTTCTTGGGAAGTTGTAATAGTACGGCTCAAAAGAAAAATAATTTCACCCCAATTCCAATTAAAGAGATAATTGAAGAATATCCATTTGAAATTGAAGCCATTGAGGAAATGGGAAAAAATAAATTATGGATGGTATATGAAAATTCTTCAGGTTTCAAAATGAATCAACTTGGAGAAAAAATTGCTCGGAAGCAATTAAGTATTACTTTCGATAATGATTCAAAGTTTGAATTAAATGAAAATGAAAACATTCTTTTCTTAAAGAAAGAGGGCGTAATAACTAAAGAATATTTATTAGAAAACAATTCAATTCAATCTATCTTGAAAAGATATAAAATTGGAGAAGATTCAAATTTAATAATTAAAGACGAGTTAAGATTTGATTCCCAAAAATATCCATTAAAAATTATAGGTCTAGATACTGAAATGGGAGGAGTATTAGTTACAGATGCCTCTGAGGGGGGAGGAGAAAGAGAACTCACATTTTATAATAATAAACTTGAAAAAATACAAACTTACTCTCCTTATGGTTTTGACTATGAGTATAGTAAAAACTTTTCTTTTACCAAAGAGGTTCTCATCGCATTTATTCCATTCTTTGGAGAAAAGATACCTTTAAAATTTGCCACGTTTGATTTTAATCAACAGAAAATAAGTAATGAAATTTTGATAGAATTAGATAGAACGGATATTTTAAATGTGGAATGTTCAGAGGATTTAATCGTAATTTCATACACTAAAGGAAATGATTATTTCCTATCAACTTATGATAAGACTGGAAATAATCTGTGGGTTAAAAAATTAGCATTTCCTGCTAATCAAATTGATATATTAAGCGATAGAATCATTTTCCGAGGGATGGATTTAAATATTTATTTATTTGATAAAAATAATGGTCATCAAATAAACCACATTGACTTACTCAACTTATATCCTTTTCCAATAGAATACAACAAGTATGGACTGGCAGTTTCTTTTTTTGATATTCAATTAAATCATACTGCTCCATATGAAAATAGTAGCGAGTCCTTCCCATTACCTATATTCAAGCGCTAGTAATTATTTTGAGGGGACTGGTTTGTTAGCTGTAATAATTATTCCACCGATGAGTGAGGTTGGGTATATTCGTCTTTAGTTTTTATTGCTTACTTTCGCCAGAGGCGAAATACATACAGTAGTCGGACTACAAGTCCTAAGCAGCAGCGGGGTTTGGGGGATGTGGTGTGCCAGCGGTATTTTGCGGGTATCGACACAGAGAAATTGACCTATAAAACTTATAGTAAGCAAGTAAAAACAATTCTTTTTTCTGATTTAAAAAAGGAAATTATCCTTTAATAATTATTTTAATTTCACAAAATTTTTAACTATGAAATTATATAGAATCTACCTTGTTGCTACTTTAATTTGTTTTATTTCTTGCAAGGGACAACCACAGAATGGAAGTGATAGGGATAGAAACCCCGTTCAGCCTTCATTAGAAACTAGTGAAGAACAAAGGAAGGAAAAACTCAAAAATGGAGTGATGCTAATTAGCGAAAAAAGTTTGAAAAATAGTGATTATTTTAAAATTACAAAGCTTCATTTTCCAATTAAAGGGCAAAATAGTGTATTTGATATTGAAAAGGAGAATCCATATAAAATAGAAAAGTTTCAAAATTTAGTTGGAGATATAGGAGAAATAGAATACTCTAATGCTTCATTAAAAGGTGATGTAACAAAAAGAATATCAATGTTTTATGGAAAAAAAGTAGAGCGTAAGAGAGAGGAACTTTTTCAATATTCACGAGTAGATTTATCTGGTTCATGTCAAGATTGCAGATTTATGTCTATTAATTATTTTCTTTACACATTCCCTATGGATGGGGATTTAGATGTTGAGTCAACATTAATAATTTTAGATTCACAAACAGGAAAATCACATAGTAAAATTAATCTTAAAGGATATGATGTTCAATCAACCTATACTTCGAATAATAAAAAATATGTGTCAGCATCTTATGGTATTCAATGGGATGAATATGGAACAAGAATAAATACTAAAAATGGAATTTTAGTATTGGACGGGAATAACGGAAATTTACTATACCAAAATAGTTTTGAACCAACTGAATATCATTTGACTTTAGGTAATTTTATAAATGAAGATTTGGTACATTTTAGATTAAGAACTGCTGAGGCTGAAGATGGATATATATATATTGTTAATTATGTAGTAGATTTAAAAAATAAGATAGAGTATTATTATCAGTTTAATCGAGAATTAGAATGGTTTCCTAAAGAAATAAATAGTAAAGGAATCATTTTTACTAATTATGAAAAAGATATTTTTATAAAAGAGTATAAAAGGGATTTTATTAAGAGAATTTTTAAGTAGCCTATTAAGGGATAAAACCTACAAAAGCTCTTTAAGAGAAGATTAATTTTTATTAGAATAACCTCTAATACACAAATTACTTGAAACAAGTTTTGTCTAGATTTCTATTGCATATTAGAAAAATCTTTAGCACTTCCATAGTTAATTATCTTTATTTTAACGTCAGTTATGGATTAGAAACTAAGATATAAAGAATATTGTAATTATATAAACCCACGTATGAGAAACATTAAATATTATTTTATATTTATTTTAACATTACCTTTATCTCTAGGAGAATTATATAGTCAGTTTAATCATCCTACTTTTTTGAATTGTACTACGTGTCAAGGTATTGATCAAAATGGACAAATAAATGGAAGTTATCATAGTTATAACCCAATACCATTGACTTTTAACCCTAATGAAATTGCTGATGATTTTGGTCCTAGGTCAGATGATTATGACTGGCATGGGGGAATTGATTACAATGGAGATGGACAAAATACAGATAGAGATGATTGGGGAGATATAATGATTGCTTTAGAAAATGGAAGAATTAATGGAAATATTAGTGGTCAGGGATTCAAATATATTTTTGTAGATGGAGTTCACAATTTTGGATATGCTCATATGTTTAGAACATTAAGACCTCAAGCATCTCAGATTGCAGGGTCTAGTTTCTTAGGAGAAATGCTAAACCAAAATAATGTATTCTGCATAATTATGGTAATAAATAATGATACAACTGTAATTGGGCCTGATCCAGGATTAGTTCTTTTTGGAGGAGATACATTATCAGTAAGTACGCGTATTAATAATAGTCATCCCTATGTTGGTCCAGTTGGTTATTCTGGCCTAGGTTGTTGTCCGTCTCATTTACATCTTTATTCGACAAGCAGGAACTCTACGCATGATAGAACAACTAAAAACCCATTACAGTTTATAAACCACCAAACTTCCAATTATTCTACAACATTTCATAATGCACAATCCAATAATCCTCAGAATATAGCCACAGGAATTAATATTCAATATGGTAGTTTTGGCAAATCACATATAATTGTTATACTAGAAACGGGATAAATTTGTGAATTTGTAAAAAAGAAAAGGTAAGCTATCTTTAAGTGACGAAACTAAAAAAGATATGCTTACCCTCAACATCAGCAAAACTGACATTGAGCAACTAAGATACGAAAGATATTCTTATCCATGTATGCTCGTACAAAAACGCTTAACAGCTATTTTAATAAAGGCTACTACAACATATAGTCATAAAGAAATAGCTCAACTATCTGATATTAGCTTGAATAGTGTAACCAATTATATCCACTTATGGAATAAAGAAGGTTATGAAGGTATCCTAAAAGTAGGATATGGCACCAATAAAAGTGAATTGGAAGCTCATAATGAAAGTTTATTGACCTATTTTGAAAAGCATCCACCCCATACAGCTAATGAAGCTGTTTACCGAATAAAAGAGCTGACGGGCTTAAATAGAAGCCCTACTCAAGTTCGAGAGTGGATGAAGCGACATGAATTAAAATATCGAAAAACAGGTCAAATTCCTTCAAAAGCAAATCCTGAAAAGCAAGCTGATTTTGTTGAAAATACGCTTAATCCTTTGATTAATCAGGCAAAATTGGGTCAAATTCATTTATTATTTATGGATGCTGCCCATATAGTCATGGGGGTATTTTTATGCTTTTTATGGTCAGTCAAAAGGGTATTTATTAAAAGTTCTTCTGGACGAAAACGACATAATGTACTTGGTGCAGTCAATGCCGTTAATCAACAAATACACTTTTTTACCAACCAGACTTATATCAATGCCAATTCTATAGTAGAGTTTTTGCATCAACTTAGAATCTATTATTTTGATATGAAGCCGATCTTTATTGTTCTAGACAATGCTCGCTATCAGAAATGCGATTTGGTTAGATATATAGCATGGCAACTCAATATACATTTGGTGTATTTACCTTCTTATTCACCAAACCTCAATATCATTGAGCGATTGTGGAAATGGTTAAAGAAAAAATGTCTGTATGCTAAGTACTACGAAGACTTTAATCAATTTCAACAAACCATTAATCAGACATTGAAAAAGGCAAACTCCGAATTTCAATCTGAACTAGAATCTTTGTTAAATCTCAAATTTCAGACTTTTTGATTTCACAAATTTATCCCGTTCGCAGTATAGATCAGAATTTAACGCTAGAGTTCTTAATGGAAATAATAGATACGATAGAATATATAATATCAATCGAGTAGAGTTAAAAATGGCAAAAGGTGGAGAAAACAATTTTCAATTTATTAAAGGAGCTTTTTTTGAATCACGAATTCAATTAGGTGGATTAACTACAGATGTTAAATATCCTATTAATATTTGGCATGACTGTGCAGGTAGCAATCCCACAGATTGCCCTCAAGTTATTGGTCATCCAGATACAACTGGCATTAGACCTTTTGTATATAACGGTAATGCTGCAGGAAAAAGATATGATGACTTTTATTTTTCTGATATAGTAACAAGAATAAACAAAAACTTTATTTTAAGCCAAAATATTAATTTAGCCTCATGCCCGCAGAATACAGAGTATAGAGATGGAAGATATAAAATTAAAGCTGATGCAATAACAATTGATAATATTATTCATTCTAGTAATGTCGAAAACATTACAATAGACAATTTCCAACCCTTCATAGAACAAGTACAAGTATTTATTGGCACTAATAAGGTTTACGATATGGCATGGGTATGTGATGAAAATTGTCAGGGAATGAAACCTGTAGGAGGCGTAACAGAAGCATTATTACCTCCTTTTGGAGAAAATCAATCACTCAATATCTCTATAAAAACTAGTGAACCATTAAATAAATTAGATTTAAAATTTAAAGTAGGAGGAATACCAATTACGCTAACTGAACAAAGTCTTCCTACTCAAAATGAAAGTAGAGACTATACAGGAACCATTCAGAATGGTTTATTAATTGGTTTACAAGAATTTAGCTTTGAGTTTGAAGGAGAAGATTTTCCTGCACCTAATAACCCTGCCAACCCATTATTGGATTTGTCTTCTTTTTTTGACCCAGATGACCCCGACTATACTGCCTGTATAGAAATACCTAAAAGAACTGGAAATATGTCAGGAAACTGGGATATTTTCAATATTCCTACGGGGATAGATAAAACACATACTTTTACAATAGCAGGTTCTTGTATAGACGAAGGTGGTCTAATAGTTAATGCTACTGAAAGATTTAAAGAAGGGGCTTGTCCACTTTTTGCCAACTTCACCCACGCCCCCGACCCTTCAGACCCCTGCACCATCCGATTTACCGACCAAAGTATAGGGGATATAATTGATTATCAATGGGAATTTGGAGATGGGGCGACGTCTACGAGTGCATCTCCAAGTCATGCTTATACAAACGAAGGGCATTATCCTGTTACCTTGACCATTTCAGATGGAGCAGAAGAAATGGTAATAAGCGATATAGTAGCTGTTTATTGTGGCGGCTCACCGGGAGGAGGGGGAATTACGCCAGGTATTATTTCAGAATGCCTGATTCAAGGCCCTCAGTCTATAAAGCCAGGAGAGCCATTTACGCTTAGTGTAACGGCTTATGAAGGAAGCCCTCCTTTTGAATTTGAGTGGATTGTGCCGAGTTTTGTCACACCCGCTTATGTAGAAGGCCCTGGACCACATACCTTTGTTATTGATGAGTTTTTTGCAAGAAATGGCGAAAAATATACGTTCAATGTTTCGGCAATAGATAGAGAAGGAGATGACGAATCTTGTCAACACGATGTAGTCATTAGAGGGAATATACCTGGAGTAGAGCTAACGATTCCTCAAAACCCATCTACCGAATTTATTGCTTTTGCCACCTTTGTAGAATTTTGGAATATCACGGGACATGAAACTTACCGTTTTTTTATAGATGGAATTGAAGTAACTAGTTGTTATCCCTATAGCGGAACTTGTGTTGACGTTCCTTATCCAGAATGTGGACCACACGAATTTTGTGTGGTGGTAACAGATGATGTTGGACAGTACGAAGATTGTACAACCGTTTGGGTGGGCGAGGAAGATTGTAGTCCGCCACCACCGCCGATAATTCCTCCAGCTATAACCTTTTATTATGATAAGGAGGGACAACAAGAGATTGAAAACCTACTATTAGAAGAATGCGGAGATGCGGTCACTATCTATTTTAAGGGTGATGATAGATTATTTCAAGATGGTTTCAAAGCTTATTTTATGGAAGGTTTGGCAAGCCTAGATGGTGAATTAGATTTTCTTTTTTCAACAAATTTTAGTAGAAATGGAAATGAAGCAACAGATGAGGACCTAATGGGGAACAATCTATATTCTAGACGAATTTCTGCTGAATTTTTAGAGGAAGCATTTAGACAACCGGGTACAAATCTTGATTTATTTTTTCTATTTTGTAATAGAATAACGAATGATAATTTTCTTAGAGAATGTTATGATGATAATGGCAATTTAACCCAATTCAATTCATCTTATACTTACGAAAATTTTATAACAATAATTGCTTCTCCATTAGCCGTAAATTCTATTGAGGTAACAACATCCGATTGTATAAGTTACCTTGAAGTAAATGCAAGTTGTGGGAATCATCAAGAAAACCCAATAACTGCAGGACTTTTTAAAGATGAGCTACAATTTTATAAAAGATATAGCTGGAAAGCTTATGATTTAAATGACCCAGAACTAGAAGTTGAAGGATTGCTAATGACTGATTTGGGACATGATACGATTACTAGTAAAAAAATAGTCATCAATACCGAACATGAATTTTTTCAACAATTTGAGGGAAATAGCCTCGCTAGTTTTATTGTTGAAGCGGAAGTAGAAGATTTTGGGGGAATTGCTCGATCACATCGCCAAATTATTACGATACCTGTGCCAATCCGTTTAGAGATTTTGGATACCATCAATCGATGCCCTGGTTTAATTTCTCCAATGACTAGAGCACCCATTGTGCATGGAGGAAGTGGGAATTTATCTTTTATGTGGTCAGGACCTCATGTTTCAGATTTGGATGACGTGACTAGTGCCAATCCAACTATTAAAGCGCTACAGGTAGGAGAAGGCATTAGGCAATATCACCTAAGAGTGGTGGATGAAACAGGCTGTAGTTTAGAAACAGATGTATTTTTAGAAGTCAAAGATTTAGCCTTGGATATTGCTATCGAAGGAAGTAACTTAAATACAATTTGTAGAGAACAAGCAACTAAAATAGATTGGTTGCCTCCTCAACCCAGCTTGGGTGGTTCTGGCGAATATCAATATAATTGGTTCGTGGTAAACGAACCAGCTAGTTCAAATATCACCATTCTGGATGCTAATACGGCTCAACCAACAATTATTAATACAGAAAGTACTTTTAACTTAGCTTTGACAGTTACGGACTTATTAAGTGGTTGTGAGGTAAGTGATACTGCATTTATAATAGCGCAACCTAAAGTATTAACAGCTATTGCTTCGGATAAAGACTATATACAAGTTTGTAATGGAGAAGCCTTAATATTAGGAAGCCCTACTAACGACTTTTAAGCGATAAGTACGAGAGATTATACGATTAATTGGACTTCCGATAACCCTGTTTTCTTAGGAGATACTTTACCTGAGATAGTATTAACAGAAAGCTTAAATCGGTTTCCAGGATTATTTGAATATAGGATTCAAATCAAAGATGAACTTTCAGGTTGCCTTCATGAAGATACGGTAGCAATAGAAGTCTTACAACCCTGGAGACATGAGGGTTTTGAATCAGAATTTATTTCAATTAGCAACAATGATAAATCTCTGCGGAATGCTTTTGAACACAAGTCATTAAGCGGCCAAGTCAATAGAATATACACAAGTGGAAAAACAGGTCTAGTTGGTTCTTTAACAGCTGAAAATTTTGTTTGGACACCAGAAGAACCAGCCGAATTTGAAATAGAATATCTATCGAATTATATAAATATCAAGGCAAAAGTTGACCCAGTAAAACAAAACCAATATTTCTTAAATGTCACAGACCCAATTACAGGATGTGTAAAAACTTTTCCGTCCAATAGATTTTTGGTTTTTGATGAAGGGCCAATGAGTGTAGAAATTAGCCAAATACCTTTTGCGGAAGGCAAATGCGATATAGGAGAAATTTGTATGCAAGGCTTATTCTTCATGGATTATAAAGGTAGATTAGCATTACCTCCTTATATTATGGCAGATTTGAAAATAGAAAAATTTGGACAGACTGTTTATAATCGACCCCAAACGCTTCAGTTAAAAGATGGTGAAATTGGATTATACGAAATAACAAAATGCTTTACAGAGGAAGAACTAGGAGGTTTTTCTGGCGGAATAGGAATTGGTGGAAATTTATTTAGGTATCAATTTGAATTAACCGTGAGAGGTAGTGCTAATGACGTTTCTTGGTTACCCTTTTTGTCAAATTTTGAAGATAGCGATATGGTTCAATTAGACATAGAGCCATCAACGGATGCCTGTGTAGTAGATATTACAGCCAATCCAACTCTTGGAGAAGCACAAGGTGTTCGAGGAGGAATTTATCAAGCTCAATTTCTAAATTCACCAAAATCAAATTCAGCTTTAATAGATTGTCCAGTATCAGATCCTTCTTCTGTCGAAGAAAGTGAAGCAACGATTCTTCCAGGTCGAGCTGTTGTCTATAAAGGTGGAGCAAATGGGGAGATTTCGCTAAACCCTGGTTTCTTTGCACAAGAAGGAAGTGATTTTCATGCCTATTTAGAAGATTGTGTAGAAGAAGAGGGTATATTTCCTATAGTAGAGCAAAGCAGAATGTTTAGCGCACAAGATGATGTGGAATTAATGGAGGAGATAATTCGTCAGATAACGGAGCCTGCAAAAGTAGCAACCAAAGAAAATGATAATACGCTTAATTTCCCTTCCCTTGCATCTAGCACTAAATTTTTAGAACTTAAGATTAATCCTAATCCATTTAATGAAATTACAGCTTTAAATTATTTTGTTGGAGACGATCGTATCAATGGACTTAACTCAAAGCTTACTTTACGTATTTTAACGCTAGATGGAAGAGAGCTTCAAGTATTAATGTTAGACAAAGAACATGAAAAAGGAGCATATAATTTACAAGTAAATCTTTTAGAATTAGATGCAGGTATTTATTTTTTCGAGCTAATAAGTAATCTTGGAGATAAAGTAGTTAGAAAAGGAATTAAAGTTGATTAATTAATCCGCTGTCATAGCAGGTGCTAAAAGAGCCTACTGCTGGTTAAGACTTAAAGCCCTACACCACTATTCGTCCTGCCTCCCAAAATACTTCGGGAAAAGTTATGGCAGAAGTAGTTGTATAAAAAACAAAAGCAAGCAAACCAAACACCAAACGTTCTTTGACATCGAGGGCAGGTTTTGCTATACGAAGCAGTATAGCAAAAACGAAAAAAAGAATAGTTAGGTAAGGTGTTTATTCGGTTATCGCTATATTTGAGCGGTATCTAAATAAACACCTTACCAAACTAACAAAATATTTACTATGGGAAAGTATAAAATACATGACCAAAAAGGACTTTATTTTCTAACGCTTACAACAGTCGGTTGGATTGATGTTTTTACCAGAGCAAGTTATCGAGACATCATCTTAGAAAGCCTTAACTATTGTATCCAAGAAAAAGGATTAGTGGTTTATGCTTACGTGATTATGAGTAATCATATTCACCTAATCGCAAAATCTAGAAGCGAAACGAATACCTTGTCTGACATTCTTCGGGACTTTAAAAGTTTTACGGCTAAGCAAATCAACAAAAAGATTCAGGATGTTAAAGCAGGAGAAAGTAGGCGAGAATGGCTCACTTATTTATTCGGTTATTTTGCCAAAGGGATCCAACGCAATCGGACTTTTCAGTTTTGGCAATCAGATAATCACCCAATTGAATTATGGAGTCCACGAGTAATCGAGCAAAAACTAGCGTATATTCATTGGAACCCAGTTCATGCAAAAATAGTGGCTAGCCCATCCCATTATCTGTATTCAAGCGCTAGTAATTATTTTGAGGGAACTGGTTTATTGGATGTAGCAATTATTCCGCCGATGAGTGAGGTTGGGTATATTCGTCTTTAGTTTTTATTGCTTACTTTCGCCAGAGGCGAAATACATATAGCTGTCGGACTACAAGTCCTAAGCAGCAGCGGGGTTTGGGGGATGTGGTGTGCCAGCGGGGAGTATGAATTAGATTTTAATGACATTATAAACTCTTCCAATGGTACGCTTGATTATATGAGTGGTTATATTTGTGATGCTGCTCTTTATTGCGAAGTAGATGATCAAATAACGCCCAAAGGACAAGGTACTTTTTTGAAAAATTTGAAAGGAACTCCAATTAACGTTGAATATAGTCAGGAAGTTTTTAATCCAACAAATCCTAATGATAGAACAGGATATTGCGTACAAATTGTAACTTGTGCATATCCTGAAGGTAGAAGATTCGATATTATAATTCGTGATAGAGATAATATATGTAATGAAGCAGAAGGGCGCACAAATAAAATTTTGAATGATTCAAATACAGAAAAAAATCAAATTAAATTATACCCCAATCCCTTCCAAAACAATCTAACTATAGAATTAAATTCACTAGAAACAGGAAAGGTGAATATCACGATGATAGATATGCTAGGCAGAGGGGTCTTATCAGAACAACATAAAGTAGAAGAGGGGAAGAACCAAATTGATTTAATCTTTGGCAATGACCTACAGGGAGGTGTTTATAATATCAATATACAAATGGAGGGAAAACCAGAGGTGAGTACTCATAAAGTAATTCATTTAGACCATAAATCTTTAGAGGAGTATATACAAAATAATGATGATGGGCAGGAAGAATAAATTACCCTACTTTTCGCTTTTGTACTTTGATACTTAAAATAATATTTTAGATTAAAAACAAATAAATTCAAGATGAAAATTTTAAAAACTTGTTTGCTCTTATTTATCCCAATTATAACTTTTGCTCAATTTTCAGAACAAAAGGTTATTGCGAATTGTGAGACCTGCACAGGACGAACACTTTTTACTACTGATTTAGATGGAGATGGAGATACCGATCTTTTAACTGCTTTTGCAGAAGCAAATAAAATAGTATGGTACGCAAATGATGGGTTGGGTAATTTTTCTGAAGAACGGATTATATCTCCGACTGCTATTAGTCCTGTTGGTCCTTATTCAATATATAGTGTAGATATAGATGGAGATATGGATATGGATGTTTTTTCAGCTAACATAAGCAACTTTACAGTAACATGGTATGAAAACGATGGACTAGGTAATTTTTCTGAAGAACGAATCTTACCTAGGGGGGTAGTTGTATCTTTTTCTGTTTATAGTATGGATATAGATGGAGATGAAAATATAGATATTTTAGCAACCTCTTATGCAGATAATCAAATAGCTTGGTATGAAAAGGATAGTCTAGGTAATCTTACCGTACAGAAAATAATTCCAATAGATGCGGTTTGTGCAAACCATATACGGAGTGGAGACTTAGATGGAGACGAAGATATGGATATATTGATACCTTCATCTTGTGATAATAAAGTCGCTTGGTATGCAAATGATGGACAGGGTAATTTCTCAGAGCAAAATATAATTTCAGCTGATATTGATAGTATAACTGCTGCTCAAGTTGCAGATTTGGACGGAGATGGAGATTTAGACGTTTTTTCAGCTTCTTTTGGAGATGATAATGTAGTCTGGTATGCAAATGATGGACTTGGTAATTTTTCTGAAAAGAAAGTAATTTCAAACGAAGCTAAGCGAGCTACTTTTGTTACTAGTGCAGATTTAGACTTAGACGGTGATATAGATGTCTTGTCTTCTTCTTTTATAGGTAATAAATTAGCTTGGTATGAAAACGATGGACAGGGTAATTTCTCTGAACCAAAGATATTAGCAACAGATATAGCTGGTGCTAATTATGTACATACTGAAGATGTAGATGGAGATGGAGACATGGATGTTATTTTTACCTCTGCTGATGAAGGACTAATAGCATGGTTTGAAAATTTACATCCTAGAACAACTACTGTCAATACTGTTTCTTATAATCAAGAACAATTTGTGGTCTATCCAAATCCATTTAAGGAAGTATTGTTTATTAAAAGACAAACTGATAGAATACAAGACCAACGAAAGCTAATTATTTTTGATGATACAGGAAAAGAAGTTAACAGTACCTTCCTTAGTAGTGATGTACATCATCTACCAACAAATAATATGAAGCGAGGCACTTACTTTTATCAAATTACCAATGCCAATGGTCAGGCAATTTCAAATGGAAAAATGATAAAAAACTAAAAAGTAGGATAAACAGTTCAAAACCTAGAGATAACAAAAACAAAGAATTTAAATTCAGGGAAGCTACTTTTAGATACCTGAATATTTCAAATATTTACAAAAAGGCTATTATAAAAATATTCCTAATTAGAATGCACTTGTGAGTGATTTACCACTAACAAGACTGGAAAAATAATGCTTATTAAAAGTGATTCTTCCAGAAAAAGAACTTTAGATATTAAAAACTACCGATGATGAAACGAATATTTATATATGGCTTCTTAATGATTTTATCCTTGTCTTTGTGGGGGCAAGAAGAAAAAATACCTATGGACTTCCCCTGCGAAGACTGCACCACCGAAGAAGGCTTAATCAAAGAATTGGTAGGAGAAGGCTATTTTGATTTCTCAGATGTGGAGGCTATTGCCATTAGCGACCAATCTTATAGCAATATAGCAGGGGAAGGTAAAAAAGTCAGCCTAACGGTAAAAACAGCAGAAGATGGTTCGGCTACGGAAATCATTGAATTGACGGATGATTTGAATGAATTAATAGGTGGATTTACTAGTTCGGGAGAAGGAACTACCGAAGCCACCATTCATTATGTAACCGATGAAAATTGTGCCGCTACGCTTTTAGAACTGAAAGCTCCGACAAAAGGTAGTCCTAGAAGAATAGCAGATTACACCGAAGATATTTATATCATTGATCTAAATGGAGATGGGCTAGATGTGAAAATACTAAGCAATTTTGCTTTTTCAGAAGCTTTTAGCAATCGAGTTAGCGGCTTTAGTCCAATCTATGCTCGAAATAAAGCTCCTTTGGGAGAATGGACAAAGAAGTTATTATTGAGAGGGTTTAAGAAAGTGACTACTTTTGTAACCAGTAAAAATCCTTGGTCTATTGCAATTAATGTAATTGCTAGCTATGGAATTGGTGGAATGATAGAGTATTGGGTAGGCGATTATGAGGAGGGAATTAAAGGAGTTGGTGAAGCATTTTATACACATGTTATAAAAGAGGGGTTCCGCGGCGCTTTGGCTAACTTAGTAGATGCTTATGGGGAAGGGTTGCTTTCTTCCACTATTACTGCTATTATTTCTTATGTGATTAAGACACCTTTTAAGGATTTTAGTGCTCAGGATTTAATCATACAAGTAGCGGTTGGTACGATCTTAAATTTAATTACAACGGAGAGGAATGTCGAACGATTAAAAACAATTGTTAGTAACATTGATAATTTGGTATTTGATTTAATAAATCCTGATTTTCTTGTTACTTTGCTTAATAATAAGTCTTTCATTAGAGCTTATGGTAAAATAGCTAATACAGGACTTCGAACAAACTTTACTTGGTTAGAACGAATATTAAGATGGTTGAATGATGGTTTAGATATAGTTCAAGATGGACTTAGAGTCAATATTAAAAAAGGGAATGAGCAAGTTGGAGAGATAATTAATGATCTACTACTTGTAAAATATCCACATTTCGGTGGAGATATTATTGCTCATCGGACTAAAACAACTACGGTTGTTGGTAGATTTAATGATATGGTTAATGGTGGAGGAACAATGAAAATTTTTAATTCAAAACTATGCCAACAAGGAAGAAATCCTGGAGGTATAAATGCTTTAAAAGTACCTGATGTTCAGGTGAGTGACCAAGAATTTTGGGAATCGTTTAATGACCCTTGGCTAAGAGAGGCTGCACAGAATTTAGATGTTATTAGGGCTATTTCTAATCCGAATGTCCTTGGAAATATAGAAAAAGCTGATGGAACTCTGACATTTTTTGGAAGAGAGCATAAACTGTTAGAAGAATTAGGTTTTATTTTTGATGATAATACTTTTTTTTATAAGAAATGAGTATTTTAACATGGTATAGTACTATTGATTTTTCACATAGAAGGAAAAAATATGAAATAACTTTATAAATAAATAATATGAAATTAAAAATCAAAAACTATTTAAAATCAGAAGGATTTCTTTTGATAAAAGAAGAGGTCTATAAGAAAGGAGATTTTCAAATATCCATCATTGAACAAAGAAATAATCACAGAGAAGTTTGGATCAAAAATGGTACTGGAACTAATATTAGAATAGATTATTTATTAGAGTATCATCTTAGTAAAAGTGTTTCCTTAACGAGAAGTGTTAGAGGACGACTGAATGATGCGGATAGTTTTTTCAACTATGTGCTTTCATTTTTAAAGAAATTTTTGCCAACTATTATCGATACACATAATTTTGATTTTGATGAACATAATAAATGGTTAGAAGTCAAGGAAGAGGTTGAAAAAGCCAGACAATTAATTCGATTATAATTTATTTGATTACAATTATGAATATTTATAATAAAAAAATGCATGATTATTTATTATCTAAGGGCTTTTTCTTAGAAAAAAAGAAAAATCTATAGAAATATATTTTAACAATGAAATTAGGATAACTATAGTAGATCAACGATTTGATGGAATAGAAGTTTATCTAGAAAAAGGTGTTAATCAAGTAGCGGGAATAGGTTTTTTTCTAGAGTATTACTTAACAAAAGATGTAGCAGTTGTAAAAAAGAACCGAGAAGGAGCGGATAAAAAAGAAACCTTTCATAAAGTCTATATACCTTTATTAGAGGCCTATCTTCCGATATTATGTGATGAAAATCAATTTAGTTTTAGTGATTATAACCAATGGATTCGGAATAAATCTGAAACGCAGAAGGCTTTAGACCTCATTTAGTTTGTTCTAGATTTCTGATATAAAACAACTACAACAACAATAAAATAATGATGTAATCAATGGTGGTGGAATAATTTCTATTCTAAATTCCAAACTATTAATTGATATATAATGATTAAATTGAATCAACAATTAAGTGAATATCTTGAATCCATTAATTTTAAATTAAAGGAAAGTAATTCAAGATTAGTTTATGAGAAAGGAATATTTCAAATAATTTTTGTTGAGCAACGAGGAACTAGAATAGAAACATGGATTCTCAAAGAACATGAAAGACCTTTAAGAATAGGCTTTTTATTAGAATATTATTTTACTCAAGATGTAATTTTAACCAGAGAAAAATTAAAGGCAACTAATCCAGAGAAAGCTAAGGAAGAGTATATTATCAGTTTCCTAGATAAATTCTTTCCAAAACTTCAAAATGAAATGGAAAATCATTTTAATAAGTTTGAAGATTGGGTTGAAAACAAGGAAGAAGTTGAAAAAGCAAGACAGTTGATAAGAACCTAAAGTACCCAAGGGTTTATTTACCCACTCCATAAAAATTAAATAAAGCACAATAATAAAGTAAAAGGCAAAAATCAGTAAACAAAACCAAACTAACAACAAAATAATCAATCATGAACATTAAGAGAAAACTAGGATTTTGCCTATTGGGTATCATCTTGCCGTTGCTTAATTTACTGGGGCAACGAGTAGAAACCAGTCAATTTAGCTGTACGAGCAATTGTGGGTTTGAAGTAAAAATTACGCCCAATCCAGCAGTTTTATGTGAGGGGCAACAACTAAAATTAGTTGCAGAAATAACTGGAGGAGGAACAGCCTTAACTTATAATTGGTCTAGCCCTTCTCTAGAAACAGTTGCTACTAATGAACTAGTCATCAATAAAACGGCGACCTATAAAGTGACGGTGACAGATGCAAGTGGCTGTGAAGTAGTAGCAACCAATCAATTAAAACCACCTGACGAAGACAACTTAACTGAATTATTTGCCGAAAACTGTTTTATCAGCATTCCCGTCACTTACGAAGGTGGAAGTGGCTTACGAAATTTGGGGTCTTCTAGAATGGAGGATTTGGTGGTAAAGATTAAAGACTCCGAAAATACGATTAATGTTTCTCAAATATTTAATCAAGGAGCAATAGCAGGGCTGAATCATTTTTATTCCGACAATTGTGTGGATTTACAAATTGCTCGGACAGAATTTGAAGCGGGAAATGTGGCTTGGGCGCATGTAAGCGGAGAAGGAGAAAATGCCATGCTTTATATTGGCGCCAGCCCGTCAAGTAGCAATGATATAGGGCAAGAAATTGTTAACGCCTATCATCTATTCTGGGATTCAGAAATGTCTGATGATATTTTAAGCGCGCCCATTAATTATTTATGTGGTGGCGACCAATTTCTAGAATCAACTATAGGCGAAGGTTGGCTAATCACCCTCAGAAAAATTGTTACTTGTTTAAGCACAGACCCGAAGAAAGGTGGATTTGTCCCTAAATGCTTATGGGAATGTGCGGCTATCGCTCCAGGTGCAAGAGATTTGCCCTTTGCGGCAGGGCTATTAGACGGTGCTTATCAAATTATTAAGGATTTAGCTGATTTAGGAAAATTAATTCTAGAGATTGCCGATTTATCTAGGGCTTTATTATTATATCCCTTCTGCCATAGCATAGAAATCAATGAAGCGTTTTTTCAAAAACTAGAGGCTAAAACTAATGATCCAGATACTTACGACCAGATAAAACTAAACATTAATCAGACTATTAAAATTTCTACGGGAGCAGATTGCGAAGCTGCTATCAAAAAATTAAAAGATGTAAATCAGAAGGTCGATAAGACCATTGATTTTTTTGCTGATTTTGAGAATTTGGTAATGCTTTATGATGCCGTTACAATGCAATTCTTTAACTATTTGGATGAAATTACAAATTGTAGTTCTTTAAAAAAATGTAATAATGCTAAATATGAACAGGCAAAATTATTATTTAATTTTGCTAGCTTATTTTTTGGAGGAACAGAGGTAAAGACTGTGAATAAATTTAATGAACTTGCTAGAGGGTTCTGGTTAGGTGTTATGAATAAGTTGACAAAAGAGGAAGCAAGAATATTGGCAAATTTATTGAAGGATAAAGCTTTTACTAAAAAAGTAGATGATCTTATTAAAGGAGGAGGAGGAGGAGAAGGAGATGCACTAAATGCGATGAAAAACGTTTTATCGCCGAAAGCTTGGCGTAATATTGTAGACGACCCTGAAATATTAGAGGCATGGAAAAAACTAAGAGTAAAGCCTTGTCCTATTAGTAGAAATTCATCTAATAAGAAATGTGAGGAATTGTTAAATGAAGTTTTTGGTCAACCCAATAAAAATTTAATTAAAACTTTTGGAAAAGATGGGATAGATGATGATTTTTATAAGAAGATGGTAGAGAATCGAGATTTTTTTGAACCTTATGAAGCCTTGTCTATTTTGAGTGATAGAAAAGCTTGGGTAAGAAAAAATACTGATTTACTCCAAAGAATGTTAGATAATCCAGACTATGATAGAACCGTAATTGCAAATTTCTTTAAAGGTTCAATAAAAAGAGCTTGTAAACCACTACCTTGTGATTTTGATACGCCTGGTGGTACTGTTAGGATTTCTGATTTAGGTTTTCCTGACTTGCGCCCTTATTCTTTAGGTGGTAAAAAATATTATTACACCGAAAATGTTCAAGGAAATAGAACTTCGGATTTTACTAGTGCTAATAATTGGTTAAAAAAACAAAATGGTGTAGAAAAGGTAGAAGGAAGTGGAGGTAGGGTAAGAGTTGAATTACAAGATGGAACAAAAAAAGAGATTACATGGCATCATCATGAGGATGGTTCGACTTTAATGCCTGTTTTTTCAGAAGTTCATGACCCTATAACACATGCTGGAGGTGTTTCTGTTGTAAAAAAAGCAATGGTAGGCTTTTTTGATTCTCCATAATTTTTAAACAAGCAAACATTATAAAATGTATTTCATCGACTTTTCCAAAATAGAAAAGGAAATCAATGTTAAGATTCCTTTAGAGTTAAGACTTTTAAATTTTATTGATTTAGGAACGGATAGAGAAGTTATCTCTAGTAACTCCGATTTTAATGTTAATAATTTTATCTATCCAAAAGGGCATATTTTAAATTGGAATGAAGATATTATTATTGATTACTTTATACCAAATAAAAATATCTACAGTTATTGGATAGGTCGAACCAAAGGAGATTTATGGGAAGAAAATGAAAGGTTTCTTGGTCTGGCAAGAGTAAGTAATCCACCATATGCCTTTATTGTTTTTTCACTAAATGAAAGCAATTTTGGTTCAATATGGCTTGAATTTCCTGAGATGATTGAAATAAATGGAGAAGAAATAGAAAGATTATACTTAGAAAATAGCTTAATTTCTTTTCTTTCAAAATTAAAAAGAGGAATTTTTGAAGATAGAATAGAAAATTATTTGCCACTAGAAAAAAAACTCTACAAAAACTGGGGAGAAGACTTCTGGCGAGTCAGAAAAGATAAGGATAAAACCTAAAATATCAACCAAATACCCAAACACGCTAAAACAACAAAAAAATTAATCTCATGACACACAACCAAAGCATCATCAAGCTAGTGCTATGCCTAGCCATCACCTACCTGCCCTTGCTGTCAATAGCCCAATGCCCTGACCCAAGCGCCAGCGACCCCACAGGTTTTTCTTGTGATGCTACGGCGGTGACCATCCAAGAAAAGATCCCGACTACTGGCACGGGAGTACTAACCTCAGGCTGGACGCAATTTAATTCCGAAGGCGGAAGTGCGGATACAAATGACTATCGAGCAGCCTTCAATGGTGGTAATGATGCTTGCGGCTTGCCCATGCATAGCAACGCAGCGGATATTGCTCCCTTTGTGCAAGCTCGATTAGGGGTAAGTGACAGCATCACCAACCCCTTTCCAACGGGAAATAAAGAAAATGCCCAGCAAGATGGCTGGTTGATGATTCCCATTCATTACGACTGCATTGACTTTCGCTTGGGTGGGGTGGATAAAGGAGAAGCTTCTGCCCTCTACGCAGGAACTGGCTGTGGCAATATGACCTTAGTTGGTGAAAATAACACGTTGCTAACTGGGTCTACCAATGATTTTTCCTATACCTTACCCGCAGGATTGACCATTGTTTCTTCACCCAGTTGCGATTATTTTTTAATTCGTATTCGACTGTATCATAACGATCAAGGCAATGATGAATCCAATTCGGAAGTAGAATGGGATGTCGGGGAAGGCTTCGAAATCATTCCAACGGGGTATCTATTGCCCGTTTCGGCGCATGATGCCGATGATTTAATTCCTGCGGCAATTACTGAAAGGAATGGTGCTAGTTTAGCAGGTTTATACGATGAATACGAAAAATTATGGCAAGTGCCAGCGGATTGTAATACTGCTCCGACTAGCCAAATAAATATCCCTTATATCTGTTTTTCAGTTGAAGAAAATTCGAGTGTAATTTGTAATCCTTGCCAAATAGAAATGCAAGAAGTGGGTTGTATTTGTGATAATACGAGTAATACTTTTAGCGGCACTAGCCCTCAATCGGTAAGCGTTTTTCAACAAACTTTATTGGTCACTAGTGTAGTAGATGCCGCTTATACTATCGGTAATGTAGTAGGTTTAGTAGCAGGACCAACTTTAGTCAGCAATACCAATCCCGATGTAGTAGAATATACTTATACGGTTCATCCCAATGTCGCCTATTCCTTTAGTCTAACAGGAATGACTTCAGGGGTAACGGTCGTCCATGCAGGCGCTTGTGCGCTGCCTGACGATTGTAATTGTCCGAGCAAAGCAGAGATTTGTGGCGATAATTTAGATAATGATATGGATGGCTTGGTAGACGCTGCCGATCCTGATATTGCAGGCAATTGCAGCCTAGATTGTGGGGCGATTTCAAGACAAGTACAAGGCAAAGTACCCGTTACTGACGGACAAGCCTTATTACAAATCTGGTCTCAAGCTTGTGGCAATTTCTGTTGTACAGGTGCAGCCAATACCCAACAATCTCCAGTAGGCATTGCGCCAACTGTTGGCGGTGGAGCAAGCAATGGAACTCGCCCATTAATCATTCCCTTTACCACCACCATGGGAACGGGAACAGGCTATACGCCTAGCATGCTACCCCAACATAGAAGTGGCGCAGCAGGCTGTGTGCAGCAAGCCATTACCTTAGGTATCGAAGAAAAAGCGATTGCCGATAAACTCAGCCGAGGAAGAGGCGACCAAGTGCAAATGGATGCTTGGATCGTCTTACCACCAAGTATCAGTTGTATTGATGTCCGAGTCAATGCCCCCCAAGCACACGATGGCGCTGCCTTATTTTTAGGCCCAAGCATTAACGATATGGATTTTATTGGGGCTTCTTGGGGTCTGCAAGGTAGTTATACCCACGATAAAACAGTAGATGGCAGCCAGACCCAAACGAGTAGTAACTTTAATTATGATGCCGCTGCGGATGGGGTTGCATTGACGACCCCTGACCCCACTTGCCCGACTTGTGGTTTTTATGTAGTTCGAGCCAGATGGTATGCATCTGATGTCAGCGCCTTTTTGGATGGAGTAGTGCAATGGAATTATGGCAAAGGTTGGGAAAATATTCCAGCCACCAATTTACAATCGGTGGGTACAACGGCGGCCGATGCGAACAGCGATAATAATAAACCCAACAGCCTTAAAGACGGCCTGCCTTTTTGTGTCTATCAAGACAGCGATGGAGATTTATTTACCCAATCAGGTCAACCGTTTAACTTCAATAAAAGATACTGCGAAAGCATTCAAGATATTGATTGTTTTACTTGCCCCAAACAATTAACTGCTTGTGTTGACGATTGTGTAGAAGCATTAATTAGTCCAAGTGCCATCATTGCCGATACGTTCCCCATTTGCTTTTTAGAAGTCTTTAATATTACCCCTAAGACCATTGCTGATGCGGGCAGTCTGCGTACCCAATTTTGGGATGGCAACGATGGCAAAGGTTTTAACCAGCAGATTACCAATGCAGGAATTGATGTAGCCTTTGATAAATTTACGAATGATAAAACTTGCCCCAATTGTTTGCCACAGCATACCAATACCCCCACAGGCATCTACGAATCGGCGACTTTAGGTGTCAACGATGCGGCACTAGCAAGTGAGGATACCGACGGAGATGACTTTATGCCCCATGTTGCTAATTTCAATGGCGGTGAAAATGTCCAACAAGATGGCTGGTTGCTCATTCCATCCAATGTCACTTGTATAGATTTTAAACTCGGTGGTGGCGGTGCTTATGATGCTTCTCGTTTATATTTAGGAACGGAGTTAGATTCCATGCGTTTGATTGGCGAAAATATCAATGCAAAAGGGGAGAACGATTTTAGTACGTTTACCTATGAAATACCAGATAGTACCTCGATTATTGACGAAAGTTGTGATAATTTGCTTTTGCCCTTGCGAGCAGTAAGGCTACGATTTTATCACCACGATAATGGCGTTCGGTCTAATACCATTGTCAGGTGGAATGTAGGTCGAGGTTTTGTGGATATACCTGCTACTCATTTACGAACTGTAACAAGTGATTGTGACCAAACCCTACCAACTGCACCGACTTATACCGATGGAATAGTGACTAAGGTAGTGCGAGATGAAAGAGGCCGTTTCTTTTTGTACGATGATTTTCCAGCTACTCAGCCTTTAAATGGTGCGTATGAAGCGGAAGCTATAGAAATAGACCGCTTTGATACCAAAGATTGTTATACCCTTGATCCAGTATGTGGGATAACGGAGGAAGCAATTACCGACCCCAAAGGTTTATGCAGCACTTGCCGAAAACCTTATCCTTCTATTTCCGATCCTTGTATCTGTTTAGACAATGGCGGTGTAGGCATTGGACAATTTGCCGAAACAGTTATGATTACAGGCCCAAGCAATCAAACTTGGACAATTAAAAGTGTTACAGGTCTAACCCAAGCGCCAGCGGGTGTATTTCCACCAGCCAAAGGTGTCGTACATCCACACCACCCTTTTACGACAGGTGCAACGGGCATCAAATTAACAGAAACCAAACAAGCAAGCGGGGTAAGTTTTTATACCCTAAATGGCTTGCATATTGATAATATTGGCTACGCCATTACGCTAACGGACGGAACAACGGACTTATCCATTAGTAATAAATGTTCGGGTTGTGAAAAAATTAGCGCTTTACCCAATAGTGCTTATATCGAATCTTGTGGCGAAACCTTTGCCGATGATGGCGGCAACGATGGGAATTATACCGATACGGTGGGTCAAAAAATCTATACCTTCTGTCCGACCAACCCTGCCAAACAAAGTGTTCGATTAGCTTTTACTAGTTTTGAAATTGCTTCGGGAGATACTTTACGGGTTTATACGGGCAATCATATTTATAGCAATAATTATTTGGAAATTAGAGGAGATGCAGTCAGTAAAATGAAATTTATCCAAGGTGTGGGTGCAGCTATTCCCCAAGGAGGAGCAGGTTGGGTGGACGCCACTTGTAATAATCTATCGGGTTGTTTGACCCTACGTTGGGCACCGAATGGCGATAATATCAAAGGCAAAGGTTGGACGGTCGTACCTGAATGTACCAGCCAAACGCCAACGATGGAAAATTGTGCGATTGACGATTTTACGGTGACTTGTAAAGTCGGAAAATTGAAAATTGGTAAAATTAAAGCGCCAACAGTTACCTTAAAAAATATTTGTACCACCGATACGGTTTATTACCTTGAATACGATATTGATCACCAAAATATGATTCGAGATAGTGCTTCGATAGATTCACTATGCTTGGATACAGTAGCTTTAGGGACACATGCGCTAAATGTACGCTTAAAATTCCAAGGATTAGATGGCATTCGAGGGACAGCAGATGATTCGGTTTGTGTGACTCGCACCTGTATTTTTACCGTTCGATCTACCAATCTACCCGTTTGTAATGATTCTTTGTTGATACCATTGGGTTCAGCTTGTACGGTTAATATCCGTCCAGATGATTTATTAGAAAAACCAGATACAGTTGGAAATGATTATAAAATTAACATTGAATTCTCCAACCCACCCCTAGCCCCTCCCTTTGGAATGGAGGGGAATCGACAGGCTGGAAATTCGATCGAAAATGCTACTAATAGCACAAAAGAAATCCCCTTCCCTTTGAAGGGAAGGGCTAGGGATGGGTTGGGAAATGGCATTTTAAATAATGAAACCGACAGCGTCATCTTAACCAAAGCAGGCGTCTATAATTACACCGTAACCGATGCTTGTGGACAAAGTTGCCGTGGAAAAATCACCCTGTTTGATAATAGCCCACCAATATTTTCCGCAGCGAGTAAAGATACGATTATTGCCTGTGCAGTAGCATTGAGCGAAACAGGTTTAGGCTTAACTAAACCGAAAGTATTTGATAATTGTGATACGCAGCTTACCGCAAAATATGTTGAAGCCATTTATTTAAAAGAAGGCGGTGTTTGTGATACGAATATTGTCCAAGTGACTTGGCAAGCCACGGATGAATCAGGGAATCAAGCTGAGTTAACACAACAAATAGTGATTATTCGCCCAGACTTGACAAGACTAATTCGACTACCAGATGTGAGATTAAGTTGTGGCGAAGGTAGTCCTGAAGCCGTTAATGACTTAGCCAAAACAGGAGTTTTAGGTTTACAAATTGGTCGACTAAATGGGGGGCAATTTACGGTAAGTGATACACTCCATCTAAACGAAACGGATTATATCTGTGGGTATATTCTAAGCAAGGAAGATGTTCAAGTCACAGGGTCAACTTGCGGAGGAAAAACCTTTCGTTATTGGTCGATTGCTGATTGGTGTGGAGACAGCGAACCAATGCGAATGGATACCCAAAATATCTTTTTAGCAGATACTTTAGCACCTATTTTTGTAATAAACGCAGCGAGTACACCTAAAGAAATCGTTTTAGCTCCATTTGCTTGTACTTATGACGCCCAAGAACTAACAAAACCAGTAGCAACCGATAATTGTAGTACCAATCCAAACGTGGCAATTCAACAAATTTCCCGTATTAAAGACGGACAGAAAACAGTAATAGACACAGCAGATTGGGCAGCCTTAACTTGCGATACCTTTGAAATAATTTGGGTAGCTACCGATGATTGTATCGAACAGACTAAGACTAGCATTTTAACTGACACCATTATTATTAGCGATAAAACCCCACCAACGGTAAAAATGCTGAATGAAATCCAGTTAACTTTAATTGGAGATGCGACCATAGTTCAAGCACGAGATATTGACGACGGCAGTTTTGATGCTTGTGGTATTGCAAAATATGAAATACGGATTAAAGATGCAGGAGGGGAGTGGGATAGTGTGGCGATTATTTCTTGTGATTATTTAAGCACCGATTTACAATTGGAACTAAAAGTAACCGATACCAAAGGTAATGAGGATACAGGCTGGTTGACCGTAAATGCCGAAGATAAGATTGACCCGATTTGTGCTTTAGCCGATTATGAAATTACTTGTGATGCGTATCATCGAGCACAGTTAGGCGCTAGTACCGATGCCAATAATAACAACCAATTGGATAATGGGGAATATGTAGATTTAACCGATTCTTTATTGATCTTTTATAATCGAGAATTTGGTGACCCAATTTGCCAAGACAATCAACAAGAAGATAGCGAATGTGCCAACTTAACGATTGAACAACAATATGCTTTATTAGAAGGTACTTGTGGCAATATCACCATCAAACGTCGAGCGAGAGCCATTGATAAATCGGGTAATAAATCCTTTTGGGCGATTCAGTCGATTGACATTAGTAGCAAAGCCGATTGGCAAATTGCCTTGCCTGCGGATTGGGAAGGAACTTGTGGGGAAACCGCCCCAATTCCAGAAATTTTAATCAAAGCAGGTACTTGCGATGTGATAGCAACAGAAGTAAGTGAAAGGCGCTTTTCTATTCCGGGAGATGCCTGTTTAAAAATTGAACGAACCTACCAGATAATCAACTGGTGTCAATATGAAGCAGATGGGGAAGCCGTGGTTATTGAAAGAATAGCAGATGAAAATCAATTTGCCACAGCACAAGTCATTACTGCTACCGAAGCACTTGCTAGTGCAGGCAAACTAACCTACATTCAAATCCTAAAAGTACACGATGAGGAAGCACCCGTTGTGACAATTGCTGCCCCTGATGCTTGTATTACCGCCATCGAATTTGATGCCGAACCTTTTGGCGAAGAAGATGAAACGCCCCTAATGTCACCTTTTGAATGTGATGAAATTAAAACATGGAGGGCAAGTGCGGTAGATTGTTCGGACGACGAAGTATTTAATTGGTTAGGCAAATTATATGATGCCGAAGGAAATGAATTATTGCGAGTAGATAGCAATGTCTTAAGCTATGCCGTTTACGATAAAGATGCCTATCGAGTAGAATTCTGGGCGTTTGATGGTTGTGGCAATTCGGCCAATCAACAAAGTGAGTTAATCACTTTTAGAGATTGTAAAAAACCATTGCCATATCTTAAAAATGGGATTACCCTAGAACTATCTGAAACAGGCACCATTCAAGTTTGGGCAAATGATTTAGACCAAAATAGTTTTGATAATTGTACCGATCAGGAAGATTTAATCACTAGAATCTGGCATTCGACCCTCGGAGCAGCGCCCGATTCGCTCAATGAAGTATTGGATTTACCGAGTAATATAACGTTTACTTGTGCAGAACTTGGGACCCAAGCCGTACATATTTATGTAATAGACGAAGCGGGCAATTGGGATGTAGCCATAACTAATATTCAAGTACAGGATAATCAAAGACTTTGTTCGCTTAGCCCAGTAGATAATGTAGTATCAGGTCGCATTATCAATGCCAAAGGCGAAAATATAGAAGGAGTAACGGTTCATTTAACGGGTGGAAATAATCAATTGATGACGACTCAAGCAGATGGCAATTATCAATTTACCCTACCTACGAATATCGCCTTTAGCGTACAGCCAGAAAAATTAATCAATCCATTAAATGGGGTCTCTACTTTTGATTTAGTGCTAATCAGTCAACATATACTAGGCGTAAAACCTTTTACTTCGCCGTATCAATACATTGCGGCAGATGTTAATAAATCGGGTAGTATCACCTCTTTTGATTTAGTACAATTGCGGCAATTAATCCTGAATGTTCGGGAGGCCTTTCCACAAAATAATAGCTGGCGTTTTGTTACTAAAGATTATGAGTTTTATACGGAAAACCCTGCCAAGGAAACCTTCCCAGAAATAATGGAGGTACCCGAAAATACGCATCAAGTAACGGTCGATTTTATCGGCGTAAAGATTGGAGATGTCAATGGAACAGCCAATGCGAATAGGCTAGTAAAAGCAGAAGATAGGCAAACGGGTAAAGTATTTAATATCCACTTGCAAAATCGAAAAGTGAGTAGGGGAGAAGTAGTCGATATTGAGTTTACACCTACTGAATTATCCACTATTTTAGGTTATCAAATGACTTTGAATTTTTCTGACTTAACATACTTAGGCTTAACCGAAGGACTACTCAAAAAGGAGCATTTTAATACCCAATTAGCTACTAAAGGGCAGTTAGCGCTTAGTTGGAATGGCACAAAACAAGGCAGACCAACTTTATTTAGCTTGCAATTTAAAGCGGAAACGGATGGTTGGTTAAGTGATTTATTGACCATTAATAGTGCTATAACGACCGCTGAGGCATACACTAAAGCAGGAGAAATGAGTAAAATAGATTTACAATTTTCTAAACTAATGCAACAACCCTTTAAGCTATATCAAAATACGCCAAATCCGTTTAAGGAAACGACGACCATAGCTTTTGATTTACCCAAAACAATGTCTATTCAACTACAAATTATGGATGTTAATGGACGAGTGTTGCAGACGATCGAAGGTACTTATCCGCAAGGGCATCATGAGCTTGATTGGCAGGCTAAGACCTTGAATGCAAGAGGTGTATTTTATTATCAGTTGACGGCTGGTGAATTTGTGGGGGTGGAGAAGATGGTGGTTTTGGAATGATATAATATTCGATAGATAGTGCTCTGAATTAAAAATATTATCTCGCTAATTTGAAAAAATGGAAATATACCTTTGTTTTTCCTGAAGATTGTTTTGATTGTCAGACTGTTTGATTGTAAATTCCTCTTAACAACAATCAAACAGTCTAACAATCAAGCAATCAAAAATTTATTAAATTGATAATCAGTTAATTATGAATGATATGAAAATTTAAATAGGCGTTTACTGCTTATCCGCAGAACTAAAGATTCTATCCCAATTAATCCCATTCGCAGCATTACCATTTTTAGTTGAGAACCAAATAAATAGTGGTTTACCTACTACGTGACTATGTGGTACAAAACCCCAAACTCTTGAATCTTCCGAATTGTGACGGTTGTCTCCCATCATCCAATAATAATCTTGTTTGAAAGTATATTTCGTCGTTTCTTCTCCATTGATATAAACTCTGCCACTAGCAATTCTTAAATCATTATTTTCATAAACGCTTATGATTCGATGATAAGGTGCAATCGTTTCAGGTGTAATAATGACCGTTGCTCCTTTTTTAGGAACATATAATGGACCAAAATTGTCAACAGAATTATTTTTGAAATTAGCTGGATCATGCGGAAATAATCGAGCAGTCTCGTAATTATATTCCACACCAATACCATTGGCTCTTAAGGAATCCGCTTGATCTTTTTTCAAAGTATACATCAACCGACTTCCATTACCAAATCTAAGATTTCCTTCATCTATTCCCCAAGTGCGCAAAACATATCTATCCATACCCTCTGGTAAATCAACCCAATACATATCATTTGGAATGATTTCTATACTAGGGTCCATGGCTTTTATTTTCTCTTTTTGTGCTTCTGATAAAACCAACATTTTATGGGTTTCAGATACTGGATTAGACCCATCGTTATAGTATAATTGGTCTTCTGGGGAGATTCCCCAATCTGAAAAATTTCTTTCACTAAGCGGTCCTTTATGTTTTACTAAATACCGAAATTGAACATTCGTTGGATTTTTAGCAGCTTGACCGTTAATATATAATTGTCTGTCAATAATCTGTAAAGAATCTCCTGGAGTAGCCACACAACGTTTGATATAATGATCCATCTTATCAATAGGTCGAGTCACTAATTCATATCGACCACGATCGATAGCAGCAGCAGTTTGATTGGGAATAGACTTTCTGCGTTTATCGTACACACTCCAAGTTCGACCGGGAGTGACATAAACACTATCTCCTTCAGGGTAATTAAAAACAACAGGGTCATTTTTATCAATCGTTTCTATCGCAGGCAATCTTACAGAAGAAATCTTTGGAGATTCTAGATAAGACTCTGCATCCATAATTGGTAACCGATTATGCAATAATGGAATCATGGCAATTGTCTCTGGTGTTCTAATGCCATAATGCGCTTTGCTTACAAATAAATAATCTCCGACCAAAAGCGACCCTTCCATAGAAGAAGTTGGAATTACATACGCTTCGATTAGAAACATTCTAATAAAAGCAGCGGCAAATACAGCAAAAAAGATTGCTTCGACCCATTCCCTAACCGCAGATTTTTGATAAGGGTTTTTAGCCATCAATCGCTTTAATTGCAAGCGATCGTCTGCTTTATAAGCAGCTTCAATATCAGCTTGGTAAGCGGCTTCTTTTTCTAAAGTTGGCCCATCATATTTATCACTAGGTTCTTTTCCAATAAAGAAAAAAGAAAGTGGCGCATAAATAACGGCTAAAGCACTATCTTTAAAATCGTATTTTTTAAAGGACCGAACCATATCCACACACATTCCTGCGTAGATGAAAATATTCACGATTGGTATCAATAGTAAAGCTGCCCACCATTTTGGCCGACCAATTAGGGTGCACCATTCCATAAAATTAACCCCAGGAATTAAGGCTTTATTAGCATCTACGCCTGCTTTTTCAAATACTTTTCGCAAAGTAAAACTCAATAGTATATAAGAGACCAATATAAAAATAAGTATAGACATTCTGTTTCTTTAGTTTATACAAACACGATTTTCAAAAATAACTGCAAATATAATCGAATTTAGCTAGGGACGTAGTTATCCTATTGTTAAATTGATACGTTTTTTTAGAAAAGTGAGATTCCTTTTTTTGCCGTTGATTTAATTTGATGCGAAGCGCAAATAAATTGGAATAGAGATTCGCCAAGAAGGTGAGAAACTATTTTCTTTATTTTTATTTAAACTAATTCTAAATAATGTTATAATTTTACGATTAGGATACGTATTTTCGCAAATGAATAGCATGATTTATTGGTTGTCTTGGTGTAAATTACTGATAATCAAATAGATAGTTTAATTTCATCATAAATCCAATTTTCACTTTTGAATAATGATTGATTAAAGTCATAGGCAAGAAGCCAAACATCAAATCGTTGATTTTGCTATAAACCATCTTATTTTTTAGTTGTTATGCTATTAATTTTCGTTACGCTTTAGGCTAAATTTTCACTAAACGAATAATTTAACTGATTAAAACCCTAATAATTGTCCATCATTTCTGTCATACTTGCTGATGCCGAATACTTAATTAGAGTAGGGTTAAATCATCTCCTTCATGGATATGACACCATTAAAGTATTAGGAGAAGCATCCGACGAACAAAGTTTATTGAGGCTGTTAGACGCAGCAGCAGCAGATGTAATCATCATTGATTATAACCAGCCGAATAATTTTAGTGTGGAAACGATCAAGAAAATAAAAGCGAATTATCCAAATGCAGGTATCCTTATAGTTAGCGCAGATAATGAAAAAGATAGTATTTACGAGGTGCTAGAGGCCGGAGTCACCAGCTTTTTAACTAAATCTTGTGATGAAAAAGAGATCATTGAGGGTGTATACGCAGCTACTAAAAAACAAAGATATTTTTGTAAAAAAGTAATGGATTATGTGTTTGAACGTTCTTTTTCACCAACGGCGGAAGATTGTGCACCAACACCATTGACAGTTAGAGAAATAGAAGTAGTACAACTGGCTGCGCAGGGTTTAATAGCGAAAGAAATTGCGAGTAAGTTGAATTTAAGTACGCATACCGTTTATACTCACCGAAAAAACATCATGCGAAAACTGAAAATCAATACAGCTTCCGAATTAATTATTTATGCTGTTAATAATGGGTTGGTTAAGTAATGTCTTTGTCAGCTAAACGTTAATTACCTTAATATTCCTTCCGAATTTTTATAATTTACCGCATTTTTGTTCCTGTTTATAAAGTCTATCTTAGAAACCGAACAGCTAATTTCCATGAACAAATTTTACTTGCTCTCTTTAATAACCTTTCTTTTTCAAATCTTTATTCCACAAAAAGGCTTTACTCAAAATTCAACTTGTGCCGATGCTACCATCGTATCCGTTGGCACGCATGAGGTGACTGAATTTGCTGGAAATGGTGCCGTATTCCAAGGGGCAACTGCCGCCGCTTGGTATCGTTTTGAACCGACTACCGCAGGTGTTTTTACCGTAAGTTCCTGTGAGGGAGGCGGAGATACAAGGTTGGTAATCATGTTATTAGCCGATTGTGCTAATGCTGCTAACTTACAAATCCTCAATTCTGCGGAAGATAACTGTGCAGATGGAAAAGGCGGAAATACTGCTTCTACTATAGAAGTGGTAGCAACAGCTGGTATTTCTTATGTCATCTATTGGGATAACGGACAAAGTGCCGATGGATTTACTTGGAATTTGTCTTTTGAATCCGAGAATAATCCAAGTGAAGGATCAACTTGTGAAACCGCCATTTCCATTACAACTGGTACGCATGAGGTGTCTGCATTAACTGGCATTGGTGCGGCCTTTACCGATGCCGTAAGTGCTAAATGGTACCAATATAGGCCAGAAAAAACGAATGTGTTAGCCATCAATTCCTGTGAAAGCAATGTCAATACACGTCTTTTTGTTTTTGAAGCAGGTTGTGCAACTGCTCAGATTATTGCCCAGAATGATGATGGTTGTGGTACTTCAGGTGCTGCTGTATTAACCGATAATGTTATTGTTGATAGTGGAAAAGTTTATTATATTTATTGGGATGATCATTCGTCAAAAGAGGGCTTTACCTTTCAATTGGATTTGGTCGAATTGCCAAGTGGTATTGTCGAACCACCTTGGGCAAAAGGTATTCAATTATACCCTAATCCTGCCAGTCATTACCTAGTCGTCGATTATGTTTTCCAAGAAAATAAGAATTTGACCATGACTATTTTTAATAGTTTAGGACAAGTAGTGCTGATAGAAGATTGGACTAGTTTTAGTCAGGGGCAAATTGAGATACCAATAGTCGATTTATATGAGGGCATCTACTTTTTGCGATTAAATTCAGCCGAAGGACAAGTTACTAGGCGGTTTGTGGTTAGTCGGTAGAGAAACCTTAAATAGCCCAAGGTCGATCCCGACTTGTCAAAGAAATATGCAAATGATCGCCTGTTCCTCCATGTCGCAAGGTATTAAACCCCATTGCTTTAAAATAGAGTTGTAATAAACCGTTTCTGACCCAACTTCTATTTTTGGTTCGTACATCAAAAGCATGGACAAAGCCATTGTTTTGTTTATAATGCAAGGAATTCTTCTTTGATTTTAAACCCATTTTTCGGTAATCTTCTGGTTGACGATTGGCATCCGTCATAATTAACCCATCATCTAAATGAATAATCGTACTAATACTTAATCTCAGAATAGGGTGGAGGCTAGTAAATTCTTTTTGCACCGAATGATGCTTGGCATTTTGTTCCGAAAAAAAATAGAGGGCATGTACACCATAACCCAAAACTAAAATTAAGGCTAAAATTAATTTTTTCTTGAAACTGCCTACCTTTCCTGTCAAACTTCCGTAAAAGAAAATCATATAGATAATCAACAAAAAAGTAGTAATACCAGCAGCACCAAATATGGCCATCCAAGAGCCATAATCCTGTTGCTCATAAAGATAAACAGCTCCCCTTACGAAGCAGATAAAAGGCAAAGACAATAACAAGACTATTTTAAAAATAAAATATAAAAGGGTCTTCATTTACAGACATTTTGATGTTAGATACTGGGTGTTAGATGCTAGATAAGTCAAATATCCAATTTATCTATTACTAAATGCTTGATTTTTAAGTTACTCCAAAATTGGGTTATTATTGCTACCCATCAAGAATCTAGTATCCAATGTCCAGTAATTGTCCCGAAGTTAATCTTATTCCACGAACAAATTAAAAATCTTCTACCGATGCTAGGAAACACTAGAAAAACAAGTCAATTTTTATCGTTATCCTTTCTTTTAGTCACTTTTATGAGTTGTCAAACAGCAACAGAAAATACAAGTAATAAGGTGGCAAAAATTGAAGTCTACAAATTATTAGGAAAATGGCAATCTGTCACTAATCCAAAAAATGTGATTGAATTAACCAATGACCGAATGTATTCTTATTATGATGGCTTAAAATTAGCGGACGAATCTTTGACTGTTTATGATAATTGCATTGCTCGCTGTATTCCTGAAGGTGTTAGCAAAATGCCTTGTATGGTAACAGATGGCAAGCAAGCACAAAATTGTTTTGAAGTCTTAGAATTGACGGACAAAAACTTATCGTATGCGTTGCTTGGAGCGGATCGTCAAGTTCGGAAGTATCAGAAAATGTAATAAATTTAAATGGAGCATTTAGTTCACCGGAAACATTCATGCTTCTTACCCATCATATATAAATAAAAAATTCCAGATATTTTAGCAATTAAAAGGCTTTTTCAGCTTGCTCTTGGGCCTTTTGATTTTCGATTGCTCAGGCTTGCAAAGGTTTTCAAAACTTGGTAAGTCTAAAATGCTAACAATCCAAAAATTAAACTTCTCAAGTCTTGAAGACTTTTTAAGTTCTAGTACAAATGTCCAATAGTAAGTCCTTTCAGGTTCTGAAGGGGCTTTTTATTTTGCCTTACCGTAAATAATGAGATCATTTTTTAACACTCCTTAAATTTTTCCCTCCTTACAATAACTGTTGTAATTTCAGGTTTAATATTACCAATACAGACCGGCCATAAATACTTATTAAAAAACGCATTTAACTGACTGTCAATACATTAGTATTGACCTTAAATTGTAGTAGCATGTTTAAAAAAGAACACCTGTTACCCTAGGTAACACTAGTCCTTCTATTCCCTTTAGTGGCCTTTAATGCACAATTTTCTAGCTGTTTAGATGATGGCTCTGGCAATCCTGTAAACCCTTTAGGAGGTGCTTGTAATAACGCTATTATTACAACAGTCCCTTTTTTACGAATTGTGCCAGATGCCCATTCTGGAGCGATGGGCGACGCAGGGATTGCTTTATCACCAGATGCCAATTCCATTCATGCCAATGCTTCCAAATTAGTATTTGCTGAAAAAGAAACGAGTGTGACAGTTACCTACATGGAGTAAAAAAACCAAATAGAAAAAGGTAAAGTGATTTTCGATCACCTTACCTTTTTCTTAGTTTGCCCCACTCGCAACTCGTATTAATTCACATAAACCGTACTCTGCTTCCACTTAATCTCGCCACATCGTGTCTTAATTTTACACTTTAATTTATAAGTCCCTCTTCTCATATTTCTTAAATAATTATCGCCATTAGTATTTGGGCGTCCCCACTCATAAGGCGCATTCATTTCTCTTCTTACTTTATTACCATTGATATATAAATCCATATATTCTACGTCTTGGTGCTTTTGTGCCTTTATTTTTACATATAAATCTCTACCCGCTTGGCAACTTGAGTTATGCTTAGCGTATTCGTAGTAATAGTTGGTATTACAGTAATTATTAGGTTGATTCTTAACGTAGAAAGTTAATTCTTTTTGGTAGTGGCCTCCACATTTCGTTTTAACCACACACTTTAATCTATACGTTCCTACTTTCATGTTTCTAAGGTAATGGTCGCCATTACTGTTTGGTCTTGCCCACTCATATGGTGCATTCATCTCTCTCCTTACCTTATAGCCATTGATGTATAATTCCATGTAAGCAATATCTTGGTATTTTTGGGCATCTACTTTTACATACACATCCTGACCACCTCTGTAGGTATCGCCATGCTTGACGGTTTTGTAGTAATAGTTATTATTACAGTACCCGCCGTTATCAGCAAAACTAGTAAAAGAAAAAGCGAAAGAAAATAGAGCGACTAAAGTGAAGATCATTGAATTTTTCATAATTATTATTTTTTATATTTTGTTTGTTAAGGTGATGCATTTCGTTATGCGTTACATGAAGAAGTGTTTTGAGTTTAAAAGATGTACCCATCATTATCTAAAAAAATATTAATTTTTACTTTCCAACCTATCTGTCCTTTTTAAATTAGTACATTTGCTTCAAAAATAAATGCATAAAATTCAATACAAAACACCCAATTTAACCGTCTTCGAAAGTGCGCTGTTTAGAACCACAGCTACAGTAATTGAAACGGAGGATTTAATTTTATTGGTAGATCCAAATTGGTTGCCTTCTGAAATTGAAAACCTTCAACAAGTCATTAAACAGAAGCAAGGCAATAAACCATTATATCTCTTATTTACGCATTCGGATTACGATCATATTATCGGCTATCGAGCCTTCGAGCATGCCCAAGTAATAGCCAGCCGAGCTTTTGTTGACAATAAAAACAAAGCAAGTATTCTACAACAAATTAATGATTGGGATGATGAAAATTATATCCAAAGAGATTACCCCATTGAGTACCCAACTGTAGACATTATTATCCAAAGAGATGGACAACAAGTACAAATTGGAGCAACTACCCTTACCTTTTACCTTGCGTCAGGGCATAATATAGATGGCATTTTTACGATTGTGAAACCATTGGGTATTTGGATTGCAGGCGATTATCTTAGTAATATTGAGTTTCCTTATATTTACCATAGCAGTTATGAGTATGAAGCAACCCTTGCGAAAGTTCAACCTATTTTAGCTAAACATGTGCCTAAAATATTGGTAACAGGTCATGGCGATGTGGCGTTGACAACCCAAGAAATTTTACAAAGACAAACGGATGCCTTTGCTTACATAAATGCTTTAAGAACATCCATCCAAGAAGATCAACCATTTGATTTTTCCCGCTTGATGGAAAATTATGACTTTCCTAAAATTATGAAGCAATTCCATGATGGGAATGTGGCGCTTTTTAAGAAGGAATTAGATAAATAATAAGCAGATAACCCTCCATTATTTATTTGTACACTAACAATTACCTTAAAATGTAGCCCAGACATTCTTGTCTGGGAGCAAGCCATTGGGAATAAAATTTCCAGACAAGAATGTCTGGGCTACTTATAGTGCTACATTTAGTTAAAAACTTTACTTTTCTGTTATTGTTCTGTGATAGTTAAACTGTAAATTTGTAGCATCAGTAATTATTAAATAGCTTTTTTTTGTTATTAATAAAAAGGCAGATTTTTTATAAAACCTAAATTAAAAAGACATGATTAAGAAAATAATTTTTTGCTTTGTAGCGGTACTTAGTTTAGTAGCAACAAGTTGTGGACAACAGCAGGGAACAGCTATTAAACAAAATGGTCAATTAAAAGACGTACCTGCTATAGCCGATTATATTGCGGGGAAAAATCTAGACAAATATGCTGTTGCAACTTTTGCTGGAGGCTGTTTCTGGTGTACAGAAGCTTCTTTTGAGCAAATTGAAGGCGTAAAGGAGGTAGTGAGCGGCTATTCTGGTGGAGAAATTAAAAATCCTAGTTATAGACAAGTAGCGAGTGGAAGTACCAAGCATGCAGAAGCTATTCAAATCTATTATGATGATAAAGTAGTTTCTTTCGAGACTTTATTAAAAGTGTTTTATGTAGCACATGATGGAACGCAACTCAATCGGCAAGGACCAGATCGTGGGCCACAATACCGTTCTGAAATTTATTATCACAATATAGCGCAAAAAACAGCGGCTGAAAATTACATCAAGGAGCTAGAAGATAACGATTATGGTACGATTGCCACCTTGGTCAATGCCTATAAGGAATTTTGGGTAGCGGAAGCCTATCACCAAGATTACTACCCAAGTCACCAAGATAATCCATATATCGCCAATGTAAGTAAGCCTAAAGTAGAAAAAGTAGAAAAGGTATTTAAGGATATTTTGAAGAAAGAATATAAGAAAATGGTCAATCCGTAATTTTAAATTCCAAAAGGTAACCACTTCGGTTGAGGGTATAGGGTATAGGGTAGAAGGTTAAAACAGCAAAACGGTAAAGTAAGAGGTAGAATTAATTAGTAGACTAATTACTTGTTTTATCCTCATACCGTCCACCTTCTACCTGATACCCAAAACAATATAGCTACTTTAATGCCCTGTAGCTCAGATTATTTATTTATTCTACTAATTTAACCATTATCTATTTGCTAATAAGACACCCCAATTAAATTACCATAAAATTAAAGAAATTATGAAAAGTATCCCTTTAGTAGCTCTTTTATTGACTTTTGCCTTTAGCATTCAATTGAATGCAGGTAATGGTAATCCTGAAGAATTAGGAAATGTTAACTGGGAGAGAAATTTTGAAGTAGGCTTGGCAAAAGCTGCTACTGCAAAAAAGTCCGTCTTTTTATTATTCCAAGAAGTTCCAGGTTGTAGTACTTGCCGTAATTACGGGCAAAATGTATTGAGTCATCCGCTTATTGTAGAAGCTATAGAAACATTATTTATACCCGTAGCTGTTTTTAATAATAAGGGCGGAGCAGATGCCAAGGTCTTAAAATATTATGGCGAACCCTCTTGGAATAATCCAGTTGTACGCATAGTCAATGATCAAAAACAAGATTTAATTCAACGAGTCAATGGCAATTATTCTCGATTGGGGATTGTACAAGCAATGCGCTTGGCATTGGAGGTTGAAAATAGAGAAGTGCCTCCTTATTTAGCACTTTTAGAAAATGAATTATTAGCAGCACAAACAGGAATGGAAACTGCAGTTTTCTCAATGTATTGTTTTTGGACAGGGGAAAAAGAAATTGGAAAATTAGATGGTGTGGTAGAAACACAAGCTGGTTTTATGAATGGACGAGAAGTGGTCAAAGTAAAATTTGATCCAGAAAAAATTGCTTATAAAAATCTATTAAAAAGTGCGAATCAGGCTAGTTGTGCAAGTCATGTTTATACAGATGATAAAATACAGGCTAAGGAATCAGAAACTGTGATTGGACTAGGGGCTGCTTCTGATACAGGAAAATTTAGACAAGACAGAGAACCTAAATATTACTTAGGGAAAACGGTCTATCGTTTTGTTCCAATGACGCAATTACAAGCGGTTAAAGTTAATAGTTTAATCGGACAGCGGCAACTACCTGATGCTTTATTGTCTCCTCGACAATTGGCCTTATTAAAAACGATTCAAGCTAATCCAAATGGACAATGGAAGGATCGAATTAATGAGGATTTTGTAGCTGCTTGGGAGGAAGTGGTTGCTCAAAAGAAAGCTTAGTGAATCCAATTTGTAGAGTATTAAAAATGGCTAAACCAGCCCGTTCCACACTTTGAATGTTTTACTTCATTTTAAAGAAAAAGCGATGCCGAATTTTAAAAATAAGGCATCGCTTTTTTTGACCTTAATCAGTTTTTCTATAGATTATTGTTTGATAAATTTTTCATAAAAGGGAACTTTACCAGTCTCTTTGACTACACCAAAATAGAAACCTGTTTCTAGATTACTAAGATTGATATCATAATTAGCCCTCGTTTCAGATAGCGTTCGTTCGTAGACGATTTTGCCTTGACTGTCATAAATCAAGAAGGTCGCTTTTTTAGCTTTAGTTTGATAGAACAAATTTAATTGAGTAGCTACTGGATTTGGATATAAACTTGCAGTTGCTTCAAGGAAAATTTCGGTTGCCTCCACTTGCTTGTTTCTTGAAGTAGCAGAGGTAAGTCCAGCAACGGTTGGGATAGAAAATTCATAAATAGGACTATATACTGATTCCCCATCCTCGCAAATTGATTTAATCCGATATTCGTAACTTCTAAATGCGCCATATAGATGAACTTTAGTAGCGTTCACTCTTGCCGTCACTAACCATCTACTAGTTCCCTTAAAACGGATTTGTATAATATAGTGAGTAGCCCCAGATACTGCTGTCCAATCAATATTAACTCTACGTCCACCTGTTCCACTAATAACTGGATTTGTTGGTGCTAAACAGCCAGATATGTTGATTGGACTTCCTGCACAACTACAACCATCTGCTTGAATCTGGTCATTTTCGGTAGTATTATCGCCATCATCACAGCTTGTACCTGCGGTTTGCTTTGCGCCAATATTTGGATTGTTGTCGTCACAATCTTCGTCAGCACAAACCCCATCTTCATCGGCGTCGCCACCGTTGTCAATACAGGCAATTTTTGTCCCTGCACAGCTACAACCGTCGGCTTGAATCTGGTCATTTTCGGTAGTATTATCGCCATCATCACAGCTTGTACCTGCGGTTTGCTTTGCACCAATATTTGGATTGTTGTCATCACAATCTTCATCTGCACAAATACCATCTTTATCAGCATCTCCACCATTATCAATACAGGCAATTTTTGTTCCTGCACAGCTACAACCGTCGGCTTGGATCTGGTCATTTTCGGTAGTATTATCGCCATCATCACAGCTTGTACCTGCGGTTTGCTTTGCGCCAATATTTGGATTGTTGTCATCACAATCTACCTCAGCACAAACCCCATCTTCATCGGCATCGCCACCGTTGTCAATACAAGCAATTTTTGTTCCTGCGCAACTACAACCGTCGGCTTGAATCTGGTCATTTTCGGTAGTATCATCTCCGTCATCACAGCTTGTCCCTGCAGTTTGCTTTGCGCCAATATTTGGATCATTATCATCACAGTCTATATCATCTGTAACACCATCATTATCGCTATCATTATCTTCTAAAACCGTATTAAAATAAGTATTTACATATTCTCTTTGCTCCACACTTGCACTATGCCTAGCATTTCCTCTTAAATGTACTACTTGGTTGGATAAATAAGCGTATTCATAGACAGTAGAGGTGCCAAGTTGGGTGCCTGCTGCGGGTAATTTTTCGCCTGTGTATCCTTGACTTTGGGCAATGAGAAAAATGGCTTCTTGTGCATCTAAAAAATCTACGCCAACAGGAGAACTACCTCCTAAATAGGGAATAATGGGATCATTATCATTACAAATAGATAAAAACCTTCTGCCTGTTATAGGCGTTATAGGCGTATCATATCCATCAAAAGGTGCGGGGTCGCCAGTTGCACCACTTGGAAAATGAAAGTTATTATTATGATATTGTGGCACATTTAATTGAGAAACAATGCCACAGATAATATCTATTCCCGGATCATCATTTTCAATAAAAACTCTATTGCACAGTCCTGAACCATTAGAACTACCAATTAATCTAATTTTATTAGGGTTTACATTGGAGTAGGTTTGTAATTGATCGACTAAATCTCCTATCATTTCAACATCGGGCGCATCACTTGCTTCATCTGCAATATTCCAACTTGTCCGATAACCTGATGGACCAATTAAAATATGATTGGTCAAGGTATTCCTCCATTGAGCAATACTGCCATTTCCATTTCCCCCATTTCCGTGCAGTACAATTGCCACAGGATAACCACCCGCAGGGATTGGCGTTGTTGGAAGAAGAATCATTATTGGATACGTCCATCCACTAGGCTCTTGTGACCAAGTTTTGGTGATGTTAATAGAGGTGGAATTCGTTAAGGTTTGCGCAAAAATTAAGGACGGGAGAAAAACGAATAAAAATAGTAGACTTTTTTTCATAATACGATGGATTTAGATTTTGAGGTAACATAAATTAGTATTGCCTTTGAAGGGGAAAAGTTGTTCAGTAGTATAAGTAGCGTATGGGGAAATTGTACTCAAAAAAATATTCTTTTTTTGAAAAAAAGCAGCTGATACTTAAGTGGGAAGATATTGTATTATGTAACCATAAATAATGCCAAGTAATCGGCGCATAAAAATAGAAATTTGGCTTTAATAAATACTAATTTCATTTAGTTTTTATTAAAAGGAGGGTATTTTTTCTATCTTACCGTTTTCCAACTCTGAAAGTCACTCAAGTATGAATCGAGTTTTAAAACTCTATAATAAAACGATAAAATATCCATTTGGTAAAAGGCTTTTTTCTTATATGGTTTCCAGAAAAGCGCCTTATTTTACGACTATTCGACCACAAATTAAGGAATTACGCCCGAATTTTATTCAAGTGACGATGCGCAAAAGGAGTGCCATACACAACCATTTAAAAACGGTTCATGCTATTGCTATGTGTAATTTATGTGAATATGCTATGGGGATCTGTGCAGAAGCTTCTATTCCGAATCACCGCAGATGGATTCCCATGGGCATGGAAGTAGCTTATCTCAAAAAAGCAACGACCAATTTAACGGCTACTTGTGATTTGTCCGACGTAGATTGGAGACAAAGTGAAGTACCTTGTTTTGTATCGGTGAAGAATACTGATGGGGTGGAAGTTATGACTGCTACGATTACGCTGAAGGTGACGGATAAGCCAACTAAAAAAAGATAGTATAATTAGAAATTTTCTTTTTAGGCATAGTTGTTAGACTTTGTTTCAGCAGATAGTTAAATGAATTTTGCCCCAACGTGCCGCTAGGTACGAAAGTTAGGTAGTAAACCATCTAAACTAGATAGCCTCCAATAATCGTACCTAGCGGCACTAATCCTGTGCTACAAGTCAAAATTACCGCTTATCTTAGCCTTGCCCCAATACCATTTCCTTTTCCAAAAGTAACTTTTCCATTTTCGATTTGTACGCCAATTGCAGGATCATCTTTGATTAACAAAGCACCATCCATATCGACATAATCTAGTAGTGGTAATAACTGAGCGATGGCAGAAATACCAATACTTGTCTCGGTCATACAGCCACACATAACTTTCATATTCAAAGCTTTAGCTTCTTGAATCATTTTTAGTGCGGGGGTGAATCCACCACACTTCATTAGTTTTATATTAACACCGTGAAAATGTTGATGACATTTTTTGACATCGAAGGCAGTTTGACAGCTTTCATCGGCGATAATAGGTAAAACACTTTGTTGAAATAGTATTTTCATACCTTCCCAATTATCCTTATCCAATGGTTGTTCTAAAAATTCGACCCCTAATTTTTTTAGTTCAATGGCGTTTTTTAAAGTTTCTGCCACCGTCCAAGCACAATTGGCATCTATTCTAAAAATAGCATTGGAAGTCTGTCTAAGTGCTTTGATAATAGCAATGTCTTCCTTTGTCCCTAATTTAATCTTATAAATAGGGGAAGGATAGGCTTCCATTTGAGCGACCATATTTTCGATAGAACCTATAGAAATCGTAAAATTAGTTAATGGCAAATTACTTGTGTCTAATTGCCAAGCTTGATATAATGGTAGTTTTTGTTTTTTAGCCCAAAGATCGTGGGCGGCAACATCTAAAGCGCATAAAAGGAAAGGATGATCTTTTAGAATAGGGTAGAGTTGTCGCCAAAAATCAACAGGATTTGCTAAAGTAAGCGATTCAATGAAAGCTTGATGTGTTGCAATAACCCTTGTAAACTGTGTTAAGCTTTTACCATAATAAGTAATCACCGTTGCTTCGCCAAAACCAGATAAATTTCCATTTTTCAATTCTATGATAATGGCTTCTCTAAAATGAAAAGTACCATGCGCAATGGTGAAAGGCTTATTTAGATAGAGTTTTAATGGATGAATTTTTAGCTGCATAATTCAATTATATGGCAGCAAAATAGGTTTTATTTAAAATAATAGCGAATTCCGAGTTCCATTTGTTGCCATCTTTTTTTATCAGGAATAGCGCTTGTGGTTGATTTTAAATAAGGTGTGCTATAATGGTAATTAGCATAAGCTGCTAAATTCGTAGTCAATTGATAATTGACACCTCCAATTAATGCCCAATTAATTGAAGAAACGGTAGGGGCATTAGCAACCAATAAATCACCAGATCTTGAGGTATCAAAACTGCCAGCTAAATTGGCGTTATTGGAAAAGAAGGAAGCGGCTTGATATTGATAGCGGTAACCATGTAAATAACTTAAACTTCCACCCAGTTCTACAGAAAATTTAGATTGAATTCGATATTGAACCATAAATGGGAGTTCAAAATAATGAAAATTGCTAAAACGGATTCCTTGATTATCTATCAAATCTATTTCATTGGGATTAGGATTTGTAGACGAAGGGACTGGGCCAGCACCAGTACCTGCTGTAGTGCTCATGTCCTCCATTTCTTCCATATCAGCAATAGGACTAGCAAACTCTTGATTATTATTAGTAGTTGAGGTAGTTGAAGAAATTCGTTTGGCATACCCCATGCCAAAATGAAACCTCCATTTAGGATTAAAAATAAGATTAGCGTGTAGACCTGATCTAAAGCTTCCAAGTTTAGGGCTTAAAACACTTGCATAAACACCAAAACGCCATTTTAACCGATTTTTAACTGGCAAAACAGGAATAATGGTTTCTTGGGACTTGATTGATAATAATGAAGGAGTAAGGCTATTTATTGAAAAAAAATCAGTTATTTCTTTCTTTTGAAAAGAAGGACTCAAGACTGATTTATTGGTAGTTAAATTATTGGATGTTATAGATGCGTTATTTGTAGCTAAATCATTTTTAATAGAAGGTGAAACGCCCACACCCACAGCAGTTGAAACATTTGCTGCTGTGGGGGAGTTTTTTGTGGGATTTTTGATTGTACTAATTACCGAAATATTGTCGGATGATTTCGTAGTAACTGGTGATTTTGAAACCTTTTTTGTAGACTTACTTGATTTAGCAGATTGATGAGTGACCTTTTTATTTTCAGCGTTGCTAGCTACTTTATTTTTGATTACAGGAATAGGTAAAGACTTTAGGATGGATGGGGTATCTTGTTGAAAATAAGTGGTTAGCCCTATTAAAGCCAATAGACCAATCCCTAGAAACCATATCCAAATTAGTCGCTTTTTCCGTTTTTTTACGGGCATTTCCCGATCTAATAGCTTAGACATTTCATTCCAGCTATGATCAGTAAATTCATTATCTATATGTACGTTATCTTTATCCATTTTCTGCTATAAGTCCTTCCTCGTAAAGAAAAGATTTTAATTTTTTTCGTGCTTCTGATAAGTGCCATTTTGAAGTGCCAACACTAATGTCTAGTGTTTTTCCAATCTCATGGTGTTTATATCCTTCGATCGCATATAAAATAAAAACGCGACGAGTTGCATTAGGTAATTTGTCAATTAATTTTAGAATATCTTCGGCATATAAACCCTCTAACACATAATTATTGGTAGGTTTATCTCCTTGTTCAATTTCTAAAAAATGAATATTGCTTGATTTCTTTTTGAAATGATCTGCCAAAACATGGAAGACAATTTTTCGAATCCAACCTTCTAAAGAACCTGAAAATTGAAAGGTGTGTAATTTTTTGAAAACTCGTAGAAAACCAGAATTGACAATTTCCATCGCCAAATTCTTGTCTTGAGTATATCGCAGACACATACCAATCATAACGGGATAAAATCGCCGATATAAGGCCTCTTGGTATGTTCTGTCATTATCGACACAACCTTTTACCAATTCTTCCTCATTATATGTGCTGTTTTTGCCTAAAATAAGAGTCCTATTTTGAAATTTAACCGTCTAAAAGTATATGTATCTTTATTATTGCTGATAGTATCTCCAAAATCTAAAGTATAAGTGGCCTTCTGCCATTGTAAGCCAAGCCCCATAAAGAAATTAGTATCTGCCGAACCTTTAAAACGAAATCCTAATTCAGGAGCTAAGTAATAGCCTCCTTTGCTACTGGTAAATCCACTAGTTTCTGCATCAATTACAGGGATACCAAATCCAGCAGCTAATTGATAATAAGGGCTTACATTTTTCGCTTTTAAATATCCTCGAACCGATGTATAGATGGGTATAATACTGCCTAAATTCACATTGTAAAAATCAACGCCAACTCCTAAGCCTGTACCAACAAATCTATTAAATTGATAAATACTTTGGAAATGTACATTAAACCCGTCGGTATAATTTCCAAATTGATCATTTCCCCCGATATATCCAAGAGTAGTACTGAAGTGCAATCCCTTTTCTCGAAAAGCATAGATTTTTTCGAATACTATTTCTGGTGATTCTGCCATTTTTTCTGTCTCCGTAGCCTCTTGTACAATTTTCTTAATAGATTTAGCATCAATATGCATTACTCTATCCACAGCTAATCTTAATTCTAAATTACCTCCTATCTCATAACTGGCTATTTGACCTCTAAAGATGCTGCCATTTTTTAGATAAACGATATCTGGTCTACGAAATTCTTGCGTCGATTGGGCAAATAAGTGGCTGCTAAAGAAGACTATGCTTAATAAAAGCCAATTTCTAACTATTGTTACCGTCATATTTTATTAGCTTTTTAGTGAAATGATGAATAACCATTTTAAACCAAATTAACTATTCGTTGTTCTTTTTTAAAATAGACTGTAGACTTTATTAAAAAGGTTGGGTAGATAGAAAATTTTATCAAATTATTTTTTCTTTGCTCATTCATTTTAATTTTTAAAATCATTTTTTTACCTTGTGTCATAACTCCCCATTAACTCAATTCATACCTAATTTCTTAAAAATCTGTTAAAAAAGTAACTTTTTTGTGTACTTAGTGACTTTGTTTCGTCATAATAATGAATTCTTGCAGCGAATATTCGCTAATAAGAATGATTTATTAAGCTTTAAAATTTTTAGCAATGACAAAACAAGCAATAAAAAAGAATTTTTGGACTTTGGCTTTTAGTGGTTTATTAGCCTTCTTATTAGTACCAACTGATTCTTTCACACAAAACCGTCAGACTACGAAGAGAGGAGCGAAGAATGATACGTACCAAAGAGCAAAAGTTAATAGAACTACAGTAAAAAGAGATTATACCAATAGAACTAGAAATTCATCAGTAAATAGAAGTACCCCAACTCGAAGTACAGCGAATAGAAGTGTTGCAAAGCGGGATTATAGAGAAAGAACTAGAACAACTACACCAACTCGACGGAGTACGGTGAATAGAACAGCAGCGAAGAGAGAATATGTAAATAGAACGCGTTCTACTACCACAGCTAATACGCAGGCAACTGCGACAAGCAGAAGAGTAGATACAGGAAACAGAGGTAATCGAGTAAATAATGATAGATATACGGTAGAAAGAAGAGCCGAAAGTGCTCGTTCTAACTATACTTATCGAAATAATGAGCGAAACAATTACTGTAACACTTATTATAGTGGTATAAATAACTGGAATCGTACATTTTGGACTAGTATTCATTATACACCAAACTACTACGATTTGAGGTATAACCGTTTTCCGTCAGCTAATGGATTACAAGCACAAAGGGTTAGATTTTTTGGAGATAGATATTGGTTATATGATGGGATTTGGTTTAGAAAACGATTCGGTAGATATTATGCGGTGGATGCACCAATCGGAGCTTGTATTGATGCATTACCCTTAGGCGGAGAAATGATTTGGTATAGAGGTGACAAATATGTCCTCTATAGAGGAACAGCCTACAGAATGTTACCATTTGGCGGTTTTCAAGTCGTACAAATGCTAGGAAGGTTTTAGATTGAACAACAATAAAAAAGTTTTATCAGTTGCTTGTCCACAAAGGTGGGCAAGCAATTTTTTTGTTTAGTGTTGAAATTGATTTACTAAAATGTAATTAATTTTTACTCATTTGAAAATTTCTGATTAGATAAAATATATTATGAAAACTTTATAAAACTACTAATTTTATCTTCTTTTACAAGCCATACATTCTACTTCTACCTTAGCACCTAAAGCAAGCCCATTTGCACCTAATGCACTTCTAGCAGGTTTTTTATTCGGAAAGAATTTCACATATTCTTCGTTAAAAATGCCCCATTCTTTGATGTCTGCGATGAACACTCGGCATTTAATAATATCGTCCATGGTAGCACCATTGGCAGCTAGTGTAATCTTTATATTTTCCATTGTTTGTTTAGCTTCCGCCCGAATACCACCTTCAACCAATTCAAAAGAACCTGGTTTATTACCTAAAACACCAGACAAATAAATCATGTCGTCAACAATTACCGCATCTGAAAATGGTAGATTCATTTGTTTGGTATTCTCAGACACGTAATGAGTGATTACGGGGGTGGTTGCTTGACAACCACAGAGCAAGATGGAGGCTATAGCTAACCCAAATAGAGTAGTACTACAATTGATTTTATGAAACATCATATAATTTTATTTTGAAATTTTGTTTGAATATTTTTCTTTTTTATCGTGTCATATATAGTACCTAAAATACTTTGCTATGGAGATTATCTTACATATCTACGGCACAAGAATTTGGAGAAATCACTTCTATTCGACTGTTACCCACCTTTCGTACTTATGGCACGATGGAGACAAATGCTGATTACCCCCATTTGGAATCATTTCTTTCGATATTTATCACTTAATCCAACACCTTGTAAAATCATTGGGATTATTTTCTCCATTCGTTTTTCTTTAGTTGCCATTCTTTTGGCGGTACTTATATATTCTGCAAACTCTCTTTTGTCTGTTAACCGAAAGGCTTCAAAATGAGTAGCCAACGTTGGGTTACTGTCTAAAGCGACCTGTAATTCTAGAGGAATAACTAATGGTTTTTTAGTATGTGTAGTTTTAATGATATTCCCGTCTTTCTGATTTTGAATAGCTTCTTCAACGTAAGCTAAAACGGTTGCTCCATCAATTTCGTCCATTGATTTAAATCGCCATTGCCGCATTGCTTTGGTTTTACCTTCTTGGGCATTTTGGAGTACCTTTAAGTCATCTTTAAGGATGCTTCCTTGAAAAAACCAAATACCAAAATAATCCTTAAAAGCAGCAAGTGCTACTATATTTTTCCCTTTCCACATATAGGTGGGGAACATCCATTTAACGGTCTCTTCTAGTTGCGTAGATAAAATTAATGACCTTAATAATTCAAGGGAAGCCTGCCATTTTTCGTTATTGGCAATATATTCATCAACATTAGTTGGTTTTTCCATCATCTATTTTTGAAATCTAAAAATATGCTATTACTTTCACCCAAATAAAATGAATAACTGTGGATAATAAAAATTATGCGCTGGTTTTCTAACTAAATGTTTACTATAGGATGGACTTTATTTAGCAAAAGGCTAATGGTATACCAGCCCTCTCGCCATTAGCCCTTTGCCTTTCGCCGAGTAAAGTCTCATCTAGAACCATGAATTTTCAATTAGCAAAAAATATAAAAAATGAGATTTCTACCATTTTTCTTTCTACTGTTCCTAGCTGGAAATATTCAAGCTCAAACAGCATCTATCCAACAATCAACCTCATTAGCGGTAACTACTCCTGAAAATGTGGGTATGTCCGCAGAAAGATTAGCTAGAATTGATGCAATGTGTGAAAAAGCAATTGCCAATAAAGAAGTGCCAGGGATGGTTGCCTTGGTGGCTAGAAAAGGAAAAATTGTCTACCATAAATCTTTTGGGACAGCCGACCATTCAACGAATCGTGCCTATGCCAATGATGATATTTTTAGAATTGCTTCTCAGACTAAGGCGATTACATCTACAGCGGTAATGATGCTCTGGGAAGAAGGGAAATTTAGATTAGATGATCCTATTGCTAAGTATATTCCTGCTTTTAAAAACCAACAAGTACTAAAATCTTTTAAATATGCTGATACAAGTTTTGTGGGTGAACCAGTCAAACAAGAAATTACTATTCGGCATTTATTGACGCATACTTCTGGCCTAGGTTATGGTGTAATTGATGGCGATGAGCGGTTTAAAATGTTGTATAACAAAGCGGGCATAACCGATTTATATACGACTCAACCAATTACCATAAAAGAAAGTGTATTAAAACTAGCGAAATTACCTTTGCATCATGAACCTGGGACAAAATATGTATACAGCGAAGGACTAGATGTCTTAGGCTATTTTATAGAAATCATGTCGGGTATGCCTTTTGATGAGTTTCTGAAAATCAAAATATTTGAACCGCTCGGTATGAAGGATACTTGGTTTTATTTACCTTATCAATTACATGACCGCTTAGTGCCTGTGCAATATGCGAAGGATGGGCAATGGACAAATTTTCCAACTACTTTTTATGATCCTGATTACCCTAAAAAAGGCGCAAAAACTTTCTTTTCAGGTGGAGCAGGTTTGTCTAGTACCGCTAAAGATTACGCGACTTTTCTACAAATGTATTTGAACAAAGGAGAATTAAATGGCCAAAGACTTTTGAGCAGAACCACCGTTGAAGCTATTTTAAGCAACCAAATCGGCGATTTATGGGGCGATGCAAATTTTTATGGTTTGGCTTTTGGCATTACAGGCAAAAAAGGCGCCGCTAAAGGTGGAGAAGGAAGTGAAGGGTCGTTTTGGTGGGGTGGTTATTTTAACACCAATTATTTTGCTGATCCCAAAGAAGATATTATTGGCATTATCATGAAGCAAACCCAATGGACAGGCAATGATAATACGACCTGGAAATTTAAGTTATTGGTTGGGCAGGCCGTGGATGATTAGTTGGTAGTTCTTCCTTACGCTCCTCATTTTACAGCTCAGAGAACTATGTTACCTTAAATTCTACTGTAAATGACTGTATCAAAAGACCTGATTCTAACTTTTTCCGTGATTGCTGGTTAGGATTTTCAATCCGATACCACTATTTGGCTCGCCTCTGGCGAGATTTACTTAATCATGTTAACTTTTTGCTCGGGGTTGTATCAAAACATTCGGCAAATATTTTTTAGCCGAATAAAATTTCAAAATCATCCCCCTAACCCCCTCCAAAGAGGGAAAAGTTCTGTGCAATTTGAAAAATCAGAATTTTTAATGGTGGATTTTTTCAAAACGGGCCTCTTGATACAGTCTCAAACATAAAGGTTTCGGACAAAATGTCCTTACCAGCAACCTTTTTTTGTAAAACTACGGAATCCATTAGAATCGAAGCCTTTTGGTACAACCACAAATATTAGCGTGATGTCAAGTATAATTTGAAACTATGCGGAGAGATTAAGTTGCCAAGAGATACCATATTTATCTGCACACCATCCGAATTTTTCACCAAAACCATAATCTCCTGATTTATAATTGTCGAGTGGAACCATAACTTGACCTCCATTGGAACTAAGTCTCTCAAATAAAGTGTCTATCTCTTCTTCTGAATCGCATGCCACGAAAAGAGATACTCCAGGTGTAAATGACCAAGCGTGATTAAAATTACTTTCAGATATTCCGTACTGGACTCCATTTAAGGTGAATACGCCATATTTGATCAGCGCGGGTGATCCTCCAGCCTCTCCTTCTGTGTATCTTGTGATGCTATTAATTTCCGAATTTGGAAAGAGCGAAGTGTAAAACGTTATTGCTTCTTTTGCTTTCCCGCATTGATCTCCTACAAAGGTTAGAAATGTTGATATTTGCATTTATTTAATTTTTTGTGATACTAAACCTCTCGGACAAAATTACTAACAAATTCCAATTGCGCCCAATAAACTTTCTTGCATATTAGGATTCCATCTCGAAGATGGTATGCCTAAGATACAAATTACTTTCCATAATCAACTCACAATAAATCACCCAATAATCCATCATCCACTAAATTAGGAATTGTCACCTTCAAGTCAGGTCGTCTATCCATTTCTCGTTTCAAAGTAGAAATAGCTCCTTCATTCCGCGCCCAACTTCTGCGAGCAATCCCATTATTAACATCATAAAAAAGCATATTGGCCAGTTTTTTCGCAGCCGAATCAGAACCATCTAAGACCAATCCAAACCCACCATTCACTACTTCCCCCCAGCCAACGCCACCACCATTATGAATAGATACCCAAGTAGCGCCTCGGAAACTATCGCCCAAAACATTATGAATTGCCATATCTGCGGTAAATTTACTGCCATCGTAAATATTACTCGTTTCCCTATAAGGAGAATCTGTTCCACTTACATCGTGGTGATCTCGACCCAAAACGATGGGAGCGGTAATGATTCCATTTTTTATAGCTTCATTAAAGGCAGTAGCAATTTTCATGCGACCTTCTGTATCGGCATATAGAATCCTTGCTTGCGAACCGACGACTAATTGATTCTTTTTTGCTTCCCGAATCCATTTAATATTGTCGGCTAATTGTTGTTGAATATCTTCTGGCGCAGTTGCCTTAATTTCTTCCATAACGGCTAGGGCAATTTCATCTGTTTTGTCCAAGTCTGCTGGATTACCAGAGGTACAAACCCATCTAAAAGGACCAAATCCATAATCAAAACACATCGGTCCCATAATATCTTGGACATAAGAGGGATATTTAAAATCAATCCCATTTTCATGCATCACGGCTGCACCTGCACGGGAGGCCTCTAATAAAAAGGCATTACCATAATCAAAAAAGTATGTGCCTTTGGCAGTATGTTTGTTAATGGCAGCGGCATGCCTTCTTAAGGATGTTTGGACCTTTTCCTTAAAGAGGACTGGATTTTGACTCATTAATTCATTCGCCTCGACAAAACTTAACCCAGCAGGATAGTAGCCTCCAGACCAAGGATTGTGCAAGGAAGTTTGGTCTGACCCTAAATGGATATAGATATTTTCTTGATCAAATCGTTCCCAGACGTCTACTATATTTCCGATATAAGCAATGGAAACGATTTCTTCTTTCGTAATAGCTTTTTGTACTCGTTCCACCAAAGCACCGAGGTCTTCAGTTAATTCATTGACCCAACCTTGTTCCCACCTTTTTCTAGCAGCATTTGGATTGACTTCCGCACAAACGGTAATACAACCTGCGATATTTCCCGCCTTTGGTTGTGCGCCACTCATACCGCCTAAACCTGCGGTTAAGAATATTTTTCCTGCTATTGTTTCCCCTTTTTTCAATTGTTTACGAAAAGCATTTAAGACAGTAATTGTTGTTCCATGAACAATGCCTTGTGGCCCAATATACATGTAAGAACCTGCCGTCATTTGCCCATATTGCGTAACCCCTAAGGCATTGTATTTCTCCCAATCATCGGGCTTAGAATAATTGGGAATCATCATCCCATTGGTCACTACAACTCTTGGGGCGTCTTTAGAAGAGGGAAATAAACCCATCGGATGCCCAGAATAAATATGCAAAGTCTGCTCCTCCGTCATCGTTGCGAGGTATTGCATGGTCAATAAATACTGCGCCCAATTTTGGAAAACACTTCCATTGCCACCGTAGGTTATCAGTTCATTTGGATGTTGTGCCACCGCAGGATCCAAATTATTCTGAATCATTAACATTATACTAGCAGCATGAATAGTTTTGACTGGATATGCTTCAATAGGTCGAGCATATAGCTTGTAATCTGGGCGGAAACGATACATATAAATCCTGCCATAGTCTTTTAATTCGGCCCAAAATTCTGGTGCTAAAGTATTGTGCCATTTCGACGGGAAATACCTTAGGGCATTTCTAATCGCTAACTTTTTTTCTTCCAAACTTAGAATGTCCTTTCGTTTTGGGGCCCTATTGGCATTGGCAGGGTAGGGTTTTATAGTTGGTAGTGCTTGCGGAATACCTTGTAAGATTGCTTCTTTGAAATTTAGTTTTATTGTGGTCATTTTCTTTATTTTTTCTTGTTTAAACTAAGCCAAAACTGGTAGAAAAGCCTTTAGGTTTTCCCGTCACCGACCTTCAGGTCGGATTGGCATAAATAAACAGGCCTAAAGGCCTTGGACAGGAAAGCCTGAAGGCTTTTCTACCAGTTTATGTTACGTCCATTCTTCCAAACCATATTAGGTGTTAACTGCCCTTGTTGATACAAAACCTCTCGATAATCATCCGTTGGAAAAGCAATAAAGTCAGCCAAATAATTTGCCTGTAATTGCCCTCTATCTTTTAAATTTAAAGCAGCGGCAGCTCGAAAAGTAATACCTGCTAATACTTCGGCAGTACTCAATTTTTCAAAAGTACCTAAAATAGCAGCTTGTGCCAATAAATGCCCCATCGGAGCAGAACCTGGATTCCAGTCACTTGCAATAGCTAATCCTGCACCTGCATCTAATAATTTTCTTGCAGGCGTAAAAGCACAGCCGATACCCAAAGAAGCGCCAGGTAAAGCAACAGGTATCACATCACTTTTTGCCAATAAAGCAATTTCTTTTTCCGTACTAGCTTCTAAATGATCGGCACTAATCGCTTTGTATTTTACGGCTACTTCCGTCCCTCCTACATGAAATTGATCGACATGTAGCGTTATATCAAAACCCATTGACTTTGCTTTCGCTAAATAAGGGTTAATTATTTCATTAGAAAAAGCGCCTTCTTCAATAAAAGCATCTATCCTATTGGTTAGTTTTTCTTTTTGTAAAATTGGAAATAAATCAGTACTCATTTCTAAAAGGTAATCCTCAATAGACCCATCATAATCTTTTGGAAAAATATGTGCCGCTAAACAAGTTGGAATTAAATCCGCTGCATTTTCTTCGTTTGCCAACTGAATAGCACGCAGCATTTTTAATTCTTCCTTAATAGATAACCCATAGCCACTTTTAACTTCAATCGTTGTGATGCCATGTGCTAAATGACGATTGGCTCTTTTTAGAATCCCTTGCGTTAGATCGGCTAAGGATTGCTTTCTAGTTTGTTGTACAGTATCCCAAATGCCGCCGCCTGATTTGGCAATCTCTAAGTATGTTTTTCCTGCATTGCGTAACGCATAATCCTTTGCTCGACTCCCACCAAAACAAATATGGGTATGACAATCAACCATTGCAGGCATGGCTACTTGATTGCCTTTTATGTCAATAATATTGGCTTTTAATGCTTTACTGTATTTAATTAAGGCATCATAATCCCCAACTTGGTGAATTTTATTTCCTTTGGTTAAAATCCCCGTATTTTCTAGAACGACTAAACTTTCGTCGGTTATTGCTCCTTTTAAAGCATGCCCCGTCATGGGCAATACCTGTGTAAATGGACCGATTAATTGATATTGATTCATATTAGCGCGTTTTTAGTTTTCTTAATGCTTGTTTAAAATGTTTTTGGATAAACGAACCTAAACGGTGTTTTCCTTTTATTATAAGCCATTGTCCATTTACCATAGTGCCTAAATGCATGCTTACATCGGATGCATAAACAATAGTACTTGCTAAATTTTTGGTACTACAAACCGCTAAAATTGGATGTTTTGCATCTAATACTAGCGCATCGAATGTCTCTCCTTTTTCAAAATAATTAGCTGGTTGTTTGCCCATTGCTTTCCGTCCATTCGTAATGAATTGATTCAAAGCATATAACCCACTATCTTCTTGTTGCTCATCTGTAAACGTATTTCTTTGATGACTCGTTAACCGTTGACCATAATCCAAAATCCGTAACTCTTCAAATGGATTTAAACCAATGTGGCTATCGGTACCAATACTCCAACTTCCACCTGCTTTTTGGAAGGCTTTTAAAGGAAAAATACCGTCGCCTAAATTCCCTTCCGTACTTGGACAAAGGACGACATTTGCTTTATTTTCAGCAATAGCGCTTACTTCATCAAGAGTTAAATGGGTCGCATGCACTAAATGAAAGCGATCATTTAATTCGACGTTTTGGGTCAACCATTCAACGGGTCTTTTTCCTAAATAATCAATACTTTGTTCGACCTCCTTTAGTTGTTCCGCTATATGTAAATGAAAAGGTAATTGAGCATTTAACTGAGCAATTAAGGGGTTAATTAGCGTAGGTTCAACTGCTCTTAAGGAATGAATTCCACAAGCAAGATTAGCCGATTCATAAGTGGTAGTTGCTTGCTTACTTGCCGATAATAATCTTAAATAGGAATCAATATCAGTAGAAAAAAATCGTTTTTGATTGGGTGCTATATTTTTACCAAAACCTCCTTTTTGATAAAACATCGGAATCAAAGTTATTTTAATACCAACTTTTTTAGCTGCGGCAATTAAGCGTTCTCCTAATTCTGCTAAATTATTATAAGGCTGCCCCGAAATGCTATGATGCACATAATGAAATTCCGCTACTTCGGTATACCCATGCCGAAGCATTTCCATATACAACATCGCTGCAATGGCTTCCATCTGGTCTGGATTAACCGATAAAGCCAATTGATACATCGTTGTTCGCCATCCCCAAAAATCATCTTGCCGATTGCTTTGGTGTTGTTCGGTCAAGCCAACCATTGCATATTGAAAGGCGTGAGAGTGGGCATTTTGTAAGCCAGGAATGGCAAAACCATTGATGTTGGTGTATTTTACGCCAACTTCTGCTTTTTTTTGAATTGCTGAAATATTACCCGATTCGTTTATACGAACATATGCAGGACTTATCCATTCTTCTTTTTGTAATAGTCCTTTGAAGCGGTATGCGGTCATTTTTTCAATTTATTATTTTCAATTTTCAAAAGGAGGAGGATTTGCCATTTATGCACTCAAGTCCTGTAGGGACTAAAGATGGGTAGCAAAAATGATAAACATCCCATATCCAAATTTCCGTGCCGTAGGTACGCAAGAACACAATTAATTTTCATCTTACGTACCTACGGCACGGGAATAATTTGGTAAACTTCGGAAATTGCTACCCATCTGAAGTACCTAAAGGCACTATCCTTGAGGTGAAATTCCTACACAAGAATCTAATTATTCAGCGAAGTAATTAAAGCCTCAAAAGTAGTTTGTAATACCTTTCTAACTTTCGCTGCTCGTTCCTCATGGTATTGCGTTTCTGTGTCATCCATATATAAATCCTTAGTCATTTCCAATTGAAAAGCATGAATATTTGTGGTTGGATTACCAAAGTATCTAGTAATATTCCCGCCTTTAAATGGATGATTATAATTCAGATTATAAGTACTATTAGCTAAATTATTTTTGACGACTTGAATTAAATCATTATCGGCAGTTTGTCCATCATTCGTCCCTAAAATTAAATCAGGAAAAGGATCGGGTTGAATGGTTGGAACGCTCCGCCGTATAGAATGGGCATCCCATAAAATAGCCTTGCCAAACTGCTTTTTAGTAGCAGTTAATAGCGCTGTTATTTTATCATAATACGGTTGAAAGTAATATTTTCGTCTCCGTTCGATTTCTTTACGACTAGGTTCAAATACTGGATTGGCATAAATGGCATTACCTAAAAAGTCAGTTGTCGGCGTTAATTGCGTAATAATTCGCCCATCATTATACAAGGCTTCATTTTGAGGTGACCGATTTAAATCAATAACCCATCGACTATAATTAGCTCGAATGGTAGTAATCCCCATTTTGGGCAGAAAATCGTATAAGTCATCCACAAAGAAATCTGTATCATCTGGATTTGCTGCCAATGACGATTTATAATGAGTGGCTAACTCTGGAGGAAAAGCCCTACCACAATGAGGGATACTCACAATGATAGGTACTTTAGCGCTCTCAACGGCTATAATATCAAATAGGGAATTCATAATTTTAGGTGCTTAATAAGTTTCAAATAGGGTTTCATGTGTTGTTTGAAAAGGTTGATTATTTTGGGCATTAGTCTTGTTTGCAATAGCTAAAATAGATCGTTGCTCAATAACCTTGATTGCTTTTTCAATATCATTGGCAAAAACTCTATCTTCTTCTGCATGACTAACCTTTGTTCTGACAAACGCATGTACCGCCTCTAAAGTTGGACTTGATTTTAAAGGTTTATGATAATCAAAAGATTGAGCAGCGCAAATTAATTCTATTGCTAAAATCTTCTCTACATTTTCAAGAACTTGCAAAGCTTTTCTACCACCAATAGAACCCATACTAACATGATCTTCTTGTCCCAAAGAAGTCGGAATACTATCCGCACTTGCTGGAAAACAAAGCCCTTTATTCTCACTAGCTAAGGCAGCAGTTGTGTATTGCAACATCATAAAAGCAGAATTTAGACCTGCCTTTTTCATCAATAATTTAGGAACACTTTTAGCCACACCCGTTAAAGATAAATAGACCCGTCTATCAGAAATGTTACCCAATTCTGAAGCGGCAATACAAGCATAATCTAGTGGTAAAGCTAGTGGTTGTCCATGAAAATTACCACCACTTATCGTTAAATTTTCATTGATGATAACAGGATTATCGGTCACCGAATTTAGTTCTATTTCGACTAATTCCTTCAAATGCAACCAACTCGTTCGAGAACTGCCATGTACCTGTGGCATGCAACGAAGAGAGTAGGGGTCTTGCACTCGATCGCAATCTAAATGAGAATGGGTAACCTCAGAATCTTTTAGAAAATATTGGATTCTTTGGGCGACATGTTGATTGCCAGGATAAGGTCTTAATGCGTGCAATTGAGATAAGAAAGGACTTGGAGAACCCAATAAACCTTCTAACATCATCGCTCCAATAATATCTGCTTGACTTAGACAACTATGCAATTTCTCGACGACTTTGACGGCAAAGGCAGTAATAAATTGGGTGCCATTAATTAAGGCTAATCCTTCTTTTGCGCCTAAAGTTACACTTTGCAAACCTTCTTTTTTAAATACTTTTTTGGTGGCTACCATCTTTCCTTTATACCATACTTTCCCAAGACCAATTAAAGGTAAAAATAAATGCGCTAAAGGGGCTAAATCTCCCGATGCGCCAACAGATCCTTTTTCTGGAACAATGGGAATAACATTGTTCTCAATATGCCATTGAATCCGTTCTAGCGTAGTCAAGGCAATACCCGAAAAACCTTGTGCTAAAGATTGCATTTTTAAGATCAGCATTAGTTTAGCTATTTCTCTTGGAATAGGTTTTCCGACACCAACACTATGACTTTTTAGGATATTATATTGCAAAATACTGGTATCTTTCGCCGAAATCATGGTACTACACAAAGGGCCAAAACCTGTATTAATCCCATAAACGGCTTCTTTTCCATTGGCTAATTGTTCTACAATTAGCCGACTTCTATTTACTTTTTTTCGACACGCCTTTCCTAATTTTCCACGTATTTTTCCCTTAGCAATTTGTAAGGCAATCCCTGCTGTGAGCTGTGATTCTCCGTATTTGAAAGTGGTACTCATGGTTGATAAATTAGTTTTTTACAAATTTATTGCTACTTTTGATTACTACAAAGTCTATTATTGTATCAATTGATAACCATGAGTAATCAAATAGAGTTAAGACATTTACAATCCTTTTTAATGTTGGCGAAAGAATTACACTTTCGCAGAGCAGCAGAAAAATTATTTATGTCCCAACCAGGATTAAGCAAACAGATTCAGCAATTGGAAGGACAGTTAGGCGTCGTTTTACTAGAACGAGATAGACGGAATGTTAGATTAACTAAAAGTGGCGTGTATTTAAAAGAGCAAGTTCTTTTTTTAGAAGGGTATTTAAAACAAACATTTAATCATCTTAAAAATATAGAAGTAGGGTTAGAGGGAGAAGTTAAACTAGGTTTTGTAGGGTCTGCTATGCAGCAAGTAATTCCCGATTTGATTAAAAAATGTAATGTAGCTTATCCTAATATCCATTTTGCTTTAGATGAGATGTCTAATCAAGCACAAATAACTGCCATTCAACGGTATGAAATTGATTTGGGGTTTGTTAGATTAAATAGTGTTCCCACAGATATAAGTATAAAACCTATTTTGGAAGAACATTTTGCTTTAGTTGTGCCCAAAGGCAATGCGATTAATGCTATGAATTATAAAAACTTACAACAATTTAAAGAAGCTCCATTTATCCTTTTTTCTAGTGACTATAGTTCGACTTACTATAATCAAATCATGAGCATTTTTGCAGATGCTGATTTTACTCCTAAAGTCTCCCATAAATCTATTCATGCGAATACTATTTTTCGATTAGTAGAGAGTGGATTAGGGGTAGCCATTGTTCCATTTTCTCTAACATTAGGTGCTAGTCTAGCTATTGATATTGAAGTTATTGAATTAACGAATATTCCTCAGAAAGCTGTTTTGTCTATTGCTTGGAAAAAGGATAGACATTATCCTACTTTGGATAAATTATTGGATTATTTATAATTTTTTTCATCTTACCTGTAACCAAGCCTAAACTCAATCGTCTTCTAGCAAATATGGACACCGAACAATTTAAAAAAGACATATTACCTTTTCAAAATAAGCTATATCGATATGCTTTGAGTATCGTCCTTGAGATCGATTTAGCTAAGGATATTGTGCAAGAAGTCTTTTTAAAAGTTTGGACAAAGAGAGCAGAATTGAAAGACGTGGTGAATAAGGAGGCTTGGTGTGTGCGAATTACTCGGAATCTAGCTTTAGATAAATTAAAGGCAGCCAATCGAAAAAACGTGGATTTGAAATATGCGGCTAACCATTTTGTTGGCGATGCAAATCCCGCAACCCAATTAGAGGAACAAGATTTAACTGCCTCGATATATGAAGCCATGAAAGATTTATCGCCACAACAAAAAGAGATATTCAGATTAAGAGATTTATTAGGCTATAGTAATAAAGAGATTAAAGAATTGATGGATTTAAAGGATAGCCAAGTAAAAGTAAATTTGTTTAGAGCGAGGCAAAAAATTAAAGCTAAACTTGGAAAATTAATTAATTATGGAAGCTAATAAACAGTCGGAAATAGCGAAAAAGTATTGGGAAGGAGCATCTACCGAAAAGGAGGAAAAGGCCCTTTTAAATAGTGCTTTAGATGGAGTAGCCGAAAATGAAAAAGCACATTTTGAGCTGTTAAAACAGTTTTCCAATTTATCACTAGATGCTACTTTTGAGGAAGTATTAATGAACAAAATTAGTGCTGAAAAGCAAGCAGTTAATAGACGATTAGTACCTGCTATGGTTTGGAAAGTTGCCGCAGCAGTATTAATAGGTTTATCAACTTACTTTTTGTACCAACCTATGACTGTGGTAGAAGATAGCACTAAAATAGCAGCATTCGAAAAGGAAGATCCAGAAAAAGCTTTTGAAGTAACCAAACAAGCTTTGTTATTGATTTCTTCTAAGTTAAATAAAGCGTCAAAAGTAGATTTGCCTTTAAATAAATTTGAAGAAACTAGAACTAAAATTCAAGAAAAAAAGGAAAGCTAATTCTTGAAATGAAAACATCCACAATAATAAATTCGTGGGGCAATTTAAACAAGCTATTTTATTCGCAACAGAAATTTCAAAGTAAGAATTCACCCGATTAAATAATTAAAATTTTAGTATCATGAAAAAAGGAATAGTGTTAGGTTTATTAACTGTATTAAGCTTATCCATTTATGCCCAACAAAATGCGATTGACAAGTATTTTAAAGCCCATTATGACAACCCTGCTTTTGAAAAATTTGAGGTAACAGAAAAGACTTTTGATTTAGTAGAGGAAATTGAAACGGAGGATACAGAAGAACAGAGAGTATTAAACGCACTTGCGAATATTGATGGCATCAAGGTTTTAGCGAATAAAAAAACGGCGATTGGCCCAGAATATTATCGTGAAGCAATGGATAAATTGATTCCAGATGCAGATTATGAAGATTTGGTTATACTAGAAACGGAAGGCAATGATGTTCGTTTTATGCTTCGAGAAAACGAGGAAGGTATACAAGAATTTTTGGCAATCGTTCACGCAGATCAAAGTTTTGTCATTGCTTCCTTACATGGAAATATTGACGTATCTAGTTTGTCTAAAATGATGGATGTTATGAAAAATGGGGGAGGAGATTGGTTAGGTAATTTTAATAATCTTCACGGCGAAGAAATTGTTTTTAGCCCAACTATTCAACAAGGAAATACAGCAAATACAGCTTTATCTAAAGTAAGTATCAATGATCTTAAATTAAATATCTTTCCAAATCCTACGACAGATTACATTAATATTGCAACGGATAATGGCGCTTCCGCAGAAATGACGGTTGGTTTTTATTCTTTATTAGGAAAAGAAATTCAGGCTTTAGGTAAAGTTAATTTACCACAAAAGTTAGACTTAAAAACATTACCAAGTGGAACGTACTTTTTAAGAATTACGGATGCGGCTGGTACTTATAAAAACTTTAAGATTGTTAAACCCACTAACAATTAAAAAATCAACCTCAACTTCAACCTCAATTTGGACGACTGTTTTTTGAAATTGAAGTTAAATGTGAAAGATTAAACCATTTTTAAAACAACATTCACCCTTTTTTTAAAAAATAAAAATCTAAAATAAATCATGAAGAAAGTAATCGTTTTTTTATTTGTAGGGCTTTTTGCCGTTAGTTTGCAAGCTCAGAATAATGCCATTACCAAGCATTTTTCTAAATTTCAAAGAGATACAAGTTTTACCAAAGTAACGGTAACGAGTAGAATGTTTTCGTTATTTACAGAAATAGAAGCAGAAGATGCGGATGAAGAAGAAATTTTGAAAGCGATGTCTAAGCTAAAAGGCATCAAAGCCATAGTTAAAAATAATTCAGAAAATAGCAAAACACTATATTTTGATGCAGTTGATGTAATTCAAAAAGACGGTGGATACGAAGAGTTGATGACCGTAGAAGATGCTGGAGAGAATGTACAATTTATGATTCGAGAAGAAGGTGATCAAATTAGTGAATTGTTAATGATTATTGGTGGGAATGAAAATTTCATGGTCATGACGCTTTATGGAGAAATTGATTTAAATACCATTGCTAAATTATCTAGAGTTTTAAAGATTAATGGCATGGAAGCGTTTCAAGCTTTAGATAAGGATAGTAAGAAAAAATAAAATATTCTTTTCTATAAATAAAAAGCGTTTATTGGGTAATTTGTACCTGATAAGCGCTTTTGTTTTTTGTTTGATGTAATTGATAGTCAATTGATTAGGTTGTGTTTTATTACTGGATTCATTGGTCGATAAAAAGTAGTGGTTTGTAGGTTTTGTTTTAAAAAAGTAAGATTTATGGATACCTTTGGATAGAAGTTATTCGACAATTTTATATAAATTCATACCTTTAAAATTCGTGCCATAGGTACGTTGAGACGAACAAATCAACTAACGACTAATTACAATTTATGAAGCTTTTTTTTCTTGGATTATTGATGATAATTGGTGGTTTTCCTATAACTGCCCAAAATAATGTTTTGCGTGAATTGAAGGATAGTAACGCCATACAATTACATTTGTTTTTTACGCCCAGTACGCTTCGCATGATCAATTTAGACGATGATCCAGGGTATAATGAAATGGTCAGAGGCGTAGAAAAGTTGCATTTTTACCTAATGAATCCAAGTAATTTTACCACAAGCGATTATTTTGATATAGCTGAAAGGTTATTAAAAGAGGAAGATTATGAAGAATTTATTATTTGGGATGGTGATGGAAATGAATTTCAAGTATTGGGTAAACCCGCAGAACAAGATATGATTGGCTTAGCCAGTTATGCAGATAGACATTATATCTTTAACCTAAAAGGAACGATTGATTTAATGAAATTACCTGATATTTACGAAAAAATGACGACCCAAGATTCGACTATGAATAATGGTTTGGGTTATATCGTGAGTATGATTCAGCGGGAGGATGAGGATCGAATTCGGCGAGAAAAAAGACGAGAAGAATGGGAAGAAAGACAAAAAAAAGAAGCAACTGAAGCTAAAATGCAAGCAGATAGCATTCGTTTGGATAGTATGAAGAATGAGTAAATGATGGAATTAATGAATGAGTAAATTTTAGAATAGTTGATGGTTTAACAAATTTACATCTTTTTATTTGCGCTTTGCCTTTTAAAAAAATAATTGATAACAGACAAAATCCTAAAAAATAGCATCATTGACAGTATTAAGCACCCAAAATTTAACGAAAAAATACAACCGACTGACCGCCTTAGATCAACTCAATTTTGATATTCAAAAAGGAATGGTCTTTGGTTTGTTAGGCCCAAATGGTAGTGGGAAGACGACTACTTTAGGGATGGTTCTAAGTGTACTCAAACCTACCTCTGGCTCATTTCATTGGTTTGAAAAACCTCCATCCGCAGAAAGTAGAAGGCAGATAGGCGCTATCTTAGAAATTCCCTGTTTTTATCCCTATATGACGGCACAGCAAAATCTAAGTGTGGCGGCTAAAATCAAAAAGTGTTCTTCTAAAAATATTGAGCCGACCCTTAGAACCGTTGGCTTGTACGAAAGAAGAAATGATCCATTCAAGACTTATTCTTTAGGCATGAAACAACGCTTAGCAATAGGCGCTGCACTATTGGCAAATCCACCTGTGTTGATTTTAGATGAGCCGACCAATGGACTTGATCCTCAGGGGATTGTGGAAATTAGGGAGTTAGTCATGGAAATTGCTAGGTCGGGAAAAACAATCATTTTTGCTAGTCATTTATTGGATGAAGTACAAAAGGTTTGTACCGATTTTATGGTGCTTAGAAAAGGAAAAAAATTATTCCAAGGAAATGTAAAAGAAGCTTTGTCAGACCAACGAATAGTAGCAGTAGGAGCAGATGACTTAGCCGTTTTGCAAAACGCTTTTAGCAATTATCAAGGCATCACAAAACTAGAAATCAGAGATAGTTTATGTTTATTGACCGCTCTACCTGAAATTACGACGAAGGACATCAGTCAGCATCTTTTTGATAAAAAAATCATTATTAACCATTTGATAGAACGAGAGGGAAGTTTAGAAAAACAATTCCTTAAAATATTAGCTGAAAAATGAAGCGATTATTACAAATAGAATGGTTGAAATTGAAGCACTATCGACCGTTTTGGATCTTAACGGGACTGTACAGCGTTATGGTGACTTTAATTTGTATTGGCGTACATTTCTTTTTTGATTTTTTAAAAAAAGAGGGTGCTAATTTTAATGGTTTTGATCCAACCATGTTTCCTTTTTATGATTTTCCAGACATCTGGCAAAACATTACTTATATAGCGACGTGGTTCAAATTATTTTTAGCGTTCATCATCGTTATTTCGATTGCGAATGAAACGAGTCACCGAACCTTAAGGCAAAATATTATTGATGGGATGAGTAAAAAGGACTGGCTCATTTCAAAACTATTGCTAATTGGTGCATTGGCAGGAGCAGCGACCCTTTTATTATTTGTTTTGGGAATTGTAACAGGGCTGATCTTTGGACATACTGAAAGTTATAACTCTATTCTAGACTCTACTCAATTTTTGTTTGCCTACTGCTTAGAGGTAATTACTTACCTTACTTTTGCTTTTTTATTAACTCTAATTATTCGGCGGTCAGGCATCGTCATTGTCACTTTAATGATGTATACTTTGGCTTTTGAACCCTTATTGACCTTATTTTTAATGAATTTTCCAGACTTTTTAACGGAGTATGCCTGTATGCCTGTTATACTAAATAAAGCAGCTGGATTTTTCCCTATCCGAGCCTTGAATAACCTAATTCATTTGCCTTACCAGCGTTGGGCATTACAAGAAATTCAAGATTATGTTTCTTTGAAGGAAGTACTGATTGTTTTGGGTTGGTTGGCTTTTAATATTCGAGTGTGTTATTGGTTGTTGCGGAAACGGGATTTGTAAAGAGAGAAGCCAGAAGTCAGACCGTTTATTTTATAAACTGTCAGAAGTCAGAATAAATCCATTCAAATAGCTAAACTTCAGGATTGTGACGCTTAGTCATCTGACCTCTGACAGAAAAATTTATTTTTCAATCTGACTTCTATGATAGCCAATCCTTCAAAACCGCCGCCGTATCCTCTCCCGCAGCACGTGAACCAAATTGTACTTCACTTGCTGTGCGACTAAATTTAGGTGCTGGAGCAGGTTGGATCACCCCATCAACGTCGATATAAGCCTTTCGAGCAACATTATGAGGATGTTGTTGCGCTTCAAGAAAATCTAAAACGGGCGCAAAACAAACATCTGTACCTTCCATAATCGCACACCATTCATCTCTAGTTTTTGCTTTAAAGACGGTTGCTAATTTTACTTTCAAATTCGGCCATTCCTTTTGATTCATCTGAAAACCGAATATTTCTTTATCCAATTCCGCTTTTTCCATCAACAAAGCATAGAATTGAGGTTCAATAGACCCAATAGACACATATTTTCCATCTTTCGTTTCAAAAGTATCATAAAAATGAGCGCCAGTATCTAACAAATTAATGCCTCTTTTAGGTGACCACATGCCCATTGCATGTAAGGAATTAAACATCGCCATTAGGTTAGCTGAACCTTCTGTCATAGCAGCATCGACGACTTGTCCTTTCCCAGAGGTTTTCACTTCTAATAAAGCGGCTAAAATACCCATGACCAAAAACATTGTTCCGCCACCATAATCACCGACTAGATTTAAGGGTGGGACAGGATTTTCGTCTTTCCTACCCATTGCATATAAAGCACCAGAAAGAGAAATATAATTAATATCATGTCCAGCAGCTTGTGCTAAAGGCCCTGTTTGCCCCCAGCCTGTCATCCGTCCGTAGACCAGTTTAGAATTTCTTACTAAACAAACGTCTGGTCCAATACCTAATCTTTCCATTACACCTGGACGAAATCCTTCAAATAACACGTCTGCTTTATCTACTAATTGCAATAAGGTAGTAATGCCTTCCTCACTTTTTAAATTCAAAGCAATGGAACGTTTTCCTCTACGACTACAATCGGGCAATCTGCGTTTGTTGGGGTCGGATCTGCGTTCTACAGAAATTACTTCTGCGCCCATATCTGCCAATAACATGCCTGCAAATGGCCCCGGGCCAATACCTGCCATTTCAATAACTTTAATTCCTTTTAGTGGTCCCATTTATTAGTTTTGATAACGATTAGTTTTGAATTTTAAATATTTTCGCAAGATAGTGAAAATGTTTTCTTTGCTATAATGAGAGAGGATTTTTATGCGGATGGTTGACCTTCAGTCAACCTAAAATCATTACTACCGAATGGATAATAGGTTGACTGAAGGTCAACCACCCGCATAAAGATTTTTCAATTTCCAAGGCAAGCCGATAAGGACAAATTGTATAGCTAATCTTATTAAAGCATTTTGCTGATTACCTGTAAACGGATTTTCTGCAAAGACATCCCAAATATGTAGTGGTAAAAAGAAAAGCATTAACCACATAAAAGAAAGGGAACCAATTCTTTGATATTTATTGGTCAGCATAAATAGACCAATTACCATCTCGATTACCCCAGAAATATAAACAATTGGGTAACCAAATTTCATTAAAAAAGGGGGGATTACTTTTAAAAAGAAGTCAGGATTGATAAAATGTTGTGCGCCCGCATAGATAATGAATAATGCCAATAGGATTTTGACAAGCAACCAGATTTTATTTACCATGTTTTGATTTAATATATTGATGAATTTTTGTTACTACTCAGCAAACCGCTTAAGGTGAAGGGCAAATGGTTTGAATTCAGGATAAACGATTGATTATTTATGAGTCGAATTTCAATTACCTATATCTTGAACCACTAGGTAAATAAAATAAAGGAAGGATTGTTTAAAAAAGTAAAAAGTTTAAGAATTGATCTATATTGTGCGTTTTAGATAACACGACTTTACAAAATATGGAAGATTCGGTTTTAACTTTAGTAATCCTCCCCATTTCTCTATTTATTATTATGTTAGGAATGGGCTTGTCGTTAGTGATAGATGATTTTAAAAGAATAGCCCTCTATCCTAAAGCGACTGTGATAGGATTGACGAACCAGTTAATTTTTTTACCCATTATTGCTTTTACAATTATTAGTTTCTTGAATCTATCTCCTATGGTAGCAGTTGGCTTTATGTTATTGGCCGCTTGTCCTGGTGGAACAACATCCAATTTAATAACCCATGTAAGTCGAGGAGATACTGCTTTATCTATTACTTTAACGGCTATAAGTAGCTTTATATCTGTATTGACGATTCCATTAATCGTCTCTTTTGCCTTGGTCCATTTTGTTGGAGAAGGGCAAACCATTAATCTTCCAATAATTCCAACCATTGCTCAAATATTAGTCATTACAGTAATTCCTGTTTCTATTGGCATGTTGATCAGACATTTCTTTCCAGATTTTTCTGAAAAAATGGATAAACCTACTAGAATTTTCAGTTCCGTTATTTTTTTACTCATTCTTATAAGTATTATTGTAACCAATACAGATATTTTGGAAAAATACCTTTTTGAATTTGGTAGTGTAAGTTTACTACTGAATGTGGTGACAATGGGCTTAGGATTCTTAACCGCTAAATTATTTAAACTTAATTTGTCGCAAAGCATTTCTATTTCCATTGAATCAGGCATCCAAAATAGTGCTTTAGCTATAGTTATTGCTAATAGTATTTTACAACAAAATGAAATGTCTTTGCCTGCTGCTATTTACGGTTTGATGATGTTCCTGCCTGGTGGGTTTATGATGTGGTATTTTGGTCGTAGAAAGGAAAATCAGTTAGTGTAGAATAGAGGAGCAAGAATAGAGAAAACTGTTGTACTATCTTTATTCTCGTTTCTCTGGGCTCCATTCTTTTAAATTAATTTGCGGGGCTGTTTAAATAACTGTGTCTAACCAAAATTACTAGGATTTTACCGTCATCCATGCACCGTTAACCGTATACCGTCTTATTTACTCAAAACGGAAATAGGCGTTAAGAATAATTTCCGAAACTCCACTTCCGATCCTTCTGCTTGTACCCCAATTTGGCCTTGATGAACCGTTGCATTATACCCATGATTCACCAGAACACCATTTAGCCAAACCTTTACTTCTTTATCCAAACATTCAACCGTCATCTTATTCCATTCTCCCAACGGTTTTTCTGTACCATCTGTAAGATTTAATATTCTTCGTTTTTTACCTTCTGTAATGCCCCATTTCTCTTTTGGCCCTCTTCTTTCTACCATGTTGCCTACTTGAATATCCTCAACTATTACCCAAAAATCACCTGCATTTTCGTGCATCATTTGTACTTCAATAGATTTTGGAAACATTTTATACAAGGATCGAGGCGTAGAAGCATGCACTAAGACCCCACAGTTTCCAGGTTTACTAGGAAATCTGTATTCTACTTCCAATCTATAGTTCTCATATTCCGCATCTGTAATCAAATGTCCTTGAGGAGTGCCCAAACTTACTAAGTTCCCTTCTCTAACAATGAAGGGATTGATGGCACTTGGTACGGTATCCATTTCTGGAACATCTACGTGCCAACCCGTCAAATCTTTACCGTTAAATAGGCTTTTAGTAGCAGGCGCTTCTTCTATCTTTGGGGTGACTATGATATTTCTGTACTCAATCGGGCCATGATCGCCTTGAATAAAAAAGGGACCTGCTTCTCCTTCCTTACTATCCAATGCGCCACCTGTAATACCAGGAATCGTTTGGTCAACGATAACAGGAACGCCATTGGCAACTACTGTCACTCTTCGACCAATTAAGGTAATATCATATTGTTGCCATTCGCCTGCCTTTTTAGCTACCATTTCATTCGGCGTCAAAAAGCCATAAATACCTGCAAATAAAGTACTAGAGGGGTCTTTTCCTTTATTATCTTCAATCTGTACTTCGTATCTGCCTCTTAGGTAAACACCGCTATTACTACCCGCTGGATAGCGAAACTCAACATGCAATTTGAAATCTTTGAATTTTTCCTCCGTTACTAGATTCGCCCCACTTTTTGGACTGGTTAAAATGCCATTTTTAACCACCCATTGATTTTCGCCCATTGCTTTCCATCCACTTAAATCTTTCCCGTTGAATAATTGGATTGGTTCGCCCCACTTTGGATTTTTAGTAGCGACCAATTTAGGCGCTCTTACTGCTGTCCAATTATACGTTTTCCCATCCACATAGCGCATAGTTCCTTTTAGACCATTGCCATTCAACCAGCCTTCAAATGCCATGTCCATTTCTCCACCTTCCCATTGAGGCGGAATAGAGAAATTGAATTTTTCTCCTGTGATTTTAAATTCGGCTACAGGCCTAGCACTTCCAAAGGCATAGACAAAACGACCTACTAACGTCTCTCTACCTGATTTATAAATTTCTAACCAAGAGGGTAATTGTTGACCATCTTTTTCAATCACCAAATCCCATTTACCTTGAATGGTTTGATTAAATTGACCAAATAGAGAAGTGTGGCTAATGGTTAATAATAAAATTAACCAACCGAATGTTATGATTCCTTTTTTTAGCATATAGTTTTGATAGTTTAACAGATTTTCGTGAAGAATCCAATCACAAAGATAGAAATCTGAGGTTAAAAGCATAAAAGGCTAATTACATTTTTACTAATATTTTCTTACAATTCTTTCCAGAAATAATTGGTGGGAAGTATAATTGCTTGTTTAGTTCGATACTATTGTTGATTTTAAAATTAAAAAATCGTATTATCTTAAGCTAAATGCCTAAAATGAAATTAAAAATTTTATCCTTTTCAATTCTTTTTCTTTCCTTATCTAGTGGTTTGAATGGACAAAATATAAGTGATTATAAAATGTTATTCAAAGCAAATTTATCAGATTTAATATATATGGGCAGGTTTACTTTAGAAAGTGAAACCCCTATTTTTAAAAATACTAGTTTTCTTGTGAATTTAGGAATCCATCACAAAGATTATTTTTATGATAATCTGGAAAAGACACATAGTAATTCTGGAATGTTTAGGAGTACACCTGCTATTTTACCAACGAAAAATGTTCTTGGATGGAATACAGGTATTGGATTAAGGCAATATTTTCATCTACAACCTAAAGCGTTTCCATCTAGCTTTATAGAAATAAAAGGTTTCTATAGAAAGAGTAAATTTAGGGATAATTTTAAAATTTTCTATGATCTTGGTACTGGAAATGGTGGATCTCAAGAACATAAGGTATCAGGAAATCAACAGTTATATTCTCTATATTTTGCTTTAGGACGAATGAATTTATTTAAAAATAAAAAGATTAGTTTTGATTGTTCCTTTGGGTTTACGAAAAATTTTGTAGAATTAAATACCTGCCTAAATGGTTGTTCAATACCATCATGGGCATTACCGCCTTTTTTTAATCCAGATGGGAGTTCTCCCCATTCTTGGATAGTTTTAACGGAAGGATATTATCAATCAAAAGATCCTTTTATACGATTTCGTTTGGAACTTAAATTCAATTTTTTAAAATTTGAATAGATTTATTGCTATATCGTAAAATTTCTCACCTGAGTCTCTTGTTCTAGGCACTCTTTAATGAATTTTATTACCTTTAGGTTTCTTCAAATTTTCTTTTAAGTATGACCTATGCCTAAATCTACTCCTTCCGTTCTATTTTCATTTTTGTGGAAACCATTGATTTTATGTTGTTCGATCGCTTTTTTTTGCTGTAAAAGCACTAATTCTGTCATTCAAGATGTTCCAATGAAAATGACGGAGCAAGAAATGGTAAAGTTGGCAGAAAAAATTCATCGACAAGCTTTGGTCTTGGATGCGCATGCGGATATTGCCACTCCAACTATTTCCCCTACCTTTTTAAGTGCAGATGGATTGTCTAAGGTAGATTTAACAAAGTTAAAAGCTGGTGGAGTAGACGCAGTCGTAATGTCCGTTGCTGTCTCTCCTGGACCAAGAACAGCGGAAGGAGATGCAGCTGCTAGAACTGAAGCCAACGAAAAACTAACCATAGTTAATCAATTAATAAAAGAAAGTAATGGGGCAGTTGTTTTAGTTAAATCTGCTTCAGATTTGGTGAAGGCAAAAGCAAATGGTCAGATAGCTTATGTTTTGGGTTTTCAAAATGCTAGATCCCTAGAAAAAGAAGTAACCACAATTGATTCTTTTTATAATGCAGGCGTTCGATTATTTGGTCTCAATCATCTAGGGCATAATGATTTTTCAGACTCTTCCCGACCTTTTTTTGATGGAAAAACGGGGGAATACGAACCAGATGCGGAACATGGCGGCTTATCAGCTTTAGGAAAAGCAGCCGTAAAGCGCATCAACCAATTAGGTGCCATTATTGATGTTTCTCAATTGTCGAAAGCTGCGACTTTACAGACACTTGCTTTAACAACCGCACCTGTGATTGCCAGTCATTCCAATGTGTTAGCTATTTCTGATGTAACTCGAAATACCTCAGATGAAGAAATTGACTTAATAGGAAAAAATGGCGGAGTTGTACACATTGCTCCTTTTCGTGCTTATCTATTAGATTATTCTGATCCAAATTTAATAGCCGAAATTGAGGCTGCGCGTCGTGCCGCGGGAGTGAGTGAAAAATATTCTTACCCTTTTGAGTTGTATTGGGAAATAGAAGACTTGACTAAAAGGTATGCTTTTCTAAAGTCTATTAGTGATATTATAGGTCCAGCCGATGTTGATAATCTGATTGATCATATAGACTATGTGGTGAAAAGAATTGGTATTGATCATGTAGGGATTGGAACGGATTTTAACCATGGAAGCGGAATTGATGGTTATGTAGATGCAGCTGATGCGCTGAATGTAACGATTGGATTAGTTCGTAGGGGATATACTGCAGAAGATATAAAGAAAATCTGGGGTGACAATTTTTTACGTGTTTTTAAAGCGGTTGAAAGGAAGGCTGGTTTTAAGCAGTAAATAATAGTTTCTGTGCAAAGAAAAGGGAGTTCAAGATGATTTCATCTGGTCATAATATTATGGGAAGAGCTAAATTTAAAAAATCTATGATATAAGTACCAACTCATAATTAGTTTAAAATTTCAGGGAGATTATTTTTTCGGTAGTTTTCTTTAAAAAATCCAGCCATAGCACCGCTACGGCTGGATTTTTTAGAGGAAAATAGCGGAAAAAGAAGCCGCTGAAAATTAATAATAATTGTGTGTTGGTACTTATATACATATAGCCCCAACGGGGAAGAGATATTAAAACCTAGGGCGAAAACCCTAGGAAAATGTACTGAAACCTACAGAATCTAGCCCTGAAGGCTTGGATAACTTAGGTTTAGAAACATAAATGAGCGATATAATAATATGCCGCCTCTTCATGACTTTGAAGGTTCAGATTTACTTAATTGCCTACATTTTTAATTAGACTTGTTACTCTTTAAAAAGGGTGTATTCCTCTGTAAAATGGTATGCCAAAGTATTTTAGCATAACTAAAACATAGGCTTGAAAACATAGAATATTGGTTATTAGACTAATATCAGTTCTCTAGTAAAATATTTCGGTTCACAGTCTATTGATAATCAGTTAATTACCTAAGTAACAAGTCTATTAAAAATTAAGACTTCCCATTCTTTTTATTTTTAGAAGGAGAAACATCAAAATGAAATCCTTCTTCCTCGTATAAACTATTGTACCGATCAGGGTCAAATTTGAATAATTTAGCGGGACGATGTGCTACACCTGCTTGCAATTCCTCCAAATCTATCAATAAATTCATAGAGAGGATTTTCTTTCTGAAATTTCGCTTGTCTAATTTTTCTTCTAAGATGGCTTCATATAAATGTTGTAATTTGGTAAGGGTAAATTTTGGAGGGAGTAACTCAAAACCGACAGGTTGTCGTTTGATATTTAATTTTAATCGATCGAAACAAGCGGCAAAAATCTCTGCGTGGTCAAAAGGCAAGGCTAATTCTTTTACTTCGTCGATAGAAAACCAAGCGACCTCTTTTGCAATAGAAGAAGCATGTAATCGGTAATCTGAAATCTTGATTAAAGAATAATAAGCAATAGTAATAACCCGTCCAAAAGGGTGCCTATCCACTCGACCAAAAGTACTTACTTGTTCTAAATAAACTTTCTTTAAACCAGTTAATTCATCTAAAACTCGTCCTGCTGCTGCATCTAAATTTTCGTCTTGATGTACAAAATTTCCCGGTAAGGCCCATTGATTTTTAAATGGCACTTCACCTCTTTTAATGAGCAATACCTTTAAATCTGTTTCATCAAACCCAAAAATAATATTATCGACGGTGAAAGCACTTTTAAAAAAATTATCAAAAGCCGTTAATGTTCCCGTTTTTATGCCTAATGTTTTGCTTGTATTTTTCATTGAAAGCGAAAATTAGCAAATATTCGCTGCTTTGTCAAAAGTTTTGAAAAGAATTAGTGTAAAAATTACACTTTGTTACTTGTATTCTGGGAAAAGTGCCAAAATAGCTGGTTCATTTGCTGCACAAATTCCTCTTTCTGTGATGATGCCTGTGACCAAATTAGCTGGCGTCACATCAAACGCATAATTCATAGCTGGGCTTTCTTCTGGTGTTAATAGCACTTGCTGAATAGTCCCATCTTTTGCCTTGCCTTGGATATAGCTTACTTCATTAGTCCCTCTTTTTTCAATAGGAATTTCTTTCACGCCATCTCGAATCGACCAATCAAAAGAAGAGTGGGGAAGGGCTACATAAAAAGGCACGTCATTATCTTTAGCGGCTAAGGCTTTTAAATAAGTGCCAATTTTATTCGCTACATCGCCAGTTCTAGTCGTTCGGTCACTTCCAACAATTACCATATCGACTTGTTGGTGCTGCATCAAGTGCCCCCCAACATTATCAGGAATAACGGTATGAGGTACGCCATGATTTAACAATTCAAAAGCGGTGATTCTAGCGCCTTGATTTCGAGGCCTCGTTTCGTCTACCCAAACATGCACAGGAATCCCCGCATCATGGGCAGCATAAATGGGTGAAGTGGCTGTCCCATAATCTACACATGCCATCCAACCCGCATTACAATGGGTTAAAATATTGACGGGTTGATTTGGTTTAGCCGCATATAATTTTTTGATGATTTCTAGTCCATGTTGCCCAATCAGTCGGCAATGTTCTACACTTTCCGCACAAGCCTCTTTTGCATAAGTTAAGCAGGCTTCTACCGCTTCATTCTTTGTTTTAGTAGTAACTAAACGTCTTGAAACAGCTCGAATAGTATTAGCTAAATCAACGGCAGTTGGTCGAGTCTGATTTAAATAAGCCCCTTTTTGTTGTAGATAATTGGCAAAACCATTGTCTGGAGCTTCTAATGCTGCTAGATACATGCCATAAGCAGCAGCTGCACCAATGCAAGGAGCACCTCTTAAGTGCATGTCCTTAATGGCAATCCCCATTGCTTCACAAGAATGAATGTCTTCAATAATGAATTGGTGGGGTAATGCCCGTTGGTCAATGATTTGTACGATGGCAGGATTATCTTCTTTGAGCCAAATTGTTTGGTAAGCTTTTCCTTGAATTTTCATAAAATTATCCTGTTTGTAATAGATTACAAAATTTCAGCTAATTGGCTACTGGATATTTTTAGTAAAGCATTACTAAAAAGTAGCATATTAAGGAACTAAGTTAAGTAACAATTTGTTTTATAATTAGGAAAATTACACCTTACCTAAATTGGTTATAATTGTAGCGCAATTTTATAAATACCATTTTTTCTAATCCTTTAGAAGAAGTGCTAAAGCTACAATTAAAAAATGCTTTCCTACAAATTATTTTATCACTAAAACTTATCAAAATGGATAATTTTTATGTGGGAGGCAAAGATGACCTCCCAATCGAAGCTAATTGGTGGGTGTATAAACATCCGTCTCGCTCCTGACGTAAAACTGAAGTAGCTTTATATACCCCCGATTTTTTGATAAAAACATACCGGCGAATTCATACGCCAAAGCTAACCTATTTCCATTCAAAACCAATCTTCAATACCGTTCGATTAAACCAAAGTTTATATTTTGATTCGATTCGGTTTCCAAAAGCATCAAAATCAAGATTTTCTCCTCTAATATTTTGAATTTGTTGGCCAAGGGTAATTAAGAAACGCATCCGACGTCGAGAGGCAAAATTGATCCCAATTTCTGGTTGAATTAATACCCCGCCTTGATGATCTCCACCAAAAGCATTTTGGTCTGGAAATGCCCACCCTAACTTACCTGCTACAAAAGGTCTTACTTTTTTATCTATAGGATAATACCGACCATATGCAAAAACAGGAATCGCATTGGCATCTATCCAAGTCCCGAAAGAGAAAGTAGAATTAATACTACTACCAATCCCAATACCTGCGGCCAATTTTTTACTAAAACGATAACCTATAATAGCTTCAATTTGACCAGTTGAATTACTTCCATCATTTACTAGACTACCTCCGAATTGCAAAGAATAAAAGACACCTTTGGTGTAATGGAATTTAGCGCTATTATATAAGGAAATATTTTTATCTGTTCGCCTAATTCGTTTGATATAGACCTTATTAAGCGTAACCGTATCCTGAGTCGTTAAGACCATTTTCATGTCTAAAGCCCCTTCATAAATGATTTGACCAATAAAAACAGATCCGTCACTATATTGGATAATTGCTCTAGTCGTTTCTTTTTTGGCTGTTCTTTTTTGTCCGAAACAAAGACAAGTACTTAAGCAAAAAAGGGAAAATAGGATAAACGTTTTATATCTATTCATTGGGTTGGATTAGTAAAGGTATTAAAGCGCCATTGTACTCAATAATGAAAAAGTAGCATCTCCTTCAATCTCATATTGACTAATACCAACTGGTCCGGCAATCAAGATTAAATTTGGATTGGTTGGGTGGTGTATAATATCATAAGCTTCGATATTTGGCTCCCAAGTATCTAAAGTAATATTTTGCTTATCTTCGATATTAAAGACTTTTAAGCCATTGCTACCTTCTCCTACATATAACTTGCTGCCAACTATGGTCATACCGAATGGACTTTCCATTTCAATTTCTTGTAGTTGCGTAGGATTAGAAGTTTTTACATCTAAAACTAATAAAGCATTTTCATCTCCAGGGCAATTCCCAACATCACCTGTACGTAGGGTAACATAAGCGACATCACCACAAGGTAGTACAGGGTCACAAGAGTTAGCGTGCTGGAAACTAGCAGTCCATTGTGGTTGTGCAGGATTTCTGATGTCAAAAATTTCCATAGATTGCTGTGTACCAATGTATAATTTATCCCCATCTGGATAGATTGTTTCCATCCCACCGACTGACCATATTTTTTCAAAAGCCGTCAAATCACCATTGTCTTCAAAAGGGTGAATCGCATTGGTATTAATGACATAGACATGCCCTTTGGTTGCTGCAATTCTATTAACAGAACCAACAGAAGCACTACTATTTCCTGCAAAAGAAACGGGTACTTGAGATGGTGGAATTAATTGATTGGCAAAATCATAGTAATAGATTTCTTGATGCCCCCAAAGTTGCTGATAGATTTCACTATCTTCGGATACTTTTTCTGTAATATCTTCAAAATTAAATTTAATTAATATTTCTCCTTTATCATTTTTGAAATTATCAGAGGTCGCAAAAGCGTCTTCTACTCTGGAAACTATCCTTGGTTGACTTTTATTAGAAATATCAATTTTTAAGAGGTCGTAATGACTTTCTGCATAAAGAACATTCCCTGCTACATAATATTCTCGATTGCCAGGAATATTCATAAAAGATAAGTTAGCTGGGTTTTTAGGATCGGTGTTATCGACAATATGAATGCCGTCTCCTTCTTCGCCTATTAATAATAAATTTTCGGCAACAAAGATTTTTCCTGCATCCGTAATTGATCTGGCCCCTTCCATCAAAGGCGTATTTCTAATGGCTGCTAAATCTCCATAAACAGCAGTTGCTTTTTTATAAGAAACTTCTACAGAACCGAAATCTTTGTTACAGGATTGAAGGACAAAAAAGGTAAGTGGTAACAGAACGAGTAATAACTTTTTCATATTTACGGGTTTTAATTAGGAAATTTGTTTTTCTAAAACGTCGGATAAATGACTTTTACTTTGCGAATCTTATTTTTTAACCTATGTTAAATTTATTAGATTCTATAACTAGACTATTGAGAAATGGTATTCCCCTATGTCTACTTAATGTTTTTTCAATTTGTTCTTTATTCGATCACAAAACAAATCTTTCCCTAACAATCTCAGGTATCTCCCGCTCATAATGGGTAATAAAAACCAAAGTATGCTGTGGACTTAAAATTTCATTTAATAATTTTTTTGCAAATTGAATGGTTGCTAAATCAAAGCCTTGAAAAGGCTCGTCTAATAAAATAAGTGGCGGATTTTTAATCAAGGCACGAATCAATAACATAATGCGTTGCTCACCCGTTGACAATTTTTGGAAAGAACGACTCTTTAAAGGCGTCACCTCAAAGTAGTCCATAAATAAATCAACTAGTACTTGTTCCTTTTCTGATGGTTTCCTTTTTAAATAAACGTGGTCAAATAAGCCTGTAATAATCGTTTCTTCTGCGGTTAACTCAGCATTAAAAAAGAAATGTAATTCGGAAGAAGTAAAACCTGTCCGTTTTTTGATATCCCAAATATTCTGCCCAACACCCCTTTTCTGATCAAAAAGATGAATCTCATTGGCATAAGCTTGTGGATGGTCTCCAAAAAGTAAAGCCAATAAAGTCGATTTTCCAGACCCATTGGCACCAAATAAAGCCCATTTTTCTCCTGGCTTTACCACCCAATTAATAGTATCCAACACTTTTTTGCCATAATAGGCGACAGAACTTTTTTTTAAAGAAAAAATAATATGCCAGTCGTTATAATTATTAGGTTTTTTATAAATTAATTTTACTTTTTTAATAATTTCTGACTTAATTTTTATTACCATTTCTGCTTTAGCACCTACTAATTCTTGTGGAGACAATAAAGAAAAGTGTTTACCGAAAGGAGGAGAAGCAGGAACGGATTGTTTGGTAATTGTTTTAGGTCTAACTTTTCCTTCGTAGATAATATTAAACTTATCCAATTCAAGTTCATGGGAAATGCAGGTAGGTAACACATCGTATTGACCTGCTAAAATCAACTGAATTCCTTCGTTTTTAACCAAATCATCTAATAATTCATTAAATTCCTGTCTGCTTTTAGCATCCAAACCCATATAAGGGTTATCAATGATTAATAACTTCGGTTGCTGTAAAATGGCTTTGGTAATCAATAATTTTCGAGATTGCCCACTTGACAGCTTGATGCGCTCCAAATCTAGTAATTCAAAAACACCCGTCCGTTTGATTAAATCAACATGTTCCTTTTTATATTCTGAAAATCCTGCTTCCATTAAATACTCCCAAACTGTAATGGTTCCATCCGCAGCAAAAGAATTAAATCGCTGAGAATAAAAGAACGAGTGGGGGTCAAAGACTCTAGAGTCATCTTTAAAAGACACAATCTTAATACATTTCCTTTTCAGCTCATAAGTTGATTTAATTGCTGGGAGGGTAGTTTCCAAATACGGATAGATTAATTGGCCTTGGGTTAAATAATATTTTCCTGCCAAAGCTTGGACTAAACTCGTTTTCCCTGAACCAATTTTCCCTGTAATAATCCAGTTCTCGCCTTGATTAATGGTCCAATTTAGGTTGTGAAAAAACTTTTTTTGGGCATGTGCAAAGGTGGCATTTTCTATTTTTAGATACGGAATCATACTGTTTGATATTGAAAAAAAGAGATATGTAAACTACTGGCATATTTACCTGCACTTAAAATGTGGAAGGTAGGCATTGTCCTATATCTTCACAAATGAAATATGCTTTTTACACCATTTTACACCAGCAACCGAAATCCTGTCATGAAAAAACACACTACCATTACCATTCTTTGCCTACTTTGGGGGGCATTCCCCCTCTTTACCCAAACTTTAACTCCTACAGAATCTTTAATTGTTAACGAACCCCTTCAAAAAGTAATACAAGTCGAACCTCAAAAAACGATTACTATTGGTAAATTAACACCAGGGGAGACCTACATGGTGCAATTTGTCATAGCTGATTTTGAAAGCTGTTTGCCTATTGCTAGCATGAATATTCCCTACGAAATTTCTAGAGAAACGGCGGAATTATTCTTATTAGATTTTAAAGCAACCCGCTCTGTAGAGAAAATATTCTTAAAAACACCTTGTGTAGACAATGTTGTCAATAATTATTTAACCTCTACGCAATGTATTACTTGTCCTTATGAACCTTCAGCGGCGGCACGATTTGAACCAGTTATACGAGCAGAATCTGGTACGGACGAGGAGATTTTGATTAAGGAATATTTTGTGGCTGGTGGTTGCTATGAAGTAGAGAATGTGGCCTTTAAAGGGCCTGATATTGCCAAAGGTGTTTTTTCGCAAGGAGAAATTATTGGTTTCGACGAAGGCGTCATTTTAGCAACAGGGGATGTGAAGAAATGTAGTGGCCCAAATCAAGAAACAGGAACAACTACTCAGTTTACAGGAAACCAAGGAGATAAAGATTTGAACACCTTATTAAGAGTATTAGGTTCTAGTATAACTTCTACTACAGACGTTTCTGTATTGGAATTTGATTTTACGCCTACTTCCGATAAGATTAGCTTTGAGTATGTTTTTGCGTCCGAAGAATATTGCGATTTTTCTAACTCCGAATTTAACGATGTTTTTGGGTTTTTCATCAGCGGCCCTGGTATTAATGGCCCTTTTACAGACGGTGGAATTAATATTGCAAAATTACCAGGTACTAATACCTTTGTATCAATTAACTCTGTAAATTGGCAAAATAATAGACCTTTTTATAATAATAATACCCCTGGATTAAGAGCCTTAGGGAATTGTTCTTTAGGAGAAGTTTTTGCAGCTGCCGTTGCTAAACGAGAAATGGAATACGATGGTTTTACAGATGTATTGACTGCGGAGGCAGACGTAATCCCTTGTGAAACGTACCACATCAAATTAGCCGTTGGAGATGTAGGAGACAAAAAATTTGATTCAGCCGTATTCTTAGCGGCAAACAGTTTTAAATTAGGGGATCCAGCAGAATTGGCTACGGAAATTCCAAATGCTTCTTTTCCTGATAGCAATTTAGTGTATGAATCTTGTCAAGAATCCTTTTTTGTATTCAAAAGAACAGAGGATAGTGATCGAAGTAAACCTCAGGTTGTACCATTTACCATTTCAGATTTAAGTACGGCCCAACCAAATGTAGATTATTCTGCCATTCCATCCCCTGTAATTATTCCAATTGGACAAGATAGTATCAAAGTACCTGTAATTGTTTTTGATGATGGGATACCAGAAGGACCAGAATCCATCATTTTTGAATTAGAGTCTGCCTGTACTTGTGAAGATATTCTAACAGAATTAATCATTGCTGAACCTGCGGAACCCATTATTACTTTTGATGAATTATCAACCTGCCCAGGTGGATCGGTCAATATTACACCAACGGTAGAAGGTGGTGTTGGTGAATATACTTATGAATGGAGTACCCAAGCTACCGAAGAAACTATATCTACTTCTATTGATGAAGCCACGACTTATTTCGTTACGGTTACAGATGAATGTGGAACGGCCTCTATCGCAGAGGTAACCGTTGGTATAGAACCACAAATAGCGACCCTCTCTGGGGCTGTTGTAGTCTGTAATGGTGAGCCTTCAGGAGAAATAGAAGTAAACTTTACGGGTAGTGCTCCTTATGCTTTGGAATATGAATATAACGGAGAAACCAGAAATATTTCCAACATACCAACCGCTACTTACATTCTTCCAGAAACAGGAGGAGGTGTTTATGAAGCTATAGGTATGACTTCTAGTGGATGTGTGGGAACAGGGGAAGGAATGGCAGAAATCATAGAAACAAATGTGGTCATCGAATATAAATTTAGTAACCCAAAATGTAATAAAACCATAGACGGATTTATTGAATTAACGATGGATGAAGCTGGTGGTGAATATACTTTTGCGTGGGATAATGGCGCAGAAAGTAGTAAGATTGAAAACCTAGAGGAAGGGGAATATGCAGTAATCGTTAGTAATGAATTAGGTTGTACGGATACTAAATCCTTTACTTTGACCAAACCAGCACCTCTAAGTACCAAAGTAACAGTGGAAGGAATGGCAAATTGTTATAATCCAAATGGAGGTAGTATTAATTTAGAGGTAGCAGGTGGTTCTCCCGGTTACGCTTATACCTGGAATAATGGAGCAGGAATTAAGAAAGACCCAACTAATTTGGAAGGCGGAGTATATGAAGTGAGTATAATGGATGCGAATGGATGCGAAACCATTGCAACTGCGGAAATACTAGCAGATTTAGAAGCACCAACTGTCAAAATTCAAGCAGATGATATTATTAGTTGTCGCAATAATGAATTGACGCTTAGTACAACAGGAACTAGTATTGGGAATGAATATTCGTATGAATGGGCGACTATAGACGGCAATATTATTAATAATTCCATCGATTTAGCACCTGTGATAAATGCTGGAGGTACCTACGAGCTAACGGTTATAAATGCAACTAATGGTTGCCGAACGGTTGTTGCTGAAATAGTTAAAGAAGATAAAACACAACCTGAGATTGCCCTTACTGAACCGAACCAATTAAATTGTAGAGACCTTACTCAACAATTGGAAGGAACGTTGATAGATGATATGATAGACTATTCTCTTAATTGGAGAAGTAATGATGGTCATTTTATTACCGATACCGATATTTTAACACCCGAAGTGGATGAACCAGGGATTTATAGTTTAATGGTGACGAATAATATTAATGGCTGCATCATAGAAAAAAGTATTACGGTAACAGAGGATATTAATTTGCCAGAGGTAGCTATTGTTGCGCCCTCGGATTTAAGTTGCTCTAGAAATGCCATCTCTATTAAGACCGAAGTTGGCATGGAGGAAAGTGAATATGACTATAGTTGGCAAACAGTAGATGGTCATTTTCTGGAAAACAGAAATACTTTGACGCCAATTGTTGATAAACCTGGTTTATACGTATTAAATGTTACAGACATTAGTAATTTTTGTGAGACAACGGTGGAGGCTAGGGTAGGAATAGATACCCTCCATCCAATAATCAACGCTGGAGAAACAGCGGTATTTACTTGCGATAAAGAACAAATCAACTTAAATGGAACGGTAGCTAATAATCGATCTTATAATTTTATTTGGACTACCGAAGATGGTGGAATTTTGTCTGGAGAAAAATCTTTAACTCCATCTATTAACGAGGCAGGAACCTATATTTTATTTGTAAAAGACGAAATTAATGATTGTGAGGCAACGGCATCCGTGGTCATTACCGATGATTTGAATCGACCTCAAGCCATTATAGCCGAACCCGATCCGATTACTTGTACCAATGAGACCGTTCAACTCAATGCAGAAAATTCGACCCAAGGAAGTAATATTAACTATCGCTGGGAAACCTTTGGTGGAGAAATTCTGGATGCTTCTAATCCGATTAATCCTGTAATGGGATCAGCAGGGACTTATCTATTATTTGTAGTAGATGAAACGAATGGTTGCGAAGGAAAGGGGATTGCACGGATTGTTTTAGATACTATTTCCCCAACCGCATTAATTTCTTCACCAGATGTATTTAGTTGTAATTCAGCAACAGCTATTATCGATGGAAGTTCCTCTAGTACAGGAACTAATTTTAGTTATAATTGGACGACTTTGGATGGAGACATTCAATCTAAACCAGATGTAATTTCTCCAACTATTGGTGCGGCTGGAACGTATCAGGTAGAAATAGTAAATACTGAAAATGGTTGTAGCTCAACTGCTGTGCTATCTATTATTGATGAAAAACCTACCGACTTAAGTCTCGCCATTGCCCAACCAGCTTGTCATGGCGACAAGGGACAAGCAAATGTGTCGGAAGTAGTAGGTGGTGTAGGTCCTTATACTTATTCGATAGACGGAGGCAATCGTTTTCATAATGAAGCAGGTTTTACTGCCTTGCCTCCAGGCCTGTATGATATTATCGTTAAAGATGCGAACGATTGTGAATTAGTACAATCTATTGAAATTATAGAACCAGAAGCATTAATCGTTAAACTAGGCAATCAATTAGAACTTGAATTAGGGGATTCGTTAAATTTAACAGCTTTGACTAATGTTCCAGAAGAAAATATAGCGGAAATTATATGGTCACCAGCAGAAGGATTGAGTTGCGATGACTGTTTAAATCCAATGGCAAAACCTTACCAAAGTATCAATTATTCCGTAGAGATCATGGATCAAAATGGTTGTACGGCTAGCTCAGATGTTAATTTATTAGTGGATTTAACGCCTCATATCTATGTTCCCAATGTATTTCGACCCTTTGATAGCCAATCAGGAAATGATCGGTTTACCATTTTTGCGAAAGGAAGTATGGTTAACCGAATCGTAACCTTAGAAATTTATAACCGCTGGGGAGAAACCGTCTATCAACGAGCGAATTTTGTGCCCAATGATCCAAGTTTAGGCTGGGATGGCTTTTTTGATAGAAAGAGAATGAAACCATCTGTTTTTGTTTACCGAGCAGAAATAGAAATGATAGATGGTAGAAATGTACAAATTAAAGGAGATTTTACTTTGATGGACTAATCGTTATCAGTCACAGGTGCCAGTTAACATAACAAACTGGCAAACGACAATTGATGACTTAAAAAATAGCATATTTTAATAAGAAGGAGATATACGATTTCGGGTATCTTCTTTTTTTTTGCACTTATGGGATGGCTGACCTTCCGCCCACCTATTATCTTCTGATTAAGTATTTTTTTAGGTTGACAAAAAATCAATTACGCTCAAAAACTGTAACAAACTTTAAAAACTTAAGGAGTAAGTACCAACTCATAATTAGTTTAAAATTTCAGGGAGATTATTTTTTCGATAGTTTTCTTTAAAAAATCCAGTCATAGCACCGCTACGGCTTGATTTTTTAGAGGAAAATAGCGGAAAAAGAAGCCGCTGAAAATTAATAATAATTGTGTGTTGGTACTTATAGTCATTTAATTAAAGCGGAAGTGATTTATTTTTCGGAAGTTTGCAGTTCGAAAAAATGCAAAACTTTCTCCTTCTTTTTGATGTTTCAAAGTTTTAATGAGACTTGGTGGTCAAAAATGAAAAGATGGATTAGTAGTTGACCCAGTTTGAAATGACAACTTGGTTGATTTTGTCTGGCGTAGCTTGGAAATTCATTTCCAAAGGGAATTAAATACTTTTCTTTCTTGGAAATGAATTTTCAAGTTACGTTCTGCCTGTCAAATCATGTTTTTATCAAGTATTAGTACAACATTAAAAAGTAAAACAAATTTGTATATGCGTATTCTATTAGCTTCTTCCATCTTATTTACCATTGGTTTCATTGGTTGTTTTACCATCCCGAATCAATTTACAGGTTTAGCACCAGGGTACTGGCGTGCTACATTGGATATTAGACCAACTGCTTTTGGTGCAGATGGAGGCGTCGTTAAAAACATGCCAGCTAATTTTAAAGAAGCAACAGATGCTTCTTTACCTTTTGTATTTGAAGTGATTTATGAAAACGAACAAGAATTTCATATTGATGTGATTAATGGAGCAGAACGAATTCGAGTAGCCAAAGATGATATTTACATTGGGTTGGATAGAAAAGTAGGAAAAGATACTTTTTTAATTAAGTTTCCAATTTATGAATCTTATATCAAAGGATTGTTTGAGAGTAGAGTGATGGAAGGGGAATGGGTTGCTACGAATAGAGACAATTATCGCATTCCATTTGTGGCAAAATACGGTAAAAAGCATCGGTTTACCCAATTGAAAAAAACGCCTAAATTGGACGTTTCTGGAAAATGGGAAGTACATTTTCAAGGAAATGATGATCCAATGGATGTTTTTACTGGCATTGGTGAATTTAAGCAAACAGACAACCATCTAACAGGTACTTTTAGAACCGAAACGGGAGACTACCGCTATTTAGAGGGAACGATTCAGGAAGACAAACTATATCTATCTGTTTTTGACGGAGCGCATGCTTTTCTGTTTGAAGCGAAAATTTTGGAAGACAATACCATGATTGGTTCTTTCCGTTCGGGTAAACATTATCAAGCCTCTTGGACAGCTAAAAGAAATGATGATTTTCAATTAACCGATCCTAATGACTTAACCTTTTTAAAAGAAGGCTATGATAAAGTAGAATTTGCGTTTCCCAACCCTGCGGGCAAGATGATTAGTTTAGATAACCCCGAATATGAAGGAAAAGCAAAGATTGTGCAGATTTTTGGTACTTGGTGCCCCAATTGTCGAGAAGAAACAGCGTTTTTAGTGGATTATTTTAAGAAAAATCCAAATCCTAATATTGAAATTATTGCACTTGCTTTTGAAAAAAGAAGAGATAAAGCGCAAGCAAATGCCGCTATTAGCCTCTATAAAGAAAGAATGGAAATACCCTACGAAATGGTTGTAGCAGGATATTCTGATAAAAAAGAAGCCGCAAAGTCCTTACCTATGCTCAACCATATCTTGTCTTATCCTACGTTAATTTTTATTGATAAAAATGATCAAGTCGTAAAAATCCATACAGGCTATAATGGAACTGCTACTAGTAAATATGAAGAGTTTTTGTCGGATTTTGAAGCGACGGTGAAGGCAATTTCTAAGAGCTAATTGAACTGACATTTAATCTTGTGGTACAATATTTTTAATTCAAAGTCTTCAAAATTGCCATTGAAATTGCTACTTATACCACAAGTTCTATTATCAATTCACCTACAATCTGTGGGGTAATAAATTCGTGGGGGAATGAGTCCCCAAACGTCTACCTAATTTTCATCCGTTACTAAAAATCAATATCCGATTCCGTCCGCATTTCCTCTGGCTTCTTAGAACGTGCATATTCCAAGCCATCATTCCAAAGTCGAGACATTAAAGGCGGATCAAAAATAAAAGCATTTTCTACTAGAACATAAGGGGCAAAATAATAATCAATGGTGGCATTTTCTCGTAGACTTTCAAATTTTCCGAGTAAAATATCATCTTTCCCAATTTTATCGAGCATAAATTCAAAAGCTCGCATCAACACATCAAATGGGTCAGAGGTACGAAGAGAAACCGTACTAATTTTTTCAGGACGAAGAAAAATAGCATCTACATGTTTTGCGCCCATATCCAAAGCTGGATGAATCGGTAAATAATCTCCAAAACCACCATCTGCATATTCGTGTCCATTTTTGATGACAATACTCATGAAAGGCACAAAATTGGCGGAAATCCACATCCAATCACAAAAACCTTCATAGCTATTATCTCTTATCGACTTATATTCTGTCTTTCGATTGGTAAAATTACAGACGGTTACTAACACTTCTTTTTTAGAAGCTATTAAACGATCATAATCTGATTTTAGAAAAATCCGAGATATTAATTTTCTTAAAGCACGACTATCTCCAAACGTTTTTTGCTTGCGCAAAAACATTTTCATGGAGTTGAAATGATTAATTTTTGAGGTATATATTTTTCCTTTTCTTTTTATAATAAAAGGACAATTGCTAAAAATATCTTTCTGTGAAACTTTAGTAAAGGCTTCCCTAATTCTATCTACATCTCCTAAAGCCAATAATGGCATCAAAAGACTACCCGCAGAAGTCCCTACATAAATGTCATAATCTTTTTGTTGTTCTTTAATTAAGTATTCTGCAATGCCTCCTGCGAATGCCCCTTTACTACCTCCACCTGAAATGACTAATGCTTTCATAAATATATGTTATAAAATATTGTAGTTTCCTTTCAAAAAATAAGGGTAATTTCCCTTTTGATAAAATAAAGAATCCTAATTTTGACGCTAAATTAAACGAAGCCGTGAGTTTTGAAAAACTATTTCAATATTTTGTTGTTTTTTTAAGGAAAATCAAGGAATTAGTTTAGCACTAGACCCATGATTTGCTTCAATCGCTAAATTGAACGACTGGTATTGAACAAAATATAATTTTAGATTATGATTGTATTACTTTCCCCTGCTAAAACTTTAGACTACAGTACTTCTACTATGGGTACACATACAGCACCTAGATTATTAAAAGATAGTCGAAAGTTGGTAAAAGTTTTAAAGAAAAAGACAGCTGAGGATATTAAAAAACTAATGAAAGTTAGTGATAATATTGCTAACTTAAATGTAGAGCGGTATCGACAGTTTAAAACGCCTTTTACCATAACGAATGCGAAGCAATCGCTTTTAGCCTTCAAAGGAGATGTATACCAAGGTTTAGACGTAGACTCTTTTGACGAAGTCGATCATGAATTTGCTCAAGCACACCTTCGAATATTGTCTGGTTTATACGGTATTTTACGACCAATGGATTTAATGCAGCCCTACCGTTTAGAGATGGGAACAAAATTGAAGAGTGATCGATATAAAAATTTATATGAGTTTTGGGATAATCGAATTACCAAATTGATTAACGACGACTTAAAAGCTACTGAGGGAGACGCTATCATTAATTTAGCTTCTAAAGAATACTTTCATTCAGTAAAAACAGATTTACTAAAAGGACAATTAATTCATATTCATTTTAGAGAAAAAAGAGGCGACCAATTCAAAGTCATTGCTTTTAATGCTAAAAAAGCGAGAGGCGCCATGTCAAAACAAATTGTCAAGTATAAAATTATTGATCCTACCCATTTAAAATCTCTCGAAGTGAATGGGTATATCTTTAGAGAAGATATGTCGGATTCAACGAATTATACCTTTATTAAGGACTAATCACCAAGCACTTTTACTAAAAGTAGTTTATTGTAAAATCATCAAGTTCGGGTAGCTTTAATTTTTCGAATTCCCTTAACTATATTTTTCAAAAGCAGCCATTTTTGTAGTTTTACTATGGAATGCCTGCTTTTATAATTTTTGATTGTTTGACAAATCCTGCTAAATCGACTCGGGACTGTCTCAAAAGATGAATGTTGATAAAAGCCTCCAATTAAAATTCTTAATTTTCCTTTTGCACAGAGCTTTTCCCTTTTGGAGGGGGGTAGGGAGAGGGTTTTAATGTTTTATTCGGCTCAAAAATATTTATCTAATGTTTTAAGACCGCCTCGATAAAAAATAAAAAATGGATTTTAAAAAATTATTGGAAGCGACAGCGCCTTTGTCCTATGTAGACTTTTGGATCTGGTTTAAGCAAGAAGAACGGACTTTTTACAAAGTGATCCAAGAAAGAAAAAATATAGAAAAAGGATTTTTTGAAATACTTTCTCCAAAATTAGACCAAATAAAAGAAGGTATTTTTTATTTGACGGGCATGGCGGATGAAGAGACGGTAGAATTAATTTTGACCCCTGATGGCAATGTGGAAAATGTGGTTTTTGTAGAGGAATTAGTTGCCGCAGCCCCCTCCATTAAAGGTTGGCAATTTACGGCACTTAAGCCAGCTTTAGCCATCGAGAATGTAGGGATTAGAATGCAGGATTTTGAATTCAATGCGGACAATTTGTTTTTCTACGCATTGGAGGATTCTAATTATCCTGATGAAATTGATTTACGAGTAGTGCATAACGATTTTAAAGAAGCCAATAGACAAGTAATCACCAACGGAACCTTTATTTTTTTAGACAATTATCTAGGAGAATTGAATTTTATCACCAATATTGATGAATTATTAGTTGTTGGAAAAGAAACAGATGAAAAGGCGTTAATCCCTATTGGCAAGTTGAAAGCCTACCTTAATTGGAGACAAAAAGAATTTTTGGAAAAATATCAAGGGGTTCGTTATAATACAGAAGAAGATGAACATTCTATTTTAACGGCTACTTTAAAGGATGGGCGAGACATAATTGCTGTTTTAAATACGACTTTATTGGAATGGGAAAATAAAGCATCTCATCCTTGGATTACAATACTCGATATAAAATTTGAGGAAACAGAAAGTGGAATGCCAAGTAAGGAAGTACTAGCAGATTTAGATCGAATTGAGGAAGAAGTACTAAGTGAATTAAAGGATGTAGCCGGTTATTTGAATATTGGTCGAAAAACAGGCGGAAATGTAAGAGAGATCTATTTTGCTTGTAAAGATTTTAGAAAACCTTCGAAAATATTGTATGAAATTCAGCTAGAATATATTGAAAAATATCAGTTAGATTTTGAAATCTATAAGGATAAATATTGGCGAACTTTCGACCAGTTTAGCGGGTAAATGCTCCATGTGCCGAATGAATTCGACAGTACGTTTAGTCGCAAATTTATTTTTCGGTCTGATTGTTCATTTCATCTAACTGATAATACCCACCAACCAATACCGCTAAAGGAATCAAAAAATGAGGTATTCGCATCACAGATTCATGTAGCCATTGCAAGAGGACATAATCCAACCATTCCCAATTAAAGTTGGCCCAGACTCTGGCAATAGCTGTTCCGAAGCCCCAAAAAACGGCGTAGAGCAAAAAGAAACGAGCCCATTTAAAAGGGAGGAAAATACCGAGTGCTACTACAAAATCTAGGATGCCAGCAGTTGTTAGAAATGCCTTAGTAGTAGTTTCATCGACTCCTAGAATATTCATCGTCATCTCCATAAATTGGACGGGAATAGGGTAGTAGCCAACGGCATACAAGCCATGACAAGTAAAAGTTAAAGCGATGGCAATCTTTAGCATAAATAGGAAATTTTCAGGAATAGCTGTTGGTGCTCTATATCGAATCCACCACCATAAAAAGAGTGGGCTGCCAAATTGAAGCGTGTATTCAAAGAATTGACCGATACTAAAAAAACGTTCTTTACAATAGAGTAGGGCTAGACTGATTAACCCTAATGAACTTAGCCATAAAAAATGAGTGAAAAATTTTGGCAGTTTATGAATAAAAAGCGCAACTATAGCGGAAAGAAAATAAAAACAGCCAAATAATTTGATACTACCTCCAATGGCATTATCTATTTCCATGCTTGTAATGTAAGTTTCCCATTCGATGGAGGTAAATTGTTCTATCAACCCACTTAGCAATTGTTCATCCCAAAAGAAAGCTCGGAAAGGTGCATCCCAATATAAATGTTGCCAAGCTCTTCCGAGCAATACCGTAACTGCGGATAACTGTAGCAGTCTAGCGAAAAGAGGAAGATTTGTTAGTTTAAAATTTTCAATGCTCAATTTTCAATTTTATTAGCTCCAATCCCAGGCTACGATAGCCCATTCTTCTGCTGGGGTTGAAAAAACATGGATGACTTTAAAACCAACTTTTTCATGTGCTCGCATAGAACGGGTGTTTCTAGTAGCGATTTCAGTAATAATGAACTTAAAATGTGGCGACATTTCGGTTTTCATTTGCTGATATAAACCAGAAAAAATACCTTTCCCTCGATATTTTTTATCCACACAAACTTGTCCCATCACAAAATAAGGAACCTCATTTAATGGATTCCCCTTATAAGTAAGTTGATCAATTTTATCGAAAAGTGGAATTAATACAGGGATTTTGTTACCAAATTCAGGTAGCATAACTAAGGTATAGCCGATAACTTGATCGCCATCTTTAGCAATAACATGTGGATGTTTTGCATTCATGGCAGTCAAAATTTCCATATCGTGATGGACCGTGACAAAACCTTGTTCTTTAGCTTCTGAATTACTAATGTTTTTAGGGAGATTGATATATTGTAAATCTAAAATTTGTTGTATTTCTTTGGTACCATTAGTTGTTGTAAATCGTATCAATTTAATAGAATTTGGTCGAAAAAGAAGGAAAATTAAAGGAAATTTTTGAAACTAAAAAGGCAGCTACTTCCGAAGAAGTGCTGCCGCAATAGAGAGAATCATTAAAGGCCACTCTTTAGACAAACTATTCTTGAAAAAAGAATAGCTTTCTTTATATTTATACTTGATAAAACAAGAATTAGTTAAGGTAGATGAAAAGGTCGTCAGCAATATATTAATATGTCACAAATATAGTACAAATATTTATTTTTTTCAATTTTTTATATAGGAATTATTAAAAAACATATAAAAAATATGTATAAAGACCTAATAATCAACCTAAAATATGTATGTAATTATTTGTTTATTTGTTTAAATCCAAGTAATTAATAAATTAAATTAAATATTAATAAAATAAAAAATATTTTTTGTTAACTTTTTCTACGTTTTTGATAATGATTGGAAAGGGTCAACTAGTGGCTATGTTCCTTTTCGAGGTAAAATTTAGGAAAGTTGGTCTAATAACTAAATTGACTAAAAATTGTTATTAATCAACAAATGATCAAATTTCGACCTTCCGATCGATTCAGTATCTTTTTTTCGAATTATAGAGATATAGATGTAATTTAACTTTAACCATTCCTTAATTTACAAATACCTTAATTTCTCCTACCTTTGTGCAAATAAAAACCCTTCCTTTTGTTGAAAATTCCTCATCAAAAAAATCAATTAAACTGCTTTAGACGTTCAAGAGTTTAAAGTAAATCACTAACTAAATTTAGCTAACTAAACTAATTATGAAAAAATTACCCTTATTATTCTTCTTTGCGCTATTAATTTCGTCTCTTTGCGCCCAAAACTCAACAAATAATATGGATACATTAGATGTTTCGGCTCTTCGTGTCCAAAATTTAACAAATAATATGGATTCAGTAAGTTACAGTGTTGGCGTCTTAATCGCCAAAAACTTAAAAAGCCAAGGTGTTGAAAATATTGATGCACCCTCTATGACTGCAGCCGTTGCCGATGTTTTCGCAGGTAATGCTTTGAAAATTAGCCCAGAACAGGCGAATACAATTTTTCAGCAGTATATGCAAAAGCAATCAGAAAAATTGAACGCTGATAAAATTGCAGCGGGCAAAACCTTTTTAGCAGAAAATGCGAAAAGACCAGAAGTAACTGTTTTGCCAAGTGGATTACAGTACGAAGTCTTAACTACTGGAACAGGTGCAAAACCTACCTCTAACCAGAAGGTAACTGTTCATTATGAAGGCACCTTAATTGATGGGACGGTATTTGACAGTTCTTATAAGCGAGGAAATCCAGCAACTTTTGGGGTGACACAAGTTATTCAAGGTTGGGTAGAGGGCTTGCAGTTAATGGAAATTGGAGCAAAGTGGAAATTGTATATTCCTTATGATTTGGCTTATGGAGAAAGAGGTTCTCCACCATCAATTGCGCCGTTTTCTGCTTTAATTTTTACAGTAGAATTGATTAGTATTCAATAATCATTTGTCTAAATTTTGAAACCATACAAAAATTAGAATAGAGAGTAGAGATAAAAAACTAGATAAATATCTAAAAAACTCGCTTTTGATAGCCGAAAATATTCGCTTTGCTACCAAGTAAATCTCTTTTCTTTACCCTCGCTTCTCTTCTCTCAAAACTGTATGGTTTTGAATGTCTAAATCATGGTGGTTTTAAAATCACCATGATTTAAACGACTATTTTAAACTGTCTTAGAAGGACGAACAGAACGAGCAATCACTTTAGATTGTTCTTTTTTTTTGTAAGAGTTAAAGAAACTAAACCACCGCATTTTTATTACCCCAAAAACAGCTTCTTTAATAATGCCACCTGACATTTTAGAAACGCCTTCAATTCTATCAGTAAAAGTAATCGGTACTTCGCCAATTTTGAAACCCAAAGTTCGAGCCGAATATTTCATTTCTATCTGGAAAGCATATCCAATAAATCGAATCTTATTCAGATCTATTGTTTCCAATACTTCTCGTCGATAGCAAACAAATCCAGCCGTTGGATCATTTACATTCATCCAAGTAATTAACTTTACATACCAAGAAGCTCCATAAGACAGAATGAGCCTGTCCCAAGGCCAATTGACACATTTTCCTCCTTTCACATATCGAGAACCAACTGCTAAATCTTTGTTTTGGTCGATACAAGCTGCCCTTAGTTCTATTAACTTCTTAGGTGGATGGGAAAAATCAGCATCCATTTCACAAATGAAATCATACTTTTTTTCTATTGCAAACCTAAACCCTCGAATATAGGCAGTACCAAGTCCCAATTTACCTTGTCGCTCAATAAGGTGTAGCGAACCAGCATATTTTGCTTGCATTTCTTTTACGATCCTAGCCGTACCATCAGGAGAACCATCATCCACAATCAACACATGAAATGGGACATCCAAAGAAAAAACTGCCTTAATGATATTGGCAATGTTTTCTTTCTCATTATATGTAGGAATAATTACTAAACTATCAGACAAACTATGGGAATTTTCAAATAGTGACTATTGCTAATTTTGAAAGGAGCAATAGAGACTACTAGGTTACTCAATAAATACTTGTAAAGTTGGATGTTTTGAAGACTAGTTTATTGGGTCATTTACAAAAAACGAACCGTTTAGAGACCCTGTCTAATTATTAACTAATTTCACGCAAAAATATTCTACTTAGGTTTATAGTTGGGTGAATAAAAAGTTAATACTAAAAAAAATACTAAACTTGTTAGCCAAATGATACGATTCTATGAGAGAAAAGTTGAGGGAAATTTAGTAATATTTTAGAATATCGTTAACAGGATTAGGTGAAATAGAGGGACTAGACCCTTTTTAGCCCCTATTATCCATCTTAAATAGATCCACCAATTACGGTTTTATTGACTTTTAACCCTTAGTTTTGTGTGGTAATCTGAAAAATAGTGGCTAATTCAGTAAGGTAATTTTTCCGACAATATGAATCGATTTTATGGAAAATATATACTATATTGATTATTCGATTGTTTGAAAAGAATATAGAACCAATCAAATTAATTTTATCTTTAAACTAAAAAATACAACATGAGCAAAAAATCAATTTTATTAGCAGGCTTATCTTTATTAATTCTTGGAAGTATTTATGCTTTCACAATGATCAATCCTGCAAAGCATGTGGTAGAAGAGACTGAAATAAAATGGTATACTTTAAAAGAAGCGATCGAATTAAATAAAACCAATAAAAAGAAATTTGCTATTGATATTTATACAAGCTGGTGTCATTGGTGTAAAGTCATGGACAAAGAAACCTTTACCGATCCAGGAGTAATTAAATACATGAATGAACATTTTTATGCTATTAAGTTTGATGCAGAATCAAAGGAGAATATTACTTATCAAGGTAAAGATTTTAAATTCGTAAATGCTGGTAGAAGAGGTATCAACACACTCGCTTATTTTTTGCTAGACGGCAAAACAGCATACCCAACAATTGTTTATTTAGACGAGGAGCTGAATAAGATTAAAAAAGCTCCAGGATTTAAAAAGCCAGAACAGATGGTGGAGGAGTTGGTAAGTGTTGAAGGTACTGCTGTTGCTGCTGGGTCATAACCCTCTTACCAGTTGCCAGTTTTATTATTTGTAACTGGCAACTGGTAACTCTTCTAACAATCTTCACATTTCTTCAATTCAATCTTTTTTTCACGGCACGAACGTATATCCACATCTGCTTTCCATTTGTCACCCTCATTTTTTACTTTATACTGATAGGCACCTTCATATAAGTCCATACAAAGTGTAGAAAAGGCATAAACCTCCATTTTAGAATCTTTGATTTCCACTTTTGCGGTTTGACCATAAGGATTGTGAAAACAAATAGACCCAATAGAAAATTGTTTGCAATTCGGCGTAAGGACGCCATCAAAAACTCTTTTGCTTTGATAGCAATTAGAGAAACTTATACTTAGACATAGTATTGCCAAGAGCATTCCACGATGCAAATTTTTCATAACTGAATGATTTGAATGAATTTTTTTAAAATGGGTAATCAAAAGGAAGATGCTGAAAATAGTTATCTACCCTTATGCTTATTTTAAAATTTATCCAGTTTGACGACTTTCCTTCTTGCATTCGTCGGAGCTGAAAAATGATGTAACTTTACCTCTTGAGTTATTTAAGTAGCCAAACCCACATCTTGCAACTCGCAACCCGTGACCTCGTACAACTTCTTGCTTTTTATTACTTTTGCATTTTTATTAAAAAAGAGGGTAGTATTGGATAAATTTTCTAAGCATGCTGCCAAAACCTAATACATGATTTCAGTTAACGATATTGCGGTACAATTTAGTGGACATACCTTATTTAAAGGCGTTTCTTTTGTCATTAATCCAGAAGATAAGATTGCCTTAATGGGTAAAAATGGTGCAGGGAAGTCTACGATGATGAAGATTATTGCGGGGATTGATCAACCAACGAGAGGAAGTGTTCAGTTTCCGAAAGAGGCGGTTATTGCTTATTTACCACAGCATTTACTGACAGAAGACGATTGTACCGTTTTTGAAGAAGCGGCTAAAGCTTTTGTCAAAATCTTTGAGATGCGGGATGAAATGGCTCGATTGAACAAAGAATTGGAAACTAGAACCGATTATGAATCGGATGAATATGCTGCGATCATTACACAGGTGACCGATTTGGGAGAAGTTTATTATTCCATTGAAGAAATCAACTATGATGCAGAAGTGGAAAAAGCTTTATTGGGTTTAGGGTTTAAGCGAGAAGATTTTCATCGGCCCACAAGTGAATTTAGTGGAGGATGGAGAATGCGCATAGAATTGGCCAAGATTTTATTACAACAACCAGATTTAATTTTACTAGATGAGCCGACCAATCACATTGATATTGAATCAGTTATATGGTTGGAAAAATTCTTAACAGAAAAAGCCAAGGCAGTTTTGGTGATTTCTCACGATAGAGCCTTTATTGACAATATTACCAATCGAACGATTGAAGTAACAATGGGACGGATTTATGATTATAAAGCTAATTATTCTCATTACTTAGAGTTGCGAGAAGATCGTCGCCAACATCAATTAAAAGCCTTTAAAGAACAACAAAAATTCATTGAAGAAAGCGAACGATTTATAGAACGATTTAAAGGGACTTATTCCAAGTCTAATCAGGTGAATTCGAGAGAACGGATGCTTGAGAAACTAGAAATTATTGAAGTGGACGAAGTGGATAATGCGTCTCTTAGATTGCGTTTTCCACTTTGTAATCGTTCTGGGGATTATCCTGTAATCGCAAAAAATCTTTCTAAAAGTTATGATGGTCATGTGGTATTTAAAGATGCCAATATGACGATAGAACGGGGCGAAAAAGTCTCTTTTGTTGGAAGAAATGGAGAAGGGAAATCTACCTTAATTAAAGCGATTATGGGAGAGATTGATTTTGAAGGAGTATGTCAACTAGGGCATAATACGGAAGTAGGCTATTTTGCTCAAAACCAAGCGTCTTTATTAGATCCAGAACTAACCGTTTTTCAAACGGTAGATGAAATAGCGAAAGGAGATATTCGCAGCCAATTAAAGAATATTCTCGGTGGCTTTATGTTTAGTGGAGATGATATTGATAAAAAGGTATCCGTACTTTCTGGTGGAGAACGTACTCGACTAGCGATGGTGAAATTATTGCTAGAACCAGTTAATTTACTGATTCTGGATGAGCCAACGAATCATTTGGATATGAAATCCAAAGATGTCTTAAAAGAAGCACTTAAAAATTTTGATGGTACGCTTATCCTAGTTTCTCACGACCGTGATTTCTTAAGAGGGTTGTCCAAAAAAGTATTTGAATTTAAAGACAAACGAGTGATTGAACATTTTGAGACGGTGGATGACTTTTTAGAACGGAATCGAATGGAGAATTTGAAGGAGATTGATTTGGGGCGGTAATTCAGCTGGCGATTTCTATTTCCATTATTGCCATTGCCATTGAAATTGATATTTTATGTTTTCTATAGTTTTCATAGCTCGGAGAGCTATGTTACAGCAGAATGGAAGGTAAGCTCTCTGAGCTGTGAAAGTTACTTGGCCTTCGATGTTGGAAGATGCAATATTAAAATATCGATACCATCATAAATTGCTAATTATCAGTATATTTGTGTTGATATTGGTTTTTCAGGGGACTGAAGTTCCCCTATACTATAACTCAAAAACCTTCTGCCCACCAAGATAAGTTTGTAGTACTTTCACTTCCTTTATTTGGGTAGGGTCAATTTGCGTTAAATCCATATTTAAAACTACAAAATCTGCTAATTTTCCAACTTCTAAAGTGCCTTTAATCGTTTCTTCGTGAGCAGCAAAAGCGGCATTTTTAGTATAAGCAATTAAAGCCTGTTCGATGCTGATTTTTTGTTCTGGTACCCATCCATTAGGATTTTTTCCATCTAGAGTTTGGCGAGTAACCGCCGCGTGCATACCCAATAATGGAATAGCGGGGGCAACGGGCCAATCACTACCAAAAGCAATCATTGTATTGGCTTCTAATAAGGATTTAAAAGCATAAGTCGTTTTGATTCTTTCTGGACCAATTAATGCCTCTGCCCATCTGCCATCATCAATGGCATGATAGGGTTGCATACTGGCAATCACACCCATTTTCCCAAATCGAGGAATGTCAGCAGGAGCAATATGTTGGGCGTGTTCAATTCGTAGCCGTCGATCTTTTACCCCATTTTCTGCTATAATTTGCTCGTAGACATCAAGTAGAGAATGAATAGCACTATCACCGATAGCATGTACCATCACTTGGAAATTATTTTTATCCGCATTCCCAATCCATTGGTGTAATTTTTTTGCACTATTAATAAAAAAGCCTTTATCTGTTGGTTGGTCAGTATAAGGTCGATGAAAAGCGGCAGTATGTGATCCTAACGAACCATCTACAAAACCTTTTAAGCCACCTCGTTTCAGAAAATTATCATCATTTCTATCTACATCTACTAATTCTTGCCAACGATAAACAGGATCAATTGAATAAATACGTACCCCTAATTCCCCCGCATCTTTCAGTTTTTTAGCAACTGGATAAGTCCCAATACTATCCACATCATGCACGGAAGTCACGCCATTCGCTAATAAATAATTCATGGCGGCTTTCAATCCTGCTTCTTTTCGAGCAGCAGAGAGTGGCGGAATTTTATCTAAGACCGCATTCATCGCATTACCTTTTAAAATTCCTGTTGGATTTCCATTTTTATCTTTAATAATTTTGCCACTTTTTACATCGGGTGTGTTTTTATCAATACCGGCAATTTTTAAGGCGACTGAGTTTGCTAATATCATGTGACCGTCCAAGCGATAAATAGCTACAGGGTTATCGGGCGTATATTGATCAACCCATTCCTTTTTTGGTAATTCTCCTCCCCATAATGTATGATCCCAATTCCCCTCTAATATCCATTCTCCATTATCAATCGTTTTGGCATAATCGGCTATTCTTTGCGTAAATATTTCAGGAGTATTGGCGTCTCTTAGTGCTACACTTAATAAGGCATTTCCTCCCATCATTAAATGGACGTGGCAGTCAATGAAACCTGGGGTGATGAATTTTCCTCCTAAGTCTACTATTTTTGTTTTTGCTCCTTTAAATGCTTGAATTTTCTGATTAGTGCCAATGGCTAGTATGGTGTCTCCTGCTATAGCTATGGCTTGGGCAGTTGGTTGATTGCTATTGCCTGTCCATATATTAGCTTGGGTAACGATTAAGCTGGCTTTTTGAGTATCATCTTGGCAGGCTAGGGTAGTGAGCAGGATGCTTAAAAAAAAGCAAAAATAGCTGTTTTTATTTGTTTGATTCATAGTTTGTACAATCCTTGATAATTGAGTAGTGAATCGTCAAATATAAGGAAATTTATTTAGTGGAAGGCATGATGGTTAAGGGGATTAAATTTTAGTTATTGACGAATTTAGAGTTTGTTAAAAATCTTATTTCGTTTTTTTAGATTTGGAAATATTTTCTTGTCTTTCCTGAAAATTGCTGTGATTGTTATTGCTTCTAACAACCATTTAATAGTTAAAATTTTAATAGAATGGTAAAGAATTCATTATCAGTAATATGAAAATTTAAACACGTTCTTATTTTTGTAAGTTGATCGATATTGTTTAACCTTCAATAGGCAAAGAAATTGAAAAAGTCGATCCTTTTCCAAGTGCAGATTGAATGTCAATTTTGCCATTATGTTTTTCGATCACTTTACTAACGATGGACATCCCAAGCCCAGTACCTTCATATTCTGTGGCATTATGGAATCTTTTAAAGGGCATAAATACTTCCTTAAATTTGTGTGAATCAATGCCAATCCCATTATCTTTCACAAAAATAATATTTTCATTTCCCAATCTTTCTTGTGTGATTTCAATTTGTGGAATATGTGATGCTTCTTTTGGTTGGTATTTTATTGCATTAGAAATTAAATTTTGAAAAACTAAGGCCAAGGATTCTTCGTGACCGTGTATAGTAGATAGATTTGATTTGACTATTTTGATTTTTTTGTTGGTAATTTCATAGTTGAAATTTTGCAATAATTTATTGATTAAAGGCTCTACCTTTACTGTTTTAAAAGTATAATTATTTGCACTAGATCTTGAGTATTGTAGTAAATTGTCGATTAGTTTTTTCAAGGTACTGACTCCTTGAGATATAAATGAAAAGAATTTTAATTCTTCCGCATTTAAACCTGTTAATTGTTTTTGAAGCAGTTGGCTAAATCCGTCAATATTTCTGAGTGGTGCTTTGAGGTCGTGGCTCATCATGTTGGAAAAGAGCATCATTTCTTCATTCTTTTCTTTTAACTCCTCGATCAATCTGTTTTTTTCGGTCGTTAATTCCATTAATCTATTATAGAAATGAATCATTAAGGCACTTGATGGAAATAGACCATAAAAAAAGAAATAATTTTCGAATAGATCGAACCCCAATAAATGATTGCAAACCAAAAAAAATAGAGTAGAACTGAAAATTAAAAATAGTTTGATGTAAAGGCTTTCAAGTAAGATGCTGGCGATGATTGGTACGACTAATAAAATAAAATAACAAGTGTGGTAATTCCCTAAGGCAAGTACATGATAGAAACCTATTACATAAAATAAGAGAGCGAGGAAGGTAATCCCTTCTTCATATTTATTATAATTGAAAAGTATTTTTGAGGCTAGAATGCCACAAATCAGAATGATACTCGAAAACATAAGTGGATAATCCTGAGACAAAAAACAAAAAAGAATGTCTCCTATTAGTAAATAGGTAAACATTTTGATGAACATCTGAATGCTCTTTTTTAAAGGCCTTAATTCCACGTTATTGATGGTTAAATTTTGATGTAGTCTAATTTAGGAGGGGAAATAAAGTAAGTAATGTAGATGGATTATTCTGCAATACTTAGGAAGGGTTAGAGGAGAAGAACGAATGGTCTTGATTCTCTAAATAATGTAAAAGAGAGTAATAAGTACCAACACACAATTATTATTAATTTTCAGCGGCTTCTTTTTCCGCTATTTTCCTCTAAAAAATCAAGCCGTAGCGGTGCTATGGCTTGATTTTTTAAAGAAAACTATCGAAAAAATAATCTCCCTGAACTTTTAAACTAATTATGAGTTGGTACTTAAGTTTTATTAAATTAAAGGATACCATTAATTTTTGGCAACGATTCGTATAAACACGTCAATATTAATTACTTACCGCAAATATGTCGCCAAAAGTGGGTTTTCTTGAGAAGATATTCGTTTTGCTTAAATTTCTAGCTAAATCCTAAATTCACTTTACCATATACCGAAGTTCTACCATTCCGTCTTTATACGTAGTGACATCTTCTAGATGTAAATGTTGTTCTTGTTGTATATAGTCAAAAAATAAGAGACCATCCCCTAAAATAATGGGCATCATAGAAAGAATTATTTCATCCACTAATTTTAAACGGATAAAATCTTTAGTAACCTTAGCTCCTCCAACAACCCAAATATTTTGATAATTGGGTTTTAATTGGTGGTTGACTAATTGGTAGAGGTCGCCTTGATAGAATTGAACATTTTTTCGATCAGTTGTTAAATTCCTTGTTGTTAATACAAAGACAGGAGTTTCTCCATAAGGCCATCCTAATTTTAGGGCAGTTTCATAAGTATTTGCACCCATAACATAACAGTCGATACCTTTAAGAAAAGTCTCAATAGACTCATCGCTTAGGGTAACCCCTTTTTCGTAGTGGTCTGTTGACTGCATCCAATCTACTTGTCCATCCTTTTTGGCAATGAATCCATCCAAACTGGCGACCATATGTATAGTTATTTTGGAGGTATTAGGTGTCATCTTTTAGTTTATTATAATTATATTGCTATGAAGGTTAAATGACAGTATTTTAAATAATTTCTAAGTTCTTGGGCCTTCCTACCATATTTTTAATATTTTTCTTCAATTCTTTGTATTGCTTTCTTCACATTCTCTATACTATTTCGGTAGAAGTTGTACTTATACAATCGTATTCAAGAGATTTAGCTATTAAAAAGCGGAATTCTTCATTCTCCCGAAGCGCTGTTTCGTTTAGTTGAATATATCCAACCATTAGATTAACGCCTAATGCTACTTTTTTTTTCACCAGATGAAGCTAAATACATCCCTATTATTGACATTAGTGATCCATAAACGATGTACATTGTACCACCTTCAGGTTCTTTAAAAATTTTGCAAGACATAAAGAAAATTGAGAAAAATAGTAGAAAATAATCTAATATTCTGATTTCTTTTTGCCTTTTCATTTTTATTAATTTTAATTTGTTGTTTTCTTACTGACCTCCAATATAATTATACCAACCATCTTGACCACAAATCGCAGTCAAAATGGTTGATATTCCTATTTCCTATATCTTATTATTACTCCGATCCACATCTGCCATCATCTTAGAAGGATCAATTTCAATAGACAAAATATTCGTCTTAGCGGTTGGTACTACAAACTGAAAATAAGGATGTGTCCAAGGCCAATCTTTGACGACAGTTCGCTTTTGCCCCTCAACTGCGGGTTTTTCCCCCCGCATAATTTGTAGTGGAATATAAAACGTTTCCATACTACCATCTGCATATTTAACCACTACATCCAACGGCATTGGCATACCGCCTACTTTATTTAAAATCACCGTTGTTTTACCATTCAATTCATTGACCCCCGTAATAGCATAATCAATTTGTTGGGTAGTATTAACAAAATATTCTTTGTACCAATCCAATTCCAACCCTGATTGCTTTTCCATGATTCGGATAAAATCATTCACATTAGGATGCTTGAATTTCCAAGTGTTATAATAAGTATGTAAACCCTTTGCTACATTTTCTTCCCCAATGACATACCGCAACTGACTTAAAAAAGTCGCTCCCTTAGAATAAGCCGCTCGACCATAAGCGAAATTGGTAGTATAATGATCAGAGTGGGTACTCATCGGTTCTTCTCTACCAGAACCTGCTAAGGCAAAATAACCACCATAACTGCCTTGTTGCGCAAAGCCAGTTGGATTTCCTGGTAGCGCTTTAATCGCTTTTAAATGATTCATTGTTTCGCTAGAAGCAAAACTAGTAAAACCTTCATCCATCCAAGGATATAAACTTTCATTGGTTCCTAGAATCATTTGATACCAAGAATGCATCAATTCGTGGACAGATACACCTGCTAGGCTTCCTAAACTTCGCTCTCCCGTAATTAAGGTTGCCATCGGGTATTCCATCCCACCGTCACCACCTTGGATAAAAGTATATTGTTCGTAAGGATACTTCCCATAATTGTCATTAATAAAAGTGAAGGCTTTGTCCATAATTTTTGGTAAAGCTTCCCAATTATCTTTTGTCTTATCGTTTTCTTGGTAGAAAAAATGCATCATAGGACCATTTTCTGCCTGATAGCTGGTATGGGTATAATCAGGATCTGCTCCCCACATAAAATCGTGAACGTTAGGGGCAATAAAATGCCAAGTATTTGTTTTTTGCTTGCGCTTATATTTTACCTTGACGCCCTTGTCTTGGTACCCATGACCAATTTCATTCGGGTTTTGTAAATACCCCGTTCCACCAATAATATAATCTTTATCAATGGTGATTTTTACATCAAAATCCCCCCAAATACCATGAAATTCTCTGCCTACATAAGGATTGGCATGCCATCCTTGATAGTCATATTCACACATTTTAGGATACCATTGGGACATGGAATAAGCGATTCCTTCTTTATTATCTCGACCAGATCGTCTAATTTGAACAGGTACTTGCGCTTCAAATTCCATATCAAATATAGCAGAACCTCTAGCTGAAATAGGCTCGTTTAGCGCCACTTCTAAAATTGTTCCAACTGTTGTATATTTTACGGATTGCCCATTGACTTTCAAGGACTTAATTTTTTGATACCCTATTTCATTAGGCGCTAATTTAGAGATGCGGTCTCCAATTTTTGGACTAGGATCAGGTAAAGTTTGATTCCGAACGTCCATCATACTTCCTGGTTGGAAGGCATTAAAATAAAGGTGATAGAAGACTTTGTTTAAATCGTCTGGTGAGTTATTGCTATAAACAATGCGTTGTTTGCCTTGTAGTTTATGGGTTTCGACGTCCATATTAATGTCCATCTGGTATAAGGCTCTTTGCTGCCAACGATCAGCTTGTGCAAAAAGTGCAACAGATACGCATAGTCCAATTATAAAAAAGATACTTTTTTTCATGTGTAAAAATGATTGGTAGGATTGCCTGATTGTTGGATTGCTAGATTGCTCCAACCGTAGTAATAACCATCTAACAATTTAACCATCAAACAATCATTTTATCTAATAAATAACAGGTTTTACCGTAAAACCCTTTAATTTTAATAAGCGCAATACACCTAGCTTTCCGCCCAAGTGTCCTGCCCCTATAGCGCAAAATATAGATTTTTTGTATATTTTTTCAAAAATTCGGTCAGCCATTATTTCATTTCGCCGATAGAGCATTAATTTCCGCATGCTACCGGCTCCTTTTTTGGCTATTTTATGAATTTTCTGCACATCTCTTGTTTCATAAACCGTAAACATTCGGCTTAAGCCTTTCCTAAATTGATTGATGTTTTTACCAATTTTCAATAAGGATTTGACTTGATAAGTCATCGGTATTTTATTTAACACGATCAATTGTTCTGCAAAAGTTTCTATACCTGTACATTCCTTTCCAAGTTGTTTAGCCAATTGATAGAGTTCATTATCCATAGCAATGCTATTATCTTCCGTTAAAAATTTTTCTGTCAATAAGTTAATGATAAATAAAGGCTTGGTGTAAACTAGGCTACGAAGGGGTAGCCCTGCTGATTTTAAGAAAATACGTTCTAGTTTAGCTAATTTTTTTGGACGAATAAAATCGGTGAGGGACTGATTGTTCGGTATTTGCGCATAGGTGGCAATTAAGTTAGCATCGACATCCTCCAAATCAAATTCGGTAGCAAAACTATCGCAATTTGCTATATAAGGTTCAAATGGTTGCATCCAATCGAATGCTTGCTTTGGTTGAATATGCATCGTACCTAGCACATAGGATGGAGTAGGGAGTTGTGGAATTGAAATTCGCCAGAGTAAAGACAGCTTGATTGATTTTAAGTGCGTGAGGGAATGAGGTTTTGAGGTAGTGAGTTTATGAGGTTCCGAGATTTGTAACTCATAAACTCATTCTTCTCATAACCTTACAATTAACTTAAAGACCCAATATTAGACTTAAATAACTTAATAGCAATAGCTAAAAGTATAATACCGAACACTTTTCTTAAAATGGCTTCGCCACCTTTGCCCAATTTTCGTTGAATCCAACTAGAAGATCGTAAGACAATAAAAACGATAATTAGGTTGAGGATAATGCCAATGAGAATATTGGTTTGTTGAAATTCCGCTTTTAGGGAAATGATAGTAGTCATCGTACCTGCTCCAGCGATTAATGGAAAAGCAACGGGGACAATCGAAGTAGAAGTGTCATTTTCCAAACCTTCTTCTTCTTTGAATAAGGTAACCCCTAAAATCATTTCAAAAGCGATAATAAAAAGGATAATTGCACCTGCAATAGCAAATGATTGGACATCAATCCCGAATAATGCTAGTAAACTTTCTCCTATTAATAGAAAAGCAATCATTAGGCCTCCTGCTACTAAAGTAGCGCGTCCTGGTTTGATGATTTTCCCCTTTTCCTTCATAGAAATAATAATGGGGACATTACCAGGGATATCAATCACAGAGAAGAGAATCAGGAAAACGGAGAGTATTTCTTTAGGATCCATAAGGCTACAGGATGACAGGATTTTTTAAAAGGATTTACAGGATGAAGGCGAAGGGAAATATTCATCATTCATCGTTTGTTGAACCTATTTGTAATGAAAGGCTAATTTTTTCTATTTAATCCGATTCATTAAGTCATCTAACTTTCGGTAATTTCCAAAAGGAATAACTACTTTTCCTTTTCCTTTGCTGTCTGCTTTTATTTGGACTTTAACACCAAAAAAAGAACTAATTTCATCTTCTATTTTTCGAATTTCTTCAGCGTAGGGATTAGTGGATTTCGCTTTTGATTTTGTAGGATTTCTATCTTTGATACTCGCTACTAATTTTTCTGTAGCTCTTACAGAAAGATCATTTTTCTTAATGTCATTTAGGACAAATAATTGTTCTTCTATGTACGATAAACCTTTGATGGCTTTGGCATGTCCTTCGCTTATTTCTTTATGTCTTAAGGCTTTCACTACATCTGGTGGGAGTTCTAATAAACCCATTTTATTGGTGATCGTCGTCCTTCCTTTTCCTAACCTATTGGCTAAATCTTCGTGCGTTAGGTTACATTCTCGCATCAACCGCTTATAAGTAATGGCTACTTCAACTGGGTTTAAATTTTCTCTTTGTATATTTTCAACCAATGCCATTTCTAGCATTTCTTGGTCATTATCGACGGCTCTAATATAGGCAGGAATTTCTTCAAGTCCAGCCATTTGGGAGGCTCTCCATCTTCTTTCTCCCGAAATCAATTGATATTTTCCCGAAGGCATCGACCGAACCGTAATGGGTTGCACCAATCCATGTACTTTTAAAGAAGTTGCCAATTCCTTTAAGGCTTCTTCATTAAAATCAGTACGTGGATTAAAAGGGTTTGCTTCTATAGAAGCTACTGGAATATTGGCTACTGAATTAGCTAATGCTTTGATTGTTTCCTGCTCTACGGGTGTCGGAATAAAAGACACTCTAGACTTTCTTTTGATATTACCACGAAGATTGTTCTTCATTTTATCAAGATCTAGCTTCTTCGCCATTTCAATGTTTTTTTTAAAATGTTTTTAAGTATAGTTTCTCATATGCCAATGTGGTAGTTGCAACTTTTGCCTAACCTTTCTAAAAAAGTATCCGTTATGCTTTTGCCGTCGCTATTGAACTACCTCTTAGCGGTGCATTATTCTTATGTAAAAATTCCTTAGCCAAGTTTAAGAAATTGATAGATCCTTTACTTGTTGTATCATACATAATAACTGGCTGATGCAAACTTGGAGCCTCTCCAATTCTTGAATTTCTATGAATAATCGTTTTAAAAACATATCCTTCAAAATTCTCCTTAATCTCGTTGACTACGATATTCGCTAAGCGCAATCGTTTGTCATACATACTTAATAAGATACCTTCTATTTCTAGTTCAGGGTTTAATTGAGCCTGAATTAATTCGATGGTGTCTTGCAATTTACTCAATCCTTCTAAGGCGAAAATCTCACATTGTACAGGAATCAATACTGCATCTGAAGCAGTTAAGGCATTGACGGTAATCAAACCTAAGGAAGGCAAACAATCTAGAAAGACATAATCAAAATCATCTTTCACTTTATCAATGACCTTTTTCATGATGAATTCCCGTTGAAATTTGCTAACCAATTCCATTTCTGCGTTGACTAAGTCTATAGTAGCAGGTATGATATAAAGATTAGGGGTATCCGTTTTGACAACACAAGTTTTTGGATCAACGGCACTATTAACCATCAAATCATAGGTGCTCCCTTCTGGTTCATCATGGAAAACGCCAACTCCAGAAGATGAATTACCTTGCGGATCCATGTCTATAATTAAAACTTTCTTTTCTAATACGGCCAAACAAGCTGCTAAGTTAATAGTAGTGGTTGTTTTTCCGACACCGCCTTTTTGATTGGCAATTGCAATTACTTTACCCATTTTTTGTTTTTTGTGTAGGTTTTACTGGCGAATTTAGTTCCGCCTTTCCCAAAAGCAAAGCTTAGAATTTACTAAACCGTAACACTTTTTCCAATATCCAGCAAAATTAAGTCTTTTCCTGCATCCTCAAAAGCCTTTTGTGCAGCTTCTTTATCTATTTTTATAAAACCAAAAGTATCATAATGACAACCGACTACTTTATTGCATTCCACAAAGTCGCTGGCAAAGACTGCTTGCTTCACATCCATCGTGAAGTTATCACCAATTGGCATTAACGAAATATCTATTTTTGGACAAAGCATAGGAATCAATTTCATATCCATCGTTAAAGCGGTATCTCCCGCAAAGTAAATACAACCTTCTTCATTCCAAATGACAAATCCCATTGCTGGTCCAGCATACGAACCGTCAGGGAAACTAGACGAATGAACTGCATTTACACACATAATTGTACCAAAATCAAAGGTCCATTTTCCGCCTGTATTCATAGGATGGGTATTTTCCATACCCAATTTATTCGCCCAAGCATGTACTTCAAAAGAAGCAATAATCTTGGCTCCAGTTCTTTTGGCAATGGATTCCAAATCTGCTATATGGTCTTGATGCCCATGGGATACGGCGATATAATCGGCATGAATACAATCTACATCAATAGCGTTAGCCAATTCATTATAGGTGATAAAAGGGTCTGTTAAAATAGTTTTTCCTTTTGTTTCAATTGCAAAACATGATTGTCCGTAATAAGTGATTTTCATAATCTAAGTGCTGATTGTATAGTCGAGATAAAAAAAGCGGCAAAATAAAGAATATTAGACGGTTAAATCCATTTTAACGGATTTAATTTCTAGACATTTTTGGTAACTCTTTCAGCAAAGAGCGATGGGATAGCATAAAGGATAATCCGTTTAATCCAAATTACCAAATAATTCATCTAGATACCCTGCACGACTAGTTGGCGTGTAATTGTCCAAACAGCCTTCATGACCTGACCGCATAATACTTTTACAAATACCTCCTTCCTGGCTGTTTCTATGTTCCAGTTGAAGACTACAATGGCCTAATTCGTGAAAAACAATCAATTCTCGACTAAGCAAGCTTCTAGAAGTCCAAAATTTCTGGTCGATGATAATGACTCTATCATTATTTGTACGACTGCACAGGCCTACATTAGACGCAGGAATAGGTTCAATGGTTGCTTTAATCTGCTGAGTGGCTAAATTGATAGTTCTACCTCTTTGTTTGGCAGCCGCTTCAAATTTTTCAAAAAATGGCCAAAGTTGTTGATCCACTAATGGATAGGATTTTGCGGAATTGGTTGGTGTATTGACTACGGTTTTTTTGCCAGAACCGCAATTAAATACTAGAAGAACGAATAAACAAACACTCATACGAGTTATTAAACTTTTCATGTTTTGATTTCTTGAATCCACTTGTCTTTTTAGCTATCAATATAGCATTTTTGCAAAGTGAATGGTTTTGAAATTAGTTGTAGACTTGGGGTATCTAATAATCAAAATCAATGCTAAATTTAACCATTTCTCGTCTTTGGGTCGGAATTTTCCAATTTCCATTATATTCCACTAAGGCAGGTAGGTATTGATCACCTTGTTGAGTTAATTCGACCTTCATTTTTACATCAAAATCAAAGAGCCCACTATATTTTAAATGATAGTTTCTCGCTAAAACCTGAAAGTCTGTTTTATCAAAATAAGTTTCTAAATATTTAATAATCGTTTTACCTGCGCGATATTCAGGTTTGGCAACTGCCCGAAAAACAAAGCATTCTTTTTTGTCCTCGTAGCGTTTAGAACTAATATAGAAATCATAGTATTTCAACATATCCTCTTTGAATATTGCGGTTTTGCCACCAATAAATGGTACATCCACTTCTTTTCCAGGTTGAAAAATCAATTTCTTCAACTCGTTGATATGTTTTTGAATACCACTTACATTCGCAGTTAAAATACTTGGTTGGGCAGGTTCTCCACAAATTTTACCTTTAGTCAGGAAAATCTGCTCGTGCATCTTAGCTGTATAATAACGATGCTTCCGTTTTTGCTTATTTTTAAAATATTTTCCTTTTATTTCTTCTGATAAGTAGTCCATCATTCGGCAATTGCCCACGATGAATTGTTGGATTCGATGATAATTAGCTGCTTTTATTTTTTCCTTTTTGTTAAAAATTTCGACTTCATTACTGGCTATATGAGGCGTGAATCGAAGATTATGAAAAGCCCTAAAGAAAGATTCATCTTGTTGGACGATCTCAATAAAATCGGCGACCTCAAAACCTTTTTTCGAGGCCGTTACCACAAAAGAGTCCAAAAAGATAATAGCTGAAATATCCTGAGTGATACTTGGATTTTGTCCAAAAATTAAAGTAGATAATAAAGAAAAAATAAATATAATTGTAAGTTTCATTTACTCAGTTGTAATTTTCTTATTAAAATTAATTTGAAATATAAATTCATAATTGTAAATATCCTGTAGTTAATTTTTTTACTATCTAAAATTCTAAAATAGGTTTACTAAAAGTAAAGTTAGCAAGCATTGAATGGAAATGATTGATTACAAGAGAAAATTTCTGTCCTTATATCTTTGTATCTATCAAAAAGCAAATTTGACGGATTTAAGGACAACCGAGCGGAGTTGGATAGGGAGAAAGGAATGAAAATTTTTATCGTCTAATTATTCCTTTCCAAGAAAAAATGAAAAAGAAACTAAAAATGACACGGAAAGGAGGAAAAATTTAAAAAACACTTCTTAAGTTTGCGACATGAAATTGAAAAACGATTTATTGATAAGAACAGCACTTGGCGAAAAAGTTGAACGACCACCAGTATGGTTGATGCGCCAAGCGGGAAGAATATTACCACAATATCGTGCCTTACGAGGAAAATTAAGTGGATTTAAGGAATTGGTAGAAACACCACATTTGGCAGCAGAAGTAACGATTCAACCAGTTGATGAATTAGATGTTGATGCAGCAATTATCTTCTCTGATATTTTGGTAATCCCAGAAGCTATGGGGTTGACCTATGAAATGGTAGAGAAAAAAGGCCCTTTATTTCCAAAGACGATTCAAAACGGACAGGATATTGAGCAGCTGAAGAGTGGGGGAGCAGCGGCGGCTGAATTACAATATGTTTTTGATGCCATTGAAATTACCGTAAAGGAATTGGACGGACGAGTACCATTGATTGGTTTCGCGGGTGCGCCTTGGACAATCTTAGCCTATATGGTAGAAGGGTCAGGAAGTAAGACTTTTTCAAAAGCTAAGAAGTTCTTATATCAAGAACCTGTATTGGCGCATCAATTATTACAAAAAATTACGGACACGACCATCGCCTATTTAAAACTAAAAGTAAAAAGTGGGGCTAACCTAATACAAGTGTTCGATTCTTGGGCAGGTATTTTATCACCACTACAGTTTAGAACTTTTGCCTTGCCTTATCTAAAACAGATAGCTAGTGCAATAGAAACGGTTCCCGTAACCGTTTTTGCCAAAGGCGCATGGTTTGCTTATCAAGATTTGGCAGATGTAGATTGTAATGTAATTGGTATTGATTGGAATACTTCGCCTTTTTATGCCAAAGCGCTTTTAAAAGATAAAGTATGTCAAGGAAATTTAGATCCTTGTCAATTATATGGGCAACCAAAAGATGTAGAAGCAGCTGCTCTAAAAATGGTACAAGATTTTGGAAGTAAGCATATAGCTAATCTAGGACATGGCGTTTACCCAGATACACCCTTGGATAATGTACGTGTGTTTGTAGATACAATTAAAGGGTATGCCTATTAGTTCGTAGGATTACAGTAGGCACTAAAAATCAAAACTTTATTGCCTACTGTCTATTTATCCAATCCTCAATTTGCTGGAAAGCCTTCAATCGGTCAACCTCTTTTTTATCTAAGTCTGCTATAGCCGCTAAAACTGCTCTTTTAGTTGTCTCCAAATCATCATAGGGTATAAACTTCATTGCTATAGCTGTTTCCTGATCTAAGAAATGATAGTAAGTCTTAAGCGGCTCGATAATTTTTAGATGTTTTTCAAAGTTTCTTCTTTGCCTGGTTTTATCTTTTTCCTTTCTTATCCACAATTCTTTTTCTTCGACTTGAAAGATAATATATAAATCAGGAAAGGCAATCTGCCCTTCTAAGAGTTTGGTTTTATAAAATTCGTGTGTTTCTTTTTTTGATAAAAAATTAGGAGGATAGTTACAAACCCAATTATACCAAATTGGTTGAAATATATCTCCATCTAAAATCGATGGTCTATTGAATGTTTGACACAAACCGCACCTTTCTACCTGTTTTTCATAGTACCAATATTTTGATTCTTCCTTAGGTCTTTCGAATAATAAATTAACTTCGGGAACAATATTATAGGTATTGGAAAGCAATTTACCCATCGTTGTTTTTCCAATACCGCTTGGGCCTTCAAAACAGATTATTGGCTGATTCATTTTAGACACTATTTTTTATTTAGTCGCTCCTTCTCAAATGCAGCAGACCTTTCTATTTGTTCTACTAAATTCCATTCAAAATCAAATCTATTTTTAAGATGTTCTGCAATTGGTCCCAATCCAATTGCTGCTCTTCTTTTATCAATGTTTTTAGGATCATAAACTGGCCAGACATTAAAAGACTTAGTTTCGGGATAAAATTTCATTTGCCCACCATAAATTTGTAAGTCTCCATTATCAGTGGCAATTCTATCCTCGGCTCTTACTAAAAACGTTGGGGCTAACTTTTTTTCGAGTACTGCTTTTTTCATCATTGGTAGATATTTCAACCGAACGGCAAGACTCGAATGTTGAAGTACATTACAGATGGTACGATTACCTTGTGTTCCAATCATTTCTGGTGTAGGCCAACCATGTTTATCTAATAAAGCGATTACTTTTTGCTCATTGATAACATGATTTTGTTCATAGATGGCTTGTTGTTCATTAAACCCTTCTGTATCTGGCCCATAAAGTTTCATTAAGGAATCTCTTAACCGTAAGGGTTCTTGCTCTGTACGCCATACAGTATCGAGCATAGCTATTAAATCTACGGAGTCTTGCTCCGTAACTACTTCTCTTTTTTCCTGTTTATTGGAACAAGCAATAACTAAGAGGCAAGCAAATAATGGTAATAATTTCATTTTTGGTGGTAAATTATTAGATTTCTGATAGGAAAATTACAACTCTAACATAAACTTATTCAAATTAGTCGTACTATCCAAGGCTAACTTCTTTCGCAACCGATAGCGAGCTACTTCAACACCTCGAATAGAAATATTCATCATTGGGGCTATTTCTTTAGTGGATAAATTCATCCGTAAATAAGCACAAAGTTTTTGATCATTGGCGGTAAGTTGCGGGTATTTTTCTTGAATCTTTTGTAAAAAATCAATATGGACTTGGTCAAAATGATGAGCAAATTGATCCCAAGTATCGCCTAATTGCGTTTGCTCGTTTAGTAACCGATTCACTCTCCGTAATTCACTAGCGACAGCAGCATCTTTAGTACTTCGAGCGACCTTCGTCAATCGTTCTTGCAATTGTTGTATTAATTCACTTCTTTGCACCAAGTGCATCGTAGAAATAGCGAGTTCACTATTTTTATGGACAATTTGAGCTTCTAGTTGCTGATTTTTCAATTTCGTGATTTCCTGTTCACTTTGGGCAACTACTTTCTGATGTTCTATTTCTTTTCTTTTCTGAGTAGCTTCTAACTCAGCCCTTTCCTCCTGAAATTTTCGCCTTGGCACTAAAATTAACCCGCTTAAAAACGTTAGCAGCATCAATACATAAACAATAATAGCTTGATTAGAGGCATACCAAGGTGGTGCAATGTCAAAAGCAAAACTTGCAATATCACTCTCCTGGCCTTTCATTGATTTTGCCTTTACCAAGAAACGATAACTACCTGAATTTAAATTGGTAAAATCTTTTTCCGTTTTGGGAGACCAAGTAGACCATTCTTTGTCAAAACCTTCCAATTTTGTTGAAAACTGAATTTGTTGTTGGGCAGCATAATCACTTGCAGAATAACTAAACATCAAAGCATTGTCTTCATAAGCAAGTTTCTTGGATTGGATGGTTTCTATATTCTGGTATTGGCCGTATAATAAAACGCTATCTTTTACGCTAATCGTTTTCACTTTAACGACATGAGCAGCAAATTCATTAGTCGTCTGATTATTCGATAGGGAAGGATTAAAATGAATAAATCCTTTTTCCCCCCCTATAAACACATTATGTTCATCATAAGGATAAATGAATTCAAAACCACGAACTAATTTGTTTTTTAACTCAGGATATACCATTTTACTAAATGTTTTTTGTATCCCAGTATCATTAACCTTTAGTATCCCTGTTTCTTTAGTTGTAACAAACCAAATATTTCCTACCGTATCTTCAAAAAATCGTAAAATACTTTCGGATTTTCCTACTAACACTGCCAATTGATCAAATTCAGTAAACCTATCGGCTTGCTCATTATATCGAAAAGTACCTTTTTCTCCAGTAAAGACAACCTCTTTATTAATGGTAAAAACATGGTTTAAATTACTACTTGGCAAGCCTTCTGCCTCACCATATAGTCGAACTTTTATGCTTTCAAGATCTTCACTAATTCGAACTTTGTAGATGCCTCGATAGGGATGAGCCACCCAAATATTTCCGTCTTGATCTTGTTCTATAATCCGACAAGACTCCTCGAAGGAATCATATTTCTTAATGCGTTGCCAGCCTTCACCAGTTTTTTTATACAAAATCAATCCCTCGTAAGTCCCTAAGAGATAATAGCCAGGATGTTTATTTAAAGGAATAATTTTCCAATTGCCAAGAGTCGAAGATATTTTCGATACTTGCTGCCCTTGAACGATAAATCCTCCTTCATGGTGCCCTAAAAAAAGTTCGTCTTCAATCACATCTAATCCCCAAACTTGTCCATTGCTATTGGGCAATAATTTAAATTTATTTGATCTAAGAGGGTTATAGTAAGACAGCCAAGGTTGTTGATATAAACCAGAAGAAGTGCCTAAATAAATATTACCCTGAAAAATTTTAGCATCATAAGCAGTTCCTTCTTGATCTTGATCTGGCAGCAATTTAGTGAAGGGGGAATTCAATGCAACAAAATCAATCCCATTATTTAAACCCAACCAAAGATTACCATTTTTATCTTTAAAAACATTCAGAATTTGGTTATTCTGCAAACCGTGTTTCCTATCTAATTTGTATAAGAGTTGACCTGCTTTTCCGAGAACAACCAAGCCTGCATTTGCCGTTCCAACTGCTAGCTTTCCTTCCGCTAAATCAGCAGCATGATGAATTTTATTTTTACTAAAAAAAGTAGTGTTACTTTGATAAGGAAGAAGTGTTCCTTCTTTTAATTGCAATAAGCCATTATACAAAGTAGAGAACAATAAGGTCTTTTCTGCGGTCAGAGTAATATTTTTGATGATAATATCCGCAAATTTTTCACCATCACTAATTGATTTCACAGATTCTGTATCTAGCGTATAGAGACCAGTTTCATTTTTGATGAAAATTTGTTGATTAACATGCCCTAGGAAATCTATAATACCATGTTCGATTACTTGAATACTTTCTTGATCATAAATAAAAACCTTATTAGAGGCTCTAAAGTATATTTTATTATTGACCTCTATGATTTTCCACACATCTGCAAAATTATTATCTTCTTTTGGTATTAATTTTTTTAGAGAATGAAAAATTAATAATCCTTGGTCATTGGGTTCGAAATAGCCAAATTCTCCTTGTCCACCTACATAAATTCTTCCAGCAGCTGTGATGTGTAAAGACCGAGTAATTGTTTTATTACTTAAAGGAAATAATTCCCAGTTAATGCCATCAAATTGAAGTAGTCCATTATTATTGGCAAAAAACATAAAACCATTAGGATGTTGAGCTATGTCCCAATTTTGAGTTCCTGCTTGATATTGTTCATTTGGATAATTAGTAGTAAAAGGAATCCCAATATTTGAGGTTTGCCCAAAAATCAAATGTCCTAATAATGATAGCATTAAACTAAGTAAATACCTGAACATGATTACATTTAATTTTTTACTAAATTGATTTATAAGGATTTTTTTCCTGTGTTTATACAATAATTTTGATCCATGAATTAACAAACTTATGGTAAAAATTCAGTAATTAAATAGTTAAACCAATGATTTGTTTAAATTTTTTAGATGTAAGCTCAAAATAAGGAATTTTTTAAGATGACGTAGTAATGATGTAGTTTATTTTAATTGTTTATAAATGTGAAGTAGCAGAGATGTATAATTTTTTTATTAATTAGAGTTCGTTTGACCTAATTTTGTTTCAATTATTTAAACAAAGCAGAAGAAAATTTTATTACAAGTTATTTTATAGAATAATAATAAATTTAATTTGAGATAATTTTTTTTTAGAGTGTAGTATTTAAAACTATTCTTATTAAATCAAAAACCACCTTTTATTATGAAAAGAAACTTACAATTATCTTTTATGAAAAGTATTACCTTTTCACTTATCCTATTATTTGCAGCTACTAGTACTTTTGCACAAGTAGTAGGGACATGGAAACTAGCGCCTACTGCACAAGCATTAGCAGTTGGGCCAACACAAGGAGATTTTTCTTGGTGGTCAAATAGCGCAGGCGATGTAACAACAAGAGCTTGTTTATTTGATGACAAATTTGTTTTTGCAGAAGATGGCACATTTACAAATATACAAGATGGCGAAACATGGTTAGAAGGATGGCAAGGAATGGATCCAGAAGGTTGTGGTGCTTCAGTTGCTCCACATGATGGGTCTAATGCTGCTACTTGGGCTTATGACGAAGCAGCAGGAACAATTACTTTAACTGGAGTTGGTGCACATTTGGGCTTAGCAAAAGTAACGAATAGTGGCGAATTGGCTGCTCCTTCGGCAGCTCCAGCATCTATTACTTACCCTGTAGTAATTGACGGAAATACAATGACTGTTGACATTAATTTTGGTGGAGGATTCTGGCATTTTGTTTTTGAAAAAGAAACAGCTATAGAACCGGAAACCTCGCCATTATCAGGAACGACATGGAAATTAGCGCCTACTGCACAAGCACTAGCAGTTGGACCAACACAAGGAGACTTTTCTTGGTGGTCAAATAACGCAGGTGATGTTACAACGAGAGCTTGTTTATTTGATGACCAATTTGTTTTTGCAGAAGATGGCACATTTACAAATGTACAAGATGGCGAAACATGGTTAGAAGGATGGCAAGGAATGGATCCAGAAGGTTGTGGTGCTTCAGTTGCTCCACATGATGGGTCTAATGCTGCTACCTGGTCCTATGATGAGGCAGCAGGAACGGTAACCCTTACAGGTGTTGGTGCACATTTAGGTTTAGCAAAAGTAACGAATAGTGGCGAATTGACTGCTCCTTCAGCAGCTCCAGCTTCTATCACCTATCCTGTAGTATTTGAAGATAATACAATGACCGTTGATATTGATTTTGGCGGCGGATTTTGGCATTTTGTTTTCCAAAAAGAAGGAACAACTACACCAGACCCTGACCCAGAACCAGTAACATCAAATGTGACATTTGGTGTAGATATGAGTGGGTATGATGGAACATTTACGCAAGTGTATGTGAGTGGTTCTTTAAATGGTTGGGCTGGAGATGCTAATCCTTTAGCAGATGAAGATGGAGATGGTGTTTGGACTGGTGTAATAGCACTTGCTGCAGGTGATTATGATTTCAAATTTACTTTAGATAATTGGGCAGCACAAGAAGAATTTCAAGCAGGAGCACCTTGTACAGCTACTTTTGGAGACAATAACGAATTTGTCAATAGAGTCATCACCGTAAGTGCTGACATGGAAATTTGTTTTAATTGGAATACATGTGATGCCTGTGGAACAGGTGTAGATCCAGAACCTGTTGTGACAGAAGGATTACCAGGAACTTGGAAGTTGGCACCTATCGCGGGAGCTTTAGCAGTTGGCCCAACACAAGGAGATTTTTCTTGGTGGTCAAATAGCGCTGGTGACGTAGCTACAAGAGCATGTTTATTTGATGATAAATTTGTTTTTGCAGCGGACGGTACGTTCAGTAATGTACAAGATGGATCAACTTGGTTAGAACCTTGGCAAGGAGTAGCAGCAGAAGGTTGTGCCGCACCCGTTGCCCCACATGATGGATCTAATGCAGCTACTTGGGCTTTCGATGAAACCGCAGGAACAATTACCTTAACTGGAGTTGGTGCGCACTTAGGATTAGCCAAAGTAAATAATTCAGGAGAATTGATGTCTCCAGCAGCTGCACCAGCGTCTATTACTTACCCAGCAGTAATTGAAAATGGAATAATGACAGTTGATATTGATTTTGGCGGCGGATTCTGGCATTTTGTTTTTGAAAAGCAAGCAGAAACTCCTCCAGCTCCCGAACCAACAGGTTTAATAGGATCAACTTGGAAACTAGCACCTATGGCACAAGCATTAGCTGTTGGGCCAACGAAAGGAGATTTTTCTTGGTGGTCAAATAGCGAAGGTGATGTAACAACAAGAGCTTGTTTGTTTGATGACAAATTTGTTTTTAATGCAGATGGTACTTTTAATAATGTGCAAGATGGAGAGACTTGGTTAGAAGGATGGCAAGGAATGGATCCAGAAGGTTGTGGTGCTTCAGTTGCTCCACATGACGGATCTAATGCTGCTACTTGGTCATATGACGAAGCAGCAGGAACGGTAACCCTTACAGGTGTTGGTGCACATTTAGGTTTAGCGAAAGTAACGAATGGTGGTGAATTAGCTGCTCCTTCAGCAGCCCCAGCTTCTATTACTTACCCTGTAGTTGTTGATGGCAACACCATGACGGTCGATATTGATTTTGGTGGAGGATTCTGGCATTTTGTTTTTGAAAGAGAATCAACTACTAGTACTATCGAAGTGGCTCAAGAAGACTTATTTAGCTTCTTCCCGAATCCTGCAAGTGGTCAAATTCAAATTAGATCTGAAGAAGTTATTGATGAATTGATTATCCACGATATTACAGGTAAAGTAGTAGTGATGCAAAATAAGCCATCTTCCAATGAAACAGTAGATGTTTCTAATTTGACAAGTGGTTTATATATCATCCAAGTTCGTGTTGGGCATAAAATTTCTGTAGAGAAATTATCGATTAAATAAGATTTATATTAGAGCTTAGGGAGCAGAGAATAGAACAAATTAGTTAACCCTTCTATCCTCTGTTCCTTACTCTTTTAACAGGTTAAGAATAGACACTTATTACCCTTAAAATTATAGCGATTCTTAAAGCGTAACAAGTCTAATAGGGATATAAAACAATTGATACTCATCAATTGGAAATTGCATTTAAAATAAATTGGTTAGGTTTTTTAAGATAATTGAATGGTCTGTTTTAGACAGACCGTTTAGTTATCCTATTCCCTAAACTGAAAAATACACTAGGTTTTGTAAGCTGGACAATTGAATATGATTTTTTAAAAAATCTATTCAATTGTCCTATTTTTTTAAGGAATAATTCGACTCAAAGCGTATGAAAAATAAACTCTTACCTCTTATCTTATGTTGCTTACTTGGTAGTATCACTATTTTTGCTCAAAATCAAATTAATGGAACTATTATAGATAATACTGGAGAGCCGTTAATTGGTGCTTCTATCTTAATCAAAGGGACAGCCAGCGGAACGGTTACCGATTATGATGGAAAATATGAATTAGCTCTAGAAGCCAATCAAGATATACTTGTAGTCTCTTATACAGGTTATGAAGATCAAGAAATTACAGTTGGGAATCGAATGACTATAGATATTACCTTAGCTGAAAGTATTTCTTTAATTGATGAAGTAGTGGTAGTAGGGTATGGCACGCAGAAAAGGAGTAAAATTAGTGGAGCGGTATCTACCGTTACAGCAGAAGAAATTACCGAAGCACCCGTTTTACGGACAGAACAAGCCTTACAAGGAAGAATTGCAGGGGTACAAGTTGCTCAAAATTCTGGAGCACCAGGAAGTGCTTTAACCGTAAGGGTTAGAGGTGTTGGCACGATTAATAATAGTGATCCTTTATATATTGTTGATGGTATTCCAGTAGAAGGTATTGATTTTTTAAATCCAAATGATATTGAGTCCATTAATGTCTTAAAAGATGCTGCTTCTTCGGCAATCTATGGAGCAAGAGGCGCTAATGGAGTCGTTTTAATCACCACTAAAGGTGGAAAAATCAACCAAGAAGGCAAGATAAGTTATGATGCCTATTACGGAGTGCAAAGCCCATGGAAACAAATGAACTTACTGAATGCCAGAGAATATGCCATTCTTTCTAATGAAGCAAATATTAATTCTGGAAATATCCCCTTACAAGAATTTGCCAACCCTGACCAATTAGGCGAAGGGACAGACTGGCAATCTGCTATTTTTCAAGATGCACCTATTTATAGTCACCAACTAAGTTTTAGTGGTGGTAGTGATCGATCTAGTTATACTGCTTCTGGCAACTATTTTGTGCAAGATGGAATCATTGGTGGTCGCAAGGCTGGCTTTGAAAGATATACCGTGCGTCTTAACTCAAGAAACAAACTAAAAGACTGGTTAACTATAGGAAATACCCTAGGATTTACTTACTTAACTAGAAATTTCATACCAGAAAATAATGAATTTGCAACTCCCTTAGTGCGAGCATTAAACATGGATCCTGTTACGCCCGTTCGTAAACCTGATGGCACTTTTGCTTATTCTTATTATTCCGATACGGATATAACCAATCCATTAAATGCCATTGAACAAATTAATGATAAATGGACCACTCATAGAATAGTAGGATCGGTTTATGGAGAAGCAGATTTAACTCAAAAAATAAAGTTTAGATCTGTTTATAGTGTAGATGCGACCTTTGCCACTAGAGATATTTTCCGACCTCGTTTTGATTTAAGTATCAATCCCCTTTTAAGCGATGCACCAGCAGGAGAAAAGAATTTTATTAATGGCGTATCCAAAGAAAATAATACTTGGAGAAACTGGCAATGGGAAAATGTAGTGACTTATACGGATGTCTACGCAGACAGACATAATGTTGACTTAACCTTAGGAACCACCGTTTTGAACAATCGGTTTGATTTCGCAGGCGGTAGCAACACCAATTTACCAAGTAATGATCCTGAGGATGCTTATATTTCTAATACCATTGATCCCATTGCTTCCCAAGGTGCTTATGCTGGGGCAACGGAATCTGCTTTATTGTCCTTCTTTGGTAAAGTGAATTATGATTTAGATGACAAATATCTTTTTTCTGCCACATTTAGAGCAGATGGTTCTTCTCGATTTGGTCGAAACAATCGATATGGCTATTTCCCTTCTTTCTCTTTAGGCTGGGTGGTCAATAGAGAAGATTTCTGGGCGATGGATAATGTTAGTTTATTCAAATTAAGAGGTAGCTGGGGGCAAAATGGTAATGATAAAATAGGAGACTATAGTTTTTCTACGATTGTTAATGCTGGACAAAATTATACCTTCGGAGATGGAGAAATTATTACCAACGGAAACGTTCCATTAGTGTCTGCCAATCCCGATTTAAAATGGGAGACCAGTACCCAAACAGATATTGGGTTAGATGTAGAAATGTATGACGGTAAAATCAATTTTGTAGCCGATTACTACATCAAAACCACTTCGGATATGTTGTACGCTGCACCTATCCCTTTTGTAGCAGGAACACAAGCCCCTGTACGAAATATTGGAGAAGTTGAAAACAAAGGCTTGGAATTATCCTTAAGTTATAGAAATAGAGACAAAGCTTTTAAATATAGTATTGGTGGAAATATCGCTTTTGTATCCACCGATGTCTTAAGTTTAGGAGAAGGAGGAGATCCGATTACCACAGGAAATGTATTTTCTGCTGGTGCAGCATCTAGAACAGAAGTAGGTCATCCAATCGCCTCTTTTTATGGCTATGTAACGGACGGACTTTTTCAAAATCGACAAGAAATAGACGCTCATGCTATTCAAAACGAAAATACCGCACCGGGTGATATTCGATTTAAGGATTTGAATCAGGATGGCATTATCAATAACTTTGATAGAACTTACATTGGTAATCCAACACCAGATTTTACGTATGGTATCAATGCGGATTTTGAATATAAAGGCTTCGATGCTAGTTTATTTATTCAAGGTGTTCAAGGAAATGATATTTTTAATGGGATTGTCCGATATGATTTTTCTTATACAAACCGACCTCAATCTGTATTAAATCGTTGGACAGGGGAGGGGGCCTCTAATTCAGAACCAAGGGTAACTGTTAGTGATCCTAATTTTAATGCTAGAGTGTCTGACCGATTTGTAGAAGATGGATCGTATATTCGTTTAAAGAATGTACAAATTGGTTATAGCTTACCAAAATCATTGATTAGTAAACTAAAGTTAGATAAATTCCGACTCTACCTAAGTGCGCAAAACTTATTGACGATTACCGATTATTCTGGTTTAGACCCAGAAATTGGGGCAACCCAAGGCGCTTTAGATTTGGGTATTGACCGAGGCTTTTATCCGCAATCTCGCACCTTCTTAGGAGGGGTGAATATTACGTTTTAAGCGTAGCTTAGGCTTCTGTGAGGGATAAAGTTCCCCTAATTTTTACGAGGTCGGCAAATCATAAATCTTAAATCATACATCATAGTTCATAAATCTGTCACGTAAAAATCAGATGGATTTATGATGTAAGATTTATGAACTATGATTTATGATTTTTTAAAACCCAATACCAATACTTCCAGTACGAGTAGCACACATATTTACTAAAAGTAGCTTAGCTATTTTTTCTCTGAGAACTAATCACTTAAATTTCTCAGACTAGAAGCACAAGCTACCTTAAAAAATAGGGAATGAAAAATTTAAAATATTTAAGCTTAGCAGTAGTATTCCTCTTTGCTTGCCAAAAGGATTTGCTAGAAAAAAGCCCAATTATAGGCGTAACCGAAGATAATTTTTATAAGACGGAAGCGGATGCGATCTCCGCTGTAAATGGGGCGTATGCAGCATTACAGTTTGAATTAACCCCTGCAGGACACTTCCGTTGGTTTTGGGGAGACATTATGTCGGACGATACCGAGAAAGGAGGATCTGGGGCTAATGATGCCCCTAATCTAGCTGCTTTAGAAAATTTCAAAGGACCGACGAATACGGACTTTTTAGAAGCAGAATGGGCGGCAAATTATGAAGGAATTTACCGAGCAAATGTAGTGCTAGAAAGAGTGCCACCCATTGAAATGGATGCAGCAAAAAAAGCACAAGTCTTAGGAGAAGCTAGAACCATCCGAGCGTGGTTCAACTTTCTACAAGTGACCTATTTTGGAGATGTACCACTAGTAGATCATGTATTAGCGCCAAGCGAATATACGATAGGTAAAAATCCAGCAGCAGAAGTTTGGGCATTGATTGAACAAGATTTAATCCAAGCTATTGGAGATTTGCCTCCTAGAAGTGAATACCCACTATCGGAATTAGGTAGAATCACCAAAGGAGCGGCGCAAGGATTATTGGTGAAAGCTTATTTATTCCAATCTAAATGGGCAGAAGCTAAAGCAATAGCCGAAGATTTAATCAATTCTGGCGAATACAGTTTAGTCGGTAATTACAACCAAATTTTCACCGAAACGGGAGAAAATAACGCAGAGTCTATTTTTGAAATTCAGTACATGAATGCTTCTGGTGGAAACTGGGGCAGAAACAACGCCAACGAAGGGAGTTTTTCCAATGTATTCCAAAGAGCAAGAGGACAATTTGAAGGCTACGGTTTTAACTTACCTACCCAAGATTTTGTAGATGAATTTTTCAAAGAAGGCGTGGAAGACCCAAGATTAAAAGCAACTGTTTTTAGAGAAGGCGATTTAATGGGAGACAGAGGCTTTTTCACAAAAGATGCTACAGGGTTTCCACACGAATATTATCCAAAAAAATATTTTAATAATAAAAGCGAAGAAGCGCCTTTTGGTGATCCAAATCCAAATGGTGGGTCAAATGATCGAGTCATTCGATATGCCGATGTATTATTAATGCACGCAGAGGCAGCCTTTCATACAGGAGATGAAACGGCAGCTAAAACTTCTTTAAATCAAGTGAGAAGAAGGGTGAATATGCGAGAAATAGCCGCTAGTGGAAATGCTTTACTAGAAGCGATTTATCATGAAAGAAGAGTAGAATTGGGTTTAGAAGGGCATCGTTTCTTTGATTTAGTTAGAACAGGTAGAGCCGCTGCGGTACTAGGACCATTGGGCTTTAAAGCAGGAACCCATGAAGTATTACCTATTCCTGACTCTCAAATACAAGCATCTAATGGTGCGTTGACTCAAAATCCAGGCTACTAATTATAAGTTGAATTAAAATCAACCAATAGTGCTTATTCTAAAATAAATCGTAGGCTTAGTGCTTCCAGGACTCCAAGTTCTGGAAGCACTAAGCCTTTTAGAATAAAGGCTGCTAATTAATAATCAATAATTAATCAACGATGAATTGTACCAACAAAATATATTTTCCCTACTTCTTATTTATCGGATTATTAGTCTTTTCCGCTTGTGATCCATCTATTGAAGCGGACATTGCCATTCCTGCCTTACCAGCAGCGCCAATGATGTCGATTGAGGCATCTGTTGATAATCCCAACAGAATTATCGTCAAAGACTTGTCTGATAATAGTTTTGCAAGAGTATGGGATTTGCCAGGCGGCACTCCTAATAAATCAACTTTAGCGATAGACACCATCCTTTACACGAAAGCAGGTAATTATGCCATTAGCCTACACGCAGCAGCAGAAGGGGGAGGCGGAACCGCTTTTGCTTCCGAAAACATTTCGATTGAGGCAGATGCAATCGTAGACTGTTCGGAAGAAATTGTCTTCTTAACAGGAGGTTGTGATTTACCGCTTGGAAAATGTTGGACGTTCTCTCAAGTTGCGGGTGCAGTTTCCGTAGGCCCTGAACCTGGTAGTACGGAATGGTTTACTTCTTTGGCAAGTGGCTTAGAACCTGCACAATACGATGATTCTTTTTGTTTTACTTTTGACGGTTCTGGGTTTCAATACCTCAATAACGGACAAACTATTGACCCTTTTAATGGCTATGCGCCAGTAGATTTTGATCCGCCAACAGATTTAACTTATTTTTTAGCCCCTAATGCAGGTGGAAATGGAGAAACTAGAATTGTTTTACCAGAAGGCGCTTTTTTGGGCGTAATGGATTCTGGACCTTTATACGATATTATCCTTTTAACAGAAGACGAATTGGTGGTACGGAGCCAAATTCTGAATGCCGATGGTTGGTTTGATTTGTATTTTGTGGCTCGGTAATCAACTTTATACTGAATTGCATTGGGTTTCTGTATGATTTGATGGGTTGGTAGAAAGCGATTCTTTAATAGAATCTCTTTCTTTTAGTTCCAAAAGTGGGAGCATTCTCTCCATCAAAAGAAGAAGGTTCTTTCAAAGGACCACCTTCTATCGCTCACCATTTATAGAAACCTAAAACCTATTCTTGAAATCACTTTTTTGTAGTAGCATCTTCGATAAAAAATTAGCAATGAATTATACTAAATATTATACAACGCTTATTATTACTGTTTTTTTAGGATTAACTGCTTGCGAAATAGAAAACGAATTGCCAATTAATGAAATTCGACAAGCCCCTAAAATTTCTATTTCGCCTGCAAGTGTACTAGAAGCAGATGTAAACAATACCATTGATTTTGAAGTAGCGCTGTCATGGGATTATACCCAAGAAGTCAAAGTGGATTATACCACCATTGCAGAGACTGCCGAAGATGGATTCGATTTTGAACCCTCAAGTGGAACGCTAACTTTTGCGATTGGAGAAGCTGTTAAAACGATTAGTATTCCTGTAGTGGGGGAGAATGTATTTGAAAACGACGAAACCTTCAAGGTCGAATTAGCGAATGCCGTTAATGCAACCATCTTAGTGAGTGGAGCGACTGGAACCATTAAAAATGATGACGACATCAACGAATTGGTCATTCCTGAAACAGGCTATTCCACACCTGAAACTTATCCCGGAATGGAATTGGTTTGGTCGGATGAATTCTCTGGAGAAGCTTTAAATACGGAGGATTGGGTCTACGAAATAGGCAGAGGAAATAATGGTTGGGGAAACAATGAATTACAATTTTATCAAGAGGACAATACGTCCATGAAAGATGGACATCTAGTCATAGAGGCTAGAAGAGAATCTTTTGGTGGAGCAGAATTTACTTCTTCTAGATTGATTACCCAAGGCAAACAAAGTTTTAGGTTTGGCAGAATTGACATTCGTGCGGTTTTACCAGAAGGAAAAGGTTTATGGCCTGCATTGTGGATGTTAGGAACAAAAATAAATGCCGTAGGTTGGCCAGCTTGTGGAGAGATAGATATTATGGAGTTAGTAGGCGATAAACCGAGTAAAGTCCTTGGAACGGTCCATTATGGGGCTAATTTTGCCAATTGGAAATTTACAGGAGGCTCGGCTATTTTACCCAATGGCAATACATTTTCAGAAGAATTTCACGTCTTTTCCATAGTATGGGGAGAGAATAAACTTGAATGGTATGTAGACGATGAGTTATATTTTGAATTCGACAGAAGTGGAGTAGGGGCGCAGCCTTATCCTTTTAACGATAATTTCTTTTTTATTTTTAACGTAGCAGTCGGTGGTAATTTACCAGGTTCTCCCGATGGGACAACTAATTTTCCCCAACGTATGATTGTGGACTATGTGCGGGTGTTTAAGTGATTTAAATTAAGTTGCAAATTCTACAAAATTAAAGCTGATAAGCTTAGAAAAATAGTTTATATTAGAAATATTGTTCGAAGTTTATCAGGTCTTTTAGAAGGGCGCCCAAACAAGATTTTCCTGACCTGTTCGAGTTCGTCCTCGAAAATGTGACAGGGGTTAGAGAACCAAGAAGGTTTAAAGCTAACTCATTGATTGTCAATACTGTCCAACCTTAGACCGATACCTCTATTTTTTTCCCAAACAGTATACGATACAATTTTTTCTAGCAACTATAATTTTTTTTTTTGTAACTTGTCTCTAAATAATTGATTCACAGAAGATTAAACGATTATTTTTATTTAGTAAAAAACAAATACAAGGTAGCTAACAATTAGCAGTTTAATTAAATGCCTGTAAATGAGTTAATTAAGCAAAAAAATATTTTTTAAAATTTTTTGAATAAAATACGACCAGCCATTAAAGTATTATTTTTTTCTAAGCCTTACGTTTGTGTATATGATTTAAAAATAAATAATAATTTCTCTATAAGTTATTGACAATCAATAATTTAATTATTTTATAACCCAGTATTCAGGAATCATAAAATGATTGGATTGGCAGGGATGTTTAGAAGTTGTTTTTAAGTCGTATAAAATTCCCATAATTTATGTTATGTTAAATAAAGATTCTATTTTTGCAAAATTAGACATTACACTCCATATATGACACTCACCATTTTTCCTAGAGTAGCTTAGAAATTTCTGTATAATCAAAAATTAAAGTCTCTAAACAATTATGCTCCCCTATCGGGCATAGAATATTTAAAATTATTCTGAAAATGTAATGATAGACCAAGGTCTATAAACGATTTGAATCTATTCCAAAATAATCAACCAATTAACAGCTGCATCCTTAACTAATTTGATAAAAGACTGCCAGTCATTGGTTAAAAATTGATTTATTTCTTGTTCAAAATTTTGTACCAATTGAGTGGCTTGTTCCAATACCTGCTGCTCTTGTTGAGAAATAGGTCTTGTTCTAGCCATTGCTATCTGCTGCGCTTCTTTTACTTTGGAATACGGCGTTATTGTAGAAGTTTGCCATGCACCTACTTGTCTTTGAGGCCTCGGCGTTTGTCCACTAGCTTTTAGTGTTTTTAGCTTTGTTTGAAGTTTTTTAATTTCTACAAAAAGCGCCGCTTTAGGGTCATATTTTAATTCAGTTAATTGCTTTTCTAATTTGGATAAAGCAGTTTGTTTTTGGTCAATTGATTTTAGTAGATTGCTCAATACTTTGACTTGCTCCCCTACTCCTTTTTGATACGTATATAATTCTTGGTCTATCGTGGGTGCTAAATCAAATCGTGGGTCCGCTATTACATTTAGATAAGTAGAGTCTTTAAAAAGGTCAGTTTGTAAAACAATCTTATATTTTCCTGGCAAGACAGGCGTACCTCTTGATTCTTCGTGTATCCATGCGCCAGGTAAGTTGACTGTTGCTTCATCTAATTTCCAAGTTAAATAATTGAGGCCTTGTTCAGTAGGTTGCCCCTCTACCCTATTAATTAATTGATTTTGATTATTAAAAATATTTGCAACGACCTTAGTCGGTTTTATTGCTTTCGGTTTTAAATAATATGGAATTTTTACCTTTTGAAAAATCTTATTTTTACCTTCGAAAGTGGTATTAAAACCCGTCCAAATATTGCCAGGAGGTGCAATAAATAAGCCTTTTACTTGTACCGCATCATTCATAGGTAAAGCGGTTAAATCTTTGTTTAATTCCTTAGTAGCGGCAGCACGCAGCACGTTTAAATCATCTAAGACCCAAATGGCTCGACCAAAAGTACCGACTATTAAGGCAGATTCGCTTTCTTGAATCTTTAAATCCATCGTAGAAACCGAAGGAAAACCATTATTGAATTGCATCCAAGTTTTCCCTTCATCTATACTCACCCATAGCCCATTTTCTGTTCCTAAAAAGACTAAATTGGGCACTTCTACATCTTGCGCAATGGATAATGCATAGCCTTTTACCTTGTTTTCGTCCACTAAATTTGTCCAAGTTTTGCCATAATCAGTTGTTTTAAACAAGTAAGGTCGATAATCTCCTTTTCTATAATTATTAACGACTGCCCAAGCAGTTCCTGCTTCAAAACGACTGGCTTTAATTTGTGCGACCCAAGCTTCGTGGGGCATTCCTTTAATGTTCTTCGTCAGATTATTCCAAGTCTTACCACCATCTTTGGTTAATTGAACTTGACCATCATCCGTTCCAGCCCAAATAACTTGTTTATCAATGGAGCTAGGAGCAATAGAAAGAATACTATTATAATTTTCCGCCCCCGAAATATCCAAGGTTAATCCACCATAATCTCCTTTTTGATGAGCTGGATTATTGGTAGATAAATCTGGAGAGATAATTTCCCAAGTAGCGCCTTTATCGGTGGATTTATGCACAAATTGAGAACCATAGTAAACCGTATTTTTATCCAAAGGATCTTTGGCGAAAGCTGCATTCCAATTAAAACGAAAAGTCGTTTCTAGTTGATTTGCATGAGGTTTCGTACTGCTATAATACCCCGTTAATTTATCGTACCGATATAAGTCTCCATTTTGGGAAGTACCAAATCCGAAACGAGAATTATCCGCATCTGGTTCGATGTAAAATCCATCTCCTCCTACAAGGTACTGCCAATACAAAGTGCGAATTCCCCCTCGTTTCCAAGTGTAGGCTGGACCTGACCAATTTCCATTGTCTTGCATTCCACCATAAACGTTATAAGGCAAATCATTATCGGCATTAATGTGATAGAACTGAGCTACTGGAATATTTTCAGGAAAATACCAACTTTTACCGTGATCCCGAGTAATCCCTATTCCCCCATCTCCTCCAATAATAAAATGTTTTGGATCATGAGGATTCATCCAAAAAGAATGGAAGTCTGCATGTACACCTTTAGTTTCATCCGCAGGAATCATGGGAACTGGATCGAAGGTTTTACCACCATCGTAACTGAGTGTCAATGGTTGATAGATATTATACAATCTGTTCGGGTCTTTGGAATCTACTGCTAATTCTTGGAAGTAAAAAGGTCGATTATTGGTAAATCTAGAATTGTCATTGATTTTATACCAACGCTGTCCCCCATCATCACTTCGGTATAAGGCATTTTTGGTCGCTTCTATTTTGGCATAAATACGATTGGGCTCAGATGGTGCAATGGCTAGTCCAATTCTTCCTAACTCTCCAACTGGCAATCCATCTGCATCGGTATACTTTTTCCACGTCCTCCCTCCATCATGAGTGATAAAAAGCCCTGACCCAGGACCACCAGAAGTAAAATAATAAGGTGTTCTGCGATGTTCGTATACCGCCGCTATTAATTTATTAGGATTGGTCGGATCCATTACTAAGTCTGCAATGCCTGATTGACTATTCGTAAATAATATTTTTTCCCAAGTCACTCCCCCATCGTTGGTTCTATATAAACCTCTATCATCGTTTGGCGTAAATGGATCACCCATAGCGCCTACATAAACGATGTCTGGATTGGTCGGATGAATAATTATTCTATGGATGGTTTTAGTGGCTTCTAATCCAAGATGTGACCACGTTTTTCCACCATCTAGACTTTTAAAAACACCCATGCCCAAGTTCATAGAATTTCTAGGGTTCCCTTCCCCCGTACCGACCCAAACCACACTAGGATTATCTTGCTGAATGGCAACCGCACCAATGTTTTGGGTCGGCTGATCGTCAAACACAGGACGCCAAGCAGTTCCACCGTTCTGAGATTTCCATACCCCACCAGAGGCAGCGCCCAAAAAAATAATATTCGGGTTGTCACTAACGGCATCAATGGCAGTAATTCGGCCACTCATATTTGCAGGACCAACGTTTCGAATGTTTAGGTTTTTAAAATTCGATAAATCTAGTTGTTGTGCTTGTCCGAGTGTTGTCAGGAGTATCAATAGGAAAATTAATCTTGACTGCATCTGTTATTTTGTAAAATGTTTTTTCATCAATTGGAGATAACCTCTTTCTTTTCTGCCATCAAAATTTCTATCGTCAAAAGAAGGAGGTTCTATTAAAGAACCGCCTTCTTATAGTTAAAACTTTCGCCCTTTTGTATATGGAGCACCTGCCGCCTCCAAAGCCACCTCATAATCTTCAAAGTCTTGAGTATAAATCTGAAAATCCTTCTTGAACGCAGTAAAATCACGAGTGGCGATGTCCAGATTGTCTAGATAAGTCTGTGTAGGCATTTGTCGAGTCCCCCAATGTCCATAAACCACTTCTCCTACTCTACCACTAATCGAAGGCAACGTGGATTCATCTAATCCTTGACGAATTGGGTCGCCCCAAAGACGCAGTCGTAATGCCTTTATGCCACTCCTAAGTTCCTTTAATTCGGTAAAATGGGTAGCCGTTGCTTTTGACGTCTGTTTCAATGCAGCGTCAATAAATCGTAGCCGTTCATTCAATTCTCCAATTTTCCGACCTGCGCTAGAAATTTGTCGCATCAAGTCGCTCGTTTTCTTTTGAAATGCTGCTACTTCCTTAAAATCCTTCGCCTCTCCCGAGTTAGGAACTGGTTTAACGGTAAACGATTGAGGAGCACCTTGAGCGGTCAATGCTCCATTATGTTCTATATATAATTCTACAGTATATTTTCCTGGTGCGGCTAATGGCCCTTCTGCATCTCCCACCCAAGGTGGTTTAAAAGCTGGGCTGGTCAAACTAATCGGATTAGGCGCAGGTAGTCGAAGATTCCAATTGGTTCGATGCAAACCATTGTTCGCCTTGCCAGCTATCCATCTTACAGGGTCTCCTGTTTCATCCCGAACCAATAATAAAACCTGAGGCTTACTTTCATTAGCTTCTGCTCGTAATTTATCCCAACCAGGAAAAAGTAAATCGGCATTATTTTTTCGTGCCACCTTCTTCTTTTCTTGGTGTTCTTGTTTTGCTGTTTTAGGCATATTTTGTAAATAATAAGTGAAAACAGCTCCAAAAGGTGGGTTGTCTGCTTTGTAGCTAGTAGAACCTAAAGTAGGCATACCTTTAGCTTGCGAGGGTACGGAAGGCATATACCACCAAGCATCTCTGACAGAGAACAGCGTATTCGAGGTCGTTTTTGCAGCTTCAGCAATATTTCTAAGTGCGGAATAATCATCCAAGACGTAAAACCCTCGACCAAAAGTAGCACCGACTAGATCGTTATCTCTTTCGTGTAGTTCAATATCTCTAAATGGAATGGTTGGTACACCTGCTCCTAATTTCACCCAATTTGTCCCTTTATTATAAGAAAAATAGAGTCCATATTCCGTTCCTATAAATAACAAATTCTCGTTTTTGTGATCTTGTTTTATCACCCAAACAATGGTTCCTTTTGGTAAATCACCCGCAATGGATTGCCAAGTTCGACCACGATTGGTGCTCTTAAAAAGGTAAGTTGAGTAATCTCCAAATTTATGGGCGTCTGCTACGGCAAAGACGATATTTTTATCATGATTAGAAGCTTCAATATCGTTAATAAAAGAACGAGCAGGAACTTTGGGCAATGCTCCACTTTTTCGCCAATTTTGCCCACCATCTTCACTAATATTGATCAATCCATCGTCTGACCCTGTATAAAGTACCCCTTCTACTAATGGCGATTCTGAAATCGAAGTAAGGGTGGCATATTTGGACATGGCGCCATTGTCGTATAAGGCATCTACACTCCAAACTCTATCCATCAATTCCAATTCATACCGATTGGTATTCGTCGTTAAGTCTTTGCTAATTGGTGTCCAAGCATTTCCTTGATCCTCACTTTTCCATAATCTTTGAGAGCCAAAATAAATCCGCTTATGATTATGCGGACTAATCAAAATCGGGCTATCCCAGTTCCACCTTTCGGGTACATCCTCAGGGCCAGCTTGTGGCTGAATATTCAATACCTCATGACTTCGACGATCGTAGCGATGTAATAAGCCTCCCTGAATTTCTATATAGGCTGTATTCGGGTCTGTAGGATCAAAGTGGGAATCATAGCCATCCGCCCCTAATGGCACATACCAATCTTGATTGCGAATGCCTTCTACCGTCATCGTTCGAGAAGGACCAATTAAAGTACCTAAATCTTGTGCACCACCAACAATATTGTAAAAAGGTTCGGAATTGTCCAATCCAAGTTTATAAAATTGGGAAATGGGTAGGTTTGGAAAATGTCGCCAAGTTGTTCCTTCATCAAAACTCTCGTACAAACCAGCATCTGTACCAGCCAATAGATGTTGTCCATTAGTTGGATCAATCCAAAAAGCATGATTGTCACTATGTTTTTCTCGTCCTGTTCCAAGATAATCGAAATTTTTTCCGCCATTTCTAGAAACATGAATAAATACATCCATTTGATAAATCAAATCTGGATTTTCTGGAGAAACTTCAATCTCTTGGTAATAATGTGGCCCTGTTCCACCAGAGGTGTAACTGTTCCGCTTTTCCCAACTTTCCCCCTTATCCATTGAGCGATAAAAACCTTTTTCTTTATTATTGGCTTCAATCGTCGCATAGACTAAATTCGGATTAGCAGGGGTAACTGCCAATCCAATTTTTCCCATATCTCCTTTTGGTAACCCCGTCGTTACTTCCCGCCATGCGTTTCCATTATTGGTAGATTTATAAATACCTGACTGTGGCCCACCAGCCATTAATGACCAAGTATGCCGACGGCGCTGATAAGTAGCCGCATAAACGATATCTGGATTAGTAGGCGCAAATTCTAAATCTGTCACTCCTGTATTTTTATCAATTTCTAAGACTAATTGCCATGTTTTGCCACCGTCCGTTGTTTTATACACCCCACGATCGCCACCTGCTGACCATAAAGGCCCTTCTGCGGCAACTAAGACCACCTCACTATTTCTAGGGTCTATCAAAATCTTACCAATATGCTCGGATTTAGGCAAGCCCATTTGTTGCCAAGTTTTGCCGCCATCTCTACTACGATAAACACCATCTCCCCAACCAACATGCCGACCACTCACATTCTCTCCCGTACCGACCCAAACCACATCTGTATTATTGGGGTCTATAGTGACCGTTCCAATGGAGTAAGAAGCTTGATTTTCAAAAACAGGTTGCCAAGTAATTCCACTATTCTTCGTTTTCCACAAATTGCCTGACCCTGCCGCCACATACCAAGTACTAGGGTTGCTCGGACTTACCGCAATGTCCGCTATCCGCCCCCCCATTAATGCTGGCCCAATACTCCGAAGTTTTAGACCATTGACTGCTTTGGTAATTGCTTCCTTTTGGTCACTTTGCGCAAAGTTGTTGGTAGCGGAAAAAATAAAAGTAGTCAGCATTAAAAGGACTACATAAAATTTGTTATTTAGCATAGGATAAGATTTTAAGGTTAGGGTTAAAAAAAGGGTCAACAATTAGGTTTTAATGATGGGCGATACTTTGAAAGTATCGCCCATCATTAAAACCTAATTGTTGTTGTGCTTGCATCACGTTGACAATCAAGCCATTTTAACAGTTCGTTCTATATAAATAATCAATAACTTCAAACATTAAAACAGCTTCAAAAGAAAAACTCTGTAAATCAGCTATTTGTCTTTATATGCCAATACCGCCATCATAATAAAAAGTACACCAAAGATAGTGTGTAAGACACCTGGAACTAAATAGGTTTCTTTAGCGATAAGCGCATTAAAGCAATTGATTGCTGCCATGACGTTATAAAAGGCAAATCCAAGGGATAATCCAAGCTTGGCTATTCTTTCTTTGACAAAAAAGCCAAAAACGGAGATAATAGCTATGGCAATAAGGGCATTACTAAAACCAGTAAAAACGCCCATTGCTTCGGGCTCAATGTATCTCCCACCAAATCGCTCGAATAAAGTATCTGCGGTCGCATTTCTTGCCATAAAACCGCCCAATAATTCAAGCGCTGCAAATAATAAATAAACAAACTTTAAATATTTCATATATGAGTAGTTGTAGATGTACAAATTTTTGATTATCGATGATTTTATCCCGATAAATTGAGGACAGGTTTTGGTCAAGATTTAGTACTGCGCAGATCGTAGCTTGGAAATTCATTTCCAAGAAAAATATACGTAGAATTGTTCTCTTGGAAATGAATTTCCAAGTTACGTTGACCAAATGAAATCACTTAGAACCAAAATTCTCCGATAAACTAAATAAGATTTTTAAAGATACGCCATCCTAATTAAAGGTTCGTAACCACTTCTGAACTTAACTGACTATCAAAATAATCCATCACCTCCTTCAACGCATTAGTTGTCGGATGTCCTGCTTCATCTACAAAATCTAAAGTCAGTATAGAATGTCCTTTACCCGGTAAAGTATGAAATTTAATGCGTTCTTTTCCATCAGTATTAAATTTCCGTTGGATTAAATCAAACTTCGTTGCCGTACACAATTTATCTCCCTCAAATCGACCACAATGCATTGGTCCGATGTTATCTAATTTGTTTTTAATGACCTCCACATCTCCTTCGGATAAATGCAACGCAGCTTGTTTCCCAAAAGGCATAGATGGTTGGCTCGCAAAACCAGCTAAAACAGCATCTGCTGCCATCAAACTAATCGCAAAATTACCCGTCAAACACATCCCTATCACAGCTACACCATTTACTTGATGATCTGCTTTCATCTTCGCACAAAGTGCCTTTAACCAATCGACAATTGGACTGGATTCATTTTTGGCAAAAACCTTAAATTCTTTGCGCATGCAGAAGACTCGTACTAGGTTAGCGCCTACACTCGTTTTTCCGATTGGGCCGAATAGGTGCGGTAGTATGACTTTGTATTCTCGATCCACAAATTTATCGGCAAGCGCTAAGGTTTCTTGCCCAATTCCTGGTAATTCTTGAATTAATACTAAAATTTTCCCTGCCCCTCTAGCATATACATCATGCGTAATGGTATATCCTGTTCTTATTATACTAGCAGAAAAAGAGGATTTTTGATAGGCTGATATTTGTGTTGGCATATTTTTAATGGTTAAATTGTTATATGGTTCTGTATGCTCACTTCGTAAAATCCGTTGCCTTTCATCCGTTGCCTTTCATCCGCTGCCAATCGTACTGATTGGCAGCGGATGAAAGGCAACGGATTTATTAATTTAATGGATTACTTATCAGCATAATTAGCCAACATACTATGCCGAATAGCCGTATCCATATTCTCGTAATCACAAGTATATCCTCGATAACATAATAATTTAGCCTGTTCAACTGAAGTATGTCTAGCAACAATTGGTAAATCAGTCTTTTCCACCTCAAGCGCCTCCATGATGCTGTCTGGGAACTTACAAGGATGTGCCGTTGCTAAGCATAATATTTTACTATTTGGTGCTAACTGAGCCTTCACATTCTGAGCCGCCGCTACGGCAACTGCAGCGTGTGGATCAAGTAAATAATCTTCTGCATTATAGATATTTTGAATAGTCGCTAATGTCTGTTCATCAGAAATACTATCGGCAATAAATCCTGTACTATAAGCTTTGAAAGTCGCTTCATCAAAAACCACTTTTCCTGTTTTTTCAAAGGTTTGAATCCATTGGTTGATTCTATTCCCATCTTGTTCAATAGCAAAATATAAGTAACGCCAAAAATTATAGGGAATCAAAATATCTATCGCAGAAGCTGGACAAGCAATGATAGGCGCTTTTGAGAAAATGCCTTGGGTGAAAATTCGAGTTAAACAGGCATTCTGGTTATTGGAGATAATGAATTTTCCAACAGGTAAACCCATTGCTCTCGCTAAAGACCCTGCACATAAATTACCAAAAGCACCTGAGGGGACGGCAAAATTTAAGGTATCTCCTATTTTTTCTACCGTTTGTAAATAACCATAAAAATAATGTACGGTTTGCATCATGACTCTCCCCCAATTGATGGAATTGACGCTAGATAGGTTTAATTTGGTCTTGAATTCCTCATCGGCAAACAATTTGGCAATCAATAAATCTAAATTATCTGCCCCATCAGGACAATTGGTTACGCCAACAGGATGCACATTTTTAGCAGTAATCGTTGTCATCTGCCGTTCTTGCTCCTCGGTAATTAACTCTTTGGGGTATAATACCCAAGTATCTAAACAATCTTTCCCAATGGTAGCATGTGCCGCGGCAGGACCTGTATCTCCGGTAGTCGCCACAATTATCGTCATTTTTTCTTTTCTCCTTTTTAGAAAAAAATTAAATAAGTTGACAATAAAGCCCATCGCTACATCTTTAAAGGAAAGCGTTGGGCCATGAAATAACTCTTGGATGTAAAAACTTTCGACAGATTTAAATGGATGAATAGGGATTAAGTCTTGATGATAAAAGGCGTCAAAACTATCCGCTAAAATTTGTTTAAGTTCGGCTGGAGTCATAACCGATTCATCTATAAAAAGAGATAAAATCTCGTAGGCTACTTCTGTGTAATTTTTACCTTTCCAAGTTGCCAAGGTTGCCGTTGAAATTTCAGGAAGTTCAGTTGGCACATACAATCCTCCATCGGGGGCAAATCCCGCTAAAATAGCCGTTTCAAAATCAACTGCCATTCCCCCTCCTAGATTGCTAACGAATTGAATCATAATCTTTCTATATTTGCTTTTTTCAAAAAGCCATCAATATCGTAAAGTATTTTTAGATCGCCAAATAAATAACCAATATGAAGGTAGCCATTATCGGCAGCGGTTTCATCGCTCACGTACACGCAGCAACGATTAAAGGATTAGGACAGGAGTTAGTGACCATTATTAGTCGGAAGGAGGCCAATGCAGCTGCTTTTGCTAAAAAATGGTCCATTCCATATTATGGAACTTCTATTCAATTGGCCATTGAAAAAAGTGATTGTGTGCATCTTTGTACACCTCCAATTGCGCATTACGAACAAGTCAAAGCGATTCTTTCCGCAGGAAAACACCTTATTTGCGAAAAGCCCTTAACAATTGATCCTATTAAAGCAAAAGAACTCTATGGGTTAGCAATTAGAAAAGGCGTTGTCGCTGCGGTTAATTTTAATGTACGCTATCATGAAGCCTGTCAACGCGCGAAGGCATTGATTAATCAACCAGCATTTGGAGCAATTCGACTAATTCATGGCTCCTACCTACAAGAATTTCATGCGAACTCCGATTATTATAGTTGGCGATACCAACCAGAAGAAGGCAGCAAAATGCGGGCTACGACAGAAATCGGTTCACATTGGATAGATTTAGTGCGTTATTGGACGGGATTGGAAATTACCGCTGTTGCTGCGAATTTTGGCAACTTTGAACCCAATCGTTTTTTGACCGATGACGGAATATTACATCAAACAAAAAAAGAAAATAGCCAAGCTGTCGAAGTAACCTCGGAAGATGCAGCCACCATTTTATTAAAGTTTTCTAATGGTGCTATCGGTAATTTGATTTTGTCAGAGGTATCGCATGGGAAAATGAATCAGTTACGATTAGAAGTAACAGGTAGTCACCAATCCATTTGGTGGGATAATGAAACGCCTTATCAATTGTATCATGGGGAAAAAGACAAGGGCGTGCAAATGAATACCAATCCATTTGGTGGTGGATTTGAGGCTACTTTTAAGCATTTATTTAAAGCGATTTATGAGGCAATCGAATCTCCTACCGATAAAATCAATTATCCTACTTTTAAAGATGGAGCTATTAATGCTGCTGTTTGTGAGGCTATTTATCAAAGTGCTAAGCGTGATTCCGTTTGGATTTCTATCTCGTTGGTAACAGATAAAATATAAACTGCACACTTTGCATTTAATTCCCTACTGATTGTATGAACTCAACGGATTATAAAAATTTTATTAAAAACCAAGATTAAAGATTTAAAACTCAATTAGTAACTTAAAAATTTCCATTTTAGATGTTGTCACAAATATTTGGTGTTGGTTTAATTCTATTATGTATAAAAATGATTATAAACGTTCATCAGGAGTATGCTTTATTGAAAAAGAATAAAAAAAGTACGTTATTCATGTCAAAGCATTATTATGGGATAACACTTTTTGGTTCTTTTGGTATCTATGTTGGATTTATGCTGTTAATCAAAGACGAAGAAATAACAACAGCTGTCATAGATTTATACAGAATATTTATCAACTAACTTTATTCTTAACGATGATAAAAATTATTGTAAGTATCAATGGTGGATTATTTGTAGATTGCCTAGTGACAAAATTCAACAGAAAAAATCAAAAAGCATGAATTCTAAAATCAAAGCTATTATCGACCATTATCAATTCGATAGAATCCCGATCGAAGGAACATTCTACAAGAGCACTTACGTAGCGAAGCAAACAATTAATAATGGACCCGTAGGCACCACAATTATTGGACTATATTGTCACGAACCACTAAGTGTCTCTTGTTTTCATCGCCTAACCCATGACGAAGTTTGGCATTTCTATGATGGACAAGCCTTTGTTTTGCATTTATTATATGATGATGGATCGTATCAAAAAGTGATTATGGGAAAAGGTATTTTTCAAGGAGAGCGTCTACAATTTACGATACCAGCCAATGTATGGCAAGCAGCAGAATTATTGCCAACAAGTGATTATGCGCTATATGGCTGTACGATGTCTCCTGGGTTTACAGGTAATTGTTTTGAAGCAGGAAACCAAGAAACGTTACTGAAAACGCACCCTAGTCAAGCCAACATCATTCAGCGGTTATCAGTACAAGGTCATGAAACCAAGCTTCCAGAAGGATTTACGCAATAAATCTATTAATTGTCAAAAAAAAATGTATTTTTGACAAAAGAAACATTTTTAGCGAATTTTCGCTAGAATTTATAAAACATATTTCTTACGCAAAAATATATCAATATGAAGAGTCTATTTTTCTCAGAAGAACACGAATTATTTAGAAGCACCTTACAAGACTTTTTTAAAGCAGAAGTCAACCCTTACATTAATGAATGGGAAAGAGTTGGAAAAGTAGATAGAAGCATTTTTAAGAAAATGGGGGAAATGGGCTTTTTGGGATTAGAAGTGGACGAAAAATATGGTGGTATGGGGTTAGACTTTTTATATACCACTATTTTATGCGAAGAAATGGGTAGAACTGGGAGTTCAGGTTTTGCGACTACTATGTCTGCACACGCCTATTTAGCCATGAACTATTTAGTGCATGCAGGCTCACCGTTTATAAAAGAAAAGTATTTAGTGCCTAGTGTTACTGGAGAAAAGGTCGGTTCTTTATCTATGACGGAGCCTTTTGCGGGTTCTGATTTACGAGCGATCAGAACTACAGCTAGATTAGAAGGGGATCATTATATTGTAGACGGGTCAAAGACTTTTATCTCTAATGGCTATTATGGAGACTATACCGTAGTGGCTGTAAAAACAGAAAGTGGCATTTCGATGATTGTCATGGATTTGGACGCACCAGGGATTACGAGAAGTAAATTAGATAAAGTAGGGATCAGGTGTTCCGATACCGCAGAATTAGCTTTTAATGGGGTAAAAGTACCGAAGGAAAATTTATTAGGCGAAGAAGGAAAGGGCTTTTATTATATGATGGAAAGCTTGCAGGTAGAGCGACTAACTCTTGCACAAAGTAATATGGGCTTAATGCACCATGCTTTGGACATTACGATGCAATACATCTCTGAAAGAATGGCTTTCGGACAATCAATTAATAAATTTCAAGTATTGCGACACCGAATCGCTGATATGGCTTCTGATATTGAGGCATGGCAAGCATTCTGCGACCTAACGAGCTATCGTTTGGCGCAAGGAGAACACGTCGTAAAAGAATGTTCTATGCTTAAATTAAAGACAAGTGATTTAGCCAATAGTATCGTCTATGAATGCTTGCAAATGTTTGGTGGCTACGGTTTTATGGAAGAATATCCTATTGGCAGAATTTATAGAGATATTAGAATTGCGCCAATTTATGGTGGTACTTCTGAAATTATGAAAGAAATCATTGCCAAAATAGTCATTGACAAAAAATCTTATAAACCTGTTTATAAAGCGTAATTTCAGTTGGCAGTAGAACAGTAAAAAAGCGACCTAGGAGATAACTTCCTAAGTCGCTTTTTTACTGAAAATAGTATTTAGATCAGCTTTCAATCTTCAATCGAGTAATAATTTGCAGATTACCAACTGCATTACTGATTTGTTGCCTACTAACTCGCCATTTCTCTCAGCGCATTCACAAACACATCTAATTCCTCCGTAGTCGTATAAATATTCGGCGAAATTCGACAACCATGCACTCCTGCCCCATCAATAGCAACGGTCCAAATTTTATATTTATCTAATAAGGTTTTGGCCATATCTTTTGGTTTGGCGCCTATCACCCCAACATTTGCAATACCACAAGAACGATGACGTTCTACGGGTGTATTAACCCTAATGTTTGGAATGGCTCGCACCTTATCCGTCCAATAATTTTGGATATACCGCATTCTAGCTTCTTTTCTAGCAAAACCTAGTTTTTCTAAATAATCTATCGCACTACCGACACCCAAATCTGTATGAACAGGATGCGTTCCTGTATGATTCAATCGCCTTAAATCCGATGGTTCTTTCCCCCAATCGGCGAATCTTGGTGAAATTTGTGCCGTTTTTTCTTTTTTGACGAACAATAAACCTGCTCCTAAAGGCGCACTTAACCATTTATGTAAACTACTTCCATAATAATCACAATCCAACTCCTTCATAGAAAATTGGAAATGACCAACTGCATGGGCGCCGTCTACCAATACTTCCACCCCATGTTTATGCGCCATATCACAGATTTTTCTAATCGGCAAAATATGCCCAGTAATATTGATGATGTGAGAAACCATCAATAATTTCGTTTTAGGCGTAATCGCATTTTCATAAATGGCGACGATTTCCTCATCTGACTTCGGATGATTCGGAATGGAAACAACCGTATTTTTAATACCGTGTTGTTGTGCCATTTGTTCAAACATGTGCTGCATCGACCCATAATCTTGTTTAGCATAAACCGCCTCATCTCCTTTTTGCCAAGGAAAGCCTCCTATAATCGTATCTAAAGATTCTGTTGTATTCCTTGTAATAATCACTTCTCCTGGTTCGGCGTCTACCAATTTTGCCAAACGATTGGCTACTTCCTCTTTATTATCCCATTGCACGGTCCGCATATACCAAGAAGCTTGATAATTTATAGCTCTGGCATGTTCTATATAATTGTTTAAGGTTTCTTCTGGAATATGGCAGTAATACCCATTTTCCAAATTGATATAATCTGGTTTTAAACGGTAGCCAGCTCTTATTTTTACCCAGAAATCTTCATTCGAAGCTAAATCTTCAGCAGTTATAGTCTCAAATTGTGGGATTAATTTTTCCAAGGGCTGGAAGACAGGCAGCATGGATACGCCCATTGTAGTTTTTAAAAAGTCTCGCTTTGTCATTGATTAAGATTTAGTTAGTGCAAAATGAGTAAATGAATAATTCTAGGAAAAACCATTTACTCATTTCTTCATTTAGTCATTTACTCATTTTTTTCCTTAAAGATAATAATCTACATTCTCTTTTACCACAATATCCAAAGGTAAATACTGAATTGGTTGAACTTTATTTTTTAATAATAAAGCATCAATCAAATTAGTCACCGCTAAAAAGCCTTGTTTTTCAGGGTTTTGATTGATGAGGTACTCAATTTTCCCAGCCTTTAAATAGGCTACATTTTGGGGTAATAAATCAAAGCCGATAATGGTGGTGTTTTGTAATAAAGCATCAGCCTGTTCAATTAATTGATAGGCTTTGGAAGTACTGATAAAAATGCCTGTAGGATTTGGAAATTCAGTCAAAACATTTTTTATAAATTGGGCTAAAGACGTTTCAGTTCCTGCTTCATTAAAAGCTCTTTTAATCAATAAATGTCCTCGTTGCAATTGGGTAAAATAATCAAAAAAACCAGCCTCTTTTTGATAAATATGAGTTGCATTAACGGTGCTTTCTTCTTTTTCTAAATGCAATAATAAATAAGTCGCATCCGTAGGTTGTCGATAACTAATTAACCGTGCTGCTAATTGACCGCTTTGGTAAGAATCTTGTCCAATATAGCAAATACTTTTAACGGCTGGCAATTGGGTATTGATGAGGATAAAGGGTATTTCTTTTTTAGTTAGGGCCTGTAGAAATGTTTGTGCTTCTCTTTTGAAAATGGGCGCTAATATTAAAGCATCAGGAGGATTGGCTAAAATTTGTTGAGTCTCTTCCACAAAGCTTTGTACCTTGTTTTCCTCAAAGTAGAAATACTGTAAATCAATCGAAAAATGTTGATTAGCGGTCATTGCTTTTTGAATACCCCTAATGGGCGCTTCCCAAAAAGCATCTCTTTCAAAATTGGGGAGTAAGGCCATAATTTTTAATACCTTATTATTAGCTAAAGTACTAGCCATAATATTAGGTCGATAATTTAGCATTACCATTACCTCTTTTACTCTTTTTTTGACCATTGAATCCACATTTCCACGATTGTGGATTACTCGGTCTACGGTGCCAGTAGAGACACCAGCCGCTATTGCAATATCTTTTATCCGTACTCTCTTTTTCGGCATTTTATAAACTTAATTAGGAACAGAGACTTACATCTATAATAGATTAAAAACTATCGTTTCTACTCTATTGAATACTTAAATCCATTAACCAATCTGTTTGCAAATCCTTCCCCAAATAAAAATCATGTTCTGCAAATTTTTTAAAACCATTTCGCTGATAGAATCGGACAGCACCATAATTTTTTCCCCATACCCCTAACCAAATTCGCTCTTTTCTCATTTGCCGAGCAACAGCTATAGCTTTATCCATCATTAACTGACCGATCCCCCTTCCTTGATAACTAGCTAATAAATAAATTCGTTCGATCTCCAATCCATTGGCAATAGATTCAGATTGTGCATCCTTGACATTCAGTTTAAGATAACCGATTATTTGATTTCCAGTTTCAACAAAATAGAAGGTAGAATTTGCGTTCCTTAATTCTGTTATTATCTGCGCTTCCGAAAATGCGGTCGATACATAGGCGTCCATGTCTTCTTTAGTGTTCTGTTCGGCAAATGCAGTTGTAAAAGTCTCCATGGAAAGGCTTCTTAAAAGCGAATTTTCTTCCAACTTACATTTTCTAAATATTATCTTTTTCATGCAGGTTTATTTCAATTTTTCCTAAAATTAGGAAAAAAAATTTTAATAAGAAAAGAATAATTGTATATTTGTGTGCGCACACAAATGTATTTTGTAGCAATAATCGTTCATTTTTAATAAATTCATTGATTTTGGCTCTAGCAATTAGCATAGACATCGGCGGTACTACCACTAAGATTGGTTTAGTAAATCAAGCAGGAGAAATAATTGCAAAGCATCAATTTGATACATGGAAAGGTAATTCTAAAAATGCCTTTTTTGACAACCTTTTTGATGCGATAGATCAACTAACTTTAGGTAGAAATTTTGATAATATTCTGGGTATTGGGATTGATGCGCCAAGCTGCGTACCACAAGAAGGCATTATCAAAGGCGCTTCCAATTTACCTTTAAAAGGAGAAGTTCCCATAGTTGATATATTGGCAATTAAATATAAAAAGCGAGTCTATCTTTGTAACGATGCTAATGCTGCGGCACTAGGTGAAGGGGAATTTGGAAATGCAAAGGGTATGGCGAATTTTGTAGTTGTCACTTTAGGTACAGGCTTAGGTACAGGGATCATCGTCAATAATGAAGTACTCACAGGGCAAAGTGGCTTATCGGGAGAGATGGGGCATATTACCGCTATTAGAAATGGGCGACAATGTGGTTGTGGTAGAAAGGGTTGTTTAGAAACCTATATTTCTGCTACTGGCATCAAACGAAATTTTTTAGCCCAATTAGCGGAACGTAATTTATCTTCTAGTTTAGATCATATGCCCTTAGCTGAATTAACGACCAAAAAGATTGGTTTAGCAGCCAAAGCAGGAGACGAAACGGCTAAAAAAGCATTTGAGTATGGGGGCAAAGTATTAGGGGAACATTTAGCGGATTTTGTCCATTTATTTGAACCTGAAGCGATTATTTTAGCAGGAGGAGTCGCGCAAGTTGGTGAACTCTTATTCACCCCTACGATAAAAGCATTATTTGATAATTTATTACCAAATTATATTAATGGCATTCAAGTACTGCCCTCCGCTTTAGGCGAAAATGAAGCGGCATTATTAGGAGCGAGTACTTTAGTTTTTCAATAATCAATTTAAAGTAGCCTAGTCAAAATGACTAACCAGATCAGAGGTCTAGCTACAAAAATAAAACTGCATAAATGGTTACCATCAAGAAATCACCAAAGGTATTAAAATACCAATTCAAATCTTTTGAAAAGTTACCAACTAGGATTTGGAAAAATGCGAATGAAGCATCTATACATGTTGCCCAATCAATTGCCTTAGCTATTCGCCAAAAGCAACAGGAAGGGGAACCTATTGTACTAGGATTAGCCACAGGATCCACGCCGATTAAGGTCTATGATGAATTGGTACGGCAGCATAAAGAAGAAGGCTTGAGTTTTCAAAATGTGGTGACTTTCAATTTAGATGAATATTTCCCCATGCAACCCGATGCCGAACAGAGTTATGTGCATTTTATGCGGGAGTATTTATTTGATCATGTAGATATCAAACCAGAAAATATTCATATTCCAGATGGAACCATTTCAATGGATGAAATCGGTAAATATTGTGAAGATTACGAAAAGAAAATTGATGCTTATGGTGGATTGGATATACAGCTACTAGGCATTGGTAGAACGGGACATATTGGTTTTAATGAACCAGGTTCTTGGGAAAATGCCTTGACTCGATTGGTCAAATTAGATGCCTTGACTCGTCAAGATGCCACCAAAGATTTTATACTAGAAGAAAATGTGCCTTATCGTGCCATTACGATGGGGATTGCCACTATTATGAAGGCAAAAAAGATTTATATGATGGCTTGGGGCGCACATAAAGCGCCTATTGTACAAAAAGCTGTAGAAGGCCCAATTAGCGAAACTATTCCCGCTACTTTTTTACAAAAGCATTCTAATATTTTAGCTATCTTAGATACCGAAGCAGCTGGCGAATTGACGAGAGTCAAAACGCCTTGGCTAGTAGGGCTTTGTAACTGGAATAAGGATTTAATTACCAAAGCAGTTATTTGGTTATCTATTAATACAAAAAAACCAATCTTAAAATTAACGGACGAAGATTATAATGAAAATGGATTGAGTGACTTGGTGGTAGAATATCAATCTGCTTATAAACTAAATATTGACATCTTCAACCGCCTACAGCATACCATTACAGGTTGGCCCGGTGGAAAACCCAATGCAGATGATACCACTCGTCCTGAACGAGCAACGCCTGCTAAAAAACGGGTCATTATTTTTAGCCCTCACCCTGATGATGATGTGATTTCTATGGGCGGTACTTTTCTAAGGTTGGTTGAAAATGGCCATGAGGTACATGTGGCTTATCAGACCTCTGGCAATATTGCCGTACATGATCATGATGCCCTACGTTATTTAGAATTCTTTAAAGAATTTGGCGATCATCATAGCCTTGAAGGCGAAGCTCTTTTAAAGAAATTAACCAAAGTCGAACGCTTTTTACAAAAGAAAAAGCCTGGTCAGTCGGATACCAATGATGTGCGGTTAATCAAAGGATTGATTCGTCGAGGAGAAGCAAGGGCAGGTGCTCGTTTCTGTGGTTTACCAGACAAACAAATTCACTTTTTAGACATGCCTTTTTATGAAACGGGCAGAGCTAGAAAAAAGCCATTAGGGCAAGATGATATTGCCATTGTAGAAAAATTGTTACAAGAAGTTCGTCCACATCAAGTATATGCTGCTGGTGATTTAGCGGATCCACATGGTACGCATCGGGTTTGTTTAGATGCCATTTTTCAATCTTTCCGAAATTTACAAAAAGAAAAATGGATGAAAGATTGTTGGTTATGGCTATATCGAGGTGCTTGGCACGAATGGGGCATTCACGAAATACAAATGGCTGTCCCTCTGAGTCCACATGAATTAATGAAAAAACGACGCGCCATCTTTATGCACCAATCGCAAAAAGACAGCCCTCCTTTCCCTGGGTCAGATGCTAGAGAGTTTTGGCAACGAGCAGAGGATAGAAATATGGAAACGGCTAAGACTTATAATGAGTTGGGACTGGCGGAATATGAGGCAATGGAGGCTTTTGTTCGGTGGACGGAGTTTTAGGGTCTGCAACCTTAGTACTTCCAGAACTCAAAGTTCTGGAAGTACTTTTAACAAACACTATAAAATAGTTCTAAATTAATTATCAAAATCTTTTTTAGGAACCTAATTTCAGAAAATTCTTCACCGCTTTTAAATGAAACGCTGGTCGAGTTTCGTTTTTATTTTTTAACTCTTCTTTTAGTTCTTCATAACCAAACTCGTCGAGAAATTTTATTTTGTGCTAAGTGATAAACCCCTACTCTTTATATTCCAAATTCTCCACAGGAAACAAAGCCCCAATCCCCTCCTGCCATGCTCGCAACTGTTTCTTCATTTCCAAAGCCTTTTCAGGTAGTTGTTCCACCAAATTCTCACGTTCCCCAATATCGGCTTCCAGATTATATAATTCCAAAGTCCCATCTTCAAACCATTCCATCAATTTGTACCCCCCCACTCTAATGGCGGCGGATGGCCGATTTAATGAACCATGGTAATGTGGAAAATGCCAATATAGTGCCTCCCTTGAAAGCTGATTATTGGTAAATAAAGGCATTAAGCTTTTACCATCTTGATGTTGTGTGGGTAAAACAGGCAAATTTGCGAGGTCTAAAATAGTTGGATAAAAATCGGTGCTGATGATTGGTTCATCAGCAATAGTATTTTTAGGAATGACGCCATCAAATTTCATAATGGTAGGCACTCTGATACCGCCTTCATATAACCAACCTTTTCCTGCGCGTAACGGCGTAACTGCAGTAGGTGCTTTCCGCTTTTTCGGTAAAGTGGTCAATCCACCATTATCAGAAGTAAAAACGATAATGGTATTTTGGGATAAGCCTAATTTGGCTAATTGCTGCATGATATTCCCCACACTTTCATCTACACTTTGCACCATGCCCGCATAGGCTGAATTATCTTGCTTTTGCTTGGTATTGGCTGCTCTTTCTGCTATAAAATCGGGTTGATTGTTTACTGGAATAATTGCTTTCTTTCTTTGATACTTGGCAACTAATTTAGGTTTTGCTTGAATAGGCGTATGCACATTATAATAGGCTAAATAAAGTAAAAATGGATTGGCTTTATTGGTTTCGATAAACTGAATCGACTCTTGGGTCAATCGGTCAGTTAAGTATTCTCCTGCTACCCCATTTTCTAAGCCTGGTACATCCCAACGTTTCTTCTCATTTTTATAAGGATAGAAATAAGACGCTGGCTGACCTGCCCAATGTCCTCCTTTATTCAAGTCAAACCCCTGGTCTTCTGGATAATAACCTGTTTCGCCTAAATGCCATTTACCGAAAAAAGCAGTTTGGTAGCCCTTAGATTTAAGTTTTTCTGCCAAAGTCACTTCTGCTAAGGGCAATTCATGCTGGTCTTTAGTCCCCAATAATTGTCGATTTTGCGGGTCTGAACCTGGAATCCAATCTGTGATATTTAATCTTGCTGGATATTTACCCGTTAAAATACTCGCCCTAGTGGGCGAACAAACAGGACAGGCAGCATAGGCATTGGTAAATCGCATTCCCTCTTTTGCTAATCGGTCAATATTCGGTGTTTCATAAAAGGTACTACCATAGCAACCAATATCATTCCATCCTAAATCATCGACTAATAGGAAAACAATATTAGGTGGTGTTTTTTTCTCGGCTACGGTGTTTTTATTACCACAGGAAGTAAAACTACTAAGGACAAGTACGATACCTATCAAACGATGCACGATAAATGGTGAACGATGAATGGTCAAAAGTTGGTGAACTACTGAATTAATTTTACTCATTGGTATATTTATTTGATACTAAATTAGTTTTCACAATATTAGAATTTAAAACCTAAATGCGGTAAAAAATAGACCACTAAAAAATATTATTCTCAGGGAATGTTTTACATTTACCCTACAATAAAAAAAAATTATGTAACTACTTAGGAGTCAGGAGTCAGGAGTCAGAGCGATACTAGATAATCAGATAGAAAATTGATAACAAGCCATGTCTGGATGTTTGAAAAAACTCTTGATAAGTTCCGTGTCATTTTTCATTTCATTTAGCGTTTTTGTGACAAGTTCTTTGAGTTCGCTGGTTGTTTTTACAAATTGATTGGCTAATTTCTTTTTCAAATAGCCCCAAACTTGTTCAATTGGGTTAAATTCGGGGCTATATGGTGGGATATTGCTTAACCATACAATCGGATTATCTTGATTTTGATTCATCAAATAGGCTTTCATTGTTTTTGAATGATGAGCAGGCGCATTATCCCATATCATGGATATTTTATCTCTACAATCCGCTACTACATTATCTATAAATCGAGTAAGTCCTAGTTGTTTAAAGCCTTCGCTTTCCCTGATTTCAAAATAAGAATAGCCATCAGGTGAAATTCCTCCTGATATACTAACAAATGCTTTGTTTTTTGAATCGCATTCTAATTCGGGCGTTTCACCTTTTGGCGCATAAGTCTTTGCTATACAAGGTAGTAAACGTACTGCTGATTCATCTTGAAAAATTATTCGCCTATTTTCATCTTCGGCTTTTTTTTATATCAACTGCCGTTTTTGATTTGAAAACCTCTACTTTTTCAGCATCTTTTCGGTAATCTTTCACTTGCGGTTTCTGAGAAGTATAATTTATACATTTCATTAAGTACCATATATAATTTTCGTGGTAATCGACCTCAAATTCTTGTTTAATCAAAGATTTTATACTCCATTTATCCCATGTGAAAAAACCATAATCTTTTGGTGATTCTAATAAAAGTGATTTTAATTGTTCTTTTTCTGTATTCGTTAGCCTTGATTTGGGGCCTGTTTTTGTTGTTTCTTCTTCTAAACCTCCATTTTTTATGGCTGTAATTATCTGACTAACAGCACTTTGTCCAATAAAGAATATTTCGCCAATCTCTGTTTGGGACATACCTTTCTTGTGACATTCATAAATCGATTTGTTTCTTTCTAATTTAGTCATATAATTTTTTATATAACTAGTTCAACAACCGTGCGAATTATTAATTCTTTATCTGATTATCTAACTGCTGAGAAACGTATGATTTATCTTTTAAGAAGACCAAATGATAGGTTTTGCTGTCCGTTTTGCTCTGACTCCTCGCTCGCTTCGCCGCCTCGAAAAATATAAAGAAATAATGTTACGGTGTAATATTAGCTACTATCTAAGTTTATTAATAGAAAGCAATTTCTTGAAAAAGAGGCTGCTTTTTTCATATAGTTCAGCAGAAGATATTACCTTTAGGGCTTAGACTATTTCTAATATATTGAATTAGTTCGCCATAGCGTCTGCGGAATAATTCGCCCATACAAAACAAATATGAAAAACCATTTTCACAGACAGCATTACTGGTTCATAAGTAGCTTTTTATTATTATTCAGCCATCAATTCCTATTAGCAGATTCCATTACCAAACCACCAAACATCGTATTCATTTTAGCAGATGACGTTGCCCTAATGGACTTTGGTGTCTACGGAGGAGAAGCGGCCACTCCAAACATTGATAAACTAGCCAATAAAGGGACTATTTTTACCAATTATCACACTTCTCCTATGTGTGCGCCTTCTCGGGCGATGCTGTTGACAGGTTATGATAGTCATTTGACGGGCGTTCCTAATTTGCCTTTATTTTTACCTCCTGAATATGTGACTAAACCAGGGTATGAAGGTATTTTAAACAATAAAGTAAGAACAGTCGCTACTCGTTTGAAGAAACATGGCTATCGAACCTATATGACAGGAAAATGGCATCTGGGGCATACCCCAACTACTTTACCGAGTAAGCGAGGTTTTGATCGCACCTTTATTTTAGATGCTTCTGGTGCAGATAATTATGACCACAAAGCTTATTTACCGACGCAATCAAAACCACCTTGGTTTGAAGATGGCAAGGAGATTGACTTACCAGAAAACTTTTATTCTTCTCGTACCTTAGTTGATAAAATGATTGGTTTTATGGAGGAAGCACCTGAAAATGACGATCCTTTCTTTGCTTATTTAGCTTTTCAGGCAGTACACATTCCAGTACAAGCACCTAAGGAATTTATTGACAAATATGAAGGCGTTTATGATGAAGGTTGGGGAAGCATTAGGGAAAAACGATTTAAAAAAGCAAAAGAATTAGGCTTAGTCAAAGCAGATGCGGAATTAGGGGATATGTTGCCTGTTTTACAAAAATGGGAAGCATTATCAGTCGAAGACAAAAAACTGAAGTCCAAATCAATGGCCGTTAATGCCGCTATGTTGGAAGCTATGGACTATCACATTGGGCGTTATATGGAGTATTTAGACCAAAAAGGGGAATTAGATAATACTGTCTTTATCATTACCTCAGATAACGGCCCAGAAGCGAGTGATCCCTCCTTAGTGACTGGTTTTGGGTTATGGTTGAAATCAGTTGGATATCATAGAGATTATGATCGATTAGGAGAAAAAGGGTCTTGGAATTATATCGGCCCAGAATTTGCGAGTGCAGCTGCTTCTCCAAGTGTTTTTTTTAAATTTTATGCGGGAGAAGGCGGTTTAAGAGTGCCTTTGATTATTTCAGGTAAAAATTTGCCTGCGCAAAAGAAAGATGCTATCTCTTTTTCTACAGACATTACACCCACTATATTATCCGTGGCGGGAATTGAGCCAGCAGATAAAACCATGCCCTTTACTGGTAAAAATTTGATGCCCTTAATTAACGGTGATACCAATCGAGTGTATGGCGTAGATGAACCTATAGGAATGGAAGCAGCAGGACAAGCCGCCTTATTCAAAGGAGACATGAAATTAACTCGAAATGGAAAACCTTATGGCGACGCTATTTGGCGGTTATATAATCTTGAAAAAGACCCTGGAGAAACTAATGATTTAGCAAAAGCCATGCCTGCCCTGTTTGAGGAATTAATGGCGCATTATGTGCGTTATACCGAAAAGTATAAGGTCCTAGAGATGGATGAAGATTACCAAGCCGTGAAGGAGGTAGAAAATAAATTTAAAAGAAAAATAATAAAAGCAGTTAAACCTTGGTTGATTGGTTTGGGTATTTTACTCATTGGTTTGTTTTTAAGGAGGCAATGGAAGAAAAAGCAAGCCTAAATTAAAAAGAGCTTCCAGAAATTAGTTTCTAGAAGCTCTTTTTATTTAAATCCTGTGTTTTTAACTAGAAAGATTTCAAGATGCAATTCCCCGCAATTTATTTGATCGCCGTAAACCACCCCTCGAAATCGTTTTTTCATTTCGAATTTCAAGATAAAGGTAGGAAATTATAATATGACAAACAAATAATCAACTCAAATTTAAAACTTGGGGCACAAAATTTCTTCATTCTCAAAGTTACCTAAATAAGCTACAGATAATTCAAAAGAACTTCTATTTGGACCACCTAAAGATAAATCCCCTAAGTTTAAATCGTAACTAAAACCGAATAGAAGGTTATCAAATTCAATACCGACCATTGCAACCACCGCATCTAAAGAAAAAGAATTGTCTGCATTTTTTACAGGTCTTGCCCATCCTCCAACATGCAGCGCAAATGGCGTATAATCGCCCATCGCAATTCGTACATTAGAACCTGCATTGATTTCAATATGAGGCCCTTGAATTTGAATTAAAGCTCTTGGTATCAAAAATAGTTGATCATTAAGCGGAAATCTTGCGGCAAATAATCCTGTATATTTTCTATACAATTTATTTTCCTCTGGAATGGCTATTTCTGTATCTGGATTAGCGGCCAAAAAGGAAACATTCGGTTCTAATAAATGGTGCATCGCTCCACCTATGTAGAACGTGGTTCTATGGCTAGGAGAGAACGTATAGTTAATTCCTAAAGCCATGTCAAAAAAGGAAAAATTATTTTCTGGTAAATCTTCCCCAGTTGGTAAAGTATATCCACTAGTTCCATTATATTGATCCTCAAAGGTCAAATTTTCGTAATTAACACTTCGTTGATTAATCGCCATTTGACCACCAATGGTTAAATAATGAACGCCAGAATCATCTAAAGCCTTATGAAAAGCGCCAGCTAATGCCATTTGAGTTGTTCTAAAACCAGAGTCATCCACTTTATCATTAAAAAAAGAAAGCCCTACACCGACTGCATCACTTACTGCTTTTTTATGGTTCGTATCAAATCGTACATCTACTCCACCTGCAAAGGTCACGTAGGGGGTTTCTAAAGTTTGTCGCCATTGATCTCTACGAACAATGCCCATTCGGTATCGTCCTTGAAAAGCACCTGCCAAGGCAGGGTTCGTTAAGGTGGGGACGGCAAAATATTGAGTAAAGTGTTTATCCTGAGCCACTAATTCACTACAGCAAAACAACGTAACAAAAAGGAAGAACGAAAAGATTTTTCTCATTGGAAAATTAAAAATTCAACGGTTGAATCGGTTTCGAGTAAAGAAATTGCCATTATTCTCTTATCAAGGAAACCGTTTGCGGATTAAATGGGAGCGAAAACATTCCAAAACCGCAAAAAAATATTTGATTTCGACTAATCAATTTTCAATTAGATCACAATAATAGTCCGTTTTGAAACGGAATATGTTGATATTTAGTATTTTTTAGGTCTAAGTAAATAAAGTTTGTTAGCTAATAGGCACTTTTTCATTTTTTTTAATAACTTGTCTACCAACAGATTGCAAGTAGCTAATTTTAAACCCTTTAATTTTAAAGGAATTTAATTATTTTGATTAGTATTGTGGGTAAAAGAAGTTCTAATAATTTTACTTAGTATATAATCTTTTTGTTACTGTATAAGGAAAAGCTTTTCAAGTATGATTTTTGCCTATTTAGAGGCAAGTTCGGTTATTGTTTTTACAAAGACCTTGCTAATTGTACCGATTTACTGAAACTAGTACCATGATTTTTAGCATTTGTTCTCTTAGCGTAGTGCCCGTTCGAGCTGGTCGAAAATATAAAAGTGAGATGATTACTCAATTACTTTTCGGAGAAGTAGTGGAATGTTGGGAACGTAAGGGGGATTGGACTAAGGTTCGCTGTTTATGGGATAATCAAATTGGTTGGGTGCCAACAAATCAACTGACACAAATTACCCCCGAAGAAGCCGAACGTTATAAAGCATACGCTTGTTGTATGGAATTGGCTCAACCTGCTATAGCGACGGATCATTTTTTACCTTTAACCATGGGCGCTTCTTTACCTTGTTTTGATGGTATGCGTTTTGAAATTGCAGGTACTAGCTATTCTTTTAGCGGTCAAGTAATTACTCCCCAAAATATTCACAAAAACATTGATTTATTAATCAAATTAAGCAGAAAATATTTATATGCTCCTGAATTAGAAGGAGGCCGCTCCCCTTTTGGCATTGATAGCACAGGTTTAATTCAAGTGCTATTCAAAATGATTGGTATTGCCATGCCAAGAGATGCTTATTTACAAGCAAGAAAAGGAGACAATATTGATTTTTATGAGCAAGCAACCATAGGAGATTTAGTATTTTTTCAAGATAAAAATGGACATATTAATCACGTAGGCATTATTTGTGAAAAAGATAAGATTCTACATACTTATGGTAAAGTTCGAGTAGATAAAATTGACCATTTTGGTATTTTTAATACGGAATTAAAAAAGTATACGCATAAATTAAGGGTGATTAAGCGAGTCTTAACAGCTGAAGCACCTGCACCTAAAGTAAGACAAAAAGCGCCAGAAGAAGTGACGAATCAGATTGAAATGTTTAAGTGATTGGGGTTGCGAGTTGCGGGTTAAAAGCATTTAAAATTGGATAAAAAATGTGATACTACGGGAAATTTAACCTAAATTCCATCTCATTAATCTATCTTATTAACTCATTATTCCATTCCCTCTATTCTCATCTACAATCCATTCACTCCAAGAACCTGGATACAATAAAGCATCCGTCTTTTCAATATAATGCATGGCTAATAAATTATGACAAGCTGTTACGCCTGAGCCACAGTAAAAGATAGCTTGATTTGATGTTTTATCCCCTAACAACTTTTCAAATCGTTGGGTCAAACTTTCTCGATCTAGGAATAAGCCATCTAGTCCCAAATTTTCTGCAAAAGGAGCAGAAATAGCGGATGGGATATGTCCAGCAATTGGATCAATCGGTTCTTCTTCTCCTCTATATCTTTTCGCTGCTCTCGAATCTACATATAGCCAATCCGTGTTTCCTGCATTTTGCTCCATAAATTGCACATCCACTACTAAATTAGCATTAGGATTGGGTTTAAATTCTTTTGCTAAGACTTTAGGAATACTGGAATCCGTCACCTCTTTTAGGTCTTGCCAATATTTCCAACCTCCATTTAAAACGGCTACTTTTTCATGCCCTAACCATTTTAACATAAACCACAATCGAGCAGCAATACCACCATGTCCTTGGTCATAGGCAATTACTTGGGTGGTTTCATCAATTCCCCATTTCGATAATAAAGTCGTTATTTTTGCTATACTAGGCAATGGGTGCCTTCCTGTCTTTCCTTGAATGATTGCTCCCGATAAATCATTGTCCAAATGGGCATATTGCGCATTTGGAATATGAGACCGTTTGTAATCATTCCGTCCACCTTCTTTATCTGATAAAGAAAAGCGGCAATCCATGATGACTACATTGGGTTGATTTAAAATAGATTTAAGTTCCGTAGCAGAAATAAGGGTCGTAAACATATTACTTTATTAAGGTTTTTTTAGTTGTCATTATTATGACCTCAAAGAAACAATAATTTAAAGAATTAATCTAAGGGATGTTAAATTGCTATATGGTTTTAAATCGACCTTTAATCATTTCAATAACTGTACATCCCCAGTAAATAGTACAGGTTCAAACATTCCAGCAATGCGAATACGAATCAAATAAATATAAGTACCTGTTGGTGCATTATTACCATTGACCAAGCCTGTCCAACCACAAGCAGAATTGCCAATATCCTGACAGTCACTTGATTTTTGAAAGACTAATTCTCCCCACCGATTATAGATATCCATCTTTTCTACGGCAATCCCATTATTACTTCCTGTTACATAAAACACATCATTTTGTCCATCGCCATTAGGAGAAAATACATTGGGAATATATGTCCCACAATCCTTATTGAAAGGAGGTTGAAAAATTGTTGCCGTCTCTTCTTTTTGGCAGCCTAAGTCATCTGTGATGGTAGCAGTATAGGTCCCTGCTGCCATTTTTGTCATGGTTGTTTGACCATTATACTGAGCATCATTCCAAGCAATGGAGTAATTAGGAATACCTCCTGCGATGGTTAAGTTTATTTCCCCATCAGTATCTCCATAACAGTTGACGGGGCTAGTAAAAGCGCCAATAATCATAGGAGGAGGTTCTTGTAATTGTAGAGCGATTTCGGCCTCACATTCATTCGCATCTTTAGCGAACACAGCATAAGTTCCTGCACCAAGCTGTTTGATCAAGGTGGAAGCAATTCGCTGATTATTTAAATGAAAAGCATAAGGTGGAGTCCCACCTTCCGCAAAGACCTCTATCTCCCCATTCGCTTCTCCTGCACAAATGATGGGATTTGTTTCTATTGCTTCAAGTATTAAAGGACGAGGTTCAGAAAGTATAAAGTTACTAGTGTTTTGGCAATTAAGTGCATCCATTACGGTTACTTGATACTCCCCTGCTGTTAAATTTATTAAGGTGTTGGTTGTTTCAGCCGTACTCCAAAAGTAGGTAATTGGTAAAAAATCAGACTGAACGCTTATTTCAATTTTCCCATCGACTGATCCTGCACAAGTGGGCGGGCTTTCAGTATAACTAATAGTCGGAGGAGCAATGTTTAGTTTAAACTGTATCGAATCACTACTACAACCATATTGGTCACTTGTGACGAAGGCATATTCACAAGCTAACGTCGTAGTTAATAAAAAAGAATCCGCAGTAAGCCCTAAAGTAGGACTATAAATATCATTCAAATGTTCCCCTTTTGGGTAAAACCAATAGGCAGTATCTCGGCAAAAAGTGCGATCTGGCACTTCTTCGAAAACAGGTGGCGGAATTGCTTCTAAATCAGGAATAGTACTATCTAATACTAAGGTACAGCCAGTGGCACTTGTCACGGTTACTTGATAATTGGTGCCGGGCAATGGGTCTTCGATATTAATTGCACTAGTGGTTGCTCCTGTATTCCATTGATATTTAACAAAACCATCCGTTACTCGCATAGTCGCATCCGTATTTCCTGGACAATATCCTTCCAAATTGATTTCCAAAGGCTGGCAATTGACATCTAAGTAAGCATAGCCTGCATGTCCACCTTGGGAACAATCCGTCGTTAAAATTTCTATTTGAATTTCTTGCCCTAAAAAGGATTGAAGTTCAAATCCAACGGTTGTCCACGGTCTAACTTTCCAATTACTAGAACAACTTTCAAACCCTTCAATATTTTCGGCGGCTCTTACTTGGTATTCTCCACAGGGAAAAACTCCTCCATTTTCATCTAAAATACGTAATTCAAATCTTGGTTGCTCAAAAGCTGCATGATCGGGATCATTTAAAATTACTGCATAGCGGAGTAGGAAAAAGCTTAATTCTGGCGTAACGGTAAAGCTCAAGACCACTCGTTCCGCTTTCGATCCACTCTGTCCATTTCCTAGCCGTAAGGTGTATTGTCCTCCTCCATCAGGAACGACAGGCAACATTTTATTAATCGTGCAATGTAATTCAGCGATTGGATCAAAACCCTCGTTAATGTGCATAACTCGATGTTGGTTTTCATTAAAAGTAGGATTGTCAATTATAACCGTTCCATCTTCTAATATTTCCCCGCGATAGGTTTCATAACCAGATAAAGTGCCGTCTTCTAGACCAGCATTAAAACATTCTTGTGCATAAGAGTTTAATGGTAGCAGAAAAGCTAGGAGGTAAAATTTACAATTTCTCACGATAAAATAGGTTTTGTAGGGCAGCAAGTAGTGATAGACATAAAGATGTCTGGCTTATTAAATGTTTGCTTGCTTAATAAAATAAATTAGTATGTGAGAAAACTAGAAAGTACATAAGTAAGGACTATCTTCTTTTTTAAAAAATTTGATTACCCTTTTTTTTGTAAGAAAATATACAGTCTTGCGAATTAAAAACACTATCAAAATTAGCAACAAATAAGAACCAACACACAATTATTATTAATTTTCAGCGGCTTCTTTTTCCGCTATTTTCCTCTAAAAAATCAAGCCGTAGCGTTACTATGACTGGATTTTTTAAAGAAAACTATCGAAAAAATAATCTCCCTGAAATTTTAAACTAATTATGAGTTGGTACTTAGTAGAAATAGTACTTAATATCGGTCTTAAACAATCAGTTTCTAAGAAATAGGAACAAAATTTGCTAAGCAGTTAGGGATTTAAAGCCCTCCTCAAAGAAATTTAACGAAACATTTTTTAAACCTGCAACTAGTAACTCGCGACTCAAATTCATAATTTAAATTTTCAGAATTCCATCCTAATAATTTCTAGGATTAATTCCGTATGTTTACGCACTTAATAAACGAAAAATTGATTTTATGAAATTGAATGCCCAATCTTTTTGGATTGCCTTAATTGTCTCTATTGGTGGGTTTTTATTTGGATTTGATGCAGGGATTATCTCTGGGGTGATGGAATATGCTGGCCCCGAATTTAACCTTAATGATGCTCAATCAGGTTGGGTCGTTAGCTCCCCTTCCTTTGTCGCTATGTTTGCCATGCTTATTTCGGGAAGATGGAGTGATATAGTTGGGAGGAAAAAGATATTATTGATGGTCGGGCTATTTTATGCCCTCTCTGCCTTCTTGTCTGCGTATGCCACCTCTTACGAAATGTTGTATTTGGCTAGAATGTTAGGTGGATTTGCCTTTGGTGCCGCCTTAGTATTAGCCCCAACTTATATTGCAGAAATATCGACCGCTGAAAATCGGGGCAAATTAGTTTCTGTCCAGCAATTAAATATTGTACTAGGTTTTTTTGGTGCTTTTTTGAGTAATTATTATTTGAATGATCTTTTCAAAAGTGGGGACAGCTTTTTAACAGAAGCCAATGTCTGGAGGTGGATGTTGGGGATAGAAATAATTCCTGCCTTTTTATATTTCATTCTCTTATTTTTTGTACCTAAAAGTCCGAGGTGGTTGTTTGGTCAGAATAGAAATGAAGAAGGAAAAGCAGTTTTGGAAAAATTGCATGGTGCTGAGGTTGCAGAAAGAGAAAGCCAAGCGATTATCAAGAGCATTCAAGAAGATAAAAACAAAGAAAAAATTCAGATTGGTGAATTATTCAAACCTGCTTTGCGCTTCATTTTATTAGTCGGAATAACTATTGGTATTTTACAACAAGTTACAGGAATTAATGCCATATACTTCTATGCTACTTCTATTTTCAAACAAACAGGCATTGGAACAGATGCCGCCTTTTCTTCTGGCGTCTTATTAAGTGGCACCTCTGTAGTCTTTACGCTAGTTGCGATTTACTTGATTGATAGAATGGGCAGAAGGCCCTTATTGCTCATTGGTATTGGAGGGATAGCCCTAAGTTTATTATTATGTGCTTACAGTTTTAAACAAGCGACTTATCGTTTAAGCGCAGATGCGATTGTTACATTAGAAGGAGTGGATCAAGCTGCTTTAGCTGGAGTGGCTGATAAACTTTATACCAATGACGTTGATTTTAAAAATGATATGAAAAATGCCTTAGGCAATCAAGCTTATAAAAAGCATGAGGGGGCAATTATTGAGGCGGCAGTTAGTATGAATTCCATCTTAGTATTATTAGGTATTTTGGGTTTTGTAGCCTGCTTTGCCTTTTCTTTAGGGCCCGTTATGTGGGTTATGTTATCTGAGATGTATCCCAATAAATATCGAGGTTTAGCTATAGGATTTATTGGTTTTATCAATTCTTTTTCTAGTTGGTTAATACAGCAAATTTTCCCTTGGGAGTTATCCACTCTAGGGAATGCGCTGACTTTTTTTATCTTTGGTTTTATCGCTTTATTGGGCTTCTTTATTTTATTAAAAATATTGCCTGAGACAAAAGGAAAAACGTTGGAAGAAATAGAACGGGAGTTAGTTCGAAATTAAACGATATTTTCCAGTAACTTCCCGTTATTGGAAAATTTTAGTGTAAACCATCTAAAAAATCATCAAGTAACTTCCCGTTACTTGATGAAAGACATTACCGAATAATCGTAATATCTCCTTTAATTACTTGTCCTTCGTTTAAATCCAATTTAAAGACATAATAATAAGTGCCTTCGGGCAAAATTTGTCCTGAGTTATTATGTCCAGACCAATCATTTTGGTAAGGCTTGGCTTTGAAAACGACATCTCCCCAACGATTAAAAATGAGCAATTCATTCTGTTCAAAAAGAAAAGGGTTATTTTCTAAATCTTCAAAAATAAATCGGTCGTTTAGCCCATCTCCATTAGGGGTAATTAGTTGAGGGATTTGGCTATTGTCAAAACAATTTAGGGTATTAATTGCAAAGGTTTCAGTTGCTAGTAAAATTGGGTTGGCAACATTCGTAATCGTTACCATATGATTGCCACTTGCCAATGCTTCTAGTTTAACATTACTGGTCGTAGACAATTGAACCAACTCTCCTTCTGGATTTTCCCAATCAATAAAATATGCTTCGTCACTTGGTTGAATGCTAAGGATTAACTGCCCCGTATTTTCATCAGGACAAGTACCAACGGTGTTTAAGTCTATCACCAACGCCAATTCCGGTTCAGGTATCGGTTCTAATTTTCCGCATTTACATTGTTGGTCAATACCATCTTCAAATGTATTAGGATTGCTATCATTACAAACGGCTCTAGTTTGATTTTCTCCTGCACAAAATTGGCTAAAGTCGCCTTCCCAGGGAAGCAAGAGGTTATTCCTAAAATTATAACCTGTTCCAAAAAGAACGGTAATTTCTGATAGGTGACAAAGGTTTTCTAAATTTTCAGGAAAACAACCCGACAAGTTATTATCATTCAGGGCAATGGATTCTATTTTAAGTAAATCTCCATAAGTTGCTGGAATCTTCCCAGTTAATTGATTGTTTTCTAGGCGTAGAGAAACCAATTTTTCTAATTGTCCAAAATTAGCAGGTAATTCGCCTGTCAATTGATTATTATTTAAGCCTATACCAACCAACTTTGGGAGTAAACCAATTTCAATAGGGATACTTCCAATTAATTGATTATTAGCAAGATTAAGACTCACCAAATCACTAAGATTCCCCAATTGTATAGGGATAATCCCAGTAAGGCTATTTTGATTGAGGAATAAACCTGATAAGGATCGGATATTTCCAATTTGAGTAGGTATATTCCCAGATAAGTCATTGACACTCAAGTTAAGCGTTGCTAGTTTCGTCAATTTCCCTAAATCTACGGGTAAAATCCCTGTCAATTGGTTATTTCTCAAATTTAAACTCTCTAAGTTCTTTAAATCGCCTAAACTTTCGGGTAAGTTTCCTGTTATGCGGTTATTTCCAAGTGACAAGTTTTTTAGGCCGTTTAATTCTCCTATTACTGACGGCAAGCTTCCTACTAAATTATTGCTATTTAAAGTTAGGCTTGAAACACAATCTCCATTATTTACCGCAACTCCTTTCCATGTTTCAAATGGTTGAGCGAAATCCCATTGCTCCGTCCACCCCTCCCCTGCCATAGCTTCATAGAATTGAACTAGAACTAAGGAATCAGTACAACGACAGTCGTTTATTACAGGTAATATTACTGCTTCCATGGGAATTGATGCTGAGAACAGTTTATTCTGCCTTCCATTGTCGATATTAATCAACCAATTTAATAATAGGATCAGGTAAAAATACTTCATAAAGTTAAATCAACGATTAATGTACTATTACTTGAGGTCAAGGTAGCACTTATTCTTTTATTCTCTTTTAATAAAGGAAGAATCAATTTAGAATGTTTAAGAATTGTCGATTAAGCGATACTTATTCCTACAAAATCATTCACAACTACCAACACCCTAGGTTAGTAACTTTTTCAATTTTATAGATCAATCTTTTGTACCTTTATAATAAGAAAAGCATCTATTCGAATAGCAAGTCTTTTTTGCCAAATATTTCACAGAAAAACGCCAACTAAACCTTTAGATTTTGATGAACTTATTATCACTATTGCCACCAACAATAGACAGTAACCCTATTTCTTAATTTATCAAAACATTGCCCATGCTATCTTCAAAACTACCCAAAACCAACCACTTTAAATCACGCATTGGTTTCATTATCAACTGGTTAAACTTAAATTGGACAAATGTATTAATGTGTGCTTTATTGGGTTATTTACTCGTAAGAAAGAATGTCACCTTACAAATTAGTTTTAATAACGATTACTTCACAAATACTACTAAGCAACCTACTCCACCATCGACTACAACTGCAAAAGGAAGTGTATTTACTGCAAAAAAAACGTTATCCCCACAACAGAAAGCGCAATTAAGTTATGTTAAAAGGTTTGCGAAAGTTGCACAAGGAGAGATGCACAAATATGGGATTCCAGCCAGTATTACTTTAGCACAGGGTTTATTAGAAAGTAATGCAGGTAAAAGCCCATTGGCCAGTAAGTATAATAACCATTTTGGCATTAAATGCTTTTCTAAAAAATGCAAGAAAGGGCATTGCAGTAACTTCTCGGATGATTCCCATAAAGATTTTTTTAGAAATTATCCAACGGCATGGGAGAGTTACCGAGCACATAGTGAATTTTTACAAAAAGGTCGGTATCAACATCTTTTAAAAGAAACCAGTTACAAAAATTGGGCGCATGGATTATTGAAAGCAGGCTATGCTACCGATCAACAATATGGGCATAAATTGATTCGACTAATTGAAGATTTAGAATTGTATCGATACGATCGTTCGATTTGATTTGGTTGCTTTATTTCGTTATGCTTTCCACAAATTTGTTTTGGTTGAGCAAATCTTGATTTTTCTCTAGAAAATCAAGATTTGCTCAATTAATAATCCTTTTTGAAAGGGGGAATATTATTGAAATTATTCTAATAACTCCAAATAATTATCTGCAAATTCAAGGTATAAAGTTCGAATCTTTGCACCTTGCGCCGCCGATAAATAAGTACCTAAAATCTAGTATCAAGCATCTTAAACCTACCCCAAAACTTGCTGATTTCCCAAAAACGGCTGTCGATAACTCCGTTTGCCAGTAGCTTGATACATGGCATTTGCCATTGCGCCAAAAATAGGAGGAAAAGGAGGTTCGCCCATCCCCGTTGGTTTGATTTCATTCTGCACAAAATGCACGTCAATTTCTTTCGGCGCTTCACTCATTCTAATCATGCGATATTGATCGTAATTTTTCTTTTCTGGGACGCCATCTTTAAAAGTTAATTCGCCAAAAAGTGCATTGCCAATGCCATCTGTAATTGCTCCTTCTGCCATATTTTTGGCGGCATCAGGATTCACTACAATGCCACAATCAATGGCACATGCTACTTTTTGCACAACTGGTTTACCATCTTCAATCGTCATATCTAAAACGTGAGCAGCATAAGTACTATGACAAAAATAAGCAGATACTCCACGAGAAACATTAGTTGGCTTTTCTGCCCAATTGGCTTTCTCTCTGACGAGTTCTAAAACACCCGCATAACGTGCTGCATCATAATCATTCTTTTCTCCAACTGGATTTTCTGCTGCTCGTTTTAATAAATCCAAACGGAATTGAATTGGGTCTTTCCCAGCAGCTTCCGCCACTTCATCCAAGAAAGATTGTTCGGCGCCTGCCATAAAATTGGACCGTGGTGCTCGGAATGCCCCAATCGTAATATTAGAATCAATCGACCATTCTTCTGCTTTATAATTATCTAAAGCACCCGCTGGAAAACGGTTCGCAAATAATGGACTTTCCGGAATACCTCCTGCTTTTACATGTAAAGCAGTCAAATTATTATTTTCATCCAAAGCGGCTCGATAAGTCGCTTGATAAGTCGGTCGGTAAATACCGTGCGTCATATCGTCTTCTCTGGTATACATTAATTTTACAGGCGCATTGACTTGCTTGGAAATCAAAGCTGCCTCTACGATATAATGCGAGTAAGCTCGACGGCCAAAACCGCCACCCATCCGAGTAATGTCCATCTCAATATTTTCTGCTGGAACATCCAAACTCGCCGCAATGGTTGGTATAATTAAAGCAGGAATTTGTAGTGGTGCAGCAATCTTTACTTTGTCTCCTTGGACATGCGCAAAGGAATTCATCGGTTCCATACAGTTATGTGCCAAGAACGGAGCAGAATAACTTCTTTCTATAATTTTTGCTGCATTTTTAAATGCCGCATCAGGGTTACCATCCTCCCGAACTATCTTTCCTGGTTTGGTCGCCAGTTCCGCCATTCGAGCATTATGAATCGTCGTAGATTCTAAACCTGCTGGAATATGCTTCTCTGTGACACCTCCTCTAAACCCTTTAATTTTTTCAGTATACGCAGTAATAGGCTGCCACTCTACTTTTAATTGCTTTTTCGCTTGCATTACTTCCCAAGTAGAATTACCAACTATGGCTACGATTTCTGCAAAAGCATTGGTATCAAACCCTCCTTTTTCATAATCATCTTTATAACTTTTTAACGTAATCACGTCCTTTATTCCCGACATCGCTTTTACAACGGTATCATCTACTGATTTCAATGTCATTCCAAAAGCAGGAGGATGTTCAATCATCGCATACAACATTCCTTCTTGCTGATAATCTACGCCGAACATGGGTTTACCTGTGACAATATCTTTTCCATCTACATTCTTTCGAGAAGTACCAATAATTTTAAAGTCTTTTACTTCCTTTAATTTCACTTCTGTCGGTACAGGTATTTTTCCCGCAGCGGCTGCCATTTCTCCGTATCCAGCCGATTTACCGCTTGCTTTATGATGTAATACCCCTAATTCCGTAGTAATTTCTTCCATTGGTACTTTCCACGCTGCTGCTGCTGCTGTTCGTAACATTTGCCTAGCAGTAGCACCTGTCATTCTTAAAGGTTCCCACCTAGACATAATGCCTCGACTGCCTCCTGTGAATTGCATCCCATATTTTTTAGCATGGTAAGGTGCTTGTTCTACAATCACATTTTTCCAATCAACGTCTAATTCTTCGGCTACTAACATGGGCATCGAAGTTCGCACATTTTGTCCAAATTCAGGATTAGGCGCAACGATTGTTACGACCCCATTGTCGCCAATTTTTAAATAAGAATTAATGTCAAACCATTCTTTAGGCATGGCTAAAATCTCAGCTTCGGATTTGGATTGACAAGATGCTAACCAACTAAAACCAAGCATCATACCGCCACCTGTGATTGCGGTTGATTTTAAAAAAGAACGTCTGCCAACGGCTGTTTTTATAAGTGTCATGTTAATTTTTTAGAGGTCAGAAGTCAGACCATTTCATTGTCTGCGGTCAGACTTTCTGGATTGAGAAAGAAAAACCTAGCCCATTTTAGCGGCCGTTTTAATCGCTGCTTTGATACGTGTGTAAGTTCCGCAACGACAAATATTGCCATTCATCGCCACATCAATGTCCGAATCACTTGGAGAAGGATTGTCTTTTAATAAAGCGGCTGCGCTCATGATTTGACCTGCTTGGCAATAGCCACATTGAGGAACATCATGTTCTAGCCAAGCCTGTTGGACTGGGTGCGTACCATTTTCCGATAAACCTTCAATAGTCGTTATTTTCTTATCCTCCATAGCAGAGACGGGTAATTGGCAAGAACGCATCGCTACACCGTCTAGATGAACGGTACAAGCACCACATTGCGCAATACCACAACCGTATTTCGTCCCCACCATGTTTAGGTGGTCTCTTAATACCCAGAGCATAGGCGTTTCGGGGGCAACATCCACTTGTTGTTGCTTTCCGTTGATGTTAAGCTGATAAGTAGGCATAATTTAATTATTAGTTTTTTTACAATAACAATAAAGAAGTAAGGTACAAACAAAATCTCTAGAGCAAATTATGAAATACAAACTAAAACTTATAAAAATCAAACAATACAATGTAAAGGTGGTTAATTTAAGTCTCTTTTCTCTGCTCTTTAATCTCTCCTCTTAGATTCCTAATTTTCTTGTCCCTGCACCGAAAACCGATAAACAGTAGAAGTTTTATACAATTCTCTTGGCATCAATAAAGTAGAAGGAAATTTTTCTTGATTAGGAGAATCTGGGTAATGTTGTGTCTCTAAACAAAAGCCAGTTCGGAAACCATATTTATGACCATTCTTACCAGCAATCGTTCCATCTAAGAAATTTCCCGTATAAAATTGTACCCCTGGTTCTTCCGATAAGACCTCCATTCGTCTTCCAGAAACAGGTTCTATAACCGTCGCTACCCTTTTCCGTTGACCTTTAGATACGCCAAGCACAAAATTATGATCATAACCATTGCCATATTTTATTTGAGTATCTTTAGCTGTAATGTCTTTTCCAATGGGTTTGAATATTCTAAAATCAAAAGGGGTGCCTTTTACTGCCATTAATTCACCTGTTGGAATTAAACTTTTGTTTACAGGCGTCATCCAATCAGCATCAATTTTTATTTGATGCCCCAGAATATCTCCACTGCCTTCTCCTGCTAAATTAAAATAAGTATGATTGGTTAAGTTGCAAACCGTCGGTTTATCTGTATTGGCTTCATATCGAATCATTAATTCATTTTGGTTATTTAGTAAATAATATACTTTAACCTGTAAATTACCTGGGTATCCTTCTTCCATGTCTTTACTTAAATAAGTCAAAGTTACCCCTTTTGAATCGCCGCCTGATGATTCTCGGCTTTCCCAAATTACCTTATCGAATCCTTTCAATCCACCATGCAAATGATTCGTATTATCATTCGTTGCTAAGGTATAGTTCTTTCCATCAATACTAAATTGCCCTTTTGCTATTCGATTCCCGTATCTGCCAATAATACCCCCAAAATAAGGATTTACTGAACTCTGATAGCCCGAAAGGCTATCAAAACCGAGTACAACATCTGCTAAAACACCATTTTTGTCAGGCACTTTGATCGCCGTAACAATTCCGCCATAATTAGAAATGCTGACCTCCATTCCATTTTTATTGGTCAAAGTATATAAGAAGGCTGTTCCGTCAGGAGTTTCTCCAAATACTTTGGACGTAACTGACAAACCAGTTTGAGGATCGGGTAAATCAATTTTTTCAGCCGAATTATTAGCTGTCTCATTTTTACAACTAAAGTATAGTAAAAACAAAGTAAAGAGGAATAAATAATTTCGCATTTTTTGAATTTATTAATAGATTTTTTGATTGAATTTTTTGTTTTGTATTTAGGCTTGTACGAAGTTTTAATATCAACCTTTTCTAACCCAATGAAATTTACAAATTTTAATAATATATATCTAGTTACTTTTCCTATCTAAAACATCTTCCAGTTTATAAAAAGCGTCCTTTATTTTCACTTCGCCAGCATAGTTAATTTTTATCACCTTATTCCTTCCTTCTGGGATAATTTCGGCATAACCATTGACAAATCGACCAGGTTGTTTGATTCTAAAAGTGACCAAATAGTTACCTGCTTTATTTATTAAGGCCCACTTATTTCCCTGCTTAACAAAAGTAGATGGCCCATTAAAAGGCATCACCATATCGTAATTGTAATCTATAACCAATTCCTTAGTTGTCGCATCTCTAAAACCCATTTTTCCATTACCATTTGGGTTTCGCTCTTTTCTTAGCTTTCTATCAGATAGCCCTTTTTCTTCTTCGGATTGCGTCATTGGTATGGTAACTTCTGGCGCATTAGGCTCAGGTGTTGGTTCTCGTACCTCTGCTGGCGTCGTCATCTTAGGTGTAGAATCTAAATATGTTGTAAACAGGGAATTACCCATTACTAGAAAAAGCAGGACTGCCGCTAAACCGCCCAAAATTTTGTAGCTGTTTCTTGGTATTTCTCTTTTAGTAGTTGGAATTTTTACTGGCGCAGCATTAGGTACACTCGGAGCAGGTTTTGCTTTTGGTGGTTGAAATCGTTCTAATGTAGGTTCCTTTATGATTTGAGGAGCAGAAGGCATTTGCCCGCCTAACCCTTTGATTTCTCCTGAAGAAAAGGAAAATGCATAGCCTGCGTCTTTAAAACATTCTACTAAAGGTTCCGATAACTGGGTCACAACGTGTACCGTCTCTTCCAACACAATTTCTTTCTTTCGCTCTTTGCCATATAATAATTCAATCACCGTTACTTTCAAAAACAACGGAAATTTCCCCTCTTTTTTAGCTTTCACGTAAAAGAGCCATTGGGTAAAATCTTGTTTGTCAATTATTTGTTCAGTTTCATTAATGGCTCTAATTTGAAAATTTTCGGTGGTCAAAGGATCTAATAATTCAACTTCCATTACGGGAGATACTTTGATCGATTTAATCGTTGTATCATCAGAAATATCCAATTCTTTGCGTAAAATAGTTGTATTAAAAGCAATTCTTACCACACATTTAGAATCTTCACCAAGATTCATTTTATCAGGAATTTGGTACAAAATACTGCCATTACCCGATTGAGTTTCCCCATTATCTTGTTCATATCCTCTTGGATGAAAAAAGAACTGCCCTCCTCTATGTCCTCGTACTTTCAAAGGTTCCCCTCTCGGTGTTTGATCTGCCGCTGCCACCACATTTTCAACCACTCTATTACATAAAGTAGCAACGCCAATTGGTACTTTACTTTCTTTTAAATGATACAACAAGCTATCCGAAAATGGGCTATGATCTCCTACTTGTCCGTCTGAAACCACTTCATTTCGACCTGCCGTTAGTCCCCAACGAGAAGGATCATTTTCCAGTCTTTCGGCAACTGATGCACTTTTAAATTGGGTAAATAAACTACCTGAGAAGCAAGAATCTGCAATCAAAAAAATATGCTTGGCTTTAATCGCTTCTAGAATATTTTTGATTTTGCTATTCGGTATAAAATCTTCGTGTGCGCCTAGTTGAGCGTTTACAGGAATCCAGTACCCTTCTTCAAATACCTCATCATATTCGCCGTGACCAGAAAAATAAATGATTACATTATCTTCTGCCGTTATTTTTTTGATTAAAGTTCGGAATTCATTAAAAATATTGCCCTCGGTGGCTGCCTCATTAAATAAGGTTTGAATATTAGCTGGTTCAAATTCATATTTTTCCGTCAAAACCTTTATCAATCCATTGGCATCATTGATACAATTATAGAGTTTTGGGCAATATTCATAAGCATCAATAGCGATCACAAAAAGGTAATTGATTCCTTTTCTACGTTGTTGAATTCGTTCCGATTCTTCTAGATTGATGACGGCTTTATGAGTATCCTTTTGAGGCATAAAATTATTTAAAATGAAGGTTACTCGTCAAAAATAGGTTTTTTATAGTAAGGTTGCAAGGAGAAGCGATGAAGAGACAAACGAGGTTGGTAGGTAAAAGGATTTTGAAGAAAACTAATTATTTTAAATATAGATGGATTCAGTACTAGGCTCTTACACAAATTTTAAGCCCAACAAATTGTCGATAATTTTCAAGCTCAACGTCAACCTCAAATTCAAAATTAATGTATTTCGTTTATGAATCCTCGATTTCCAGCCGGAGGTGGTTTAAACTTGAAGTTGAAGTTTATTTAGTTACATGCCCTGTAAATCCAATCATACCTTCTCATACTGTAAATAAAAAGGTCTTCCGAAGCCGATCGAAAAGGGTATCAAAACGTTTGAACACAGTAACTTCGGAAGCCTAGTCTTTAGTTTTAGGTCTTTAAGTCTAAATTGCATTGCTAAAATAATTAATAGTACTATAATTACAAAGCCTTAGTCGCAAAAAATATTATTGAGGAAAGTTGGAATATAATTGGAAGGGGATTTTCTGTATTTGGGAGATAGTTCTTTAAGAAAATCATAAACTATAAATATATCTAAATTAAACCTAACGAATTGATGATTTAAGATTAATGATTTTTTAAAAACAAGTAAACAGTTGCAGTCCTATACATCCATTGGGGGTACTAGGGGCTATGGGGGTAAATCCACTAACTGCAACTGTTACTTACGAGGGGTTTCTTAGAGATTAATTTCTTTGCAAATGTTAGCGGTTCAAGGTGTCGATGCTTGAACCACTTACATTTGTTTAAGCAGCTTGATACCTTTGGGCAATACCAAGCCTATATTCAAGGTCCTTTTGGCTAATCGTGATGTATTGATCATCTGCCAAAAGTGATAAAACCAACATGGCTTTGTCAGGGTTCTCCCTATTTCTGAGCAAATGCTTTTTAAGGAGTAATAATATCTTTTTGATTCTGCTATATTTTTCAAAAGCTAAGAACCATTGTTCTGCTAATTTTAAATCCTTTAGGGTCTTCTCTCGGGTGGACTTTAAGTCCTTTGGTGGCTTCTCTCCATTAAGGGGGCGTAATAGTTCTCTCGTCTGATAATCTAAGTATTGAATTTTTGAGTCAATAATACTGTAGATGCCTTCAACAAAAGCATTTGTACCAACCTTTGGAGCGCACGTTTCCTTGTTCATGTTCGATAAGATTAAGGGGGTGAAATAATCCTCGAAATGTAAGATTCTAGGTGCAAGAGCGGTGTCATTAATTACCGAAGTAGTCTTTTCTAGATGGTTTATTAATGACTGTTTTAACGAGTGCTTCAATAGTGCAACTGAAAATTACAATTTCCTTAAACGTGTGCAAAGTTTGCATGGCTTCAAAATAGCGCAAAATTGGCGCTGCTTTTTTAGTGTAGCATTTTAGTTTTTTGTCAAAAACGGAAACATGGAATTGGGGGTATTTAACAATTATTCATTATTTTTAGCAGGTTCTATGAGAGAACAAATAAAGTTAAAGTAAATAATGGTTAAACCTAATTCCATGAATCCATTTGGAAAAAATCACTTTGCATCATCAAGACATCGCCAATTTATGTTGGGATGCTAAAATTCTTTGATGATTAATTCCGTGTCTTTTGACCTTAAAACTAAAGTTCTACAACTTAATTAGTGTTGAATTTTTAGCATAGGCAAGTTTAGTTGGAAAATAGAAAAATACTACTTCCGTTTTAATTTTGAGAAATGCTTCCGTGGGATAGAAAATTTGTTGAGAGATTAATAATTTGTATACTTTAGGTAGGACAAAGACTGTGCCAAATACATATTAATTAAAAATAATTTATATTTTTTCTTAATATACTACCAACCTTTAGGTGCTTACACCTATTTTAAGATCAACAAATTGCCGTTATTTTAAAATGTCGATAATTTTCGGCCTCAATCTCAAATTCAAAATTAGTGCACTTCATTTAAGACTCTTCGATTTCCGACAGAAAGTGGTTTAAAATTGAAGTTGCGCTTGAAGTTGATGTTTATTTAGTTCTTACAGGACTTTTAGGAAGTAACAATAAGGAAGGCCATCTTACTTTATGCAAGATGGCCTCTATTTCTGACAAGGAAATGGTCTGACAGAAAAATTTATTTTTTGGTTGGATAACTAAAATCTATAGCACTATAAACCGCTTCGTCAACATTTCCTTTTCTAATTGAATTTGAATTAGGTATACGCCAGTTGATAAATCAGATACATTAAATTGTACAGCAGTCGTTTGAGCAGAAAATGGCAATTGCTTTAATTGTCTGCCCATTTTATCATAGACTCGAATTTGTGTACCTTCCTTTAACGGTTGATTGATCGCTAAATTCAATACGTTATTCGTTGGGTTTGGAAAAACGGTAAGGTTGTACGCTTCCTTTGTCGAATACTGATAAGCCATTAGGTTTCGGATAATCAATTCGTCTAAGGTTAAAGGACTTGGTAAGTTGTTGTTTACTTTATTGTTGGCAGTACTCCCAGTCGTCGTAAACTCAACGGAATCGGTATAATTAGACCAACTATCTGTGGTACATTCATGTCTCACTTGAAATTCATAAGTCGTTCCTGCTATCAAATCACTTAAATAACGATAATATAAAGTAGATACATCCGTTAATAGCCATTCCGTTGTGCCAACTGGTCGGTAGCGGAATTGATTATTGACCGCACCTAATGGCTGAGGCGTATATATATAGGCATTATGGTTACCTATGCTACTGGTAAACATTTGGTTGATGTCTATGTCAATACAATCGCTTCCTGTTGTTGTGTCACCATTATCGCCGTCACCTGTAGTATTATCAGCTCCTTCTCCAGAACCTTCATCTGTATTATCACCGCCTCCATTATCAGTATCTCCTGTGTCTATAGTTTCACCAGTTGTCATAAACTCGCTAGAAGTCGAATAACTAGACCAACTCCCAGCTGTACATTCTTGTCTTACGGCAAACTCATAAGTTGTACCAGCCGCTAAGTCACCTAGAAAACGATAATAGGAAGTAGAAATTTCCGTCGTTGTCCAATCAGTTGTACCAATTTTTCGATAACGGAATTGGTTATTAACAGCACCCAAAGGTTGTGGAGTATACACATAAGAATAAATATCCGTCGTACTACTTGTGGTTAAAGCATTTCCATCTACTGCGGCACAATCTGGATTGACAGGTGTATCACCTGGATTATCTCCGTCCTCATCCCCATTATCTGGATCTTCTTCACCAACTTTTTCTCCTGTCGTCCTAAAATTAAAAGAATCAGAAAAAGTAGTAAAACTGCCATTACTACATTGTTGACTTACCTGTACTTCATATTCCATTCCTGCTAATAAATCGCTCAAATAACGGTAATAGGAAGTGGTATTATCTGTAAATGCCCATTCTTCTGTGCCAACTGTACGGTATCTAAATTGATTAACTGCCGCACCAAATGGTTGAACGGTATAGACATACGCATTATGATCCCCAATTCCATCCGCAGATAAGCCTGATGCGGCTAAAGGCGTACAAGGCACAAAACCAGCTGTAGCAAAAGTTTGCGTTTCAGAATAAGGAGACCAATCAGTTGGGCAGCATTTTCGTCTTGCTTGAAATTCGTATTCGCTTGCCAAATCTAAACCCGAAGCCCGATAAAAGAAATCATCAGTTGCTGGCGTTTCTGTCCATTCTGTTGTACCTACTTTTCTATATCTAAAAGAAATGTCTTGTTTTCCAGAGGTATAATAAACATTCAAATAAACACCATCGCTTTCTTGTCCATTGGCATAAAATCTTTCAGGCGATTGACAACCTTCTGCCGCAGGGAATAAATTCTGGACAACATAGCGATCAAAATAATAAGTAATTTCTACATTATTTGGTTCGTCTTCTCTTGGAAACCAAGATTCATCTGTGTCTAAGAACCAGCCATTATTATCTCCGCCCCAACCCCAGTTGAAGTGAAAATATTCCGATTCTCCCTCACCGCCAGATGCATCAAAATATCCATAACCATCTGCTACCCAAGTATGCGCTCCACCAAACTTACTGACTCCGGATAATAATAAGGGTCTTCCTCTATCTAAATCGTTTTTAGCTACCCAAGTAAAATCTCCATTCGCATCATAAAACCAGTTAGCTGATTGGTCAAAACCGAAATTATTTACAAAAGCATCCCGCATATAACTTAAGTAGGTCTCTGTATAATCCGTACTATAATAGGTATAAGTAGCCACTCCCATGTGGTAAATCAACTTCGCTACGTCTGCATTTGGCGCCGTTAATTCATCAGGCATATTTGCCCAATTATAATCGGTGCTACAAAAATCGGCCGTTTGTTCACCATAAATTGGATCAACATAACTATTGCTACCATTTCCCGTGACAGGCGAGTTATGGAATTTAATCAACTGCGCCATGGCAATTGGTCCACAACCACAATAGGTTCGACCATCTGGGCCTGTTTCAGCAGTTTCCTCATTAGCTGGGCATTCTGCATTATAATAAATCCCTTGATTCCATTTTGTGGTGGTCAGCGGGGCAACCACTACCCCATTGTTTCTTGAAGTACTTACGTTTCGATTTCTCAACGTTTTCCATTCATTTTGGACGGCAAGCGGTGCCGTTATATTATTGGCTCGAATGTATTGTATTCGCTCTTCATGCATAGATAAAGTCCCCCACAATCCAACGTATGTTTCTTCACTATTTAGGTTGATTTTACTTTCATCGGAAAACGCTAATACAGCGTTATAGCGGTCCTCTCCCGCTATGATTACAAATCCAGCTGGAGATAAATTGAAGACATGAAAATTGGGTTTGCCCGCTACTGTTTTGGTAAATCGTTCGGTAATCCTAATATTCCTAGCATTTTTTAGGGCTGACCCCGCATTTCGTTGAATGACGGTGGACACTAACTTTTCGGCAGCAGTAATTGGAATTTCTTTGGCGAATATAGTAGTAGTACCTACCAAAAAGAAAAGGGATAAGCAAAAGTGTAGTGCTTTCTTCATAATAGTTGCAAGAATTTAATGATTCAAAATGTTTTTATCGGATAGTAATTGAACTTGCTTTAAATGTAAATATAAAAATAATTCACTAAGTGTAATAAAGTAGGTATATCAAAAGGTGGTTTTTCAAGGTATCTGTCAATTACTACCCAAAATCAACGTGCAGTTCCCAAAATAATTCCGTATCTCAGGAAACTGCACGCTTTCATTAACCTTTTGTATTAAGACTAAAAATATATTAGAAGTCACTTTTGGTAAAGGATGCTCTCCACGGATTTTGTTTCCCAACGAGTCCCAGCGGACTAAACCTGCCTGCCGGTAGGCGGGGATGGGTAGCAAGGTATAAATTAGGTACAAATTCCAATAATTATCGTGCCGTAGGTACGTAAGATAGATAACAAAAGGGTATATTTCATTATTTTCAGAAAAATTTGAAAATAAAATGATATTCCTTTATCTTTGTAATATTAAGGTCACCAAAATGATAAATTATGAAAATTAAAAATGAGGAACATCATAAAAATAAATGGATAGTCCACGAACTATTAAGTGATTTTGAAGTGGAGGACGTCTGGCAATTTCCCGTAAAATTAAGCAAAGAACATACTATTTCCCTATTCCAAGCCCAATTATTTGAAGCAATGGAACAGCTTTTTCAAAAAGGAATGGCTGGTTGGTTATTTAAGCTTCGGTTCTTTCTGGGTAAATTATTTGGTTGGGATCAAGAGTTAAAAACTGTATCTACTTCTTTAAAAAAAGGAAGCATTCGAGCAAGATATGCAAAACGATTTCAGTTAACAGAAGCAGAAATACTGCCTGTAGGAGAAGCAGAGTTTGAGCCAGTTTATGTGTTAGAAAAGGAGTCCTTAGCAGAGATAAAAAATGAAACCGTTCATGCGGGATTACATTTAGCAAAAGTTCAATTGAATGAAGCTTATACGGTACAAATGACAGTTTATGTAAAACCCAAAGGAAGATTAGGAAAATACTACATGGGATTGATCAAACCCTTTCGATTAGCTATTGTTTACCCTGCTATGATGCGATTAGTTGGTAAGCATTGGCAAGGCTACTTGGATAGAGAAAAGAAATAGCCACGACTTTTTAACAACTTGACAACAACCACACCTATATAAAACACGTAAAATAGGTTATATTTGCCGAAATTTTTTATCAACAATTTAAACCTAACCGTTATGAGATTAAAGCAAGCTTTATTGTTGCTTTGTTTAGCGATTTTTACGGTAGCTGATATAGCTGCACAAGAATTAAAATTCCCTAGTTTAGATCCTAGTCCAATGGACGCTGCGCATTACCCAAGAAGAGCGGCTTTCAAAAACTATTTGGATGCAGATGATCCTGATAGAGTACAGAAAATTAAAGTTTTATACTGTCGTCCTAATAAAAAAGGCAGAGTCATTTTCGGAGATTTAGTTCCTTACAACCAAACTTGGAGATTAGGTGCTAATGAGGCAACTGAAATTACGTTCTTTTCACCTGTTGAAATTGGAGGTACTTATATCGCTGCTGGAACTTACATGATGAATGCGGACATCTTTCAAAATCAATGGATTGTTAAGATTTCTACAGAAAGATTTGTCGCAGGCACTAGTGATTTAGATCCAACTAAGATTATTGCTTCTGCTTCAGCTCCAGTTTCTTCTATTTCTCAGACTAGAGAAGAATTTACAATTGGTTTCCAAAAAGTAGATGAAGGGAATGTAAATATGGTCTTTGAGTGGGATAATACAAGAGCGACTTTGCCTGTTAGCTTAAATCCTGCGATGATGGCTGGTCCAGATGCTAGTCCAATGGATTTAGTTCAATTTCCAGTTAATTCTCGATTCCAAAATTTCCGAAAGCCAGTTGAAGAAGCTAAAGTAAGAGTGGTTTATAGCCGTCCTCAGAAAAAAGGTAGAAAAGTTTTTGGCGAAATGTTGAAATATGGAGATATGTGGAGAGTAGGCGCTAACGAAACAACCCTTATTACTTTCTTCCAAGATGTAACCATTAATGGTACAAAAGTTAGAAAAGGACAATATGGTTTATTTGCTAAAGTAAATGAAGGAAGTTGGGATTTCATCATCCACAAGAACACACAATCTTGGGGAAATCCTAATCACGATGATAAAGATAATGTGGTAACTGTTAGTGCTAAGACGGCTAAAACGCCTAATACAGTTGAAGCAATGACTATCTTATTAGAAGCAAATGGCGCAGATGCAATTGATTTAATCGTTGCTTTTGATGATACCATGGCTAAATTACCAATTTCTTTGAAATAAGAAATGACGAGAGAAGGCGGTTCTTTAATAGAACCTTCTTCTTTCTAGCCACTCGTTAAATCATAATACATACAAAACAACCATTTACTTATGCACAGTAAATGGTTGTTTTTTTTGCCTATTTTGTTCACTATAAAATATTTAAATTTTATATATAAACTACTACTCTACTCAATTCTACAAAACTTTCTAGCCAATAAAACGTAGGATTTATTGACCTTATATAGCAATCCCCCGCTCAACAATCTTTTTAAGTCCAAGGTCATTAGATGTCAGTAACTTATGCAATTCAAACAATTTCTGTTCCTTTTCCTTAGCCTAATTATGAATCTCCCTATTATTGGTCAAATTAGTCAAAAAGGAATGCCTTCTAGCCTAGCAGAATCTTTTTTAGAAAAACATATTGCAGATAACATTCCAGAAGTTACCATTCCATTACCCGATAGAATTGCCTTTGAAAGAGTGAAGGCAGAACATCCAAATTTTACTTTTGAAAGTTCAGGGGTTACAACCAGTATCAGTATTCAAAACGATGGCGAATGGTTGGATATGGAAGACGGCAGCCGTATTTGGCGCTTAAAAATAACGGCCAAAGGCGCCCAAAGTTTGATGTTATTATATGATGATTTCTGGTTACCCAATGATGCTAAATTCTTTTTATATACCGAAAATGAACGTCAAGTATTAGGTGCATTTACCCATGAAAATAATAAAAAAAATGGCAAATTTAGTACGACTACAACCTATGGAGAAAGTGTTTATTTAGAATATCACGAACCAACTATTTTTACAGGACATCCTAGAATTAGTATTAATAAGGTTTTACAAAAATTGCCATCTGGCAGAAGTAGTGGGGAATTTGGATTTGGCGCCTCCGAAGATTGCCATATTAACATCAATTGTGAACAAGGAAATGATTATCAAGATTACAAACGAGGTGTCGTTAGAATAATGCTCATCCTACAAAGAAGAACGGACGATGCTATTTTCGCAGGCTTTTGTTCGGGTTCTTTAATGAATAATACGGCACAGGATCAAACGCCCTATTTATTAACGGCTTTTCATTGTATTTTAGAAGGATTTGATCCTTTATATGACCAATGGCAATTCAACTTTGGATACGAAGGTGAAGGTTGCAATAATCCTTCTTCCGAACCCATTTTAAAGACAATTGTTGGTGCAGAAGCAGTAGCAAGTAGGCAAGACCCTGATTTTTTACTACTTAAAATTTCCACTAATGTGCCTTCCTCTTTCAGTCCTTATTTTGCGGGTTGGAATAGAGCAATGGAGGTGATTCCACAAAATTCGGCGATGATTCACCATCCTTGTGGAGACATTAAAAAGATAACGATAGATAATCAAAATACAGGATCTATTACAGCTAGAAGTCTGAACTGGGAAGATTACACCTCAACACCCAATAGCCATTTTAGCGTCCTTGCAGATGAAGGTTTCTCCCAAGTTGGGGCGTCTGGTTCTCCCCTATTGGGAGACGACGGTTTAGTATATGGTCAATTGCATGGAGGTACGATAAATTTTGATGCTTGTACGATTACAGAATTGTTTTATGGTAGATTAGCTGTTTCTTGGGAAGGGGATGCGGCAAATAGTCGATTAAGTGATTGGTTAGATCCGACTAACGCTGGTGTGATGACCTTAGAAGGTTTAGATCCATTTGGGCATTTAGCCAATTTTATTGGCTTTATCCAGACCCCTGAAGGGGAAGGTGTTGGTGGTGCAACTGTTTTATTAGAAGGAACAGATTCTACCACTTCTGTTGTAACGAATGAAGAGGGTTTATTTATTACTCAACTCCCTAGGACTTCTGCTTATCGGCTGACTTTTAGTAAAAATACAGATGCTTTAAATGGTGTCACGACTTTCGATATTGTTAAAATCAGACGACATATTTTAGGGCTGGAACCTTTCGATGATAATTTTAAATTGGTCGCTGCCGATGTCAATCTCTCTGGTTCTGTTACCACTTTTGATATGATTGAAATCCAAAAACTAATTTTGGGTATCAACGATCAATTTCCTAATGCCCCCTCTTGGGGCTTCGTTTCTCCACAAGGCAACCTTTTTAATATCCTGACATTAAATGATTTACAACAAAATGTCAATTTAAATCTGATTGGGCTTAAAATTGGAGATGTGAATTTTAGTGCGGATTCTAGTAGGTAAAAATGATTAAATGTGGAAATGAGTAAATTGTAGACTAGTCTAGTTTTCGGTATTACAGCAGGCAATTTGCAGACTAATTTCAGATTGTTTACTGTCATACTGCAAACTGCCTACTGATTACTGTCGTACTGCCTACGCTTCCCAAATCACTTTATCTGCCGCTTCGTGCCAGTTCCCTATTTTCTCTCCGTAAGTCTCATTAATGGCTCCCCTTCTAATTTTTAAAGTAGGCGTCAATAATTGATTTTCAGGTGACCAAGGTTCATTCGCTACGACAATGGTAGAAATTCTTTCGTGATTATGTAATTGCTTATTAATTCGACCTATTTCAGATTGCAGGTTTTCGGTTACTTTAGCTTTATCTTCTTTCACACCAATTTCTGATAAACAAACCAAAGCAACTGGTTGAGGAATTCCCAAACCTGCGACACAAACTTGTTCAATTAAATCATTGTCACTAAAATGGTCTTCAATAATAGTTGGAACAATAAATTTACCTTTCGTGGTCTTGAAAGCATCTTTAACTCTACCAACAATTTTTAAAAAGCCGTCATCATCAAACTTTCCTTTATCTCCTGTATGTAACCAGCCATCTACTAATGTTTCGGCAGTTAATTCAGGTTCTTTATAATACCCACTCATCATCCAAGGCATTTTCATTAAAATTTCTCCTGTATCGGGGTGAATTCTACCTTCTGCATTTGGAAGTGGTTTACCAACGGTATTTGGCTTATGTTGGGTAGCGGGCATCATTGTAAATCCACCTGCATTCTCGGTCATCCCATATACTTCCCGCAGGTTTAAGCCCAATTTTCTATACCATTGCTTTAAGCTTTCAGGTGTAATAGATGCGCCCGTCAAACAAGTTGTTGCAGCATCTAAACCTAAAGCCTTTAATAATTTTTTCTTGATAATTCCAGATACAATCGGAATTTTCAATAGCATATCCAATTTTTTCTGCGGCATTTTAGACAATACACCTAACTGAAATTTTGTCCAAATTCTAGGCACCGCAAAAAAGAAAGTAGGTCTAGTTTCCGCTAAGTTTTTAGCAAAGGTATCTAAGGTATCCGCAAAAGAAATCGTCCCTCCACTACTAATACCTGACATTTCAACCGCGGCTCTTTCGGCAATATGATTTAAAGGCAAGAAGGAAAATAACCTGGTATCTTGACCACTTGCCAAAGTTCCCATGATATTATTTATCTTCTCGTTATTATTTAACAAAGCCGCATTTTTATAAGTATGCATTACGCCTTTGGGCGTTCCCGTAGTTCCTGAAGTAAATAGAATTGTCCATAAACTATCAATAGCTGGCTCTGGATAACCTTCCATTGGTTCATTTTTCATCAAGTCTTCCCAAGCAGTTCCTTGTGTTATTTTTGCATTCCCTTCATAATGTGGAAAACGCATTACTTTTATACCATCAATCAAGCCTTTACTCTTTTTCTCCCATTCATCTAACTTTCCAACAATTACCCCTTTCGCATCACTTTTTTCCAATACTACTGACAATTGGTCAGCTGCTAAACTTGCATATAAGGGCACAGATACATAACCGCCCATCATCAAGGCAATATCTGAAATAATCCAATGGGCACAGTTTTTAGAAATTAAGGCTACATGGTCGCCTTTTGCTAAGCCCATTCCTCGCATACCTGATACCAATCTTCTGGCTTGCTCCCCTACTTCTTTGAAGGTATAGGTTTTCCAAGTAGCGCCAATTGGTTGACGTAAAAAAATTTTATTGGGCGTTGTTTTTTCCCAATTATAAAAAAGGCCTGGAATTGTCTCTAAATTTTCGTGAATTGATTGCATGTCCAACAAATATTTTCTAGTGAGTTATTAAGTGGAATAAAATTTGGCGTGAAGATATTAATATTTTTGCATTATAAAAGGAAAATTTATAGGTTTTTTAGATACTGGAAGCTAAAGCCCTAAATGATGGATGGTTAAGGTTGCGAAGTTATCTTGTTGTAAGGTTCTTGATTTAATGAACCGAAGATTTTCTAGATAAAATTACTTTTTTCGTTACCCAACTACAAAAATAGTTGTATTAAGATTTAAATAGTTATACCTTTGTTTTGACAATGAATTAAAACTGATGGTCTAATGGAAAAATTAACGAATAAAGAGGAACAAATTATGCAAGTGCTTTGGGGCTTAGAAAAAGCCTTTGTCAACGACATTAAAGCACAGTTACCTGATCCTAAACCGCATTATAATACGATTTCAACCGTTATCAAACGTTTACAAAAGAAAGGGTTTGTTGGTTTCGAAGCCTTCGGTCCCACGCATAGATACTATCCGACTGTCACTAAAGCCGCTTATACTTCTACCTTCTTAGGTGAAGTATTGGACGGCTTTTTTGATAAATCTTATAAAAATTTAGTGGCTCATTTTGCGAAGGAAGAGAAGATTTCTACGGATGATTTGAAAGAGATTATTCGGATGATAGAGGAAGGAAAAGGCAATTTTTAAAACCAACTATTTTTATGTTAGGAATGGCAAGTAACATAAGAATGTCGCATATTTATTTAGGTAGTGATAAAAATAAACCGCTCATCATCATTCGGAAATTTAATAATTTTGAAGAAGCCGAACAATTAATCAATAACATGAAAAATTTTAGCAATTCTAAAAATATAGAGTTACTAAATATCAACAAACAAAATTATCAAATTGTACTTAAGCAGCAATCAATAATGGCGTATAAGGAATTCTATAAAAAATTAGCAAAAGAATAATTTATAGTTCAACACATTTTTTCAAAAAAGTAAAAATTACCCAAAAAGCTAATATCCATCACAAGATATTAGCTTTTTGTCCTTTACATATATAGGGAATAAACCATCTGCTTCACAGTCAAATTTAGGGCACTCAACCAATCAATTTCTGCACGGTGTTTGTAAATACACTACGTAAAAACCTGTAGAATATGTGTAAACACCGATACGTTTTAGTTAAGACCAGAATCGTTAGAATTGGTACGCATTTTAGTAAAAGACAAGTGACGACCGAGTATTACCAATGTAAAAATTGCGATAAGAAGACCTTTGTGAAAAAGGAAATGATGTTAGATAAATTTGAGATTCCACCTTTGACTATATTGGATAATATGAATTAAAATTTAGCACTTTCTGTAATACATAATTGGCTGTTACCATTTGAAGTTGTCATATTGCCGTGTTGCCATGTTTTAACTTAAACCTCAACAGCAATTTCCGCTGAAGGTGGTTTAAAATTGAAGTTGAAGTTGCGTTTGAAGTTGAGGTTTATTTAGGTACTTAATTACCTCATTTGTTACCAATACGTTAAGAATATTTTAAATTTAGGAGTGCTTAGTCGAATTTCTCAAAAATTGTTCTATATTGCAGAAAATGTTGTCAGTAATCAACAAACAACTACAATATTTTGCAGGAAAATAAGTTTAAACAATAAAATAAAGAACTTAAGTTAAGTTTCATCAATATTCTTTGAGTCATTAAGCAACCGGTCGAGCCACATTTGGTTCGACCTTTTTTTATGCCCTCATAACTCAATTCTAGGATTTTCTACCCTACCTTTACGAACAACCGTAGATTTTTAAACAAAAAACTTAGAAATTAACGACTTAATCTATAACTTTAGCCAAAAGTAAATGGTCTATTTATTTCTTTTTGAATAAAACGCCATAGAACCAATAATATACTATGAAAAAATTAATTGTAAAAAGCGGTAAAAACGATTTAGTTTTAAAGAAAAGCAGAACCTTAGTCGGAATCAAACCTAAAAGTAAATCTGTAAATGTAGCAGATGTAGGGGTAAAAGCAGAGGTCTTATCCCATCTTGGTGGGTTTAAATTAGTAACTTTAGATAGAGGTAGAGGTTCTGTGGATAAAAAGTTAGATGAAGTCAGAATTAAAAAAGAAGTTGCTGTAGGTACGCATGTCTATCATATCGAAGGCAATAAACGACCTTTGATTCCAACAGGAGAAATTTATATTATTTTTGAGGAAGATACCAATGAAGAAGAACGACAAATTGTCTTAGAGGAATATGCTTTGGAATTGGTGGAAAAAAGAGACAATCATACGATCATTGCCAAAGTAACGGCCAACTCTCCCAACCCACTTAAAGTTGCTCAGTCCTTATCTAGGATTTCGATGGTCAAAGTAGCGGAACCAGATTTAGATACTTTATTGGATGAATATGCGGTCACCATCGGTGATCCTTTATTCAAGCATGCTTGGCATCTTAAAAACCCTGGTTTTGTACCTGATATTGATTATCGATTAAAGAAAGATGCAGATGCAAAAGTAGTCGATGCTTGGAATAGAATTGGTCATTCAGGCTCAGAAAAAATCGTGGTAGCAGTTATAGATAATGGCTTCGATTTAACTCACCCAGATTTAAATCAAAAAGTACATAAACCATACGATTTATGGAATCAATCCGCTAATATTATTCAAGGAGATCCGAGGTTTACGCATGGAACGCCTTGTGCAAGTGTTGCTATTGCAGCGGCTAATGGCATGGGTATGGTTGGTGCTGCACCGAATGCTAAATTTATGCCGATTAGTGGTACTTCCTTTAGTATTCGAGCGACCGAAGAAATGTTTACCACAGCGGTTAAAAATGGTGCAGACATTATTAGTTGTAGTTGGGGGACTACTGATCCTAGTTTTGCGCCAGGGCCATTAAAAGAAGCAGCTATTGCTAAAGCAGCAAGAGAAGGTAGAAATGGAAAAGGTTGTATCATTTTATATGCAGGTGGAAACGATGATTTGGATTATTTAAGTTATTATGCGACGCATCCAGATGTCATTGCAGTTGGTGCAAGTACGAGTCAAGATAAACATGCCTCTTATTCCAATCGAGGTCGAGAATTATCCGTCGTTGCGCCGTCAAATGGAGATTGGCCAATAACTGCCGCTAGAGCTAGTTGGGACGAAGGAACAGATTTAAGAGGCGCTGGAGATTTTAGATATTGGGCAGATGGTAAGTCTAGAGGAACAGGTTATAAGCACTTTGGTGGAACTTCTAGTTCAACGCCCTTAGTAGCTGGTGTTTGTGCCTTAATGTTGTCTGTAAATCCAGATTTAACAGCTAAACAGGTTAAAGCTATTCTTGAAAAAACCGCAGATAAAATTGGCAGTCCATCAGAATATGTTAATGGGCATTCCGTTAAATATGGTTATGGCAGAGTCAATGCAGACAAGGCAGTAGCAGAAGCATTGCGCTTAAAAGATGGGCAGAACAATCCTCGACCAGTTATTGAAGAAAATGTGGCTAAAGGGCAAGGTCTGTTTAAATTTACCGTTGAAAGACAACCCTCCAAAGGATATGGTGTACAGATTGGTGTTTTTGCCGAATATGGTAATGTCTTAATTCAGGCAGAGCAATTACAAGGAGAATTTGATAGTCCTGTGGTGGTAAATATTAATGAACTGAATGGAAAAACAGTTTATAAAGTGGTGGTTGGTCCATTTAGTACTAAAGGAGAAGCAACTAAAACGTGGAAGAAAGTCATTGCTAGTGGTCGAGATGCTTTTGTGACTAACTTAAAGAATTTGAAGTAAGTTCTTTGGTCTAAAAATACTTATTCTTTATTACCATATAGCACACATAGCTTTTTGATGAGTATAGCTTAGTTATTTACTAAAGGGAAACCAAATATACCTAGAGAATGGGGATTTTAACTAAGTCATAAACCAACTAAAGGTCGTTTAATTACATCTAGTGCAGTAGGCAGAGCAAAGGGCAGTCAATTCATCGTTCATCATTTATAGTTCATCATTAAAAAAAACATTGTGAATGATTTTTCAAAATAAATGGCTTAAATATGGTTTTTTCTTAGCGATTCTAGCAATTTGTGTAGGTTGTGACCAGCAAACAAAACTGATGGCTAAAGAACAGTTATCTTATTCTCAACCTATTGAATATTTAGATGGGACGTTTAAGTTAATTTATGCAGAAAACACAGGCGCATTTCTAGGTTTAGGGGATTCGCTTTCGCCTAATTTAAAATATTTATTTCTCGTCTTTATTCCAACTTTAGTCTTATTCCTCTTCGCTGTTACCTACTTTAAAGCAAGTAATTCTTATGGTCAATTTATTGGGATGAGCCTTATTGTTGGTGGTGGTATCGGTAATTTGATGGATAGAATTGCCTATGGATCGGTAATTGACTTTATGAATATTAGCTTCGGCGGGCTCCGAACAGGCATTTTCAATTTTGCTGATGTAGCGGTAAGTGCAGGTCTGATTTTGTTGTTAATTAGCCTTTATTGGACAAAGGATTAATTAATTTTCTATCTCTCTTTAACCAATAAATTACAATAGATGTCAGAAGTCAGATTTTTGACGTAAAAATGACTCCTATCTGGCCGCTGACAGAAAAAAATTGATCTGACGTCTGACTTCTTATAAAAAACTGTCGCAATACTTGCGCTACCCTTAAATTAATCAGAAAAAACGGTTAGCGTAACAACTAAACTACCGCTTTGTCGTTTTTATAGCGATATTCATTCCAAACCAAAGCGCCTTCCTAATGAAGAAATCATCCCTTTTATTATTCCTTTTTTTAAATTTAGCTGTAGGTCTTTTTGCACAAGCTGAGATGAATAATCTTAAGATGGGCGTTATATTGGAGAAGATTGGTGATAAAGTAGAAGGTGTTGCAGGAAATTGGCAAGTCGTCTATGGAGAACAAGTCCTCTTTATTATTACAGATGAGGCCAATAATAGAATGCGTATTTTTACACCCATTGCGGATCAAAAAGATATTGATAAAACAGAATTAGCGACTATGTTGGAAGCTAATTTCCATGCTGCTTTAGATGCCAAATATGCCTTGTATAGTGGTTTTGTCGTCTCTTTATTTACCCATCCTTTAAAAGAATTAACCGATCATCAATTTAAAGATGCTGTCAAGCAGGTTGCTGTGGCAGGACAAAATTTCGGTACAACTTATTCTAGTACGGATTTAATTTTTGGTGGCAGTACTACAGAAGATGAAAATACACCAACCGATAAAGATAAAAAGGTCAATCAAAAACCTAAAAAGAAAACATGAGACCAGTTTATAGTAGGCAGTGTTACGATTGACAAAACTGCCTATTGCCTACTGTCTACTGATTAGCTGGATCTAAAGTCAAATCCAAAGTTATTCGCTCATTTTCTCGCTCCACTAACACTTTGATTTTATCCCCTACTCTATAATTTTCTAAAGCCAATAAATAATCATTTTCTGATTCAATAGGTTCTCCATCAATGGCTACAATAATATCGCCCCAATGTAAGGTGCCTTTAGCATCTCGATAAGGTGCTCGCATTCCTGCTTTCTCAGCAGCACTATTTGATCCTACATAGCTAATCATCAAGCCTTTTACCCCAATTTGTCTTAAGGTTCTTTGCTGAACAAAATCAATCCCCATTGTTGGTCGCTGAATGACTCCATACTGAATTAAATCAGGCACGACCCAGTTTACTGCATCAACTGGTATGGAAAAACCAATGCCTGCACTCGCCCCAGAAGGACTATAAATAGCCGTATTGACACCGATTAACTCTCCAGAAGAATTTAATAAAGGGCCACCAGAATTCCCTGGGTTGATCGCTGCATCTGTTTGAATCACATCACGAATGGGTACATTGGCAACTGAGTTGATTTCTCTGCCTAAGGCACTTACAATACCTGTGGTTAAGGTTTGATCTAATCCAAACGGATTGCCAATGGCGTAAACAGATTGTCCGACTCTTAAATCGTTAGACCTTCCTTTTTGCAAAGGGCGTAATTTTTCTATAGGCGCATCGATTTTTAAAACAGCTAAATCTTTAGAAGGCGCTTTTCCTACTAATTTTGCTTGATAAGTAGATTGGTCAGATAAGGTAACCGTCGCTCTATCTGCGTTTTGAATAACGTGATAATTGGTAATAATATGCCCCTGATCATCCCAAATAAAACCAGAACCACTTCCACTTTTATATTCTTTCAAGCTTCTAGTATAGTAATCTCTCCGCACATCAGAAGTGGTGATAAAAACAACGGAAGGGGTCGCCTTTTCAAACAACGAAATGGTCTCCATTTCTGCATCTGTCAGCCCTTTTCTAGGTAAATTCTTTCGTTCTGGCGCTATCTTTTCCTCGGTAAAGGTAGTAGCGGGTGTAGTAGTTAATTTGAGTGTATCTTGTTGATTATCTTTTTCATTGACTGTTTGATTGATTTTCCAATAAGTTCCTGCCAAGAAAGCAGCAGTAGTCAGTAATAAAATCAAGAGAAATCGTAGTATATTTTTCATAATTTTACAAATTTTTATCAGCGGTGAATTCCTACACAAAATAACGAAAATTAGCTTTATTAGATTATTGTGAAACATCTTTTAAATTCTTCTTAACTTTTTTAGAAATGATAACTAGTGATTAGTGCCTGGATTAGCCATTGAGACTCAACGTTTAATCTAATCACTAGTCACACTTCTACATGAATTCCAAATTGACATAGACTATTTATTTAGGTAAGTTATTTTTTTCCTACTCCCTATCTTAATTTCCATTACTTTTATTCCCTTAAACAAATAGATTTATGACCGTTATTCAAATATTGTTGATTTGCTTTTTTCCCTATTTTGCCAAAAAAATAGCGCAGAATACAGTCGCTTGGTTAAGCCCCGTAGTATTATGTTATTCATTAGGAATTATCTTAGCCAACCTGTCCTTTCTTGAAATCAATGAGGGAATCGCCAATTATGCGACGCAAGGCACTATCCTGTTAGCGATCCCCTTCCTACTCTACTCCACCGATTTGTCTAGTTGGATGACCGATTTTAAAAGTATGGTGTTGGCTTTTTTTTTATGTATGTTTAGTGGCATTATCGGTACTTGTTTTGCGGGTTGGTATTTCCAAGATACCATTGCTCAATCTTGGTTGATTTCAGGAATGATTGCCGCTATTTTTTCTGGAGGCATTCCTAATATGCAGGCTGTTGGAATGGCATTGGAAGCAGAAACGGAGACCATTTTTTTATTAAATGCCGCAGATATATTCATCGGAGGAATGTATTTGCTCTTTCTTACCTCTGTAGCTAGAAAAATATTGTCTTTTTTTCTTAATGATTATAAAGGCAGAAAATTCCAAATTAGTAAAAATAATTTATTAAATAGTAAAATAATTTCTTTCAATCAATTCTTTCAAGGATTAGGAATAGCTCTTTTAATCGTTGGTGTCTCGGTCGGAGCCAGTTTTCTGTTTTTGCAGCATTTAGCCGCCACTTTTATCATATTATCTTTGACTACCTTAAGTATCATTGCTTCTAGAATATCATTTGTACAAAACTTAGAAGGGGCTTTTGAAGTAGGTGATTATTTGCTATTAATGTTTTGTGTATCGGTGGGCATGTTGGCTAATTTTGCCAATATTTTAGAGAACGGATTGAGTTTGGTGCTATTTATGGCGGTCGCTTGGGTGATAACGGTTTGTCTACATTGGTTGCTCTGCTATTTTTTCAAAATTGACAAAGATACTGCTTTGATTGCTAGTACTGCTGCTATTTATGGCCCAGTATTTATTGGTCAAATTGCTAGTACGATTGGGAATAGAAAATTGGTTTTCCCTGGTATTGCACTAGGATTGTTGGGCATTGCTTTGGGAAATTATGTGGGAATTTCGGTGGCTTGGCTGATGAGGTAACAAGGTAAGAAAGTCAAAAAAAATTGGAAACAATTGACGCCACTCAAGTACCTAACTTAAGCAATATCAACCATTTCCAATAGTCAAATTATAGCTTTAATTTTTATTGAAAGATTTATCTATTTCCTTTTACAAAACGGTCAATAGCTAAAGATTTTCCGTCAAACTGATACTCAATAGAATAGATACCGAAAACTAAAGTTTCAACAGATAGTTGTACTTTATTAAAGCCATCATTTAATGTAATCGTTTGTCGTTTCACTTCTTTGCCCGTAGCATCCATAATAACTAAAGCACCTTTTGTCGTTCCTTGTGTCCAACTCATGTCAACAAATACCTCATTTATAGCTGGATTAGGATAAACTTTAAGTACCTCTGCTACTATTTCTTCCTTTTCGATACTCGTAGAAAAATCTGCTTGACATGGAATTTCAGCAAAAGCTGCTAAGTTACCACGATAAGCTTCTCCTCTCGCACCGAAAATTGTAATAGAATTGCCCACATTTGCACTTCTACTATTAGGCGCCATAAATGGATCTTCCGAATTGTCCATCAAACCAACTTTACCTTGACAAGGTAAAGCGTTTTTGAAAGTAAATAAGGGCATTTCCACTCCTGCCTCATAATTAAAAGCAACCGTACCTAAAGTAGCCAATCCAAATGAAATATAATCAACCGCAGGCGCTTCTGCTGGTGAATCACTACGAGAATTATCTTGCCATTCAGTTGCTAACTGAAGACTCTTTAAATCTGTAACTTCAAATGAATTCGTCGGTACTTTAATCGTTACTTGCGCAGTACTGGTAATGTTATAAGGATGTTCCCAGGTTTTTTCTGGAATTAAAGAAACCTGATAAGTTTCTCCATCCTCCAACATGGTCAATTTAAATTGAACCTGTGCTGTAGTCATGTAAATGGTGGCCATTACAAATAAATTTGTCAATAAGCCTTTTAAAATTAGTGTGTTGTTCATCTTAGAGAATGTCATAATTAAACATTTGTTTATAGTAAAAATTAATACTGGGAAATAAATCTGTTACGCTAGTTTCTAAGTCAAATTTTAAAGTATCCAGTAAAAGTCATTGACTATTTTCTCTAATAGAAAAATGAATTGCCTTTTTGCCTTTTATGAACCGTCTCTAAAAAATTACCTCAAAAATTATAATAACAAACCATCAACCATTATGGTATTTGTTCCGAAATTGCAAAATTCAAGCGGTATGCAGTGTTTTGAGGGTGAAATAATACATTGAAGAAAATATAAGCATCAATGTCATTTTTAGGGCCTTGATATTTTACTTTTCCATCCATATTCGTGTCTGACCCATAATAGCCTTGTAAAACACTATTATAGGTAATGGGAATACCTGGATTTGATTGCCAAAGCGATAAGAAAATATCAAAGAAAATCATATCTCTGTCTGGTAGTCCTAGGCCACCACCCGCAAGAATGATAAATTTGTCAGGATTAGCGTTTCCTCCTCTTAAAACCATTTCCCCCTGTACATCTAGTTGAGCATGAGTACCATAAGTAGGCGTTTCAGAATCAGTAAAGTCGATGTTTACGGTCTCCGTAGCAGTAAAAGGAATAGGCGTAGCAGTCATGACTCCTAAATGGTTTCTATGTTTGATACAAACGTAATAAGCACCATCTGGCACCATAAACCGAACTGGGGTAGTTCCGTCAACATCTACCACATCTCCATCACTTTGGATTAAAGCGGAACGAGTAGCAACAATTAAGGTAGAATCTGATTCAGCACGTAACTCTAAGAATACCCAGTCAATTATGGCATTATCTCCTCTATTAGCTAATACATCTAAAGTCGTTTCTTCTCCGCCTCCTGTCCCAAAATGGATAAAAGAAGGTATCCCTGTATAAGGTTCTGTTAAAGGTATAAATCCTTTCTTTCGAAGGTCATCTGCCATCAAGGATTTATTGGATTGATAAGGACCTTGTAGAAAAGCTTTTAAGGCTAATTCATTACTAGATACGATGGCATTTCCTTCGCAAGCTAGGGCTTCATCGGCATCGATACTATGTAAGGTACCTAAGGTAATTGGGCGAGTCCCATCATTAGGGCTACTACTATTAAAATGGGTATTTTCAGCATCAAACTTTATATTTGGCGTGGTATCATTATTCATAATATCAAAGCAAATCACCCCAATATCTTCCCATTGCTCAGTAGTAATCTCAGGACAACTGATACTATCAGTCAGTAAGGTCATGGTCAAACAAAATTTCCCAGGAATAGAAGTGCCATCACTTTTTTGTTCATCCCAAGGACTCATGGCTCCACCAATACAAGTTTCAGATTCATCAAATTGAGAAGAGGTATAATTGACAAATTCTAAAGCATTTGGGTCATAATTAAGCATAATAGAGGAAGTCCCAATGGTAAAATCAGTCTGCTGTCCTTTTGCCTGTAAAGTCAGACAATAAGTATTTGCTTGACAATCTAATTCAGATCTCAATCTTAAATCAATTTCCGATTTAATTTCTGGTGCAGCTTCGCCCACACAGTTACAATTACCATCCTGCTCATCGTTAATAGTAGCTAAATCATTATCCGTACAAGGTGTTCCTGCTGCTGGACAAGTATTTTCTAAGCAAATAATTTGAACGTTTTTTCCTACTTGACAGGTGGTTACCCTATCTATTAGTTCAATAAAAGAGAAAATAATTTCTTGTCCGACTGCTAAGGTTTCCCCTACAGGTAAAATAAGTGGTTCTAAAATTGTCCCATCCTCTAATTCAATTACCAATTCACAGCCATCTAAAGTTGCCCCATCAATAACAATTCCTTTATATTCTAAATTACAGCCCGTACCAAAACAACCACAGTCACCGTCTTCCACATCATTAAAAGTTAAGGCATCTCCATCGTCACAGGCAGTTCCAGCAGGATTGCAACAAGCAAAATCTTGGCTGAATGTAGTGACATAGCAAGTAGAATCTATAAAAAATTCAGCGACAGACGTATCTTTATAAGCCACTCTAAAATGAACGACTCCATGCGTTCCTTCTGCTGGTTCGTAAGAAAAGCCTTGTCCACTATTCCCTAAATCATCCTCCCACGTAATTGCATAGATATTTGGGCAAGTTAGCCTTAAATTCATCCCGCATCCGTCCTCATTGGCGACAATATCTCCATCAATTTTAGGTAAGACATTAAAAGAAACAAAAATGCTTCTAATCACACAATCTCGTTCATCCATGACTTCAATTGCTAATCGGGATTGACGGATAAAACAATCTGTCCCATCATTTTCTAAACGAATATTTTTAATGTCTTCAATTCCATCTCCATCTACTATTCGATAGCGGATATTGTCAGAAAATTGTAAGCGATCAAATAAATTTAATAATTCACCGTGGCAACCATACAAATCAATCGTTTCAAAAGCTGGATCTGGACATTCTGTATTGCTATTACAGTCGTATGCTGCTTCAAAAGTTTGACTAAAACAAGCCAATGGAGTACTTGATAAGAAGATACTATCCGTTAAATATTCAATGGTAAATTTGACGGTTCCTGAAGTCCCCTCAGGTCCAGTATAATTCTGTCCTGTCCCTGAATTACCATTACTGTCTTCCCAAGAAATAGCATAATTTCCTGGGCATTCTAAGCTTAAAGAAACTCCACAAGCAACATCTGCGGTTGTGTGTATTACTGCGTATATCGCTGGAATAATCGAAATTTGAAGGGTAATGATTTCCGTTAAACATTGATTTTCATCATAGCATTTAAGGGTCAATGTTTTAGTGCCTAATTCACAACCAAAGGGATTGCCGACTTTATAGATACCATTGGTAATCGTCTCATTATCAAAGGTATTCCGTTTATCCTCACTTAAGCCTAATAGCTCAATAATATCGACTTCGCTTTCTGCACAAACCGTTAGTGTTTCCGTTCTTTCTCTAGTAGTTGGGCAATCAATTTTGCAACTAAAATCAGCAAAGAAAGAATCTACTGCACAAGGTAATTCGCTTAGATTTTCTTCAATTGGGTAAACATAAAAAGTTACAAATCCACCTGTTCCATCCGCTCCTGTATAGGAATTACCAACACCTGAATTTCCTATATTATCTTTCCAATCTATGCCATAAAGCGACGGGCATTCCAAAACCAATTTTGGCGAACAAAAAGTACTATCTGATTCATATTGAATGCTTCCTGCAATTTTTGGTAAGACGGAAACAGCTATATTTATGGCTTTAATTAAACATTGATTGGCATCATAACCATTCGCACGTAGATTAAAAGTTCCCATTTCACAACCAAATGGGTTCTCTACTTCAACTTTACCTGGGGTACTATCAAGACTGATGCCTAATGGAGCGTCTATTAATTCAAAGGTATAGTCAAGAGCATCTGACGACAAATTAAGCGTTTCAAAGATATTTAGGTTCTGACCTGCACAAGTGGTAAAACTAGTCTGCTGAGTTTCCGTTTGAAGACAAGTCGATTCACAATTAAAAATAATAGGGTAAAGTCGTTCTATACATGGAAGAGACGCTGCTTCTGAAGGTAATATTTCTCCTATAAAGACAACTGAAAATACGACTTCCCCACTAGTTCCTGCTGTAGCTGTGTAAGTCGTTCCTACGCCACTTTTTTCTCCTGCATTCCAAGTTACACTATAATGGTCAGGGCATTCAAAAATTAGACTAACCGTACATCCATCCTCTGAAATACTAGGTTCAGCAAAAATAATTGGTACCGTCTTAACGGTTAATAATCCATGATCTATTAAACATTGATCGGCATTAAAAACTTCAAATGTAAATTCGAACTGGCCAATTTCACAACCCGTAGAGGGCAAGGCGTATTGTTGCAGATTGAAAATAGGAGATAAATCACTTTTATTGGAGATGCTAATGGTTACATTTTCTTCAACTTCTAAAATAGCAGTAAAATCAACAATACCTTTTTCGCATCTATAAATTGTCAGTTCTCTTGCAGTCACTTCTCCACAAGGTTTTCCATTTACGGTTATAGTCTGAATGCAAGTAGCAATATTCCCACAATCATCAACTGCAGTCCATGTTCTTTTGATGGTTTTAGTCTCAAAATTACAATCCGAAGGCATTGCTACATCATCCTCAAAAGTAATAGTGGTTGTTCCACAAGCATCGGTTGCAGTCGCTTGACTTTCTAAAGTTTCAGGAGTAATATCCTGACCACAATCGACGATTAGATTTCTTGGACAAATTAATTCAGGCGCAATATCGTCTATAATATTAATGGTTTGACTACAAGTGGATAAGTTACCACAAGCATCAATTACTGTCCAAGTTCGTGCAATTTGACGTCTAACTTTATTTTCACAGTTCTCAGCAATTACCTCATCACTAAAACTAACTTTTAAGTCATCTGTTGGGGTACAATTATCTGAAACTGTTGGTTGTCCCGAATCAATTACTCCCTCTGAAACATCACTACATAATAAGTTAACCACAGCGGGACAAGTAATAGTAGGTTCTTTTTGATCCGTAAGTGTTATTCGTTGCGTATGAGCAGCTGTATTTCCACATACATCTACTGCCGTCCACGTTCTAGTGTAAACTGCTTCCCCAGCACAATCACTATCCTCAATTACCTCATTCATGGTTAACTCCACCGATGGGCAATCATCTGTCGCAAGAAGATTTGGCGCAACTGGTAAATCATCACAAGCAAGTGTTACATCCGCTGGAGGATTCATAATAATAGGAGAAGTATTATCAGAAAAAGAAATAGTGGCAATAGCTTCTGTACAACAATCCTCTTTTCCATCATTACAAACCTTATAAGTCAAGACATCTTCTCCGCAAGATGCAGTTGTCGGTGTATAAATTAAAATACCATTTGGATTAATGGTCGCTGTTCCTTTGGTTGGGTTATTACTAATAGAAACGGTTGGATTACTGGTCATATCATTGGCCAATAAATTAGCTTCGATCATACCTTCTGGACAATTGTAAGATAAGGTATCTGGTACTAAAGTTGGGGCAGCACAGGCACATTGTGTTGTTAATATTTCATTGAAACCAAATAAATCTCCTTGAGTTGGCGCAAAAGTTCCATCATTCGGTTCATTTCTATTAAAGGTTGTGTTCCTTGCATCGAATTGCATGTTTGGAGCTCCCGTTATATTCTTTATCGTAAACCTCACTTTTCCTATATCAATCCAATCTCTTTCGATAATAGGACAGCTTTGAGAGGCTATTTCGGTTAATAAAGTCAAATTGAAAATGCCTGGCGTAGAACTACTAAACTGATGGGCATCCCAAACTGCCAAAGGTACTCCCGGAATACAAATATTATTTTGATCAAAGTTTAGGGATTCGTAATCCAAAAACTCTAATACCGTTTCATCATAATTGAATAAAACGGAGGAGATACCAATCTTGAAGGTATCATTTTGTGTTCTAATTTGAAGATTAGCCGTTAATACATTTGCTCCACAATCAATTTCTGTATTAAAACGTAAGTCAAAAATGTCTCCTTCCTCTTGACTTAGCGCAGTTGGCAAACCAGTTAAATTCAGTAAAATAAATAGTAAAAATCCACAAAAAGCAGTGTAAGTGTTCGATTGCATGTAAAGTAGGTTGTTATGAATAATGCGTTATAGTGAGGGGAGCGCCTGTTTTTGTCTGTAAAAGGGGAAAAATTGAAATAGAAAGTCTTAAAAACTGGGGATTTGGGAGATATTAATCTATCAGGAAGGGTTTATAAAAGAATAGCAAAATTCGTACCAAAGGGCAAGATGTAAAAACAGAAGCGAGAAAAGGAAGATTGTTTGTTATCGGTTAATTTTTTTTAATTTATTGGGAAATTATTCAGAAGAGCACATAGAAAAGAGAGATTAGGCGCTTACACAAATTTTAAAACCAAGAAATTGTCGATATTTTAAAATGTCAATAATTTTCAATCTCGATCTCAAAATTAGTGCACTTCATTTATGAATCTTCGATTTCCCATCATAGGTGGTTTAAAATTAAAGTTGAAGTTTATTTAGAGCCTTATGCGAATACTCATTAAAAAATAATAGGCAGTTTCAGTAATATGAAGCTGCCTATTATTTTTAATCTTTTCTTTACTCTTCATTAATGTCCGCAACCAATAGGCGAACCATCAGGTAAAGCAGGTGCTGCTGGTAATTTAAATCCAGCAGGATCTTTTTTGAATTGATTAATTTGATGCATCATATACGTTCTGTGGGCCATCTCCTCCATATCATTGGTGCTATTACTACTTAATCTATCTGCTATTTTATTGACTCTAAATAAAGCAACTGCGGCAACTTGTTGGTTCCCTTCTTGATTTCCCGCTAATTGTAATAATTTTCTGAGAAACAACTTTTCGTTATTGCGTCCAATTTCAATCTCCAATCCATTTGATCTAGGCGCATCTACGATACCAACTTCTATCTTACTCACCAATTCAGATAAAGATAATTGATTGTTGTCTCTTGCATGTTGCTCCACTACCCTAGCCAATTTAGCTGGATTCATCAATAAATCTAAAGTAGTGTTGACAATCGCTTCAGAAGCACCAATTGGATCGAATGTCAATCCTGTATGTATTTTAAATAATTCTCTGCCTCTTTGGTAACCAATTGGCTGAGGTGGAATTAATTCAATAATTTTTTCTGGTAAAGCTAAATGGGCAGGTTGTAGGGTTTCTAAAATCGCTGAAATGGCTGCTCTTTGATCGTCCGCTGGATAAATTTTATTGGTAGTTTGACCATCACCTTTGGTCGCATAAGCATAATCTACAGCTCCAACCATTTTTGTGGCTGCTTCCACTTGGTAACGATGTGCTAAATAAAGCGGTACTAATACGTTTTCTAAAGTAGCCATAGGCTCGCCTTTTCGGATACTATTTTCGCCGAATCTAGACAAGGCTGTTCTTCTCACTTCCATTAACCGATTTAATTCTGTTGCTGGATTTTCTCCACCATCCCAAAGATGCGCCATTGGATGCGCACCGGATTGTGGTCGTGCATCTCTATCCGAAATATATTGGAAACCCATTTGATGGTTACCTGCCAAAATTCTTTGTAAGGCTGCTTCCTCATTGGTGCCTTCTGGAAAATCTTGATAACCATATAATACGGTTCTTTTATCCCATTCGCCGATTCCTACCGCATAAGATTTCGAAAAATCCAAATTGCCATCCGCATCTAAGGTGATATAAGGATGTGGATAATCCATTACAGAAGACCGATCTTTGACGCTTGCCGCAAAATTATGTGCTAGTCCAATCGTATGTCCAATTTCATGGGCAGATAATTGACGTAAACGAGCCAATGCCAACTGTAGCATTTTTTCATCAGGATTCGTTGCTCCATTTTCGTAGGGAGATAATAAGCCTTGTGCAATCAAAAAGTCTTGTCGAACTCGTAAAGAACCTAAGGAAACATGCCCTTTAATAATTTCGCCCGTTCGTGGATCTCTCACAGAAGAACCATACGACCACCCTCTGGTAGAACGGTGTACCCATTGGATTAAATTATATCGAACATCCATTGGATCTGCTCCTGCTGGCATTTCTTTCACAATAAAAGCGTCTTTATAACCTGCCGCTTCAAAGGCTTGATTCCACCATGCACCACCTTCCATCAAAGCAGATTTAATGGGTTCTGGTGCGCCTCTATCTAAATAATAAATAATTGGTTCAACAGGTTCGCTGATTGCGGCTCTTGGATTTTTTTTCTTTAAACGGTGCCTAGGAATAAACCGCTTCACCAAATTATCCTGAATAGGTGTAGCGTAATCCGCATAAGACATCATATTATAACCACTTCGAGAATCAAAGATTCGAGGTTTATAATTATCATCAGGCAATTCTATAAATGAATGGTGCATTCTCACCGTTACTGCATCCGCTGAAGGAACAACTGAGCGAATATACCCACCTTTTGGCTGTCCACTAAAAGTAATGGTGGCCTCTAGTTCTGTATTTTTTGGAAAACCTTTACACATCGGCAAGTAAATAGCGGACCGATTAGGATCGATTTTATAGCTACCTTGTTTCGCTCGTTGCAATCTGGCACTAACTCCATGTGCATCTCGCATTAAAAATTTAGTGGCATTCACTAAGTATTTTCCATTATGTGCTGCTGCTACTTTAAAGCCGCCAATAACCGAGGACGCAAATGCTTGTGCAACCGATTTTGATTCTTCTGGATTATCACTAATCGCTCGATAATCATAATTTGGTTGAATCATCAAAATTTTTGGCCCTACCTTTTGGAATTTTACAATTCGAGTATCGCCCAATTGTCCTCTATCTAATCCTATATCATTCGAGCCAATACCAGCTGGTAAGGAATTGACATATAAAATCTCCTGATCTAATTTATCAATCTCTAAAAAAATATTACCTTTTACCTCATCCCAATAAAAATTGACATAACCTTCTGTCTTAGTCATAGACTTGGTCATTTCTGTAATTGGATCGGCACTACTTGAACTGGTTGGATTTGTCACTACGCTTGCTGTACTACAGGCGCAAAAGCATAAACAAAAAAACAAAGTGAGTACTCTCATATTAATATAATATAGATTTAATGAACAAGACATTTTTAGAAAAACACAAAAAAGGAAAAAATGTTGGTTTTTTAAAGTTTCAAGCCGATTAGTAGCGGAAAAAAAATAACATTCCCATTTATGGCAAAAATTTTCTACTACGGTTAAAATATGGAAATTGACAATTTAGATATTAAAAATAACTTTTACAAAGATTTAAATGAGCGATAAAAGTGTCGTTTTTAAGGTCAAACAGCCATTTATTTTTTTGCTATAAAACAAAAAAAGCCTCGATAACACAATGATTATCAAGGCTTTATTTTTTTTAGTAGCGGAGACAGGACTTGAACCTGTGACCTTCGGGTTATGAGCCCGACGAGCTACCAACTGCTCCACTCCGCGATATTGGATGGCAAAGATACACTTATTTTAAAATATAAAACAAGGGGCAATGCAATAAAATTAAAAATAAAAAAGTAGAAGGCGGGCTATTGATAATGTAAATTATTCATAATCAACAATTTACATTAAAGATGCTTTACCCCTACTTAAAAGGTCAATAAAAATAATTGAAGCATTAAATTTTATTCTTTGAAAAGTGGCCAATAAATAATTCTATAAACCTTGATTTTACAACGTACCGAAGGTCATAAAATCAAGGCTTATCCGTATTTCTAGTTTAATATCTGTTCCAGAAGGAGGAAAATCTATATTAGATCATAGACTTCAATTTCTTTCGTAAAGTAGTTTCCGAAGTCATGCCGTTGATTCGTTCTACAATTTTTTGGTCTTTGATAAAAAATAAGGTAGGGATACTTCTTACCTTAAATTTATCTGCAATTTCAGGATTTTTATCAATATTCAATTTCTGTATTTTGATAGATCCGTCAAACTCTTTAGCTAGTTTCTCTACCGTTGGCATCAACATTTTACAAGGGCCACACCAATCGGCATAAAAGTCTATAAGTACAGGCTGTTCTTGTCGGACTAAATCATTAAATTGTTTGTTGTTTTTGATAGATCTCATGGTTGTTTATATTTTAAAAGGGAATAGAACTAATTATTTAAGCGTAATAAGTTTACCCCAATTTTAATGAGTTATTCTTCCTTTTAGTTGCCTTCTATCAACCCTTTTCTAATTTAATTGTCCGCTATTTACTATTTTCTATGTATATGCATAGGCCCAAGCCAATAACACAAATTGCATAGGTAACCTCAACCATAATCCCCACATAGGCACTTTCATACCTGCCCCTTTGGACGTCAAATGATAGATATTAGCTGGAAATACGGCAATTAATAAAGCTATAATTCCCCAAGCGGCAGCTGATTGAGTAGCAGGAATGAGCAACCCTATAGCACCTAATATCTCCGCAACACCCACAATGACGTTAATTGGTGCTTGCCATTTTTTTAAATAAGGTGGTGTTAATTTATAAAAGAACCAAGGTCTTTTAAAATGGGCATAACCTGCATAGAAATAAAAGGCTGCCATGACAAATTTAAGGTAGAAGAGGATATTCATGCTTAATTAGGTGAGGTGGTTAAAGGCAAAAAGGCAGTAAGGTTAATAGGAATATTCTCTTATAACCTCACTACCCTATTCCTATAAATAATTTATTGCTTTGCCGCTTTTTCATGGTCTGCTAAAAACTTAGCTAAACCTATATCCGTTAAGGGATGTTTTAATAGACCAATAATAGAACTTAAAGGGCAAGTGACAATATCAGCCCCTGCCATTGCCGAATCTACAATATGTTTAGAGTTTCTTACGGAGGCTGCTAAAATCTCTGTTTCGTATCCTTGAATCGCATACAATTCCGCTATTTGGGAGATTAATCCAATACCATCCCATGTAATGTCATCAATTCTACCTACAAATGGGGATAAGTAAGTCGCACCAGCTTTGGCAGCTAAAATGGCTTGACCCGCAGAAAAAATTAAAGTACAATTAGTCCGAATACCTTGGTCTGTAAACCATCTCATCGCCTTTATTCCATCTTTAATCATTGGTACTTTTACCACAATATTAGGAGCTAAAGCCGCCAATTCTTGCCCTTCTTTAATCATGGCTTCAAAGTCAGTTGAAATAACCTCTGCACTTACATCTCCATCTACTAATTTAGCAATTTTCTTATAATGATTTCGGATGTTTTTTTCTCCAGAAATGCCTTCTTTTGCCATTAAGGAAGGATTGGTGGTTACCCCATCTAAAATACCTAAATCTTTGGCTTCGCTGATGTCGTCAAGGTTAGCGGTGTCAATGAAAAACCTCATAGTTTAACTTTATTGGTTAGAAATTTTGCAAAGGTAGGGTAAAAAATAATTAGGATAGTTTTTCTCCACGAATTTTATTTTCCCACGAATGTATTAACGTGGCTCGGACAGTCCTATCCAAGTAATCTATAGTACGACACCTCGGATGTTTTCTGTAGTACCAAGCTCTACTTGGTCTTTTTTTTCATTTTTATTTTTGAGAATGAAATTGAGGTTAATGTTGAAATTGAGATTGAGATTTAATAGCATTATCCCAATAAAAAAAGCCACCTCCAGAAGAAAGTGACTTTTTTAACAAAACCAAGATTTTTATAAGTATTCGCCGCTGAAAATGTAGAAAAACATCCTGTTATTTTCTTAGACTACTTTTTTTTAAAACTCGTGCAGTCGTTGTGGGGGTATTACAAAAATTTGAACAATCTTTTTAACCAAAACCAAAGATATTTGACTGCACGATTTAAAACTCCCTTCTAAATACCTACCTTGAAAATTAGGCAGGCTAGATTTTTTAAAATTAGTTTCTCAATAATAGGTATGTATATATCAACACCTAGGCATTAAAACCTAAGCTTAATGTGTTGTTTTATGATAATGAAGATGATTTGATTTACTTTGCCAGATTGATGTGTTGGAATAGAGAACTAAAAGAGGTAGTAGACGACCAAAACTTATTGTTAAATTAGGTCAAATAATTTACTAAATTTTTAGGAAAAAAGTATTTACTTTAGCGTTCTATTAGTTCTATTTTCAAATACTATACCAAATTTTATAAATACTAAAAATTTTTATGTTTAAGTTACTTTATTTCAACAAGTTCCAAATATCGCTTTTCCTAACTATCTCTTTTTCAATACTTTTTGTTAACTGTCAACAGGCAATACAAGACGAAAAAGTTGAAATTGTACAAAGTACCGTTAGTAAAAAAGCAATGGTTGTCTCCGCACATCACTTAGCGACTAAGGTTGGAAACGATATTTTAAAGAAAGGTGGAAATGCAATTGATGCCACTATTGCCATACAATATGCCTTAGCCGTTGTGTATCCAAGAGCGGGGAATATTGGTGGTGGTGGATTTATGGTCATCAGAACAAAAGACGGGAAATATGATAGCATAGATTACAGGGAAAAGGCACCTAAGGGTAGTACCAGAGATATGTATCTGGACAGTTTAGGAAATGTCGTTTCTGGATTAAGCAGAAGTGGTCATTTAGCAGTTGGTGTCCCAGGGACAGTTGATGGCATGTTTGAGGTTCATAAAAAACACGGACAACTGAAAGATTTCAAACAATTAATTCAGCCTGCCATTGAATTAGCCGCTAATGGTTTTTTATTAACACCGCTTGAGATTGAACGACTAAATAGGTTTAAGGAGCAATTTCAAAAACATAATAATTCGGATAATGCTTTTGTTAAAGAAACGCCTTGGAAAGAAGGAGATCGACTCGTTCAGAAGGAATTGGCGCATACTTTGTCTTTAATAAGAGATAAAGGTAGAGCTGGGTTTTATGCAGGAGAAACGGCTGATAAGATCGTAGCAGAAATGAAGTCAGGTAATGGCATCATTACGCATGATGATTTGACCTCGTACCATGCAAAGTGGCGAACGCCTTTAGTTGGTGATTATAAAGATTTCAAAATTATCTCTATGGCGCCACCTTCTAGTGGTGGTATCGCGCTTTTACAGATGTTAAAAATTGTCGAAGATTATCCTTTATCTGAATATGGTTTTCAATCAAAAGAAGCCATGCATTTAATGATTGAAGCGGAAAGAAGGGTTTATTCTGATCGAGCGAAGCATTTAGGAGATGCTGATTTTTATCAAGTACCACAAGATTCTATGTTGGATAAAGCCTACATTAAGGAAAGAATGAGTGATTTCAATCCAAATAAGGCGACGCCAAGTGATATGGTGGCAGCTGGAAATTTTGCCGTCCCCATGGAATCTTTTGAAACAACGCACACTTCAGTCATTGATGCAGATGGCAACGCTGTTTCAACGACGACAACCTTAAATTCTAATTATGGTTCTAAAGTAATCGTGGATGATGCAGGTTTCTTTCTAAATAATGAAATGGATGATTTTAGTGCTAAACCAGGTGTTCCAAATCAATTTGGCTTAGTTGGAAACGAAGCCAATGCTATTGAGCCAGAAAAACGAATGTTGAGTTCTATGACACCGACGATTGTGGAAAAAGATGGTGAATTATTCATGGTATTAGGCGCACCAGGTGGATCTACTATTATTACCGCCGTTTTCCAAGTATTTTTGAATGTTGTAGAGTTTGGAATGCCGTTGGATGATGCTCTTTTTGCCAAAAGATTTCACCACCAATGGCTACCAGATGTAGTTATGTATGAAAATGGCGGATTAACCGAGGCAAGTAAACAATCTTTAAAGGAATTAGGACATTCAATAAAAGATGTAAAATATATGGCATTGGTCAAGGCTATTCACGTTAAACCTGATGGAGCATTACACGGTGTTGGGGATAATCGAAGCGAAGACCATGCAGCAGGGTATTAAGCGTTATCCATCTTCTGTTGTCGATTGTCCGTTAATTTAAGACAACCGACAACAGAAAACCGACAACTGACAATAACTACACAACAAAAAATATGAGAAGCTACTTCCTACTATTTATTCTATTTTTTACTTACAATCTACAAGCCGAAGAAAAGGAACGGTTTCACAAGACCGTTGCTCAAAATGGTGATGGGGTGTATTCTCTCTTGAGAAGGTACAAACTACTAGATTCGCCTTGCAATTTGGAACGATTTTATGAATTAAATCGGCTGAAAAGAAATGCCAATTTATCAAAAGGAAAAAGTTATTTTTTGCCTATTCTGATTTATGAATATAACCGAAAAAGTATTCGATCGACCATCGGTATTGACGACTGGGACTTAGCCATCCGAATTCAGGAATATAATAAAGAGATGGTCAAATTAGCCTATCGTCAACAAGATTATATCGACGATAGTATTCTTTGGGTGCCTTATCATGAAATGTATTGTTCCGAAGAAACAAAAGCAGAAGCAGTCGAAAAACCTGAATCTGTTAAATTACGCTCCTTCCCTATTTTTGGTAAAGCACATGAAAAAGTCCCCTTATTAAATAAATCGCTGGAAGGAAGGATTTATTATATTGTAAGTGGTCATGGTGGCATTGACCCAGGAGCCGTAGGAAAAGTTGGCAAATATAAATTATGTGAAGATGAATATGCTTATGATGTAGCGATTAGACTGGCAAGAGAAATTGTGAAGCGAGCAGGCACCGCTTATTTGATTCTAAGAGATCCTAATGATGGTATTAGAGATAAAAAATTCTTGGGCGTAGATCAGGACGAAGTCATTTGGGGAAATTATAAAGTATCTACTAGTCAAAAAGGACGATTATTTCAACGATCAGATATGGTCAATGAACTGGTCGATAAAAATTTAAGTGCAGGAATAAAGGATCAGCGGCTCATTGCCATTCATGTAGATTCTCGTAGCAAAAGTGCGCAAACTGATGTCTTTTTCTATCATTTCCCTGGAAGCGATGCTGGAAAGCGAATGGCGAATAATATTAAAAAGACCTTTGCAAAAAAATATAAAAAATACCAAAAAAATAGAGGCTATAAAGGCACCGTAACAGCAAGAGATTTACACATGTTGAGAGAGCCAAAATGTACTTCGGTATATGTAGAATTGGGAAATATTTCTAATTCCTTAGATCAAAAACGGTTTTTGTTGGCTAGTAATCGGCAGTTGTTGGCGGAATGGTTGATGGAGGGTTTTGTAAAATGATAAATGATAAATTATAAACGATGAATTCGATAATTGATGATATTTTCTGAATTCATCGTTCATCATTTATAGTTTATCGTTTTGTCTTTCACTTCATACAAGCCTTCACGAAAGCCACAAAAAGTGGATGAGGATTCTCTACCGTACTCTTCAATTCAGGGTGATATTGTACCCCAACAAACCAAGGGTGTCCTTTCAATTCTACCACTTCTACCAAGCCTGTATCAGGATTGATACCAGTAGGAATTAGCCCTCCTTTTTCAATTTGTGCAAGATACTTATTATTAAATTCATAGCGATGACGGTGTCGTTCTACGATATTTTGACTTTTGTAGGCTTTCGCCGCTTTAGAATTTGGACGTAATTTACAATCATAAGCCCCCAATCGCATCGTTCCACCTTTCTTGGTAATTTTCTTTTGATCAGGCATCAAATCTATCACAGGCTCTTTTGTATTTTCATCCACTTCACTAGAAGAAGCCCCTTCAATACCAACTACATTTTTAACAAATTCTACGACTGCACATTGCATCCCTAAGCAAATACCAAAAAATGGGATATTGTTTTCTCGAATATATTTAATGGCATTTATTTTTCCTTCAATCCCTCTCTCTCCAAATCCTGGGGCTACTAACACACCATCTAAATGTTTTAGTCTTTTCACAACACTTTTATAATCTCCTTCCAAATGTTCTGAGTGAACTGGATCAATAATCACTTTACACTCATTCATTGCCCCCGCATGGATGAAAGATTCGTAAATGGATTTGTAGGCATCTTGTAATTCATTATATTTTCCAACCAAACCAATGTGTACTTCATCAGAGGGATTCTTCAATTTACCCAAAAATTCCTTCCAACGTTTCAAGTTAGGTTCTTTGGTATCTTTCAAACGCAATTTAGAAATGACCTTAGTGTCCAATTTTTCCTTTAACATTAATAAAGGTACGTCATAAATCGTATCTGCATCAATCGACTCAATAACGGCATCTTTCTCCACATTACAGAATAACGCTAGTTTTCGTCGAATATCATCATTGATGGAATGTTCCGTTCGGCAAACCAAAATATCTGGCTGAATCCCCGTTTTTAATAATTCCTTGACAGAGTGTTGAGTCGGCTTAGTTTTCAATTCTTTCGCCGCCTTCAAATATGGAATTAAAGTCAAATGAATGACCAAACAATTATCGCTTCCTAAATCCCAACGCAATTGCCTTAATGCTTCTAAATAAGGTAGGGATTCAATATCACCTACTGTTCCACCTAATTCGGTAATGACAATATCATAAGCAGAATTTTGTCCTAATAATTGGACTCGGCGCTTAATTTCATCGGTAATATGAGGAATAACTTGAACGGTCTTTCCTAAATATTGCCCTTCTCGTTCTCTATTAATGACCGTTTGATAAATTCTTCCAGTCGTTACATTATTAGCTTGGGAAGTCGGAATATTTAGAAATCGCTCGTAATGCCCTAAATCTAAATCCGTTTCTGCCCCATCATCGGTGACAAAACATTCCCCATGTTCATACGGATTTAGCGTACCTGGGTCTACATTAATATATGGGTCAAACTTTTGAATGGTGGTATTGAAGCCTCTGGCTTGCAATAATTTGGCGAGAGATGCGGCGATAATTCCTTTTCCCAATGAAGAAGTAACGCCTCCCGTAACAAAGATATATTTAGTCATTTTTTGCTTTTTGCGAACTTTAATTACGGGACGCAAAGGTAAGTTAAATGATTACAAAGTTGGTAGGAATTTCGGATTATTCTTGAAAGATAGTTTTTGTAATTTTCAATTTATTATTTTCAATTTTCAATTTTCAAACTTTGAATCACAATAAAATGTTGATTATTAATTATTTTTACATTTTTTTATTACCTATTTATCCAAACATACTAAGTGAAGATTATTTGTAGGCGTTAATGCGTTTCTTTCTCTGGCAATCATTAGATTGTTGGCTTCTCCTAACGCCTTAAATGAGTATCCTCAAAAATTAAGTAGAACTTCGCATTCAACCAACAAATCAAACAATTAAACCAGTATATTTCACGAATGAAATAAATATAGTCGTAATTTAGCCAAATTTGTTGTTCATTCGCAAATATACTTTGTACGGGATAAATTTGTGATTCAGGAACTGTACGGGCAATCCCTTGTGGTTGCCCTAGTCGCAGGGCAACCACAAGGGATTGCCCGTACAAGGATTCAAATTCAAAATCACTTTTTTACACCGTTTGGAGTATAATTAGCAGTATCACCTAAACTGAAATTACTTTCTATAATGCAAGAACCAATTATACAAGCGAAAAAGCTTCACAAAAGTTATTTTACAGGAAAGACCGAAGTTCCAGTTATCAACAATCTGGATTTAACCTTATACAAAGGAGATTTTACCGTTATCATGGGGAGTTCTGGATCGGGGAAGTCTACCCTACTCTATTTATTAAGTGGTTTGGAAATTACCACAAGTGGAGAAATATGGTTGGAAGATAAGCCTGTTCATTCTATGGATGAAAAGTTAATTACCCTTTTGAGAAGAGAGTATATTGGCTTTGTTTTTCAAGATTTTAATCTAGTACCCAATCTAACTTTTTTAGAGAATATTCTCATTCCAGCCTATTTGGTTAAAAATGACCGAAAAGTCTTGCAAGACCGTGCTAAAGCCTTAATGAAAAAGGTGGAAATTTTAGATTTAGCAGATAGGTTACCGTCGGAGGTTTCGGGTGGACAACAACAAAGATGTTCCATGGCAAGGGCGGTTATCAATAATCCAAGAGTTGTCATGGCGGATGAACCAACGGGTAATCTAAACTCTTCCTCTTCACAAGCCGTTTTGAACATTTTAACTGATTTGTATAAGGATGGACAAAGTATTGTCATGGTTACCCATGATATACGATCCGCTTGTCGAGGTAATCGAATTATCTTCTTAAAAGATGGGCAGATTGAGGATGATTTGCGTTTTGAAGACGCTTTGACTTTGGAAGAAAGAGAAGTTAAATTATTAGAATGGTTAGGGAAGAAAGATTGGTAGACGAATTGTAGATAACGAATCCGATCTTCCTAGTCTCCAGACTAGGAAAAAGTATCTAGTCGTCTCCTGACGACTCCCGCTTTAAATGAAGGACTTCCTAAAATAGTTAAAAATAAATGAAAAGCGTACTATTAATAACTTGGGCGAATATCAAAAGGCGAAAAATTCAGACCATTTTAGTGGTTGTTTGTATAGCCTTAGCTGCCCTCCTATTTTCTACTTTAATTGGTGTTGGATTGGGCATGAGTCAGCCTTTTGAGAATCTATACGCCCAATTAAATGCCTCTCATATTTTAATGAATTTTGACATCAATGAACATGATCCTAAAAAGATTATCGCTTGGTTTGAAAAACAACCAGAAGTAGTTAGCGTGACTCCACCTCAAATCATTAAAAGGCATGGCAAAAAACCGATTTTTAAAGGAATCGAAATTTCTAATAATATTCTATTTTGGGAGCATTTAGGCAATTCTGTAGGTCAAGATAAATTACATGTTTTAGAAGGGGAACAAAAAGAATATCCTGCTCCAGGAGAAATTTGGATTCCCAATAGTTGGAAAAATAAATCCAATTTGAGTATTGGAGACACCTTACAAATTCCTACCGATAACGGCTTATATCCACTAAGAATTTCTGGTATTGCCGTCAATGCACAGCATTCTAATGGCTTAATGAATCCGACTCCTGCTTGGGTCGGCCCAGGTACTTTGCCCTTACTGTTTCCAGTCAACGATTTATCTGTGGTCTCTTTGGGTATTCGATTAAATGATTCGGAAGTCACCGAAAAGGTTTGGGCCAGATTTCATCAAGCGTATGAATATCGAGGTTTTGGAACGCTTTATGATTTTTTCAAAAAGATCTTTCAAATCATTTATCAAATAACGGGTGGCTTACTATTAGTTTTTGCCATTTTTGGGATTATTGTTACCCTTACGATTACCTCCTCTGTTGTCAATAGTGCCATTAAAACGGATTATAAAATGATTGGGATGTTAAAAGCACAAGGCTTTACCAATCGAAATATCATAACTGTTTATGTCATTCAGTTTTTGGCTATTACTTGTATCGCTGTTCCAATCGGGCTTTTTGGAGGATATTTTACCACTCAATTGGTATTTAAAGATTTAATTGCGGCCATTGGCGCAGTCAATTTTGATATATCTTGGTTCTTACCAGCCATCGCTACTTTCATTGCTTTTTTGGTGGGCATTTTAATCATCACTTATCGAACGGCTAGTCAAGCAGGACAAATACAACCAGTTACCGCCATCCGATTTGGAGGACCTCCACAGCGATCTTTTACGGGGTCTAGTTTTAGTTTATTTACTTTAGGTCCACGTTCTAAATTACCCATTTTCTTAGGGTTACGAATGTTGATGTCTAATAAAAAGCGTGCTTTTTTAATGTTCATCGGTTTATTATTTGTGGTCTTTGTGCAAATTTTATATACGAATGTGGATAATTCTATTTTAAATTTAGATGATAATCGCCCTTCTTGGGGTTATCCCAATACCGATATATTCATTACTGCAACTAATCCATTAGAAGAAAATGAAGAAGATATTTTTAAGGAATTTTTAGAAGACGATGAACGAGTTAAAGAAGTGGTTAAAATGGGCGTTTATGGAGCGAATTTACCTGCTTCCGAGGACAAAGCACCTCAGACATTTATCGGCTTTATTTATGATGATGAATTAGAAAATCTAGATTTGGTGAATTTAGAAGGTCGGCATCCAGTCTTTGAAACCGAAATTTCTATTGGTATTAATAGTAGTAAAGAATTGAACAAAGGGTTGGGAGATACTTTAGAAGTCTTTATGGAAGGACAATTAGTCCCCTTTACTATTACAGGAATCTATCAACATTTAAGCAATCTAAGTGAGGGTTTTAAAATGAGAATTGAAGGCGTGCAAGAATTAAATCCATTGTATCAATTGCGAAATTATAATGTGATCTTATACGATAATGAAGACAAAGAAGCTTTCCGAGAAGAAATATTAGCCACTTATGGTAGTACCTATAAAGTTAGCATAGATTCCGAATCACAGACTCAATTGAAGAGCATTATTGCTGGCATCAAAAGTGTTTTTATGCTAGTAGCTTTTCTGTTTTTAGGAGTTTTGTTTGTAACCGTTTTTAATGATACCGTTTTGAGTATTCGAGAAAATCAAAAGAATTTGGGTATCTTAAAAGCAGTAGGCCTTACGCCTTTACAATTACAATTAGCCTTAGTTTTAAAAGCTGTTTTTACGGCTATTTTGGCTTTGATAGTAGGTGTCCCGCTTTCTTTGCAAATCATTCCACACGCAATGGATGTCTTGACTAGTAATGTTGGTTTATCTCAATTTCCTTATGTTTTTGATTTAAATAAAACTTTGTTGAATATTCCATTAATTCTTGTTTTGACGATTGGTAGTGTTTGGATTGCTTCGCAGCGATTATTGAAGATTCGGCCACGGATTTTGGTTAGGGAATAATGGTTTATTTACGGTTGACGGTATACGGTTTTTTATCCGAGATAATTCAGTATAAATGTTATTTTTTTGGGTTGATTTTGAGGCATATCTAGCTAGGAGGATGGCTAACGGATTTGGACAGATTGAACGGATGAGAACGGATTTTGAAAATTCTATGAAATTGCTAAAAAAAGTAGCTTAGACCTCTGGTCTTAGTAGCACATATTTTCTACTAAGACCAGAGGTCTAAGCTACTTTAACAATATTCCAGAATTTGTTAATGCACCTTTTAAATTAGCTATAGCATAGCAATTTTATCAGAATCTAGTCCCAGCGGGACTTAAGGTGGGTAGCAAGGTAGTAAATAGATAATCCTCCATCCCTTTATTTCCGTGCCGTAGGTACGTAAGATAAGTGAAATTTAATAGTATTTAGTGTTTTATTATTTTTAAATTTAAAATAATCAGAAATTTTCATCTGAGTAAATAATTAATACAAAAAAGTAAATATATTTTTCAAAAAATCAACTATATTTTATATAAAATGAAAAAAATATTATCTATTTTTTCTTTGTTATTACTAGTTATTGCTACGTTATGGGGGCAAAAAATAACCCACCAAGCAATAGATAAATATCTAACGGATTACCAAGAAAAAATTCCAATACCTGGTTTCTCAATAGCTATCGTAGAAGATAATCAACTGACCTTCTCTAAAGGATATGGAGTAGAAAAACAAGGGTTTCCGACGCCGATGTCGGGCAACAGTAGTTTAGGAATTGGGTCAATTGGCAGAGCCTTAACCGCTATTGGTATCATGCAATTGGTAGAGAAAGGAAAAGTAGATTTAGATGCGCCAGTAACCACTTATCTACCTTGGTTTACGACTGCCAATAAAAACTTTAGTGACGTCATTACGGTACGCATGTGTTTAAGTAATACAACTGCTATTCCTGCTCAATTTGAAGCAGTACCTAGTTTAGACCCAGAAGCATCGCTGGCCAAATTTGTCCGATCAATGGAAGGTTATTATGTTAAAAGAAAACCAGGGTTGGCTTATGAATTTAGTGACGAAGGTTACAGTATTGCAGGCTTGATAATCAGCGAATTATCTGGGATGACTTATTCGGATTATATAGAAAAAAATATTTGTTTCCCACTAAAAATGAATCGAACGACGACTAAACCTAGTCGATTTGAGGAACTAAATGTTTTATATGGACACGAAATGGCGTTGAAAAATTGTATCCCTGCTGAAAAAGGAACGATTAATGGAAATTTTTTTCCCGCTGGAACGGAGATGAAATCCTCCGCTAATGACATGGCTAATTTAATGTCGATGTTATTAAATGAAGGAAAATTTGAAGGACAAACGTTTTTACAAGCAACTAGTGTAGAAGAAATCTTCAAATCTAATATTTCTTTCCAAGGTTTAGGGACTATGTTAGGTGGAAACGGGATTGATATTCATTGTGGATTAAGTTGGTTAAAAATGGAAATTGAAGAACGCACCATTTTTATTCAAGTTGGCAATACAGGGACGACTGCCTCTATTGCAGGTCTGAGTAGAGACAATAACCAAGGAGTAATCATGATTTTTAATGGAGACGTGAATCGTTTAGATCGCTACGTCTACCCTACCTTAGAAAACACGGTTAATAATGTTATTCACCTACTCAATGGCGAAGCCACGACAGACTTTGCCGTAATGCGTTTCGATGATCCTTTTGAGGATGAAGATTATGTCTTACCAAAAGAAAAATGGGAAAAATATGCAGGAAAATATTTTGCTTATGGTAAAGAAAGTCCATTTTTCAAAGACATCACCATTGATATTTTTGCAGGTCCATCAGGGCAATTGGAGTTAAAAGCATTTAATGAAGCCGTTTTAAAGGGACATTATTTATTACAATTCACCAATGAATCTAGAGCAGCCTTACGAAATATATCTCAACCAAGAGAAATTCAATTTACGATTTTCCCCAATGGTGCAATTGGTGGACTATTTATGTTTGGTACCTCTTTTAAAAAACGAGACCCTGTTTTAGCAGCTAAATTTGAAACCCAGCAGATTAAGCAAGACGATAAATCCTTGACATTTTCTTTTCCCAATACAGCTACCGCAAATTGGGAGGATGCTACTTTTACCGCTACTTTTCCAGATAAAAAGGCCGCTAATTTTCAACTGAGTCTGCATGATTTATCTACGAATTCCTTTGATCAATTTATTAATAGTACGCTTAAACCTAAGGCAATCAATACTAAAGGTAACCGCTTAACTAAAAACTTAAGAGGGGGTATCTGGACGGAACAAAGTATTTTTTCAGAATCAAATGGTCAACTACAACAGCATTTATTTATCTTTTATCAAGATCCCATCGCTGGTCAACAAATGCAAGCCGTTTTGACGAATCCGTATGGACAGTTTACTTCTGAAATGCAAGAAATAGTGATGTATTTGCAGCGGTCTATTCAGTTTTAAACAGAAATAATCAAAAGATTATATTTGAAACATAGTACTATACAAAAGGAAATTCAACGGTAAAGTTACGCCACTTTTCAGCTCCAACGGAGCGAAATATCATAACCTAGGGTGCAAACCCTAGGAAAGTAATCTAGAACACAAACTCTAGAGTAGCGATTAGCGTGCAGCAACCAGAGAAGAATAAGCCCATAGATTAGCCTAAAAGCGCTGAAAGCGCGACGTAAAACACCAATACGTGGATTATAGGTCGCACTTCCAAGAACAAATTCCAAGTATTTTATTCGTATTGAATTTTAATTACATATATTTACAATCTACTACTCTCAATGATTCCGTATTAAGCACTTAACTCAAAAAACACAAAAAAATGAAACAATTTACCCTTCTCCTCTTCTGCTTCCTAAATTTAGTAAATACAGCTATCTTAACTGCCGCTACCAGAACTTGGGAAGGGACAGACGGTGGTGGAGACGGCACCACATGGACAGATCCACTCAATTGGAATAGTGGTGCATCTCTTGGCATTCCAACCGCTGCGGATAGGGTTTATTTTCAAAATAAAATAGCAACTATTATTGGCAACGGAACGATTACAGTCGGGCAAATTATTGTTCGCAATACGCCAGATGATGGAAGTCAAACAACGGATATTAAGTTTGACATAACAGGTACGTTAAAAGCCAGCACTAGTAGTGCCTCTGGAACCTTTTTTGTTATCTCTGGTGCGCAATTAACCTTGGACAAGGGTACTTTTGAATTAACGGGCGACCCTGGAATAACTGCCGCCTCGGGAGGGCAAATTATCGTCAATGAAGGTGCAACGTTACAACTAGTTTATCCAACCAATGCCGCCACTAGAACAAGTGGTATTTTAACAAGAGAGGCTTCTAGTACTCATGGAAAATCAAAATTGACCAACGGAGGAATCATTGAAGTTGGTGCAGGCTTTTTAAATGGTGGGAATATCAAAGGAGATTTAGTCAATTTAGCAACTGGAAAATTGACGGTAGTTGCCACGACTGTTGCTGGTAGAAAAGGAGATGGACTGCTGATAAACGGAGGAACCGTTAATAATACAGGAGTTATTATCATCAAAGAAGGATATAAACGAGGCTTTTACTTAAAATCTAGTGCCGTACTGACTAATAATGCTTGTGGGATCGTTAGCACGACAGATGGGCATGGAACGGCTGGTTTTGTTGTTTCTGGCTCAACCGTTACCAATAATGGCATTATTATTAAAGATACCAATGGGCCTATTTGCGCTACTGGATTCACCTATAGTGATGCGGAATTTATTATTAATGGAACAAGTGGTGCAACCTTAACTTATAATATTAACGGTGGAACTACGCAAAATTTAACCTTTGATGGTTCAGACCAGACAATTACCGTCGCCAATCCAACGGCCGCAAGTGTTTTGAATTTAGAAAATTCAACTAACTGTCCAACATTAGCGACAGCGATTGCAGAAGTAGCATTATTCCCCCTAAATACGGTTCCTACCTTAACCATTTCCACACCTGAAGTGACTGGTGTTTGTGGAGGTACAGTTGATTTAACTTGCTTAGCAACTAGTCCAATAATTGGTGGAGATTATACTTATTGGCCTACCGCCAAAGATGCTGCGGCCAACAAAAATCGTTTATCCGCTACAGAGATTAGTCAAATAAGTGAAAGTGGTAAAATACATGTCAAATATACTTTATCAGGTGGATGTTCCGTTACTAAATCCATCAAAGTCAATATGACCAACACACCAATTTTAAAAGTAATTGATCCTCCTTCGGTTTGTGCAGGAAATACGGTAAATGTGGTAGGGAGTGCCATAGGAGAACCTAGTGGCGGAACACTAACCTATCATACGACAGCTCCAGATGCTTTGAGTGGCATAAATACCATTTCAGGGACAGCTATTACCGCAGTAAACAGTAGTCAAAAAATATATGCTCGTTACGAATTAGGGCCTTGTTCGACCATAGATTCTATTCAAGTAAAAATTTATGATGCACCGAGTTTAGTCATCAATAATCCGCCTACTGTTTCTATGGGAACTATGGTTGACGTAACGGCTGCGGGTATTGCAAAAGGTCGTCAAATGGGTGGCGAACTTAGTTATTATGCTACTGCGAATGATGCCATGTTGAACCAAAATCCATTAAATGGGTCAGCGATAACGGCGATTACGACCAATCAAATCATTTACGTGAGATATGAATTGGACGCAGGTTGCTTTACAACGGATGTCATTAGCGTCACCATAGATAACACCTTGCCATTTAAGCTATATATGGAAGCAAATGGAGATGATATGAACAGCGGATTATCAGAAGCTCAGGCGGTACAAACTTTAGCAAGAGTACAAGAAATCCTAGTTGCGCAAGCCCCAACAACTGACATTGAAGTCCATATTGGTGCAGGAACTTATGCGGATCAAGAAATTATTTGGACCTACACCAATGGCAGAAGGTTAACTTTTACAGCAAAGAATTTTTCAACCAATCGACCGATTTTTGAAGGAAATGGAGGCGAAATTTTTTTTAGTTTAAGGATTCGGAATGGTACTTTTACCAATACTCATTTTCGACACCTACAAATTCAAAATTATAAACTTGGAATTATTGCACATGGCAATAGAGATTTACCAGAAACTGGCTGGAATGGGAACAATTACTTTTATGGCTTACATATCGAAAATATTGGCAGTAAACATACAATTGATCCGACCGTCGGTTTTGCAGGCATAGATTTATTTAATTCGCGAAGCAATACCATTAGCAATTGTCGTTTTGTCAATAATGAAAATTTGACGCCCGATGAATCTGCTTTTCATTGTATTTATATGGCTCACTACTCCATTAATAATTTGGTTAGAAATAATATTTTTGAAGCCTGTTCTGGCGACCCAATTAGAACGAGAGATAGTTCCAATTACAATATTATAGAAAATAATACCTTTAAAACCACAGGGCGAGCTGCTTTTTATAGTGATTGGTATTGTTCCACTACAACCACTAGTAGCGAATGTACCAAAGCTTCTGGTCAAGAATGCCCTAGTTTTGGCAATGTATTTAGGTATAATAAAGGCGATGCTAATTATTTTACGACTACGCCTAAAATTTTCCATTTATTTGGCGTTAATAATTATTGCGGGGAACAACCGACTGATCGAGTTATTGCCTATGGAAATACTTTACATGGACAGTATAATTGTACCCAAAATGAAATGGATATTGACCTAGAAGTTTTAGCAGATCACCCTTCTTTAGCCGATACCGTTATTTTTCATCCAAAAGAAACGATTACTTCTGACGGCGTGATAAAAGCGGATGAACACATCCAATATAAAGCAGGTATGTGTATTACTTTTCGTCCAGGATTTACCATACAAAAAGGCGCTACCTTCTCTGCGAAAATAGAAAATTGTGTTGAGTCGATTCCTTTGATGACTCCTCCAACCACTAAGTTAGTTCAACTTGAAGCAGAGATACAAACTACACCAACTAATAAAGCCAGTTTAGCACAAAATTTACCCAATCCTTTTATCCGAACCACCCAAATCCCCTATTTTATTCCTACTAATAGTAAATCTGCTAGGATTCAGATTTATTCTATTTACGGACAATTGATTGAGACGCTTAACATTACTGTTTTTGGGAATGGACAAGTTGAGTATCCTTTAAATGGATTTGGAACTGGCATTTATCAATATACCCTTATGGTGGATGGGGAGTTTATTGAAGGTAGAAAAATGGTATTAGTTAGGTAATCCAATACTTTTTCCGCTAAGTAATAGGGAAAAAGAAAGCTAGACGTCCTTGAATGCTAATAAAATACACAAGTCTATTAAAAAAATTAACTTTGCAAAATTTTTAAATCATAAATTTTCAAACTTAACAAACAAAGACATGACTAACTATTTTAATTCATTCAAATCAAACGTCCTATTTTTAATGTTGATTTCTTTAGTTGCCTTTACTTTTATGGACTGCAAGTCAGAGGTAAGTATGGAAAAGCAGCAAAAAGCCTTTCATGTAGATGCAGAAGGTAATCTATTAAATAAAAAAGGAAAGCTAGTTAAAAAAGCGGGCGAATTCAAGTTAGAAGGTGGCTATTATGTTGATAATAACGGAGAGCGTCTTAAGCGGGATATTGATAAGACAAAAGAGAAAATAAACGCAACCGTTGACAAGACTAAAGAAAAATTAGGCGCAGCTGTTGGAGAATCTAAGGAAAAGCTTAACGATGCAGTTGGAAGTACCAAAGAAGCGGTGAGTAATGTTGCCAGCAAGACTACGGAAAGCGTAAAAGCAAATTTCAATAAATTGTTTAACACTAAAGCAGTAGGAACGGTATACACTTTACCTGGTATTGAATTCAAGAAAGAATCTCACATGATGACTAAGATGTCAAAGGAAGAAGTAGAAGGATTGGCAGCAGCTTTAAAAGAACATCCTGAATCTCGTATTCAAGTACAAGTACATACGGCTGATGGAGGAAGCAAAAAAGCGAATAAAGAAAGATCTAAACTTAGAGCAGAAGTAATCAAAGATATGTTGGTGACTTTAGGTGTTAATGCAGATCAGATTTCTGCTAAGGGCTTAGGTTTAACCAATGAAGATGCGGCAAAGGCTGTAGCTAATACAGTTGAAGTCGTTGTAGAAAAATAGATTTTATCAACGATGGTAATACCATTGAGATTAGGCCTGTTCATTTCGATTATTGACATGAACAGGTCTAACATAGTATTAAACTGGTAGAAAAGCCTTCAGGCTTTCTTGTGCCCGACCTTCAGGTCGGAGAAGTATCGTTGCATAAAATACTAAGTAATCAATCTATACCAAACAAGCCTAAAGGCCTTTGATGGGAAAGCCTGAAGGCTTTTCTACCAGTAGCCTCTAACTTGAGCTATTTATATAAATCCCCACTAAGATACTTCAATCCAGAATCGCAAACCACCGTTACAATCGTTTTTCCCTTACCCAATATTTTAGCACGTTGAATAGCTGCCCATACATTGGAACCAGAACTAATTCCTCCAAAAACACCTTCTATTCTAGCTAATTCCCTAGCGGTCGCATAAGCATCAGCATCCTTGACCGCAATTATTTCATCCGCTAAATCCAATCGACATATTGCAGGTACAAAACCTGCTCCCATCCCTTCCAACCGATGTGTTCCCGAAGTATCCCCACCCGATAAAGTTCTTACATTAAACGGCTCAATAGGCATACATTTGATAGTTGGAATTTCCTGTTTAAATATTTCTGCATTTCCAGAAAAACAGCCGCCTGTTCCGACACCTGCTATAAAGGCATCAATATCGGTTCCTAGTTCCTTCATGATCTCTCTCGCCATTTGATGATAAGCATTTCTATTGTCTATATTCGCAAACTGGTTGGTATAAAAAGTATTCGGTTGCTTGGCTATTTCTCTAACTCTTTCCAATGCAGTATCAATTACTTTTGCCGTAATTTTTCCATTTTCACTTGGTACTAATTCTAAGGTAGCTCCAAAAGCCCGCATCGTTTGTAATTTTTCAGCAGCAAAAGCATCGGAAGACACAAAATGTGCTTTATAACCTCTGGCAGAACAAACCATTGCCAGAGAGCTCCCTGTACTTCCTCCTGTATAATCGACCACCGTTCCGCCTTTCTTTAATTCCCCTCTCTTTTCTGCACCTAATATCATGGCGAGTGCCATTCTATCTTTCATGCTTCCCGTTGGATTGGCCCCTTCAAATTTAACATAAATGTCTGCACTATCTGCATCAACTAATTTTTCAAGTTTTATTAAAGGGGTGTTGCCTATTCCTGTCATTTTATGAATTATTAAAATAATACAACTTGCTAAGTTGTGCAGAATACTACTCGCACAACTCTCAGAATTATGTTACTTCTTTGTTTTTAAATATTTTATCCTAGCCTGATTTACTTGCGCAACCAACGCTATCACATCCTCTTCGGAGGAGGCGTAATTCGTAATACTAAGTCTCAAAGTATTCACCCCATTAATTGGATATTGAGACATCCAACTTTCTCCGCCCTGAATTACTTCATTACACACAAAATTAGTAAAATCTTTATTGGAAGAAATCGTGTCATCAATAAAACAAGCAATTGGTAATGGGGTATTATTTTTTATCTGCCAATTGGCTGCCTTTAATTGCATTTTCAAAAAAACACCCAATTGCCTTTGATGCTCAATAACCTGGTCATAGCCTTCCCAACCATAAAATAGCAACGATAAATATAATTTTAAACCAATAAAACGCCTTGACCATTGTACGGAATGACTAAACAAGTTCGTAATTGGTAATTCGTCTGCTTCCTTTGGCATATATTCCGCTGTAATTCGAAAGGTTTTATCTAAAATAGTTTTATGGGAAGTCACAAACAAACTAATGCCCATAGGGAGCGCTAACCATTTGTGCGCATCTAAAATAACAGAATCACTATTTTCAATTCCTTTCAAGGTCGCTTTTAAATTAGTATTCAAAATAGCTGCACCTCCATAAGCACCATCTACATGAAACCAAAGTTGATATTTTTTTGCAATCTTGGAAATGGTAGTTAAATCATCTATTGCACCAGTCCCTGTAGTTCCAGCTGTTGCCACAATCATCAAAGGTTGATTGCCTTGCGCTAAATCTTTTTGAATTTGATCTTCTAGCGCTGCTGTTAGCATCCGTTGCTTTTCATCAACCGGTATATGATTGATAACCTGATAGCCTAAGCCTGCAATCTTAACTGCCTTTGCAATAGAATGATGTACTTCATCGGAACAATAAAGGATTGGTCTTTTTTTAATACAAAACACGCCATTCTTCGCAAAGTCAGGATATTTATTGTTTAAAGCGCACAAAACCGCCGTTAAATTAGCTTCTGCACCTCCTGTAGCGAATACGCCATCTATTTTTTGTGATGCAAACCCAAATTTTTTTCCAAATTCCTGTATCAAAAAACTTTCTACTTCAACGGGAAAAGGGGCTTGACTCCAAGACGCTAATTGTGGGTTAAAAACAGCTGTAATCAAATCTGCTAAAATACCAGCAAAATTTACTCGTGGATTGAATAGCCCTAAATATCTAGGATGAGCAGTATGAATCATATATTTCTCTAAGGCATCTATCACATAATTTAAAGCATCTGCAGAGGATTCATCTTTCTTAAATCCATGCTCAGCAATTAGCTTTCTTATTTCTATTACAGCTAAACTAGGCGCAACCGCATAATCACTTGTTTTATCATAATAATTGTCCAATCGGTTGATGACTAATTCATATAATTCACGCCGTTCTTTTTTTGTTAAATTAAATTTGATCATAAGATTCACTTTTCTCAAAAAATATTTGATTTTGAAAAGGCAAATATAGGCTTCCTCTATACCCAGAGCAACCCGATTCTTGCGGTCTTTCGAGAAGTGATATTTATGCGATAGTTCCCATTAAGTACCAACTCATAATTAGTTTAAAATTTCAGGGAGATTATTTTTTCGATAGTTTTCTTTAAAAAATCCAGTCATAGCACCGCTACGGCTTGATTTTTTAGAGGAAAATAGCGGAAAAAGAAGCCGCTGAAAATTAATAATAATTGTGTGTTGGTACTTATTTATCCGCATACATTTTCATGATCTGCGGCATCATCGCTTCGTAAGCCGCATTTAAAAAGATATTTAGAATACCTACTCGCTGATCCGAATCATTTTTAAAAGTATGGGTTGTTCCCGCAGGAATAACGACCAATCCTCCTTTTTCTAAGGTTTCCCAAGTCTCATCGACTAAGACCGACACAGGGCCTTGGAGTACATAAATTAACTCGTTATTATTATCGTGAACATGCGGGGCGGGACCGGAGCCACCCGCCTCCATCCACCATTCGGTGATGGCATAGGCATTGGCTACTTCTTCACCATCTGCCTTAAAAATAACTTCTGTATTTTCTTTTGCACCAATTTTGTAGGAGCGACCGTCGGTAGGTTGGCTGACAATAGGTTTAGGTTGATTTTTCATTATTTTTACAATTATTAATGTTTATTCTAAAATAAATCGCTTGGGAAGTGCTTCCAGAACTTGGAATTCTATTGATTACCCACAGAATAAAATGACACAATGGGGTCGAAGCTACGCTCCTTTAGAACATGTTTAGTCTCATTTTGCTACAGACGGAGTCAGAGCGATGCTCTTTAGGCATTTTAAAAGGAGCATCGCTCCGAAACTGTCTGTAGATAAGTCCATTTTTAGCCCTTTTTTCCAAAGGAGCGTAGCTTCGGCACTTGGAAAACTATTCTTTGGGTAATGGATAGAACTTGTCCCGATAGTTATCGGGATGGAAGCACTAAACCTTCCAGAACAAAGTCTATTCTTTTTCAAATAAATAGGACACGTGAATATAATCAGATTCTTGATTAGTCGCTAAAAATTTACTTATTAACCCATTCTTTTCTATAAGTTTTACTTTTGTTTCTAAGCCAATCATGTAGTTAAAAGTTTCATCAATATATTTTTCACATCTTAAAGTGTAGGTACAATCATCGTCCCATGTAATAGTATATTCCCCAACTCCTTTTTCCATATATTCTAACTGCTTGTCTTTAAATCTAGTAACCCTCACCGTACCTTGGTTGATTGGATTCAAGTAATAAAATTCTCCCTCTCTTAAATAATCACATCCTTTTGAATTTATTAGTTGTTCTTGTTATTTTTTTACATACTCAAAAAAATCTTCTGCTTTTTTAGCACCCCATTTTTCTCCCCAAGTTTGTAAATTTACTGCCGCTATTTCATTAGTTTTCAAAAGCTTTTTACCAATAGGTGAATTATAGAATTTCAATAATTCGTTTATATCTTCCAATGTCAATTCATTCGCAAACTGATTAATTACTTCATTCCTAATGGTTTTTACTACTTCATCATTTTCGCCTAAAATTTCTTCCCATGCTTCGGCTGTTATCGAAGGATACCCATTCTTAACTAAATTATAAACGGTGTTAACAGTATTGTCAAATTTAGAAATGGTCAATAACGAATCTATGTTTTCGAATTTTGTTTGTCCAACCCCTGAAAAGAATGAAAATAATAATGGAAATATTAAAAAATGCTTCATCTGGTTTAATTTATTTTAATGGTAAAAATATTAGATTTTCGTTTAGAGCATTACTCAGTACTTAATCCCCACCTCCTCAAAAGTCTTATCCTCAATCGCCTGAATAGCCCGATTAACTACCTCATCTGCTTCATTAAAAACAGCAAAATAAGCACCGACCTCCCAAATTTGAGGCGCTAACCAAGCTTTTATTTGCAACATCACATCTGCTGAAATGCCTTCCTGTATAATAGCAGCGGCGGCCGCTTTATCCGCCATATTCGCAGCTAAAAAAGCACCAAAATTAGATCGAATGCCATTATCAACCGATTTATCTAATCTAAATTCATTTCCTGTTTTATAATGGTACAAATAATAAGGACGGTAGGCATCTGCATGGTAAGACACAAATCTATAAATAATGCCAAGATCATTTAATTGCTTAAGCTGAGGGGTATTTTTTACTTTATTGGACAAATAAATATCTGGTATAATGCTCCCTTGTCCTTTTAATAAAGTTCGACCGCTTTTAGATTGCCATTGATTGGCTGGTGGAGGCACTAAAGCCTTGGTAAAATCATTATAATGAATAGCGCCTGCAATATTTTGATAAATCCAATCTTGACTGCTGTCGAATTTAAAAGGTCGCTGTAGCATTCTTCCCGTTGGCGTAAAATAGCGACCAATCGTCAATCTAACGGCAGAACTATCCCCCAATAAATAAGATTGTTGGATTAAGCCTTTTCCATAGGTCATCTCTCCTATCACCAAAGCTCTATCCCATTCTTGCATCGCCCCCGTGAAAATCTCGCTGGCAGAAGCAGTAACAGTATTCGTTAAAATGACCACTTTTCCTTTTTCAAACAATCCACCAGCGGTAGCTAAAACTTCTGATCTAGGCATGCCATTCCCTTCAGAAGACATAATCAATTGATTTTCAGCAAGAAACTCATCGGCTAAATTGGTGGCGCCTCTAACCACTCCTCCTCTATTTCCTCGTAGGTCGATAATTAAATGTTCGACGCCTTGGCTTTTTAAATCCTTAATGGCGGTTTGTACTTCCCCAAGGGTTTTCATCGTGAATCGATTCAATCGAATATAGCCAATATTATCCTTAATAGGATAAGCTGCATCTAAACTGGCAGCAAACAAACTAATACTCGTTACAGGAATATCTAATAAAGTTGGTGAATCAATTCTTTTAATCTTAAAATTTAAAACCGTTCCTCTATCTGCAATGATCAATTCATCTATGACGTTATAATTTTTTCCAATCGTATTGATACTATTTAACGAAATAATCTTATCTCCTTTGCGCAAGCCTGCGGCATCTCCTGGTCCTGTTTCATCTATAAAAGTAATCGTCGCAGTATCGTTGATGATATAATATTTAATACCAACCCCATCGTTTTTAAAGCCTTCATCCGCCTTTTTTTGATCATCCAACTGTTTTTTGGATTGATACCTAGAAAAAGGATCTAATTCTTGTACGATCCGAAGAATGGCTAATTCTGCCAAACGATCCGCATCGGTCGAGTCCACATAATGTTTGTTTAAATAGAATAAAGTCCAATCTAATTTTTTACCCGCCTCTCCGCCATAATAGGTCGGTTCTTGGCTGTAAAGGGTATTGATTAGCAAAAATGGGGAGCAACAAAATAGTATAATCGCAAAGAAATGCTTTGTCATGAGTTTATTTGTTGTTAAAAAAAACAGGTTATTCATTTTTTGGGAGGAAGTCAAACAATTTCCAATTTTCAATTTAGAATTTTCAATTTTCAAAAACTAGTTGTAAAATTTAAAAGAGGAGTAATAACTCTATTTAAGACATATTTAATCAGAAGCTAGTCACAATAAATTAGCGGCAATAATCAATAATAAAAACACCAATTAAATTTTGCCCCAAAAGTCCCAGCGGGACTAAAGATGGGTAGCAATATGAAAGTACAGGGTAAATCGAATTAAAATTTTCGTGCCGTAGGTACGTAAGATGTCTTGCTACATCGATTACCTTACGTACCTACGACACGAAACAATGGTAAGGGGCAAGAATAAATTATCTCGAACCTACCCATCTTTAGTACTTACGACACTATTTATCTAAAGCAGGTTCCATTTTCTTGCTACTTGATACCTCTTCACAACTTTTTTACTTCTTAGGAATCACCAAAACAGGTATTTTCAAACTATGATACAAGTCATTATAGCCTTTCACATCCTGATTAATCAATTTATTTAAAGTCGCTTTATGCGTTGCCCATTCGCTCAATAATTCAGTCAATCGCAGTTTTACGCCTGCCGTTGGCCGAGGATCATGCGTATCAATTTTACTCTTTAAATTCATAAAGTGCGAGTTTAATTGATTCGGGAAATTAATCACATCTTGAAAAGTTTTTTGATTGGGTTGAATTAAATTTTCTTCCCAAGCGGTGATATTTTTTAAGATGCCTTTTCCAATGGTTCGTAACGTATCTGCATTCGGCGTATCTGCTAAGCTTTTATTCAATCCTTTTACTTGGCTTTTCACTTTGCGCATTCGATTGACACTATTATGCATGTCGAGTAACACATCATCTATTTGAGTTAACAACTGTTGTTGCTGAGTGAAATCCGTCGCTGTTACTTTTAATCTTGGATCAGGCAAAACAACTGCTTCTGTTTCGACCACTTCCCCATTGGCTGTTAATCTAATTTTATAATTTCCTGGAGCAACAGAAGAACCACCATAGCCGCCATTCACAAAGACATTCGGTACGCCTGGAATCGCATTTCTTCTCATGTCCCAAGCCATTCTATTGATGCCTTTTTTGGTAGGCAATACTTTTTTCGGGCCAGGACCACCTTCATATCGCTTAAAGCTTTTATCTTTTTTGTTGTTATAAGTTCTGACGACCGCTCCTGATAAATCTAGAACCTCTAAGGTAACGTCTAAAGTATCCATTTTACTAGGTAAATAATAGTCAATTAACACCCCGTCATCAGGGTTTTTACCGACATTTGATTTACGGCTTCTTCCGCCCCAGCTGACTTTCACGGTTGGCTTAGGACTAAATAATTGAACTTTCTTTCCAGTACCCACACTTCCTTTTGACTGCTGAATCGCTCCCAAATCATCCAAAATCCAAAAACCTCTACCAGAAGTAGCGACGACTAAATCATTGTCTTGAAAGGTCAAATCTGTAATGGGTGTAACAGGTAAATTTAAGTCAAATTTATGCCATTGTTGTCCGTTATTATTAGAAAAATACAAGCCCCCTTCTGTCCCCGCATAGAGTAAATCTTTTTGTTTAGGATCCGCACGCACGACTCTTACAAAATGATCTTTGCCAAAACCGTAAGCAATTTTAGTCCAGGTTTTTCCATAGTCTTTGGTCATATATGCCATTGGTGTGAAATTATTAAACTTATAGCCCGTGGCTGCAATGTAAGCCGTAGCAGGATCATGCGGCGAAACATCAATCGCATTAATAATGACCTCTCCCAATCCGTTCGGAGTAACATTTGTCCAATTTTTACCGCCATCTTGGGTAATATGTACCAACCCACAATCACTTCCTGCCCAAAGCACATCGGCATCATGAATAGAGGTTTCTAAATAACTAAGGGTGTTATAATTTTCACCACCTGCTCCTTCTATCGTAAATGGAATTCCTCCAACGCCTTGTTTGCTTTTATCATTTCGCGTTAAATCTGGGCTTATTTCTTCCCAACTCATGCCTCCATTCGTCGTTTTAAGGACTTTATTACCCCCATGAAACATCACCGAAGGATTTTGCGGCGAAGAAACGATGGGCGAATTCCAATTAAAACGATATTTCATATCCTTGGGTACCATACCCAAACCAATTACAGGATAAGCCATAATGTCTTTTCGAGTCCTTGTATCTGCATCCCAAACGGACATGATGCCATGATAAGTACCCCCATAGACTTTTTTAGGATTATCCGCATCAAAGGCGATAAAGGCACTTTCCCCACCTGCTACAGGATACCAATCTTTCCAGCCGATACCACCTTGTGCTTTACTTGCAATACTTACCGTAGAGTTATCCTGTTGTCCACCGTAAATTCTATATGGAAATTGGTTATCGGTAATGACTCTATAAAACTGAACAGTTGGTTGATTTTCTTGGGTGGACCAAGTTTTGCCTCCATTAAAAGTGATGGTTGCGCCACCATCATTTCCTACAATAATATTCTGGGGATTATCTGGATTAATCCACATATCATGTTCGTCCCCATGCCCAATTGGAATTCGCTTAAAAGAAGCGCCACCATTAGTAGATTTTAAAACAGGTGCATTTAAGACATAGACTTCATCTTCATTCACTGGGTCGGCAAAAATTTCAATATAATACCAAGCTCTAGCAATTGTCACTCTGTCTTTAGTTACATGTTTCCAAGTTTTCCCAGCATCATCAGAACGGAAAACACCGCCTTTTTCTGGATGGGATTCTATATTTGCGAAAACTCGATTAGAATTTGCTGGTGACACATCAACTGCTACTTTTCCCATTTCTTTAGGAAGGCCTTTCGTCAATTCTTCCCAAGTATCTCCCCCATCGGTAGATTTATAAATCCCAGAGTTAGGCCCACCACTCTGTACTGTCCAAGGGAATCTACGATGCTCCCACATACCTGCGTACAAAACTCTAGGATTATTTGGATCCATACTTAAGTCTGCGGCTCCTGTATTTTCATCGACATATAAAATTTTATTCCACGTAGCTCCTCCATCGGTTGTTTTATAGACTCCTCTCTCGGTTGTTGGCCCATGTGCGGCTCCTTGTGCGGCTACATACACCACATCAGGGTTGGAGGGATGAATCCGAACCGCTGCAATGTGTCGAGTTAGCGGCAAGCCTATATTTGTCCACGTTTTCCCTGCATCAGTTGATTTATAAATCCCATCTCCAAAAGAAGTCATCACCCCTCTAATTGGATGCTCTCCCATCCCCACATAAATTACATTTGGATCAGATGGGGCAACAGATATTGCACCGACAGAACCCGTTTTTAACTGTCCATCCGAAATATTTTCCCAAGTCAATCCAGCATCGGTTGTTTTCCAAATTCCACCACCTGTACTCCCCATGTAATATAACATTGGATTGCCTCGAACACCCGTTACCGCTACACTCCGACCACCCCGAAAAGGGCCAATATTTCTAAATTTCAAGCCTTTATACAGGTCTGCATCAACGGAAGTATTCGTTAATTGCAGGGTTTGTGCTTGGGATTTTGCCTTTTTTTTCTTTCGTTGCGCCATTGTTGGCAAAGTCATCAAAAGGATTAAAGCAATAAAAATGGTTTTGTTGATTAAGTTCATATTCGACTGTTTTATTATTTTAAGGAGCTAAGATAGGTAAATAAAATTTTCAATTTCAAATTTTCAATTTTCAATTTTCAACTGGTGTGAAAGGCTCTGACAATTTTAGACTTGTTAACCTTCAATCAATAGCTCATTTATCGTTTTTCCAAGATGGTAATTGTAGTTTGTACCGTCGAATGAATTCGACGGTACTTTGTCAAAAATTGTTACTTTATAGAAAAACAAGATTATGTAAGTAGACCAAACAAACTAGCACTTCATTGATCATAAAAAATCCAAACAATTTGAAATATACGAGCCAGCTAATAATTACACCTCTTCTTTTACTTCCATCCTTAATATTTAGTCAAAACCTAACTAAACCGCCCCACCCTGTCTTCACGCCTTTTGTGGGAACCGTTTATAAAATGCCTAAAGTAAAAAGAAAAATTGGCGATAAAACCTATATTAGCTTACAAGAACGGTATGGAGAAAATATTTATAACTATGAAAAAATTGGCAAAATTGGATTGAAACAACTCAATATTCCAGAAACAGCTATCAACGAAAGAAACTTTCCAGGCGTCCAACAAAAAATAAAGTTTGCGATGATTTTAGACGCAGAAGTGGAAATACCGCTAACTGCCTGTTATGAATTTAGTTTAAGTTCAGATGATGGTTCCATTTTATGGATTGATTCTACCTTAATTATTGATAATGATGGCGGTCATCAGATGCGGATGAAACAAGATTCTATCGTATTAACAGCAGGTAATTACCCCGTTAAAGTCTGGTATTTTCAAGGAATGCCCGATCGATATGGCTTGATTTTAGATGCTAAAATTATAGGAAAACCTGCTGTTTGTCCTATTAAACCAGAAAAAAAGAAGAAAAAAATAGTCAATATACAAAAAGATAAAACGCCAACTACTCCAGAAAAAATCACTCTCGAAAGCAGTATTCTTTTTGAAACAGGAAAATTTGAATTAAAAGCAGCCGCCATTGCCGACATTCATAAAGTTGCTCAAAATATAGCTCAATCCGAACCAACAAATATCACCGTAATTGGACATACCGATAATGTAGGTAATTTGGAAGCCAACCAATTACTTTCCTTAAAAAGAGCACAAGTGGTAGCGAAAGAGTTGGAAAAAAGAATAGATAATCCAGCCATTAAAATTCTTCCTATTGGCAAAGGGGAAACTTCGCCTATCGCTGATAATTCAACGACTGAGGGGAAGGCAAAGAATCGTAGAGTGGAATTTTTATTTCAAAAATTAGAATAAGAGGTACAAAAGAGTCCAAAAGGAATAATTTTTAAAGAAAAAAGAAATTATTTTTAATTAAAATAGTAGACCATCCAACATTTGTATTAAATATTAATTAAAGTAAAATAAATACTTTTATTCTAATATTACCGACTTTTACCAATTAAAAAACGTCAATCCTTACCAATTTACAAACTAGATAATGTATGGCTAATGTCGCAACTTAACAACTTAAATTTATCCGCCCCTCGTTTTAGCCACTAATCCGTTTATTAACAGTAATTTAAAGTCATTTTTCGTTACTTTTCAAGCATCATCTGTCAAAAGAATGTATCTTTGCGCCCGTTTTGGGGGTGTACCATAAATAGATGCATTTGCCAAAAATAAATTATTCACTATTGACTTTGTCGATTTGTCAATTCAAACTTAGAAATGGATATTAGAAATATTGCAATTATTGCCCACGTCGATCATGGTAAAACGACCTTGGTAGACAAAATGATTTTAGCAGGACAGCTTTTTGGCGATCACGAAAAGCCTGGCGAATTAATTTTGGACAATAATGATTTAGAAAGAGAAAGAGGGATTACGATCGTTTCTAAGAATGTATCTATCACTTACAAAGGAGTGAAGATCAACATTATTGATACGCCTGGTCACTCCGATTTTGGTGGAGAAGTAGAGCGGGTATTAAACATGGCAGACGGCGTTATCTTATTGGTTGATGCTTTTGAAGGACCAATGCCACAAACTCGATTCGTTTTATCTAAGGCAATCGAATTAGGTTTGAAGCCTTTAGTCGTTGTCAATAAGGTAGATAAAGAAAATTGTACGCCAGAAGAGGTACACGAGGCGGTATTTGATTTGATGTGTGATTTGGATGCAACGGAAGAACAATTAGATTTCCCAGCAATTTATGGTTCCGCCAAATATGGTTGGATGAATACCACTTGGACGGAACAAACGGATAATATCACGCCACTTTTGGATTCTATTATCGCCAATATTCCTGCACCAAAAATTGAAGAAGGTACGACTCAAATGTTAGTGACTTCTTTAGACTATTCTAACTTTACGGGAAGAATGGCGATTGGGAGGTTGGTAAGAGGGGAATTAAAAACCAATACAGATATTGCGTTAATCAATAAAGAAGGAGAAGTTAAGAAGCATAGAATTCGTGGTTTATTTACGTTTGAGGGCTTAGGCAAAGCAAAAGTCGATTCCGTAAAAGCAGGAGATATTTGTGCGATTCAAGGAATTGAAGGATTTGAAATTGGCGATACAGTAGCAGATGTAGAAAATCCAGAAGCTTTAGCAACGATTGCGATTGATGAGCCAACGATGTCGATGTTGTTTACCATTAATGACTCGCCATTTTTTGGACAAGAAGGAAAGTATGTTACTTCTAGACATATTAAAGATAGATTAGAAAAAGAGTTGGAAAAGAATTTAGCATTGAAAGTAGAACCTACCGAGTCTGCTGATTCTTTTAGAGTATTTGGTCGTGGAGTACTACACTTAGCGGTATTGATTGAAACAATGAGAAGAGAAGGCTACGAATTACAAATCGGACAGCCGCAGGTAATCATGAAAAAGATTGATGGTGTGACTTGCGAACCGATTGAGCAGTTGACCATAGATATTCCAGATGTAACTTCAGGAAAGGCGATCGAAGCGGTGACGAAGCGTAAAGGGATGATGTTGTCAATGGAACCAAAAGGTGGTCGTCAATTATTACAATTTGAGATTCCATCAAGAGGGATTATTGGCTTAAGAAGTTATTTATTGACTGCTTCTGCTGGTGAAGCAATTATGACGCACCGATTCAAAGAATTTCAAAAGCATAAAGGAGAAATTCCAGGTCGAATTAACGGTTCGTTGATTAGTATGGAACAAGGAAAAGCGATTCCTTTCTCTATTAATAACTTACAAGAAAGAGGTAAGTTTTTCATTACTGCCAACCAAGAGATTTATGAAGGGCAAGTAGTTGGAGAAAATAGTCGTCCAGGTGATTTGGTGATTAACTTGACCAAAACAAAAAAGATGTCTAATATGCGATCTGCTGGTAACGATGCGAAAGTAAAGATTGTACCACCAATTGTATTCACTTTAGAAGAAGCTTTAGAATATATCCAAGAAGATGAGTACGTAGAAGTAACACCAGGATCTATTCGTTTAAGAAAGACCTTCTTGAAAGATCACGATAGAAAACGTGCTAAAAATAAGGCTTTAGCGCCTGCTTAGTCTGAGAAGAGAGATTCAATCGAATCTTATAAAAAGGTGTTTTGCTACTGGCGGAACACCTTTTCTATTTGGTTTTACGATGTTGCCTTATTGTCGATAAAATATGGCAACATGGCAACCTCAAATAAATCTTCTATTTCATCAAAACAACTGGCTTGGTCAAAACACCACTTGTCCCTTCAATTCTAAACAAATAAACTCCATTATCAAAATTTCCTAGGTCAAAAATATATTGCCCTCCTTTTCCTTTAAAACCTGCCGATGGAATAACAACTTCGCCTAATAAATTAATGAGGGTCAAGGAAAAATTTTGAAGAGTTGAAAGAGATAAATCTACTGTAAAAATCTCTTTGGTTGGATTGGGGTAAAGCGTAAGCGATTCTACCATAGAAAAAATTGGGGTACTGGTCAGCATATCAACTTGGAAAATTTGGGAGGTCCGACAACCATTTTCATCGGTTAAATTCAATTGATACACGCCCGCCGACAAGCTATCTAAAGTAAAATCAGCCCCCACCAATAAATCGTCTTTAAACCAAATGGGTTGCAGCATTCCCGTGCCACCACTAGCTGTTATTTGGATACTTCCATTAGCTGTCCCATTAATATCAGCTGTTATGATCGAGTCAGTAATAGTGATGGGTGTAGGGTTTTCAATTGAAATACTTTCTATAAAAATACACCCTGTATTATCTGTGATGGTTACCTCATAATCCCCACTTGCTAAATTCGTTGCAGTAAAAGTCCTTTGATTGTCAGGGTCATTCCACAAATAACTATACGGAGCTTGACCTCCAAACAAAAGTAAGGTAGCTTCTCCGTCATTTTCATCCGTACAAGTTGGGGAAAGGACATCACTCAAAACCGTTAATGCAATCTCTCGAAATATTGGTATATAACAGAAAGCTTCATTTCCATTTCCATCAACTGCCCTAAAAGATAGCATCGTCGTATCTGGCTCAAATCCATCTTCTCCTGCCATTAAAAGTTGCACATTCACCGTTCCACAATTATCAATGGCCTTTGGGTAAACGTTTGTAGTAATTGTTTGACAACCAGCAATTTGAATAAAATCAAGGTATTCAAAAACAGGTGCAAAAGTATCCACAATAATTACATTAATCTCCTTGATCGTTTCATTTCCTGCATCGTCCTTACCACTTACTCCAATATTCCGAATGCCTATATTTTGGCAATCAAATACTTCTTGTGTTACGCTTAAAGTTAAACCTCCACAATCATCAAAACTCCCTGTATCTATAGCTGAAATAGGCAGTTCCCCTACTCCATTTTCATCTAAATAAATAGTCGTTGAATTTAAGACTAAAACAGGCGGTACTTCGTCAAATTCCCGATTAATACTAAGCATTAATTCACCTTGGCAACCATTCAAATCCGTTGCTTCTATGAGATAAGTTCCAATGGGCAAACTATCCTGAATCGCCCCAATTAAATCATTCGACCACTCGTAATTAATCGTTCCCGAAAGATCGTTTGAAATAATACTTGCGCTACCTGTAGTATCAGTTGGGCATCTTGGGTTTACCAACGTTTCTATTGCCAATTCGATAACCGGAAAGGCATCTATATTTACTGAATCAACTAAGATACAGCCAAGTTCGTCGGAAATTGTTAAGGAATACACACCTGTTCTTAGTTGACTAAGGTTGCTAGAAATAGCTCCATTCGACCATTGATATTGATAAGCCCCAGTACCACCAAATACATTGGTAATCAATGCGCCATTATTTTCGCCAATACAGCCTGATTTTTCTTTTATAAAATCTATTGAAAGCGGCAAGGGTTCTTCTATCATAATCGTTGTATCTTCAGTTTGCTCACCATCTGAAATGGTCACTCCATAAATTCCAGCTTGTAGGTTTTCTAAACTCGTACTGGTGGCGCCATTGCTCCACAAATATTGGTAACTCCCTGATCCTCCCGTAGGTAAAATAGTAGCAGTTCCATCATTTCCACCTGCACAATTTACGGAAGTTTTTTCGGTGGTAAATCGGAAAGGTTTGGCTAGTTTATAACAAATATCCAATCCCCATTGATTCAGCATACCACCATCCAATAATTCTACGTCTTGAACAATTAAAGCCCAAGTTCCTTGCACTTCTGTTCCCATCAAGGCGTTTAAGGAGGCTAATGGTTGAACCGTTGCACTACTGGTAGGTGGACAAGAAATATCAGAATAGATTGTTCCTGCTTCATTAGCAAAACTTAAGTTTAAGTCCATTTCTTCTCCACATATTTTATCAATGAGTTTGATTCTAGTTCCTGTAGGACTTTCTAATTCTACCACTAGATCACTTATAAAAGAATGCTCAATTTGCACATTGGAAACTTGGATACTTAATAGTTCGCCTGCATCGGGAATAGTTATTTCAGATCTAACGGTTGCTGTAAAAAAGGGAGAAATTTCCAACGGTAGATCAGTCGGTTTAAAAGTCGCACAAGTCTCATTAACCGTCTGAAAACTATTAATAGGTGAGGGTATTCCTTCGCCACAAGCATTTTCTCCACTTACTCGCCAGAAATATTGGGTATCATTCACTAGTTTTTGGGTAAGCGTATAGAACGTATCTACTATATTCGATTGGATAAAAATAGGATTAGCGAAAGTTATTTCCTCTCCTATTTCAATTTGATAACTTGCCGCTATTTTATCTGCTTGCCAACTAAAAGTAGGTGCGGTGGAAATATTCTGGGAATTATTCAGCGGATTATGGAGCGATACTGCTGCGGGAATAGTCGGAGCAATTTCCAAATTTAAGGTTCTGGATTTTTCGCCAGTCGATCCAGTAGCAATCAAAGTAAAGGTATAATTACCAGCAGGTAAATTTGCGCTTTCGACCAATAATTGGACGGTACTTGGCACTCTAGGTTGATCGTTTGAAAAAGTGGCAATTACGCCATCTGGTAAATTGTTAGTTGTTAATTGAATAGTTTCTGAAAAAGTACCCGTTTCTGATAAAATAATGTCATAAACTGCTACCTCTGGAACACAAACTGATTGATTAGACAAAACAGTTAATTCAAAATCATTGGCTGGCTTCGTGATTTCCAAATTTTGATCCGAAATATCAAAGAAAATATTATCATTGGCTTTTACCATGAACCGAACGGAGGTTGAGGCTATATTAGGGACTAAAATAATTCCTTCGCCTATATTTGGAAGGTTATTAGCCGCTTCAATTGGATAAGTCAGCCCACCATCCAAAGATAAAAGTATATCAACTCCTGTCGTATTAATCGGATTTTGATTGGTGCTTCCTGCTTCCCAAGTTATTCTTTTTTCTGTTCCTGCCTCCCAAATAGCACTTATATTGGGGCTTAAAACTTTGAAAGGCGTTCCATTAATTACCTCAATTTGAACATTAGTCTCATTCGTACATCCTCCATTTAATTGGTTGTCTCGAACCGTTCCACGAAAATTCATGATTCTGCCCACACTTGGTAACACCTCCCAAATAGAAGAAATATTTTGGGTCAAATCCCTTAAATTGGGAAAATATCTGGTTGGAGCACTATTTGGTGGTAAACTTCTAAATAGAGGGCCTACTCTATTTGTAGACAATGGTGGTTGAGCAGCTATTCCATTATCCATCTGCTCCCAAGTATACGTCAATGGGCTATTATTTTCTGTATCCGCAGCCATAGTTAGGACAAAAGGCGTAGAAGGAGGAATGATATAAGCAGCATCGGAAGTATTAACTTCAGGTGCAGTATTACTAAAATTCAAAGGAAAATTGGCACAATCTGTCCTATTAAAAGTAGTATGCATTTGTTCCAAACTAATCGCATGAAAATAAGGGTCAGAGTTGTCTTGGATATTTTGAGGAGGACAAATACCCGCATACGCCATAATAGTCGAGCCGCTTCCAGGTTCTACAGCTGTTTCATTGCTTCGATTACTTCCTGCACAAGCGGCTTCATCTCCATTAAAGGTATGCGTAGCCCCTAATTGATGGCCTATTTCGTGTGCTACTAAATCAATGGCAAAGAGTGGCCCTTCGGGTCTAATAAATCCTGTAGCACCACCCGCTTTAAAAGCATCTTCACAAACTACGCCCAAGAAAGCAACACCACCTAAAGCCGTTCCAAACACATGGCCAATATCGTAGTTCGTTGCTCCTATTCGAGTGTCACAAACTGTTTGATGCTCTCCTAACATATCTCCTAGATCATCATTCGTATAAGGATCAGAGTTGGCATCCAAAAAGATTAAATCAGTCGTATTAGGAATTAATTCAAAGGTAACGGCGGCCTCTCTTTCATAAACGCCATTAAGGATGGTCAAAGTACTATTCATGGCAGTCAAAGCATCTGCTGTTGTTCCACCATGATAAGCGGTATATTCTCCTGTACAAGCTAAAGCTAAACGAAAAGTTCGCAATTGGCAATCGCCAGCACTATTTCGGTTGAATGAAGGAGTCGCATTTAATTCATTTTTTAGCGCTTGTACCTCACATTCAAAGGCAGTAGGAAGTAAGTCTTTTTTAGCATAAACTTTATAATGATTGGGTTGATCCGTTATCAAATTATCAATAAACAATACTCCCTCTTGATTGGAATGCATCATTCCACTAAAACCTTTTTGGCTAAGATCAAATCGAATAGTTGTTCCTGAATTATCTAGTGTTTTTCCTCTGAATGCCTTGATTTCGGGATATAATTGGGCAAGATTTGGGTGAAAATTATTGGCAGCTTCAATTAAAAACGACTGATAAACTCCATTTGGCAAAGGAAAAGTAATAACCGTTTTGCTGGTTGTCAAACCTTCATTCGCCTTATTTGGCACCTTCAACAAGGCTTTTTCTAATGCTGTTTGATCTAACCGATACAATGAACCATTTGAACTACTATTTTCTTGTTTTTCCACAGTTGACACTTTGCTCCAAAATCTAGGAACATGGTACGTATCTTGGCAAAAAGAAGGTAGTTGTAAAAACAAGAAAGATAAGCATGTCCATATTCTCATGATTTGATTGGTTTTTGTTTTCCTATTTTACGGTTTTTTAGCCTGACTTGTTTGTACCAATGGTCTAACAAAAAGAAAATATTCAAAAAAGGTAAGGGAGTAGTAAAAAATAACTAAACAAAATAGATGCTCCTTCCCATAATTTTCCGCCCTTCTTATTGAATGACACTTTCTTTCCTATTGTCGATTCAAAAGAGAATTTGTAAATTTGCCAACCCGTAGAAATCAGGAAGATTAAACCTACTAATATACTAGAGAAAATTCTGCAATTTATTTTTTGTGATTTTCAGATATTATTGTATTTTTAATTTAATTCAATCGGTTACATTGGGCTAAAATCCTTTTTTAATGGTTTTAAATTTAATTTGAAAAAGATTTTGAATCCTTCTAATTCAAATTAGAATAAAATAAATTAGTGTTTTTAAAATATAAAATTTACACTATATTTGCTGTCTTTCTCCGTTAAAGTAGTGTTAGAAAAACAATTGCACAAGCAATTTTAGACAAACAAGCGATTTATGAAAAAAATTGAACTGGATATAGTAGCCCTTTCCCACAGCGTAACGCACTCGCATAATTATGCGGTCGTATTAGGTGAACAAGATGGCGTGAGAAGGTTACCTATAGTCATTGGCGGTTTTGAAGCACAAGCAATTGCGGTTGCAATGGAAAGAATGACCCCTAGCAGGCCTTTAACACATGATTTGTTCAAAAATTCAATGGATACTTTCAATATTGTACTGAAAGAAATTGTGATTAATAATCTATTGGATGGTATTTTTTACGCCCGATTGGTTTGTGAAAAAGATGGAGAGGTTTTAGAAATTGATTCCAGAACTTCTGATGCTTTGGCAATGGCTGTTCGATTTGAATGCCCTATTTATACCTACGAATTTATTCTAGATGCTGCGGGTGTGATTTTAGAAGATGCAGATGAAGTGGATTCACCATCTCCCACCAAAAAGAAAAATAGGAAACGTTCTGCTCAGCAAGTAGAATTAACCGAACGATCTACAGAGGACTTACAAAAATTATTACAATCTGTTTTAGATAAAGAAGATTATCGAGAGGCCGCCAAAATTCGAGATGAAATTCAGCGGCGAACGCAATAGAAAAAAAATAGTGTGGGCTTCCAGTCCGAGTAGCATGCTTGTTATCTCAGTTAAGCGCTTTTTACAAGAAATCTCTTCAACAATTACAGGTGAAGGGATTTTTTGTTTTGGTAGCTTAGGCGTCTAATTAAGTTGCGGAGAAGCGAGACAGATTCTTAGAAATCACAAAAAGCAGTTAAAATTTTAATAGATTCCTCTTCTATAAACCTGTAAAAGCCTATCTTCTCTCTTCTTCATAATGCTTACCTTATGTAAATTAAGCAGATTTATGATTTTCTATTCGGGCTGGAAGCCCAGGCTGCTTTTGATTCCCCCATCCCAATAAGTTCAGTTCTATAAAAACAAAGGCAACTATCCATAAAAATGCATCCCAAAATTCTAAAAAATCCCCATAAATTCCCCAATAAATGGCACAGAGCAGTAAGGAAAGATAAAGCATATTTTTGAAGTAGTTACTAAACTTAGTTGTTTGTTTTTGTTGCCTAAAAATGACATCTATTTCTAATAAAATGACCACTAAGATCCAAGAAATAGAATTTAATACATTGATCCCCGCCAACCAATTCGTGGCTTTCAAAAACACATCATCAGTATAAATAGCTTTGCTAGCATGCTTGTAGAAGGTAGTACTTTCCGCTAATCCAGCACAGGTGCCTGACTCTATCGTTTTGAACTCATCCAGTTCTATCATCCAAGATTGACCAATTACTTCGCATAGATTGTTTATGTCAATTTCTGCATACCCTTGTAACCAGAAATAGCTTTGCAAATAGCCTAAAAAAGAAGTACAAATCATCAAAAAGCACAACCCTGTAATTATTCTTATTATTCTAGTCGAAGTAGGCGTCAGCGCAGATTTGGGCAAAATATAGGTCTCTAGTTCAAAAAGCAATAATAATACAACCCAAGCTGCAGTATCTAAGGTCGAGGTAAAGGCTTCAAAAACTTGAAAAATAGAAAAGTCAGCACCAAACCGATGTGCAGATGCAGCCAATTCCTTTTTTAGGAATAAAAAGACATTTGATAAAACAGACAAATATACGGCATACTTAAAGAGTGGATACCAATGTTTTTTCAAGAACAATAAGACAGGTTTCATTAGTAAAAAAGACGGTAAGTAGTTGAAAAATTAGATAAAGCAAACCTAAGTTAATGACAATAGTTATATGGGTAAATTGTTATACGGTTGAGGAATCAATCAATCAATCAATCAATCAATCAATCAATCAATCAATCAATCAATCAATGATAATCCTTCTCTCCTGCCAAAATAGACAAATCAAGCCGATTCGTGACCGAAGGTAAGGGACAAGTCGCAAAATCTGTAAAAGCACAAGGGGGATTATGCGCTTTATTAAAATCAATGACTGTTTTACCAATGACATCTGCTTTAGGCACATACAAGTATCGGCCTGCACCATAAGTTTTCATGCCTGTTGTTTCATCCGCAAAAATGATAAAGTAGGCAGCTTCTCCCCCATCCATCGCTTCCAAACGGTAGGATTTATTAGCTATTTTAAAATGTAGATAGCCTTCTAGTTTCATCGTCACATCCATATCAATCACATTTCTTAGTGTAATCGTTGATTGATTGGTCGCCCGTTTTAATTCTGCTGGAACTTTCCAATTTTCGGCATAAGGAAAATGTTCAATCCCTTTAAAAGTCTTTATTTTTGGATTTTCGCTATCCTTTAACCGAATGCCAAAACGGTTTTCTCTTTGAATTAAATACCAACTCATACTGCCCAATTGCAGCGTTGTTGGATTTCCTACTTTATCAGGTACTAATACAATACTTTTAGGCGAATCTGCACCTAATTTCACCGCAATTTCCTCTTCGATAGTCATATTAACAACACCATTTTCTAATTCAAATATTCCAATAGTAGCAGGTGCATTTTCAGGAAATACGATTTGATTGGAAGGGTTACTGCCAAAAGTATTTTTTCCTTCTTTCAGCCAGTATAACCCCGCTAAAGACATCCAACCTCCAGAAGCTGTTATTTCCTCAACTCTTGTTTCCTGCCATTCTTTTAGGTCCTTAATTTCGGGCGTAACGGTTTCATTTACAACTGATTTAACTTTAGTTGTACATGCGTTCATCATTAATAAAAAGCCAAATGCGATAATTGGGGTAACTCTAGTCATTTTTTACATTTTTCCTACTGAAAATATTATGTAAAGGTAATAATTTATCCCTACCTTGGGTATTTTAAAGCTTGTCGGGAATTTATCTTTTGGACTAAAATAAATCCTTAATAAATTTTTAGCTATCGGTACAAATAAGATACAATGAATTTCGAAATACCACCACATCTATCCGCCTACCTCAAAGAACTAGATGAATTTATAGAAAAAGTCATCAAACCTTTGGAGCAAAAAGACGACAACATCCGTTTTTTTGACCATAGAAGGGAATATACTAGAACGGATTGGGAGAATGGTGGTACACCAAAAGCAGAATGGGAGGAGTTACTAGCCGAAGCTAAAAACTTAGCGGATGAAGCAGGTCATTTTCGTTTTGCTATGCCTAAAAAATTTGGTGGAAAAGATGGCTCTAATTTGGCAATGGCAATTATTCGAGATCATCTAGCGGCAAAAGGCTTAGGGTTGCATAATGATTTGCAAAATGAGCATTCTATTGTTGGCAATTCTGTAGGCGCTTTACTTATGTTAGCGTATGGTAATGACGCTCAAAAAGAAGAATTTTTAGAAGGCCTACTAAAAGCAGATGCCAGCAAAGCATTTGCTTTTGGGATTACTGAACCTGACCACGGTTCAGATGCAACACACATGGAAACCAATGCGAAAAGAGAAGGAAATGAATGGGTGATTAATGGGACAAAAACTTGGAATACCGGGATTCATATTGCCGCTTATGATTTAATTTTTGCACGAACTAGTGGCAAAGCAGGGGATGGATATGGTATTACTGCTTTCCTAGTGCCGATGAAGGCAAAAGGCTTAAAAATTGAAGAGTATTTATGGACGTTTAATATGCCTACGGATCATGGTACGGTTTCTTTGACAGATGTTCGAGTGCCCAATAGTGCGATTTTAGGCGAAGAGGGAAAAGGACTAGCGATTGTCCAACATTTTTTTAATGAAAATCGAATTAGGCAAGCCGCTTCTAGTTTAGGTGCTGCCCAATATTGTGTAGCAGAAGCAGTAGAATATGCTAGAAATCGAAAACCCTTTGGCAAAGCCTTAGCAACGAATCAAGGGATTCAATTTCCGCTAGTAGAATTACAAACCCAATGCGATATGCTTAGAGCTTTCATTCGGCAGACTGCATGGCAAATGGATACTTATGGCGCTTTTCACGTTTCCGATAAAGTATCCATGTGTAATTATTGGTCAAATCGTTTATGTTGTGAAGCAGCAGATCGTGCCATGCAAGTTCATGGTGGTATAGGTTATTCTAGACATAAACCCTTTGAACATATTTATCGACATCACCGACGGTACCGCATCACCGAAGGAACAGAAGAAATTCAAATGCGCAGAATTGCTGGTTATATGTTTGGCTTTATGAAGCAACGGAAACCCAAAGGAATGTAAGGAGGATAATAAGTTTTAGGTGTATAAAAAAAGCAACTTTCAATTTGCAATTGAAAATTTTCAAACGAGATAGAAGACAAATTGCAGTAACCTAAAAGATAAAACTCCTGAATCTTTTGTTACGATCCTTTTAGTTTCCCCTAAGTATATTTTGAAAATTGAGAATTGAAAATTAAAAAAGCATGTCCAACGAAACAAAGACTTGTATCATCATAGGAACTGGCTTCTCAGGCTTAGCAATGGCTATAAAGCTTAAAGAAAAAAGCATCCATGATTTTATTATTTTAGAAAAAGCAACTGAAGTAGGTGGCACTTGGCGAGAAAATACTTATCCTGGCGCAGAATGTGATATCCCTTCTGCTTTATACAGTTTTTCTTTTGAACCCAATGCTAATTGGAAGTATAAATGGTCAATGCAACCGCAAATTCTAGAATACATCAAGCATGTAGCTACCAAATACGATCTATATAAACACATTCATTTTCAAAAAGAAATGACTTCGGCAAAATGGCAAGAAGGAATAGGAGAATGGAACGTCCAAACTAAAGATGGGGCAACCTACAATGGGAGAACTTTGATTAGTGCTATTGGGCAGTTGCACCACCCTTCTACGCCAAATTTCCAAGGAAAAAAATTATTTAAAGGAAATAGTTGGCATTCTGCCCAATGGAATCATGAGGTATCGTTAGAAAATAAAACCGTTGGTGTGATTGGAAATGCCGCAAGTGCCGTACAATTCATACCTGAAATTGCAAAAAAAGCAGGAAAGGTGGTTGTTTTTCAACGGTCCGCCAATTGGATGTTGCCAAAGCAAGATCGAGTTTATAAAGAATGGGAGAAAAAATTAGTGGCAAGGTTTCCGATTTTACTACGCACTTACCGTTTACGACTTTGGTTGACCGGAGGTGCTTTATTTTTCTTAATGAAACAAGGGAATAATTTATTACGAAAAATTACTCAAAAACAAACAATTGATTATATTAAAGAACATATCAAAGACCCTAAAACCATAGCTGCCTTAACGCCAACTTATCCCTTAGGAGCAAAACGGGTTTTATTCTCTGACACCTATTATCCAGCCTTAGCAAGACCAAATGTTCAATTGGTTATTGGAGGCGTAAAAGCCATTACAGAAACTGGTGTAATTGCTGGTGATAACTCGGAACATACTTTAGATACTTTGGTTTATTCCACAGGTTTTAAAACCAATCCATTCTTAGCGGGATTGGATATTACAGGAAAAGATGGCGTAATGATAAAGGATCATTGGCAAGAAGGTCCTAAAAATTATTTAGGTATGACGGTCGATAAATTTCCTAATTTATTCATCATGTATGGTCCCAATACCAATTTAGGACATAATTCTATTATAGTAATGAGTGAAGCACAAGCTACCTATATTGCTCAATGTGTTGAGGGCTTAGCAAAAAATAATTGGATAAGCCTAGAGGTAAAAAAAGAGGTAATTGATAAATATCACAAAACTACTCAAGATCGACTCAATAATATGATTTGGACTACAGTAGAAGATAGCTGGTATAAATCCGCCAATGGTAATGTCCCGAATAATTACCCTGGTCGAACGATGGAATATATCCGAAAAACTAAGAAAGTTAACTTTGATGAATATGAGGTAGGGACATTGGATACTTGATACTAGGTTCTTGATGAGCAGCAGAATCTAATATTGGAACAGTTTTAAAAATCAAATATTTAGATAGCCGTGAAGAAAGTTCTCAAAATAATTGAATTTTGGAATCTTAGCGATTTATTTAACTTCAATCCTTGTAAATGATCGGACTGTTATTCTTTTTTAGTGCCTTAGGCGCATTTAATGGGATACTATTAAGTGGGTATCTTTTCTTTGCCAATAAAGAAAAAAATTTATCTAAATACCTTTTGGGTGCGTTGGTTTTAGCACTAAGTATCCGAATTGGCAAATCAGTACTACTCTACTTTAATCCTGATTTACCTAAAATTTATTTACAAATTGGTTTATCTGCCTGTCTATTTATTGGCCCTTTTTTATATTTTTATTTAAAATCTGTTTTACAAAATATTCTCCAACTGCCTAAAAATTGGAAATGGCTGTTACTTGGGCTATTAGCATTTATTTTAATCGCTGGTAGTATTCGTCCTTACCATATTTATCCTAAATTTTGGAATGGTTATTTAATCAAGGTCATCTATGGAACTTGGTTTGCTGGAGTGGTAGCCACAGGCTATATCTTAGTATCTATTTTCAAAAAAAGCCTTTCAAAAACGACTGCCCTCCTACCCGCTGAAAAATGGTTATTAGCTATTTATTTGGGAAATTTCATTATTGCAGGTGCTTTCTTTTTAGCTTTCTTTGGTTTTTCGAATGCTTATTACATTTCAGGTCCTTTGGTTTTTTCTTTCTTTTTATACCTCATTATTTTCGGATATTTCTATACCGACAATTCACAGTTTTCTGAACAAAAAACCATTAAAAAATATGCCAATAAAAAGGTCATTAACCCAACAGAAGCCAATCAACTTTTAAATCAACTTAATCAGCTGATTCTAACCAATGAACTATATAAGGACAATCAGTTCAAATTAAAAACCTTGGCAGAGAAATCAGCTATTCCAACCCACCGACTTTCTCAATTACTAAATGACAATTTGGGTAAAAGTTTCAATGCTTATATCAACGAATATCGAATTAAAGCCGCCTGCCAATTATTAGAAACACCCCATAATTTATCTTTAGAAGGGGTTGGTTATGAGGTAGGTTTCAATTCTAAATCTACTTTTTTTACCACTTTCAAAAAAATAATGAAAGTCACGCCTGCCCAATTTCAACAGCAAATAACCGTTAAAAACACCTAAAACGGTTCGGTTTTATAATATCGAACTGCTCAAACCGTCTTTTTTTAGGTAAAATCCTTCCTTTCTCTGAATTTCGTGTTGTGAAAATTAATTATCAAATTATCAAACATCAAATTCTTATGAAAAAGAAATTCTTTTATTTATGTACCCTTATTTGTATCGTAACGGCTTGTAGTTCTACTCAAAAAGTGACTCCTGAAATACAAGCAGAAAAAGCATTAATTACAGAAACCATCAATATTTATTTTGAAGGTTGGATGACGGGAGATACTACTTTATTAGGAAAAGCCATGCACGCTACCTGCCAATTAAAAAATGTCAAAGACGAAAAAGTTTTAATATTCGACCGAGCTAAATATTTGAACTTTTTTAAGCCTAGGCCAAGAAGAGAAAATGCTGGAGGACGAGTTGTTTCCATTGATGTAACGGGCAATATTGCTGCTGCTAAATGTAAGATACATACCGCCGACCGATTGTATACTGACTATTTTAACATGATGAAATTGGAGGATCGTTGGTACATTGTAGATAAGATTGCGACCAATCGAGCGAAAACGGAAAAAGAATTACAACAAAAGTAGTTCTTGGATACAAACGAATCCAGCTTAGAAAAAAGACAGATTCACATTAAATTCCAGACAAGATTAACAAGACATTAGGGACGAGGCAGGAATAAATTGAGTCATAGTACTTCTGATTTGAGCCGCTAGCTATTGGTGGGAGCAAAAAATTTAGTTTTTCCCTTATGGTCGCCCGTACAGTTTCAGAATCACAAATTTATCCCATATAACGTATATCTCATTTAAGTAATACTATCCAATTTATGGACTTGTACATTTCTTTAATAAAAAATAATAGTAAAATGAAAAATTCAATCATACTTCTTTTAGGTGTTTTCTTTTTAAATTTTCAACAAAATGCTTTTGGACAAGATTCGATTACCCTCCAAGATTTAGAAAAATTTAGCTATACTTTTTCGATTGAAGCCGATGGTTTTCAAGGAGAAGGTGGTAAAATACTGTCTAAAGCCATAGCCGATGCACATATTACAATGCTAGGCGAAGATGCAGGGTCTAAATTAGAGCATCATTTTGCCAATACCTTGATCAATGAATTAGACCAAAACAACTATAAAAAAATGGTTCTGGAAACTGGAAGTGGTGCTGGCCAACTAATCAATAAAATGGCTAGGAATTCCGAGTTGACTAGTCAAAGAATTAAAGCGCTTAATCAAAAGTATTTACTAGAAAAAAAAGGAAGCACTTTTGTACCCATTTTAGAATTAAGAAACCTAGAGGCCATCCAATCTATAGAAAATGCCCATAATCGTGGCTGGTCTTTTTTATCCGTAGGAGTAGAACCTTGGACAAGTTATAAAATGTTGGCAGATAATTTATACGATAACCTGCTTCCAAACAATAAGCAAACCTACCAAGGTTTATATCGTGAAACAATTGCTTTTTTAGACCAACAATATGCCGCTGTTGAGGCGCATAACAGCGACGAAGTATTCAAACTCATCTCTCAAATTAAATCGGATAAATCCTTCAATGACTTCTTAGATAAAATGACCATTTGTGAAGGAAATAAGGCGACGGTAACAGCCATCCAACAAAGTATTGAATATTGGGGAATGTATGGAAATAAGCAGTATTATGAAAAAAATGTTTGGAGTGCCAAACAAGATAAGCGGAAATTAGCGGAAGATTTAAAAAAGGAAAATTTTGATTTTAAAAAAGATAAACTATTTCTCAAAATGTATCGAAATCATTTATCAAAAAGTATGACTGGTGGTGGTGCATTTGGCGTTGGTAATATGTTGTATGAATTGGCAGATTATCATGAAAAGAAAAGCCTAGCTATTGGCTTTGTGAGAAGATTCTATAACGATGGTGAGGCCGTAAAAGATTTATCTCAAGCAACCGATGGTTTCAATAAGAAATTTAAAGAATTGGTACAATTAGGTAAAAAAGAAGAATGGATTTTACTAGACCTACGACCCTTTGTCAAAGAATTTTATTACGGAAATTATGTCATAACTGATGGGTTGTATAGGATGTTTACAAGATATGATATGTTGGTGATTCCTAAAATGGATTCAAAGGCGACTGCTAATTATTAATTCAAAATCCGACAGCGTGTTTAAAGCATTTTGTTAAAAAATTAATTAATGAAAAAATTAATCTTATTTTTATTACTGATTTGGTCTGCCTCTCTATTTGCTCAAGAAAGTAATAATGTATCTGTTTTTCATAGATTATTAATCTATAATCAAAAGCAAGAATTGTTAATTGCTAAATTCAAAGATACCGACATCTGGGTAACTCCTGGGTTTTATCAAGATAGTTTACAATTTATCAAAGAAGGATTACAAGACGTTGCTTCTACCTATGGCATTACGGTTTCAACTCCAGAATTACAAGGGATGTTTTCAATGAGGAGTGAAACGTCTACAAAAACTGTTCTGTCTGTTAGAAATATCTATAGTTGTAATTATGTAAACGGGCAGTTGAAAGTGCCCTCTTTTTTAGGAGAAGTCAAATGGATCCCGATGGAAACTGCACTTCAGACACTTACTTATCCGCATATTAACCTATTCATCAAGCAAACTTTTGATTATCCAAATACAGTTTGGGGAGGTTCAATAGTACGCTATCAAGCCTCTGGTAAATGGAAAACAAAAGTTATGGAAGCATTTTATCCGCTATTCTCCTCACAAACTGAGTAGTTACTAAAAAATAAAAACGTTTTGTCAATGCTTAAAGTATTCAAATCAATTGGGCTTATAATGCTCTTATACATTTTAAATTATGTCAAATTTATCAAAAATAATACTACTTAATTTTCTTTTTGCCTTAGTTTTCATTACTTGCCAATACGATAAAATAAATCAAGAAAATGAAATAGCTACCACTAGTCAATCTATTCAACCTGCTAAAGAAACGGTTATGGAAGGTTTAAAACGTCCCTGGAGTATGGCCTTCCTATCAGAAGACGAAGCACTAGTCGCTGAAAAAGATGGCGATTTATTAAAAGTTAATTTAGTTACTAAAGCAAAAATAGTGATTCAAGGTTTTCCAGCAGATGTGGCAGATAGTTTAGTAGTCGTAGCTAGTGATTATCCACTAGGTACTTATCCAACAGGTACGAATGGGTTTAAAGGGCGCTATAATGCGGGTATTTTGGAAGTAAAACTTGACCCTAATTTTGACCAAAACCAATGGGTTTACGTTTCCTACGTTTCGGAAAAAGAAAAGAAATACGCAACCAAAGTTATCCGAGGTAAATTACAAAATAATACCTTAGTAGATGTCCAAACCCTACTAATTGCCCTACCCTATGCGGATGGACTCTTTCATTTTGGCGGTGGCATGATCTTCGGAACTGATGATAAGTTATACATCACGGTAGGCGAACGCCTATTTGGAGATGCGCTACAACCAGAAATGCCTATCGCACAAGATTTGACAGATATGCGAGGGAAAATTTATCGCTTGAATCCAGATGGCAGTATCCCCGATGATAATCCAGATTTTGGCGAAAATGCTGTAAAAGGAATCTATGCGGCTGGTATTCGTGCAGCACAAGGTTTAACAGTAGACCCTAAAACAAGCAATATTTGGTTCTCTGAACATGGGACGATTCAAGGAGATGAATTAAACTTATTGGAATATGGTGCAAACTACGGCTGGCCAATTGTAAGTACAGGCAAATATAGAGGTGGCTATGTTCCTCCAAAATTGGATTTAGATTTTACCATGCCGATGTGGTCTTGGTATAAAACCATTGCCCCAACAGGATTAACTTTTTATACTGGCACCGAATTTCCCCAATGGAAAAACAATTTAATTGTCCCAGGTTTGTCTCGTGGTAACTTTTGGCGCATTGTCGTCGAAGGGGAAACCATTAAAAGTGTGGAAGAATTATTTGTAGATGAACGTCATCGAACTAGAAAGGCGGTGCAAAGTCCAGAAGGACAATTCTATATTTTGACGGATGAACCGAATGGGCGAATTATTCGGATTAAGAATGGTGGGTAGCTCTTTGACAATTTTTACATTAAGAAAATGTAGCTCAGCCATTCTTGTCTGAGAATCGAACCATTATATTCTCAGACAAGAATGGCTGAGCTACGTTTTACAAAAATTGTCAAAGAACGTGTATATTGCAGCAAAACAGTCGAATAGCACTAAATAAATGATTTTAAGTACCATTCTAAGTATCCTATTATTCCTTCTTGGGCCAATCATACTCTATTTTTTAATAGCGTTTATCAGTAATTTTATTCCAGTCAATGAAAAATTTAAGCCCCCATTAACTGGCATTGAATTACATTTAAGCACCAATGGTATGCATACCGATTTTATTCTACCTGCTAAAAATGAAGTGTTTGATTGGACCTCCATTATAGAGGATACTAATTTTGAATTAGGGATAACGAAGAACACCTATTTAGGCATTGGTTGGGGAGATAAAGCCGTTCATTTAGACATTGGAACGTGGAGTGAATTAACGATTAAGATGGGCTTGGCAACCTTATTTTTACCAACGCCTACGATTTTGCATATTACTGCCTATAATCAATTGCCTTTTGCTACGATGAATGTAAAAAAGACCCTAATTTCCGAGACGCAGTATCTTCAATTATGCCAATATATTATAGGCTATTTCAAAGTTGGTACCCGGCAAAAAGCACAGTTAATCGAGGATGTTGGTTATACCCCAAATGATATTTTTTACCAAGCCGTCGGAAAATATCACGCTTTTGCCACTTGCAATACTTGGGTGAATAAAGGGCTAAAAAAAAGTGGCGTACGAGCGCCACTTTGGAGTCCTTTAGACAAAGGTATCTTTTATCAATTTGGGAAGATTCATAAGTAATCTTACCAAGTTCCAACGCCGCCGCCGCCACCGCCGCCGCCAGAAAAGCCACCACCACCACTAAAACCACCATAATCCCCCCCACCACTATTTTGAGGAGGAGGAGGCGTTGCTGCACCGACCACAGAACGACTAAATTCTGAAGAAAAGTGATGTGTGGTATAAATATGTCGATTATTGGACCACGTTGGTGTATAGGCGGCTGCCTCTAAGATAGACTTGAAGATAGAAGACCATTTATGTTCGACACCTAAGGCAAAGGCAAAAGGTAACATCGCTTCAAAATGTTCGGGGGTTCTATCTGGTGGATTTAATAGATTCATTCTATCTTTTTCCGCCATTTCCAAATACATTTTAAAACCTTCTATTTCTGATTGTAATTTTAATTTTGCTTCGGTCGGTCGTTTAATTAAATAACCATAAATAATAATAGAGATTAAAGCAGTAGGAATGAATAATCCTAATGCAACAGCATTAATGCTTGCGCCATTAAATAGGCTAAATAAAGTGCCTTTCAACTCGGTTAAGCCCATAAACAGCGGCGTTCCCCCAGTAAAAATGACAAACATTAAAAAAGGAATAGCAAAACTTTTGAGTCCTGCTGGAATTTTTCCTTTGGAAGAAAATATCGCAAATAGAATCAAGGCAGGTAAACCAATAAAGACAACAGAGAGTAAAGCTAGTCCGACTCCATCCATTTCTGTTCCTGTCCGATTCATCATAAATACGGCTGCAATGATCGTCAGAAAACTAGCGATTATTGGAATGACTAAAAATTGTCTATTATTTCCTTCTTTAACAAAACCTTCATGCTGGGCTAAGATATTATTCTGATGCGCTTCATAAGCCATCTTTACAGGCTTTTCATAAGAACCATCTATCGTCACTTTTTTACCATTGGCAAATAATTGAGCCATTAACGCTCGGTCTTCTTGAAACAATTCTGTTAAATCACTATTCAATTGAGTTAAAGTGTAGGTCTTACTTTTAGACAAAAATCCATTCTCTACCCTTTCATCAATGCGTAAATAGCCATTAATCGCTAAGTTAATAATCGAGGCGGTTACTTTATTCGCTTCATAGCCCTCCTTGGCAATATAGCTTAAAGAAGAAGGAGAATAGCCTTGTGGAGAAGCAAAAAGCGGGTAAGGAGTTGGCTTAGGCGGGTCAATTCCGTACTTATTCCAAGTCGTTACAAAATAACCTAATAATCCTAGAGATGCCAAACTCAACAATAAAGCCGAACCATATTGTTCTAAAAAAGAAGGCCCTTCTACGATTCCTTTTTCAAAACCAACGCCAACTGACATCCCTTCTCCTGGTTGCAAAGCACCCGTTGTCTCGAAGTAGAGTTCATTTCCTTTATTAAATTCTTTGGTGGTACATTTTTGGTCTCTAGAACCATATTTTCCGGTGAAACAAATTTTCTGTAAATGATTGGCCCCTGGAGGTAGTTGAACTAAACAAGTGGCATTATCTATAATATAGGGGGCATCTTGACCAATCGCATTCCAAGCAATTTCATCTGCTTTTTCTAATTGTTCTACTTGATTAGGTACGGTATACTCGATGGTATAGAGATATTCCCCTCCTTTTAAGAATACATCTCGATTACCAATGTACATGATTTCGTTTCCATTCTCATAATCTGTATGAAAATTTTCCTTTCTTCCATCTCGCATTACCTTAGTAATATTATACCGAATAGATGTTTTCTTGCCATTATGCATGGTCCTTGACCTTGGTAAACTTCGAGTTATCCCACGCTTATTATTTGCGATAATGATTTTAATTTCCTCTTTCACCTTGATCGACCGATCTTTCTTTACTTCCAATATTACATCATAATTGAGAATGCGTTCTTGGGCAGTTCCAATCGTGACCAATAGCAATAAAATCGCTACAAGCACAGTCCATTTATAGATTATTTGTCTCATCTATTTGATTTGCAGCCCAGACATTGTGTCAAAGGGCTTCCATAAATAATTTTTCTCAGATTTCAGACAATAATTATAGGCTCTTTGACAATTCTTACAAAATTTGCCAATGAACCAAATTATATTAAAACTTCACTTTAGGCACCGCTCTTTCTGTCGCATTATCAATTTCAAAGAAATCAGAAATGTAGAAATTAAACATATTCGCAATCAAATTGCTAGGGAAAGATTCTACCAATACGTTGTTTTCTCTGACTGTGCCATTATAATATCGACGTGCCTTTTCTACATCGCCTTCAATTTTAGACAATTCATCTTGTAATTGTAGAAAATTGGTATTCGCCTTTAGATCAGGATAAGCTTCTGATAAAGCAAAGATATTGGCCATTGCTGCTTGTAATTGTTGTTCTGCTGCTTTCGTAGCATTCACACCAGAGGCAGATTGTGCAGCATTTCTAGCAGTAATTACGGCATTCAAGGTCTCTTTTTCATGTCCAGCATATCCTTTAACTGTTTCAATCAAGTTAGGGATTAAGTTATGTCGTTTTTTTAGCTGTACATCTATCCCACTCCATCCTTCCTCGACCATTGTTCTTGCTCGAACTAGTTTGTTATACGTTCCACCAAAATATAAAGCAATTAATACCAATGCAATTAATGCGTAAATCATAGTTGTTTAATTAAGTTGAGAAAATGAGTAAACTTACCATTTTGACTCCTTTTTTAAGAATAAGGTAACAGGGTAAAGCTACTATTTTTTAAGAATAATCTTTGCTTTTTTGGATAAAAAGATGGGTTTTAAAGATAAAGATGGGTCTCACAAAGGTAAGGTTGTTCAGGGCAGACAACGGAAAATCTATATTTTCCGAAGTTCGGAGCAGCGAATATAGATTCGCTGTTGTTGGAATTGTCCAACCTTAGAAGGGTAGCCTCAATTATGCTTAATAACCTAGAAAAAAGGTCAAAAAGTACTATGATTTAAAATCATTGAATTATCATTTTTTGGGTATAAAGCCCCGTTCTTGTATGAATTTCCATAAAATAAACCCCTGCTTGTAAATGACTAATATCGAAAGTTACCCCATTTTTGTTATTAACTAATTGGAAGCGTTGACCAATAGCATTTATCACAAAAACGTTTTCAATTGCTGGAATCAAATTATTATCAAACAATACATTAATTTGATCCGTTGCTGGATTAGGTACTATTTTAAAAGGATTCACTTCGTCAATTTCCCTTGTGCTTACCGTCATTTGGCAAGTACCGCCAATATTTTCATCCATCCATTTTAATCGAGCAGTCAACCAGTCTTTTAGAAAATCAATTTCTTCGGCATGTGTATTGGCTAATGGCAAAGGATTCGGCCAAAGATACCTCCCTAAAATATTCCATCTTGCAAAATTTTGATTAAGAGACGGAGCAATAATCGTTGCTTGGGCATCAATAAAAGCAAAAATGGAATCAGTCCGCAAAGAAGTATTTCGCAAAGTTTCCCATCGACAACGGGTTATAGATTGAAATTGCTCATTATTTAATAAAATCCTCCACCAAAAAGGATACCCGCCATCACATAAGCGGTCAAAAATAAGGCCATCCGTATCTGCCCCTTCGCAATAATCCGCATTGCGAAAAGCTAAATTAAAATCCCAAACTGGTCCTGCTTTTATTTTTCCTCCTTTCGTATCTTTCTCTTTATGAAAATAACTACTTAAACGATAACCATCTACATTTCTGCCTAGTTCGTTGAGTAAATGTGCTTCTGCAAAAGAAGTCAAATCAATATACTCCTCATAAGATTTACCACCAAATATTAGATTAGGGTTAGCCAGCGCCCTTTCAAAACTATCTACATAAGATTGAATATAAGCAAATTGCGCTGGTTGGACTTTATCAATATCGGGATAGACTAATTGATACCTTAGTTTTTCTGCACCTTGATCAAAATTATACCTAGATAGCCAATCTACCCCTCCTTTGTCAATCTTAAAAATGTATCCGCCTGTTAGTTCTGAACCTGTAATATCGGTTGTTTTTAATTTGGCAATATCTACCCTATTTTTGTCTCGCTTTATTTTCTCCATTAACACATAAATCCCTTGATAATCGCCATTGATAAACAAGTCTACATATCTGGTTTGACTCGAATATTGCCCCATTTTTCGAGCTACATCCATGACTAACACATTTCGCATCAGCGACTTATCCGCATAAGGTCCATGCAAAATCCAATCTTCTTCTTTGGGAAAATTTAAAAAACTAGTATCCAAATCATTACCAAATTCATCTCGCATTTCGATGCTATAATTCTTTTTATCAAACCAAAGCGAAGATTGGCCACGATATTTTATGGCTATTTTTCCAGAATATTCATTCGGCATATCGAAAAGCGAATTATTTCCAGATGCTTGATTAATAATTCCTATCTCCGCAGCAGTAGGGTTATCTGCATTAACCAATCCTATTGTCGTTATTTTTATAATCGGCAAGAAAGAATCAAAAGTAGGAGGTACAAACCAATTAGGGGTCGGTCTATAATGAGTGGTTACATCGTTAATCCCTAAAGTCAGAAAAAAATTAGCCGTCATATCGGAAGAGGCTGGCCCAAATCTATTATGAATGGAGATGGCTAATGTATTTTCCCCTTCTAATAGTAACGATTCTAAAGTCGATTTAGGTAAAAAAGTAGATTCAACTACGTTATTTCTATACAAGGTAGCTTCGTGGTCTGTTAATGTTTCTGTATCAAATCTGGGTGGATTGCCTTGGATATTTGCTCTCGCTATTTCTACCCCATTCAAATAAGCGACAAAAGCATCATCGTAATCGGCTTGCAAAATCAAAGATTCAATAGCTGATAAATCAATAATAGAAAAGGTACGCCGTAAATATAAAGCATAAGTCGGTGCAATAATCGTTTGGTCATCTCCGTCGCCATAACCAATGCCTCCTTTTCCTGTTTGCCAATTGGTGTCATTAAAAGTAGGCATCTGCCAATTCGCAGGTGGTTGACTATTCCCAATAAAATATTGCCAATTATCAGAATTATAAATCGCCGTTTCCCAATGATTTATTTGAGAAAAGCTAGTAAAATGGAGCAAGCATCCAAGGATAAGCGTAGTAAAAGTTTTTATCATTTTTGGTTATTTTATTTTGAACCCAAAGATACAGTATCTTGTAATATTTGTGAAAAGTATCCTTCTTTTCATTAGCTTTGTCAAAGGCACTCACCTTTTTGTTATTTATAAAATCCCTATATAAAAAACCCAAGAGTAATCTTTGGTTGAAAGAAAAAACTCCTACCTTAATGTCAATAATAGCAATTTTACAAAAACTGGATAATAAAAAATAAATTAACATGACAAAGACAAAGACAAAGCTAATCATCCTCGCAGTTTGCACTCCGTTTCTATTATCTGCACAAATAGATACCATGGCTCTTAAATCTATAGAAGGCATTACTAACAAAATGATAGAACTAATTTCTGGGGATATTGATGAACCAAGAAATTGGGAGGAGTACAGAAATTTATTCTTACCAGCTGCTATCAAAATTTCTATCAATCGAAAAGCACGACCGAGCCGACAAATTCGTGTTAGAAACTTAGAAGAATTTGTCAGAGAAGTCGGCCCTGCCTATAAAAAAAGTGGATTTGAGGAAATTTCACTTGGGCTAACGGTCAATGAATTTAATGGTATCGCCAATGTATTTCAAAGTTTTTATTGTAAAAATTTAACAGGAACTTATGAAAAAAGAGGCGTCAATAGCTATCAATTAGTTTATGCCGATAATAGATGGTGGATTGCCAGTACTACCTTTTCTAATGAAACAGAGGAAATCCAAATACCCAACAAATATTTAGACAAAGCCCATCAATCTAAAAATTGATTAGCTGTATGCTTAAGGATTGAACTTAAAACTGGTTAATCAAAGTTTCCCAATATCTTTCAATTTGCAACCTAAAATTGGGTAAATACTAACAATTACCCATTTAATTTGATTATGTAATAAATTGTCTTATATTGTGGATGTGTAAGATGCACAAGCCCGATGCCCAAAGGCGCATTGGGAGAGGCCGTTCACTAAAAAAAAGGAGGTATTATGAAATCAGCTACGTTAAAAGTTACATTTCTTACAAATAACAAATCAAACAATTCAACCCTACACACAGGGCGGTCTTAATACATGCTTCGTAGGGGATATCGCCTACGCTCGCATAAGTTTATTAGTCACCGTAAGGAATAACTAAACGATAAATCCCTTGTAACTTTCGAGTTACAAGGGATTTGTATTTTATAGAACAATAAATAAACAACTCAAGTTGGAGCCAATGGTTATATGACTAAATTGTTATATTGTTGAGGTATCAATTGCATCAAAATCAGTTTTTTAAGCCCCAAAAACAATATAGGTATTTTTAATGCTCCGCCACATATATTAAATAGTCAACTAATTGATAAAATATACTTTACTCGGAAGTCAATGCATCAATTGGATTATTTAGTGCAGCTCTAACTGCTTGAATCCCTATCGTTATGCCTGCTATAATAATAGCTATAACAACGGGAATCGCAAACATCCACCATTTTAAGTCAATCGTATAAGCAAAATTTGTTAGCCATCCATTTAATAAATACCAAGAAATTGGAATGCCTATTAACAATCCAGCTCCCACCAAAAGGAGAAAATCTTTAGATAATAAACCAATCAAATTCCCCATAGATGCACCCAAAACTTTTCTGATACCAATCTCTTTTGATTTCTGTTCTGCTAAAAAAGTCGATAAACCTAAAAGACCAAGGCAGGCGATTAAAATAGAAATAATCGCAAAATAATTAGCTAGAGTTCCAGTCAATACTTCGCTTTTATATTGCTGCTGATATTCTGTGTCCACAAAATTATAATGTAAATATACTTCTGGTATTACCTTTTTAAAAACGCTCTGTAAACTAGCAACTGCAGTTTTCACTTCCCCTTTTTTTGCTTTCACAAAAAGAGAACTTGCATTTTCTGGGTTTAATAAAATACCAAGTGGCTGGATTTCATCGTATAAGGATTGGTTATGAAAATCTTCGATTACGCCAATAATTTGCCTTGGTTTCCGCCACCATTGAATTGTTTTTCCAATAGGGTTTGTAAGTCCCATTACTTCAATCGCTTTTTGATTTAATACGATACTACTCGTGTCTTGAGTGGTCCCTTCTCTATAAAAACGCCCCTCGGCTAGTGGTATATCAAAAACGTCTAAAAAATTACTTTCTGTCCAAAACATTTGAAATTCTTGATGTCCGTCTTCTATCCTTTTACCCTCCCAAGAAACACCACCAGTCGAAGCTTGCATATCAAGAGGACTTCTAGGACCTGCTAAAGTTAATTTCTCAATGCCCGGTGCTTGTAATAATTCATTTTTGAGCGTTTTGTATTTTGTGCTTATCAAATCCTCTTTCTCAATCATCATTAAATTGTCTTTACTGATACCCAAGTTTTTATTTTGGATATATTGAACTTGTTCTTTAATGACAAACGCACCGACAACAAGTAGTAAAGCCAAAACAAATTGAATAATAACTAATCCTTTTCTCAGCCCTATACTACCCGATTGGCTTGGAATTTTTCCTTTCAGCACGGCAATAGGTCGAAAAGAAGATAATACAAAAGCAGGATAAGCACCAGATAATAAGGTCGTCAAAACGATAACTATAAAAATACTTGCCCAAAACATCGGTGCCCCATAATCGAATTGAAGCATCTTTTCGGTGATTAATTGGACATTAGGCAATGCCCTTTGAGCTAAAAATATTCCTAAACCAACAGATAGCACCGTAATCATGCCAGCTTCTACCATAAATTGGGTAATTAAGGAATTTTTACCTGCGCCAATGGTTTTTCGCACACCTACTTCTTTGGCCCTTTTGGACGCTCTTGCCGTTGCTAAATTGACAAAATTAATACAGGAAATAATCAATAATAGTAAAGCAGCAATAGAAAACATTTGTACATATTCGATACGGCCTCCAACCACCTTTGCTTGCTCATCAAATTGTCCATATAAATAACCATCACCAAATTTTTGCAGAATGCAACCTTCCTTGAATGTTCCTTCTTGTTTAGCTTCATAGAGTCTCTCAATTTTTTGAGCAACATCGGTAGGATTTGTTCCTTCTGCTAATAATAAAGCACCTTGCATTCCCGAATTGCCCCAATCAAGCACCCAGTCATTTCGTTTTAAAAAATGATCAATAGCATAAATAAAATCTTGTTGAATGGAAGAATTAGATGGAAAATCTTTGTAAACTGCGGTCACTAAAAAACCTCCAACATTGCTGATCGTTATTGTTTCTCCGATAGCGGTTGACTGCCAAATATTACCGAAAAATTTATTAGCAAGCGTTTCTGAGATGGCTATGGCTTCTTTTTTTTCTCCCAATTCACTTATATCTCCAGCAATAATTGGAAAGGAAAAAGATTCAAAATAACCAACATTGGCAAAAGTCCCTTTCGCCCGAAAGGTTTGCTTGCCTATTTTCAAAGTCATTTCGCTACTTTGTCCCAACGGAATAAATTTTTCAACTTCTGGTAACTCATTTTGTGCCGCCATTAAAAGTGGATATGGTACACCTCTATAGATATCTACTTTGCCAGCGTCCAGAGGAATCGTTCGTTTTAAAAGAAACAGTCGGTCACTATTACTATGAAATTTATCTATACTCCATTCATCTTCCACCCATAACAACATCAATAAAGTGACGGATAAAGCGATGGTCAATCCAGCAATATTTATTAAGGAATATCCTTTTTGCTTAAAAAGATTACGGGCTGCAATTTTGCAATAATTTCCAAAAAGACTAGGCATAATAGCAAATTTTAGTTTTTCAAAAGAGGAAGGTTTACAAAACAAGAAAGCCTCTTTAATGTATAATAACTGAGCTTTTCGTTCTCCATATTTCTTTACTCGTATAAAAAATGCTTCATACAAATCACCCTGAATCTCGTCCAAAAGTTCTGGCGCGCAATACCATTCTAGAAATCGGCTTGCCCATCTTGGAGGTGTATTACTTAACTCGTCAGGCTTTTTTCTATCCATTTTAAATATCTAATTTTGGAATCAATGACCAGAGATGCGTCCTATTGTTCCGAATTTGAGTGATTACTTTATAACCATAAGGTGTCGCTTCAAATATTCTTTTGCGTCGCCCTCCTCTTTCTGCAGTTGCCTCTCCCATACTAGATTTCACTAGTCCTTTCGCTTCTAATCTTTTTAAAACTGTGTGAATCGCGGGAATAGAAATAGTATTTTTCGTTTGCTTTTCATACGCTTCCGCAACCGAAACCCCATAGGCTTCTTCCACGATCATTACCATCAATAATATGCTTTCTTCTAAATGTCCTAAATTCTTTGCCATATTCTATATCATTAATATTTGTATAACAAACTTACAAAATATATTTTTAATATCATTAATATTTGTATAAAAAATTAAGTTATTATGCTTTTTCTTTAGATAAAGTGATTCACTTATTCTTTAGTTATTACTTAAAGCCTTACATTTATCCGATTAATTATCAATATTCCTTCGTTAAAAGACCGACTAAGGTCTCCATTTTTTGAGCTATTAATTACCTTTATTTAAATGTCTTACGAAAAAAAAGCTGTCGATTTAATGAATCGTTATCCTGCGATTTCAGATTTAAGAAAAAAAGGATTGAATCGAATTCCTAAAGTTTCTAGCGCTTATTTAGAACAAGGAACAGATAATGATGAAACCCTTCATTTAAATAGAAGTGACTTTTCTAAGATTCGTTTTGCGCCAAGGTTCTTGAAAGGGGAATTAAATGTTTCTACGGCAACGGAGTTATTCAATAGAACCTATGCTTCCCCCTTTGGCGTTGCGCCTGTCGGTTTAATGAGTTTAATGTGGCCTAATATTGAAGTGGAATTGGCTAAAATGGCAAAGGATAGGAATATTCCTTTTTGCCTAAGTACCGTAGCTACCGAAACGCCCGAAGTAGTAGGGCCTCATGTGGGGCAAAATGGTTGGTTTCAATTGTATACGCCTAGAGAAAAGGCACTTGCTTTTAAAATATTGGATCGAGCTAAAGCATCTGGTTTTCATACGCTTGTGATTACCATTGATATTCCTCAACCGAGTAGAAGACAAAGGACGAAAAGAGCAGGTATGAACATGCCTTTAAAAATGACCTCAGATTTAGTTTGGCAAGGGATCAAACATCCTACCTGGGCATTGAAGACCTTAAAACGAGGCTTGCCTGCTTTAAAGACCATCCAAGATTATGCGGACTTTAATAGCATGATGTCAGTTGGGAATTTTGTGGCACATCAAGTTGGAGGGAATCTATCATGGGAATATGTCAAAACGCTAAAAGCTTATTGGGATGGGCCTGTTTTATTAAAAGGGATTATGCATAAAGCAGATGCAATAAAAGCGGTGGAATATGATTTTGATGGGATTGTTGTTTCTAATCATGGGGGTCGTCAATTTGATGCCGCTATGTCTTCTATAGCCGTTTTACCCGAAATTGTAGCGGCTGTCAATGGTCAAACCAAGATTCTTTTTGATAGTGGTATTCGGTCAGGTTTGGATATTATTAGGGCATTGGCGTTAGGGGCTGATTTTGTCTTATTAGGACGAGCTTTTGTTTATGGGGTTTGTGCTTTGGGAAGTGATGGTGCTTACCATGCCTATCAAATTTTACAAGAAGAACTGATTAATAATATGAAGCAATTAGGGGTGACTAGTTTGGCGGAATTGCGGGATTTGGAACGGGTGATTATTTAACGATGAATGATGAACGATAAATGATGAATAGATTGAAACGTATCTGATAGATAATTTCATCCCGATAGCTGATAAGTGTGCCCCAAGTCATTTTAAATATATGTATCAGACAACCTTGAAAGTTTTAGGTACGAAATCAGCCTTCTATATCTACGTGCGGTTTCTTTATTTTTCCAAAAGAAAAACTCACTCCTGCTCTAGCATTTAAAGTTCGATTATCTGTTAAATCAATAAGGCCAAAAACATTATCGGTCAACATAAATACTTGAAGAGGACCTAATGCTATAGTTGTATTTAACCCCATTACCAAAGCAGCCTCATTCATTAAACTAACCGTCGTTCCAATATTTAGATTTTTATGTAATTGATAATTCATACCTAATGAAAGAGCGGTAGAAGAATTATTGCGGAAAGTTGATTGATATAGGGTCGCATTAAAATGTAATCGGTCATTTAAAGTATAGCCTAATCCAAGGTAAAATTGAGTAGGTAAAGTGGTAGAAAATGCTTGGTTTACGCCCACAAAATCAACAATATCTAAAGAATCTTGGGCATTATCAAAGGAAATTATTTCTTCTCCATCAAAGGTCAATTGTCCCAAATTCAATCCATCAAACTCAAAAGTCTGATTGGCGGAATAATTTTTAGCGTTGTCCTTCCAATTGATTTTGCCTATATCCAAAGCACTAAACGTTAATTGGAACTGGTCATTAATTTGCCAATCTATACCTAAGTCAACTGCAAAACCATGATTGCCAGAAAAGTTAAATAAATCATCATTTAAATTGAATAATAAGGAAGGCGATTGGATAATTACATCTGAATCATTGGCAAAGTTTAATCCGAAAGGACCAAAATTAAAAGCAGATAAATCTCCATCTTGTCCAGCTGCATCTACCTCAACATCCATATCCAAAGACAACTGGTAAATATCATCATCTGTCAATAAGGAAACATTTGATCGGCGGGTTAATGCAGCAGAATGCCCTGACAAATATTTTAAACGCCCTCCAATTTGAAGTTTATCAAATTTTATAGCACCGCCAATCCCTAATTCTTCATAGGACAAAGCCGTAAAATCCGTATTCAGCGATATGTTTTGCCCAATAAATGGCGCGTTTCCTTGAATAGCGACGGCTAATAATGCCCCAGAATAATCCACAATCCCTCTGGTTTTAGCAGCATGATGCAAGGAAATGGACCAATTCTTTTGATTATAAATAAATCGAAAAGTTTCAATGTCTGAACCGACGCTTAATAAATTGTCTTGTCCAAATTCTAATTGTTCCTGAGGATATCGGAGCACATTATCAGATGCTCGATTCCCGATAAAATCTTGATAAGTCGGCCCGTTAGAATAAATATTGGAAGTAAGTGGAAACAAAGTGAATTCAAAAGAATAGTCGCCTATATAAGAAGAGTTAATCGTGCTTTGATCAACCAGATGGTTCAAGCCAAACAAAGTTAAAGAAGACTGACCGACACAAGTAAGCATGCTAAATAAGCAGCAAAAAAGAAGTAGATGTTTATTCAAAATGAACAATTAATTAGGTAATAGTTGATTAACAACTAGTAATTAATGGACGCTGCAACTAATCACCAGTTACAATTCACCAATCACTAATACGCCCACTTCAAATAAATCGCGCCCCAAGTATATCCTCCGCCAAAAGAAGTTAAAATAATATTATCTCCTTTCTTTAATTGGTCTTCATAATCCCAAAGGCAAAGAGGAATGGTCCCCGCTGTCGTATTGCCATATTTATGAATATTCATCATGACTCGCTCCATTGGGTAATTGGCCATTTTTGCCACCGTTTCAATAATTCGTCGATTCGCCTGATGTGGTACTAACCAATTAACGTCTGGAACGGTTAAATTATTCCGAGAAATAACGGTTTTGACAGCATTGGACATATTTGATACCGCTGCCTTAAAAACAGGACGACCGTTTTGTACTACGAACTGCTCTCTTGCCATTACATGATCCACCGTAATCGGATGGGCAGAACCGCCTGCTTTAATATATAGATTTTCTTTTCCAGAACCATCAGATTTTAAGAAGGCATCCTTAATCCCAATTGCTTCTTCCGTAGGTTCTAATAAAACAGCTCCTGCCCCATCTCCAAAAATAATACAAGTTGCTCTATCTTGGTAATCAATAATCGAGGACATTTTATCTGCCCCAACAACTATTACTTTTTTATATGCCCTTGTTTCTATAAATTTAGAACCCGTCGTTAAAGCAAACAAAAAACCAGAACAAGCTGCATTTATATCATAAGTAAAAGCATTCTTACAGCCTGTATGCAGGGCTATAATATTAGCGGTATCCACCACTCGCATATCTGGTGTTACCGTTGCACAAATCACTAAGTCTATTTCTGAAGGATCCGTATTAGTTTTTTCTAATAATAATTTAACAGCTTCTGTCCCCATTACAGAAGTACCATTCCCCTCACCTTTTAGAATTCTTCGCTCTTGGATACCCGTACGGCTTCTGATCCATTCATCATTCGTATCTACCATCGTCTCCAACTCCTTATTCGTCAAAACATATTCTGGTACATAACCAGCAACTCCAGTAATTGCAGCATTGACTCTTAACATATTATATATTTTAAAATATTTATATCTCTTTAAACAATACGAACTATAAATAGTCGTTTAATAACTGACATCTCTGAAAATACTTACCTGCATTTATCAAAAAAATCAAACATTTATTTCAAAAAAGTTAGTACTTCTTTCAAATTAGGCTGCGAAGATATTAACACCTTTGCCAAATTTTGAATTTTTACTACTAAATTTTGTATTCCTCAACGCTATTTGACATTTTTCCAAGTAACCTATACCTTAATCAAATGCTGTTACTAATGACATAAACAGTTATTAATCAGCAACTAATACTCTTTTTTTAGTTAAATTACAGTACTAAAGAAAAGGATGCTCAACCTCGTGAGTTTTCCAAATTATTACTAGTTATGTCGTTATAGTAAACTATTACTAAATTTGCTTCTTAGACAAAAAATGATACAAAAAGACGTTATAGGGAATTAATAATTCAATTTTCAAGTTAACAAATTATGTTTTTTTATAATATATGGCATGAATTTTGAATTATTTAATACAACGAATAAAACAGTCATACTCACTTACCATTAAAAAAATTGGCTACTAATTAATTGGAATCTGTTTATTCCTATTAATTAAAAGTCAATAATAAGATTAACATTACAGAAGCGCCAAAAGGACAAACTACTCTTAGACATTTTACCACAACAATTAAGGCATTACAGACAATATTTATACACGCTTGCTATAGGTAATGCTATTACTTGGCTTTAGCATTTTGTTCAGACAAAAGCTATCCATAGGTACTAGTTTACCCTGTCCAATTATTGCTATTTATTTTGGTTTGACCAGAATGAGTTGTAGCACCCTTATGTTCAAATTTAAAAACAAGAAAAATAGAACCATGACACTAAGAAGTACCCCCGCTATTTTTATTTTATTATTTTTTGTTAATGCTTTAGTAGCAAATACCAACATCAAAATTTCCTTTATACAGAATGATTTAGAAATGGCTAAGCAAAAAGCTAAGGCCAAAGGCAAATTAATTATGGTTGATTTTTGGGCGGACTGGTGTACGCCATGTAAATGGATGGACGAACAAACTTTTAATCGACCTGAGGTAATTAACTACTTGAATGACAATTATATATCAGTTAGAGTAAATATTGACAATTTAGATGGTATAGCTTATAAAACACAATATGATGTTCGATTTTTACCGACTATTCTGATTTTAAAGCCTAATGGAAAAGTCGTTAAGAAATACGAAGAGTCGATGGCTCCTTCAAAATTATTAAGAATATTAAAAGAAAATAACCAAAATAATGCTTTGCCTGCTTATGTAACTACAGGAAATGTTCAAACTATCGATCAATCTGTAGTGGCAAAAGAACGAGAACATCCATATGCTAGACCAACTGCTAACAAAAAGATAAAAACTGCGCCAACTTTTAATCCTGCAACAACAGGAACAAGTGAAGCATTATTAGCCAGTACAACTACTAATAATTATACGAACCCTACACCAACTAATTATAATAGTCGTCCTTCAAAAGAGGCAAAAATTATTAGTGTGACGAATAATAGGCACAGAGAAGAGGCGCCTGCAAAAGCTACTTTTACTGGAAATATTTACCCAGCAGCAGCACCAGGTAAACTCTCTAATACCCCCAATAAAAATTATAGCATTCATGAAAATGGTGCCGTTAGTGATGTTGGGCTTTACCGATTAAACGTTAGAAAAGCACCCAGAAGTGGATTTAGTGTACAAGTGGGCGCTTATTATGATTATAAAAACGTACTAACAGAAGTAGCCAAATTTCAAAAAGCATTTGCAGAAGAAGTTTTAGTACACATTTCAGAATTAAATGGCACTACTTGCTACAAAGTAATGTTGGGGCATTATAGTAATCACGAAGAAGCATCAAAGGATAAAGTAATTTTGAAGGAAGCAGGTGCGCAAGATGCGTTTGTGAAAGATTTAGCGTCTTTATAAGAGGATAAATACTGTTACAGGTTGAATAATTGTTGAATCCGTAACTCGATACTTGATACTACTATTTTACAACTATACTAGTGAAGCACCTTTCGAGGGCTTCACTTTTTTTATTTGTTACTATTCTTTTATTTTTTGTATCTTGCCGCCCGCACAGGGAAATGAGCCAAGCTACCCTCAACTATTGAGCAAACGAAAGATCTTGATATGCACTTTGAGAGGCGTTAAGAATTTTAATTGACTGCCAAAAAGTAGTCATTTTTAGCTATTTTTGCATGCAGGCTTGTTTCCCTGATTTTCCTACCAAATAGCCACCATTTCCGCAGATAATCCACCTTCCAATAAAGTTTGATTTTTCAATAAATCTAATAAAAATACATAGCAATAAAAGCAATTTTTATAGGCCGCAGAAGCACCTATTTTAAAATACTTCTTTTGCATGGTCTTCTGGGTAATACTCATTAAATCTGCGGCTATCGCTTTATCAAACGATTGGGCATTCTCTTTTTCGCTGAGCGCAAAAATATTTTCAATCGTTTGATCATTTAGCGTTACCAATAGTCCGCTATTTAAAACGGCTACTAAATCAGGCGGGTTGGTTTCTGCTAATAATCGATCTTCTAAGTCATTTAAAGAGAGAAAAGGTGCTAATTCATTAGCTATCCAAATTTTTAAAGGCTTATTATCTGAAACAGGCGTTGTCTGTTGTCCTTCAAATACTCGATCAAAGATAGCATTTTTCTGTAGGGCTTCTTCTAAACTTGTTTGATTAATTTCTGGTAGAAAGGCTAATGTTCCATAGGCATAATTGGCAGGAATAATAGTTGTAGTTCCTTGAATTGCTGTCGTTAGTTTTGGGCAGTTTAGTTTATCGTAAAAGATAAAACTTATTGGTGCAATTTCCTTTTTTCTATTAACTAAAACACCTTTGTCTAAGCCAAATTTAGTTGGTAATTTCTTTTGCAGAAAGGTGGGTAAATCTATCGCCGCTTGATAGTCTTTAAATAACTTTAAAGCGACTTCTTCAAATATTTGATCAAAATTTGATGTTGGCATTTTTAATTTGAAAATTAATGCTTGTCTTGCGTACCTACGGCACGAGAATTGAGGGACATTGGGCTTATTCCTCAGCTACCCATCTTTTATACCAAGGGCATAATTTTAAAGCGGATAATTTTTGGAATTTTAACTTAAATATTCATTACACAATTAAAATTCACAGTTCGGAGAACTATGTTACAGTAGAATTGAAGGTAACACAGCTCTTTGAGCTGTAAAATGATAGCACTATTTAAAACTTATATTTTAAGCACCTAACGCCTTACCAACTAAGCTTTTAGCCTCTGCTGACAGCGGCAGTTCCAAAGCGGCAGCCTGCCCTTCTACCGACATTTTTCGCCAAGTTTTTCGCAGAATATCAATGACCTTTTCTTCGGTATGTTTGGCAGCAAATGGCATAAAATAAAATTCTAAAAACACCAAACAAATAACATCTTCTAAAGTCTGCGTTTCCGCATCTTTTTTAAGCTGTTTTTTTAATACCAGAAATTTGACCCTTTCAATAATCTCGTTCGAGTAGCCAATATTTGTTAAAACGTCATTGGCTTTATCTGCATGCAATTGTTTCAAGCTATTCCTCCATTGGTGATATCCGGCTTTACCTGTAGGATATTCACTTCGGGCAATTTCCCACCGACATAAATGCTGACACCGAGCTGCTAATTGTAAGGGCTCTGAAACATCGGGCGCAAATTCGGATAAACGGTGGCTCATTCGTTGTGCATAAAGCACTTCTTTCGGATAATCTATCCCTTCAAATACTTCAATATTTGGATCTTTACTATTTAAAGCATCAAACTGTGCAATTGCATACTCGAATTTCGTTGAATTTTTAACCATGCTTAAATTCTAATCAATTTGCTTACCTGCTGTGAAAAAAAATACTCTTAGTATGAAATAATTTCAAAGCACCAATAAAAGTCAAAAATACCCATTTTTATTTGCTTCCCAAAGTCCTGGGCTTTTGTTGTCATTTTTTTAAAAATAAGCGCTTTTTTTATCAAAATTGAAATTTCTCTTAATTAAATAAACCTCTTTTGCTTATTATTAAAATGGTTTTTAAGAAAGTTTAATCTAATTTAACAAAATTAAATATTGCACATTATTTAATTTTAAATTTAAAGTTTCAAAACCAACAAACTACAATGCTATTTTACGCTGAAAGTGAATTTTTAAAAACTTAATTTACTTGCCCTTTTTTTGTAAAATTCTTAAAAAAGTCCGATTTTTGACTCCCTTTTATACCTAACCTTTCCAAATTAATATCCGTTCTAAATAAGAATAACTCACTTTTTTAAAGCTGATTTCTTCTTACTTTTGAGGGAATTCTTTATCCTATAAGTACCAAATATTAAACACTCATAAACCCTACCTCCTTATTCTGGTAGTGTTTATTTATGATTTTGTAAGTTGAGTTAAGAACTAAACAACTCACAGAGATACTATTATCCATTCCTAACTTATCTTACAAATTCGATTGACGCAAAATAATTTTATGTCCATACTTTCTTTCAAAGAAAACATGGTCGCCAAACGAACTTAATTACATTGATATGAAGCAGCAGCAAAAAGGATTATATGTTCCGAGTATGGAAAAAGATTCCTGTGGAACGGGATTTATAGCCAATTTGAATGGCATAAAATCACATAAAGTCATTGAAGATGCTTTGACTATGCTACAAAATATGGAGCATAGAGGAGCTTGTGGTTGTGAAGAAAACACGGGAGATGGCGCTGGTATTTTAATTCAAATTCCGCACGATTTCTTTAAGAAAAAAGCCAAAGGAGTAGGTTTTGTATTACCTGAATTTGGTAAATATGGAGTAGGCATGGTTTTCTTTCCGCAAGGTAAAGTGCTGCGAGAACAATGTCGATTTTTATTAAATGATTATATTGATGAATTAGGGTTTGAGCTATTAGGCTATAGAAAAGTGCCAACACATAATGAAGAAATTGGGCCATCTGCCCTAGCAGTAGAACCTAAAATGGAACAGGTCTTTGTGACGCCTAAAGTGGAAATGGATCCAAAAACATTAGAGCGTAAGCTGTATGTTTTACGAAAATTTGCTACACATAAAATCTTTACCACCTACCCCGCAGTAAAGAACGATTTTTACATTACTTCTTTTTCTTATAAAACGATTGTCTATAAAGGTCAAATGACGACTTGGCAAGTTCGTCCTTATTATTCGGATTTACATGATGAGGATTGTACTTCTGCGATAGCCTTAATTCACTCTCGTTTTTCTACGAACACCGTTCCAAGATGGAAATTGGCGCAGCCTTTTAGATATGTGGCACATAATGGAGAAATTAACACCATTATGGGGAATTTGAACTGGTGGAAATCTAAGGCAGATTTATTAGCATCCTCTATATTTACAGCAGATGAATTAGAGAAATTAGACCCTATTTGTGGCGAAAACCTTTCTGATTCAGGTAATTTTGATAATGTACTAGAATTTTTAGTATTAGGTGGTCGATCTATTCCAGAAGCTTTAATGATGATGATTCCAGAGGCTTGGCAGAATGATGAAGATATGCCTGATTATAAAAAAGCATTTTATGAATTCCATAAAACTTTGATGGAACCTTGGGATGGTCCTGCTTCTATTTGTTTTACGGACGGTATTTTAGTTGGAGCAACCTTAGATAGAAATGGATTAAGACCATCTAGATTTACGTTGTTAAATGATGGTACGTTAATCGTTGCTTCTGAGGCGGGTGCTTTAGAAATTGATCAGTCAAAAGTAGTACAAAAAGGACGTTTACAGCCTGGCAGAATGCTAATTGCTGATTTGGATGAGCATAGAATTATTACCGATGAGGAACTGAAAGAAACGATCTGTAAGCGAAAACCTTACAGAGAATGGTTGGATCAAAATAGGTTAACTTTAGCTGACTTACCTGACAATCCTGAAAAGGTGAGAAGAAGTATGGATAAAGCTTCTTTACATCGTGGTCATCAGTTGTATGGGTATACCAAAGAAGATATGACCATGATTTTGGGACCAATGGTGAATGTCAAAAAAGATCCAATTGGTTCGATGGGAACGGATACTCCATTAGCGGCTTTATCCAATCAATCTCAACATTTGGCGAATTACTTCAAGCAATTATTTGCTCAAGTAACCAATCCGCCAATTGACCCCATTCGAGAACGTCCAGTCATGTCTTTATTTGCCATGCTAGGTGGTGCAAAAAACATTTTAGAACCAGGTCCAGATAATGCCAAATTTATTCATTTAGATCACCCTGTTTTAACCAATGAATCAGTTGCTAAAATCAAGCGTATCTATCACAAAGATTTTAAAGCAGCGACGATTAATGCTGTTTTTGAAGCAGATGGGCAAGCAGGTAGATTAGAAGCAGCCATTGAACATATTTGTGGTACAGCAGAAGCTTTAGTTAGAAAAGGACACAATATTTTAGTAATTTCTGATAAAGCATCGAGTAGTAAATTTGCACCAATTCCTTCTTTATTAGCAACTGGTGGTATTCATCATCATTTGATTAAGACAGGCTTAAGAGGGTCGACTTCTCTAGTCGTCGAATCGGGAGATACTAGAGAAACGCATCATTTTGCTACTTTAATTGGTTTTGGGGCAAGTGCGGTTAATCCTTATATGGCTTATGCTTCTATTTCTAATTTATTACAAAAAGGAGCTATTGATAATGATAAGACACTAGATGATTGTATCGCTATTTATCAAAAAGCAATTGGTAAAGGTTTATTAAAAATCATGTCTAAGATTGGTATTTCTACTTTACAATCTTATCAAGGCGCACAGATTTTTGAAGCACTCGGTATTAATAAAGAAGTTATTCACGAATGTTTTAAAGGAACAGTTTCTCGAATTGAAGGCATTGGCTTTGATGGAATTGCTAAAGAAACTTTAATCAAGCATAGTTTAGCTTATCCGAGTGTTCCTGTTCCCAATAAGCGATTAGAAGTGGGTGGAGTTTTCCAATGGAAAAGAAGAGGAGAATATCACTTATTCAATCCTCAAACTATTCATTTATTACAGCATTCTACCAGAAAGAATGATTACAATACCTATAAGAAATTTGCCGAATTAATCAACGATCAATTAGAGCAAGCTTGTACACTTAGAGGCTTAATGGATTTCCGAAAAGGTAATCCGATCCCAATTGACGAAGTGGAATCGATTGAGTGTATTATGAAGCGATTTGTAACGGGTGCCATGTCTTTTGGTTCGATTTCTCATGAAGCACACTCTACCCTAGCCATTGCGATGAATCGAATTGGAGGAAAGAGTAATTCTGGAGAAGGTGGAGAAGATGCCATTCGTTTTGAAAAGAAAGAAAATGGCGATTGGGAACGATCTGCGACAAAACAGGTTGCGTCTGGTAGATTTGGAGTAACTAGTTATTATTTAGCCAATGCCGAAGAACTACAAATTAAAATGGCACAGGGTGCTAAACCTGGTGAAGGTGGACAATTACCTGGTCACAAAGTAGATGAGTGGATTGGACGGGTACGACACTCTACACCGGGTGTAGGTTTAATTTCTCCTCCTCCCCATCACGATATTTACTCTATCGAAGATTTAGCGCAGTTAATTTTTGATTTAAAAAATGCCAACCGAGCATCTAGAATCAATGTTAAATTGGTATCTAAAGCAGGGGTTGGAATTATTGCTTCTGGGGTTGCCAAAGCGCATGCAGATGCGATTTTGATTTCTGGACATGATGGCGGTACAGGCGCTTCACCTTTATCTTCTATTCGTCACGCTGGTTTGCCTTGGGAATTAGGTTTGGCAGAAAGTCATCAAACTTTAGTACGAAATAAATTAAGAGACCGAGTTACCCTACAAACGGATGGTCAAATTAGAACAGGAAAAGATATTGCCATTGCTACTTTATTAGGGGCAGAAGAATGGGGTATCGCAACGGCGGCCTTGGTAGTTGAAGGTTGTATTTTAATGCGTAAATGCCATTTAAATACTTGTCCAGTTGGAATTGCTACGCAGAATCCTGAATTAAGAAAATTATACAATGGTAAAGTAGAGCATGTCATTAATTATTTCCGTTTCTTGGCAATGGATATGCGAGAAATTATGGCCAATCTTGGTTTCAAGACGGTGAATGAAATGGTGGGTAAAGTGGAATTATTAAAGATGAAGCCAAATATTAACAACTGGAAATACAAGCAATTAGATTTAAGCCCAATTTTGTATAAAGAACCTGTTGACGAAACAGTTGGCTTGTACAAAAAAGTAGCCCAAGATCATGGGATTGATGAAGTGTTAGATAGAAAATTATTGAATTACTCAAAACCTGCTTTAGAAGAAGGACAATCGGTGAGTAGTATCTTCAAAATCATCAATACGGATAGGGCGGTTGGAACGATGTTGTCTAATGAAATCTCTAAGAAATACAAAGGAGAAGGTTTACCAAAAGGAACGATAGAATTTAGATTTAGAGGGTCTGCTGGACAAAGTTTTGGTGCTTTCGGTGCAAAAGGTATTGAATTTACGCTAGAAGGAGAAGCCAATGATTATTTCGGTAAAGGCTTATCTGGTGGCACCTTAATTGTTGTGCCAGATAGAGATGCGACTTTTGTGCCTCACGAAAATATCATCATTGGAAACGTTGCTTTCTATGGTGCGACTTCTGGAGAAGCGTACATCAAAGGAATGGCTGGAGAGCGATTTGCCGTTAGAAACTCTGGTGTTACAACGGTAGTAGAAGGAATCGGCGATCACGGTTGTGAATACATGACAGGTGGATTGGTTGTTGTTTTAGGAGACACAGGTAAAAACTTTGCGGCGGGTATGAGTGGAGGAACAGCTTATATTTATGATGCTAAAAAAGAGTTTAAGGATAAGTGCAATATGGAAATGGTAGAGTTTGACAAGATGTCGAAAGAGGATTATCAAACCCTACAAACTTTGGTTAGAAATCATTTCTCTTGCACCAGTAGTAATGTTGCCTTAGACATCTTAAATGATTGGGAAAAAGCAAAGAAGCAATTTATCAAAGTAATGCCTACCGACTACAAGCGTGTGTTAGAACAGAGTAAAAACAATAAGAAAAGTACTATTAAAAAGACGAAAGTTGCAGCAGCGATAAAGTGGTCGTAAAGTCTTGGCGAAGCTACCCATCACCCAATTGTGTGGGGTCTTTCACCAACTAATTATTTTAAAAATAAGCGGCGAATGAGTTCGTCGATACAAAAATAAAGATATGGCAGATCCAAAAGGATTTTTAAGTATAACGAGAGAATTACCAGGTAAAAGAGATGCGAAGGAAAGAGTGGCAGATTATCAAGAATTATATGTAGAATTCTCGGAAGAAAAGACCATCAAACAAGCTGCTCGATGCATGGATTGTGGCATTCCATTTTGTCATAATGGTTGCCCATTGGGTAACATTATTCCAGAATTTAATGATGCCGTTTATGAAGAAGATTGGTTAACCGCTTATGATATTTTAAGTAGTACGAATAACTTTCCAGAATTTACGGGAAGAATTTGTCCTGCTCCATGTGAGTCTGCTTGTGTATTAGGCATTAACCAGCCTCCAGTAGCGATTGAGCACATAGAAAAATCAATTGCAGAAATTGCTTTTGAAAAAGGGTTTATTCGGCCTAAACCACCTACCACGAGGACAGGTAAGAAAATAGCTATTGTTGGTTCTGGTCCTGCTGGACTAGCAGCCGCCGCACAATTAAACAAAGCGGGACATTTTGTAACGGTTTTTGAAAGAAACACTAGAATAGGAGGATTGTTACGCTATGGTATTCCTGATTTTAAATTAGAAAAATGGGTAGTAGAAAGAAGAGTTGCCTTGATGGAAGCAGAGGGCATTAAATTTAAGGTAAATGCTAATGTAGGTGTAAATGTGGATGCAAAGAAATTAGTACAAGATTTTGATGCAGTTGTTTTAACTGGTGGTTCTACTGTTCCTAGAGATTTACCCATCAATGGAAGAGAATTAAACGGCGTTCATTTTGCAATGGACTTTTTAGACCAAAATAATAAGCGTGTTGCAGGAGATAGAATTCCACAAGAAACCGCTATTATGGCGACAGATAAAAATGTCTTAGTCATCGGTGGCGGAGATACAGGATCAGATTGTGTGGGAACTTCTAATCGGCATAAAGCCGCTTCTGTTACACAGATTGAGCTATTGTCTAAACCACCAGAAAATCGTTCAGAAGAAACGCCGTGGCCTTTGTGGCCAATGATGTTGCGAACCTCCACCTCGCACGAAGAAGGCTGTGAAAGAGAATGGGCTATTTTGACGGAAGAATTTATTGGTGATGGTAATGGAAATTTGAAAGCTGTAAAATTAGTCAATATCGAATGGAAAAAAGATCCATCGACAGGTAGAAATTCATTTGTCAAACAAGCAGGGTCGGAAAGAGAAATCCCTTGTGAATTGGCTTTATTGGCTATTGGTTTTGTGCATCCTCAACATAAAGGGATGTTAGAACAATTAGGTGTTGAATTGACGGATAGAGGCAATGTAAAAGATAATAAATACCAAACCAATTTAGATAACGTTTTTGTTGCGGGAGATATGCGTAGAGGTCAGTCTTTAGTCGTTTGGGCGATTTCAGAAGGGCGTGAAGCAGCTAAATCAGTTGATGAGTATTTAATGGGTGAATCTATGTTAGAAGGTAAGAATGATTCTAATTTGATGCATGCTTAATTGGGTTGCCATGTTACCTTGTTGCGATGTTTTACACACAACACGGTAACATGGCAACATCGCAACATTTATTTTCTCTCTTATTTTACTTTATTTGAAAAGTCGGGAACTATAGTTGGCAATCAGTTGTTTATTAATATGAAGTCGAAGTGTCGATTTCTTTGCTTTTGAGTTATTAGTTGACTAACATAATCTACGATTTTCCTTGAAAATCGCTTAATTTATGCTAAATTTGCGCTTCTCCATTTTTTTCGGGAGCTTGGGTAGGCGGTTTTGCAGGTTGTTTGCCAAATAGTTTAACTCCAAAAGTGGATCATTTTTAAACTAAAACAAAAATATGGCTAAATCGCAGCAATCGTTTAACAAAAAAGAGAAAGAAAAAAAGCGGCTTAAAAAGAAAAAAGAAAAATTAGAACGCCGAGAACAAAGAAAAATAGAAAAGGCAGAAAGAGGTAAAGTAGAATTTGAAGATATGTTGGCCTACGTTGATGAAAACGGAAACCTTTCCGATACTCCACCAGATCCTTCCAAAAGAAAAGAAATTAAAGCAGAAGATATTTTATTAGGTGCTTCTCCTATTGATCGTTCAGATGAAATTGGCGAACGAAGGGGAAAAATTAATTTCTTTAATGAAGAGAAAGGTTACGGATTTATCGTTGACTCTAAAAGTAAGGCGAGTGTATTTGTGCATGTTAATCAATTAGAAGAACCTGTAAAACAAGGTTACAAAGTTACCTTTGAAATCGAGATGGGCCCTAAGGGACCGAATGCAGTAAATGTGAAGATTGCTCGATAACATTTTTAAAAAAATATAAACTCAGCATTTTAAGATGTTGAAAAGTAGGCACTTTCTAGATAGAATGTGCCTATTTTTGTTTTTAGTACTCTCCTCCTATTTTTCTTAGCTGCTCAGAATAACTTCTCGTTGAATCAACATCAGCTAATAAAAAAGCATTATGACTATTCAGCAGCGTAGAGATTTAATCTACAACATCTAGCAAGAAGGGCAAAAAACAGTCGATTTAGCACAAAAAATATCTCTATTCTCGCCTTTCTAATTTCTATTTTGAACAAACAAAAAACATTTTTTATTACAAAATAAATCACCAAACTATTTGTAGTAAAAAATAAAAAGTTCATCTTTGTAGGCATATAAAATGACTACAACTTCCAAAAGATATTTGATCCTTTTATACGACAATACCCTTGATGGTCTATTGTCTGCTATATTTGATGTCTATCGGCTTAAATTAGACACTTTTTCTATTATTCCTCACAAAGACTTTCAAGCCCCCCTGTTTAAACCGACCCTTAATGTTTATACTAACAAAGCAAAAGCCAATCGAATTAAGATCGGTTTAAAACGGAAAACTCAGCAAAACCTACTCCCTTATTTAGCTCATTTCTTCAATACTATTCCAGAAAAAGAGGCCGCTATTTATCAATTTGTTCATCAAACTTTCCAACCTAAAATTACCGCTTCAACGTACCATCGTACAACAAATACTTAGCTCTTGTTTTTTTGAATTGATTTAATCCTTTCTGCCAAGTTGCCTTTATTTCTGTAGCCGTTTTTCCTGCAATAATTTGTTCTCGCAGCGTTGCGCCTCCAGCTAATTGATCAAAGAATAAATTTTTCAAAAAGAATTCTTTTTTATTGGGGTAATCTTTATAAGCAGCAATCAAATATTCCAAATTTAAGCTTTTAGTATTCCTTAATTCGGTTAAATTTAAGGTGGTTAAATCTACCCCTTTACAACGCTCTCCTTCTAATTTAGGATATTTTGCCCCATCCATCGGTTCGGGAATAAATTCATACGCCCCATGCGTAAAATCGGGATGTCCATACACTTGAAATTGCGTATTTGTTCCTCGTCCTATACTTATAGTTGTTCCTTCGAAAAAACATAAAGAAGGATATAAATAAATCGACCGATTATTTGGTAGATTGGGAGAAGGCTTAATGGGTAAATTGTAAACCGTTTCATGGTTATATTCCTCACAGGCTACCGTTGATAAATTACATTGAATACCATCAACTAACCAACCTTCTCCATTTACCATTCTAGCATATTCTGCGATCGTCATACCATGTACGACAGGAATTGGGTGCATCCCAACAAATGACTGGTAATCTTCCTCTAAAATAGGTCCATCTACGTAATGTCCATTCGGATTAGGTCGATCTAAGATTAGTACCCCTACCCCATTCTCGGCACAAGCTTCCATCACATAATGCAGGGTAGAAATATAGGTGTAAAATCGAGCGCCAACGTCTTGGATATCAAAAACCACTAAATCAATTCCTTCCAATTGATCCGCTTTTGGCTTCTTATTTTTTCCATATAAAGACAATACTGGAATCCCTGTTTTTACATCTATGCCATCCACTACTTTCTCTCCTGCATCTGCTTTTCCACGAAAACCGTGTTCCGGTGCAAAAATGGCTTTGATATTCACCCCAATTCGTTGTAAGGTGTCTGCTAAATGCGTATCTCCAATCATCGAGGTTTGATTGACAACTAAAGCTATATTTTTATTGTTGATTAAATTAAAGTATTGGTCAAATCGTGCTGCCCCAACTTTGACCGTTTTCATCTTTGTGAGTGCAACTTCAATGGGTGATGAAGGTTCCATGTTTTTATTTTGCTCTTCGGAAGAACAATTCATACAAAAAAACGGGATAAATAGGATAAGTATAATTACTTTTAACTTCATTTTTGAAAAGGTTTTTAGACAAACATTTTTAAAGAGAATTTAGCATTCTTTGTATGATAAAACAAAAGTAAAACTAAGTTTTTTTAGATAAGGAACATAAAATTAATAAATAATATAAGTTACTCGTTAGGAGTTTTATTGGAAGGAATAAATAGTTAAATGGAAAAGCGATAAAATTCACAACTCTCAACTCGAATAGTATGGTATTAGAAATAATGGCATTTGGGATTACCAAAGATATAGTGGGCAAAACGCTCTTAAGTTTTGAAGTACCGGATGGAAGTTCGGTCAAAGAATTAAAGGAAAAATTGGAAATGAGTTATCCAAGAATGCAGGAATTAAAATCTTTATTGATTGCGGTTAATGAAGAATATGGTGACGAGACTCATATTTTGAGCGAACGAGATGAGATTGCGCTGATTCCTCCAGTTAGTGGCGGATAAAATCTGCTACTCTTTAATCATTTCTTCTGTCTGATCAATGGGCGTAGCTTGAATATCTTGTGGGTAATAAGTGACTCGGAAAAAGTATAAGGCAATTAAAAAAACCAATACGCCAAGTCCAATATAAGAAACTTTCCAGCCCCACATATTACCAATGTGTTCGTCTGGATCAATACCTTGAGATTTCCAAAATGCTTCTAGATGTTTTAACATGGTGTAAAAATACAGAATAATGGGTAAATTATTATATTGTTGGAATTGTTTTATTGTTACCATAATACTTTAACGAATAACAATTTAGCAATATAACAATTCAACAATTATCATGAAATTATATTTATCTAAGGCAATTCTTGAACTAAAAATACCGAGGTGTATGCACCTTCCGCACTTTATAATCCAAATCATATCCTACCATTAATTCAATAGTTCCATTAGAATTATTGGCTAGTTTGGTCAGGGTAAAATCATAAGCAGCACCTATTCGCATACCATTATTCAGGTAAAAAGAAAACCAAATATCTGCGGAATCATTGGAACTTTCACCACCAAAAGCAGCTACCTCAAAAGCTGAACGATAGGAAACGCCTAACCAAAAAACTTCATTAAAAAATAAAGATAAGTCAATATCAAACTCGGTCGGTGCGCCTACTTGTGCTAAGGTTTGTTGATTGGCAGCAAAATCAGATAAAAATCCAACGTTTTTAATTAATAAAGAAGGTTTAAAAATCAAACTCTTGCCCGACAATTCAATCGCAGCGCCTGTCATAAAGTAATAATGTCGATAAAATTTATCTCCATTCCGACTATTATTTTTATCTATGTCTTCAATAAAGTCTCTTAAATCATTTTCAATCACATGAGGAATCGAAAAGCCTGCATAAAATTTTGGGGAATAATAGTATAAGCCAACTCCTACATTTGGCACCATCCTAGTAGGGTTACTATTCGCATAAATGGGATCATTCGCTTGCGGATCTCTAAAATTCAATCGACTCCAATCTGCTCGCCAATTAATCAAACCCATTTGCATGCCAATGGATAATTCTCCTTTGGCAAATGGAAAATGATAGGCATACACCGCATTTGCAGTCGTAGAACTTCTAGCACCTATTCTATCATTGATTAGAGTCGCTCCGACGGAAACTCTCTTGCCAATAGGGCTTTGTAAGGTGAAGGTTTGGGTGGATGGAGAATATTTGAAGGAATCACCGCCAACAGATTGGCTAAGGCCTAGCCATTGTTCTCGGTATAATATATTAACAGACAAAAAATCTTTACTCGCCGCATAAGCTGGATTAAAGACTTGTGAATTAAACATATATTTGGTAAACATGGGGTCTTGTTGGGCCAATAAACCCAAATTGATGCCTGCAAGCAATATTAATAATAGTGTAATCTTTTTAGTCATCTTTCTGAAATAGTTACTATCTCAGCACTTTGTTCTAGTATTTCTAGTCTGTTATGTTGTTTTAGAGGGATTAATAATAGTGTTTCGTATTTTCTCGTAGTTTATTAACAAAACTAAGGTGCTGACTGATTTTGGTAAAAAAGATAGATTATGTCAGAAAATCAATATTTTATAATTTAACAATAAAACATATTCAAAAAATATATAAATAATTGATTTTCATAATATTTTACATTAAATAATCAATCTATATATATCAAAATTTATGCCTTGTTATGTTAAAGGACTAAAAAAGTAAAAATATGTTTAATTCTGTCTACAATTTAGCAAAAGGAAGAAAATGAACGAATCTAAATTCAATACGTAATTTTCACATTAGGCAACCATTTTTCATATTGCTCTAATTCCTTTTCAGAGCATCTATTTTTTGACAATCTCAGCCATTTTAAATGTTTTAATTGAATAATTTCAGGCGGCAGTATTTCCAATTGATTTCTAGACAAACTTAACAACTCAATAGCTGACAAAGTACCTATTGCTGATGGTAGTTTAGTCATATTTCCATTAGTAATACTTAATGCTTTCAACCCCTTTAGTTGGAAAATAAATGCAGGTAAAACAGGCATTCGATGATTAATTAAGGTTAATTCTTCTAATTTTTTTAATTGCTTAATAGTTTCAGGAAATCGATCGAAACCTTGTAATATTAATTTTTCTAAATTCAATAAATCACCAATTGCTTCTGGTAAGACTTCAAATTCCGTAAATCTAATGCATAAGGTCTTCAATTTTTTTAAAGAACAGATGGCTTTCGGAAATCGTTCGAATTTAGCATCAAGAAAATATAATTTTTCTAAATTTTGAAGTTGCCCAAAAGTATCAGGCAATTTCTTTAAATTATTACGTTGAAGTCGAAATTCTTTTAATTGCTCCAATCGCCCAATAACATTAGGTAAAGAGATGAATTTATTACTATTTAAATTTAGCTCCTTTAATTGGGTTAATTCCCCCATTTGAAGCGGTAAGCTAGTCAATTCATTCGCCTCTAAATCCAATTTTTCTAGGTTCTTAAATACACCAATTTCCTTGGATAATTCATAAAGTCGTTTTCCGTATAATTTAAGCGTAATTTGGTCCATTGGTGCTTTTAGGGCATCTTGAAATTCGAGCAAATCTAAAATATTCTTTTTTGCGATATACTTCCTCAGTATACTTAGTAGAATTGGTCGTTCTAAAGCAATATAAGCAGCCGCTAGTATTTGATGAATGTAAAGATTGTATTTATGGTAAACCCATAAATCTTTCCCAATTTTTAAAGCAGTAGCAGGAAATCCTTCAGCAATTGCTTGTTGGGCTTCTTTTTGTAAAACACGCACTCGATTTTCGTCAGGTTGATAATTCCAAATATTAAAATCTTCTTGTCCTTTATACCGTCGATACTGACTTTCTAAAGCTACAATACCTTCTTTTCCTCTAGTTTTAGCAATACATTTATCATACCGAATAGAGTTATATTTATCATAGTAAGCTGCCCCTATTTCTTGAATATCATTCGTATCGTAACTCTTTAATATTTCACGAATAATAGTCAATTGCTTTAATTGATTTTCATAATAGGTCTTATTCTTTTTTGTTTTCAAAGCATCCCTAATAACCCTAGTCCTTTTTCATAGGATACTTCTAATTCAGGGTGTACTTTAAGTCGCTGAGCAAATTCATAGAATTGAAAAAAATCTTCAGGAAAGTCAAAGCCATAGCTTTTTTTAAGATGTTGTTTTGGGGACATATTGGATAGTCTATAACTCTTTAAAAAACGCTTTAATGCCTTTTGCATCTTCTGGTTTCATTCGTCCACTCAAAACCAAACGCAATTCTCTTCTTCGTTCTGCCCCTTCATATAATTTTTCTTCTTCTCTAGTTAGCGGAATAACCTGAGGTACTTTCTTTGTTTTCTTTAAATCATCGGTTAGGGCAACAAAAGTAAAATAGGCATGATTACACATTCTATTATTCCCCCCTTTCATATTCGCTGCAAAGACTTCTACATAAACTTCTAGTGAAGAATTAAATGTCCTTGTGATCGCACTTTTTAAGGTAACAATATCACCTTTGAAAATAGGTTTTGTAAAAGAGACATGGTCTACTGACGCTGTCACAACTTCGGATTCACAATGTTTCCCTGCAGCAACAGAAGCTACAATATCCATCCATCGCATCAAATTACCGCCCATTAAATTACCTGAAGGGTTGGTATCGTTGGGCATGACCATTTCTGTCATTATGGTTCTTGAATCGTTTACTTTTTTAGGTTTTAACTCCTCTTTCTTCATGTTATTAACTATAATTTAGGCTCGTAATAAATGGAATAACCATTGGTAGGACAAATATAGGCGATTAATTTAAATACCGCTTTGTAGGTCAAATCAAAAATGCTACCTTAGCGATTAAGCAGCAATAAAAACTTCAACCTCAAATTCAACTTCAACTTCAACTTCAAACTAATAAAAAATGAAGATTTAGGTTGATATAAAGCTTAAGCTAAGAGCATGTTTAAAAATTTTATCTGTTAATTTTAGAGGGATTTGAAGTATTATTTGGTATCGATAGCTTGATGGTTAAAATTGTTTGATTGTTGAAACGCTAACAATCAAACAATTTTAATGTCCAAGAAAATGCCCCTACACTAATTATCAAGCTTTTGAGAATTTAAACATGCTCTAACTGCAATCTTTAAAGAAACAATCATGGACAAGAAATACCACATTCTATATGTGGACGATGAGCAAGATAATTTAACGGCATTTCGTGCGGTATTACGTCGCTATTATGAAATACATACGGTCCTAAGTGGAGAAGAAGCGTTAAGGGTTCTTGCAGAAAGACCAATAGATTTAGTCATTAGTGATCAGCGAATGCCGAAGATGACAGGAGTTGAGCTATTCGAACAAATTAGTGCTAAATATCCTGATATTATTCGTATGGTATTGACAGGTTATAGTGATGTACAGTCTATTATTGATGCCATAAATAAAGGGAAAGTTAGCCATTTTATCACCAAGCCTTGGAATGTTAAAGAACTCCGATTGATCTTAGATAAAGCCTTGGAAACCTATGCTTTAAGAAGTAGAAACAAAGCATTAGAACAGGAAAATAGTCAGTTGATGGTCACAGCGGCAAGAATGGAAAAGGAGCATATTTTATCTCAGTATGAAATTCTAAAAAATCAAATTAATCCGCATTTTTTGTTCAATAGTATGAACATTCTATCTTCTCTAATTCCTCGCAGCCCACAGACTGCAGTAAAATTTACCAAACAATTTTCTAAAGTTTTTCGGACTTTACTAGAAATGAATGAGGAATTAACCATTCCATTAGAACAGGAATTGGATTTTATTAAATCTTATTTGTTTTTACAAAAAATGCGTTTTGATAAAAGTTTACAAATTCAAGTAAGGATTGCAAAAAGTAAACTGTCGCTACAACTACCTCCTTTTGGCTTGCAGTTATTGATTGAAAATGCCATCAAGCACAATATTATTTCGGAAGAAATGCCTTTAAAAATTTCTATTTCTAATGATCAAAATTATTTAAAAGTAGCCAACAACCTACAACTTAGAGGTGGCAATAGAACCTCTACGGGAATAGGGCTAAAAAATTTAAAAGCTAGATATAAAATGCTAACAGATGAACCTGTTATTTTAGAAAATGATGGGACTGCTTATACGGCTAAAATTCCTTTAATTGTTTGATTCAATGATCATTAAATCTGTTATAGGCATCATAAAGCTAGTTATTCGTTTTAGAGGTGGGGCTATTCTATTGAATCGTAGAATTTATTCCAAGAGACAGAGGTAGCTTGTTCAGAATATGGGAAAAATTCTCTAATTTTTGAGAAGGCGACAAAATCATAAACCCATCTAGTTTTTACCTGACAGATTTATGATTTATGATTTGGATTTTATGTAGCCCAAGTTCCATTCACTTCTGAAAATGGAATACATCCATCATAATTACCTGGAACAGACTCATATTTTAAAACTTCGGTTGCGCCTACTTCAGAGGTAAAATAGCCTTGGTATATTAATTCTTTTAATCCACCAAATAAGGTTGGATCTTCTGTTTCAAGGGCTGCTTTTTCCTGTGCTTGCAAAAAGGATAATTGTTCCGCATCTGAGCACTTTAAAAATCCTTTTCCATTAACACTTTGACAAGCGGCTTCAAAAGCTTTAAAACCCGCCTGTACGGCTGCTTGGTCTTCCGTGGTAAATCGCAATTTTGCCACTCTATCGACAAACTGAGGAATTAAAGCTTCTACTGCGCCCGCAGTATCCGTGGACGGAATTAATATATCCGCAATCTTAGTGACTACTTTTCCTTGATCTACACTCAAAAATTCGGGTGTCCAGATTTCACCTGTTGCTGGGGCTACACAACTATCAAAAATAGTTGCTACGGCAGAAGCAGACAAAATGCCTCCCATTAAAAAGGCAGTATTTTTTATTACTGTTCTTCTTTTCATTTATTTATATTTTACTACTTGATAACCTCCTGTTATCCAGCAATTTAGTTTAACTAATTTTTCGTTCAACTTATCCAGTAACAGGAAGTTACTAGATAAGGACTTGCTACAGATTTCGTTTATTCAATTCTTCTACGGCATGATTCGCAGCTCTAGCAGTTAAAGCCATATAGGTTAACGATGGATTTTGACAACCTGCTGAAGTCATCGCTGCACCATCTGTTACGAATACATTTTGTGCATCCCAAACTTGATTCCATTTATTTAAAACAGACGTTTTAGGATCCCTTCCCATTCTAGCAGTTCCCATTTCGTGAATCCCCAAACCTGGATAACTTCCTGCATTATACGTCTTCACATCCTTGAAACCGGATGCCTCTAGTATTTCTGCCGCAGAAGTCATCATATCTTCTCGCATCTTATGCTCATTTTCTTTCCATTCTGCATCGAAAGTAATCGTAGGCATACCATCAATATCTAAAACATCTCTATTCAGTGTCATCTTATTTTCGTGATAAGGCAAACATTCACCGAATGCCGTCATTCCCATCATCCACGGACCAGGCTCTTGTACTAATTCTTTGATTGGTTTCCCAACGGTCATCTCTTTAATAAATCGAGTCCAATTGGTTCTACTTGCTCCACCTTGGTAGCCATATCCTCTAATAAAGTCTTTTTTAGTCCCTGGTTGTCCTGGTAGATTTCTAAATCTAGGAATGTAAATACCGTTGGCTCTTCGACCTTTGTAATACATATCATTAAAGCCATCATATCTTCCTCTAGCACCTAACTTAAAATGGTGATCCATAATATTATGTCCCAATTCTCCACTTGAGCTACCTAAGCCATCTTCCCAAATATCATTAGCAGATTGCATTAATATTTGCGTCGTAGGAATACAAGATGCATTTAAGAAAACAATTTTTGAATAAAATTCCATCGTTTCCTTTGTTTGGCTATCTTTAATTCTAACACCTTTTGCCTTTTTAGTATCCTTATCATAAATTATTTCTGATGCTATAGAAAAAGGTCGAATCGTTAAGTTCCCACTTGCTTTTGCAGCAGGTAAAGTGGAAGCATTACTACTAAAATAACCGCCGTAAGGACAACCTCTCATACATAAATTACGGAATTGGCATTTCCCTCTGCCATTATGTGCTTTAGTTAAATTAGCATTTCTCCCGATGGTCAGAATTCGGTCATTGAATTTTTCAGCGACTCTATTTCTGACATGCTTCTCTACACAATTTAATTCCATTGGTGGTAAAAATTTACCATCTGGTAATTGTGCTAAACCCTCTTTTTGGCCACTAATTCCTGCAAACGATTCTACATAATCATACCAAGGTGCCATGTCTTTATATCGAATCGGCCAGTCTACGGCAATGCCTTCCTTTTTGTTGGCTTCAAAGTCCATCTCACTTAACCGATAACTTTGTCGACCCCATAATAGAGATCGACCACCTACATGATAGCCTCTAATCCAATCAAATCGTTTCGTTTCTCCATAAGGGTGTTCCGTATCTTTGACCCACCAATGCTTAGTCGATTCTCGAATTGTATATCCCGTCCGCATTTGCTTTTCGTAATCTTTCGCTTCACTAGCAGGTATTCTATCTCCATGAGGAAAATCCCACGGATTCATATTCATGGTAGGATAATCTTTTACATGCTCGATATTTCGACCACGCTCCAGCACTAAAGTTTTCAACCCTTTTTCAGCCAATTCTTTAGCAGCCCATCCTCCACTAATTCCTGATCCAACAACAATCGCATCATAGGTATTTTCCTCAGTAGCTCTTAAATTTAAATTCATTGAAAATGTGTTTTACTATGTGATTTCTACATTAAATATTGTCGAAAAAATAATATGAACAACTATAATTCGTGGGAATTAAAATACTAAATGTCCAACTTATTTTTCATCAGTTATTAACTTTCAAATTTAAAAAAACGTGTCTGATTAAGTCTGTTATTTCTGAAAATAAAAATCATTTCAAGAAACAAACCAATCAGACACAGTACCCATTGCTTCAATTAGTAATAGGCAATAAAAAATGTTTTTCGTTTTATTAGACTGTTAAAAATTTTTCGTTTTGAATTGTATGAAACTAGGGAAGTCTTCTTCTATTCTCTAAAATAAATAATACGAAATTGTATCTATTATTTCATCAATATTAAAGTTTACAGATAGGTTAAATTGGCGTTCTTTACTTATGGAGGTCAAATAAAGGTAAAATTATTCATAAGAAAAAATATTTTATGTGAAATTTTATTTTTTACGTCCCCTGTAAAGCAAAAAAATATTACTTATTTAAAAGTAGTTACCTCTTACAGTTAAAATAACTTTTAAAAATTAAGCATCATCATAACTTTTTTTGCAAAAAATCACCATTTAAAGTTCTTTTCTATTAAAAAAAATAAAATAAATTATCAATAATTTGTTTTTTACTAAATATAGTTGTATATACCGTCAAATATACAAAAGACATTGGATTTTCATAAGATTTTTTTGAGTTTACAAGAAGTATTTTACGTTCCTATGTCAAGTTGTTATTCCAAGGAATTAAGGATTAAGAAACCGTCTTTTTAGCTAATGATACCTTCTCTATTACTTTTTCCTTAATTATTATTCATTAAAATTGTTATTTATATGGCGAAGTCGAAGCATTACAAGATGGGCGTAGGCATTTACTACTTTAACATCAAATCTGGAATTCAAAACATCGTAATTTCTAGACATTCTAAAGATGATGCAATCAATTCATATCTTATGTACAAAAAAGTTGGTAAAGATGCAGAATGGTTAGGTTGCTGGGACGGTAAGAGATTCCAAGAATCTACCGCTCCTAATCCAAAGGATTACTGATTCGAAGGGTAATTTTTAATCAATTTCAAAATATTGAAATCCAACATATACTTATACAAAAAGGGCTTTAAACAATTGTTTAAAGCCCTTTTTGCATACAGACCAAGTTACTGATTATTCTGTAGCTGCTGCTGCTGCTGCTGCCTCTGTTGTGGTTGCTATTATTTCTGGAAAAGGAATAGTGCCTAATTCCGCCACCATTTTGTCTCTAATTGGGAAATAGGTTGGCTTTTCTGATTCAGGCATTGGTTCGGGGTTTGGTAACTTTAATCGCAGGTGATTAACCTGACGGCCATTCTTCCAAAATCGAAAACAAACGTGTGGACCTGTTGCCAATCCTGTGGAACCGACATAACCAATCGTTTGACCTTGCTTTACTTGTACCCCACTCCTGATACCTTTACCAAATTTACTCATGTGTAAATATTGAGTCGCATAAGTCTTATCGTGCTTAATTTTTACGTAATTTCCATTTCCTTTGCCATACCCCGCTCTTGTTACAACTCCATTCGCAACTGCCATAATTGGTGTTCCTCTAGCCGCCGCATAATCCGTTCCATAATGTGGGCGAACTCTTTTTAAGACGGGGTGGAATCTTCTTGGATTATAACTGGAAGAAATTCGAGAATATTTAACGGGTGATTTCAAAAATGGACTTTTCATCGGCCTACCTTCTTCATCGTAATAGCCTTTTATTTTTCCATTTTCGTAATAAATACCGTAGTATTCATTATCATAGTTTTTGAAGTAAGCGGCTAGTACTTTTCCAATCCCTGCATATTTGCCATCAATGGTGCGCTCTTCATAAATCAATTTAAATTGGTCGCCATTCTGAATATGATAAAAATCCAAAGACCATTGTAACACGCCTTCCATCTTATCAATCAAATCAATTGGAAAACCATGTGCCTGCATCGTGACCCATAAAGAAGAATTGATCGTTCCCGCTGCTTCTTTGATTGTCGTCTCCATTGGTCGATAAAAAACTTTAGCGTCTAATTTATCTTTTAAATCATAGACCACATAAGAATAAACATCTGGTTCATAAATGAAATAATCTGCTCCTTGGGCAGTATCTTTGGTTAAGATGGTATATTCTTTATTCGCCCTCAATTTAGTAACAGCAAAAGTATCCTGTACATTTCTTGCCAATTGGTCAATCTTCTGATAGTCTACTTTATGCGGCAATAATAATTCTGCTAAAAATTGATTATTTCTAATGGTATCAATCGTAACGTGGAAGGTATCTAAAGCAAACCCATACTTTAGTTCTGGAATCTTTATCGGAAAGGCATTTAGTTGCTTAGGCGCTTTCAAACCACCGATTAAGGAAGCTTGTTGCGCTTGTTTAGTTTCCTCACTAAAAAAACTATTGAGGACAAAACAGCTAATTAATAACGTACCTATTACGCTTATAATTTGGAATTTATTTTTTTTACGTTTGGAAAACAAAGTAGTTTTAGGTCGCAATTTCTCGTCAGATTAATCAAAAAATAGGTTGTATTCGCACAAATATACATTTCCCTAAAGGGAACTCCGAGAAAATATAGTTAAATATTTAAATTATGTCGTTAATTGAGTAATGCAATTAACTAACGGGATAGTCTCAAAACATTCGATATTTTTTGTAAATCGAATAAAATACTAAAATCCTCCCTCTATCCCCCTTCCAAATGGATAAAAATTCTGTACAGACTTAAAATTTAGAATTTTAATTGGCAATATTTTTCAATATTAGTCTTTTGGTTCAATCTTACCAGCTGAACTGCTAAATTAATTATAAAGCTCAATAGACTCATTAAAGGCAGCCCAAGAAAACCAATAGCCAATATAATTGAGTACTTCTGGTAAAGCTTGTCCTGTTCTTGGCCCAGTTACTGCCTTCCCAAAAATATCCCATTCGTTCCCTTCATTATCTTTAAGTACCACAGGAAATTGCCCTTGCACCGCTTCAAAAGTTAAGACTGTTCCATCTGATAATACATTCTGGTAAGCGACCATAAAATTTTGCTCTTCGCTGCCAACGACCACTAAATCGGTCCCTTGAAAGTTGTTCTGGACTACATTTACAGTTTGTTCCTTAAAGGAGTCAAATTGATACGCTATTACTCGTTCACTTACCACCACACCTAAAACTCTTTCTTTATTGGGTACTCGATCATCTGAGTTGTTAACTGGAAAAATTAAACTCGTATTATTCGTTTTATAATCTCCATAGGGGTATCGTTGATAATTTCTATTGAACCCTGTATTGGTATTCAATACTTGTGCCGTAGGATACATTGCTCGAAGGGTATTAAAATTCATTTCTACCACATGAAATGTCTCTATTTCTGTTCCGATTAAGCTGCCATTCACACACTTATGACTCATTTGCGACCAAGTGCTATTGGATGCTCGATCATAAGGCATTAAATTGGAATTGTATAATAACCCTGAAACCCCAAAGGTCGTTTTTTGTCCCGCTACCATATTATTCCATCCGATTGCCGTTCCTGTTAAGGGGCAATAAGTCAAACCTAAACTTTCTCCTGATGGCAATTCATCGTTGACAATTTCATGCCAATCCAAAATAGGATGCGGATAAGCCCTTACTCCTTCATTTGTTTCAACTGCGATGACCAAATCTTGCGGATCTAAAAAATCAATTTCACTAATACTGCTAAAGTTAGGATTATCTATGGAAGGAATTCCGTCTTTACCTGGTCCACCGTCTCTTACTTCTCCAGATGGAACTAACCAATCTTTATTATTTCCACTTCCCGTCGTCGTCGTAACCGTGTCTTTACTACAGGAAAAAATAAAAACTACTAGTAAAAGCGTACTAAATTGAGCTAATTGTTTCATTGAAAATAAGTATTCGTTCTTAAAAATTAATTAATTCCTTCCTTTTGGTTGGAATTCTATAAAAAACACCTGTCGTAAACCGATAAGTAGGTGTCACTTGTGTGCCCGTGATGTCTGAGAATATTGGTAAAGAAATACCTGCACTTAAGGAAAGATCAGGAGACAACCAATAGGTTAAAGAAGGGTTGACAAAAATCCAATTTCCGCCAGTACTAGGTAAATCTACCGTATCTATCTGATCTGCTCCTTGATTCCTAAATTGAATCAATACAGCAGGGTCTAAAATACTTTTACCGACCAATACTCGGTCACTTAAACCAAGAGATAGTTGAAATTCATTGCCAAATTGATAAGTCTGTACCTCAAAATAGTCTTTATTCTTTCCTCTCAAACCATAAGTACTCGTCACTAAGAAACTCATGCTTGACCTGATGGCTAAGACATGGCTAAATTGTGTAAACAACACGCCGTCCCATGCACCACTTCCAGGCTGCAAATCTGCATTATAAGCCAAACCAATTTCATTCCTTTTAGTCGATGATCCAAATGGAATTTTAGGGCCTATTCCAATTTGAAGGACAGATTTATTCCCTAAAGTAGACCAAAGTTTGTATTTGAATAATAAAACAGCATCTCCAATGCCATTGGTTGCAGAAAAATTAATCGTATTAAATTGATTGATTTCCCGTTCCTGTCGGACAAAGGAGAAAAAACCATCTACAGAAAAATTGTCCGTAAAACTATACCCTAGTTCTAAAATAGTAGCATGTGTTTTTCTACTTCTAGAATCATCTTCTAAAGTTTGTTTGCCCGTTTTTAAGGTTTCCAATACGTTTAGATCATAAGTCAAAGCCATTTGGAAAGTCTTCGCTTCACCAGTCGGTAATCCTAAATTACTCGATAAGGGCACACCACCCGAACAACAGGTTTGACCATACGCTAAAAAATTAAAGGATGATAAAAAGAGTGAAAGAAATAATTTTTTCATAGTTTCTACAAATAAATTAGTGAAGATAACCCTTTCAATAGTAAAGGTTTTATCCTCACTTCCATTATTTGTCCGTTAAGTGACGCAAAAAAGTTTTTTATTACGCCTATCGTTATCGGCAAGACATTTCTTGTTTAAAATGAAGTTTAAATTTTTACTATAATTATAATAAGAAATTTATAAATGAGTAATTATTTTTTTAAAAAAGGTAATTTTCCTAAATTTTTTACCTTGTAACTTGTAATTGAGCGAAAAATGAGTTGATTTCAATAAAAAAGGGTTCTAAAAAGGGCAAGAACTAGATGTCTTAAAAGTCTAGTTGTTTTCCTCCTTAGAACCCCCGTTTACAAATTTTGCAATTAAAGTCATTTCAAATTTGAGGTTGAAGTTGAATTTGAATTTTCGTTACCCTCTCTGCGCATAAGTTCCATCAATACCTGTAGGTGTAGCAATTCTACCTTTTAGGGGCATTGCCATTCTCAATAATTTGGGAGTATTAATAATTTCGTAAAAAGCATCAAAATAGGCGATTGTTTTAGCTTTAGTTGCTCGGTCAAGCGGTTTAAAATTGTTAATCACTTGATAGATTTTATCTTTTTTAGCATTGAATAAAGCAACCGTTTCGGCTCTTTCTGTTTTATTATTAAAGAAGCCCATAAAAGCTCTTTGTTGGACGGTTTGCAATCGCAAATCTCTGTCAGGCTTGGCATAAGTAGCAGACACTAAGCCCGATGCATCAAAATCATAAGGCACAGGAATCAATTTTTCTTGTCCGGCTTTTTGGACAAATTTGATATTTCTCATATACGTTACTCGCCAGTCTTCATTCCCAATCATGTACTGAAACATGGCAAAAGTATTCATCAATGGAACATCAAATTGTGCTAGTTTATAGCCAAATCCTTCCACCTCTTTTCCACCTAAACGTTCGGCTAATTCATCAATATCTTCTATTAAAATAGCATATCTTTTGTATGTAGCCGCAGAATTTGTGTCTTCATAATTAATCTTAATCAGTTGCACTTTCAAACTATTATTCGTCAACTCATTATATACTTTATACGCTAAATATTCTTCCAACACGTTCTGTAAAGCACCCGCAGCATCATTACAATGCGTTACTAACTTTAAGGATTTATGCACTTGCCGAATACCAGAAGCAGCCAATTCCTTTTTGTTAAATTTTATTTTTAATGGCGGAAAATCGCATACTTTTCTTCTTGACCGACCTCTTGGTGTTACCTTAATCTTTCTATTTACAGTCACTCCATATTGATCGATATAGCTAATCTTCGCAGGAAATGACTTTTCTGTTTTTTTATGAATCATTAAAGAATCTAACGCCATCTTAACATTAACCGTTAGAATATCCGTTGTATTTAAGGTCTTAAAAATCGTCTTTTCAGTCGTTGGTGTTGAATGATCCACTACGGACTGGTTACTGCCTAAAGCATATTGTTGAAAAGATAAACTAATCCAGCAAATACAAGTTATAAAAATTTTAAAAGGAGTCGATTTCATTTTTTTAGTTTTAGTAGTTCTAGGTGATTTATGTAGATAACTTTTCGATGTTTTTCTTTCTTGAATGCCTTACAAAAATGCCTAAAAAGAATCGTTTAAGCATTTTAAAAGGATGATACTACCCTATTTTTAGATGAATGCTTGATTTTCTTCGATTTTGATTTTTACAAAATTTTATATTTAATTTAAATAACTTTCATGCTTTAAAAATTATAAAAATAAAATAAACGAAATATAAGATGGAAAAATAGTGTTACCTATTGAAATATTGCATTCAAGTCATCTTTACCAATTCATTTAATCCGAAAAAAGGGGGACAAAATACTCTTTTTGTCAAATATTAGAATAATTATCGCTTTGCGTAATTTTTTATGACCAAAAGGTAATTTTTAAGGTCGAACGGTTTTTCTTATTGCATACCGTCTTAGTTATTTAAAAAGACAACCTTTTTATATTTTGGTTGCATAAATTATCAGAAGCATCCGCTAATTAAATTTAGTTTTTTTAGCGATTCATCAAATCAAAAATTAAATCATTCCATTCATAACTTTTCATAAGCCTAATTTTTTTTTATTTTCCTAAGCAACTAAAATTCATTAGTATCTTAGTTAATCTTAATTTAAGTGGGCTATCTTTTAAATCACCTTCTTAAATACATCGAAATAGTTTGATCAAGATTGTCCATTTTTTGTAAAATTAGATACCATTTGTATCTGCCTATTATAATCCAACAGGCGTGCCAATTTCATAACTTTCTGTTTATCAAATATTTACAAGCAATTCTTAATTTTTTTAACTTTATTTAATGTCCGATTTTGGACGGCTTTGTTCGGTATTGGACGAATATGTGGTTATTTTTGCAGCAACGTTTAATTATCTCATCTCTTAAGTATCCTTCATGGAAGAATTATTATATACTGCTACGCCAACAAAAGACTATACTACTTTAATAATGTTACTTACAGCATTAGTCACGCTTCTTGGATTTCTATACTTGGTTCAAAATAAAAAAATCAAAAGTATTCAGGGGGCTTATCGTCAAATTGGATTATTATTAGGTGGCTTGCTGGCACTTATTAGCTTTGCTACTACGCTATTTACTGTGTGGCATTTGCAAATGATTCAGCCCGTCAAACTATACGAGACCTATATGGAATCTCATAAAGGAAAAACCCCTTATACCCAAATTAAACGTGCAGGCATTTTTAATGACCAAGAAAAATCATTGATTAATTCGCAAATGGTCATCCGAGATGATAATATTTTAGTCGTAGAAAAAAGGGATAAAAGAGTCATTCTTTTTGGCGCTGAGAACTACGACTTAGAAGACTTAGCTAAGCGGATTCAAGAACGAATGAGGATTAGTAGGAAGTAAGGCAGTTAGCAGTTAGCAGTTAGCAGTTAGCAGTTAGCAGTTAGCAGTTAGCAGTTAGCAGTTAGCAGTTAGCAGTTAGCAGTTAGCAGTTAGCAGTTAGCAGTTAGCAGTTAAAATAAAAAAATCCCGAACAACTTGGTAGTTATTCGGGATTTTTTTAACAAAGTTTGAGTAGATTTATTTCAATGTCACTTCTTTTTTAATAATTTCTGTGTAGGAGTGTAATTCTACAGTATAAGCTCCTTGTGTCAATTTACTACAGTCCAATTCGTAAATAGTATTTACTGGAAGATCTGCTACACTATCCGAAATAATCGCCTTTCCGTCTGCTGCGACTACTTTTACTTTCGTTAAATTCATGCTGATGGTCTCAAAATCAATATAGTAGATTTTATTTTCTTCATCGTAAAAGAAAGACCATTCTTCTTCAATAATTCCTTTGGGTGCTAAATCGTTGGAGGCTAATAATTGGGAAGATGCAGTTTGTGCAAAAGTAAAAATAGTAAAAGCAATCAAAAAACAAGTAGTAATTGTCGATTTAATCAGGGTCATTTTAGTCAAAAAATTTGTGGTGTTCATGGAAATTAGAAAATTTAAGTATTTGGTAAAAGAATAATTTTGGATACAATTTGTTCAAAAAATAGTACTACTTTAATAGTAACTAGTAATTAACTGCTAATTGCAAAATTTATTTCGCTGAGCCAATATTTTTTTTAAAATAAAAGAAATACGACAGATTTTTGACATTTCTAGGCGATGCGTTTAACGGTGTACGGTTGGCACACGTAGTATAGAAAAAGCAAAAGGCAATAAACTACTAGCGTCTATTGCCTTCTTCCCGAACGGTTTCATAAAATTTTACGACATGCTATTTTAAATAATTCTCGGCAAAAAACAGTCGATAATTTTCTACTGATTTGTTTCGAAGAATTTGTCGATAATTATATTGATTGACCACGAAAATATCAAACCCTGTTTTCACAGAAATAAAGTCTTTTAAATCGCTGGTCACGCCATTATAATACTTCATGGCTATTTTTTTGTCTTTGAATTTTCTCACGATAATTACTGGTCGATTGGTATCGCTGCCTAGGTAGATATTAGAAATTCTTAGGCGATCCAATTTATGATTTTTCCGATTATAATCAGAAATATTCGCTTTGACTTTGTTTAAGTCCACCTTTTCATCAAAAACAACGATGCCATAATGTACCTTCTCTTCCTCTACTCGGAATACCTTATTGAGGTTATCCATCTTTTCTTTGTCAATCAAACCACCTTGTAAAGCAGATTTATCTCCTAATAATCGAAGAATTTCTTTTGCTCTTTTCTCTTCATCCGTGTTTGGAAACTTACCAATTAATTCTTTTAATTTTTTGACATAAACTTCCTTACCGCCGCCTTCTTTTAACGCACCTGAACTCATTGCATCTAATAAAGCAAAACGAGGTTGGTGAGAATTATTGCCCCCAAAAAGTCGATTTACCTTTTCTACCCGCCCTTTTACTTCTGTATATTTGCCACCTGTAAACATGGCATAAGTCTCTTCGTAATAATCATTAATCTTAGATTCTTTATCCTGCGTTTTCGATAAATAATCAGGATCTTTTAAGACGCGAGCATAAATCGTATTGCCGTATTTTTCTGAAATTTTGTCAAAATATTCCCGCTTCTTACCGTTATCTCCTAAATCTCCATAAGCTAAATACAAGAAATACCAAGATTCTAATTCATGACGATTATCTGGGTATCTATTATTTAATTGTTCTAGTGTTTCTACAGATTTTCTATTATTTTTCAGTCGATCTCTATAAAGCGTTCCCAATTCAAATAAAGCAGTCATTATCTGATCGTTGGTCTTTTGCCTTGCTGCATCTGTAGTTGGCACGCCTGCTAACATTTGCGTGACTTCTTCATCCGTCAAAGCTTCCTCATAAGAAGAAACATCCGCAATATTATCGTTGATGGCAATAGAAGCACGATTCGATCGACGCCAATTATCCTCTGCCTCAAATCTTCCGCCCCATCTCTTTTGAAATTCTCGATAGCCCTTCTTTTTAGCTTTGTCATTATAAGCAAAAAAGTTGGAATTGCCTGACTGTGGTATACCTGTAGGAGTACTAGAAGTCTTCCTACCTACCGTTTGACTATTCGCTGCTTTAGCGGCAGCTAATTTATCGGTCGCTTGTTGTTGCTTGATGCCTGCTGCCAATTTACGCTTTTCCTCTGGACTCATCTCCCCTACTTTCAAAAGGCTATCTTGTAAAGCAATAATTTCAATATTCTTTACAATATCCGTTAACCCTTTTGCTAACCTTTCTACTTCTGGATACCGTTCATCTTTTTTAGACAATGCGCCCAAAGCGTCGTCGTAATTCTGTTTTGCTTTTACATATTCTTCTGCCTCATAATATAAATTTGCTAGCAGAAAATGAGATTCTCCTTTTTGTGCTTGGTTGAGGGAATTAGTGGCTAGAGATTCTGCTAAATATTCAATCGCTTTTGGTTTATTTCCTGCTTTTAAGGCGATGTCCGCTAAGACAAAATAAATCTGATCCTGATAGTCCGAATTTTTGGAATCTTTCAACATCTTCTCTAAATCATTCTGCACTTGTGTTTCTGTTAATTTACCCGTTGCCCATGAATTTTTTAAGACATTTAATTTTGCCGAAAATTCTAATTCGTAGTTATTACTATATTTTTTAGCCTGTTCAAAACTTGCCAAGGCTTCTGAATTCCTTCCTGCGTTTTGATGAATCTGCGCTAAGATAAACGCATATCTAGCTTTGTCATTCTTATCTTTTGAAAATTCGACTGCCTGCGTTAATGGATTAACCGCTTCATCATATTTCTTTTGTTGTAAATAAAAATCTGCCATAGCAGGCGCCAATTGCTCTTTAATGTCGTCAAAAGTATTTGGTGCTTCTGCTAATTCCTCAAATAAAAATTCTGCTCGAATGTAATCATCTCGCTTTACATAAGTCTTCGCTAACCAAAGCACGCCTTCTTGGTAACAAGGACGGTGCTTTAAGAAATAATTCTTTTTTGCTGCATCTTCCTCTGCTTTAGCAATCGCTTCTTCTTCCGCCTTTTTTTCCGCAGCCTCTTGCTCCGCTAATTTTTTATCCGCTTCCGCTTTTGCCGCCTTCGCTTTTTCTTCTTTAGATAGCTTAGGTGTAGTGGTCACCTTTTTACCTTTTGCTCGAGCTTTCTTTTTATTTTTAATTTCTTTTTTACGATTCTTCTTTTTCTTCTCTATTTCCTTCTTACGACTTTTCTTTTTCTTCTCAACTTCTTTCTTTTTCTCTTTCTTCCCTTTAGTAGACCGACTGGCTTTTTTTTCTGCTTTTTTCCGCTTTCTACTTTGTTTTTTAGCCAAGGCTTGCGGATTATATTCCGCTACTAAATATTCTAAGGCTTCTTGTGCCGTTTCATAATCTTGTTTTAGGTACATAGATTTCCCCATCAATAAATAGCAATCATCTACCCAATCGGACTGCCGATGAAGGGACACCACTATCGACACCTTCTTAATGGCTTCATCTAAATCCTCCGCTACTGCTTTTGGATTATCTGCTTCTGCGTACTTATAGACAGGTAATATTTTGTTATAATTATCTTGTACTTGTTCACTCATTTTTAATAAACTCTCCTCGTACAAAATGTTGGCGTTAAAATAGCCATTGTATTCAGAAGTTGTATTTTGATAGAACTTCTGGAATTTTGTTAAATCCCCTCTTTTTTTCTGAGTCGTACAAGCTGCGACTAAAAATAGAACTAATAAATACGCGCCTATTTTTTTCGTCTTTTTCAAATAAGTCATGAAGTCTTTTAATTTTCAATTCAAAATGCTCAATTTTCAATTTTCCAACACAACTATTCTTTCCATTTGCTCAAAATTAAAAATCGATTATTGCTATTAAAATTCGATGTTAATCTATACGTTAAAAAACATAAAAAGTGTTTCAAAATATTAAAGCGGTAATCCGAATAGATTATTGTTGAAAAGCAGCAATTTAATCCAAAAAAAGATAGTTTTATGGTTAAGCGCCTAATTTTCAAACATTACTTATAGGAATTGTACAAAAGCAGTAACTTTGCGAATAAAAGAAACAGTAGAAAGATAAGCTGATCGTTATGAAAGTATTTAAGGAGTTGTATCTTCTACAAAATTCATTCATTTTCCTGCTTCTTTAACTGATAAAAAGAAAACTACATGGACGAAAATAATCAAACATCAGGTAATCGTTGGGAAAACTGGAAAGAAAGTTTAGCCACTACCTATAGACTAGTTATCATCAATGACGATTCTTTTGAGGAGGTTAATACTACTAAATTAACCCTTGCGAATTTATATACCATTGCCAGCAGTCTTTTTGTTGCTTTAGCTTTTTTGGTCTTTCTACTCATCATTTTCACCCCTTTAAAACAGTTTATTCCAGGATATGGGGATTTTGATGCGGAGCAAAAGGCAATCGAATTAGAACGAAAGATTGAAGGCCTAGAGCATCAGGTGGCCTCTTATGAAGCTTGGGCAACAGGGATTAGAAATATCATGGTCGGTAATGTGGATACGACAGGAGAAACAGGGCAACAAGAAATGCCAATTAGTGTAGAAGATAGAACGTTGAATGTAGATAAAGTCCCTGAAGACAATGACTTAAGGGTCGCCTTAGATGAAGAAATTAACGGCCCTACTCCAACCGTTGTCAATTTAGGAACGCAATCTAAGCCCTTGGAACAAATGTTTTTCACGCCTCCAGTTAGTGGTACCATGACTCTCTCTTTTTCGCCTGATGAACGGCATTATGGGGTGGATATTGCCGCTCCCAAAAATACGCCTGTTAAATCGGTGATGAGTGGATTTGTCATTTCTTCAGACTGGACTTTAGAAACAGGTAACACAATTTGTATCCAGCATGGCGATAATCTCGTTTCTTTCTACAAGCATAATTCTGTCCTACTTAAAAAAGTGGGCGAAGTGGTGACCGCAGGAGAAGCCATTGCCATCATCGGTAATACAGGAGATCACTCAACTGGACCGCATTTGCATTTTGAATTATGGCATCATGGAAAACCCATCAACCCTTGGGATTATGTAAATTTTAATTGATTGGGTTGCGGTAAGCTAAATTATTGGGGCTGAACTATCAAGAATCACCACGACAAATCTATAGTGTGTTAGAAAAAATACTTTGGGGTCAACAAGACTCAAAACAAATATGGGGCGCTATTATTGGCGCTTTCTTAGGACTATTTTTATTATTGAGTGCCATTCAATTGTTTCACGATGTACGTGCCCTAACCGCTGGTAAAGGAGAAGATAGATATGTCCTAATCAATAAAAAGGTCAATATTTTTAATACGTTGGGCGCTTCATCCTCTTTTACACCAGAAGAATTAGATACCATTGGTCAGCAGGACTTTATTGCAAGTGTTGGCAAATTCACGCCAAGTACCTTTCAAGTAAGTGCTTCTAGTTCCTTGATGGGGTTTTATACCGAGTTATTTTTTGAGGCCATTGAAGATGAATACCTAGACATCCATCCTAGAAAATTTAAATGGAAAGCAGGGCAACAAGAAATTCCTGTTATTATCTCTAGAGATTATTTGGCACTTTATAATTTTGGGTTTGCGCCTAGTCAAGGATTGCCTCAGTTCACCCAAAATACCATTAAAAAAGTATCGGTAGACATTACCTTAAAGGGTCGAGATACTCGGCAAACTTTAAGTGGGCGCATTGTCGGATTTAGTGATCGAATTAATTCGGTCTTGGTCCCACAAGATTTTATGGATTGGGCCAATGATAAATTTGGAAACGCCAGTAAAAGCAACATTTCCCGATTGATTTTAACCACCGATAATCCCTATAGTCCAACCTTACGGCAATTTTTAAAAAGCAATAATTATGAAGTCGCTAGTGGCAAACTCATTGGTGGGCAAGTCGGCTTGGTCATCAATATCGTATTAGGTTTAGTCGCTTTTATTGGCTTAATCATTACGATTTTATCCATTCTCGTTTTTATGCTCAACTTCGAGTTGATTATCAGTCGATCTCATGCTGATATTGGTTTATTGATGCAATTAGGGTATCAACCCAATCAAGTGAGTGATTTATTAGTCAAACGATTATCTCGCATTTTTGGTGCAGTATTACTCGCTGCGCTCTTACTATTATTCCTTGGACATTTCTTATTATCCAAATGGTTGGTGGGTCAATCTTTTAGCATTTCCGCTGGCTTACATTGGCAAGTTTATGTCGCTACGCTACTGATTGGCGGGCTATTTTATCTGGTTAATAAAAGAGGTATTGAACAGAAAGTAATTAATTTATTTGTTTAGGTTAGCGTATAATTTTTTTGGTAATTCAAAGCCTAAAGGTAGGATAAATTCGTATTGATTACCCTTAAGTTTGAAAAGGGTAATTATGATTGATTTGATTACAAATATCATAAATTTGCAGGAATTGACAACTTTTCGACTTAAAAAAGATATGAGTAATCAACACGGATAAATCCTACGCTACCAGTTAACTATTTCCTATTAATACCTCCTCAGTTATTCTCTTTTTTGGCATTGTATACGTCAAATTTTCCAAAGCCTCCAGCCAAGCATCTATTAACCAATTTAACTGCATAGGAAATGTTGCTTGGGGAATATATTTACGCAGATAATAAGCAATATTCCTCAAGAGGTAAAATTGATAAGCTTGTTCATAATTTATCTGAAATTGCTCAATCATTTCTGCTACAATAGGCACTTTTTCTAAAGCGATTACCTGTCGTTCTATAGCTAAAAATGGTAATTTTTTCACCAAAATACTGGATTGGAAAACATAATGAAAGGCATCATATAATAAAGGCAATCGGGCAGCTAATTCCCAATCGTAAATATGTACCGCTTTACCCGTCAAATAACTATTCCAAGGGGTTAAATCTCCATTAGCGACTGCCATTGGTATCACCTCGTCGGTATTCAATTGCTGGGCTAGTTGTTTTAGTAATTGCTGTATTCGGATGATTTTTTCTTTGGGTAAGCCATTGTTAGTTGTAGCATGCGCTAAGAAATTTAAATCCCTCTGAATCTCTAGCCATACATCAGACTCGTTCAAAATAACGGATACAATTGTATGCTCATATAATTCCTTTAAAGCGGCTAAATGTAAACCTTTTAAATCTCGGTTATTTGCTTTTTGTTCTGGTCGAATATTAGACACCATGATATTATCCCCTACCTTTTTGGTCTTTGGCAAGGTTATTTTTCTTAATTTATAACTTTGTAATTGCTGTAAATAATTCAACTCATTTTCGACTAGCGTTTTAGCTGCTGCTGTTAAGGGCATCTTTAAGAATTTGGTGGCTTTTTGTCCCTGCACAAAGCTAATAACCGCATTTCTATTATCCCCAACCGAACCTGTAAATATGGCGTATTGACCTTTACTATTGATCGTCTCTAAAAATAATTGTTTAGCCGTCGTAATCCAGATTGAACCTGACTTTAACCAGTTTTTTACGCCTAGTTTAAAACCCGTTTTCAAGGTAGCTTTAAATAATTCTCCCCGCCAATTTACATCATTGTATAAATTTAAAAAGATGGGCTTATCATATTGATGATCATATATCCAACGGATTGTTCCGTCCGTATTATTGATAAAGTCAAATTGCTGAGTCTTCAATAATTCATCCGTTTGTTGTTTACCATAAAGATCAATCAAAACTATTTCTGGGAATTCGTTAATCAAAGCAGGTGCTATTCCATCTGGATGCAAGTTTAAAACCGTTATCGATTGATTCGGTCGAGCATTTAAGGCAAATCTCAAAAGTTCTTGATTGACAAAAAAGCGAATCTGGCAACCTAAATGGGCTTTAACCTTAGCTAAACTATAATGAGTATTGGTAGGAACTACCACAAATACTACATCCACCGTAGGATTAAATATTTTGGCAATAACAGGTATATCAGTCGAATGAATAAAGGTTTTCATTAAATTTGTTGTGTAATTTTAACAGTCTTATTTTAGTACGGGAATGCAATAATACACAAGTAAAAACAAAAAGTTTACTTAATTCTAATCTTTTATACAAATTTAACACCAAATAAAATTTCAATTACAAACACCATAGGTTCTAATTCAAAATATTATTTTAATATTTTTCAAAAAAAGAATAAATAAATTTATTCGTATTCTGAGGCAAATAAATCGTCGATTCTACTTTTGTCGATAAGATTTTCTATGGTTTGTCTTTTTTTGGTTGAGTCTATAGAATTAGGCTATGAGAATCATTGGAATGTAGCGCAGACGCCTTGGTCGCCTACTAAGCAGGTTTTTAGTTTAAAGTATGTAGTAAATTCTAAACATTGCAATATTTAATTTCTTCAATTCCTCTTTGATTTTCTCGTATTTCATATCGAGTGATAAATCTTTGTAAATTCTTTCGAGTTGGTTTTCAGAATAATTGTTTTCAAGACTTATTAGATGAATAGATGTAGTTTCTTCGTACCCTGCTCCTATCACAAAACTATTTAAGTCGATTTCATTTGCTAAAAGTGTAATTTCATCCTCATCAAGTTCCGAAATTACACTAGGTGAATAGCCACCTGCTGCAAAGGGATAGTTTTTCTGGTTACAAGTTTCACAAGAATATTTTTCAATTACCCTTCCTCCTACCCAATCTTCGAATCCAATTTTTCTTATCTCTTTATTTGAACAAGCCAGATAATAAAAATCACAATGACTTCTATATTTTTTTATTCTTATTGATTTGAGTGTATCTATTTCGTTAAAGATCCATATTGAGTCTTTGATCTTTACATCTCCATATGAATAATGTAGAAATCTCTTAAAGTTATTTTCGGCTTTCTCAAAATCAACTCTTCCTGAATGAGTAAATCCTTTTATTATTTCGCCATTTTTTAGTTCAAATTCTCCAAAAATTCTTACACAATCTCCTCCGTCAATTACATTCATTCCTAAAAGAGCAATTATCCCAAAAATTGGTAATATTATTCGTTTCATTTGTTTTATTTTTTAATTTCTACTGCTGTATAATTTTTTCAGAACGGGTCTTTTGATAAAGTCTCAACTATCCACAATATTTACTGACTTGCATTAAAAACTTACAAAGTTAAAGAATGCAGTCACAAGAAAATCACTACCTACAACTCCCCAATCAAATTCGGATAATCCGTAATAATCCCATCCACACCTAAAGCTTTCATGCGCTTCATATCTTCCACTTTATTAATCGTCCAAGGAATTAAATCCATGCCTTTGGTATGTACTTGTTGCACTAAAGTATCGGTAACTAACTGAAAATAAGGGCTATAGATCGTAGGTATAAAATCCAATTTTTCCATGTTCTCGGCAAAAGGATTGATGTTTTCAATCAAATAAGCCGTCATAATCGTTTTATCCAATTCATTGACCGCTAATAGACTACGAGGGTCAAAAGATTGAATACAAGTTTTGTCGTGAATGCCTAAGCGATTAACTTCGTCCAATAAGATTTTGGCAAATTTTGCTGGAATAGGCGCTAATTCCATGTCCCATGCTGGCTGACTCTTAATTTCGATATTATAATAAGGTCTTGTTTGATTGTTTGCTTCACAATACTTATTGACTGCGGTAACGACCTCTTCCAAAGTTGGTTTGTGAACCGCCATTTTCTCCTGTTCTGGAAAACGAGCATTGCCCCTACTCCCAACATCAAAGGCTTGAATATCGGCAGTAGTCATTTGATGCAATAAATAATTCTTCTCCGTTTCATCTGAAACAGCTTCCCCATCTGGCGTGGTTGAAATTTCATGTGAGAACCAAGGTTCATGGGAAATAATCACATCTCCATCTTCAGAAATCGCCGCATCCATTTCTAAGGTTCGAACATTTAAAGATAGTGCCTTTAAAAAAGCAGGTACGGTATTTTCGGGCACTAAGCCTCTAGCCCCTCGATGTCCTTGCCAATCGAATTCGGGAAGTGGTTTTGGTGGCATTTGTTGCTGTTTTGTTGTTGAATCACTACAAGCCATAGCGATAAAAAATAAACCTAGGAAAAAAATTGATTTTAAAGACATATTGAAATGGTTGAATATTTTTAGTGACAGACAAGTTATACTGCCGATGCTTGCTGTCTCCTACAAATCTACCCAAAGATGCAATATTTTTATTAATTCCAACTCAATTTTAGCGTTTTCCATTTTTCCTTGTCGGTATTCAAGGGAAGTTTAATCAGATTTAATTTAGCATTGCCCTTGATGAAAAGGTTTATCAGTTGTCAGTTACGCTCTAACCGACAACTGATAACCGACAACTGATAACCGACAACTGACAACTGACAACTGATAACTGACAACTGATAAATTACTCCGCCTTACTGGCAGAAGTAAACATCCTATCCCAATTAATGCCATTCATCATATTATTCTCTACTGTAGAAAAATAGATAAATAAAGGCTTTCCTAGGATATGTGTTTCAGGGACAAATCCCCACATTCTAGAGTCTTCTGAATTATTGCGGTTATCACCCATCATCCAATAATAATCTTTTTGGAAAGTATATTCGGTTGTTTCCTTCCCATTGATAAAAATACGGCCATGCTCCACTTTTAGGTCATTTGCTTCGTATACATCAATAATTCGTTGGTACAAGGCTATATTTTCGGGCGTAATCACCAATGATTCCCCTGCTTTAGGTATCCAAATAGGCCCATAATTATCAACATTCCAACCACCAAAGTTTTTAGGATCATGCGGAAATAGTCGATCTGATTCCTCATAATTACTTAGGGTTATCCGATTATCTGAGGTCATTAACGCTTCTTTTTGATTGGACGTTAAAGTCATTAAATACCGAGTGGTACTCGCACCAACTCGGATATTGGCATTATCTATCCCAAAATCGACTAATTGTGTTTTATCATAATCTGCTGGAAAATTGACCCAGTACATATCATTTGGAATAATTTCAATTTGAGGATCCATTGCCTGCACTTTGGCTTTTTGTGTCTCTGATAGCACTAACATTTTATGATTGGCACTACTGGCATTATAATATTGCTGATCTTCTCCAGTAATCCCCAAATCCCCAAATTGTTGCATATTGAAGGGCGTCGAATGCTTGACTAAGTAGCGATATTGTAAATTTTTAGGATTTTTGACCGCTTTTCCATTAATATGTACCTGTCGATTGATAATCTGTAGCGTCTCTCCTGATGTCCCGATACAATGTTTAACATAATGATCAATCTTATCTATTGGTCTCGTAGTCAATGGATATTTCCCTCGTTTTATTTGCTGTGCCGTATTTTCTGGAATCGCATTTCGACGATAATCGTACAAACTCCAAGTCCGCTCGGGTGTCACATAAACGCTATCTCCTTCTGGCATATTAAAAACCACGGGATCATTTCTATCCAAACTTTCGATAGCAGGTAATCGCCATGTCGGTAAATTAGGAGATTTTAAATAGGATTCTTTATTTAGCCAAGGTATGCGGTTGTGCAACAACGGAATCGTTAAAACAGTCGAAGGAGTTCGTAATCCATAGTGGGCTTTACTAACAAAAAGATGATCGCCCACATTTAAAGATCCTTCCATCGAAGAAGTTGGAATGGCGTAGGCTTCAATCGTAAACATTCTGATAAAAGCCGCAGCAAATACCGCAAAAACAACCGCTTCTGTCCAATCTCTTAGCGGGGATTTTTGGTAAGGATTCTTTTCTTGTAATTTTTTAAGTTTATATTTGTTTTTTTCTTGATAAGCAGCTTCCAATTTATCTTGGTAAGCTTGCTCTTTGACTAGGGTTGGGCCGTCGTATTTATCTTTTAAATTTGTTCCTAATTGGAAAAAGATATAGGGCGCGTAGAAAACAGCTTTAAAACTATCGAGAAAGGTATAGCGTTTAAAAGAGCGCACCAAATCGACACACATACCTGTGTAGATAAAAATATTGACAACTGGCAGTAGTAATAAGGCTGCCCACCAGGTTGGGCGGCCAATTATTTTACACCATTCAATAAAATTGATGCCTGGTATCAAGGCTTTTTGAGGCGAAATACCTGCTTTTTCAAAGACTTTATACAGGCTTAGGCTTAATAAAATATACGTTACAAGAAAAAATAAAAGAATCGTCATTTTTTACAGATTTGAAAGGGGATAATAGAAGCTGCATCACTCTTATTTTCCCAACGGATTTATTACCCCAACGGATTTTAATTTTTTCTTTTTTACCGTTGTAAGAAGTAGATTTAATTTACAAAGAAAAACTATAATAAAGAATCGACGCTAAATTTAAGTAAACGAGTAATTATATATTATTTACATCGAAGAACAGACCTATTTTTTCGATAAACAGCCTAATAAAATGGGTAGTAGGCGACATATCAATCATTAGTCTGTTGTCCTACAATAATTGTAACAAATAAAATAGACAAGTTAAATCCGTGGGGAGCATCCATCCGTGGGGAATTTTAAGCAAATGGTCTAAGTTATTTTTTATCCGTTACCAAGCAATTAATTTAAAAACTAGAATATGAGTATTGAAGCATTAAATCAGCCTTTTACTTTACCAGCATCAGGCGTAACCGTTAAAAATAGAATTGCTAAATCGGCTTTGAGCGAAGGTATTGCTGAAAAAAATGGTAGACCATCCGAAGCTTTATTTAATCTATACGACCAATGGGGAAAAGGAGGCGCAGGCATCTTGATCTCAGGAAATACGATGGTCGATAAAGCGCATTTAGTAAATGCCAATGTAATGATTGCAGAGGATGAGGAATTTCTGGATGATTACAAAACATTGGCGGATAAAACACAAGCACATGGCTCGCATTTATGGATGCAAATTAATCACCCAGGCAGACAAGCGCCTATTTATTTGGACAAAGCACCAGTTAGTGCTTCTAATGTTGGGATGCCAAGTAAATTATACGTCAAACCGAAGCCTTTAACGGAAGAGGAGATATACGATTTAATTGATCGGTACGGAACTGCGGCTTTGATTGCTAAAAAATCCGGTATGAAAGGGGCACAAATTCACGGCGCACACGGTTATTTGGTGAGTCAATTTTTATCTCCATTGACCAATATTAGAAAAGATAAATGGGGTGGTTCTTTAGAGAATCGGGCAAGATTTGTCTTAGAGATTTATCGAGATATGCGGAAAAAAGTAGGCGCTGATTTCCCGTTAGGGATCAAAATCAACTCGGCTGATTTCCAAAGAGGCGCTTTTACAGAAGAAGAGTCTATGGAAGTCATTCAAATGCTGGATGCGGAAGGAATGGACATGATAGAAGTTTCTGGTGGTACTTATGAAAGAGCAGCGATGGTCGGTACGCAACAAAAAGAAAGTACCAAACAAAGAGAGGCTTATTTTATGGATTTTATCGTCAAAGTTCGAGCAAAAATCAAAAGTCCTTTGATGCTAACAGGCGGTTTTAGAACCGCTGCTACAATGGCAGCCGCTATTGACAATAAAGAATTGGATTTTGTCGGTTTGGGTCGCCCTTTCTGTGTATTCCCAGATGTAGCTAATGATTTATTGAGTGGCAAAATGACGGATTGTACCGTACCTGATTTACTAACAGGCGTTGATAAAATTGACATGACAGGGATGCTACAAACACCTTGGCATCAGTTTCAATTAATTAGAATGGGCAAGGGATTAAAGCCTGATCCGAATATGGATGTATGGTATGTATACGAAAAGGTGACAGGAAGAAAACGACCAGTTTAGTAGTTATTCAGTTGGCAGTTTTACAGTTGGCAGTATAGTCGCTGTAAATGACATTTGCGCATTTGACTACTTTTAGATAATAGTTAACGTGAGTTTTGGATAATACTAATTGATAATCAATGATTTAGCTCCAGAAGAGCGGTGCTGTTTGTAGAAAATGATTCAAAAATGTTCCAAAGGTCTGGAAGACCGACCCCATTTTTGGCTAATTTTTAACAGGGTCGGTCTTCCAGACCTTTTGCTTATCCAAAACTCACGTTAGTTAATAATTTAACAATGTACAGCTAATAATCGGCGATTGTCATTTCCAAAAAGGCGTCGATAACTCAATAAAAAAGCGACTAAGAATTTTATTTCCCAAGTCGCTTTTTTACAGCTGTTGCTTACTGAGTGATTGCAAACTGTAATACAACCTACTTCTGATTGAATAACTGCCTACTAAACCTGCTCTCGTCCTGCCTTCAATTCTGCTTGCAAAGCCTCTAATTCCGTCCAACTCCAATTAGCAGCTAGGGACGCTTGCTCTGGCCATGTACTCGGATCATGGGCTTCATAAACACTACCTTCTGCTTTTAACAATCTTTTCAACTCACCGATACCTGTTTTAGATAGTTTTTTCCAAGTATAAATATTCGCCTTATTTAAAAGAACTTCAATTTTAGGGCCGATGCCCTCAATTACTTTTAAATCGTCAAACTCAATTTGTTGCTCTTTTCTTTTTCGTTGAGTGATTAACTCTGCCTCTAATTCCTTAAATTCTTTCCATTGACCAGCAGCTAATAATTTAGCTTGGGGAGGCCAATTAATAGGATTGTATATTTCGTAGCGTTTACCTGCTGCTTTTAGAATGGTATTTAGATGATCCACCTCCGTTTTAGCTAAGTCTGACCAGTTTTTAATCCCTTTTTTATGCAACAAAACACTCACTTTCGGTGGGATACCTTCAACTATATCTAGACTAGTCGGTGAATAGGTAATGCCATAACTACTGCTATCATTAATAGAACCGATTAAACTTTCTAATTCTACCAATCGGGATTTTTCTGCTGAATGCTTTGTTTCTTGGGCATCAAACGCCGCTTTTAAGACTTCGTAATCTTTTATCAATTGCTCCAAATCAACGGTTGACGTTTTGTCCTTTGATTCAATAGCCTCTAATTTACCTTCTGCTAAAGAAAACTGTTCTCGTAGCAATTGAAATTGCGCACTTAAGTCTTTATGTTTGGTATTCAATTTCTCATACTGTTTCTCTAAATCTGAATTTTTCTCCGCTAAATTTTTATTACTTAAATAAAGTGCTTGACTAGTCGCTCTGACATCCTCAAAACTTTTTAATTGACTAGAAGAAGATTGTATTTTAGCCGTCTGGTTTTCTAACTTAACCGTTAATTGTCTATAGTTTTCTTCTTTTTGATTTAATAACGCTTGGGTTGCTCGTAATTTAGGTAACACCTTTTCTTCTAACTCTACCTTCATTGCGGTATAATCCGCCTTTAGTTGTCCATTTTGTTCTTCTAAAAGCGTTAATTTTTCATGGGTTGCTTCTGCTAATATTTCTTTACCTAATACTGCTTCTGCTACTTTTACATGTTCATCGTTCGCTTCTTTTAAAGCATAATATTGATTACTCAAATCCGTATGCTCATTTCGCAATTGGTTATAATCCTCTTTTAAAGCTTCGTAGGTCGCTTGCAATTCATGGTTCTTTTGTAGGATAATCGCTTCTTGTACATCCACTACTTGAGGGACAGAAGCACTCGCTAATTTTCGGGCTTGCGATGCCCCAATTAACTTTTCTATCTCATCATCTTCATCCGTGTCTCCCGTTTCCCTTGCTTCTTTTATGGTCGCTACATCCGCTCCTTTTTCAGCCAATAAATTTTCTAATTTGGCTACTTCATTTTTTAAATTGCTATTTAATTCCATTAACCCCTCCTTATCATCACTTAAATTCTCTACTTCTGCTTCTAAACGATCAAGCGTAGTAATGGCATCATTATATTTTAAATCCAATGCATTATAGTTAGCTTCCATCGATTCATAGCTGTCTAGTAATGATTGGCGTTCTTCGTCTACTTGCTCGTATAAATTTTTAGTATTCGATTGATTACTCAAAAAGGCAGTATGCTTGGTATCCAATTCTTGGTAATTGTCCATCAAGTCGGCTAATGCTTGTTTCACTTTCGCATGTTCAGATTTTAAGTGTTCATGTTGGTTATTTAAAACATCATGTTGGGGCTGCACTTTATCTAAAGACTTTTTTAGTGTTTCAATTTCTTGTTTGTCTTGTTTTTGGAAAACGTACCAAAAAATGGAAGATAATAAAAATGCAACAATGGTGAAGAAAGCAACATCTACTGTTGCTCCTAAAATCGAATGGTCTGGTGTGGTTTGTAGTAATAAATACATAGTTTTACTGCTTGTCTATTTTTAGTCCTTGGTTGTTGGATTATTTTTATTTTTTGTTTAACTCAATTAATAGAAATCTCAATTCTCCGATTGTCTATCTTACCGATTTCTGTTGTGTTATCCCCAACAGGTTCATCTTCTCCTCTAGAGGTCGTCTCAATTTTATCTTTAGGAACACCTTTTGCTTTTAACACATCTCGAATGTCTTTTGCATTTCGTAGCGCAATCGAAAAATTTAACTCACTATCGCCGTGGCTATCTGTATGTCCTTTGATAATTATCTTTTCTCCCGTTTCTATCAATCGAGTAGCTATTTTACTAAATAAGTCCTCAAAATCTTCTGTTTTAATCCGTTTATTAGGGTGGTTGACTAAATAATAGTCCAAAGGTTCATCTGGTGTATACCCTTCTACCCATTCATAAAATACGGCTTCTACTAAACTATCTTTGCTATAAGTTAAAAAACTAGAAGTGTCTGTATATATTTCAATTCGGTCTTCTGACAACTTATTAATTAGTAATTTTTTTAGCTCTGAAGCCCTTGCTAGTCCTAATTCAAAATCCAATCCCACTTGTTCAGCAGGACTATTAAATCCTGTAATTTGCAATAATTGTCCATCCTGACCTTGAGCTAAAATAGAATCCACCAAGGCCGTACTACCTTCGGAGACAATGAGTCCATAGGTAGATGGCTTGAAAAGTAGTTGTAAAGACTTAGATTCAATATTGGTGCTAGGAATTGACTCAGCAATTATAGGAGTAGTTGGTATTGGTTTCGTTGGAGTAGCACCAAGGTTCTGAATATTATAAACGTAATGGTACCAAAACATGGCAACCCAGGCAATAAGTGGAATTAAGAATAGATAAGCTTTTCTCATAGTTTATTCTTCTTTTGAAAAGTTTAAATTGGCCGAATCATACGTGTGTTTCTCGGATGTATATAATGATTGAATATCTATTTTCTATAATCAAATTTAAAAATAGATATTAGTAATAATCATAATACGTAAACTTATGAAAAGAAGTTGATTTTTTTTTGTGTAGTTTTAAATTTTCTCAAAAAAAGTAGGATACAGATAAGGTTTAAAGAATTTATCTTTAATTATGCTGTAAACAACAATATTTTTTAAGTTGAAGGTCAAACTTATGAAAAATTACTTGAAAAAGTAAGTGATTTGTAATTATATTGCTGCTTATTAGATAATCCGTAAAAAATTGAGTTTGTGAAGGTTATGAATTCATTGGTAAAATCTAATCAACTTACAATTTGCCCTCCAATTTTATGTGTTGATTTTTTCAATACAGCTACTATTGAGAACTACAAACTACTTAATTAAAAAAAATGTTGGAAACTATCTTCTGGGTCGGTATGGCTATTGTATTTTATAATTTTATTGGTTACGGTGTGTTAGCTTACCTATTCGTTAAATTAAGAAATTTATTCTGGAAAACGGATACCTCCAATCACGAAAAAGACTACGAACCAGAAGTTACTTTTGTGATTCCTGCCTACAATGAAGAAAGATGGATTGCTGATAAAATTGCTAACTCCTTAGCACTCGAATACCCAAAAGAAAAGTTGCATTTTTTACTCGTCACCGATGGTTCTAATGATGGTACGATGGATCTCATTGATAATTATCCTGTTCCAGCAGGGGTTTCTTTTCGCCATTTTTATCAACCAGGGCGAAATGGAAAAATAGCCGCAGTAGAACGAATTATGCCCGAAATTAAAACACCTATTTCGGTATTTACCGATGCCAACGCAATGGTTAATAAAGAAGCCATTCGAAATATTGTCAAACATTTTGCCAACCCAAAAGTGGGCGTCGTCTCTGGAGAAAAACGAATTTACCAAGAAGCAACCGGTGATGCCACCGCAGCAGGAGAAGGGATTTATTGGAAATACGAGTCCTTTATGAAAAATTTAGATGCACAGTTTTATTCTGTTATCGGTGCAGCAGGAGAATTATTCTCTATCCGAACGGCTTTATCCCCTAAAATTCCAAAAGACAGTATTATTGAAGATTTCTTTTTAACGATGACTATTGCTGCTGAAGGCTATCGAATTGCCTATGCACCAGATGCTTATGCGATGGAAAGTCAATCTGCCTCTGTCAAGGAAGAATTGAAACGAAAAATTAGAATCGCCGCAGGTGGTTTTCAAGCAGTTACTAGATTGTCTCGACTTTTTAATATTTTCAAATACGGTCGCTTATCTTTTCAGTTTATTTCTCGCCGAGTTTTTAGGTGGTTTGTGGTCCCTATTACTTTGCCCATTATTTTAGTTACTAATATCCTATTGGCACAACAAGGAAATTCTTTTTACCAAACGGTACTTTTTCTACAAATCGGATTTTATGTATTAGCTTTAATCGGTTATTTATTGGAAAAACGCCAGTTGCGTTTGAAAGCCTTGTTTGTGCCGTACTATTTTTGTGTGATGCATTATGCCGTCTATCGAGGCTTTTTCCGATTTTTAAAGGGAAGTCAGTCGGTTTTATGGGAACGGGCTAAGCGGGCGTAGGTAAATCTTAAATACCCCCTAAGACCTTAAATAAGAAGCACCATTAATATCCAAAATAGCGCCCGTCATAAATTCAGCGCCTTCACTTGCTAAGAATAAAATACCGTGCGCTACTTCTTCTGGTTCAGCTACTCGACCAACAGGACTTTGTGCTCTAATGTTGTCTCCATCGGGTCCATCTAAGACGGATTTCGCCATATCTGTAGCCACAAACCCAGGGGCAATCGTACCGACAAAAATATTGTGTGGGGCTAAAGCCTGTGCTAAGGATTGTCCCATCGCATTCATTCCTGCTTTACTTGCCCCATAAGCAGGTTGAAGTGGTTCGCCTCGAAACGCCCCTCGGGAAGAAACATTCACGATTCGTCCCCCACCCTGCTTCATCATTTGTTGTGCGGCACAATACATCATATTTGCCGCGCCCAATAAGTTGATATTAATCGTTCTTTGCCAAGCCGCTTGCCAAGCCGCATAATCTACTTGATCAATGGCATGGTATTCAAAAATACCCGCACTATTGACCAAAATATCTAATTTCCCAAAATGAGTGCTTACCTCAGAAACCATAGCCGCTATTTCATCAGCATCTGATACATCTGCTTTGACGACGATATGCCCCTCCCCTTTCATTAAATCTAACGTTTCCATGGCTGCCACTAAATTCACCCTATAATTGACGGCTACTTTGGCACCTTTTGCGGCAAAAGCTATAGCGGTTGCTCGACCAATCCCTCTAGAAGCGCCTGTTATTAGGACTATTTTATTATCAAATCTCATAATTATTAAGTTGTGTTTTTATCTGTTACCCATCTTTCGTACCTACGGCACTTTGAGAACAAATCCAATTGCACCCATATTAATCCTATGAATGTCTATTCTAAATATTGTCTTTTACCTATTTTCTATTATTTGTCGGCGCTAATTTATTAAATTAAAAACAAAACAACTATTTTGTCCACTTCTTTATAATGAGCAAAGCCGAGTATGCATTTATCCAAATATTACCAACTACTTTTATGTTTATTTTTTCTTACCCCCACCTTTGCTCAGCAAGGACCACATTCGGCGAATATTAAATGGCAGCAAATCAATACCCCAAAAGTTCGGGTCATCTTTCCGCAAGGATTTGATCAGCAAGGCTTGCGAGTTGCTAATCTCATTAATTACATGGAGCAAAATTCCAAGCGCTCTATTGGGGATTTAAGTCAAAAAATTGAAATTGTTTTACATAATCAAACAACTATTCCGAATGGATTTGTAGGCATTGCCCCTTTTAGAAGTGAGTTTTTTGCCACCCCTCCTCAATCTGCTAATTTTTTAGGTACGGTGGATTGGATAGATGCTTTAACCATCCATGAATACCGCCATGCCTTACAGTTCTCAAATGCTAAAGTTGGCATCACCAAATTATTAGCGATTTTGCAAGGAGATAATGGTTGGGGCTTAGCCTCAGGGACCAGTATTCCCGGTTGGTTTTGGGAAGGAGATGCCACTATTATGGAAACTGCCCTAACGAAAGGTGGTCGAGGTCGAGCGCCGTTTTTTACTTTAGAACAACGAGCGACCTTATTAAATGGTAGAGATTATAATTATCAAAAAGCTAGAAATCGGTCTTTTAAAGATTTAGTCCCCAATCATTATCGGCTAGGATATGCCATGTTAATGCATGGTAGAGAAAAATATGGTAACGATTTTTGGCGCCCCATTTTCGAGAATGCTGCCAGATATAAACCACTTATTTATCCTTTTTCCAATGCCTTAAAACGAGCTACAGGTTTAAAAACTAAAGATTTATACCGAGTAACTTATCAAACCATTAAAGAAAAATGGGCGAATCAATTAGCTAAAACCGAGTTAACGCCAACTATTCCTATTCCTATCCCCAATAAAAAAACGGTCACTCAATATCGGTTTCCTTTTCCGCAAAAAGATGGTAGCATTATTTGCCTTAAATCTAGTTTCCAAAAAACAGATGCCTTAATTCAACTCAACCATGGAAAAGAAAAAAAATTGACCAATATTGGTTTTCATTTGGAAAAATATTTGAGTGTTATTGGAAACAAAGCGATTTGGACGGAATACGAACAAGATCCCAGAAGAAACAATACCAATTATTCCAATATCATTGTCTATGATTTAAAAACAGCGCAGAAAACTCGCTTAACGACGGAAGGTCGGTTCTTTTCTCCTAGTTTTTCTCACTCGGAGGGTAGAATTGTCACCGTTAGAATAACGCCAACACAACAAAATACTTTGGTTGTTTTAAATGGGCAGACGGGACAATTATTAAAAATACTCCCCAATCCTAATAATCATTTTATCTCATTTCCTAAATGGGCAGAAAACGATACAGACATCGTCTACATCGCTAAAAAAAATAGCCAGTTGGCCATTTTTAAATACAATTTGATCAATAATAAAGCCACCCAATTAACGGATTGGACACATCATACTATTGCAGACATTCATATCCGAAATAAGATGGTTTATTTCACCGCTTCTTTTAGTGGTATCGATAATATTTATAGCATTGACTTATCTGGTAATCGACAAATTATTCAGCGAACTTCTGTAAAAATTGGTAGTTTCTTTCCTGCTATAACCCCTGATAATCAGACTTTAGTTTTTAGTGAATTTACCGATATGGGCTATGAATTAAGTAGTCTGGATTTAGCAACCCCTAGAACTAAACAACAAGCTATTACGATTATTGAACCACATTTACAGCCTTTTTATGCAGGCATCAATAATGCCACAGAAGGAGGTGATATTCTAGAAAATGCCCCAAATGAATCGTATCCCATCAAACGCTACAAAGGTTTTTTCAAGGGAATGCGCCTACATAGTTGGAATTTTACCCCATCTTTGAGTCTACCTACTTTGGACATTCAAATTGATAATTACCTGAATGATTTCTCTATGAATATCATTGGTGGCTATAATGCGAATGAAAAAGCCCCTGTTTTTATTACTTCTGCTACTTATGGAAAATGGTATCCTCAATTAACGGTTTTTACCAGTCTGACTAATCGAAACACTACTTTTTCGCCTCAACAAGATTCGCTGCAACGTCAAAAATTTGATCAGTTCTCGTTTGGGGGACAAGTCAGTATTCCACTAACTTGGATACGGGATAATTTTGGTACTTCTTTTAGACCTTTTGGTGGATACGTCCAACGCTATTTAAGTGATATGACCTTTGGGGAAACTCCACAAGTCGATAAATCTATTGGAACGATACAATTAGGTGTCAATGTATCAAATTTACGCAGAACCGCTTTACAAAACTTAGGTCCTAGATTGGGACAATCGCTCAATATTTTATATCAGCAAACGACCGACACAAAAACGGACCGTCAAATTAGATTAGGTAGCGAACTGTATTTCCCTGGAATTGGTGCGAATCATAGTCTTAAATTAGGGATTGCATACCAACGAGAATTATTGAAAAACACCTATCAATTTTCGGATGGCTTTGAATATCCTAGAGGTTTTGGTAGTATTTTAAATGATGAGTTTCTTAGATTATCTGCGGATTATCAATTGCCTTTAGTTTATCCCGATTGGGGCTTATGGGGCATTTCCTATTTTAAAAGAATTAGTGCCAATCTATTTTTTGATTACGGGCGAAGAAAGGCAACAGTCGCAGATATAATTGACAATCATAATTCGGTCGGTGTCGAATTAATTTTTGATAATAATTTTTGGAATGAATTACCCGTTACTTTTGGCTTCCGCAACTCCTACTTATTAACTAGAGCTGATAATCAGTACCAATTTGAGGTATTTGTTCGGAATTTTTTAGTTCAGTAGCGGAAAATGCTTCCAGAACTTGAAGTTCTGGAAGCACTAGGCCTAGTAAAATAGGAACTGGTAATCCTACATTAACCGCCGAACCTCTCCATTCACCAACGCTTCTACTACTTGATATAATAAGTTAGGCTTATGGGGTCGCCAATTAAGGTCATTATAATAAGCACCAAAATTAACATGATACTGTAATCGAGCCTCTTTCATTTCATCTTCTACATGATTGTGAATGTTTAAAAAACAAATCCAGCCCTCTTCGTCTCTAGTTTCTTCTCCCCATTCTGCATAGTAATCATCTTCGCCGCCATGAAAATTCAATACATTCTCACAAATTAAAATAAACTTATGAATCCCCTTATCCTGTAAAGGTTCAATCAAATTTCGTTTTAGAAACATAATGTCATTATGCAAAGCGTCATTCCATTCTCCTAAAAACTCCAAAACTGCAAAGCCTTCTTCGTAATCTACAAATAAGACTTTAGTATACAGCGTCGCAGAACCAAATTCATCCCATTGAGGATGAATGTAATAGTTATACACTTTTTTAGTATAGCGAAATTCATCGTAAACTTTACCGAAAAAAGGGGAATTTGGGTCTTGATTCGCTACATATTTTTCTCGCCATCGGTAATACGGTTCTATATCTTGCATAAATGTTATGATGTCAAACGATGAATGATGAACTATAAACGATGAATAAGAAAAACCAGATTTAGCTTCAATACCCTAGCAAAGTGAACCTCTTTTCAGCTTTCAATAAACTAAAAACCGAAGTCCCCTACATTTTATTACTTTGAACAATTCATCGTTCATCATTTATAGTTCATCGTTTAAACTAGCTGCTAATTCTAAACAAAACGGCTTTTTTAAACAAAAAAAATACCTATTCTCCTATCTTTTTGAGACATTTGGAAAAACCCTCTCATCATCTTTAATTACAAAAATGAAATATTTACTCACTTTTACGTTTTTACTCCTACAAAATCTTGCTTTTAACCAATATTATGAAGCAAAGGTTCTAGAAAATCATCAAATTCAGGTAACAAAAATAAACAAACCATTCACAACTTCTAGAAATACACCACAAAGTACGGAACAAATAGCTGGTTACCCTTTAGGTTTTCGAGCCGATGCGAATACTAAAAACTTTAGAAACATCACCTTAGCAGACATCAACCAAGATGGCACACAGGAAATCCTCTTTGCCGCTAAAAATCGTTTTTATGTTTACAGTAATCAAACTTTATTATGGGAACTAGCCTTAACTGGAACAGGAATCTACCCTCCTTCCGTAGCCGATGTAGATAATGATGGCGATCTAGAAATTGTCCAAGTTACAGGTGGAAATGGTAAAAAAGGGCGAGTGTATTTATTTGACCATGAAGGCAATATTTTATCAGGTTTTCCAAAAAATTATAACGATAATTGGATATTGACTACCGCCGCTTTAGCGGATTTGGATGACGACAAACAATTAGAAATCATCTTTCTCGAACGGAATTCACCTGGTGGAAATATTCATATTCTAACCAATAAAGGAGAAGTATGGAATGACAATTGGCCCGTTCGCTTACCTGGTACGCCAGCTGTTACGCCAAGTATTGGAGATATAGACAATGATGGTCAAATGGAAATAGTGGTGGCTTCAACAACTGTTTTATATGCTTATAATTTAGATGGACAATTAGAAACGGGTTGGCCTGTAGATAATCCAAATACCAAGTTTAGTTTTCAATCTCCTATATTAGCCGATTTAGATGGAGATCAAGACTTAGAAATAATTGGAGCTAGTCATGGCGTTACCCCAGAGTATTATATTTATGAACATAATGGAATGCCCTATAAGGCTTGGCCGTTTTTTGTACCTGACGGTGAATGGACTTTTAGCACCCCTTCTGTAGTAAAAATAGAAGAGGAATTACAAATATTTATGAGTCGCCCAAGAAGAGGAGAAAGCGAAGATATGCTTTATGCTTGGAATGAAAACGGTGATTTGCAGCCAGGTTTTCCAATTGAACAAACGGATGGATTAGAAGGCATTATTAGTATCGCAGATATTGATAATGATGGCAGTCAAGAATTAATTTTTGGTAGCAATCGTTTGGACGAAACGGGCTATGGTTTCATTCATGCTTTCCATACGGATGGTTCTGGAACAGTAGCAGGTTTTCCATTACGACCAAAAGGTTGGACTTTACTAAATGGCGTCGCTTTAGGCGATGTCAATCATAATGGACAATTGGATGCAACTGCTTTAAGTTATACGACCAATTTTGGTGAAAAACCTGATTCCATATTCATTAATGTCTATGATTTAGGAACGCCTTATCAACCTGATAATATTTTATGGTCTACTTATAAAGGCAGTAATAGTCGAGCAGGAAATCTTAGTTTGAATAATATCACGTCTTCAATTACAACGCCTATTCTTCAAGGGATAACGATCAATGTGATGCCCAACCCTATCTTCGAACAAGGGAGCGTTCAATTCATTTTAACAGACAATATGGATTTATCAGCCAACCTATTCAATGTAAACGGGCAATTTATTCAACCTTTTTTCAAACAAAATTTACTTAAAGGTCAGCACGAATTTGAATTACCTATCTTACCAAGTGGCATATATTTTTTAAAAGTACAAGATAACCAAAATAGGCAGGCCATAAAGCAAATTATTTCCGTTAAAAAATAAATATACTTTCCGTTAAAATTGAATCTTTCTTTGTTTTAAATAAATAATTAGCGAAAGTTCGAAAAAATAAAAATATTTTTACCTACACAAATATTTAATTATCAATACATTACACAATATAAAAATTAAATTTATAAAATATAACCCTTTTTTCATCTACTTTATTTTCTCAAAATGTGACTTGCTAAATTAACCCCCGTCTTAAGGTTGTATTTTAATTTGAAAGGAATCAACTTCTCATAAAGATTTGGTTTTTTGGGGTTTTTTTAGCTCTTTCAGGCACGCCTGAAAGGGCTTTTTTTGTTGTAGTAATTGAGCTTAGCCAACCTTTTATTAAAAGTCGATTGAACATTTTTTTAGAATATCTTGTTTGTTTTTACTAAAACATGAATAAAGTTACATATATTTGATTTTAAATAGAATTTAATAATTTCAATCATGAAAGTAGAACAGATTTATACAGGATGTTTAGCCCAAGGTGCTTATTATATAGAAAGCAATGGAGAAGCGGCCATTATTGACCCTTTACGAGAAACTAAACCTTATGTAGAAAGGGCCATAGACAATAATGTTGCTATCAAGTATATTTTTGAAACCCACTTTCATGCAGATTTTGTCTCTGGTCATTTAGACTTAGCAAAAAAAACGGGGGCCCAAATTATTTATGGCCCAAATGCGCAAACGGATTACGAAAAATATCTAGCAGAAGATGGAGAAGTATTTAAAGTCGGTAAAGTGACCATTACCGCTATTCACACTCCTGGACACACTCTTGAAAGTACCACTTATTTACTAAAGGACGACCATGGAAAAGCGCATGCTATCTTTTCTGGCGATACTTTATTTATTGGTGATGTAGGGCGTCCTGATTTAGCCCAAAAAATGGGAAAAATTACTAAAGAGGATTTAGCAGGAATGTTATTCGATAGCTTGCGTAATAAAATTATGACCTTGCCAGATGACGTAATCGTTTATCCTGCACATGGTGCTGGCTCTGCTTGTGGTAAGAATATGAGTAGCGAAACTTGGGATACTTTAGGCAACCAGAAACAAACCAATTATGCCCTGAGAGCAGACATGACCAAAGCCGAATTTATTAAGGAAGTAACGGATGGTTTAATGCCACCGCCACAATACTTCTCTTTGAATGCGCAGTTAAATAAAAATGGCTACGGTAGTATTGATGCCGTGATGAAAAAAGGAACAAAAGCACTTTCTCCAAGAGCTTTTGAAGCTGCTGCCAACGAAACGGATGCCTTAATCTTAGATGTTCGAGATAAAACAGAATTTGTCAAGGGCTTTATTCCTAATTCTATTTTCATTGGCTTAGATGGAAGTTTTGCCCCTTGGGTCGGTGCTTTAATAGCAGATATGCAACAACCCATTTTGATTGTTGCTCCAGCTAGAAAAAATAAAGAAACGGTAAAAAGATTGGCGAGAGTTGGCTATGATAACTCCATCGGGTATTTAAAAGGTGGTTTTGAAGCTTGGAAAAAAGCAGGAAAAGAAATTGACACGATTGAAACGATTGATGTCGATAAATTTGAAAAGTTTTATACCAAGGATTCAACTATTTCAGTATTAGATGTTCGAAAACCTAGTGAATGGGAAGGCGAACATGTTGAAACTTCGCAAAATTTCGCCTTGGATTTTATCAATAAACATATGAGTGAAATCAATAAGGACACTAAATATTTCATGCATTGTCGAAGTGGTTATCGGTCTACGGTTGCTGCCTCTATTCTGAAGGCTAGAGGGTTTGAAAATATGGTCAATGTACAAGGGAAATTTGATGATATCGCAGCATCCGCTGTTCCTACTACTGCTTTTGTTTGTCCTACTACTTTGAAAAAGTAATTTTAACAGCACAACAATATATTACCAATAATTATTACAATCTACTGTAGCATGATTTAGAGTGGTTTAATCTTAGGATTTTGATATAGGGTTCTTTTCCATTTCTTGTAAAAGGTAAAGTCAAACAACAATGTTAAGGCTTTAGCAAATAATAATCTATGCATATTGCTTGCTCTTCTTCCATTTAACTGCGTAAAATTTGCGTTGGTTATAAATTTTTAAACCCTAACAATCATTCAGAAAAAAATGAAATAATTTCCATTTTATCTTTTCAATATTTTATTCGAAAATTTTTCGTTATTTCTATTTATAACAACAAAATAAACACCAGGAGATAGAGAAGTAATATCAATACTAGGATTATCTTGAACGATACCACTTCTAACTAATTTTCCTGTTGTACTGTAAATATTGTACAGACTTCCTTGTAATTTCATTAGGCTTAAATTTAAGTGTCCATTAGTTGGATTAGGATAAAAAAGTGGAGATTCTGGCTGTTCAGAAATAGCGGATAAAGGAGTAATTTCACATTGTTTAATTATTTCATCATTATATCTACATCCAATTCCATTTTGAGAAAAATAATAGTCTCCTCCATTTTGGATAAAATTACAGATACTTTGAGTAGCACAAATAGATAAAGATGGACACCTTGCGATTGCAAAGCGTTTCATTTTTTGAAAATTAATATTTTCTAATCCTTCTAAGTTAGCCAAGCAACTATTGTTATATATTCCAATACCATCTTTTTCGAAAGTTATTTGATTAATTCCCTTTAAAGCAACCAGAGAATGATTGTCTCTTATATCCAAACCTATCCAACCATTTATATTTTTTAAAGTTTCTATTCCCTCTAAGCTTGTTAGATTCCCATTATTCTGAATAACAAAAGTTTCCTGAATAGTTTGTAAACTATCTAACCCTTCTAAGTTAGTAAGGCTATTATTTCCTAAAATCTGAAAATCTAATCCTATAAACTTTAGATTATTTAATCCTTTTAAACTCTGTAGAGAAGGATTATCTACTATTCTTAGGAAACCATTAATTTGCTGAATATTCTCTAAGCCATTCAAATTGGTAATATCATTATTTTTATCTTTAATAATGATATTACCCTCTATTTCTGTACAATTAGGGTAATTAAGCGTTAAATCGTCTATCTCCTGTTGAGAAACTAAAATAACACTACCCAACAAACAATTATTTTCACAATCCTGAAAAAGTCTTTGCGAGTCTTCACAGCCATTAGCATTACCACTAACTTCTAAATCAATATCTAGCAAATATGGACAAATGTTGAACATATCACAGGCAGATAAACTGGGGTTTTGTGTGATTTCTAATCCTGTAATAGAAGAAAAATCAATATTTTCCAATCCTGATAAAGAGGTAAGTTTAGTGTTTCCATGAATACGTATATTTTTTCCTACTGAATGGAGAGATGCTAAGCCATGCAAATTTTCTATTGTACCATGAGCGTCTTCAATAATAAGATCTCCGTTTATTACTCTGCAACCAGCGTAGTTGATTGCAAAGCTATCTATTTCCACTTGCGATGTAAACGCCAAATCTTCCAAAGAGCAAGAAATATTGGTACAACTTTCCAGAATCTGGTCGATGCTATTACAACCAACCGCATTATCACTAATCTTAGCCCCAGACTTATTTTCCGCAAAATGGCAAATACTTGGTAATTGGCAAACAGCTAAATTAGGGTTGAATTTTATTTCTAAATGTGATAGAAAATTAATTTTACTCAAACTAAAGATATCATTGAGCTGATTATTATACCAAATGGAAAGGTTAATACACCTTTCTAAGTTTTCTAATCCATTCAAATTTTTCAAAACTTTATTATCACTAATCGATAAAAACCTAACACTATTTAAGTTTTCTAATCCTTTTAAGTTAATTAAAGCAGCATTCCCTTTAATAGATAAAAGGTATTCAATTTTTGTAAATTGTTCTAATCCTGATAAATCTATTAAAAAAGGGTTTCCTTCAATATTTAATTGTTTGATAGTTGTCAGTTTTGGAAAATTGGGAATAAAACTGCTGTTACTAATCTGGATACTATTTTCCACCTTTTCTAAACTGTCAAAATTTAATAAATCGTCGTAATCCCAATTAATGTTTAATCGTCCCACGTACCGAATATTTTTCAAACTACTTAAATCTTTTAGTTTATGATTTTCTGCTAGTATTAACATTCCTTTTACAGAGTCTAACTGACCTAATCCAGTTAAATTAATCAAGTGGGTTTTATCCAAATTAAACTGGTCCTCCACAACCCGAAGGTTTTCCAATCCCAATAAATCTTCCAATAAAGGGAGTTCTTTCCAAATGTTTAATCCTCCAATTTTATGAACATTCCCTAGCCCTTGAAAACTTGATAAAGAGGGGTTGTCCCAAACAGCTAGTTCTCCATTGATGGTTTTCACTTCATCCAAACCCAAAAAATTCCTTAATTGATTCATTTGAAATACTTCAACTTCGCCATTTATTATACGGAGGTTGTTAAAAGAACCTAAACTTTCTAAAGAAGGATTGTTATTTAAGTTAAGCCCACCCAAATGGGTAAGTTTGAAGTTGGTTAATAGAGAAAGTTGGTCATTATGTTGAACATGAAGTGTGCCAGCAACTTTTTCTAGATTTTCGAGTCCATCTAAATTAATTAGTGCATCATTATTCCAAATTTCTAAATTCCCATTAATTATTGTTATTTGATGAAGCCCTTGGAAATCTTGAAGTTGTAGATTGTTATGAATAATAACACTACCACCAATAGAGTCAAGTTCGCTCAAATTCCCAAGATTTAGTAAATTATTATTATTTCGTAAGAGAATACTTCCAATTTGCTGAATACTATTTAGCCCTTCTAAGGAAAATAGTTCAATATTTTCATAAATGCTTAAATTATTTATGGATCGAATATTATCCAATCCTTTCAAATCAGATAATCCAATATTTCTGTCTATTCTTAAAAAATTAATATGCTTTAAATTATTAAGTCCTTCTAAATTCTTTAGAGAGGTGTTGTCTTCAATAATCAAAGCCCCATTAATTACTTCTAGCTGGCTCAAGCCATTGAAATTCGTTATAGGATCATCTGAACCTGACCTGATATATAGAGTGCCTTCAAAAATAGAACAATCAGGGTAGTTACTTGGAAAATTATCAATTGCTTGTTGAGAGGACAATCCAAATGTCGGGTTAGGCATTGGACAGTTTTGTGCAACTACTCCTTCAGACAAAAAGGAAAGGTAAAGGATAATGAAAATTCTTTTCATAAGGCGTTTGTTAATATTAATGCCCAAATACCCTCTATTTGTTTTGTAAATACTAAAATTTAACATTATTCTATTACTTACAAAGTTAAGATTTGTTTTCTTCGAATTACGCTTCTAATTCTCGGATTCTACTCTTTTTTAAACCCATAAACCCAAATTCACATCTCGGATAAATTAAATATTTTAAAAATTGTTCTATTTGAAAATATGAAAACATTTACATACATTTGGTTTTTAATATAAAGTATTGAATTAAACATAAAAACTAGTATGAAATACGGCTTTGTCATTGATAATCGAAAGTGTATAGGCTGTCATGCCTGTACAACCGCCTGCAAAAGTGAACATGACGTTCCTGTGGGGGTCAATCGAACTTGGGTCAAACAAGTTGAAAAAGGAGAATTTCCAGATACTCGCCGACTTTTTTCCGTCATGCGTTGCAATCATTGCACCGATGCCCCTTGTGTAGAAATATGTCCAACCGAAGCATTATTTGTGAGAAAAGATGGTATTGTTGACTTCGACAAAGACCGTTGTATTGGTTGTAAATCTTGTATGCAAGCTTGCCCCTATGACGCTTTGTATATAGATCCTGAAACGAGTACTGCCGCTAAATGTAATTATTGTGCCCATCGAATTGATGTTGGTTTGGAACCTGCCTGTGTCAATGTTTGTCCAGAACATGCCATTATTTCTGGAGATATGACCGACGAGACTTCCGAAATAGCGCAATTATTAGCACGTCAAGCAGTCAATGTTCGGAAACCAGAAAAAGGAACGCAACCAAATTTATTTTATATCGGAGCAGATGAAGTCTCTTTAAATCCTACCGCTACCCCAAAAACAGGTGAATATTTATGGAATGGGCAAACATCGGGCGTGGGTCATTTTGCCAAAGAAGCAGAGAAATTAGCTTTTTCTAATGGCGATGTGATTACCTCTTTATTAGAAGCAGAAAAACAATACTCCTCGGCAGGAGAAATTGCTAAAAATGGCCCTCAAAAATCCATTGAATTAATCATGGGTAAGGAGGCTAAGCGGGTTTATGATACACCCGACAAAGGCATTCTTTGGGGTTGGGAAGTATCTGCTTATGTATTTACCAAGGCTATTGCAGCTGGTGCTTTTTTAGTACCATTCATTGCCTTATTATTTGGTTGGGCAAAACCTGACGCTGAAATTTCGTGGTGGAGTTACGGTTTAGGCTTATTTTTCTTGACTGCAACAGGAATTTTATTGATTATGGATTTAGATCAACCAAAACGCTTCTTTTATGTGTTATTACGACCACATTGGGGTTCTTGGCTAGTCAAAGGTGGCTATGCGATTACCGCTTATGGTGGTTTATTGACCGCATTAGGTGCCACCTTATATTTTGGTTGGGATTTGCTACAAACAGGTTTAAGTTGGGTAACCGCCATCGTAGCCGCCATTGTAGCCGTTTATACCGCTTTCCTATTCGCACAAGCCAAAGGACGAGATTTCTGGCAAAGCCCGAGTCTAGCGATTCACATGTTGGTACATAGTTTGATGGCAGGCGCCGCCATTTTTACCATCGTCGCCTTATTTACCCAAGCTAACCCAGAATGGATAACTTACCTAAAATATTTACTATTCGGTTCCATTGCGATGAATTTAGTCACCTTATTATTTGAATTAACTACTACTCATCCAACTGTAGATGCAGGTCGAGTATCGTATATGATTACTAGAGGGCAGTATGCCAAATTATTTTATGGTGGTGTGATTGTATTAGGCAATCTTCTCCCTATTTTTTTATTGATATTTAGTATGGGTAACACGATGATGACAGCAACAGCAGGTGCTTTAGTTTTACTAGGCATCTATTTTACAGAACATATTTGGGTGGAAGCACCACAGCGTATTCCGTTAACCTAGACAGGATAACAAGATTTTCAGGATTAACCCGATTTCTAATTAGGTCGCTACCAAAACATAACTAAGTCATATAAATCAGCGTCCCTCAGCGTCAAAAATAAAAATATGTCGAAGAAACATACCTTAATAGAAAGAATAGCCACAAAGCTCAAATTAATCCCAGATCTAAGCAAAGAAAGAACTGGAAACTTAAAGCGGTTAGCCCCAAATGGAGATTTAACCAAGTTCCCACCCATGGAGCAATGGGATGATTGGACAGAATATGAAGCTAAGGCATGGCCCAAGGTAGAAAAGAAAAACTATACTATAGTCCCCACTACTTGCTTTAATTGCGAATCCGCTTGTGGTTTAACGGCTTATGTGGATAAAGACAAACAAGAAATTCGGAAATTTGAGGGTAATCCTTATCATCCTGGTAGTAGAGGTAGAAATTGTGCCAAAGGGCCAGCAACTATTAATCAAATAACCGATCCAGATAGAATTTTATACCCCTTAAAAAGAGTCGGTGAACGAGGCGCTGGTGGTTGGGAAAGAGTCACTTGGGATGAAGTACTGGACGACATTGCAGGTCGAATGCGCAAAGCCATTCTAGAAGAAAGAAATAATGAAATTGCGTATCATGTAGGTCGCCCAGGGCATGAAGGTTATGCCAATCGAGTCATTCAAGCTTGGGGCGTCGATGGACATAATTCGCATACCAATGTTTGTTCCTCAAATGCTCGATTAGGCTATAATTTATGGTATGGTTATGATCGGCCTTCTCCAGACCATGCGAATGCAAAGTTTATATTGTTGATTTCTGCGCATTTAGAAAGTGGGCATTATTTTAATCCACATGCGCAGCGAATTATTGAAGCAAAAATGAAAGGGGCAAAGTTGGCGACGATGGACCCAAGGCTATCCAATACCGCTAGTATGTCTGACTACTGGATGCCAACTTATCCAGGGTCAGAGGCGGCGGTTTTACTGGCAATGGCTAAGATTATTTTAACAGAAGATTTATACAATCGGGAGTATATAGAAAATTGGGTCAACTGGCAGGATTATTTAGAAAATAAACATCCAAATGTAGGGGTTACTTTTGAAAATTTCATTACTAAAACGATTGAAGAATATGCAGAATTCACTCCCGAATATGCCGAAAAAGAAAGTGGCGTAAAAGCAGCAACAGTCATTGAGGTGGCTCGAAAAATTGGCGAAGCAGGCGATAAATTTGCGTCACATACTTGGCGAAGTGCTACGGCTGGAAATTTAGGCGGTTGGCAAGTTGCCAGATGCCTACATTTTTTGACGGTTTTGACAGGAAGTGTTGGTACCAAAGGAGGCACCTCTCCCAATAGTTGGAATAAATTTAAACCAAAATTCTTTGACACCCCACCTACGCAAAAATTTTGGAACGAACTTCATATGCCCGATGAATATCCATTAGCCTTCTTTGAAATGAGTATCCTCCTACCCTATTTCTTAAAGGAAGGAAGAGGTAAAATGGATGTCTATTTCACCCGAGTTTTTAATCCCGTTTGGACTTATCCTGATGGTTTTTCTTGGATAGAAGCCCTATCTGATCACGACAAAGTCGGTTTGCATATCGCTATGACCCCTACTTGGAATGAAACGGCTTTCTTTGCCGATTATGTCCTTCCAATGGGGCATTCCGCCGAACGACATGATTTAAATTCCTATGCCACGCATTCCGGGACTTGGATCGCTTTTAGGCAACCTGTACTTCGAGAAGCGGCCCGAAGAGCAGGCAAAGAAACAACTTTCACCTATGAAACCAATCCTGGTCAAGTATGGGAAGAAGATGAATTTTGGATTGAATTAAGCTGGCGCATTGACCCTGATGGTAGCATGGGCATTCAAAAACATTTTCTTTCTCCTTATCGGAAAGGTGAAAAAATTACGATTGACGAGTATTATCAATACATTTTTGAAAACACCAAAGGACTCCCTGAAGCAGCTAAAAAAGAAGGCTTAACCGAGTTGGGGTATATGCGAAAATATGGTGCTTTTGAAGTAGAACGACATCAATTCAAAAAAAACGAAGTAGAATTAACGGAAACTCAAATGCAAGGGGCTACGGTGCATCCTAAATCTAAGATTATTTCCAAAGCAGGAAAGGATATTGGCGTGATAGTCAACGGTAAACCTTGTGTCGGTTTCCCTACACCCACCCGTAAAAATGAATTTTATTCACAAACCATGGTCGATTGGAAATGGCCTGAATACGCTATTCCAGGCTATATCAAAAGTCATATCCATACCGATAACTTGGATTATGAAAAAGGCGAATATTGTTTATTACCCACTTTCCGTTTACCGACTTTGATTCATTCTCGGTCTGCAAATGCCAAATGGCTTAACGAAATCTCTAATCGAAATCCAATTTGGATGCATCCAAAAGATGCTGCTCGTTTTGGTTTTAAAACGGGAGATTTGGTTCGATTGAATACGGATATTGGTTATTTTATAGATAAAGTCTGGGTCACCCAAGGAATGAAACCTGGCGTAGTTGCTTGCTCTCACCATTTAGGTCGGTGGCGAAGAAAACAAGATGCAGGAAATCGTTGGGGTACCAATACCGTTAATGTAGAGAATGATGGAAAGGGTGGTTGGAAAATGAAAACGGTGGCTGGCATTCAACCTTTTGATAGTGCCGATAGTGATAGTAAAAGAATCTTTTGGTCAGATGGTGGAGTTCACCAAAATATGACGCACGCCGTTCATCCCGATCCGCATTCTGGTATGCATTGCTGGCACCAAAGAGTCCGTATTGAACAACCTCATGAAGGGGATAATTATGGTGATATTTTTGTCGATACCAATAAATCTTTTGAGAATTATAAAGTTTGGTTGGCGAAAACTCGTCCTGCCCCAGGGCCTGATGGGATGCGAAGACCTTATTGGTTCAAACGACCTTTGAAACCAGCAAGAGAAGTCTACATTAAGGCGAATATGGATAAGAATGGGAAATTGAAAGAATAATAATTAACGTGAGTTTTGGATAATACTAATTGATAATCAACAAATTAGATCCAGAGGAGCGGTGCTGTTTGTAGAAAATGAGGCAAAAATGTTCCAAAGGTCTGGAAGGATTTATCAACTATTTCCTACAAGCAGATTCGGTCTTCCAGACCTTTTGCTTATCCAAAACTCACGTTAATTACAAGTCGGCAAAGGGCTAAAGGCAAAGGGCGAAGGGCTTAAACTCACAGGAAACAGTTAACGATTGATGATTTGAGCTACTATCTTTCTTAATTTTGGTCAATAGTTACCTTTTGCCTTTAGCAGAGTAGTAACGAAAATATATCCATAAACAAATAAAAAGCACCTCGGAAACCAATGGCTTAAGAGGCGCTCTATTGTTTTTCTCCCAATTTTGGGGGGTTATTTTAGTTTTGAATTAAGCGGTAACTGCCGAACCAACAGGAATAAACCACCCGTAAGTATCTTCAATAGAACCATCTCTCAATCCATCAATTTCTCGCTTCAACATATTCCCAACCTCTCTTTCCTCAACTGGTGGCAGCGTCATCTTCAATTCATTATGCGTTAAGGAAGCTACATGAGAAACAACTGCTGCTGTTCCTGCACCAAAAATTTCTTTTAAAGTACCATCCAAGTGTGCTTCTACAATCTCATCAATATAAATATCTCTTTCTTCTGCTTTAATGCCTTTTTTAGCTAGAATCTCCAAGAAACATTTTCTTGTAATTCCTTTTAAAATAGCGCCAGAAAAAGCAGGCGTAATAACAGTATCTCCAATTACAAAAAATAGATTCATCGTACCTACTTCTTGTATTTTCTTAAATTCTGGGCTTTCCATCCAAATTACTTGGTCATAACCTGCTTCTTTTGCCAATTTAGCAGGTAAAAGAGAAGCTGCATAATTTCCACCCGCTTTTGCTTCTCCAGTTAAACCATTTACTGCTCTCACAAAAGTTTGCTCAGTAACTAAATCAACCGCTTTGTCATAATAACTACCAACTGGACAAGTAAAAATCACAAACTTATACGTCTCAGAAGGTCGAACGCCAATAAATTCATCCGTTGCGTACATATACGGGCGAACATACAAAGAAGTCCCCGGAATAGAAGGAATCCATTCGCTATCTAACTCAATTAATTCATGTAAAGCTTGTAAAAATAATGCTTCTGGTACATGGGGCATACACATTCTGTCCGCAGATGCATTCAATCTTTGTGAATGCAATTCTGGTCGCATTAACAATGGAACACCATCCTTGCTTTTAGAGGCTTTCATGCCTTCAAAAATCGTTTGCGAATAGTGCAAGGTCATGTTTGCAGGATGCATTTCAAAGGGTCCGAAAGGCACAATGCGTAAATCTGTCCATTCGCCATCTTTATAATCAGCAATGAACATGTGGTCAGAAAATACCTTACCAAAAGGAATATTATTAAAATCCAATTGTGGTAATCTGGATTGAGTGGTTTTAGTTAAGTTAATTTCAAATTTCATCAGCGTCAGCTTTAAAAGGTTCGGGTAAATTGAAAAAGTAAAATTACAAATTCAAAATGTAAAAGTACAGAATAAGTTCTGAGTATAAATATACAGCAAATTTTTTAATTAATTAAGAACTTAGCCAATTAAATTAAACATTTAGTCAATTAATTTAAAATAAGCAAATAATTCAGCTATTTATCGACAATTTCAAAGAAAGTCTAATTTAAAAAGGACTCCTTATTTTTTTCTTTGGTATTAGTCCTTAATTTTAGTCTTTTATTGAATCAACCGAGTTTTTATTAAAATAATTCAAACCCACATAATTTTGCAACATCCTTTTTTAGACTTTAAAATAATTGCCCTAACAGATACTAAAAACATTACGAATCAATGTAGTGGAAACGCTGAAAAGGGTATTTTTATTTGCTATTCAACGACTGACGAATCTATGGTTGATTTCTTAGCAAAAATATTATCTGCGGTAAAATTAGATTTAAACAAGGACGTCTTGGTCTTATCAAAAACGATGGATAATAACTTTAGTTTCAGCGGATTGGCTAAGGAACTGAGTATTCAAAAGGCTATATTTTTTGGAATTGCCCCTCAAACTATTGGCTTGCAAATAAATTGTCCGAAATATAAACCCTTTGAATTGAATGATTGCTTGTTTCTTTTTGCCGATGAATTAACGACTATTTCTGCGAGTCAGCAACTAAAAAAATCGCTTTGGATGGCTTTGAAGGAAGTTTTTGCTTAAATCATACAACGGTTTTCTACCACAAAGGAACGGAGTGTACAAAGGACACAAAGTTTTTTATCCTCGTAGCTTATCTTTTTACAAGCTTCATGCTATTATTAAAAGTAAAGATTTTATGGAGACAGACCTATTCAAGAGAAAGAAAAAAATTAGTATTCAACTTTCAGAAAAATATCCATTGACTTTCAATAGGTTGGCGATTCATCGTTCATCGTTCATCATTCATCATTTTTATAGCTTAGTCCCTCTGCTGATTTTTTGTATTTTCTTCTTTTCGATATCAATTTCTTTTAGTCAAAATGCTTTTTCTACCGCTGCTGGCGCAAGAGGTATTGGCATGGGCAACGCCAATCTAACGCTAAAAGATGTTTATAGTGGTTTTAATAATCCAGCAGGTTTGGCTTACTTGGATGAATTCGAAGGGGCAGTTTTTATAGAAAATCGTTTTTTATTACAAGAATTACAATTGGTCGCCATTAGTGTTGCCCAACCTACTAATTCTGGAACGATTGGTATGACTTTGCAATATTTTGGCTTTGAGGGCTATAATGAGCAAAAGATCGGTCTTAATTATAGTCGAAAATTATTTGAAAAGTTATCCATCAGTGCACAATTTGACTTTTTGAGTACAAGGGTCAAAGAATATGGAAGTGCTACGGCCATTACTTTTGAAGTCGGATTCCAATATGAAATTTTGGATAAATTGACTGCTGGCATTCATGTTTTTAATCCTATTCGGACGACTATAGGTACAGAAGCTTTACCTTCTAATATTCAAATTGGCTTAACTTATCAAGTTGCAGATTATTTAACGATTAGTGGCGCAATTGAAAAAGATTCTGTCCTACCCTACAATGCTAAAGTTGGTTTAGAGTATCAGGTCGCTGAAAAAATCCAACTACGGGCAGGAATGAATAGTAATCCTAATCGAGTTAGTTTTGGTGTGGGTTATTTGGTCTATCAATTGCAGCTGAATATTGCTGCTACTTATCATGATATTTTGGGTTTTAGTCCTGCTTTAGGATTTCGGTTTAGGCCAATCAAGAAGGAGAAATGAAGCTAAAATTGGATTTAATCGAACTACTTTAGGCTATTGAATTAACATCATTCGGTATTTGATTGGATTTAACCCACAGCCCGTAACTCACAACAAATATTCTAGATAGCAATTAATTTTTTCCTTCTATGCATTTGCCCTTTCTTATTGCAGGACGCTTTATTTCTTGTAATCAAATTAATAATAAAAATAAATATAATACGCAAATAATTGCATCATTGCAATTTTATCACTATATTTGTTAGGTATTTTAAAAAATCCGCAAAATAGTAACAAAATGTTGAACACCTTAAAAAATTTAATTCGCCCGACTTCTCCTGCTGCTTATCTACAAAACTATACTCAGAAAGTTACCAAGCTTCCTAAGATTACCAAAATTTCCGATTCGACCTTACAAACGCCTACAACATCAACAGATAACACCACTTCTACAGAAAATCAGTTGAAATCAATCAAATTAATCATGGTTACGGCAGTAAACAATAATAAATTCTATGAAATGCAGGAAAATCTTGATAATACTTTTACGGTGATCTATGGTAGAATTGGTGTAACTGGCATGACTAGAAGCTATCCGATTCAACAATGGGATAAAAAATATAAAGAAAAAATCAAGAAAGGATATCGAGACTTAAGCAGTTTGGTCGCTACTAATAAAGTAGTGGAAGAGTTTGCAGGAATAGATAATCAAACCATTAAGTATTTGATTACAAATCTATTTAGATACGCAAAAAAATCTATTCAACACAATTATTATGTCTCTTCGGAGGAAGTAACCATTCATCAAGTAGAAAGTGCACAGCGTTTGTTAACGGACTTAAGTCAAAATATTGATTTAAAAATGGATGTCGTGCAATTCAACCGTGATTTATTAGAATTGTATCAAATCATTCCAAGGAAAATGAGTAGTGTGCAAAAGCATTTAATTCAGACACCTACGATACAAGATGATTTAGCCGAGATTGAAGCCCTTTTGTCAAAAGAACAAGAGACGCTAGATATAATGACTAGTCAGGTAGAATTAAATAAAAGTCAGAAAGAAACAGTTCAGACTGCTCCAGACGTCTTAGCACAATTAGGTTTACAAATCGACTCCATCCAAGATCCAAAAGCCATCAATATGATTAAAAAAATGATGGGCGATGATAAAGCGAAATTCCGACAAGCTTTTCAAGTTACCAATATTCATACCCAACCACATTTTGATGCATTTGTTAAAAAATCTACCAACAAAAAAACCAAATTATTCTGGCATGGTAGCCGTAACGAGAATTGGTTATCTATTTTAAAAACAGGCCTAATTCTACGACCTACGAATGCGGTGATTACGGGCAAAATGTTTGGCTATGGTTTGTACTTCGCTGATAAATGTCGCAAGTCTTTAAATTATACCTCGTTAAGAGGTTCTTATTGGGCAGGTGGTTCTCAAAATACCGCTTATATGGCCTTGTTTGAAGTGCATACAGGAGAGCATTTGCAACTAAAAGTTAGAAAAGATTGGTGCGGCAAGTTGACCGAAGAAAAATTGAAGAAACGAAATGCTAAATACGATTCAGTCTTTGCCAAAGGGGGTGCAGATTTGATTAATAACGAATACATCGTTTACAATCAGCATCAATGCACGGTTAAATATTTGGTAGAATTGAGAGACTAAGTCAGTCATTCAGTTGGCAGTATTACAGTTAGCAGTACGCAGTTGTTGCTAATAACCACTTGAATTGGATTGTTATAGTAACACAACTCTGTGAGTTGTGCTGTACTTTAATCAACTTCAATCACCTTTCAAAATTAAAAGATGAATAATATAAATAAGCTTGGAAAAATTTCAAAAATGATGGACGAAAATCAGTTTTGGAATTTAGTAGATGCATCTTTAAAAAATACAAGTTCCGAAGCGGAACAAGAAGCCTATTTAATTAAAACATTAAAATCACTTTCTTTAGAAGAAATAATTGGTTTTCGATTAAAAACAGATAAACTATTAACTGATTCTTACAACTCTGAATTATGGTGTGCTGGTTACTTATTAAATGGAGGATGCTCAGATGATGGGTTTGAGTATTTTAGAAATTGGATAATTTCCAGAGGCAAGAAAGTTTTTGTATCAGCATTAGCCAATCCTGATATATTAGTTATTGAAATCAAAGAAGCCCACCAAAGTTTTGAATTTGAATTTGAAAATTTCTGGTATGTTGCACTTGATGCCTTTGAACAAAAAACAAACAAAGAATTGTATGATTTTATAGACTATGAAAATTTCACTACTCGGGAAGGTAATTATCCTCCAATAAACTTTAATTGGCAAGATGATAAACCAGAAACAATGAAAATTATTTGTCCACAAATTTTTGAAAAAATATGGCCTTAGAATTACCTTAAAACAAAGTCTACCACAAAAACCCTCGACTATCCTAAAGTCGAACAAAACACCCAAATTATGTTACTAAACAATCATTTAAAAGCCTTAGACAAAAATGCAGTTAGATCAGCGGCTATCCATTTAATGGAGCGAAATTATACGACCACTACCTTGGAAGTTAAGCAATATTTACGGTCACAGAACTATTGGGCCATTCAAGCTACTATTTCTAGGTGGATGGACGAATTAGCTGAAGCGGAAGATTGGTATTTTGAAAATATTAATTATCATCGAAATTATTTCAAAAATGAAGTAACAGCTAATTATTTCACCAATATGACACAAGAAGAGATGGACTTTTTTTTGGGAAACATTAAGTTTTCGGTGAATTAAAAAGAAGGGGTTTCTTATTAAAAAAATAGCTTAGGCATCTAGTTTGAGTAGCAACATCGATTGCTCATCTACCCAAACTAGAAGTCTTAGCTACTGAATTTTTAAAGTCAATCATACGTTAAACTCTTCTTATTATTTGCTTCCCAAGCGCTTTTTTATCAAATTTAGGTTTTAATAAACTCTATTCGGCGAAAGGCAAAAGGCTAATGGCGAAAGGGTTACCAGACGAATAACTTTAGAAATTCCTATTAATTCCATTTTTGATAACCTACAACTTTTTGTGATGAAGCAATTTTTTACCTTTTGTCTATTTTTCTTCGGTTCATTATCTCTATTCAGTCAATCCACCAGCCTCCGCGTATATGAAATTTTTCAAGCAAACTGTGTGAGTTGTCATAGCAATGCCAGCCCAAGAGCAGGTTTAGATTTAGAAGGAAGTGGAAATAACCTAGAAACCAAGGCGCTGTCTGTTTACAATAACTTGGTAGGCGTCACAAGTAGTAATAATACCGCCGCTGCCAAAGGCTATCAATTGGTTCACCCTGGTCGAATAGATAAAAGTTTTTTATTCAAAAAGATTAACCAAGGTTTGGACATGGATATGGAATTAGAAAATGGTGAAAACGATCAAATGCCTTTATCTGGTTCTCTAACGGATGTAGAAAAAGAACTAATTCGACAATGGATTTTGTTTGGCGCTCCTAAAGAAGGAGAAGTCATCAAAGAAACTTTGCTTAAAGAATATTATGAAGGTGGGATTGGTCGAGCTTCTTTTCCAGAAGGTGCGCCTCCTGCCCCTGATCCATCCGAGGGTTTTCAGATAAAAATGGGCCCATTTTTTATTGATCCATCAGGAGAAGATGAATATTACACCAAATATCAGTTGGATAATACCTCTGAAATTGAAGTGAAACGAATAGATGTAAAAATGGCCACTTCTTCTCATCATTTTATCATTTACGATTATGCAGATGGCAGTCAAGTACCGAATGGTTTTAGAAGAGATCAAGATCATACCCAAGATGTTAGTTTTGTCGCCACTTTACAAGAAAGTCAAGATATTGTTTTACCGAAAAGAACAGCTTTTAAATGGGGTAAAAATCACGTCTTAGATTTAAATTCTCATACCATTAACTACCTCGCAGATAATATTTATCAAAATGAAGTGTACATCAATATTTATACCCAACCAGTAGGGACCGCTAAACAAGAAATGCAATCTGAATTAGTCCCTTATCCATGGATAAACATTCCCAATAACGGTAATGAAATAACGCATTCTTCAAAAGTTCAATTTCCAGCAGAGTTATTCATATGGAATATTGCAGGACACACGCACCGATATGGGACAAGTTATAAAATCTGGCAAAATGATGCAGCAGGAAATCCAGATGAACTAATTTACGATGGTTCTTGTCCTAGAGGAACACCTGGCTGTGTTGCTCCTTTTTATGATTATCAACATATTCCAACTAGAGCATTTGAGGAGTTTTTACCAATTGATTTTTCTAAAGGAGTTACCCATGAAGCTAAATGGGTCAATGATGGTCCAGCCTCCGTACGTTGGGGGCCAACTTCTCAGGATGAAATGATGCTGTTTGGAATGTTATTTGTCACCGACACAACCGGTTTAAGTTTAGGTAATGTAACTACACCAACTTTTGAAGTAACTAATCCATTAACTGAAATCCAAGTAATGCCCAACCCTATGCAAGATATGACCAATATTGCACTTCCTGATAATATTGGTGCGGTCAACTTTAGATTAGTGGATATGTTAGGTAAAGAAGTTCAACAACTAACGAATTTCCGTAATAAATATATCCAAATTAATAGAAACAATCTACCTAGTGGCATGTATTTGTTTACGGTAGAAAATGAAATCGGGCAAGCTTATACGGGGAAGATACTAATGGAATAGCCCATCTAGGTATTAGGATAATCAATTTGTTTTCACTAATCTTGCGTTTCTAAACAGGGCGGCTGTTTCCAACAGCCACCCTGTTTATTGATAAAATCATTTTGTAAAACAAAACAATTATAATTATCAAAAATATATGTTACCAAAAAAAATAGTATTGGTCGGCGCACCTTGGGATAAAAAAGGCAGTTATTTAGGTGGACAAGCATTAGCACCTAATCGAATTAGAGAAGCCTTGCATTGTGGCTCTGCCAATTATTGGACAGAGTTAAATGTGAATCCTATTGAAAGTGAGAATTTCGAAGATATAGGAGATTTATCTTTGAAAAAATATTTTGATATTGAAAAACAATATGCGCTTTTACTTAATAAACAAGTGCGTACTTTAACCCTTGGCGGAGATCACTCTATTACCTACCCTATTATCAAAGCGCATTATCAATTCCGAGGCGAATTTGATATATTGCAGATTGATGCCCATGGCGATTTATACGATGAATTTGAAGGAGATAAATTTTCTCATGCTTGTCCTTTTGCCCGAATTATGGAACAAAAACTTGCGAGCCGTTTAATTCAAGTTGGTATTCGCGCCATTAATCCGCATCAACGGGAACAGATGGAACGATTTGGAACGGAAACCATTGAAATGCATCATTTTGATGCTGGGCAACGCCCCACTTTTGACAAACCTTTATATATTTCTTTAGATTTGGATGGTATTGATCCTTCTTTTGCCCCAGGGGTGTCGCATCATGAACCGGGTGGGTTGACTAGCCGAGAGGTGTTGCGACTCATCCAAAGTATTGATGTGCCTATTATTGGTGCTGATATTGTAGAATTAAATCCACATAAAGATGTTTCGGATATGACGGCTATGTTAGCGGCTAAGTTTTTGAAGGAGATTGCGGGGAAGATGATGAGTTGAGTTTTTCCCAATGGATTATTTTTCCCAACGGATCGATTTTTATCCACAACTCAGATTAAAGCCTGTACGAAAGCTTAGACATGTATGGTTTTTGACACTGAATTCGCTGGTTTTTATGATTTTTTATGTTGTTGATAGCCTAAGACCTAAGCTTTCTGAGGAAAACATAACTAATCACAACTTCAAACAGCGAAATCAGCGTCGAAAAAAACTTCATTCAACCTTTAGCCAATTTTGTCCTACTGCAAACTGAATAACTGCCTACTATTCTACTGTCTACTAACTAAATTCTTCTCTTAAAAACGCTGTAATCTCTTTATGTGCATTCATACATTCCGTCAAAAAATCAGGCATCGTAAAATAAGTATGTATTAAGTTTTCATAATTTGTATATTTCACTTTATTTCCTGCCGCTTTTAGCTTTTCTTGGTAATCAATACCTTCGTCTCTTAAAGGGTCAAAACCAGCAGTTTGAACTAAAGCAGGCGGTAAGTTGGATAAATCCTTGGTAAATAATGGGGACATCAATGGATTCAATTTATCTGCTTCGTCCCTAGAATAATGATTGGTAAACCAAGTCATCAAGTCTTTCGTTAAAATATATCCTTTTCCATTGGCCTCAATAGATGGGTGTTCCATTTTAGCATTTGTCACGGGATAAATTAATACTTGGGCAGCAACTTTTGGCGTACCTAAATCTCTGGCTTGAATCGCTGTTACAGCGGCTAAATTTCCGCCAGCGCTATCTCCCATGACCACTAATTTATCGGGGTTTCCACCATATTTCCCAATATTATCCCCAACCCATTTCGTCGCATCATAACTATCCTCAACTGCTGCTGGAAATTTATGTTCTGGCGCTAACCTATAATCTACTGCCACCACAAAAGCTTGGTTCATTTTACACAATCGACGACAAACTTTATCGTGTGATTTTAAGTTACCAACGACAAATCCACCACCATGGTAAAAGACAATCACAGGTGCATTCTCCGCATTTTCTGGCACATACATCCTAATTGGAATAGCTCCGTTTCGTCCTTGAATCGTTATATCCTCTACTTTTGGGAGTACAATAGCTTTCCCATCTAAAAAAGAAATATCTCGATTGTCTGCTACATTTCTAAAATCAGCTACTGGTAACTTATTGGTATCTATCTTATTGAAGGTATTCGTAGCCCAAAGCAGGAGTTTTAATTTCAACGACATGCCCATGATGAAAATATTTTTTATTAAATATGACTAGTTATTCTATTTGAAAATCTGGGATAAATTTTATAGCTTAGCACTAAATTCTTACCTTCCCATTTTCTTAAATATATTTTTTATAAAAATTAAATTTACTTTTGGCTCTAAAGGTAAAATTAAATCGTTTAAAATAAAGTCTAATACAATTTTTTATAATGATTAAGGCGAATCCATTCTTATTTCTTATTTTTTTACTCTTGTTTTCTAATTTAAATGCACAGGATATTGAAAAAACTTTGGTAGATAATCAATGGTCTGCCTACGATGGTTTTGCAGTCATTGATTTTCAAGAAAATGGAAAAGCTTTACTGGAATATGCCTACTGTTCTTATTGCAAAGAAAATATAGACACGCTTGATTGGCAATTGAAGGGTCAATTATTAATTTTGGGCGAAGATAGTTTAAACATTAAAAATGTCACCAATAACGACATAATGACACAGCAATATGGTCATACCTTTAATTTCAAAAATATCAAGAAAATTAAAGCATCTAAATTAGACAAAGAGCGATTGATCAATTATCTAGTTACCGATATACCATTATCGTTAAAAGCAGATAACTCCGAATATAATAATGGGGAAACACAAGATCTCCAGTTTAAGTCAAATGGAAAAATGTGGATAGAAAACCCCAAATACAGAGGTCAATGGACGATTAAATCTTTTTATGGTCAATATTTTCTTATTTATATCAACCGCTATACCATCAATCGAAATTTTCCTTTAGTGCGGATTAAAAGCTTAAAAAAAGGAAAAGTAATAGGGCATCTTATCCCTTCTATTAGGCAGGGCGCTCCTTTTGTTTTGGAAATTTCGGAATGATTATAAAGAAGTTTTAGGCATCAAGCTAAGCAATGAAACTCCTTTAAATTTTGAGAGGACGGAAAATCATAAATCTTACATCATAAACCCCTTTAGTCTTTACCTGACAGATTTATGATTTAAGATTTATGAACTATGATAAAATTTTCTGTTACCCATCACCAAAAATCTATAACATCGCTTTTGCTGCCGCGACAACTTTCTTAGCATTCCCCACAAAAATTTCATCCTCCATAAAAATAACTGGTCGCTTTAAAAAAGTATATTCCTCTAAAATCAAATCTCGATAATCTTTCTCGGTTAGCGTTCGTTCTTTTAAGCCCATGCTTTTGTATTTCATGGCTCTACGGCTAAATAAAGCTTCGTAAGAGCCCGCTTTTTCTGCCATTTCTGCCAATTGCTCGGCTGTCATCTTTTCTGTTTTAATATTTTGCAATTCAAAACCTTCGCCATTATTCAATTCTCCAATAATTCGTTGGCAAGTATTACAATTCGCTAAATGGTAAATTTTTCTCATGATTTATTTTTTTTTAGGCGGCAAAAATATAAAAAGGAAATTCATTTTGTAGCTTTACAAAAATTTTTAACAACCTTAATCTTATTCCCCAATGAAGAATGCGCTACTTTTTCTATTACTTATTTTGATTAGCAGTTGCAAGGTCAGTCAGTCAATAGATACTACACCAATTGTCACAACTGAAATTCCAGAAAAAGCAACACCAAAGCCTGCCACTCGTCCTACACAAAAAAAAACTTGGGAAAGTGAACTTAAAAGCTCGTTTAGAACACATTACAAGGCAATGGTACAAAAACGGCAAGCAGAGATTAAACAAAGCTACCCTGTTATTATCCAAGACTTTTTAAATATGACCTTAATTCGTTCCAATGGAGAACGAGTTAGGTATAAGATGGAAAAAACCAAGAGAAAAGAATATCTAACATTAGCACATACGACTCATCCTCCGACTTCCGTTTATTTGATATTGAGTACTGTTGATTTTAAAATAGACCACGATACCACTATTCAGCAATTAATGGTCTATGACACCATTGTACAAAATGCCATCATTGGCATTCAAGATGCAAGCCATCTTAAAAAGTCGCAGGTAGAAAACACCATTAAAATGTTGGTATTCACACAGGAATATCTTCAAAAAATTATTCAAGATCGGCATACGACCAAACAAGCCTATCAAGATTTTGCCCTATTGGTTAGGCCACTTACCAACCAAAATCTAAACGATGCCGCATTAATCCATTTAACTCAATTCAAAGAACAAATGCAAGTTTGGAAAACCATTTATCCAGAAGAGGATTGGTCAGAATTGAGGGTGGCGGTATTGGGTTTTCACCAACCTAGAATTGGATATGTCCCAAGTCAATTTTTTCAATGGCTACTCAAAGAACCTGAGTTTGAAAATAAAGTGGCTTATGTAGAGTTTCAATTTTCCATATTTGGAAAAAATAGGCCGCAAGCAGAAGCCTATGCGCTAGAATTATTAACAAAAATTGATTTAGATAAAGCAGTTGCCTATACTATTTTAGGGGATGAAATTCTTTTACAACAAGATGTTATGGCACCAGCGACTAAAGAAGTTATTTCTACTTGGGGAGAGTCTGATTGGTTTAAGTCGCATTAATGGTATCAGGTGATAGGTTTCAGGTTAGACGAATACCTCTACGGAAACTCAGTACTCGACACCTAAGATGTAGAGTGATTGACATTGATATTTAGAAAACCAAAATCTAATCTCATTCAACTCATTAGCAAATTTATAATATGAAAGCAGCTTACTTCGAAAAATATCAAGCGCCAATCTCTGTCGAGACTTTACCAGACCCAACTTTAAAAGAAAATGGCGTTATTATCCAAGTAAAAGCAACGGGCATTTGCCGAAGCGATTGGCATGGTTGGATGGGACATGATTCGGATGTCCAACTGCCACATGTACCTGGGCATGAATTGGCAGGAATAGTAGTCGAAGTAGGTAAAAATGTACGAAATTGGCAAAAAAGAGATCGAATTACCCTACCCTTTTGCTGCGGCTGTGGCTATTGTCCGCAATGCAATTCGGGAAATCAACAAATATGCGATAATTATTTTCAACCAGGTTTTACGGCTTGGGGATCTTTTGCCGAATTCATCCATATTGATTACGCAGATGTTAACTTAGTTCGTTTGCCAGAAAATATGTCTTTTGAAGCCACTGCGGTCTTGGGTTGCCGATTTATTACTGCCTATCGTGGGATTATCGCACAAGGGAAATTACAACCAGGACATTGGGTGGCGGTTCATGGTTGTGGAGGAGTCGGCCTATCCGCTTTGATGATTGCCAATGCTATTGGTGCGCAAACTATCGCTATTGATATTGACGACACAAAATTGGCTTTTGCCAAATCTTTAGGCGCTAATATTACTTTAAATGCCAATACGATTGATCATATTCCACTAGCCATTAAAGAAATTACTAAAGGTGGCGTTTCTGTTTCCATAGATGCTTTGGGCAGTTCCATTACTTGCATCAATTCTATCCTTTCTTTGCGAAAACGAGGTAAGCATATTCAAATTGGGCTGATGACCGAAAGTCATGCAACGCCACCTCTTCCAATGGGTACGGTGATTGCTAATGAGTTAGAAATTCTCGGAAGTCATGGAATGCAGGCACATCAATATCCAGCCATGCTAGATTTTATTTTTGCTAAAAATATACCCTTAGAAAAAATGTTGGGGCAACGTTTGGATTTAGTAAGTGGCACGCAAGCTTTAATGGAGATGAATCAGTTTAATAATACAGGGGTGATGATTATTAACCCTTGATGCAAAATCAACTTCAACTTCAAATCAATTGCAAACAAGTCTATTCTTTAAGCGTTTAATAAAATTCAAAGCAGTATTAGTTTGCTATAAAGAAATCCTATAAATAATCGTTAAAAAGGAATAATAATCCGCTGCTAAGTACCACACGTTGATTAATTCGGTAAATTTTAGGGATAAGATTTTTTCGATAGTTTTTCTTAAAAAATCAGTTCATAGCCATAGCTACGGACTTATTTTTTAAGGAAAAATAGAGGAAAAAGATATTCATAAAATACCGAATTAATTAGCCTGTGGTACTTAATAATAATTCGTAGCTAAATAAGGTCAGCTACGGATTTTGTTTAAATCAAAATTTGTAGGAATATTCATTTTTCAGGCAGTTCTCTATTAGAGCGTCAGCTAAATAATTTGTCAACTAGTTGGTAATCTTTCAAATAAATCATAGGTAAAAGACTTATTTTAATTATTTTTATTAGTTTGTGTTTTATTTTAACTTAAATTCAGTCAATCATTATCAATAAATGATCAAAGCTGCCACTTAAAAAAAATAGTGCCATAGGCACGAAAGATAGGTAGCAAAAATATATTATTTTTGCATTTGTATGGATACTACAATTAATTCTACCGATCAAAGCATTCTTGCCTTATTACGAGCAGATGATGACCATGCGATGGAACGTATTTTTGAGGAATATTATTCCTATCTAATAACCACCGCTTATCATGTATTGATGGATCAACATCAAGCAAAAGACTTGGTACAGGATGTATTATTTCATTTTTGGTCAAAAAAAGGGACTCTAACTATCGAAAGTGGACTTAAATCTTATTTGCGTCGATCGGTGGTTAATCGGTCTATTGACCAAATTCGACGAAAGAAACGCTTTGGGGTAGCAGAAGAAATTACGGATTATAATCAAGCTTCTACTGATGTTTCTACACAGGAACTAATGGAAACTTCTGATTTACAAGGTGCTATCATGGCGGCAGTAGAAAATTTACCTGAACGATGTAAATTAATTTTTTCACTAAGTCGATTTGAGGATATGTCGCATCAGCAAATTTCCGACCAATTAGACATCTCTAAAAAGACCATTGAAAATCAAATGACGAAGGCTTTAAAGACCATTCGGAAAGCCATTCAGCAGTATAAAGATTTAGCTATTTTTGTATTTGCCTATTTTTTTGGATAAAGCATAGGGGGAAGCCCATATAATTTCGTTTTCTAAGAAAGGAACGAAAAAGACCGGAGCATTAACTCTATTTTTTTATCCATTAAAACACATTCAATATGAATCAAGACAATTACATAACACTTATTTATAAAAAGCTCAAAAAGGAGATTAATCCAACTGAGCAAGCAGACCTAGATCAATGGGCTGATTCCGCAAAAGACAATGCCCTGCTGCAACAACAACTGGAAGAGAATTGGCGGATCAGTAAAAATATATTACCTCCAATTACAATTGATGCCAAAAAAGATTTTCAAGGATTTCAAAAGCGAATGCAGCAGCATCGAAAAGATAATAAAGACGATGCAAAAGAAGCCATTATTCGGCCTTTGAATAGTCGTCGAAGATGGCTCTCCATTGCCGCTGCGATTGCCATTCCTTTAATGGCAGCACTTTGGATTTTTGCCCCGACTACCACACCAACGATGGTGCTTGCTCAAACAGTCTCAGGTCAAATTAAGGTGATTCAATTAGAAGATGGGACAAAAGTAACTTTAAATGAAAATACAACTTTTGAATATCCCAAAACTTTCGCCGCAACGGATCGACAAGTTCAATTAATAGGGGAAGCTTTTTTTGAAGTAACTAAAGATGCTGCTAGACCTTTTCAAGTACATACCGAAAAAGCAAGTGTCAAAGTATTAGGCACCGTTTTTAATGTGAGAAGTATCGCTTCCGAACCAACGATAGCCGTCAGCGTAGAGGAAGGGAAAGTGCAATTTAGTAGTACGATTGCTGGTTCTGGGGTTATTTTAACTGCGGGAGAAACAGGTGTATATGATTTAGCTACCAACCAGATTTCAGAAACTAAAGTCGCTCATAAAAATGCAAGTGCTTGGAAAACCAAGGCCTTAACGTATAAAGACACGCCTTTAGCAACGGTAGTCGCTGATTTAGCACAGCATTTTAAAGTAAAAGTATCTATCGACAATACCGCTATGCAAAATTGTCCGCTAACTGCTCGATTTGGAGAAGCAACGCCAAAGGTTGTACTCGATTACATTGTAGACGTCTACCAAATGGAGTTAAACGAAATTAATACACAGACTTTTGAATTGAAAGGTGGGATTTGTCAGTAGACGATTTGCAGTAGGCAGTTATCCAGTATTACAGTAGGCACCCCGCCAGCGGGGGAAATAGTCCTTGCAAACTAAAGACCTTAGGAAAAAATTTTAACATTTCACCTCTTGTGAAATAGAACTTAACAGCCCTGCATTTGGAGGGGATTAGGGGGAGGATTTCGATATTTCATTCGGGTTAGGAAATCATTTTATGTTTTGATACAACCTCATCCAGAATATGTTTTATCCGTCGTATAAATATATTCATCCATTCCGATAATTATCGGAATGGCATTATATAAGATATTCATGTAAATTTCAGCCATAAAACAACTAGTCTTTGTCCCTATTAAATTATCCCAATCAGCGTATAATAAATCACTACTCCATCTATTATAGGGCGGTGATTTTGTTATTGACCACTACCCTATTTTCAAACTTAAATGCCCAATCTCCGCTAACCAAAGTCGTTGATTTCGAGATTAATAATGCGCCAATTGCGGATGCACTCATCGATCTAAGTGAAACAGCGGATATTAATATTGCTTTTCACCCCAGATTATTTAATAAAGACCAAAAAGTAACTGGTGTATTTAAACAGAAAAGTGTAGAGTACATTTTAAAAAAATGTTTGGCTCAGACCAAAATCATTTACAAACTAGAAGGAAATCACTTAATCTTATCGCAAAAACCACCAGAATATTATACCCTTAGTGGCTATATCCAAGATGGAAAAACAGGGGAAAGATTGGTCGCAGCTACTATATGGGAAGCTAATTCTGGCAAAGGAGGCATCACGAATGATTACGGTTTTTTTAGTTTACGCATTCCAGAAGGCAAGGCTGTTTTACAATGTTCTTATATTGGCTATCAAGCGTTCACCAAGACGATCAATCTTAGTAAAAATAAAAAAGTACAGTTAGATTTAAATCCATCTATTACGTTAACCGAAGTTATTGTGACTGCTGATAACTTTGATAAAGCAGATGCCCATTTGGCATTAGGAAAAGGAGAAATCGTTAATTTACAAAACCTTGCTACTAATATTTCCTTAGGTGGAGAATCAGACCTAATTAGATTTCTACAAACAAAAGCAGGGGTACAAAGTGGCGCTGATGGTATTGGCGGGATGAGCGTAAGAGGTGGAAATGTGGATCAAAATTTAGTTTTAATGGATGGCGTACCTATTTATAATCCTTCTCATACTTTAGGCTTATTTTCTGTTTTTAATACACATATTGTCAAGAATGCAGCAATGTTAACCGATGGTTTTTCTGCTAAATATGGCGGACGATTGTCTTCTGTATTAGATGTAAGAGTCAAGGAAGGTAATACAAAAGAATGGTCGGGAACTGGAGAAATTGGCACTTTAGCCACTAAACTAAGTATCGAGGGCCCTATCCAAAAGGATAAAAGTAGTTTATTAATTGCCATGCGTCGCACTCATATTGATCCGTTTTTGAGACAAAGGAGTAGTAGGAAAAAAGAGGAAAACTTTGAGGAAGGTACGATCAATTATTTCTTTTTTGATATTAACGCCAAGTTTCATCATCGTTTTTCCGCCAAAGATCAATTATTTCTTAGTTTTTACAAAGGTAAAGATGATTATGGTAATAATAGTCTCTATGAATATGAGGATACCGAATTTGACGATTACTATTTTGAAGAATCCGTCCAAGATATTGATTGGGGCAATGAAATAGCTTCTTTGCGTTGGAATCACCTTTTTGGGGAAAAACTATTTTCTAATACGACTTTTACGCTAAGTCGATACGATTATAATAGTTTGAATGTATCCGATTTTCTCTGGGATACATCCGAAGATTTTTATGCCTCTTATTACTATGCTACCTTTCAGTCGAGAATTGAAGATGCAGGAATTAAAATGGATTTTGAGTATTATCCTGCGCCTAATCATCAAGTTTTGTTTGGCGGTGGATTTCTTTTCCGTAGCTTTGAATCAGGAGATGTAGATTATATTGATGATACCATAGAAAATAGAGAGGAGTTCGAAGATGCCCCTTTCCAAATTGATGAAATATACAATCCTCCCCTATTCAAAACCCAAGAAGTTAATTTTTATATAGAAGATAAAATAACGCTTTCCAAAAATTTATCCCTTTTAGGTGGATTACACGTCGCTGCTTTTCTCACTAATAATAAAACTTATGTTATTCCACAGCCAAGGTTTCATTTAAAATGGTTGGCGACGCCAAACCTTACGACTACTTTGTCCGCAAGTAAAATGGCACAATCGCTGCACATTCTTAGTTCGACTGGTGGTGGTTTACCGAGTGATTTATGGGTGCCTTCTACTAATAATGTCCAACCTGAAACGGCTTGGCAAGTCGCTTGGTCTTCCGATTATACGATCCAAAAAGATTGGGGGCTTCACTTTGATGTTTTTTATAAAAAAATGAATCACCTTATCGCCTATTTAGATGAACCAGCACTCCCAGGTTTATTAGAATTTGATCCAACTTATTGGGAAGAAGAAATTACCAATGGACAAGGAGAAAGTTATGGTTTTAGTACCAGTCTAGAAAAAAAGAAAGGGGCTACAACGGGTTATTTGAATTACGCTTATACCGTATCAAGAAGACAATTTGAAGATAATAATGAAGGGGAAACTTATCCGTTTAGATATACGCATCCACACGAAATAAAACTTAGTTTAAAACATCAAATCACGCCTGCTTTTGCTGCTTTTGCTAGTTGGCAATATGGTTCTGGACAGCCTTTCTCTTTGGTAACAACGACTTATAGATTTGCTCCACTCAGCAATGGTGGAAATGGAGATGAACAAAGGATTGGTTCCGTTAATGGTCATCGTTTACCCGCTTATCATCGACTTGATGCCGGTGTGTATTTTCAATGGTCGGGTAAAAATGTCAAGCAATCTTTCAACTTGGGGGTTTATAATGCTTATAATCGCAAAAATCCTTATTACCAATATTTGCAAGAAGATTCTTTTATTCCAGAAGATGATGGATTGAAACAGCAGAATGCTTTGCCTTTGTTACCTTCTATTTCCTATCGAATAAATTTATAAAAGTAGCTTAGACCTCTGGTCTGAGTAGCAATAACGTACAACTACTCAGACCAGAGGTCTAAGCTACTTTTATCTATTGCATCGCAATCGTATGTCCCACAAATTCCGCATCATCATCAATAATTAAATCATCTTGCCGACGAATAGCGATTCCGCAAGGTTCGTGGGTATAAAAAACACTCGGTTGATAGCGATGTTCTTTTCGATCAATATTAAAGTCAGCTAATTCTTGGTAAACCTTATCGAAATCTTCATAATCCCCCTCTGTCTCGTATTCTGGATCACTATCGCCATCATAATAAGCAATGTTCTCCCCCATCCTACCGAAGATAGGTTTACTTACGTAAAAATTGGCGGGAAAATCTTCGGCACTCAAAGTTGTCTTAAGCAGGTATGGATTATAAGGATCCAAATCGTACATAAATTTAGCAATCGCCTTCGATTGTAGCAACATGGTAAAGGCAGGGTTTAAAACGACACATAAGTCATTGGTAATAATTTCCGTTAAAATATCCATTAACTCAGGTTCTTCATAAGCGATGAATTCCCAGGGGATGAATTTAAAAAAGAAATCATACCGTTGAAAATGGTCGGAATTTAATTCTACAAAAATACCTTCTTCTGGAGAAAAGATGATTTTATCTAGCGGCATTAATTGCACGTCTTCAAAACCTGCTTTTTCGGCAGCCTTTACTAGCACTTGTACATTCAATAAATCTTCTACGTGGTCTAAGGTAGAGATCAAAAGGGTTTTATCCTTTTTGGGATTTAGTTGAAGCATTTTTTCAAAATGTTCCGTCAAGGAATTCACTAAATCATTAAAAGGCCTTTCCGATAATTTATATTGTTCTTGTATCCAATGCTCTTCTTGAATAATCGTCGTTTCAGGCATTAGAGAACAAGTATCCGCATTAAATTCTAAAAACTTAATGGGGACGCCATCAATTCCTCCAGCAAAATCAAAGCGATTCAGCAAATGCAAATCCAGTTCATATTTCACAGAATGTTTGATTACCTCAATCGCATTTTCTGGAATGCCTGCCGCTTCCCAAAGATTCTCTTTAGCAATTTTCTTTGCTGCTTTAATCCCCAATTTGGTTAATTCGGTGGCAGCCGTTTTAAAAGCAGCCAATTCCTTTTTGGAAATACGTACAAAGACATTACTCAAGTAATCTTCGTTTTCTCCTGCTTGTAACCAATCTAGCCCTTCTCTCTTAATCACATTAGAATAGAGGGCTCCCGTATAAACAAGTCGATTATCCACCAAAAGAACGAGTTGATTTACTACTACTTCCATAACCTGATTTACCAGAACTAGGTCTAGCTCTACGGGTTCGAGAAGCAGTTTTATTTAAAGATTGTCCAGCGTTACTGGTCGTTTTATCATAAGCTTTTCGGCTAGTATAAGCCCCTGGCTGTGGTCGTCGTGCAGCAGTTCTTCCAAAACCACCCATATTTCGAGCAATCATATAGCCGAATAAGCCATAGGATGCGGCACGCATAACAGAACCACTTCTTCCTGGATAGCCATTTGCCTCCATTAATCTAGCTTCCGCTAAAGTAAAGGTATCAGAAGTTGTGTCTAAATAATTAGCAACGATCAAACTTCCAGCAGTATCAGGAATGGTAATTTCTTCGTCAATTTTAAATAAATCCGTTTCGACTTCTTGTACAACGGTAATTAACCCTTGGGTTGGCAAGACGACTTCTTCATATTCTACTTCGCCTGAACCGCCGCAGCTATAAAGGAATGTTAAAGCGAAAATAGTGTAAAAAGCGTACTTTAAATAGATTAAGTTTTTCATTTGAAAAAAGATTTGGTTGGAAAAAATTTACGATTATAATAAGGCAAATATAAGCCCAAAATTAAAACTATCGGGGTTATATTCATTTTTTTAGGGAAACTTTTCAAAAATTTATATTTTGCAGCCACTTTTTAAAAATCACTAATTAGCTGTACTGAATCCTATGCTCTTTCAAAAGAATTCCTAAGGTTAAAAATCGGCAGTATGTCCTCTTCCTCTGGAGGGGTTGAGGAGAGGAAATGCAAGTTAACAATGGAAATAAATCTTTAGCAATCCTCCCTCTAGCCCCCTCCAAAAGGGGGAAAGTCCTCTGCGAAACCTCAAATTTTGCACAGTACTTATAAAGCATAGAATGAAGAAATAAGCTGAACTAAATCTATTGCATGTTTTTAATCAAAAACGCGACCATCATTGATCCGAACGCCTCACAAAATGGAAATTCGGTGGATATATTAGTAAAGGAAGGAAGGATTGCCGAAATTGATAAAAACATTAAGGATAATTCTGTTACACTTATTTCAGCTCCCAACTTACAAGTTTCTCCAGGTTGGTTAGATATTGGCGCACAGGTTGGTGAACCAGGATTTGAACATCGAGAGGATTTACAATCGGTGACCGCAGCAGCAGCGTCAGGTGGGTTTACGGCACTTGCTTGTTTTCCAAATACTGATCCTGCTATTCATTCTAAATCGGAAGTTAGTTTTCTTAAAAATAATGCTCAATTAGTAGACTTTCATCCAATTGGTGCATTGTCAAGAGATTGCGCAGGCGAAAATTTAGCAGAAGTTTATGATATGGCAGCTTCGGGTGCAGTTGCTTTTTCTGATGGAGCCAAATCCATTGCTTCCGCAGGCTTAATGAAACGAGGCTTAGAGTATTTAAAAGGCATTGATGGTTTGATCATTAATCATCCCAATGATTATTCTTTAAGTAAAGGTGGGCAATTGCACGAAGGGGAAGTCAGTACTAAATTAGGGATGAAAGGCATTCCTGCTTTGGCAGAAATCTTGATGCTGAAGCGAGATTTAGATTTATTACAATATACCAATTCTCGTCTGCATGTACATAATGTATCCACCGCAGCATCCGTCCAATTGATTAAAAAAGCTAAAGCGCAAGGTTTAAAAGTGACCGCTTCGGTCTCCATTATGCACCTTATTTTTGATCATACGGCAGTAGAAAATTTTGATCCTCATTATAAATTGAGTCCACCACTCCGAGAAAAAACGGATGTTAAGGCACTTTTAAAAGGGATTAAGGATGGCGTTATTGATGTGATTAATTCAAACCATACACCTTTAGAAATTGAAGCAAAAAAATTAGAATATTCCTATGCGGATGAAGGTATTATTGGATTAGAAACGGTCTTCCCGCTTTTAAATACTTATTGTAATAAACAATTAACTACTGAAGCAATGGTTAATTTATTAGCCATTCAACCAAGAGTCATTTTAAATTTGCCCATTCCTACGATCACCAAAGGAGCACAAGCGAACTTAACCCTCTTTCAATCTGAGGAAGCTTGGACTTTAACTAAAAAGGCTATCCGTTCTAAATCTAAAAACACACCTTTTATTGGTCAGGAATTTACGGGAAAAGTTTTGGGAATTATTAATGGAGCTTTTTCTAGTTTATAGTCTCAGTAGCATTCAATTGTTGTATTGTTAAATTATTCTAGGCTAAACTCTGCCTTTGCTCAAAATTTCTGATCATTTTAGCCATTCAACCATAAAACAATAAAGGGTTTTCTTATAAAAACTTTCGCAGCTAAAAATCAAGTCAAAGACTTGAAAAATATCGATTCGAAGATACAATCCATAGCCGTCAGGCTATGGTCTATTGACTAGATTAATTAGCAGCAACTATTTCAAGAGCACAACCTCTTTCCGAATTTCGAAAACTTTGATACACAAAATTACTTTTTGCTCCACCAATATAATCAATAGATAAAACTACTTTTTCACCATCTGTTGGAAGCTCCAACGGAAAAGAAAAAGCACTTTGTCCATCCTCTTCTCCCTCGAAATCAAATGTTGCAGCTGTGGTTCCACTAATATTAATCACTCCTCCAGTAGGCATCTCCTCAAAAGTAATGGTCACCAATCCTGTATAGGTATCATCTTCCTTTGTTTTTGTCCCTTGGTTATTACAAGCTCCGATATTAAGCATGGATACGTTTAAAATCTCTGTGACAGCTAAAACTGGCAGTATCGGTTCAGTTGTAATGGATTGGGCAGTACTGACAAACGGCAGCCCTAAAAACAATAAAGATAAGCAAACAGTATAGTTCTTAATCGTAACATTCATAAGTAGTGTATTGGTGGTCATAATTAATGTTTTTAAAACGATTCAAATAATTCGGGGTTGTATCAAATTTCCAATACAAATTTAAGTAGACAAAATGGTTTAAAAGTCCGTTTTTATCTATTCGGACATCCAAATAACCAAATTCGGACAACAGGAACAACTACTTATTCTTAAACTTCTGAAAATCAGCATTCTAAAGAATAAATAGAAAATTTTCTAAAAACTGTAAAAGTTCATTTCAGCTATCCGAGTTTATAAATTCGGATAGCTGGACAGTTATTATTGCTGAATTTCCATCCATTGGGCACGTAAATTCGTTGGGTTTTAAGAAAAAATTTCTCTAACGGTTTCAACTTCCCAACAGATAATTGTCAATTTAGTAAGCCAAATGAAGGAGAAAGCTGAAAAGTTTTAAAATGGTTATCCTTTCTCTATCATTTTTTGATTTTCATCTATTAAATTTCTTTTTTGGTAGTTTTTAAACCATCTTTATTCTCGTATTCAATTCATTAACAAACTAAAACCACTATTTTATGAATTCCTTAGATGAAAATGTAGATTATATTGACCAAGAAGATGTCCCTACTAGACCTCTTGCAATGCGCTATGGAGGAATAGCCGCTTTAGCATTTATTGCTATTACTTTATTAATTGATACCTTAGGGCTAGCAAATTATAGAACAGGTGAAGGGTTATATTATGCAGCTATTTTAGCGACAGTAACGACCGTTGCTATTCTTTATCTGGCCATTAAACAGCATCGAGATGAAGAACTTGGAGGATATATAACTTTTGGCAGATGTATTAAACTAGCCGCACTAATTGGTATTTTTTCTGGAGTGCTTATTGGTATTTTTGCTTTTGCTTATCACAGTTTTATCAGGCCTGACATCATTCCTGATATGATGGCATTTCAAACGGCCCAATGGGAAGAAGCAGGTATGTCAGAAGCACAAATAGAGCAAACTAGAGGCATGACGGAAATGTTTATGACTCCAGTCGCTCAAATACCCACCTCTATTTTCAATAGTCTATTCTGGAATGTTTTATTATCACTTATTGTAGGAGGGATAATGAAAAAGAATCAACCAATGGTTTAACCAATCAATAGAAACCTTTAATTTATTAATCCGTAACTCTTTCAAGGATCTGTTCTTTGGAAGAGTTATTTTTTTTAGGTTAAATTTGCCGAAAAATTTATACCATGAAAGATAATTTTGCTGTAAAATTCGGAATGCTGGCTGGACTTGGAACGATTATTTTCCTATTTCTCTTTTATTGGATAGATAAGAAATTAATTCTTAGCCCAGAAATTATTTGGAGCACCATGTTTTTATACCTCTTAGGTATGTACATGGCGCCAATCGAAGAACGGAAACTAAACGAAGGCTATTTAGATTTTAAGACCGCCCTTCGGGCATCCTTTATAGTTTGGATTGTTGCCAATGCTATTTATCATTGTTTTAATTATGTCTTGTACAATTTTCTAGATCCAGAAATGTTAAATATCCAAAAACAATATGTCCGAGACAATGCGGCTAATTTAGAAGGATTGATGGGTGAAGAAAACTATGAACTATTTATAGCCAATATTGACAACATGAATTATAATTTCGCAACTGTTTTGATGGCTTATCTAACGGCTTTAATTGGTGGGTTTATTCTTGCCGCTATTATTGCTCGGTTAGTTCGCAGAAATCCAATTCCGCAAGCATAAGTGGTAAAAGAAGTCAGCAGTCAGATTCCAACTTGCAAATATTTAGAATCTCATTCTTTATTTTTCGCCTCTGACTTCTGACAGTTTACGAGGTAAACGGTCTGACTTCTGACTTCTCAATTATCGTTTAAAAATTAATTAAGTTTATATATAATGCTAGACATTTCCATTGTAGTTCCCGTTTTTGATGAAGAAGAGTCATTACCAGAATTAGAATCCTGGATAAGGAAAGTAATGATTGCCCATAAATTTAGCTATGAAATAATCATGGTGGATGATGGTAGTCGTGATAGTTCTTGGAAGGTGATTGAATCACTCGTAGAATCGAACCCATCAGTCAAAGGAGTTAAATTTCGTAGAAATTATGGTAAATCTGCTGCCTTAAATACGGCTTTTAATGTAGCAAATGGTGATGTCGTAATCACGATGGATGCAGACTTACAAGATAGTCCAGAAGAAGTCCCTGAGCTACATCGAATGATTATGGAAGATGGCTATGATTTAGTATCAGGTTGGAAAAAGAAACGACATGATCCTCTTTCAAAAACTATTCCTTCTAAGTTCTTTAATGGCATCACTAGATATGTAAGTGGGATTAAATTAAATGATTTTAATTGTGGCTTAAAAGCCTATAAAAATGCGGTTGTGCATAGTATTGAGGTCTATGGAGAAATGCACCGCTATATTCCTGTGATTGCCAAATGGGCAGGTTTTACCAATGTTGGCGAAAAGGTCGTGCAACATCAAGAAAGAAAATATGGCGTTGGGAAATTTAATGGCTGGTATAGAGGCGTAAAAGGTTTATTGGACTTAGCCTCTATTATGTTTGTTGGCAAATTTGGTAAAAGGCCTATGCACTTTTTTGGCCCAATTGGGGTCATCATGTTTTTAGTCGGCTTCTTTTCTTCTGCCTATATTGGGGTTGTTAAATTAATCCGACTAAGTGAAGGTGTAAAAACAGGGTTGGTCGTGGAAAACCCTTGGTTCTTTATTGCTTTAACTTCTATGATGTTAGGTACTTTATTATTTATCGGTGGTTTCTTAGCCGAACTAATGTCTCGAACTTCTACAGATAGAAATAATTATTTGATTGAGAAGCGGATTGGCAATGGAGACGCTATTAATACTTTATAAATTGTTGCCAGTTACTCGTTGCCTGTTGAATTAAGAAGATAACTGGTAACGAGTAACTGGCAACCGATTTAAACCCCCAAATAATTATCAGGTCTAATGACCTTCAATTCTGCTTTTATCGCCTCACTTACTGCCAACCCATCAATAAATTTGTGGATTTCTGCTTGATTAATGGATGCTTTTCCTCTCGTCAATTCCTTTAAAGCCTCATACGGTTTTGGATAGCCTTCTCTTCTCAATACATTTTGAATTGCTTCTGCTACAACCATCCAATTATTATCTAAATCCGCTCTAAATTTCGCCTCATTTAATAATAACTTATTCAGACCTTTTTCAATGGATTGGAAAGCAATAATGGTATGACCGAAAGGGACACCTACATTTCTTAAAACGGTACTATCCGTCAAATCTCTTTGCATTCTGGATATGGGCAATTTATCTCCTAAGTGCCCAAAAATAGCATTCGCTAAGCCTAAATTTCCTTCTGCATTTTCGAAATCAATGGGGTTCACTTTATGCGGCATCGCAGAAGAACCAACTTCTCCTTTGATTACTTTTTGCTTAAAGTATTCCATAGAAATGTATGTCCAAATATCTCGACATAAATCAATTAAGATCGTATTGATTCGCTTCATGCCTTGATACAAAGCAGCTTCGTTATCGTAGTGCGCAATTTGCGTCGTGTACTGAGAACGATGCATCCCTAAGTGGTTGGCAACAAAATTATCTCCAAAAGCAGGCCAATCAATAGTTGGATAAGCTACATGATGGGCATTGTAATTACCCGTCGCACCACCAAATTTTGCCTCATAAGGTACTTGCAATAAAAGCGCTAATTGTGTTTTTAACCTTTCTACAAAGACTAAAATTTCTTTGCCTAAGCGTGTTGGAGAAGCTGGTTGTCCGTGTGTTCGGGCCAACATTGGAATAGCGGTCCACTCTTCCGCTAATTGCGTTAGATGTTCGATAATTCCTTGGATGGCAGGCACGTATACGTTTTCTACCGCCAATTTTGCCATCAATGGATTAGCTGTATTGTTAATATCTTGCGAGGTTAATCCAAAATGAATAAACTCTTTTACTGGGGCTAAACCAATGGCATCAAATTGATCCTTTAAAAAATACTCGACTGCTTTGACATCGTGGTTGGTAACTCGTTCTGTGGCTTTAATACTTTCTGCATCTGCCAAACTAAAATTTTGGACAATAGCATCTAAGGCAGCAAAATGATGTTCATCCACCGCTTTCAATTGCGGCAATGGAATATTTACCAACGCTTTGAAGTATTCAACCTCTACAAATACTCGGTATTTGATCAAAGCGAATTCAGAAAAATAAGCTTGAAGGGCTTTTGTCTTTGCGGCGTATCTACCGTCTATTGGAGAAATGGCTGTTAACATAATTATAGATTATGAATGAAGCCGCAAAAGTACTTTTTTATGGAAGAATTGCAAGGAGATTTCAGGAAAAGATATTTTCTTATATCTAGGAATAGGAAGTCTGTAAGTTTGTTATTTTAATTTTGAGTGGTTGCGAGTTACGGGTTACGGGTTCTGCAAACAATTATTTACACAGCTTTAGTAGTTAAGGCTAATATCTTATGTTTATCTTGAACAAAGATACCATTTAACTCGCAACTCGTAACCCCCAACTCGTTAAGCCAAGGCTGTTGGCGTATTGAAGCTCATCGGCGGCATCTGCTTCACTTCTTTATCCTTAATGGCACCGTGTTGTGCTTCAAATTTTTGCACATTGTCCGATAATGCCCTCAATAATCTTTTAGCATGGGTCGGTGTTAAAATAATTCTAGATTTAACCTTCGCTTTCGGTACATTCGGCACTAAGCGAACAAAATCCACCACAAACTCTGTTTGAGAATGCGAAATAATGGCTAAATTAGAATAAATACCTTCTGCTACTTCTTCTGGTAATTCGATATTTAATTGATTTCCTTTTTTAATTTCTTCTGCCATGATGATTTTTGAATAATGATAAAATTATAGTGGCGATTTAGTAAAGGGCTTAGTAAGAAAACAAAACAATAAGCAACTGAAAAATTTTAAGTATTACCCCATTCAATAGGCTTAATTCTGAATGATTAATTTTGAATTTTGAATGAGGGTAACTCATTTACTATCAGTATTCAAGTTTTGCTATACGATTTTATTTAGAATAAACACTAATTACAGCGTAACATAAACTTTCTGCTCCCTTAAAAATCCCCCTACCGAGTCGCCGAAGGCGACGAGGCGGAATATCAAAAAATTATTGTTACAGAGTACTAATGTTTTCCATTATAAATAGGTTTACCCTTTGCTGAATCCGTCACAAGTATTTATTTTAACGGTTGCAAACATAAGAATGTTTTTGGATTTGCTCAAAGTCTACCTTTCCAAATAACTAAAACTAAACCAAATGTCACTTTTGCTGTTTCTTTTCCTGTAAATTATATTTACATTTATCCATTGCAATTGTTTTTTTGACCTATACGAATTTTAATGAATCAATCGACCAATAAGGCTCATCTTTTAGAAAACAAACCTGCTGTACTGTTTATCATTCTTGGCGCTTTTTTCGTTTGTAATGCCATTATAGCAGAATTTGTAGGCGTCAAAATATTTGCGGTTGAACCAACTGTAGGTATTGACTCCTTAAACTGGAATTTATTTGGGCATCAAGGGTCTTTGTCCCTTTCGGCTGGTGTTTTACTCTGGCCCGTTGTCTTTATCATGACCGATATTATTAACGAATATTATGGAAAAAGAGGCGTAAAAATGCTTTCTTACATTGGAGTCGGCATGATTAGTTATGCTTTTATTATGATTTATGCAGCCATTCATTTAGTGCCCGCAGATTTTTGGATAGGTAGTTATACCGAACAAGGCGTCCCAAATATGCAGACTGCTTTTGCCGCTATTTTTGGACAAGGTGCTTGGATTATTGTGGCCTCAATTATTGCTTTTTTGGTAGGTCAAGTCATTGATGCTATGGTTTTTCATCAATTACGAAAAATGACCAATAATGAAAAAGTCTGGCTTCGCGCAACGGGTTCTACTATTATTTCTCAATTTATTGATAGCTTTTTGGTCTTGTACATTGCCTTTGTTTTAGGCCCTCCACAATGGCCCATTAGTTTGTTTTTAGCAGTTGGCGTCGTTAATTATGCCTATAAATTTTTAGTCGCTGTCTTTTTGACCCCAGTTATTTATTTAGGGCATAATTTGATAGATAATTTTTTGGGTAAGGAATTGGCGGAGACGATGAAGCAGCGTGCTATTTTGGAGGGGTGATCGTCAAGCAATGAGGTTATTGAGGTTATGAGGCAATGAGGTTTTGAGAGGGATTCTGGCTATAGTTTTAGATACTGTTTTATGCTAGTGTTCTGTCAAGTAAGAAATGAGGAGTAAATAATCGTTAAAAAAGGAATTGTGATCCGTAACTATTTATTGATAATTCGTCTGACTTATGATAGAAAAATTTGGCAGCCCATCCCTTCGGGTTCGGAGTTATTTCTAGCTTCATTTTTTTCTCATAAACTCATTACCGCATTTTCCTTATCCTCACAATTGTTGTTCCACAAAATCCCAACCCCGTAAAGCCATATAAGAATACATCCCTTTTCTTGTCATAAAACCAACATGACCACCCTGTTCCGGCATTTCTAAATAAAAATTAGGATTGCTTTTTGCCAATGCGATTGGATTACAAGCAGGCGTTAAAATTGGATCATTTTTAGCATTGACTAATAAGGTAGGAATTGAAATATCTTCCATAAAAAATTTAGCGGAAGCAAACCGATAAAATGCTTGCGCACTCTCAAAACCATTAACGGGTGCAGTAAAGTAATTATCAAAATCTTCCCACTTTTTCACTTTTTTATAATTGTCCAAATTGACTACACCAGGAAATTGAGCTGCCTTCATTTGAATCTTTTTCCAGATTTTATTGCGAAATCTTCTACTATAAAACCAACTTTTAGGCTCATCTAGTAATTTTACACTAGATAGTAAATCGGTTGGCGCAGAGAAATTAATGGATACCTTTATGTTTTTTGGAATACTTTTTCCATTGACGCCTAAATACTTCATTCCAATATTTCCGCCCATACTATACCCTGCTAAAACAATCGTTTTATACTGTTTTTTAGCATTGGCATACTCAATAACTGCTCCAATGTCTGCTATGTCTCCGTGATTGTACATCCGAAGATTTCGATTCATTTCGCCACTACAAGAACGACAATTCCACGCTAATGCTTCCCAGCCTTTTTCGTGAAACAATTTAGCCGTCTCTTTTACATAATGACGCTCCGAACTCCCTTCTAAACCGTGGGTTAGAATGATTAATTGATCGCTTTCTTTTCTAAACCAATCTAAATCGACAAAATCTCCATCTTTTAACTCCAAGCGTTCTCGCTCATAAACGGGTACTGGAATTTTTCGGAACATCGAAGGAAAAATCGTCTGAGTATGTCCATTAAAATAAGGAAAAGATGGCTTGGTGTAAGTAGATTTCAGAATGGGCATTCGTAGGTAATTGTGAGTAAGTGAGGTTATGAGGTAAGTAAGGTTGTTTAGCATTGATCAAAAAATCGTAAATCATAGTGACTTTGTTGCATGGCTCAAGAAAAATAAAAAAAAAGAGTGAACTTATTAAGTTTGTGTTGGCAAGCATAAACAAAATAAATTCACTCTTAACTTACGTTTCGCTGATATAGCAAGTTAAAAAAAAGATTCGTAAACTCGTGGTATGAATACAAGTATGCATACCGAACGAGTAGATGATTTACCATTATTGATAGCTGAGTTAGAAAAAAGCCAACTCAGCGAGTATTTAAATCGCTATTTTCCAGATCATGGAAATTGGAGCGGTCTAGACGGAGGAAAAGTCACCGTTGGATTTTTGACATTTTTGTTATCCTGTAGCGATCATCGCTTACATCGAGTAGAACCGTGGGCAGACCAACGGCTATATACCTTGCGTCATTGTCTCGGTTACGCTGATTTAAGCGCAAAAGACTTTACGGATGACCGATTGGGCATATTACTAGACCGATTTAGCAATGAAGATCAATGGGATGCTTTTGAAAGTGCCCATAATAAAAACATGATTCATGTTTATAAATTGAATACCAAAAACGAAGCGATAAGACTAGATGCAATGATAGTTCAAAGTTTTCGAGAATCAGGTGATAATTTTAAAAAAGGGCATTCTAAACAGCATCGAGCAGATTTGCCACAATTAAAAGTAATGGCAGCTACCGTTGACCCACTTTCGATGCCACTTAGCTCGGTTATTGTTTCAGGTAATCAAGCGGATGATGGTTTATACATCCAAGTGATTAAGAAATTAGAGCAAGATATAGCGGCTAAAGAACAATTATTTGTGGGTGATGCTAAACTAGGTAATCTTTTTAATCGAGCCTATTTACAGAAACAAGAGCAGTATTATTTAATGCCTTTGAGTAAAAAGCAATGTAGTCCAGCAAAATTATTTAGCTATTTGCAAAATCAGCCTAAAGAGTTAGTTCAAGTTATGGAAGCACAAAAAGATGTAACGAGTCCAGCCTCTATAAAAGCAAAAGCCTTTGAAATACAAGAAGATATGTACTCGGAAGCACTAGATGTAGCTTGGACAGAAAGAAGATTAGTTGTTTATTCTACCGCTTATGCAGACGTATTAAATCGTAAATTGAATGAACGAATGGATAAAGTAGGAATAAAACTAGACCAACTCCTAGAAGCTAAGCAAGGCAAAAAAACGCTAAATACTAAAACTGAAATTGAAGTAGTCGTAGCCCAGCTTTTGAAGAAACATAAAGTTGATTCTTTTTTAAGCGTTGAAGTACTTGAACATATTCAAACCATTCCAGTACGAAAATATGGCAAACGACCAGCGGGATTCAAGGAGATATTAAGTTTTTCCTTACAAATCCAAACCAATCAAGAAGTATTAGAAAAACATCGCCAAAATTTAGGTTGGCGAGTTTATGCTACTAATAGCCCTATTGATAGATTATCTACTAAGGAATGTATTATTTGTTATCGACAAGAATATCGTATAGAACATAAATTCAATGAATTACTGAATAAATTTACTTCGCTAGTACCTGTCTTTCTAAAAAAAGACCATCGAATTAAGGCCTTAGTCCGTTTATCTTTACTAGCACTCAAATTTGTAAGCACTATTCAGTACCAAGTTCGACAAGAACTTAAAAATACAGGACAACAAGTCAAAGAACTTTACCCAGGGAATCCTGGCAGAGCAACGGCACGACCGACTACCAAAATGATATTAGAAGCTTTTAATAATATTCATTTGGTTATCATGCCGTTTCAAAATCAAACAATCATCAAAATGAGCGATTTGAAACCCATTCAACTTCAACTCCTCAATTTTTTAAACATAAACCCAGTTGTTTACTCAGGATTAGATCAATTCTTTTTTTCTGAGTCTAATTTGGGCGAAACGTAAGTCTTAAGTAAAGGTTTTTTTTATAAAAAATTATTGGTGTAAAAATCCTTCAATTTCCTACAAAAACATCTTCACACAAATCAATCCTACTCCACCTAAAACAATGGTATAAGGCAAAGCCATCCAGATCATTTTGGTATAAGACAAGCGAATTGCTGGTGCTAAAGCAGAAGTCAATAAGAATAAAAATGCTGCCTGTCCATTTGGTGTTGCGACACTTGGCAAGTTCGTACCTGTGTTAATCGCAATAGCCAAGTGTTCGTACTCTTCTCTATTAATCGTTCCTGCGTCAAAAGCGGCAGCTACTTCATTAATATAGACGGTGGCAACAAAAACATTATCGCTAATCATGGACAAGACGCCATTCGCTATATAAAACATACTTGGTTGAATAGATTTATCCATTGCTAGCACCGCATCAATAATTGGCGTAAATAAATGTAGATCGTGAATCATCCCTACAATCACAAAAAAAACGGCTAATAAAGCGGTAAAAGGCAAAGCTTCTTCAAAAGAATGCCCAATTTTATGCTCGTCTATAATCCCTGTAAAGGCTGTTTGTAAAACGATAATCGACAAACCAATTAGTCCAACTGGTGCCCAATGATTCGCTAAAGCAACGATTAAAAAGATAGCGGCAATCGCTTGTACCTTAATCGCATATTTCTCTTTATCTGTTCTTGTGGCATCTTGTTCGTCTACATATCCTTGGATGATTGTTCTAACCTGCTCTGGCAATTTAGCCCCAAATCCAAACCAACCCGTTAATTCCAGCATAACAACCGTTAATAAGCCACTTACTAAAACAGGCATGGTAATCGGTGCCATAGCGTAGAAGAATTCCATGAAATTCCAACCTAATTTAGCCGCAATCAATAAATTTTGTGGTTCTCCTACTTGGGTACAAACACCTCCTAAAGCCGTTCCTACTGCCCCATGCATCACCAAACTCCGCATGAAACTACGAAATTGCTCTAAAGTATCCCCACTCATCTCTTTTCTATCGGGCACACCACTCTCATCATAATCCGCATTACTGGAATGGACTTTATGGTAGACTTGATAAAAGCCCACAAAAACCCCAATTAATACCGCAGTTACCGTTAAGGCATCCAAAAAGGCACTTAAAAAGGCGGCTAAAAAAGAGAATAATAAGGAGAGGACTAGTTTAGACCGCACTTTTATGAAAATTTTACCGAAGACATACATCAGTAAAGGTTTCATAAAATAGATCCCTGCCACCATAAAGACTAAAAGCAAGATCACCTCTAAGTTTCCTTCAATTTCATGGAAGACCGTTTCTGGGCTTGTCAAGCCTAATAAGACGACCTCAAAAGCAATCAATCCACCCGCTTGCAATGGATAACATTTAAGTGCCATTGCCAAGGTCAAAATAAATTCTGCAATGACCACCCAACCAGTAACCGTTGGTCCTGCGGTGAATAATAAAATTGGATTTAAAATCAAAAAAGCAATAATGGTCTTTTTATACCAGTCTGGTGAGTTTCCTAGAAATGACTTATACGCCTCCATAAATGTTAGTCCGTTGTTAAAGTTAATTTCCTTTTTTACTAAAAATAGCTAGCTATTAATCAAAATAAATTACGATTGGCAATTATTGAAAATTTGAATAATGGCGATTTTTTAAAATTAAAATTCTTTTTAGGAAAATAACGGGTGAATAATGATATAAAACACACAATTTTGGTGTATTTTGTTATGAAAGGGCAATATAGTAAATCTAGAAAATAATACACATACGTAGGCGAAATTTATTTTTAATTTAGTAACGGATAAAAAATAAGTTGGATACTCAAATAGTTCCCCACGAATTTTTTAACCCCACGAAGTAGGGTTGTCTAAGTATTATTTCAATGGCTATTTAGCGTACAGACCATTACATTGAAGGAAAAGAGATTATATATCGGTAAAAATTGACGCAATGTGTTCAGAAATTGACTAAATTTCCGAAAAATAAATCTCTCTTCTCTATTCCCTATTCTCGGTTCTGAATAATTACAATTCCTTTTGCCAATTATTCGGCGCAACCGATTGGGGGTTAAAAACGTTATGATAGAAAAAGTCCTAACCAAATATATTTACCTATGCAACCGATGACTGTAAATTCACCTCAATTCGGACTAACCGAAGAACAAAATGCGGTCCTAGAAGCGGCCGACCAATTTGGAAAAACTCACCTTTATCCACTATCCGAAAAAATGGACAATGAAGAATGGTGGCCAAGGGGAATTTTCCAACAAATGGGCGAAATGGGTTTACTTGGCGTAACCGTAGATCCCAAATATGGCGGTGTCGGCATGAGTTACCTTTCTGCTGGTTTGATTGCCCAAGCTTTTGGTCGCTGGAATCATGCTATTGCCCTAAGTTGGGTAGCGCACGATAATCTATGCGTCGATAATATCTATAGAAATGGCTCTGAATTTATTCGAGAGAAATACTTACCTGGGCTTTGTTCAGGGGAACTCGTAGGGTGTTTGGCCTTAACCGAACCTGGGGCGGGCTCCGATGCCTTGGGCTCCATGCGCACAACTGCCCGAAAAGAAGGGAACGAATATGTCCTCAATGGGCGAAAAATATACATCACAAACGGCCCTATTGCCGATATTGCTCTAGTCTATGCCAAAACAGACCTGAATGCAGGGTCTAAAGGTATTACCGCTTTTGTGGTAGAAACAAAGACTTTAGGGTTTAGTGTAGCTCAGAAATTAACAAAAATGGGTTTCCGTGGTAGCCAAACGGCGGAATTGGTTTTTGATGAGGTGCGAGTACCCGCCGAAAATATTTTAGGGATTGAAAATAGAGGACATGTAGTCGTTATGAGCGGATTAGATTTTGAAAGAGCGATGATTGCACCCATTAATTTAGGCATTAGTGAACGAGCGCTGGAACTATCGGTGGAGTACTCCAAAATTCGAGAACAATTTGGCAAACCCATTTCCAGTTTTCAAATGATTCAATCCAAATTAGCCGATATGTACGTTTGGGTAGAAACCAGTCGGGCTTTTGTGCATAAAGTATTGGCGGAATGCGATGCCGCCGACAAAAAAGAATCTGGTCGGGGGCATATCCACATGCAAACCGCTGCTTCTGTCATGTATGCTGCGAATATGTGTAATAAAGTGCTAGACGAGATGGTGCAAATTCATGGTGGTACTGGTTATATCTGGGAATCTGAAGCCAATCGCTTGTTTAGAGCGACTAAATTATTGGAAATTGGCGCAGGCACTACAGAGGTACGGAAGATGATTATTAGTAAAGGTTTGTTGTTTTAGAAAAAATGGACAAGTTTGTTGAAGTAGTTGACAGGTTGTTGATTTTACCTTAAAAAGGCTCGACTAATTTTAGTCTTTGCCTAAACTTATAGAAAAGTGCCATTTATTTGGTATCTTCCCGAATCGTAAAATAGTCAACCAAATTTACATGCCTCAACAAAAAGCGCCTTGGTATTTTCTGCTACTTCTTATTTTGGCGGGTGAATCCGTCTTTATTATCCCCTTTGTCCTACCTCGTGTTTTTAGACCGACCGTATTGGATGCCTTTGGATTAGATAATGTGCAATTAGGGCTCTGTTTTTCAGTATATGGCATGGTCGCCTTGTTTTCTTATCTCTTTGGTGGGCCTTTAGCGGATCGTTTTGCCCCTAGAAAATTAATTGCGGTGGCATTATGGGCAACCGCATTAGGTGGCTTTGTCTACGCTACTTTTCCGAGTTATACAACCTTAAAACTATTATACGGTTATTGGGGTTTTACCACCATTTTTTTGTTCTGGGCTCCTATGATCAAAGCCACTAGAGTTTGGGGTGGCACAACTGCACAAAGTAAAGCTTTTGGCTTTTTGGACGGCGGACGTGGATTGGTCGGGGCGCTAGTTGGCACGATTGGTATTATGGTATTCTCCCTATTTTTGACGGCAGAAATTGCAGCCGCCACCGTCGCAGAAAGTAGAGCTGCTTTTAAATATGTGATTTGGGCATCCATTGGTTTTGTAACCCTGATCGGCATTTTGGTCTGGTTTTTTATGAAATTGGATCAAGAAATAGAAACAGCCATCATTCTAGATAAAATCACCTTCTCCCAAATAAAGGAAGTCCTGCGCTTGCCTGCGGTTTGGCTACTCATGATCATCATTTTATGCGCTTATGTAGGCTACAAAATCACCGATATATTTTCGTTATATGCCGAAGAGGTGATGCTATACAATCAAATAGCCTCGGCCCAAGTAGGTACTTTCTTATTATTTATTCGCCCTGTTATTGGGGTCTTAATTGGACTATTGGTCAGTCGTTCTCAGACGACTATATGCCTACTCCTTAGTTTTATTATTTCTTTTGCGGGTGCCATCTTATTTGCCACAGGTGTAATTTCGGATACCACGACCACTTTGTTTTTCCTATCTACTTTAGTGGTCGCAACTGGTGTGTACGCCGCCCGTTGTCTATATTTTGCAGTCATGGAAAATGGTCAAATTCCCTTGGTCTTAACGGGTACTGCCGTTGGATTAATTTCCCTTATCGGTTTTACCCCTGATATATTTTCAGGCCCTGCCATCGGCTATTTATTAGATCGTTCGCCCGGTGCCATTGGACATCAACAAGTATTTTGGATGTTGTCAGCATTCTCTTTGGTAGGTGGTATCGCCGCTACTTTTTATTATCGACTTTATAAATTGCAGGATTATTAGACTTAATTCTGAATGATAAATTTTGAATTTTGAATGACGCTAACTTACTGATTACCCGCATCCAAACTTTGTCACACGATTTTATTTAGCATAAACACTATTGCAATTTAAGGATAGTAAGTTGCACTAAATTCGGTATCCGCCGTACAACTAATACTTAGGCCTTTCAAAGAAATAGCTCCGCTCGAAGCGGTATTCATTATGCCCCTCGGTCCACCTGTGCTAATGGATTGAGCAGCTTTAATAGAAATATCGGAAGCACTATTTAGTTCAATTCTGTTTCGGGATAATTTTATAGCATTACCATTTTAATCGGACATTGTTATGCTTTTTTCCTCCTCCGAAAGAACCAGTTGGTTCTGCGATGGAGTTAAAATGGTAATAATTTTCTTATCTTCCTCAAAAGTGATTTTCATTTGCGCTCTACTGACGAAGGCCTTAATATTATTCTTTTCGTCCGCAATTTCAGGAGCAGCTGGACTACTTCTATACAGCGAACCAACAATGACTGGATATCGAGCGTCATTATTAAATAAGTCAACGACCACTTCATCTCCCACTTCAGGAAAAAAGAAAGCACCAGTCGATGCCGTAGCATAATTGGACGCCAATCTTGCTCAAATTCCCTCCTCACTTGATTGAATCAAAGGTAATTTTACCAAGACACTGAATGCCCCTTCTGGGTCATCATGTATTTGTTTGACAATCCCTACTTGCAAACCCTGAATGCCTGATAATATTCCAGCCGTAAGTGGTGGGGTGGCTGTCTTTGTTTTTGCTGCATACCATCTTTAAAATTATTTGGTTGCCACCATTCGCCGTTTGCCCTTCGCCCTTCACCTCTCTAATCACCCCACCTTCTCCCACATCGTAATCTTCTGCACCTCATCCCGAAAAAGCGCACGATAACTCGCAGGAATTTCATCCTGCGCACTATAATAAGTCACCAACCGAGTACCCATCGGCATTGCCGCCAATTTTTCTTTGACGATCAAAGAATAGCTATCATACAACCTTTTAGTTAAGTCAATCGACTCGTCTATTCTGTCCGTTGACATAATGTATTCAAAAAAAGCATTGTAAAAATAAAAGGCATGGTAGTTCCCAAAATCAATCTCGGTAATATTGCTGTGAATATAATTCACTTTGGCTACTGGATAATGCGCCGCAGTTTGCGTGGCAATTAAATGCAAGGCTTCCCTGATTTCTACGCCTGTAAATTGCCCCTCGGTGCAATTGGCGCCCACCAAACAAAATTTCCCGACACCCGACCCAATATCCAACACTTTCGTCTGCGCATTTTTCACCAGAAATTGTGCAGCTTTTTGCGCTACGGATACAGGGGTAAAATGATCAAAGGCTAAGGCTTGGATGGGTTTAGGGTAGATGCTATCGAATTTTTCGTCGGTGGTTTTTGGGGTTATTTTTAGCTTTTTTCGGATCATTTATATCATTCTATTTTATTTAATTTATTACAAAAAATATTATAGCTTCATTCCATACATTTCCGCATCTAATGCCTTCCATTTAGGCAAATGTCTAGCTATTTCCGCCCAAAATTCTTTAGAATGATTTTTAATTTTCGTATGTACCAACTCATGTACAATCAAATAATCAATCAAACTAAAAGGTAATTTAATCGCGTCGACATTCAAAATAATATTATTAGAAGGCGTACAACTCCCCCATCGTTTTTCTAATTTTCTAAATTTTAAAGCTTGATAAACTAAGCCTGTTTCTTTAGACCATTTCCTCACCCTTGGCGCTATTTTTTCAACCGCTTTTCTACCTAAAAAACGAGCAAAAGCATACTTGATTTCTTGTTGATTATTCAGAGAATCGGGAACGTATACTTTAAATTTAGATGCCGTAAAATCAATAGTTATTTCGTTGCCTTCTTTTTGAATAAAAATTTGCACATAATATCTTCGACCCAAATATTGGATTCTAGATCCCGTTACAATGTCATCTTCTTTGATGGATTCGACCAACGCTAATTTATCTATAATCCACCTCGCTTTTTTAAGGACAAGTTGATCCGATTGTTCGGGAGAAAGACGTTTACCTTTTAAAACAACACCTGCTCCTTTTTCTACGGTGATATAATGCGATTGCAAGTCTTCTTTTTCGAGAATGCCGTATTCGATTGTTTTTGTTCCGTATTGTACTTTAGGCATATTTTTGTTTGTTTAACTGGTAGCACAGGATTTATCCTGTTCGGTTCGCCGACCTTTAGGTTGGCGTATTGCATTCCAAGGCCTAAAGACCTTGGGAGAGGACAGGATGAATCCTGTGCTACCAGTTTACTTATTATTTTGCAAAGTAGCCATCATCTCTTTCGCCTTTTCCTTCGCTACTTTTTTATCAATATTCGCCATCGTTAAGTTCTTTCTAATTTTATTTTGAATGTCTTTCAAGACCCTCGCTTTTTTCTCCCATCCAACAATATCCAATTCCCCACTTATACTATGCAATAAAGACTTCGTCGCCTCTTCTGCCCCTTCTGGAAATAGCAACTTCATCGTGGTATAAATTGCCCGTTTCCCTTCCGTATCAAAACCTTTCTCCACACCTTCCTTTTCTTCGGCAATAATTTCGTCTTGTATTTTCATAAATGCCAATAATAATTGCGCTTCGTCAATCATTTTGGTTTCTTTTAGTTTCAATAACTCTTCCATGCGCTGGGCTAACGGCTTGTAAAAATCGGGGTTTTTATCCTTACCTACCTTGATGGTATGCTTTAAATTATTCCGCATTTTCAACTCCTTTGTAGCAGGAGATGCCCCTTCTATGGCAGCGGCAAATTTCTCTTTATCAATAATGGAAACGGGTTCTGCCAACAAATTTTCAACTCCTTGGGCAGTTAAATGCTCGTCAATCATAGCTTGCAGCATTTGACTTTCATCTTTGCTGATTTTTAGCCCTTCGTCTTCTGGAAAAGCATTGCGAGCCATCTGTTTGATTTCATTATACAATTTAAAATCTGGCTGATATTTAATCGCTTTTACATTGGGCAAAACAATATTGACCGATTTATTAAACTGCTTGAGCAAGATTTTAAATTCATCTCGACGGTCTAGTGGTTCGATATAGCGAATGGCGCTATCTATATATTTTGCTCGTTGATAATTTCGGTCAATCCGCATCGGTTTAAAGAAATCGACCAATTTGGTGTGGTGCATTTCTAATTGAGGCAATTCTTCGTTGAGGTTTTTTAGAATATCGTCTGGTCGGAGATCACCCGAAAAGATGTCTAAAGCCTCGATTAAATTAGCCGTAATACCATTATAATCAACGATATAACCCGCATTTTTGCCTTTACCCGAACGATTTACTCTCGCAATGGCTTGTAATAAATTATGCTCTTTCAAGGGTTTATCCAAATACAAACAGGAAGCAATAGGAACATCATAACCCGTCAATAACATATCCGAAACGATTAGAAAAGCGGTATTATCGTATTTCTTTTTACCAGATTTTTCCGTTTCATTTTCGTCACCAAAAGGGAGTTTAAAATCATCCGTAGCCGTTTTAACTTTATTCGGGGCAACCACCCAAATTGGGCGTTGGTCATTTGGATGTTTTTTATTCCATTCTATGGTTTCGTAATATTCTTTGGCAATAGCATCCGTTTTAGGTGAACCAATACTGACTACTACCTTAGATTCAAAATCGTGATAGCCAGTTGCTTTTAATTGATGTAAAACTTGTTGGTATCTGATAGCCGCTTCTCGTCCACTACAAACAATCATAGCTTTATGCCCATCTGGATAAATTTTGGTATGAAAATGGTCAACGATATGTTTGCTAATAGCGGTAATTCGTTCCGCAGATAAAGCATATTTTTTTAAAGCCGCTTTTTTTAATTTATCCTTTTTTTCGGCAGAGGCAGTTCCAAATTGCTCTTCAAATTCGAGGTCTAAAGCATCTTTTTTGACATCCAATTTGGCAATGCCCTCATCGTATAATAACTCCACCGTTGCGCCGTCGGCTACTGACTCTTTGATGGTATAAACGTCGATGTATTCGCCACCATAAAACTCACCTAAAGTGGATTTATCTTCTTTGGAAATAGGCGTTCCTGTAAAGGCAATAAATTTGGCTTTCGGTAATACGGTACGCATAAAAGCGGCTAAAAAACCGTAGTGACTGCGATGCGCCTCATCTACCAAAATGTATAAATTTTCTTTGTCGGACAAAGCGGTTAATTCTACCGTCACTCTTTCTGTTTCTACCCATTTTCCTTTGATTAAGGTTTTGGTAATTTTGGTTAAAAAAGAACCTTGAATGTCCTTCTCTACCCGTAAATCACCTTTTTCTTCGATTGCTGTTTGGTCAATTTCGGTAGGTAATTCAGCACTAGGTTCTTGGAATTTTTGCAAAGTCGTAGTGATAATGCCGCCATAATCATTGCGAAGTAATTTATCCAAATGTACGACCGAACTGGCATTCGCTACATTTTTAAACCCCACATGATTAAAAGTATCTTTTATCTGTTGGTCCAAGTCCTTTCGGTCGGTCATAATAATCACCGTTGGATTCTGAAAGCCAAACTCTGGAGCTTGTAATTTCCGAGTGACATACACCATCGTAATCGACTTCCCCGACCCTTGCGTATGCCACACCACGCCCCCTTCACCCGCTTGCAAGCGAGCAATCGTTTTATTGGTCGCCCGCAGTTGTTGGTATCTAGGCAGTTTTTTAATAGTCGTGCCTTCGTCCAATTCAAAAATCACAAAATGGCGGAGTATATCCAATAAACTTTCTTTGCGAAAAAGGGCATAAATTAACTCCGCTTGTACCGTTGGCTGGTCGCCTAAAAAAGCAGTCGGCTGACCTTTGGGCGTACGATAAACCGAGTAGAATTTTTGCGGTGCATTAATGGCTCCATATTTGCCACCAACACCCCATAAACCGACACATAATTGATTATAATAAAACAGTTTGGGGTTTAAATCTTGGTATTCCGTCAAATCACTATAAGCCGAATCCCAAGCGGTGGCAGCGGTGGGCGATTTACATTCAAGCACCGCAATGGGTAAGCCATTCACATAGACCACCAAATCGGGAATGGAAAGTCTACCCACTCGATTACGGTAGCGCATTTGATTGACCACTAAAAAGTCATTATTAGCCGTCTGTCCTGCTCGATAGTCAATGTAGCGTACTGCATGAAAATCCTCCTTACCGTCGATGACTTGTTTGACGGTAAAGGTATCCCCTCGCAAAAGTTCCCAAATTTGCTGATTGATGTCCATCAAAGAAGTACCGTTGACGGAAGTAATTTTATCGTAGGCTTTGTCTAAATTGGCAGGGCTTATCCAAGGATTTAAGCGTTGAATGGCGGCACGAAGGCGATTTTTTAGCAGTACTTCAGTATTATCGGCTCGTTCGTCCGACTCGCTACCGTTGAGGTATTGATAGCCTAGTTGTTGGAATAGTTGGATTGCGGGTAATTCGCTTTGGATATATTCTGGGTTGTTGCTCATTCTTTATTGTTTAAGAATACTAACTACAATAAATATTTAAGTATTCACATAATAATTTTTTAATAGGATTATTAAATTTATCCTGAAGTAAGCCCTCCCCAATAGAACCAGCAGCATATAGAATCAAACCCCACGCAATACTTAATAGCCAAGTGTATTTTGACTTTGATTGACTATTTATTTCTCGAAGTAACTCTTCATTCAATATGCCTAAATAAGCATATTGGTTCTTATTGTACTTAATCTCAATATATTTAATGGCTTTTATTCTTAAATTCAATTCTTTGTTTTTTGATGTTATTAGTTTTGAAAGTGTAATTGGACTAATTATTTCTAATGCATTCTTTTGTGTTAATGCTAAACTATTTCGGTAAAAAAGGTATTTTCCGTGTCTGTAAATTAATAACATATCTATTGTTAATATAAAAAAGAAAACTAGACCACTAATTAACTTTTGAGAATACATATTATATAAAATCAAACCTAATACAAAGAATTGCATTAAGTATGCAGCTACTCCAAATGTGTTAATCTTTGATGAAAATATTTTTTTTGGGTACAGAATGATAAAAAAGATTACCATACCGTACATACTTGTGGAAAATAGACCTATAATTATTAGTGACAATATGGGCTGAGATACTAAATCACTATTTGTAAAATCTACAAAATTCATTATAAGTGCAACACCCAATAAAATTGGATATAGAGTATGACCTGTAACTAATAATCGCCCTTTTTCCCACAACCACTTATCTTTTTTTAATTTCTCCTTTGGAGAATCTAAAGTTCTTATAAAAAAATAACCCGTGAAAACAATTAGTGATGCAGCATTCACAATCAACTTTAGCAGGTCAAGATTTTTATATCCACCATTGATATAACTAGAAAATCCTTGAATAATTAAGTTCAAAAATAGTAGAGTTAATAAAATAATACAGCTCCATATAATAAAACGGAAAGTTCTATTTGAATAATAAAAATTATCAGGTCGATTATTTATCGAGGATTCTATTCGTTGAATAAGTAATTTATTTTTTTCTGTTTTCATTCTATATATCTATAATTCTAGGGTTAATCATTAATTTTCACTCTGATTTTTCCTGTTAATAATTTTTGCATTAAGCCTTTTTTTAGGGTTTGGTAGTGGGATTTTTTGTCTTTCAAAATATCTATTTTATCATCAACCTTATAAAGAATTCTAGAAATCTTTTCTTGTTCGTTAATCGGAGGAAGAGGTATCTTCATTTTTTTAAAAAAGCCTAAACCTATAGTCTTGATGGTTGAACCAATTGCAACTCTTTCAAAAATGGGTTTAAAATGTTGTAGTAAATAATATAAGAACCAATTATTTAAATTTTCCATACACCTCCAAACGATAAAATGTTGACTGACAGCCATATCTATTCTCATTACTGCACTTTTACCAATTCCTGCGTCTCTAGATAGCAACACACTTCCCCTTTGATGTAAAACAGCAGATGAGTATTTTAATCCTTCTTTTGATATTTCTGTTTTCGTTTCATCAATAAATCTATCATCTAACTTTTTTGAATCTGCCAAAGAAATCCACTTAATTCCACCGTTATAATATTCTGCGAATTGTTTATTTGGTGTATGTCCACTTCCACGAATGGTACATTTATCTAATAATTCCACTTCCCACCCCACAGGAATCTCCCCCAAAACCGAATCTTTAAAGGCCGTATGCCCAATCCCTTTGGTCAATAGGCGTTGCATCAGCCCTTTTTTGAGGGTCTGTGTGGCTTGGAGTTGCTCGTCAATGACAGCTATTTTTTCATCTACGGTGCTTAGGATTTTGGCTATTTTTTGTTGTTCTTTTATTGGCGGAACTGGTATTTGAACGTTCCAATAATCGCCATTCCTTATATGAACTTGTGTACTACCTACCATTATGGTTTGCATTACCTTTCTGAAAGAATTCGTATTAGAATATTGAATTAAAAATTCTTTATCTAAATTATCTTTAATTTTAAAACCATATACTCCTTGTGCTAGAATAAATTTGTCCTCAAAATCGAATTGCACCATATAACCTATACTCGGACCGCTTGGCACTAAATCCCTTAAAGTAGTTACTATATAATTTTTATCAATTATATTTTTTGAATTTTCGCTTGCAAATTTATCTGTACAATAAGTCCTTTTATCTCCTAACTTTAATTTACCTCCAGAAGTTATTGCCTTTTTTGGTATAACGCTAAAACCTTCGCGATCTACAAAATCCTTCGGTCTTAATGCTGCACCACCTCTATGTTCCACTAGATAATCAGAAATTCTCATTACTTCCCAATCCACAGGAATCTCCCCCAATTGACTCATTTTATTCCCTTCCTTCATATCCCCAATTCTTTTAAAAAGTCAGCTAATTGAGCATCAATTGCCCGTTCTTTTGCTTCCAAATCCGCAATTTGTTGTTTCACCAAAGCCAAATCCACTTCGGGTTCAGGTTCACTCGTATCAATGTAGCGAGAGATATTTAAGTTATAATCATTCTCTGCTATTTCTGCTACTTCTACGACTCGCATATATTTGTCCACATCGGTATAGGCATCGTTGGCAGTAGTTATTTTTTCCAAATGTTCGGGTAATAATTCATTTTGATTTTTACCAGCCTTAAAATCATTACTCGCATCAATAATGGCAATTTTATCCTTTTGGGCAGCCATTTTATTTTTATTAATAATCCAAATCGAGGCAGGAATCCCAGTATTATAAAACAAAGCGGACGGTAAGCCCACAATGCCTTCGATAATATCCGCTTGAATCAAGGCTTTTCTAATTTTGCCCTCGCTACCACCCCGAAAAAGCGTACCATGTGGCAAAACAACGCCCGCTTTTCCATCCTGTTTTAAGACCGCAATCATGTGCTGCAAAAAAGCCATATCCGCATAGCCTCTCGGTGGAATACCATATTGCAATCTGCCGTATTTATCCGAAACGACTTTATTATATTTTGGGGCAATTTCCTTCTCATTCCCGTTTTTATCAATCTTCTTTTCCAAGGATTTTTCCGCAGGCGTCCACCATTTTCCCATGGAGAAAGGCGGATTCGCAATCACTCTGTCAAACAACCTTAATTCATCATCGGCATTTTTATGTTTGGGCGAAATCAGCGTATCGCCTTTTTCAATCTCCGCATCCGAAAAATTATGCAAAATCATATTCAATTTGCCAATCGCCCAAGTGCTGAGGTTCTTTTCTTGTCCGTAGAGGGAGACATTGATATTTTTGCCCACTTTTCCATTGGGTTGTTCCGCAATATAGCGAGCCGATTCAATCAGCATCCCACCCGACCCACAAGTAGGGTCATAGACAGTATGCTTGGGTGCAGGTTTGATGAGTTGCACAATGAGTTTAACGACTCCTCGTGGCGTATAAAACTCCCCTCCTTTCTTCCCCGCATCATCCGCAAATTGCTTGATTAAATACTCGTAAGCATCTCCCAATAAATCAGACGATTCCAAGTGCGCATTGCGCAAAGAATGTTTATTAAAATGGCGCAACAATTGTTGTAAAATATCATCAGGTAAGCGTTCTTTATCACCAAACTTAGTAGCGGTCATCACGCCTTCCAAACCCGTATTTTCCTGTTCAATCGCTGCAAAAGCCTTATCCAAGGCAATCCCAATGTTTTCGGTCTGCTGAATAATAAACGCCCAACGGGCAATTTCGGGGATATTTAGGTAAGCATCTTCTTCAGCTTCTTCCCGATCGCTCCCCTCTTGTTCCATAATCTGCTCCACTTCTTCGGCAAATACATCATTCGAGCGTTTTAAAAAAAGTAGGCCAAAAATATAGTTTTTGAAATCAGAAGAATCGATGGTACTGCGCAGAATATCGGCAGAACCCCATAGCCACGATTCTAGGGTATCTAGCGTTAGTTTTGTTTGCGTCATTTATTTATTGTGATAATAGTTGTTTTATTTACAATTTCTAGTAAAAGGCTCAATATAAGGTAAATTTTTCTTTTGGTGGCAAACCTATATTTTCACCTCAAAACTTTACATCTCTTTTTTATCAGTTACAAAATTCTCCTAATCGCCGATATAAAGAGGTATCAAAAGAAACAATCGTCCCTTCTTTAAAATTCTCTTTAAAACCAGTATGATATAATTTCTCGTCTTTAATGGAAAATACATACTTATCAATAGTAGCGCTAGTATATTCTCCATTATCTCTGATATGCACGTTTATTTGATCTCTATGAAAATACATTTCTATCAAATAAGAGGAAGACGCTGCATACGCTTTGATGTCTTTATTGGTTCGGATTAACTGCCGCCAAAATTTTTCACAACTAGTGATGGTTTTGTTTTTTCTCCAAGTAGGCAAATCTGTTTCTTCTCTAATTTCCCAATAGCCTTTTTCATTTTTAACCAAGCCTAGAATAGTCGTTGCCTTTTTCTCTACACCAGCAGCAGTCACATAAGTTTTATCAAAAGAAACACTTTCAGATTGATAGTACACTTGGTTGCCATATACATTTTCTATTTTTTGTTGAAAAGAGGGATTGGCTTCCATATACTTTTTCTTTGCAGCAATACAATAGGCTTTAGGTTTCTTTTTAGCATAAATGTAAACGGTTGGCGCATATAAAGTAGCTAAGTTATCCCAGTCTTGTTTATTGATTAAATCATTCCAGATTTGAACGAATTCTTCTGCTGTAGCAGATTTGGGTACAATTGAAGTAGTAGTTACTGCCGTAGAATCACCTGTACATGCAGCTAAAACCATCAAACTAAGCACTAGTAAGTTTTTCATGTGATTTTTTTAAGTAAAAATAATGTTGGAGAAGTTAAAAATGCAAAAACCTTACCAGATTAGAATTGATTGAAACAATGATAGTGTACTAAAAAGATTAGTTAACTACACCTAAAAACAAAAACCCTGTAAATCAAAGACTTACAAGGTTTTAAAGTCGGGACGACAGGATTCGAACCTGCGACCCCTGGTCCCCCAGACCAGTGCGCTACCGGACTGCGCCACGTCCCGAAAAATAAAATCAATTCATTAGAACTGATGGGAGAACGGCAAAAGTAGGGGTTCTCCTAGAGAAAAAAAAGCCCTACGAAAAATATTCTCCTTTTTGAATGCTTGCCATCGTTGCAAAACGGTTGGCGGTCATAATGCCTTCTGCACTTTGGACAATATCTACTCGCAAAACAGCCCCATCTTTACAAGCGACTAATAAGCCTTTGAGTTCGCTGACTTCGATTATTTCGCCAATAGCGGCGGTTGTTGTTTCCCGTAAAGGGGTTACTGCCAAAATTTGTAGGGGATGCCCTCTTAATAAGGTATGTGCGCCCCCATATTTCGCATTACAGGCATTAACCAAGGCTCGAATGGTGGCAGGATCATCGGCTGTCCAATTGATGCGTAAGTCATTAGGTGTCGGGCGATTTTGGTAAGCAGATTGGCTTTTATCTTGTGCTTTAGTCGGTAATTTTCCCGTGCTATGTAGGGTTTGCACAATCATATTTAAAACATGATTGGCGGCAAAACCTGCTTCACTTAAAAAATGATTATAGGTCATTTCTGGTTGAATCGGAATCGGCACAATCGTCACAATTGGCCCTGTATCAAATTTGGCATCCATTCGGTGAACGGTCAAGCCCCCAGCCGTCATGCCTTTTTTAAGTTGCCAAAAAACAGGATCTGGCCCTCTGAATTGGGGCAATATCCCAGGATGAAAATTCAGAAAACCAAACTTAGGCATCGCTAATAGCTTGGCGGGAATGAGCTGACTAAAGGCAAATACAAAAACGACATCTATTTTATGTTGTCGAATAAAGAGCGCCATTTTTTGCGCAAATTTGGTTTTGCTGACATATAAGATGGGAATTCGATGTTGTTGACCAACCGCCGTTAATTTTTCTCGAACATCCGATTGTTGGTTGACCGTGATAATGCCTTTTAATAATTTGGCTTGGGCCAGGCTATTGACCGATGGTAAACCAAAGGCATGGGTACATAATACTACTATTTGCATAATTGGGGTTTTTAGGGGTTGGCGTTAAAATCATACATCATAAATCCATCTAGCTTTTACAATTTACAGATTTATGATTTATAATAAGGACTATATGAAGTATTCAAAATCCCTATTTTTTTGACGCTGATTTTTATGATTGTTTATGATTTTTGAATGTTCAAAACATAAATTTTCATAAGAAAACATAGCTAATCATAACTTTAAGCAGCGAAATCAGCGTCGAAAGAAAAACTTCGTACACGCCTTATTTATGATTTTCAAGGTGCATGAAATCTCCCCATCAATCCCTAATCATCACCAACAACCGTTCCTTCCCTGCTTCGTTCATTCGGATAAATAAAGAATCGTTTTGTAGTTTGGTGATTTCTACGACTTTTTCTTGTTGGTTGGTGTTTAAACTATCCAGAGTGGTCAATAGATTATCTTTTAGGTCGTAAGTGCCCGCTTCTTTATAATTTAAAGTGCTGGTGAAGTCGTAGCCTGTTTCTTTAAAGGCTAAGGTTATTTCTTCCAGATTCACTTTTAAGGAGTCGCCTTCTTCGGTTAATTGAACGGCTGTCCATTTTCCTTTTAATTGCTCTTTTTCAAGCCCGCTACACGCTGCTATGCTTATAGCCAGTAAACAAATAAGGTAGATTTTTCTCATGTGTATTTTCAATCAATAAGCTTTTGTAATTAAAAACTCAAAAGTAAGTTTTTTAATTTTCAATTTTCAATTTATAATTTTCAATTTTCAAAAAGGATGGACGATTAGGTAGGATGGATAACGGATTTGGGCAGATTGAACGGATTTTTTTTGTAGACGATTTGGTGTGATAGGTTGTACGGTCTGAACAGATTAGGCGGATTTTTTCACAGATTTTTAAAGAAAGAATAAACATCCGTCCGATCCGCCTAATCCGTACAACCTATACCCTATAATTTTAATACCTTCCGAACATCTGCTTCCGATTCAATAGGCGTTGGGTTTAAATCCATCTCGAAGGCATAGTCCCCACTCTTTTGGGGAATGCGACCAAAATAAGCGGGGGGAAAAACCGCTAGTTGATTCTCTTCGGTGACCAACCAAAGTAGGTTCTCACTTTCTTCATTGAATTGCACATTTTTGGCAATGTCCTTTAGGTAAAATCGGCGAACCGTATTTTGTGATTTATCGGTATGGTACACCATTTTGTTTTGGTATTTGGTGAAATGCTGATCTTGAAAGGTACCGTCGAGGGTCGCTAGATACGGCGGTCTAGGGCGATCACAATTCCAAGTACCAAAACGGTCAATTTGAAATTTATTTAAGATGGTTTTTTTGACTATTTCATTCGTGGCATAATTGGTGTGCCCTGCCGCTTTTAAAGCCGCTATTTTGGCGGCAAAACTTTTATCTGCTACTGCTTTTTCAATTGCTATTCTATCCGCTATTTCTTGCTTTTTGAGTACTAATTGGCGTTCTGTTGCTGCTTTTTCGGTTTGATAAGCGGCTAATTGGGCCTCAAATTGCTGCATGGCTTGCTCGTAATCTTTGCCTGCTAAAACGGGTTTTACAGTTAATTTGGCTGTTTTTGTTCCTTTTGATAAATTTAAGGTAAAGGTTTCGCCTGTTGTTTTTTCTAAATCATATTGCTCCCAAACGGTATTGGAAAAATCATCAAAGGCATCAATGGTACTCAATACCTGCCAAATCGTTCCTTTATAATTTTTAGCGCCTAAATCTTCTCCTTTAAAATCCAACTCCATGGTCATGGAATTGCCGTCGTATCGTTCAGGTTTGGCTGGTTGAGTGGGGAGTTTAAATTGACGTTCGGCTTTAGCTATTTCTGCTATGAGCCTGTTGTCCAATTTTTTACGTTGGGCAGCTTGGGCAGCAGCTAAGGAAGCAGGTGTGGTACTATAAGTTGTGTCATAAGTAACAATCCCCTCGAAATAAGGGTCATTCGGGTCCCCCATTACCTTGACAAAAGCGGCTTGTGCTTCCGTTATATTTCCCTCCTCATCGCTTACCCAAAGAAAAGTTGCTTCCTCTGATTCGGGCGTTTCTGGCGCCAATTCTATTTGATCTTTTCCTTCTAGTTTCCATGCTCTTTTAGTTTCGTCTAAATAGTAAATATTAAAAGCAGGAGGTGTATCTCCCGCAAAAGCAATGCGGCTGATTAACTCAATTTCAATTGGTTTTTCGGGGATCATCTGCAGCCGTTCGCCATCTTGGGTGGCATATACTTCTACCATACCCGCCGATTCTAATACGCCTGCTTTACCATCTACATCAATTTCCATCGGAATGCCACTTAAAAAGAAATCTACAAAATCATGGTATTCTTTAAAATGAATATCCACTTCGCCTTCGATTAATGCACCATAGGCATTGGCAAAAGCCGATCGAGGCACGACCATTTTAGAACCAGAAACAAATTCATAAACGCCGCCTTCATTGGCATTGACCGTAATAGTTTCTCCTTTTTGTACCAGGCTTTCAATGGGTGGATTTACATACGGTTGTGCTGCTAAATAGGCGCTCGTAATCTGTTGTCCATCTGCCCCATTTTGCCCATTGTCAAAGAGATCCCCGAAAGCTATAATGCCAATGAGTAAGGTCGCCGCAATCCCTGCTATCCAGTAATAAGGGCTTCTTTTACTCGCCACGCTTAGTTCCTTTTTAGGCGGCGGCGGTGCTTCCATCCGCTGTAGTAAAGCATCGAAATCCTTATGTTTTTCGATGTCCGCTTTCTTCAAAGGCGGTTGGTTTATTTTAAAATTGTAGTTGTTATCCATATAAATGCAGGTTTGGAGATTGCTGGATGGCTTTATTGTTCTTGATCCGTAATTCAAACAGCGTATAGTGTTTGCATAACCATCAAACAATATAACAATTTAACCATTCAATTATCCTTTATTTTTTAAAATTATTTTTTTCAATCGTTCTAATACTCTGTAGGTTCTCATTTTACAACTGCTCTCGGTAATGGCTAGTAAATCAGCGATTTCTTTAAAAGGTCGTTGTTCAAAAAAGCGGAGTTCGATGAGTTCTAAATCTTTGGGTTTTAATTGATTCAAACAGGGAATAAGGGCTTCTCGGAAATGCGTTTTTTCGACCGCTTCCAAGTCGCCCATTTCTTCCATGATTTCTGGTAAGGCCATCGTTTCGACACTTACCGTTCGGTTTTTTTGAGTATTCCTAAAATGTTGGGTGATTTCATTACTTGCTATCCTATACAACCAAGCAGCAAAAGGAACGCCTTTAAATTCATACTTTCCTAATTTTTCCATCGCTTTAAAAAACACCTCCGAACAAATATCTGCCGCTAGGGATTCTTCCGAAGTCCGTCGATAAATGTATCGAAAAATGGGTTCGTAATATCGGTCATACAAAGGGCGAAACATGGCAGGGCTTTGCTGCGCAGCTTGGATTTCTTGCCATTCCTGCTGCATCGCTTCTTTAGTGACCGACTGGGTGTTAGAATTCAAATAAGATGGATTAATAGTTAGTGAATATTGCATGCTATTTCTTTATCCGCTTGAACTGTTTTAGGATGTTTTCAATAGCATAATGCGGGATTATTGGAAAGTAACGGAAATAATGAAAAAAAACTCAACTTCATTTAGTCGGTACTTCCGTTAAGAAACGATAAGATTGGCTCGCATAGTCCATTTCACAGCAAAAAGTATCAATGCCGTTGGTCACTAGCAGGTATTTTACTTTTAAGGTAAGGTTATAGCGGGCAATTTGGTCAAAAACGGATTGGGTTATTTTTACTTTGGGGCGCTTGCATTCTACCAATAAATAAGGGTCAACCTGTTCATCGTAAATGATAATATCCGTTCGGCGGTACAGGCCGTTGACCGTTAAGCCCCGTTCTACATGAATGCTGTTTTTATTGTATTGTCTATCTCTAATTAAATATTCAATTGTCAATTGTCGCACCAATTCTTCTGGTTGTAAGACGAGGTATTTTTTACGGATGGTGCAAAAAACTAGGCGCTGTTTTTTGGCCTTTTTGACTTTTAAATTCGGTTGGTATTGTAGAAAATTGATTGGTAAATTCATATCAAATTAAAACATTAGACTTATTCGGCGAAAGGCAAAGGGCTAATGGCGAGAGGGTTACCATACGAATAATTTCAGCATAAACACTCAAACAAAATCAGTTGGCGCATTTTTTATCCTAACAGCCGTTCCTGTGGCAACGACCATCAACATACTACCGCTGGCACCAATGTTTTCGTAATCTAAATCAATTCCGATAATGGCATTTGCGCCTAATCGTTCTGCTTGTTCTTGCATTTCTAACATAGCGGTATCTTTTGCTTCTTTTAAAACCCTTTCATAGGAAGAAGAGCGACCTCCGACCACATCTCTAATACTTGCAAATAAATCTTTAAAGATATTGGCGCCAATAATCGTTTCGCCTGTTACCAAACCCAAATAAGCTTCAATTTCTTGGTTTTGTAAAGTACTCGTTGTTGTTAAAATCATGTTTTGGAGTTTTTTATGTGACTAGACTTAATTCTGAATGAAAAATTTTGAATAAGGGTAACTCATTGATTATCAGTATTCAAATTTTGTCACATTAGAATAAGCACTACTATTTAGAAAAGAGCGCAGAAATTAGCTCTATTCTCTACCCTGTTTTATCTGTTAAGCTCGCCAAACGACTACTTCTTCCACAATATCCACAAATCCTTCGTCGATTAAATAAGCGAGAACTTGTTCAATTAATTCGGTTCGTTTATTGCCAAAAGAGTTGGCGACTTCTTTGGGGGTCAATTTTTCTCTTTTGACCAATCGTTCAATTTTTAATTTATAGCGTTCATATTCGGATTCATCAATATCTCCCTTGGTTCTGCCCAAACAGACATCGCAAACACCACAAAGGGGCGCATTTTTCTCACCAAAATATTTTAATAATTGCCGACTGCGACAACGAGGTGCTTCGGCATATTGAATGGCTTGGGCAATATTCGCTTGGTGGCGGGCCTTCCGAAAATTATACAATTCCATGTCTATGGCTAAATTGTCCGCATCAACTCTTTCTTTTAGGTACACCAACTGCGGTTTATCTTTTTGTGGTTGGTAATCAATAATTTGATCTTGTACCAATTTTTGAAAGGCTTTGGTTAATTCTATTCGGGTAGCCCCTACTTTATTCGCTACTTTACTTTCTTGAAACGAGGTATAATTATTAATAGATTGAGGATAAAGGCGTAAAATCCATTTGATCACTCGATCCATTTTGGTTTGTTTGAGTTGATAATCGTATAGCACCTCCCGATTAACTTTTATTTTAATGGTAGATGGTAAAAATATGGACTCACTCATCACCAGCCAACCCGCTTGACTTAAGATTTTTAAACTATTATAAACTTGAATGATTTTTAAATTATAGCGTTCTACAAAAGTGCCAATATCAAAATCAAAACTTCGCCCTAATCCTGCACCTACTGCAATCCGAAAATAACTGCCCAATGCTCGATAAACTTGTCGAATCACTTTCATGGGCGGAAAAGCACTTGTAAAATTTAGTTGCAATCTTTCTCCGTCCTTCTCATCATATAATAGCACACAGTAGGCTTTTTTTTCATCACGCCCTGCCCTACCCGCTTCTTGATAATACGCTTCCAAACTATCGGGTAAGTCTATATGAATAACAGATCGTACATCGGGTTTGTCGATGCCCATTCCAAAAGCATTGGTCGATACCATGATTCGGATTTGGTTATTCATCCACGCTTCTTGTTTCTGGGTGCGTATTTCGGGATTGAGTCCTGCATGGTAAAAATCTGCTCGAATATTATTCCGCTGTAAATAAGCAGCCACTTCTTTCGTATTCTTCCGGCTCCTCGTATAAATAATGCCCGTCCCTTTGACATTTTGAACAATTTCTAAAAGTTTGGTGTATTTATTTTTTTCTTTTAACACCACATAAGCAAGGTTTTTTCGTTCAAAACTTTTTTGGAATACATTCAGCTTAGAAAAATTAAGTTTGGTTTGAATGTCTTCTATCACTCGATGCGTTGCCGTAGCGGTTAAGGCTAAAACGGGTATTGTCGGATGTAGCTCTCGAATGGCCGCAATTTCTAAATACGGCGGTCGAAAATCATAGCCCCATTGGGAGACACAATGCGCTTCATCTATCGCAAATAAGCTCACATTCATCTGCGCAATTCTCGCCCTTGCCAAATCCGTTATCAATCGCTCTGGAGAGAGGTATAAAAATTTGATGTTGCCATAAATGCAATTGTCTAAGGTTCGATCAATATCCGTATAGCGCATTCCCGAATAGATGGCAACCGCTGAAATATTACGTTTTTTTAGGTTGTCCACTTGATCTTTCATCAAAGCAATCAGCGGAGAAACAACAATGCAAATGCCTTCTTTTGCTAAGGCAGGTACTTGAAAACAAATGGATTTACCACCACCAGTTGGCAATAAGGCAAGCGTATCTTTGCCATCCAAGACCGATTGGATGATTTCTTCTTGTAAGGGTCGAAAGGTATCAAATCCCCAATTTTCTTTTAGTATCGATACTGGTGATTGCAAAGAGATATTTTTAGTTTAATTACTTAACGTGAGTTTTGGATAATACTAATTGATAATCAATGATTTAGCTCTAGAGGAGCGGTACTGTTTGTAGAAAATGATTCAAAAATGTTCCAAAGGTCTGGAAGACCGACCCCGTTTTTGGCTAATTTTTAACAGGGTCGGTCTTCCAGACCTTTGATCAAGAGGGGTTTATCAAATTTTTTCTACAAACAGATTCGGTCTTCCAGACCTTTTGCTTATCCAAAACTCACGTTACTTAGGTAGTAAGGTTATAAGGTTAACGGTGGAAGGTAGAAGGTTTAGAATATATCTTAACTGGGCAATTCTCCAAAATTATGCAACTTAAGCCTTGTTTATTCCCCGTTTTGACCATCTATCTTCTACCATCTACCTCAAACCCTCTATATTTTACTTAGATTTTCTAATGGGCAAAGATAGGAATTATCAGGGAGTAACTCTTTTCAAATCAACTATACGTTTACTAAACGCATTTGTTCCACAAAGGTCTCAAATATAGCTAATGCCTCTGGTATCGCTTTCCGACCAAAACCAATTCTAAAATAGCCAGGGTAATCATAAATTCCACCAGGAAGTAATAATGTTTTAGCCTCTTTTAAAACTTTTTCCGCAAAGACCATATCATCCATTGGGAAATTCATTTTCACAAAAGCAATTGGTCCTGCATTGGGTTTATACCAAGAAAATAGATCGGCATGCTTGGCAAAGAAGGCATCGTACAAAGGAAGATTTTGATTAATAATGGCTAAGTTTCGATCTAACAACTGTTGTCTATTTCGTAAACCAACCCCAGCTAAAAATTCGCTAGGTCCTGAATTACAAATCGTTGTATACTCTTTTAGCATCGCTACTTTTTCTAGAATCTCCGCATTTTTGGTAGCCAACCAACCAATTCTAAGTCCTGGCAATCCATAGGCCTTAGACATGACACCTAAGGAAATGCCATTTTCATAAGCATCTCCAAAACCAGAAATAGCATAAGCTGGATCATGCTCTAATTCTCGATACACTTCATCGCTAAAAAGGATAATATTGTGTTTTCTAGCAATTTCAATGAGTGCTTGCTGTTCTACTTTTGAAAAGTGAAAGCCTGTTGGGTTGTGTGGGGTATTGATATAAATGACCTTCGTTTTATTAGTAATCATTTTCTCTAAATCGGCCAAGTCAAAAGTCGGTACGCCATTTTCGTATTTAACCATCCAATCAACTACTTTACAGCCCATACTTTCTGGAATAGATTGTACCGATTGGTAACAAGGTGTTTGTACAATCACCTCATCTCCTGGTTTTAATAAAGCTTGGGAGAACAAAAAAATGGGTTCTTGTGCGCCTGTACAGACCAATAAATCTTCGGTAGTAATATGTTCATAAGTTGCTGCTATATCTCGCCTCAATTCGGGATGCCCTTTGGTTTCGGTGTACCCCAACCATAAATTATTGAATTTTTCTTGTGCGCCTGCTTCCAAAGCCAATAGGTCTCCAATGGACATCGCTTCACAATCGGAATTGCATAAAGAGTATTTTGCCGTAAATTCGTGTAAGGTGTAATATCTCTCTAGTTTAAAAGGTTTTATCGTCATATCTACGTTTTTAAGATTTGGGTAAAGGTATTATTTTTAGGTTAAAAATCATTTGTGGTAGTATAATAAATTAGGGTTTTCTTTAGGTTAAACGCACGAGTACATTGTTAGAAATTGCAAAGGATTTCAAATAAGAATTTTTCGTTCCAAGCAGCTTTCTTACGAGCTTTCTTTAATGAACTTTTGCCTTTGTGTTGCAATAGTGTTTGAAGTGCCATTTTTCTTAATGTAGCCATATTATCTGGTCCATTTCCTGCTCTAACCCGTTGTCTATCCTCATTAAAAACTAAATCAAGATACCAATGGCATTTATTTTCAATGCTCCAATGATTTCTGGTACACCACCCAAAGTACTCTGCATTTTTTTCGGCACTACTAACATAAAATCTAATTTGAAAAGTATCTTTTTTCTCTCCATTCTTAAAACTTCGCTCTCCTTCAACCATGATTATCGTTTTACTTTTTTTCCAGTCAGCTAATTCATCAATATAAGTGAGATTTTGAGTAATGTAAGTAGTTCGCTTTTCTATTCTTCCCCCTACATAATCAGTATGAACAAAGCAATCCATTTTATTTTTATGCTTTTTCATCCAGTCATGTACTTCTTCATATAATCCCTTTTGATTTTTCTTTAAAGCTAATAGATAATCTCCCTTCTTGTCGATAATCAAGTTAGCTATGCTGCTATGACACCCCATTGCGTCAATGCTGACCAAAGCCCCCTCTATATCTACAGTTTCAATTATCTCAGGAATAGCTGTCTTTTCATTACTCTTTTTATCGACTTTTACTTGACCTAATGATAGACACTGTTCTGATGCCCAAGCACTTACTATGCAGATAGCAGCAGTCTTTTTTCCTCGTTTGCCTGTACCTCTTAGCACTTTCCCATCAATATTAATTTGATAGGATTCTAATTCATCAAGTATCTCTTTAGACCAGCCTCGTAGAACAGATTCAAAAGATTTGGTATCTAAGTTTCTGAATACTCGATTAAAAGTATCATGTGAAGGCAACCCATTTTCTAATTGCAGGAATTGGCGTAAAAATTTTTCTTTTTGAACGGCATACTCTGCAATTTCTTCAAAATCTTCTGCTCCACTCAAAACTGCGCATAAAGAAATCACTAGAATCTCACTCAAAAGATGAGAAACAAAACATTTTGTCCTAAAATCAGGTACTTTTTCAAATATTTCAACTAATTTCATCCGCACAAGGTAAGTACTTTTGTTACCTTTTTTTCTAACAATACACTCGTACGTTTAACCTAGGTTTTCTTATAAAAATGATTTTACTGAAAATCATGTTGAAAACATGAATGATATTGGGTCGAAGATGCAATCTTCGACCATCGACAACGAATTTTAATTAGGCTCTGAAGCCGATATTCGAAGATTGTATCCATAGCCGTCAGGCTAAGAATATAATCATTGATAATCAGCAACTTACGATGGTGCCTATATTTTAAAATTGCCTCTTAAAATCAATATTTCTTACGTTTTCAACGTAATTTGCTTGCAAAAATCCAGATTTTGAATCCTTAGCCTAACCGCTATGGATTGCAACTTAAAATCAATACCTTCGCCATAACAACTTACTCCAATTCTAAAAATTATTATGAATAAGTTTTTAAAAGTCATCTTGTTTAGTATTTTAGGCCTACTCTTAATCGGAATTATTGGTATAGGGACTTTTGTTTACAAAGTGAAATATGGGCTCCCTTTTTATGAATCCACACCGCCTACCCTACCTGTTGAAATGAAGGACTTCTCGGTGTTATTATTTAGTAAGACGAATGGATTTCCTCATTCGGAAGCTATTGCTAGTGCGATTCCCGCCTTTGAAACAATGGCTAAAAAGAATGACTGGAGTATTTATGCCACCAATAATGCCGCTGTTTTTAATAAGGAACAATTGGCTAAATTCGATGTGGTTATCTGGAGTAATGCAACGGGTCGAAACTTAACCGATGAGCAAAGAGTTTCTTTTCGGCAATATATGGAGAATGGAGGTGGTTTTTTAGGGATTCATGGCACAGGAGACGACTCTCATCATTGGGATTGGTATTATGAGACGTTGATTGGCGCTCATTTTTCTCACCATCCATTAAGCCCGCAAATCCAAGCCGCTAATTTACATTTGGCATGTGATTCTACTAGCAGTTACCCTTGTTTAGACTTACCCGCCACTTTTAATCATGCGGATGAATGGTATGTTTTCTTAGATAATCCAAGGGCTAAAGGTTTTAAAGTATTATACACTTTGGATGAAAAAGGGCTGGAAATGAGTGGGAATATTAAGTATTTAGTCGATGATAAAGATTTTGGAATGGGCGAAGATCATCCAATTATCTGGTATAAATGTTTGCCCAATGGCGGTCGAACTTTTTATTCCGCTATGGGACATACAGGCGCTAGTTTTCAAGAAGTCACGCATTTGGCTATTTTAGAAAAAGGGATTCGATGGGCAGGAAAGTTGGTTGGTCGTTGTGAGTAAAGTTATTAATCGACCCACCAATTTTTAGTTAGCAAGCATCTATCAATTACAAAGCTTTGTCAGACTACCAAACCCGTTAAAATGAAACAACTTTTGCCCATCTTATTGTTAGCACTCTGCTATGCCTGTGGAGATACGACCGTAGAAGAAATTCCTTATACGATTGTTAAAGGAAAAATTCTCAATACATCACTCCCGAAAGGAGAAATGACTCCAAGTGAACGGGCCGAAATTTCACAAAACCGTAAAGAGGTAAATCTAGTTTCTACGGCTATTCGAGCGGGATTAGACGTACCAAATCACCAAGCAATAACGGACGACGAGGGCAACTATCATTTCCTCATTAAAATAGACCAACCGACTGAAATTAGGTTACAATATGGTTATGCTATCAATCTCCCCTTTTATGCTAAGCCTGGAGATGAAATAATTGTAGATATTGATTATCTAAATCAACGGCCAGAAAACACACCTCCTTATAAAATTAGGGGGGATCATGCAACACTCAATCAGCAAATTTCCGCTTTTGATCAATTGTTTAAAGATAGTTTCCAGATTGAATTAAATGCAACCTTACCTTATGCCATTCCAAGAGAATTTAAAACCCAACGTGCTAATATCACGAAGCGGATTCGCCGATTAACCGAAAACTATATTCAAAAAAACGCTGCTAATAATCCCATTTTAGCCAACTGGGTTCAGCACCATTCGGAATACCGAATTGCGATGGACTATATGAAATATGCCTTTAGAGTATATGGTTATAATCAATTTAGCCCCGACTTAAAAGATGGTTTTTCAGAACATTATTTTGACTTTTTTGACGAATTTCCAATTGATAATCCATCGGCCATCACCAATTTAAATTACCAAAACTATCTCCAATTCTATCGTAAGTATTTGATGTCCAACTTAAGGCAAACTACCCCTTATCAAGATTGTGTCAATTTACCTACTTGCAATGAATTTGAAATGGAAATCGCTCAATTAAGTCAAGAGTTAACTGGCTCAACCAAAGATTTAACCTTAGCCCAACAAGCAGATTATCATTTAACTAGAAATAATGCTGTTTTTTTAAAAATGGGATTTCCCCTTTATTTAAAAGCAATAACCGATTCTATTTTAGCTAAAGAGTTAGTCGCAAGAAAGGCCTTTCTATATCAAGATAGAACAGTTGATCTCCCTAAAACAGCCAACTTAATTCAATCAGATGCCAGCGGCAATGATATTTTACAAACTATTATCCAGCGCCATTCTAATAGTTCCATCTTATTGTATTTCTGGAATACCCAAAGAGAGATTACTTGGCGATATGGTAGTTCTAGTCAATCCGAGCATATTTGGAAAGGCTTAGATAGTTTGAATATAAAATTGGTTTTACTCGCTCATCACTCTACCCCAAATCTTTGGAAGGATAAAATTATTGAACATAATCTAATTCGGGATCAATGGCATTTAAATGATGAACAATTTACTTTTTTTGAAGACTATTTTTATGCCCATAGAAAACCACATATTAATTATGATAAAATTTATGATCGAGAAAATTTTATATTGCTATTAGACAATCATCAACAGTTGGCGACAATTGATGATATTTCCTTTCGAGAAAGAAATTTTACGCCATTAAATATGCTGGTCAGACAATTTAAATATCTAATCGAAAAACAGCGGAAAGCGCAAATTACCGCAGATGCGCAATAATTTCCTGTAACTTATTAATAATTATTCTATTATCTAATGCTTTGATACACTTAAAATGCCCCTTAGGGCAATCATCATAACCAATTTTAGAACAAGGTCGGCAAGGCAAATTTTTCACTTCCACAATGGTATTCAAATCCATGTTTTTTGGATAATAAGGGGTCATCCCAAATTCAGGAACCGTATTGCCCCAAATAGAAACAATGGGTTTGTGAAAGGCAGCGGCAATATGCATTAAACCCGTATCTCCCGTTAAAACGACCTTCGCATTTTTAACAATAGCAGCAGATTCCAAAAGATTACATTTTCCGACAAGGTTGATTACTTGATTAGGGTTCTTTTCTATTTTAGATTCCCTATCCTCAACATCGACTAAAGATTTATTTTGGCAAGATGCTTTCCTCTGGAGGGGGTTAGGGGGAGGAAATTCAAGTAACAATTTTCCAATCGCCTTTGCTTTCTCCATTTCCTGCTTTCCTCCTAATAAAACAATTGGATAATTTATCTTTTGGCAAATTTGAACGATTTTAGGAATAGTTAAAGCTTTGGTTTTTCTACCAGCGCCAATAGGTAAGGCAATATATTCAAGTGCTTTGCCCTCTTTATCTCTCACTCTGAAGTATTTCTCTTCTACCTCTCCCCCTCTGGAGGGGGCTGGGGAGAGGAAAAAATCCAATCCTTGCCCATCGTTTTCCACGCCCAATGGCTTCACCGTTTCCAAATACCTATCTGCAATATGCGCTTTAGGCAGTCGGTTAAGCTTAAAATTCGTCAATAACCACTTCTCAAAATTCAATTTTTTAAAGGCATAACTTTTTACAAAAGGTAAGCGCCATTTGATAATAAACGTGCGGAGGTTGTGGTGAAGGTCGATAATGTAATCATATTTTTTTTTTCGCAAAATGGGCAGCACCTCTCCTACGCTTTTTTCAATCGCAAGTACCTTAGTAATATGTGGGTTATTTTCTAAAAGCGAAACAAACGGTTTTTTTGTCAAAAAATGAACTTCTGCCCCTATTTGCAATTTTAGACAGCGAATAACGGGAGAAGTTAAGACAATATCCCCGATGGAACTAAAACGAATAATGAGTATCTTTTGCAGGAAAAATAGTTGAAGTGACAAAATAATTTGAAGCGACGAAGATAAAATAAATTATCAGATACTTTGAAAGTATCTGATAATTCCCAACAAAAAAGAGGCAAACAACCCGAAAGTCATTTACCTCTTTTTTATATTAGCTTGCAAGTTTATTCGGAGTTTAAAATCCTGTTAATCTTGCACAATCCTGTTATCCTGTATTAATTAGAAAGAATATCTAACAGAGAAGTTCCAAGTTTGTGTCTTACCAAACTGAACTCTGTTCTGACGGTTTACACCGTTCCAGTTTTCAGCATCGTTAGCACTTGCTGCTCTTCCGTCTCTTGCTCTAGAGATGTATTCTTTTCCTAATGCATTGTATAAATTCGCTCTGAAAGTTAATAACTGTCCATTCGATAAATTAACATTGTAAGAAGCACCTAAGTCTAAAAGACCAAAAGAAGGCAATTCTAAAGCAGTTGTTCCAGCAGAAATATTAGAATGTAATTTGTCGTAGAAGTTATAATCTACATCAAATCTCAATCCATTGGTTAATCTAATATCTGTTCCTAAACCGAAAGAAGTTTGCGCTGCACCACCTACTTTTACACCATCTACATCTACTCCATCTTCAGAGAAAACTAATTCTCTAGAATCATCAAAGAATTGACGATTCAAAGTTCCATCATACGCCCAATCTCCTAAAGAAGCAAAACCTTTAATTCTAAATGCTCTAGAGACATCATAAGAAAAATCCAATTCAATTCCAGTATGCAATTGATCTTGTAAAGTGTTTCTAAAGAAATCACCTGCTCCAACAATTGTACCGTTAGGAATTTCATCACCTTCTCTTAAAGTTCTAGTAGTCGCTCTATCTTTCCAAGAAGTTCTGTAAATATTTACGTTAGCTGCGAAGTTATTAGATTGGTACTTATAACCAGCTTCTAATCCGAAAATCTTTTCAGGAACAGTAACTGGGTTAACTGTATTACTGAAGTTTAAGTAAATATTATCGTGAAAAGGTTGTCTTTGGTAAAATCCTGTATTGAAGAAGATGTTACTGTTAGGTCCAACTTCGAAACTAGCACCACCTTTAATATTATAACCTAAGTTATTTACTTTTTCAGATTCTTCGTTACGCTCTTCCTCATTAAACAATTCAAATCTTACGTGACTTTGGTTAGACAAAGCACCTTGAATATATCCAGAGAACTTTTCTTTTGATAATTCTAACTGAGAGAATACACCAGCGTAAGCGATCGTCTCATCGTTAGAATAATTCAATTGTTCTGCACCTTCTGCATAGTTACTTAAAGCAGACCAAGGGTTCGCTTTGAAAGTAGCAGTAATTTCTCTTTGTGGGTATCTTGCTCTTTCTCTTGCTGTGTAAGCAGGCGCACCTAATAAATCCGCTACTTGTCTAAAGTGAGAACCGTGGTATCTTCTTAAATCCGCACCAAGGCTAAAGTTCAATGCTTCTGATAATTGAGATTCATACTTTGTTACCGCACCAACCCAGTTATGGTTGTTTACAGAAGATCTAATAATCCATTCCTCAGATCCAGCATCTGCTCTATTCGCTGCTTCAATTGCTGTGAAATCAAGGTAACCATCATCTGTAAAGAATCTATTATTTCTGCTACCTCTATCACCAGTTCCACCACCACGTCCCCAAGACGCATATAATACAGTAGATAAAGAAGACTTTTCATTCATCTTGAATTCCCAGTTTAAGTTAGCAACTGGCTTGTGGTAAAAGTTTCTTCTTAAAGTTTGGTATTCACCGTTTCTATCGCCGAAATTATTATTGAATTTGATGTTAAATTCACCACTTTGGTAGTGATCATTGATACTTTTTTGGAAGTTTTGATCGTGCCATTGTGGAGCACCTGTCAACAAGAAGTTGAAAGTGTGACGCTTATCATCAGGATTAAATCCAGCAGAGATAAAATAGTTTTGACCTTGTCCTTTCGTTCCTTCAGCCCAACCATTTCCTTGCCAATGCGTCAATAATACGGTCATACCAAATTTATTATTAATCAAACCTGTATTATAAGAAGCAGTTACTTTATTATATTGGTCGTTTCCTAATAAATAAGAAACAGAACCACCTTGCTTTTGCTCTGTAGATTTCATGATGATGTTCGTTGTACCACCAACAGAAGAAATCGCTAATTTAGAAGAACCTAATCCTCTTTGTACTTGTACAGCAGTCGCAACATCTGTCATACCAGACCAGTTAGACCAGTACATTTTACCATCTTCCATACCGTTAATTGGTTGCCCGTTTAACAAGAAAGCAGTATTTGTTTGGTCAAAACCTCTTGTAAATACTTCAGAATCTCCATATCCGCCAGACTGTCCAGCAACGTAGATAGAAGGAGTAGATTTCATTAATTCAGGAAATTCAACGTTTCCTCCTTTTGCCTGAATCTCTGCAGTTGTAATAGTAGATACTGCTACAGGTGTTCTTCTATCTCTTACAATATCCATTACCCCTGTAACCACAACTTCACTCAATCCTTGAGCGTCTACTCCCATAGACATTTTTCCAAAATCAGTAGAACCATTAAAATCTAGTTCGATTGTTCCATATCCTGTATAAGAAATTTCTATCGTCCCAGAAGCAGCATCTGTTTCTAAAGAGAAGTTTCCATCAATATCTGTAATTGTTCCAGTACTAGTACCAGCTACTAAGACAGATGCACCAATTAAAGCTTCATTAGATTCTTCATCGATGACTGACCCTGTAAGGGTTGATTGGGCATAAGATGTTAAGCCCATTGTGATAGCTAAAAGTGTAAAAATTAACTTTTTCATCAAGCAAAATTGTTTTTAATGTAAAAAAAGTATGAGTAGTTGATTGGGAAGTAGTTGGTTAAGGCTTAGTGTGATCAAACACTTGAAAAACTATTTCATCAATCTTATTCTTAAAAATCTATTTTAATAAATCAAATAACTTCTTGTACCTTTCCTTCTAATGATAGGACAAAATCAATTTGTCCTATAACTTTTGTAAAAACTGAATCTTAATTTATTCTAAAGTTTGTATTAGTACGGTCTTAAAAATCGATTTTAATGGGATTTAGTGACTTATCGGTTTTCGAATGTTCGCAAGAGAAGTGGGCCACAAATTTTGCAGCAATTATTATTGTAAGTGGATAATGTAGACAGGATTAAAATTTATTATTTAAATGACCTTTTTATTAAAAACGCCATTCCATTTTGCAAAACTACTGAATTATCTGACTTTTTTGCAATAGTTATGACATTTTTTGTTATAAGTATTTTTTATAAAAAAGTAGAAAAAAGCAGAAAGAGGAAAGAAAAATTAGGCTACCTTAAATTAAACCAATAATATTTTTAGATAAGATAAGTCAACCATTTTTTATTCTAAATTGATAAAAAAATAAATGTATTTTAAAAACATCGTTTTGCTATTATTTTTCAAAGAAAAAGCGAAAATTCTCTCTTTTTTAAATTTCATTTGGGCCTATTTAATATTTTAAGTTAGTTATTCCTTGAAATTTTCGTCACATTTATTGAATTACTTCATTTGGTACGCCTTCCGATAAGTTTTCAACCATAAGAAAATAGTATATAAAAGGTCTTGATTTCTAATCCCCCTAGCTTCATTCAAGCTATTCTTCTTCCTTAACTAGACGATAGGTCATCTTTGAATTGGCTAGCCTTTAAAAATATCGTTTTTTTTCTTTGTCACAATCGGCCTTATTTTTTCTGATTTTTGTTTAGGAAATAGCCCATCTTGCTAAAAAAACAAACATTAGTTAACTAAATCCTCCCCAATAGAAATCCTCAGTTATTACCTATAGATACTATTAAAAACACCTTTAGCTAAAGCGATTTATGAATCATCCTAAGTTGCTTTTTTATCAAAATCATCAGGACACCAAAGATGATTTAATTGAAGAAAATCTGGGAAGAATTGCCTTATGCGTATCCCCTTTACAATAAATTAGGATACTTCCTTAAAAGTAATTCTTCCCTTTTCAATTTGTAATTTGTTGTTTTACTTTTATATGACGTCCCAATCTAACCGAGGTTATGTTGGAGAAGGAGTTCGATAGGCGCTACAAGATGACAGGATTATGCTGGATTTACAGGTTTCTTCCATATCATCTTATAACTTATTGTTCTAATGGAATAACTATCGGACTTGCTTCTTTTTTTACAGGATGACAAGGTTATGCTGGATTTCCAGGATGAGCGAACAAAAATAGTCCTAGAGGACTGTTTTTGTGAAGTGACCCGTGAAACGGGTGGGCTGGCTCTGTGGACATTAGCTTGCTGAATCTTCGATTTCAAGCAAGAGAACCGCAAGCGGGTGGGTAGGCTAATTTAATTTTAATATCAAGTATTCTTTTGAAGTATACATTCACCATATAGAGCTTGACGCTACAGGAAAATATCTATCAAACAGCCTCCACCTCAAAACCAGGCTTCATCCATTTTCTAAATTCTCTTCGTATTAGAAACAAAGTAACCACAAATACAATTAAATTGGTCGGTGCAATGGCGTGATAAATGCCATCAATTCCATAAATATAAGGTAAGAACAATACTAGAGGGACAAATAAGATTAACTCTCTTGCGACTAGCATATAGCCTGCAATTTTGGCATTCCCTATAGATTGGAAAAGCGTAGTCCCCATAAAAAAGAAAGGAAAAACAGGATAAGTCGCCATTTGTATTCTAAAATTCAAAATATCTTGTGATCGAAGGATCGCATCAGGTAACATCCAACCTAAAATCACTTCTGGAAATAGCATTTCTAAGGCCCAGAGAAAAAATAAAAAGACCGTACCCGCTTTGGTAAAAATGGAAAAGGAAGATTTTACTCGATCATATATTTTTGCCCCATAATTAATGCCTACGACGGGTGCCATTGCTTGGGAAAATCCAAAAATGGGCATTAACATTAAAATCATAATTCGGTAGTTCGCTCCTATTACAGCGACGTGATAATTCGCATTATATACTTCATTGGGGTCATCAGAACCATAATGGACTATGGATCGAAAGACAAATATTTGTTGGATGACAAACATAATTTGCAACATCATAGCAGAAACGCCCACACTTAAAATCGGCTTCAACATCTTTTTATCCAAGCCCCAGTAACTAAAATCTACTTTATAATTGGTCTTTCCTTTCACAAAATACCAAACTCCTATGATGGAAAAGAGCAACATGGCAACATTCGTAGACCAAGCTGCTCCTGCTATCCCCCACTCATAATACGCAATGAACAGAGGATTTAACACAATATTTAATAAGGTCGCAATGATAGAATAAGTCATCGCTGCTTTAATTTTCCCTTCTGCTCGAATCAATACATTTAAGACGACTCCATAAGTTCTAAAAAAAGCCCCCACCATTAATATTCGGTAGTAATAAGCCCCCATTTCTTGAATTTCGCCAGTTCCGCCCATCAAACCAATCAATTCCTCCGCAAAATATAGTCCAATTGCCATTAAAATAGTACAACACAAAACGGTTAACACAGTCACCAAACCGAACATCTTCCGCTGAATGTCTTCTTCATTCGCCCCAATTGCCCGACTTAATAAAGAAGAAGCGCCAATCCCAATCATGGCAGAAATGCCATTAGTGATCATGGTTAAGGGAAAAGCCAATGAAACGGCCGCCAAAGCATCTTGTCCCACGTATTGCCCAATAAAAAGGGCATCTACAAAAGTATTTACGCTATTAATGGACATAGCGATAATGGCAGGCAAAGAGAATTTTGCCATCAATTTCCAGATACTCTCCGTCAGTATTTCTTGTGTTAGTGGGTTGTCCGCTGCGGTTTTACTCATTATTCCAGGCGTCTTTTTAAATTGAAAGCACAAAGATAGGGTAATGAAAAGGATTCATCCTTAAAATTGACTCCCTTGTAGATAAAATTAAGATAGGAAAACCCAAATTGGTAATTTTAGTTCCGAAAGAAGGGGAAAATAGTGTTGCGGGTTGCGAGTTATCAGTCGCGGGTTATATAGGATTTGGCTCAAATTACGCAATATAGAAAGTTGGATAAATTAGTTGCGCCCTCAGCATTTATCTTCAAAAATTTGTGCCGTAGATACGAAAGAAAAGTAGCTTTTCAGCAATTCTTTCAATTGTCCCTTTTTGTCGTGCCGTAGATACGAAAGATAGGTAACACAAAAATAAAAACCACTAAATACCTGATTTTCAACACCTACCTAAATTAACTATAAAAAAATAAAGCTCAATTACTCGAATTGGCTTGATTATTAAGGGAATAGATAGTAAAACAAAAGCTATTTGTTTTTAATAATAATTCTCTCTTGCTACATAGCGTAACAAAATTGGTCTATTGCGGTAAAAAGTATATCTTTGCGCAATTTTAGTCAAAGAATTAAGTCGTATATAAAATAGATTGCTGACTTTTTTAGTGGCAGTTTATTTTATGTAATTTATTTTATAGTATTTTTCTAACAATTTTATTTAATCGAAAAGTTATCCGCTTTTAACTTTTCAACTTTTAAAAAAGTATTTTATCATGCAAGGAAAAGGAACAGTACGTTTTTTCTTGATTGTCATGATTGCCGTTTGTTTATACCAATTTTTATTGGTGTTGCCTACTCAAAGAGTAGATTCAAACGCAGCAGAATACGCTAAGAATTTCGCTGCTAACTTCCCAGAGGAAGAGCAAGATGAAAAAGAGCGTTTTGCCATGACATCGTACCTAGACTCTATGTCTAGCGAAGTGATTTTCAGCATTCCATTGCTGAAAGATTTTACCTACCAAGAATTGAAAGGAAGCCAATTAAACTATGGCTTGGATTTGAAGGGAGGAATGAGTGTAATCCTACAAGTTGATTTAAGAGAGTTCATGAGGACTCTGGCCAGAGATAGCAAAGACCCCACTTTTTTAAAAGCGTTAGATAATGCATCCATTGCACAAAAAAATACTCAATCAGATTATATTACTTTATTCATTAACGAATTTAGAGCAGCAGGCGGTGACGCTCAAAAATTAGCTTCTATCTTACAGAAGAATGCTGCCCTAAGAGAAGAAATCAATTTTGAGACTTCTCTAGGTGAAATGACTAGAATTCTACGATCTAAAGCAGACGAAACTGTTAATTTAACTTTTAAGCGATTAAAAGATAGAATTGATGAATTCGGTGTGACGCAGCCTAATGTAAATTTAGATGCGGCAAGAGATATGATCTTAGTAGAATTGCCAGGGGTAGATAACCCTGAAAGAGCAAGAAACTTCTTAGGTGCAACGGCTAAATTAGAATTTTGGGATGTATTCCGTGTAACGGATCAAAACATTTTACAATCGCTTACTGCTGCTAATGAAAAACTAAAAGCACAAGCTGCTGGAGGGGAAGAAGCACCAACTACTAGAATGGATAGACAAGTCTCTTATGTAAGAGATTCTTTAGGAACTATTACGGATTCTACGGTAAATATGGTAGAAGTGCCAATCGCACCTTCTATGACAGATGGCCCTTTATTTAGTTTACTAACGCCAAATGGTGTTAATGCAAGTGGACAATTAACTAATTCGTTATCTATTATTGGTACAGCTAAGAAAAATAATAGAGATGCAATTTCTGCATTGTTAGCTCAACCAGAAATTAAAACTTTATTCCCACAGGAATTATCTTTCAAGTGGGGCGCGAAGCCAGTAGTTGATTTTGAAACTAGAGAAGTAACAACGGATTATGAACTCTACGCTATTAAAAAGCGTAGAGGAACCGATAAAGCGCCTTTAGAAGGTGACTTAGTAATTGATGCACAACCAACGCCTGACCCAGTTACTGGTGTGATGGGGGTATCTTTGACAATGAATCAAAAAGGCGCTAAAATCTGGGGTAAAATGACCACAGATGCCTTTAATGATAACCGAAGAGCGGTTGCCGTTGTATTAGATGATAAAGTAGTTTCTGCACCGAATGTACAATCTGCTATTTTGGGTGGAAGAACTTCTATCACAGGAAACTTTACAATCCAAGAGGCAACTGATTTAGCATCTGTGTTACAGATTGGTAAATTACCAGCTCAATTAAATTTCGTTCAAGAATCAGTTGTTGGTCCATCTTTGGGTGCAGACAATATTAGCCGAAGTCTTTGGTCTTTAGCTATTGGATTTCTATTGGTTTTAGCCTTTATGATTTTCTATTACGCTAAAGGTGGTTTCGTTTCTATCTTGGCGCTTTTGATGAACTTATTTTTCATCTTTGGTACATTGGCTTCTTTGGGTACAGTATTAACTTTACCTGGTTTAGCAGGTATCTTACTGACCATTGGTATGGCGGTTGATGCGAACGTAATCATTTATGAACGTATCAGAGAGGAATTAAGAGAAGGAAAGAGTACTTTGATGGCGATTTCGGATGGTTTTACTCATTCTTATTCTGCTATTATTGATGCCAACGTAACAACGCTTTTAACCGCTATCGTTTTAGCTTACTTTGGTTTAGGGCCAATTAAGGGTTTTGCCGTTGTATTAATCATAGGTGTATTATCTTCTTTATTTACTGCCGTTTTAGTGGGTCGTTTAATGATCGACTACTGGACAAAAGATAAAGGAAACGATATGACTTTCTGGACTGGTATGTCTAAAAATGCTTTTGCAAATTTAGATATTGACTGGTTAGGAAAACGTAAGATGGCTTATATGATTTCTGGTACCGTTATTCTTTTGGGTATTGGTTCAATGATAACTAGAGGATTTGATTTAGGCGTTGATTTCCAAGGTGGTTATTCTTATAACATCGAATTTGACCAAGGGGTTAATATTAATGCTCAGCAATTAAGAGATGCCTTGGCTGGTCCTTTTGAAGGCGAGCCTGTCGTTAAATCTGTATCTGGTGAGAATACGTTCAATGTAACGACTTCTTACTTAGTAGATGAAACATCAGAAACTGCGGCACAAGATGTAATGGCTAAATTACATGAAGGTGTAACTTCCATAAGTGGTGTGGATGCTTCTTTAGAGAAATTTAAATTACCAGGTTCAAGCGGAACTCACGTAATTGCTTCTACTAAAATTGGCCCAACTATCGCTGATGATATTTTCAAAGATTCCTTATTCGCTGGTGTCTTAGCCCTATTATTAATCTTCTTGTATATCTTTATTAGATTTAGCAAGTGGCAATATAGTTTAGGTGCGGTAGCCGCATTATTCCACGATACTTTAGTGGTAATGAGTATTTTCTCTATCTTCCACGGTTTCCTTGGATTTGCGATGGAGATTGATCAACCATTCATTGCCGCCATCTTAACGGTAATTGGTTATTCTATTAACGATACCGTAGTAGTATTTGACCGTATTCGGGAATATATGAATGCTTATACCAATAAGACGAAGCACGAGGTTGTCAATATGGCGATCAACAGCACCGTAAGTAGAACTGTCATTACTTCTTTGACCACTTTGTTTATGGTCTTGATGCTTTTCATCTTTGGTGCAGGAAGTATTAAAGGATTTGCCTTTGCCTTATTAATTGGGGTATTGGTGGGTACTTATTCTTCTATCTTTATTGCAACACCAATTATGTCAGACTTTACTGGCGAATTGACACCAAAAGTGCAAAAGAAGAAGAGTTTCTCAAAAGCAGCAGCTGCTGCTACTAAGTAATTTTAACGTTAGAAATAATGCAAATAATTTTGCATAATACATAAATATTAATCCCCTTGCAGCTTTGGCTGCAAGGGGATTCTTTTTGTAGTTTAGTAAGGAATAAAAAAATAAGACGGAAGTTTTGTATTTAACTCCCCACAAATTTATTACCTCCAAGGATTATAGTTGTTCCAATTATTTTTTGGATTGCTTAGAAGGTTTGGATTTGGCAAAAAATCATAAATCTTACATCATAGTTCATAAATCATAAATCCATCACGCTTTAAATTAGATGGATTTATGATTTGTGATTTAAAATTTATGATTTAAGATTTTTCTATCTACACCTCAAACCCCTTCGGTAAAAACATGGTAGCATCTCCTCCCCCCTTAATCACCTCTCGAACTAAGGTCGAACTAATATGAGAAAATTCAGGTTGGCTAATGAAAAAAACCGTCTCTACCCCATCTCCAATTATTTGATTCATTTGGGATAATTGTTTTTCATAATCAAAATCAGAAGCATTTCGTAGGCCTCTTAACAAATATCTGGCATTTTTCTTTATACAATAAAGCGCTGTTAATCCTTCGTGCTTATCTACCTCTACTTTTGGATCATCTATAAAAACTCGATCAATTCCTTCTAATCTTTCATCTAAAGAATAGAGATATTTTTTTTGAGAATTTACGCCCACCGCAATAATTATCTTATCGAACAAAGGCAACGCTCGCTTTACAATCTGAACATGTCCAATGGTAATTGGGTCAAAAGAGCCTGGGAAAACCGCAATTTTCATAAATTTATATTTTGATTTTGAATCACTATCCAGCGCCAATGTTAAGCATTTTTATGACAATCAACAAAAAAAATAATAAAATATTAGCATTGGTTTTCAATTTCATTCTAAGAGACCAAACCAAAAAAAATTAGTTGAGGATGGCAATTATTAATTTTCTAAAAATAATCAATAAAAAGAAGTTAAAATTAAAAATCTATCAATATTTAACCAACAAAATTGTAATTATCCTAAGAATCTGTTATTTTTGTTAAACAAACCAAGTTCGTATTAATTATTCCTTTCCCTAATCTTTTAAGAAATTTCAACCAATAAATTTTGTCAATTCTGGCTATCAAATAAGCTATTGAGTTTATGAATATTGATCAATTAGATAAAGACATCCTTGCCATACTAATGACGGATGCCAACGAGTCTTTTACAAAAATTGCTAAAAAACTGCATGTTTCTGGAGGTACCGTTCATGTGCGAATGTCTAAGTTAAAAGAAATGGGCATTGTTACTGGTGCTAATTTAACCATTGACTATAATAAGTTAGGCTACGATATTAGTGCTTTTCTAGGCATTTACTTGGATAAGAGTTCTTTATATGAAGATGTGTCTAAACAATTAGCCAGTATTCCTGAGATTGTAAGTGCGCATTACACGACTGGCATTTATAGTATTTTTGCTAAAATCATTGTGAAGGATACCAAACACTTGAGAGCTGTGCTGCACGATAAGATTCAAAAAATCCAAGGCATTCAACGAACAGAAACTTTTATCTCCTTAGAAGAAAGTATCAACCGACCGATTGATATCAATAGAGGGTAATGCAGTAGGCAGTTAATTTATATACTTTGTACGGGCAATCCCTTGTGGTTGCCCTAGTCTAGGGCAACCACAAGGGATTGCCCGTACAAGGATTCAAAATCACTTTTTTACACCGTTTGGAGTATATCTTTGATAATTAATTACCTAAACTATGATTAAGTAACCTAAGTTGCGAAAAATCCAAATGGCTAAATTGTTTTATGGTTATATTGTTAAAACGCCCCAAAGTATTGTTCAAAGGTAGATTTTAGTCTTGAGCAATATAACAATTTAACCATACAACAATTTAAGGCAACATAGATTAAGTAATAAACCTTACGAATAGGCATAAAAAAAGGGAAAGTCTGATGACAATCCCTTAATTATAAACAAACAAAAAACATTAGTTCTTTAAGTCGGATGTGGGAGGAGTGAATAATACATAGGCTAAACATAGAAAGGTAAATTAGGTTTAAAAATCAGTTTAATTTTTTAAAAAAATTAACCCTTAAAAAGAAAGTGGTCTAAGAATCACATCTACCCTTCTATTATGCAATTGTCCCTGATAGGTACGATTACTATAAAGGGGATCATCTTCTCCAAAATCAGCTTTTAGTATTAAGTCAATAGGTAAAGCCAGCTGTTCCAATTCCCAAATAACGGCATCACTTCTTTGCTCTGACAACCATAGGTTGTACTGCCGACTACCAATATTATCGGTAAAACTATGTACCAATATTTCATATCTATTGATATTTTCTACAGCATAAATAAATTCTTGTAATGCTTGTACTTGTTCAGCATCAATGTAAGCACTTCCTCCCCCAAAAAAAATACTTTTAAGGATGGTCTGATTGTCCTCTATTTTCACAACTTCTTCGACTTCCAAGGGTGCATCCTGTCCGGCTAAAAAAATTGGGCAACACAAGCAGACCGAAACAACAAATAATTTTACTGTCATTGGGAAGGTTTTTAAGTTTTGATTAAAAATAATAAAATTGCGGATATTACCTAACCAATTTATAGTATAATAGGTTCATTCCGACAAAATTTGAGGTTAAATTTAGTATCTCCATAAAATTTTCGTATATTAGCGTATCATTCGATATAGATTTTAAATACTCCCCCTTTAGTTAATTATCGTTTACCCACTTATCATCGTATAAATCCTAGCCTGTAGTTGTCATACAACTTACATCACCTAATTGCCTTTTCCTACTTATTTCAATTAATAAATGATTTGCCTATTACTTAATAGTCTGTTTATTATACGGTTAAATTTATACTCAAAAAGAATTTTACAAAGCATAAGATAGTTTCCCCCAACTATTTGAACAATAACTGAAACAACACAAAAAAACAATTGCTATGACTTACAGCTACAAACAATTTTGTAGTCTACTGGTCTGCTTAGCCCTTACATGCAGCACCTTTGGGGAAACAATATTTGTAAAAGCCAATGCGATAGGAGAAAACGATGGAGAGTCTTGGGAAGACGCTTATCTTACTCTTTCTGAAGCACTAGAAGAAGCAGAAGACGAAGATCAAATCTGGGTGGCCGCTGGCACCTACTATCCTACGACAGGTACTAATCGGTCGATTTCTTTTATCCTTCCAAATGGGGTGAAAATTCTAGGAGGATTTCCAAATACAGGAAATCCAAATCTAGGCAATAGAAATCCTATCAATCATCCAACCATTTTATCTGGTGATATTGACCAAGACGGAGACTTAGCGAATAATTCCTATACTATTATTTACACCAAAGATGTAAATGGCTCAACTATTTTAGATGGATTCACCATTACAGGAGGTAACGCAAATGAATCAGCAAATGATGATTTTCCAGTACGTTTAGAAACAGGAGGAGCCGCTTGGTTTAATGAAGCCTCTAATTTATCTAATTCTAATCCCACTATTAAAAATTGTATTTTTAGGGATAACTACGCATCTAATCGTGGTGGAGCAATGTTCCACAAAGCAAGTAGCGGAGCTTATGCCAATTATATTTTAGAAAATTGTCTGTTTGAAAATAACACAGCGGATAGAAGCGGTGGCGCTATTTATAATGCCCACTCAGGCACTAACTCTGAATGCAGTCCATCAGTTAGCAATACTAATTTTATAAATAATACCGCAGGTCAGTCTGGTGGCGCTATTTATAATGACGGCTCTTATTTCGGTGTCGTATCAGGCGGTTACACCAATTGTAATTTCAATAATAATGAAGCTTCCGAGAATGAAGGAGGCGCTATTTATAATAATGCTGCTTTTCAAGGAATTACCAATCCAACTTTCTTCGCTTGTAATTTTACGGGCAATACAGCAACACCTGGGTCAGGAGGTGCGATCTTTACAGATGCAAGTGGGCAAGGTATTGCTAATTTTAGAGTAACAAATTGTGTGTTTGAACAAAATATATCCAATGTGTATGGAGGGGCAATTTGTAATATTATTTCTAATCAAGGAGAAATTAAACCAATTTATACTAATTGCATTTTTAAAGAAAATAGTGCTACCAATGGTGGAGCCACTTATTCTAGAGGTGTCTTCGGTAGTAATTTAGATATAATCATCGCTAATTGTGTATTTTATAAGAACCAAGGATCAGTTGGTGGCGCTATTTACCAGAATGAAACTGGGGGAACAAGTTTAGTGACCACGAAGGTATCCAATAGTATTTTTGAACAAAATATCGCTGGTTTTAGTCCAACCTTCCATTTAACGGGTCCATCTAGTATCGGTGTCAATCATTCCATTTTTGATGTCAGTAACTGTTTAGATTTAGTGCAAGGAGATGGTACTTCTGAGTCAGATTGTAATGGTAGTAATATTTTTAATCAAAACCCATTATTTGTAGACGCTGAGAATGGTAATTTTCAAGTTACGTCCCTTTCTCCTGCTATAGATGCAGGTAGTAATGGAGATTTACCGAGTACTGTTTCTGTAGATTTTATTGGCAATCCAAGAATAGCGGCGGGCGTCGTTGATATAGGTATTTACGAAATGGTCAATGTCAACTCAGATAATGACAACGATGGTATTTTAGATGCCAATGATAATTGTCCATTAGTTGCCAATGCAGGACAAGCAGATATTGATGGGGATGGGACTGGAACTGCATGCGATTGTGATGATTCGATTGCAACAGGTACAAGTTGTAGCACAGGATGTAGTGTTTTTTACCTTGATAATGATAACGACGGTTTTGGAACGCCACTAACAAGTGTGATTACCTGCGTAGTACCAGCTGGTTATGTAGCTAATAATCAAGACTTTAACGATAATGACCCTACCCTTTTCCCCAATGCACCAGAACTTTGTGATGGAAAAGACAATAATAATAATGGACAAACAGATGAAGGAACAGATGATGATAACGATGGGGTTTGTAATGAAGATGATATTTGTCCAGGTGGAGATGATACGATAGATTTAAATGGAAATAACATTCCTGATGATTGTGAAAGTCAAATCACTTTATCTTGTCCCTCGGATATAACGCTTAATGCAGTCGTAGGTCAAAATACCGCTATTGCTACTTGGACCACACCAACTGCCTCTACCGATTGTAATGGAGGAGGCGCAGGTGGAGGCAACTGTACAGGCGATCCAATTCCAAATTTCACTTACAAAGGCACTCATAATGGACATGATTATTATTTATCTGATAGTGGTGCTTTTTGGACAGATGCACAATTGATTGCAGCGGCAAACGATGCTAATTTAGTCGTCATCAATGACCAAGCAGAAAACGATTTTGTCAAAAGCATTATCGGAAGCAACATCGTTCATATTGGCTTAACAGATCAGGTAACAGAAGGAGAGTTTAAATGGGTCGATGATAGTGATATTGATGACTTTAATAATTTTGAAGGTACTCCAGGATCGCAAGATTATGGCATCATGTATTTTTGGAATGGTAAATGGGCGGTAGATGGAAACTTTACGAAACAATATGTGATAGAAAAAACTTGTGGAGGTGGAACAGGTGGTGGTTTAATGATCAATCAAACCGCAGGGCTTGATAATGGAACGGCTTTTCCTCTAGGAACAACTCCTGTTACCTATACGGCAACGGATGAGTGTGGCGGTTTAAGAACTTGTACTTTTAATGTAAAAGTTGAAGCAACTGCCAGTAATTTATCCATCAATTGTCCAGCAAATATTATAATTGATGCTGCACCAGGAGCAACTGAAGCTATCGTCACTTGGAGCGATCCAACAACTTCCTCTGACTGTTCTGGTACAATTTCTTCCACACCTTCGCAGGCTAGTGGCACCCTCTTTCCAATCGGTACTACTATCGTTAGTTATAACGCAATGGATGAATGTGGGAGTACCACAACCTGTACTTTTAATGTAACTGTTAATGCAATCAATAGTGATATTAGCATTACTTGTCCAGCTGATATTGTCGTTGCTGCCAATCCTGGGGCAATCAGCAAAATTATTACTTGGGCGAATCCAAGTACTACCAGCAATTGTACTACAGGATCAGTTAATATTATTGCTTCGATCACTAGTGGATCCGCCTTTCAGACCGGTACAACCACTCCTGTTACCTTGACTGCAACGGACGATTGTGGGGGGGCTATTGCTTGTACTTTTAATGTAACGGTCAATGAAGGAACAAGCATTGTTAATCTAGCATGTCCTTCCGATATAATAGTAGACGCTAGTGTGGGAGCAACCTCCGAAATAGTGACCTACCAAAATCCGATTGGTAATACAACTTGTGCCACAAATGGCATTACCTTAGAACTATTAAATGGATTTGCAAGTGGCGAGGCGTTCCCTATTGGTACAACTATAGTAGAGTATAAAGGAATAGATCTTTGTGGATCAACCGATATTTGTTCTTTTACAGTAACAGTCAACGCACCAACTCCAGTTGAGATTCAAATAAATTGTCCAGCTGATATTACTGAAACCGTAACTTCTCCAACGGGTATCGTCCCTGTTTTGTGGGCAACGCCGACTGGTGGAAGTACTTGTGGAACAGGTGGATATGCTGTCACTCAAACTGCTGGTCCAGCTAGTGGAAGTGCTTTTAGCGCAGGTAGTACTGTAATTACTTATACGGCAACCGATAATTGTGGCAGTTCAACGACCTGTAGTTTTACGATTACCGTAAACCTAAGCAATAGCGATTTAAATATTACTTGCCCTAGCGATATTAACTTAACCATCCCACAAGGAAGTGGTGGTGGAATTGCTACATGGGCAATGCCTACTGCAACGACTACTTGTGTCCTCGATGGTGGCGGCGGAACACCTACTTGTAGTGGAGCTGTTATTGCAGGATTTGAGTATAAAGGCGAATATAATGGTAGTGATTATTATATATCCTTACAAAAAGAAAACTGGTTAACGGCTAAAGCAAAGAGTGAAGCTGCTGGAGGAACTCTAGCAGGTATTGAGAATGCTGAAGAAAATGCTTTTATTAAAGATATTGTTGCTGGAGAAATTGTCTTTATTGGGAGAAATGATATGAGTACAGAAGGAGTGGAAGAATGGTTAAATGGGGAAGATGCAACCTATAACAATTTTAGTAATTTCACACCTAATAATGCCGAAAACGATTATACGGTATTTTATCATTGGGACGGAACATGGGATTGGGTCAGCAATGGTACCTATAAAAACTATTTAATGGAAGTTAAATGTGGAGGAAATGGTATTTCGGTACCAACAATCAGCCAAATTAATGGCCCAGCAAGTGGCAGTAACTTCCCTGTAGGCGCAACAACAGTAACTTATCAAGCAATGGATGACTGTGGCAATACAACTACTTGTAGTTTTAATGTAAATGTAACAGAAACTATAGTGGTTTGCACACCAGATACGGATGGTGGACAAGTTAGTGGCAATGAATTAATCTGTGATCCTTATGATCCACAAACCATTACCAGTACTAGTTTGCCAACAGGCGGAACTGGCACAATTGAATATAGGTGGTTGAAATCAGAAAATGGCTGTCCAACTGATATTAGCCAAGCCATTTCTAATAGTAATAGTCCAACTTATAATCCACCTTTCATCACGACTACGACTACTTATGTAAGATGGAGTCGAAGAGCCGATTGTACGGATTGGGTGGCTAGCAACTGTATTACCAAGACGGTGGATGACTGTGGGACTACAACGGACTATTGTGATTTATCTGCTGAACAACCATGGCAAGAATGGATTTCAAGAGTTGAAGTAGCTGATCTGGATAATATCTCAGGAAAATCTTTAGGCTATGATGATTACACCAATTTAGTAGCCAATTTGATGGCTGGTCAGGAATATACGGTTAACGTCACACTCACTTTCAGTTATAATCAATGGGATGAAACCGTTTACGTCTGGATGGATTTTAATCAAGATAATGACTTTAATGATCCAGGAGAATTAGTTTTAGAACAATTATCTCCTTCTAATGGAAATGGTGGTGCTCAGCCAGATGTGATTGTTGGTGCATTTACGGTACCGAGCAATGCCGTTCCAGGTACTACTCGAATGAGGGTTGCTATGAAAAGAGAATTTAGTGTCAATCCTTGTGGGGATTTCGTACATGGAGAAGTGGAAGATTATAGTTTAAATATCGCAGCAGGTGCTTCTAACCGAGTTGCCCCAGTTTTGGCCTTTGATGCCTATCCGGTAACGGGTAGTTCTATTCTAGAATGGATTTCTAATACGACGGATTTAGAAAACGCCTTTGAGGTAGAACGCTCAACAGATAATCAACTATTTGAAAGAATTGAGGAAGTAACGGTTGTTTATGAAGGAGATTCTGATAGTTTTTATAAAATCACGGATGAACAACCTGAAATAGGTGAGAATTATTACCGAATTAAACAAGTTTTTAAAGATGGAAAAACAACCTATACAGAGACTAAAAAAATTGTGTATGGTCATACATCGGAAAAACTACACTTTTATCCGAACCCTGCAAAAGAAATCTTATATGTAGAAACCAAAGATTTCCAAGATACAGAAGGGAAGATTCAAATCATCAATATGTTTGGTCAAGTCTTGAAAGAAGTAGATTTTACCAATGTTACTGATGCAGTTATTCCTATTCCCCTTGATCGACTAGAAAATGGTATGCATAGTCTTCTCTTCAAAGTAGCAGGAAAACCTGTACAAACGCAATTATTTATTGTGGAGAAGCTTTATTAAAGAGAATTGTCAAAGTATTAATAGAGGGTTAACTAGGCATTTTAATGCACAGGAAGCCCTCTTTCTTTTACCTTTTTCTATTTTGTCTTTCGGTAAATACTTCATTTCAATCATCCTACTACCCGCCTTTCAAAATCAATATTTAAAGGTGCCTGAAATCAACCATCCTTATTAATAAACATCTACTTATCTTTATAAACCCCTGATGGGCCATTTAGCCAAAAACACAAACTATTGATTTTCAATCAAATAAATTTTTAAAATCGCAATAAATTTGTGAATAAAAAATTATTTTAACCACCAAAAAAATATTATCTTCGTATAAATCAAGAGCATGCGCAAAATTTGAACAACACTCACTTACTATTCCATGACAAGTACGAAACTATATAATTCGTTCCCTAGAATGAGTTATCAAAAAAAAGCCACACTCATTAATTTTATCTGCAATTATCAGGAAGATACCTCCCTAGATAAATCGACCATTACCCATTTAGTAGATTCTGCCCTAAAAGAAGTTTCCTCCTTTGGCGGTTTTGTGGTCACCGAAGAAGAAAAAGAAGAAATATTAGGTGTCATGATTGTGAATAATACGGGAATGGAAGGGTATATGCCTAATAATTTAATCGTACTAGGTGCTTTTTTGCCAAGCTCAGGAAAAGAAGGATCGAAAAAGAGGATTTTACAAAAAATTATGCACCTTACAAGAGGAGAAGCAGCATTATTAGTTAATGCATCTAATCAGATAGAAAATTCTATGCGTAATTTAGGCGTAAAAACGGTAAGAATGATAAACTAATGATTTGATTTATAAATGATTGACAACTAATATTTAAGGTTGCCATGTTCTATCGACAGCCAGGAAACATGGCCACATCGTAACAATACAAGTTAACCTGTCAATGACTTATAAATTGTACCTCTAATATTTTTAAGTTTTGGGAATCCACCAACAACTTCCAACTGCAATAGCCTACCTCCCTTCCAATTATTATTTAGTCGTAAATCTTACCCAAATTAATAAAAACAACTCATTTTTCTAAATTTCCATAACAATTCACTATCTTTCCAATCAATTGAAGATCTCTCCTTCAATTTCAATACTATGAATTTTATTTTTTCACGAGAAAACTATACAAAATGACAGTAATTAAAGTTGTTGAATTATTAGCCAATTCAAAAAAGAGTTGGGAAGACGCTACTGCTCAAGCTATTAAAAGAGCATCTAAATCTATTAATAATATTCGCTCTGCCAATGTTGGCAATATGAGTGTAACCGTTAAAAATGGAAAAGTCGCCGAATATCGAGTTAGTTTAAAGGTAACTTTTGAAGTCGGTAACTAAAGATTTCTTTTTATTAAAAAGCTTCTAACAATATCTTAATCTTGTTAGAAGCTTTTTTAATAGTAGTCGTTTTTATTAAAAACACCTCTTGAAATATTCAGTAAAAAATGTGACCTAAAAAAAATTAGGAGGTCTTTATTGATGTGGAAACTAAATAAGCGTGGTCGATTTTATAGCTTTATCTAGCTTTCTTTCTTAAAAATCGCATTTATATAGAATAAAATTTCTATTCGTCGATTTTTTCCAAACATTTAAGCTAATTTATTTAGACGGGCAAAACATAATACCTAAATTAGCGTTTTAAAAAGACTCACGAAAAGCATAAAAATGGTAGACACAAACCAAAAAAAGGCGACTTTTTGGACAATGCTCATTTGTCTTTGGATGGTATTACCATTTGTACAAGCTCAATCTGCTTTACTTTCCGTTTCTACTTTATCGCCTGCCATCAATGATTCTTTAGACAATTTAAGCTTGCATAGTATTGATGGTCCTTATTTATTTAGAGATAAAGATGACCAAGCCAAAGTTATTAAGGTCATTCAATCTGCTGACCAATACCACATATTAGAAGAAAATATTGATTTGTCGACCGCCACTACCTTAACTTGTATGGTGGATAATGAAGATAAAGATGTCTTTACTATTCCCATTCTAAAAAAAATAAAAACGCCAAAAGGTACTTACAAACAACCTGAGAAACTATTAGCCATTTCAGATATTGAAGGTAATTTTAATTCCTTTTATAGCCTTTTAGTCGCGAATAAGGTCATGGATAAAGATTATAATTGGATTTACGGCAAAGGTCATTTAGTATTAATTGGTGACTTTATGGACAGAGGGGACAATGTGACCCAAATACTTTGGTTGATTTACAAATTAGAGCAAGATGCACAAAAAAATGGAGGATTGGTGCATTTTATTTTGGGGAATCACGAAGTACTAAACCTAGAAGGCAAAACCAATTATGTAGATAAAAAATACCTTCAATTAGCGCAAAAATATGCTGGAAAGCATGATAAAAAAACAGCCTATCGGGAGTTAATGGCAGACAATCAAGAACTTGTCAGATGGATGAAATCAAAAAATGCCATTGAAAAAATTGGAAATATTCTCTTTGTACATGGCGGTATTAGTCCTGAATTAGTAAAAGCTGGTTTTCGGGTTGATCAAATAAATATAATTATTAGAAACCGCCTTAATAATGGCCCATCTACGAATAATTTGGATCGGCAAGATGAAGATTTTCTTTTTGCCAGTCATGGCCCATTATGGTATAGAGGATTAGCCACCCCCTATCGAAATTTTTATAAAAAATGTACTTCCAAAGAGGTGAGTAAAGCTTTAAAACATTTCAGAGTAGACCATATTGCCATAGGGCATACCATTGCCCAAAAAGTTAGCTTGGATTTTGATGGAGGTGTTATTCGAACCGATGTCAGTCATGGTGACGAAAAAAATTCTACTACTGCTCAGGGTTTATTATTTAAAGACAATCAGCTATATCGAGTAGATGGTCAAGGGAATCAAGTAGCCCTTTAGCATCAAATTTAAATGCGCTCCTTTTAGAAGAAATCTCAACTTCAACTTCAACTTCAACTTCAAAAATATCCAATTCGAACAATAGCTGACTTTGGTTAATGTTTTAGTCGAATTACTATTGAATTCTTCTTTCGAATCTGATTGCTAATAATCATAAATTTACTAGCCAATCCTCTAAACAATAAAAGGTGATCCGTTACCGAACCACCTTTTAAAGTATATAAATTCATTTTCCAGAAAAGGAAAATTGCTATCGTTTAAGCTATATCAAATCGATCCAAATCCATCACTTTTGCCCAAGCTGCCACAAAATCTTTTACAAACCGAGCATTTCCATCTGATGAACCATACACTTCAGCTACAGCTCTTAGTTCTGTATTAGAACCAAAAATTAAATCAGCTCTGGTCCCAGTCCATTTAACCATACCAGTTTTTCGATCCCGTCCTTCAAAGACTTTATCATCCTCAGTAATAGCAGACCAAGTAGTGTCAAAATCTAATAAGTTCACGAAGAAATCGTTCGTCAAAGCGCCTAAACTATCTGTAAATACGCCGTGCTTAGAACCATCATAATTTGTTCCTAAAACTCGTAAACCACCAACTAAGGCAGTCATTTCTGGAATAGATAAGGTTAATAATTGCGCACGATCAATTAATAATTCTTCTGCGGATAACTTTTCTCCTGCCTTTACATAATTTCTAAATCCATCCGCTCTTGGCGCTAAATAACCAAAAGATTCAACGTCTGTTTGAGCTTGAGAAGCATCTCCTCTTCCAGAAACAAATGGTACTTTAACTTCGTAGCCTGCATTTTCAGCCGCTTGTTCTACACCGATATTACCACCCAATACCATTAAATCCGCAATAGAAACGAATTTTCCTTTCTTATTGAATTTCTTTTGTATAGCTGTATATACCTTTAATACTTTCGCTAATTGGGCTGGATTGTTCACTTCCCAATCTTTCTGTGGCGCTAATCGAAGCCGACCACCATTTGCTCCACCTCGCTTATCAGACCCTCTAAAGGTAGAAGCAGATGCCCAAGCAGTTCCAACTAATTCAGAAACCGTTAAACCTGAAACAGAGATCTGTCTTTTCAAAGAAGTGATATTCCTTTTAGTTAATTTATAATCAACCGCAGGAATTGGATCTTGCCAAATCAATTCTTCTTGTGGAACTTCTGGCCCTAAATATCGAGCTACTGGTCCCATATCTCTATGTGTTAACTTATACCATGCTCTAGCAAAAGCATCCTCAAATGCTTTATGATCCGCATGGAAACGCTTAGAAATAGCTAAATAAGCAGGATCTTTTTTAAGTGCCATGTCCGCTGTAGTCATCATTAACGCTTGTGTCTTTGATGCATCACCTGCCCTTGGTGCCATCTTAGCTTTGGAAGCTGCAGTTGGCGTCCATTGGTGCGCACCAGCTGGACTCTTGGTTAATTCCCAATCGTAGTTTAATAATACATCAAAGTAATCTGCATCCCATTTGGTTGGATTAGGCGTCCAAGCACCTTCAATTCCACTTGTAATCGTATCATCTAAGACCCCCGTACCAAAGGAATTTTTCCATCCAGTACTCATTTCTTCAATAGCTGCACCTGCTGGTTCAGCGCCTACATATTTACCAGGATCAGCTGCGCCGTGTGCTTTACCGAAAGTGTGTCCACCAGCAACTAAGGCTACGGTTTCTTCATCATTCATCGCCATTCTACCAAAAGTTTCTCGGATATCATGCGCTGAGCCAATCGGGTCAGGGTTTGCATTTGGCCCTTCTGGGTTTACATAAATTAAGCCCATGTGAGCTGCACCTAATTGACCTTCTAAATCTCCATCTGCATAACGTGCGTCATTCCCCATCCATTCTGTTTCAGATCCCCAATAAGCATCTTGTTCTGGTTCCCAAACATCTTCTCTACCTCCTGCAAAACCAAAAGTTTCAAAACCCATAGATTCTAAAGCACAATTACCCGCTAAAATCATTAAATCTGCCCAAGAAACCTTTTGGCCATATTTCTTCTTAACCGGCCATAATAATAACCTTGCTTTATCTAAATTTCCGTTATCAGGCCAACTGTTCAAAGGTGCAAATCGTTGGGTACCTGAACTCGCACCACCACGTCCGTCACCTACTCTATAAGTACCAGCACTATGCCAAGCCATCCGAATCATAAATGGACCATAATGACCATAATCCGCTGGCCACCAATCTTGTGAATCCGTCATTAAATCAATAACATCTTGCTTTAATTGTGCATAATCTACACTATTAAAGGCTGCCGCATAATCAAAATCACCGCCTAAAGGATCAGATATTGCCGCATGTTGGCGTAGAATATTCAACTTTAGCTCATTCGGCCACCACATACGGTTGTTGGTACCACTACCAGCAGTTTGTTTTAATGGTCCACCTAAAAATGGACACTTACTAGCATCTCCATCTAATGTATTCATAATTTTATTTTTTATAGTAAGTAATAGAACAAAATAAATTGGTCAACTTATTTTTGTTTCCCTAATACGGTTTTTGATTCCGCAAATATAGTTGGAAGTTTGTCAAAAAGTACAGAATCCAACACATTTATATCATTGATTTATCTGATTTTAATATAGATAAAATCAATTGAAAATTAAATTTATCTATGGGGTTTCTAAATTTTCTAAAAAAATGCCCCTCCCCTTTCTTAGCGTATAAAAAAAGCCTAAATTGCGCCTTGTTATTCATCAAGTTAATGTTAGCTAGTAAGAGAGTCTAACAACTTATCGAATAATTGCCGTTCCATACAGACATTAAACCTTGTTCGGGTCCGATAATTATACATTGCTGTCCAATCTCGAAATGACTAGGGCGGGCTTCAAATCGTGACTTGTCCGATTTTAGCTTAATTTATTAAGTTAACAGGAAGATTACTGAACCATCTCGGTTGGCTAATTCTTGATTAAAGGGGACCAATAACATCCCTAATGTTTGTGTGGAACTCTTTTTTATAGAATAGAGAACAAACAGGGATTGAAGAAAAGAGTCTTAAAATAAAACTCATCTAAAATCCAATATCAAAATATACTACTCTCCAAACTCCTTCCCCATCATCTGCCATACGGTAATAAATAAAGCCGCAATAATAGGCCCAATCACAAATCCCGATAAGCCAAACCAAGTAATCCCTCCTAAAGTAGAAATCAAAATCAAATAATCTGGCATCTTGGTGTCTTGTCCAACTAATCGAGGGCGTAGAATATTATCGGCTAGACCAATCACTAAAGCGCCTACTACTAAAATGGCAATCGCTCGGCCAATTTCACCTTGAAAAAATAAAATGATAGCAGCAGGTAACCAAACAATGGTACTGCCTATAGGTAAAAGGGATAAAAAGATCATCACTACGCCCCATAACATCGCTGCGGGTATTCCAACTGCCCAAAACAAAATACCACCAATAACTCCCTGTAAAATTGCTACTAATAGACTTCCTTTTACCGTTGCTCTCGCCACACTTTCAAATCGGCTCAGCAAGGCTCGTTCCTTTTCATCGCCAATCGGTAACACCCAAATAATCCCCTCAATTAATTGTTTGCCATCTCGTAAAAAAAAGAACAAACAATACAACATGACCACAAATTGCAAAAAGAAACCAAAAATATTCTGAGTAATTTTAAATGCCTGTCCAGCAGCCATTTGCGAACCATTCGTAATCAAATCATTCAATCCTTCTCTTGCCTTATCTAAATCTAATCCGTAGCCTTCCAATATCTGTAAATTCATTGGAATATTTGCCCGTATGTCGTCAATCGCTCCCTTTAAATCTATTTCACCAGCATTGACTTTTTCGTAATAAAAGATGCTTTCCGACACCAAAGAAGAACCAATTAATAAAATAGGAATGATCACAATTAATATAATGAAGAGTAGGGTCAAAGCTGCGGCTAAATTTTCCTTTCCCTTCAAACGAAGCTTTAATCTATCAAAAGTTTGATGGAACAGAATGGTCAAAATGACTGCCCAAAAAATGCCCATCATAAATTCGCTAATCAAACCTACGAAGGCAGCGGATACTATTAATACCAATACTAAAAAGAAAATATGCGGGAAGTTTTTTTCCATAATTAATTGATAGCTTCGGTGGTGTATAAAAAATCTTAAGTTTCAAAAAATCATTTTTGTAACTTAATAGAATATTGTAGTGATTGTTAAAATTGTTTGATTGTTAAATTGCAGTATGACAAAGTGTTACAAGAACAATTCAGTTAGATAATCAGATAAAGAATTAATAATTCGCACGGTTGTTGAACTAGTTATATAAAAAATTATATGACTAAATTAGAAAGAAACAAATCGATTTATGAATGTCACAAGAAAGGTATGTCCCAAACAGAGATTGGCGAAATATTCTTTATTGGACAAAGTGCTGTTAGTCAGATAATTACAGCCATAAAAAATGGAGGTTTAGAAGAAGAAACAACAAAAACAGGCCCCAAATCAAGGCTAACGAATACAGAAAAAGAACAATTAAAATCACTTTTATTAGAATCACCAAAAGATTATGGTTTTTTCACATGGGATAAATGGAGTATAAAATCTTTGATTAAACAAGAATTTGAGGTCGATTACCACGAAAATTATATATGGTACTTAATGAAATGTATAAATTATACTTCTCAGAAACCGCAAGTGAAAGATTACCGAAAAGATGCTGAAAAAGTAGAGGTTTTCAAATCAAAAACGGCAGTTGATATAAAAAAAAGCCGAAGATGAAAATAGGCGAATAATTTTTCAAGATGAATCAGCAGTACGTTTACTACCTTGTATAGCAAAGACTTATGCGCCAAAAGGTGAAACGCCCGAATTAGAATGCGATTCAAAAAACAAAGCATTTGTTAGTATATCAGGAGGAATTTCACCTGATGGCTATTCTTATTTTGAAATCAGGGAAAGCGAAGGCTTTAAACAACTAGGACTTACTCGATTTATAGATAATGTAGTAGCGGATTGTAGAGATAAAATATCCATGATATGGGATAATGCGCCTGCTCATCATTCAAAAACAATGAAAGCCTATTTGATGAATCAAAATCAAGATAATCCGATTGTATGGTTAAGCAATATCCCACCATATAGCCCCGAATTTAACCCAATTGAACAAGTTTGGGGCTATTTGAAAAAGAAATTAGCCAATCAATTTGTAAAAACAACCAGCGAACTCAAAGAACTTGTCACAAAAACGCTAAATGAAATGAAAAATGACACGGAACTTATCAAGAGTTTTTTCAAACATCCAGACATGGCTTGTTATCAATTTTCTATCTGATTATCTAGTAATCAAAGAACTCTAACTAATTCACCTAGTTACAAATTATAATTTGTCTAAATATGAATTTTTTTACACAACCGCTTTTAAAAATAAGTTGTTATTTGATTAAGGCGAAAAGAGTGACTAAACTCATCAAATAATATCTTTCCTACGTTTTTCTTAAATTTAGCCTTCCGTAAATTACAATGAATTCATCATTCATCATTTATAGTTCATCATTCTAATCGCAATATTACTAAAAGAAAACAAAGTCCAATAACATTCTAAAAAAATAGGACTAATGTTATTGATAATTCTACTAAAAGAGCGACATTTGCCTAAAATAAAATTAGTATACAAATACTAAAATTAAATTTAACCGCGTCTAACATAAAATTATGACAAATTTACAAGTTGATAATCTATTTTCAGTTAAAGGAAAAAATGTTTTAATTACAGGTGGTTCAAGAGGCATCGGGTTGATGATTGCTTCTACTTTTGTGAAGAATGGCGCCAATGTAATTATCTCTTCTAGAAATGCCGAAGTTTGTCAGGCAGTAGAAAAAGAATTGTCCAAAATTGGTACTTGTACCGCTATTCCAGCCGATTTATCTACTGGCGAAGGAAGAACTAAATTGGTAGAAACCTTAAATGGTCACTTGGATAAATTAGATGTTTTAATCAATAATGCAGGCGCAAATTGGAGTGCTCCTTTTAAGGATTATCCAGAAATGGGTTATGACAAAGTGATGGGCATCAATGTAAAACCTGTCTTTTATTTGACACAAGATTTAATGCCGCTATTGGAAAAAGCAGCTAGCATGGAGAACCCTGCAAGAGTTATCAATATTGGTTCCATTGACGGAATTCGAGTATCCACTATTGACAATTCCGCTTATGGGATGAGTAAAGCAGCGGTTCACCATTTGACTAAAATATTATCCGTAAAAATGGCTGGAAAAGGCATTACGGTGAATGCCATTGCACCTGGCCCCTTTCCAAGTAAAATGACCAAGTCAATGTTAGATAATGCGCAAGCGATGGTCGAAAGAGCGAACCCAATGCGCCGAATTGGACGTGCGGGTGATATGGGGGGGATTGCCACTTTCTTAGCTTCAGATGCTGGTTCTTTTGTAAATGGCGCAGTTATTCCTGTCGATGGCGGAATGCATTTAATGGCAGCAATGTAGCCTATTGTCTAGTAACTTCCCACCATTAATTCGACAAGTAATGGTGCTAGACAATTTATTCGACAATAATTGCTAAGAATACACCCAAAAATTACTGGATAACGGAAAGTTATCCAGTAATTGAATAATCGCTCCATGAATCTAACAGAATTAAATAAAGTTCGTACTCATCCCTTTCATAAATATTTGGGTCTTGAAAAAATTGAAGCGCAAGATGGGCAAGCAATTATTGAGCTTGAGGTAAAAGCACACACACTCAATCCAGGAGGCACCTTTCATGGCGGTGTAATTTATACATTATGTGATATTACGGCTTTCTGTGCCTTAATCAGTCAACTAAACGAAAAAGAAATTGGGGTCACCAATCATTTTAGCATTCAAGTCATGCGTGCTGTTACTTTAGGTCTTCGGGTGAAATTTGAAGCAAAAATTATTAAACTAGGGAAAAGATTGGCATTTTTGGAATGCGAAGCCTTTTCAAATGGTAAACTAATTGCTAAAGCAACCGTTACAAAAACGTTATTGAAAGTGCCATAAAAGTAATTTAGGCTGCTAGCCTAAATTATAAAATCATTGAAAGTTCAAGCTGTCTAAAGATGAAAAAGAAAGTAACTATTGATATTATTTCGGACATTATTTGTCCTTGGTGTTATATTGGCAAAAGCCGATTAACTAGAGCCATTGAGCAGGTGAGTGATGATTTTGAGGTAATTACTAGGCTTCGACCTTTTCAATTATACCCTAAAGTACCCAAAGGTGGCTTACCTAAAGAAGCTTTTTCTGCCACTCGAAAACCAGGTCTTGGTACTGCTTTAAAAGAAGCGGCGGCAGAAGAAAATATTACCTTCAATTATAAAGACATAAAAATAATTCCCAATACCTTAGAGGCCCATCGCTTAATGAGTTTATGCGAAGATAATGACCTAAAAAACAAGTTAGGGATGGCACTTTTTGAGAGTTATTTTGAAAAAACAGAGGATGTAGAAGACCCATTGGTATTGGCTAGAATTGCTAGAGATAGTGGGTTAGCCAAAGAAAAAATTGACCAGTTTTTACATACCAATATTGGAGAAGCAGCAGTTACCGAAGAAATTCAAGCGCTAAAAGCAGATGGAGTAACTGCAGTTCCAAGCTTTATTTTAGATAGCGATTTATTGGTAATGGGTGTTCAACCTGTGCATAAGTGGTTGCGGTATTTTCAGCGAATAAAATAAATTAGGTTAATACTTTTCTAGCAGTTTAAAGCTGACAATCTAGTCACTATCCCCAAATCTTAAATCATAAATTTTAAATCAAACATCATAAATCCATCACGCTTTAAATTAAATGGATTTATGATTTATGATTTTCCACCCCGAAGCACCCAGTAATTTAACTCGCCAAGCCCTTCACGAAATACATATCCACCTCTCCCCTATTTTTAATAGGAATTTTCCCTCTAAATTCACAAGCAAAAATCGATTTTATTTGTTTATAAGTCGCAGAAGAAATATTCACTTTCCCTGCCTCACTTTTAGATTCTAATCGTGCCGCCACATTCACCGTATCTCCCCAAACATCATAGGCAAATTTTCTAGACCCTACTACCCCTGCTACCAATGGCCCTGTATGAATACCAATCCTAGCTTCAAAGAATGGTTCGCCTTTCGCACTTCTTTCCGCTTTCAATTGCTCTAATTTTGTTTGAATCTCTAAAGCTGCTTTCACCATTTCAAGTGGATTATTTGTATTTTTCTCTGGCAATCCTCCTACGCACATATAAGCATCACCGATTGTTTTGATTTTTTCTAGTTTGTACTTCCCTATTATTTCGTCAAAGGTTTTAAAATAAAAATCTAATTGTCGAACTAATTTTTCGGGGGTTAAAGATTCTGCAATTGCAGAAAAATTGATAAAGTCGGAAAATAAAACTGTTGCATTATCATACTTTTGGGCTTTAGCTACCCCATTAACTTTCAACTCATTAGCCACTACACCAGGTAAAATATTTAATAATAACTCTTCTGATTTTTTCTTTTCTTCTTCAATAATTTCATTTTTAGCTTGTAAAACTGCAAAGTGTTTTTTCGTCTCAAAATAACGCAAAAACATACCTACTGCCATTAAACCAATAATTCCCGCTAAAGCCAAAAAGAAATTTCGCTGACTCTTTTGTAAATCTAACTGACTGTTTTGCAAATCAATATGGCTTTGTTGTAAATTCAATTGAGTCGCTTGTTCTTGCACGACTAATTCCTTTTGTTGTAAAATCAAAGAATCTATAATCATTTCAGATTTAAAAGAATCTACTTGGTTTTTTTGTAAGGCGATGACTAATTCATTTTCCAATTGCGCTTCCGATAAAGATTTTACTCGCTTGGTCAATACCTTTTTCTGAACCGCCAATTGCGTTACTCGGCTTTCTAAAACTTCTTTATTTTCCGTCAAAGCCTCATTCTTAGCATTCGTTGCTATCAATCTTTTTACCTCAGCAATTTGATTCTGATAGATAGCCGCTTGGTCTTTATCTTTATCCCTGTCGGCTAGCCATCGAAGTTGCGTTAAGTTATTAATCCGCAAAGTAGGGTTATTGACCGTCGCTAAATGAAAAAGACTTTTTTCAAATTTCTCTTTTGCCTTTTTTCTACTTTTATTAACTCTTTTAGTCTTACGAATCAAAGAAGTTGCTTCTTTATTTAAAGCAATCGCCATGGCTTCTTTATCACCTAATTGTTCTGCCAATAAAAAGGCTTTTTCCGCCTGTTCAATTGCGTCGTCATATTTACCTTCGTCGTGTAGATTCTCCCAGTTTTTGATGGTTATGTCAAAATTTTTACTCAAATTATTTTGAGCAAAGGACCAGAAAGGGCTAAAACCCAAAACGAGTAATAATAGAAATTTAGATAAATTTGGTGTCATTATTTATGGGGTTGATTTAATGCTTTCTCAAATACAATGTAAGGTAATTAATTTGTATTTAATCTTTTTTATATCTTACGTTTTACTTATAAAAATACAAAACGTTCCTAATTTTGTCCGCTTTATCTGCCTTATGAATCAACTAATTTTAAATAAAAGCTTAAATTTCAACTATAATCCCTTTGTTGGTATTTCAGATGCGGTACTGAAACAGGTTATTATTCCAGAAGCAAGCTAATAAAGTGCAGATACATTATGAAATTAAAGAAGAAGTTATTGATAAAAGAGGAACAAGTGATGGTAAAGAAACTACGACTATTCTTACTAGCAAAAAACAAGTATTCAAATCTCCAAATCGCTTAGTAGAAGCTTCTTTCACACTACCCAAAAATCAACCAGCTACTACGCAAGCAGGTGACGCTAGAATCTATTGGCAACTCGTCGTAAAAGTATGGACAATTATGAACTTTCAATTCACTTATAAAACAGAATTCACCGTTACTAAAGAAAGATTATTGTCCTAAATTATCAATAATCAAAGGCATGTGGTCACTCCATTTAATCCACTCCTCGTAATTACCTATTTTAATTGTAGTATCCTCATGAATCATCTTTGTCGAAGCAAAACAATAATCTAAATGGAAAGGCTTCGCTAGTTTTTTTAGTAAATAAATGGTAGGTTTAGTTTCCTCACTTGGTCTCTCTTGTGTTTTAAGATGATAAATACTTTCTATTCTTTTTTTCTTGAGCAATTCCACTACTTGGGTATGATTTCCAATCTTTCTGCTCTGGTCCCATTGGGCGTTACTATTAAAATCACCAATTAAGACTGTCGATTTTCGAGTACTTATCTTATAGTATTGCAAGGCATTCCAAATTTGTCCTACATAACTATTTGCCTTCTTTTTATCGGGCATTGCCCAAATTGCAAATAGGTCTATTTTTTGTTGTCGCGTCACTTTAAGTGGAATGATATATTTGAAGTCAGTCGTATAAGTTTTCGCCAATTTAATATGGTAATTATTAAAGGATAAAATACCGACGCCTTTATGTTCATTCTCCCCAAACCAAAGAAATTCATTGACATTCGGGATTAACTGTTTTGGTCGATATTTAGACGGATGTTCACATTCTTGCAATACTAAAATATCAGGCTGCAAAGCCATAACTTTAGCCCATTTCTTTCGAAATGCCATATTGCAATTCCAAGTAATAATCCGCATTTAATAGTTGGTATTCGATTGTTCGTTTAGCAATTCAGGTTTATAATTTTCTGCCATCGCTTTAGTTGCTTTTGCCAATAAAATAGAATCAACCCCAACCCCAATCATTTGCGCACCACAATCGCTATATTCCTGAATTAGTTGCTTAGCACCTGTTAAAAAACCTGCAATTTTCCCAGCTTTCACAATTCTTTTAATACAATTCTTGACTAAAGCCACTACTTCTGGATGTCCTGGTTGGCCTAAATAGCCCATCGTAGCCCCTAAATCTGCAGGACCGATAAAGACAATATCCAAACCATCAACGGCTAAAATATCGTCCAATGCTGCTACGCCTTTCATCGATTCCAATTGTCCAATACAACACATCTCACCATTCGCCAATTTAAAATAATCATTGACCCGATTCCATTGGGCGGCTCTAGCTAAAGCTGTTCCAACTCCACGAATGCCTTTTGGCGGATATACCATTGCTTTGGCAATTAACTCCGCTTGTTCTCCTGATTCGATCATTGGGGCTAAAATATTCTGTGCACCTGCGTCCAATAATTGCTTGATTAAAACAGGATCCGCACTAGGAATTCTGACAATAGCTGGTACCTGATGCGATTGTATCACTTGCATATTATGCAATATCGTTCTAAGATCAAAAGGGGCATGTTCGCCGTCAATACACACCCAATCAAAACCTGCGCCTGCACACATTTCTGCGGCATAACTATCTACAATACCATTCCAGATGCCGTATTGTTTTTTGCCTTTATAAATGTTTTCTTTGAAAGTATTTTTTCTTAATTTCATACGGTATTAAATGATTGAATGAATAAATGAGTAAATGATAAAATAAGCAAATGAGTAAATTATTAGCACGATGCCTACATTTACTCATTTAATCATTTTTTAAGAAAAGTAACAAGAAATACTGCCCATCTCCTTAAAATCCGCATGAATCGTATCTCCACTTTTTACTTTCAAAGCGCCTGTAAAAGAACCTGCTAAAACGACCTGCCCTGGTAATAAAGACATACCCAATGGTGCATATTTATTCGCTAACCAGGCAATGCCATTTGCAGGATGATTCATAACTGCAGCGGCTACTCCAGAATCTTCAATCACACCGTTTTTAGACAATAGGGCACCGACCCAGCGTAAGTCAATGGCATCTGGTTTCATGGCTCGTCCCCCCATAATAATACCTGCATTAGCCGCATTATCAGAAATCGTATCTTTCACCGTTCGTTTATAACCCGTTGCTGGGTCAATCCTATAAGAACGTGCCGCAATTAACTCCAAAGCAGGTATCACATAATCCGTAGCATTTAACACCTCAAAGATTGTAACGTTTGGTCCTTTTAGCTCTTTTTTCAAAACAAACGCTAGCTCTACTTCTATTCTTGGGTCGGTAAAATCAGCACTACTGATTGTTCCGCCATCAGCAAAAACCATATCATCTGTCAGGAAACCAAAATCTGATTCTTGGATATTCATCATCCGCTGCATCACTTTAGAGGTCAAACCTATTTTATGCCCCACAATACTTCTCCCCTCTTTTAACTTAATCGCTTTCCATGCTCTTTGAATCGCATAGGCATCATCAATCGTCATATTCGGATGTTCGGCTGTTATGGCAGCAATTTGTTTTCTAGCTTGTTCTGCTTGATGATGTCGCTCTGCTTGAAACTGAATTTGTTGTTTCGTTAAAGTTATCATATCTATTTTTTTATCAACTATATTCTTCTTCAAATAAATAAATAAATAAATTAAATCATTCTAGGTAATCAGATAAAAAAGGGAGATTATAAAATCTATTGATTATTGCTTAATAATAGCATCGATCCGTGTCCCTTCATTTTATCTGCAAAATAACTCAATTATAAATAATCAATTCTAGCTTTGTAAAAAAATACAATATCTTTATGTAAAAAGTGCAATAAAAATAGTGTAATCTTACCCTACCTTTGCAAAAGAAAATCTTCAAGTTAGGGCAGTGTATTACAGCGTAACATAAGTTTTCTAATAGTTTGCTCGGCTGCTGTGCAGCCTCGCAAAAGGGGTATTAAGGGAGCAGAAAGTTATTGTTACAGAGTAGTATTCGCATTTACTAATTTAATCATTTCTTCATTTACTCATTCCAACATGTATAAAAAGAATAAAAAAATACTAAAAGAAGCTTTGCCAAAGATTCAAGCAGAAGGGGTACAAAATATCATCAACGGGGAATCTGTTGATGCGCATTCTGGAGAAACGTTTGAAAACACCTCTCCTGTAGATGGGAAATTCATTGCGAATATTGCCAAATCAGACGCTAGTGATATAGATGTTGCAGCTAAAGCAAGTGCTGCTGCTTTTAAAGCTTGGCGAGATTTGCCTTATAAAGAAAAGCGAGACATTATGTATTCCATCGCTAGTGAAATTGAGGCAAATGCAGAATTAATAGCCGTTTTGGAAAGTTATGATACTGGGCAGCCTATCCGATTTATGAAAAAGGCAGCCATTCGAGGAGCAGCTAATTTCAGATATTTTGCTGACAAAGTAATTGATGCTAGAAATGGTTTATCAACGCCAGATACCAATCATTTGAATTTTACCGTTCGACAAGCCATTGGTCCTGTTGGTGTAATTACGCCTTGGAATACGCCCTTTATGTTGTCGACTTGGAAAATAGCCCCTGCTTTAGCATCAGGTTGTACCGTGGTACATAAACCAGCAGAATTAAGTCCAGTTACCGCTACTTTCTTATGCCAATTAGCGTATAAAGCAGGTTTACCCAAAGGCGTTTGGAATGTTGTGCATGGTTTCGGTCATGAAGCAGGAAAAGCATTGACGGAACATCCGGCCATTAAAGCCATTGCTTTTATAGGTGAAACTAAAACTGGCAGTATGATTATGCAACAAGGTGCACCAACTTTAAAGCGAGTACACTTGGAATTAGGTGGTCAAAATCCATCTATCGTTTTTGCCGATGCCGACTTAGACCGAGCTTTGGATTCGACCATTTTTATGAAGTATAGTTTGAATGGGGAAAGGTGCACCTCCAACAGCCGTTTGCTAATTGAAAAATCTGTTTATGATGATTTTGTAGGCAAGCTAGTTGCTAGGGTTAAAAATTTAAAAGTAGGCAACCCTTTAGATCCTACTACAGAAATAGGTCCGATGATTGGGAAAGTCCACCAAGAAAAGGTATTGAGTTATGGTAAAATTGGGGTAGAAGAAGATGGTGCGACCTTATTGGTTGGTTCTGGCAAACCAAAAGGGAAAAAAGGTTGCTATGTCAATCCTACCCTTTTTGGAGATGCCACCAAAGATATGCGCATCTCCCAAGAAGAAGTTTTTGGGCCTTTTTTAACCGTTATTCCCTTTGAAACAGAGGAAGAAGCCGTTGAAATCGCTAATTCCGTTAATTATGGTTTAACGGCATACATTTGGACGAAGGATTCTGCCAAAGGACATCGAATGGCATTGAATGTAGAATCTGGAATGGTGTGGATCAATTCGCAGAATGTACGGCATTTACCCGCTCCTTTTGGAGGTGTCAAGAATAGCGGTATTGGAAGAGACGGCGGAGAATATAGCTTTGAATTTTATATGGAAACCAAGAATATTTCGGTGGCTTTGGGGGATCATCCGATTCCGAAGCTTGGAGGAATGTAAACTAATCAACCTCAATTTCAACTTCAAAAACAAAACAAAACAAAACACATAAATGAAAATGGAAAAATTTGAAAAAATCTATGACTATGAAGATAGGCTCGTAAGATCTGCTAGAGAATCAGCATTTCGTTTTTGCCTTTGAAATTGAAGTTGAGGTTGAAGTTTATATTTTATTTTAAACTATTACAAAACTAAAATAATGGGATTAATACCACATAATTTCGATTTACCATTTAATATCATCCGCTGTAGTCACGTTGAGTATGCGGTAAAAGATTTGGATGCGTCACAAAAATTTTATGTAGATACGTTAGGTTTTATCTTAACGGAAAAGACAGAAGATGCCATCTATTTAAGATGTTTGGAAGAACAACAGCATCATTCCTATATTCTTAGAAAAGCGGATAAATCCGAAGTATTAGCCGTTGGTTTTAAAGTAGCTTTTGAAAAAGATTTAGATGCCCTAAAAGCACATTTAGACAAGTTAAAAGTAGCTACTAAATGGGTAAAAAAGTACAAAGAAGATAGAACATTAAAAGTCGTTACCCCACAAGGTTTTATTTTAGAATTTTATGCTAGAATGACGAAGGTAAAGGATATGAAACGACAATATGCCGCCTACCAAGGCATGCATCCACAACGTTTTGATCATTTCAATGTATTTACGCCAAATGCCCAAGAAACCTATGAGTTTTTTGTCCGAGAATTAGGATTTAGACTAACGGAATACACCACCACCGAAAAAGGCGAAATGTGGGCAGCTTGGATGCATCGCAAAGGAAATGTCCACGATATGGCATTAACCAATGGGGATGGTCCAAGATTACACCATTCCGCTGTTTGGGTACCAACTGCTTTAAATATCATACATTTGCTAGACGTCATGTCTACTACAGGATATGTTGACAATATAGAAAGAGGGCCAGGTAGACACGGGATTTCTAATGCTTTTTTCTTGTATATTCGAGACCCAGATGGTCACAGAATTGAAATTTACACTTGTGATTATCTAACCGTTGACCCTGATTTAGAACCTTTGGGCTGGGATTTAAGAGATCCGCAACGACAAACCCTTTGGGGGGCACCTGCTCCAAGAAGTTGGTTTGAAGAAGGGAGTACGTTCAATGGTACACCTGTTTTGGAAGCCAAAATGGAAGCCCAACCTATTATTGCAGAATAGAACTTGGCAATTTTCAATTTTCAATTTAGAATTTAAAATTTTCAAAAATGGAGTGAATCTGCTTTTGACAACTTAATATCCATTTGAAAATTGAAAATTGAGAATTTTAAATTAAAAATTGAAAAAAAATGCCACACATAACCCTTGAATGCACTTCCAATGTAAAGATTGATTTTCAAAACTTTTTTGAGAAATTAACGGATCAATTAGTAGCAACTGGACATGCCCCAAAACTAGGCATTAAATGCAGGGTAGCTGCCTCTGATGATTATTATATTATTGATGGAAATCCAAACTATAAAATGGCGAATCTATTCATTCGATTAAGAGAAGGGCGAAGTAAGGAAGTCTTAAAAAAATTTTCCAAAATAGGCATGGATTTACTAGCGGAATATTTTGCATCTGAGGTAAAAGCCAAGCAAATCATTTTATCTACCGAAATAAAGGAGTTGATAAAAGGATTGGATTTGACTCAAAATTCGATTCGGTAAGCAATGAGTATATAGTATATGAGTTGATGAGCTTTACTAGCTAATTAATGACCTGTTTATCGAAAAAGGAAAAGTAATTAGCCTTTTTTCAGCCCTGAAAGAGCGGCATATCATAACATAGGACTTCGTCCTATGGAACAGGGTAAACATATAATAAACATGAATCTAATACATACCAAATCATACATAAACGGACAATGGGTAAAAGGAGATACCAAATTAAAAGTAACCAATCCTTATGATGGATCATTGGTTGCAGAAGTCGAATCCTTATCCAGAAGTCAATGCAAAGCAGCCATTCAAGCAGCAAGTGATGCCTTTAAAGTTTGGAAAAAATATGCAGCACATGAACGGGCTGCTATTTTGCGAAAATGGTACGAATTGCAGATGGAACATGCAGAAGAATTGGCGCATATTTTAACGTTGGAACAAGGTAAACCATTGGCAGAAGCATTAGGAGAAATCAAATACGGTGCTTCTTTTGTGGAATGGTTTGCAGAAGAAACTAGGCGGGTTTATGGAGATGTAATCCCTGGGCATCACCGAGATAAACGGATTACTGCGATTAAACAACCTGTTGGTGTAGTTGCTGCCATTACGCCCTGGAATTTTCCGAATGCGATGATCACTCGGAAAGTAGCGCCAGCATTAGCAGCTGGTTGTACGGTGGTTATTAAGCCTTCAGAATTGACGCCTTTATCTGCTTTAGCATTAGCGGAATTGGCAGATCGTGCGGGTTTTCCTCCTGGCGTAGTGAATATTTTAGTGTCTAAAGACGCAAGTGGTATTGGCAAAGAAATGTCCAAGAATAAATTAGTTCGGAAATTATCTTTTACTGGTTCTACTAGGGTCGGTAAAATTTTGCTAAAACAATGTGCGGATACCGTCAAAAAAGTATCTATGGAATTAGGCGGAAATGCACCTTTTATAGTTTTTGATGATGCTGATGTTGATCTTGCCGTACAGGGCGCAATTGCTTCCAAATATCGGAACGCAGGACAGACTTGTGTTTGCACCAATCGTTTATTTGTTCAAACAGGTGTTTACGACGAATTCTTAGCCAAATATACGGTTGCAGTAAAGGAATTGACAATCGGAAATGGTGTAGACACAGACGTCGTCATAGGGCCAATGATAGAAGAAAAAGCAGTCGTTTCTGTTGAAAAAGTGGTGGCAGATGCTGTTAAGAAAGGAGGCGAATTAATGACGGGTGGTCAACGACATGGTGGTACGGATTCGTTACTATTTGAACCAACGGTTATTGCCAATGCCAATCGAAAAATGTTGGCTTTCAAAGAAGAAATATTTGGGCCAATTACCCCTATTTTTAAATTCAAAACAGAAACTGAAGTCATCGAATTAGCCAATGACACACCTTATGGTTTAGCATCCTATTTCTACGGTCGAGATTATGCTAGAATTTGGCGTATTGCCGAAGCCTTAGAATACGGTATGGTTGGTATTAATACAGGGATGATTTCTACCGCTGTGGCTCCTTTTGGCGGAATTAAGGAAAGTGGATTTGGTCGAGAAGGGTCAAAATATGGGATGGATGATTACTTGGAAATCAAGTATATGTGCTGGGGCGGTGTGGAATAAAGTGGATAAAAGTTATCAATAATTAATTACAAATTATTAATAATAAGAAAATTTTAACTGAGTAAAATAAAAAAACAAATAAATGAAATTTGCAACGTATAAAGTAAACGATAGAATAACTTATGGCTCAGTAGTAGAAACAGCAGATGGTGGCATTGGCTTAACAGATATTGGAGCCGTACATGGAAATGACCTGAGAAAATGGATAGAATTAGATGCGATGGATCGATTAAAGGAAATAGCTTCAGCTTTACCTGTCGTTTATTCTGAGTCAGAAATTGAATATTTACCGCCCATTATTACCGGTCAAAAAATTGTCTGTATTGGAGTCAATTATGCTAAACGAAATGCCGAATATAAAGACAATTCGGCTTTGCCAAAATATCCAAGTGTCTTTCTGCGGTATTTAGATTCTTTTTCTGGGCATCAGCAAAATATGGTGCGCCCTCCAGAGTCAAATAAATTAGATTATGAAGGGGAAATTGTTATTATTATTGGAAAAGGTGGTCGAAGAATTCCACAAGAAGCGGCTTTGAATCATATTGCTGGTTTGACTTTAATGAATGAAGGAACTTTAAGAGATTGGGTGCGACATGCTAAATTTAATGTGACACAAGGTAAGAATTTTGATAATTCTGGCATTATTGGGCCTTGGATGATGACCGCAGATGAAGTATCAGATTACACGAATTTACCTATTCAAACTAGAATAAATGGCGAAATTCGTCAAAATGACAATACGTCCAACCTAATGTTTCCTTTTGATTACATCATTTCTTATCTGAGTTCCTTTATGACATTGAAGCCTGGAGATATGATTTCTACGGGAACTCCCAATGGCGCTGGTGCAAGATTTGACCCACCTATTTATTTAAAACCGGGAGATCTGGTGGAAGTAGAAGCTGCTGGAATTGGGGTTTTGCGAAATGGGATTGTAGACGAAGTGGTCGAATAATTTTTTTTCTACAATATCTAGATTACCTTTAGGCATTTAAGAGCTGGTCTAAACTCCCATAATTGAGCGAAAGTGAAGAAATTTTAGACAAACTCAAATCTAGGTACGAGAGTCAAGATATTTATCTGGGCTGCGCAAAATGAAAAAATAATGAGTACTTCCTCTAAAAAACCTTTATTATTTGGTGCGATGATGACCGCAGGTTCCGCTATTGGAGCAGGCATGTTTTCTTTACCAATTGTTTCTTCTGGTATGTGGTTTCCGCTGACTTTAGTTAGTTTCTTTGTTGTCTGGGCAATGAGCTATCTATCTTCTCTGATGATCCTAGAAGTAAGTTTAGAATTTCCAGTCGGCGCCAGTTTTAACCGATATACCTTCGATTTATTAGGCAAAGCGGGAAGTTTAGTGATGGGTATTTCCATTGGTTTTTTGCTCTATATCTTACTGTACGCTTATTTTAGTGCTTTCGGAAATATGATGGCACATACGCTACAATTAGATACGGCCTCTACAAGTGCCTTTTGGTCACAAGGTGTTTTAGGGCTACTCTTTGGTTGTTTATTAGCGGGAATTGTTTGGCTAAGTACGGTAAGTGTTGGTCGGATTTCGACTATCTTAGTAGCAGCCATGGTGGTAAGTTTTATTATTTCTGTTTCAGGCGCTACCAGTCATATTATCCCCAATCAATTATTTGCAACTGCTGCAACCGATAATTCCTATACGCCTTATCTTTGGGCAGCACTCCCCTATTTTATTACTTCTTTTGGGTTTTCCTCTATGGTTCCTAGTCTGTATAAATATTATGGTTTAGACATTCCAAAAATTAAAGGGAGTTTATTTTATGGGTCTATTTTAGCCCTTATTACTTATCTCGTCTGGATTAGTATTTGTTTTGGTATCATCACTAGACCTGAATTTATACCCATTAATGCGGCTGGTGGCAATATGGGGGATCTAGTTGGCGCTTTAGAGCATAAGATAGGAAACTCAACCATTCAATCCGCTTTAACGTTCTTTTCTAATTGTGCCATTATCTCTTCTTTTTTAGGCGTTGGTTTGAACTTATTTGATTATATCGCTGATAGATTTGGTTTTGAGAATAATGCAAAAGGAAGGTTTTATACTGCTTGTATTACTTTTCTCCCTCCAGGATTGGCTAGTTTGTTTTTCCCGCATGGATTTATTGCAGCTATTGGATTTGCCGGTTTAATGGTCATTCTAGGTTATTTTATTTTACCCTTTTTAATGGTGCAAAAATTTAGAGCTGCTGATAAAAAGACCCATTATCGGTTATCTGGTGGTCAACCACTTTTAGTAATTATTTTAATACTCAGTTTAGTAATAGGTATTTGCCATATTTTGGCCATGCTCAATTATTTACCAAAGTTTTAATTGGGTGGGGCTTTGACAAATTTCGCTTCATCAAGCAGGATGGTTGGCTTTTAGTCAACCTAAAATATTGATGTTCAAAAAATAACAGAGACTGTATCAAAAGACCCGTTTTGAAAAAATCCGCCATTAAAAGTTCTGATTTTTCAAATTGCACAGAACTTTTCCCCCTTTGGAGGGGGTTAGGGAGAGGATTTTGAAATTTTATTCGGCTAAAAAATATTTGCCGAATGTTTTGATACAACCCCTAAAATATTGATGTTCAAAAAATAACAGGTTGACTGAAAGTCAACCATCCAATTATTATCAGAGCCTCAAAAACAATAATTCACAAAAATGATACAATTTACCGATAGATTAACTAAATTTTTAACTAAGAAAAACCACCAACATTTTATTAATGGGGCATATACAAACGCTGAATCTAATCAGCAAATCTCCGTTATCAATCCAGCTACGGAAGCAGAAATTGGTAAGGTAGCTTTAGGTTCAAAAGAAACAGTCAATCAAGCAGTAAGGGCCGCTAAAAAAGCCTTTGTATACAATAGTGATTGGCGAACAATGAGTCCAGATGATAGAGGGAAAATTTTATATCGTTTAGCGGAAAAAATCACCGAACATTCGGAAAGCTTAGCGCAATTGGTTACGCTAGAAAATGGTAAATTAATCAAAGATGCTCGGTCTTCTGATGCAGGTGGCGCAGCAAAAACCTTTCGATATTATGCGGGTTGGACAACAAAAATAGAAGGAGAAACACTTGATATTTCCCAACCACAAAAAGGTGGCCGACAAAACTTTGCTTTTACTAAACGAGAACCTATTGGCGTAGTTGCCGCCATTGTTCCTTGGAATTTCCCCCTTTCTATTGCCGCTTGGAAAGTCGCTCCTGCCTTAGCTGCGGGTTGTACAGTCGTGCTTAAACCTTCGGAGGAAACCCCTTTATCTGCTTTATTATTAGCGGAATTAGCAATGGAAGCAGGTATGCCACCAGGGGTACTGAATGTCATTACAGGAAACGGTCCCACAACTGGCGCACGTCTGACCGCCCATCCAGATGTTAAAAAAATCACTTTTACAGGTTCCACTTATACGGGGAAGATTATTGGCAAAACTGCAATGGATAATGTTACGGGTGTTTCATTAGAATTAGGTGGAAAATCGCCTGCTATTGTCTTTAATGATGCTGAGGACTTAGCCTTTGCTGCCAACGGTGTAGCGGCTGGTATTTTTAGAAACCAAGGTCAAGTTTGTGTGGCTGGATCAAGGGTTTACATTCAAAAAAAAGTATTTGATAAGGTTTTAACAGATATTAGTCACGCCGCTAAGAAAATGAAAATATCACATGGTTTTGATGAAACTGCTCAATTAGGTCCACTCGTTTCTAAAGGACATTTACAAAAAGTACGTGGTTATATTCATACAGGAATGGAAGAAGGTGCTACCCTCATTTCTGGTGGCGTAGCGAATCCAAAGGATAAAGGCTTTTATTTGGCACCAACCATTTTTAGTGCCACAGATAATGATAAACAAATTATTACAGAGGAAATTTTTGGACCTGTTTTAGCCGCCGTTCCTTTTGAAGACATGGAAGATGCGTTGCGCTTAGCGAATGATAGTCAATTGGGCTTAGCTGCTACGGTTTGGACAAAGGATATTTCTAAGGCAATGGCGATGATTAACCGTTTAGAAGCAGGGGTCGTTTATGTTAATTCACCTGTTCGGTCTGATCCAAATTTACCTTTGGGTGGGTATAAACAATCTGGAATTGGCAGAGAATTAGGGAAAGTAGGGGTTTATAATTATACGACTTTGAAATCGGTGAATATTGTTTATTGATGTATATTGCTTAATTTTGATCAGAATTAGACAAAGACAATGGCTTCCATTTGGTCGCTATTCTTTGTAGCCGAGAGCATTCTCGATCGTTAAGAAAAAAGAAATAATGTGTCCGATAGTAAATCCATAATTGAAAAAGGATATAGCTTCCATACCATTGAGGGGAAACCTGAATTGCCTGACCATCAGACAGCCTTAACTTATTATGCTAATAACCTGCAAGCTGCGGTTAACTTAAATACAACTATTCCTATCTTTTTAGATACCAATGTCTTATTAAGAGGCTATACCGTTTCCCCAGAACGAAGAGCGCTTTTGCATAAATTCTTCCTAGAAAGAAAAGATCAGATTGTCTTAACAAAACAAGTACAGCAAGAATTTATTAGAAATAAGAAAGAGGTAATGAAACGCTATGCAAATCTACCAGCCGCACAACTAACGGATGCTACGGATGCATTAGCTAATCTTCTGTTTGAGTTACAAATTGCACCTGAAGCAACAGAAGATACGGGAAATCCCAAAGTTGTCGAGGAGGAATTATTGGACATATTATCTAACTTTAAACAAATTAATAATTTGTCTACTTCCGAGAAAAAATTTCTAAAGAAGGAATTTGATTTTTTACACAGCACCATTGATCCACACAATAGTAAAGCCGAACCACACAAATCTTTCCCAGGAAAGGGAGATATATTGGAAAAACCAAAATTTCCTTACGGCGATTATTTTATATATCATGAAATGTTAAAGTATTCCCATGAAAATAAGCAAGATGTCCTTTTTCTTACTTTCGATGTTGCAAAAGGAGATTGGTTACAATCCAATAAGAAACCTTATGAACATTACATATCTAAAACATTCAGTTTAAACGAAAAGATGATTTTTATCATCAATGCGAATAAATTCTTTGAAGACCTATATGACACTTCCTTTGATTCTTTAGTTCCCGCAGCTAAAAAAGTGGAACATTATATTGTTAAATCTAAGTTTGAAAAAGAATTAACAACTGCGTTTATTCATCTGGAACGGAGCATCAGGAAGCTTGCCCAGAAATTAGCTATTGACGCAACCGATGAGGATTCCGCTAAGTATATTCTGGAGGAATTGAACTACGATGATAGTATCGCCAATGAGACCTATTATGAATTGATCGGTATTTGGTCGATTAGAGATGGACTCATAGAAGGAGATATAGAAACTATTAGAAGAGAATATACGCCTAATGAATTGGCAGAAATATTGAGTATTGTTGAGGATAATACAAGGGTGATAAATAAATTATTTTTGTCTTCTAAGAAATAGTGGAATGAGGAATGGATTTGAAGCGCTAGATAAAAATTATCATTACTTTTGAACAACAAAATACTTTTTTATCAATCTTTAGTTTATGCCCTATTTAGAAGCGTTTGACCTTTTTTGGAAACAGGTAATAGAAAGTGTAGCAGCAGGTAGCTTTGCAAAATTAACGATGGCAAAGACCATTGGCAAGCCTAACTTGAGAAATATATTTGTCAGACCCATTTATGCTGAAGATGACTTTAAGGTCTTACTTAAATTGCGCTACCGTTCTGTAGAAACCGAAGATCAGGAAGATGAGCTTACATTAGAAGAAGCTTTTATGGTCGTGAGGTCACATCTTAAAAAGTCTTTTTCATCTGTACTATTATTTACGACTACAAAAGATGTTATTTTCAAAATTAATAAGAAGGGAAATGGTAGCATTACTGAGTCCTTGCCTACAATAAAAATCATTTCCTAACAAAACCAGAAATGATTGTCAGATTATTTGATTGTTTTTGCGATTTATCACAGTCAAACAATCTGACAATCTTACCATCAAAATTATGAGGAACGCACAAAAGCTTCATACTCAATCATCTAACAACTTTTTCAACTCATTCAACTTCATCATACATTCAATAGGCGTCATAGAATTAATCTGTAAATCTTCTAATTGTTCCTTCAACTTGCCCAAAACAGGATCAACCGTTTCAAAAATACTCAGTTGATAATTTTCTGGCGCAATTTGTTGGGTGTTGGCTGGTTTTGTTTTTACACCATCGGTATTCTCGTTGCCCTCCACTGTTTTTTGTTCTAATTGTGTGAGGATATGCGCCGCTCTTTCAACGATACTTCTAGGCATTCCTGCCATTTTAGCCACATGAATACCAAAACTATGATGACTACCCCCTGGCACTAATTTTCTTAGGAAAATTACTTTTTGACCAACCTCTTTCGTGGCAATATTAAAATTCTTGATACGATCAAATTTATTCGCTAATTCATTTAGTTCATGGTAATGGGTCGCAAATAAAGTTTTAGGTCGAGCCGTTCCATTATTGTGCAGAAATTCAGCGATAGACCACGCAATTGAAATACCATCGTAAGTACTCGTGCCTCGACCAATTTCATCTAATAAAATTAAACTACGGTCAGAGATATTATTCATAATACTCGCCGTTTCATTCATTTCTACCATAAAAGTAGATTCCCCAGAAGAAATATTATCGGATGCTCCTACCCTCGTAAATACCTTATCTACAATACCCAAATTAGCACTTGCCGCAGGTACAAAACTCCCCATCTGTGCGACTAAACTAATCAAAGCTACTTGACGTAATAAAGCGGATTTACCTGCCATATTAGGGCCGGTAATCATCATTACTTGCTGGGTGTCGGAATCTAAAAAGACGTCATTGGGTACGTAAGATTCGCCCAATGCTAATTGTTGCTCAATAACTGGATGGCGACCTTGTTTGATTTCTATAACGGTACTATCGTTAATTGTAGGTCGGCAATAGTTTTGTTTAGCAGCGACTTTAGAAAAAGACAATAAACAATCTAATTGGGCAATAATATTGGCATTGAATTGAATTGGTTGAATATAGCCACTTATGACTTCTACCAATTCTTTAAACAACCGTTCTTCTAAGACCAAAATCTTTTCTTGGGCAGATAAAATTTTGGTTTCCAATACTTTAAGTTCCTCTGTAATATACCGTTCGGCATTGGTTAAGGTTTGTTTTCTAACCCAGTTTTCTGGAACTAACCCTTTGTTTTTATATTTATTCGTCACTTCTAAATAATAGCCAAAGACATTATTAAAAGCGATTTTTAAATTATCAATCCCTGTTTCAGCAGCTTCTTTTACTCGAATACTTTCTAAAATATCCTGGCTATTCTTGACGATATGTCTTAATTCGTCTAATTCTTTATTGACTCCATCTTCAATCACGCCTCCTTTTGCCAGATTCACAGGTGGTTCTGGTTTGATCCATTTTGCAATTTGTTCCTTTAATTTTTGACATGGGTTTAAGCCATCGCCCATTTTTTGTAAAAAGGCATTTGCTGTACCCGTTAACAAAAATTTCATCGGGTGAATCACCGACAAGGCGCGATGAATTTGTACGATTTCTCTTGGGGCAATTTTACCTAGAGGCACTTTAGAAATTAGGCGCTCTAAATCACCAATTTGTCGAATGCCTATTTCAATTTCTTCGGTAATTTCTCCATGCTGTAAAAAGTAATCCACCATATCCAATCGTGCTTCAATGGCTTCTCTAGATTTCAAAGGCAATACCACCCATTTTTTGAGCAATCTAGCCCCCATTGGAGAAACCGTCTTATCCAAAATATTAATAAGCGGCACACCTGATTCATGGTTACTGTAGACCAATTCTAAATTCCGAATCGTAAAGCGATCTAACCAAACATATTTATCTTGGTGAATTCTACCAATGGTATTAATGTGCTTTAGATTTGTATTCTCTGTTGTTGCTAAATAATGCAAGGATGCCCCCGCTGCAATTTGTGCCAATTTCATTTCTTCTACGCCAAACCCTTTTAGAGATTGTACTTTGAAATGATCCAGTAGTTTTTCCCGCGTATAATCGGGCATATAAACCCATTCATCTAAGGTAAAAGTGTATAATTTATCGCCAAACTCCTTCTCAAATTGCTGGCGAAAATCTTTGGAATAAATAACTTCGGTAGGTTTAAAACCTTGAATTAATTTATCAATATAAGGTAAAGGACCTTCACTTACTAAAAACTCTCCCGTCGAAATATCGAGAAAAGAAACGCCCATTTTTCCTTTTTTACCAAAGGCAACGGACGCTAAGTAATTATTCGATTTATGATCTAAAATATTTTCGTGGGTCGTTACGCCCGGTGTGACGATCTCGGTTACGCCTCTTCTAACAATCTTTTTTTCCTTACTTGGTTTCTCTAATTGCTCACATATAGCTACCCGATAACCTGCTCGCACTAGCTTGGGTAAATAGGTATTCATCGAATGATAAGGGAACCCTGCCAATTCTATTTGACTTCCACCATTATTCCTTGCGGTTAGGATAATATTGAGCACTTTTGAAGCTGTAATGGCATCTTCCCCAAAGGTCTCATAAAAGTCTCCTACTCTAAATAATAAAATAGCCCCAGGATGTTTTGCTTTTACCCCAAAGTACTGCTGCATTAAGGGCGTAACCTTTTTTACTTTCGGTTTAGCTGTTGTAGATCTTTTTGCCAATTTGTATTGGGATTTGAGACAAGTTTATCTAAAAACTAAAAGTAGTTGAGACTTAATTAGCCCTGAAAGGTCGATATAAGTAAGTGTCAACCAGCTAGATAAACTTGTCGAATTTGAGGTATTAAATTACTGGCCTAGTAACGAATAAAAATAACTTGGACAACTTACTCTAGATTCCTCGCGAGTTTAAGTTGTCTATTTTTTATCCTTACTTTAATAAGATTGGGCCTATAATTTGATAACTGCTATGAATAAATGTAATTTTCTCGTTTTTATATATTTGACAAAAGTCAATAAATATTATTTCTTTCCAAATAATCGTACCATTAAACTAAAAAATCGACCGTAGAGCCATGTGTTTAAATTATTAGAAAAATCAATTTCTACTATTTCTGATAAGTCAAAAAAATAATCGCAGACTATTTCTTTCTCTTCTGTGTCTAATTTTCCTTTCTTAAGATTTTTCAGGCCTATTTTTAGCGCTTTTTTTAACTCTTTTTTTGTTCCATCACGATTGACTAGTTGCATCAGCATTTTAGCACAACCATTCAAACTCCTGTTCAAATAATTCGATAATTTTGTTTCAGAAGGAATCAATCCTCTATTATTCCATGATTCTCTTGAAAATTTATCTTTCTGTATAAAATCATTTAATTGGGTACACAGAAACGCTTTTGATTTCATTTAAATTTAATAATTGAATGCCTTATTTCGGAGAAAATGTTCCTGTCAAAAAACTTCCACTAACAAAAGTAGAAAAAACCCGACTAAAAATTCATTTCTTCGTACTTTTGCGCACTTATTTTAAGAAGAAAGATTGAAGGGGGGTATCAAAGATAGCTTGGCAGATAGATAGGCATTCAATCAATCTTGTATCAAGTATAGAAAGGTAGGTACCATCAACCGTACATCGTCAATCAGTTAATTATAAAAGATGGCAACAGTTTATCTAACAAGGCGGGAAAGATTCAATGCAGCGCATAAATTATGGGTCAAGGATTGGTCGAAAAAGAAAAATAGAAAAGTATTTGGTAAATGTGCCAATAAGCATTTTCACGGCCATAACTTTGAGCTTTTTGTTACGGTAAAAGGAACACCTGACCCTTATACAGGCTTTGTGATGGATGCTAAAGTGTTGAGCAATTTAATAAAAAAAGAAGTACTAACGCATCTTGATCATTCCAATTTGAATAAAGATGTCAAATTTATTTCTAAAAATACACAACCAACGACCGAAAATTTGGTTATTATTATTTGGAAACAATTAGCACCCCATATTAAAGGTTGTCAATTGCATTCCATTAAACTATATGAAACAGAAAATATTTTTGCCGAATATCTTGGCGAATAGTTGATTGGGATTAATAAAGGAATTATCCTAAAATTCAATTATTTTGAACACTCATATTGATTGATTCTATTCTACTGATTTTTTCAATATCCTACACAAAAGAAAACGTGAGTTACAAAAAAACAGAACAATATTCTAAAGCAGTTACTACTGATTTATCCAAAAAATTTCATGGCTTATTGGCAAAATTAGGAGAAAATCCAGAAAGAGAAGGTTTATTAAAAACACCAGAGAGAGCAGCAAAGGCCATGCAGTTTCTAACGCAAGGCTATGATATGGATGCTGCCGCTATCTTACAATCTGCCATGTTTTCCGAAGATTATAACGAGATGGTGATTATTAAAGACATCGAAGTTTACTCGCTTTGTGAGCATCACATGTTGCCTTTCTTTGGCAAAGCGCATATCGCTTATATTCCAGATGGCAAAATCGTTGGTTTAAGTAAAATACCAAGAGTGGTAGATGTGTTTGCTCGACGCCTGCAAGTTCAAGAACGCTTAACCCATGAGATTTTAAACTGTATCCAAGATACCTTAAAGCCCTTAGGAGTGGCGATCGTCATGGAGGCACGTCATATGTGTATGATGATGCGTGGAGTGCAAAAACAAAATTCCGTAACCACTACTTCTGCTTTTACAGGTGCTTTCAAAACACAAAAAACAAGGGCGGAATTCTTAAATTTGGTAAGTTCAAAATTACACTAACCCCGCATAATGAAATCCTTCATTTTTTCATATACTCATATACTTATTTCTTAGTCTACCCCACATAAGTAGGCAAAGCAAAAGTAAAGGCAGTTCCTTCATTCACTTTACTCTGGACTCGGATATTAGCATTGTGCAATTCTAAAATCTTTTTAACAATGGCTAAGCCCAATCCAGCACCATTATTAGAAGTTTGGGTCGATGTTTTGTTAATTTTTCGGTAACGATCGAAGATAAATGCTTGATCTTCTTCGGGAATACCTGGTCCTGTATCGGCTATTTTAATCTGAACCCCATCTTTTAATTCTTCTAATCCAATAGTCACCGTTCCAGATTCAGATGTGAATTTTAAGGCATTATCCATTAAGTTTTGAATGACTCTTTCTACCAAAGAAACATCTGCAAAAACAATGGGCAAATCTTCTGCGTGTTCCACTTTTACCGTAATATTTTTATCCTTAGCTAGTACTTGATATCTTGAAAAAGCATCTTGGACTAAATCTGTTAATTGGAAAGGTTCTTTTTGCGGTTCAATCTGTCTTGCTTCTAATTTCGAATATTCAAAAAGTTGTTTGATTAAGTCGGCTAATTTTTCTGAACTATTTAGAATGATGTTTAAGTATTTCTGCCGATTTTCGGTGGTAATGGTCTCCTCTTTCATCAATAAAGTTTCGACATAACCTTGCATTATTGCTAAAGGTGTTCGCAAATCATGTGACACATTAGCAATCAATTCTCGCCTTAAATTTTCAACAGATTTTAATTCCTCAATATTCGCAACAATGGTATCTGCCATCGTATTAAATGTTTCTCCAAGGATAGGAAAATCTCCTTTAGTGTCGTGGCAAACTCTAGCTTTTAAATCTCCATCCTTGAATCGAGTAACTGTTTCTACATATTGGCGTAAATTTTTAGTCAAAAACCAGATGGCAATTAAACCAATAATCAGCGCACCAATTAAGGCTAACATAAATAATTGAATACTAATTTTAGGTATGTAACAATGGATCAAATCCGCAGCAACCGCTGCTTCTTTTTGACTCGCTAAAATTACATACCAATAACCCAATAATTGATCCCCTTCCATAATAGGGGCCGCTGAAAAAACATTTTTCTGTCCTGCAAATCTAGGGTCGTCCCCTTTTATCGGTAATACTTGTGATTTAGCCAAAAACGCTTCTACCGGATGCAAATCAACGCTTTCTATTTCTATTTCTTTATACGGAGAGACGTACTCCAAAATTTTTCCTGTTGGATCTAATAAATAAACCTCAATACTTGGGTTTGTCACCATCATGGAATGCATTACATCTTGAATAACCGCTTTCTTGGTAGTGCCATCTGTATCAAAAGGCGTTACTTCCTTAGTCATACTTTTAGCAATCCCTCCATAAAGCATTTGGTTGGTTTCTTGCAAGTATTCCTGTGCAATAAAACCTGTAATCAAAACAAAGACCAAACCCAATATAACCAAAAGAGAAAGTAAAGCTCCTGAAATTTTCCAATATAAATATTTCATGCCAATCTGTTCTGTGTTTATAAATTTAGGAAACTTAAATATCCCCTATAATTCCTCATTAAACCGATACCCTACGCCCCAAGTCGTTAAAATATAGGTAGGTTTTTGTATATCTGGTTCTATTTTATTTCTTAGTCGATTAATATGTGAGTTGACGGTATGCTCAAAGCCATCAAAATCGTAGCCCCACACAAGGTTCAGTAATTTAGATCGATCATAACTTTTCCCTGGATTAGCCGCCAATAGCGTCAATAACTCAAATTCTTTAGGGGATAGTTCTACTCTTTCAGATTTGATGGTTACTTTCCTAAGATCTGTATCTATTTTTAAATCCCCAAAGTCTAATTTTGTCGTGTTATTACCCACAACTTTCTCCACACTTTCTATTAAATCCATTCTTCTAAAAATGGCTTTCACTCTAGCAATAAACTCTCGAATACTAAAGGGTTTGGTGATGTAATCATCTGCCCCCATTTCTAAGCCCAATACTTTATCTATTTCTTCTGATCGAGCCGTTAACATAAGTATGGGCGTTCGGATATCTTTTGCCCTTAAAGTTCGACATATTTCAACGCCATCTTTATAAGGTAACATGACATCCAGTAGGATTAAATCATATTTATTCGTCAATCCTTTTTCCAATCCAAGTTTCCCATCCATAGCCTTATCTACCTCACAATCTAAATCTTGTAAATGAATTTCTAAAAGATTAACAATATTGGGGTCATCTTCAACTACTAGTACTTTCTTCATAGCAATGGTCGTTTTGACCGGTTTTGGTTTAGTTAAAAATCTTGTTATTTTTTTTTTTCGAAACTCCATCCTACCCACTTTTCTACTATTTTGTAATATACGATAATTCAAAGGTGCAAACAAAACTATGGGGTGCAGTTAGGTTATTATTAATTTTGGAATAATCGTGTAATATGTTATCAGTACTTGGTTACTTTATTCCCACAAAATTAGGGTTTTAGTATCACAGAACTATCACAGAAAGTGGAAGGTTTTATAACATTTTGATTTCTTTGGTATTTTTTAATGATGAAATTCAAATTTTTCCCGCCTTTTTTAATAAGTTTATCCAAACAGTAAAATAGGTACCATTTTCAGTAAATTGAATAAGCTGCCCCATTTTTTTAAATCAAAAACAATAACACCTAGTTTATTAAAAATTCAATTGCGAAAAAGTTCGTAGGTTTGACTAACTATTTAATTGTTAATTTACAATTCTAAAAGCTGACTACTGACAATTCATGTAATAAATGGTCTGGTTTCTGACGTCTATTTCCAAGCTGATAGGCTTAATTCTGAATGAAAAATTTTGAATTTTGGTTGAGGGTAACTCCTTGATTATCAGTATTAAAAATTTTTCGTACGATTTTATTTAGAATAAACACTAATGTGCTAAAATGTATTCAACCTTAAAAAATAGTCTTAAAAGCATTATTCCTAAAGTTTGGTGGCAGCAACATAAAAACCGCTTTCGGAAAATTATTTATTGGTTTTATAAAGGAAAAAATTATCAATGTACGATTTGTCAAGCTCAATTAAAATCCTTTATCAGATTAGACAATAATGATTTATTATGCCCTAACTGCGGTAGCTTACCCAGAACTAGGAGATTATTTCAACTTTTACAAAAACACCAATTCCTACAAGGCAAATTATTACATTTTTCTCCACCAACTAGCTTACACAAAAAACTAGTTCAATATCCTGATTTACAATATATTAGTTCCGATTTTGAAAAAGAATTTCAAGCCACTCATCAATATAATTTAACCAATATCGAAGTAGCCAGTCACACTTTTGATTTTTTTATCGCCTATCATGTGTTAGAACATATTGAATCCGACCAAAAAGCAATGGAAGAATTATATCGAGTCACCAAAAAAGGAGGAAAAGGTTTGATACAAACACCTTTCAAATCAGGTAGTATTTATGAAGATGCTCGAATTCAATCGCCAACAGATCGCTTAAAACATTTTGGCCAAAAAGATCATGTCAGAATTTATAGTGTTTCCGCTTTACAAAACAGGTTGTCTTTGGCAGGGTTTAACGTAGAAATCTTATCTTTTTCAGAAAGTCTTACCAATTTTTATGGGTTTAAAACGGTAGAAACTGTGTTATTGGTGACAAAGTAATATTGCTATTGCTATTGCTATTGAAAAATCACTTCCAAACTACAATACCAAACTTCTAAAGGAAAAAATTAAAAAGATTTCAACCTCAATCGCAATTTGAATGGGAACAACTAGAATTGAACCTAATTCCCCTACTCTAACTCCAACAATCCCTCTGGCAAGTCCATCAAAATCACCTTAGTGTCCATTTCAATCGAAATAATTAGTTGTTCATTTAAAGGAATCAGGACTTCTTTTTCTTTGATTGTTAACACGCCCATTTCTTGCTGTGGATACTCAACAATCGCTTCAATTTCTCCAAGCAGACCCTGTGTATTATCTTCAATTTTAAAATTTATATACTTTTCATACTTTAAGGTTGCTATTTCCAACACCTTTTCGGTTGCTGGCAACAAATCTTTGGTCCGCATAAATATTTCGGTGCCCGTCAATTCAATGGCCGCTTCTTTAGTATTAATGTCTTCAAATTTTACCGTAAAAGGGTTTTCAAATTTAATCGCCTCTACAAAATAAGGTATTTTTCTACCGTTAACCGATAAAAATAGTACTTCTGCTTGGGCAAAATCTTCTAAATTTTTATCAGGGATATTTAATTTCAATTCCCCTTTAACGCCGTATGTTTTTTTGGTATAACCAATGCTTTGGTAATCGCTCATTTATGTAACTGCCTATTTTGAAGGATGAATAAAATACAAAAATAAGGTTTTTGAGAAAATAGAAAAAGCCTTGATAACACAATGATTATCAAGGCTTTATTTTTTTTAGTAGCGGAGACAGGACTTGAACCTGTGACCTTCGGGTTATGAGCCCGACGAGCTACCAACTGCTCCACTCCGCGATATTGGATGGCAAAGATACACTTATTTTAAAATATAAAACAAGGGGGAAGCCAAAAAAAATAAAAGAAGTTAAAAGTCAGACCCTTTATTACATAAACTGTCAGAAGTCAGATGGCTAAGATTTTTATCTTAACATTAATACATTTATAATATACAAATATCTCTTCTGAATTCTGACAGAAAATTTATTTTTGGGTCTGGCCTCTGACCTCTTTCATAAGAGTAGTCTATACCTATTTAGCTCTCCGCTGTAGTAATTCAGACAAAACCCAAAGAAAATCAACTTATCCTTTCTCCATCCTCTTTCCACCTATACGATTGGTTGCTTATATTTGTAGTTCCTAGTAATTAACTAGAAAAATTAGGGTAAAGCTTGAACTTAGCCGCTATGATGGCCAATTACAGTGGAGTCTCAGTCCTTGTCCGTAGTTCTTAATTTTGCATCTGTCAATATGAAAAATTATTATTTTTTAGTCGTAGTTTTTTGTTCCTTAAGTAGCCTATCTCTATATGGTCAAAGTATCCAACTAGATTTCTACCTCTACCACCAAGCAACCAAACAACCCATCTCGAATGTACACACTTTTCTAGTTAACACCACTTATGGTGCCGTCTCAAATAAAAAAGGGCATATCCAATTAAGTATTCCACAAAAAATTACGGAAGATTTGTTGATTAGTCATATTAGTTATGAAGTGCAATCTTTGGGATATCAAACTTATCAGCGCCTTAATAAAGGGGATACCATTTGGATGAGGCCTAATAATTTTGATGTATCAGAGATAGTCGTAACTGCTCAACGGACGAATAAGTGGAAAAAAAATTATAAACGCTTTAAAAAGGTGTTTTTAGGCCAAGATAAAGCCGCAGAAAAATGTACCATTCTAAATCCAGAAGTCTTACGATTTAGAGAAGAAAAGGGGGAATTAACCACTACCGCCGTCGATTTATTGACGATTCAAAATGATTTCTTAGGATATGAAGTCAATTATTTATTAACTAGGTTAAATATAAAATCCAATGGATCTTCCGAATATTTGGGACAAGCGATTTTTACCGATATTTCAACACCCAAAAATAAAGTAACTATTGAAAAAAACAGACTAGAAACTTACCAAAATAGTCCCAAATTCTTTTTCTTTCATTTGATTCAAAACTCCCTCACGACCAATGAATTAGAAATGGAATTGTCCACTTTAACAGAAAGAGGATTTGTAACGACCCACCAACCAACGAGAACAGAAATTTTGCAAAAAGCTCCCCAAGAAGACGTCTATTTAGTTCGTTTTCCTGAATTCCTAAAGGTGATCAATAAGAAAAACAAGCAAGTCCGACATGAAACAGTAGGCGTTCGACCAGGTGGTTTAGAGAGTCAAAAATTTAGCGGTTCGCAGGCAGAAACTCAGTTAAGGGTAGAATATGCCACCTCTTATTTATTTAAAATTGCTCCTGCTATTTTACTAAATAAATTTGGCAATATTTTAAATACCAAAGACCTCAAAGAATATGGCTTTTGGGCGGGTCGAAGAGTCGCTTACCAATTGCCCTTTGATTATTTTAATGATTATCAAATGGATAAAACAGCAACGGTTGATCCACCTAAAGCTAATTGGGTCAATAAGGAGGAAGCGCCCAAAAAGAATAGAAAAATCTCCGACAATCAGAAGTTAAAAATTTTCACGCGGTTAATTCACGAAAATAACACCAACTTAAAAAACCAATTATTAGCACAAGTAGAAAAGATTTGGGAACCTGAGTTTATTCCTGTTTTAATAGAGTTTATTAGGCTGAGTCAAGACAAACAATTTCTATGGGAAGTGATTGAGCTGTTAAGTAAAAAAACAGGGCAAAAATTTGGCGATGATTATTTATCTTGGATAGAATGGGTTTGGCAAAATCCACCTGCTTATGGATTTTATTTTAATGATTTCAAAGCAGCTTATTATCAATACATTGATCCAAAATTCAAAAAATATTTCCATCAGCGACAAGCAACGAGTAAAATAAGAGTAGATGAAATTGTCTGGGGAGGCGTCAAACAGGATGGTATTCCACCTTTGCGCAATCCTCCCCTATTGGATGCTCAAGCTGCTGATTATTTAGGCAACCGAGATGTTGTTTTTGGCGTCTATATCAACGGGGAAGCCAAAGCTTATCCCAAACGCATTTTAGCCTGGCATGAATTTTTTACCGACAGTTTTGGGAATAAAAAAATAGCTGGCGTTTATTGTACCTTATGCGGTACCGTCATTGCCTACGACATGACTTTTGAGGATACCTTCCACGATTTAGGCACTAGTGGTTTTCTGTATCGATCCAATAAATTGATGTATGATAAAACCACCCAATCGCTTTGGAGTACGATTGAAGGCGCACCCGTTTTAGGGCCTTTGGTCGATAAAGGTATTCAATTAAACACTTATCCGATTGTCACCACCACTTGGGGAGAATGGAAAAAACGGCATCCTAAGACAAAGGTCTTAGCGATTCCAAGATACGATCGAGATTATGCGGAAGGAGCGGCTTATGCCAATTATTTTGCTACTGATGACCTAATGTTTCCTGTTCCTACTTTCGATGATCGTTTAGCGAACAAAACGGAAGTCCTTATCATTCGAGCGCCTAATTACCGACAAGATCCGCTGGCAATTTCTATAGCTTATTTACGAAAAAATAAATGGTATCAAGGTCAAATAAAAGATACTCATTTTGTAGTACTTGCGGATAAAAGCGGCGCAAGGGCGTTTGATATAGGAAGGTTAAAAATGGTAAATTATAAAAAAGGGCAACTCAAAGACAACAAAGGAACAATTTGGCGACTTCAAAACGATCAACTCGTTTCGACAAATAATCAAGTCTTATCTCAATTGGCCTCCCATAATATCTTTTGGTTTGCTTGGATAAATAGTTATCCAGCCACTCGATTGGTTAAGTAACACCTTCCAGCTCCAACAGAGCGACATATCATAACCTGAGATGAAGTCCTAGAACAGGAAGTAACCTAGAATGTAAACCACAGGACGCTGGGGGTGTGGCCTAAAATGCTAATAAAAGACTGAAATCTTCCTCTCTAAACAGTAGTTTTTAAGTTATACGCTATACTAAATACCTAAAAAACAAACTATTTCTAAACCTTTTAAGCATTAAGGACTTCATTAATATTTAATTAAATTATTTATTTTTCTAACTTGCGCCTCCTACTAAAAAAAAGATCAAGATACTACTCAATTATGATGCAAATATTCACAGCTAGACTAACGACTTTACCTAAAATATTAAGCAGTTGCCTACTATGTTTTGTCTGCCTTTTTGCTTGTCAGCCAACAACAGAAACGAACGACCAGCTACCGCCTAACGAAAATCGCTTTACGACCGCCGTCTTAAATGAACCAGGTTCGTTAGACGAACCGATGGCCTTCACATTTTTGTCATCAGAAGAACTGTTAGTTGTCGAAAGAAAAGGAGGCGTAAAAGCATTTAACGTAGCGACTAAAAACATGCGGCAAGTTGGTTTTGTCCCAGTTAATACTAAATATGTAAATGCGGAAGGAAAATCCAGAGAAGCAGAAGAAGGACTAATGGGCATTATTGCGCATCCAAATTATGCGCAAAACAATTGGATTTTTATGTTTTATGCCGATCCTGATGAGCCAAAACATGTATTGGCTCGATGGGAATTCAAGAACGATTCTTTGTATGCCAATTCTAAAAAGATCGTCTTAGAATATCCTACTCAACGCCAAGAATGTTGTCATACGGGAGGTGGAATGGTGTTTGATAAAAGCGGTAATTTATTTTTAACTACAGGAAATAATACCATTAATCCACCTCAAGGTACCTCTAATTTAGATGAACGACCAGGGTTCAAAAATGCGGATGACCAACGAACGGCTGGTAACACCTTTGATTTAAGAGGCAAAATTCTACGAATTCACCCAGAAGATGATGGCACCTATACGATTCCAGCGGATAATTTATTTCCAGAAGGAACGGCAAAGACTAGACCTGAAATTTATACCATGGGCCATCGAAATCCTTGGAGAATATCCATTGATAGCGAAACAGGTTATATTTATTGGGGCGAAGTCGGACCTGATGCTTCTGAAAACACTGAGGCGGGATCTCGTGGCTACGATGAATTCAACCAAGCTAAAAAAGCAGGTAATTTTGGTTGGCCTTATTTCATTGGCGACAATCAGCCTTATGTCGATTATGATTATGCGACAGAAAAATATGGCGAAGCTTTTGATGTCAATAATGTAGTGAACAACTCCCCTAATAATACAGGTTTAACGACCCTACCCGCTCCAGAAAAAGCCTTTATTTGGTATCCTTATGCCAATTCTGATACTTTTCCATTATTGGGTAGCGCAGGTCGAAATGCAACGGGTGGCCCTGTTTTTAGAATAGCTGACTTTCCTGCTTCTGATAAAAGATTTCCTGCCTATTACGACGGCAAATGGTTAATCATTGATTTTATGAGAGGTTGGATTATGTCCGTTACGATGGACAAAAACGGGGATTATGTATCTATGGAGACCTTCTTACCGAAAGAAGTCTTTCAAAGTGCCATTGACATTCAGTTTAGCCCTGATGGAGATTTATTCGTCTTGGAATATGGATCGGCTTGGTTTAGAGGTAATAATAACGCTTACATCAAGCGAGTACAGTATAATGGCGGCAATCGCCCACCTGTGGTGCAAGCGAGTGCAAATAAAGTAGCTGGAGCTTTACCATTAACAGTACAATTAAGTTCTGAAGGCACAACGGATTATGATCAGGACAAACTTAGTTATGAATGGACCATTGTTTCCGAGGATGGCACAAACACTATTCTAAAAGAGACTAACCCAAGTTATACTTTTAAAGAAGAGGGGCTTTATAATGTGTATTTAACCGTCACAGATGCCAAAGGCAATAGCAATGAACAAGTTTTTGAAATCGTAGCGGGTAACGAACCTCCAGAAGTGGAGATTGAAATCACCAAAGGCAATCAATCTTTTTTCTTTCCAAATCAGCCATTGACGTATCAAATTAAGGTCAAGGATAATGAAGATGGTACTTCAGAAGCAGGAAATATTGCCTCGGAAGCCATCGCCGTTAATTTTGATTATGTCCCCGAAGGATTTGATCCCATTGAAATTGCCCAAAATCATGTGGGAAGTGATGATTGGATCGTCTTTAATAAAGGAAAATCGCTCATTGATGAAAGTGATTGTTTGTCTTGTCACCGAGTGGATGTAAAGTCAATTGGCCCAAGTTATATGGAGGTGGCTAAGAAATATAAAGGAGACAAAAAAGGACAAGCCATTATTGCAGATAGGATTATCAATGGTAGTGTTGGTTTTTGGGGAGATCATGCCATGAGTGCGCATCCGAATTTATCGAAACGTGATGCCGCTTTAATGATTGACTATATCATGAGTTTAAATGATCCACAAACCATTCCCAAAACGATTCCATTAGCTGGCACTTATACGCCGCAAGCACCTAAAAAGGCCTCAGGAAAAGGGGCCTATTTGCTGCGAGCAGCGTATACAGATAAAGGGACGGCTAACTTGGAAGCTTTAACTGTGGAAAAAATAGTGGCGCTCAGAAATCCCGTCATCAATCCTGAAAAATACGACGTAGCGAAAGGCACGCAATTATTGACCACGCCTGGACGCTCCTTCAACATCCTCGAACATAATGGCTATTTGGGCTTCCGACAATTGGATTTAACGGGCATTAACGAGATTATCATTGGAGCAGAAGCATCCAAACAAGTATCTGCTGCAGGTGCGGTAATCGAAGTTCGTTTAGATAGTCCAATAGGAAAGGTATTAGGTGCAACGGAAAAAGTCGTCCCCTTAGAGATAGATTTCGGTGCAGAATACGACAAAGTAAGAAAAGCATGGGAAGCAGGCGGCAAAAAAGGGCCTGAACCTAATTATTGGGTCGTCAGAAATAGTTTTAAACCCAAATTCCCCGTTGCTTTGGCAAATACTTCAGGTAAGCACGATGTCTATTTTGTCTTTAAAAATTCAACCGCCGAAACTGGACGTATTTTAGTGCAAATGAATTCGATTGAATTTAGGGTTGGGGAGACGGTTTTACAATAGAAAAAATTATGATATTTACTTCTGGACTGTAGGTTAGGCTGTTCAGCATCTAGGATAAATACCCCGTCCTTAAACAGTTTACAAACAGTATTTGATCATTCTGAATTTTGAAAAGGCGGCAAAACCTTAAATCTTACATCATAAATCCATCTAGTTTCTACGTGACAGGTTTATGATGTAAGATTTATGAACTATGATTTAATATTTTTTAGATCCAATTCCCCCTAGCTTAATCATCGTCGTTTTCTTCTCTACAGAAAGAGATAAAAAAGATTCTGTTCGGCCAATATTTGGAATCGTCACTAATTTTTCTAATAAAAAGTGATTGTACTCTTCAATATTATTAACCAGTACTTTCAAAATAAAATCTGCACCACCCGTTACATAATGACATTCTAAAACCTCTGAGAATTCAATCACCATACTAGTAAATTGATTCACTATTTTTTTAGAATGCTCTTTTAAAAAGACATGAACATAGGCATTCAACTTTTTTCCAACCTTTTCTGGGTTTAATACGGCAACATAACTATCAATAATACCGGCTCGTTCTAATTTTTTAATCCGTTCAAAAGTAGGGGTTGTTGATAAATTTAGATGAACCGCTAAATCTTTAATTTTCATCCGACAGTCTTGCTGCAAAAGCATCAATAATTTCTGGTCCGTCTCATCCAATTTTAATTGCATTACTTTAGTAGTTTACTTAGTAGAAAATTTTTCTATTCTAGCTTTTTTTTAGGATCAAAAATAGAATATTATTCCATGAAAAAAACTATTTCATTTAATTTTTTCTAAATTTTAATCATGCATAGAAAAATTAGTTTGATTTTACTAACTTTACAGCATAGTTACCTAACCAAATAATATAATGGAAAATCGGTTAAAGACTTCAATATGTCGTCTTTCCGATTTTTCTGTTTTTAGCAATACCTTACCTAATCAAAGCAAACACTTCTCCCCAATTTCTATCAACATTACGCACTATTTTCCATTTACCATTTCCTTTTTTTGACTAATACCTGTCATTTAATTAAAATCATCTGCTTATTAATTTTTCACCCCGCCATCTTTCCTGAATCAAATCAAGTAATTTATTTATTATAAAAATTTGATTATCAATAATTTATAAAACAATCAACTACAAACTTCTTTGTACAATCGTTATTTTTTATTCTTTTTTATTCTTCAAAGTACCTGCATTTTTGCATTGCTGAACTCTGCTGAAACTTTACCAAACCGTTATATACAAGAATAAGTGGTAATTTTTGAAAAATCAGCAAGCGATGCACAAAAACTTACAATCCCGATTTGTTTAACCAACACAAGAACTATTACCAAGATAATTTGGTCATAGTATCTGATTTAAAATTTACACAAAATGAAGAAGAATTTACCATTTTTCGGCCTGCTACTAGGGCTTTTATTAGGAAACATTAGCTTAATGGCTGCCGACTTTACTGTTTCAGGAAAGGTTTCTGTCGTCCAAGAATCTGTTCCTTTGCCCTTTTATGAAGTTAATATTGCAGATGGTGAAGGTAAATATATAGCAACTGTAACCACTTCTTTTACCGGAAAATATAGCCACACCTTTGATATTCCTGAAGATGAAAAGGTACAATTTGAAGTGTCTGTAATTGACAGATGCACCGAGAATCCCTTAATTGAGGCTTTTGAAAAAGAAGGAACTAAAGCAACCGCTAATTTTTTAGTTTGTGATCCAAGCATAATTACTGGCGAAGAAGAAACAGAGGACGAGGAAAATGAAGGAGAGGATGATAAAGATGACGAAGAGGAGGAAGAAGAAGAGGATGGTGGTTTTGGTGGATTACCAGATTTTTTAAATTGTGAAGCATTAGGTTTAGACATAGCAGTTTGTGTAGTAGAAGACAATGGAAATGTGACCGAATATAGCAATGCATGTATAGCCTTAGATAATGGCATCGAATTAAGTCAATTAACTTTATGTGACGGCTTACCTGTTGAAGGTGGTGGTTTGGGCATTGATGGCGGTTTTAACTGTGATGCATTAGGATTCGACTTACCTATTAATGTATGTGTAACCGATGTAGATGGAGCAGCACTAAACATCCCTTTGTGTGATGCTTTAAGCGAAGGGTATCCAGTTAGTCAAATCGAATTTTGTGATGATTTAAGTGGCATAGGTGGATTAGATTCCTTGGATTGTGAAGGATTAGGTATTAATCTTCCTGTTTGTGGCACGGATGCGGATGGCAATGAAATCAACTTTAATAATCCTTGTGAGGCTTTAGACGCAGGATTTGAATTAAATCAATTAAGCGTTTGTGGCGATATTTTAGACGGAGGATTAGGCAGTATTTTAGATAATATTGATTGTGAAGGCTTAGCTAATAATATTCCATTTACTGTTTGTATGACAAATGAAGCGGGAGAAACAGAAGAAGTTCAATTATGTGATGCATTAAGTAGTGATTTAGCTTTCGATGAATTGTTATTGTGTGATGGTGGAATGGGACTTTTGGATTCTTTAGATTGTGAGACATTAGGTATCAATATTCCAATTTGTGGAACAGATGCGGATGGCAATGAAGTCAACTTTAATAATCCTTGTGAAGCTTTAGATGCAGGATTTGAATTAAGTCAACTAAGTGTTTGTGGGGATATTCTAGACGGAGGATTAGGCGGCATCTTGGATAATTTCGATTGTGAAAACCTTGGCTTATCAGTAGATATTCCAGTATGTACCACCAATGAGGCAGGAGAACAAGTGGAATTGATGCTTTGCGATGCTTTAACTCAAGGAATTGCACTAGACAATGTAGATTTATGTGACGGCGCTTTAGATGGTATTGATTGTGCGGGCTTGGGGATTAGTTTACCTGTTTGTACAGTTGATGCAGATGGAAATGCCATCACTTTTAACAATCCTTGTGATGCCTTAGCAGCAGGAATCGCTTTGAATGAATTAACCTTCTGTGAGGGCTTAATTGATAGCGTATTAGAAGATATCGACTGTAATGCTTTTGATTTCGAATTACCTATTCCAGTATGCGTGACGAATGAATTAGGAGAGCAAGTAGCGTTAGATTTATGTGATGCATTGAGTCAAGGAATTGCTATTAATAATATCGAAATCTGCGCTAGTACAATTGCCGATATTGGTGCAGATGATTGTGAAGGACTAGGTTTAAACATCCCAGTTTGTTCCATAGATGCAGATGGAAATAAGGTAGAATATACGAATCCTTGCGAAGCTTTAGCAGCAGGATTAAGTATTGAAGATTTAGCTTTTTGTGATGATCTCTTAGAAGATGTAATGGCCGCAGCCTTTGCTACGACTTCCACAGAAGATGAAGTAGTCGTCATTGCAAAAGCCACTTTATATCCAAATCCAGCTAGTGATCAGCTTGTTTTAAACCTTGAATTCACAGAAAATACAGAATATGAAGTGCGCATCCAATCAATAAATGGTAATGCTATTTATAGACAAAAATACAATGCGTTAAATGGGGTAAATGTGACCAATATGGATGTATCTTCGCTGAGCGTTGGCATCTACTTTTTACAAGTAAGAACTGCAACTGGAATTAAGACGATGAAGTTTGTAAAACAGTAGTAGCAATTAGCAGTTAGCAAAATTTCAGAAGCTAGAAATCAAAAAATATAGGTAGTAAAACTGATTTTTTAAAATTTAGTTGACCCTAAAAAAAACTAAGTATTTATACTGCAAAAGTTAGTCTGTGAGGGTACTACTTTGAGGGAATCTTTCTTTAGGAGAGGTTCCCTTTTTTGATGATTTTAGCTTCAATTTCAACTTCAATTTCAAAAAATAAAAGTATTCGTATTAAGGAAAACAAAAAATTAAACCTATCAAGAATTGATGATTTTGCTATACTTATTTAATGATGTAAATGCTCAATGTTGGTCAGGGGGTGATAGTCGTGTCTAATCTGGAGGCTAGCTACATTGAGCGCCGATAATTCTAGTCTCAGACTAGGAATCGTTATCTCGTCGTCTCCTAACGACATTCGTTTTGAGAACATAATTAGTCATCAGATTAAACATTGAAGGTCAATTTTTTATCCAATCACTAGTCACCAATTACCAGTCACGCTTAAACCGCTTTAAACCAAAGTGTCTCTAATTCAGCAGCATCTCCGCCTGCATAGTCCACAAAAATCTCTGAGCCTGCTGCGGTCGCTTTAATACAATGAAATTGCAATACCTTTCCTTCCACGTCCAAAACAATTTCAGCATTAGGTTTGACGGAGTGGTTATAAATGGAACCATATCCTAAAGGAATACAAGCGGCTCCAACGGGTTTTGGCCAATTATAGTAGTAATCGTGGAAGATAGTTTTGTCTACCAGTTCTTTCTGGTTGGGAGGAATAATGATTAAAGGACAATATTCAATAATATCCCCTTTGCTGATATCCACCGCTGTAAAAACACCTCTACCCCGTCCTTCTGAATCGGCGATATATAGCCCTGGAATGTGTAACATTTTCTCATTTTAATGAAGAATAATGATGGTGTTCCTTTGAAAAAACAACAATCATTTTCTGTAAATTACTTGTTTTTATGAAAAAAACAAGGTTTGGGGCTGGAAAATTTGTGTAATGGTTTGATTTTTAAATGATTGACAACTAATATTTAGGGGATCCATGTTGCGTTGTTGCCATGTTTTATAGGCAACAAGGCAACATGGTAACAATACAAGTTAACCTATCAAAGACTTATAAATTGTACCAGAAGGTTCTTTTTTAGCTACTCTTCTATTCACTTCATAGGGTAAAATAGGCTAACATTCGGTGAATATTTAATAGGTTGGAATAATTTAACCACAACGAACAATGCCTGTAATCTACACATTGGCAAATTACAGGCATTATTGAGGGCAAATCCTCCAATATAGTAACAACGATAATTAGCTATCGCCGAATTTCTTTTTCTTATAAGAAGCTTTTAATACTTCATCTCTACGCTCAACAGATGGCTTAGTAAAATGCTTTCTTCTTCTTAATTCCTTCAAAGTTCCTACTTGTTGGAATTTACGCTTATATCTTCTTAGCGCCTTGTCAATTGATTCGTTATCTTTTACATCAATAATTAACATAAATACTCCTTGATTTGATTTTTATTAAGTATAAATAAGATTTTATCTAAAAAGGCACATAAAATCTCATTTTTTAAATTCGGCTGCAAAAATAGGTATTTTTTATAAAACACACCAGTTTTCAAGCATTAAATTATTAAAAAAGGTGTCGGGTATCAGGTTGTAGGTTTCAGGCTAGATAATTCACGACCTGAAACCTAAAGCCTGCCCCCTATTTTAACTTGCCTTCATCCCTCCATCAATAGCCAAACAATGCCCATTGATAAAAGAAGCTTTATCACTCAATAACCACATAATTGTTTCCGCTACTTCCATTGGCTTTCCTAAGCGACCCATTGGCACATAGCGCCGAACACTTGTTTCTAACATTTCTGGGCTTAAACCATCTAAGATTGCTGTCTCCGTCCAACCGGGACAAACGGCGTTTACTCGAATATTCAACTTAGCATACTCCATAGAAGCCGATCTGGTTAGTCCTACCACCCCATGTTTAGCTGCGCAATATGGGCTTCCTCCAGGAACACCACCTAAACCCGCCAAAGAAGCAACATTGACAATATTTCCCCCTCCATGATGCAACATGGCACTAATCTCTTCTTTCATACAGTAAAAAACGCCCGTCAAATTAATCGCCATCATTCTATCCCAGTTCTCGAATTTAATTTCGTGTAAGGGAGATAAGACACCACCAATTCCTGCATTATTCACCGCAAATTTAATGGGGCCAAAAGTAGCAATGGATTGTACCATTAATTCTTTTACCGCCGCTTTATCCGCTACATTACAAGCAATAAATTTCGCTGTTCCGCCTGCTTCGGCAATCATTTTTACCGTTTCTAGCGCTGCTGCTTCATTGATGTCCGACACAATCACTTTTGCGCCATTTTTGGCTAATAATACCGCCGTCGCTTGTCCAATTCCTGATGCTGCTCCAGTTACAACAGCACATTTGTCTTTGATAGAATCCATTAATTTAGTTATAGTTAGTAAGCGTATGTCTAAAATACAATTTCGCTTATTGGAAAAATTGGTGTAAATGCTTTTTTTTCCTAAAATTGTTATGATTGTTAGATTGCCTGATTGTTTTTTCCCTTTCGACAACAATCAGGCAGTCTGGCAATCAAATAATGAAAATCTTGATTAACTGATAAGCAATTTATTATCAGAGAGAAAGAAAATTTAAATATGCTCTAATTTTCATTTCTTTATCAAAACCTCTGGGTTCAAAATCCATTGAGGGTCTAATTTATCTTTAATGGCTCGCAAAGCCTGTCCAAAAATAGGCGACTGTTGCTGTGCATAATAAGGCTGATGGTCTTTCCCAACCGCATGGTGATGCGTAATCGTCCCACCATTGGCAATAATGGCATTGGAAGCTGCTATTTTAACCGCATCCCATTGTTCCAGTTGCTTTCCTTTTTCGCCTTTAGCAATAATGGTATAATAAGGTGCAGGACCATCTGGATATAAATGCGTAAATCGACAAGTAACCGTTCCGCCTCCACAATGTCTATTAACTGCTTCTTGCGTCGCTTGTTTAACATTTTTATGAAAAGCTGGAAATTGATCCCAAGTAACTGCCGTTTCAAAAGTTTCTAAAATAAATCCTTTTTTCATCAACTCATCTCTAAGGTAGGGGGCTTTTAAGAACGAACTTTTCCAAGCATCTGCTTTTTGGCTTCGACCACCTTTGGCTGGTTTAGTCTCATAAACACCACCTTGCTCTGTGCAAATGGCTAAGGCTAAGTCCATCCAATGATTAACAGAATGATGATGCGATTCAAATCCAATAATGACCATCGTAGACCTTCCATCTCCTAGTCCATTCGACGCAGCTTCCATTGGATCAACTAATCGAGCATTTGCAGGGTTCAAGCCACTTTGAGCAATTAATCGAGTTGTTTCTACTGCTGCTTCAAAGCTATCAAATTTAATAGCTTTAGTTAATTTATAAGTCGGAATATTTTGCAAACGCATCCAAGCGGAAGTCACAATCCCAAAAATTCCTTCTGAGCCTGCAACTAAACGTTCCTCACTTGGGCCAGCGCCATGTCCTGGTAATCTTCGACTTTCCATAATGCCCTGCGGCGTAACCATTCGGACGCCTTGCACAAATTCGTCTATATGAGTGTACAAAGTAGCAAAATGACCACCAGAACGTGTCACAATCCAACCACCTAAAGTAGAAAATTCAAAACTTTGCGGGTAATGCCTTAAGGTTAGTCCGTGCGGTTTTAAACCCGCTTCTAGGGCAGGGCCAAAAATACCACCTTGAATATGTGCCGATCGAGAAGCTTTATCTATAGATAAGATTTTATCAAAATACCGCATATTTACGGTAAGGACGCCTTGGTAAGCGGAGGAAGTAGTCGGTTCTACCCCACCCGAAACACTAGAGCCACCACCAAAAGGCACTAAGGCAATTTGTTCTTTTCCAGCAAACTGCATTAAATCCAAAATTTCTTGTTCTGTTTTTGGATAAGCCACATAATCAGGTGGATTGTCAAATTGACCATGCAGTCCTCTCCAAACATCTCGGAAAGATTTGCCGAAACTATGCGATGCACGATCTAATTTTTCACTTGTACAAAACGCTTGGAAACGTTTTGGCAGATTAAACCTAGGTGCTCTTAATTGAAGTGTTTCAATAGGAATCGGTTCGATATTTTCCAATTCCTTTACTTGAAACATAGCTTTTAGGTTGGCGACGTATTGGGCTAAAATTTGTGGGTCAATTGTCTCGCTTAGATTTCCCCAGCCCCAGTATTTTCGTTTTGTTAGCATCAATTTCATTATTTTCGCCCAAATTAATAATTAAATCTTGAACGGCATCAGGAAATTGAATTTTTAGAGTAGGTTTTTTAGTGAAAATATTTTGCGCCTCTTCCAATACGGGAAACTTATCCTCAATCCAATGGAGCATTCCTTTAGCAGCTACCAACCAGTTAGAGTCCAACATGACATCATGAGTCAAGTTCTTAAAAAACTGATAATCAGCTTGTTGAAACCGACGCGTATATTTTGTCTCTTCTAAGGAAACTACATTATCTTTTCCTGCACATTGAACTAGTACAGGAATCGCTAGATTTTTTCGCCTTTTGATACTAGACAATAAAAAATCGAAAATCATTAATTTAAAAGATTCACTTCCTAGTTTTTGAGTGTAGATTTCTATTTTATCGGCTGGTAACTTATTAGAAAATAAAAGGTATCCTGCTTTTTCATTAGTATTCACTAATTGAAATAAATCAAAAGTACCAATCATTTTTAGCATGGTAAGCGGTTGATTTCTCAACAGTTTAAAAAATAACCGCCAAATTGGTTTACAAGGAACAGGTGCCATCAGGATTGCAGCTTGGCAATCCTTTGTTTCTAAATATTTTTGGACAATATAACCGCCCATAGAGTGGCCAATTAGTATAACCGGCTGATTGATTTCTGCTACAACAAGTTCTAGATGATTTAGATAATCTTTGATACGGTACTGATTAATGCCTTTCTGGTCTTTTTGAGTGCCATGGTTTGGCAAATCAAAAGTGTAGCATTCGTAACCATTCTTAGTGAAAAAAGGAATAAAATGTTCTTGCCAACACCAGGCACCATGCCAGGCACCATGCACAAAAACTAAAGCAGGTTGATTTTTTTCAGGTATTTCGGGCTTGCTCTTTATTAAGTTGATCCCCATAGCGTGCGGTCGTTTTGAATAAGTGTAGAGATAATTGGGTTTATTCAAATTTCATACCTAAAACAGCAAACCATATAGTGTTATTAGTAATGGTTATTGAAATTAAGTAAATTTATTTTAAATCAATATTTTAAATTTACAAATTTTAATTAACTGTTTATCAATATTTTATTAAATATTTTACTTCATATACTATTTTTTTAATAATTATTTAAAGCTATATGACAATATTATACAAATAAGAAATTTCAAAAATTTGTAACTTTGTGTTAAGTGTAACGTCCAATTACTATCCAACAGATTATAAGTTCTAAGTCCAAATAAGCGGATTAATTTACCAACACCTATTTGACACTCGCTTATAATCTTTTAACCTAACTCATTAAGTATATTGGAGTTTTTGTGTTAAAACAAACGTTACACACTAAATTTCATGAACATTAGAAGTAAAAGTTGATTACCTAAAATTTGTTACCCACAATTTTTAACGTACTCAATGACAAATCTTTACTTCGCCAAAAACCGAGGGCTTATGAACGTTTTTACCTACTTCAAACAAGTAGCTATTCTTACCTTGTGTATCCCTGTTTTCTCTATTTCCCTAAAAAGTCAATGTGGTCAGCCTGACGGTACGATTATCGTCAATTCTACGGCAGATGAAGGTCTTGGCACGCTAAGAGATGCCATCAATTGTGCCAATATCTTTCAGGGCCCCAATCGCATTATTTTTGATATTCCTACTACTGATCGAGCAGTAATTTTTGTGGGAAACACTTCAGGAGTACCACTTCCCAGTTTGATTAATCCCGCCACCATCATTGATGGAACCACTCAACCTGGTTATGGGACTAATGGAAATTTTGAACCTAAAATTATTTTAGATGGATCGGTTCCAACTTGGAATTCGCCAATTAATGCGCTTAAAATCTTTGGGAGCGAATCTGCTATTTATGGCTTAGAAATTCGCAATTTTCCCGATGATGGAATTGATGTAGATGGAGCAGATAATGTCATTATTGGAGATGAAGAAAAAGGAAATGTCATTTATAATTGTGGCATTGCACAAGATTTCTTTCCTGAAACTGGAGAGATAGGCCCTTTTAATGGGGTCGGAATTGTAGTAAGTGCGAATGCAGAAAATATAGAAATTACCAATAATATTATCGGTACAGATTATAATAATACCCCAGATTTAGGCAATGAATGGGCAGGAATTTATACTAGGAACGGCTCAGACTTTGCCCTAATTGAAAAGAATATCATTACGGGCAATGAAATTGGTGTAAGGGTTCGCAACGCTTTTGGTATCCGAATTTCCGAAAATGAAATGTCTTGTAACACTATAACAGGTATTCAATTGGTGTCTGGAGGAAATGATGATAAAGCAGCGCCTATTATTACAAGTGCAACCAATACGGAAATTACAGGAACAGGGACTTTAGGCAATGAAATAGAACTCTATATTTCCGAAGGTTGTGGAGATACTCCTTGTCAAGGCACTACTTTTATTGGTAGAACCATTGTACAAAATGATGGCAATTGGACTCTAAATGCGCCTTTCAATCGAGATATCATCAATGGAGAAAATATCACCGCCATTGCGTTGGATAGTAACGATAGAACCTCTACTTTTAGCGACTGTATTACTTCCTTAGTAGCAACAAATAACTGTTCCGATACCAATGGCATCATTTGGGTTACCAATAATAATGATGGTGGCGATGGATCGTTAAGAGCAGCAATTGAATGTGCCAATGCTACCCCAGGGCCAAATACTATTCAATTTAATATTAACGGAGGTGGTCGCCAACAAATCAATGTTGGTTCTACTACTAGCACCGAATTGCCTTTCCTACGAGATGGTGGAACAATTATTGATGCCACTACGCAACCGGGCTATGGCACAGGCGGCGTTTTTCAACCCTTGATTGTCTTAGATGGAAGTGGATATGATTGGCGATTTCCGCATAATGCCCTTTGGGTACGAGCGGATAATTGTGAAATTTATGGGTTAGAAATTAGAAATTTCCCCGATGATGGGATTGACATTACAGGTGGTGATTTTAATATTATTGGTGCACCGAATAAAGGAAATGTACTCTATAATTGTGGTTCAGAAAAAGATATTTTTGAAGATGACCCTGCTCAGAGGTCTTGGAATGGTTGTGCCATTGTGATGAAAAATGGCGCCCAAAATACCACGATTCAAGGAAATATTATCGGTACAAACTTTGAAAAAACAGTTACGATTGGCAATGAATTATGTGGAATCATTCTTCAAAGCAATGGGAATAGTAATAACTTGATTGGTGGAACAGCAACTGGGGAAGGAAATGTTTTTGCCTATAACCCCATTGGCCTAAGCGTTTTCAGCGGTTCTTTTAATAATAGCATATTAGGCAATGCCTTTTATTGTAATACCGACAATGGAATAGCCTTAGGTGGAGACGGCAATAATGCACAGGTTGCACCGACTATTAATACAGCATCTGTCTCCGTCATTAATGGAACAGCAGATAGCGATGGAACGGTAGAAGTTTATACCACAAGTAGTAATTGTCAAGACGGCCCATGTCAAGGAAATACCTTAATTGGTCGAGCTACGGTAGTTAACAATATTTGGAGAATGGATGCGCCGTTTTTAAATGGAATTACGCTCCAAGGAGGTGAACAACTTACTGCGTTGCTGACTAATTCAACAGGCAATACTTCTGCTTTCGGCGTTTGTATAACCGTTGCAGGAATTGCACCGCCCCCCGCTGATTGTAGCATAGATTTAGGTATTTCTGGTTTTAGTAATGAAAGTTGTGTTGGTAACGATGGTGCCTTCACCCTTTCATCTGGTAATGCTCAGCAACCTATTACTTATGATTTCGGTAATGGAGCTACGCAAAATCCAATCTTTTCCAACTTAAGTGCAGGTACTTATACCGTAACGGCTACAGATGCAGCGGGTTGTGATGCCAATTTAACGGTCATTATTTCGCAAGATCCTACGCCTTCTCTAAGCATTGTTAATACTGATAATGAAAGTTGTGGCGCAGCAGACGGAAGTTTTACCGTACAAGCAACTGGTGGTAGAGCACCTTATATTTATGAGTTAGACAATGGGCAGATTAGTCGAACGCCTTCTTTTAATAATCTGGCAGCAGGAAATTATACTGTTTCTGTCATGGATGCCAATAATTGTAGCACTTCCCAAACAATTACGATTCAACGAACAGGCAGCATCAATGTCTCCGTAGCGGATATGCGAGATGACAACTGCAACGGGGCGAATGGTTCTTTTCGAATCGCTGCTACAGGTGGACAAACGCCTTATACATATAACCTTGGAAATGGAGCTGTTACTACGAATGAATTCACAGGGTTAACAGCAGGAAATTACGCTGTTACGGTAGTGGATGCTAATAATTGTTCTACGGTAGCGAACATTAATCTTAGCGGAAGCACCGCACCCGTTACGGCTATTAATAATGTAACCCAAACCACTTGTTCTCAATCTAGTGGTTCAGTTAGTATTTCTGTTACTGGCGGTGCTGCTCCTTTTCAATACAATATTGGAAATGGCAATAGCCTCTCCCCAAATTTCGCAAACTTATCAGCAGGTGATTATGTAATTACGGTAACAGATGCCAATAATTGTACAGCGCTTCAATCAATTACGATTAACGAACCATCTAGTCCCAATTTGAGTATTACCTCCAGCCAAAATGCGGCTTGTGGCAACGCCAATGGCGCACTTTCTGTATTATCCGCAGGCGGGCAAGCGCCTTATACTTACGATATTGGACAAGGCATTACGACTAATCCTAACTTTAGTAGTCTTGCCGAAGGAGATTATACGGTAACCGTTTATGATGCCAATAGTTGTTCAGATGTAATGGCAGTCACCATTGAGAACTCTCCTACGCCAACGTTAGCGATAGCCAATAAACAAGATGCTTCTTGTAATTTAAATAATGCTATTTTAACGGTAATAGGAACAGGAGTCGCTCCTTTTACTTACGATATTGGAGAAGGCCCAACGTTCAATCCAACCTTCAATAATTTAGCCGCAGGATCTTATACGGTTACATTAACGGATAATAATAATTGTACTGCTAGTACCACAATCGACATTGAAAGTACAGGTGGGCCACAAATAAATGTACAAAATACTTCCGAAGCTCGTTGTGATAGATCAAATGGTTCTTTTACTGTCAATGCCTTTGGTGGTTTTGCGCCTTATACTTATGATATTGGAGATGGACCAACCGATGATCCAGAATTTTATGATTTAGCAGGTGGCAATTATGTCGTTACCTTAACGGATGATAATGGTTGTACGGCAACTCAATCTATTACTTTGGGCAATATTCCTGCGCCTACTTTTGGCATTGGAGATATTATAGATGCTAGTTGTGGAGAAGCAAATGGTAGTTTCAAAGTTTCTGCTTTTGGCGGACTTCCTCCGTATGGTTTTAGTATCGGCGGAGAAAGTACCGCCAATCCAGATTTTTCTGAATTAAAGGCGGGTGCTTATACCATTGTGGTGACGGATGCAAATAATTGCGCGACTGCCTTAGGCGTCGTTATCGAAGGAACGGAAATGCCTGAAATTGAAGTTGTCAATCAACAAGCAGCCAATTGTAGCACCGCAGATGGGCAATTTGACTTACAAGTTACAGGTGGTGTTGCTCCTTACTTTTTTGACTTAGGGGAAGGAGAATCTACTAATAATACCTTCCGAAATCTAAGCCCAGGCAATTATGAGGTGACCATTACAGATGCTAGTAATTGTAGTCAAGTTAAAACCATTACCATAGAAGGAAGCACCGACATCAGTTTGGCGATTACTGATCAATTACCCGCTGCTTGTGGAGAAAATAATGGTCGCTTTACCATTAATCCAACGGGGGGGCAAGCGCCTTATAATTATACGCTAAACGGCATTGCTTATCCGAGTGCTAACTTTACCGATTTGGCAGCAGGGACTTATGCAGTAGCTGCGATAGATGCCAACGGTTGTGCTACGAATCAAAATATTGAAATAACTGCTACCGACGGACCAAATTTAACTGTAGAAGTATTGGCGAGTTGCGGTGACCCAAGTGCTATCATTAATATTACCGCTACCCAAGGGCAAGCACCTTATCAGTACGATATTGGAAGTGGGCCTACTAATCTATCCACCTTTAGAGGGATTGCTGCGGGTATTTACGACTTAAAAGTAACCGATGCAGCAGGTTGTGAACGCACCCAAAGTGTCATTGTTAATTTGCCTACTCAAGAACCAACGGCAGTCATTGATATTACCCAACAACCTGGTTGTAATACCGATAATGGTAGCCTCAAAGTGAACGTCACTAGAGGCATTCCGCCTTATTTATACGCTTTAAGCGATACCGAGCAAAGTCCTTTTGCTACTTTTAGTAATTTAAGTGCAGGCGATTATAATATTACCGTAACTGATGCAGGTGGTTGTTCAACGGTTATTCCAGTCGTCTTGGAAGGAGGAGACAATAATCCGACTGCTAATTTTGATTTAAATTTTAATGATTTAGAAGGCATTTTTACCAATACCACTCAAAATGGAACAGCTTACAGTTGGGATTTTGGAGATGGTACAACTGCCAATGAAGACAATACCACGCATAGTTTTACAAGGGAAGGTACGTACACTATTTGCTTAACTGCAACCAATGACTGTGGAGCAGATACTTATTGTGAAGACTATACGATTGAAGCCTTAAATACCAATAAGTCATTTGAATTTGATTTTGGAGAAGTAACTGGGCAAGTGGGCAATACGGTAAAAATTCCACTTTATGTATTGAATTTTAAATCCATCGTAGGTTTCCAAAAATCAGTCCATTTAGCAGATCCAAGTGTCGCTAAAATCATTGGCATTACAGATTTAAACCTAGCAGGTTTATCAACGAGTCAATTTAGTCTCAAAGACGATCAATTTACTATGTCATGGTTTGATGGCACTATTGAAGGTATCGACTTAGCCGATTCTACGATAATTTACCAAGTTGAAGTAGAACTATTAACAGATAATACTTGTATTGATGTTTTGATTAAAGATGAGCCTTTACCAACCGAAGTTTATAAAAAAGTGGGTACTTCGGAAGTGGTTGTAGAAGCCTTTAAAAGAACAGGAGAAATTTGTGTAGGGAACGGTGGTGCAAGCGATCAAACTGCTAAAGTTTCGGGGTTAATTACAATGGAAGATGGCATGCCGCTTAGTGAAGTCAATCTTAGTTGTAGCAATCAAGTAGATATTATCAATGCGGAAGATGGCAGTTATGCTTTTACAGATTTAGCGCCTGCCAATTACAAAATCACGCCCCATAAAGATGTAAACCCATTAAATGGGGTAACCACTTTTGATTTGGTTTTAATGCAAAATCATATTTTAGGCAATCAGAAATTTGATTCTCCGTATAAAATTATTGCTGGAGATGTCAATCATTCTGGTGCTGTAACCGTTTCCGATATTTTAGAATTAAGAAAATTATTATTGTCTGATATTTCCAATTTCACCAAAAATACTTCTTGGCGTTTTGTTGCTAGTGATTATGAATTCCCTAATCCAGCCAATCCATTCCAAGAAGCATTTCCAGAATCAACTACTTTAAATTTGAGGGATAAAGATTTAGTAGCTGATTTTATTGGGGTCAAAATTGGAGATGTAAATGCTACAGCAACGCCTAATAATTTAGTTTTAGCGGAGGATAGAAATACCTCAAAGGGTACTTTCACCATCACAACTAAGGAAATGTATCTTCAAAAAGGAGAAACAATAACGGTTGCCTTCAAAGGAGAAAATTTATCCAATTTATTAGGTTTCCAATATACCTTAGTCGCCAATCAGCAAGCATTAAGCATTGAAGCAATCGAAGTGTCCGATCATTTTTCTACCAATAATATTGGACAATCTTTACAACAAAGAGGGTACTTATTAACCAGTTGGGTGAATGAAAATCCAGATAAATCGCTGACTAACAACAGTTTGTTCCAATTAAAAATTAAAGCCCATCAAACTGGCAAACTAAGTGAATTATTACAAATCACTTCTGATTTCCTAGTAGCGGAAGCTTATGACAAAGACAATAATTACTTAGCTATTGAATTAGCATTTACCACTCCTATATTATCGTCGACAGCTGATTTTGAATTATCTCAAAACCAACCTAACCCTTTTGCACAAACGACCGTAATAAAATATCAACTACCTGACAATGGACAGGTGCAATTGCGTATTTTTGATATGCAAGGAAAGTTGATAAAAACAACCGAGGAAAACGGGCAAAAAGGACAAAATGAATGGACAGTTCAGCGCACAGATTTACCAACTGGTGGGGTTTATTATTATCAATTAAATACGCCTTTCGGTAATGCGGTGAAAAAAATGTTGGTCCTTAATAAGTAATTAGTGTTACGGGTTGCGAGTTACGGGTTTAAAATTTATCGATTTTTGACTACCAATTGGGTTTAATTCGCAACCCGTAACGCGCAACTCGCAACTGAAATTTTCCAAAACACTTTTTCCTTTCCTCAAATCCTATTATATTGCAAAATTCTTGTTATTCTTTAGAAAACCGATAAAATTACGACATACAAATTGAGCATAAATTTATAGGGTAAGTATTCAAAAGAAAGTAGACTTATTTTTCTTGTTGAAAATTTTAAATTAAAACTCACCTTATCTTCATGGAAAAAAGCGGGCTATGACTTCAGATAATTTATTAAAATTTCTCGGTAATCGGGAGTACTTACATCAGGTGTCTTACCAGGAGTTGAAGTCTATGGTGGTACAGTATCCCTATAGTCTTAGTCTACGCTATTTGTTGGCGATGAAAAGTCAACAAGAAGACAATACTGATCTAGATAGAAATATAGAATTATTGGCGACCTATGGTATTGATCGTTCCCATTTACACCGTATTTTTAGTGAAGATCCGATTGTGCTAGAAGATTTAGAGGAGAGCATTATCATGGGAGAAGATTTCTTAGAATTAAAAGAATTGTCTGCCCTAGAACGAGATTTAGGAGAAGAATTAGCGGTTAACGAAGTCAATAATTTAAATTTTCTACAAGAAAAACAAGTACCGATTCCACAAGAAATACCGCTTTCCGAGCCAGAAGTAGAACTACCGCCTACTCCATCAATAAGCGAAGAGATTACCTTAGAGGCTACAACTGATGCTTTAGAAGAAATTGCCCCAGCATTAGGCGCTGCTGCTTTAGTGACCAGTTTAGCTACGGATACTATTGAACCTTTAGTGGAGGAAATAGAAATACCTGTAGAGGAAGTAGCACCAATAGTAGCGCCTTCAACTTTGGAAACAGAGATAAATAAAGAGCTTCCTGAAAATCCAATAATTATAGAAGATACGCCTATTCCAATTGAAGCAACCGACAATTTGCCTTCGGAAGAAACGGTTAACTCGATAGAAGAAGAAGAGTTTATCACTTTAGATTTTGAAGAAGAACTATCTGGAATTGCCACCATTGAAAATGAAGCAGCTCCATCGGCTTCTTTTGTTACTAAGGAAGTAACAGAAGTACCAGAGGTACTTGGTGGCTTACCCGAAGATGCAGTAGAAGTAAATGACTTATACGCTTCCAAAAATGAGCCTGTACTGGACAAGGATTTAGTAGCATCTTTATTCGAGGGAGCGGAAGCAGTCGCAGAACCAGCAGCTAGTGATTCCGTTGCTTTTATTGAAAATCCAGAAGCTTTATTAGTAACAGAAAGCGAAGTCATTGAAGAGGCAACGACTTCTAATGAAGAAGTCGATGATTTAGTAGAAACAGCAATAGTCGAAGCAGCAGAAAAAACCACCGAAGAAAAAATCCTACCTTCTATAGACTTTGAAGTTGAATACTCTGAAAGTGATCCAATCACTTTTGAATCTATTCAAGAAGGCACAGAAATAATTCCACCAGAGGAGCCAGCTGAGTTAGTGGAAAGTGAGGAAATAGCTATTCCATCAAATGCAGTAGAAGCAATTGAAACTTTAGCTGTTCCACCAACTGAATCTAAACCAGAAGTTGTTCAGCAAGAAGCGTCTATTCCAGCAACAATTCTTGCAGCAGTTGAAGCACCTGAAACAGTAGTTGAGGATTCAATAGTAGAAGAAATAGCCAAAAAGCCTGTTCCTAAACCAGCAAAAGCGACCTTTAAGTTTAGTAGCTTAGATCGTTTAGCCGCAACCTTTGATCAATCTGCTAAGGCAACAAAACCTGCCCCTAAAGCAAAATTTAGTAGCTGGCAACAGCAAAATAGCCTAGCAATCAGTCCGTTTTCAAGTACCAATTTAATGCCTACCATTAATGGAAAAGGCAAAATCATCAAAAGGAAACGCAAAGTTATTCCTAAAACATTTGAAAAAACGGTAGCTTTTGCAGAGGAAAGTTTAGCCTTCGATACGGCCTTAGTGTCCGAAACCTTGGCACAACTATTGGTTAGACAAGGACAATATAGTAAGGCGAGAACAATGTACGAACAATTATGCTTGATTATGCCTAAAAAAAGTAGTTTCTTTGCAGGCGAAATTGAAAAAATTCAAAACCTTCCCGATGAAGATTCGTAGACAGTAAACGATAATTCATCTAGAAAAGATTTATTTGACTTATATTTTTTAGAAATTGACAATCATATAAAATTAAAAATAGAAAGATATGTTGACAGGAATGGTTATTCTTATCGCTTTGGTTTGTGTCTTATTGATGGCAACCGTATTAATCCAAAACCCAAAAGGTGGTGGTGTAGATTCTACTTTTGGTGGCAACTCTGCTAATCAAATGTTAGGTGCTGCTCGCTCTACTGATTTTATTGAAAAATTGACTTGGGGTTTAGCTATTACTTTATTTGCACTATGCATCATCACTAGTTTGATGGTAGGTGGTTCTGGTACTGAGGGACCTGAGTTATTGACTCAGTAATTTAGTAGGTAATAAGCAATTTTCAGTAGGCAGTTCTGCCTTCTTGGTGATTTGCTCCTATGAATTTAATCGGCGATTAAAAAGGGCTACAATTTGATTTGTAGCCCTTTTTTCATTTTATTAGACCTAAGTACCAACACACAATTATTATTAATTTTCAGCGGCTTCTTTTTCCGCTATTTTCCTCTAAAAAAATCAAGCCGTAGCGGTGCTATGACTGGATTTTTAAAGAAAACTATCGAAAAAATAATCTCCCTGAAATTTTAAACTAATTATGAGTTGGTACTTATGTAAAAATAACTTTGAAATAAAAAATAAAATTTAGTAATGAAAGAGGGGGTTAATTCAATAATTTAGTAAAAATCACATGAGTTTTTTTTATCAATTTTAAATAATTGAAAATGAATTTTACACCCAATTTTTCATCTAAATGTCTTTTTAGTGAAACGTCAGGTTAAAGTAATTACTTTTTCTCAAGTACTTCTACTCATGGGATTCAATTTTTACCATACCCTGGTTCTGCATAGCAACAGCAGTTGTTTTAAGTATATTTATAGAAGTATTAAAAGACTCAATTTCATTACTTAAATTAAGCTTTGCATTGCTCTTCAACCCTACTATTTCTTTACTAAGATTATCAAAATAATTGCTTAAATTATTCCATTCTGATTGAATACTAATCTCATTTTGTTTTGAATCGTTTAATGTATTCACTAATAATTTCACAGCAGACATATAATTTTGAATAGTAATATAAAGTTTTTTATCATATTCTAAAGAAGATATTAAACCTTTATATTTCTCAAAAGTAGTTTTCCAATCTTCAGACGCCTCGTTTTGTTGTTTGATATCATCTTTAATCATTTCCACGGAATAAGTAATTGCCTTGTTAGAAGCATCGCTAGGTTCTGCACTAGGATTTTCTTCCTGAGATTTGGAAAATGCCTCAAGAACAATCACTACCACAATAATTGCAATACCTAGCCCTTGGCGAGTAGCACCACGTGAAAGCGTCTTATTATCCGATGCCATTTGACTAAGATACGAATCAACCTCTTCTGAAATCTTAATCGGAGAACCTTTATCATCAAAGTATTTATTGAAAATGACTTGATCCATATTCAAATGAGTAAGGTTATTTTCTAGTGCGGTTTTCAAATTATTCAATCCCTTAATTAGTTCAACAGCCTCTTTACTCTTCAATGAAGCAGCATTTTTTAAACTATTAAAGCCTTTTACAAGGGTAGCATTATCCTTGGCATCATCTAAGGTTTTTAGAAGCTCTTTTATCTTAGGATAATAGGCGTTCCATTGATTACAAAATCCAATGGTAGTAGATAAGTTTTTTGCTTGCTCAAAGAGTATAGCTGTTTCCTCAGTTTCAGATGACTCTAGAATAATTCTTGTTTGCAATTGATCTGCGACAAAATCGTGTGAAACATGTTTATCCTTTGAGGAAAATTCTATATCTTCAAAATTAAAATTGGGCGTTTGATTAACCAAAGCTGCTCCACCTTGAAAAATTATATTATTCGACGTATTTTCAGCCAATAAGTCAGCCATTTTATCCGTTATAATTTTACCAGTTCCTACTTCCATTTATTTAAATTTAAGTTTTTAAAATAGTCGAAAAATAAATCCGACAATTGATTTTTGACCATCAGGTGTGTTTAAGACTTTGAAGTGTATAAACGGCGGATTTATTTTTACTTTGTTTAAAATATATTAAGATAAGTCTCAAATAGAATTTACCTCAGTTGTAATTACTTGCCATTCACTATTAACTGCTTGCAAATCACTCTTCGCCCAACCATCAGTTGCACTAATTCCTTCCATTCCTTCTAATTCATTTAAGTTATCGGAAAGAGCTTGCCAATTTGAAATAAAGGCCATAACCATACCTTGCAAAGTAGTGGACAACCCTACTAGTGTAGCTAAAGTATTAGCAATCCCTGAAAGTATATTTACTTCTCTATTATCCTGATTAATTTGACTTTGTATATTACCAATTCGTTGATTAAGTGAATTGACTTGTCCTTCTAGGTCTTCGATCAATGCAACCAATTGAGATAGACCAAATGTCAAAGCGGTCATCCACCAACTCGTCATCTCTTCTTTTTTTGCTTTTGCATCTGCCAACTTTTGTTCTAAATAAGACATTTGATTGTGATAAGTCTGCAATTCCGCATTATCTGCTGACAATTTACTTTGAACTGCTTTCATATCACTTTGGAAATCTCTAACCACTCCATCTATGTCCGTTTTAAAACTCGATAAAACAGATTGCATTGCAACGGTTTCTTTAAAAATAATCTTTGTACTAGCTTGTAGATGGTTAATATCCGTTTTAAAATTGGTAATAGCAGTTTTGTCTCCTGCATTAGCCTGAATGGCAGTAGCATTGGTACTAAGATCTCCATAAAGGTTATTAAATAGTGCTGTGAAGTTCGATACGTTTTTAAGATTGTTAACTATTTTTGGTTTAATGGATTGCTCCCAATTCTTAGCTATTCCTTGTGCGTTTTGTAAATGTTGATGGAGGCGGGGCACAGTAGAACTGCTTGAAACATTAATCTTTAAAATTTGTTCCTCTGAAATGTTTATTTTTTGAAAAGCAGTAACTGTTGTTTTTACAGATTTAGAATAATTAGAACTTGGTGCTAAGCTATTAGCTTTTAAATTGGTTAAACTCATATTCAAGGTTTTATTCGTTTAAGTAAATCAAGCTGCAGGGTAACTTTTAAGAGAAAGCAACTGCGTTAATCTTAGGTGCATTTTACTTGTTCCGTAAAATTTCCAAAATCACCCTATTACCTTTCATTATCTGCAACTTAGGTTAAGTAACTTAAGGTGCGGAGCATTGGAATAAACTGTTAGTAAAGCCTTCAAACTTTCCTGTTAAAGGCTTTAGTCCTATTGAACTATGAAAATCCAGCCTAAAGGCCGATGACAGAAAAGCTTTAAGGCTTTGCTACCAGTTTTCCGCAACCTTAGATTAAGTACTAAAATTAATGAAGGTTTTAAGAGAGCAAGAATATTGGCTCCATATAAATAGTTTTCTCTTTTAAGTTTAAAATTAGATGCAAATAAAGTTTTTTATACTCAAAAAGGTGCTGTTTATATTAACCACATAGTCGATTGGTTATTTGTGAGAAAACAGTCAAAATACCGAAAACTAAATTGAAGCCACAGACTGCTAAATCATCTTTATCCTCTTATCGTGAATAGTCAAAAAAATTAAGGTTAAATATGATTTTAGCAGTCATTTTCAATTCCCTACCTCTTTAATGATTCATTACTAGTAGAAAGAATTTAAATTACCTCCCTAACTAGGTGTTGGATATTTAATAGGTGTGCTATGCTTCACAGAAATTGTTCCATTGCTCTGTAATTTAACTGCTAATGTTTTCGCATCATCCCAATCCTTTTTAGCACTATTGAGATCATCCAATAACCAAGTAGTCCCTTCATCTCCTTTACCCTGATTTAATGCATCAATAATTTCTTGTAAATCTCCTTTTAAACTACCCCATCCACTCTGTAAACTAGTTAATGCAGTCACCGCATGATCAATACTATTAACCATTGCTCCAACATTCTTTGAAGCCAAAGTCAAACTAGCAATAATTGTTTCATCTTCGGTTAACTCAGTTGTTTTGTTTTTCAAATCATCCAGTTTTTTTGAAATATCTTTTCCTGCCACTACCTGCATCGCTACACCTCCTCCAGCAACAGCAAGGCCACCAACTACTAATGCTGTAGATGCCCCAAATGTAAGTTCTTCAGTTGCCACACCAACAACAATCATAAGTGCCCCTGTAACCTCCATTACTGCGCCACCAGCAATCATTGCATTATCTTTACTTATGGCATCATGGTCAGCAGAAATACTTTTTTTCAACTCTGCTATTTGTCCCTGATCTCCTTTCAAGGTAGCATTAATAATACCATCATCTCCTTTCAGATTACGTTCATCAGTTGAAATTAGGCTCTTAAAAGTGCCTAATTTTGCAATAGTTGTAGCACAGTTTTCTTCTTTTTGATGAATTGTATTAATTAGCCCCTGTAAGCCTTGATTAAAAGTTTTCAAATCACTTCCTTGTGGATTTCCATCAGGACCTGCTAATTTCATTAATCTAGAATATCTGGATTCAAACATATTTGAATATCCAATAATATCAGATAATGTATTAATCATTTGGGAATTAAGAGAATTGGCACCATTAATATAGTTATTAGCATTAGTCCTTGCTAACGCCTGATGCTTGGGTAAATCAACAATAACATGTTTATCATGATCACTAAAAGGTACTGAGGATAAATCAATATCTGGTGTACCAGTTATCGTATTTATATAAACCTGCATAATAGAATTTGCTCCAATAACGCTTGCAGCGGCGTCTTTAATCTTTTTTGACGATTTTGAATCAGACATAGTTTGAATTGTTTTTAGATAAAAAGACCTAATCAATTTATAAATTAACAACATAAATAGCACTATAAATCAATCTATTGATTATAGTAAAAGGTCTAGTTACCTTGATAAATAAAATAAATAACCTTAAAAACATACAATTTTTAAAAACTCCACCTTTGGCGGCTAGAAAAGAGTGTTTCGATAAAGTGAATAGTTTTAAAATAAATTACCATTTTGTACTAAACCTGTTCCTCTCTTTTTTAAGAGAGGGGTTAGGGGGAAGAGTTAATTTTTGGGCTAATTTTCCTTAGCCTGATGGCTATGGGCATTGCCCCTACAGTTCCCGAATCACAAATTTACCCGTACAAAGTATAATTAATATCATTCTCACTTATACGAAACAGCACTCACCTTACCTGGTTTACAGATCGAATAAATTCGACTTTATGTTGTTATTTATGAAAAAAAATTTCATTAAATCTAGCTTATTGAGAGAATTAAGGAAATAAAATTAATTTCTGGTCATCTGTCCTATCTAAAATAATTAGTTATTATGGAAAAGTATCTTTTACTCTTTATACCCCTATAGTCATACAAGTAAAAAAGCTGTAATAAAGATTAAAATATGAGTTTTATATATTCATCATCTCTTAATAAATAAGGCTATTAAAACGTTGAGATTTTATATCCACAATATTATATATAAATTATATAAATTATATTGCCAAAAACGCTTCATTTTTGCCAAAAACACTTTATTTGCGCCTAACAATATATGCTAGGTTTAAATAAAAAAAAATGACATAGTAATTATTTCGTTTTGAGTAAAAAATCTTATTTAGAAAAGGTACGCAAATAAAATAATGGAGTTGGAAATAAATAAGGTAACTGATGTTACTCAGAAGCACCAAAGGTGCGGTATATATTAACATAGGGCTTTCGCCCTATGGAAATGAAATGCCGCATAAACATTAGCTCTGAAAGAGCAATATCTAAAACATCACACGATTTATGTCGCACCTTTGGTGCTCAATAATTTTTCTTTGCGTAACATCAATAAGGCAAATTATTTGAAACAAAGCAGATGGTTTTAACTCAATAATACTTTGTGGATAATGATTAAAAAGGTTACAAATCAAATTATAGCGCTTTTTTACATCTAATCTCATCATTCCCATCTCAACCACCCAAAAACTGCCACCTAAAAGGCATTTTTAAAAAAGAAGCATTTTTCTTAACTTTTCTTTAACATATATTTTTAAGCTTTCAACTATTTTTGCGACCTCCTGAATCATTTTCAGGTACGACTGACATAATTTCGCACCTAGTCTGACAGTATTTCCTATAAATTTTAACATTTCGGCAATAATGTCACTTTTAGGTGAGTGGTACAGAAATTGATGACAGTCAACTGATCTGTTGTGTTTTATTTTTATAAAAAACAACAAGGAGTGAATTAAATATTATTTGTAAACCTTATTTAAAGTTTAGACTACAATGAAGCCAATTAACGATCGAGTAGTTGTAAAACCAGCACCCGCTGATACAAAGACAAAGGGTGGTATCATTATTCCTGACACAGCAAAAGAAAAGCCTCAAAGAGGAGAAATCGTAGCTGTTGGACCAGGAAAAGACGGAAACGAAATGACTGTTTCTAAAGGAGACATCGTTCTTTATGGCAAGTATGCCGGACAAGAATTGAATTACGAAGGTGAGGATTACCTCATCATGCGAGAAGATGACATTTTAGTTATTCTTTAAAACCGGTGTAGGGTTGATGGTAAAAGTTAGATGTTTTTTTAACACTTTTTACGCCTTATCCCAAAACATCGTTAAGCGTTAGGTAATCTTTTATTTAATTATCTAGCCAATTATTATTTATTAAGGTGACCGTCAACCATTAACCGTTGACCGTCAACCGTTTCATTAAACTAAAAAGGTAAAAAAACATGGCTAAACAAATTAGCTTCGATAGAGATGCCAGAGAAAAGTTAAAAGCTGGCGTTGACGCTTTAGCAAATGCTGTAAAAGTAACGCTTGGGCCAAAAGGAAGAAATGTAGTAATCCAAAAAAGTTTCGGTGCACCTGCTATCACTAAAGATGGTGTAACGGTAGCAAAAGAAATAGAATTAGAAGACCCTGTAGAAAATATGGGTGCGCAAATGGTAAAAGAAGTTGCTTCTAAAACTGCAGATGTTGCAGGTGACGGAACAACAACGGCTACTGTTTTAGCACAAGCAATGGTAACTGCTGGTTTGAAGAACGTTGCAGCTGGCGCAAATCCAATGGATTTGAAAAGAGGCATCGAAAAGGCGGTAAAAGTAGTAGTAAAGCACTTAGCTGGTCAATCTGAAGAAGTTGGAAAAGACTTCAAAAAGGTGCAGCAAGTAGCGGCTATTTCTGCGAATAATGACGAAGAAATTGGTACTTTGATTGCAGATGCAATGAAAAGAGTAACCAAGGACGGTGTGATCACAGTAGAGGAAGCAAAAGGTACCGATACTTACGTTGAGGAAGTAATCGGTATGCAATTCGATAGAGGGTATTTATCTCCATACTTTGTAACAAATGCAGAGAACATGGTAGCGGAATACGAAAATCCTGCTATCTTAATCCACGACAAGAAAATTTCTAACATGCAGGACATCGTTCCTATTTTAGAAAAAGTGGTAGGAGCAGGACGTTCTTTATTAATCATCGCTGAAGACATTGAGTCTCAAGCATTAGGTGTTTTAGTAGTGAACAGGTTGAGAGCACAATTGAAGATTGTTGCGGTTAAAGCACCAGGTTTTGGTGACCGAAGAAAAGCAATGTTAGAAGATATTGCCATTTTGACAGGAGGTACCGTTATCTCTGAAGAAAAAGGCTATAAATTAGATAGCGTTGAATTAGAGCATTTAGGTACTTGTGAAAAAATCACCGTTGACAAAGACAACACAACTGTTGTAAATGGTGCTGGAGACCAAGCGCAAATTGATGCTAGAATCAGCCAAATCAAAGCACAAATCGAAACAACTACTTCTGATTACGATAAGGAGAAGTTACAGGAAAGATTGGCTAAATTAGCAGGTGGTGTTGCTGTATTATATGTTGGTGCAGCTACAGAAGTAGAAATGAAGGAAAAGAAAGACAGAGTGGATGATGCATTACACGCAACGCGTGCAGCAGTTGAAGAAGGAATTGTTGCTGGTGGTGGTGTTGCTTTAGTAAGAGCCATCAGCAGCTTAAGAAATACGAAGGGTGTGAACGAAGATGAAAATATCGGTGTTCAAATCGTTAGAAAATCTTTAGAAGCTCCTTTAAGAACGATTGCTGAAAATGCAGGAGTGGAAGGCTCTGTAATTTTACAGAGAGTTGCAAGAAGTAAAGGCGACATGGGCTATAACGCTAGAACGGACAAGTTTGAAAACTTGAAGAAAACTGGTGTTATCGATCCTACTAAAGTAACTAGAATTGCTTTAGAAAATGCAGCTTCTATTGCGGCAATGATTTTAACTACAGAATGTGTAGTTAATGATAAGCCAGAACCAGATGCAGGTGGACACGGACATGCACACGGTGGAATGCCAGGCGGTATGGGCGGTATGATGTAAAACAACTCTCTGAGTTGTTCTCAATATAAAAGCCTTCTCGAAGTGATTCGGGAAGGCTTTTTTGCTGTCAGTAACATAACATAACATAACTCGTTAAGCTGTAATTTATTGTGTCACAGCTCAGAGAGCTGTGTTACTTTAATCCTCTGCTTTCCTAATCCCAAACACCATTCAATGGATAAATTGCTCCATTTTTAATAGTACAAGACCCGTTATTAGCCAATAAAGCCATCGTATTAAAATCTTCTGACGGAAAGAAAATACTGGTAAAGTTTAACGCTCCATCATTAATAAAAATTTCAATAGAAGCTGCATCAATGATAAGTTGTATATCCAATTCTGCCTTATCAAAATCAATCGGTGCAGCATGCACATTTTTGTAAAAGGCTTCAGAAAATTTATCCTTACCTGAATTGGTTCTATCCACAAACATTTTCCCTGCTTTTTTATCAAATTGGATTAGTAGGTTTTCTCCTACCCCATTTTGCAATTTGATTCCAAAAGAATTAGCGGTCGTTTTCTTTAAATCAACGGTCAGATTTAATTCAGCTTGCGAAGCGGCAAAATCCCCCTCTAAAATTTTTTCTTCGGTAATATTCATTTGACCAAGGTCAATGGATGTACCTCTTAAGGCATAAAACTCTCTTACAGGTAAACTGTTCAAACTATAATTATCCGCTGATTTTACCAATCGCAATTCCCTCGGTAAAGTCATCGTACTTCTCCAAGTTTCTGTGGGCACAATTTGCGCATATTGCCAATTAGACATCCAACCAATCCCAAGCGTCCGACCATCCCTTTTAGGCACGTTATTCCACGTGACAAAAGCGTAATTATCTGTTCCCCAGTCTAACCATTTTTGATTTTCAACCTCACTTTTAAAATTGATTCCATCAAAATCTCCAACGAAATAAGAAGTAGCTGTCCCATCATTTGGCGCTTCTTTTTGAATACTGACGATTAACACCCATTTATATTCATTTGTTCCTTCTACTCGCATTGGAAATAAATCGGGGCATTCCCACAAGCGGTTATCTTCTTCAATTCCAAAGTCAGAAATAAATTTCCAGTCCGTCAAGTTAGGGGAAGCATAAAATTTCACTTTATCATAAGCAGCTAATACTAAAATCCATTTTTGGGAAGATTCATGCCAGATCACTTTAGGGTCTCTAAAATCTTTAATTTTTTCCGTATTCGGAATAACTGGATTGCCCTTATATTTCGTCCATTCATACCCTCCATCTAAACTATATGCAATACTTTGTTTTTGAAAATCATTAGATTTCGCTCTCTCCCCTACAAAATCATGATGGGTAAAAGTAGCTACTATGGGTGGATGCTCTGTAGTACCTAGTTTTGATGTATTATTGACGTCCACTACTACCCCACCAGAAAAAATACAGCCGATTGAATCTGGGTATAAACCAATGGGTAAATGTTCCCAATGGAGCATATCCGTTGACTCGGCGTGTCCCCAATGCATTGGGCCCCAAACAGTACTATCTGGAAAATATTGGTAAAATAAATGGTATTTTCCCTCATAATAAAACATACCATTTGGGTCATTCATCCAATTAGTCGCTGGGGTAAAATGGAATTGTGGGCGATGTTTTTCTTTATAATAATTATCATCTTTGGGCGTATCTTGAACGGCTACCGTTTTTGCTGCTTCCTCTTTTTGAGTAGTCTCATTTTGACAAGCATTGATGATTAACAGCATTCCTATCAATAAAATAATCTTGTTCATTTTACTTATTATTGATTTTATAATTATGATTTTAGTTGTTCTATCTTACTAATGAACATCTTACTTCGACATAGAAAACATGGAGATATACAAACCAAACAGTAAGGACTCTGTGCTCTTTGTGTCTTCTCTGAGCCCTCTGTGTCCAAATTTATTTTAACCTATTAAACTACCCAACCATCACTCGTTCGGTTTTACTACTCTTTATTAATAAAGTGCATATCGTAGCAACTAGCAGTAATCCCCCTGCAAAAGTAATCGCATTTCGAGGATCATTATCTAAAAAGTGCTTTAAAATATACCCAAAGGTTAATGTTTGAATAATCATTGGGATCACAATCATCATATTAATAATACCCATATAAACCCCGTAACGCTCTTTCGGAATGTCTCCAACGACCATCAAATAAGGAATCCCCATCATACTTGCCCAACCAATTCCGAAACCCGTTATGGCAAAGAAGAGTAAATTTTTATCGACGATGTGTGGGAAGGCTAAAAACCCAACGGCTGCCAATATCAAACAGAAGGCATGTACAAATTTTGGGCTATATTTTTTCGCAAAACCAACCAGTAAGAAAGCAACTAAAAAGGTGACTACATTATACCATCCATTTACCAAACCAGTCCAGCTAACGGCCTCACTATAAGCTTCTGGATTGGTCGTTGGAGTCGCATTCCAAACAGAAAGGGCGATACTTTTAGAAGAGTTTTGCCAATAACAAAAAAGCGCATACCATTGAAATAAATAGACTAATGCCAACTGCCACATGACTTTTGGCATATCTTTAATGGCTGCAAATATTTCGATTAAAGGGCCAAAAGCCGATCCTTTTTCACTTTTCAACTTCGCCAGTTCTGCTGCTGTGGGGGGAATTTCCTCGGTTTTACTAATACTCCATAGAATAGAAGCAATTGAACAAAAAGCGCCTAGAAAAAAAGAGGCATACACCCAATTAGGCAAGGATCCCGTTTGCCCAATAATAATTAAGGGAAAGATAAATAAGGATAAATTAGCTAAAGTTTGGCCTAAACCAGTAAAAAAACTTTGCATTTGGAAGCCTAACGGTTGTTGTTCATCGTCTAATTTATCCGCTATCAATGCTCGGTAGGGTTCCATAGCCGTATTATTACCCGCATCCAAAATCCATAATAAACCCGCCGCCATCCAAAGAGAACTACTATATGGAAAGGCTAATAAAGTTAAACTACAAAGGATTGCGCCAATCAAAAAATAAGGTTTTCGTCTACCAAATCTAGGGCTCCACGTTTTATCACTCATGGCACCGATAATTGGTTGTACCAATAGTCCTGTAACCGGGCCAGCAAGGTGCAAAATGGGAATTTGATCTGGCGTAGCGCCTAAAAAGTCATAAATGGGAGTTACGGCACTTTGCTGTAAACCAAAACTATATTGAATGCCAAAGAAACCGACATTCATATTTAATATTTGCCAAAAACTTAATTTAGGTTTTTTCATTGTCGTTTTGCTTTGTTGCCAACTTTGTCAAGACACCACGAATGCTCCAAACTTGTTTGCCTAAATTAGTTAAGCAAATTAGATCAACAAAAGTCGATACAAGTTTGGAGTAAATCCGTGGCTATTTAAAAAAATCACTATCTATTTGCTAATTTTATCAAGAACTAACCGTTACCGGATTCTTAGCAGTAGCTAAGTTCTCTGCCGTTTTAGGATTACTAGAACAGGTGATGTCCATCTTCATGGTTGTCAAATCTATCTGAAGCGCTACCCAATCTTCCCCCTTCTCCCATTTGATATAGAGCTGATTATCCGCAGTATCCATTAGATTGAAAGTACCATCAAAAGCAGGATGATTATTTCTAAAAAGCATCAATGCCTTTAATTCTTGAATGAGTGGCCTTTCTAGATGCTTATCTATTTCTTCTTTGGTGTAATAATGACGGTTGATATCTCGACCTACATTTGTTTTGGCAAGCAGTTCCATATCATTCTCCCCCGCAAAAAGTCCAACATAATAAACTTGTGGTACACCCGGTACAAAAAATTGGATGGCTCTTGCCATTAAATAAGCCCTTTCATCTCTACCTAAGGCATCAAAATACGTACAATTAACTTGATATAAATCTAAATTGGAGGCAGCAGTACCCGTTGCTTTTAAGCTATCTTTATTGCTATTCAGGTGTATCTGCTCGACGATTTTATCTAAAACAATATCTTCAATTAAACCTGTATTTCCATCTTCCGAAGCCACATCTACAATGCCAATCCCGTCATGCGTATCTAATACCGTAACTGCATTTCTAGGACTGACTGCCAGCCATTTTTTAAGGCTTCCTGCATTTTTATTAAATAACGTATCTAAAACCAAAACGGGTAACGCAAAATCGTATACATAATCTACGCGCTTAGCAATCTCTACTTGCGTCTTATAATAAGAATGAATTTCTACCAATGCTTCAATACCTTTAGCCTTGGCTTTTTCGGATAATTGAGTAATAAATTCAAAGGTTTCCTCAATCATAAAACAGGACGTACCTTGTTTCTTGATCGCATAACCCGCTGCATCTAAGCGAATCATGGTGATACCCGCCTGTTGAAAAGTATCTAAAATACCATTTAAATAACGTACTCCTTCTTCGCTTGACACATCAATGTCGATTTGGTTACTAGTAAAAGTGGTCCAAATTAACTTACTCGAACCGTCCTTTAGTTTAAAAGTCGTAAACGGCAAACTTGGACGAGGTCGGTAAATACTTAAAATGTCTTTTTCTGTTGCACCATTGGGGAAAACTGTGTCGTGGCTCAAAAACAAAGCAGCATATTTAGAGGCCTTTCCTTTCTCCAAGTAATCTCGAAATTGTACCGACTGAGCAGAAACGTGATTCACAATCAAATCAGCCATAATATCGACTTCTTCACTCAATTCTTTTAAGTCGTCCCAATCTCCTAATCTAGGGTCAATCAATTCGTGGTTAATCGGATCAAAACCTGCATCTTCACCGTCAATTGGAAAATAGAAAGGCAAAATGTGTAAGCCCCCAAAAAGTCCTTTTAATTCTTTTTGAAATAAATTTTTTAAATCTGTTAGATTCCTACAGCCTAATCTATCTACATAAGTAATGAGTTGTACTTTATTCTTCATCGTCAACTTGTAAATGGTTATTCAACAAAATTTTCCTAAAACGAATATGTTTTTTAATCAGATGTTAAATATAAATGATAATTGCCGAAAAAAATGCTTTGAGGATAGCGTAAATTGAAAGGCATACTCCGCAACGGATAGCGCAACCCGTTGATGTTGGTAAGTTTATTTTTAAAATTTGTAGTTGCTCTCCAATTTATTATTTCATCTAATTCTACTTATTTAAAATAGAAATTTCTGGTTGATTGTTCTTTTAAGCTCAACAAGAATCCAGTTCTACCAAATAGGTCTCTAATTCAATATGTTTTTGTAAAACCATATTAGGATTTTCGGTCAAATCAATCAACAAATTAGCAGCAGTTTTGCCAACTTCATAACCTGAGTGTTTGATGAAAGTAATTTTAGGATTAAGGTAATAAGGTAAATAGCCATTACTCATACTTATGACGGCTAGGTCCTTAGGAATAGACAATCCTTCTTCGTGAATAACTTGAATAATCGCAGAAAGGATTTCATCCGTCATCGTAAAAATAGCATCAGGTCTTTCGGTTTGTTTTAATAATCGTAAGAAACGGTCTTTTATTTCTTCTACAGAACTACCATGAATACAAAAATCCTCCTTATAAGGCAATTGGTGTTTAGCTAAAGCAGCTATAAATCCTTCTTTTCTACGTTTAGTAATCGTTAAATTTTGATTGGCAAACACCCCTCCAATTTTTTGATAATTCCGCTTGGCTAAATATTGAATAGCCGTAAAAGCAGCCTTATAGCCATTAATTAACACCTTGGCGCTTTCTTTCTCTTTAATGACTTTATCAACAAAAACGACAGGAATATCATTTTTTGCAAAACCTTGAAAATGGTCGATATTTTTGGTCTCTCTCGTTAAACAAACTAATAAGCCATCTATACCAAAACTTCGACATAAGCGAATACATTCCTTTTCTTTTTCTAAGGACTCATTCGATTGAAAAATAACCAAGCTATAGCCCTTTTTTCGAGTAATTCCCTCAATCCCTCGCACCATATCAGGCGAAAAAAAACGCCCTAATTCAGGTAGAATCAACCCAAATAGTTTACTCTTTCGCTGTCGAAAATTAACTGCCTGATTATTAGGAAAGTAGCCTAATTCATCTGCAACTCGTTTTACCTTATCTTTTGTGACTTTCCCAATATCTGGGTGGTCTTTTAAGGCCCTGGATACCGTAGAAGGGCTAACTTCTAATAATTTAGCAATATCTCTAATCGTAACTCTACTCATGCAAAAGGATAAAAGGGTTAAACAATACGTTTTTTAGTATAGGCTTCGTCAAGTAACAAAAAAGTTATTAACATCAACGGATAGCGCAACCCGTTGCGGAACAAAGGTAGTAAAATTAAAAAATTATAATATACTGATTTGAAAATTATAATCTATTTTTAGATCGAATATGATAAAATGATATTTGGTTTTAAAATATAGTCAGCATAAGTAAAGACTTAGTAACTAATTTTAAAACAATATTTTTTTAGAAGTATTGTAAGAAACTAGAATTGGATAAGGCTGCACTAATGGTAGCCTTTTCTTTTGTTCCTTAATCATTGAAGTTAAAAAATGAGCTCAGCAAAATCTATTATTTGTTTTGGAGAAGTCCTTTGGGATATGTTACCTACAGGAAAAGTAGCAGGTGGAGCACCCATGAATGTAGCTTATCATGCTAAACAATTTGGGATGGACGCACAGATGATTAGTGCGGTGGGAAAGGATGATTTAGGGAAAAAATTGGTCGATTTTTTACAAAAAAAAGGAATTCCTACCCATTTAGTTCATACAAATGACGCTTATGATACAAGTACAGTAGCCGTTACTTTGAATGAGAAAGGTAGTGCAAGTTATGAAATAGTCGAACCAGTCGCTTGGGATTTTTTGTTTGCAGATGAGGATCGAAATAAAGCGGTTGCTCAAGCAGATTTTTTACTTTTTGGCAGCTTAATTTGTCGAAGCGAACCTAACTTGAAAACGTTATTAGCCTTAATTGAAAAAGCGAAGAAAGTTGTTTTTGATATTAATTTACGTCCTCCGTTTTATACGCAAACCTTAATCGAAACGCTTTTGCAAAAAGCCGATATTGTCAAAATGAATGAGGAAGAATTGGGCATTGTGCTTGATTGGTATAGCATAAAGGGAGATTTAGCGAGTCAAATGGCATTGTTAATGGACAAATTCTCCATCGAAACCTTGGTCATGACCCAAGGAAAAGAAGGTGCTTTCTGTATGCATGAAGGCGTCTTACATTCCCAAAAAAGTTTTCGGGTAACCGTAAAAGATACGGTCGGTAGTGGCGATTCTTTTTTGGCAGCATTTATTTATCAAATGTCTAAAGGTGCCGATTGGAAAGCCTGTCTTGAATTTGCCTGTGCGACTGGTGCTATTGTCGCCACTCAAGCTGGTGGTACGCCCTTGATAAATGAAAATATGGTCTTGGATTTTATACCGAAAAGCTAATCGTTTTAAACAAAAATAAGAACGCCTCACAGAGAGCGAGACGCTCTTTTACACATTAGTCGAAGTCGTTTAATAAAAATCAGTAAGCGTCGTGTAGTGGGTATTTAATCAAAAAATAACTGTAGCTAAAGTTTTGGTTAAAAAATTAAAACAGCAGATAGGCCATTTTTTCAAATAGCCTATCTAGCTATCAAAACAATCTGTAAGTGAAAAGTAATAACGGCTAAAGGTCTTCTATTTCTTTTTCTAATAATTTTCCATCTTTATCAAACTGTAAATTGACCGATTGAGTCAATGTTTCAAAATTGACTAAAAATAGGGTTTCCTGAGTTGTTTCTACTTGAGAAATACTGTAATAGGTTTCTACGGTAAATTCCTCATTGATAAAAGTTTGAGCAGCCATTGGTAGCTCATCAGCAGTAAGAGAAGTAACCGTTTGTTGCCAAGTACCGTCTTCGAAGATATTAACTTCAACAAAAGAAAGATCTGCATTTTCAAAAGCTGCTAAATATTCGGCTCCATCTTGTTCCCAATAAACATCCACAGCATTCGGAAATAATTTCTTAAATGTAGTTTGTACGGCTTCTGGAATGGCATTCTCTTGCGCATTTAAAATTATTCCTTGCAAAGAAGTGAATAGAATGATAAGGCAACTTCCAAAAAAACTTTTTTTCATGTTTTTAAATTAAAATTTAAAAATAGGAGTGGATAATTATACTATAAATCCAACTTCCGTTTCATCAAAATATTTATAAAGTGATAAAAAGTTATCAGCACGCTATAAATAATCTAGTATGAGTATGGTATGAATAATCAAAAATCTTTAAAAATTCGAGAGCAGCACTTTAAATAACCTCTAATTACCTGTTTCCACTGTATCCATTTCAATTTCGTTTTCTTCCCAATAAAGCGTATCTATTTCTGTATCTTCTATCCAATCTTCTTCTTCTTCCTCCTCTTCTTCCCAATTCTTATCTTTTTCTACTGCTGTTTCTTCTTCATTTTGGGTGTTATTATTACTCCAACAACCAGAGACAAGCCCCAAAATAATTACCAAAAAGAACCATTTAGTACTTTTCATTTAATAATCTTTTTTGTTTTAAAGTAAGGTTTGGTATTTCTAAAAATCCACTAAACAGTTCCCTCTCATTTAGCAAAATGAGATCATTCATATTTGAATACCATAAATTTTTCAGCTAATCAATCCTTAGCGGTAAGAAATGCCCCAACTTGTAAAAATGAAAAAATAAAATTAGCATTAGTAGTTAATGCCTATTTGTTTGCAAAAGCAGAACGCCTGCAAAAAGTAGTCAATCTTTTTCTTTACAAAAGAAATACTACCTTATTTTCTCAACGGATAAAATTTATTTACCCGTCGAAATCTTCGTCCGAAAAACTATCAAAATCAATAGTTCTCTTCCTATTCATAAAGTCTAAATCATAATCATCTAATTCCAAATCTAAATCATTTTCAATCTCAGAATTAGGCTTGTTAGCCGTCACACCTGTTTTTCTAATAATCCGACTAATAATTTTAGGCGTACTTGGCGCTGGACGAGCCGCAACGGATTGAATAGTCTTTTTTTCAGGTTGGCTAGCTTCTACTTTCACAAGTAAACTTTTAGTAGTGGTTGGTACAGCCATTAAACGTCGTTTATCAATCAACTCGCCAGTAACGCTACAAATACCATAAGATTTATTATGAACTCTTTGTAATGCATTTCTCAAATCTATTACATATTTTCTTTGACGGTTCGCCATTGCCTGTAGCATCCCCATATCAACACTACTAGAAGAATTATCTATTAAATCTCCTTCATTTTCCATTGCCTCGGTAGCTTCTAAAATCTGGGCGTCTAAATTGGCTAATTGCCTTTCTGACTTATCTAATTTTTTTAAAATTAAAATTTTGAACTCCTCCAATTCTTCTTGGGAGTATCGTTTACTATTATTTGCAATCATCTTCTTCAATTTTTATTGTTAAAAAAAGAATAACTACTTTTCAAAATGACCATTCGTTATTAATGAATAATAGGCCAAATCAATTTAATTTTCCTGCAAGTTTAGCTACCAATTCCGAAGAAATTCTGTACAAAAAAATTTTTTCTAAAAATATTTCAAGCATTTAAAAACTTTAACTTTTCAATCTATTTTGAAAAACAGAAGTTAAAATATTCAGATTTTATTCAGAATCCAGCAGTAATTTCGCACCGTAAATAAGATGAACTAAAACTTGAAGAAACTAAATAAGTTTCAAAAATCTTACTTCCACTCCTTGCCGAACGATGCCCAATTCCGTTCGGCATTTTTTTTCGAATTGGCATTATTCATTTGAGTACTACACTACTAATGCTGATTGAAATTTCAAACGACTTACAGACTCGTAGGGTATTTCTCCTGACCCATACGACAATAACCGTTCGATAATCGTTGGCTCAAGAAAAGAGAATAAAGGTTGTTCAATAGTTGAAAACTGAGTTAAAACAGCTTTAAGCTTTTCGTCCCATACCGAAACAAAAGTATCAATATCTGAAGGTCTTAAAACCCCTCGGCAATTAGGTTTATTACAATATAATGGCATTTCATCGACTACATTAAGTAATCCATAATCGCAAGTTATTTCTTCTCCTATTTGAATATCTCTGATGGCAATATCAAAACCAAAGCTGGCACTTAGGGTATTGCTATTACAACAATGATTGACATATTTCGCCAAATCCCAACTAATAATACGAACGCCCCGTTCATCCATGTAAGAATACTTCTCAATCATTGCTTTCATAGCCAAATCATGCTGTACATAATCTTCTGTTAGGACTTCAATGTCCAATATATCTTTGACATAGACAATAGTCCCTGCTGGAATAAACTGCGTTGCAAAAACACCATAGCCAATAATATCGCTAATATGTTGTAAGCGAGTGTGCGGATGAATCATGTTTTAAAAGTTTAAATTAATCATTAAATAAAGACGGATGCTCCTAATTGGAACATCCGAATTTTTTGTTTAGAAATTATTTAGGTCGCCACTTTAACTACTAAATAACTTCTGCGCAGGTTAAAATTAATCAGACAAAATTGCCTGTTAATTCTGAATTAATTTTGAATAAAACATATTTGAGTCTGATTTTTTTCAATAATTTTTCTCCATAACCCCTTCCTAATTAGCTAGTAGTTTTGTTTTGTAAAACTCATGCTTTTGCATTTGGTTATACTTACATCGCAACTAGTCCCATTTTTTTACATCTTTAGATGAAAAGCAATCTTAATTCCCTCAATCACCATACCAGTACCAATAATAGCAATAATTAAACCCATCACTTTTCCAATAACAGAAATGACATTATTTCCCAACGTGCTGACCACTAAATCGCTTAAGCGAAAGGTAAAATAAGTGATTAAAGACATTAATCCATAAATCAAAATAACTAACAGTATTTTAAAGTAGGTAACATCTGACACAAAATTCATGGCGGTAACAATAGTTCCTGGACCTGACAAAATGGGAATGGCTAAAGGTGAAATGGCTATATTTTCGTCAATGTTTACATTTTTTATATTCTTTACATTGGATTTTTTGGATTGTAGCATCTCAAATCCTATAAAAAAAACTAATATGCCACCAGCGATTTTGAAGGCGGGAATACTAAGACCAAATAACTCGAAGATAAATTTTCCTAATACTACAAAAATAGCAACAATCATGAAGGCGGTAAAATTCGCTCTTTTGTTAATACTATGCTTTGTTGCTTTGTCCGCACCTTCTGTTAGTGCTAAAAAAACCGTCATGTTAGAAATAGGATTCGTTATGGCAAAAAATCCTGTAAATACGGCAATTGAAAAAGTAAGGTATTCCTCCATTTTTCTACTTATAGTTGGTTAGCAAAAATATTGAAACAGAGGAACGTTGATACAATTTTTAAAGTTCAGAAAATGTCAATTATTTTTTGGAAAAAAAAGGAATGAGTAATTTAATATATTGGAAGTACTTTTTTTTTTAACTACGAATTAGGATTAGCTTTGCTGCGGACATTATCTTTCGTACCTACGGCACGAGAATTAAGAAATATTGACCTTATTCTTTGCTACCCACCTTTCCGTACCATCGGCACGTTGAAGACCAACTCCTGATTGTAATCTAATTCGATCGTATTTTACAATTGCTTTAGCTCCAAAAAAACCGCTAAATGATCACTATATCCACCAAAGTATTCGTCTCCCCCATAGGTTCGATTCGGTCGTAAACCATCCGTTGGGTGATTGAACATTACAGATTCATCATCATAAGGAAAATAATCTAAAGCTTTGAGCGTGCCTGCATCGTCCAATAATTTTCCAGAGACTAAAACCTGGTCAAATACCTGCCAATTACCATTAAAGAAGAGCGTCCCTTTATTGGCTTCCATAACTGGAATCGTACAATTGTACAAAGCATTATCGGTTACCGTAGCCGCCTTTTGGTTATTGACTTTTAGGGCATCTACTAAACTGGCATTATTGGGTTCGTCGTTAAAATCTCCTATCGTAACAATATTGGCATTGGGTTCATCTGCTAAAATGGCATCAATCGTTTCTCTGAGTACCGATGCAGCATATTCTCTTTTACCAGAAGTTTCCGCTTCTCCCCCACTCCTAGAAGGCCAATGATTGACAAAAACATAAATGGTCTCCTCGCCCAATTCTCCTTTCACCATCAATATATCTCTGGTGGTACTAAATTGAGAAACTTCTATTGGCAAACGCACTTCAATCGCTTCTGTTTCTAATACTGTAAAAGCACTCTTTTTATACAATAACGCATTGTCTATCCCTCTAAAATCAGGGCCATCAATATGAATAACCTCATAGGCTTCGGCTTTTAACAAATCAGAATTCGCTAAATCATCCATGACGGTTTTATTCTCTACTTCGGAAAAACCCATTAATTCTGGAAATTCAATGCCTTGCATGACCAAACCAATCTTTTCTATTTTATCTTGATACCGTTCTGCTGTCCATTGTTTAGCAGCACTTGGTAAAAATTCATCATCATTCGGATTATTGGTATCATCTATGGTATCAAATAAATTTTCTACATTATAATACCCAATTCTAAAATCGGCTCTCTCCGTTGGCGCAACGGGATCAGGTGCTGGCGTCGTTGGTGGCGTTACAACGGGAGGTGTCGGTGTCGTTACAACGGGTTCTTCTTTTTCGCAACTAATCAAAAATAAGAAAATAGAGAAAATAAATAGGTGGCGGTAAGTCATATTATAAGATGATTATCTGGCTATATAATTTTTAGCGCATTTTCAGCCAAATGGATGGTTGACTTTCAGTCAACCTAAGGATTTTTAAAGTATAAATATTATAAGTTGACTGAAGTCAACCATCCTATTCCCGACCAAAAGAAAAAACTGGGGGGTCAGGAATTTTATCTCCCTCACTAAACCATAAAACGAATGATAAAATTATATATAATTAAAATTAAAACTGTATTTGTCAATTATTGGCGCTTCTCCTTGAAATATTTAAAAAGTAGTTGTACCATAAAAGTATGAGATACAAAAATCAGGGGAATAAAAGTTGTTAACACCGCAAATAATCGAGCATCTAAGGTAGTTACATTCGCTACAAATTGTGGCACGTCCCACAAAGTGGCAATTAATAAATCTAATAAGCCCACTACATTCAGCAAGACCACAAAAATCATAGCACCTTTCCATTTTTTATGTAAAAAGAAAAGGGATAACATACTTAAGATAGAACAAGCCACATCAAATAAAGTCAATCTTAATACATCATGAAAGGGTAAAATTTCTCCAATAGAGGTCAAACCCGGAATCATCAAAGAAATAGAAATATATCGAAAAAGATGAATGCAAATAAAAGGCATAATCAGTTTTTCAATGGGCCATTCTTTAAAGTTCTCCAAAAAAACAGTCGCAATTAAAAACCGCCAACTAATGGTGCCAAAAATAAAAGAAAGTGGCACCAACATGCCATAATTAAAATCCATATGTAATTTTCAATTTTCAATTTTCAATTTTCAAAAAGCGTATCTAACTAGAAATGTTACCTAAATAAATCCCTTATTGAGGAAATTAAAAATTAATTAAAGGCTTTTAAAAACTTCCAATACTACGTTTTAATGAAAGGAAATTTAAATTTTACACCTTTTTAGTATTTTAATACTAAAAAAAGCTAAACAGCTCCAAAATTATAATTATTTTCGCCATCCATATCAATTTATTCAATTAAAAAAGGATTTTTATCATCCTAAAATTAAAAACTTAGTTTAATGAGATTAAAAGATAAAATAGCCATTGTAACAGGAGGATCCAGAGGAATTGGAGAAGCGATTAGCCACCTTTTTGCCAAAGAAGGCGCAACGGTTTACATTTGGGACTTATTAGAAGAAGGTGCGATTGTAGCCGAACAAATCCAAGAAAAAGGCGGCAAAGCTACGTTTACCAAAATTTCAATTACCGATCAAGCTGCAATTGAAGCAGCTATGGCAGCCATTCATGCCGAACATGGTAAAATTGATATTTTAATTAATAATGCAGGAATTACCAAAGATAAGACCTTAACCAAAATGACAAACGATGATTGGGATGCCGTTATCAACGTCAATTTAAAAGGCGTCTTTTTATGTACGCGAGCAGTCGTCCCTTATATGAAAGCACAAAATTACGGACGAATCGTTTGTGCTGCTTCTAATGTGGGTATTCGAGGTAATTTTGGACAAACTAATTATGTCGCAACTAAAGCTGGTGTGATAGGCATGTGTAAAACTTGGGCCTTAGAATTAGGAAAATATGGCATCACCGCCAATAGCATTGCCCCTGGATATACGGTTACACCGATGACAGATAAAATACCTGATGCGCTGGCAGATCAAGCGGTGAAATTTATTCCACTTCGATTTAAAGCAGATCCAATTGATATTGCTTACGGCTATTTATATTTGGCATCGGATGAAGCTAGATATGTAACGGGGGTTTGTTTGCCAATTGATGGAGGAACTTCCAGATAAAATTCAACTTCAAAAACAACCTCAACTTCAACTTCAAAAATTAAGAATACTTCTCAAATTTGTAGCTGAATTTGAGGTTGAAGCTTTATTTATTAAGTAAATAGTCGGTCAAAATTATTTATTGTTATCGTAACGTATGCCATAGAACAATATAGCAATAAAAGAATTCAGCAATTACTAGCTGAATAAATAGTTCCGAGCACTTAATTATCTCGATAATAATTAATCAACTAATAATTAATCAACAATCATGGAATTTGAAAATTTAGCGGCCTTAAAGGCACATAAAGGAAAATCATTAGGTACGTCAGAATGGATGACGGTTTCTCAAGAAATGGTCAATGATTTTGCCAAAGCTACCTTAGACTTTCAATGGATACATATTGATGTAGAAAAAGCAAAAAAAGAATCTCCGTTCGGTGGACCAATTGCCCACGGTTTTATGTCTTTGTCTTTATTACCTAGACTTTTAGAAGATGTGTCTACTGTAAAAAGCGCTAAAATGGGCGTTAATTATGGTTTAAATAAAGTTAGATTTGCTCACCCAGTTCCTTGTGGGGCGAGAGTTAGAGCGCATGTCACTTTAGCTGACTGTGAAGACTACGGAGATAATGGTGTCAAATCTACTTGGCAAGCAACTATTGAAATTGAAGGCATAGAAAAACCTGCTTGCATAGCAGAATTTTTGTCTTTAGCTTTTGAATAGCATGTTCAGTTGTCGGTTGTCAGTTATCGGTTACAACCAACAAACTGATCACCGACAACTCACAACCGACAACCGGCAAACGAACCTTAGAAGAATAATTCTTGATAATATTCACGTTCTTTATATGTTTTGTATAGACCAATTATACCAGGTTCAATAAAATAAATTCCTTGGCTAGTTCTTCCTTCTTGTAGAATAATATCTCCTCTGTTAAACTTCACTTCTTTCATTATTTTTAAGTGTGAATCGTAATCATTTTGACTTAAAGGGTATAATATATACTCCAAACGGTGTAAAAAAGTAATTTTGAATTTGAAGCCTTGTACGGGCAATCCCTTGTGGTTACCCTGCGGATAGGGCAACCACAAGGGATTGTCCGCACAGTTCCCGACCGAATCACAAATTTATCCCGTACAAAGTATAACTTATCCATCAGTTCTTTCAATTTTCTTTATTTTTTTGTGCCCAGCGCGGACTGGCTAAATGCAGTAGCCCCGTATAGTAATTATTGCCATTTTAGCTTTTGATGGCAGTAGTTTTTCTTTCACCTTATTTTGAATTGGTATACAAATTACTGCTATAAAATTACTCAAACCCTGTAAGAAATCAACTGTTTATTCTCAAAAATTTATTGCTCCCCCCATTTTTATTATTTTGGAACCTTCATTTTTTATTTACCAAGAAAGTACTGACTAAATGGTTAATAAAATCTCTTTACTTCCTACTTTCATAAAAAGACTTTCCTCCAATTATTTGCCATGATTCTCCATTTTTTTCCCAGTAAATAACCATAGACCACATTGGAACACGGTTATCACTTATCCAACGGTCTACAGTCCTATTAAGGGCATTTATATACATTATTGCATTGTTTTCCCCTGAATAATGTATTGCAGGAGATGTAATGGTGTGGTTTGCATTATTTGCAAACGACATGTTGTAAGGAATATATCCATATTCCTTATCCATATACTTTTTTTTGCCAACCCAGGCTTTTTCACCAAAAGGGGAGTGTACTGTCCAACTTTCAAAATTTTCTGCGATAATATTATTGAAAAAAGCATAAATAAAATCCATATTATATGCTCGTATTTTGTGGTCACGGTTGTTCAATGCGTGTGTTATTGTACTTGCCCAAACAGCTGTTTTCTGAGTCATTTGAATATAATCATCTGTAGAAACTATAAAGGAGTTTTCTGTATCAATTGTTACAGTTTCTGGTGGCAGAGGGTTTTTGGTAATTTTGGCATAGGTAGTCACCATATTGGTCATCATCGATTTTGGATTGGAAATCAGGACATAGAATACCAAAAATAAAATACCAATAATTAAGTTCTGTTTTGTGGAAATAGTCATCTTGTTACTTTTCTTAATGATTTAGTTAGGAATGATTTTTTCACAAAACTACCACATGGTTGTACTACAATAAATAACAAAAGATAAATAAGTTATCTATTTTCTTACGGCAATTCTTGATTTAATTCGTGATAAGGAAACACTCGTAATTCCCAAATAAGAAGCAAGATATTTTTGAGGAACTCGTTGGATGAGTTCAGGATGTTTTTCTCTTAAACTGATAAATCGTTCTTCAGGAGAAAGCACAGTAAAAAAATGTATTCTTTCCATGGCATCGATTAAATATGCTTTCATACCTTCTTTTTCAAGTAATGCTAATTTAGGTTGAGTTTTAATTAGTGCTTGAAACTTTTGACTTTTTATAATTAATAAAGTGGATGGTTCAATAGATTCAATGTTAATTTCTGAAGGTTCATTTTTTAAAAATGAATTAAGTGATACCGTTCGCATCCTTTCTTTAGAGATTAAAACAGTTCGTTCATCACCTGAGGATGTAATAACATAAGATCTAAGTAGCCCACTAAGCACTAAATGTACATTAGAATTGATGACACCTTGTCTTACTAAAATGACATTAGAATCAATGTTTTTAATTTCAGATATAGAAAGTAAAAGTTTAATTTCATTTTCGTCTAAAAAAGAAAACATCATTCGTATTTTATGTGATATTGAATTCATGTCTTGTTTTTATTAATTACTGCCAAAACCAAGTATTGTTTGTGTCGCTGCGCAGCAACGGCATATGCAATTCAGTTGAACGGAACCGACAGTACTGCGAAAAGCTTATGCTAAAAAATAAGGAAAGCTGTTTTCAAGTCGATTAGGTTAACGAGTGAGCGGCTAAATTAATAGTTTTAATAGAAAACAAAGCTATTTTTCCTTTCAACCTTAGAAAAATGAGTTATTTCCCTTACTTCAAACAAAAAATGACCAGCTAAATTAGTTACCTATACTAATTTATGCTCGAATATCCATCCATTCTTCTAATCCATGTCGAGGTAATTTGGGGGGCGCACGATTAGACCTTAAATTACCGTTTTGTAAATAGATAGTATCACTTAAGCTAGAAGTTGCTTCTAGCATTTCTGTGACAAGGTTAGGGCTACGACAATAACTACAAACGGTTGGATCTATACCTAACTTTTGTTTGACAATCGCTTTGATTGCTTTCATCGTTAGCCGTACTGGAACATGCTAAATATTCTAGTTCCAATTCCTTTTTCTTCGGTAAACCATCAGTCCCTTCCTGCGCATAATCTTGAATCTAATTCTATTTGATACTTTCTTCGTTAATTATTTACATTTTTTTGAGTTAAGCCAGAGGACAGGTGACACACATTCCTGTTATTCAGACAAATATGGGAATCGTGAAACCCAAATTATCTAAAACTGAACTCCGACAAAAAGCATTGAGTCGCTTAAAAACCGATGCTAATTGTCCTTGTTGTGGGCAGGAAAAATTACGGCGTATTCTTCCTTTTCCTCGAGGCGAACCTCCTGGTGAAAACTATATTTTAAACCAAGTTCTCCGAATGAATACTTTATAAAATGCTAAAATGATAGACATTTTAAATGCCTTGGCGTAGCTATGTCTAAACTCAAAAAAATCAATCTGAAAAATTGCATTTACTGCTTTTTTATCGCTCTTATAATCTGAAAAAACAAAAATTCAATCATTCTATAATCAAAATCCTTTATTAAAATTACTCTTTCCTCTCTTTCTTACACCAAATATAATTTGGAATACTACATAGAAAAAATCCTCCTCTTTTTCGGCAACCGTTTTCGTTCAACAGCGAGTCATATCGAAAGGGTGCCTCGCACCCTTTCGTATAACTCGCTATTTATTCGCTACAGTTTTCTTTTTTTATTCATATTGATATTCAAACTTCATCCTTTTTCCATTTTCCATTCCTACGATAATTAAACTATCTATTAACTCATTTTCATTCATGTGATAAATTAATTTGTTTTTACCTTTCATTTCAACTCCACAACAAAATAACATTTCATCTTCGTAAGCTACTATTTTATCTTTTTCAGAATTCATATAAATATCACTATTTCTATTATTCTCAAAGTGTACTTTTTTTACATCTTTTTCACTTAGTGAAATATCTTTATTCTCAAGTTTTGTATTGATTGGTTCATTATTCTTATAGGATGTTGTTGTTATTTCTATAACTGAATCTGTTTTTGAATATTTATATTCCATGTCATTGAAGACTTCTGGTGGAGTATGTTGTTTATTCTCTGATTTTACGAGTCTATTCTTTTTGTCATAGGTATAAATGCTATAATTATTTGAAATTCCGTAGTAGGTTGCTTTGATATTTCCTCTTTTATCAAATTCATAAAATTGATGACCTTTAATATTTAAAGATTTATATCCCTTAAGTTTACCTTTTTTTGCTACCAATAATTTACCAGATAAATAATTTGCCTTTGATTGAATTGTATATCCTTTTTTAATTAAATCTATTGGCTTTTCAACTGAAGCATTTAGATCTGAACTCTCTGATACTTTAATATTCTCCTCTTTCGTATTGATACCACAACCTATAACGAAAATAATAAATATTAGAATTAGTCTTAGCTGATGTATTTTCATTTTTTTAATTGTAGTGAACGGTTCGGCTAAACGTAGTATGGGCGCATAGCCCATATTGCCGTTTTAGCCATTGTTGTACTAAACCTACGGTAGCTAAAGGCAAAAAAAAGCCCTACCTTTAGTTCGTTAAATAATACTATTTCATCATTAAAATGCTTTATCATGCAAAAAAAACACCTTAATCGGCAGGGCTTGTGCCGAAGTTAGCGGTTTTTCTGAACTCTATCAAAAACTCTTGACCAAAATTCGATTAAACGGTCAGAGTGAATCAACTTTAGCCAACTACGGCAAATGCATCGCCAAATTAAGTCTCTATTTTGGCTGCACTCCGCTCGAACTTACCGATGCTCAAATCAACGACTATTTACTTCTACTTCGAGACCATCAAAAACCTTCCTATTCTTATTTCAAACACACCGTTTATGGTTTGCGCTATGTTTTTCGACTAGTTGGCCGAGAAGACCGTGCTATTCGATTACCTACGATTAAAAGAATCAAAGACCTGCCTGTTGTTTTTAGCAAAAAGGAATGTCGCCTTTTATTTAAAACACCCAAACTACTCAAACACCGTATCCTATTAAGCCTTACCTATTCTGCTGGTTTGAGGATTGCAGAAGTCTGTAATCTGCACCAAAGAGATATTGATTTTGACCGCAAACAAATCCATATCCGACAGAGTAAATACAAAAAAGACCGTTACGTACCACTCTCCGATTTAATGGCTAAAGGGCTTAAAAAATATTACCATGCTTGTCAGCCCAAAGATTGGGTATTCAATGGTAAAACTTTTGGCAGCCCCATCAGTAAACGTGGCATTGGTTGGGTAATGCGAACCACCCTCAAAAAAACGGATATTCAAAAGAAAGCCAGTTTGCACACCTTACGGCACTCTTATGCCACTCATTTACTCGAAGATGGTCTGGATTTATATACCATTCAACATCTTTTAGGGCACGAACATATCTCCACTACTTTAGTCTATTTACACGTTGCCCACACCATTCAGCAACGAGGACATTCTCCTTTTGATACCCTTTATAACATCAAGCAAGATAGTACCCAAAAAGGATGAAGCCTAAATTTGATATTGGCAAAATCCTTCGGGATAACTGGAAATGGATTGAAAATAATCCAAAATTAACGAATCATCATAAACGGATGCTTCGAGCTATTTCCTTATGCCGTACCAAAGCATTAGGCGGTCATGTGGATGCTTGTACCGACTGTGGTTGTATTCGCATTTCTTACAATTCTTGTCGCAATCGCCATTGTCCTAAATGTCAAAGTATTCAACGAGAAAAATGGATAATGAAACGGGAAGCAGAACTATTGCCTGTTCCTTATTTTCATGTTGTTTTTACCATTCCCGACAAACTCAATCAACTTTGTTTACATCACCCAAAAATGATGTATGATTTGCTATTTAAAACCGCAAAAAAAACTATTCATTCCTTTGCGAATGACCCTAAATATTTAGGGGCTAAAGCAGGAATGACTGCCATTTTACATACTTGGGGGCAGAATCTGAGTTTGCACCCACATTTACATTGTATCGTCCCTGGTGGTGGTTTGACACCGAATGGAGATTGGAAAAATGCGCATCCTAACAGCAAGTTTCTTTTTCCCGTCAAAGCGATGAGCAAAGTTTTTAGAGCCAAATTTGTTGCCGATTTACGAAAACAAGCAGCTGAAAATCATATCACTATCCAACCCGCCATTTTTAAACAACTTTTTGCTAAAAATTGGGTCATCTATGCTAAACGTCCTTTTGGTGGACCTAAACAAGTCATTGAATATCTAGGGCGATATACTCACAAAATCGCTATCACTAATCATCGAATTCTACACATTACCGGTACTTCCATTATTTTTCGCTATAAAGATTACCGAAAAGCGGGTAAAGTGGAACGAATGGAATTACCTATTTCCGAGTTTATCCGTCGGTTTGCACTACACATTTTGCCTACTGGTTTTAGGCGTATCCGACATTATGGATTTTTGGCTAGTCGGTATAAAAAAGAAAATTTAGCCAAGGCTAGAGCTAGTTTAAAAGTAAATCCACCGATAACGAAAATGCCTGTCGTTTGGCAACAAATCAGTATACAGCGATTAGGCTTTGACCCGCAAATCTGTACTTATTGTGGTGCAAAAGCGATCGTTCGTATTGATATTTTACCGCCAACTAGAGCGCCTCCTGAGAAAATCCCGCAATTAAAGTTGACCACTATTTCATAGGTTATTTTTAATCCTTCCCTTTGGAAGGCTAAAATTGATTTGCCTATACTTAACAAAATTGCCCAAAACCAATAAATTTTCGCCCTTTTAAGACTAGTCTTTCTGAATAAACATTGATTTTGGAAGCCATTTCTTAAAAAATATTTCGTTTCTTCTTCTCTTTAATCTTTCTTCATTTCATTCAATCGCCATAATAGCAAAAAATCCTGCTGAACCAAAAATCGGTTCTGTACAACATTATCTTCATGCTTGGCACTCCGTGCCGCATGAAGACTTATTTATTGGCAGTAGTGTTCTCTTTCTTAAATTTTTGATGTTTTCTTTCCCACTTCAATACCATTTTTTCATTCTCTAATTGTTCATAACAGCTCTTAATTGCTATAAAACTATGCTCATGTTGGCTGTCATATTTCAATGCCATTGTATGAAATTCAATAGCATCTTCATATCTTTCTAAAGCTTCAAGTGTTGAACCACCTCTGCAATATGAGGCTACATGATTTTCTTTTTCTAATTGGTTATTATAATATTGTAATGCTTCGTCATAATCTTCTAATTCAAAATAGCAATTTCCTACTTTGAAATTCCAGTCATCGAATTCCTCTTTATCTTTAACTTTGTGAAATTCAACAAGAGCTCTTTTATATTTTTCTAAACTCGCATAACAAATACCTTTCATTATTCTATCCCAATCTTCTACTTTACGTCCTTTAATTGTTTTTAGATTACTTAAAGCTTTATCATATTGGTCTGATTTCATTGAAATATAAATCACTCTTCTTTTAGCATGATAATCGTTAGGTGAACTTAACATTATCTTCTCATAGGAATCTAATGCTTTATCTAAATTATGTGATGCAAAAAATCCCTCTGCTCTTATTTTGTTCTCATTATCTTCGTTGGCTATGAAACTCAAAAAGTTACTTTCATGTACTTGTACTTGCTTTTGAAGCATATTATAAAAACTGAGTTTTGGAAATTTTGTATAAAATTGGAAAATGTCAGTAAGAATAATTTGGAAGGAATGGTTGTAGTTGCAACTTTTATTATGACTAATTAATGATTCTATATAACTCTTTAGCTCATTTGTTTGAAAGGATTCTAATTCTAAGCAAAAAGAGTATTTTTCAGCGTTAGACAAATAGCTATGAGTCAATAAATCTTGCAATCGTTCAAGTCCTTCTATTCTATGTTTAGTTGTCAATAATATACTTTCAATAATTGGATTCTCACGAAAAAACGGAAGAAACCAATTATGGGGCTGTTGCCAAAAAGGATAAGTCCTATTCTTTAATTTTTCAGTTAACTGCTTCGTAACTGAAGATTCATATGACATATTATAGCGATAGTTTCTCAATTCATATTCTATTAGCTTTAAACTTTCTTGAATTTGAGGAATCTCTTTTAGTTTCGTTAATCTATTTTTTGTTTTTGAATATTTTTTGAGGTTTAATTTTGAATCCCATTTATATAAAATTAAAACGATACCGACTAAGGACTTCTCCCATATATCAGGCTCAAAATCAGATAAGAAATCTATTAGAGAGTTTAATTTTTTAAGGTCTAATACTTTTCCATTAAGAGTACTTATTGTAAGAGCACTTACAATAACACTTCTATTATACCAACTAAATTCTTCAGATTCCCGAATTTTTTGAATAGCACTATAATCTATTGGAGTAAGTTTATTTTCTTGATTGTTAGAAAATAATACTCTGTCGAATAATATTTTTACATGTTGTTGTTTGTTTTCAGATACATGGATAATTTTCTCATCTATTTCAGAAAAAAGTAATTCATAAAGCTTAATTTTCATTGCATATAATTTCTCATGCTCATCTTTTTTAAATTTTAAGTTTCTTTTTGAAATCTCAATAAACTCATCCAAGTAGCATTTTAATTCAGATGATGGTGAGTAGGAGGTGGATAAACTTGTATGTTTTATCTTCTGATTATCTTTTTCTATTTTTGTTAATAGTTCAAGTATTCCTATCAAAATTCTGTTTCTTTCTGATTCCTGAATTTCTAATCCTAAATGTCCATTATTTTTAAATCTTTGAAAACTTGATGATAATAAGATTGCTTCATTAGAATATGTCTCATTTTCAATAGTTTCAACCAACTCTTTTAAAACGTTTAGAGCTTTTTCTATTTGATTCTTTTCAATTGAAGAACGTATTTCCTTAATTATATTAGCTATGAGATGGTTTTTCATTTTTCATTTTTTATTCATTACTGCCAACGGTTGGTATATATTTTCGGCAACCTGCATAAGGCTGCTGAAAATATATACATTGTTACTCCTTCGCCTTCTTTTTTTCTTTATTTTCGTCCAATCTTTTGACTTTTTTCAATGATTGTATAATCTCTTCTTTCGTTGGAATTTTCCCCTTTAGTTTTTCAGGTAATTCATGTGTTAATCTATATTCTGAAACTCCAATAGGTTTATTACTTGCTCTTAAAGCATATTCCACTTCAATATCATCTTTTTCAGGGCAAAGAATTATTCCTATACTTGGGTTGTCATCTTTTTCTTTAATGGTATCATCCAAGACTTCCAAATAAAAATTCATCTTTCCTGCAAATTCAGGTTCAAAACCAACAACTTTTAATTCTACAGCAACCAAGCATTTCAAAATTCGATGATAGAATAATAAATCCAGAAAATATTCTTTTTCTCCTAGTTTAATTCGGTATTGGTTGCCGATAAAGCAAAAACCAAATCCTAATTCCATTAATAAGTCCCGAACATTTTCAATTAGCCGATTTTCTAATTCTCTTTCTGAAACAGGGTTTGTAATACCCAAAAAATCTAAATTGTATTCACTTTTCAATGCCTCTGTTGCCTGTTCTGAAAGATGAACAGGTAATGCCTTTTTGAAATTATGCAGTTTAGCATTTTTCATATGGTGTGCATAAGCATTAGCCTTTATTTGATTTAATAAAACCGCTCTACTCCAACCTAATTTTATGGTCGCATCCAAATAATATCGCCTTTCCTCTTCCTTCGAAACTTTGGAAATTATGAGTAAATTTTGACTCCATGGTATTTGTAACGCTAACCTTAGTAATTCAGGAAAGTCTTTGTATTCCAAATAAAAAGACCGCATTCGCCATAAATTCTGTGAAGAATATCCTTTTACACCGTCGATTACCTTGTTAATATCTTTTGATAAATCATTAACGACTCCTTTCCCCCAACCTTGTTTTTCTTGACTCTTGACTATTATTTCTCCTATTTCAAAATTTAACGATAGTTGATGTTTTGTCAATGATTTATAAGCTTTTATTCGAGTCTTCTCAATTACTTGAATGACATCATCAAACAGCTTTTTATAGTTTGTAATTTCTTTTGACATCGTGTAGTTTTTTCAATTCTCTCACAGGTGTGAGAGAATTAGTTCTTCTCAAATTTACTCCTTATTATTCGACTTCTCCCTGTTTTTTTTTCTTTTTTTTGGTGAGGAGTAACGGTTTGCATCTATTTCAGCCTGCCCGCATAGGGTAGGTTGGAATAGATGCTTTGTTATCTTTTCGCATTCATTTATTTTTGTCATGGTTTCATTCATTATTATCAAATACCAATTTCAGATTTTAGCTTTAACGATTTCACGACTAATTTTAAGTTCAAAAATGAGCTTTTCGACATATGACAATGTGAATTTCAATTCGAAATGTATGGAATTGTTTGATTTTTTGGATAGTATCACATTTCCTTTTAGTTGATTTCTTATATTATTTAAAATATAAATAAGCTGTCTTAAAAATAACTCGTGACCAATAATTCGAACCTTTTCAGACCTACTTTTAATAAATTCTTTTAATTGAATTATATCATTTCTCTTTTTGTAGCCAGGATGGTTTGATATAAAGAATATTTTTTCACCATATAACCTTCGTGCTTTTACATATATTTCATTAAAATAATTTTTGTTATCATAAATAAGTCTGTCAATCATATTGATTACTACTGTATGATTATCTCCAAACAAATCTTTGAAGGAATTTATCTCTCTCTTATTGATAGACATACCTACAGTTGTGGCATTTTCCGTTGACAATAGAATGCTACACTCTAACATTAATGTTTTTTGTAGTTCAAAATAACCTTGCTGTCCTATCTCTAAATTGGTATATACATCGGTAGGGCAGAATTCAATAATCCTTTTACCTTTTAAAAAAAATTCATTTAAAACTATTCTAATTATCTCAGGGTTAAATTTATCTTTATTTCTAAATTCCTCATCTTTGTTCAATAAAATAGATTTGCCCTCATCAATTTTATACCTTTTTCCAGCCACGCCATTTTCTATAAATTCTAAAAATTCATTCTCTCCCCATTCGAGGATTAAAATACCATAATGGGAAGGTGTCAGAGTGCTAGGAAGCACTTTTCTTTCAAGAAGGGTATTTATTAAAGATGATTTACCTGTATTGAAAGCACCTATAATTCCTATGCTAATATTACCTTGTGTGATTTTTTTGTTAAATAGATTCGAATCTAGGTCGCTTGGAATTGAATATGTCTCCTTTATGTGTTCAATATAGTGTTTTATTTTTTTGATTATTTGCAACTTATTTTTTGTAGTATGAAAGTTACTTAATATATCTGAAAAATCTTCCTCAAACTCAAAGCTATTTTCTAATATCCAATTAGGTATACAATTTATTTGTTCCAATAACGCAATCAGTATTTTATTATGTCTTACCTCTTCATCATCTTTTTTGATTATGCCTTGTTGAATCTCTTTTTTAAGCTTTTTATATCTACTGCTTAAGACAATAAGATTATTTAAAGCTATATTAGCTTCAGGAGCATTTGTTTCCTTTAAATAAGAGGTAAGCACTTCTTCTGTCCAGAACAATGCATTTTCAATTTCTCCTTTTTTGATAAAATTGGCTCCTTTATTCATTTTGAAATAACAAATTTGGTGTACTCTATTTTATAGGATTAAATTTAATGATAGATTCCACTTCTTTTTTTGTGAAAGATAACTTGTCAGTACACGCCATATGGCGTATATTCGGGTTACTTACGAAAGCCAACTTAAACTAGCATTTAAAAACATAAATAATTGACTTTCAATCCATTATTAAGTATACCGTTCAAAAATAAGCAAAAAAATTAAGAAAAAAAATATACATGCCATAGAAAATGTAATTAATCTACTTTTTATTAATTTTAAGACTATCAATAGGGCTTTTTAGTTGTTGCAAAGTTTTAGCAGACAGATGCAAATAGATTTGCGTCGTCTCAGGGGAAGCATGCCCTAAAGCATCTTGAACAGCTTTTAAATTATGCCCGTCCTCTACACAATGAGTGGCGTAACTATGCCTCAATGTATGAACCGTAGCATAGGCATTAACTTTAGATAACTTAACTGCTTTTTTAAAAATATTTTGCACACTTCTTTTACTATATTGTCCACCATACTGCCCCTCAAATAACCAATAGCTGGGTTTATATTGCTGCTTATATGCTGCTAAAAAAGGTAATACCGTTTCTGCCAGAGCTACATATCTATCCTTTTTACCTTTTCCGCCTTTAATGTGTATATGCCTTCTACTAATATTTATATCCCTATTTAGTAGCTTAACCACTTCTCCTAGCCTTAATCCAGAAGAATAAATGAGTAAAAGAATAAGTTTGTGTTTTTGATTCTCAACGCTATTTAGTAATCTAATTATTTCTTCTTTTGACAAAACATTTGGCAATTGTTTAGGTTTCTTTGGTCTTTGTATCTTTAACCATGCTTTCTCGCGTTTTAATAATTTTTCCCAATAAGCTTTTACGGCACTAATAATTTGGTTTTGGGTAGATTCCGATATTTTTTTAAACTTAATTTGATGCAATAAATACTGTTCTACTTCTTCTTTGCTTATTTTTTCAGGTAGCAATGCTTTATAATAAAAAAATAACCCAGCAAGGTGGTGTTTATATGTTTTTTGAGTACTATAACTCAATCGTTCTAAAATTAGCCGCTCAACTGTTTTTTGTATAGCGACTTGCTGGGGTTCCGTCAATTGTTCAAAAAAAGATTTTTTAAGTAGTCCTTTTTTATCGAAGCCTTTTTGGGGGGGTACAAATTCCTCTGGGATAGCTGCACTTATCTTAAATTGAAAAGCTAAATGATTCATACCTATATGATTTTTCAATAGTCGATAACTGTCTTTGACATTTGGTATTAACCAATATTTACCGTCCGTTTCCCATTTTCGACCAGGAATATTTTTTACCACTTCAATCCATTCCTTTTCATCATAAGCCACCCAAAGTCGCAACCATGTTTCGTTAGCCTTTTGTATAATAACCTTTTCACCAACAAATACTTTAAAAGTACGCACCCCTTGTTGAATCGTTTTGAAAAATTTAGCCGCTGGCACCTTCTTTTCATTGAAAGATACAATACTTTTTTCTTTTTGATAGGCAGCTTTACTATTAGCTAAATGTTTAGGAGTAGTCATTATACAATTATCAGGTAAATTTATAATCGGCTTTTTAGTAGCATCGGGCAACTCTTTTTGAGTACTTAATGCTGCTGCTATTTTTAAGTCCTTCCCAAACAATTGGATTAACTGTTGAAAAGTAGTTTCATTCTTAGGTACACTCCAATACTGAAGTTTTTTATTCCAAGCCCGATTTGGTAAACTTCTAATTTGTGCTATCCAATCCTTTCGTTGCCAAGGCACAAATACTTTCATCCGATAATCATGCTCTGGTTCTACTTGAATAAATAAGGCGGTATGTTTGTTCATCTTTTAATTTTTGACAAATAAAAAGCCTTTTGTTAAATCTATCCGTTTTTAACCGTTTACTTACGTTTGTAAACGTTTGTAGCCGTTTGTAAACGTTTACAAACGGCTATACGGTTGAAAATTTTCAATTTTCAATTTATAATTTTCAATTTTCAAAGAGGGACTACCTATCTTTGCAAAAAACGAAAACCATGCGCCTACCATTTTTATTATTTGCTTGTTTATTATTTACTTGTTCCCCTACTCCACCACAAGGCGAGGAGCTCACCAATATCAAAATCGCTCGTGATAAATGGGGCGTCCCTCATATTATGGCGCCTACGGATGCCGAAGTTGCCTATGGCTTAGCATGGGCAGAATGTGAAGACGACTTTCTCACTATTCAAGAACAAATGGCAGCAGGTCAAGGAAAATTGGGCGAAATTAAAGGTCAAGACGGATTGATTGTCGATTTTGCAATTAAGTTCATGGGTTTAGCCGAAATCGCTGCGGAACGATATGATAAAGAGGTAACTAGTGCGTATAAAACGTATTTGGAAAGCTACGCCGCAGGTTTAAACGCTTACGCCACTTTACATCCTGAGGAAGTAATTTTGGATGACTTGTTTCCTATAACAGGGCAAGATGGCATTGTCGGTTCTTTATTGGGTAATGTGGAGGTATCGGGTGCAGGGAAAGATTTGCAAAAAATAATGAATGGAAAAATCGCCAAAGAATTAAAAAGCAATTTCCCCAAAGGCTCAAATGCCATTGCCATTTCTAATAGCAAAACAACCGATGGAAAAACCTACCTAGCTATCAATTCCCATCAACCCTTAGAAGGTTGGTATTCTTGGTACGAGGCACATTTAATTAGTGACGAAGGCTTGAATATTTTAGGTGGGACTTTCCCCGGTGGTTCGGTTATTTTTCATGGAGTTAATGAGTATTTAGGCTGGGCACATACCGTGAATCATGCCGATTTTTCGGATACGTATAAGTTGACCATGCACCCTGACAATGACTTACAATATGAAATGGACGGCGAATGGTTCACCTTAGAAGAAAAAACACATTGGTCGTGGATGAAAGTGGCTGGTCCTTTGAAAATCCCGATTCGTCAAACAAGTTATCAAAGTAAATACGGGCCTACTTTTGAGACCGATGATGGCTTTTATGCTTGGCGATTTGCTGTCGGGGAGACCATTCGAGCAGGTGAACAAACGTATAAAATGAACAAAGCCACCAATTTCGAGGAATTCCACAATGCCTTAGAAATTCAAGGGATCGCTTGTCTAAATATCGTCTATGCCGATAAGGAAGATAACATCTACTTTTTAAGTAATGGACGTATTCCCGTAAGAGACCCTAAATACGATTGGAGTACCGTTTTACCGGGTAATACTTCGGCTACTTTATGGGATGGTCAGCTTGTACCATTAGACAGTTTACCCCAAGTCTTAAACCCTGAATGTGGTTGGGTTTTTAATACTAATAATACGCCTTATTCGGCAAGTGATAATAGAGACAATTTTGTAGAAACAGCGCTTAATAAAACGATGGGCTATCAAGGCGTTGGCTTAGAAAACAATCGTAGTAGCCGCTTTCTAGAATTAATCAATCAATATGATAGTTTGAGTTATGTTGACTTTAAACGCATTAAGTACGATCGACAATATCCTTCCAAAATGATTATCCCTAGTGCGACTAATTTAGAAATGTTGATGCATTTGGACGCTACTAAATACCCAGATATTGCCGACGCTATTAATATGTTATCTACTTGGAATAGACAGACTTATTTAGGCAATACTTCTGCCCCACTCTTTCTCCTTACGTGGAAACACATTGATGAACTTCGGAAGGCAAACGATAGTGCTGTTCGTGGTGGGGTGTTGACGATGGAGGATTGCATTACAGGTATTCGCAAAGCCAAAGCAGAATTATTAGAAAAGTATGGTCAATTGGAAGTTGAAATTGGCGAGTTTCAACGACATATTCGAGGGGACATCAATATACCGCTTGGCGGCGGTCCTGATGTATTAGCTGCCATGTATAGCCTAGAACAAGAAAATGGCCAATACAAAGGCTTTGCAGGAGATTCTTACATTGAGTTGGTTCGTTTTGGACCTAATGGAGTAGAAATTGAATCGGTTAATGCTTATGGTAGTTCTGCTAATGAAGGGGATGAACATTTTACGAGTCAAATGGAATTGTTTGCAGGGCAGAAATTGAAGAAAATGACGTTGGATAAGGAAGAAGTTTTGCGGACAGCGGTGAAGGTTTATTCGCCTTTGAAGCCTTTGTAGTTTTAACTCAACACGTTTATACTTTTACAAAAAGTTCGTTCCTCTTCTGTAAGTTTAGGTGGTGGTGGATTTTCTTGATAATTAAGTTCATCAGCATAGGCACTCTGCGTATAAACCTGTTCCAATGCTTTTCCCAAATCTAAACCAATATCTTCATCCTCTGATTTTAATGGTATTGGCACTATTGGTAAAGGTTCATTCATATTAATCGCCCAAAAGGCAGCCATTTTAGCATTTGCTCTAACTAAAGTTATTAAATAAGGTGAATCTGGAATTTTACTATCCGAAAAAGGCCTAGTACCTCTTCTTAATAGGTCAATTTCTAATAAGTGAACACCTGTTTTGTATAAATTACGACGCTTTTTTCGGTAAGGAATTAACCCTGGATTTCTTTTAATAACTGGCGAAAGTATTTCTATTGCTGTAACCAATTTATTATTATTTTTATCTCTAATCTCTACTACTGGAATTTTAACTTCTACAGGTTCGATTGGAGACAATAAAATAGTTGGTGGAGTAAAACTGTATGATTTCGTATTCCCATAAGCAACTGCTGACTCTCGTACAACTTGATTTCTCTCAAATAATTCTACATCTGGGTATATTATACCAACATCCTCTTTCATATTTTCGTCTACAATCATATAAGTATTCGTTCGAACCAGATATTTTGGTCTTGCTTCTGGTACCAACATTATCTTAATAGCATTTGCTAGACTTTGATGCAAATCAGGCCATAAATGCCCTTCTAAATAAGGATCCATCCCAGGAAATGGTGAGTGCATATTACTATTTTAAAGATTTATCCAACCAAATTTAAGCAATTTCTATTAATAATCAAAGGAAGATTAGTAGTCAAAAAACTAAAAATTCTCCTTTTTTAAAAATGGAAAATCATTTATTACCAAACCAAAAAGGAGCAAGTCTAGCACCAAAGCCAAAACCTGCTCCCATTTGAAAATTGAAAATTGAAAATTGTCTATCACTCAAGTTCCACCACCAAATCATCCTGCACCACCAAAGTCTTAGCCTTCAAATGAACTTGCTTCACCGTACCAGCAACGGGTGCAGTAATCGTACTTTCCATTTTCATCGCTTCAATGATAAACAAAGGCGTATTCGCTTCTACTTTATCCCCTGCTTTGACCAATACTTTTGATAAACTACCTTGTAGTGGCGAACCAACTTCATTAGGGGTAACTGCTTTACGGTTCTGAATTTCTTTGATACTACTATTCTTATCCTTGACGACCACCGCTCTTGCTTGCCCATTTAGGTTAAAGAAGACCATTCGATTTCCGAGCGCATTGGTTTTGGTATCATCCAAATATTGAATCAATAAGTTTTTGCCTTTTTCTAATTTGACAATAATCTCTTCATAGGATTTTAAACCGTAGAAATAAGCAGTACTTGGAAGAACTCTCACCACACCATATTTCTTAAAATGCTCATAAAAATCCGTAAATACTTTTGGGTATAGTTTATAAGACAAAAAGTCCCGCATTTCTAAATTGTCGTTCTCAAATTCTACTTTGAAGGCAGCAAATTCGCTCTCAAAATCAATTGGCTCTAAATGCGCATTCGGTTTATCCGTAAATGGTTGTTCATCTTTTAAAACCAATTTTTGGATTTTTTCAGGAAAACCACCTTTGATTTGTCCCAGATTTCCACGCATCAAGTTTTTGACAGAATCAGGAAAATCTAATTTGTCCCCTCTTTCTAAAATATCCTCCTTGGTCAATGCGTTGGCCGTCATAAACATCGCCATATCCCCTACTACTTTAGAAGATGGTGTTACTTTGATGATGCCACCAAATAAATCATTGGCGATGGTATAATTCTTTTTAATGGTTTCAAATTTATCTTCTAAACCTAAACCTCTCGCCTGAGGGCGTAAATTAGAGTATTGGCCACCAGGAATTTCCATCTCATAGACATCCGCCGTTCCTGCTCTCAATTCCGTTTCAAAAGGATAATATTGCGTTCTCACATCTTCCCAATAATCCGAAAATTCATTGAGAGAATTTAAGTCCATTTTACGTTCCCTTTTATGTCCTTGCATCATCGCCACCACCGAGTTAAAATTCGGTTGCGAAGTCAAACCAGACATAGAACTTAACGCTAAATCCACTACATCAACCCCCGCATCAATCGCACTTAAATAAGTAGCTGCTTGAATCGAACTCGTATCATGCGTATGCAAATGAATCGGTAAATCAACTGCTTTTTTTAGCGCTTTAACTAAGGTCGTTGCCGCACGTGGTTTCAATAAACCTGCCATGTCTTTGATGGCGATAATATGTGCCCCTTCGTCTTCCAATTGTCGAGCTAAATCTAGGTAGTATTGTAGATCAAATTTAGACTTATTTGGATCACTAATATCGCCCGTATAACAAATACATGCCTCTGCTAACCCATCCGTCTCATTCCGAACTGTTCTAATAGACGTTCTCATGGCATCTACCCAATTCAGCGAATCGAAAATTCTAAATAAGTCAATTCCTGTGGTATGCGCTTGAATAATAAATTTTTCAATTAAATTATCAGGGTAAGCTTTATAACCAACTGCATTTGAACCTCTTAGCAACATTTGGAAAATCACATTGGGTATTTTCTCTCTCAATTGCTCTAGCCTTAACCAAGGACATTCTTTCAAAAATCGTAGGGAAACATCAAAAGTTGCTCCACCCCAAACTTCCATAGAGAAGACATCTTGTCCATGATTTTTGGCAAAACTTTCGGCTACTTTTAGCATATCGTAACTCCGCATCCGTGTCGCTAAAAGCGATTGGTGGGCATCTCTGAAAGTGGTATCCGTATATTGAATTTTTCTATCCTTTTTAAGCTTTTGTGCAAACTTAACTGGTCCTAATTTTTTCAATAAATCTCGGCTTCCTTTTGGATAGGCTTCAATGTGCTTATGGGAAGGAACAATTGGTTTAGTAAACACTTTTTTATCGTCTACATATTTAACGTCTGGATTCCCATTAACATTCACTTCCGCTAAATAATTCAACAATTTTGTCCCTCTATCTTTTCGTCGTTTAATCTTGGTAATTAACTCAGGATATTTCTTAATAAAATTGACCGTTGCGCCACCATTTCTAAATTCTTCGTTTTGTAGAAGATTTAGTAGGAACATAATGTTCGTATTCACCCCTCTAATTCTAAATTCTCTTAAAGCTCGATGTAATCTATCCGCAGCGCCACTTAAAGTACGCCCCGAAGCCGTTACTTTTACCAACATACTATCAAAAAACGGAGAAATTTTCGCCCCTGCATAAGCACTACCCGCATCCAATCGAATGCCCATTCCACTAGCAGAACGATAAGCCACTAAGGTTCCGAAATCTGGCTTAAAATCTTCGGCTGGATTTTCTGTTGTTACCCGGCATTGAATGGCAAAACCATTACAGACTACATCCTCTTGACTCCGAATAAAAATCGTTGGATGGGATAATGGGTAGCCCATCGCCACCAAAATTTGCGAACGAACAATATCAATTCCTGTCAATTCCTCCGTAACGGTATGCTCAACTTGAATTCTTGGATTGACTTCAATAAAATAAATATTCTCCGCTACATCTACTAAAAACTCGACAGTTCCTGCATGCGAATAATTAGAATGTTTTCCAATTTTAACGGCATATTCATACAGCTTATCTCTAGTTTCTTGCTTTAGGCCAAAACTTGGTCCAATCTCCACTACTTTCTGGAAACGTCTTTGTACCGAACAATCTCTTTCATATAAATGCACGATATTCCCATACTTATCCCCTAGCAACTGCACCTCAATATGCTTTGGGTTTTCGATGAATTTTTCGATAAATACTTCGTCACTACCAAAAGCCGTCTTTGCTTCTCCTTTCGCTTCGTTATATGCTTTAGAAAATTCTGCCTCCGTTCGCACCACTCGCATACCTCGACCACCGCCGCCGTTTTTAGCTTTGACCATAATTGGCCAACCTATTTTTTTTGCTTCTCTTAAGGCAACTGGCTCTTTAGAAACATCTACCAAACTATCCTCGATTAGCGGTACATTTATTTCTCTAGCAAAGGCTTTGGTCAATACCTTGTCTCCTACCTTCATCATCGTTTCTGGCTCAGGGCCAATGAAAATAATACCATTTGCCTGACATTTTCTAACAAAATGGATATTTTCGGACAAGAAACCATAGCCTGGATGAATCGCTTCTGCCCCACATTTCTTCGCTACTCGAATGATTTCATCAATATCCAAATAAGGTTTTAATGGACTGTCATCTGGGCCAATTTGGTAGGATTCGTCTGCTTTATATCGGTGCAAAGAATATCTATCTTCAAAAGTATAAATGGCAACGGTTCGCAATTTTAATTCGGAGGCTGCCCTTAATACTCTAATCGCTATCTCTCCACGATTAGCTACTAAAATCTTCTTAAATTTCTTAATATTAGGCTTTTTACTAGTCGCTTTTTTCATAATCAGGTGTTAAGTCTTATTTTCTTTAAAATCTCAATTGAGCATTCAAAGAATCAAATAGTTTTACAGAAGATTTGGTAAATATTTGGTGAGAAGTTGCAAAAGTGCAAAATTTTGAACTAAAATGATAGTATTTTTTTGATTTAAACTAGGCTTTTATTTGCCCAATAAAAATTCTATTCAAAAATAGGTTTATACCTCATAGGTTGTCACCACAAAGATAATCAGCGGTTCCTCGCCAGTGTTCTGAATTCCATGTAATGCTTTGCCTTTAATACTAGTTATATTTCCTTTCGTCAAATTATAGGTTTTAGGGATACTTTGTCCATCTAATTTTTCTTGATATACCCCTTCCCCATGCATGACAAGATACAATTCTTGTTCTTTTCTAGTGCCATGCGTATGAAAACCACAACTATCGGCGTTCGTGGGTAATATCATATAAGCCCCAATTCGATTGCTCACCAATTCTCCTGAATTAAAAAGTTGCATTAAATAGACGATACCTTCCCCTCCATACATTTGTACTCTCTTGTCATATTTGACCGCTTTGCGTTTTTCCGTACCTAAGTGAAAAATTGTAGGATCTAAGTATTTTTCAACTAGGGTATTAAGTGTTGCTATTTCCGCTGAAGTCATGGCAGTTTTAGGCATATTCTTTTTTTAGTAAAATTTAATGGATTCAAAAGTAAGGAGAAATTTGGATTGATAAGAAAATAATAGTTGTGGGAAATAAAAAAGAAAAGTCGTAACGAATTATATATCTATTGTTTACCCAAGGTTGAAAGGACAGGTAAAGTGATTTTGCCGACCGTAACTTGGAAATTCATTTCCAAGAGAATTGAGGCACATTTTTTTTGGGAAATGAATTTCCCAATTACGAGCGACCCTTCATTTTAAATTTGGTCGAACAATAGTATTTTGTAAAAAAAAATAATAAAGCATTTAATACATTAAAAAATTTGCTGTTTGTTTCTATATTGCGAACATTATTGGGATATTTTCATTTTAGTAAGCATCCTGATTACACTAATCAATAAAACCAAAATATTATGTCTGCCGAATTACAGACTGCACTCCTGCTTTTAGTAGTTGGAATGATAACTGTTTTTATCATCCTCTCGCTCGTAGTCCTTACTGGTCGAATCCTGATTTGGGTCGTCAACAACTATTTCTCACCAGAAGAAAAATTAGCTTACGATTATAAAGTTCCTTTTGTAGAAGATGATGTCATCTACAAGAAAAAGTTAGTGGCTATTGCGGCGGCTGTAGAAATCGCCACAGGCGGTCAAGGAAAAATTAGTAAAATAGAAAGAATTTAATATTAGATATTTTTAATCAAAACATACCGCTAGGTACGCAAGATAGGTAACAATGGGTAAAGAAATCAAATTAAGTTTAGTTTATCGAGATATGTGGCAATCTTCTGGGAAATATATGCCTAGAGTAGATCAATTATTAAAAGTTGCACAGCCAATTATTGATATTGGGGTGTTTTCCAGAATAGAAACGAATGGTGGTGGTTTTGAGCAAATATGTTTATTATATGGGGAGAACCCAAATAAAGCAGTAAGAGAATGGACAACCCCTTTTAATAAGGCGGGCATCCAAACCCACATGTTAGAACGTGGGTTGAATGGTATACGAATGAGTCCCGTACCAGCAGATGTTCGACGGATGATGTTCCATTTAAAGAAAAAACAAGGAACGGATATAGCTCGGTCTTTTGATGGATTGAATCACGCCCCCAATTTACAGAAATCTTTTGAATATGCCCGAGAAGGTGGCATGATCGCTCAAGGTTGTTTATGTATTACCTTTTCACCAATTCATACAGTCGATTATTATATTAAATTGGCCGACACCTTGATTGATTATGGCGCAGAAGAAATCTGCATTAAGGATATGGCAGGAATTGGTCGTCCCGTTTCGGTAGGAAAAATGATCAAAGGCATTAAAGACCGACATCCAAATACCGTCGTTCAATATCATGGGCATTCTACCCCAGGTTTTTCGGTAGCCACCTCTTTGGAAGCAGCTCGGGCAGGAGCAGATTATATTGATGTGGGGATGGAACCTTTGAGCTATGGAACAGGTCACGCAGATTTATTGACCATCCATGAAATGTTGCGAGATGCTGGTTTTAGCTTGCCAGATATTAACATGGATGCCTATATGGAAGTCCGAAGTTTAACTCAAGAATTTATCGACGATTTCTTAGGATATTATATCAATCAGCGGAATCGAAAAATGAACCCACTATTAATTGGTCCTGGTTTACCTGGTGGTATGATGGGGAGTTTGATGGCTGATTTGGAAAATAATTTGAAGAGTTTGAATAAATGGAAGGCGAAAAAAGGGCAACCTTTAGTGTCGCAAGAAGAATTATTAATTAAATTATTCGATGAAGTAAAATATACTTGGCCTCGATTTGGGTATCCACCACTAGTAACGCCTTATAGCCAATATGTAAAAAATGCTTCTTTAATGAATGTCGTACAGATGGAAAAAGGCAAAAAGCGCTTTTCTATGATTGACGAAAATACTTGGGGCATGTTGATGGGTAAGTCAGGTAAACTCCCTGGCGCAATTGGCGAAGAACTACAAGCGATGGCAGATGCCGAAGGTCGAGAAAAGTTTGAAGGCAATCCGCAGGATTTATATCCTAATGAATTGGATAAATTCCGTCAGCAAATGGCAGAAAAAGGCTGGGATACTGGGCAAGATGACGAGGAATTATTTGAATTTGCGATGCACCCACCTCAATATGAAGATTATAAATCAGGCAAGGCTAAGGAGAAATTTAATGCAGATTTAGCAGCTCGAAAAGCTGCGGCAAATGGCGGTATTTCCAAAGCAGCAAGCGCTATACCTGTTCCAATTGCAGCCAATTCGGCAACTAATCCCCAACCAAAATCTATGTGGATTGATGTAGATGGAGAGCGGTTTAAGGTATCCGTTAGTTATGGGGAAGATGATACGAATTCCTCCCCCCACCCCCCTCCAAAGGGGGAGAAAATCTCGGCGAAACCGACACCTAGTGTGAATACTAGTGGGCCCATGACAAATGTAGAATCACCGTTGGAAGGAAAGTTCTTTTTAACCAAAAGTTCTTCGGATAAGGCGGTAAAAGTTGGGGATATGGTCAAAGAAGGAGATACGATTTTTTATGTTGAATCGATGAAAGTAATTAATGCCGTAAAAGCAGAAGATAGTGGAGAAATTGTAGAAATATTAGTGAATCATGGCGATGATATTGAGGAAGATGATGTGGTAATGCGGTTGAAATGATGAATATTCTAAACGATGAATGATGAAAGATAAATGATGAATTGGGTAATAGGTAAACTTAATTGTTTCTCGACCAACATTCAAAAAATTCGCATCTAAAAAAAAGATATTTCATCCTTTAAGAATTCATCGTTCATCATTTATAGTTCATCGTTTATAGTTCATCGTTCTTTACTATCTTGTTAATCCTGAAAAATCTTGTCACCCTGTATATATGGAGGTACTAAATAAATTATACGAAATGACTGCCTTGGGAGAAATGGCGAATTCTCCCGGCAGTATTTTCATGCTGGTTATTGCTTTAGGGCTACTCTATTTGGGTATTGCCAAACGGTTTGAGCCGTTACTATTGGTACCGATTGCCTTTGGCGTCTTTTTGGCAAATTTCCCAGGTGGAAATATGGCCGTTACCACCGTTGCGGAATCACCTGGCATTGACCATAAAACCATTATCGAAATTGCAAAGGATCACGGCATTATGAATATGCTGTATTATATGCTAATTAAAACGGGTTTATTGCCGCCTTTAATTTTTATGGGCGTAGGCGCAATGACAGATTTTGGGCCAATGCTACGAAATTTACGCTTAGCCTTTTTTGGAGCAGCTGCACAAATTGGTATTTTTTCCGTTTTATTTGCTGCCGTTTTAATGGGTTTTACCTTAAAGGAAGCCGCTGCATTAGGCATTATTGGTGGTGCGGATGGCCCAACGGCTATTTATACTTCCATTATTTTAGCACCACATTTATTAGGTCCCATTGCAATTGCCGCCTATTCTTATATGGCATTAGTGCCTGTGATTATTCCTTTTGTAGTAAAATTATTGATGAATGAGCGGGAGTTAAAAATCAATATGAAGGCGCAAGAAAAGTTATACCCTAGCAAAACAAAAATCAAGAACTTACGCACCGTTAAAATTATCTTTCCCATTGCTTTGGGTTTGATTGTTTCGATACTTGTTCCTTCTTCTGTCCCACTAGTTGGAATGTTGTTATTTGGTAATTTAATTAAGGAAATTGGTAGCGATACCAATCGTTTATTTAAAGCAGCTTCAGATACCATTATGAATGCAGCGACTATCTTTTTAGGCTTAACAGTTGGCGCTACCATGACGTCCAGTTCGTTTCTAAATAGTCAAACTTTAATGATTGTAGTTGGTGGATTTATTGCTTTTGCGATATCTATTGCAGGTGGAATTATGGCGGCTAAAGTCTATAATTTATTCGCTAAAAAGAAGATTAATCCATTGATTGGGGCAACTGGATTGAGTGCGGTGCCGATGGCTTCAAGAGTTGCCAATGAAATCGCTTTGAAATATGATCCGAAAAATCATTTATTGCAATATGCGATGAGTAGTAATATTTCTGGGGTGATTGGGTCTGCTGTTGCTGCTGGGGTTTTGATTTCGTTTTTAAGTTAACTCTCTTTTATGTATAGACTTTCCTTTTTGTTACTATTTATAATCCTAAAATAGCGATAGTTTTTAATCAAGATTCAGAAGATGAAATTGAAATAAGTAATACGCTAATAAGGAAAGAAGTCTTCGATTATTTGAAAGAAAACACCAAATACCAATCTTTTTCACAAGCAAAACCGAGTCTATTTTCAAGAATCAAAAAACCAGTAATCGCTCTCACTGTAATCTTAGCAATCTTTGCTTATGTCTACTCTATTATTGATGGTATGAATCAAGGGTACGAATATGAAGTTGTTGGAGGAAAAAGACCAGGAATAGCATCGGTTGTTTTAGCTTTAGCTCATTTAGGATTAGCTAAAAATCTATTAATTTTCTTCCCTTTTGTTGGACTTACCTTATACCGAATGGTAAAAAATTATCAGGATGATAAAGAGATTCATCAGTTGGTATATCGGAAATAGATAGAAATATTATTCCAATACCCCTTCTTTTTAAGGTAAGTAGCTACATTAATTTTCAATCCATCTATTAATTCGACATCTTCTGTACAATCAATGGTCAACCAAGGTTGATTTGGTTCAGCAATTAAATTTTTTATCCGTAAAAATCCAAACCACTTTCTTAACACCAAATTCCCTTCCTAAAATCACCCAATTGGGTGATTTTTTTGAGGTAAAATTTGATTACTTTCACCAAATTCCATAACTAATCAAAACCAACTTAATCAATCATCGAAATTCAGAATAGTGATTATACAAAAAAAAATTCAGCTCCTTTTGTTCTGTTTGTTATTTTTCGTTCCTACAAAAGCTAAAAATAGTCTTGATGGTTTAAAAATTAACTTGATCACCGAAAAAGTTGCAAAGGAACAAATTAATACTTTACAAAAGGTAGGGGAATCTTACGTCACTTCCCACCCAGATTCTGCATTATTCTATTATAATCGAGCTATTAAGCATTGTATTGCTCATAATTTCGATGAGGAATGTGCTACTATTTTAAATAAGAAAGCTATTGTTCTTATCAAGCAAGGCAATCAAGAAGCCCAAGAAGTATTAAATACAGCTAAGAAAATATACACGCAATTAGGTGACACTTTGGGGGTTGCTAGCATCGAAAAGAATTTAGGTAACTATTATTATTACCAAAAAAACTACGATAAGGCTTTAAAGCAATACCTTTTAGCTTATGAAATTTATAGCAAATTAGAAGATAAAGCCACACTTTCAAAATTACTCAATAACATCGCTATTCTATACCGATATGATAAAGAGTATACCCGAGCTTCGGAGATTTATCAACAATCTTTACAACTCAAAAAAGAATTAAAAGACTCTGTCGGAATGGGAAAAACGCTGATGAACCTAGGCTCTCTTCAAATGTATACTAAACAAAAAACATTATTCTACAATTATTTTCAACAAGCTCAAGGTATTTTTAACAACTTAAAAAATAAAGCATTAACTGCTTCCTACCATTTAGCTTTTGGGCAAGGTTTATTGGAATTTAATGAATTATCTGCTGCTAAATTATCTTTGGAAAAAGCTTTTGCTTATTATCAGAAACATCCTCACCTCCATCAGTACGAAGTCAGCTTAAATTTGCTTGGCAATATTTTCATGAAAACAAAAGATTTCAAAAAAGCTGCGGAGTTATATGAAATGGGCTTATCTCTGAATAGAAAAAATACTAGAAAAGTAATGATTGAGGCCCATTTAAAAAGTTTAAGTAGTGCCAAATTTGAGTTAAAGGAATATAAGGCAGCCTATTTATTATTAGAAGAAGCTTATCTATTACAAGATTCGATTAAAACAGAAAATAGATTAGCGATTTTTGAAGAAATGCAGACTAAATTTGATGTTCGTCAAAAAGATGCGACCTTAAAAATTCAACAGTTAGAAATTGCCAAGCAAAAACAATCTACTCGAATTTTCATGCTAATATGTGGATTAATGGGGCTCTTTATATTAAGTGGTTTTTATGTTTTTGCACAAAAAAACAAACACCATCAATTACTCGCAGCAAAGAATACCATCATCGAAAAAGCACTAAAAGAAAAGGATTTATTGGTAAAAGAAATTCATCATCGGGTTAAAAACAATTTGCAGTTTATTTCTAGTCTGCTTTCCTTGCAATCTAGACACTTGATTGATAAAAATGCTATTTCTGCGCTAAAAGAAAGTAGAAATCGAGTCAATTCAATGTCTTTATTACACCATAATCTATATCAAAAAAACCAGTTAACAAATGTCAATATGAAAGTCTATTTAGAACAGTTAGTGGCTAGTAATTTACAATCTTATATCTTGGAATCTAGTAAACTACAAATTAAATTAGGTATAGCTGCTATTTTATTAGACGTCGACAAAGCAATCTCTATCGGATTGATAATCAACGAATTAATCAATAACTCATTCAAACATGCTTTTCCAAATCAAGATAATGGAACGCTTGCTATTGGTTTTGAACAGCTAAATCAAAATTATATAATTGAAGTAAAGGATAATGGAAAAGGAATGATTCATCAAACAGACCATATAGCGAAGAGTAGTTCTTTTGGTTTAAAATTGATTCAATTATTAGTAAAAAAACTAAATGCCAAATGGCAATTGTCTGGACAAAATGGAACGCATATTTTAATTCAAGTACCTGTAAATTAGACAAGTAGACTATTCAATAAAAAGCATAAATTTTAAAATGTCCTTAAAAATCTTAATTGTCGAAGATGACCCAATAATCGCAGAAGATCTTGCAGAACATCTAGCCCTATTGCAGTATGAAGTATGTGGTATTGCCCATTCTTCCAAACAAGCCTTACAAATTTTAAGGGCTAATGAAGTAGATTTAGCCATTTTAGATATTCACCTTGGCCGCAATGATAGTGGCATTCATTTAGGGTCAACCTTAAATCAAGAATATCTCATTCCTTTTGTGTATTTAACTGCCTATTCCGACGATCTTTTATTACAGGAATTAAGAGCTACCTTACCCGCAGGGTTTATTCTAAAACCTTTTGATGAACATCGCTTGAAAGCAGCTATAGAAATTGCTCGCCATACCTATTATCAAGTAACCCATCCGTATTGGCATCAATTGGTGGAATTTAATCAGCAATTTATCACGCCTTTAACTAAAAGGGAATTAGAATTATTACAACTGCTTTGCCGTGGCTTAACGAATAAGGCACTATCCGAAAATATGTTCGTTTCTGTCAATACCATTAAAACTCACTTGAAAAATTTGTATGCTAAAATGGATGTTCACAACAGATCAGAGGCTGTAGCAAAGGTTCAAGGCTGGATAAGGTGACGGATATTAGCCAAATTAAAACTGTCAAAACTACAAAATCACCCAAAGGGGTGAAGTCTGAAACACTCGAATAGTTGAAATTGCGGTCATTATTAATCAAATAAAAAATATGAATAAACTATTTGTTTTAGTCTTTCTTTGTTTCAGCCTCAACGCCACCGCTCAAGATTTATCAACCAGCAAAAACACTTTCTTAAACATCGTTTTTACGGTTAGTGCCAATATTCCAGATCAATTAGACCCAAAAAAAGCAATATTGTCCAGCGCTAAGGAAAGTGCGCGTGCGAACCAAGCTTACCTCAAAGCGTTATTGCAGGAATACACGGTTTCGACCCTTTATGAAGAATTGTCCACTCAACACAACATTGTATTAGAAGAAAAAGAAGCCTTACGAGAGTATACTCTTTTTTCAGAAGGTATGCCATTGGTACTTATCCCTAAATCAGCTATTAAAAAGATCCTCAAAAAAGGATACGAGACAGATTATTTTTATTCTTTTATGGTCAGCGTAACGAAAGATATTTTCGGTTCTGCTTCTTTTGAAGTGATTCCAGAAGTTAAGACTACGCTTAAAATATTCGATACTAACCGAGCTATTGTTAAAAAAATAGATCAGAAATACAAGGAAGATAAGGCTATCAAAAAACGAGATTTTGAAAATGGTTTTAGCAAATTTTCTGATGTGGATATGGAAGAGTTAGCAGAGAAATTAAAACCTGCTATCAAAGAATGTATTGTTGGAGCGGTGAAGCAATTATAGTTTTAGTGTTTCAAATTATAGTACATTAGTTATTATTAAATAGTGAAGGAGGTACTCAAAAAGTACCTTTTTTTTTACATCCTATAAAAGATGATGATTGCGAGATTCATCAATTAGTTAATCGGAAATAATAGCCTATTTTGCACGAACTGTTCTTGTTTTATTCTGTTCACCATCTACGATTGGATAAACAGACTTTCGTTTTCTCCGATCTCGCTCTTTTAATTTCTCTCTAAATAGTACCACCAAAACCCGTAATCTGATTTTGGGCAACCAACTTTTTTTAGGTTCTTTTATTTTTTCAATTGAAGTGTCTATTACTTTTGGTTGAATAGTATCTTGCTGGATAGCTAACTCTACTTGCTCAATTGAAAGCATTAAATAATGAGGTGTTGTTGCATTCCCAAAAGTAAACATTCCCAATATGCCTACCAAAACTAAATAATAAATTCTTCTTTTCATTAATTTTGACTTATTTAGACTTCTATTATTTTGGGCGCAAAACTAAACTAAAAACCATTAATTTACCAGACCTAAAATCAGCTTGGGGTAAATAGTCAAAATGCAGGGATATTTGGGTTTTCTGAAGAAAAGAAACGCAGCAGGCAATTAATGAATCTTCGAAAACATTATTTTTATACGAAAGTTCCTGCTGATTTAGGGTTGGGTAGGTTCACGACTAAAATGGTTCGAAAACGATTGGTCGGCTTTTAAATATTTCATCAATAATAATGTTTATTATGAAATTATTCGTATTGCCACCTTTTCGCCATTAGCCTTTCACCGAATAAAATATAATATCAAACAAAAGTCACCATCTCCTCTTCCAAATGCGGTATTTCATTCAATCCCAATAAATTGAATCGACCTTTAGAATAGAAGAAAGAGGAATAGGAAGTATTTCGAATAGAAAAATTTAAAGCAGCAACGTTTTTTTCCTCCGTTATTTGTAAAGCTTCTGCTGTAATGGAGCTAATTGTTCCTCCAGAGGTAAAAGCAGCATTCGTTTCTCCCGAATCTGTTTGAGTTAAAATAGATTTCAGGCCATTGCGTACATTTTGCCGAAAGTTTTTCCAAGAGACTACCCCTTCTACCTCAATTTTCCCTTCCACCCATTCGTCCATAAAGTATTGAAACATCAATAAACGATTCGCTCTTGCACGCTTAGGGTCTGCTTGCATTTTAGCAATCATTTCTTTAAAAGGAGTTATTCCTTGCAATTTAGGTAAGATTTTATCTAATGCGAGGTGTCCAACATGTTCATCTAATCCATTGACTAAAATAGGTTCGGGCATAGATAAATTGTTTTTGGTAAAAATATCTCTAACAATCTCAAAAGTGTGCTGTTGTCGCTGTAATGGGCCGACAAATATTTTATCAAAAGCAAACTTTTTCGCTACTAAATAATTACCTAATTCTACAGATTGTTGGATACCTTTTTCAGAAAGTGCATCATAATTTGCCGCACCAAAGGAGGCTTGGGCATGGCGAAAAAAGTATAATTTGCTCATTTATGCGATTTTAATTCGTTTAGTGGTAATTAACTCAACTAGTTTATTGGGCCAATTGTAATTAAAGGCGTAAACATACAGAATTTGTTTATATTTTCATTGGGAGTCGTAGCTATTTCAATCAATTAGGCAAAACCCTATCTTTACATTTTTTATTTACTTAATTTTTATAATTAGCATACTGCAATGTCCAATAACACCAAAATCATCCTAGCGAACGACCAAACAACAACAATAACAGCCCTTCCAACCAATAGCGATGACCTCTGGATTAGCGCCAATGAATTGAAGACAGCTACAGGATTTGAGCTAAAAAAAAGTGGTGCTTGCTATGATCCTTTGAATATTTGTATTCCTTTATTGGAGGACGGATTTGTACAAGAAGCAGCAGGGAATCAATGGCTGAATGTGTCCAAGTTGACAGCTAGATTAGAACAGGCTTGTGTAGCAAGTGAAGATAAAACTGTTTGGAGTTTAGGGTTGATTCCAGCAATTAGAAAAGAGATGTTGGCTTCTTCTATGGCACCAGATTTTGAGGTAACGGACATTTATGGAGCAACCGTTCGGCTATCCGATTTAAGAGGAAAAAAAGTATTGATTGTTACTTGGGCAACTTGGTGTGGTTGTAGGTTTGATGTGAAGATATGGCAGAATATTTATGAAAACTTGAATGATCCTAATTTTGAAATTATCTGTGTGGCAGAAGATTCAGAAGGACCAGAAGTGGCTAAGGTATGGTTTACAGATGCTAAAGCAACTTATAAATGTATCGTTGATCCTACGCATAAGATTAGTACGCTCTTTGGTTGGGTGAATGTGCCTACAGCAGCTTGGATAGATGAAAAAGGTAAACTTGTTCGAGTCAATGAATCCGCCTATGCAGGCGTACATACCGTTCCTACAGAAAAGAAACCCTACACTTTTGGTGGGACGCTTTTTGGAGAAGCTACGATAGATTGGGTCAAAAATGGTTTAGGCGATCATCTCAAACAATCAGCTGAAAAATTAAATGCAAATACTCGTTCTCAATCAATGGAGGATTTATTGGCAGACACCTATTTTAAAATGGGGCTCTATTTTGAGGGCATGGCCGATCGAAAAAACGCACAAAAGTATTTAACCATTGCGGAAGAATTAGCGCCCGATAATTGGAATATTTGTCGCCAAAGCTGGACGTTTAAAGGGGCGGATTATGCTATTCAACAATGGCGTCAAAAAACAAAGGCGAAGTATGTTAATGACAATAATTGGAGCTATTACGAACCATTGGATTTAGCTTAAGAAGTTAGCGTAGGTTAATATGCTATTTCGCTTACAGGGAGAAATTGAAATATAGGCTTGCTTTTCCTAAAATTGCTATGATTGCTAGATTGTCTGATTGTTATACCTCCAACCCCAATCTAGCAATCTAACAATTATAAACACTACTATACAAAAGAAATTAATGCTCTTGAAAACAAGGCGGTTGTGGGAAACAACCGCCTTGTACTGCCCAAAATAAGGCGGCAATTTTCCATTGCCGCCTTATTTTTAAGTAGAAAAAAGGTAGACAATTTTGACCATCAGGCAATCAAATCCCTAACCTCCACATTCAATAGTAATCGTCTCCAAATGAACGGGGACAATCACTTTCGAGTTAGGAGAGGCTGCCTTTACTTCATCTATAAAAGGCTTGATTTTTTTCTCTAGCGCACTTTCCTGCGAATAGCCATAAGGCACCCGAAAATTATCCCAATGAGCAGGAATAACTATTTTAGGAAAATTCGTTGCCTTCATTAAACGTTCCGTATACTTATAGATTTCCAATCTAGAAAAGTTGACGCCAGGTAAAATAATATCTGGTTTTAAGCCTTGTATTTCCCGTTCAATAAAATTCATCGATCCTGCGGTCAATACTTTATGGTTTTCAAAGCGTATATAAAAGTTCAATGAACCGCCTTCTATAAAATCTTTAATTCGTAAAGGTGCTCTTGGAGGTTCTGTATAGGTTCTGGAATCAAAATACTTTTTCTTTCCTAAAGCAGAATGTAAAGAAGGGATTATTCGTACAGAAAAATTAGCAAATTGATAATCTTCTCCTCCTTTCACCGTGTATAATTGATCATCGGGAATACCATAAGCCCGTAAAATATTCGTCGTTGTTTCCGTACCAATCACCTTTGCTCTTGTCTTTTTAGCAATATAAGGCACATCCGATAAATGATCAAAATGAGAATGATGCACCAGTATATAATCTACTTTTCCAATAATCTTATTGATTAACACCGTATCTGATTCGTAATAATCTGTTCGGATATAACTTTTTCGAGTGTCTTCCTTACTAATAGAAGGGCCCGCTCCAAGTTTTATTCTTGAAATATATGGATCGACCAAAATCGTAAGGGAGTCATTTGATATTTCCCAGCCAGCTGTACCCAAAAACTTAAAATTTAAGGGATTGTTTTGAGCGGCTACAGTTAGTGTAAAACATAATGCCCATAACCAAACTAGACTGTTTATTGCTACTTTGTTATAGCAAGTTATTCGATAAATATAACCTTTCATTTTTTATCTTTTTAGTGATAAGGAGTGACAGAAGAATTGAAGAATGATTGGATTAAAAACCATTCTTTAATTTTTATTTTCTTACTCATAAACTTCCACTACTAATTCAATTTCCACCGCTTGTCCTCTAGGCAAAGTAGCCATACCAACTGCTGCCCGTGCGTGTCTTCCTCTATCTCCAAATACTTCTACCATTAAATCTGAAAAGCCGTTAATCACCTTGGGCTGTTCGATAAAAGCAGGGTCGGAATTGACCATACCTAATACTTTTACAATGCGTTTTACTTTTCTTAAATCTCCAAGCATCGTTTTTAGAACTGCCAATTGATTAATCGCCGTCAATCTAGCACCTTCATAGCCTTCTTCAATGGAAACATCTTGTCCTAGCTTTCCCGTTAGCTCTGTTCCGTCTGCTCTTTTAGGGCCTTTGCCTGCCAAAAAGATTAAGTTACCTGCTCTTACCCCATTGACATAATTGGCTACAGGCTGTGGCGGAGCAGGAAGCGTAATATTTAAGGCACGTAACTTTGCTTCTGGATCGTAGCTAGCTTCTGGTTGAATTGGTTGGTTACAAGAAAAAATTAAAGGAATGATTAGCCAACTTAAGCAGTAAAATGATATTTTTTTCATAATTTATGTTTTTTAACTATTGATTCAAAGGTAGTAAAAGTTGGATTGATTTTACCCTTAAAGGTCCCAACTTTGAAAGCATTCTACAATATCATGCTAAAGCTGATCTTATTGCCTTTGAACAATGTGGGCATTTTCCTGATTTAGAACAACCCAATAAATTTATTCAATTATTAAAAGAGAAAATTGGTTAATAAAAGATTATCTTAATTTTTATAGTTGTTCCTCTATTTTTAAAATATTTTTGCCGTCATTTAAGTTAATGTTAAGGGGTCGCTATCATGTGACTATTCGATTCAGATCAGAGTCTTAAAATAAAACATACTTTATATATCCAACATGACGCAGTACAACTATCGTTTCTATTCTTTACTTATTGGTATTTTATTCATTTCCACTAGTGCTTTTGCTCAAACCGTCAACTTTGACGAAACTTGGAAGGAATTTTTGGACAACAACAAAATTTCCAATATGAGTGCCTTAGACAAACCTAGTAAATATGACGATCCACTCAATTACATGCGGTATCTCTTGATGAATACCAATAATAGTTTTTGTCAAAGTGATTTAGAAGAAGCAGAAGAATTGATGGCTTCCATCAAAGAAATTGATCCCAGAGCACATCAGGCAGTTCCAGGATTTGTAAAAAAAATGAATGATTTAGATGCTAAAATCAAGGCTTATCATAGCATGGATGCGATTTGGAAGGAATTTCTGCAAACTAGAAAAGTCGATTTAGCCGCATTGGACGCCATTAAAGCCGCTAAAACAAGTTGTGAAAAAAGCACTTTAGCGAAGTATTCCTATATGACGGTGTTTGCGCATTATTGTCGAGGAGACATTGCCAAAGCAAAAAATATTCTAGAAAATCGAACCTTAAGGTTAACAGAAAAGACCTCTTTGCGGGTAGAAGATGTAGAAGGACTAGGAGAAGAAGTAGCCAAAATGAAGTCGCTTTTTCAAAATATCAATCAATTAGAAAGTAGCTGGAAAAAGTATTTAGAAACAGATGAATCCCCTGGTTTTTCCGTTGAGTTACCCCTTTTTCCTTGTAATCCTATTCCAAACATGAAAGAATGGGTGTTGAAAGGAGCAGCAGATATTTGTAACACAGGTCCGACGATGTTGGAGAAAATCAAAAAATTAGAAAGCGAAAGTGGTACAAAAGCAGACGGCGCCTTAGCTAAGAAAATTAAAGCATTGGAAGCAGCCATTGAAGCGAATGAAAATAACCTTGCAGTTTTGAATAAAGCATGGAAAAAATTTATTCCGAATAATGAGTTAACCAGAGAAGACCGCAACTATGGCTATGAATATTGTACCAAAGAGCCATTGATTCGTGCTTATATAATGGATGGTTTTGCGAATATTTGTGGTGTAACCAGCGAACGACTACAAGAAATTGAGGCCTTACAAGCATCAGGAAGTATTTCCTTATCAGATATTACTATTACAAAAATTAATGAATTAACCAGCTTGTTTATTCAATATCAAGAAGATGAAGTGGATATTAACAGGTTATGGGAAAAATTTGTTGCTCAAGGCGACGTGCTTCGTGGGAACTATCGCTTAGCTGATTATTACTGCGACAATATTTATGATGTCAAAGCTTGGTTGATCAAAGGTTTGGCGCTTGATTGTAAGGAAGCAAGTCCTTATTTAGAGAAAATTGAAGAAGTCAAACAAAAACTAGAGTTTGAATTTACCGAAGATGTTAAATGTCGGGTTATGAAATTGCGGTTTAACATCTGGGATTGTCAATATCAAGCATTGAAAAAATTGGCTATTGTTCAGACTTCTCCTGATGCTTACGAAGAAAAATTAGCCGAATTGATCGAAGAATATGGGATTGGGCAGCGACCAGAGGTTTGTGAATTATAAATCTAAATCCGTTGGGCTTAACTAATTTGTGCGCCCAACGGATTTAATTCCCCAGCGTTTTTTTTTTCCTTTAATATTTGTTTCGTTTCTCTTTTAAACAGTTACTTTATAAAAAATAAAACAGCCTTAAAGCAAACAATACCCCAACCGCATAGCCTCCAACTGATAACTATTCACGCCTTCCAAAACCACCGTTTCTTTTTTTAGTCTAGCTTTGATTGTTGCACCATGCATCAAAGTGACCGAAGCATTGGCAGCCAATTGAATCAAGCCTTCTATTTTAAAAGTCGTCGCACCTCCAGCGAATTTCCCCTTAGTCCCCCTCGCTTTAATCCCTATTTTTTCAAATTGATAAGTTTCAAAAAATGCACTAATCGTTTGATAGAATACTTTGACGTCCGCTTGACGCGTCGAATCTGCTAAATTCAGTTTTTTAAATTCGGTTGGTATCACTTTGAAATCGGTTGTCGTTCCTTCTAAAACAACGAATATTGCAACACTTCCTTTTATTTCAATACCACATACTTTGGCCATTATTTATATTTTTGATTTGGATAGTAATTGTTCTGTTATATATCTGTAACTAATAGGTTCTTAGTACTAAAACTTAGCGCAAAGTAGGTTTTTTTTCGGTTTTGTTGCTTGACAATGAGAAATAGGTAGATTAGGATACTTTTAGGATAGAAATTTAATGATAGAAAACGAGAATCATCATTTTAAAGACAATTCCCGTTTTCTACAACTACTTTTAAAAAAGCGAATTAAGCCCCTTGAGGTAGTGGCGTATAAAAGAAATCTTCTCGTACAATCTTACCATCTTTAACGGTATAAACACAAATTTCATCCATAGCAATAGGAACACCTTTCATTTGAACATTCATCAGCATATTGCAAGAGAAGAAAAAGCACAATTTAAAAACAGCAATATCGTAGGAAACAGCTAACTTCCAAATCTACAAAGTAATGATAATTCATCCACACAAAAAGAAATTATTTTTGTACGACTGATTTTTGCTGCCCTCCCAAAGGTAAAAGCTGTGTACTAATTAGTCATCCATATAAACGCTACGATACATCGTCAAATTAATTCATTTGTCTAATAATTGGCTGAATTGATAGTTTTTATTTCCTAATCATTTTAAAAAGTTAGAAATCTGTAAGGAATTAACCTTTTACCATTACAAGAACCAACATAGATTAACTAGAAAATGGTCGGGAAAGGCAATTTTAAATAATATTCACCAAAACATGACCCAATATGAAACGATTCCTCCTTATTTGTTTTTTACCAATTTTAGGTATCCCCCAATTATGGTCGCAAACAGGGCTCAAAGCAGATTATTTTGATGGAACACAGTTTAATATCTACGTTGCAACCAATTACGTGGATAATATTGATTTTTATTGGAATCAAACGCCTCCTGTTCGAGGTATCAATCCACATCAATGTTCTATTCGCTACACAGGGCAATTGAAATCTCCGATAGCTGGCACATACACTTTTTCTGCAAGAGTAGATGATGGCATTCGTGTTTGGGTAGATCAAGTCTTAGTTATTAATAATTGGCAACTGAATGATGTAGGTTATTCGGAAGGAAAAGTAGAATTGAAAGCAGATTCCCTTTATAGTTTAAAAATAGAGTATTTCAATGCACTTCGTGAAGCAGAATTAAGGTTACTATGGAAATTACCAGAAGCGGAAGAAAAAAGTTGGTACGCTAAATGGTGGGGTGAGTCAGAGGCGGTAGTAATCCCCGCTGAATATTTTACGCCACCGATTGAAAAGGAAGTGGCTGTAACTCCAAAACCAACACCTCCTGCCTTAGTGGAATCAAAGCCAAAACCCAAGCCAGCTACAAAACCAAAGGTAGTTAAAAAGACCCCCTTGGTATTACCACAAAAAAAGAAAGTGGTGACTAATATTCAGCAATACATCCCAAAAAATGTAGCCTTTAATCAAGCAGAAGCAGAAATACTGCCTGTTTCGTATGGAGAGCTAGATAGATTGGCTGATTTTTTAGTAAAACATCCAACTCGTAAAGTACGGATCGAAGGGCATACAGACAATATAGGCCATCCAGATAAAAATCTATTACTATCTAAAAAAAGAGCTTACGCAGTAGCAGCTTATTTGGTGAAAAAAGGTGTGGATTACAAACAATTGAGTGCACAAGGCTTTGGAGGAACAAAACCATTAGTGCCTTCTAAGAATAAGGAATACCATCCAGAGAACAGGAGAGTGGCGTTTATTATAGAGTAATCAACCATCAATTCACATTATAATACCGTGTCTTAGTAGGATCAATTCCTAATCCATCATATCTATTAAACAGTTCTTCTTCTCCATGGGTGATAATTGAATTCACCCCAAATTTGGACTGAATAATACCGTCTAAAACTTTAGCGGAATGAATCAATTCACTTTGAGCGTTGTAATAAATACAAATCCCTCCTTCTTTGAGTGTTGATTTAGTACAGGGTTTATATTCGTTTTCGAGCGCCAATACCTCGAATTGTTCCTGATTTAAAAGAAACCAATATTTTCCATTTAAAAAGGTAAATCCATGACAATTATAAGAATTATCATAAACCACATTAGTGAGAACAATTTCTGTTTGCGCTCTATCTAATCGCGTCCCCTCTGGTTCAAAAACGATAGGAAAGGTAGTTTGTCCTGTTAATTTTTTGAGCGCAATAAAATTTGTTCCTTTCTTCGTATAAACATAACATTCTTCAAAACCTGTAATAAAGGAAATTTTTACGGTCGTTTGTTTAGTAGGATGGAAAAAGTTATAAGTATATCTTTCGTAAATTTCTAATAAACTGACCTTACCCGTTTCGTAGAATTCAATAATATTATCAATACTTTTCACAATCAAAAGAATATAAGTGGCAGGAAAAATAAATGGCCATAATTACTCCATTAGTAAAGAGAATTTGATCCTTTTCAATTGGCAAAAAATTAACTGCAAGGTAATTACTCGCCTAATAATTAAATTATCCTACTACTAATTAATAATAAAGTTGAGATGCAAATTTATTATTTTCTCTAAAAAAATAACAGAATAAAAGTAGATTTTTATGAACGAAACACTTGTGCCAATCTAGTTCAAGGAAGTCATCAAAATTGTTAGGAATGTAACAGCAATCCATTAGTTCAAAACTTTAAGGGTTCCTAAAAATCAGCCCTTAGCTCCAAACTGCCGGAATTTTCGAAATAGAATTAATAGCTTTCCCCCCTTTCCATCCTCCAAAATCAGCACATCAGATTACCTATCTCCTCCCCTTCTTGGAAAATCTATTAATTCCAAGCATTCATCGAACAACGTCGATTACTTCCTTAAAAAACGACTAATATTGTAATGAAGAAAAGGAAAACGGCTTACATAAATCATTAATTATCAACAAAATAAAAAATCAAATCACTTACCCAACTATTGGAGAATTTGATTTCAGATATTCGATAAGTCAAATTTCCCCCTTTAGGATTTAATAACAAATGCAATAAACTATAAAGAATAATTGTATTTTTGTAATCCTTAATTTCAACCATTCAACTAGCTAAATTTTTACCTTGTCAAATAATTGTTTCCTCTCTTTTAAAACCAATGTTACTGGTTATTCGATTCCTAAAAAATTTCCCTCCCCTTTTCTTAAACCACCAAATCCTTTATGCAGAATAGCGGTTACTGAACTACAAGCATATTTAAAAAAACCCATTGATTGGACTTATGATTTTGGGTTAAATCAGCCAGAAGGTAGCTTGCGGATTGGTAAAATGTTTGGCGTTTTAGTCGTACAAAATCAAGCCAAAGAATTGGGGTATCTAGCTGCTTTTTCGGGAAAATTAGCTAATAAGAACCATCACAAAAAATTTGTCCCTCCAGTTTTTGATTCCCTAACCAAAAACAGTTTTCTAAATATTGGAATGGTAGAATTAAATAAAATAAATCATCAAATAAAATTATTAGAAGCAAGCCCCAAATGGTTAGCTGCCAATCAATTATTTAAACAGAAAAAGAGGCAAGCAGAAAAGGAAATCCAGGAATTACAATTGGAATTGAAAGAAAAAAAAAGCAATCGAGCTCTTCAAAGATTAGTAGCAAAAAAGGAGTCCTCTTTTGAAGCATCACATAGGCTAAATCTTCAACTGAATAAAAAAAGTACGCAAGATAGAAAAAAACTAAAGCAGTTAAAAAGACATTGGACATTACAACTAGCCCAATGCAAGGACAACCCAAAGGAAATGGGGCAAGAAATTCAAATATTGAAAGCATTGCGAAAAAAGAAATCTAATAGTTTACAACAGCAACTCTTTGACGCCTACCAATTTTTAAATCACACAGGCGCATCCAAAAGCCTTACCGACATTTTCCAAGCTACTAAACGGGTTAGTGGCGCTGGCGAATGTGCTGCTCCCAAATTATTACAATACGCTTTTTTGCATCACTTTAAACCAATTGCCTTAGCTGAATTTTGGTGGGGGAAATCTCCGAAATCAAAAATTCGTAAACATGGCCATTTTTATCCACCCTGTGAAGAGAAATGTCGCCCAATTTTGGGATATATGCTAGAAAACTTAGGAAGAAGAACTTAGTAATTCTTTCCATACTCTTTTCTACCATCATCTGAAGCACTCTATATTCTTGTCAATTCAATAATATTGAGTTATTAGTAGCCTTTTTTTGCCCATTTTAACAAAAAAGATTGTTTAGAAACAATTGGTTCTACTAACAAAAAAGGTAAAGAGCGAGGTTAGTATTTTAAAATAATTAGCCCAAAATACTTATATTTGGCCAAAGAATACCCTATAATATTCAAAATCAATCCTATAATGGCTGATATAGCAATTCAAGACAAGGCGTTTATGCTCATCAAAAAACACCTTCCATAATGATAATAGAACACAAAACACTAGGGTACAGAAACAAAGTCATTTTTGAAAAACTGGTATTAAGCAATTTTGATAGAATGCCTAAGATTTTTAAGGAAACAGAAGCCTGCTTTATGTATTTACAAGAAGGTTCTTTCCAGTTTAGAACCCCTAAAAAAGTACTTCATTTTAATCAAGGAGATGGTTTTTTAGCAAAGTGTAGTAATTACTTTTTTGAGCAAACCAAAATTGACCACCAAAATACAGCTAGAACAAAAGGTATAGGCATCTATCTTTATCCAAGTATTATTAAAGAATTATTTGATTTTGATTTATCAATTTCTGACTTCGAAACGGATTATGATGCGACTAAAATAAATATTGATGCTTTAATGAAAAATTTTATCAATGGGGTTGAATTTTTATTAGATCATCCAGTTATTTCAAGTGATTCTATGATAAAAATTAAGTTGAAAGAATTTTTATTACTATTATCAAAAACAGAAAATGCCCCTTCCTTGCTCGATTTTGTTGCCGCACTATTTAAGCCTTATGAGTATGATTTTAAAAAAATAATTGAGCAAAATTTATTTTCAAATTTATCTATCAATGAATTGGCTATGCTCTGTGGGGTGAGTATTTCCACCTTTCAACGCTCCTTTCATAACGTATTTGAACAAACCCCTGCTAAATATATTCATGAGCAAAGAATGCTAAAAGCCAAAAAATTATTAACGAACAAAAACAAGCGAATTTCTGAAATTGCTTACGATTGCGGCTATCATAGCACCTCTACTTTTAATAGATTATTCAAAAAATCATTTGACTTATCTCCTTCCGAATTCAGATTGAACAAAATTGGGCAATAATTGAATAAATCTGCAAATCCATTCCTTTAGTTATCCTTTAATTTTGTGTTGAAGAATAAATTTTCAAACATCAAAATAAAAAATTATGAATGCTAAAGTAGCAATGGTCTTACGTATCCTTTTTGCCTTATCGCTAGTGATATTTGGTCTAAATAAATTCCTTCATTTTATTCCTACTCCACCAATCGAAGGAACTGGAGGTGAATTAATTGCGATTTACAAAGAATCGGGGTTTATGAAACTCATAGGAGGATTAGAAGTTTTTGGAGGGCTCAGCCTTTTAGCCAATAAATTCGTTCCACTTTCCTTGACCTTCATGGTGGCTATTATGTTCAATGCCGTTGTTTTTCATATCCTCCACGCTCCAGCGGGTTTGGGGAATGCAGTAGGGGCATTAATCCTAAGTTTATCCCTAGTGTATCATAATAGGTCTCGATTTACAGATTTATTGAACGCTTAGTTATTATCAAAATAACAATATACTTAAGTGTGTTTTTCTTTAACTTAAATGAATTTTATACAACCTCACTAGATAGGTTGATAGATATTCAGGTTGAGAAGAGAAAAAATTCGTTGTTCCGTGAATTCGTTGCTGAATTGGTGAGAGACAGCGAATTTTCCATGGTATATCGTTTGACCGAGCGCCTATAGTAATTGGTTTTTTGTAAGTTTTTGAGTAATGAATTGACTCCAATTTGTATTGTAATACTTTTAAATAAAGAATCCTTAAAGATGAAAAAGTAAAGATTCTTTGACAAATCCCCTGATGAAGACGGACAATATAGATTGTCCTTTGTCTTCGCCCTTGAAAATGAATGGAGAAGACAACAGCGAATATAGATTCGCTGCTTAATTCCACGGGATATGTCAAAGAACCAAAGTAAATAATTAAATTATCGTTTGTTCTTTTTGTAAGTACCTTATTTTTCCAAAGTTGCTTGCACGATGTGCGTACAAAATTACTCAAACGGGAAGGAATTACGGCTGCAAACACCACAAAAGGTAAACAAATCTTAGGCCAAGTATGGAAAAACAAGGGGTTGTTAATGAGGGGGTTGTATCAAAAGACCCGTTTTGAAAAAGTTCACCATTAAAAGTTCTGATTTTTCAAATTGCACAGAACTTTTCCCCCTTTGGAGGGGGTTAGGGGGAGGATTTTGAAATTTTATTCGGCTAAAAAATATTTACCGAATGTTTTGATACACCCCCCTTGTATTCTTTGATTAGCTAAATTTTCAAATGCGCTAGTCTATTATTAATAAGTCTGTTAAATTTAGCAAATCCGATACGGTTGCCTACCAAAAAACCATCAAAATATAAGCTATCAGAGCTACTAAAAACACCATATGTGTTCGATAATCTTTATACCAAGGCTTGTCTTCCATTCCTTGTCCAAGTAAGTCGGTCTTAAATACATATTTTTCTATCTCTACCGGATCTGGTGCTGGCGTCATCAAACTCACCGTCAAAAAAATGATGGTACTAATCAGTAGCATCACCCCAACATTCATAGTATAATGGAAATCTAATGGATTCATGACCGTAATATAAATACTAATGGCAGTTCCTAACATCAATGTCCAAAAAGCGCCATGTCCGTTTCCTCGTTTGAAAAATACACCGACTAGGAAAATGACTGCAATTGGAGGTACAACAATCGAGAACATCAATTGTAAATAATCCCATAAACCCGTAAAGTGTTGAATTTGCGGCGCCCAAGAAGCGGCAATTACCATTAAAATAATGGTCGTATATCGTCCATATTTTGCAATATCGGTATCCGTTAAATCTGGTTTATTTGGCTTAATAAAATCAATTACCACCAAAGTAGAAGAAGAATTTAACGCAGAATCTACACTAGATAGAATCGCAGAAATCAAACCTGCTAATACCAATCCGGTCAAACCAACGGGCAATACATTCTTAACTAAATAAGGAAATACTCCATCTCCATTTTCAATCCCAGGGTATAATGCTAAGGCCATTGCCCCTGGTATAACCATAATAAATAATGGAATCACTTTTAAAAAGCCAGCAAAAACTAATCCCCATCTTGCATGATCTAATCCTTTAGCGCCTAAAGCTCTTTGAATGATATACTGATTTGTAGACCAATACCAAAATCCTAAAAATGGTACGCCCATCAATAATCCAGGCCAAGGTAATCCTTCATCATCCAGAGGTCTAACGACACTAAAATGTCCCTCTGGAGCAGATGCGACCACTTTCGCCCAATCATAATCTAATTTACCGTATAAAATCCAAGTCATAATACTACACCCAATGATCAAAATAACTGCTTGGATGGCATCGGTATACACTACCGCTTTTAATCCTCCAGAGGCGGTATAAAAACCAGCAACTAAAGCTAATCCTAAGGCAGTTGGCCACATCATTAAATTAGGAAAAAATGCTTGCAATACAATGGTTCCTGCATAAAGTGCCCCTGCTGTTTCAATCATAATCGTGGCAAAAATGGAGACACCCGAAAAGAATAATTGAGACCGCCGATCAAAACGCCCCTCTAAATATTCTGGAATCGTTGTAATCCTAGCATTTAAATAAAGTGGAATAAAAATCAATGCTGCAATAATTAATGGAATACCTGACATCCATTCGTAGACAGAGTTAACTATTCCTGTCGTATAAGCCGCACCAGATAAGCCAATAATTGTCGTACTTGAAATGTTAGAAGCAAAAAGAGACAAACCAATTAATCCCCAACCAAAACTACGCCCGCCTAAAAATAAGTCTTCCCCTGTTTTGGTACTTCTTGAAATCCATAAACCAATACCTAATACCAGCAGAAAATAACCAATGACAATGGCTATATCTATAGTAGAAATTCCTGTTCCATCCATAACTAAATTTTTCGTTTTTTAATCTAAGTTTTACGGCAATAATCATTATTTCTTTCTGACAAGGCGGTAATATAGGATAATTTCTCAAAGACACAAAAAAGCCGTAGCCGCTTTTAACAAATTTCTGTAAAAAGGAAAATTAGGAAAGACAAGCAATTTCCGCGGAAAGGGAGGAAAAAAATTGGTTGGTGTACGCTCCTTTTAAACAATTCAATGAGCATTAGATAATTTTCAAATAAATCCCTTAGTAACGCTGGAAAAATAACTTGAACAACTTTAATTCGTGGAGGGAATAAATTCGTGGGGAATTAAATACAAAATGCCCAACTTATTTTTTATTCGTTACTTTAGAAGATAAATTTCTTCTTCCATTCTGAGGAAATATGTTTGTATATAGTTATCTGAAATTAAACATAAATAAATTTTTATATTAGTAAATTTTATTTATTTTTGAAGTAGGATTTTGATTTTTTTCAATAAAAGGCTTACCAAAAACACACCAACAATAAACTTAACATTTTCATTTTCAAATAACTACACACAAAATGACAAAAGAACAAGTTCTCGAACTAGAGCGCAAGCAGTTGCATATAAAATACTTTGGCGCTTTAGACAATCCAGCCATCGTCATTCATAAAGAAAATGACACTTATTTTAGTAACTTCACCAATCTAGAAATTCCTAAAGAAGATATTCCAAAATTAGGTTTGGGGGTAATGATTCAAACTGAAAGTGTAAATGACTCTATTTGGGATTAAAATAATTTAGCACACCAACAATTAGGTGTCAGGTATTGGGTATTAGGTTTCAAGCTAGGACGTATTTATATCACGCCTGAAACCTGATACTCGATACCTAACATCATTCTATTAACTTAAAACTGTCCACCTACTTAAACTTAATAAATCTAGTATTTCTCCTTTTTTTTTAGCAACTTTAGCCTTCCTTCCCCAAGCACTTGTTTAATAAAAGCAACTTCTTCCTTTAAACAGTAAAAAACCTATGCGATTACTAAAAATATGTTGTCTTCTATTCCTATTCACAACTGCCGCTTTCACTCAATCAACAACAACTGCGAATGATCATATTATTCCCTATAAAGGCCCTTTTCGATATGGGGTCAATATGGGCTATTACCCACCTTGGCAAGACCATCAATTAGCAGAAATAGCAGCAGGAGATGAAAAAATGGGTTTGTCTGGTGTTGGTGTCAATGCCGTTCGTCCAGCTTTATTTGAACATTTTTTTGATTATTGGGGCTATGATGTACGTAAAGAAGCATTTGATAGATATGAAAATTTGGGCATGACGGAGAATGTTGGTTTTATCGGTTATCCTTCAGATGAGCATCGAGATAAAACCATTTTTTGTCCAGATGATGAAAAACAGGAATCTGCTATTTTTAAAAATCTATACAAACCGATTTGGGATAATGGAGAAAATGGAACACCCGTCAATGATGAAAATTATTATGCGCTTTATGTCTATAAAATAGTCAACCAATACAAAGGGCAAGTCCGATTCTGGGAAGTTTGGAATGAACCTGATTTTGATTATGCCTCCAATGCTTGGAAAAAGCCTGGCGATGCGGGTAACTGGTGGGACAACGAACCTTTTCCCTGTTCTTATGCCTTAAAAGCCCCCGCTTTTTACTATAATCGAATTTTAAGAATTAGCTACGAAGTCATAAAATCAATTGACCCAAGTCTTTATGTTTGCACAGGTGGCTTAGGGTATCCTAGTTTCTTAGATGTTATTTTACGGAATACAGATAATCCAAATGAAGGTATTGTCTCCACAGATTATCCGTTAAAAGGTGGCGCTTATTTTGATGTGTTGAGTTTTCATTCTTATCCGCATATCGATGGAAGTGTTCGGCAATGGGATAATGAAAGTTGGGGATTTAAATACCAAAGACACTCGGACGCTGCGGTAGCTGGTTTTGTAAAAAGAAAAAAAGAATTTGAAACGGTCTTAAATAAATACGGCTATAATGGGCAACAATTTCCTAAAAAGGAATGGATTTGTACGGAAAGCACTATTCCTAGGGTAAAATTTGAAGATAATATGGGATCGGAATTGGCCCATACCAATTATATTATCAAATCTTTAGTCGCTGCCCAGAAAGAAGGCTTACATCAATACCATATCTATACCATGGCAGATTCTAAAACGGTGGAAGAAGCCAAAGGGTCTTATGATTTAATGGGGTTATTTTATGCCATTGAAGGAAAGGAACCTTACCAACATACGCCAACAGTTGGCGGAATCGCCTACAAAACGACTTCGGAATTATTATTTGGTTGGCAGTATGATACAGAACAAACGGCTCTGCTTCGGCTTCCTCATAATGTAGATGGGGCAGCTTTCAGAAATGAATTCGGAAATTTCACTTATGTCCTATGGGCGAAAACAACTACTGATGAAAGTGAACGAATTAGTATCACTTATGCTTTTCCAAAAGTGTTAAAATTTGGTCAGTTAGACAGAATGGAATGGGATTTTTCCAAAACAAAACAGATCAAAAAAGTAGATGCCCTCTACCTGCAACTCAATGGTTCACCAAGTTTTTTCCGAACGACTAGTAGCAGTACTATTTCAACTGCTACTTTAAGGCCTTATATTCGAGTTAATGCTTCAGAAGAATTTAGTCTTTTATTACCCAGTAATGGAATTGTTACAATTAAACTCATTGACAATGAAGGGGCGACGGTCAAAAGACTACTTGTCAATAAAGATCTAGTCGCAGGAACTTATAAGTTCCCCTTAAATTATAAACAATCAGGGGTTTATTTTATTCAAACTGCTGTAAATGAACAAATAACGGTACAAAAGGTTATATTGCCATGAATTCAAAAAAATTAGTATTTAAATACTAACTTTTATACTTTTGTATTTTTTCATCAAAACAATCGCAAAATATTATGGCTAATCGACAATACGACATTATAGTTTGGGGCGCTTCTGGATTTACAGGAAGGCTCGTAGCAGAATACTTATTTGAACAATATGGGGTCAATGATTCCCTAAAATGGGCAATGGCAGGTAGGAATAAAAGCAAATTAGAATCGGTCAGAGCTGAAGTAGCCAATGATTCTGTTCCTTTAGTCATAGCAGATAGTCAGGATATGAGTAGTTTGGATGCTATGACCAAAAGTGCTACTGTTATTTGTACAACTGTAGGTCCTTATGCTAAATATGGCAATAAATTAGTAGAAGCTTGTATCAATAATCAGACTCATTATTGTGATTTGGCGGGAGAAGTACAATGGATGCGTAGAATGATTGACAAACACCATGACGCTGCTAAAGCGAATGGTACTAAGATTGTTCACACTTGCGGTTTCGATTCCATTCCATCGGATATGGGTGTCTATTTTGTGCAACAAGAGGTCATCAAACAAACTGGCAAACCTGCTAAAAAAATTGAAATGCGGGTAAAAGCAATGAAAGGGGGCATGAGTGGTGGTACCTATGCAAGTATGAGTCAAATGAAAGTAGAAGCAGAAAAAGATAAAAGTATTTATGGCATTCTAGCTGATCCATATGGGTTAAATCCAGCGGGTGAGCGAAGTGGTCCTGATGGAAAAGATTTGATGAAAGTGGTTTATGATGAAACGGCTAAAAGTTGGATTATGCCATTTGTCATGGCGGGGATAAATACCAGGGTGGTGCGAAGAAGTAATGCTTTAGCTGGTTATCCTTATGGAAAGGATTTTCAATACGATGAAGCCATGTTATCTGGTGATGGTTTTGGTGGTAGAATGAAAGGATTAGCAACCGCAGGGGTGATGGGAATCGTCATGATGGCAAAACCGGGGTCTTTATTAAAAAAAGGCGTTGATAAAATACTGCCAGAACCGGGCGAAGGCCCTAATGCGACCGAGCGAAAAAATGGTTTTTACAACCTAATTTTTAATACAATTTTAGCAGATGGCTCTAGGGCAAGAGGTAAGGTGACGGGCGACAGAGATCCAGGCTATGGATCTACTTCCAAAATGTTGGCAGAAAGCGCTATCTGTTTAGCCGTTGATAATATTCCTGATATGGGCGGCATGTTAACGCCTGCTGTGGCGATGGGCGATGCTTTATTGAAGCGCTTACAGGATAATGCTGGATTGACTTTTAGTTATAAAAGCTAGGTTTACTAGTTGATTGATTATTAAATTATTGATTATTAACCCATTCCCCAATAATCAATAATTTAATAATCAATCAACCTTTATCTAAATATTCGAGGAACTTAAGTTCTTCTATACTTTGAGAAAATGAATAAAAAATTGACAACAAGTTTAATTTTCTCCCTTCTACTCAATTTAATTTTAGCAGGCGCCTTAGGCTATTTGATTCAACGACTAGGTGGGCTAAAATTTATGGTTCACCGAATTACGGCAGGTGGTTTAGCAGGCGTATATGAAAATCGAAAAAATTTGTTTGAACATTTACCCTTATCCAAAGGCAGCATCGTTTTTTTAGGAGATAGCATTACCGAATATGGGCAATGGGAAGAGTTATTAGGAAATGCCAAAATCAAAAATAGAGGTATTGCTGGAGATACTACTTGGGGCTTATTACGAAGGTTAAATCGAATTACTTCTTCCCAGCCAAAAGCTATTTTTTTAATGATTGGCATCAATGATTTTTTGTTTACAGACGAACAAGAAATTGTTCAAAACTACACCAAAATTATTGAGCAAATACAAACAGAAACACCTAATAGTCAATTGTTTATTCAAAGTATTTTACCTGTAAATCCACAAGTAAAAAGAACGGTATTCGATAATCAATCTATTCTTTCTTTAAATCAATCGTTGCAACAATTAACACAACAAAAGGGCTTAATTTATTTGGATATTCATCAACGATTATTAGCAGATAATGGGCTATTAAATGCTAACTTTACGGCTGATGGGGTTCATATTAATGGTGCAGCTTATAGTGTTTGGAAAGAGATGGTGGCTCCTTATGTTTCAAGAATTTTAGTTGACTAGGGGTTATGTTGCCTTGTTCAGGGCGTGGGATATAGTTCTTCTGACCTCTGAAGATGCGGTGTCAAAAATCATTCATCATTAAATTACACTACGTGACACCCTAATCCTAATTTATATGAAAATCTTAATTATTAGTAATTATAAAGATGCCTATAATGCTGTTCGACCAGAAGGGGAAATTTTTATTGGCTTACAAAAATTAGGTTTTCAAATTACGATTATGACCCAAGCGAATGCTCCTTTTGTGAAAAATTTCAAAAAGGCAGGTATTCAAATTATTGATTTTCATCCAACCAAAAAAATTAGTCGCACCAACATTCAATTTATTCGAGCGGAGCTCAAAAAAGGACAATACGACATCCTACATTTATTCAATAGCAAAGCCATCTCCAATGGTAATTTTGCAGCGATGGGCTTGCCTGTAAAAGTCTTAGCATATAGAGGAGTTATTGGTGGTAGTGCTTGGTATGCGCCCAATTCTTATTTAAAACATCTTCATCCTAGAGTAGACGGGATTACTGCGGTTTCCGTCGCAGTTCAGCAATATATGCAACAACAATTGTTTAGTAACAAAGCAAAGGTTACCCAGTTTTATAAAGGGCAAAATTCAGACTGGTATCAGCATATTACAATGGCTAACCTCAATCAATTTGGTATTCCTAATACGGCCTTTGTCGTCAGCTGTATTGCGAATAATAGAACGTGGAAAGGCATTCAATATTTAATCCAATCTGCTGGATATTTGCCTGCTCAATTACCGATTCATTTTTTATTAATTGGACGAAAAATGGATACGACTAAAAACCTAAAATTAATCAAAGAAAGTCCCTATGCCAAAAATTTCCACTTAGCGGGGTATAGAAAAGATGTGTTAAAATTATTAGCAGCCAGCAATGTCTATATTCAACCCTCTAACAAAAATCGAGAAGGTTTAGGAAAAGCTATTTTGGAAGCTATGAGTTTGGGTATTCCACCAATTGTAACTGACTCTGGTGGGCCGCCTGAATTTGTGGAGCATGGTGTATCAGGATTAGTTGTTCCTCCCACAAACCCGCAAGCGATTGCGCAAGCCATTCAGCAGTTATTTGAACAGACCACTTTTAGATTGCAATTGGGGAAAGGAGCAAAAGCAGTCATTGCTAACAAAATGAGTACAGAAAAATCTATTTTGGCCTTAAAAAATATTTATGAAAAGACTATAAATTCAGAGGTTTAGTCCAAAATACTAAACTATAACTTAAAAATAACCGTTCTAAAATTATTGAGCATATCAAAACAAAAATAAATAATCTCCCTAAAAGTTGGTCAAATTAATATAAATTAGTATTTTTAAAATAAATTGTTTTATTAATATATAAAAGACATTAATAATTCCTTTTAAAGAGGAGGTCAAATAGGATTTATAAAAACAACTATGTTACTACTCGGCTAAATGCAAAAGGCAAAAAGTGACTAATGAACAAGATTGGGAAAGATAGTAGTTCCAATCATCAATAGTTAATCATTTCCTTTGAGTTTAGACCCTTCGCCCTCTGCCGTTAGCCCTTTGCCGAGTAGTAACGCCAACTTTTATATAATAACGAACTTAGATTTAGCCAAAATTGAGAAATATGAAGACTTTTTGGATTGCATTAATTGCTTCTACCTTAAGCGCTATTTTTGCGGTAGGTCTATACAGAATGATAGACGGGCCAAAGGAAATAATTGTTAAGGAAACCATTCCTGCAAGATATACCAATTATACTGACGAACTATTGTCAGAGCAAAGAAAACGTAAATTTATTGCTTCCTCCCCCACTAATTTCATCGCAGCGGCTAATACGGCGACCCCTGCCGTTGTGAATATCAAATCCTCTAAAGGTGGCGATTACTTCTGGGAAAGTTTAAGCGCCTCTACTGGTTCTGGTGTTATTATTTCTCCGAATGGCTATATCGTTACGAATAATCATGTAATAGAAGAAGGGAAAGTATTTAGAGTTACCCTACATGACAAAAGAGAATTCAATGCTAAATTGGTCGGAACTGATCCATCTACAGATTTAGCTTTATTAAAAATCAATAGTGCGGAACTTCCTTTTTTACCTTTTGGGAATTCTGATTCTTTGCAAACTGGTGAATGGGTATTGGCAGTCGGAAATCCATTTAACCTAGAATCGACGGTAACTGCAGGAATTGTAAGCGCTAAAGGTCGAAATATTTCTATTTTAGAAGATGCTTATTCTATAGAATCTTTTATACAAACGGATGCTGCGGTTAATCCAGGTAATAGTGGTGGTGCCTTGGTCAACACTAATGGCGAGTTAATTGGAATCAATACGGCTATTATTACTCGTTCGGGCAAATATGAAGGCTACTCTTTTGCTATTCCAGCTGATTTGGTGAGAAAAGTGATTAGAGACATACGTGATTTTGGCGTTGTTCAAAGAGGTATTTTGGGCGTAAGTATAGACGCAGTTACCGATAATACCGCTAAACGATTAAGTTTAAAAACGGTAAAAGGGGTCTTAATTACCTCTGTAACCGAAAAAGGAGGCGCGGCGGATGCGGGGATGGAAAAAGATGATGTGGTGATCTCTATCAATAATGTATCTACGAGTTCTATTCCCGAATTACAAGAACAGGTTGCCCGTTACAGACCTGGTAATAAAATCAAAGTCGGCTTTATTCGAGATGGCGTGAAAAAAACGGCTACCATTGTCTTAAAAAATAGAGGCAATACCACGGAATTAGTGAATGCGAGAAAAGGAAAAGTATTAGAAGATTTAGGTTTTGAACTTAGAAATTTAACTAAAGCGGAAGAAAAACGATTGCAAGCCAAAGGCGCTTATGTGAAAAGTATTTATAAAAATAGCTTGATTGAAGAAACTAATATGGAACTAGGTTTTGTCATTACGTCTATCAATGATCGAGCGGTTGAAAATATTGATGAGGTCATGGAAGCACTAGGGGATAAAAATGGATTGGTCATGCTTGGTGGGATTTATGAAGAGTATGATGGAGAGTATTATTATGAGTTTCGGAAGTAAAAGGTTCTGTGAAATGATGAACGGTGAATGATAAACTATAAATTTGTTAAATGGTAATTTTCGATGATTAACTCTAAATAAAAAAGCTCTTGGAAAGGTAGTTTTCTAAGGGCTTTTTTATTGAGTAAAACGTGATTTATGTAGCCTTATACTGTTTTTGGCTTTGATTAATCTGATGAGATTACATTTATAACTGCTTAACGGCATCGACTTTCTTTAAGGTTCGCCTAATTTGTCGAATGTGTCGATCCACGTGTTTATTAAAAAAGGACAACATCCCCGATAAGGTCATTTTACCAGACATTGGATGTTTGTACAAATCCTTGGTGAAATAGTCAGCAGGTAAGCTTTCCAAGTATATTTTTAGTACTCCACGTTGTGCTTTCCATTGCTTAGCCACCTCCCAAAAGGTCAGATTTGTTAATAAGGCTTCTCCACTAATTTGTTCCGGTGCTTTAATTTTAATAGGACTGGTTAGCGCCATATTTAAGAACATAGACCTAAAACTTGACATAACATTGGCATCAGCTAATTCAGGTTCTAAACTCAATTTCTTCTTTACATACCCAACTGCTCCCGCTTCTGCCTTCATCAAATGCTGCATAATTTGTAGAACCGACCATTCATTTGGGCTTGGTTGTTCATTTAGTTTATTATCACTATAGGTTTTTAAATCCCTTAGTAGTAAGGCTAGTTTTTGGTCCAAATTTTTTAAATGAATTTTTGATTTCTTATCCATTGAGTCTTAGTTCTTTTGTAGTAAGTGTTCCTATATTTAAATATTGCCATCTAAATATACCCGTAAAATACATTTATTTATACTTGAATGTCAAATATTTATTCTGCAAAAATAAACAACATTTAATAAATTACAGTAGTATTAGTGTTAGCAAAGAAAAAAGCCCATTGGTCGGCTTGCTCCTCAATTATTTTAGAAGTTGGTTTACCTGCACCATGTCCTGCATCCGTTGCAATTCGAATTAAGGCAGGTTTGTCTCCAGTATGAGCAGCTTGTAATGCCGCTGCAAACTTAAAAGAATGGGCAGGCACTACCCTATCATCATGATCGCCTGTGGTGACCATCGTAGCAGGGTAAGCGGTACCTTTCTTTAGGTTATGTAAAGGAGAATATTTTAACAAATTTTCAAAATGGGCTGCATCATCACTAGCACCATATTCCACCGCCCAAGCATAACCTATCGTAAATTTATGGTATCGCAACATATCCAACACTCCAACTGCTGGAAAAGCCACCGCAAATAAATCAGGTTGTTGAGTCATACATGCCCCCACTAATAAACCACCATTCGAGCCACCTGCTATCGCTAATTTTCTAGATTGGGTATATTTTTCACGAATCAGGTAATGAGCTGCTGCGATAAAATCATCAAAGACATTTTGTTTGTTATGCAGCATTCCACCTTGATGCCAAGCTTCTCCGTATTCTCCTCCTCCCCTTAGATTTGGCATGGCATAAACCCCTCCGTTTTCTAAGAGGATAAATCTAGAGGCACTAAAACTAGGCGTTAGATTTACATTAAAACCACCATATCCATATAAAAAGGTTGGATTATTACCGTCTAAGACCAACCCTTTTTTATGTACTAAAAACATAGACACTTTTGTCCCATCTTTACTCGAATAAAAGACTTGTTTTTCTTCATATTGAGTAGGATCAAATTTCAAGTCCATTTCAAAAAATGGCGCTGACTTTCCCGTAGTAACATCATAAATAAAAATAGTACCTGGATACACAAAGGAGGTAAAAGAATAGAATAATTGGGTCACTTCTTCTTTATCAGCAAAACCTAAAACAGAGCCTAATCCTGGTAATTGAATTTCTTTTTCAAAAGTTCCCTGATAGTCTAGTTGATGTATCCGACTCGTTGCATTTTGTAGATATTCTGCAAATAATTTTCCACCACCTTTAGTTACTTTTTGTAACAAATCCGCTTTTTCGGGAACGAGTTCTACCCAATTTTCTGGAGCAGGATTCGCTAGATCAATTTCAACCAATCTGTATTTAGGGGCACCAACATCTGTATGGACTAGAAACTTTCCATCTTCGTGCCGAATTACATTATTCTTATAGTCATATCCTTCAAATAGTTTGATAAATTTCGTCTTGGGCTCACTTAAATCTTTGTATAATAATTCATAGCCATCCGTCCCTAAAGCGGCATACATAATTAGGTATCGTTCGTCTTCGGTAACGGTGCAATAATGATTGGGTTCTGGCTTTTCTTCATCTCTAAAAATGAGTTTATCCTCAGATTGGTCTGTTCCTAATTCGTGATAATAAACGGAATGAAATACATTTTTTTCGCTCAATTCTCCACCATCCTTAGCAATTGGAAATCGGCTATAATAAAAGCCATTTTTATACCAACTAGCACCAGAAAATTTGACCCATTGAATGACATCTGGCAATTTTTTCCCTGTAGCCACTTCCATTACATGAATTTCTTGCCAATCTGAACCTGCTTGGGATTGCGCATACGCTAAATAAGCGTTATCCTTTGAACAACCCAAAATAGTGATGGCAACGGTTCCACTTTTAGATAATTCATTAGGGTCAATAAAAACGGTCGGTTCCCCATCTAAGCCTGCTTGCCGATAGATGACTGCTTGATTTTGCAAGCCTTCATTTTTGTAATAAAAATAATACTCCCCAGCTTTTAATGGGCTATACATTTTAGGAAAGTCAAATAGTGCTGTATAACGACTCGCAATCGCATCTCGGCAAGGAATATCTCCTAAGTAATCAAAGGTTACTTTATTCTGCGCTTTCACCCAATCTTCAACTTCCACTGCACGATCATCTTCTAACCATCGATAAGGATCTTCAATTAAGATGCCATGGTAATTATCAATTTGATTTCCTTTCCGAGAAGGCGGATAAACTAGAGTAGTCTTATTTTTTTCTATCACTATTCAGTTAATTAAATTAATATTATTCTTATGTATTTAACAAATATATTTCGTAATATCAATATTTTGCTTAAATAAAATTTGGAATCAGACTAGATAGTCCTATTTTTACAAATCATCTCTACTTTCATTTACTTAGATAACCTATTCCTATTTTCATGAGGGTAATTCAAATCGCATTATTTGCTAAATTCATTTAATAATAATTTCTATTATTAATTGGATCGCATCAATCCCGTCAAAGATAATCATGTGTTTAGGTTAAAAGTGATGAAGGAGCGACTATGCAGCACCCTCCTTGCATAGTCGCATTTTTATTACAGGATGTCTTGATTTTTCAGGATTTACAATGTGACACAATATCGTCTTTTTTACTATTTTGAATTGAAGTTGAAGTTGATTTTGGAGTTAGCATTCCTCTTTATTAAGCACTTATATCAATCGCCATCACTCGATCCATATTCACTAAAATTGCACCTGCTTTTTCTAGTTCCTTCCATGTTTTCTTGATTGCTGTTTCTTCCCATCCTCCACAGGCATCCGTTATTACGACTACTTTGAAATCTAAAGCTAGTGCATCCAATGCGGTATATTTAACTCCTTCCTCTAAACCCAATCCCATTATAAAAACTTGTTCAATTTTTTTAGCAATTAAATATTCTCCTAATCCCGTATTTCTACGTTTGTCAGCGTCAAAGAAGGCGCTATAATCATCTATACTCGTTTCCGTTCCTTGTTGAATGGCATGGGTAATTTTCTCCTTTTTTAAGGAAGGATATAAATGAGCGCCAAAAGAATCGACCACGCAATGGAAGGGGCTTAATTTTTGATCCAATCCATCAATACTCATCGTCTGTCCAATTTTTCGCCAAAGGTGGTTTCCTGCAAAACTGATATGAGTGGCTGGATGCCAATCAATGACAGCTATCACATGCTCAAATTTATCCATTAGCTCATTTGCCTTGGTTACGATTATATCTCCATCAGGCACTTCTACTGCTCCACCAGGACAGTAGTCTATTTGTAGATTCTGTAAGATTACAGCGCTTTTTTTTAGCATGTTACCTATCTTTCGTACCTACGGCACGATTTATAAAAATTATTATTTTAAAATTCTAGTCATAACTACATCAAAACCAATCCTTCAATTGAACCCGAGCTAATCCCTCCGAAAAGTCCCGAACATCTAAATAATCAGGTGGAATGGCTAAATTTCCATCTTTGTTGATAAAGCCAATGCCTTCTCGAAAAGCAGCTCTGGACATGCCTTCTCGAAAATCCCAAATTAAACCAAAATGTGTAGGTGTTAATTCGGTTCCATCGGCATTTAGAAAACCATATAAATAACCAATTCTATAACCTGCAATTCCCTCCGAAAACTTATCTATTTGGTCATAAGTTCGTTCCGTAATTTGCTTTCCTTTGGTGTCAATTAGACTAAATTTACCTCCTTCCTCCGCAATCCATAAATCCTTATTGGCAGTAAATAGTTGATTATACCTTGGTTGAACGACAAAGACTCCTTTTCGATCAATCAATCCATATTTACCATCCTTTTTTGCAGCGGCAAAACCATTCACAAAGTCGGTACAATTTTCATAATTACCATCAATCGTGGCTTTCCCCTCTGCATTTAAATAAATATAATGATCATTTAGTTTAGCTCGAATCAAACCTTCTGCCAAATCGCCAATTCTTCTAAATTTAATAGGGATAATAATTTCCCCCTCCTTATTGATTAACCCGTACCTATTATCTTTCTTTACCTTAGCTAAACCATTTTTAAACCCATAAGTTTTTTGATACTTCGCCTTTATTTGCTCTTGACCTGATTCATTAATAAAACCATAGTTAATACCAGATCGATAAACCGCCATACCTTCCGAGAATTCCCCTAACTCCTCAAACTGCGGTTCAATTAACCATTTCCCTTTTTTATCAATATAGCCCATTTGATTGTCAAAAGTCTGACCCCTTGCCCTTCCATCTTGAAATGCCCATGCTGATTTAAAGGTTAATGGAATGTCCATTGCTCCAAGCTGGTTGATATATCCCCATTTTTTTCCTTTTCTAACTGCTGCCAATCCTTCATGAAAATTTCGGTTATCATCAAATTCAGGTTTTATAACCGCCTCTCCTGATTGATTAATATACCCCCATTTTACCTCAGTTGGAAAATAGTCTTTCGTGGTCTCTTCTTCTAAAGACTGCTGTTCTACCCCATTTTCCGTACAAGAAATGGAGAAATGAATAATCAATAAAAAAAATAGGGTAATTCGGCAATTCATAGCGGCTAAATTAAGTTTAAATTTCGATTATTACCACCAAAGATATTATATTTGGTCTTTTTTAGAATTAAACGAATAACTGCATCTTTTTTGTTCATTCGCAGTAATTTATATATAGTATAAAAAAATCTAGAAGTCAGATGTCAGACTATTCATTTCATGGATTGTCAGAAGTCAGACAATCTAGAATTTAAAGACCGAGTATCAAATATTTATTCGATTTATATCTGACTTCTGACAGTTTATGTAATAAACGGTCTGACTTCTGACAGTTTATGTAATAAACGGTCTGACTTCTGACCTCTTTTATTGAAACGTTTAAAATCATTTATTTTATAAAAATTTAGGCAAAATATGTTAAACCTTTCTTGTATTTTAGAAAATAGTGCTCGTCAATATCCAACCAAAGCGGCTTTTACGTTTATGGACACGACGTTGAATTTTGCGCAAGTCAATGGTGCAGCCAACCAAGTAGCCAATGGATTAAGAGCCAAAGGCATCCAACCCGGTGACAAAGTAGCATTAAGTTGTTTTAATTTACCTTATTTCCCAATTATTTATTTTGGTATCTTAAAGACAGGCGCTACAGTTGTTCCATTAAGTGTTTTATTGAAAAAAGATGAAATTGCTTATCATTTATCGGATAGTGATGCCAAAGCTTATTTCTGTTTTGTTGGCAATGCTGATTTACCAATGGGAGCAATGGGGCACGCTGGTTTCCAAGCAGCAACGGATTGTGAGCATTTCTTTATGATTATGCCTAGCCCAGAAATGCCTTCTTCTATTGCGGGAACGGAAACTTTAGGTTCGCTCATGGCAGGTCAATCTCCTGTGACAGAATCTGCGCAAACTGATCCAAATGATACGGCCGTTATTATTTATACTTCTGGAACTACTGGTCGTCCAAAAGGGGCAGAATTATCGCATTCTAATTTAATGTTAAATACGATTGGGTCAGCTGACTTAGGAAAAGTAACTAAAGAGGACAATGTATTAATCGTCTTACCCCTCTTCCATATTTTTGCTATGACTTGTTGTATGAATGCGGGTATTTATAGAGGGGCATCTTCTATATTATTACCTCGATTTGATGCAGAAGCGGTATTTGGTTTGATGCAAAAGCATGACATTAGCGTTTTTGCTGGTGTACCTACTATGTATTGGGGACTAGTGAATTATAAAGAGGAAAAATTCGATTACGATAAGATTTCTAAAAATCTTAGAGTCTGTATGGCGGGAGGGGCATCTTTACCTGTTCAAGTGCTACATGATTTTGAATATAGATTTAAGGTAGACATTTTAGAAGGTTACGGTATGTCTGAAGGTTCCCCGATTGTGACGTTTAATCACATGGGTGAAGAAAGAGTACCAGGAAGTATTGGTCGTCCTGTTTGGGGAGTTGAAGTAAAATTAGTAGATGATGATGGCAATGAAGTACCAACAGGGGAAAAAGGAGAATTATGGTATCGAGGACATAATGTCATGAAAGGCTATTATAAAAGACCTGAGGCAAATGCCAAAACCATTACCGATGGCTGGTTGCACTCTGGTGACGTCGCCGTAAAAGACGAAAAAGGGCGATACTATATCGTAGATAGAACCAAAGATATGATCATCCGAGGTGGTTTAAATGTGTATCCTAGAGAAGTGGAAGAAGTGATGATTAAGCACGAAGCGGTTTCTTTAGTAGCAGTTACGGGTATTCCTGATCCTAAAATGGGAGAAGACATCAAGGCTTACGTGGTATTAGCAGAGGGCGCATCCACTACTCCATCGGAGTTAATTGCTTATACAAAGGCTAATTTAGCTGCCTATAAATATCCACGACATGTGGAAATTATTGATGCCCTTCCAATGAGTGCAACGGGTAAAATTTTAAAGAAAGAGTTGCGAAAAATGGAAGCCGCAAAATCAAAAGAACCAGAAGATTTAACAAAAATTGAAGGTATTGGGCCAAAAATTGCCGAAGTCTTAAATGCTGCGGGAATTAGAAATTATAGCCAACTAGCAGGAACAGATAAAGCAAGAGTGAAAGAAATTTTATCTGATGCAGGTGCTAAATTTGCTATTCATGATCCAACTACTTGGGGCGATCAAGCGCAATTAGCTGCTGAAGGAAAATGGGAGCAATTGCAGAAATGGCAGGATATTTTGGATGGTGGAAAGGAAGTTGGTTAATGTCGCTTTGTAATTATTAAAATATTTTTTGGGATAGCCATCTGTATTAAAAATACAGATGGCTGTTTCGTTTTGCGAGTATTTATGGAAAAAATTGACATATAAAATTTCATCTTTCATATCCTTATTTTTATCTTCCAAAAATCAGTTGCTTGGTCAAAACATATAAAAGCAGGATAAAACGTTCCTTCCCTGCTAAGACAACTTTTCGCTTAACCTAGCTTCATACTCAATCCTTCATGAGCCAAAATAATTTCTTCAATAGCTACTTCATCTGATTGTGCATTCAAATCGGTCGAACTAACCTTCATCGGCCAAGCATTTTTTAGCTCCCAAATAAATAATGGCGCTCCAGCTTCGTCTAATAATTGAATAGTCACTAATTCTCTTTTAATGATATTCATCGTCACAGCGGAAAAATATTTAAATAATCCCTCATCGTCCTTAAACATCCCTTTTTTCAAAGTCACATCTGATTGCTTTCGTAAGCCTGGTTGCTTTACCGTAGACCAAGGTTGCCAAGTACCTGCCCGATATTCCATTACATCATATTCTGTATCCAAACCTGATACTTCTTGAAAATCAATGACACCAACATCACCAAAGGTTACTTTAAAGTGAAACTTGGGAACTGGCCATGGGTTGGACTGTTCGTCTCCCTTGACATCTGTGTTTTTAGGGGCTTCCGCTGCCGAAGCGGTTACGTTTTCTGCCATAATGTTATTTTTTATTAGTTATAAATTAGACTTTACTCTAAAAGGCTTAGTGGCTGTATCAAAAGACCCGTTTTGAAAAAGTTCACCATTAAAAGTTCTGATTTTTTAAATTGCACAGAACTTTTCCCCCTTTGGAGGGGGTTAGGGGGAGGATTTTGAAATTTTATTCAGCTAAAAAATATTTGCCGAATGTTTTGATACAACCCCTTCCCACACGATTTATTTTAGAATAAACACTATTAACTAAGAAGTTTGCATTTGTTGCTGAAAAGTAATAACGATAAATTCAGCGGGTCTAGTAACCGCTACTTTGACCATAATACGCATATAACCATCCAGAATATCTATGGAGGTCATCGTACTTCCCAAACCTACACTTACACTAAAGGCTTCTGCCGCAGTTGTTCCAGCCAAAGCACCTCCTTGCCACATATTGGTCAAAAAGTTAGAAATCATAGATTGAATATTCGACCAAGTATGCGCATTATTTGGTTCAAAAACATAGGCTTCAGCCGCATATTTGACTGATAGTTCAATCATACTCACCGTTCGCCTCACAGAGATATAGCGCCAATCTTGGCTATTCCCATCCATCGTTCTTGCGCCCCAAACTAAAGTTCCTTTACCGGGGAAAGAACGAATGGCGTTTACTGCTTTACCAGAAATAGGAATATTGAGTTTTTCTTGATCGGCGTCATTAATAGTCAAAAGTGGTTTCACTACCGCCGTAACGCTAACATTAGCAGGGGCTTGGTAAGTTCCCCGATCATTATCTACATATTTATAGATTCCTGCCATAGCCGCACTTGGTGGCAGGATGTTGGCGGTATCGCGAACCTTATTCATAATGGCTTTGTAGAGGGGACTGAGTTGTAATAAAGTATTATGATTAGCTACAGCATCATCACTGTTAATCTGATCTATATAATTGATAACTTCTGCTACTTTTTCTGTAGGATAAACATCTTTAGCATTGTTTTTTAAAGCTTCCTTTATTTCCCTAAGATTTATGTTTTTGATATCCAAATCACTCGGTTGAACAACCGTAGCTTGTACCCAAGGCCAATAAACGGCACCGTAAGCTAGCTGTTCTGTTCCTATTCCTTTTTCAAAATCCGAAATTAGCTGATTCGCTTTTTCTTTATTTGATACATCATGAAAATCTCCACTATTATAAATATCTAAAATAGCAAAACGATTGATCATTTTTTGGCAATGCGCTAACACTTTTCTCCATACATTATAATATTCTGTAGCGCTAGATAGTAAATGTGCGACTGGTAAAACGATTAGGGTCGGTTCAGGCTCATTCTCCAAAGCCTTTAATACTTTATCAAAATTTGGCTCATTAATTTTATCCCGTTCAGTATATTCTCCAATAGCATAAATATAGCAATCTCCGCCTCCATTTGCAAAATATAACTTTAAAGCATTAAATAAATAAAGCGGCTTTTCGGTAGGGGTTACGGAAATAGTTTCCTGTTCGTTCACTTCAACTTTAAATTTAGTGAGTGGTCCACTACCAAAATATCGAATATAATCTCCTAAGGATTCAATTTTCACTAGCGTTTCAAAAACAGATTGATTGCCTCGAACTGCTTTTTCAGTTAATCCTACAAAACAAGGGACAGCAGTAGCAACGGGTATAATCGATCTACTAAAAGCATCCTTTTCATCGATATAAACACCAGGCGTGGCATAATTTTTTGATGACATACTATTTTTTTTGCAAGCTATTCCATTGTCTATTTCATCAATGGCAGGCTAAAGGTGAATAAAAAATTGAGTGCTTACCAATTCGGTTTGGAAATAGTTTTTATGATAAGCTGTTATAGGCAAACAAAGACACCTCCGAACATAGGACTTGTCGGGATAGGTAACTAGTGTTAAATTGAGAGAATTTTAAGGTTGGCCAAATTAATCTTACGAAGTAGATTGCTACGGGTGCATCCCAAATTGTCGCAATACTAATTTATTGCGCCCCTATCGTAACTTGGAAATGAATTTCCAAGGGAAAAAATATTTACTTGGAAATGAATTTCCAAGCTACGGACGACAATTTGGGAGGCACCCATTGCTACAAAGTTAAAAGAAATAATGATTTTATGCCAACCACTATACAAAATATAATATAATAAATAAAAAAATTAGAAAAAAATATTTAATTCTTTTGTTTATTTATATAAAATATCTAACTTTCCGCTGTAAATGAGACTCTCTCAAAATATTTGGTTCATACCAACATTTTTATCTCCATTTACACTAGCATATTTCTGCTATTCTCTTTTCTCTCAATCTGATAGTAATTAAATTTTGTTTAGCCTATGATACTAGGACTATTCACAGTCAATTTAGTTGAATAATAATACTTAATTACTATACTAGCCAAGGTGAAAGCTTTTAAATAAACATTTACGCAGTCCACAAAAAAATAACAATAAGTATTTATTGATCATATCTTGCTGTCCACGGTAATAATTATGATTTTTTATTACTGTTAAAGGTATTGCGAAATAAGCAACAAAATATTAATTACTTTACTAAATTAATATTTTTAGTTACTCATTCCTTTTACCAAAATAAAAATTTAAAATAATTTAAGGTATCAAAATAAAAAATGATTAAATTTCGTTTTGACCACATTAAATAATTTTATTTAAAATATAAAAAACCCCGAATTCCATGCTTCTTTTTTAGCTCGCATCGGTTTTCGATTAAAACAATTTTAAAAAATAGTTTGCTAGTGTTTATCAACTAGTAGGCTTTTCTGATATGGTATAACAATCGACCATATTGGGTATTTAGGCAGAGAAAATTAAACGGTACAATAAGTTGAGGTGCTTATTGATGTTATACTGGTGTCTGAATTAAACAAATAACCATTTGATTACACAAAATTAACTATTTCAAAAAATTCAAAAAAGCATCTATAACATAGATAGTCATGAAAGAAATAACCAATTATAAAATAGCTTGGAATGCTAAAAAAGATGAAGGTGTCTTAGTATTGTATACTGCCAATAAAAAGGATGGCGTAGAAAGAATTCACGTAGATAGTGCGGCAGAAAGTGATCTATTACTAGATATTTTAAATAATGAAAAGCCTGTTTTTTATCAACATGGTTTGTTGTTTACGGGTTTTGAGCCTTCGGGAGAAATAGCAGAAAAGGCTGCTCCCCAAAAAACAAAAAAGGTTTCCAAAAAGAAAGCAAAAAAAGGAACTAAAGACAATCTACAATTAATCGAAGGAATTGGGAAAAAGATTGAAGGATTACTAAATGAGGGGGGTATTTTAACTTTCCGAGATCTAAAAGCGGCAGATCAAAGTATCTTAAAGCAAATTTTGACTACCGCAGGTAATCCATATAAAATGCATGATCCAACTACTTGGGGGCAACAAGCAGCGTTAGCAGCGGCTGGAAAAATGGACGAACTCAAAAAGTGGCAGGATGAATTAGATGGTGGCAAAGAAAAGAAGTAAGGATCTAACTCTAAATAAAACCGTATGACGAAATTTGAATACTAAAAATCAAAGAGTTAGTGATATTCAAAATTCAAAATTCTTCATTCATAATTAAATCTATTAAATTGAATCATTTTATCACATACAAAAATAATTAATTTATGAAACAAGTAGATTCCTACAAAATTACTTGGAATGCTAAAGTGGATGAGGGGACTATCCTGCTCCATACTGCTGACGACGGTTTAGAACAAATCCATGTAGATAGTGCTTCTGAAGCCTCGCTTATTTTACACATGTTGCGACACGAAACGCCCGTCTTTTATGAAAATGGTTTATTATTTTCTGGTTTTGAAGCCGTTGGTCAAGGAGAGGACGAAGCGGCATAATTGGCTTTATTTACAACTTTGTTAGTCACAACAAAATTAATAATACATGAATCCATCAGAGAAGGCAACACAAAATGGTACGCTAGAAGCTCATGCTTGTCCAGTCTGTAATACTGCAAATGTAGTTAATAATGCACATTGTACCACCTGTGCTTGGTATTTCCCTTTAAAGGGTACCCCACAATTTGCCCTAGAACTCAGCCGAGCCAAGCAGCAATTTCAAATGGTGCAAAGCTTTAATCAGGTCTATCAGCATATGCAGATACAAAGCAAAGTGCTAGAAAAAATGAGTTATCGCTTGGACGGAATGGAAGCAGATATGCAAAAAGTAAAGGATAAAAATTTTTTAGTGGTAAATCCAGAAGTGGGTATTGAAGAAGTTCCATACCCTGAATTAGCCCCTATTACAAATGTTACCGAATTAACTACTCCTGAAGCTAGAATTGCTTGGTGGAATAACTTAGAAGAACAATGGCAAAAAGCTTTTAATGCTGCCTTTTTCCAGAAGGGAGAAATCTTGAAGGTACCCAACGATACAGAACTTCTTGACCTTTTTCAATCACCTACTTTAAGGGTAGTTGGTCCAAGAGGAATGTATCCAAATATTACTTTTGAGTTAAGTAATCTATCTGGAGTGCAACAATTAGTTAATTTAAAAACCTTAATAGTAACACATTGTGAATTAGTCTCTCTTAAAGATATAGAATATCTTTCAAACTTAAAAAGTCTATTTGCTAATTCTAATCGAATAACAGATATTCGTTCTTTACATTATTTATCCAATTTAACCTCTTTATATTGTCATGCTAATCAAATCAATTCTTTAATGCCTATTAAGGGGTTGACAAATTTGGAAGTTATCTATTGTGCTTATAATCAACTATTAAACTTTCATGGATTAACACAGAAGCACAAGGAAAATTTAAAAGATTTTTTCTGTTTACCCAATGACAATTTAATATTATCAGAAATAGAAAGAATTGAAGGCGCATTAGACATAAAATGTAAGAAAGGGTAATTTTTTAATAACCGTATTTTTAAAAATAAAATTATTTATTATGGAAGGAACCATTGGCGTAGTAAAAATCTTCGCAGGCAATTTTGCTCCAAGGAACTGGGCTTTTTGTAAAGGGCAGATCCTACCTATTGCTCAGAATACAGCATTATTCTCAATTATAGGGACTATTTATGGTGGTGACGGTAGATCAACCATGGGACTACCTAACTTGCAAGGAAGAGCTCCTATAGGAGAGGGGCGAGGTCCTGGACTTTCCTCCTATCGACTTGGGGAGAGAACCGGGCAAGAAACAGTTACCTTAAATTCTACACAGATACCGAATCATTCACATATTGTAACTTCGGCAACTTTAAAAGCATCTGAAAGTACAGTTAGATCGGTAGAACCAGTAGGTAACTATTTACCTGAAAATGGTGGACCTATTTATACAGACGCTGCACCGAATATTGCTTTAGCAGCTAATTCGATTGATGTTACGATAGGAAGTACCGGAGGAGGACAACCTCATGAGAATAGGTCTCCTTATATAGCAATGAATTATATTGTTTGTTTACAAGGGATTTTCCCAAGTAGAAGCTAAATCGACTTAAATCATTTAAACGTTGATAGCTCTTTTATTTTGCATAAATCCGCTATCAAAATTAGTTTATTTTAAATAATTAAAAAAAAATAAAATGGAAGGATATTTTATAGGAGAAGTTGACCTCTTTGCAGGCAATTTCGCCCCAAGAAATTGGGCTTTTTGTGATGGGCAACTCCTAGCTATTAGTGAAAATGAGGCACTCTTTTCAATTCTTGGAACTATTTACGGTGGAGATGGCAGAACAACATATGGCCTACCTGATTTAAGAAGTAGAGTTGCCGTTGGTGTAGGTCAGGGACCTGGTTTAAGAAATTATCGAATAGGCCAAAGAGGAGGAAGTGAAACGGATACTATCACTTCAGCTACTATGCCTACTCATACACATACTGCTTCTGGAAAAGTAAAAGCCTCTAATGATCCAGCTCAAGCAGGAAGCTCTGCTGCGGGTCAACACTTTGCTGAGTTTACAGGAGCAGTATACCCTGACGAAAATGGTACTATTGATGATATGATGAACGGAACTGCTAGTATCACCATTGGAAATACTGGTGGAAGCCTAGGGCATAATAATGTATCCCCCGTTTTGACCTTAAATTACGTTATTTGCCTTTTCGGGCTGTATCCGAATAGAAGTTAATTAAATAGACTCGTTACTCTTATATAAGGCACAAATCCCCAGTTTTTATATGGCTTTTGGCATGCCAAACTGTAAATGGAGATATCGTATCTATTTTGTTGAGTTGATTATCAATGAGTTATGAAGGTTTGGAAATTTTATTTTTCTACATAATTAATTGATTACCAGTTAAATATCTAAGTAACAAGTCTATTTTAAATCCTAAATAAAATTTCAGATACAATTTTTATCAATAATTGTATCCAATAAATTAAAGTAGGATGCTGTTTTAATACCTTGTTCTGCAAAAGGCTAACTAATATTACTTTTTCTAATAATTCATAAAATCAGCGCCTACCAATCTATTAAAATAATAAAATAATTTATATGGAACCCACATTGGCAGAAGTTATAATATTCGCAGGCAATTTTGCTCCCAGAGGCTGGGCCTTCTGTGAAGGGCAAATATTACCCATAAATCAAAATCAAGCATTATACTCTTTATTAGGAACAACTTATGGTGGAGACGGGAGAACCTCTTTTGGTCTACCTGATTGTAGATCAAGATCCGTTATTGGTGCAGGTAATGGAGCGTCAACAGGTTTATCAAATTATAATTGGGGACAAAAAGGAGGAGTAGAGACCGTAACCCTTAATAAAACAGAAATCCCACCTCATACTCATACTGGGTCAGGAAATCCAGTAGTAAGTGATGGTCCTCAGAATCAAACGGACGCAAAAGATCACGTATTTGGATTAGATCAAGTTGCTGTTTATACAGCTGACACTAGTAATTTAGGAGATATGGCGGATGATGTCGGAATTACTTTAGCAAATACTGGTGGTAATCAAGGTCATAATAATATAATGCCATACCAAGCTGTGCATTATATTATTGCTTTACAAGGGGTATTTCCTTCTAGAAGTTAACTAATAAATTTATCTTATAAAGGAACATGAATCACTCAAATTTTCTGACTAGACATCTAGTGACATTAATAAAATGTCTATTATTTTAGGGTTTATGTTCCTTTTTTCTATTGAAATAAAAACCATCTGTTTCGTTTTTTATTTCAATAAAAATTGTAAAATTCTTGATAAAGTAAGATACGAATAAGCAATTTGATAAGAATGCTTTTCTGTCTTATCTTTTTTTAATCTATCCACATTCTCAATAGCTTTCTGAAAATTTATAAAATTATATTTCTTGCTATCCTTATGCTTAATTAATACTTTTTTAATCGCATCAAGCGATTCAAAGACATTAATGATAGCATTGGGAGCAGTTAGTACAGATGATTTTTGCTGGTTTACAAAACTAGGGTTAGGCATCCATTTTGAAATAGCTTGACGATATAATAATCTAGGTGTTTTATTTTTGATTATTTGATTACTTGGTAAAGTAAGAAAGAATTGTAGCAGCTCAGTATCTAACCAAGGATAAAGCATTACTAATTTATTAGTATGTGCATAAGCTGATTCAGCCTCTAACCTGTAGGTAATCCAAGGGTGATGTAAACAACTTTGAAGATAAGTTTGTAAAGTGTGAGCACTATGTGAATGTTTTTCGTAAAGTTTTGTTACTTCTTTTATAATTCTCTCCTCATTATGCAGGCAAGTTGCTTCAAGAAAATCCTTGTAAACAATACGATAATAAGTAGGAAGATTCAATAATTTGGAACAGTTTGGAAATGCACTAAAAAGGGCTGTTAATACCTGTTTATAATTATAAGTCTTAGCATCTTTCATAAAACTATAAAGATGATTCTTTTCAATGGCTCTTGCTAAAAAAAGGGGTGCTTGACGATGAGAAACTCCTTCATCCCCTCCAAGGCCTGACAGTAGGGCCTTTACACCATCTTTTTCCGCCTCCCTATTAATAAAATAACACGTATGAAAAGATTGCAAAGTAGAAGGGCTATGATGCATGGCTATAACCTTTTTAGCCCTTTCTAATAAATTTAAATTGGCAGTCCCCCCCGTGTAACGAAGATGTTTGAGGTTTAAGTCCTTTGCAAATACTTCTGTAATCGATCTTTCATCTTTTATTCCATACTCATTATCTTGTTTATCCAAAGGGATCGCACTAGTGTAAGCAAACAAGGGTTTGCTTTTTTCTTCTAATCTAGGTTTAGCAATAGCAGCAATCCCTGTACAGTCCACTCCTCCACTAAAATGAACCCCTAACTTGGAAATCCCATCAATTCTCTTATTTACTGCTTCTGCTAATTTCTCCCTAAATGCTTCTAAGTACTCTTCATCATTTTTAAATTTAATACGCTTAGTCAAATCAAATTTAAACCAAGTTTTAATTTCAACCTTTTTATTTTGCAAAATAAGAAAATGCCCAGGAGGAAGTCGATTTATTCCATTATAACAAGTAATTTCTTTATTAAATAAAAAAGAAAATACCAATACTTCGTCAATATAGTCCATATTCATTCCCTTCATTATAGTTGGAATGTTTGCAAGTCCTTTTATTTGGGAAGCAAAGTAGAATGTTTCTTTATGATAGGCATAAAAAAATGGCTGAATACCCATTGGATCACGCCCTGCAATGATTTTATTTATTTGCTCATCAAAAATGATAAAAGCATATACCCCATCTAAATGACTTAAAAAATCCATCCCCCATTTAAGATAAGCACTCAAAATAATTTCAGCGTCTGACACATTTGAAGGTCGTCTGAGTAACTTGCCTAAGTCTACCCGATTAAACAAGCGAATGTTGCCACAAATAGTATAATACTTCTCCTTATGTAAATTAAAAGACGATTGCCTTTTTTTATCATCATATAAATGAGGTATATTATAACTACAAGCCTTTACTCTAGGGCTAATAAGTTCTATATAGTTATTTAAGGAAGGCTTTCCAAGAGAGGTCTTAATTTTTAAAAAAGCCGATAGGTTGTCACTATTGTGACCAATGATACCACCAAACGCCAGCATGTTTTTGTAGAGTTTAAATTATTCGCTAGTACTTAAGAAATAGGGTAAAATAACTTTATTTTATCGTAAGTCAGTAAAGCATACAAGCAATAATTAAATTTATTCAAGTACTACTGAAAGTAAATAAAAGGTACTTGGAGTAAGTACTTAGACAAAATTAGTTTTAAATTTCCTTTGACAGGATTCACATGATAAACAGGATTTAAATACTTGAAAATCAACATCCTGTAAATCTTGTTAATCTTGTCTAAAATTCAAGTTAATTCTGTCTTTCTACTTACCTATATTTACATCAATTCCTGTTTGACTATTTAATTGATTAAATAAATTATAATAAGCTAAAATATCGTTTAATCAAAATTCAATAATTCCTTCTGAGATAGTTTTCTAAGAAAAATAATGGTTTGTTCTTGACAGACAGAATTCTCTACTTCAAACATCTTGGTCAGCGCCTCACAAATAGCATTGATACTAATTGGTTTATCAATTAATTCCCAAATAACAGAACCAACTGGATTTATATTAATATAGTCTCCTGTTTCTAAATCCATTATTACTTTCTCATTATCAAGATTAGTTTCAATAAATCGATTATCGCTTTTTGAAATAATAGTAGTCAAGGTCATCTTTATACATTTAAATTAAGTTCTCTTTTGAGATATTGAGCAAAAGAAATTAAATCGTGATGCTCTTTAGAACGAGAGAATTTTAAAAACGGTACAGATTTAGCTAAGTTTATGCAAAATTGAAATAGTGCCTGTTCTGATGCTGTTTCTTGAACCATTTGGTGCCGATACACATTTTTGCGATATATTCCTACCCTTTCTGCTTTAGAAAATCTAGCTTTGACAATTTGATTATCTTCGTTCCAATCTAACCAAATACAAGCAGATAATGGTATAATGTTTGTATGAAATTGTTCAGTAGTTAGCAAACCATACTTATTTGCATTTGGGCGTAATTGTTTAAAAATTTTTTCTTTCTTAATTTCTAATTTTTCTATGGATTTATCCCATAATTTCACATGTGGGTATGCGGGGACGACATAAGGTTGATTATCTTTAAAAATGATAGGCATTACATCATCCCCTAATACTTCCAGTCCTTGCTGATAGAAATAGCTCATTAGGGAAGATTTTCCAACACCTGAATTACCTATAAACAAGAAGGCTTTATTTTGGTAAACAACCCCCGAAGCATGTAAGCAAAAAATACCTCGTTGCTGAAGCAGGATACCAAAGCAAGAACCTAATAAATACAATTTAATTTCATCTTCTGAAACCGTTTCATTTAGAGGGCGTATTAGTATTAGATTCCCATTTAAAATAAAAAAATCACATATATTACCAATAGAAAAATGATGTTTTTTGCTATATCTGAAAAATTTATCTAAATTTGTTTTATTTTTAGTAAATTTGATTTTCACATCAATTTCACCAATTTCTATTTTTTGGAATTCAGGTATTTCTATATCCTTCGACTGAATAATTAAACCAAAAGCTTTATAAAGATTCATATTTTTTCTAATTTTTTAATAACCATAAATTTATTCCATGGAAAATAAGCAACAGAATATTAAGCAACCTATTAAGGTTAAATGGTCTACACCAGACTTCAAAATTTTCAACAAAGAAATAATTCAAGCAGGTGGTGCAGGCGTTGAAGGTGGTTTTGGAAGCTAAATCATTTTACTAAAAAATGAATAAAGGTTGGATATAGTATCTATATTCAACCTTTTTCTATTATTAAAAAAAGGGTTAAGTATGTATCAATCATTTAGTAAAAAAGAGATAGCTTAAAAGATTCCAAAAAAAACTATCATATCGTTATATATAAAACTTATAAAATAGTTTCAACAATAAAGTAATTTCTATTTAACAAAAAAATTAGATCCTACTATTTAGAAAAATATAAAAACCCGAATGGAGTTGCTCAAATTAGCACCACAACTAAATTTAACAGATACCCAACTCTTTTTAAAATCACACAAACTTACTTCCAAAAAACATCTTTTTCTCAAAACCTTAGGCTTTTGTCTTATGGTTGTTCTACTGGAGAAGAAGTTTATTCACTTAGTAAATATTTTCCTAGTGCAAAAATTATGGGGGTAGATATTAATAAGTCGTGTTTAAAAGAAAGTGAAAAAAAATACCCTCATCCAAATTTTAGGTTCTTTTATAGGTTTGATCCTCTATTTGAACAAGAAGAGAAATTTAATGCAATTTATGCTTTAGCAGTACTGCAACATTCGGATAATAAAAATATTCCCAATTTACAAATCGCCAAATCATTTACTTTTCAACAATTTGAACAACATCTTTTAGAAATAGACAAAAAACTTCAAGTTGGTGGATTACTTTCTATTGATTTTACTAACTTTAACTTTCTTGAAACTCAAATTAGCCGTAATTATAAAATACTTGAAGTATCTAATAATAAAATAGTAAGAGCTGATCGTCCTCTATTTAATAAACAAAATAAAAGAATTCTAAATATCCATCATTGCTATAGAATATTTGTTAAAACCCGATGAGCATGATTACTACAAAAAATTATGGCAGGATAGGCACTTAGCCAAACAAATAAAAATTTATTTAAACCTAAAAAAAAAGCATTAAATAAATGGAAACCTACGCCAATAGCTAAATACAATAATAAAAAATGCCCACCAATTAGGAGCGCTATTAGAAACGTTAATTGCCAAATTAGTACAGTTTTATCTAGTAAAAAAAATAATTTCTGGTGTTTAGTTCTAATAGTTAAAAATTTAACATCTACCCAAAACGGATGGTTAAATAAATGTAAACTCCCATTTTGTATGTACCAATTTTCCTTATTTTTAACCTTGTGATAAGCTGAAATAAAATAAGCAAACATCACATTTCCTGAAATAAACCAAAGGCAAGCATATTGTATATTAAGGTAAAAAGGCTGCAAGTATAAAATAAAAAATGCACCAAAAATTATTGTTAATAGTTTATCCGCACCATCAATTCCATATGCAACATTTCGATAATTCATTACGACTAAAGAGTAGAATACAAACCCTATAATCCAAAAATTCAGTTCATAATCATAAGGCAAAAGAAGTAATAAAAACAGACTAAGAAATCGTAAGTATAAGGTAATACTAAGAATAGGTTCTGAAAAAAGAAAGGAAGCTATAATATCAAGTAAATCAATACTCTTAAATCGATGATATTGTCCTATTAAATTCCAGCCTAAAACACCTTCGTTCCTATAAAAATGAGTACTTAGTAACCAATTTAGGGTTATAATGATAAGAGCGATATTAGCTAAAAACATACAGGTCTTAACAGCTATAATTGAGTCTGTAAAATAATTTAGCATGTTGATTCATTGTTTAGAGTAGAAGTATAAATAATGCAATAGTCATTATTTTCTATTCTTTTAGAAATATCATATTCAATAATTCTAAATTGCCTTACTTCATAAGGGAGTAGGAAGATTACAAGATGTTTATAAGCATAGTATCTACTCACATCAAATGAATGATTATCTCCTGTCTTTTCTATATTAAAAACGAGATTATTAATAGCAGTATAGGTAAGATATCGTCGAAAAAAAGCTAAATTCCAAAAAAAATGATACCATTTTGTCTGATGATTAAGGTTTATACTTTGCCACTTTGAATTAGAAAAACTTAAGTACTGTAATTCAAAATATCTAGGAAATTCTGTAAAAAAATCATATCTCGGTAATAGTTTTAAATGATCGTATTTACGGCCAAATTTCTCAATATCTTGCGGATTTCTAGCATTCCTAAGGATTATGAGTAACAACCAAATTCCCAGAATAAAATAAATAAAAAGTTCCATAAATTAAGAAAGAATGAATTTTACGATATAGAATTAAGATCAGAAAAATAAATACTAATACGCAAATTATTACAATTGAGTTACTATTTGATTATTTTTGAAGCTTTAATGATTTTCCTTATTCAAAAATTTAGGAAAAAAAAGTAATAACTTTGTAATCTTCAAAACCTTTTCTTCCAGTTATAATTATATTTCCACTTCTTAGCCAAGCATGTCCCAAAATCTCACCTTTTTCTCTTGCTGATTGTTTAACACCAATATAAATGGTACTATTTATTTTTCTTCTATTTAACATTAAACGACCAGCGATAGCTTGGACAAAACAGGTAGCTTCCCAAGGCACATTTTTAGCAACCATCGGAATAACCACAGAGAAATCTTCTAAATCATACAAACTATTTCTCTCATCGAAAGAAGACTCTGTTGAAATTTCCCCTAAATAATTGGTGATTTTTTTAAAAGAAAAAAACAAAAGAATAAAGCGAGCAAAAGCTAAAGTCAATGCTACTTCAGGAATAAATATGATTATTTTTCTTTTTAATTTAGAAAGGGTTCTTATTTTCCTAAAAAACTTAAGCATGTATGGAATCGTTAATAATATGAGTCACCTCGTAAATTGGATATTTTGTTTACGTACTTGAATGATAAATTTAATAGCATCGAGCCATAAAATTTATAACAAAACTATAGACGACTCCTCTTTTAATATGAGTTATCGGTGGTAAAGAGCTTATAATTCAACGATAGCTAAAAAACCTTCTTTCACTAATAGTTGCATAATCTTTAATTTTTCTGCAATTGAGAATTTAGAAGGTAAATCACTAGTTGTAAACTGTTCATTGGTTTCCATAAAATCAAAAAGCCCTTTAAGAAAGAAAGGCAAGGGTAATTTTTTACCGTTAAATCGCAAAGATAGTTGCATCCCTTTTTGCTTCAATCGATATTCAATATCCTGTTTTATTGTCAATATTGAACTTTCAGATAATTGACTCTGAAGTAATATGTCTTTAAATCTACCCCTAAAATTAATAGATTTATTATTGACAAATTTATTTTCTAAACGATTTAAGATTTGTTCATTAGGCATTTTCTGAATAAATGCTATTAATTCCTCCTTAAATTTATCAATAAACTCAAGTTTTCCTTCCTCAGGTAAATGATGAGGGAAGGCCTTTCTAAAAGTATTTTCTTTATCTAAAAGCGCATTGTCCGCTATAGTTTCGATGAGGTTAAATTTCTTTTTTGGATAGAGCCCAAGGGTTATATGGACTGACGGGGAGGAAGTCGAAACTACTCTATGTGCCCAACCTCTAGGAACATATAACGTATCACCCACAGATACATTGAATACATTGGGACAGTCGTCCTTAGCATATTTCGACCAATTTATATTTGGTGAAACACCCATTGATTTGAATTTATCGTCAGGTAAATCAACCGCTGAATCATAAATGTGCCATTGTTTATCGCCAAAGATATGCATGATAAATGTGTCGTGTGAGTCAAAATGAGTTTTGAAAGCTTGTGAGTTGGGAGGTGTAATATAGATATTCGCATTTACATTGAAACCCAACGCCTTCTCTAAATGACTAACAAATACACTAATTTTTGGAAAATAGTCTTGTGCATGATGTAAAATCAGAGATGTTTCTTCTTTTGCAAATTGAGTGAATAAAGTTTCATTATCTAGAACATTCTGCCAGTCACTAAAAAGTTGTGGACTTTGAGTTTCCCCTTTAAAATGATTAACATTCTGTTTTGCATTAGAGATTCTAATGAGTTTCTGCGGAATTATTTTTGATTGAAGCATATCATCAACATCCTCAATCGTCAATATCTCATGAAAATATTGGGCGTCAATTCTTGGTATATGAAACCATTTTTTTTCCCAGATGGTAGCAAAAAAAGTAGAAGAATCTATTGGCGTTAATATTTTTTCTATGTTATTCATCAGCTACTTTTAGTATTAAAGAATTAATCTTGTAAACTTTTATTATTTAGGTTTCTATAATAATTTATGTCGAAAAAAAGAATTTTACTTCATTTACTTAAATTCAAAAAAACAGAAAATACTGAAATGATTTAAACAAGATAATATTCCGAAAAAATAATTTTAAAGTCGTTTTTAAAAATATTTTTTCGGTCTAATTTTATTTCATTCTTGAATTTCTATCGAAATCTAAGTTCTAAATAAATAAGTAGTCAAATCATTTAATTTCTTTTATTATATACGAAGAAAAAACTGCGAAGTTTAACAACTAGACACCGTTAAGTAAACATTCTCATAATAAGGACTACCATATTCTATCAGTAACACGGCAACAATATCAAAACCTGTCCCTACTATTCAAGAGACTTATAAATTGATCATTTGATCAGTTTTGAAGCGCCCCGTCCACCTGCTTCTCAAACATTTTCAAATACAAGCCTTTTTTAGCAATCAACTCCTCGTGTGAACCTTCCTCTACTACCCTCGATGATCCTTGAATTTTTATTAGGCAAACAAGCAAATTGACCGATGAAAGTACGTTGTGCTAGTGCTTGAAAAAGTATCCATAGCTTCCTCAAATACTAAGGAAGCAATCAAAGAAATAGTTTTATTAATTTCTCTTCAAAAATTGTATATTTGTCAAAACGAGTAGCAGCAATATGAAAAAACTACCAATTAGTATACAGACTTTTGAGAAAATAAGGGAAGCAGACCTTATCTATGTAGATAAAACCAACTTTATTTACAATTTGGTTAGTCAAGGAACTTATTATTTCTTGGCTCGTCCTCGTCGTTTTGGCAAATCTTTATTATTAACGACTTTAAAGTCCTTTTTTGAAGGTAAAAAAGAGCTATTCAAAGGGTTATATATTTATGATAAAGAAAAAGATTGGACGGTTTACCCAGTTGTTCATATTGATTACTCTTTGGTTGATTACAGTACCTCTTTGGAAGTTTTTAATATTTCCATGTTAAATCATTTAAAAACAATTGGAGAACACTATGATATTCTTTTAAATGATTCCGTTATTTCTGATGCTTTTAATAATTTAGTTATTCAACTGAATAAAAAATATCAGCAAAAAGTAGTTATACTAGTTGACGAATATGACAAACCATTAGTAGATTCCTTAACTAATGAGCAAAAATTTGAAGAAAATCGACTAGTACTCCGAAATTTATATGGTACGATGAAAGGCTTGGATAATCATTTGCGTTTTGTCATGCTGACAGGGGTTAGCCGCTTCTCAAAAGTAAGTGTGTTTTCGGGATTGAATAATTTGGATGATATATCTATGAATAAGGAGTATAGTGCAATGGTAGGCTTTACTCAACTCGAATTAGAATCCTATTTTAAAGACCATTTAAGCAAATTAGCAGGTACGTTTTCCATGTCTGTTCCCGAAATTTTGCCTGGTATTAAAGAATGGTATAATGGTTTTTCTTTTGATGGAGTCAACAAATTATATAACCCATTTTCTATTCTTAAATTATTTACAGAATATGAATTTAGAAATTATTGGTTTTCTACAGGCACCCCTACTTTTTTAATTGATTTAATCAAACAACAAAAACAACTTCCTGAGGAATTTGAACATTTAAAAGTGGATGATTTAACGGGCAGCACCCAACAAATCAAAAATTTCCCTTTGATTCCATTACTTTATCAAACAGGTTATTTAACCATCGAAAAAGCAGGAAGAAATGGGCTTCGTCCGCATTATTTTTTAAATTATCCCAACGAAGAAGTTCGTCATTCTTTTTTAACCTACATTGCCGCTGCTTTTTTGAACAAAGATGAAATTGCCATGCAGCCTGAAACTTTTGCCTTACGAGATGCACTAATTGAAGAAAATATTCCAAGATTCCTTCAAAAATTTCAGAGTTTTCTAGCTGATATTCCAGGTCGTTTGCATATTCCGAAAGAAGCCTATTATCACTCGCTCACTTATTTGATGCTTAGAATGATTGGATTTAGGCTACTGCTAGAAAAAGAAACGGATAAAGGTAGAATTGACGCAGTATTGGAATTGCCTGATAAGGTTTATGTCATCGAATTTAAATTTGCTAAAGATACCAAAGTCAAACAAGTCTCCACACTTTCCAGGCGCGCCTTGAAACAAATCAAAGATAAAAAATATTATGAAGCTTATTTGGGCGGCAACAAACGAGTCTTACTTTTAGGTTTAGGTTTTTTGGACAAGCAATTACATGGTCGAGTCGAGGAAATAAGCTAAATATCTAATCAAAAATCATCACCTAAAAGGCGGTCCACTAATCCACCTCACAATAGACCGACGCCCCCTTTGGTAACAGGCATCACCCGATGCATAATAAAAGAGGGAAAAATAATAATCGTGCCTTTAGTGCGGTTACTTAACATTCCAAATCATCAATTTCGTCCACCGTCAATCCAACAATATCTGCAATTTCCTGATTCGTTAAAGTGCCTAGTTTTTTCAGTTTACAGGCGGTTTCGGTGGCTTTTTTATATGCGCCTGCTTCCTTTCCTGCTTCAAAACCTGCTTCCTTTCCTTCTTTCAATCCTTCTTCTTTAGCTGTATCTAAAATATCTTTCTCTCGATGTAAATTAACTAGATATCGCTCATATCTTTTACGCTCTGCTTCGTCCATATTCAAAAAAGCTAGTTTTTGTTGAGCTTTATCTATATTCTTCGCAGTTGACCCTTCTTTGACTTCATCATTCTTAATCAAATAAATCCATTCGTCAATTTTTCTTTTAACAATATTTTGATATTTTTCAACTCGAATTAAATAATATTCTGGGAATATATTTCTGTCCTTAAACTTTACTACTTGTTGACCATTAATTACTTGTTCCTCTTTTCGTTTGATGATTAATGGTTTGCCATCATTCATCCCAACAAAGTTAGTTGTACCATGATATAAATAATCTTCTCCTCTTCCAAGATTAAAAAACAGAATACTAACAGAAATAATTTTGTGAATATTTTTATAAGCTTTGCCTAATCCTATATTTTCTACAATAGATTTACTCGTTCCGAAAAGTAACCGTTCTAAATAATCGGATTCTCTCGTCGTCTGTACCTCAATAATAATACGTCTGTCTTTATCATCCTTGACTAATATATCTACTCGATTAAATTTTTCATCTTCATCGTCCTGCTGTCCTTCTTCTCCTAATAGTTCAACTATTTGGATAGATTCGTCTTCCAATAAGGCCGCTAAAAAGCCTTCCAATACATCAAAATTGGCTTTATCTCTTAATAAGGATTTAATAGCCCAATCAAAACGAATTAGTTTTCTTGTTGAATTTGCCATATTTTGGTTGTTTATACCCAAAGATACAACTTAAATTAATTTTCCACAAAAAGGGTATATTTGTAGTAGGAAAAATACAATCAATGAAAAAACTACCGATCAGCATACAGACTTTTGAAAATATCATTGAGAGAGAAATGATATATGTGGATAAAACGGAATTTATCTATAACCTAACTCGTAAAGGGAAGTATTATTTTTTCGCTCGTCCTCGCCGCTTCGGAAAATCACTTCTATTAACCACCTTAAAATCTTTCTTTTTAGGTAAGAAGGAATTGTTTAAAGATTTGTTTATCTATGAAAAAGAAAAAGAATGGACATTTTATCCTGTGATCCATATTGATTATTCTTTGGTAGATTACTCGACTAGTTTAGAGATATTTAATATTTCAATGTTAAATCATTTAAAAATAATTGGAGAAGAATATGACATCAGCGTAAAGGGAACCGTCATATCAGATATTTTCACTAATTTAGTCTTACAATTAAACAAAAAATATGACCAAAAAGTGGTCGTATTGGTAGATGAATATGATAAGCCTTTAGTGGATACCCTAACCGAACAAAAACGATTTGAAGAAAACCGCAAAGTACTTCGCAACCTTTATGGTACTATGAAAGGATTAGATGATTATTTACGCTTTGTGATGCTAACTGGCGTCAGTCGGTTTTCAAAAGTGAGTGTTTTTTCGGGCATGAACAATTTGACTGATATTTCCCAGAATGAAGCCTTTAGCACTCTAGTAGGATTTACGCAAGCGGAATTAGAACACTATTTTTCAGACCGATTAGATCGATTAGCTACAAAATTTTCGGTCAGTAAGGAACTAATTCGATTAAAGGTCAAAGAATGGTATACTGGTTTTTCCTTTGACGGCCAGCACCGCTTATACAATCCATTTTCGATACTAAGCCTTTTTACAGAATGGACGTTTAGAAATTATTGGTTTTCTACAGGAACGCCTACTTTCTTAATGGAATTAATCAAAATCCAAAAACAATTACCAGAAACATTTGAACATTTGAAAGTCAATGATTTAGTTGGCAGCTCTATGCAAGTTAAAAACCTACCATTAATTCCCTTGCTGTATCAAACGGGCTATTTAACCATTGAAAAAAGTGAGCTAGACGATTTTAGACCTATTTATTATCTAAATTATCCAAATGAAGAAGTACGGCATTCTTTTTTGACTTACATCACCGCCGCCTTTCTAAATAAAGATGAATTTGAAATACAGCCAGAAGGTTTAGCTCTACGAGATGCCTTAATCGCCAATGATATTCCTTTATTTGTACAAAAATTTCAAAGTTTTTTGTCAGATATTCCTTCCCGATTACACATTCCACGAGAAGCTTATTATCACTCTTTAGTTTATTTAATGCTTCGATTAGTCGGCTGTAAATTATTACTAGAAAAAGAAACGGATAAAGGTAGAATTGATGCGGTATTGGAATTGCCTGACAAAGTTTATGTCATCGAATTTAAATTTGCTAAAAATACCAAAGTCAAACAAGTATCCACGCTTTCTAGACGTGCTTTGAAACAAATTAAAGCTAAAAAATATTATGAAGCTTATTTGGGTGGTAACAAACGAGTCTTACTTTTAGGTTTAGGTTTTTTGGACAAGCAATTACATGGTCGAGTCGAGGAAATAAGCTAAATATCTAATCAAAAATCATCACCTAAAAGGCGGTCCACTAATCCACCCCACAATAGACCGACGCCCCCCTTTGGTAACAGGCATCACCCGACGCATAATAAAAGAGGGAAAAATAATAATCGTGCCTTTAGTACGGTTACTTAACATTCCAAATCATCAATTTCGTCCACCGTCAATCCAACAATATCTGCAATTTCCTGATTCGTTAAAGTGCCTAGTTTTTTCAGTTTACAGGCGGTTTCGGTGGCTTTTTTATATGCGCCTGCTTCCTTTCCTGCTTCCTTTCCTGCTTCCTTTCCTGCTTCAAAACCTTCTTCAAAACCTGCTTCCTTTCCTTCTTTCAATCCTTCTTCTTTAGCTGTATCTAAAATATCTTTCTCTCGATGTAAATTAACTAGATATCGCTCATATCTTTTACGCTCTGCTTCGTCCATATTCAAAAAAGCTAGTTTTTGTTGAGCTTTATCTATATTCTTCGCAGTTGACCCTTCTTTGACTTCATCATTCTTAATCAAATAAATCCATTCGTCAATTTTTCTTTTAACAATATTTCGATATTTTTCAACTCGAATTAAATAATATTCTGGGAATATATTTCTGTCCTTAAATTTTACTACTTGTTGACCATTAATTACTTGTTCCTCTTTTCGTTTGATGATTAATGGTTTGCCATCATTCATCCCAACAAAGTTAGTTGTACCATGATATAAATAATCTTCTCCTCTTCCAAGATTAAAAAACAGAATACTAACAGAAATAATTTTGTGAATATTTTTATAAGCTTTGCCTAATCCTATATTTTCTACAATAGATTTACTCGTTCCGAAAAGTAACCGTTCTAAATAATCGGATTCTCTCGTCGTCTGTACTTCAATAATAATACGTCTGTCTTTATCATCCTTGACTAATATATCTACTCGATTAAATTTTTCATCTTCATCGTCCTGCTGTCCTTCTTCTCCTAATAGTTCAACTATTTGGATAGATTCGTCTTCCAATAAGGCCGCTAAAAAGCCTTCCAATACATCAAAATTGGCTTTATCTCTTAATAAGGATTTAATAGCCCAATCAAAACGAATTAGTTTTCTTGTTGAATTTGCCATATTTTGGTTGTTTATACCCAAAGATACAACTTAAATTAATTTTCCACAAAAAGGGTATATTTGTAGTAGGAAAAATACAATCAATGAAAAAACTACCAATCAGCAAATGATATAATTTTTACTAATCCTTATATTCTTTTAACAAAGAATCAATCACTTCATCAGAAGGCGTAAACTTTTTCACTTTACCTTGTTTAACGTGAGTTTTGGATAAGCAAAAGGTCTGGAAGACCGCAACTGTTTGTAGGAAATATTCGGTAATTCCCTCTTAATCAAAGGTCTGGAAGACCGACTCTGTTAGAAATTAGTTGTATACGGGATCGGTCTTCCAGACCTTTGAGAGGATTTTGAACCATTTTCTACAAACAGCACTGCTCCTCTGGAGCTAAATATTTGATTCTCAGTTAATAATATCCAAAACTCACGTTTGTTTAGAAATATGAAGGGTAATATAATCTCCGTAATGTTTCCCTGGGAAAAAATCAGGTACGTAGCCTTCATATAGTTGAATTTTGCCTTTAACAGTTTCAAATTTCAGGTAACATTGTTCGCTTGTTTGATAGTTGGTCTGAATTGCTTTATCAAATGGCCAATTTTCTATAGTTTGAGTGGCAAGGTTTATTATTAGGCTGGAAGCTGTTTCTTTAACGTGAGTTTTGGATAAGCAAAAGGTCTGGAAGACCGAATCTGTTTGTAGAAAAAATTTGATAAACCCCTCTTGATCAAAGGTCTGGAAGACCAACCCCGTTAAAAATTAGCCAAAAACGGGGTCGGTCTTCCAGACCTTTGGAACATTTTTGAATCATTTTCTACAAACCGTACCGCTCCTCTGGAGCTAAATATTTGATTCTCAGTTAATAATATCCAAAACTCACGTTTGTTTAGAAATATGAAGGGTAATATAATCTCCGTAATGTTTCCCTGGGAAAAAATCAGGTACGTAGCCTTCATATAGTTGAATTTTGCCTTTAACAGTTTCAAATTTCAGGTAACATTGTTCGCTTGTTTGATAGTTGGTCTGAATTGCTTTATCAAATGGCCAATTTTCTATAGTTTGAGTGGCAAGGTTTATTATTAGGCTGGAAGCTGTTTCTTTAACGTGAGTTTTGGATAAGCAAAAGGTCTGGAAGACCGAATCTGTTTGTAGAAAAAATTTGATAAACCCCTCTTGATCAAAGGTCTGGAAGACCAACCCCGTTAAAAATTAGCCAAAAACGGGGTCGGTCTTCCAGGCCTTTGGAACATTTTTGAATCATTTTCTACAAACAGTACCGCTCCTCTGGAGCTAAAAATTTGATTCTCAGTTAATAATATCCAAAACTCACGTTTGTTTAGAAATATGAAGGGTAATATAATCTCCGTAATGTTTCCCTGGGAAAAAATCAGGTACGTAGCCTTCATATAGTTGAATTTTGCCTTTAACAGTTTCAAATTTCAGGTAACATTGTTCGCTTGTTTGATAGTTGGTCTGAATTGCTTTATCAAATGGCCAATTTTCTATAGTTTGAGTGGCAAGGTTTATTATTAGGCTGGAAGCTGTTTCTTTAACGTGAGTTTTGGATAAGCAAAAGGTCTGGAAGACCGAATCTGTTTGTAGAAAAAATTTGATAAACCCCTCTTGATCAAAGGTCTGGAAGACCAACCCCGTTAAAAATTAGCCAAAAACGGGGTCGGTCTTCCAGACCTTTGGAACATTTTTGAATCATTTTCTACAAACAGTATCGCTCCTCTGGAGCTAAATATTTGATTATCAGTTAATAATATCCAAAACTCACGTTTGTTTAAATAGAATATGTATTTTTTTATATTTTCTGTTCATATTTTTTATTTTTAGGTAGCCGAAAATAAAGGCTTAGTCTTTTTCTTAACATACTTTTAGAGCAATCACCACTTTTATACTGAATTGAGTTAGTATGCCAATGGCAAGATATTGTCCCATAATAATTAACATTAGGTAGTTATTTTTACAATCAAATAAATTCAATAATCACAATAATAAAACTATTTGATTACAAATATAGCTTTTTCGCTACTCTCTTTTTCGGAGTCCTTCTAAGTATCAGTCTTGAAACGCCCCATCCACCTGCTTCTCAAACATTTTCAGATACAAGCCTTTTTTAGCAATCAATTCCTCGTGCGAACCTTCCTCTACTACCCTACCCTCCTGTAATACCACAATCTTATCTGCAATTTTCAAATTATACAAACGATGCGTTACTAAAATCAAGAGTTTGTCTTTAGCTAATTCCCTAAAATGTTCAAAAATAGTAGCTTCGGCTAAAGGATCAATCGCACTACTCGGTTCATCTAAAACAATCACTTCGGCATCTTTATAAAACGCTCTCGCTAAAGCTATTTTTTGCCATTGCCCACCGCTTATTTCTGCACCTCTGGTAAAGAGTCGTCCTAATCGTTGGTTATATTTTTCAGGTAATTGGTCAATAAATTCAGCAGCACCAGATTTTTCGGCAGCGTTTTGGATGTTAGCCTCGGCAAGTGGTGTGGCCCAATCTGCCAATTGAATATTTTCTTTTGCGGTCAAAAAATATTTAGCAAAATCTTGATAAATCACACTTATTTTTTGACGTAAGTCTTTTAAGTTAAACGACTGTATATTGCAGTTATCCCAATGAATACTCCCTTTGGATGGATCATATAAGCGGCATAACAGTTTGATTAAGGTCGTTTTACCAGAACCATTCTCTCCGACAAAAGCAATGACTTGTCCTTTGGGTAAGATTAAATTGATATTGGATAAAACCGCTTTTTCTGTTCCTGGATAAATAAAATTAACGGCTTTCAGTTGAATAGATTTTGCTATCTTATCAGGAATTGGTTCAGGGTTTGGCGGTATTTTCAATAAGGATTGAACATTTAACAATTCAAATAAATGAGATAAAAACAAACGGTTATTATATAAACCAACTCCGGCACTTAGGGATTGTTGAATAGAGGTTTGGCCTCTTTGGAATGCTTGGAAATACATCACCAAATCCCCAATGGTAATATTCCCATGAAAAGTACGGAAAGCAATAAATCCATAGGTCAAGACCATCGCCAAAATTTCTGCACTATTTGCCAATAAACCAGCCCTAGCTCTTTGAGCACCAATTCGATACTTTTCTTTGAATAAAGCTTTTCTAACTTTAATAAATTGTGCTTTTAAGTATGTGGACAAATTAAATAGCCGAACCTCTTTGGCATAAGTATCCGTCGTTAAGATTTGATTCAAATAATGCGCTTCTCTTTCAAGGCTCGTTCGTTGTCGTTCCCATTCGTATATCTTTTTGGAATAATACCATTTAACTCCTGCAATAGGTAAAGCAAATACACACAAGATGACAGCAATCGACCAATGTAAATAAATCAATAATCCTGCTAAAGAGACCAATAATAAGCCATTCCGCATAAGGTCAGTAAGGTTTCTTAAAATTTGCACAGGTCGAAATATCGCCTGACTTTGTGCTTGGTGAAAAGTATCATGGTATTGCGGGTTTTCATAATAACTAATATCCACACTAGTCGCCTTGTCAATTATAATGGTAGACATATAATCAGTAACCAATTGCTGTTGGGTTTCACTAATTAATTGTTCATAATTTTTGATAATTGCTAATAATAATTGTACACCTCCAAAACAAATGATGTAGATCAAAACTGGAGTAAAATCATTGGTATTTTGCACTTCAGATAAAGCATCGACAATCAGTTTAGTCAAATAAAGTAAGGCTAATGGAAGCAATGCTTGCATTAACTGAGAGAAAAGTAATAAAATCGTCCATTTTTGACTACTTTTCCAAACAATTTGTAAAGATTGTAATATATAGTTTATGGTCATTCAAATAGTTTATTCATTCTACGGCAGTCACTTAAAAAAGTGTACAAAATAGTTGGTTTTAAAATAGTTCCTTACAATTGAATCTAAGAAAAAGGTAAAACGTACACCTAGAAAACTCAAAAAATAATCGTCAACAATCAGTTTATGCAGTTAGAATCAGGCTCAAAAGAATGGACAGTATTGTGTAAACTGTGTAAAGCGTTTTTTACTCAAAACTCAGATGAATTCAATTCCAAAATAATTAACTGGGATAAACTGCTTCTATTAGCAGCTAACCATCAAGTAACTGCTATTATATTCAAGGGTATAATCAGTAATTCAACTATCGACAATTTCCCGCCTACCTTTATTAATGCTTTAAAGGCAAAATCTTTTCAAAATTCTATCAAAAGCCTTCAATATTTTAGTGAATTATTATCGCTTATTGATAAAGCCAATCAACGAAATATTGACTTAATTCCTTTAAAAGGGCTCCTTTTATCTACTAAAGCTTTTGGTGAAGTAGGACTGCGAGAATTTTGTGATATAGATTTTTTATTTCCATTCCAGCAAATGGACGCATTCAGAAATTTATTAGAAACCGACAATTATCAAATTTCAGTAGAGTTACCAGCAGCACTCATCAAAAATCATGAAAAATATAACTGTGAATATAGTTTCTTTAAACGAAAGAAAAATACCTACATTAATGTAGAACCTCATTGGTTTATAGGTAACCGAAGACTTCAAATAAACTTAGCCTACAGCGATATTCAGCCATTGACAAAAAAAGAAGTGATTAATAATGTCTCTATCAACACCCTTACACCTGAAGGCTTACTACTCACCACCTGCATACATCATAGTGCAAAAGATCAGATAAGTTCGCTTAAACAAGTTTGTGATTTAGCCGCTATTATTTTCAAATTTCAAAACGAACTTGATTGGGATTTAATTTTTTCAAAAAGCGAGGATTGGAAGGTCTTGCATTTAATCTTGTTTAGTTTGGGAGGCGCAGATGCCGTTTTTCAATTACCGCTACCCTCAGCTATTAGACAAAAATTAAACAATAAAACCATTCAAAAACGGATAAAAGCTTGTCTAATTAACTTAGCTACTCCATCTAATGCCAAGAAAGAAGCTAATGATTTATGGAAGGAAATATCTTTTCATCTAACTTTACGCAAAAGTTGGTCTACTAAACTAAAAATTTGTTACTACCATTTAGTTCAGGCAGTAAAACCGAATATCGAAGATTTAAAAGATATGGAAGCCACTAAATCTACTTTCTTTTGGATCACCCTTAAAAAACCGTTTAGATTATGGCATAAATATGTATATCAATCAAGCAAATAAAGGTACAGCAGGCAGATTAGGCTTTTTGAAGAAAGAGTTGCACGGGTCGTAAAGAGTGAATAAATGAGAAATAGGTCAAATATGATACAACTCAAAAAACCATTTCCATATAACCGATTAATAAGCTATGCGAATTTTTCACTAAGTTTAGTAACACTTATTGGACTATACTGCCCGAACTATCCGCAAAGTAAAATAGTACTTACCTTAGGTTTACTACTACCCTACCTCCTAATCAGTCATCTTTTTTTTATTATTTACTGGTTAGTTATTCGACCCAAAATGGCAATAGGTTCTTTAGTTATTTTACTAATAAGTATTCCTACAATTCCTGATTTTTTCATTTTTTCTTTTAGCAATAATCAGTCAAATCAGCAAAGTACAAAAGTCGTCTCGTATAATATAGAATTTGCCTATTCCCTACTGAAAAATGATTCTGTAGTTGATCCACAGCAATTAAAAAAATTTCAGCAATTTCTTATTCAATTACAACCATTAGCTATGTTATGCCTGCAAGATATAAAAATCAATGCACATCATATGGTTCATAAGTTTACTAAATTACCTTATTACTATTTTTCTGAAGGCTTGCATTTAGGCGTTTATTCTGCCTTTCCAATTATTAATAGCGGAACTATCCCTTTTCCAAAAGAATTTAATGGTGTTTGTATTTGGGCAGACGTAGCTTATCCAAAAGATACTATTCGAGTCTATAATTTTCATCTACAATCAAATCGACCTTGGGGAGCAGGTTTAGCCTACGAAGATAGTCAATTGCTAAAAAGAGACAAATTGGAAATTCTAAGAATTTTTTATAATTATCCAGGATATAGTCGAAGAAGAGCCAAACAAATAAGAATTATTTTGGCGCATATAGAAAAAAGTCCATACCCCGTCATTTTATGTGGAGATTTAAATGATACGCCTCAATCCTTGCCTTATAGTTATCTAAAAAAACAATTTAAGGATACTTTTAAGGAGGCAGGTTTTGGATTTGGCAACACTCATGAAGTACCCGGATTAAGAATTGATTATATTTTTGTGGACAAGAAAATGGAGGTAAGCAGTCACAAAGTTTATCCTGTTCATTTTTCAGACCATTTGCCCGTGGAAGCGCAAATTTATCTACCGAATTAGGGGCTTAAAAATTTTTTGAAACCAATAAATTACCGCTAATTCAAAATGTCCATAACTTTTAATTCGTATTCTTCGCTTATGAATCTTCGATTTCCCGCCAAAGGTGGTTTAAAATTGAAGTTGCGCTTGAAGTTGAAGTTTATTTAGTTTCCTTATAGTTCATCGTCATCAATAACGCTTCTTTTTTTTGGAGATACTTCTTTTTTTTCCAATTTCTTTTATAGGAGCTAAAGTTATTTTTGGATAATTTTTCAACAAATAAAGGCATTTGATACTGCCAAAAATACTTCGCTACCTCTTTTGGTTTCATTTTAAAACCAGATGGCTTTTGAGCTTCCCAATTTTGGTATAGTTTCGTAATAAAACTGATTAATTCCGCTCGATTAGCTTCCTGCTCATAACTAACAAATCCACCATTTAAAGCTTTAAATTTATTATCCCATAGAGGATCTTTTCTTCCATTAATAATTAATAAAATAGGTTGTCCAATCGCAATATAATCATAAAATTTTGCAGGAATAATACCATCTAATCCAGAGGTCGTCCAAGTCAGCAATAAATTTAACTGACTATTTTTCATAACAGTTTGTGCTTCTTTTAAAGGTAGCACCCCCAAGTCTTTATTTAGATGCTTTAGATCATGCATGTTTACTAAGTTATTCCATAAAACATTACTTGTCCCCGCATATTGTAGTTGAATCTTTTCGGGGTCTATAACTGCTGTTTGAATTAAATGATTCAGCACCTCTAATAAAGTATCCATACTTTGTTTGGGATATAGTGATCCCGTATAAGAAATAGTAAACTTATCCTTGACCGTCCTATCCTTTGTTGCTATTTTGGGAATGGCATCAATACTATTTTCTAAGACAACGACATGCTCATTAAATTTTTGTAAATGAGGGACTAGTCCTGCGGATACCGTCGTCACCATATCTGCTCTGGAGACAATCCATTGATTTACTTTATGTTGTAAAGCAGGCCAAACCAAAGGATGGTTATCAGGTTCAATATGAAGGTTATTGAAATCAGCAATCCAATAAATGGAAGGATGGATGCGCTTTAAAAAATAGGCGATGACATGATCTGCGTAAGGATGGAAAGAAGAAAGAATATGCGTTATTTTAGATCGCCTAATTCGATACAATCCAAGGAGTATTCCAAAAAGTATATAAAATGGTCCGCCTAGATCTAAGAATAAATTAAAAGGAAAGCTGTTTTTTAAATTTCTAAAAAAATGGTGGTGCTTATCTCCGTGATCATTCACTCCACTTGCTTTTTCCGAATGAGATATAGTTCGATAATCTAAAGTTGGAGACCGATTTACTTTAACAGAAGGTAAAACAAGTTTTTCTTTTGGTAGAAAAAAGTCATTCGTAGTGGTAATTACGGCTACTTGATCAAAATGATCTTGAAAGTACTTAGCCAAACAATAATTCCGAAAAGAAGATATTGCCTTAATGGGAGGAAAATAGTAAGAAACTATTAATATTTTTCCTATTACCTTTTTGGAATTAGGTTTTGACATACAAGTATTTGGTTTAAATAGTCTTTGTTTCTAGCTTAGTACATTTTTAATTAAATGAGTTTAAGTATCGCTTAGTAGAACAAATTTAATTACGACAACTATTCGTGAAAGTTCTAAAAGGCTATCGCAAATGTATAAATAATAATAAAATAATATACGATAAATAAATATTTAATTTAGTGCCTGTTTTTCAAGATTCTCTAATTGATATTTCAGATAATACCCACCGATTATCAACCCCAATAAACCAACTACCCCAACTAGACTATACATCAACCATTTAAATTGCCACTTATTCGGCGTTTTAAAAGGGATAAAAGTTTTGTTGAGCAGTACAAATTCGCTATTGCCACGATGGTACTCATTTGCTAAGCGATGGTAGGTTTTACTACTCAAGTTATAAGCAGCATTCGTTATTTCCTTGTCTCTTTTTTTAAATTCTAGTTCTAGTAGTGGTACTTGACTATTAAATCTACCTGTTTCTATTTTATCTTCCAACACTAATTCCTCATAAGTTAACCGACGAAGTGCATTATCCAGACTATCTACAAGCAATCTGGCTCTTTGATACTTTCCTTCTAATTGCGCTTTCCCTTGTCCTTCTATAAATGCAATGATTCCCTGATAATAAATTTCAGGTAGTCGCTCTGCAATTAATTGATTTTTGGTCACTACTTTAATAATAAACAGGCTTTCCTCAATTTCGACAGGGGTTAATTTAAGGACATTATTAATATTATGATATAACCTGCTTAAAGATTGATATTCTTTAGTGGATAAATTATTTAAATCTGAATTAGATAATGGTGTAAAATTATTGCCAAAGAATGCTTTTCCTAAAAAATTGGCAAGTAAGTCTTCATTACCTTTAAAAACATGAGGCTCTAGTAATATAGAATAGACAAACCCTTTTGAAGTAACCAATGTCTTAAAACGATCCGCATTAATTTTCCTGTAATAGTTATTGACCTTATCTACCCATCTTTCTTTAACCGTACGAACTTTTCCTTTAAAAAAGATATTGTCACCAACATTCAAATAATTGGTGTAATGATGGTAAAGAAACTCTACTCCTCCAATATAGGTACTCTCCTTATTTAGTAAATGATAAGAACCCCAAGAAATAGCACAACAAGCCAGAAAAAATAAGAAAATAATAGTTTTTGAGGGGAATAGTAGTTTCCTAATATTCCAATTATTCTTGTTGTTTTGGTTCATTAAAAAAATAAATATGCTTTTTAAAATTTAAACGGGGTTATTATTGATAATAGAACAAAATTAACTAAATAAAACTTACTTATGCCAACTAAGAGTTGAATAAAGATGTAAGTAATTGTAAATCAATTATATGTATTTTTAATTAATTTAATTTTAACATTTTGAAAACAATATGTATCTTACTGATAATCAGCAATTAATAAAAGAATTAGCTCTGGCATTAAATAATGCATACTAATTTAATTTATTCAACGGTGCATACACTTAAAGCTATGCATAATTAATTGCCAGAGCTAAATAGAGCGTCAGATAAAGAAATGATAAAAATCCGTGTCCCTTCATCTATCCGTGGTAGCAATTAATACCACGGATAGATGAAGGGACACGGATATTGGATATCCTTTAATTATATTATTAGTTTATGTAATATCAATTTTTAATCTGACTATCTAAAATAGCTCTGGCAATTAATTATGCATAAAATCCACATTCAGGATGAAAAAACATTTTGATAATCCGATTTGGATTATTTTTTAGTTTTTCCACATTCTGGATGAGTTTTTCTCTCAGTTCTTTGAAAGTTTTACAAGCAAGATTTCGCAAATCAGTTTCTTGTTTTAAATGTTTCCAAACCTGCTCATCAGGATTTAATTCTGGTGAGTGCGCAGGAAGCATATAAAGTTCCAATTGGTCAGGTTCTAACTGGCGTAATAATTCTTTAACTTCTTCCCCATAATGAGTAGTTGCTCTATCCCAAATGATGATTAATTTTCTTCTTGGAAATGCCTTTCTTATTTTTCGAAGAAAATCAGCCATGTGTACTCCCAAATATCGACTATTTCTTATGTGATAAATCAATTTCCCTTCTGGAGAAATTGCGCTTATTACATTGAGTGCTTTAAATCGAAGAAAACGCTTTATTATCGCTGGTTTACCTTTACGAAAATAGCTTTTAACTAAGTTAGGGAATAGACTAAAACTGGACTCATCTACGAAGAAAATCAAGGCATTACGCTCTAAGGCTTTTTTTTAATTTCTGGAATTTTTTCCGTTTTCCATTCCTCGACTTTCTCTTGGTTTTGTTCATAAGATTTAGTTTGCGGCACTTTTAAAAGATACCCTAATTCTTTTAGCAAATTTCCACATTGCCTAGGCTTTAATGATACTGAAAATTTTTCTTGAATAAAGCGACTTATTCGCTTTTGGGTCCAGAAATTACCAGTAAAGCCACATTGTTCTGCCCCTTCTTCTAAAAAGCCATCTAGTTGCGATTTTTGAGCCGCATTTAATCTAGGTGGACGACCACTATGAGTTGCTGCTTTTAAGCCATCATAACCTTTGGAATCGTACCATTTTTTCCACCGACTGATAGTACTTTGATCAACACTTAGAAAATTGCCTATCCGAATCTGAGACCAACCTTCTTTTAGTAGTTTTATAGCCGTTCTTCGGTCAGCTTCTTTTTTTGCTTGTAAACTTGATAATGACATATCTTTTTATAACAAAAATATGCATAATTAATTGCCAGAGCTAAAACCAGGTAGTTAAATTGTTGTGTCTTATTGTATTTTAAATCATAAATAACTGATTATCAGTAATTTTTAACTCTTAGTTCGCATTACTTATTCCAAAGTATCTTTAAATATACAAAAAATTCACTTTTTTATAAAAAAAGATAGCTAACAAACAGATAGCATCCCCAAGATGGGCAATTTATCATCAAAAGACAAATCAGTATTATATTAGACGATTTTAGTAGTAGTATAGTTGCGTTAGCAATAGGGGTAACTGGTTCTAATGTTTTAAGTTAAATTTCAATGGTAATGACAACAAGTGAAGTAAGGTAAGTTGAATAGACAATATTTAATACTTCACGAATTTAGGTAAGTTATTTTTTCTTTTTTATTGAATGATACAACAAAAAATTTGGCTCTAAGTGGTTTCATTTCGTTAAGGTAACTTGGAAATGAATCTCCAAGTTACAATTCGTTCAATGATAAATCTTGACCAAATGAAATCATCTAGCACCAAAAAATTAATCCACAAAGCTTTCTAGATGTCTTTAATCCCTACCATAATTCAAAGCGATCTCCCCCAACCGTGCATCAATAGCCGCCCGAGACAGCCACTCCTCTCCTACCATTACCCCAACAATTTTTTGTGCATTCCCCAAATCTTCCAAAGGATTGCCGTCCAACAAAACTAAATCCGCAACAGCTCCTTTTTCAATCGTCCCGTATGTCCCTTTGGCATCAAAGAAAATGGCAGGATTCACCGTACCAGCTTGTAAAATTTTAAAGTTGGAAATCCCCGCAGTTGACATCGCTTTTAATTCGTGGTGCAAAGAAAAACCGGGCACATTAAAGACCTGTGGCGCATCAGAACCTAAGAGAAATATAACACCAGCAGCATCCATTTTTTGTAGTATTTTGGTCCGAATGGCAATATATCGTTTCCATTTTTCTGCATCGTAAGTATCACTGTTAATTAGCTTTGATTTACTTTGTCGCCAAGTAAAAAGCGTTTTAGGTGCCATATATTGCATTTCGGTGGCTTGCAATAACTCCTCTGGTGGTGTCGGAGAGAACCAACGAGTAAATAAAGTTTGCGTCGTTACCACACCGACTTGGTTTTCAATTGTTTTAGCAACCAAGGCGTCAATCAATGTTTCATCCGCCAAATCAGTAAATTCATAGCCAAAAAATCCATTCTTACTTGGGTCAACATTGGCAGCAACTGGTACTAAACCTTCTAAATAGCCATCTAAATGGTCGATGGTCTTGTATTTGGATGCTAACGCTCGGTTAATGCCTACTTCAACAGGTACATGTCCCGCGTAAGGAATACCTACTTCATTCGCCGTTTTTTCAACTTCCTCCCAAACTTCTAATTTGATACCTGGATGAATTTTTAGAAAATCATAGCCGTCTTTTTGATATTGAGTAATTTTAGTTCTAGCTGCTTCGGGTGTAGGAATACTATTACCATTTAAAGAAGGACTGGAAGTATAAATTCTAGGCCCTAAAATACCGCCATTTGCTACAGCATTTCTTAAACCCAAATGGTAAGTATCCCCCAACATGCCTCTAATATTGGTGATACCTTGAGATAAATATAAAAATAGCGTCTCCTTGACCAACGAATCATTTCCATCTGTCGCTACAGGAATATGTGCATGCATTTCTGTCAGACCGGGCATTAGGAATTTTCCAGTTCCATCAATTGTATTTTTTGCCTCAAAAGGAATGGAAGTACCAATGTCTATCAATTTTCCATCTTGGATAAGTACCGTTTGATTGGGTAAAATTTGATCGTTGGTCATTGTCAAAACGCCAACATTGGTAATGGCATAATCTGCTTTAAGCATCGCTTTATCGACCTTTTTATTAGCCGATTTACAGCTAATTAACATAGTCAAAAAGCAAATTAGGCAAATGGCTGATTGGATATTAAATACGCTATTCATCATTTTAATTAAATTAGTGCTTTAACTTACAATTAATTTTAAAATAAATACCAACACACAATTATTATTAATTTTCAGCGGCTTCTTTTTCCGCTATTTTCCTCTAAAAAATCAAGCCGTAGCGGTGCTATGGCTGGATTTTTTAGAGGAAAATACCGAAAAAATAATCTCCCTGAAATTTTAAACTAATTATGAGTTGGTACTTATGTTTTTAAAAATATTTAATGGCATCAAATTTGCACTTCACTATTTATTCTTAACCTCCTAATTTTACCCCCATGAGAGAATATCAAGAAAATATTTTAAAGCTTTTATTGCTTTGTTTGATTTACTTATTTTCAACCTTATAATAACTCCCCAGTTACAAACCGTTTAAATCTTCTAAAAAAATCAGCTTTAATGTCGAATAAATTTCGTTGTAACTAATTCTTGGTCAAGCCGCATTCGGACAAAATAAACACCTGCATTTACTCCTGTTAGATTTATATCTATTACTGTTTCTGCCCTATAGTTATTCCTACTTTCTACAAAAACACTTCTTCCAATTGCATCAAAAATTTCGATTTGCATAAATTGATGCGCAGCTACATTCACCGTCAATTTAAAAGGGCCTTCAGTTGGATTTGGATATAATTTAATCTTATAAACTGGTTCATAAAAAACGGTTGGAATACTCGTTGTCATTGAATTAAATGGCACATCAAATCTAAAATTAGCCGCTTTATCAAAACATAAATCGGTCAAATTGTTTGGGTCTATATTTTGGTTGGAATTAGAGGAAAGCGTCGCTCCACTTCCCAAGACATTAATATCATCAATCATTAAGTTTTTATATAAAACAAAATGAACATGTGCAGCACTAGAACTTCCCTCATTCCCTACTCTAGCGATAAAATCCCCTGCTTCTATTTCATCTCCCACTTCCACCGCTGAGTTTAGTTCACTAAAATGACAGGCACGATAGGCAAAGGTAGGATCTTCGGTGGACTGTACTACAATATAATTACCACAACCACTCGTACAAGTGGGGTTATTACAATTGAAATTCAGACAGGTCTCTTTTTTAAATAAAACTTTCCCTGCCATTGGCGAGAAAAAATACATCCGACAATCTGAATTGCCACCATTGATAAAATTCCAATCTTGGGCAAAACAATTGTCTCCTGAATGATGCCATCTACCACTACTCTGCCAGTAATGATCATTGAAAAAGAACCAAGTATTGACTACATCATCTTGGGTAATTAGAATACCATTTTCTTGGTTTTGCCATTCGCTAGGTACATGAAAATCGCTGACAGGAAATAGTTCTGGGTTGTAAAACGGCCAGTACAAATGACTTAATTCTTGGCTTAATTGAAAAGTTGGATTTGGATTGGTTGTAATGGTAAAAACCTTTTGGGTAACTGCTTCAAATGCTTCACCAGATTGAAAAACGATGGCTTTAATCAAACAGTTTTCCGCATTAATCGACGGTACTATCCAATCGTATTGGAATAATGGATTCGGGCTAGAAGACTGCCAAATCACTTCCCAATTAACACCATTATCTTGGGAAAATTGAAGCTCTTTTCCTGAAATGACGCCTTGGACAGTTGCTTGAATATTTACAATACTTCCCGCTTCAAATTGCTCTGCTCCTTTTGGGTTGGTCAATTGAATTGCTGGAGGTTCCGTTGGTGCAAAACCAGACACACAAACATCTAAGGTCCAAGTACTTGGTTTAAATCCTGACCCCGTAAAATCATAGACCCTGATAAAATAAGTTGTTCCGATTTCTAAATTAGACAAGTTTAAGTTCTCTACTGCTCCGTCTCCACCACCTTCGTCAATACATGCTAAAAAGGTGCCGTTGCAACTATTTCCTTTTCGCATCTCCAATACCGCATCTATCCCGTTAGAAGGACTGACCGATACTTGATGAAAAGTAGAATCTGCTACAAAGGAAAACCAAACATCTTGCACTAAGGCACTATTGCAATTAGCCGCCGTTAAGGATTGAGTTGCGTTGAGCATCGTGGCATTAAAAAAACAACCTCCATTCATCGTATTCAATGCAATCGCATTCGAGCATTCGTCATTAACGGGTTGTGCTATTGCTGTTGGAAATCCAAGATAATAAAAGGTCAATAATAAAAAGACACGTAGAATTTTTGACATTTAATTTGTTTAGCCGTTTTATGTTACTCGTATAGGTGAACTTATTGGAATTAATTAAATAAAGTGAGGTTTTTAAATTGGGCGGCTGTGGGAAACAGCCGCCCAATAAGCCCATACAAGGCGGTTGTTTCCTACAACCGCCTTGTTTTGACCTTTTCAAAAGCGTACATTATTTTCTGAATCTCAATAAGTTCACCGAGAAATTTTTAGGGTGAACTGAAGTTCACCTATACTTGCACCTAAAACTAAGTAAAAGTGCAAATAATTTATATTTTTTTAATAAATTAGTCGGGAGTTAGAAACTTTTAATGGGGTTTGTCAGCTAACTAGTAATTTTTGGAGCAATAATTGATTTTTTATAGACTTGAAAAGCTTACATTTGTTTTTAGTAACAGTTAAAAAATAGATTGGATACTTTGCACTTAATTTCCCACGGAGTTATTCCAATTTTTTTTAGCATTGCTTCATACCTATTCTCAAACAAATATTCAACACTATGAAATTCAAACAGCAATCTTTTTATTTTGCCAACTTCCCTTTTTCCTAGTTTTTCTATTCTAAAAAAGTCAACAACTTCTTGAAAATTACGTTTTTCAAGGATGACTTTTATCCTATCATTTTTAACTTCAACTTCAAATTCAACAGCAACTACAATTCCCACCGAAGGTAGTTTAAATTTGAAAATTGAAAATTTGAAATTGAAAATTAAACTTTACTTAGCAACTAATCCGAACCCCTAATTCCGAATTATCAACAAATATTGAAGAACTGGAAATTGATTAATGCATAGATTAACTATATTTTTTCTACTTTTTTGGAACCTTACCGTTACAGGTCAAGAATATCAGATGGATGCCAACCTCCCTCCGATCAATGACTGTGGTGGCTTCTTTACGGATAGTGGTGGTAGTACGGGTACTTATCAAAATAATGAAAATCTTTCTGCTATTATTTGTAAGGATCCCCAAGAAGGTACGCATATCCGATTGACTTTTGCCAATATTGATTTAGCGCCCGGTGATAAATTGTGTTTTTATGATGGCTTAAGTACTTCTGCCGATTCCCTTATTTGTATTGAATCCTATTTTAATGGTTTCCCAGTCATTGTACAAGCGACTGCTGCCAATCCTAGTGGTTGTTTGACGGTTACTTTTAAAAGTAATAATTCTGGCGAAGTCGGTAACGGCTGGCAAGCGAGTATCAACTGCGTTCCTTCCTGTCAATTGATTCAAGCCGTTATTGAAAATACTAGTCCGAAGGCAGAACCTTTGGAACGTGGCTTTATTGATCTTTGTGAAGGAGACAGAGTTTTTTTTAATGGAAATGCTCGTTATCCGCAGAATAATTTAGTCTACGAACACGATAATACTACTAGTACTTTTGAATGGGACTTTGGAGATGGCACTTTTGGAGTGGGCAATAATGTGAGTCATGTTTATGATCAACCAGGCGGTTACCAAGTTTGCCTAACTGTCACCGATCAATTTGGTTGCACCAATGGTAATTTTGCTTTTCAAAGAGTACGAGTCGCTACGAAGCCAGCATTTAAAATTGGAGATTTACCTGAGGAAATTTGTTTGGGGGATACCCTCCAGTTGAGTGGCAATATTGGTGAGCACAATAATTCATCTACTGTTACGGTTTGTAACCAAGAAGGTGCGTTTCTATTCAATGGGGTGCGATCTGATTCTTTGGCTTTGCCCGATGGAAATGGTGCCTCCTACAAAACAGGTATTCGCTTTACAGATTTTGCGGCAGGACAGGTCTTAACCGATATTAAAGATTTGCAATCCATTTGTGTTAATATGGAGCATTCTTGGCTGCACGATATGGAAATTAGTATCACTTGTCCAAGTGGCAATACGGTGCTTTTACAAAGTCAAGAAGTTATCAATAAAGAAGTTTACTTAGGGATTCCTATTGACAACGATGGCATCACCCCTCAATCTGGACGGGGTTTGGAGTATTGCTGGACGCCTTCTTCTGCCAATGGCACTTTAACTGAATTTTCTAATTCCAATGATAATACCAGTCCTAACGAGACGTATCATTTGCCAGCAGGTGAATTTACTTCTTTTGAGGCCTTAGAAGCACTTTTAGGTTGTCCCCTTAATGGCGATTGGATTATTACCGTGACCGATTTATGGGAACAAGATAATGGATGGATTTTTTCCTGGAGTATCGATATTAATCCAGCTTTATATCCAGAATTAGAAATTTTTGAACCACAAATCACTAATTTTCAATGGCAAAACAATCCTGATTTTGTTAGTAATAACGATGGGGTCATCGTTGCACAACCGACAAGTGCAGGAACCGCTAACTATGTATTTGAGGCAAGTGACGATTTTGGTTGTAGTCATGATACCGCTATTCAAATAATGGTTTTACCAAATAATCATCCTGATTGCCTTAACTGTGAAGATCATTTATTGTCCGAAAATTCGGTAACTATTTGTCCTGATGAAATACTTAATTTAGGCGCATATATAGATCCATTTGCACTTGGTGTGGTGGAGTTTCAATCTTTTCCCAATCATGAATTTTCAAGATCGACCAATCCACCACAAAATGCTTATGAAGCACCTATTCAAATTAGTAATGTACCTGATGCGGAGATAAAACCAGATGGTAGTAATTTGATTTCGGTTTGTATTGATTTGACCTCTGAATTTAATTCTGATTTAACGATTACCCTTGTTTCTCCTAATGGGGTTCATTTAAATTTATCTTCTGAAAATGGCGGAAGAAATGATGGTTATTTGAATACTTGTTTTACGGCAACTGCGGCTAGATCTATTACTGATCCAACAGATGCTCCGTTTACAGGTGACTATTTGCCCGAAGAGTCCTTTACCAATTTGGCGGGAACAGATGTCAACGGGATTTGGAAATTGCAATTATCCGATGATGCAGGATTCGCTGAGACCGATGTCAATGTTTTAAAAAGTTGGTCCATGACTTTTTTGTCTCCAACAGATGCTACTTTTACTTGGACGCCTGCGGTTACTTTATCTTGTTCCGAATGCACCTATCCAACTGCTTTACCGACAACTTCTACCGCTTACGTGTTGGAAAAGAATTTTGAAGGCTGCCAAGTTTTTGATACGCTTCAAGTTACCGTTCTAGGGGAAGATAGACCAACCGACATCAAAGAGGTAAGTTTGGCTGGTGGCAATTTATTAGTCAGTTGGGCAAAGATTGATGGTGTAGATAGCTACGAAATCAGCACCAATAGCCAAGATTGGCTGCCTACTAATAATGGTGTTAATTCCCATATTTTCGATGGTTTACAACAAAATGAGACCTTTAATATGTACGTTCGAGGAATTTACACCAATTTTCCTTGTCCAACGAAATTTATTACGCGTGCGGTTCGCTATCGCTTCTGTGACTTAGTGGCAGATTTGGGTAGTAGAAACTTAGTGACTAATTGTGTTGATTCGGATGATGCTTTTGTGGTCATAGTGGCAGATGGTGGCTCAGGTGGATATAATTATACTTTGAACGATTTACCCAGTCAATCTAATAATCGTTTTGATAATTTAATGGCAGGGGATTATAAAGTTTTTGTAGAAGATAATCAATTTTGTGCAGACACCCTCAACTTTACGGTTACTGCTCCGCCTCCCCTTAATTTAAGTTTTGACCAATCTACTTTGGATTGTTTCGGAGATGATAACGGAACAGCAACAGTTTTTCCATCAGGAGGAGTTGGTGATTATCGCATCCTGCAATGGTCGCATTCTCCTAGTACTAGCTTTTCGATTGAGAACCTTACCCAAGGGGAATACTGGGTAGAAATAGTAGATGCTAATAATTGTTTGATTAGGGATACTTTTGAAATGATTGAACCTTCCTTATTACAAGCAACTGCTACAGAAAGTCCAATTAGTTGTTTTGGGGCAGCCAATGGTGGCGCAAGCGTAAAAGTAACCGACGGAACGCCTCCTTATCGCTTTAATTGGGATAATGGACAAACGGGCGTTTCTGCCTTAGGGTTAGATATTGGCACTTATGCTGTGACGATAGAAGATGCCAAGAATTGCAAAACGATCAGAGAAATAACGGTGACTCAACCAGAAGAAATCATCGTTACCTTTCAAATAGAAGGCATTTCTTGTCCCGATGAATCAGATGGCACCTTATTAGGAAGCGTCGAAGGTGGCATACCGCCTTATGAATATAAATGGAATACGGGTCAAACCAATCAATTTAATTTTGGTTTAGCGCCTGATCAATATTTATTGACGGTAACGGATAGCAGAGGTTGCGGAAAAATTGCGACTACTCAATTAACAGAACCGAATTCGCTTGTCCTATCTACCTCCTTTACGCCCCCAAGTTGTGCAAACAATCAAGATGGCTCAGCTACAGTAAATGTAATTGGAGGTTCGGGTGAGTATACTTTTCTTTGGAATGATGCAGCTGCACAAACTGGTCAAACTGCGAATAATTTAGCACCAGCCACTTACGAGGTGACTGTATTGGATAGCAAAGGTTGTATGGCTAGCCAAAACGTGACTGTTAGTTCTGCAACAGCAGTTCAGGCAAGTTTTGCAACCAATCCAGCAAGTTGTGCAGATAGAGCAAATGGAAGTGCTGTTGCCAGCATCGAAAATGGAAGTGGAAATTATACTTTTCTTTGGGACAATGGCAATACCACCGAGACCAATACAGGTTTATTACCAGGCCGGTATACTGTTACGATTCAGGATGGGAATGCCTGTGCCATAGTAGATACTGTTGAAATAACCAGCCCATCAGCCTTATTGGTTGATAGCATTCTTCAGATCAAACCACTTTGTAATGGTACGGCTACCGGTGTTTTAGAAGCCTTTGTTTCTGGTGGAACTGCCCCTTACAATTATAATTGGGATAACGATTTAGTCAATGCCAATCCCTATACTGGTGCGCTTGCAGGAGATCATACTTTAAGTGTAGTTGATGCAAACGGTTGTATCGTTCTTCCGCAAACTATTACTTTAACACAACCCCAACCAATCATCCTATTGACTACCAGTCAACAAGATATACTTTGTTTTAATGAGACAAGTGGCACGGCAACTGTTACGCCAATGGGAGGCGTTGCTCCTTTCTCTTTTTTATGGAGTGATACAGAAAATCAATCCACCGCAACTGCTACTAACTTAGCAGCAGGTGTGTATGATATAAGTGTTACAGATGCTAATGGTTGTGAAAGTTTATCTGAGATAACGATCAATCAACCCAATAACCCTATTACAAGTCAAATACTGCAAACAGACACAGCTTGTTTTAATCAATCGCAAAATAGCGCCAATATTATTCCAACAGGAGGAACTGGTACTAACTATCGTTTTGATTGGAGTAATGGAGCGACTACGGCTACGATTAGTAACCTACCAGCAGGTACTTATGAAGTCAGTATTTATGATGAAAACAATTGTCAGAAAGTGGATGCTATTAATATAGTGGAGTTAGATTCTATTGAATTTTCTATTATTGAAGCTAAACCGAGTTGTTCCAATTCGGAAGATGGTCGTTTAGCGATTTCTCCGATTACTGGCGGTGGTGGCGAAGGGAAGGTAGATAATTACCGAATTAACTGGAATACAGCGCCCACTATTAATCAAGATGTCATCGTTGATTTAGTAGGGAATACCGAGTATCAAGTAACCGTTACAGACCAAATTGGCTGTAGCCAAATAATTACTCGTTTTCTGGAAGCTCCAGCACCCATTGAAATCACGCTAGATAAAAAAGATATTAGTTGCTTCGCTGCAAATGATGGTCAATTAAGCATCGAGTCGATTACAGGCAATGCGAATGTCACCGATTATAATTGGAGTAATAATATTCCTAATATGACTACGGAAATGGCAACCAATTTAGAGGCTGGCACTTATACCCTATCTATTACCAATGAAGATGGTTGTATGGCTACGACTACTGCAACTATTACAGAACCTTCCCCTATTCTTATTGAGGCTGTTGAAATTACACCCAATATTTGTAGTGATGCTAGTCTAGGCAAAATTACGTTGACAGCATCGGGCGGCAATGGTGCATTAAGTTATAATTGGTCGAATGGAAGTACTACTCAAAATTTAACGAATGTGCCTTCTGGTCAATATAAAATAAGCATTCAAGATGCTAATAATTGTATCTTATTGGATTCGTTCGATTTGAATGATCCTGATGCCTTGAGGGGCAATATTGAGATAGGCGATATTTCTTGTTTTGGCGATACCGATGGTCAAATAAGCATTAATCCAACGGGTGGTGTTCCACCTTATGTCTATAGTTTAAATGGTGCATCTTATGACGGCATTCAAAATATTATTGGTTTAAGTGCAGGTACTTACAGGGTTTCTATAAAGGATAATAATAACTGTATTTGGCAAAGTAATACCATTACGTTAGATAATCCACAACCCTTTGAAGTAAGCATTACAAGCACTAAAACATTGATAGAACTAGGAGATTCTCTTGATTTAACTGCTCAATTTTTCAATAATACAGGCAATGTTCAGTACGATTGGATAGCGAACACACCTAATAGTTTTGACTGTCCACAGTCTTTATGTAGCACTATTTCGGTAGCACCGTCCGTCAATACAGCTTACGAGTTATATGCCATTGATGCCAATGGATGTGAGGCTAGTTCCATCATTAATATTCTGGTAGCTAAAAATAAAAAAGTATTTGTTCCAACTGGCTTTACGCCAAATGGAGATGGAAATAATGATTTTTTAATTGTTCATGGACAAGAAAATATTACCATTCAATCTTTTAGATTATTTGATCGTTGGGGAGAGACCATTTTTGAATCTACCGAAATGACGCCTAATAATTCAAAAAATACTTGGGATGGTACTTTTAAAGGACAACCTTTGAACACAGGCGTTTATGTTTGGGTGATGGAAGTTAGTTTTTCAGATGGGACAACGGAAATTTTAAAAGGGAGTACTAGCTTGATTCGTTAAAATTGGATTTAATATTGTCGATTATTTTAATGTTGGCTATATTTACTTTTAAGAACTGTCTCACAATTATGGGAGAGGTCAGAAGCCAAATGATTTTTTTATAAGTATCTGAATCTCAGGATAAAATTCTAAGTTATCTGACTTCTGACAGTTTATGTAATAAACGGTCTGACCTCTGACTTCTCATAACATCTCCCTAAAGTATTCTAAAATTAAACACTTTTTCAACTATTCATATTAATACGGATTTATGACAAATCAATTGGGTCTACTAAAATTGGTGACTATCTTAGCTTTTTTTCTTGGTTTTTCGACAACCATGGAGGCACAAGATCCCCGTTTTGCCCAATTCTATGCCGCCCCAGATCAATTAAATCCAGCACTCAATGTCGTCTATGATGGGCAAATGCGCTTTATCGTCAACTATAGAGATCAATGGTCTTCTGTCTTAAACGATGTGCCTTTCCGTACACTTGCCGTCCATTATGACTATCGAATGAATGTGGGACGAAACGATTATTTATCCATCGGTTTTAGTGGCCTACAAGATGAAGCGGGCCTTTCTCGATTAAAACGAACCAAAGGGCAAGCAAATCTTGCTTTTATGAAATATTTAGGAGGCAACAAACAAAGAAGTTATTATTTAGTAGCAGGGGCGCAAGCAGGCGTTGGACAACATTCCCTAGATTGGAGTGACTTGTGGTTTTCGGAACAATTTGATGCAGGCAATGTAGCCATAGATTTTAATTTGCCCTCTGGAGAGGTAGAAAATCGCACAGGTAGAGTTTATCCAGATTTTAGTGCGGGACTATTATGGTACATGGTCGGAGCAGATTTCTCTTTCTATTTTGGTGGCGCAATGTATCACCTCAACACGCCCAATATTTCTATTTTTGAAGATGGCCTAGATCGTTTAAATCGACGCTACGTCGGACATTTAGGCGGAGAAATTGCCATGACGGAATTTTTAAGTATACTCCCCGCTGCTTCTGTTAATTTTCAAGGTCCTGCCACAGATATTAATATTGGGACTAACTTTCGCTATACTTCTGGAGAAAAAAATGACCTAGCACTTCGAATTGGGGGTTGGGCACATCTCGCTGGTACGCAAAATAGTAGTGCCGCTTTTGAAGCCTTTACGGTCACTAGTATGCTGGAAATGAATACTTGGACACTAGGCATTAGTTACGATATCAATACTTCTCAATTGACGCCTGCTTCTAATGCTCGGGGCGCTTTTGAAGCTTCTTTTACTTATATTATTCCGCAGAGTGGGAAGCGACGGAGCAAGGTTATTTGTCCTAAGTTTTAACGCATAAAATAAACGCAATAACCCGACCGCATAGGGAGTGGTGAAAATAGATACTTTGTTCAGCACCGCCTTCCCTTTTCTCTGAGTATAATTTGAAAATCGTTTTTACGAAGCAATCAATTTTTCGCTAGTAATCCTTTTTTACGGAGACGATTTTTTATTTCTCCTTTACAGTCTTTCTACCCTTCCAAAAACTAAAGACTATTCCCATAATCAAATAAATAATAATTTGACGAGGGCGTATATTATATTCTGTACCCAGATACAAAGAATAGCAATAACTAAATAAAAATTCCATAATTACTATTCCAACCAAAAATCCAAAAAAGGTTTTTACTACGTCTGACATAAAATTATATTTTTTTTATACATAAATCTTCTAAAGCGTTTTACGGAGCAATCAATTTTTCGCTAATAACCCGTTTTTTACGGAGACGACTTCTTTATTTTTTCTTCATTATATATTTTCTATGTTCCATTCCCCAATTTGTTAATTCTATAATTAATGGTACAAGAGTATATCCATAATCTGCAAGCTTATAAGTTACTTTTACTGGAATTGTATCATAGACCTTTCTAATTATCAATTCATTTTGTTCTAAATCTCTTAACTCTTTAGAGAGCATTCTGGGAGTAATTTTAGGTAGTCCTTTTTCTAACTCTGAATATCTAAATTCTCCATTGCAAAGAAGAGAGATTATTTGCATTTTCCACCTTCCCGATACTATTTCCAAAGTATCTTGAATCGCTTGTAATTCATTTTTGTAATGTTCAATTATTTCCAAAGGAGGTTTATCTATTCTATAGCTTTTAAATTCAGCAATCTTTTCTTTCAATTCTTTATTCATGAACAAGTTTTGAACAAAGATACACTATACTTTGATATAGTACTATACATTATATAGTATACATTCAGTAGTTTTGCATTAAATCTAAATTTTCAACCGATATGGATAATCAAAATACTACAATAGCAATTATTGGCGCAACTGGTACTACTGGAAAATTTGTTCTTCAAAATGCTTTACAACGCAATTTTAATATTAAAGTATTAGCTCGAACTCCACAAAAACTTGATGAGTATAAAGACAAAATCGAGATTGTCAAAGGGAGTGTTTCTGATTTGGATACTTTGAAAAAATTAGTTGAAGATTGTGATGTAGTTTTATCTTCTTTAGGGACTAATAAGAAGCCTAATTATATTGTTGAAAAAGGAGTTGAAGTTATTCTAAAAGCTATCCAAGCTTCTAAATCTAAGCCTCGATTTATTCATATGTCTGCCGTTGGTTTAGGTGATTCTGTAATTCAATGCAAAAAATCTTGGCTTTGGACCTTTATTGTTAAAGTTACTTTTCCATTAGTTGGTAGCGAAATTTTTGCTGATATGGAACGAGCTGAAAAATTAATTTCTCAAGCAAAAGATGTAAAATCAGTCATTATGCGAGCCGCTGTTTTGAATAATAAGCCTGCTCGTGGATATATCCTTCGCAATTCAAATGAACCTGCTGGAAAAATGTTTATTAGTCGGGAAGATATTGCCAATTTTATGTTGGATTCTGTTTTGGATACATCTTTTGATGGAAAAGCAGTTTCTTTATTTTCTTCTTGATGGAGCACAACTTCTGGATAGTGACTACACGTAGTCACTATTCCATCAATTTAAATCATAATCAACTAATCAAACATCACAAGTCATCACTCCATGCTTCAAAGCAGCCATCTTATCATCCCAAGTAGGAATAAATTCTTGTCCTAAAAATCCTTTATAACCTGTATCTACAATCGCTTTAATAATAGCAGGGTAATACAATTCTTGGGTTTCATCAATTTCATTTCGCCCAGGTACGCCGCCCGTATGATAATGACAGATATAATCTTGGTACTTTTTAATCGTCGCAATAACGTCTCCTTCCATGATTTGCATGTGGTAAATATCATAGAGCAATTTAAAGTTAGGCGAACCAATTTTTTCAACCAATTCCACACCCCAAGGTGTTTTATCACATTGGTAATCCTTATGATTGACTTTACTGTTTAATAACTCCATGGCTATCATCACATCATGCTTTTCCGCATGCTTCACAATTTTATCTAAGCCAACCGCACAGTTTTCCAAACCTGTTTGGTCATCTAATCCATTTCTATTACCCGAAAAACAGATAATGTTTTGAATGCCCATATCTGCTGCTTTCTCAATTAACTGATAATAAGGTTTTAATACTTTTTCGTGATTTTTAGGATTATTCATCCCATCGGTCAGGCTAATAAAGTCAGCTGTTCCCATGCCTACGGTGAGTCCATTTTTTACAATCACGTCCCACTCTGCAGGTTTCGTAATTTCAATGGATTTAATGCCCATATCCTTAGAAGAATCAATTAATGCCTCTAAAGGGGTCTTGGAGTAACACCAGCGACAAACAGAATGATTGACATTTCCTTTTAAAGTTGAAGTTTCGATAACTTGATTTTTTTCAGCAGTTTCGGTTGAGGATGCACAGGATTGATTCACGAGGGCAGTCATGGCACCTGTTCCTACTGCTAAGTTTTTAATGGCGGTTCTTCGTTTCATTGCTATATTATTATTTAGTTAATCGACTTTATAAGCGTCGTCAGAACCAAAGATAAAAATTATTTCCAAAGAAATGGCTACGGTCTGATTTAATGGGCTTTATTCTGGAATTATTCGTTTGATTACCTCTCCGCCATTGCTCATTAGCCTTTCCCCAAATAAGCATCAATGACCACCCTAATCGTATTATACAACGGTCGTTTCTGCAAAAATGCTTCAACGGACATCCATTCACACAATTCAATATCTTCCTCAATTTCAGGTTTTAAATCTATTTCCTTTGTGGTCATTTTGTACCAATAAGTTCGCTTAATGACACGTTTGCCTTTTCGGTTTTTGTACGTATGATTCGTTTCTAACAAAAAATCACCTAATTCCACTACGCCCAAACCAGTTTCCTCTTGGACCTCTCTAATGGCGGCCGCTTCTCTGGTTTCCCCCTTGTCAATTTTGCCTTTGGGTAAATCCCAAGAACCTCTGCGATACATCGTCAGGATTTCTCCTTTTTCATTAGCGACCACTCCCCCACCCGCTTCTAAAATTTTATACAAACTTTCAAAATCTGCTTTTAATTGTTCCACATCATGATGATATACTGTGATAGAATCCAGTCGCTTTGTTTTTTCTAACATATCAATTGGGTTCATCAGCGATCGGGCTTTTCCATTATAGCGAATCAATAGATTTTTGGTCAGATCTAAAGAATCTGTAACCAATTCGTCATTTTGAAGGAGAATTAATGGGGTTTCATTGATATGAATTTCGTACATTTGCCAAAATTTTTGCTTAGAGAATTTTAAATGATATAAACGCCCTTTGGGAGAAACGAATTAAACAACTGTTAATCAATTAGTTAAAACAACGACTTAACAGTTTTGTCAAATTATTCAGTCCGACGTTACTTCTGTATTCATTTACTGAAAATTAGACCTTTTTGTTATTTCTCGGCAGGCTGCTATCCAATAAAAATTAGATTAGATGAATATAGCTGCTGAAGTTGCCAAAAGATTGCTGCAAATTAAAGCAATTAAGCTTAGTCCTCAAACCCCATTCACTTGGGCTTCGGGTATTTTATCTCCCATTTACTGCGATAATAGAATCGTTTTATCCCATCCAGAAGCTAGAAATTACGTCAAAGCGGCCTTTGCGGAATGTTCCAAAAAATTTCCAACATTTGATAAAGTTGCAGGTGTTGCTACTGCAGGAATTGCTCACGGTGCGCTTTTAGCGGATGCCCTAGATTTGCCTTTTATCTATGTACGAGACAAGGCAAAAAAACATGGTCGTCAAAATCAAATCGAAGGTGCCTTGAATAAAGGAGAGCGAGTTTTGGTGATTGAAGATTTAATTTCTACAGGTGGAAGTTCTTTAAAAGCAATTGATGCTTTAGTGGATGCGGGAGCAGAAGTAGTGGGTATCGCTGCCATCTTTACTTATGGTTTTGATAAGGCTAAAAATGCATTCAAAACTGCTGGTTATCAGCTAGAAACGCTCTCAAACTATGATATTTTAATAAATGAGGCCTTAAAAACAAACTTTATAGCGGAATCCGACGTAGAATTGCTCAAAAATTGGCGAAAAAAAGTCAATGCAGGGAATGCTCGTAAGTAGTTGTTCAACAACCTACAAACGAATACTAGTTACCAAACTCATCTATAATACCATCAAATAATCTCCCATCACCTTATCCAAGAGAAAAATTAAAGTTCATTAAACGGACAAAAAATCATTAAATCGTATTAATATTTTTATAATATATTATACATTTGTGCATTTTTACTCCCCTAGAACAATAACAACTGACATTTACACCTAAAATTCAATCCATAATACTATTTGCAGGATTTAATTTTAGTCATAAAAAACTGATTACAAAACCACATTTAATGAAGCTCATTACTGCAAAATCAGAGAAATTTCTAAAGAAATATTTAAATAATGCTTCTCCAACTGGCTTTGAGGCACCAGGGCAGAAGTTATGGTTGGAATACATCAAACCCTACATTGATGATTGGAAAATAGATAATTACGGAACAGTCTATGGAATTATCAATCCAGAAAAAGAGTACACGGTTGTCATTGAAGGACATGCGGATGAAATTTCTTGGTTTGTACATCATATTTCAGATGATGGCTTTATTGGGGTAATGAGAAATGGAGGTTCTGATCAAATGATTGCGCCTTCTAAAAGAGTAAACATTCATACCAAAAATGGATATGTGCGAGGCGTTTTTGGCTGGCCAGCAATTCATACTAGAAAAGGAAAAGATGCCAATTTAGCACCAACTGTAGAAAACATCTTCATCGATGTAGGAGCGGAAGATAAAGAAGAAGTCGAAAAAATGGGTATCCATGTAGGTTGTGTGATTACCTATGTGGACGAAATGGAAGTATTGAACAAAAAATATTATGTCGGTAAGGCATTAGATAATAAAATGGGTGGTTTTTGTATTGCAGAAGTGGCTCGATTAATCAAAGAAAATAAGATTGACTTACCTTATAGACTTTGTATTGTTAATTCTGTCCAAGAAGAAATTGGTTTAAGAGGAGCACAAATGATTGCAGATACCATTAAGCCTCATGTAGCCATCGTAACGGATGTGACGCATGATACCCATACACCATTAGTGAGTGTCAAGAAGCATGGAGATGTCAAGGCAGGCAATGGCCCTTCTGTCACTTATGCCCCTGCGGTGCATAATAAACTATTAGGTTTAATTACCGATACCGCAGAAAAGCATAAAATTGATATTCAAAGAGAAGTCGCTTCTAGAAGTACAGGAACAGATACAGATGCTTTTGCTTATTCAAATGGTGGTGTTCCTTCTGCATTGATTTCTTTGCCTCTACGCTATATGCATACAACCGTTGAAATGGCGCATAAGAAAGATGTAGAAGGGGTGATTAAATTGATTTATGAGACGTTAATGAATATTGAGGATGGACATGATTTTCGGTATTTTTCTTAGTACAGGTGAACTTTAGTTCACCGTTAAAATGTGCTATAAATTAAAATTCATCTACCTATAAAAAAGAGGCGCTTGTTTAAGTGCCTCTTTTTTGTTTAAATAAACCAAAAAATGAATCGCTTCAAAAAAATATTTTCTTCAATTAATGTCCCATTATACCAAGAACTGCTGGAACAAATAGAACAGATAGCAAAAATAGAAACCTTACCCAAAGGCAGCATTTTAGTAAAAGAAGGACAAGTAGCTCACCGCCTCTATTTTTTAGAAACAGGAACCGCCAGAACCTTTTATTACCATAATGCCAAAGACATTACTTCTTGGATCTACCAAGAAAATACGCCTTTTACCACTTGGTACAGTTATTTAGACGCCAAACCTTCTTTTGAAAATTTGGAAATAGTGGAAGCTGCTACCCTCATTTCTTTCAGCAAAAACGATTTGGAAAATTTATATCTTAAAAATCCTCGATTTGAACGTTTGGGCAGAAAAATGGTCGAACAACAATTAGCCTATTTAGATGCTTTTTATAAAGGATATTTATTTATGACCGCAAAGGAACGATATGATTTATTATTGTCTACTTTTCCTGATGTCACACAACGGGTCAATCTGGGGCATATAGCCTCCTTATTAGGCATTTCTCAAGAAACATTAAGTCGGATTCGAGCTAAAAAATAACCTAAATTTATAAGCCTGGTTTAATAAATCGTTTGGTAATTAATTGCTGACGATTGGTTAATACATTAATAAAATACATGCCAGCAGGCAATTGAGAAACATCTATTTGTTGTATCTTTTCATCGCCAGTTCTTCTTAGAATTTCGTGCCCCGTACTATTTAGTATCATTAAATCAGTAATTTCTATTTCACCCAAATCTATATTCAATAAATGAACTGTTGGGTTAGGATAAATTCGAATATCCGTAATAGTTGAGTTATTTTCTAATGGAGTAAGAGTTTGTCTATGTTGATTGCCGGCTTCGGAATTTTTCAAACTATTACAAGGCTCAATTTTAGCTAAAAACTGACTCCCTGCCTCAACGGTAAATCCTACCTTTAAGTTAATAGAGTTAGCTGATTTAACCATAACCTCCGTCGCTGTTTTCACCGTACCATCTACGTCTATTTCGTTTGTACCATAATAGACACCCGCGGTTATAGTCTCGCCTTCTATCTTTTGAGTAACTATAAAATCTCCACAAGTACTACTTGGATTGCTAACCTCAAATTTGACTTCACTTAATCCTGCACAAATTCCACCATTCCAATTACTAAGGGCAGTTATCAAGACATATCTTGCCGTAATATTGGACAAATCTATTCCTTCTACACCTGCATAATTTGCATTTTCATCCGCTTCTGGCAATTGAAAAACACCTGCCGCTATCCAACTCACCCCATCTAAAGAATAATCTATGGCTACTTGTTTGAATCCTCTTCCTGTTAAGTTTGTCACATTATAATTCCAAAATTTGGTCATTCCTAATTCATAAACGTAGCCTAAATCATACTTTAACCAATGGCTATCTCCTCGACTGTTATTCGGATTCATGCTTGTTTGGCAGGACAACCAACTGTCTTTTGGTTTAGTGGAATAGGCTGTGGAATTACATTGCCCAGAAAGGGAATTATTTACGACTAAACATAGTAATAATAGGCTTACCCAAGGGATAAGGAATGTATTTTTCATAAACTTAAATAAGGTTTAGAGATAAATTATTACTTGTGAACTGTCCAGTAAGAAATAAGGAGTTGGGGGCCACTCGTAACAGCCAAATTTATTGGGGCTGTAAATTATCCGTAGTTGAGGGGCATCGCCCCGCCCCTGTCTGTAGATTCAGTAATGTCCTAGTATTTTATTAAGGAGCATCGCTCCGACACCGTTTATTATTATGGTGCCGAGGCTACGCCCCTTCAGGAATCTTTTAATCATTCTAATTCTACAGACGGTGGCAGAGCTAAAGCTCTTTTTAAAATCAACCGAACCTGTTCCGTATTTTAATCGGAATAATTTTCATTTCCAATTTGGCTAGTTCAATTGTAAAACAAAATCAGGCAAACATGATGTGATTGGTCATCCACTAATTTATTTTCACAAATTTGGATACCAAATATTCTTGGTTCTCCGTCAACACCTTGACATAGTACATTCCTGATAAAAAAGTACTAACATCAATTGTAAAGGAGGCACTCAAATTATTTCGTCTTAAAATTTCGTGGCCTGCATTATTTAATAAAATAAATTCTTTGATTGGTTGATTATTTTTTGTGGAAACAGATAAAACCTGATTAGTTGGATTAGGAAAAACAAGCATTTCTGAACTAGTTAATTGACTTTCAACAATGGAAGTAGTCTGCTCTACTACATTAAATCGAACCTCTGATAACCCTGTACAAGTGGTATTTTCCCAATTAGTATAAGCAACAATATTAATAAATCGGGCTACTATTCCTTTTAAATCGATTCCTTCCCAACCATTATAATCGTTTTGCCCACTAGCTTCTGGAATTCTAAAAAGGCCTCCAGAAACCCAATTTTCTCCATCTGCTGAATAAAAAATCTCCCCATCTTTAATGCCATTTCCCGTGTGGTCAAGAACATTATAATTCCATATTTTTACTTTACCTAAAGCATAATTATAGCCAAGGTCATAGTAAATCCAATGATAAGCAGTCGTCGTTTCGCCATTAGGAATCGCCGAAGTTTGACAAGATAACCAACTGTCTTTTTCATTCGTTGAATGTTCATCACTTAGACATTGTGCCGCCAGAGATTGGGTTAAAGTGAAACTGATACACAAACAAATAATTATTTTTGGAAGTTGCATTTTTATTGTTTTAAACATTCATAAAACCTATAGGCAATTCATTACTAGTCGCCTCATAAAAATTACCAATATTTGGTAGCACATAACTCAAATCTCCGTTGGAAACGCCAAACCATTTGGATAATTCGGCAAAATATTCGTCTGTAGAAATGGTTGGCAATAAAATAGCTCCACCAACATCATCATTGCTATTTAATGCAAGAGAAGGATATGCTCCAAAGATTTGTCCACCATTAACGGCTCCCCCCATAACCATTACATTACCTCCCCAAGCATGGTCGCTGCCATTGCCATTAGAAGTCAAGGTTCTACCAAAATCAGAAGCAGTAAAAGTTGTTACACAATCAGAAAGGTTCAATTCTTCCATCGCCGTCTGAAATTCAGATAAAGCTTTACTCACCACACTTAGCATGGCTACTTGATTATTCAATACTTCATCATGATGGTCCCAACCACCAATAGTGATAAAAAAGGTTTGTCGTTTGACATTCAATACATCCCTAACCGCAATCGTTTTAGCAATCAGTTCCATATTCGCCGAAACAGCATTATCTGAAAACGCAGTATTGATAACTGGGGCTTGATTAATCGCTGCACTAAACTCAACATGATTCGATTGAGAATCGGTAATTTTATTGGTAAATGTGGACTTGAAAATATCTTGGTATTGTTGAGCTAATAAACTTTCCGTTCCCTGCTTTAACGCCATGTCTAAGGCACTTGTGCCATCATAAGTATTAATTCCCACACTACCACCAGCCGATGCTCTAATAGCATATTCTGCAGTTTGGTTTCCAACTTGAAAAATATTAGTACCAGATAAAGAAATATTCATGGAGATATTTTGATTTGCATTTCCTGCATGCAAAATATCTGCCATTCGTCCGCCCCACCCTTTTGAGGACCGAGTCTGCGGAATGGAAGTTTGCCATTGCTGAATTTGGTCAGCATGGGACAAAAGACCTACTGGAACTGGTTTACTTTTGTTTAAATATTGGGTTTTAGTCGTCGGTTCAATCAAAGTCCCAACATTACTAATAAACGCCAATTTATTATTATTAAATAGGGTTTGTACTTCTGGCATGGAAGGATGCAAACCAAATTGTTTCCCATTGGAATCGGTATAGTTTAAAGGCAATAAATCTCCCTGTGGCAAGGCTAAATTGGACCTAGTGTTGGCATACTCTGAATAATGGTTGCCATTTCTAGGCACTAACATATTAAAACTGTCATTACCGCCTGCTAATAAAATACAAACCATGGCTTTATAATCTCCTCCTGCGGAAAGCGCAGGAGTCGTCATTCCAGCTAAGGAATTGGCTACGCCCATATTTAAAATGGTGGATAATAAAGTAGTCGAACCAATAGCCGCACAAGAGGCTTGTCCTAAAAAATTTCTTCTATTTATTTTGTGATACATGTTTTTAATGATGAATGATGAACGGTAAATGATTGAATTCGATAATACGAGTAAACAAATACTATTAATCCTGTTGTTTTAAAATGCCCTCCCATCCGCGTTGCGATTCACTCGCTTGAGGCAAAAATCGCTTGCTCATCATGTAAATCCTATATAATCCTGTCATCTTGTAGCTATTTTTGAATACTATAGTCAGGGGAAATAACCGATAAATACAAAGCTGCTTTTACTCGGTCATTCGCACTAGAAAGTGGCGTAATGGCATTGATAATATTGGTTTTAGTAACTTCCGAAAAAGCACCACCTGTTAGGATTAAATTTAGTCGTTCTACCAAAGCAGCAGGGTCATTAGCAATCGCCAATTCACCCGTTAAATCTAGAAAAACGTAATCTACAGGGTCTAAATCATTTTCATTATAACTGGGGGCATTATGGGAATCATTCCCTGCATGCGTTGCCACTTCCATGTAATATTCCTTAATAAACCAATCGTAGGCTAAATTGATAAAATTAATAGAGGTTGCCGAAGTATGAATTTGGTATTCTGGTGCCACTAAATCGGCATCAGAAATGGGGCCGTTTGGTTGAAATTCTGGTAAATAGAAATTGAACACACTTGGTGAAGCTAGAATACCTTGGTCTACCGCCTCGTCAAATAAATAGCCCCAATTCCACATTCTACCCGATTGGTTCTGGGCATTAAAAGCACGCATAGCTTGCGTATACCGCAATAAAGGTTCTCTTAATTTTCCATGATGGGCATCGTCCTCCCAAGAACAATCAAGGGCTTCGGCATCCGTCAGTATGGCGCTAATAAAGGCTTGCATATCGCCTCTTACGCCTACCCCATTGTCATTAAATTTGGTAGCTACTCTAGCAACATAAGCTGGAGATGGGTTAGATTTCACCAATCGTTGAATCAATAATTTACCAATAAAAGGGCCTACATTAGGATGGTTAAATAAATTATCAATAGCATCGTTAATGTCTTCTAATGTAGTTTGACCAGCAGGAACTACTTGTCCATTCAATAGATTTTTAATTCCTTGTTCGTGCTGATTTTCAAAAGCAACCATTGGTTCCCAAGTAATGGTCGAAACTGGGGAATTAAATTCTTTATTACCAAATTCTGGTGGTAAAAAGGAATAATCTTCCCAAGGCCAATAATAGCCTGCTGCAGTCAAACCTGTAAATACTTTGGCAAACTCTTTAATGTCCTTATTATCGTAAGTTGGTATAGGTTGCCCCTGTTCATCTAGTTTTCTAGTGCCATCCAAATTCAATTCAAATAAACCAATAGAAAATAATTGCATGATTTCTCTAGCGTAATTTTCATCAGGATGAATATTATTAACTGGGTCAGATTTAGGGTTATCCAAATGACTCAAATAAAAGCCCATCATTGGATGCAAAGAAACATCATAGAGTAAATCTCTGAAATTTCCAAAAGCATTTTTATAGAGCATATCGTAATAATCTGCCAAGCCTGGCCCACTTAATTGCAAATTAGATTTTTCAGAAACCACAAATATTTGACTCAATGCCTGAGCAGTTCGTTGTCGCAGATGGTCATCCGAAGTCATTATATTATGCCACCACGCCATTTTCCAATAATACCAATAAGGGACAACCGCATCTCCGTGATTCTCAATAAAGTTTCGACCATACAAATTGATATACTGTGGGTAAAAATGTTCCCAAATCATCCAAGTAGTATCTTTGAAACTGACTTGGGGGGTTTGATTAAATTGTTCATCTAACCAATTTGAAATACCTTGATTCGCGACCGTTTGGATAGTTTCAAAATTAGCTCCGAGCGAAGCAAAACCTAGAAATCTTGCAGCTTGGTATTCATCAATGGTAAAACCACTTCCACTAATGGTTTTATTTGCATCCATTTGTCCTTCGTTTGAACTTGATAAGATAGTGACGCCTTCTACGTGACCTGCGCCGATGTAATCGTCGTATACTTGTGCGTGAGTAGTATAACCACAAAGCCAAAGTAGCAGGCTCATTAATTTTTCTTTTTTCATTGTGATGAGATTTAGTAACGGATAAAAAATAAATTGAACATTTTGTATTTAATTCCCTACATATTACAGTTGTTCGAGCTATTTTCTAGCCTCACTTAGCTATTAATCTTTTTCTACTGCAAAGATGGATTGGTTTTATCAAAGTTCTTTTGACTTATGTCAAAATGAATAAAAAATAGCTGTTTTTGATTTATGTCAAAAAAAGAATTGCTTTAGCTTTTTACCTTTGAGCATTACTATTAACAAACAACAAATATGCCTACCAAAACAACCATTAAATGGCGAAGTATCATTGGTCTACTTTTTCTTTATATTGCCCTATTGCAAGATTGGCAATGGATATGGGGGATTTTGTTTCTGATGTGGGCAGTTAGTAATATTAGGTCAGGAACTACTTACTTTATAGAATTTATTGAAAAAAGTAAAAATCCAATATTATATTGGGCAATCATCACAACTTGGATACTATTGGCCATTTATTCTTTTTTGCCCGTGTTTTACCCTACATTAAACAGTTATTAATAAATGAAAAAGTGGAGAACTATTTTAGCCTTAATTCTAATGGGTTTTGCCATCTATTTTGATTGGAGTTGGTTTTGGGCAATATTTATTTTATTAGGCCTCATCCATATTTTTAGAACAGGTGAAATTCATTTTGTGGAGGCTATAACAAAGAGAGAAAATCCTAAATTATACTGGTTTATGATTAGCGTTTGGACATTATTAGCCGTTTATCAAATGTGGAATTATTTGCGTTAAAGTTCCTTTAATATAAATTTTTCTATATTTTCACTTCTTTTTCAAGCTATGTTTAATCAAATAGTATTTGCAAATATTTATAGATATATTAAGATTTACTGCACTCAGCCAAATCATTTTATTACTTCTCTTTTTATCAAAAAAAGAAAATAAAAGCAGTCAAGTCTGGGTGACCATCTTTTTTGGTTGCTGTGCAATTGCCTATTTATTAGCTTATTGGTCACCAATCTTTGAAAATCGTCCTCTTTTTTTAGCCCTTCTTCCCTTCTCAGTAGCCTTACCACTAAGTTTTTGGTTATTTAGCAAATCCTTATTTGATGATTCCTTTAAATGGCAACCCACTTACACTTATTGGACAATTGGAATAATTCTTTTACACTATTCCCTTTATTTTTTAAATGGAATAGTATGGGGAAATTTAACAGAAGATTGGCAAACCATAGCGAAGTTACCTCCTTATATATTGTCTCTATTTTTTGTACTGATGGGCATTTTAGAAGCTATTCGTAATTATGAGGCAGATTTAGTCATACCTAGATTACAGTTTCGGTATCCGTTTATTATGATTACTTCTATTATCATGTTGCTTACGACGGCTTCTTTAATGGCATTACAACACGATAATTTACCTCAATTAATAGAATTAATTCAAAAAATATTAATTACTTTTTCTGTTTTTTACTTTGTTATTAATCAATTGGCTTTAAAATCTAATTTTTTTGAAGAAACGAAAACCATTAAATTAGGTAGCTCACTAAAAGCCATAGATGAACAGGTGTTATCTAAATTAAATAAGGAAATTGATAAAAAAATCTATTTAAAAGAAGGGTTAACTATTCGTCAATTGGCCGAGGAACTTCACACAAAAGAATATAAATTACGCCAACTCATTAATCAACAATTAGGCTTCAAGAATTTCAATGAGTTCATCAATAATTACCGCATTAAAGATGCTTGCACAATACTTTCAAATCCAAATAAAAAGGAATTAACCATAATGGAAATAGCCTATGAAACAGGCTATACTTCGCTTACTCCTTTTAATAAGGCCTTCAAAAAAATTACTGGCTTAACGCCTACCGCCTATAGAAAAGAACATTTACCCTAATTATCGTTAAAATGCTGACGGATTTTAAAATCCGTCAGGTTTTGTAGAAATGAATAGGATTAATGGTTAGAGGCTTTTTAGTTTTGTATTCATAGTACTTCATTATTTTCTTGACCTCAAATCAAAATTATGAAAAATATAAATTCCCTTAATCCGTTCTTTTTCTTTCTAATAATAACTGGATTATTTAGTTGCCAAGAAGCTACTTTAGACATAAATTATACAGGACCAACTAGTGATTGGGTAGCTTATGGAGGCAATGTAGGAGGAGAACGCTATTCTTCACTTAACCAAATTACGCCTCAAAATATTGAGCACTTAGAAGTTGCTTGGGAATACCATACAGGTGATGTTTCGGATGGTAAAGGAGCTATTGCTGCTAAAACTGCCTTTGAAGCAACTCCTATTTTGGTAGACAAAACACTCTATGTTCCGACTCCTTTTAATAGAGTCATTGCCCTAAATCCTGAAACAGGGAAAGAAATTTGGGCTTACGACCCAAAAATTGATTTAACCCAATTTTATGCCAATCAATTAATTTGTAGAGGTGTCTCTTATTGGGAAAACAAAGCTTGTCAAAATCCACCCTGCCAAGGTAGAATTTTCACGGCGACCAATGATGCTAGATTGATTGCTTTAGATGCAAAAACAGGCTTGCCTTGTAAAGATTTTGGGGAAAATGGACAGATTAATTTATTATCAGGTGTTGGAGAACAGTTGTGGAAGGGAGAATACCAAGTTACATCTCCCCCAGCGATTATCGGTAATTTAGTAATAGTTGGGTCAGCAGTATCTGATAATGCTAGAATAGATGCACCAAGTGGTGTAATTCGAGCTTATAATGCTAAATCAGGTGCATTAACTTGGAGTTGGGATTTATCTCCACCCGATAGTTTACAGCGAGATTTAATATCTGATAATGGATATTTATTAGGTTCTCCAAATGTTTGGGCACCAATGTCAGTTGATGAAGCGAATGATTTATTATTTGTGCCAACGGGTAATCCTTCTCCTGATTATTATGGCGGCCAACGAAATAATAGTGATTATTATGGCAGTTCAATTGTAGCAATTAAAGCAACCACGGGTGAAGTAATCTGGCATTTCCAGACTGTTCATCATGACCTTTGGGATTTTGATGTGCCTGCTCAACCCACACTTACCGAAGTCGAAAAAGATGGCAAAATTATACCTGTAGTCATACAAGCTACTAAAATGGGCTTGTTCTTTATTTTAAATAGGCTGACTGGCGAACCTGTTTTTCCCATTGAGGAAAGGCCTGTTCCACAAACCAATGTACCGGGAGAATTTACTTCTGCAACTCAACCATATCCGTTAAAGCCTTTACCATTGATTCGACATAATATGACTAAAGAGGAAGCTTGGGGACCTTTAGGGATGAATGGAGATTGTATGGAAGCATTTGAGAAAATGCATTATGAAGGAGCCTACACCCCACCTAGAGTTGGGCAACCGACGTTAATGTACCCCGGTAATTCAGGAGGTTCCAATTGGGGAGGAATAGCTGTTGATAAAAAACGACAAATTTTGGTAGCCAATGTCATGGATTTAGCTTGGGTTGTTACCTTATTACCTAAAACAGAATATGAGCAAGCTAAAAAGGATTTTCCAAATGTAGAAATCACTCCACAAAAAGGAACGCCTTATGCTATGAGAAGAGAGGCCTTTTTATCTTCTTTAGGCTTACCATGCAATCCCCCACCTTGGGGAACTTTAGCAGCTATTGATTTAAAAACTGGCGATATTTTATGGCAGGATGCTTTTGGGACAGTTCGAGATTTGGCCCCCGTTCCATTAAAAATAAAATATGGCGTACCCAATTTAGGTGGCCCTATTATTACTGCTAGTGGATTAATTATTATTGCCGCCACTTTAGATGATTATATCCGTGGTTTTGATATACAATCTGGAGCACAATTATGGGAAGCTAGATTACCCGCAGGAGGACAAGCAACACCAATGACTTATAGAATTGATAAAACAGGAAAACAGTATATTGTTTTAGCAGCAGGCGGTCATGGACGTGGTGGGTCAAAATTAGGGGATTCAGTTATTGCCTATGCGCTACCTGATTAATAAAACAGTTCGTTGAAAAAGAGAAAAGAGGTGGAGAATTAGCATAAAAGTTGAATCTAAGTTCCGTTAAATTGTTGTATTGTTAAATTGCTATTTTGTTCAAGGTTGAAATCTATCTTTGGACAATATCTTAGGTTTTTTAACAATATAATCATAAAACAATTTAGCCATTTGGATTTTCCACAACTTAGGTTACCTAATTGCTAGGAGTATTTTCCACCTCTTTTCTATAATAAATTCTTCGGAATTCAAATTAATTTATTCAAAATTGGTATTTCCGCTCGATTTTTCCAAACCAAAATACTACAAGAAACGAAAACGACAACTGCTAAACCAAATAGCAATCCTCCATCACCTTGCACTTCTATTCCAAGTTTCGTTAAATGAGAAAAGATAGCTCCACTTATAACGCCTAATCCTAATAGTGCTCCCATCCAAGTAGTTCTAGGGATGATTAACAAGACAGCAGCAATTAGTTCTGCAATTCCAGAACCAATACGTCCAACTGGTTCTAAACCAAGTGTCTCAAAAATATAAACGGATTCAGGAGCCCCAGTAAATTTAAAAAATAAGGTTTGTAAAAAAATGATTGCAGGTATAAGTCTTAAAGCCCAATTAAAGATGGATTTCGCTGTCATGATTAGTTGTTTTAAATTGATTGTTTATTGATGATGTAAAGATAATAATCAATGTTCACAGAAAAGTCACAAATAAATAAAGGTTTAAAATAGATAAGAAATGGGTACTTTTTACCCTACTAAAATTATTTTGCATTTTGACTTAAATCAAAAAAACTCAGAAAAGATTGATTTACATTTGTATTGAATTTAGCTACTTCTACAAATAATTCTAAGCAATGAGCAACAAAACCTTATTTTTCAAAGGAATTACAACCTTGACTATTCTCGCAGTCCTTCCACATATTTATGCCATGACGACAAATTATGGTTATGACGAAGCAACAAATTTTTTTAACGAACTATGGACAGAAAGTGAAATTGAATATTGGTTTAGTTTTGCCAATGAGGGCAGTTTATTTTACGTCATTATCCCATTCTTCATTTTAGAGTTGATTCGATATACCTTGATGAAGCGAATGAATTGGAATTTGGTGGGGGATTCTATAGCCAATATCATCACTTTGGTCATTTTTATTGGGATGGAAATTGTCTTAGGGGTGTTATTTTTATATCAATTATATTTTTGGGTCTTCGAAAATATGAGCATCTGGCATTTACCGCTAAATTTTGTGACCATTATCAGTTGTATTCTATTAGCTGACTTTGCTTATTATTGGGACCATCGCTTGATGCATCGAATCGGATTAGGTTGGGCAACACATACGGTTCATCATAGCTCTCCCCATTTTAATATGTCAGTCGCCTATCGCTTTGGGCCGCTAGATGCTATATTTCCCATTCTATTTTCTTTACCAATTGTCATGTTGGGTTTCAATCCTTGGTTATTACTAGCAGCTGAATTATTTGTACAAACTTATCAAGCTATTTTGCATACAGAAGTCATCAAAAAATTGCCTAAACCAATTGAGTATATTTTTAATACCCCTTCTCATCATCGTGTACATCACGGGGTAAATCGACAATATTGGGACATGAATTACGGAGGTATTTTAATTATCTGGGATAGATTATTTGGTACTTTTATAGCAGAAGAAGAGGAAGTTCGATACGGAGTATCTGAACCAATTGATTCTGTTAATCCTTTTGTTGTTTTCTTTCACGGTTTCACCCGTTTATTTAATCAAATGGCGAAGGCTAAAGGCTGGAAAAATAAATTTTTGTATTTGATTAAGCCGCCTGGGTGGAGTCCAGATTGAGCAGCATCTAAGGAAGATGTTGGTTAAATAAATGCAAATAACGCAATCCAAAATTTAGGCGATAGCATAACCAGAATACTTCCGAACATATTCAGGATAAAAACCTAATACAAAATGAGTTTTGGGAATTTTTGCTATCTTCCCTAGTTCGACGTCTATTTCTATTTCTGTATTATTCTGCTGTATCCAAATATTGCCCGTTATTTCATTAATACTTAAATGAATTAAAACATTAAAAAAGAATTCATTGTTATGCCAGCCCATTTTAACAAATTGAAAATGGTTGGTTTTTAAATCAATGATAGCGTGGTAATTTTTATCGCTACCTAAAGAACTATTATATTGTTTAGCTAGACCTCGAATATAGCTTTCTAGAATCCTTTGATGCCCTTTTATTTTTGAAGTCAAATTATCCATTCCAATATTTTTTTAGTTTGTACTATTCACCAAAAGCCAAAAGCCTAATAGCAAATTCTCCTTTTATAAACCTATCAGTTTCTTCAACAATTGCTTCATTATTGACAATTTTAGTTTTTAGAGTACTAAAAGAAGCTGCTCCCTTAACATAATACGTAGCGGAAATATCATCATCTTTCAAAGAATCCCAAATCTCAAAAGAATTATCCTCTACAACTTCATTGATAATAAGTTCATTCATTTCATAAACTTCTTCAAAACCTGCATATTCTAATGTATCATTAATAGTAAGTCGAATAGTTGCAGCTATAGACTGTCTTGGCGTTCCTCTCTCCGCGTTCGAGTCTTCTCTACTTCCTTGAATTCTTTTTCCAGTCAAGCCAAGTATATTCGTTTTAGAAGTAATTTCCCAAGGAAAATAAATAACAATCTCCATCAATGTGTCCTTATTCCTAATGGCGTTACCTTGATAAGAATGAATAAATGTTTGGTCATTATTCCCCGTAGTGCTGTTGTTGAAAAGAGCTCCAAGACTAGAAAACGCTTCTTCTTTTATCAATTTAATGGGCCTATCATTCATAATACCATCAAAATAAAATTCAGGTTTCTCTGGCAAAATTGTCTCTTTGCTTCCACAACTCAAAATAATAAATGCCCCTAAAATATAAATTAATCTAAATAATCTACCCATCTCACTATTTTTCTTATGATGAACAATAACATTCAAATGTTATTTAATAATCAAATTTGATTTTAGAATTATAAATATCTAAACTTCCAATCCAAAGTAACTACTTTTTACACCCAATCTACTCCTTTCCTTAATAAACCCAACGTCTCCGCCTCTCGACTCCCCTCCTCTACTTGATGATTATACACCCAATTAGCAACTGGCGGCATACTCATCAAAATAGATTCTGTTCGACCATCGGTATCTAAACCAAATTTAGTTCCTCTATCCCAGACAAGATTAAATTCTACATAACGGCCTCGGCGAATGAATTGCCAGTTTTTTTCTTGGTCACCAAAAGGTAAGTGCCTATTCTTTTCAGCTAAATGAAGGTAAATCGGGCAAAATGAATTCCCCACCGCTTGCATAAAATCAAATCGTTGTTCTTTTGTAAATCCGTCTTGATGGCTTAATCTATCATAAAAAATGCCACCTATGCCTCTCGTTTCTTTTCGGTGTTTAATATAAAAATAATCATCTGCCCATTGTTTGAATTTTGGGTAATAATTAGCATCATGTTTATCGCAAGCCGCTTTTAAACTTTGGTGAAAAAACTGACTGTCTTCTTTCACCACATAATGTGGAGTTAAGTCAATACCACCACCAAACCACCAAGTTGTCTGGTCAGGATTTTCTTTATTGACCGTCTCAAAATACCGTACATTCATATGAATAATCGGCACCATTGGGCTAACAGGATGTAAAACAATCGATACGCCCGTCGCAAAAAATTGAGAAGCAGGTAAATTTAAGGCTTGGCTTATTTTCTCAGGTAAATTACCTTCTACTGCCGAGAAATTCACGCCCCCTTTTTCAATTAAAGCACCTTGAATAACTCTTGAACGACCACCGCCACCGCCTGGTCTTTCCCATTTATCTTCTTGAAATTTGCCTATTCCGTCAGCATTTTCTAATTGCCGACAAATATCATCTTGCAAATTTTTTAGATACGCTACTATTTCAGTTTTAGTAATACTCATTTATATTTTGCTTAGGGCAAAGGGCTTAGAACTTAGGGCAACCCTTTGCCCTCTCGCCCTTGCCCCTTAGCCATTTTATAATTCCATTTCCAAATTCATCTTTGCCCCCATTAATTCGGACAAAGCATGTTGGTCTTTTATTTTCTTAGCTATTTCAATACCTTTTTGATACGTTTCTAATGCGGCATCTACCGCTTCCATTTCTTCCCGCAATTTACCTAAATGATAATAAGTTCCAACATAATCGGGGTCGATGACTGTCAATTTTTCGTAATATTCCAAGGCTGCTTTCTGTGCACCTACTTTTTCGTGTTCTTTAGCAATAGCAAATAAGATAAATGAATCATCTGGACTCTCTTTTAGAAAGTCCATCAATTTCGCAAGTCTAGAATTGGTCATGGTAAAATCATTTTTAGCGAAAATTCGCTAGAACAGGTTTTTATTTGAAAACAAAATAAGTATATTTGCGGTTTAAATAGCGTGATTTTGTTAAACTATTTTTTTCAAAATGCGTAATTTTATCAAAATCAACAATTTAAAACATTTTCAAATAAATACTTATTGAGTTAGCGTAGTTAAGACATAAAGATAATCAAGGTTGAAGCAATCTAGTAATATCTTTCTAACTAATCAGTAAGCACTTATATTATAACCACAAATAGAAAATATGAAATTATTAGTTTGTGTAAGTAAAACTCCCGAGACAACCGCAAAAATATCGTTTTCGGGCGACAATACGCAGTTTAATGAAGCTGGTGTCAATTTCATCATGAATCCTTATGATGAATGGTATGCCTTAGTAAGAGCTTTAGAATTAAAAGAGAAAGCAGGTGGATCTGTAACGATTCTCAATGTTGGCCCAAAGGCTAATGATACCGTTATTAGAAAAGGCTTAGCTATCGGTGCAGATAATGCAGTCAGAATTGATGCAGAGCCTAAAAGTTCGCTTTTCGTAGCAAAGCAAATTGCTGCGCACGCTAAAGCAGAAGGATACGATATGGTTTTCTTAGGAAAAGAAACTATTGACTATAATGGTTCAGAAGTAGGTGGAATGGTGGCAGAATTATTAGACCAACCTTATGTTTCTTTTGCTACAGCCATGGAAGTAGATGGCAACACAGCTACTATTACTAGAGAAATCGAAGGTGGTGTAGAAGTAGCAGCAGTTGATACGCCTTTCGTATTAAGTGCGTCAAAAGGATTGGCAGAACAACGTATTCCAAACATGAGAGGAATCATGATGGCAAAGCGTAAGCCTTTAAAAGTAGTTCCAGCAACTGATGCAACAGATTTAGCTGTTGTTGCAGGCTATGAATTACCTCCAGCGAAATCAGCAGTTAAATTGATTGATCCAGAAAATATGGATGAATTAGTAAGATTATTGCACGAGGAGGCAAAGGTTATTTAAGACGGTAAACGGTATAATGGTTTACGGTACACAGTCGTTCAACCTAGCACCAGAAACCCAATACCTGATACCTTTTATTATTCAACAAAAAAATTTCAACCAATATGGTACTAGTATATGCAGAAAGTCCTAAAGGTAAATTTAAAAAGTCTGCTTTTGAAGCAGTTACCTACGGAGCTAAAACTGCCCAAGTTTTGGGTACTCAATGTGTCGCATTAACCTTAGGCGATGCCGAAAATGCTGGACAATTAGGTCAGTATGGAGCATCCAAAGTTGTAAGTGTCAGCGATGCTGCTTTAAATAATTTTGACAGTCAAGTGCATGCGGCGGTTATCGCCAATGCAGCAGCAGCAGTTGGTGCATCAGTTGTAGTGGTGAGTCACTCTTCTAGTGGAAAAGCATTGATTGGTAGATTAGCCGCAAGAATGGACGCTGGTTCTGTATCTGCTGCTAAAGAAGTGCCAACTAATGACGGTGCATTTAAAGTAAAAACAAATGTATTCTCTGGTAAAGCAATTGCAGAATACCAGATCAATTCAGCTAATAAAGTTATCTCTTTAATGGGTAATGCCATTCAACCAGAAGCTACTGGTAGTGATGTTGCTGTCGAGGCTTTATCTGTAGATGTACCTACTTCAAGAGTAACGATTAAAGAAGTAAAAACAGTAGATGGTACGGTTCCATTACCAGAAGCAGAATTAGTTGTTTCTGCGGGTAGAGGGATGAAAGGACCAGAAAACTGGGGCATTATCGAAGATTTAGCAGCAACTTTAGGTGCAACCACCGCTTGTTCTCGTCCAGTAGCGGATACTGGCTGGAGACCTCACCACGAACACGTAGGTCAAACAGGTGTTGCGGTTCGACCAAATTTATACATTGCTGCGGGTATCTCTGGCGCTATTCAGCACTTAGCAGGTGTCAATAGTTCAAAAGTAATTGTAGTCATCAATAAAGACCCAGAAGCGCCTTTCTTTAAGGCAGCAGATTATGGTGTCGTTGGTGATTTATTCGATGTAGTACCAAGATTAAATCAAGCATTGAAAGATTATAAAGCAAATAATTAATATAGATAGTGATTGGTGATTAGTTGGTTAGTGACTAGTCATACATTACTAAATAGAAGCCCTTACAGATGTTAAATTTGTAAGGGCTTTGTCAATTTCCTACTAAATAGAATTTATTCGGCGAAAGACAAAGGGCTAATGGCGAAAGGGCTGCAATACTAATGATTTTAGAACAAATACTATTCGGTAAAAAAATTAATAATCATCCGTGGTCTTCCTTCATCTGTGGGTAGAAAAGAACCCCAAAGATGAATGAAGGCCACGGATTTGATAAGTTAGGCGATAGTTTCAATATTATTTTTTAATCTGACGCTCTATCTAGGAATGGAACACTCACAATCAACCCCTAATAAATATAACATTTCTTCAATCTGACCTTGCAACCTTAAATTACTTCCAACGTAAGCAAAAAGGACGAATTATAAGAAAAATCGACTTTGCTAAATTTTTGTCTTTTTAATTTCAAAAATTCGGGCATATAAGTCAGTTTTTCCTCAAATTTGTTACCAAAACAATTAAAGATTAGACATTTTTGGCAAAAAAATCTTCAAGATACAATCCCTCCACATTTTGTAGTTACTTTTGTCGAAAACTATCTTAGACTTGTTTACGAGTAGTACCATTTTCTCAGAAACCGACAAAAAGATTTAATATGGGTATTGTTTACTCCCGTTTTACAACTACTGCTATGGCAGCTCAATTATTACCTAAAAAGTATATTTTACCATCACACCATAAAGACAGAACGATGAGTTAGTCCACTTTTTAAAGTATTCTACCTATATCGTTTAGCCATCTTTGGAAAATTCAGTTTTAGCCTTTATTACTGCAATTTTCCCAACCTATTTTCCACCTTAAAAATTAATGTAGAAACGCAAATCGTTTTTACTTGATTGAGCCTTCAATTACAGGTTTACTGTATGCAGCGAGCTGAATCAATAACCCGTTTTGAAACAACAAATCCTTTATTCTATGAGAATATTCAATGTATATTTTCAAGCTTGTCTATTTGTAGTAGTATGTCTTAGTACTGCTCCCCTATTTGGAAATAGCTTTTCCCCGTTGGACAAGGATATGGAGTACCTTTCCTCCTTAATGAAACCTGATACCGCTTGTGGGTTGACCGATACGGTTTTTCAAGTGAGTTTCCCAATTTGTAGCGGCGAAAGCAATGCGACTGCCATGATTGAATTGGAAGGAGATAGTGGTCCAGTCCTAATTGAGTGGGATAATGGAGAAAGAGGTGCTTTAGGCATCAATTTGAGTGTAGGAAAGCATTTTGTGACCGTTACAAATTTAGACGGTTGCATGTTAATTGATTCCATTATTATTGCAGACAAACCACCTTTGGCTTATTCCATTACGGCGAACGATGCGCTTTGTGTAGGGGTTGCGAATGGCAATATTACCATTACAGATACTGCTTCGCTTTCCTATCGTTGGAATACAGGAGATTCTACCAATACGCTAAGTAACTTAGCAGGTGGAATTTATGAGGTAACGATTAGCGATACCCTTGGATGTACTGCTATGGAAACCATTACCATTAATAATAGCACTCGGGCTAGTTTGGAGGTAATGGGAACAGATGCAACTTGTTTGGGAATAAACAATGGTAGTGCGGTGGTTAATGATACCTTAATGGACACCGGTTATAGTTATTTATGGAGTACAGGAGATACGACTAAATCGTTAATGAATTTAAGTCCTGCTACCTATTTTGTATTAGTAACTAGCCCAGAAGGTTGTTTAAATGCCGATTCCATCAATATATTAGTAGAGCGAACGGTCGATATAAATCCAACCATTACCAATGCTACCTGCGAAGGATTAAATGATGGCAGTATTACCATTAATGACACCATGGATCTTACGGGTTTCCAATTTGGTTGGAGTACAGGAGATAGTACCCAATCCGTTAGTAATCTTGCGGCAGGTACTTATACAGTTGCCATTGCAGATACAGTTGGCTGTATTGCTGCCGCTGCTGTGACCGTCCTACCAACTCGTCAATTAACTTTTTCTAGTAGCGTAACCGATGCATCTTGTGCAGTTGCCGCCAATGGAAGTATTACCATTACAGATACGATGGATATTTCTACCTATCAATTTAATTGGAGTACGGGGGACACGACAGCCATGGTTAATGGTTTGACGAATGGAAATTATACGGTAACTGTAACTGATACCCTAGGTTGTACAGCAAGTGATTCTATTATGGTGGGCATTACTCCTACTTTAAACGCTTCCAACACCGTGGTTAATGCTACTTGTAATGGTGTGGATGATGGGTCTATTACCGTTAATGCAGGAAGTGACTTAAGTGGTATTAGCATCACTTGGAGTACAGGAGATAGTACCCAAATGCTTAGTGGTTTAGGAATGGGCACTTATGAAGTTATCCTCACCGATTCTTTTGGTTGTACGGCTACTGATACTTCTATGATTAGTACAGGTGCTACTTTTTCAATTATTGCTACGGCTACTGATGCTACTTGTGCAGGTATTAATGATGGAGCCATTATGTTAATGGATACGGTAGGAACTGCGGAATTAACATTTTCTTGGAGTACTGGAGATAGCACGCAAAACTTAAGTGGTTTAGCCGCTGGAGATTATAGCTATACGGTGACCGATACACTTGGTTGTATGGAAACAGGTATGGTCACTTTAGGTAATCAAAGAACCATTCCTTTAGTTGTTAATAGAACGGATGTAAGTTGTGTTGGATTAAGTGATGGCGCTATTACTATCAACGATAATCAAGATACGCTTGGTTTAATTTATAATTGGAATACGGGAGATACAACCCAAACGATTAGCAACATCGGCGCAGGAAATTACACGATTACGGTCTCCGACACACTTGGTTGTTCCGCTAATAGTCTGATTAATATCACAGAATTAAATGCGTTGACAATTACGCTTAGTCAAACGAATGTATCCTGTTCGGGAATCTCAGATGGTTCGGTAACTATAGATGAAGGAAGTGATTTAACTGGTTTTACCATTAATTGGAATACAGGCGCAGATAATCAAACCTTATCTAATGTAGGCGTAGGCACCTATATCGCTATGGTAACCGATACGCTTGGTTGTATGGCAACCGATAGCATTGAAGTAACAGCAGATAGTACTTTACAAATTGGTTTGACAGGGAATAATATTGATTGTGTAAATGACAGTACTGGAAGAATTACTGCTTTCCCATTAGACTTGGCAAATAATAATAGTTTAAGTTTCGCTTGGAATATAGGAGATACGACCGCCGCCATTGATAATTTACCAGCTGGAAGTTATGAAGTAACCGTAACCGATACAACAGGTTGTTTCGGAACAGCAGGTGCTACACTAGAACAAGGCGATTCGATTACGATTAATTTTACCTCCTCGCCTATCGCTTGTATGGACACCATTGGTTCAGGTGCTATTTTAGCACTTCCATCTGGTGGTTCAGGCAATTTTACTTATGAATGGAGTAATGGCGGGTTGAATAGTGCGATCGGTGGTTTATTAGCAGGAACTTATACCCTAACCGTATTTGATTCTTTAGGATGTACACATACCGATAGTCTGACCTTAGTAGCTCCACCAAATTTGATTATTGCCGCCTCGACCTTACAAGATGCCACCTGTGACGGTACGGCTGATGGTAGTGCAACGGTGGTTGCTTCTGGTGGTACAAGTCCTTTCGAGATTCAATGGAGCAATGGAGATAGTACACCAACTATTAATAATTTAAATCCTGGCATTTATACCGTTGAAGTAAGTGATAATGCGGGTTGCGTAGTTACAGATACCGCAATTATTGGTCAGACTACACAGATTGAGTTGGTCGTTAGCGAAATAAATGGTGCATCTAGTCAAAGTATTGCAGATGCCATTGCAACGGCTACTGCCACAGGAGGATTAGCCCCTTATACTTTCAATTGGGATAATGGTAGTATTGGTGATACGATTAATAATTTAAGCGCTGGTAGTCATACCGTGGTAGCAACCGATGCAAATGGTTGTACCGCAACCGATAGTATCGACATTTCCTTTTTTGAATTACAAATAGCCATTATTGATACCAGAAATTTAAGATGTAATGACGATAATAGAGGTCGAGCAACTGCTTCTCCCGTTACAGGTACAGCGCCTTTCGACTATATTTGGAGTACTGGAGATACAACTCCAACGCTAACTAATTTACCAGCAGGTATGCACTCGGTTACTGTTACAGATGCGGCTGGCATGAGAGGACGAGGTAGTGTCACTTTAACCCAACCTGCTCCAATTTTTATAAATTTAGAAATTATTCAACCTGGTTGCCCAATGTCTAGTAATGGTCGAGTAACGATTAATGCCATTAATGCGGTAGGTAATCCATTATATGATTTTGGGGTAGGTATTTCTCCTAATCCTTTTATTCTGGGTATTCCTGCAGGAGTCAATACTTTTGGGGTAATTGATGGCAATGGATGTCGAGCAGATACCACCGTGACCATTGAAGCCTTAGCGCCGAATCCTCCTGCAACTGCTTTCGAGGTATCAAGTATTGGTTTAGTAGCTACTTTCACCGATCAGACCTTAAATGAACCAACTGAATTTTTATGGAGGTTTGGAGACGGTGCGACTTCTGATCAACAGAATCCAATTCACCAATATCCAGATACGGGTACTTATCAGGTCACTTTAGTGGCAACCAATCCTTGTGCCATAGATTCTATCAGTCAAACGGTACAAATTACGCCTATTCCAGTTCCTGGCGTAAGTCTAAATTTTGGTCGAGATACCAGTAGTTTATCAGGCCAACAAGTAAGCATTCCTGTCTCTGTCGGCGCTTTTGAAGATGTAGCAGGTATTACAGGTACTTTCGAATTAAGCAATCCGATGATTGGTGCAATTCAAGGAATTAGTAATATTAACTTACCGAATTTAACCATTGATAATTTTACAATTTTAGATAATTTAATCAGTATTAATTGGAGTGTGGCAGATACCAGTAGTTTAGTTACGCTACCAAACGGCACTCAAATATTCACCATTGATCTATTATTAACGGGTGCATCAGATCTGTGTACACAAATTATCGCTACAGATTCTGAGGAGTCTTTACAATTCACTAAGACCTTTATGGGATCTTTAGTGCCTGCACCTTTTATGCTTAATTCAGCGGAAATTTGTATTGCGCCTACTGTAGCTATTTCTGGAAATGTTAGTCGAGAAGAAGCCATCAACATCGCAGGCGTAACGGTTACTACTAACGGAGCCGTGACTTCGACTACAGCAGCAGACGGAAATTATGCCCTTCCTGGTTTACCTGGTGGCGCAACATTCAATATTAGTGCAAGTAAGTCAGACGAACTATTGGCGGGAGTGACCACTTTTGATCTGGTCCGAATGTTACAGCATATTTTAACGCAGCAACCATTAACTTCTCCTTATAAAATTATTGCTGCCGATATTGATAATTCTGGTACTGTCAGCAGTTTAGATTTAGTGCATTTACAAAGATTAATTTTACAACAAATTGATGCTTTCCCTAATAATCAACCTTGGCGATTTGTACCAGCAGGATACGCATTTACGAATCCAACCAATCCGTTGGCAGAAAACTTCCCAGAGACGATTGAATTAAATCGCTTGGAAATTGATACTGCAAATATTGATTTTGTGGCTATTAAAATAGGTGACGTAGTTTCAGATGCCAATGTCGGTACAGCTCGATATTTACCAAAATCAATGGGTTTTGAAATAGAGGAACAATCCTTTAAGCAAGGAGATTTAATCACGATTCCATTTAAAATGGATGCTACGAGTGCTGCCTTAGGCTTTCAATTGGCATTAGATTTTGACCCAAAAACATTGGCCTTCAAAGGGGCAGCAAAAAATAGTTATTTACCACTAGCTGCCGCTAATTTTGGTCAAAAGGATATTGAGTACGGGCAGTTAAAAATGCTTTGGGTGAACCAACAACAATTGCCGATTCGAGCACTTAAGAATGGTTTATTCCAATTGGAGTTTATTGCTTTAGCAGATGGGCAATTGTCTACCAGTCTTGAATTAAATAAAACACAATTTCCTGCTCAGTTTTATACACAACAAGTAGAAAAAATTGGTTTACAAACAATTGATTTAGTCATTAATAATGCGAAAATCGAAACAATTCCAACCGATATTCCAGTCACTTCTTTCTTTATGACTGGAGAAAATGTAACGGCTGGTGGTTGTGCTGATGATATTGATAACGATGGAGATGGTCTAGTAGATTGCGAAGATGCAGATTGTTTTTGCGAATGTAATACCATGGAGGACAACGGTAACTTAATCGTGAATGGAGGTGCAGAAGAAGCGGTAACTTCAGGCGGTTGGCAAATAGGTCAAGGCGATTGGACGACTAGAGGGGCGAATCCTGCCCCACAAAATGGAGCGGCTTACTTCTATCCTTCCAATAGTGAAATCGGTCAATTAGCTCAAGTTATTGACTTAAGCGCAGATTCGGCGGCCATTGCAGAAGGGTTGGTCACCTATATTTTCACAGGCTATGTTCGGTCTTTTGACCAAGAACCAAGCGATGAAGCACAGGTTATTTTAGAATATAGAAATGCCGCAGATTCTACCTTAAAGACTTTTGATTCGGGCTTAGTGACCAGTCTCACAGATTGGCAATTATTAAGTGATACAACTTTAGCACCAATTGGTACAACAACTGCGATTATTAACTTAATTGCTCGACGTAAAAATGGTAGTAATAATGATGCTTTCTTTGATAATTTGTCTTTAACAAAAATGATTGACGACAATTGTGAAGCACCTTGTGAAGCAGTTGACTTATTTACGATCACTACAGAAGCTGTTCCAAATGGAGCCGGCGGAAGTGCTACGGCTACTTTGGTCAACGGTACAGGAATGGCAAGCTATAATTGGAGTAATGGTGATACTACGAGTGAGACATTGGATCTAATGCCGGGAACGTATATTGTAACCGCAACGGATTCTATTGGCTGTACGGCGATGGATAGTATTGAAATTCTAGCAGATAGTTCTTTCTTTGCAACGTTTACCACCGTGTCTAACCTCTGTAATGGCGACTCTTTAGGATCAATTATCCTTGCGGTTACAGGCGGTACCGCTCCATTTAGTTATACTTGGTCCGATTCCACTTTAATGGGAGACACGCTCAATAATCTAGCGAGTGGCACTTATGAAGTAACGATTACCGACTCTTTGGGTGCGATGCTTACCCTCAATGCCATTATCGAAAGTGGTTCAGATATTACGTTAAATATGGAAGACAGCAAGATTGTTAATGAAAGCTGTCCAAATACGAATGATGGTCAATTGAGTATTGTAGCGATGGGTGGTGTTGCTCCTTACGAATATATACTAAACGGAGACACAACCAATAATGGCGTTTATCTAGGACTGGCAACAGGTAATTATACGGTTGCCATCTCAGATGCCAATGGTTGTCGTTCAGAGAACTCCATAGAAGTTGGTTTAGATTTGGCAGGTACTTTATCCGCTGAATTCACGACAGCAGTTGGTGATTCTAGTGTAACTTTAACGAGCGCTGTTCAAGATTCAACGGCTACTTATAATTGGACTTTTGGGGACGGTACTAGTTCTATGGATATGAACCCAACTGTCAATTATGCTACCGCAGGGAATTATGAAATTTGTTTGACTATTGGCAATGATTGTGGTACACAGATAACTTGTCAGACGGTAACCGTTGGTATAACTGGCCCTGTTAAATTTGTGATTAATGATTTAAATGGCATTGCCAACGATACAGTAATTGTACCAGTTACGGTCGAAAATTTCATTGACATTGTTTCTTATCAACAAACGCTACAAATTCAAGATACCGCAATTGGTAGAATTGTCGGCATAAGTGACCCTAACTTAGCTGGTTTAAGTCTTGATAATTTCTATCAAGTAGATGACCATACCGTAACAACTGTTTGGTTTGATGCAACTGGTTTAGGTCAAAATGTACCGAATAATACCGTTATTTATAATTTAATGGTAATGGTTGATAGCCAAGTAGATACTTGCGTTGGCTTGAGTTTTGTGGAATCACCAGTTGCGAGTCAAGTAGTGGGTATTATGGTGGAGGAAGTCGCAGAAGTTCCTTTTGACTTGGTCAATGGAGAAATTTGTACAAATGAATCAGTAGAAGTGATTGGAACGATTGCTAGAGAAACAGGTAGTGCTGTTCCGGGCGTACAAATTGGCGTAAGCAATTTTGAAAAAACACCAACCACAGATATTGATGGTAATTACCTCATTGAAAAACTGCCAATAGGGAATGATTACGAAATTACCCCTGCTTTAAATACGCCTTTATTGGAAAGTGTTTCAACTTTTGATATTGTCTTGATTAATCGACATATCTTAGGTACTAGACCGTTTGACTCTCCGTACAAGCATATTGCGGCAGACATCAATCAATCGGGTTCTATTACCGTTTTTGATTTGGTCTTAATCCAAAGAGCTATTTTAGGCTTGAATAGTAATTTCCCTGGTAATACAGCTTGGCGTTTCATTCCAACATCCTACCAGTTTATGGATGTAAATAATCCTTTAGCAGAAGATTTTCCTGAATCTATTTCCTTGACAAATGTGGCAGCAAACATTGCTAATCAAGATTTCATTGCGGTTAAGATAGCAGATGTCTCTTATAATGTGCCTGGTTTTGCAGGTATTAGTACTGCTAGATCAACAGAGAATTTAACCTTATCGGTACCAAATCAAGCTTATCAAACGGGAGAGACGATAGAAATAGCCGTTACTGCCAAAGATTTAAATCGCCTTGCTGGATTCCAAGCAGAACTCGATTTTGATGCAATGGATTTGACCTTAACAAATATCCAAACCAATGCGGCTATTGACTTGACCGCTAATAATATTGGTTTAAAATATGTCAATCAAGGAAAAATTCAATTAAGTTGGATTGCACCGAATACGGACTTGAATGCAGCAACGACGCCTCTATTCACCTTACAATTTAAAGCAAATACAACAGGTCATTTAAGTTCAGCCCTGCAATTAAGCAATAGATATTTAGCCACCGAGTCCTACTCTAAAAATTTAGGTATCGGCGAAGTAGAATTACAATTTAACGAACCTGCGTTCACCACTACTACTCCACTAAACATTTATCCAAATCCAACAACAGGATTAGTAAATGTTACTTTTGCGAATCCAACCGAAGAAAATCTACAGTTAGCGCTGTATAATTTAACGGGACAATTGGTCAAAGAATGGACAAACGTTACGGGCACTGCGACTCAATTAGACTTAAGTTCCGAATTAACGGGTACTTACTTATTGATGTTGAAAAAAGCAGATGGTGTAGAAGTGAAACGATTGGTCTTAAATCGCTAGTATAGAGGAACTTTAGTTCCTCGAAAAGAAAAAACGGTCAGCGCTGGTGTGCTGACCGTTTTTTTCTTTATCATTTTTGAAAATTCCTAAACCGTAATCCGCCGTCGCCGAGCCACCACCTCCCAGGTCTCTACCCATTCATTCCCTCGAATCACACAAGCTTCATCGTGCGAAGCCACCGAAGGACAAACATGATATGGCACGCCATACAAAACATCGCCCACCTTCAAGTCTTCCCAATTACGCACTTTGATCATTAAATGTTCTTCGCTATGTCCCCGAAATTCGTAGTCTGATAAATTCAAAAATTGGATTCGCTTGGACAAAGGATTTTCTGAACCAACTGATTTATGTCCTAAATCTACCGTAATCAATCCTTCCGTTGGTTTGGAAATAATACGGGTGGCCAAAACCGCTGCCCATTTAGCGTCCACTTCTGGCACCATCTTCGCATAACCAACATCCCATAGAATTATCGTTCCAGGACTACAAAAAACATTGGCACGCATGGCAGCCGAAGAAAAAGAAGGCGAACCACCATTTACTACTTCAGCTTTAATATTTAATTCCCTTTCAATTTGGTCTAGTAAACCATAAACGGGTCGAAAAGCTTCATCGCTTCCTTTCTTTCGATCAATCATACTAGCTGATCTAAATTGTCCATCATAAATATGTAAACCGACAAATTCTAGATTAGGAATAGCCGTCAAAGATTTGATGACATTAAAAGTATCCCCATCCAAAGGACAACCTGTTCGATGCATGCCATTATCTACATCTAAATAAATTTTAGCGGTCAGTCCACTTTCACCAAAAGTCGCTGCAAGTGCTTTCGCAGAATCTAGATTATCCACCAACGAAGCAATGTTTACATCGGGATATTTTTTCGCCAAATTCAATAATCGACCAATTTTAGGACCTGTCATCTGATAGGCAATCAATACCGTTTTTGCGCCTGCCTTAATCGCCATTTCCATTTCTGAAATAGTGGCACATTTAAAGCGATCAATCCCTGCCTTTAATTGCATTTGGACAATCTCCCCCATTTTATAGGTTTTGACATGAGGAAATAATCTTTTAGGATTTCCGCCCACATTGGCAATCATGGTTTCAATATTATGCTGGACTCTGTCGGGATAAATCAATAAGGTAGGGCTATCAATTGAATCTATATTTTTTACTTCGTACCAGTTCATTAGTTTTTATTTTAAAGTAGAATAGAGAACAGAGACTATTTCATTGAGAGAATAGAGATTTACCTCCTCTAAATAATCTGTGTAGATATGAAAGACATATAGGAAGAATTATTTTCTACATAAGCCTTTACACACTCTCGTGCATTTTATAAAAATTAGGGCATATCTGATATAATCAAAATTTATTCACCAAAAATAGTGCCGCTAGGTACTCAAGATGGGTAGTAAAGACAATATAGAAATATTCTCCTCTTTTTCGTGCCGTAGGTACGCAAGGTAATGTCCTTAACAAATCATCTTACGTACCTACTACGGTACGAACATTGGGAGATATTGCTGCGTTTATTTGCTACCTAGCTTTCGTACCTACGGCAAGTTGAGGATAAACCTCTATCTTCCTATTATCAAAAATAACTTGTATTTCAAGAAAAAACATACAAGAATTTTCTGAATCATGGAACTTTATTTTCAAAAACTCATTGTATACTATCGGAGTGGTTAATTCCAATTTCAACAAGAATTATTCTAGAGAAAAGAGAAAAGATTATTTTACAGCTACCAATATTAGATTCAATAGTGTTTGTTCTAAAACTTTTCGTCCGACAGATCATTAGCCGTTAGCCTTTTGCCCTTCGCCGAATAAAGCCTAATACGCAAGCTGAAAATCTCTATTCTCGGTATCTCGAATCTCTCCGCTCAAAAATTACGTTTCAAAAGTAAACAAATAGGCTTATTTTTGAAAAAAATTGGAAAGATTGTCAGAAAAAGAGTGTTCAATCGCTCGTTATATAAAAGAAATAGCGAAAATGAATTTAGAGCCAAAAGATTTATACGAAAAATTAGAATTCGATAAAATATTAGAATTACTAGAGGCAGAATGTTATGGAGAATTAGGTCGGGAAGTAGTCAGGGAAATTAGCCCTGATACGTCCAAGCAAAATATTCTTAGAAAATTACGAGAAGTCAAGGAGTATCAAGTTACTTTGGGCAATGATCATTTTCCCATGCGGGCTTATCAGGAGATTAGTCAGGACTTGCGCATGCTGGAAATCGAAGATTATGTCTTACCGATTGAAGGATTGCAGCGAATTAATATTATTCTGCGCTCCATCCACCTTATATTCAAGTACTTCTCAGATGCACGCCAACCCATTTATCCTACCTTATATTCCTTAATTCAACCGATTCATTTCGACGCCAAATTAATTCAAGAAATTGAACGAGTTATTGACGAAGAAGGAGACATTAAGCCTGATGCTTCGCCGAAATTGATGAAGATTCGGCGGACAATGGGGGGAAAGGTCAAGGAATTAGATCGACAATTTAGATCGGTGATTACTAAGTATCGCTCCAATGGTTGGTTGACGGACAATGTAGAAAGTTTTAGAAATGGTAGACGGGTTTTATCGGCTCCTTCCGAACATAAACGGAAAATTCGAGGGATTATCCACGATGAATCCACGACTGGTCGAACCGCTTTCATTGAACCCGAAGAAATTATCAGTATCAATAATGATATTTTTGAATTGGAGGTAGAAGAAAAACGAGAAATCTATCGAATCCTCAAGGAACTAAGTGCCACTCTACGACCTTATGCCCAATACATGTATGCTTACCAAACCTTACTGGTACGATTAGATGTCATTCAAGCCAAAGCAAGATTGTCCTACAAAATGAATGGTACGATGCCCAAAGTGATTGGCAAAGCGCACATGGGCATCAAACGAGGTTTTCATCCCCTACTCTATTTAAAAAATCAACACCTTAATAAAAAGACGGTTCCTTTTGATTTAATTTTATTTCAAGACAATCGAATTTTGATGCTAAGTGGACCGAATGCGGGTGGAAAATCCATCACGTTAAAGTCGGTTGGATTGATGCAATTAATGCTACAATCAGGTATGTTGATTCCCGTTGACCCGATTAGTGAAATGGGGATTTATGAAGACATTTTTGCAGATATTGGCGATCAACAATCCATTGAAGATGAATTAAGTACCTATAGTTCTCGCTTGGCGAACATGAAGGTATTCATGGAAAAGGCCAACAAACGATCGCTTATTTTAATTGATGAATTTGGTTCGGGAACAGATCCTCAAATTGGTGGAGCAATCGCCGAAGCTATTTTAGGAGAATTAAATAGAAAGCAGATAAGTGGCATCATTACGACCCACTATTCCAATTTAAAAATATATGCATTTAAAACTAAGGGAATTATCAATGGATCGATGATTTTTGATAAAGATACCCTTTCCCCTACTTATGAATTAAGAGTTGGTCGTCCAGGTAGTTCTTATGCTTTTGAGATTGGCGAAAAAACAGGGTTAGATCCAAAAATTCTAAATTATGCTCGTAAAAAAGTCGGTAAAAAAGAAAATGCGGTAGAAACGCTATTGGTGAATCTCCAAAGAGACAAACAAGTTTTAGAAGAGAAATTAGCCGTCTCAGAAGAAAAGGCGAAGCAACTAGAAAAACTCATCAGAAATTATGATGATCTCCATAAAAACTTGGAATATCGGCGTAAAAAACAAAAACTAGAAGCCAAAGAACAGGCACTTCAAAGTACCGCACAGGATAATCGATTGTTAGAAAATCTAATCCGCGAACTAAAAGAAAATGAGAAATTAGCGGAAGCAGAGAAGCTGAAAAGGGCCAAAGAGATTGCGAAACAAGTCAGAACGGAGCGCAAAGAAATTGTAGAGGAAGTGCAAGAATTAAAAGAAGAAATTTACTATAAACCTGAGCGAGTTGGTTCATCTAAACCTATTGAAGTAGGTGATTTTGTTAAACTAAAAACGGGTGGCGCAACTGGTCAAGTCGAGTCTATTAAAAAGAATAAAGTGGTCGTACAAATGGGCATTATGCATATGACCGTACCATTAAGAGACTTACAACAAGCTGGTGAACCGCTTGAAATTAAGCGCAACAAAAGCATTCAACTGGATACTACCGCCGCTAATGCTAAATTTGAAGCTAAAATTGATTTACGAGGTATGAGTAAAGAGGAAGCTTTAGGTGTTTTACAAGAATTTGTAGATCAGGCTTTGGTAGCTAGTGTGAGTAATTTGGAAATTATTCATGGAAAAGGAACAGGCGTTTTGAGAAAAGCAGTTAGACGTAAATTACGAGAATATAAGGATATTCAATCTATTGATTTTGCGCCGCCAGAACGTGGTGGGGATGGGTTGACGATTGTGCAGTTGTAGTAGAGGGAAAATCTTAAATCATAAATTTTAAATCATACATCGCAATGTACGATGTATGATTTAAAAACTAGGATTTGGATATGTCGCCTTCCTAAAAACCAAGGAAACGATATCACATATTCTGAACAGCCTAGCGGGCAGGTCTAGACCATTTATCAGCAGTAAATACACCCCGTTCTTTATGGTTTTAGAGAGGAATTGCAATAATTTTGTTGATTGTTAACTACTTTCAACAAAACTATTATTATGAAAAAATTAATTCTACTACTAGCTATTTTAAGTTATCTTCAACCCCTTATTGGACAAGTAGATTATCTACGTGCTAGTCCCTTACAAAAAACAACCGTTAAAGTCGGTTTTACAAACATTACCATTGAAAATTCTCGACCATCCATAAAAGGAAGGGTTATTTTTGGCGACTTAGTACCTTACGATGAACTATGGAGAACAGGCGCTAATCGAAGTACTAAAATCTCTTTTAGTGATACCGTATATATTGGCAAAACAGCATTAGCACCTGACACTTATACCCTCCTGACCAAACCAACTCCAGTCAATTGGGATATTTATTTTTATAAGGATTTAAGTCTTTGGGAAGCCCCTGATAGCTTAGAGGATAGTAAGGTAGCAGCTCACATCAACGTACCTTCTTTCCCCTTAAATAGATCCATTGAAACGCTAACTTTAACCGTTGATGATCTAACAAAAAACAGTATTAATTTGGGCTTAGTTTGGGAAAAAATCTATATAGCCATTCCGATAAACATTCCTACGGATGCCATCATGAATGAGCTCATTCATAAAGAATTAAAACAAAATGCAAGTGATTTCCACGCAGCCGCTTATTATTATTTTAAAAATAATTTAGACTTAGCACAGGCAAAAGATTGGATTGCTAAAGCTATTTTAATTCGGCAACAACCAGATTATAGAGATTATTTGTGGCAATCCTTAATTCTTGATAAATTAGGAGATAGAAAAGGGGCTATTCAATCTGCTAAACAGTCTTTGGCAATTGCTAAAATGGCAGGGTCTAAATATGGAATTGCAGAGAATCAGCAAACTTTAAAAGAATGGGGGGGTCAGTTAGAAAAATAAAAGAGGCTTTAAGTCCAAAATTATAAATCCGAACCGTTCTGCTAGTAAAAGATAATTATTTGGCTTTAAAATGCATTATTATTGTAGAAAGCTTTTGTCCAATTTAATTTGGCAATCGAATCGGCTAGTATAGGTGAACTTCAGTTCACCGTAAAAAACATTGGTGAACTATAGTTCACCTATACAAAAGTCAAAATCTACAAAATATGTTCAACATAAAATGGTTAATAATTTTAGGGCTTAGTTGCTTTCAACTTAGTCATTGTAGCGCACAACCTTTAACAGAACTAGTCAAAAGCTATGGCCAAACCTTTTCTCCTAATGAACCAGGCGGAACAGTATTAATCAAAAAAGGGGAGCAAATCATTTGGCAAAAATCGTATGGCATAGCAAATCTTTCCACTAATGAAAAAATAACCGAAAATACTATTTTTAATACGGGCTCTATCTCCAAAACGGTGGTGGCTTATGGTGTTTTAATTTTAGCAGAAAGAGAGAAGTTGTCCATTGATGACCCCATCAATCAATATTTTGACTTTAAAAATCCTACTGTTACAGCAGACATTACGATTCGCCATCTACTATCCCACACTTCTGGTTTACCCGATGCTAGAAATGTAAGGAATAACTTCAATTTTTATTTAACAGCAAAAGACAAAGAAAATTTTGATCCTATTTTACAAATAAATCAATTGAATTTCCCTGCTGGTACACGTTTCCAATATTCCAATCCCGCTTTTAATGGCTTGGCATTAATTATTGAAAAGGTCGCTCAACAACCTTGGCAACAATTTATCCATGAGCAAATTTTTCAACCTGCTGGAATGACGCAAAGTAAGATCACAAATGGTCCTAATCCACATACTGGTGTTGCCCATGCTTATGTTTCCAATAACGGTAAGTATTCAGAAAGAGATTATGGCGAAGAACCCACTTTTGCCGCAGCAGGAAATGGCGGCATCTGGTGTTCTATTCTAGATTTAGCCAAGTATGAAAAAGCCATTCAAAACCATCTCTTTGCTAATGCAAATACTATTCAATTATCTCGCCAAATTTTCCATCCGAATAATTGGGCAGACAAGGAAAATCCGCCAGAAATCGGACATAGTTGGTTTATTAAAGCAAAAGACAATCCGACCAATACTTATGGCGTCAATATTTATTCTCACACAGGTTCACAAGGCGGTTTTCGATCTTTTTTTATAGCTATTCCTGAGAAAGATATGCTCTATGTCGCTTTGTTTAATCGACCCGTCCAAAATATGAATCAGTTGATGTCGGATGGCTTAGCTTTAATACAGAAAGCCGATTGGTTCACAGAAGAATGATAAAATTTTTAAGCAGAGAGTCATAGCCGTCAGGCTAACGATTCAAAATCTGGATTTTTGCAAGCAAATTACGTTGAAAACGTAAGAAATATTGATTTTAAGATTGCATCTTAAAATATCGACATCATCGTAAATTACTGATTATCAATGATTATATTCTTAGCCTAACGGCTATGGTAGAGGGCTTAGGGCAGAGCGCAAAGGGGTAGAATCTGGAAAAGCATTAATTTTAGAACTTGTTTCAAAAATAAGTCATGCTTTACACTATTTTTAACCCTTTGCCCTACGCCCTCTGCATTTACATAAATAAATTCATTTACCCATTTTACACTAAAATCGAATTTTTAAAATTAAACGTATCTATTCAGAGTAGAAAGGTAAGAATAGAGGTGGTTCAATGCTAAACTACCTAATTTTTCGTCATTCTTACTAGAATTTGAGGGTTGAACCTCTAATCTCTGTTCTACTGAATAATTACAATTAAACTATCAATATGAAAAAAATAACCTCCAACGTAAATCGTAGAAATTTCTTAAAGAAATCAGTTACAGTAACAGCTACTACCACTAGTTTAGCGCTATTTTCTTCCGCTAGTTGTCAAGCACAAACAGCTCCTCCACCAGCTAACGATAGTCTCAACTTTGTAGGTCCAAAAGCAGGATATACGCCACAAGTCGGCACTTTAGTTTCCATGATGAATTGGATGCGAGAAACGATTCTCTGGCCAGTTAGGGATTTAAGTATCAAAGATTTGGATTATTTACATGATGATAATTCCAATTCGATTGGTGGAATGCTCTGGCATCTAGCGGCTACGGAACGGTTTTACCAGTTAAATACCTTTGAAGATAGAGCTTGGGGCAATTGGCCAGCTAAAGATGATCAAGAATTTAGTGTAGCTATGGGATTAGGAGATACTGGAAGAGCAACAATCAAAGGCAATCCGATTGACTTTTATTTAGAAAAACTCAGCCGAGTACGGGAATACTCCTTGGAAGAATTGAAGAAACGAGATGATGAATGGCTACTAAAAATTGACAAAGATTGGATGTGGTCTCATCCGACTAATAATTACTGCAAGTGGTTTCATGTGGTCGAACATGAGTCTAATCACAATGGGCAGATTAAGTATATTAAGAGTCGAGTTGTTTGATGAAATTGGTAGTAAAGCCTTCAGGCTTTCCCGTCAAAGGTCTTTAGACCTGTTAAACATATTTCGGTCTGAAGGTCGATCACAGGAAAGCCTAAAGGCTTTACGACCAGTTATCCTTTCTGTTCAATCCACTCTCTTGCATTCACAAAAGCCTGTATCCAAGGACTGACTTCATCCGTTTGTCTGCCTGCTGGATAATGTGCCCAATTCCAAGGGAAGGTAGACCGCTCGATATGTGGCATAGTGGCTAAATGGCGACCGTCTGCACTACAAATCATTGCGGCATTATAATCACTACCATTTGGATTAGCTGGGTAGCCTTCATAACCATATTTAGCCACGATTCCATAATCTTTCTCAGCATGTGGCAACAAAAACTTACCTTCTCCATGCGAAATCCAAACACCTAAAGTACTCCCTGCTAAGTTCCCTAGCATGACAGAATTATTTGATTGAATATGTACCGAAGTAAAATTACTTTCGTGCTTATTAGAGTCATTATAACCCATTAATCCTTGCTGGTCGTGTTCTGGATTAATCAAGTCTAATTCAAGAAATAATTGGCAACCGTTACAAATCCCTACAGACAAGACATCGGTTCTTTTAAAGAAATTTTCTAAGGCTTGTTTAGCTTTAGCATTATACTTAAAAGCCCCTGCCCATCCTTTCGCCGATCCTAGAACATCAGAATTAGAGAAACCACCAACAGCACCAATAAATTGGACATCTTCTAAGGTTTCTCTCCCTGTTATTAAGTCGGTCATATGCACATCTTTCACATCAAAACCTGCCAAATACATAGCATTGGCCATTTCTCTTTCAGAATTACTCCCTTTTTCTCGAATTATAGCCGCTTTTGGTCTTGGCTTACTTGGGTCAATGACTGGCTTTTTACCAGTAAAATCGCTTGGTAAAATATAATTTAATGGTTGGTCTTTATAATTATCGTAACGGGCTTTTGCTAATTTATCGCCTGACTGCTTTCTGTCTAATAAATAAGAAGTTTCAAACCACGCATTTCTTAACTCAGGAATATTAAACTGATGCTTTTCTTCCCCATTTTTAATTGTTAGGTTCACATCCGTTTGTACTTTTCCAATTTTGAAAAATTCAATATTATTTTCGGAAAGTACTGTCTCTATTTTATCATTTTTGGCTTGGAAAATAATCCCACTATTTTCAGCAAATAATAATTTTGTGGTGTTTGTTTCTCCAATAGCACTTAGGTCAATCTGCGCACTAAGATATTGGTCTGAAAAACACATTTCTAAAAGGGCCGTTATCATACCACCCGCAGAAATATCGTGTCCTGCAACAATTTGGTCTTTCTTTATTAAGTTTTGAATAACGTCAAAAGTCTTAGCAAAAAATGCATCATTTTTAATCGTTGGCGCTGTTTTACCAATCTTATTCTGGCTTTGCGCAAAAGAAGAACCGCCCAATTGATGCTGGTCTTGGGATAAATTTATATAGTAGATGGCCCCGCCTTTTCGTTGTAAAACAGGTTCAACTACTTTTGTTCTATCGCTACAATTGGCACCAGCAGAAACAATTACGGTTCCTGGAGCAATAACCTCTTCATTTGGATATTTTTGCTTCATGGATAAGGAATCTTTCCCCGTAGGGACATTGATACCTAAAGCAATCGAAAAGTCAGAAATTGCCTCGCAAGCTTCGTATAATCGGGCATCTTCGCCTTCATTTCGGCAAGGCCACATCCAATTTGCAGATAAGGAAACCGATTTTAAACCATCCTTTAAAGGTGCCCATATAATATTGGTCAATGCCTCAGCAATAGAGTTTTTTGCACCAGCTACTGGATCAATTAAACCGCTTATTGGAGAATGCCCAATCGAAGTAGCGATCCCTTCTTTTCCATCAAAATCCAATGCCATGACCCCACAATTATTTAAGGGTAATTGTAAAGGCCCCACACATTGTTGCTTCGCTACTAGACCACCAACACAACGATCTACTTTATTCGTCAACCAATCTTTACAGGCAACCGCTTCTAATTTTAAAACAGCAGCTGCTAAAGTTTGTAAAAATTTAGCGGACTCGCTTGCTGATATAGCGGCAAATTGACGATGAATCGTCTTATCTTCCATAATCGTAATCGGCGAACTACCAAACATATCTTCTAAGGCTAAATCCATTGGACTCGCACCCGTAGTAGCAGATTTAAAAGCAAACCGATCATCCCCTGTTACTTCTCCAACCTCATACATTGGTGCTCGTTCTCTTTCGGCAATTTTTCTCACCGTTTCTACATCCTTTTCTCCTACTACTAATCCGATTCTCTCCTGAGATTCATTTCCTATAATTTCTTTGGCGGATAATGTTGGGTCACCAATTGGCAATGCATCTAGGTTAATTAAACCTCCTGTGTCTTCCACTAATTCGGACAAACAATTTAAATGTCCACCTGCCCCATGATCGTGAATAGAAACAATTGGGTTTACTTCTGATTCCACTAATCCACGAATGGCATTACTCACTCTCTTTTGCATCTCAGGATTCGACCGTTGGACTGCATTTAACTCAATCCCTGTGCTAAATTCCCCCGTATCTGCGGAGGAAACTGCTGCGCCGCCCATACCAATTCTATAATTATCACCACCTAAAAGAATGATCTTATCCCCTTTTTTAGGTTCGCCTTTGAGTGCTTGGTCTGCCTTTCCAAAACCAATCCCTCCTGCCATCATAATCACTTTATCAAAACCTAATTTTCGGGAATGTTCTTCGTGTTCAAAAGTCAGTAAGGAACCCGCAATTAATGGCTGCCCAAATTTGTTCCCAAAATCAGATGCGCCATTAGAGGCTTTGATTAAAATATCCATTGGTGTTTGATACAACCAAGGCCGCTCTGCCATGCCATTTTCCCAAGGTCGATTGTCCTTTAAGCGGGAATAGGACGTCATATACACCGCTGTTCCAGCTAAAGGTAAAGACCCGACACCTCCTGCTAGTCTATCCCTAATTTCTCCGCCAGAACCCGTTGCTGCTCCATTAAAAGGTTCAACGGTAGTTGGGAAATTATGCGTTTCTGCTTTTAACGAAATAACTGATTCAATTTCTTTTTTCTGGTAATAATCAGGCTTATCGCTACTTTTGGGCGCAAATTGAGTGACTTTTGGGCCTTTAATAAATGCCACATTATCCTTGTAAGCAGAGACAATATCGTTTGGATTTTCTTTAGACGTCTTTTTGATGAGTTTAAATAAAGAAGATGGTTTTTCTACCCCATCAATCACAAAAGTGCCATTAAATATCTTGTGTCGGCAATGTTCACTATTTACTTGAGAGAAGCCAAATACTTCTGAATCCGTTAACTTCCGACCTATTTTCACCGCAACATCTTCTAGGTATTCAATTTCTTGACTGCTCAAGGCCAATCCTTCTTGGGCATTATAGGCGGCAATATCTGTGATTTCTAAAATGGTTGCTGGTTCAATTTCGATGGTAAAGATTGCTTGATCTAAAGCAGCGTATTTTTGCAATAACATCGGGTCATAATCTGCATCATCTTCCGCTACACTCCGAAATTTTTCAATCCGCTGAATTCCCGTAATCGCCATATTTTGGGTAATCTCCACCGCATTTGTACTCCAAGGCGTAATCATCGCTGCTCTCGGCCCTACAAAATGACTATTAATAGCTGGCTGTTCAATTTGGGGTTGATTGCCAAAAAGCCAAGTTAATTTTTGTAAATCTTCGCTGGATAATTGTTTGCTGGTTTGAACCGCAAAAATAGAAGTATTAGTAGTGCCAAAAAATAGAATCATTAGATTGAATGCTGGTTGGTAAATTTCGCTATAGCTATTTTCAGTTAACCCAAAAAAGTCAGGCGATTTTTAGTAAGGCGCAAATTTCCTTTATTCTTAAGAATTCTGGTAACTTTTAGACAGAAAGTTTGAAATTAGACGAGCGTAGTTCAATCACTAAATGCTGAAAATCAGGTAGGATGGTTAACGGGTCTGAACAGATTTAACGGATCTAAACGGATTTTAAAAGAATCAATTTAAAAAATCTATTTTATTTGGTCTGACCTGTTTTTATTTATGGTCTAGAATATTCATTAAAAAATGATCAACATCCGTGTTCGTTCTTATTAAAAATGGAGTTTCCAGCAGCCTTTCCATTTTTCTATTGTTTCTTTAAATAGTGCGTAGTGGTCAAACCACCTAAAAAGCATCTCCAATACAAACACCCATTCTTTAGCAATTAGTACATGCTACTGGATGGTTGACCTTCAGTCAACCTGTTATTTTAGTAGATACCTATTTTAGGTTGACTGAAGGTTAACCATCCAATATAACACCTACGATATGATTAAGAATTACATCAAGATTGCGCTTCGAGTTTTTAACAAGGAAAAATCCTTTACGTTCATTAATGTTTTTGGCTTAGCGATTGGTTTAGCAGTCACGCTGCTGATTATCCAATATGTTCGTTTTGAATTGAGCTATGAAAATACGCATAAAAATCCAGAGAAAATCGTTCGACTAACAATGGATTATATGGATGGCGGAACGGTCAATGCACAAGATTGCGAAACTTATCCGCCCATAGGCCCACGAATCAAAAATGAATTAGCGGAAGTAGCCGATTTTACGAGAACTTATAGTTTGGGAGAACCCGATATTAATTTTAAAATTGGCGACCAACCTTTTCTAATTGACAAAGTATATGCAGCGGATGCTTCCTTTTTTTCCATTTTTAATTATCCGTTGATTCATGGAAATAAAGAAAGTATTTTTAAAGAACCTTTTCAGATTATCTTGACAGAATCCACCGCCATGCGCTTATTCAATCGGGTTGATGTGGTTGGAGAAACAGGTATTTTACCTCAACGGAAGAAAGACATAGTATTTAAAGTCGTAGGCATAATGCCCGATAGTCCTCCGAATACGCATTTGATAATCAATATGTTGGTTTCTTATCCAACCATGGTTTCGGAATGGGGCGAAAGCGATGATAATTGGAGTGGGAATAATACGTATACTTATGTTAGAATAGCTGATCAGGCAAATTACGAGCAATTTACCACTAGTTTAGCCAAATTTAGCGACCGTTTAATTGCAGAGAAAAAGATAGAAGAAGAACGAGTCATTGGACAGAAAATCACCGATATTCACTTACATTCTCACAAAACTTTTGAGCCTGAAAATAATAATGAAGCCTTGACGGTCTATTTTTTATTAGGTGTTGCCTTTTTGGTCATTTTAAGTGCTTTTGTCAATTATGTCAATTTATCTACTTCCAAAGCTTTAGACCGAGCAAAAGAAGTCGGCATCAGAAAAGTAGTCGGTTCTACTAAAGGGCAACTACGGGCACAATTTTTAACCGAATCAGCTTTGGTCAATATTTTTGCGGGTGCGCTGGCACTTGTTTTTATAACTATCGTCAAAGATAAATTTATTGAGTTAGCGGGTCTTCCTATTAGTTTTCCTATTTTTGAAAACCCTGAATTTTGGTTGACTTTTTTAGGATTTATCCTACTTGGTATTATATGTTCTGGGGCCTACCCTGCTTTGCTGTTGTCTTCTTTTAAACCTATTTCTGTACTAAAAGGTAGTTTTAGTCATTCTACCAGAGGCGTATTTTTAAGAAAATCCTTAGTGGTCTTCCAATTTGCCATCACCGTTATTCTATTAATACAAACCTTCACCGTTTTTGAGCAATTAAATTTTATGCGAGATACCGATTTGGGGGTAAACGTCAAACAAACTGTAGTGGTAAAAGCGCCTGCGGCTAGTGAGAACCAAGCCAATTATAGTGCATTTAAACAATCCTTACTCCAACTTTCGGATGTACAAACGGTTGCTTTATCTAACACCGTTCCAGGACAACCCACTAGCCAATTTGGTACGACCACAGGCATCAATTTACCAGATGCGGTCACCAAGCATAACTACAATTTTTACCTCGGCGGCATAGATAATGATTTTATCCCAACTATGGATTTAGACTTATTGGCTGGTAATAATTTTAATGCCCAAGTCAACGAAACCTTAAAAGAAATTATCGTCAATGAAAAAGCGATTGAATTATGGGGTATTCCTACGCCAGAAGCTGCCGTTGGTAGAACTTTAAACTATTGGGGAAATACGTGGACAATTAAAGGCGTAATTAAAAATTATTATCAAGTTTCCCCAAAGTCTGACCATATTCCCATCATTCATTATCAATCCAATCGGTTTGATGATTTTGCCAGTATTAAATTTACCAATGACAATCCTAGAGAACAAATCGCTGCAATAGAATCCATTTTCAAAACCAATTATCCTAATTCTTCCTTTTCCTATTTCTTTTTGGATAGCGAATACGATAAGCAGTTTAAAGCAGATGAACGATTTAGAGATGTCTTTAGCATTTTAACCATGGTGTCTATTATTATTGCATGTTTAGGGCTATTTGGTTTGGCTTCTTTTACCGTTGCTAAAAGAACCAAAGAAATCGGTGTCCGAAAAGTAATTGGTGCCAGTACTTCGAGTATCTTATTTTTATTGACCAAAGACTTTCTCAAAACGGTAGGTATTGCGATGCTGATTGGTTTTCCCGTCACTTACTATTTAGTGACGCATTGGCTAGGCAATTTTGCTACTCGTATTGAATTAGGCGGGCATTTATTTATTCTGCCTGCTATTTTGGTTTTACTTTTAGTTGTTTTGTCTTTGAGTTTTAAAACTATTCAGACGGCTATGGCTAATCCTGTAGATTCTTTGAAGGAGGAGTGAATCTTGGAAATAGGTTTACGCGCTCTCTTTAGGTTTTAATCCAAGTTTTTTAACTACTTGCATCATGGGCATTTCCCAAAGTTGGCTCAATTTGCCTACGACTTTAATCCGTTCCAATTGGAAAGCTTCTTCTTCATTAATGAATGTTTGTAGTTCTTTTAATTCTTTAACGGTTATTATTTCTTTGCTTCGTTTCTCCGTTAATTCTAAAAACCTATTCAGATTTTCCTGTGAAGGCACGTATACCTGATTTAATTGAAACAATAATTCAGATTCCAAACTTTTATTGTCTTTAACTTTCTTTCATAAGCGCATCAGCTACATTTATAAATTTTCAATCTCCTCGATGGTTAAGCCAGTTGACTTACTAATTATTTCTATGGAAATATTATTTTTCTTCAATTCAATTGCTACCTCTATTTTACCCTCTTGCTTAGAAGTATCAACCACATTCTTAATATCTCGATAATATTTTAAACTTTCTTCATAAGCTTTTTTCTCTTTTGATGTGAATTTAGCGATTTCAGCAGCTTCAAATAATTTGGTAAAAACTCTATCTTGTAGTTTTTGGGGGCGCTTTTGCAGTTGAGAAAGGTGAGTAAAAACATATAACCATTTGTCAAAATGTGTTTCTAATTCAGCTTCTTTCTTTTTAAATTTGGGTAGTTCTAAATAAATAAACTTTAGCTTATCATAAAAGACTTCACATCTCTGATTTTTTAATTCTACGATGTGTAATAATTCCTTTTCATTTTTATGATCATCAAAAACAAAGTCCAAAATACCAATAGAATATACGGGGTCTAATTTATAGTCCCATTCATTTCTTTTGCCTTGTTCTTGGATTGGAAAAGAAGCATAGAAAACACTTCTATCTTTAAAATAATTCTGTTTTGCCTTTTGCATCTCTACAATAAATCGCTCTCCATTATCACCAATACAGTACAGGTCAAAAATCGCTTTTCTATCAACTTCCGTAACTCCTTGTTTTTCTCCAGAAGAATAAGATAGGTCTTTTATTTTTTTATTGGGTAAAATTTGATTTAGAAAGTCAATTAATAAATCTTTATTTGGCTCTGTACCAAACAGTTTTTTAAAGCCAAAATCTGTTAATGGATTAATATATCTTTCTTTTTGTCCACTCATTATAAATAAGATATTTAGTTTGATACATACAAAAATAATGATTTATTCTGACTTTTTTCGATAGGCTATTTTGCAAAACTTATGGGTAAATCTTTAATTTCTATGAATACTTCCTATAGAGGTCTTTACAAGAAAACTTAGGAAACAAAAAAAATTGGGCGATAATCCAAAAATCATCGCCCAATTAAAAGGAAAACAAAGCAGTCCAAAAAACTACTCCATCGCCTTAATCAACCGATAAGTTTTCAACTTCTTACGACGTTGTTGTACCGTTATATTGTAAACGCCAGCATCATATTTATAACTATCAAAAATATGTTTAGCCGTTCCAGGCTGTAATTCAACTTCTTCTATAATTACACCGTCCATATCTGTAATCATTACGTTAATAACTGCTTCAATAGGCTTAGCAAAATCTAACGCAAACTCATCATATGTTGGATTTGGATAAACGATGGCAGGAATACTAGATCGTCCTGTAGTTTCGCTTAGTTGTACAACTACATTGATGATTTCAGAGAAATATTCATTCCCATCAATGTCTAAGTACTTGATTTGGTAATAATTGACACCGAATTTCCCTTGTTCCATCATTTCATATTTCGCCGTTTCAATTGGGCCTTTTCCTTCCATAGCTAAACCAACAACATCAAAGTTTTCGCCATCCGTAGAATGGTAAATGACATAGTTTCCTGCTCTATTTTCGTTGGCTGTTTCCCACGTTAATTGAACAGATTGATCGCCTAAAGAAACCGCTTCCACCGCAATAAATTCAAAACCTTCGCCGCTACAATCTTCGATGGTGTAGGTGCCAAAAACTACACAGTTGGTCGCATCGGTCACCGTTACATTATAAGTGTGTGCGCCTAAGTTAAATTGATCTTCATCGTGAAATAAACCACAATCCCAATCAAAGGTATAAGGTGCTGTTCCACCCGTAACCGTTAAGTCGATACTACCGTCTTCTCGTCCACATGAGGTATTTTTCACCACGCCAGTAACGTCCAAAATTTGATAATCTTCGATGACTAACTCGTAGTTAACCGAGCAGCCTGAGCCATCTGTCACAACACAATCATAAGTCCCTGGTGTTAGGTTCAATGGATTTAGTAAAGAACCTGTATTACCGTGGCATTCCCATTTATAAGGTGCTCTACCACCTGTAACATTTAATTTTATTTCGACTCCTTCACAATCTAAAACTGTTCGAGTTTCAGAAATAACTAGTCTTCCTGGAGATTCAACTCGAATGGTGGTATTCGCTCTACATCTTGTTGTATTATCAATTACTTCTACCCAGTATTCGCCAGGGGCTAAATTATTAATGCTTTCTGTAGTTGCTCCCGTACTCCATCTATAGGTATAGGGTCCTGTACCATTTAACACATTGGCTTGAATACTTCCATCATTCGCCCCATCACAAGTTAAATTAGTCGTTTGTAAAGATAGGGAAATATCACATGGATTAGGCGTTGGATCTGGGTCTGGATCAGTAGGATCTGGATCGACTGGGGTTACACAATCGGGCTTGGTTAAAGTTGCCGTCAAGGAAACAGTACATCCATTGGCATCTGTGACTACTACAGAGTAATCCCCTTCTGCTAAACCACCTGCATCTTGGTTATTTCCAATGCCAGAGTTATTCCATTCGTAGGTATAAGGAGCAGTTCCGCCCGTTACATTCACGTCAATACTTCCTAGATTACCATCACAATCTGGGTTTTTAATGCCTACAATCATCGCCTCCATCGTACAAGTGACCCCACATGGATCTTGTGTCACCGTTACAATTAAAGAACTTTCACAGCCGCTTGGGTCTATTGTTCTAATCGTATAGGAACCTGGGGCTAAATCACTTCTATTTTGCGATTGAGAACCATCAGGCCAGATATAAGACACACCTGGCGTTAAAATCACTTGTCCGTTATTTTGGTCACAAGTCGCTGGCACATTAGAAGATATACTACCAGAAACACCATCTTTATTCCCTACAACCAATCTTAATTGTTCGCTACATTCCGCTTTGTTCGCATAAGTAACCAAGACATCATAAGTGCCCGCTGGTAAATTGGTTCGCTCATTATTATTTGCTCCTGGCGTACCTGCGTCTGGTGTCCATTGGAATTGGAAGGCATCCACTTCTCCATTGACCATAATCATAATCGATCCATTGGCTTCTCCGCATCTCGCATTGGTCACCATATTCTGATTGACTAATGGACTCGGGCAAACACAATCATCTCCAATGACCGCTTGAGTTGTAATAAAACAACCTTTGGTATCCGTAATCGTCACTTCATAAGTACCAGGTGCTAAATTCGATAAATTTTGAGAAATTGCTCCTGTATTCCAAACATAACTATAAGTTCCTGAACCGCCAGAAACATTTAAATCAATCGTTCCATCACCCGTCGTACAAGATTGGTTAGTCACTACCGTAGTTGCTATAATTTCGGTAGCTGGTCGAATAGTCGCTGAACCTTCTAAGGTACAATTATTGGCATCGGTAATCACTACGGTATATCTAGCCGCAGGTAAATCGGTAACATCTTCGGTAGTTGCTCCATTACTCCATAAATAGGAATAAGGTGGCGTTCCGCCCGCTACGTCTATATTGATTGAACCTAAGTCACTAGGACATTGAGGATTACTAAAGGTCATTCCTAAACTAATAGCAGGTGGAATATTAACTACCGCCTCTGCTATTTTCTGACAGCCTTTCTCATTTGTCACCGTCACACTATAAGTATCTGCACCAAGATTAGCTATATTTTGAGTCGTTGCGCCTGTACTCCAAGCATAGGTATAAGTCCCTACTCCACTATTGGTTAAAATAACTTCTCCATTTGTTTCGCCGTAGCAACGTACATCTTTTGGACTTAAAGTCACCGTAAAATCATCAGGGTTACTAATGCTCATATTTTCGGATAATTGGCTACAGCCATTGGCATCCGTTACATTTAATTGATAATTCCCAACTGCTACATTCGTTAAGTCTTGAGTAGTTGCGCCATTATTCCAACTATAGGCATAAGGTGGTGTGCCGCCCATGACAGTTACGTTAATATTCCCTGTTCCTCCTGGGCAATCTGGATTTACCGATTTTATATCCATGCTTAGTGAAGACGGTGCTTCTAAAGCAGCATCTAACACTACTTTACAATCTCTTGCATCTGCAATTGTTACGGCATAAATACCCGCAGCTAAGCCACTAATATCTTCGGTAGTTGCACCGTTCGTCCAGGAAAAAGTATAAGGTGCCATTCCGCCACTAACGGTTAAGTTAATAAATCCATCAGTCCCTCCTGCACAAGTTGGATCAGCTGAACCATCTACTGTAACAGAAATATTAGCGATGTTATCAATCGTTGCATCTGCGGTTGCAAGACAACCATTGGCATCTGCCACAGTTACGAAATAAGTTCCCGCAGCAACATTACTTAAATTTTGTTCAAAAGAACCGTTGCTCCAACTATAAGTATAGGGGGCTGTTCCGCCAGTAATACTTAAGGCGATATTTCCTGTTGATCCATCACAAACTGGGTTGGTAGAAGTAGCAGTAATATTTAAGGCGGTAGGAATAACGATTACTTCCGTAGCAGTCGTTGTACAGCCATTCGCATCCGTAATCGTTACGGTATATCCTCCAGCAGTTAAGCTACTAATATCTTCTGTCGTTGCGCCGTTTGTCCATAAATAAGTTAAATTGCCAGCACCTCCTGTTGCTATTAAATCAATCGAACCTGGTCCATCGGCACATACTGGGTTGACTACGGTAAGGCTTGCCTCTATAGCAGGCGCAGGGTCTAATATTGCTGGACCAACTAAGCTACAACCTTTGGCATCGGTCACCGTCACCATATAACTACCTGCTGGAATATTCACCAAACCAACTGCTTGTGAGCCATCACTCCATTGATAGGAATAAGGTAACGTTCCACCTTGTACATCTAAACTTAATGATCCGTCACTTCCTTCTGGACAACTTGGTGCTATTCCAGAGACTAAAATTTGTATCCCCCCCGTAGAAACTACGGTAACATCTTCACTCAATTTACAATTATTGGTATCTGTGATAACAACTGTGTAAGTCCCCCCTCCTACTCTTTCTAAATCTTCGGTCGTTGCGCCATTTGACCAGACATAATTATAAGGAGCGGTTCCGCCACTTACGGTTAGGTCGATATTACCATCTCCTGAACAATCTTGATCGGTCGTTACAAAAGAAGCAGATAAGGCAGTTGGTGCAGTTAAAGTAGCAGAAGTTGTAGTAGTACAGCCGTTAGCGTCTGTAATTGTTCCTTGGTAAGTACCTGCTAGTACCTCATCCAAATCTTCCGTAGTTGCGCCATTGCTCCAAGCAAAAGTATAAGGTGCTGTTCCGCCAGTTACCGTAATATTTATTTTTCCTGTATCATCCTGACAATCTGGATTATCTAATTCTGCGGTAACTTCAATTGCAGTTGGTGCAGCTACCGTATAAGTAGCCATTAATTGGCAACCATTGGCATCCGTTATGACAACTGAGTAAGCGCCTGGCATTAAATTATCAATATCTTCCGTCGTTGCTCCATTCGTCCAACTATAAGTATAAGGTGCTGTTCCACCATCCACCACAATGTCTATACTTCCTCCTGCTACGCCTGCACAAGCTGCATCGGTCATATTTTCAGTAACAGCTAAACCAGCCGTCGAGCCAACCATCGCATTGACGGTAGTTGTACAACCATTGGCATCGGTAATCATGACATTATAATCACCTGGAGCAACATCGGTTAAATCTTCCATTATAGCACCATTTGTCCAACTATAGGTGTAAGGCGCTGTACCTCCAGAGACGGTTAAGTCCACTTGGCCACCTTCTCCTACACAGCTTGGATTAACAACTGCGGTCGTTCCTTCAATTGCCGTTGGTACAACAATCGTAGTAGTATTAGTAATTTGACAGCCATTGGCATCCGTTACCGTCACCGTATAATCGCCTGCTAATAGTCCATCTACATCTTCTGAAGTTGCTCCAAATTCCCAAGCATAGGTATAATCACCAGTTCCTCCATTAACTGTAATATCTATACTTCCAACCATACCAATACAAGCAGGCATCGTTGCCACAGCTTCAATTGATAAATTTGTTGGCGCTTCAATTACAGCCGTTGTGATAATGATACAACCATTGGCATCAGTAGCCGTTAAGGTATATCCACCAGGCATTAAATTAGCAATATCTTTAGTATCGGCTCCATTCGTCCAAGCATAAGTATAAGGCGCAACGCCTCCACTAATATCAACCATAATACTTCCTCCTGCATCACCCGCACAAGCAGGATTTGAAGAAGTATTACTAATCGTTAAACCTGATACAGATTCAACAACTGCTGATAAAGTCGTCGAACAACCATTGGCATCGGTAATAACTACCGAATAATCGCCTGGTGCTACATTCATCAAATCTCTAGTGGTCGCACCTGTATTCCAAGCATACGTATAAGCCGATCTTCCACCACTTACTTGTAGGGTGATACTTCCATTTTCGCCATCACAAGCAGGTGCTTGGGTGGTAGCAGAAGCAGTAATATCGCTATTAATAGTAACCGAAGCAGCAGCAGTTCCTGTACACCCGTTCGCATCAGTAACCGTTACTTCATAATTTCCTTCCGTTAAATTATCTATATTTTGAGTCGCCGCCGCATTATTCCATGCATATATATAAGGAGCCGTTCCTCCTGTTACTGCTAAACTAATATTACCTGTAGTTACCCCACATTCTGGTATGGAAGCAGTTAAACTAACATTGACGCCAGTCGGCGCTTCTAAGGTTAATTCTGCCATTGCCGAACATCCCGTCGCATCCGTAACCATTACGGCATAAGTTCCGCCAACAACATTCTCAATAGAAGAAGTCGTTGCACCATTACTCCATTCATAGGTTAGTGGATTTTGTCCGCCCGTTACCATTGCCGTTATGCTGCCATTGGCTTCGGTTGCACAAGTTGGATTGATGCTCGCTAAATCAACTGAAATATCGCCTGAGTTGCTAATCGTTACTGTTAAATTTCCTTCACAGCTATTCGCATCAGTTACGGTTATCGTATAAGTTCCAGTAGTTAAATTAGTTAAATCTTCGGTGGTTTCTCCACTACTCCATTCGTAAGTATAAGGAGCAGTACCTCCGCTTACGAAAATGTCAACTGCACCTTTTTCACCACAAGCGCCATTCATCAAAGTTTCGGTCACACTAATGGCATCTGGTTGATCCAATTCACCCGTCAAGGTAGCCATACAACCACTTGCATCGGTAACAATCAAAGAATAAGGTCCGCCTGTTACTCCGAATAGATCTTTTGTTGTTTGTCCATCATGCCATAAATAAGTATAGGGCGCTGTTCCACCAATAATTTCTACATCAACTTGACCATTCGTAAATCCATTACAAGTTGGCATAATTTCCCATAATAAATTCACAGAAAAATCAATACATTCACAACCATCAGGATTGATGATATTAATGGCTTGTGCGCCTTGGCAATTATTTGCATCTGTAAAAGTGACAATGTAAGAACCCGCTGCCAAATCATTTCTTTGTGCGCCTGTTCCACCATCACTCCAAGTGTAAGTATTAGTGGCTGGAGATAAGGTTACTGTACCATTTGCCGTATTACAATCTGCCCTAGTTTGCGACACTACTTCAATTGTACTTGGTGTGGCTGTGGCAATCGTAAAGTTATAAGTCTCGTTACAGTCTTCGGTCGCATCATAATTCACCATTACGGTATAATCTCCCGGTGGTAAATCGGTAAACATACTGCCTACTAAGTTCGTATTCCCTACATTTGGCGTAATCGTAATATCATATTTATTAAGATCTGCCGTTAAATCCAAAATTATCTTACCGCCTTCCGAACCATCGCAAGCCGCATCCCACACTAAGGTACTACTCACCAATTCGTCTGGACAAGTACAATCTTCTAATAAAGTAAGTTTTTGAGATTCTATTACTTTATTACCACAATCATCAAATCCTGTCCAAGTTCGAGTAATTTCATATCCACAAACACCTGCGGATTGCGTTTCTTCAAATTCAACCCTTACATATTCGTCACAATTATCCGTTGCTGTTACCGTATTAGCAACTGGTGGAATAAATTGCCCTTCATCCAAATTAATGGTTAAATCTTCTGGTATATTTTGTAAAACAGGTGCTTTAGTATCAACAACCAAAATGACAATATTAAATTCGCTTCTATTGCCACAATCATCTTCTGCAATCCATCCACAAGTCATTTTAACAATAAAGCCATCTTCTGCACAATCACCTTGTTCTCTCACCAAATCGACAAATTCTACTTCCACATCAGAACAATTATCCGTTGCGTTGACATCCTCGGCGTTAAATTCTGGTAATTCATCACAACTAAAGATAATTTCTCCTCCATTTTCGATACCTACCAACAAAGGGTTCGCAATCGTAATAACAGGTGCTTCTGTATCGGTTACGGTAACCGTTTGTGTCCTAACCGCATCATTTCCACAATCATCAACTGCCGTCCACATTCTTTCAATCATGTATGGACAAGAACCTTCATTGACTATTCTTTCAGAAAAAGTTACTTCTATAGAAGGGTCACAATTATCTACCCCTTTCACAGAAGAAGGTGGATTTGGAATATCATTACAATCTACCGTAATGTCTGGTGGCACATTAAAAATCAAAGGTGGAGAGTTGTCAATAACTCCCGCATCAATCGTCATATTGGATTCCCCACTTGCTAAGGTAATAGGATCCGTTACACCAGATAATGGATTGACATCGCTATCATTTTCTCTATTTCCTCTATTTTTTGGGGAAAATTCTAAGCCTGTTACCCCTTCTGGAATATCAAAATCTAAGACATAAGTTCCTGGTCTTGGTATCGTAAAAAGGTAATTTCCCATAGAATTCGTCGCCATTTGCATTTCTACCGCAGCCCCTAAATTATCTGTACCCCTTAAAGTCACAGGGACATTAGGAATCCCTGATTCATCTGGATCTTGCACCCCATTTTCATTACAATCTTTAAAAACAAAATTACCAATCATTACAGGATCGACTGGCTCGAAAAATCCTGCATCAACGTCTGCGCCAACGACTGCATTAAATGAAAAAGGGTCTACTTCTTTATTGGGGTTAATATCACTATCTATATCGTCATTCTGGTTATTATTGACATCTTTAATGGTTGGTGTCAAGTTTTCAATACCTTGAGAATTATCATCTGGATCAAATAGTACCGTTACCGTCCCAGAAGGAATTCCATCTACGGCAAAAGAACCATCTTCCATTGAAGTGGACGTATTAATTGGTGTACCATCTGGTGCAATAACCGTCACTTTCACATTTCCAATCCCTGGCTCATTTGAGTCTTGTAACCCGTTCTCGTTCAAGTCGTTAAATACCGACCCCGTCACCGTTCCTGTTCCTTCAAAATACCCCGCATCATATAAACCATCACCGTCAGATGGGTTAAAATTGAAAGTTGCCGTTCTTCCAGTATTTGGATCAGCATCACTATCAAAATCATCATCGCCTGCATCTTGAATCGTACCCAAATAGTTTTCAATTCCAGCAGTATTGGTACTTACATCGAAGGCAATATAATAACTACCCGACATGATTTCATTAAAAGCATAATTACCATTCGCATCGGTAGTTGCCGTACCAACTTGGCTATTATTGCTATCAAATAAGGTGACCGTTACGCCACCAATCATTGGTTCGTTTCCACCTTGTAATCCATCTTTATCTACATCATTAAAGGCAATTCCCATGATATTTGCTATTGGAAGGGTAAATCCTGCATCAAAATCTGCATTGCCTTCCGCCGCGTTAAATTCAAAACTAACATCATTGGATGTTTGACTAATATCACTATCAAATCGTTCATCACTACCTACATCTTGTAGGGTTACTTCAAAGTTATCGCCTACAACTGGATCATCAGAAGCATCGAAAACAAGTTCGTAATTATCAGATTTTATGTCTGCAAAGGAATATTCACCATTCGCATCCGTAGTAGTGGTCGCTATTTGATTGCCATTGCTATCCAATAAATCTACTCGCACTCCAGGAATACCGTTTTCCCCATCATTTTGTAAGCCATTCTCATTTAAATCATTCCAAACAAAACCCGTAATCGTTCCTACAGGTTCTATAAATCCTGCATCAATATCCGAATTACCATCCGCTGGATTATGCGTGAACACATCTGATTGCCCTGTACTTGGATTGACATCACTATCAATGTTATCATCTCCTGCATCTTGCTGCGTTCCTTCTAAATTGGGCACACCACCAGTATTCGTACTTGCATCTACTACAATATAAAAATCACCTCCCATAATATTATCAAAGGCATAATTTCCGTTAGCATCTGTAGTAGTAGAACCAACTTCCGTTCCATCTGCATTAAATAAAGTAACCGTTACTCCAGCGATTCCTGTTTCGTTACCTCCTTGTAGGCCATCTTCATCGGCATCGTTAAAAACAAAACCAATTACCTGGGCAGCAGGCTCAATAAACCCTGCATCAATGTCTGAATTTCCATCCGCTGGAATATGATTAAAGACATCTGATTGTCCTGTATTTGGATTCACATCACTATCAAAATCATCATCTCCTGCATCTTGTTGCGTACCCTCAAAATTAGGTATACCATCAGTATTAGTATTTACATCCACTACAATATAAAAATCCCCTTCCATGATATTATCGAAGGTATAATTACCATTGGCATCGGAAGTAGTAGAAGCGACTTCTGTTCCATCTGCGTTGAATAAAGTAACCGTTACCCCACCAATTCCTGCTTCGTTATTTCCTTGTAAACCATCTTCATCAGCATCATTAAATATAAAACCAACAACTTGGGCTACAGGTAAGGTAAACCCTGCATCAAATTCTACTGGTCCATTCACAGGTTCAAATTCAAAATCTACCCTGGCATCAGATTGGCTAATATCACTATCTAAATTCTCATCACTACCTATATCCTGTAAAGTCACCTCAAAATTATCGCCTACATTCACATCACCAGAAGCATCAAAAACTAAGTAATAATTTCTACCTTCCAGCTGTTCAAAAAGATAATTACCACTAGCATCCGTTGACGTAGAGGAAATGAAGGTATTATTAGAAGCAAACAAAGAAACCGTTACCCCTGGAATTCCTAATTCTCCATCATTTTGCAAGCCATTTTCATTTAAATCATTCCACACAAAACCTGAAATATTACCTTTAATAACTGGAACATCTACCACAAATCCCGCATCATTATCATGCGTTACTTCTCCTGCATTACCTGTGGTTATCCTAATAAAAGGCCAGCCTTCAAAAGCGCCATCTAAAATGCCACTTGGCGTCGTCATTCCATCCGAGTCATTTAAATCTGGATTTTGCCCCATTCCTATATTTGGAGTGGTTAAAAAGAAAGAATCTAGTAAAACATTATTAAAATTATCAAATTGACTACCAAAACCAATCACGATGTAATAATCTGTATTGGCTTCAATGGCTGGTATAGTTGCACCACTTCCATTAAAATAATATTCCCCATTTGCATCTGAGGTTACGACTTCTGTCACTTGACCATCCATTGCATATAAAGCTACCTCTACTCCAGAAAATGATCCTTCGCAAGGATCTTGGATACCATCTTCATTGCTATCTAACCACAAACGACCTCCAATCTCAATCGGTGCTTCTCCACATAAAGCGACTAAATCCCCTAATCCATTGGCCTTAGAGAAAGAGGCTGGACTAGAAGAACCAGAACGAAATACCCTATAACCAGGGTCTCTTACTTCCCCTGTTTCCGTATTAAAATAATTAACCCCTCCTGAATTTACACTCGTACCAAAAGGATCTAAAGCAGTAGAAATTATTTGACCAGATCCTTTAATCGTCGCTAAACCACCCTGAGCAGTTTCACTATGTGGTCTTGGAATGTTTGGACCTATATCGTAAACATCCCAATTAAAAAATTCTCCGCCACTAGGTCCTTCTCCGTTATCTGCACCTGCTGTCGTCACACCGTTAACAGAAGCATTATTTTCTATCGTAAAACTCCCATCTGGATTTGCTCCCGCTTTTAAAATTTCTCCTCCTGTAAACACGCTATAAGTAGCATCTGTACCTGTAGGGCCGTAATTGATAAAACCTAACTGATTCCCCATTCTATCGGTAAACCCTAAAATCAAATCTCCTGCATCATCAAATTCCAAAGCAGTTAGATGTGGGGTTGGATGAACAATTACTTGTGAACTCCCAGACATAAAGCAAGTCTCAGGTAATTGATTCGTCCAAGGAAACCAACCTCCATCGTCACAACTTCTAGAAGCCAATCCTTTGGTATAATCTAAACTAAAGTTTAATACTTCTGTAAAACTATTCCCGTCCAAACGGTAAACAATCGATCTTAAATCTGACTTATTTCCACTTCCTTCTGCATCACAAACCCCTCCAACATAAACTTTCCCATTGCTCATTCGAACGGCAAAGGGTCGAAATTCGCCTCCTGAACAATTGGGATTTGGCATATTAAAACTAGTAACATCACTACTTGTTGGTGTGCCTTCACTAATATTGATACTATGTAATTTCTTTTCGGTAATATTGACTACATATAATTTTGAACCATCTTCAGACATACACATGCCTCCTAATCCTTTCTTTCCAACTTCATCAAAAGCTTGAGGGTCATTATTCGGTAAGTTAACATTTGCGGATAAGCCTCTCTGACTGTTACTTGGATAACTACCTACATTAATGCCAATAGCATTTACATCCACAAAAGGAGTTGTCACAGCTTGCGCTCCGCTTAAATCTGTTTTATAAATTCCGCCAATTCCTAAAGGACCAAATCCAACATGTCTTTTCAAGAATGCAGAAGTAAAAAGTGTTTTTGTTGCTCGATGATATGCTATCCCCCAAGTAGCTCCAATTTCTTCCGCCGTAGCGAGTAATGTTGGTTTTGGATTTCCGCCTTCATAACTCCCTTTAAAAAGCACCAATGCTTCCTCGTTTGCAGAACCGGATTCATTAGCTAATGGGTCTCCATTCACGTAACAAGGAATGGCTAAAGATGGATCTGCTTCACAAAAATCTGTTGGTGATGCCAAACCAATACTCGCATCACAAGATGGGCTATTCACAAATTGAATGGTAGTTCTAGAATCTGTACCATTAAATCCTGATTGTAAAAAATTCATAGAAGTGGGTACAATGAATTCAACCCTATAAGTTGTACCATTGGTTAGACCTGAGAAAAAATAAGTCCCATCAGCATCCGTAGTGGTATTTCCTACTGCTGTACTATTTCCATCAGCATCACAATCGTAGAGATATACTTCTATTCCCCCAATACCACTACCATTTTGGTCATCAATTCCATTATAATTGAAATCTTGAAACGCTTTTCCTCCAATAATTCCACTCCCCCCAGGACACGGAGCAAGCATCATAGCAGTAGATATCTCTACTTCGCTAAGAATATGATCATTAAAGGATTTTACAACTTTTGTTGAAAAAGATAATTTCTCATAAGCTTTAGGAAAAGCATCAGCAGAAAAATTTAAACCAACAAAAAAAGCAACCAGCAAAAAAGATAGACTTTTATAGTAGCAAGTTATTTTTCTAATCGGAGGAGTTCCAAAAAGAAGCGAAGTCTTTATTGTAGACTTTAAGTTCATAGTAGTCGTTTTTTCTAAAAACTATTACATTCAAGTGGGAGGAAGTCTGATTTTTCATAGGGGATATTTTTATGATAAAAATAAACCAGAAATGAACAGTTCAGCATTTCGTCATTAAATACCTCCTGAGATGATAGCTAGCTAAATTAGACAAAGTTGAGGTTGTCAAAAGAACAATTCCCATCGCTGTTGTGCCAGCAGTTCAAGCGCAATTGGTTTAGTGCATGAGTATTATAACTTGCTGAAAATGATTATTTTCAAAAGCGGGGGAATTCTCGACTTTTTACGGGGGGAGTAAAGGAAGAGAAACTTAGTAGAAAAGGTCTGTTTAAGTATAAAAAATGGATGGCTTTTAAGACCAAAATTTAAACATTTAGCTTGTCACAGATTCCTATAACGTAAAAATAAGATTTTCTTAATAAAAAAGAAATTATTTTCAATGTTCTTATCCATTTTTGTGTGACAATTAAAATTTAACAACACCTGCTTCTTTATTAAGACCAAAAATAACAAACAAAGGTAGAGTCAAAAAAACTTAACAATAAAAAAGTTTAATTTATTATTAATCAATGATTTATATATTATTATTTCTAACCCAACTAATCACCTAAACAATCAGCGGCTTATTTCCTATCCACCAATTTTATTTTTTAGAAAAAAAGAATCACAAATGTGACAATAGCTGTTTATTTTTTCCAAGAACAAACAACTCCGAATGATCTATTTCAGGTATAAAACAGCAATTATTAGCTATAAAAGGAAAAATATCAACACAAATAAAAACAAAACAATACCAAAAAATCAATAGCTGATTAAAATAATAGTACTTGAATAAGCAAATAATTACCTAATAAAAAATGAATCATTTTGTGACAGTCTAAAATTTACTTTTTCATAAGAATTAAATAAAAAAAGCTTTTGTAACGACTATTTAATCCTATAAAAAAGCCTTTTACTTAGAACAATGATAAGTGTTTTTTTTGGTAGGTAAACAAATCCTTTCTTATTTTTAAGTAGCTAAAAACTTCAAGCACAACTTTAACTTCAAATTTAAACCACCTTCGACGGGAAATCGAAGAGTCATAAATGAAGTGAACTAATTTTGAATTTGATATTGAATTTAAGGTGGAGATTGAAAATTATCCACACCTTAAAATATCGACAATATCTTAGTCTTAATTTTTTTTGTAAGAGTCGAATATTTGAAAGTAATTATATTTTAGATTGGTAAGTTTTTATTGAAATGAACACCTAATGTTTCTGATGCTAAATAAGAATTCACTTAATTCTAGGATAGAATGAGTAGGAAAAATTAAATTTTTAGGAGATGTAAAAATGGAAAGGTCTTAAAAAAAAAGGGGTGCTGTCTTGAGAAGACAGCACCTTAACCCAAAAAACCAAATGAAAACAAATTCTTATATATCTTTAATGTGGGTACATTTTCTATTAAAAAACAATATTTAGTAAATATTATTTTGTTCTGCGAAGTTACAAAACTTATTTGTAAATCCAAAATAAAACGGAAAAATATTTTATTTTTCAAGTATTTTTATTTTGTTCTAACTAATTCTTTTCTCTTTTGAAAAATTTAAATTCGCTGGCGCAAATATAGAACATTCATTGGAAAAAAAAAGTTTAATAATAGAATTTTTTTTTATTTTTTAAAAAAATTAAATAAAATCTATACAAATAGCCAAAATTCAAGACATTGCTTAACAAAGGATAATCTCTTTGCACGATAATTAAGTAGGCAACTATCCTTTCTATTTCGGGGCTTTATTTTACATTTCCTGCTAATCCAACCACTAATCACCAGTCACCAATCATTTTTACTAGAGGTTTTAAAATGAAAATCACTAAAATAGTCTTGACGTTAAAATACCATCTTTTTATTACTTACTTTTATCGCTTTTTTGAATAGGTTCTTTTTTGATGATAAACAAAGCAAAAATAGTAGGTAAGGTAGTTAATGGCTTAGTGCATCTTTTTCCTAATAAAGTAGGAGCATTGATGCTAGATTTATTTTGTCGGCCAATTAGTGGTAATACATTTACTAAAAAAGAAAAATTATTTCTCAATAAAAGTACTTGGGTTCCGCTTTACCTAAATGGGAAAAAAATCCAATGCTATACTTGGGGGCGAGGAACACAAAAAATATTCTTAGCACATGGTTTTAATTCCAATGCAAGTAGATGGCGATTATTGGTCAATCTTTTAACTTCTGCCAATTATCAAGTGATCGCTTTAGATGTTCCTGCACATGGTCATTCTGATTGGAAACGAGTCAACGGTATCTTATATGCTCAAGTTATCCAAGTCGTCATGGAGCATTTTAAGCCTCAGTTTATTGTCGGACATTCCTTCGCAGGAATGGCCTTTGCTTATTATTTTTCTGAAATGAAATACCGACCGGTTGAAAAAATGGTCCTAATGGGTGTCCCTAACGAATTAACGGATGTAACCAAGGTATTTTTTCAAACAATAAAGGCCAATTCAAAAGTCCAGACCGCTTATTACAATACTTTTCAAAAAAAATTTGGATATAAAACCAATTATTTTACCTTATCCAAACTTTTAAAAAATGTCCTCTACCCTACGCTAATTATTCATGATAAAAATGATGAAATAGCTGCTTTTGAAGGGGCACAAATCATTCATCAATCAATGAAGAATTCGCTTTTTCTTCCTACTCAAAACCTTGGGCATAGTTTACAAGGTCGAGCGGTATATAAGGAGATTTTAACTTTTTTGGAAGAAAGCACGAATTGAAAAAGTTGATTGATTAGTATGTCTAAATTTTAATATCATTAAAAATGAAGCTTTTGTTCGGTTGTCAAAATTTTGATGGTTGATTGTTTGATGGTGATGAGTTGCAAAAGCAATCTAGCAATCATTTTAACCTTTCACGAAATCCAAGTATAGATTACTAATTTTTCAAATTAGCGAAATATTTTTTTTAGGCATACGCTAACTTATACCCATAACTCAAACACATCACATGTCTTTTTACGAAAAACGAATACTCCCCAAATTAGTCAATTTTGCCTGTGGCTTAGGTCCTATGATGAAACAACGCAAGAAAGTAGTCCCTTTGGCAAAAGGCAATGTATTGGAAATCGGAATTGGTTCAGGTTTAAATTTACCATTTTATCAAAAAGACCAAGTAAAAAGCTTAATTGGCATCGACCCTTCTAAAGAAACTTGGGCATTAAATGAAGCGTTAACTAATCAACTTGGTTTCGATTTTCAATATATTCAAACAGGTGCAGAAAAGGTCCCCTTAGACAACCAGAGCATGGACACCATTGTTATTACGTATACACTTTGTACCATTCCCGATGCCCTAGTCGCACTTCAAGAAATAAAAAGAGTATTAAAACCAAGTGGTCAAATTCTTTTTGTAGAGCATGGAAAAGCACCAGATACAGCTATTTTAAAATGGCAAAATCGAGTCAATCCAATCTGGAAAAAAATCGGTGGTGGTTGCAACCTAAACAGAGATATCCCGAAACTGTTTGGTGATACTGGTTTTGTAGTACATGACTTACAGACTATGTATTTGCCCGGTTGGAAACCTGCGAATTTTAATTTCTGGGGTGTTGCAAAACCCACCTAAATACAGGATCTGAACGATTGAAGGAAATTTAGGAACTATTTGATTACTGATTTTACCTTATACATAAAACACAAATAAATACATGACCAAAAACACAGAACCCATAAAAATAGAACTACCAACGATCTTTGAAGGCATGACCGTAAATGTATGGCTTTTCAAAGGAGAAGAACCCACTTTAATTGATTGTGGAGAAAAAACAGATAAATTATGGGATGCCTTAATGGACGGCTTAAAAATTAATGGCTTAGGCATTCAAGATATTAAAAAGGTAATCATTACCCACGCTCATTTGGATCATATTGGTATGGCCAAAAAGATAACGGAACATTCTGATGCCACTATTTGGGTAAGTGAATACGTTTACGATTGGGCGGTTGATCTTAAAACAATGCTGGATAGACGTACTACAGCAATTATGGGGGTCATGAATCAACATTACGACAAAAAATTGGTCAAGCAATATTTTAGTTTTGGCTATGAAGCATTGGCTCCTTATTGGGATGAAATACCTAAAGATAGAATTCAAGTCTTTCCAATGGAAGGGCAATTAAATTTTGGTGGCGATGATTGGGATATTATTTATACGCCAGGTCATTGTATTAATCAAACTTGTTTTCATAATCCTAGGAATGGCTATTTTATCTCCGCAGATATGCTATTAAAAATTATTCCAAATCCTATCGTTGACGCCAGTATCGCCCCACCCTATTCTAGAGAAAAAAGTCTCGTTATGCAATTGGCTTCTTATGAAAAGATTGCCCAATTAAATATCACCAAAACCTTCCCTGGGCATTTTGACATCATAGACAATGCCACTGAATTAATTGAAAAGCAGGTTCAAAAAATTCGGCAACGAACGGAAAAGTGTTTTGAATTGATTCAAAATGGTACTAAAATAGCCATTGATTTGGCTAATGAAATCTATCCAAACAGGATTAATAATGCAACCCTATTTATGGTTATTGGCTTTTTGGATATTTTACAAGAAGAAGGACGAATTTTCGGTACTAAAAAAGACGGGATATTACATTATTACAAAACGGAAAATTAATCATGCGTACTTTAAAAATCATCCTATCGACACTCTTAATTTTGGCGCTACTAGCCGCTGGTTTATTTTATTATTCGCTCAATAGTCATGTTAGTATTGGGAAATACGAAAAATTATATGAAGGCGTTGATACCAATCCAAGTAACGCTGATATAAAAATTCAATTTGTAGGCGTAAGTACCCTAGTTATTTCTGATGATTCTACGACTATCATGACCGATGGCTTCTTCAGCAGGTTTGATTCTTGGGATATGCTTTTTGGAGAAATTGAACCACAAAAAGAAGATATTAAGTGGGCGGTTGATAAATTAAGGATAGATAAATTAGATGCTATCCTAGTCGTTCATTCTCATTTTGATCATGCAATGGATGCGCCAGAAGTCGCCAAGTTAACAGGCGCACCGATGTATGGATCTGAAAGTACCGCTAATATTGGCAGGGGTTGGAATTTACCGGAAAATCAAATTAAACTATTCCAAGACAGGCAGCCGATGCAATTTGGCAAATTTAAAGTCACCCCTATCCTGTCTAATCATTTTGTCTTTGCGAATGCTGCCGTAAAAAAACAAGCACTAGGCGGTAGTCAGGAAATTATAGCGCCTTTAGTCCCACCAGTTTCCGCTCTGGAATACAAGATGGGTGGTGCTTATAGTTTTCTATTTGAACATCCAAAAGGTTCTTTTCTATTACAAAGTAGTGCAGGTTGGAAATCAGGTAGTTTAGATGGTATTCAAGTGGATAAAGTCATTTTAGGTATTGGTGGCTTGGGTTCACAAACTACCGACTACCAAGCAACTTATTTCAAAGAATTAGTAGATAAAGTGGCCGCCAAACATATCTACTTAATCCATTGGGATGCCTTTGCAGGCTCCATTCGGAAACCAATCCAAGGCCCTTCCCTATTTATAGACTGGTATGCAGGAAATACCATTGAAGGTTTTGAAGGGGTCGAACGAGAAGTGGCTAAGCGTCCTAATTTAAAAGTCAATTTATTGCCTCAATGGGAAAAAGTTAAGTTGTGATTGGTGATTCGTGATTGGTTGTAGAGCCTTGAAAACTGGGTTTGCTTATGCTCAAAAGCATAAAGAGCCTAGCAAAAACATATCATAACATGGGGTGAAAACCCTATGGAATTTCCATAATATAATAAAATGAATAAATTATTAATAGCCAACAGAGGAGAAATAGCCATTCGAATCATCAACGCCGCCTATGATGTAGAAATGGAAACCGTAACTATTTATGCAGAAGACGATGCAACCGCATTACATACTAAAAAATCAGACGAAAGTTATCCCTTAAAAGGAACGGGAGCAGCGGCTTATTTGGACATTCCACAAATAATTACCATCGCTAAAAAGACAGGATGTAATTACCTTCATCCAGGCTATGGCTTTTTAAGTGAAAATCATCAGTTTGCCAAAGCATGTGCAGAAGCAGGAATTATTTTTGTAGGTCCAAATGCTAAAACTTTAAAATTATTTGGCAATAAAATAAAAGCAAGGGCTTTAGCTAAAAAAGTGGGATTGCCACTAATTCCTGGCACAAATGAAGTCACGACTTTAAAAGAAGCAAAGACGTTTTTTAGATCCCTGCCAACTGGGTCAAAAATGATGATAAAATCGTTGTCTGGTGGAGGAGGTCGAGGTATGAGAATTGTCAGCGAATATAAGGATATCGAAAAGGCCTTTCCTCTTTGTCAGTCAGAAGCACAAAAAGCTTTTGGAAACGATCAAATTTATGTAGAAAAATACTTACCTAAAGCTCGACATATCGAGGTGCAAATATTGGGAGATGGAAAAGAAATCACCCATCTTTGGGAAAGGGAATGCAGTCTACAACGACGGCATCAAAAATTAATAGAAATAGCCCCTTGTCCGGACTTGCCAACACTATTAAGAGATAAGCTAATCACCGCCGCTATCCAATTAGCCAAATCAGTAAATTATGAAAATGCAGGCACCTTTGAATTTTTAGTAGAAGGCGAGGATTTATCAAAAGAAACACCTTTTTATTTCTTGGAAGTCAACCCTAGAGTACAAGTTGAACATACCGTAACGGAAGAAGTAACAGACATAGATATTGTCAAGTTTCAGTTGAATCAAGCAATGGGTTATTCTTTAGCAGATTTAGCTTTAAAACAACCTCAAATTCCAGCACCAAAAGGGTATGCCATCCAAGCTAGAATCAACATGGAAAGTATTGACAATCAAGGAAATACTATTTCAAAAACAGGACAACTAAGTCATTTCAACCTACCATTTGGCAAAGGCGTTAGAGTAGAAAGTGCAGGATATGTCGGTTATGCTAATAGCCCCAATTTCGATACGCTTTTAGCTAAATTAATTATTCATACCAAAGTCAGTAATTTTGAAAAGGCAATCAAAAAACTATATCGAAAATTAAGTGAATGTCATATTGAAGGAATTGGAACGAATGTAGCTTTTTTACAGAATATTTTACAGCATCCAGCCATTGCAAAAAATAAATTTTACACCCAATTTATTACCCAAGAGTTAAGCAATTTACTCGTTGAACCTAAAAACAAACATCAACAATATTATTTTAAAAAATCGAAAAAAACGGTTAAAAAATCAGTAAAGGAAATTATTCTTCCAGAAGGGGTCAAAGCGATTAAAACACCGATGCCCGGAAGCGTCGTTAGCATTGATGTAAAAGTAGGAGAAACGATTAGCGTTGGTCAACAATTACTGGTGATTGAAGCCATGAAAATGGAGTCTGTTGTCTTGGCAGAAACGGCAGGAGTAATTGAGAAAATTAGGGTAAAAAAAGGGGCAGTTTTATTTGAAAATGAGGTCTTATTTTTAGTGCAAACAATTGGAGCAACAGATGCTCAATATAATACCCAACAAACTTTCGATTTAGACAAAATCCGTCCAGAATTACAAGAATTACAGGAACGAAAAGCTTTCCAATTAGATAAAAATCGCCCCGTAGCAATTGGTAAAAGAAAGAAAAAAGGCAAGCAAACTGCCAGAGAAAATATCGCCCAATTATGTGATCCAGATACCTTTTTAGAATATGGTTCGCTAATTGTTGCGGCCCAAAGAAGTCGTCGAAAACTAGCCGATTTAGTCAAAAACACCCCAGCTGATGGAATTGTTACAGGAATCGGAGGTATCAATGGGCAACTATTCGATGCGGAGGCGGCCAAATGTATGGTCTTATGCTATGATTACACCGTTTTAGCAGGCACACAAGGAATGTTTGGTCACCAAAAAACAGATCGAGTTTTAGAAGTCGCACATAGTGCTAAGTTACCCGTCATCCTTTTTGCAGAAGGTGGTGGTGGTCGGCCAGGCGATACCGATTTCCAAGGCATTGGAGGCCTACACGTCAAAACTTTTGGCATGTTCGCCAAACTAAACGGAATTGTGCCTAGAATAGCGATTGTTTCAGGCTATTGTTTTGCTGGAAATGCCGCTTTAGCAGGTTGTGCAGATGTGATTATTGCCACCGAAGACACGTCAATTGGTATGGGCGGTCCTGCCATGATAGAAGGCGGTGGATTAGGAAAATATCATCCTAGAGAAGTCGGCCCAATTGAAGTGCAAAGTAAAAATGGCGTCTTGGATGTGATTGTCAAAGACGAAAAAACAGCAATCATTACCGCTAAAAAGTACCTTTCTTATTTTCAAGGGTTAATCAAAGAATGGGCATGCGAAGACCAGCGAACCTTGAGACATGTCATCCCAGAAAATCGTAGACGAGTATACGATATTCGACAAGTAATTCAATATATAGCGGATAAAGATTCTGTCTTAGAATTGCGCAAAGATTTTGCTATTGGGGTCATTACTGCCTTTATTAGAATTGAGGGCAAACCGATGGGATTAATCGCCAATAACCCTAAACATTTAGGTGGGGCATTAGATGCGGAAGGTTCAGGGAAAGCTGCTCGATTTATGCAATTATGTGACGTTTATCGAATTCCAATGGTTTCCCTTTGTGACACTCCAGGATTTATGGTCGGTCCAGAAGCAGAAAAAACGGGCTTGGTTCGACATACTGCCAGACTTTTTACCGCTGGTGCTAAAATTTCTATTCCTTTTTTCACGATTGTACTCCGTAAAGCCTATGGTTTAGGTTCGATGGGCATGGCAGCGGGTGGTATGCACGAACCCTTTTTTACCGTCTCTTGGCCAACGGGTGAATTCGGCGGCATGGGTTTAGAAGGTGCAGTCAGATTAGGCTACAGAAAAGAATTGGAAGCCATTGAAGACTTAGCAGAAAGAGAAGCGGTATTTCAAAAAATGGTCGCCAAATCCTATAAACATGGCAAAGCGATCAATACCGCCGCCTATTTAGAAATAGATGAAGTAATTGACCCAATGGATACTCGAAAGTGGATTATTAATGGGTTGTTGTCTAATCCACCTGCTAAATATGCGAAAAAAGAAGGGCGTGGTTTTGTGGATACTTGGTAAAAGGTAAAGGTTTAGAGGCAGAAAGGTATAAAGGTTCAAGGGTTTAGAGATTGCCTCATTCTACTAAAACAATCAGTCGATGTATAAATTAACAGGAGAAAAATTCGTAAAAAATAATTCGTGGGGAGCAATAAATTCATGGGGAAAAGTCCAGCGCAGTATCTCATCCCAAACAATTTTCCCAAACAAGTAAAACCAAACTCATTTTTTTACTACAAAGGCAAAATAATCCCCAATATTTTATCCATTCCTTTCCAAATTAAGTATACTTGCAAAAGATTGAAGCCAAGAAAAAAATAAATTGGATTGAATACAAAAGAAAAAATAATAAAAGTAGGGATTAAAATCTTTAATCAAAAAGGATTTGGCGCAGTATCCATCCAAGATATTGCCAATGAATTGGGAGTTAATCGACGGAACATTGCCTATCATTTCGATAATAAAGACGCCCTTTTAACCGTCATTGCCGCAGAAATGTGGGAAAAAATTGGGATAGAACGCAAAAAAAGAAAAGACTTCCCTTCTTTTGAAAATTTGCAACATGAAATAAAAATGTATGCCCAGTTTCAAAAGGAATATGCCTTTGTTTTCAATGATTTGCACGTTATCAAACACCCCATTTTAGAAGAACGTTTTCGCAATTTTTGTTTAGAAACCATCAAAGATCATGAAGCAGCAATTGCCTTTGCCATTAAGTTAGGTAATATGAATCCTGAGCCTTTTGCAGGCGCTTATTATAATTTGTGTTTGTCTTTATGGGCTTTATCTATGTTTTGGTTACCTCAACAAACTATCCGAAAAGTACAGGATGAAACAGAAGTATCTAAAGTCACTTGGAGTCTAATTTTACCCCATTTCACCCAAAAAGGAATTGAGTCTTTTAAAGCTTTTTACGGTGAAGCTTTTTATAAGGATATAGGAAAACCATTTAACACAGATTTGAATGTTTTCTAGAACAAAGAATTGGACGATTTAACTTTTTTTAACCACATAGGTACATAGCGCACAAAGTTTTTTTGACGAGTATAGTATGCTTTTACCATAAAGTTTTTAGGATACAACTTTTCAGTTTTTAATACAACTTCATAAACTAGAAAGTCCCAATTAATTTTCTGGTAAGCACTCAACAAAAAATTAAGCTACGCTCGTCAAAACTGTGGGTACTTTGTGAACTATGTACCTATGTGGTTAAAAACAATAAAAACTATCTAGTATGAACTTATATAAAACTGAACAAGTAGCCAATATACACGACCAAAAATTTGCCTATTTAATCGTCGAAGAAGCAGATAATGTACTAACCATTACGCTTAATCGTGAACGTAAAAAGAATGCCTTACACCCACAATTGGTCAATGAATTAGCCTATAGTCTGCATTATGCTCATTTTGAAAAAAGTATTTGGATGGTCGTCATTCAAGCCAAAGGGAATGTCTTTTGTGCAGGCGCAGATTTAAAAGCGATGGCGGGGATTATTGAACCCAACGACTCTACGATTCCGCAACCAAGCGGGGAAATATTAATGGGAGAATTGTTCAATAAAGTCTATAAACCAACCATTGCCAAAGTAACAGGGGATGTTTATGCAGGCGGCTTTTTCTTCTTAGCAGGTTGTAATATTGTCATCGCCCAAGATGATGTTAAGTTTGGTTTACCAGAAGTAAAAAGAGGGATTTATCCCTTCCAAGTAATGGCGGCTTTATTAAAAGTAATGCCTGCTCGAAAAGTAGTAGATTGGTGTATTCGAGGGTATAATCTATCGGTACAAGCAGCTGAAAGATACGGCCTAGTTTCAGAAGTAACAGATGCTGCCAACATGGATGCCGCAGTCGAGAAGATCATTGCAGAACTCAAACAAAATAGCCCTTCCGCTATTCGCTACGGCTTAGAAGCCTACGATCATATTCAACCAAGTGCCGCAGAGCATAAATATTTATACGACCTACTCAATAAAACCATTGCCACAAAAGATGGACAAGAAGGACTGCGGGCGTTTCGGGAAAAACGGAAGCCAAATTGGTCAGGAGAGTAAAAAATGTCAATTTTCAATTTATAATTTTCAATTTTCAAAAGAAATTGATGATAACCGTTTTTAAAAATGTTTGGAGAAAATCTATATAAAGATAAAATAGCTTTCATCACAGGTGGTAGAAGTGGCATTGGCTATGGCATTGCTAAAATGATGCTGCAATTAGGCGCTAAGGTGATGATTTCTTCTCGCAAAGAGGAGCCATTAGCAAAAGCAGCGGCGGAATTATCAGCATTTGGCGTCTGTGAATATATGCCTTGTGACATCCGAGAAACTTCTCAAATTCAAGCAGTTGCAGCGAGGATAAAAGAAAAATTTGGTCGTTTAGACATCTTGGTTAATAATGCAGGCGGGCAGTTCCCTACCCTAGCAGAGACGTTGAATGATAAAGGTTGGACGGCTGTTATTCACAATAATCTTAATGGCACTTTTTTCGTGACTAGAGAAATGGCAAATGCCTTTTTTATCCCACAAAAATCAGGGTCTATTGTGAATATTATTGCCGATATTCACCGAGGCTTCCCCGGTATGGTACATACAGGCGCCGCTAGAGCAGGCGTAGAAAATATGACCAAAACCCTAGCGGTTGAATGGGCAGAATTTAATATTCGTATTAATTCCATTGCTCCTGGTACTATAGAATCGTCTGGTTTAAAAACTTATCATCCTAAAGTACAGGCATCTTTTGAAGAAAGCAAGAAAGAAGTCCCACTACAACGGTACGGAACGGTTACAGATGTGGCAAATGCCGTTTGTTTTATGGGAAGTGATATGGCTGCTTATACTTCTGGGACTACGCTTTATGTGGATGGGGCTCAACATTTAAATTCAGATAAGTTGTTTTTCAGGTCTTTGGTTAAGGAAATCACATCGAAGTAAGTTCGTTGGTCTCATGTTCAATATGAAAGCGTCAATCTTTCTATTGTGTTTCAAATTTCCACATACTGATCGAATGGTCATTACTAGCACTAATTACGGTGTTTTCCTTGGTTGGATGAAATATAGCTTCTCTAGCTCTCTTTGAATGACCATCGTATTCACAGATTTTTTCACCTCCTTTAATTTTCCATATAGTAATTAATCCATTTACCTTCGAAGATGAAATATACGCTCCATCAGTAGAGATAAATATGGACATAATTTGTGTATTGTTATCATTGATGGTATGAATATGTTTACCTGTTTTGGCATTCCATAATCTTATTTTGTCAACACTCGATGTTATGACCAGTTTACCGTTTGGAGTAAATCCAACACCACCGACTACCCCATCATGCCCTTCAAGGGAATACAAATTTTCCCCTTTCTCAACGTCCCATATTTTAGCTGTTCCATCAGAACTCCCTGTTATGACAAATTTACTGTTCGCTGAAAATGCAACTTCTGCAACCTCTGATTGATGACCTGCCAATTGGAATAGTTTCTTTCCAGTTTTAACATCCCAAAGGATAGTGGTATGATCCAAACTTCCAGTTGCTATATATTTTCCGTTAGGAGCATAGGCTACAGACAAAATGCCCTCCATATGCCCTTCCAAACTTTTTAGTTGTTTTCCGTCCTTTGCATCCCATATTTTAGCTGTATTATCCATGCTACCTGTTACCATAAACTTTCCATTTGGAGCATATTTAATGGATTGAACATAGCCTTTATGCCCAATTAATTTTAATGATTCTATCCCCTCCATATTCAGTACACTTACATAGTTATTGTGGTTTCCTACGGCAAAATTGGCGCCATTAGGAGAAATAGCAACGCTCGTTTGAATAGATGATTTAGCAATTTTAAATATAGTGGTTGCTTTGCAGACATTATCAGAAGAGGCGGGTAAACGTTTATCTATTTTCTTATTTACTTTATAAAGGACAATTGCTTCTTGGAAGAATGCTTCCTTTGAAATAATTGCTGTTCTTTCGGTTTCTATTTTAGAAACCGCTTCTTTTTTTATTTTTGGAGTTATCTTTTCCTTACTGTTAGCAGAGGCATCTGAAATATTTTCCTCTTTGGGTTTTAATGTTACTGGCTTATCCACGCTTGGAGAAACACTCAATTCCTTCTTTTCCGCAAGGAGCGTATCTTCTGCTAAAACAGTTTTGGACGTTACTACTCTTTCTACCTCCAAACTATCTTCTTTTTTTAGCGTTAATTCAAGTTTTGATGCTTTATCTGCAAAAAGATTTGGACATTTCCAAATTCCTAAACCAATTAAGCATATAAATAGAAACAATAGCATAAACCTTATTTTTCTATCTGCTTCCCTTTTTTCTAAGTTTCTCATTATTGTTTTTTAAGTATTTCTGCATAACTACAGTTGCCAATTTCTGCTAATAATTAACAGTTATTAATTGTTTGTAACAGCGTTTATTTTTTTCAAAATATATTCTCCATTATCTAATTCAATAATTATTCGTTTTAAATTTTCAATATTTTTCTGATTGATTAAATTAGTTTTCCGAAGAATTCCTATTGCCATTTTAGGATGAATTAAATTTCTATTTAGTTGTTCATAGATGAATTTATTCATCAAATCTTTCCCAACAGTTTCTTGGTTTATAAATACTATTTTTTTGATTTCAAGGATGTTTTTTGAATTAGTATTTACAGTCAACAATTTAATTATCCGCGTTCTCAGAGGGAAATTAAGTTTTTTGAAATTTGGAGTTAGAAATTCAAATAAAGTATTTGCTCGCCAGCGATATTTTCTAAAATTATTGTTTATTCCTCCTAACATTAAAATCAATTGATCATTTAAAAAACGTTTATCGATTTTAGGGTTCTTTGTATCGGGATTAATTAAATAAAATGGAATTAATACGCTATAAATATTATATGTTTGCCAAGATGTCCAGTTGTCGTTTCTTAGATTATTTTCTAACCATTTGTCTTTCGATTCTTCAGATATAATATTTTCGTATCGTTTTAATAAGGTCTTTTTATAATCGTAATTAACAATCAAGTATTCCAATTCTGAAATATGCTCTGATTTTGTTGGCGGATTTATTTTATATCTTTTAATTCGAGCATTGATTATATGGTGGAATCCCCAACCTTGATGTTTTTTATGTTCTTCAATGTATTTTTGATTCCAATCCATTTTTATTTTTAGTTGAAACTAAACGCCCGACCGCATAGGGAATGATGAAAATAGATAAGTTGTCAGACATCGTACCCTTTTTTATAATGTCTCGATTACATTTATTTTAAAATCTTTTAACTTAAAAAACAGTAGATCTCACCACCTTTCCTCTTCCAAGCATTTCTCCATTCCTTCCTACCAATTGATAAAAATATAAGCCATTAGGAATGGCAGGAATAGGCATTTCAAAATTAATTTCATCCATAATCTGTTGGTGTATTAATTTCCCAGTCACATCAAATAATCGAATAGTGGGCAAGGATTTTCTATTTAAATCCAGATACTCAAAAGTCAAATAATCCCTAAATGGATTTGGGTATACTTTAATGACCTGTTGATTTACTAGTTCTTTTACCGAAGTGGTTTTAGGCAATTCTGAGACCATTACACTTTGAGTAGTATTGGTAATAATTGGTGGATTAAAATCAAAATAAATACCCGCTGTGTTTTCAATCAATGTATTTTCAGCTAATCCTTTTTTTGGAGCAATTTTATAAGTAATGAAACCATGACTCAGGGGTTCATTCGTGGTACTATCAGGCAATAAAATATTTTTAAAAGAAAATTCTACTAAGCCATCTTTGTACAAAAGTGTCTCAAAAGGGTGACTACCTATAATCGGTTTAAAAGTTGTCCAATCTAGATTCTTGTCTAAATTATCTCTAATTAATACATTAAAAGCGGTATCGTTACCCGTATTTTGAAAACGAACAGTATATTCAAAAGTCTCTTCAAAAAGGGTATAATTTTGGTCGTATTCAAAACTACGATTGGGTTGGACTAGTTTGTCGTTGGGGTCGTAGGCGCAACGGATTTCTGATTTATAGTCGTAGGTGGAAGATAATTCTAGTGCTCCTTGGTCGTTTTCTATGTAGGAAAAAGCTTGTAAATTTATTATTTCGCCTATGAATTCTGGACCAGGAATTTGGCAATTAATCAGAAAATTTTGACTTGCCGAAGGATTCAAATCTTGGAATTCCCATATAAGTGTATCTCCTATTGTCTCTAAAGGAGGCGTACTAAAAGATAGTACATTAATTAAAGAATTTAAAACAAATGCTACCTTTCCATTGGTGACCAAACAACCTTCATTCTTAATGGATAAAGTAAACGGCACTTCAAATCCACACCTAGTTCGAGGAGAATTAATCCTAGGTACTACCTTCCGAGTATCATCAACCAATTTAAAACCAAAGTTTATTCCCGAAGTAATAGAACCATCTAAAGTAATTTCATAACTATCGACTCCATTGCCTATCTCCCAACAGGAATCAACACCGACCGTAAGCGTATAAGAAGTATTGTTTGCTACATAATATCTAAATACACCTTGCTCATCAGTAAAGGAAGAAAGCGCATTGGGGGAAAGAGATACGGGAATATTTGTTAAGATAATTTCTCCTGTATCTCTTAGTCCATTCTCATTCATATCCCAGTAAGTGATACCAGAAATAACAGGATAATTAAATAAATTTTCATGATAAAATAAATCTTCTCCTCGACGAGCAATACCTAATATATCAATATCTCCATTCCCATCTAAATCTAGAGATTCCAATCTATTAATTGTCAAAGAAGAAGGAAAAGAATTGAATTGGTTAAAATTGTAGTTCCCATCATTTTTATATATAATAATACTTTGGCCTCCATTAGCTAAAATATCTTTAAAACCATCCCCGTCAACATCAGCTACTGTAAAATCGACAAAATTTGCTTTAGGATCGTTCAAGAGATTTTTTTCCTTAAAACCTAGTTGTTTATTATTCTCTAACCATAAAATACTTTTGGTATTATTTGCTAAAACATCTGGAAACCCATCATTATTTAAATCTTCTACTTTGATAGATAATTTTTTTATTAAAATAGAATCGTACAGTTCGATAAAGCTAAATTCGTTCTCATCATTATTAATAAATGCTTTTAAGGTATCTTTATTATCTAGCACCATAAAATCTATATCGTTATCATTATCTAAATCTTCCGCTTTTAATTGTTGTATAGTTGTAGAATTATTCTGTGCCAATTCTATAACAGAGAATTCTCCTATTCCATTATTTTCAAGCCATAGTAATTTCCCATAAGCATATTCTTCCTCATAAAGGATTAAATCACTATCTCCATCCTTGTCATAATCCAAAGCAATTATATCAGAAACGCTAGAACTGCTAAGATCATCAGATATTATTTGTGGTGGATAAAAATTTCCAATACTATCATTTTCGTACCAAAAAACCTCAGAAAGATTAGGTAAAAATACATCTCCTCTAGCAGTATTTTGAACAACAATATCCAGATCCCCATCAGTATCCATATCAACTATTAGAAATCCTTCAAAATAAAATGGTAAATTAGAGATAGGCCTAAAGGTCGAAAATTGTTGATTGTCTAACTGTTCAAAGTAGCCGATTTCATATCTTGTTCTTATAAGAATATCCAACTTACTATCACCCGTTAAATCGCCAAACAAATAATCATTAATAGTAGTTGTTTGATTCAATACAAAAAATTGTTCACTAAATTTCCTATCCCCTTTATTTTCATACCAAGTCAGCTTGTCGGTACTAGTAGCTAGACCAAGAATATCATTTTTTCCATCTCCTGTTAAATCTGCTATTAAAATCTCATTACCGCCCTCAAATTTATCAGTTATTAATATTTTATCGAATGATTTCCCTTCATCCTCATTCAAAAAAGCATAAAGGGCATGTTCTACCTTAGTTGATATTATAACATCATTTTTTCCATCATTATCCAAATCATCGCTGTAAATTGTCAACACATTATCTATTTCATCACCTATAGTATACTCATCTAGAAAAATACCTGATCCATCATTCTCTAACCAACTTAGTTTATCAGGTATGCCAGTCCACCGATTATTATACATCACAATAATATCATTATCTTGGTCGTCGTCCATGTCATTTATAAAAATATCAATCACTCCTGTAATATTATCGGCAATCAGTTTCTTAACAGAAAATTCACCTACCCCATCATTTTGATACCAAGCTACCTCGTTACTATTTCTAGCAGCACTAATAATATCTAAGTTATTGTCTCCGTCTAAATCAGCGACCACCAAGTTATCTAAATTCAATTCATTATCTACAATTACATGATTTTTTTCAAAAACTCCGTTTCCATCATTCTCCAACCAAAGTATATTGTTTTTATCAAGTGTAATTCCAACAATGTCCATGTCCATGTCCATATCTCCGTCTATATCAAAAATAGCAAGCACTTTATTATAAAAAGATAGATTAGAAATCCTACGCCTACTTGAAAAAGAAGCATCTCCATTATTTCTATACCAGAAAAATCCTAAATTAGTAATGGCAATTATGTCTAGGTTTCCATCTAAATTTAAATCTGGTGTCGATAAATAACTGGCTCGAATACCTGAGTCTATTACCTTAGGTGCTTCAAATTCTCCCATTCCTTGATTTGGTAACCAAACAATTTGTCTATTCCCTTCACCATTTGAAGCCGTTAAAATATCTTGAGTGCCATTTCCATCTAAATCTACTGTATGAACAGTTGTAGGGGAGCAAATCTCGCAAGTTGTAATCAAGGACAACTCACTAAATTGCCCTTGTAAATTTATAGTTATACTAACTAAAAAGATCCATAAAAATGTTCCCTTCATTTGAGTGTAGCTTTGTGTAACAAAATAATTCGCCTCATCAGTTCTTTAGTTTAAGTGTTAAGAGTATGTCTAAAAGTATTGGGTATAAAAGCACCCAATATACCAACATTTTCATAATATAACTTGTCATTTCAACTACTTCTGCTACTTTCTCAAAAATTCCAATAATTATCAGTATCTTAATCCTCAATTTCAAAGTACAACGTATAGCACAAATAACAATAAGTAAATCACACAATATTTCCAACAATGGATAAAGTCCTTAATCGCCCGAAATTTAAAGAGACGCTAACCGAAATTGCTCGCCAACAAGGCGTTAGTTTAGTACAAGTAACGGCACAAGCCAAAGAATATTTAAAAGAACTACAAACCAAACATGATCCAATTGCCGACTTAATTGGCGTGCAATTGATGCAGTATATTGTTTCTAGAGGATATGACAAAACCATTGATGTCAATCCGACCGAAATCAAGGCATTGGCAAAGGTAGTTCGACGGCATCCTGTGGCTTTTGTGATGACGCATAAGACGTATATAGATATGTTTGTGTTGGCATTGGTGTTATTTCGACATGGTTTGCCTTTGCCCTATATTTTTGCAGGTATCAATATGGCTTTCTTTGGGGTTGGACGATTTGGTCGAAACACAGGCGCTATTTTTATTCGACGAGATATTCGGGACAATACCGTTTATAAAGCCACTTTACGGCATTTTATCGCCCATTTAGTGGATGAACAAGCGCATTTTATGTGGGCTATTGAGGGCACTCGTTCTCGAACAGGAAAATTGGTTTGGCCGAAAATGGGTATTTTGAAGTACATTATGGAAGCAGAAAAAGAAGCTGCCCATACGGTAAAATATGTACCCGTTTCGATCGTATACGATTTGATTCCAGATGTGAAGGATATGACGGCGGAAAGTCGAGGGAAGGAGAAAAAAGCGGAGTCCTTCCAATGGTTTATTGAGTATGTCCGCAAGATGAGCGATAATTTTGGCAAAATTTCTATCCGTTTTGGTGAAGCCATTGATGCTAGTGGGAAGCATACCGCAAGGATTCCTTTGGTTAAAAGTCATCAACAAAGTCAGCAAGAAGGTATTTCCTTATTTGCTTTTGAATTGGTGCATCGCATTAACCAAGTAACGCCCGTTACAACGGCCTCTTTTATCTGTATCTCCTTGCTGAGCAAATTTGCTTTGTCCAAAAGAGCCATTGAAAGTGATATTGCGGCCTTAATGCAATTCATCGAAAGTAATAAACCTGAGTCTTTAGTAGACAGAGGAAAACCGATTGGAGAATCTGTGCAAAAATCCTTGAATATTCTGATACAAGGTGGACTCATTCAAAAGCAAGGAGAAGGGCCACAGGCTAAATATGCGGTCGTTAGTGAAAATTATTTGCAAGCGACTTATTATGCGAATATGGCGGTGCATCATTTATACCACCAAGCTTTTATTGAATTGGCTTTGGTCAAAGTCAATCAATTAAAAACAGGTAGACAAGAAGCCTTTTGGACAGATATTATGTTCTTGCGAGATTTATTCAAATTTGAATTTTTCTATTCACGTAAGGCGACCTTTACGGACGAAATTGAGGAAAATTTAGCTTTCTTAGATCCAAAATGGGAGAATCGTATTGCTAGTTCTCGTTCCAAAATTTTTAATTTTTTAGAAAAACAAAAGGTATTAATTGCGCCAGTTGTTTTACATAATTACATAGAAGCGTATCGAGTTGTTTTATTTGCTTTGCAAAAATGGGACGTCAAGCAGAAATTCAACGAGAAAGTATTTATTGAAAAATGTATTTTCTTAGGAGAAGAGATGCATTGGCAAGGAAATGTTCAGCGTTTGGAAGCTATTTCTAAGCCTTTCTTACTAAATGGCATTCGGTTAGTCAAGAATTTGGATTTAATTCCTACGCTGGAAAATGATAAAAAAGACGCTATTACGGCCTTTTTAGATCAATTAAATGATGTCGCTCGACGAATTCGGATTATCCAAGAAATCACTTTATCCAAACCACAAGAACAACTCTTACCCGTTCCGATTGAGCGAGAAATTGTGCCAGGGTCAAAGACAGATGCCCTTACTAGAGAAATCATGGACGGGCCATCAGGTGCACATATTGGGGCTTTTTTCGATTTAGATCGAACCTTAATCAAAGATTTTTCGGCGAAAGAATTTTTCCAGAATCGGATTATGAGTGGCAAAATGACGACTCGGGAAATCATTGCGCAGTTCTCAGGCGTCCTAGTCTATGCGACGGGAGATAGAAACTTTGCGGCAATGGCAGCAATGGGCGCAAAAGGCGTAAAAGGTGTTCCAGAAAAAGTATTTATTGAAGTTGGAGAAGAAGTTTATTTAAAACATTTAGCGGATTCCATTTACCCAGAAGCTAGGGCGATGGTGGCAGCACACATGGCTAAAGGACATACGGTTGCCATCATTTCGGCAGCAACTCCTTATCAAGTGGATCCCATTGCAAGAGATTTGAATATCAAGCACGTGATGTGTACAAGGATGGAAGTCAAAAAAGGGAAATTCACCGGAAATATCATTGAACCCGCTTGTTGGGGCGCAGGTAAAGCCCACGCTGCGAGGGAATTAGTCGATGAATTTGGGTTAAAATTATCAGAAAGTTATTTCTATACAGATAGTGCCGAAGATTTGCCTTTATTAGAAATCGTAGGCAAACCAAGGCCAATGAATCCAGATACGAAATTGTCTGCTTTAGCTTTTGAAAATGATTGGCCCGTTTATCGTTTTGATGATGAACAGCGTACTAGCCCAATGAATATTGCCCGAACCATCTTAGCTGCTGGTAGTTTACTTCCTGCGGTACTTGGTGGGATAACGGCGGGTACTTTGAGTATGAATTGGAATGAAGGTATCAATACGATGATTGCGAATGTTGGCGATTTAGTCACTAAAGTAGCAGGCACCCAATTAGTCGTCAAAGGCGAAGAAAATTTATGGTCACATCGTCCTGCCGTTTTTATCCTGAATCACCAAAGTACAATGGACATGTTCATTGCCGCCAAATTGATTCGAGAAAATGTGCGTGGAATTGCTAAGAAAGAGTTGAAAAATGTACCTATTCTAGGGCAAATGTTACAAGCTGGTGGCGCTATTTTTATTGACCGAAAAAATAAAGATAAGGCGATAGAAGCTATGAAGCCAGCCGTCGATGCCCTCAAAGGCGGCACTTCTATCATCATTTTCCCCGAAGGTACTCGAAGTAAAAGTTATACTCTAGGGAAATTTAAAAAAGGGGCTTTTCATTTAGCTATGGAAGCAGGTGTACCAATTGTACCAATTATTATGACCAATGCCATTGATTCTATTCCTGATGGAAGTAGTGCTTTTAGACCTGCTGCGGTAGAAGTAAAAGTATTAAAACCAATTCCAACTCTTGATTGGACCAAAGAAGAATTAGATCAGAATATTACTTGGATTCGAGGGATGTATTTACAGGAGTTGGGACAAGTATAACAATTTTCAATGTCAAATTTTCAAAAATAATCGGTTCTTTCCTGTTTTAAATTGAAAATTACTAAGTATGAAATTAAAAATAGGTTTATTAGGTGGAGGTTCCTGGGGAACAACTGTTGCTTCTTTAACTGCTAGACGTTCTCCTACCATCATGTGGGCAAGAAATGAGCAAACCGTTAAAGATATTAATGAAAATCATCGCAACGAAAAATATTTACCAGGAGCAAAATTAACGCCCTCCTTGAAAGCAACGACTTCGATCAAAGAAGCGGTAAAAGACGCTGATGTATTAGTGATGGGTGTCCCTGCTCAAAGTTTTCGACATGTTTTAGAAACTGCCAAACCATTTATTCGACCTTGGATACCGATTGTCAGTTTGTCCAAAGGCTTAGAAAAAGGCAGTAAAATGCGGATGACGGAAATTATAGAATCCGTGATGCCCGGTCATCCAGCGGGGGTATTGACAGGACCTAATCTAGCTAGAGAAATTATGGCAGGACAAGCCGCTGCCTCTGTCATTGCCATGGTAGATGATACGATTGCGGCAGCGTTGCAGAAAGTCTTTAGCACAGGGCTTTTTAGAGTTTACACCAATGGAGATGTAATTGGTTGCGAATTAGGTGGCGCTTTAAAAAATGTCATTGCCATTGCCGCAGGAATGGGCGATGGTGCAGGTGCGGGGGATAATACCCGTTCAGCGGTTATTACCCGAGGATTGGCAGAGTTAACTCGTTTAGGCGTTGCTATGGGTGGTCAACCTGCAACCTTTGCGGGCTTAGCAGGCATGGGGGATTTAGTCGCTACTTGCATTAGTCCTTTGAGTAGAAATCGGCATGTAGGGATGCAACTGGGAAAAGGTCGAAGTTTGGATGAAATTATTGAAGAAATGTCTATGGTGGCAGAAGGGGTTAAAACCTGCGGAGTAGTCATGGAATTAGCGAAAGAGTATGAGATAGATATGCCTATTACTTCTGAGGTTTACAAAGTAGTAAATGCTGGAAACACAGTAAAAGATGCTTTTAGAGGATTATTGCGTCGTGCTTCGGGTTCGGAAGCAGAGCCAGGGTAAATATTCAATTTCAAATTTTCAATTTTCAGGTAGCAATTTTCAAAAAAGGAAATAAAATTCGCTCTCTAGGTTAAATGCGCCAAAACATGCTTAGAAAGTTGCTACTTTATTATTACAGAGGTTATTCCTAGGCGCTATGAAAAAATTATTACTGTAAGTCTCTATTTTTGAAAATTGAAAATTTGAAATTGAAATTTACTTAGGCTTTCATATTCGGCAATTTCATCAATACCCCACCTAGTTTCATCGCCTTACCAGTATCGCCCTCTATCTTTAACCTTCCTTGAATAAAAGCAGTTTGAATATTTAATTTGCCTTGACCAATCTTTAATAAATGGTCGTCTTTAATGGTAAAAGTTGCATCAGGTTTAGCTGCTTTTGTTTTGCTAATCACCGCTGGCGATTTATCAAAATCAACTTTCCAAAAAGTTTCTACTTCTCCTTTAACCTGAAATTGAAAAATCCCACTATTGGGTTTAACTGCTGTTGGATTATCCTTCAAATACTTTTTGATATGAGCAAAAAGTGCATCTGATTTAGCTTTTGCCACTTTTGCCTTAGCTTTTTTCTTCTTAGCACCTCCATTTCTTTCATAGGCCAAAATAGCTGCTTCTAATTCATTCGCAGCATCCAATAAGTATTTCGAGAACGTCCCTTGTTCAGGCATAGATTTAACATCTGAAGTAGGACTTATGGTAATCGTTCCATTATAACTCAAAATAGTAATGATTAACCCCATTCCATCTAGGATCGGCGCCATCCCCATAATCGAATGTACTTTATGCTCCCTAAAATACAAAGGAAATTGAGGGCCTGGTACATTAGTAATGGTCACGTTAAAAACAGGGTTGTGCATTTCTGCCATTTGGAAACGGGAGTATAATCTCGCAGCTTGATTAGCGACTCCATAAGGAACTACTTCTGCCAACTGAGCCAAGGTTTTTGCCCCCAATGCTTTTTGGTAAGTCTTTCCTCTAACGGTATTCTCATGAATTTCTGCTAATCGTTCAATTGGATCTTCAATGTTGGTTGCTAATTGCACCAACATATTAGACACCTGATTTCCTTGTTGTCCAGCTTCCGCTTTTGTCCGAGTAGAAATCGGTACCATTGCGACCAATGGTTTGGCTGGCAATTGTCCTTTTTCATTAAAATATCGTCTCAATGCCCCTGAACAAATGGCTAACATCACATCGTTTAGCGTGGTGCCCATCGTTTTATTTAACTTCTTAACCCTAGCCAAAGAAAGGATAACCCCGTTCCATTTTTTGCGAGGAGAAACAATACCGTTCAATTGCGTCTTAGGAGCTGAAAAAGGTGCAGTAGGCAATTCCGCATTATTTGCTCTAGACAAAAATCCTGCTTTTACCGTAGCCGATAAAGTAGTCCTGAGTAGTTTTGGTAATTTCAGTGGATTTTTCGCAAAACTCATAGCACTATTGGCAATCAACGACAACTCATTCGGTAAAGGCTTAGGTTTATATGGGCGAGGTTCTGGAATGGGTTTGGTATTGGGTGCCATATCAAAAATGATACTCATCAAACCTGCACCTGCCTGCCCATCAATCATCACGTGATGCATTTTGGAGATAATCGCTACCGACCCTTTGGGTACTTGCGACACATTATCTAAACCTTCTACAAAAGTAAAAGACCAAAGTGGACGATTTTGATTCAATGGATCACTAAAAACATCAGAGGCTACCCGTCGCAATTCTTTCCAACCACCAGGTTTTGGCAGCGCGATATGCGTTAAATGCATATCAATGTCAAAATCAGGATCATCTGCCCAATAAGGATAATCTACACTTAAAGGAACATACACTAATTTTTTTCGCAATTTGGGAATTTGATGCATTCTAGACAATAAGGTTTGTCTAAACGTATCAAAATCCAAAGAACCTTCCATTACAATAACACTTCCGACATGCATTGGACTATTATGTCGTTCCATGTATAAGAAAGTTGCATCCATACCAGAGATAGGTTCTAAATCTGGATTTTCTAAATTAGGTATTTTTATATCTGCCACAGTTAGGTTAAATTTAGTGAGCTAAAATAGTGGATTAGGAAATTAAGATTCCTAAACTACTGCCAAAGTAAAAAGAAAATAATACTTTAGGAATGTTATCTCCATAAAATACCATTCCTTCCAAGAAAGTATAGTCATTTCTCGGTCGATAGTTTCCTACTACTGCCTTTTTGATAAAAATTTAATCGTTACTATCCAAAATAAGGAATAAAACTACATCCAAAAAAAAGTCTTGAAAGACGTTCCCTAACAAATAAGCTAACTAGTGCTATCATTCATAAATCTTTGACACTTAAATCGGCGTCTTTTTCCGTTATGCAAGGCATTTATTTGTTGAATAGCTAAGGCTATTCAACAAATAAATGCCTTGCATAACAAAAAAATACACTCGATTAACTTGTCAATTACTTATAAATGATAGCACTAGGTTCAGAATAAAAAATATAAGTTACTTCCCTATCATTTTTTCTACTCTTTAGGTCATACCTAAAAAGCTTTATAAATTTAAATTAATTTGCCTATCTTTTTAGCAGTAATCCTCCTATATTTGCGCATTCATTAACAAAACATACGATTTCTAGCCAGCCTTTTATTATAGAATATACCTTCTAAAAACACAACTCTTCATCGTTAATAAGCGTAATATATCGTTATGGCAAAAAAAGAAAAATCTAAATCGTGGTTGTCTAAGCAATTAAAAAAATTACAAGCACAACTTGATCAACAAGAGGAAGAGGTAAAAACAGAAGGGCCTATCTCTGTTCCACTATCTGAAACGGTAGGAACAGAACGTTATCCAGATGTACATGTTGAATTATCTCCTGATAAAATAAAACGCTATGTTCAACAAGATAGTGGCGTTACTTTTTATTGTCAGAATGGCATTGTTCTACGAATAGCGCTGTTAGCGGATACCATTTTAAGGTTTCGGTATGCTGCAAATGGAAAGTTTCCTAAAGATTTTTCTTATGCTATTGATCCCAAATATACCTCCAAGGAAACCCCTTATATTTTTGAAGAGAAAAAACAAAAATACATCATTCAGACCAAGGCATTGATATGTGAGGTTACCAAGGACAATCTAAATATTACCCTAAAGGATGCAAAAGGCAAGGTTATAAATGAAGATGCTGGAGGTGGTTATTATCATCGCAGCACAATTTTAGAGGGGGCTACACAAGTAAAAATTACTAAAAAATCACCAAAAGGTGAATGCTTTTTTGGTTTGGGGGACAAATCTTGTAGCCTCAATTTAAGAGGTCAAAAACTACAAAACTGGTGTACTGATGCTTTCGGATATAGTGCCACCACCGACCCTTTATATCGTTCCATTCCTTTTTATTATGGTTTGCATCAAGCGATTGGTTACGGCATCTTTTTCGACAATTCTTATCGGTCTCATTTTGACTTTGATGAACAAGAAAAGGAGCAAATTTCTTTTGCCGCCGACGGAGGGGACATAAATTATTATTTCATTTATGGCCCTGAATTATTAACAGTAGCAGAGCGATATACGCAGTTAACAGGCTTACCGGAATTACCACCAATGTGGTCATTAGGTTTTCACCAATGTCGTTGGAGTTATTATCCAGAAAATCGAATATTAGAGGTTGCCCAAGAGTTTAGAGATCGGCAAATTCCTTGTGATGCTATTTATTTAGACATTGACTATATGGATGGCTATCGCTGCTTTACTTGGAATAAGAAGCACTTTCCTAAGCCAACGAAAATGATTAGTACCCTCAAAGAAAATGGGTTTCAGGCGGTCGTAATGATTGATCCAGGCATTAGAGAAGACGACGACTATCATGTGTATAAAGAAGGTGTAGAAAATGATTATTTCTGTAAGCGAACCAACGGCGATTTAATGCTAGGTCCAGTATGGCCGCCCAATTGCGGATTTCCTGATTTCACAAAACCTGAAGTCAGGGATTGGTGGGGTAATTTATACGAAGAACTCTATAATGAAAATGGCGTAAGTGGGTTTTGGAACGATATGAATGAGCCTGCTTTGTTTAAGGTACACCATTGTACGTTCCCAGATGAAGTACTGCATGATTACGATGGACATATCACCAATCACGCTAAAGCACATAATATCTACGGGCTACAAATGTCCAGAGCAACAACTACTGGGCTTAAAAAATTACAATCCGAAAAGCGGCCTTTCTTAGTCACTAGAGCCACTTTCTCGGGTGGTCAACGCTATGCTGCTGTTTGGACAGGTGATAATATCGCCACTTGGGAGCATTTACAATTAGGCAATCGTCAATGCCAACGATTAAGTGCAAGTGGTTTTTCTTTCGTTGGTACGGATATTGGTGGATTCTTTCAATATCCTGATGGAGAGTTAATGGTCCGCTGGTTACAATTAGGCATCTTCCATCCATTCTACCGAGTACACTCCATGGGTAATAATGATGATGGATCAGCAGAAGCAGATGCAGCAAAGGTGAAAGAAAGGGACATGAAAGACCGATTGGATCAAGAACCTTGGGCCTTCGGACAAACCTATACCCCCGAAGCAAAAGCAGCCATTGAGTTACGTTATCAATTATTGCCTTACTTATACACAACCTTTTGGCAATATGTACAAAAAGGAACGCCCGTCATTCGTTCGCTTTCTTTTTACGATCAGTTGGATAAAAACACCTTAGATAAAGAGGTAGAATTTATGTTTGGAGACCATATTTTAGCAGCTCCAGTAATTGAACCAAGCGTCAAAAAAATAAAAGTTTATTTACCAAAAGGTACTTGGTATGATTACGCAACAGGGGACTCCTATAAAGGTGGGCAATTTATCAAATACAAAGTGGGCTTAGGAACTATTCCGATGTTCGTTCGAGCAGGCGCTGCTATTCCACACTACCCTATTATGCAATATACTGGAGAAAGAAAAGTCGAAGAACTAAGACTTAAAGTCTTTGTTGGAACAAACGAAAGTAAACTTTATGAAGATGCAGGAGAAGGTTATGAATATACGCAAGAAAATTATTCTTTAAGGAGCTTTTCTACAAAGTTCACTAAAGAAAATTTCCATATTAGTCAAGCGAAAACGGGGAATTACACAACGGATTATGCTCAAATAAAATTAGAAATTCTTGGGCTTTCTGAAAAGGTAAAAACTTGTTTAGTCGATGGGAAGAAAGTAAGTTTTAAACAAAAAGATGGGCTAATGACGCTAACTGTAAAAGCTAAATTTTCTGATTTGAATATTCAGTTGTAAATCCGTTATCCTTTAATTATCCGTTGTACAATTTTTTCTATAGTGGATAATTAAAGGACAACGGATCAAAAGTTTGCAGTAAGCTTGAACTGCTTAATGTTTTACTGCCTACTAATTATTCTTCTCTTTCTGAGCTAATTGCTGTTGTAATTTCAGCAACTTAGTTTCTGCTGCCTTAATCTGATCCCCCAAATCAAGCAATTTAGTCTTTCCCTCTTGATAAGCCTTTTCCACCACTCTTTTCTGGGTCTGAAACGTATCTTTCCTTTTCACTTCTTCTGCTATCTGTGCCGCCGTATCTTCTTTTACCTTAGTAATTTGTTGTCTAGCTTGTTGCTTCGCTTCATAAATTTCTTCTGAAGTTTCTTTCTCAACTTTAGCAATTTCATCAAAAGACTTCTTTCTGGCTGTTTCTGCATCTTGTTGATAGATTTTCTTTTTAGCTTCCGTACTTTGACGAATTTCTGTTAATTCCGTTCGAGAAACTTTCTCTGCCTCCGCAATTTCTGCTTTCAATTCTTTCTCTCTAGTTTCCCTCTGCTCCTTAAGTAGTGCTTCTGCTTCTGCTCCTTGTTTTTTAATGGCTGCAATTTCATTGGCTAATTCTTCTTGTGTATTAGCAATCTGTTCTGCTGCTGCTTTACGTGCCTCTAAGACAGATAAGGCAGTTGTTTCTTTTTCTTTTGCGGCTTTCTCCTTCGCCGCTTTAATTTCTTGTGCCACTTGATTTTTAATCGTCGTTAATTCCTCGGTCGCTCTATCCTTAGCTGCTGCTAGATTATTGGCAATTAATTGTTTTTCATTGTTTGCTTTTTCTCTGGCCGCATTCACTTTTTCAGCTTCCGTCTTTTGTGCTAACGCAATGGCTTCGGCAGTTTTCCTTTTAGCCTCAGCAATAGATTGAGCCGCTTCTTGATTTATTTTGACTTCTTTTTCTTTAATTGTGGCAATAGCTTGAGCAACAGATTGTTGAATTTGAGACAATTCTGAAGCAGCACGCTCTTTGGCAGTTATCACCTCTTGTGCAGACACCGTTTGCACTTCCTTCTCTTTCGCTTTAGCCGCAGCTATTTTCTTAGCCGCTTCTTCTTTAATTAAAATAACTTTATCCGCAGCCGTTTTTTTAGAAATTGCTACGTCTTCAGCATACTGTGTTTTTGCCACTTTAACACTTTCATTAGCAAGCTTAACTTGTTCAGCATTTTCACTTTGTATTTTAGTCATTTCCTCATCTGCCTTCTTTTTAGCCATTGCAATTTGCTCCGCAGTAGCTTGTTTGACCTTCATTTCTTCTTCCTTTGCTTCTGCTATCGCTTTTTGCAATTCTGCTTCTACTTTATCCAATTCAGCGGTTGCCTTCTCTTTGGCAGTTACTACTTCTGCTGCAATTTTAGTCTTTTCGGTTTTTGCCTTTTCTCTAGCAGTCGCTACTTGTTCCGCTTCTTCTTTTGTGATAGCCGCAATTACCGATTTTGCCTTCTCTTTAGCAACGATAACTTCTGCTGCAAGAGAAGATTTTTCTGCCGCTGCTGCACCTTGGGCAGTTTGTACTTCTTGACTTGCTCTAGTTTTTTCTGCCGTTACTTGTTCATTAATACTCGCTATAGACTCAGCTGCTTTTTTTCTGGCTTCAGACACTTTGATAGCTCCTGCTTCTTTAGCTTTAGCAATGTTTGCCTTAATATCCGCCATTTCAGCCGCCATTGCTTGTTGAGTAATGGCAATTTCTTCGGCTGCTTTTCTTTTAGACTCGGCTACATTAAAAGCATATTTTTCTTTTTCTAGCACCCCATTCTCTCTAATTTGAGCTACCTTTTCAGCCGTTTCTTCTTGAATCTGTAGTATTTGCTCCGATGCTGTTTTTTTAGTAGAGACAACTTCTTCGGTTGTTCTATTTCGCTCTTCCTTTGCCTTTTTTCTAGCATCCGCTACTATTTGAGCTGTTTCCGAGCGAATCTTTGTCAATTCATTTTGCGCATTCTCTCTGGAGGAAGCCACTTCATCGGCATACTCCAATTTAGCGAGGTCTAATTTATCTTTAATCGCTTTAATTTCCTGCGCTGCTTTTTCTCTTGCATCTGCTACTTGTTCCGCAGATTCCAGTTTAAGTCGTTTAATTTCAGTCGCAGAACGCTCTCTAGCAGTTAATACATCCCCATTTATCTTTTCGATCTCCGTTGCAGCTCGTTCTCTAGCTACTCCTACAGAACTTGCAATTTCTTCCTGAGACTTTTTAATTTCTGCATCTTTATTCTTTCTTGCCGCTAATACTTCTTGCGCATATTCTGCCTTTTTTTCCGCTGCTTGTTCTCTGGCAGTAGCAACTTCTGCCTGTAAAGTACGTTTAATCTCTTCTCCATTTTTACGCTCTGCCTCAATCTCCGTTCTTAGTTTAGCTTTCGTTTCTGCTAGTTCCTTTTTCAAAGTGCCCAATTCTTCATCATTCAATTGGCTAATATCCGTCACTCTTCTTACTCCTGCTGCTGGCGAAGTTCGACTAATAGGGCTTCCTGTGTTATTTGGTTTAGCACTTCGATTATTCCCAACTAAAGGTATATCTTTGACGCCACTCTCATCTAAATTTTTAATAAAACAAATAGCATGACGCATTAAGTCTGCTTGACGGCTCTCGCTAACCGTCATCTTTCGCATCTGGTTACTAATGTTATTTTTGATGTAAAAGAGTGGAATCTTTGAAGAAGCAAACCATTTTATTGCTGCTAAATCTAATTGCAATAAATTTTCATTAACGGGAATTTCTCCTTGTTTTTTTAGTTGATTCGTCTCAACAAAACGAAAACTCTTTCGATTTTTATTTCCATCCATGAAAATAATTTCATCGTTTTGATTAAAAGAAACTCCTCCTTTGGAATACATGCGTGCAGTAACTCCCTTTTCATCATTAATAAACGATAAACTATAACTATAAGTACCTCGAACAACCAAGGTCACTTGGTTGGTATTAAGGATTTGAGTCCCATCAATAGTCTTATTACCTGCAATAACTCGGCTACAGTCCTGTCCCCATAATAAAGAACTAGAAGTTAGACTGCCTAATAAAATTAGAATGTGGAGGAAATATCGCTTCTTCATAAGCTAATTATTTTATGGTCTAAACCAATAAATGTATTATTATTTATCAACTATATGCCTAGTTGTAAATGAAATTTAAAAGATGTGTTTACCCAATTTAATAAATAAAATTGACTATTAAAAATTTAAAAGTGTCTTTAGTTCTGATTATCAAACGGTTGAATGATCAAGAATAGTTGTGTAAGGGAAATTTTAACGATGTTTTGGTTACTAGTTGTCTTTCTCGATAGGCGAGGTTTTGTAAATATAATAAGGTTCTAATAATTATCAAAATTAAAAGGTAGCGACGGCATTAAAATAGACATTTATTCTAGCATTGAATATGGATTATATGTCAGGTATTGTTACGGGTTACGGGTTACGGGTTGTTTTTGAAGTAAAAACTTTTTATCGAATTCTCTGAATCATTGGTGGGTTGGCTTCAGTCAACACGAGACTAGTTAGTAAGAAATTTTTCTGGTTGACTGAAGTCAACCATCCGTTCAAATCATCGTTTTGACGCCAACAAAAACAGGACTGCCATCCTAACAGCTACGCCATTTTCAACTTGCTGTAAAATGACTGAATGTTCAGAGTCTGCTACTTCACTTGTAATTTCTACCCCTCTATTAATTGGACCAGGGTGCATGATGACTATTTTCTTATCTAAACTGTCTAAGAGTGGCTTGGTAATACCAAAAAATTGCGCGTATTCACGGATAGAAGGAAAGTATTTAATGTCTTGACGCTCTAATTGTATTCTTAGAATATTAGCCACATCACACCATTGCAAAGTTTCTCGAACATTATAAGAGACACCGACTCCTAATTTTTCAATATGTTTTGGAATCAGCGTAGGTGGTCCACAAACTTTTACATTTGCACCTAGTTTTTGCAAGCAAAAGATATTACTTAAAGCCACTCTTGAGTGTAAAATATCTCCAAATATGGCAATGTTTTTACCCCTTAAATCGCCCAATTGTTCTCTCATGGAAAAAGCATCCAATAGGGCTTGGGTTGGATGTTCATGTGTCCCATCGCCTGCATTGATAATATTGGCATCAATATGCTGAGAAAGAAAGAAATGGGCGCCTGGTGCGGGATGCCGCATTACCACCATATCCACTTTCATGGATAAAATATTATTCACCGTATCTAGCAGGGTTTCCCCTTTTTTGACAGAGGAAGAAGCTGCGGAGAAATTAACCACATCTGCCGAAAGGCGTTTTTCTGCCAATTCAAAAGAAATTCGAGTACGGGTAGAATTTTCGAAGAATAGATTCGCAATGGTTACATCACGTAAGGAAGGTACTTTTTTGATCGGTCGATTAATGACTTCTTTGAAATTATCCGCTGTTTCAAAAATTAATTGAATATCATCGGGTGTCAAATATTTTATACCTAAAACATGTTTGGTGCTAAGTTTTGTAGCCATTTATTTTTGCTTATATCTTTTTCAAACCCACAAACTATGCAATGAGCATAATTTGGTCGTTTCCTTCAATTTCCGCCCATTCTACTTTTACATAGGATTCATCCAAGGCATCTATAGTTAATCCTACATAATCCGATTGAATGGGTAAATGTCGATTAAATCTTCGATCCACCATCACTAGTAATTCCACATTCTCTGGACGTCCATAATGTTGTAAAGCCGTCATCGCAGCATGTACACTACGTCCAGTATACAAGACATCGTCCATTAAAATCACTCGTTTTCCTTCTAACAAAAAATCCATTTCTGTACTACTCGCCTTTAATGGCTTGGTTCTAGTTCGAAAATCATCTCGGTAAAAAGTAATGTCAAGTTTCCCATATTCTAAGGTAGGTACTGACAGTATATCCATTAAACGAGTTGCAATTCGATTGCCCATTAACACTCCCCCTTCTTGAATACCAATCAAGCAAGTGTCCTTAAAATCATCATATTTTTCTATTAACTGATGACAAAGACGATCAATGGTCAACGCAAACCGTTCATCTTTTAATATGACTTTAGATTTTTTCATCGGCGCGAAATTAGGAATTGTATTTGAAATGTTGCCAATATTATCCAATAAAATTTTATTTTTTACCGATTCGTTATTTCCTTAAAAATTTTTTGACGTCTTCTGCCGATTGTTTCCCAACTTCATCCATTGGCAGATGCCCAACGTTTTCATAAATAATCAATTCAGAATCGGCAATATCTTGATGAAACTTATGCGCATTTTCCACCGAAATAATGATGTCCTTATCCCCCCACATAATCAACGTAGGTTTATCAATATTTTTAATTTGCCCACTTTTATCGGTTCTTATATTTTTCATCCGATCAATTAGCACTTGCCTATTCCCTTCCCTTCTAAGCATATCCATGTATAAATCTACCTCCTTTTCAGCCGCAAAAGATTGATTGACATAAGTTCCAGACAAAGATTGTTTGATAATTGACCGAGGCGTTATGGTCGTTATTAAAGGATGTAAAATGGGATGTTTTAAGATTTTAAAACCTGCAATATTCTTTTTATCCTTCTTTGGATAACCTCCTGCATCAATTAAAACCAATTTTTTAACGCGTTCTGGATGTGCTAAAGTATATGCCCAAGCAATACCTCCGCCCATTGAATTACCCGCTAAATGGAAAGTATCTACACCAATTTTGGTTAAAAAATCATCCAAGAAATTAATACTCATTCCAGAAGAATAATTGGCTTTAGGATGCGGTCCAGTCAGTCCAAAACCTGGCAAGTCCATCACAATTAGGTCAAAATCATTCACCAGATGCTTCATCCAAGCTCGCCAGTTATAAGTATTTCCACTAAATCCATGTACTAAAACCAATGGATGCCCTTTCCCCAATCGTTGATAATGCACCTCCATTCCATTAATATTGATAAATTTAGAATGTTCGGTTGCATATTTTTCCTTTAAGATCGTCACAGGAATATCTGCATGATAATTAGCAGCTAATAGTCCAATAAGTATTAGTAATAAAAACAGGAAGAGATAACCTAAATATTTGAGTATTTTTTTCATATGTCGATAGTTGGTTTGCTTAGGAACGGATTAAAACGTACCCAAGTTCTTCTTTCATCATTGCTTTCAAGAACGAAAGTAAGGAATAACTATCAGTTTATACTCAAAATTTAGTAAAGTTCAGATGAGTGGGCCAATTTATAAGCTTTTGGTAGATTAGCGTATGTTGTTGTGATGTTGCCTTGTTGTCAATAAAACAAGGCAATATTGGAAGCTTAACTATTAATTCTCAATCATTTATAAATTATCCTTTGAGGATGGCCAAACAAGCTTTCAAACTATCCTTCCAATAAGGAATGTCAAGACCAAAAGTTTGTTTAATTTTATTACAGTTTAACACACTATAGTGCGGTCTTTTGGCAGGCGTTGGATAAGCAGAAGTTGGTATAGCTGTAACATTACAAGCAATATTTTCTACTTCAAAAATAGCTTTAGCAAAATCATACCAGCAAGTGACACCAGCAGGGGCAAAATGGTAAATTCCTCTAAAATCAGCTTGTCCGTCTTCAATTTCCCCGATGATGTCTAGCAAGGTTTTAGCAATGTCTCTTGCATAAGTAGGTGCGCCAATTTGATCATAGACAACGGTCAATTGATCCCTTTCTTTCCCTAAGCGAAGCATGGTCTTGACAAAATTATGCCCATAAGAAGAATACACCCAACTTGTTCTTAAAACAACTGTATTTTTATTTTGAGCTAAAGCGACCACATCACCAGCTAATTTAGTAGCCGCATATACCCCTTTCGGTGATGGTTTATCGGTTTCTTTTAGTGGTCGATTTATCCGATTGTGATAAACGTAATCAGAAGAGATATGTAGGAAGGTCGTATTAAACTTCTGGCAGGCTTGCGCTAAATACTTTACGGCTGTTTCATTAATTAGTTTAGCTTTCTCAGCATCTGATTCTGCTTTATCCACAGCAGTATACGCTGCACAATTCACACAGTAGTTTGGTTGAATTTCGGCAAAAAGGTTTGCAATCGCCTTTTCATTCGTAATATCCAATTCCGCAATGTCTGTAAAATGAAATTCAAAATCAGGATATTGTTGAGCTAAAAATTGTAATTCATTGCCAACTTGTCCATTAGCGCCTGTAACGATTATTTTGCAGGAAGTCATAAATCTTATTTTGGATTTTCTTAATCAACACAAATGGATAAACCTACTTGACAATATATTTCTTGTGCTCACCAAATTTAGGTTGTACTTTATCTTTTTCCGATAGAATCGCTTTATCTAAATCAATTTGCCAATCAATCTTAAATTGAGGGTCATTAAAATAAACACCCGCATCATGAGATTTAGCATACAAATCATCACATTTATAAGCAAAAATAGCAGTATCACTTAGCACCACGTAACCATGCGCAAAGCCCTTCGGTACAAATAATTGTTTATTATTGGCAGCACTTAACCGAATAGAAAAAGATTGACCATAGGTAGGTGAACCTTCTCGGATGTCTACCGCAACATCCAACACTTCCCCTTGTATTACCCTAACCAATTTTGCTTGAGTATAAGGTGGCAATTGATAATGCAATCCTCTAAGTACACCAAAAGTAGACAATGCTTGATTATCTTGTACAAATTTATTCGTAATTCCAGCCGCTTTAAAAGTGGCTTCATTATAAGATTCATAAAAATAACCTCGGTCATCTCGCCAAATTTTTGGCTCAAAAACAACTAAATCAGGAATGTTTGTTGGTATAAATGGCATTAAAATTTCGTCAATTTTTATAAAAAATAGTAAAGATTCAACTAGTTAAGGGGATATTGAGTTTTTTTACATTTTTTCGACTTAATTGTTACATAATGTTGATTACTTTCGTGCTTTGATTTTAAACAAAAAACATTATTGCATTCTATTAATAATCAAAATAAATGAAGTTAGATAACCGCATTAATCGAAGTAAATCAGCCGCTTTATTTGAAGAAGCAAAGAAATATTTTCCAGGTGGAGTCAATTCTCCCGTTCGGGCTTTTAAATCTGTTTCTGGTCCACCATTATTTGTAAAAAGAGGCTATGGTTGCCGATTTACCGATGAAGATGACAATCAATATCTTGATTTTTGTTGCTCTTGGGGACCATTAATTTTAGGACACAATAATACTGCTATTAGAGAAAGTGTCCTAAAAACGGTTACTTATGGTACTTCTTTTGGTACGCCCACTAGATTAGGCAATGAAATTGGTCAATTAATCTTGGATAATAACCAATACATTGAAAAAATGCGTTTTGTAAGCTCTGGTACAGAGGCAGTTATGTCTGCTATTCGGCTAGCTAGAGGTGTTACAGGAAAGAGTAAGGTCGTCAAATTTGATGGTTGTTATCATGGTCACGTAGATTCTTTATTAGTGAAGGCAGGATCAGGATTGGCTACTTTTGGCGTAAGTACATCCGCAGGTATCCCTGAATCTTTCGCCAAAGAAACGTTGGTAGTGCCATTGAATGAAGAAGCCATTTTAGAACAAACTTTACAGCAATATAGTGACGATATTGCCTGCGTGATTATCGAACCTGTGCCCGCAAATAATGGCTTATTATTACAAAATAAAGCCTACTTAGAATTTTTAAGAAAAGTCTGTACAAAATACGGCGTCCTGTTAATTTTTGATGAGGTCATTTCTGGATTTAGAGTAAGTTTTGAAGGAGCTGCGGGTTATTACGGTATTCAACCTGATATTATCACTTATGGTAAAATTATTGGTGGTGGGATGCCTGTTGGTGCTTATGCCGCAAGTAGTGAAATTATGGCGCATATCGCTCCTGAAGGAAATGTTTACCAAGCAGGTACGCTATCTGCTAATCCAGTTGCGATGGCTGCAGGTTTAGCGGCAGTAAAAGAATTATTGCAACCTGAATTTTATGCCCATTTAAATTATAAAACAAGAGCCTTTGTAAAAAGCATTCAAGACCATTGTGATCAAAAGGGCTATGAAGTTTCTATTGTGCAGATGGGCTCTATTTTCTGGGTGGCTTTCACAAAAGAGCGAATCCTTAAAGCAGATCAAATTGACCCTGCAAGTATGGAGAAATTTAAGGTTTTACACCATGAATTATTGCAACGAGGCGTCTATTTAGGACCTTCGGGTTATGAAGTAGGTTTTGTTTCGGCAGCACATCAACCTGCTGATTTAGAAGAAGCATCCGCTAAGATTTGTGCCAGTATGGATGTCGTTTTTGGTGGTTAGATCAATTTTCAGCATAAAATAAAAAAGCCTGCTTTGGATTATTCCGAAGCAGGCTTTTTAATGGAGGTAATGCTAAAAATTAGTGGTTCTTCATTGGAGAAACTAAATAATAAGCACAAGTTGATAAGTAATTTCTAAGAATAGGAATTCCTTTTACAGCGGCTAATTGTTTTTTAGGTTTCAAATTGAATTTATATTCATAGATTGGATTAAATAAAAATAATTCTTTTTTCAAAGTTTCATACGTTCTATCTTTCAAAATTCGTTCAAATCTTTCTATGGAGATACCTGTTTCTTTAATTTCAATTAAACCATCTATTGTCGCTTGAGATTCTTTACCTAACTTTAAAATATTTTTATAAATAGGACTAGGCAATAAATGAAAATAAGGCAATTTTGACAACAATTTACTCTGACAAATTTGTTGATGTCCGCCAAAAGGCATTTGCCAAGGCGGAAAACCAAAAAATACTTTCCCGTTTGGTTTTAAAAACGATTTTAACGCTTGCATAAAGCGGTCTTGATCATGAATATGCTCAATCACGTCTTTTAACAGAATCAAGTCAAACTTATCTGCTAAATCTTTTTCTATATCTATGTCGTAAATATTTCTCGTAATAAAGCGGATTTTATTTTCTTTCAATTCTTTTTCAAAAAATTTCTCAGCAGATTTCACTCTTGAAGCATTTAGTTCAATCCCTGTGCAATCATGCCCTTTCTCCAAAAATGCTTTCAAAACGCCTGCTTCTGCACAACCTATTTCTAGTACATTCATCGGCTGTTTCATATCAATCACCTCTTCCAAAAATGGAATCACATATTCTTTGGTAACCTGATATTGCATTTGAAAATAACGAGAAACATCTTGGTGAAAATCAAACATAGCACAACAATTTTTATTATTATTTTGTAGGTCTAGTTGTTACGGTCAATTCTCGAATAAGTTCTAAACAAAATAAGAATACCTTTTATTTTTGTCCGAATAAAGCAGCTTCTACTAATTCGCAAATAATATGTCCTATTAAAAGGTGGGCTTCTTGAATTCGAGGCGTATCGGTAGAAGGGATTTGTATTAAATAATCACATAAGCCAGCCATTTTTCCACCACTTTCTCCTGTCAATCCAATGGTTAGCATATTTTTCTCTTTTGCTGCTTCAATGGCTTTGATGATATTTTTTGAATTCCCAGAAGTGGAGAGGGCAATTAACGCATCTCCTTCCCTCCCCTTGGCACTTACTCCTCTAGAAAAAACATCATCAAAAGAATGGTCATTGCCAATAGCCGTTAAAGCTGCCATATTGGTTAGTAAAGCTTCGGCAAATAATGGCTTTCGATCCAAATAAAAACGACCTGATAATGCTGATGCTAAATGTTGAGCATCTGCTGCACTCCCGCCATTTCCACAAAAAAGTACTTTATGGTCTTTTTTCAGTAAATAAATTAATTCTTTAGAGATGTTAGTGACCTCATTAATCAACTGTTTATTATCAATAATTTGCAACTTTAGCAGTACCGATTGTTTAAGCGTCTCTTTTATTTTTTGCTGCATGATATTGATAATAATGGAGTTATAGATTGGCAATTATTCAAAGCCATTAACAGTTTCCACGCAATATAGAAAGCTTAAAAGGAAATTTGGGGTAAAAGCGGATAAAAATTAAAATAAAATAAATATTTTGCTTTTGGTTTTAATCCAAAAAAAGACATAACCTTCCTACAAAACCTCCGTATACTGAAATCATTCAATTAAGGCAGCATACATGCTTCATTCCCCAAAAAATAGATTTCTTTTATTTATAAAATTGCCCCAAAATAACCACTCAACGAAAACATCCAATTATCATCAGTAAATTCTCCTCTTCTTAAGTTAAAGCACATGAAAATTCATTTAGTATCTGGCGGTTGTAGTTTTATTGGTAGAAATATGGTTAAGCGATTGTATCAAACAACGAGTGATACCATTCTTTTTATTGATAATTTATTAACAGGCGAACAACATCCATCTAATTGGTTAGATCTCGAAAAGGTCGGAGAAAATCAGGATATAGTAATTTTTGGCGAGGACGAACGTTTATTATTTTTACAAGCTGATTTTAGCAATTGGTTAGCTGCCATGATCGAAAATCCGCAGTTACTTCAAGAAAAATATAAAATAGCTGTTCATAAACTAAGTAACGTTTTTCATTTTACAACCCTTCTAGAGGCAACTCCAATAGCAGCAAACAATCCAGTTAATATAGCAGAGAACATAGCTGTCGATGAAGCATTTTTTCATTGGGTCGCTCAGCACCAACCTGAACGGGTGCTTTATGCAAGTGCATGTGAGATATATGAACACATGCCAATTGATACTGATTTAAAAGAAACGATCATTGATTTTAAAAATATTACTTCCCCAACCAATACTTACAGTTGGTCAAAATTAAAAGGAGAACATCTAGCGCAAACAGTCGCTAAAAATCATGGTGTAGCCATTACTTGTATTCGATTATTCGCACCTTATGGAGCAGATCAAAGTATGGTTGCCCCTATTCCTGCCATTGCCGCTAGAGTGGCTCGCCAAGAAAACCCACTAGTTATTTCTGAAACCGAACAACATGGTTTGGATTTCATCCATGTTGAAGATGTTTTAGATGGTATATTCATAGGCATGCAGCAAATCAAAAATGGAACTGCCCTTAATTTAGGAAGTGGAAAAATCACTTCTTTTATTGAAATTATTCACCTTCTTTGTACCATTGCAGATTACGACCCTCTCATCAAACAATCTTTGGGCGATCAATCTCAGTATACAATGCCTTACGCTAATATGGATTATGGAAAATCCATGGGTTGGCAACCCAAAGTTCCTTTAGAAGAAGGACTCATCCATACTTACCTAACTGCCCTTGAACGCGAACGCGCTGCGGAAGTTGTTTGACTGTTGAATACATTCTTTGACCTTGGGGCTTGAGGAATTAAAACAGGAAAATATTGGATACTAGATGCTGGATATTTGATGAAAATTAAATATTGATCTCAATCAAAATTGTAATGTGGATTTCTATTTTTTACTTCGTCAATTATTTGTTCTAAGTATTGATAGATTCCAACAAAGGTAATCAATAGTAAAACATGAATTACTGCGATTATCATTACTATAACCGGGTTAGAAATGATAAAATCAGTATGTATAAATGGCGGGGCACAATAAATATAAATGACAAAAAGTGACCAAGAGTAAAAAGCATGAATTTCTAAAAAGGATTCAAATAAGACCTTTTCTTTTTGGCGTTTATGATATATTAATCCTGCAAATAAAATACCTAATACAAAGCCTATCCAATTGATAATAATCACAGCACTACCTATTTGACGTAAACATTGATACCACAAAAATACTAACACTAGCGTTAATAAAACTTTAGGTGGTGTCAAAAATGATTTAACATATTTCCATACATTCCACTTTATTTTAGTATGAATCGTGGCTCTTTTTTCATCTTCCAATTTTCCGAATCCAAAAATACCAAAACCTTCATAAACTTCATTTAAAGCTTTTTGAAAAGGTAAATCTGGGTTGTTTCCCCATTTTGCTTCAATTGCACTTGCTAAATGGTCTACGACTTCGCTTTGTAAGTCATAATATCTGATTCTATGCGATTTTGTGAAGTCAAATAAAGCTTGGATTTGTTCTTTTGTTAGTGATTTCATTGGATAGGCTTAAAATTTAAATGAATATTTTTTATCGTTTTCTTTACTTGAAGCTGCCCAAAAATAATTGCTCCTAACCAAATAGGAACAAAGATAGCTACGATTAATCCTATACTAAAAGTCCAAGGTGTGTCTTCCCATTGAATGCTTAAAATGCCGAAAGTTGAGGCTACCCAAGAAAATCCACCGGCTATATCTAATTGCAAAAACTTGGTTTTAAATTTTGATTCGATGGATCTACCTAAAAAAACTAAATAAAAACAACTAAAAAGGCTCGTATAAAAAGTAAAATTCATTAGATAGTAAATCCCTGTATCAAATTGTTTCGTTAATTCAAATAGTCCAAACCCAATAAGTATACTCAAAATGATTTTGGGTAATAAAAACCAGTTTTTCAATTCGGTTAAAAATTGTTTTTCATAATAGGTTAAACGTACGAGTGTATTGTTAGAAAAAAAGGTAACAAAAGTACTTACCTTGTGCGGATGAAATTAGTTGAAATATTTGAAAAAGTACCTGATTTTAGGACAAAATGTTTTGTTTCTCATCTTTTGAGTGAGATTCTAGTGATTTCTTTATGCGCAGTTTTGAGTGGAGCAGAAGATTTTGAAGAAATTGCAGAGTATGCCGTTCAAAAAGAAAAATTTTTACGCCAATTCCTGCAATTAGAAAATGGGTTGCCTTCACATGATACTTTTAATCGAGTATTCAGAAACTTAGATACCAAATCTTTTGAATCTGTTCTACGAGGCTGGTCTAAAGAGATACTTGATGAATTAGAATCCTATCAAATTAATATTGATGGGAAAGTGCTAAGAGGTACAGGCAAACGAGGAAAAAAGACTGCTGCTATCTGCATAGTAAGTGCTTGGGCATCAGAACAGTGTCTATCATTAGGTCAAGTAAAAGTCGATAAAAAGAGTAATGAAAAGACAGCTATTCCTGAGATAATTGAAACTGTAGATATAGAGGGGGCTTTGGTCAGCATTGACGCAATGGGGTGTCATAGCAGCATAGCTAACTTGATTATCGACAAGAAGGGAGATTATCTATTAGCTTTAAAGAAAAATCAAAAGGGATTATATGAAGAAGTACATGACTGGATGAAAAAGCATAAAAATAAAATGGATTGCTTTGTTCATACTGATTATGTAGGGGGAAGAATAGAAAAGCGAACTACTTACATTACTCAAAATCTCACTTATATTGATGAATTAGCTGACTGGAAAAAAAGTAAAACGATAATCATGGTTGAAGGAGAGCGAAGTTTTAAGAATGGAGAGAAAAAAGATACTTTTCAAATTAGATTTTATGTTAGTAGTGCCGAAAAAAATGCAGAGTACTTTGGGTGGTGTACCAGAAATCATTGGAGCATTGAAAATAAATGCCATTGGTATCTTGATTTAGTTTTTAATGAGGATAGACAACGGGTTAGAGCAGGAAATGGACCAGATAATATGGCTACATTAAGAAAAATGGCACTTCAAACACTATTGCAACACAAAGGCAAAAGTTCATTAAAGAAAGCTCGTAAGAAAGCTGCTTGGAACGAAAAATTCTTATTTGAAATCCTTTGCAATTTCTAACAATGTACTCGTGCGTTTAACCTATTTTCATAACCTTTTCCTAATGCTTTCCACTTCTCTTTCTCCAAGTTTTTAAAATCACGAAACTCCCGATAAACTTGCTTTTGAGCATCCAAAAAGGATAAATCAGGTTCATTCTCCCATATCTCTTCAATCGCAGAGGCATAATGGTCTACTATTTCGATTTGAACATCGTAGTATTTGATGTCGTGGCGTTCTACTAAGTTAAATAATTCTTGGGTTTCTTCTTTCGTTAATGATTTCATTAAGCAGCTTTTAAATAAGTAGATTTAATGACTTGAATGTTCTTTTCAAGAATCTGGTATCCAATCATAATATTAATTCCCCATATTACTGTAAAAATGGCAAAAGGCAAATCATAAAAATGACTCCATTCAAGATGTAACCAATTAACAGGCAACATCGCCAATACAACAGCCATAGAATTACTAGTCATCACACCGTCCATTAGTAAAAATTCTTTTTTAGAATGACGTTTAATTTGAAAGTATCTCCATAATGGGTAAAAATTTAAAAGCATTCCAATCGAGAAAATTCCCAACATCATATACTTTTGAATAATTTCTGACTGCTGATATAAAGAAAAAAAGCAACCGATAAAAATCAAGGTAAGTATCAACTTAGGAAGCTTCATCCAGCTACTAAAGGTTTTCCAGATTCGTTTGTTGATCTTCTTTATTAATGCTTTCCTTTTCTCCTCTTCTAAAGTCTTAAAATCCCAGAATTCACGATACACTCGCTTCTGAGCATCCAAAAATGATAGATCAGGTTCATTCTCCCATATTTCCTCAATCGCAGACGCATAATGATCTACTATTTCGATTTGTACATCGTAATATTTGATGGCGTGGCGTTCTACTAAGTTGAATAATTCTTGGGTTTCTTCTTGAGTTATTTGTTTCATGCTAAACCTGTTTTAGGATTCATCAACTGCTGCATTGTCTGAATAAACTGCTCCATTTCGGATAATTTATTCGCCACTTCCTTCGTCCCATCTTCTGTCAAAGCATAATATTTCCGCATCCGATTATTCACTTGCTCAAACTCTACTTTTAGATGCCCTTCAGCCTCTAATTTATGCAAGGCAGGATAAAGTGCGCCTTCTGTTATTTGTAATTCTCCTGCGGTGAGGGCTTTTACTTTTTGGGTGATTTCGTAGCCATACATTCTTCCATTATCACCTAATAATTTAAGGATAATGGTACTTAGAGAGCCACGATATAGTTTTTTATTTGACATGTTATTGGTTTATACCTAAAGTTCTTAGGCAATATACCTAAGATTTTTAGGTAATGCTAATTTTTGTAGGAAATTTCTGATAAAAGGTAAGATTTTTTCGATGAATAGTGTGTTAAATAAAAGACAATAATAATTTTAATAGCTAAATCTGTTACCATTAAGTAGGTTACATAACTTTAAAGTCTCAGCTAAAATAATGATATTAAAATAATATTTAAAATCTCGGCTAGCTCGTCAAATCCGTTGTCTTCATTCATCCGTTGGTCTATTTTCTACCAACGGATGAATGAAGACAACGGATGAGAACACCAAGGTCTAAAGACCTTGTAACGGAACAGGATGAACCTGCCCGCTGCGCAGTCGGGCGGGTCCTGTGCTACCAGTTTTTAGCTAGGATATTATGCGAACTTTCGAACTTTCAGCACCACCTCAAAACCATTTTTACTATAAATATTCAATTTTCCTTGAATCTCTTCGGAGCGCATTTTTAGATTAGACAAACCTTGTCCTGTTTTAGTAGCAGCAGGTTTTTCTCTCGGTTGTCCGTTATCTTTAATTCTCAATTGAAAAAGATTGTCCTTATTTTCGATGGAAATCGTAGCCTTGGAAGCGGTGGAATGTTTAGCAATATTATTTATAGATTCTTTAAAAATTAGATAGAGATTTTGGCGAAGTTTTAGTTCTAATTTTTTATTGACATTAAACTTGCCCACTTCAAATTGATAATCAATGCCTAGTGGTTCCAAAATTTCCGCTGCATGTTCTTGCATCCGTAACAAAAGGTCTTCAAACTTATCTTTTCGAGCATCCACAGACCAAATAACATCTCCCATTTTAGACATCGCAGAACGACTAGTTGTTCCAATTTTATCTAATTTAGTTTTACTCGCCTCATCGGTTACCGTTAATTGCATGAGGTCTGACTGCATCGCAATCCCCGCCAATAATCCGCTCACTTCGTCGTGCAAATCGCTTGATAATTTGATTCTTAATCGTTCTACTTTTAGTTTTTGGTTGGCATGATATTGAGCAACTCCCCACACGAATAATAAAGATAAAGCAACCAGTAATAATTGAAACCAAGCCTGTTTATAAAACACTTCTTGGACAAAAATTGGGATTTTTAGTTGATTTTGGGCAGGGTTTCCTTTAGCATCCACCGCCTTGATGTGTAGCGTGTAGTCGCCTGTAGGCAATTTACTATAGCGTACTTTTGGATTATCACCTAAAAAATTCCAATCCTTTTCATAGTTTTCTAACCAAGCACTATATCTGATTTCTTTTGACAAATAATTAGGCATGGAAAAGTGAAATTCAAATTGTGCATAATTTGGCGCTAATACGACTTCTCCAAGGTTTTCCAAATTGGCTATTTGAACAGTTTGGGTAGCACTATCCGCATAACTTTTCAAAAATTTGGTCAAGACCAATTGGTTTTCTGTGGTGCCTTTTAGTAATTTATTGGCATCAAAAGCATTGACCCCATTTAAGCCTCCAAAAAAATATTTATCAGTTTCGTCTTGATAAAAAGCCATCCGATTAAATTCATAATAGGATAGCCCATCGGATACATAAAAGTTATTAAATTGTTTGGTTTGTTGATCAAAAAAAGAAAGCCCATCAAAAGTACTTAACCATAAATTACCTTGCTTATCTGGTAGGATACCACAAACACTATTATTCACTAAGCCATCTTTCTCTTCATAAGACTCAATTATTTTTTGACTGGTTTTATTGAATCTTGAAAAGCCCTTTCCTGTTCCCAACCAAAGGTCTTCTTCCGTTTCTGTAATCGCTATAATTTCCTGATTATCAACTATTTCCCCCACCTCATTTTCAAGTACAATTAAATCAGATTTTTTATTCTTTAAATCTATTTTTAATAGACCTTTAATCGTGCCAATCCATAAAATCTCCTTCTTAATCGCTGAAATACTTCTTGATCTATTCCCCACCATCGGATTTAATCCTTCTTGATCTGTCCAGTCAGCAAACTGTTGATTCATCAAATCCAAAGTAACTAATCTACCTGAACCACCTAGTTTATCATACATGGCGAAGTAAAAAAATCGTTCTCCATCAAACATATAATTATTGACCAATCCATCTATTTTTTTGGTAATGGTTTGTTGGTTTTTTAAATTATATTGATGCAAAAAAGTATGATGTTCGCTATCACTACTCAGACTCCAAATGTATTGGTCATCTTGCAAAAATATAGCTCGTCCACCAAAAAATTTACGTCCTTCCTTTTTATAAACATTCTTTAAAGGCAATTCAAAAAGGCTGTCCGTTAGTGTATTGTATTGGAATAATTCGTTGGTTTCTGTACCAATAAAAATAGTACCTTTTCGATTTCCAGTAATCCCTCGAATACTACGCCCCCAATCGCCAGGCTGTAATTCTTTATCTAATAAATTTTGAAAATTAGAGGGGTTTTGATCTACTATACTCAATCCATTCGGTGCACCAATAATCAGCATTTCAAAAAAGTCTTTGGCATAAATCGCATTAATGGAGCGTAAAGCAGACTTTAAATAAATAAAAGAAGTTTTTTCTCCATTTGGTCGCAAACAAAGCAAATCTGCAATATAGGAACTAGATCTATGCTCTGCCCCTTTAAATAGTAAATTCCCTTTGCTATCTTCCCATACATCAGAAAAATAGTCAGATTTTCCACCTAGTTTTTCTTTTTGAAAAGTTTGTGTTTCCTCATCGTATTGATAAACCCCTTTTTCGTCTTTTAACGCCAACCAAATTCTAGCTTGTTGGTCTTGATAAATAAAAACGAGCTCCATTTTAGTTGGGTCAATACCAAAATCTTGATGAGAAAATTGTTTTATCAATTCACCAGTTGGCGCAAAAATTGACAATATGTTCGCTTGTAATATCCAGAAGTTATCTGCTTTATCTACAAAAAGAGAAATTGATGCTTTTGCGGATGTTTGTAAATTAGGCAAGGAGAATAATTCTTGTAACTCCTCCGTAGCCTCCAAACGATTAAGACTTAATTGATCTCCTTTTTCAAAAATCAAAAAAGAATGACCATTTCTTTTAGTAAAAATGGAAATCGGGGCATTTTCAAAGATTTCAAATTGTAACGTTTTACCTTGAAGCGTCTGTAAATCAAATAATTCAAAAGAAAGCGTTTCTTGCCCGTGATAAATTGCCAAGAGACCTGATTGGTTTCTGGTGACATCCATTTGAAAGGCACTACCTTCTATTTCTCTAGAATATTTAAAATTATTAAAGGAGACAAATTCGTACCCATCAAAACGAGTTAAACCGTTTTCGGTAGTCATCCAAATTAAGCCCGATGGATCTTGAGAAACGCCTAAAATTAAATGCCCTGGCAATCCACCTCTATGGTTATAATGCTTGATTTGAAAATCCTCATTTTGCCCTAATATTGGTGTAATTAAGGCAGGCAAGCCCCAAAAAAACACAATAAGGAGGAGTCTAAGTTTTAACATAGTTAAAAAAGTAGTTGGAATATTTGATTTGGGTCTTTAAAAAATGAACAAGGTAATATTTTTTTAGGATAATTCTGTTGATTAAAGTCCAAAACCGAACACACACCGTCCATATTCGGACATAAAAGTTACATAAAATTAACTCTAACTCTACGTAACCAATTGACTATCAATATTTTAAAAATTTGGCATTTTGCTTGAATATGAATATGTTAATATAAAGCGAATCTTTTAGAATATCCCCCGACTGTTTTTTAAACTCGAATTCAATTATGCTACAAAATAATTTTAAAATCATCCTTCGCACTTTAAGTAAACAAAAAGCCTTTACCGCAATCCATCTTACTGGATTGACCTTAGGATTGACTTGTTGTTTACTCATCTATTTATTTATTCAACATGAATTAAGTTTTGATAAATTTCATAGTAAGGTGGATAGAATCTACCGAATTTGTAATATTTCTTCTACAGAATCGGGTCTGAATTATTCAGGTGGAACGCCTTACCCGATGGCACCTGCCTTACGAACAGATATGCCTGGATTGGAAGAAGTGGCAAGAATACACCAACAAGGAGAAGGAGTCGCTAAATTGCCCAATGGAGATAAATTTGTAGTAGATAATATCATATATGCAGAACCCGAATTGGTCAAAATTTTTGATTTTTCAACCTTATCAGGAGACCTTTATAAAACCTTGGAGGCCCCCAACCAAGTAGCCATTAGTCAATCCCTTGCCACTCAATTCTTTGGTGCCTCAAGCCCAATCGGTCAGACCTTAAATCTGGATGATAAAATAGACGTGACCATTACTAGTATTTACGAAGACAATCCTTCCAATAGTAGTCTACAAGGTCAATTATACGTTTCTTATGAATCTTTTAGTTCCGACATCTTGGGTTTTCCGATTGACCAATGGGGACTCTCTGTTGGTGGCGTTGCTTTTGCCTTATTAAAAGAAAATGAACATATTGCCCAATATGAACAACAATTGCCTGCTTTTGTCGAAAAATATATGGGCAAGGATGAATCGACAGAGACTACCCTTTTATTTCAACCATATAAGAAGATACATTTTGAGCCAGCTTACGCCAATCCATTGACCAACCAAGCTATTCAACCTTCTTACTTATGGATTTTTGGAAGTATTGGCTTATTTATTTTAATAATAGCTATTTTCAATTTTGTCAATTTATCTACTGTTCAGGCGATTAAACGGTCAAAAGAAGTGGGGGTAAGAAAAGTATTAGGAGCAGAAAAAACACAATTAATTGGTCAAGTCCTAAGCGAGGCGCTAGCTTTATCGGCTATTGCTGGGATTTTAGCAATGATACTTAGTCAAATTTCCTTACCTTTTTTGAATGAATTATTAGACAAAAACATAAACGAAGGGTTATTACAAAGTCCGCTTGTTTTACTCTTTTTAGGTGGTACGATTTTACTAGTTGGTTTGCTCTCTGGTATTTATCCTGCTATTAGTTTTGCTAATTTCAAACCTATTGAAGTCTTAAAATCAAGAACAACTGCTGGCAATAGAAATACGATGTGGGTTAGACGCACCTTAGTCATCACCCAATTTACGATTACCATCGCCCTTATCATCGGAACAATTATCGTCTCCAAGCAACTTAATTTCCTAAAAAACAAAGACTTAGGATTTAATAAAGAAGCAATTGTTTTACTAGATATTCCTGAACAAGAAGGATTGGACGTTTTGCGAACGCAATTGATGAGTCACCCAAGTATCGAAAATGTTTCTTTTAATGTCGGTGCGCCAACGTCCAAAAATGATATTAACACCACTTTTTATAAGGAAGGAACGTCCGAATCTGCTTCTCATAATATTGCCTTAAAAACGATAGATTACGAATATTTTGATACTTATGGCTTGGAATTATTGGCGGGGCGTTGGTTATCTAGGGAAGAGGAAAAAAGAGCCACTAACCCCGAGTTAGGAATGCGTGAAAGAGATTATGCCTTTGTCGTGAATGAAACTCTAACCAAAAAAATAGGATTTACCCATCCAGAACAAGCGATTGGCACAAAATTAATTACCTCTGTTGCAGGTATAGAAGCAGCAATTGTTGGGATCGTAAAAGATTTTAATACGTCTTCGTTACACGAAGAAATTGTGCCAACTCTACTAATGAATCTCCCACAGTTGTATTATAGTGCTGGCTTGAAGATAAAGTTAACTAATGTAGATGCTACTTTATCACATATCGAAAAGGTCTATACTGCCAAGTATCCAAATGCCTTATTTGACTATCAATTTTTGGACGAAAGTATTGCGGAGTTATACGAAAGTGAAAGCGTTATTTTCAATCTCTTCCAAATTTTTGCAGGCATCGCCATCCTAATTGCCTGTCTTGGATTATGGGGCTTAATTAGCTTTGTGACTCAACAAAAAACGAAAGAAATTGGCGTAAGAAAAATAATAGGAGCGTCTATTCCAAATATAGTCCTGATGCTCTCTAAAGACTTTATACTACTCATTCTTTTAGCCGCCCTTATTGCCTCTCCCATTGCTTGGTATGCGATGAATGGTTGGTTAGAAAATTTTGCTTATAGTACCACTATGTCTTGGTGGGTATTTGCTTTGGCGACTATCGTTACGGTAATCATCACTTTCTTAACTGTTGGTTTTCAATCTTTTAGAGCAGCTACTTGTAATCCAGTAGAATCGCTCAGAGCGGATTAAAAAAAGGGTAAAAGGTATAGAGGTTTAAAGGTACAAAGGTTACACACTAACAAAACTGTATCTTATACCTCTATACCCCTAGACCTTTTACCTCTAAACCTTTTAAAAATGTTCCTCAAAAATCTACAATTAGCATTTAGGAATCTCTTTCGAGATAAATTTTATAGCCTAATAAATATCTTTGGGTTGTCTGTCGGAATGGCAGCGACCCTTTTGCTATTTACTTGGGTGAAAAATGAATATAGTTATGACAATTTTCATACAAATGAGGAGCGTTTATATCGAGTCATTTCTAATTCTGCTTTTGGCGGCGAACGAAATTACCAAGAAAATATGCCCCTACCTTTTTCGGAGGCAGCCAAAAATAAAATCCCAGAAGTACAAGCAATGTCTACGCTTTGGGAAGGTTGGAACATTCTCTTAAAAGTAGATGATTTTCTAGTGGAGTCAGAAGCAACTAGATTTGTAGAACCTGACTTTTTAGAAATATTCGACTTCCAATTTGTAGCAGGAAATCCAAAAACTGCTTTAGATAACCCGAATAGCATTGTGTTAACCGAAACACTTGCCCATAAACTCTTTGGAAAGCAAGAAGTTTTAGGAGAAAGCCTTCAAATTAATAATCAAATAACGGTTGCCGTAACTGGAATTATTAAAGATTTGCCCGCTAATTCTCACCTTTCCGTTGAAAGTTTAGTGCCTTTAAAAGGAAATATTGAGCAATTATTAGGAGAAGGGTCTAGACATTGGGGAAGTTATAATTTTCATACCTACGCCTTATTACGACCAAATGTAGATGCGGTAGCTACTCAAACAAAATTTAGTAATTTATTACCCGAAGATAGACGTGGAGAAAATGAGACCTTTTTTGAATTACAACTTGTCAAAGATATTTATTTAGGGTCTGATAAAATACAATATACTTCCCTGCCGAAAGGAGATATCAAAACCATCGGATTGATTGGTTTCATTGGTTTATTATTGCTCTTAATTGCTTGTATTAATTATGTCAATTTAACAACCGCAAGAGCCGCACATCGAGCGAAATCCGTTGGCGTTCAAAAGATTATTGGCGCATCTAAAGGGCATTTATTCCAACAACATTTATTGGAAGCGACGGCTGTAGTTGGGCTTTCTGCCATTCTAGCAATTGCCTTAGCCAATGTGAGTCTACCTCTTTTTGAAGCCCTCTCAAGTTCTAAATTATTAACGGCTAACTTTTTAACCATCCAAACTATCCCCATTATTGGATTAACTATCCTAGCCGCTATTCTTTTGAGTGGCATTTATCCAGCTTTTCAATTAGCGGCTTTCAAGCCAATGAATGCATTAAAAGGCAGTCAGTTTCAGAATCATAACAAAGGCATCAACTTACGAAAAGTGTTAGTTATTAGCCAATTCACTTGTTCAGCTGCTTTAGTTATCGTCACCTTGATTATGGTACAGCAAATGAATTTCATCCAAGAAGCTAAGTTAGGCTATGAAAAAGAACATATTTTTTCGATGCATTGCGATCCGACCAAAACCTTATTGATGCAAAATGAATTGCAAGGGCAACCGGGGATTGAATCGGTGACTTTAAGTGATCAAAATCTAGTTAATATTGCTAGTAGAATGGGAGGATTTACTTGGGAAGGGATGCCTGAAGGCAAAACACAATATATTTATCAAATCTTTGCTGCAGATAATTTTAAGGATTTTTTTGGGTTAAAATTGAATGAAGGTCGTTGGTTTAATGAAGGTAATAAAGACAAAAATTCCTTCCTCATTAATGAAGCAGCAGTCAAAGCATTACAACTAGAAAATCCTGTTGGCAAATGGGTTGATTTCTGGGGCGAAAAAGGAACAATCGTTGGGGTTTTAGAAGATTTCCATTTTCAATCTTTCCATACCAATATTGAACAACTCATCATTAGACAAAGACCTGATAGATTCTATCGAACCTATATTAAAACAACCAGCACCAAAGCTGCTTCAGCGATTGCCGCCGCCGAAAAAGTCTATAAAGCCCATCATCCAGAAAAGGTTTTTTCTTACCAGTTCTTAGATGAGACTTTTGATAATATGTACAAAAAGGAAACCCGTATAGGCAATCTATTTATGGTTTTTGCCTTATTAACTATTTTCATTTCTGGATTGGGTGTTTTCGGTTTAGCTACTTATACCGCAGAACGAAGAAGTAAAGAGATAGGAATTAGAAAAGTCCTAGGTGCTTCTATCTTAAATATTGTCCATTTATTATCCTTGGATTTTCTAAAAATGGTTGTTATAGCCCTACTAATTGCGAGTCCAATAGCTTGGTATTTCATGGAAGATTGGCTCACTAATTTTGCTTTTAGTATTGATATTCATTGGTCGGTCTTTGCTCTAGCAGGTGGACTTACCATATTGTTGGCTTATTTTACAATTGGTTTTCAATCACTTAGAGCAGCCTTGATGAATCCAGCGAAAACTTTGAAATCAGAATAATTTTGAGGTAATGAGCGGATGAGTTCGTGAGAAACACCTCATTAACTCATCCACTCATTACCTTATAACCTCTAAATATAATTATATGTCACACATCGCCATTCCAATTCCGCGAAGTAACGGAAAACAAGACATTGAAATCGAAATGACTATTAATGGTCAAAAGCAGCAATTGCACTACAAAGTAGAATTATTTTACTGGGAAGATTGCGAAATTCCAGTTGTCAATCGAGTCGAGTGCATTAAGAATATGCTGTCTGATTATGATGAAGATTGGATGATTTATTTTATCGGTGATCCGAATGAAAATTATGTGCCGATTACTTTTATTAAAAAAGAAGATTGGGCTACTAAAAAACGAATGATGCAAACGGCCGTCTAAAGCCATATTTGTTATCGCCCTTTCTACTATTGTTCTCTTTACTTTTGGAAAATAGCTGAATGCTATGTTTTCCCTGTTATTTTATTGTCTTCTTTTATAAGTACACCGTTCAAAAAGTTGTTCATGTTTTGCTCGGCGGCTTCGCCGCCTCGCAAAAGAATTTTAAAGGGAGTGATTTTTTCGATTTCCCCGCGGGGAAATCGAAAAAATCACTCCCTTTAAAATTCTACGAGTAGCAGCGTAACTGCGCTCGGGAGACACGTCAGAATTACAAGAAATTTTCTAAACAACGTAATAAGGGTTTTCTTATAAAAGAAGAATAGCCCTTGATAGCTTGATTTATTTAAGCAATATTTGTGCGCAATATGTTAAAATGTAGATTTAACAGCTAAAAAAATAGGTGCAGCACCATTCCAATTTGTCTTGTTATCAAATCACCCGACAAATTAAAAAAATGCCTCAATCTTTACTACCTGAAAAAACAAAAGCTTATCAAGCTAAAAATGCGCCCTATCTAGTTTGGTGCATCCTATTCATCAGCATCGGCAATCAATACAAATTACTCTTTTGTGGTTTTCTGGGAAAAGTTATTGGATTAGATAGCATTTGCTATACGATGTTTCACGGCATTTCGACCAATCATTGGTTTGAGCATTTTGTCTTTGTGCCACTACTTTGGATTGTCTTAAATTACCTTAATAATGTTGTCTTTTCTAGTACCTCTTCCTCACGGGCAACTTCTAAACCTACTAAATTAAAATGGCTCGGTCAATTCCTATGTGTTTTATTTGTCTATGGACATGGTATTCACATCACCAATACCTTAGAAATCATGGCAAGAGACAATGGGCTTGCCAACGGGTTACTCTATGAACAAATATGGTGGTTGGACGAAGAAGTGAGTCATTGGCTACAATTTGGTGCTTTCTTTTCCTTAATCGCCTTATTTATTACCCAAGATGGATTAGATAGACAACAAGGTGCAAAGATGGCAGTTTTAACAGGTATCCTGCATGGCATTGACCGAGGCGTCGGTTTTGTTGAAGGAAATAATCCTTTTTTGGGATTTGCTTTAATAGTGATGATTGGTATGGCTTGTTGGGTTCGTTGGCAAAAACATGAGCGAGATTTTCAGCGAGTTTGGAAAGATTTTTTCTTTCGCCATGGAATCATTTTTGCGACAACGGTTTTGATATTTTTAGTCAGTTATCAACTTGTCTTTGGTTTGGCTATTCAACCTTCTACTATGGGTATGGAGGCTTGGAGAATTGTTGCTTTGGCTATAAGTATTATCTTAGTTGAAGCTTTATTGGTTATTAGATTAGATGGTATAAAATAGTGCTTCAAGTAACTTTTTATAAACTGATAACACTTTCTTAATAAGGTATCAATTCTTAAAAAAAAGCCCTTGCAATAGTAGCTCTTAATTCAACGTTGATTGCTAAAGAATACTTTCTAACGTGAGTTTTGGATAAGCAAAAGGTCTGGAAGACCGAATCCGTTTGTAGAAAATATTTGATAAATCCCTCTTAATCAGAGGCCTGGAAGACCGGCCTTGTTAAAAATTATCCAAAAACGGGGTCGGTCTTCCAGACCTTTGGAACATTTTTGAATCATTTTCTACAAACAGTACCGCTCCTCTGGGTCTAAATCCTTGATTATCAATTAGCACCATCCAAAACTCACATTTTCTAAAAACCCAAACAAAGCAATAATGGCCACTTTTTTCAAACAATTTTCCTTACTTTCTTGCTTACTTTTTTCTTTTTCAGTACTTGCTCAAACAACGATTACAGGAAAAGTAGTAGACAAAAAAGATGGTACACCCCTACCCTACGTCTATCTTAAAATAGATAAATTTGCTTTAGGCACAGTAACCGAAGGCGATGGTAAATTTCGGATTACAATTCCCCAAAAATATGATGCTTACACTATTGTTTTCAGCTATGTTGGTTACGAAGATTTACAATTAAAAGTAGCTGATTTTAGGGCAAAAAATGGCGGAAATTTTGCGATGACTTCTGCTACCAACTTATTGACGGAGGTGGTAGTAAAACCTAAAAAAATGCCTCGTCCTAGGGCATTATTAAGAAAGGTGATCAAAAAAATACCAAAAAACTATGCGAATTCGCCTACCATGATTACAGGGTATTATAGAGAAACGATGAAAGAGAATGGCGAGTATATTAAATTTACGGATGCCGCCTGTAATTATTATTCCATGCCGTATAGCAATAAAAAGTACAAACGGAAAGATTACCAGAGTGTTTTAGATTTTATGAACAGCGATGGCTCTTTTAGCATAGACTTTGCGAACACTTTACACCGAGTACATTTTCACCATCAAACTTTAAAAGGAGAACAAGCCCATATTATAAATGCTCGCTCTAGTAGCAATTTGAGTAAATTAAGATTTTATGCAAATATCGAAGGTGGACCTTTGAGTTTATTTGCCAGAAATCGAGTCAAGTATCAACAAAGTTTTTTGGGTAAAAAAAGAAATGGAGATTTTGAATATACCATTTCAGAAGCCCAAGACAAGGATGGAACTTGGTTGTATGTACTAGATTTTCATACCCAAACCACTAGGCCATTTCTAGAATCTATTTCTACCCCTTCTAATAATCGCCAATGGCGGGTCGCCAACAAACATAAATTACTAAAAGGAAAGATTTATATTGACCAAAATGACTTGGCAATCGTACGTTACGAATGTTCCGTTCCGAATCAATTAAAGCAATATTTTTGTGGGGTGCCGGATATGGACAATAAGCATTTTGACTACAAATTAGACATCCGATTTAAGAAAACAGCCGATAAATATTATATCGACCAATTGCGACACGAAGATGAATTTCTCGTTAAAGATACAGTTGAAAAAACCACTACTTATTACGCTGCCATTTCCGAATTTAAGACCCTTGACATTGTTACAAAAGGGGTAAAAAAATTCCCAGCAGAAGAAAATTTTGCGAATGTGATGTCTAATCCATTGTATGAATATGCCTTAGATTACGATTCTCTTTTTTGGCAAAACTATACAAAAGAAAACCCTGTAGCCTCCATAGATTCGACGATTCGTCAGGATATGGAGGTAGAAAAAACGCTTGAAATTCAGTTTCGGAATAAGCATATTCGCAATGATTCTATGCCTGCCCCTATTGCTAAAATCGAACCGACTAGTTTTAATATTCACGGCGAAAAATATCTCGACAATTATGCTTGGTTGAAAGATACCAAAGCCCCGAAGCAGAATAAATCCGTCATTGACTACCTTCGACAAGAAAATAAATACACCGAAAATTATTTCATTCCATTGAGAAAATCGCAACGAAATATTTACAAAGAGTTGATTAAAAGTGTCGAAAAAAATAGTACTTCGATACCTACCAAAGAAAATGGATATTTCTACTACAGTCAATATAGTGAGGAAGAAGAATATCCTATTTATTATAGAAAAGCAAGCCTACAAGATACCATCGCCCAAGAATTATTAAACGTCAATGAATTGGCAATAGGCAAAGACTATTTTGATGCAGGAGTTGGTTCAGCTAGTCCCAATAATCAATTGATTGCTGTTTATGAAAATACCACAGGAAAAGATGAGTATGTCTTAAAATTTAAGGACTTAACGACTAATACTTTTTTAACAGATTCTATTACGGGCATTGGCGACATGGAATGGTTAGATAATCGCACTTTTTTGTATGTAGATTTGGAAAAGAAAACCCTTCGTTCGTCTAAAGTCCTTCGTCATACTTTGGGAACGAACCCTAAAAATGATACGGTTATCTACGAAGAAAAAGATCCAAAATTTTCAGTCGGCATCAACAAATCAAAGTCAAAAGAATACCTGTTTTTAAGTACCAGTAGTAATACGAGTTCCGAAACTTGGATTTTGAAAACAGACAATCCTACTGGGCAATTTACCGTGATTCGACCTCGGGAAAACAATCATTTATATGATGTTTATCACCATCAAAATCAATTTTACATTATTACCAATAAAAATGCTTTAAACAATAAAGTGGTTACCCTTGATACTCATAATATTTCAAAAGGAAAATGGCGAGATTTAATTCCGCATCAGGCAGGCGTTCTTATTGAAGATATGGCGATATTTGATAATCACTTGGTGATTCAAGAAAAAGAAAATGCTCAGTCTCAAATTAAAATAATTGACCAAACCACGAAAAAAAGCCATTTTATCAAGGTCAAAGAAGATTTTTATAATATTAGTATTGACTATAATCCAGATTTCCAGACTGATAGTTTACAATTTAGCTACAGTTCTTTTGAAACGCCTAGTACTACCTATAAGTACCACATGGCAACAAAAGAAAAAGGATTGGTCAAACAGCATAGTAAACCTATCACTCATCCATTTTATAAATATGTCATTGAGAGAAAATGGGTCATTGCTAAAGATGGCAAAAAAATTCCACTAACCTTAATCAGTCATAAATGGCGGGCGAAACGGAAAGGGAATAATCATAAGGTTTATTTGACTTCTTATGGGGCTTACGGTGCCGGACAAGGTTTAGTTGGTGGTCCAACGGTGCATCATCTAGTTAATGCAGGCTATGTTTATGCGATTGCCCACATTAGAGGCGGTGATGATATGGGCAGAGAATGGTATGAAGACGGTAAATTATTGAACAAAAAAAATACATTTACAGACTTTATTGCCTGTGCAGAACATTTGATCACGGAAGGCTATGCTAAAAAAGGCAGTATCGTAGCAGAAGGTGGAAGTGCTGGTGGTTTATTAATGGGGGCAGTAGTAAACGCTCGACCTGAATTATTCAACACCGTTATTTTAGATGTGCCTTTTGTAGATGTAATTAATACAATGCTGGACGAAAAACTCCCCTTAACCGTTAGCGAATTTGAAGAATGGGGTAATCCAAAAAAGAAAAAATATTACGAATACATAAAATCTTATAGTCCTTATGATAATGTAAAAGCACAAAACTATCCCAATCTGTTATACTTCACAGGATTAAACGATACAAGAGTTGGTTATTGGGAACCTGCCAAAATGGTGGCTAAATTGCGGGCTACTAAAACGGATGATAATATACTCTTATTAAAAACAGATTTTTCTGCTGGACATGGTGGTGGTTCAGGTCGATATGCAGGGTTTAGAGATAGTGCCTATAGATTGGCTTTGATTTATGAATTGTATCGAGAGCCAAAAGAAAATTAAGTAACAAGCAAATAATAAATCCGTCAGGGTGTAATTGGGATTTCTACCCAACGTGCCGCAAGTACGAAAGGTGGGTAACAAAGAATCAATACCTCCCAATCCTCGTGCCGTAGGTACGTAAGATGGGTAGCATCAAAATAATTCCCTTGAAAATTATATGTTATTACGTTTTTTTGCATCTACAAAATAAGTTACAAAAAAAGACATATATTTTTTTTGTCATAAATTATACATTTTCAGATTTTTAAACATTATAAAAAAAATTCTTGCAAACATTATTAATTTTAATCTCGTATACTTGTATCAGAAACTAATGAATAATTCCAGAACACAACATCCCACAAGTTGCAATATCCCACATTTTTGCAACTAGTTATTAAAAATTCAGCCTACTCTTGCAGTTGGAATGCTTCCAATGTTTCTATTATTTTATCAAGTATAATTATTATAAGAATATCTTTTAGATAAGCTAAAATTCCACTAGCCTTCGGGCATAGCTTTATTTAATAACTCATTTATTCCACTAGTAATTGATACTTACATATATCCAAAATTATTAACATAAGTAATTGAACTAAATGATTCATAAGTAATCAACTTATCAATCATTTTGTTGAGCTACTTGACAAATCTTTTACCCATGACACGAGTTTTAATCTCAATGAGCTTAGTATTCACACTATTCTGTTCTTTCACCACTACTGGTCCAGAAAACCCTAAAGTAGGGCCAAGAGATGCCGAAAAATTCCTACTAGGTTTTGAAATTTTCCGAGCAGACGAAACGCCTTTAAATCACACCGACATTAAGATCGAAATTTACGATCACACCACACAATCCACCATTTTTAAAAGAGACTATACCGAAATGCCTACAAATAAATACAGTAGTGTCACTTATTTTGAGAAGATGACCTACGGGCATGACTTAACTTTCTTGATTCAGGCACCAAATTATTATGCTAAAGAAATCAATATTTCTTACGACGAAGGCTGTACAGAAACTACTAAATTCTGTGTAAATGGCTTAAACAATCCACCTTACGAAATTAATGGAGAATATGCTGATAGATATATTTTTCCAATTACTTTAGATTCTATCACAGTTGGAGAAGAAGTAGCTATTCCAAATATATACTACCAATATAATAGTGCGGAATTACAGCCACGTTCTTTCTGGATTTTGGATTCTTTAGCTAAAATTATTGAGCACAATCCACAATTGTCTATCGAATTAGGTGGACACGCAGATGCTAGAGGACAAGATGCTTATAATATGGATTTATCGCAAAAAAGAGTTAATAGCGCACAAACTTATTTAATGTCAAAATTAGGAAACGAGATAACCGAAAGATTATCTGCTATTGGTTATGGAGAAACGCAATTAATCAATGATTGTGGCAATGGCGTTATTTGTGATGAAGGATTACACCAACAGAATCGAAGAACTACTTTAAAAATAAAAGAACAAATTAAGGAAGCTGTCAATTTAACTTTAGAAGAACGCATGGAATTGCGAAGAGCTAAAAATGACGTAGCAAGCCTAGATTAATATACATCCGTTGGGGAATAAAATCCGTTGGGCTTCTGTATAGTATTCCCCAACGGATTTTATTCCCCAACGGATTATCTATTAATAGAAAATTCCATCAACAGGAATTTTACAAAAAATAACCTACGCAGACGAACTAGGAGGATGGTAAACGGATGTAGGCGGATTAAACTGGTTTAAACGGATTCACCTTATAATATGTTCTGATCTATTCTGTATAGCTTATTTTTTTCATTTTCCCTTAGTGTTTATTCTGAATTATTTCGTTTAGTAGACCGTGTACCGTCAACCGTGCACCGTAAACCGAATCAGCCCCTATTATCTCCTCCTCAAAATCAGCTTCCACCCACAAATTAGTTTGGTCAATTAAGATTTGTGCATTACCTTGTACCTCTTTATCAACGAAATGACCAAAATGACTAGATTATTTGTCTTCCCTATCCTGCTCCTTCTTTTTGCTTGTTCCAAGCAAGAAACTGCTGAGTCTAGTAAAACAGCAACTAATTCACCGCCGAATATTCTCTTCATTATGTCCGACGATCATGCGGAACAAGCCATTAGTTCCTATGGTAGCAAAATGATCGAGACCCCGCATATTGACCGAATAGCCAAAGAAGGTATATTATTTAAAAATAGTTTTGTCACCAATTCGATTTGTGCGCCTAGTCGAGCCGTTTTGTTGACTGGAAAATACAGCCATTTAAACGGGCTAAGAGATAATCGAGATCGGTTTGATGGCAACCAATTGACCTTTCCTAAATTATTACAAAAAGCGGGTTATCAAACTTCTGTGATTGGAAAATGGCATTTAAAAACCCATCCAACGGGTTTTGACTATTGGAATATTTTGATTAATCAAGGACATTATTATAATCCAGAAATGGTAGAAATGGGGAAAGATGGAGCAGTGGCAGATACTTCTATGACCATTGGTTATACTTCGGATGTGATTACCGATATGGCGTTAAATACGCTAGAGACAAGAGATAAAAGTAAGCCTTTCTGCATGTTGTATCACCATAAAGCACCGCACAGAAATTGGATGCCCCACCCTAGAGATTTTGGAAAATTCAAAAACATTCCCTTACCTGCTAATTTCTGGGACGATTATGCTTCTCGATCGCCCGCAGCAAAGGAACAGGACATGCATGTCAAGGATATGTTTTTATCTTTGGATATGAAATTAATGCCCGAAGATTATGAGGGTATGGAAGTTGGAACTGGTGGTGGCGGTGGAAAATTTGATCCTACAAACAATTGGGTAAATTCCAATTATGGTCGAATGACCGACGAGCAAAAAGCTGCTTGGAATGCTTATTATGATCCAATTCGGAAAAAATTTAGAGACAATCCTTTGAGCGGAAAGGCATTAGTTGAATGGAAATATCAGCGATATATGGAAGATTATTTAGGCTCAGTTAAAGCCGTAGATGACAACATTGGTCGAGTTTTAAAATATTTGGATGATAATGGATTGGCAGAAAATACCTTAGTTATTTATACCTCAGATCAAGGTTTTTATCTAGGCGAACACGGTTGGTACGATAAGCGATTTATGTATGAAGAGTCTATGGGCATGCCTTTAGTCGCTCGATTTCCTAAAGCGATTCCAGCAGGTCAGATTAACGAAGATTTGGTGATGAATGTAGACTTTGCCCCTACTTTTTTAGATTTTGCAGGCGTCGATATTCCTGCTGATTTTCAAGGTGCATCGCTTCGACCAGTACTGGCAGGGAAAACACCTAGTACTTGGCGAAAATCAGTTTATTACGAATATTTTGAATACCCACACGGTTGGCATTCCGTCAAACAGCATTATGGCGTCCGAACAGATTGCTATAAATTGATTCATTTTTATAATGATATTGATGCTTGGGAATTATATGATTTAGAAAAAGATCCTTCTGAGATGAATAATTTGATTGATAAGGAGGATTATCAGGCCATCGTAAAAGAGTTAAAAGTAGAGTTAGAAAAATTGCGTAAAGAGTTAAAAGTTACTTAAATTATAGTGGTTGAAAGTCAGGTATAAAGTTGATTGTTAGATAGTCAGATAAAAAATAATATAGTGGTGGTATTGCTTAATTCGTGGGTAAAAATCTATAATCCGTTGTTCTTCAATTATCCGTTGTCTTCATAATTTACAACGGATAATTGAAAGACAGCGGATTTTTATCAATTTTTTACCTGATGCTCTAGTAATTAGGATTGGTTTCCGATGTGCCGTAGGTACAAAAGATAGGTAGCAGCAAAAGGAAGTGCCACCTCCCAATTTTCGTGCTGTAGGCACGCAAGATGCTTTACCACAATTTGGGTTTTACGTACCTACGGCATGAAAAAAAAGAGAAAACATTCAATATTGCATTTGCTACCCATCTGAAGTACCTAGCGGTACTATTTGCTTCGGGAAAAATTCCGATTGCGCCCATATTAAATAGTATTTATTCTAAAATTATTCGTACGGCAACCCGTTTGCCATTAGCCTTTCGTCGAGTAAAATCTATAACTAGAATTTTTCAATATGTCTTCGTCATATTCTCAGGAACACAAATAATAAAATCGGCTTTGCCAAAATGCTCGCCAGTTAATTTACTGATATTTTCTTGTGCTACCGTAGAAATAGTAACATATTTTAAATTAGGTTTAGCTTGTTGCAAATACCATAAAATGCCTTCGTAATTATCCGAGTGATAACTACCATGCAAATGTAGAAAAAGTTTAGTCGCTTCATAATTTTCTAAAATAGAATAAGCCATTGTCGCATCTTTAATCGCCTGTGCTTTTGGCAAATTTTCACTACTATGCATCCCGCCCATCATCGTCAACATATTTTTATAACCTGGTAATTCGGGATCATATTGAATGGGTAAGGGGGCTATCCAATTCTTTTCTTCGTTTGGCAATTCCTCCAATACTCCAAATCCTTTCTTAAAGACCATGCTGGCATATCTTCGAGGAATATTCGTTGCTATAACGGGGATATAATTCAACTTGGCAAATTCTACTATTGGCTCATAATCGGTCGGATAATTATTCCATAACCTAACGAGCGTATCTAAGGCTTTTCGATCAATTTCATTGGTTAAATATTGTGTTAAAGCAGCTTGATTGTCTCGTTCAAACATTTCCGCGCCAATCGTTAATTTTCTATTTTTATAAAGGGATTGAGCAACTTCTAACTGTAACCAATGAGAAATTGGATTATTATGGCTTTCGCCGAATAAGATCATATCTGCTTGCTGCAATTTCTTGAGCATTTTTTTATAAGTTACTTTTTTACTCTTTGCGGTGTATAATTGATAAGCTGGCTTTTTTTGGGCAGATAATGAGTAAAACACAAAAATAAACAAGCCTGTAAGTAGAATTTGGTATTTTTTCATAGTTGGGTACTGAGGAAAGTTGAAAATGTAAAATTACAAATGTAAAATTTAAAAGTACCGACAATTAGCAATTTAAGATGCTAAATTTGAACAAGAGATTGGAAATAGATAAGGCGGTTGTTTTCCACAACCGCCTTATTTTATAGTATTTAGATATGCCAAATTTTTAAAATTTGGCATATCTAGGTTGAAATTTGAAGCCCAAGTTACTTACCCTTCAAAATGCAAAGACAAAGTAAAAGTCCGAGACAAAACCTTTTCAATCACCGTAGATTGCGGTAAACTCTCATCAAAAATCAAGGTATTTCCTAAGCCTTGCGACATTTTTAATTCTGGAGAAAAAATAAAATAAGGGAAGAAGAACTGAATCCCAACGCCAATCTCGCCCGCAAAATCAGTAGGCGCTATTTTAACCTGTGAGTCTGCTTGTCTTGCTTTGGAATCACTTGCTACATCAAAGCCATATTTGACTCCCGCAATGACAAATAATCGCATATCTTTATAAGGCGCAGATTTATAACGCACATGAAAAGGTAGTTCTACTAGTACGGATTCTATATTTCGGCGTAATGGAATACTCGGATTATCTGGATTATTACCAGGGGTAAATTCTAAACGTTTTTCCGCAAAAGAAAGGGTTGGTAAAAATCTAAAGTCAAAGTATTGCCCTATTTTCAAATTGGTAACAATCCCTAGATTAAACCCAGGGCCACTTACGGATTCTGCGGTCTCAACGTCTTCATTTCTAATAAAAGTTTTGGAATGGAAAATCCGATAGTTGGCGCGATTAAAACCAAGGGTAATACCGAAATAGTATGGTTTTTGCTGAAAATCGAGAAAATTATAATTCCCTCTAGCATTTTGAGCAGTCAAATCGCCACTTTGTAGTAAAAACAAACAACCAATTAAGGACAATACTCGTCCTACTTTCCTACTCGAAACTGCCAACTGCCAACTGCCAACTGTTAACTGAACTACTTGAAACCTGTATAAATGGAGCAAATTCCTAAACTTAATTTCTTGCATTGATTTGAGTTAAATCCTACTTCTCTTAGTACCTTTAAAAAATCTTCCCCATCTGGAAAAGCTTGTACCGATTCATAAAGATATTGATACGCCTTTGGGTCTTTAGATGTTGCTTTTCCAATTAACGGAAGAATATATTTGAAATATAAATTAAACAACTGTTTGAAAGGAAATATTGTGGGGCGAGAGAATTCTAATACCACTATTTGTCCATTAGTTTTCAAAACTCGGTGCATTTCAGTCAAACCAGCTTTTAAATCTTCAAAATTTCGGACGCCAAAAGCAGCAGTTGCGACATCAAAGCTACCATCTTCGTATTGCAAGTTTTCACTATCGCCTTGATCTAATCGTACTAAGTTCTCCAACCCCCTCTTAGCAATCTTCTTTCGACCGACTTCCAACATCTCATGAGACAAATCCATGCCAATTATTTGTTCTGGCTTTAACTGCTTGTTGATTTCAACCGTCAAATCTGCTGTACCTGTCGCAACATCTAAAATATGCTTAGCTTCCCGATTTTTAATCGCACCAATGGCTTTACGTCTCCATAAAACATCTATCCGTAGCGTTAACAAGCGATTCAAAAAATCGTAATAGGGCGCAATGTTATCAAACATCTTGCCTACTTGTTCCTTTTTGCTGCCTTCTTCCTGATAGGGTTTAACGACTTGACTCATTTTATGTATCTTTTAATAGGATGATAAAACTAAAACTACTTTTCCTGCATCTCCTCTGCAAAAGTACCTTATTTTTTACTTTGGCAAAGTTGTATATCCAATAAACTTCAAAATTTTCTGAAAGTTTAGAAAGTATACAAACTATTTTCTAGTAACTTCCCGTTATTGGAAAATTTGGTACTGAAGCCATAAAATTTCAGGAAAAATAAATGAAATTATCATGAAATCATCAAGTAACGGGAAACTTGATGATAGTCAAAACCATTTGACACATTTGTTAAAATAGCAATACAAGCGTTACTACCTCCAATTTTTACGTTTAAATATTATTCTTTTTGTATATTTATAACAATAATTATTTTAAAACCGCTAAATCTATTTGAATGAGATCATCCAAACTGCTAATGTTAGTACTTAGCATTACCCTTATGTTTACGGCTTGCCAACAAGCGACTAATGCTAAAAAATTAGTTACCAAAACCGCTAAAGATGTCAACGGGTATACCTACGATTATGTAGAAAATGACCCTTCTAAAACTAGAATTTATACTTTAGAAAATGGCTTAAAGGTCTATTTGAGTGTCTATAAAGAAGAACCTCGGATTATGACTTATATTCCTGTAAAGGCAGGCGGTAAATTTGACCCTGCCAATTCAACCGGCTTAGCCCATTATTTAGAGCATATTATGTTTAAAGGAACTGCTGATTACGGTACGAAAGATTGGGAAGCAGAAAGTAAATTATTGACAGAAATAGAAAATTTATTTGAAGAATACCGAGACATTACCGACCCTGATGAACGAAAAGCGCATTATGCAAAAATTGATAAGGTCTCTAATGACGCAGCTAAATTGGCCATTGCGAATGAATATGACAAAATGTGTTCTTTTCTAGGCTATACTGGCACCAACGCCTATACAACCAATGACCGAACGGTTTATGTGAATAATATTCCTACTAACCAATTGGAGAATTTCTTAGACATAGAGGCGAATCGTTTCCAAATTATTGTGAATCGTTTGTTCCATACCGAATTAGAAACCGTTTACGAAGAAAAAAATAGAGGTTTAGATAGTGATGGTCGAAAAGCTTATGAAGCGATGCTAAAAAATATGTTTACCAAACATCAATATGGAACACAAACGGTAATTGGCACAATTGAGCATTTGAAAAATCCGTCAATCAAAGATATTAATGCCTATTTCTATAAGTATTATGTGCCAAATAACATGGCAATTTGTATGAGTGGCGATTTAGATCCAGCAAAAACAATACAGTTAATTGACCAATATTGGGGAAAAATTGCTCCCAAACCTTTGGAAAAATATGTTTCTATCGAAGAACCTGCTTTGACTAGCAATAAAGAAGCGACCGTTATTGGACCAGATAAAGAACGATTGAGCATGGGCTTCCGATTTGACGGGATGCGTAGTGAAGATTATCACAAATTGCAAGTAGTAGATTACATGTTGAATAATAGTACAGCAGGTTTGATTGATTTAAATTTAGTACAAGGTCAAAAAGTATTGAAAGCAGGTAGTTATGTCAATGCGATGAATGATTATTCTATCCATAATTTTTGGGGCGAACCAAGAGAAGGACAAACTTTAGCACAAGTTAAAGACTTAATTTTAGATCAATTAGAACTGATTAAAAAAGGAGAATTTGAAGATTGGTTAGTACCTGCGATTATCAATGAATTTAAGAAGTCGAAGATGGAGGAAATGGAAAGTAATTATGCTAGAGCAAACGCCATGGTGATGGCATTTACCAATGATATGCCTTGGATAGAACAAGTGAGTTTAATTAACAGAATGGAGTCTTTGACAAAGGAGGACATTGTAAAATTTGTGAATGAAAAGTATGTCCATCATGTAACGGTGTATAAAGAAAATGGAGAAGATCCGAATAAGAAAAAAGTCGAAAAACCAACAATTACCCCTGTGGATTTAGATCGGTTGACACAATCTGATTTCTTTAAGCGGATTCAAGCTAGAGAAGTGGAAGAAGTAGCGCCTGTTTTTGTGGATTATACGAAAGACTTTGCTCAAACGACCATGAAAAGTAATGTACCCGTTATGTATAAAGAGAATACTGAAAATAGTCTCTTTACCATGTACTACTTATTGGAAACAGGTACGAATGAAAATCCAACTATTAAATTAGCCTTGGATTACCTGAAGTATTTAGGAACTCCAGATTTAAGCCCAGAAGATTTCAAAAAAGAACTCTATAAATTGGGCTGTAATTTTGGTATCAATTCTCAACAAGAAAGAATTTATGTCTATTTATCTGGTTTAAGTGAGAATATGAAGCCAGCCATGAAATTATTTGAGGAGTTGTTAGAAAATCCACAAGGCGATGGAGAGGTATTAGAGAATATGATTGCCGATGCCCATAAATCTCGTTCGGATGCAAAGAAAGAAAAGTGGCGAATTTTATGGCAAGGTCTAGCCAATTATGCAAAATATGGCAAAGACTCTCCGTATACTAACGTTTTAACGAATGATGAATTAAATAACTTACAATCGGATGAATTGATTGGGATGATTAAAGGTATTCCAAAAATGGAACATAAGGTCATGTATTATGGCCCAATGAAACAGGATGCAGTCATTGCTACTTTAAATGAATTGCATCGAGTGCCAGAAAAAATGCAGCCTTTACCTACTAAAAAAGTATTTGCGACCACCAATATGGCAGATCCAAATGTTTATTTTGCCAATTACGATATGGTACAAGCCGAAATGATGCTGACCTCTAAGCAAGACCAATTTAATAAAGAGATCATGCCCGAAGTAAATGTCTTTAATGAATATTTTGGTAGTGGCATGTCTTCTGTTTTATTCCAAGAAATTAGAGAGGCTAGAGGTTTGGCATATTCTGTTTTTTCTCGTTACAATGTAGCCAGCAAAGCAGAAAAGAATGACTATTTGACCGCTTATTTAGGTACACAAGCGGATAAGCAAGAAGAAGCTTTAGATGCTTTGGTTAATTTATTAAATAACTTACCAGAATCAGAAAAGAACTTTGACACCGCTAAAAAATCTATTTTGAATAAAATCGAAAGTTCTCGAATTACGAAGACGTCCATTTTCTTCAATTATTTAGCGGCTCAGCGTAAAAATTTAGATTATGATATTCGGAAAGATGTCCATAGTCGTGTTAAAACGATGTCTTTTGGTGATTTAAAAGCCTTTCATGCAAAATATATTAAAGATAAGAAATTCAATATTGCGGTGGTTGGAGATGAGGAAAAGATGAATTTTCAAGCTTTAAGTAAGTATGGAACGGTTAATAAATTGTCTTTAGATGAGGTGTTTGGGTATGAGGAGTATAAGGAGGATGTGAAAGGGTAAATCCTTTTAATTACTAAATTTAGCGCTTCCAGAACTTGGCGTTCTGGAAGCGCTTCTACTTGTAGAATGCCTACTCTTTTTTAATTTTAACCTTCCTTTGGTATACTGCGAACGGGATAAATTTGTGAAATCAAAAAGTCTGAAATTTGAGATTTAACAAAGATTCTAGTTCAGATTGAAATTCGGAGTTTGCCTTTTTCAATGTCTGATTAATGGTTTGTTGAAATTGATTAAAGTCTTCGTAGTACTTAGCATACAGACATTTTTTCTTTAACCATTTCCACAATCGCTCAATGATATTGAGGTTTGGTGAATAAGAAGGTAAATACACCAAATGTATATTGAGTTGCCATGCTATATATCTAACCAAATCGCATTTCTGATAGCGAGCATTGTCTAGAACAATAAAGATCGGCTTCATATCAAAATAATAGATTCTAAGTTGATGCAAAAACTCTACTATAGAATTGGCATTGATATAAGTCTGGTTGGTAAAAAAGTGTATTTGTTGATTAACGGCATTGACTGCACCAAGTACATTATGTCGTTTTCGTCCAGAAGAACTTTTAATAAATACCCTTTTGACTGACCATAAAAAGCATAAAAATACCCCCATGACTATATGGGCAGCATCCATAAATAATAAATGAATTTGACCCAATTTTGCCTGATTAATCAAAGGATTAAGCGTATTTTCAACAAAATCAGCTTGCTTTTCAGGATTTGCTTTTGAAGGAATTTGACCTGTTTTTCGATATTTTAATTCATGTCGCTTCATCCACTCTCGAACTTGAGTAGGGCTTCTATTTAAGCCCGTCAGCTCTTTTATTCGGTAAACAGCTTCATTAGCTGTATGGGGTGGATGCTTTTCAAAATAGGTCAATAAACTTTCATTATGAGCTTCCAATTCACTTTTATTGGTGCCATATCCTACTTTTAGGATACCTTCATAACCTTCTTTATTCCATAAGTGGATATAATTGGTTACACTATTCAAGCTAATATCAGATAGTTGAGCTATTTCTTTATGACTATATGTTGTAGTAGCCTTTATTAAAATAGCTGTTAAGCGTTTTTGTACGAGCATACATGGATAAGAATATCTTTCGTATCTTAGTTGCTCAATGTCAGTTTTGCTGATGTTGAGGGTAAGCATATCTTTTTTAGTTTCGTCACTTAAAGATAGCTTACCTTTTCTTTTTTACAAATTCACAAATTTATCCCGTTTCTAGTATAACTGGTTCTTATTCTTTTGAATCTCCTGATAGGCACCATAAAAAATGATGGCTGCCATTGCTGCTTTAATCGCTAAATAGGTGTATCCTGAAACCACATAGCCGAAGTAGTCATCGTCACAGGAGGCACAATGGTTTATCTTATAGATGATGTCTATTATCATGAATACGCCGACGAAGAGGAAGATTTTACTTTTCATGTTTGGTTGTTTTTTTGTTTTGAAATGTTTTCTAACGTCCTCACATCTGTTCCGTTTTTTCCGCATAGGGAAAATGGAAATAGATGCAAGGTTGGCAGCAGCATTCTTTCTAATTTATTATATTCTGCTTATTCAAATGTTCGGGTATTTCCTCTCCACTTTCATTGTACAGACCTATTGAAATTTTGGCAAATTCAAAAGCAAAATCTATTTCTTTTCCCGCCCCAATTGATTTGTAAAAAGCTTTTGCGAATACAATTGCAGTAGTATCAGGAACACCTTTTCTCATTCCGATTATATTTGGAATGAATTTTACTATTTCTTTTCCTTGTGATTTTGAATAGCATGAATTGAGGAAAATACAAGCTATATCATTTGAGAAGAGTTTAAATAATCTGGCTAAATTTTGATTTTTAACAATATGTGAGTTCTCTGTTTTATCATCCATTAAAGCAATTCCGTCATCAGTTCCATGTCCTGCAAAATGAATAAAATGTGGGGTGTCTTCTAATAAGATATTGAGTAAATCGTCTAATCGAGCATCCATATATTTACGAAATTCAAATTTCTCTCTATATTTTGCTCTGGATAATTCTAAATCAATTTCCCTCATTTCTTTTTCTAATCGCAACCTACTTGTATCAAGTGGATTTGAAGCAATAAATAGTACTTTAATTTTATTTTGAGATTGAATCAATTCTTCAATTGTATTAGGTTCTACCTTTGTATCAAAAACATTTACAGTTAGTTTTTCCCCATAAATATAACTACTATCTCCTATATGAATATTCTCACCAGTCTCGATTTTATTATCTACAACTATATTTTTTGAACCAACAATACTAATTTTATCATCAGGAAATATCTTGTTTTTTGATTGCAATTCTGAAAGTCGGTTAATCACCTCCAATATTGCCGATGTAAGTTGATTTCTAATTACATTTTGTTCACTATTGGAGATAATCCCTACTCTTACCTCTTTTTCGAGCTTGTTAAATCTTGAAGAAATTATTATTAGTTCATTGGTGATACTTTCGTATTCTGGTTTTCCTTCGACAAGCCTCACTAATTCACTAATTGCATCATTTAATCTGTTATTTGCAATTAATCCTTTTACATTTAACAGATACCTATTGTTGTACTAAACCTACGGTAGCTAAAGGCAAAAAAAAGCCCTACCTTTAGTTCGTTAAATAATACTATTTCATCATTAAAATGCTTTATCATGCAAAAAAAACACCTTAATCGGCAGGGCTTGTGCCGAAGTTAGCGGTTTTTCTGAACTCTATCAAAAACTCTTGACCAAAATTCGATTAAACGGTCAGAGTGAATCAACTTTAGCCAACTACGGCAAATGCATCGCCAAATTAAGTCTCTATTTTGGCTGCACTCCGCTCGAACTTACCGATGCTCAAATCAACGACTATTTACTTCTACTTCGAGACCATCAAAAACCTTCCTATTCTTATTTCAAACACACCGTTTATGGTTTGCGCTATGTTTTTCGACTAGTTGGCCGAGAAGACCGTGCTATTCGATTACCTACGATTAAAAGAATCAAAGACCTGCCTGTTGTTTTTAGCAAAAAGGAATGTCGCCTTTTATTTAAAACACCCAAACTACTCAAACACCGTATCCTATTAAGCCTTACCTATTCTGCTGGTTTGAGGATTGCAGAAGTCTGTAATCTGCACCAAAGAGATATTGATTTTGACCGCAAACAAATCCATATCCGACAGAGTAAATACAAAAAAGACCGTTACGTACCACTCTCCGATTTAATGGCTAAAGGGCTTAAAAAATATTACCATGCTTGTCAGCCCAAAGATTGGGTATTCAATGGTAAAACTTTTGGCAGCCCCATCAGTAAACGTGGCATTGGTTGGGTAATGCGAACCACCCTCAAAAAAACGGATATTCAAAAGAAAGCCAGTTTGCACACCTTACGGCACTCTTATGCCACTCATTTACTCGAAGATGGTCTGGATTTATATACCATTCAACATCTTTTAGGGCACGAACATATCTCCACTACTTTAGTCTATTTACACGTTGCCCACACCATTCAGCAACGAGGACATTCTCCTTTTGATACCCTTTATAACATCAAGCAAGATAGTACCCAAAAAGGATGAAGCCTAAATTTGATATTGGCAAAATCCTTCGGGATAACTGGAAATGGATTGAAAATAATCCAAAATTAACGAATCATCATAAACGGATGCTTCGAGCTATTTCCTTATGCCGTACCAAAGCATTAGGCGGTCATGTGGATGCTTGTACCGACTGTGGTTGTATTCGCATTTCTTACAATTCTTGTCGCAATCGCCATTGTCCTAAATGTCAAAGTATTCAACGAGAAAAATGGATAATGAAACGGGAAGCAGAACTATTGCCTGTTCCTTATTTTCATGTTGTTTTTACCATTCCCGACAAACTCAATCAACTTTGTTTACATCACCCAAAAATGATGTATGATTTGCTATTTAAAACCGCAAAAAAAACTATTCATTCCTTTGCGAATGACCCTAAATATTTAGGGGCTAAAGCAGGAATGACTGCCATTTTACATACTTGGGGGCAGAATCTGAGTTTGCACCCACATTTACATTGTATCGTCCCTGGTGGTGGTTTGACACCGAATGGAGATTGGAAAAATGCGCATCCTAACAGCAAGTTTCTTTTTCCCGTCAAAGCGATGAGCAAAGTTTTTAGAGCCAAATTTGTTGCCGATTTACGAAAACAAGCAGCTGAAAATCATATCACTATCCAACCCGCCATTTTTAAACAACTTTTTGCTAAAAATTGGGTCATCTATGCTAAACGTCCTTTTGGTGGACCTAAACAAGTCATTGAATATCTAGGGCGATATACTCACAAAATCGCTATCACTAATCATCGAATTCTACACATTACCGGTACTTCCATTATTTTTCGCTATAAAGATTACCGAAAAGCGGGTAAAGTGGAACGAATGGAATTACCTATTTCCGAGTTTATCCGTCGGTTTGCACTACACATTTTGCCTACTGGTTTTAGGCGTATCCGACATTATGGATTTTTGGCTAGTCGGTATAAAAAAGAAAATTTAGCCAAGGCTAGAGCTAGTTTAAAAGTAAATCCACCGATAACGAAAATGCCTGTCGTTTGGCAACAAATCAGTATACAGCGATTAGGCTTTGACCCGCAAATCTGTACTTATTGTGGTGCAAAAGCGATCGTTCGTATTGATATTTTACCGCCAACTAGAGCGCCTCCTGAGAAAATCCCGCAATTAAAGTTGACCACTATTTCATAGGTTATTTTTAATCCTTCCCTTTGGAAGGCTAAAATTGATTTGCCTATACTTAACAAAATTGCCCAAAACCAATAAATTTTCGCCCTTTTAAGACTAGTCTTTCTGAATAAACATTGATTTTGGAAGCCATTTCTTAAAAAATATTTCGTTTCTTCTTCTCTTTAATCTTTCTTCATTTCATTCAATCGCCATAATAGCAAAAAATCCTGCTGAACCAAAAATCGGTTCTGTACAACATTATCTTCATGCTTGGCACTCCGTGCCGCATGAAGACTTATTTATTATTCATTTTTGTCTTATTTTTTTCCTTTTCCAATTCTTCTTCTGTATTCTTAATTATTGCCCTAATTTTATTTGAAATTTCCTTTTCTCCTTTTAATCTAGGGTGTTCTTGAATAAAATCTAAAATTGTTTTTGTTAGTTCATTTATAACTCTAATATCATATCTGCCAAATTTTAATTGTTTAACTGAATCCCTCAGTAACCTTACTGAATAATTTAAAGGCATTCCACTATAAGTACCATTATCTGAATTTTTAGCCTTATATACCTCAAATTCTTTTTCAACAGACTCCAATATCTCTGCTCCTTTTAACTTGTCCAAATTTTCTTCTGCAATCAAATAATAAACTATTCTATGTAAATAATTTTCATTGCTAAATTTAAGATGTTCAATTGTTTTATTTGGAGCTAATTTGAGTTCGTGAAGAAGCTTACTTAATTCGAATTTAATAATATCCTTTCTCTCTACATAGCTAAGAGATTCAAAATTCTTTTTTTGCTCTAAAAATTTGGTTAATTGTTTATTCATTTTTTATTCATTTTTTATTTGTTGCTGCTAACTTTTTCATACAAACGAACTAGTTCATATATTTGTAATACAAACGAAAGAAAATCAGTCGCTGTCAGGAAAAACAACTGTTTCATAAAGCAAAACCCTCCATGAAACAGCTATCAGATTCAAAATCATAACTTCCGCCGATTATCATCCCCCTGCGTATCAATCAACTTATTATAAGGATCAATTCCAACTTCCTCAGGTTTTTCGTCCACAATAATCTCAACGGTACCAAAAATGGTAGAAATTTTATGCTTCTGCAAATAGAGTTCCTTATCGTCTTCGCCAAAAACACCAATTTCAATATAATCGGCTAATGGAAGCGACTTAACGGTATCTTGTTTTTCGTTTAACTGATAATAACCTTCCATCCCTTCGTCGGCGTAGACTCTTTTGCCCTTTTCGTTGGTGCGGTATTTTCGAGCATGATAGTCAATCGTGACTTTGTATTGACCATTATCCAGTTCCTCACTTTCTGTTTTCATTACTTTATTATTATACAAAGTAATGGTTTCAAACATATCCTTAATCAAGTATTTTAAAGAATCTGGAGTCTCTTGTTCTATCATACCGACAAACTCTAAAGAAGTCGTATAAGGCGCTTCTTGGAAACCAACGCTATCAATATAACTACTTAAAATGTCATTAAATTTATCCTCGCCTAAGTAATCACTCATCGCATACAAGACCATAGAGCCTTTATTGTAATGAATGTATGCTTGATTTTCATTAAACATTAAAGGCTTTTCTTTTTTCTGTTCCGTTGTTCGCCCCATCAAGTATTTATCTAGGGCGTCTTTAAGGAAAATACGCATTTTATCTGCACCGTATTCTTTTTCCAACACCTTTAGCGAACTGTATTCTGATAAACTTTCAGACATTAATGTAGCCCCCTGAACATTTGCGCCAATTACTTGATGTGCCCACCATTGATGCGCTAATTCGTGGGCGGTAATCGCAAAGGGGTAATCAACTCCACCCTCTTTGGATTCATCCACACTTGCGATAAAACCTAGAGATTCGGAGAAAGGAATCGTATTGGCAAAAGATTGCGCAAAAGAACTATAATATGCAGGGAATTCGATGATCCGTACTTGTTTATGCTGATACGGACTAAAGTTTTTCGTAAAATAATCGAAGCCTTTTTTCAAGCCTTTGACAAAACGGTCAATATTATAGGTATGGGTTTCGTGGTAATAGATTTCGATATTAATGTCTTCCCATTTGTCTTTTCTAACGGCATATCTTCCAGATACAAAATTGTAAAAATTCAGCATCTTGGAATCCATTTTATAATGGTAATATTTCCGTCCATTTTCTTCCCATTCTTTTTGTAAATATCCTGGCGCAATCGCAATTTGGTCTGGAGCCGTACTAACGGTGGTTTCAAAATCAATCCAATCCGCATCACCAGCAATATAAGTATTCGCTAAAGCGGCGGTATCGGTTGGATGCGGCATTCTTTCTTTCGGTGCCAAATCGTATTTTTTTCTGACCTCATCATCCGTCAATTCGCCATTGGCGGAATACCCAAAAGAAGGAAAAATGCTACTTCTTAAAAAAGTACCGTTGGTTTGTACGCCTGAGTTGACTCTAAAGGCAGTATTTACCCGATTTTCCATCGTAAAGCTAAAATTCATCGTATCTCCAGGTAGTAGGGGTTGCGCTAATTCATAAATGGAAAAATTAAGGTCTTCATCCTTAGATACTAATTCTGTTGCTTGATCGAATTCAAACTCAAAAGGATGATTGATATAATTGACCAATAAGGTATCAATATTCTGCCCCGTTTTATTCACTAATTGGTATTGACCATTAGCGGTAAAAGTTTGATTTTCTGGTACTAAGTCTAAATTGATATTGACCGCAGTTATCCTTGGGTTTGGTGTATTTTCGTATGGCTTATATTTTTTCTCCCAATCAACGGCATTTTGCTCTCGTTCCTTAGAGGTGACAAATTTATTTTTAACGGTATTCTCGTTATAAATAAAAGCGCCCAAGGATAAAAAGGCAATTAAGCTAACTGCTATACCACTTCCAACTTTCCAATTCATCCGCTTTTTCATCCTTGCCAATCGTTCTCCAATCGTAAAGGTATAGCCTCTTCGCCAGATAAGACTCGTAATAAACAAAAGGACTAGTCCAAATAAAAACCAGTAACTTCGATAAACAATAAACCGCTTAAATCGAGTACCATAACCGTCTAAAGCAGAATAACTGATAGCCGTACTACCTTGGTTAAACTTAAACATACTTTGTTCGATCCCAATTTTATTTAAAAACGGTGTACCGATAACAATGCCTAATAAAATAATAAAACCGACGTATTTATTGGGAACAAAATGATGAATCAAAAAGGCCAAAGCTGCCCAAGGAAGAAAATACCACAATCGAATCCCAATCAAATCAAAAAGGTATAAACCTACTTCAATATCATAAAATCCTTTGTATAGTTGATACCCAATGCCACTCACTATAATGAGCAATAAAACAATGGCTTGCATGGCAATGATTGCCAGAAACTTTGCCACCAAATGTACCGCATTCTGACTCTGAGTCGCATCGACTAATTGGTCAATTTTAACCTCTTTTTCTCGATGTATTAGAAATCCAGAAAATAGAAAGGTAAGAATAAGGATAAAAAGAAAAGCAGCTCCTATTCCAGTATTGATTACTTGTTGCGTTAAGGGTAGGGTTTCGGTGCTAAAAATTTGACCTGAAAAGGCTAAAGTAATGAGCAAGAAAATAACACTCAATAACGAAAAAGTAATAAAAGCAGTATTGGTTAGGATGTAATTGAGGTGCATCCAAGCAAAACTGAAAATATTCCTAATTTGAAAACCAAGGGTATTCGAAAAATTAACGGTTGGTAAACTGACGGATAATAATGGTCGTCCATGTCTATGCGTCTCTATCGCTTCTGAAGCCTCGTTCGTCTTTTTAAATAAGGAAATTGGAGATTGAGACAATTGGAAATACCGATAGAAAAGTCCTAAAATCACCGCACCAATAACCGACCAAAGTGCCCGATTTAATAAAACATAACCACCCGATGGAATAGGATTTACATTTTGTTCTTCTACTGTCCAATATTCGGCATAAAACAGATGGGCTCTAAGTCCAAAAGGGTCTAAGACAGCTCCCCAAAATTTATCATCCATTTCATCAAACATTTGCCCTGTAATGGCATCTTGAAAGAGTAAAATAATGACAATAATGTATCCTAATGTAACATTTCTAGTAGCACTTACAACAATAAATACGATCGCTCCAAAGATTAACGTATTCGGAATCACATATAAACCATAGGTTTTTAAATAGGGTAAGAAACTATTTGGACCTAATAATTCTGGATTTAAATTGGGCGTCATTAAGCCTGCAAACACCCCAATCCCTACACAAGCAAAAACGATGAGTGCAATGACTGCTGCCCCTCCAAATTTACCAAAGAAATAATCAAATTTAGTAAAAGGATAAGAATATAAAACGTGATGCGTTTCACTTGTAAAGTCTTTGCTAATAGATGTGCCAAAAATAGCAGGCAAGAAAAAGTATAAAAAAGAAGAAAAACCACTAATCAATAACATTAAGCTACTCGGAGAGTTAATCCAAGTGGCAGAACTTACCGTTGCGGTATTGCTATCAAAAAGCCCTCCTGAGGCCACAATGGTTAAATACCCTGCGGCAAAGGCAATTGCCATGTATAGGTAAAATTGCCAGCGGTTAAACCAATAATCGAGCTCGAATTTGAATATATGTTTTATCATGTTTTGGTTGGTCTAGAAAATGATCAGTTGGCAGTTCACAGTTATTCCCTTGACAGTTTTAAATGGCAACTAACTGTTAACTGAATTTAAGCAGTCAAATTATTCAGTAAAGAGAAATAAACGTCTTCTAACTCTACATTAGTTGCTTGAAAAGCATCTCCAGGCTGCGCTGCGCTTAATACTCTGATATTCAACTGGTTGTTTTGTCTAAAATTAGAAGAAATGACTTGATGTGTCCCTTCATAATTTTTTAATTCGTCTGGATCAATCGTCTTTTCCCAAATTTTTCCTTCTAACTTACCAACTGCTCCTTGTGGGGATTCATTCAATAAAATTCGACCATTATTCATGATCGCCATATCCGTACAAAGATCTTTTACATCATCGACAATATGGGTAGAAAACAAGACAATATGATCTTTTCCTAAAGCTCTTAAAACGTTCAAAAACCGATGCCGTTCTGCGGGATCTAGCCCTGCAGTAGGCTCATCGACAATAATCAACTTAGGTTTATTTAATAATAACTGAGCAATCCCAAATCGTTGGCGCATCCCGCCAGAATAACGAGCAACTTCTCTATTTTTAACTTTGGTGAGGTTAGTAATATCTAATACATAATCGACCATCGTCTCCCGTTCTTTTTTGGAAGCAATCCCTTTTAATGCAGCAAAATAATGTAATAATTTCTTCGCCGACATTTTAGGATAGACACCGAAAGATTGGGGCAAATAGCCCAATATTTTTCGGAGATCCATGGGGGCTTCCAAAATATTGATATCGCCAATTTTTGCACTCCCCGTATCCGGATCTTGTAAGGTTGAGATAGTCCGCATGAGGGTCGATTTACCCGCGCCATTCGGGCCTAATAACCCAAACATTCCTTTGTTGATGGTTAGGTTGACACCATCTAATGCTTTGGTACCGTTAGGATAGGTCTTAGATAAATTTTCAAGAATTAGTTGCATGTTTTATTGTTGGTTTTGCTATGAAATGAATTTTAAGTGCAGTATAGTAAAGAAATTTGGTTTTTTATAATTCGACTCCTTCTTTTTAGGTAAAAACTAGTGGTTGGTCTACAAGTTGTGGGAAATGTTATATCCGAATAGGTTGTACGGATTAATTTTCCGAACCTGCAACTATTTCCCAAAAAACTTCTCCTTCCTAGTAATCACGAATTGCATTAATTAAAACCAACACCCGATATGTTACAACATTATTTAAAATTAGCTTTCCGAAATTTTCAAAGACAAAAAAGTTCTTTTTTAATCAATTTAATCGGTTTATCGACGGGCTTGGCCTGTGCCTTAATTATCTTTTTATGGGTCAAAGATGAACTACAGATGGATAAATTCCTACCCAATGAAGCGCAATTGTATAGAGTGATGGAACATCAGCAATATGCAACGGATATTATGACCACCAATTCAACTCCAGGGCCATTAGCCGATGCTCTGACGGAAGAATTTCCAGAAATAGCTCATGCTGCAACGGTAGTTTGGGAAAATAATTTCACCCTATTTTCTAAAGGCAAAGGATTTAAAGTAGCTGGAAGACCTGTAGGCAAAGACTTTTTTGAAATCATTAAAATTCCAATGCTGGCGGGAGAACGTTCTGCCTTATCTGATTTGAATTCTATCGTTCTTTCAGAAAGTACAGCAACTAAAATATTTGGTTCTGCTAGCGCAGCAATGGGGCAAACAGTCTCTTTAGATAAAGAAACGGAACATATCATCGCTGGTGTTTTTCAAGATTTACCAACCAATTCTACGCTTCAATTTGACATGGTTTTACCCTTCGATAAGTTTCGACAGGGAAAAGATTGGTTATACCGTTGGGGAAATAATGGGCCTAGAACTTACCTAACCTTGAAAGAAGGAGCAGATTACCAAGCGGTTTCTGATAAAATAGCCGATTTTATCAAAACCAAAGAAGAAGAATCCCATGTTACCTTATTTTTAAAACCTTATGCAGAAAGCTATTTGTATGGTCGATATGAAAACGGTCAACCATCTGGAGGCAGAATAGAGTACGTCCAATTATTTTCTTTAATTGCTATTTTTATTTTGGTGATTGCCTGTATCAATTTCATGAATTTATCGACGGCAAGAGCATCCAGAAGAGCCAAAGAAGTAGGCGTTAAAAAAGCAATTGGTGCAGAAAGAAGCTCGTTAATCAATCAATATTTAAGTGAATCTATGTTGATTGCTTTTATGTCTTTAGTGGCGGCCATTTTCATGGTTTATTTATTCCTCCCCCAATTTAATATTATTACGGATAAGGCAATTACTTTTGATTGGTCGCCTAAAATCATGGGCGGTTTTTTAGGTATCACGCTGATAACTGGCTTACTAGCGGGTAGTTATCCTGCCTTTTATCTGTCTTCTTTTGAACCTGTAGAAGTCTTAAAAGGAACAATCAAAAGTTCTTTAGGTGAGTTATGGGCAAGAAGAGGATTGGTGATCTTTCAATTCAGCTTATCCATTATTTTGATTGTTGCGGTGACTGTGGTGTACAAACAAATTCAGTTTACTCAATCCAAAAACTTAGGCTATAAAAAGGAAAACCTGATCAAGTTTGGTACAGAAGGGCAGTTATACGAAAAGCTCACCCCATTTTTAGCAGAAGCGAAAAAGGTTTCGGGAATAGCTAATATTTCAAGTATTGGGCATGGCATGATTGGTCGAAATAATAATACGAGTGGCTTAAACTGGGATGGAAAAGATCCCAATGAACGAATTCTTTTTGAAAACATTAGTGTAAACCATGACTTATTAGAAACGATAAAAGTCAATTTGAAAAATGGTCGCTTTTTCTCTAGAGATTTTGGCGCAGATACTACAAAAATTATTTTTAATGAGGCAGCCATTCAAGTAATGGGGTTAGAAAATCCTGTTGGGCAAACTATTCGATTATGGGATGAATATGATTTAGAAATAATCGGCGTCGTAGAGGATTTTCATTTTGAATCGCTCCACGAACCTGTCAAGCCTGCTTTTTTCTGGTTAAATCCCGATAATGCCTGGTTGGTCATGGCTAGTTTGAAAGCAGGAAAGGAAAAAGAAGCTTTGATGGCATTAGAAAATACTTATAATAATTTTAACCCAGGATTTGAATTTGATTATCAATTCTTAGATGATGAATACGCTCGTCAATACCAAGCGGAACAAAGGGTCGCTTCACTAGCTAGTTATTTTGCGGGATTTGCCATTCTTATTTCTTGTTTGGGCTTATTTGGTTTAGCCGCCTTTACCGCAGATAGAAAGAAAAAAGAAATTGGTATTCGAAAAGTCTTGGGTGCGTCCGTGGTCAATATTATAACACTCTTGACCAAAGATTTTACACGTTTGGTCATCGTCGCCATCTTTATTGGCTTGCCTATTTCTTGGTATGTTGTCGATAATTGGCTGGCACGCTTTGCTTATCGAATTGACTTAAGTGTTTGGTTTTTCGTTCTGGCAGGCGCTTTGGTGCTCTTCATTTCTTGGCTAACGGTCAGTTCACAGGCTTTTACTTCTGCTATGGTGAATCCTAAAGATTGTTTAAAGGATGATTAGGTTTTTAGAGGTGTCAGGTATCAGGTTAAATGTATATGCAGTTCGACTGATACCTAGTACCTAAAATTAACCATCCCCTAACCCCTCCCTTAATATGGAGGGGAACTTACTTTGTGCAAAATTGAAGATTTTAGTCAATTTATATCGAAATTTTCAACTATGACGACTCCCTTCTTTTTAAAGGGAAGGGTTGGGGATGGGTTGAAACGCTTATGAATATAAGTTCCACCTGATACCTGTTATCCCCACCATTTTATTTAAAATTCTAGATTAGCCTTTCTACTTATTACAAATAAATTATATTTACAGCTCATTTGAACAAAGCCAGTAATTGGCCGTAAAATGAGGTTGTACTATCTTATTATTTTAATAATTAATAATCATCAGAATGCTTGTGCTAGATTTAGAACCTACTGTTAAAATTAATGTCAATAATTGGTTAAATGGAAGCTATGATTCGGAATCCAAAGCGGAAATTCGTAAAATGATGGAGGCTGGAGCAGTTACCGAATTAACCGATGCTTTTTATAAAGATTTAGAATTTGGAACAGGTGGATTGAGAGGTATTATGGGCGTTGGATCGAATCGAGTGAATAAATATACCTTGGGAATGGCAACCCAAGGCTTGTGCAATTATTTAAAAAAGAGGTACCCAAATCAACAAATTAAGGTAGCCATTGCGCATGATTGCCGAAATAATTCTACCGAATTTGCTAGAATGACCGCAGAGGTATTTTCTGCCAATGATATTTATGTATATTTCTTTGAGGGTTTGCGTCCAACCCCTGAATTGTCTTATGTCATTCGAGAAAAGGGTTGTCAAAGTGGGGTGATGTTAACGGCTTCTCATAATCCAAAAGAATATAATGGCTATAAAGCCTATGGGGAAGATGGTGGACAATTGGTTTCGCCGCATGATACTGCCGTTTTAGAAGAAGTTAGAAAGATTGATAGTATTGATAAAATCAATTTTGCAGGAAAGGAGGAATTGATAGAAATGATTGGCAAAGAAATTGATGAAAAATATTTGGATGAATTAGTCGCTTTATCTATTTCCAAAGAGGCGATTCAACGACAATCTGATTTAAAGATTGTTTTCTCCCCTATTCATGGAACGGGCGGCGTTTTAGTCCCACCAGTTTTAGAACGCTATGGTTTTAAAAATGTCACTTTAGTGGAGGAGCAAATGGTCGTGGATGGCAATTTCCCTACTGTCATTTACCCTAATCCAGAAGAGGAAGAAGCACTAAAAATGGCGATTAATAAAGCCATCGAAATTGACGCAGATTTAGTAATGGCAACGGACCCTGATGCAGATAGAGTTGGCATGGCCATTAAGAATGATAAAGGGGAAATTATTTTATTGAATGGAAATCAGGCCGCTTGTTTGTTAATTCGTTATGTGTTAACGGCATGGGAAAAAGCAGGTAAACTGGATGGCAATCAATATGTAGTGAAGACAGTAGTTACTTCTTATTTAATCGATAAAATTGCAACTGCCAAAAAGGTAGATTGTTATAATACGCTGACTGGATTTAAATATATTGGAGAGGTGATGACCCAATTGGAAGGTAAAAAAACCTTCATTGCAGGTGGAGAAGAAAGTTATGGTTATTTAGTGGGCGAACATGCTAGAGATAAAGATGCAGTTGTTTCTTGTGCGATGTTGGCAGAAATGGTCGCTTATTATAAAGATCAAGGCAGTAGTTTATACGAGGCGTTAATTGACATGTATTTAGAATATGGTTTTTATAAAGAAAAATTAATTGCCGTTAAAAAAGAAGGAAAAGCAGGGGCAGAAGCAATCAAAGCGATGATGGATCGCTTCCGTAGCCATCCACCAGCTGTTTTAGGTGGTTCGCAAGTGACCGTTATCAAAGATTATAAAAGCAGCGTTTCTAAGGATATGCTTAGTGGGGAAACGGAGAAAATTGATTTACCGACTTCTAATGTACTTCAATTTTATACCGCAGATGGTAGTATCATTTCTGCTCGACCTTCTGGAACGGAACCTAAAATTAAATTCTATTGTAGTGTGAATGAGCCATTGGCTAGTAAAGAGGAATTTGAAGCAGTACAAGAAAAGTTGGATGCTAAGTTGGCCAAGATATTGGATGATTTGGGTGCATAGTAAAACGTATAAATGGTATCAGGTGTCGGGTACTAGGTTTCTCGTAGAACGATATTCCAAAATCAGAAACCTTAAATCTTACATCATAAATCTGTCTCATTCTATTTAGATGGATTTATGATGTAAGTTATTTATGATTGCCTCAAAGCCTCAATTTTCTGAACAATCGTCTGCGCATGCTTCAATTTAGATTCCATGGTCCATCCCGCAATATGCGGAGACAGCACTACCCTATCCGATTGAATTAAATACTGAAAAGGTTTAGGTAAGGTATCCCCTTTAAACGCTTCAAAAGACTGTTCTTCGTATTCCAACACATCTAATCCCGCCCCTAAAACTTTCCCTTTTTTCATCGCTTTCACTAAATCTTTGGTATTCAAAACCAAACCTCTAGCGGTATTGATGACAAAAATAGGTTTCTTGAATTTTTTTAAAAAAGCTTTGTTGATAAAATAGTGATTGGCCGAATCATAAGGAATATGAATGCTGATAATATCACTTTCTTGGTGTAAAGTTTTCAACGACACTTCCATCGCATATTTTTTACTAAATCCTTTTTTGTATTTATCATATGCCATCGCTTTGACGCCAAAACCAGCCAAGCGCTTGGCCAATGCTTGCCCCATATTTCCGAAACCGATAATGCCAACCGTTTTTCCTTTTAATTCTACGCCTCTATTCGGTTCTCTCAACCATTGTCCATTCCTAATCTCTCGATCTCCCTTTGATAAATTGTTTAGTACACACAGTAATAAGCCCATACTGTGTTCCCCAACCGCATCCCTACTTCCTTCGGGAGATAAGATAATTTCGATGCCTTTCTTTTTAGCATAGGCGATATCAATATGTTCAAATCCCACGCCTACTCTCGCTAGAAATCTTAAATTGGTGGCGCTTTTGAAAAAGGCTTTATCAGCTCTAAACCGACTTTTCATGACTATGCCATAATAGTCGTCAATTATCTCGCCTATCTCCTCTCTGGTAGACGTATAATCGAAATCTATTTGAAAACCTAGTTGAGTTAAAGCTTTTGGTAAATAAGGGTGAATGCCTTTATTCGTTAGTAGTATTTTTTTAGCCATTAATTATTTTTCTTTTTTAAAAGATTGACTTAAAAAGTAACCAATTGTTATAAAAATAGTCCCTAGCAAAACAGGTAAAAAATAGGTATTTAATCCAGTTGCTATGCCTTTTGCTGCTTGAATTACGCCATAAGTAATATAGGCAAACGCAACAGTAATAATTGCAGACAAAACGCCCATTAATCTTACCCCAATTCGGTACTGGTCAGCAGCATTCTGTTCCGTAATCTTTACGCCATAATTAAAAGTATGTGGTATAGTCATTAACCATCTTAAAAATACCACCAACAAAAAACCAATAATTGGTAATACCCAAATTTCTGCCTTGGATCCATATCTATCCGCTTTTCTATCCAATCCAAAGTGAACTGGAATTTCTGCAGGTAATTCCCCATAATTGAGGAGTGGTAAACCAATTAGAAATACCCCAAAGAAAATAGTAATTCCCATTAGGTATCTGTCTAAAGGATCAGGTGATAAATTTATTTTTGGTTGTGCCATTTTAGATAAAATTAAGCCTGAATAATTTCAACACTATGCGTAATCTTAACCGACTTTTCCAACATTTTAGAAACAGAGCAGTATTCATCCATTGATAACTGAACCGCTCTTTGTCCTTTGGCAGGTGTGATTTTTCCAGTTAGCTTAAAATGAATGTGAATGTCCGTAAAGACTGCTGGAACTTGACCTTCTGCTCGTTTTCCCTCCACCGTCACTTTAATATCGTCTAGTCGTTGTCGTTGCTTTTTCAAGATCATCACTACGTCGATAGAGCTACAACTGGCTATGGCAGATAAAACCATTTCCATTGGTCGCATTGCTTTGTTGCCACCGCCAATCGCAGGAGAACCATCAGATTCGACCGTTAAACCATCTTGATTGGTAGAAATAAAATGAAACGCATCGTCCGCTCTGTGTAATTCGATTTTCATATTGTAAAAAGGTAAAAGGTAAAAGGTATAAAGGTTGAGAGGTTGAAAGGTCAAGGGTAACAAGGTATCAGTTTTAGAAATTGCTTTACTTTATTACCTTTAAACCTATTTACCTTGTTACCTTTACGCCTTGTTTTAAAATAAATTCGTTAATAAGTTTGAATATTAATTAAAAAGCTAATAGCTTTACGGCTTAAATATTATATTTTTTTGCAAATGTAATATTCCTCTATCTTTCATACCCATTTTTTTGGGTTTTTATAGAGAAGGGTGAAGAGAACGGGCTCAATGCAACCCTGGCAACCGGTTTCAATCATGAAACATCGGTGCCAAATCCCGCCAAGCTTACTGCGGTAAGTAATTTTGGACATATAAAATCAAATATTCATGTTTCACAAATTTAATTGTTTCCGCTGATCGGAATGTCCTTTACAGACATTGAATGTCTTATTGGTTGCTATGCCAAATAATTTGCGTTCAAATTATTTTTGGTAACCAATATATTACAGGTATTGATTGAATATAGTTCAAACAATAGCATGGTTTTATTCGTACTTTTTATTAATGGAAAAAATTAATTACTTGACTATAAACACCTTTTTGACGGCTAATTATAAAACCAATGAAGTGAAGATCTTCAAACATAAGAAACCATTTCCGCTTGCGATTGGGGTAACTTTGCCCAGTATTGATATTGCCTACTGTACCTATGGCAAATTGAATAAACAGAAGGATAATGTCGTTTGGATTTGTCATGCATTAACTGCCAATGCAGACGCTTTGGACTGGTGGGATGGTTTAGTTGGCAATGGAAAAATATTTGACCCAGCTCAATATTTTATTGTTTGTGCGAATACGCTGGGTTCTTGCTATGGGGCTACTTGTCCTTCTAGTATTAATCCTGAAACAGGAAAAGCTTATCATAAAGATTTCCCATTAATTACCATTTCAGACATTGTCAATTCTCATGATATTTTACGCCAACATCTTCAAATTGATCAAATTGAGGTATTAATTGGTGGTTCTATGGGTGGGCAGCAAGTTTTAGAATGGGCAGTAGCAAAGCCTTCCCTCTTCAATCATATCATTCCCATTGCGACCAATGCCAAACATTCTCCTTGGGCAATCGCCTTCAACGAATCACAAAGAATGGCTATGGAAGCAGACCCTACCCTTTTTACAAATGAACCAAATGCCGGACATAAGGGATTAGAAGCAGCAAGAGCTATTGCCATGCTTTCTTATCGGCATTATGTTACTTACGAGGAAAGTCAACAAGATAAAAGTGCCAAACTGGAAGGTTTTCGTGCTGCTTCCTATCAAAAATATCAAGGTATAAAACTTAGAAAACGGTTTGATCCGTTGGCTTATTATGCCTTATCCAAAGCGATGGATTCCCAAGATATTGGTCGAGGGCGAGGTGGATTAAAAAAAGCATTAAAACAAATTAAAGCGAAAACGCTGATCATCTCTTTAGACACCGATATTTTATTTCCTCCTCCTGAACAAAAATTTATAGCCAAGCATATCAAAGGGGCAAAATATAAAAAGGTAACCTCTAAATTTGGTCACGACGGTTTTCTAATTGAGTATCCGCAATTGGGGAAATTTATTCGTAAATTTTTAGCTAAATAATAGACTTTATTCCGAAAAACTTAGGAGCTATTTCAAAACATACAATTGATTTATTGAAAACGACTAAAATATAAAAATCCTACTCTACCCCCTCCAAAGGGGGAAAAGTTCTGTGCTATTTGAATAATCAGAACTTTTATTGGTGGATTTTTTCAAAATTCGTCTTTTGGTACAGCCCCTTTCCATAAATACTAATAACTAATGAAAAGATTTGAAACACAGGCCATTCGAGTACAAGCAAAAAGAAGTCATAATAGAGAGCATAGTGTGCCTACTTATATGACTTCCAGCTTTATGTTTGACGATGCAGAACATATGCGTGCTATGTTTGCAGGAGAGGTAGAAGGTAATATATATTCTAGGTATTCCAATCCCAATACAGATGAACTGGTGCAAAAGGTTTGTCTAATGGAAGGCGCAGAGGCTGGCTTTACAACTGCTTCTGGGATGTCTGCCGTATTTAATAGTATCGTGCCCTTTCTAAAATCAGGCGATCATGTCATTGCTTCTAGGGCTGTCTTTGGATCTACGCATCAGATATTGACCCAAATTTTGCCAAGATGGAATATTACGTATACTTATGTAGAACCTGATGATGTTGACAGTTGGGAAAATGCCGTACAAGTCAGTACTAAAATGCTGATTTTAGAAACCCCTTCTAATCCAGGTTTAGCTTTAATTGATTTGGAAGCAGCAGGTATTTTTGCCAAAAAACATGATTTAATTTATTGTGTAGACAATTGTTTTGCGACTCCTTATTTACAACAACCGATTAAGTATGGTGCTGATGTTGTTTGTCATTCTGCCACTAAATGGATGGATGGACAAGGTAGAGTTTTAGGTGGTATTATAGTAGGGAAAGCGGAATTAATGGCGGAAATTAAAGTATTTATTCGGCACTCTGGTCCTGCTATGTCGCCATTTAATGCTTGGACTATTTCTAAGAGTCTAGAAACTTTAGCAGTTAGAATGGATAGACATTGCTCCAATGCTAAGAAAGTCGCCCGTTTCTTTGATAAAAATACAGAAATTCAAAAAGTACTCTATCCGCACCATCCTAAACATCCGCAATACAAATTAGCCAAAAAACAAATGGCACAAGGTGGTGGCATTGTTACTTTTGAAGTCGTCGGAGGCTACGAAAGAGCCAAAGCTTTTATTGATCAAATCAAAATGATTTCTTTATCTTCTAATCTAGGAGATGCCCGATCTATTGTGACCCATCCTGCCTCTACCACCCATTCAAAATTATCGGCAGCAGAGCGCTTATCCGTTGGTATTACCCCAGGTATGATCCGATTATCAGTAGGATTAGAACATATAGATGATATTATTGGGGACTTACAACAAGCCTTAAAAAAATCTAAAACGGTTGCAGTCAAGCAAACGATGGCATCGTTAACTTAACGGTAAAACCGACTGCATCGGACAAGGTCAAGGTGGCTCCTATTTTCTCAGCACGCATTTTCATATTAGCGGTGCCTTGACCTTGTTTCTTCGATTTATCTGATAACGGTTTGGGTTGACCGTTATTATGAATTACTAATCTAAACACTTTATTTTCGTTGCCAAATTGAATAGTAACGCTTGTCGCATTGGCATGTTTGCCAATATTGTTAATGGCTTCTTTATAAATAAAATAAAGGTTTTCTCTTAATAAAACGGGCATTTTCTTTTTAGGATTGGTCTTCTCCACCTTGAGTTGCCAACTGATGTCTAAAGGATTTAGAATATCCATCGCATGTTCTGACATACGTGCAATTAAATCTTCTACCTTATCATTCCTAGAATCAATCGACCAGATTACGTCACTCATTCGACTCATCGCAGAACGACTAATTTTTGTAATGGTATTCAATTTGGGTTTGTTTTTAAAATCTGATGTCACCATTTCTAATAATTCACTTTGCATGGCAATACCAGACAAAAGACCACTTACCTCATCATGTAAATCACTCGACAATTTAGTTCTAATTCGTTCAACCTTAATTTTTTGCTTTAATTGATACTCATTAAACACTTGAAGCATCCCTCCTAAAATCAAGGATATTAATAGCCAAAATTGCCAAGTGTTATGAAATGCCTCTAATACTTGAACATTTAAGGTGAGTTGCTCTTCACTCCAATTTCCTTTTGAACTTGCCCCTTTTACCATAAACTGATAATTTCCTGCGGGTAAAGTGCTATATCGAATACTGTTTTTATTCCCTAAAAAAATCCATTCCTCATCATACCCTTCTAATTTTACTTGATACTGATTATTCTCAGGATTACTATAATCTGGTAAGCTAAAAAATAATTCTAAGTATTTATCATTGGGTTGGAGGGTAATATTAGTTAAGTCAGATAGTTCGGTTGTCTTGTTCTCAATTTCATTCTTATCTCCATTAAAAAAGCCTATCGCTGTAAATCTGACTTTGGGAGCAGGTTCTCCTTTTAGCAAATCGGCTTGGTGAAAAATATTCACCCCATTAACTCCTCCTAAATAATAGCGATTATGTATATCTTTAAAATTGGCAAAACGATTAAATTCATTTTCAGATAAGCCATCTTTTTCAAAAAAATTATAAATGGCATTTGTATTTAAGTCAATAAAATTAAGCCCTAAAATAGTACCTACCCAATAAGTATTGGCTTCATTTCCTTGAATAATGCTATAGATGTGATTGGTAGAAAGCCCATCATTTTTATTAATATTTCTTTTGGTATTCGATTTGAAGTTATAAATATCCAAGCCTTTATTCGAGCCAATCAAGGCGTTTTCTGCATCAATTTCTAAAAATGCTTCCATCGTATTGCTACTCAATCCTTTTGTTTGGTCATATGAATCTATCGTTTTATTAACCACATCAATCGCTAATAAACCAGTTAAAGTCCCTAACCACAGGTGTCCGTTTTTACTAGTTTGGATAAAATTGGGGGTAAATTCTGCCAAGGGGTTAATCCCTTCATTCGTTCTGAATGGAATAATTTTCTCAGAAGGTAGATTAAATTGAAATAACTCGGATCTAGTTCCACGTCCTCCAGCTACTATCCAAAAATCTGCTCCCTTTCTACAAAAGGATTCTATTCTTTTATCAATATAAAATTGCTCTGCTTCCCATGTTTTAGGATTTACTTTTAAAAACCGAGAATCGTTTCCGCCCAATCCACAAACAGAAGCCCATAGAATATTTGTCGTAGTATCGTAATATACTTGCTTGGTACAAGTAGAATTAATGGGCACTTTAGTTACTTTATCAACCAATGGAATGATAGACAAGGAATCTGTTGTTATATCTAATTCATACCAAAACCCATCTTCATCCGTTATGACGACATTACCAGATTCTAACGATGTCATGCCTCTTATTACTTTACTATTGCTCTCTGTCTCCTCTCCCCTTGTCAGCATATTTTTTATGGTGGAAGATTTGTTTACAGCAATTTTAAATCCCGATACGGTTCCAACTAGGGTTGTTTTAAGAAAATCATCACTCTCCAAATCTATAATAAACTGATCTAACTTAGTAAAATAGGAAACATCTGTCCAATTATTGTTTTTGTCTAATAGGAAAAAACGAATGAAAGAGGGATGAAAGAGGGAAAGGGATTCTCCAAAAATTAAATTCCCTTGCTTGTCCTCCCAAATTCTGGGAATATTTTTATGTCCGATGGGGGTTTTAAAATAATCAAATTGTTCTAGTTTTTCATCAAATAGAAAAATCCCATTTCTCTTTGAGATAGACATCCAAAATCTACCCTGTTGGTCTTCTTTTAAAAAATTAAGTTCCGAAGAATTTTCGAAAGAAATATATGCTGATGAAATGGCAATAGCTTTGAACTCCTTATCGCTGATTTTAAATAGTCCACTAGTTTGAGTATAAAGATAAAAGTCGCCATTTTTTCGCTTCACCAGTTCTACTTTTTCTCCCCAATTCGTTTGTTGTTTGGGAATTTGATGTACCATTTTAACAGTACCATTTACCGAAATAGCAGAAATAAAATAAAGCCCTCCTTTCTGCCATAAAAAATAGACTAAACCGTTTCTTTCCGCAAAAATGCTTAAGATTCTAGCGGTTTCGCCTACTAGTTCTTTAAAGTATATCGGCGTAACAGCAAAAGAAATAGGGTCAAAAAAATCAAAATTCTTTAAATTCCCTTTGTAAGTAACCATAAATTTTCCCTGTTCAACTGGCTCTAGTTCGCCAATATAATCTCCAGAAATAGGAAACGGACTTGATTCTCCCGAGGCAAAATCTAGAAATTCATAGCCATCAAAACGGTTTAATCCGTTGCGCGTAGCTAACCACACAAATCCTAAACTATCTTTTTCTATTCGAGTGACTAAATTATGGGAAAGTCCTTCTTCCAAGGAGTAGGCTTTAATTTTTAGATTAGGAGCGATTTGTCCATACCCAATAGCATATAGCAAGAAGGTAAGGGAGAGAAGCATCCATTTTTTCTTGATTCTCATAGTCGTCAATATCAGTATTCACAGGGTAAAGAAGATCAATAGCGATGCTACAAATGTAGTTAAAAAATAAATAAGCAACTTATCTAATTATAATTAATCTTTCCATTCTTTCCATTTTTTTATGAATGATCATTTTCAAAGACCAGTATACTAAGTTTAAAAAGCTTCCCATAAATAACGTAAGCCCCCAAGTGTCCAAGTGATTTAAAGGGTGCAGAAAATATTTTTTTAATTGGATAGATAACTGTAATGGATCGACAAAAACATCCCAGCTATTTAAGGTTAAAAAGCGACCTAAATAAATACCGAAAGCAGCCATAAATAAAACAGTCGTGGATAAACTAAACACGACTAATTTAGAAAAGTGTAATTTAAAAAATTGCTCAAAATCCATTAAACTTAAAAATCCAGAAAATAAACCTGTCCAAGAAAAGGAAAGAATAAAGATTAAATCAAACCAGATGGGCATTTGTGAGTCTTCTCGCAAATGAATTAAATCCGTTAAAATATAAGGAGCATTAGGAAAGAAGATGATCTATAAGGCAAAAAAGAAGCATAATAAAACTTTCTTTTTTTGCAAGGTCGGTCTAAAAACTAAAAAACTACTTAGTAACCAGGGAATTGCGGCTAAAAATAAATTCCAATTTAGAAAAAGGAATTGCCAACTTCCTCCTGAATAATAATACCTAAAAATAGAAGCAATTCCGCAAAAAAGGAATAGCATAGCTAAAATTAATGTTTGTCCTAGTCTGTTATTGTCTATTAATTTTTTAAACATTTGTCAAGTGTAGCTATACGGTAAAAGATTGATTAGTTAATTAGACTTAATTCTGAATGAAAAATTGATATTAAATTTAGCAGTAAAAGTAAGGTTTTATTTAATTTCCTACTCCATTAAAAAAGCCTTCAAAGGAAACTATATTCCTTTAAAGGCTTTTAAACAAATTAATTATGAGAAAACTAAACCTAATTTATGAGCTATTTTTTGATTACTTTCTACCATTAATTGCCTGCACAACTTTCTTTCTGAGCTTGTAATTCATCGGCGTTATTAACCGTCAAGGTTGTTCCATCTTCTAAAGTCAAGTCTATTGGAAACGCTAACATTGGTCTTTCTTCTGCATCAGGATTGGTTGCTTTCCAAGCCCTTACTGCGGTTTTCAAAGACCTTCTATCTTCATAAGCAGTCGTTGTCCCATCAGGAAAAGCAATGCTAAGTGGGAATACCATATCAAAACAACGGTCGCCTTTATTATGGTTCTTTTTACCACTTTTTCGACAAGCTTGCTTCAATGCTTTTAATGCTTCTTTCGATTCTACACTAATAATGGCTCCATCCTCCCCAACTACTTCTACAGGGAAAGCGAGAGAAGGCTTATCTTCTGCTTCTGGATTGGCTTCTTTCCAAGCTTTAACAGTTGACCTCAACGTTTCATAATCTTCTACGGAAGTTGTACTTCCATCAGGAAAAGTAATAGATACAGGAAAAACAAACTCATAGCAACCTGTTCTGCCTACGTTACCAGATCGTTCGACCGCTTCTACACTTTCATTGACAAAATTTTGCACAACTTCATTGGACAGTATACTTTCCTTTTCACAAGAAGTCATTAAAGTAGCAAAAATGGTTAAGACTAAAACAGCGCTAATTTTGAAAATACGGTTTAACATGGATTTTAATTTTTAAACAGTCAAAAAATAATTAATGATTTCAATCCTATAAGTTTCCGTAAATCAAAGTGTACTCATTTTTAATAAATTATTTTGTAATTAATTATCTAGGTAGATGGTAGAGAGTTAATCCCAGCTAATATTAGCAGAAGGCTTAGTGCATGGGGCGAAGGTGCATAAATACACAAATGGCGGATAAAATTTAAGGGTTACATGAGAAAAGCTTTCAAATACCAATCGACTCACTATTTGCCCTTAACCCAATGCCCTTCGCTGAATATCAATAGCTTTAGCAATCATTACGACAATTGTAAACGTTGTTTCTCCCTACCAGAAAACCCTATCTAAAATACTAACTATCAATACATTAACTAGATTTCATAATAACAAAACGCCTTCTTTTTAAGCTTACCTATCCTACTAACTGTCGTAGTCGTGATAATTCCGTGATATTTATGAAATTGTTCTGTAACTAAAGTTTCATCTTTCTGTGATTCCCTCCCCCACTTTTTGAAATACCTTTGTCTCATCAGTTATTAGAACCCTTTTTATTAACAAAAATAAAACCCAAGTTATGAACGCGAGTATTGCAATAGATACATTAGGAAATAGAAGATCAGGTCCTTTTAGTTTAAATACCTTATTTGCGGATTTTCCTGAAAGAACCGCCACGAAAGGTACCGCTCTTGTAAAACGAAATCACTCTTTAGGCTATGTATTTTACTTAGTAGATGGCATGGTCAAAACCCTTAGTTATTACCCAGAAAAAAATAAAGAATTAGTCAATGGGTATTTTACCGCTGGAGATATTATGAATTTAGAAGTTTGGCAAAAAAATAATTCGGAGGCGACTACTTTAAAAGTAACCTCTCCAAAAGCGGTTTATAAAATAATTCCTGTTAATGAATTCAGGGAGATGGTTCGACAAAATCAAGGGCTCAATCAGTTAGTATTGACTACTTTGTTGGATAAAATGAATAAAAATAATGATCGACTACATCGTTTATTATTATACAAATCTAGGCAAAGAGTTGTACAATTCTTGGTAGATTATGTAGGGGAAGTTGGTCAAAGAGTTGGCTATGAATATGTGATTAAGAAGCCTTTCACTCACGAAGAAATGGGGAATTTATCAGATACTAGTCGTCAAACTGTTACAACCGTTTTAAATGAATTAAAAGCAACTAATTTAATTCATTTTACTCGAAGGTATATCGTTATTAGGAATTTAGAATTATTGATGGAGGAAGCGAAAAAAGAAGGCTAGTCCCCTCCTAAAATGAAGAAAGCCCCGGTTTGAAACCGGAGCCAGAACAACTTGACATTCTTCAAAGATTACAATAAGGAAAACGAGTATCATATTATAAAAGTTTCAATATGTTTTAAAATAATTTAATCTTTTTTTGCATTTTCGTTTGAAAGGCAAAACTATTCTATCTAAAAGCCTAATTTTGCAATCTAATGTAATAAGATTGTTTAGCTTTTCATAAAAAACAAAAGGGCTTTGGTTAAAGAAATTGAGTTAAAAATACTACCAAAACATATTGATAATGAGTCTTTTATCATTGAACGGATTGTAAAAAAAGTTCGATGGCCTAAAGTAACTATCAAAGACTGGAAAATTGTCAAACGTTCGATTGATGCCCGTGGTTATCAGCCTTATTTTCTATTAAAGATTTTAGTTACTAATGCCGCAGCACTACCAACGAGTCCAGCTATCTTAGCCCAGTTTGCAGATGTCTCCAAAAAGAAGTCTGTCATTATTGTGGGTGCTGGGCCTGCAGGTTATTTTGCTGCCTTAGAATTGATTGAGTTAGGCATTAAACCCATTATTTTTGATAGAGGAAAAGATGTAAGAGCAAGAAGAAGAGATCTAAGAGCCATTCAACAATTTGGGGAAGTCAATCCACATTCTAATTATTGTTTTGGAGAAGGTGGCGCTGGTACTTATTCCGATGGAAAACTGTATACTCGTTCCCAAAAAAGAGGTAAAATTTCTAAAGCGCTTCAGCTTTTAGTAGAACATGGTGCACCATCTGATATTTTAGTAGACGCTCATCCGCATATTGGCTCCAATAAATTACCAAAAATTGTTGCTAATATTCGAGAAACCATCTTAAAATTCGGTGGCGAAATCCATTTTAATAGTTTTGTTACCGACTTAATTATTCAAAAAGGAAAAGCCAAGGGGGTTATTGTTAATGAAGCGCAAGAACATTTAGCGGATGCAGTTATTTTAGCAACGGGCCATTCTGCTAGAGATATTTATCAACTACTCAATAAAAAAGGGGTTACTATTGAATTTAAACCTTTTGCCTTAGGGGTTCGAATCGAACATCCGCAACCTTTAATTGATCAAATTCAGTATAATCAAAAACAACGAGAAGAAAATTTACCCGCTGCTAGTTATAAATTGGTTTGTCAAGTGAATCAGCGAGGTGTTTTTTCTTTTTGTATGTGCCCTGGTGGATTGATTGTCCCTGCGGCTACTGCTCCTGGCGAAATAGTCGTGAATGGCATGTCGATGTCTCGCCGAGATTCCCCTTTTGCTAACTCAGGAACCGTCATTCAGATTACCGAAAAAGATGTCCTACCCTACCAAGACCAAGGCGTCTTTGCTGGTCTTGCCCTTCAACAAACGGTAGAAAAAAAGTTATTTGATTTTGGTGATGGTAGTCAAAAAGCACCTGCCCAACGATTAACTGATTTTGTGAATGGCAACATTTCTGCCAACTTACCTAAAACTTCCTATATTCCAGGTATTTATGCTGCGCCCATGCACGAATTATTACCTCAATTCGTCTATGACCATTTGCAAAAAGGCGTTCGAGAATTTGGTCGAAAAATGAAAGGGTACTATACCAATGAAGCCGTTGTGGTTGGTACAGAAAGTCGAACGAGTTCTCCGATCAGAATTCCTAGAAATAAGACGTCTTATATGCACGAGGATGTATTAGGTTTATTCCCTTGTGGCGAAGGCGCTGGTTTTGCTGGTGGTATTATTTCTGCCGCTTTGGATGGGCAAAATGTGGCAAAAGCGGTGAGGTTTTTTTTTGATTAAAAAAATATGCCATAAATAATAAAAGTCGCTAACCGTTTCTTAATTTGCATTTTTGTTTACAGCAAATGAGCCTAACTTTTCTTTTGAAAATTGAAAATTACCAAAGTTGCTACTTTTATTCACTATTAATCGAAAAACATGAGATATACGCTTTTCCTACTATTCTTACTTTCGTGTACAGCATTTAAAATGCCTGCGGGTGATCCGCCAACCAAAGAAGCTATTATTAAAGAAGATATTCCTTATTTAGTAGATTTCTATAAAAATCGACATCAGAATCCAGAAATTTCACTCAAAGAAAAAGAAACTGCGGCAGCCCTAGCCAATGAATTAAAACAGATTGGCTTTGAGGTGACCGAAAATTTTGGTGGCTATGGTGTTGTAGGTATTTTAAAAAATGGAGAAGGGCCAACTATTTTATATCGAACAGATATGGATGCTTTGCCAATGCCAGAAAAAACTAACTTACCTTATGCTAGTACAAAAACCGTAGAGTATAATGGTTTAACAACCGGTGCTATGCATTCTTGCGGTCACGATATACACATGACAACGTGGGTTGGTACAGCTAGAGCAATGGCTAAAATGAAAGACCAATGGAAAGGCACCTTAATGTTAATTGGGCAACCTGCGGAAGAGATTGGTGCAGGCGCAAGATTGATGCTAGAAAATGGTCTATATGAAGAATTTGGCGTTCCAAATTATGCCATGGCACTCCACTCTAGTCCAACCGTTCCTGCTGGACAAATTGCGGTGACGGATGGTTATACCATGGCCAATACAGAAAGTGTGGATATTGAGGTGTATGGCATTGGTTCGCATGGCGCTGCTCCACATATGTCTGTAGACCCAGTCATTATTGCCAGCATGATTGTCATGGATTTACAAACTATTGTTAGTCGGTCGTTGAAACCTATCGAAGATGCGGTTATTACTGTAGGTGCGATTAAAGGAGGAACCAAACATAATATCATCTCCGATCAAGTTACTTTACAATTAACCATTCGAACCTATAAAAAAGAAGTTCGGGAATTGGTACATAAAAGAATTAGGGAAATTTGTAGAGGAATCGCTATTGCTGCTGGTTTAGGAGAAGATAAAATGCCTAAAATAACTGTTCCTGACACATTTACGCCTGCTAATTATAACCAACCGGAGTTGGTAACTAAACTGAGGAATTCTGCTAGTACGGCTATTGGCGAAACCAATATATTAGAAGATGAACCACAAATGCTTGGAGAAGATTATGCCATGTATGGACAAACCAAACATAAAGTACCTTCTGTATTATATTGGTTAGGCACTGTACCAGAAGCACGCCTGAAAGCGGGAGAAGATTTACCTGGTTTACACTCCCCTTTTTACTATCCAGATCCTGCTACCTCTATTGAAACGGGAATCAATGTAAATGTGCAGATGATGGTAGATTTGATGAAAAGTTAATTTTGTCAAATCTTCCTAAGATTATCCATCATAGCTAGCAAAATTGGCTATGGTGGATAATATTGTTTGTTTTGCCCACTTATTTCTATTTTCGGTAAACTTCTGCTCTCCTAAGCATTCTTTTCTATACATTATTTTCCTATCTTTAGTAGGAATTTACTAAAAGTATCCTATTTTTTAGTGGATAAAGTTGCGCAACTTTAAAAAGTTGAGTAGCTTGTGATTCCTTTCAGAAATACTGGATTAAACTTCTATGACGAAACAATTACACAAATGATTAGAGCAGTTATTGTCGAGGATCAAATAGATGGACTCAATAATTTAAAGAATATATTAAAGGCCAATTGCCCTGAAATAAAGGTCGTGGCCCAAGCAAATAGTGTGGCGGAAGCTGCAAAAATGTTCCGCAAGCCTGATTTACAACCCAATGTTGCCTTCCTTGATATTCACCTACAAGATGGATTGGTTTTCGAAGCCCTCAATCAATTACCAGAAGTTAATTTTGAATTAATTTTTGTGACGGCTTTTGAAAAATATGCAATTAGGGCGTGCCAATATGCCTCGATTGGGTTTGTCATGAAACCGATTGATGCGGATGAACTCGTAGAAGCGGTGCGTAGAATTCCAGCACAAAATGAAGAAGCTCAAAAACGATATGATCTTTTTTCTAAGGTGTATAATAATCCAAATGCTTTTGAAAAACTAAGTATTTCAGCGGTAGATGGCATTTATTTTGTGCATATTCGAGATGTCTTGCGACTTGAAGCAGAAGATAATTATACGCATATCTATTTGAAAAACGGAAGTAAAATTACGGCTTCTAGAACTATCAAATGGTACGAAGAATTATTGGCACCTATGAACTTTTACCGAGTGCATAAACGGCATGTCATTAACCTAAATTATATGCAAAAATTCGTTAAAGGAGATGGTGGTTATTTAGTCATGGACGATGGAATGAATATTGAGGTTTCTCGACGACGACGACCTGCTTTTATGGAACAGATGCGGAAATTGCAGGAAGGGATATAAAGAGTAGAGATTAGAGACCATTTCATTGAGAGAATAGAGATAGAGCAGTTACAACTAGAAAATAAGGTTCCATACTCTTCAAAATCTTGATATTTCAAGGTTGTATCTATAATCGCTAGACTTAGAATGTAACTACTGATAATCAGCAATTTATGGTAACTCGATATTTTAAGATTGCATTTTAAAATTAATATCTTAGTTTTTTTCAACGACTATTCGTGATTATTCAACTCGTTCATATTTTCCATAAAACCAAAAAGGTGGACTGAGCGATAAATCGTCTTCGCTGTAATAGCCCCAACCTATAATTTCATAGAATTTTTCATCGACGGTTTCTCGAAAGTATTCTACTTTTTGCGGTGTTTTTTCTGCTCGTTGCCAGATAATCGTATTGTCATTTTCTAAATATCCATCGTGAATTACAGTATCGTCTGGCTTCACAACCACACAAAGTAGTTTTCCGTCTTGTACCTTATTGACTCCCTTAGCCATTACTTTCTGCCCACTTTCAGGATAAAAATCAGTAATGATCACTCGCTGAAAATAAGGGGTTTCAGAAGTATAGATTTGTTCTACTTCTATGATAGAATTAAGGTTTAATCCCTTTTTCTTCAAATTTTTAAGGCCAATATTCTTTAAATCAATTGCTCCTTTTTTCTTTCGCTTACTATCGGTATAAATTTTAAATTGTCCTTTCCATTTCCCGTCTAGAAGTTGATAGGCATTGACGTATTTCTCATCTGCTGCTGTTACCTCTGGAATAACGGTTAAGTCGTCAATGGCAGGTGTCGATTGGCATTGGATAAGATTAATACCTGATAGTAATAGGCATAATAATTTAAAGAATTTCATGATGTAGTATTATCAGATTTCAATTTCGATGGGTTTATTTATTATTCCTAATTGGGAATGAATGGAAGAAGCATTAATAAAGGTGATTCCATCGGATTCTAGTATACCAAAACTATTATGAACATGTCCAAAAATATAAAATTTAGGTTTCAGGACTTTTACTTTCTGTAGTAAATATTCACAGCCTAAAGCGGCAAAACTCCTAGAAGCATCCAAAATTCCCAATGGTGGTGTATGGGTAATTAAAACATCAATTTCTTTCGGTATAAATTTCCAATGTCTTTCCATTTCCTTTCTATGCTTACCAAATGCCCAATCTTCAAAATCGGGAGTCGTAGGAGAACCCCAAAATTTAATCCCATTAAGCTCTACCCCACTATTCCTTAAATAGGTTATTCCCGAAGGAATAAGTTCAAGCAAATCTACTGGGTTTTCATCTAAAAAAATGTCGTGATTACCACCAATAAATAGTTTGTGTGGATGGTCAAATGCTTGAAACCATTCTAAAAAATCAATCACTTCTTCTTTTGATCCAAAATCGGTTATATCGCCTGCATGAATAATGACGTCTCCTGCTGGAATCTTTAGTTCTCTATGTGTACCATGCGTATCAGAAATGACAATAATTTTCATTGCTTGGGAATAGTTCAAAAATAAATCTCCACAAAATGGGTTTGAAAATTGAAAATTGCCCACTTACATCCAGCTCCGATTATCTACTTCCACTTTATACAACACGTAATTAGTAATTTGCTGAGCTTTCTCAAGAGAGATATAAGGAATTCGAACAGAACCAGCAGCGGTATAAAAATATAAATCCGTCACCGAATGTCTGCGTTGATAAATACTTTGTCGGGTTTTTACTGCCTGCACTTTATACCATTTTAATAAAGTAAATTGCGTTCCGAGGATGCCATGTTCCGTTAAAATACCTTCTTCGCTGAGGTGGAACTTCCAATTTTTATGATAAATTCTACTCGTAAAATAAACAAAGATAGGCCAGAATAAAGCAATGACTGCCATCCAAATAGATTGATTCAGCCAAGCATTCAATAATAAAATAGCCATTGGTATACCACCTAAATACAGTACTCTACGTCCAATGATTAAGGAACTAATACCATGATGGCTATAATTTAAATATTGCTCATCTGGAAAATAAGTCGCTCTCACCGTATCAATTTGATGGGCATAACATCCTGGCACATTGATGGATTGTTTCGTATTAACCGCCGCACTTGATGCTTGAAATAAGCCCAACTGAAAAATGCCAAATAGTCGCTTTAAAATAGAATCTTCCCAACGAATTAACTGAACTTTATTAATATTAGCAGAAGCTTCCCTTTTGGTAAACAATCCAGAAATTACTTTAAAACCAACTTTAGTTCGAAAAAATTTAAGGTCAAAATGTTGAAAAATAGTTGTAACTAAAGAAATTAACACCGAAAAGATAATCAATGCGACAATCAAATAAGTGCTAAAATAAAAAATCGTTCCGAAACCTAAACCTTCGATAAAGTAAGCTTCAATATTATCCCCTTGTTTATAATCGGGAAAAAAATCTTCCAAGGTTTGAAATATCCAAAATCCAAATCCCATAATGATGCCCAATCCACGAATATGATTTTGACTAGCTCCTACCTTTAGTAAATCTAATGGACTTAATTGCATTAACAAATCGGAAGTTTCTTCTTCTAACACAACGGCTTCTGCGGTATCCTTCTCCCCGATTATTGCTTGCGATTTTGCCTTTTCGGTCATAATAAAGGCACGAATGGCTTCGGCCTCTTTTCGGCTAATGGCTTGAAGGGAAATTTCTTTTTGATTCGACCCTGCGGAATCTATCTCTAAACTGACGACATTAAAAGCTTGATGGATTAAATTCTGTTCAAAATTGATGGTTTGAATTCGATCAAAAGGTAGGTTAATCTTTTTCTTATTGAATAAGCCTTTTTCAATAACAAATTCATCGTCTTTGATATAATAATAGAATTTAAAATAGGCAATAATAGAGCCGATGGCGGATAATCCACCGATCACAAATAAAATACGCGTAAGGTATGGATCTTCACTCCCCGCGCTACTTTTAGTCTGAAAATCAAAGTTATTAAGAATAACGACCAAGAGAATCGGCCAAAATTGTCGAATGATTTGTTCGATTAACTTTTGAACAATCAAAAAAATGGCAATGGGTGATTGTCGTCTTGGCTTAATAAAAGTATTAGTCAGTTGATTCGCTTCCATTCGTATTTGTGCTATCTAAATGAGTAAATGGGATGAATTCAGCTATCTCTACCGTTGTTTCACTATCTGTTTCTACTACCGTTTTATTGATAATAAAGTCTTTAATCCTTTGTGCAATATCTGCTTTTAATCCAGGTATAGACAAATCGCTATTACTACCGCCTGCGGTAAAAATTTGCAAAGTATGCAAATCAAACATCCGTTGAATAACACCTTGACTCACCTCGCAATGTTGTACTCTATTAAATGGAATAGTGGTCGTATTTTTAAAAATAACGCCTTGTCGATGAACTAAATCTTTATCTCGAAGTAAATAGCCTCTGATTTTATAGCCCATTCTCGTCAAAACAAAAGAAGCAATTGCCCAAATTATCCAACCAGCAACTAAACCCCAAAAAAGGGGTAAATTATCGGATAGTTCGGTTAATAAATAAGCCATAATCAACCCAAACCCAAGAATCATAAAAAAGATAAAACTACCAATATAACGCACCACAAGGTAATTCTCATCTAATTGCTGAAAATTACCCGTTTCCACTTTAGGTAGCGCATCAATATTAATTTCGTGATTTTCGAAAAGCATTTAATATAAGTTACTTTTAGGTTTCAGGTGTCGGGTGTCAGGCATCAGGCTGGAGAGATTACCTTCCATCTAAACTGAAACCTAATACCTGAAACCTCTTATTAGTCTTCAAATAATTTGGCATCTAAACCAGGAATAATTTTTAAGGCATTTTGGTAATACACCTTCTTCAAAATATTATCTGGTAAATTCAAACCATACATCCGCCAGTAAGCGTGGTATTTCTTATAGTATGGAAAATACTCATCTGCTGTTTCCAAAACGCGGAAATAAGTAGGAAATTCTTTAGGTTTGTAAGAATCTTTACCAAATAGAATACGGTCTTGGTATTTTTCAAAAAACCAATTCGCCATTCTTGGTTGACGCCCTAGTTCGGCAATTACCGCACCGATACCGACATACATATTTGGCATCGCCTCCATTAACGTTGATAAATACTTCAAATCATTAGCATACCAGCCCATGTGAGCGGCAATAAAAGTAGTATTTGGATGTTTCTTGAAGATATGATGTTGTTCGCTAATGATTTGCTCAAAAGTAAAATTCTTGGGATCTCTTTTTCTACCTGGTCTCAGTTTTAGTTCCAACCATCTTTCATTGGTTTCATCGTGAGGTTTCCAAAAAGAGGCAGGGTCAGCAGAGTGAATCAACACAGGAATTCCCAATTCCCCACATTTTGCCCATACTGCATCAATTCGTGGGTCATCAATTCGGATTCTATTTCCAGTAGAATCTAAATTCGTCATTCCTTGACTTTTATAAATCTTAAGCCCTCTTGCGCCATTAGCAACATCAAACTCAAGTTGTTTGACCGTATTTTCCGTCCAACTTGGATCATCTATACTTCTTAATTCGATATTCGTAAAAACAATAAAACGTTCTTTTTGGGGATGTTGGTTAACAATATCCATCATACTTTTTAACCGCTTTCCACCTCGGCCACTTAGATTGACCAAAGCCCCCATATTTAAAGTATCCATTTCGGCAAAAAGCTTATCAAAATAAGTGACATCATTAATTCGCCAATGGTGGCTATGAATATCTAAAAATTTAAACTTTGCACTAGTGACTGGATTTTCAGGAACGACTAAGGTCGAAATAGGATCATATTTCTCAAAATCCATAATTAAAGAAGAATCTATAGGCTGTCTTTGCCCATATACCGTACTAATGCTGCTAAAACAACCGCAAAAAAGTACTAATCTGAAAAAGTATTTATTCATTTTTTAATATTGATAAGTTTAATTTTAAAATGGTAGTGCCAAAGATACCAAATAACTAGAAAGTCAAGATTGATCGTTCCATAAAATATTTGTTGCGAGTTAAATTCAATCAACTACCTAATAACTTTGATTGAATGAGCTAAAATAGTTCAACAATCTAATTTAGGATTTATAATTCTATCTTTTCAACTCGTAACTTTTGATAAAGATCAATTAATGCCCTCTTACTTCTTAGCGGACAAAAATTAAATAACCATTTCTCAACCAAAAAGGTTATACATTCGTTAATAAAATAGCAAAATGTTTCCTTTTTATAATAAAGGATTGATATTTGGGCTTCTATTATTAGTTTATCTTAGGTTGTAGATTTTATATGATTTTACTCAAACGCAGAAAAGTTAATTGAAATTTGACTATTCTCTCATTAAATGCTAATCAGTTTTAAACTAGCAACCCGTAACTCGAATTACTTTCATTAATTAACATACAAATGACTAGAAAATACTTTTCACTCTTATTTACATTTGCTTTTTTCGGTTTTACACTTTTGGGTCAATCAGGTTATCAGATTGAAGTAAAACTCGATAATTTTGACCAAGAAATGTTAATGCTTGGATACCATTATGGAGATAAGCAGTATATTAAGGACTCTGTAAAGGTAGGGGCTGACGGAAAATTTATTTTCAAAGGGGAAGAGCAATTAGATGCAGGCGTTTACTTAGTTGTCATGCCGCCAGACAATCAATATTTTCAATTACTGATTGATGAAAAAGAACAACATTTTTCTGTAAAAACAGATGCTAAATCCCCTAATGCCAATATGCAAATTGAAGGGAGTGCGGATAATAAATTATTCTATGATTATATGGCTTATTTAGGAAAAATGAGACCAGAAGCAGACCAATTGAAAAAACAATTGGAAACGGCCTCAGCGGGAGATAAAGCCAAAATCCAAAAACAATTAGAAGATTTAAATAATGGAGTTAAAGCTTATCAAAAAAACATAGTTGATAATCAATCTAGTACTTTGACCGCTACCTTAGTGAAATCTGGTATGGAAACTCCTATGCCTGAATTTACTGGAACGGAGAAGGAAATTCAATTGCAACGATACAAACATTACAAAGCGCATTATTTTGATAATTTAAATTTAGCGGATGAGCGCTTAGTTAGAAGCCCAATTTTATTCCAGCGCATTGACTATTATTTGAATAAATTAACGGTACAGGCACCCGATTCTATTATTGTTTCGGTCGATTATATTCTAGAAAAAGTGAAGCCTGCTGAAGAAACTTTCAAATATTATTTGGTTCATTTCTTGAATACCTATGCTGCTTCAAAGATTGTGGGCATGGATGGAGTTTATGTCCATATAGCCGAGAATTATTATGCCAAAGGATTAGCCCCTTGGACAGAAGCAGAACAATTAAAAAAGATAACCGATAATGCTAAAACACTAAAACCAATTTTAATTGGGAAAACTGCCCCAGACTTGAAGATGTTTGAAATCGACATCGAAGGGACTATTGCCGCAGCCGATGCAGAGGATGAATACAAAAGATGGAAGGCAAAGCGAAGTATCTCTTTACATGGAGTCGATGCACCTTATACGGTATTATTTGTTTGGGATCCAGACTGTGGACATTGTAAAAAGTCGATGCCGAAAATGCTAGAATTTTACGAGGACTTTAAAAATAGAGGTGTAGAAATTTTTGCCGTTTGTACTAAGACTTATACCGAAATGCCTGCCTGCGCAGAAACCATGAAAGAAAAAGGAATGATCAATTGGATCAACGCTATTGACCCGTTTATAAAATCGAAGTACAAACAAATTTATGATATTCGATCAACTCCTCAAATTTTTATCTTGAATGATAAAAAGAAAATTATTTCTAAAAAAATAGGTGCTGAACAAATCTCAGAAGTGATGGAGCGAATTTTAGAAATAGATGCAAAATCTAATAAAAAACAAGGTGATTCCAAATAACTTCAATAATTTTTTATAAAATAAGATTAATTTAATATTATAAAAGGCTGTAAATGAACAATGTCATTTACAGCCTTTTTATATATTATGTTTTTAAACATGTATTAATCACAAAACCTTTCTTTTTTATAAGATAATCCTCTAATTTAGCCCCTCAATTTCGACTATTTATTAATTTTTTGAATTTTTCCTTATCATTAGATAATAAATTGTGTGACTTTAATTAATTTTACTCCGTCACATAAATTGTAAAAAATTGTATTTTACTATATTTTTAAATAGTCTATACTATTGAATCATTTTTTAAACTATCAACCTGTTTTTTTTACGGGAACAAACGTGATTATCGTATGAAAAAATTTATCCAGCTAACTTTCTTATTCTCCCTACTTACTGTTACAGTTGCTTTTGCGCAACCTTCAGGAGTAGATAGTGAAGCAGGAAAGTGTTATGCTAAGTGCTTAATTCCAGATGAATATAGCACCACAACTGAACAAGTTCAGACAAAAGCTGCTTACCAAAGAACAGATATTGCAAAGCCAAGAATGGCTACTGCTAGACGACCTGTTATGGTAAAAGCACCAGGTACTAGAATTGTTGAGCGTCCTGCAGAATATTCTACAGTAACGGAACAAGTTTTAGTCAAAGAAGAAAGTAAGCGTATGGTAGCTGTACCTGCAACTTATGAAACTGTCACTGAGCAAATAGAAACACAAGCTGCTTCCAAAAGAATTATTCCAATTCCAGGTGAGTATGCTACCGTTACGGACAATAACATATACATGGGAACTATTGACGGAGTAAGTAATTCAAGAGGAACAGACCCTAATGCTTTTGACCCTGCTGCTGCCGCTGCAGTTGGTGCTGCTTTAGCAAAAGAAGGTGACGAAAGTGGTGTTGGCGTTGGTGCTGGTGCTGGAAACGGTGCTGGTGCTGGATCTAGAGGTGCTAACGGAAGAAATACTGCTGGTAGTACTGCTGAAGGTGATTTAGCAATGACTGGTGCAATCATGCCTTATTATACAAGTGTAGCTTCTGTAGAATTAGAGAGAATTCCAATGCAATATGAAACAACAACCGAGAGAGTTGAAGTTTCTCCTGCTTCTACGAAGTGGGTAAAGCGTAAAGCTGATAAAAACTGTTTATCTGCTAACCCAGATGACTGTTTAGTATGGTGTTTAGTAGAAGTTCCTGCTGAATACAAGACAGTAACAAAAACAGCTCCTGCTGGTTGTGCGGAAGGATATACTAGAAGTAGCCGAACTGGTGCTGATGGTAGAGAAGAATGTGTAAGAGTTAAGCAAACTGCTGCTCAATATGGTAGACGTCAAATCGTAAAGGCGGCTCCTAGCTATAGAGAGGAAGTAATTCCTGCTAAGTATGCAACAATCACAAAGCAAGTAGTTAAGACACCTGCTACCATGAGAGAGGAAGTAATTCCTGCTGAATACAAAACTGTTACTAAGCGAGTATTAAGCAAGCCTGCTACTTTTGATAGAGTTGCTGTGCCAGGAGAATACAAAACTTCTGCTTATACTTATAGAGAAGGTTTAAAATTAAAGCCAGGTTACAGATGGACTAATGCTGGTTTAGTATATAACCCAGCTTATGATCCTAATTCTTCTAGCTATTCTGGTTCTCCTGCACCTGCTGGTGCTGGTCCAGGTGCTGATGGTTCTGGTGGTGCAGTTGGTGGCATGGTTGCAGGTGATAAACCAGCAGATGCTAACAGCGCAGATGTTTATGCTAACTGGGGATCAGCTGGTTGTCCTGCTGGATATAACTACAACGCTGATTCTGGTGTTTGTTCTAGATCTGTAGATGTTCCTGCTGAATATGCAACAGTAACTAAGCGTGCAGTAAGTAGAAAAGGTGGATTTTCTGAATGGAGAGAAGTTGTTTGTGCTAACAAAATTACGACTTCTATGGTTCAGCAAGTACAAAGAGCATTAAAGGATAGAGGATACGATCCAGGTCCAATTGATAATGTAATCGGTACACAAACAAAAGCTGCTTTAGTTAAATTCCAAAAAGACAACGGTTTACCAGTTGGAAATATGGATTTTGAAACATTAAAGGCTTTAGGTGTAAATCAATAATTGTCTGGTGATTAGTGATTGGTTAATTAGTAACTAGTTGCGCAAATCATCATTTTACAAGTAATTAAAAAGGTTTTAGGAAGTGTATTTTGCACTTTCTAAAACCTTTTTTCGTTTTTGGAGTATTGGTTGAGGAAACTATTGGAAATAATTCAATCTAGGAGTTGATATCAGGTATGGGTAGATTGGATAATCTTTGAAGATTTTTCTTTTTTTCGTGCCATAGGTGCATAAAAAAAATTTGCTATAAATTTATCTTACGTACCTACGGCACGAGCATTTGGAGATATTGCCACAATTCTTTTGCTACCTACCTTTCGTTACCTACGGCACGTTGGAACATATCCCAATTAAACACCTAATATCTAGGGGAGTGATTGGTTCTAATTTTTTAACTTCAATTTGCCCCAGAATCTTTGAAAAATCATCGAAGGTTTAGCATTTATGGCAATTTTGCTATTGAGATTGAGATTGAGGTTGAAATTGAGGTTGAGGTTGAAATTAAAATTTTATCGTTCATTTATAGAACCAATCCCTCCTGCCTAGTATAGCATAAACTAATCACATATGACTATTCCCCAAAAAATTTTGTTCCTATTATTATGGTTATCGAGCCAGCAAGCAGTAGCCCAAATTGTTAACGTAGAGGACAAACGAAGCCAATTTACAGATAGTATCCAATGGGTAGAACAAATAGAACTTGGAGCCAATTTGACCAAGAATAAGCAAGAAGTATTTTCTTTAAATGGCAAGGCACAAATAGAATTTGTTTACTACGACAAAACCTTGCTTAGCCTAACCAACTTTAATTTTGTCAAAGCAGGGGATCAGAATTTTGTCAATGAAGGTTTTCAACATTTGAGGTATAATTCAAAAATAAAAGACTGGTTGACTTTCGAGTTATTTGGGCAAGTACAATATAATGAACGAGCCAATATAGCCATTCGTGCGTTGGCAGGTACGGGTTTCAGATACCGAATTTTTCAAAAAGAGAAAGATAAAGCTTATCTAGGCACCAGTTATATGTATGAGTTTGAAGAGGAATCAGAAGCGGATATCAAGCATAATAATCACCGCTTAAGTACCTATTTCGCCTTATCTTGGCAGCCACAATCCAACATTAAAATAGCTTCTACCAGTTATTACCAACCTTTATTTACCAACCCTAAAGATTACCGATTATCTTCCCAAACCGCTGTTATCTTTTCTTTTTCCAAACGTTTGGATTTTAAAACTACTTTTTCAATTATTTATGATAGCCGAGCAGCCGTCGGCGCACCAAAAACTATTTATCGCTTTTTGAATAGTCTACGGTATCGGTTTTAATTTAAATGATGAATGATGAACGATAAACGATGAATTGCGAATGATGAAAATTATTGGTACTTAAATATTAAAAATTGTTGGCTTAATTGAGTAAGATTAGGTTTTGCCTAAAGTCCCAGCGGGACTAATCCTGCCTTCCAGGAGGCAGAGATGAGTAGCAAAGCAATAAAGCAGGTAGACATTTCCCAATTCTTGTACCGTAGATAGGTAACAGGTGAATAGGATCAATATTTCTAATTCTCGTGCCGTAGGTACGTAAGGTAATATATTATATAAGTGTCTTACGTATCTACAGCACGAAGAAAAAAATAGGGTTTGTTTAATAAACTGTGTCAAAAATTAAAAAATAGTTTAAAAATATATCAAATCAGCAATTTTCAGATTTTAGAATCCTAACTTTACCTCATCAGGCGAAGCGGAGTATGGCGATGCTGAGGAGCAACCATACGAGGAATAACCTGTGCTGACTAGCATAAGTCAAATCAAAGCCAACTGTCAGAAATGATGGTTGGTTTTGTCATTTTAGGCATACTCAATGGGGCTAAATATGCGTGTTAGCCAATGCCTAAAAAAACCTATGTTAGAGCGTCTGTCTAGCTTAACCAATATTTAAATCAAGCTTCATTCTATCCTCAAAATAAATGGCTAACTGTTGAGCAGATAAGGCCCAATTAGAAATAGAAGTTGTCCATTTTTTTTGAATATCCCTTGAAGCTAAAAATATCATTTTTAGTAATGCCTGTTCGTTAGGAAATACGCCTTTAGATTTAGTAACTTTACGAAGTTGTCGATTAAATCCTTCTACCGTATTGGTTGTATAAATGATTCGGCGAATATCTGGTGGATACTTGAAATATTGACTTAATTCTTCCCAATTATTTCGCCAACTCAAAAGCACAATTGGATACTTCTCTCCCCATTTTTTCTCCAGTTCATCTAGCATTCCTTCCGCTGCATCTTTAGTACTTGCTCGATATACTTTTTTCAAGTCTCTCAAGAAAGATTTTTGATCTTTACTTGCCACATATTTTAAGCTATTCCTGATTTGATGGACAATGCACAATTGAACTTCTGTTTTTGGAAAAGTGCTATGAATTGCCTCTACAAAGCCCGTCAAGTTGTCAATACAAGCTATTAGTATGTCTTTTACGCCTCTGTTTTGCAAATCTGACAGCACACCAAGCCAAAAATGCGCCCCTTCATTTTCTGAAGCATACAAACCTAAAAGATCTTTTTGTCCAGAACAACTGACTCCTAAAATCACATATATCGAACGGCTAACTGTCCTACCATCTTCTCTTATTTTATAATGAATACAATCCATCCAAATGATAGGATAAACTGCCTCCAAAGAACGACTACGCCAGGCTTGCATTTCTGGCAAAACTTGATCCGTAATTGCAGTCATTTTACCCTTGGATATTTCCAAGCCATAAAGATCTTCTAAGTGTTCACTTATATCGCCATAGCTCATCCCTTTGGCGTACATAGATATGATTTTATCATCTAGACCTTTGCCTAAAAATGTTTGCCGTTTGGGTAATAATTCTGGTTCAAAACTACCAGTTCTATCTCGGCTCGTTTCCAGTTCAAATTGACCGTAATCGGTCTTTACTGTTTTGTTCGTTTTTCCATTCCTCCGATTGGTATTGCCTGCAGCTTTTTCTTCATATAAATGAGCATTTAATTCCCCTTCCAAACTCGCTTCTACTATTCTTTTAATCAGCGGTGCTAGAATACCATCTTTGCCTCCTAACTGCTCGCCATTTCGCAACTGCTCAACTGCATCTTTTTCAAAATCGCTCAATTCTTCGTAACGATTCTTTTTCTGAGTCTTCTTTTTTAACGTCATCTGTTTTGTCTTTTTAGCAAATTTCTACTTTTTTTTGAAATTTACTACTGACACACTTTATTTAACAGTCTCAAAAAATAGTCAAACATTATCTAACCAATCCCTTGGTCTATTAGATCAATTCCCTACGTTGCACAAAGAACACACTCATGTTCAATACCAATAAACCAAGAATCAATAGCCCCCATTCGCTTATAGTAGGAATTGGTATATTGGTAACCACAGTAGAGGCAGAGGTAAATACCCTTACATGACCAGCATTACTTCCATTCCCATCATTTTCATGAGCTCCAATAGCCACGATAGTTCCGTCCGAGGACAGCGATACGGAAAAGCCAGATTCGTCCCCAGCCGCTTCGCCATCAATATCTGCTCCTTTTTGCACCCATGCACCTCCTACAAATTCATATAAGCGCATGTGACCAACATTATTTCCATTCCCGTCATTTTTAATAGCCCCAATAGCCACGATAGCCCCGTCTGAGGACAGCGATACGGAAAAGCCAGATTCGTCCCCAGCCGCTTCGCCATCAATATCTGCTCCTTTTTGCACCCATGCACCTCCCACAAATTCATATAGGCGCACATGACCAGCACTATTTCCAATCTCATCATTTAAATGAGCCCCAATAGCCACGGTAGTTCCATCAGAGGACAGCGATACAGATATGCCAGATTCATCCCCAGCCGCTTCGCCATCAATATCTGCTCCTTTTTGTACCCAAGCACCTCCCACAAATTCATATACCCGCACATGACCAGCATTATTCCCAGTCCCGTCATTTTCAGGAGCCCCAATAGCCACGATAGTTCCATCCGAGGACAGCGATACGGAAAATCCCGATCCATCCCCAGCCGATTCTCCATCAATATCTATTCCTTTTTGCACCCATGCACCTCCTACAAATTCATATACCCGCACATGACCAGCAAAATTTCCATTATCGTCATTTCCTTCAGCCCCAATAGCCACGATAGTCCCATCAGAGGACAGCGATACCGATTTACCGAACCGGTCACCACCCGCTTCGGCATCAATATCTACTCCTTTTTGCACCCATGCGCCTCCCACAAATTCATATACGCGCACGTGACCAGCAAAATTTCCACTTGCGTCATTTCCAATAGCCCCAATAGCCACGATAGTCCCATCAGAGGACAACGATACAGAAGTGCCTAATCGGTCAAAAGCCGCTTCGCCATCAATATCTGCTCCTTTTTGCACCCATGCGCCTCCCACCAATTCATATACCCGCACATGCCCCCTATTTTTTCCATTCTCGGAATTTTCAGGAGCCCCAATAGCCACGATAGTCCCATCAGAGGACAGCGATACCGATCTACCTGATAGATCTTCAGCCACTTCGCCATCAATATCTGCTCCTATTTGCGAGTAAGCTTGGGTCCAACTTTGGGTAGTCGGTAGGCTTATCACGACCAGTAGTAGCAGCAATTGGAACAATTTTGTTATTCTCTTTGAATACCAAATTAATACCGAGGTAATAATACTTCGGAAATCAAAATAGCTAAAATCAGTTGGTAAAGTAGCTGAAAAGTAAGGTGATTTTTTCGTTTTAAAACTTAGGTCAGTAGTTGTTGTGGTGCGCAAGTCCTTTCTACAGGAAAGGTCAGCATCATTGGTAAAAAGAGGCATAAATTTCATTTTCTCAAATATATTAAGGCTACTTTGTCACTTTAAAATTTGGGGTACTTCTTGCTTCAAAATCAAAGCTAAATTCGATTTGTAAAACTTTATAGCATCAAAATCTAATCTGGTAAAATAACGTTAATTATTAATTAATAATCACAGCATCTGCTGCAATGGTTTATCTATATTTAAATCGGAATTGATGGAATGTAAATCGGTAGGATGAAAATGTATTTGCTTAACAAATGTAAGCTTATATTCGCAATAAGTCAAATTTTATGCCATATTCCTATTCTGGTTTCAAGGCTTGTTATTTTCGTCAGGATATTTTTTTTGTTATTACTCGGCAAAGAGCTAATTGGTCAAAATTCCATAAAAATAACCTTTTATTTTGATTTAATTGCCTTAAAAAGTTATTCTTAGAGTAAAATTACCCCTTTGCCGTTCGCCTGTTATCCTTAGCCAAGTAGTAACAAATTTTTAATCTATCGTCTTCAAACGATTCAGTAAAAAGACCATTTTACCATTAACACTTTGATTCACATTAAAAAAGATGCCGTTGATTAATAACCAATCTTTTTCTTTTTTGATGGATTCTATTTGGTGGTAAAATACTTTTTGGGCTTCCTTAAAGTGCGCTTTCCAATAAATGGCATCTTCAGTTAGCGCAAATCCTTCTCGACAAGTGCCGAAAACTGTTTGATCCGCTACTAATAATACTTTCTCATCTTTGGCTGGAAATAAAAAATTACGACTCGCATTTTGCAATTTACGCAAAGGCATTTTGATAAAATCTGTATATATTTGAACTTCTTCGTTTTGTAAATCTAAGAAATCAACGACCATTTTCTGTAAATCAAAATCTACTTTCTTTTGCCCCTCGTATTTCAAAGCCTCGTCAGGAATATTCACCTCATTAATATCTTGACAGTATTTGACCATAAAATAGTCTAATAACCCATCAAAGGATTTATTTAATAATTGATCAATTTCTTGTGGAACGGTCGGTTTTTGGGTAATGTGGATGGTATAAGCTTCTTCTGCTAATTGACCCGCTCGCAAATCAAAAACCTGCTGAAAGTCTGATTGCATCAGTCGATTCATATAATCCTTTTTGCGTTTAGGGTTCTGTGTCTCTTTAATCCGTTGATCTAATGCTTGGATAAAATATTGTTTGATGGTGCTAGACAATCCCTTTATTTTCCTAAAATCAAGTGGATATTTAGCTTCGTATACAGGTGTTGCTTCGGTAGATCTTGTTTTGGCAACCTTCACTTTAGCCCCACAATGATGGCAAAAGCGAGCATCATCTAATATTTCGGTATCACAAAATTGACAATTTCTCATAAGTATTTTAGTCTAATCAATTGAGATTGATTAACAGCAAATTTGCAGTATTCAATTACTTTCGGCTAAGTTAATATTTTTTTTAGAGGACTCCAAGATTTTTTGCAGGTTGGGGCGATTGATTGGCTCGTTCGGCAAGTTGTAGATGAAAATATTAACGACAAAACGCCAAGTAAGCGCATAAAAAATGGAAATACTGGGTTATTTTTAATGTGTAGGGAGACGACTGCTTGGAAACTAGAGGCAAGTACACTTGATTTTCGAAAGAGCGGCAAATCATAAATCACAATTCATAAAGCTGTCCTGTAAAAACTAAGTGGATTTATGAATATAATATTTTTAAAACCATTTGCTAAATAATCTAGTTAAAAAACCAGACTGCTCAGCATATATACGCTAAACGGGATAAAAAAGTGATTTTGAGTGCTTATTCGTAACCGCCAAATTTATGATATGCGCTGTAATCTTGTAGTTGCCAAATCGACAAAAAGTCGTGTCTAATTAACAGTCACAAGATTACGCCGCATATCATAAATTTAGCGATTACGTAATCACTTTTTTATCCCATGCAAAGTATATACTTTTTAGTAGCCTAACTACCCTACCATTTGATCAGCAGAGAAATGGAAACTACCTTCAATCGCTGCATTCTCATCAGAATCTGCTCCGTGAACTGCGTTTTCACCGATACTAGTTGCATATAATGCTCTAATGGTACCAGGTGCTGCTTCTGACGGGTTGGTTGCGCCGATTAATGTTCTAAAATCTGCAACTGCATTTTCTTTTTCTAAAATTGCCGCTACAATCGGGCCACTAGACATGAATTCTACTAATTCGCCATAAAATGGACGCTCAGCGTGAACTGCATAAAATTTCCCCGCAACACTAGGTGTTAAATGAGTTAATTTCATCGCAATAATTTTGAAACCTGCCTTATTGATTTGTGCCAAAATTGCACCAGTATGCCCAGCTTTAACGGCATCAGGCTTAATCATCGTAAAAGTTCTATTCGTAGCCATCGGGATATTATTTTTAATTTAAATTAATGAAAATTTGTTAGTAATTGATTAGCAATTCATTACAAAAAAAAATATAGTATAGTAGCTAATATTTTTTACCGTAAGGCGATGCTTTTCTAAAAGCGGTGCAAAAGTATAAAATCTAAAAACAAGATGCTTGAAAAATGTATTAATTTTTAAAATGATTGTATTTTTACGCATCATTAACATCTACTAGTCCCATAGACAGTAAACAGTTGATCATATCCAGTTGATTTACCTCATTGACAATCAATTTCCTAGCCTATAATTAAGTTGTCAATTATTTCTAAATCTTACCCCTAGGTTAATTAGAAAGTAGCTTAAAAATTATTTTGCTTATATGTAATAAGGTTAGGAATAGCCGATTCTTTCAATTTCCTAGTAAAAAAAGTAGTCTCTGCTTGTCCAAGTCCATAAAAATTAAGAATTTCGCAAGCTGAAAAATATCATCAAATGGAAGAGAAATTAGTCAAAGTCAAAGCGTTATTAGCAGATCCAAAAAAAATTGTGATTACTTCTCACCGTAATCCTGATGGGGATGCTATGGGATCAAGTCTTGGTTTACAATTATTCTTGGATCAATTGGGCCATGATACTACGGTTGTGTTGCCCTCTAATTATCCTGAATTCGTAGCATGGATGAAAGGAAGTGAAAAAATTTTAATACACGATGATACGCCACAGGCAGCAGATGAGAAATTAAAAGCTGCAGATATTATTTTTGTTTTAGATTATAATGGTCTTGACAGAGTTGATAAGATGGGAGAGGTAATCGGTAGTTTAAAGGAAACTACTAAAATCATGATTGATCATCATTTATATCCAGATGATTTTTGTGATTATACCTTTTCGGATACAAGTGCCAGTTCTACTTGTGAAATGATCTACGATTTTATTACAGGATTAGAAGAAACAGATAAGCTGACTATTCCTTTAGGAGAATGCCTTTATTCAGGTATTCTGACGGATACAGGTTCTTTTAAGTATAGTACCTCTTCTAAGTTGTTTAGAGTCGTTGCTGGTTTAAAGGATATGGGCGTAGATGATACGATGCTTCAAAATTTATTATTCAATAGTTTGCCTGAGAAAAACTTGCGTTTATTGGGCTATTGTTTAAATAATTGCATGGAAATTCTACCGGAATACAAAACAGGTATTATTTCTTTAACCAAAGAAGATTATGAACATTTTGATATTCAAAGAGGAGATACGGAAGGAATTGTCAATTATTTATTGATGATGAAAGAAATAAAATTGGCTGCTTTTATTACGGAGCAACCCACTATTGTCAAAATTTCCTTGCGATCAAAAGGAGACTTCTCTGTTCAAGAAATCGCTAAAAAATATTTTAGAGGAGGAGGACATAAGAATGCTTCTGGTGGTGCTTCCTTTAAAGGGCTTCGATCTACTATTAACAAACTCAAAAAAATATTACCTGACTATAAAGAAGCGTTAAATAAACTTTAGTCATCAGGTTACTTTTAAAATACATCAAATGTAGTTAAATGGGAAGGGAAATTTTTTCTTTCCCATTTTGATTTTTTTCATCTTTTACAAAATTATTAATGAGATATTCATTATTTTTATTTGCCTTATGTTTAATCTGGGCATGTCAAACAGAGGCACCAACCTCTGTAACACCATCTGGTTATACTTATATCCACCATACGCAAACAAATGGACAAAAGCCGCAAGTTGGAGAAGAGGCAGTTTTTGTGGTAGATATCAGAAATGATTCAACCGTAGTCAATTCTACTAGAGATCAAGGAAGACCCGCTAGAGTGTTAATTCCTGCTGGCGATCAACCTGCTCGATCTATTTCTCCTATCGTAGAAGCCTTAATGCTAATGTCTGTAGGGGATAGTTTAACCGTTATGCAATCTGTTGATTCTTTTCCAAGAAAGCCACCAGGTTTTGAGACTTCTAAATTTGTACATTACGATATCGTGTTAGAAAGTATTACTTCAAAAGAAGAGATTGAGAAAGAAAAGGCGGCACAGTTGGCCTTAATGGAAGCGGCTAAACAAAGAGAAAGCGTAGTTGGTCAGCAGACACAAGATATTTTAAAAAAATACTTGGCTAACACTTTACCAGATGTAAAATCTACAGAAAGTGGCTTAAAATATTATGTAATTGAGGCAGGTACCGGCAAGCAAGTAACCAATGGTAGTATGGCTAATGTCCATTATTATGGTGTTACTACGGATGGTAACGAATTTGACAACTCTTTTAAAGCAGGTCGCCCCTACCCTGTTCCTGTCGGTCAAGGTAGAGTGATTAGAGGTTGGGATGAAGGACTACAATTATTTACTGGAGGGACTAAAGCTGTTTTATTCATTCCTGGTGAATTAGGTTATGGTGCGGCTGGTAGTCCTCCAAATATTGGTCCTAATGCAGAGTTGGTGTTTTATGTGGAGTTGGATGAGGTCAACTAAACAATTGGCTAGTTGGTCAAATCAAAAATTGGATATGCCCAAAAGTATTGAGTATATCCAAATCACTTTTTATAACGCGAGCCGACAAGCTCATTAAACCGGTATATCATGACTTCAGATCAATTAAAGGATTTGCAAGAAAGATTGGGACTTTTGGGGAGGTATCTTTGACATCGGGAATCGAAGATTACAAGTAGAAGAAAAAGAACAGATTAGTCTTGACCCAACTTTTTGGAATGACACCAAAAAGGCAGAGATTGTAATGAAGGAGATTAAAATCCATAAAGGATGGATTGGTAAATATGAAACCGTCACTACTGTTCTGGAAGAATTGGAAATTTTAAATGAATTCCAAAAAGAAGGAGAAGCCACCGAAGAGGAAGTAAATGAGCAATTTACAATAACCCTTAAAGCGATGGAAGATTTGGAATTCCGCTCTACACTTAATAAAAAAGAAGATGAACTCCATTGTATTCTACAAATCAACTCTGGCGCAGGAGGGACAGAATCCGACGATTGGTCTTCTATGTTACTTCGGATGTACCTGATGTGGGCAGAAAAACAAGGCTTTAAGGTCAGCGAACTCAATCGAGTGGATGGTAGTGTGGCAGGCGTAAAATCAGTTGAATTAGAAATAAAAGGAGATTTTGCTTATGGTTTGTTAAAAGGAGAAAATGGGGTACATCGACTAGTTCGTGTCAGCCCATTTAACTCTCAGGGCAAACGAATGACCTCTTTTTCTTCCGTATTCGTTCAGCCAATGGTAGATGATACCATTGAAATCATTGTTAATCCAGCAGATATAGAATGGGATACTTTTAGAGCAAGTGGCGCTGGTGGGCAACATGTCAATAAAACGGAATCCGCCGTAAGGGTTCGACACTTACCAACTGGATTGGTTGCTGAATGTCAAGAAGAACGGTCTCAGCATTTGAATCGAGATAAAGCCATGACCATGTTAAAGTCTCGACTTTATCAACTAGAACTACAAAAGCAATTGGCAGAAAGAGACGCCGTTGAAGCGGAAAAGATGAAAAATGAATGGGGCTCTCAAATTCGAAGTTATGTCCTTGATGATCGCTGGGTAAAAGACTTGCGAACCAATTATAAAGTGCATAATCCAGATAAAGTATTGAATGGAGACTTAGATGAGTTTATTAAGGCTTATTTGATGTCTGGTAAGGTTGATAGTTAGTACATTTAACGTTGCAATGTTGCCTTGTTGTGATCGAGAACAAGGCTACATAGTAACCTTCCTTTTCCTATATACCAACAGGGCAGTTGTTTCCAACAACCGCCCTGTTTTACGTTACAAAATAGTTAAGAAAGAGACCTGCTCTATTTTTATATTATGCTCAAACAATTATTTGAAATAACCTAGCGTTTGACAATTGAACCAAAATATAATTCATGAAATTTATCATTCTGTTTTTCCTTTTTTCTTTTTTGGGTAATAATACCTTCGGTCAAGAAAATTTAGACTTAGTTAATCAAGAGGTTAAATTAACTCAGTTATCTACTCAATTTTTAAAAGATAGTCTACCCGAGAATCGAATAAGTGCAGCGGCTAATTTTAGTAAAGCATTAGTGCAAAGTCTTCAACAAAAAGCTTCTTTTAAATATCCCTTTAGCGCCTTAGAAACGGTTTCTATTCTCTATCCAGCAGATAGTACTTTTAGAATTTTTACTTGGCAATTATACGTCGATAAAAATGATTATCGGTATGGTGGACTTATTCAAGTGAATAATCCAGCAAATCAATTAATTCCCCTAACCGATCAATCCGCAGAAATCGCTACCTATGATTTAGAATTCGATGTATTGGGTGCAAGTGATTGGTACGGAGCTATTTATTTTAATATACAAGATTATGATACTCCCGATGGTAAAAAGTATTTACTCTTTGGTTTTGATGGTTTTGAATTTTTCAGTAAACGAAAAGTAGTGGAAGCGTTTTATTTTGACGCCTCTGGGCAGGTTGTTTTTGGCGCCCCTGCTTTTGCCAAAACTGCTGAAGGTTACGAAGCTTCCACCAAAAATCGACTTTATTTGGAATATTCCGCAGAAGTTGCTGCTAGATTAAATTATGATCCTGCCTTAGAAATGATTATTTTAGATAATTTAGTATCTATGAAAAGTCCTTATAAAGGTGCAGGGAATGTAAATATTCCAGATGGTAGCTATATGGGCTATCAATTAAAAAACGGCGTTTGGGAACATGTTGAAAAAGTATTCAACCTAGTGTCTGAAGCACCTCCAGCTCCAAGAAGAGTTTTTAATGAAAAGAATAGTCAAAGGGATTTATTTGGTAAAACGGCAAGAAGAAAAAATCGAAATAAAAAAATACCGCTTAAAAATTAAGTATTGGCGAACCTGCCAGCTACATGGTTCTGTGGGTCCATTCAACGAATACCAACAAATGCCCTTCCCTAGTTGCTAGAGAAGGGCTATTTTTTTTAAATATATACGCCAAGGTAAGAAGGCTTACCCAAGTCTATTCAATATGTAACATTCGAGTAGTCTTAGAAAATGTTCCTGCGGATACGGTATAATAGTACACGCCTGTTCCTAGATCAGTACGATTCAACTCGTATTGGTTATATCCTTTAGCAAAATCGTTTTCAACGAAGGTAATTATTTTACCAAAGTGGTCTTGAATAGTAATCCTTGCCTTCATTGCCTGAGGCAAATTAAAACTGATAGTTGTACTTAACTTAAATGGATTTGGATAATTTTGATAAACAACGAATTCATTGGTGGAAGCTTGATTATCATAACTTAATGGGGTAAATGTAGTACCTTCATTGGTTTCAGCCAGCTGCTCCCTTAATTCCTGCTCCTCCTCAATTGGATTTTCATTGGTTACATTTATACGCATACCATCCAAATTTGGTCCTGCTGATCCAACTTTTGGCACTTCGATATAAGTTTGCTTCTCACAACCATTGGCATCAATAATATTAACAGAATATAAACCACTAGGTAAACTACTAAATATAATAGCACCATTCGTGATTTGAGTTTGGTTAGATGGTCCTGTTAACTCAATGGTATAAGGTGCTCTTCCTTGTTGGAAGTAAACTTCAATGCTACCATTCCCTTCTTGAACCCCTGACTTGGCAAATAATTCATAGGCTAAATTATTTTCTATCTGTTTTACTTCCGTAGATTCCATGACGACACAACCATTGGCATCAATGACGGTAATGTCATAAATACCTGGACAAGGAACTTCAAACTTGTAACTATAACCTGGGCTAAAAGCGGATGTTTCTTCATGGCCACTACTCCATTTTACGGTAAATCCAGGTTTTCCTCCAGAAATAATCACTTCTATAGCCCCCAGTTTATGACAAATAGCAGGAGTGGTCTCTAAACGACAATGTAAATCATTCGTTCCAGCACCTACTGTAGCAGTTTCACTAGCAGTACAGCCATTTCCGTCTACTACGGTAATCGTATAACTACCAAATGGAAGTGGGATAAAAGTAGTTCCACCCGTACTTACTACACTTCCAGAAGCAGCACCAGTATAAGAAACAGCATAACTAGGTTTGCCTCCCGAAATAGTTACATAAACGCCTGCATTGCTTTCACAAATTTGGGGTTGCGCTAGGACATCACAAGATAAGTTTGAGCCGTCGTCTCCAATAATGATTGTTTCGGTGATAGAACAACCATTTCCATCAACAACTATTACGGTATAGTTACCCGCAGGTAAACCTGGAACATTGGTCGTCCCTGTTCCAACTACCGATACTACTCCGCTTATTGGTCCAGTATAGGTGACTTGATATTGTGGCATTCCACCACTAATTGCTATAGCCATTCCGCCCATTGTATTACAAATCTGATCATGTGGCGTTATGTCACAGGCCATGTTAGAACCAGTTTCCCCAACGGTAATAGATTCTGTAGCGGAACAACCTCGACTATCCGTAACTACTATTGTATAAGCTCCAGCAGGTAAGTCAGAAATATTTCCAAGTGCACTTCTATCTCCTGTAGTTGCTGCAATAATAGCACCTGATTTAGGGCCGCTATAATCTATTCTATAGGTTGGATAGCCTCCTGTAATTGATACACCAATTTCTCCCATCTCAGCACAAAGAACAGGTGTTTGCGTTACAATACAGGCTAAATCTGTAAATGAACCACCTACTGTAATGGATTCAGTAGCGGAACAACCTCGACTATCTGTTACTTTAATGGTATAAGCTCCTGCGGGTAAATCTAAAATGCTGCCGTTTCCTGCTCTATCTCCTGTGGTTGTGGCTATAATAGACCCTGTTCTTGGTCCACTATAGTCTATTCTATAAGTCGGTTGTCCTCCAGAAATCGAAACACCAATTTGTCCCATATCATCACATAATACAGGAGTTTGCGTCACAATACAAGCTAGGTCTGTCAATTCGCCCCCTACGACAATACTTTCTTTGGCAACACAGCCTCTACTATCCGTAATAGTGATATGGTATTCGCCTGGAGGTAAATCCCATATGTTAGCATCTCCTGTATTGTCATTACTGCTATTCGCAACAAAAGCCCCCGAAACAGGTCCAGAATAAGCCACGGTATAACCAGCTTTCCCGCCTTTAATTGCCACTCCAACTTGTCCCATATTGTCGCAAACAACAGGTGTCTGGGTTAACTCACAATATAAATCAGTTCCTGTTGAAACGACTGTAACAGTAGCTGAAGCAGTACAAAAATTAGCGTCCCTAATTGTAAAAGTATAATCTCCAGGAACTAGGTTTTGAACAATCTTAGATTCTGTTGCTCTAGTACTACCACTAGCCGCTCCATACCAAGAAATGAGGTATTCGGAAGTCCCCCCCGTAATATTTACTTTAACGTCCCCAAATTCATCACAAACATTATTATCCATTTGTGCAATACTAATGCCTAAAGCAGTCGGGGTTGTAATAATATCGGTTGTTTGATCATGTCCACAACCATCCTTATCTACGGTTACTTTGTAAGCTCCTGGTAATAAATTGTCAATTCTAAAAGAATTCGTATTAGCAATTACACCACCAGAGGTAGGTCCATCTAAAATGACCCAAAACGGCGCATCTGCTCCTGCAACCCGAATGACCATAGAACCAGCTGCCACACAAGGATCATTCGGTTCTATAGTATAAGTCAAATCACTCGCATTATCATCCATCATCACACTTACCGATTCTCTACAGCCATTGGCGTCTCTAATTTTTACCATGTACATCCCTCTTGGTAAATTTGGAATAGTATAGGTGTTATCGTTCGTACTAATTTCTGCCCAAATGGAATTATCACTATTATCCCATTCAATTTTGTAAGGTGCGGTACCACCTGTAATTTTTACGTCAATAGATCCTGTAGCTTCGCCACAATAAACTCCATCAGGAGTTGCAGTTAAGCTAATTGTACAATTTGAAAATGCATCTAAGGTGTTAGTTTTCTCATTGGCACTCCATGCTGGGTTAGATAGCATAATAAATGCGCAGACAGCCCATAGTGCTGAAATGAGGGGTTTACTTCTCATGATGTGTTAAGTTTTAGTTTTGTGAAAAAGGTTAAATGAAATTGAAATTTACAAGATAAGAGAACCCCTTAAAGCTGGTAGTCTCGTCCTAAAAAGTCTAGTAAAATTCAATGATTGAGAGAATTGCAAATATTATGAATACTAGTAAAGTTGAAGATATTCATAATTATTGTCTTAATAAAACCCTCCAGTTTTCATTAAGACATGGTAAATATACTGATTTACAAAGTTTTATCTATATTTTTAAAAACAAATATTTTAATCATATTCTTTAATTTTGTAATTTATTCAACTAATTAGAACTGTCACAAAATCTATTTTTTTCATAAAAACAATTATTTTACGATTATATTGTTATTTATATTTTTTAAAAACAACTATTAATCAATATTTTAAACCTGCAAATAATTAATATTCTAATTTACAATTGATAAAAAATTTGCCCTTGCCTTTTGAACAGGAAAAAACGAACTTTGCGCCGCTTTTTAAATTCAATAAATAAAAAATCGTTCATGGCACTTAAATGTGGAATTGTTGGTCTCCCAAACGTTGGAAAGTCTACCTTATTTAACGCTTTAACTGAAGCAGGTGCTTTGGCTGCGAATTATCCTTTTGCTACCAAAGAACCGAATGTGGGTATTATTACTGTTCCAGACAAACGTTTAGAACAATTAGCGGATATTGTGAATCCACAAAAGATTCTGCCGACTACTGTTGAGATTGTAGATATTGCAGGGCTAATAAAAGGTGCAAGTCAAGGTGAAGGCCTGGGCAATCAGTTCTTAGGAAATATCAGAGAAGTCGATGCGATTCTTCATGTGGTTCGATGTTTTGATAACGATAATGTCGTGCATGTTGATGGTAGTGTTGATCCAGCTAGAGACAAGGATATTATCGATACCGAATTAATTTTAAAAGATTTAGAGACTGTTGAAAAACAGGTTGATAAATTGAAGAAACAAGCCAAAACAGGGAAGAAGGAGGACAAAAAGAATTTAGAGATAGTGCTAACCATCATCGAACAGTTAGAAGCAGGAATTCCTGCTCGGGCGATGGATTTAGAAGAGGAAGCGGAGGAGTTGATAAAAAGCATGTATCTATTAACTGCTAAACCTGTTCTTTATGTTTGTAATGTAGATGAAGATGCTGTTCATGAAGGGAATAACCATACAGCGGCTTTCATAGAGTCTGTAAAAGCAGAAAAAGCAGAAGTTATTTTAATCAGTGCAGGTATTGAAGCCGATATCGTTGAATTAGATTCTATCGAAGAACGCTTAGAATTTCTAAATGATATGGGTTTAGAAGAACCAGGTGTCAATAAAGTGATTCAAGCAAGTTATAAGTTATTGAACTTAATTACTTATTTTACAGCAGGTGTCAAAGAAGTTAGAGCTTGGACCATTATGGATGGATGGAAAGCGCCACAAGCAGCAGGCGTTATTCATACAGATTTTGAGAAAGGTTTTATTAGAGCAGAAGTGATTGGTTTTGATAATTACATCACCTTTGGTTCTGAACAAGCGGTCAAGGCTGCTGGAAAAATGAGTATAGAAGGTAAGGAATATGTCGTGAAGGATGGAGATGTTATGCATTTCTTATTTAATGTATAATAATCCAAGGTGTGGACAATGAAGAAGAGAGATTAGAGAGTAGAGAATAGAGGCTTAAATAGGTCAATAAAAGAAGCATCTATTATAGTTTTAATTATTTTTGGTGGTTTCTAAGACCTGTCTCGCTTCTCTACTCTCTATTCTCTCTTCTACACAACCTGAATTAATTATTAAAGAACAAAGCCACCAAGAAATCCAATTTTCCTACTTTAGCTTCTAATCATACGCCAAAGTCAAATTTTTTGATGCTCAAAAAAATCAAAATACAAGCGAATAAGCTCCTTCCATAAGACTTTGCATCCTTTAAAAAGTTTATTATATTTGCCCCGTTTCGGTGCTAAAACTAGGAAAATTCATAGTCTTAGCCCCTAAAATTTCACCTGATAACCGAATCCTCTCTTCGTTAGCAGGTGGAAAAATATTCTTTAACCGTTTTTAAAATGCAATGTTAACAAATGGATATTCAAATTCAGCAACTGTCTAAAAGCTACGGCTTTCAGAAAGCTGTAGATAACATCTCCTTTTCTGTAAAAACAGGTGAAGTACTAGGTTTTTTAGGTCCCAATGGGGCTGGAAAAACCACGACCATGAAAATGATTACCAATTATATCGACATCGAACAAGGAGATGTGTTGATTGGTGGAAAATCAGTCAAGTCTGGGGAAATGAGTCAACATATTGGGTACTTACCTGAACACAATCCCTTGTATCACGATATGCCCGTCATCGATTACCTTGAATTCTGTGCGGCATTGCAAGGCGTTACTAAAAATGTATTGCCCAACCGAATTCGAGAAATGGTCCGACTCTGCGGTTTAGATATAGAGAAACACAAAAAAATTGGAGAATTATCCAAAGGATACCGACAAAGAGTGGGATTGGCACAAGCCATGATTCACGATCCTGAAATACTCATTTTGGATGAACCAACGACTGGTTTAGATCCTAATCAAATTATAGAAATTAGGGATTTAATCCGTCAGATGGGTAAACAAAAAACGGTGATTTTAAGCACCCATATTCTACCAGAAGTGGAGGCAACTTGCGACCGTATCTTGATTATCAATCATGGAAAAATTGTCGCTGATGGAACGGCTTCTACTTTGCGTAAGCAAGCACAAGGGCAGCAAGTCTTAAAAATAAAAATTGATGAAGGAGAAGTCAATCAAATTTATGACAAATTGCAAAAATTAGAAACTGTTGCTATGGTTGATTTTGCAGATGCTACGAATAATCGTTTCGAAATTCAAAGCGTAGCGGAACGACAATCCAATAAAGCAATCTTCGAGCTTTGTGTACAAAACAACTGGATCTTGAGTGAATGTATTCCTTTCGAGACAAAACTAGAAGATATTTTTAGAGATTTGACGTTGAATTAATTGTGAGGTTATGAGAAAAATGAGTTGATGAGTTTATGAGGAATCCCCTCCTTACCTTATTAACTCATGGACTCATGGACTCATGGACTCATCAACTTATTAAACTCATTAACGACACATATCATGAATCCAATCTGGGTAATAGCCAAAAAAGAATTGAACTCTTATTTTAATTCCTTAATTGGCTATCTTATTTTATCTATTTTTTTAATTTTTATTGGTGCTTTCACTTGGCTGATTGGCAATGATGTCTTCATTCGACAGCAAGCTACCTTAGATGAATTTTTCGGATGGGCGCCGATGTTTTTATTATTTATGGTGCCCGCTTTGACGATGAAACAGATCGCAGAAGAGAAAAAAAGTGGTACGATTGAGTTATTATTAACCAAAAATATAAGTAATCGGCAGTTGGTTGTAGGAAAATTCTTGGCATGTTTTCTAATGGTCTGTATAACGATTGCTTTCACGCTACCCTATTACATTACGATTGTTCAATTGGGTAATGCAGATCATGGCGCCATTATTGGTGGCTATATTGGTTTGTTATTATTAAGTGCTGCCTTTACGAGTATTGGCATTTTTGCGAGTAGTTTAAAAGACAACCAAATCGTCGCCTTTTTGTTAGCCCTAGTAATTAATGTAATTTTCTTATTTATACTGGGGTTTGTAGGCAATTCTTTCTCTGGTTGGTTTGGTGATGTCCTTAATACGCTAAGTATTCCTGAACATTACTCTTCTATTTCTAGGGGTGTTTTAGATACAAAAGACTTAATTTATTTCGCTTCTATTATTTTCTTATTTTTGTTTTTAGCAGAATTGAAGATTTCGAATCGGGGGTAAGTTAGATATTGTGGTGTTGCCGTGTTGCGACGAACCAACATGGCAACATGAAAAAAACCAGTAACAAACAAAAATATATGACCACCAATTTTTGGTTCTGGGCATTTATGATTTGGAGTTTTCCACTTAGTTATTACCGAAGTCGATTTCGAAAAATAGTCTACCAAACAGATGATTGGATCATTAACATAAAACCTTGGTTTGTACAAGAAATAAAAGGATTATTTGGGAATCTGTTTCCAGAGGACGAGGAATATTTGAAAATGCGTAACTTCTATAGGTTTTACCTGTTAATCTATTTTATATTATTTTTTCTTTGGTAAGTAATTTTGGGTCAACTACACAACACAGATGGATGAATCAGATATATCGGATCTCGAACAAACGCTTATGGCTACCAAAGAAGCGGGAGACACTTATCTTCGTTCGGTTCTAACTAAATTTGTTTTTCGTTGGACACTCCTAACTGTTTTCTGTCTCCTCCTAATCAACTCATCTCCTTTTTCAAAATGGTACTTATTACTCCCCATACCTATTTTCTTGTATAGTTTATACCAAATTTATTTACAACACCAACAATTTCAGCAGCAAATCAAAGAGATTCAAGTACTCCTCAATGAAGTCAAAGACTTGGATACTTCCCCCTAATCTCAAAAATAATACATTGAATTGACGAAATAATTACCTATTTCATACCTCATTGTCAGGAGACTTACTACTTTTGCCCCATGCAAATAGTTAGAGAAACCGTATTATTAATTAAAAAAGATCTCTTATTGGAATGGCGTCAAAAATTCGCCATTGGAGGCATTCTTTTATATGTCGTTTCTACTGTTTTTATAGTTTTTATAAGTACAGGGGATATTCCTGCACCTGTATGGAATATTCTTTTTTGGATCATCATTCTATTTGCCTCGGTCAATGCGGTAGTCAAGAGTTTTGTACAAGAAAATAGTCAAAGACAATTATACTATTATCAATTGGCGCATCCGATTGCCATTATTCTATCCAAAATCATTTATAATATTGGCTTACTATTTTTATTGACCGTTTTGACCTATATGGCCATGACGCTTGTTTATGAAAGTCCTGTAAGAAGAATAGGTTTATTTTGGTCGATTCTATTTTTGGCAAGTGTTGGTTTTTCTATAACCTTTACTTTTGTCTCGGCTATTGCCTCTAAAGCAGATAATAGTTCGACTTTAATGGCGATTCTGACTTTCCCAATTGTGATTCCTATTTTGGGTACCTTAATGACTTTATCAGCCAATGCTTTGGGCTTGATTCGAGATACGGCTTATTTAAACGATGTTTATACTCTTTTAGCGATAGATGGTATTCTTTTAGGTCTGGCGCTGATTCTATTTCCTTTTTTATGGAAAGATTGATGTATTTAGATCGTCAGCTTAGAAAATAATACCTGGATGTTATGTATTTTGTCAATAAAAAAGATATAATCCGTTGTCCTTTAATTATCTCCCTGTAGAAAAAATTAATACAACGGAAAATTAAAGGACAACGGGTTTATTAATTTATTTGCTGACGCTCTATTACTTGATAACTTCTCGTTATCCAGTAATTTAGGTATTTAATTTTAATCCATCCAGTAATGGGAAGTTACTGCATGAAAAGTATACAAATAAAAAACATGAAAAGTAATTGGTGGAAAATATTAGGCATTCTCTTATTGTTATATGCCTTTCTTTTTGGCATCTTAACGCCACTAAAACCAGGTCTACCTAGCGTTTCCCCAATTAATGGGCAAGCAGGCAGCTCCTTAACTTTGGACATTAGTGGTTATAATACCCATTTTGATGCGACTCAAAAACAACGAGTTTGGTTAAAATTAGCAGATCAATCCTTATTGGCGACTTCACTAGTTGCGGCTTCTTCTAATCAACTAAAAGCCACTTTCGACATACCTGCCTTTTTGCCTTCAAAGGATGAAGTCGTAGAATTAAGTTTGGTCACAGATAATGAAATCGACGGGGCTTCCGTTTTACCTAGTGCCATTTTCATCAAGCAAACAGCCGTCGATTCTGTCAAAGGGCAAACCTTATGGCAAAATACGGCTATTGAAAATTTGCACCAGAAAGAAGGCATTACTTTTCCTTATAGAAATATCTTGAGGGAGACAATCCGTAACCTCTATTATCATGTTTCTTTATGGTTCGCCATGTTTATTTTATTGACGGTAGCGGTTGTTTATAGTATTAAATATTTAAACAAAGGCAATATTAAGGACGATCATCGTGCTTATTCTTTAATCAGTATTGCTGTCGTTTATGGTTTATTAGGTTGTGCGACGGGTTCTATTTGGGCAAAAAATACTTGGGGAACTTGGTGGACGATGGATGTTAAATTAAATATGTCGGCTATTTTTATGTTGATTTATTTAGCTTATTTTGTACTAAGAGGTTCTTTTCAAGATGAAATAAAAAGAGCAAGATTAACTTCGGTCTATAATATATTTGCTTTTGCGTCGATTATTCCTTTGTTATTTGTCATTCCAAGATTAGTGGATAGTTTACACCCTGGCAATGGCGGAAACCCAGGGTTTGGTGGAGAAGATTTAGACAATACCATGCGGATGGCTTTTTATCCTGCTATTATTGGAATGACCTTATTAGGTTTCTGGATTGCTGATTTGCGATACAGGTTAGCAGTATTGGCAGATAAATTATTGGATAGAGGTTGATAAATAACGATGAACTATAAATGATAAATGATAAATTTGTCAAATAAGTTAATTTTGAGGTTCGATGATGAGAACTATGGGTATATAAAAATTTACGACTCAGGAGAGTCATGTTAAATCACAACAAAAACAGGTAACACGATTATCCTGAATCGTAGCATATTTTTAGTCTCCCATATTTTTATTGTAGTACCAATTTTGATTAAAAAAATTAAACGTTTTATATAATGAGTAAAGCAAAAATATTATTCCCTTTTTTATGCTTACAACTTTTAGCAATTAATACTACATTTGCACAGACTACTAATCCAGACTTTATGCAGAGTATTGGCAAAATTTATGTAGTAGTAGCCGTCATTGTTGCTATTTTTATAGGAATTGTTATTTATTTGTTTTCACTAGAACGAAAAATTAAAAATTTAGAACAGCAGTTGTTGAACGATGAATGATGAACGAAGAATGATGAATTCGTCAAAAAAGATACTATAATTGAAAACCACCAATTAATCGGTATTTAGAACCACAATTTCAGGTTTCACAGCCAATTCATCGTTTACCATTCATGGTTCATCGTTAAAAAATATATTTCAACCAAATTTAAGATGAATTGCCAGACAGCCCTTTGGCAGTCATCATTATAAACCTAACCATAATAATTTTCAAATGGCTAAGAAAGAACCAAATTTCTTGGGTAGTGTACAGCAGTATTTTGATAAAGCTGCACCACACACAGGCTTACATGCTGGCTTATTAGCACAAATTCGCCATTGTAACGCCATCTACAAAATGAATTTTCCTGTAAAATTCGGTAATGAATACCGCATTATTGAAGCTTATCGGGTACAACATTCTCATCACCGAACCCCAACTAAAGGAGGAATTCGCTACAGTAATCACGTTAACCAAGAAGAAGTCATGGCTTTGGCGACTTTGATGAGTTATAAATGTGCCATTGTGGATGTTCCTTTTGGTGGAGCTAAAGGCGGGGTAAAAATCAATCCTTGGGAACTAACCACTTTCCAAAGAGAAAAAGTCACGCGTCGATACACGATGGAGTTGATTAACCGAAATTTCATTGGACCAGCTATTGATGTCCCTGCCCCTGATTATGGAACAGGCGGTCAAGAAATGGCTTGGATTTATGACACCTACCGAACTTTCAAAGGCAGCGATATTGATGCCGCTGGTTGTGTAACAGGTAAACCAGCCAATCTAAATGGTATCCGAGGTCGAGTAGAAGCAACTGGCCGAGGAGTCTATTATGGCATTCGCTCCGTTGTGGACCAAGCCAAAGACATGAAGAAAATCGGCTTAACGGCTGGTATTACAGGAAAGACAATGGTTATCCAAGGTCTTGGAAACGTAGGATCTTATACTGCTAAGATTTCTCAGGATGAAGGCGGTGCTTTAATCGTCGGGGTGACCGAGGTAGAAGGTGCTATCTACAATCCAAAAGGCATGGATATTCATAAAATCATTGCCTATCGACAAGAACACGGTACTTTTCTTGGTTTCCCAGGTGCAACGACAGAATTAGCGAAGGAAGACAGATGGTTCGGACTTGATTTTGAATGTGATATTTTAGTTCCTGCGGCTTTAGAGAATCAGATTACCGTAGAAAACGCCGATAGGATTCAAGCTAAAATAATAGCAGAAGCTGCCAACGGCCCCATTACCGCAGATGGTGAAAAGATTCTATTGAAGAAAGGAAAGGTGATTATCCCTGATTTATTTTTGAATGCAGGTGGGGTTACCGTTTCTTATTTTGAGTGGTTGAAGAATTTATCCCACATGCGTTTTGGTAGAATGGATAAACGATTTAATCAAAATACCTATTTGAATTTGTTGAATAAAGTAGAGGAAATGACAGGTAAAACGGTTGGCACCCAAGAAAAGATTTTCTTGACCCGAGGTGGCGATGAAATTGATTTAGTCCGTTCTGGCTTAGAAGAAACGATGGTAACTGCTTATGGCCAAATTCGGGAAATTATGCAGAAAAAGAAGAAAGTTAATGATTTAAGAACCGCTGCCTTTGTAAGTGCTATCCAGAAAATGGGTAGTGATTATTTGGCTATGGGGATTTTTCCTTAATCGGACGATTATTTATACAAAATATAGGGTAGCTGTTTTACGGCTGCCCTTTTTTATTTAAGATTCTTTGATTTTATCATTCTTATATCTTTCAACGTACTCTTCATAACTATACTTTTCGATAAAATTGAGGTCAATCAAGTTATCTATATATTTATCTCCTCTAAAAGAAAAGTTAAGAAAACAAGCACTTCTGTTAAAACAATCCTAATATGCTATTTTTAGATAATTTATAAAGAAACGATGTCGTTTAGTATACAGATGAGGTTATCGAAATCATCTAAATTTAAGCAAATCACCTTTCTGTAAAATTATAGCGAAAATTTTTTCAAAAAAAGTGACTTTTTAAAAAGTCATCGTCCTAAAGGCAGTTGATAAAAGAAATCAGAGGCAAGTTCGTCCAAATTTTCTTCTGATGATTTTTACGCAACGAAGTTAGCAAAAACCGATTTATTAAGTTCGAGTAAACATACGCACAAAGCAATCAACAAACACTAAATAGTTGGTTTATGGTTTGTGCAGACAGCTAAAAGTCTGCTCAACCTAAGCTAGACAGTTAACTACACCGAACTTAACACTTCTGTTCTGCCTACGAAAAAATAATGTCCTTTCTAAACGCTTACAAATCCTTTTTCAAATGTACGTATTAAAAAATAATACCGCTTTCTAGCAAGTAGGTTCGTTTATACACTGGCTATAAACCTTCAGCTTACCCCCCTCTTTTACTAGACAAGTCGATTTATTTTTGATACAATGTCCTTAATTTTTTAATACATCTGCTCGCTTTTAGGGTAAGATTCAATGAAATTTCAAGATTTTATTAAAAAAAAATTAATTCATTAATCCCGCTTCCATCAACAAACGGAGCAAAAAAGGAACAATATTCAATTGATTATCAGCAACTTATTGGTTTATTTATTTAAATTAAGGGTATACAAACGTCATTATTTGTACTTTTTTTACCTGTAATTTAGTCAGATTATTGTACCAACAAAAACCGGTTGTAATAGTAGTATATTATCAATTGGAGATTTTCTTAACCTATTTAATTTTAGTTATGAAAAATTCAACTAGTTTAGATTTCTTCAAGCAATTTCCATTGTTTAGCGTTCTTTCAGAGGACGAAATGAACCAACTTTTATCAATTGTTGAGTTTAAGAAAGTGAAAAAATACGATTATATATACAAGATTGGTGAACCTTCCAAAGAAGTACTATTTTTAGTAAAAGGCATTGTAAAGATTGGGCGTCATTCAGAGGATGGCAGAGAAGTGATTAAAAACATCCTTCATCCAATGGCTATGTTTGGAGAATTACCATTAATGGGGGAAAGAAATCGACAAGATTATGCGATCGCCATGAACGAAGAAGTGAACGTATATACCTTAAAAGTAACTGAATTTCAGCGTTTAATCGCTACCAATCACCAGTTATGCATCGCTATCATGAATTATGTAGGCGAAAGATTACGAGAAGTAGAGAATAGGTTAGAAGATTTAGTATTCAAAGATGCTAGAGCTAGAATTATTGACTTCATTAAAGAGTCTGCTGAAAAGCGTGGCCGAAGAGTTGGTTTTGAAATGTTATTCAAGCATTGTTTAACACAGCAGGATATTGCAAATATTACAGGTACGTCTAGACAAACCGTTACTTCTGTTTTAAATGAATTAAAAAGACTAGATTTAATCTACTTCAATAGAAGAAGTATTTTGATTCGAGATATGGCGAAGTTAGCTTAAATAATAGTCAGTTGTCGGTTGCGAAGTGGTCTTAATCAAATACTAATCTTTATAACAACAATCTTTCGCCACCAAATTGATTATTGCATTATTCGTACCTATTATCTGATACCAAGTACCTCACAGAGCAAAGATTTAGTATGTTTGCTTGATAAGTTCAAAGGTTTAGCGATTCAATTAGTGAATTGCTAAAACCTTGAACCTTTGTTAATTTTCAAGTAACAATTTTCAATTAAGCCTGAGGGTTTTGAAAATTATACATTGAAAGTTTAAAATCACAAAAGAACTATTACCAAAACCAATATTAGAACAAATCAGTCTGAAAACTTCAAATAATGCCATCGGATTTGTCCTTTGGCATTATTTGTTTTTTAGTTCGGATTTCCCTACGGATTTTTTTCCCCCACGGATTTAAAATACCACGGATTTCTTCTGTAGTGCCAAACTCCGCTTGGTGGGTATTCCCTTAGATATTATTACCACAGATAATTGAAAGAACACGGATAAAATAGTAGCTCTATTTTTTTTCTGTAGCGCCATTCCGGAACTATCGGAACTGCCTGGTGTAGGTATAAGGTATTCGAGTTCATTAGCAATTTTTGCATTTTATCGGATGGTTGACATCGCCCTACTCTTCCGCTACCACTATCTTTAAATTATCTTCCATTTTTTTATCTATCAATTTATACAAGGGGTCAATGCCTACTTTGCTAGGTTTTTGATTGACCATAATAGCTATAGGCGTTTTGATACTGGCAAAATGATGTTTTTCTAAATAAATCAAACTATCTGCGCCGTTACTATTTATTCCATAAATTCCAACTTCTATCCAATCATTGATAGGAATGGCTGATTTTATACCAAGGCTATCTATCGCATATTTTTCTGTATTAACCATTAAATCAACTTGGTATTGATTGTCGGAGATTTCTTTATAAGTGGCTGCCGTCATACTATTTTCAAAAAGGACTACTTTTTCAAATAAATCATTGATTAGATATTGTAAACTATCGGGTGTAACTGCTTCAAAATAAGCTAATAAATCTATAGTCGTTGCATATCTTTCTTTCGCCAATTTTCCGTCAATGTTATTCCAATCTTTGACAAATCTTTTCAAGGCCAAATTCACACTATCTTCCAAAATGTAATCCTGTAAAGCGTATAAATTTAACGTCCCTTTTCCGTAATACACATATTCTTGATTGTTTGCTATGGCTAAAGGCATTTCTTGTTTGCTACCTACTCCCCTACCTTCCAAATAACGGTTCCTTTCCATGTCTAACACTTGTTGAACTTTTGCTTCGGGATACGCTTTTTTAAAGACCATCAAAGCGGAATATTGGGCTAAAGATTCTAACAGCATTTTCTGTCCTTGGACATTGGCGGCAGCCACTTGTAACCCCCACCATTGATGCGCCATTTCGTGTGCAGTAATAAAAAAAGGCATATCGACCTCTTTTTCTTCATCAATATCCATGATAAAGCCCATTGATTCCGAGTAAGTGACCATACTTGGAAAAGATTGTGCCCGATTCAAATATCTAGGAGTTTCAACAATCCGCATTTGTTGATAAGGATAATCACCAAAATGTTGGGTGTAATAAGTCAAGGATTTTTTCATAGCAGCCATCATTCTATCAAGATTGTATGCATGTCCTTTGTGATAGTAAATTTCTAAATCTACGGTCTTATCCTTTCTTTCATTTTTAGATAGCCATTGATCTTGCAGTAATTCATACCTCGCAGAAGTGATAGGATAGAAATTGATGATTGGCTCGCTTGATTGATAATGGAAGTAGTTTCGATTATTAGTCGTCCATTTTTTTTGTAATTGACCTGGAGCAACGGCTATTTGATCATCTACAGTTCCAATTGTGATATCAAAATTAATGACTCTGCTGTCGTCTCCAGTTCGAGCTTCTTTTTGAGCAATGACATTATTTCTTTCAGCAGTCTTTCTTTTTGGTGGCAAGCCATAAGCTAAGCGATCGTCCTCGTCTTCCAATTCTATATGGGCATTATAGCCAAAGGAGGGCAATTGAAAATTATCAAAAAAAGTACCGTTATAAACGATTCTTTTGTCAATGCTTTCTGTGAATCCTTTAGTGGTATAAATCTGCTTAAACTCCATTTTTAGAGAATCCCCGATTTGAAGTGGTTCGTTTAAATGATAAACATAAATGCCAAAATCTTTTTGTGTCGTATCTAATCTAGTTGTTTCCGATAAAGTTACATCCGTTAAGGCTACTCCATCATAAGGCAATTTTTGTATATAAATAATTGGAATTAAGGTATCACTATTATTGGTCAAGATATACCTCCCTTCAATTGTATAATCTCTTTCGTAAGGATATAATTCAACGTTTAGTTGTACGTCTACAATTTTAGGTTGAGGTAAATATTCAATGGCTTTCAAGGTCTTTTCGTAGGTCGCTCGATACCCATTTTGGGTTGCTACCGAAGAATAGGTATTCAAGATATTGGTATTATAAAAAATATAACTACCAGAACCAATAAAAAGTAATAAAGTGCCAAGGCATAGTTTCTTAAAAAAGTTAGTCTGTCTTTCTTTACTTAGTTCCCATCGTTTTTTAAAGGAATCCTCTTTTCCATTTACTGTAAATAATACTGCAATCAAAAATAAGAATGCCGAAAAAGCAAACCAATAAAGCATGAACCAAACATAAGGTTGCCAATAGTGACCGTAACCATTCATATCCGAATAAGTGCCTAAATCTCCTGCCCCATATCTATATAAACCATGGTCGAAATCAAATAATTGGGAACCAATTAAGACAAAAAATAAGAAGGAAACAACTAATAAATGTCCTATAAATTTATGATTGGCGACTACTTGAAAGAAAAAAGCAACCATTGTCAATAACACCAAGTAAGGGTAAATTTCAACAAAGAATCCAATAAAATAAACAGTTAATTCATAATGATAATATCCTTGAATGGTTTGAAAAATTAATCCTGCGACAATTATCGCCAATATCAGGATTATATAAGTCAGTAGTAAACCAATTAATTTACTCGTTAAATGTATCAAAGCCGAAATAGGCAAGGCATCATAGATTCCATTGAGTTGGGCATCTCTTTCTTTCCAAACTAATTCACCTGAATAAAAGATCAAAATGATTAGAAAGAAGAAAATCGACATTTCTTGTAAATCTTCTACAATAATATAAGTCAAGGGATAACTATCCACTCCATAAGAGGTCCCTAAGCTAATAGAGTTGATAAAAATTATCGCCATTCCGCAAAGGGCAATTGCCCAAAAAGGGGTTTCTTTTAGAATGGATCTCCAATAGAATAAAGCGTGGTATTGGAGTTGTTTTAGCTTAGCAAGAAACCCTTCCTTAATTGTCGGACTAGGAATCGCTTTCATTTTTATAGATGACTCTTCTACGGGTAAAGCCGTTTTCTTTCCACCATAAACTGTGTACCGTAAACCGTTTTTACGAACCTTATCTCGCACCACATTAAAACTAAACCCGTAATAGCCAATTATCAAAATAATACCACTTATTCCCATCCATAATAAGCGGTTATATAATAACCATCCACTCATTGGAATCATTTGGGTATTTCGCTCCACAGTTGACCAGTATTTCACTAAAATCTTGATAGTTTGATAACCAAATGGATCTAAAAAGGCGGCTATTGATTGATAGTCGCTATTTTGGGTTAATTGTAAGATTAGTATGTATACGGTCAATAATAAGATGCCTTGGGTATACACCACTAGTAATTTTCTGCTTAATGCACCACCGATAAAAAATAAGGCACTACCAAAAAATAAATTTGGTAAAACAATAAATAAAGTGGGTTGTAAATAGCTCCAGAAATAAAATGACAATAGATCATCTCCCACTCGCCAAGGCATAAAGTCTGCTGCAATTAAGCCTAGCAATAGTCCGCTAAAAATAAAAAGTAAGATTAAAAAAGAACCTATAAATCTACCCATTAAATAATCACTTTTTTTAATGGGATTGATAAACATTAAAGATTCCATATGATGATCAAAATCTCGTAATGCAGCAACACCTATCACCATCGACACTATCATCATGCATAAAGCGGAAACAATCCCCATCGTGAGTGCTAACAGATAAGGAGCATTTAACTTAATCGTGTTATCCTCTTGTCCAAACAAGAAATCTACGGCTATTAAGCCATAAGCAAACAGGGCAGCAAAATAGAGATAAGTGTCCCAGCGTTTAGCTCTATATTTTAATTCAAATTTGAGTATTTCGTACCACATAGTTCGTTGATTTGCTGAATGATTTATTTAATAAAACACCTCCGTTTCTTTTACATCTAAAAGCTCGTAGGGACAATGCCAAATCATGATATTCTATCTACAATTCTAGGTTCATTTCCGAAAAGGGCAAGCAAAAGGCATTGCCCCCATAGCCCCTACTAGTCCAAAAGATTAACCATAAAGAAGCGGGTAAACTTAGCAAATCACTCCTTACCTGCTGCTTGCCAAGCTACTTGAAGCGCCAGAAATCTGTGCAAAATACACTTCTTCTAAACCTGCATTAACAGGCTCAAATCCATTATTCGGGTTCGTCTTACTCAAGATATTAATGATGGGTTTGCCCAAAAATAATTTTTCGGCAATGACTTCATATTGTTTTTTATAATCGGGTAATTCCGTTTTTTGGATGGCTTTTTGGTAGATTTTGCCTTGTAAATTATGGATAGCAGTTCGTGGATTCCCTTGTAAAAGCACCTTTCCTTGGTTAATAATCGCCATATTAGTACATAATTCTTTCACATCGTCCACAATATGGGTAGACAAAATAACTACCGTATTTTCTGCTAATTGACTTAATAAATTATGGAAACGATTTCTTTCCGTTGGATCTAAACCAGCCGTTGGTTCATCTACAATGAGAAGTTTTGGATTGGTTAATAAGGCTTGGGCAATACCAAATCGCTGTTTCATACCGCCAGAAAAGCCGCCTAAATTTTTCTTTCTGTTCGCATACAAATTCGTTTTATGCAATAGGTCATTGACAATTTCTTTTCGATTTTTTTTATTCGTTAATCCTTTTAAAACCGCCAAGTGATGTAATAAAACTTCCGCTGAAATTTTGGGATATAATCCAAATTGTTGTGGTAAATAGCCCAATACTTTTCTAAGGGCATTTTTATGTTTAGCAACGTCTGTTCCATTGAAGGTAATTTTTCCAGTATCTGCTTCTTGCAAAGTGGCGATGATCCGCATTAAAGTAGATTTTCCAGCACCATTTGGTCCTAATAATCCAAATAGACCTGTTGGAATGGTCAAGGAAATATTTTGTAAGGCTTTTACGCCATTGGCGTAAGTCTTAGAAAGGTTGGTTATTTCTAACGTGTGCATGTTCGTTGTTTAAGTGATTTTAAAAATTAATTCTAGTGATCTGTCAAGTAAGAAATGAGGAACGATAGGAGGCGGTTCTTTGAAAGAACCTCCTTCTTTTTGAGAAAAAAGGCTCCTTCTTTGAGTATTAAAAGAAAGAGATTCTATTAAAGAATCGCTTTCTACTATCCCCTCAAATCATACATCTTCTTCTCAATTCAAAGCTTGGGGTAGCAACTAACTGACTACCCCTTACTTGAACATTCCTACGATTTTTTCACAAACATATGGACGATGATACCTACTTAAAAATAATTGGGATAAACAGATGGCTAAGTGGTTTGTAAAGTACAAAAGTGGATAATAAGTAGGTTTATCCCATTTTGAAGCCTGTTGACCCTCCACCAAGGACTGTTTACCAATTTTTTTGGCTTATCCAATTCCCTACATTATATTTGAGTATGATTTCAACATTCGATCGGTATAAACGGGTATTTTCCTTTATTGCACTCTTGCTCTTGCTCTTTATCGCTGCTGCTGCTATTTTGGAACAGGAAATAGAAGGAACGGGTAGTTTAACTTTAGTTGCAGCCTTTGTTGCCCTTATGTATCTACCGATTTCTTGGCTTTTAAAGCGATATGATTATTTATCGGTAACTTCAGCTTGGGTTAGTAAAGAAGTTTGGGCAGTCTTAATGATAATTGGTGGTTTAAGTCTGCTTGGAGCAATTGAATCTTTCTTTGTTAATACCCCCTTTACTGTTTTATTTGCTATTCCTTTTTTCACCATTTTATTTCTAGGCGCACTACACTTTAGCGATGACCAAATCAGGCAATCTGGAAGAACGACGATTAATAGAAAAGCATTGTCATATTGGGCATTTGGCTGTTTTACTATTGGTACTTTCCTATTATTAATCGTTCTAGAACATTTTGATAATCAAGAAGCCTTGGTTTTTACAGGCTTATTTTATTTTCCAACGCTTTTCTTTTTAGTTCTTCGGTGGATTTTTAGGCAAATTAGGCTAATTATCAGCCTAAAAAACGAGCAAGCTAGAACAGAATTATTACATTTAAAAAGTCAGGTAAATCCTCACTTCTTTTTTAACATGCTTAATAATTTATATGGGTTGGTTGGAAAAGATGCGGAGAAAGCAAGGGAGTTAATCCTCAAGTTATCGGATATGATGCGGTACAGTATTTATGAAGGGCAGAGAGAAGCGGTCACTTTAGCACAAGAAATAGACTATTTAAAAAATTATATTGAGTTGCATAAAATGCGGTATCATAAAACCATTAAAATTGATTTCAATACGCAAATAGAACAAGCTGATAGGCCAATAATGCCTTTGCTCTTTATTATTTTATTAGAAAACGCTTTTAAACATGGCGTCGAAAAATTAAGAAAGGATGCTTTTGTGGCTGTTAACATTACCTCTAAAACTAAAGCCATTTATTTTTCGGTGCGTAATAATTTTGATACCTCCACAGATGAGCATACAGATGGTATTGGTTTAAAAAATTTAAAGAGACGACTGGAATTGGTTTATCCAGATCAACATCAACTTTCTTTTTCGGTAACTAAGAATGTATATCAAGCAGAATTAGTCATCAATATTTGATAGTGTATATTCCCAACGGGTTTAATTTCCCAACGGATTTTTCTTCCTTTATTAGCGAAGGATTTTCCACTTCATTCTGCCTTTCCTCCACTAGCCCTTTGTACCTCTAGCCCTTTTTATTTACCTTTGGTGCAGAAATCACTAAAGCTCACCAAGATGTTTAAGAATTTTAAATTTAATGTCGCCTTTCGTCAAATATCATTGGTAGCCATCATGCTAGCTTTCTTCTACTGCATGTACTACACCAATTTTTATGTTACGACCTTTATTTTATTGGTCATTGCTGTGCTGCTTTTTTGGGACACGATGAATTATATGGATAAAACCAATGAGGATTTTAGGGCCTTTTTAATGGGCATTCAATATGAAGATTTTTCGGCCACTTATTCGGGCTATCACAAAGGTTCTTCTTTTGGTAAATTATACGAGGCATTTAATTTAATAACGACAAAATTCCGAAATATTAAAGCGGAAAAAGTCGCCAATCATCAGTATTTACAAACTATTATTGAACATGTTAATACAGGGTTACTCTGTATCAATGAGGAAGAAGAGGTCGTATTGATGAATAAAGCTTTAAAAGAATTACTTAGAAAACCTTATCTTAAAGATTTTGCTGCAGTTGAAAAAATATTCCCTAAACTTCATGAATTAATTGTTCGATTGGAAAGTGGTCAGAACGAAATGATTAAAATGACCATACAAAATCGCTTACTAGAATTATCGGTAAGTGTCGCAGATTTTAAATTAAGAGAAGTCCCCTATAAACTCATTTCTTTTCAAAATATTCAAAAAGAATTAGAAGAAAAAGAGTTAGATGCTTGGCAAAAATTAATTCGGACGCTGACCCACGAAATCATGAATTCAGTTACCCCAATTACTTCTTTGGCGTCCTCTATCAATGGGTTGATAGAAGATAAAAATAAGGAGTTGGATGAAGAAGAAATGGAAGACATTCGAGATGGCATTTATGCCATTCAAAAACGAGGAGAAGGTTTACTGCATTTCACAGAGACCTATCGAAGTCTCACCAAGATTCCGCCGCCAAAATTCCAACTAGTGGAAGTACAACCACTTTTAGAACGGATTCATATCCTTTTCAAACCTGTTTTAAAAAAATATGGTGTCACTTTAAATTTAAAATTCCCATCTAGCATGGTAGTTTTCATCGCCGACGTGGAATTGATTGAACAAGTCATCATCAATCTACTTAAAAATGCGATGGAAGCCGCTAGAGAAGTGGAGAATCCTACGATTGAAATTAGAACCGTTAAAAACACCGAAGGTAAAACTTTTATAGAAGTACAAGACAATGGAAAAGGAATTCCAGCAGAAGTATTGGATAAAATTTTTGTTCCTTTTTTCACCACCAAAAAAGAAGGAAGTGGTATTGGCTTGAGTTTATCTCGCCAAATTATGCGCTTGCATAAGGGGAATATTGAAGTTAATTCGGTGATGGGACATGGCACTATTTTTACGTTGAGTCTCTAATTCCTATTTATTTTCCAGTAGCTTCCCGTTACTGGAAAATTTCCCTCAATGAGGTCATTAAGCAACTAGAAAATTTAAACTAATTCTCTATAAGTACCAACACACAATTATTATTAATTTTCAGCGGCTTCTTTTTCCGCTATTTTCCTCTAAAAAATCAAGCCGTAGCGGTGCTATGACTGGATTTTTTAAAGAAAACTATCGAAAAAATAATCTCCTTGAAATTTTAAACTAATTATGAGTTGGTACTTAAAATCTTCTAGCAATATTACTTGTCGAATTAATATTAGGAAGTTACTGAAAGATAGCAAAACCACGTTAAGATTTTGATAAAAATTTGAGTATCAGTTAATAATCCTGTATTTTGGTGAAATAGTTAAGAAAATTACATGCATGACCTTTTCAAAGGTAAATTACGGAAAAAATCACTTTGCAAAAATTATTTTACTCCTCAGTCTATGTGTCAATATAGGTTGCAGTAAAACCTATGCAAATCTGGACCAACCAATCTCCATTCTCCATGATACGATTATTCCTTCCAAAAAAGATTATCAAGGCTATCGCCTAAAAATGACCAATATTCAAGTGGTGAAAAAGAAGGGCAACCAACGCAAAATTAGCTGTACTTTAATTAATACTGGTCGAGAAAAAGTCAGAACGCCTTTGAGTAGTACTGCTCCTAATTTAGTCGTTAACTACGATCAAAGTTTAGCAGAAAATGGTCTAACGGCCTACCAAAATAGTATAGAAAGGGCTTTATTAAAAAAGAAATTCACATTGGATGCAGGTAAAATTGCAGGCAATTACGAATTGAAATTTAATATTTCTAAAGAAGTATTAACTGCCAATGAATCTAAAGAGAATAAAGCCGCTAAAGATCAGCAAAAAGCTATCTCGATACCTCTAACTTCTGCTGCCAATGTTTATGATCCATCTCTTTGTGCGGATTTGCAAGTGGATACTTTTTTTGTCTTAAAAAGATCTAAAAAAACGGTAGAATTAGGCTTTAAAATCACTAATTATGGCAAAGGCCCTGCGGCGTTGTTTGGCGAGACGAATGAAACAGAGGATAATGTGGCCATTCGAGCTTATGCCTCAGGTACGCCCAAATTGTCCAGAGGCGATTTAGTCTTGGGGGGGGCTTTTATCGAAGGGGGGATGGAAGACCAAAATGGTGTATTGATGCCCAATGAAAGTTTTTCGGGGTCATTCATAGTAGAAACTAGAAAAAAAACCAGGTATATGCCTTATTTCATCCTCTCTATAGATGCTTATCAAGGACTTTGGGAATGTGATGAGACGAATAATGTGCAACCTTTATTGGATAAAAGATAACCAGTTATCGGTTGTCTGTTGACTACTAGCCGACAATCGACAAACCGATACCTCCCCAACGTTAAGATTCATTTAAAACTTACCAATAATCGTCTCCTTCAAAACCTTTTTCTTTCAAATTCATTTTCTATAAAAATATATCGCTGTAATTTAGCGTCTAATCGACATTAACAAACAATAAAAATTAAGATATGATGACTTCTAATTTCAAAAATAGCTTTGGTGTAATGGCTTTGTTTGCGCTATTTTGCTTCAGTAATTTAGCCTTTTCTTGTAACCCAACTAAAAAATTGAGTCAAACTAAAAATCCAAACGCCGTTTTGGTGAATATGCAAGGAGATACTTTGAAGAAAGTAGTCAAAACTGCAGCAGAATGGAAAAAACTGCTTTCTCCAGTTGAATATAATGTATTAAGAGAACAAGGGACGGAGCGTTCTTTTACTGGAGAATACTGGGATAATAAAAAGGAAGGGGTCTATAAATGTAGAGCTTGTGAATTGCCCTTATTTAGTTCCGAGACTAAGTTTAAATCTGGTACAGGTTGGCCTAGTTTTTATACCCCAATAGATAAAGTAAACATCGAAGAAGATGTAGATAATAGTTACGGAATGCGCAGAGTAGAGGTACATTGCGCTCGTTGTGGCGGCCATCAAGGCCATGTTTTTCCTGATGGACCTCAACCTACGGGTTTGAGATATTGTATAAACTCCGTTTCTTTAACCTTTGAAGAGAAAAAATAATGAATAGATAAGGTAATGAGTTTGATGAGTTAAGGAGGTTTTACAATTTCAAACTCGTTTTCTCATTACCTTATCAACTCATAAATCTCATTAACTCAAATTACACTTATGCGCATCATCGGCGGAGATTTTAAAGGCAGAAAATTTTACCCACCAGCAAAGAACTGGCCAACTCGGCCTACAACAGACTTTGCTAAAGAAGGGATTTTTAACGTCATTAATAATAGTTTTTACTTTGATGAAATCAAGGTCTTAGATTTGTTTGGAGGAACAGGTAGCCACAGTTATGAATTTATTTCTAGAGGTTGCGAAGACGTAACTTATGTAGATAAATTTGGTGGCTGTATCGCTTTTGTGAAGCAAACGGCTAAAACTTTAGCTATTGAAGATAAAATAAATATCATTCGAGCAGACGTTTTTAAATTTGTAGAACGAGACAATCAACAGTACGACTATATTTTTGCTGGACCGCCCTACCCTATGCCTACCTTACCAACCATTCCTGACAAAGTTTTTGAAAATGGTTTATTGAAAAATGCAGGTTGGTTGGTCTTGGAACATAACTCAAATCACGATTTTAAAAATCATCCTCGATTTGATAATATGCGGAGTTATGGGAAGGCTTGTTTTAGTATTTTTAAGTAATATGAATGGTATGTGGCACAACTCACAGAGTTGTGTTACTTTACTAAACTCAACCCTTTTGGACCTTCTTTCTCCATAGAAAAAACAAAATCAAATCCACGTAAATTCGTCGTCAATTTTAATGCTTCAGGCGTTAATTCGACTATTTCATACTTAATCTGGATATCGTTAATTATTGTCTGTACAATAGCGTTGTCTACAATATCGTAAGGACTATCCTGCCCCCCTTTAATTGGTAGATTAGTAGACATCTTACTATCTGCGGTAAATTCAAAATAAGTATCTCTAAGCGAATCGGTTACTTTTCCGTTACGTTGTCCTTCTATTATGTTCCAACGTCCTTCTAATAAGTTTTTTTGGTCTTTAACCCTCGTATCACTACTACAAGCTGTCAATAATAATAAAAGTGTTCCAAGAAGTAATTGATTGATATTCATATAGTTATTATCTTTTGCGACAAATATAGGCGTTTAGAAAGTAGAAAAGCAAATATTTAACATACCAGCGTAGAAAAAAACAAGCTCCTTCTAACTTTCAACAGCCTGTAAATTCATGACCGTAATTTCAGGTAGAATGCCTACTCTACCAGGATAGCCCAAATAGCCAAATCCTCGATTAACGTATAAAAATTGCTCCCCTTTTTGGTATAAACCAGCCCATTGTTTATAAAAATATTTAACGGGACTCCATTTAAACCAACCTTCGATTTCTATCCCAAATTGCGCGCCATGTGTGTGTCCAGAAAAAGTGATGGCTATATCCAAACGATCAGGGGCAACTTGGTTGTCCCAATGAGATGGATCATGGGACAATAATAGTTTTAAAGCAGCCGATTGGCTACCATTATACGCTTTTGCCAAATCACCATATTTAGAAAATCGAGGACTCGCAGAGTAATTTTCTACGCCAATAATGGCGACGGTTTCCCCATTAATACTCAATAAACGGTTTTCATTCAACAACAATTGCCAGCCCATCTGTTTTTGTAAGTGAATTAGCCTATTTAGGTTAGTCAACTTGGCTTCTTTGCTAGGCCAACGGACATAATCGCCATAATCGTGATTCCCTAAAATGGAGAACACACCGTACTTCGCTTTTATTTTATCAAATACGTCTGTGTAGGGTTCAATTTCTGTAGCGATAGAATTAACTAAGTCGCCTGTAAAGAAAACTAAGTCTGCTTTGGCGTTATTAATTAAATCAATCCCTTTTTTTAAGGGCTCTTTGTCTGTAAAGCTACCAGAATGTACATCCGATATTTGGACTATTCTAAGCCCATCTAAAGCTTTTGGCAAATTTTCTAGTGATACATTTATTTCGTGGACTTTATATCGGTGTCTGTTCCTTGCCATTCCATAAATCATTAACAGCAACGGCCCCCCACTCAATAAGACGCTAATCTTTGCTAATAATGGTGCATGTGTATTGGAAAAATTAAAATTAGGTAATAAAGTGGCAACGCCTACAAGCAATAAATTTCCTATTTGTAAAAACAGAAAAATAAATAGTAGTAAAAATTTAGCAAAGTAAATTAATTGAAATAACGTTCTTGTTATCCTATATTTTCCATTATTTACCAAATTAGCGGTATCTGTTTGATTGCTCAGAATCCAAGCAATTAGCGCAACAGGAACGAACCAATAGAGGATAGTTACACCTAAAATCACAGGTTTAGGTAGCCCCTGCATCGTTAATTGCACCGTTTGAAAGGCCATTAAGTCAAAGCCAAATATTAATAAACAAAAAAGAAGAAATCGCATATATAGTTTATTCGGTTTACGAACTTAATAGCTTCAACAAATGGTGCTCTTAGAATGTTCAACCTAATAATTGGTTATTACATTTTCCTTTAAAGCGATTTAGATTCAATTTTTTAAAACGCTACCCTAAAAGGGCTATATTCTATAAATTAACTGTAATCAGTACAACTTGGTATAGAATTTGAATAATCCTCTAAATGTAAAACGTCCCTCATTTTTGATTTTCTCCCAATCAATTTTCCCCTTGTTTTAAGCATCCCCTTTTCATGCATCAATCATTTTAGGATACCCTCTTTTAACACCCCTTTTTAATTTATTGGCCAATGCTATATTCTTTGCGCCTAACTTTGTCTGCCTTTATGGTAAACAATTAATAACGAATAAGTTATAGCAATCCAATGCTTTATTAATCATAAACGCATAAGGGAACATTAATGACTGTAATTGCAAAAAATAATTTTAAAAATATACAAATTTTAGGCTTTTTAGGCCTGTTTTTATGGAGTGGTTTTACGCCATCTTTTAACCAAAACCCGAATACGAATCTTTCAATTGAGACTACTGATCACGTTATCGTGATCAAAAACAACACAGTAATCTTTGACTATCTTGAGCAAGCTGATACCAAAGATCCCGTGCAAATTCGAGTAATTGAAACGCCTAAATTTGGAGAGGTGGTGTTAAATGAGGATCAATCATTTGGCTATACGCCTTCTCCGAATTTATGTGAAGAAGACGATCAATTTACTTACCTGTTAACTGCTGGTGAAACATCCACTAAAGTAGTTGTTTCTATTGAGATTCTATGCGAATCCCTTACCATTTTTAATGGCATTGCTGCCGATGAAAAGGATAAAAAGTTAGAAAATTTTAAGGTTTTAGGTATAGAAAATTATCCTAATAATGTACTCCACATTTTTGATAATGAAGGACAAGAGATCTATGAAGCAGAAAGTTATCAAAATGATTGGGCTGGCGATGTAGACTCTACCGAACATTTGGTAGAAGAAAACTTATATTATTATGTTTTCAATGATGGCAAAGGGAATTATTACTCTGGCTATCTCATGAAAAATCAGGTTAAAAGATAAAAATTAATAGACAAAACAAATAATCAACTATAAAGATTTTTTGAGTATGCGAGACAACATACTTTCAGCTAAAAGGTAAAAATGTTTCAACTTTTAAGGATAAGAACTTCGGTTTTTATACTTGTATTTTACAAATTGAATGAGATAAATTGGAAGCCGGGGTTAACGCCTCGGCTTTTTTGGTTTAACTAATTCTACTCCAAGCCTTATATTTTTTCCCTTGCGTCTTCATATACCAATTCAATCGAGTATTGATTTCTTTTTCCAAATTAGGGTCTTGATCCAATATCCTAGCAGCTACTTCTCTAGCAATTTGCAAAATCCGTTGATCTTTTGATAAATCGGCTAATTTAAAATTTAAGATACCGCTTTGCTGGGTGCCTTCCATATTACCAGGCCCTCTTAATTGCAAATCTGCTTCGGCTATTTTGAAGCCATCATTGGTGCCAGTCATCGTTTGAATCCGAGAGCGGGCTTCTTTACTTAACTTGTAACCAGTCATCAAAATACAAAACGATTGTTCCGCCCCTCGCCCTACTCTACCTCGCAATTGATGGAGTTGAGATAAACCAAAACGTTCGGTGTTTTCGATAATCATGACCGAAGCATTTGGGACATTTACCCCAACTTCAATTACGGTAGTGGCGACCATAATTTGGGTTTCTCCATTTACAAAACGTTGCATTTCAAAATCCTTATCTTTTGGTTTCATCTTACCGTGCACGACACTAATTTGATATGCTGGCATTGGGAAATCCCTAAGTAATAATTCATAACCATTTTCAAGATTTTGTAAATCCAATTTTTCTGACTCTTGAATCAAAGGAAACACAATATAAATCTGCCGCCCTTTCGCTATTTCTTCTTTCATAAAGCCCAATACTCGTAGTCGATGCCCTTCATGCCGATGTACCGTCTTAATTTCTTTTCGGCCTGGTGGCAATTCGTCAATCACCGATACCTCTAAATCTCCATAAAGCGTCATGGCTAAGGTTCTAGGGATAGGCGTAGCGGTCATCACTAAAATATGCGGTGGACTTGGTTTGCTCTTTTGCCATAGCTTAGCTCGGTGTTTGACTCCAAAACGATGCTGTTCATCCGTAATGGCTAAACCTAATTTTTGAAAGACCACCCAATCTTCTATTAAGGCATGGGTGCCGATTAGGATATCAATTTCTCCACTTTTTAAGCGCTCTAATAAAGCAGCTCTTTTTTTGCCTTTGACACTTCCTGATAAAAAGCCAACTTCAATGTCCAATCCTTCGACGTATTCCGAGATACCCGCAAAATGTTGCTGAGCCAAAATTTCTGTTGGTGCCATCAAACAAGATTGATAGCCATTGTCTAGCGCAATCAACATGCACATTAAACCAACGATCGTTTTTCCACTTCCTACATCTCCTTGTAGCAAACGGTTCAATTGTCCACCTGAACCTAAATCTCGCCGAATTTCCTTAATGACTCTTTTTTGCGCACCTGTTAATTCAAAAGGTAGTTTTTCATTAAAGAACCTTAGGAATTTATCGCCTATTGCAGGAAAAGGAATTCCTTTTATCATTGCTTTTCGTCTGCCTCTAATTTGTAGTAAACGCAACTGCAAAAAGAATAATTCTTCAAATTTCAGGCGTTTTGTTGCGCGTTCTAATTCTTTGGCAGTTGTTGGAAAATGAATGTGTTTTATCGCCTCAAATCGAGAAGGGAAGCTAAACTTCTCAATCATATAATTCGGCAAATTCTCTGGAAGGTCGGTCGGTTGAATTTTTTCAAAAATGGCCCTAATTAGCTTTCGCCGCCCCTTAGCTTCGAGTCCTTTGGCATTTAGTTTTTCCGTACTTGGATAAACGGGCGCAAAAGAAGACGCTTTCTTAACGCCTTCTGCGGTAATTGCTTCCATTTCTGGATGCGGTAAGCTTATTTTGTCTTTAAAATTATTGACTTTGCCAAATGCTACGTACTCACTACCAATTTGTAAACTCTTTTGTAACCAACTAACACCCGTAAACCAAACCAAGTCTATCACGCCCGTATCATCTCGAAATCGCCCCACTAACCGTTTCTTTCTGCCATCTCCTACCGTTTCCAATCGACGTAAAGTACCTCTGATTTGTACCGTCTCAGAATCCTCATTTAAATCTCGAACTTTATGAAATTTTGTTTTATCGACATAGCGAAAAGGAAAATGCATAAGCAAATCCCGAAAAGTAAAAACACTTAATTCCTTTTTGAGTAAATCTCCCTTTGCTGGTCCGACCCCCTTTAAATACTCAATTGGGCTATCCAATATAGCTGTTGGTTGCATTTGTGTAATTTTCAATTCGTACAGGCGAATGAATTCGACCTGTACATTTTAGCATTAAATTGAGGATTATTCGTCAAAAAAATATTTCTCTAACCCCCTCATTTTCAACTTCTTGTAATATTGTTAAATTAAAAATAAAAATAAATTATATTTTTTTATATATAAAATTTGACTTTAACCTCATTTAGTCCTTACATTTGTATCACCGAATTAAGCATCTAAGTTAATAATTTTTCACTTTTTTCAAACAGATGCACTATGAAACTTAAAATAAACACTTCTAAAGGAAATTATTCCTTTCCTACTAATCTCAGTAATTACACAAATCTACTACAGTTAAGGTTTTTCAAATCTTACATTCCCACTTAATGTGCGGGTAATTTTTTACCACTTCTCTTTTTTTTCCAGAAACCGTACCTACAAGGAAAATGCAAAATTTAAAATTGCAGCTTGAAAACCTAACCATTTTTAAAATTAAAATAGGTGGATTTTAGCTTGTAAGCTTATTTTTTTCATTATTACTCAAAAATGATTGTCTGCTTATTGGTCAATTATTTAGGTGAATCATTCAAGGCTTTTGTTCTTTGAAAAGACCATAAGGTACGAATGATTTTAGACTCAAATTTTAGAAATAATACGGATATAGTTGTCGTAATATCTCTCTATAATTTTTGGATAAGGGGCTAGGAAAAATATAACTTTCCTCAAAATTTTTATATCGTAGTACGAATATATTAGGTATCCGGCCGACTGAATTATTCAATTTTAAGCTAATACATCTATAAATTTTAATAAATTGTTAAAATTTAACATATATTGGCTTAGTTCTTGTTCTATTCTTCACGTTGATACATATTCAAAATTGAAACGATTTTAAAAGTTTTTGTAGTTGTCCCCTCAACTCATTCTAACATATCCAAAAAAAACAGGGGATTACAAGGCAAATTACTAGACACTACTGACACAACACTTTAAAATTCAAATTCAAAAGACAATGAACCCTCCTGGTTTTGAGTTTTGAATTAAAAGAAGCGTTTAATTGCAAAAAAGTTCAATTATTTTCCCAATAGCTTTCGCTACTATAGAATATTGAATTAATCGCCATTTAACTATTCCTTTTATTCCTCACTTCTTCGGTTGGTTGCTATTTGTTGTTTGATTTTGAGTTTGTCTATTACAACAAACTTTTTAATCTCCATTCAACATTTTCCCATGAAGCACATCGACAACCTCGATTCTTTACAACAATTTAATTTCTCTGATGCTACTGCGAAGGCTAAAAGAGAAAAATTTGGTTCTTTTTTATTGACCGTATTCGGTATACTAGGCTTATTGGCTATTAGTCAACCTATTTTACAACAGGCTAGTACTGATGCTATTAATGAAGAAAAAACCACTAAATTTTGGTTAACTCCATCCTCATTGAATGCTGAACAAACAGCACTCAATACCCAATCAATTCAATCTTCTAAGGCTGGTTCTCAACGAATTGTTGCTGCTGAAATAGCAGGTACTACAAGATTGAATTAATTGATTTATTGCGATCATGAAGACTACTTATGACCCGATGAAAAGTAATTTTCATCAAAAAACAGAGCTACTAGATTATCAAATTTTTACTAATCCTATAAATCCTGAATAATCCAGTTATCCTGTAATTAATACGGAATTAATAAAAAAAATGTCTCAAAAAGACAGCAAATGCACCGTGAAATACCCGTGCTTTGAGAACACGAAAGTTTGAAACTAGTACCCTCTCAATTTTTATAGGTACTAACACCTTTACCCCCCTACACATTAGGGAACACTATTTTACACCTAATAACCCGTCGCGTTTGTGATGGGTTATTTTTGTTTTGGGGATCGTTTCAACTTCAAACTCAACTTCAACTTCAACTTCAACCTCAAAAAAATAAAAAAAATCCGTTGGGTATTAAATCCGTTGGGGAAAAAGGAACAATCTCAATCTCAAATCTACCTACCAAAAGTAATTGAAAATTGATGTTGAAATTGAAAATTAATAAGCAATTATATGTATCTATTTTTTATTTCCTTACTTTTACACAAGCTGTATTACTTTTATAGTACAACCAAACAAAAATTAGTGACTGGATAACCCAATAAGTAAACTCAACCAACCTTTCACTAGCCTCCCAATAAGGTAAATGGGTGGAGTACCATTAATCATTAATCACAAAAAAATTAAACTATGCGTTGGCAAGACAGTGAACGAAGTAAAAATGTTGACGACCGTAGAGGTCAAACTATGAAACGAGTTGGTGGCGGAATTGGAATTGGAGCAATTATTATGGCCGTATTGGCTTTATTTTTAGGCGGTGACCCTATGGCAGTTTTACAAAATGCTGCACAATCTCAACCTGCCCCTACTCAACAAAGTCAGTCTGCTGATTTAGAAAGTAGACCAGATTATGCTCTTGGTGAATTTGTTAAAGTTGTTTTGAAGGAAACAGAAGACGTTTGGAATGCTCAATTCCCAGCTCAGTTAGGTAGAAATTACCAAGCACCTGTTTTAGTTTTATACGATCGTCAGACCACTTCTGCTTGTGGTGCTGCTAGTTCTGCTACTGGGCCATTCTACTGTCCTGGTGACCAAAAATTATACATTGACCTTAGTTTTTATCAAGAATTGCAGACTCGATTTGGTGCTTCAGGAGACTTTGCTATGGCCTACATTGTGGCGCATGAAGTAGCGCACCATATTCAGTTTTTATTGGATATTACCACTCAGGTAGAACAACAAAAACGAAGAATGAGTAAAACAGAAGGTAATAAAATGTCTGTTCGTTTAGAATTACAGGCTGATTATTTAGCAGGTGTATGGGCGCATCATGGACAAAAGATGAAAGGCTTTTTGGAAGAAGGTGATTTAGAAGAAGCGGTGCAAGCAGCAGCAGCCGTCGGTGATGATAGAATTCAAAAGAAGTCTAGAGGTTACGTAGTACCTGATTCTTTTACACATGGTACTTCTGAACAACGCGTTCGTTGGTTCAAAAAAGGATTGCTATCTGGTAAATTACAAGATGGAGATACTTTTGGGACTAATAATTTGTAAGCTAATAATTAAAGGCCTCAATCAATCTCAATCTAGATTTGCAAAAGTGCAATAAAAGTCTAGATTGAAATTATTGTGTGTTAAAAGAATCTAACAGTTTAAACAACTATCCGTTGGGGCATTAAATTCATTGGTCAAACTACATTAATTTGATTCCCAACGGATTTAATGCCCCAATGGATTCAGGTAGGTTATTTTTTTCGTTTTACCCTATATTCTAATTCTTGCTTAATAACATCCATCAGAAGTTATCCCCATTTTGAATTTCGGCTGTAATTTAATGTTGTGTTTCCACTTACCAAAGCGTCTTTTCTAATACATCTCTTTCATGTTTTTCGCATAACTACCCTTAACAAAACAAACTTCCGTTTAAAAGACAAATAAAATAATTTTTTCATGCAACTTGTTGTCTTACAATTACACTATTGGAAGTAGAAATTTTAAGATATGTATGCTTTCTATTATGTAAGATACAAGCGATTTCATAAACATTACTTTTTGAGAATTGCTTGATAAATCTTTATTTTCATTACATAAAGCAACATTTTCAAGACATTTCGATATTTATTTATTAATAAACACTTTAGTTTTTTGAATATTTTTACCTTTGCGAAAAAATAACTCAAATTGAGGGAATCAAACTATCATTTTTGTTTATCCCCTCATAGAATCACTAGTTTTATGAAGAAGAACCTGACGTTCGTAATTGCGTTTATCGCAATATTGTTTACTCCTGCCTTCGTAGTTGGCCAAATTAACCTGGCTGATTCCATTCAGATTACCGCTAATTATAAGAATATCCCTATCCCTACGGTCTTGGGTCAATTAGAACAAGATTTGAATGTAAAATTCTATTATCAAGCTGAGGAATTGCCTAAGCGAACCATTAATAGAAACTTTCAAAAAACGCCTTTAAGTGAAGTGTTAACCGACTTGTTTCGGGAAACCAGCTTAGGCTATATGTTTTATAGAGATTATGCCATCATTATTGCACCTCAAGGAGTGATTAGTGAAAGCTTCTCTTCTAATTATTACCAAGCCTTAGAAGAAGCACAAAATAATAATGAAAGTCGAAGCGCAAAAAAGCGAAAAATTATTATTGGTAACGTTGCTCAAATGAATCCATCTGGAAAAGCAACGGTCAAAGGAATGGTCAAAGATGCACAATCTGATGAACCGATCATTGGGGCCACTATCTTTTTTGCAGAGCTTAATTCTGGTTCAGCAACCGATTTTGATGGCAATTTTGAAGCGGATGTACCTGTTGGTGAATATGAGGTGACTGTTCAATATATTGGTTATGAAGATGTCAGAAAAAAGATTGAAGTCTATAGTGACGGAGAAATGTCTTTTGACATGTTCAAATCGGCTATTAACTTAGAAGAAGTCATCGTCCGAGCACAGGCTGCTGATGCCAACGTAGAAAATGTACAAATTGGGGTCACTACCTTAGATGTTAAAGACATTAAAAAACTACCTGCACTGTTTGGAGAAGCGGATGTAGTAAGAACCTTATTATTGAATCCAGGTGTTAGTACTGTTGGAGAAGGAGCAACTGGTTTTAATGTTCGAGGGGGGTCAGTTGACCAAAACTTAGTCATTCAAGATGAAGGGTTTATTTTTAATGCCTCTCACGCTTTGGGTTTCTTTAGTACGTTTAATCCAGATTTGATTCGGGGGGTGGATTTATATAAAGGAAATATTCCTGCACAATATGGTGGTCGTTTGGCTTCTGTATTAGATGTACAAATGAGAGATGGAAATTTTGAGGAGTTTAAGATTAAAGGAGGTGCAGGCCCCGTTTCTAGTAGACTTTCTCTTGAAGGACCTGTCATCAATGGAAAAAGTTCTTTCCTAGCTGGTTTTCGTTCTACCTACGCCAATTGGTTATTAAATTTAATCAATGTAGAAGAAGTTAAAAAGAGTTCTGCTTTTTTCTATGATGCCAATTTGCGCTACACCCATCGAGCAGATGATAAAAATACGTTTATTTTATCTGCTTATGCTTCTTCAGATGATTTTACTTATAACGAAGAATTTGGATTCAATTACCAAACTTTAATGGGGCAATTCATTTATAATAGAACAGTTAGTGACCTAGCCTATAATAAATTTTCTTTGGTGGCAAGTTCCTACGAAAATACACAAACTGATTTAGGAGAATTAACAGGAGCTGCCTTAGATAATAAATTTTCTTACATTAAATTCAAAGACAAGTTTACTTATAGTCCGCAAAAAGAATTGACTTTAGACATGGGACTTTCTGCGATTTACTATATTACCGAACCAGGAGAAATTAATCCAATAGGAGAATTATCACAAGTCATTCCAAGTAGACTAGAACAAGAAAAAGGATTAGAATCTGCTGCTTTTGTAAATGCTACTTATGAAATATCTTCCGCATTGGAAGTTTCTGCCGGCCTTAGATTTGCACTTTATAATTTCTTAGGGCCAAAAACAGTTAATCTGTATGCTAATGATGACAATAGTACACTTGAAAACTTAATTGGTTCAGAGGAATTGTCAGGGTCTATTGCCTCTTATAATAGTTTAGAACCTAGATTTTCTATCCGTTATAGAATTAGTAAAGGGACTTCTGTAAAAGCAGGTTATAGCCGAACTGCTCAGTTCATTAATCAAATTTTCAACACCGATACGCCTACACCAACGAGTCAGTATCAATTAGCGACTAAATATATTCAACCACAACGTTCTCATAATGCGTCTATTGGTTTCTTTAAAAACTTTAATGATAACCAATGGGAAACTTCCGCAGAGATTTTTGCCAGAGATATTGACCAGACCTTTGATTATAAAGATTTTGCCGAGTTAAATGTCAATCCTTTCTTAGAGACCGAAATTATTAATGGTATTGGACGAGCAGCAGGGGTTGAATTGAGTGTTAAAAAGAACCGAGGTGCATTTAATGGGTTTATTAGTTATACGCTGTCTAGAACAGAATTACAGATCGAAGGAATCAACAAGGGAGATTGGTATCCAAGTAATTTTGATAAACCACACGATTTATCTGTTGTCTTAAATTATAATCCAAATCAAAGACATACGATTACGGCTAACTTTAATTATGGTTCAGGTAGACCTGCTACTCCGCCTTTGGGTAATTACGAAACTGAAAGAGGCTTAATTGTACCTATTTATGCTGAAAGAAACCAAGTAAGAATTCCAGCTTATCACCGTTTGGATTTGGCTTATACCATTGGTAGAAGTTACAAAAAAACCAATAAATTTAAGACAAGTTGGACGATTTCTATTTATAATGTTTACGGTCGTAAAAATGCTTTCTCTGTATTCTATACGCAAGCAGCATTCCAAAGACCACAAGCTAATAAACTAGCCATTTTAGGTTCTGCTTTCCCTGCATTGACCTTTAACTTGGAGATTTTATAGGATAAAAATTGTTGAATTGCTGTATTGTTTTATTGTTGCTTGACTATGTGTTTTCCTAACAATAAAACAATTTTAACGATATAGCAATTTAAGTATATAACTAATACCAAATAATTTGAATGAACCTTGTTAATCACCTTGGCCCATTCAAATTTAAAAATTAATTCAATGAAAGTATCAAAATTCATAGAACGCTTTACCCTTATCACCATCTTTGCGGTAGGATTCCTCTGCTTTTCCAGTTGTTTGGATGAAATAGATTTTGCGAGTGCAGACACTATCGACGAAGCGATTGCTATTCAAGGAAAGGTCGTAAAAGCCAATCCTTCTTATATTTCTGTTACCATTAGAGGCGTTTTCAATTTCATGGACGTCCCTCGATTATTAGATGCAAGGTTGGTAACCGTTGAAGATGAAAGCGGTAACACCGTAGAATTACCAACAGGAGCAGATGGTATTTTTTATTTGGAAGTACCTGATAATGATCCAAACTTTAAGATTGATTATGGTAAATCTTATAAAATAAACGTTGCTACTTTTGATAATAGAAATTATTCTTCCAGTTTAGAAGAATTACTACCTGCACCAACAGTAGAAGATTTAACGGTAGCAAAAACCCAAATTGAGACCGTAGATGTCAACGGAAATACTAAGACATTCGATCAATTAACCTATTCTGTTAGTACACCGCTAAAGCCCGAAAATTCTTCAGAAAATGCTCGTTTATTATGGGAATTTATTTCTACTTTTCAATTTACAGATTCCCCAGAATCTTATGGCGCTAGAGCTTGTAGACCAACTGCTATCGAAAGTGAAGCTAAAACTTGTTATATCACCTCTTCTCCTCAAACCAATTATATTTCTCTAAATGGTCAAGAATTAAGTGTAGATAGAGTTGATAATTTTGAGGTATTAAATACTGGCATCAGTTCCATTTATGCAGAAGGGTACTACTTAACGGTTTCTCAACAATCTTTAACGCAAACAGCCTACGATTACTGGGCGCAAGTGGGTAATGTGGTGGCTAGAACAGGCGATCTTTTCCAAGCACCAGCAGGAAAAGTAATTACTAACCTTGTAAATACAGAAGATCCCAAAGAAGATATTTTTGGTTATTTCTATGCCACAGAAGAAACAATTAGAAGAGTGTACGTTAGTCCAGATCTAGCGGATAACCCACCATTACCTTGTCCTGCACCTCCAAGTGAAGGTGGGCAAGCGCCTAATGATTGCTGTAATTGTTCTTCTGTTACGAATTCAACTACAGTTAGGCCTGTTTGGTGGATTAATTAATTTCATAACAATTGTTGAATTGTTAGAATAGAATACTTAAGATTGCGATGTTACCTTATTTTACTACCGTAATATTCAACTTTAGCAAAAAATATACTAAAAAAATAATATGATTACTTCTTCTCGTCTAATCAAAAATATTTTATCCTGCTGCTTAATTCTGGCCTTCTCCCTAACTGCCATGGCCAATGTAGCTGAGGATAAATGTGTGGTCCACCTAGACAAGTCCTTTTATGTTACTGGAGAAATTGTCTGGTACCAATTATACCTAACACAAGCTTTTAAAGCCAAGTCCGTAGCCATTCGAGCAACGGTTTTAGATAAGAATGGCTTAGTGCAACACAGTTCTTTTTTAAAAACAACTGGGAATACTGCCGTAGATGGGTATTACAAAATTCCATTTAATTTAAAATCTGGAAATTATTTATTACAATTTACAGGTATTAATAAAGCTAATAAACAACCAGTATTATTAGTAGAAACCCAATTACCTATTTATAATGATTTGGAAGCTGTTGCCCAAACGGTTAGCAACACCGCTAATTTAGGGCAGCCCGCAGCGCAAATGGAGAATGAACTAAATATTTCCATTCAACTACCTAAGAATTCTTTTACCGCTAGAGAGAAAATAACACCGACTATCACCGTAAAAAATAAAGCAGGTGCTACTGTAGCAGCTAACTTATCCGTCTCGGTAGTCGATTGGGATTTAGTGGGAGATGATTTAATGAATGCAGGCAACTTGCGAAATGGAGCAACGGTTAATCCTGAAGTTGTTAGTATCATTAGTGACAAACTTTACCTAAAAGGAATGGCTAAACAAGATAAGGGAAATGCCCATGATGCTAAGGTATTAGGCGCTTATTCTCGAACAGAAGATAGAGTTTTATATACACGTACTAATGAAAATGGAGAATTCTATTTAGCTATCCCTGAATTTTATGGCGATAGAGGTTTCCAAATTCTTGGACAACAGGAAGATTATGAACAGATTAGAATTAGTGAGCAAAATCAATTGGCGATTACTCCATTACAACCACTACCAACCAATGACCGAATTGCTACTTATTTAGGCTTAAGTCGTCAACGTAAGAAAATTTTCCAAAGGTATAGCTCTGTAGAAAGTAATTTGGTAACGGAGAAATATTCCACAAGTAGAAAAACCATTAAAGCTGATGCTTCTTTTATTACGAAAGAATATGAAGATTTTGAATTTATGTCTATTTTCTTCAAAGAGAATTTAACGCCTTTGCGTTTTGAATTACAAGATAGTACGTACATCGCTAAGATGTATAATCCTAAAAATCAATCTGCTTACGATAAATTCTTTAAAGGAAAACCATTAATTATTGTAGATGATATTGTCACTAGAAATGGAGATTTCTTGGCAAGAATGCGAATGACAGATGTCGAAACAGTAGAATTGTTCTACGATTTAAAAAAGCTTAACAAGCAGTATAAATTATTCGGTTCTAATGGGGTAACGAAAATTACCACTTATGACAAAATCGAAAGTTTACCTGTTTTTGAAGCCAATAATGTGATTACTGTTAATGGTATTCAAAAAGAAGCAGCTTTTCCTGTCTTTGATCCCGCACAAATCAATAATAACCGCTTTCAACCTTTCTTTAGACCACAAGTTTATTGGAACGCTGATTTAACCACCAAAAAAGATGGTAAAGCCAATTTCGATTATTTCCAAACGGATGATCGCAGTACTTTCCAGATTAGAGTGGTGGCGCAAAGTGAAGATGGGGCTATTGGCTATAAAACGATTAATTATACGGTGAAATAGTTTATTATTCATTTGGCAATAAAGTTCTGATTTTCAACTATAACTTTTGCTAACTGAACAGTTTTTGTGCTGCTTATACAAAAAAGCCCTTGAGATGATATTTATTTCAAGGGCTTTTTTGTTTGGTAATAAGTCAGCCTATGTCTAAAAATAAACCAAAAGAATCCATATCTTTAACCTAATCAAATCCTCAAAAAATGATAAATGCCATTAACTTTCCAGTCATTCCGCTTTCCAATACCCGAAAAAATTAAAAAGCGACTCCTTTTAAAGCTCCGTATTGAAAATATCCAAAGGATTAAAATTATTTCACTTGCGAGCTTTGTGTTCCTTTTTTTATTTATGGTGTTGGATTACCTAAGGTTTGCGGAAGGGAAAATAATTTTTGGCAATGTCTATTTTTTTCTTTTTTTGAACCACCTTTTTTTTTCCTTATTCTTAATTCCGTTGGGGCTAATCGAATATCATAAAAATACCATTGCTATAGGAAAATGGAAACACACAAAGTCCTTGATTTATGGCTGGACGATTTTTGTTGGCTTGCTTCTAATTACCATGGCTATTTTAAGTTTAATAGTCCGAGACTCTTTGACGATGTACACCATGTATATGATTATCGCCAACTTTGGGGTGTTAATGCTTCATAAAGATAGAATGGTACTCAATGGGATTAGTTTTGCGATTATTTTGGTCGTTTGTGTGGTTTTAAATTATCAACATATCGAATTATTATTATTGAATATTTTAGAGGTATCCGGTGTTACCTTGATTTGTTTCATTGTCTCTAATCAGTTGTTTAATGCTTTTGTTAAAGAAACCTATAATGAAAAAACATTAGAAGAGAAGTCTATTTTCTTGGAAGACCAGAATAAAAAAATTGAAGCCTTAGACAAAAGTAAATCTGCCCTCTACACCAATATTACCCACGAATTTAGAACGCCTTTGACGGTCATTTTAGGCATGACGAATAAAATGAATCGGTATTTTAAAGACAGAAATACTTTCCGTTTTCAAGAAGCCGTCAATTTAGTCAACCGAAATGGGACACAATTATTAGGACTCATCAATCAAATGTTGGATTTACCCAAACTGGAATCGAAGGCAATGCCGCTTCATATGGAACAAGGCGACATTCTCCTTTTTATAAAATACCTTTTTGAATCCTTCCATTCTTTCGCCGAGTCGAAAAATATCCGAATGCATTTTTCCCGCGAAATGGAAACCTTTCAAATGGATTTTGATCGAGAGAAAATTCAGCAGATACTATCGAATCTTTTATCTAATGCTATTAAATTTTCTCCCTCAGGAGGCTTAATTACCTTGCATATTGGCAAAGCTGAATCTACTCATATTATCCTCAAAGTAAGCGATACGGGCATTGGTATTGCTAAAGAAAATACCCCTTTTATTTTTGACCGATTTTACCAAATCAATACGCCTAGTACCCAACAAGGGACAGGTATTGGTTTGGCTTTGACCAAAGAATTGGTTCATTTATTGGAAGGGACAATTAAAGTCCATAGTATTCTTAAGGAAGGCACTACTTTTACCGTCGTACTTCCTGTTACTCAGCAGGCTCCATTCATAAAAGAGATGACTTTACTAGAAGATTCATCATTTATTTTGGAAAAACCAGCATTACAGGAGGTCGTTCCAACTATCTTATCAGAAACAGGAAAACAAACCACTCCACACCAAATACTAATTGTAGAAGATAATATCGATGTTACTTCCTATTTAAAGTCCTGTTTGGAAGATGCCTATCAATTAGCTTTCGCCCAAGATGGACAAGAAGGAATTGATAAGGCGATTGAATTAGTGCCCGATATTATCATTAGTGATGTAATGATGCCAAAGAAAGATGGGTTTGAATTATGTACTACTTTGAAAACAGATACTAGAACTAGCCATATTCCTATTATCTTATTAACGGCAAAAGCAGCAATAGTCGATAAAATCGCTGGGCTAGAAAGAGGAGCAGATGCTTATTTGGCAAAACCCTTTGAGCCACAAGAATTAGACGTTCGACTACGCAAGTTAATAGAACTCCGAAATAAATTACAAAGTCGATATGCGAATGGAAGCCTGCCGCTATCCGATAATCATCCTACGCTTCAAATAGAAGATGAATTTGTTTTAAGGGCTAGGCAACTGGTTTTAGACAATTTGGATAATACAGATTTTAGTGTAGCATTGCTTAGTAAAAATCTTTTTCTAAGTCGCCAACAAGTACATCGTAAAATAACTGCCTTAACGGGACTATCTGCCCAACTATTTATTCGGGATATCCGCCTTCAAGAAGCTAAAAAAATGTTATTAACTACGGACAAATCTATTACCGCAATCGCTTTTGATACGGGTTTTAAAGAAGTAGCTTATTTCTCTAACGTATTTGCCAAAACTTTTGGACACGCCCCTTCTTTCCTTCGTAAATGACTGATAATCAACTATTTATTTTTCATCAGGTTACCTCAGTATAAATGTCTCCCTGTAAAATAGTAACCTCATTATAAGGGGTTGTTACACTATTGAAAGTTTTTAGGTTTTAATCAATGCACCTTTGAGTTATTAATTATTTAAACAAAATGCATTAAAACCTCAGCCATGAAAAAATTAATTGTCCTTCTATTATTCGCTCCTTTATTTATGCAAGCTCAGCAATATATAGATATTCTAAAAATTGATTATGGGACGGCATTTAATTCCGCTTTTAATGAAGCAAACAGTAGTACAGATATAAATACATTTAACATGGGACTTACTGTTCCCATTGTCCTCAATGATAAACATGCACTCCTTACTGGAGTGAATTTTAGGATGGATAAACTCCAATTATTTCCTACTGCCAAGCACACCACTTTATATGGTACGACTTTAAAATTGGGCTTATCTACTACCCTTTCTAAAACTTGGAGTAGTAAAATAATCCTCTTACCAAAGATTGCTTCCGACTATAAAAACATCTCAACTAAGGATTTATTTATGGGCGGCATTGTACTTTTTGAAAAAAGGAAAAATAAAAACCTGAAATTCTCCTTTGGCGCTTATGCCTCTACAGAAGCGTTTAGTGTCTTTGCTACACCAGTCTTTGGTATTTATTATAAAAACTCTACTAATGGTTTAGTCATTAATGCGCTCCTTCCAAATGCGTTCGATATTAGTTATCCTGTAAAAAACACTCGTATAGGCTTCGATTTTTCTGGTATAGTGCGCAGTTTCAATTTAACCCAAGACAATGAATCTTCCTTATACGTTGAAAAAAATCCTTTAGAATTTTCTGGTTACCTACAATTTAATGCCCTACCAAAAAAGGTGTTGCTTCGTGCTAAAATCGGTTATACCACCAATACTTATGGCGTATATGCGGATGGGGAGAAAGTAGATTTGATGTTGCCACTTATTGGTATAGGAGACCACCGCACTCAACTTAATCCTATCATGAGTGGTGGGCTGTTTATTCGAATAGAGGCGATCTATCGACTGCATTATTAACTAAATAAAATTTAGTGGTGTACTAAAGGGATTGATGGTGAAGGATACTTTGAAAGTATCCCCCACCATCAACTTGCACCTGTCAACAATTTTAATACATCACCTAAAATTTAAAAAATCCTAAATTATGAAATTTGCTTTAAGACTGCTATTATTATTGATTATCTCAACAGTTAGTAATGCTAATTTTGCCACCCCTTATAAAGCCTCCAAAGAAAAGACCTCACAGCAAAAAATGTCCAAACCAGTTGCTGCCAAGCCAAAAATTCGCAAAAAGAAAGTAGGCTTTTTTCAAAAAATATTGGCTAATTCTATACTTAAAAAGTGGACAAAAAAATTAGACAAAAAGGAGATGCCTTCCAATGTGAATACGGAGGAAACAAAAAAAGTGGAGGGGACTGCTGTCTCTGGTTTGGTCGCTTCTCTACTAGGTGCATTGTTTTCTTTCCTCCTTATCTCTGGTGGTGGTAGTGGTGGTTTATTTTTCTTTTCTATAATTGCAGCAATTATTGGTATTATTCTTAGTGCGATAGCTATAAAAAAAATTAAGAAAAACCCCGATAAGAAAAAAGGCTCAGGAGCAGCGATTACAGGATTGGTCGTAGGCATAGGTATTATAGTAGGATGGGGCTTATTAATTTTAGCTTATGTCAACGGAGGGTTTTAAATTTTACGTTAAAAACATTTTTTTTTAAGGGTTTCAAAACGAACTTTCAATAAAATATAAAGTCTATGAAAATTAAAACCAGCTATTTTTTTGCAATTTTCCTGCTCCTTCCATTTATGGCTTTCGCCCAATTGAATCAGGATACTCAAGAAAATTCACCAACAGCAGCGCAATATAAACTAATCAAAAAATATGATGCTGTGGTAAAATTAAAAACAAAAAAAACGATAAAAGGAGTGATTTATAAAGTTACGGATGAAGCAATCATCCTACTCCCTAAAAGTAAACACATTAAACGTTATTCCCATTTTAAAAAATTGACCAAAAAAGATCAAAAAATAATAACGCTACCTTCTATCAGTAAAGTCACCACCAGAAAAACAGGAAAGCTTAAAAACAATTTTTGGAAAGGTGCAGCTATAGGCGCAGGGATTGGGCTAGGATTATTGGGAGTGGAGATGGCATCAGATGGTACTGGTTATTTCATTTATGGATTGGCTCCACTAACTTTGGCAGGAGGATTACTAGGTACGATAATTAGTATCCCCGTTAAATCGCATGACCCAAAAGAAGAAAGAGCGCTTGAAGCATTAAAAGAGAAAGGCATTATGTTTGGCTATTAGTCAAACTTTAAAATCCAGACTGATTTAGTCCTTTCGAGTGAAATGGCAGTCACCATTGGCCAAGCGGGCATTATCTGGATTGGTTGTTTTGATGATGGCTTAGTTCGATTTGATCCAATCAAAAAAACGTTTAAACAATTTGAACTAAAAGAAAATTTATTAACAGAACAAGAAAGGCTTAGACAAAATTCGGTAGTGGATATATTGGAGGATGTTGGAGATCCTAATATTTTATGGTTAGCTGGGAATGATGGGTTATATAGCTTTAACAAAAAAACAGAAAAAATTGACCATTTTCCATCAACTGCCCCGAATTCAGAAAATACGGCGATTAATGCCCTATTTATGGAAAAACCTGGTTTAGTCTGGTTAGGAACTTATAGTGCGGGGGTAGTGGCATTTAACACCGATGATAAAAGTTGGGAATACTTTGTATCCAACCAAAGAGCATGGTCCGAAAAAAATACCAACTATAATATTATCTATGATTTAGCTAAAAAGTCGGCTACAGAGCTTTGGATAGCTAGCTTAGATAGTGGTTCAGGAATTTTAAATACAGAAACTGGCAAATTTTTATTTACTTTGGAAGGATTAGGTATATTACTTTATCCGTTTCAAATCTTCACAAATCGTTCCGTAAAACTAAACAACTCCCCCTGCACCTTCACTAAATAAGTTCCAGTAGGTAAATCACTTACATTAACGTTCCAAACGACTGCTCTATCCGTTCTCTCTATCGCTTCTTTCACCAATCTTCCATCCATTGTATAAATAGCAATAAATACATTTTTACTAGGTCGAGTGTTAGAAAACTCCAAAGTTAAATCATTACTAACAGGATTAGGATATAATTTTAGTTCGTTATCTACTTGGGTCTGGAATTTTACGGAAGATAAATTATCACCTGCTACAATTCCTGTTAAATCATAAGACAATACAGAACGAGCAAAAGTTCCTGCCACAAGGGTATTTTCTCCCCGATTCCACTCCAAATCATAAGTCGCAATAATAGGCATGTTCTCCCCTACTCTTTCCCAAACTAAACCGCCATCTATGGTGCCATAAACGCCACCGTCCGTTCCTACAAATAAGATTTGGTCGTCATAGCCGGGAATAACTTGCAAGGCATTAATCGCTAAAGGAGGTAAATTTCCTGCAATGGTTTCCCAACTGTCTCCGTAATCGGTAGATTTATAAATATGCGGCGTATTTTCATTGTCTTTATAGCCTGAAATAGTAGCAAAAACGGTACTTGCTACATCCGCAGAAGCGACTACTTCGGTAAAGTATCTTTTTGGCAAACCATTTAGTTGTTCCCAATTGGTGCCTTCATTTAAGGAGCGCCAGATATTCCCATCGGTTGTACCTGCGTATAAAATATTCGCGTCAAGCGGCGACTGGTGAATCGTTGAAATAGTTTGACGAAGGTTTTCCGTCGGGCCATCCGTCAAATCGGGACTGATTGCTAACCAATTAGGGATTGCCCCTATGGTACTTCTGTAAACTCGATGCGTTACCGTATATAAGGTATTGGCATTATGGGTACTTAAGAAATAAGGCGTGTCCCAATTTTTTCTGTCATTCGGATCAATTCCGGCTCTAGCATTTTCCCATGTTTCTCCTCCGTCTATGGTAACATTAATATTTCCATTTTGAGATTCGGCATAAAAGATATTGGGGTTTGTTGGATGAAAAACCATTTGAAAACCATCTGCCCCAAATATTTTTTCCCAGTTGTTAATAGCCTCATGGTTTCCTCCAGCCGTTCCATTGTCTTGAGTACCTGCATAGTAGTTTTCGGGCCTATGTGGATTATAAGCCACTCGATAAACTTGAGTCGCAGGAATATTTTCAATATCCTCCCAATTAAATCCATTTTCTTCAAAACGATACATGCCACCGTCTGTTCCTAGTAATGCTTTTCCATCATTGGTGAAAACTAATTCGTGAATATCAGGATGGACACCTATCGTTGACGTTTGATTGATTAATCGCCAAGTATTGCCGCCATCTCTGGATCGAAAGGCTTGTACACCCAATACAGAAATATCTTGATCATCTTTTGGATTCACTCTAATTTTAGCAAAATACCAACCAAATCCACCAAAAATACCATTATTAAAGCCACTATCCTCATTATCCGTTGGTAGTCTAAGCCAACTATTTCCTCCGTCTGTCGTTTTATACAGTCCTTGAAAATTATGGCTTGGATCTACATAAACTGCTAATACACCGTCATTGGTCACAGCTAAACCAATTCTAGATTGATCGTCTAATGGTAGACCACCTGTCAGTTGCTTCCAGTTGAGTCCACCATCCGTGGATTTATAAATTTTTGCCCCTTGTCCTTTCGTTTCGGAGATTTGATTATTTCGCAATCTATCCCAACCAGCCGCATATAAAGTATTCGGGTTATTTTCATCAAAAACCATATCAATAACGCCTGTAATGCCGCCAAGAAAAAGAACTTGGTCCCAAGTCTCGCCTCCATTCGTTGTTTTGTATAAACCTTTATTAGTATTCGGTTCAAATGGTAAACCCATTGCCGCTACATAAATAGTTTTGCTGTCGGTTGGATCAATGATTATTTTAGAAATGATTCGTAGTTCTTCTAGCCCAATGTATTTCCAGGTCTGCCCTAAATCACTACTTTTATAAACGCCATCTCCCAAAAATGGAAAACCTGATACATTTGGGTCGCCCGTTCCTACATAAATCGTATTGGCATCTTGTGGGTCAAAAACTATATCTCCAATGGCTAAAAATAATTGGTTGTCAAAAATGGGTTTCCACGAAGCTCCACCATTCATTGTTCGAAAAACACCGCCACCAGAATAGCCTGCAAAAATGATTTGCTCATTGCTTGGATGTACCGCAATGGTATTTACTCTAGCTCCTAGGTTTCCAGGGCCTTCGGTTTGCCAATTCTTAGTAAAATTATTATTATTTCTGGATTTTGCGGTAGACTTAGCTACCTTCAACGCTTCGGTATAAGTGCTAAGATCAACTGAAGCATCAGGGAAGGATCGTTGGAGAAAAAATTGGTCGCTTGGCGCGTATTTTTCTGTTAATTTGGTCGGTAGTGTATTATTGGTAGTGTTTGATGCTTGGTGTTGCCAACTGGTTATTCCAATCCCAATTAGGAATATTCCTAATAAAATAAAATGTACTCTTTTTTTCATACAAAACTAGTATTTAGAATCGTCAAGTCTTCAATGCTCAATTTGAATTTAGGTATCAACCAGTAGCTTCCCATTACTGGAAAATTTTTAGAAAAAAATCAACCAGTAACAGGAAGTTACTTGATGATTTTATTAAGATTTTCGCTAAAATTTTCTAGCAATATTACTTGCCGAATTAATATTGGGAAGTTACTGGAAAATAGCGGAACTGAGCTTTTAGCTAAAGTACTTAAAAACGGGTAATTACTTCTAGTTTTATATCAAAAAAATTAAATTTTGTCTTAGAATCGGTAGTTTTGAATCGAAAGTTGCCTTGTTAGCACTACTACATTGCAACAAGGCAACCTCGCAACAGGGGCTTACCCATAAATCTCCTTGCGAGCGGATTTCAAAGTATTCATTAATAAAGAAGTAATGGTCATTGGACCAACACCGCCAGGAACGGGCGTGATATAACTACTTTTAGGTGCAATGGCCTCAAAATCAGCATCCCCGACTAAACGATACCCTCTTTTCCTACTCGCATCATCCACTCTATTAATCCCTACATCAATAATCACCACTCCTTCTTTTACCATATCTGCGGTCAAATAGTCAGGGCGGCCAATGGCAGCGATAATAATATCAGCTCGTAGTGTTTCGGCTTTTAAATCTTTAGTTCTACTATGCGTTAAGGTGACCGTACAATTTCCTACTTTCGCTTTTCTGGATAATAAGATACTCATTGGGGTGCCCACAATATTACTTCTGCCTATTACCACACAATGTTTTCCAGACGTTTCAATTTCATAACGATCTAACATTTGCATAATTCCAAAAGGCGTGGCAGGTAAGTAACTAGGTAAACCCAAAGCCATCCGCCCTACATTCATTGGATGAAAACCATCGACATCTTTTTTAGGATCAATCGCTAAGTTGACCTTTTCTTCGTCAATATGCTTGGGCAGAGGTAATTGCACAATAAATCCATCAATATCTGGGTCTTCATTTAATTGTTGTACAATCGCCATTACTTCTTCCTGAGTTGCCTCTGCACCTCTTCGGATTAAAGTCGATTTAAAACCAACTTTTTCACAAGCTCGTACTTTATTACGTACATATACCGCACTTGCAGGATCATCTCCAATTAAAACCGCTGCTAAATGTGGTGTTTTACCGCCTGCTTCTTTTAATTGAGCGACTTCTACTGCTATTTCTTCTTTTATCGTATTGGCTAATGCCTTTCCGTCTATTAATTGCATTTCTTATTAAGTTTAAAGGTAGGAAGGTTTAAAGGTATATAGGTTAATAAATTTCGACTAGTTTATCCCCTAATCCAGTAAAATGCCCTATAGGCGCTAATGCCAAACCTTCTGCCTTGGTAATTTTTAAAAAGTTATTGACTTCCGCAGATTCAACTGCTACTAAAAGTCCTCCACTCGTTTGCGGATCAGCTAATATATTTTTTTGATAATCTGTTAATTCACCTATTTTATGTCCGTAACTGGCCCAATTACGTTTCGTTCCACCGGGTATACACCCCGCTTTCAAATAATAATCCAGGGCCGCTTTATCCAACAAAGGTACTTTATCAAAATCAATTTTGGCGGATAAATTACTGGCTGCACACATTTCTGTTAAATGACCTAATAAACCAAAACCAGTTACATCCGTCATGGCTTTGATATAGGGTAAATTGGCAAAAATTGCTCCTATCTTATTTAATTGCACCATGCTGTTCCTTGCCATGAATTGTTCGGCAGGACGCAATTTATTTTGCTTTTGTGCCGTCGATAAAATGCCAACCCCTAAAGGTTTGGTTAAAAATAATTGACAAGTTGCCGTTGCCCCACCATTCTTTTTCAAGTTTTTCAGAGGCACTCTCCCCGTAACAGCTAAACCAAAAATCGGTTCGGGGCTGTCAATACTATGTCCACCTGCTAGGGCTATTCCCGCTTCTAAACAAGCTTTTCTGCCACCTTCAATTACTTTATTCGCCACTTCTGCTGGTATTTCGTTAATTGGCCAACCTAAAATAGCAATAGCGACTAATGGTTTTCCGCCCATCGCATAAATGTCACTAATCGCATTAACCGAAGCGATTCGGCCAAAATCTTCGGGGTCGTCTACGATGGGCATAAAAAAGTCAGTTGTACTGACAATCCCTGTGCCATCTCCTAAATCCACTACGGCTGCATCATCCCGTTCTTCATTCCCTACGATCAAGTTAGGAAACTTGGAAATAGTTCCTTGTTTCTTCAATATGGTATCTAAAACTTTAGGGGAAATTTTACAACCACAGCCAGCACCATGGGAATATTGCGTTAGTTTATATGTTTTTGGCACTTTCTTTTTTTCGTGATTTAAATTAAGTAAAAGGTGTCAGGTTAAAGGTGTTGGGTGTCAGGTTGTCGTAAACAAATTTCCTGATACCTTAGTCGCTAATTATTTAAAGTCAAATGGTTTATTACAACATAACAAATTCTCGATTCGCATAAGCGATTAAATACTGAGCTATTTTTAAAGGCTCATCTTTTTTAAAATTAATATATTTAATCGTTTTGGTTTCGTTCTTTTCCAACATGTATTGATACTGCTTATCGTAATATTTAAGGGCTATACTCCCTGCTGATTTTAAATCATTATCGGCTAAATAAGTTAGCGCCTTTTGGTAATTTTGTCCGCCTAATCGCTTTCTAATGTTATAAAAAGCCCTTTCTAATTCTGTTTTTGCTTCGGTCGAATAGTTTTCTATCGAAACCATTAGTCTAACGTCAAAAGGTAGCGCTATATTCACTAAAGGGGCAGCCTTCAATTGTTGCCAGAATCCCTCAGGAATTAGCACCTTTCCAATGCGTTTACTCTCATTCTCTACCCAAATTCTTCGAGAGGTATCCAATTTAGTAATGGTCTCATAAAGATTGTTTTCAAATTGTTCTACAGTTGGTGCAGACGCTTCTCCAATAAATCCAAAAGCAGAACCTTTATGATGGGCTAAGCCTTCTAAATCTATAATCTGCTCTCCTTGTTCCTTTAAAGCGTGAAGAATCTTGGTTTTACCACAACCCGTTTTGCCACCTAGGACTAATAATTCCAATTTTTGTTGGTGGAATTGATCCAGGACAAAGTTCCGATAAGCTTTATAACCACCTATAATGGTCTGTACCTCAAATCCAGCCATTCCCAATAACCATCCTACACTACCGCTTCGTTTTCCTCCACGCCAACAATGTACCGCTACCTTTTTATTATCCGTTTTTTGCTCTACTTTTTCTATTAACAGCCTCATCTTTGGCCCAACAAATTCTAAGCCTTTCAACATCGCTTGTTTAGGGCTTTCTTTTTTGTAGATAGTCCCAACAACAGCTCTTTCTTCGTTAGAGAATAAGGCTAAATTAAATGCGTTCGGAATGTGTCCTTTTGAAAATTCAGCAGGGGTTCGGACATCAAAAAGCGGTATCTTTTCGGTCGCACTAAAGTAGGTAGCTATGTTAGTTTTTTCAACCAAATGTGTATTATATTTTCTCAGGTAATTTATAAAACAGGATATTTAATTATAAAATTTTGAGCGATTAAAGATGAATAAATATCAGCTCAATTTGGAGTATCTTACTAATCTTTAGTGCTTGACTTTGCATTTACTCATCCTATCATTTAGTCAATTACTTATTTAGGGTTTCGCAAAAATACATAACTGTTCGGGTAAGAAATGGATTTTAGGTTTTTTAATTTTAACTTATGCCTATTTCTCCTACTTATCGTTTCGTTTCTATATCCAATATTTTCAATAGCGTTGGGATTCTAAAATCGCCATCCATTCTTTGTATCTTGGCAGCCATTTCCGCTAAATCAACTCCTTGACAGGTAATGTATAATGGATTTTTGCTCTCCCCTCTCTTAATCGGTCTGGCTAATTTATCAATGGAATGAAAATTTCTTTTGGCTACCCCTACAACTGGAATTTTACCGTCTAATGCCTCAAATAAATAACTGCCTAATCCTTTTTTATGGTCATCATCTAAAAAGACATATCCATCTACAATAATCGTGGATACTTGGGTTAAATCACTTAATTTTAATACTTCCAAAATACACGGCAGTTCTCTTTTATAAAATTGACCGGGTACGTAATTTGCCGTTTCTAGAATTTCAATAATATGTGTTTGATTAGGTTGAGTGGCTTCCCATTTATCAAATTCGATACTGACTGTTTTGGCTATTCCTTCTCTGTAATGAACGTCGATGGCTAGGATCATTTTTTCTAATTTTTCAGGTAAAATATTAGTTGCAAGATGTGGCTTTTATACGAGATAGAATAATTGATGTTTTTCCCAACGGATTTTTTTCCATAGTACTAAATTCTGTTTGGTGTATTTTTATCTCAGATGGATTATACCTCGGATAATCCTCCTCTTGGATTTTGCCCTTTTTATTTTAAAATTCATCGTTTATCATTTACCGTTCATCATTCCTAATATAGTTTTAACAAAAAAATATTTGTTCTAATTGGTTATTTTTTTCAAAAATTGAAAGGCTTTATTTAAATTTGCGTCCAAACAAAATATCTATATTAATTTATAAAACAATGAAAAATACCGTCTCCGTCTTATTAATTATTGGGATTCTGGTGTTAGTCAACCTGCTTTCCCGTCGTTTCTTTTTTCGGTTAGATTTGACCGAAGATAAAGAATTCACTCTAAGTGATGCCACTAAAGATATTATTGGCGACTTAGAAGAACCTTTAACTATTTCGGCTTATTTCTCTGAAGATATGCCACAACAAATGAAGAAAATCAAAAATGATTTTCAAGATATGTTATTTGAATATGCCACGCTTTCTAATGGAATGATAGATTTTGAATTTATTGACCCAAGTGAAGGCGAAGAAAAACAACAAGAAGCGATTCAGAATGGCATTCAACCGCTAATGGTTCGAGTGGAGGAAAAAGATCAGGTGAAGCAACAGCAAGTTTTTTCTGGTGCAGTCTTACAAGTTGGAGAACAGAAGGAAGTGCTCCCCGTTTTAGTAGCAGGGGCAGGTATGGAATATTCCTTATCTACTGCTATTAAAAAATTAGCAGTTTTAGAAAAACCGTCGATTGGTTTGGTTCAAGGGCATGGCGAACCTTCTTTGTCTGAATTGCAACAAGTTTATCAATCGCTTTCCATTCTTTATAGTGTTGAAAATATTGATTTAAATACAGAACCTGAAATTGCTAGTCGATTTAAGGCCATTGCCATTGTAGCGCCAAAAGACTCCATTCCTCCTAATCATTTTGCGAAATTAGATGCTTATTATAATCAAGGTGGTAAAATTATGGTAAGTGTTAATCGAGTGAATGGTGATTTACAAAATGCACAAGGAACTGATTTAACCACAGGTTTAGAGACTTGGTTAAGGAATAAGGGCGTAGAAGTAGAAGGCAGTTTCTTAATTGATGCGAGTTGTGGAAGTGTTACAGTTCAACAACGACAAGGGCCTTTTATGATGAATACGCCTGTAAGTTTTCCTTTTTTACCACTTATTTCCAATTTTGCGGATCACCCAATTACGAAGGGGTTAGAACAAATCATTATGCCTTTTGCCAGTCCTATTCGGTATTTAGGCGATAGCTCGGCTATTTTTACGCCTATTGCTTTTTCTTCTAGCCAATCGGGGACGATTCGACCACCCCATCGTTTTGATGTACAACGAAAATGGACAGCAGCAGATTTACCTACTGGAAACTTAGTCGTTGGGGGCGTTTTAGAAAATAATACGACGGGTGGCAAACTAGTCGTTTTTGGAGATGGTGACTATGCTACCGCAGGACAACAAGGTGGCCAACGTTCTGATAATTCTAGCTTGATGGTCAATAGTATTGATTGGTTATCCGATGATACTGGACTAATTGAATTAAGAACGAAAGGTGTTGCTTCTCGACCCATTGATAGTGCTTATTTAGGCGATGAAAATTCAGGTAAACGAGATATGATTAAGTACCTCAACTTTGGTTTGCCTTTATTATTGGTCTTATTTTATGCGCTTTATCGCAATTTTAAGGCTAGAAACCTAAGAATGCAACGGATGCAGGAACGATACGTATGATTTATCAATTTTCAATTTTCAATTTAAAATTTTCAAAACCTTATATTGATAAGCTCGGTCGTTAAAAAACACTAAATGCTTAAAAATTAGAGCTACCCATCAAATTGAATAAATCATTATTTTGAAAATTGAAAATTGAACATTTTAAATTGAAAATTGACAACAAGTTGCTGATATGAAAAATAAAACCCTCTTATTAATCTTTTTATCTTTGTTAGTCGTCTTTCTAGCTTCTCAATTTGCTTTTGAGAAAAAGACGCGAACGTTTAAAACGGAATTAATCCAATTAGATACCGCAGCTATTTCTTCTATTCTTTTATACCCTAAAGGTGACAATCAAGAAGAAATATTGTTGAAAAAAGAAAATGACTTTTGGGTCGTTTCTAAAGGTAATATCACCACCAAGGCCAATCAAGGTGCTGTCCAATCCATTCTAAGAAATTTAGCATTGATCAAGACCAAAAGAGTCGCTGCTAAGAACGCCGACAAATGGGCAGATTATGAGGTGGAAGAAGCAAGTGGCAGTCGGGTAAAAGCCTTTGCAGGCGATCAGTTATTAGAAGATTTTATCGTGGGTCGCTTCAATTTTAATCAACAATCTCGGCAAGGGATTTCTTATGTGCGTTTGACCAAAGGTAATGAAGTATATGCCGTTGATGGCTTTTTAAGTATGACGATGGGACAAGGATTTGATGCTTATCGCAATAAAGAAATCCTTACCGTCAACAAAGACGCTTTGACTCAAATTGCGATCAACACCTTAGGAACAACAACTGTTTTACAAAAAGGGATAGCCGATTGGACACAGGATGGCGCAACCGTAGATTCTATCGCTATCAACTCTTATTTAACTGGTTTACAATCTATTTCAGGTATCACCTTTGTCGATGATTTTGATGAGATTCAAAACCAGTCGCTCTTATACAAAACCCTTTCTTTAGAAGGGAACAATATCGCTAATCCAATATTGGTAAAAGCCTATAGAGATACTACTCGAACGGCACCTTATATTATTCAATCTTCTTTGAATGAGGGGAGCTATTTTGCTAGTGATGCGGATGGGGTGTTTGGGAAGCTTTTTGGGAGTTGGTAGGTCTTGAGTTTCGGATACTCAATTTCATAATTATGATTTTCAAGAATCAAAAATAAATGGGGGTTATCAAAATAAAAAGCCATAAAAATCGTAAAAATCACCTATTCCAAATAGCCATTGATGATTACACTAATAAAATACCTCCTTTAAATAATTGTGTTAAGGATGCCTCTGAGTTAAAAGAGATACTCATTAGAGATTATTCCAAAATTAGTTTGAAGACCATTTGAATTTACATTTGTTATATTTTCGAAAAGGGCTACAAACCCTAAAATTATGGAGTCCAGTACAAATGTCAATTATCTGGTCTCGAAAATGCTGGCGAAAGTGTCTGCATTTATCTTTGACAATACGGCAACGCTTGATACCACTTATGGCATGCTCTACGCAAATTCTTATTCTTGAAACGTATTGATTGAACCATTTTTTGAGTTCTGATAATTCACCTTTTCTAGGTTTTTTAAATGGTTGAACAATAAAAACATTTTCAGGCTGAAATCCTTGATACCCCATGTCTTGAAATAGCTGGATGTCATCAGGAAAAATGAGTTCATCTTCATCTGCTATTTTTTTATCATTCATTATACCTTCATGAGTCGGGCTCAAGTACACAACATATTGACTTTCAGCAGTTACAAAATTATTTTTAATCGTGTGGTCTTTTTTTTTACCACTATAAAATTCTTCTTGAGTGGTTTGTTCACCTGGTCGATTAATTCTTCTTTCACTTGCGTCTTGAAAACATTTGTCTTCGCCAAGTTTATTCAAGATTTGAGCTACTTGATGCCCATTTCTAGTAGGCAACATTTCTAAACGCTTAAGACTCTCATGCAGTAAAGGCGCTAATATTTTTTGCCATTTACTTGCTTGGGATTGAGAAAATCCAAAACTAGCAGCAAGCATTTCTTGTAGAGAATAGTTTTTCAAATAAATTAAAATGAAAAATAATTTTTCATCTATACTAGGTAATGATTTAGTCGCTTTATCTGGATTCATAATTGGTGCAGGTCTTTTTTGCCCATTAATTCGGTGAATTCGGTAGTAATTACGCCATTTACTTGCAAAAACAGATAGTAAATGGTCGAATTCTTCCACTTTTAAGCCTGTAAGGCTTTCAAATTGAGTTGTCCGTGTTCTAATATTTTCATAATTCATTTCACATTTTGAGAATTTTTTTTGGAATATCCAAATTTTTTTTTCACGCATGCGGGTGCGCTCGCAGGTATACGCGAGCACGCGTGGTCTGATTTATTTTGGAATAACCACTATTAATGACTATCAATTCCAAGAAGAAGATTCAAGAATACTTACTAACCAAGATGCTAGTAGAGAAAAAATTCTATTTGAACTTAAAAGGTTAAGAAACAAAGTTAATGTTGATGATAATTTGCTCATAACATTTTCTGGTCATGGTATTGATGATGACGGGATTGGTTATTGGCTTCCTGCTGATGCTGATTCTGATGAAGATTCAAAATACATATCTATAAGTGAGCTAATTGACCGATTGAACTTAATAAAATGTCATCACTTATTTATAATAGTAGATGCTTGTTTTTCAGGAAAAATATTTACTACCACTAGAAGTAATTTTGAAAGAGGTGACGAAAAACGACCTTCGAGATATGGGTTATCAGCCAGTCATAGTAAAGAAGTTGCTTTCGACGGATCTCCTGGCGAAAATAGTCCTTTTGCTAAATACCTCTTACAAACCTTAAAAAGAAACAAAAAGCCATTGTCTATAAATGACTTAGCATCTAAAGTCATTACTAAAGTTCAAGAAGATACGAATGATTCTCAAACACCTATTTTTCGGCCACTACGCGTAAATGGTGATGATTTAGGTCAATTCATTCTATATCCCAAGCATTTATATTTCAAATTTGATAATGTCTTAAGTTATGTTAAAGAAGGTAAGTATGATAATGCAGTTATCGAGCTAAGAAATTTTTGCTTAAAGGGAAAAAAACTTCCCTTCGGTTACGAATCCCTATTAGTTAGTATACAAAACAAGATAATAAGAACAGATATTGAAGAAAAAATTTGTAACTATTCGAAAGGTACACTAAAAGAACTAAATGCATCTATAAATCTTGAATTACACGAATTCGTTAAACGATTAAATTGTATTGAACCAAAACATTATCAAGGTTTCTCAAATATATTTAATCTTCTTGGGCAAAATAATTTAGAAAAAGCATTAGATCTCCTTAGAATTAAATATAAAAAAGATGCTAAGGCATCAATAAAAATATTGTTACTGGCATGCAGGATAAATATAATTAAAAAAAATAAAAAATTAGGTACAATTAGACATCATGAACTTGAAATACATTATTCTCTTGCAATTAAATTAATACTCATTTTAGTAGACAATTTGGTTAATAATAAATATTCAATAAAAGATGATTTCTCTTTAGCTATAGAATTTTATACAAAAAATTGTTTAGAGGAAACAATTATACTACTTGATAATTTCTTATTGGTAGAAAAAGGAGAAACAGAAGAATTTCTTTTACTACAAATGCTCAAAAAAAGATATAAAGAATATAGGTTAAAAATTGCTTTAGGCACAGAGAATAGTGAAGAAATAAAAATAGAATGGAATAGAATACGGCATGGCTTAAAATATCTAATAAATAAAATTAAAAACCAAACAATCGATACGTCCTATTCTTTTAAGAAAAAGACGTCTTTAAGTGATTTTTCATTCATAGAATTAGAAAAAAAACTATGGAATGGTAAGGTCAAATTAGTAGTAAATAATATAAGTACAAAATTTCCAAATGAGAAGGCTTTAGTCTCTTTAAATCAAATGTTTAATGATTATTTAGACAATTATAACAGAGGGATTATTTATGGTTTAAAAACCATACTAAGATTCAATTTAAAAGTGACTAAAGAGTTAATAAATTTCATAAATACACAAAAAGGAAATAAAAAATTAGATATAAAGGATGATATTAAAATGACCATCAATAGAGGAATTGAACTTCCTTCAAAAGAAAAGCTATTTAAACTTTTAGTCCAAGGAGAAATTGAGGAATTGTTCCAATTATTACCGCATCATAAACTAAATACAGAACAAAGGCAAGAATTAAAAATACTTGAATTAAAGTATTCAATGTTTGAAGAAGACACGATATTTACCAAAAAAGGGTATGAACTATTAGTCAGGCGTCAGAATAAAATTTATGACGAATTAAATGAATTCGTAAAAAATTTTGAAGAAAATTAAGTTGCTTAAGGTCACTAATTTTGTTTTACCTTTATCTAATAAAGTCGTTAAAATTCTCCAAATCAATACCCATACTTCTCCTTCCAAAGTCCCCGCAGTTTCACCCGAATCTTCTCTTCTGTAGGATTAGCCTTGGGTTCAAATAAAGTCGTTCCTTTAATCGCCTCTGGCATAAATTCCATCTCTGCAAAGTTGTCTTTTTCTGCATGGGCATATTTATATCCTTTGCCATAGTTTAGGTTTTTCATTAGGCGAGTAGGCGCATTTCTAATCTCTAAGGGGACAGGTAAACCACCTGTTTCTCGCACTAATTTTTGTGCCTTATTGATGGCCATATAAGTCGAATTACTCTTCGGAGAAGTCGCTAAATAAACGGTGGCTTGGGATAAGATAATTCTGGCTTCTGGCAAACCGACTGCCGTTGCCGCCTGAAACGCAGTTGTAGCCATTAATAAAGCATTTGGATTAGCTAAGCCAATATCTTCGGAAGCCGCAATCATCATTCGGCGAGCAATAAATTTAATGTCTTCTCCCCCTTCAATCATCCGAGCTAAATAATAGACGGCGGCATTGGGATCACTTCCTCTAATAGATTTGATAAAGGCAGAAGCGATATCATAATGTTGGTCTCCCGCTTTATCATAAACGGCTATATTCTGCTGTACCTTTTGTTTGACCAAATCATTGGTAATCACCAATTTGGTTGTTCCTTCTTGAAAATTGGTCACTAATTCTAAGACATTCATTAGTTTCCGAGCATCACCACCTGAGTATAATAAAAGTGCATCGTACTCTTCCACCTCAATCGGTTTCTTTTGCAAAAATTCATCTTCTGCTAAGGCTCGATCTACTAAATTAATGAGTTGTTCTTTAGTTAAATGCTTTAAAACGTAGACTTGGGCACGACTTAATAAGGCAGAAATAACTTCAAAAGAAGGATTTTCGGTAGTGGCTCCAATTAAAGTAATCGTCCCTTTTTCTACTGCTCCTAATAAAGAATCTTGCTGCGCTTTATTAAAACGATGAATCTCATCAATAAATAAAATCGGATTGGGTCGATTAAAGAACTGTTGTTTTTTTGCTTTGGCAATTGTTTCTCTCACATCCTTTACCCCAGAACTTACGGCACTCAAGGTATGAAAAGGGCGATCTAATTGGTTGGCAATGATCGTTGCTAAAGTCGTTTTACCAACACCAGGAGGGCCCCATAATATGAAAGAAGGTATTTTACCCGATTCGATGGATTGCCGCAATACTGCCCCCTGCCCTGTTAGGTGCTCTTGTCCAACATAAGTATTTAATGTTTTCGGCCGCATTCTTTCCGCTAATGGTTGTAGCATCTTTTGAAATTTTCAATTTATAATTTTCAATTTTCAAATGGGACATAAAGGTACTTAAAGTTTGCGCAAAAAAAATAGCGACTTCCCTTAGGAAATCGCTATTTTTTAAGATTTAATATCGACAATCAATAATTGACGAATTTTCATTCATCGTTTATCATTTTTTAATTTCTATCTAACTTTTGTCAATTCTGCCCCATTATCCATGACCACATGCGCCTGTGGAAAACCAGCAGTTTTGGCAGCATCGGCAGCTCTTTGCGCTTCGCCTAAATTGCTATAACCTGCCAATAACATGATCGTCCAAGGACCTTTCGTTCTTTGCTCTACCAAACCAATAGTTTCTACTTTAGCTCGTTGGAAATATTGTGGCTTTTTATACGCTGCTAATCTTACTTTATAACCTAAGGAAGTACCTGCCCCGACATTGGTATTATTTCCTTTAGCAACATCTGTGCTACCAGTCGTATTGTTAACAACTACTTCTTGCCCTAAACCTTCTAAAGATTCTGAAACGACAAAACAATCTTTGAATCCTTTTGCTTTGGCTTGTTTAGCCGCAGCCGAAGCCTCTGCTCTAGTAGCAAAAACACCAACTCTTACTTTGGTTTTACTGCCTTCATATCTATTGTACACATTGCCAATCGTTCCTAAAGCTTTGAAACGACTTAAATCCGTTGTTCTAGAAGAATTAAAGGCAGCGACTTGAATCGCAAAACCAGTACCAATATTTGGTTGAGCCGTTCCTCCATTTCCAGTATTCGTTACAGGTGGCGTGACGCCTGAAGTACGGAGGGGATAGCTGCCTAAAATATTTCTTTCTTGTCCATTACCTGTGTTAATATTTCGACTTACGTCATAATAACCAGGCTTGGAATAAGTGATTAAGTAATTATTATAAGGTTCTAAAGATAAAGAATACCTTCCTGCACCATCTGTTCTAGTTTCTAACGTTCTTCCTGTCTGTTGATTTGTTGCTGCCACGAACACAGAAGGTACATCCGAACCACTTGTAATATCATACACCTGACCGATATAACCGTTGACATTGACATTAGGAGTAGTTCCCCCTCCGCCAATTGCATCTGAACGTCTTAATAATACTTGTAAACTTTGTGCGCCCCCTAATTGATTTTGCGAAACATTCAAGGTACTTGACAAGTAGCCTGCCTTTCTAATAACCGCTTGACAATTAAGCCCTTGCGGTACTTGTAGAATGTGGCGTCCACTAATATCGGTGACAAAAGTAGGTTGACCGCAAGAAGAAAAATCAATGTCGGCGCCAACTACAGGCTGCATACTTAATTCGTCTAAAACGGTGATTTCTAGGTTATCAGAAGATTTAGACACACGGTAAATGTCTTCTTGTCCTTTTCCTCCTGGACGGTTAGATACCAAATACCCTAAGTTCTTATCTTTATCATAAATAAATCCATAATCGTCTCTAGAAGTATTGATATTGGTATCTAAGTGATACACTCTATCCCAATTACCCCCTGTTTTAACAGCTCTAAATACATCTAATCCGCCCATCCCTTTATGCCAATTAGAAGCAAAATATAAATCTTCTCCATCAAAAAATGGCGTAATTTCATCTCCTTGGGTATTGACGGTTGGTCCAAGATTTTCTGGAGTTGTCCAAGTATTCCCCACTCGGTAAGTTACAAATATATCAAACCCTCCAAAACCATCAGGTCGATTGGAAGAAAAATATAAGGTGTTCCCATCAGGAGAAAAAGAAGGATAAGCGGTAGAGAAATTAGCGCCATTATACTGGAAATATTTTTCATTTTGCCATTCTCCATTCGGCAATGCTTCTGCAATTTGTAAATTCAAGTTCACACCACTAGAAGGTATCTGTCTTTTTCCATTGACAAAATTATTTCTGGTGAGTGCCACCCAACGCCCATCTTTAGAATAAGCGATTGGTCCCTCATTAGCCGCTTTCATTCTTTGGTGTAATAATGCTGGTTTTCTAAGGTAATTATTCTGGTCTCTTCCTGTGATGAATGGATAATTCACCTCATCCCTAGCTTTACTACTTCCACTATAATCAATTCTAGAGGATGCAAAGACAACTTGGTCTTTGAAAAAAGTAGGGGCAAAATCTGACGCCCCCGTATTAACAAATTCTGCGTTAATTCGATAGGCTGCAGGGCTACCCAACTTATCCATCGCATGCTGAATACTTCCTGCGTAGTGCAGTCCTTTTTCGGGGTTGCTTTCTGCATACTTTAAAAACCACTTTCGAGCTTCTTGATACTTTCCTAAGCCCTTTAAAGTTTGTGCGTATTGAAAGTAAAATTCGGGTTGAATTTTATTGCTATTGACAACTTCGGCATACCATTTTGCTGCCTCTTCTAATTGATTAACATGTCTATAACTATCTGCTAATCTAGCCTTTGGTGTTAATTCGTTTCTATTTTTATTGATGTAACGAAGGTAGGTTTTAATCGCTTCCTCATAATCGTGAATCTGATAATATTTATCCGCTTTTTTTCGAAGACCACTTTGGGCAGATAAAGCTAAAGGCAGTAAACAAATACCTAGCAAAATGACCCAAGTCTTTTGAAGAAATCTCATAGTTGTCCGGTTATGTTAAAGAATAATGGAAATTGTAAAATAGTACTTAAGTAACGACGAAACAATAACTTGAACATCTGGGAGGACAGCTTTTGCTCCTTTAGATGTCTAACTTATTAATTTATTATTACTAAAGTATTGTGTGAATGCCTCACAAACCTAAGTTTTTTAAGGCATTCACAACAACGTTTAAGCTTACTAACGATTTTGCTAGTAAAAAATTATTTTTATCGAATCTTTCCTTCTGGTAAGTGCTTTATTGCTTTTAAAGCTCAAAGCTTTTATGAAGAGGTATATCTTGGCATAAAAATAGGGGAAATTATAAGCAAATGAAAGTTTCTGGCAAAAAAAGAAGTAGTATGTTAGGAAATTTAGTTTTTCTTCTATTTATTTTAGGCAGAATTTTACAAATGAGTAAAAAAAATAAAAATTACAACCTGATATAATCCTATTTTTTCAGCCCTTAATCATAAATTCTTTCCTTTACAACTGCGCCTGTTTTGATATTTATCCCAAATAAGTCTACATGCTTTACATCTGGCAAAATTCCTGATTCATCGGCATAAGCATAGATATTCGTGAGGTAGCTATCTTCTCCATTAATAGTAATCACCGCTCGCCATCTATCCCCCTCTTTCCGAAGTTCGATGTATCTTTCTTTATGCGCTCTTAATTTTATTTGCAAAGCATTTTGCTTTCTCTTTTTCACTCGATAGCCATAAGCCAACCAAGATTCCAACCAACTTAATTCTCGCCGTTGACCAGTACTGGCATATTGCCGCCAATAATTATCTATTGGTTCTGAGGTATCTAAAGTACCATCTTCTTTTAGATTCAAATCATAAACAATGGTATGTTTATTTAAATTTCTTTGAATAAAGAATAAACTTCTCTCCGTTTTTTCAGGTCTTGGAAAATCGGTCGGCCAATCCTCTCGGTCTACCCATTCTTGCCCAACCAACCAAGTAGTACTCAACATAAAAAATAGAAGGGCAATAGTTATTCGCTGCATTTTTATCATTACTTTCTAAAAGTTATTTATCCTCAACGACCAGCAATTTTTATATAAGTTGCTAACCTAATCATCCTATGTTCTAAAAAAACACAAAAAAAAGATTTAATTCTAAATTATCAAAGGCTTTATTATTCTCGGTTTGCCAATGAACCATTACCTTTGATCCTATTAAAATAAATTAAGATGCGATTTAGTTCTATCACACTTTAAATTCATTCCATAAACCATGGAGTTTAACTTAATCTTAGCATTTCTTGCTGCTTTTCTTCTTGGTCTTGGAAAAGGGGGGATCAAAGGTATTACCATTCTTACGGTCACCTTAATGGTCCTCGCGTATGGTGCTAAAAGTTCTACTGGTATTATTTTGCCGTTGTTAATTGCAGGTGATATTATGGCAGTCATCTATTTTAAAAAGTATACTAAATGGAAATATTTAGTCCATTTTTTACCTTGGATGTTAATAGGCGTAATTGTGGCTTCTTTGGTAGGAAAAGATTTACCTGAAACCATTTTTAAAAACTGGATGGGTGGGATTATTTTAATTAGTGTTCTTTTTATGTGGTTTTCAGAATCTAGCAGTAAACGTATGCTACCTGAAAATCGTTTATTTGGAGGAACAGTAGGTTTTGCCGCAGGATTTACTACGATGATTGGTAACTTAGCAGGTCCCTTTGCCAATCTTTTCTTTTTAGCCACTCGATTGCCTAAAAACGAAATTTTAGGTACTTCTGCTTGGGTCTTTTTTATTGTGAATAATTTTAAAATCCCTTTCCATGTTTTTTATTGGAAAACGATTACTTGGGATACCCTACAAATCAATTTAACTTTATTGCCATTTGTAGTTATTGGCTTTTTCTTGGGGGTAAAATTAGTCAGTTATTTTTCTGAAAAATTTTTCCGCCAGTTTTTATTGGTCGTTACCGCTATTGGTGCTATTTTGATTTTTGTCAAATAAATCATGCAGAAAAATGGTCGTGTCTCTGCTCATTTAATTTGTGCAGCAGGCCATAAACCGAACTAAATCTATTGTATAAAACTAGTTACTACTTGGCTAGAGGCTGACCGCAAATAACTTGTAACAGCCAAATTCATTTGGCTAGTTCTATGTAAAGTGCTGATTTTCAACCAGCCAATTGAAATTGGCGGTTACGAATTCGCATTTGCGGTCAGCCTGATTAGTCCTTTGCCGAATAGTAAATAAAACTAAATAAGTCATCGTATGAAAATTTTATCAACTACGCTGCTATTCTCTTTTTGCGTATTCGCTTTTTCTTGTAAAAATGCACCTAAGATGGAAGAAACTGCAGTAGAAACTAAAAAGGATTTGCCACCCAATGAACGGTTTGGACAATTATTTGAACAGGTTCAACTTAATCAAGTATTTCCTGATGGGAAAACATTTGTCGATTGTACCCCTAAGTTTACGACTGCACAAATCATGGCTAACTATGCCGCCGAAAAAGATAAACCTGATTTTAATCTAAGTGATTTTGTATTAGCTCATTTTGAAAAACCTGTGCAATATGCTTCTGGTTTCAAAACAGATACTAGCAAAAGTGTCAGCGAACATATCAATTCTTTATGGCCCATTTTAACCCGCCAACCAGATGCGGCTGATCCAGGCAGTTTGATTGGTTTACCGAATGAGTATATTGTTCCGGGTGGTCGTTTTGGAGAAATCTACTATTGGGATAGTTATTTCACCATGTTGGGTTTACAAGCAGCCAACAGAACGGGCATGATTGAAAATATGGTTAAAAATTTTGCCCATATAATTGATACCGTTGGATTTATCCCAAATGGTAATCGAACCTATTTTTTAACCCGTTCACAGCCGCCTTTTTTCGCTAGAATGGTACAATTATTAGCAGAACAAAAAGGAGAAAATACCTTAGTCACTTTTTTACCTCAATTGACCAAAGAATATGATTATTGGATGGATGGCTTAACTCAAGTAAATGCTAAAAATCCAACGCATAAGAAGGTGGTTCGTTTACCAAATGGGAGTATTATGAATCGCTATTTCGATAAAGGCGATTTTCCTAGGGCAGAAAGTTATCGAGAGGATGTAGAAACCATCAAAGAAAGTAGTCGTCCTGCTAAACAGGTTTATAGTGATTTAAGAGCTGCTTGCGAATCTGGTTGGGATTTTAGTAGTCGTTGGTTTAAGGATCCACAAAAATTATCGACCATTCATACGACCGATATTATTCCTGTTGACTTAAATGCACTATTGTATAATTTAGAAATGGTTTTGGCGAAAGCAAATGCCTTAAATGGTAGCCAAGAAATAGCGAATTTATATACCCAAAAGGCGGATTTGCGAAAGGCTGCTTTATTAAATATATGTTGGGACAAAGAAATAGGCTATTTCCAAGATTATGATTTTGTTGCGCAAACTTTTACCAATATTCCTTCTTTAGCTGGTATGTATCCGCTTACTTTTCAAATGGCAACGGCTGACCAAGCTAAAGCAGCAGCTGCCGTTATTAAAGATAAATTCTTGATGGCAGGTGGCGTGGTTTCTACCTTAACTGATAATGGGCAACAATGGGATTATCCCAATGGTTGGGCGCCTTTACAATGGATGACGATTGAAGGTTTGCGCCATTATGAACAAACGGCCTTAGCAAATACGATAAAAGATCGTTGGATTAACTTGAATAATAAAGTGTATAAAAATACAGGTAAACTAGTGGAAAAATATAATGTGGTCGATATGACCTTGGAAGCTGGTGGTGGTGAATATCCTGTGCAGGATGGATTTGGGTGGACGAATGGGGTTTTATTGAAGTTGATTAGCGAGGAGTGATTTCGGATTCCCCACAGATTTATTTTCCCACGAATTTTTTATTACAGATTAAAGGTAGTATGCGTTTTTTCCCATGGATTTATTTCCCCATGGATGAAAAATACCATGGATTTTTAATACAGATAAAAATTATAATTTATTCGGAGCTAAGTACTTCCGGAATTTAAAGTTCTGGAAGTACTTAATACTATTTAGTTAGCGTTATATCTCCTGATAACTCTTCTTCCGTTCCATCAATAAATTTGATAATAGCAAAGTAAATAAAAACACCATTATCCATCGGCTTTCCTTTATAGCGCCCGTTCCAACCAAAATTTTCATCTAAAGGATCAAAGTGATTGGCTTCATACATTAAATTACCCCAACGGTCGTAAACTTTAAACGTAGCTACTTCTTGAATTGGATTTTCTCCTGTTAGAATTGTAAAAATATCATTTACACCGTCCTCATCGGGGCTAAATACATTCGGCACATAAACTTGTCGATTATCATCTACCCTCACCCACATTTGGGTCTGACTTTCACAATTATTTTCATCGTATACCGTCAAGGTATATTTGGTATCTTTAAGTGGCTTTGCAATCGGTCTTTCACAATCCAAACAACTCAAAGAACTAGATGCTGCCCAATCGTAATGAATAGTCTCCGCACTAACGGTAGGTACTAATTGGATGGACGCGCCTAATGGAATCGTCTTTTCTGCTGGCAAAGAGACGCTTAAAGGCACGGGTTCATACAGCGTGAATTGTTCGGTATGGTTACAACCGATTTCGTCTTTGATGAATACTTCATAGCTCGCTGGTGCCAAATTCGTAAAAGAAGGGTCGCTGGTATAATTAATGCCATCTAAACTATAGGCCAAATTAGCTTTATTGGAAAATAAATCAACTGCTCCATCATTTGCCCCAAAGCAACTAATGGCTAAAATTTCTTTGTTAATTTCAGGGGCTGGAATCGCAGCAATATTAACGGTTTCTGTCCATTGACAGCCTTGTGTATCATTGATTAACACCTCATAATTACCTGCTTCTAGGTTGTCTATTTGCAGAGTGCTACCGATATTATTTCCTCCCCAATGAACGGTATAGGGCGCTACTCCTCCCGTTACAGTTAATTCCACTTGACCTCCATTATTATTTACACAAGCAGGACTTGTCGTAAGGTTCGCCGTTATTGCTTCGATAAAATCAATAACTACAGTATGCATAGAATCGCAACCAGAACTAGCGGTAAAGGTTTCCTGATATACTTTATCCGCACAAGCCGTTGCCCCGTATAATTCGATACAGGCATTGACACAAACAGAAGTCGTTGATTCTGTGGTCACTTTATTTAAGACATTTACGGTTATCGTATGGGTGGAATCGCAGCCATTTGACCCCATAAAAATTTGAGAAAAAGTACCCGCTTCTTTGATAAAGGTATCAAAAGCAGGTAAAGAATCACCAATACATAAACTATATTCTTCGATAATTTCTTGGGGCGTTAAGACGGCTAATAATAAAGTGTGGGTGGAATCACAGCCAGAAAAAGCCGTAAAAGTTTCCTCGTATACTTTGTCCCGACAAGCCGTTGCCCCATATAATTCAATACAGTCCGCTTCACAAATGGTTGTCATTGCGGAAGTTTGTACTCTTTCTAAAACATTTACGGCGATGGTATGAACGGAATCGCAGCCATTTATTCCTGAAAAAGTTTGGCTTACTATATCATTGGAAGTGATTAATTGGTCAAAAAGGGTGATGGTTTCTCCTTCGCAAATCGTCATTACTTCATTGGTTGCTTGTGCTTCTTTTACAAAAACCGTTACTGTATGCGTAGAATCACAACCGTTTGCCCCTGTAAAAACATTAGAAATAATACCCGCTTCTGAAATAGGATTACCAAATACTAAAAGTGATTCACCAGCACACAGTTCGTAGGTTTCCTCTGCAAAAACTTGCGTTAAAACCGTTAATTCCAAAACATGAGTGGAATCACAGCCATTCATTGCAGTAAAAGAGCCTTCGTAAGTGCCCGTTATTGCATAGCTTTCGCCAAATTGCGTATGACTTTCCCCTGCACAAATCGTCTTTTCTTCAATGACTCGGTTAATAGTAGCAGGCTGTGTGACAATCAAGGTATGCATGGAATCACAGCCATTGGTCCCAGTAAAAGTCTGAGAAAAAATACCTGCTTCTTTGATAAAGGCATCAAAAGCAGGTAAAGAATCACCAACACATAAATAATATTCTTCGACAGTTTCTTGAGGCGTTAATAGTTCTAATGATAAAGTGTGGGTGGAATCACAACCAGAAAAAGCGGTAAAAGTCTGTTCGTATACTTTGTCCCGACAAGCCGTTGCCCCGTATAATTCAATACAATCCACTTCACAAATAGTGGTAGTGGCTATCGTTTGGATATTTTCTAGCACCGTCACTTCAATGATATGTACAGAGTCACAGCCGTTTGTTCCTGAGAAAGTTCTGCTAACGACCTCATTAGAAGTGACCAATTGATCAAAAACAGTTGCCGACTCTCCTGCACAAATTGTCTTCACTTCATTGGTAGTTTGAGGTTCTTTTATAAAAACGGTTATGGTATGAAAAGAATCACAACCATTTACATCTGCAAGTACTGCGGAGTAGATGCCCGCTGACTGAACCATCGTCCCAAAAATATCAATAGATTCTCCTGCACAAAGTTCATAATTGGCTTCTCCATAAGGGATGTCTAAAACGGTTACATCTGTAATATGCGTTGAATCGCAGCCATTAGCAGCGGTATACGTGTGAGTATATCTTCCAGATTCGGTTATTTCATTTCCTTCTACGATCAAGCGATCCGTTCCACAAATGGTAAAATGTTCTTCCACTTCTTGCCCCATTCTAATTTCGTAGCTGACATAATTCATAGAATCACAGCCAGATTGAGCCGTAAATGTTTCCACATAATCACTAGGAAAAGCACTTTCTGATCCAAAAAGATCAAGCGCCTCTTGCTCACATAGCGTAATATGTTGGAACGTTTCAATTGGTTCAACGACTCGCACTTCCAACATAATGACCGAATCACAGCCGTTCATTGCCGTAAAATCTCTTTCGAAAAAGCCATTTTGTCCAATTTCTACGCCATCAATGGCGACTATTTCACCTGCACATAAAGTAATGATATTGGATGCTTGGTAGGTCTCTTCGACGGCTAAGTTAATTTGATGGATGGAATCACAACCGTTTGCCGCTGTAAATACTTTAGAAATTGTAGTGGTTTCTGATACATTTGTTCCAAAAATATTCATGGATTCTCCTGCACAAATAGTATAAGATTCAGTAACAAACCTTGCTTCTAAGACCTTCAATTCTAATACATGGGTAGAATCACAGCCATTTGCCGCTGTAAATGACGCTTTGTAAACACCTGAAGTCGCATAATTTTGCCCAAATTGAGTGACAACTTCGCCTGAACAAATGGTTTTAGCTTCTACTACTCGGTTAATTTCGGGTTGAGTTACTAAAAAAGTATGGTTAGAATCACAACCAGATTGAGCAGTAAAAGTCGCTTGATAAGTGCCCGGTTGGTCGATGGTTTTGGTAAATACATTAATGCTACTACCAGGACATAAAATTCTTTCTTCTATAATATGAATGGGTGGAATCACTTCTACCGCTAGTGCTGCGGCTACGGTACAATTTTCGGTTGGCCCAGCGATTAAGTTAATTTCTCCACTTTCGCTTGGCAACACTTCAATGGAAGCACAAGTATCACAAGTCAATTCAAACGTTCCTCCCCATTGAATAAAATCATAATTGGAAACGCCTAAAGCAACCGTTTCGCCAGCACAAATAGCACTTGCAGTCCCTAAGGAAAGTGGTTCTGGAAAGTGATTTTCAACAGTTACACTAGCCACTTCAGATTGACAACCATCTCCTGAGATAACTAAACTATAAATTCCAGAAGCCTTAGCATCTGTCGGATTTTGTATGCTAGAAGTGTAGCCATCTGGGCCTGACCAATGGTAAACTATTCGACCAATGTTACTAGTAATATTACTTTTAAGTTCAATACTTTCTGCTCGACAGTTTTCAGGAACTTTTTCAATTTCAGCCACTAAAATCGCCACTTCTACTTCTGTAGTATCAGCTTCCGAAGGGCAGCCCAATAAATAAGTTTGTAAAATATAATCTCCGCTTTCTGCTAAATTTGTTGGATGTTTTTCATTAGAAGTAAATCCATTTGGCCCTTTCCAATCATATACTATATCTTTTTCGCTAAATTGGGTCACCCATTGGAAACCATAAATATCCATATCTGAATATAATTGAATGGTATCATTTGCACAATAAGGACCAGCGTTAGTCGCAACAGATTGAATAGCACCGGGACAAACCTTAAAACATTGGGAAAACGTAGATTGTCGCCCACTATTTCTAGATAGTGCGACGACTTGCTGTCCAAAATCGAAAAAACCAGGAAATTGCCAAGTGCCTGTATTACTTGCGCCAGCATTGCCTAAATAGATCATTCCTTGGCAGTCTTCGCTTTGACAGGTTGATTCATCCGTAATGTACACTTCTATTATATCAAAAGGCTGGGCAGTTCCCGTTAACATTGTTTCTACCCCACTAGTTATGGTAGGAATGGGATAGGTATTTCTTGTAATCGTTAGTCCTAGTCCGTTACAATAAAAACTATTTTCACTAATATTTACATAATTATTATTTTCAACAATTACAGCAGTTTCATTAAAAGCGAATATATTTTTAGTATCGGTATCTCCTCCAATATCCACTCTACCTCTACCGTTAGTTGTTTTAACCGCAATATGGTTTCCTAAATTCTCATCTCCTTTACTGCCTGTTCCAAAAATATTTCCTTCGATAATACCAACACCTTGGTAAGACAAAGAAAGTGCTACCTCCGAAGAACTAGCAAAATAATTATGTTCTAATCTATCTTTTTCACCACCGATAGATAATAAAGAGTTTTCAAAGGAAGCCCAGTTATTATCTACAATAACACCATTTCGATTTCCGAGCCCTTCCTCGAAGTCGATATTCGTGCCAACGTAATTGGCTTGAAAAAATAAATCTTCTATGTTCTCCGCTTTAACCGCCGTGCCATTTTTAATAAAAATATTGCCTCGTTCCCGTCTACCAATAATCGCAGTAGTTGGAATATCGACACTTTCACTTTCCAATAAAATAGCATTTTCTAAAAATCCTTGGAATTGTAGGCCATAGATTTCCATGTCAGGCGCCTCAAAATGAAACCCATTTTTTATTTTTTCATTTCCATCAATAACTAATCGACCTTTAGTTGGCGCATTATTCGCCAAAGAGTTTCCATCTATTTTAAGTTTACCTAAAATAATAGGAAGTTCTGTATCTAAAGTAATCACTTTAGTACCGGGTCCATTAATTTCGAACGTGATGAAGCTATTAAAACCATCCGTATTAGCAGCGTTAATAGCTTCTCGGAGACTACAATGTTCATTATTGCAGACGCCATCGTCCACATCGTCAACGGTGTTGACGGTATGTGTTTTTTGTGCTTGTAAACCTACCCCGAAGAGTAAGCAAAAAGCAAATGTCAAGAGAATTCTCATAATCGGATCGTGAATTTGGGATAAATAAATCAACGAAGGATTATGTTCAACTGGGATTAATTCCGTATTAGATGAATAATAAAAACAGGTTGGGAAATTTCTGACTTTCTCCTATTCCTTATTATTTCATCCATAATTTTGAGATTAAAAACGGTACTAATAATTTTTATTAATAGCATTTTACCGCTAATACAAATAGTAGTAGTACCAAAGTATGTATGGTTTGGATATAACTCTTCAATTGCCTCTGTTTAGCACAGCTAAAAGAGTCCTTTAGTTTATGTAATGGAAAGTAAAGGTGTACGAATTTGATTAATAGGAAAGCTGCGTATTATCAAGCAGGAACCTAGTGGGTAGACGCCTACTAAATAATTTGTGCAAAACAGTTTTACCTATACCAAAATGTGATTGATGTGTTCAAAATTGAGTCCTAATTAAGCATCTTATTGATGCAAAACGCTGGCGTTTTTGTTCCTTTAAAACCTTTTGTAATGTCTAGTGAGGGGTCGTTTTGTTTAACAAATTATTCCATTTTTTTAATTGGATAGTAATGGACAAATAGAAATTTGTTAAATAAATATTGAGTCTGTGGCAGGCTATTTAATTAGCTTACTACAAAAGTATGGGTTTTTAAGTAAAGATGAAAATTTTTCAAATACTATTTTTTTATATTTTTAAATAATTGTTATTCTTTATACTTAGAATATTTAGTAATCATTGAGTTATCAATTTAACATAATTCAAATATGTAAAACAGCATACATATCTTTTTATTTTTTATATTCCATTATCACGCCAATTTTTATTTTTTTCCAAAAGTCTACTTCTGAACCGTCCATTTTTCAATAATAAATCATGGTAATATCCTTTTTACTTGACCTAGCTTCATTTTTATTTAAATGCGCCCTTAACAAATCTCTAAAAAATACATAATTTGGCAACTTCATATTTTAAACAGATTTGTCAGTTATGTCTATCAATCAAAAAGTAAGCGTGCCCAAAGCCAAAAAAATTGCTAAAGAATTAAGTATCCACGGTGATACGAGAATAGATAATTATTATTGGTTAAACGATCGAGAAGATCAAAATGTCATTGATTACCTGAATGCCGAGAATACCTACCGAGAAGGCGTTATGGCACATACGACCGATTTTCAAGCATCCCTTTTTAAAGAGATAGTTGGGCGAATTAAGCAAACCGATATGTCTGTTCCCTATAAAAAAGATGGCTATTATTATTTTACGCGTTACGAAGAGGGTAAAGAATATCCTATTCATGCTCGAAAAAAAGAAACCCTCGAAGCATCAGAAGAAATCATGCTCAATGTAAATGAGTTGGCTAAGGACTTTGAGTATTATGCTGTTGGCGGGACAAGTGTCAGTACGAATAATCAATTATTGGCTTTTGGGGAAGATACGGTCAGTCGTAGAATTTATACGCTACGTTTTAAAAATCTAGTAACAGGAGAATATTTAGCAGATCGTATCGAAAACACAACAGGTTCTGCTATCTGGGCCAACGATAATCAAACCGTTTTTTATACGCGAAAAGATGAATCCTTAAGACCTTTCAAAATTTTCAAACATAAATTAGGCGCACCAGCAAGTGAAGATGTAGAAATTTACCATGAAGCAGATGAAACGTTTAGAACGGGGATTTATAAGACCAAATCTAAAAAATATCTCGTCATTGTAGCTGCTATGACCCTCTCTACAGAATATCGAATTTTAGAAGCAGATAATCCAGATGGGGAATTCCGTATTTTCCAAAAAAGAGAAGACAAGCACGAGTATAGTATTGACCATTTTGATAATAAATTCTATGTGCATACGAACTTAGCTGCCAAGAATTTCCGATTGATGGAAACGACGGAATCGGCGACTACCAAAGAAAATTGGACAGAAGTTATTCCGCATAGATCAGATGCTTTGTTAGAAGGAATGGATATTTTTAAGGATTATTTAGTCCTTTCTGAACGAATTAATGGTATTTCCCAAATCCGTATCAAGCCTTGGAACGGTTCAACTGAGCATTATATTGACTTTGGACAAGATGCTTTTATGGCCTCTACTTCTGCTAATTATGTGGTAGATACGGATATTGTACGGGTTGGCTTTACGTCTATGACCACCCCTAATTCCTATTTTGATTATAATATGGTCACCAAGGAGTTGACTTTGCTTAAACAGCAAGAAGTATTGGGTGATTTTGACTCCAATAATTATAAATCGGAAAGACAATTTGTTACGGCCAGAGACGGCGTAAAAGTGCCCGTTTCTATCGTCTATAGAAAAGGATTTAAGCGCAATGGCAAATCCCCTTTAATGCTTTACGCTTATGGTTCTTACGGCCATTCGATGGAGCCTTATTTTAGTTCTGTACGACTCAGTTTATTGGACAGAGGTTTTGTCTATGCGATTGCGCACATTAGAGGGGGCGAAGAAATGGGGCGGCATTGGTACGAAAACGGAAAGATGCTTAAAAAGAAAAACACCTTTAACGATTTCATTGATTGCGCCGAGTTTTTACTGGCTAAAAATTATACCCGTAGAAAACGCTTGTTTGCCATGGGGGGAAGTGCTGGTGGTCTTTTGATGGGCGCAATTATCAACCAACGACCTGAACTTTGGAAAGGCGTTATTGCTGCCGTTCCTTTTGTGGACGTAGTAACGACGATGCTGGATGAAACGATTCCTTTAACGACTGGCGAATTTAATGAATGGGGGAATCCAAAAGACAAAGAATATTACGACTATATCAAATCTTATTCTCCTTATGATAATGTGACCGCACAAACTTATCCTAATCTATTGGTGACGACTGGATTACATGATTCTCAAGTTCAATATTGGGAACCTGCTAAATGGGTCGCTAAATTAAGGGAATTGAGAAAAGGGAAAAAACAGTTATTACTTTATACTAATATGAAAACAGGACATGGCGGCGCTTCTGGCCGTTTTGAGCGCTTTAAGGAAACCGCTATGGAATACGCTTTTATTTTGGATTTGGTGGGGATTTTGGAGTAGGAAAAATCATACCTCATAAATCATAAATCTGTCAGACTAGAACGGGAGAAGGCGGTTCTTTGAAAGAATCTCCTTCTTTGGGGGCAGACAATCTCCTGTTTCGCAAACTAAAAGAAAGAGATTCTATTAAAGAATCGGTTTCCGCCAACCCGTCAAACCACGTTTGGTCAACCACCAGACAGATTTATGATGTATGATATAAGATTTATGATGTATGATGTAAGATTTTTTCATACGCTTCCTCCATAAAGATACTCAACTTCTCTTCTGCAATACCCCCACACACATCGTTCGCAAATCCGCCACATTAACCGTTTTAAAAGGATCTATAAAAGCTAATTGATACTTTTTCATTAACTCCTGCAAAACATTTAGATCCAATAAATACCGAGTCGAACCATCTCGTAAAGCATAAATGTCATCCTGCAAATGTTGGGCATGTGCCTCTAAAGTATGCTTAGTCGTCATTCTAAACCAAAAAATCCCACCTGGCTTTAATACTCGAATTGTTTCTTCAAATAATTGGATAAAATGTTTTCTACTTTCAGCAAAATGGAAGACCGCACAACTAATGATAAAATCGAAATGATTGTCTGGAAAAGGAATGGTCTCTAAACCAGCAATTTTGAATTTACTTTTATCATAGTGGGGATTCCAAATATCTATTTGTGCATTGATAAATTCGGTTAATTCAGCTTTTCTATCGACTCCCCAAATATCAAAGTCGTTTTCGATAAAATATTGGGCATTTCGGCCATGACCGAAACCAGCATCTAAAATGCGCATATTGGAATGGATTCGACCTTTCATCAACTGATCTAGCAAATAAAGGTCGATTCGACCCAATTGAGCAACTAGTTTAAATTTTTCTTGCATTCCTTTTTTAGGGCAAAAATAATTAAAAAGAGGCAACCTTCCTTGGAAGATTACCTCACACTATGAAACACTATTTCTTGCCACCTACCTTTCTCCAATAGTTATTATGGATACGGCAGGTTGGAGGCAAATCCCGATTATTTCCATTGGAAGAATTTATAAGCTTAATCTCGACTATTGTGAGGTTGCCTTACTATCAATAAACCATAACAATAATACAGCGTAATAACTTTAATTTTTATGATCAAACATTTATAAATTCCCTCCTATCTTCCTAATTCTTTAGACTGCAACATTTTGAGTCTGCCAAAGTGGGAAGAATGGTCATTTTTCAGTTAATAGTTACTCATAAACAGATAGAAGAAGTAAACATTAAATAAAATATTTATTTAGTATGCAATTCCCTCAATTTAGTATTTTTTACAGTTAATAAAATTAGATAAATAAATATCGCATTCATGAATAAATACCCCTTGGGGTAATCAGTAATATGATTATTTTTGCAGTAGACATAGATAATTTAACTGATAATGAGTGTAGATAATAAAATACCTGATTTCTCCTTAGCGTTTGAACAACGAAAATTTTTGAATGAATTATGGAAGGATTATGAGGAAGACATTAAAGAAGCCGATATTCAACCAATCATTAACCAAATAAAAATAATAGAAAAATTTTCTTCTACCAAAAATCGCTTTTTTGCTTTATTCTCACATCAAACGTTTCTCCCGCTCTATATAAGCGCAAATGTTATCCAACACGGCTACACACCAGAAGACGTTTCCAAACTTAGTATTTATGATGGTTTTAAAGCGATTCATTGGAAGCAAATAACGATGGGCGTTAAAGTGATTAATTGGACTAGAAAGTTTACGAAACTTATTGTCAATTACCCGCTCCAAGGAGACGAAATAATCTTTTGTGGTATTAAATTTAAAAATAAATTCGGCGCTTATAGAAGTTTATTAATCAAGTTTAAATTCTTAAGAGTTGACAAACAACGACAACCGCTCTACTCATTTGCAGAGGTTGAAGATATTACCGACTTACACAAAGTTAATTCTTATTGGGGGTTGTTCACGTCTAAAAGTCATACATCAGCCAGTCGAGTATACCTCTCTAGTGGTAATAAAAAAGAAGCTATATCCCTATTAAGCCCAAGAGAATTAGAGATCTTAAAGTTAATTATAGCAGACAAAAAAAGTAATGAAATTAGCGAATTACTCAATATTAGTGCGGAAACCGTAAAGAAACATAGAAAAAATATGATCGCCAGAATTGGCGCTAAAGACATGACAGCTTTGATTCAAATACTTAAATTTAGCAATATCTTATAACTTGACAATGTTAAATAATAATCTCTCAAAAGAAAAGTCCGCCGTCTGCGTTTTCCTATAAATTGGAAACTGCTTTATGATAAAAACAACTGTACTAACGGCGACTCTTTGCCTCTTCTATTTTACGGTTTTAAGTCAATCTTCTTTAACTGGAATTATTACGAACCCAAAAGGAGAAGCCTTACCTTTCGTTAATATACTCATCAATAATAGCCCGAAAGATGGCGTTAGTACCGATATTGATGGGAGGTTTATAGTCACCTCGACTATTAAAATTGAACAATTAACCATCAGTTATATTGGCTACGAACTATTAATTTTAAACGCCCCCTTCCCTACTCCACTAACGATCCAACTAAGTCCAACCGCTTATAGCTTTGAGGAAGTAACCGTCATTGCAGGCGAAAATCCATCACATCGAATTATTCGACAAGTAGTTAAAAATCGGGATTTAAATAACCCAGAAAAGATGGATCATTATAGTTGTCGAACTTATAACAAAATGTCTGTTGGTTATAGTTTGCAAACGGCTGAAATGAAAGCACATTATCTTGAAAAAGATACGTCTAGAAAAGGGGTTAAAAAATTGTATGATAATTATAGACGAACGCATGAAATCTTTTCTAAACAGGATTTACTATTGATTGAGTCCGTCTCTAAAAGAAGCTTTAGAAAGGCTCATGATTTACAAGAAGAAGTTATCTTAAATCGAATTTCTGGTACGAAGAAACTACCTTTAGTTGCCATTGCTACCGAAGCGCAACCCTTCTCATTTTATAAAGAAGAAGTTGTCATTTTTGATCAACCTTTTTTGAACCCAATTAGTAAAAATAGCACAAATAAATACTTTTTTAATATAACGGACACCCTGTATCAACAACAAGACAGCGTTTTTATTATTTCCTTTCAACCCAAAAAAGGAAAGAATTTTAATGGCTTGGAAGGACTATTGTATATCAACACCAATCAATACGCCATTCAAAATGTCATTGCGAAACCCAATCAAAAAGAACACTTAATTAATTTTGAAATCACACAAAAATATAAATGGGTGGACGATGAACATTGGTTTCCAGAACAACTACTATTTGAAATGGAAACGAAGCCTGTTAATATTTCTTTTGCAGGCATCAAAGTGTATGGTCGAACTTATATTGATAAAGTAAACTTACACCCCGATTTGGATAAAAAGATATTCCAACAAGGAGAGGAGGTCATTGTAACAGAAGATGTCTATTCTAGGGATGATTCACTTTGGCAATTGTATAGAAAAGAAGATTTAACCCTCAAAGAAAAAAGAACTTATCAAGTAGTAGATAGTCTTTTCGAGACCAAAAACCTTGACAAATGGATTAAGTTAATTGAATACCTTGGGAAAGAACGCTTTACCTTCGGCCCTGTGGATATGGATATTACCAAGCTGATTAATGGCAATCCAAGTGAAGGCTTTAAATTAGGACTAGGTTTGGCAACCAATGAAGCCATTTCTAAATATGTTGAAGTTGGTGGATATGGCGTCTATGGTTTTAAGGATAAACGTTGGAAATATGGCGGTCATTTCGGAATTCTCTTTGATAAATATCGAGACAATCGCTTAGACTTTATTTACAGGAATGATGTCCACGTGCCCGCTGAATCTAAATTTATCCAAAGAGGAGATTTTTTAAATTTTGGACAGTTCGCTGATATTCGAGATGCCATCACTTATAAAGGCATCCATTTGCAAAGTTACCCTATCAAATATTTAAGGTTTAATGCTCAATTTAGTCAACAGGAATTAACACCGCTTTACGACTATCAGTTTTCTGATGAATCCATTATCCTCCCCTTTAACTTTACAGAAGCCCAATTAAGTTTCCGCTATGCTTTTAATGAAAAATTTGTACGTTTTTTTGGTAGGCGAATTAATAATCAATCTCAGTTTCCAATTTTAGAATTTCAATACACCAAAGGATTTAATGGACTTTTGAATGGACAATGGGATTACTCCAAACTACTATTTTCTCTCAGTCATACTTTCCGTAGAAAAGCACTAGGCAAAACGGAATACCGAATTGAGGCAGGCTATATTAATAAAGATATTCCTTATGCTAAATTATTTAGTAGTTTTGGTTTGGGAACAGGTTATCGTGGGTCTAGCTTAGGCATTAGTCAAGGTTTTCAAACGATGGAATTTTACGAATTTATATCTGATCGATTTGTGCATCTGTTTTTCAGACATGATTTTGAGACTCTATTATTAAAATCAAAAAAATTTAAACCCAATATCGTCGTAGAACATAATTTAGCTTTTGGTAGTCTGGAAAATCCAGCAGTTCACCAAGATGTCACTTTTAAGACTTTAGAAAAGGGATTTTTTGAAGCAGGTTTGATTGTAGAAAATATTATTCGTGTTAAATATTTGAATGTAGCTTATATCGGACTTGGGGCAGGTATGTATTATCGGTATGGGCCTTATCAAAATACCGCTTTTTCGGATAATGTGGCTTGGGGGTTGAAGATTAGTATGAGTTATTAATTGGATGGTTGGCTTGTTGGCATTAATTAAGTAATGTGTGTTTTTAGGCTCTAACGCTAAGAACTTGCACGGTGTTTTTCCCCCTTTGGAGGCAGGGCTGTTAAGTTCTATTTTGCAAATTTTTAAGCAATTATTTTTTTGCACAAAAATTGAGGTTTTGCACGAATTTTCTCCCCCGCTGGCGGGAGTTAGGGGGAAATTACATAGTGCAAACCAAAATCTCAGGAAAAAACTTTAACACTTTGCCTCTTGTGAAACAGAACTTAACAAACCTGCCTTTGGAGTGGGAGATCGCTATAGCAGAAAACCGTACATTATTTTCTGAATCTCAATTAGTCAACTCGTAGTTGTAAAAAATACGTTGACTGAAGTCAACCAGCCAAAATTAGTCCACCAATTTCTTTTTCACCAAAACTGACCGGCTTGAATTTCCGCCATCACTAAATACCTTCAATCGAACATCGCCCGCTACTTCCAAAGGTGCTGTATATTCTAAAGACTGTTCAGTTGGCTCACTTCCATCTAAAGTATAGCGAATGGACAACCCAGGAAAACCCGTATTCGCATATAATTTTCCATTTTCAATTTTAGCCCCAGCAGGTGGGATATAATACCCGACTCCACCTGTCAAGTAGTCTAACCTAGTCATTTCTTTTTGGCCAATGGTATTGGTAAATTGATTCCAATCTTTCCCTAAATTGGCAAATCTTTGGGTTTCATCAGGGTTGGTTGCCCAAGTTGGTTGAGCTGCCCAAGCTCGTTCTGCTAAGCCTAATAATTTAGGGAAAGTAGCTGATTCTAAGCGTTCAGGAGCGATTAAAACTTCACTCCATAGTTGTCCTTGGATGCCGATGACATTTTCTTGGGCTTTGGGATTTAATTTTGTTTTTCCAGCTGCCATTGCTTTTCTATCTAATTGCTCCCCATATCTGCCCATTTCTGCGGTTTTGAATAAATCAAAAGGTACAAAATCATAAGCAGTCCGAGTATTGACATAGCCTGCCCAATATAATCCTGCGTTTTCTGGGTCTTTGTCATAAGCTAAATCGAAATATAAATTAGAGGCATTACACAAAATCACTTTATAGCCTAAATTCGCCAATTGGTAGGCAATATCTTCTCCGCCCCAACCAAAAATAGAATTCCAGATATAAGGTTGAAAATTATTTTTCACAAACTCTGGATTTGGACGACGAGGTGCACCATGTCCTGCTAATTTTAAGGCAATTTCTTCCCAACCTGCTACTATCAAATTCCTTTTTTCAAATAGGCTATTTATATTTTTAAGGAAATAATTGGTCATCCCAATTTCATCCCCCTCTACCTTGGAATTAGTGGCTACTAATCCTTTACAAATAGGCGATTTTTGCCAAGCCCCTTTTGGTACTTCATCTCCTCCTGTATGGATAGTTGTTAACTTAACACCAGCTTTTTGATGTAATGCAATGACTTCATCGACTACTTTTTCAATAAAAGTATAGGTAGAAGGTCGGCAGACATTAACCACATTATCATTATAATTTTGAGCAGTTCGATATTCCGAAACATCATTAGGGTCGTTTAATAAATATTGATTGGCTTCTATGGTTTTACCTGCTGCCATCAATTTCTTATGCCTTGCATTCATTGAAATAATGGCTGCTCTAGCATGTCCGGGTAAATCAATTTCTGGAATGACTTCGATATGCCTTTCAGCTGCATATTTAATGATCTCTATATATTCTTCCGTCGTATAAAAACCAGATCCCGAATAACCAATCGCTTCAGTAGAAGGCCCAGAACCGTATGAAGGCTGTAATCGATCACTTTCATCTATTGTGTGTCCCCGCTTTGATCCGATCTCCGTCAATTCTGGTAAACCAGGGATTTCTAAGCGCCAGCCTTCATCATCTGTAATATGAAAATGGAATTTATTGAGTTTATAACTCGCCATCAAATCCAACAATTTTTTAACCAATTTCTTAGAATGGAAATTTCTCGCTACATCTAACATCAAGCCTCTATACTCAAACCTGGGGGCATCTTCGATGGTTAATTTATACACAGATATGTTGGCATTTTTTTGTTTATAAGCCTCATTTGGAATTAAGGCTAATAAACTTTGTATCCCATAAAAAACACCCGCTGCATCTGTTCCTTCAATGGAAATCATTTCTTTTTCTGGATCTATTTTTAATCGGTAGGCCTCTGTATTTTTGCCTGCAATTGGTGTAGAGACCATCGATAAAGCGATACTTTTATTCCCTATAGCTCCACCATCAAAAGTTTTTAAGTTTAAACCTAGTCCCTCTAATTCAGCCATTAAGTAATCCGCTTCTCCTTTTAAGTCGCCAAAAAAATTAATCACAAAATCGTTATTTATGCCTAGCGTTCCTTGCCCTTTACTCACTTTTACAGGCGTTGGAATAACTGGTAATAAGTTTGCTTTTGGTAACTTACTTAATTTAGCATTCTGATTATAGCGATATTGATTGGTAGGAATCGGAAATTTATCCGCTGATGTTCGATTTAATTGCTCATCGGCGATAAACGGCGCAATGATATAATCTTTGATAGGCTGTGGTTCTGTTTCTGTTCCATCTTCCTTGGTATAAACGGCATATAGACCTATTGGTCCATCACTACTTTTGGTTGCCCAGTAATTGCCCTTATATTGAATAATTACCTCTTCTCCAACTGGTAAATTGAAATTTTCACTTGGTGCTAATTTATAAAAATCACCATTAATGTGGGTAAATTCCGCATTCCCTGCTTCTGTCTTTCCTGTGATAGGCCCATTTAGTTGACTAAAATAAATTGTCCAATTATTGGTCAGCGTGGTCTTTCCTTCATTTTTTAAGGTAAAAGTGGCGAATTGAAAATTATTGCCTGATTCATCCACATCATTTTTTGTCAATTTCCAAGTGACGGCTAGGGCTTGTTCCTTAGAAGTCGTTTTGGATGATTCATTCGTATCAGGTTGGCAATTAGTTAGAAGAAGGGTAACTAATAACAGCAAGAAGAATTTGGTTAATCGCATAATTTTACAGGATGACATGATTATAAAGGGTTTACAGGATGGAACAGCTCAATAGCTAAGGAACAAACAAATTAACAAAACTTAGGAAATTAGTATGAAACTAATTCATCTTGTAAATCCTGCATAATCCAGTCATCCTGTAAATAGAAAAGCCCAATGCAGAACATTGGGCTTCCAAAAGTAAAAAAAAAAAAATAAAAAAAAGTTTTTACAAGATGTTAGATCATTAAAGGTTTACAAGAGGCTATTATCTCCAATTACTCCTATAAAAATCAATCATCTTTATTTCTTTAAAATCAACAAAATTATAAGACAACACAGATATTAAGTCTTGCAAAATCTTGCATAATCTTATTATTCCTGTAATCAATTTATTTCATTGCGCCAGGATTGGCATCATTGTATCGTTCTGTCACAACTTTCCAATCAATTACATTGAAGAAAGCTTGCACGTAATCAGGTCTTCTGTTTTGGTAGTTTAAGTAGTACGCATGTTCCCATACATCCAAGCCTAAAATTGGCGTACCATCTTCTGGTACCACATCCATTAATGGATTATCTTGATTAGCGGTAGAACAGATAAATAATTTATCATTGCTATCGGTGCATAACCAAGCCCAACCAGAACCAAAACGAGTTCCTGCTGCTGCTGCAAATTCTTTCTTGAAATTCTCAAAAGAACCAAAATCTCTATCAATTGCCTTTTTGATATTCATTCTATCAGAAGGCTCACCTCCACCGTCTGGAGACATACTTGTCCAAAATAAAGAGTGATTATAAAAACCACCACCGTTATTTCGCACGCCTGCTGAGTATTGAGAAACATTTGCCAAAATATCTTCAATTTTCTTGCCTTCTAAATCTGTTCCAGCAATTGCAGCGTTTAATTTATTGGTATATCCGTTATGGTGCTTTCCGTGGTGAATTTCCATCGTTCTAGCATCAATATTAGGTTCTAAAGCATCATGTGCGTAAGGTAACGCAGGCAATTCAAAAGCCATATTCTGTTAATTTTTAAGGTTTATAAAGTAAATTCGAGTAGTGTTTTTTAAAACAGCGGTAAATATAATAAGTTTATGGGAAAGATAGGAATGTTTAAAATCCTATCCGCTCACCGTCCTTAGTTCCTCGATAATATTTCTTATCTTCTATCAGTAATAATTCTCCGTATTCGCCTAATTTAATACTGGAATCCACTCCGTAAACCTTACCGTCGTATAACTCTACCACCGTCTCATTGGAGCAATGTCCAACCACAATATGCTTGGAGTATATCCCTGAAAGAATCTCCGATATTTCTTTGTCTGGCAAATTGTCATTGAAATATCCTCTATACCATACTGGCCCTTTTTCACCAAAATAATGGTAGCTAATCCCCATAGAATCTAATACTTCCTCCGCTATATCAATGGATTTGCTCATAATGCTATTGATTTCTTCCATATTATACCCTATTTCTAAAAATTCTTTAGAAATGCCACCATGTACAAAGGTGTTATTATTGATTTTCACAATGGTCGGTTTAGATCTCAACCATCTACCCATCACCGTATTTTCACCGTATAAATCTGTATAGCTAGTCTTTAATAAAGCAGAAACTATTCTATATTTTTTGTGGATATACCTCAAATCATGTTGAAGTACTAGGTATTCGTGATTACCCAACAAAACATGCACTTTCCCACCTGTTTCCTTGGCTTGTTCTTCTAATTTATAAAGCAACCAAAGTGTTTCGTTTACCAAAGGGCCTCTATCGAATATATCCCCTACGATAATTAGATGGCCTTCTCCATAATTCCAATTTTGATCTTCATCAATTATTTGATGGTTGGTCAAAATTTCTACTGCCAATTCATGTTGCCCATGAATATCACTTAACGCAGCAATTTTTTCTACTTTTTTGTATTTCGATTTTTCTCGTTTAAACTTCGTCTTAAAAGCATCCTTTGCTAATTTCTTGGTCATTACTTTCCCGTTGACAATATTTTTTTCTATCAATTCGTCTCCTTCAATAAAAATGTAAGGCCCATCATTTAAAGCGTTTAACATTCTTTGCTTAGGCGTAAGCGTGTCTTGGTTAGTTTTAACGGTATCTAGCTTTTCTGCTTGACTAAATCCCCAAAAAGGCATAAAAATAGCAAGTAATAAAATAATATTTTTTTTATTCATTTTCTTTAATTTTCAATTTCTTGTTAGTGTTCTAGGTATCACTCCTTTCGCTTGCGGTTTACAAAAATGGATAGCCTAAAAAAGGAGAATAGTAACTATTAAACTACTTATAAAACACAAAGATAATAAAGCTGTTCATTAGTATTAAAAAATGAGGGAAGAAGTAATGGTGCAAAAAGAAAAAACCAATTACCTTTGTGCCCTTAATCAACAATTAGTAAATCATGGAATACAGAAAAGAAAAAGATAGTATCGGTTATATTGATGTGCCTGCGGACAAATATTGGGCCGCACAAACCCAACGATCTAGCCAAAATTTTAAAATTGGCGGTCAACATATGCCAAAAGAAGTGATTCAAGCTTTTGCCATTTTAAAGAAAGCTGCTGCTAAAACCAATGCAGAATTAGGCGTTTTACCTAAGAAAAAAGCGACTTTAATTGGTAAAGTTTGCGATGAAATCTTAAAAGGAAAACTAGATGATCAATTTCCTTTGGTTGTTTGGCAGACGGGTTCTGGCACACAATCTAATATGAATGTCAATGAGGTCATTGCCAATCGAGGTCATGTCATACAAGGTGGTACTTTATTAGATGAGAAGAAATATTTGCACCCAAATGATGATGTAAATAAATCTCAGTCTTCGAATGATACTTTTCCAACTGCCATGCATATTTCGGCTTATAAAATGGTCATGGAAAACACCATTCCAGGCTTGGAAGGTTTAAGAAAGACCTTAAATAAGAAGGCTAAGAAATTTGCTAAAGTTGTCAAGATTGGTCGTACACACTTTATGGATGCAACGCCTGTAACGGTTGGACAAGAACTGTCGGGTTATGTTTCTCAAATTGATCATGGTATTGCTGCTATCAAACATACCTTGAAACACTTAAGTGAATTAGCTTTAGGTGGAACGGCAGTTGGAACAGGTTTGAATACGCCAAAAGGGTACGATAAATTAGTCGCCAAACATATTGCTGAATTGAGTGGTTTACCATTTAAAACTGCCAAAAATAAATTTGAGGCATTAGCAGCACATGATGCCATTGTGGAATCACATGGTGCACTTAAAACAGTTGCTGTTTCTTTAATGAAAATTGGTAATGACATTAGAATGTTGGCTTCTGGTCCTCGTTCTGGTATTGGTGAATTGATTATTCCTGCAAATGAGCCAGGTTCTTCTATTATGCCAGGGAAAGTTAATCCTACCCAATCAGAAGCTTTGACAATGGCCATGGCGCAAGTGATGGGTAATGATGTGGCGATTAATATTGGTGGTGCAACAGGGCACTTTGAATTAAATGTCTTTAAACCAATGATGATTTTTAATTTCTTGATGTCTGCCCAATTAATTGGAGACGCTGCAAGAAGTTTTGATGAAAATTGTGCGCAAGGAATTAAACCTAACCTAAAAAGAATCAAGGAACATTTGAATAATTCTTTGATGTTGGTTACGGCTTTGAATACTAAAATTGGTTATGACAAAGCAGGTACTATTGCTAAAAAAGCTTATAAGGAAGATAAAACTTTAAAACAAACTGCTATTGAATTAGGCTATTTGACTGCCAAGGAATTTGACGAGTGGGTTCGTCCTGAGGATATGACGGGTGGGTTGAAGTAGACAGTTTGCAGTTTGGTAAAATTAAAAAGCGGTTATCTGAAATTAAATTTTCTGATAACCGTTTTTTAATACTTTTTTACTTTTTCTACTATTTGGAATTTTCTCCGTTTTTATTTGCTAATTTCTTTATTTCAGCTAATCGAATTTGAGCGATCTTTGTTTGCTTCAATTCACAAACCTTACTGATAACTTCGTCTGAAAGTCCTTTTATTTTCACTAAAATCTTGGCTATAGCTGAGTTGTAGTTCTTTTAAGTAATAATTGCTTATTCTCCCCCTCAATTTTAAAGCTATCCCATGTTTTATTTACTTCATTTTTAATTGAAGCCTTTGCCCATTTTTCTACAAATGCAATGTCAACAGCTGCAATAGCTGCTATTTTTTTAGTTGTAAAATTAGTTTCTAGCAACATATTGATAACAGTAATGGTTGCTTGTTTACCCCCCCCTGCTCCCAGGGCTGTTAAGTTCTGTTTCACAAGAGGGAGAAAATCGTGCAAAACCTCAAATTTTGTGCAAAAAATAAATGCTTTAAAATTTGCAGAATAGAACTTAACAGCCCTGCCACTGCTCCACACCTACTTTTGTACCTTACTGATACCGTATATCCGATTTCATGTCATATACTATAGGTATACGCTCTATTATTTTTATGGTTTTATCCTGTAATTTATGAATAGTTGAAATAATCTCCAACTATCGCTGCCATTCACTTTATCAATACTTTCCGATTCCCCAACATTTCATTATTCCTATCAAAAATCGTAAAAATGTGTACTCCGTCCTCAAGTGTCTCTCTGTCTAAAATATAAAATTCTCCTCCAACGATGTTTTCAGAACGCACTAATTGACCAAAATTATTAAATACTCTTAAATAAGTTGCTTTTTCGAAATCGGCTAAGTCCAAGACGGTAAATTCAGTAAACGGATTGGGGGCTATTGCTAAAGTCGGTAAATGAGAGGCTAAGTCAAATAGTCCAACACTTGTTGGGTTTAATAAAATTTCGAGGTTCAAGCTATCCTCAGGTTCAAGCCTAATTTCCATTATTTGGTTTTCATAACCGTCCGCAGAGATTTCTACTTTAAAATTGCCAGACAAAGCACCAAATTTATGGATTCCTTGCAAATTATTGGGTACTTCTACATCCATTTTATGAATATAGACCGTCGCATTAGTTATTTTTTCATCAGTACTGGCATCTTTAATGGTTGCATAAAATCGACCTGCTCTGGCATTATTAAATGTCCAAACATATAAGCCATCTTCTCTATTTCCTCCAATAATTTTACCCGAAGGTAAATAAGGACAAGCAGACCAAAGTCCACTAAATCCACCACTCAAGCCATCAAAAGTATCATAAAACCCAACCTCTACAGGCACAGCAGGATCTTTTATATCTACGACTCGAATCCCTTCTGTATTATGAGAAAAAAAGGCATAATCTCCTCTTACATAAGGATTATGCGTTAGACTTGCTAAATTAGCAGAATAGGTCGCTACTTCATACAGGTTAGATAAGTCTTCGATGTTCCAAATTCTTGCAGGTAAGCCATCTTTTTCTGGGCTGATAATTAGATGGCGATTGTCTTCTGTTGTCCACGCACTATGAGTATTACCACCAGGCACTTCAATTTGTGCGACTAAAATAGGATTAAATTTATCTGAAATATCCACAATGTCCATAACCCCTTCATTGAAAGCCGCTGCATATAAATAGTCTCCTTTAATATGTGCATCATGGATATAATAACCAGGTGAATAAGTACCAATTTCTCTGGGATTTACGGGATCTGTAACATCCAAAATATTCACCCCACAATTGCCACAGGTTCCCATTACATAAACATAAGGAATTTCGCTGTAAATATCTCTTTGAATGATATGCCCTCTTGTAAAAGTAGCGGTATAAGTATTGACTAGGTTAGCAGCCGTTGGTAAATTGGATAAGTCTATGATTTGCATACCCTCCCCTTCTCCTGATCCTTCTGTGGTGACATAGGCATATTTTCCTAAAACCGTAATTTCTCGCCAATTAGAAGCAGGTCCTGGAATATATGCTACTTCTCTAATGGGTTGGTCATCAATAGTATAAATAGCAGTTCCTGTTCGAGTACCTAATAAGGCATACTCTCGCCTTGTCTCCAAATCAACATAAGTCCAACTACCAGAATATCGAGTTTCCCCACGATGATATTGCCCAAAAAGTTTAACATTTTCTCGGTCTTGTGCAAAGGATACTAGGGAAAATAAAACACTTAGTACAAGTGTAATAAAGGGGATTTTCATGGGATAAATCTGTTCTTTAATAATTATGACTATTCAGAATAGAGATTAGAGACCATTAACTTGAGAGAAAAGAGACTAAATATCAATGGATATAGGTTTAATAAGGTTAGAAATTGGTTAAATTTCCGAAAGATGAATCTCTTCTATCTCCTCTCGCTTCTGAATAATTACTAATAATTTAATAATTACTCCAAAATGAACGTAATCAAATTACAAATTATTATTATATCAAAAAACTATCCAAAACCGATTCTTTTCTTTGTTTTGCCTAAATTTTCTTTAAGTGCCGCCATTCTAATGGCTGTTACACCAGCTTCTACGCCCTTATTCCCATATTTTCCTCCTGCCCTATCCAAAGCTTGTTGCTCATCGTTTGGTGTCAGCAAACCAAAAATAAAAGGCTTTGCTGTTGCTATACTTAAATTCGTTAGTCCCATTCCTACAGCTTGATTAATGTATTCATTATGGCTCGTTTCGCCCTTAATGACGCAACCTAAACAGATAACGGCATCCAATTGATGCTTCGCTGCTAACATGGCTGCTCCTCCTGTTAATTCAAAAGCGCCTGGCACTTGAATGGTATGAATGTTTTCTTCTTTTGCTCCATGTTTGATCAGCGTATCAAAAGCCCCTTCGTACAAAGCATGAGTAATATGTTCGTTCCAATCTGCGACGACAATGCCAAAGCTCATTTTCTCAGCAGATGGTAAGGTAGAATCATCGTATTTTGATAAATTTTTTAATGCGGATGCCATTATTTTATAGGTTATGAGGTTATGAGGTTATGAGGTTATGAGGTTATGAGACAAATTATATTGGAATGTCTCATTTACTTATAACCTTATTAACTCATTGCCCCTAATTAACGAAAAAAGGGATAAACCTAGCAGACTAGGTGTATCCCTTTTAACAATAAAAGATAGAAACAAGTTTAGCCTTTAGCAGCTACTCTTGCAATGTATTTGTCAATATCTGTTCCTTCCTGAGAAGTTGGATAATTGTTTTTAATTTTTTCAAAAGCTGCTTTAGCTTCTCCATTCTGTCCTTGCTTTTCGTGCAATAAGCCTGCTTTTTTCAGGTAATAAGAAGCTAACACTTCATTATCTCCTGCACTTGCTGCTTTTTTATAATTAGACAAAGCATTCGCAAAATCATTCTTTTCTGCATAAGCGTCCCCAATTGCACCAAATTTGGTGTAAGCCAATACCGTTCCTTCTGGGTTAAAACTTCCTAGATAATCAATAGCTGCATCGTATTGTCCTAATTGTAAATAAGAAATACCTGCGTAGTACTGTGCAGAATTTGCTACTGCTGTACCACTAAAGTCATCAATAATATCTAAAAAGCCCATAAAACCACCACCTGGGTTCGTCAATGCTAAGGCAAAAGAATCTCTTTCGAACATTGCCTGAGCTTGTACCATTTGAGCGGCAGCATCTTTTTCCTTAGGTGCCATCACAAATTGGTTATAAAAAATATACCCACCAACCAAAATAATTAGGCCGGCTAATACCCCTAAAATTGTCTTTTGATTATCCTCTAAAAAGTCGGATGCGCTGTCTTTTACGTCTACCAAGTCAACCAAAGTTTCTTCTGATTGCTTCTGTTTTCTTCTTCTTGCCATTGCTGGATGTATTTAAATTAATTTTTAAAATGCAAAATCTTACGTTAATAGTGTCGTAAAATACCTAAAAATTCCTATTATAACAATTCACCATTTGTTATTTTTATTGAGTTATAAACCATTAAACAATTCATTATCAATCAATTATCTACAAATGATGTTTTGATATAAAATTAATTTTTGCAAAGATATATTTTTCAATGCAAAAAAAATAGGAGCGCAATTAATTACGCTCCTATTTTTTTAATGTTTCGTTATATTTTACGTATTGTCAAAGACTAATCTAAGCAATTCTTTAGCTATTCGCTAGTCTACTCAATACGTCCAAATATTATTCCAAAAATGGATAATCTTTTTGGACATAATTATCAGTATATAATTCTGATGGATCAGGGAAGTTAGATTCTTCTGCAAACTTTACAGATGCTGCTACTTCCGCATTCACCGCATTCTTAATATCCTTAATTTCTTCGGGTGTAACCTTATAGGTCGTCAACAAAATCTTTTCAGAAGTCTTAATAGGATCAATATCTTTGTATTGCTTCACTTCTTCTTTTGTTCGATATTTTGCTGGATCAGATACGGAATGCCCTTTGTATCGGTAGGTCTTTATTTCTAAGAAGTATGGCCCTTTTCCTGCACGAATATGAGCAGATGCGCGACCTATTGCTTCGTGAACTGCCGCTGGGTCCATCCCGTCTACAGATTCACTTGGCATGCTGTAAGAAGCGCCTAATTGATGCAATTCTACAACATTAGAAGTTCTGCTAACAGAAGTTCCCATCGCATAGCCATTATTCTCTACAATATATAAAACTGGAATATTCCAAGCCATTGCCATGTTGAATGATTCGTGCAAGGCACCTTGGCGAGAAGCACCATCGCCAAACATCGTTACACATAAATTATTCGTTCCTTTATACATCTCTGCAAAAGCAATCCCCGTACCGATTGGAATCTGAGCGCCTACAATCCCATTCCCTCCAAAATAGTTATTGCCTTTATCAAAAAAGTGCATAGAGCCTCCTTTTCCTTTGACAATTCCTGTTTCTTTTCCATATAGCTCTGCCATTGCCGAATTCATTGACACGCCTCTTCCTAAGGCAATACCATGCTGGCGATAAGCTGTGACGATAGAATCACCATCAATTAAGGCTGATTCTAAACCTGCTGCAATTGCCTCTTGACCAATATAAACATGGCAAAATCCACGAATCTTTTGTAAGCCATACATTTGAAGTGCTTTTTCTTCAAATTTTCGGATTCGCAACATCAAGGTGAACCATTCAAGATATTGTTCTTTGGTATATTTTACTTTTTTAGTTCTTCGAGTCGAAGTCTTTTTTTTACTGGTAGCGGTGCCGTTCTCAACTACTTGCGCCATATCGGATAATTTTTTGTTAGCGAAAATTCGCCCGTTTTATAAAATTGCTTCCTAAAATTATAACTTTTTTTTGAAAACTACTATCATCTAATAATCACATCTGTAACATATTCTTCTCCTAATCCTTCATTGATTAAATCAATTATTTTAGTCTTGCTGTACGATAATTCTTGTCTTAAGGGTGCAGACCCTATACTAATAAACAATTTTTTGCCCCGAAGTTTAATTTCTCGGGTATATCCACTAATGGATGGCCCCATGTTCAGTATCCAAATTTGTTTGACTTTATTCTGATAAAGCTTTGATTTCCAATTATTTTTAGCCACTAATTCTTTTAGCACCTCCGCAATTGGTTGGTCGTTATATTTTTTTAATGCCATGTTTTGGAAGTTATTATAAGTTATTGTAGGTTATTTTTACGGCGAACAACAACCGTCTTAGCGAACTTGAAGATACTAATATTTATTTGTTTCCACTTCCCCAAAGTTAATGATAAAACGCTTAAAATTTGTATCTAATTTTGTCAAGATATCAGACAGGCGGTTCTCATGGGTATCGGTAAAGAAAATTTGTCCAAAATCTTTCTCAAATAATAGTTCCAATAATTGCGTAACGCGTTGTTTGTCCAGTTTATCAAAAATATCATCTAAAAGCAAGAGTGGCGCAATTTCTTTTTCTTTTCTTAATAATTCATATTGTCCCAATTTCAACGCCAATATAAAGGATTTCATTTGTCCTTGTGAGGCATATTTTTTTAATGGGAAATTTTCTATTTTAAATGTTAAATCATCCTTATGCACCCCAACGGTTGACCGTTGTAATATTAAATCTTTAGGTCGGTTTTCTTTTAGTAAAGGGAGAAACTCGTTTTCATTCAAATGGGATCGATAGGTATAATTAACCGTTTCTTGATCGTTGGAAATAATTTTATAAAATGCTTGAAAGATAGGGATAAATTGCATACTAAACCCTTTTCTTTTCTCATGAATCAACTGCGCAGGGCTTTCCATTTGTTCATCAAAAATAGTTAATAAGCCCTCATCTATTTTTCTAGTCTCCGCAAATTTTTTCAATGTGGCATTCCGTTGTTTTAGCAGTCGATTATACTGAATTAAAGCATTCAAATATTCCGCATCAATCTGCGACAAAGTATTATCCAAAAATTTTCGCCGAACTTCACTACCTTCCAAAGCTAATTCTGCATCAAAAGGGGTAATCATAACCACAGGAAATTGTCCGATATGTTCGGCTAATTTAGTGTAGGCTACATCGTTTAATTCAATTGTCTTTTTCTCTTTAGGAATAACTTTAGCAACGGTCTTATATTGCTTTTTAGCTTTCTTAAATTGTCCTTCTAACCGAAAAAAGGTTGTTTCATGCTTTTTTATATAACTATCACTAATACCAAAATGACTTTTACACATACATAAATAATAAACCGCATCTAATAGGTTGGTTTTCCCCATCCCATTTAAACCAACGATACAATTAACCTTTTCCGAAAAGTCAACAGTTTGCGTCTCGTAATTTTTAAAATTGGTTAGTTTTATTTTTTTTAAATACAAGTTTGGTGATTAGTGATTAGTTAATTGGTGATTAGTCAGTTAAATGAAAGTCATGTAGCTGTAAAAGTGGGGAGTTTTTCTTAGTAAACAAAAAAAAGAAGGTTATAAAGTCAATGCTTTATAACCTTCTATATAAAAACCAACTAAATCGGTTATTAAGACGGTCGTAATTTAATATCTTTTACTGCTTTACTAATTGCTCTGTAAAGACTTCTTGTCCTATCTGTAATTTCAATAGGTAGTACCCTCTTGCTAAATCACCGATGTTCATTTGTTCGATGGCTATACCTCCTGCCGTATCCGCTAAGCCTCTTTGGTAAACTAATTTTCCACCCGCATCAAAAATAGTTAAATGCGCTGTTTCTGTTGCAGAATATTCAATATTCACAACCGATTGAAGTGGGTTAGGGTATATCTTAGAAATATTATTACCTAAAGCATTTTCATCTGCCAGACCTGGGGTAAAACCACCTCTTAAACCAAAAGTTTTTTGATCAGACCAAGCCCCTTTCCCTAACTCACAAATACTTCTGAGTCTATAAGTGACGCTATTATTACCAACATTTAAAGTATAGTTAGTCCCATCTATCTTAATTGACTTCCATACCAAACTATTTCCCACTCTATAGTTTAACTCATAACTAGTTGCATCAGTCACTTCCTTCCAAGTAAATAAGACTTTGTTACCAAATAAACCTGTACAAGTAATATCTGTAGGTGCGCCACAATTAGAGAAATGAACGGTATAATCTTCTGTTTCTCCAGCTAAATACCCATCACATGGTCCCGCTGGTGCAAAGAAGCTCATTGAGATACGCATTCTGGTCTCCCCCGTTAATCCTTCAGGAATGGTAAAAGTTTGATAGAGCGTTCCTGTATTCTGTAGCATAGATTGGAAGACTCTTTCTCCAGCATCATCGAAGTCTTTATCTTGATTATAGTCAATCCAAAGCGTGTAATATAATGGAAAATCTGCAAAGTCGCCATTTGGGTCTACTTCAAAGAAAATATTTTCTCCTGGGTTTAATGGAATGGTCAAGTTTGTATAATCGCCATAACCAGCATCATTCCCCGTTATATTTTCAAAACCATTCATTGCCACTCTACCAATTCCAAAGAAATGACTTGCTGCAGCTCCTGCCGTACAATAATCATTACAAGGCGCACAGTTACTACCTCCACAATCTACATCTTGTTCGTCTCCATTTTGGATACCATCATTACAAGTTGCTTCGATTCCTCCAGTCGTAAATAAGCCTCTACCATGAGTAGCTGCTGCAATTAACCCATCAGAATCTCTACGTTGCAACATATCTACTCTTGTATGTGCTAAGCCTACATTTGTAGGAATCCAATGCGTAGTTGCGCCATCTAAATCCTCCGTTCCCCATACACCTAATTCTGTAGCAATTAAGGCTTTGTTCGAATCACCTGGATAGAACAAAGCCCATCGTACTGGCATATCAGGCAAGCTTCCTTCTACATTTGACCATTCGGGAGCAGCAGTATCCGCTCCACTTACTTCATAGACACTCGTTACCCCATAATTACTGACAGTAACCAATAAGTGACTAGGATCACTCGGATCAACTTCTATACAAGAAATCGTAACCCCTGGGAACATGTCTGCTGGTGGCGTCAAGGTTGTCACACTTGGGGCAGCACTTGCCGCATCATCAATAAAAATGATTGTGGTCCCCGTTCCTCGGCTTCTAACACCTAACCAAACTCTATCTGGTGTATTAGGTGCAGAAGTTACTGCCGTAACAACGCCAGAAAAACCAAAAACTAAATCCGCATCTTGAACACCTGCTCCTAAACCTGCCCATCTAAGTAATGCGCCATCCGCAAAACCAGCGTAGAAAACGCCTGAATTATTATCATAATCGGTTGGGTTAATAAAAGAACCTCCTCCAAAACCGAAGAAACTACCAAAAGATTTTCCGCCGTTCTGAGAAACAGACAAACTTGTTCCTGTAAAAGAGGTGACTTGAATTAAAGGGTTATTTTGGTCAATATGGCAAAAGCCACCATCACCGCCTGTTGCTTCTACGGTACTGTTTATACCAGGATCATTAAATCGTTGCGTTCCATTATCTTGAGAACCCGCCAAGAAATAATTAGATCCTTGGGTTGGATGTACCGCTACACTATAAAATTGAGTTACATTATACCCAGAGTTTCTAGACCTAAAAATAGGTAAACGATTTTCGTAATTTAAACCTGAGCCATGAAAAACACCTCCATCACTCCCTATAATTATTTCTTCTCCCCAACGATTTGGTAAAAACTGAATTTCGTGAATATCGGCATGAACATATTGGTTTCTTCCTAATCCTGGTGCCTGAAAACCAGGCCTATTAGCTGTCCAATCAGATACTTGTTCCCAAGTATCTCCACCATCTCTAGTTCGAAGCACATCTATTCCTCCAATATATACTTCATCTTCTTTTTCAGGATGAACAGCAGCAATTAAATTATAGAAACCTTGCCCTCTAGTAAAAACAGGAAAACTGCCTTGATCATAAATGGTAGGTACTGTCTTAGATGCCCAATTTTTTCCCCCATCTTTACTTTGGAAGAAATAGGATGCATCAGGAGTACCTTCCCCCTCTGCTATAGCATAAAGCGTCCATGGATTAGACGGGGAGATAGCTATTTCCATTCTCCAATAACTGCCTTGATGAGGTGTAATTTCTTGCCAATGACCTCTTTGGCCTTGAAATGCTCCTTTATTGATAGAAGACTTCCAGATAGAGCCTTCAGATTGAAATCGTCCCATCGTTACATATATATCTCCATTAGAGGCGATTTCTATGTCTCCTGCTTCATTATGTGTACCTTGACCAACATTTCTGCCTAATACTTGTGACCAAGATGCTCCTCCATCTGTAGAACGCTGAAGTCCTCCATCAGCAGTTGAAACATATAATGCTCCATTATGGTCAATATCCATATCCATAATGTATCTAAAATTACGATTGGTAGTAGAAGTAAGAGGCGCAAAATTTTCACCCCCCTTTGTAGATTTCCAAATGCCCATACCACGGGCTATTGGGCCAAAAACAGGCCAACCTTCACCAGTACCAAAATAAATGATACTAGGATCTTTAGGGTCCTGAATAATGCTAGCAACCGCTAAATTGTCAAAGAAATCATTATTCTTTTCCCACTTTGGCGTTGCGGATAAAAAATTAGTCGTTCGCCAAATTCCGCCATTAACACCACCAGCTAAAACGGTATTATTTGTAGGGTCTGCTGCGTCTACCAAAATAGCACGAGTTCGACCACCGACATTATCAGGGCCTCGTTCTTCCCAATCCAATTTACCAATATCAGATCGGCTAGGTTGATTTAATAATTGAGCAGCTACTCGACGAGCGGACATTAATCGTTCAATCGGTACATCATTCGTTTTGGGGTCACGGATTTTTTCGAACTCTTGTTCCATTCGTTCTTTTGCGTTCTCCCTTTTTTGTTCTTCGCCTTCTTCTTCCATATCGGTAGAGATAGGTTGAATCGGTTCTACTTTAGCAATTCTTGTATTCGGTAAATTAGTACTTGTGTAATGATGAATAAACACGCCTGTAGCTAGCAAAGCCAGCGCAAAGACGAGAAGGGGTCTTGTTAAAAATTTCATGTGTAAATAGGTTTAATGTGAGTATGTAAATAATAATAAAATCCAAATTTTAAACCCTAATTGCTTAAATCTATTACCTACTTTTAATAATCATCAAAAGTAGGGTTAATAATAGCTCTTGACATTTATTAGATGTTTTAACTATTAAGTATTAGAAGTTTATGTGTTTTAGGAGATAATTGAAAGATGCGCACTAAATAGAAGAGGGAAATAAGTATCATCTTTTCATATCGGCTTTCCAGTCTCTCTACGAAATTAAGCAAAATTAATTGTTTTTAAAAAACTATTTCACAAAAAGCGCACTAATTTAAGTAACTTATAATCAATTAATTAAAAATTAAAAACATTAACAATATAAGTTAAATACAAATTTATTAATTATTATTTCATTATCATTTATTTAACAAATGCTTACACATAAACATTTAACTAAATTAAATAAAACAAAACATTCATATTGTTATATCAGCACGCTCCTTAATTCAACAATTTTAATGAAGTACTAAAAAAATTACAAAGATTTAGTACCTCAGTAACCACAAAACTCCCCAACCATTTGTCGGACATCTGGAAAAAACAAGTTAAATTCCTCATTAAATAAATCGAAATTTTCTTGCAAATGACTAACCGCATTTTTAAAATTAGAAACGAATTTAGTTCGTTTATCCATTCGTTCAAAGGTATACTGTAATCCTTCGGTTGTACCATATTTTTGCAGCCAGTCATTGGCAATCATATTCGGTACATATTTTTGCATTTTTAGAGGCAAGTCCAATTGTCGTTCTGTTAATAATTGATACATTCTTTGCGAAAAATCGGGCAAAGTTTCCGCTGAATAGCGATCCCAATTATGAACTAATAGGTTATCAAAAAAAATATCAATTACCACAGGTGCATATTTGTGATGATGTGGATGTAGGCGGCGAGTTCCTTGGCGTACAATAGGGTGGGTATCTGTAAAAGCATCAATTTTTCTATGCAAGCTTATACCTTGTTGAATAGAAGGAGAAAAACTGACTACGTCTTTGTTTCTAATTGAATCCGCAATAAAATTACCGATGACTAGATCATCATCATGGCAGGACAGAAAAAGGTGAGCTAGATAATTCATTACGCGTTACTGATTGTGGAATAGTAAATTTATGGCTGCAAGTTACGGGTTTTATATTAACTCAAACTCCGTAACTTTCGACTTAAATTATACCATTTTATCAGCACAAGAAGAACTTGCAAAAGCATGTGGTTTAGCTTTAAAAACAAACCCCATCCCTAATATATAGCCCATGGCTTCTTTAAGCGCTACATTTGATTGAAAATTAGGATCGGTGTTAATATCTGCATGTACTTCTAATTCCACTTGATATAAATCCAATAAATCACACAGGCTATATGCGACTTGAACAGAATGAGATACCTCTAATATCATCCGTTCTTTGATAGACATGGTCTTCTCAAAGTTATAATTACTGATAAACATAAAACCACCTCGCTTTTCTCTTAGAAATACAATGACAGTAGCAAATTCTACTACTTTTCCTTTCACTTGCGAATCTGTCCCAATACAAACTTTTAGTTTATGTCCAGCGTCTGTTTCTTTGATAAGCGTTCTTTCTACGGCTTCCAGTAAGGGTTGATCTATGGGTTTCCCATTTAATCGCCTCCAATTTAAGTTTGTATTCATGTTTATTTGTTTTTAAAATAGGAACAATCTATTTGGCTAATACTGCCTCATTCCATAATTTATTAGGCATTTTTATCAATTTAAGCAATATTTATATTTATTTCAGCTAATTCTTGAAATTTAAACCATTTAGACCACAATAAGGGAATTGGAAAAATTAAATCTACCCGAATTTGATAATTTTGCCATAAAATACCTTTTAGTAAAAATGATTGGTGATTGGATTAGGCATTGAGGCTTTACGCTTAATATAATCACTAGTCACTTCTTTACCTAAGTTCCAAAGTGAAAAGAACTATTTATTTATTTATTTAGGTAGGTTATTTTTTTTCATACTCCCTATACATTGTGATAACTGACTCATTCCTTAGAAAAGGTTTGAAACCATACAAAACTAGAATAAGCGTTGAATTAAAAAAATAGTTACTATATCAATAAAAGCAGAAAAAAGACTTAAAAAGTTCCAAAGGGGCTTAATATGAATTGATTTAATAGTTAGAATTTTACGAATGAGTAATTTTATTCTTTAAAAATAATTAAACCTATTATAAAAAAGAACTTAATAATTGGGTTGGCAGTTATATTTGCAGCAATACAACCACATTTTTATCTTTAATACTCACTTAAAATAGATGATTCCATTTTTTAAATATCAAGGCGCAGGTAACGATTTTGTAATGGTCGATAATCGAACAACTACTTATTTAACTAGATCAGATACCAAAACCATTAATTGGTTATGTAATCGTAGATTTGGGGTCGGTGGCGATGGTTTAATTTTATTACAAAACCATCCTGGTTATGATTTTGAAATGGTCTACTTTAATGCAGATGGTACGGAAGGATCACTCTGTGGAAATGGTGGTCGATGTACCGTTGCTTTTGCAAAACAATTAGGTATTATTAACCATAAATGTACTTTTTGGGCAATTGACGGCGAACACGAAGCGACTATCAATGATGAAGGCAATTGGGTCGAATTAAAAATGGCAGACCTCGACACGATTCATTGTAATTCAGACCACTATGTCTTAAATACGGGTTCCCCTCATTATATAAAATATGTAGACAATGTAGGACAAATGGATGTTTTCAAAGAAGGTGGAAATATTCGCAATAATGCGACTTATAAAAAAGAAGGTATCAATGTTAACTTTATTGAACCATTAGACAAAGGTTTTCATATTCGTACTTTTGAGAGAGGTGTGGAGGACGAAACCCTAGCCTGTGGAACAGGAGTTACTGCTGCTGCTATTTCTTTTGCTTTAGAACATCCAGAAAAGACCACTACTCTACTAGAAAATGGAGGCATTCCAGCAAAAGCGGAAGGTGGTAATTTAAAAGTTCGATTTGTGCAACATGGTTCCTCTTTTGAAGATATTTGGTTGTGTGGACCTGCTACTTTTGTATTTTCTGGTGAAATTGATGTTATTAATAATAATGAATAAAATACTTGCCTGATGAAATCCCTAAAATCCATCTGTTTATTACTATTTTTTCTACCCCTAACCCTTTTGGGGCAAAATAGAGATACTTTAATTGCCAATAAAATTTTAAATCTTGAAGAAGTCATTCCTGTCCACAATAAAGGGTTTATATTATTCAAAACGGATAGTATAGAGGTGCCTACCGTTTTAAATTTTACTTATTTCAACTTGAATAATGAAGAGGTTAGCACCATAAGCATCCCAACTTCCCGTACCAATGAACTTTTCGCTGTAGAAAAGATTTTCGTATGGAATGACAAGCTCATTATTTGTAGTTCTCTCTATCAGCCAGGGTTCAGAAAAAATCATTTATTATACTACGAATATAGTCTACCGAATTTAACCTTAACAAAATCGGAAATTCTTTTAGAGACCATAGCGCCTCCAACTGTTTATGTTCCCTATTTAATAAATCTATCTCCAGATTCCTCCAAATTAATTACGCTTGGGTGGAACTATAATACTCCAAAAGAAAAAGCTAAGATTCAAGCCAATATTTTTAATAAAGATTTGGTCGTCGAAAGCCAGATCAACTATAATTTTGACTTTGAAAACCAAAGAATTGCTATCGAAGACGTATTAATTGATGATAATAGCAATATTTATCTTACTGGAAACAATTATAGAGGTGCATTAAATGGATATAACGCACCTTCTAAATTAGATCATTTTGTGCTAGGATTATTTCCCAACAAAGAAAGCAACTTATGGTTCATTAAAATAGAAAAACGTTATTTTCAACAAATAACATACGCCTTTAATAAAGAGCAAACTTTAATTGGTGCTGGCTTCTGGTCTAAGGGGTTAAAATCAGGTATTGGGCTTATTAATATTGCGCATGATAGTCAAACAGCCCATATTAGTACACAACACATTGACTATAAAACGTTTAAAACCGCTTACAAAAAGAATCTCCCTACTTTTAGTGTTCCTAAAAATGGTTTTTCAGGGTATGATTTAAAGCAGGTCATTTGTAAACCCAATGCCTATTTTGTCATCGGTGAACACCATCAATACGATGGAGAATATGGTGATATTTTGATTATTAAATTATCTAAAGCAGGAATGCTATCTTGGTTAAGTCGGATTCCTAAAAATCAACAAACTTTTGGTGTGGTAGAAAAATTGGCTTCGTTTAAGGTATTGGAGCGAAAAGATAAATTATATTTCTTATTTAATGACAGCTATTTAAATTACAATAATGGAAACGGTTCGTTTTTACAGGCTGCAACATTAGACGCTAAACCTGCATTAGCAGAACTCTCTTTATCAACAGGTGCTATTGAAAGAAAAACGCTACCTAAATTGTTAAAAAAGGACTATATTTTCCTCCCTGCATTTTGTCAAAATATCAGTAAGGAGGACGTTATTATTGTAGGAACAGGCGTCTTCACAAAAACTGGTAAGTTTTTATTGAGAAAGGTGAAAATCAAGGCGTGACAATAGATTCTTTGTAAAACATTAATAATTTACACCAGCATAATTAGGTTACGATGTTGCAATTTGTAGATAAAATAAGTCAAAACAACAACATCGCAACACAGTAAGTAAAACTATTCAGTTTTCAAAGCATTCACAGGGTTCTCACTAGAAACCTTAATTGATTGATAGCTAACGGTTAGAATAGCCAACGTCAAGGAACTTAGAATAGCTATTACAAAGGGTAAAAGGTTAATATTCGTTCTAAAAGCAAAATCAGTTAACCAAACATCCACCAACCAATAACCTATAGGTAACGCAATCACACCGCCAATAAATACTAGTTTTACAAAGTCTTTAATCAATAAATTGATCAAATTCGCAACAGAAGCACCTAAGACTTTTCGCACACCAATCTCCTTCGTTCTTTGCTCTGCCATGAAAGAAGCCAAACCAAATAATCCTAATATTGAAATAAAAATAGCTAAAGTGGTTGCATAGAAAATAGTCGTCCCAAACATTTTCTGTTGGGCATACTGTCTTTCAAAAGTTTTATCCAAAAAGGTCATTTCAACTGGATGAGCGGGTTCAATAACTGCCCATTGTTGTTCAATTTCAGCTAAGGTCTGTTGCATATTCTCGGGCGCAATCTTTAAAGATACGTAGTTGGCATTCCATTGAGGTCGATGAACAATAATCATTGGATTAATTTTAGTTTGTAACCCTTTCACATGAAAATCCTTTAAAACGCCTACTACTTTTCCATAATCGGTTTGTCCAAATAGTTTAATACGTGTATTTAATGGGTCTTCAGTTAGTTTATAATATTTCAAAAAAGCTTCGTTAACCACAACTGCATTACTTGAGTCATTCGGAAAATCATCCGATAAAAAACGTCCTGATAATAATTCTAAATCTAAAGTTTTATCAAAATTAGGGCTTGCCCATATCATATCCGCGTGCCTCATATCTGCCATTCCTTCAATTTCGATAGACATTCCATTTGGTGGTTCGCCAGGAATATGAGATGAATAAGCAGCAGCGGTCACTCCTGGAATATTCAAAAAACTATTTTTTCTAGCTTGGAAAGTAGCAGCAGATTCATATTCATTTATTCGGACATTGACGACTTGGTTTCCTTGAAAGCCCAAATCTTGAGTTTGCATATATTCCACTTGTTGAAAAACAAATAGCATAAAAATTATCAAAACAATAGAAATAGCAAACTGCGTAACTACTAAAGTTTGGCGAAAAGTTTGCCCGCCTTTGATTTTCAAGAAATTACCTTTGAGTACTTTGACTGGTTTATAAGCAGACAAAACAAAAGCTGGATAAATCCCTGCTAATACCCCAATTCCTAAACCAATTCCTATAAACGGTAATAATAGAGCTAAACCATTTCCAGTTAAAAATTGTAAACTTCGTCCTGTAATTTGATTAAAAACGGGTAAAGCTGCTTCTGCTAAGACCAATCCCAGCCCTAATGCAACTAAAGATTGTACGACCGATTCTGACAAAAATTGACTAACTAATTGCCCTCTATTTGCACCAGACACCTTTCGCATGCCTACTTCCTTTGCTCTACCAGATGCTCTAGCCGTCGCCAAATTCATATAATTAATTGCCGCAATTAATAATACAATAAAAGCAATTAAACCAAATATTTTAAGGTTTTGAATATCCCCATTCCGACTAATACCCGCACCAAATCCTTTAGAGTATAAATGTATATCGGTTAATGGTTGATACTTAAAAACCCCTAATTGAGTAACATCGACAGCTTGGTTATTTTCCTTCCACGCATCTACGATCAAGGGTATCACCTGTGTTTGGGTTTTAGTCGCAATCTCTTCTATTAGGGTATTTTCATTTTTAAGAATATAAGTGGAAAGTCCGTAGTTAAGCCAAGTATCCCAGTTCTCCTCTTCTAAGCGAAGGTAAACTTCAAAATCTAAATGAGTTCTATCTATCGTTTCTTTTAATACCCCTGTAACGAGTACTTCATTGTCCCCACCTATAGTTAAAGATTGCCCAATAGGGTTGTCTTCACCAAAAAACATCTCAGCCACTTTTTCGGAAATAACCAAGCTATTTTGGTCATTGAGAGCAGTCGCTGCGTCTCCATGTAACAAAGGAAAATTAAAGACTTTAAAAAAAGACGCATCCACCAATCCTATTTTGTCTAAATAAGTATTTTTGTTGGCTTTTGTAAATAAAATTCTATCTGCTTCTAATACTTTAGTAGCTTTTACAACACCAGGAACCTGTGTGGCTAAAGTATTGGCCAATGGTCCAGGTGTTCCTGCCCATCCACCTTCTCCTTGTCCAAAACTACGATAAGACCTGTAAATCTGGTCACTTTGAGACAACCATTTATCATATTCCCACTCACTTTTGATGTAGACAATAGATAAAATTGCCACCATAAATCCGATCGCTAAACCAAAAATATTAATAGTGGTATGTAATTTATCTTTACTTAAGTTACGTAATGCAATCTTTAAATAATTTCTAAACATAATCCGTCTTTAATGTTGGGTGATTTCGTACAAGGTAAACTTTACCAATGTAATGCCAAACAATTAAGATGCTGATTATTAATTACTTATGAAATTATTTTTAAATTTAAAGGGTTTTTTTTGTCCGAAAGTGGACGATTGGTGTTCAGTCTTGGACGACCTTGGTTGGTGATTTGTGATTGGTTGATTGGTGATTAGAAAACGCAGGTCTAATTAATAAAGAAGTATGCTCAATCTTCAAGAAGTTTTACCAAATTGAAAATTGAGCATGGAAAATTTCTTATGATTTCACTTTAGCTGTGCCTGTTCCAGTAGAAATTTCTAAATCATAAGTCGCCTTCCCTATCTTTGCTGCTTTTTCGATATGTCCGTTATTTCGATGGCCAACTTTTCGCTCAGTATCAAAATCAAATGGTGCGACAATCCGTCCAGAGTTGATCCCACATTTCATTTCGAAATCTCCTTCTATTTTCTTACCCGCAAAATCTAAAATAGCATCACCTGTTCCTGAGTTTAAAGCTAAATCTGCCTCAATTGCTCCGCTAATCACAAATTCTACATCGCCCGTTCCAGAATTTAATGTAGAATTTCCAGTTGGTTTCACTTTTCTAAACTCCACATTTCCCGTACCAGAATTCGCTTCAAATTTCCCTTCTGAATTGGTCACTCTCACATAACTAGTTCCAGAATTTAAATCGAATTTCCCTTTAGCATTATCAATTTCTAATCCGCCCGTTCCAGAATTAACATCAAAACGACCTTCCATATCTTCGATGGTAATATCTCCTGTTCCTGAATTGGCATCTAAGTCCGCTTTCACCCCAGAAATAGCTAAATCTCCTGTTCCACTATTCACATCTAAATCCAAATTATCCGGCACCATTAAGACCCAACTAGAAGTAGTTCCATTTAAATTATTTCTAACTTTCTTTTCTTCAATTGTTAGCGTCTTTCCATCATAATTTACATTAACCCTAACTTTGTCCTCCTTCCATTCTCCTTTTACTTGTACTTCACTAGTGTTTCCTTTTTTAATGGTAATATCTCCAGTTAAACTGCTAATTTCTAGGTACTCTACTCCTTTGTATGATTTATCTAAATTTTGTGCAAAAATTAAAGTAGGCAAGGCTGCAAATAAAATAGCGACTACGATTAATTGAGTGAATCCCTTTTTCATCGGATGTTTTTTTTAGTTTAGGAAATGAATTTTAGTTTGTTTAGATATAGAGACAAGACATTTTTGGTAAGGATGCTTGCATCCTTTGATAATTGTTATTTTTGGTAAAAAGGAGTAACTTTATCAGTAAATGAGCAAACACACACCCAAATGGCACGAGATTTAATACATTACCATATTAGACGAGCATTGGATAAAGAAGATTGGACAATAGTAGCCGACCCATTCTTTTTGAGATTAAGCAGTAAAACAAATATGGAATTTGATTTACAAGCAGAAAAATTCATTTCCGCAAAAAAAGGAAATGAATAAGTTTTCATTGAGATAAAATCCTTTGCAAGGCGCTCTTTATTGTATACTTTTTACGAAGCACTTGGTCAATATTTATGTTATTGAGATGCCATCAGAGAAGCTAATTTTGAATCACCCATTTTTTTAGCAATACCTTTGTTGGCTTATAAGAAAATGGAATTAACGCCTTTTATTCTTAGACGAATTGACCAATATGATATAAAGTTAATTATCATTGATACGGTAAACGAAAAAATAAAAAAATATCAAAAGATTGTTGAAAAGGTATTAAAGAAACGGATACATTTTCCAACATCTTATAACCCATACTTAAAAGATGTATTATTGATTGATAAGCCTAAAAATCATTTTATTTTATTAACATTCGGATGGGATACTAATGCAGAATATGTAAATAGCCACACCTTCCATATAGAAGTTAACAAAGAAGGTAAAGTACTTATCCATGAGAATAATACGGATGTACAAATAGACGAAATATTATTAGCTAATAAAATTGCAGATGAAGATTTATTGGACGGACCAGAAGAAACCTTTCCTAGAGAATTAGCCGATTCAAAAGCTGCCTAATATTAATATTAAAATCCGTGGGGAGTATTAATTCGTGGGAAAACAACAAACTAATATCCCCGACACCTTTTAATCATTTCGTAACCCTCCCACCCACTTTTCGGTTCATTCGCTTAGCTTTCCCGCCCATAAACGGTTCACAAATTGTATTTACTCATCTCAGACATTCACCCTGCGGGTTCGCTCAATCATCCCGCAAAGACTGAATAGGATTAGCCGTAGCCGCTTTAATTGACTCAAAACTCACCGTCAAAAAAGCAATACCTATCGCCAATAAACCTGCCAAAGCAAACATCCACCAACTCAAAGAAATCGCAAAAGCAAAATCTTGTAACCAGCGACTCATACCAAACCAAGCAATAGGTGTCGCAATGACTAAAGCAATCCCAACTAGTTTCAAGAAGTCTTTGGATAATAAACCCACAATTTGCAAAGTCGATGCGCCAATGACTTTCCGCACGCCAATTTCTTTTCTCCTTGTTTGCGTCACATAAGCAGCCAAACCTAATAAACCCATACAAGCAATAAAAATAGCCAATAAAGAGAATAAACTAAATACTTTTTTAGACGTTTCTTCCGCTTCATAAAAAGCTTGTAAATTCCCATCCATAAAAGTAAATCGGAATGGTTGTTCTGGCCAAAATTGTTTCCATTTTTGTTCAATTTGGCTAATTACCGATTGGAATTCGCCGCCTTTGACTCGAATATTGAAAAAAGCATTCAAGCCATTAGGCCCTGAAGGGTTGACTAAGAAAAGCGGCTCAATATTCCGATGTAAAGATTGAAAGTGGAAATCTTTTACAATCCCAACAATCGTAAATGCTTCGTCTTGATTATCAGGATGAAAATCACTTGAAAAAACTTGTTTGCCTATCGGATCGGTTAAGCCCAATGTTTTTACCGCCGTTTCATTCAACATAACGGAATTGGAATCGGCAAATTCTTTAGAAAAATCTCTACCAGCCACCATCTCCATATTCATACACTCCACATAATTTTCGTCTACCACAAGTCGCCTACCCGTTGCTTTTTCATTGTCTCCTGATGCACGCCAAGAAGTACCGAAGTAGGTCATTCCAGGAATGGTATTACTAGAAGCAACGCCCAAGATGCCATCCATTCTAGCAAATTCTTCTTTCAACGTTTTGGCTTTTTGAGCATCTAAACCAAAGCCACCTTGGATATTAATCACATTTTCTTTATCAAACCCCAATTCTTTATTTTGAATAAATTCTAATTGACGAAAAACAACAATCGTTGCCACTATCAAAACTACTGAAATCACGAATTGTACAACTACTAAAGAATTTCTCAACAAAGCGCCTTTCTGCGTCGCAAATAATTTTCCTTTTAAAACTTCTAATGGTTTAAAACTGGTCAGAACAAAGGCAGGATAACTACCCGCTAATAAACCAATTAAGAGGGCACCAATCGAAATAGCTACTATAGCTGGAACATTCACAAACGACCATAGACTAATCTGTTTCCCAGCAATATCATTGAACAGAGGGGCTAAAAATAGCAATATACCAAAGGCTAGCATCGCACTAATAAAGCTAATCGTTACGGCCTCCACTAAAAACTGACTAGCAATTTCCTTTTTGCTCGACCCTAATGTTTTTCGGATACCTACCTCTTTGGCTCTTTCCGCCGATTTGGCTGTAGCCAAATTCATAAAATTAATTACCGCAATGAATAATATAAACAAAGCAATCACACTAAAAATATAAATCCTCGTTAAGCTGCCAGGTGGTTTTAATTCTGCTTCTAAATTGGATTTCAAATAAATATCCTTAATGGGTTGTAAAGAATAAATATACCCATTTCCACTTTTTTGATATTCTTCATAACTCACCCCGAAATTCCGTAGTATTTCTCCAGAAGCATATTTCGTCACTAAATCAGGAAATTTGGCGGCTAATTTTTGTGGGTCAGTCCCTTCTTTTAATAAAAAGTAAGTATAACTATCAAAACCAACATGATTAGGTTGCAAGATAAAAGCATTCAAAGTACTTCCTGATATCACCAAATCAAAATTGATATGAGAATTTTCTGGTACATCTTTGCAAACACCCGTTACTTGCAGGTTATTCGGGTTTTGTGGAATTTCAATCGTTTTTCCAATTGGATTAACCTTTCCAAAATATTTCTTTGCGGTTGATTCCGTCAAAACAGCTGTATTCGGCTGTTTTAAAACTTCGGCTGGGTTTCCTTGTATTAAGTCAAAATCAAAGACTTGGAAAAAATTACTGTCTGCCCACATGCGCTCTTTCTCCTCAAAAACTTCTTCCCCTTTTTTTAATAAAATACCTCCAGGAAACTTAAAAATCCGACAACTTTCTTCTATTTCAGGATATTCCAGTTTTGCTGATACCGCATAGGAATGTGGAATGGTTGCATATTCGGTATTCCGCCCAGGATATAATCTATCTAGCACCATTCGATGAATCCTATCGCCTTTTTCGTGAAAACTATCATAGCCCAATTCGCCTTCTACAAATAATAAAATCACTAGAAAACAGGCCATCCCTATCGCTAATCCTAAAATATTAATGATAGAAAAAGTCTTATTACTTAAGAGATGGCGAAGGGCAATTTTGAAGTAATTTTTTAACATGGTGGGGAAGTTATTGGAAGAAATTAAAAGTTATTAAAGAAATTAGCTAAGGTTAGAAACATCTTGTAAATCCTGCAAAATCCAGTCATTCTGTAAACGCTAAATGGCTGCACCGCAATGAAGCAGTACAACCATTAGTTTTTCAATCGGGTATGATTTCTTACAAAAGCTTGTTGGTGATTAGTGAATGGTGATTGGTAACTAGTCACCAATCACAAATCACTAAATATATTGTTGAACAATATTTTCTGTCACGACTTGTCCATCTAATAATCGAATTACCCGATTACCGAATTCTGCACAATAAGGCGAGTGCGTTACCATGATGATGGTGGCGCCTTCCGCATTTAATTGGGCTAAAGTCTTCATTACATCGTCTCCATTCGAGCTATCCAAGTTACCCGTAGGCTCATCCGCTAGGATTAACTTCGGCTTATTGACAACTGCTCTAGCAACCGCAACTCTTTGTTGCTGACCACCTGATAATTGCTGCGGAAAGTGATTTCGACGATGCATAATGTTCATACGTTCCAAGAGTTCTTCTACCCGCTTCTTTCTTTCAGCAGAAGGAACCTTGGTGTATAACATTGGTAATTCGACATTTTCAAATACCGTTAGTTCGTCAATTAAATTAAAGCTTTGGAAGATGAAGCCAATATTATGCTTTCTTAAGTTAGACCGCTTTCTTTCTGGATATTTTGCTACTTCTTCTTCTAAGAACCAATATTCTCCGTCAGATGGATTGTCTATTAGTCCAAGAATATTTAACAAAGTCGATTTTCCGCAACCGGAAGGACCCATAATAGAGACAAATTCGCCTTCTTTAATTTCGATGTTTAATTTATTGATGGCAGTTGTCTCGACTTCCTCTGTTCGATAAACTTTCACCAAGTCTTTAATTTTAATCATATACTGTTGGTTTGCGTAGGGCTAAGGGCAGAGGGCTTAGGGATGCACCCTGCCACTAATCCTTTCCTACAAAATTTGGAAATTTAATTTAGCAGAGGACTTAGGGCTAAAGGGCTTAGGGAAAGTCCACGCCAAAATCCAATGCTTTTAAGCTAATATTTTACTAAAGTTTGTTATTTTTCTGCATAATTCGTCAAGTCGATTATACAACCTTATTTTTCTTTCTGTTTTTATTAGCCGCTTTCGTTCTAATAAAATCAGAATATTGGCACATTCAAATGCTGACCTTCTCGAATATCTAAGAATTTTTTTAAATTCTTTATTCCCATCTCCTGAACCTTCTGCTATATTATTAGAAAATGCTCATTTCTGCCCCTCTCAATTGGTCAGTAAATCTGTATAGTTTTTGGCTTTCCAAAAAATCTGAAATCAAAAATAGTTCATCAGTTATTTCAAAACTAATTCATCTTTATCCCCAAAATTATCATAACTAGAAGTAATCACTATATCTCCTGCTTTTAATCCTTGAGTGACTTCATAGAAACTTGGGTTTTGGCGACCTACTTTAATATCTCGCTTATAAGCCGTATTGGTTGCAGGATCAATGACATATACCCAATTTCCGCCAGTTGTTTGGTAAAAACCACCTCTAGCAATCAATAAGGCTTTTGTTTCTGCACTCAAGGCAAGTTTGATAGAAACCGTCTGACCACGCTTGATCGTCGTTGGAATTTCAGAGGTAAAAACCATGTCTACTTCAAAAACACCATTCCTAACATCAGGGTAAATCTTCTTAATAATTAGGTCGTAACTTTTACCACCCAATAAGAAAGACCCCTCTTGATTCAAAAAGATGCGTGTAATGTAAAATTCATCGATTCTTCCTCGAACTTTAAAGTTTCTCAGGTCATCTAATTGGGCAATTCTTCCGCCTTGGTTAATCAATTCTCCTATCTCTGAATCAAAACCTGAAAGCTGTCCATCAATCGGGGAACGTACTAATAAATTCTCTAAAGTTTGCTTACTAATATTAAGGTTTCGGCGCATTAAATCGACTGAACTTTCTAGTTGATTCTCTTGAACAACTTGCGACATACTATCTCTACGAATAACTTCTGCTAATAATTTTTTTCTTCTTTGCAAATGTTCGTATTGATCTTGTGTTTCTTCAAAATCTACTTGTGCAATTACATCATCTTTGTATAAAGATTTATTTCTTCTGGTTCTTTTCGATAATAAATCCAAATTAAACTCAACATCCAAGGCTTGTTCTCTTAAATTCAAGCTTTGTTGTTCTCTCGTTAGTTTTAAATTCTCTAACTGATTGATTTGATTCATTATCTGCCCCTCTGATTGCAAATAATTTAACTGCAAGTTCGGATTAGACAATTGCATAATTTTTTGTCCTTTCTTCAACATCGCACCATCTTCTACATAGATTTCTTCAATACGTCCACCTTCTACCGCATCAATAAATACGGTTTTAATCGGTTCAACAACGCCTGTAATCGGGATAAATTCTTGGAAAACACCTTGATGAATCGTATCTACTAACAAGCGATTTGTTTCTACATTTAGTTTAGAAACCCCCGCATTCTTATACATGTTGCTGCCTACAAATCCAGCAGCACCAAGTGCTACTATTATTAAAGCAATCTTTTGCCAGCCGAATCCTTTTTTTTCTAATTTTTTGTCCATCTTTTATGCTATCAGTTTTGTAAGTAGGATAATTTATCAATTCTTTAAAAATATACAATGCCAAATATATTTTGACTATTGAAATAGCTGTGCCAAAAACATAATTTATTGATTATCAATTATTTAAAAAAAAATATTGCAACCTTTCTTATTTTTTCATGTCCGTAATAGTACAATCATTGTCCGAATGTGGACAGTTTTACTTAACTTAGCCGCAAATTCGCCAAAACTACCGACAAATATGAAAAAAGAAGGGAAAATCTTAATCATAGATGACGAAGAAGATATTTTATTAACACTTCGCATTTTTCTAAAACAGCATTACACTTTTGTAAAGGCTGAACTCAATCCTCATTACATTCCTAGGCTACTTCGACAGTTCGATTTTGATGTCGTATTGTTGGATATGAATTTCCGACAAGGTGATACTTCTGGAGCAGATGGTATTACGTGGTTAACCAAAATCAGAGAACTTAGCCCAGAAACGCAGGTGATTATGATAACCGCTTATGGTGATGTCAATACTGCTGTAAAAGCATTAAAAGTTGGTGCGTCTGATTTTGTCTTAAAGCCTTGGAAAAATGAGAAACTATTAGAAACAGTAAATACCGCCTACGATAAAAAAAGAAATCCGCAAGGGGAACAAGCTGCTCCACAAGCAAGTGGTTTAAGCCCAGATATTGATCAACAATACAGTAAAATTGTTGGTGAATCTGCACCGCTTAAACAAACGTTAGCAACGGTTGCAAAAGTAGGAAAAACGGATGCGAATATCCTAATTTTAGGCGCCAATGGAACAGGAAAAGAATTAATTGCCAGAGAATTACATCGCCAATCAGACCGAGCAGATAAAGTTTTTGTCTCCGTAGATTTAGGTGCAGTTCCAGCATCCCTTTTTGAAAGTGAGTTATTTGGACATAAAAAAGGTGCTTTTACCGATGCTTATGAAGATAGAATTGGTCGATTTGAAGCGGCAAACGGTGGAACGCTATTTTTAGACGAAATTGGTAATCTTTCTTTGCCCTTACAAGCAAAATTATTATCAGCTTTGCAAACTCGGCAAATTCGCAAAATTGGCGAACATAAAATGACTAAAGTTGATATTCGCTTAGTTTGTGCGACCAATATGCCGCTTTATGAGATGGTCAAAGAAGGTACTTTTAGACAGGATTTAGTCTATCGGATTAATACCGTGGAATTAAATTTGCCTAGTCTGGCAGAACGAATAGAAGACATTCCACTTTTAGCTAAACATTTCTTAAAAATCTATAGCAAAAAATATCAAAAGTCTTCAATGAAGTTTGCGAAAGAGACTTTGCAAAAGTTAACCAACTATCATTGGCCAGGGAATATTCGAGAATTGCGGCACGCCGTGGAAAGAGCCATTATTCTAGCAGATGGTAATATTCTCCAACCAGATGACTTTTTATTCCAAGAAACGGTACAAGAGAATAAAGGAGAAGGTATTAAAGTGGATAGTTTTAATTTGGAAGAAGTCGAACGACAAGCTATCAATAAGGCATTAAATAAGCACAAAGGAAATGTCAGTAAAGCTGCAGATGAATTAGGTATTACTAGACAATCTTTGTATCGGCGAATGGAAAAACATGGGCTTTAGGAGTTGCAAGTTACAGGTTGAAAATTATAAATTGAAAATTGAAAATTGAAAATTAAAAAGGAGTTAAACTACAGTTACATAGCGATTGAAGGAAATATTGGCGCAGGAAAAACGACACTCAGCGAAATGCTCGGTAACGAATTCGATTATCGGTTGATATTAGAGCAATTCACAGAAAATCCTTTTTTGCCTTTATTTTATGAAAACCCAGAACGATATACCTTGCAAGTTGAGTTATATTTTATGACACAACGACATCAACAGCTTCAAGCATTCTATAAAAATCAAAACACTCCGCAACAAAAGACCATCGCAGATTACTTTTTTCTCAAAACCCTTTTATTTGCGGATAGTAATTTAACAGGAGCAGAAAAGCATTTATTCCAGCAACTTTTCCATACCTTAAATGCGAATTTCCCTAGTCCAGATATTTTAATTTATTTGCATCGACCTGTTCCCGAATTAAAAACTTTTATTAAACAGCGAGGACGGGAAATGGAAGATACTATTGATCCCATCTATTTGGACAAAGTAGAAAAAGCTTATTTCGGTTTCTTTAAAACCCAACCTGACTTTCCCGTTTTGGTGATTGATATGAAAGGAGTGGATTTTGTCAAAACGCCTTGTGCTTATGAGAAAATTGTGGGTTTATTGCAGGAAGAGTATGCCGATAAAGTTTATTATTTGAAATTATAATCAGAGGAATTATTTATATCATTATGTATCCTTATCCATGGTCTTTATTCATCCGTAGGAAAGAATATACCCACGGATGAATGAAAACCACAAATAATTTTAGCATCGTAATACATTATCTAAAATCGAAAAGCTATTATTTTACAGCATCTAATTCTATTTCCTCCACCGCATACTTCATCTCCCCCATTATTTCCGCAAAAGTCTGATAAGATTTAATTCGATCTTCAATATCAAAAATATTTGTCACCGCAATCAATTCATTCACTCCTGTTTTGGCTAAAAAATCAGCAGTTTGTTGTTTGACGGTTTCTTTATTTCCAACAAAAGAATATTTCAACATCTGTCGCACCGCAGGATGCTTAGCTACCTCTCGCAATTCTTGGGTCATGACACAAGGAGGTTGTAAATAAGATCGTTTACCTGTTAAAATGCCTACAATTCCTTTAATTAAAGTGGTTAGCATTTGTTCAGCCGCTTCGTCTGTCTCTCCAATGATGACATTGACACCTGCCATCGTATAGGGTTCTTTTAAATATTCTGAAGGTTGAAATTCATTATAATAAATATTCAAGGCTTCCATTAAATGCGTGGTGGCAAAATGACTGGCAAAGGCATAAGGCAAGCCTTTTTTTGCTGCCAAATGTGCACTATCGGTACTTGAACCAAGAATATACAATGGCACATCGACTCCTTCTGCTACATTTGCTCGTACTGCTGCGCCACTATTATTGGTTGAAAAATATTGTTGAATTTTATGGATTTCTTGCGGAAAGGCGTAAGTCGCTTGCATTCGACTTGGGTTTATTGCATTGGCAGTTGCTGCATCCGTTCCCGGCGCTCTGCCTAGTCCTAGGTCAATCCGATTGGGATATAATGCACCTAAGGTCCCAAATTGTTCAGCTATCACTAAAGAAGCATGATTGGGCAACATAATCCCACCTGAACCTACTCGAATTGATTTAGTGTTCGCGGCGATGTACCCAATTAAAATCTGTGGCGCTGCACTTGCAATGCTAATTGAATTATGATGTTCGGCTAACCAGAATCTGGTATAGCCACAGTTTTCTGCCGCTTGGGCTAATTTTAGGCTATTTTTTAGCGTTTCTGCTGGGGTTAACCCTTCAGATACCAAGGCTAAATCAAGGATGGAATAGGCTATGTTTCTTATATTTTGGCTCATGTTTTTATTTTTCAAATATTTTTTTTTCTAATTTTTCCAATCTACTCCTTCCTTTGCACTAAAAATAAATACTCCAATATCAGGGCTTGTTTTCATCCAATTACAAGCTAGGCATATCGTTGAGTGGGCAACAATTTTATTTTTATTCCCATAAAAAACATATCCAATCTGTGGTTCAAAACATTTTGATACAGTTTCTCCATAAGTTGATTTGTCATAAAAGATCTTTGTTAATTCTTCAATTTCTTGTTCTGTTAATAATTCTCCTTTTCCTACAACTTTATTAGAGATTTTGTCATTTTCAATAACTTCTCCATTTTCACCAGTCATTTTATAGGCAAACACTTGCTCAAAATCCTCTTTTGGAAATTCATTTATATTAATTTCTTTGCCACAATTAATAAATACTACTGTGGATAGAAGAATGTAAATAAATTTTATTTTCTTATTTCGTCTAATATGCATTACTAAGGTTATTATTTCATTAGGTATCATTTTATTAGCGATTAAGCCAATTTAGACCAAGCGTATTTCAATACTACAGACCTTCTATTTCATCTTCCATTAATCCAATTAACCTCCCTATTTGTTCAACAGAAAAATCTTTTGCCTTCAGTTGCTTAACTATTTCTAGTTTACTTGCTTTACTATCTTCTATTTTTGTAGTACTAAACATCTCCTCAAATAGCAGTTCTTGCGCTTCCTTTGGCAGTTTTTCAAGCTTAGAAATGGTTGTAAAAACAGATATCCATTTATCTAAATCAGTTGGTTTCGTTTTATCCATTTATTATGATTTTAATCAAGCACAGTAGAAAGTAATAAAGCTCTTTGAAAACGTAGCTCAGACATTCCTGTCTGAGAACCAATTTATTACATTCTCAGACAAGAATGTCTGAGCTACATTTTGCCAATAGTAATGCTACACCAATTTATCCAAAGCCACTTTAATCCGAGCAATAGCTTCTCGCAACTGTGCCTCCGAAGCTGCATAAGACATCCGAAAATATCCTTCTGCACCAAAGGATACACCAGCAACTAGCGCAACGTGTGCTTCCGTCAAAATGTACATACAAAAATCGCTTGAATTTTCAATAATGGTATCCCCGAATCGCTTCCCCATAAAGTTGCTAATGTCAGGAAAGACATAGAAAGCGCCCTCTGGTTCGTTCACTTTCAGGCCTGGAATTGCGCTTAGTAATTCTAGAACCATGTCTCGTCTTCGTCTAAATGCCTTACGCATTTCATAAGTCGGCGTCATATCTGCTAAAAGTGCCGTAACCGCTGCTTTTTGAGCAAAGGCATTCGTTCCAGAAGTTACTTGCCCTTGATGTTTGGCGCAAGCTTTGGCAATATGTAAAGGCGCACCGATATACCCCAATCGCCAGCCCGTCATCGCATAACCTTTGGCAAAACCATTGACCGTAATGGTTCTATCTTTTACCGCCTCAAAAGTGCCAATACTTGAATGATGCCCAACAAAATTGATGTATTCGTAAATCTCATCCGATACTACATACACATGCTCATATTTACCGATGACATTCGCAATAGCTTCCAATTCTTCTGCTAGATAAACGGAGCCTGTTGGATTGCAAGGAGAAGAAAATAGGACAAATTTAGTTTTATCCGTAATCGCTGCCTCTACTTGTGCTGCCGTTACTTTATAATCATTTTCAATCCCTGCAAATACATCCACAGGAACGCCACCCGCCAAGCTGACAATTTCTGAATAAGTCACCCAATAAGGAGAAAAGATAACGACCTCATCGCCATCATCTAAAAAAGCATGGCAAAGATTGTGTAAAGACTGTTTAGCACCCGTAGAAACGACTATTTGATTGGGGGTAAATTCCAACCCATTATCTCGTTTAAATTTAGTACAAATAGCTTCTCTTAATTCCAGTAAGCCTGGAACAGGTGTATATTTGGTGTATCCCTCATCTAGGGCTTTCTTAGCAGCATCTTTAATATGGTCAGGCGTATCAAAATCTGGTTGTCCCAAACTTAAGCTAATGACATCTTTTCCTTCTGTCCTTAATTCTCTTGCTAATTGCGACATTTTTAAGGTCGCTGATTCTGCCATGTTGATGACTCGTTGGGAAATTGGGGAAGTACCGACTATACTCATTTTTGGATTTTTTACGGTTCGTCATACTCGGTTAATCGTACCCGATCGAACCTGTTTAAAGGTAGAAGATTAAGCGTTAATTGGTTAATAATAAAACAAAAGTAAATGCTTTTTAAATGGATTACTTAAAAAACAAAAAAAGAACCTTATAAATTAAATTATTCGCTCCAATAATTCTATTCTATTACCAAATGGGTCATAAAATGAAAATCTTTTAAAATTAGGAATAGGATCATCTTCTTTTATCCGAATGGAATTACTTTTTAGATATGCTTTGATTCTATCTAAGTACGTTACTTCAAAGGCAGGATGTCTTTTAGAAGGAATCACATTATTTTCTACTCCAATATGTAATTGAATATTAGCTATCTTTAACCAAAATCCACCATTTTTTTGAAGATAGATTGGCTTCGGTATTTCTTCCAACCCCAATAAATCAATATAAAACTTTCGAGCTGCTTGATCTTTTCCTTTGGGAACGCAGATTTGAATATGGTCAATTCTATTAAATGGTATCTTCATTGCTGAATGGAAAATTGAGTCTCAACTAATAAATAGATATTCATTCTCTATCAATTTTTAACAACAGATTAATATTAACAACGGATTTAGACGTTTATTACAAAATTATTATTCAATCCTCCACAATCCGTTTCTTCAAATCTCGATTCACCGCAATACTAGCATTCAATTCAAAGCCAACTAATAGAATAAAGGCATTCAATTGTATCCAAATCATTAAAACAATGATGGTACCAATAGAGCCATAAAATTTATTATAAGACCCAAAATTATCTACATAAAAAGAGAAGGCAACGGAGGAAAGAATAGATAAAAGAGACGCTAAAGTGGCCCCTGTAGTGAAAAATTTAAACTTTCGGTGCATGCCTGCACCGTAGCGATAAATGATAGAAATGCCCGTATAAAAAAGCGCTAGAATGACTAACCAACGAACTAAGTAAATACTATACTTGGTAAAAAAATCTAGTTTTACCACATCACTAATCGTCGTCATAATCACACTTCCTAGAATAATAAAAATAACCGATATTAATAAAAGTAGCCCTAATTGTATCGTCAGTAAGACCGCAATTCCTCTCTTTTTCAAGCCATTCCGCTTCTTAAAAGTTGTTTCCAAATAAGATTTATCAAAACTATGCATCAAAGTCATCATTCCGTTAGAAGCAAAAAACAAGGCCAGAATAAACCCAAAAGACAATAGTCCTATTTGTGGATTAGTCGTAATGTCTTGAATAAACTCAAATAAACTGCTTCCTGCTTCCCCGGGCAAAATAGCCTGAATCTCTCGATTTAATACCTCATAATAATTTTCGTGTTCCAAGAAATAATTGAGCAAATACTCTTGAAATAAGGGCAATAAGGTAAACAGCATAATCAAGGCAGGAAAAAGCGACAAAAAGAAACTAAATGCCATTGAATTTGCCCGTGTCGTTAAATCTCGACGCTGGCTTTCTCGATAAATAAATACCGCTACATCTGAAATCGGGACTTTAAAAAAACCCGGAAAAGAATGCGTCTGCGCCCAATTAATAATCCCCAACACCAATGGGTGCTTTAAGAAAAAACCTGTTATTTGTTGAGCGGTTGGGAATTTCATTAGTGGGTTTATGAGGTGATGAGGTAATTAGGTGATGAGTTAATGAGAGGCAGTATTGCTTTCTCATCTACTCATTAACTCGACTACTCATTCCCCTTCTTCATAATAAGGCTTCAATTTATCTAATAAAATACTTGGTGCTGGAATCGTTTCATTTGTTTCCATATTCACAAAACAGAGTTTTACACTACCTCCATTCACCAATTCTCCATTTTCTTTATAAACTTCATGATTATAAGTAATCGTGTCCTTCGGTAATCGTCGAATAATCGTTTTAACCGTCAATAATTCATCGTAATAGGCAGGTCGAACATAGCGCATATTCAAAGACATCACAGGCATCATCACCTTCTCCTTTTCCTCTAAATCCAAATAACGGACGCCTAAATCTCGCATGGCTTCTACCCTACCGATCTCGTAATATTTTGGATAATGACCATAGTATAAGTAGCCCATTTTATCCGTTTCAGCGTATCTGACTCTGACTTTTGTTTCGTGTATAAACATTAGGAATTTTCAATTTTCAATTTATGTTTCAATTTTCAAACGGCGTTTTCGGTTACAATACTGAAAATTAAAGCCTTGAAACTACTCATTCTTCCTTATTCGACCTAATTTGCAGCTTTTCTGATTAACTTTATTATTAGTAATGGGTTAGCTGTACCATCAACCGTGTACCAATAACCGTGTACCATCAAAACTATGCTTTTTCCAAAAATAACCTTAAATTGTAAAGGTCAATTAGTTAGTTTAGAAAACCCTATTGTCATGGGCATTCTAAACGTCACACCTGATTCTTTTTATGACGGTGGGCAATATACAGCCAATTCCTCCATTTTGCAACAAGCAGAAAAAATGTTGATTGCGGGGGCAAAGATAATTGATATTGGTGGAATGTCTTCCCGTCCAGGTGCGGAAATAATTGATACAGCGGAAGAATTGAAGCGGGTTATTCCTGCAATTGAGGCCATTATGTCCGCTTTTCCAGATACCGTAATTTCTATTGACACCATTCGTTCCCAAGTTGCTAAAGAAGCAGTTGCCGCAGGGGCAAGTATTATCAATGATATTTCGGCAGGAAAATTGGATAAAGGATTTTACCAAACGGTAGCAGACTTAGATGTCCCTTATATTTTGATGCATATGCTAGGAAAGCCAAAAAATATGCAAGAAAAACCCGTTTATGAAGATATTGCCCTAACGGTCTTAGATTTTTTCATCAAAGAAGTTGGAAAATTGCGGGAATTAGGCATAAAAGATATTATCTTAGACCCAGGTTTTGGTTTTGGGAAAACCATTGACCATAATTATCAATTACTAAATAAATTACATGCTTTTCAACTCCTTGATTTACCCATTTTAGCAGGTATTTCTAGAAAATCAATGATTTATAAATTTTTGGGTACAACTCCCGAAACTGCCTTAAATGGTACAACCGCTTTAAATATGGTTGCGTTACAACAAGGCGCTAAAATTTTAAGAGTACACGATGTAAAAGAAGCAATAGAGACGATTAATTTATATTTGCAATTAGAGAAAAATAAATAGCAGTTGTCAGTTATCGGTTGTCAGTTTTACCTCAGTAAACCAACAACGGATAACTGACAACTGATAAGGAGAAAACACACATTAAATGCCATATAATTTATCAGAAGAAAATATCAAGCATGCCACGCTGAGTTTTTTGAAGACTTATTATAAAAATAATGAGTCTAGAGGATTTGGTGACACCGTTGCTACTTTAGATATGCAAGCGGGTGATGGAATCGTTGCGGATGGATACATTAAATTTTCAGTAGAAGATGACCCTATTGCGAACCTGTCCGCCAAAGATGCAGAAAAGGCGATATTAGAAACCAAGGAAATCAAGAAGAAAGTCAAAAAGTCTTTCCTAGCCACTTTTGAAGCAACTTCTCAAGAAACTGCCGAAGAAATTCAATATAGTGTTCAAAATACGTTGCTTTTTTTTGATGCCTTAGCTATTGCCAGCATTATTGCTGCTACTTCTTATGGCTATAATTATATGAACGATCAATATACGCTCAATCAATTGGGCTCGTTCAAGTTTTTCGGTGGCTTTGTTTTAGTTTTAGTTGCATCTATGATTGTTTATGCCTTAATTTTTAAATATTTATCTAGGTATCATCATATTCATGCTTTAGCACAATTTAAACGCTACCAAGCCGACGAACAATGGGTCTCTTATGGAGAAGATGTTTTTGCTAATCCGAATAATAAATATCTATTAGAACTTAAAAAACAATGTATTAGAGAGGGATACGGTTTAATTTCGGTGGATCAAGCATTACAACCTAGTTTGGTAATGACGCCCATGCGGAAACCAGTTACTAAAAAAGATAAACGTAAAAAAAGAACTTTTTCTGCTGAAAAAATTACCAACCAAAAGGCTTTTAAATGGGTCGGTGGGATTAAAATGCCACAATTAAAAGCCCCTGCTATCAATACCAATGATTATACTAGATTTACCAAATCTTATTGGAAACAAGCAGGAGTTATTGCATTTTCTCTTCTTGTAATGGGTGACATATATTACGAAGAATCAAAAAACCCAAATATCATTTATGCCAATGAGGCTAAATACCAAGAGGAGTTGCAAAAGAAAAAAGGAAAGACTATACCAGAACCGATGGATTATTTGGTAGAAACAACCGATGGTCGGGACGTCTTAAAGAGTGAATTAGAAAAAGAAAAGGAGCAGGCTACGGCAAAAAAGAAGGCTACCACTCCCCCATTTACCGTTCCCATCAAAAAGAAAGTCCGACCTAAAACTTCTAGACAAGATGCCTTAATTATTTCGACTGGCTTAGGAGAATTTGTAAGCTATGACTGTAATCGTTTATCGTCTATGAAAGGCAATAATTTTTTGGTGCAAATAGCTACTGCTACCAGTAGTACAGAAGCCATCAATAAAGTAAAAACTTTTAATGAAAATGGTTTTCAAGCCAATGCTGTTTGGTTGGGTTGTTTCCTCAATAAAAAAATATACGTTATCTATTTAGATGATATTTTTAATGATAAAAATGCCGCCACCCTTCGCATAGAAAAGTATCAAAAATTACTACTTGCGAAAAAACAGGATACTTCTACTGCTGTTTTAAGGATGATTGAAGGGAAGAAGTAGTAGGGCAGTTGGCAGTTATCCATTAGGCAGTAAGACAGATCTATTTTTAAGTCAAAGTTTCAAAAAATTTAAATGGGTATATTGTTTTATGGCTATATTGCTAGTCGCTATCAAAAACTTTGGCTATTAGTAAATTATGACATTAACAATAAAACAATATACCATTTAACAATACAGCAATCTAGATTATAATTAATGCACCCATATTTAAAATACTACTTTTCTGCCAGCACCAAATACCAAGTCCATTCGCCTTTTGTTTTTGAATTCCTATCAGATGTTTTTGAAGACGACCGCTTTTATCATTTTATGGGCGTTATCGAAAATTATAGAAGAAATTTATTAGGTACGGGAGGTCAATTAACCATTGACCAGCAAACCAAGACCATTAATCAATTAGTTAAAAGGTTCGCTATTCAACGAAAGGTAGGGGAAGTGCTTTTTAAAACGGTTCATCAATACAAACCTACTACTTTATTGGAAATTGGTGATTCTTTAGGCATTGCTGCACTCTATCAAGCTACGCCTAATTCGGCTGCTGCTTTACTTGCTATCATGCCCAATACCGCCATTGGGAATACCACTCAAAAATATTTTCAACGATTGGGGACAAAGAATATCCAATTACTTTCAGGTAAAATTGAAGATAATTTACCAACTGCTTTGCAACAACTAAAAACGATTGATCATCTTTTTTTTAATGGCTTTTGGGGAAAAACCGCTACTTTATCCTATTTTGAGACCTGTTTAGCACAAATGCCTTTAAATGCAGTTTTCATCTTTCGTGCACCTTATGCTTCCAAAGAGTCACAAGCCTTTTGGGAAACCATCAAAAAACATAAAAAAGTACGCTTAAGTATTGATATTTATGACTTAGGTTTTTTATTTTTTCGGTCGGAACAGAAAGAAGTAGCGCATTATCAAATCATTAAAAGTTGGAAAAAGCCTTGGGCGCTTTACTGAAGTAATGAGTAAATTGGTAAATAAAACAAATAACGTGACGACTCGAACAAAAGCAGGCATTTTTGCCTTTCTCGCCTGTATACTTTTCGCTTTTTTAACACTAAAGTTATTTAGTCCACCTAAAGCTTTACCTGCCAATGCAGCAATTATTGCCTTCTCCGCAGAAAGGGCGATGCAGCATTTAAAAGTAGTTTCCAAAGCACCGCATAGTTTAGGAACACCTCAGAATGAGGAAGTTATTAATTATTTAGTCCAAGAGTTAAAAAACTTGGGGGTTGCAGTTAGTATACAAGATACTTTAGTTAGCCGAACAAGGGACAATAATCCAGCGACTAGAATTAGTCGAGTTAAAAATATTATTGGGCGTTTGCAGGGAACTGATAATAGCCAAGCAGTTATGCTGATGGCACATCATGATTCTCAACCGAATACACCAGGGGCGGCAGATGATGGCTCAGGCGTCGTGTCTATTTTAGAAACTATCCGAGCGATTAAAGCTAGTGGCCCATTAAAAAATGATGTTATTGTCTTAATTACGGATGCAGAAGAAATTGGATTAATGGGCGCCAAAGCCTTTGTAGATTATCATCCTTGGCTCAAAGATGTAGGTATTTTAATTAACGTGGAGGCTAGAGGGAATTTTGGAGTGAGTATGAGTTTTGAGATGAATCCAGAGAATGGTTGGGTCGTTCGAGAATTTGCGAAAGCTGCCCCCTACCCTTATGCCAATTCAATGGCTTACGAGATTTATAAGGTGATGCCGAATGATACCGATTTTTCGATGTTTAGAGAAACACCCGTTTCAGGAGTTAACTCTGCTACTGTAGAAGGGTTGGTTCATTATCATAGCATGACCGATACGCCAGAAAATATTAGTTTAGGCTTGGTACAACATCATGGTGCGAATATGTTAGGTATGACTCGACATTTTGGAAACCTAGCATTAAGAGATACCAAAGCACCTGACGCCATTTTCTTTAACCCTATTGGGTCGAATCTGGTCATTTATCCTGCCAGTTATGATTTACCTTTGATGTTATTAACGGTATTCCTTTTTATACTTACTGTTGTCTTAGGGGTAAAAAAACAACAGGTCGATTTACAAAATTTATTTAACGGCGTAGGTTATTTTTTAATTATATTAGCAATCGTAGGCATTGGTAGTTATTTGCTGCAGCAAGCCATTTTGGTTATGAATCCCCATTACACGCTGTTTTATGGCAACAGCTTTTATAATGTCCAATATTATTTCTTAGCTTTTGTAGGATTTGCAGGACTGTTTTATACGATTATTTATAGTTTTCAACCAAAAGTCAAAAGTCTTTCGCTTAGTCTAGGTGGCTTATTAATGTTGGTCATGGCAATGTTTGGGCTCACGATGAGTCTGCCCACAGGCACTTATGTGCTTTATTATCCTATCAGTATTTTTCTAGCCATTCAGTTACTACTTTTATACTTGGATATAACTGTCGATAATAAACCCGTTGCTTATGCTACAGGGCAATTTCTAGCATTAACGCCTGCCATTGCCTTATGGGGACAAACCATTTATTTGTTATTTCACACTTTTGGGTTAACGGAGGCAATTATTGCGCCCGTTTTACTATGCTGTTTTCTAGGTGTTCTCTTGATTCCAGTAATAAGAATGGTTAGCCTTTGGAAAAGGAGTGTATTGAATATATTTGCAGGCTTAATTTTTCTTTTTGGTATTTTAGGTGGTCAATTTTCTAATAATCCTACTATTGAAAACCCATTGCAAACGCATTTATTATACGGTCTAGATGCTGACACGAAAGAAGCAGTTTGGGCAACAAATAAAAAATATAAAAATGATTGGGTCAACACACTTGTTACAGCAGAAACAACCACTCCTTTTAATCAAATTTATCCGAGTTGGAATTGGGAAATTTGGCAATCCGAAGCTCCTACAGCAAGCTTACCAAGTGCTACTATTCAAATCAATCAAGACAGTTTAATTACTGATAATCAACATCTTAAATCTATCAATATTCAATTTTCTTCTTTGGTCAACAGTATGGAATTTTTCTTAGAAAAAGGGAGCAATATTTCTAGTATCCAATTAAATGGTTTTGATGTTATGCCAAAGGCTAACAAGAAAGACGATGAAATTTATATTAACTTTTTTGCTCCACCAATCGAAGGTTTTAATTTGACTATTATTACCAAAAATGAAACGCAAACTATGCGGATTGTGGATAGAACAATTGGTTTACCGACTCAGCTATTTCCAACTCCAATGCCTACGAATATGATTCATGGTCCAGGTAGTCAAAGCAACGCTACTTTTGTAAAAAAGACGCATCAATTTTAAGAGGAGTTAAAAAATAGTATCTAATTTCGATTATTAGCTGTCAGATTCGATCTATTTATTACCTAGTTGATACTTCAAACAACCAAAGCTTATTTTTGGTGACCTCGTGATGACTTATTATTTCGTCATTACTTAACAAATCTTTTAGGTGAGGATTTTTATTGGTCTAATACCTCCTCACAAATTAATTTATTGCTATTTTTTTCAAAAAAATGCGTACCTCAAAAAATATTTTTTAAATAAATAAAATTAACAATACAAAAAAGAAACCCTTTAACAACCTCTTGCCTGCCAATAATATACAAATTCATTTAAATTATAATACAAATATTTTTCCGCCCCAAACTACAATAAATACCCTTAAAATACTGATAATCAATTAGATTCACACTTACTTTTTATCCATATTATTTCTATAAAAAATCATTTTGGCTAAAATTTTGTATATATTCAATTAATATGAGAAAACTTAAAAGGCTTACCAAGTAAGATTTAAGATCCATTCTAAAAACCTTATCGCCTCCTAATTATCTTATCTGCGAGGAACTAAAAATTTTGCTAAAGGACATCTAAATGCTCAATAGCAATATCGGTCGTAATGTGCCATTTCAAGCAATGTAACCATTGCTGTTTTGTCTCTTTATTATTGATGTTGTCATTGGGCTAAAACATCATTTTCACTATCAGTTCTTTTATAGATATAGATCTGCTGAAAGTGAGCTTTTTTGGATTTAACGATGACTATCATGAGGTTCAACAACTTACACACCTACGGTATGACCAGTTTCTTTACTAATGTAACTACATTAAAGACCATTCTATTTTTATTACTCAGCCTTTCCTTATCGATGATTAATGCGCAAACTTGTGATAACCTCACTAGCGGCGGAACAATTATCGGTGATGAATCTGGATGTAATAACCCTATTTTTGATCCAAGTCCTATTCTAAGTACCGCTGCTGCCACAGGTGGCTCCGGCGATATTGAATATATTTGGATGAAAACAACAGGTGACCCCAATTCTCCATTTAACACTTGGCAAATTATTCCAGGTGCAACTGGAGCATCTTATGATCCGATTCCAATTTCTGAAACCACTTATTATGGCCGTTGCTCTAGAAGAAGTGGTTGTACGGAATATGTAGGAGAAACTAATTTTGTCGTCAAATCTATTAGTTGTTGCGACATCAATGCAGCTATAACCCCTGCAAATTCGACCATTTGCACCAAAGAACCCTTAGTCTTATCCGTTACTGGAAATGGCTCGGGTTTTACCTATTTATGGGAAGCCACAGGTGGAAGTTTTGATAACGTAACATCAGCAACTCCGACTTATACCATGATGGTGCCTGGTGTCTATACCATAAAGGTAACCATTACTATGGGAGATTGTATGGAAATGGCTGAAACGACTGTAACCGTTGATAATCAACTACCTGTTACCATTACCGCAGGTCAAACTATGGTAGCTCCGAATCAAAATTTACAGTTGAATAGTACCGTCTCTGGCACAAATCCTACTTATAATTGGTCCGTTTCAGGTGGCACTTTGAGTAATTCGACTATTAGTAATCCTAGTTTCCTAGCTACTACTGAAGGAGATTTCCAAGTCTATTTAACCGCAACAGATGAAAACGGTTGTTCAGGAATAGACACTTTTGATATTAGAGCAGGCAATTGCGAATTGGCGATACTTGGTATTGCGGAAGAAGCAAGTTGTGGAGGTTTTACAGACGGATCTATTACGCTTACAACAACTGGAGCGACAGGTACGGTTAATTATACTTGGGGACAAACGGGCATTGAAAATACCAATAATCCGCTAAATCTCGCAGCAGGAACTTATACGGTAACAGCAACCGATGGTCTAGGATGTACAGATAGTGCGACTATAGAGGTAGGTGTTGCAACAGAGATCACTTTAAATCCAAATATAAAACTACCGCTTTGTGTTGGTGATAATACAGGTCAAATTCTAGTAACTGTTGCAGGTGGAAGTCCAGCTTACAGCTATAATTGGAGCAATGATTTACCTGATTCTTCTTTTGTTAATAATCTTGCAGTTGGAATTTACAGTTTAACGGTAACAGATGCCAATGGTTGTCAAGCTACTGGAAGTTATCAAATTGATGCCCCTACGCCTTTAACCTTAACTACTAACATAACTGACGCTGGTTGTAATACAGCAGATGGTTCAGCGACCGTTACTGTAAGTGGCGGAACCACACCTTATACTTATGCGTGGAATGATCCGGCTAATCAAACAACCGCTACTGCTACTAATTTAGCGGGTGGTACTTACCAAGTTGTTGTTACAGATGTTAACGGTTGTTCAGGTAATGCAACGGTTATCGTCAATTCGATGGATAATAATATTGTTTTAACTACTGGCTCGACAGATGCTGATTGTGGTGTAAATAATGGAACAGCTAATGTTTTTGCAAGTGGGGGAACGATTCCTTATACTTATGCGTGGAATGATTCCGCTAATCAAACAACCGCTAATGCAACTAATTTAGCGGGTGGTACTTACCAAGTTGTTGTAACGGATGCTAACGGTTGTTCAAATAATGCAACGGTTACCGTCAATTCCTCAGCAAATCTCATTTTAACTACTAATGCTATGGATGCTGGTTGCGGTGCTACAGATGGAACAGCTACTGTTACCGTAAGTGACGGAATGGCTCCTTATACTTATGCGTGGAATGATCCGGCTAATCAAACAACCGCTACTGCTACTAATTTAGCGGGTGGTACTTACCAAGTTGTTGTTACAGATGCTAACGGTTGTTCAAACAATGCAACGGTTACCGTCAATTCGACGGATAATAATATTGTTCTAACAGCTGGATCGACAGATGCTGATTGTGGTGTAAATAATGGGACAACTAATATTTTTGCAAGTGGGGGAACGATTCCTTATACTTATGCTTGGAATGATGCCGCTAACCAAACAACGGCTACAGCGACTAATCTAGCAACTGGTACTTACCAAGTTGTTGTTACAGATGCTAACGGTTGTTCAAATAATGCAACGGTTACCGTCAATTCAGCAGCGAACCTCATTTTAGCTACTAGTGCTACGGATGCTGGTTGCGGTGCTATTGATGGAACAGCCATTGTTACCGTAAGTGGCGGAACAGCTCCTTATACTTATGCTTGGAATGATGCCGCTAATCAAATAACCGCTACTGCTACCAATTTAGCTGGTGGGAATTACCAAGTTGTTGTTACGGATGCTAATGGTTGTTCAAACAATGCAACAGTTACCGTCAACACCGTTGCTAATAATATAGTAGTAACTGCTATTTCAACAGATGCTGGTTGTGGTATGGCTAATGGAACGGCTACTGTTGCTACAGTAAGTGGCGGAACGCCTCCTTATACTTACACTTGGAATGATACCGCTAATCAAACTACACCAATAGCAACCAACTTAGTTGGTGGTACTTATCAAGTGGTCGTGACAGATGCCAATGGTTGTCAGAATAGCGCAACAACGGTGGTGAATGCTCCCGTTAATAATATAACTTTAACTACTAGTACAACAGATGCTGCTTGTGGATTAACAGATGGAACTGCTACTGTTACCGCAAATGGTGGAACTGCTCCTTATACTTATGCTTGGAATGATGCAACCAATCAAACAACGGCTACTGCAACTAATCTTGCAACTGGTACTTATCAAGTGATTGTAACGGATGCTAATGGTTGCCAAAATAATGCAACAGTTACTGTAATCACGGATGTTTCTACTAGTAATATTGTTTTAACCGCTACCATGACCAATGCCACTTGTGGTAATATGAATGGTTCGATTAATTTAAATATTAGTGGGGGAATTGCTCCTTATGCCATTGTATGGGATAATGGTATTGGAAATGTGGAAGACCCTGATAGTTTGGCTCCGGGTGTATATAGTGTAGTTGTTACCGACTCAACAGGTTGTACGAATTCAACGGTTGTAATCATTGGAGAAGAAGGTGCAGTTAGTGTTTCTTTGGCTATAACCAATATCTCTTGTCATGGAGGGAATGATGGAACTGCAACTGCAACGCCTAATGGAGGAACAGCGCCTTATACTTATGCTTGGTCAAATGGTGTAACTGGTACTGCCGTTTTAACCAATTTAACAGCAGGAATCTACACCGTTACGTTAACGGATGCTGCTGGTTGTCAAAATATAGCTTCTGCTACTCTCTTAGATTCAGATTTATTAGTTGTTTCTGCCACACCTACAGGTACAGACTGTGTCAACCCAAATGGTTCTGCTATAGCAATGGTTTCTGGAGGAACCCCAGGATATACTTTCCAATGGAATGACGCCAATAATCAAACCACTCAATCAGTCGTTAATCTACCTCCTGGGGATTATACGGTTGTCGTGACGGATATGAATGGATGTACGGCTTCTGCTACTACTACTATTGATCCAAGTATGGGGTTAATCGTTACTTTAGCAACTACAGATGCTTTATGTAATGGAGAAAATAGTGGTTCAATTATGGCAAATGTCGCCAATGGTACTGCTCCTTTTAGATATACGTGGAATAATTTCTTACCTGACTTCCCGGGATTTACAGGTCTAGCACAGGGTACTTATGAAGTGACCGTTACGGATGCGAATGGTTGTTTTGGCACAGCTGCTGCAAAAGTTCATAGTGCCGACTCTTTAATCGTCACACCAGTTGTAGACGATGCGAGCTGTGATGCCAATGATGGAAGAGCAAGGCTAGATGTTAGAGGTGGTAATGCCCCTTATACTTACGTTTGGGATGCTCCATTAAATGATACTACTGCCATTGTTACCAATTTAGCACCAGGTGGTTATAGTTTTACTGTTACCGATGCCAATGGTTGTACTTATTCGGATGCGATTGCTGTGCTTAGACAAACAGATTGTGATTCTTGTACTGTTAAAGGTGGCGTTATCAGTACTTCTGATTCTCTAATGATTTGTGCTGGTGATGGTATTCCTGATGATATTACCGTTGCTTTAACGAGCAATATGGGAACAAATACCCGTTGGATTGTTACTGATGAAACCTTAACTATTCTGGAATTACCTGATACTAATGTCTTTAATTTTGAAGGTGCTGGTTTTGGTACTTGTTATATTTGGAGCGTTTCTTATGAAAATCCAATCAGCGGTTTAGTCGTTGGACAAAATGCTGCCAATATCACAGGATGTCACGAATTATCGAATAATTTAATCGTCGTCCGAGAAAATTGTGCCGATACCTGTATGGTTACAGGCGGAACTATCAGCACTTCTGACTCTCTAACGATTTGTGCTGGTGATGGTATTCCTGATAATATTACCGTTACTTTAACGGGCAATATGGGAACAAATACCCATTGGATTGTTACCGATGAAACCTTGACTATTCTGGAATTACCTGATACTAATGTCTTTAATTTTGAAGGTGCTGGTTTTGGTACTTGTTATATTTGGAGCGTTTCTTACGAAAATCCAATTACTGGTTTAGTTGTCGGACAAAATGCAGCGAACTTAATGGGCTGTTACGAGCTGTCTAATAATTTAGTCGTCGTCCGAGAAAACTGTGCGGATACTTGTATGATAACTGCTAGTTCAATTTCTACAAATGACCCAACAGTTGTTTGTGTAGATGATGGACAATCAGATAGTATAAAAGTTAATTTAATCAATGGATCTGGCGCTTTCTCTAGATTTATTATTACCAATACGGAATCTACCATTTTAGATATATCTACAGATTCAATTTTTAATTTTGAAAATACGCCAGCTGGTATTTCTCTAATCTGGAATATTAGCTATGAAGCAGGATTAACAGGATTAACGATAGGAAGTACTATCGATAGTCTAGCAGGTTGCTTTAAATTATCTAATGTAATTACAGTAGTTAAACATATAGATTGTAGACCTGAATGTGAAGATTTTGACGGAAGTGTAAGTATTAATAATCCAGCTGGTACAAATATTTGTGCTAAAGCACAAGTTAGTTTATCTACTACGCCAGCAGATACGGGATTTGTCTACAGTTGGGCTGCAACGGGAGGAAATTTTGACGATAACACAAGTGCAACACCAACCTATTCGATGATGATGCCTGGTACTTATCAAATTTCAGTCACTATTACTAAAGATAATTGTGTGACTAAGGATAGTACAATGGTAACTATTCTTTCTGGTCCAGAAGTTACACTTACACCATCAGATGCTATTTGTCAAGGAATAAATGATGGTAGCATTAATACAACGGTGACTGGTGGAACTGCTCCTTATATTTATACTTGGAGTGATACGACTATTGGTAATACTGCGAATCCTACAAATTTAGCCGCAGGCACTTATGACTTAACGGTTACCGATGCGAATAGTTGTGCAACAACTGGTTCAGCGACTATCAATGAAGGAGCCTTAATTACCCTTGGCTTAACAGCTACTGATTTAGTTTGTGCTGGTATCAATCAAGGAAGTATTAATTCAACAGTTGCTGGTGGAACAGCACCATATACTTATACTTGGAGTGATAATACGATTGAAAATATAGCTAATCCTGCGAATTTAGCCGCTGGAATATATAGCTTGACGATAACTGATGCCAATGGTTGTACTGCCACAGATTCTACTACTATCGCTGATGGAATCACCGTAGCTGTAAGCTTAACACCAACCAATTCTGTTTGTGGTGGAATAGATGCAGGTAGTGTTACTTCAATGGTCAATGGAGGAACTGCTCCTTATACTTATAATTGGAGTAATGGTGCAACAACGGATACAATTGGCAATCTTGCTGCTGGTGTTTATGAGCTTACTGTGACCGACGCTAATGGTTGTCAAGGAACAGCTACTACTACTGTAAATGATGGTGCAAATATCAGTATTACTTTAACGCCAACCAATCCAAGTTGTGCAGGAGGAGATAATGGTCGTATTATATCAGAAGTAAGTGGAGGGGTAAAACCTTATGGATATGCTTGGAGTACAGGAACAACGGGTGATTCTACCTTAACCAATCTAACAGCAGGAACTTATAGTTTGACCGTAACAGATGCCAATGGTTGTATGGTTATTGCTTCCGCAACAGTTGATGATGGCGCAATAATCACCCTTACACTTACCCCTTCTGCCCCACTCTGTGCAGGTGTAAATGATGGAAGTATTTCTTCGTCTGTAAGCGGTGGAGCAGCACCTTATACTTATAACTGGAGTAACGGCACAACGAATGTACCTACTTTAACCAATTTATTAGCAGGAACTTATAGTTTGACCGTAACAGATGCTAATGGATGTACGGCTACGGACTCGACTACGATTAATGAAGGCACAAATGTTACCGTAGCTGTAGCTGTAACCAATCCAATTTGTGCGGATACCAATGCAGGCAGTATTACGGCAACACCTATGGGTGGTGCAGCTCCTTATGTTTATACATGGAGCAATGGAGGAAGTACCGCAACTATTAATAATTTAGCGGCTGGCACTTACAACCTCACCATAACAGATGACAATGGTTGTTCAGCAACAGCTACCGCAAACGTTGCTAATCCAACACCTTTTGATATTAGTATAATTAGTACGCCAAGAGATATTTGCCCTGGTGGTTCTGTCAATTTTGGCGCAGCGCCTGCGGATACAGCTTTGACTTATTTATGGACGGCAACGGGTGGTTCTTTTGATGATTCAACAAGTGCTTCTCCTATTTATACGATGATGATGCCTGGAACTTACCAAATCGTTTTGACGGCTTCCAATGGTATTTGTACTGATTCAGACACCACCACTGTTTTGGTTCAAGAAGGACCTACCGTTGGATTGATTTTTAGTGATGTCATTTGTGCAGGTGATAGTACAGGTGCAATTAGTGTAACTGCTAGTTCTGATAATGAACCTATTACTTATACTTGGGATAATGGCATTGGCAATATTCCAAACCCTACAAATTTACCTGCTGGCACTTATAATTTAACCGTTACAGATGCAGCTGGTTGTAGCATAACCGCTACCACTACAATTGGCGCAATCTCTAATTTAAGTGTGATTGCAACACCAACCAACTTAGTTTGTAGTGGTGATGGAAATGGAAGCATTACCGCTACTACCAATGGTGGCATTACTCCAGTAACTTATGCATGGAGTACTGGTGCTGGAAATGTAGCTACAATTACTAATTTAGCTACTGGCACATATACCGTTACGGCTACTGACGCAATGGGTTGTAGTAGGGTTGCCACATCAACATTGTCAGAACCTAATCCATTATTTGTAACGATTAATAATGCTGCCGAAGGAGATACGATTTGTGGAGGAACGCCAGTTAATTTAACGGCTATTCCAACCGATACGACTTTAACTTATACTTGGACCGCAAGTGGTGGTTCTTTTAATGATTCAATCATTGCGAATCCTGTCTATACTATGATGATGCCGGGAACGCATGAAATTATTGTGCTAATTTCTAATGGCATTTGTACAGCTAAGGATACAACTTATGTTACCATTGGAGAAGGGATAGATTTCAGTATTAGTCAAACTGACATTACTTGTGTAGGTGAGACGGATGGAAGTATTACGGTCAGCATTAATAGCGGTAAAGCGCCAGTTACCTATACTTGGGATAATGGCATCGGCAATATTCCAAACCCTACAGGTTTGGCGTCTGGTACTTATAATTTGACAATTACGGATGGTAATGGTTGTGAGCGGACAGCTAGTACGACCATTACAGCCGCTGATGCCATCGTAATTGGTTTGGTTGAAACTAATATTCTTTGTGGAGGAGATAGCACAGGTGTAATTGACGCCTTAGTAATTGGTGGTGCTTCCCCTCTCTCTTTAGCTTGGAGCAATGGCGTAAATGATACAGCTACTATTAGTACTCTTAGTCCAGGTACTTACACGCTGACGGTTACGGATGCGAATGGTTGTACCGCTATTGATTCTGTTACGATTACTGAACCAACTCCTTTAACGGCAATGACTGAAGGCGCTAACATTGGTTGTAATGAAGCCGGTCACGCGCATGTTACCGCAGCTGGAGGGACTTTACCTTATACTTATTTATGGAATGATGCAGCTAATCAAACAACGGATACTGCCTTTAATTTGGTCGCAGGCAATTATAATGTAACGGTTACCGATGCCAATGGCTGTACCGTCGTTGAATCTGTTTCCATTATAGAAACAACAGGTATTACTTGTGAAATCAAAGTATTAAATGACATTGAAACCTTTAATGGAATAGAAGGGCAATTAGGCGTCATGGTGATGGGTGGAAGTGGTAATTATACCTATAGTTGGAATAATGGCGGTATGGACTCGGTTATCAATGATTTAAGTACGAATACCTATATTGTTACTATTACCGATGAAACGGGTTGTGTTTGTACCGATACTTTAAGATTACTAAATCCAGCTATTTTAGGAGATTTTGTTTGGGAAGATACCGACTCTAGTGGTACACAAGATGCTGGTGAATTGGGTGTTGAAGGCATTACTTTACAAGTGTCAGGTACAACTTATTATGATGAAATGATTGTCCGAACTACACAAACAGATGCGAATGGATTGTATCAATTCAATTTGCCTCCTGGTGGTTATAAAGTAACGGTAGTCGATGCATTTGGTTTAACCTTTACTGGTCAAAACACAGGCGGGGATGATACGATAGATAGTGATTTCGACCCCAATACGAATATGAGTCCAGTCGTTACCTTAGCGCCAAATGATGTTAACTTAACCATTGACTTAGGGCTCTACCCTTCTGATGGTATTTGTAGAAATGTTTTATTGGGTGGTTCTATTAGAAGAAACGAAACCCTTTGTGGCCCAAGCGGTGATCCAATGATTATCACCAATTTAACGTTCCCAAGTGGTGGAGTTGGTCAATTGGAATACTTATGGTTGAAGAGTGATATTACCATGGAATATTATCCTGGTAGTCCAAATTGGACGGAAATTCCAAACTCTAATTCACCTGATTATGATCCAGGCATAATTACCAAAACGACGTATTATATCCGATGTGCTCGTAGAAAAGGATGTAATAGTTATCCTGGAGAAACGAATATTATTACAAAAACAATTCTTGATTGTAGCGCCTTTCCATCAGCCGAAAACCTTAGAACTAACACAACAGAAGGGCAAGTGGAATTAGCATGGGATGGTAAAATTCCTTATAACAATGGCAATTTCATCATTGAAAGAAGTACAGATGGCATTGATTTCAAAGTAGTCAGTACTATGGCGAGCCCAATTAGCGAAACTATGGAAACTTTCCACTTCATGGACGAAGTGCCTACTTTTGGTGAAAATTACTATCGTATCAAAACATCTGTGCCTGACATGGAAAGTAGTTATTCTAATATTGCGATGGCAATGGTGAAGCCTAGTAGTGGACAAAGAGTCATGGTTTATCCAAATCCTGTTCAACATGAAATTACCATTCATTTCTTAGAACAATTAGAGGAAATGGCTAAAGTTCATATTGTCAATGGTTTTGGTCAAGTGATGAAATCTTTAGAACTAGATACCCAAAATAGCAGACATCAAGTAGATATTAGCGAATTGCCAAGTGGTATTTATTACCTAAAATTTGATAATAGATTCTTGAAGAAATTGGGGCAGAAAATTTATAAAGTAGAAGATTAAAATCAAACAATCTTACTCAATTCATAATTTTTATTTTACCCTTACAAGGCGACTGTTTTCCGCAGTCGCCTTGTTTTTCAATGGATAAGTAACACGACTCTCCCGAGTCGTACTTTATTTTTAGTTACCCTCACTTTTCTAATTCAACAACACCTCTTTAATATCCGGACTTGAAGGTCGAGGCGCATTCGCACTAATAATTTTACCCGCCTCATCAATCAATAAAAAACGAGGAATACCTTTAATATTATAGGCGGTAGCAATATCTGATTTCCAATCATTTTCCGCCATTAATTGCAAACCTGTTAATGCCTTTTCTTCAATAAAAGTCAACCATTTTTCTTTGTCTTTGGCTTCATCAATAGAAATACTAACAAATTCAATATTTTCGTCATGCAGTTCAGCTTCTAATTTTTTAAGTGCAGGAATCTCTCGAATACAAGGGCCACACCAAGTTGCCCAAACATCAATATAAACGCGTTTCCCTTTCAAATCAGAAAGCGGCACTTCCACATCATCTCTTTTTTTAGCAATAAAATTAGGGGCATCCAAACCTGCTTTTAAAGTTAACCAAGGCTCGATCGTTTCGTCTAGTTTATTATTTAAATATTTATTGGAAACAGTCTCCTTAAAAACAGTTATCATAGAATCAGCACCATCAATACCACCGCCAAAATTCACATCACTATCCACCATATCAAAAAAACAATAATCTCGAAGTAGAGAAGCTGGATTTGTTTTATCCATATTTGCTAAACAAGCCGCATAATAAGCACTAACCGAGTTATAATCATTATAGGAAATATCTTTATTATTCCAAGAAAGCCCTAATCGTCTGCCTTCTTCAAAAATCATCAGACTAGGATCTGAAAAATCTAAAGCCTCCAATTCGCTATAGAATCCATTAGGTAATTCAGGATGTGCTTTATGCCAATAATTATACATGTTGTTATAAGTCAGTAGATCGTTGCCTCGATTGGCAACTAATCTATAAACTAATGCTTTCTTAAAAGATGGACTTACCATCTCTTCCTTTTTTATTTGAGCGACTAATTTATCAAGTGGTTTATACTTTTGTTGTACTAATAGTAAAAAACTATCTACTCCCTTTTTACTCATATCAGGCGTAAAAAATTCCGTTGATTGTGCTGCTATTAAAGTAGCAAAATCGACTAAGTATTGATTCTCTTTAGATGGATTTTCTCTTATACCTAGCATCAATTCTGGCACACTTAAGGTATCAATGTTAAGCGTTGAATTCGGTGTTACATAAACATAATGGTGGTCTCTTCGCTGTGTTAAATCTAAAATAGTCGCTTCTTTAAGGTCAAGTGCTAAACTATCTTTTTGAGCGGTCACTTGGTGGTGTATTTCTTTTCCAATATGGAAAACGTCTAATTTATCAGGGCCAGTTCCAGCAAGATTAATGATTAGATTAGTTTTTGGGGTTTCTTTTGATTGGCAGTTTATTAGGAATAAACTTGATAATACTAAGAAAAAAGCGAGTAGATTTTGCATATTTTTTGATTTTAGCCTAAAAATAAGGTTTTATTTAGATTTTGACTTATAAAAGAAAAACCCTATTTTTATAAAAAAATAATTTATGAAAACTATTCCTACCAAATCAGGTCAAGTGCAAATTGAGGATATACTGAAAGGTATCGCCCAATTACACATTGCGGATTTAGAAGGTTTTGTCAACCAGGCATTAAATATTCTTGAAAAGAAAAAAGCGCCTGAAAAGAAAAAAAAGGAAAAAGCGTTAATCCAAAAAATTAAAAATGGAGGACCTTCCAACGAATTCTGGAAAAGATATGATGCCTTAGCTAGTAAACTAGAATTAGAAACCATGACTGTAGAAGAAAATCAAGAGTTTCTAAAACTAACAAAAGTAACTGGAAAATGGGCAGTAGACAGAACAAAACTAATGCTTGAATTAGCAAAATTATGGGACATATCACTTAATGATGTACGCATCCGCCTAAAAATAAAACCAAGAGAAAGCATTTATGCCTAAAATTTACATTTCTAAGAAACTTCAAACAGCATTAAATAATTTAGCTAGAGGATGTTGTGAATATTGTAAATGTTTAGAAGATTATGTTCCAGGAAGACATACCAATGAGCATATTATTCCAACTTCTAAAGGTGGTTCAAATTTCTTGAACAATTTAGCAAGAGCTTGTGATGCATGTAATGGCTCAAAACATATCGCCACCTCAGCTACCGACCCGTTATCTAAAAATGTTGTTCCATTATTCCATCCAAGAAAAGACCATTGGCATATACACTTTAAATGGAGTGACAATCTTCTTGAAATGGAAGGTCTAACACCTATTGGACAAGCTACTATTCTTAGATTAAAAACTAATAGACAAGAAACCATGAACTTACGAGGCGTCCTAATTGGTCATGGACATCCACCAGATTAAATTTCTTTTCCAACTACTCCACTCTAGTAATCCGAATCTCCACCCGCCGATTCTTTTGCCGCAAATCCTCTCGTTTACTAATTTTCACAGGTCGAGTACCACCATATCCTTTAGTTGCCAAACGTTCACTATCAATTCCTTTGTCCATCAAATAACGTTTAATGGCAAAAGCCCTCGCTTCGGATAAATCTAATAAAAATTGAGCGTCTCCTTTTTTCTCTGTATGCCCATCAATTTGAATATGCATACTTTCATTATCTTGTAGAATTTTCAATAAATTATCTAAAGCCGCATAAGATTTAGTTAAAATAGATGATTCAGATTGTTTGAAATAAATCGGCGCTATTTGAATCTCCATATCCGCTTGAATCGGGGTCATTAATAGCGTAATTTCTTGGGTCGGATAATACTTGCCTTTTTTGGTAATTATGGTTTGCTGAGGACTTAAAAAATCGGCTTGTTCTGCACACACTTTAAAAGTCTGACCTTTAGGAATACGAAATTCAAATGCCCCATCTTTGGATTTAAAATAGCGCAAAAAATGCCCTAAATCATTCGGTCCATAGAGCACTTTTCCTGCCATTGGTTCATTGGTTGAAGCATTGATAATCTTACCTTTGATCAATACTTCATCTCGCTTTGGATTAGCTACTCTTACCCTGTAAATATCTGCTGAACCTGCTCGGTTAGACGTAAAATATAGGTAGCCTGTTCGATCATTAAAACAAGGTTGAGAATCATCTTGATTAGAATTAATGGGCGCTATAAATCGACGAGGGATTGCCCAATCTGTCCAATTATCGCTATTTCTTCTACTACGAAAAATATCTCTGCCGCCCATTGTATTCGTTCGATTAGAAGAAAAATAAATGGTCTTTTTATCTTCTGAAATCGTCGGCGTATCTTCTGATAATTTAGAATTAATATTTTTACCCAAATTCATGGGTTCTGTCCATCCACCTACCTCATTTTTAAAGGAGACATACAAATCATTTTGTCCATAACCACCCGCTCGCTTTAAAGACATAATTAATACTTCTCCATCAGGACTCATAGTGACATTAACATCTTTGCCCGTTGTATAATAATTTTCAATTTGTACTGGCTTAGGAAAAGACCAATCGGTTCCATTTTTTTGAATAATGGAGAAACCTTCATTCATCCCACCACCAGGCAAAAATTGATTCAATACTAAAAAAGCATCATCGTCAGGCGTCAACGCACAAATACTGTTGGGTAAGGCATTATTTAAAGGAGGTCCAGGGTGATGTAAGGTCTGAAATTCATTATCTTTAAATTGCGCAATCCAAACATCTTGATTATAGGCAGACTTACCAGCATTTCTAATTCGAGTACCTGAAATTCTGGAATAAATATTGGCTAGATAAACATCATATTGGCTAGGAGATAAGGTTAAAGACATATCTTTTCCATTGACTTCCAATGTTTTATCAAAATTTGGATGACCAACTCTAGTAAAGTAAATTGTTTGCCCATCATGGCTTACAATCGGCGCTATTTCGTCATATAAAGAAGAGTTAATCTCACTTGATAGAGGTTCTAAAGTCAACTTATGTTGCCCTTCCGTTATTGTTGTATTTAGTAGAAATAAAAATAAAATAACCGTCTTAAAGTGCATAATTTTTAATTTCCAAAAAGTATCAAAAAAGATGGGAAATAGTAGGTTGGTCAAAGTTGTTGGAGGGAAGGCTACAATGTAGTGATTTTTGTTAATAAATGAAATTTTCCACGCATAAATTACATCAATTATTTTTACCATATAGTTCATAAAGTCCATATAGTTTTTGACGAATATAGCTTAATTTACCACAAAGGAACAATGCTGACAAAGTAAACATAACTAAATCTAAAAATGTACCTAATCCAATAATTTGGACTATGCCAATCAAAAACTTTATGCACAATATCCACTATATAGTAAAATTCAAGCTATACTCGTCAAAAAACTCAATGATCTTTGTGTTCTCCGCATCCCTGTGGTAAAAAGACCTCAAATTAGGTAAAACCAAAAAACGCTGCTATTTTTGACACATTATCAACTCAATATTTATTAAACATGAATCTATTTCGGCTATTCCTATTGTCGCTACTTATTCTAATAACGACTTTTTTATCTGCCCAAAAATCCCCATTTCAAGAACAAACCCTACCTGCTTTATGGGAATTAAAAGAATTGGTCAGCATTCCTAATAGTGGCTTATCGCCAAAAGACATTCAAAAAAATATAGATTGGTTAACGACTGCTTTTCAAAAAAGAGGGTTTAAAACCCAGCCGTTAGCCAATAAAGGCAATCCACTTTTGTTAGCTGAACAAATAATTGATACCGATTTACCGACCATTCTATTTTATATGCATTTAGATGGTCAGCCTGTTGCCCCTTCGAAATGGGATCAAGCCGATCCTTATCAAGCGGTCTTAAAAAAGGCAGACGGAAATGGCGAATGGCAAGCATTTCCTTGGGAAAATGTTGGCGAAGCAGTTGATCCCAATTGGCGAATTTTCGGTCGCTCTGCCGCAGATGACAAAGGCCCAATTATTGGCTTTTTACATGCGATGGATTTACTCAAAAAAGAAGGTAGAAAACCTGCCTTTAACCTTAAAGTAATCTTGGATAGCGAAGAGGAAATGGGTAGTAAATATCTAGCAGAAGCGGTAGCGGAATATGAACATTTATTAAAAGCAGATGCGTTGATTATCAATGATGGGCCTGTTCATATTTCAGGGCAACCTACTTTAATTTTTGGGTGCCGAGGTATTACTACTGTTAATCTAACTGTTTTTGGTGCGTCCAAACCTCAACATAGTGGACATTACGGCAATTATGCCCCCAATCCCAATTTTATGATGGCCCATTTATTAGCTTCCATGAAAGACCAAACAGGTAAGGTTTTAATTGAAGGATATTATGATGGCATTGCTTGGGACAAAGCCGCAGCGGAAATAATGGCAGCCGTTCCTGATAAAAAGGAAGACATTCTAAAATTATTAGAAATTGCTGAACCAGAACAAGTGGGTACTAATTATCAAGAAGCACTTCAATTTCCTTCCCTAAATGTAAGAGGTATGGCATCCGCTTGGGTCGGCAGTCAAGCCAGAACCATTGTACCTGATAAAACAACGGCAGCCATTGATATGCGATTAGTTCCAGAAAGTGACCCAAAGCGATTAGTGGCACTCATCAAAAAACATATCGAAAAGCAGGGGTATCATATTGTTTCTAAAGAACCAACAACAGAAGAACGTTTAAAATATCCTAAAATTTGTTACCTCTATTCAGGTGGTGCTACCCTACCCTTTCGGACAGCAATGAATGCGCCAACAGGCAAATGGTTGGAAAAAGCGATTAAAAATACGTATCAACAAGATCCTGTAAAAGTTAGAATTATGGGTGGTACAGTACCCATTTCTTCTTTTATCAATCAGTTGAATATTCCTGCGATTATTGTTCCGATGGTTAATTCAGATAATAATCAGCATAGCCCCAATGAGAATTTTAGAATTGATTATTTGACCAATTCAATTAAAACTTTTTATGGAATTATGCGGACGGCTTATGAGTAATGTCTATTTATATAAGTTACGAGCTAGGAGGATTGATAAACGGGTACAAACGGATTTAACGGGTTCAAACGGATTTTTTTTATGGATTAAAGAAAATCTGTTTGAATCCGTTAAATCCGTCCAAATCTGTTTACCATCCTATCTAATTTGTCAAATCAAAAATCAACTATCCGCTAAATCATCGCAACGTATTCCAAGGCGCTTCCTCATAAACCTCCACCAATTCATACCCATCTTCCCCAACAGAAGGTCCTAAAATAGCTAATAGACGAGCGTCCGATTTCCCCACATTAAAAGAGGCATGCACCATATCTGCAGGAATAAAAACGGATTCTCCCGCACGAATAATCTGTTTTTCTTGTCCAACCCATTGTTCCACTTTACCCTTTATGCAATAAATGACCTCTTCTTGCTTTGGATGTTTGTGAAAATCATGTCCTTGCCCAGGGGCAATATTGACTTCGATAACCACTAAATCCTTTGCATTGGTCTTTTTTGGCCCACTTAATCGGGTTAGATTTCCCCAATCTAGTGTTTCTACTTCCTTTTTGTTTTTTTTAATAAAATAATCCATCTGCTTGAGTTATGCCTGTCTGCCGACAGGTAGAAGTTATAAATGATGAGTGATGAGTATAGCATACTGCAAATACTTACTATCTAAAATTTTATTTGCTTAAAAGCTTCAATTTGCTGTTGAATGGCGATTTCTGTCGGCAAGCGTTCCATACTACTAGCGCCATAAAAGCCGTGAATATTTTTACATTTTTTCAAAATATAGGATGCGTCATCAGGCATTGCAATCGGCCCACCATGACATAGAATAATCACATCTTCTCGAATTTTTCTAGCGGCGGCTGCCCAATCATCAATTAAACCAACGCAGCTTTTTAAAGTCTTGGCAGTTTTTGCACCAATCGATCCTGCGGTGGTTAACCCCATGTGGCAAACAATAATATCTGCTCCTGCTTTGGTCATATTTATCGCATCTTCTGCACAAAAAACATAAGGCGTTGTTAGCATTTTTAATTTTCTCGCTTTTTTAATCACTTCAATTTCTTTGGCATAACTCATCCCCGTTTCTTCCAAATTCTGTCGAAAAACGCCATCAATTAATCCAACTGTCGGGAAATTTTGAATTCCTGCAAAACCCATCGCTTTTAATTGAGGTAAAAAATAGTCGAAATTCACAAATGGGTCTGTGCCATTTACGCCTGCTAAAACGGGTGTTTTTTGCACGACATTAATAACTTCTTTGCCCATTTCTACGACTATTTCGTTGGCATTGCCATAAGCTAATAAACCCGATAAAGACCCTCGACCAGCCATTCGGTATTTGCCAGAATTATAAATAACAATGAGGTCGATTCCGCCCGCTTCTTCGCATTTGGCGGAAATGCCTGTTCCTGCACCACCACCTATGATGGGAATGCCTTTGTCAATCATTTTATAGAAACGCTTTAGTATTTTTTTTCTACTATTCACAGGATGACATGATTTTTAAAATGAACAAGATTGTTTATTGATGTTAGAACCGTAGCATGGACAAGAATGTCCATGTATAATGCTGCTCAGGCAGTTTGACCGAGAATTCATTTGGCTAGTTTAAAATATTAGTTTTCAATTCTTTATTCAGAACCAACCAATTGAAGTTGGTTGTTACCTATGATTTGTCAAGCATGCAACGCCCTAAAAACCTTCACCACTTCCTCCGAAAAAGCAAGATCATTAATAGCAAAAGGCAATCGAATTAATTGTCGATTTTCCGTTTGAATAATCTCCTTTTCCAAAGTATCAAATAAGGCGTTATCTGCCGCTGCATCATAAAAAGGTTGACCTGCTACAGACAATACAGAAACGCCTTTTTCAGGTATAAAAAACCGAACAGGCGCTTCCATTTTATTTAGCTTATCCGCAATCCATTTGCCCATCGCCTTATTTTCCTCCACATTCGTACGCATTAAGGTTACTTCCGAATTATGCACGTATAAATTTCGTTTTTTATATTTTGTTGGCACCGTTGCCAATGCCCCAAAATTAACCATATCTAAGGCACCAACGGAACCAATATAAGGAATTTTTTTACGAATAATTGCGCCCATTCTATCTTCACCCGCACTCATAATGCCACCTGCATGTAAATCACAAACTTCGGTGGTCGTCAGGTCTAATACCTTGGTAATAAAACCTGAATCAATCAATTTTTCCATAGATTGTCCACCTGGTCCTGTGGCATGAAAAATCAAACAATCGTAGTCCTTTTCTATCGCTGCCCTAATTTGGGTGACACAAGGAGTCGTAACCCCAAACATGGTCATGCCAACTGCTGGTTTAGTCACTTCGTAGGCTGGAATCGGTTGTTGTATCATTCCAATCAAAGCATTCGCGGCATTCCCTAAAATGGAATTAGAAATTTGGTTTATCCCTGCAATGTCTGTAATGGAATAGAGCATAAAAATGTCACTTGCACCAACATACGGCGCAGTATTTCCAGAAGCTACAGTTGACACCATTATTTTTGGTAGTCCAACTGGCAAAGCTCTTAATCCTCTGGAAATCAAGGATGTTCCACCAGAACCTCCTAATCCGATGACGCCCGAAATGTCCTTTTGTGCTAGTAAAAAATGTTCTAGTGCTTCTGACATGGCTGTAACTGCATCTCCTCTTCCTTCATTTTTTTCCAAAAAACTTGTTCTATTTGGGTGATGGTTTGCAACTGTTTTAGCAGAAATGTCCACCTCAAAATCGTGCGTTAATGTACCGACGTCTACTAATCTTGTAGATTGTCCTGCTTGTTCGATTTGTTGTTGCACAAATTTTAGTTCTGCATATTTTGTATCGCAGGTGCCAATGATGTATGCTTTTTTCATGTTGTATTTTTTGCTGGTAGAAAAGCCTTTAGGCTTTCCCGTCACCGACCTTCAGGTCGGCGTGTACTGTTTGAAAATATTAGTTAGTTAATAAAAACAGACCTAAAGGTCTTGGACAGGAAAGCCTAAAGGCTTTTCTACCAGTTATTCTACCGTCATCACTCCATTCATCGTCTGCCAATGCCCAGGAAAAGTACAAACAAAAGGATACTCGCCAGTTATTTCAGGTACTTCAAAACGCAATTTCGCAGTCGTTCCGGGGTCTACCAAAACCGTATAAGCAATAATATGGGGCAAATCTGGCACATACCCTTTAGCCACTCCAGCAGGTGTTTTAGCCATAATTTCTGCTGCATTTCCAACAATTGCCAAAGCATCGGGTTTTACAACCAATAAATTATGCTGCATCGCATCATTATTTTCAAAAATGATTTCTACTAAAGTGCCTGCCTTGACAGTAAATTCTGTTAAATCATATTTCATTTCATCTTTGATGGTTTTAATAGTAATGGTTTGGTCAGCAGGTTGATTCGCAGTTGCTTCCAATTTTTCGGCTAATAAGGTCGCATAAGGGCCATAGTTTTTTAGGAATAAATTGGTTGGTGTTACACCAGCTACAAAAACGGGGGCATCTCTGCGATAAATTTTATCCACTTTGACTTTCCATTGACCTGATAAATCAATTTGTTCTTCGTCTGATTGCAAATAAACCGCTGTTCCATTTTCGCCTAAAATACCACCTCGACCACCGTAATCGTGGACATTTAACATCAATACATTTTTCCCAGTTTTAAATACGCCTGCTTTAACTGGGTAAGTTCGAGTGCCGCCCCAAGAACGTAGGGTTTCTCCGACTTTTTTGCCATTGATATAGACATAATCAGTCTCATCAATTATCCCAAAATGTAGTTCATTTTTAGCTTTCGCTTGGTCAGCCGTTAATTCAAAATTAGTATGATACCAAACTTCTCCATCTAAGCCGACAACTTCTTTTGCGCCCGATACACTCCATCTGGAAGGTACTTTAATATCTTCCCAATCCGAAACATCTAAATTGGCGCCAAGCCAATCAATTTTTATATTTATATCTTTTGGAATAGTCGTCATTAAAGCAGGTTCATTTCCGTGAATGGCTTTAATAAAACTATTTCGATGTTTGACCAATCCAATGTATACTGCCTTATTTAACCATTCATCTTTTTGTAGTTTTTCGTTGTTGGTTAAAGCATATAATTGTTCCCCAATTCGGTCATCCGCAGGCATATCATGTAAGGCTAAAATAGCCGCTAATTGTGTATGGGCATCTTTATCATTAAAAAGCCCATTTTTTGTCAATTCGGCAAAAGTATTTAAATCTTTGGGTAAAACTTGAAGCGCCGCCTTTCGTACCCCAGCGGCTGGATGTTTTAAGGCAGCTTTGGCAATTTGTAGCGCTTTTTGATCCGAACCATCCATTACGCCTAAGCCATGTAGCGTCCATAAAGCATGCACAGCAGAGCTGTTCAAGCCAATTTCATCGACCTTTTGGTTGTCAATAATCGCAAATAATTGACCTAAAACATCCGTATTATTTCGCTCAATTAATAGGCGTTGGGCATGATTTCGCCACAACATATTATCACTTTTTAAGGCAACTAATAAGCCTTTTGGATTCGATTTATCTAATTTAAAAGTCTTGCCTTTAACCCCGTTTTTATAAGAAATTTTATAAATACGTCCTCTTTGTTTATCTCGTAGTGGATTGATATGTGCATTCCCTTCGCCGTTTTCAAAACCCGGTGGCGTTGGATTATGTTGGATAATAAAATTATACCAATCCAAAATCCAAACAGAACCATCTGGGCCTACTTCTGTATGGACGGGTGACACCCATTCATCGGAACTTGCCAGTAAATTCCAACCATCGGATTCTTTAAATCCAGCGCCGTCTCCTTCTAAAATAGCATTATGCAATAAATGTCCTGTCGGTTCAGAAACAAAGGCAATTCGATTCCAATATTCTTTTGGAAATTGTCGAGCGGTATAAAAATTATGCCCTGCGGCAGCCGTAAAACCACCAAATACATCTACTTGCCGAAAGTTTTTGGTAATCGGATGAAAGGCATAATGTCCATCAATTTTTTTGACGTCTCTCCCTGCAATTTCTTTAACTTCTGAATAATAGCGATGCGGAATCCCTAAATAGGCACTATGGGTATTATTGGCAGTTGAAGCCAATACATCAAAAGTTTCTGTAAAACCTAAACCCCAAGTATTATTGGAAGTTGAACCCATATATTCTAACTTAGACCCATCGGGTTTAAAACGATAAATACCTTGTCCAAACTTTAGAGAATCACCACCAACTACGCCTTCAAAAGCAGAATATCCTACTGTTCCCCATATCCAATTATCGAACCCATAATGCAAATTAGAGGGTCCTGCATGCGTATCAGAAGTCCCCCAACCAGTCATTATAATTTCTTTCACATCTGCTTTATCATCGCCGTCGGTATCTTTTAAAAATAGAAAATGAGGTGCTTGTGCTACTATTACCCCACCATTATAAAAAACTAAACTCGTTGGTACAGATAAGTTTTCGGCAAAGACGGTAAATTTATCTGCTTTGCCATCTCCGTCGGTATCTTCAATAATTTTTATTTTATCATTTCCGACGCCATCGGTCGTATTTATTTCATTGGGATAATCCGTCGTTTCTAAATACCAAATCCGTCCTTTTTCATCAAAAGCCATTGCAATGGGCGTATTAATATCAGGCTCGGAGGCGAATAAATCTAATTCAAACCCAACAGGAATCTGAATTAGAGTTTGAGATTCGGCAACAGATAAGGGTGTTTGTAATTTAGGTTTTGGGTCTCTTTTTTCATAATTAGGAATCTTTGCATCCGTATATGCTAAGGTTGGAAAAGTCAGTTTCGCTAAATTGGTACTTAATTGTTCTCCAACTGCCCATAAAATTCCCTGTTCCATCAATTGATGAAAACCAGGGCTTGACCAAGTGCGTTCATCATGTCCGTAAGCGGTGTAAAAAACTCGACCTTTTCCATAATTGCGCACCCAAGTCCACGGTTCTTTGTGGTCGCCTTCGACTCGTTCCATTAAAACGGTTCTATCTTCGTTATGCTGGTGGGGAATGTATGTTTCATCCCAAGTATTAAAGGCTTGTAAATCCTTCGTAATTGGATGGAGGGAGTTAATAATATTAGCAGTAAAAGTGTCGGTTTTATGTTCCTTAAATTGCGCACCAACCAATTGAACAAATTCATTTGAATTTCTAAAACAATAGCTCGCACTATGGATAGGAATAAACCCTTTCCCACTTTTCACAAACGCTAGTAAGGCTTTTTCTTGGGGAATAGTGATAGAATCATGATTGGCATAAAGTGCTAATCCATCATATTTTTCAAGGTTATCTTCATTGAGGTCAGCAGGATTATCCGTATAAGTAAAGTTGATGCCTTTTGGCGTCAAGGCAGCCGCTAATAAGGGTAAAAATGCTTCGGAATTATGATGTTCACTAGCATGTCCCAAAAAGAGAATTTCTATTCTTCTAGGAACTTCCTCTGTTTGACAAGCTTGGAGTAGAAAAATAGCGATCAAACCTATTAAGGCAAGTGCCTTTGGAATGGTCAAGAATTTATGGTTTGGCATTTCGTTCTGTTTTGTTTGACTATATTCCATCTAAAGTAGTGCTTAATCTTGAATCTCAAAAATTAATTATAAAAAATCTAAGTTATTGCCTAATTTGGGGAGATTATACCTAACACAAATTCACTTATATTACAATCCATGAAGCTAATTATTTTTGATATTGATGGTACTTTAGCGGATACCAAAACTATAGATGATGCTTGTTTTATCAAAGCTTTTGATGCTACTTTTAATATAGATATTAGCGAACAAAATTGGGAAGACATTACCCATTTAACAGATTGGGGGATTACCGAGGAAATCATTCAAAAACACTTAAAAAGAGATCCTAGTACGGCAGAATATGGGTTGATGGAAGCGACTATGATTGCCAATTTAAAAAAGGCAAAAGCAGAAAATGTTGCTCATTTCCAAGAAATAACGGGTGCTAAATCCTTTTTTAATCACTTACAAACAGCACCAAATATTGCTTTAGGTATTGCAACGGGTGCATGGGAAAAATCTGCGCTCATTAAATTAGATGGTGCTGGAATTGACCCGACAAATTTGCCTTTTTCTAATAGTAGTCATTTTAAAACTAGGGAGGATATTACCAACCATACTATTCGGCAAGCATCCGCTAATTTTGATGGTAATTTTGAAGAAATTATCTATTTTGGAGATGGTCTTTGGGATTATAAAACTTGTCAGAATTTAGGGATTCGGTTTATTGGGATTGATGTTTTGCAGGATAATCGGTTGAAGGAGGTTGGAGCTACAACGATTTTTCAAGATTATCGAGATATGGGTAAAATATTGGAGGTGATTTGAGGTTGATTTTTGACGCTGATTATTATGATTATTCATGTTTATAAATTGGTTACTTTATAGTTAATTAGTCCTAAAAAAGATAACACACGAGATGGCATCCGTGGAAGTTATCCGTGGGAATTAAGAAACAAAGCTCCCCACGGATAACTTCCACGGATAATGTGATTAAGATATTTATGACTTAAAATTTATCTTGCTATCAATTCTCTACGCCTAAATTAATCAAATATGCCAATAAATCCTTCAACTCATCTCGATTCAAATTTCGAGTCAAACCAGTTGGCATCAAAGAAACAGGGCTAACATCTGTCTCCGAAATTTCTGCAGCAGGGATTTCTATCAATTCCCCACTTGCCTGTCGAATCAAAGTTGAATTATTCGTTTTTCGATGCAATAAGCCACTTATGATTTCCCCATTTGTTTTGGTAATTAAGACCGTTTCATACCCTTGCTTAATATCTGTATTCGGATTTATGATAGATTCTAAAATAGAATTAGGCGTCATATACGAACCGACCGTCGCTAAATTCGGTCCACTTAAACCACCTCCATAGCTTATTTTATGGCAATTGCCACACATTAATTCGGGTCTTCTGTAAATGGTTCTACCTCTGTAGCGATTGCCATTTGTTTTTGCATCCTCTATTAATTGCGCTTTATCTGCGCTGGATAATTCCATGCCTACAGGTTGTATATTGCCCGCCTTTTTGAGGGCTTCTTCTAAGCCTTTTAGCGGCAACCCTGAGGTTTGCACTATTCTTAAACCAGCATTGGCGATATTTTCAGGTAGCTTTTTATCCGCCAATGCTTTTTCCAAAATAGCAGGCCCATTTTCCATTTTTTGATAGGTTCTAAATAAACCATCTGCTAATTGAGGTGAATCCAAATTGCTTAATAAATCAACGGTCGTTTCAATTGCATCTTCGGGAGAAGCCTCTATCCAAACAGTCGTTGCCGCTACTCGATTTTCAAGGTCATTATTAGCAGTCATCATCTCCTTAATCATTCCTAATTTATCCATTGCTCTTAATGCCTGAAATGCAGTTACTTTCTCCTTTAAAACGCTAGTATTTTTTATACTTTCTTGGATTAAATCCGCATATTCTGTTACTTTCCACCTCCCGATTAAACGCATCGCTCCTTTTCTCAAAGCATCATTTTTATGATTTAATAAAGTAGCTAATGAGGCTAAATTGCTGGGTTGGGCAGTATAAGCAGTTGGTGCATTTGCCATCGTATTTAACAAACTAGCATCTTCTTCCGCTAATGCTTTTGCTAAAATTTTGTCCTTTGCTTCCGCATCTCCAATTTTCGCTAATAAGCGCCAAGCTTTTTGTGCTAAGGAAGCATCCAAATCGGGTTTAGCTAATAATTTTTGAATAGGACCGACAATTCTATCATCTTCTGTGGTCAGTAAAGCGTACATATTTTTATTGACATCACCCTTGAATAATACAATGTTATCAACCATTTTGGGTAACCAATCTTCTTTTAGCTCTCGTAAGGTCAAATCTAAAGCAAAAGTCAAATTCTCATCCATTGGAGCATCTAGGGCTTTTATCACCAACTCAATAGCTTCGGTTGTTCCCATATCTCGCAATACATGAATCGCTTCTAGCCGCACTTGTGGATGTTTATCTTCGATTAATTTAGGTAATTTATCTCGATGATTATAGGCAATTTTCCAGTTACCAAATTGCCGAACAGCAGCAGCTTTAGCTTGTGGATTTTGCCAATTTAATGCGCCTAAAATAGTGGGTTCATCATAATGATTTAAGGCAGCCAATAACCAATACCCTTCCAATCTATGTTGATACGCTTCTGGGGAATGTCCTTGGATATTTTTCATCCAATTGATGACTGCTTGTGGGTCTCCATTTTGTTCGACATACGCTCGATTTGCCTGCATTCGAGTAAATTGTTCGGGCGATTTTAGTAGTTGCAATAATTCGGTTGGATTCTCAACTTTTGTATTGATTGGTTTTAATAAGGGACTTCCTTTTTTGGTTAAGCGCCAAATTCTACCATGTGATTTATCTCTAATTGGGTGATGGAAATCTACTTCTCCATGGTCAATAATTGGGTTATACCAATCCACAATATACAAAGCGCCATCTGGACCAATTTTAGTGTCAACTGGTCGATAAGAACGGTGGTCTGAATGAATAATCGTCTGCACTTCTTCCGATTGATAGCCGCTTTTATCAGGTGTTACTTTATACCGTACCGTTCGATTGCCTCGAAAATCGTTAGTTATAATCGTGCCTTGCCAATCTTTTGGAAAATGTCGACTATAAACGACTTCGGCTGCGGTATTTTTAGGTGTTCCACTATTGAGTCCACGCAATACTTTAGGTGCACCAACTGCGGTCGCATGCGCAGACTCTGGAAAAATATAATTGATGCCAGAACCTCCTGCTCCATCAGTTGCAAATGCTTGTCCCCATTTATCAAAGGCTTCTCCCCAGGGATTCACCAGACCTCTAGCAAACACACTTAAATGTTCTTTTTCTGGACGGAATACCCAAGTTCCAGAACCGTTTAAAGTTCTAGCCCCATAAGCTGTTTCCACAAAAGAATTGATATAAATAGATTGCGTAAAGTGCAAATTCCCCCAAGGTGTCCAGCGCAAACCATGTATCATGTGATGGACATCCGCATTTCCAAAACCGTCATAAATAACTCGTCGGGTATCCGCAACATCATCTCCATCTAGGTCTTCAAAAAATAATAATTGAGTGGTTGCCACCACATAAGCGCCTCTTTTTACAGGCATTACCGAATGTGGCACTAATAAATTCTCTGCAAAAACGGTATGTTTATCCGCTTTGCCATCTCCGTCCGTATCTTCCAAAATGATGATTTTATCATTTGGTTCTCGACCGGGCACAATATGTGGGTAAGTACTACTCGTAGCAACCCAAGCTCGACCTTTAGTATCCCAATTTACATTTATCGGATTGGCAATCATTGGGTCAGCCGCAAACAGATTAATTTCATAGCCATCGGGTAAATGAAAAGCTGCTAATTCTTGGTCGATATTTGGTTCGGGTATAAAAGCAGGCACTTCATCTTCTGGATAGTCTCTTGGTGGCGACCAAGGTTTAATTAATTCAATTTCTATATCATATCTTTGACTTGCCAATAAGCGATTAATTTCTTGTTCTTTCTCTTCCACCAATTGATGTAAATCGTCCATTTCATAAGCTAAATGCCCCATTTCATGGCGGCGAAATAGGTAAATATATGCTTCGTTTAAAGGTTGTAACCGATAGCGATGCAGGCGATTTTTTTCTTGAATCGTTGCCATTAATCGGGCGTCTTCAAGCGAATCTTGTTTTAAATTGATCCAAGAAATAGTATCTTGATTTTTTGAATACAATTCTCCATTAATAAAAATAGCCACAGGGTTTTCCGAATGGACTTTGCCTTTATACAACATTTTTTCTGGCTGTAAATTAAAACTAACCCCATTTACTGTTTTTATCCAATCCGTTGTTTCACAATCAGTTGTATTTAGAATAGTTGCATCTTCAGCTAATTCAATAGCAAAATTCGCTGGGCTTTTGATCCCCAATTTATCCAACAATATTTCACTCATCTTTTCATAACCCGCTTGATTTAGTTGCACGCCATTTTCGGTATATACTTGTTGAGTTGGATCAGTAATTAATTCGTCATATAAATTGACAAATAAATGCCCTCTTTCTTTAGCTTGTTTTTGAATAAAATCCGTCGCTTTTCCTAGTCGTTCATTTTGCCAATCAATAGGATGTCCAAAAACCTTTTCTTGTTTGGGTGGCGCTACTAAAATTAATTTAATGCCTTTTCCTTCTGCAAAATCTAATAATCGTTGATAACCACTTGTAAATATTTCAAATTCGCTATCATTCATTATTTTAGCTGCTTCGCTGCCATATCCAATAATCAATGTTTTGGGTGCAGCCGCTTCGATATGCTCCACTAACACTTTTGCTCCAAATCCTTCTTCGGCTGATGGTGGTTGCCAAGACCGAGTATTCTGAGCAGACCCAAATTGCGCTCTAGCCAAACCATACACATCATCCGCTGGCCAACCTATATTTCTGAGACTGACTGAGTTATTTGGAAAATGCTGGAGTAATGCCTTTTCAAAATAGCCATAGTTTTCCATGCTGGAAATGAGCGTGCCACCTATTAGTGCTATTCTTTGCACGTCTTTTTTTTCTAAATGACTTTGACTTTTTTGCTCCTTTTTGGATTGGCAAGCAAACAATAGACTTATAGTAAAAAGAAGGAAAAGCGTATGATTTTTCATTTCTAAAAAGGTTTTTCAATTTGAAAAGGAAATATAGGAAAATTGACAACTTTATAGAAACTTTTGATACCTGTATTTAAATATTTATTAATTCCATTTGAGAAAGATAGATATAGTACATTTGTAACGAGCTAATATTCGTTAAAAACTAAAATATAAGATGGATGAAAATAGCAGTTGCACAATTTGAGCCTAAAGATGGAGACAAAGCCTATAATTTAACTGTAATTGAGCAATTAACTCAAAAAGCGAAGTCAGCAGGAGCAGATTTGATTAGTTTTCATGAAATGTCTATCACCGCCTATACCTTTACAAAGGATTTAAATTTAGCAGAAATAACTGCTTTGGCAGAAAATGTTCCAATTGGAGCGAGTACAAAACGACTGATTGAAATTTCTCAGAAATATAATATGCCTATCCTCGCTGGTTTAGTTGAAAAAGACAACGACAAAATCTTTAATACCTACCTATGTGTTCACGAAGGAAAAGTAGTTGCTAAATTCCGAAAATTACACCCATTCATTAGTTCTTATATGTCGGCTGGTGAGGAATATGTGGTATTTGATTTACTTGGCTGGAAATGTGGCATCTTAATTTGTTATGATAATAACATCATAGAAAATGTGAGAGCTACTTCCCTATTAGGAGCAGAATTAATTTTTGCCCCACATGTAACGGGATGTACACCTTCTGCCATGCCTGGTAGAGATTATGTGGATGACAAATATTGGCAAAATAGAGCAATAGATCCCGTTTCCCTTCGATTAGAATTTGATGGTCCCAAAGGGAGAAGATGGTTAATGCGTTGGTTGCCTGCAAGAGCTTATGACAATGCGGTTTATTATGCTTTTACAAATCCTATCGGTTATGATGGGGAACATTTAAAGAATGGCAACTCCATGATTCTTGACCCTTATGGAGAAGTACTATCAGAAATTAAGTCTTTTGATGATGCCATTACTATTGCGACAATAACTAAAGATAAAATTCCATTGGCAGGCGGGTTTAGGTACAAAAATGCACGACGACCAGATTTGTATAGAGATATTATTGGTAAAAGTCATCAGCCGAGTATTAAGCCTGTTTGGATGAAATAAATTAGCTTTGAGCACTTATTGTGATTTGACAATCTTAAATCATCCATGAAAATAAATAAGGTGTACAACTACAGTAAACTTATTTAGGAAAAAAAACATCCGTGGAAATTATCCGTGGGAATCAAACATGATTTAATTTTCCACGGATAACTTCCACGGATGAAAACTTGTACATTTTATTTTTATATCATTACTAAGTAAAGCGTGACAGATTTATGATGTAAGATTTATGAACTATGATTTATGATTTTTTCCCGCCAATCTTCAATCAATCCTCCAATTCCCTGTCATCCACCTCCACCTGCTCCGTCGTCCGCAAATACGCCACCAAATCAATAATTTCTTTCTCTGTCAAAGTATTCAACAAACCTTCTGGCATCAAAGAATTAGGGGTTTGTTCCTGTGATTGAATATCCGATTTGTTTAATAAAAGTGCTTCTTGCCCAACGGTTCTTAAAGTCAATTGACGGTCGTTTTCTGCCGTAATATTTCCTGTATAAGTTCGACCATCTTGGGTGGTAAAAACGACCGCTTTATAATCATCTTGAATTTCTCCGCTCGGGTCTATAATATTGCTTAATAGATAATTTAAATTAGCTCGATTAGACCCCGTTAAATCTGGCCCCACATTTGCGCCTTCGCCGTACATTTTATGACAAGACCAGCAAGTTCGTTGGTAGACAAAGCGACCATGTTTTGGATTGCCATTGGCAACCACTTCATCCCTTAGCATTCGTTGATATTTGGCAAAATCGGCTTGTTTATCAGAAGACACTTCATCTATTGGTCCCCAAATTTCTACAAAACCATTACCAACAACTCTTTTTAATTGCAAAGCGGTATAGGCAGGAATATCTTTTTTGGCAAACTTCCCATCTTTTAAGGCATAAGCCAATTGCCAACCGTAAGTTGGTCGGGATGCCATAGTTTGCACCACTTCCTTTTGGGCTAATAAATCATATTCGCTATACTTTTCTAGTAATAATTGACCTAATTCCTTTTTTTCAAAAGCAGCCACGGCTCGAATAGCTTCAATTTGTAAGTCTTTATTTTCTAATAGGATTGGTAATTCATCAATTAATTCTTTTCGTTGATTGGCTGCCATGCTAATGAGTGCATTTTTTCTAGCGTCTATAGTAGTAGCATTATCTTTTAAGGTTGCCATCATTTGTTTGGCTGCTTCCGCACTACCAAATTGTTGAGCTATTTGTAAACCAATTGGCTCTAGTTTAGCATCTAAGCTATTATAAATGGCAGCCCATTCCGAAGGTTCTTTTAAATCGGTTCGACCTTCCAAACCTGCCAGCATTCCTTCTAATAAATTTCCTTGTGCTGCTGTTTTTTGCCCTAAAACGGTTATTAATTGCTCTATTTTATTCCCATCAACCAAACGCCGAGCAATTTTATGCGTAATGCTAGCTAATTGACTTTTACTAGCTAAAGCCAATGCTTTTGTAGGATTTTTCATCACCAACGGCTCAATAGCAAACCAAATCATCAAAGGAATATTTGGGTCTGTTACATCCGTACTTTGTTGTACCAAACCTTCGGCAATTCCCCAGCGATTGCCCATTTCCATGCGTTGCATTGCTCCTGCTAAATATAACCGTACGACAGGCGAGTTATCCCTTTTTGCCATTACTGCTAGTTGCTCAATCGCTTCAGCAGATGCATTATTATCTTCTACCAAAAATTGAACTGCCCAAGCTCGCACATAAGGGTCGTTGTCTTTTAAAAGCGTTAATAGTTCTTTGGTTGGTAGTTGTTGGGTAATATGCTTTGTCCATAAGGCACGCAGACGAATATCGTCGTCTTTTTCATTGGCAAATAAATTTACCAATTGTATTTTCCCTTCGACAGTTAAAGCATTTTTAGCCGCTCTGTTTTGCAAAATCACTCTCGCTCTTTTAGCATGCCAATCACTTTTACTCTTTTGTAAATCAACCAATTGCACATCTGACATCGTATTTAAATCGGCATATCTTCCTTCCCAATTTTCTGCTAAAGATGTTTCGGGCATGATGCGAAAAACTCGCCCTGTTTCTTTGTGTAAAACACTATTTCCACAAATATCGCCATCATGCCAATCCAATACATATAAACCACCTTCTGGGCCAATTTCCATACTAAAACCAATCCAAGCTGCATTATTAGCTAACATAAAATCCTCGCCATGACTTGCTGTAAATCCCGAACCATTGGGCGTTAAAACATCCGATAAAACAGCATGTTCGTGGATATTTGCCATAAAAATCCGTCCACGTTGGTCTGCTGGAAAAGCATCTGATAAATAGACCCTTGCGCCACCATGTGCCGACCGATGTCGATGATCTACAATCGTCTGAATATCTTCATAAACATAGGGATTAAAATGCCGCCCACCTTGGCGATGATAAATACCACCAGGAATAATATGGAATAAATGAGGAATCACACAAGCCGAAATAAACAATTGCCCCTTCGCATCATAATCAATACCCCAAGGATTACTAAAACCATGGGCTACCACTTCAAAGCGTTTTTTAGTCGGATGCCAACGCCAAACCCCTCCGTTTATATCCACACCTTCTGCCTCTAGTAAATCCTCTGGAAAGGCGTCATTATGCCGATAAATTTTGCCTTTACCTTTTGGTTTTCTAATTTTGGACGGCGTAGCAAAACCTTCTAAACCGTACAGCCAACCATCTGGTCCCCAATGCAAACTATTAATCGTTTCATGTCTATCTCGAATGCCCCAACCTGTTAAAAGTACTTCTATATTTTCTGCTTCCGCTTTATCATCTCCATTTTTATCTGGTACAAAAAGTAAGTTGGGTGGCGCACCTAAAAACAAGCCATCAAAACCAACGGCAATCGCTGCTGGAAAAGGAATATTTTCTAAAAAAACCGTCTTTTTATCGGCAACTCCGTCTTTATCTGTATCTTCTAAAATTAAAATTCGACTATTGCCGTCATTCGCAAAACCATGTTGTCTAGATTCATAATCTCTATTTTCAGCAATCCACATCCGCCCTTTATCATCCCAACAAAAAGCCATTGGTTGGGTAAGCATTGGTTCCGCAGCAAAGGCATTCACTTTATAGCCTTCCTTAATCGTCATGTTTTCAACTGCTTCTTCTGGGGTTAAAAACTCCGCTTCTCTCCCCTCTTTTTGAGCAATTCCCCAAAGGGATGCCGTATTATACATCCCGTGGTCACCGACATAATTGGCCCATAATTCATTCATTTCTACATCGCTATGTTTGCCACTATATGCGACTAATTGATGTCGAATTGTTTCCGACTCGCCTTTTTTAATATGCCAATCGCCCATTTTAGCCCGAATTGGCCCTACGCCTAATTGACCATCGACTCGCCAATGATTTGGAAATCCTGCATTATCAGGATGGTCAAAAATGGCAACATGTCCCCATTCAGCTAAACCTTCGACTTCCATTCCTACATCTACCCACATGGCTCGTTGACCTTCTGCTTTTTCATTCCGTTGCCGTGCGGCATTGACTGCTTCTCCTTTAATCCCTTTATGCCAAGGCATTCTTAAAAATAAGCCACCATAATCAAATTGATTGATGGTAATGTCTTCAATCGCTTCCCCTTTCCACTCCAATTCAATAAAATGTTTATCGGCACTAGCAGAAAAACTCCAAGTCTGGGTTTCTTTTAAGATAGGCGCACCTGCCGCATCTAGCATATTATATATTGTTTGCCATTTTACTTTTTCGCCTTCGTCAATCAAGACATTCATCCCGACTCTTTTCCAATATCCATCTGCTGGATGATGGAAAAAGTCTCGACCAATTTGCGCTTGAATATCAGCGGGTTTCTCTCTATTATAAAACCATTTTTTAAGCGTTGCTTCATCTGCCCCTGAACCATTAACACGTGTAAATCCCCAATACAAACCTGTTTGATGTTTGTGATGTCCTGGACTGTATTGGGTTAATTCTGCATCTGAATGGGGTGCCATAATAGGATGCAAATAAGGACGGTGATTTTCTTTCGCACTTTGGGTTAATACAACTTTATCATTACCAACTTGGAGAATTTGTAGTTGGTCCTTTTCTTTCTTTATCGTGAAGGTTTTTGTTGAAGCTTCCATTACCGTTTCCTGCTCTTTTTCAACTGATTGACAAGCAAATAAACATAGACAAAATACAAGGATTGGGAATCGTGTATTCATTTTAATTATTATTTTTCCTAATTGACTTAGGGTGGTTTTCGTATTGTGGGAGGGAAGATAGGAAATTTGAAGGAATTCAAGGAAAATAATTGAATGAACCTTCTCAAGTTAAAGAATAACTGACCAATTAAAAGCAAAACTCAACAATTAAAATCCTTTACAAAAACAATCATCTATATTTGCCTAAAAAAACACTAATGCTCATTTCTTTTCTTTTTACTATTTTATTAAGCCAAATCAATGATAGCCAACCAATTCAAAATGAAAATTATATAGTAGATAATTTCAATACTAAACTAGAAGAAAACTGGAAAGGCAGGCACCAAAATTTCAAAGACATCTACCAAATCAAAACTGAAAACAACAACCAATTCCTATCTGCAAAATCCATCAATTCTGATAATTTAATTGTCAAAAAAATCGAAGTTGATTTAGTAAAATATCCTTATTTGAATTGGAAATGGCGAGCCAATCATTTACCAGAAAATGGAAATGAAAGTGTCAAAAAATATTGTGATGCAGCGGCTTCCGTTGCGATCATTTTAAATACGAGTCGATTTTTCCCAAAAACCATTAAGTATTCTTGGTCTACGACCTTGGAAAAAAATAGCATTACGGAAAGTCCTTTTGCCTTTTGGCCTGCCCAATGTGATGTCAAAATCGTGCAAAGTGGCGCAGCACCTAAAGGAAAATGGCAAACGGAAAAAGTAAATGTTTTAGCAGATTATAAACAGTTTTATAACTTGTCGGCAGTCGATTCTAAAGTGGTTTATGCGATTGTGGTTATGACCGATTCTGATAATACGCAAACTTTATCAGCAGCAGATTATGATGCTATTTATTTTTCAAAAAACTAAAACTGTAAGAAGATGAGTTTATGAGATTTATGAGTTAATGAGTCTAAACTCATAAATCTCATCAACTTATTTGCCTCATTACCTCATATCTTCATTCAAATTAAGTTCTATATATCCCACCTTTTTGTAATTTAGCTGCTCACTAATTCATTTAAAACAAAGTCATGAAAAAAATCTCCTTTTTTTTAGCAATGGTTGGCATCTTGGCAATTGCCTGTCAGTCAGAAAAAACAACAACGCCTAAAGCACCTATTCAATATCCTACGACTCAAAAAGTTGACCATGTGGATACCTATCATGGCGTCGAAGTTCCTGATCCTTATCGTTGGTTAGAAGACGACCGTTCAGAAGAAACTGGCGAATGGGTCAAAGCCCAGAATGACGTTACTTTTGGGTATTTAAAAAATATTCCTTTTAAGGCAGAATTACAAAGTCGCATTGAAAAATTAAACGATTATGAAAAGATTTCTGCCCCTTTTAAAGAAGGCGTTTATGAATATTTTTATAAAAATGATGGATTACAAGATCATAGCATTGTTTATCGAACAAAGGTTGACGAAGTAGATGGTGCACCAGAAATTTTCCTAAATCCTAATAAATTTTCTGCGGACGGAACGACTGCTTTACGAGGTATTATTTTCACTAAAGATGGTACTTTATCGGCACATATGATTACAGAAGGTGGTTCCGATTGGCGAAAGGCGATTATTATGGATGTGGCTTCTAAAAAGGTATTAGAAGATACTTTAGTAGACATCAAATTTAGTGGCATTTCTTGGAAAGGCAATGATGGTTTTTATTATAGTAGCTATGATAAACCTAAAGATGGGAGTGTCTTATCTGGAAAGACGCAGCATCATAAATTATATTATCATAAATTAGGGACACCGCAAAGTAGCGACCAATTGATTTTTGGTGGAGAAAAGCAACCTAACCGATATGTTGGTGGTGGTATCACCAATGATGAACAATATTTAGTTGTTTCTGCTGCACAAAATACATCTGGCAATAGACTGTATATCAAAGATTTAAGCAAACCTAATAGCGACTTTGTCTTATTCCAAGAAGATTATTTAGCCACCGCTAATTATACGGATAATGTGGGATCAAAATTTTATTTATATACCAACATTGGCGCACCGAATTATCGTTTAGTAAGTGTTGATTTTAATAAGCCTACACAAGAAAATTGGAAAGATGTGATTCCTGAATCAGAAAATGTTTTGCGAGTGGGCACGGGTGGCGGAAAGTTTTTTGCCAATTATTTAGTGGATGCTAAAACGGCTATCAAGCAATTTGATAGAAGTGGTAAATTAGAACGAGAAGTGTCACTCCCTGGCATTGGTTCTGCTGGTGGATTTGGTGCAAAAGACGAAGCTAAAGATTTATATTATTCTTTCACTTCTTTTACTTATCCGAGTACTATTTTCAAATACGATATTGCTAGTGGAGCATCAACTTTATATAAAAAATCGAATGCAAAGTTTAATCCAGAAGATTATGAAACCAAGCAGATTTTCTATAAGAGTAAAGATGGCACAAAAGTCCCCATGTTTATTACTCATAAAAAAGGCATTAAAATGGATGGTAAAAATCCAACGTATATGTATGCCTATGGAGGGTTTAATATTAGTTTGACCCCAAGGTTTAGTGCGACTAGAATTGCTTGGTTAGAACAAGGTGGTATTTATGCCCAACCTAACTTAAGAGGTGGTGGGGAATACGGTGAAAAATGGCATTTGGCGGGTACAAAAATGAATAAACAAAATGTCTTTGATGATTTCATTGCAGCAGGGGAATATTTGATTGACAATAAGTATACTTCTAGTGATTATTTAGCGATTGCTGGTGGGTCTAATGGTGGTTTATTAGTCGGTGCAACCATGGCACAGCGACCTGATTTAGCAAAAGTGGCTTTACCTGCGGTGGGGGTAATGGATATGTTACGATACCATACTTTTACGGCTGGTGCTGGATGGGCTGCGGATTATGGAACAGCAGAAGATTCGCCAGAAATGTTTGAATATTTGAGAGCTTATTCTCCTGTTCATGCTTTAAAAGATGGTGTATCTTATCCTGCTACGATGGTCACTACGGCTGACCATGATGACAGAGTGGTTCCTTCGCATTCTTTTAAGTTTGCGGCACAATTACAAGAAAGTCATGAAGGAGATAATCCAGTAATGATTCGGATTCAGACCAATGCTGGACATGGTAGTGTTTCGACTAAACAAAGAATGGAACTGGCAGCAGATATGTATGCTTTTGTTTGGGAGAATATGGGCGTTACACCTGAATTTAAGGAAGATGTGTTGAATTAGAAGATGAAATTTTCTCTTTGACGCTGAAAGACGCTGTTTGAAGTTATGAATTATTATGTTCTACGATAAAACATAAAAAAGTCATAATAGTCAGCGTCCTTCAGCGTCAAAAAACAATCATTAGATCGCTTCAAAATCCGTAGCCGAAGTCGTTCGGTCTTCTGGAATTAAGTCCATTATTTTATACTTCATAAATAGATTAATCGTCGCTAATACATCCTTTTCGCAATAAGTCGTAATTCGTCTTAAATCATCTTCTTCCCAAAAGACTCGACCTACTTCGCTGCCATCAATATCATCTTTAGGGGTTGGAAAACCAAAGGCAGCAGCTAATAAACTTAGAGAGGTATAATTTTTATAGTCACCAAATTTCCAAAGGGTCAAAGTATCTATAAAATGAGCGACTTCCCAAGGTTTTTTGCCTGCAATATCCAAAGAATCTGGCAGAGGCAATTGGTTGATTAATAGCCGTCTACAGATATACGGCATATCAAACTCTTTAATGTTATGTCCACAATAATGAGTCAGTAAACCTTTTTTGTTTTTACCTGAACTAAAGTATTGTCCAATTAAACCGCTAAACTCTTGAAGTAATTTTTTTTCATCTCTATCTGCAAAAGATTTTAAGCGAATGTGCCAATCCCCTTTTTTAGTATCTTTTACCAAAAAACCAACGGAGATACAAACGATTTTACCAAATTCTGCAAAAATTCCTGCTTTTTCAGGATAAGTAATAGCAGCTTCTTCATCTGTTATGGGTTCATCAAATTTTTTTAAAATTCCTCTACTTTTTAGTTTCCAGAATTTTTTCAAATTATCGTCTAATTCTTCATAGGTTTTGGTAGTAGATACGCATTCTATATCCAAGAACAGGATACTTCCTAGATTTACATTATTCAGCATTTTGTGTAGTTTTAAATAGGTTGCTGTTTTAAAAGCAAAAAATATGCCTTTAAACTTTTGACCAATTTAGTGATAAATTTTTAATTTATCGGGTGTTTGTATGTTTTATTTAACAGGGAATGTAGTATTTAAAGTAGGGTTCTGGTGCGGGAAAAAATACACCGAGTCAGACAAAACAAATATTTTAGGTATTCTTCTGGGGAATAAGCCATTTATTTTTTGTCTAACTCGGGTAGAATCACAATCTCAAAACAAAAATAAAACTTATTTGGTAATAAAACAACATTTTATACTTAATTTAATTACATTTATTTTAAATACTTGGTAAATCTAGTAATTTTAGCCCCTCCAAGGTATGAAAGACGCTTGGAGGTCTGCTAATAAAATTAGGAAGTTCTTATTTACCCTTACTTAAATTAATAATTGTCTCCCCATTTCTTTGAAAACCTTTGCACACTTTCGTACTTTCGCACCTTATTTTACTAAAACCTTATTAACACCTTGATTTCGGATACCGAATCAAGCAATAATTATTAAATCTAATTTACTACTCATATACAATTAATCATGGCAGCTATTAAGAAATTAGAAGATATTGCTACGCAGGTTAGACGAGATATTATTCGTCAAGTAAATGCCGCAGGTACTGGACACCCTGGTGGTTCTCTTGGATGCACCGATTTTTTGACGGCACTCTATTTTGAAATCATGGATAGAAAACCTGGTTTCGAGATGGAAGGAAAAGGGGAAGATCTTTTCTTTTTGTCTAATGGGCATATCTCTCCTGTATTTTATAGCGTATTGGCTAGAGCTGGTTATTTCCCTGTGGAAGAATTAGCGACTTTCAGAAAACTAAATTCTCGATTACAAGGGCACCCTACTACGCACGAAGGGCTACCTGGAGTTAGGGTTGCTTCTGGCTCTTTGGGACAAGGTTTATCTGTAGCAATTGGTGCTGCTTTGGCTAAGAAACTGGATGGAGATGATAAAATAGTCTATGCATTGACTGGTGACGGAGAGTTACAGGAAGGACAGAATTGGGAAGCGATCATGTTCGCACCACACCATAAAGTAGACAACTTAATCGTTACGGTTGATTGGAACGATCAACAAATTGATGGTCCAACTAAGGAAGTGTTAGATTTGGGTGATTTAAAACAAAAATTCCGTGTTTTTGGTTGGGAAGTAATGACGATTGATGGTAATAATATGCGAAAGGTAGTCAATGGTTTAAATAGAGCCAAAAAGAAAGCTGGTAATGGTAAACCTGTTGCCATCTTAATGAAAACCGTTATGGGGCAAGGCGTAGATTTTATGATGCATACCCACGCATGGCATGGTAAAGCACCTAATGATGAACAGACTGCAACCGCTTTGGCGCAATTATCAGAAACATTGGGTGATTATTAATCACACTCTATAATATAGATTTAATTTAGTGCTTCCAGAACTTTAAGTTCTGGAAGCACTCTTTTTAGCTTTTGTTTGTAACCCTTTATATTGGTTAAAACCTATCTTCAATTCACTCACCAATGCACGAAAAAATACTCATCCTCGATTTTGGTTCTCAATACACACAGCTAATTGCTCGACGAGTCAGAGAATTAAATATCTATAGTGAAATTGTCCCTTATAATAAGATTCCAACTTTAGATGACTCTATCAAGGCTATCATTTTATCAGGAAGTCCATTTTCTGTAACCGATGAAAAAGCTTTGCAATTGGACTTAGCTCAAATCATTGGTAAAAAACCAGTTTTGGGTATTTGCTATGGGGCGCAATATATTGCTCAAAAAATGGGCGGTAATGTACAACGCTCTGAAAAACGAGAGTATGGAAAAGCTAAATTAGGAAAAGTAAAAAAAGATCCTTTCTTAAAAGGGATCAAAACAGATTCCCAAGTTTGGATGTCTCACGGAGATACCATTACTGAAGTACCAAAAGGATTTAAGATTCTCGCAGGGACAGATAGTATTCCTGTTGCCGCTTTTAAAGCTAAGAAAAAGAAGTATGAGCAGCCTGTTTATTGTATCCAATTTCATCCAGAAGTGACACATAGCATTGATGGAAAAAGATTGCTAAGGAATTTTCTAGTCGATATTGCTGGTTGTAGTCCTAGTTGGACGCCTGCTTCTTTTGTTGACCAAACTATAGCTGAATTAAAACAAAAATTAGGTAATGATAAGGCTATTATGGGGCTTTCTGGTGGTGTAGATTCTACCGTTGGGGCAGAGTTATTAAATAAGGCTATTGGCAAGAATTTGACTTGTATTTTTGTGGACAATGGTTTGCTTAGAAAAGATGAATTTCAAGAAGTCTTGGATTCGTATAAAGTCATGGGATTAAATGTTATAGGGGTAGATGCACGTCAACGCTTCTGGTCAGAATTGGCAGGGGTGAGTGATCCTGAGAAAAAAAGAAAAGTAATTGGTCGAGTATTTATAGAAGTTTTTGAGGAAGAAGCGAATAAATTAGATAATATTAAATGGTTAGGACAAGGAACCATTTATCCTGATGTCATTGAATCTGTTTCGGTTCACGGACCATCCGTTACCATTAAATCACACCATAATGTTGGTGGCTTACCTGACATTTTGAATCTCAAAATTATTGAGCCATTACGGAGTTTATTCAAGGATGAAGTTCGTAAAGTTGGCACAGAATTAGGCATTCCGCCTACGATTAATGGTAGGCACCCATTCCCGGGTCCTGGTTTAGCCATTCGTATTTTAGGAGATATTACCCCTGAAAAAGTAGCGCTTTTACAGGAAGCGGATGCTATTTTCATCAATAATCTAAAAAAACACAATCTTTATAATGAAGTTTGGCAGGCAGGCGTTATCTTGTTGCCAGTTCAATCTGTTGGGGTTATGGGAGATGAGCGAACTTACGAACAAGCAGTTGCGCTTCGAGCCGTTAATTCTATGGATGGAATGACGGCAGAATGGAGTAAACTACCATATGAATTCTTAGCAACTGTTTCTAGTGAAATCATTAATAATGTTCGAGGAATCAATCGAGTTGTTTATGATATTAGCACCAAACCGCCTGCAACTATTGAATGGGAATAGATTTAAATCTAAAATTGAAAATATTAAGTGTAAAATTTAAAAGTAAAAAACAAGTGCGATCTCATTTATGCTTAAATACCTTAATCACTCCACTTACTTTTCAATTTTTATTTTTCAATTTTAAATTTTAAATTAAAAAATTATTAGGGTATCGATTAACTAGATAAGCTTATCAAATTTATCCTTCAAAATTCACATAAACTAATATGAGCGGCTGGACAAATAATAAACTATTTCCGTTATTTTTATTGCTATTTTTAGTTGGTTTTACTGCTTGTGATTCTTTTAAGAAAATACAGGATCCAGATAAGACTACCTCTAATTCTGGGAGTGATGAGTTGGATGAAATTCAGGGCAAACGAGTGTTTAATCCTGAAACGGGTAAGTATGAAGTCGTTACGGATGTCACAGGTACTTTAGATACTATTCAATGGAAAGATGCACCTGTAGAAACGACTATTCCTCCGATTACTTCCCCAGCAACACAAGGAGAAATAGTAGACGAAAGTACAGAATTATTATCTTCCTATAATCTTGTACTTGCCCTACCCTTCTTAGCAGATAAATATGATGCAGTAGAGAATAAAATTGATCGGCGTTCTGTTCCTGCACTTAATTTTTATGAGGGTGCAAAAATGGCTTTTGATGTATTAGCAGGAGAAGGGGTCAATTTGGAAGTAAATGTGTTAGATACAAGAGCTCAAGAAGGAACAACTATTCAATTAACGAATAATTACGAGTTACAAAATGCCCATTTAGTCATTGGTTCTTTTAGAAATTCTACAGCTAGAGCTTTAGCCTCTTTTGCTAAAAAGAATGAAAAAACTTTTGTTTCTCCTTTCTATCCTCATCAAAATTTAACACAGGATAACCCTTATTTTATTCAATTAAACCCTAGTGAAAAGGCACATGCAGAAGCAGTTATGCAGCATGTTAAAAATAAATTCAAGCCAGAAAATATCGTTGTATTTGCAAGAAATGATGCGCAAGAAAGACGGTTAATGAATTATTATTTAGATGCACATTATGCCATAGAAGGCAGTACCATGGCAGATTCTATTCAATTAGTCATTATTGATGATGAGAGTCCATCTTTGGAAAATACGGATTTTGAACCTTATATGGATGACATCAATACAACGGCGTTTATCATAGCTTCGTCTAGTCAAAGTTTTGTTTATGCGATGCTGAGAAATATTGACTTAGAAAAAGAAGATCGTTCTATCGTTGTCTACGGTCAACCAAGATGGCAGGACTTTACACAGATTAGTTACCAGTATTATGAGACGATGAATGTGCATATTAGTTCTGAATCTTATTTAAATCCAGATGATTTTAACATTCAAACATTTAAAGAAGATTTTTATAATAAATATGGTATGCCACCAACAACTGAAGCGTTTAAAGGCTATGATGCTGTTGTCTATTTTGGTAGAATGCTAAAAGAATTTGGTACAGGTTTCAAAAGTAAATTAGATGTCAATCCAAAAGAAGGATTGCATACTCGATTTGATATTCAACGAACCGTTACCCAATCAAAAATGGGTGCAGAAGGAGATGCGTTGAATCAATTCGATCAGTATATGAATAAGCATCTAAATATTTTAGAATTTTCTGGGTATCAGTTTCGAAAAGCGGACTAGTTGATTAAATTATTGATTATTAATTATGCTCAAATAGGATGCATGAAGTTTGTAACTTCATCCCAATATTTATAAAGTTTTCAACTTTTTTCAGTTAGTTTTGAATACTAAAAAAAATGGTCTAAATACTAAAAACTTTTTAGGATTTAGACCATTTTACTTTCAAGACTTTTAATCATTGAAATCATAAATTATGCTAAGTAACGAGTGGAAAACCACTAAGGAATATAAGGATATTACCTATAAAAAAAGAAATGGCGTTATTCGGATCGCTTTTAATCGCCCCGAAGTTAGAAATGCCTTTCGTCCAAATACTGTTTTTGAATTATTAGATGCCTTTCATTCTGCTAAAGAAGATAGAGAAGTCGGCGTTATCTTACTCTCTGGAGAGGGACCGTCTCCGAAAGATGGCGGTTGGGCATTTTGCTCAGGTGGTGACCAACGGGTCAGAGGAAAAACAGGGTATCAAGGAGGTGATGGAATCGGTCGTTTGAATATCTTAGAAGTTCAACGATTGATTCGATTTATGAATAAGCCCGTCATTGCGGTAGTTCCAGGTTGGGCAGTAGGTGGTGGTCATAGTTTGCATGTCGTCTGTGATTTGACCCTTGCGAGTAAAGAACACGCTATCTTTAAGCAAACAGATGCCGATGTCGCTAGTTATGATGCAGGCTATGGTTCTGCCTATTTAGCACGTCAAGTCGGACAAAAAAGAGCTAGAGAAATTTTCTTTTTAGGCAAAAACTACTCTGCACAAGAAGCGGTCGATATGGGCATGGCAAATGCTGCCATTCCACACGACGAACTAGAAGAAACTGCCTACGAATGGGCACAAGAAATATTAAAGAAAAGTCCAATGGCTATCAAAATGTTGAAATTTGCTTTCAATATGATTGACGATGGAATGGTCGGGCAACAAATTTTTGCTGGAGAAGCGACTCGTTTGGGTTATATGACAGACGAAGCCGCAGAAGGTCGGAATGCTTTTTTAGAAAAGCGGCAGCCTGATTTTGATAAGTTTCCCAAGTTTCCATAATCTGTAATTTATTTGTTAAAAAAATTGTCTTATTATTCATTTTTCGTAGTTTGGCGAGCTTAATCTAAAAAACTATGAGAAATGAATAAACAAGATAAACTTTGGAAAGCCATTGTTGAAGAATTCTTCCTCGGCTTACTCCGACAATTCTATCCTGAATTTGTTCCAAAAATTGATTTATCTACCAATTTCGATTTTTTAGATAAAGACTTACCTAAATTCATTCCCGAAGCAGCTGAAATAGATAGAAAAGCAGATAAAGTAGTTAAAGTCACTTTAAAGGATGGTTCTACGTAATGGGTCATTATCCATATAGAAGTTCAAGGATATAAAGGCCCTTATTTTCCCACCTTTATCCATCCTCGGCTAGCATTCATATAATTTTTATACCTTTCTCGGCTCAAATACGTTATATTACAACAAGCTATTCGGCTTAAGGATAAGCCTTTTAACAAATCAACTAAATTATGTTTAAAAAAGTAAAAAAGTGGCTGGGAATAGAAGGGGTAAAATTAGAATTAATTTTGCCAGAAAAAGTTAAAGAAACCGCTGGTATTATTAATGGAAAAATACGCTTTTCTTCTATGAACGATCAAACCGTAGATGCGGTAAAAGTGGTCATGGTGGAACGCTTCTCTAGAGGGAGAAAAAAGGAAAAATTAACGGACGAATATAAATTGGGTGAGATTAATCTATCTAAAGAAATTAATATTTCTAAAGACAACCCAGTTGAAATTGAATTTAGCTTACCTTTTGAGTTAATGAAATCAGAGATGGATGAATTGGAAGATAAAAATATCCTTTTTAGTGGATTGGTAAAAGTAGCCAAAAAATTTAGAGGAGTTAAATCTGAATATTATATAGAAGTAGAAGCCAAAGCAAAAGGAACAGCACTTCATCCTTTTGATAAACAGATAATTGAATTGGAGTAACAGAAAATAGGATATAAATAAAAAAGAGCTGTCAGGTTTATGTAAACCTGGCAGTTCCTTTTGTAAGACAAAAACGCCTTAAAATATACTATAACAATTATTTCTCTCCGAATCCTTTAATAATTTCCTCATCATCCTTCCCCAAATTAGCTAATAAAAATTGGGTGTCATCTGCAAAATCATCATTCGGGAATTTCTGTAAAAATTCTTCGTATAACACTTTTGCCGTTGCTTTATCACCTAAATCATTATCGTAAGTAAAAGCTTTTAAGAATAAGGCTTGGGCTGCTTTTTCATAAGTAGGATACTTCGCATAGATTCTATCGTAAATATCGACTGCCTTTGGAAAAGCACGAATCGCTCTTGCCGTCTCGCCTGCCTTATGCAAATAATCTGGGCTTAATCCATCTTGGGGTTTCAATAAAGAAAAAAGCTCACAAATTCTGATATAATCATTCGCCGCTTGAAAATCGACTTTGTGGGTCGTTTCATCATACATATTTCCACCTAATGCAGTAATGTCTTCGCCTATAGTGGTATTCGTTGCCATCAAAACCTTTTTGGCAGCTGCTACATTTGCTCCATTCGGAAATTGTTGGGCATACATTTTCCTTACCGTATTCGCTACATTAGGTCGTTGGATATTTTGTTCATAAATATCCGCTAATAACCAAACTTTTTGAGGTACATCCGAAGCTTTTGGATAAGCTTGAATGCCTTGCATTAAAGTTTGTAAAGCCCTAACATAGTTTTTATTAGTGAGATGTAACTGAGCCATTTTTGTGAAAAATGGTGCATTGGTAGTCGCATCATTAGGCTTAGCCTTGATCGTATCTTGATAAGCCACAATTAATGCCTCCCTATTTTCTTTAGTAGGATTAGTGGCTAAGGCTTTGGTCAATCGATCAACTTTTGAAAGATTACCTGTTGAATTTGGTTGGCAAGCAAAAAGCCCCAAAAACAAACCGATTATTAAGAGTCTTAATTCCATACAGTTATTAATTAAAGATAGTAGCATTAATAATAAATCAATGCTTAATTTAGTCTAGTAATTCGTACTAAATAAAAGCACAAAGATACATTTTTATCCTATACAATCTATTTTAGCTTACTGTAAAAACATTGCCAAACTCTAGCCTTTAATCAATTCTTGGACTTCTTTTTTATAAAAATTGCCAATAGGAATCAATTTGTCATTTATTTTCAGCCGATTGCCTTCTATTGTTTCTATTTTGGGAATAGCAACAATATAAGATTTATGAACTCTTAGAAAAGTAGATTTTGGTAACAGTTCTGCAAAATGAGTGGTCGTCTCATGGGTTAAAATCATTTGGTCAGCTAAGTAAATCTTGACATAACTCCCGTAACTTTCCAAATAACAAATATCATTTAAAGCAATTTGATGGTATTTCCGATCTCCTTTTATAAATATTTTTTCTTCTTGGGAAGGGTTTGTCAATACTGACTTTGTAGATGCTATAGTCGTGAATTCTACTTTTTGTAAAGATTTTGCTTTATTCACGGCTGTTAAAAATCGTTCAAAACTGAATGGTTTTAACAAATAATCGCAGACATTCAATTCAAACCCTTCTAGGGCATATTCTCGGTAGCCTGAAGTAATGATGACAATAGGGTGGATTGGCTAAGGTTCGCAAAAAATCTAATCCTTTCAATTTTGGCATATTGATGTCTAAGAATATTAAGTCCACTTTTTCCGTATTTATTAATTCAAAGCCCTCGAAAGCATCATAGGCATTTCCTATTTTCTGTAACCAAGAAAACGTTGTGGCAAATTTTTCGATGACCCGATGTGCTAAAGGTTCATCATCAACTATTAAATAATTCATTGCTTTAAATTTATGGTGTTTTATTCGGCGAAAGGCAAAAGGCGAAGGGATTAAACTCATAAAAAACATTTCTACCTTATCTTTTGTTTTCTACCTTAAGTCAAGTCGTAATTTCATGATAATTATTAAAATTTATTCTGAAATTATTCGTTTAGTAACCCTCTAGCAATTAGCCCTTTGCCTTTCGCCGAATAAAGTCTATTGATTAGAATTAATTAGATTTATAGTTAAGTAGACTCGATATGTATTTTCTTGATCCACTATTTCTAATTTATAAGTAGCGCCAAATAATAATTTTAGCCTTCTTTTAATATTTTCTAATCCAAGTCCGCCCGTTTTTTGTCGTTCTTCGTGATCGTAATTATTCAATACATAAAACTTTATCAACCCGTCTTTTTCTGTTAATTGCAAATCAACAATAGCATTATCTCTTAGTGTTTCTACTCCATGTTTGAAAGCGTTTTCTAAAAAAATAACGAAAAGCAGAGGAGGAATGGCTAATTTAGGATTGCTTATATTTTGTTGAAAAGTTATTTCCGATTTCTTATGCAATCGGATTTTCTGTAATTCTAGATAATTTTCAATAAAAATAACTTCTTGCCCTAACAAAACGGCTGATTCTTTACCGTCATATATCGTGTAACGCATTAAATCGGATAATTTTAAAATGACTCCTGGTGCGGCCTTGGAATTTTCTAAAGTTAAAGCATATAAGTTGTTTAGCATATTAAAGAAAAAATGTGGGTTAATTTGGCTTTTAAGAAACGAGAGTTCTGATTCTAGCTTTTCGCTTTTTAAATTGGCTAATTGCGTGTTTTGCTGAAACCAATTGAAAAAAAGATAAAAAAGGGTCGTAATAAGGACTACCCAAAATTCTAAAGTCATCACTTCTAAAATCTTCGGAATATAAAAAATTACAGTTCCTTTTGATTTAACATAAGCAGGGTTGCATAAAAATGCTATTAATTTACATAACCATGTTTCTTTACAAAACAATTAAATTGTTATAAATACTAGGCATAAATCTTGTAGTTATCAAATAAATGAGTGTTGAGACATCAATTACTCTTTATTTAAATGAGAATCACTAAATTGAAGGGCAGTTTTCCCCTCTCCCTCTATCGACTGTAATATGTACCCTCCCACACATTCTATTCACTTAGAATGATACGCCGCTACATTCGATAACTAATTACTAGATACTGCTATAATGAGGAAACTACTACACAACTACTTCGATAAAGAGCACCTAAAAAATCACTTTATCACTAAAGAATATGAATTAATCGTATTCCGATTTTATGCGCTATTACTAGCGTTCTTCCTTCCTTGTTTTGGGTTTGCCTTAAAATATGCAGACCCCAATGCTATTGAGTTTCACAGTCACAGGTTTCTAATTTCTGCTTATTGGTTAGCCATCTGTTTATTATCCTTTAAAGTAAATTTCTTTAAAAAATACATGACTTTTTTTGCCAATCTTGGGCTGTATATCTTTATGCTTTGGATTGTTTGGATCTGTCAAGTCAATCATTTTACAGCAGAATATACCATTGGTTTTTTCCTTTCTTTTTGTGGTGCAGGGATTGTTTTTAGAGATAGAGTTGGTTTAGGTATTTTTATTACAACCATTATAGTTATTACTTCTTTTGTAGTGCTGAAAACGCCAAATTTAGGAGCAGATGCAGGAATCTTGCTCTTATCTATGCTGGCTATTGGCTTTGTCTATTTTGCCGTAATGACCTCAAAATCATATATCAGTAATCAGCTAGAAATCTTAAATCAAACTTTAGAAGATAAAGTCACAGAAAGAACTAGATTAGCAGAAAAGAGAGCTAAAGAGTTGTCTGAAAAAAATCAGGAATTAGAACGGTTCGCCTACGTAGCGTCTCATGATTTAAAAGCACCACTTCGGACGATTGATGGTTTTGTGGGCTTATTAACCCGTAAAACAGATAAATTAGGCGACGAAGAAATCAAACAATACAGTCAATTTATTACAAGTGGTGTTAGTAGAATGAAACAGACAGTAGATGATTTATTGGAATATTCGAGAGTAGGAAAAGTAGGTATGAAATTTAAACCAGTCAATATGGATCGGTTAGTTGGCGTGGTCTTAAATGGTTTAAGTAGTGCTATCAATCGTCCAGATGTACAACTCCACTTACCCGCCGCTTTTCCTGAAGTAATTGTTTGTGAAAGTAGACAAATAGAACAGTTAGTACAGAACCTAATTGAAAATGCGATTAAATTTAATAAATCTGATTACAAAACCGTTCACTTTACTTTTGAGGAAAGGACTGATTTTTGGTTATTCCGTGTAAAAGATAATGGTATTGGTATGCCAAAAAAGTATATCAAAAATATCTTCGAGATGTTTAAGCGACTGCACACTTTTGAAGAATTCCCCGGTACAGGCATTGGCTTAGCTACTTGTAAAAGAATCGTTGAAAATCATAATGGAAAAATTACGGTTAACTCAACCGAAGGCATTGGTACGACCTTTACTTTTACCATCTCAAGGCATTTAAAAGTCGCAGGCTCCACCAAAGCCAAAACCGTCATGAAAGCACCTATTAGTCTATAAATGTAAGTATTAGGACGACAATCAGTTGCCAATTAGTAAGTCGGCATAGTCGTATCTATTTCTCTAGCCCAAGCCAAAATACCCCCCTCTAAATTGAATAAATTATCAAACCCAAATTGGCTTTGCAAGACTTTTATTGCGTTGGCACTTCTAACCCCACTTCTACATTGTACGACTACAGGTTTGTTGGTAGCAATTTTATTTTGATAATTTAAAATTTTATTTAAAGGCACTAATTCTCCTTCCAAATTGCAAATATCATATTCGTAAGTTTCTCGGACATCTATTAATTGAAAATCTTTCTCATCGTCTCTCCATTGCTTTAACTCCTGTACACTTATTGCCTTAACCATAGCTGTTATTTCTTTTTTTGGAATAATTCCACAAAATTGATCGTAATCTATTAATTCCGTAATCTTAATTGCTGGATTTTTCTTAATTTTTAAATTTCTAGTTGTAAAAGAAGCCGCATCAAATAAGAATAAACGTCCCGATAAAGGTTCTCCAACTCCCGTAATTACCTTTATCACCTCATTCGCCTGTAAGCTACCAATAATACCTGGTAAAACTCCTAAGACACCTCCTTCCGCACAACTAGGCACCATTCCTGGAGGTGGTGGTTGGGGAAATAAGTCTCGGTAATTAGGTCCTCTTTCTCCGTTTTCATTTAAATAATTAAATACAGAAACTTGCCCTTCAAACCTAAAAATGGACGCATAAATATTTACTTTATCCGTCAAGACGCAAACATCATTGGTCAAATATCTAGTTTGAAAATTATCTGTTCCGTCAGCAATAATATCATAATTATCAGCAATTTCAAAGGCATTTTCTTTAGTAAAAGCAGTATTAAATACCTTGATATTTACATGTGGATTTAAAGCCAATAATCTTTTCTTAGCGGTCTCCGCCTTTGATTGCCCTATATCTGCTACTGTAAATAATACTTGTCGCTGAAGGTTACTTTCATCTACAACATCAAAGTCAACAATCCCAATATTGCCAACACCTGCTGCCGTTAAATACAATAATAAAGGGCTGCCTAAACCTCCAGAACCAATGACTAAAACACTCGCTGCTTTTAATTTTTCTTGGGCGGCTTTTCCAAATTCGGGAATGGCTAAATGACGAGCATAGCGTGCCATTTCTGATGGGGACAAAATTGAATTGGTTATCAAATTAATCGTTTAATTATTAATAGATGAGAGAGAAGAGACCATTTTATTGGATGGTTGACTTTCAGTCAACCTAAATTTTTGATTTCTAAAAGGATAACTGGTTGACTGAAGGTCAACCATCCTACATCATTAAATAATCTTTTTCTGCCGCAATATACCCAAAAGAACTCCAACTTTTTCGTTGTAATATCTCTTCTAACATTTCTTTAGCTTTTGTGGTATCGCCATTATAAAAATACCAGTTAGCTATCCCATAATCCAAAGCATCATTACTTGGACTGTCGTCTCCTTCGGTTTTCAATAAATCAGTTATCAATAATTTGCCTTTATATAAAAGGGTTGCCTGGTGGTAACTTTGGTTTTCGATAACGGGCATTTCAACAGCTATCTTATCTAACACTTTTAAAGCCGCTTCTGTTTGATTCATCCTGCGAAAAATCATATATAACCAATGGGTTGCAGAAACGACATTATCTGGATTACTAGAAGTCGCTAAACATTTTTGATAGGCAGCCAATGCTTTCGGAAAGTCATGCTTTAAATAATACGCCAATCCCAAATGATAATAAATATTTCCATGTAGCGTACTTACAGGGATATTTTGCGCATTCGGCATTCCATCTGGTTCTACCTCATTTTCTTTACCCGCAATTAATTGACTTGCCTTTTCAAAATCATTGATGGCTTTATTAAATTTTCTAATGGAAATATATCGATGCCCCCGATGTCGATAGATTCGAGCATCTTCTGGAAATTGTTCAATTCCTTTGGTATAAATAGCAATGGCTTCCTCATATTTTCCTTGATAAGCTACAAATCGACCGTACCAAATTAGATTATCGGCTGTTGGATTTACTTGATAATTCGCTAAATGTTTTTCATACTTTTCTAATAATTTCGTAGAAGGCGGTGGACTAAATAAGGGTTTTCCATCTAAAGTATAAGCAGCTGGTTTTGCTACTGGTTCAACTTTTACTTCAACAGTTTTTGACGGTTCTTGACAAGCGAAAATTGTAATCAAGCCAACCGATAAAAGGAGGATTTTTAACTTCATAGTCTTTCGTTTTGATATTTAATTCGGGTTACGAGTTGCGGGTTGCGAGTTAAATCGAATAGAATCTTAAGATTAAGTTGTCTTACAAAAAATAGAATTCATTTTAAAAGGTTTAGTCCTTTCAGAGTTTTAAGTTCTAGAAAGGCTTTCCGTATGATTTCGATTAGAATAAACATTTATAATCCCTCAGAATTTAAACAAAATCCTATATAACTCGCAACTCGTAACCCGCAACGGTATTCCTTTACAACCGCTGCTTCACAAATCGCATTGGCTTTGGTCGATTCCCCGTACCTTCTAGCATCATAAAATAAATACCCGAAGGTAAAAAATTGATGGGAATTTGCACAAAATTAACGCCTACATTCACTATTTCTTCTTGCTGCATCAATATTTGCCCTTGAATAGTTAATATTTTCAGCTTTATTCTTGTCTCTTTTTTGCTAAATACCCGCACTTTTAATTCCGTTGTAGCTGGATTTGGCAATAATTGCTGGACGGCTAAGGCCTGGGTCTTTTCAGCTACATTTCTAAATTCGGCCGTATTCCCATTTAAGTTATTGTTAGGAGTAAAAGTTATAACTGACTCATCATCTTCTATGGGGCTTAAACTATCATTATTGGCTGGCGAAGAATCACTATCTATTGGAGAAGCGGTAGTTACTTGGGCAAAAAGGGTGTAAGGAACACTATCTTGTAAGGTGAATAAACCTATACTTAAAGTAGCTGCTTCCCCTGCTTTTAATTCGGCAATTTGCCAATCTCCTTCCCAATCTATATATTCACCAGCTGATAAGGTATGATTTGCATAAGCTAAATTATTATTATAACCATTTAATTTGATTTGGATATTTCGGGCAGTAACATCACCATCATTTCTTAGTAAAAAGGAAGCAGTAACCGTTTCATAAATCACAAAATTAGGCTTATCAATGAATAAGTCTAAACTTAAATCTATCATTCCATTATTTCCTGCGCAAGCATCCATCGTATAGTCGATTATTCCTGCACATTCCGCTAGGCAGGCATTGCTATAAGTCATACCATCGGATCCACATACAGGGGTAAATTCGGTAGTACAAATACATTCATCGGTTTCATTTAGAATAATTATTGCTTCGTCATCTTCCTGTGGTTCACAACAAATTCCATTGTTTGGCGTAGAATTTCCATCCAAATAATTATGGGCGTTTATTTCTGAAAAGATAGTAATTAGTTGATCCGTCAAGGTAAACACCTCAACTTCTAAACTATAGGTTTCCCCATGAGGAATACTAGGAATCGTCCACTCCCCTATCCAATTTCGGTAACTACCAGCAGTCGTTGTATCCTTAATATAAGCTAATTCTCCATTCGTTAATGGTAAAGTCACTAAAATATTGGTAGCAGTATCTTGTCCATTATTCTCAATGTCTAATCGTAAATTAGTCGTACTGTAAATCCCCGGTTGTGTATTGTCGCTCGTCAAAGAAAGTACTAAATTTGGTATTAATTCAGTAGGCGGAGGTGGTGGTGGCGGTGCAATTCCCGCTTTTGCACTTAGAAAAATGGGTCGTGCATCTAAGGTAATATTATTTGAAGCAATCCGACTACTTTGTGGATCTTGCGAATAATCCCAACGAATTAAGGCTAAACTATCTATGCCTAAAATGCTTGGAAAAGAATAGGTCGCATTAGCTTCCTCCGAAAAATCAATACTTGTTTCTGCCCAAAGTGCATAAATATAATCGCCTGCTGCTGTTCTAAAAGCATGTCCTCTAATGCCATCAGGCACTTGCATTAATTCGGTCTGCACTTCATCGTATTCCGTCTCAAATAATAAATCAGAAGTCGTTTTATAAGCGATCGCCTCGCCTATTGGTACTTGTTCTCCAGGTGTATTAAATTTTTCATACATCCCCATTACGCCAAATTCTGAGCTTGCGGTCTCAAAGTCATCTCTTTCTATCATGTTATACGGATGCAATGCATAGACATTATTCATCTTTGCCTTAATAAATGCTTTGATAATATAATTGGTTTGTACTTCAATGCCACCTATATAATTCCCAAACTGTTTTCTAGGTAAATTGACTTCTGTAATGATCGAAGGTTTTAAAGGATACCTAATCCCGTCATATCCATATTTTGCCAATACTTCCTCAAATTCAAATCTTCTAGTGACAATTCCATCTGCTGCTCGGTCTGAATGCCGCTCGAATCGACCTTCATCAAAATTGGTAGTTGTACCATCAAAATGTGGATAGGCATGATTGCCAAATACATCAAAATAGGCGCCACCTCCAAGCGGAAATTCTGCTGTCGGACTTCCATCTAAAGGATTGTCGGTCGTTCTTAAAACCGCATCTAAAAAGGCTGGATAGCCAAAACCTGCTACCGATACATAAGCATCGGGATCAACGAACTTAATTACCTCGTAAGCTACTCTTAAAGTGCGCACATAATGGGAAATGGGCGCATGTAAAATATTATCACAAGGGTCGGGATCATTTTCCCACCAGTTGCCTGGAGATCCTGGTTTCCTCCAGCCCACTTGAAAACCAGTTGGTAAATCTGAACCAGGTTCGTTCCATATTTCCCAAAATCGAACATGGTCTTGGTATCGGGTCACCAATTTATATAGGTATAAGGCTAGGTAATTATTATCGTTGACAGGCGTTCCATTTTCTCCTGTATCAAAAATGGGATCGTACAAATTAGCGAACATCGTCGATTGCTTATCAGGGCAATGAAAAGTTTGATCTCGTTGCCAAGCGGCTGGAAATCCAACAATGACCGTATTTTCTTTTAAGCCTCTTGCGTCAAAATAGTCATAGGTTTCTGCTAAAAAATCATAACCCCAGACTTCTACAAATTCATTGAAGATACCCGTACGGATGGATTTTGCACCTAGTCCTTGAACATTATTGGCAGCATTTCCTGCCGCTAAATCCGCTAAATTTTCATTATTCAATCCCGGAAAGTAGCCTAAATTAACCCCTGGTCGGAAAGATTCCGTATAAGGTCGAATGCTATCATTAGCAGTTTGGGCAGCTAAAGTCTGAGCAAAAAAGAGAATTGCCCCCATTAACATGGCAGTAATGTTGTTCATAGTTGTTTTGTTTTTAAAAAGTGGTGGGAGGTAGGAAAAACGTATTTGAGTTACAAGTTAAGTGTTTTTTAAAAGATATGGTATCTTTTGTTCGATTCTCATTTCCTTTCCTAGGGTTTGCACCCTAGGTTATTATATTTCTTTCCTAGGGTTTGCACCCTAGGTTATTATATTTCGCTCCGTTGGAGCTGGGTTGCGATACAATTTTACCCTTTATTTTGAACACTTTAGCCTTTCAGAGTTAAAAATCCATCGTTTTTCTAGTCGTTAATTTGCTTTAGCCCAAGTTAATATTTCTTTTGTTGTTTTAGTGGAAAATGCTTCTGGTATGACTTTATTTTTCATTGCTCGCATATCCACCAATAGCGCCTTATTATTTTCCTTTTCTCGAAGGACTATGTAAGGATTATCTAAAGCACTTTTTTGGACAGTTGTTTGGATCTCAAGCGGTACTTTAAAAATTGGATTAATGGAGAATACTTCTTCTTCCCAATCAAAACTTGGTAAGATAGCCTGATATTTATCAGATTCAGAGGGTAGTAAAAATAACGAATTAAAATTAGTTTCTCCTAGTTGAAATTCTGCAAAAGGTAAAATGGGTTGAGGCGTTTTATCCCCGTTTAAATCAAAAACAAAAGCCCCTTTATCTTGGGCATATCCAACTAAATAATCTTCCCATAATTCCAACCGAATAATTGTCCCAGAGGAAGGATCTGCTACTACCCTATTTGTTTTAAAAGCAGGTGTTAATAGTGGCAACATTTTTTTAGTCGTCAAATCAAAACAGTAAACTGTTTTTGCTGCCTTAATAGCGACTATTTTACTGTTGTTATTATAATTAATATCTGCCAAAAAATAAGGGAAATCAGGACTTGTATTAATCGGTAACGTTAATTTAACTTCTAATTTGCAAGTATAAGTGTTGAATACTTCTAAGATACGATGACTCATCCCCAAATTAGCATCATAAGTACTGGAATCTGCCATAATGCAAACCAATTTTCCTTGATCTTTTAACCATAATTCATTGTCTTCCAGTACTTCTCCTTCGATTTTGCATTTTTCTTGTTGTTTCACTATTTGACTCATATGTCCGGCATCTTTTGGTCTCGCTTCCTTCTTATCAGACTGGTTAACTGCAACAGGGGACTGTTGTTCAACTGAGATTTCTGTGGATGCAGGTTCCATACAGGCAAATAACAAACAAATCAAAGAGAAAGAGAAGTATCGCATTGGCTTATTTTTGTTAAAGAAACTAGAAAAATATGGCACTATATTCATTTACTTTTCTTATAAAATAAAAAAGCAGCCATTAATTTTTTGCTAAAGCATATTTATTATGCGTTAGGAAAAGTCAATGGCTGCTTTGATCTCGATAGTTTGACTTAATCTTGTTAAGTCAGCTAGTAGGTATCACATAAGTAAGTGCAATGACTACTAATCAATTATATTAATCTTTGCCCTTAGGTCTGATCGCATTAATTTTACCATCTTCCCCGTAGAGTTCTCTAGATTTTTTATTGTATGCTAATGCCGCTTCTTCGGGTGTATCAAACATCCCAATGTGTACTGATTTTCGATTAACAGAAATTACCGCACGGTATCTGTTATTTTCTTTGTAAACTCCTGTATAACCAACTTTGCTACTAGTCTTTCTTTGGCGACTAGCAACAGAACGAGTTCTCCAGCAGATGTTTTCTAATCTACAATCTAATTTATTGCCGTTTTTTGCACCAACTAAATTTTTCTTTTTAGTTCTGGTGTCTTCTAAAAATCTTTCCGCAATTAATCTGTGTAAATAGATTGTTTCTGTTTTATAACCACCTTCTGCTTTTTTCCAAGTTTTTTGAAAAACTGCGCAGCCACTAGAATGTCTGCGGAGGTTATTAATGAAATCGACCTTAGATAAATAAGGGTCTGCAGTTAATGCTTCATAGACATCATCATCTAAGATGACATTCTCATCAGCGTTTTTTAATTTTACCTTGTATAACACGCGCTCTCAACTTTAAAAGGTTTAAAAAATAAGATTCTTGAGGTTTAAATTGCCGTTAATGGTCATCACAATAACTATTTACTTTTTCATAGTAAATGGAATTAGACCCTATTGATTATTCAAATTAATCTGTTATGTGTTCAATTATGTAGGAGTAAAAAATCTGTAAAAGTATAAACTACAATTTACTGATTTTATTCTTGTAAAATTTGAATTGTTTAACAAATTTAAACAATTAATAACAATATACAACTGTTAAACAAAAAAAAGATTGTTTAATATTAAGATATGTTGGGGGAGTTAAAGATCAAATTTATAGAAAATACATTATAGTTTACGCAAATATAAATAAAAGATTTACTTTTAGAAATAATATTTTTTTAAATTTATTTTTATTCTTAATGGACAAACATCAACTTTTCATACAACGCTGTTTTGAACTAGCGAATATGGCTGCAGGTAAAGTTACGCCGAATCCTAGAGTTGGTGCAGTCATCGCCTATCAAAATAAAATTATAGGGGAAGGATTTCATCAGTCTGCGGGCAGTCCACATGCGGAAATAAATGCCATTAACTCCCTCAAATACAAACAGTTACTTCCTAAATCCAGGCTTTATATTTCCTTAGAACCCTGTAATAATTTTGGTAGAACTCCTCCTTGCGTTACTAGTATTCTAGCCCATAAAATCCCAGAGGTTTTCATTAGCGTAGTTGATCCAAACCCGCTAACAATGGGACAAAGTATTGCTAAATTAGAAGCCGCTGGGGTTAAGGTAAATATAAATATTTTACAAAAAAAAGGATATAAAACTGCTCCAGGCTTCTTTTCTACTTTTGAAAACGATCGTCCCTACATTATTTTGAAGTTTGCACAATCGTTAAACAAAAAGATTGGGGTTACCGATAAGCAATTTTGGATTAGTAATGCAATTACTAAACGATTGACCCATAAATGGCGAGGTGAGACAGCTGCTATTATTATTGGATCTGGTACTTTAGCCATAGACAATCCTAAATTAAACAATAGATTATATTTTGGGAAATCTCCCGTCAAATTGTTATTAAAAAGACATGGGTATGTAGCGCCAAATACAGCTGTATTACATTCTGAAGGTAAGATTATTATCGTATGTGAACCTACAGCACAAACCGTAAATTATCCGAACACCCAACAATGGCGCTTTCCATTTGATGAAAATTTATTACAAAATATCCTGCAAAATTTAAAAAGAGAAGGACTCAATTCCTTGATAGTAGAAGGTGGTGCAGGGCTCATGAATAGCTTTATCGAACAAAATCTCTGGGATGAAGCAAGGGTCTTTACTGGAAATAAAATGATTAATGCGGCTAACAGTATTTCGGCCCCCACTATTAAAGGTCAATTGACGGATAGTTTTCAAATTGGGGACAATAGGTTGGAGATATTTGAAAATCGTAGTTCTTAGATGGTTATGTAGCTCGGATATTTCTTTCGTTTCGAGTATTTTATAGTACAAATATATTAGAGTGATTTTACCTCTGAATAAAAAAACCGTTAATTAGGCGCTTAACATCCGTTTGAAATCAACAAAATGTCGATAATTTAAAATCCCGATAATTTTCAACTTCAAATTTAACCTCAAAATTAGTGTACCTCATTTAGGAATCTTCAATTTCCAGCCAAAGGTGGTTTAAAATTGAAGTTGAAGTTTATTTAAGATTTCAATGCAGCCTTTCTCAATTTTTGTAGGAAAGGAGAAGCAAAAATAAAATTTTGTAAAGTTTCATTCTCACTTTCTAGTACCTCATTTTTAGTCCCCTGCCAAGCGACTCTTCCTAAGTTCAATAAAACAATAGTATCTCCAATTTCCATTACGGAATTCATATCATGCGTATTGATAATTGTGGTAATATTATTTTCTACGGTAATATCGTGAATCAATTTATCAATAATAATCGAAGTTTTTGGATCTAGCCCTGAATTAGGTTCGTCACAAAAAAGGTATTTAGGTTTTAAGACGATCGACCGAGCAATACCAACTCTCTTTTGCATACCACCACTTATTTCAGACGGGTATTTAGCATTTGATCCTGTCAATGTAACTCTATCCAAGCAATAATTAACTTGAGCTAGCTTTTCTTTTTTGGTCATGCTGGTAAACATATCCAAGGGAAATCGCACATTCTGCTCTACGGTTAAGGAATCAAATAAAGCATTCCCTTGAAACAACATCCCTACATCCATTCTTAAAGAACGTAACTCTTGTTTATTGAGTTTATTAAAATTAATGTCGTCGTACCAAATATTACCTGCTGTTGGTTGGAACAATCCTACTAATAATTTTAGTAAAACGGTTTTTCCTGCGCCACTCTTTCCAATAATGACATTAGTCTTCCCTTGTTCAAAAGTGGTACTGATGTCTTTTAATACTTCTGTTCTACCGAAGGATTTGAATATATTTTCTGCTCTTATCATTATACAGGATGATTGAGCGAACCCGCAGGGTAAATGTTCGGGGAACATTTAAGCGAATGAACCGCAAAGCGGACGGGTTGGCTTAGTTTCTTTAATAAGCTTCTTACTGCTAAGAATAATAATTGGATTAATAAAAAATCATCAACCAGTCAATGCAATAGCCACTACTAAATCGGCAACCAGAATTAAAATATCGCTATAGACAACCGCCTGGGTACTCGCCTCCCCTAACTCGATGCTACCTCCTGTTACATAATAACCTTGATAGCAGGAAACAGTTGTTAATATAAAAGCAAAAACCATTGCTTTTACATACATCATTAAGACGTAATTAGGTACAAAAAAGGAACGAACCCCTCTAACGTATTCTGGGTCAGTTAGTTGCCCAAATGGAACCGCAGCGATATATCCGCCTACAATACTAATGATTGCCGCCAAGCTTACAAGCAATGGAATGATTACAACCGCAGCTATCAATTTGGGCAAAATCAAATAAGCTGCCGTATTAACGCCCATGAGTTCCATTGCATCTATATGTTCTTTCTGCCGCATTCCACCTAATTCAGAAGCCATATTAGAACCAACTTTTCCTGCTAAAACTAAGCAAGTAATAGTTGGCGCTAATTCAATGATCGTAATATCTCGAACAATATAGCCTATATAATATCTAGGAATTAATCCTCCACTCAATTGGTCAGAGAATTGTACGGCTGTTACCGCACCAATAAAGATGGCAATTAGTCCTACAATAACGAGTGAACCTATCCCAATATCGTTCATTTGACGCATCGTTTCCTTCCAGTACATGGAAAATTTTTCCGGTTTGGAGAAAGCCGTTTTCATCAACGTTAGGTAACGACCAAAATGGTATAAAATATTTAAATTCATTATTCTTAAGTGATAAAAAATTTAGAACGCCAAAAGTAGTTTAATTTTACCGAAACAACTATCTTACCACTTCTGTTCATTCGTCTTTTTTAGACATATATCTGCATCTACTATGAATCTATCGACTACTCGTTGTCTACTCTACTGCTTTTTTTTATTACCAATGCTAGTTATTGGACAATCTTTTTCGGAACAATTGGATAAAAATTATGAAAACTATAAAGAAACCAGTATTCAAAACAGAAGGTTCAAACATCAAGATATTGTACCTCTAATAAAAAACTTAGAAGCGCCTTTTGTTGTATCTAAGGCAGGAGAATCTTTAGAAGGTCGTGCTATCTATCAAGTAAAAATTGGTACAGGTACTACGAAAGTGTTACTCTGGTCACAAATGCATGGAGATGAACCAACGGCTACCATGGCCATCATGGATATCTTTAATTTCTTTGCTAAAAAGGATAATTTAGACATCCATAAACAAACCATTTTAGAGAATCTGACCCTTTATTTTATCCCCATGCTTAATCCCGATGGTGGGGAACAATTTAGAAGACGAACTGCTTTAAACGTAGATTTAAATAGAGATGCCTTGCGTTTACAAACACCTGAAGGGCAATTACTTAAGAACATAAGAGCAGAAACCAATGCCGATTGGGGATTTAATTTACATGACCAAAGTCGATATAATAGTGTGGGAAATACCAATAAAACCGCTACGGTTTCCTTCTTAGCACCTACCTATAATTATGAAAAAGATATTAATGTAATTCGCAAGCGAGCCATGCAGCAGATTGGTTTAATGAACGAAACGCTACAAAGTTTCATACCCAACCATGTCGCAAAATATAATGATAGCTTTGAACCAAGGGCATTTGGTGATAATATTCAAAAATGGGGAACTAGTACTATTTTAATTGAATCAGGCGGCTATAAAGGTGATCCCGAAAAGCAATTTATTCGTAAAATGAATTTCATTACCTTATTAACTGCTTTTGAACAAATTGCCTTAAAAAAATATGCTGATAATTCTCTAGAGGGTTATGATAACTTACCTTTTAATGGTCGCTATTTTCATGAATTATTAATCAGAAACGCAACGATTATTAAGAATGGACAACCTTATATTTTAGATATCGCTTTTAGAAGAGACGAATTACAGTTCAATAAAAATAAATCTTTTTATTACCAAAGTTATATTTCTGACCTTGGGGATTTATCTACTTATTTTGGATATGAAGAAATTGATGCCACAGGATATACTATCGTACCAGGGAAATTATATCCCAAAACGATGAAAAATTTTAAAAAATTCCAAAAATTAAACCTAAGTAAGTTACATCAGCAAGGTTATTCAGATGTAAAAATTAAGCATCTGAACGATGCGCAAAGAAATTTAAATTTGCGGATTCATTTATTATCTGAATATCAGTTTTTTGAGCCTATTTTTTCAATGGGTAGAAACCCCTCCTTCTTTTTAGAAAAAAATGGGCAAAAAGAGTATTTGGTTGTGAATGGGGTGGTTGTTAAGCTCTAAAGCAGACTATTCAAAATTACAGAGAGGTATAATTTTTTATCCCCTACTTTCAGAATATTAAATCACAATTCATACATCTAAAATCATAAATCTGTCATATAAAAACTAGATGGATTTATGATTTGTTATCAAGGGATCTGAACAGGCTATTTCTGACGGTTAATTTAAATTTCAAATATTGGTTGTATCTACGTTACACCTGATACCTGACACCATTTATTAATTCAACTGTAATTTATAACTCAAATTAATATCTTTTCCTGTAATCTTTAGGATATAAAAACCTTGTGTCAAATCGACATTTGAAAAGCCAATTTGTAACCGATTTCCTAAACTACTAACTTTTTTGGTTGTCACCGTTTTTCCAGTATAATTTACTAATTCGACGACTACTTCCGCATGATTAAATGCCCCATCAATGGTCAATAATTCGCCTCTTTTAGCAGGGTTCGGAAATAAAGTAGTAGGTTGATTTCCTAGGATATTATGGACACTAGAAACTGGATTATTGAAATAGGTCTCTGCCAATTCAAAAGCTTGAATCCCTATTTTTTCGCCAATAATACGCCCTGGTATATCGTCTGCAGGTGGGTGAATCCCCCCCCAAATTCGTGACAAACTCGTTTGGTCAGAAGCATCTCGATAAGTTGCCCATTGTAGGGTAATGTCTTGACTTGGTCCTTCTTCAAAAACCAGAAATTCATTTTTCTTAGCCACAAATTCACCCATTCCTCCTGGAAAGAATTCATCTCCTGTTAATAAAGTCATCACCTCGGCTGCTGCTCTTGAAAAAGTAGAATGGCCAGAGACGTAACCAGCAAATGGAGGCGTCACAAAAGTAGGTCGTTGGTAAGGCCACCATTTAGAAGCAGGAATCCACCCTACTCCAGCTATATCTGTTTCTTCGTTGTCAATATAATCTGGCCCTCTCCAAGCATATAATTTAATTTTGCCAACGTTTTCATTATCAGCGCCTGCTAATGCATCTCCTACTTGGATTTCTTCAATAAATCCTTCTTGCAAAGGGATACCTGCAATGTGGTAATTAAGGCGGTTAGGATCTGAAGATTGACCTAGTTCTGCCATATATCTGATAGCAGAAATTGGTCGCAAATAATCGTACCATCCTTTGATTCCCCATGCCGCAATCGCTGCATCATGAACCGCTCCACCTAAAGCTAAATATGCTTTTACATCCCATTCCAAATCTCCTAGGATGTCGCCCCTTCCTTTGAATTTCTTTTCAAATTCAGGATGATCATTGACATAATTTAAAATAGTATACCAATGCCCTGGTGGTGTTTCTGAATCAGGACCATCCGCCCAAAATTCAGCTAACACTCTTGCATAATCTGCTCGTGGCACTATTTGTGGTTCGTAAGGTTGGCTCGTTTTCGGATTCATTGCGTGCCCTCTACTAATATCTCCTCCATCAAGGGTCGGATAAAAATCAGTATAGTCTGCAAAATCAGTTGGAAAATCAGCTACATCAATATTACCAATAGAAGCAGGAGAAATATCCCACATCACACTATCCGCAGGATCTAAATGGGAAGACCACATAGACACTAGTGAAAACCCCCAAAGGTATTGATCACTAGATTCACCTCCATTGTCAACATCAATATAAGGAGGATTTCCTGGATCGTAATAAACCCACCAATCATTGCCTTCTCGCTCATATATATTCAAGTTTTCTTCTTTCAAAGAAAAAGGCGTTACTAATCCCCATTCTGGGCTTAAGAATTGAGGCGCTCCACCAGGTATTTCATTACCACTTTGATCCACAAAAATTTCAAAAGTCAATGGTTGCCAACGATTAGGGTCCCATAAAAATGGGTTCGTTTCTAGAGTTGGAGCAATAGGGAAATTATAGTTAAAATAATTAATGTTTGCATAATCAAATGCCTCGTTTGCCCCATCTTGCATGCCAAATTCAATAACATTAGCCGCTATAAAATTACCAAAAGCGGCTGGACTACCCGTCGAATAATCCATACTGACAAAAGAATTATCATAACCAAGACTAGCAAATAATTCATCAAAAAGCGGTAAAGATATGTCTGCACCGGGGGAGGTCTCAAAACGATGGGTTAAAAGTTTATACATCGCATAACTAATGGCTTCCGACCTTGCTGCATCTAGGTCTACATTCCTTGCTATTCCATCAAAAGGACAAGTGAATCCATCTACCGTTTTCCCTAAAAAGAAAGTTTCCGCTCGATCGTCATAAGCTGCCCAAATATCATACATCATCATGGAACTATGAAATAAATTTCGTGCATGTACAGTTGGTCTAGCAAAATCTTTCCGAATGGCTTCTAATAAAACTTCATTCCATTGCCGAGCGACAGAATGTTCTTGCGCATTTATTAAAGAAGGTAAAAATAAACAAGCCAGTATTACTAAAAAATGTTTCATAAATATAATCTGTTGTTTCTATTAAAATTTAATACAAATTTACAAATCCTTTTTATAAAAACATATATCTAAGAAAATGGATTGTGACAGGAGAAAGTCACTTTTTGGTCGGAAATGTACAGCATTAAGGAAAGTGCAGGATACAGCTATTAGCCTCTCTCTACTTAAGCTATTTACTGTACCCTATACACTCTTTACCTTAAAATTATAGATAAAACATGAATTGTAGCTGATCACTTAAAATCTTGTTAAGATGCTATATAATGATTCTCTCTAATTTTTATCAATAAATTTAACTTTATCGAAAAAAAACACTTATTTTGATAATAAATGTATCAGTACGCTGTAAATATAGTATAATTAGTACATCAAAAACAATTATTTATAATACATTTTGTAATAAAAATTACATAATTTGACATTAATGACTGCTAGTCAAAGAATTAAGCATATAATAAAATCTAAAAATTTAAGTATCGAGGCCTTTGCCGCACAAACAGGGACGACTAGAGGCACCTTGAATCAAATGTTTAAAAATGATTCTAATCCTAAATTGCCTCTATTGGCTGCATGTGTAAATTTATTTCCTGATTTAAATCCAAGATGGTTAATTACTGGAAAAGGAAATGCGTGGGAATTGGAAAATGCTAGTCAATATGAAGTATTGCAAAAAAAAGTGGTGGAGATGGAAGGCTTAATGAATAATATAGTCTTAAAATTAGAAGAACAAGTGAACGCTTCCTTTATCGACTTCAAAGAAAGAATCGAAAAATTGGAAAATCCTGAAAAAGTCTAATTTTAGCAATATTAGGCCAAAATTAACGGAACACGAATCATAAAAAGGGTAAGTACCTTCAAATAGGCTTTGGTAAAAAAGTATTTATTCGTAATTTAAAGAAAATACACACTAACACGTAATTTTCTTTTTATGAACAAACCCTCTTTACCTCTAAAACAACGCGTCGAAAATATCAGAAAAAAATTAGCTGATATTAAAAAAATGTTAGAGAAAGCAGAACAGAATACTAAGCTCTCCAAAAACAAACACGAATTAACTTATTGATTAACAGTTTTTTAAAAAAACAAAAACAAAATAGCAGTACTCACGAAGAGTATTGCTATTTTTTTGTTTTTTTTTTTAAAACAAAATTATTCTTAAAGGTCTACATCATCACTAACAATGATAGCCTTTGCTTTTTGTATTTTATTTGTGTTAGATAAATTCATAATAATATATTTTAAATGATTAAATAAATGTTAGCACAAAAAAAGGCACTTAAATTCTTTCCTTTTAATCTTGTTTTCTTTTTTTATATCAACGATTCTCATTATATTTACGATTAATTCTAATCTTAACCTCATGTTTACCAACCTTTTAGACAATTAAAAAAAAGATAAACATATACAAATGGAGGTGCTTCGAGACATCGCAAAACTGTCAAATTATCGACCGAATAATGGATTAAAGCTGGAATTATTTAGTCTTGCCAATGAACAACACTTTGGTAGATTAGAAGCAGCAGCACATTTTGAAAAACAAGGTAAGAAAGGGCAATTCCTAGTAGTTTACAAGCGCTTAAAAGATGCACTCTTAGAAGGCATCACAGATGATTCTTTTAAAAATTTACCTACTAGCAGCCAAATTAAATTTAGGCTTTGGAAAAAACATTTACAAACAAAAATTTTAATTCTTGCAGGAAGGAAAACCGCAGGTATAAAATTGGCTATAGAAACCATTACTATAGCCGAAAAATTAGATCAATTTGAGATCGTGCAATCTTTATGTAAAAGGTTAATTCAGCATTATTCGTCTATTCAGCCTAATTTTCAAAAATTCCATAAATATCAAACTAAATTAAATCATGCCTCTGCAATTCTTTATGATGAGATGAAAGCAATTAGTGTTTATTATGATTTAATATTATGCTATAATAAAGGGAAAAGTATTAATCATTTACCAACGGCTATTAGCGAATTAAAATTAATTGCCTTAAATAATAATCACTATAAATTTAGATTTTATTATTATTCAATAATCAATATTTATGCTCAAATCACGAATGAACAAGAAAAAGTAATTCACAATAATAGAAAGGCCTATCAATTCTTTTCAAAACAAAAGAAAATATTGCCTTATATTTATAAATTCAATTTTCTTGTTGATATAATCCCTATCTATCTTCTTAAGAAAAAGTTTGCGGATACAGAAACAACCTTGAGAAATTGTTTGACCTTACCTCCACCAAATAGTTTTAATCACCATAAAACCCTAATTTATCAAGCATTACTTGGTTTCCATTCTAATAAACCTAAAATAGCTCAACATGCTTATAAAGTAGCTCATGCCAAACCAACTAAGTTTGATAGTACCGTCATTGACCAACGATGGCATCTGATAAAAGGCTATTTAGCATTATACCATAAACTAGGATTAATTCAATTTGACCAGCCTTTCCGTTTAAAAAGTTTTCTAAATATTCCAGAAGCACAGGGAAATCATAATCAAAAAGCCAACCTTATCATTTTAGAATTGTTACACCTCTTAGTGGATAAGGAGTATACTAAATTCTATGCAAAATTAGAACGAGTAGAGGCTTTTATTAGCAAAAGATTTAAAGCACATGAATATAAAAGAACGCGCTATTTCTTACGAATGATGAAAGCTGTCACTAAAGGCAATTATCACGGTAAATTAGTTTTGGCACACGCAGAAAGACAAAGTAAATTATTGGTGAAGTCTACAGAAAGTTTAAATGTGGATACGATCGAACGAGAAATTGCTCCTTATGAAATCTTATGGGATTTGGTGATTAAGCAGTTACGATAATTGGAAAGATTAGAGACCATTTCATTGAGAGATTAGAGACTTTTTAGGAATGATTTACCCTTTTTTGTATAACCAAAATTAATTTTCTCCCGATATTCTATCCCGTCTCTATTCTCGCTTCTGCTCTCTAGTTTTAACTAACAGTTCAAATTCCACTACCTTTGCGTAAATTATACAACAATCATTAAAACCCAGTCTGTGAAGGAATTATTTGTCCTCAATAAGTACTTTGTAAAATATAAATGGCATTTCTTATTTGGTATTGTCTTCGTGGCACTATCCAATTATTTTAGGGTATTACAACCACAAATGATTCGAGAAGCCTTGGATCTAGTGATGGAGAACATTGCCCTTTATCGGCAATTAGATGGCTTTGATTTACAACAAGAACTATTTGGTATTTTAGGTCATACCCTAATGGTCTTTGGTGGACTCGTACTAGTTTTGGCTTTCATCATGGGGCTGTTTATGTACTTTATGCGGCAAACGATTATTGTGATGTCAAGATTGATAGAATACGATATGCGAAAAGAATTATTCAGTCATTATGAGGAATTGGATTTAGCCTTCTATAAAAAAAATAATACGGGAGATTTGATGTCTAGAATTACCGAAGACGTCAATAAAGTAAGAATGTATTTGGGTCCAGCTGTTTTATATTTTATTAATTTAGTCACTCTTTTTGTTTTTGTTATCTACTCTATGTTACAAGTGAGTGTAGAACTGAGTATGTATGTGTTGGCGCCCCTTCCATTTTTATCTGTTTCCATTTATTATGTCTCTAGTCTAATCAATAAAAAGAGTACCATTATCCAACAACAATTGGCTACTTTAAATAGTACTTCTCAAGAAGTTTATTCTGGGATTCGAGTTGTTAAGTCTTACGTTCAGGAAAACCCCATGAGTCGTTTCTTTGCGGGACAAAGCCAAAGTTATATGGATAAATCTATGGATTTAGCGAAAGTTAATGCTTTGTTTTTTCCATTGATGATGCTTCTAGTAGGGGTCAGTACCATTTTAACGGTTTATGTCGGCGGTCTACAAGTTGTCAAGGGGACAATAACACCAGGGAATATCGCAGAATTTGTGATCTATGTAAATATGTTGACTTGGCCCGTAACGGCTATTGGTTGGATTGCCTCCATTATTCAACAAGCAGCAGCTTCTCAAAAACGAATTAATGAATTCTTAAAAACTAAGCCTGCTATTATTTCACCCGTTGCAACAGCAAAACCAATAAAGGGAAGCATTGCTTTTGATAAAGTAACTTTTGTTTATCCTGATACAGGAATTAAAGCGCTTGAAAATGTTTCTTTTGCGTTACAACCTGGCGAAAAAATGGCAATTATCGGGCGAACAGGTTCTGGAAAAACGACTATTGCTGATTTATTGCTACGGATGTACGATGTAAGCGATGGGCAAATTTTAATTGATGGGAAAGATATTCGGCAAAGAAACCTCTCTAGTTTAAGGCAAAATATTGGGTACGTGCCCCAAGATGTCTTTTTATTCTCTAATACTATTGCTAAAAATATTGCCTTCGGGAGAAAGGAAGTCGAACAAGCAGAAATTGAACAATTCGCTAAATATGCAGCGGTCTACGAAGATATCAAAGGATTGTCTAATGGCTTTGATACCTTGGTTGGAGAACGGGGCGTAACGCTTTCTGGGGGGCAAAAGCAAAGAGTTTCCATTGCTAGAGCATTGATTAAAAAACCTGATGTCATTATTTTAGATGATTGTCTTTCTGCAGTAGATACGAATACAGAAGCACAGATTTTAGGATATTTTAATGAGTCCCTACAGGATAAAACGACCATCATTATTACCCATCGAATTTATGCGCATTTAAGATTTGATAAAATCATCGTTTTAGACGATGGCAAAATCGTAGAAGCTGGCAGCCATGAAACCTTATTAAAAAATAAAGGCTATTATTATGATTTGTATGAGCAACAACGAATGGAAGAGGTAGAGGAATAAAAAGTTTAATAAAATGAGTTCCAATAAAACAAAATATCTACCAATTAGCCTGCAAGAGGAAAAATGAAAGAGATAATAGAAATCCAAGTGAAATAAAGGACGGTTACTGGATTCTAGCATTTAATGAAAAAAACAATTACGGAGTTGAACGATGAGGTAGTGGAAAATGGTTGATTTTTGAAAGAAGCCTTCTTTTTCTCTGAATAAATAAAAATGAAGCCTGTGACCAAGTCAGTCACAGGCTTCATTTTTTATTTTATAATTAGCGTAAACTAATAGTGGCATTTATTATTACCAGAAATACCCAACCACAATCGCCGTCAATATCAACAATACAACCGACTGATATCGATAATTTAAATACCAAGGCATACTTGCTAATTCTATCGTCTCTTCTGCAATCATACTAGATTTCCAAGTATATAATGCTACTTTTTCGGCTGGTGGAGGCGCAGTCATCCCACTCACAATAATATGTACCAAAGCACAAGCTGCAAATAAATAGATCGTTCTATATAAAAAGTGTAAATCATTTAAGGCTGGGCTTAAGTCAAAAACTAAAGAAAGAATAGACACAACAGAAAATAAGAACCCAAATCCCAAACTAACAATAGACCCCGTTGCGTTTGCCTTCTTCCAGAATAAACCAACTAAAAAAGTAGCCGCTACCGGTGGAGCAATATAAGCTAAAATATCTTGTAGGTATTTAAATAAAGAATCTGCCTTTTCTATCATCGGTGCCCAAGCAGAAGCTAGAATTACCAGTATTAAAGTAGAAATTTGTCCGACTCTAACTAATTGATCGCTCGTTAATCCAGGGCGCATTTGCTTAACAAAATCCATGGTAATTAAGGTCGAAGCAGAATTAAACGTAGCGGAAACAGAAGACATCATGGCGGCTAATAAACCTGCTAAAACCAATCCCAATATTCCTTTTGGTAATAAGGTGAATAACAACATAGGGTAAATGGCGTCTGTACAATCGGCTAAGTTGGCGCAAATTGTTCCGTCTGCGAAAGTATAGCGCAAGCCTTCTAAATCTGCATCTTGGAATAATAAAATGGCACAAGTCCCAGGTAAAACCATGATAAAAATCACAGGTAATTTTAGCAAACCTGCAAATAAAGCGCCCCATCGACCATGATTTAAATCTTTTGCGCCTAATATTCTTTGCACCATAAACTGGTTATTGGCCCAGAAATAGAAACCTAAAATTGGTGCGCCTAATAATAAACCAAACCAATCCATAAAAGCATCCCCTGTGGGCCGCACTAGGCTCAGTACCTCTTCCGCATTATTTAGTACCATTCCACTACCAGGTTGAACCAGTTCGCCCGCTGCCCCTTTAGCGTTTAACCCTTCAATCAAGCCTGACCACCCTCCTACTCCATCGAAGGCATAATAGGTGATGATACAAGAGCCTATAACTAATAAAATAGCTTGGATGACCTCTGTTTGAATAACCGAATTTAGTCCTCCAGGGATTGTATAAGCAGCTGCTGCAAAGGCTAAAATGACAATTACCATCCATGTTGGAATCTCTGGAAACATCAGTTTCAAGATAATATTACCAACATATAAAGCCGCTGCGGTATCAATTAGTACGTTTCCTACAATCGTGATGAAAGAGAAATAATACCTTGATTTTTTATCATAGCGCCTTTCTAAAAACTCTGGCATGGTATATACCTTTGATTTCAGGTAAAATGGTAAGAAAAAGATGGCAAAAAAGACTAAAACAACTGCTGCCAACCATTCGTAATTATAGACATGTGTATTCGTTTTATAAGCGTCTCCTGCTAAACCAACTAAAGTAGAACTAGAAATATTGGCGGCAAAAAGAGAAATCCCAACAATCGGCCAAGTCATATCCCGACCTGCTAAAAAATATTCTTCCGAATTTTTACGTTTTGCATGATATAGGCCATAGGCTATAATCAATACACCATAGACGATCATAATACCGATGTCTAAACCACTTAGTTGAACAGTACTCATTTTTGAAATTTAAAAGAAGGATTTATTAAAAATAGCAATACTATTTTTTAGTTGTGTATAGGAAACTAAAGGAAGAAAGCCAAATATAGTAAAATCTTGGAAAAAGAGGTAGGTAGTTTGTAAAAAACAAAAGAGCGAAGTGGTAAAAACCATTGCTTCGCTCTTGTAAGAAATCACCCGACTGTTATATTTTTATATAAATAGTTTATATTTTGATTTAGAGAGAATAAAAAAAGTTAATTTAGGTCGCTTCAAATTTTAAATTTCACCGTTATCCTGTCACCTATCCTTTTATTCTGGTTCAAAGATAATCCATTTTTAACAAATAGTTAAGTTTTTATTAAAGAATTTGAAAAAAAATTTAACATTTCTTTTGTCACAATTCATAATATTTCTAGAAAAAATTCGTTCAATAAAATTCTTTTTGTTTTTAACAATAAATTTACACTACTCAAATAATTGTCACATAAATACTTAGATATTTAATTTAATAAAATATGAATAATACAAACCATTTCTAACAAATTAGTAACATCTTACTATTATTTAGTAACAGGTTACTAATTTTTTTTAATTTTCTGTTTGTCCTGTCACATTAATTTACAATCCAATCGAATTAGTAGCATATATTTCAAAAAATAATCAATAAACTAGTAGTCAACTATTAAAAAAAAGACTTTTTCTCTATGACTAATAGTGTTTGTAAATAATTAAGTTTTCGATTTTATACTTTTTCATGAACGAAAAAAGTATCCTACCAATAGGAAATAATATTTTTTTAAACAAATAACCCTTTCCAAATAAAATATCTTGTATTTTTAGGCATCGCAGTTTATCTAAAAAGAAAATAATGCTAACAAAAAAAATAAACCCAATACTACTTTCCTTCCTATTTTGGATTCCCATAGAAGGCTTTAGCCAAACGAATACATCCGATTCCCTTTTAATGAATCAAGCAGTTGCTATTAATGATAGTCTTGAAATGCCAGACTTTTTTGCTTCTACCACTATCTTTCAGAAAATAAAACAAGATAGTTTCTTCGAAGTTGTTTTACAGACCAATTTTGACTCTTTAATCAAAAACAAAAAAATTAGTTCGGAATCTTATCCAGGTACTATACTTTTTAGTAGTGGATTAGGGGAAGAATTTAAGACGAAAGTAAAAATTGAACCTAGAGGGCGAAGTAGAAGAAAAGTTTGTTCTTCTATGCCGCCTCTGAAAATTGATTTCCCTAAAAAAGCACTCAAAGAACTAGGTTTATTTCCAGGTTGCGATAAGTTAAAATTGGTGACCAATTGTAATGATACGGAGGATAGTGATCAAGTATTGATGAAAGAATATTGGATTTATAACTTATACAATCACGTTACGCCTCAAAGTTATCAAGTTTTCCCTGTTAAGATCACTTATGTTAATTCAAATGACCCAACCGATAAAATAGAGCGTTTTGCTTTTTTTATTGAAAGCAATGAAGAATTGGAGCTCCGTTTAAAAGGTAAAGCTACGGATGCCTTTGGTACAACCCCCGCTCAAATTGATGCAACGAGTTATCACAATACTTTACTCTTTAATTATATGATTGGTAATTTGGATTGGGACATCAAAGTACAACGAAATATTAAATTGATTCAACCCGATGCGGGTGGACAGCCAATCTTAGTGCCTTACGATTTTGATTTTTCTGGTTTGGTCAAAGCCCCTCATGCCAGACTTAATCCTGATTATGGTCAGAAAAATATCGAACAACGATTCCCTCAAGGAAAATTTCCAGATAAAGCAACATTAATGGCAACAGCAAAAAGATTCTCCGAGCTTCAAAAAACAGGGTTTCGTTGTTATATGGATTGTCCTATTTTGGAAAAGTCCGTAAAAAAGAAAATGACTAAATATATTAATTCTTTTTTCGGTATTCTAAAAGATAAGGCTTATTTACAAGAGTTGTTTTTGGAGGAAGGATAAAAGAAGGAGGTATAGATGATATGCCAAACCCGCCTGAATGCTAGCGGACAGGTTTGGTATATCTATGATTCTACAAATTCAACCAATACGTTAACTTCGCTACGATGGCTCGATTCCGCACACCAAATTGGTCAAAAGGATTGGTAATGTAATTATCTGTATACACCAAAAAGAAGTCAGAAACAGGCTTAAATCGCCATTGAAAACGAGCATTGATGTTTAGGTTGTCAAACTGATTATTATATTGAATAAACGTAGTCAAGAATACTTTCTTGGAAAAGGTTAAATCAATTCTCGGTCCTACCAGCCATAAATCGGCTGTTTCAAATGGTTCATCTAGCTTGATGTGATTATAACTATAATCTAAAGAAACAAACCCAAATGGTGGGTATTTATAAGTAAAACTACCTCGTAGACCCGCTCGAAAACCATTATAAAATTGTCCAACCGTTGGTCGAAGCTCCCATTCAAAAAGATTAAACTGACTAGAACTGTAGCGTAGGCCAAAAGTGGTAAATTTATGAATACTGCCTGCGGATAGAAAAATATCATCCGACTGTATTCGAGTAGGGTCAAAATCACTTAATAATAATACCCTATTATAATCTATGTTTGCGGTTAAATTAGCCGTACTTTTAAACTGAAATCGCCAAAAAAATTCCACCCCCATATCCGCTAACCCAAAATCTGGTTGTATTAGATTATCATCTTTTCCAATTTTGTAAATCCAACGCACATCAACCCCTACATTATGTTCTGAAATGGCGCCTGTTTTGGGATAAAAATTTAAAGCAAATTCTGGGCTGAGTAGCAAAATGTCTTTCCTTGGAACAAACCCCACTTCCGCATCATAGCCATCTCCAACGTATAAATGTGCCCATTCTGCTCGGTATTTCCGTCGGTTATAAACTAATTGAGTAAAATGGGTGAATTTATCTGCTTTATCAGAAGGCGTGAAAGCACGAAAATAATTACTCTTTCCAATCCACCGATTATCGCTGGAGGCTAACCGATATTCTAGTCCCGCTACTCGATTGTATTTATTAAAACTACTACTAAATTCGTCTGCGTTAATTGCCTGTTTATTAACGCCCATAAAGGCGATATTGGAACGTTTAAAGACTCTTTGCTCAACCGCAGCTACCGTGTAATTGAAACTTGGTAAATCGTTCTCTAATTGTTTAGCGGTTTGCATATTTAATAATCCAACCCTTAGTTTATCATTCAATTTCCCACTCAATCTCGCCCCATATAAAATCTTGTTTTGTACATTTTGGCCCGTTGCGGTGTCTATCGCTACCCCAATTCTACGCGAGAAAAAAGGATTGACTCGGCTTGGGCCGAAACTGCCAAATAAATCGGCATTCTCTAGAAAAAATTGTCGGCGCTCTGGAAAGAAGATTTCAAATCTATCCAAATTAGTCACCTGTTGGTCTACTTCTACCTGTGAAAAATCAGGGTTTACTGTTAAATCTAAGTTTAAGCCCGAAGTGACCGCAATCTTAGCATCTCCACCAAAACTAAAATCTGTAGCAGCTTTGGTTTGATCTGCATTTTCAAAGTCCCGAATAACAGAACCAGCGGTATAAGGAATAACGGAAATATTCGTCTTCGGTTTCTTCAAAGGCTCTTCCCAAATCATATTTCCCATATAGGTCAAATCCATCAAAATATTATTTCTAGGAATATTGACCCAACTCGTAATTTCATTGATTTGGGTATCATTTCGGTAAGAATTAAATCGCCAGCGAGTGCTACCTTCCGTAAAACGGATGGTCTTAAATGGAATCGCAAACTCTGCGATCCAATAGTTCTCATATATTTTAGCCTCTCCATCCCATTTATTGTCCCATGATCCATCAAAAGCACTTCTATCTCTACCACCACTAGAAATCAATGCTTCTCTACGAACTCCTTCTGGGTTCATCCCAAATAGAAAAGCATTGGTTTGGTCATTATAAGTATCAAATAAAATACTAATATTATCACTATTTCTAAAACCATAATCTCTTTTTAGCGATGGCGTCAAAAATTGGTTAGAAGAGCTATAACATTTAGCAGCAATATAAAGATACTCTTCATCGTAAGTCATGTAAATTTCTGTTTCCCCACCAGCCTTGGCACTATCTGTAGGAAAAAATTGCCAAAAATCACTAGCACTAGCACCCACAAACCATGCAGCTTCATTTAATTGCCCATCCAATACAATTTTCTCCGTCGTCTTTTTTAAATGAATGTCTGGATAAATAGTTTGTCCTATCTTTGCACCATCTTGTGCTTGGAGCGATAGACCAAAAAAGAAAAACACAGAAAAAAAAAGTAAAAATTGCTTCATAGTAGCTGTAAAAATAAAAGAATGGTTGAAAAAACCTAGAAATTCAACTTCATAAAACGTTAATTTATATTATATGTTTACTCCTTCCACCATTAATTTACAAAAGGTACAAAAGCAGCTTTTTAGTGTGGCTTACAAAATGATTGGAGAAGTGGCGGCGAGTGAAGACATCGTGCAAGATACTTTGACGATTTACCTCACCAAACAACAAAAAAATGAACTAACACACGTCCAAGATACACAAAAATATTTAATCAAAACTGCGACTAACCGTAGTCTTAATTATTTGAAAAAAATAAAAAAAGAACGCGCTAATTATTTTGGCGTTTGGTTACCCGAACCTATTCTTCACCCAACAGAAAACATTGATTATCAATTAGATTTAGATTATGGTCTCACTTTTTTATTAAGTCGTTTCAACCCGAAAGAACGGGCCGTTTTTATCCTAAAAAATGCTTTCGATTTTACCTTTAAAGAAATCGGAGAACTCCTCGATTTAAAGGAAGCTACTTGCAGAAAATCCTTTCAAAGACTAAAAAACAAATTAGGGGCTTCCGCTGATTCAAAAGCCATTAACCAATCCACCAAAGCACAATTATTACAAGCATTTTTAGCCGTTGGTCAAGAAAATGGACTACAGCAATTGATTGCCATTTTGAAGGAAGATATTGTCTTATATAGTGATGGTGGTGGCAAGGTTTCAGCGGCTAAAATACCATTGGTTGGTAAAGTTGTCTGCACTAAGTTTTTACTCGGTTTATTTAAAAAATTCGGCGATCAATTAACACCTGTTTATACTAGTGTTAACGGTTCGCCTGCTTTGGAATTACATACTCCAGATAGTGCTTTAAATACGGTTATTTATTTTAGCTTGGATCACTTCCAAATTGAGACTATTTATATGGTTCGAAATCCTGATAAACTAGGTAAAAAATTGATTGATTGATTGATTGATTGATTGATTGATTGATTGATTGATTGATTGATTGATTGATTGATGCTGGGGGAATAACAATCAGACAATTTAACAATCACAACAATTTTCAGGAAAAACAAGCATATCTTCCAATTTTTCCAATAAGTGACATAAGATTTTAAACATACTCTAAAACTCCCCCTTCCCAAATTCACTCTCCGTTAATTTCAGTTTTTTCTTGATATGATTCAATTGATAACTAAGGGTCAATTGTAAAATATCCACTTCATAAACATAATTTGTCGTCGTATAAAAATTATCTCTGACGGTAGTAATGCGTTGTTCATTGGCATTTAATAGCCCCAAATCTATATTGCGCCAAAGCAAGCCAACCGTCAAGCGTTTATCCAAAAAGGATTTTTTCAAACTTAAGGAAGGGTTGTAAAATCGAGAATCTTGTCCCTGTGCCGTGATTCTTTCCGAAAGGTAATTAAGGGCAAATTGGAGACTAAAAGTTGGACTAACATTCACCGTTGAATTGGCATTAATAGAATAAACAGTATTGGAAGTATTAATGCCGTCACCAAATAAACTACCTTCAATTCCGTAGCTGTAGATATTTCCACCAACATAAATACGCCAAACATCGGTTGGATAAACCGTCGTTCCTAATTCAAGTCCCAAAACATTCGCTTGCCCTACATTGGTATAAATTCTATTGAGGATAGTATCATTGAAAACGGTGTTTACTCTATTGATGACATTCTCAATTTTTCGATAATACACATTCCCAAATACAGAATGATCTCCCCAGTTTTTCACCAAGCCTACTTCCACTACATCAATGTATTCGGGTAATAATTCGGCATCTCCTTGTTCTAGAGTTTCCGAATGTTCTCTCTCTGGGAAAGGGGTCATTTTAAAAGTCGTTGTCCTTTGAATTCGGCGACTATAGCCACCTTTTGCCAAGAGGTTATTACCAAAATCATAACTAATATTTAAGGAAGGAAATAAATTGAGTTTGTCTAATAAATAGGTTGCATCAGGTCGTTCAATCGTTACTTTTCTATCAAAATATTCTAGTCTTAAACCACCGCTATATTGCCAAGCGCCACTTTTACCAGAAAATTGACTGTATCCAGCATGAATCTTTCTGGTCAATTCAATACTGTTGGTAAATAATGGGTTTTCTATCCAGACATTGTTCACCAAATCTCTATCAAAATAATCAAAATCACCAGGATGTTTCAGATAGCGATATTGATACCCACTTTCCCAAGTTAAATCGTTTATCTTTTTGCTATAATCCAATTGAAAACGAATGCCATCCAAAGGATTATCGTTATCATTTAACTGCAATTGTAAGATTTCACTTGTATTAGGGTAGCCTAAACTGACATTATCAGTCGGCCCACCTAGTATGGTTTTTTCGTATAGGCCTGAAATTTTCAAGGTGGCTTCTTTTTCAAATTTGAATAAATAATCTAAAGAGCCAATAAAAAAATCACCTCTTCTTACTCTTAGATTTTCATTAAAAAAACTTATTTTATTAATCGGCGTGCCACCAGTAAAGACATTACCTATGGTCAGAAAATTGTCATAATATGCTTCCGTTCCTAAAAACTCATTCGTCTCAATAGTCGTTCTTTGCTGGTTTTTATATAAAATATCGGCAGTTCGCTCTTTCGTTCTTTTTCCAACATAAAATCCCGCTGTAATTGCCTGTTTTTTGTTAGGTGTGTAAGTAGTAGAAAAACGAGCAGAATAGTTTTCTTCGTCAAAACTGCGTTCCCCATCAGATGGAAATTCGGTCAATACATTATCAATAAACGTATTAACATACCCTTCTCTCCTACCCGACTTATCATATCGTCTATAATCTAAAGCACTAGAAATATCCCACTTCCCTTTTTTAAAATTCAATTGAATATCTGCTCCGTATCGAGGCGTATTTCTTTTATTATCGTAATCCTCTATGCTGGGTAAACCTGCCATTATATTCGCCGAAAAATAGGTACCATCCGAAAAATTTTGTTTGGTAATAATATTGATAATCCCAGCATTGCCATCAGGGTCGTATTTGGCACTTGGCGCAGTAATAATCGCTATATCTTCAATGGTATTGGCAGCTAACTGATTTAAGATTACCGCAGGATCACTTTGTACAGGTTTTCCATTAATCATCACCATAAAACCTGTAGCACCTCTTACCGCAATTTCTCCAAAGGAATTAATACTAACGGCAGGTAAATTGCTCAATACATCCGTTGCTGTCCCACCTTTTGCATTTTGAAATTGCCCTGCATCATAGACTTGTTTGTCTAATTTATGAGCAGAGATAATCGCTTTACCCGTTACTTCCACTTCGGAGAGTACCGCACCATTGACACTTAACGAAATATCCCCTAAGTCAATATTTTTTCCCGTTGTTAGAATGGGTGAAGTGTAGGCTTCATAGCCCAAAAACTGGGCACTTAAATAAGTAGTAGTTGTAGCGTTGTTTTTTAGCTCAAATTGCCCCGTTGCATCTGAAACCACACCTGTCACCATAACAGAATCAGGCAAACGATGCATCGTAATACTGGCATATTCAATGATTTCGCCACTATTTTGATCTAGAATTCTACCCTTAATCGTATAATTTTGAGAAAATCCTACTATCGGGATAAATAATATAAGTAGGCAATGAATCAGAAAAGAACCTATTATTTTGAGCATTACATTATTTATCAAAAGAGTAAATTTAAAAGAGCTATAAAAGTATTGGGTTAGTTAACCGTTTACCCATAACTTGGTTTCCTAACACAGATGGTAAAAATACAAAAAGAATTAATATTGAACCCGAAAGACGACCTGTTTGTGCGTCCAATTCCATCGCTCGTCAAATAGTTAAGGAAAGGATACCATTTAAACTTTTTTATGAAGAATTAATTTTTACTTTTGTAGCTGAAAGGGAAAATGCACCAGATAAATACTATCCGGCATTTAAATGCCTTTTCCTAAAAGTCTTTGTTGTAACTTTACTATAGTTATAGTAACTGTGAACTAGATATACTGAGCCTTCAACCCAACAAAGATTCATTCTAATAATTTTAGATTAATAATTTTTATGCCTTTAGATCAGATAGATGTAGATAAAATGGATCAAACGCCTCAAATTGGGCAAGCAGAAGCAGAAATGAGCTTTATTGACCATTTGGAAGAGTTACGCTGGCATTTGATTCGTGCCATTAGTTCTATTGTCATCATTGCGATTGGTGTTTTCACCTTTGATAAATGGGTTTTTAAAAATATTATTTTAGCACCAAAAGAACCTGATTTCCCCTTATATAGATGGCTAAATTTTGCACCACCAGAATTCCAATTAGAGACTCGGGTATTGGGAGAGCAATTTATTGTTAGTTTAAAAGTCTCTATTATTTTAGGGATTATTTTTGCCTTTCCTTTCATTTTATGGGAAATCTGGCGATTTATTAAACCTGGACTCTATGATAATGAGCGAAAAGCAGCTAGAGGGATTGTGGTTGTTTGTTCTTCACTTTTTGCATTGGGGGTTTGCTTTGGTTATTTTATTATTTCTCCTTTTGCCATTTCGTTTTTAGCAGGGTATGATGTTGGTGCCGTAAGTGCGCCGACCTTAGATTCTTTTGTCAATTATATGACGATGTTTACTTTGCCGACAGGAATGATTTTTGAATTACCCATTGTCGCCATTTTTCTAAAACGCATCGGCTTAATTGATCAGGCGTTTATGCGTACTTATCGAAAACACGCTTTTGTCGTCTTTCTTGTTTTTGCCGCTATTATTACGCCACCAGATGTGGTTACGCAGTTTTTAATTGCCATTCCACTTTATATTTTATATGAAATTAGTATTCGAGTAGTAGGACGAGTGGAGAAGCGGGAGGCTAAAGAAGAAGCTATGGCAAGTGCTAAATAAATTTGTAGTGATGTGCTAAACCCGCCAGACTGTGTGCAGGTTGGTTTAGTAAATCAAATTCACCTTGCATTTTATTGGGTGGTTGACTTTCAGTCATCCTGTTATCTTTTTGAACACGAATATTTTAGGTTGAGGGAAAGTCAACCATCCAGTTCGAATTAGCAAATCAATCATGCCGAGGATAAATCAACCCAATTTGTTGGCGAATCTCATCCAGTAACTCCATCAAATCTATACTAAACTGATGCGGTATCAAATCGCTTTCTAATTTTCCTTCTTGCAGACAACGCATCATTTCTGCCGCTTCATATTGATAGCCTAAAACTTGGTAATCAAAAGGAATAATCGTTTCTTCTAAACCCTCATAAGTAAGAATAGTTATTTTATCTACTGGTTCGTGAAACCGAGATGGAATATGAATGTATCCTTTTTCACAATAGATATAAGCTTCTATCGGTGTTCTTGCTAACAAAGTGGAATGTAGATTAGCAGTTTGTCCATTTTCATATGCTAAAAACACCGCACATTCTTCATCAATTTTTGTTTGTCCCATTAAGGCTGCTGCGGTAACCTTGTTCGGTTTCCCTAATAAAAATAAAGCCAACAAGGCTGGATAAATGCCAATATCCAATAAAGATCCTCCGCCCAAATCTCGATCAAACAATCGACTATTCGGATTAAAGTCCGCTGTAAAACCAAAATCTGCTTTTACGGAGAATAGTTTACCCAACTGTCCACTTTCTACAATTTCCTTCGTTTTTAAAATATGTGGTAAACATAAAGTCCACAAGGCATCCATCAAAAAAGTATTGGTCTCCTTTGCCTTGGCAATCATTTGTTGGACTTCTCTGGTATTGATGGCAAATGGTTTTTCACAAATCACCGCTTTTTTATGCGCTAAACATAATAAGGTATGTTGGCAATGAAAAACATGTGGCGTAGCTACATAAACTGCATCTAATTCTGGATCGGCTAACATGTCTTCGTAAGTACCAAAAGCTTTTTCAAAATGAAATTTATCTGCAAAATCCTGTGCTTTCTCCAATCTTCTGGACGCCACTCCATACAGATTTGCTGCTGGTAAAGTAGTTAAATCTGTGGCAAATTTGCCCGCTATTTTTCCTGCTCCGAGAATACCCCAATTTATTTTTTTGGTCATGTTTAAGTAGGTTTATGAGGGAATAAGGTTATGAGTTGATGAGACGCATTTCCTATCCTCACAGCTCTATTACTATTTTATCACCCCAATAATAAGACTAAAATCGCTAATAAAATAGCCAGCGCAATTTTAATCTTTTTACTATTTTTTGGTCGCTGGTTTGTATGGATTATTATATACCGTTTTCTTCTGCTTGGTTTTCTGATTTTACCAATTTTTTCTTGCTTCTTTTTAGAAATTTTTCTGTGCCTATTATTGATATGCCCTTTATTTCTCCTTACCTCCGAAAAATTATTGGGTCTCCGTTTTTTTGTATTTTGCCGATTTAATTTCATATGTTTTTTGCTACCCATCTTACGTACCTAGGGCACGATTTTTAAGCGTGATGGATTTATGTATTTGGATAGCCTACTCCTGCAAACGCCAAACCCAAGTACCGTCCTTCCTCAAATAACCAATTTGTCCACCATTTTCTACCCTAAACAACCCATCGCCAGCATAGGTAATATATTCGTATTCTGGAGGGATAATCAATTCGCCCTTTAAATTGGCCAAGCCTACAAATTGACTTAATTGTACTTTTGCAAAGCCCGATTCAAATGTTGTTATTTGGTCATATTTATTGGAAATCAAATTCAAGCCATTCCGGTTAATAATGCCCCATTTCCCACCTTTTCTCACCGCTGCGATACCATGTTGGTAGCGCTCTGCTTTTTCAAAATACCCATCTCTCCAACTAGCATCTTCTGCGATATAATAATATTCATAATTTTCTCTGACCAATCCTCTTCCATCTTTAAAACCCATTAGGCGATCAATCCCTGGTTCAATGATTTCTTCACCCGATAAATCTATCAATCCCCCTTTTCTTAAACCCTCATAAACGACTGCCTTTCCATCTTCAAAATCTAAACATTTAGAATAAGTTAGCGGAATAATTTCTCTACCTGCTAAGTCGATAAAACCGCAACGGTTGTCTCTTTGCACCATAGCTCTTCCTTCTGAAAAAGAAGCCGCCTTGGAATAATTTCCAGTAATAACAAGTATTCCATTTTTGTCAATAAACCCATAGCCCTCTTTATGTTGAACCAATGCTCTCCCCTCTTTAAAAGGGTAAATTTTTCGGAAATTTTGAGTTGTAATTAAATTGCCACTTTGGTCGATTACTCCATAGCGGGTTACTCTATTCCCATACCGAACAATGGCTAAACCCGTATCATCAAAAGCACTAATATCGGTGAATTTTGGTTTTAACACATAATTTCCCGCTTCATCAATCAAGCCATATTTTCCATCTTTCACTACTCTAGCAATCCCATTTTTAAAATCAAAAGCCTGATGAAAATCATAAGGAATCTTTGTGCTACCATCCGAAGCAATAAACCCAACGCCTTTATCTGTTTTCACCCATGCTTTACCTTGTTTAAAATTGCCAATAGCTCTAAAATTATCATCCAATTTAATTTGTCCATTCGGGTCTATAAAAACCCATTTTCGTTGATATCTTACCGCTGCTAATCCTTCTGAAAAAGGGGCTATTTTTTGAAATTTTGGCGGAATAACCGCTGTTCCATCTTTAGCCACATAGCCCCAATTATTGCCTATCCGTACCGCCAATCTTTCTTCTTGAAAAACACCTAATTCATCATACCTTAGATCAACCAATAATTGCCCCAAAGTGTCCATTAATCCGTATTTTTCTGAATTGATGGACACTTTAACTATTTGATTATCTGTACCTTCTAAAAAATTGGCAGCATCGTATATTGGCGAAAATAATTCTGCTCCGAATCGGTCAATCATGCCCCATTTCCCTTTAGTTTTTACTAAACAAACATCATTTATAAATTCATGGGCAATTTCATATTTTGGTTGAATGACGGTAAAAGCCGTTAAATCAATATAGCCCCATTCACAACCTTCACAAGTCAGATAAGCTTCTTCTTGCACTTTTTGGTCGTGTAAGGTGATATCCGTCATATCACTTCCAGTCAAAAGGCCGTCCAAATAATCTGGGAGTAAACCTAGCGATGTATCTTTTGCCTTGATTTTAGCAGAAATTTTACCACCGATAGATATTTTTGCTAGACCATTTTTAAACTCGCCAATATACCCAATGTCCTTTTTAACAAACTTTCCATTCTTCAACATTAAACCGTGTCGACCATTATTAAAAACAACTCTAGCCACCAAAGAGCCATTCCTGAAATCATCTGATCGAACATCCCACAGTTTTAATTGCGTGACTAATTTTCCGACTTCGTTATTGACAATGCCATAAAGATAATTGAAGCGATAATTGGTTCGATCAAATCGATATTGTCCTTGTCTTTCCAATCCAACTATCGTATAGCCCAAATCTCTTTCTATCCGAATAAAATCATAGGTTGGTGGAATCACTTCTACCCCATCCGCCAATCTTCTCAAGCCCCATTTTCCTAATTCTCCGACAAAAAACCATTCAAAATTATCTAGTAAATAACTGTTTCCAAAATCAGTTGCATTCAATTGACGGAGTGCGCCATTGGCGTCATTTCCTTGGATTTTGATTTTAAAATGCTTTTTAAAGTTTTCTCCTTTTTGAATTTTACCGTTTTCATCAATATAAAAAAGTGTCCATTTTTCTCCCTTAAACGCCTTAATATTTTCGCCAGAAATGGTAATACTCGTATATTCTACAGGAACAATAATTTGCCCATGCTCATCAATCAATCCAAAAAAAGCCCCTTTTTTAACCAGCGCTTTTCCGTTTCGAATAGGGGCAATAAAGTCGTACTGATAATCTAATAATTGTTGTCCATTTTTATGAACGAGTCCCCATTTCCATCCGTTTCGAACCCGAAAGGCTGTAGTCGAAAAACTTTGGATTTCTTGGTATTGATTGGCTAAAATTTCGATAGCCTGATAATTGATTAAACCAAATTTATCGCCCAATCGAGTTAGTACATATTTATCCGAAAAAGGTAAAAAATCTCTAGCTGATTTGGTAGAGACAATCTTTTGTTCTTGAATATTAAATAACCAATTTTCTCCAAATCGTTCTAATTTAATGAGCGACGGGTTAATCAAGGCATAGGCAGAATAATTGGGCGGAATCAACTGCTGTCCTGTTAAAGTAATTGCTCCCCAAAGCACCCCTTTTAAATAAAAAATCAATTCATTCTCTAGTTTAAAGGCATCTGCTACTACAGGCAAAATGGATTGTCCATTTAAATCTACTAGTCCATATTGTTTACTTTTTTTAATTTTTAAATATTGGTTTTTATAAAGGGTAATCCCATCGTAATTAGGCTTTACGATCATTGTTCCTTTCGTATTCACACAGCCAATCAAATCGTTTTCTGTAAAGGAAAGTAGGGTCTGATTTAGTACATGGAAGTCTTTATAAGTATTTCCTTGTAAAATGACCGTTCCATTAGCTGTCAGTATTTGTTGTGCTTGATTAAACGTTACGGCAATAAAATTAGAATCTAGTATTTTAATTTCTTCGTATTTCGCAGGCAGCAATAATTGTCCTTTTTTATTGAGCAAGCCAATTTTCCCATCCTGCTGCATCAAGGTATAGCCAAACTTTTGCGGCGTACCAATCACCTCATATTTTGGAGAAATGACCAGCGCTCCATTTACATCCATCAAGCCCCATTTTTGGTTAATCTTTACAGGGTAATAATTTTGAGCTAAAAGAAAAGTCGTAGCACCGAAATAAAAGAAAAATAAAGGAAGCACTATAAGGAAGGAGTGATAAACGATAAATCGTAAATGATAAGTTGGTAAAAAGTATAAAGTGCTCTTTTTTGCAAGGCTTTTTTGCTGCAAGGTTGCTTGTTTTGATGTATAGGTAAAATATCTTAACGACAGTATGCTAAAAAGTAACGTTTTTATTAAGAGACTATTATTCACTCCTATGCTTTTAAAAGTACTAAATCCTAAAGTTATCTGTCTGCCAAAGAACAATGGTGGCTAGAAAAAGTGGTTTAGTTATAATTTTTTTTATAATTTAATGATTTTATAGCTATGTTCCCTCTATTGTGCAACCATTTGGGTACAAAATGCATTAGGTTAGTAAGGTCTCGAACACAAACATTTTCTTAGTATTTAAGCTTTAAGCTATCAATGCAAAAGCTGGTTCAAAGATATATCATGAAAAAAAATCTACTTTTATTTACCCTTCTTTTTGTTTGTTGCTGTTATAGCCAAGACAGCTTTGCACAAGTTCAACGTTATCAAAGTAAAAATAAGCTCAAGTTAAAACCTAGAGAGATAAAAAAGCTAACTTTTATTCAATTACAAGGAGGTGATAAGCAGTTTCCTGATTCGTATCTCTTAGGTATGCGAGACAATAACCTAATTCTAGCAACGGATATAGCACAAAAATGGAGTGATAAATCCCTATTTGTAAAATCTGAAGTTAATTTAAAATACTACGACCATTTATTAATGGTGAATCGGAAAGAAAAATTGCGAAAGATGGGAATTTGGGGCGCTATTTTTGGCGCAGCGGGCTACTTTTTTGCACAGAAAAAAGCATTACCTACTCCTTATGAAGTTCGGAATAAATCCATACTTGGTCAACCAACCAATAATGGACGAATTGAAGGTATTATGGGTGCCATAACTGGAGTTGGGTTTGGAATGATTATAGGCAATCAATTAGCTAAACGTAGAATAAATTTGAAAAGAAATAATACGAAGGCCGTTAGAAAATTAAAGGAATTTAGTTTTTATGATTGATTAATGATTAAGCTAAATATTCCTTACTTTCTTTTGGGTAATGAGGTGATAAGATTAATGAGCTAATGAGATAGAATTTAGATTGCTATTCACTAGTACCTCATTAATCTCATTTCCTCATCAACTTATTACCCTTTCACCTTACTTTTCCAAAAAAGCAGCCACCCATTGTCGAAATAATGGGACATCCATCGGTTTTTCCAAGCTAGCAACTCCTTTTACTACTTTTTCTGCTCCAATCCTTTCTACTCTACCTTCCATCAATGTCTGGTTATATTTTTTTGTGAATTCTGGATGACTTTGCACACTTAGAAATCGTTCTCCCACTTGTAGTATTGCATTGGGGCAGGCTTCATTTCCACCCAATATGAAGGTATTTGGAGGAACTTCCATTACTTGATCTTGGCACATCATCAAAAAATTTACGGTTGTTTTCGCAGGTCGCATCCAATGTTTGATCTGCGCTATCTCGAATTCATGGATACCTACACACCAGCCAATATCCGCTTTTGCTACCTTTCCGCCCAAAGCTTCTGCCATTAATTGATGCCCAAAGCAAAAGCCGATGAAATAACGGTTTGCTTCATAGATTTTTCGGATAAAGGCTTTCGTTTGTTGAATCCATTCGTGATCTTCATAAACAGAATGAGAAGACCCTGTAGACATATATACGTCACAATCCATCACATTTTCAGGAAACTCACCCTTACGAACTCGGTAACTAATAAATTCATATTTAGGAAACAAGGTCTGAAACATACTCGGATAATCTCCAAAATCTTCCCGATACTCGGGTCTAACTGCATCACAAACTAATAAACCTACTTTCATATTGCTTCTTTATACGTCAATTTAAACCATAAAAAACTTACTGCCAATATACTAAAATAAATTCCTGCCAACATTGGATTATAAACCGTCATCGCTATGAAAGCGACACTTGCAATAATCAAGGCAATAATGGGAGAAAAAGGATAAAACGGTACTTTAAATGGTCGTTCTAAATCAGGCTCTTTTCGGCGCAAAGCCAACATCGACACCATCGAGATAATATATAGACTCAAAGCACCAAAACAAGCAATCGTAATAATATCCCCTGTTTTACCTGTAAATAAAGCAATAATTCCAATGCCCATGTTAAAGATTAAAGCTTTAGCTGGCGTTTTGAAATTTGCTTGCACGTCTCCTAAAAACCTAGGCGCAAAACCAACTCGACCAAACTCAAAAGTTGATCGTCCTGCCGCTAAAATAATCCCGTGAAAGGATGCCACTAAGCCAAACAACCCTATGGAAGTAACCAAGGTATATAAGACATGGTTTTCACCATAAGCTTTCGCTAATGCTAAAGGTAATGGGGAATCCGAAGCGTTACCATTAGCATCATAGACTATGGACTCCCAACCATCAATTCCTACCGAAGAAGCAAAAGTTATTAAACATAAAGCAACTAAAGTTAAGATAGCCGAACCAAAACCAATCAGAATATTTCGTTGTGGATTAATCGTTTCTTCCGCTACATTGGCGACGCCCTCGATAGCTAAAAAGAACCATATAGCAAAAGGAATGGCCGCAAAAGCTCCTGACCAACCGTTTGGTAATGCATTTTTAGTAAGGTTCGCCATTTCAAAATGAGGAACGGCTGCACCTGCAAAAATCAATAATTCAGCCACCGCTATAATGGTAATAATTAACTCAAAAGAAGCGGCTGCTTTTACGCCATAAATATTCAAGGCGGTAAATATAACATAGGCAATTATCGCTATGGTCAAAACTGATACTGAGGGCATAAAAATGTTTAAATAGGCACCAATGGCAAAGGCAATCGCAGGTGGTGCAAAAATAAATTCAATGTTTTGTGCCATCCCGCCCAAAAAGCCCCAATTTTTTCCGAGACCTCGAATCGCATAATCAAAAGCCCCTCCTGCCTTGGGAATTGCACAGGCCAACTCAGTATAACTAAAGGTAAAAGTGAGGTACATAATGATGATAAAAAAGGTAGCTACCGCCAATCCAAGTGTGCCCCCTTTCTCTAAACCTAAGTTCCAACCAAAATACATTCCTGAAATTACATAGCCTACGCCTAAACCCCAAAGCATTAACGGGCCTAGTGTTCTATTTAAGGATTGAGTCGAGTTGGTTGTCGTTGCCATCTGTAAAATTTTAGTTCGTGATAATTTTCAGCAAGGTAAGGAATATTCTTACAATTCAGCATGTCTAATAAAAAACTAATTGGATCTGGTACTTTAGAAGCTACTTTTGGCAACGGATGCAAGGCAGCGGATAATCAAAAGCATGGCATTTTATAGGATTTTTGTTAACCTTCTACCTTTCACCGACCTCCCTTTTTACTTAAAGAATCAAAAACATTACCTTATAGAAACTTTTCATCCATTAGATTTGTTTTGTATCTGTTCATGGGATTATAATTTGTTATTGACAACCTAAGCGTTTCCAAAATGCTTAGGTTGTTTCTTTTTTATATTAAAAAAGTCTTACTTGTGTTGCTTTAACCATCGTATTTTTTGTACCTTCACAATTAATTTATTTATTCCCCCTACACTTACTACTGTTTTCCCACTTATCATTACGCCTTACTTTGTTAATCACCACTTCAATCATCTGATTAATAATCATTTGTACATTTTCAAAAAATAGATTCTAAGAAAAAAGCTATAAAAATTAATCTTATAGCTGATTTTAGGATTATACTGCTAGTACACTAATTAATCTACTCCCCCCAAGATTAAAGACAAGACTATAAAACAAAAACTAATGAATAATCACTTTGTCGTTGCCAAATGGTGGGGAATGGCTGCGCTTTTTATGTTTTTAACCCTCCCTACATTTGCACAAATAACCGTCGATCAATTTATGGGGGTAACCACCCGTGGACAAGACCCCATAAATCGGATGAAGGCTGTCGGAACAGTACGAGAATTTCATCCTTGGGTCTTCAATGAGGGATTTCCAAATAGTGGAAACGCCTCTCCGAATTATCCTAATAATGCGTATAGCTGGAATCCTAATTATATCGACTATATTCGATTTGACGATTTCTATAGTGAAATTCAAGGCAATGGTTTAACGATCAGTCCTGTGACCTTAAGAAGTATTCCTCAAATTGTCAATCCTTTTTTGAGTCAAGGGGATCCTAATTCAGAAGCAGTTTTAGCGCAAAAACCAGTTGTTGGTGGAGAGGATCCCTTATTGCCTAGTTCCTATATTGCCCACGCTGCCTACTTATATCAATATGCTGCTCGGTATGGCAATACGGTATTTAATTCTAATCGACAAAATACCTTAATTGCCCCAAGACTAGCCCCCAATGAATTAGCGATTACAGGTTTGGGCTTTATCGACTATTTAGAAAACTGGAACGAGCCTGACCAAAATGGTATTTTTTCTCCCGAAGAATATGCTACCATGCTAAGTGCAGATTACGATGGTCACTTCCAAACCCTAGGATTGGTCGCTGATCCCGATAATCCTAATCAAATGATTAGTACCGTGGGGATCAAAAATGCTGATCCGAATATGAAGGTAGTGATGGGTGGCTTAGAGGATGCTAATTTGGATTATATTCGACGGATAGTGGCTTGGTCAAAAGCCAATCGACCGACCAATGCCCCACTACCTTTTGATGTCATCAATATTCATAAGTATTTAGGAAATAACCCAGATTTCAGTTTATCAACTAGCAGTGTAAGTCCTGAGGCTGGTGGATTAAGAGATTTTCTTAGCACCTTTGTCGCTTACCGAGATTCGTTGATGCCAGGAACAGAATTATGGTTGTCGGAATTTGGTTATGATACTAATAATAATTCACCGATTAGTGTGCCAACTATTGATGACTTTACTCAGTATCAAGTGCAAGGACAATGGTTGGTACGTTCTTATTTAGAAACGATTGCAGCAGGATTTGACAAAGCCATGATTTTTGATTTAAGAGATGCTTGTACTGGGCCGTTTTGTACCGTATTTACAAGTGCAGGTTTACTAGAAACACAATTCAATGGATTCAAACCAAAGGATTCATGGTATTATGTATATACTATGAAAAATGTCTTAACAGATATGGTTTTCGATGCCGATTTATCCACTTGCACAGATTTAACTTGTCCAAGAATTTATCGTTTTATCGATCCCAATAATGCCAATAAAAGAGTGTATGCGGTATGGAATCCTACTTCCAATGGTAGCACCACGGCTATCAACTTATCTTTAGAGGGAGCGACTTCAGCCACTTTAGTAGAATTAGGTGCGCCGAGTATCAAAGGTATTACCTCTTCTTTGACTGACTCGTCTCCTAGCATTACGGCTAGTGAAAGTCCCGTTTTTGTAATTGTTGGCGATGATAATTATGTTTCAGGTGTAGGCTGTACGTCTAATTTAACGGTTTCTAATCAAACCTGTGGTAGTCTTCGAGTTAATTGGGATACTCCAAATGGCGTAGAGAAATTCCAGTTATGGTATATGGAAGGGCAACAAATGATTAGTGATTTTTCCTTAACTGCAGCCACCTTAGTAGCAGACGAAATCCCCGCTGATTTATTAAGTTATACCGTAGCTGATCTTACCCCTAATACCCCAATTACATTATTTTTAATTCCTGAAGGGGTTGCTATTGATCCAACGAACCCCAATACAGCAAGTATTTGCTCTATTCAAACCATGACTTTAGATGTTGAAAATACCTGTATCATTCCTTTAAATCCATCCATGTTATTCGACCCTTTTGTTAGTTTACAAAATGCCACTCGCTTAATAGACGAACAAACGAGCATTGATCCATTTTGTAATCCAACTGTAGCACCAAGTACTTTTTGGGGTTTTGATTTCCCAGCAGACCAGACGATGACCCAAGAACGGTTAAGTTTAGATTTAGGGGCGTATTATACGATTGATATATTGGCACTTTATGATGGTGGAGGAATTGGAGTTTTAGACATCCAAACTGCTAGTTCTCCTAATGGCCCTTGGACGACGATTCGAAACTATCCAACCATTAGTACGAATGACTGGCGGTATTTTACCGATTTGTTTCCCAATAATCAGCCTATTCGATACCTGCGATTTATTGCTAGTCCCGATGATATGGTGCAACTCGGTGAATTGGTGCTTTGTGGAGAATTATCGGTTTTCACCCAAGATGAAGTCCCCGGAATGATTCAAAATGCAACGGTATCTGCTAATTCTTGTAATAGTGTCACTTTAGACATTAGCGCACCTTTTGATCGGGATATTGCAAGTTATAAAGTGGTTTATGATGGAAATACGGAGCAAAATTTTCCTTTTTCAGGAATGGAACAATCCTTAGTTTTAACTGACTTAACCGATGGCAATGACTTCAACTTTACCATTTTTACGATTGATAATATTGGACAACCTTCTTTGCCTTTTCCAATAATGGGAAATACGCTTCCAACAGCAGATTGTCAAACTAATTGTGCGCCGAGTTGTCCCACCCAATTATGTTTACAACCAAGTTGGATTACTGACCTTACACCAATTAAACCAGCCGATTATGATCCAACTCGGTTGGTGGATGAACAGGCAACTGCTCCCATCTGTGGAAACAATACAAATCCTATTAGTCAATGGGGGTCTGAATTTGATCCTAATGATGGATTACCTCCAGTTATTGCACTTTTAGATTTACAAGCTGTTTATAATTTAGATACCATTTTTCTTTTTGATGGCATTGCGGAAGGGACTTTCACCGTGGAATATTTGGACGATAATGGAGTTTGGCAACCTCTTTTTAACTATTTCACTAATGCATTTGATGAGTGGGTCCCCTTTACTAATCCTACGGTACATGCTCGTTATTTGCGTTTGTCTAAATTAGACAATAATGGAAACATCAATGAAGTCGTCATTCATGCCAGTCCTTTTGTGCCTGTTGATCCACCTTCTGGGTCGATTGATAACTTATTAGTTACGAATGTAACTTGTACTTCCAGCAATTTAAATTGGACATTGCCCACTAATTCGATTATTAATCAATTAAAATTAGTCGTGGCAACTACGCATAGCTTGGAAGAAATCATGTTACCTACTACTGCTAGTTCGTTCACATTGAATGATTTACTGCCTTATACCGTTTATGAGTGTTTTTTATTTGCAGAAAATACTAGTACTACTCCAACTGAATTGGATGTTATTACTTTTCAAACCTCAAATAATAATTGTCCCAATGATAGCCCACCAAACGCAATTACCAATTTGCAAGCTGTTCAAGTAGGTTGTCAAGACATTACACTTGGTTGGAATAGCCCAACAGATAATGATATTGCCTATTATAATTTAGTGGTTCAGCCAAGCAATATTAACTTATCGTTTCGTCCCTTAGCAGCACCAATTACTTTTGAAGTGGGTAATTTATCAGCAAACACCAATTATACTTTTAGTTTACAAGTGATAGATATTGCAGGACAAGGGTCTCCCATTCAAACGATTAATGCTGCTACCTTACCTGTTAATCAATGTGACGACGATGACGATGAAGATTGCAATGCCAATTGTCCTACTTTTATTTGTGTTGAAAATGACTGGATTAATGATTTAACGCCAACAGAACATTTAGATGCTCGTCGATTATTTGACGAACCTCAATTTGGCAATCCGATATGTGGAGAAACGGGCATTCCGATTAGCAATTGGGGCGAAGATTATACCCCTGGATTGGGCATTCCTCCAACTATTGCCGTCGTTGATTTACAGCAAGTTTACAACTTAGCAGCAATTCATATTTACGACATTGAGAGTGATGGTCAATTTAGAATAGAATATAAAAATGGCAATGATAATTGGGTAGAAATCACTACTTATTTTACCGCTGCTTATCGCAAATGGCATCAATTAAATAACTTAAATTTATCGACTCGATATTTGCGGTTTACCAAATTGCAGAATTCCGCTAAGGTGGGAGAAATTGCTATTTTTGGAACGACTGTAGATGACTAAGGGTACAGTTGTCGGTTGTCAGTTATCGGTTTGTAACGGACAACCGATAACCGATAACTGATAACCGATCTCAAACCCGAACGCTAGACATTCCACCATCCATTCCAATAATCTGCCCGGTCATCCAGCCTGCTTTTTCAGACAGTAAAAAGGCATCCATCTCGGCAATTTCCTTTGCCTCTCCTACCCTTTTCAATGGATGTCTTACGCCAGAAGCTTCTTTCTTTTCTGGAGTCGATAAGAGTCTTCCAGCCAATGGCGTATGCGTCAAAGAAGGCGCAATACAATTCACTCGAATAGTCGGTGCCCATTCTGCGGCTAAGGATTTTGTGAGCCCCTCAATTGCTCCTTTAGCTGCCGCAATAGACGCATGAAAAGCCATACCTTGTTGGACCGCCACCGTACTAAATAAAAGCACACCACCAGCACCTGATTTTTTCAATCCTTTAAAACAAGCTTTCATTGTTTTGACTGCTCCCAATACATTTATATCAAAATCCGATTGGAATTGTGCAGGTTTTAAAGAACGAAATGGCTTTAAAACAATACTTCCTGGACAGTAGGCTAATCCATGAATTAATTCTGGTAAGGTATTCGAAGGTATTTCATCAGTCAATATATCCAATGTAATATGCGATACGTTTGCCAATCCTGTTAAGTGCTCATTCGTTCTAGAATACACCAAAACATTGCCACCTGCCTCACTAATCAATTTAACCAATTCTAAACCTATACCAGAACTTCCACCAACTACTACATAATTATTTCCTTGCATTTTTTATAGCGTCTATTTTACTTAAAATGGTTTCAGATTCTTCGATCAATACCGCATAAGCTCTTAAATCTCCAGAGCGTTGTACATTTCTAGCTTTTTCCATCAATTGTTCGTATTCCTTTTCTAATTTTTTAGTTGGGTCTTTCTTAAATAATCCAAACATACTATTTCTTTTTTGGTTAATAATTAAGTACAGAACCGTAACAAGAAGAAGGAAGAAAGGTTTTAGTATTTGGTTTTTCCGAAATAATGGGATTTATTTTGCAGAGAGCGTAGAGCGTGGGGCTGAGGAATAATCACTCAATGAATAATTTGTAAGAAAACCCAACTTTCAAATACTCGTATTACTACTCTTTGCCCTCCGCCCAATGCCCTTCGCCAAATAGTTATAAAAAATCTTCTTAACTTTAGCCAAATAATTAAATGCAATGGATATCCAATACTTTTTAGATTTAATGGCGCAGGATAATTTGACTATTATTGCTTTGCCTATTTTTATTTTAGCAATTATTGCCGAAGTGATGATTGACAAAGATATTTATGATCGGAAAGATGCTATGTCGTCTTTTTGGATGCTTATTTTTACGGCTATCATTGAAGTTTTGCCTAAATTATTTGCTTTTATCGCCTTCTATTACCTCCACGAATTAAGCCCACTCAGAGATATAATTGGTCGGCAATGGTGGGCCTGGACCATCCTGTTTTTCTTAGATGATTTTGCCTATTATTGGTTTCATCGAATGAATCATGAAGTCCGCTTATTTTGGGCAGGACATGTCCCGCATCATTCCTCGGAGCGATTCAATTTTGGCACCGCTTTGCGACAAGGAGTTGGAGAACGGATTCATAAATTTCTATTTTGGATGTGGTTGCCGCTTTTAGGATTTGATCCTTTGATGATGTTTATCATTATTTCTATCAATCTATTTTATCAATTTTGGGTGCATACCGAATTGGTTGATAAATTACCGAGTTGGTATGAGTTTATTTTTAATACCCCTTCTCATCATCGAGTACATCATGCCTCTAATATTCGCTATTTGGATTGTAATCATGCAGGTGTTTTAATTATTTGGGATCGATTATTTGGTACATTTTCAGAAGAAAAGGATATAGAAAAACCAGTTTATGGCTTAACCGAAAATATTAAAACCCATAATCCTTTTGTCGTTGCAGGACATGAATATGCGGCTATTTGGCGAGATGTTAAACGGGCTTCTAAATGGTCAGATAAGTTAAAATATATTTTTTACGCCCCCGGTTGGAGTCATGATGGCGAAGATAAACGTGCCAAAACTTTGCGGAAGAAAATGGGGCTAAAAATTGGATGATTTTAGATGTAAAAGTTACCTTCTTTCAAATAGACTAAAAATAGCAGTTAGTCGATTATCGAGATCGTTGTATATCATTTCTTCTCCTTGAAGTCGTTTTGAAATATAAATTAGACTTATTACTTCTTTCTATTCTCTTATAGAGGTATAAGTCTAATGAATTATTCAAGATATAAAAACTTCAAAGAATATGAGAAAAACAGTTCAAAAGTCCGTAATTGTATTCATTATAGGATTTCTAGGTCTCTTCTTGTTTCGATTGGTTTATGGTTTTGTTGCTTATCCGCAAAATAGCCTCTCTGAAACAGCGCTCCTAAATCAAATGGTTAATTCAGAAAATCGTTTGACTTCCAGCTTTAGTACCAGGAATTATGCCTCTAAAAAAATAATTCGACAAAATGCTTCGAGTGTAAAAACTCCGATGAGTGTAGACCAGAAATATGAAAAAGTGGCTTCTATCAGTAATAAAAGTACCAAATTTGAGGAAGCAGAAAATCAAACTCGGCAATTAATCAAATCCTTTAATGCCTTAATTCAATTTGAACAAAAATCTGGTTTAAAAAACAATCGGTATCTTCATTTAGCAATTGGCGTAGATCCTACGAAATTTGAAGAAATGACCGATTCTTTAGCTACAATTGGAAAATTAGTGGGCTTTAGAGTAGATAAAGTGGATAAAACTAGTGAATTTAAAAATTTGCAAGTCAAAAAGGTATCGCTTGAAAAAAACTTAGCTAGCTTGAAATCCTTCAAAAGTCAAGGCGGAAAATTGGAAGAATTGATTGCTTTAGAGGGAAAGATATTGGAAATGGAAGAAAAGATACAAAGTCTAGGAATTGATTTAGGAGAGTTTGATGAAGAAAATGAATTTTGTACCATCAAATATACTTTGGAAGAATTTAAAATAAAAGAAAGTAAAATTCCTTTAGTGCATCGGCTAAAAACGGCCTTTGAATGGACAATTGAGTATTATGCCTATTTATTAGGATTGCTATTAATGGCAAGTGTTATTAGTTTAATCGGAGCTACTATTATCAGACTATTAGCCCCTTTAGTAAACCAATCGCATACAGAAAAATAAGCAAAGTTTGGAGAATCGGCTACTCGTTTCTCCCAACCTTCTTTCAAACCCCCTGATTTTTTTCTACTTTTGTCAAAAGAAAATCTACCTATCATTCTGCTTAACAATATATGCCGACAACATTAAATCCAAGAAAAGAAAAGATACACGAAATTATTTTCGAGGCAGATACGCCCGCAGGTAAATTCTTCGATGTTTTTCTAATGGTTATGATTATTGCTAGTGTAATCGTCGTAATGCTAGAAAGCGTAGGCGAATTACAAGTTAATTACCAAGAGACCTTTTATATTTTAGAATGGATTTTTACCATCTTTTTTACTATAGAATATGGGCTTAGGTTATATTGTGTTTACAATCCAATGAAATATGCCAAAAGTTTTTATGGCATTGTTGACTTGCTTTCTATTCTACCAACCTACCTCAGCCTATTGATTACTGGCGCACATACATTAATGGTTATCAGGGCTTTACGACTATTCAGAGTCTTTAGAATTTTTAAATTAGCGCATTTTTTAAAAGAAGGGCACTTAATCCTAAATGCCTTAAAAGCAAGCCGAGCAAAGATTACCGTTTTCTTAGTTTTTATCCTCTTAATCGTAATGATTATGGGGTCTTTAATGTATCTGATTGAGTCAGGAGCGAATACTGGATTTACGAGCATTCCCCGTAGTATTTATTGGGCAATTGTTACTCTAACAACGGTCGGTTATGGAGATATTGCTCCTCAAACCGCTGGTGGACAATTTGTAGCCGCCGCCATCATGATTATGGGTTACGTCGTCATTGCCGTCCCAACAGGCATTGTTTCATCCGAATTATTAAATCAAAAAGAATTGCAACACAATACGCAAGCATGCCGCTATTGTGGAGAAGAAGGGCATGATGATGATGCTGTTTTTTGTAAGTATTGTGGCGAACAGTTGAATGAGTAGTATGACAGTAGGCAGTAACCACAGTTGGCAGTAGGTATTTGGTTGTAAAACCAATATTTTGATAGTAATTCGTACCCGCCAAACTCATTGATTGATTCAGGACATATTGACTATCAATTATTTACGAATCATCAGCCAATAAAAATTGGCGATTACATTTGACGAATCCAAACTTTAGAAACATCACATCGCAATAGTAATAGGCTAGGAGTAGGCATAAAAAAATGCTACCGACCATATATTCGTCGATAGCATTTTTTGTATTTAAGCTACTTCAAAGAATCAACTTTACTTAAACTCAATTTTCTTCACATCTTCCCAAAAGATATAAACTGGGTTCTCAGGCCCTTTATCAAATACTAAGATCCCTGTATTTCTTTCATTAACATCTTGCGAATCTTCTAATTCGTATTTTTCGCCAGACTTTAAAACCACCATACTTTCATCGCCACCTCTTGGCTGAATGCTTTTAATTGTTCGGAATGGCAATTCAAATTCAGTATCTTTGATTTGACCGTCTAAAATCTCGTAAGAATAAGTTTCATCTAAATCATAAATGATATTTCCTGTGTAAGACTTTCCATCTTCTGTAGTTACCGTCCCATTGATTTTTTCTGGTTTGGCAAAACTGTTGTAAGATTTCAGCTCAATTGCTGGCTTATCTGTAAAAGTAACTTGATCAAAGTCATCCCAGTCTATCACTACTCTACCCTTCCCTGGCATTACCACTATGACTCCTCTATTTCCATTATCCACATCATTAGAATCTCCCATTCTATAAGTTCGGCCACTTTTTAAAGTAACCTCACTACTATTGCCTCTTTGTTTGATACTTTTAATATTGGCAAATTCTATGGACATATCTGCATCTCTCGTTTCTCCATCTAACTTATCGGTACCGACTCTTTCGTCCTTATCCCAAATAATATAGCCTTCATAAGTCCCTGTCCAAGATTCTACTTTTCCAAATAATGGTGTGCCAATTTCGCTCTTTAAACCTTTAGGAGTTGCCTTAAATCGAACCGTTTCGATATCCGACCAGTCCAATTCAATCTTCCCAATTTCTGGGTCATATACTCTAATTTTTGCCCCAATGTCATTATAGCCACTTCCATTTAGTTTAATGGTTTCGCCATCTCTCATCGTTAGGTAGACTTTAGAACTATTTTTCCGTTTAATTTCTGCTATTTCTCCGAATTGCACAGAAAATTGATGAGTAAAATCGTAATTATGGTTGTTAATGCTAATGTTTCTACTAACCCATTTCCCCCATTTATTATCATTATGCCATCCTCGACTTTGAGCAATGCTCTTTTTAATATCATCATCTAAATAATCTAAGTTTTCATTCTCAATTTTACTGGCATTGAACATATCTGTCCAAAATGCCTCTTCCTTTCCCCAGCGAAGTTGTCCTTTGTAAGTATCTCCGTCCCAAGTGGTGACGTCTCCATATATCCAAGCCTCAGAGTAATTTTGAGCGCTTACGGAGGTTGAAAAAAAGCAAGCAAAAGCAACGGCTAATAAAACAGTAAGATTTCGTTTACGGGTGATTTTATTTCTCATCTTTCAAAAATTTTAGGTGTTAACTAAGAAGGTGTTTTTATTATAGACAACCCATTTTTGAAAGGGATGCAAGGTTAGGAAAATAAATTAATCCTCTCCCTAATTCAAATGCAACATCTTCTTAGTTTCCGTGCCAAATTCTGTTTCTAATTGATAATAAACCAATCCTTTTGCTACGTCACTTCCTGCAATCGTAAACGCATTAAATCCTTTTTGCCCGTTATTTTTTAATACCTTTAAAACCTGACCAGCCTCATTGGTTAAGGTCAAGGTAACAGGTCCTGCTTTTGGTAAAAAATAACTAATATCCGTCGTTTCTCTAAAAGGATTTGGGCTGTTTTGATATAATTCTAGAGTCCCTTCTTCCTCAGGAGCTTTCCTAAACAATAGTTGCAAAGGCATTACTTTTCCATCGGTATCATACGCCTCTGTACGAGTTGGATGATCCAAAATAGTAATAAAATCACTTAGTAAACCATCTTTTTGTGGCATAATTTCTAATTCCAAAATAGCCGTTTCTGAGTAATGTCCGCTCTGTTTATTTTCATTTTTCACTAAAACGCTATTCCCTTTTTTATTATTTAACCAATTGGCTAGAATAATTCCTTTGGGCAATTGTTTCAACGAAAGTCCAGGCTGTTTTTTAAACGTATTTTCTAATTGAGTAATACTCGCATGTTCAATCAACAAAGTCATTTGATAAGCAGATAGCAACGCAAAATCATTGGTCGAAAAAGGCACTACATAGTTTTGTCCAGCTTTCAATTCTGAATTTAACAAATTAATTGTCAAGGTTTTGGGACTTGGCGCAATATTGGTAGGTATCTTAGGATCTACCGTATAACTTCCGTCTATATCGCCCATTTTTATCCCTGTAAAATTCAAAGTATAAATTCTTTCTGCTATTAATTTGGGGATGGTAACAGGTATTTTTTGTTGATAATCTGCTGATTTATTTAACCAATTAGTTGGTAAAAATCGCCAACCTGCATTGTCCGAATCACCATTAATAACTGCTTTCAATAACGCTAAATCCCCATAAGTAATCGTACCAGAATTATCTAAATCTGCGGCAACCCATTGATAAGGTTGGTCGAATAATTTTTCACCCGTCAAATGTTGCTGCAAACGAATTAAATCTGCGGTGCTAATTCCTGTTTTAGCAGGTATATCCTTTTGTAATAGAAATTGAGTCGTTTCATTTACCAAGACATCCATAAATTCAAAGCGTCCATCATAAAGAGAAGTAAATGGTTGATTATCTACCTTAACTTTTACGCCTTTCATTGGATAGCCACGCCAGTCTTTTATATGTCCTACAATCTCTTTACTAATCCCATAATTGCTTCTATAAAAATCAGTTAAAGAAATAGCGTTGGCGATAAAATTATCGAGTTTTTTTGCACCATTTTTACCTCGAACACCGCTATCTAATTTATTGCTAAATAAACGCACCTCCTTGTGGTCGTAATTTAGCGGTAATGAAAAACTAAATAATTGAGTTTCTTGACCTGCGCTAAAATCAAATTGACCACCTTGTAAAACAAAGGTATGTAAATCTGCTTTAGGCATTTCAGTAGGTGCATAAACGGGTGATTGATCTACCCATTTATTTCCCTTTAAATTGTTAGTGGCTAATGGTTTGTCTTCAAAATCCGATGGAATTAATACGGTTACTTGGCTTCCTGCCCCCATTAAAAATTCTCTCTTGGTAAAATCGGGTTTAGCATACACTTCATATGCCGCATTGTTTGCATTAAAACGCAACGATAAATCTACCTTTTGAGCATTACTTATAATACTCAAAAATAGCAAGCCTAAAAACAATAAGTTTGATAACGTTTTCATACGAAAATAATTAGTAATAGGTGAATGGCTGATTTGGAACACGCGAACAACCAACATTCACGTTCTTAAATAAAAATTAATCGATAAAAAGTAAGGTTAAGAATAAGATGGGGTTGTAAAGTAGGTTAAATAGTCCAAAGAAGCTAGGACTTTACCCTTTTAGGCAAATTTAAAAAATTTTTAATTTTTCTGCAAAATGTTTTTTCAGTTTTTGCTAAAAAAATGCTTTCTAAATAGTAACACAAAAAAACCAACGGCTACCAAGAAAAGGTCAATTTGATAACGAGTCGAATCAATTTCCCAACCATTACCTGCCATAATAACTAAAGTCTTTGCACCTGCTTTTACCCCTGTCATTAGGACTAGATAAATTCCTGCCCAAGCCAATAAAGCTACCTTGGTTTGTTCGTGATTGTTGACTAAAAAATACAACAGTAAAACATAAATAGAAGCCTCTAATAAGACCGTTATATCTCCCATTAAGACACCAACAAATAGCTCTCGGAGTAACAGTAAACTAACCAAAGCAATAAAAAAGAAACGATATGGCTTTTTAAGTAAGATAATTTTGAAAATTATAAATTGAAAATTGAAAATTCCTTAATCTCTTTCAGAATATCATTAACCACTTCCTCCAAAGTCTGATTGCCATTAATTTCAACCACCCTTTCGCCTCTTTCTTGCTGTAAATATTTAATGGCCGCAAAATATTTGTTGCGGTACATATCTAGTTTCGTTTCAAATAGTTCGGCGGGTTCGTTTCTTTTGTTCATACGTTCTCGACAAACTTCTGCACTCACATTTAAGAAGAAAATAATATCTGGTTTTCGAGCGGCTTTATTCAATAACATCACCTGATCAAAGGAAAAAGTATCTGAGCTGTTATACACTAAAGAAGACAAATAGTAGCGGTCACAGATTACGATATGCTGGTCTCCTTTTTCCAACCAAGGTTGAATGAGTCTAGAGTTATGGTCTAGTCGATTGGCGGCATACGCCAGAGATAAAACATAAGGGTCAAATTGGGTAATTCGTTTTTCTAAAATGTCTCGAATGAACTCCCCTCCGCACATTGGATTATTAGGCTCGTAAGTCCGTTTGACTTTATTTGGCAACTTTTTTTCTAATCGCTGTTTCAATGCTTCTGACGCAGAACTTTTTCCAGAACCATCTAAGCCCTCGATGACGATAAATAGGGAATCTTTGCCCATGATTGTGTAGTTTTATAGCTCAACTAATATTTTGGGCAAAAATACAGAATAATGCTGTAATATTTTGGGGTTGGGAGGAGTTTTAAGATCATCGCTGTACCCAACAGATTTTTGTTCCCAACAGATTTGAATTGCTTTTCTTCTTTTGTAGATTTTAAATTTACAACTAAATTAAAATTGTAAAATAGCCTACTGAAATTCATGGGGAAAATAAATTCGTGGGGCATTCACAATCTGTTACTAATTGACCTAAACGCTAAGCGTATCAATAAATGAAAAATAAGCTGATAACAACCTATCATTTTTTATTTAAAAAACATGTCAAAAAAACAATAGTTGTCCTGACTATACTGGGAATCGCTTATTACTTGGCGCTACCCTCTCCATTATTCAATGATCCAACCTGTATGGTATTAGAAGACCATCAACAGAATTTGTTGGGAGCAAGAATAGCCAAAGATGGTCAATGGCGATTTCCGCATCAAACGAATGTGCCTGATAAATTTGTGCAAGCTATTACTGAATTTGAAGATCGGCGCTTTTTTTATCATCCTGGCATTGATCCGATCGGGATTGGTCGTGCATTTGTGCAAAATATCCGCAATGGAAAAGTCGTAAGCGGGGGCAGTACCTTGAGTATGCAAGTGATTCGATTAGCGAGGAAAGGGAAAGCAAGAACACTCGGGGAAAAATTGATAGAATTCCTATTAGCCACTCGATTAGAACTTGGCTATTCTAAACAAGAAATTCTTGCTTTATATGCAGCAAATGCGCCTTTTGGTGGCAATGTGGTTGGTTTAGACGCTGCCTCTTGGCGGTATTATGGCAAACACCCCTCTTTATTATCGTGGGCAGAAGCCGCTACTTTGGCAGTCTTACCGAATAGTCCTGCATTAATTCACCCTGGTCGAAATAGGGCTGCTTTATTAGCTAAACGGAATCGCTTGTTGGATAGATTATTCAAAAAAGGGTTATTCGATGAATTGACGTTGGATTTGACTAAAGCGGAAGGGCTACCCGAGAAGCCAATTCCACTACCAAGACTTGCACCTCACTTATTGGACAGGGCTTATCAAGAACATTTTGCGACAGCTAAAAATGCGGTTACTCGTTTAACGACTACTATTGACCCAGCTATCCAAAAACAAGCGAATCGTATTCTTGCCAAACATCAAGCTTTATTAAGTGGAAATGATATTCATAATGCCGCCGCCATTATACAAGAGGTCGAAACGGGTAATATTGTCGCTTATGTAGGCAATGTGGTTAGGGCTGGAGCAGCGCATGGCGCACAAGTAGATGTGGTTAAAGCCCCGCGAAGTACAGGTAGTATTTTGAAGCCTTTTTTATATGCAGCCGCACTTCAAGATGGGCTTATTTTTCCCAATAGTCTGTTGTCTGATGTTCCGACGCAGATGCAAGGCTATCAACCAGAGAATTATCATCTTTCTTACGATGGTGTGGTGACGGCTAAACGGGCATTAATTCGATCTTTGAATGTCCCTTTTGTTAGATTATTACAAGATTTTGGATTGGCGCATTTTCATTTTCTACTCCAACAATTGCAATTAACCAGTATTTCAAAATCCGCTACTCATTATGGTTTGCCCTTGATTTTGGGTGGTGCAGAAGGACGTTTATCTGAAATCACCAATGCTTATGCTGGAATGGCTCGGACTTTAAATCATTTTCCTGAATTGGACGGGCGCTATGATAATCGAGATTTTCGGAAAGGGAATTATATTCAGAATAAGGAAAGTGCTTCCATCTCAATAGCTATCGGGACAAGTTCTGGAAGCACCCCATCCATCGACAAATTTGGTAAACACACCGTCAAAGAAGCGCCTATTTTATCCGCCGCTGCGATTTATCAAACCTTTGATGCTATGCAACAGGTAGAGCGACCAGATTCAGAAGGCAACTGGCAAAATTTTCAATCTAGTCAACAAATTGCGTGGAAGACGGGAACGAGTATTGGTTTTCGAGATGCTTGGGCGGTTGGCGTAACGCCTAAATATGCAGTTGGCGTTTGGGCAGGTAATGCGGACGGAGAAGGGCGGCCTGGATTGATTGGCGTAAAGGCAGCTGCACCAATCTTATTTGATTTGTTTGATGCTTTACCCAGTTCGGATTGGTTTCCAACTCCTTATGATGACTTAGTTCCTTATGCAGTTTGTCAACAAAGTGGGTATCGAGCTTTAGCTATTTGTACGGCAGATACTATTGATGCCGCTTCTGCTGGGACTAAAGTAGCAGCCTGCCCTCATCACAAAATGATACATTTGGATCAAACGCTACAATTTCAAGTCAATAGCGCCTGTGAAAACCCTTCGAAAATGGTGCATCAACCTTGGTTTATTTTACCACCCGTTGAAGAACATTATTATCAATTTAAAAATCCAAATTATTACAAATCACCCCCTTTTCGAGCAGATTGTATCCAAGCGAATACAGCTACCGACCAAGCAATGCAATTAATTTATCCCAAGAAATCCACCAAAATTTATGTACCTATTGGGATTGATGGAGCACTTGGTCAAACGGTTTTTAAAGCTGCTCACAGGAATCCTAATGCGACCGTCTATTGGCATTTAGACCATACTTATTTAGGCATAACGACTACTTTTCACGAAATGGCTTTACAACCAGATGTAGGAGATCACCTATTGGTCTTGGTAGATCAAGACGGGCAACGATTAGAACGGAAGTTTGAGATTTTAGGGAAATAAAAATACCTATGCTCACTTATACAACTAATGATTGAAAATATTGAATCCTACCAATTATTTAGCTATATTGTATAGTATTAAACTTCCATTGATCCCATGTTATTAATCCAGAATTAAATGAAAAAATTACTTACCCTTCTCTTTTCCTTTTTATATCTAAATATTTTTGCTTGTAGTTGCTGTTACTTCACCACCACTTTTTGTGGTAAAATAGATGATAACCTTAATAGTAAAGTTGCTTTATTGGAAGTTCAAAAATTAGGAACAGGTGAATATTATCAACAAATTATGACCGCAAAAGTCGTCCACGATTTATTCGATAACATCCCTTTAGACACTATAACTGTTTTTGGATCGGATGGAGGAAATTGTAATGGCAATTTTAGTTTTGGAGAAGGCGATACCATTCTAATGCAGATATATGAATATTATGATTTTTATGTTGAAGAGGTAATTAAAATTGATACAGTCTATCAAAATGGTGGCTGTGGCGTTACTTTTCTAAGATACGAAGCGAATCATTTAATGGGGAATATAATGCCCGAAGTCAATAAAATACCTTACGATAGTTTTATAGAAAACATCAATCAATGCCAAGCCTCTCCTAATTTTTTCAGTATAGCTGGTCAAATAATTAGTTGGAAAGAACCAAATAAAGGAATACAAATCAATGGAATGGAAATTAATGGCTATCCCGTAAACCAAATTGATACAGGTGGGTATTACTCTTTTAAATATACAGAATTAACCGAAAATTTACAACATAAACCAATTGAGCCTTATGCAAATGAGCGTATGCTAAGAGGCGTTACTATGTCAGATATTGTAAAAATTCAACAACATATTTTAGGGATTGAACCATTTAAAACACCCTATCAATTTATAGCAGCAGATGTCAATAACTCTAAGACCATCACTACTTTAGATCTAATTCAAATTAGAAAAGTAATTTTAGGGCTGCAGAAAGATTTTACTAATAATTCCAGTTGGAGATTTACCGCAAAAGATTATGATTTTCAAACAGCTTTCCCTTTAACCGAAGACTTTGATGCAAAAATAAGCTTCAACGTCTGTAGTCCGTATAGTTCTAGCGTCAATTTAATTGCCATCAAAGTTGGTGATGTAGATGGAGATGCTTTTGTAAAAGTGGACTGATTAATAAAACATTCCCTTTATAATTCAATATAATTCATTCGACCTGTAGCAACTCCAAATTCACTTTCTAAATGATAAAAATATAAACCAGCCGTAGGTAATTTTTCTTGAAGTTGAATATTTCCTCTACCAGCCGCAAAATCTTGTTGTTTCGTCAAAATAACCCGACCATTATTATCAAAAACACGTAAAGTAACTCGGCTATTCTCAGGCAATAAAAAAGCAATATTCGTCTGATTGATAAATGGATTTGGATAATTATCGAACGCTTTAAATTCATTAATCGGTAACTCTTTGGTACTCCAATCAATAGAAAAAGGAATATTCTCGTCATTGGTACTATAAATAATCGGTTCGATTTGTTGCGTCACTAAAGTCAATACTTCTGATAATAAACCAGCCTCAGTTGCCCGAAATTGTAGATTTACGACCATTTCATCCTTTGCCAATAGGCTACTTTCAGGGTTTGTCCAACTTAAATTAAGCGTTCCATTATCGATCGCATAATGTTCTCGACTAAATGAAATTTCTCCATCAACACTCATCAATCGTAGATAGTTTTGATTATAATCTAGCGCAAATTGCAATCCATCTAAGGTAAGATTTTCTGTTAAAACAAAAGGAATGTTTAACAAGTCGCCTTTTTTAAATGACTTATCTGTAACTTTAAAAATAGGCTTTCCTGCTACTGACCTTGATTTACTTCTACCATTTACATTAAGCTTAGCAGTATTATTTAAATCGCCCATTTTTATAGCAATAAACCGATTATCTAACTGAGGGCCAACATTTGCTGCATCAATAGTAATCGAACTTGGGAAAGGGCTACTAAAAGGATTTTGCTCGTCATTAAATTGGTGAGCCGCATCCACAAAACGCCAAGAAGGAGTATTGGGGAATTCATTAATCACCGACAAAATCATTTGTCGAAGCAGCAACATATCAAAAGCCGTCACATCGCCTGAGTTATTCAAGTCTGCCGCAATCAGTTTATAAGGTGAATCTAGAGGTCGAAGATTTAAAATATGTTTTTGTAAGATTAATACATCAAAAGTAGTAATCCCATTTCGAACATTATTATCAAATGGGTCACCAGGCATTAATTCATATTGACGAGCTTCAAAATTATCGAAGAAAAAAGCACCTCGCTCATTTGTTCCCTTAAAATAACTAACTGCCCCACTAGCTAATCCAACTGCTATATTCGGAACGACTTCCCCTTTCTCCGTCGTAATTTTTCCTGCTATGGCGGTAGGCGTCCTTATTTCAGCACCACATAACAAAACAGAATCAATTACCCATACATATTCTTCACATGCAAAGGTGTCGCCAGTTGCAATATTTACGCCACTTAAAATGACTTCTTGAATCCCTACTTCAAAACATAGAAAACGGTCTTGACTGAGGGTCAAATCTTTGTAAAAGGCGGCATCTTCTTGGTTTAAAAGAAAGTCGGTAGGTTTTAAAGAAATCCGATTTGGAATTCCTTGTGGTAGCATCTTGAAGGTCGCACTTTTTGTCAATGGACATTGCGCAAAAGTGTTAGAGGTGTAAGTGATGAGCAATGCCAATAACAGCAGTGCCCACATTTCATGGAATTTATACTTATACATCGGTTATGAGAGATAAATTTGTTTGGTTAGACCACACTTTTAAGTAAAGTGTCATCTTCGTTCAGCAGCGTTAAAAATTTATTTGGATATGAGATACTGCTCAACTTAAATTAATACTATTGGACAAGTATTAAGTTACAAATTATCTGCCAAATGTTGTTTTTTGTAATATATTAGCCAAATAAAGGTGAAACTTCAATCTCAACCTCAATTCAATCTCAAATTTCCTTACCGAATATCTTTTAAAATTGAAAATTAAATTTTACTTACTGATGTTACGCAGCAGCACCAAAGGTGCGGTATATATTAACATAGGGCTTTTGCCCTATGAAAATGGAATGCCGTGTAAACATTAGCTCTGAAGGAGCGACATCTGAAATATCACACGATTTATGTCGCACCTTTGGTGCTTTATTTTGGGATAACCTAGAAACATTGGGTTGGCACCCAATGCTGATATATACCGCACCTTTGGTGCTGAAAAATTTTCTTTGCGCAACATCAGATTTTACTAAATTTTTATGCTGCGGATTGCCAGTTACGGGTTTGATTTAGACAATTAGGATTTGTTTCCAAGTCCCAGTAGGACTATAGATGGGTAGCAAAGAAATAACATCCAAATCCACCAATTCTCGTGCCGTAGGTACGCAAGATAGATTTATATATTAGGTTTAATGGCAAAAATTATAGGTTTACGACCCAGGAGAGTCGTGTTACTACCTGTTCCTTGATGGTTTCATTGTTTTTATCTATATTCTCTCAATGAAATAGTCTTTAATTTCTATTCTCCTATTTCCTACTCCCAAAAAGCAAACTCCCAATCCGCACCATCGTACTTCCCTCTTGAATGGCTAATTCGTAATCTCCAGACATCCCCATTGAGATTTCTTTAAAATGAATTGCGGTTGGGAAAAAAGTACTTTTGAGTGTGTCAAAGATAGCTTTCAACTGCCCAAATTCTTGTTTTATTGGAGCTTCATCATCCGTAAAAGTAGCCATTCCCATCACGCCAATGATGCGAATATTCGTAAAGTTTTTAAAAGCCTCACTATTCAACATGGCAGTTGCTTCCGCTTTATCGAAACCGAATTTACTACTTTCTTGGGCAATATGAAATTGTAATAAACAATCAATGATTCGATCATTTTTTTTAGCTTGCTTGTTGATTTCTTTTAGTAATTTCAAACTATCTACCGCATGAATCAAACTGACAAAAGGAGCAATGTATTTTACTTTATTGGTCTGTAAATGTCCAATTTGATGCCATTGAATATCCTTTGGTAAAACCGCTTCTTTTTCGACCAATTCTTGGACTCTATTTTCTCCAAAAATGCGTTGTCCTTCGTCATACATAGCTTGAATAGCTGCGACAGGTTTAGTTTTGGAAACAGCTACTAATGTAGTGTTGGTTAGTGCTAATTCTTTTAATATTTGTTGAAGCATTTATTTATTGTTTGATAATTGCTGATTAGGTTTTTAAAACCGATACCTTTATGCGACTCGCCTCTGGCGAATTTAAAAATGATAGTTTAGGGTATTAGAAACCTCGCCAGAGGCGAGTTAAATAGAAGTGTCGGGCTATAAGTCCTAACCAGCAATGTATTTTTTATACGACAAACGCAAAGGTCTTTCCATCAAATAACCCCTTATCACTTAACTTAAGTGCTGGAATAACCAATAAAGCCATAAAGGATAAAGTCATAAAAGGAGCCGTTAATGGACAATTCATTTTGGTCTTTACAAAATGGTCAATTGCCGCATATTTCTCAGCAGTTACTCGACCGTCCGCGTTGGTCATAATTCCTGCTACAGGTAAAGGCAAAACTAGTTCGTTTTGTTCACTAACTGCCGAAATTCCGCCTTTATTTCTGATAATTAAATTAACGGCTTTCGCTAATTGTTCATCATCCGTACCAACGGCAATAATATTATGCGAATCATGTCCCACACAAGATGCAATGGCACCACTTTTAAAATTAAATCCATGAATAAATGCAACAGCAGGCGATGCCTCTTGATAGCGATTGATCACCGTTAACTTTAAAATATCGTTTGCCAAATCTGGTACAATCAACCCATTATTTACTGTTGGTTCAACCGTTAAACTATCTGTCACAATCTCTTGATCTATAACTTTAATAACCCGCATTTGTGTCTGATTTTCTTTAGCTTTTTGCCGAAAATCAATCGCCGTTTTTAAAGATGTATTAAATTGGTTAATAATTGGTGCTACTACTTTTGGAAAATTAACTGCACCATTTTTGGCGACACATTCTCCATTAATAAAGGTCGATTTTACCTTAAAGTCAGTTAAATTTTCCACCACAATAAAATCAGCCCTATCTCCAATTCTTAACAAACCAACGTCTAACAGATAATGCTCGACGGGATTAATACAAGCAGTTTGCAAAGTATTAAATAAATCATGTCCATCTCGTAAAGCTCTAGCAACCAATTGATTAATATGTCCTTCAATCAGATCGTCTGGATGCTTATCGTCAGAACAAAGCATTACCCTATCTGGATATTCATCAATCAAAGCATGCAATGCTTCATAATTTTTAGCAGCACTCCCCTCTCGAATCAATATTTTCATCCCATGCTGTAATTTCTCTAAGGCTTCTTCATAACTAAAGCATTCATGGTCGGTACTTATCCCCGCAGCAATGTATTTTTCTGCATCTACCCCTCTTAATCCAGGTGCATGTCCATCAATTGGCTTGCCCAATTTTTTAGCTATATCCAATTTTGCCATCACCATTGGGTCTTCAAATAAAACCCCTGGATAATTCATCATTTCTGCCAAATATTTGATGTCTGGATTTTCTAATAACTTCGTAACTCCTGCCACATCAATAACCGCACCTGCCGTTTCAAAAGCCGTTGCTGGCACACAGGAAGGCGCACCAAAATTAAATTTCAAGGGTACTTTTTTCCCATTCTCAATCATATACTCTACGCCTGCAATTCCCATCACATTGGCAATTTCATGTGGATCGGAAACCGTGGCGACCGTCCCTTGCAAGACCGCTAATCGAGCAAATTCCGAAGGCACTAACATCGAACTTTCGATATGGATATGGGCGTCCACGAAGCCAGGCAAAATATAGTGCGAACTTATTCCCTCTTTGGGTTCAATCGCAACAATTTTACCATTCTCAATGGTTATTAAGCCATGAAAAATTTGCTTCTTTTGAATATCAACTATATTACCTGTAATTGTCATAATTTTACTATCTACAGGATAACAGGGTTATGCAGGATTTAACAAGATTTTACTTGTGATCTTACTATCAGTTATCCTTATTGCTTTACTCGTACAAGAATACCCTCATCCGTATTAAAAAATCCCCACATTAATCTTCATCCGTGGGGAATTAAAATCCGTGGGGAATAATCCTTCCTCAAAATTAGCCTTTTATCAGAAAACAAAGATAAAATCTAATTTCGTATTTACTTAAACCAAAATATTTTATAATTTCGCCACAACTACCAAAAAACTATAATTAATATTGAAAGAGGCTTATACTAATGAACCTAATCGGAAACTGGTTAAAAATCATTCTGGAACACGATGAGAAAGCGATCATTCCATTTTTACAACAATTGAATGAAGCACAAAAGAAGAACTTACTACTTCAACTCAGTAAGACAGCTAAAGAATATCTGGAAATTAAAGATCAACTAATTAATTACAAACATTATTACACTAAAAAAGCAACGCTTAAACAAGAACGCATTCTCAATTATTCCATTTTTGTTTGTATCCCTAACTTAAACCATCCATTAATTAAATGGTTGAATGTCAATAAATTAATAACCAATTACACCGTAGAAAATATTTTAAATTGGTATTGTCCGCCTTGGTTAAGTACGTATATAAATAATTTTGCTACCCAAAAAATCCTTCCTACTAAGCTAACTTACGAGTTAATTTTGGTAATGTTAGAAAAAGGGTATTTACAACCTTCTAAATTATTAATCGCTAAACTATTTAGTCGCTTAATTTTTCCGAATGTACCCAAGGAACGCTTGTTGTATCAATATTGTCCAGACAAATTAGCACAGCATTCGATTATTTTAAAGGAGCATATCTGGTACATTTTTGATTATCCGACTCCAATCCATGTAATTGATCAACAACTCAACTTCACGGCAAGTGAAATCTCTTCGAAAAATTATTGGTATAGCGCTATCCATCAATATACAATCACAAGTCAACTGAACAGATTGCGTCTACTAAAAGCTTGTTTAGCAACAACCAAAAAATCTATGTTTAGCCAAAGGGCTATTAACTGGTTTATGGGGCTTTTTGAATTTTTAGCGCCAACTGAAAAAGAATTATTGGAGTTACAAGTCCCATTATTTTCGACTTATGAAAATACGCCAGCTAAAGTGGTTAATATTACCTTGAAGCATGTACAAAAAATAGTCAATTCGCCTAATTTTCAAATTACCAATTGCTTAGAAAATTATGCGCTCGTATTAACTTCTTCCACAAAATCTGTCGTTAAAAACGGGTTGGTCTTATTAGAGAAATTAGCCGAATATTATCCCAATTCTAGGAAAAAAATCACTACCCTAGCAGTAAAAAGTTTAGTACATCGAGAAGAAACCATCCAATCAAAAGCAGCTAAAATAATCAGTTCCTATGAGGGTGCGCAAAAAGAACAACTAGCGAAATTAATTGCCCCATATCGTACAAACTTGTTTCAAAAAACTATCCATACGCTTAAAGTATTTAACATCCAAAACCAGACTGAAACTACTGATAATCAACTGATAAAAAACAAGATAACAAACGTATTAGTTAATAAAAATAAGGTTTCCGACCTTCATTCCTTAGAAGATTTCACCTCCTTGGCATTAATCGTTTTTGATAATCAACAACCTTATCATTTCGATCAATTCTTAGCTACTCTACTACGATTTCAATCGGATATCAAAGGTAAAAATATTGACACCTTAACGCCTTTGTTTGAACGAGCTTATCAATTGGTTTTTAATGAATTACCTAGTAATCAAGGAATGTTAGATAATCTTTTAGCTATCTTCTTAATGGATTGGGCTGATTTATTAATTAGTCAATATCCAACAGATAGTCAATCCTTACGAAAATTAGCAGAAAGCTATCTGGAACAAGGCTTTTTTATTAAAGAAAAAGATCGTCCTTTCGATTTGCAGTCTGCTCATTTATACGGTTGGTACAATCCTTATGATCCTTCGCAAGTATATATGCCTATCCAAAAATTATTGGCAAAAGTTTTAGCTTTTTTATACGAAGGAACGGATGTACCACTCTTGTCTACGCCCACCCACTCCCCCACTTGGATTAATCCTGTGACCTTTGTTGAACGATTAATCCTTTATCAAGAAAAAAATCAAATTCCTGATACAATTGATCTACAATTAGCCATTTCTAGAATTAATTTTGAAAATAAATTGGCTGCTTTACATTTGGCGAATACAAGCTTAGAAGGTGATTATTTAAGAATAGCCCAATTTTTATTAGGTATAGATGAGAAATTACCTGTGCCAACGGAAAGCGCTTCCAGAACTTGGAGTTCTGGAAGCACTAAGCCTTCTCCAACAAAGCCTGTTGATAGAAAAGAGATTAGTTCAACTGATAAAAATAAGCTTACCACCAAAACGATTTCTCCATTTTTTTACAGCTATATAACCGCTGCCATTACCAAAAATAGTAGTCATTTTTTTAAGCAACAAATTGACCTTCCTAATTTAGAAATTGCACCTACTTATTTTAATGGCAAACACGATTGGATGGTCTTTTGGGAAGAACGTCGATTAGAAGAATGGAATTATAAAGTCCAAAGACTAGAATACACAGGAGAACCATTTATTCATCGAGAACTACAGGTTAAGTTCAAAAAAGAACTAGTTGTCAATCAACAATCTGATTTTTTATATCAATATTTTCCTGGTAATAATGAAGCCTTTCGACCAAATGTCAATGATGTGCAACGATTATTAGGAATGTTGCCCAATAACCCAGATTCCTTAATTGCTTTGTTGATTGCTGATAATCTAAAATATCCGACTTTTTGGGAATCCATTTCGAGAAAAAGAGTGTTAGAAATGCTTGCTTGGTTAACCAAAATACATCCTAAAAAATATGGGTATGCGGTTCATCTTTTCTTAGCTGCTTGTATGCTAAGTGCTAATAAAGGAATTCGATTAAAAGCAGGCGAAATTTGGAAAAACGGAATTAGGCAACAGCAAATTAATCCTACCTTGATTGGGGAAATGATTGGAAAAATGGAATGTAAAGAATTTGCCCCACTTAAACGATTTAACGATCTGGCACAAACCGCATTATTCAACCTATCCGCTGTACATAATCAAGCATTGGAAGCAGTTATCGAGCATTTATTAGCCAAATTAGCCGCTATTCCTATTAAAAGCACCAAACAATTACTAAGTCTATATAGAGAATTATTGGCAATAAATAGGTCTAAAATAACCAATGATCGCTTAATTATTTTGTTAGAATTATGGACAAAATCGCCTAGTTTAAAAAAGGTGATTCGGGAATTGTCGGTGTTTTGCTAAGGAAGTTGTATTTTGGTTGCTGGTTCGTAAGTTCTCAAGAGCAGAATTAAAGGACTCAAAGTTCACGGAGAAGACACAGAGCGCACAAAGAATCTCTGTGGTCTTTGTGTCTTCTTAGTGTTCTCTGTGTCCTAAAAACTAGCACATTGAGAACCGACAACCGACAACTGTTTTAAACTGACAAAAACGACCATCCAATGATAAATCAAAAAGTTGACATTACCCTAATTGGCGCAGGCATCATGAGTGCCACCCTTGGTATCTTACTAAAAAAATTAATGCCCGATGCAACCATTGGTATTTATGAGCGCTTGGATAAAGTGGGCGCAGAAAGTTCAGATGCGTGGAATAATGCTGGAACGGGACACTCTTCTTTTTGTGAATTGAATTATACCCCAGAAAAAGAAAATGGGCAGATAGATTTGAGCAAAGCCTTAAAAATTGCCAACTCTTTTGAGGTTTCTAAACAATTTTGGGCGTATTTGAATGAAGAAGATCTATTCCCTAGCAATCAGTCTTTTATCAATGATATTCCGCACATGAGTTTTGTCTCTGGAGATGAAAATGTGCGCTTTTTGAAAAAACGATACAAGGCAATGTCCAAACATGCCATTTTTGAGGACATGATTTACTCGGAAGATCATGGACAAATTACTGATTGGGTGCCTTTAATGATGAAAAATCGAGTGCATAAACATAAATTATCTACCACTCGAATGGATATTGGTACAGATGTAAATTTTGGGGCGATTACCAGAGGTATGATTAATTACATGGAGCAATTGGATGGTCTAGAAGTCCATTTAGGACATGAGGTACAAGATTTGACGCAGCTAAAAGATGGGACTTGGAAGGTAGATATGGAAGATTTAGATTCAGGAGAAGAAGTGGATGTCTATGCTAGATTTGTCTTTATTGGCGCTGGAGGTGGTTCTATGAAACTACTAGAAAAATCGGATATTCCAGAAGGCAGAGGATATGGTGGTTTTCCAGTAAGTGGTCAATGGCTAAAATGTAATAATCCAGATGTAATTAAACAGCATAGTGCAAAAGTCTATGGAAAAGCAGCAGAAGGGAATCCACCGATGTCTGTACCGCATTTAGATACCCGTTGGATGGATGGCGAGCAAGGGTTATTATTTGGTCCTTATGCTGGTTTTTCGACTAAATTTTTGAAAAATGGCTCTTATTTTGATTTACCGTTTTCCATCGAAATGCACAATATTTGGCCGATGTTAAAGGCGGGTATTAATAATATTGGCTTAACCAAATATTTAGTCAAACAAGTCATTCAGTCTCCAGAAGAACGCTTTGCCTTTTTACAATCCTACTATCCAGATGCGAAAATGGAAGATTGGGAATTAAAAATTGCAGGACAGCGGGTACAAATTATCAAAAAGGACGAAAAAGAAGGTGGTCGCTTGCAATTTGGGACAGAAATCGTGTCTTCGGCAGATGGCTCTTTGTCCGCTTTATTGGGGGCTTCTCCCGGTGCTTCTACTTCTGTTTCTATTATGTTGAATGTCTTGGAAACTTGTTTCCCTAAAGAAATGAAGTCTAAAAAATGGCAAAAGACCTTAAAAACAATGATTCCAACTTATGGTATCTCCTTGAATAATCGACCAGGTTTGTTACGGAAAATTCGAGCTTGGACCAGCGATATTTTGAAGTTAGTTGATTAGAGAGTCGGGTTACGAGTTTAAAAACGTATCTGATAATTCCAAATTCTAACGACGCCTACAAGTCCAAGAGTATGCTTGCTGGTCAGGATTTTTAATCCGAAACCACTATTTGGGTCGCCTCTGGCGACATTGACATGCAAAAATTAGTAAGAAATAGACCTTCCTATGCTACTGTAGATTACCTCCTATAAAAAAGTTAACAAAACATTAGGACAGATAAGTTAACAAGCAGGACACCTTATCACCTACCTTTGCACCACTAAAAAGCTAGTTTTGTCAGCAACAACTCAATTATGAGCTTTTCTTCCTTCCTAATTCAACTGTTGTCATTTTAGCGTTGTTGATAGAGAAAGTAGTAATTTCAGCATACACAATAGGCTTTAACCACTACCAAATGAATTAAAGAAATGAATAGTAACATGATAGAAAACGACAAAATTTTAGACAACGACTACCTCCAACAGTTGATTAATGACATAAAAAACGAACTTGATAAAAAGAGGTCGAATTTTTCTGGCATCAATGAACGGATCAATCGAAAAAATTTACTTCCCTATGCCAAATGGACTTCAAAACCTTATACTCGGATATGCCTCTTTGAAAATAAAGCCTTTGAATTAATTTTGATTTGTTGGAATCCAATGGCTCAAACAACGATTCATGACCACGATGAGCAAAGCTGTAGGGTTTTCTTTTTTGATGGCCCTTTTCAAGAAACCATTTATTGCCATCAAGGAAAAGAGACTTTGATGATTAAAAACATACAACCAGGAACAACTACTTGTATGAAAAAAGGAAGAGCTTGTCATGCTTTGAAAAATGTATCCAACCAACCCGTCATGACGCTACATCTGTATAATGAACCCATCAAATCTTGTCGAACTAGAAAGCAGGAGGAAACGCAGATGGAAGAAACCACCCTCAAATATGATTTTCTTGCAAAAGATTTACTAAACGAATATGCTATTTCTTAAGGTTTTAGATATCAGGTACTAGGTATCAGCTTAGACGTATTTTCGTCACACCTGATACCTAGTACCCAACACCTGACACCATTTTCACAAGCTTGTATTTAACCCGATTATTAAAAAATAATAAATGATTAATAAAGAATTAGATGTTTTTAACCAAATAGCAAAGGCCTTATTGACGGATGAACAAGAAAATCCTATTTCGGAAGTCATTCCGCCCAATGAGTTAGCTAATAGGTTATCAATTGAATTGAACGAGGAGGCGATTCCAGATGCGGTCTTTGAGAAAGCTTTAAAAGAAATTATCCTAAAAACGCCAAAGACAAGCTCCAAGCTGTTTTTCAATCAACTTTTTGGCGGGCGACAGCCGAAAGCCGTACTAGGTGAACTCTTATCTGTTTTGCTAAATAATAGTATGTATACCTACAAAGTGGGTGGTCCACAAGTAGGTGTAGAAAAGGAAATTATCAAAAAGAGTGGCGAATTAATTGAGTATGGAGATAATTATGGTGGCACTTTTGCCGCGGGTGGTTCCATGAGTAATTTCATGGCGATATTGATGGCAAGAGATCGTGCAGACAAATCTGCTATTGCAAAAGGAGTTACAAAACCTTTAGTGGCTTACACCTCTACTGATTCTCATTATTCAATTCCAAAAAATGCAGCGTTTGCAGGGATCGGTAGGGATAACGTTAGATATATACCGACGAATGATTATGGACAAATGATTCCCAACGCATTGGAACAGGCGATAAAAAAGGATTTGACAGCAGGAAAACAACCTTTCTTTATCAATGCCACCGCAGGTACGACCGTACTTGGCGCATTTGACCCGATTCCAGCAATTGCGGATATTTCAGAAGCATACAAATTATGGCTGCATGTAGACGGTGCTTATTGCGGGAGTGTTATTTTTAGTGAACAAAAAAGGCATCTTTTAAAAGAAGTGAATCGAGCAGATTCTTTCAATTATAATGCTCATAAAATGTTAGGGGTGCCTTTATCCTGCTCTGTTTTATTAGTTAAAGATAAAGGTAATTTGTATACCTCTTTTGCCAAGGAAGCCGCTTATTTATACCAAACAGACCATGAGTTTGATGAGTTTAACTTAGGTAAAACTTCCTTACAATGTGGTAGAAGAAATGATGCGCTAAAGTTATGGACGCTTTGGAAATCAGTAGGTCGCAAGGGCTTGGGCCAAATCGTAAATCAACAATTTTACCTTGCTGATGTAACAAGAGACTACCTACGCGCCAATGCCGACAAATACAACTTATATAGTTTTGATGATTCGATCTCTATCTGCTTTAATTATAAAGGCGTGGATGCCAAAGAATTATGTACTCGTCTTTATGAGCAAAATGCTTTATTGGTAGGTTTTGGTTCTTTTAAAGAAGATACGTTTGTGCGATTTGTAACGATTAATGCCAATAATAATAAAGAAGAAATATTGCACTTTTTTGAGGTATTAGAAAAAGAAGCAGAAAAATTAGTTAGCGAAAAAGAAATGGCTTACGCAGATTAAAAAGCAAGTTAAAGAAGTGCTGCTTTTTAAAAAGTAGTACTTCTTTACTGGTCAATAAATATTCATTTGTTATAAAGCTGTTAAATCAAATTCCAATAGTATATCTGCTTTATTTTTAGTATAACTTCGTGTCAAATTATGCGAAAAAATACTAAAAATATGTATTCAATTAATAACAGAAAAGGACAATTAATTCCCTCTACGATTTACCTCTTACTACTATGTTCTCCCCTTATTACTGCTTGCATCGGGCAAAATGAAAAAGACTCCTCCATCAATAACGATCCTCCTCTTACGATTAGTACCGCACTAAAATCACCGCCAGCAACCAATCAAAATGCTGATAGCCCATTCGCTCAAAATACCCCGATTACGGCACAAATTGGTGAGTACATTCGGGAAGTATTTCAAGACAAGCATGGGAATCTCTGGTTTGGAACATTGATGTATGGTTTAGCTAAATACGATGGAACTTCCCTCACCTATTTCACTCAAAAAGATGGCTTAATTGGCAACCAAATAAATGGTATTACAGAAGACATAGATGGAAATCTTTGGTTCGCTACTACCAAAGGCGTATCTAGATATGATGGAAAGATATTTACCAATTTTACTGAAAAAGATGGCTTAGGAAGTACGGAAACTTGGAGTATTCTAGCAGATAAAACAGGTACAATTTGGGTCGGCACCGTAAAAGGTATGTATCGTTTTAATGGTTTATTTTTTTCAAAATTTCAGCTCCCAAAAGCAGCAATAAAAGAACCTACTTTTGTCATATCTCCTGATTTAATCTGGTCTATAATAGCAGACAAAAACGGACATATTTGGTTTGGAACAGACGGTTTTGGTGTTTGCAAATATGATGGTAACTCCTTTAGTCATTTCACCAAAAAGGATGGGCTGAATACGAATAACATTGCCAGCTTATTAGCAGATAGTCAGGGTAATATGTGGTTTGGTGCTAGCGAAACTAGCGTACTGGAAAACAAAGAAAAAGGTCTTTATAAATATGTAGATTCTGAAGGTGGAGGGCTCAGCCGGTACGATGGAAAAACATTTCAACAATTTCCGACAATAAAAGGTCTTACAAGGAGAGACATTGGTCCTATTTATGAAGCTAAAAATGGAGATATTTGGATCGCTTCAAAAAATTATGGTGCGTTCCGTTATGACGGCAAGAAGTTTACTAACTTTAAAGAACAAACAGGAGTCGCCCAATATAATTGTGTACAAAGTATTTTGGAAGATAACGCAGGAAATCTGTGGTTTGGTTTTTCTGGAGGCCTCTTTCGATTTGAAGAAGAAGCTTTTGTTAATGTTACTAAAAATGGGCCTTGGGAATGAAATAGCATGCTTTTGACAAACTAGAAGGCTTTTTTCACCACAGAGGAACGGAGTTCACAAAGAACACGGAGTTTTTTGACGAGCGCAGTTTAATTTTACGTTATTTTAATGGAAAACATAAAGATTTTAGGGAGTACTCTTTTATTATTGGTTTGTAAAGTTAGTGCTTAACTTATTTTTATCTGATTACTTCATACGATTTATTTTATATAGCTTATTTTTTTGAAACGCTTTAGTTAACGCACTCGAATTTAAATATTTAAAATCAAAGTTTTACTGCCTTACTGTCAAACTGACGACTGGGAACTAGCAACTTTTTACTGCCTACTGCAACTGCAAACTGCCTACTAAAATCACATTTCCTCCGCATTCTCCAGAACATAAGTCAAACTCTCAATATCAGTCTCCTTCGCGTGAAAAATGCCTTTAAAAGTCAATCGATCGTCTGTTTTATATCTTTTTATAGCACTTGGCGCCATATTCAATTGAATTACCGTTTCAGGGCCTGCTCCACCACAAAAGAAGCACATCGCATTCGGATTCATGGACAACACATAAGAAATACCGAATGGGTCTATTGGAATCATGTACCCTGTAATCATCACTTCAACGCCTTCAAATGGCGTAACAGAGGGTCCAAAAGTGGCGTGATTATATTTTAATTCTTCTCCAGGAATTTGCTTTTCTTCAAAGGTGACGTCGCTTAGGTTATACCAATCAATTAGGGCTTGCGCTTTAGTAGTAGTTGCAATAACAGTAAAACAGCCAATTAATAGAAAGATGTAGATTGTTTTTTTCATTATTTTTTAGTCGGGTTGATTAAATAGTAAACATCAAAATTATAACTAAAAAACGAATGGTTGTGTTTTTTTATTCTCCTAAAATTGTTAACAGTTTTGACATAACAAACAAATAGGGTTATACAATGTTAATCCGAATAGCTTGATTGGAGATTAGAACATGCTACATCAACGAACTAAGAGGATAGTAAACATAAACGAAGTGAACCGCTTAAAAATAGGAGGACAGGCAGATTGAACGGATTAAAACAGATTCTTCCTATATTGTATTCTGGGTAAATTAATTTTTATCGTATCTCTTTTTAAATAAGAATACGCATTTTCGTTGTAATTTAAAGGAAAAAAGATGTAGTAGTTAATTTTTACAATGATCAAAGCTTCTACAAACTTTAAAAACATAAGTCTTATCATTATTAATGACAAAAAGGCTATCATTAAAACTATCTTTTCTAATAGTACTTTCTCCTATTTTTATAACTCTAGTAAACATAAAATCATCATAGAATACCTTGTCTTCTGGTCTTATATTTTCAATTACAAAACCATATAAAGTAGTATCATCGTCCACTTTTATTTTGTGTCCACCGTTCGAGGTTTTACAATGTAATAGTTTACCATAAATAGCACTTCTATCAAAAATTTCAACAGCTTTGCAACTACTAATATTAGCCCTTTTAACACTTACGTAAACCCAAGTAACGTACAGTCCCATAAATAAAATAAGCCCAATCTTTTTTTGATATTTAGTTAGGTAGTTTTTCATTTTTAATAAATGATCTTTTCTCATTTAACGCAAATTAGTTTATTTGTTTATTTGTTTTTTTGATATAAAAAATAGATGGATAGGAAGATACTAATTGGAATAAAGAACTGCATATTAGCATTATAAAATGCCCGTTTACCTTCTACCAATAAAAGGGTAATGGATATAATTGCCCCAAAATAAGCAGCTATTTTTAACCAAAAATTAAATAAGGAAGGAAAGAGTATTCGTTTTCTTTTAAATTTTATTTTTGTCATTTAAGGATATTAGACGTATTACTTTTTAGGAGGGAGTGAGCTTAGAATTTAATGGAACAAACATCAAGCCACAACAAGAAAATCTCTCCCAATTGTCATATTTCAAAATATAATAAGGTAAAAATTATATAATTAGTAAAATTATACTAATTTCACCTTTAAAGTGTATGTTGCTTACTCAAAGCAACTGCACGATATATTTCTCCTAATTCTTCAACCATTCATTCAATGAAAAACCTAATCCAATTCGGTATTCTTTGCCCCCTACTTAGTTTTATACTATTTAGTTGTCAGCCCGAACCAGTCGCTAAAGGAACGGCTGAACATATTCAATCCGTTACCAATGCCATAGATGATGCCACTTTAACGAAGGCGGACATTGATGGCGATTGGCTCACTTATGGCGGTAATTACCAAGAAGATAGATATAGTACTTTAGATCAAATTAATAAGGAAACTGTCAAAGATTTAAGCCTCGCTTGGTCTTTAGACTTAGGCGTTAAAAGAGGGATAGAAGCTTCGCCCATTGTGGTCGATGGGATTATGTACTTAACGGGACCTTGGAGTGTCGTTTGGGCAATTGATTTACGAAAAGGCCAAAAAATTTGGGAGTTTGACCCTGAAGTTCCTAGAGATTACGGCGAAAAAGCTTGTTGTGATGTTGTCAATAGAGGGGTTGCCTTGTACAAAGGGGCGGTTTTTGTGGGAACAATTGATGGCAGATTGATTTCCTTAAATGCTGCTACAGGTGAGGTAAATTGGGAAAAATTAACAATTGATAAAAGTCGAGATTATACGATTACAGGCGCGCCTAGAATTGCTAAAGGCAATGTCCTAATTGGTAATGGTGGCGCAGAATATGACGCTAGAGGGTACGTAACTGCTTATGATGCAGCAACAGGTGACCAAAAATGGCGTTTTTATACCGTTCCTGGCGATCCATCTAAGCCTTTTGAAAATCCAATCTTGGAAGAAGCTGCAAAAACTTGGACAGGCGAATGGTGGAAATATGGCGGTGGTGGTACCGTTTGGGATGCAATTGTTTATGATCCAGAAATGAATTCTGTTTATTTAGGGGTAGGAAATGGTTCGCCTTGGGATCAATTACAAAGAAGCCCAGAAGGTGGCGATAATTTATTTTTATCTAGTATTGTCGCTGTAGATGCGGATGATGGTAGTTATAAATGGCATTTCCAAACAACACCTGGGGATACTTGGGATTATACCTCTACCCAACCCATTACCTTAGCAGATTTAGAGATTGATGGTAAAATGCGGAAGGTATTAATGCAAGCCCCTAAAAATGGTTTTTTCTATGTGATTGATCGAACCAATGGTCAATTTATTAATGGCTCTGCTTATACGCAAATCAACTGGGCAACTGGTTTGGATGACAAAGGTCGTCCGATTGAAGCACCAGGGGCTAGATATAAAAACCCAGGAGAAAATACCGTAATTGCTCCCGGCGCCTATGGTGGTCATAATTGGCAACCACAAGCGTTCAATAGAGAAACAAAATTAATGTACATTCCTACCCATACCGCTAGTATCACGTTCTCACATGAGACAGAAGATACGTATAATAAAGTAGCTAGAGGTGGTTCTGGAACAGGTTGGAATGTTAGTTATGCCGATAAATTATACAAGCCTTTTAGTGCAGGTTCTGCGGGCGCACCAGACCCTATGAGACCTTACGGTAGAACCATTGCTTTTGACCCCGTTACCCAAAAAGAAGTTTGGGCAGTCGAGCATCCATTAACACATTGGAATGGTGGTATTTTAACCACAAAAGGTGGCTTAGTTTTACAAGGCGATGCGACTGGACAATTTACTATTTATGATGCCAAAGATGGTTCTAAATTATGGCAAAAGGATTTATTGACGGGTATTATTGCCCCTCCAGTTACCTATACCGTAGATGGAGAACAATATGTAACGGTCGTCGTTGGCTGGGGTGGTATTGTTGGGTTAACCCGTAAATTCACTAAAAATGTGCATCCTGGGCGTATTTTCACTTTCAAATTAGGTGGTAAAGCAGAAATGCCCGCAGAAATGGTCAATCCTGTAGCCACTTCGCTTACTACCCTACCGCATACAGGCGAACCGATTCAAGTTGGCCGAGGACTTAATCTATATATCAAGTTTTGTTTGACTTGTCATGGTGACGCATTTGGTGCAGGCGGTGGCGCTTTACCAGATTTAACGCATTCTTCGGAAGGTGTTTTCAAAAACCATAAAGAAATCATTTTAAATGGTGCTTTAGTGAGTAATGGTATGCCTAATTTTGGCGGTCGTTTGACGGAGCAAGATGTAGAAGATATTGGGCACTTTTTGAAATATACTTCAGAGACTTTACGTGGTGGAGCTGACCCTGTGGCACTATTAACTGGTTTGGCTGGAATGCAGTATATGGCGGATACTGCTCCGAGGAAGGATTAGATTTCTTTACTTGAATGATAAAAAGCCCTGTTAGATTTGTCTGGTAGGGCTTTTTGGTTTTTATTGGATAGTCGCCAAATATTATTTCGGGAAATTATATTTTGTTTCTTGGGAAATGAGCAAAGACTAGAACGTTGGTTCTAGCCTTTGTCGGTCTATTAAAAAACAAAATTAAATTTTATTAATAGTCCAATTTACAAATAACAATACTAATATAGTTATTCCAAGATAATAAATAAATTTCCCCCATAAGGTATATACATTGTGTTCTCTTTCATAGCCCTTATCAATATAGTGCTTTATTAAATCAACTAAAACAATAGGCCATAAAAGGATTCTATATAAAATGTGATATAGTGTCTTTAATTTTAAAGAGAAGTTATCTAAGAGCAGGCTCATATATGAGCTTTTACTAAAATGCCCACAAATGATTGTATAAGATGAGTTGTAGGTATTTAATAAAAGAAACCCTATAAATAAATAACTTTTCCACCAATCAAAAAGAATCAAATTGAAAAATTCTCTAAGAGGGTAGGTTATTGGAAGCAAAACCAAATCTCTTATCCATCTTATTTTTTCAATTAGAAAAACAAAAAAATCATTCCATTTTATTAAGGAGGGTAAAATATCTTCTCCAAAAGTAATAACACCTATTGCTGTCATTAAGAGGTTAAAGAAGTCCCAAAATTTTTTTAATATTTTTTTCAATTTAGCTCTTGTTTTTTGTTATTTATTTAATTTCAAAATTCCCTTTTGGATCAAAACTATAACCTTTCATAATATTATATTTTTCTTTAAATAAACGGACTAATCTTTTATGACTTAAAAATAGTCTTTCTTTTAAAGACTTAAACATTCGCTTAGCTCCTTCTTCTCCATTATTTGAAGTAAACGCTTTAGGGTCTTTATCTTTATTCTTGTATTGCTCATAAAATAAAATTAATTGATAAACTATCAATTCCGAATCTTTCCATTCTTTAGCTATTTTATCGTCTTCAAAAACTAAAGGATTAAGTTGCATTTTCTTCATTTCTTTATCTAATTTTTTTAACCAGTAAAGATTTTGGTCTGGAGTATTACTTTCCCTATTAATGGTAGTTCCAATTTCAATTAGCGCAAATAGAAAAAAATCACTTATTTGATCTTTAAGAACATTATCTCTATTCTTTTTTTCCTGTACAACCAGCCTTAATTCGTTTCGTGCTACATTTAGTCGTTTAGATTGTATTAAACTATCAGTTTTAAATCTTCTAACAGCATTTTCATACTGTAACCTTGCGAGTGCAAGTTCTTCTACTACTAGTTTTGTTTTTTCTATATTTAGAAAGCTATCCCTCCTTATAGATTCATTGAAATGTAGTTGCTGTTGTTGTAATTGATTTTCGGCAAGTTTATAAGTTAGTACCATCCCTATAATGGCTACCATAATGGTCATTACTTGAAATCTTATATTAGAATTTCTTTCTTCTTTGTTCAATTGTTTTCAATTTTGTTAATGAATAAAAAATATAATTTAAAATAAATTGTTTTTAATTTAAAATTATATAGACAAATAGATATTTATATTAGACTAATACTATCACCAAATCCTAGATGCAATCTTCCTTTCCTCCTTCCCCAAAGCATTCGCATAAATAGTGGTCACTTCTAAAGAACTATGCCCCATCCACTTACTAACCATATTCAAAGGTATATTCTTTTCCAAACAATGAATGGCAAAACTATGGCGTAACCCTTTAGGGCAAGCGTGTACTCCCTCAATTCCTGCCTTTTTCATTATCTCCATTATTTTGCGGTAGCCTGTATTTCTTGTCCAAGTCCAAAGTTTATCCCTTTTGGTCTTTGGGTTCTTCTGATGTTTTTTAATGTTATGTACCATCTGCAATTCATCTAAAAACTGTTCTGGCAAAGGGATTCTCCTAAATACTCCCTTCCTTCTTTTCTTTAGGCTCTCGATGGTGACATATAAACCCACATTATCAATATCTCCATAAGTCATATTTAACACTTCGGATATTCTAGCACCCGTATAATAGAGCATCAAGCAAAAGGTTCTTTGCTCGTTTTCGGCTTGTCTAGCAAGTTCTAAAAACTGTAATCTTTCGTCTTCTATTAAATATTTGCGTTCCCCTTCTGGACTGAATAGGTCTATAATCATAGCAATACATTTCTTATAAAGTAATGTATCAAAATTAATAAAATAAATAGGAAAAACAATATTGAAAAGGTAGGATTTTTAGAAATCCTGATACAGAATTAATACAATTCTGTATCAGCCTCAATTAAATTTACGCTACAACTCAATATTCTCATACAAATCCCCAACCAAAATAGCATCATTACCAATAGCAAAAGTCTGGTCTACATGATCATAATCGGTACTAGTCCATCGGAAAGAATTGCCTATTCTGCTGTAAACTGTTACCAAACAACTATCCTGTTCTAAAAATATAATATATTCTAAACTTTTACATCTTTTATAACGAGGTAATTTCTCTCCTAAATCCTTCTTTCTAGTACTACCCGATAATATTTCTACCACCAACCAAGGATTTTGATTGGCAGTTTTTCCCTTTGAATATTCAAAAATGTCAGGTATGCCTTTTACAACGGATAAATCGGGAGAATATGCACATTTTTCTTTTTCAAGATATACATGGCGATTGCTACCATATCTTTTAAAATCCTTGTTCCCTTTAAAAATACGACCTAATTCACCTATAATACTCGCAACTATTTGTTCATGAGCATCTGACTCGACACTTTTAATAATAATCGTTTTTTCTTGATATTCTACTGGATATTCACAAATCTGTAATAGTTGGCAAAAAGCTTTAAAAGTCCCGAAAAAACGATGTTCTCCACCGTCTAAATTATTTCTTTCTTTTAAGGTTATTGGTAATTCTATTTGTTCCATATTTTTGCTTTGAACAACCCTTTGTTAATGTCTAAAAATACAGTATTTCCAAAATACTTCCAAATAAATCATTTAGTTTCAACAGGTGATTCCGTTTTTCTAGTCATTAAAAATGATTTGCTAAAATAACTTAATTTCACATCAATTAATTCAACATTCATATTATTAAATTTCTATTATTTAATGTAAGTTGCAGTAAATTGTCGTATCGTTAAATGAATTTTCAAACAATCTACTTATTAAATCCATGATAAAATTTGATTATATTATTATAGGAGCAGGTTCTGCGGGCTGTGTTTTAGCCAATCGGTTATCAGCCGATCCAAAAAACAAAGTACTATTAGTAGAAGCAGGTGGTCCTGATAAGAATATGTATATTCATATACCTGCTGGTTGTCCAAAACTGCATAAATCAGCAGTAGATTGGGGGTTTGAAACAGCACCACAGGAACATGTAGCCAATAGAAAAATTTATTTACCTAGAGGGAAAACGTTAGGTGGATGTAGTTCTACCAATTATATGGCTTATGTCAGAGGAAATAAGGAAGATTACAACGATTGGGAAAAGCTAGGAAGTAGAGGTTGGAGCTATGAAGAAGTGCTTCCTTTTTTCAAAAAATCAGAACATAACGAAGACATTACCAACGATTATCATCAACAAGGAGGGGAACTAAATGTTGGCTTTTCTAAATTATTTGCGACACCTTATGCAAAAGTTTTTGTAGCAGCATGTCAAGAAGAGGGCTTTGAAGAAAATAAAGATTATAATGGCGAAAAACAAGCTGGCGTTGGCCCCTTTCAAAACACCATTAAGGAAGGTAAACGAAATAGTGCAGCGGTCGCTTTTTTAAACCCTATCAAAAATCGAAAAAATCTAACTATTCTCACTCATACGCATACCAAGAGAATTTTAATTGAAAATGGAGAAGCTACTGGTATTGAGGTTTTTAATAAAAAAGGAACGACGGAAACTTACCTTGCGAATAAAGAAGTGATTGTATCCGCAGGTGCGTTTAATTCTCCTCAAATTCTAATGCTTTCAGGTATTGGCGATCGAGCAGAATTAGCAAAACATGGGATTGATTGTGTACAAGATTTGCCAGGCGTGGGAAAAAATTTACAAGATCACCTGATGTTTGCCGTAGGAGGCGCCACTAAAAAACAAGATGCCCAAAATCATCATTTAAAAGTCCATCATCAAGTACTAGACTTAGCCAATTACCTGCTTTTCAAAAAAGGACCATTAACCCAAGGACCATTAGAAGCAGTCGCTTTTGGCAGTACTAGTTTAAGCCCCGACCGAGTGGATTATCAACTCCATTATGCCTCTTTTAATCTAGGCGAAGATAATGAGGTAGAACTCTACGATATGGACACCTACCCTACTAAAGATGGGGTGACTATTTTACCCACTTTACTTCGTCCTAAAAGCCGAGGGTATGTCGAATTAAAAAGTAAGGATCCCAAAGATAAAGTATTGATTCAGCCCAATTTTCTATCCGCACCTGAAGATCGGCAAGTATTGATAGAAGCTGGTAGAAAAGCGATTCAAATTTTAAAAACTAAACAATTTACCGCTGTCTTAGAAAAGCTATACGAAGGGGCTGATTTTTCGTCGGATAAAGCGTTCCTAAAATATATTCAAGATAATTTAGAAACCGTTTATCATCCTGTTGGCACTTGTAAAATGGGGCAAGATAAGATGGCGGTAGTAGACGAACGGTTGCGTGTTCATGGGGTAAATAAATTAAGGGTCATTGATGCTTCTATTATGCCGACTATTGTTTCTGGGAATACCAATGCGCCAACTATGATGATTGGCGAAAAAGGAGCCGCTATGATTTTGGCAGATGCCCAACGAGTTCACCAACAAGCAGATTTATTAGACAATCTGAATACTTTACAGCTTACGCAAAAAGAAAGGATAAAGTTGAAAAATGATGGAATAATGGAAGCATCTTAGTTCCATAAGCAGAGGATTGGTGCCTCAACCATCCTCAGGTAATGCCATTTCCTCACTATCCATTTCCCTAGCCTTTTCAAAGTTATTTAAGGGTTGTTCTGAGCGAATTTGTTCCAACCAAAACACGCCATCATAAGGCATACTATTCCCTCTAGTAGAAATAAAATCTACATCGCCATCCTTATCCAAATCCTTCGCAACAAATTGGTCAAACATGCCTCTTTTTCGGCGAGAAATATCGTGCCGTTGCCAAGTTTTAGTAGGGTTATTCGGATTTTCAAACCAAGCAATTCTTCCCAAGGCATCCTTAATCGTAGCCGTTCCATCCGTATCTCTTTCCCCTCTACTGTAGCCGCCTGTGATTAAATCTTTATAACCATCATTATTAATATCCGCCAATTTAATACCGACAATCCAATCGGGTGCGGTATGTCCAATCGCATGGGCTTGCCAAGTATCTGTCCAATTTTTAGGTTGTTCTAACCAAATCAAGTATTGGAAAGTTTCTGCTAAAATAATGTCTAGTTTCCCGTCTTGACTAAGGTCTAAAAACTCCATATTGAAGCCTGTGATGTAGGGTTTCAATTTAGGTTTTTTTGCTCGATGATCCGCAGGGATGCCTGTTCCAGCAACTTGAATAGTATGGGTTTTAAAGCCGATTTCTTTGGTAGAAACATTTTCTAATAATACAATCCGTCGCTCCCCTCTTGATCCTACTATGATATCCATATCTCCGTCTGCATCTATATCTATAGGTTGCGCATTGACGGGCAAATTTAGTTGTATCAAAGTAGTTTCACGCCAAGCCGTATCCACTAAAGGGTTGCCTATAATTTCAAAATAAGAAACGGGTTTTGGTCCTGGGTTTACAGCTATACTTCCATCATTGGCTTGGTCGCCTTTATTAGCAGCGATAATTTCTGGTTGCCCATCTCGGTTTAAATCTTCCGCAAATACTCGAATAAACGAACCTCTGTTTTGGGTAATTTTAGGAATCAATCTTTTCCAAGTTGTCATTCGAGTATTTTTAGTTGGGTTTTGAAAATAAATCAAGTGTGCTAATTCACAAGCAGCTACAATATCCAAATAGCCATCTCCATTTAGGTCAACTAAGGCAATATCTTCCTCCGCCGCTGCTTCTTTTCCCGCCGCCAAAGTCACCAATTCCCATTCATTAGGATTCGCCGTTCCAAAAGCAATTCGAATATGTCCTACCAATTCCCCATCATATTCGGTGTCGGATTCATGTACCGAAACAATATCCTCATATCCATCTTGATCTAAATCTGCCATTTGTAAACCATCGCTTCCATTTAAGTTAATGCCACTAATCTGAGGATCGTCAATGATGTGTTCTTTCCAAGAAATAAATTGCCCGTCGGCAGTTTTTGCAGTAGATTTTGTTAAACCTACTGGTTGATTTTCCGTGGTAGCAGTTTTTTCTTTAGTACCTGATTGTTGGCAAGCAGTATTTGTTAGCAACCACAATAAGCCCACTAAATAAATTGAAAATCGTTTTTTAAATGAAGGCATTTTCTATTTGTTTTTAATTGCAAGTTTATAGCTGATTCGCTAATTGTCGGCGACCGCTAATAAACTCATTCAAAGATAATTTTAAACCCCAAAATCCTCCACCTCCAAAACACCACCAGTTGCCAAATCTCCCAACCAAATCCCATGAATCCGTACCCTAAATAAACGAAGCGTAGGAAACCCGACCGCAGCCGTCATTTTCCGAACTTGTTTAAACTTACCTTCCGTTAAAATAATAGAAACCCAACTAGTAGGACCATGCCGATCATCTCTAATTTTTACAATTCTTGGTGGAAACTCAGGTGGCGGAATTAAGCGACTAGCTTGACAGGGCTTGGTCATATATTTTACATTTCGAATACCTATTTCCACGCCTTTTTTCATTTGCTCAATCGCTTGTTCATCAATCACGCCATCGACTTGGGCATAGTATTCTTTTTCAATATGCTTCGCTCGTACTCGTTCACTCATTTTACCATCCGTCGTCAAAAATAATAGCCCTTCGGTCGTTTTATCCAATCGTCCAATTGCCATCGTCCCTTTTGGAAAATCATATAATTCGCCTAATAATTGCACTTTACGGTTCGTCTCTAAGACAAATTGGCTATGAAAATTGTAAGGTTTATGGATAATAAAGTGCCGATGATTGGACATTAATTCTTGACTTTGGTAAAAAACTGCAATTATAAAGGGTTTTATTGGTTTGTCTCCAAAAATAGTTCAATCAATTTAGGTTTTTAACAACAATTGTTCGCCTTTATTACATAATTAAATTTTAATACAATTTAATTGAATCATTATACAATTTAATTTACCTTTGTCCCATTAGTAAATAAGATTCCTTTTCAAATAAAATCATTCTAAATGATGAATGATAAAAGATAAACGATGAATTGTTAATCGAGACCTATAAAATTCTTAATTCAAAGGTTATGAATTTTCCAGTATCACAATTTATCGTTCATCATTCATAGTTCATCTTTAAAAAACCCTGATTATGACTGCGACAAATTTGTTATTTGAAAAAAGAGCTAAAAAAACGCCCCAAAAACAAGCATCCGCCAAATCGGCTAGAAAATCCCCTGTAAAAAAGCAACGCATTCTTTCAGATTTTAAAATTGCTTACCAAAGTCGATTGGTGAGTAATCTTACACGCAAAGAAGTGTTGAACGGACGAGCAAAATTTGGTTTAGAAAGTTCTGGTAAGGAATTATTACAATTAGCCATGGCCGCTAGTTTTCAGAAAGGAGATTTCTTTTCTGGTTACTACCGAGATCAGACTTTTATGATGAAATTAGGGCTCGCCAATCCTACTGAACTTTTTAGCGCTATATATGCAGATATTGATCAGGATAAATATTCTGGCGGCCGACAAATGAATAATCATTTTGCTACACCAATGATGGATAAGGCTGGTAATTGGTTAGCCCATACCCAACTTTATAATATCACTTCTCCCCTAGCCCCATTAGCTGGGCAATTGCCGCATGCCCTAGGACTTGCTTTTGCTTCCAAGAAATTTAGAGCGACCAATCAAACTGATGAAAATTTTAGTATCAATGGAAACGAAGTAAGTTTTGCTGTTCTAGGAGATGCGACTACTTCAGAAGGTATCTTTTTTGAATCTGTCAATGCTGCTTGTGTTCTCCAAGTTCCAATGGTTTTTGTGATTCAAGATGATGGTTGGGGTATTTCGGTGCCTTCCAAATTACAAACAGCTAAAGGGAATATTTCTACTGTTTTACAAGGTTTTCAAAGAGATCATCAAGGAGAAAAAGCTTGTGAAATTTATACCGTAAAGGCTTATGAATATGACAAATTATATGAAACGTTTGAAAAAGCTGTAAGCACCACTCGGGAAGAACACGTTCCTGCCATTATCCATATTACAGAATGTACGCAACAAAATGGACATTCTACTTCTGGGAGTCACGAACGTTATAAACCAAAAGCACGATTAGCTTGGGAAAAAGAGATGGATTGTTTGGTACAATTTGAAGATTGGATAATAGCCAATAATTGGGCGGCTAAAGAAAAATTAGAAGAAATAAAGATAGATTTAGTCAAAACAGTTAAAGAAGGTAAACAAGCTGCTTGGCAACTATTTCAAACGCCTTTTAAGGCAATGAAAAAGGAATTAGTCGATATTCTTACTCCTTTAATGACTACAAATCCCACTAATGAAAAACTAAGTGCTATTTATAGGACATTGGTCAATATGCCACATGGCAATAAATCAGACTTATTAGAAACTGCGCAAAAAGTATTATTGGTCTTGGGTATGCAACAACCTGCTAAAATTACCTCCTTATTGAATTGGTGGCAATTAAACAGTCATCAATTAGTCAATCAATACCAATCTAATTTACATAGTGCCACGAATGAAGCAGCAATTAATGCGCCTATTGTTCCTGCCGTTTTCAAGGAAGAAAGTCCAATGGTAAATGGCTATGAAGTATTGAACAAATACTTCGATCAATTATTCGATCACAATGATAAAGTCTACGCTTTTGGGCAAGATATTGGAAAAATAGGAGGGGTCAATCAATGTTTTGCGGGCTTACAAAAAAAGTATGGAGAAAACAGGATTCACGATGCGGGTATTCGAGAATGGACCATTGTCGGGCAAGCTATCGGTATGGCAATGAGAGGTTTACGCCCCATTGGAGAAATTCAGTATTTAGATTACCTAGTCTATGCCCTACCTGCTTTAACGGATGATTTAGCGACCTTAAGATGGAGAAGTAATGGGCAGCAAAAAGCGCCTGCGATTATCCGAACTAGAGGACATCGCTTAGAAGGTATTTGGCATAGCGGTTCTCCTATGAGTATGTTATTAGGCAGTTTACGAGGCATCTATTTATGTACGCCTAGAAATATGACCCAAGCTGCAGGGATGTATAATACCCTACTACAATCGGACGATCCTGCAATTGTGATTGAACCATTAAACGGATACCGAAAGAAAGAACAACTGCCTAGTAATTTAAAGGAGTTTACGGTGCCTTTAGGTGTTCCAGAAGTGTTAAACAAAGGAAAAGATATTACCATAGTTACTTACGGGGCTTGTGTATCTATTGCACAAGAAGCTGCCAAAGTATTAGCCAATTATAATATTGGTTTAGAAGTCCTAGATGTACAAACATTATTGCCTTTCGATTTAGAACATCGCATTTTAGACTCTCTTAAAAAGACCAATCGGGTTATTTTCTTAGATGAAGATGTGCCTGGCGGTGGGACTTCTTTTATGATGCAAAAGGTATTGGAAGAACAGAAAGGCTATCATTTTTTAGATGCGCAACCTGTTTCTATTACGGCTACTGAACATCGGACGCCTTATGGTGACAATGGAAATTATGTAACGAAACCTGAAGTTTTTGATATTGTAAAAAAGGCTTTGGAGATTATGAAGGAGGCAGAACCTGCGGTTTATGGTGCTTTTGGGCTTTCTGTATAGCGTTTTTTTACCACAAAGTGACAAAGAACAACTAGGCATCCTCCCTCACTAATAAACCACTAAAAATCAACTCATTAATAGCATCGGCATGCGCTTCGACCGCTTCGTCAGAAAAAACATCAATGCCATAAGCCTGTTCCATCTGATAAGACCGAGAAAAAAACATAGTAATCGAACCGATGATAAAACTCGTTATATTCGCTTGTGGAATATCCCGAATTCTGCCCTTTGCTTTTTCGGCATCAATCGTTTCTTCCATATTCTTATAAATCGGCTTCAATAATTCATTGGTGAGCCAAGAAGAGCGAGCAGATTTAGAAAACATTTCTTGGACGATCACTTGCTGAAATTCAGGATTCTTAGCAGAATTGATGACTATTTTTCGATTGAATAATTTCAATTTTTGTAAACCATCCATGCCTTCTATTACTTTAAATAAATCCTCTAATTCTTGTTGAATTTCTGAACCGACCAATTGCATGGCTTGTCGCCAAATATCTTCTTTAGATGAAATATCAGCTGTTCCAAAATGATAATTCAATAAAGAAACGGCTACATTATTTTCTACTGCAATATCCTTTAAGGTAACGCCTCCAAAACCTCGTTCTGCAAAGTTCTTGAGTGCCAGTCTTAAAAGTACCGCTTTGTCAATACTCTTTTTCTCTGAAGGTCGCCCAACTTGTCGTTTCTTTTTTTTCATTTAATATCCATTCGTAAATAGAAGCTAAAGCTAATAGTTACAATCATAATGTTTTTTTAATAAAAAAAACCTTTTTAAGCTAAAAAACTAATATAATATACTAAAATTGCAGTTAAGGCCAACGCTTGTCCAACTATACTTAAATCAAGTAGACCATGAAAGAAAAGAAAAAATATAAGACCTCAGAAATAATCATGCTTATTTTTTGCACTTTAGGTTGTTCCCTAATGGTGGTACCAAAATTCATTAAAACGGATTTAAATTTGTTTTCTATTGCCCTTGCCTTGAATGGAATTGGCATTTTTGCTTTTCTTTATAGTCAAAGGTCAAATAACGCTGACTAAGTAACACGCTTCAACAAGCAAATTAAATAATCTAAGTTGTGGAAGAAACTGAAATGCTTCGAAATGGTTATATTGTTAATAGCGCTAAAGAACTCGAATTAATAATTGTTATCTACTGTAACAATAAAACAGTATAGCAATACAACAATTGTCTACAATTTTAATGTATAGAGCGTCAGATAAAAAAGTGATAATTATCCGTGTCCCTTCAATAATCCGTGGTAGAAATTAATACCACGGATTATTGAAGGGACACGGATATTAGACGGCATTAAATTATAATATTAATTTTTACAACATCAATCTTTTACCTGATTATCTACAATACAATTAATCATTATCAACCAAAAATACATGAGTTATAATACCTTAAGTTTAGACGTCAAAGATTACATTTTAACCCTTACCTTAAATAGACCAGATGCGCTCAATTCATTTACCGTAGAAATGGCCAATGAATTGATTGATGTCTTTAATAAAGCAAGTGACGATGATGCCATTCGAGTGATTGTCGTTACAGGAGCAGGACGTGCCTTTTGTGCAGGGATGGATTTATCTCGTGCGGGCAATGTGTTTGGCTTAGATGAAAATCTAGCGCCGACCATGGAGGATATGAACAATCGACTAGAAGACCCAGAAATTATCACAGGCGTAAGGGATACAGGTGGTCGAGTAGTTTTGGCGATTTACGATTGTAAAAAACCAGTTATTGCAGCAATCAATGGTGCAGCAGTTGGCATTGGTGCGACCATGACTTGTGCAATGGATATTCGATTAGCGTCAGAATATGCTAGAATTGGTTTTGTTTTTAATAAAATTGGCATTACCCCAGAAGCTTGTTCGACTTGGTTCCTGCCTCGAATAGTCGGTATTTCTACCGCTTTGGAATGGTGCTATTCTGGAGAAATTTTAAAACCAGAAGCAGCTTTAGCAGGAGGCTATGTGAAAGCAGTTTATCCAGCCGACCAATTATTAGAAGAAGCTTACAAAATTGCTCGTAAAATCGCCGATTTCAGCCCAGTTGCCATTACCTTAACTCGACAAATGATGTATCGAAATGCCGCTACTAGTCATCCAATTGAGGCACACAAAGTAGATTCTTTGGCCATTTATTATGCGAGTTTGAAAGATGGTAAAGAAGGGGTTGCTTCCTTTTTAGAAAAGCGAAAGCCTGAGTTTACAGCGAAGTCTTCTGAAATGCCTGATTTTTATCCTTGGTGGAAATAGTATAGGGGAACTTCAGTTCCCCGAAAAACCAAAATAAAAGGATAATTTAATTCAAGGTGTGGACAATGGCTATATGGCTCAATTGTTATATTGTTGAAGGATCAATTGCATCGTTGGAGTAGTGTGGTTTTAAAAGTTACCGCAAATATTAAACAAAAAACCGACTATTAAACCCATTATACCCATCAGGCATACGATAAAAATTCATCGGGTCACTTTTCCAAATCCAACCGTCTATGACAAATTTGTATTGGTAATGCCCTTGCCCTAAAAGTGGAATGGTTAATTCCCAAAGCCCTTCTTCTACCTGCTCCATAGGTAAGGCATGAGTAGACCAATTGACAAAATCGCCACTTAAGAAGATATTGTAAGCATTGTGATAATGAAAATAAAAGCTGATCTTTTTAGCGTCATAATCAATCACAGGACTAATTTTTATCCATTGCTGATGCGTTTCTTTACTAGCTTTGGCCACCGCTTTAGCTGGTTGTATGACCCCATACCCTTGGCGTTTTCGGTCTTCGTAAGGTAAAGGTTGTGCCGTCGTTAATATATTTTCTCGAATCATCCCAACGGTTAAGTCTGGATTCGATTCTAACATTTGGGCGATTACCGAACAAACAATGGGCGCCGCAAAAGAAGTCCCATCTGCATGTTGATAATGTTCAGAAATGAGTTTTCGTTTTCTTATCTCTTGTAAAATATGATCTTTCTCTGCTCCGAAAGCTTGATAAAATCGCTCAAATAAATCGTCCGCTTCTTGAAATGTTTTCGTTTTGGGTAAAATCGGAGCAGCTAACCAAATAGCGGGGGCAATTAATTCTGGTTTGAGCAAGCCATCTATCGTCCAACCATAACTAGAATGATAGAGGATTTGCTGTAATGGCTCAACGGAATTTTGATCATTTAGTCCACCGACCGCAATCACTTCTGGCGCATTGGCAGGAGGAATAATGGCCGCATTTGGGTCATTTCCAACCGCCGCCACTACGATAATTCCTTTTTCTGTTAAGATTTTAATTGCTTTGGCTACTTCACTTTCGTGGAAAGAAATATCGTAATCATCCGCTACCGATAAATTAACGATTCGGATATCATATTCGGCGTGATGCTTACAAACCCATTGCAATGCTTTGGCAATCATCGGTCCAGGAATACTTCCTTTATCATTCGATACTTTTAGCAACACTAATTCTGCATCACTTGCAATTCCTTTGTATAATCCATTCGATAAATGCCCGTTTCCTGCACAAACTACGGAAGTCATCGTTCCATGCCAAGAAGTATTATGGGGTTGTTCGAAGTAGTCTGGACTTCTATTTTCGTTCGTAATGTCTATGATTTTTTTGATTCGATTGGTTGGGGTGACCAAATCTGGATGGGGATAAAACCCACTATCTATCAAGCAAATGGTCACCCCTCTACCCGTATATTTAGGGTTGGCATTTAGTCGGATTGGCGTTGGCAAGACTTGAATGCCACCATAGGAATAATTCTGAACATTCAGTAAATCACTCAATAATTCCTGATGAATCCCATCCAAACAGGCAGTACATACCGCATCTGCAGCTCTATTCCAATTGGGAATTCTTTCTTCTAATATTTCTAAAAGTGGTTGGTTTTGCCTTCCTTTAAAATTATGTACTAAAGGATTTTCGCTACTTCCACATATTGCACAATGCTGCATATTTTCTCATTTATGTTATTTAGAATAGAGAGCAGAGACAAGAGATTAGAGATGCTTATCTGCTAAAACACTTAACTTCTATTAGTTTTACTAATTCAATTGCTCCATAGTCGTAATCAATATGACCATACGCTTCATTCGTATTATCGTACATCTATATTACCAAGCCTCAAAAGTAAGATTTTATCCTCTGCTTACCCGAGTTTCAACAAAATAGGTGTTCAGAATTTTCTTTTAGAAAAATAGAAATGATCATATCAGTTAAATTAATACTAATTTTGCCGACTATTTTAAAACACCCAACACACAATATAAAAAATAATGAAAATCACTACTGTTTCTCAACTATCTAACCAACTAACTAGCCTGGTTTTACCTTTTCAAAAAGGGGGGATTGATACCCAAAAAATTGCGTACTTATCTGGTATTTCTACACCAATTGATTTTGAAGGTAATTTTAAAGAATCTGTTATTTTATACCATCCTCAAAAGGCATTAAAAATCTTTTTATTAGGATTAGGCACGTCAAAAGATATGCCTAAGTCTTCGGACGCCTTTAGAAGTTTGGCTTTTCATCAACAAGCAAAATGGGGCGATAAAGTAGCGATTGATTTATCCACTTTGTCTTCGGAATATGCTTACCATGCCGCTTTGGGCTTGAAATTGGCAACTTATGTCATCGGCAGTTTTAAGACAACTGCTAAGAAATCGTCCAAAGCAGAAAAAAAGACCGTACAGCTTATTCTTCCTGATAAAAAAGCCAAATCCATTGTTAAAGAAGGCGTTTTAACCGCCGAATCACAAATGGAAGCGATGCGCCTCGTCGATAGTCCAGGAAATGAAAAGACGCCCCGTTTTATTGCCAATTATGCCCTCCAATCAGGAAAAAAGCATGGCTTTAAAGTCAAGGTTTTAGGAGAAAAAACTCTACAAAAAGAAGGCTTACACACCGTTTTAGCGGTAGGCAATGGCAGTCAACACGAATCCGTTTTAATCAAAATGGAATACCAACCTAAAAAGGTTAACAAAAATACGCCAGTCTTAGGTTTAGTTGGAAAAGGCATTACCTTCGATACGGGTGGTTTGTCCATCAAAGGATCGACCAATATGCACTATATGAAAAGTGATATGGGGGGAGCCGCAGCCATTATTGGGGCTATCGAATTAGCCGCTAAATTGCAATTAAATATCCATGTCATTGGCATTGTGCCATCGGCAGAAAATGCGGTGGATGCAAAGAGTGTTAAACCAGGAGATGTGATTAACTCCTATTCTGGCAAAACGATTGAGATTATTGATACAGATGCCGAAGGTCGCTTGATTTTGGCAGATGGATTGGCGTATATTCAAAAGAATTATACCCCTGATATTGTATTAGATGTCGCCACTTTGACGGGTAGTACCGTCCGAACTTTCGGGTATGCTACAGGTGGCTTATTTACGCAAAATGAAAGTTTAGCGGTTGATTTAATGGCCGTCGGACAAGCCACCTACGAACGTTTATGGGCGCTTCCATTATGGGAGGATTATGCAGGAGATATTGTCTCGGATATCGCCGATGTCCGCAACTTTAGTGGCAAACCTATCAATGGCGCTATTGCCGCAGGTAAATTCTTAGAATTTTTTATCAAAGACCATCCAAAATGGGCGCACTTGGATATTGCAGGGGTTGCTTTTGGGGACTCTGAATATAGTAAAATGAAGAGTGCTAAAGGATATGGCGTACGCTTATTAGTGGCGTATATGAAACGGTTGATTGGGTAGTTTACCGTCCTTAAAAAATAAGGTACTAAATAAACTTCAATCTCAATTTCGATTATAAAGTTGATGACTTAGGAAAGTCGTGTTACCTCCATCTGACGTAACACGACGCTCTTGAGTCGTAAAATAAAGAATTTCAAGTCGGCAACCATTTTTGCTGGGTCGAACAGAATGAGACTATCTCAAAAGATCTGATTCTAACGGATTCCGTGGTTTTCCAAGAAATTAGCTGCTGGTAAGGACTTTTAGTCCGATACCACTATCTAACTCGCCTCTGGCGAGTGATTTAAATAATATTTTAACTCTAAATTTCGCCAGAGGCGAGGCAAGTAATGGTGTCAGATTGAAAATCCTAACCAGCAACCACAGCTTGCTCCGATAAATCGGAGCAAAAAGTTAGAATCAGAATGTTTTGATACACCCCTAAAACATTGATGTTTAAAGAATCACAGGTTGACTGAAGGTCAACCATCCAATAATCAAGATTTCTTTCCCCTCTCGACAATTAGCCACTAATTTTGTCGTCTACTATATGCTCATTAATTCAAATATCGTAGCATTTTATATGACCAACGTAAGATTTCCACAAGTTTCCCGCTCCGAAAAACGTAAAAGATATTTCTTTAAAGTCATTGTCATTTTATTCCTTATTTGTGCTTATACTTTTGCCTTGCTCAATTTTGTCATGGACAAACCATTGATAATCGCTTTGCACAATCTACTCTTTGGGGTTTTATTGACGGTCTGCTTTCTTCTAAGAGATAAATATTTTGAGCGCATTCTTTTGATTGCAGGTATTCTCTTTCAGTTATTTATCTTTGGTCATGCTTTTTACCTATTGCCAGGCAAGCAAATAGAGGCTGGTTTGGGTGTTTTGACTTGCATTATCCCGATTTTTGTAACAGGGCCTAGATTGTGGTATTTTTTTATTTCCAATTTCATTTTGTACCACCTAGTTTTATATAATGTAGACTATGCGAATGTCTTTGATTTTCAATATTTATTTTACGTCGTCTTGTTTATCATGACTTATACGCTAGTCAAGGAGAATCAGGAATACGAAAAAGAATTATTGATACAACGGGACAAAATTCAACAAGATGCCCAAGAATTGCGAGCAATGGATGCCTTAAAAACACGTTTTTTTGCCAATATTTCACATGAGTTAAGAACACCACTTACTTTAATTTTATCGCCCATAGAAAGCATTTTAAAAAGCAAAGAACTCTCTAATCGAAATGGGACCTATCTTCAATTAATGCAAAAAAATGGTCAAAATTTACTTCAACGCATCAATGAACTCTTAGAATTATCTAGATTGGATGCTAAAAAACCAACTATCCATAAAACACCTGTTCAGCTCAATCACTTAACCAAACAAATCATTGCGGCCTATGAAGGAGCTGCCAATTTAAAAGGCATTCAACTCAATTATACTACTACTTTAGCGGAAGACTTGCATTTACGTCTAGATGGGCCAAAAGTAGAAATGATACTATCTAATTTTTTGAGTAATGCCCTCAAATTCACGCCTAAGAATGGCAGCATTAGTTTAGCCGTTTTCAAAGAAAATCAACACCTGCACATCGAGGTCAAAGATACAGGCATCGGAATTCCAGCAGCAGCAAAAACGGCTATTTTTAATCGTTTTTATCAAGTCAAAGGCATGGATTATCAAGAAGGGTCGGGCATTGGCTTGGCTTTATGCAAAGAGTTGGCAGTATTGCATGGTGGTCAAGTGGGCGTAGCAAGTGAATTCGGTCAAGGTAGTACTTTTTTTGTCACCTTACCTTTTGAAACAACGCTTCCTGTAATAGTAAAAGAACCCATTCTAGAAAAACCAATAACAATAAGTGCAACTAAAGAAAATCCAATCTCTTCAAAGAATAGTCAAAAACGGCCTACCGTTCTAGTCGTAGAAGACAATCGAGATTTACGTAGGTATATGCAATTGATTTTATCGGATAAATATCACGTAGCATTAGCCGAAAATGGTCAAGTAGCCCTCGATTATTTGACGGACGAAACCATTCTATTACCCTCCTTAATCATCTCGGATATTATGATGCCTGTCCTAGATGGCATCACTTTCTTAAAAACGATTAAACAAAACGAAAAATGGCTGCACTTACCCATTATTATGCTTACGGCTCAAAAACATACGGATGTTAAAATCGAAGCACTCCGCATTGGGGTAGATGATTATTTAACCAAACCCTTTAAAGAAGTTGAATTATTGGCAAGGGTTGATAACCTAATTCAAAACACCCAGCAACGACTGGCACAAAATCAGGATTCCCTTAGCACCACCACAAGTGATTTACCTACCATAACGACCGTTGATTTAGATTGGCTAAAAACCATTGAAACAAAGATTCTAGACAATATTAAAAACTCCCAATTTAAATTAAGTGACCTCGCCGCTGATTTGCACATCACTCCTCGAACCCTCCAACAAAAGATTAAAAAATTAACAGGGAATACCCCCAAACAATATCAACGAAATATTCAATTACATCACGCCAGAAAAATATTAAAAAGTGGGGCAGTAAAAACGGTTTCAGAACTTAGTTATGAATTGGGTTTTGAAGATGCTACTTATTTTTCTAGGCTTTATCAAAAGGCGTTTGGGGTGCGGCCGAAGGTGGAATTGGATTGGGTGAAAGGGTAAAATCTTCCCAAACTTCGCATTCCTCCCCAAAAAACACCTTTTTGTCTGGTATATTCAACGGTAAATTGTGGTCTAATAATCACGATTAAAACCATTACACCAGCTTATGAAAAAAGTAAGTCAAATCCCTTTTCATGTATTAATAATTTCTCTTCTTTTTATCGGAAATATGCAGGCGCAAGTCAGCATTAATACCGACAGCAGCAACCCTGATGAATCCGCTATGCTAGACATTTCCAGTACGGATAAAGGGCTATTAATTCCAAGAATGTCAGCGGCAGAACGAGATGCCATTGTAAACCCTGCCCAAGGCTTATTGATTTATAACACCGACGATGATTGTTTTAATTATTATGCAGGGACTGCTTGGTATAAAGACTGCGGAAGGAATATGACCACGGATGCCACCACTTATGAAGGATTGGTCATATCAGGTTCGGATGCAGTAGAAATCAATAAGATAGCGATTGATAGGGAAGATAATATCCTATTAGCGGGTACATTTAGTGATAGTCTATATATTGGGAATAGTTGGTTAACCAGTTCAGGTTCGAATGATGTATTTTTTGCCAAACTGGATAAAGATAAAAATGCACAATGGTATTTTAAGGTAGGTAACTCGAATGTTGATGCCGACCCCTACATTGCGGTTGATGTCGATGATAATGTCTATATCGCTAGCGAATTTGAAGGCACTATAACCATGGATGGAACGGCTTTGACCGCCACCAACCAAGGTATTCTATTAGCGAAATACAATAGTAGCGGCGTACAACAATGGGCTATTCATGCAGATTTAGGCACGAGGGTTAACTTGGAAGGATTAGCCTTAGATGATAATGGAAATGCTTATGTAGTCGGCTATTTTAGAGGGTCTAGTACGGTCGCTTCAATTGCTTTATCTGCTACTAATAATGAAGGCTTTATCCTAAAAGCGGATAAAAGTGGCACTTGGCAATGGGCCACACAAACGACGACGACTGATGAGGCCATTTTTTATGATATAGCCATCAAGGGAGATACCCTATATGTTGTTGGTTCTATTGATGGTACGACAACGGTTGGTGATTCTATTTTTGTTACCAATTATGACTATGGGTTGGTCGCTAAATATGATGTCAACAACAACTTTATTTGGGCAACAAATTTTCCTTCGGCAGATGATATGGCAGTTTTAAGTGTTGCCGTTGATGATAGTTATAATTTTTATATTGGTGGCTACGGATACGATGAAACGACTATTGGAGATACTACCTTTACAGGAAATGGAGAGATGTATTTTGTGGCAAAGTATAATGCAGCGAATCAATATGAATGGATAAGTCATGGAACAGGTTTAATTTCCATGTACACCAATGCCTTGAACGTAGATGCTAATGGCAATTTATTGGTCATAGGTGATTTTCAAGATGGAGAAGTGGTTGGCTCCTATACTTTAAATTCGCAAGGGGCTTACGATTTATTCGCCGCTCAATACGCCCCCAATGGTACGCTCAATTGGCTAAGTACAGGAGGGGGAAGTGAAAATGATTATGGAAATGATATTGCCGTCAATTCAGCTAATGTGGTTTATGGGGTTGGGGAATTTAGAAATACTGCGACCTTTTCCCAAAACACCTACACCGCATCCGCTGTGAGGGAGGGTTTAATCGTTCCCTTTAATAATGACGATGGTTCGCAAGCTAATTATGACAATTCTTTAGCCAATTCGCAAGACGGAGACACTGATAAGGAGAATGAATTACAAGCCCTTTCTTTAAGTGGCACTACCCTATCTATAAGTGACGGAAATTCGGTAGATTTAAGTGCTATTCCGACTACGATGGTAGCAGACGAAGACGCAGACACCAAAATCCAAGTGGAAGAAAGTGCAGATGAAGATATCATTCGATTCGATATAGAAGGGAAAGAATATTTCAGATTCGATAAAGGGCGAATAAAAGTTTTGAATACTGGAAACTCTGTATTCTTGGGAAATGGAGCAGGAGAAAATGACGACCTTATTAATAATAATACATTTATTGGGCATCAAGCGGGCTATTCCAATACCTATGGATTTAGTAACGTTTATCTGGGCTATCAAGCAGGTTATAGTGGAACTGGTTCGGAAGCAAATGTTTTTTTAGGCTATCAAGCAGGACAATCAAATACAGGGGGAGAATATAATTTATTTAATGGTTTTCAAGCAGGTAAAAATAATACAAGTGGCAACAATAATGTGATAACAGGCTATCAAGCTGGATTGAATAACACAACTGGAAACAATAATACTTTTATTGGTTATGAAGCAGGAAAAGCTAATTCTACTACAGACGGAAGTGTTTTTATGGGCTATCAAGCAGGAAAAGCTAATACTTCTGGTACCGATAATACATTTGTAGGAAAACAAGCGGGCTTAACCAATACAACAGGAAGTTCCAATACCTTATTTGGCACTAATTCAGGAGCAGATAATACAATTGGTCTTCATAACACTTACATTGGAAAAAATGCAGGAAATGGTAGTCAAACAGGGAGCAATAATACCTACTTAGGGTCAAGTGCAGGAGAAGATAATGATGGCGATAATAATGTCATGTTGGGCTATTTTGCAGGTGAATTTTCCTTTGGTAGTAATAATATTTTTATTGGATATAAGGCAGGTTCAAGTATAACGGTTGATAATAAATTATTTATTGAAAACAGTAGTTCTTCAACTCCTTTAATCTATGGGGACTTTGAGGTGGATTCCGTACAAATCAATGGTAAATTAAACATCAATGGCGCATTTAGTTTACCCACAACAGATGGGGACTCCACTCAATTTTTAACAACCAACGGTAATGGGACTTTAACATGGTCAGACTTGAACACAACGCCTTTAACAGATGCTGATGCTGACACCAAAATCCAAGTAGAAGAAAGTAGTGATGATGACATTATCCGATTTGATTTGAGTGGCACAGAATTTATGCGATTGGATAGTGGTCGTATTGAAATATTGAATACAGGCAATTCCATTTTTATCGGCGAAGAGGCAGGGGAAAATGATGACTATTCCAGTAATAATAACATATTTATTGGTTATCGAGCGGGCAAAACCAATACAACTGGAAATTCTAATACTTTTATTGGTTATAACACGGGGAATGACAACACAACAGGCAATTCCAATACTTTTTTAGGTATTTCTTCGGGAGGCGATAATACGACTGGCTCAAATAATGTTTTTACAGGTAGTACAGCTGGTGCAAATACCACAACAGGTAATTCAAATTCGTTTTACGGTAGTAGTTCAGGTTATTTTAATAGCATAGGAGAAAACAATACGTTTATTGGTTTCTCTTCAGGGGCGAATAATACGGAAGGAAACAGTAATACTTACTTAGGGTATCAAGCAGGAAATGATAACACAACAGGCTCTAATAATGTCTTTATTGGTTATCAAGCAGGCTATGCTGAAACCAACAGTAACAAACTTTATATAGAAAATAGCAATTCTACTACGCCACTTATTTATGGGGAATTTGATAATAACTTACTGCAAATCAATGGCACCTTAAACATGAACGGAAGTTATGATTTTCCAACTATAGATGGCGCTGGGGGACAAATATTAGCAACGGATGGAAGTGGCAGTATTCATTGGTCAGATATTGCTACGATTACTACCTTTTCCGATGCAAATGGTGACACCAAAATTCAGGTAGAAGAAAGTAGCGATGATGATATTATTCGATTTGATATTGGTGGTATAGAATATCTAAAATTAGATAGTGGTCGATTGGAGATAACCAATACGGGTCAATCCATTTTCATCGGCAATAATGCAGGTTTTAATGATGATTACACCGATAATCGCAATGTCTTTGTTGGGCACAAAGCAGGAGAAACCAATACAAGTGGCCGATGGAATGTTTTCACAGGTTATGAAACAGGAATTAATAATGAAACAGGAAAACAAAATGTATTTACTGGATTCCGTGCAGGGTATTCCAATACGATAGGAGGAAACAACAATTTTATAGGTTATAATACAGGATATTCCAATACAGAGGGGATTGAAAACACTTTTATAGGAGATAATTCGGGATACAGCAATCAAACAGGGTCTAATAACACTTACCTTGGATACCAAGCAGGTTACCATAATGAGGTGGGTGCTAATAATATTTTTATTGGCAATGAAGCTGGATATTATGCTACAGACAGCAGTAAATTATATATTGAAAACAGCAACTCCTCCACTCCACTCATCTACGGCGATTTTGAAAAAGACATTTTAGAATTTAATGGGAATGTAGGAATCGGCACCACCCCCACCAATGCCAAATTTGAAGTATTAGGGTCTGGTGATGCCTTGGCATCTTATACTTATGGTTATTTAAATAATTCAGGGACGACAGGATTATGGACAAATTCACCTGCTTACTCTATTTATGCGGATAATAAAATCGCAGGTTTTTCTTTCCATGCACATTCCGATGAACGTATCAAAAACATTCAAGGTATTTCCAATGCAAAGGAAGATTTGAATACTTTAATGAATATCGAAATTACTGATTATACGCTAAAAGATAAAGTCGCCAACGGTGATAAACTCACTAAAAAAGTCATTGCCCAACAAGTCAAAAAGGTTTTTCCACAAGCTGTTTCCACCAATACTATTCAAGTTATTCCAGATATTTATCAAATGGCCACCATAGATAAATTTGGTTGGGTTCATCTTTCAACTGATTTAAAAAAAGAAGACAAAATTCAAGTCATTTTTGATAATAAAAAGGAACTATTGGAAGTCATCGCTACCAAAGAAAACGCTTTCCGTGTCTCGGTAACCGATAACTGGCAACCGGCAACCGCTTTCATTTACGGCCAACAAGTCAACGATTTTCATACTGTAGACTACGAAGCGATTTCCATGTTGAATGTGAGTGCGACCCAACAATTGGCAAAAGAAATAGCTTTATTGAAAGAAGAAAATCAAGCTATCAAAGCACAAAATGCTTTATTGCAAAGTCAACTTATGGAGGTTAAGGAATTGAAAGCTATGTTGTTGGAGGTGCAGTCCACAGTACAGGCTAACCGTTAATCTAAATTTGTAATCGCCATTCATTGGGACTACAATTAGCAACGTCCAAAAAAACACAGACTGAGAAAATTGTAGTAGTTCGTCGCTAATCCCTTACTTCCTTCTTTGTGCTGCTAACCACTCCATAATCGTAACGGGTCTCCCATTTTACAAAACGGGTTGTCCATCTGCATCTAATTTACAAAGATTGGCGTGGGAATAAATCCAAGAGAAATGACCTAAATAATGATAATTTTCACCACCAAAGAAACCTGTGATCAAAAGTATAAACGCTTTGATAGGCTTCTTTAATGCATTGCAATTATTACTACATTGGCGCAGCTTCAGGCGGCAAACTAGCATGAAATTCATTCGCCACTCGCTCCGTATAAGCATCCAATAATTCCCGCACTCGTGCATGAGAATCCGTAGATTGTAAAATTAAGCCAATATGCCATTTTTTATCCATACGCCACACGATTTCCTCCTCTGAAAAAGAACTAGTATCTGGATACTCATAACGACTTAACGACACGACAATTCCTGCATGTTTTTTAGCAACTTTTGGCAACTTATATTTGGTATTATTGGCTTTCGCAATTTCAATTTTTGCCCATTCCGACCAAAGATTAATACCAGAAGAAGCCTCTACCATTTCCGCAATATTTGCCCCTCCTACTCTAGATGCTGTTTCTAAAAAATAATATTTACCATCCACTTTTCCTTTAATGAATTCGGTATGGGTAGCACTATAATTCATATTGAATGCCTTCATCAATTGCTTATTCAGTTTCAATAATTCCTTTTCGTCTGCTGACCCAAAATCAAGGGTTTGGGAACGAAAGATGCCACCACCATGCGCTACGTCAAAAGGTGTGTCTAAATACTGGCTAACTCTAGCAAAGACTACTTTTTTGTCTACAATTAAACTATCCACATGGAAGACATCTCCTGGTGCAAAACGCTCCAATAGATAATGGTGTCGTTGGTCGCCCAACTCTTCTAAATGTCGCCACAATTCGTCCGTCGTATACAATTTTTTCATCCCCATCGCAGAGGCGGCCGATCGAGGTTTAATGATCCAAGGACCAGGCACCGTCAAAGTATATTGGTGAATATCAGTATCATTAAATAAGGCCGTAAATTCAGGTATGTTAATGCCTTCTTCCTTGGCTTTTACCCGCATCGCTAACTTGTCTCGAAAAAACCTAGAGGTCGTTTCCCCCATGCCAGGGATTCGGAAATGCTCTCTTAAATGGGCTACCTTTTCTACATCAAAATCATCCAACGCCACAAATAAATGAAATTTGATATTTTTCATTTTATATGCCAATCCATTTTCTACATGTTCCATATTCCATCGTTCTCTTTCATCTTCTTCCACATAAAATGCCTCGGTGATGGACTCCCAAGGCCAATTTTCCTCTTTTAATTTGCTGGAGGTCAGCAAGTACACATTATTGCCTTCCGCATGTGCTGCTCTTATAAAAGCGCTTCCTTTGAAAAAACGAGAAATACAGACGATGTTTAGTGGTGCTTTTGCCATCTTTATTATATTGTTGAGATTGTCAATGATATACTATTGACTATTTACTATCAAAAATTAGGTTTTGAGGCAAATCTTACATCATAAATCATATATCTGTCACACTTTATTTAGATAGATTTATGATGTAAGATTTCTGATTTATGATTTTTCACACAATACTCACAGAGTAGTGTTATTCTTCAAAAAAGGCAACACTTGCCCCAACCCATTCTTTATCTTTATTATATTTGACACCCACCATTTCGCCCTTAGTGATTCGAGCCAAATTATTAATAATCTTTGCTTTAGCGGTGCCCTTTTCCCAAAGCATTAACATCCGAATTTCACATTTTGCGTTTTCGCCATTATTCGTAGGTATGATGGGTTCATATTTTACCTTTTTCTGAATAATGTAATTTTCTTTGTTCGGAATGGCGTCTAAAATTTCCGCAGTAATATGCAAATTGACCCCTGCGCCCGCAAAAGAAAATAATGGTTTTAACACATAATTTTCTAAATCGGTTGGGTACTCCTCCAACTGGTCTAAATAAAAACTTTGAGGTGCGTATTGACTATTGATTAAGGGTAAAATATACTTACTAATTCGGTAAAACCAATTTGGATGCCCTATCCATTCTACGTCTACCTCATCTTTAAAAGAAAAGGTTCTTTTTAAATCATTTCGTTGTAATAATTCATCAAAAATAACTCGGTTGAAGATTTTATCTATGGCTACTTTTTTGCCCTTCTCATCCAAGTAATACAACTTTTTACCAGTTCTTTTCAACTCACTTACACATAAAACTTTTAGTCCTAAACAAGCTTCGGCGCATAGAAAATCTATGTAGGTCGCCTGTTTCTCAGGTTCTATTTCTAATAGTACTACATTTTTCGGATCGCTATCTCCAATGATTGCTTTTTTTAACAATGCTAAATAGTTGGTAGCATCCAAGCCATCAAAATAACAGGAATAGTTCTCAGGTACTTCAAAATGTTCTTGGAATTTTTTAGCTAACAACTCTTGAAAAAAATAGAGAGAAGGAAAGCCTTGCACTTCAATCAACTGTGGAATAGGTTGTCCTTTTTCATCTAAGCAAATTCCAAAATCCATTTGTAAAAAAAGCGTATGGTCATCTTCTTTTGGAACTTTCAAATCCCCTTCCTCGAATGCACCTTCTGACCACTCTTTAAATTTTGGATGGTAAATAGTTTGGCTAATTTCCTCACAAGCTTCGATTAACCGTTCCTTTAATAACCGAGACACAAAAATGGGGGTTTCTGCCAATCGAAAAGGTGGAGTATGCCCATACGTTTCATTGATAGCTTGCTTAAAGGCGAGGTATTTTTCGGGTGTAAAGGTTTTATTATAATTCGTTCTGGTTGATACAATCATTTTATTTGAAGGCGTTGAGGGATGAAAGTATTGAAAAATGCAACAATGGTAATAAAATTTATCCGTTAAATCTCCATTTCTACCTTGTTAGATAGCTGCCTAATTGCATTTTCAATAAAAGCAGGTAAAATTGCTTCATTAGTGGCAGCAATAGTTGCTGGATTGGCTAATAATTTCACCATTTGGTTATACTTTCGTTTCCCGAAACCTTTGATGATTTTTTCTCGGTTTTCTTCCTTTAACAAATGTTGTTTCATTCCTTCAGCATCGGCTTCTGGGTGAAATTGCGTGCCAATAAATTCATCTGAAAACCGAACGGCCATGATTGCTCGTTCGTAAGCAACATGATCTCGGATTTTTTCTAGTGCTAAAACCTTAGCCCCCCATTTCTTAATCACGTTCAATTTAGGTTGTACCAACTGCCAATCTCGGCTATCAATCGCATAAAATGGATTGCCTAAATCATTCAGTACGTTTTCCCCTTGTCCTACCTTCGTTTTATGAACTGGAAAAATTCCAAAGGAAGTAGAATGTCGCTTGGTAATCTCCCCTAATTTGAAGTGATTGCAAACCAATTGGAATGAATGACAAATAAAAAAAGCATGCTTTTTAGCCGTTTCCTCCGCCGTTTTATTATACGCCCATAATTGGTCAATGAGTTGGGTAAATTTGACTTCCCAAATACCATTGCCCTCCAAAGGATTCCCTGGACCACCACTCGAAATATAAATGTCGTAACTCAAATCAGGCACTTCATTATCTACTCGAACATCATAGACTTTATAGTCAATTTCTTTAGGATATTTTTCTACAATCGCACAAATACAACGCAATCCCTGATTAGGGTGTCCGTTGTTCATATCTAATACCGCTAATTTTAATGGCTTCATGATTAAAGATTGAAAAGATGGTTTGATTGCCTGATTGTATGATGGCATACAATACGTATACCATCATACAATTTCACAATCTCCCACTTATTTTACTTAGTCGTCTTAAAATTATCACTAACGACTGTTCCCCAAGTTAAATTCATTTTACCTGGCTTGTATTTTTTTGCTTTAGCAATAGCTAACTGAGCAGCGTGTTCTACAATCCACTCGAAGTTTTCGGCGCCAACAGAATTAATATCTGCATCAGGTGCAGGATTACAAAAATCAATCGCATAAGGAATACCATCTCTAACCGCAAACTCTACGGTATTGAAATCATACCCCAAGGCCTTATTGATTTGAATCGTTAATTTCTTCACCTTAGCTAATAATTTTTTATCAATTTCAGGCCCATCAATCACATATCTTAAATGATGTGGATTACGAGGTTCATATTGCATGATGTGTACATCATCCGTTCCTAAGCAGTAACATCGGAAGTACGTATCAAAAACAATTTCTTCTTGCAACATCATCACCAATTGCTCTGTTTCTGCATGCTTATTATACAGATCTTGTGGATCGGTAACTCGATAAACACTTTTCCAACCACCACCATCGTGCGGTTTCATGTAAGCAGGAAAACCAATATAATCAAAGATTTTTTGCCATGCTAATGGATAAGCTAAATTTCTAAAAGATTGGTCACTTGTATCATCTGGTCGAGCATTTGAAGGCAATAAAACCGTTTTAGGTACTGGAATGCCTAATTTCTCTACCAAACAGTTGTTAAAAAATTTCTCGTCCGCACTCCACCAAAATGGATTATTGATAACAAGTGTCCCCATTAAAGCCGCATTTTTCAAATACGCTCTGTAAAATGGAACATCTTGTGATATTCGGTCAATGATAACCGCATATTCCGTTGGTGCAGCTTGTTGTACCATATCAATGGTTACGGCTTCTGCGGTAATGCCTTTTATGTTTTTTTCGTTGACTCTATTGATAAAAGCCCAAGGAAAGGTATCCTCTTGTCCGAATAAAATTCCAATTTTTTTCATACGACGGTTCAATTTAGTTTGATGATTAGAGCTAATACAGTTCGCTGAACTGTATAATGGTTGTTGTAATAAATGAGATGCTGTATCAAAACATTCGGCAAATATTTTTCAGCCGAATAATATTTCAAAATCCTCCCCCTAACCCCCCAGGGTTGTACAGTTCTATAAATCACTAATATGATTAGCCTTTAAGAACCGAAAAAGTTCATTGATTTTGTTGGCAAAAAAAGTAGTTGCAGTTTTAAGGGAGTTAAATCCCTTGCATCGGTAAATATTAATAGTAATATCTTGAAATATGGATAGAATAGCAGCAGCATGATTATGTCTAATGCCATTATTGTCTTCGTTGAAATGAGTATCTTTGACATGATGAATTTTATTTTCAATACCCCAGTGTTTCCTGATTCCCTGTGCCACCTTTTGAGCATTGATGAATGGGTAGCTAGTAATATAATAATGGTGTTCAGAATATAATCCATCATCCTTTTTCTTATCTGGTCGATGCCCATAACGGTGAACATAGATAATTCTGCTAACCGCTTTCCAATCATTTGGAATAGTATTGGTCGAAACATAAATTTCATGATACCGATTTTCTTTCCTTCCTCGGTTTTTCTCTTTGGTATGGCAAGTATCAATAGGTGTATTGGTCTGCCTAATTTGTTTTAGTTGGTTCAAAAGTGTTTTTTGATTCCCCTTGACCTCTATTAAATAGTGATTGTTGGAATCAACAATTATTTCTACCGTTTTTTTTGACAATGCAAAGCGTCCAAAGTGATAATAACTCCTTTTACCTCAAGGGTTTGTAATAAGGCTTGCATAGCTTTTAGCTCGGTCTTTTTACTCTTGGTTGTAGCAGAGTGGGTCACTATTTCAAGTTTTTGACTAAATAGACGAATCATTAATTCATATTCTTGGGCATTACCATGTGCATCTTTAACTGTACTACCTAATGCTTTACCGTCTCCACTTAACCATTCTCCAGGCTGTACACTAACAAAAGTGCTCATCCATTGGAAAAAAGCCTGATTAATGGAGGCAAAATCTAGTCTTTGTAGGACAGTTCTAAGCTGGGTCTTTCCTATGGGCGGATGTTTTAAGTTAAACATTTCCATGAATTCCGATTTATTTCCTTTCATGAATGTACCTATACCTCGATAACCTGTATGACCGCTTAGATAACCCATCGTTATCATGCATAGTAATTCAGGTAAAGGAGTCCGAAGTCCAGATGATTTTCTTGGGTCGATTAGTTGCTCAAAACATTCTAGTAAACTCATAGTTTTTTTTTTTGCCAACAATTTCAAACAACTTTTTCGCTTTTCAAAATATCACATTATAATTCTTTAGAACTGTACAACCCTGCCCTAACCCCCTCCAAATGGGGAAAAGTTCTGTGCAATTCAAAAAATCAGAACTTTTAATGGTCATTTTTTTCAAAACGGATCTTTTGATACGATCCCTACTGGTGAATTAATGATAAATAATGTGGAAACATCTGATTCCACAGTGGCCAATCATGTTTCGCCCATTTCCGTAAATCATACCAATGTGGAATGTTTTTACTGTTTAACAAAGCAGAAAGTTCTTGGTTCGCTTTCAAACAAATATCCCACTCTCCTACGCCTAAAACAATCCGCATCTTCCACAAATCTGGATGATTATTATTTGGCATATAATCCATTGGACTGGTGAAATACACATTGTCGTCATAATGCCCATCCATAAAGGATTTTGTATCATAAGCACCACTCATAGAAAATAAATGACTCACTCGGTCAGGATGTCTAAACGCAAAATTGACGGCATGAAATCCCCCAAAACTAGCACCTGCAACAGCCACCTTTTCGTAGCCATGATTCCTACGAATAGGGTCTACTATTTCTTCTAGGATAAATTTATCATACCAAAGGTGGTTCTTCACTCTATTGGCGGGATGGATACTTTTATTATACCAACTATAGGCATCTACACTATCTGGACAATAAATTTTGACTAATCCTTCCTCTATAAACCAACGAACGGATTCTATTAATTTAAAGTCTTTCGCCTCGTGGTGACGACCTTTAGTGGAAGGAAAAATAATGACAGGATGTCCTGCATGTCCGAAAACTAATGTTTCAATTTCTTTTCCAAGATTTGGGGAGTACCACTTAATGTATTCTTCTTTCAAAATTGAATTTTTATGTGGATATTTAAGGTTAAAATTCGCCTGTTTTTCAAATCGACTGCAAAATTAGGAGTAATTCAACATTAAGTAAAGAGGTAGGGAAAATATTTTTTTCATAACCAACTTACTATCAACGTTTTACAACATTCATTTCCATTAAATTAGTTTGCTTTTCTTTTGTATTATTTTTAAAAACTAAATTATTCCTTTTTTAATGGTATAAGCACCAAACAAAATTCGTTTTTATGTTAAGAAAATTTTCTTACAAAAAAATGATATAAATGAAATAAAATTTCCAAACACTTCTTAAAACAATACTAATACAGAATTTTAAATCATATTTTAGCTTATTTAGCAATAATATTTTATACTGAAAAAATAAATTGAACCTATTTTGTCCTGTTTTAAAATGGAATCATTTGGGTAAATAACCCAAGCTGTGTAGAGTATTAAAGCTGGTAGCACAGGATTTATCCTGTTCTGGATATAGGTCTTTAGACCTGATTAATTTTTTTTCAAAATACGAACACATGGAGTTTACTAACTGATGTTACGCAGCAGCACCAAAGGTGCGGTATAAATTAACATAGGGCGAAAGCCCTATGGAAATGAAATGCTGTATAGCCATTAGCTCTGAAGGAGCGACATGGGAAACATCACACGATTTATGTCGCACCTTTGGTGCTTTATTTCGGGATGACTTAGAAACATTGGGTTAACACCCAATGCTGGTATATGCCGCACTTTTGGTGCTCAATAATTTTTCTTTGCGTAACATCAGTTACTAACCTAAAGGTCAGCGTCCCGAACAGGATAAATCCTGTGCTACCAGTTGTCCGCAACTTTACTTTTTAGTTCCTATTTTTTGCTTTATGTGATAAAAGTCACGTTCTAATTTCTGGATTGCATGTACTTTGCTGGTAATTTTTTATTAATCCTTAGGTATATTCTAAATCATCCCCCTTTTTATTTCTATCTTTCGACCTAAATAAACCAATCGTATTAAAAGATAAAATTTATGAAAAATAAAGGCATCTCTAACAGACGAAATTTTCTAAAAAATGGAAGTTTAACTGCCTTATCTTTAGCCATAGGGATGGACATTGTGTTTGCCAATAATTTGCCTAAGCATTTACTACCAATTATTTTAGAAAACGATGCATCTTTCAACTTACCCGATAAGCATCCTGAAATGACGGTATTGAATGATCGCCCGATTAATGCGGAAGCACCCGCTCATTTATTGGATGAAGCGATTACCTCTGGCGATCGTTTCTTTGTAAGAAATAATGGCATTCCACCCCAAAAATCTAGTATTGACCTCAATACTTGGACGGTAACGATTGAAGGAGAATCTGCCATAAAATCTAAGACTTATACGCTGAACGAATTAAAAAGTCAATTCAAAAATTATACGTATCAATTAACTTTAGAATGTGGGGGTAATGGTCGAAAAGAATTTAATCCACCCGCTAAAGGCAATCAATGGTCTATTGGTGCAGTTGGTTGTGCGGCTTGGACGGGTGTTCGATTGAAAGATGTTTTGGCAGAGGTGGGGATTAAATCGGATGCGGTTTATATTGGGTATTATGGAAAGGATACGCATTTATCGGGTGATCCAACCAAAAATCCAATTTCTAGAGGCGTTCCGATTAGCAAGGCAATGGAAAATGAAAGTTTGATCGCTTGGTCGATGAATGGAGAACCACTCCCCTACTTAAATGGCTATCCGCTGCGTTTGGTTTTCGGAGGTTATCCAGCTTCTTGTTCAGGTAAATGGTTGCATAAAATAGTGGTTAGAAATAAAGTACATGATGGTGCCAAAATGGCGGCTCCTTCTTATCGAGTACCTTGCAAACCCGTTCCTCCTGGCACGAAAGTACCCAATGAGGATATGTGCATTATTGAGTCGATGCCCGTCAAATCATTGATTACTTTTCCTAAAACTGGGGCAACGATTCAGTTTGGGCAAACATTACCTGTAAAAGGACATGCTTGGGCAGGAAATTTGTCTGTAAAAACCATGCATTATTCCATTGATTTTGGTTCAACTTGGGAGACTTGTGAGTTATCTGCACCTGCCAATCGCTTGGCATGGCAACAGTTTTCTACCGAAATCAAATTCCCTAAAAAGGGCTATTACGAAATTTGGGCAAAAGCCACCGATAGCGAAGGAAAAGCTCAACCAATGGTTTTACCTGGTTGGAATCCAAAAGGCTATTTGAATAATGCTTGTCATCGAATTGCGGTAAAAATCGTGTAATGACTGTACATGGTTTACGGTATTTGGTTCACGGTCACCCTAACAATCATTAATATGTCAAATAAATTGCCTGATAAAAGAAGTCCTTTACAAACTAAACTTTGGTTGAGTAACTTTGGTTTATTAATGACCATACTCCGAACTTTTGTTTTTGGTATCTGTCTGTTTATTTTATATACTTTGTTTGGGGATTCTTTTGATTTTCAAAAAGCGCCTATTTCGTCAGGTAATCGAGTGAGTCATTCGGTTACAACAACTGATGAAGATTGGGATAAAGTGGAAAATGGGATTCACATACAAACAGGCTTGATTTACGACGCCAATTTTGACCTAGTTCGAGCACATTGTACCGCTTGTCATTCGGGTAAATTAGTAGCTCAAAATCGAGCGACTAGAGAAGGTTGGTTACAAATGATTCGTTGGATGCAGGAAACGCAGGGGCTTTGGGATTTGGGCGTCAACGAACCAAAAATATTGGATTATTTAGCAAAAAATTATGCACCCGAAGAAGTTGGGCGCCGAACGAATATTAATGTGGCTGCGGTTGAGTGGTATATTTTGGAATTATAGTGAGGTTATGAGGGAAATGAGGTATTAAGATTATGAAATCAGATTGAGTTCTCATTAACTCATCAATCTCATCAACTCATTGACTACTCCCCTCACTCTCTCATCAAATAAATTATACAACATGGAACATTATTTAAATATTTTTATTAACGGATATAAAGGATATGCCAATTATTTATGGCAGGACATTACCAATCCTAGTTGGCATAGCTATTTCTATTGGCTGATTTTGGTATCTGTGGCTTTTTTAATTTTAGAAGTGGTGATTCCTTGGCGGAAAAAACAAGCCATTCCTCGTAAAGATTTTTGGTTGGATACTTTTTATATGTTTTTCAACTTCTTTCTGTTTTCCTTGATTATTTATAATGCAGCTTCTGATATTGTCGTCAATCTATTTAATGATGGGATTATGGCTATTTCAGGCGTTAATTTGCAAGTCTTAAATCCAATGCAAACTTGGCCTTTATGGGCGGTATTATTAATAGGCATGGTCGTCAGAGATTTTGTGCAATGGTGGATTCACCGACTATTGCACCGTTTTGATTTCTTATGGGAATTTCATAAAGTACATCATTCGGTGGAGGAAATGGGCTTTGCAGCACAATTGCGCTATCATTGGATGGAAAATGTAGTCTATCGAACTTTAGAATATATTCCTTTGGCTTTACTCGGAATTGGACTGTATGATTTTTTCATCATTCATATTTTTGCTTTGGCTTGGGGACATTATAATCATGCGAATATTACAGTAAGTGGTCGAGTAACGGGTGGCGTTGTTGGTGGTTTAATTGGTATTTTAGTCGCCAATAGTTTAGTAGACATTTCTATTTTACAAGACCCAAATCTATTGACTCAATTATTGACGATTGGTGTATGTATTGCCATTGGCGCATTTATTATGGGCCCAATGATGAAAGTCATTTTCAACAGCCCAGAAATGCATATTTGGCATCATTCCTATCATTTACCTGAAGATCGTCATTATGGTATTAACTTTGGTTTGACTTTAGCCATTTGGGATTATCTGTTTGATACCGCTTATGTGCCACATAATGGGCGAGAAATAAAACTGGGTTTTCCTGGGGTCGAACAATTTCCTAGTAGTTTTATTCAGCAAAACTTAAATGGACTAGGGAAAGCTGCCGTTGTGGCTACTCCTGCTATGAATGACATCAATTTGCCAACTCGGAAGGAAATAGATCAACCTGTTCATATTCCGATTGAGGCAGAAGAATAGACAATTTTCAATTTATAATTTTCAATTTTCAACCTGCCCGACTAGCTGTCAGGCTGACGGGTTTTTAATTTTCAAAAAATGAAATTTTCTAGCAAATTTAATATTCTCAGCTTATTATTCGTCTTAGCTATTTTTAGTTGCCAAACCAATGCCCAGCAAGCAGCTACGGAAAGAATAGTCGATTTGAATCCGACTGAATTTAAGGCGGCCATGGAAAAAGATGATAACATCGTTGTTTTAGATGTCCGCACGCCCAAGGAAGTTGCCCAAGGTGTGATTCCAGGTGCAAAAGTTATTGATTTTTTTGGTGATAACTTTAAAATGGAATTAGGTAAGTTGGACAAAAGTAAAACTTATATGGTCTATTGCAAAAGTGGTGGTCGAAGCGGCAAGACTTGTAAAGCCTTAGAAGATGTGGGTATTTCTACTTACCATAATTTAAAAGGCGGTATGACGGCTTGGAAAAAAGCTGGCTTGGAGACCGTTGCACACTAAAACAAAAACAGGCAGTAGGCAGTTAAAGCGCTACTTACTAAAATTTCACGAAAGCACAATCATTTGAACAGCCTACTAGAATAATATTATCAGTTGCCAATCATCCGTTGCCAAAGCTAGACTTTAAGGCAACGGATGTTTGGCAGCGGATATAACTGCATGTATCTTTCCTTAGTGACCAATCACCATTACCTTCTCCGTCAAGACCTCCTCAGCAGTTGTCAATACAAAATAATACATGCCATTTACATAATGCTGTGCCTGAAAAGGAATCGCAAATTCGCCTGCCTCATACACTTGTTTTTGCAAAATAGAAGTGATTAATTGACCATTAATATCAAAAACTTGTAGGTTGATTGGAGCAGGTTTACTGATATTTATCTTTATAGTCGTACTTTCGGTAAAAGGATTTGGAAACACTTTCATAATCAATTGATTATCAGTAGTTATAATACTATTTCCTTCCATCAATTTGTCAGTTTGCTCGCCTAGTACTGTTGCTTGATTTGCAGTATTCCTAGCAGTAGCAGCAATCTCTTCTTCTTGGAAAGTATTGGTACAATCCGTAATAATCTGTGCATGGAAGTTAGCGCCTGCCTTTACCTCAAATCCTGCTTTGAAGGTAATAGATTGTCCTGCAATCATGCGTACATCTGTGTTGGTGGCAACCGTAACTACTTGATCGGTTATAATGGTTTGACTAGCGGTGTACACCTCAGTTGGGACTGTTTCGTTGACAAACCTCATATTATCGGTATCATAATCGGCACCTTCATCAATTTGCCCATTGCCATCATTATCAATATTATCACATAATTCCATAGCCCCATTATAAGCCGTTCTTTCTGCATCGTTAAAATCTTGGCTATTGGTCACATATCCTTGTGGTGCAGTATTACAGTCAACTTGCGTTAAGGCATTATTTGGATCACCATAACCATCTCCGTCTGTATCGGCGTAAAAAGTACAGTCAAATGGTGGGTCGATGCCTAAGCAAGCATAAGCTTGTACTTCTGCTAGGCTTAGAATGCCTCTACCATTAATTTGTACTCTTAAATATCGACCATTGGTGTTAGGTTCAAACAAGATTTTTGCCGCTGATTGACTTCCCGTTAAGGTTGACCAAACGCCTGATTGACTAGCTGTTGTAGTTGGATCGGTACTACTAAAAGGCGTGTCTGATACAAAGACATAAAAATTAGATAATCTATCAGCGCAACAATCGGTTCTATTCCATAAAATAATACTATCCAAAGCATAATTTTCTCCTAAATCTACTTCCCAATAAGGATTCGTTTCTGTGTTAGTATGTGTCACAGAACTATTATTAAACCTACCATTCGTATTACCATCTACTGCTTTGGCAGCAATTGGATTATTCCCATTCGATAAAGTAGAAGATTGAGTAGCGGTTTTACCTAAGGCAACATTAGAGTTGTCAATAACCCCATCACAATTATTATCAATACCATCTCCGCAAATTTCTGATGCAGTTGGATTAATCGTAAATTTGGTATCATCACAATCTCCAACAATTGTGGTAAATCCATCGACTACGGTTACCGAACAATTCCTAGCAATGGCAACGTTTTCATCTCCAAAACCATCCTTATCCGTATCGGCATAAAAAGGTACTAAATGCCCAGTTCCGCTACAAGCGCCTGCTTTGACTCGAATGGTAAAATCTTTAAAATTACCAATAGGCGAATAACAAGTCGTAAAAGCACCACCTTCATGTCCTAAAATTCGCATTCTTAGATCTCTATTGACCAAAACATCTTCTGTGGGAATCTGAATGGTAACATCTGTTGGGTCACTAGTAGGAAGCCCCATTCCTATTAATTCATTATAATCATCAAAATCATTGTCATTATTCAAATCAACGTAAACTAAATAAGTCAAATTGTACCAACTGCCAGGAGTCGATATCTGAAAAGTATGTGTGCTTCCCATTTCAAATTCCCCAAAAGAAAAACTGGTTTTATCTTCATAATTAACATTTCCGCCATCTGTATAAACTTTATCTCCTAATGTAACTCTGTTAAATCTTTTATACCAAAACGTATTATCAACGGTTGGGGTACAATAGTCTGTAGTGACAGTAAAAGGAAAAGCATTGGTCGTGTAATTCTGAGTAGGTGTATCGTATTTAATACGGAATTGGTAATTGGTCGCATTGCCAATATTTACAATGGTATTGATGTAAAAAGTGTCAGAGGAACCAATGCCCGTTAGATTGATAGAATTACTATTCGCAAAGTCCGTTGCCCCATGTTCTATCGCAATACTATTAATAGTCGCCCCATTAGGAATCACGTAGCCTTTTAATTCATAATTATTTTCTCCTAGTGGATTGGCGGTAATATTTGTAGCAGTTGGTATACCACAAGCATAAATTTCTACCTCTGCCAAACTTAACACTCGGTCACTACCCGATTGAATCCGAACGTATCGACCAGTTGCAGCAAATTCGATTAACGTATCAGGAAGTGGTGTCGCATTTTCATAATAATGATGATACACAATGCCTGCTTGATTCTGGGTGGTCGTTACATCATCACTAGTAAAAGGGGTTGTAGAAATAAATACGTGATAATCCTCTAATCGACCTGTACAGCAATCGGTTCTATTGCTAATTAAAATACCTGTAATGTCGGTATTGTCTTTTAAATCCACTTGCCACCAAGCTTTTATGCCCTCTACCGCATTAGTAGCCGTTACCGAACCATTACCAAAAACACCATCTCTATTTCCGTCTATTGCTTGATTAGCCTCTCCCGACCCGTTGGTACTAGATTGAGTGGCAGTTTTACCAACAGCTACATTCGCCACCACTAGACCATTACCACAAGTAAATGTTTTACCTACGCAATTACATTCCGTATCAATATGGTCGCCATAGGTATTCGCATTGCCATCATCACATAATTTGAATTTATCGGGACAGTCAATGAAAAATTCTTTGGTTAAAGCACAACCGTTATTATCCGTAATGGTCACATCGTGTAAACCTGCGCTTAAGTTAGTAGCGGTGGTACCCGTATTTCCATTGCTCCAAGCGTAAGTATAAGGTGCTGTTCCGCCCGTTATAACAATGGTTGCGGTTGAGTTAGTGCCTTCTAAGGAAGTTGCTTGTACTTTGGTTAAATTAACTTCAAAAGGGGCTACTTGTTTGATACTGAAGGTATGAGGAAAACTAGTCGATCCATCATTGACTGTTACAGAATAATTCCCAGGTCCTAAGTTATTAAGGCTCATTCCTGTTGCGCCTGTACTCCAAGTCAAGGTATGATTCCCTGTCCCTCCCGTTACTGTTGCGGTTGCCGTACCATTTTCTTCGCCGTAGCAACTGACATTGGTGGTAGCCACTTCAATATCTAAAATATCACTATTGGGTACAGGAATAAATCGCCATTGGTTATTTGAGTTATCTTCACATGTTCGATGTACTACCGTATCTCCTGCTATCAAACTGGCAGCTCTAATTTGCGCACATTGTCCTTTATTGCCAATAATATTAAAGGTATCTGTTCCTACTTCTTGTATCGTAAATTTTTGATTATTTCCACCATGCAAAGACCATATCGTATACTCCTCCGAACCATTAGGTAAATCAACGGCTCTACCAGAACTAGTATGCAAAATTCTGAATTTACCATTGCCGATGTCTAGTAATTTCCATTGATTGTTGGTTGCTTGATTAGCCACTTGTACCAACCTAGTTCCTCTAGCAGTACTTCCATTGGCCGTTGCTAAATACATTTCACTATTAATATTTTGAATGTAATAATTGTTATTAGCTAAACTACTATTTCCACAACCAGTATCATTTTCATCAAATAAAATAGTGTGTTGTCTTCGAGCAGAAACGATAGGTGCTCGTTCTTTCCAAACTCTTCCGTTATCTGCGGTTGCAGCATCTCCAATGGGTGTTCCATTCGCATCATTTACTAAAGGAGTCGAGTAGAAATTGATATTATTACCGCACATGTGGGTTGCAACATTGCCATTATTAAAACCAGAAGCATAAGGTAAAATCCCTGGCGTACAATGACTACTTCCGACATTATGCCCTAATTCGTGACGAAAAACAGCCGCTGCACTATTGATACTATTGACACTAGAATATCCGCCAACTCCTGCCCAACCTCCAGCTTCTTTCGGTCCACCCGTTGGTACTTGGATACTTGCGACATAATCTGCTCCTGTCAAAGCAATTTCATCGGCAAACCAATTCCAAACACCACCTAAAACACTTGTCACAACCCCTGGATTATGTTCGCTAATAGCCGTTCCAACCAATCGAATGTATATATTATCCACTAGTGAATTAGTCAAGCCATTATTCACCATCTCTACCAAACTCAAGGCATGGGCATCAATATCATTTGCCCTAACCGATGCTTCGTAAGAATAGCCAACAAATAAATCGGCTACATATTTACCATCTGCGTCTCTTTCATTACAACCGCTATTTCTACCATTGGCTTCTGTTTGATGTTGATGCGTCGCTCGTTCGTGAAAATTCTGACAATCAATTTTCCCACTCTCCCATTCTGAAATTTTATACCTGCCTGCTTCTCTTGTCGGACTAATTTCAAAAGCGCCTTTATCTGTTTCGATTTGTGCCGTTATTTTTCCCGTATTGGGGTTATAAATTACAATCACATCTCTATAATGCCGCAAATGCGCAAATCTTCTATCTTGACTTCTTCCTCGATAGACCTCCATATTTTTATAATAGGTCTTTTCAGATTTCTCTAAATAAACATCAATCGCCACATCAGGAAAAAGATTGAATTGCATTTTATCGGGCAAATTCGCTAGGCTATTTCTCCCCGTATTATTTAATTGCAAATAATTAATCCGCTTCGTATCTTTTTGGTCGGTTTGAAAATTATTTCTGCTTTGACTAGTTGACGCCTTAAATAATGGCGTAAAATTAGCTTGGGCATTTAGCAAAAAAACATTTCCAAACAAGTAGATAAAAGTAGTAAAAAGAACTGTTTTTGTGATTTGCATTTTTGTGTTAAAATTAATAGGCGAATAAATTAAATTTATCAGGGTTTATTTTTTTATATAAAACAAAATTACATTCATTTAATGATAAAAAAGATGATGTAAATCATACAAAAGGATGATTTGCATCCATATTGACAACTTATCTTATTATTTAATTTTGTGGAAAAATCAATGATTAGGTGAAAAGCATTTTGAGGTATATTCTTAACGGTAAAAGTAGTAGTTATTATTGTTTTAGCCATTTTATGCGCTATATACACCCCTAATACAAGGTATAAATCATCTAGGAAATGGTCTATTTTAGCTAGTATTTGGTCTTAAAACTTAGTAAAAATCAATTCACCGCCGATAAAACCTACTTCACTACCAAAAATTCATTAACTGAGTAACTTCTATACTTTTTCTTGGTCAGAACGATGTAATTTTGAATCGAGATTAAGTTTTTAACCTTTTTTTTCTATTCATCCTAAATAACTTTTATATCCCCTTATTTCTACATTTTTTTCACCTACTCCTGAAATTTAAAAAAATAAAATGCGCAACGTAGGGGCAAAGAAATCTTTCTTCGTCTTTACAACAGTTGACCATTATTTGTTCATTAATCCACTTACTCGTGAAGAATTTTAGAATCGTATTTATATTGTTAATTTCTTGTGGTGTTTCTGTTTTAAATGCGCAGACTTCTAATTTACAAAAAATTACAAAAGAAACTTGTGCTCAGAAAAACGCTATTTGTTCAACGAAATCAATCAATCCACCAACTCCTCCTAAGAAATCTTTAGCCGTTGCTAAACAACGCCGTTTAAAGAGCTACCAAAGTAATCATAAAATTGCTCGAAAAAGAAAAACAATAATTGCCACTAATGCAATTGCTACCAGAGATTAGGTTATTTTCTATCTTCTTTGTCAATAGTTGATTATATTTACCCTACCCTAGTCTTTTAGCTAGGTCTATAATATCTTCAAATAATCAACTATGAAGAAAATAACATTAATTTTGCTTACTGCTACTTTTCTTTTGCAATGGTTTGTACCATTCAATATGATTATGCAGCAGGAGCATATTTTAAAAGAAGGCACTACTTTTAAATTTAAAACCCAACCAATCGACCCTAGTGACCCTTTTCGAGGTAAATTTGTCGTGCTAAACTATCAGGCGAGTAGATTTGAAATAACTGACGGTACTCAATGGACTCGTGGTGAATCTGTTTTTGTCAGACTACAACAGAATGCGGATGGTTTTGCTGAAATAGTTAGTCTTGAGAAGGTAGCCCCTATTGATGATAATCATTATGTCAAGGCTACCATCAATCGGGTTTGGGGTAAAAATCCTGTTCAGGTAAGTGTCCGCTACCCCTTTGAACGTTTTTATATGGAGGAAAGTAAAGCGCCTAAGGCAGAGGCTATGTTTCGAGATTTATGGCGGGATTCTTCTACAACTGTTTATGGGTTGGTGGTGGTTCATCAGGGGGCAGCTGCTTTGGAAGATGTTTTGGTGGATGGAGTTTCTATTAAAGACGCCGTTAATAAATAAATTTCATACTGGAAAAGTTTCCAAAAAGACTTATCTTTATTAAAAATTAAACAGTATATGACAGCGACTTCCACAACAAATTTAGAAAAAACAGGCTCTAGAGATAAAACTATGTGGTTTGACGGATTACCTGTTAAACATATTGTTCCTAATTTTTCGGAAGAACAATTTATTGAATTTTGTTTAAAAAACCCTGACTTAAAAATCGAACAAGACAAAAACGGAAACATCATTATTATGTCCCCTGTATCTTTAGATTCTGGCAATTATGAAAGTGAAGTAGGAGCAGATTTAGTTATCTGGAATCGTAAAACCAAATTAGGCAAAACCTATTCTGCTTCCACTATGTTTATTTTACCTGATGGAGAAAAACGAATGCCTGACGCCGCTTGGATAAAGAAGGAAAAAGTAAGTAAACTGAGTAACTGGCAAAGAAAAAAAATTGCTAAAATAGTTCCTGATTTTATCATAGAAGTTCGTAGTCCAACAGATAGTGTTGAAAAATTAAAAGAAAAAATTCAGGATATTTGGGTTAAAAACGGCGTGCGATTAGCCTGGTTAATTGACCCAATCGATAAAATACATTGTATTTATCGAATTGATGGAAGTAGTGAAAAAATAGAAGGAATGGATAAAATTTTAAGTGGAGAAAAGGTTTTACCTGATTTTAAAATGGATTTATCTGTTTTGGAGGATTAAAATCTAAAAATCCGTCCCCACTTCAAAAGAGATCGTCTCCTTAGTCAAAGGATGCCGAAACTCAATCCACTCCGCATGCAAATGCAGCCGTTCTCCTTTCACCCCATACAAATCATCCCCAATAATAGGCGTATTCAAGCCCAAAGGATGTGCTGCGTGTACTCGTAACTGATGCGTCCGACCAGTAATCGGGAAAAAATGAATCCGAGTTTTACCATCTTTTCGCTCAATTACTTTCCATTCTGTTTTTGCCTTTTTGCCATGTTCATAACAAACTAATTGTTGCGGTCGATTATCCAAATCAACCCGCAAAGGCAACTCAATTACCCCTTCGTCTGCTTCAACAATACCGTCCAACAAAGCCACGTAGCGTTTCTTGACAAAGCGATTAATAAACTGATATTGTATGTATTTATGCGTCTTTTCTGACTTAGCAATCAACATCAAACCAGAAGTAGACATATCCAAACGATGTACAATTAGCGGACCAGTTGCCTTAGGATATTGGTCTTTAATTCGTTGATAAACAGAATCTTGGATATTTTTACCTGGCACAGACAAGAACTCTGCAGGTTTATGAACGACCAATAATGGCGCATCTTCGTAAATAATTTCAATCTCTTTTCCTTCTGCTGGGTTGGTGAGCATCGGATTTTCATCTACTTCTAAACCTTGCAACATATGCCCTAAAATAGGTTCACATTTCCCTCTGCAAGCAGGATAAAAATGCCCATGTCTGCGGACTTCTGATTTAGGCGATTGCCCCCACCAGAATTCTGCCATGGCAATTGGTTTCAATTGATGTAAAAAGGCATAGTGCAATAACTTAGGGGCAGCACATTCCCCTGCACCTGCAGGTGGTGTTTTTCGAGGCGTAGGCGCGAAAATATCTAGCAAACTTTTAGGCTCTCCAGTCGCATTCAAAAAAGTATACTGCTCAAATAATTGTTTTTGCAATCCATTAGATTTAGCCTTTCTAGCTTCTTTTAGAGCATTGATAGGGGCAGCTAATTCAGCAAATTTTGCCTCATTATCGATTAACCGCTGTTTCCAATATTTATTTAAATCTTTCCAAAAATAAGCGGCTTTGATGCTAGCTTGACTCAATTCGTGGTCTAGGACTTTATAGGCTTCTACTGACAACTCCCTTTTTGCTGCTTGGCGGCGCTCTTTTCGTTCCTTTTTATCTATCCGCATCTTCTCTCTTACCTCTTTTAATCTACTGATAGACAGTTTTTTATCCGCATCATAAATCGCTTTAAATGCTTGATATTCAGGATTCGCTTCTAAAATTTGCAGTTCGGTCGTCATGCCATTAACGACTATTTCACCAACTCTAAAAAAGCTGCCATCTGTGAGCATATCAAAAACGGGCGGTACAAATTTATCATGATGATTCGCATTGGCTAATTTACCTGAAAAAGCTGCTAAATAGCCTAATTCCCCCGCGTTATTCTGCACCACTAAAACGCCAAACATTTTCCCAATAACCAACCCTTCTTTGTCTGGAACAAGTCCAAAATTATGCTGCCATGCTGTTTGTGTTTCCAGATGTTGCTGTAATTCTTTTGCGGCCACTAGGCAAAGCGGATGTGGTTCGTAATAGAAGGGAAAGGTGAACCGTTCGGGTAACGTGTAGGTATCCGTTGCTTGTTGAAAAGAAATAAAACAGTTGGCTTTAGCAGCTATCATTTAATTATTTTTTAGTGCGCAAAGTTACAACTTTCTAGAAGGATGAAACGACTAAATTAACCGAATGATTGATAGATAATTTGGAACTATCCTGTTCAAAAATGACTTATGTTGATGGAACACTCTAATTTATTCAAAACGAAGCTTTTTATGAAAAAAATCATCCTTCTTTTTACGTTATTTTTAACCGCCACTTTTAGTTTTGGGCAGCTTCCCAAAAAAGCTGAACGAGTTGCCGTCAATGACACCCACTTATATTATGAAATCTATGGGGAGGGCAAACCCTTAATCTTATTGCATGGTTATACCCTCTCGTCTCGAATGTGGACATCATTTATAACAGATTTTCAAGAAGAATATAAAGTCTACCTGATAGATTTAACTGGTCATGGCAAATCAGATGGGTTTACCGAAGAGTTATCTATTCGTTCGGTGGCTAAAGATTTAGAAGCTTTACTCCAACACCTTCAATTAGATACTGTCCAAGCTGTTGGGTTTAGTTATGGTGGAGATGTGCTGTTCCAATTGGCGATTATCAATCCGACTATCGTGGAATCCATGATAACTATTGGGGCTGTAGGTACTTGGGATGTGAATAATCATCCAGATTACTTAGGCGCTTTTACTTTTGAAAATAAAGACAATTTCCCTTGGATCAATGCTTATCACTCCAATGAAACACAAATTCGTGCACTTTTTGAGCAATTTAAAAATTATACGGTAAGGGTGAGTGATAGCGAATTGAAAAGTATTCAAACAGAAGTGATGCTATTATTTGGCGATGATGATGAAGGGGTTCAATTAGAAGAAGCATTTCGGGCTAGGAAACATTTGCCCCATTCTGATTTATGGATTGTGCCCAATCAACCGCATTCGGTGCATGAAGGGATTCATAAAGTAGATTTTATAAAAAATGCTAAATTGTTTTTTGATAAGGAAAAGTTGGAATAATAAACGTAATGGTATTGCTAACTTCCATTTATGTCGCACTTTCAGCGCTTATAGTAGATCACATATTCAATTTCTTGGGGTTTGCACCCCAAGTTATGATATGTTGCCTCGTTGAGGCTATTTGAATCGGTATCTTAGATTTTTAAAATTCCAAATATTTCAATTCTCCATAAAGCCTCTTATTATCAATATCTATAAACATCTAATAAATAGCCTCGAACCCATTCTTGATACCATTTGGCTTTAAAAATCACCCAATATTCGTTTAATTCTTCTTGATGTTCTAAAATTTTCATGAAGTTTCGAGTAGGATTTTTTCGTCTTAAAGCGTTTATCAGTTCCTTTTTATTATCAACTAAATCTTCTTTTATAAAATCGTGCATGATATGAACTTCCTCATCTGGAGACATTCTAGGTATTTTGTAGTATTTAGCAATGTGCTCTTCTAATTTTTCCAGTTTTGCTTGTCGTTCGGGCGTATTTTCCATACCTTCTTCCAAATCCACAATAGTCGTTATTTTCCGATTCTGTCGATCAACATAACAAATATTGCCTGCTAGTAACTCCTTTGCGATTGCTTTTGTAAGTGATTTATGTGCCATTGGAGCAAAGTATAAATTATTTGTAGCTTAGAAAAGGTTTAAGATTTTTTTGAGTTAAATTACTTACATTTTTTAAGTAAATGATAGATAGTGTATATTTGTTTAGCAATTAATTAATGTGGTTAACAACCAAGTAAAACGATCAAAAATGAGTCCATTGTACACTAAAAAACAAGGGCAATACCTTGTATTCATTTATTACTATCAAAAATTGAATAGGATGGCTCCAGCACATGCAGATTTTCAAAAATATTTTGAAACAACTCCCCCAAGTGTTAATGATATGTTGAAGACCTTAGAAAGAAAGAAACTAATTTCTAAAGAAAGAGGAAAAGCCAGAAGTATTAAATTATTGATAAAAAAGGAAGAGTTACCAGAATTGGAATAACGATAAAACCTTATGAAAAATGCAGTATTAATCAAGCAATACCGATCAAAATTCCAACATAACCTAATCGGCAAATGGTCCACTAAAGCAGGCACTTTTTTGATGATGACTGATACTTTTGAATTTAAAGCAGATGGCACAGGTATTTGGATAATTACTAGTGGAATGGGCGAAGAAGTGATTAATTTTGAATGGCGAACAAAAGCCGCTTTTACCATTGAATTCCGAGAAATTGATAACGATTTTGCAGAAACAGACGATTGGGTGACTATAAATTATGATTTTAAGCTGCTAAAAACGGATGTTTCTGAGGCAATAATTTTATTTCAGGAAGATAGAGACACCTTTTACTTAGCACAAACCAAAATAGGATTATTAGGAAATTTGGATTAAAAAAATAACAAAATGGGACTATTTACCAGCGAAAAAAAAGAACCACAAACCGTAAACATCATGGGGCATCCACTAAAATGCTCCGTGTGTAGTAATGAATATTTTCATCTGCGTTATATCCAATTAAATACTTCTTGGATGTCCTTTTTCAACTTGGATTGGTTGAATAAAAATGCCACTTGTTTTGTATGTAGTGAATGTACGCAGATTATTTGGTTTGATGGTCAATCGAAAAAATAAGCAAAATGATAACTAAAGCCACCCTTCATTATACGATTCTCAAAGCCATTATTGACAATGGTTTTGCGCCCAATGTAGCAGACCTTGCCGAGATATTGGATACTGATAAAGCAAGTATTACCAAAGGTCTCTATGAATTGCAAGACTTTCATGGATTGGTATTGCATCCGAACGAACCAAAAATCTGGGTCATTCATCCTTTTTCTTTAGCCCCAACCAATTTTTATGTAACGAGCCAAAAAGGAGAATGGTGGGGCAATTGTGCTTGGTGTTCTTTAGGCATCGCCGCTTTATTACAGGATGATGTTGAAATCAGTACAGTCATTGGTGGAGAAAGAAAGCAAGTGACTATCCATATTATTGGTGGAGCAATACAAGAGAAAAATTATTATGTTCATTTTCCCATTTCCATGAAAAATGCTTGGAATAATGTGATTTATACTTGTAGCAATATGTTGCTTTTTGAAAATGAGGAACAGGTAGATATTTGGTCTAAAAAGCATAAAATACCTAAAGGAGATGTCCAACCCATTGAAAAAATATGGGAATTTTCAAAAAAATGGTATGGCAATCATTTAAATCCAAATTGGGAAAAATGGACAATTGCAGAAGCTAAAGCAATGTTTGCCGCTTTTAATTTAGATAATGAAATATGGCAGTTGGAAGATTCTAAAGAGCGATTTTAATGGATAAAAGCAACTTGACCAATTAGTGTTTGATTTCCCCACGAATTTAAAGCCCCCACGAATAATAGATATTTAATTTAGAGAGCTTGGTAATTTATACTAGATTCCCATAAATAGTCTTTTCAACTTCAATAATATACAGTTCAAGTCATTTTTTAATAGAATATTTATTCCATTAAGTCCAAATTAGTATTTTATTACTATATTTACTACTAGAAATAAACTAATAAAAATTTTAATAATTAGAATGTTTTGAAATGCTTAGTGATTTGCAGATTGCTTCCATTCAAAATTCATCATTCAATCATTCAAAATTATAACATGGAATTAAAAATAAACGGAGCAATCCGCAACGTAGATGTAGAGGACAATATGCCTTTGCTTTGGGTACTTCGAGATGAACTAAACATGACTGGTACTAAGTACGGTTGTGGTGTTTCTGCTTGTGGTGCTTGTACCGTGCAAATCGACGGTGTCGCTACTCGAACTTGTACCTTACCAGCTTCTGCTGCGGTAGGTAAAGAAATTAAAACGATTGAAGGAGTTGCTGCTAATGGGCAATTATCTGCTATCCAAAAAGCATGGATTGAGCACCAAGTACCGCAGTGTGGGTACTGTCAATCAGGTATGATTATGGCTGCGGAAGCGCTTTTAGATGCCAATCCAAACCCAACAGACGAAGATATTGATCAATCAATGACGAATATTTGTCGTTGTGGTACTTATCAACGTATTCGTTCGGCTATTCATACGGCTGCTAAATGGCGGGCGGAAGAGACGACCCTTCAAGGGTAAGAAGTCAGAAGTCAGACCATTTCATTGTCAGAAGTCAGATATTAGACTGAGACAATTGAATAGACTGTACTTAACTGATTTATCTATTCATTAATCTAAGCAAGTCTGACTTCTGACAATCCATGAAATGGATGGTCTGACCTCTGACTTCTCAAAAAAATAATAAAAATGGGTAAATGGACTCGTAGAGCGTTTATCGCCACTAGTGGATTAGCTGGTGCTGGTTTAATTGTGGCTGTTGGTGGCAACATGTATGTAAATAACGCCATTAAAAAATATTCTGGAAAAGGTATGGGAGACGGTGCTTCCATAAATGCATGGGTGCGAATTGCCCCTGATAATACCATCACCATGGCAGTGCCTCGTTCTGAAATGGGACAAGGGGTTTACACTTCTCTACCAATGTTATTGGCAGAAGAACTAGAAGTGGATATGAATCAAATTGAGATCATGCATCCTCAGCCAGAGTCGCCTTATGCGAATACGCTTTTCTTAGATCCAAATCCTCGAAGAGCTTATGCTAGTTATTCTGTAATGGAGAAAGTAGCCTCTTTTTTACCTGTAGTCGGAACGGGTGGTAGTACGTCTGTCAAAGACTTATATGATCATTTAAGAGAAATGGGTGCAACAGCAAGAGAGGCGTTAATTGCCGCTGCTGCTGAGAAATGGGGAGTAAAAGCAGCAGATTGTTATGCAGAAAGTGCGCATGTCATCAATAAAAAGACCAAAGAGAAATTGACCTATGGGTCTTTAGCCGAGGCTGCATCTAAAGTAGAATTAGATTTTAACCCACCTTTAAAAGCGCAAAAAGACTTTAAATTACTAGGAAAAAGAGTCCAACGCTTAGATATTCCTGAAAAGGTAACGGGTAAAGCTGGATTTGGTATTGATGCTCGCCCAGAAGGTATGTTAGTAGCCGCGATTCGACATGCATCTTATGTTGGTGGTACGGTCAATGGCGTAACCAATGAGGCCGAAGTAATGCAAATGAAAGGCGTGAAGAAAGTGGTGCTATTGGAAAATGGTTTAGGGGCAGCTGTTGTTGCAGACAATACTTGGAGAGCTAAAAATGCTGCAATGGCATTAGATTTAGACGAAACAGCCAACACTTTAGAAAATGTTTCTTCTGCTGATATTTCTAAAATGTTAGGGGAGATTGTTGGGGACGATACCAAAATGATTGGTAATCCAGAGAAACATGGAGATACAGCTACAGCTTTAAGTGGAGATGCTAAAGTGATAGAAGCAAGCTATGAAGTTCCCTATTTAGCTCATGCTACGATGGAACCTTTAAATTGTACGATGATCATCAATGGAGATAAAGCCGAAGTTTGGGTAGGTCATCAAGGAGGTTCTTCTGTAAGAGATGCGATTAACGCGGTTACTGGAATAGAAAAAGAAAATATCCACGTAAATATTCTTTATTTAGGGGGTGGTTTTGGTAGAAGAATCGAAGTGGATTTTATAAAAAAGGCTGCGATGGTCGCTAAGCAAATGCCTGGCACACCCATTCAATTAACCTTTTCTAGAGAAGAGGATATGAAAAACGGAATGTATCGTCCAGCGGTAGCTAGTAAATTCCGTGGAACTGTTGGTGCAGATGGAATGATTGATGCTTGGGAGAATAAAATAGCCTTGCAGTCAGTTTCTAATTCTTTTATGAAGCGATTGATGCCAGCAATGGTAGAGCCGCCAGAAAAGGATCCACAAACCGCAGAAGGTGCAGTAGAATTGCCTTATGGGAGGAATAATGTATCTGTTCAATTTGGACAGTTAGAATTACCTGCTATCCAAGTAGGAAATTGGCGTAGTGTAGGTGCTTCTCAAAATGGCTTCTTTTCAGAGTCTTTTATGGATGAAATGGCACATGCTGCTGGTCAAGACCCTTACGAATTTAGAAAGAAGCATATTCAAAAATCTGATTTGCCAGATGCGCCAAGGTTCTTGGCAGTATTGAACAAAGTAGCCGATATGGCTAGTTGGTCAACACCACTTCCAGCAGGAAAATATAGAGGTATTGCTATCTTAAAATCTTTTGGGTCTATTGTTGGTCAAGTGGCAGAAATCACTAAAACTGGAGAGAAGGAGATCAGCATCGATAAAGTATATTGTGTGATTGACTGTGGTCGAATCGTTAATCCAGATACGATTGAAGCGCAAATGCAATCAGGTATTATTTATGGTTTAACTGCCGCATTATACAATGAAATCACTTTGGATAATGGGCAAGTAGTTCAACAAAACTTCCCTCAATACGAAATGGTGAGAATGAATACTTCACCAACCGTAGCGGTTCATATCATGGAAGTGGACGAATATCCAGGCGGTGTGGGTGAACCTGCTACACCTCCCGCAGCACCAGCTTTAACGAATGCTATTTTTGCGGCAACTGGAGAACGAATACGTAGTTTGCCACTAAATAAATTGGGGTATACTTTTGTATAAATGTACCGACGAGTTTATTCGTCGTTGATAAATATAAAAGCGGTAATTCCTTTATTGGAGTTGTCGCTTTTTTAGTTTTTTATAAAAGATAGCAACTATAAAGGAATGACCACTTTTGCCTTCTTACTTGTTTTTTAAGTACTTGACTTGAAACTAAAACATAATATAAGCAAATATAATTATGGTTACAATTAATTGGCTATCAATAAATTGTAATAAAAAAAATATAAAAAACCTTTAGATATTTCTTGCATAAAATTATTTTTTTTACTTATATTTGTTTATCCTAGTTAAATAAACTCTAAAATATTATTTTTTTTATGATTGTATAAATCCATACTACAATACACCATTCTACAAAAAATACAAATAAGATCACTTACTAATTAATCCGCTTTTTTTCTCTCACATTAATGTTAACATAATTTCATCCAATTCAATGTATCTATTGGAATACTAATTGAAAGGGTTCATTTTCTAGTTAATCCGCTGGTTAATAATGCTTTGTGTAAAATAATTCACCCCTCTATCAAACATTATTAACAAACCTAATTTAATAGTTCATTTTACTGTATGCCGTAAGTATGCAGCTAAAATATTTATGCACTAATACCAACTTTCAAATTGCAAGGAGGGTACATAACAACGTTATGCCTGCAATGATTTTCTATCACTTTGATTGATTTAACTAATCAATCAACTAAAACACCTCAAAATGATTTTTGCACAACATGTCAAGAGAAAACTATTCCTACTTTTAAGCTTATCACTTTTGCTAACATTTACGGCTTGTCATAAGGATAATGCTTTCAAAGACGAAGTAAACTTATTATCGGATGTCAAAACATCAGCGAAAGTCCAAGCTCCTCATACTTTAAACACTTTACAAGCAGAAGGCATGAATATCCTTACTTGGTCACCCGTTGAAAATGCTACGGAGTATCGAATTTTGGTCGAACAAGATGGCGTAGAAACGGAATATATTTCTGGAAAACATGCTATTGCCCTTCCTTTAAACAATAATTCAAAACAGCATATTCGAATTCAGGCCATTAGTGGAGAAACGGTAAGTGCTTTTTTCCGTCCCGAAAAAACCGAAGCAGAAGATTGTAGCCAGACACATTGGGGATATGAAGGAGCAGCAGGGCCAGAAAATTGGACGCACCTCTGTTCTGGATTTAGTGATTGTGGCGGAGAAACACAATCTCCTATCAATATTTCTGGCGCCGTTTCAGGAGCTTCCTTAAGATTAGCAGAATTATTGCCCAGTTATAATCCAGCAGCAACTGATATTCATAATAATGGACATACGGTTCAATTTGATTATAATGCAGAAGGTTACTTAAATGTTAGTGGGAAAGACTATCAACTATTACAGTTTCATTTTCACGCAGGTAGCGAACATACGGTCAATGGAAGAAGATTCCCTTTGGAAGCTCATTTAGTTCATAAGAGCCAAAAAGGCGACTTAGCTGTGGTAAGTCTGTTATTTGAAGAAGGAAAGGATAATTTTTTCTTAGCTAAATTCTTACCTAATTTACCAGAACAGGAAGGTGACGAAGTTCATAAAACTATGGAATACGATGTCACGGAATTATTTCCAGATAAAAAAGACTATGTCACTTACCAAGGTTCTTTAACAACTCCTCCTTGTTCTGAAATTGTTACTTGGTTAGTCATGACAGAACCTTTACAAGCCAATAAGGAACAACTAGCGTATATGTCAGGTATTCTTCAGGACAATTATCGTCCTGTGCAAGATTTGAACGGTCGAGTGATTAGTGCTTATACGCCAAGTCATTAAGTTGATTTAATCGCAATAAAAAAGCGACCACTCCAATCAAGGAATTGTCGCTTTTTTATTGCAATATTATAAAGTCTAATAGCCTCCCTCTATTCGCTTCTGACGCATATTTTCGGTATGATAAGTTGAACTAAATAATCCTAAAATATAAACCCGAAATAGGTACCAAGCAAAATTCGTTTCAATCAACTGAGGGGAAATTTTAGGCAAAATTTTATTATGCTTTGCCCTTAAATTACTCCAATGAATCCCTGGAGAAACATGATGCGCTGTATGTAAACCGTTGTTTAATAAGAAGAAATTTAAAATGCCTCCAGTCATGTTTCGAGAATGATTATAATCTGATTCCTCATCCGCATGCACATGTTGGACATAGTTAAAAATCAAAACCGAAAAAAGGGCTACTTGTTGAGGAATAATTACATACAACAAAGCACTTTTCCAATTAACCACAAAAGCGGCTATAATAAAAGTCACTAAGCTAATAATCTGTAATAAGTGATAATAAAATTTACGTCGATTTTTATTATACGTGCTAGTAAAGTAGTTAAATACGGCTTTTTGTTGCTTATAACCACTCAAAGAAGGATAAATCAATAAAGTTAGTAGATTATGTCGTTCTGTCAGCATGTAAGTTTTGGTATAATCAGGTTCTTTGTTGATATGTACGTGGTGATTGGTATTATGGGTAGGAATCCACGCAAATACAGGAAAACCATAAAGCATCGTCAAAATATTGTCCGTTAGCACGTTTAGACTTTTGATCGTCCACATCGCTAAATGCTGATGATTATGCACCATGACAGAAATGATAACCGCCATCAATAATTGCCAACTGTAAAGCAATATCCATAGACCAGTAGACATTTCGCTGCCATATTGCCACAGCACCCCTAATAAGCTTATTGTAAAAAAAAGGAATAATAAAGAACGTAAATCTGCTCGATATCTAAGCATTTTATTGAGTTGTTTAAAGCTAAACAAACAAGACTGACTTTTTAAATCTTCATAGAATTGGTATTTTCTATTTGTTAAAAGGTTGGTTGGTTGCCTGTTTTGTTTTGTTTGGGACAAAAATTTATCCTTATTGAAACGTAAAGGTAAAGGTAATGCTTAGAAAACTATATTAAATTGTATAAAAATATAAATTGTTATGATTATGTCCCTTTAATTCGGAATTATTACCAGTCCCTATTGATTGGCTTTATAGTCAATCAGTCTTTCTAGCGTTATCCTGGAGTGTTCCTAAGCTTGATATCCGCTAAACATTTATGAATAAATTTCTCTGATAAAGAAGAAATATCTTGACCATTATTTAGCTGATGAACTAATCCCTTAAAATTATCACAAGCTGCTGAATTAGTTTTTGTTGGATAAGGACGGCTATAAGCAGGCAACAAATCCAAGACAGATTGTTGTCGCTGATGCTCTGGCAGCGTAGTCAATTTATCTTTGATACGTTTCACCCAATCCATATGATTGTCAATGCGATGGATGGGATACCCAGCCGTTTCTATCCAATCTACAAATTTGTCTAAAGAGACACCATCATCATGTTGATAATTTTCCATATCAAAATTATGGTAGCCACTATAATCGTAATCGCTTATTTCAATCATGGCTTTGGCGAGGACATCTACTGGTAAACCGTCGTAATGTCCTATTGCTTTGCTGCCGTCCGCATTGGGAATATAAAAAGAGGCAGGAGCTAACTCGGTAGTAATAATACTATACAATAAACGAGTAAACATATCCGACATATTGATTCGCCCCTTATAACTTTGATGCGCTAAAATCATATCACATCGGAAGTTATTGATAGGTAAATCGAATTGCTTACTTGCTTTTTGTAATAAATGTTCAGATGCCCATTTACTGGCAGCATAGCCTGCGGCATAATGTTCTCGCAATTTTATTTGCGCTAATAGTGGAGAATCTTCATCATTTCTTTTTGATTTATCCAATAGTGGTCTGACCCCAAGCGTAGAAATAAAGTCAATAGCTTTTCTTTTGTTGGATAGTGCTAAACGAATAATTTCAGTTGTACCGACTACGTTCGGACAGAAAAGGTGTTGGTAAGCCAAACGGTGATTCACTAATGCTGCAGGGTGGCAAATTCTATCTACCTCAATTGCTAAGCGACTAAAATTTTCTTGGCTTAAGCCCAATAAAGGTTTAGAAATATCTCCTGCCAAAACTTCTAAATGGTTGTTGGCAAGACGGTGAAATTCACTTTCAAAGTCTTTATCTAGTCCTTCAAATTCTTTAACTAGTCTTGCGTGAGCAGCAGCATTATCTTTGGCTCGAACCAAACAAATTACTTTCCCATTGTTTTTGGATAACTTTTTCATCCATTCTAGACATAGGATATGTCCTAAAAATCCATTGGCTCCTGTTAATAATACCGTACTTGGACTCGTATTAGCCAAGGGTAATGCCTTAGCTTTTTCTAAAAGCTCCGCCTCTAAAAATCGTTCAAGTTGTAAATCAGTTGCATTTAGGGTCGTTGCTCCTTTGCCATGAATAGAGGAGCAGGTGACTTGTGGCTGTTCTTGATTTTGTACTTTATCAATCAAGCTAGCCCACTCCTGTAAACTCCCCGTCGGAGATAAAATAACATCAGCCGCTAAAGCAACCTCAAAAACCTCTTCAATAGACAAAGAAAATAAGGATGCCCCAAGGGAGTCTCCTCCTAGTTGTTTAAAAGTAAGTGCTTCAGTCGTCTCAATGCCTTCAATACCTAATTGACTTTCTAATATTACGACTAGTTTTTCAAAAGTACTCAAAGTGGAATTAGGAGCTTTTAGGGCTTCAATTTTAGTAGCCTTAGCTTGGTCATGAGCGGTATATATTGCCTCCAAAGCAGCTTGGTATTTTCGCTTGAGTGCAGGACGTAAATATTTTCTAACAGAAGACAACAAATCATTCTCTCGACTAAATCTTTCGGTTTCAATAATAAAATCTCGTGGAATTTCAAAGCTTTTTAAATCTTCGGCTTGACCTACTTTTAGTAATTCTTGACGAATTAGATTTTTTAATTGATTGGTCGTATAGTTTTTACCTAATTGTTTTTCTACAATTTCTGTCTCTGGAACAACGACCGCTAGCAAATAAGAACGATGGCTATTGCCATAAACATAAATTTGGTGGATAAGCGCGCTACCTCCTTCAAATACTTTTCCCAAAGGACCAACTGCTACATATTCTGCTTGCGATAACTTCAGCACATCTTTGCGGCGGTCAATTATAACAATATGGTCGGGGCTTCGTTCTTCTACAATATCGCCTGTCAATTGATAGCCTTCGGCATCCATTAAACCTGCGGTCGCTTCGGGTTGTTTGTAGTATTGTTTCACCCCATATTTTGTTTTTACACAAAATTCTCCTCTTGGATATGGCTTATCGGTGCTGAAATATCCTAGTTCAGGTACATCACTTAATTTGTAATCAATGACTACTTCCCTATTAACCCTATCTGCAATCGTCAGACTCCCACTTCCAGCCTCTGTATTACTATAGCCTTCTACTAGAAAAATTTTGAAACAATCTACAATAAATTCCTTTACTTTTTGTGATGTAGGAGCGGAGCCTACCAAACCAAATAACAATCGGTCACCCAAATAAGTAGTACGCATTTTTTCTTTGACCGCCGCTTCAAGAGTTGCACGGTCTCCTTTATGCTGCCTCAACTGGCGAGTCACTTCATTTTGAAAATGCTGATAAATAAGCTCAAAAATGCGAGGATAGAACAGCAAACCTGTAGGTCGTGCCAATCGAATATCCTCAAACAAAGTAGACATATCGTGTTGTAAAGTAAAGTAGGCAGTTCCTCCTATATTTAGCGTTCCGTACATTTCACCTCGTCCCATCCCATGATTAAATGGAGCCATCACAACAGATACTCTTGGCAATGCTTTTCGTTTCCCCTTCCAAGTATTGATCATTGCCGCATTGCTAATGCAGGCTCCTTTAGGTTTTCCCGTACTTCCAGAGGAATGAAGAATCACCGCTAATTTTTCCGATTCATTTTCGTCAGCTGGTAGAAAAGAAAAATTTTGCTGTTTACCATAGGCAATCAAATCATCTAATAAAATCAAGGAAGTAGCTGCACCTACTTCTTTTAATCTAGCTTCAGCATTCTTTAGCATAGTACGCTCGGCATCTATTCTACCGTCATAGTTGAAAACTAATATACTCTTGACCGTTTTTTGTGCAATGGCTAATTCTACAGATAGTGCTAAATCACTCATCGTACTAGCTAATAGGACAGGCTCCACATTCTCAAAAATTTCTCCCAAGTCTGCCCCTGCTGTACTACTTGTCATCGGAACAGCAACTGCTTTAGCGTAAGCACAAGCAACATCAATAACTGCAAAATCTATATCTGCAAAGCCCATGATGCAAACAAGTTCATCTCGACCAACACGGCATTGCGGATGTGTTCGCCAAGCCATCGCCACCGCCTTTATTTTCTCTTGGAATGCTTTGTAAGTAATGGTATCAAAATCCATTTGATATTGGCGTTTTTTTTCACCACTTGTCTCATCGGTTTGCACCACATACCTTCGCTCTCCTAAAGCTGGTCTTTCCGCATAACCATCTAAAAAAGCATCAATAACTTTATCCTGAGACAATCCTTCCTTCGCTGCTGCATCCCATACCGATGGATTAGGCATGCGGTCACCAATATATCGGTCTCTTTTAGCAAGGTCCAAAACTCGTAAAACATATTTTTTTCCAGCGCTGATTTGTTTTTCTTTTGAGGACATTTCTTTATTTTTTGGTAATGCTATATGCAATGAATTAATGCTTTTCCCGCTAACTTCTCTTCCCCATCTTGATTCCGAACAGACAAGGTAAGGCGAATAAAATCCTGCTCTTCCTTTACTACTTTTTCTATCACTTCTCCGGTACAAGTTAGTACATCTCCAAGATTTGTAATCGCTTTAAATCGAACGGAAAATTGTTTAATTGCGGTTGGATGTACCCAATTGGTCAACACTTGTCCTAGATAAGCCATGCCTAGCATCCCATGCGCAAAAACATCTTTATAGCCCGCTTTTTTAGCAAAATCTATATCAATGTGGATTGGATTATGGTCGTGTGAGGCACCAGCGAATAATGCTAAAGTGGTTCTAGTAATGGGGGACTTCACCAAAATGGGTAGTGTGTCTCCGATGTTTATGTTTTGAAAATCTAACTTCATATTTTTTGGTAATAATTTGGTTTTGAACCACAAAAAAATCAAAAGCTCACAAAAGGACTTTACGAAAGTGATTAACGACATTTTCGTTAATCTTTTGTGTCCTCATATGCCTTTTGTGGTTCAAAAAAATCAATTTTCGTAAAATTAAAGGACCGTAGATAGCAATCAACCTAAGTCATGCCGAACCACAAAAGTCGTCTGCATTGTCCCTACCAATTCTTGGTCTTGATTAGTCATAGTCGTTTCCAGTTTTACAAATTCTAATAATCCTCCCTTTTTCATAGTAATATCCAAAACGGTTCTTTGAAATGTAATGTCATCGCCCGCAAAAATGGGTTGAATGTATTCAAATGTTTCCTCTCCGTGCAGTAATACTTCCAATGAAATACCCATTTCTTTGGCATAGCTAAAAGTCTCTGCTCGTGCATTACTTAAACTAAATCCATAGGTTGGTGGAGCAGGCAAGGTAGGATAACCCGCTGCCTTTGCGGCTACTTCATCCCTAAAAATAGGATTCGTTTCGCCAATGGCTTTTGCGAAAAACCAAAGTTGGCCTTTTTCTATTTTTCGAGTGTAAGGGGCGAATGTATGCCCAATCCATTTGTGGTCTATCATGATTATAAAGTTTAACTATAGTAGCTTAGACCTCTGGTCTGAGTAGTAATAAATGCTACTCAGACCAGAGGTCTAAGCTACTTTTATTTAAAGAATCTTCACGCCCGTCAATTCCTCCGATACACTCCAAAGTCGTTTCCCCATCTCCTCATTTCTCGCCTTACTTTTTGACCTCGCCAATCCAGGAGGCCCTTTTGTTTCTTGACTATTTCCTGTTGGTCCATAATAATCGCCTCCTTTGACCTCCGTTCCTAAAGCGGCCATTAAAGTTGGTAAAGCACCATGTTCGGGTTTCTGGATATAAAAACTGGCTAAAGGTCTAAACAAAAGGTACATCAATTTAGGAATATGTTTGCCCAATTCGGTATTAGAAATACCGGGATGAGCAGCCACAGAAAGTGTAGAAGAACCTACTTTGTCTAATCGTCGTTGTAATTCAAAAGCAAAAATCAGGCAAGCTAATTTACTTTGTCGATAGGCCTTCATTTTGACATAACCCGTTTCCCAATGCAAGTTATCAAAATGAATATCGCCTGCTTTATGCGCCAAAGAACTTAGGGAAACAACCCTTGATTCAGGCGTTTGCATTATCGTTTCTAAGAGTAATCCCGTCAATAAAAAATGACCGAAATAATTAGCGCCCATTTGCAATTCAAAACCATCTTCGGTTTTTTCGTAAGGCGGAATCATCACTCCTGCATTATTTATCAATAAATGTAAGGCATCGTATTTTTTCAGAAAGGCTTTCGCAAAATTTCTAACCGATTTCAATTTGCTTAAATCGATTTCCATAACTGCTATATCTCCATCTGGTACTTTTTTTAAAATGGCTGCTTTGGCTTTTTCTGCTTTGGCAATATTTCTACAAGCCATAATCACTTTTGCTCCTTTTTGGGCTAGGCCTAAAGTGGTTTCAAAACCTAAGCCAGCATTTGCGCCCGTGACGATGGCAGTTTTTCCTTTTTGAGGAGGTGCTTTTGATATATTCCAAGTTGATTGATTCATATTTTAGGTTGACTGTAACACGACTCTCTGAGTTGTGCTGTTTATAATTCTGGATTGTCATTAATGTCTTTTCACAATTCAGAGAGTTGTCTTATGGTTTATACCAAATCGGCGAAGACCAAGCCCGTTCCTGGGTAGCAACTGGCACATCATTCGGAGGAGCAACACCTATAGTTTTGGCATCATAAGTCGTCCATCGAGGCGTTGGAATCTCCAATACTCTTAGGTAATAAAAAGCGGATTGACCAGCCTCAAATTCGGGGTCTGTCCAAATGGTTTGCAATTGAACAGCACCAATTTCATTGGTATAAATAGCATTGGCTACATCAACGGTAGAGCCTATAGCTGGCAATTTGCCTTTGGCATCGATTGTTCTATCGCCAGCCCATGCAACTTCAAAAATGGTTTCTTGTGGTTGACCATCTTTATCTAAATAGCCTTTAATTACTTGAATTCGGTCTAAATTTGCCCCCTCGACATCTTTTATGGCTTGAATTAGGAAAGACGGTGGACGGTTTACGGTAGGTGGTGGATGGTTTAAATCGCTGCCCATTGGGACTCCATTTTCGTAGGCATTATTCAGCCAATTATTTCCAGATAAACTATCTACTTGAAAGTCCCAACCACCAAAAAATCGCACTTTAATTCTTGGTCCTGAAGTAGCAAAAGTTTCTCTTCGTTGCATGGCATCAAAGATAGCATCTCTAGTGTTTTCTTTGGCCCATACCCCTGCTAAACCAGCGGCACTAAAAAATCTCGGTCGTCTTTTTTGAATCGTATCAATTCGGATGGCTGCTGTTCCATCAATATTACCCATTTTACCAAAATAATTATTTTCTTCTACTGCACTTGCCGCATTATGTCCATCCGAACTTCCGATAAACCCAAACTTAAAAGGATTAGTCCCTAACGATTTTTCAAGTGCTAATCCATTTTTTAAAGCATCTCTAACATAACTATTTTGAGGTTGACTAGGCGGAGGTGGAGATGATTTAGCAAAGGTATAGGCATATAATTCGTAATCCGCAAATTCGTCATTCGGAGCCAAAATGGGGTGCGCCATTGATTGCCCTTTAATTTGTACCACTTCATTGATGGGTTCATTACGAGAACGGCTCTCAGCATAAGCTGCTGTCAATGTTTTTCCACTTAAAGTTTCTAAATCATACATTAAGCCGTTGCCCATATTGCCGTTATGTGGAATAGACATGACTTCAATACCTTTTGTTCGTTCGTTATCCATCCACGCCCATAAGTCTTCGGGATCTTGAGAGTTGAAAGCAGAAAAGGGAATGCCCGATACTTTACCACCTTTAAAAATGACATTACGGTGCAAGTTTTGAGCGTATTGTTCAAGTGCTAAATAAACAGCAGGAGCAGAAGTCCATTCGTAAGCAGGAAAAGTGGTAAATTTCCCCGGCACATAATGATTGTCTGCTGCTTTTACAATTCGTTGCCAAGTATTTTGAATAATATCTTTTTTAATCAATTCGGTATAAGGTCGATTGGTCGCAATACTAAACCCAACTTTATTAAAGGCTTTTATAGATACTTCTGAATCGGGGTCATTAATGAGTTGCGCAATTTCTAATTGGGATAAAGGATTGTTTTTATCCTGCATTTGCATCATAATCCCCATGTATTCTGCATGGTCGGTGACTGCCATAAAATCAAGTGGTCTTCCTAATTGAGCGGGTTTACCCCCAACATGTGGAATGGCTTCTCCTTTGCCAAAACGATAGGCATCATCAGGACTTGTCCGCACATTATAAATAAATGCATCAAAAGACCAACTCGTATGCACATGCAAATCTCCGAAATAGGCATTGTTTAGTTCATTATAATCGGCTGTTTGGGTATCATTTACAGTCGTTGTAAGTGGTTCGACTGGAATATATTCTGTATTGCTGGAGCAGCTATAAAACAGACAGAAAAAGAGAAAAAGGTATAAATGATAAGGTTTTTTCATGATTTTATTTTGTAGTCGCCCAATTTATGAGGCTGACTAAATTATAATTATTCACAACGGTCAAGCATAACCTCAGTTGCCAGCTTTTATTGGCAATTATGGTGATGCGAGGTTACATGCTGGCTTTTTTATTTACATTTTGAAAAAGAAATTAGTGATGAATAAAGACCTAGGTTTCTTGCGGCATAATGGTCAGCTTCTCTTTCAATAAATCTACATCCCCATGGTCTATGTATCTGTGTCATGTATAGTCCTAAAATTGTTATTCCATTGAAATCAAAATAGATAAACTTTTTTGCTTTTTGATAAAATTGTGATTTTTCTTTTAGCTTGCTATCCAGTTGGTTGAAAAAAGGATTTATCCAAACCATATTATCATACTGTAGAATATGCATAGTTTCATGTGCCATTAATTCATAAAACTGTTCACCAATTAAGTCTTTAGGCATAACAATAGAAGACACCATGCCGCTTCCACCTTCAGACCCATCTCTCTCATATACCATTATCCCTGTTTGAAGTGTTTTTTTTAGGTTAAATTTTCCTTGACTTGCTGAAATTACTGTTCCAAAAATTGAAGAAGGGAATAACCGCACTTTAAACTCCTTCCTTGTTATTTGATAGTCAAATCTTAAAAACCCTAAATTGAAATGCCATCTTTCCCAAAAATTAATATTACTTGCAGCATTCTGAGTAATTGAATTTCCTATTGAATTTGTAATTCTTGATGCCCAAACGTAAGACAATTTTTCTTTTGTCTTAATTTGATAAGTTAGGTCTTTGCCTATTACTTGAAATGTTCCACCTAAGCACCCTTGTCCAAAACCTTTCAAAAAGACTTTAATTTTTTTTTCGTCTTTTCTTTTATTGACTAATGCACCGAGTCCGCCTACAAATCCATTTATTCCAATATGGATAAGTGCAAACTCCCTTCTTTGCTTATTGAAGTCTTTGAAGTTTTGAGCAGACAGTTTTGTTATTAAGATGAAAGATAGAATTAATAGAATCGCTTTTTTCATTTTCTTTTGCTTGTATGTAACTACTTAAAACCCCAAACTCCGCCCTATAATTTCTTTCATAATTTCATTAGTGCCACCATAAATGCGCTGAACACGACAATCTCGCCAAGCCCGAGCTACGTTAAATTCATTCATATATCCATAGCCTCCATGTAACTGCAAGCATTGGTCAATAACTTTGAATTGTAACTCTGTTACCCAGTATTTTGCCATCGCTGCTTTCTCTGCGGTCAATTGTTTATTGCATAATTCTTGAATGCAAGCATCCACAAATGTTCGGGCAATGGTGACTTCTGTTTGCATTTCTGCAATAGCGAAGCGGGAGTTTTGGAATGTGCCAATAGACTTTCCAAAAGCGGTTCGGTCTTTACAATATTGGATAGTTTCAGCTAGTATCGCTTCCATATTGGCTATGGCATTAATGGCAATGCCCAGCCGCTCCTGTGGTAAATTGTGCATTAAATAATAAAAACCCCGACCTTCTTCTCCTAATAAATTATCAAAAGGTATTTTGACATCTTCGAAAAATAATTCTGCGGTATCTTGCCCTCTTAAGCCAATTTTATCTAGTTTTTTCCCTCTTGTAAATCCTTCCATATCTCGTTCAATCAAAAAAAGTGAAAAGCCTTTATTGCCTAATTCTGGATTTGTTTTTACAAATAGAACAATTAAATCCGCATGAATGCCATTGCCAATAAAGGTTTTAGCCCCATTCAATAGATAATGGTCTGCTTTTTTGATGGCAGTCGTTTTTATGCCTTTCAAATCACTACCTGCAGCTGGTTCAGACATACCCAAGGCACAAATAATATCTCCACTAACAATTTTTGGAAAATACTTTTCTTTCTGAGCAGGAGTACAATATTTATTCAAGTATGGAACAACAATTTCATTTTGAATAGAGAACCCAGGTGCACTAGAATTGGCTCGCCCTAATTCTTCTCCAAGTATCGCATTATAACGAAAATCATTTAATGCTAAACCACCATATTCTTCTGGAATGTCGATGCCCAAAAGGCCCAATTCTCCTGCTTTATTCCAAAGACTTCTTTCTACCTTTCCTTCCTGTTCCCATTTTTCATAATTGGGAACGGCTTCCTTTTGTAGAAAAGTTCGAACCGATTCTCTGAACATTTGGTGTTCTTCTTCATAAAAACTTTGCTGCATATTTGTTGATGGTTTTGATTGCATGATTAGACAAAATTAGTTTTAACTTTCTTTTGACAGGATTTACAGGATGAACAGGATTTAAAAACTTGATAATCAAAATCATGTAAACCTTGTTAATCTTGTCTAAAATTTAATATAATTATGTCTTTCTACTTATTTGAAATTACATTAAGTTTAACACCATACTATCTTTTCTGTCGCCTCATGCCATCCCAAATACAGCTTTCCAAATTTATCATCTAAAGTTCCTCGTTTTACCTTTAAAGTAGGCGTCAAGCAACGATTGGCCTCACTCCAAGCCTCTTTTTGGATAACAACGGTAGAAATTCTTTCAAAAGGCGCTCGTTGACTATTCAAATTTTGTACACTTTCTAATATTGAAGATTCAACTTCTTTTTTGTCAGCAGCTAATCCGATTTCTGATAAATTGACCAAAGCAATTGGTTGAGGAATCCCCAAACCTGCTACACAAATTTGTTCGATGTAATCATTTCCCATTAGCACTTCTTCTAATGGATTGGGTGTTACATAACTACCTTTAGAAGTTTTGAAGGCATCTTTTACCCGACCAATAATTCGTAAGTAACCCTTTTCATCGAGCGTTCCTCTATCGCCACTATGCATCCAACCGTCTACTAATACTTCGGCGGTCTTTTCTGGATTTTTGTAATAACCCATCATGATGTAAGGCGTTTTTAATAAGACCTCTCCTGTATCGGGATGTATTTTTACTTCTGAAAAAGGGCGTGCTCGACCTACCGAATCTTGTGGTGAATCCAAGTCAGGACTATTAGTAATGGCTCCGCTGACTTCTGTCATTCCATAAGCCTCAATCAAATGTATATCTAGTTTTTTATAAAAATCCTTTAGAAAAGCGGGCGTAATCGCTGCACCTGTTGCCGCTTTTCCTAATGCTCCAAATCCAAGCCCTGCTCTAATTTTCTTTTTGACTCTGCCTGAAAGGATTGGAATTTTTAGTAGAAAATTTAACTTTTTCGGAGACATTTTAGCAATCACCCCAAGGTAGAATTTTGTCCAAATTCTAGGAACTGCAAAAAAGATGGTCGGTTGGGTATCTCGTAAATTTTTAGCGAAGGTATCTAAGCTTTCCGCAAAGGAAATACTCCCGCCCATCACTAAAACAATCAACTCCATACCTATTCTTTCGCCCACATGATTCAAGGGTAAGTAGGACAAGCAGCGAATCTCTGGCAACTCATATAAACCTATCCAATTTGTTTTTTTCTCTGATGCCATCATGGCAACGGGTGAGCGATGAGATAGCATTACGCCTTTGGGTGTCCCTGTTGTGCCAGAAGTAAATTTAATCGTCCAAAGGTCATCCAAATTGGGGGCAAAATTATCCATATTAGGTGGATGTTTAGCCACTAAGGCATTCCAATCTTCGCCAATCTCTATCTTTGGACTACCTTCATAATGTGGAAATTTAATCACTTTTACATCGGCTGGAATAGCTTCTGCTCTATCTCCCCAATTATCTAATTTACCAATAAAAATGGCTTTGATATCACTTAATTCGATGACTTCCGCCAATTGTTGCTTTGGCAAACTGGCATAGAAAGGTGCAGAGACATATCCACCTATCATAATCGCCAAATCTGCTATTATCCAATGGTAACAATTTTTAGAATAAATGCCGATATGGTCACCCTGTTCTAAACCGAGTGCAGCTAGTGCTGTTGCCATTTTTCGAGCTTCCTGCCCTGCTTCGGCATAAGTTAAGGTTTTCCATGTATCTCCTTTGGGCTGGCGAAGGAATACTTTATTGGGTTGTATTTTTTCCCAATGGTAGAAATGAGTAATTAGTGGTTTTAGGTTTTCGTTTTGAGTGGTCATCATGTTGAAATTAAAGAATATGGAATGATGGTTGTGTTCACGCTATAAGGAGCTTTGAAATAATACTAAGGGGGGTTCTATCAAAACATTCGGCAAATATTTTTTAGCCGAATAAAATTTCAAAATCCTCCCCCTAACCCCTCCAAAGAGGGAAAAGTTCTGTGCAATTTGAAAAATCAGAACTTTTAATGGTGGATTTTTTCAAAACGGGTCTTTTGATACAGTCTCACGTTGCTTTAATCGTCCATTTAGGTTTCCGCTTTTCGGCGAAAGCCCTTGAACCTTCCCAAAAATCATTGCTGTTTAATAAATCATCAAAAACTTCGTGTGGAATAGTTACCGCATCATCTTCACTAGCAAAGCCCGCTGTTTGGTTATGTAATTTCAGGGTGCTTCGAATCGCCATTGGAGAGGCTTGAGTGATATGATACGCTAGTTTCCCTGCTTTCTCCATCAATTGATCAGCAGGAACAGCATAGTTAATTAAGCCTAAAGCTAATGCTTTATCGCAGTCGATAGCTTGTCCTGTCAACATCATTTCCATTGCTGCCTTTTTACCAATTTGGCGGGGCAATCTTTGCACGCCACCTGCCCCAGCGAATAAGCCAATTTTCACTTCGGGTAAACCAAATTTGGCATGGTCAGCCGCTACGATAATGTCACAAGCCATAGCAATTTCTAAACCACCACCTAATGCTAATCCATTGACTGCTGCAATAATAGGTTTTAGACGTTTTGGGCGACTAGTGATCCCTGCAAAACCCATTTCTGGGATATATATTGGATTTCCTGAAGCCATGTATTTTAGGTCATTTCCAGCAGAAAAAGATTCGTTGCCAGTCCCCGTTAAAATGGCGACTCTTAAATTGTCTTCTTTTTCAAAAGCATTAAAAATACCTGATAATTCTTCGTTGGCAGGCGGATGTAAGGCATTGCGGACTTCTGGTCGATTGATGGTTACTTTTAACACCCAGCCCTCTCGTTCTATTGTACAGAATTTATATTTTTCTTGAAAAGTATCGATGACTTTAGGTCTGTATTTGGCTAAACCTTCTTTGGTAAAAGCAAAACGATTACCTCTAGGGTCAGCTTCTACAAAAATAGTCGAGCCGATTAAGTCGGTTTTATTTAAAGCTTGCACCGTTTCTGTCTCTGCCATTTGTGTGCCTGCATAAAAACGCTCGCCGCTCTCTTTTAATCGCCCAACAATAATAGCTTTGACAGGAAAACCTTTAAAATAATGAATGGTATAGGTTTCTAAAATTGCCTCGCCTTCGGGTTGACGATTCATTTTGACAGTTGGCTTTGCATCGACGTTGGTTTGAAAAGTTGTGCTATCACTTGGAATCCAATCTCCTTCGTTGGGTGTAGTAGAATATACACCGACAGAATGTTTAGACATCCAACCGCCATTGGCATACACCAAACCAAAACTTCCCTTATCCTTTCGTAAATTTTCTACTAAACTTGCGATGGCATGCATGGAATAATTATTTCCTGGACCACCAAAAAAGGCTAAACCACCTGTTTGCGTAAGCGGACGTTTATCCCCTGCTTTGATATTTAAAATTCGTTTAGATTCGTTGACGACAATTGGGAAACAACTGTAAATATCAAAATGCTTAATGTCATCTGCTGTTTTTCCCGCATTCGATAAAGCGCCTAATAATGCCTGTTCCATTCCTTCGGATTGTCCCAAGGATGGACGTTCTAATAAGACTTTATCTTTGGTATTGGCATAACCATATAAAAAGACCCACTTATCTTCGGCAATCCCTAAATTCTTGGCATGTCCAACGGTGGTCATCAAAACCGCTGCTCCTTGATTGACTCGGTCTTTGGCTATTAATTTTTTGGTGTAAGGGGCAATGATTAAACCGTTCCTAGGTGCAGGGGTAATAATAGTTGCTGCATCGTATTCCGTTTGGTCAACTGCATAGGGGTTTTTAGCGGCTACTTTGGACAATTCACTAAAGGATTGTCCCATTTCTTGAGCATACGTTTCTGGCGTTTGTTGAAGAGATGCCCGCCGAGCATTTTCCATCAACGCATAAAACTGCATCGGCATCACTACCTGGTTGGCAATTTCTGTTCTTGTAATTAGTCTCAGTCCACTTCTGCCTCGATCTTCTAATGAACCCTTTATATTTTCCGTCCAGTTGACTTTGAATTTTTGCTTTTTAATAGTTTTGGCATTGGCAATTGCTTCACCACCTGCTAATAAGACCAATTTACATTCCCCCGCTGCCAGTCTTTCCGAAAATTCCGACACCAATTTTTGCGGGGAATCTCCACCAACGGAATCATAAATGGCCCGTTTAGGATTTGCTCCAATTCGTTTGGCAATGGAACGAGGAAAGTTGTTGGTTCTTCCCGTTTTAGCTTGGTGTTGGGGAGAAGAATCAGAAAAAGTTTTGACGCCTGCAATGATATCAATTCCTTTTGCTAAAGTTGCGTCTTTTGCATCTTTTAGGGCAAGTAATGCTGCTTTTCCCGCAAGGTCCGCATGAGACGAGGCAGTTGCTAAGTCATCGGGAACTGCTTCGGTAATTTGTCCGACGCCGATGATAATGGGGGTGTTATCTTTTAATGCTGACATTTTTTAGTTTTAGAATGTGTCGAGTCTTCGGACTCGATACTACTATCTGGTCGTCTCCCGACGACCGAAATATAGCTAATTCATTTAAGTTACGATCGTCGGGAGACGACCAGATATCCATTTCAAGTCTGGGGGCTTGAAATATTGGAGTACAATTTTAGACGAGGACAACTCAGATTATTATGACCTTTTTATGTTTTCTATTCCTATTACTAACATGTTAAAAAGAGAAAATAAAATAAAACTACCTCACTTCTCCTAATCGAGTAATAACCGCCTCCATCAAATTCATATTATTCATCCAGTCATATTCCGTTGAAGTGGGAATATCAGCAGTTGTAAATTTTACTATAACTGTTTCTGTTGTGGGGTCTACATAAATCCATTGTCCGAATAAACCTTTGGCAAAGAATGCTGCTTTATCTGTATGCCACCATTGATTGGTATAATGAAAGTTTTTAAAGACTTTTCCACGTTTGGATTGCGCGAATTTTTCAATGCTTCCACCTTTTTTGATTGTTTTAACGACTGATTCAGGAATCACTTGTTGCCCATTCACTTTTCCATCATTTAACATCAATAAACCCAATCTTCCTGCATCTCTTACATTTGAATTGATAGCCGCACTCACTAATTCGAAGCCATCTGGGTTTTGCACCACAAAAGCATCTTGTTCTGCACCAATTTTAGACCATACTTTTTCACTCATTACTTGGGATGGCTTTTTACCCGTTACTTTGCTAATCAACATTCCCAGTAATTCTGTGTTTAAGCTCACATAATGGAATAATTCGGCCTTATTACCTCCTTTTTTAATCGATTTAAAATATTCCAACATATTTTTAAATTCAGAAGGTGGTCCTGGTACTTCTACAAAATGAGATACTTTCGCAAATTGATAGGCGTCTGATTTTGGATTATTATAAGCCTCATCATACTTGAGGTTCACTTCCATATTCATCACTTTTTGGATACTTACCCTGTCCCAAGCAGCCCCTTTCAACTCAGGTAAGTAATGCGTAACTGGTTTTTGTAAATCAATCTTTCCTTCGGCTGCTAGAATCGCTGCCGTTAGTCCTGTTAATGATTTAGAGACCGAAAACCAGTTGTGTGTTGTACTTTCAGTCATATTCCCAAAGTACTTTTCATAAATAATTTTTCCTTTATGAAGAACCAAAAAACCATCTGTTCGATTAGAATCTAGATGTTCTTCAAAGCCATAGGTTTCACCATCAAACTGTTCGATTTTTAAATCTAATAAAGAAGTGTTTCCCTTTTCTAATGCAAGAGTATTTGTCCCTTTCGCAATTGTTCCAACAGAAAATAATTTATCGACATTTTTGATTGCCCAATATTTGAAAGGAGGTCTTAGCCAATTTGTTTTCGTCAATCCCTCTGGTCTTGGATCTTCCACTTGGGTCTTTTTTGCAGGCGCTACCTTTGTAGGCGCAATTTCTTTTGCTTGTTGTTGGCATGCTGAGAAAGATAAAAGGATCAATAAGCTTAGGAAAAAGGAGGTTCTGAATTGCATAAATTTATGATATTAGTTAGGATATTTTGATGGTAATAGAGCATTATGCTATGGCAGAAAAATCAGAAATCATACATCATATTTCATAAATCTGCGACGTAAAAAATAGATAGATTTATGATGATGCAAAATTTATGATATATGATTTGGTGACGTCCAAAAACGAATCCTATCAATGCGGAACAGCCGCCTTATAAGCCTTTGAATCAATCATCATTTTTGAAATAATTTCGCAGAGTACTTCCGAAGTTCCACCTCCGATTGTCCCTAATTGACTATCTCTCAGTAATCGAGCCATTGGATAGCTTTCCATATAGCCATAACCACCAAAAATCCGCATACATTCGTAGCAAGTTTTATCAGCCAATTGAGTACATATTAATTTTGCCATTGCCGCCTCTTTAATGATGTAATCACCATCCTCGAATCTTCTATAAAGGGTGTATACAAATGCCCGATTTGCCATTACTTCACTCGATAGTTGAGCTATTCGATGTCGCAATACTTGAAATTTACTGATGGGGCGACCAAATGCTTCTCTTTCTGCCATGTAAGCAATGGCTAAATCAATCGCTAATTGCGCCTGAGCAACACCAATTAATGCCATAGCCAATCGCTCTGAGGCAAAGTGTTGCATGATGTAGAAAAAGCCTTTATTTTCATCCCCCAATAAATTTTCGGCAGGAATACGCACATTATCAAAAGCAATTTCTCCTGTATCAGAAGCATGCCAACCTAGTTTTTGTAAGGCGGTCGCACTCACCCCAGGCGTATCCCGATCAATGATGACCATACTAATGCCCTTTGCACCAGGGCCACCTGTTCGGACAGCAGCTACGATATAATCGCTCAAAACGCCATTAGAAATAAAGGTCTTAGAACCATTAATCACAAAGTGGTCGCCGTCTCTAACTGCTTTGGTCGTCAAAGAAGCGACATCTGAGCCTCCTCCTGGTTCGGTGATCGCTAAACAACCGATTAATTCTCCTTTTAGCCCTGCAACCAAATATTTTTCCTTTTGCGCTTCTGTTCCTTCTGCCTCCATATGAGCTAAAGCCAAACCTGCATGCGCACCAATTGAGGTATTAAATCCACTTGAATTCATCCGCACCATTTCTTCCGTATAGACAACAGCGAAAAAGGTATCTAAGCCCATGCCACCATATTTTTCTGGGTAGGTGACGCCCATAAATCCCATTTCGCCAAAACGCTTGTAAATTTCTCTAGGAATCTGTCCGTCGGCCTCCCATTGTTCAATATTTGGACGAACCTCTTTATCTAAAAAGGCTCTAATGCTTTGCCGAAATAATTCATGTTCTTCTGTAAAGAAATATTGATTCATATTTTTTTTCGAGTTTACTCTAAATCATGATGATTTTGAAAATCACCATGATAGTAATTTTAAAATTTTATAAATGTATGTTTATTGACATTGAATGGCTCGCCTAATTTTTCATAATAGGCTGCTCCAAAAAATTGCTTAAATCCAGTAATCCCTTTTTCCGTTAAATGTGGTAAAATCAAGCCCCAAATAATACTTTCTCCGTAATCAGCTGTAGTATTCACTTTGTCTCTCGTTGTTTGTTGGCTTATCCAATAAAAACTGACCATCCAAATGGATAGCGCCAAACTTCGATAAGTGCCTGGAATCGTTTCTGTTTTTACAGTTCCGATTTGGATGCCCATGGCAATCATGGTATGAAAATCAGCAATCGTTTTTTCAATCATGGCTTTAAATTGGTCTTTGACGACGGGATGATTCTGAACGTGATGATCCAAAAAAACGAAGGCATATTCTTTTTGGAATTTATGGTATAGTTGAGTTTGGTTATGCATATTTTCAAAAGAAGGTACTTGTAAAGTCTTTTCTTTTTCTTTGCCCATTTTTTCCCACATCTCTTTAACAATTGCTGCTAATAGTTCTTCTTTATGCTTAAAATGATAGGTCAAATTACCTCTGCTGATACCCAGTACCTGCGCCAATTCTTTTAAATTGACCGCACTATATCCTTTTTTATTAAAAATTTTAGTTGCCGTTGCTAGTATTTTTTCTTTGGTGTTCATGCCTATCCTTTTATTTTTGACACAAAGTATAAATAAAAAATATAAAATTAGTCACAAAAGACTAAAATTAATTATTTTAACTATAATAATTGAAAAAGTGTTACTATTTAAGTGAGTAATAGGCTTCATTCGGCGAAGGGCAAAAGACTAACGGCTAATGGCCTGTTAAGTAAAAATCAAGCCGTAGCGGTGCTATGACTGGATTTTTTAAAGAAAACTATCGAAAAAATAATCTCCCTGAAATTTTAAACTAATTATGAGTTGGTACTTATACGAAAAGTTTTAGAATAAAAACATTAACTATGGAAGAGGGAAAATGAGGAAGATTTTAGTTTGAGTTGGAACATACAAAGACGCAAATAAAAAATTGCGTCTTTGTAGACTATAAAATTTATAATACTAACGCTGGTTCAGCAGCCTCAATATCCATAAAATCAGGTTGTTCATAAACAATGTCCTGCCACATTGGAGAAAAACTAAAATGACCAGCTAATGGAAAACCGACTTCATAATTTCTCGTATTTAAGGCAACTTCATGGCTAATTTTAATAGGTTCTTCGCCTGTAGCTTTCGCTAGTAGTTGGGATTGGCAAGTACGCTCCATGGTAATAAACCAAAAAATACACTCCTCAATACTATGCCCTACTGTTAACAACCCATGATTTTGGAGAATGACTGCTTTTTTATCTCCCAAAGCTTGACCAATTCTCTCTCCTTCATTTAAATCCGTCACGACGCCCATATAATCGTCATATAAACCGTGGTCTTGATAAAAGATACAAGAATCTTGCGTCAAAGGATCCAATAATTGACCGAAAGCAGACCACGTTTTTCCATATACAGAATGCGTGTGTGCTGCTGCAACCACATCTGGTCTCGCTTTATGGATCGCTGCATGAATGGCAAAGGCTGCCTTATTTAAATTGGTGTGTTTGCCTGCTACTATTTCTCCTTCTTCGTTGACCAAAATAAGATCGGACATCTTCATTCGTTTGAAAGAAACGCCAAATGGGTTCACCCAAAAACAATCAGTATGTTCTGGGTCTCTACAGGTGATATGTCCTGCTACGCCTTCCGAAAAACCGAATTTACCACAGATACGATACGCACCCGCCAAGACTTTCTTTAAGTAATGTCTTTTTTCTTCTACACTATCAAATTTAGGATAAGATACTAATTTTTCAATGCCAGGTGGATTGGATACAGCCATTTCTATTAAGTTTTATTGTGATTTTAAAAAGATAAAAATTATTTGACAAATATATCTAACTAATCGTTCTTTTAAAAATGATTGTTCTTAGAAGCTCTATTTGTTAGATATTTTCTCTCTTTATATCGGCGAAAGGCAAAGGGTTAATGGCGAAGAGGCTTTATTCAGCGAAAGGCCAAAGCAGACTATTTATTCTAAATCTGGAAGCTTTTACCGGATCATCAGAACACCTCTAGTAAATTCACATAGTCGTGACCATCTCCTCTGGCAAATGCTGTAAATCATTAAAGGTCATTAAACTCAAACGATTGCCCGAAAATAATACTTCAGAAATAGCGGTATTTCGCATGACTAAATTAAACCCCATTGTTTTGCCATGATTTTGAATATCCATGACCTTCCCTAACATCGCAGCAATACATCCACCCGAAGAAAAGGCAGCGATTGTTTTTCCTTTCTCATTTCCTTGCATCACTTTAGTCAAGCCTTTTTCTGCCGTAGCTCGAAATCCCGAAAAAGTTTGAGCGCCTTCAGGCAAATCAAATCCAAGCGAATCAGTCGCCCATAAATTTAGATAAGTGACGACCATTTTCATTTTGGTTATATGATTGGGATTCGCTTCCATCTCCTCAAACCATACTTTAAATTGAGGTTGGTGGATTTCTAAATCTTTGCGCACTGCTCCCATCACATCCATACCTTCATATTCTCTTAATTCTTCGACTTCTATAGCCGTGGGAAAAATCAGCCCTACTGCCTCATACGCTTCTTTGACTCTTTGGTAAGTTTGGTGATGTCGTTTCAAGGGACCAACATAGATCTTATCAAATAATAATCCCTTTTTGGCATAGTATTCCCCTAGCGCCGTTGATTGTAGATGTCCATGGTTGGAAAGATTATCGTAATCTTTAGACAAAAAAGAAGCTTGGGCATGTCGAATAAGGTATAATTTGCTCAATTTAGTAACAGTTTTAGCAAGTGATTGTATCGATGAATTCTCTGTGATACATTTGAAAATTATGAATTGGCTACAAAAGTAATTTTTTTCAATTTAAAACGGTTACAGGAATATACTGAAAGCATTTAAAAATTAAATAAATCCTGATAACCAGCAACTTACGATGATGTCGATATTTTAAAATTGCATCTTAAAATCAATATTTCTCACGTTTTCAACGTAACTTGCTTGCAAAAATCTAGATTTTGAATCATTAGCCTAGCGACCATAGTTGTAAACCCTCCTCAAAAGTATATCAACGATCGTCAGGAGGACGACCAGATAGTAGATTCAAGTCTATGAGACTTGAACCATCGAACCATACACTATTTAATTAATTCCAATAAGGTCGGTAACGAGAAAACCTAAAGGTTTGCTATCAGATTTTTTCCTATCCCCCTTGATAAAAAGCTAAAATTCCATAATTTTACCAGTTATGGAAAACAACTCAATCTTCGAGCATTTTCGCCGCCAAAAATCTGGAGACTCCAAGGCAAAAACGCATCCCAAAATTTATTTTCAAATTGATTTTGATGATTATGGGGCTTACCTTGCCGTGGTCGATGGTAAGAGCAAGCAGGTTGAAGTAAGTTATCTAGGTTATAGTGGGGTTATCCGTAATCTACTGCGTTCTATCGACCAAATCACCGAAAAAAACAGCTTTGTCATTGATTGGGAAAAACCTGCCGAACGGGTTTATTTAGCAGAACATGTCCATTTGGTGGATTTATTGAAAAGAACTTTAAATGTAGTGGATAAGGAAATGAAAGCGCTTACCTTTTCGGAAACAGTAGGACAATTAGCGATTCGACTAACTAAAGAAGAAAACATTGAACGATTGGCCACTAATGAACCATTTTGGAAGAGTGAGGTACAGTTAGTCGTTGATAATCAACGATTGGAAAACTTTCAATTATTAAATGAAGAAACGGTGCTGGTTGATCGCCAAATCATTGATATACAACCGCTTGGAAGTGGCTTCAAAAACCTCAGTTATTTTCAAACAGAAATAAAAGAGTCTGATACGACGGTCTTTTTTTCTTTACTCTTTTCTTATTTAGATAACATTCAATTGTCTTTTGCTGATTATCAAGTGATTTATAGTGAGGAGAAAATTTATGCTCGCCCAAGTTTAGTTTTTGAAAAGGTAGATGTAGATGATTCTTTATTTATGCGAGTAGGACAATCTTTGCCCGATTTATCGGTAAGTGTCTTAGAGCAATTTGACTTGTTCAAATATGCCGAAATTAATGAATTAGAAAAACAGATTACTGTTAAATATATTGAACAAGATCCCTTAGAAGAAATCACGCAAATAGTTAGTAAATTATTAAAAAAACATACCCCTCGAAAGAAAAAAGAAGAACGCTTGACGGTCGTTTTTGAAGATGGTTTATTTATTATTCCAAGAGAAGTAGCAAGTGGTTTTATTTATAATGAATTGGTTGAATTATTGACGCAGTTCCAAGTTTTTGGAGCCGAAAAGCTAAAATCTTATAAAATATCTACCAATCCGCCGAAGGTCAATATGAATCTTTCACATTCGATTGACTTTTTAGAAGGAAGTGTAGATTTGTCTTTTGGAGAAGAAAAGGTAGATTTATTTGATGCAATTGCTCAGTTACGAAAAAATAATTACATCAAACTAAGTGATGGAACGCACGCTTTAATGAATGATGCCTATGTCAAAAAATTAGAGCGTATTTTTAGAAAAAAAGAAAAAGGAAAAGTAGAGTTATCTTTTTTTGATTTGCCTTTGGTAGAAGAAATGATTGAAGAAAAAGTGACGGGCAAACAATTCAAAAAATCTAGAGCCATTTTTGAAGGCTTTAATAATATTGCTAGTAAAAAATATGCGCTACCAAAATTGAATGCCAAATTAAGACCCTATCAAAAAGATGGGTTTAAATGGATGCAATATTTGCAGGATAATAATTTAGGCGGCTGTCTAGCAGATGATATGGGATTGGGTAAGACCTTACAGACTATTGCTATTTTAGCAAAAGCTTATCCAAAAGAGAAATTACCAACGCTGATTGTCATGCCTCGAAGTTTGCTCTTTAATTGGCGATCAGAAGTAGAGAAATTTGCCCCTAGTTTATCGACTTATACCTATTACGGCAGCAATCGAGAAATTGTAGAAGCTCGCAAACATCACTTAATTTTTACGACTTATGCACTAATGCGGAATGACATTGAGACCTTTCAAGAAGAAGATTTCTTTTATGTTATTCTGGATGAATCACAAAATATTAAAAACTTACAAGCACAGACGACTAAAGCAGCTATGTTATTGAGTGGTCAGCATCGTTTGGCGTTGAGTGGCACCCCTATTGAAAATAATTTAGGGGAATTGTATTCGCTCTTCCGTTTTTTGAACCCAAGTATGTTTGGAACGGTGCATCAGTTTAGTCAAAATTATTTAGCCCCCATTCAAAAAGATAATGACAAAGCAGCTATTCGACAGTTGCGCACCAAGATTTTCCCTTTTATTTTGCGCCGTTTAAAAAAGGATGTTTTAAAAGATTTGCCTGACAAAATTGAGCAAACTTTGTTTATTGAGATGTCAGAAAAGCAGCGTAAATTATATGAATCTCGACGTAGTTTTTATAAGACCGCTATTGAAACCTCTATTGCCACTAAAGGTATGCAGCAGTCTCGATTCTTTATTTTCCAAGCCTTGAATGAATTGCGGCAAATTGCCTCTACGCCTGAAAAATATAGTGAAGGAAAGATTGTCTCTCCCAAAAGGGAATTATTGCAAGAACAATTGATGGATACGGTAGCTAATGGACACAAAGCTTTAGTGTTTGTGAACTTTCTAGCTACTATTGAATTAATAGGAGACCAATTGGAAGAAATGGGCATTGGCTTTGTGAGTATGACGGGCGCTACTAGAGATAGACAAGCTTTGGTCAATCGGTTCCAAAATGATCCTAATTGCAAAGTTTTTGTGATGACCTTAAAAACAGGTGGAACAGGGCTAAACTTAACCGCTGCGGACAATATTTTCATCTTCGATCCTTGGTGGAATGTCGCTGCCGAAAATCAAGCCATCGACCGAGCACATAGAATTGGACAGCAAAATAAAGTTTTAGCATATAAATTAATCACAGAAGGCAGTATAGAAGAAAAGATTATGAAATTACAACAAATGAAAAAAGAATTATTTGATAATGTCATTTCATCTGATGGTGCGTCTTTAAAGGCTTTGTCGGAAGAGGATATTGATTTTATTCTATCGTAAGAAAAGGTATAAAGGTTAAAGGATTTAGAGGTTCAAAGGTATAATGCAGACACTCATAACTCATCATTCATAACTCATAACTCAAAAAGAGTGTATATAAAAAACCAACATGATTTAGTAGCGGATGCCTTTGAGAAAGGCTACACAATGGCGGACCTAAAAGAGAGCTTTTTTGTATTAACCAGAGCGTTTGTACAAAAGAATATGACCTTGTTGGTTCGGGAAGAAGTTCCTGAAAAGATTATTTTATTGGGTACTTTTAGTAGTTGGACGAAGCGAGAACTCGCTTTATTTGTCACTCTTCCTTATTTGAATAAACAGTTATTTACAGCTTTTAAATTTTCTTTGCCGAATGATGTTAAAAAACTACTGAACGAGTTGGTCTTTGAAGAAAAAATGACCCAAGTAGAGATTGAGCAAAAATTAGACATAAAGGTTTATGATACCACCAAAAGTAGATATAGTGGTTATGAACAGATTAGTATAAAAGACGAATTCAAGTACTTTAGGTATGTTAATATTCATCGTTATTCTACGCTAAGAAAACCAGAATACACCTTTTATCTAGAGCCCTCTGTTCGACGAATCCTTGCTATTTATTACGATAAGCCTTCTAACTCAGCGATTACACCCGTTAAAGAATTAGCCGATACTGCTTACGTTTATGATCGGGGTCAAGTCGATATTATGTTGGAATTACCACGTTTGATGGCTTATGCCCAACAAGATAATATTAAAGTATCTGCCAAAGGAAAACCAGCAGCTAGTACCTTGAGTAAAATGCAACGTAAGCTCAATTTAGCAGAATTTTATCCTAATGAAAAGGTCAAGCTATTGGGACTAATGCGGACTAATTTATTGGCAAGTTTAATTACTACCACGGGAAATGGTCAAAATACAAGTGAACCTAGTACCTTTCTTAAAACCTTAATCCAATCTTATTATGCCAATAAATACCCAACCGTTCATGGTTTATTAACCTATTTAAAAGGAACGGGGCATATTGATGAATATTATTTAGTACAAGTCGAGCCTCATTTCGTTCATTTATTGGGGGAATTGCCAGAAAACGATTGGGTTTCGGTTGACAATATATCAAAGTTTCTAAAATTCAGTTTTAAAGACATTCGCCCCATTAAAGAATATATTGCACGAAATAAGTTGTATTACGAATATGATGCAGTCGTGAAGTACGAACGTTATGCTTATAATGAATCGAAGCATTTTATTGACAATGCTCGCTATGACCGAGCCATTACGATACCCACTTTAAAAGGGACGCTTTTTCTATTTGCTGCTTTTGGACTCTTAGATTTGGCGTATGACGAAGTGGATGCGGAAGTTATGGGGCAAACCTGCGATTCTCCTTTTGATGGTTTAAAATATATCCGGCTCAATTCTTTAGGCGCTTATGTTGCAGGGAAACAGACTCGATATGATCCACCTCAAGAAATTAGCCATTCTACCATTGAATTATCTAAAGATTCTCTAACGATTATTTCTGATAAAGATGACCCCACGGCTTCGATTGTTTTAGAACCCTATACCGAAAAAGTAACCCCGAATCGATTTAAAACAGATTTCTCCATTTTCTTAAAAGGCATTGCGAATAAGAAGGAACTAGCCAATAAGATCAAACTGTTCAAATATGCAATCACAGAGGATTTACCACCCAATTGGATTACTTTTTTTGAACAACTGCACCAAAAGATTGACCCATTAGCAGAAGTGCCCGCCATGCATGTCTTCCAAATTCCTGATAATAATCCAGATTTAATTAAATTGATTGCGAGAGACACTAAATTGAAAAGTTTGTGTTTTAAAGCAGAAGGCTATCATATTATCGTGCCTAAGAAAAAATTAACTGCTTTTAAGGCTCGGTTGCGAGAATTCGGGTATTTAATGAGTCGGTAATTTAAAGAAAAAAATGATGAATGATAAATGATGAACGATGAGTTGGTTAAAGAAAATAACCTTAGTACGAGATTAACATTACTCATTCAAAAGCCGCTTATCTCTAGAAAATACTACAAAAAACTCATTTGAGCTAAATTTAAAAAATTTAAAAAATTTAAAAAAACATTTTTATTTAAAACTCTAATAATTCAACTTACTGATATTCAAATATTTACATACTTATTTTTAGTAAAATTATTTCCCTCTATCTCCTTTTAAAATAGTCCAGTTTACCCACTTATCTCCCTTGCTGATTTCTTTACAAAAACAAAATTTATACATTTGCAGTTGTTTTACTAAAACTTTTCTAAAAATTTAACCGTTTAGGACGAGTATATAAAATTCCATTTTTCAACATTAATAACCAATTTTCCTACTTATATATAGTAAGGTGTAGGAAATTACAGATTTCAAAATAATTAATTATGCCAAAGAACCTTTTAATTGTTGAGTCACCTGCAAAAGCAAAGACAATTGAAAAGTATCTCGGTAAAGACTTTAAAGTCAAGTCCAGCATTGGGCATATACGGGATTTGCAGAAGAACGATAAAGGCGTGGATATTGAAAATGATTTCAAACCAAGCTATGTGGTACCACCAGATAAAATCAAGGTGGTCAAGGATTTACGAGAATGGGTCAATAAAGTAGATGAAGTTTGGTTGGCGACGGATGAGGATCGAGAAGGAGAGGCTATTTCTTGGCATTTATGTAAGGAATTAGGCTTAGATGAGCATAGCACTAAGCGAATTGTTTTTAGAGAGATTACTAAAACAGCTATCCAAAAGGCCATTACGATGCCTCGTACTGTTGACTTAAATTTAGTCAATGCCCAACAAGCTAGACGGATATTAGATAGATTGGTCGGTTTTGAATTATCTGGTACTTTATGGAAAAAAGTAAAAGGTCAACTCTCAGCAGGAAGAGTACAATCTGTTACCGTTAAATTAGTGGTAGAAAGAGAAAGAGAAATTCAAAACTTTGAATCTACTCCTTATTTTAAGATCTCTGCCGTTTTTGATGTAAAGAATGCACAAGGCAGAATGGTAGCGCTAAAGGCGGAATCACCTGTCAAATATGAGACAGAAGCAGAAGCACAAGCCTTTTTAGATAAATGTAACCCTGCCAATTTCACGATTGGTAAGATTGATGTCAAACCAAGAAAAAGAAAGCCAGCAGCGCCCTTTACCACTTCTACGCTACAACAAGAAGCAAGTAGAAAATTAAATTTCGGTGTAAAACGGACGATGTCTAATGCACAACGATTGTACGAACAAGGTTTCATTACTTATATGAGAACCGATTCTACCAATTTAAGTGAGCAGGCAATTGGAGACATTTCAGATGTCATTGAGAAAGAATACGGCAAAAGCTACGTTAAGACGCGTCAGTACAAAAGCAAAAAAGCAGGTGCACAGGAAGCCCACGAAGCCATTCGTCCTACCTACGTTCAACAACAAGTAGTTACGCAAGATAGAGACCAACAACGTTTATATGATTTAATCAGAAAACGTACAATGGCTTCTCAAATGGCGGATGCAGAGATTGAAAAAACAACCGTTAAGATTGATATATCCACCATGCGAAATGCGCAATTAACCGCAGTTGGTGAGGTATTAATATTTGATGGTTTCTTAAAAGTTTATATTGAATCTACGGATGATGAAGAGGATGATGCAGTAGATGGTGTTTTGCCTCCATTGCGTTTAGGACAGCTATTGGACTTAAACCGAATGACTGGTTTACAGCGATTTACTCGCCCACCTTCAAGATATACAGAAGCAAGTTTAGTTAAAAAATTAGAGGAATTAGGCATTGGTCGCCCGTCTACTTATGCGCCAACGATTGGCAAAATAATGGAAGAAAAAAGAGGCTATGTGGTTAAGGAAAGCAGAGAAGGAGTTGAGCGACCATACACCGTCTTGACTTTATCAAAAAATAAGGTCGAAAAGAAGATAGAAACAGAAATTACAGGTTCTACTTCTAACCGCCTCTACTCTACTGATTTAGGTAAAATTGTGGTGGATTTTCTATCCCAACATTTCCAAAAGATCATGGATTATGGGTTTACCGCAGGAATTGAAGAAAAATTCGATGAAATTGCAGAAGGTAACGAGGAATGGACAACCATGCTCAAAACCTTTTATACCCCTTTCCACGAAACAGTAACCGATACGATTGAAAACGCTGATAGAGCTTCGGGAGAACGTATTTTGGGTAAAGATCCAGAAACGGGTCGCACCTTATTGGTTAGAATGTCTCGATATGGTCCTTTAGTGCAGATTGGTGCGCCTGATGAATTGGCAGAAAAAGAAAAGCCTAAATATGCAAATTTACGCCCAGGTCAATCTTTAGAAACGATTACTTTTGACGAAGCCATTGACTTATTCCAATTGCCCAAAGATTTAGGTACTTATATGGATAAGGAGGTTTCGGTCGCTATCGGTCGATTTGGCCCTTACGTAAAGTTTGGTGATAAATACGTTTCTATTCCGAAAGGAGAAGACCCAATGACGATTACTTTAGAACGGTCGCAAGAATTGATTGATGCGAAACTAGAGGAAGAACGACCAATTGGGACTTACCAAGGTATACCGTATACCAAAGGTGCAGGACGTTTTGGGCCTTTCTTAAAGTGGGATAAATTCTTTGTCAATATTCCAAAACGATTTGACCCTGATAATTTAACTACTCAGGAACAACACGATTTGATTGCTGCCAAAATTGAAAAAGAAGCCAATCGGTATGTTCATAATTGGGAAGACGAAGCAGGCATTTCTGTCCAAAATGGTCGATGGGGGCCATTTATCAAATTTGGTAAAGTAAATGTTAAATTACCAAAAGGCAAAGATGGTAAAATGACTTCGGAAGAGGCTAAGGAATTATCTTTAGAAGATGTAAAAGCGATTATTGAGGAAGAATTACCAGGCGCTTTAGAGGCCGCTAAGCCTAAGAAAAGGAAGAAGAAAGCGACGGCTAAAAAGAAAAAATAGGCGTTAGCCATTAAAATACTGTACCGTTAAAAGGCAGCATTCGCATTGAATGCTGCCTTTTTTATTGGCTGCTATCCATCTTTCGTACCTACGGCACGTTGGGAACAAATCCCAATTACACCTATTTTATACTATGGGTGTCTCGTACCTTACTAAAGGTCAAGTCTAATAATTTCCAACCACTTGCTCCTTTATTATAAATTTCGGTAACCGTAAATTCATTCGACACATCGTTTCCTCTAACATGAGCTACCAAAGTAATGCGATTCCAAAGGACGGCGGTATCGTCAAAAAATTCCACTTTAACCTCATGGACATCGGCTTGTTTGTACCAAATACTTCCCGTTTCTATAATTTCAAGCTCTCTCTCCTTGTTCCAAGTGCCACTCATGTGGACAAATTTTGCTTTATCATGGAAAAGAGTCGCTAATTTATCGACGTTCTTATCCGCCATCCATTGCCATTTATCTTTAGATAGTTGGACGATTTCCTTTTTAGGGTTAGCTTTTGGGGCAATTTTATGGGTATCCCGTACCTTACTAAAAGTCAAGTCTAACAGTTTCCAACCATCTGCCTCTTTTTTATAAATTTCAGTAACCGTAAATTCATTCGATACATCGTTCCCTCTTACATGAGCGACTAAAGTAATGCGATTCCAAAGGACGGCAGTATTATCAAAAATTTCTACCACTACATCATGTACATCAGCTTGTTTGTACCAAATACTTCCCGATTCGATTATTTCGAGTTCTCGGTCCTTATTCCAAGTGCCACTCATGTGGACAAATTTGGACTGGTCATGGAAAAGAGTTGCCAATTTATCTACATTTTTGTCCGCCATCCATTGCCATTTATCTTTGGACAGTTGAGTAACTTCCTGTTCGGTGATCTTATTTTGAGCAAATGTCCCTTGCACAGATAGGGCGATTACAAACAGTCCGACAAATAATTTTTTCATAATGATGTGTATAAAATAGTTATAAAATTTGACTCTAGATGATTTCATTTGGTCCAAGTTTATTATCGCTCGAATCGTAGCTTGGAAACCCGCCTGAATGGAGCGGGCAGGTTTCCAAGTTACGTTGAACAAATGAAATCACTTAGAGCCTAAAATTTCCTAGCGTAGCGTGTTTATCTTATGGCAAACTACGTCCTATTTTTCTAAATAAAATTATAGCAATCGAATAATTGCTTACAAAAATCAAATATTTCGATACTGGGTAGGCGTTAGCTTAGTCACTTTTTTAAAAAAATTGTTAAAATGCGTTACTTCTTTAAATCCCAAAGAATAGGCGATTTCAGAAAAATTCCAGCGAGTATGCCGAATGAGTGTTTTTGCCTCTTGAGCAATCCGTTCTTTAATGATTTGAGTGGTCGTTTTTTCGGTAGTTTCTTTAATCGCTTTATTAAGATAATTGACGTGAATATGCAATTGATTGGCAAAACTAGACGCCGTTAAAAAGTTGATGGATTGAAATTTTTCTTCGATGGGAAATTGGCGTTCTAATAGTTCTAAAAATTGAATAGTCAAGCGTTCCGATGCCCTTTTAATACTTCGACTTGCTGTCTTAAAACGCTTGGATTTCATGGTCAAATGCAGTAATTCTTCTACCAAGAGTTTAGCAATATCATATTTGTAGGCATAATTAGCTGTAAGCTCTTCAAACATTCTTAAAAATAACTTTTCTGCCTTGGCTGCCTCGATTGCGGTCAATTCATAAAAAGGCGTCGTGTCCGTTTTAAATGGAGAAAAATTGATAATCCGCTTGTCTTTTTTAAGAAATTGTTCATTAAAAAGACAGTAATAGCCTTTGGTGATTAGATTTCTTTCCTCCCAGCCAAATGGTGTATATGGATTGGTAAATACGATAGCTTGTTTTTTTACTGGAAACTGTTTATCCGAACAATGCAATATACCACCACCAAAGACTAAAACAATGTTGTACCATTCTCGTCTGCCATAGGGTAAAGGTTTCGCCCCTGCTCCAATTGCTGGTGACTGTAAGGGAAAGACATTAAAATGTCCAAAATTATTTCGTAGGTCATCAGGAATCCACTGATATCTAGTTTCATAAAATTCTCGAATGCTTTCTAATTTTTTCATAAATCAAATTTACGAAAAACAATCATTTATTGAACCTTAATAAAGAATATAAGAGCTTGTCTAAACGCTAGTCGTTCAAGGGGATAAACTTTTCTGATGGAGTAATTTATTTCCTACGCTTTAAAAAATAGCCCAAAATTTCAGAATTTATTCAGAATTGCCTGCTACTTTTGCTCCCTTTTTAAATCAAGATATATATACCTTATACGGTAGCATTAACATGAAAAATACCTACGCTGATTTAATTGACCAAACCTATTATTTTCCACAGGAAGGATTTGACTTGCGGAATGGCTACTTGTATTTTCATGGGGTATCCATTGAGCATCTGATCGAGCAATATGGAACGCCTTTTAGATTGACTTATCTACCAAAAATTGGCGACCAAATTAAGCGAGCGAAAAATTGGTTTAATAAAGCCATCAAAAAAAACGGCTATAAGGGGAAATATAACTATTGTTACTGCACGAAATGTTGTCATTTTCAACACATGTTGACCGAGGCTTTAACACATGACATCCATTTAGAGACTTCTTCCAGTTTTGATATAGACCTTATTTTTAAGCTTTTTGAAAGTGGAAAATTGACCAAAAGCACTATTTTAATTCATAATGGCTATAAAACGGATGATTATTTACGAAAAATCATTCAATTAAATAAAATGGGGTTTAAAAATTCCATTACCGTTTTGGATAGTATGCGAGAATTGGAACGTTTGAATGGAATGACTCGAAAGACCTTAAAAATTGGTTTGCGGTTAGCTACTGACTTACAACCTCAATCGGATTATTATACCTCCCGTTTAGGCATTCGTCCTTCTGAAATCCTTGACTTTTACAAAAATAAAGTGGCACCTAAAAAGCGAATTAAATTAAAAATGCTTCATTTTTTTGTCGATTCAGGCGTGAAAGATAATCTGCATTATTGGGGAGAATTTAAAAAAGCCTTGAAGGTATTTGTGGCGTTAAAAAAGGTTTGTCCTGAATTAAAAGCCTTGAATTTAGGAGGTGGATTTCCAATTAGAAATAACCTAGGTTTTGAATATGATTATAAATATATGGTCGATGAAATCGTCCGAAATATCAAAGAAACTTGTAAAAATGAAGGCATCCAAGAACCAGACCTTTTTACAGAATTTGGCAAGTTCACCGTCGGAGAAAGTGGCGCCGTAATTTTTGAAGTATTAGAGCATAAAAAACAGAACGACCGAGAAGATTGGTACATCATTAATAATAGTTTAATGAATACTATCCCCGATGCATGGAGTATTTTGGAAAAATTCATTCTACTCCCCATTAATAAATGGGATAAGGAATATCGGCGGGTCAATATTGGGGGCATTAGCTGTGACCAATCGGATTATTATAATTCGGAAGAAATGAACCAACAGGTGTTTTTGCCCATCATTGAACCAAAAGCAAAAGAACCGCTATATGTAGGTTTTTTCCATACTGGTGCTTATCAAGAGGCGATTAGTGGGTATGGCGGCATCAAACATTGTTTGATTCCTGCTCCGCAACATATTGTCATTGACCGAGATAAAACAGGAAATTTCACCACCCATATTTATCGAGAAGAACAAAAAGTTGATGAAATGCTCTCGATTTTAGGGTATTGAAAAGACCATTTCATTGTCAGATGTCAGACCGTTATCTACGATAACTGTCAGATGTCAGATAATCTAGGATAGCATCTCAAAATTCAGTTCTTTAATTTTAAGTCATCTGACTTCTGACAGTCCCGAATTTATTTCGGGACGGTCTGTCTTCTGACTTCTTTCTTAAAAATTCAAACATGAAAAAAGTATTAATCATTGGTGCAGGCGGTGTTGGCGGCGTAGTCGTTGCTAAATGTGCACAATTATCAAACGTTTTTTCTGAAATTGTTTTGGCAAGTCGCACCGAATCAAAGTGTATCGCGATTGCCGAACAAGTAAAACAAAACTATGGGGTAACAATTGATACTGCGCAAGTCGATGCAGACAATGTCCCTGAATTAGTGGTGTTGATTAATAAAGTCCAACCGTTTATGGTTATCAATGTGGCTTTACCTTATCAAGATTTAACCATTATGGATGCTTGTTTAGAAACAGGCGTGCATTATCTAGATACGGCAAATTATGAACCGAAGGACGAAGCAAAATTTGAATATAGTTGGCAATGGGCATATCAAGACCGATTTAGAGACGCTGGATTAATGGCCTTATTAGGTTCTGGATTTGACCCTGGAGCTACGAGTGTTTTTACGGCTTATGTGGCTAAACATTATTTCGATGAGATTCAATATTTAGATATTATTGATGTCAATGGTGGGGACCACGGTTATCCTTTTGCCACTAATTTCAACCCAGAAATTAATATCCGAGAGGTGACCGCTGAATGTCGACATTGGGAAAATGGCGAATTTGTCACGACACCAGCTATGTCTAAAAGCCAGTCGTTTACCTGTCCAGATAACGTCGGCACTTATAATATTTATAGAATGTATCACGAGGAATTGGAATCTTTAACCAAAAATTTCCCAACCCTCAAAAAAGCCCAATTTTGGATGTCTTTTGGCGACGCCTATTTAAAGCATTTAGAAGTCTTGGGTAATGTTGGCATGATTGGTATTGAGCCTGTGGAATTTAACGGACAGCAAATTATTCCTATTCAATTTTTAAAGAAATTATTACCAGACCCCTCCACTTTAGGGCCTCGTACAAAAGGAGAAATTTGTATTGGTTGTTTAGTGAAAGGTATCAAGGATGGTCAGAAAAAATCCGTCTTTGTTTATACCGTCAAAGACCACCAAGATTGCTACCGAGAAGTACAATCTCAAGCTATCTCCTACTCTACTGGCGTGCCTTGTATGGTCGGCGCCAAAATGATGATAGAAGGACATTGGCTAAAAGCAGGTGTCTGGAATTTAGAAGAATTAAACCCTGACCCTTTTATCAAGGATTTGGATAAATATGGCATGCCTGTTCGAGTGATTGAGCAGGAGGACGGACGGGGAGATTTAGAAGTGTAACCAGTTGCGAGTTGCGGGTTACGAGTTTTCGAGCGTGACAAACCCGCAACTCGCAACCCGCAACTCGCAACATGACTATCAACAGTAAAACTTTTTTCAACTTCAATCCGCATACCGTTCCTTCTCCCTGTTTTGTGGTAGATGAAGTGGCGATTGAACAAAATTTACAAATTTTAAAAAGGGTGCAAGATGAATCGGGCGCAAAGGTCTTACTTGCTTTGAAGGCTTTTTCAATGTTCAGTTTAGCTCCCTTGATTTGTAAATATTTACAAGGAACTTGTGCGAGTGGATTGCATGAGGCGCAATTGGGCTACGAAGAATTTGGGGGAAATCAAAAGGGGGTCAACAAACGAGAAGTACATACCTATTCCGTTGCCTATATCAAAAAAGATTTGCAACAAGTATTAGCGATTTCTGACCATGTGGTGTTTAATTCCTTTCATCAATGGCAGCATTATCAGCCGATGATTCAAGCCGCTAAAAAGGAACGACCTCATCTAAGTTTTGGCTTGCGGATTAATCCAATGCATTCGGAAGGAGCAACGGCTATTTATAATCCTTGTGCACCAGGTTCTCGATTAGGGATTACCATTGATAAATTCAAGGAACATGCACCTAATGCAACTGATTTAAAGGGTATTGATGGTTTGCATTTTCATACCCTTTGCGAACAAGGATTTGAACCACTCGACCGAACTTTGGAAGCTGTAGAAAAACAATTTGGTGCATATCTGCCTCATTTAAAATGGGTTAACTTTGGTGGTGGACATCACATCACTCATCCAGATTATGATGTCAATGGTCTGATTCATCGAATTAAAGCCTTTCAAACAAAATACCAAGTACAAGTTTATTTAGAACCTGGGGAGGCGATTGCCATTCATACGGGCGTTTTAGTGAGCGAAGTCTTGGATTTTGGTTATAATCAACTGGATACTGCTATTTTGGATACTTCAGCGAATTGCCACATGCCTGATACGATTGAAATGCCTTATCGGGCGGAAATTATTACGGGTACACAAAAAGCCGCAGGTATTGCCAATGAAAAACCCTATACTTATCGTTTGGGTGGACAAACTTGTTTGGCAGGTGATGTGATTGGCGATTATAGTTTTGATAATCCTTTAAAAATCGGGCAACGCTTGATGTTTGATGATATGTCGCATTATACCATGGTCAAAACGACTACTTTTAATGGTATTCGATTGCCTGCTATTGCAATTTGGAATTCAAAAACGAATGCAGTTCGAGTAGTTCGGGAGTTTGGGTATGCCGATTTTCGGAATCGGTTGTCTTGATTTTTTAACACAAAATTGTTCAGCAGGTGGGATAACCAATCCTTCTGTAAACGATTCACAAACTGTGTTTAGTTATCCTGATTTTTGAGTTGGTGGCAAATCATAAATCTTAAATCATATATCATACTTCATAAATCTATCCAGCTTTTACATGACAGATTTATGATTTAAAATTTACTGATTATAACGTTTTGCGGTGAAGCTGTCCCAGCGGGACAAAATGTCGGTAAAAAATGATGTTTTGCGAATCAAAAATGTGCCTTTAGGTACATTATGTATTACATTCCGTACCTAAAGGCACGATAAAATAAGGGGTAACCCAAATTTTCTACCGACATAAAATCCCTAAAGGGGTTGATTTTACGAATCACCACAATCTGTTACAATCAGAAAATTTATGATGTATGATTTATGATTTTTAAAATCCAATCCAACATCATTTGCTCAAAAATCGAGAAGAACACATTTCAATATCTACTCGTCTCCTCCTAACAACTCATCCAATTATTTAAATTAACCATAATTTATGGACAACTTCAACCAATTAGCCGCACCAGGCTACCCGATTTTCTTAGGTTCAGAATTTGAGCATCCACCAATAGATAAAGCTCATTTTCATATCTTACCAGTACCTTATGAGGCAACTGTTTCCTACCAAGAAGGAACGGGTTTAGGACCTGCCAAAATTCTAGAAGCCTCTTGGCAATTAGAAACTTGGGATGGATATAGTACGCCCTGTGAACAGGGTATCTACACGCATCCACCTGTAAAGGTCAAAGGAAAAGGCAAAAAAGTCATTAAAAATATCGCTAAAGACATTGAAAAAATTGTCAAAATGGGTGGCTTTCCAATTGCTTTGGGCGGTGAACATTCGATTACTTATGGCGTGGTAAAGGGTTTATTAGATGCTGGCATCAAAGATATTGGCGTCATTCAAATTGATGCGCATGCGGATTTACGAGATGCTTATTTGGGCGATAAATACAGTCATGCCTCGGTAATGAAACGAGTAGTGGATGAAGGGATTCCCGTTTTTCAATTAGGTGTTCGTGCCTTATGTCATGAGGAAGTGGCTGCCCGGAAAAAACATGGCGTTTATCACTTGGATGCCACGGAATTAGTGTCCAATAATATTACCAGTATTGACTTACCAAAAGATTTCCCTAAAAATATATTTGTCACTTTGGATATTGATGGCTTAGATCCTGCTATTTTTCCGTCTACGGGTACGCCTGTGCCTGGTGGTTTAGGTTGGTATCAGACTTTGGCTTTGTTTGAGTCGGTCGTAAAACAGCGGAATATTGTGGGCTTTGATGTGATGGAATTTGCACCAATTAAAGGGTTTCACGCTTATGAATTTTCAGCTGCGATGTTGGTTTATAATATGATGGGAATTGTAGAGCGGAATGGGTGATTTTATCCCAATTACCCTACTTCAATATCCCCAAATGCAAAATCCGCCCCCCAGTCTGATTAACAGGACTAATACTTTTCCCTATCACAATCCCATCTTCTGGTGCTAAATATTCTGTGACTAAGTCACCAAAAATATTGCGCATTGTAGCAATTACATCGCCCTTTTTAACTAATTCTGTTACTTTGGGATGTACCGTTAAAATACCGCCAGTATCGGTATAAATCCAGTAAGAATTTTTGCACAAAACCGTATCATCCTCCCCTTCGTCTATTTCACAATCTATCATGCCTAAGTACCCCAATACATTGTGAATCCCCGTCAAACCTTCTCTGATCATCCCCTTTTGAAAGGTATTAGGATTCCCCACTTCTAAGGTAATCGCAGGAATTTTCATTTCATTGGCTGTACCTCGTAATGTACCATCACTCGGCGGATTATGAACAACGATTTGCGCATTTTGTAAGCTTGCCATTTTATTAACTACGGGGTCACTCATGTCCGCCCGAATATAGTAGGAATTGATTCGACCAACACTAGCCGTATGCAAATCCATTAAATAATCGAACTGATGGACAATTCGTGTAACCACCCGATGCGCATATATCTGACTGACTGTTCCATTCGACTTGCCAGGCATAATATGATTCAAATCTGTTCCATCAATGAAACGGCGTTTTTTTCGCTGGAAAGAAGGCACATTTACCACAGGAACACCAACGATGGTACCTTTTAAGGCATTAATATCAATTTCCTTAAAAATTCGTTGAATAACGGGAATCCCATTTAATTCATTGCCATGAACGGCAGCCGTTAAACCAAGGACTTTTCCATCTTGATGCCCTCTGGCAACGATAATAGGAATCTGAACTGGTTGCCCCATTCCATCAGTCACTAAATTTAACCAATATCGGCTTATCGTTCCCTTCGGTACTTTTTGGACATCTAATGCTTTGATAATTGCTACTTCTTGGCTAATTTGTAAGGACATGCGCTTCTTTAATGTGGTTATTGATATAATCCCAAATCAAATCAGTTGCCTGCTTGACTAAGGGTTTTCCTTCCATTTGGGCAATTTGAGGTAAGCCACCAATACTAGTGGTATTAATTTCAGATAAAATTCGTTTTCCATCATCACCAACTAATGTATCCACTCCATACATAACAATGCCCAATTTGGATAATACAGGATCTAGTTTTTGAATTATCGCTACTTCTTCTTCAGATACTTTGGCGATATTGGAGCTACCACCTTGAGCCACATTACATATCCATGAGCCTTTGGCTGGTAAGCGCAAAGATGCCCCCATAATCTGCCCATCGACTACGATAATCCGTTTATCTCCTTGACCAACATTTTTTAAGAATTTTACGCCTAAATAAGGGGTTGGTTTTGCTAGATATTGGGTCCTAAATTCGGTAAACGTCTTTTTAATTTTTCCATCCCAGACGGTATTACCATCTATTCTGACAATCCCTTTTCCTCCATAATCTCTAAAAGGTTTTAAGACAATCGGGAACTTTTCTTTAAATGTTTTAATCGCCCCAATAGATTCACAAATTTCCATTGGTGGGCAACAGTCTCGAAAGTTGGTTAAAAAAGCTTTTGTTCCTGTTTTATAGATGCCCACAGGGTCATTGATAATTAATTGATGGGGCAGCTCCGTCTTCAAGTAGCCTAGAAATTCATTGGATAATGGCGGCGGCATTCTTAACCAAATCACGTCATAAGATCGAACTAATTCCTGTCTTCTATTTTTACTAAAGGATTTACCCTCAGAAGAAAAAGTGAAATTTTCATCGACCTTACTAACAAATAAATAACGAGACATTAGTTTTTCAAAAAACAGATTATTCTCAGAATACCCTCTAGTAGCGACATCAATTTGAGCGCATCGTGGATGCTTTCGCATAGATTGCACCAAAGCATACAAAGAGTTTTCAGAACTATGGTTGCTGTGGTCGGTTAAAACCAACATTTTTAGTTTACGCATCTTTAAAGCATAATTTCATTTAACAAACTTGTATCATCATTCAAACTTTTGAATAAACGCATTCTAAATTTCCCTTGCTTATTCATTAAGGTTTGTGCCATTTTATCAATCGCTACCATCGATAGTACCGTCTGAATATACGCCTCAATCATATCATCCAGTCCAACACCCAATTTATTAAAATCCCTTCTATCCATCAATACCAACCGATTGGTATCACTATTCCAACTTCCATCTGGATTCTTATAGGAAAGGTTAGTCCCTAACATTTTCCAACTATCTGTACTATCTTCTATTCGATCCACTAAAGGTTTCTCCGAACGACGAGCATAGGTACAAAGTGGTCTTATCCCATCTTCCGTAGCACTTACCATCATCCGAATATCTGCTACAAAGGTTTTGCCTTTAGCATTCGGAATCGTACCTACATGATACAATTTTCCTGCTGCGGTTGTGCTACTCCAATGATAATTACCAATTAAACTTTGCACAATAAAACGATCATAGTCAAATTCAATTTCCATGAATTTTTCTAATTCTTGCTCTGTTACAATCGTATAAACGCCTTGACCTGCATTGCTATAAGGCACTTTCACAACTGCCTGTCCACCCATTTTTTTGACCCAAAGTGGCACTTCATTTTTACTGACATCCCAAATCGTTTCTGGTATATTTATTTTCAAACCAGAGGATTGTAATTCTGCATTAAAAATATCGTATGCTTTAGCAGCCACCATTTTATTACGACCTCCAGCCAAACAAGCTAAAGTGGGATTTAAAATTTTTGTTTTACTATGCAAGGGAATTCGATTCCACGGTTTTTGCGTGACATATCTAAATGCTGCTCGAATGGGTATCCACTCCCCTTCCTCATTCCGTACTTGCATAATATCATCCACAAAACGCACCGCTGGGTCTTTTTCCTCTTTGTGAAAAGTAGCAAAATAAACAGGTTCGTTCATTACATCTGCAATGACCTCGGCGTAACCAGAAGTTTCCATTGGATTTTTATCATAAATAACTGCCAAACCGCCCTTTATCTTATTTCTCAAATTCTTAAGGTATGGTTTGAATGTCCGTTCAATTAACAAGCGATAACTACCTTGTTCCTGATTGTCATCGACTAAAGGCATAGATTTTTGACCAGATGGACAAGAATTATTTTCAATCACTACCATTTGTCTTTTACCTGATGCCGAAGTTACGTTTAGCAAATCTGCGCCTGCCCAAAGGAAATATTTAGCTTTATAACTTAACATTTCTCGTAATTTAGCTGCATCTACTGTTGGATGCATATGGCAATAACGGGTAATAATTCGCTCCCTATCCAGGTTTAAAAAGAAATGCACCATTGGATGAATAGTCGCATTCAACGCTTTGGGATACCAATGCTCATGCGCTTCAAATTCACCTGGCTGGATAGTAGTCGCTATTTTTAAAGAGTCAGTTACAGACACGAATTTTTGTTTTTAGATTTGAAAATTTATTCAAGTCAGAAGGTGACCAAAAAGATATTTTTTGATTACTCTCTTTTTTTAAATGCGCTGCAAATAACTAGGGTGATTCTGAATTTAAACTGAATTTTTACTAAAAAATTAAAGAAAAATAAATCAAATACAAATGCTATTTTTACAGTATTAATTATTTGGAAAACTGGAAAATTAAACTATGAAAAAGACAATTCTATTTTTATTTTTAATATTTATTGCGATTAGTGTTATATCAGCACAGTCGCTCTCGTCTAAAGAAATTAAGCAAGCAGCTCAACAAAGTCTAGATCATTCTTTAGTACAATACCGTCAATTTCTTAGCATTCCAAATATTGGTAGTTTTCCTAAACAGCGGCAGGCAAATGTCGATTGGTGTGTGCAAAAGTTTAATCAATTAGGTTTTGACACTCAAATTTTAACTTCCAAAGGGATTCCTCATGTATTGGCAACTTGGGAAATCAACCCAACTTATGAAACGCTTCTTTTTTATCTACAAATTGACGGGCAACCAGTCGATAGTTCCAAATGGAACCAGCCTCACCCTTTTCAACCCGTTTTGAAAAAGAAAATAAAAGAAGAATGGCAAATAGTAGATTGGTCGATATTAGAAGCAGGGTTTGACCCTGATTTACGAGTCTTTGCTCGGTCTGCTTCTGATTCCAAAGGGCCAGCAATGACCTTTATTACGGCCTTGCAGATTTTACAAGAGAAAGGAATTCAGCCGAAATTTAACATCAAAGTCATTATGGACTTTCAAGAAGAATTGGGTTCTCCTACCCTTTCTCCTTTAGTTGAAAGTAAAAGAGATTTATTTCAAGCTAAAATGATGCTAATTATGGATGGGACTCGGCACTTATCCAATTTGCCTACCTTGACCTTTGGGGCAAGAGGAATTACAACCGTACAATTAAGAACTTTCGGCGCCCTCCGCAATTTGCATAGTGGACAGTACGGTAATTTTGCGCCCAATCCTGTATTTCATCTAGCAAGAGTCTTAGGTCAATTAAAAGAGGAGAATGGTCGGGTTTTAATTCCTCATTTTTATGATGGCGTAACCTTAAGTAATTCTGAAAAAGCACTTATCAATAATGTGCCCGAAGATTTAGAGACGATCAAAAAGTCCTTAGGCATTGCGACCATTGATTCGGTTGGAGCGACTTACCAAGAAGCCTTGCAATACCCTTCGCTTAATATTCGAGGATTAAAAGCGGCCTGGGTAGAAAAAGAAGTTAGAACCCTTTTGCCTAATGAAGCGATTGCGGAAATTGATATGCGACTTGTTCCCGAAACTCCAGGTGAGCGACAGGTCAAATTATTACAGGACTTCCTTAAATCGAAAGGATTCCACTTAATTGATTCGTTACCAACGCTAACAGAACGACTCACTTATCCTAAGTTGATGCAATTTACTTATAAGATAGGATCAAAACCTTTTCGAACAAATATGCAGTCGCCTCTTGGGGATTGGTTGAGTAAGGCAATGGATTATGTTTTTGGTGACAACCATATCAAAATGCGAACCACAGGAGGTTCACAGCCTATCGCCCCGTTTATCAATACGTTAGGGCTTCCTGCTGTTTCGGTGCGAATTCCCAATCCTGATAATAGCATCCATGCACCCAATGAAAATTTGAGGTTGGGAAATTATTTAGAAGGGATCGAAACTTGTTTGAGTATTTTGGTACAGAATATGGATTGAAAATATAGAGTAGAATTGTTAGATTGTTAAAATTGTTAGACTATTATACATTTTTAGATTTCCTATTTAAAATAAGGCAGCAATGGGAAATTGCCGCCTTATATTGAGCAGTACAAGGCGATTGTTTCCCACAACTGCCTTGTTTTAAGTGGACTAAAGCTATTTTGTATAGTAGTGTATAAAATTGTTATATTGCTATCGTAACTAATTGTCAAACAACAATATAGTAATACAACAATTAATCACTAAGCTCTTTTTGCAAATGAATTAGTCGTTACCGTATCTTCAAATAAATCTAAAATATCTGGTGTATTATACGTTTCTACAATTAGTTGACAAGCCTTTTTGATTTTTTCAAATAAGGTTTCAAATAATTCAATATCCCAAAAGTAGGGATCGGGCATATCCACATTATCTCCCAACCCTATTAAGAAATCAGGTAATAACCAGACTTTATCTATTTGAGATAGATTACTTGCTTTTGCCCTTAATCGACTAGCCAACTCATCATCCATCGTAATAAGCATATCATATTCCTCAAAATCACTCAGTTGAAACTTTCGAGCGATGTGTTGGGATAAATCCACTCCATGTCTTTGAGCCACTTCAACTACTCTTGGGTCTGTAGTACAGCCCACATATTTATTAGCTAAGCCAGCAGAGGCTATTTGCCAATTTAGATTTAGTTGATCCACTTGGTTTTGTAGTACCCCTGCCGCAAGCGGTGAACGGCAAATATTACCTAAACAAACAAACAGTATTTTCATCATTAAATTAGTAAATCTGGTAAAATTTTTAGTTTAAAATAAAGCAACTATGCTTACTTTGGGGAGATAGCTGAAGTATAAAAATTAGTGCGATCTCCCTAAAGTAGCGGTTGCTATTGCGTGAGTTTGAAATTTGCCACAAATTTATTCGTACTAATACAGTCTTTCTTTTTCCATCCATCCTAAATAAGGACTTGAGTCGAATTCGGTAATTTCGTCTTCGTCTTCGTCTTCGTCTTCGTCTTCCTCAATATTCATCAGTATTATTTGTCTAGGTTTCGCCCATTTCCAATTAACTAATCGGAAATATGCTTTTACTTTTTTCATTTTTTAAAGTGCTTGACTTTCCTCTTGTTATTACAGGAGAAAAAAGGGGGTAATTAGATTGATGGGATAAAAGTAGCGGAGGATTCTGAATAAATTTCGAATTTTTAAGACCCCTTAAAAATTTATTTCACGCAATTTTTACCATCCCTATAATATATAAAATTGCCGAGTGGAGCAAGGCTCAACACTCGGCAAAACGGGCTTAATAATCTTGAATTAAGCAAATAATAAAAAACTAAAAACCAAGTAAGGGAATCATTAAATACTTCGGGAACAAACCCTTACTTTTTGAACCCAGACTTTTTTTAAAAAAGGAAAGCACTAAAACCCACCTAAAAAAGTTAAAAACCGATGGATAGTAGTATAAACCATCCTTGCCTCCTAGGATTATACGCAATTAGGAGCAAGGAAACACAAAGATTCTAAATAAACTTCAATTTTAAACCACCTTCGGTGGAAATCGAAGATTCATAAACGAAGTACACTAATTTTAAATTTGAGATGGAGATCGGAAATTATTGACATTTTAAAATATCGACAATTTGTTGGTCTTAAAATTTGTATAAGCACCTAAAGTGGTTATTATACGCCCCTAAAGGAGTTGGAAAGATAAATTTATTCTTCCAAGTAACCATATAAATCAATTTCATCATCTTCTTCCTCTATCATAGCATAAAAATCTTGCTTTTTGAATTTTTTATTCGGGATTTTTTTTCGCTCTTTTATTTTAATTTCGTCATTTTCGTTTTGGTAATTATTGTCTTTCTTTTTGAAGGTCTTCTTGCTTTTCATGATAATGAAAATTTACTAAAATTTAAAAAGGTTATTAAAATAAATATAGAACAAAGAAAAGGGGCAATTCTGAATTAAATATGAATTTTTTAAAGGTTGAAAAATATTTTTTTAATTCTGTATTTTTTCAGAATTTATTCAGAATTGGCTACTAAACTTGCAACAAAATGACTAATCAATCTGGATTGCCGAGTGATGATTGATGCCGCTTGGCAGTTTCCAGAATAATTTTAAAAACTTTTTTAATCAAAACATAATGGCTTCTCAAATTAATAGTAATAGATATTCAAAAACAGATTTAGCAGAATTTAAAGCCCATATCGACAAAAAAATAGCAAAAACAACTAGGCAATTAACCTCTTTAGAAGAACAATTGACCTACGCAGCCGAATCCAAAGATAATGATGGTTACTGGATGGATGATTCTTCTAATAATATGGATATTGAAATGTTAGAAGTAATGGCGAATCGACAGAGAAAGCATCTGGTGGACTTACAAAATGCATTACAGCGTATTTATAATAGGTCTTACGGAATCTGTGTCATTTCGGGAGAATTAATTGATAAAAGACGATTATTGGCGGTGCCTACTACGACTAAAAGTTTGACCGCAAAAATGAATAGTGGCCCTAAGGTAGTCAAAAAAGCTTATAAGCCAGAAGCTAGGCCTTCTGCTAGTGGCCCCAAAATAATTTCTAAAATTATCCGTAAACCAGTCACAAAACCTGTGGCTTCTAAAGATTGGGAAGCTGAAGATGATTTGGATTTAGATTTAGAAATGGAAGATGATTTAAGCATGGATACAGTCATAGATTTAGACAATTTCTCTGAAGAAGATTTAGACTAGCGTTATTTATTTTTTACTATAATTATATCTTAACCTTGCTGCCGAGTTTAGCTATTCTAGCTACTCGGCAACTTTTTTTAAAGAAGATTGGTAGAGATATTTTATATTTGATCCTATGAAAATATTAATTGTAGAAGATGAGCAGGAGTTACTCCATTTGATGTTGCGATACATGAAACGGGAGGGGTATGTTTGTGAACATGCGACTACTTTTAGAGAGGGCTATAAAAAAATCAATAATCACCAATACGATTGTGCCGTTGTAGACCTTAACTTACCTGGCGGAGATGGATTAAAACTCATTGAGATATTGCGGAAAGAAATGCCCGAAACGGCCAGGATTATTATCTCTGCCAGAAATACGGTCGATGATCGTATCAATGGGTTGGAAGTAGGCGCAGACGATTACTTGACCAAGCCATTTAATTTATCAGAATTAAATGCACGGATTAAAGCTATTTTGAGAAGGAAGACCAATCAAATGAGTAATGAATTGGTCTTTGGAAATTTGCGGATAGATTTAGATAAACGGTCTGTGATCGCAAATGAGGCTATTTTAAAACTCACCAAAAAAGAATTTGACATTTTGGTCTATTTGGCTAGAAATAAAAATCGAGTCGTTACCAAAGATAGTATTGCGGAATACCTTTGGGGAGATTATATGGATGATGCCTTTTCTTATGATTTTATCTATGCCCACGTCAAAAATTTACGCAAGAAACTAGTGCAAAACGATTGTGGAGATTATCTAAAAACGGTCTATGGAGTAGGCTACAAATTTATTAGCAATTGAACAAAATCAATGGATTGTATGTCGCCGTCACCGTTGTGGCTATATTGGCAGGAATAGGTATGGCTCATTATTTTTTTCCACAACAGTTTTTTACCGTTGCCCTCATTAGCCTTATTCCACTAAGTATCTTAAGCTTAGGTTTTCGCATTATCACGGCTCGTCGAATCCAAGGCGTACAGCAGCAATTAATACAGATTATTGGCACCTTAGAGGAGTTTGATGTTGATGAACCAAAGAAGGTTATCTTTGAACAATCTACCTATCAATTATTCAATGAATTGAATGAAAGTATTCTGGAATTAATCGAGCGGATTCGGAGTAATTATCAAGCCAATCGGCAATTTACACAAAATGCCTCACACGAGTTACAAACGCCTTTAGCCATTATTAAAGGACATGGCGAAATATTACTCAATTCTCCTCATTTAAAAGAAAAAGAAATCACTTCTTTAGGTGTCATTTTACAAAATACGAACCGTTTAGCCAAATTGAATCATGCCTTAATCTTATTATCAAAAATTGAGAACAATCGCTATTCGGATGTAGAAACCGTAATCATTCCCCAAGTAATTAGGGAGATGTTGGGTAATTTTAAAGATTTGATCAACTTACAAGAAATCAAAATAACCCAAGATTTTGAGGAGGAATTAACCGTAGAAATGAGTGAAACTTTAGCAGAGATTTTATTCGCGAACTTGTTTCAAAATGCGATTCGATATAATGTGGAAGCAGGTTTCATTCGAATTCAAATTAAAGATAGAACAGTCACTATCTCTAATTCAGGAGAAGTATTGGAAGTCGACCCAGCCACTCTTTTTAAAAGATTTAAACGGGAATCGACTGTAGAAGAAAGTTTGGGTTTGGGGCTATCTATTGTAAAACGAATTTGTGATTTATATGACATCCAAATAACTTATCTGCATCAACATGGTTTACATCAGCTAATATTGGTTTTTCCTTGATGCTTTGTTACCTACGTCTTTGCAGTTAAAGGTTTGGATATTCATCTGGGACATCAGTTGAATAATAGCCAACTGATGTCTCAGAGTTGAGGTTCTTGTATGGTTATTCTTGAGGTCTGAGCTCCTCAATAATCTGTGCATCCACCCAATGAGGACTCCCTATTACATATCTACTTCCATCTTCTCTAACCTTTACATCTCCTTTCCAAAAAAACAAATATTTTCCATCGGGTGTCACTTTAGGCCTTTGTTCATAGAGCGGCGTGTTTATTTGATCTCCCATGTTAATTGCTTCCCCCCATGAACCATCTTTTTGTCGAAAACTAATATAAATATCAGGAGTGCTTTCACCTTCTATCTCCGCATCCCACATTAAATAGGACTCATCTGGAGCAATAAAGGGGTGGGCAATATATTTTCCTGTGTTAATCGCCTTACTCAATTTTTGAGGGGTTTCATATTTGCCATCTATAAGGCGTGAATAACTCATATGCCCACTACCGCCATCATTGAAATCTATAAAATAAAAATAATAGGTTCCTTTAGCAGATACGGTGAAACCTGTGATGGGAATGTCTTTGAAAATTTCATGGCGTTTCATCTCAGATAAAGCAGGACTGAATTGTTCCTTATATTGATTGATTTCAGTTGATGGAATAGATTTCTTACTCCATTTATTCTTTTTGTATTGCATAACAAACCATGTAGGTTCTTTATATTCTCCACCAGACCGAGTGAAAGAAAGTTCCGTCATATCGGGCAAAAACAATACTTCAGTTTCAAGGTGCTCTTTTGTGGAAACAATACCAGGCGCAAACAATTCAGGGATTAAACCTGGTGGTTTTTGTCCAAAATAGGGCTCTTCGAGAACTGGGAATATTTTTGACCATGCGGGTTGTGTACCATTAGAAATGATTTTTTTTAGGGAAGAACCATCCTTATTCATCCTATAAATATTTCTTTCTCCATCCAGACTTGTTGATGAAAAAATTATTTTAGATCCATCAGGAGACCAAGATGGATACCATTTAGCAGCCTCACTAGATGTTAGTCGTTTTTGATTAGAACCATCTATATTCATCACATAAATTTCCTTGTTTCCATCCCTATCAGACATAAAAGCGATTTGCTTGCCATTAGGTGAAACCTCTGGATGCTGCTCTTCAGCTTCATTATGTGTCAACTGAATGATGTTGTTACCATCAATATCTGCTATGCTTATCTTAGTTTCTTGATCTTTGAGTGCCGAGTGAAAGACTATTCTACCATCAGGTGTAAAATAAGGACCACCACCTTTGATTGGTTTTATTTGAGTCTGCTGGCTACCATCTGCATTCATAATCCAAACTTCTTGCTGCCAATTTTTTTCCGAATCTTCGTATTCTCTTGAAAATGCTATTTTTGTTCCATCAGGTGACCATGCTGGTGAATTATCCCATTTGTTTTTTACATGAGTTAACCTCTTCCTATTCGTACCATCACTATTCATGGTATGAATAGACCAAGTTTTTCTTTCCTCATATTTTGCATAATAAGCGATGCGTTTTCCGTCAGGCGACCAAGCTGCATATCCTCCACTAGTTATGATTCTATTTTTTGATTTGCCTTCATTATCGGTCAGCACAATTCCATTAGATGAATATGCAATCGTATAGGGCGATGATTTAGATGGGCTTACTATAGTTGATGAATCATTGTTTTTTGATTTTTGTTTTGTAGTAGCACAAGCGCTTAAAAAGATGGTAACTATTAAAAGTATAAGGCTGTAATTTTTCATTGTTTAAGTTTTTAATATTGTTTAGATTTTTAGAGTATTTGGTAACGTGTTTGTGTCTGAGTAGTAGTATTTATTATTTGGGTCTTAGATTCTCAATAACTTCTGTGCTCACCCAATAGATATTTCCTGTCCCGTCTTCTTGGTTTCTGCCAAAAAACATATATTTGCCATCTGGCGTGATACTCGGGCATCCTTCGTTAAAATTAGAATTCACTTCATTTCCAAGGCTAATTGGTTTTGTCCATGTCCCGTCTTTTTCCTTAAAGCAGACATAAATATCGAAGTCCTTTCTTTTTTCATTTTCTTTGTTTCGCGTATATACCAGCAAATAATCTTGAGTTGGGGAAATAAACCCGTGATGACCAAATTCAAGTTCAACTTCCCGTACCTCGGGAAATTCACCGTTTTTGTTGGGTGCATAATACATTTTCCCTTTTGAAATACTTGTATAAAAAAGATCTCCGTTTTTAGCTTGATTAATATAAAAAACTAGATCGTCATTCAGAGGTGAATCAAGTTGTATTGCATCACTCCAGGAATCGGCTAAACGGTTTACATACCAAATTTTCTCATCCGAAAAAATAGAATCAAAAGCTGTGAAGTAAATCCTTTTGTCATTAAGACTAACGAATGGATATAATTCCTCCTTTTTTCCCCCATTGGTAAAATTTGCTCTTTTAACGGGCGTCCATTTATTACCTTTAAGTTTTGAGAAATAGATAGATGATGTTTCTTCCTCTTTTTTATGAGCTGAAAAATATATTTCATCTAACTCCCGAGAAAACGAAATGCTATGTGCATTCCTTCCATTGATTGAAACAATACTAGGCGCAAAAACTTCAGGAATTAAGCCTGGTGGTTTTTGTCCAAAATATGGGTTTACTATCCTTGGTGAATCCTTGTTTTTTGATGCTTGTTTTTTAGTAGCACAAGCGCTTAAAAAGATGGTAATTATTAAAAGTATACTATTGTAATTTTTCATGTTTTTTTACTTAGATGTTGAACAAATGTATAGTATATTCCATGTATAAATTCATTAATAGGATGAACCCAATAATTAAATGATAAAACCATTTCGTCATTGATATCCCGCTTTTGTAAAAAATTAAAGCATATTGTTTTTGTAGATAGTATCTTTATTAGCTATTAAAATAGTTTATGCTTGAAAAATCATTAAAAAATACAATCCTAATAAACATAGGCGCCTTTTTATTGGTACTTATACTTGAGATATTAAGTATGTGGGCGATTAAGGATAAATTTGATACTAATTATTCTTTTTTCTTACATGGTCTTAATTATACCATTGCCATTATGGCTGTTATATGGATAAATCATTTTATTATCATTCCATCTTTTTTTGATAAGAGACGCTATTTTTCATATACAATACTTCTTATTGGAAGTGTATTTATTGGGGCATATTTGAAAGGATATGGGGAGGATGGCTGGTATGGTGTTTATAAAATGACCTTTTTTCTAATTTATACTACTGGAACAGGAATGGCGGCATTTTTTTTAAGAAGAAATATAATCATCCAAAGAGAAAATGCGGAGAAAGAAAAATTACAAAAAGAGAACGAGCTTAATTATTTAAAAGAGCAAGTGAATCCTCATTTTCTCTTCAACTCCTTAAATAGTATTTATTCACTTTCCAGAGAGCAATCGCCGGAAACTCCTGATGTTGTCATGCAACTTTCAGAACTGATGAGGTACCAATTAGAAAGTTCTAAAAAGAATACCGTTTTGTTAAAAGAAGAGCTTGAGTTTATAGAAAATTATTTGTTGTTAGAAGAAAAAAGATTGAGTAAACGTTGTACTGTTGAATTTTCAATTGAAGGAGATTTGTTGGGGTTAAGGATTTCTCCTATGTTGCTGATTCCTTTTATTGAAAATGCGGTTAAACATGGTGCCCAAAGTACGAATGAACAGAGTACCATTGATATTTCTGTGGCTATAAAAAATACCACCCTCCATTTTTGTGTAGATAATTCAAAGCCTTCTATGGTTTCTGCATCGAAAAGAGAAGGACTAGGGCTTGAAAATGTGAAAAGGCGTTTAAATCTATTATATCCCAAGGCTCACTTATTAGAAATTGAGGATATGGAAAAAATATATCGTGTAAATTTATCTATTGATTTAACAGGTTCAATACTAAAAAAAACAGCTAATGATTAAAATTGGTATTGTAGATGATGAACTATTAGCTCGTAAAGTGATAGAAGATTATTGTTCTAAAATTGACAACTTTGAATTAGTATTAAGCACCGGGAATCCACTTGAATTCATCAATTTTATTCAACAAAATGACCTTGAGCTCCTCTTTCTAGATATAGAAATGCCTGAATTGAATGGCATGGAAATTTTGCGTTCTATGATAAAACCACCTAAAGTTATTTTGACTACCGCTTATTCTGAGTATGCCTTAGAAAGTTATAACTATGGGGTGGTAGATTATTTATTGAAACCTATAAAAATCGAACGCTTTTTGAAAGCAATCAACAAAGTTTCCGTTTTAAAAATACCACCACTTAAAAAGAATAAAGGAAATGAAGAACTTCAAATAAAACATGATGGAATGCCCGTTAATATTTCATTTAATTCCATTCTGTATATTCAAAGTTTTGGAAATTATTTGAAAATCATTACAGATTCAAGAATTTACCTTATCTCCGAAACACTTATTAATATCACTACCCTATTATCTGAAAATTTCCAACGCACCCATAAATCATACATTACCAATTTGGATAGAGTTACAAAAGCAACCAGAACACATTTGTTAATTGAAAATAATAAAGTCCCTGTGAGTACTATGTATAAGGTTATTGTTTTTAAAAAATTGGAAGTTTTAGCAAAAGTATAACAACTCCTTTATTTTCTTTCCAACAATATATCCATCATCGCAGTTGCCGAAACTTCTCCTTTTACTTTTATAAATTCCCTAGGCGTTTCATCCCCTATTTCGTAAGTGATACTTTCTGCCCCAAACTGCTTATAAAACCAACCTTTGGAAACAGGCGCTCCTAATCCGCTTGGTTGCTCATTAATATCTTCAACATTTAAAGCAGTTTTAATCCGCTTCAACCACTCTTTTGTAAACCCAGGCAATTTTGGTTGCACAGAATCATCGTAGGTATAATAAACATCGTAATAAGTACTATGGAAATCTAAACCCAAAACAACTTCATTATTCCCTTCTCGTGCCTCTTTTACAATATGATTGGTTACTTGTCGGACTTCTGGCTGATGATACTTTGCCCAATCTCGATTCATGTCTATCCCTCCTGTATTGTGTCGGTAATGCCCTAAATCAACGCCGTCAGGGTTCATTAGTGGAAAGACCATCACCCTATATTTATCTAAAAAACCATTCTTTCCGCCTTCCTCAATAATTTTTTCAATAAAGGCTCGCATGGCAAAATAACCTGTTACTTCTGGTGGATGCTGTCGACTAATGACGACTATGGTCGGTTTGTCTTTATAATCCCCTTTAGAAAGATTCATATAATACATGGAACGGCCTTGAACACTATTTCCTGCTGTCCCAATACTCACTAAAGGATTGCCTTCCCATTGGTTCACCCAATCTCCTACTCTCTTATGGTCTTGAATTTCTTGCGCTGCCACCCAAAGTGGTTTTGGTGTAAGGTCTAATTTCATCACCGCATCAATACTATCTGGCATTAAGCTAATCAGAGTGCTGTCCAAAGCTACCCAGTCTTCACCGTCTGAACTTATTTTAGGATTATACCGATGTTCATGTTCTGTATAATGCAGTCGAAGGTAGATGGTTTTATTGGATTTAGACCAAATTTGAAAAGCATACCAAGGGCTTTCATTAATTGGCGTATTCTCTGGACTAATAGTTGCCTGAAAAGTAGAATCATTTAATTGAATAAAGTCATTCAGTCTTGCGGCAGGAAATTGATTGGTTGCACTAATCGCTCCAATTTCATAGGTCTTTTTTTCTTGATATTGGATGGGACGTGTTTTGGTGTCTATTTTAGTAGAATATTTGTGTTTGACCAATTGATAAGGTGCTTTAGCACAGGCACCAATTAATAGGAGTATGCCAAGATGGCCAAATAGGTTTTTCATTTTTTAAGATTTATTTCAAGTTTTTAAATTTCCGTACATACTCTTTTAAATGAATATTCTCTGCTATTTTCTATTATGGCAGGCAGGATACCCAAGTTACTGCTACCAATCCGAAAAAGCTTTATTAAAAATATCTTCCACAATTTGGTCAGTAATCGTTTCAATCAAATCATCTTGCACATCTAATAAATTTACATCACTTGCATAATCTTCAAAAAAGCCAAAGGTGTTTGTCCAACTTTTTTTAGGGTCGTCATCCAAATTATTTTTGAATTCTACTCTAATTCTAATATCTAAGCGATTAAAAGCAGTCGTTTGTCCTTCTTCTGGTGCAACCGAAGTTACATTATATCCTGTAATTTCGCCAGTAAATTCTACATGTGGTTCGTATTCAGTAGGCGTTAACTTTCCTTCTATCCGCACTTTATCAATTAGCTTTTGGGCAAAATTTGTCGATAAAGTTGCCACTACATTCGGGGAAGTATTATCAAATTCAGCGACGTAAAAAGTCTCCATGCCAGGAGGAATACCTGCACTTTTAAAGGAATAACAGCTATTTAACGCATATGCAGTAATAGCTAAAAATAACCATTTGAAGGATTTGATATTTGTCATGTGTTGCGGGTTGCGAGTTGCGAGTTGCGAGTTGACTTCATCGGCTTATCCGCTCATCAACCTTATTCGCTCACTCCTACAAATCATATAATTGAATCTTTCGATAAAGGGTTCGTTCTGAAATACCTAATTCACTTGCTGCATCTTTCCGTCTGTTCTTATGTTTTTTCAGCGCTTTCTGAATCAGTTCTTTTTCGTTATCTGCCAAAGATAAATTTTCTTCTACTTCTTCGGCTCGGTCAAAGTTATTGACTGGTCGATTATGGTCAATCAAAATAGGTCGGTCATTTGACCGGTTTATGGTTTGGTCTTCTCTTGCCTCTATAATATAATCGTTATAATCTCTTGTTCGTTCCGTAGGTCTATAAGTATCTAAAGCCGTAGTGGAAGGTGGTAATTGCGGTAAATTGGTCATATCAGGCATCCTTAAATCATTCGTATTCACCAACTCAACGACTAAGCGTTTGAGGTCATTTAAGTCCTGTTTCATGTCAAATAAGAGTTTGTATAAAATCTCTCTTTCTTCAAATGCCCCTGAACTAGTTCCTCCTTTAGCACTTACTGGTAAATTTCTATTTAATATATTCGGCATGATATCTACCAAATCTTCTGCGGAAATATTTTTTTCTTCCGACATGACGGATAGTTGTTCCGCTATATTTTTTAGCTCTCGAATATTCCCTGGCCAAGTATAACTTTCGATTAATAATTGAGCCCGTTCATCCAATCTAATCGAGGTAGTTCTATATTTTTCTGCAAAATCTGAGGCAAATTTTCGGAATAAGGGATAAATGTCTTCTTGTCTTTCTCTTAAAGGCGGGACATTAATTTGAACAGTATTTAGTCTATAGAATAAATCTTCTCGAAATTTTCCCTTTTTTATTTGTTCTTTTAGATTGACATTAGTGGCAGCAATTACTCTTACATCTGTTCGTAAAACTTTAGAAGATCCTACTTTAATAAATTCTCCTGATTCCAAAACTCTTAATAAAAATGCCTGTGTTTGTAAGGGCATTTCGCCAACCTCATCTAAAAAAATAGTGCCTTTATTATAACTTTCAAAATAGCCTTTTCGTTCTCCCGTCGCTCCTGTAAAAGCTCCTTTTTCATGCCCAAATAGTTCTGAATTAATTGTTCCTTCTGGAATTGCTCCACAGTTTACTGCAATAAATTTCTCATGTTTTCTAGGGCTTAATTGGTGAATAATCCTTGAAAACACTTCTTTACCTACACCACTCTCTCCCGTAATTAGCGTACTTATTTCGGTAGGGCCAACTTGCATAGCCGTCATCAACGCTCGATTTAAGCCTTCAGAGCGACCGATGATGCCATACCTTTGCTTAATTGATTGTAGGTTCATAACTTTCTCACTTTCTGTTTATCTTAATACGATTAAAATCAGTTGCTTCTTTTGCTTGGGAATTGTGATAAAAGTAGACGATAGCTATTGGTAATGCTAAGGTAAAAGTTGACCAAAATCCCATCACATAAAGGATGATTATCATTATTAACGCAAAGGCAATTGACAATAGGATGGTCAATTTTAATCCGCTAGGTGAAACTTTAGCTTTAATTTGGTTAACGTGAAAATCGTGTTTGGTTGCACATTTTTGACACCGCTTAGTTAGATACAACCCTTGTTCGTCTTCTAACTCTGACCGAGTTATTGCATTTGTCTTAATGGGTATATCTATTTTACATCTTGGGCAAAAAGCGTAAATTAACATTTCTTTGGCATTGGGTTTGAAAAAATTTATACAATATCTCCCTTCAAAGTCGCACTATTAGAAGTATGTACTTTTACATAAGTATAATCTCCTGCTTTTAAATCACCCTTTTTAGGGAAAATAATCATTTTATTCTGCGAATTTCTACCTTTAAATTCTTTATCTGACTTTTTAGAATCACCTTCGATCAAGACCTTAAAGGTTTTCCCAACATCTTCTGCATTCAACTCTCTAGAAATATCATTTTGCAAATGAATGATTTCGGTCAATCTACGTTTTTTCACTTCCAACGGAATATCATCTTCGTATTTTCTAGCGGCTAAAGTACCCGGTCTTTCAGAATAGAAAAACATATAGGACATACTATATCTAGCAAATTTGATGATGCTTAAGGAATCTTGATGCTCTTCTTCTGTTTCCGTACAGAAACCTGTAATTATGTCAGATGAAATCGCACAATCTGGAATAATTTCATAAATTCTCTTCACTTTTGCTTCATACCAAGGTCGGTCGTAGGTTCGATTCATTAACTTTAAGACTCGACTATTTCCTGATTGTACAGGCAAGTGAATGTAGTTACAAATATTCTCATGGTCTCGAATCGCATACAATACATCGTCCGTAATATCTTTTGGGTGGGAAGTTGAAAATCGCACCCGCATATCTGGAGAAACTTCTGCTACCATTATCAATAATTCGGCAAAATTCACCACCTTTCCTGTTTCTGGGTTTTCCCATTTGAAAGAATCTACATTTTGCCCTAATAAGGTTACTTCTTTATAGCCTCTTTCTGCTAAATTGGTGGCTTCTGCTACAATGGTAAAGGCATTTCGACTTCTTTCTCGCCCTCTAGTATACGGCACTACACAGAAAGAACACATATTATCGCAACCTCTCATGATGGAAATAAAAGCAGATACTCCATTAGAATCCAATCGCATGGGGCTAATATCGGCATACGTTTCTTCTCTTGATAAAAAGACATTCACGCCTTTGTGTCCTTCTTCCGCACCTGCGACTAGCCCAGGTAAATCCCTGTAAGCATCTGGTCCAACCACAATATCTACTAACTTTTCTTCCTCTAAAAATTTCTTTTTTAAGCGTTCTGCCATACAACCCAATACACCCACAAGCGTTCCAGGTCGTTGTTGCTTCACTTTATCAAAAATTCGTAAACGCTTACGAACGGTTTGTTCTGCCTTTTCTCGAATAGAGCAAGTATTGATTAAAATCAAATCCGATGCTTCCATATTTCTGGTCGGACTGAAGCCTGCTTCTCCTAAAATGGAGGCGACAATTTCACTATCGCTAAAATTCATTTGACAGCCGTAGCTTTCGATATAAAATTTCTTACGACCATCATCCGTATGCTCCTGAAAGAATACTTCTCCTTGCTTGGATTCGTCTACCTTTTTTCCTACGCTCTCTAAAGTCGGATTACTATTATACATATCTTAAATGATTAGTGATTTTTTGTAGTTGATAATTATACCAAGTCGTTCCGATAATTATTGGAATGATGCAATAGCAAATAGTGTAAAACCAATTGCGGTCGCAAAGATACTACTTTTAGAAAGTTAATGTGACAATTTGGCAGTTAAAATTACTTATTGAATGGTTAATATTTGGTGGCCATCCTAGATTTTAAACCAAATCAAATAAATTACTGACCCCTAATGTTCGATCGACATTAAAAGCCTCCGCATATTCCATACCTGCGGGGCGGCCAAAAGTTCGAGCAGTTGCTCGTAAATAATCTTGGAAATCTTTGCCAGAAATAGGTGTGCTCAGTTCTTTGTCTTCTTCGTCTGCTATAAAAAATTGAGATTTGAAGGCAAGAATTAGTTCAAATTTCTTGTCAATATGAGGCGTGATGTCTACTATAAAATCTGGTTGTAAGGCTCTGTCTTGAATGTAATGATATAATGCTTTTGGACGCCATCTTTCCTGTGTATTTCCCTGGCTGTCAAATGTTTCTATTTTCATTAGTCCTGAATAAAAACAAGCGTCTGCTACTAATTTTGCAGCTCTACCGTGGTCAGGATGCCTATCCGATAAAGAATTCGCTAAAATAATCGTCGGTTGACTAGCTCTAATAATTGGAATGATTTTTAAGATATTTTCTTTGGAGTATTCAAAAAAACCATCTGCCATGCCTAAGTTCTTTCGCCACTTTGCCCCCATTATTTTAGCAGAGTCCGCAGCTTCAATTAATCGCAATGGGCCACTTCCTCTAGTACCTAATTCTCCTGTCGTCAAATCTAATAAGCCGACGGTCTTGCCCATTTCAATATGCTTCAATAACGTGCCACTACAGGCTAATTCAATGTCATCTGGATGTACGCCAATTGCTAAAATATCAACTTTCATGTATTCAATTTATTTGTCACTTAAATATAATTTTACGCACGCAAAGACGCAAAGGCGCAAAGTTTTACTAAAGCCTAAATTTATATTTTATTGGCGCATTAGCGCCAAAATTGTTCTATAGAAATAAAAAAGCATTCCTAATTGCCGTATAACGGACAATTATTTAGGAATGCTAAATTGATTATTTTTTGATAAATGACCTAGCCTTTATTTTGCTAATAATTTATTAATCGCTTTTTTGACTTTGCTGGAATTAGGTTTGGTCACCGAATAATAATAATCTACTACTTCTCCATCTTGGTTCACTAAATATTTATGGAAATTCCATTTTGGTGTGGAATTAACCTTCCCATTTTGACTTTTAGAACTTAAGAATTGGAATAATTCACTTTGATTACTTCCTTTTACGTCACTTTTTTCAAAGATAGGGAAAGTACTTTTGTAATTTAATTCACAGAAATTCTGGATTTCCATGCCTTTTAGTGGTTCTTGTCCTCCAAAATTATTAGAGGGGAACGCCAATACTTCTACGCCTTTATCTTTGTACTCGGCATATAATGCTTCCATTTCTTTTAATTGTGGCGTGAATCCACATTCTGATGCCGTATTGACAATTAATAAGACTTTTCCTTTGTATTTTTCTAAACTAACCGCTTGACCATTGGTGTCCGTCACGGTAAACTGATGAATACTTTTCATGATTTGTTATTTTTCCTTTTTAAACCGTTACAGGCAATAGAAAGTTTTGGAATGGTGCAAAATTATCATTTTAGTAACGGATAAAAAAGAGATTGTATTCGTTTCCCAATGGATTACTTTCCCTAACGGATTTTAGCTCTTCCATTTATTACTGGACTATCTATTCTCTATTCTTCATAGGATTATAATAAGATTCTTGTAAATTTGTCCTTCCTGATTTTGACTAGAAGGGTTTGAAAAAATAACCCACATAGACGAACTAGGAGGATGGTTAACGGATCTAAACGGATTTAACGGATTGAAACTGATTTTTCCTTATGATGTATTATCCTCTTTCTGTAGTCTTTTCTGTTCCCTAAAAATAACAAAATGCAATTAAACTTAGAAATAGGCGTCCCTAGTAAACAAGAATGGATTGATGCAGTAATGGCAGATTTTAATAGTTTTCTGCAAGACCACGCGGATTGTGAACGTAAAGCTTCTTCGATGGCGATGAGTTTTGTCGCTAAATACCCTAATCGAACGGAAATTATTCCGGAGTTGATAGAAACCGCAGTAGAAGAATTGGAACATTTCCAGCAAGTCTACGCTTTAATGGAAAAAAGAGGGGTAGAATTACCCGCTAAAATGACCAAAGATCATTATGTGGCTCGCTTACTCAAACAGGCCTATTCTGACCCCGAACGACGGTTTATGGATCGGTTATTAATTGCTTCTGTTCTAGAAACTAGAGGGGCTGAACGCTTTAAAATGGTGGCTGATGCATTGGAAGATCCCGAATTAAAACGCTTCTACAAAATGCTGTGGACTTCGGAAGCAAAGCATGGGCATATTTTTGTTAAAATGGCGATGAATTATTTTAATCGAAAGGATGTTTATGATCGGTTGCATTGGTGGATTGATCGGGAGGTGGAGGTAATTGAAGGGTTGGAGATTCGGGCTGCTTTGCATTAGATGAAAGATTTTAATACATTGTATTCAATTTTGACAAAACCAATTTATGAAAAATAAATACCTTGATTTTATTTCAGACGAACATTTTTTAGCATGTATTGCAAACCTTCATAATTCTTATCTGAAGGCAAAAGCAAATATTAGCAAAAAGAAGTTTTATAAAAATAAAATTGACACAATCAAACTAACTTTTGATAGTCATTTCAATAATATTTCTGAGGAAAAAATTATAGAAACGGAAATACTTCGCCAAATTGATAAATCTATCAATAATTCAATTGGCACTTTTCACGAACAAATTTTAGATGGAATAGTAGGATTTGAGATGGGTAAATTAAGTGGATTTGATATAAAAGCTACTGATAATACGCTTTTTGCTGACATTAAGAATAAGCATAATACTATGAATAGTAGTTCAGCTGAAAGCTTATTCCAGAAATTGGCGCATTATGCCAATACTTATAAAAAGGCAAAATGTTATTGGGTACAAATCTTAGCCAAGAGTAGCTTTAATGAAAAATGGGTTGGTGAAATAAATGGAAAAGAATACAGTCATAGCCGAGTTTACAAAATTTCTGGTGACCAATTCTACGCGTTGTTAACAGGTAAAGACGATGCTTTTTTTCAATTATATAAAGCCCTTCCTATTGCCATTACAGATTTTTTGGCTTCCATTGAGAAATCTAAAATGAAGTCTAAAAATTCCGCATTAGCAGAAATAAAGGAAGAAATTAAAACAACTGACAGAAAAGTATTAGATCAAATTACCTTTGAAAATTTCTCTTATTATTTAGGTTTTGAAAATCTATAATATTCATTCAAAAAATTAATAACAGAATAACCAATTTCTTCCCCTAAATTACAAGGAACAGCATTCCCTATTTGTTTGTATTGTTGCGCATTAGACCCTGCAAATTCCCAACTATCGGGAAAGGTTTGGATTCTAGCGTATTCTCTAACGGTGAATGGTCTAGTTTCCTCTGGGTGACATCTTTCGGTCTGTTTTTGAGCAGGACTGCAGGTTAACGTTAAACATGGTTCATCCCAACCAATCCTACGCGCCATACCTGTTTTTCCGCCACCTAAATAAAAGCTTCCTCCCATATATTCTTTTTGCATATCTACAGGAAGGTCTCTCCAATAACCTTTAGGTGGAATTAAATCAAGCACTTCTTTTTTATAGGCGGGATATTTGGCACCACCTGATAAAGGCACATCCGTATCATATAATTCGCCTTTTTTGAGCGCATCAATTAGGTTATAAATTTTCTTACGGGGTTTAGGGTATTCATACTTTAAATCAATCCCAATATCTTTTCTTATCCCTACTAAAATTATTCGTTCTCTTTTTTGAGGTACTCGATAATAAATCGCTTTTAACACCTGTACTGGCACAACATTATATCCAATTTCGTCTAAAACCGATATCATTCCTTGTAATGTCTTCCCCTTTTCATGGCTTAATAAGCCTCTAACATTTTCACCGATACAAAGGACTGGATTAACTTCTTTTACGACTCTAGCAAATTCATAAAATAACGTTCCTCTTGCATCCTCTAAACCCAATTTTTTACCTGCATAACTAAAAGCTTGACAAGGAAATCCACCTGTAACCACATCTACTTTATCCTTGTAGGCTGAAAAATCATGGTCTTTGATATCTCCTTCTAAAACATTCCATTTTGGTCGATTATTTCTTAAAGTTTGGCATGCCCATTTGTCTATTTCATTTAAAGCTACACATTTAAGTCCTGCTTTTTCCATACCTATTGCTAAGCCGCCAGCTCCTGCAAAAAGTTCTAAAACGGAATACTCATTTTCTGCATCTACAAAATTTGAAACCTCGGTTTCTTCAATATCACTCAATAATTCTCCCATAAATAACTGAATATCCTTTTTTTTATATACTCTATAATTTGACCCCGGTTCTCTAAAGGCTGTTAAGGTACCTTCTTTATCCCATCTTCTAAGCGTTTCTTTGCTTTTTCCAACTAACGCTGCTGTTTCTGCTAATGACAAATAATCTTTCATAACCATATTATTAAACCTTATACAATGGTTACAAACGTAGAAATAAAATTAGGATAAAACAAACAAAATGTAAAAAAAATAAAATTAATTTAAAACAAAAACAAAAAGAGCAAACAACTTCCGCCGCTTGCTCCTATTTGTTTACTAAAACCTTAATTCCTATAAAAAAACCGTAAAAGAAGGCGATGCTTTTGCATCGCCTTTTTACGTCCTTCAATTATCGTTGTAAGAAGACATACCCACTAATTGGGTCGCTGCCGTCTCCTTTGTCAATCACGTAGAAGTAAGTACCGTCTGGTACTAAATTGCCCATCCAGGTACCATCCCAGCCTTCAACATTTGTATAGCCTTTTCTATTGAAAACTTCATTACCCCATCTGTTGAAGATGGTTACTTCGTTGTCTGGGAAGGTTTCGATACCCAAGATGGTGAATCTATCGTTTACGCCGTCTCCGTTTGGAGAGAAGCCGTTGTACACGGTGATGTCTTCACATAATACTTGGATGCTGACGGTTGCGGTATCTCGCCCTACTCCATTGCTGATGAAGTAAGTGAACGAATCTCTTTCTATTGCACAGAAGTCGTTGTCTGGTGCGTAAGTAACACTGTTGTCAGGGTTGACGAACGTTGTTCCGTTTTCTGGTAACTCAATGATACCTATTTCCACTAAGTCGCCGTTGATGGTATCATTTCCTGTTACGTTAATGATAACTGGTGTATTCAATTGTGTTAAGGTATCATCGTCAATCGCAATTGGTAATAAGTCGTCTTCGCCTGGCATGACTGTTACGGCTAGAATGGTCGTATCACACACCCCGAATTCATCACAAGCTACTAAACATGCGGTGTCTTGACCAATGGCTAATGGATTGATGTCTACACAGAAATTCATCGTATCTAAGGTAAACTGAACATTGCCAACTGAATCTGAGCTACAGTAATTATCGAAACTAACGATATCGCCACTTAAGTCGCCTAAATCAAAGCAGTAAACGGATAAGGTATCCGACGTTAAGATCACTTCTCTGTTGATGGTGTCTGTTGGTGGAATCGTCACGTTGATTAAGAAGATCGTGGTATCACAATTTCCATCCACATCACAAATCACTATACATGCTTCGTCTTGTCCTAAGGCGTTTCCTGTGTATTCGATACATGGGGTACCTTCTAGAACAGATACATCCGCAAATGAACCAGCATTCTCTTCACAGAAATTGAAGATGGTATCTAGCTCTCCTGGTAGGATGGTTGTTTCTAAACAGAAAGTTTCTGTCTTGCCACTTACGACCGTTACTTCGATGGTATCTTTAGCAGATAGTGGTAATACTTGAATGATGATATTCGTGGTATCACAATTTCCATCCGCATCACATACTTCAATACAAAGTGCATCTGAACCTTCTGATATTCCAGTATAAGTCACACAGAAATTCTCGCTGTCGATCGCATATTCTATCATGCCTGTTGCTGCTGACTCACATATATTGGTGATGCTTACTGGCGTTCCAGGTAAACTATCTGTATCAATACAGATTGTCTGTGTATCTCCTTTGAAAATCATGGTATCTATGACTGTTCCATCTTCTGGTACATCAATCTTACAGTCAACGGTAATTTCATAACTGTATTCACAACCATCTACTAAGTTGGTCACGAAGATGCTATGAATGCCCGTTGTCAAGTTCAAGCCAAGATTATCTATGCCACCTACAAATTGTACTTGTAAGACTGCTCTGTTTTCGGTTTCCGTTTGCGTGATACGCATATTGTCGTAACGCATATTTCGGTTACCTCCTTTAATCAATGCTGCTTCTGTATCAATGAACCAGTTGCCTGTTGGGTCGAAATCGTTCAATTGCTGTACTAACTCTGCTACATTATTGAACGTTGTTCCAATAAAGGTAGAATCATTTACATCCCAACCATTCAATTCGTAAGGGCCAACTTCGCCATTATCTGGAATTAATTGAATACTGTAAGCCGTTAAGCTATCTCCTTCACAAACCGTTACGGAAGCTGCTTGTCCATTATCAGTAATGCTGAATTCATCCGCATTGGCAATATCAATATCTAAGCAAACCAAAGCAGTTGTATCACAATTATCTAAGAATAATGCGGTTGGTCCAGTATAGACTTCGACACATTCTCTACAACTTACGTTAATTGTAATAGTATCTGTACAACCTAAGTTTCTTTCTGTGATGACTAATTGATTCGTACCGATTGGTAAAGTTAAAATTGTTCCTTTCGGTGTAATATTATCATTGATTAATAAGGTGGCCATTGCACTCGTTGCATCTTGGGTAATGTCTAACATACCGTAATTGATGCCTGGCAATCCACCTTCAATAATCAATAAGTCCTCATTTAATGTCCACTCTGCTACCGTATCCCAAACATTCATTGAATCTACTAACTCGCTAATGTCTTGGAAGGCAGTACTAAAGTCAGTTCCATTAATACTCCAATTATTTAAAGTATATGGACCAACTGCTCCTCTATCTGGAACGGTGAAGTAAGTATAAGCAAAGGCAGAATCTATATTACAAGCCTCAAAGTTATCTTCATAAGGTGCACCATTGACAAAGAAGTCATAATTATTAATGGCATTCAATGGCACTTCTACGCAGTACTTAAAACCTACTTCACAATCTGTTGTGACGACATCTTGTACCTCATCTTCGAATAACTCAGTACAAGGTGGTACTACTTCGATGATTACATAAGTAGAATCTGTTATTCCTGAACCATCCTTCGTCACGATACAAAGCGTATCCATGCCCCCAATCATCAAGCCTGGGTTTGGTGTGTACGTCAAGCAAGTATCTGTTGCACTCACTTCTATGGTACCAAACTGTGGTTCATTACATAATTCGAGCGAATCGAATGCAGTAAATAACTGGTCGGTTGGAATACAGATTTCAACTGGTTCGCCTTCATTCGTATTCACCTGAATCGTATCCAACGATGGATTGATAGTGGCAATGAAGAAGGTTCTGATACAAACGTTTAAGTCTATATCACAAGTCACAACTTCTACCGTATCCACAAATGCCCCCGTTAATTCTTTCGCTACATAAGTAATACAGCCCGTCGTATCGTTCACCATATAATCTGCGTACTGAGAAGTTGAGCTATTTCCACCAAACATTAAGTTCGATGATAAATTCATTCCAAAAGTATCTGGTAATACTGGACAGAAGACACCCATTGCACCTGCTCTAATATCAAAGAAGATGGTATCTTCTACGGTTGGGGAAGCGGTGATATTGACAATGATAACGGTTGTATCTGCTACACCTTCTGCATTCGTCGCAATCACTATGATGGTATCAACGCCAATTCCTGCGTTATTACCAGCAGTATAGACTAAATCACCATTCTCACCAATCTCCCAAGCGCCAAATCCAGAACCACTCATACTACCTCCATTTTCAAGGGCAATCGTTGTGGTATTCGGATCGAACCCATCTTCTAATGGAATATTGATGGATTCGCTATTATTCGCTACAACCGTTAGGATTAAAGTATCAGTAGTTGTTTCTACTACCTCATCTCCCATTGTAATGGTTGCAATGTAATTAATCGTATGACAAAGGTTCAATTGATTATCACAAATCACGACCATAATGGTATCTACATTCTCTCCTGCTATTCCATTTGCAAAGTAATTAATACAACCATTATCGGTATCAACAGTATAGTTGCCAAAGGTGCTCGCATTTCCTGTTCCACCGTCTTGTAACATGATGGATAAATCTGTTCCGTAGTCGACAGGAATATTACCACAAACGGTTACCTCACTTAATGTTTCTACAAAGAATGGAATCGTTTCAGTGGTTGCTTCTTGTGGCGTAATACTAACGATGATACAAGTCGTATCTCTAATACCTTCTGCACTAATCGCTATTGCACAAATCGTATCTACGTTGATGCCTTCCGTTTCACCTGCGGTATATTCCAAACAACCGTTATTAGTGATCGTCCAGTTTCCGAAGTTAGATGCATCGGTAGTATTTCCATTGTATAAAATAAAATCGGTTGTTAATCTATCAAATCCAAGTTCTAATTCTAAACAAGCTTGATCCGTTTGATTTACTTGAACTAATAAACTTAAAGTATCATTTTCTGGTGCTGGAATTGAATCCATATTACACTCAATCGTTAAGTTCACCGTATGGATACAAGAAGTCGAATCGTTGACTAACTTGATTTGGTAGTCTCCTACTGGTAAGGCAATTTCACTTCCTAAAGCAACAACTCCGATATTGAAACCAATCTCAGCCGTTGAATTTAAGAACGCTAATTGCGTCACATTCATGATACCGTAATCATTCGCAGGATTTCCACCAACGATCAATAATTGATTTGGTAAAATCATCCAATCTCCCGTTGGATCCCAAGTATTCATGGAATCCACTAGGTCATTCACATTCACAAAGTCGCCTGCAAAAGAAGTACCATTAACTGGCCAAGCATCTAATTGATAAGGTCCTGCATCTCCCATTCCTAATAAAGTGAAATAAGTATATGCAATTACCGTATCAAAGTTACAAGGTACTGGACTGTCATCATAAGGTTGTCCATTTGAATAAACGGTATAAGATTGGTAATCTTCTATTGGAATCGGTAAACAAATTGGTCCTGCATCTGCACAATCGCCTACATTGATTGTCATGAATTCCATCGTGTTTTCACAATCGGCATTGTAAATAGAGATAATGAAATTAGTCGTCAATGAATCGCCATTGCTATTCGTTGCAATTACGGAAATCGAATCTACAAATGTTCCAGGCATATCACCTGCTGTGTAAATAATACAGTTTCCAACTAGGCTATAAGTTCCGAAATCAGAAGTGCCTGCATTGCTACCATCTGCTAAAGTTACCGTCAATCCAGTTTCATCAAAGCCAGCTAAATCAATACAGAAAGTATCTGTACTCGTTACTGCTATGTCTTGGTACTTGGTATTGGCAACTGGGTCAAATGGGCAATCTTCTAAGCTGACGACTGTTCCTACTACTTGAAGTGCGCCGCAAATTGTTCCGCCACCTTGTAGTAATAAAACATTAATATCGGCAATCGTTGAATTGGTATTATTAAAGTCGAGTAAGTTAATCGTTGCTGGGTTATACACTAAGCTATGAATCGTAAACTCACCCGTCTCAATCATTTGAATACTTCTAGAAGTACTAATTCTGATAATGGAACTTTCTGTGCCACTTGTTAAGATATATGCTTGTTCAAATCCTGCTGGTACGGTTGCGCCTTCAACATCTACCGTTAAGTTTGCTTCGCCATCCTCTAAGCAAATAGTTGCATTATTCGTTGCAACTGCTGTTCCTGCAACTGCTTCGCAAGCCTCAAAGTCTGCGATGAATAAATTCTCCACTACCACGCTACAGCCGTTTGCGTCTGTTACCGTTACACTATAAATACCTTGTGGTAAGTCCGTTCTATCTTCTGGTTGCGTATTCCCACTCAGGTCTGACCAATCGAAAGTATAATTTGGCGTCCCTCCACTTACGGTCAAGTCGATGCTTCCGTTCGTATCTGCCGTTTTATTGGTCAATGCCACTTCTACGTTAATACTAACTGGTTCTTCGATGACGAAACAACCTTGTCCAGCTACACAACCATTGGCATCCGTAGCGACTACACAGTATTCACCAGCAGGTAAACTACCTGATTCAAATACATTGCCGTTTCCGTCTGTAATTTGCGTGGTTGCTGGACTAGCAAATCCTTCTGTTTCATTGACAATAAAGACAACCGCACCATCTGCTTCGCCTGGACAAGAAATGTTTGTTACGCCTTCGATGAAAACTGTTGCTTCAGAAACTCGGTCAGTTAAAGTGAAAGTCACTTCGGTCATACAACCTGTTCCTTCGTCTACTACTACTACTTCATACGTTCCAGAAGTTAAGTCCATTCTAGTCGCACTTCGATTCGCATTCCAACTAAAGTTAAATGGTCCAACACCGTTAGCGACTGTAATAGTTACTGATCCATCTGCTTCTCCACAAGTTGGTTGCTGATTGGTAATTGCTGAACCTACCAGCGTATTAATACTCGGCACTTCAATGCTCATCACCTGTGGGCAATCTGGCACATTGCTATCGTTAACCGTTACGATATAAGTTCTAGCAGGAAGGTTTTCTCTCACATTTCTAGTTGTGAAATCATCTGCCCAAGTAAAGGTTAAATTCGACGGTGCGCTAGAGAAATCTATTGCTCCATTTCCTGCTAAACAAGTTGCCGAAGTAATAACTGGTGTTGGTAAAATTGGTCCATCTACATTGCCTATAGCAATCTGTTGAACCGTTTCACAATCCAAGTTATCCACTAAAGTAATAGTTACTGTATAAGCTCCTGCTGGCAAGCCTGTTCTTACATTATTTCCATCAATAATAACATCGTCGTCCGTTGACCAAGAGAAGATATAATCTGCCATATCTCCTTGTACATTCACCGTTGCGGAACCATTCTCATTACCACAAGTTGCTTCAATGATGGTTATATTGGTGACAACTGGATTATCACACATCGTTACATTGCAATCGTCAATTTGAATTGTTGCCCCCCTTATATCTAAACTTCCACAAGTAGCGCCTCCACCTTGAATCAATAGTTCATTCACCTCAAAAGCATTGGTTTGCCCAATCGTAATATCAGCAAAATTGAAAGTTGCTGGGTTATAGACCAAAGTATGAATGGTATACATGCCAAACATATTCACTTCAAAACTTGGTGTTTCTGATGCTTGAACAATTAATAATTCGGTTCCTCTAGTTAAGACATAATTTACAGAGTAACCTTCTGGTACAACTGCATTTCCGTCTGGTGTTGCCACAACTGTAATAGCTTGCATTTCGTAGCAAATAGTAGCGTTCCCTACTAAGGCAATTGTTCCTGCATCTGCTTCACAACCACATTCATCCGCTACCGTTACTGATTCAACTACTACTTCACAACCATTAGCATCAACAATACCGAAACCATAGGTTCCTGCTGCTAAACCAGTTCTAGTTAAACTCGATTCTAAGACGGCATCATTCCAAACAATGCTTAGCGTTCCTGTTCCGCCAGTAGCGGTCACCTCAATCATTCCAAACACATCACAAGTTACATTGGTCACTTTTACCTCGACTTGGATAGGTGCTGGATTTTTGACTTCTACTGGTTGAGAAACGATAATACAACCCTCTGCATCGGTCACTCTTACACTATATTCTCCAGCAGATAAGGTACCATTTTCATACTCATTTCCTTCTGCATCAATAATTGCTTCAACTACTGGTTCATTAAATTCAGGGTCAATTTCTACTGTATATAGAATTTCACCGTCATTATTCCCAATACAAGAGACAACTGGTTCATTATCTAAAATAACGGCTGCTTCTGATACAATATCATTATTGATGGTAAAGGAAACTTTTTCTGTACATCCTGTTCCGTTATCTACGACGATTACACTATACATTCCTGCTGCTAAGTCGTTTCTAGTATCACTATCGCCCCAAGAGTAGGTGAATGGTCCTGTTCCACCGTTGACAATAATAGTAGCTGACCCGTCATTTTCCATACAAGTTGCTTTTCTATTAATCGCTGCCTCTACTGCAAATCCACTTTCCGTTGGTACTTCAAACGTTAATACCGTTGGACAATCTGGTGCAGCTTCATTCGTCACAATTACTACATAAGCCCCTGCTACTAAGTCGGTTCTTATATTGGTGGCCTCTTCAATATCATTCCAGAAGAAATTCATTCCTGCTGGTGCAGCACTAAAGTCAATGCTACCCGTTGCTCCTGAACAAGCAGTTGATGTAATAACTGGATCAATAACTGTAGGTCCATCCACATTATTGACAATGATCGTAGTTTCTAAGACACTATTACTATTGTCCTTATCCGTAATTTTCACAGTATAAGCACCTGCAAATAAACTTGAAATACTATTTCCTGTTTCATTCATCGCTACCGTCGCAGGTGTCCATTCGTAGGTATAATCCGATTCATTGCCTTCTATCATTACGGTGATGCTACCACTTGGATTACCACAAGTAGCATCTATAACAATGGTATTTTCAATAACTGGTGGATCAACCTCCTCACAATCTGTAGTAATCTCAATATTTTCAATAGTCACCACACAATCATTTTCATCTCTAATTTCTACATTATAATTTCCTTCTGCTAAATCTTCTCTATCTCTAACATTATCATTACCACTAAGGTCTGCCCAATTATAACTATAAGTGCCTGTTCCACCAGAAACTTCTAGAATAATCGTACCCAATTCGCTACAATTTACATTGCTTGTTTGTACTTCTATATTAATTGGACTTGGATCGGTAACAATAAAGCAACCCTCGCCAGCAAAACATCCGTTTCCATCTAAGACAATTAAGCAGTAATTACCTGGCGCTAATTGACCATTTTGGAATACCATTCCTGTCGCATCTTGAATCAATACATCCGCAGGGATGGCAAATCCATCTGCTAAAGTCAAATCAAAATCAATCAGTCCATCGTTTGCACCAATACAAGAAGTCAAGATTCTCGGCGCTAAAGTTAAGGTAGCGGCGGATACATCATTCGTCAAGGTGAAGGTAGTCGTTGTAGTGCAACCTGTGGCATTATCTGTCACCGTTACTTCGTTGATACCTGCTGGTAAATTCGTTTGCGTATCGCTCTCTCCCCAAGAGTAACTAAATGGACCGACCCCACCTGTTGCATTGATTCTAACGACACCGTTGTTTTCCCCACAGTTTGGTTGATTCAATACTTCTGGTGTTAAAACTAAACTATTCTGACTTGGAATGTCTACACTAATAACTGCTGGACAATCCGCATTATTAGGATCTGTGACCGTCACACCGTACCTAATGGCTAGTAAATTATTTCTAATTGCTCCCGTTTCTCCATCACTCCAAGAGAAGGTGAAGTCGTTGGCAACTGAGCTAAAGTCTGCACCACCTGTTGGCGATAAGCAAGTTGCTGGTGTAATGATTGGGTTACCAATTACTGGAGCATCTACATTGCCGACTACAATTGTTTCTATAACCGCACAATCCGTTGCGCCGTTAGTAGCAATGAATACCTCATAAGTTCCAGCCGTTAAGTCTGTTCTGCTATTCATACCATTATCTGTTCCAATATTTGGTGTCCAAGTAATGGTGTAATCACTTAGGTTTCCTATCAAGTTAATAGTAGCAGCACCATTGGCTAGTCCACAACTTGCATCCGTTACGACTGTATTAGTAATCATTCCCTCCATACAGTTGCTGCCATCATTTCCTCCAATGATAATATTTTCTATCGTGACGGAACAACCATTTTCATCCGTTACCGCAACTGTATAAGTACCCTCACCTAGATTCGTTCTATTTCCTGGATTATCTGATCCATCCAGATCAGCCCAATCATAGTTATAATCACCTGTTCCTCCTGTTACGATTAAGGAGATCGTTCCGTTTAATCCAGCCATAGCTGCTGAAGTTTGAACGGCTACATTAATTGGTTCTGGCGCCAAGACCACAAAGCAGCTTTGTCCTGCAATACAGCCATTCGCATCTGTTACGACTACACAGTATTCGCCTGGAGCTAAACTGGCATTTTCAAAAATATTGCCTGCTCCATCTTGGATGGTCGTGGTTGCTGGTTCTGCAAAACCGTCTGCCAAGTTTAAGGTAAAGTCAACTGTTCCATCATTATCGCCTACACATGACGTCATTACAGGAGATGTTAAAATCACCTCTGCTGCTGTTACTGCATCGGTTAAAGTGAAGGTTACTTCTGCTTCACAACCCGTTGCATTATCAATGACGGTGACCGTATTTGTACCTGATGGTAACACCGTTTGAGTATCACTATCGCCCCAAGAGTAACTATATGGCCCTGTGCCACCTATTACATTCAATCGAACTGTACCGTTATTTTCTCCACAAGTTGGTTGGTTTAATATTTCTGGTGTGATTACTAATGGATTCACACTTGGGACGACTACCTCTACTATCATTGGGCAACTTGGCTGAGTAGGATCAACTACTGTGACCGCATAAGTGCCTGCACCAATTGTTCTTGTTGTTGCGGTAACTCCATCATTCCAAGTATACGTATAATCTGCATTTACACTTGTAAAGTCTACCATACCATCGGCTGCCACACAAGTAGCTGGCGTGATAACAGGGTCGCCAACTGTTGGGCCATCTGTATTTCCTACCACTACTAATTCTGTCACACTACAATTTACTATGCCCGTTACTCCAATAATCACTTCATATGCACCCGCTGGTAAATCAATTCTTCCATTTTCAGAAGTTATGGTACCTACATCTGGAATCCATGTAAAGGTGTACTCTCCTGGATTTCCATCGGTTGCAATTTGTATTGCACCGTTATTATTTCCACAATTTGCATCCGTGACAATGGTATTGGTCACAACTGGAGGATTACAAGGTGCACATTCATCTAAGACCGCTATGTCTACCACTTTAAGTACACATTCGTTTTCATCTATAATTGCGACGCTATATAATCCTGCTGCCAAGTCCTCTCTATCTCTAATATCATCATCGTTAAGATCTGCCCAACTGAAAGTATAAGCCCCCGTTCCACCCGTCACATTAAGGACAATTGTTCCTAATTCATCACAAGTTTCATTGGTCGCATCTACTGCTACATTAATTGGACTTGGATCAACTACTGTGAAACATCCTTCTCCTGCTACACAACCGTTGGCATCTAGCACCACAATACAGTATCCTCCTGGTGTTAAACTACCATTTTCTACGACTTCACCATTTCCATTTTGAATGGTGGTGGTTGCTGGTGTAGCAAATCCATCTGATAATTCAATATCAAAAGAAATGTTTCCATCATTTGCTCCAAAACAAGAAGTAAAGATTCTTGGTACTAAGGTCAAGGTAGCTTGCGAAACATTATCCGTTAAAGTGAAGGTTACGATTGTTTGACAACCTGTTCCGTTGTCAATAACGGTTACTTCACTTAAGCCTGCTGATAAGTTATTTTGGGTATCGCTATCGCCCCAAGAATAACTATATGGGCCAGTTCCACCACTTACATTTAATCTGACACTACCATTATCCTCGCCACAAGTTGGTTGAGTTAATACTTCTGGTGTAACTACTAATGGGTTATTTGCTGGAATATCTACACTAATAACTGATGGACAGTCAGGCGTGTTGGCGTCCGTAATCGTTACGGCATAAGTAATCGCTAATAAATCTGTTCTGACCGCAGCTGTACTACCATCACTCCATGCAAAAGTTAATTCACCTGTTGCTGCACTAAAATCTGCACCACCTGTTGGTGATAAACAAGTTGCTGCGGTAATAATTGGGTCTGGAATTGGTGTTGCATCCACATTGCCAATCACTACTCTTTGGATAAATGTACAGTTACTTACCTCATTTCTAGCAATCACTACTTCATAAATGCCTGCGGTTAAACCTGTACGGAAATTAGGCGCATTTCTAGTACCAACATTTGGGGTCCAAGTGAACATGAAATTTTCAATTGGTTCACTCATTACAATCGTTGCAGATCCATTGGAAATATCACAATTGGCATCTGTTGTAATCGTATTGGTCACTACTGGTATAATACAGTCCTCATTTCCATCTGCAATAATCGTATTTTCGATAGTTACAGCACAACCATTTTCATCAGTCACAGTAACCGTATAAGTACCCGCTTCTAAATTCGTTCTATTCGCTGGATTGTCTGTTCCGTCTATATCTGCCCAGTTATAAGTATAATTTCCTGTTCCTCCTGTTACCGTTAATAAGATAGAACCATTTAAGCCAGTTGTCGCATCAATCTTTTCTACCAATACATCAATTGGTTCTGGTGCCAGTACGACAAAACATGCTTGCCCTGCCACACAACCATTGGCATCCGTAACCACTACACAGTAATCGCCTGGTGCTAAGGCTCCATTTACAAAAGTATTGCCTTCGCCATCTTCAATCGTTGTATTCGCTGGTTCAGCAAATCCATCTGCTAAGTTTAAAGTAAAGCTTACGTCTCCATCATTCTCTCCTACACAACTCGTCATGACAGGAGTCGTTAAAATTACCTCTGCTGCGGTTACTGCATCTGTTAAAGTGAAGGTTACTTCTGCTTCACAACCCGTTGCATTATCAATTACCGTAACGGTATTTGTTCCTGAAGGTAGTACCGTTTGGGTATCACTATCTCCCCAAGAATAACTAAATGGTCCTGTCCCTCCAGCTACATTTAATCGAACCGCACCATTGTTTTCTCCACAGGTTGGTTGGTTCAATATTTCTGGTGTGACCGTTAATGAATTCACATTTGGTACAACTACTTCTACAATCATTGGGCAGTTTGGCTGATTTGGATCAACTACTGTGACTGCATAAGTACCAGAACCAATTGTTCTAGTGGTTGCGGTTACTCCATCATTCCAATTATAGGCATAAGCTGTATTGACTCCAGTGAAGTCTACCAATCCGTTAGCCGCTACACAAGTGGCAGGCGTAATAACTGGGTCTCCAACTGTTGGGCCGTCTGCATTTCCAACTACTACTAATTCCGTTACACTACAATTTGGAACGCCCGTTAAGCTAATAATCACTTCATAAGCCCCTCCTAATAAATCAGTTCTTACATTCGGAGCAGTTGCTGTACCTAAGTTAGGCACCCATGTGAAGGTATAATCTTCTAGGTTTCCATCAACTGCAATCGTAATTGCTCCGTTATTATCAGCACAATTTGCATCGGTAACAATTGTATTCGTGACAACTGGTGGATTACAAGTTGCACATTCATCTAAGACATTAATATCTGCAATCGAAATAGAACAGTCATTTTCGTCGGTAATTTCGACGGTATATAAGCCTGCTTCAATTTCATCTCTATCTCTTACATTATCATTACCGTCAAGGTCAGACCAATTGTAGGTATACTCACCCGTTCCACCTGAAACGTTTAAGATAATGCCACCTAAGTTGTCACAAGTCTTATTAATCGCTTCCACTTCTACGTTGATTGGACTTGGGTCAGCAACCGCAAAACATCCTTCTCCTGCTACACAACCATTCGCATCTAAAACAACGATACAATATCCTCCTGGTGTTAAGCTTCCGTTCGTTACTTCGTCTCCATTTCCATCTTGAATAGTAGTAGATGCTGGTGCAGCAAACCCGTCTGCTAATTCAATGTCAAAAGAAATGTTTCCATCATTTGCTCCGAAGCAAGACGTAAAGATTCTTGGTTCTAAAGTTAAGGTTGCTTGAGAAACATTATTGGTTAAGGTAAAGGTTACGGTTGTTTGACAACCAGTTCCGTTATCAATCACCGTTACTTCACTTAAACCTGCAGATAAATTATTTTGCGTATCGCTATTGCCCCAAGAATAACTGAATGGGCCAGTTCCGCCGCTTACATTCAATCTCACACTACCGTTATTCTCTCCACAAGATGGCTGCGCTAATACTTCTGGGGTTACAACTAATGGGTTATTCGTTGGAATCTCTACCCCAATAACCGAAGGACAATTTGGTGTATTCGCATCTGTAATTGTTACTGCATAAGTGATTGCTAATAAGTCTGTTCTTACTGCATCTGTGCTACCATCACTCCAAGTAAAAGTTAAATCGCCCGTTGCTGCACTAAAGTCTGCCCCGCCTGTTGGTGATAAACAAGTTGCTGGGGTAATAATTGGTTCTGGAATTGTTGCTGCATCCACATTACCAACTACGACTGTTTGTGTAAACGTACAGTTGCCAACACTATTTCTAGAAATCAACACTTCATAACTTCCAGCCGTTAAGCCTGTTCGGAAATTAGGTGCATTTCTAGTTCCTACATTTGGTGTCCAAGTGAAGGTGAAACTATCAACTGGCTCAATCATCATAATCATTACCGAACCATTGGTTATATCACAATTAGCATCCGTAACAATTGTATTCGTTACAACAGGCACTACACATTGAGTAATTGGGTTCTCATCACAATTTTCTTCTACTGTTACTGTCAATATTTGTGTACATCCACTTTGGGTGTCTGTTGCAGTAATCGTGTATATGCCATCTGTCAAATTCGTTTGGGTCGTACCCGTTCCACCATTTGACCAAGCGTATTCGTAAGAACTTGGTTCTAATACGACTACTCCATCTCCATCATCACAAGTTTCTGGTTCCATCTCCGTCATTTCTGCCACTACTTTTCCAACGGTAACTGGTGCGCCTGCTACATCTAACGCTGCACAGATTGTTCCGCCACCTTGGATTAATAAAGTGACTACATCAGAACCTGTAGTCGTCCCTGGTACTACAATACTTAAATCTAAAGTAGCTGGATCATAAACTAAGGTATGAATATTATAACTTCCTTCCGTTATGACGGTAAATGTTGGTGTCGTTTCAACTTGCTGAATCGTCAATGCTTCTCCTTCTGTTAATACGTACCTAATTTCGAAACCATCAGGAACCACCATATCACCCGTAGGAGTAGCCGTTAGAACAGCGTTAGTTCCTTCGATACACACGGGTGACACAATAGTTAATGAACCTGCATCTGCATCACAACCGCAGGTAGAATTGATGATTAACTCATCAATTACTACCAAGCAGTTATTTTGATCAGAAACAGTTATACTGTAGGTGCCTGCTGGCAAATCTTCTCTATCTTTAATATTATCTGTACCTTCTAAGTCTGCCCAATCGTAGCTATACTCGCCAGTTCCACCAGTTGCTATAATAATAATCGTACCATCTGGGTCACAAGAAGCCATTTCGATTTGTGCTTCTACATTGATCGGACTTGGATCAACCACCGTGAAGCAGCCTTCTCCCGCGATACAACCATTCGCATCTTTAACGACTAAGCAATAACTGCCTGGCGCTAAGCTACCGTCTGCAAATTCGTTATTATCTGCATCTTGAATTTGGGTGGTAAATGGTTGGGCAAATCCATCTTCAAAGTCAAATTCTACACTTACGGCTCCATCATTCGCACCGATACACGAAGTAAAGACTCTTGGTACTACGGTAACAATTGCACTTGATACATTATCCGTTAAGGTGAAGGTAACCGTAGTTAAACAACCTGTTCCGTTATCTACTACATTCACTTCAAAAGTACCTGCTGCTAAATCAGTTTCCGTATCCGTTGCGCCCCAATCGTAAGCAAAAGGACCAACGCCGCCCGTTGTAACAATAGTTACTGAACCATTGGCTTCTCCACAAGTTGGTTCGCTATTAATGACCGCTGCTGCTGTAAATCCGTCTTGACTTGGTACTTCCACCGTAACAAAGGCAGAACAATCTGGTGTGTTGCTATCTTGAATTTCAACTGCATATGTACCTCCAACTAAATCATTTCTGCTATTGGTCACCATTTGATCAGACCATAAGAAAGTGATATTTGCTGGCGTTGTACCAAAGTTCACCGAACCATCCGCTGCCAAACAAGTAGCTGGTGTGATGGTTGGTACAATTGGGTCTGGTCCGTCGATATTATTTACTGCTAACCTTACCGTTGTGAAACACTCTTCGTTTCCTGCTTCTGCGATAGTAACGGTATAGCTTCCGGCTGGTAAGGCTGTTCTGGTGTTACCAACTTCATTTGCTACGCCTACATTTGGCATAAAGAAGTAAGTATAATCAACAGCATTTCCAACTACTTCAATGGTAATCATTCCATTTTGTAAGCCACAAGTCGCATCTACTACCGTTGTATTGGCTACAACTGGCTGAGTCGTACAAGCTGCTTCACATTCATCCGTTACCGTAATATTTTCTGCAATAGCCATACAGCCATTTTCGTCCGTTATAGTTACGCTATAAGTACTCGCTAATTGAATAGTTCTATCTGCTTCATTATCTGTCCCTGTAATATCTGCCCAATCGTAGGTATAGTTTCCTGTACCTCCTGTTACCGTAAGGTCAATATTTCCTGCTGCATCACAAGTGATGTCTGCCTTGGTCACCTCGATCACAACTGGGCTTGGTTCTACTACTTCAAAACAAGCTTCGGCAGCCACACAATCATTGGCATCTTTTAGAATCACGCAGTAAGTGCCTACGCCTAATGTACCATTTTCGACCACACTGCCGTTACCGTCCATGATTTCCTCTGTAGCTGGCGTAACAAATCCGTTATCTAAATCAGTTGTAATAGTCACCGTTCCGTCCGTAGATCCCACACAACTTAAGGTAATAATTGGGTCAATCGTAATTGTTGCACCAGATACATTATCTAATAAGGTGAAGGTTACCATGGTTTCGCAACCTGTCGTATTGTCTACTACATCCACATTATACGTACCTGATGATAAGTTTTCTTGTGTGGCGCTATTCCCCCAAGAGTAACTATAGTTTCCGCTTCCACCAGTTAAGACGATAGTTGCTGTACCATTGGCTTCTCCACACGTTGGTTGATTGTCGATGGTCACTTCGCCCACTAATGGACTTATTTGATCAATGACTACTTCTAAGAAATCTTGACAACCTGTATTCGGATCCGTTACCGTTACCGTATAAGTTGCTGCTCCTAGATTCGTTCTAACTGAGCCATTATTGCCATCACTCCAAGTATAAGAATAATCAGATGGCGCTAAAGTAGCTGTTCCGTCGAATGCTAAACAATTCGCTGGTGTAGTTGCTACTACTTCCGCTACTGGGCCGTCAGAGTTACCGATAACAAAAGTCTCGACTGTCTGACAATCTGCTCTACCCGGTACGCTAATCGTTACCGAGTAAGCGCCTGCTTCTAAATCACTTGCCGTAAATGTCTGACTTACATTTGGTAACCAAGTATAATTAAAGGCCTCATTTGAGCCATTGACATTAATACTTGCAGAACCAGTTGCTTCGCCACATTCTGCGTCAATTACAACTACATTTGAAATCGTTGGTATCTCACAATCACAATTATCATTAATAATGATTGGGTCAACAATTGTCTGACAACCCATTTGGTCAGTAATCGTTAAATTATAAGTACCACCTTCTAAGTTAATTCTGTTCTGTGGATTATTTGTACCTGGAATATCAGCCCAATCAAAAGTATATTGTCCGTTTCCTCCTGCTACTAAGACACCGATTCTACCGCCCGTCTCACAAGTCTTATCTGTACCAGTTGCAGAAACCTCCATTTGTGTAGGTTCTTGTACTTCAAAACAAGCACTTCCTGCGAAACAGCCATTGGCATCTTTAACAACGATACAGTAGGCACCTGGAATTAAACTTCCATTTTCTACTGATTCGCCAGCAGCATTTTGAATTTCGACATCCGCAGGCTCTACAAATTCATCACTTAAGTTAACAGTAAATTCAACATTTCCATCCGTATCTCCATTACAAGCAACCATTACAATTGGGTCAACTTCAACGGTCGCACCTGAAACATCTTCATTTAAGGTGAATGTAAACATGGTTTCACAACCATCCGCTTCTGTATCCATTACCATTACTTGGTAAGTTCCAGCAGCTAAATCAGTTCTTTGTGGAGTCGTAATGTTTGCATCATCTACCCAAGTATAGGTATAATTGCCAGTTCCTCCATTTACAGCAATTGAAACACTACCGTTTGCTTCTCCACAAGCTGGGGTGTTATCGACAATTGCTTCAATTTCTAAAGTATTTTCTATGGTAATCTCCACATTGACAACTGTTGGACAGTCAGCATTTGTTGGATCTAAGACTACTACTTGATAGTTACCTGCATCTAAATCTGTTCGGCTATTTCCTGTGAAATTATCGAAAGACCAGATATAAGTATAATTGGTTGGGGTAATGGTTGCTGAACCATTGCCGCCTGTACAAGTTGCTGGTTCTGTAATAATATTGTCTACTTCTGGACCTTCAGAAGAACCAACGGCAATCGTTGTTTCGATAGAACAATCATTTGCATCTGGGAAGGTAATGACTACAGTATATGTTCCTGCTGGAATATCCGTTCTACCATTTCCTGCGGCATTGGCCGTTCCTAAGTTCGGTGTCCAAGTATAGATATAATCTGTTGGCCTGCCTACCAAATTAATGATAGCCTCTCCGTTGGATTCTCCACAAGATGCTTCTGTTACGTCTAAACTAGCAATTTCTGCTGGTTGACATTCACAAATTGCCCCAATGATGACCGTAATTTCACTTGTACAATTATTATCGTCAGTTGCAGTTACGGTATAAGTACCTGCTGCTAATTCTGTTCGACTTGCTCCAGTACCGCCATCGCTCCAAGCATAGGTTAAATCAATTGGTGCTAAAGTCGCTATTCCATTACCTGATTCACAATTATCTGCTTCGGTAGATACGATTTCAATATTTACATCATTTACCGTAATCATAACGGTATCAGTTGCTTGACAAACATCTCCGATAGTTGCTTGTAAAATATATAGGCCACTTCTAGCTGTTGTCGCATTTTCAATAACAGGATTTTGTTCTGTACTGAAATATCCACTTGGCCCCGTCCATAAGTAATCGTCTCCACCAGTTGCCGTCAACTGAATATTATCGCCTCGACAAACTACTTGGTCTGCGCCTGCATCAACTGCTACTCCATCTAAAATAGTTACCTCAACGCTTTCTGTTGCCGTACAACCCGCTTCAGTTCTAACCTCTACGGTAAATGTATAAGTACCAGGGTCTAAGTTCATCACATTAGATACAATTGGATTTTGCTCTTCAGACGTAAATCCGTTTGGTCCAGTCCAACTGTAAGCCACTCCACCAGAAGAGAATAATTCTAAAGTACCTCCTGCACACGCTGGGCTGTTGCTAGACACAAATGGTGATGGTGACCGAAGGACGCTTACCTCGACGGATAAAGTAACTGAACATCCATCTGCATTGGACACTTCTACTTCGTACGTTCCTGCATCGGCCTGAGATGCTTCAGCTATATTGATGGTTTGTTCACTAGATGTAAAGCCATTTGGCCCTGTCCATGCGAACGTTGTACCATTGTCTACAGATAAGCTAAATGGTGAACCTAAACAAGCATTTACATCTCCTGTAATTTCTGCACTTAATTCACCCCCGATCTCTACCGTTGTACTTGCTGTTCCTGTACACTCGCCAAAGGCAATCGTTACCGTGTATTCGCCAGCATTATCTGCTGTTACATTATCAATTACAGGATTTTGTTCACTTGACGTGAAATTGTTTGGCCCTGTCCACGCATAAGTCGTTCCACCCGTTGTACTCGTTAATCGTAAGGATTGACCTACACATAATGGCCCGTTATTCGTCGCTTCTATTTCTGGTGAATCAGTTACCGTAATTTGAGTAGTTGCTTCCCCTACACAATTAGCGTCGGTTTCCGTTACTGTTACAGAAACATCGAATGTGCCAATAGCGTCTCCAGTAAAGGTTGGGTTCGCAATAGTCGCATCATTCAAGCTTCCGCCTGTTACCGTCCATGCATATGTGTATTGGTCACCTGTTGGGCTGACGCTAAACTCAGTAGTTGTCCCTAAACAAATCGTACTATTTGTTGGATTAATAGATGGCTCAAACCCGTCAATGATAATGATGGTTTGATTAGCGGAAGTCGTATTTCCACAATTATCCGTTGCCGTCCAAGTTCTTACTAAGGCTGTTCCACAACCATCCGTCGTACTAGAAGTTTCGGTTAACACAATTTCTACATCGGTATCACAATTATCCGTTGCCGTTGGTGTTGCTGGGTCAGGTGTTGTTTCTCCTGCCGAAGCATCTACCGTAATATCTGCTGGAATACCATCTAATACTGGGTCAGTTGTATCGTCTACATTGATGACTTGTGTAGCTTGTGTGCTATTGCCACAATCATCCGTAGCTGTCCAGCTTCTAAGAATCACATAAGAATCTTCACATCTGCCCGCTTCTTGGATTTCATCAAAAGTGATGGTTACATCTCTATCACAATCATCAGTTGCTGTTGGGTTGGCAGGTACTGGAATATTATCACATTCTACCGTTTCATCCGCTGGAATATTGGCTAAGACTGGTTCACTAATATCGCTGACATTGATGACTTGTTGTGCAGTTGTTACATTGCCACAATTATCCGTTGCCGTATAAGTTCTAGTAATTACAAAACCACAGTCTGCTTCAGTTCTTACATCGTCTGTGGTTACTTCCACATCTGTATCACAATTATCTGTTGCAGTAATGGCATCCGCAGTTGGTAAATCCTCATTACAATTCACCGTTACATCGGCTGGCACTTCACTCAATACTGGATCGGTTGTATCATTCACCACAATTACTTGGGTACCTTGCGTGGTATTACCACATGCATCGGTCGCCGTCCAAGTTCGAGTTAACACATAAGCATCTTCACAATTACCGTCCACTCTAGCTTCATCTAAAGTAATGATTGGCGAAGCATCACAATTATCTGTAACGGTAGGTTGAGCTGCTGCTGGTACTGCATCACATTCTACTGTTTCATCAGATGGAATACCCGCTAGTACTGGTGCTTCATTGTCGGTGATAGATACCCGTTGTGTACCCATGGCGGTGTTACCACAATTATCGGTTGCTATCCAAGTTCTAATGATGACTACATCACCAGAACATCCTTCTGATGCACTTCCGTCTTCATTTACTTCTGTAAACGTAATTTCTACATCATTATCACAATTATCCGTTGCCGTAATACCTGTGGTTGGGTTTCCTGCACCATCTGCACAATCGCCTTCTAAGTCTGCTGGAATACCGCTTAATACTGGTGGCGTGGTATCATCAATGGTAATTACTTGTTGTGCAGAAGTTGCGTTTCCACAAGCATCGGTTGCCATCCAAGTTCTTACTAAGACATAACTATCTTCGCAATCGCCATCTGCTCTAGTTTCTTCAAATGTTATTGCAGGATCTGCATCACAATTATCCGTTGCCGTTGGTTCTGCTATCGCAGGAACAGCATCACATTCTACGGTTATATCCGTTGGTACACCAGCTAATTCTGGGTCAATCGCATCTTGAATCACAATGACTTGTGTAGCTGCGGTAGTGTTTCCACAATTATCTGTTGCGGTGAAAGTTCTAACAATTGAACCTAATCCTTCGCAATCGCCATTCGCAGATTCAACATCTTCAACGGTAATTTCAACATCCGTATCACAATTATCCGTTGCCGTTACACCATCTGTTGCGGGTAAATCTTCGTCACAATTAATGGTTACATCTGATGGTACTTCACTTAATACTGGATCAGTTGTATCATTCACTACGATTACTTGCGTGCCTTGATCGGTGTTACCACAAGCATCGGTCGCTGTCCACGTTCTCGTTAAGACGTAACTGTCTGCACAATCACCATCTACTCTAGTTTCATCTAAAGTAATGATTGGGGAAGCATCACAATTATCCGTTACCGTTGGTTGAGCTGCGTCTGGAACTGCATCACATTCTACGGTTGCATCCGATGGAATGTCTGCTAGAACTGGTGCTTCATCATCAACTATAGAGATTTTCTGTGTACCCATTGCGGTGTTGCCACAATTATCGGTAGCTATCCAAGTTCTAATAATCACGACATCTCCAGAACAACCTTCTGAGACACTTCCATCTTCGTTTACTTCCGTAAACGTAATTTCTACATCACTATCACAATTATCGGTGGCGGTAATACCAGTCGTTGGTTCACCTGCACCCGTTGCACAATCCCCTTCAATATCCGCAGGAATACCGCTTAATACTGGTGGTGTGGTATCATCAACTGTAACTATTTGTTGTTGAGAGGTCGCATTTCCACAAGCATCGGTTGCCGTCCATGTTCTAATTAATACATAACTATCTTCACAAGCACCGTTTGTGCGCTCTTCGGTAAATTCAATAGTTGGATTGGTATCACAATTATCCGTTGCTGTAATGTCTGTTGGTACGGCTGGTAAAGCATCACATTCTACGGTTACATCCGCTGGTACATTTGCTAATTCAGGATCAATTGCATCTTGAATGACGATGACTTGCGTTGCTGCTGTAGTGTTACCACAATTATCGGTAGCGGTGAAAGTTCTTACAATTGCGCCTAAACCTTCGCAATCACCGTCCGCTGTTTCTACATCTTCTACCGTAATTTCTACCTCATTATCACAATTATCGGTTGCCGTTGCACCATCTGATGACGGTAAATCTTCGTCACAATTAATTGTAATATCACTTGGTACATTTGTTAACTCTGGGTCAGTTGTATCATTGACCACAATTACTTGTACGCCTTGTGTGCTATTGCCACAAGCGTCGGTTGCTGTCCAAGTTCTAGTTAAAACGTAACTATCTGCACAATCTCCATCCGCTCGAACATCTTCAACCGTTATGGTTGGATTGTCATCACAATCATCGGTTGCCGTAATATTTGTTGGTTCGGCTGGAACCATATCACATTCAACCGTTACATCGGCTGGTAAACCTGCTAGAATTGGCGCTTCATTATCACCAATAGTGATGATTTGTTGCGCTGAAGTGGTATTTCCACAATTATCAGTTGCGGTATAAGTTCTGACAATTGTTCTATTTAATGGACAATCTGGGTCAGTTGTTTCTACATCTTCGGTCGTTACTTCGACATCGCTATCGCAATTATCGGTTGCGGATACTGCACCTGCATTTGGTAAACTTTCATCACAACCTAAAGTAACATCCGCAGGAATTTCTCCTAAGACTGGATCAGTTGTATCGTTCACCACAATCACTTGTGTACCTTGCGTAGTGTTACCACAAGCGTCAGTCGCTGTCCAAGTTCTCGTTAATATATAACTATCTTCACAATCACCATCTACTCTAGCTTCGTCTAAAGCAATGATTGGGGAAACATCACAATTATCTGTCACCGTTGGTTCAGCAGCTGCTGGTACTGCATCACATTCAACTGTTTCATCAGATGGAATACCTGCTAAAACTGGTGCTTCATCATCTGAAATAGAGACTCTTTGCGTACCCATTGCGGTATTGCCACAATTATCGGTTGCTATCCATGTTCGGATAATCACTACATCCGCTGCACAGCCATCAACTGCATCTCCATTTTCATTCACTTCGGTGAAGGTAATTTCTACATCGCTATCACAGTTATCCGTAGCGGTGATACCTGTACTTGGGTCACCTGCACCTTCTGCACAATCGCCTTCAATATCGGCAGGAATGCCGCTTAATACTGGTGGTGTGGTATCATCAATCGTAATGACTTGTTGCTGAGAAGTAGCGTTTCCACAAGCATCCGTTGCCGTCCAAGTTCTTACTAAAACATAACTATCTTCACAGTTACCATTTGCTCTAGTTTCTTCAAATTCTATTGCTGGGTCGGTATCACAATTATCGGTTGCGGTTGGTTCTGCTATGGCAGGTACTGCATCACATTCGACTGTTACATCAGACGGAACGCCTGCTAATACTGGGTCAATCGCATCTTGAATGACAATGACTTGTTGTGCTGTTGCGATATTTCCACAATTATCCGTTGCGGTGAATGTTCTCACGATTGAACCTAAACCTTCGCAATCTCCATCCGCAGTTTCTACATCTTCAACGGTAATTTCTACATCGCTATCACAATTATCCGTTGCGGTTGCGCCGTCAGATGCAGGTAAGTCTTCGTCACAATTAATAGTAACATCACTTGGTACACCACTAAGAACTGGGTCGGTAGTATCATTGATCACAATCACTTGTGTGCCTTGCGTACTATTTCCACAAGCATCAGTAGCCGTGAACGTTCTAGTAATGACATAGTTATCTTCGCAATCTCCATCTGTTCTAACATCTTCCACCGTTACGGTTGGGTTATCATCACAATCATCGGTTGCAGTAATATTGGTTGGCTCGCTTGGCACATTATCACACTCAACCGTTACATCTGCTGGTACACCTGCTAATTCAGGTGCAGCATCGTCCCCAATGGTAATGGTTTGTTGCGCTGATGTGGTATTTCCACAATTATCCGTTGCCGTATAAGTTCTTACTATTGTTCTATTTAATGCACAATCTGGGTCAGCTGTTTCTACATCTTCTACTGTGATTTCTACATCGGCATCACAGTTATCCGTTGCCGTTACAGTACCAATTCCTGTTGGAATAGCTTCATCACAACCTAAAGTAACATCCGCAGGAATATCTGCTAAGACTGGATCAGTTGTATCATCTACTGTAATGACTTGTTGAGCTGTTGCGGTGTTACCACAAGCATCGGTTGCTGTCCAAGTTCTCACTAAGACATAGCTATCTTCACAAGCACCGTCTGTTCTAACTTCTTCTACATCTAAAGCAGGCGTTGCATCACAATCATCCGTTACGGTTGGTGCACCTGCAACTGGAATGGCATCACATTCAATGGTTTCGTCTGCTGGTACATTCGTAATTTCTGGTGCTACATCATCGGTAATCGTAATGATTTGTACTGCTGAAGTAGTGTTACCACAATTATCAGTCGCAATCCAAGTTCGAGTAATCGTACCCGTTCCGTTACAACCATCTGCTCCATCATCTGAAGTTTCTGCAAAAGTAATTTCTACATCTGTATCACAGTTATCTGTAGCGGTAATGCCTGTACTTGGGTCACCTGCGCCTTCTGCACAGTTCCCATTAATATCAGCTGGTACGCCACTTAATACTGGCGGTGTGGTATCATCGACTGTTACAATTTGTTGAGCTGAAGTGGTGTTGCCACAATCATCGGTTGCGGTCCATGTTCGAACTAGAACATAGCTATCTTCACAAGCGCCATCTGTTCTTACTTCATCTAAAGTAATTTGAACATCTTCGTCACATTCATCGGTCGCTGTTGGGACTGCTGCTTCTGGTACATTATCACATTCCACCGTTTCATCTGCTGGTACACCTGCAATGACTGGTGCATCATTATCACTTAAAGAAATGATTTGTTGTGCTGAAGTTGTATTACCACAATTATCCGTCGCTGTCCAAGTTCTAGTAATTACTTGTTCACCCGCGCAATCTCCTGTTCCTGCCGCTGTTGTTTCTTCAAAAGTGATTTCTACATCACTATCACAATTATCAACTGCCGTTACATTTGCTGCATCTGGTGTTGGCAAGTCTTCATTACAACCTGCACCTTGATCAGCTGGTACGCCTGATAATACTGGTGGCGTCGTATCTTCTACTACAATTACTTGTGTACCTTGTGTGGTGTTTCCACAATCATCGGTTGCGGTCCAAGTTCTTGTAATCACATAGCTATCTTCACAACTTCCGTCTACTCGAACATCTTCAACAATCACTTCTACATTATCATCACAAATATCCGTTGCCGTGACATTTCCAGCTTCTGGTACATTATCACATTCTACCGTTTCATCCGCTGGAATCGCTGATAATTCAGGGGCTGCATCATCTAAGATAACGATGGTTTGTATACCTGTGGTCGTATTTCCACAATTATCCATTGCCGTATAAGTTCTGGTAATTGTTCCTGTGCCAGAACAACCTTCGCCAGTTGTATTAACATCTTCAAAAGTAATTTCTACATCGCTATCACAATTATCCGTTGCCGTTACTCCACCATCTCCAGTTGGAATGGTTTCCGTACAACTTAAGGTAACATCTGCTGGAAGGTCACTTAATACTGGGTCAGTTGTATCTTGGATCGTGACTACTTGTTGTGTTGTCGCTGAATTGCCACAAGCATCGGTTGCCGTCCATGTTCTAACTATGACATAATTATCTTCACAATCTCCGTTGGTTCTTACTTCTTCTAAAGTAATCGTTGCATTCGGATCACAATCATCGCTGACTGTTGGCGTTGTTGCATCCATTACTTGGTCACATTCTACGGTTGCATCCGCTGGTACGTTGGTAATAACTGGTGCTGTATCATCCGTAATTTGTAGGATTTGAGAAGCACTTGTGCTATTACCACAATTATCGGTTGCTGTCCAAGTTCTAGTAATGGTTACGGTGCCTGCACAACCTTCGTCGCCTGCATCAGACGTTTCTTCAAAGGTAATTTCTACATTGGCATCACAATTATCTACTGCGGTTACTTGGTCGGCAAAACCAACTGGTACGGTTTCATCACAACCTGCTGTTAAGTCTGCTGGTACATTTGACAAGACTGGTGCTTGCGTATCTTGTACGACAATGACTTGTGTTCCTTGTACGGAATTACCACAATCGTCCGTCGCCGTCCAAGTTCGAGTAATCACATATTCATCTTCACAACTTCCATCTGCTCTTACATCTTCTACGGTTACTTCCACATCGGCATCACAAATATCCGTTGCCGTTACATTGCCTGGTGTTGGTACGGCATCACATTCAACAGTTTCATCCGCAGGAATTTCACTTAATACAGGGTCTTCATCATCTAAGATGGTGATGACTTGAACACCTGTGGTCGTATTTCCACAATTATCTGTAGCGGTGAAAGTTCTTAAAATAGAACCATTTGCTGCACAATCTCCACCATCAGAATTATCTACATTTTCTACCGTAATTTCTACATCAGCATCACAATTATCCGTTGCCGTTACGCCATCTGTTCCTGTTGGCAATGGATCGTTACAACCTAAAGTGACATCTGCTGGCAGATTCGCCAAGACGGGATCAGTTGTATCTTGGATCGTAATTACTTGTTGCGCCGTTGCTTCATTTCCACAGTTATCCGTCGCTGTCCAAGTTCTTACTAAAGTATAATTGTCTTCACAATCTCCATTATTTCTCACTTCTGCGAATTCGATATCTACATTATCATCGCAATTATCGGTTGCCGCTACATCCGTTGGCTCTGCTGGAATCGCATCACATTCCACCGTTTCATCGGCTGGGATATTGGTGAATTCTGGATCCGTTGCATCAATCACCGTAATCGTCTGTTGCGAAGAAGCGGTATTTCCACAATTATCCATTGCGACCCAAGTTCTCACTAAAGTGTAGCTATCTGGACAATCGCCATCCGTTCTTTCTTCGGTGAAGTCTACTTCAATGTCATTATCACATTCATCCGAAGTACTCACTTCTGCAACTGCTGGTACTTCGCTACACTCGACTGTTACATCCGCAGGAATACCTTCTAAGCTTGGAGGATTGGCATCTCCGACAGAAATAACTTGCATGATAGAAATACTATTTCCACAGTTATCGGTCGCCGTCCAAGTTCTGATTAAATCAAAGTTTTCTCTACAATCTCCTTGCTGGATTTCTTCCGAAAATCTTACATCCACCTCTGCATCACAATTATCCGTTGCGGTAACTGTTGGTACATCTGGCATTACTTCGTCACAGGCTACTTGCATATCCGTTGGGATATTGTCAAAAACTGGTACGGTAGAATCATCAACTGTTACGATTTGTTGAGCAGAAGTACTGTTACCACAATTATCCGTTGCGATCCATGTTCTCACTAAATTATATCCGTCTTCACAATCACCGTTTGTTCTTTCTTCCGTAAATTCAATATCCACAATATCATCACAGTTATCCGTTGCCGTTACATTCGACGCTTCTGCTGGGATTGCATCACATTCTGCCGTTATATCTGCAGGGATATTGGCTAAGACAGGGTCTGTGTTATCTTGAACAATGATTGTTTGAACACCTTGCGTAGTATTCCCGCAGTTGTCTGTCGCTATCCAAGTTCTGGTTAACGTATAACTATCTGCACAATCGCCGTCTATTCTTTCTTCTGTGAAATCAATATCCACATTATCATCACAATTATCCGTTGCCGTGACATCCGTTGCTTCCGCTGGAATCTCGGTACATTCAACTGTTTCATCTGCTGGGATATTCGCCAAGACAGGATCAGTAGAATCAATCACCGTAATGGTTTGAACCGCTTGGGTTGTATTTCCACAATTATCGGTTGCAGTGTATGTTCTAGTTAACGTATAACTATCAACACAATCGCCGTCTGTTCTATTTTCAACAAATTCAATATCTACGTTATCATCACAATTATCCGTTGCCGTGACATCAGTAGCTTCTGCTGGAATATTATCACATTCTGCGGTAATGTCCGCTGGAACGTTGGCTAAGACAGGATCAGTAGAGTCTTGAATGGTAATTACTTGCTGCGCTTGCGTGCTATTTCCACACTCGTCGGTCGCTGTCCAAGTTCTTACTAAAGTATAGGCATCTTGACAGATTCCATCAGTTCTTGCCTCATCAAAATCAACCGTTACATTATTATCACAAGCATCGGTTGCAGTAATATCCGTTGGTTCTGCTGGCACTTCATCACATTCTGCAGTAATGTCCGCAGGAATATTCGCTAATTCTGGTGCAGTATCATCAACGATAGTTAAGGTCGCTGTTTTAGTAAACGAGTTGTCACACTCATCTGCAATCGTATAAGTCACCAAGACTTCACCCGTTTCTCCACAACCATCTAAATTAGCTAAAGTGAAGTCACTTGTAATAATGACGGATCCACAATTGTCAAAGGCCGTATTATTTAAATTATCAAGGTTACTTTGATTCCAAGCATTAGCTGCGCTTTCTGTGTTATCATCACAATCTAATTCTAAATCATCTGGATTGAAATTAGCTAATGGTAACTCCGTATCTTCAATCGTGAATGTTCCTGTTTTCGTAGTCGAATTACCACATTCATCTGAGATAGTGTAAGTCACGGTAATTGATCCCGTTAAACCACAATCATTAGAGAAGTTCGCAAAGTCATAATCGCTCGTTACGCTTATTTCGCCACAATCATCCGTTGAACAATCTATTAATTGCTGGATATTCGCTTGATTCCAAGCCAAGGCAGCAAATGAATTGCCCTCTTCTCCATTACATTGGTGCGTTTCGTTGGTAGGCTCACAATCTGTAATTGGTGCTTCCGTATCGGAAACGTTGATTACTTGACTAGCGCTGGTGCTATTGCCACAATTATCGGTTGCTGTCCATGTTCTCGTTAAAATATAATCATCTGGACAATCCCCATCTACTCTATCTTCTGTAAATTCGATAGTTACATCCTCATCACAATTATCCGTTGCTGATACATCGGTTGGTTCTGCTGGTACTTCATCACAGGAAACCGTTGCGTCCGCAGGAACGTTTGCTAATACTGGATCAGTCGTATCTTGGATCGTAATGACTTGGATGCCTTGGGTAGAGTTACCACAATTATCCGTCGCTGTCCAAGTTCTAGTTAAGGTATATTCGTCTTCACAAGAACCATTGGTTCTCTCTTCATTAAATTCAATCTCCACATTTTCATCACAATTATCCGTGGCGGTAATATTCGTTGGTTCTGCTGGAATGGCATCACATTCTGCGGTGATGTCCGCTGGAACATTTGCCAATACTGGATCCGTAGAATCAATAACCGTAATTGTTTGTACGGCTTGTGTGGAATTACCACAGTTATCCGTTGCCGTATAAGCTCTAGTTAAGGTGTAACTGTCTTCACAATCACCGTTCGTTCGTTCTTCATTAAATTCAATTTCTACATTCTCATCACAATTATCCGTGGCGGTAACATCCGTAGCTTCCGCTGGTATCGCATCACATTCTGCCGTGATATCCGCAGGAACGTTTGCTAATACAGGATCCGTCGTATCTTGAATTGTGATTACCTGAACACCTTGGGTAGAATTACCACAATTATCCGTTGCCGTCCAGGTTCTGGTTAACGTATATTCATCTTCACAAGATCCATTGGTTCTTTCTTCGTTGAATTCAATTTCAACGTCCTCATCACAATTATCCGTTGCCGTTACATCCGTTGGTTCAGCTGGAACCTCATCACATTCTGCCGTGATGTCTGCTGGCACGTTTGACAATACTGGGTCGGTAGAATCAATAATGGTAATGGTTTGAATTCCTTGGGTTGAATTACCACAATTATCGGTTGCTGTCCAAGTTCTAGTTAAAGTATATTCATCCTCGCAAGCGCCATTTGTTTGTTCTTCGTTGAATTCAATAGTTACATCATCATCACAATTATCTGTTGCCGTAATATCCGTTGGTTCTACTGGTATCGCATCACATTCTGCGGTAATATCCGCTGGAATATTGGCTAAGACTGGATCAGTCGTATCTTGAATCGTAATTACTTGGATGCCTTGAGTAGAATTACCACAGTTATCCGTTGCTGTCCAGGTTCTAGTTAAGGTATATTCATCTTCACAAGAACCGTTCGTTCTTTCCTCATTGAATTCGATTTCAACGTCCTCATCACAATTATCCGTGGCGGTAACATCGGTTGGTTCTGCTGGAATGGCATCACATTCAACCGTTTCATCCGCTGGTACATTGGCTAAAACTGGATCAGTTGCATCTTGTACGGTAATAACTTGAATACCTTCGGTAGAATTTCCACAATTATCCATTGCTATCCAAGTTCTAGTTAAAGTATAAGCATCTGGGCAATCGCCATTCGTTCTTTCTTCGTTGAACTCAATGTCAACATTTTCATCACAATTATCGGTAGCCGTAACATTGGTTGGTTCTGCTGGTATTGCATCACATTCTACCGTTTCATCTGCTGGTACATTCGCTAAAACTGGGTCAGTAGAATCAATCACCGTAATGGTTTGTACTTGTTGTGTACTATTTCCACAATTATCGGTTGCCGTCCAAGTTCTAGTTAAGGTATATTCATCTTCACAACTTCCGTTCGTTCTTTCTTCGTTAAACTCAACATCTACATCTTCATCACAATTATCCGTTGCGGTGACGTCTGTTGGTTCTGCTGGTATGGCATCACATTCTGCCGTGATGTCCGCTGGAACATTCGCCAATACTGGGTCAGTAGAATCAATTACCGTAATGGTTTGTACAGTTTGCGTTGAATTTCCACAATTATCAGTAGCAACGTAAGTTCTAGTTAAAGTATAACTGTCTTCGCAATCACCGTTGGTTCTTTCTTCTGTAAAGTCAATGTCTACATTATCATCACAGTTATCCGTTGCTGAAACATCGGTAGCCTCGGCTGGAATCGCATCACATTCTACGGTTACATCCGCTGGTACATTGGCTAAAACTGGATCGGTAGAATCAATTACCGTAATGGTTTGAATTCCTTGCGTTGAATTGCCACAATTATCCGTTGCCGTCCAAGTTCTAGTTAAGGTATATTCATCCTCACAAGAACCATTCGTTCTTTCTTCGTTGAACTCAATGTCTACATTTTCATCACAATTATCAGTTGCCGTAACATCCGTTGGTTCTGCTGGAATCGCATCACATTCTGCCGTAATGTCTGCTGGAATATTCGCTAAAACAGGATCAGTAGAATCAATGACGGTGATGGTTTGAATTCCTTGCGTTGAATTACCACAGTTATCCGTTGCTGTCCATGTTCTAGTTAAGGTATATTCATCCTCACAAGAACCATTCGTTCTTTCTTCATTGAATTCAATATCTACATTATCATCACAATTATCGGTAGCGGTAACATCTGTTGGTTCGGCTGGAATCGCATCACACTCTGCCGTAATGTCCGCTGGTATATTTGCCAATATTGGATCGGTTGAATCTTGGATGGTAATGACTTGAACGCCTTGAGTTGAATTACCACAATTATCCGTTGCCGTCCAAGTTCTAGTTAAAGTATACTCGTCTTCACAAGAACCGTTCGTTCTTTCTTCATTGAACTCGATTTCTACATCCTCATCACAATTATCCGTGGCAGTAACACCCGTTGGTTCTGCTGGTACGGCATCACATTCAACCGTTTCATCCGCTGGTACATTCGCTAAGACTGGGTCGGTTGCATCTTGAACAGTAATGATTTGAATACCTTCCGTTGAGTTACCACAGTTATCCGTCGCTGTCCATGTTCTGGTTAAAGTATAAGCATCTGGACAATCGCCGTTGGTTCTTTCTTCATTGAACTCAACCGTCACATCGTCATCACAATTATCCGTTGCTGTCACATTTGTTGGTTCTGCTGGTATTGCATCACATTCTACGGTAACATCTGCTGGTAAACCTGCTAAGATTGGGTCAGTTTCATCGATAACCGTAATCACTTGCGTAGCCGTAACTACATTATCGCAATTATCCGTTGCCGTCCAAGTTCTGGTTAAGGTATATTCATCCTCACAAGCACCATTCGTTCTAACTTCTTCAAAAACTATTTCAACGTCTTCATCGCAATTATCCGTTGCCGTAACATTCGTTGGTTCTGCTGGTATCGCATCACATTCGACGGTTTCATCCGCTGGTGCATTAGCAATTACTGGGTCGATTGAATCTATTATTGTAATGGTTTGTATACAAGTATTGGCATTTCCACAATCATCGGTTGCGGTAAAAGTTCTTAAAATCACTCCTTGACAACCATCAAAACCACTTTCATCATCTACAAATTCTACCGTAATTTCTGATGGGTCGGAACAATCATCTGTAATTACTGGCTCTCCTAAAGCAGTTGTTGTTCTATCTGCATCGCATTCTACGGTCATGTCCAAACCTGAACAATCTAAAGACGGTGCTTCATTCGTGATCGTAATGATTTGATCACAAGTAGTTTCTAAACCACAAGCATCGGTGGCTGTCCAAGTTCTAATAATAAAGCCTTGTTCACCACAATCATCTAAATTATCTGTATTATCAACAGAAGTCAAGGTAATTTGGTCTGCTGGTGTGCAATCATCAGTTACACTAGGTTCTGGTTGATTATTTAAATCATCTGCACAAGAAATCGTTACATCTAAACCAGCACAATCCAAAACTGGTGCTTCATTAATAATGGTAATTACTTGCTGACAAGTAGCCGTATTTCCGCAAGCATCAGTTGCTGTAAATGTTCTAAGAATAAAGCCATCATCTCCACAGTCTGAAATATTGCTATCATCATCAACTGAAGTTATTTGTATTTCATTACTTGGCGTACAATCATCGGTGGCAGTTGGTTCTCCTAAAGCATTGATGTCATCTGCGCAAGAAATTGTTATATCTGCTACTGCACTACAGTCTAAAACTGGGTCTTCATTGGTAATGGTAATGGTTTGTACACAAGTAGCCGTTAAACCACAAGCATCCGTAGCTGTATAAGTTCTTAAAATAAAGCCTTGTTCGCCACAATCATCCAAACCACTATTATCATCTACTGAAGTTACCGTAATTTCACTAGCTGGCGTACAATCATCTGAAACTGTTGGTTCTTGAACATCATTGATGTCATCCGCACAAGAAATCGTTATATCTGCTATGGCATCACAGTCAAATTCTGGTGCCTCATTGGTAATCGTAATTAATTGTGTACAAGTACTCGAATTTCCGCAAGCATCCGTTGCGGTGAAAGTTCTAATAATTACCCCATCATCTCCACAATCGGATAAACCACTATCATCGTCACTAGATGTAATGTCAATTTCGTTACTTGGCGTACAATCATCGGTTGCTGTTGGTTCGCCTAAAGCATTGATGTCATCTGCACAAGAAATCGTTACATCTGCTACTGCGCTACAATCTAGGACGGGCGCTTCATTAGTAATTGTAATGGTTTGAACACAAGTAGCGGTTAAACCACAAGCATCCGTAGCAGTATAAGTTCTTAAAATAAATCCTTGCTCGCCACAGTCATCTAAACCACTATTATCATCCGCTGAGGTTACCGTGATTTGATCTGTTGGTGTACAATCATCTGTTGCAGTTGGTTGTTGAACATCATTAATGTCATCCGCACAAGAAATCGTTATATCTGCTACTGCCTCACAATCAAATTCTGGTGCATTATTCGTAATCGTAATAATTTGCTGACAAGTACTTGTATTCCCACAAGCATCGGTTGCGATGAATGTTCTAACGATTACGCCATCATCTCCACAATCGGACAAACCACTATCATCATCGCTAAAGGTTATCTCAATTTCATTCGCTGGTGTACAATCATCCGTTGCGGTTGGTTGTCCTAAAGCGTTGAGGTTATCTGCACAAGAAATGGTGACATCTGCTACTGCGCTGCAGTCTAATACTGGCGCTTCGTTGGTAACCGTAATAATTTGGTCACAAATAGAAGAAAGGCCACAAGCATCAACTACGGTATAAGTTCTAATAATTGTGCCTTGTTCGCCACAGTCATCTAAACCACTTGTATCATCGTTAAAGGTTATCGTTAATTGGTCAACTGGTGTACAGTCGTCACTTGCTGTTGGTGCAGGAATGTCATTTAAATTATCTGCACAGGTTACTGTAATCGTTGCTACAGGGCCACAATCAAATGTTGGTGCTTCATTCGTAATCGTAATAATTTGCTGACAAGTACTAGTGTTTCCACAAGCATCTGTTGCAGTGAATGTTCTTACTATTACACCATCATCACCACACGCAGACAAACCACTTTCATCCACACTAACTTGAATATCAATTTCATTCGTTGGCGTACAATCGTCCGTTGCGGTTGGTGTTCCTTGCGCATTGAAGTCTTCTGCACAAGAAATGGTTACATCTGCCACGGCGCTACAGTCTAGGACTGGTGCTTCGTTGGTAATGATAATCGTTTGCGTACAAACAGTTGTATTTCCACAAGCATCCGTTGCCGTATAAGTTCTGATAATTGTGCCTTGTTCGCCACAATCGTCTAAACCGCTTTCATCATCCGCAGAAGTAATGGCAATTTCATTACTTGGCGTACAATCATCCGTTGCGGTTGGTGCTGGAATATTATTTAAATCATCCGCACAAGTTACCGTTACTGTTGATACCTCATCACAGTTGAAAACTGGGTCTTCGTTCGTAATCACAATTGTTTGAATACAAGTCGAAGTCATTCCACATGCATCGGTAGCGGTCCAAGTTCTAATAATAGTGCCTTGTTCGCCACAATCATCTAAACCATTGGTATTATCCACAAAATCCAACTGAATGTCATTTGCATCGGTACAATCATCTGTTACCGTTGGTCTTGGTGCATTTGCTGGGTCATCGCTACAAGTAATCGTTACATCTGCAATCGCTGAACAATCTAAAACTGGCGCTTCATTCGTAATCGTAATTGTTTGCTCACAAGTTGACGTATTTCCACAAAGGTCAGTTGCCGTATAGGTTCTGATAATAAATCCTTGGTCGCCACAATCATCTAAGTTGGAAATATCATCTTCAAAGGTTAACGTGATTTGATTATCAGGCGTACAAGCATCCGTTACGGTAGGTTCAGGTACATTGACTAAATCATCACCACAAGCTATCGTCGTACTGATTCCATCACAATCCAAAACTGGAGGCGTATCATCATCAATCGTTAAGGTTGCTGTTTTAGTGATTTCATTATCACATTCATCCGCTATGGTATAAGTTACCGTGACTGTTCCTGTTCCTGGCGAACAACCGTTTTCTAAATTATCTAAGTTTAAGTCCGAAGTAACATTCACACCACCACAGTTATCAAAAGAAGTGTTCGTTAAATCGGTGATGTTTTGCTGATTCCAAGCATCAATTTGCGCTTGTAAATCATCTGCGCAGTCCAACTCCAAGTTTGGTAAATCAATATTATTAGTTGGAGGAGTCGTATCAATAATAGTAAAGGTAGCTGTTTGGTTCGTTGAATTACCACATTCATCGGCAATGGTGTAAGTCACCGTGATTACGCCTGTTCTACCACATAAATCCGTTAAGTTATTGAAATCGTAATCGCTGGTAACAATAACATTATTACAATCATCCGTTGAACAATCAACTAAGCGTTGGATATTCGCTTGATTCCAAGCTAAGGCAGCAAAAGAGTTACCTTCTTCCCCTGTACATTCAAACTCTTCACTTGTTGGTTCACAAGTCGTAACCGGTGCAGTTGTATCCGTTACATTGATGGTTTGAACAGCTTGCGTTGAATTACCACAGTTATCCGTTGCCGTCCATGTTCTAGTTAAGGTATAATTACCAATACAATCGCCATCCGTTCTTTCTTCTTCAAAAACAACAGGTACATCTTCGTCACAGTTATCGATTGCCGTTAAATCTGCTGGTGGTGCTAAAATCGCATCATCACAGTTTACAGAAATAGTGCCTTCTGGCGCTCCGTTGATTACTGGGGCGGTGTTGTCAATAACAACAATCGTTTGTACGCCTGGTGTTTGATTGCCACAAGCATCAATAGCGGTCCAAGTTCTAATTAAAGTATAAGATTCTGGACAAGAACCGTTGATTCTTTCTTCGTCAAAATCTAATTGAACATTGGTATCACAGTTATCTGAGATAGTAATTTCGCTGTCTGCTGGTGTAGCAGGAATCGCATCACATTCAACCGTTACATCGGCAGGAATGCCATCTATTGTTGGTGCCGTATTATCTTCTACATTGATGGTTTGCTGACACGTTGCGGTATTGCCACAAAGGTCAGTTGCCGTCCAAGTTCTAATAATCGTTCCTGCGATGCCATTACATTCGGTTAAGCCTGAATTATCGTCTACGAAAGTTAAAGCAATTTCCGTAGTTGGAGTACAATCATCCGTTGCGGTTGGTTGCCCCAAATTAGGATTATTAGCTGGATTTAAGTCTTCGTCACATTCTACCGTTACTGCATTGGTTGGGCAAGTAATAACTGGTGCCTCGTTATCTACAATCGTAATCGTTTGCGTACAAGTTGCGGTATTTCCACAAGCATCGGTCGCTGTCCATGTTCTAGTAATTGCACCAGAAATGCCATCACAACCGTCACCCATTGGTGCGCCGCTGTCTACAAAGGATAATTCAGGATTCGGGTCACAATTATCGGTTGCCGTTGGCATCCCTACTGCTGTTGGGTCGGTTGCTTCTGTACAACTTACTTCTAAAGCAGCTGGACAAGTAATGACTGGCGCTTCGTTATCCACTACGGCAATGGTTTGCGTACAAGTCGCTTCATTACCACATTCATCAGTAGCTGTCCACGTTCTGATAATCACCCCTGCTACTCCATCACAATCGGTTAAACCTGAATTATCATCGTTATAATCCAAAGTCACATTCGCATTGTCAGAACAATTGTCTGAGAAAGTTGGTGTACCTAGATTTGGATTATTTGCGGGGTCTAAATCATCCGTACAAGTTACTGTTGGATTTCCTAAACTACTACAATCTAACGTTGGTGGCGTATTATCTTCGATAGTGATAATTTGAACACAAGAAGTCGAATTACCACATTCATCCGTCGCTGTCCAAGTTCTTTGGATTTGACCTGCATTGCCACCACAAAGTGTTAAGCCGTCGGTGTTATCTACATAATCAATCGTGATACCTGCTACATCCGAACAATTATCGGTGGCAGTTGCTCGACCTAAGCTTAAATTAATCGCTGGGTCTAACACATCATCACATTCGATGGTTACATCATCTGGACAAGTAATTGTTGGGGCGGTCGTATCATCAATTTGGATAGTTTGTACACAAGTAGCAGTTAATCCACAAGCATCCGTTGCCGTCCAGGTTCTGATAATCGTTCTTCTATTGCCATTACATTCTGGTGTGCCTTGGTCTGCATCCACGAAAGTTAAGGTCAAATCATCGCCCGTTGAACAATCATCGGTTACGGTCGGTGTTGGTAAACCTGCATTATTATCTGGATTGATGTCTTCATCACACTCAATCGTAATATCTAAATTATCACAAACTAAGGTTGGTGCTTCGTTTTCAATCGTAATTGTTTGGATACAAGTGGCAGTTAAGCCACATTCATCCGTTGCCGTCCATGTTCTAATAATCGTGCCTTGTCCGCCACAATCATCTAAACCACTTTCATCATCTACAAAGGTTAACGTGATTGAATTGGCATCCGTACAATCATCAGTAACGGTTGGGCTTGGTAATAAGCCTGAATCTGTTGATTCATTACAACCTACCGTTACATCTAAATTATCACAAACTAATACTGGTGGATTATTGGTAATCGTAATTGTTTGAACACAAGTACTAGTTAAGCCACATTCATCCGTTGCCGTCCATGTTCTAATAATTGTTCCTTGTTCGCCACAATCATCTAAACCACTTTCATCATCCACAAATGTTAAGGTGATGTTTCCTGCATCGGAACAATCATCCGTTACCGTTGGTCTTGGTAAATCATTCTCGCCTCTTGGTTCGTCACAACCAATCGTCGTATCTAAATTATCACAAACTAAAGTTGGTGGGTTATTCGTAATTGTAATCGTTTGTACACAAGTACTCGTCAAACCACAAGCATCAGTAGCGGTCCATGTTCTAATTAAAGTACCTGAATCTCCACAATCCGCTAAACCACTTTCATCATCTACAAAGGTTAACGTGATTTCATTCGCATCCGAACAATCATCCGTTACCGTTGGTCTTGGCAAATCATTTTCCCCTCTTGGTTCATCACAACCAATTGTCGTATCTAAATTATCACAAACTAAAGTTGGTGGATTATTGGTAATCGTTATCGTTTGTACACAAGTGGAAGTTAAACCACATTCATCGGTTGCCGTCCACGTTCTGGTGAACGTCCCTGAATCACCACAATCATCCAAACCAGATTCATCATCTACAAAGGTTAATTGAATTTGATTGGTTGGTGTACAATCGTCTGTAACAGTTGGGCGAGGTAAGTCATTTTCACCTCTAGCATCTGTACAAGCAATGGTTTGGTCTAAATTATCACAGTTTAAAACTGGTGCTTCGTTGGTAATCGTGATAGTTTGAACACAAGTGGCGGTTAATCCACAAGCATCCGTCGCCGTCCATGTTCTAGTAAATACACCAGAACCGCCACAATCATCTAAACCACTTTCATCGTCCACAAAAGTTAAGGTGATTTCGTTAACATCCGAACAATCATCTGTTACCGTTGGACGAGGTAAATCATTCTCCCCTCTTGGGTCATTACAAGAAATTGTAGTATTTAAATCCGCACAGTCTAAAACTGGCGGGTTATTCGTAATTGTAATTGTTTGGACACAAGTACTTGTTAAACCACAAGCATCGGTTGCTGTCCATGTTCTAATAATCACCCCTGAATCTCCACAAGCATCTAAACCACTTAAATCATCTGCTGCTGTTAAGGTCAAATCCTCTCCAGTAGAACAATCATCAATAACCGTTGGTTTTGGTAAATCATCTTCTCCTCTTGGTAGAGAACAGCTAATGGTTCTGTCTAAATTGATGCAAGTTAATTGAGGTGCTTCATTTTCTATGGTAATCGTTTGAACACAAGTTGCAGTTAAGCCACATTGGTCGGTTGCCGTCCATGTTCTAATAATTGTACCAGCATCGCCACAGTCTTCTAAACCTGACTCATCATCAACAAACGTTAAAGTAACTGTACCTGCATCTGAACAATCATCCGTTACAGTCGGTCTAGGTAAGTCATTTTCACTTCTCGAATCATTACAGCCAATTGTTGTATCCAAATTATCGCACACTAAAACTGGTGCTTGATTTTCAATTGTTATCGTTTGAACGCAAGTTGTAGTTAAACCACAAGCATCAGTCGCTGTCCATGTTCTAATAATTACTCCCGAATCGCCACAATCGTCTAAGCCACTTAAATCATCTGCTGCCGTTAAGATCAAATCATTCCCCGTTGAACAATCATCGGTTACAGTTGGACGAGGTAAATCATTTTCGCCTCTTGGTTCATCACAACCAATGGTCGTATCTAAATTATCACAAACTAAAGTTGGTGCTTCATTATTAATGGTAATGATTTGAACACAAGTTGCGGTTAAACCACATGCATCAGTCGCCGTCCATGTTCTTTGGATAACGCCTGCATCACCACAATCTTCTAAACCACTTTCATCATCTACAAAAGTTAAAATGATTTCATTCGCATCTGAACAATCATCGCTTACTGTTGGTCTTGGTAAATCATCCTCGCCTCTTGGGTCATTACAACTTAAAGTCACATCTAAATTATCGCAAACTAAAGTTGGTGGATTATTGGTAATCGTAATGGTTTGCACACAAGTTGCCGTTAAACCACAAGCGTCAGTCGCTGTCCATGTTCTCGTAAATGAACCAGCATCTCCACAATCTGCTAATCCAGAATTATTATCCACAAAAGTTAAAGTGATTTCATTGGCATCCGAACAATCGTCTGTTACCGTTGGACGAGGTAAATCGTTCTCCCCTCTTGGCGCATCACAGGCAATCGTTTGGTCTAAATTATCACAGTTAAGAACTGGTGGATTATTGGTAATCGTAATGGTTTGCACACAAGTTGCTGTTAAACCACATTCGTCCGTCGCAGTCCATGTTCTTGTAAATGTTCCTGAATCGCCACAATCATCCAAACCTGTATTATCATCTACAAAAGTTAATTGAATTTCATTTTGTGGGGTACAATCGTCGGTTACAGTTGGTCGAGGTAAATCATTTTCCCCTCTTGCATCTGCACAGGTAATTGTTTGGTCTAAATTATCACAGTTAAGTACTGGTGCTTCATTTACTATATTAATGGTTTGTACACAAGTTGCAGTTAATCCACAAGCATCGGTCGCTGTCCATGTTCTAGTGAACACGCCAGAACCGCCACAATCATCTAAGCCAGTTTCATCGTCTACAAAGGTTAAGGTAATTTCATTAGCTGGGGTACAATCGTCGGTTACCGTTGGTCTTGGTAAATCATTTTCCCCTCTTGGGTCATTACAAGAAATCGTTTGATTTTCTTCTACACAATTAATAACTGGTGCGCTATTCGTAATCGTGATAGTTTGTACACAAGTTGCAGTTAAACCACATGCATCGGTCGCTGTCCATGTTCTAATAATTGTTCCAGAATCACCACAATCATCTAAGCCAGATTCATCATCTACAAACGTTAATTGTAGCTCATTTTGTGGCGTACAATCATCCGAAACGGCTGGTTTCGGTAAATCGTCTTCGCCTATGTCAGCCGTACAAGGAATAGAAATATCTAAGTTTAAGCAAACCAAAGTTGGTGCTTCGTTTTCAACTGTAATTGTTTGAACACAAGTTGCCGTTAAGCCACATGCATCCGTTGCGGTCCAGGTTCTAGTAAATGTTCCAGAATCTCCACAACCATCTAAGCCTGTATTATCATCCACAAAAGTTAAGCTGATTTCATTAGCATCCGAACAGTCATCTGTTACGGTTGGTTTTGGTAAATCATTCTCTCCTCTTGGGTCATTACAAGTGATAGTCGCATCTAAATTATCACAATTAAGAACTGGTGCTTCGTTGGTAATGGTAATTGTCTGAACACAAATTGCTGTTAAACCACATGCGTCTGTTGCCGTCCATGTTCTAGTGAAAGAACCAGAATCGCCACAATCAACAATACCTGATAAATCATCAACAAAAGTTAAGGTTAAATCTGCACCCGTTGAGCAATCATCTGTTACTGTTGGTTTTGGTAAGTCGTCTTCGCCTCTTGGGTCATTACAAGAAATCGTTGCATCTAAATTATCGCAGTTAAGTACTGGTGCCTCATTTGTAATAGTTATTGTTTGAATACAAGTCGCAGTATTTCCACATTCATCAGTCGCTGTCCATGTTCTAGTAAATGTGCCAGAATCTCCGCAATCTGCTAAACCGCTAAAGTCATCAACAAAATCTAAATTAATATTCGCTACATCCGTACAATCATCTGTTACCGTTGGTTTTGGTAGGTCGTCTTCGCCTCTACCATCCGCACAAGTAATTGTTTGGTCTAAATTATCACAATTTAATACTGGTGCTTCATTGGTGATAGTGATGGTCTGCACACAAGTTGCCGTTAATCCGCATGCATCCGTTGCTGTCCATGTTCTAGTGAACGTACCTTGGTCACCACATGGGTCTAAACCAGTTTCATCATCTACAAAAGTTAACGTGATTTCACTTGCATCCGAACAATCATCAGTTACAGTTGGTTTTGGTAAATCATTCTCTCCTCTTGGGTCAGCACAAGTAATCGTTGTATTTAAATTATCGCAGTTAAGAACTGGCGCTTGATTGGTTACTGTTATGGTTTGAATACAAGTACTCGTTAAACCACAAGCATCTGTTGCGGTCCATGTTCTGATAATCACACCTGAATCACCACAAGCATCCAATCCACTTAAATCATCAGCAGCAGTTAATGTGATGTCTCCAGTATCTGTACAATCATCCGTTACTGTCGGACGAGGTAAATCATTTTCACCTCTTGCATCCGTACAAGCAATTGTTTGGTCTAAATTATCACAGTTTAATACGGGTGGATTATTGGTAATGGTAATGGTTTGTACACAAGTTGCGGTTAACCCACAAGCATCCGTCGCAGTCCATGTTCGAATAATTATACCCGAATCGCCACAATCATCCAAGTCACTTAAATCATCCGCAGCAGTTAAAGTAACCGCTCCTGCATCCGAACAATCGTCGGTTACGGTTGGTCGAGGTAAATCATTTTCGCCTCTCGCATCTGTACAAGAAATGGTTTGGTCTAAATTATTACAATTTAATACTGGTGCTTCATTAGTCACCGTAATCGTTTGCACACAATTGGCAGTTAAACCACAAGCATCCGTTGCCGTCCACGTTCTAGTAAAGGTACCAGAATCTCCACAGCCATCTAAACCTGTTAAATCATCTACAAATTCTAAAGTTAAATCTGCACCCGTTGAGCAATCATCCGTTACCGTTGGTTTTGGTAAATCATCCTCTCCTCTTGGGTCGTTACAAGTGATGGTTGCATCAATATTATCACAATTTAGAACTGGTGCTTCGTTCGTTATGGTGATGGTCTGCACACAAGTTGCGGTTAATCCACAAGCGTCAGTCGCCGTCCATGTTCTGGTGAAAGTGCCAGAATCTCCACATTCGTCTAAGCCTGTGAAATCGTCCACAAATTCTAAAGTTAAATCTGCACCCGTTGAACAATCATCCGTTACCGTTGGTTTTGGTAAATCATCTTCGCCTCTACCATCCGAACAAGTAATCGTTCTATCTAAATCTGTACAGTCTAAGACTGGGGCTTGGTTTGTAACCGTTATGGTCTGAATACAAGTGGCAGTTAAACCACAGGCATCCGTTGCCGTCCATGTTCTGATAATCACACCAGAATCACCACATGGGTCTAAGCCACTTAAATCATCTGCCGCAGTTAAGGTAATATCTCCTGCATCCGTACAATCATCTGTTACCGTTGGTCTTGGTAAATCAAACTCCCCTCTTGGGTCCGCACAGATTACTATTTGGTCTAAATTATCGCAGTTTAATACTGGTGCAGCATTCGTAATTGTAATGGTTTGTTGACAAGAAGTGCTATTGCCACAAAGGTCCGTTGCCGTCCAAGTTCTAATAATTACCCCAGAATCTCCACATGGGTCTAAACCAGAGATGTCATCTTCTTTAGTTAAGGTAATATCTCCTGTTGGGGAACAATCATCCGAAACAGTTGGTGCTGGTGTTGCATCAATATCGTCCGCACAAGTAATCGTTACATTCGTTGCGGAACAATCAATAACTGGCGCGGTATCATCTTTAATTGAGAAAGACGCTGTTTTCGTAACAAATTGGTCACATTCATCAAAAATGGTATAAGTTACTGTAATTGACCCTGTATTCTCACAAGGGCTGGTGAAATTAGTAAAGTCATAATCACTTTCTACTCGGAAATTTGACCCACAATCGTCAAACGCACAATTGGTTAAATCTGCAATGTTTTGTGTATTCCAAGCATCTGCTTGTGCTTGTGGATTGGTGGTTTCTATACAATCAATCTCTAGGGTGGTTGGGTCACAGCTTACCGTTGGAGGTGTGGTATCCTCAATCGTGAAGGTAGCCGTTTTGGTAATTGAATTTTCACAATCATCCGTAATCGTATAGGTTACCGTTAATGAACCCGTTAAACCACATTCATCAGAAAGATTGGCAAAATCAAAATCGCTAGTTACAGTCACACTACCACAAATATCCTGCGAACAGTTTCTTAGTAATAGTAAATTATTTTCATTCCAAGCCAAAGCGGAGAAGCTATTGCCTTCTTCCCCATTACATTCATGCGTTTCATCTAATGGGTCACAAGAAGCAGTTGGGTCGGTGGTATCTTCAATGGTATAAGTCGCTGTTTTCGTTACACTATTTAAACATTCATCAGTAATCGTATAGGTAACGGTAATCATTCCAGTTACGCCGCAATCAATCACGATATTATTAAAATCGTAATCGCTGATTACCGTAATATCGCCACAAAGATCAGAAGAACAATTTTCTAAAGTGCTAATGTTTTGTGCATTCCAAGCTGCTGCGTTGATTTTATTTTGCTCGTCACCTGCACATTCTACGGTTGGACTACTTGGGTCACAATTGACTACTGGGTCAGTCGTATCTTCAATCGTTAACGTAGCTGTTTTAATTACCTCATTTCCACACGCATCAGCAATGGTATAGGTAACGGTGATTAAGCCAGTTAAACCACATTCGTCTGTTAAATTATTAAAATCAAAATCACTTGTTACGGTAATTCCACTACAATCATCTTCTGAACAAACGGTTAAGGCAGCAATATTATCATCGTTCCATTGCGTTGCATTCGCTAAGTTTCCTGCTGCACCTGCACATTCAATGGTTTCGGTTACTGGGTCACAAGTTACCGTTGGGTCTGTATCATCAATAATAGTTAAAGTAGCTGTTTTTTCTACTTCGTTACCACATTCATCCGCAATTAAATAAGTAACGGTAATACTACCACTTGTTCCACAATCATCGCCTAAGCCACCGAAAGTATAATCGCTGGTTACGGTGAAATTATCAATCGTACAATTATCTGCAATACAACCGCTTAATTTTGTAATATTGGCTGCATTCCACGCATCTGCCGCAGCTTGATTGCCTGTATCTCCTACACAATCTGTGGTTAAATCATCTGGATCACAACCAACTGTTGGTGTGGTATTATCTTCAACTGTAAACATTGCTGTTTTTTCAACATCATTTCCACAGTCATCTATAATAGTATATGTTACCGTAATTGAACCAGTTAAGGCGCAATCATCTGATAAATTAGCGTAATCAAAATCACTCGTTACAGTAACGATATTGCCACACTCATCGGTAGAACAGTTTCTAAGTGCCGTTAAATTTGCCTCATTCCATGCTAAGGCTGCAAAAGAATTGCCCTCCAAGCCATTACATTCATGGGTTTCATCTTGTGGGTCACAATCAACTACTGGATCGGTTGTATCTACTATAGTATAAGTTGCCGTGAATTGAACGCTATTTAAACATTCATCAACTATGGTATAAGTAACGGTTAAAGCACCAGTTAATCCACAATCGTTAGAGAAATTAGCGAAATCATAATCACTTGTAATCGTTACATCTGAGCTACAAAGGTCACTCGAACAAGCGGCTAACTTAGCTAAGTTAGCTGTATTCCATTGGTCAGCAGCCAACTCATTTCCATTGTCACCTAAACATTCGTTTCCGCCATCGTCTGGGGTACAAGTCACAACTGGATCAGTTGTATCTACAATCGTATAAGTTGCTGTTTTAATTACGGTATTTTCACAATCATCGGCAATGGTATACGTTACTAAAATACTTCCTGAGAAACCACAGTTGATATTAAAATTAGCCGCATAATCGAAATCAGAAGTCACCGTTATATTGCTACAAGCATCAGAAGAACAACCTTCTAAAGTGGCAATATTAGCAGCATTCCAATCCGTTGCTGCACTAATATTTCCTGCTTCTCCCAAACATTCAATTTCTTCATTATCTGGGTCACAAGTTACAACTGGGTCGGTATCATCAGTAATGGTTAAAGTAGCTGTTCTAGTAATCGCATTGTCACAATCATCGGTAATCGTATAAGTTACCGTTAATGTTCCTGTTTCACCACAAGCACCACTTAATCCACCAAAATCATAATCACTTGTTACCGTTAATGGAGTCGTTTGACAATCATCAAAAGCACAACCAATTAATTTGGCGATATTATCTTGATTCCATTGGTCAGCGGTTGCTTGATTGCCCGTTACACCATCACATTCAAAAGTCAAATCATCAGGGTCACAACCTAACGTTGGGTCGGTTGTATCTATAACGGTGAAAGTTGCTGTTTTCACCGTTGTGTTATCACATTCGTCTGTAACGGTGTAGGTTACGGTGATTTCACCCGTTAATCCACATTCATCACTTAAATTATCATAATCAAAATTAGATGTTACTTCAACCGTGCCACACTCATCAGAAGAACAAGCAATTAAAGCATTGATATTGGTTTGATTCCATAATTCTGCTGCACCTCTATTTCCATCTAAACCAGAACATTCATGCGTTGCTGGTTGTGGATCACAAGTAACCATTGGGTCAGTAGTATCTTCTATCGTGAAAGTTGCTGTTTTAGTAATCGCATTATTACAAGCATCAGTAATGGTATAAGTAACCGTCAATGCACCTGTTTCTCCACAATCATCACTTAAATTAGCAAAATCGTAATCACTAGTTACCGTTACGTCTCCACAAACATCTTGCGAACAGTTTCTTAATAAGGTTAAGTTATTTTCATTCCAAGCATTTGCTGCTGCACTATTTCCAGTTGTGCCATCACATTCATGCGTTGCTGTAATTGGGTTACATGATGCGGTTGGGTCGGTTGTATCTTCAATCGTATAAGTTGCTTCTTTAGTAATCGTATTATCACATTCATCGGTGATGGTATAAGTAACTGTAATCGCTCCAGTTACGCCACACTCAATCACTAAATCATTAAAGTCAAAATTGCTGGTTACGGTAATATTACCGCAAAGGTCAGACGAGCAATTTTCTAAGTTTGTAATATTTTGTGTATTCCACGCTGCTGCATTGGTTTGGTTTTGCGCATCGCCTTCACATTGAACTGTTGGACTATTAGGGTCACAACTTACAACTGGGTCTGTTGTATCTTCAATCGTTAAAGTAGCTGTTTTTTCAACCGTATTATCACAATCATCAGCAATGGTATAAGTAACCGTGATTGAACCTGTTAAGCCACATTCATCCGTTAAATTATTAAAGTCAAAATTGCTTGTTACGGTAATTCCGCTACAATCATCTTCCGAACAAACGGTTAAAGCTGCGATATTGTCATCGTTCCATTGAGTCGCATTGGCTAAGTTTCCTGTTGCCCCTGCACATTCGATCGTATTATTACTTAGGTCACAAGTTACAGTTGGCGCTGTGTTATCAATGAAAGTTAAAGTCGCCGTTTTGTTTACGTCATTGCCACATTCATCGGCAATCGTATAGGTAACGGTGATACTTCCACTTGTTCCACAATCATCGCCTAAGCCTCCGAAAGTATAATCACTTGTTACCGTGAAATTATCAACTGTACAATTATCTGCAATACAGCCGCTTAGTTTAGCAATATTTGCTGCATTCCAAGCGTCTGCTGCTGCTTGATTCCCTGCGTCTCCTACACAATCTGTCGTTAAATCATCTGGATCACAACCAACTGTTGGTGCAGTATTATCTTCAACGGTAAAGGTTGCTTGCTTTTCTACCTCATTTCCACAATCATCGGCAATCGTATAAGTAACGGTGATTGAACCAGTTAACGCACATTCATCTGATAAATTAGCATAATCGAAGTCACTTGTTACGGTAACGATATTACCACATTCATCCGTAGCACAATTTCTAAGTGCAGTTAAATTCGCCTCATTCCATGCTAAGGCAGCAAAAGAGTTACCCTCGAAGCCATTACATTCATGCGTTTCTGGTTGAGGGTCACACGTTACAACTGGGTCAGTAGTATCTACTATCGTATAAGTTGCGGTGAATTGAACACTATTTAAACACTCATCTGTTACCGTATAAGTCACCGTTAATGCGCCTGTTAAGCCACAATCGTTAGAGAAATTGGCAAAATCATAGTCGCTTGTAATCGTTACATCTGAGCTACAAAGGTCACCTGAACACAAGTCTAATTTAGCTAAGTTATTCGCGTTCCATTGGTCGGCTGCCAACTCATTTCCATTAGCGCCTAAACATTCATTGCCACCATCGTCTGGTGTACAAGTCACAACTGGATCCGTTGTATCAATAATTGTATAAGTTGCTGTTTTAGTTACGGTGTTTTCACAATCATCGGCAATCGTATAAGTTACTAAAATACTTCCTGCGAAACCACAGTTGATATTAAAATTAGCCGCATAATCAAAATCAGAAGTAACGGTTATATTGCTACAAGCATCAGAAGAGCAACCTTCTAAAGTAGCGATATTGGCAGCATTCCAAGCGGTTGCTGCGGCAATATTTCCTGCCTCTCCTAAACATTCGATTTCTTCATTTGCTGGATCACAAGTTACAACTGGATCTGTATCATCGGTGATAGTTAAATTGGCTGTTCTTATGATGAAGTTATCACACTCATCCGTAACCGTATAGGTTACGGTCATTGTTCCTGTTGCACCACAAGCGCCACTTAAACCGCCAAAGTTATAATCACTAGTAACCGTTAATGGCGTGGTTTGACAATTGTCTAATGCACAACCAATTAATTTAGCAATGTTAGCTGCATTCCATTGGTCAGCAGTTGCTTGATTGCCCGTTACGCCATCACATTCAAACGTTAAATCATCTGGGTCACAACCTAAAGTTGGGTCTGTTGTATCAATAACCGTGAACGTTGCTGTTTTAACGGTGGTGTTATCACATTCGTCCGTTACTGTATAAGTCACCGTTAACACACCTGTTAAGCCACAATCGCCTACTAAGTTATTATCATAATCAAAATCAGAAGTTACTTCAACTGTTCCACATTCATCCGAAGCACAAGCAATTAAGGCATTGATATTGGTTTGATTCCATAATTCTGCTGCCCCTCTGTTTCCGTCTAAACCAGAACACTCATGCGTTGCTGGTTGTGGATCACAAGTTACCGTTGGGTCGGTTGTATCCTCAATTGTATAAGTTGCCGTTGTCGTGATGAAATTATCACAAGCATCGGTAATGGTATAAGTTACCGTCAATGCACCTGTGAAACCACATAAGTCAGAAAGATTGGTAAAGTCATAATCACTAGTAACTACTACATCTTCTGGTGTTGCACACAAGTCGGTTGCACAAGCTTCTAGCTTAGCAATATTGGCTGTATTCCATGCATCTGCATCTGCTTGATTATTGGTTAGACCATCACATTCAAAAGTTCGATCGTCTGGTTGACAAGAAATTTCTGGATTTGTTGTATCTATAATAGTGAACGTTGCCGTAATCGTGGTATCATTTCCACATGGGTCTGATACGGTAAAGATTACCTCCATTGAACCTGTGAAACCACATTCGTCAGATAAATTGGTGAACGCATAATTACTGGTAACAATCACTTCCTCTACTGGCGTACAAGCATCCGTTGCACAAGCATCTAATTTCGCAATATTTGCCGCATTCCATGCATCTGCTTGACTTTCATTGCTTACTAATCCATCACATTCAATCGTTAAATCATCTGCATCACAAGTTACGATTGGCGCTGATTCATCAATAATGGTTAAAGTAGCTGTTCTCGTAATGAAATTATCACATTCATCGGTAATGGTATAAGTCACTAAAATATCTCCTGTGAAACCACAGTCGCCATTTAAGTTAGTAAAATCAAAATCACTTTCTACGGTTAAAGCAGTTTCTAAACAAGCATCATCTGCACAGTTTCTGATGGTTGCTAAATTCGCTTCGTTCCATTGAGTCGCTCTATCTCCATTTGAAGCAGTACCATCACATTCAATGGTTAAATCTGATGGGTCACAAGCTTCCGCTAAAGTTGGGTTGATGGTATCAATAACGGTGAAAGTTGCTTGTCTAGTAATGAAGTTACCACAAACATCTGTAATCGTATAGGTTACTGTAATTGAACCTGTTAAACCACATTCGTCGCTTAAGTTATTATAATCAAAATCGCTTTCTACGGTTACATTCGCAACTGGTGTACAATTATCGGTTACACAAGCTTTTAAGGCATCAATATTATTTTGATTCCAAATAGTTGCTCTACCTTCATTGCCGTCCAAACCTGCGCATTCAAAAGTTAAATCTTCTGGATTACAAGTTAAAACTGGCTTGGTGGTATCTTGGACGGTGATGACTTGGGTCGTTGCAAAAGTATTCGCACAATCATCCGTTGCGGTCCAAATTCTAGTAATCGCATAGTTATAGAAAGTACAATCGTTAGGGTCATTCCCCTTAGTCGTCGTTTCTACCAAAACCATATCCGTATCGTCTTCATCACATAAATCGTCTGCGATAATATCTGTACCGATAATTGGTGCAGTTGGAATCGTTACTTCACAGTCAATCGTAATGTCTGCTGGTGTTCCTGCAATCGTTGGCACGACATCATCACACACTTCTACTCTTTCGCCGTCTTTATCATCTTCGTCGGTTGCTGCTACACCATCATTGAATGTTCCTGTTCCATCGCCATCAATGGCATTATCGGCTGGTGAATCTACTAAACCTCCTGCATCATTATCAATAATCATATCCGCTTGCGAATCTCTATCGTCATCACTTCGGTCAATTGTTCCTGTAGCATCAAAGACAGATTTGATTTCTGCCATGTTTATCATTTCACAAGCTGCAAAACCAGAAGTTAAAGCGACCATGATTTGTACATCAACTGATTCGCCTGCTGCTAAGGTTTGCGTTAAGGTAGTGGTTACATCTCCCGTTGTACCCGACCAAATATTATTGATTGGATTAGCTGTTAATTCAAACCCTTCTGGAATATAATCTACTATCGTGATATTTGACGCTGCTTGGTTTCCTTGGTTGGTTACCGTAATGGTAAATAATACCCCTTCTCCTACGCCTGCAATACCTGTAAAATCAGTTGTTTTAGCTAAGGCTAAATCAAAAATGACTGCACCTGCTGGATCGGCATCATCTTCATCCGTTGCTGGATTGGTGTCGCCTGGTGTTCCTGTTCCATCTCCACCTATGACGTTGTCTGATGGCGTATTGATTTGACCGCCTGGATCATTGGTTGGATCATTATCTGGTTGAGAATCTTTATCATTATTGGTTTGGTCAATGCCATCTCCTTCGGCAGATTTAATTTCTGCGATGTTGATGTAATCACTTGCCATGTTTCCTTGGCTATTGATGACTAAAGTAATAGATAACGTTTGTGTTGTTCCTGGTGCTAATGGCGATGGTAAGGTCGCAGTTACCGTAGTGCCCGCTGCACCTGTACCTGACCAAATTCCACCATTGGCCGTTAATTGGTTCGGTGCAATATCATAACCTGCTGGGATGTAATCATTGACGACTACATTTTCGGCAGTAATATTTCCTTGATTCGTGACATTAATATCAAAAGTGATGTTATTGCCTACTTTGATTGGTGTATCAGATGCGGTAATTTTGGTCAATGCCAAATCGAAAACTTTGACATCTTCTGGATCAGAATCATCTTCATCTGTTGTTGGATCGGTGCTTTGTGGGGCGCCTGTTCCATCTCCGTCAATCGCATCATCTGCTGGCGAATCGTTAGCTCCACCTGCATCATCTGTTGGATTATTATCTGGGGTAGAATCCGTATCATCGTTGGTTCTATCTATACCGTTTTCATCTTTCGCTGCATTGATTTCTGCAATATTAATGTAATCTGCTGCTTCGTCTCCTGCTGCAATTACCGTCAAAGTAATCGTGATAGATTGACTTTCACCTGGGGCAATTGGTCCTGCAATAGTTGTCGTTACGGTGCTACTTGGTGCGCCTGCGCCATTCCATCCGCTGCCATTTGCGCCAGTCGTATTATTGGCTAATTGAAAACCTGCTGGGATATAGTCATTTACTTCAATATCCGTAGCCGTAATATTTCCTTGGTTGAAAATTTCTATGTTGAATAAAACGTCTTGGTTTAGCTTAACAGGTGCAGTTACTGCGGTCGTTTTACGTAAAGCTAAATCAAAAATTTCTACATTTTCAACATCTGCATCATCCTCATCGGTTAATGGATTGGTGTCTCCATTATTACCTGTTCCATCTCCGAAAATCGCATCGTCTGATGGGCTGTCAACTGCGCCACCACCATCGTTGGTTGGGTTATTATCTGGGGTAGAATCTTTATCTGAATCAGAAGCATCATTGCCTGTGTTGGCGTCTCTAACACTTGCGATTTCCCCCGTATTAATGTAGTCACTTGCCATATTTCCGTCCCCAATTAAGGTTAAAGAAATCGTGATAGAAGTGCTATCTCCTGCTGCTAATGGTCCAGGGATTTGAGTAGTCGTCGTTGTACCTGCTAAGCCAGTTCCGCCCCAAGTTCCACCAATGCCATTCGCTGTGCCGCTTCTTTCAAAACCTGCTGGAATGTAATCATTGATAACTAAAGAGGCTGCTGGAATATTACCTTGGTTAAATACCCAAATGGTAAATAATACGTCCTCCCCTTTCTTAACTGGATTATTCGTTGCCGTTACTTTTCGTAAGGCTAAATCGAATACTGGAACGGTGGATGGATCTGCGTCGTCTTCATCCGTTGCTGGATCACCTGATTGTGGTGCACCTGTTCCATCTCCGTCAATCGCATCATCTGCTGGTGAATCCACTAGTCCACCTCCGTCATTGGTTGGGTTATTATCTGGACTAGAATCTTTATCATTATTGGTTTGGTCAATGCCATCGCCCATCGCTGAATTGATTTCTGCAATGTTGATGTAATCGCTTGCCATTGCACCTAACTCATTGACAGTCAAATCTATCGTTACCGTTGTCGATGCCCCTGGAGCAATTGGTCCTGCAATAGTTGAGGTAGTCGTTGTACCTGAATCCCCTGCGCCCGTCCAAGCCGTTCCGTTAGCCCCTGCATTAGTATTTGCTCGTGTGAAACCTGCTGGAATATAATCGTTGATGACAATATTGTTCGCTGTAATGTTACCTTGGTTGGTTACTTCAATAGTGAAAGTTACCGTCTGTCCTAACTTAATTGGTGCGGTAATATTATTCGTTTTGGCTAAAGCCAAATCAAAAACTGGTACATTTTCTGGATCACTATCATCTTCATCGGTTGCTGCTGTTCCGTCTCCTACTGCACCAGAACCGTTTCCGTCTACGAAATCATCTGCTGGTGAATCTACTGCCCCACCTGCATCATTGGTTGGATTATTATCTGGTTGAGAATCTTTATCGTTGCCTGCTTGAGATACATTGTTCATATCAAAGGCATCATTAATTTCTGCTACATTGATGTAGTCCGTTGCCATATTTCCTGCGGCAATTACCTCTAAATCAATCGTTACCGTCGCACTTTCACCTGGAGCCAATGGATTTTGAATGGTCGTTTTAGTCGTCGTATTTGGCGCACCTAAACCATCCCAATTGAAAGCATTTAAACCATTTGAATTACCACTTCTAGTAAAACCTGCTGGAATATAATCGTTGATTTCAATATTCTGAGCGGTGATATTTCCTTGATTAATTACCTCGATGGAAAATTGAATAATATCGCCTAATTTTACGGGTGTGGTTACATTGGTTGTTTTGCGTAAAGCCAAATCAAAAATTGGTAATTTAGATGGATCGGCATCATCTTCGTCCGTTGCTGCATCGGTATCATTTGGATTACCAGTTCCATCTCCATCAATACTGTCATCAGAATCTGTCATTGGATTTCCACCTGCATCATCGGTTGGATTATCGTTTGGTGTAGAGTCTTTATCATTATTCGTTTGGTCGTTTCCTTCGTCATCTTTTGCAGAAGAAATTTCTGCTCCATTGATGTAGTCCGATGCCATATTTCCAGCGTCGATAACTCTTAGATTAATGGTTACATCGACACTTGCACCTGCTGTTAATGGGCCAGCTATCGTTGTTTTAGTTGTGCTACTTGGCGCACCAGCACCTGTCCAATTCGTTCCATTTGCTCCTGCTAAATTATCTGCTCTTTCAAAACCAACTGGAATATAATCATTCACTACGATGTCCGTAGCGGTGATATTTCCTTGGTTGAAAACCGTAATCGTAAATGGAATAATATCGCCTACTTTCGCAGGTGTTATAACGGAACTCGTTTTGCGTAAAGCTAAATCAAAAACCAATACATTTTCTGGATCTGAATCATCTTCATCCGTTACAGGATTTCCATCATTTGGTGTTCCTGTTCCGTTACCATCGATCACATCATCCGCTGGTGAATCGACTAAACCACCTGGATCATTCGTTGCATCACTATCTGGCGTAGAATCTTTATCGTCTCCTGTTCTATCGTCTCCATTTTCATCTTGAGCAGCATTAATTTCTGCTCTATTGATATAATCTGCTGCTTTGTTTCCTGCGGCAATGACTCTTAGTTGAATCGTTACAGTAGCACTAGCACCAGGTTGGATTAATTCCGTAATTGTAGTGGTCGTAGTTGTTTCAGGGTCACCTGTCCCAGACCATGCAAAAGCATTTGCCCCATTGTTATTTCCTTCTCGGATAAAACCAGCAGGAATATAATCATTCACCTCAATATTTTGAGCAGGAACGTTTCCTTGATTGGTTACCGTAATCGTGAAAGGAATAATATCGCCTAATTTAACTGGTGTATTTACCGTTGTTGTTTTAGTTAAAGCTAAATCAAAAATCTTTACTTTCGATGGATCTGCATCATCTTCATCTGTAGTTGGGTCGGTATCATTTGGATTTCCTGTTCCATCTCCATCAATTGAATCATCAGAATCCGTCATTGGGTTTCCACCTGCGTCATTATCTGGGTCATCATCTGGCGTGGAATCTTTATCATCATCCGTTCTATCTGTTCCGTTATCGTCTTGGGCAGATTTGATTTCTGCAATATTAACGTAGTCATCGGCAGCCGTTCCTGCGTCAATCACTCTTAGGTTAATCGTTACGGTTGTACTTGCACCTGGTGCTAAGTCCGCAGCAATAGTCGTTGTGCTAGTTGTACCTGCTGCACCTGTTCCTGTCCAAGCAGTACCATTTGCACCTGCATCTGTATCTACTCTTTCGTAACCTGCTGGAATATAATCGTTTATCACAATATTACTAGCGGTAATATTTCCTTGATTAAATACTTCGATGGTAAAAGTAACTTCCTGATTGACTTTAATAAAGCCTAAATCATTGGCAATTTTTCTTAACGCTAAATCAAAAATTGGCGCTGCGGCAGGGTCTTCATCATCTTCATCCGTTGCTGCTACGCCATCGCCTTCCGTACCTGTTCCATCACCATCTAAGAAATCATCGGCAGGAGAATCTAATAAACCACCTGCATCATTTCCATTAATGGCATCTGGTTGAGAATCTCTATCATCATTGGTTCGGTCGGTGCCATTATCATCTTGCGCACCGCCAATTTCTGCTCGATTGATATAATCTGCGGCAGTTGTTCCAGCAGCTAAAACGGTCATATTTATATCTAAAGTAACCGATTCGCCTGGTTGTAACGTACCAGCATAAGTGGTGGTAGATGTTCCACCAGCAGCAGCTGAACCACCCCAAGTATTCCCTTGACCAGTTAAGGCATTGGTTCTTTGTAAACCAACTGGAATATAATCATTGATGACAATATTTTGTGCTGGAATATTACCTTGATTGGTGATTTCTATTTTGAAAACAATATTATCGCCATTTTTAACAGGCTCCGTTTGCTCTGTATATTTTCGTAAGGCTAAATCAAAAATTTGAGTTTTGGCTGGATCGGCATCATCCTCATCCGTTGCTGGGTCTACTCCACCAACAACGCCCGTTCCATCTCCTAAAATGGCATCATCAGAAGGCGTCATTACTGCACCACCTGCATCGTTGGTTGGGTCATTATCTGGTTGGGAATCGACGTCAAAATTAGAAGAAGGATTATTATTTTCATCCGCAAAAGAGTTGATTTCCCCAACGTTGATATAATCCGCTGCTTCCATTCCTGCACTTACCACTTTCAAGTCAATGGTTACGGTAGTACTTTCTCCTGGGACTAAAGGCGCTTGAATAGTCGTTGTTGTGGTGCTATTCGCTAAACCCGTTCCTGACCAATTGAAACCATTTGGTCCTGCATCATTTCCATCTCTTTCAAAACCAGCAGGAATATAATCGTTTACTTCAATATTTTGAACGATTTGATTTCCTTGGTTAAATACTTCGATGGTAAACTGAACGGTCTCTCCTAATTTTATTGGACTATTATTCGTTAATGTTTTACGTAAAGCGATATCAAAAACAATCACGTCTTCTGGGTCACTATCATCTTCATCAGTTGCTGCCACGCCATCACCCTCTACACCCGTTCCATTTCCATCAATGAAATCATCGGCAGCAGAATTGACTTGACCACCTGGGTCATTAGTTGGGATATTATCTGGTTGAGAATCTTTATCAAAATTAGTACTGACATTACCTGCACCATCTCTGGTAGAAGTAATTTCAGCTACGTTAATATAATCTGCTGTTTGGGCACCTTTTCCATTCACAATTAAATTAATCGTTACAGAAGAAGAAGTGCCAGGCGCTATTGGTCCAGGAATCTGGGTCGTCACAATGGTGCCGCCTACTCCTGCCCCACTCCAATTAATGCCATTTGGCCCCGTCGCATTATCTGCTAAATCAAAACCAGCAGGAATGTAATCGCTGATTTCTACACTTGTAGCTGCTATATTTCCTTGATTGGTTACTTCAATCGTGAAAGGAATTACTTGATTCACCTTTACGGGTGTACCAACTAAAGTCTTTTTAGTTAAAGCTAAATCAAAGATAGGCGCATCTTCTGGGTCTTCGTCATCTTCATCCGTTGCGGCTACACCGTCACCATCTGCCCCTGTTCCGTTTCCATCAATGAAATTATCCGCTGGAGAATCATTTTGTCCACCTGCATCATTACCTAAAATATCATCAGGTGTAGAGTCCATATCAGCAGTAGTCGTGCCTAAATCATCGGTAGCACTTGAAATTTCCGCTCGATTAATATAATCTCCACTAGCTACTACTCCTTCTAGCACTTCTAGATTAATCGTAATTTCTCTAGAACCACCTACTGGAATGGTACCATTAATTTGGGTGGTTACTTGGGAACTAGGTGTTCCTGCGCCTGACCAACCATTGGCCTCAGTACCCGTCTGGTTATCAGCTAATTGGAACCCAGCAGGAATATAATCGACAACGGTAATATTACTCGCCCCAACCGTTCCTTGGTTGAAAACGGTAATGGTAAAAGTAGCCGTTTGTCCTAATTTTAAAGGAACGGTATTTCTATATTCTTTGCGTAGTGCCAAATCAAAAATACCGATAGTAATATCTTCTGGATCGGAATCGTCTTCATCTTCACCAATCCGAGCATTTCCATCAATTTGGTCATCCTGTGGTGTATTGACCAAACCACCCACATCATTGCCTTCGATGTCATCTGGGTCAGAATCAATATCTGTTGGCGTGAATCCAGTAGGCGCATCCGCAGATTCAATTTCTGCACGATTGATAATTTGACCGTCTGTTTGTTGGGTTGCATTTAAAGTAATGTCGACAAAAGTATCATCTCCTGCTGCTAAGAAAGGAATAATTACCGTACCATTATTTGCCCAATCCGCATCATTTAATGCCAACCCAGTAGGAATATAATCTCGAACAAGGATGTTAGATGCATCTAAAGATCCTTGGTTAAATACATGGATTCTGAAAGTTACATCATCATTCGGGAATACTCTTTCGTCTTCGCCTGGTGCTAGTACTTTTCTTAAAGCCAAGTCAAAGCACTCTACTTTTACATTGGCTAAACAAGTCGATTCATTGCCACATTCATCTTTGATAGTTAATTCAACTTGCACGATTGTACCACATTGAGATGGATTGAAATTATCTGGATTAACCGACACTAAAGTAATTTCTCCACAAATATCATTACTACCATTATCAATTTGACTTGGATCTATACTGACTGTTCCGTCAGCACCTAATTGTACCACAATATCTTGACAAACTGGAGTTGGGTTGGTATCATCTTTAACGGTAAAAGTAGCCGTTTTGATAGTCGTTAAATCACATTCATCTTTGATGGTATATTCTACATCAATACTGCCTGTAAAACCACAAAGATCAGTTGGGAAGTTATCAAAATTAAAATTACTAGTTACCGTAATCTCTCCACAATCATCTGAAGAACAAGCGATTAGTTTGTTTATATTATCTTGATTCCATGTAATGGCAGTTGAAGCGTTATTTCCTTCGCCAGTACATTCATGAATTAAATCATCTGGCTCACAAGCAACAACTGGTGGTTGGGTGTCTTGAATAATAAAAGTGGCGTTGGTATTTCTTTCATTTCCACATTCATCAATTATTTTGAAATTATAGGTTTTTGAACCTGTCTCTGCGCAGCCTGGCACATTGTTCACTTCAACTGCTTCCCAAGAAACTGGGCTACAAATATCACTACCTCTTGCGCCTCCATTATTGGCGATCCATGTATTTAAATCTGCAATATTTCCACTACCATCACATTCGACAATCGTATCTTGGGCAGGCGTGGTAATTTCAGGTTTCGTTCTATCTAGAATTCTGAAAATTCCTCGGTAATCTGCCGAGTTTCCACATTCATCAGAAGCCGTAAACATACCAAATCCCCAGCCTTCGCCGCCACACTCAAAAAGAAAATCATTAAAATCAAAATCGACTGTCCAAGTTACTTCGCCGCAATTATCTACAGCAGTTGCGCCTCCATGACTATCTAACCAAGCTTGTAATTCCGCTTGATTGCCATCACCATCACATTCTACCGTTAGGGTATCTGTTGCAGGTGGTGTGATAACTGGCGGTGTCGTATCTTCTACTCGAATTTTTTGTTCCCTAGTCGTCACATTTCCACATTCATCAGTTGCGGTCCAGGTTCGTGTTAAATCATAAGTTTGATCACATTCGCCAAAAATTGGATTAATTTTATCGCCTAAGAATTCTATCAATACATTTTCATCACAATTATCAGACGCCGTAATTCCTGTTGCTACATCAGGAACAGCATCACATTCAACTGTTTCGTCTGCAGGGAAATTATCAAAGATTGGGTCTTCTGTGTCAATAATAGAAAGCGTTACGGTTGCCTCATCACAACAATCAGCTAATACAGACTCATCATTACAGACTCGGTAGGTAAATTCTACTGTCCCACAAAAGTTCGCCACAGGAATATAAGCAAAAGTTCCATCCGAATTAAAAGTTAAACTACCGTTTGATACATTATCAACAAGCGTATAAGTTGGATTAGTTAAATTAGTATCATTATTACTAACATCTCCATTCAATGATTTATTGGGGCAACCTGTAAAATCATTTCCATTGTCATTATTTGCTACAGGTTTGGTACAGTCTACACATTGAATATCTACTGATACTACCCCAGCAATAATGTAGGATTGAGCACCACCTGGCCAACCACAATTAGAAATTACCTTAACCTCCACATTAGTTGCATTAGCATCCACATTATTTAATGTAATTTCAGGGATGGCTAAACAACAAGTACCATATTGTGTATCTGGTCCAAAAAGAGATATGGTTTCAGAGACAGATCCTGCCGATACCATAACATCTAATCTCCTGCCATCGGCTGTCAATTCAGAAATTGGCAAACGAACAGTTAAATCTCTTGGTGTATCATCTGTATTGATAGCAATATTAAATGTTTGTTCATCACAAAAGCCTTCAAATTCAGAATATTGTCCACTACTAGCTCCCGCTCCTATCTCATTTCGAAAAGTATAAACATGAAAAGATTCCGCTTCACAGTTTTCAGGAATATTATTAATAGCAATAGTAGAATAAGAACCAGACATCATGCCTCTATAAGCAAAAGCATCACTATTTCCACCTGTTAGCGTAATTTTATTTAATAGAAAATCAGTACCATCCGCTGTTACAGTAAAAGTTGGTCCTGGATCAAAAGTTTCATAAACAACCTCTACAACCACTTGAAAAACATTTCCCGAATTGGGGATTGTAATAGTTGAACTATTTAGACATTCAATCCCTCTTCCATAAATATCTACTTTTTTATCATCTCCACATTCATAACTGTAAGGAGGAGGGAAAGAAGTATTTGTCCCACAAGGCCCACTTATTGTTACCGTAGCCTCATCCGTTGCCGTACACCCATTATTATCTGTAATAGTTACTCCATAGGTCGTTTCCGCTAAAGGAGAAACCGTAAAAGTCTGCCCAGATTGGATTGCAGCACTTATTTTAACAGCATCTATATCTACTCCATTAGTAATAGTTGATTGTAAACGCAAAGTGTGGTTACCCGCAGTTAAATTTAATTGTTCAACCATCTGATATTCCCAATTTCCTCCAGTTCCAATAAATTGAATGGTACTAACAGTAGTCCCATCAATTTTCAAATCCATTGGGATGGTAGAATTATCACTAAATCGATATTTCAATTCTATATTATGATTGCCATCTTCAGCAATAGTAATCGGCACTTCAAAATATTCGCCAATTGCTTGGTAGTATTCTATATATCCAGAACCATCAAATGGTGCATCTACACTTTCTTTTTGTGCTCCTCCTCCAACAGTCCCATCTTCTGCTTGATAAGTGGTGGAACTTCCCGTTGACCACATATAAGTAAAAGGACCTGTTCCATTCGTCGCCGAACCACTCAAGGTAACGGAACCACCATCACAAACACTCTGATCCCCTCCTGCACTAGCAGTCATAGTACAACCAGCATTGGGATTCCAAACCATCATATTTTGGTAACTGGAATTAGAAGCTTTCATAAATAATAAAATGCCTTCTGTTCCATTAATAGTTGCATTACTAACGGCTTCATTATAAATAGCATTTTGGCTTCCACCTGTATTGGTAATCGCCCAAACAGCATTTGCCACCCCATTGGCAGCGACCCCATAATTGGCTAAAACATATTTTAACCTAGCAGCTTGTATTTGGCTTAGTCCAACACCTTGATAAGTTGAAGCAGTATATAAATGGTAAGCAGGTGGTTCCGATTTATCTCCCTCAATACAATGCCATCGGTCAAAATTTAAAGGCTGACAAGATAAATTTAAATAAAACCCACAAGGTCGGTAAGAATTTTCTATATTATAATAATTATCATCATCTAATCCACTAATTGTTTGGGGAGTCCCATTACAATCTGTGAAACTAACATTATTGCAGGTCAATCTAGCATTACCTCTATTTTCTGGTTTTGCTCCATGCTCAATTCTAACTATTTCCCCATAAGCTTTAGATACCTCCCGAGAATTTCTTCTTCTAAGACGAATATTTAAAAAAGCTCCAGGTTGGACATCAGTTACAACGATCCTATTATTTACTAACGGAGCATTTTCAATGACTCTTTGATTCCCCGTTACTAAATAATCATATAGCAAATCATATTGATGATTGGTTTTCTCAACAATATCTTCGAATTCGATTATTAACTGCCCATCAAATGCGCCTTCGATACTTTCATTTCGATATTTGACTATATTTACCTTAAAGGAATCCGCAGCTATTTCAGCAATAGACAAATGCTCCTTCTCCGAATAGTTTACAAAAGAAAAGGAGGAAATATCTTTTTCCAAGGAATGTTCTATACTTGACAGTTGTGACGCAAAATCGGAAACAGCCGTTTCCGCTCTATTATCACTTGCAAAAGCAACAAGAAAAACACTCAAAGAAAGTAATAAAATTCCTTTCCAGTTTTGTGGCTTAAGGCTTTTAGACGTTTTAGAAGCACCTAAAGATTTTAGTAAAAGTTGAGCCATAATATTAAAGTTAGTAAAGGTGTAGTTCGGTTATTATTGTTGGTTGAATCAATTCAAAATCTGTTCAAAGGGGGCATTTGAATCAGAAAGATTGTAACGACAGGGGGGAGTGTTAATACAAGGGGATTGTTTACTTATTAAATCGAATAATTAGTTGATTAATATTAGTTGAAGTCAAATAGAAAATATCTACTTTTCTTACACACTAATAACACTAAAATCGGCTATCACCCAGTTAGTATGGATAATTACTCGTTTTTAATGTTGCGATTTTTAGTAAAATAGAACTACAAGGGTACTAGAATAGGCTTAATTATAAGCCAAGTATTATTAATAAATACTATTTTTTTGAAATATAAAGGTCGAAATCATGTCACTAAGACTACATTTTTTCCCATATTTCAAACGACAAAGGGGGAAGGTTTTCTATGTATATTGGGGATGAGGGTTAAGCTTAATAGAGTAAATTTATGGAGAAATGAATTGTGAGGGATTTCCTTCGCCTTTACTCTCTACATAGTATATGCCTTACAAACAAAAATACATAATCATTTACTCTTAATAAAGCATTTGTTATCAATCCTATATAATTTTATTGTATAAATACTCGATTAATTTTAGGCAAAACCTTTACTTTTCTACTTATCAATATTTTAAACATTTATTTATAATTATATCTAATAAATAAATATTCATTAGAACCTTGTCACAGACCTTACATTGGATAATAAAAAAGAAATATATCAAGCAAAATAGTGTTTTTACTATACATTTGTGACATCCTAAAATGAATTACATCCTATAAAAGTTAAGAAAATGCAGTTATAAATATCCTAATTATTACGGATTATGGAGTAAAATTTGACTAGAAAACAAGGTAGTCTTCCAAAAAACAATGCTTAAAAGTAGTTCCTGGAGTGCGATATTTTTTACTATAAATCACAATTGATTAAAAAATATCAGTAATTTTTAAGTGTTCTCTAAACTATTAACAAGCGTGATTTAATCTTAGAGTTTATTGAGTGCTTAAATTACCTGATTCGTTACTTCTTTCTAAAACATATCTTACTCCTAATGACAAATATCCACCACGAAATCCAGAAAGATGACCACTTATAAAAAGGGTAGGTACCCAATCTAGTGTGATATTAATCGGTCGCTCAGGAAAAGTATATTCTACTCCTAAATATCCTTGCAGCCCCGGAGTAACTGCTTGGTTATTTCCTTCCTCTTCAAAATTCCAAAAATAAATGGACGCACCTCCGCCATAATAATAATACAATTCTTCTATTCCCCATAAATCAATCGGTTCAATTATTTGATAAGCACCACTAATGTTTATAAAACGATACCCATTTTTTCCACGTGTCCCAAAGTAGCCTTCTATAGCTTTATTGTCATTGATGATTTTTTTATAAGAAAGAGATAAGGGCGCACCTAAACGAAGTCCCACTACTGAATCGTATAACTGGGCTTGTAATCCTCCAGTAAAGCAGATACTTGCTATTATTATCAAGGTATATTTTCGATAAGCCTTACAAACGTCAAGCACTTTATTTTGTAAAGTAATTCCCCTATAATTTACCCGATGATAAACACTCATTTTCATGATAAAAAAATCTTTTAGTTAATTTTTCTAAGGTAATTTAATCTCCTTCGACAATCCCTATGCGACTTAATCCTTTTAGAAACGGGTATATGGAAAACTGCTAAAATAAATAAATGGGCGAAAAACTAAGAATTGATAATTCTGCACCAAATTTTGCCAACATTTTCTCATTTTTTCTTTTACTTCTACTCCGTTAAAAGAATACGTCGCTGTCACCTTCTACAGTACTTCTATCTATATAGCAATAGTAATTCCAAAATGAATAAAACAAAGATTATATTAAGGCTCTACAAAATAAAACACATTATAATTTATTTTAATATTTGGCATCATTCTTGAAATATGCTAAAAGTACCATCACCTATTTTCTTGCAGGTACAGCAAATTTTAAACGAACCATAATAGTACTACTATTATAGTTTTTTGTTCTAAAAGAAACTTTCCTCAAACTATAATTTAACGAACTAACTGTTGAATCAACCTTTCAACAACATCTAACACTATTTTTCAAAACCTTAGTTGTACGGAATTAATCATCAAACCTTAATAGATTGTTTATCAATTAATTAATACCCTCCGAGCAACAAATTTAACTCCCTTTATTAGTATGAACACTATTAAAACAATCCTTTTTATCGCCCTTTTAGCATTAATTAACTTTTCATTTTCAGCAGATAAAAAGACTACCCCAACCATGACTAATATGGCTGCCATAGAAGCATTTAGTCAAGAATTATGCGCTGCCTACGACCAAGGTCAAAACTTGGTATTAGTAGATAAAAATGGTACGCAGATATTCAACCCAAATAAAACAGATTTACAACAATTAACTCCTGAAGTATTCAATCAAAATAGAGTTAGGGTCTCCTTAGCAGGCGCTAGTGATAATGACCTATGCTCCACAGAGTTAGTCATTATGGACGAATCAGGAAAAATTGAAGGTAATTATACCGTTAATTCTTGTTCCGCTTATGGTTGGATTTTCTTTACTGAAGCCAATTGCTTTCAAGTAGCGCTTTTTCACGATGCTGGCTTAGAAGCACCTTACGGAAGTTCTGTTAATGGAAGTGTAGATTGGACTTTCCAATTTAATGATCAAAGTAGAATATCAGGAACTTATATGGATATGGGTGCAGCTAATATGTTTAAAGTTGCTACTCCTTGTTATAATAATAAAAAGGCACAACCAATGACGGCCTCAGAAGCGAGAAAAAGAGTAGAGCGGCGGAATATTCCGATGACGACGGCTGGTTCTTAGTTGGTAGTTGGCAGTTAATCTACTTGATATTTTTTTCATTTTTTGCAAGACCATAAAACTATTTTTTACTTTTTTTTAGCATAAAAATAAGATTCAATTTGAATAAAAAGTCTCAAAATTAATACACAAATTTTAAACTATTGACAGGATGCCTTACCCAAGGCATTCTGTTTTTTATTTAGACAATCATTCAACAAGTTGACCCTGTTTGCTTTTTGAAGTTTGAAGTTGAAATTGAGGTTGAAGTTGAAGTTGAGATTGCCGTTTATTTTATTTCTTTTTCTAAATTTCCATTCGTACCTTGCCAATCAAATTATTATAAATAAATATGATAACGACGCCAAATTTAATTATAGGAGCTGGCCCAGCAGGGATGGGCATTGCAGGACAATTACGTAAGCGAGGGATTGATTTTGAAATGGTGGAGCAATCCCAAAATGTAGCGAATGCTTGGCATCATCATTATGATCGTTTGCATTTACATACCGTTAAACAATTATCTAATTTACCACATTTGCCTTTTCCAGAAGATTATCCACTTTATGTTCCGAGAGCGAGATTAGTAGACTATTTTGATCAATATGCTCAACATTTTAAACTAAAGCCCCACTTTGGACAGTCGGTTGAAAGTGTCAAAAAGGTAGGGAAACAATGGACTACCCTTACAAAAGATGGTACTAAATTCAAGTCCCAAAATGTGATTGTGGCGACAGGAGTCAATCGAATTCCCAATATTCCTAGCTGGCCTGGGCAAGCACAATTTCAAGGCACCATTATTCACGCCAGAGACTATAAAAATGCAAAACCGTTTATAGGTAAAAAAGTAATGGTTGTTGGCATGGGAAATACAGGTGCAGAACTAGCCCTTGACTTAAGTGAACATGACTGCGAAACCTATATTTCGGTAAGAGGGCCTGTGAGCATTGTTCCTAGAGATTTGAATGGACGCCCTGTACAATTAACCAGTATTAAATTAGCGAAACTACCTTTCGGTATTGGCGATTGGTTGGGTAATTTTATTAGAGGTATTTATTTGGGAGATTTAACCAAATATGGTCTGAACACTCCTAAATTATCGCCCGTTCAACAACTGAAAAAAACGGGTAAAACCCCTGTCGTAGATATAGGAACGGTGAATCAAATTAAAGCAGGAAAAATCAAAGTAATGCCAGAAATTGAGACGTTTGATGCAAGTGGCATTATTTTTAAAAATGGCGAACGCAAGGATTTAGATGCCGTTATTTTAGCAACGGGATATAAAGCCAAAGTTGCTGATTTTATCGCAGAAACAACGGGTTTATTAAATCAAGACCATTTACCTAAACAAGCTATTTTTATAGGCAAAAATAAAGGTCTATATTTTATTGGATTTGACAATTATAAGTTGGGTGGTATTTTAGGGATTATTCGGACAGAATCTGAAATGATCGCAGCACATATTCAGCAAGAAATGAATCTATAATAGTTAAATCTCTCTTTATAAAATACTTTACAAAGCTTTTGTGGTCACACAAAGGCTTTTCTTTTTTAAGATAGCGCTATTCCCATTGCCGAAGAAGTAATCTCAATGTCCTTGTCATAAGATGGAAATTCCTTAATATCAATGTCACAAATTGTGTATAGAATTTAAACTTGTCTATAAAAAGTAAACGATATTGTAAAAAAGAATCAATCAAACCTTGCTACATTAACCAAAAATTTCTCTTCCCCCTTTATGATAAAACTATGGTAGTTTATAAGGATTTTTTCTATAGAATACCAGAATAGAATCATTCCTGCGCCAAATTGTTAATGAATAAGAAGCCTAAGTTTAAAAAATAATCGAATAGATTTAATTTCTAATGAGTTTTAAATTATTGTCTTTCTTTTCATTTTCCTTCCTTTTACTAAAAAACAGTAAAATAAATGACGGTATTATCGTCACAACTTAATAATAAATTGTCAAAGATGAACGGGAAAACTATTTATGTACCTAGTTATATTTTTGGACTTGGTTTGCTTTTTCTAAGCTTTTCTTCCATTTCTTTTACTTTAGATAAAAATAAAGAAGTTAGTTTTTTTAAGAAGCGCATAACTTTTTTAAAAATAAAAATCTATGAAAAGGTAGAAGGAAATCTAGCATTCACAGGAATGGGTAGCGGCTGTGCTACTTTGTTAGCTAATTTAAATGCAATAGGGACGGTACCAGATCCCACGATTGCTTATGTTGATAATAATCCTCCTTTTGGTTGTGGTTCAGAAACAATGTACCCTTCTCCTTTAGTTTCTGCTGAACAAAGTGGTTCATTTGCAACAGCTTTTTGTGTCCCGACACCACTTCCATATAGAGGATTAGATGAATCTTTCCAAGTAGTTGTTGGAGGAGATTTGATTATTCCTTCTACAGGTGGAGCAGAAATCGAAGGACGGGCAGCTATTGGAGGTAATATTCAAGTAAATAGAACACCTTATGGTATTGCTGAATCTGGTGGAGGAACTTATGTAATTGGTGCTGCAGGAGATGCTGTTGGAGTTAGTGGTACCATTAATGGTACGGGTGCGCTTAGTTTAGGGGCTAATAATTCTGGGGCAACTTATAATATTGTTTCTGGAGGTGCGAATACCGCTACTCTAAATAATGGAACAAAAATACAAAATAGTGCAAGTTTACCCTTAGATGTTTCCGCCTTTATGACAGAAGTAAGTTGTCTAAGTACAGATTTGAGTAATGCGACACCGACAGGCTCTTTTAATACCTCAAATGAATTCTTTCAGGGATCAAATAATGCTACACTAGAAATAATAACCGTAGATGGTGCAGATTTAAATCCTGCTACTGCTTTCAATTCAGGCTATTATGATATAGATTATGGGGCAACTCTTGTCGTCAACGTTTCAGGGACTTCTGTAGATTTAAATTATACCGTTCGAGCAGGTCGAGTTGATGACCCTACTTTTACTGCCTTCGGTGGTGGCCCATTGATTTATAAGGTTATTTGGAATTTTTATGAGGCTACGTCTATCACTTTACACACAAATTTTCAAGGGACGATTATAGCGCCTTTGGCAAATATGGACATTAAAGGAAACTATAATGGTCGTATTTATATTGGGGGAGATTTAACCCACTCAGGAAGTGGAAGTGAAATACATAATTACCCTTTTACAGGAAATCTATCTTCTTTTTGTAATGCAGCTATTTCTACCTGTAACTTAGCTATTACTAGATCCTATGCTGACAATTGTACAGGTTCAGATGCACTAGGCTATAGCGCCGATTGGAATATTGGCATTTCCGTCACCAATGCTCCTGATAACAGTATTTCCTACCAAAGAAATTCAGAAACCGTTTTAACTCATCCCTTAACAGGTACGACCGATACGGTCACCATTGCAGGAATTCCAGCAGATGGTGGTGCTTACGATACAATAAAAGTTTGGTTTACCAATGAAACAACTTGTGCAGATACGATTATTTTAAAAAGACCTTTGCCATGTCCTGCCAATGTTGCAGGTTCTACTCAACCAGCGGATGTCTGCCAAAGTGTGGCTAATACAGCAATAGCAGGAACGGTCTTTGAAGATTGGAATTATGATGGCGTAATGAACCAAAGTGATACCGTAGGAATAGCAGGAGTCCAAGTCTATATTTATGATGATTGCAATAATGTTATAGATACAACTTATACGGATGCGAATGGGAATTATCAATTTACCCTATTAACAACAGGTACGACTTACAGAATAGAATTTAATCTGCCAGAATCTGTTGCTTGTTGGGCAAAACCAACCCAAGTTGGTGTGGATAATGGAACGACAATACAATTTGTACAGCCAGGAAATTGTGCGAGCTTAGGTTTAGCCGCCCCAAGTGCTTATTGTAATACTAATCCGGATGTTTATCTAACCTGTTATGTTGTTGGAGACCCTCTTTCAGGAGATTTGGCCTATGATACTTTGGATGCCTTAATCGGTTTTCCTTATAATTCTAATAATAATACTAAAACAGGAATGTTTGAAGCTGCTGTCGCTAAAGATATTGGTTCAACATGGGGATTAGCATTGCAAAGAAGTTCTAAAACCGTTTTTACCTCTTCTGTATTAAAAAGACATGTAGGATTAGGAACAATTGATGGTACAAATACTACAACTGGTGGAATTTATGGAATTGATGTGTCCAATCCAGCAAGTCCTTCACCAATAAAATGGATAGACGTCAATACGATTGGTATTAATACAGGAGCAGACCCGAGAGATGGGTCAACCGCCAATAGTGTTGCGAATGTTCCTACGTCTCCTTCTTTTGATGCTGCCACTTTTGATTTAACGGGTAAAATAGGGATAGGTGATTTGGATATTCAAGATGATAACACCCTCTGGTTTATCAACCTTAACGACCGTAGTCTTTATGGAATTAAAAATGTGAATCCAACAGTTACACCGACGGCAAGTGATGTATTGGGTCCCTATCCTGTACCTAATCCAGGATGTGGTTCTGGCAGCAATGATATTCGTCCATGGGGCGTCGAAGTTCATAAAGGAAAAGTCTATATTGGTGCAGTATGTAGTGGTGAGACTTCCCAAGATTCTTTAGACTTACACGCGTGGGTTTTTGAATTCGACCCAAATGCAGCAAGTGCGGGCATGCATGCATTTTTCGATTTTGATATAAACTATGAAAGAGGTAGAGTTAAATATTGGAATCTAAATGCATCAAGTGATTTGGGAGATTGGCGGGCATGGCTCAAAGAGACTGAGTATGTTACAGGAACAGAGGCTTATATGCAGCCTATCTTGTCTGATATTGAATTTGATAATGATGGTTCAATGATTTTAGGTTTTATAGATAGATGGGGGCTACAGGTGGAACGAGGCAATTATCGCCCCGATTTAACGGGAATGGATACCAATTTGGAAAACCAAGAATTTATCTCGGCAGGTGATATTTTGAGAGCTTGTTTCGTCAATGGAACTTATGTTTTTGAAGGGGGTACAGGTTGTAATTATAATGCACTAGATAAAAATGGCCCTGGAGCCCACGAATATTACCAAGATGATTGGGGAGGAAATCATGCTTTAGAATTTTCTGAATCAACTCAAGGTGCACTTTTATTTTTACCTGGACAGACAGAAGTAATGGTGAATCAATTTGACCCTTATGCAGCCAATCACGAAGGCGGTGTAAGAACATTGAATAATACAACTGGAAGTGTAGTTAATAAATTCTTGGTCTATGATACAAACGTACCCGGAAATTTTGGAAAAGGTCAAGGTTTAGGTGATTTTGATGCTCTTTGTGATCCCGCACCTCTCGAAATAGGTAACTACGTTTGGTTAGACATCGACGCGAACGGGATTCAAAACGCTTGCGAACCAGCTTTAGATAGTGTCATCGTCACCCTTTATAATACCGCCTGTGAAATTATCGCTATTGATACAACAGACAGTAAAGGAGAATATTATTTTAACGAAACAAAATTAAGAGAATATACTGCCCAAACAGATTCTATTCTAAGTCCGAATACTACCTATTATGTCGTTATAACAGATGCTGTAGGTGGCGCTTGGACAACAGCAGATAGCACTTTAACCATTGGTACTAATAATTATAATTTAACTATTAACAATCAAGGGAGCAATGATTTAATTGATTCTGATGCGACTAAAGGAACGGCTACTTCTGCTTGTAATAGTGTGACGGATGGTTTTGCTTTTGCAACAGCAATAACAGGTGATGCGGGTTGTGTGAACCATAGTTTTGATATTGGGTTTAGAACAATCGCTACTTGTGCCGAAATTAACCAATTGATTACCAACAGAATTATTTGTTCAGGTGATTTAGTAGATACATTAGCCATTACAACAACCTTTACAAACCCAGATAGTATAGCTTTTGTCTATTTCGATAGTATTCAAACTGTTGCTACTAGTATTTATACTAATGGAAAGGGGTTGGATACGCTGCAAATTAATAATGACAATGATACAGTAAGATTAACCAATGTGTCTGGATTTACCAATACAAGTACCATTACGGATACATTTTATGTTTATGCCATTGCTCATCCGACCCCAAGCGATAATACTTGCAGACCTTATGAAGAGGTTTTAGTCATAGTTAATCCTTTGCCTTCGGTTTCTGCCTTTGCTATCCAACCATCTTGTGATAACGGATTAGTCCAAACAGATGGCTATCTCCAAATTTCAGCCTTTACGAATACGGATAGATTTAATTGGGTAGTTGGAAGTAATTACATTGCGGACGGAGGCGACCCAGATTATGCAGATGCAATGACTATTGGTGCTTTGCCTTATCAATTTAATATGGGAATTGCTAATCCAATAGATTCACAGAATTATACTATTCGAGCATTTAACGGAACTACTGGTTGCTTTCAGGATTATACGATTACCATGAATCAACAGGATTGTTCAGTTGGCTGTAATTGTACAGAAAATATTTATCTGAATGAAACCACAACTGGAGGTTCTGTTCATAAATATGAAATCAATACAGATGGGTCTTTGTCTGAAATTGGAAGTCCGTGGTATGACAATGTTGCGGCTGGTGACCAATTAACTAGCCCACACGGTTTGGCATCTGACTTGAACGGGTTCTTATACATAGGAGAATCAAATACAGGAGGTGAAATACGTAGATTTACTTGTGATGGCGAGATTCTTCCCGAAGCTACTTTCGGGATAACTACTGCGGGGCAATTTAATATAGGTTCTATAGGTAATACTTTGTATGTTGGAGAAAGAGATTTTGCGGGAATCGTGGCTTATGACTTATGTACAGGTGCAGAAGTCAGTAGGCTACAATTCTGTGAAAACACAGGCAATTTAGCAGGGAATTGGGGCTTTTTTATAGACCCAATTACCGAAAAAATGTATGCTACCAATAGTCAAACACCTTGGGTGGCTAATCGAGTTTGGTCTTTTGATGAATCTCAGTTTACTGCAGACGGGCTGCCTTGTATATCAAACATTGACACCATTAGAAACGATGCAAACTCCCCGCTTAGAGATGCTCGTTTTATGGGCATAACTACGGATACTGCTGAAAATATTTACATTGTTGTAGATGATGATACCAATTATTCTGGATCTCCAAGTTATGTGTTAAAGTATGGACCGGCTCCTTTCCATCCTTTTATAGCAATTTCTTCTTTAGATAGCTTGGCGGACGGTACTGGTTTTAATGATGCACATGCTATCGTTTATAGTGAAACTTCTGACAGAATTTATGTATCCACCAATTCCGCCTTTGACGATTGTGTCGCTATTTTTGATACCGATTTGAATTATTTAGGTGCTGCTGTTCCAAGTCCTGGTGATGGTTCACAAGCTAAGGGGATGACTATTCTAAAAGAATGTTGCCCGACCAATAATAATGTGACGATTGATACCACCTTATGTGCTAATTCCCTCAACGATTCTCTCTTTTTACAAGAGTTAATTAGTTGTAACGGTATCATTTGTGAAGGAACTTGGAAAGCAGGTGATGCTAATGTTGGGTTAACCTATGATTCCTGTAATCATACTATAAAAATTACCGCTTTAAATGCCTGTGGTTCTTTTACGCTTGAATCAGATGGTGTTGGAGGTAATCCTAAATGTGGCGCTTTTAAAATTACCATAAATATTGGAGTTGGAAATATTACTGCACCTGTAGTAGCTGGGAATCAAACGGTTTGTAATGGAGACGACCCCGCTGTATTTACTACAACTACTGCTGCCTCTGGCAGTAACACCATTACTTATCAATGGCAAAGCACTACCGATACGCTATCGACTTATACCAATATTCCTAGTGCTACCAATGCGACTTATGACCCACCAACGGGGATTACTGATACCACTTATTATCGAGTAATAGCAGCTATTGCAGGTGGTTGTAGTTCAGGCAATTGTCAAGATACTAGTAATGTGATTATAGTAACAGTAGAAGATTGTTTTTGCCCGAGTCTAAATCTTGCGTTAGACCAAGATACTATTTGCGGAGGTCAAACAGTCAATATTAACCTCTCTTCGGAACATAATGCCAACGAAATAGCGATTTATGTTAGCAATACAAAATACGACACCGCTCAAATTTATGCAGGCAATGCCACTCTTTGGAAAGATACCTTAACCGATTCAGGCATTGTCATTAATGAAGTATTTTTTGCCAATAGTGGTTCGACAGATACCCTAGAGTTATTGAATGCAGGAACGACAACTATTGATGTCAGTACCTATTTCCTTTGTCACAGATTCAGTTATGGCGCTTTAAATACTTTAACCTTAATATCAGGGAATTTAACTACTTTTGCTCCAGGCGAAAAGGTGGTCTTATCTGGTTTTAACCTTGATGGTTCAGCTTCTGATGTGGGTATTTATACCAATAATTCAGACTTCAATAATGCTTCCAATATGGTAGATTTCATGCAGTATGGTTCTGGTGGAAATGGCAGAGAATCAGTTGCTAATACCAAGGGCATTTGGACAACGGGTGACTTTGTAAATGTAGGCGCTTATGCTGCCAATAGTTCTATTAGTTATGATTGCTATGGAGATAATTCAAGTGATTGGGCAGAAGATGCAACCCCTTCTTGGGGGGCAGCTAATGATAATAAACAAACTACTGTTCCTATATTATTAGATACGACTTTAACCGTTGCAGGCACTTATTATTTCTATGCGGCATTGAACAATGCTAATCCTAATACTTCTGTTAATTGCCAGCCAATGGCAATGGATTCTATCCTAATAACTGGTTGTGATTGGGGCGATTTACCAGACACTTCCGCCAATACTTTAATGAGTGATTATCAAACAACGGCTGCCAATAATGGTCCTGTGCATATAATTATTCCCGGCCTAAAATTAGGAGCTTTAGTAGATAGTGAATCAAATGGAATTCCTGACACACTAGCTTTAGGAGATAATAATGATATAAGCAATGATGAAGAAGGGGTGACTATTTTTCCAAGTATAAATATAGTACCAGGAGGTATAATTCGCTTACCACTAGTAGTTATGAATTCGACAGGAGATACTGCTTATATAGAGGCGTGGATTGATTGGAATGGAGACGGAGATTTTGAAGATGCCAACGAAATGGTGGCGGATTTAAAAGATAATCATGATGGAGTATTTCCAGCTTCAATGGATATTATAGTGCCTATTGATGCGCTAACAGGCAGCCTACTCGGTTTTAGAATTCGACTAAGTAACACAGATAATATGACGCCTTATGGGCAAGTGAATTCGGGAGAGGTTGAAGATTATCTCTTGGGCATTGATTGTCCGCAAGTGATCTGTTTACCCCTAAATATAGAAATACAAAAAAAAGAATAACACTTTGTTAGTATTAACGAATTCATTTTTGACAATTTTTTAGTTTCCTATTTTTTAGTAGGAAGTTTTGTCAAAATTTAGCTATAAAGAAGTAATGTTCTTATTTAATAGTTGGTAAGCTCTTGTGGACACACAAGGGCTTTACTTTTTGGTAAAAGATCTTATTATTTTTGAGCTGCGCCTGTCATCATTGAAATGACTAGTAAATGTTAAAAAATCACTTGTCATTTCAATCTGCCCTATGCATCCTAGAAGATGATTCGTAATAAATGATTTAGTTGAAAAACGCTATATTTCAAACCTTCCTATTTACATAACATCGCTTGGTCAACTAAAATTAAAAAAGGCACACAAGAATAATTTATCAATTCAAATTAAAGACAATCTTTGTTCTAAGTGAAGGTTTTTTTTATAAAAACTTTCGCACCTAAAAATCAAGTCAAAGACTTGAAAAATATCGATTCGAAGATACAATCCATAGCCGTCAGGTGGATACAATCTTCGAATATCTGCTTCAGAGTTTAACTAAAATTCGTTGTCGATGGTCGAAGATTGCATCTTCGACCCAATATCATTCATGTTTTCAACATGATTTCCAGTAAAATCATTTTTATAAGAAAACCCTAGTTCTAGGTGTCATTAATAATACATTAGTCTAGAAAAAAGCTATATTTAACCGATTTTTTAAATCAGTCTCGATTATTTGACCATCTTCACTCATCAAATATTCAAACTATACCAAATCAATAAAAACCCTTATACACTCGATTATGCAATTAGACATCCAAAACCTTTCAAAAACTTACGCTAACGGCATTCAAGCTTTAAAAAATGTAACCCTAGAAATTCCTATCGGTATGTTTGGTCTTTTAGGACCTAATGGCGCAGGAAAATCCACCTTAATGCGGACAATTGCGACCTTGCAGGAACCCGATGAAGGAACGATCAACTTAGGCGATATAAATGTATTAACTCAAAAAGACGAAGTACGAAAAATATTAGGCTATTTGCCGCAAGAATTTGGGGTTTATCCTAGAATTGGCGCAGAAACGTTATTAGATCATTTAGCAGTTCTAAAAGGCATTACCAATAGAGGTGAACGAAAAGAAGTCGTGAAAGCACTTTTAGAAAAAACGAATTTATACCAACATCGAAAGAAAAATTTAGGTGGTTATTCTGGAGGTATGAAACAACGTTTTGGGATAGCACAAGCACTCTTAGCCAATCCAAAATTGATCATTGTGGATGAACCGACTGCTGGTTTAGACCCTGCCGAACGTAATCGCTTTTTGAATCTATTAAGTGAAATTGGTGAAAATACCATTGTCATTTTATCAACGCATATCGTAGAAGATGTCAAGGAATTATGTACCAATATGGCAGTTATCAATCAAGGCGAAGTACTCCTTACGGGTACACCAACACAGGCTTTGGAAAGTATTAGTGGTAAAATTTGGCGAAAGCAAGTGGCTAAAAACGAAGTTGATACCTACAAAGCAACATATAATGTCATTTCGGAAAGAAGAAGTGCTGGAAAACCAGTTATTCATGTCTTAAATGAAGGACAACCTGACGATGGATTTACCGCAATTGAGCCAGATTTAGAAGATGTTTATTTCTCGGAGATTTTTGGAAAAAGGGCAGCAACTGCCAGCTAGTTATCAACTAAGGAACAATAGCCTTCATTCAAAATTCATTCATTCAACATTCAACATTAGTAACATGTGGGAAATATTCAAATTTGAATTACAATATCGGGCAAAACGTCCAGCAACTTATATCTATTTTGGCATTATGTTTTTAATGGCCTTTTTAGCCATTACAACGGACGTCATTCAAGTAGGAGGAAGTGCAGGTCAGGTCAAAGAAAATGCACCAACAACTATCGGTTTCTTCCTAATTATCTTATCAGTTATTCCAGGGTTACTATTGGTTTCAGCGGTTATGGGCGTCCCTATTTTAAGGGATTTTGAACATAAGACGGCTTCTATGCTATTTACTAGCCCAATAACCAAATATCAGTATTTAGGTGGTCGATTTTTAGGCTCAATGGCCATTACCCTCTTTATTTTCTTGGGTTTATTTTTGGGCTTAGCCATTGGTTATTTAATGCCTTGGCTCGACCAAGAAAAACTCCTGCCTTATAATTTGGGGCACATGATTCAGCCCTTTTTAATTTTTGTAATTCCCAATATCTTTATCATGGGTTGCCTCTTTTTTTCAAGTGGGGCTTTGAGTCGAAAATTATTAGTGGTCTATGTACAAGGCATTTTCTTATTCATTATCTATGCCGCAACTGGAGAGGTGATGGAAGATTGGGAAAACCAAGATTTAGGTGCATTATTAGACCCTTTTGGCATCAATACCAATAGTCATATCACTCGATATTGGACCGTAGCAGAACAGAATACGCAAACCGTTTCATTTAGTGGGTTAATTTTGTGGAATCGACTCTTATGGATGGGGATTGCTTTATTATCTGTATTGTTTACTTTTTGGAAATTTGATTTTAATTTAGTCGGTAATGCTTCTCGGAAACAGAGGAAAAAGGCATTAACAGCAGTCGATACAAATGCCATAGAGAAGGCAGCAAGCGTAAAAATTCCTGTTGTTCAACAATTTAGTGGTCTACAAACTCAATTAACTCAATTATTTGATCTCTCCATTTTTTATTTTAAATGGATTGTCAATCAAATTCCTTTTTTAGCCATTGCAATTGGTGGAATGGTTTATACCGCTATTGGTTTTTTCTTTGGACTAGGAGGAATGTACGATGTAGATGTCTATCCAACTACTTATCGGATTTTAGAAGTGCTAAGTCCTTTTAATATTTTCTTTTTTATTATTACTGTTTTGTATGCAGGGGAACTAGTTTGGAAAGAACGAGATGTCAAAATCAATTTGATTTACGATGCCCTACCCTACCCTAATTATGTCTCTTTGGTAGGTAAGTTCCTATCAATGGTTTATATGTTCATTTTGTTATTGGCTATTCTTGGCTTAGTAGGCATTACCGCCCAAACAATAATGGGCTATACAAACTACGAACTAGGTGTTTATGTACAGAAATTATTTATTGATGATTTATCCGATTGGGTATTATATGTCTTCCTTGGTTTTTTCATTCATACAATGGTCAACCATAAATTTTTAGGACACGCCTTAATGGTTGTTTTCTTTATTTCTACCTTAGTTATCAATCAATTAGGTTTTGAACATAATATGTTTCGTTTTGCCTCTGGGGGCTTGCCAGGTTATTCTGATATGAATGGCTTCGGACATTATTTCCAGCCTTTTAACTGGTTTAGTAGTTACTGGTTTGGTTTAGGGTTCGCTTTATTTGCCTTAGTGCTTTTCTTCTCTGTCCGAGGAGCAGAATCTTCGATGGCGATGCGTTGGAAACTAGGCAAATTGCGTTTAAATCGATCCTTAATTGCCTTTGGATTGGGGGCTTTAACACTCTTCGGTTTTTCTGGTTGCTATATTTACTATAATACCAATATTATTAATACGTATCAGAATTCGGATGATTCCAATGCAGACCGTGCGGATTATGAAAAAACGCTGAAAAAATATAGGGATTTGCCGCTACTAAAAATTGTAGGAACGACCGTTGCTGTCGATGTTTATCCTGAAAAGAGAGATTTTGAAGCTAGAGGCACTTATGTTTTAAAGAATAAAACAAGTCAGCCTATTCAGCAAATTTACTTGCAGAGAAATGTAGACCCACAAGTAAAAGATGAGGTCATTTTTAAAGTACCTACTACAATTAGTGAAAGCTGGGAAGATTTCAAGTTTTATATCTATGAATTAGAAACGCCAGTCGCCCCTGGAGATAGCATTGAAATGGATTTTGTTACAAAGTTCCATACCAATGGTTTCGTCGAAAGTGGTTCTAATACCGAAATTTTGCAAAACGGTACGTTCTTTAATAACACTTATTTCCCCACTTTTGGGTATCAAAGCAGCTTGGAATTAAGCTCAGATGATGACCGAAAGGATAATGATTTACCTGTAAAAGACAGAATGCGCCCGAGAGATCATCCAGTTGGCGTAACCGAAAATTTATTAGGAGGTACAGCGGATAGAATTCGTTTTGATATTACGATTAGTACTAGCCCAGAACAAATCGCGATTGCCCCTGGTTATCTCCAGCGAGAATGGGAAGAATATGGTCGAAAGTTTTACCATTATCAAATGGATGAGCCGATCCTTAATTTTTATAGCATTGTATCTGCCGAATATGAAGTGGTGAAAGATAAATGGTCGAATGGCAAACAGGAAGTTAACTTAGAAATTTATTACCATAAGGGACATGAATATAATTTGGAGCGCATGCTGCGGAGTATGAAAAAATCCTTGGATTATTTTACTGCCAATTTTAGCCCTTATCAATATCGACAATTGCGCATAATGGAGTTTCCTCGTTACCGTTCTTTTGCTCAGTCTTTTAGTAATACCGTTCCTTTTAGTGAGGAAATTGGTTTCATGTTAGATGTCGGAGAAGACGATGTAGATATTCCATTTTATGTCACAGCACATGAAATTGCGCATCAATGGTGGGCGCATCAAGTAACCGAAGCAGGCGTTCAAGGCAATGCGATGTCTTCTGAAACGATGTCGCAGTATTCTGCTTTGATGGTCATGAAACAGGAGTTAAAACCTGAAATCATTCAAAAATTCTTAAAGTTAGAATTGGATCGTTATTTAAGAGGTCGTTCCTCTGAATCTAAGAAAGAACAACCACTAGATCATGTAGAAGGACAAGGATACATTCACTATCGAAAGGGTTCTTTATTAATGTATGCGCTACAGGATTACATTAGCGAAGATAGTGTCAATCTCGCCTTAAGACGGATTATTAATGATTGGGCGTATAAGGAAGATCGTTATATTACTTCTGATGTTTATTTAGAAGAATTTAGAAAGGTCACCCCTGACAGCTTACAATACATCATTGCCGATTTATTTGAAACGATTACCTTGTTTGAAAATCGAGCAACGGAAGCCACTTATGAAAAGGTAGGCGAAAAATATCAAGTCAATTTAGATATTTCCGCCATTAAGTATCGAGCAGATAGTTTGGGTAATGAAAATAAAATTGCCATTAATGATTGGATTGATATTGGTGTCTATGGAGCAGATGAAGCAGGCGAGGATAAATTGATTTATTTACAAAAGCATAAAATTGATAAAGAAGAAATGAATTTTACCATTGAAGTCGACGAACTGCCTATCAGGGCAGGTATTGACCCAATTAATAAATTGATTGATCGGAATCCTGATGATAATCGAAGACGGTTGACTTTGAAAGAAGAGAGTTAACTGACAATAAGGCGGCTGTTTCCCACAGCCGCCTTGTTTTTTAAATGCTATACAAATCTTTTGACGAGCATAATCTAAACTCTTTCCCTCCGTAAAACCAACATCAAACCCAAATTCAAAATCAATAAACCAAAAATCAATAAACCCCACTCACTCATAGTCGGAATAATTAAACAAGCCTGTCCGTCACAACTACCGCCGGTCGTTTGAATATTATTATCACTCAATCGTCTAAAATCGGCATTAAAGCCTTCGTCAGGGCGGTGCCAAAAATCTATGCGATAGACCCCGCCTCCTAAGTCATTTAGGGTTTCTCCTATAGGAAAAGGAGTCCCATCTTTTTGTAATACCGCCCCTGTATTGATTTTATTTAATTGCCAAGTTTGACCAATTCCACCATTGGTAATGACCACAAAATCATGAAATAATTTCACATTGGTATTATTGCCAGAGAGACTTTCTACTACATTTTGTGGGTCAAAACAACTGCAAGGGTCTAGTATATCGGGATGGCCATCGCCATCTTCATCAGCCATACTAAGGTTAACCGTTGGAATCGTTATTAACACTTTTGTGGTATCTACACAACCCACTTCATTTTGAATAGAATCTCTAATATAAAAAGGCATCGTAGCCGTAGCCGTTACAGGATTGGCGATGCCATAAGTACCGAAAATAGTCCCAAAATCTAAATTACCTATACTATTTTGATTTAATAAAGTACTTAAATCTACGGGCTCTCCAAGCATTACAGAAGTGTCTCTTGCGGTAATAAAGGGTTGATTTTCAACCACAATATTTATTTGACTGGTATCGGCACAGCCCACTGCATTTTGCACCGAATCTCGAACAAAAAAGATTGTATCTGTTAGTGGGGTTTGATTATTTAAAATAGCAGCGGAATAAGTGCCAAAAGTGGCTCCATATTCAAAGCCATTAGTGGCAGTTTCATTAATCAAACTACTTAGGTTAATGAATTGCCCTTTGCAAATAGCCGTATCTCTAGCGGTAATCGCAGGTTGGTTTTCAACAACAATATTTATTTGACTGGTATCGGCACAGCCCACTGTATTTTGCACCGAATCTCGAACAAAAAAGATTGTATCTGTTAGTGGGGTTTGCGTACCTAAAATAGCAGCGGAATAAGTGCCATATGTAGCTCCATATTCAAAACTATTGGTAGCTATTTCATTAATCAGGTGGTTAAGGGTAATGGATTGTCCTCGGCAGATAGCCGTATCTCTTGCCGTAATAGCAGGTTGGTTTTCAACAACAATATTTATTAGAGTCGTATCGACACAGCCCAAATTATTTTGCACGGAATCTCGAACAAAAAAAGTCGTATCGGTTAGTGGTGTTTGAGTAGCTAAAATGGCAGCGGAATAAGTACCATAAGTAACTCCGTATTCATAGGCGTTGGTGGCTGTTTCATTAATCAAATGGCTAAGGGTAATGGATTGCCCTCGGCAGATAGCCGTATCTCTAGCCGTAATAACAGGTTGGTTTTCAACAACAATATTTATTTGAGTCGTATCAACACAGCCCACCGCATTTTGCACGGAATCTCGAACAAAAAAAGTCGTATCTATTAGTGGGGTTTGCGTATTTAAAATAGCAACGGAATAAGTGCCATAAGTAGCTCCATATTCAAAATTATTGGTGGCTGTTTCATTAATCAAACTACTTAGGCTTATGGATTGACCACGGCAAATAGCCGTATCTCTAGCCGAGATATTAGGTTGATTTTCCACCATAACCACAATCTTAGCCGTATCCTCACATAAGGTAGTGGTATTTAAATCTCTGACATAGAAAGTGGTGGTAGTCATTGGTGTTTGATCTTTACTCAATCCATAAGTACCATAAACAGCCCCGTAAGCTAAGGTATTGAGGGGTACCCCATCAATCAATGTACTTAAATCAACCGATTCTCCTTTGCATATAGCCCTAACTAGACCTGTGATCGCAGGTTGGGCGTTAACCGTTATTACAATCTTAGCCGTATCCTCACACATCGTAGTCGTATTGAGGTCTCTAACATAGTAAGTCGTGGTAGTCATTGGTGTTTGGTCTTTACTCGATCCATAAGTACCATAAACAGTCCCATAAGCTAAGGTATTGAGGGGTACCCCGTCAATCAACGTACTTAAATCTACCGATTCTCCTTTGCAAATAGTCTTATTTCGACCTGTGATCGCAGGTTGGGCGTTAACCGTTATTACAATCTTAGCCGTATCCTCACACATCGTAGTCGTACTGAGGTCTCTAACATAGTAAGTCGTGGTAGTCATTGGTGTTTGGTCTTTACTCGATCCATAAGTACCATAAACAGTCCCGTAAGCTAAGGTATTGAGGGGTACCCCGTCAATCAATGTACTTAAATCTACCGATTCGCCTTTGCAAATAGTCCTATATAGACCTGTGATAGCAGGTTGGGCGTTAACCGTTATTACAATCTTAGCCGTATCAACACACATCGTAGTGGTATTGAGGTCTCTGACATAGAAAGTCGTGGTGGTCATTGGTGTTTGGTCTTTACTCGATCCATAAGAGCCATAAACAGTCCCATAAGCTAAGGTATTGAGGGGCATCCCCTCAATCAACGTACTTAAATCTACCGATTCGCCTTTGCAAATAGTTCTGTTTCGACCTGTGATAGCAGGTTGGGGGACAACCGTTATGATCATTTTAGTCGTATCCACACATAAGGTAGTAGTATTAGAATCTCTGACATAGAAAGTGGTTTTAGTAGTAGGTGATTGGACTTTATTTAAGCCATAAGTACCATAAGTAGTACCATACTCCAAAATGTTAGAGGGGCTACCAATAATAAGGGTGCTTAAATCGATAGATTGCCCTATACAAATACTGGTATTGCTAGCGGTAATATTGGGTTGCGTTATGCCACATATAGATAAGCCACCAGCAGTAGCCGTATAGAGAATACCGCCCGATTCATACACGCCATAGACAATATTACTCCCCAGCCCATCGGTGGTGGTTTTATTGGTAAAACTCCCTCCTCCATCCGTGGAGATGGATAAGCCGCCATCCGTAGCAACATAGAGGTTACGACCCGATTCATACACGCCGAAGAGAACATTATCCCCCAGCCCGTCAACTGTGGTTTTATTAGTAAAATTTCCTCCTCCATCCGTGGAAATGGATAAGCCGTCATTAGTAGCGGCATAGAGGATACCGCCCGATTCATATACGCCTGAGACATAATTACCCCCCAGTCCATCAACGGTGGTTTTATTGGTAAAGCTTCCTCCCCCATCCGTGGAGATGGCTAAGCCCTCAAAAGTAGCAGCATAGATAATACCGTCCGATTCATACACCCCTAGGACATAATTATTCCCCAACCCATCAACAGTCGTTTTATTGGTAAAACTTCCTCCGCCATCCGTGGAGATAGATAAGCCGTCATCAGTAGCAACATAGAGGATACCGCCCGATTTATACATGCCATAGACCATATTATGCCCTAGCCCATCGGTGGTCGTTTTATTGGTGAAACTTCCTCCGCCGTCCGTGGAGATGGATAAGCCTCCATCAGTAGCAGCATAAATCGCCCCACCCGATTCATAAACCCCATTGACAATATTTGCCCCTAGTCCATCAGCCGTCGTTTTATTGGTAAAACTTCCTCCGCCGTCCGTAGAGATGGATAAGCCGCTCCGAGTAGCAGCATAAACCACCCCGCCCAATTCATACACGCCATAGACAATATTATGCCCCAACCCATCAGCAATCGTTTTATTGGTACAACTCAGTTCGGAAGGAATGATGAAGTTTCCACAGATAGATAAGCCGCCATCCGTAGCGACATAAATCACCCCGTCTGACTCAAACACCCCATTGACAATATTTGCCCCCAGCCCATCTACAGTCGTTTTATTAGTAAAACTTGCCCCTCCATCCGTGGAGGTGGACAAACCGCCGTTAGTAGCAACATAAATGACCCCGCCTGATTCATACACCCCATTGACAATATTTGACCCCAACCCATTAGCAGTCGTTTTATTGGTAAAACTTGTCCCTCCATTCGTAGAAATGGACAAGCCACCAGTCGTAGCGGCATAAATCACCCCGCCTGATTCATACACGCTAGAGACATCATTTGACCCCAGCCCATTAGTAGTGGTTTTATTAGAAAAAGTAGTCCCTCCATTCGTGAAGATGGTCAAGCCATTATCAGTAGCGACATAAATCACCCCGCCTGATTCATAGACCCCCCTGACATTATTTGACCCCAGCCCATTGGTAGTTGTACTATTAGAAAAAGTAGTCCCTCCATTCGTGGAAATGGACAATCCGCCCCGAGTAGCGGCATAGAGGATACCGCCCGATTCATACACCCCTCTGGCAAAATCATGCCCCAGCCCATCGACAGTATTTTTATTAGAATAAGTAGCCCCTCCATTTGTGGAAATGGACAATCCGCCCCGAGTAGCGGCATAAATTACCCCGCCCGATTCATACACGCCATAGACATTATTTTCCCCCAGTCCATCAGCGGTCGTTTTATTGGTAAAACTATCTCCTCCATTCGTAGAAGTGGACAAGCCGCCCCGAGTAGCAACATAGAGGATACCGCCCGATTCATACACACCTAACACCTCATTTGACCCCAGTCCATCAGCAGTCGTTTTATTACTACATTTGCAACTATTGCAGAAGGTTTGCGCAACAACTGGTGAACAGGCTAAAACCAAAAATAAAAAAAGGCTAAAAAAATAGCGGGAGATATTGGAAATAAAATTTGCATCGCTTGCATCGGCTGCAGAATTGACGATGGAGGTGCGTTGGGAGAATAGGTGGTTGTAAAAACAACTGCCTAATAGACATAGTAGGAATATTTTTTTCATGGGATTTTTTATAAATAAGTGTTTCAACGCAGCAAGGTAAGGCGCTTGAAAATTAAATGTTTTAAGATTCGGCGCATCCTAATTATGGTTTAGTATTTCTCTCCTGTCCTTTTGGTCCGTAAAACCAACATCAAGCCCAAATTCAAAATCAGTAAACCAAAAATCAGTAAACCCCACTCACTCATAGTTGGAATAATCAAACAAGCCTGTCCGTCACAACTACCACCAGTTGTTTGAATATTATTATCACTCAAACGCCTAAAATCGGCGTTAAAACCTTCATCAGGACGATGCCAAAGATCTAAGCGATAGACCCCGTCTCCTAAATCATTTAGGGTTTGCCCTATAGGAAAAGGAGTGCCATCTTTTTGTAAAACCGCTCCTGAATTGATTTTATCTAACTGCCAAGTTTGTCCAATGCCACCATTGGTGATGACCACAAAATCATGGAATAATTTTACATTGGTATTATTCCCAGGGAGATTTTCTACTACATTTTGTGGGTCAAAACAACTACAAGGATCAAGAATATCTGGATTGCCATCGCCATCTTCATCAGCCATACTGAGATTAACCGTTGGAATCCTAATTAACACTTTTGTGGTATCTACACAACCCACTTCATTTTGAATAGAATCTCTAATATAAAAAGGCATGGTAGCCGTAGCTGTTACAGGATTGGCGATGCCATAAGTCCCGAAAATAGTCCCATATCCTAAACTACCTATATGATTTTGATTTAATAAAGTACTTAAATCTACGGGCTCTCCAAGCATAACAGAAGTATCTCTAGCGGTAATAAAAGGTTGGTTTTCAACCACAATACTTATTTGAGTCGTATCGGCACAACCCAAATTATTTTGCACCGAATCTCGAACAAAAAAAGTTGTATCGGTTAATGGGGTTTGAGTATTTAAAATAGCAGCGGAATAAGTGCCAAATGTAGTTCCATATTCAAAACTATTGGTCGCTACTTCATTAATTAAGTTGCTAAGGATGATGGACTGACCTTTGCAAATAGCCGTATCTCTGGCAGTAATAGCAGGCTGGTTTTCAACAACAATATTTATTTTAGTAGTATCGACACAACCCAAATTATTTTGCACCGAATCTCTAACAAAAAAGGTTGCGTCTGTTAACGGTGTTTGATTAGCTAAAATAGCCGTAGAATAAGTACCAAATGTAGCTCCAAATTCATAGGCATTAGTGGCAGTTTCATTGATAAGGGTGCTTAAGGTAATGAGTTGCCCTCGGCAAATAGCAGTATCTCTAGCGGTTATAACAGGTTGAGCAGTTACCTGAATAGTAATCATGGTAGTATCTACTGCACAAGTAGTCGTATTGCTATCTCTAACAAAATAAGTAGTAGTGCTAGTAGGCATTACCATCGCATTACTTAGCAGGTAGTTGCCAAAAGTAGTTCCATAAGTCGTGGTAAATAATTTTTGAGCACTTAGTAAGCTGCTTAAATCTACTATTTGACCAGCACAAATACTCGTATCTATACCAATAATAGAAGGAAGCGTCAAACAAGCTATACTGATTGGCGCAGCACTAATTAATTTAGCTGTTTCTATAAAAACATCATTATTATCCGTTACCCCTGAGATGGTACTAGTTCCAGCATCGGTGGCAGTATTACCAGAAAAAAACAAACCACAACCAATTTGTATGGAAATCATTTCATTATTTTTACCATTCACCAAACCCGTTTGATGATAAACAAAAATAGCTCCGCCTTTGCCTTGTCCATTCCCGCCGCCACTTTGGCCCATTCCTCCTGTTGCACTATTATTTTGAAATGTGGTATTGGCTAAGGTTAAGTTTCCTGTAACTACAAAAATAGCTCCGCCTGCTCCTAAGCCGCAGCCACCGCTATCGCCACCGCCGAAGCCGCCGAAGCCGCCACCACCGCCACCACCGCCGAAGCCGCCGTCGCCGCCCCTGAAGCCTTCGCCGCCGCCGCCGCCGCCACCGAAGCCACCATCGCCGCCGAATTCGTAATTGCCGCCGCCGCCGCCGCCGAAGCCACCGTCGCCTCCGAAGCCACCGCCACCACCGCCGAAGCCACCGCCACCGCCGCCACCGCCGCCGCCGCCGTCACCACCGTCACCAGCGTCACCACCGAAGCCACCGCCGTTATTTTCTCTCGTAAAACTAGATGTCCCTCCTTGACCAGTTCCTGTACTCTGTCCATCATTAAAGAAACCACCTCCACCTCCTCCATTATGATTATTACTTCCTCCATTACCCATAAAGCCACCACCGCCGCTGTCCTCGTCGTCGCCGCCGTCGCCGCCTAAGCCGCCGCCGCCGCCGCCGTCGTTGACTCCGGTGGTGAAGCCGAGGCCGCCAATGGCTTCATTGCCATCAAAGGTGACATTATTGATAGTGAGGGCAATATCACCTGTTATACCTTCATGCAAGAGCAGCGCACCGCCTGCCCCCATACCGCCGCCACTAAAAGGTCCACCATCGCCTCCCTTAGCACGTCCATTCACCAAACTAAGGTCATTTATCATAATCGTCCCATTTTTGACAAAAAAGAGGCGGTGTAGGTTTTGGCCACTAATCGCTAAGGTGGTTTGTCCAGGACCTTGGATAATCATACTGGAATCCAATACGGGCAGCATACTATTTATTTTAATGGTATCTGTTCCTATAGCATCGAGGTCAAAGAGTATTTTGTCCATTTCATTGGACCCATTGGCTTCCTGTAAGGCGGCTCGTAGGGTACAATTGCCAGTACCATCGTCACAAATACCATCATAATTTCCTCTTGGAATAGAGATATTGGAAATAAAATTCGCATCACTCGCATCGGCTGAAGAATTGACAATGAAGGTACGTTGGGAGAATAGGTGGTTGTAAAAACAACTGCCTAATAGACAGAGTAGGAATATTTTTTTCATGGGATTTTTTTCTAAATAAGTGTTTCAACGCAGCAAGGTAAGGGGCTTGAACATTAAATGTTTTAAGATTCGGTGCATTGTATATTTATTTATCAAATACAATTTATATTTATTTAAATTTTGCATTTTTATTTCTAAATTCAGTTGGGGACAATTGATATTCGGACGAAAAATTATCAGAAAAATGGGCGATAGAGGTATAGCCTATTTCGCAGCAAATTTCTGTTATCATTAGATTGGTTTCCACTAATAACCTATTCGCTTTTTGCAAACGATATTGCCGAATATAGGCTGCTGGTCCACCTAGTCCTGATTTTATACAGTTTCGATAAACCTGACTTCTGCTTAATTGTAATAGGTCGCATAATTGTTCATAATTAAAATCGGGGTCGCTGTAATGCGTCTCTACAAGTTTTGTAAATTGTTGGGTAAAATCGGACATACTTTTTGGTAGTTTTTGTACTACAAAGGTTTGTCCATTCTATAAAAAGGAGGGATACTGGTGTACCAAAAAGGGGTGCTGGTGTCCCAAAGGGGGATTTTAGGTTATTCGCTGCTAGACTGTTCAGTATTAACAAGATATAGGCATTATTTGAACAAAGAATGAGATTGGATTGGGTCTGACTCAAATCATAAATCATAAATCAAAATTCATACATCTTAAATCATAAATCTGTTAAGTAACTTAAGTTGCGGACAATAAGGAGTAGAGATTAGAGAGCAGAGAAAAAAGACTAAAACTACCTACAAAACATAAATTCTTAGAGAATTCACCTAAAATTTAGCAATTTCATAGGTTTATCTCTCTTCTCTACCCTCTGTTCCCTATTCTTCGCAACTTGGATTACAGCATAAACAGGATATAGACGTTATTATGAATAAATAATGATGTTGGATTGGGTTATCCAAATCTTAAAATAAAGCGTGTACCAAGTTTACTTCAATCCCGAAAAATTAGGTGACAATAGGAAATTTTGTCACCTAATTCTGCGCCAAATTGGTTGACAATTTCCTATTGTCGCCCAATTTGACAGCCATTTCACGAAGTAAAACTTTTCCGATAAGCACTAGGCGTTAGCCCAAAGGTTTCTGAAAACTGGCGAGAAAAATATTTGGTATTGGTAATCCCTACTTGATAAGCAATTTGTTTAATCGGTTCATTTCCTTTTTCTAATAGAGCTTTTGCTTGATGCAATCTATAATTCCGTATATAAATGGAAACCGGTTGGTCGGTGAGGGCTTTCATTTTTCTATAAAACTGAGTACGACTCATAAATAATTGACGGGCAATAAAATCACCATTCAAATCGCCATTAGCTAGTTCTTGCTGAATATTGGTTTGTACTTTTAATAGAAAATTTGTTTCTATTGCCTGATTGAGTATTTCAGGAGCTTGGAGTGTTAGCAATGGTGCTTGCGATAAATTATTATTTTTTTGAAAAAAGGATTGTAGTTTTTGCCGATTAAGTAGTAAGTTTTGAATTTGTGCATGGAGTTCTTCAGGGTGAAAGGGTTTAGATAAGTAAGCATCTGCTCCTTTTTGCAAGGCATTTACTTTATTCACCGTATCCGCCAATGCGGTGAGCATAATAATCGGAATATGACTGGTTCTTTCCTCTTTTTTCAAACTATCACAAACTTCAAAGCCATTTTTTTCAGGCATCATTACATCGCAAATAATTAAGTCTGGAATAGTAGCCATTGCCTTTTCTATACCAAGTATCCCATTTTCTGCTTGACTAATTTGATATTTTTCAGACAAACAAAGGCGCAAATAAGCAATAATAGCGGGATTATCTTCTATGATTAATAATTGTAATTTATTTTCCTTGGAGCTTTCTATCAATACCTCCTTATTTCTAGGTATAAAAAACGGATTTGATACTGCTTCTTTTTGAATAAAATTAGCTACCTTAGAAGCATTTTGATGAATAGGGAGGCTGACTCGAAAACTAGTTCCCTTTCCCAATTGGCTTTCTGCCTTTATTACGCCTTTTAATATTGTAACTAATTCTTTTACGTAAGCTAAGCCAATGCCTACCCCTTCATTTTCACGGGTATGCTTATCATCTGCTTGGTAAAAACGATTGAAAATAAAAGCTAATTTTTCTGGGGCAATGCCAATTCCTGTATCTTTGACCTCAAAGATTAAGGCTTGCTCAATAGTCTTCGTTTCGGCTTGTTGGATACGCACTATTATTTGACCTTCAGAAGGGGTAAATTTCAAAGCATTGGATAATAAATTAAAAATGATTTTTAATAATTTATCTTGGTCATAATCCATATTTATAACCTCCGCCTCCGTTTGCCAAATTAATTCCACGTTTTTTTGTGCAGCCAATGATTCAAAACAAGCATAAGCGTATGTCAAAATGGGTAAAACATCTCCTTGCACAAAATTCACCTTCATTTCGCCTACTTCCAATTTACTTAAATCCAATAGTTGGGTCACTAGGCGGAGTAATTGTTCACTATTTTGCTGAATAATTTTTAGGTTTCTTAAAAATTGGATGGGTTTTAATTGCTCGATTTTTTTAGCACTTTCTCTAGCAAAACCTTGAATAATCGTTAAAGGAGTCCGAAATTCATGAGAAATATTGGCAAAAAAACGAGATTTCATTTTGTCTAAGGTTTGCAATTCTTCCGCTTGTTGTGCAATAATGGTTTTATCTTGTTCAATTTGAGCCGTTCGCTGCCTAACAATAACTTCCAAACGTGCTTTTTCAGACCTTAAACGATTTACCCAAACAAAAATAAGCGTACTGACTACCAAAAGGCAGGTTGAGTAAAACCACCAAGTTTCATAAAAAAAAGCTTTCGCACTTATTGGAATAGTTATCGGGTTCGACCAATGACTATGTTGAGTAGCCCCTTTAATTTCCAAGTCATAATTGCCTTTGGGCAAACTACTAAAAGTAATTTCATGTTGATTCCCCAATTCTATCCAAGTTGTGTCCTGATTTTTCAACCGATAAGCATAACGGTGATAATTTTTATTTTCAAAAACAGATAAGGTTAAATTTAGGTGCAAGTATTTATTAATGGCAGGTAAATGAATCCGTTTTGGTTTGGAAGCAGCAGGAATAATTCGAGTAATTTGTGCGGTGGCTTCCTCATAATAATCAATATTCGTAATCATTAATTCGGGCGCAACTTCCGATTTAAAGGTAGCTGGATAAAAGTAATTTAAGCCGCTTTTAGTGCCCAAAAGAATTGCTCCATTGCTTGCTTGACAAACAGCATGGGTATTAAATTGATTATTATTAAACCCATCAGTTACAGACAAATTTCGGCAAGTTTTAGTTGCTGGATTATAAATAGAGATTCCGTTTAAAGTAGCCAACCAATATTGTCCATTATCCTCAAAAATACTGACTACGGTGGCGTGCGTTAAGCCATGTTTGGTTTCTATCGTATTGATGATTTTTTGCGTTTTTATATCTAGAACTGCTACTCCTTGAGAAGTTCCTATCCACAGTCGATTCAATTTATCCAAATACAAAGCATGTATTTCTTTACTCTTTAGACCATCGACTATAGTGTATCGACCTGATTTTTTTGTTTTTAAATTATAATAAATCAAGCCATTATCCGTCCCCAACCAAAGTTGTTCTTGATTGCTATCTTCCAACATTGCGTTCACTATATCAAAAGTATAATCGAGACTTAAGGTAGTAAATTCCTGCTGCCTTGGATGAAAAATGCGAATAGTCGTATCACTTAAAGCCAGACAAATTTCGCCAGATGTTAGTTGCAACCAGCTTTGGTCGATATTTGTAGGGCATAAAAAAGTATCTCTTGCTCCTGTTTGTAGGTCAAATCTATATAAAGCCTGCTCATCATTCGACCAATACTTACCCTGCCTATCTTTAGCAAAACCTCTACAAAAAGTATTATAAGCAAAGGGATATTGTCCATTTGACAAACGAATACCGTTTAGTTTATTCGTTTTGGGGTGATATAAAAGCCAATTATAATCATCATTCCCGATTAAAAAAGAATCGGGGCTGATTTCTAAAATACCTCTAATACTATAGCCTTCCCAAGTTATTTTATTTACTTTGTGGGGCAAGAATTCTATCTTTAAGATACCTTCTCCATTACTAGCATATATAGCCTTGGTCAAATCGTCGGACACGATTGCATTTGTTCTTTCTCTGATGATTCCGCTATAATCTATCAAGGTGCCATCCCGCTTTTTTAATAAAGCATTTTTTTCTTGACTAAAGCTACCATAGGCAAATAATAGGTTGCCTTTATTATCTGCTATAGGTGTTGGTACAAAATCCTTATCTAAAATATTGGGTAGGCTTTCAAATCGGTCTTTAGCAGCATCATAGCGATATAAACTTGGACGAAGCCATCGAATGGACACATAGATGTCACCATTGTTAAATTGGCGAATCTGCTCAAAAAAAACGTTCTTAGTTAGCCTTTTGCTATTGGTCTGATAGGGAAAATCTTCAAAATCATATTCCTTTAATAAATTCCCTTTCCAATCAAACCGATACGAATTCCCTATATGCGTGCTTATCCATATTTGGTGCGCCTCTGCCAATACCTGAGCATATTGAAAGGATTGTGTCACAGGAAAGCTAAAAGACCTTATCAATTTATTGTCTTTCCAATGGTAAATGTAGGCTGTTAACTCCTTTAAAGTCAAAATCGCTACCCCTCCACCAGGATGAGTGACGACTTGTTTTATTATGCCCACCACACCAAGAGAATCTAAGGAAAAATGTTGGTGTTTAAAACTAATAGGATCTAATAATAGTAGAGATTGGGTAGGAATAGATACCGAAATAATTTGTTCCTTTTGGGGTAATAATTTTAAAAAAGAATGCGTAAAGGCTTTAGGAATTGCTAATTGGTAAGGAGGCGCCGCTTCTCCGCTAAAGGCTTGCATTTGGTAACCATCGTAGCGATAAAGGTTAGCGAGTAAAGGGATAGAATTTGCCCAAAGAAAGCCTCGATCGTCTAATAATAGATCACTTGCGGATTGAGTACTCAGGTACTCTAGTTGAAATTTATTATTAGTTGCAACTTGAGTGTTCCCAATTATAGGTAGCAACCAAAATAATAAAAAAAATATGCCTGCTCGAAATGTCAAAGAAGTATTTAGTTTTGAAGGGTTTTTCGCTTAAAAGAATCATTAGAAAGACGAATCTACTACTCTAACATATGGCTTGAACCAATAGCAAAAAAATAAGGTAGCTGCAAAACAACTACCCTATTTTTTAAAATCTTTAAAAAATTTATAACAAAGATTGCAATTTCATCGCAACGCCCATATCTCCATCTACCTTAATCTTTCCACCCATAAACGCCATCATTGGATTTAAATCACCATTGGTTAAAGCAATAAAATCCTCTTTATCTACACTAATGGTGCAATCTGCTTCTTTATCTTCCGTAGAAACAGCATTGCCGTTATTACCGTCGATATAAATAATTTCGCCACCCATATCGAATTTTAATGTATTCCCTATTGGCGCTACCGCTGCCGCTTTTTTTGACATTTCGCCTACGATCAAAGAAAGATCCATGTTTATATTTTTTTTTGATTCGAAATCAGTCGAATACTTTTGATACTCAGCGTATTTAGATTCGCTGTTGCCCAAAAGCCTATCAACCATTTATCTTTTGACTTTAAGCCACCTTTTCGGTCACTTTTTCAGCTACCTTTTTTGCAACTGGTTTAACAGGATTTGCTACTGCACTATTTGGATCAGCACCTAATCTTTTCAAAATAATACTTGCATATTTAGTTGGTAATAGACGCACCATTCGATCAATGAATCGAGCATCTTTACCAATCAATAACCTAGGCTTTCCTTTTTGAATAGATTGAATGATTTGAGCCGCTGCATCAGCTGCAGTAGTTCCATCTTTTCCATCATTATCAAAAGATTTAGCCATTTCCTCCTTTTCTGCTTCTGTTACGGTACCTGGTTGATGTTCGACATTTCTAACGATGTCTGTAAATATTCGACCAGGGTGGATAGATAAAGTTCTTACCTTAGATTCTTGAGCAGCTAATTCTAAGCGCAAAGATTCGGTAAATCCTTTTACCGCAAATTTAGCTGCACAATATGGCCCTTGAGTAGGAAACCCCATAATACCAAAGACACTAGACGTATTCGCAATGACCGCTTCTGGCCGTGTTTGCATATGTGGCAAATAAGCTTTTGTTCCATAAACTACGCCCCAAAAGTTGATATTCATTAATTTTTCAAATTCATCATAAGGTGCATCTTCCACATTATAGCTTGGTAAGGCAATTCCTGCATTATTAATGACAATATCCACTTGCCCAAAAGTGCTCAAAACCTCATCCTTAAAAGCATAGACCGCTTCTCGATTGGCTACATCATATCGTTTGGCAATAGCTGTACCGCCATTCTTTTTGACCATATCCAATGTGGCTTGTAAATTATCTCCATTCCAGTCATTTAAAGCGACTATTGCCCCTTTTGCTGCTAATTGGATGGCTAATTCTTTGCCCATTCCTGAGCCTGCGCCGGTGATGACGGCTACTTTTCCGTTGAGGTTTTTCATCTTTTTTAATTTAGAAGTCAGAAGTCAGACCATTCTAATAAATTAGAATTGTCAGACCGCTTCGCTGTCAGATAGCTAATTGATAAATTCGCAAAATACCGATTCTTCTCTGACTTCTGACAACGAAGTGGTCTGACTTCTGACCTCTCAAATATTAATATCCTAATTTATTCAACACTTTCTGCAAAGTATCTTTTTTCAAATCATCTACCGTAGCTGAAATACCAATTTTGTTAGCATACGCTACTAATTCAGGTTCTAGCATCTTCTTGATTTCAGACATGCCCAATTTCGCTGGTTGTCCACCATTTGCAGCAATGCGGTTCTTTCCGTAGAAAGTTTTCCCTTCTGCTGCCATTTGACGTAAACTAGCTGGCACCGCCCATCTTGGTCCGAATCTTTCGGTATATTCATCACAATCAGCGATGAATTGATCTAAACCAACGTAGTCGATATAAGAAATAGCACCACCTGTGTATGGAGGGAAACCAAATCCTAATAAAGACCCAACGTCTCCATCTTTAGTAGCTCTTAATACACCTTCATCAAAACAACGGTAGGTTTCTAAAGCCATTCTGTGCAATAATCTTTTTCCGATAGTTGCTGAGTCTAAAGTATTCACATTTGATGGGAACATATCTTCCAATCCTGGCCAAAGCGTCTTCGTTCTACCATCGTAGTCGTAGTACCCCTTGCCATTCTTCTTACCATGACGTCCTAAATCTACTAATTTTTTCGTTAATTGGTAAACTTTTTCTGTCTCCGCATCTCTTTCTGGCATTTCGCCCATAACATGTAAGCCTAAAGTATGCGAAACTTCATCCGTTACGGCTAAAGGTCCTACTGGCATACCAATATGCTTCGCTACGTTTTCTATCATAATTGGAGGGACGCCTTCCATTAAAAGGTGTGCTCCTTCCGAAGTATACGTTCCAAATGTTCTAGAAGTAAAGAATCCTTGCTTGTCATTGACAACAATCGGCACTTTTCTAATCGCTACTACATAGTCAATCGCTGCTGCCAAAGCTCTATCAGACGTTTTTTCTCCTACGATAATTTCTACCAAAGGCATTTTATCTACTGGAGAGAAAAAGTGAATACCGATAAAGTTAGCTGGTCTATCAGACGCTTCTGCTAACATTGTAATTGGTAAAGTAGAAGTATTAGAACCGTAGATTTTATCTGCGCCTAAAACTGCTTCCGTCTCCTTAGTTACTCTAGCTTTTAAATTTCTATCTTCAAAAACTGCCTCAATCACCATATCACAACCTGCCATATCATTTGGATCAGTTGTTGGATGGATTCTATCTAAAATCGCTTTAGCTTTTTCTTCTGTACTTCTTCCTCTAGAAATCTTCTTCTTTAAGATGCCTTCAGAATAAGCTTTTCCTTTCTCTGCACCTTCCATCTTCACATCCTTCAACATTACTTCCATCCCTGCTACTGCAGAAACATAAGCAATACCTGCCCCCATCATTCCTGCACCTAACATGCCTAATTTCTTAATTTCGTATTTCTCATGCCCTTTAGGCTTCATCTTTCCTTTCTTCGCTTCGTTAATCGCAAAGAATCCAGTTCTGATTAAATTTTGTGCTTCTTTAGAATAGAAAGCAGAAATAAATTGACTCGCCTCTACTTCGATGGCTCTATCAATTGGCATTTGCATCCCTTTGTAGATAACGGTCATGGCATATTTAGCCGCAGGATAATTTCCACCTGTTTGCTTTCTTACATTACCAATTCCTCCCATTAAAGTTTGCACGCCTCCTGGAGACATAATGCCACCACCTGGTACTCTATATTTCTTATTATCCCAAGGTTGAACCGCACTTCCGCCTTCTAAAACGTAAGCTTTTGCTGCTGCTAAAGCTGCTTCAGGAGAGTCCACAACTGCATTAATCAATCCTGCTTTTAAGGCTTTATCTGGTCGAACTTGCTGAGATTGCAAAATCGCCATCATTGCTCCTTGAATCCCCATCAAGTAAGGTGCTTTGGAATTACCCATTCCACCAGGAATTAATCCTAATTGTACTTCTGGGAAACCAATCTTAATCTTTGGGCTATTTACTGCAATTCTATGGTGACAAGTTAAAGCCAATTCCAGTCCACCACCTAAAGCGTTACCATTGATAACTGCTACGAATGGTTTTCCACCTTTTTCAAATTCTCGTAATTGTCGGTTTTGTCCTAACAAACCATCATACATCTCTCTTTTATTTTCAGGTGGATTTGATAATTTTCGTAAATCCGCTCCTGCCATAAAATCTCGATGGGTAGACGTTAAAATTACCCCTTTTACAGAATCATCTGCAATAGCCATTTTAGCTACTTCATTATAAGGTACGAAGAAATCTTCGCTAAATAAGTTGGTTGGGTGGTTTTTCATGTGGATATTGACAATAGCAACTCCATCATCCCCTACCGAATATTCTAATGTATCGTTCTTAATAACGGTTGACATACTCGTTTTTTTGTGTTAGACGATTACTTCAAGTAATCTCTTAACTTAAATAGTTGATTATTTTTTAAATTCAAATAAAGAAATACCTTTTCTTCAAAGCCACTTCGTTTATATACATTCCTATTCCAATTAATTCAAAATAATAGAAACAATTCAATTTTTATCACCGATTCTTTATTTTACTTTTTTCATTGAAAAAAAAGTAACAAAAATTCTAGTCAAAAAAAATCGCTCCACATTTTTTGACGGGCAGCCGCCACCGTGATGCGGGTTTTAGTGCCCTGAAATAAATTCTTCGGAATCTTTAGATGCAGTAATTAAACCCGCTCAATAATCGTCGCAATCCCCATTCCTCCACCAATACAAAGCGTCGCTAGACCTGTATTCAAATCTCTTCTTTCCAATTCATCTAATATAGTACCAGTAATCATACAACCAGTAGCACCAAGTGGGTGACCTAAAGCAATCGCACCACCATTTACGTTAGTGATTGAGTGATCGACGCCTAAATCTTCCATGAAACGCATCGCAACTGCGGCAAAAGCTTCATTGATTTCATATAAATCAATATCAGATTTGTGCATACCTGCTTTTTTCAAGGCTTTTCTACTTGCTGGAGCTGGTCCAACTAACATGATCGTTGGATCCGTACCGACAACACCTACTGAACGAATCTTCGCTCTTGGCTTGATGCCCATTCTTTCTCCAATCTCTTTATTTCCAATCAAAGCAATCGCTGCACCGTCCACAATCGCAGAAGAATTTCCAGCGTGGTGTACGTGATTGATCGCTGCTACTTCTGGGTATTTTTGAATCGCTACATCATCAAAACCAGCCATTTGGCCCATCATTTCAAAAGAAGGCTTTAAGCCAGCTAATGAATCTGCAGTTGTACTTGCTCTTACATTTTCATCATGACCTAATAATAAAAAGCCATTTTCATCGGTTACATTAATTCTAGAACCATTGAAATAACCTGCTGCTTCCGCCGCCGCCGCTCTTCTTTGAGATTCTGCTGCAAATTCATCCACCATTCTTCGAGAATAGCCAAATTTAGACGCAATTAAGTCGGCAGAAACGCCCTGAGGAATAGCATAACCTGGCATAGCTACTGCTGGATCCATCATCATTGCACCTCCATCAGATCCCATGCTTACTCTAGACATAGACTCTACTCCACCAGCTAACATTAAATCTGTGAAACCAGACTTTACATAAGCAGATGCTTGGTTAATCGCTTCTAGTCCAGAACCACAAAAACGGTTTAAAGAGACTCCACAAAGGTGATCGCCATAACCAGATTGTTGTGCTGCAGTTTTCGCAATATTTGCACCTTGGTCTTTTACTTGCGTAACACAACCACAAATGAAATCTTCAACCAGCTTAGGGTCAAAATCATTTCTCTCTTTTAGAGAATCCAAAAGTGTTACCAGCAATTGAGTAGGTGTAACACCCATTAAAGCTCCTTTCTTATTGCCCTTTCCTCTTACAGTACGGACAACATCATAAATGTAGGCTTCCATGATTTATTGATTATTGATTATTAAAATTATTGATTATTATCAAGTAACTTCCCGTTACTTGATAATTTATCTATATTTAAACTATAATGTAATATTAATTCAAATTACTGGGTAACAGAAAGTTATCCAATAATAATTTTTTGCGCTTCTGCAAAAACTTTTCGATAATTTTCTATACCCTTTCGAGTTAATTTAGGGTAAATCATATCCCATATGGTAAATTCTAATTGTTCTTCTTCTTCTAAGGTACAAGTCTTATCTCTGATTTCTAATTGGTTCAACCAAAAAGTCATGATCATCCACATTGCGTGCGCTAATCGATCATATTCTCCTTCCACTTTTTCGGGACGCATATTGCCTGACCCCACAGAATACGCTAAAGTCCCTTTGACATATTCAATCGTCTTTTGCATGTATGCTCGATGTAACTTAGCAATTTTGGGATAATTTCGTAAAATGTGAGCGGTATCAATATACATAAATAAGTATTTTTTACCCAATCGAGTAAACAACTTATTTTGCTTGTAAATTTTATCTAGGGAAGGAATTTGTTGAACACCACTCAATATCTCATCTCGCTCTGCTTCCATTTTGTGGAAAGCAGCTTCAATGATGACATCCTTATTTTTATAATGGTAAGCTAGATTGCCTGTGCTAATACCCACCGCTTTAGCAATGTCTCGTAATGTGACTTTATTTAATCCTTCACGATTAAATAGTTGAATGGAAGTGGATAGTATTTTTTCTTTAGTTGAAGACAGGGTATTCTAGTTTTAAATGAATGTATGAGAAAATGATCTATCTATAGGTTTCTAAATTGAGGCACTAAATTAGAACAAAAAATCTAATTTTAAAAGTATAATTTGGATTTATATACTAATAAACTGTTTTTTTTTCAAAATGTTGTTGAAGAAAGGTTTTTTCAGAGACAAATATTACAAAATAATTGCAGGTCATCATATGGTGAAGACGAAGAAAATTATCAACATAATAAAAAAACCCAAATCCTTCTATAAAAGATTTTGGGTTTCCTACTTTTTCTTTGCTAAATTACTAAATCAATTTACTTCATTATAATCATTTTTTTAGTCGCCAATGACTGACTAGTTTGCAATTGATAATAAACCAATCCACTAACCCCTAACTCTTTTGTTTGCAATTTAAGCTGATTCAACCCACTTCCCCCAACTCCACTAATCTCCTTTAAGATTTGTCCATTTAAATCTATAATTTTCAACCTATACGTTACTGAATCTGCTAATTCAAACCCTATTGTCGTCCAACTCCTAGTGGGGTTTGGATGACTTTGCAATAACTCAAAATTAGTAACTGCAATTGGTGTTTTAAATACCAATTCAACTTTTTGGATAGTGCCATCTATAGTATAAGCTTCAGCTATCATTTTTTGGTGATTAAGTCTCACTAAATCACTAATTAAACCAGTTCGATCCGCTTTAAAAGTAGCAGTAAATAATTTTTTATCACCATCACTTCCCCCATTCCAAGAGGTAAACAATTGATGGGATAAATCAGCTTGCCAATTTTCAGCAGCTAATACATTTTCCTGAAGTCCCGTAAGCGTTAATGTTGGAAAATCAAGGGCAAATTGAAAACCATTATACTGTTCCAAATTAGCTACCTCAAATGTTAAGTCAAAGGAATTTCCTGCCGTCACCAATTCATCCTGCACGATTACCTCCATTGTCCCTAGGCTATTTCTTGGTTCGCTAAGCATCCATTTATTTGGAGCAGCAGTTCCATTGACATCTCCAGTTTTAACGCCTATAAAATTAGCTTGAATAGTTGACATTACAGATGGAGACACTTCCATTGATTCCGTAAAATTCTGTGATAATGTGGAGGCTATGTCTGAGCCAAAATTATAAGATTCATCAACAAATCGCCAAGAAGTATTATCTCTAAATTCGGTTATTTTATTCAATATAAGCTGTCTTAATTGCAGCAAATCAAACGCAGTAATAGTACCAGATTTATTAACATCCGCAGCAATATATTGATAAGGAGAAGTAAATGGATTAATATCTAAAATATGTTGATTAATGAGTACTAAATCATAAGTAGAAACACCATTCGTTGCGTCCGTATTTTTGTAGGGAGTGATGGTATAATTGACATCTTTGGATAAGGCAATATTGTACTGTCCGAATTCTGCTGTACTAATAATATCTGGCTGACCACTAGCCGATGCTGTAATTGTAACGGGTTCTAAAAACTCTCCATTATTATTGGTAATTTCTCCCGTTACCGTTATTTCATTCAAATTATTACAAGCAATATTATCTTCATGATTCAAAATACGAACATCTCCCCAGCAAACATTTTTGTTCCCATTAACATCTATCGTTTGTAAAAATATGCGTAAATTCTTTCCAATATCGGAGCAATTTAGGTTAATAAAAGGAGTAAACGTACCGTCTATATCCATTAAACTGATCCCAAGAGAAGCAACACCACAATTATCTGAACTCTCTGCATCAAAATCAGTCGCATAGATTCGATCTTGGTTAGACCGTAAGGATATGTTTAGTTGATTGATACATCTAGCCTGTGGTTTTACGCCGTCCACGACACATAATGTAGCAACATGTACATTCCCTGGTACAGGTTCCCAAGCATTATTAATAGAACCAAAACTTGATGTTTCATTTCCATCTTGATCTGTAGCATAATATAAAACGTAATAACAGCCTACTTCCAAATTGGTAAACTGTCCACCATTTTGTTGGTTATTTTGTAAAATTGACCCAATATTTCCATTAGCTTGAATAGTTCTTAATTCTGTTCGGTAACTTACTACTGAACCACAAACATCATTCCATGCTGCTTCTTGCAAATTCACCGTACTTACTTGACAATCAAACAGGTTTAAAGAAAATCGCATAGTGTCTGGCCCTACAACTAATACAGGTTCAGCATCATCTGCAACTTTGATTATTTGCACAAAAGACGCCGTTCGTTGAGGTGTTGGAGAACACCAATCCAGCCAAGTCCAGGTACGAGATATTTTTTGTGTTTTTCCTATCGTCTGAATTAATTGATCTTCATAAAAAGTAGCATAATGGCAATTCGATTCTTGATCAGGTAAGATATAATCAATCGAATCATTTGGATTTGAAAGGATAGGCTTTATAAACCAAGGCGCAATATTTTTTTTAGAAAAACGAGGACTGCCATCTTCATTTGTTAACTGCAATAATGCCTCTGGTGTAATTGCATCTCCACATTTCACTTCAATAGCTGGAAGATTTGGCATAAATAAGGTATCTGGTCGTACATTAGCAAATGCTTGAGGGCAATTTTCATTCGTATTCCCATTGCTATCTGTTGCACGCCACCGTCTAACGGTAATACTTTCTATGGTTGCTCGCCCATTTAATTGTAAATCAATAACAGAAGATCCTGATCCAGTCATAGTAGTTGTACCGCTCAAAATGAAAATACCTGGTGTTGTTTCGGTAAAATTATTTGAATCAACTACATCTTTTAATTCACTTACTTCTGCTGCGGCATATTTTCCACATGCACCATATTCAAATTCTAAAAAGTTACTGGAAACAATTTCATTACAGTCTAAAAAATTAGGTTCAGCATCTGGTATTGGTTCCGAACAAAGAACGCCAACTAGTGCAGGCCCTACACATTGAGGGGCTTGAATATCTCTTAAATTAATTCGACCAAAACAAGCATTATTACAATTATCTCTCATCACATAATCATGAATGCCTTCTTCCAATAACAGCGAATTACTATTGACATCTACAAAATCACAATCTCCACAATTAGCAGTATAGGTTTTACTCTTGATAATAATTTTAACGGGGTAAGCAGGCGCAATGGAATTAGAGAGTATTTCTTTAGGCAATAGTTTAGTTGCACAATCATCTCCAAGAGAAATATTGGTTTCGGCAGGACAAATTAAATCTTCCGAATCTAAAAGCGTAAAGGTACAACTCACCCGTTTTTTCTCAATCAAAGTACCATCAAAAGGATTCCCATCTCCATTCCTATCAAAGTAAAGCACATAAGTTAAGATGTGGCGACCTACTCCAACTGTCATTTCAGGATAAGCCATCAAACCTCCTCCAACAAAGCCCAAAGAAGTGCCATCAATAATTACTTCTACTACATATGGTGGCTCCAATAAGGTAGTACCTGATCCAGCACAACCATCTACTGCAGCGGCAGGAACAGGTAAGGTAATGTTTTGACCACATCCAACTGTTAATCCATCATAGGAGGCAATCCCATTTGGTGCATTTCCATCTCCTGTTAATGGACAACTAATATCAAAGGTTCGAGGGGAACAGGAAGTCGAAAAACGCCAGCCTAACCCTTTATTCTCATCTCCATTCGGATTCCAGCCTATCGTGATACAGCCAGAAACATTCGTACAACTTGCCTCTACCCAACCTGCACCATGTTCTACTGTTCCACTCCCTGCTATCTGCGTCATTTGACTAGGAGAACCACCCGTTAACTGAATAAAATTGCTAAAATCTAATTGATTATCATCATCCAATCCTGTAATACCTACATTGGGATCAACATCTCCATTAGCTAAATCACAGGCACCATCATACACTAAAAATTGATCGGAGCTATGAATATCAAATGCTGTAAAAGTGAGCTTAATCCGTTCTTCGGTTGGGTTATTTGGACAGAAAGTCCAAAAAATTGGCTCGTATGTATTATCTCCATAATCATTAACAGGGCTATTCTGCACAATAGCATCCACTAAATCATTACTATACAAACTTATGCCTCCATCATCCGTGTAACTCCCTCCGCATCCCGTGAATACCTGTCCGTCATGATCACAATAGCGATCATTGGCCCTCGTATCGTTACTTAAATCAAGTGCTATTTGAGCAGATAAATGCCCACCATAAAGACAAAAAAGTAGTATTAAAGCATAATCTTTAAGGAAGTGTTTGAAATCTTTGTTCATCAGAATGTCGTTTCAGTCTATTGTGTTTAAGCTAAAATGTACAGTTAATTGCTTAAGAGTCAAGGTTTACTATCGTCTATGTCTAGTTTATCAAATCACAATCTACAAATGATTGGTAAGCACCAATATTTGAAAGGGGTTAATTTGACTGATTAGATGGATTACTTAACTTTAATCGGTAATTGTTGGGAAAGTTATTTTAGAAGTAGGTGAAATCTAAAACCTTAGAGATATAAGTACCAACACACAATTATTATTAATTTTCAGCGGCTTCTTTTTCCGCTATTTTCCTCTAAAAAATCAAGCCGTAGCGTTACTATGACTGGATTTTTTAAAGAAAACTATCGAAAAAATAATCTCCCTGAAATTTTAAACTAATTATGAGTTGGTACTTAACAAAGGGGGGTTAATATCTAGCAAAACTAAACAAATACTTTATTAAAAAAAAACATACACAATATTAAATAATTATTTTTTCTATGTATTTATAGGAAAATCTATCCTTCCCTTTTATTTTCTTATTCCCTTCCGTCTTTGAAAAGACATTTGGTAATTTTTTCGTTAAAATATGATCTCAAAATTGACAACCGTTTTTTAAGGATAAGTTTTATCTTTGGCAAAAATCTGAAATACTATTATTTATGCTTATCAATCTAACCAGCGATACCGTTACCAAACCAACCAAAGAAATGCTAGCCGCCATGATGGCAGCAGAAGTCGGAGATGATGTTTTTGGTGCAGACCCGACTGTCAATCAATTGGAAGCCAAGGCAGCTAAAATGTTTGGCAAAGAAGCGGCGGTCTTCTGTCCTTCTGGTACGATGACCAATCAAATCGCCATTAAAATTCATACACAGCCTTTAGATGAAGTCATTTGTCACGAATATTCCCATATTTATCAGTACGAATCTGCTGGTTATGCCCTTACGTCAAGTGTTTCCATGAACTTATTACAAGGCGATTATGGAAAAATAACCGCAGAAAGTATCGAGGCAGCGATTAAACCTGTTTATGATTGGTTGCCCATTAGTAAATTAGTGGTTTTAGAAAATACAACTAATAAAGGTGGGGGTAATTATTATACAACCAAAGAAATTAAGCCTATTGCTAAATTATGTAAAGCAAAAGATTTAGGCCTACATTTAGACGGCGCAAGACTCTTTAATGCATTGGTAGAAACAGGAGAAACACCGAAGCAAATGGGTAAATTATTCGACAGTATTTCTATTTGTTTGTCTAAAGGATTAGGTGCTCCCGTTGGTTCTTTATTAATTGGTGATGCTGAATTTATTCGACAAGCTAGAAGATTTAGAAAAGTATTAGGTGGTGGGATGCGACAAGCTGGTTTTTTAGCTGCAGCAGGTATTTATGCTTTAGACAATCATGTAGACCGATTAAAAAAAGACCACAAAAATGCGCGTAAGATTGGTCAAGTATTAGCCAACATGAAAATAGTCGAAAATATTCGCCCGATTAAAACTAATATTCTCATTTTCGATGTTAAAAAGCCTTATACCGCTGATACTTTTTTAGCTAAATTAGCGGAACAAAGTATCCAAGCCGTTGCCTTTGGACCACAAACGATTCGGTTTACTTTGCATTTGGATGTTAGTAAGGAGATGGTGGCGCAAGTCATGAAGATTTTGCTTAACTTGTAAGCATAAATGATTTCAAACCTCCTATAAATTCGTACCAATGAAACAAGAATTCACGCTTAAAAAAGATGAATATTATAAGACTAGAAAACGAATAGTCTATACTATTTTAGGGTTTAGTGCTTATTTTATTGTACTAATGTGGGGCATCTTCTATTTCACAGGTACTAAAATTCCAATGCCTTCTCGATGGATAGATGTCTATTTCCTATTTCTTTTTGTCTTAATGACTTTATTTCCATTTTTGGATGAATTGAGTAAAGCGAGAGCGGCGTATAAAACTTACAGGATTATTTTTGACAACCATGCCATCAAATTGAAAAAATTAGGTACTTGGAACTCATTGCCGCAAAAACTCTTTTTTTTCAAACCAAGGTACATAATTGATAAGCGTCAAATCTTTAGAAAATTTTGAATATCTAGAGCAAAAATTAAACGCCATCTACCCAATTCCCCATCCTTAGTTTTCCTAAAATGTTATAACAGTTAATGAGAAAAGAAATACTCCCAATGGTATAATCAGCCTATACTGCCAACTGTATTACTGCTTAACCTTTCTCTTTTTTCCGAACCTCTTTCGACAAAACCTGTCCTTTCTTCTTTTTTTCCTCGAATTCTTTTCGGCGTTTTTCGGTATAATATTCGGCTAGTTCTTTAATCTTTAAAGGGGATTTATTTAAATAGCGATGATAAGCAGTAATCACTACTCTAGCTTGGTCGTCTGGGTGATTCACACCGATTTGTCGTAAATGATGAGATAAGCGAGAACCTTCGTAAAAGCCCCAATTATGGATAATCCAACGTCCTAAACTAAAATGTAATTTCTTGACCGCTATTTCTTCAGGTACTGCTTTAAAATTCGTTTTTGCATCCTTCGGTGTAAGCTTATTTAACTGCGCAAAAGCATCAGGAACGTCTTTTGGAATATATACTCCATATAATCGCTCTTTTTTAATGCGCTTTTCATAGTTCTTTTGAAAAATTTCGTCTTTGGTTAATTTTTGTGCAAAACTAGCTATACTAAAAATGGCTATTAACAGCAGGGCTAATGGAAATCTCTTCATGAATAATAATAGGTTTACAAGATAAATTTTGCTTCCAAAACAAAATTGAGTAAAGGATTATTGTGCTAAAAATGGAATTAAGGGGAAATTAACAAGTTCTTGAACGATGAACGATAAATTCTATGACTATGAGCGAAGATTAATTTTACGCTAAATAATTGGTCATCCTTTATATTTTTTAATCCTTACAATTCATCATTTATAGTTCATCTTTCATCGTTAAAAAACTTACCGTTCTTTCTTCCATTTTTCAATAATTTTCATTCCTTCTTCCATCTTTAGCTTATAGTATTTCTGCATAGATTTGGCATCAAAGTCTTTTAAAGTGCCACCATTTTCTATATGCATTTTAAAAACCTCCCCACTTGCATATGTGGAAGCTGCTGCATATAAACCGACCACTACTCCACCGACCATCGTCCCTACTCCAGGGATTAATTTCAATAAGGATTTAGTTCCCATGGCATAGACTCGTGCTGCAGTAGAACCAATTAAGGCCGTTAGTAAACTTCGCAATTGTGCTTCTTCGTATTTTAGATGGTAGAGTTGACACAATTTTCTAGTTAATTCCATTTGGACGGCGGTATTCGCCATTATATCCAGACCAATTACAGGAATCAATCCTGAACCTAAGCTATACATGGTATGCTCTTTGATCAATTGGCTGGCTTCTAAACTGTAATTTTTTTTCGCCATGTTTTTATTTTTGGTGATATATGATGATTTATTATTAAGACGATGGATTCGGTTTATAGTAACTAGAATATTCCTAACGGATTTTATTTCCCAACGGATCCTACGTTCTTTTTTATAAGTGTTTCTAATTTGGCTGTCTCTTCTTTAGTCAATACAATTTTCTCCTGCTTTATATAAACGCTTTTCTCTCGATAGCCGTATATTTTTCCATTAAAATTAAAAAATAACCAAGCAATCCATGCAGATTCTGTTCGATTGGGTGGATTTGGATGTGTCAATAAATTTAAATCTTTTAAAATTAGAGACAAGCTGGTGTCTGTAAAAGAAAAATACTCTGTCAACTGACCAATTTTGACTTGCTGCGCTTGGTATTTTTGTTTAAAAAAGGTTTCTAAAAAAGCGTAGCCTTTTAGCTGAAAAAGTGGTTTTAGTTGAATGTTCAAAAAGTGATTTTTTAAGTCCTCTTTTATTTCTTTCATTCGGACGGTTAAGTCCCTTGAAGTCAGTCCTATTTTATAGAATTTCTGATGATCGGCTATGACTTCAATAAAGTACAAATCAAATTGTTTAAAATAAGCTAAATCCTGCTGAAACAAAGCTAACTTGGTCGTATTTTCTTTAGAATCATTGGCTTTTTGATGATAATTTTTTAAAAAATTGATGTACGGTTGAAAGGTAATAGGATAAAAATATTCGTGTAAATCTGGAGTTAACTCCTCAAAACTACAAGTCCTTTTACCGTCTGTATATCCCGTTGTAAACTGAGCGCGTCGAATCAAATGAAATGCTGGAAAAGGTGCAATTTTTTGACTTATAAATCGATCAACTTGTCCGCTAATTTCTGCAATGTCCCCCGTCGTATCGCCTTCTTTTAATCCTTGAAGTATTTGAATAAGTGTTTGTTCTTGCACTTCCTTTTGGGTATAATTTTGTTGTTCATTACTTAATTCCTCATAATACCTGTGGATTTTTTCAAGTTTTTGAAAAGCATACACCGAAAGCGGTAATTTTATCGGTAACCTCCCAGTAATTCCAAAAAAATGAGCCGCAAAATGTTGCGTACATCCAGCTCCGTCATGCGCAAAATGATGTCGTTTAATTCTCCCTTTTTTAGCCATTAGCTTTTGCCGACAATAAGGGCATAACACCGTCGTTCTTCCTGAAGATACTTCAGAAATATGTACAAATTTGCCTTGATATATGCCGAAAGGTAGTTTCATATTAAAAATTCCAAAACGAAAGTAGTATTATTGGTCAAACATTCAAAATAGAATAGAAATGAGTCAGGAATTCATCGACGATCAATCATTTACAGAGCTTGATTTCACCAAAACAACTTTGCAAAAAGGAATTTACGAAAATTGTCAATTTCAGGATTGCCAGTTTTCGGCTGTGAAGTTATCTGGCATGCAGTTCATTGATTGTCGGTTTAGTCATTGCGATTTTAGCAATGCTATTTTAACCGAAACAGGCTTACAAAATGTACTGTTTGATGGTTGTAAATTAATAGGTTTGCGCTTTGATAGTTGCCTTTCCTTTCTCTTTTCGGTGGGTTTTAAAAACTGCCGTTTAGACTTTTCTTCCTTTTATCAAGTAGATTTAACAAAATCAAATTTCCAAGAATGTTCTTTATTGGAAGTCGATTTTGTCCAAGCCAATTTAAGTAAAATAGAGCTTCACAAATGTAATCTAGCAAATGCTATTTTTGAGCAAACAAATTTATCGGAAACGGACTTTCGTACTGCTATTAATTTTAATATTGAACCCACCATCAATCAAGTCAATAAGGCAAAATTTACTATAAATGGGCTTGTTGGGCTTTTAAGAAAATATAATTTAGTCATTGAAAATTAAAGTTTGGCTTTATTTTTGAAACCATTATTATTAGAAAGTCCCCTCACCTCATTCCCCGCTTTATTTTATCTTATTCAATTGTAGACATCAATCATGTCTAACCTCCCACAATCACTAAAGTCCAACACTCTTTAAACACTAATTTATGAGAACGCTTTTCTTGCTATCATTTCTCTTTATTCAATCAGCTTTATTCGCTCAAATTAAATTTACCATTGAGGCACAAGGTGATGGCATCACTTATTTGGTGAAATTAAAACCAGAAACCTCTTATGCTTCTCCGATGAATATTACCAATACTGCCCAAATTAGTTTTGTGGTAAACACAGGTGGTTTTACGGTCGGAAATATTGAAAATCTAAAAGGTAATTGGCAAAACAATAATAATATTATTGCACCAGTCAGCAATCCAACTAAAGATTATATCGTCTTTAATTTGGCAGGACATATCAAGGATCTCGACTATGTGGAAGATGAAGAAGTCGCTTTGTTCTCTTTTGAAAATATTGGTAAAAGAACAGGAAAACCAAGATTTGTTACGGAGGAAGATGTAAAGGTCTTTAAATCGAAGAAATTAAATGTCGGCAATCAGATTTCTGTTTTAGGTGCTGGCTTTGTCAATGCGTTTTCGGGAACCTATGTTACGGACAATGAAGCAGAAGAGGAATACGAAGAAGGGCCAGAAAGTGAAGAGAGTCATGTATTGTATGGATCTGAATTATTCGGTTCTTTTGACTTAGGCTTAAATGTGGAAAAAAATGGCTTAACCTTAGAATGGTTAGCTGAAAATAAAGGAAAAACACAACAGTTTGTGATAGAAAAATCAATGGATGGTATAGATTTTCAGGCCATTGATGTTATGGTAACCGATGGGTTTAGTGATACCTTAAAAAAGACAGATGAGTCACCAGATTTTGGCACCAATTATTATCGAGTCAAACAAGTTTTTCAAAATGGGGATTATCAATACTCAGATGTACAATCTGAACAATTTTTAATTGACGAAGAATCTATCACCATTTATCCAAATCCTGTTAAAGATGTATTCAATTTAAAAGTGGGGCACTTTACAGAATTGGAAGGTCAAATTAGAATCTTTAGTATGCAAGGACAAGAAGTCGCCACTAGACCACTCATCAAAGGAAATAGAACGGTACAAATTAATATGTCAAGATACCAAAATGGTATGTACTTCTTAATCATTGACGCTAGAAATAGAAAAATGGTAGAACGTCAATTTATTGTCGAAAATGGAAAATAGTCGTTGGCAGTAGTTCAGTTGGCAGTAGTAAAAAAGCGATTTAGGAAATTTTATCTCCTAAGTCGCTTTTTTAATACTATCAAATCGTGCTTTCTTGGCAACAAATTTCTGATTTATTTTCCAATGGACAAACTGCCTACTGCCTACTTTTTCTTCCGTTTCTTCCGCTTAGATTTTTCAAAAGCGTCCATATCCTCTTTCAAGCCTTCCCAATCTGGTTTCGCTTCCGTAGAAAAAGTAATCGTTGCTTCATAATCCTCCTTCTCCAATTCCATTACGGTAATCGGTTTAGTAATATATCCTTCAATCGCTTCTAATAAGGATTTCTCAACGGGGCTACAAAAAGAAATCGCAAATCCGCGGCTTGTGCCTCTACCCGTCCGGCCAATTCGGTGGACATAATTTTCTGCCTGTTCTGGCAAATCATAATTCACGACATAATTAACATTTGGAATATCAATACCTCTTGCCGACACATCGGTGGCAATCAAGATTTTGACCGTTCCCTTTTTAAATTGATTCATTACATTAAAGCGGTCTTTTTGCCCTTTATCTCCATGAATGGTTAAGGTCTCTATCTCTACTCTTTCCATCGCTTTTTTCACCCGTTCAGCTCGAACCTTTGTCCTAACAAAAATCAGGATTTTAGCTGTCTCATTTTGATTAATCAAGCGTTCTAAAAAGAATCGCTTATCATCCATTTCCATATACGTCACAAAATGATCAACTCGTTTAGAAACAGGGTCTTTCGGCGAAATTTGTATCCGAATCGCCGCTTTACTCACTAGTGAGTAAGCAATCTTTTTAATTTTTTCATCAATCGTAGCGGAGAAAAATAAGGTCTGCCGTTTTTTGGGTAAAAAACGCATCACATCCCGAATATCTTTGATAAACCCCAAATCCAACATATGATCAGCTTCATCTAAGATCAATAATTCGACCCGCTCTAAGTTTAAATGTTGCTGACTAATCAAGTCAAACATTCTACCAGGTGTTGCCACCAATATATCTATCCCTTTTTGCAGTTTATCAATTTGTGCATCTTGCTCTACCCCACCAAAAATGGCATAAGAATTCACTTTAGTGTGTCGTCCCAATTCTACAAAAACATCGTTGATTTGTATCGCTAATTCTCGGGTTGGCACCATCACCAAGCACTTAATGCCATCAGGTCTTCTCCTCCCCTGCTTTCGGTCGTGCAGGACACTCAATACAGGAATCGCAAAAGCAGCAGTTTTACCTGTTCCCGTTTGGGCAATCGCCAATAAATCCTCTCCTTTTAAAATATTTGGAATGGCTTTATATTGAATATCAGTTGGTCGCCGAAATCCTAACTTAGCAATACTTTTTTTAATGTCTGGTGATATGCGGTAATCCTCGAATTTCATAAATTGGTAAAGTTTTGGCAAAGGTAGGGTTTTGTGAGGGAATGAGGTAGTGAGGTGATGAGGGAACGAGGTTATGAGATAGCGAGGTTTAAAGGTTTTAGGGTAGCAATCTAGTTAAATGGGGGCAAAAAATCATAAATCTTAAATCATACATCTTACATCATAAATCCATCTCATTATTGATTTATCCAGTCAAAATAATCCTACTAAACAGATATATGATTGATGATTGATGATGTAAGATTTCTGATTTTGGATATACCAAATAACCAACTTTGTCACCTCATAACTTTTACAACTCATCACCCTACAACGGCCAACCCACTAAACCCACTTCCTCGCTTCTGCAACTGAATTTGCGTGCCAATCCGTTCTTTTAAAGCAGCAACGTGCGAAATTACGCCAATTCGTTTGCCTTTAGATTGTAAGTTTTCTAAGGTCGAAATGGCCAAGTCTAAAGCAGATTCATCTAAAGTGCCAAAACCTTCATCAATAAAAAGCGATTTAATTTGCGTATTTCGACCTGCTAAATCAGATAACCCTAAGGCTAATGCCAAACTAACTAAAAAACTTTCTCCACCAGATAAGGTATGAATAGAACGGATATTATTCGCCTGGTGTTGGTCAATAATTTCTAGTGCTAAATCTCGGTCATTCGGTTTATGAATCAAATAACGACCATTTAATTGGAGTAAATGCCTGTTGGCTAATTCGGTTAATTTTTTAAGCGTTAGACCTTGGGCAAAAGCACGAAAAACTTTGCCATCTGCCGAACCAATTACCTCTTTTAGCTTCGCCCAACGACTGTATTCTTTTTGTTGAATATCCATTTTTTCAACTAAGGCTTTACCTTGGGCTTTACGTTGGTCATTGTCCTCTAATTGCTGAGTCAGTTTCCCAATTTGTTGTTGTAATGACTGGAATTGTACTGTTGAAGCACTTTGTTTTTCTTTTAAAGTAGCTATTGTTTCCGTAGTCAACGCTTTCTCTTTGGTTGCTTTCAATTCAGTTATCACATTCTTTAAGGATTGTTGATTTTCCGTCAATTGCTTTTGTAAAGCCGTTTGAAGTGTGGTTAACTGTTCTACTTCCGCAAAAGATAAATTCGCTATTTTTAAGGCATCAATAGTAGCAAAACCTTTAGCCGTAATTTTAGTCAGTAATTGAGCTGTTTGTTTAGTAATAGACTGCTCCACCTTCTCCAAATCCTTCGCATTCTTTTTGGCTTTTGCCAATTCTGATTTCAATTGAATCTCTGCCTCTTTTAACTCTTTATTGATTTTTTTATCTAGAGTTTCCGCACGCTCGAAATGAAGGTTTAAAGCATTTTGTGCATCGACTACTTTTGCAGTACCGAATAATCCGTGCCGTTCTTTTTGCAAAGCACTAATTTCTGTCTGTTTCTCTCCTACTTGCTTTTTAATAGCTTCCAATCTTTTAGTGATTTGTGTTTGTTGCTTTTGCGCTTGTGTTAAAGCTTGTTCCAATAAAGCTAAATCTTGATTTGTTTTTATTTGTCTTTCGTTTCCTCTTTTAAAAGCAGCTTCCATTTTGGTTAATAATTTGAGGATAGCATCAGTCGATTGTTTTGCCAAACTTAAATCAAAAGGAGCTAAAATCTTTTCAATTTTTGCCTGTAGCGTTTTTTGCTTTTTATGAATATCTCCTAATTTTTTAATCGAATTTTCGTGTTCTGTTCGCAAACTAGCCATTGCAATTTCTTCTTTACTATAGGCTTGTTGTAAGGTTAAAATTTCCTTTTCTTGCTGTAAAATCTGTTGATTCAAGGCAATTAAATCCCTTTTTTGTTCTCGTTTTTTATATAATTCTATTTTGGTTGCATTCGATTTTTGCTGTAATATCTCCCCTTTGGTAATATGGTATAGATTCTCGTCGAGCAATTCAGGTGCAAGGGTGGCAATTTTATTTTCTGCGACTTTGATTCGGTTTAAAACCATATCCCTTTTTCCCTCTATCTCCTTTTCTTGTTCCCCAATAATCTGCCGAATTTGAAAGCTAATTTCATCTTGCCGCAGTAATAATCTTTTAGTTTCCTTTTTCAATTCTTGCATTTGCGCCTCAACTGCCAAAAATTCCGCTTCGGTTTCGTCCACATAGGGTTTATAATCAGTAATCGTCCTAAATGGATGAGCCGTAGACAAACAAAGTGGGCATTTCTCTCCCTCCACTAGATTCGCTCTTTCTCTATCATAATTAGCCAATAATTTTTCCCTTTCATACATTTGACGCTTATAGTCGTATCTTTCTTGCAAGGCTTCCTCCATTTCAATTGCCGTTAATAATCGCCCCTCAATCATCGTTCGTTTATTCTCTAAATCAACAATCTCCTCATCATATTTATTCAAATCTGCTATCAATGCCTGATAATCCTTATTGAGGTCAATCAGAATTTGTAAGCTTTTATAATTGCCATCCAGTTGTTCTATTTCAGTAGTTAATACTTCTACGAGTTGTCCTCTTTCCGTCGTTTCTCCTGCAAATTGCTCCAAGAAAGCTTTTTCTGCTGTTTTTAATGCACTTTGCTGAAGGGACAATTGCTTATCAAATCCTTGGATAAAAGCTTGTGTTTTTTGAAAAGCTTTTTCCCGCTCTTCTACTTCTATTGCCAATTCCTTTTCTTCAGCTTGTTGCTCCGTCCAATCATTTAACAGATTTTTTAAAGCAGGCAATACATTTCCTGACTCTTTAAATTTTTCATTTTCGGCAAACCAATCTTTAATGGTTTTCACCAACTCCTTTCTTTCCTTTTCTTCAGCAACTACTGTCTCCACTTTCAGTTGGTTCTCTTTCAATTCTCGGTCTACTCTTGCTTGTTCTTCTATTATTTTTTGAAAAGGCAATTGCTTCTCCTCTAGCTTAATATCCAAAGCATTGACTTGTTGAAACAACTGTTCTTTTGCTATCTTTTCCTTTTTTAAATCCGCTAGTTCTTTATCAAGAGAAATAGATTTTTCCGCTAAGTTATCTTTGGTCGTTTGGTAATTGGTTATCGCTGTTTTCAAGGCTGCATTATCCTCTTTTAACTCTAGTTGAGTTGCTTCTAATCCTTCTAATTGAGTTATTTCTTTTTGAAAAACTAAGGTTTTTTGATGCTCGGCTAACTTAGCAAATTGAGGTGCCGCCAACGTTATTTCCGCTTCTACTTTTTGCACAGATTCTAAAAAACCAATTTGTTGATTTTCAAGTATTTCAAGTCGATCTCGCCATTGAATTTGGCTTTGAATCGTCTGAATATTCTTTTGCAAACTTTTACTCTCTTTTTGCAAATCTTTTCGCTCTGATTTTAAAGTTTTTACCGTCGCCGCATCTAAAATTTTTAACGCTGCTAATTCCTTTTTTAATTCAATTATTTTTTGTTCTTCTTCTTTATGTCTTTTAAAAGCTGCAATGGAGATTTGGGAATAGACTTCTGTACCAGTAATGCGTTCCAATAAATTACTCCGCTCTCTATCGCCTGCCTTCAAAAAAGCAGCAAAATCTCCTTGAGACAACATCACCGATTTACTAAATCGCTCGTAATCTAATCCCGTAATTTTTTCTATTTTCTCGTTGATGTCTCTAACCTTACTGCCCAATATTTCAAATACTGCTTTTTCTTCATTCCATTTGGCTAGTTCTCTTTTAGTATTGACTTTGCCATCTACTTTTTTGTTCGACCGCCAGATTATCCACTTTCCTCTATAAATTTCCTCCTTTACTAAAAACTCTACTTCCGCATGTCCATCTATAGCCCCGTAAGATAAGACTTCTCCTTCGTCTTTATTTCGATGTACACGTCCATATAAACCTAAGGTTAAGGCATCCAAAATCGTCGTTTTCCCTGCGCCCGTATCTCCCACTATGGCAAATAAACCCGCGTCCCTTAATGGGTTCTCCGTAAAGTCTACGACGGTGTCCAACTTTAAGGAATTTAGGTTTTTTAATGCTATTTTTAGTATTTTCATTTTTTGGTGATTAGTGATTAGTGATTGGAGATTAGTCATCAAATACGCCTCTACCAATATTTAATCGTAAAAAGTTCTAAAAATCAATAATAGACTTCTTACTAATGAATGGAATTTATATCATAAATGAAGTATTATCACAAATTACTCTATTGCCATCCAATCGCATAACTCTCTAAAAGTCAACAACAAATCTTCTTTTTCAGGTTCTGCCATTTCGCCAGCACTTTCACATTTTTTCACAAAAACATCTTCTGGACTCAAATCATCTAGACTAATCTCCGTCGCTAAAGTCTCTAAAGCAGCATGTGGTCGTCGGGTACGTATTTTTAAAATGTCCATCCAAAAATCTTTGGCAAATTCCCGGATAATCCCATCTAAATTGGGTTGATATTCCTCCATCTCAATTTCAATATCTACCCAAGGCATTAATTCGCCTTTTCGCTTTTCATCAAAACGTTTTAGTTTTCCCTTGACCGATTCCAGCGTTCCTTTAAACTTAACCAATTCCCTGAATCGAGGTATTTTTATTTCTTGAATCGTTTCTAATTTCTTTTGATTAAAATGCAGTAATAATACTTGCTTGCTGTCCTGAATTTCACTAAAACTTAATGGTATAATCGACCCAGAATAGCGCACATGGTTTTGTTCGCCGACTAGTTGCGGTCGATGAATATGCCCTAAGGCTACATAATCAAATACTTTGGGAAAGTTATCGCCTTCTATGTTTTCTATATCTCCGATGTAAATGTTATCCTGTTTGTCGCCCGATAAAGCCCCTTTCGCAAACAAATGTCCCGTTGCAATAATTGGAACTGTTTGTTTAGCATATTCTTTTACCGCTTCTCCTGCTTCTTTAAAATGTCGCACAATGCCTTCTTGTACTTTAGCAATGCGTTCCAAACCTGTTTCTCCCGTTACACTTTGTCGAATATCTCGATCTCTTAAAAAAGGGACTGCTGCTATAATCGCCTCTAGTTTACCTTTTTTATCTTTCAGGGCAATTATTTCATCGTTAATATCGCCTGTCGCCGCACCAATGATATGTACATTTAAAATTTCTAATAATTCTTTCGGTGCATTCAGCATAGAGGGAGAATCGTGATTGCCCCCAATAATGATAATATGCCGACAACAACTGTCTTGTAATTTGGTTAAAAAACGGTAATAAATCGTTCGGGCATAACTAGGTGGGTTGCCAATATCGAATACGTCGCCTGCCACAATTAAGGTATCTACTTTTTCGGTTTGAATGGTGTCATACAACCAATTCAAGGCTAGTTCATGTTCCGCTTTGCGGTCATTCGTGAGGAATTTTTGACCGAGGTGCCAGTCTGATGTGTGTAGTATTTTCATGTTTCGGGTTGCGAGTTGCGCGTTGCGGGTTGCGAGTTGTGCTTCCTTGAACATAACAACTATTTGTAATGACTGGCTAATTTAGGTATTTGTCGGAATATAGGGTAAGAATGGTTGGGAAAAATGCATTATCTTTGAAATAAAAATAGGTTTTACACAAAAATGATTTTTACAGCCGAACAACATACCATTTTCGATTTTGTCCAAGAAGGCAAAGGGCATGGAATTATAGATGCCGTAGCAGGTGCAGGTAAGACGACGACTATTATGGAATGTGCTCGTTTTGTGCCTGATAAAGACAATACTCTTTTCTGTGCTTTTAATACGAGTATTGCTAAAGAAATAGCGGCAAAATTTCACCAAAAAGGCATTCATCGAATTACCGTCAAGACCATTCATGCCTTGGGGCGACAAATTTTGGTAGACAATAACAGTACAGGCTATGCCATTAAATTAGACAATCGAAAGTATCCTGAATTATTAAAAAATGGCCTTTTACAAAATCAATTAGCGCCTCATTTTGAACGATTGGCTCGCTTAAATGGCTTACGACCAGAAGCCGTTGAGTATGACAAACGACAACAGTTTGCGGTTAATGGACTTTATTTTAAAATTCAGAAACGATTGGTGGACATCAATCAAAAATATCGGTCTACTTTAACCAAAGATACCTTAGCCGATTTTGAAGAAATGGTCATTCATTTTAGCATCTTTAATCGACTTGATACAGAGAAAAAAGGATTTAAACACGAAGTAAAATTATACTACGATTGTCATAAATTATTGTTGAAAGCGGGAAATGAATTGTCTAAAAATACGATGGTCATTGATTTTACAGACATGTTGTATTTACCCGTTCGATGGAAATTAGCACCTGTTCAACAGTATGACTTTCTATTTATTGATGAATGTCAAGATTTATCCAAAGCACAATTTGCCATTGCCGCAAAGTATGGCAAACAAGATGGTAGAATTTTAGCCGTTGGCGACCCTCAACAATCTATTTATGGCTTTACGGGCGCAGACATTAATTCATTTGACCGAGTCAAAACGTATACCAAAGCACAGGAATTACCATTGACGACTTGTTTTCGTTGCCCACAAAAAGTGATTGAAATTGCCAAAAATATTCGGACTGATATTAAAGGGAATAAAACGGCGGAAGGCGATATTCAGACCATTCCCATCCATAAAGTAAGTAAAATAGCGAAGCCTGGAGACTTAATTATCAGTCGATTAAAATCTGGGTTGGTTTTACTGGTATTTGATTTTATTGATAAAAATATCAAAGTACAAATCCACGAAGACGAAGCAACCGAGTTTATTGGCGAGTTAAAAAATATCTTTAAGCAAGACGAACTGCAACATAATTTAACAATGCGCCCTTTAGTTTTTGAAAAATTAAGAATCGTCGTTGTCAAACGTTTAGAATGGCTGATCAAAAAGAATGCAGAAAGAATTATGGATGCAACCGAAAGAGCCATTCATATCAAACAAGAATTAGCCTATCTTGACAAAAAATTGGATTTTATCCATAAAAAAGTAGAATTGTGGAAAAATGATTGTCCTACGCTTACCCATGTTTTAAAAAAGATAAAAGCGTATGTTTCAGAAAAAGATAATCCCATCCGATTATCCACTATTCATCGAGCAAAAGGATTAGAAGAAAATCGAGTCTTTATTATTGATTATGATAAAATGCCTTACGATCGACCTGGTTTTCAAGAGTGGGAAAAACTGCAAGAGGTTAATCTGAAATATGTGGCGGTGACTCGGGCAAAAGAAGCTTTGTTTTTAGTAGAGGCTATGAAAATGGAGGAGTTGAAACAGGAAGGGAGTTTGTTTGATGATATGCCTTTTTGAGATGAGAAACGGATACCTTCTTCCAAAATATTGATTAGCCTCTTTTAATTCGCTTCCTTAATGAAAATTTTGCCCTCAAAGTTTGTGCTTGATATCGACTTCCTCTGATTCGAGTAAACCCATTAAGCGATTCATTATAAAACAAGGTAAATTTCTAAATTTAGAGCCTAATGGTATGCTTTAACTGGTAACACAGGATTTATCCTGTTCGGGACGCTGACCTTTAGGTTAGCCAACATAGATTAATACCATTTGCTACTGCTTGTACTTTATCAGGTCTGAAGACCTGTATCCCGAACAGGATAAATCCTGCGCTACCAGTTTAAATATTACGCCTTCACTACTTCTTCCTCCGCTTCTGGAATATTCACCGTCAGAGCCGTAATCTTATTAATTGCATTCAAGTAAGCATAAACAGAAGCCGTTACAATATCCGTATGTACGCCAAAACCAACGTAAGATTTATTATGGTTGGACACTTTAACGTGTACTTTGGCGGTGTCATAACTTCGGTTGATATTGGATTGAATTAAATAATCTTCTAAATCAATCTGTTCTTGTAAAATGGTATCAATGGCTATACAAGCGGCATTAAAAGGACCATTACCAATAGCACTTGCCTTCTTCACCTCATCGCCCATTTTTAAATGAACGGTAGCGGTTGGGGTCAATGACTCTCCACAAGTTACTTGGAGGTGGTCTAGTTCTATTTTACCCGTTGTGACCTTTCCTTCCATCAAACTTAACAAATCATCATCCGTCACATCTTTTTTGCCATCTGCCATGACCAAAAATCGCTCATACGTTTCGGATAATTCTTGGGCAGTTTGCTTATAGCCCAAGCGTTCTAAGTGGTATTTTAAAGCATGACGACCACTTCTAGCAGTTAAAATAATGGAATTGGTTGGTACCCCTACTGATTCTGGCGCAATGATTTCGTAATTATCTCGATGTTTTAAAACACCATCTTGGTGAATCCCTGAGGAATGTGCAAAAGCATTTTTACCAACGATGGCTTTATTCGGCTGAATAGGCATCCGCATCATTTTAGACACCAACATACTCAATGGGTATATTTTGGTCGTATTAATGCGCGTTTCGTAGCCCATTTTATGCGTTTTTAACACCATCGCTACTTCCTCTAAAGACGTATTCCCTGCTCTTTCTCCAATGCCATTAATGGTTACCTCCACTTGTCTGGCCCCATTGACGATTCCCGCAATCGTATTAGCGGTCGCCATTCCTAAATCATTATGACAATGCACCGAAATAATCGCTTTATGGATATTAGGTACATTATCTTTTAGGTATTTAATTTTTGCTCCGTACTGATGCGGTAAACAATACCCCGTTGTATCGGGAATATTTACGACCGTTGCGCCAGCTGCAATCACCGCTTCAATCATACGTGCTAAAAATTCATTATCGGCTCGTCCTGCATCTTCGGCGTAAAATTCTACGTCCTCCACATATTTTTTAGCATGCTTGACTGCTCTTACTCCCCGTTCAATAACGGCTGCTCTAGAACTTTTGAACTTGTGTTTGATGTGGAAATCTGATGCGCCAATTCCTGTATGAATTCTTGGTCGTTTGGCAAATTTCAGGGCATCTGCTGCCACATCAATATCCTTTTCTACGGCTCTGGTGAGTCCGCAAATAATGGGATATTCCACCGCTTTGGAAATTGCTCTAACCGATTGAAAATCACCGGGACTAGAAATAGGAAAGCCCGCTTCGATAATGTCTACACCAAGGGTCTCCAGTTGTTTAGCAATTTCGATTTTTTCCTGTGTATTTAATTGGCAGCCAGGAACTTGCTCGCCATCTCTAAGGGTTGTATCGAATACCCAAACCTTTTCGCTAGACATAATCTTTAAATTATTGTTTTGGTTGCTTTAGTCATTTGCCAATATTAATTTGGTACAAATACCACTAAAACAAGTATTAATTAGAATACTAGGTCTAGCAAATGTATCGAATAAGACAATATGATGCTAGTAAATGTTATAAAAATTCGGTCAGAAAACAATTTTATTACGGTGTCCAAAGTCGTTACGGGTTGCGAGTTACGAGTTACGGGTTGATAGTTTGAGATTATTTGCTAAAATTTACCACCCTATTAAATCGAGTCTACTTTCAACCTTTTACAAATTTTTCAACCTCCGCTACAACCCTATCTATCCCTTCACTTAATGGTAAAACAACAGGAATGCCTAGCGCTTTTTCTTGTGCTACTTTAAAAGTATTCAATTCTTCTGAAGATAATCCTCCTTCGTTCAAAGTAACTGCTAGGACTTTCGCTCCATAAAATTCAATTAACTTGATTTCGGATGCTAAAGACGGAATAGGTCCCCAGCTTTCATGATCATCGAAATAGGTTCGGGCTGGTCGATGTTGAAGTACGACCCCTTTGGCATTTCCCGAAATCAGAAACTCTGTTCCACATGGTCCAGAAGGATTTCGCAAAGATGATTGTCCTTCAATTAGTATTAAATCAGGATTTTCTTCTCGGTCTGCGGTTACGATGGCACGCTCAATTTCTCCACTAATAAAATCGTTTAAAGTGGAATCAAAAATAAATCCATGCTTATAGCCTTGCATCCATCCCGTTTGTCCCGTATAAATCATTTCTGATTTGATCCCTTTGGCGTTACAAGCTTCCATCAAAAAACGACAAGTCGTCCGTTTTCCAACGGCACAATCCATTCCTAAAACGGCAATTTTAGGCGTCTTCACCTCATATATTTCGCCTGTCCAAAAACTCAATTCGTGGAATTTTCTAGGTTTTCGTACGTCCGTTAGGGTAACGCCATAATGCGTTGCTTTAGTGGTAAATTCCACATCTTCACTTAGTAAAGTATGCAGGCCACAAACAATGGAAATCCGCTGTTCCATCGCCATTAATAATTCTTCCCGAAAATCATCTGGTAGCAAACCTCCTTCCAAAGCGACGCCTACCACATAATACTTAGGTCGAGTATTTCCTGCTACTAAATAGTCTACTACACTTTTATAAATTGGAATATTCAACGGCCTACCGTCCATTACTTCTCCCGCGTCTTGACCGACAAATTTATAGTCAATAACTGCCTGAACGTCAAACCGTTCTGTTCCTCTTAATAAGCCATGACAGGTTTTAGCGTTCATGGTATCTAGCATTCCATTGGTTAGGACAATAGCGGTTGATTTTTGCATGATTTATTATTTATTAGCGGATTAAAAAGAAGTTAGGCATATTGTGTTTAATGCCCCACGAATTTAATACCCCCACGAATTATAGTTATTTAAAATATTTTGATTTACACAAACGGATTAGGAGGATAGCAAACGGATTTAAACAGATTTAACGGATAAAAACGGATTTTTAAAGCAACTAATTAGCCAATCTTTTTTACAGGATTCCCAAAGCAACTAATCCTTTAGCCTCGATTGGCTACTTTTCCTATCAAAGGTAATATTTTTTTATTTGTAGCAATAAGTTTGTACTTTCGATTTTTGCTAAAAATCAATCCTTTCCAAGATGGAAAATCGACAAATAGACATTCAATTAAGCGACGAAGCTTCTGTTAAAATAACTGTTTATTCTAGCAATAGCACAGATAGCCCCATCATTTTAATACTGCCCGCTATGGGCGTTAAAGCGAGTTATTACGAACCATTTGTACAGCAATTACAACAAAATGGATTCATGGCTATTACCGCAGATTTAAGAGGATTGGGTTTATCTTCGGTCAGACCTTCTAACAAAGTAGATTTTGGTTATTTAGAGATGGTGGAAGACTTAAAAATGATAGCGGAGGTAATCAAAAAAGAATTTCCCAATCGAAAAATCTACGGTTTAGGACATAGTTTGGGTGGGCAAATTGCCGCTTTAGCACAAGCTAAATATCCTGATTTATTAGATGGATTAATCTTAACTGCCGCTAATTCCGTCTATTATAAAGGTTGGACAGGTAAACAACGCTATGCCAATCTTTTTGGTTATTATATTTTTAATTTAATGAGTCAACTACTTGGCTATTTCCCAGGGCATAAAGTAGGATTTGGTGGTAAGGCAGCCAAAACCCAAATGAAAGATTGGAGTCACGTTGGTAAAACGGGGTCGTATCAATTAGCTAGTGATTCACTTGATTATGAAGTCGCTTTAGACCAACTCAAAATGCCTGTTCTAGCTATTTATATTGAAGGCGATTGGATGTCCCCAAAAGCAGCGATGGTTCACTTATACCAAAAGTTTAATTCGGCTGCCCCTATTACGAATTTCACCTTGACAAAGGCAGCAACGGGCGTTCAATTAAATCATTTTAATTGGGTAAAAAATTCGGCAGCGATTGTAAAAACAATTAAAGAGTGGATTTCATCTTACCCTAAAAATGGTTAACTTTGAGTAACTCTACACTAAAAAAACCTATTATGAAAAGTCCTTTTCCTGGTATGGATCCCTTTTTAGAAGGCTATTTGTGGCCTGATGTGCATAATGGATTAGCCTTTATTATCAAGGAAGTTCTAGTGCCTCAATTGGGTAATAAATATGTAGCAAGAACAGAAATCCGAAAAGAAACAGATACGAATCCTTTAGAAGATATTACGATAATGTATCCAGATGTAGAGGTTTCTAAAAAATTAGATACATTCAATGAACCAGCCAGTTCAAACTACAAATCGTCAGCAATTTCTCCACCAACTATTAAAATCCCAACCACTTCACCAACGAAGGTAAATATACCCTATCTTGAAATTAGGAAGCGCAACAATAACGAATTAGTTACAGTAATCGAAATATTTTCTCCCGTCAATAAAAGAAATCCTGGTTTAAAAAGTTATCGAAAAAAAAGAGATAAACTAAGTAAAAGTAAAGTTCATTTGCTAGAAATAGATTTACTAAGAAGAGGGGAACGACCTTTTAGCCACCCAGATTTACCCAATACCCATTATATTATCAATTTGTTGAGAGTGAATTCCAAAAATACAGTAGTTTGGGACTTTAATGTAAACGACAGGCTACCTATAATTCCTGTTCCGCTCATCGAACCAGATACTGATGCTAAATTAGATTTTGGCCAAATATTGGATACCCTGTATAAAAGAAGTGCTTATCACTTATCCATTGAATATAAAAAAACACCACCTAAACCAGTTTTTTCAGATTATTTCCAAAGTTGGATAAGCCAGTTAACTGAAAAAGTTAGATACTAATTTTTTAGTCATTTCTTACTTCTTTCCTAGCTCAATAGCTCTATCCAAAGCAGCTTTAGCTCCTCGTATAATATCTGCATGCACTTTATGCTTATTAAAAGTCTTGACTGCCGCCTCGGTCGTTCCACCTTTGGAAGAGACTCTAGCGATCCATTCTGCACAAGATAAATTCGATTTATTATACAAATCGACAGCTCCTTTAAAAGTTTGGCTCACTAATAATTCTGCTTCTGAGGCGGTAAAGCCCATCTCTTTAGCTGCTTCCATCATGGCTTGCATAAAGTAGTAGACATAAGCAGGACCACTACCAGAAATAGCTGTCGTTGCATCTATAAACTGCTCATTTTCAACGTATACCGTTTTCCCTGTGGTATTGATTAGATTTTGCACCATCACTAATTCTATCCTTGTCACCTCATCGGTAGAGGTAAAAGTTGTCATCCCCATACCAATTTGAGCAGGTAAATTAGGCATCGCCCGAATTACTTTTTTTACACCTAAAGCGGTAGAAATCGTTTCGATAGTTACGCCTGCCATAATGGACACAAAGACCTGTTGCTCATCCACATAAGGTTTTAAACTCGCAAATAAAGCATCCGTATCTTGTGGTTTTACCGCTAAAATAATTAAATCCGCATTATTCAAGCAGTCTTCTGGATTCCCATAAACCGTCCCTATATCCTTTTTGGCTAATTCTTCTGCTTTTTTGGCATTCTTTTCTAAAATCATCATATCCCTTTGGGTCGTGATTTTAGCTCTTAAAAAACTTTGGGCATACGTTAACCCCATATTTCCACCTCCTATGACTAAGATTTTCATATATTAATTTTGAATGATAAATTTTAAATTTTGAATGATTCAATCTCCAAAATTTCTCCATTATTTGAATGTGTTGGTGTATTGGTTAGGAAGGAGGCGCAAGATAGGTAGGTTTGAAATTAAATGAAAGTGGGGGAATTAAAAGTGGGGAAATAATTTGGAATTTGTCCGTAGTTATATCTATTTTATGGCTGAGCAGCTTGTAAGTTTAAGGAATCGGGAATCAAGATTCAGAATAAATAATATTACAATGTATTTAAATATACCAAGAAAAGGCACAAATGTATTAAAACCTAACAGTAAGTATAATGCAGCAATATTAAAAGAATTTGAAAAATTTATGCCCATTAAAAAAATTCCTAAGGTATACTTCGAATTTCTTTTATGGTATGATACTGGAGAAATTGATACCATAAATAGACTTTATTATGTTAAAGATGATAGAATGAGAAGTCATCCAATAACTGCAAGGATTAATGGAATAAAATATGTACTAACTTATTTCATGAGCTTGCCAGAAGTGACAAAATTTATATATCATCACGATCTAATGTTTGGAAAAAAAGGGTTTCATAAACACTTCAAGTTATTGAAAATTGCAGTATCTAAACATGATTTTGATGGTTTTTATGTTGGATATGGTGAAGATAATATGGACAAGATTTATTACATTGATACGAATAATAGCTTGTTTCAAAATAATCATTCTTTATCAGAAATTAATTTGAAATCTTATGAAATAGCTATAGATATTTTAAGCTTTTCGAATAATTTGTCAAATTGCGATAATAATAGTCATAAGGCAAGTTAAAAACTTAAAAGATATTCGAATTAAGATACAATCTTAATTCATCGGCAACTGGCAAAATTTGGTTATTAATTTCCGCTAGTTCAGTATATTTACCAAATAAACTTTATGAGATGAAAAAATATTTATTAAAACTAGGAGGATGTAAAGTTGAAAATAGAGTATATCCTGTAGCTAAAGGAGATCTGGTAAAAGACAAGGAATACCTCTTTAATAAAGAAGGTTTGGAAGATGAATTCTATCCTGATAATGTTTCTTTTGACTACTTTTATTTAAAGAACTCTGAAGAAAATTACTGGCATCAAAAACCTTGGATTCTTGTTGATATTCATGATTTAGTCTCCCCTAGACCAAATGGAGGAGGAATCCTATTTTTAGTCTCCCCAAAATTCAAGCATCTATTTGAAAATTTTGATAACAATTTAAGTAAATTCTATCCAGCTAAATTATTGTTTGAAGGAAATCACCATGATTACTTCATCTGGCATTCAAAAAGAAATGAATATTTGAACCTTATTGATTGGGAAAAAAGCAATTTTACTGAGTGGAATGTAATGAGGACAAGAAAACGTGGGAATAAATATTACAACTTTTCCTCTAAAGATGATTTTATAGAATCAGTAAACAATATATATAATTTAGGTTTTGAAAAAGCAATATTCAAAAAGTCCTTTCAAGAAAACGATTTGTGTTTTTTCCCAAAAGTTTTTCCTGGTTACACTTTCATCATCAGCGAACGCCTAAAACAAGCCATAGAATCAGCAGGAATAGAAGGCGTTGTCATCAAAGAACTACCTTTTGAGATTGAATACTCAGATCAACTAAATGATTAAAATAATACGATTCACTCGGGCAAGAATGCCCAAGCTGCCCCTTAAACCAAAGAAAGCCCCTCGCATCCGAGGGGCTTTTCCATCCCAAAACTGATAAGTTCTGATTTTGTCAGGTACGCAATGCACTCCTCAGAAGAAACTTTTTTCCTCACGTGACACCACGACCTAAACTACGTTTAAGTTATAGATCTTTAAAGTTTGATGGTAACTATCTCTTAAATAAATGATTGAAATCGAAATCCTCCCCCTAGCCCCCTCCAGAGGGGGAAAAGCTAGTGCTGAAAGAAGATTTAGTAGTTAACTTGATACATTCTTCAATAATTCATTTAAGAAACAGTTATTATCAACTTATATTATTCAATAATCAGCATACGCTTTGTTGCTGCAAAATCACCCGCCTTTACGGTATAATAATAGACACCTGCACTTAATTGGTTGCGATTGATATTCACCGTATTCAAACCTTTGGTTAAAGGTTGTTGAATGGTTTGAATCGTTCGACCAAATTGATCGTGCAAGACAATTGCTGCATTTAATGCGCTAGGCATTTCTATGGTAATGGTAGTTGCGTCCTTAAATGGATTCGGCGTGTTCTGATGAACTTTGAACATCGAATTTCCAAGACTTTTATTTACTAACTTAAATCGGTAAGCTTCATTAGAGTTCTGATGTAACTCTGATGTAAATGTACGATTATTTATGGTAAATGATTCTAATATGTTAGTTATTTTTTGCTTTGCCACAAATTTTAGGGTAAATAAGTCCTCGTTCTCTACCAAAGCCGTTCCTTTTCCAGCAGGATCGTACCAACTGATTTTTAATTGATTGCGATTGATTCCTGCCAAAGTAGTAACTAATTCATTTTCAGTATTCGGTACAAATTCCATTAACTCCAAGGCTGCTTTGTCATAATCCAATCCTAATTGGAAACTCACCATTTCGGTAAAGTCTTTTGCTTGGAAATGAACACTTACTATTTCTCCAGCCGCTGCTTCCGTTGCACTCACTTGTACAGGAACAACTTTACGGCTTCTATCTGTTGCAATAGTAGTCATTGCATTATCAATTGGTAACGCTCTACCTAAGACATCTCCTACTTTTACCCCAATAAAGTCTGCGATACCTTTATCCGATTCTAACATCATCGTGTGCGAATCTGGATAAGGGAATACATTTTTATTGGTAAATTCAGCTGGGAATTCGTAATTAGCATCTACGAATGTCCAAGAATCACAACCAGGGAATTCGGTTAGGTTTCCGACCAACATTTGCTGCATGACAAAAAGGTCAAAAGTCGTTAACGTACCACTACAGTTGGCATCCATGGCAATCACTTGATAAGGCGATTGAATTTCGTCTGGGTGATACCCTAAGATGAATTTCTGTGTTAAGAACAATCCAAAAGTAGATAAACCGTTCGCTGGATTCGTCGTTTTAGAAGGCTTGAATTCATACTCATAACCCATTGGAATATCGGCTGCTTTATAATCGCCATCCAAACTAGTCATTGGATTCATTTCATGATCCGTACTTCTAATCGTTACCATAGCATCTGCTACACCGTCTCCCCAATAGGTTTGAATATTCCCACCCACTTCTCCTAAGACTGCTGCACTTGTGGAGATACTAACACGTCCGCTTCCCACTTCTGGGGTAATTGGTGGCGTAAATCCATTTTCAGTACAAGTCAACTCTAAAGCAACTGGTAAAGAACTTAAATCAACTGTACTAGACTCCCCAACATTTCCAATCAATTGTACATTTATATAGAACAAAATCGTCTCACTAGTGATGTCCATTCCCGTTCCTCCTGCTAGGTAACTAAAACTATGATTGGCATCATTATAATTAGGAGTTATTGCATTTGGACTCAAACCATTGATTTGAGCAACCCGATCATTTCCTAGTTGAATCGTGCCAGATAAGGTACCGATACGGGTACAATTTTCTACTCGTACAGGTAACTGTAAAACTGCTCCTTTTGCACCTGATTGTTCTGATAAAACAACTTTGGCAGAAGGCGCATCACTTGTAACCGCATTTATGGTTAAAGACTGGCATTTTTCTTTCGTTCCACAATCATTTGTTACCGTTAAGCAAATTGTATAGGTTCCATTATTCTCATAAGTATGGGTAGGGTTGGTTTCCGTGGACGTTTTTCCATCACCAAAATCCCAAGCATAAGTTCCAGCGGAGGATAAATTGCCAAACACTAATTGCTTACCATTAATCGCATACGTAAAGTCCGCTACAACCGAGGTTCCTGAGTTATTGATGGTTGCTTGATATTGTCCGGTACAACCATCAAAACCAGTCACCGTAAAGGTATAACTACCATCTTTTAAATCTGTGATTGTTTGAGACTTGGAATTGGTCGCAATACTACCTACAGATGCCCCTGTCCAAGAAATGGTATAAGGGTCTCTATCTCCTGTCCAACTTAACTCTACAGATCCTTTTCCTCCACAAACGCCATTGGTAACTGTTCCGCTAATTCCTAAAACAGTCCGCTTATCTTCTATAACTATTTCTTGGGTTAACGCACCACATCCATTGGCAGAAGCTACGGTTACTTGATACGTTCCAACTACTAAATCCTCAATTTGTATATCCGTAGTAGAAGCGGTTCTTGAACCATTAGTAGGGCCTGACCAAGCTACGGTATAAGGTGATACGCCGCTAATCATGGTTAATAATACACCTCCTGGTTTATTACAGGTAACAGCACTTGCTTTATAAGCAAAATTAGTTGGCGTCCCTCCTCCTTCATTTTTCACTTCAATCGTTTGTGTAATCATACAACCACCTTTATCACTAATGGTTACACTATAAACCCCTGCTATTAAATCTGTAATTTGTACCGCCTCATCCGCAGAAACAGAAGCACCTGAACTTGGGCCTGTCCAAGCAATATTATAAGGGGCATTGCCATCTGAGATCGTCAACCAAATCGACCCTTTAGTATTACAAGCCGCCGCTCTACTTTCGTAAGTAAAGTTGACATCATTTAAATTAGAATCAATAATGACTGCTTGTGCCTTAGAACAACCCGATGCATCGGTCACCCGAACAATCGTTTCGCCATTTGCTACGTTCGTAATCGTATAAGAATTGGCACTTGTGTTAAAGGTGCCTGTACTTGCACCACTCCATTCTATTTTGAAGTTAGGTACGCCGTTAGCAATCGTTACTTGAATGCTACTAGGCTGGCCGCAAGCCGCATTTTTACCAACTACCGTTAAGGCTAATTCATTACTAGCAGTATTGATTTGAATAATTTTGCTGATGCTACATCCATTTTTATCAATGGCACTTACCGTATAAGTTCCTGCTGGTAAATCCCAAATTGTATAAGCCGCATTACTCGATTGTATTGAACCAGAAACTGGGCCTGTCCAGCTATACGTATAGTCTCCTACTCCATTGGTTACCGTTGCGGTGATGTTCCCATTTGATCCACAAGAAGCATTGGTGTTGGTTAAGGTTAAGCTTAAATTGCTACCTGCTGATCCGATAACTACTGATTTTGTTAACTCACATCCATTCGCATCTTTCACCGTAATGCTATACGTTCCTGCAATCAATCCATCAATTTTATAAGAATTGGCAGAAGTCGCTTGTGCACCAGTTGATGGTCCTGTCCAACGAATCGTATAATTCGGCGCACCACTAGTTATACTCACTAAGGCACTACCATTTTTGTTACATTCCGCATTCGTACCAGCCAAGGTAAAATCAACTGCTCCACCAGCGTTAATTGCCACCGTTTCTTTGATCTCACAGCCATTTGCATCTTTTACCGTAACGGAATACGTACCAACACTTAAGTTATTAATTTGGTAAACATTCGAGCTACTCGTTGCGGTACCCGCAGATGGACCTGTCCAAGAAATAGCATAATTCGCTGTACCACCACTCACATTCACATCAATAGCGCCTGCTTGACCGCAAACACCATTTTTAGCGACTAATTGTATCCCCAAATTGCTACCTAGGTTAGTAACCGTACTAGATTTTGTTACGGAACAACCGATTCCATCTTTTACGGTTATAGTATAAGTTCCAGCTGGTAAATCTGTTAAAACAAAGCTACTATTCCCCGTAGTAATTGCACCACTTAAACCATTCCCTGTCCAATTGATTTGGTAGTTAGAAATACCACCTGAAATATTTACTTGCACCATTCCTTTATTGCCACAAGTCGCATTTGTTTCCGTCAAAGTAATATCTAAGTCACTACCATTATCAAAAATCTTAATCTTTTGGCTACCAGCACAACCATTATTGTCCGTTACATTTACCGTATAATCTCCAGGTTGTAAACCAGTTAACTGATAACTATCGGAATTAGAAACTACCGAACCAGTCGTTGCGCCGCTATAACTAATTGTGTACGGAGCTGTTCCACCGCTGATAGAAACCAACGTTGAACCATCATGCTCACAAGCAACGGTTGTCGCTATATTCAAATTAACCGTTAAAGAACCGCCGACACTTTTTACCGTTACGGTTTCTTGTTTTTCACAGCCTTTGGAATCTCTGACCGTTACCGTATAGGTTCCAGCAGGTAGGTTATCTATTTTGTATCCTGTTTGACTCGTAGAAGTTGAACCTGCTACTGGCCCCGTCCAACTATAACTATACCCTGCCGTTCCACCACTAATCGTTGCCCAAATCGAGCCTTTGCCATTACAAGTCACATTCGTTGCTTCTAAGGCTAAGCCAATATCACTTCCGTTATCTTCTATAATTATGGTCTTGGTATCTTCACAACCACTATAATCTTTTACGGTAATCGTATAAGTACCTATCGCTAAATTGTCTAATCGGTAACCCGTAGTAGAAGTACTAACTGCACCAGATGACGGTCCTGACCAGGTGATATTATAATTTGGACTACCACCATTCATCGTAATATATGCCCAACCTTTTTGATCACAAGTTGCATTGGTGCTTTCTACGGTAATTTTGAAATCTTGTACATTATTACCAACCGTTACCGATTTACCGGTTTCACAGCCTTTTGAATCTCTGACTGTTACCATATACGTTCCAGCAGTTAGGTTATCAATTTTGTACCCTGTTTGACTCGTGGAAGCTGAACCAGCAACTGGCCCTGTCCAGCTATAACTATAGCCTGCTGTTCCGCCACTAATCGTTGCCCAAATTGAGCCTTTACTATTACAAGAAGTTCCTGTTGCTTCTAAAATCAACGCAATATCACTTCCATTATCTTTAATAACAATCGTCTTGGTGTCTTCACATCCACTATACTCTTTAACAGTAATGGTATAAGTCCCAGCCACTAAATTATCTAATCTATATCCAGCTTGGGAAGTACTAGCTGATCCTGAAATTGGTCCAGACCAAGAGATATTATAATTAGGACTGCCACCATTCATTGTAATCCATGCCCAACCTTTTTGACCACAAGTTGCATCGGTACTTTCTGTCGTAATGGTGAAATTTTGCACATTATTCCCAACCGTAATTGACTGAGAGGTGGTGCAATTATTTTTATCCGTTACTTTAACCGTATAAGTTCCGCTGGCTAAATTGGTAATCTGATAACCTGTATTACTAGTTTGAACCGACCCAGAAGAAGGTCCTGTCCAATCAATCGTATACGCTGCTTTACCACCAGAGATTGTAGTCCAGATAGCCCCCTTTTGTCCACAAGAAGCACTAGTGGCTTCTAGGGACAAATTGAGACTGTTGCCAGTGTTACTGATAGTAATGGATTTATTAGTATAACAGCCGTAATTATCTTTGATCGAAATCGTATAATCTCCAGCTGATAAATTTTCAATATTGTACCCTGAATTACTCGTGATATAAGAGCCATTTGTAGGTCCTGCCCAACTAATAGTATAAGGGGCACTATTGCCACTTACTGTTACCCAAGCTCTACCTCCTTGGTCACAAGTGGCGTTATTTACTTCAATCGAAGCTTCTAAGTTTCCGCCACTATTGGTAATCGTTAATTGTTTGCTGACCACGCAACCAGTTGCATCTTGTAACTTTAAAGTATACGTTCCTGGAGGAACAGATGGAAAGTGGTAATTGTAGCCATTAGTAGAAGTATTGCCAATGACTGGCCCAGATAAGCTAATGTTAAATGGCACAACTCCGCCGTTCATATCAATCCAAACTTCACCATTTTTACCACAGGTTGCATTTGTTTGTTGGGTAGTTACTTTAAAAACACCGCCACCGACGACTTCTACATCTTTAATGGTTTTACAACCATGCTTATCTTTTACAGCAACTTTATACCATCCAGCTGGTAAATCACTAATTTGATACCCATTGCTACCAGAACTAGCTTCTCCATTCTTTGGTCCTGTCCAAGAAATATAATATGGACCATCACCGCTTTGAATCGTTACCCAAACGTAGCCATTATACCCACAAGAACCATTATTGACTTCTAAATCAAACGCTAAATTGTCTCCTGTTTTATAAATAGTCACCTCTTTGGTAACGGTACACCCATTTTTATCTTTTACCGTTATCCAATACGCCCCAGCTGGTAAGTCAGATATTTGGAATCCTTTATTATTGACCTCAATAGCGCCAGTAGCCCCTCCTGTCCAAGACACCTTATAGGGCGCCTCACCATTGTCTATATCTGCCCATAAATAACCATTCTGGCTACAAGTTGCATTATTCGATTCTAAGGAAAGCTTTAAATTACTTCCAGCTCCGTAAACAGAAACCGTTTTTGTATAAGAACAACCATAATAATCTTTGACGGTCAAAGTATATGTCCCCGCCTTTAAGTTATTAATTTGGTAGCCCCTAGTGTTCAAATTTACTTCTCCTTGAGTAGGTCCCGTCCATTTTAAATTATAGCTTGGTACGCCTCCATTAATGGTCACCCAAATCCTTCCATTGTCTTCACAACCTGCATTATTGACTTCCAATGCCATCCCCATATTAGAACTACCTCCATCTATTTTAAAGTTTTTAGTTGTAGAACAACCTTTTTTATCCGTCAACTTAAGAGTATAATCGCCTGGATCTAAATCAGATAATTTAAAACTGGAACTACTAGTCTCTGCCCAAAAAGTCGCATTATTGGGTCCCCATAATTCGATGATAAATTTAGGCGTCCCATTTTTGATCGTGATCCAACTTGATCCTTTACCCCCACAACTAGCATCTGTTGTTTCTACTGCCACATCCAAACTCCCCCCTTTATCTTCAATGGTTATGGTTTTCGTTCCTGTACAACCATTCGCATCTGTAACCTTTACAGTATAATAACCCGCTTTCAAATCGGTTACTTGTATTTTCGGACTACTTGCCTCGAACCATCTATTTACCCCTGGGCCATTAATATCTACGCCAAATTTTGACGTACCATTTTTTACATCAATCCATAAAGAAGCTAAAGAACCACAGCTTTCGCCTAATGATTCCAAAGTAAATTCTAGTCCACCGCCTGCATTGTTTATTTTGACGGTTTTGGTATTGCTACAGCCGTTCGCATCCGTAATTTTTACGGTATAATCACCTGCTACTAAGTCTTTTAGTTGAAAACTCTTTAATTCCGTAGTTGCCCATTTTGATGTATTGGGTCCCCACCATTCAACGGTATATTTGGGATTGCCATTTTTGACGGTTACCCAAATAGCGCCTTTACCTCCACAGGTAACACTATTCGCTTCTAATTCAAAATCTAAAGCGCCGCCATTATTCCCAACAGTTATCCATTTGGTATTGCTACAACCTTTAGAATCTTTGATATTTATTTCATATTGACCTGCTGCTAGCTCATCAATAGCAAAACTCGTTTTATCGGTATTTTTCCAACCATTGGTTGGCCCTGTCCATTCTACTACGAAATTTTTTGTACCCGAATTAATGGTTACCCAAACAGAACCTTTACTACCACAAGTAGCCGCATTCGACTCTAAAGCAAAGTCGAGTGAACCTCCACCCATCGTTACTTTCTTGGTTTGCGCACAACCATTTTTGTCCGTTATTTTTATCGTGTACTCCCCTGCTTTCATATTAGTCAAAGGGAAACTTTTACCAGACACCTGCACCCAATTAGAAGTACCATCCTTATGCCACCATTCTAAGGTATAAGTTGGATTTCCTCCATCAATCGTTATCCAAAAAGAACCTGTTCCGCCACAAGAAGCATTCGTTACTTCTGCCACAAAATCTAAATTATCCGTTTTGCCAACCGTTACCCAACCAGTCTTTGTACAACCTCCTTTCTCAACAGTCACTTCGTAATTGCCTGGTGGCATATCTTTTATAACACTCGTATTACTTGTTACTTGAACTGATCCTGATCTTGGTCCAGTTATCGTTACCCAATAAGGAGGACTTGAGTTAGCAACATCTACATTAATCCAACCAAAACTACTACCACAAGGAGCAGGAGTAGAAGAAAAAGTAGCATCAAGTGAAGATCCAGAACTCGTTAAAACGATATTATTCTTCATCTCCTCACAACCCATTGCATCGGTTACCTTTACACTATATACACCCGCAGGCAAGTTCTCAATTTTATAGTTCTTAGAAGAAGTGGTATAAGTATTCCAAACCGTATTCGTGGCATTATCCCATGCTATCACAAAGGGTGCTTTCCCCCAAGATATGTCTACATCAATTGATCCTTTCGTAGCACCACAGGAAATATGATTAGGTGTGACGGTGTATTCTAAATTACAACCTACCGAGGTATTACAAGTAATTACCAGATCGTAAGTTCCTACATCTTTTTCACTATCCACAATCACATAATAAGTACCCGCAGGTGCATTATTATAAATGATTTGTTCGGTCTTAGCACTTGCATTACTAGTAATGCTTTGAGCGACACAAGTTGGTGTCGTACAATTACTAGACAATAGCAAAATATCCAAATCTGTATTTGCCTCATAAATAGACAAATCAATTTGAATCGTACCAGTTGAGGTAGTCGTAAATTTATAGACTTTCTCTGGTCCAGAAAAAGTATAGGTATTACATTGGGGATAGTCCCAGATAGCATTTGCCGCCCCTTTATTCGTTTGGTTGGTAATAGCTACGCCGCAGGATGCGTCTATTGCATAGTCACAAAACCCGTCTCGCACATTTTGTGCGTTTAGGTCATTAATGGCAACGAGTGCAAGTAAACAAAAAATCCATTTAGTAAACGTGTGTAAACAGTTCTTCATGGTCAAAATGATTGGTTTTGAAAATGTTTGTCACTAATTAAAAGGGGTTCAGTTTAATTATTTAATATTATTCCAACTTTTAGAAAGTGAACTAAGTCCACTTAGCTAATTACGAAGTAATCAATTGAATATCAACTCATTACTTCACTATCTTTTAATTGATCTAATCCATTCATTAAGCTACTTTTAAAGCCAATCTGAATAACATCAACTAAAAATCAGATATTTAGTGCCCTTGTTTTAAATTGAGACTATTTTTTGTAAATAAGTCTCAGAAAAAACAATCCGTTAGGAAAATTTTAATAGTTATTATAAAATAAACTATCTATGTTTCTACTAAACGGGTTAGCGAATCACTAAATTTTATACTTAAAACGGTTGGAATAATTTAAAGGTGGTGTACTTCTAATCCTGTCTTTGAAGATAAAAGTGTTAAAACTTTGATCAAAGTCCAGTTAAAGCAACGGCCTTAATTTTAAATAGAGTGAACATTCAATTCAGAAAAGTGCGGTGGAAGGTAATAGAGGACAAATCCCTCAATATTAATAAAAATAAGCAATAAGTTGTTGTACTGCCTAAACAGTATATTCAGCACTATAATACCTAATTTTTCATTAATTACTAAATTCAATAAAATTAAACGCTAAGCAATAGATGGTAATTAATAAGTTTGTACGATGATTACATCCATACAATAGTTGCTCAATATCTAATTATTTCATTTAGGGTGATAATTCCAAGAAACAATCCCACGAACTTTCTCTGATTGGGCTTAACCTTGAATGCATCAAAAAAAGGGATAAATAAATAGTTTATGCCTCGCCTTATTTGATGAAAATTCAGTTGAATCCCCTTAGAGTTCATGGATAGTAATAGGACTGGATTTGCTAAAATACTTGTAAAAGTATTTATTTGGAAAGCAATTGTTTCCACAAAGCTAAGTAAAAGTAGTACAAGGTGAAAGTTTTGAGTCGTATATTTTAAAACATAATACTTTCTTACGGAGCATATCCCTCAATTATAAAAGGAATTTGAAGAGATTAAATAATTGTTTATTAGCCTTTTAGTGATGAAATGCTAATTGCCGACATATTTAAAGATAGTATATTTATATAGGCTTACGAGGATAAATGAGGTTAGATTTATTAAATTGGCGACTAATACGCATCCTGCCTGACACCTAGCACCCGATACCTGATGCCTAATCCATCAATTTCTCCAAATAATGGTACTCAATCCCAAATTCGGCCTTTAGAGCCACTATTTTTTGTAGATAGTCCATTTTGTCAAAGGGATTATTATGTTTTTGACCAACAATCATTACATTTTTTCCTGTATGCTCGGTAGAAATAAATTCAAATACTTTCGTTTTATAGCCTGCGGATTCCAATAATAAAGCTCGAATCGTATCGGTAATCATCTCTGCCTGACGTTCTTTTAAGATGCCAAAATCTAAAAGAGGTTGTAAATTTTTACTGCCTTTAATTTGTTGGCGGATTTGTTTGTGGCAACAGGGGGCGCAAATAATTAATTGGGCGTTGGCTTGAATTCCTTTATAAATAGCATCGTCTGTCGCTGTATCACAAGCATGCAAGGCTATCAATATGTCGGTTTTATTTAATTGAAAATCGCTAATATAGCCCTCTTCAAAAATCAATTGCTTAAAGCCTACTTTTTGAGCGATACCATTGCATTTTTTAATCAAATCTGGCCTAATCTCTACTCCTTTTACCTTCGCTGTCGTTTTAAAGGTATTGACTAAATAGTCATATAATGCAAAAGTCAAATAGCCTTTACCTGCGCCCATATCGACTATTTCCATATCCTGTTTATTTTTTAAAATAGGATGTTGTCGAACCAAACCATCGATAATTTCAATGAATTTATTAATCTGTTTGTATTTATCTCCTTTATCTTTTTGAATACGCCCTTTCGCATCCACTACGCCTAATGCTTGCAGATAATTAGTCGCCTTAATAAATCGTTGTTTGGATTTATCGTGACTTCGAGCAGGTAACTCTGGAAAAGCAGGTTTTCCTCGTCGAAGTTTTTCTTTTCCTGACTTAGGAATTTCTAAAGTAATGTCTTCTTGGATCGTAAATAAATTAGCGATAAAAAATTGTTGGTCGATGAGTTGTTTAATCTGTTCTATTCCTTCGGCCACAAGGTAATTCTTCGTTATATCCTTCGTTTTATGTCTAAAAGTTGTCGATAAATGTAGGGATTTTTTAATCTCCGCTAGTTTAAAAATTACTTTTTTAAGATCACTTGTAGGTACTCTAGACTTACTCAATGTCAAGCGGACAAAGGTATTGTCAGTTAGGCTATTTTCTAAGGTCGTCAAAAAAGTAACTTGGTGACTCATTTATTTTATTTTGGTATTAGACTGTGTTTCCATAAGAGTTAGTCTTTCTCGTTCTTACGGTTAACTATAGAAGTAAAAAATATAGTGGGCTCTGCCTCATTACTAAATCAGCAAATAAAATTGGGTCAAAGCTACCTGATCTACTGTTCCCCTTTCAAAAAAAAAATCTGCTGAACAGCCTGATTATTTTTTAAAATTAACTGATACATGCCAATCGGTAAATCATTAGTAGCAATAGTAGCGGTTTTATTTCGCAAATCAATTTGTCCAACAGCCATTACTCTACCCTGTAAATCATTGATGGTATAATCCGTTTCTTGCCAATCAATATTTTTAGTTTCAATCGTCAATAAATCGCTTACTGGGTTCGGAAATAACCTCACATAAGGCTGATTATCAACATATTCAGTAGAAACCGTTTGTCCCATTTCGAAAACTGCTGACCCTCTACCTGCTAAAGTAAAATCCACATCTATGCGATTATTTACAAATTCAATGGGCAAGCTAGCATCCTCATTTAAACGATCAATAAAAAACCAGCCACTATTGATAATATTCGTCTGACTCAGATCAAGGGATAGGTTTCTAATGACTGAAGTACTTGCATTATGAATCACAATCATATTTTGCCCTTCATGTTGTCTTAAAAATGCAAAAACCCGACTATTATTCGTCGGAATGGGTGCATAGGTACCAATTTGCAAAGCCTTAGTATTATTCCTTAAATGAATTAGTTTTTTGTAAGTTGTCAATAAAGAACTAGGATTAGTAGCTTCTTTTTCGACATTAAAATCACGGTAATTACTACCCACGCCTATCCAAGGAGAAACGGCCGAAAAACCAGCATTTTGAGTATCATCCCATTGCATTGGGCGACGGATAAATTCGTCAGGTTTGGTTCCAGTCATCCCAATTTCTTCTCCATAATAAAGATAGGGAATGCCTGGCAAAGTTAAGTACATGGCTGCGGCTAATTTCACTTTAGATTCCTCCCTTCCAAAATTATCCATGATCCGATTTTGGTCATGGTTTGCCAAAAAAGTACCGTATTGTAAATGCGGATAAATATTATACATTTTTTGCATTTGCTGGTACATATTTTCGGCTTTTCCTTCATTCACAGCATACATAATGTTACCTGCTAAATCAAACTCAAAACAATAATCAATCCGATCATCTTTGACATAATTCAACACGTTTTCCGTATTTGTCCAAGCCTCTCCTACTGAAAACGCATTTGGATTTACGGCTTTTACATTTGCGGTAAAGTCTTTCCAAAAAGTAAAAGTACTTTGGGTATCTTCTAGTTTTTGCCCTTCTTCTACCATAAATTTCACCGCATCTAAGCGAAAACCATCCACCCCTATTTCTTCTAACCAAAAGTCAGAAGCTTTAAATATTTCTTCTTGTACTCTTGGTTCTTGATAATTTAAGTCTGGCATTCCATCCCAGAAAACACCGTAATAATAGTTATTATTCCGCTGATGCCATACTTTTTGCCCCCAAGGACCGTCATAACCTGGATCATTTTGCGACCAACGGTAAAAATTTCGATACTCGGCATTTGGGCTACTGACGGCATTTTTAAACCACTCACTTTGACTAGAGTTATGGTTAATCACCCAATCAATAATCACCTTAATCCCTCTTTTGTGTGCTTCATCCAAAAATTCTTTAAAATCGGCCATCCCACCATATGATTCTGCCACCGACCGATAGTCAATTACATCATAGCCATGGTAACTTCCCGCTTCGTGAATCGGCATTAACCAAATACCAGTAATCCCTAAATCATCGGTAGTCGTTGGGTCACCATCATTCAAATAATCTAATTTTTCCGTTAATCCCTTAAAATCTCCAATACCATCATTATCACTATCTTTAAAGCTACGCACAAAAATTTCGTAAAAAACAGTTTCATTCCACCAAGGAATATCCGTTGTATTTCGCTCCAACACATTGACGTATTCTTCTGCAACTACGGTATTCGTTTTATCTCCATCTGAAACCTTTAAAGAAACGCTATACTTCCCTGGGGTATCGTAGCGAACAATTGGATTTCTATCCGTAGAGACATTCGGAGTCCCTCCTTCAAATACCCATTCCCAAGTATCTGCTTGACCAGAAGAACGATCGGAATAATTGATGATGCCTTGTTCGTAAAATTCTCGCAAACTGGCATTAAAATCGGCGACTAATTCTGCATTCGGCGGCGTTTCATTATTATACCAATGAAATAAAGATTCCGGCTCACTTCCAACGGTATGCGTCCGATCATTTCCCACACCAGGAAATTCTTCTCGCCCGTTCCATTCGCCATTTAATCGAAATTTATAAGCAATATTATCCCCCGCTTGAAACCCACCAATCGTCAATTCATATACCTCATCTCCATCATCATCTTGGAATCTACCCGATCCATTCCAGCCATTAAAAGTACCTGCTGTTTCTACCCAATCATTATTTTTATTAAACTTTCCTTGTTCAATCTGATAACTCATATCCACTTGAAAAGTGATACTTACTTGTGCTATCATTTGACCGTAAAAAGCTAGGACAAATAATGAAAAAAGGGCTACCCTTACATTTTTTAAATTCATTTTAAATGTGTTTTTGGTTACTCAACCCATGTATTTAACGTGATGGAGCTTTCTACTAATGCATCTTACGTACCTACGGCACGAGAATTTGGAGGTTCATTGCCTCCTTTACCTGCTACCGATCTATCGTACCTATGGCACGTTGGGGCCAATCTAATTCATGGTTTAATAAAAAATGAGGTATGAAAACTAAAGGTTGAAGTTGTAAAGAAACGTAAATATAATGGAACAAAATGCGAAATTCACAACAAATTTTGTCCTTTTGATTACGCTTTTGCCGCTGTACAAAACTATAAGTAATTTAAAATGCTTATGGCTTGGAAAAATCCTTTTAGCGTATAGTACAAAACATAATACTCTAGTTCTCTAACAAATATTAACTCCTCCTATTTTCTAGTCATTATTGTCTTAGCAGGCACTTAGATATGCCAAACCTTGCTTTTACTAACTCGTTCAAGGTGCAGAGATCTGAGAAAAACTGGTAGAAAAGCCTTCAGGCTTTCCCGTCACCGACCTTATTGGAATTAATTAAATAATGTACGGTTTTAGAAAATTCGTTTTAACCGAAAAAGCTGTAGGGGCAATGCCTTATGCTTGCCCTTTTGGAGGTAAATTTCGACAATTTGGGCAACCACAAGGGATTGCCTCTACAGAATATCGAACCTAAAAAAACGTACATTATTTTCTGAATCTCAATCAGGTCGGTACATGCTAACTTAAAACACTAAATAGTTTGTATAAAAACAGGCCTAAAGACCTTTACTCCGAAAGCCTAAAGGCTTTTCTACCAGTTGTCTATCAATTGAAATCGCTTAGCAACCATTATTTAAAATTTTTTCCAAAATGAGGTTACAAAAACAAAGACATGCTTATTTATAAATAGCATCTTCTATCTATTTTAGAAGGAACAGCTCAATTTATTATCCGTAGCTTGGAAATCCATTTCCAAAGAAGGAATTTCTAGTTATTTTTTTTGAGACTGTATCAAAAGACCCGTTTTGAAAAAATCCACCATTAAAAGTTCTGATTTTTCAAATTGCACAGAACTTTTCCCTCTTTGGAGACAGGGCTGTTAAGTTCTGTTTCACAAGAGGGTAAATGTTAAAGTTTTTTCCTAAGATTTGAGTTTGCACGGAGCAATTCCCCCTTTTGAAGGGGGTTAGGGGGAGGGTTTTGAAATTTTATTCGGCTAAAAAATATTTGCCGAATGTTTTGATACACCCCCTTATGATTGTGCTACAAAAAAAACTGCGAAAATTTGGGATTCACCCAATCAAAAAGAAGCTCAAAAAAATTGAATTATGATTATAGAAAAGCATAGTAAAATAATCAAAAAGCAATATTTAAAAGGACTACGCCTATTCTTGGCTGGAACCATACTATTATCACTTTCGACTGCTCTACTTGGGCAAATTAGGGTTATTGAAGCTAGAAAGGCAGCACCAAAAAGTAAACGTTTGTCTACTGTGTTACTAGAGAAAGGTTCTGGATTACCGATTAGTGATGCTTTTATCTTTATTCGGAATAGTTCTATTAGCACCACGAGTGATTTGTCTGGTTATTTTGAACTAGACCAAGGTGCTTTTTCAAAGACGGAATTAGTGCTTACCCATTTAAATTATGAAACACAAAGTTTTTACCTAACGGAAAAATCCATACTCCCAGACACTATTTATTTAGTGGCTAAAGAACTAGAATTAGCAGCGGTAGAAATTAAATCAAAAAAAGGCAAATCTAAAAAGAGAAAAAAATGGATGAAGCGATTTAAAGCAGCTTTTTTTGGATCTAATAAATGGGCAAAATCTATCACTTTCCTAAATCCAGAAGTAGTTTGGTTTCAAGAAGATGGGCGAAACCTTCGAGCAGAAGCTATTGATTATTTATCTATCATTAACCATGATTTAGGCTATAAAATGAGGTTTTACCTCGATACTTTTTATTTGGACAAAAGAAAGCATGTAGTTTACTCAGGAAAGGTCTTTTTTGAAGATTTAATAACACAAGGTACTAATCAAGAGCAGCTTAGAAAAAATAGACAATTGACTTATGTCGCTTCTAAAAAGTACTTTTTTAAATCTTTATGGGACAAAAATGTATCGTCAGAGGAGTTTACTTTTGGTATAGCTCAGATGGATGCCAAAGGTCGTTTATTAGCTTTTGAAGAAAAAGATATACCCATAGAAAAAATTGGCAATCACGCTATTATCACCACCAATAACTATTTTGCTTTCGCTAATAAAAATATAGTGACAAAATTTGGGGCTAATTATTTTACGGGTGGAAGCGATACGCATGCCACAGGATTACTTAAACCCTTAGCAGGAAAAATTATTTTTGATCAAAATGGTCATATTGTCAATGGTCAGGAAATAGAAGAATCAGGTTACTGGACGCAAAGACGAATAGCTAGATTATTGCCACTTGAATATAATTATGTGGTCACTCCAGAATCGTTTTTCGATTGGCCTAACCAAAGAAGGCGGCAATTAGAGCAATTACAGACAGCCCGTCCACAAGAAAAAGTCTATCTCCATTTGAATAAACCTTATTACAGCTTAAGAGATGACCTCTATTTTAAAGCTTATTTGACGAATGCTCATGATCACCAAACGAGTCCACTTAGTAAAGTCGTATATATTGATTTAATTGATCCAGAAGGAGCAATTGTAAAGTCATGGATGCTGCACACCGAAAAAAGATTAACGGGTCATTTTACCATGAATCAGCAACAACTTGCTGGACAGTATACCATTCGAGCTTATACTGAATATATGCGGAATTTTGGAGATGCTTATTTTTTTCAGCAAACCATTCCTGTTTATGCTACTTCCAAGAAATCAGTAGATTCCGTCGCTCAGCAAGTAATAGCGAAAACTGAAATGATTTTTCCACCAAAAACAAAAAAATTAATAACCACCCAATTTTACCCAGAAGGGGGCTATTTGGTAGAAGGACTTGCTAGTAATGTCTCTTTTGAAGTACTTGACACGGCAGGTAATCCCTTAATTGCTGAAGGTGTTATAATGGATGACTTGGGAGAAGTGCAGTCCAAAATAAAAACAACTCATCGGGGAATTGGCCTCTTTAATTTTATTCCAAGAACAAGTAAAACCTATTATGCAAAAATCGCTTATCAAGGGAAGCAATACGAATTTGAATTGCCCAAAGCGCTACAAGCAGGCTATGTTTTAAAAATTAATAATACCGATGCAGAAAAACTGTATCTAGATTTTTTTGCGGATAAACTAGAAAAACTCTCCGATGCCTTTGTCATTGGTCATGTTCGAGGTAACATATTCTGTATGGTGAATGACTTGACAAATGGCACTTTGACCATTCCAAAAGCATCTATCCCTACAGGTTTAGCGCATTTTACGCTATTTGACGGAAATAATCAGCTTGTAGCAGAACGGTTGCTTTTTAATGATTACGGAATAGACACTAGCTTCTTGGGCGTTGAGATTAGCCCTGATAAATTTCAAAAACGGACAAAAGTTGCCCTCAAAATCAGTTGTCCAGATAGTTTACAAACTGCCCTAAATGTATCCGCTAGTGTAACGGATAAATCGGTTGTCAATTATCCAAATTATAGCGAAAACATTCAAACTTGGTTATGGCTCAATTCAGATTTAGTCCAAACTATTGACTATCCCAATTTTTATCTTCGACAAATTAATCAACGGAAACGTTTTTTATTGGATTTATTAGTTATGACTAAAAAATGGCGGCGTTTTGATTGGCAAACTTCAGTCGATACAGCACTTACCTTTCCCGTTGAAGTAGGATACAGTATTGAAGGATATACGACTACTTTAGATGGCACTAAACGACAGCCAACTAACGTTACATTGAGTGCTTTAAACCAACAATTTTACCATGAAACCCAAGCAACGGATTCAGCAGGCAATTTTAAGTTTGCCAATCTTCCTTTTCTAGATTCTTTAGATTTCATTTTACAAGGTAGGATCTTGGGTTTCACGGAATCAGAAGCGATAACTGGTAAAAATCGTACCGTTTCCTTTAAAATGCAATCTAAAGACAAACCAGCTAGTGTACTACCTACCATTAAGAATAATACAAAATCACTACCTCCAATTATAGCGGATTATTTAGCAATGGAACAAAGAGCCAGTCTGATAGATTCTGTCTTTGAGCAAGATTGGACGATTGACTTAGCCGAAATTACCGTAAAAGCTGATTATATTTTAAATCCTGCGTTATTTGGTGTTTACGATTTAAATAGATTTGATTGGATCCCCCCAAAGACGACAGGTTTACGATTAATCCGAATGTTTAATCCTCGCAATGCTTATGAAATGGATTATGCAACAGGACAGCTTTTTAAATGGGAATATGTATTAGGAGAATATATAAAAATTCCAGTTACCGTCATTGTGAATGGTCAAGTAGGTAGCGCCAGTCGAATTTTATCTATCGAAGCTGATTTAATTGACTATTTCTCTTTTAACAATAGTAATCCAAATGCAGGTGGTGGCGCAGTTATCAGTATTGTTACTAGAAAAGATGGGCCAAGAAGTTTACAAGCCCACCTAAAAAATGGCATTCTAAATATCACTCATCCCGGTTATCATCAAGCAAGAACATTTTATGCACCAAACTATTCGCAAACATTACCGATTCACGAAAAACCTGATTTACGGACGGCTATTCATTGGCAACCTAATCTGACCTTTGATGCTACAGGAAACGCTTTATTAGAATTTTATACCGCAGATTCACCTGCTACTTATGAGGTTCGGATTGAAGGAATAACGGAGGATGGGCGACCTATTTTTATGCGTAAGGATTTTTTTGTGGAGTAGTTAGATTAAAGTAGCAAATAGGAAAATAAAGGGTTTTCTTATAAAAAACTATATGCCAATAAATTCTCATATCAAATAACAAATTTTGATTTGATTATGAACAAACATTGTTTGTGAACTGCTTGCGGATGGTAGGCATGTCCAATCAAATCAAGATTCTGGGGGTATTTTCATTTTTATAAGAAAACCCTTTAGGAGAATACTAGGTGTTAGGTGAACTGACATTTAATCTTATGGCACAAAATTTTTCAGCATAGCCTTTCGCTACATTGAAAAATTTTAACGCAGCTAAAAGGAAAAAGAATCCGTCAAGCTGGTAGGTTATTATTTTCCTCGTCCCTTAATAGGAAAATTAGTAACTTCGCACCGCTACCAACCTTTAGTTTCCTAGAACACTTAATCTATCATCAATAAGGCTGCTTCAATGAGAAAATTCCTTTTGCTAGTTTTAATAGTCACTTTTTTTGCTTGTCAAGAAAAAAAACAAAATGCTACGCTATTTACCCTTTTACCTAGTGAAAAAACAGGGGTTAATTTTAGCAATAACTTGACTTATCAAGACGATTTTAATCCTTACATTTTTAAAAATTTCTTCAATGGTGGCGGTGTTGCTATCGGTGACTTGGATAAAGATGGACTAGCCGATTTATTCTTTTGTGGAAATATGGTGGACAATAAATTATATCTAAATAAAGGAAATTTTCAATTTGAGGATATTACGACTAAAGCAGGCGTGGCTTCTAAAAATGTTTGGTCAAGTGGCGTAAGTTTTGCCGATGTGAATGGAGATGGTTGGTTAGATATTTATGTATGTAAATCAGGCAAACCAGAAGGGGAATTGCGCCACAATGAACTATTTATCAATCAAGGGTTGGATAAAAATGGTCAATTACAATTCAAAGAACAGGCAGAAGCTTATGGTATTGCTGATGAAGGACTATCTGCCCATGCTGCCTTTTTTGATTATGATAAAGATGGCGATTTGGATATGTATTTATTGAATAATTCTTTGCGTCCAGTTGGAGGGTTTGATATTCGGCCAGGCCTACGAGAAATTCGAGACCCTTTTGGTGGGAATAAATTGTATCGGAATGAGTTGATTAACGAAAATGCTTCCAGAACTCCAAGTTCTGGAAGCACTAAATCACCAACTTTCACCGATGTCTCTGAAGAAGCAGGCATTTATGGCAGTAATATCGGTTATGGTTTGGGGGTAACAATTGGCGATGTGAATAAAGATGGTTGGCAAGATCTTCATATTTCCAATGATTTTTTCGAAAGAGATTACCTTTATATTAATCAACAAGACGGCACATTTAAAGAAGATTTAGTCAATCAAATCAATGAGATTAGTATGGGTTCTATGGGGGCGGATATGGCAGATATTAATAATGATGGGTATCCTGAAATCTTCGTCACCGATATGTTACCCGAAACAGAAGATCGCTACAAATCTAAAATGACTTTTGACAATTGGAATAAGTATCAGCTAAACGTGCAGAATGGATACCATCATCAATTTACTCGAAATGTCCTACAATTGAATAATAAAAATGGCACGTTTAGTGAAATTGGTCGCTTAGCAGGTGTCCATGCAACAGATTGGAGTTGGAGTGCTTTATTGGCAGATTTGAATAATGATGGATACAAAGATATTTATGTCACCAATGGCATTTATCAAGATTTAATGGATCAGGATTATATTAATTATTATTCCAATGACCCTAAAATTATTGGCGCCATTCGCAATCGAGAAGAAGGAGCAATCCTTCGACTAATCGAAAAAATGCCTTCTGAACCCATTCCCAATTATGTTTTTGAAAATAATAAAGACCTAACTTTTTCTAAAAAAACAAATGAATGGGGGCTGGCAACGCCGAGTTTTTCCAATGGCGCAGCTTATGGAGATTTAGATAATGATGGAGATCTAGATTTAGTAGTAAACAATGTTAATATGCCTGCTTTTGTTTATCGAAATGAAGCGGATTCCTTATTACAAAACAATTATCTAAGTATACAATTAATAGGCAAAGATGCGAATACAAAAGCCTTAGGAGCACAGGTAACAATTACAGCAGGGGAACAACTTTTTTATCAAGAATTGGTCACTAGTAAAGGATTCCAATCATCTATAGATTATAAATTACATTTTGGATTAGGGAATCTGAAAAGAATAGACCAATTATTCATACAATGGCCTGACGGCACAACTAATCTTGTTAAAGATATTGCAACCAATCAATTACTCACATTAGACCAAAAGGAAGCTGTCACAGATAACCAATTACCCGTGATGCCTTCTATAAAACCAATTTTGCAAAGAGTAACAGATAATCCACCCATTGGCTTTCAGCATCATGAAAATACTTATAGCGATTTTAATAGAGACCGCCTGTTGTATCAAATGGTCTCCGCCGAAGGGCCTAAAATAGCAAAAGGAGATATAAATGGAGACGGTCTAGAAGATATTTTCATTGGAGGTGCTAAGGGACAGGCAGGTGCTTTATTCTTACAACGAACTGATGGAGAATTCATCAATACCAACGAAATCCTTTTTTCTAAAAGTAAACAATCAGAAGATACAGATGCCTTATTTTTTGATGCGGATGGAGACCATGATTTAGACTTGTATGTAGCCAGAGGAAGCAATGAATTTACAGGATTAAATCCCGCATTAATTGACCGACTTTACATAAATGATGGACAGGGTAATTTTAGGCAATCCCCTCAAAATTTACCTGTAAACAATAAGGCAGATGTTAGTTCTTGCGTACGAGCTGCTGATTTTGACCAAGATGGCGACTTAGATCTTTTTGTTGGGGTACGATTAAAAGCTGGTGTTTATGGTATTCCCGTCAGTAGCTATTTATTAGAAAATGACGGCAAGGGGAATTTTAAAAACATCAGCGAATCAAAAGCACCTGATTTAAATCAAATTGGTATGGTTACAGACGCTATTTGGGCAGATACCGATGGAGATAAGGACCAAGATTTAGTAATAGTAGGTGATTGGATGCCCATAAAAATCTTAGAAAACCAAAACGGCATCCTTACTCATAATTCAGCACTAATCACTAATCACTCAAGTAATGGTTTCTGGAATTGCATAAAAGCAGGAGACTTTAATCAAGATGGAGCAATAGATTTTGCCATCGGTAATCATGGACAAAATACTAGATTTAAAGCGACTAAAACAACACCAATTACCATGCATGTTAATGATTTTGATAAAAACAGGAGTGCAGAACAAATTATTTCTATTTATAATAATGGCCAAGCTTATCCAATGGCTTTGCGACATGATTTGGTGATGCAATTACCCGCATTAAAGAAAAAGTATTTGCATTATGCAGATTATAAAGGACAATCAATCGAAGCTATTTTTGATAAAAAACAACTAAGAACTGCAGCTAAATCCTCTGTTTATACCACCCAAACTAGTTTAGCAATGAATAATGGGAATGGTACTTATACGTTAAAAGCCCTGCCAATTGAAGCACAATTAGCCCCCATTTACGCTATCTTGGTACAAGATTTAGACAAAGACGGTCATTTAGATATATTACTAGGTGGTAATTTTTATCGGTCTAAGCCCGAAGTTGGGATATACGATGGCAGTTACGGCTCATTTTTGAAAGGAAATGGGCAAGGAATTTTTCAGGCTTTACCCCCTCAGAAATCAGGTTTTTCTGTTAAGGGAGAAATTAGAGATTTTATTTCCTTAAATATTAGCGAAAAAGCTTGTATTCTTGTTGGTCGGAATAATAAAGAAGTAGCGTTGTATAGTATAGGGAACGAAGAATAGAAACGCCTAGCATCTAATTTATTCCATACTTAAAACCTGAATAAAATCATTATTTCTAGCGACTAAAAAAAATGGTTTTTTATCTATAATTATTTTTTTAATATCTTTTACCTGTCCTTCTAGCCAAAGACCACTTTTTTTATTGGTAATAACCTCAAATTGACCATTTCCATGCCCTTTTAAAAAAGTGCCGTAGCTGGCATCCATTTTTCCGATAGCAGGTTGAACCTCATGAAAATTACCACTCAAAAGGGCGTCTAAATCTCCATCCTTATCAAAATCTTCAACCACTATACTCTGTACTGGGGCTAATTGGGCAGCTAATGGCAAAGGGCTTAATTCAAATCCATTTATTCCATTATTTTTCATCAATACAGATTCAAGGGTGTTTACTTGCTGTCGCATCGCTCCTTTGAGTCTTTCATTTGGAAAGACCTCCCGAAAAGTGTGTTCCGCAAACGATTTATATTCTCGGTACGATTTTTTTAAATAAACTAATTGCCCTGTTAATTCATCCAATCCATAAAATGTGTATTCCTTTCCTTGTTGGTAATAAGTTAGAATAGCATCTCTGCTTAAATTTTCATCAAAATCTTTGATATACAAGCTAATTGGTTCTTTTTCAGTTGCTTTTAAATTGGAATTTAGCCCCCAATTACCTATGATATAGTCCTCATCTCCATCTTTATCAAAATCCCCTGCGGCAATGCTACTCCAAAAACCTGTAAATTTTTCTCCCGAAAGCATCGGGATAGAATTTTCAATTTTCAATTGACCTTTTACATTTTCAAAAATTGTAATGGGCATCCACTCCCCTACTAGCATTAAATCAAGATCCTTGTCTTGGTCATAATCCGTCCAAATGGCATCCTTAATCATTCCTGCTTTTTTAAGTTCAGGTGCTGCTTTTTCGGTTATGTCTGTAAAATTGCCTTTGCCGTCATTTTCTAATAAATAACTGGCTGGAGGTAGCCCATAATTGACAGGAATTGACCGACTACCGACAAACAAATCTAAATCGTTGTCACGATCAAAATCGGCAGCAATAACCACCGCAGTTTGATTAAAAAAACTAGGCAAGGCTATCTCCTTTTTAGTATAATTCCCCAATCCATCATTAAAATATAAACGGTCTTTTAAATTTTCATTTTTATGGTAAAATTCATTTCCTCCGCTGCCAACGTACAAATCTAAATCTCCATCTTTATCGGCATCAAAAAATAAAGTCGCAATGTCTTCTTTGAGTTGATCTTGTTCAAATACTGATTGTTCCTTTTTAGTAAAATTTCCATTACTAGTTTGTAGCAATAAACTACCAACTTGTTTACTTGCTCCACCGACGTAAAAATCTTCGAGTCCATCGCCATTAACATCTCCTACCGTAATATTTGGTCCTTGTGTGGATAACAAATATGGAATTAAACGTTCTCGGTTTACATCAGAAAAACGGTTTTCCTGATGTTGAAAATTGATTCCTTTATTTCCTTTAACTTTCTTAAAAAGGTTTTCCCTAGTTATTGTTCCTTCAAAATTTTCTGCATCTTTATAAGCTAAAGTTATTTGCTGATTAGTCGGGATTAATTCCACCAATTGCTTTTTTCCATCAGGCCACTCTATCGCTAAATAATCTACGGTATCAACCATTCCTAGTCCAAAATGCAAGCGATAATCTACCGAAGATTGCCACCCTCTAACTGGGTTTAATTCTTGATATTGTTGATGACTATAATTAAACAAAGTCACCTTTGCACCAATCCCACGAGGGTTATATGCACTTCCTTCCAATTTGATGGACAAGTAATTCAGGTCAGCCAATTGGCTGCTTTGATTCTCATAAATAAAGGCATTTTCGTTAATGTTATTCACCACTAAATCCAAATCTCCATCATTGTCTAAATCGGCATAAGCGGCCCCATTCGAAATAGAAGGACGGTCAATTCCTGCATTTTTAGTGGTATTACTAAACGTCCAATCACGATTATTTTTAAAGAAATAATTGGCCACTTTTCCATCAGGCATTTGAGCGGCTAATTCCAAATCGCTAGCATTGGCTTGGATTTCCTTATTGGCAATAAATTTAAGGTAGTCTAAATCATTTGGTCGACGAACAATGCCATTGGTAATATGTAAATCTTTCCAACCATCATTATCAAAGTCTGCGACTAAAGCAGACCAAGACCAATCCGTAGCAGCCATCCCTGCTAATTGTCCTATTTCAGAAAAACGCCCCCCTCTATTCAATTGCAACATATTTCGAGGCAATTGATCGTGATACCCAAAGGTGCGCTTAAATTCATAAATATCATAAGGGTCTATCCCTGCCGATTTTTTCAATAACTCCTCCTGTGCTGGTTTCATATCCATCGTCACCACGTCCAATAACCCATCATTATTAATATCCGCTATGTCATTACCCATTGAAAATTGACTGGTATGTCCAAATAATTGTTGGGCACTTTCCGTAAATGTACCATCACAATTATTCAAATACACAAAATCATCTTCATGAAAATCATTGCCAATGTAAATATCAGGGCAGCCATTCTGATCCAAATCTCCAATCCCTATCCCTAATCCATAACCTGCATTTCCATTATAAATACCTGCTGCCACCGTTACTTCTGTGAATTGAGGTGCGTTGGTGCCTCCAGAACTTAAAGTTCTGGAGGCACTTACGTTTATCAACTCATTCCGAAATAATTTATCTCCTGCTAGTTCGTTTTTTTTTCGGGTCTTACTAGTATCTTGATATGACTCCGTAGAATGCACGGAATGGTTTAATAAATACATATCTAAATCTCCGTCCATATCATAGTCAAAAAAGGCAGATTGTGTAGAAAAGCCCTCAAAATCTAAACCATATTCGGCAGCCATTTCTTCAAAAGTACCATCTTGTTGATTGATAAATAATTGGTTTTTACCCTTAAAATGCTTGTATTTGCTCACGTTACACACATAAATGTCCAACCAACCATCTGCATTTATATCGACCATATTCGCACCCGTTGTCCAGTTTCCGTCACCACCAACTCTTGCCGTTGCTGTAATATCTTTAAATTTAAAATTCCCCTTATTAAGGTACAAGCAATTGGCCGTTTGGTTGGCAGTAAAGAAAATATCAGGTAAATTATCGTTGTTAATATCACCAATTGCAACTCCGCCTCCATTATAAAAATAAAGGTACTCAATGATATTAAAATCGTCATTTTCAACTAATTGATTCTTAAAATCAATACCTGTTACTGTTGCAGAACGTAATAAAAATAACGGGATCTCTGGTTCATTTTGACAAGACAAATTGACTAAAACTAGCCAAGTTGCTACTATCAAGTATAGCAATATCCTTTTTATTAATAACAGCAATTGCATATATATTTTATCGCTTAATTTATAAAATAAAAACATCCTGATTCCGCTAGAAAGTCACTCCTCTATCAATGACTTTTAATCTTGATTTTACTCGTAACCCAACCGAATATTTCCTAAAAAAGTTATCGACGGTTTTAGGAAATCTATTCCAGATGTTTTCGTAAAAGTAAAAAAATTAAATAGACTTGTTACCTTTTGAAAAATGCTTATATGAAATTTGAATTTTTTCGATAGTCTTTGCTTAAAAACTCTTGAATAGTCCTTCTATTGAAGAATTTTTAAGTGAAAAATAGCGGGAAAAGACATTTTCAGATGACCGTAATTTTAAGGAGTAACAAGTCTAATGTTCTTACAAGAAGTAATACCATAGAACAAGCTGTCCAAAATTCAAACTTATTCAACGGTCACCTTATATCCTAGCTGGGTCGTAACAATTTCGCCGTTAGTCGCTTGTCCAACTACGTTTATCCAATGAGTTCCTATAGAATCGGAGGTTTTAAAACGAATTTTTGTAGCTCCACTAGCCTTCGTTATTATAGTCGGGTTCCAATAAATCAGAGGACGAAAATCGGGAATATGCTCGTCTAATATTCCAACATTGGGGAATTGTCGAATTGGATAATAACCCGTTATTGTTAAATTATTGGATTTCTTGATAAGTTGATCAGGTGTTTTTCCATTTTTTGTTGTGATTGCCATTAAGCCCCGACTAATCATAGAGCCATCTAGGTATTGACCAATACGTTTCTTACTATTAAAAATGTCAATTTGCTCAATTTCTCTAAAAGGTAATTTTAAGACCAATGCTTCATCATCAGTCAACCAACCATTCACTAGATACCAAGGAGGTAAGCGATTAAAAAGTCTTTTTTCCGCATATCGTAAGCGAATGCTTTTTCCTCCTTTTTCGTTGACAACTCGACCATCTGGAATGACCTCCTTGACAAACGACGCCAAATCAGAAAGTCCTTTGTATTGATCCATTGAATAAGATTGATCAGCCTCCCACTTCAGTTTTGTTACTCCTTTAACCATTCCATAATCAGGGTTTTCTTGTTGAAAAGTCTCTCTATACTGGCGATATTTACTTAGTAAAAATAAATAATTGGCAATTCCTGTAGAGCGAACTAAAGGCTTAGCCACAAAAGTATTTTTTAGTTGATAGTTAATTAAACTTACGGTTGGAATAGGAACATGAAAAGGATTCATGTCAAAAATCTGAATCGGTTGTGTCCCTGCAAATTTAGCAATTGGTAAGTTTAAAAGTCCTTTGTTAATACCTGTTTGTTTAAAAGTACGCTGATTGGGAAAAAATAAACTCAAAAATCGAGTGTCTACTAATGCGCCTTTTTCATCTTTTAATTCGCCCCGTAATACTAGAGATTGCTCTGCTTGGTATGTCTCAGAAAAGGTTGTTTGAGCCTTTTGTTTCTGGGGTAAAAAAGTATGCTCCTGAAGCATCATTTGGCTAGAAAAATAATTCCCATCCACCACAGATACAGAAAATTGTCCACTAATAGGTTGCCCTGATTGGTCCGTCATCTTAATGGTCAAGGCTATTTCATTCCGCTTATGGTAGGCCACTTGGTTGGTAGTCAACGATATTTTCAAAGGGGATTCCTTTTCAGTAACAGGTATAGCATCTATCACCACCTTTTTTTCTATTGCAACTTTAGGTGTCTCTTGCAAATTATAAATAGGAATAACTTGTTGAAAACTAGCAGTTTCCCCAAAATTCAAATCCCATAAAGTATACGCTCGAAAAAGATAATTGCCCTCTTGCCAGTTATAAGGAATCGCCATATCTCCTATAGCATAATTGTCCGTAATACTCAGTTTCTGTTGCGCTATCATACGACCATTAGGGGCTATCCATTCCACTCTTGCTACTTTACTTTGCATCTCGGTAGCTGCTATTTGAAAATAGAGTTTATACCAAGCATCTTCTCCAGCCACATAGAAGGGTTTATCAAAATGTACTTGAATAGGTTCCCGTGTTTGAGCGGTTAATTCCAAAGCAGTCAAACAAAGTAGTAGCAAAAAAAAGTAATATTTTATCATACAATTTAATTAATTCTTAAAACCATTCAGGTCGTACTAAACTAGCCTTTTCTATTCGTTCACAATTACAACATTCTATAAAAAATTCTCTAGTAAAGAAAAAAGTACCGGGACAAACTCTTATTGGAAAAGTATATTCAGTTGATAAAGAACCCGCTGTGATAAAGGTTCGCAAACTATCTATGTTCGTTAATTCAAAATACCCCAAAACCACTTCCGTTTCATCGTTGACATTATAGAGATTTCCTTGGATCCCTGCCGGCGGTGCATCAAAAATACTTCCAGTTTGATTGGCTATTCGATTTATTTTATCCCAATAATCGTGTGCTTCTTTAGTAATAGATTGTTGATTGACCAAAAAATAATGTTTTCCCCTGAACTCAAAATCATTGGGCATCAACCGTTTCTCATTGACCTTTACCCCTTCCACACGATTACTTCCAAATCGTTCCCCATTTAAAATGGTGACTAATTGAGGATCATTATTACCAGGAATAAAACAAATATCTGGTGGTGGACCAAGTGGACTACAAAGTAATTCAGGAAAGGAATACAAAGTTGCAACATCCCATTTCAGCCAATAATCCGTTCCATCATTTGGTAAGGGACTATCCACAAAAACTTCTAAGTAAGGTTTTCTGGTGATTGCACCTGTAATTAATAATTCTTCCTTAAATCCAAATTTGATATAAGCACTATCTCCTCTTATTTTTTGCGGAATTGCTGCGGGTCTGGATCGGTATTTTGTCCCATCCACTAAATCAATTTCTATAAAATAAGTCGCTCCTACTTTTCCTTGAATATCGGTTCCCTTTAATTCATAACTGCCTTCCCCTAGTTCTTTATACGCCTCTCGTTGACCATTTTCATCCACTAGATAAGGCATAGCGCCCTCAACAGGTCTTCTCCTACGAGCAATTTGACTATTCGTATAATATAGCTCAAGGATATGTGATCGCTTGGCTGGAGTAAATGCCCCATCTACCACTAAAAATTGAGTCGCTCCGTCCTCTAAAGTCAATTCAAAAGGATCGATACAAGCGATTGCCATCAGTAGACAGCCAATAAATATAGCGTACAATTTTTTTGGTATCATTCCATAGGCATTTAATCGGGTGATATAAAAATCCTAAATTTAAAACCATTCAGGTCGCACTAAACTAGCATTCTCAATACGTAAACAATCACAACAAGCGCGATCCATTCGCCGAGTTGTAAAGAAAGCACCAGGGCAGACTCTAACGGGAAAAACATAATCTGTTGATAGTTGTCCCGCAGTCACGAAGGCTCTGAGACTATCCGTATTCACCAGTTCAAAGTAACCCAAAACCATTTCTTCCTCATTATTTACGTTATAAAGATTTCCTTGGATGCCTGCGGGAGGTGCATCAAAAATACTACCCGTTTGGTTGGCTATTCTATTGATTTTATCCCAATAATCGAACGCTTCCTTATTCATGGATTGCTGGTTCACCAAAAAATAATGTCTGCCTCTATATTCAAAATCGCTAGGTACTAATCGCTTTTGATTCACTTTAAGACCTTCTAGCCTCGCATTCCCAAACCGTTCTCCATTTAAAATAGTTACTGCCTGTAAATCATTATTTCCTGGAACATAACAAATTGGCGGAGCAGAAAATGGATCACAAAGGTCTAATTCAGGAAAGGAATACAATGTTGATACCTCCCATTTCAACCAGTAATCCTGTCCATTTGTAGGTGGAGGACTATCTACAAAAATTTCTATGAAAGCCTGCCGATCTATAGCTCCCGTAATCAATAAATCTTCTATAAAACCTACCCGAGCGTAGGCACTATCTCCTTGGATTTTTCGAGGGATAGCCGCAGGTTGAGACCTATATTGTTGTCCATTAGGTAAATCAATTTCTAAAAAATAAGTACGACCTACTTGTCCTTGAATCTCTGCTCCAGCCAATTCATAATTACCTTCCCCTAAATCTTTATAGGCTTCTCGTAAACCATCTTCGCTAACCAAATAGGCCATTGCTCCCTCTAAGGGTCTTCTCCGTCGAACAATTTGACTATTGGTATAATACATATTGAGGGTATGAGGTCGTTTATCGGGTGTAAACGTACCATCTACTACCAAAAACTCCGTTTCTCCATCTTCTATTGTTAGTTCAAAGGGGTCTATGCAAGCTATTGCTAAACATAGGCAACTAAAAAGTAAATAATATAATCTTTTTGGAATCATTGATATCGTCGATTTATAATGGCGTGGCTATTTTCAAAACTCAAAATTATAGGTTACCGCAGGAAATGCACTTCCTAATACAGCCAGTCTAAAAGCATTGGCTGGCGTTCCTGGAGATCGCTTAAAAAAGATAGAGAAGGCATTTTTTCTAAAATAAATGTTATAAATAGAAAAAGTTAGACTCCCTTTAAATTTAGCATTCCTCACCGCATTTCTGTTGAGTGTATACGCTAAATCTAAGCGGTGATAATCTGGAATTCTAAATAAATTTCTTGGCGAAAAATGAGGCACTTCTACTGTTCCTATAGAATACGCTGCCACAGGTGCGGTAATGGGTCGTCCTTTTCGATAAGTAAAATTAGCAGAAAACAAATGTCGTCGATTGACTTGGTATTTAAAAACTAAGTTGAGGTTGTGCGGACTATCAAAATTAGAAGGAAACCATGTTCCATTATTGATGGTTGTCGTAGCGAAAGTTCCAGCCACTTTTCTTTCTGAGCGGGAATAAGTGTAAGCCAATTGTCCTGTCCATCGTCCTTTATTCTTCTTTATCGCCAATTCAGCTCCGTAGGCTCGCCCTTCGCCAATCAATAACTCTGTTTCTAATTGGGCATTTTGCAATAATTGGGGTAAATCTTTATACTCTACTAATTGCTCAATATCTTTATAAAAAAATTCTATGGAGGATTCCCACCGATTATTCTTAAAGTTTTGAAAATAACCAATCGAATAATTATGCGCCAATTGGGGTGGAATATAAGGCGTACTGACTTGCCAAATATCTATAGGGGTAGAAGCAGAAGTATTGGAAATTAAGTGGATGTATTGCGCCATTCGGTTGTAACTCATTTTAACAGAATTAGCAATCCCCAAGCCTATTTTCATAGAAACCCTTGGTTCTAAGGCGCTATAATCTTTGATTACCTCCCCTTCTTCATAAACTGTTTGTCCGATGACTTCATCAGGGTCTAATAGAACTTCATTTTCATAAAGATTAATTGTTCTAGCACCTAGATGTTGATAAATACTATATCGTAAACCTACTGAAAAAGACAATTTCTCCCCAATATCAAATTCATCATTAATATAAAAGGCGCCTTCTTGGCCCTTATCTTTTGGAATGGTTAAGCCTTGAATATTGGATAATTCTCCTCTTGAACTCAACGTTTCTGACGCACCTATGTATCGGATAGCGGAAGCACCAAACCGAATTTCATGATTTTTAAAAGCAGTCAAGAAAAAATTAAGTCTTCCTTTTACATGTTCTAAGCCATTTCTTAAAGTAAAACTATCGAAACCCGTAGGATCAAAAAAGGAGTTATTTAAATCTCCATAAGCTACTTTTACATCAACCGAAAAGTTAGTCGTAATTAATTGTTTCCAATCAAAAGTTGCCAATTTAGTGCCCCAATCATAACCAAATTCATCTGAGAATCGAAAGAAATCATAACTCTGGTAATACCCCAAAGATAAATTAGAGCCATTTTTTAGGACATGACTTAGCTTCGCATTAAAATCGTAGAAATAAGCAGAACTCTTTTTAATGTCTAAGTTTTTAGCGCGCCGCATCAACCAATCTGAGTAAGAACTCCGACCACCAATTAACAAAGATGTTTTTCCATTGATTAATGGAATTTCAGCGACTATCCTACTCGATACAATCCCTACTCCACCTCTTAGCTTAAACTGTTCATTGTCTGCATCCTTCACTTCTACATCTAAAACTGACGATAAACGACCACCATATTGAGCAGGAATATTGCCTTTGTATAGCGCTACCCCTTTAATTACATCTGCATTAAAAATGGAGAAAAAACCTAAAACGTGGGAAGAATTAAAAACCAATGCTCCATCTTGCATCACCAAATTTTGGTCGATATTTCCACCCCTTACATTAAAGCCACTTGCCCCTTCTCCTGCGGTACTGACTCCTGGTAAGGTAAATAAACTTTTGATGACATCGGCTTCTCCTAAAAAAGAAGGCAATTGTCGAATTTCTGTGGGCGTTAAGCGAGCGACCCCAATTTGGGCGGATTGAACATTCTCATCACTAGCCGTTCCAGCCACTACAATTTCTCCTAATTCATAGACCTCTTCGGTTAAAGTAATGGGCAATGTCCCTGCATTAAACACTTCTATATTTTGGCTATAATCTCCAAACCCAATGGATTGTACTTTTAGTTCATGTTTGCCAATCGGTACATCCAATTCGTAAGCTCCATTAATATCAGTTACGGTATTGATATTCAACTTTTCTACAAATACTAAAGCGCCAATTAAAGGGATTCCATTATCACTTACCGTTCCGCTAATTTTTGCTTTTCCCGAAGTAGCAATATTCGTGGATTCGCCTATTTGTACGAAGGCTTTTGGCTGCCCTCCTGTAACTTCTGTTTCTTCTACTTGATATTTTGCCGCAAAATAATCGGAGGAATAGGCTTTCCCTAAGTCTTTTTTGGGAGCAATGATAAAAGCGAAATCATCAAAAGCACTCACGCCCAAATCGGTATTTTGCAAAATTGTACCTAGTACTTTTTCGATAGGTTCTTGATCATATTGCAAGGTAATTGGATTGGTAGGTAGCCACTTTTTTTGATAATAAAAATCAATCGGAAAATTGGTATCTAAATAATTCAGTATCGCTTCAATGGAAGTTGCTTGATGCTGACCAGAAACCAAAATTTCTTTAGTCGCCTGTCCTAAAGCTGTTGTATAAACAGTTAGTAATACCAGAATAGAAAGGAAGAAACTTCGCATTTAATGTATATAAGAGTCGGTAAAAATGTGGGTCGGCTTAATTAAAAGTGGCACTACGGTGAAAACTGTGGGTGAATCAAAAAGCTTACGACTCAGGAGAGTCGTGTTACGTATACATTGCTAGGCTAAAGTAACACAACTCTCCTGAGTTGTCACACATTTTTAGCTACCCACACTTTTTACCGTAGTGCCTTAAAAGTAGAAGTGTATTGTATGGTTACAAATATACAGAACAGTTAGGTGAAAGTGAAATATTTCAAGTATTACATAGCAAAAACCTCTTTTAAGAAAAAAGGAAATTAATTGTTTTTAAAATATTAATGATTTAAAGAACAAATCTATCTGCCTATACATTCTTTAGGTAGAAATACTTTTCCACCAAGAGAAGCATATCCCTTACAGCCCGAAGAGAATACATAAAATAATTTTAATTTTTCAAAATATTCGATTCTATGATAAAGAGGTTCTAAAATTATTCTACCCCATAAATTAATTATTCCTTTCTCTCTATTCTTGGTATGAAATTTCAAAAATTCTTGCTTATTTTTTCCAGGAATGTATAGTTCATTAATCCAGGTAAATTCACATGGCAATACAATTTTACCATAAATATCAACTAGCCCTATTTTGTCATCTTTTTTAATTTGTATTAAAAATTTTCCAAATTTGTTTTCATACCAATTACCAAGAATATATTCTACATCACCAATGATTAGATTTCTATCTTTTCTCTCTAAAGTCTCTTCAACAAAGTCATCATCTAATCCAGATTCAGTATAAAAACTTAATGGCTCATTTTCCTCCCTTAATCTATTATCTTTCTTAAAATCCTCCATTGTATACACTTCACCCTCTGTCCCCATATATGTAGGTTCGTCGTCTTTTTTCTCCTTATAAACAAATACAAGCCGCTTTCCTATATGTCTTAAATACCTTAAATAAGTGGGTTCTTTATTAAAATCTGATGTAGAGGACAAAAATTTGTTTCTTTTTCCATTTTCATCTATAAGAAAATAAGTATGGTTAGCTTCTTTTTTTGTATTCTTTATTAAAATATAGTATTTTTTATCATCCTTTAATAAGTCTATAAATTCTGTTTTTTCTTGAGAGAAGATTAATTTTTTAGATTGAAGATTTATTATTTTAAGCGAATCCCCTTTATATAATCGTGCAATTACTCCATTTCCATCATAAGTCAAAGATTTATCATTAAATTCTTCAAACCATAGTTTACCTCTAGAATCTATGAGTCCCTTTTTCTCCTTACCACGTACATCATTTCTGATACTACCATCATAGTATTGAGCTGGCCCTTTTACATCGAAAATGTAATAAAGCGTAAAATCATATTCATTATTTCTTTTGAATGGCTCAATAAAATCAAAAGTAGGTTCTGTTACCTTTACCTTCTCCTCAGTTATCAACCCATATTTACTGGTTGTTTTTCCATTCTCTTTAACATCGATTGAATAAGGATAAACCTGACTACGCAACAAAGTATTAGTAAAAGAAAGAGTAATAAATAAAAATAAAAGTTTTCTAAGGTTCATAATTTCATTTTTGCTACTATTCATTTTAGCATTTTTCAAAAAGTAATTGATATTTTATCACTTGTCTAAAATGAGTCTTTTTCTTTGGAACATGTTAATTAATCATCTCAAAAACCTGTAGTTGTTCATTATTCTTAGCCACTAATATCAATTCCTTATCTCCTACCTTAATTTTTTCAATATCTCGAACCTGCCCCATTGTTGCAAAACCAGAATCTTTAGTCAGTATTTCTTCAAAAGTACCATCCCCTTTTCCTTTTAACCATAAGCCATAATTGGCATCATAACGCCCTACTTCTGGTTTCACTCCATATAAATTGCCGCCCAATAAAATATCCAACACTCCATCTTTGTCAACGTCTTCGACCAATAGTCCATAGGTTGGCGATAATTGAGCTGCTTTTGGCAATGCTTTTAAATCAAAAGTCCCATCGCCATTATTAATCGCAATAGAAGTGGCTAATTCATAAACTTCTTTTTTAATCGTGCCTTTCAGTTCTTCTTCTGTAAAAATATCGTCAATGGTCTGTCCCTGATAATTGGCATATTTAAGGTATTTTTTCTTTAAATGTGGCAGTTGCATTACTAAGTCATGGCGTAGTACCAAAGGATATGCTTTATCTCCATTGTATTGACTAACAATCGGTTCAGGGCTTCCATTTTTATCGTAATCATTGACATGGAGCAACAAAGGCTTTTCTTCACTCGCCGCAAATCGAGTATTCAACCCATGATTCCCAAGCACTAAATCCATATCGCCATCTTTGTCAAAATCACCTGCTTTGACACAATTCCACCAACCGTTGGATTTCGCTAGCCCAGCCGCTTTAGTGACCTTTTTAAAACGACCATTATTATTTTGAAAAACTTGAATCGGCATCCACTCACCTAAAACGATTAGGTCCTCGTCTTTATCTCCATCATAATCTATCCATTGCACATCCGTAATCATACCGATGTTTCCTAATTCTGGTGCAACTGCTTTGGTAGCATTGGCAAAATAGCCTTTGCCATTATTATTTAAAATATAGCCATTAACTGATTTTCCATAATAACCAGGTAAGGTTCGGATGCCTACAAATAAATCTTGATCGCCATCTTGGTCATAGTCCGCTGCTCTTACACAAGCAGAACTTTCGTATTTAAAACTTGGTAAAAATTGAGGGGAACGACTAAATTTTCCTGTTCCGTCATTAAAATATAACTGATCAATTAAGGATTTAGAATTACTTTGATATTCATTTCCACCACGGGCAACATACAAGTCTTGGTCGCCGTCATTGTCCGCATCAAAAAACAAACAATCTACTTCTTCGGCATGAGCGTCTTTGGCAAAAAAATCTTGATTCGTTGCTTCAAATTTTCCGCCTGTAGTTTGCACCATCATTGCGCCCGCTTTACCTTTTGCGCCACATACATAGAAATCTTCTAAGCCATCTCCATTAATATCCGCTTTCGCAATTTTTGGACCTTCGGTAGATAACATATTATAAATCAAGCGATCTCTGTCAAAGTCGATGAATTTGTTTTCTTCGTGGGTGTATCCCCAATTTAGATTACTAGTAATTTCTTTCAATGGTTGCGAGTTGCTACGAGTTGCGAATTGCGGGTTGCGGGTTATGGATTCTGCTTCTGATTCATTTACAATTATTATTTGATTGACTGGAATGTCAGTTAATTCGATTGTTTTTCCAGTTGGCCAATTGATGGTGACTTTATCTATTTTGTCGATAGCGCCTAAACCAAAATTTGGACGATAATCTACCGAGGATTGGAAGCTTCTAACGGGGATATTCTCTAAGTAAAATGTTTGGCCACCTACTTCTAAAGTAATAGTCGAACCAATTGCAAAAGGGTTATCTCCTTCCCCTTTAAGGTCAAACTTCAAATAATTATTTTTACCAAATTCATTACTTTTATTGCGATAAACAAAGGCTTCACTATTGGTATTATTAACCACTAAGTCTAAATCTCCATCATTGTCTAAATCGGCGTAAGCAGAACCATTAGAGTGAGAGGGCGTGGCTAATCCCCAATCTTGGGCGACATTTCTAAAATCTAAATCGCCTTGATTTTTAAATAGATAATTAGGGATTTTTGTAGATGGAATGGTATCAATTAATTTTTTATAATTGACCCCTTCTTTGGTAATCATTTGTTTGGCTATCTCTTCATTAGAAATAAACTGGATGTAATCTTGGTCGATGATGTCTTGATATAACCCATTACAAACGTATAAATCTTTTAAGCCATCATTATCATAATCTGCAATCAAAGCGCCCCAACTCCAATCCGTTGCTTCTACCCCTAACATTCTACCAATTTCACTAAATGTGCCATCGCCGTTATTCAACTGCATCATATTACGGGTGAACTGGTGGTAATAGCCGTTTGACACATTGTATTGGTAGCGATCCCAATTCTCAAAGGTCATCTTTGTTTTATAACGATCTTCCGTCTCAGGCAGCATTTCTGTTACAAAAATTTCTGGATACCCATCATTATTAATATCCGCCATATCTGCGCCCATAGATGCACCACTTAACGATAAAATCTGATTGGTCAAATCTTCTTTGAAGGTCCCATCTTTTTGGTTCATATACAGGTAATCCCGTTCAAAAAAGTCATTGGAAATAAACATATCCATCCAGCCATCTCTATTTACATCTCCAACGGTTACCCCTAACCCAAAACCAATTTCGCTGCCATAAATGCCTGCTGCTTCGCTAATATCTACAAACTTGCCCCTTTCATTTTTAAAAAATTTATCACCGCCTAATTCATCTCGGATCGGACGTTGTTCTTTTTTTAAATTAAAATCAAAAATGGATCGGTAAGAATTATTCAATAAATACATGTCCAAATCACCATCTTTGTCATAATCGAAAAAGGTCGCATTTGTTCCAAATCCTTTGTCTGCTATGCCATACACTTCTGCTTTTTCTGTAAAAGTTGGAATGGTTCCACCATCATTAATGAATAATTCATTTTGTTTGTTATCTCCTTCAATATCGCCAGAATTACACACATATATGTCCATCAAACCATCTCCGTTGACATCTGCCATTGTTGCGCCTGTTGACCAAGCGCGTTGTCCGCCTACCCCCGATTGATCTGTAATATCTTCAAATTGAAAATTGCCTTTATTAAGGTATAAACGATTGGCTTTCATATTCGCCGTAAAATAAATATCCATCAAGCCGTCGTTATTGATATCACCAATGGCCACACCCCCACCGTTGTAAAAATTTCGGTAAGTATAAATATTAAAATCCCGATTAAAATCTAAGGTATTCGCAAAATCCACGCCTGTCTCTTCGGCTGATAGGAGATCAAAAAGCTGTGGTAATGGCGCTTCTTTTTCTTTGTTGGAGGTCGAATTACAAGAAAAAAATAGGAGGATTAACAATAATGAAATATATCTCATAGATTGATTTGAATGCTTAAGTTCTGGTGACTTTATTACTTAATTCAGGTTTTAGACGATTGCTATATGGCTAAATTGTTTTATTGTTATAGCCTGGAATAAGCATTAACCTGGTAAGTTAACTACCCTAGCAATAATGCCATATAACTATTCTAAAATATTTCAGTTAAGGGTTTTCTTATAAAAATGGAAATAACCCCTAGAACCTTGATTTCATTGGACATCGAGTCCAATGAAATCAAAAAAGGTTTTTAAAGGGAGCGCTAAAATGAATTTTTCTTTGAAAAATCCATTTTAGCGCTCCCTTTAAATCCCTTTTTACAAATTTTGCCGTTCGATACGACAAAATTTGTTATTTGATAGGAGGATTTCGTAGCACATAATTTTTATAGGAAAACCCTTTATTTCAGTTCTACGCAGCTTAGATTACTTATTCTTTTTTCATATCTTTCCACCAAATAGGCTTATTTTTAGCATTAGCAACTACCTTTGGCTTATTTTTTTCAGCGATTTTTTCTACTCGTAAATCTGTAAATATTACCCGAACTGTTTGATCATCTTTTTCATAAATACTAATCCTTCGGTTTCCATCTACTTTGACATAAGCAACTCTGTCTTGTGGGCTTTTAATCTCTATAAATCCTTCTCCGTAGGTCTTTTCATAAATCGCAAGTAGGCGAAACATTAATTTTTCTGCGCTTAACTCTTTACGCCATGGAGACCAGCCGTAATAGCTGTACGACACCTCCATTTCGTATATTTTTTTTTCATGGAAGTTGGGAAAAAAATAAACGTCTACTTCTTTATCTAAAATATCCATTTTGAAACTAACCGTTACATCTCTAGCTCCTTGATAGACCAACCTTCTTTTGTTTAAAGCCGTGCAACTATCATAAAAAACCTTCTCTGGCATTCCGATATGAAAGCCCATAAAAATATTATCATGGCGTTCTCCAGAAGCTAGTTCTCTCTCTACGATTTTTCGATATTCTGATTTAGTGCCACAAGCCCAAATGCCTATAAAACCTATTAGCACAAGAACGTAAGTAAATTGTTTAAAAGTCATTTTATCAAAAAATTAAATATTTATTACTTCAAAAAAGTTAAATTTGAACCAATCTTAGTCTATCGAATTAAGGTTACCTCACCTCTTTGTTCTTTAAATTCTCTTTTCCCGTCGGGGCTATTAACGGTGTATTTAGCGATATAAAAATAAACACCTTCTGCACTTCTTTCGTTTTGAATTTGTCCATCCCAACTCTGTGCTAATTCACTCAATTCTACTCGCCCGTTTCCCCATTTGTCTATAATGTGCATCGAAAACTCTGTAATTTGACAAATTTCTTGCGCAAAAGCCTGAAAAAAGTCGTTCTGATTGTCTCCATTAGGTGAAAATACATTTGGAATGTATAGCTCACAACTAGGGCAATTGTCTACCCAAATATCATCAATTGCTGTTCCACAAGCATTGGATATGGTCAACGTATAATTCCCTCCTTGCGTGATTTGTCTGATTCCTTCTTGATGGCCATCGTCCCAATCATATTCATTGTAGGGCATTAGTGGTGCAGCAAGCGTCAACGTATTGCCTTTGCAAATAATCGTATCTTCTCCCAAATTGGCTGTTGGTGTAAAGAGTGCTACTGCCTCTGTACTGTCTCTAGCAACACATAGTCCTATCCGTGCTTCGACGACATATTGTCCCGCTTCGGCAACTTCGTAAGCATCGGCAAAGGTACTATCTTGCCACATTAATTGTAAAGAAGAAGAAGTAATTGTAGGTGCTATAACTAAAGGTTCATTATCGCACAAAAATACTATATCTTCGGGAAGTTCCACATCAAATTGATCGTTATTTATTGTTAATAAAAAAGTATCTGCTCCTTCGGCACAACCATCCGCATAATTGACCCAGTATTTACCTGATTCTTTTACCGATAAAGTATCTACTGTTCCATTAATCGACCACACATATTGGCGTTGATCGGGAGGTCCTTTTAAAATGACTTCCTCTTGTGTTTCACAGTTTAAGTTAATAAGATTGGTCGTTTCTTTAAAAATAGCTTCTTCTTTTTCTTTAAAAATAAAGTCCATAAAGTTCCCCAGTCTTAGAAATCGTTGATCAAATTCCTCTGATAATGCTTCTTGGTCAAATTCAAATTCAGCTGGCATACCTCTTTTATCGGGAAAATTGATACTAGTTAACGCAATTTTACTAAATGGTTTCCCCATCCAAAAAGGCGTATATATTTTTCCATTGGGCGCAATTTGTGGCGTTCCAACCCTTCCTCTACTCGTCAAGTTTAATTCTACTTCTCCAATAATTATTTCCGAACTATCTAAGGCAGGAATCGCTAGATCGTATTGATAAGCTGTATATATAAAGGTAGAATCTCCAATAGAATTGAGTCGAAAGTTGTATAAATAATCCCCGTTTGGAGAAAAAGACAAGGAGGCTGTTGGGTCTATTACTGATGGGGACAAAGCTCTTGGATTAGTAATATCGCCCGTATTTTTATCAAAATCATACAGAAATAGCCCACATAATAAGTTCTCGCCATCTGGTGAAATTTTCATGGGGCCATATTCATCTCGAACAAACGCTCGTCCCTCAATCATTGGAATTTTCTTGGGTGGTAATATCCCTGTTTCTGTCACTTGAAATAAATAAAAAGTATCCGCCACATCTGCATTTCGTTCAATATAATGGTGACTCGTTTGAGCAATGACCCAGTAGTCTATACAGTTACCATGTAAAGTGCCTGCGAGGTATTCAAAGCTTGGTTGTAGTAAGGTTGTTTCTGGTGCTACTTTTCCTTTTCCGTTATTCGCTGCCACATCAATTTCAAAATAGGCTAACCCTTTACCAATAGGAAAGGGAGAATCTTCAAAAGCTAACGTTTCCAAATGGTCTACCGTAAATAGGTAATACAAATTGGGGTGCATAGGTTTAGGAACGGTCAGGCAACCTTGGAACGCACTTTGTCCTCCGCCTAATCTTTCGCCTAAATCTCCTCCTTCCATTAATTCGTTTTGACTATTCCAAATGCCTCCTAAGCCCTTTCCATCTTCTCGTCCACCACCATTGGTATAAAATAGTAAGTTCCCATTTAAATCAGACATGGTGCAACACGATTCTGTCGCATCAATTTGGGAATCTTCAATTAGTTGGGGTTCGCCAGATGAAAAATCAAACCCTTTTTGATTGCCGAAATACCAGTAGGTTGCTCTGTTTTGTTCTACTTGGGCAACTGCGTTCATTTGCCCCAATACCAAAATAAGGCACAAGTAAAAGTAGCCCAGACATTCTTGTCTGGGAAACCCCAAGGAAAAGTAGCCCAGACATTCCTGTCTGGGAATCCCTAAGCATTTCCTAAAAAAACGCCTTAAACCAATAGTAATATTTTGATCAACAAAAAACATTTAAGTGACACACCTATTTTTAATAATGCAAAAGAAAAATAACCTATAGTTTCTAAAATTTAGCCTAAAACAAAATAATCCTTCAAATTACTGCATTTTATTAGCATTTTCTACTATCTTCAATTAGTTTTCGTCTCAAATTAGACGGATTAACTAGATTTGACATTTCCCAGACAGGAATGTCTGGGCTACCTTCACTACACCAAACACCAACTATGAGCAAACGCATCTTACTACCACATGAAAGCAATTTCTATGGTCGCAATTTACCGCATTGGCAGCCAGAAAATGCTGTTCTTTTTATTACTTGCCGATTATATGGTAGCCTTCCTAAAGAAAAAATTCAAGCCTTAAAAGCACTCAAACAAGCTGAGAAAAAACGCCTGCTACTTGCAGGTCTTTCAAAAGAAGCCTTAAAAGCAGAATTTGACAAATCGAATGAATTGTATTTTGGAAAATTTGACCAATTATTAGACAATAGCAAAACAGGGCCTCATTGGTTAAAAGAACCTATTATTGCTAAAATATGGTCCAATGCCCTACTATATTTTGACCAAAGTCGATATAAGGTAATTTGTTCGACTATTATGTCTAATCATGTTCATTTCATTTTTTATAAATTAGACCGCAGTCTGGCTAGGATTATGAAGACCATGAAAGGTTTTTCTGCAAGAGAGATTAATAAAATACTAAATAGAACTGGCGAAAATGTTTGGCAAGAAGAAAGTTTTGATCGGCTTATTAGGGATCGAATAGAATTAGCTTATCGAATCAATTATACGTTGAATAATCCTGTTGTTGCAGGTTTGGTAGGTACTTGGGAAGATTGGCCTTATAGTTATATTCATCCTGATTTCTTGAAATTTGTGGAAGATAAATAGTGCCAGATGTAGCCCTAATGTAGCCCTTATGTAGCCCAGACATTCTTGTCTGGGTAGTTTCTTTTTATCACTCCATTTTCCCAGACAAGAATGTCTGGGCTACTTTTATAGCAAATACTTTTTGTCATTGTTTTCCCAGACAAGAATGTCTGGGCTACTTTTATAGTAAATACTTTTTGTCGTTGTTTTCCCAGACAAGAATGTCTGGGCTACTTTTATTACTTCAATCAAAAAACCGCCAACCAAAATTAATTGGTTGACGGTTTTTTATATTTTGTATATTGCTCAGACAAGAATGTCTAAGCTACTTTTTACTAAGTATTAATAACAAGGGTTCTGAGTAAAGTTTGCATTTGCATCAATCTCAGATTGAGGTAATGGGAATAACTCTTTACACTCATCTTGTGCAGCTTTTTCCCATCCAGCATTAGTGAACACACCGAAACGAATTTCATCCGTTCTTCCGTGTCCTTCCATGAATAATTCATGACCTCTTTCATCCAATAATGATTCCGCAGTAATTTCTGTAGCAGCTGCTAATCCAGCTCTTGCTCTAATCTGATTAACCCAGTCTAAAGCTTCTGCATCACTAGGATTTTGTCTCCATAATGCTTCTGCTCTCATTAAGACTATATCAGAATAACGGAATAATGGGAAGTCATTATCTAAGTTAGGTGTAGCACCTAAAGCGAATTCATACTTACCAACTCTCGCACCACATTGACGACAAGCATTAGGGCCTAATTCGTTAATGTTTGGTGTGAATGTCAATTCAGGACCATCAATATCAAATGGCTCAGCACCATCATCTGTTAACCGTACGCCTCCTGAAGAAAATTGAGGGCCAGTAATATGGTTCGCCGCTTGACGGACATCACCTTCTTCGTAAGAGTTATAGAAATCTTCAACTGTAGACCATCCGTTCCAAGGTTGGAAAGTTAAGTCATAAGTAGCTTGAGATGCGTAGTGTAAAGTTTGTGCAGGCGTTACAAAACCACCAGCAAATACTTTATCATAAGGAATTGCAAAAATCATTTCAGGAGAACCAGAGTTTTCCGTCTTGAAGTTTTCAGAGTAAGTACCCGATAAAGAATAGTTACCTGAACTGATTACCGCTTGAGCAGCTGAAGCAGCTTTTGCCCATTGTGGTGTACCTGTGTAAACTTCCGCATTTAGATACAACTTAGTTAAAGCTGTATTGATTACGTCTTTATTTACCCGTCCGTAAGTAGAACCATCTTTTGCACCAGTTACATCCGCTAAAGCTGAAGTTAATTCAGTCTCCACAAATTGGTAAACTTCTGCACGAGAAGCTTGCGTAATAGAAGCTGCATCTACATCAAAAGCTGTTACGATTGGTACATTACCAAACATATCTAACAACCAGTAGTAGTAGATCGCTCTTAAACCTCTTAATTCAGATAAGAAAGGCGTAGTAGAAGGGTTGTTTAATTGCTCAAATTGAAAGATCAATCTGTTACAGGTAGTTACCCCACCGAATAAAGTACCCCAAGCACCGTTTGGTGCTGCATCTTCTGAATTCCACTCTTGCAAGTGTAATCTTTGCCATACACCACCATCAAACCAGTCTTGACCTCTAGTTGGGACAACCATGTGACGAGAAGAAATTTCCTGTGCACCAATTACACCTGGTGTACCATACATACCGTATAGCGTGGTATAAGCCGCTCCTAATGCAGAAATAAATTCCTCATCAGTTTGGAAGAAGTTATCAGCGGTTACCTCACTGAATAGTTCTTCATCTAAATCAGTACAAGACTGATTCACGATAGCCAGACACATAGTCAAAACCATCATTTTTATTAGAACAAATTTTTTCATGATAATTTTTAGTTTAATACATTCTGCGAGAAAAATCACAGATAATCAGATTCAGTTTTACTTCATTCAAAAATAGTACATCCTTTCAAGAAAACTGAACCAACTGAATAATCTTACAAATTAATGACCTTATAAGTCACTATAAAGTCGGAACTATTACCTTTTTCCAAACTTTAATGACTAAAAGGGTTAATTATTTGCCTGCCAATTGACAGGCAAATAATTACTATTAGAAACCAATGTTTGCACCAATAGAGAATGACTTCACTGCGAAGTAAGTATCTCTACGGTCAATACCTGGTGCTAAAGGACCGAACTGACCAGCATCTCCATCAGACAATCTAGCTTCAGGATCTACACCTTGGTAATCTGTAATAGTGAATAAATTATTTGCAGAAATATACAATCTAACTTTAGAAAAAGAACTTCCTTCTGGTAAATCTAAAGTATACCCAATAGAAGCGTTATCCAACCTCAAGAAGTTACCACTTTCCACGTGGAAAGAAGAAAACTTAGGAGAATCCGTAAGGTTTGGATCAGAACTAGATAAGATATTATAAGAACCAATTTGATTTGGTGCTTCATAGAAAGCACGGAAAGTGTTCACTAAGTCATGACCAAAAGTTCCTCTTAAGAAGAAGTTAGCGTCAAAGTTTCCAAAAGTGAAAGAGTTATTCCATCCTAGTTGACCTGTTGGTAAACCAGAACCAATAACCGCACGATCATTATTATCACCAGCAGCAGTTCCGTCTCCGTTAACATCTGCAAATTGCCATAATCCTTGTCCGTCAATTCCTTCATACACTAATCCCCAAATTTGACCAATATCCGCACCTTCTTCAATTCTAATTAAAGGTGTATTGTTTTGTCCTGGAGAACCTAAGTTAGAAATATCTCTAGAACCACCGAAATCAAATCCAGCTTCGCTATCAGATAAAGAAACTAATTCGTTCTTGATATAAGAAGTCCAGCTAATTCCTGTATTCCAAGTAAAATCACTATTTTGAACAGCAGCATAATCAAGTGCAAATTCAAGACCTGAACTCTTTATTTCTCCAATGTTCAACTGAGTAGTACCAAACAAATTTGGTGGAGAAGGTACAGGGAAATCTAATAATAAACCATCCGTAGTATTATCGAAGAAATCAACAGAACCATTCAATCTATAATCCATCATACTGAAATCAACACCAACAGAAATATCTCTCTTACGCTCCCATGCTAAGTTAGGATTAGCGTTAGAGATAGGGCCAAAAGAAGAAGTAAATGCTCCATTAAAGAAGAAGTTACCCGTTGGACCAAATCTTTGCTGAGATAAATAACTATCTACTGGAGGATTACCAGTTACCCCATATCCAGCACGTAATTTCAAGTTATCAAAAGCAGGAATATCTGCTAATTTGGTCAAAACAACACCAGCACTAATACCTGGGAAAATACCCCATTGTTCATCTCTACCGAACTTAGAAGAACCTTCTCTTCTTACAGATGCTTGGAAGTAATAAGTATCATCAATATTCAAGTTAGCTCTACCAAAGAATGCAATCAATTTGTTTGAATTCTTATAAGAACCGACACTTCCTAAACCATTGGCAAAATCTTGTGCCGCAGAAATATTATTGAAAGTAAAGGCATCTGTCAAGAAATTTCCACCTGACATAAAAATACCTTCATTCTCAAACTCTTGGTAAGAATAGCCTGCTAATAATTTTAATGTTTTACCAGCATCTAAATCGATATCGTATCTTAAAGTAGATTCAAATAATCTATCCGCAAATTCTTGGTCATTCAATACCGCTAAACCATTCCTGTTAGCACCAGTCCATAAATCATTCTTATCGAAATACTGCATGTCAGACTCATTGGTCTTTTGCTCAGAGAAGAACATACCAAAGTTCAATCCTTCAACAATTTCGTAATCACCTCTAAAGTTATACGTCAACGTTCTTACTTGCTCTCTGTTGATATTTTGCTCCATGATTGCTACTGGATTGTAGTAATCAAACAAAATTTGTTGAGCATATCCATCATACTGTGTTTGAGAAGGGTCTCTTACAGGAGATGTTGGATTATAGATAGTCGCTTGACGGAAAGCATAATCAAAACCTAAGTCTTTATTTTCCGTTGTGGTAGATACGTTAGCCGTTAAGGTTAATCTATCATTCAATGCTTTCTGAGTTAAATTCATACGAGCATTCAACCGATCGAAACCAGTTCTAATCGCTACCCCTTGAACATCTCTATAGTTAGCAGACACCCGGTAAGTTGTCGTTTTGCTACCACCAGATAAAGATAAGTTGTGAATGTGAGAAATACCTTGTCTAGTTAATTCTTCAAACCAATCAGTAGAAGAACCGATATCATTACCTCCTCCGAAAGCACGATATTCGTCAGCAGATAATACATCTACTGTTCTTGCTTTATTATCAAAAGAAACGTAACCGTTATAATCTACTTTTGAAGTACCAGCTTGACCTTTTTTAGTGGTAATGATAATTACACCAGCAGCACCACGAGTACCATAGATTGCAGCAGCAGAACCATCTTTCAATACATCCATAGAGGCAATATCATTAGGGTCAACTGACTGTAAAGTACCACCTGGCACTCCATCAATTACGATTAATGGGGATGCGTTTGCACCAGCAGTACCAACCCCTCTCAAACGAATTTGGAAAGTCGCATTTGGATTACCCCCTGCACGAGCAATATTCAAACCAGCAACTTTACCTTGTAAAAGTTGAGATGGAGATTGTACATTACCTTGGTTAAAATCTTCTGCTTTAACAGAAGTAATGGCACTTGTTACCTCTTTCGCTTTTTGTGTACCATAACCAGTTACCACAATTTCATCTAAAAGCGCACCAGCGGATAATTGTACATCAAGTACATTACCTGCACCAATGTCTACAGTAGACGTCGCATAACCAGTATAAGAAATTTCTAATTGGGTAGCATCAGCTGGAATTTCTAAAGAATATTTACCGTCAAAATCGGTAATCGTTCCTGTAGAAGTACCTGCCACTACTACTGTAGCACTAATGAGTGGATCACCGTTCGCAGCATCAGTAACCGTACCAGTAATGGTACGCTGTGCAAAGGTGAAACTAGAGATTGCAATTGCTAGAATTAGCGTTAGCAGACCTCTGGACAGAAAGTCAACTTTTAGTTTCATACAATATTCAGATTTAGTTAAATAATTAAAACTAGTTATAAATAAGAATGTATCCTTTAGTAACTTGCCTAATTTTCAGAAAAATAGGTTCACTATAAAATATCATTCAATAAAATATTAAATTTCCATACGTATCTTTACAAGAATAGTGTTGGTTTGACACTAAGCAATCGTAAAGGTAGAAATATCTTTGAATATACCAAAAAAATTATAAAATGATTTTTTACCAAAAGTTCTTTTGCTTTTTTACGCCTAATTTGACTTTTGTTTGTTTTTTTAGAAGGGAAGCTTGTTGGAAACTAGGGTGTAAATATAGTGTATACTTTCACAATAATGTTAATTAAATACTAAAAAAATTATTTTAAACAATACAAAAAAAGTTATTTGTCGCTCTTTTTCCTTAACAATCAGTTAATTAATACTGTTAGTTAGGGATATGCTTATTTTTAAATAGTCCACTTTTTCACTACCTTAGTTCTACTAAAATAATATTATAAACATTTTTTCATTCATTATTTAAAGTGATGATTTGATGTTTTTTTAGTTTTCTAATAGCTAAAACCGACTACCTTTTAATGAAATTGCTTTACCTTTCTTTACTACTCTTTTTTGCTACTTCCAGCAATGCTCAACTAATGGGGTTTAAACTTCCGAAGGGTCAAGATAAGGTAACCATCCCCTTCGAATTTCGTAATAATTTCATTATTGTTTCCTTAGTTTTTGATGATGTTTTTCCGTTGAAATTTATTTTTGATACAGGAAGTGAGAATACCATTTTAGTAAAAAAAGAATTCACAGATATTTTAAATATTTCTTACGATAGAGCATTCAAAGTACTTGGAGCAGATTTTGAGGAAGAATTAATTGCTTACTTGGTGAGAAACGTTAATATGGATTTACCCAATTTACCTGGGGAAAATTTAGATTTGTTGGTCTTAAAAGATGATTATTTTAAATTTGAGCAATATACAGGGCTTAAGATTCATGGTATTTTAGGTATGGATTTATTCAAAACCTTTACCATCCAAATTGATTATCAAAAACAACATTTAATCTTACATCGGGTAGAAAAATTTGTCCTTCCTTCCAAAAAATTTAGATCTTTACCTGTTCAAATTCACAGAAATAAGCCTTATTTAATGGCGGAGGCTGCCATTAAACGAGATACTGTTGCCAAAGTAAAATTATTGCTCGATACAGGAGCTAGTCTTTCCTTATTGCTACATAATAATAGTTCTAAAGATATTACTGTTCCCGAAAAAATGATTCCAGGGAAAATTGGCAATGGTTTAGGTGGTTTTATTAAGGGGTTTGTTGGTCGAATTAATCGCTTATCTTTCGATGAATACTATTTTAATAGTGTTATTACCAATTTTCAGGAAATAGGTATCAATGCGACGGAACATATGAATTTTGGGAGAAATGGTATTATTGGTAATGAAATTCTCAGTCGATTTAATATCATTTTTGACATCGCCCGATCCAAAGTTTATTTGAAGCCTATTAAACGGTATAACAAATATTTTAAATATGACAGAAGCGGCATCACCTTAATCGCTTCTGGTAAAAAATTAGATCGCTATAGAATCAAAGAATTGATTGCCAACTCTCCAGCAATGGAGGCTGGCTTACAAATTGGTGATTTAGTGGTAAGTGTTAATTCCATTCCTTTAGGAAAAGATGATTTGAGGCGAATAACTAGAAAATTTCAGAAAAGAGGCTCGAAAAGAATAAAAATAGTGGTGTTGCGTAAGGGTAAGCGAATGGTTTTTAGGTTTCGGTTGCGGGATTTGATTTAAAGAGGTATCAGGTTTAAGGTGTCGGGTATCAGGTATCAGGCGTCAAGCAGGTTACCTATCTAACCTGACACCTGATACCTAGTACCCGATACCTTTTAGCCTACCTCCCCATATGCACCAACAAAACCGAAATATCGGAAGGGGAAACCCCACTAATTCGACTAGCTTGTCCAATCGTACTAGGCTTAATTTTGGTTAACTTTTCTCTGGCTTCTGCCGATAAAGAGACGAGGGAATGATAATCCGTGCTTTCTTGCAATCGAACCGCTTCTAGTCGATTCATCTTTTCTACCATTTCTTGTTCCTTTCGGATATAGCCTTCGTACTTCATCGTTACTTCTGCCGTTTCTACAAAATCTTTAGGATATTGGCTCAAAAAGTTTTCCAATTCAGGAACGACTGCCCTTAACTCATTAACATGCACGTGCGGTCTAGTTAAAATGCTGTGCAATTTCATACTTTGCTTTAACGGTGCAGAACCTTTTTCTTGCAGGTAGCCATTCACTAAGTCAGGAGAGATACTCGTTTTTCGGAAATACTTATCAATTAATTTGGTCGCCGTCTTTTTCTCTTCTACTTTTTCCATTCGCTCTGCACTTCCTCGGATGCCTAACTTTTCGGCTAAAGGCGTTAACCGAATATCTGAGTTATCTTGTCTTAATAAAATTCGGTATTCTGCTCTTGACGTAAACATACGGTAAGGCTCTTCCGTACCTTTTGTAATTAAATCGTCGATTAATACGCCAATGTAGGCTTCTGATCGCTTCAAGGTAAATGCTTCTTCCTCGTTTACTGCTAAATGGGCATTTATCCCTGCCATTAGTCCTTGACTCGCTGCTTCTTCGTAACCCGTTGTTCCATTGATTTGTCCCGCAAAAAATAGATTTTTCACCAATCGGGTTTCTAAAGAAGATCGCAATTGAGTTGGTTGAAAATAATCATACTCAATGGCATACCCTGGACGGAACATTTTAGCATTTTCAAATCCTCTAATCTTACGCATTGCCTTGTATTGCACCTCTTCTGGTAAAGAGGAAGAAAAGCCATTGACATAAATTTCGCAAGTATCCCAACCTTCTGGTTCTACAAACAATTGATGTCTATCTCTTTGAGAAAAACGATCAATTTTATCCTCAATAGAAGGGCAATATCTTGGCCCTTGACCTCTAATTTGTCCATTAAATAAAGGCGATCGGTCGAAACCGGTTTTCAATATATCGTGTACTTCCTTGCTCGTATAAGTAATATGGCAAGGGGATTGTTTTTCTAATTTAGGCGTATCGGTAAAGGAAAACTTAGAAGGATTTTCATCTCCCGGTTGCAATTCCATTGCATCCCAATCTAAAGAACGTCCATCTACTCTTGGTGGTGTTCCCGTTTTCATTCGACCCGTTTCAAATCCCAATTCGACTAACTGTGCGGTAATTCCAGTTGATGCGCGCTCCCCTGCTCTACCTCCACCAAATTGTTTTGCCCCAATATGAATTAAGCCATTTAAAAAAGTCCCATTGGTCAAAATCACAGATTCACTTTCAATCTCTACGCCCATCCCTGTTCGTACGCCTACTGCTCGACCATCTTTTACCATAATCCCAGTTACCATTTCTTGCCAAAAATCAACATTTGGATGACTTTCGAGCATGATTCGCCACTTTCTAGCAAACAACCGTCGGTCACTTTGCGCACGAGGACTCCACATCGCAGGCCCTTTGGACAAGTTCAACATCCGAAATTGCATCATCGTATGATCGGTGACAATTCCTGAGTAGCCACCCATCGCATCTATTTCTCTCACAATCTGCCCTTTTGCCACGCCCCCCATTGCTGGATTACAAGACATTTGAGCAATCGTCTGCATATTCATCGTTGCCAACATCACTTTTGACCCCATATTGGCGGCTGCTACTGCGGCCTCACAACCTGCGTGGCCTGCGCCGACTACTATCACATCGTACTTTGGAAACATTATATTAAATGTTATTAGAAGTTATTAAAGGTTATTAAAACACGAAATATTCAGCAAGCAATCTACATCCTGTTAATCCTGAAAAATCATGTCATCCTGTAAATCGGCTGCAAAAATACGAATAAGTGAACAATAAAAAATGGTTAAAAGTGCCGTTTTAACAGATTTTCAGGGTATTAAAAATAAATCCTTAAAAAATGACCATTATTTAACGTCTTTAAGCATCCGATTTAACTGTTGTTCAATTGATTCGCTGGGCTGAATCTCCTAGTTTTGGTTTAAAATCCAATTATGAAGGAATATTTATATTTACTAGTTTTCAGTCTAATACTATTTTCCAATTGCGGCAAACAACAACCGCTCAATGAAGCAGATTTAATCTATCTTGGAGAATGGAGTTCTACCGAATATTTTATTGAAATAGCAGCCAATGGATACGGCTTTTGTCAACGGAGCAATAGAGAAGCTTTAGAAGGCAATGTATTTATTAAAAATGATAAAATTACCTTTAGAGCAGAAAACGGGCAACATAAATTTGATATTGATGAACCTCCTTTTGAGGAAAATGGGGCAGTCATGATGGAATTGGATGGAGCTATATTTTATAAACATTAGGGAATGAGGTTATGAGTAGATGAGATGAATGAGGTTATGTGTAAAAATGGTACTAAACAGTTTACCGTCTCTCTATAAATCTAATTTCTTTTTTAGAGAATAATGAATTAGTTTTGGCAATCATATTTAATAACTGGATGCTAAATGATTTCATTTGGTCAGAATGAAGTATCATCGAATTCATTCGACGTTTAATAAACGTGTCGAATGAATTCGGTACGAGGAACTTTCAAAGTCAATGAAATCATCTAGCTCCATTGATTGTCAAATCTAATAAACGTAACCATGATCAGATTTTTAACCCTTGTTTTATTTACCTGCTTTTTTATTAATTTAAATGGACAACATACCCTCATTTTATCCGAACAGGAAAGAGCCGAGGTAATTGATGAGATTTTGGAAGATAGACTAGATAATCTGTTACCTACCCTGATGCGAAGAGAAGGGATTGATATGTGGGTGATTATCTCTAGAGAATACAATGAAGATCCCGTGATGAAAACCATGCTACCCAGTACTTGGTTGTCTGCAAGAAGGCGAACAATTATGGTTTTCTACGATAAAGGTGGTGATGTTCCGTTAGAAAAAATTGCCATCGCCCGCTATGATGTAGGAAAATTATTGAAGGGAGCATGGGATTTAAATGTATTCCCCGATCAATGGGAAGCGTTAATGGAGGTGATTAAAGAGAGAAATCCTAATAAAATTGGGATTAATAAATCGGAATATTTTGCTTTAGCAGATGGATTGGTGAATACAGAACATGAACAATTTATGGCCAAATTGCCAAAAGGCTTTGACAGCAAAGTCGTTTCCGCAGAAAGACTATCCATTGCTTGGTTGGAAACTCGTTCTGAAAAAGAATTGCAGATTTATCCAATGATTTGCCATTTAGGACATAAGATTTTGCAAGAAGGCTTATCTGAAAAAAACATTCATCCTGGCGTAACGACGACTACTGACGTAGAATGGCGATTACGTCAATTGGTCATTGATTATGGTTTAAAAACGTGGTTTCATCCATCTGTTTCTGTTCAACGAGCAGCAGAAGGCAATCAAGAATTTTTACGTTCTTTTTCTCGTCGGCCTGACCAAGAAGTTATTCGACAAGGCGACTTATTGCACGTAGATTTTGGGATTACTTATCTTCGATTAAATACCGACCAGCAACAACATTTTTATGTTTTAAAAGCGAACGAAACCGAAGTACCTGACTATTTACAAGCCGCTTTAAAAAACGGCAATCGCTTACAAGATATTTTGACTAGCCAATTTACCGCAGGAAAAACGGGAAATCAGATGCTGCTTGCCGCTTTGGATCAAGCCAAAGCGGAAGGTATCAATGGGTCAATTTACACGCACCCGATTGGTTTACACGGACACGCAGCAGGCCCCGCCATTGGTATGTGGGACAAGCAACAAGGCGTGAAAGGAACAGGTGATTATGAGTTATTTCCCAACACGGCTTATTCGATTGAATTATTTGCGGCAACGGATGTACCTGAATGGGGCAAGCTTGTACGAATTATGCTAGAAGAAGACGGTGTTTATGGTAAGGACGGGTTTTATTTCTTAGATGGACGGATGGAGGAGATTTTATCTATTCCGAGAAGTCGATAAAAAGAAGTCAGAAGTCAGACCGTTTATTTCATAAACTGTCAGAAGTCAGATGACTGAGTGCTAATTGATTAATTACTAGTTTTTGCACTTATCAGATCTGACTTCTGACAGAAAAATTTATTTTTCGGTCTGACTTCTGACCTCTTTTCATTAATTTATCACATTCTTAAATCGAGGTCGCTTAGGCGCAACATCTCCCAATCGCTCTTTCCGATTCTTTTCGTAATCAGAATAATTTCCTTCAAAGAAAATGACTTCACTATTATTTTCAAAGGCTAAAATATGCGTTGCCAACCGATCAATAAACCAACGGTCGTGAGAAATAATAACCGCACACCCCGCAAAATTATCAATCGCCTCTTCTAATGCTCGAAGGGTATTTACATCAATATCATTCGTTGGCTCATCCAAGAGAATTAAATTACCGCCATTTTTAAGCGTCATTGCTAGATGTACTCGATTTCGTTCTCCACCTGATAAGACGCCTAATTTTTTCTGTTGGTCGCCTCCGCCAAAATTAAATTTGCTTAAGTAAGCTCTAGCGTTCACTTCAGAGTTACCCACTTTAATGAGGTCATTACCTCCAGAAACGACTTCATAAATCGTTTTCTCTGGTAGTAAATCTTTATGACTTTGATCCACGTAAGAGACATCTACCGTAGGGCCAATCGTTACTTTTCCTTTATCAGGCTGCTCCAAACCCATTATAATTTTGAACAACGTACTCTTTCCTACCCCATTCGCACCAACCACTCCAACAATACCGTTGCGAGGAATAGAAAACGTTAAATCTTCGTACAATAATTTATCTCCGTAAGCTTTACTAATTCCTTCCACTTCTACTACGACATCTCCCAAGCGTTCACCTGGAGGAATAAATAGTTCCAATTTCTTTTCTTTCGCCTTCACATCTTCATTCGCTAATTTATCATAAGCATTCAAACGCGCTTTTCCTTTAGCTCGGCGACCTTTAGGCGCCATTTTCACCCATTCTAATTCTCGCTCTAAGGTTTTTCTTCGTTTGCTTTCTGATTTTTCTTCTTGTGCCAATCGTTTGGCTTTTTGTTCTAACCAAGAGGAATAATTCCCTTTCCAAGGAATTCCTTCTCCACGATCTAGTTCTAAAATCCAGCCTGCTACATTATCCAAGAAATAACGATCGTGCGTTACTGCAATAACGGTGCCTGGGAAATTTTGCAAATATTGTTCTAACCAATGTACACTTTCTGCATCCAAGTGGTTGGTAGGTTCATCTAATAATAATATATCTGGATTACTCAATAAAAGGCGGCATAAAGCTACTCGGCGACGTTCTCCACCAGAAAGTACGGCAACTGATTTATCATCGGGTGGACAACGTAAAGCATCCAATGCTGTATTCAAACGATTATCTAGTTCCCAAGCATTTAGATGATCTAGTTTATCCGTTAGTTCTCCTTGTTTTTCAATAAGTGCATTCATCTCGTCGTCACTCATCGGTTCGGCAAACTTTGCATTTAGTGCTTCATATGCTTTTAAGGTATCTACAATTTCTTGAACGCCTTCTTCCACAACTTCTCGTACTGTCTTGCTTTCGTCTAAAGTAGGTTCTTGTTCTAAGTAGCCAATTTTATACGCCTTATCAAACACTACGTGCCCTTCAAAATTAGTATCAAGGCCAGCAATAATTTTTAATAGAGAAGATTTACCTGACCCATTCAATCCTAAAACGCCAATTTTTGCGCCATAGAAAAAAGAGAGCCAAATATTTTTTAAAACTTGCTTTTTAGGTGGGTACGTTTTGGTGACCCGTTCCATAGAGAAGATTACTTTTTCGTTGGACATTATATCTATTTTACACGAATTCAATAGAATTGATTGAATCGAATTTAGTAGGATGAATTTTTGTGTGGCAAAGATAATAATTTGTGGCAAAGTCAAAAACAGGTCCCTTTTCTTTTAGGTTATTCCGCTATCAACAATATATCAAAGCGAAACGTAGGAGTGTCAAAATTCAGCCATCCCTCATTTTTTTATTGACTTATTAGTATAAATAGCCTACCTTTGTGGAACTAAATATATTATCTAATCCATCTCTCAATTATTTTTTTAGATGTAATTTGTCTAAAATACCTAATCCAAATTTTAATCTCTTCAACTCTTTTATACTTACTTTATTAACACCTACTTATTTAATATAAAATTCCTTTAGACAGGGATTTCATTGAGTAGGCGTAATATAATATTCCTTAATAAAATAAAACATTACAACTAATTATTTAGATAAACAAATTTGAAACTCCTAAACTATTTTACCAATGAAAAAGGCTATTAAAACTATTTTACCCATTTTACTTATTGCTGCATTAGGTTTCTTTTTTTTCAACAATACAGAACCTCAACTAAATTTTCCAGAAGAACATACGGCTATTTCAATGGCTATTGATCAAGAACTCCAATTAGCTGAAAATACTACTCGAATATTATCTGATCGGCTCATTGTCCAAATAAGTAGGCTCTCCAATAGCTTAATCCCTATTAAACAAAAAGATCCATCTATTTTAATAGAAAGAAATCTAAGCCCAGAACGAGGTCTATTATTGGCGACATTAATTGAAAAAAAATTAAGCCCTGAAACCTACCAGAGTATTTTCAACATTACTTCCTTTGATAATGCTTTTCTAGATCAGGTGGATTTAAGTAATACTAACTTAGATCGTATTCTATTAGCCAATTCTTTTTTTAGAAATGTCAACCTTTCTGGTGCTTCTCTTAAAAATGCGAATCTATTCAATGTTCATTTTCAAAATGTGAATTTAAGACAGGCTGATTTACAAAAAACAAACTTAAGAGCGGCTAATTTAGACGGCTCAAATCTAACAAAAGCCAATTTAACGTCTGCTTATCTAAGAGAAGCCAACTTAAAAGGAGTACAGATTGAACATGCAATACTAGATGAAGCAAACTTAGTCGGTGTAAATATGAACCAAACTGCCAAAGGTTTGGGGGATAGCAATAGTAATTAATCAAAACAAGCCTTAAAGTAATAAAGTATTTAGAAAATGAGAATCAATTATGGTTTTCATTTTCTATTTGAGCAATACTAATTGCTGCGTTTTGATCATTTCTGACGTTACTACTTCTAAAAAATATATCCCCATTCCCTCCAAGTCATTTTTATCAATAGTAAATTGATGCTTTCCTTTAGGAAGGGGCTGATCTAAAGCTATTTTTTTAATCAATCTTCCTGAACTATTGTATAAATTCAAAGACATTACTTGCGCTTTAGGTAATATCAAATCAATAGTTGTAGCTTGACTAAAAGGATTCGGTGCGATTTTAAAAAAAGCAGCATCATTGTGTACTTGTATTTCTTTCGGCCATATTCGTTGCAAAGGGGAAGTAGATAAACATCCGTCAATTTGAGCTAAAAAAGAACTTCCCAAGGTAGCATGGAATCCATCTTTTAATCGTACTAGTTTGCCTGCTTTAAAAATAGAAGAAGTTCCCATTGCAATCGTGGACGCCGCAGACAAGGTATCCAAAGCAGCATAATTCTCCAACAATAAAGGATTCGATAATAAATTCAAATTACGGAAAGTTACTTTTAAGGCATCTGCCATTTTTTGCCAACCTGTTGCATCCGCTCGCAATTTTGATCGTTCTTGCTCAATATGTAAAAATTGACCTGTATTAGACGGAGAAGCAACGGTACATGGCATACTACTCCCATTCACCAAACGTCCTTGGGTATTCGTTGTTCCTTTTAGTCGAACAGTTGGATTTAGATGTGCTATTTCAAAAGTCAAAGTGGGATCAATATTCACTAAAGCATCGCCTAATTTACTTAAATAATCAATTGGTGGAGCAATGGTGGTGCTATTACTCAAGATCAGAAATGGGTCATCTGTTCCTTTACTAAAGCCATGTAATTGAATAAAAAATGGGTGAATCATATTAGTTAACAAGAGTTCCGTTGTCTTATGAAAAATGGAATTATCGATATGTGCCATATCTGAGTCCCTAAACTTTTCTGACCCATTATCGCAAGTACTTGTCGTGCCAGAACAAGCGGAATAATTATCACTATTGCAACGATGTGTTCCAGCCACCATATAAAATAAAGCACCAATTTCTTTTAAAATATAAATGCCTTGATCTCCTGTATTACTATCATTTCTAGGATGTGGTGCTTGTAAAATAAGGTTAGATTGACAAGCGGCAGGATTGAAGACATACGTTCCCCAATAATTACTACCTGCTGTTTGGTTTTCCAAAATGTAATAGGTTTGATTATTCCCATTATCAGTGAATTGGATTAAATCATAATCCAATTGATTGGCAATTACCTCACAAGCAGCATATTTTTTTTGTAATAAATTTAGTAGGCAAGTTTCCCAATCTGCTAATTGAGGGTTAGTTGGCGGCGCATAATCATCTCCAGCATCCCCAGGCATATCATCAATGATTTGTCCAATTTTATTGACCAAATCTCCTGATGCTGAAATTTGAGCAGTTAAGGTTAAGCAATGGAAAGTTAATAGAAAAATCGCTAGGGTTTTTAGGTATAACATAATCATCAATTTAAGGAATCAAACTTACTATTTTTGTAGCTATTTAGCAACGGGTCTTGAACAAAGGGTAAGGATACTATTGGTTAACCAAATTTAATTGACCAATTATGAATTTCCTTTCCAAGTCACGTTTAGGATAGTACCGATTTTCATCAATTAAAAATAAGCTTTCAACGACACAAATCCACATTTAAGTTGCATCAAATAAGGAAGGCGAGTATTTTTGTTTGATGAAGCAAATTTTCTTAATTCCATCTCTTTTTCTATTATTTTTCGGGCAAAATTTTGGGCAGGCAATCGAGGCTACACTATTAGGCCAATGGTCAGATAGTACGATAATTGGTTCTACCAATCATACTAATGTTTATAATGAAATTTGGGGCTATGCTACTAATGACCATGAATATGCCATTATTGGAACAACGGCTGGTACCCATTTCATTGATGTGACCAATCCCAATATGCCTTTCCAAGCATTTTTCGTAGCAGGAAGGGTACAAGGTGGGCAAATCGTACACAGAGATTATCACGATTATCGTGGCTTCTTATACGCCGCCGCTGGCGAAGGCAGTAATAGCACTTTGCAGATTATTGACATGCGAAGTTTGCCAGAAAGTATAGCAATAACTTACGATCAAAAAGATATTTTTAGAACTGCCCACAATATTTTTATTGATACAACTGCGGCGAAATTATATGCTTTGGCAGCAAGAGGAGATTCAAATGGATATACACCTTTGCGTACTTTCGATATTAGCGACCCAACCAATCCAGTTGTGTTAGGAGCGTATAATAATTTTGGCGGCATTACGCCAAGTCATGTCCACGATGCCTATGTTGATAATAATATTGCCTTTTTGAATTTGGGTAATGATGGCCTAGCAATCGTTGATTTTACAGACGATGCCAATCCTTTTACCTTAAGCACCGTGACAGAATACCCAAGTAGAGGCTATAATCATTCTGGTTGGGTTTCTACCGATTGTAGCACTTACTATTTAGGGGACGAAAACCATGGATTTGATTTAAAAGTATTGGATATTACCGATTTATGTGAACCAGAAATTGGGCAGACTTTTAATGCAGACGTAAACAACTCAACAAGTATTACCCATAACCAAATTGTGGCTTGCGATTATTTATATGTTTCTTATTATTACGATGGTTTGAGAATTTATGATATTTCTGATCCTTCTACACCTGAATTGGTTCGCTATTTTGATACTTATGCCCCACCAAATGGTCGCCAATATCGAGGTGCTTGGGGTGTTTATCCATTTTTGCCTTCTGGCAATGTTTTAGTATCTGATATGCAAAGTGGTTTATTTGTATTTGAGGGCATGAATGATGATTGCAGCAGTCAACCACGAAATAATAATTGCTTGCAAAGTCAAATTTGTAGCTTGACACCAACCAATGATTTTTCGTTCAATAATGAAGTAACCATACAACCTAATCCTGTTATTGATCAAGCTTCACTTATCGTTAACTTAAAAAAGGCATTAGATCACTTAACTATTTCGTTAATGACTATAAATGGACAAGTACTACAAAATTGGCAGCATCAAAATTTGGTTGCTGGCGAAAATGATTTTTCCATTTTATTGCCAAATTCGTTACCCGAAGGCGTTTACTTACTATCTTTGCGCAGCGAACAATTTCAGTTAACCAAAAAAATGATGGTTGGTCGATAATATTAAAAATTGGAAAGTTAAAATGAAGGGCTACTGGCTATTGATAGGGCCAATGCTCCTGCTATCAACCCAATTGATGGCGCAATTTCCTGGTAGTGGTAGAAATCAAGGAGGTCGAGGTGGAGGAGGTTTTGGCAATTTTGGTAATTCTGGAAGTGGTAGTCGAAGCCAGACGCAAAGAAATCCATCGAGAGACACTCTGAGTAAAGAAGTTTATTATTATTATGCAGATAATGCGGAAGAAAAAAAGATTTTTCAGGATAGTAGTATGCTAAATTTTCATTTATATGATCCTGTTCGGCAAGCAAAATACGAATACCTAAATTTAGGCAATTTAGGTTCTGCCCATCGCCCCATCGTTTTTCAACCTCGCTTTCACAAAGGCTTTGATGCAGGTTTCCATAATTATGATTTATACTTAATCAAACCAAGGGGTCTAAAATACTATCAGTCAGCTAAGGATTATTCCGATATTTATTTTTCCCAAACTAGTCAAGAAAAGACCGCCTTTAGCGCAGATTTCAGTAAACCTATCGGTCAAAATGCAGCCTTAGGCATCCGCTATAGAAATATCAGAAATACAGGACAATATAATCAGCAAGCTGCCCGAACCAATTCTTTTTCAGGTACTTATAGTTACAAATCAAAAAGTCAAAAGTATCGTAGCTATTTTAGCTTCACGACAAATACTGTCGAACAAAAAGAAAATGGTGGAGTGGTAGTAACGGATACGGTAACACTTAGAAAAGGACTAGTGGCCATCGGACGTCCTGTCAATACTTCTTCGGGCGAATCCAGGTATTTTGAAAGAGATATTAATTATACTCAATTTTATTTATTACAAAAAACACCAAAAGTAGAAGAAACGCAACCTACTGAAGAAGATTCCTTACGAGCATTAGTTACGCAGCCAGTTATAGATTCCATTGCTAGAGAAGTACCAAACCAAATAGATACAACAACCGCTATTCCTAAGAATAAACGACCACCACTTGCCCAACGAGGAAGTAAAAGACCCGCTCCCCTCCCTTCTGTTCCCCCTTCTGTTGCACCAGTTATTCCAACAACAGGCAGGAAATTTACGTTAAAACATAATTTAAGTTTACGAAAGAATACCTATAAATATGTGGATGAAGATAGCCTAAATTATTACGGTAATTTTCTATTAGACGATAGAGGGGTACGAAATTTTATTGAAACCAATCAAGTAGAAAATACTTTTAGTATTCGAACCTTTAAATTGGAAAAGGCAGAAAAAGGTAGTGCTTTTGGTAGAAAAAAAACAGCTAATCCTACCCAAAAGGATTTAATCGAAATAGGAATTAATCATACTTATACCAAACTTAGACAAGATCCTATAGATTCGACGATCAATAATATTTTTCTTTTTGGGGATGTCCAGTTCACACCTTCTAAACGATTACAAATCAAAACTTATGGACATTTAGGTATGTTGAAACAAATAGGCGATTACTATTTAAAAGGTGATTTTCTGTGGGATACTAAAAAATTAGGTAAAATTGAATTTTCACTAACCAATCAATTATATACGCCTAGTCTATTACAACGACAGTTTTATGTCACGGCTCAAAAAGCTTGGCAAAATAACTTTAAAAAGGTTTTTGAAAATAGTTTATCTGCCAGTTATACCATTCCTAAATTTAAAACGGATGTTACGGTTAATTACCACTTAATTGATAATTATATTTATAATGATCAGGTTGCTTTGCCACAACAATTATCAGGTAGTTTAAATATTTTTCAATTGATTTTGAATAATCAAATTGATGTTGGAAGGTTTCATTTACAGAATAGCGTTTATCTACAACAAGCTACAACGCCAAGTGATGTGATTCGATTTCCTGAGGTATATTCCATTCATCGACTATATATGGATTTGAAATTATTCAAAGTCATGAAGTCTCAATTTGGTGGAGAAGTTAGATTAAATACGCCTTATCAGCCAGATAATTTTCAACCCTTAACTAGTCAATTTTTTTTACAAGATACCGAAGTCCCTTTCTACCCTATCGTAGATATTTTCTTTAATTTTAGAATTCAACAATTCCGATTTTTTATTATTGGAGAAAACTTATTGTATTATACAACGCCCAAATTCCATTATAATACTTATCCTTATCCAATTCCTGATTTGCAAATGCGATTTGGATTTAGGTGGTTGTTTTTAGATTAAAGTATAGGTGAACTTCAGTTCGCCGAATGGCTTTTTCGGTGAACTATACTTTGCATGGGATAAATTTGTGATTCTGGAACTGTACGGGCAATCCCTTGTGGTTGCCCTGCGATAGGGCAACCACAAGGGATAAGGCTAATCCTTTTTTGCTCCCAGTAAAAGCTAAGCGCGTACAAAGCATCAAATTCAAAATCACTTTTTCACCCCGTTTGGAGTATAACGTTCACCTATACTTTTGTTATCAAATCCTAATTCATTCCTCAAACAAAGGCTTCACCGCCCCTGTTTTATCAATTTGTCCTTTCACCATCCAAGTCAAAGGATGTTGCTGTGGCACTCGCTTCGTCCGTTTATGTTCTTTTCTATCATACCAAACGGCATCAAAAGCCCCCTTAGTCGTAATCACTACTCGCCACTCTTCTTTTAACTTAGCCGGATTCGTATAATTAGCTGTTAAATTTTCCCAATCCGTTGAGGATAAAACTTGTGGTTCAAGATGGGCAATGACCTCTTGTTCATCTAACACCGCTAACCAAATAGGCGTAGCAATATGTTCAATACTATGATTTTTTCCCTTACCGCCCCACCCTATTTTCACAGGTAAACCCTGACGGATGGCAGTAATCAAATGCTGTTTATTACCACCAACACGTTCTCCCTCTTTATTAGTTTTATACACCATTTGCCAATCTTCTTTAGCTTTTTGAGGCTTAATATTTGAGGTATTCGCTATGCCTCCTTTTAATATTTCAGCAGCTACGGCTTGGCAAAATTGCGCACTTTCCCTTGATTGAATGGTTAAATATAGTTTCTCGCCATCAGCGTCCATAGCTGTCAATCTATTGGGCAATCCGATTGGAGGTTGTCCCGTTAACACCCCATAAAATACACATGCAGATAAGTAAGTACCTAAAGCAGATGGATGGCTTCCATCATCATCGTATAATGGGAAATTGGGTCTTAATTGTCGAGCCAATTCCCAAGCTGGGCCAACGGGTACTATGGTGGCTTTTAGTTGTTGAGCGAGTTTAGTATATTGTTCGGTGATTGTGTTTTGCATCAATGGATTCCACTCCCTTGCCCAAGTCATATACAGATAAAGACTAGCCTCTTCCTTTTTAGCTAAATCATTTAGTTTTTCACCAAAATAAAACATAGAATCTACTCGATTAAAGGTACTCATGCTATGATTCTGTAAAACAATGGCATCAAAATCACCCGATTGAATTAAATTTTGGGTTTTTAAATTTCTTTCACCTCGCCAATGATGCCCCCAATGCGTGCCACCACTAGTTGATTGCCTTGTTGTCATAGGTTGCTTTTTTTCGACTGCCATTGCTTGAACTGTTTGGGGTAAATTCCAAAAGTAGGTATAGCTATTGCCTACGAATAAGACTTTTTTTGGCGTTTCTTGTTGTGCAAAAAGAAGGATATGCGTTACTAAACAAAGGAATAAAAGAAAGCCTCTTTTGGGTGAAGATATATTCATATTTTATGTTTTTCAGTTATTAAGTACCAACACACAATTACTATTAATTTTCAGCGGCTTCTTTTCCCGCTATTTTTAACCAAAAAATAAACCCGTAGCGATGCTATGCATTGATTTTTTGGCCAAAACTATCGACAAAATAAGCTCCCTAAAATTTTAATCTAATTATGAGTTGGTACTTATCTGTATTTAAAATGGACATTCATTCCTAGAGAATCTAATCATTTTTTTTCTTGGAAATGAATTTCCAAGTTACGGTTTGATATTACAAAACCTTGCAGATGTGACCAATTATCGACTAAAAAAAGAAGGAGGCTCTTCGACAGAACCTCCTTCTACTAGTATATTTTATACGCTGTAACTAGTAACCAATCACCAGTCACCAATTACCAATTACCGATTAACCTCCGTCTTCATAAAAATACCAGGGTCATCTGCTGGTGCATTCCCATTTGTATTCAACTCATCATCAGAATAAGGAAAACGCTCTGGATAAGCGGATGCTGCGGATGTATTTAAAGGAAAAGGAACAATCAAGTCACTTTCTCCTTTTCGCAATCTTCTCGCATCATCAAATGGCATAAACATACCAAAGCCAGAAATATATCGCTCTTCAATAATTTCCTTTAATAAAGACTTATCAGCATTATCACCACTATTTTCCATACCACCAGCTTCAAAATCTGCTGCCTCATAAGCCATGTAAACATGTGCTAAATCTTGAAAATTAGCATTAACATCACCGCCTGCATTTAAATATTCTCTATATTCATTTAGATGTTGCAATCCTCTTTCAAACCCAGCAGTTCTTGCACCAGCTTCCGCTAAAATCAAGTGATTTTCTTGGAAAGACACAATGTCTTGAGGTTCAAATTGATTGGCAAATCCCATATTATCACCCGCCGAAGATTCCATAATCGTGTAATAACCCAAGCGAGCAGCTTCATCTGTTTTAGCATTCCCTCTATAAGTATCAGAACTAGCATCTAACATCCCCATCATGTAGCTATCCCTTGAACCAATATCTCCTGCTCTTGAACCAGCGATAGGTGTGAAAAATAAATTTTTATCACCAGAATTTACAGCAGCATCTCCTCTTGGGATATGTTGTAAATTACCATCAGCAGAAGCAATACCGCTTTGAGCAGCAGCGTAAGCAGCAGCATAATCTCTCATCCACATATGGATTCTAGCTTTTACGGTATTAGCCGCTGCTTTCCATTTATCGGCATCCCCACCAAAATAAATATCTTCAGATAACGATCTAGAAGAAGCACTATTTAAATCAGCAATTGCTTCATCTAATAAAGCTAAGGAAGCATTAAGCACACTTACTTGGCTTTCAAATGCAGGATCTTCTACTTCTGAGTTTACTTGAGAATAAGGAATATCCCCAAAAAGAGAAGCCGCTGTACTAACTGCCATTGCCTCTACTGTTTTTGTAATACCATGCAATAAGGCATCATTCGGAGCAGCCGCTTGAATATGACGGGCATTTGGGATAATGGCAATATAAACTCTAGACCACGGGTCAACAGACTCGGCTGTAGAGATATTATATCCGTAAATATTAGAATAAAGAGAGGTATAACCTACTAACTGACCACTCCACAAACCAGAAATTCGATTTGCATGCGATACATGTTCAGAGGTATTGGCTAAAAGAATACCTGTTAAAAAGGAAGTAGCTGCTACTTCATCTACCGCAATATTATTTGGATTCAAGTTGATGTCTTCTACTAGACTCTCACAGGAGGCTAAGAAGATGACCATCACGAGAAATATATTTTTTAGAATATTTTTCATTTTTTAAATTTTGAATGATTGAAATGTCAATTCGACAAAGTCAATTTGGAATGACTAATTACTAATCACCAGTCACAAATCACCAATATATTAATAAGAAATTCTTACAGAGAATAAAAAGGATTTTGTACTTGGATTCGTAAAATAATCCAAACCAAAACCATTACTTACACCGAATTGGTTTACTTCAGGATCAACACCTGGAATATCATCAATTAAGAATAAATTTCTACCTGTAAAAGTTAGGGTAACAGAACCTAATTTAGTATTTTCTCTCAATTTTTGACCGTTAAATACATAGCCAAGACTTAATTCCTTGAATCTAGTGAAAGTCGCGTCAAAAATAGAAAAATTATACGCTTGGTTGTCACCAAATCCTCCACCAATACCAGTTCTGTACCAAGACTCATCTAATAAAACATCTCCTCCTCCAAAGTTTTCTACATTACCTCTAACTGTTGTTCCAGCAGGAATCGTATTTCCTGCATAATTCACTAGGTCTTGACTCAAAGTCATTCGATTCGCAGTTTCGTTGGTTGTACCAAATCTTCTTAATACCCAAAGGGTTCTAGGAGAGAAAACACCACCTTGAGAGTGTTCAATTAAAGCATTAGCAAATAAGCCTTTCCATTTTACTCTTAAACCTAGACCACCTCTCCAGTCTGGATTAGGATCACCTAAAGGAACAGGTCTTGCAGTTAATTGAGGGAAACCATCTTCATTTAAAATAAAATTACCAGCAGCATCCGTTTGACTAGAAGTACCATATAGAATACCTAATGGTTCGCCTACAATAGCTCGAGAACTAACCGAAGCACCTGGAGTTAAATTAATTGTTTCTGTACCTCGTAAATCCAATACTTTATTTCTATTAGTCCCCCAGTTAACAAATGCCCCAATATCAAAATCTCCTTTTTTATAAATAGAATAATCTGCCTCTAATTCAAATCCTTTATTCTCCATTTCTGCGGCATTCAACGTCTGTGTATCAAATCCAGAGGAAGGACTCAAATCTACCCGAATAATCATTCCAGTAATCTTATTTTGATAATAAGTCATTCCTAAGCCCAATTTCTCATTGAACAGTCTTAAATCTGCACCAAGTTCAAATTCTGTCTTGATTTCAGGCTCTAAATCTGGGTTACCTTTATCATCATCCAATCGGAATCCACCGCCGAATAAAGCAATCTGCAAAGGATCAGAATAAGAACTATAAGAGAAACCTCCTTCAGCTAATGTTTCCCATCTATGCGCAGGTGCCTGGATACCTACCCGACCAAAGGATGCTCTTATTTTAGCAAAATCTAAAATACCTTTTGCATTAGAAGGATTAATTAGTTGATAAGCAACATCTGCTGAAGGATAGAAAAATTGACCTCTAACCGTAGAAGAAGCTTCTAAAGATCCTGTTAAATTCACGTATAATTTATCGAATAAATCAAAATTTAAAACAGCATATCCTCTATTAGAACGGATATTTGTTCTTGAATTCTCATATTGAGAAGCTTCTGCTGCTGCGTTTAAGTCAGACGTTGGCTTACGTACATTCGCGCCAAAACCTACGATGGAGGCAGAAGTTCGCTTAAACCGTCGGTCATTATAATTCCAACCTAAGGTAGCTTGTAAAGAGACATCCGTATTAATCTTGAAATTATTTCTAATAATGGCGTCAAAATTAGTTTCTAATCGACCAAGAGATTCTTCGTCTAATCTTCCCGAAACTCTGGATGCTGAACTTATTGGGAAAAAGTAAACTCTATTATCATCATATCCATCTACACCACCTCTTAACTTAATTTGCATAGAACTGGTAGGAATAATGTCAATGTCTCCTGAAAAAGTATAGCGATTAACTCTTGTATCAGAAGTTTGTTCGAATACCGTCCATCCTGGGTTATTATAAGTAGGGTTACCAGTATTTCCTAAATATCTTCTATAAGAACGATGTCTTAAAGGAGTAATCGCACCGCTATTACTAGTATAAGAACCAATATAATCCCGATTATCAAAATCTGGTGGGGTACGTAATAAACCTAATAATAAACCACCTGTATTCGAATTTTGTTGAATTCGATTGGAATAAGAATTGGTAAAACCTGCTTTGGTAGAAACAGTTAACCAATCTGCTAAAAGGGATTTGCTATTTAATCGAATATTCGTTCTATCATAATTACTTCCTCTAACAATTCCTTCTTGATCTAAGCGACCTAAACTAAAGAAGAAATTTGTTTTTTCTCCACCTCCACTAATCGCTAAATCATGCTGTGTAAATCCGCCTGTTTGAAAAGCTTGATCCCAATTTGAATCTACAAAAGTTTCCGTAGAATTTTTATTATCAATCGGATAGTACTTAGTGCCGTCCTCCGCTTCAAAAAACTGTCCAGATTGATCTACATCATCTGCACCACCCGATCTATCAGGGATATAATCTCCCCAAGACTCTGCTCTAGTAGGACCATAACTTCCACTTCTACCTTGTCCCCAAGTTGTTTGCAAATCATATCTTTCGTGTACTTTATCAAAGGAAATAGAGCTTGTATAGTCAATTTTAACTTTACCAGCTTTTCCATCTTTAGTAGTGATAACCAATACCCCATTTGCTGCTCTAGAACCCCATAATGCGGCTGCGGAAGCTCCCTTTAATATCTGAACGGAGGCTATATCATTAGGGTTCAAATCATTTAAACGAGACTGTTGGGAAACTCCTCCTGATCTACTACTACCATTTCCATAAGCAGAACCATTCGAAACTGGAATTCCATCTAAAATAACAAGTGGGCTAGAAGATCCAGAAATACTATTAGCTCCTCGAATTCTAATGGTTGTACCTGCTCCAGGGTCTCCATTAGACCTAGAGATTTGTACATTTGAAGCTTTTGCACCTAAAGAGTTTAGGAACGTAGATTCTCCAGAACGAACAATATCTTCCGTTTGAACAATCGAAGCAGTAGATCCTAGTTCATCTTTCTTTTCTTTAAATCCAAGCGCAGAAACGACTACTTGTTCCAATACCGCTACATCATCTTTTAATCGGATATCTATGGTTGTTCGACTGCCAACCGTTTCGCTAATAGATTCATAACCCGTATAGGAAATATCTAAAACAGCAGTTGGTCCTGCAACTGTAATGGAATAGACTCCATCAAAATCAGTTATCGTACCATTGGAAGTACCCACTTCCAAAATGTTAACTCCAATCATAGGTTCTCCGTCGGAGTCTATGATTTTTCCACTTACGGTCTGTTGAGCTATTAGGCTCATACTAACCGATAGCAGAAAAAAGAGGCTAAGGGTAAATTTACATCTCATAATTAGTCATTAATTTGATTAAAAAAATATTTACGTTAAATAGGATTTACATTTTAAACATTAGAAAAACCTATAAGTAACAAGACTTATAGTATCCAATGACTCTGGATAATTTTAATAATGTGTTTGTAATCCTGACTGAAAGGAAGCTTTGTAAATTTGATATGTTCTAAAGTGGGATAATAAAACGTTGTAAAATGTATTTTCGCTTCCTGCTTTTCTTTTGTGTTTGAAATTTTCTTTTTAGTTACATGACATCTGTTACTAGAGAAAGGAATATTATTCTTATACTCTATTTTTAAAAGATTTTTATTAAAATTTAAAAATTACTGCTAATAACGGATTGCGTTGAAAACAAGATTTTAATAGATTAGAGCGTAGAGAACAGAGAGTAGAGGCTAAAAATGAACTAAAATAACCTATTCTAGTCAAGAATATGGCAATAAATTTAGTTTTGGACGAGATTTTATCTCTACGCTCTATTCTCTCTTCTTATCATTTCAACGCAAAACGTTACAGTCAGAAAAATTAATAAAAAGTCAAATATTAATATCCACCCAATTACGATTAAATCTAAAATATTCGATGAAGGTAATAAAATTGACGATAGTTTTTACTTTTATCATTTTTAACTGCTTGTTCAAAAGCAAATGACTTGAAGAAAGATAAAAGTACAAAAATTGAAAAAATTTTAATTGAATTTGTCTTCAGTATCCCTTAGTAGTAAGATGGAAATATATTAGTAAAAAAGTATCAAAAGTGTAACATGTGGTGTTTTTTTTTATCAAAGGTGTAAAACCATAAATTGTTAATCCTAGAATGCTTGACTCTCAACTTAACAAAATTTATTTATACGCTAAATTGAACAACAAGTGAATCTGAAATGGTAAATGATTCTTTATTTAATGAAAAAAAATAAAACTAAACTCTTTGAGACGATTTATCACCAACACCATCCAATGGTTTTACAAATGTGTTTGGGATTTATCAAAGGTGACAAAGCTACCGCAGATGATTTGTCACAGGAAGTTTTCATTAGTGTTTGGAATAATTTAGACAAATTTAAAGGCGCATCAACTTATAAAACATGGATTTATCGAATAACCGTTAATACCTGCTTACAATATGTAAATAAAGACAAGATAATATCAACAACAACAATACAAGATAGCCAGCTAGTTCTAAAAACAGAATCTGCAACAGCAACAACCCAACACATATCTAAGCTTTACCAAGCGATTGGGCAGCTAAAAAAAATTGACCGATTAATTATAATGATGGTTTTAGAAAATCAAGATTATGATTGTATTTCAGAAGTGATAGGTATTAATCCAATCAACGTAAGAGTAAAAATCCATCGAATAAAAAAACGACTTAAAAAAATGCTAAAAAGTAATAAAAATGGACGTTTATTTTGAAGAATTACAAAAAAAATGGGACTTCAGTAAAAAAAATATAGTAAAGTCTAATGATGATTTAGATCATTTATATTTAAAAATCAAGAAAAAAGAAAGAGAAAACTATTTCTTTTATTATGGGACAATTACCACACTTTTTGTTGTCTTAATCGTTCTTTCTCTATTTTTCATTTATGTCGCTCCAGTTAAAGAAACCCAAAGCAGAATAGGTGCTGGCTTCATGATCTCTGTTCTATTATTTAGAATTTTTATTGAAATCATAAGTATTTACAAAGCAAAGCAAATAAACAATATCTATAGTACCCTTAAAACTATGGAAACCGCTATCAATTTCCATCAGTTCAGGAAAATGATCCATATCCTTATTAGTCCAATACTCATTGGTTTATATACTATCGGGTTCTATATGTTGACTTCCGAATTTAGTTTATATATCTCATTTTGGAATTTAATAATTATAGATACTTCTTATCTTATTATAGGATTCATCCTTTTTGTTGTACTAAGAAAGGGTGTTATAAAAGAACTACAAAAATTAACTGAAATTTTAAAATTAAAAAAAGAAATAATAGAATGAAATTAGATAAAACAATTATGACGCTTGATCAACAAAGAGCAATCTTTTCAAATAGAAAATTTCTAGCCATGCCGGTAGCTGGACTAATAGCATGGTTCATCACAGGGATAAGCAGCTTACTACTATCTATCTGTAACACAAACGGTATGGGTTTTATTTATTGCTACAGGGAGTATCGTGTATTTAGGTATATTCATTTCAAAATTTACAGGCGAAGATTTTCTAGATAAAGAAAAACCCAAAAATACATTTGACAATTTGTTCCTAATGTGTGTAGGTATGTCTCTTCTCGTTTATGCCATCGCAATTCCTTTTTTTCTAATTGATTATACGTCTTTACCCTTATCCGTTGGCATTTTAACGGGGCTAATGTGGTTGCCTTTTAGTTGGATGATTCAGCATTGGGTAGGATTCTTCCATGCCTTATCAAGGACATTTTTAATTGTTGGATTATGGTATTTCTTTCCAGATCATAGATTCACAACTATCCCTTTCATAATTGTATTAATTTATATCTTAACTATAATTATATTGAATAAAAGAAAAGGTGAATTTAGTTCACCTCTACTAAATTCCAAATAAGAACTTATTTATTTACTAGCCTTTAAGTTCTATTTATAGATGAATTGACGAAGAAATAGGAGGGCAAATTATTAGTATTAAAAATGAAGACAGAAGTTAACCAAAAACTTAGTCAACAATTGGTAGAATGACTACCAAGGACTTATAGTCTAATTTGGAGAAAATATTGAAGGAGTAAATTTACGAAAATAGGTAGCAGGTTTTAAATTAATTTCTATTGTGTGAAACCTGCTACCGATTTTTTAAAAATCAAAATTGAATCCGCAAAAATAAATTCACCCCAACTTCCTCTTGATCGACTTTAATGCGATTAACATCTTCAATACCTGCAGCTTGTGCTAATTTTATCAATTGCTCTGGGCTACGGTGATGCAAATACCAGCCTGTGAATAATTCCATATACCCTTCAGTAGGATTGCCTACTGCGAAATTACCGATAACTATTTCTCCTCCGGGTTCGACATTGCCAATTAAACGATTTAATAAGCGGGTAAAAGTTCGATCATCAAAATAATCAAACAATCCAGCAGACCAGATTAAATGATACTTTTTCTCTGTGTGGAATCTAAAAATGTTTTTATTAATAAAAGTTAGATGTTCATGGTATGGTTGATTGAGCTTAGTAGCATGCTCAATAGCTTTGGCATCTGCTTCTACACATTCTATCTGAAGGTTTTTAGGTTTGTTTTCCTGAAAAAATTCTGCTAAATCTCGACAAGGTCCACTTGCTACGTCTAATATTTGACAAGTTCCCTTATGCTGATTCGCTTTCTGTTTTAAAATATTTTTAAAAAAGGTTTTTCGATTTCTAACCGCTGTTGCAGCAGCGTGTTGATGATAGAATAAATCCCATTTTTTTAGCTTTGGATTTTCAGAAGTTATTTCTAAATACATTTTATCAATGATTTCAAAGTCTCCTGGGTAGCCATATGGTTTGCAATAAGCATGTCCAGCAATGGAATCTTTAAAGGATGGGCCAAAAATAGTAGCTACTTTTTGGCTGGCCGTTTTCCATGTTTCAATGGGGATTCTTGTTCGATAATAATTAAGGGCATCGTTTAAGGAGTCGTATTCCGCTTCTGTCGGACCTCCACAATCATAAAGCACTTGAATATAATCCAATAAGGTTTTAAGCGAAGGTTGTTTTTTTAGATAAGTGTTTAAAAACAGTTCTTTCGCAGTTTTCTGTTCAATAGTTTTTGTCAATACCATGTAATCTTTGCGTTAAGCGTGCAAACTGACCTAGGCTTTTACTGGGATATCGTATTCTGTGTATAGTGGTTTGTTTTAGTAAGTTTTCCCATAAATTTCCTATTCAATTTCACTAAGTTTTAGAAATAGAGTTTCTTTTGGCACCTTTTGACCAAAGTTTCAAAGTAATTATTAAATGTTGATAAGATTATTTCAGTTATTAACTCAAACTAGCAGTAGATATTTTACAAGGTGGAAAATCAAATTTTAATTATTATTTCCAATAAAATTATAGTGTTAATGTAAGAGTATACGATGGGCTATAATAAAACAGATTTTTTACCAAAATCCATAAATTATTTCATATAAAATATTAGGCTAAACATTTTAAGCTACTAGTGAATAGTATTAGTGGTTTTTAATTATTATTTGGTAAGTGGTATTAATCCGTTAATAAGTAGTGGTTAAAAATTTATATTCAGAAAAAACTAAACTTCACTAGCGTCTCAAATATAATGACTTAGGTTTAATTTCAAAAAAATAAGCCGTTTTTTTTTGTTTTGTGACAAGGATAATTTTAATGAATCGATATTATTCCTCAATAAAACAATTTAAATACATCTCATTCTTAGCTATAACAAGAAAAAAACTTATCTTATTTAATATTTTTATTTAGAATATTAAAAATAAATTATTTTAATATACTATTCTACAATTAAATACACTTAATAAATAAATAAATTTAATTTTCTGTTAAAAAAAACTTAATATTTTTGTGACTCACCTTAAAACTATCGTCAAAACATTAAATTTTGGGTAATTAACCTTCCGTTCCGAGCTTCAAATAATGCAATCTAGTTAAGAAGGCGAACCACTTTTACCATAATTGGTTTGGTCATTTTTATTAAAACTATCGCAGTCGAGTTTTTAAAAATCATACTTTTTTCATCTTATGTTTTCAGTCAATCTGAAAATTAAAAACTCGTTAATATGAATTATTTAAATGAATTATTTGCCAGCCTATCCGCTAAAATGGGTGGTGTTTTTGCCAATATTATGGGGGCTTTACTATTTTTAATTATTGGCTTATTCCTTGCTAAAATCGTACGCAATGTTGTCCGAAAATTAATGGCTAAGACGAATATGGATGAACGCTTAGGTCAACGCTTAAAAATTGATTTCCGAATAGATGAATTTGTCGCTAGGATGGTTTATTATTTAATCGTCGTCTATACGCTTTTAATTGTCTTAGGAATGATGGGGCTCAATACCGTATTGGCGCCCATAGAAAATATGATGAGTGAGTTCTTATCGTATTTACCCAATCTAATCGGTGCAGGAATTATTGGTTTTGCAGGATACGTTATTTCAAAAATAGCTTCGGAAGCAACGGGCTTTCTTTCAAGTACCTTAGAGCCATATGCTATAAAATCAGGTTTTAAAAACCCTACTACCTTAACCAATCTAGTAAAAAAATTAGTTTTTGCCCTTGTGTTCTTACCTATTCTCATTGTGGCTTTGGATACTTTAAATATGAAAGCGATTTCTGAACCAGCAACGGCAATGCTTAGTACCGTTTTAAGTGCTATTCCAAATATATTGGCTGCTGCATTGATTATTGGTACCTTCTATATTGTTGGTAAATTCATCGTTGGTTTGTTTGTTGACCTATTAAGGAATGTCGGAACAGATGAGTTTGCTCAAAAAATGGGCATTAGTAGCATGATTGGTCATCGTTCGCTAGCAGATATAGCAGGTAATGTTGCTTTCTTCTTCTTGATTTTCACAGGTATTATTACAGGTGCAGAACAATTAGGCATGACCGCTTTAAATGATATTTTAGCCACCATCTTCCAAATTTCAGGACAGGTTTTCTTTGGGGTAATCATTTTAGCAGCAGGCGCTTATATAGCGAATTTAGTAGGCGAAACTATCGCTAAATCGGATTCTAAATGGATGGCACCCATTGCTAAGTTTGCCGTTATTGGTATCTTCTTAGCCTTTGCCTTACACACGATGGGCATAGCAGAAAGCATCGTTAATTTAGCGTTTGGCCTAACCTTAGGAGCTGCTGCAACTGCCTTTGCTCTTGCCTTTGGATTAGGAGGAAGAGAAGTCGCAGGTCGTCAATTAGAACAATTCTTTAATACTAAAGATTCCAAGGAAAACTTCACCGTCATTAAGCGAAACGGAACAGTTGGAAAAGAAGCAGTTAATTAATTTCTTAGATTCTCTATATTTATACTTAAGTGCCCTGTTTTAGTAGGGCTAATGATTCACTCTTGCCAGTAAAAAAGGAGGCTCTATCCCTAGAGTCTCCGCTTTTATTTATAACTATTGTAGGGTTAAATCTTACATCATAATTCTTAAATCATGAATCCATCTAGTACAGTAGATACTAAACAGCTGATGGTTTTAATAGTAAGTTCTCTATAGGACTTGATCGAACGTACCGTCGAATTCATTCATCACCCATACCTACCAATTGCGTCGAATGAATTCGACGGTACATTGAGAACTCATCTTAAATAGATACAATGTTTTGATTAATAAAAACTATCGTTTACTATATACTTGTCCCACCAAATCAACCATGATAGATTGATGATGTAAGATGTAAGATTTGTGCGCTCCTCTCAATTCACTAAGCCTTCACCATCCGTTGTCTCAATAAATGATCTGCGATAACTAGCGCTGCCATCGCTTCCACAATCGGTACTGCCCGAGGCAACACACAAGGATCATGTCTCCCTTTTCCAACTACCTCTGCTGCTTCGCCAGCCATATTTACGGAGGCTTGAGACTCTACAATCGTAGCAACAGGTTTAAAAGCTACTCGAAAATAAATATCCATTCCATTGGAAATACCTCCTTGGATACCCCCCGAATAATTGGTTTTGGTCTTAATGAACCCATTATCATTATAAAAGCGATCATTATGTTCCGAGCCTCTCATATTCACGCCATCAAAACCTGAACCATATTCAAATCCTTTGCAAGCATTAATACTCAGCATAGCTTTCGCCAAATCTGCGTGTAGTTTATCAAAAGCAGGTTCGCCTAAACCTGTTGGAGTTCCTTGTACAACTGCCGTCACTACCCCACCTATCGTGTCTCCTGCCTTCCGTACCTCTTTGATTAAATCAATCATTTCTTCTGCTACCGATAAATCAGGGCAACGAACAGGTGTTTTTTCAACATTATTAAAATCCAAATCCTGATACGGCTGCGTTACCTTAATATTTCCTACTTGACTCACATAACCACTCACCTTAATGCCTTGAGATTGTAAAAATAATTTTGCTACAGCTCCTGCCGCCACTCTGGCTGAAGTTTCTCTAGCAGAAGAACGGCCTCCTCCTCGATAATCTCTCAATCCATATTTCTCTTGATAAGTAAAGTCTGCGTGTGAAGGTCTATACTTATCTGCAATGTGACTATAATCTTTAGATTTTTGATCGGTATTCATGATAATCATACCAATCGGCGTACCCGTTGCCTTTCCTTCAAAAATACCCGATAATATTTGTGCCGTATCTGGTTCTTTTCTTTGGGTCACAATCTTAGATTGCCCAGGTCTTCTTCGAGCCAATTCACTCTGAATAAATGCTTCATCTATTGGTAACCCAGCTGGACAACCATCAATAATAACCCCTAAACCTTTTCCGTGAGATTCACCGAAAGTACTGATTTTAAATGCTTTTCCGAACGTATTTCCTGCCAAAATTAGTTAGTTGATTGCCTGTCTAAAAACAGGTAGAATTAGTAATTAAAAAATTGGTTGGTTAGTGCTGTTGGTTTGAAGGCGCAAAAGTATAATAATTTTGTACGAAAAAGGGAAGGATAGTTTGTTATTATACGAGTATTTCTAAAATTTATCGGGAATATTTAGTTCATTAGTTTCAACCCTTGAGTTCCGTTTTCCCAACAGATTAATATACCCAACGGATTTTAAAAAATAGGATATTGGACTCCTTTAAGTAATTAGTTTTTTCTTATAAAAATTTATCCTGTATAAAGTCGCAAACAATCCGCTGGGAAATTCAATCCGCTGGGAAATTCAATCCGCTGGGAAATTCAATCCGTTGGAAAATTCAATCCGTTGGAAAATTCACAAAATCTTCCCCAACTCCCCTGCCATTTCTTCCAAACTCACTTCTAAAGCCTTATGCTTATTTTCCAAAGAGGCAATTTGCTTTTCTTCGTTTCCTAACATCTCATCAAAAGATCCAAAATTGGCATCAATTCGATTTTTGATATGCTTGACATAGGTATTTAATTTCCCTGAGACTTCTTCTTCTATTCGCAAACGACCTTTCGCAATTTCTGCTTGAAAACCATTGATTACTTTCCGTCTTTTCAACCCTACAGAAACCCCAGCAAATAATAAGCCGATAGTCGATAAAACACCGCCTGTAATATCAAAAACCATCCCATTGGTAACGGTTGCGAGAATGATTCCGATTACTGCAATCCCTCCACCTGCTGCCATATTGGGCATTAAATTATCACTATCTGGAAACAATTCCTGATCGGCAAAATTTTCAGACCGACTTAGGAAGTTTTTAAAAGCAGCTTGTAATTCTCTTAAGATATTGCTACGTTTTTCGGCAATGGCAGAAAATATTTCATGATTATTTTTCAAAATAGTTTGGCTATTCTGAATTTTCAAATCAATAATTTTAGCCATTTGTTGAATGCTTTCGGCTAAGTCCACTACTCCATCGTTGAGTTTATCTTTTAAAATAGTATTCAAGTCCGTTTCAAAATCTTTGGTCAATTGGTCTAACCAATCTTTGGCAGAAGTGCCGCTTGTAAAAATCGACGAAAATTGTCGCTTAATTAAACTACCAAAAGACAAACCTTCTTTTAATTCATCCTCCGTCTTTCGGGTAATTTTATCGTACCCACCCAATAGATTTTCTACCAATGTAGCTACTTGTTTATTGGATTTTATTGCCTGTTCTTCTAAAGTTCCTTTGATGTCTAAGCGAAATTCCTTATCCGCTAAATTTTGTTGTTTTCTATCTAATACCCCTCTATAAATCCGCTCATTGATATTTTTAGAAGTTTTTATATTATTCTGTAATTTTAAAACAGGGGCTTTTCCTCCCGTAATGTTGTCGGCAATATAATCTCTAATTGGTAAAAAACCACTATTCGTTTCGTCTCCTTCTATTTCTTGTTTGGCGGATACAGCAAAAACATTAGGCTCCATGATTCCTTTCTTAGCAGCATAGTCTTTGACCCCATTAATATTGACGTTTAAATCCGCCTCATTCATCAAATCTTTTTGTTGTAAAACAAAAACAATTTTCTTTCGCCAATCTGCGTGAATGTAATCGAAAAAATCCCAGGCCGATTGTCGGTAAGGATTTTTCGCTTCAAAGACAAAGACGATTAAATCAGAAGCAGGAATGAAGTTTTCGGTAATTTCTTGATGGTGTTTAATAATTGCATTCGTACCTGGTGTATCTACTATCGCAATTTCTTTTAGTATCTCTATTGGTTGAAAAATTTTCTTCAAATTTTCATTAATAGCAATTATTTCTTCGGTTTCTCCATATAAAATTTGTTGAATGGTATCCGTCATTGGCTGCGGTGCGACCTTACAAATTTCCTTCCCTGTACCTAAAAGGGCATTGACAAAACTACTCTTACCCGCCTTTACCTCTCCCACGATCACGAACATAAACGGCTCATTGATTCGATTGCGCAAATCACTCACCGTACTTGCTAGTTCTGTATGTCCTATTTGTACCGTTAAATCGTGTAATTGTCTCACTAAATCATCAATCTTAACCCGATAAGTTTTTAGCGATTGATTGAATAATTTTTCCATCTGAAGAGGATTGTTTGATTGTTGAATTGTTTGATTATTGTTGCTTTAGACGTATTCAAACGGTAATAAGTCATTAATACGCTGAAATTATTTATATAGCAACCTCTCTGTCGTTAGCCATTAGTCTTTTGCTGAATAAAGCCTAATGCACTATAGCATTTTCTAAAATACTAATGGTCTCTGGTCCTTTACAAAAAATTAGGTCCAAGATACTTAAATTTGGTAAATAACCTGTTTTTTCTGCAAAAACCTGTTGATAAGGGATATTTTTATAAATAGCGTCTTGTATTCCGTTTACCGATTTTGGCGTAATTTTATTCCTAAAATCAACAGTAGTTGTAGGTACTTCTTTTTCGTAGCTTTCAGACAATCCAAAGCTAGGCTTTATATCCAAAACAAAAAAAATCGTTTGTAATACTTTTAAATTATGCTCAAATAAATGCGTCGTTTGTTCTTCAAAAAGCGGTTGAAAATCGTCTACATAATATTCAAAAAAGGGCGCATTTCCATAAGCGGAACAAATAGCCGTCCATTGTTTATTTTGCCAATTTTCATCGTAACTAATTTTAACGTCTCGGATGCTTTTTTGTTGATGCTTCCCCTTTTCTAATGGAATAGACAATCGTAACAAACCATTCGCAGCAGCAATATGCGTTCTATTTCTAAAACTCCTTTTGACATAATTTTCGTGTTGTTCAAAAATCACGTTTGGGTGTCCAAAGAATTTTGAAAAATACTGAATGGTCGGAAAATAATGTAGTTCTATTAATATCGGTACGCTTGGCTTCATGGCGCAAAAATAGGGGGAGTAATTTTCAAATTTCAATTTTCAAGTAATAATTTTCAAATTTGGAGCTACTTAAAAATTAATTGGTTCTTTGACAATTTTTGCAAATTACTGCTTAAAGGCGAAAACTCTAAATTTGAAATTTTCAAAATTAGTCATGTTAAAAGTGAATCGTTTGACGGTTCTAAGTAAATTATTAGTTCCTTCAACTGCACCGCTTGATACCTTAGTTTTAAAATAATTGAGGATGTTTTTTTGGTGACGTTGAAAAAGTGCAATAAATTTATCAAGATACTTGTTTTTCCATTCGGCGGCATAAGCTAACCAATGGTCTATTTGTTGAACAGCAAAGTCATACGAATAATCTGTATCGAAAATAGACTGCAAGGTATTTCGTAGTTGATAAGCATCTTCTAAATCTGGTGCTTTATCAAATGCTTTTCGCAAATCTTCTTTGTCTTGCTTGCTAAGATTTTCAGGTCGCTTTGTAAGTTTCCATTTGAGCCTTTTAAAAACTTCTTCTTCTTTGTCGGTTCGACGAAGTTTTTTGCGCATATTATCTAAAACATCATTTAAATGAGTTGTCCAATGAAAGCGGTCAACATGTATTCGGGCATTAGGAAAAAGTTCCTGTCCTAAATCTTGGAATGGTCCCCACATGTCAGAACAAAAATCCTCGATTTGTGCACAAAAACTTTCTCCAAGTCCTTGAAAATAAGCACGTAAGAAACTTTTATCTCTTTGCTCTAATATATCAATAATTTCATGAGTATCCAAGTTAATCAAGATGACTATGAAGTCTTTGTGCCCTTTTTTGAAAGCAAATTCGTCAATACCAATACGCTTAATTTTAGACCAATCAATTGATCTTTCAAGCACTTGGTCATAGCAGATTCGTTCTACCGTTTTATGGCACATATCAACTATAGCAGCTACTTGTAAATGACTTTGTTTAGCACTCATTTCAAAGATATATTTAGCTTGTCTTTTGGTATAGCTTTTTCCAGAAGAAACGAAGTCAAAGGATTCACTAAAAGTGCGACCACATTTACACCGATATTGATGAACTTGAATATGTAATATCACTTTTCGACCACTAATATCTAGGTCTCGAACTTGACGGCGATATTTTGGGGTTTTACTATCGACTAATTGAGCGCAATCTGGGCATATTTCTCCTTCTATTTTTTTTATTTTACAGAAAATATGAATTGCATTTTTTTTAATAGAAACTTGTTCTACCTCCAAATTTGGAATATTAAGTAGCATTGAATAAAAGCTTAAATCTTGACTCATTTCTCTATTTTTTAGAAGAGAAATTTAAGCTTTTTTTCCGCTTTTGCAAAAATTGTCAAAGAACCAATTAATTTAAGAACCATCAGAAGCGATGTATCAAGTCTCATTGGAATAAATTAAATAATGTGTGGTTTCATAAAAATCCGTTTTAACCGAAAAATCCGTAATGGCAATGCCTTGTGCTTGCCCTTTTCGAGGTAAATTTTGGCAATTTGGGCAACCACAAGGGATTGCCACTACAGAATATCAAACCTAAAAAAGTTACATTATTTTCTGAATCTCAATCAGGCTTGATACCATTATCTGGTCGTCTGGAAACTAGGAATATCAAGTTTTTTATCTCTATGCTCTACTCTTTCTCAGCCCATACTAAAATTCAATAAAGTCAAAGCAGCTTGAAAACCGGCATCAATGGGCGCATAAATCAAAATATTCTTTCCCGATTCAGGATGATTAAATTGCATGTGCTGCGCGTGTAACAACATTCTAGGAATCTCAAATTCATTAGCCCAATGTTTGTTATGCTTGACGTCGCCATGTTTTTTATCACCAATAATAGGATGGCGAAGATGAGAAAAATGTCGGCGTATTTGATGCCGTCTACCCGTTTCCAAACGAACTTCTACTAAAGAATACCGAGCTGTTTCATATCGCCCAATCGGTACTTGAATTTCTGTTTGTGCTATCCGTCGATAATGAGTAATCGCCTCTTTTTTGGGCAACCATGTTTCTTTAGCCAAGGGATAATCAATAGTCGCAGTATCCTCCACATAACCTCTAATAATCCCTACATACTGCTTCTCTACTTTTTTAGCTCTAAACTGTTCTGATAATGAACTTGCTCCTTCTTTATTTTTACCAAAAATCAACACCCCCGAAGTCGCTCGATCCAATCGGTGAATCGGGTAAACCCGCTGACCGATTTGCGTCCGTAATAATTGCAAAACAAAGCGCTTATCCTCACTAATTCTAGTCCGATGCACTAAAATCCCAACTGGTTTATTGATCGCAATTAAATACTCATCTTCATATAAAATAGAAAAAGTGGATTCCATGCTGCAATGATAGGCAATTCGGTTAAATCCTAAAAGAAGGTTAGACAAAAATTGAGGTGTATGGTTAATAATTTGAAAAGGGTGATGAGTTAATGAGGTCATGCGTATAATGAGGTAGTATTGGAGCGTTAAGCTGCATTCCCCCTCATTAACTCATAAATCTCATCAACTCATCACTCCAAAGCATCATAAATAAAACAGTATATTCATTAACCTACCATTATCCATTTATTAACCTCGCCAAAATTAAATTTTAAAAAAATAAAAAAAATTGCTGTTTATGTTGACATTATCTTTAATGCATTATATATTTGCACTCGCTTAGAAAGCTGAGCATTTTAAATAGTTAAATTAACAACTATTTACTTAAAATTTTGGCCCGTTCGTCTAGTGGTTAGGACGCCAGGTTTTCATCCTGGTAACAGGGGTTCGATTCCCCTACGGGCTACTCTTTCTTTCGTAAATATGTGCTACTTAATTTTTCTTATTTAATCCATCAACTTTGGCCCGTTCGTCTAGTGGTTAGGACGCCAGGTTTTCATCCTGGTAACAGGGGTTCGATTCCCCTACGGGCTACTAAGCCGCATCTTCGCTTGAAGATGCGGCTTTTTTTTATGCCTTATTTTAACATCTCTGCACTGCCAATCATTGTTTTCTCCTTTATGGAAAATTCTGATATGCTTTTTTCAAACGAAAGTAAAATTAAAAAGGTAAGCCTATCTCTACTGCAACTTAAACATTCAGAATTATTAAATCTGATATAACCTACTAATAATCATATTTTTACCTCAGAAGGTAAGCTACGAAAACACATAGAAAAGAAGGTACCCCCCCTTGTTTGTTTTTAGCAAAATTAATATTTTTACATAAAATAAAAGTAAAACTATCTTTACTAATTGCAAAACCTCCCTTTATAAAAAGTAACTATATTTCCTTAATCATTTAAACCAATTTTTTATGAAAAAGCTGATTATAGTAAATTTCCTATTGTTGGTAGCGAGTTTTGTTTTTGCTCAGAGTAATAATAAATTGCAAGGCCCTGCCGCTAAAAATGCAAAGCCTTGGCATAAAAAATCGAAGAAAAACAAAGTTTTTTTTATCAAAAATAAAACATTTTTAAAAGGTCCTGCCGCTAAAAATGCAAAACCTTGGCATAAAGAAGCAGCTACTAGTCAATTTTATGTTGAAGTGGAAAACACTAATCGACACAATTTGAAAGGGCCTAAAGCTAAGAATTTTAAACCTTGGATGTTATCTACTTCTCATAAAATAGATACCATAGCCATGAATAGGGCGATTTTTTTTAATAAGAAGAGCTATTGAATAGTTAGCACAAGTAAAATTCACATTGATATTGATCGGATTATTCAATTTCCTAAAACTCCATCCCAATTAATCTGTTCAAAACCCAAGAATTCCTTATTTTTGCAATTCTTATAAAAAACCACAATCAAAAAATAGAAACTCCGTAAGTTATGGGAAGAAAATTATCACTCCGAGATGGTCTAAGAGAAGCAATGTCTGAAGAAATGAGAAGAGACGAAAACGTCTTTTTAATGGGCGAAGAAGTTGCTGAATACAATGGTGCTTACAAGGTAAGTAAAGGGATGTTGGACGAATTCGGCCCAAAAAGAGTTATTGATACGCCAATTGCTGAATTGGGTTTTGCTGGTATCGGCGTTGGTGCCGCAATGAATGGGTTACGACCAATTGTTGAATTTATGACTTGGAATTTTGCTGTTTTAGCTTTTGACCAAATCGTCAATAATGCAGCCAAGACTTTATCTCAGTCGGGTGGGCAATACAGTTGTCCGATTGTTTTTAGAGGTCCTTCTGGCGCAGCTGGTCAATTGGCACAGCAACACTCACAGACTTTTGAAGCTTGGTTAGCCAATACGCCAGGTTTAAAAGTGATCTCTTCTATCGATCCTTTTGATAGCAAGCGTTTATTGAAGACTGCCATTAGAGATAATGACCCAATTTGTATTATGGAGTCAGAGTTGATGTATGCTTTGGAAGTCGATAATACAGTTGCAGGTAAAAGAACGTATTCTTTCTCTCGTAATACTTGGGAAACAGATTATATCGAAGGGGAAGCGGAACAAGAATTATTAGAAATTGGTAAAGCGGTTGTTCGACGAGCAGGTACAGATATTACCATTGTTTCGTTTAATAAATCTGTCCTAGAATGCTTAGTAGCAGCAGATGAATTAGCGAAAGAAGGTATTTCTGCGGAAGTGATTGATTTGCGTACGATTCGCCCGATGGACCATACAACAATTGTGAATTCTGTTAAGAAAACGAATCGAATTGTAGCCGTTGATGAATCTTGGCCTTTTGCAGGTATCTCTGCAGAAATTGCTTACGAAGTACAAAAATATGCGTTCGATTACTTGGATGCCCCTGTTATCCGAGTGAATGCAGCCGATGTTTCTTTACCTTATGCACCGACTTTAGTAGAAGCTTATATGCCAAATGCAGCTAAGATTATTAAAGCGGTGAAAGGAGTAATGTATACAAACGTTTAATGATGAACTAAAAATGATGCCTGTCTGCCGATAGGTAGAAACGATGGATTCGGGGTAAATTCCTGAGTGATCGTTTATGCTCTATAAAATAAAAGCCTTGGATTCCATTAAAAATCCAAGGCTTTTTTATTTATTTTCCTTTCCCACCATTTCTTTTTTATATTTGTCTTCCGAGAAAACACATTCTAAAACACCCTACCCTTTTACACCTTCCATGCAACAGGGTAACTAAAGCGCAATCAATGGCTAAGAGAAAGACCAGACAAGAGAAAGAAGAAAAAATCAAAAAAGTAAGTCAAGTTATCAAACCAGAAGGAATGACTTTGGTGGAATGGCAAATCCGACTCCGCCGACAATTCGCTGAAAAGCAAGAATTCGTACTCCGCAATAATGGTAGTCATAAATTATATTCCGATTTTACCGTCATAAATCCTGCTTCTAGTAGCACCAATAAAGTGACTTTGCGAGGTTTAGAACCAGGTCACAATTTCTGTTCCTGTGTAGATTTTAGAACCAATACCTTAGGCACTTGCAAACATATCGAGTGGGCAATTTACCATTTGCGAAATTCCTATGGTACTAAAAAATATTTTGCTGCTCCACCTCCCGAACGGACGTATTCTTCGGTGTATGTGCATTATGGAGAAATGCCGACTATCCGAATTCGATTTGGAGAGGATAATAAAGCGGAATATTTAGAATTAGCTAGAGATCATTTTGATGCAACGGGCGTCATTAAAGAAAATGGCATTTTGCGGTTCGATTCTTTTTTGAAAGCGGCTAAAGCTATTAGTTCAGATTTTCGCTGTTATGACGATGTACTGCAATGGATTTTAAAAGAACGAGCTACTTTAACTAGAGTCGCCAAAATCCAAGATTTAGAAAGAGATCCGAAAAATTTAGATGGGTTAATCAAGGCAACTTTATTTTCTTACCAAAGAAAAGGCGTCCTATTTGCTGCTAAAGCAGGTCGAAGTTTGATTGCAGATGAAATGGGTTTGGGTAAAACAATTCAAGCTATTGCTACTGCTGAATTGTTAAAAAAGGAAATGGGGATTAGTAGAGCGCTCATTATTTGTCCCACTTCATTAAAATATCAATGGAAAGCGGAAATTGAGAAGTTCACAAATAGCAGCGTATTGGTCTTAGAAGGCAATCCTTTAAAAAGGGAAAAAATCTATAATAGCTACGAAAGTTTCTACCTGATTATGACCTATAATATTGTGTCTAGAGATTGGGAAAAACTTAATGGATTAGATGCTGATTTAGTTATTTTAGATGAAGCACAACGAATTAAAAATTGGGAAACCAAGATTGCCAAATCCGTCAAAAAATTAACGATGCCCAATTGTGTCGTTTTGACAGGTACACCATTAGAAAATAAACTAGAAGAACTATATTCTATTGTACAGTTCATTAACCCTTACATTTTAAGTCCATTATTTGGATTATTAGATCGCCATCAAGTAAAAGATCCAAAAGGTAAAGTTGTCGGTTATCAAGCATTAAATCTCATCAATAAAAAGCTCAAACCTTTGATGATTCGGCGACTTAAAAAGAAGGTCATTAAGCAAATGCCCGAAAGACAAGATAAAGTTTTGTTTGTGCCGATGACTAAAATGCAAGACAAATTGCATGGGGAATATAGAGATAATGTGGCAAAGTTGGTTAATAAATGGCAACGTCATGGCTTTTTGAACGAAAAAGACCGTCGCAATTTGATGATTTTCATGAATATGATGCGGATGTCTTGTGATAGTAGCTACATCATTGACTTGCAAACTCGTCATGATACGAAGGTCGATGAATTAATGGATATTTTGGAAGAACGATTAGAAGATCCAAGAGAAAAAGTCGTCATTTTTAGCCAATGGAAACGTATGACGCATTTAGTAGAATTAGAATTGGAAGAAAAAGGCATTGGTTTTGTGCATTTGAATGGGTCTGTTCCAAGTAAAGATAGAGGCCAATTATTAGATACTTTTCGAGATGATATTGATTGTCGAGTTTTTTTATCTACAGATGCGGGTGGCGTTGGTTTAAATTTGCAATCAGCTTCTATGGTTATCAATATAGATATTCCTTGGAATCCCGCCGTCTTAGAACAACGCATTGCCAGAGTACATCGCTTAGGACAAAAAACGAAAGTGCAAGTTGTTAATTTGGTTTCTACAGGAACAATTGAACATAGAATGCTAGATGTCTTGGCGTTTAAATCAGGTTTAGCAGAAGGTATTTTAGACGATGGGGAAGACAGCATTTTTATGGAAGATTCCAAATTTAAAAAATTCATGGAATCAGTAGAAACGTTAACAGCCGTTCCTGAACCTTCAGAAGATGAAGCAGCAGAACCAGTTGCAGCAGCAGTCGTAGAGAGAGACGAAATTGAAGAAAAACTACCCGATGATGCCCCTAAACCATTACCCAAAGAAGATGATTGGAAAGACGAAGGGGAAAAAGACCCCGTTACAGCAGGTGGCAATAATGGGGATTATCAAAGAGGCCCAAGACGTAAAAGAATTGGCGAAGTTGTACCACCTACTCCAGAACCCGTAGTTGCTGAAGCAGGTTCTCCGCAAGCTTTAGTACAAATGGGTATGAATTTTTTTAGTGGCTTAACGCAAACATTAGCTGATCCAGTCGCCACCCAAAACTTGGTTAAGAGTATTACAGAAACAGATGAAAAAACGGGGCAATCGTATTTAAAAATCCCTGTTCAGAGTACAGAAATTGTGACGAATGCTTTTAAGGTGATTAGTGCCTTGTTTCAGCAGAAATAAGAAGGTATTATCCGTTGCCTTACCTCCCCTGCCAACTAACATAGTTGTGGCAGCGGAGGTAAGGCAACGGATTTAGATAGGCTTTTCAAAAATATCGGTTATAAGTACCAACACACAATTATTATTAATTTTCAGCGGCTTCTTTTTCCGCTATTTTCCTCTAAAAAATCAAGCCGTAGCGATGCTATGACTGGATTTTTTAAAGAAAACTATCAAAAAAATAATCTCCCTGAAATTTTAAACTAATTATGAGTTGGTACTTAGTTCCTAACAATCTCTAATTTCTGCTTTTCTTTCCTATATTTACGCCCAAAACGAAAAACATGGATTTCCTAACTGCCTTCCCGTACTTCGGCATTATCGCCCTAATTATCCTCAATTTTTGGCTCGTCCAGCGCCGAACCATTCAAGTCGATGAATCTGACCACGAGGTTGATCATTAATCATTCGTCAAAATTACCTCTAACAACTTCTAGTTACCTCCAATAACTTCCTTACTATGCTGGATTACTTAAGTGAACATTATATAGTTTTATTATTAACCACCATTTATGTGGGCGGTTGCTTATACGTTGGTTGGTATTTTAAAAAGAAGGCATCCGAAGGAGTCGAAGGTTATTATATTGCTAAACGAGCCATTCCTGGTTGGGTGATTTCCTTAGCCTTCTTCTCTACTTCTGCTAGTACCAATACGTATATCGGACAGGCAGGAAAGGCTTTTCAATATGGGCTGTCTTGGGCCTGGATGGGCTTTATTTGGACATTTTTCTGTGTTATATCATGGCAATTATTAGGGCCTAAAATGCGCTTTCAATCTGCTCGCTTAAAATCCTTTACCATTCCCGATTATTTTCATTTGCGGTATAAAAGTGATTTGGCAAAAACCATTCGGATATTATCAGCTTTTATTATCCTTTTTGCGACGGCTTGGTACATGGTTGGCATTGCCAAAGGTTGTGCCCATGTCCTAACCTCTGTCTTGGATATTCCCTATGAATGGGGTGCTTTGGCGATTATTTTTATCACTTGTGCTTATACGATATGGGGTGGGATGTATAGTGTGTTATGGACAGATGCGATACAAGGCATTATTATGTTTGGCGTGGCAATTATTATGCTGATGCTCCCATTTATTTATGCTGGAGGCGTCGATAATTTAATGGAGCGTATTAGTCAAACCAATCATGTTTCTAAGTCGGGTGAACCAATGGGCAGCGGCTTGGTTACTTTCGGCAATTTAGTCTCTTTCTTGTATATTTTAGGTATTGGGATGGCGGTTGGTATGAAACAAATTTCAGAGCCCAAAAACCTCATCCGCTTCTACTCTATCGACAATGCTAAAAGTATGCGATTTGCCATGGTTTGGACACCTGTTTTTTTAGGTATTTCTTTAGTCTGTGTGATGGGCTTAGGTGCATTGGTCCATGGCATGGCAACCGAAGCAGAAGCCGCTTACTTAATCAATAATACCGATGAAGTGGTTGGTTTTATGCTCAATAAGTTTGACAACAAATTGATTAATGGAATTTGCGTGGCAGGATTATTTGCGGCAGGTATGTCCTCTTTGGCTTCCGTTATTATCATCATTGGAACTGCTTTTGTCAAAGATATTTGGCATTTAATTCAACCCATGCCTGAAAAGAAAATCATTCCTCGGACGAAATGGTTTATGTTTGTTTACTGCATTGTCGTCTATATCTTAACCTTGTATCCAATGGCGGGCATTGTGGAATTAACGGCCTTTGCAGGCGCTGTTTTTGCCGCTAGTTTTTTCCCTGCTATTTTTGGTGGTTTATATTTGAAATGGGGAACGGACATAGCCGCTTTAGCTTCAATGATTGTGGGTATATTGGTAAATATTATCTGGCGCTTTGCTTTTCGATTTGAGTATGAAGAGCTAAAAGATATACATGAAATTATCCCTGCTTTTATAGTGGCAATGGTTACTTATTTAGTAGTGAGTTGGTTGACACCTTCTCGGCGACCTGATGCTGAGCATTTAGAGGTGGTTTTTGGGAGGGAATAATTTAGAAATGTAGTATATTGAACATAAGCGAACTAGTAGGATGGCAAACGGATTTAGACGGATTGAACAGATAAGAACTGATTTTTATTATTTTTTATTTGCCAGATATGGTTCAAAATAAGCCACACAGAAGGCACTAATTTCGAAGAGAATTATTGTCAAAACGCTGAAAGTTCTTTAATAGGTTAGTAGAAAATTATTTTAGAGTTCTTTTGTTTTTCGAGAATAAAATTACCACCATACCTTTATACATCTAAAAGAAAAATCCGTCCCTATCCGTTCAATCTGTCTAAATCCGTTGACCATCCTCCTAGCTCGTCCATCCTGTTAATCCTGCAAGATCCAGTCATCCTGTACTACATCTTAAGGTAAAAATCTTTAGTCAACCCAATATAATCCGCAGAATAAGCCTTTCCTTTTTCCTGATAAATAGTCAATTCGTCCTTCACAGGTGCATCAACAGCCGTTTTTTCAAACTGCATCAACAATCGCTCAACAGAACCGTTAGGTCGAGACTTCACTTCGGTAATTTTTGTACAATATAAGGCATAACTTGTTGCCACTTCTTGAAATCGTAAGCCTTCAATCAATGGTAAAATCACACAGAATTTACCTTCTTTTGACAATAATTTTCGAGCAGCAATCAACAAATCCCCATGCCCTAATTTTACGGTATGTCGAACATTATTTCTATCCTGATTATGGGAAAAGGTACCGCCAGAGAAAAAAGGTGGGTTACTGACAATCAAATCATATTCGGCTCGACTTAATTTAGCATAATCTTGAATCGCTGCTTTTTTTACAGCTAACCTGTCTGACCAATCCGTATTTTCCATATTATTTTTGGCTTGCAAATAAGCCGCTTCCTCTATTTCCACTCCATCAATCATCGCTTCGCAACGTTGCCCTATCATAACTGCAATTACGCCGCTTCCTGTACCAATATCTAGTGCTTTCGTTGCTTTTGAGACATCACACCATGCTCCTAACAACACACCATCTGTACCTACTTTCATTGCACAGTCATTTTGCTCAATAGCAAATTTTTTAAATTGGAAAGGTTCGTACACTTTTGCTGTCTTTTCTGCTTTAGTCATAAGAGTATGTATTGGAAGATTGTTAGGATTTTAAAAATCCAGTTACAAAGGTACTATTCAAACGATTAGAAGAGAAGTAGGTTGCAATAAATTAATTTTTCAGGTCACTTCTTTGTATTAATTTCTAGGGCTTGTTCTAAATAATATCGAACTACTTTTTCATCCAGTTCTTTTTGAGGTAAGACTCTAATTGATTTACCTTTACCCGTTAACAAACCCAATTTATCTTCCATTTTAGCCCCTTTCAGAAAGCCAAAGTCTATTCCATAAGGCATTGTACGCATATGACAAATACCACCTTTTTTGTTGCCATAAGTGGTAATTCTTTCCTTCTTTGTTTCAACAATGCCTTCAAACGAAAGTAATAAGGCTCTTGCTATTAGGAAAAGATCTTTATGTGGGGAAGCTAAGTCTTTGTCAAATTGCATAAATGATGATTATTAAAAATTGGTTCTGTAAAAAGCTTTGCATCTTATTAGATGGTTGACCTCATATTAGGCGAACGGCAAAGAGGCTGACTTTTGAATAATTTTAGAATAAACATGATTGATTTAAAATAAATTGGTAAAAAAAGAAATAATTTTTCCTGGATCCGTAAATACATCCCAAGAATTCCATCGCAATACTCGACCAATCAGGACACCAATAATCGTTAATACCGTAATGATGGCCATCCATTTTTTTCCAAATTTCAATTTCTCCCAAAGAATGTAGACGGCTACCCCATAGAGTAAAAACCCTAGAAAAGCATATATCCCAAAAAAAGCAACCTCTTGCCACAAGTCTACCTTTTTATCCGCTCTAAAATATTTTAAGTCCGTAATCATATAAAGCGTATTTGGCAACCACAACAACCAAACAAAGCATAAAAAATTTACAAAAGTCGTTCTTTTATCTTTTGGTATAATCAAAGCTAAAATTACAGGAATCCAAGCCAGCAATAAATTCCATAATAAACCTGTATTGCCTTTATTCGTAAGAAATTGCCATACCGTCAATTTGGACCAATCAACATTCCATTGATACCAGCGATATATTTCTAAAATCAGCAGTAATGCACTTAGTAAAATAGCTAGATTTAAGCCTTTCTTTTTCATTTGATAAAAATAGTAATTTTTTAAGAAAAGGAGTTGTAAAGAACCATTTCTAAAACATCAGCGTTAAGGATAAAATTATTAGCGGAAAGACAACCAATAATCGGCTATTTAGCCCCTAGATTAAAGGTTGGTCTAAGTAGCAAAAAATACTATCTTCGCACTTTATTCTAAAATTGCTCGGTATTGTTTTGTTTTGGATAGCCATCTTGACAAATCTGACCGTAAAAATAGGAATAAAACAATTACAAAACACAAAAAATGTATCCATGAAATTAGCCACCAGATACAATTCCAAAGAGACAGAAGCAAAGTGGTATCCACATTGGATGGCCAAAAAATACTTTGCCTCCAAACCCGATGATAGAGAAGCTTTTTCCATTGTTATACCGCCGCCGAACGTAACAGGTGTCTTGCACATGGGGCATATGTTGAATAATACCATTCAAGATATTTTAATTAGAAAAGCTAGATTGGATGGCAAAAATGCTTGTTGGGTACCTGGTACTGACCACGCTTCTATTGCCACGGAGGCTAAAGTCGTTCGAAAATTAAGGGCGGAAGGCATTAAAAAAGGAGATTTGTCCAGAGAGGAGTTTTTGAAGCATGCCTGGAATTGGACGGATGAATATGGTGGTAAAATTTTATTGCAATTAAGAAAGCTAGGCGCTTCTTGTGATTGGGATAGAACGGCTTTCACAATGGATGAAACTCGCTCCAAGCAGGTTATTCAAGTTTTTGTTGATTTATATAATAAAAATAAATTATACCGTGGTTTGCGGATGGTCAATTGGGATCCAGAAGCGCAAACGGTATTGTCTAATGAAGAAGTCATTCACGGAGAAGAAGATTCTTTTTTATATCACTTACGGTATAAAATTGACCATAATGGCGAAGACTCTTTAGAATTAGCTCGGTTGGCAAGACAAATTAAGCAAATTAAAAGAGCGGTTGCGAATTACAAGCCATTATCAAATGGTCGAGGGGTTTATAATAAATCCACCTACAAATCGCTTTGCAATCAATTAGCTAAATTAGAAAAAGAACACGCAGCAAAAGAGGAAGTCTATAACTGGTTAACCATCGCAACCAAGCGACCAGAAACCATTATGGGAGATACTGCTATTGCGGTTCATCCAGATGACCCGAGGTATACCCATTTGAAAGGGAAGCGTGCCATCGTTCCTTTAATTGGCCGTTCTATTCCAATTATTTTTGATGAATATGTAGATATGGAATTTGGGACAGGTGCTTTGAAAGTAACGCCTGCCCATGATCCTAATGATTATGAAATTGGCCTACGACATAAACTGGAAGTGATTGATACGATTGCAGATAATGGAACACTAAATGAAAAGGCACAAATTCATATTGGTAAAGATCGTTTTGAGGCTAGAGATTTAGTCAAAGCTGATTTGGAAGCAGCGGGAAATTTGGTTCGTTTAGAGCCTTATAATAGTAGTATTGGTCGATCCGAACGGACGGGTGCAGTAGTGGAACCCAAGTTGTCTTTGCAATGGTATGTGGATATGAAGCAAATTGCAGCGCCTGCTTTGGAAGGGGTGATGACCGATGAAATAGAATTTTTTCCAAAAAAATATAAAAATACCTACCGTCATTGGATGGATAATATCCGTGATTGGTGTATTTCTCGTCAATTATGGTGGGGGCATCAGATTCCTGCGTGGTATTACGAAGGCGAGACTTTTGTAGCGACGACTGCGGAAGCCGCTTTAAAATTAGCCCAAGCAAAATTTGGCAACCAAGTTACTTTGGCTGATTTAAAACAAGACGAAGATGTATTAGATACATGGTTTTCGTCTTGGTTATGGCCTTTTAGTGTTTTCGATGGCTTAGAAGCAGGCGGCGAAGTGGACTATTATTACCCAACAAGTGTACTCGTTACAGGTTGGGACATCATTTTCTTATGGGTAGCTCGGATGGCAATGGCAGGTTATGAATGGAAAGGAACCTTCCCATTCAAGCATGTTTATTTCACAGGCATGGTAAGAGATCCTCAGGGACGTAAGATGAGTAAGTCGCTTGGTAACTCTCCTGATGCTTTGAAATTAATTGAAGATTATGGAGCAGATGGCGTTCGATTTGGCATGATGTCTTGTTCTCCTGCTGGTGGTGATTTATTGTTTGACACAAAATTATGTGAGCAAGGTGCAGGTTTCTGTAATAAAATGTGGAATGCCTTGCGGTTAATAAAAGGCTGGGAAGTTGCAGATGAACCCGTTAATGCCGACTTGGCCAAAGTAAATGCATTAGCAGCTAAATGGTTTGAGCAACGGATGTCTGTTATCTTAACCGAAGCAGCTAGTAACTTTGAAGAATATAGGCTATCGGAAGTGACGATGGATTTATATAATTTCATTTGGGGAGACTTTTTCTCTTGGTATTTAGAAATTATCAAGCCACCTTATGGTTCTCCAATTGATCGCATAACTCTTAATCAAGCAATTGACTTTTTTGAGCAATTAATGACGATGTTGCACCCAATTATGCCCTTCGTAACCGAAGAAATCTGGCATCAATTGAAAGATAGAAAAGACGGCGAAGATTGTATTGCTAGTCAATATCCAAAAGCAGGGGAAGTAGATGGGGAATTCTTAAAGAATTTTGAAACGGTTAAAGATACCATTTCTAAAATTCGGGAAATTCGTCAGAAAAATCAATTGAAGAGTTATGAGCCGTTAAAAACATTTGTACAAGCAAGTGATAGTGCGACGACCTTTTTTGAGGTAACTGGTATGCAAGAATTGCTGCAAAAAATGGCTGCCTTAGAAAGTCTAACTTTTACTACTGAAGAACCTGCTAATACGGTTAATTTTATTTCTGGTACGGAGAAATTCTATGTGGAATTAAATTTAACGATTGACGTGGAAGCCGAAAAAGCACGAATTACCAAAGAATTGGAATACACCAAAGGTTTCTTAATTTCTGTAGATAAGAAATTGAGCAATGAGCGTTTTGTCAATAATGCACCTGCAAAAGTCGTAGAAAATGAGCGCAACAAACAAGCGGATGCCGTGGCAAAAATTGCCATTTTAGAAGAGAGTTTGGCAAAATTGAACTAGTATTTGCAACGAAAGTAGTACAAGATAGTACTGTATAAAAGGCAATATCTTAGGGTTAAAAGGGAAGCCTACCCCATTTTTTCGTCAATTCAAAGATGGTTTTATAACTTTTTTTGCTTTTGTACTAGGAAAATGGGGAATGTTCGCCGTAAAAAAAAGCTAAATATGGCAACAATTGACATAAAATAGTACTTTTGCGCACCGTTTGCCAATTGGCAACACTTTAGTAACTAATCAATCAATACTAAATATTTAAAATTCATAAAAATATGAGCGGAGAAAAAATCACCCTTACTAGAAGAGGGAAGTTACGAGTTCCTGACAATCCAATTATCCCATTCATCGAAGGTGATGGAATTGGTCCAGACATTTGGGCATCAGCCGTTAGAGTATTTGATGCAGCCGTAGAAAAAGCTTACGGTGGTAAAAGAAAAATTCATTGGAAAGAAGTTTTTGCTGGTGAAAAGGCAAACGCTAGAAGTGAAGGTGATTGGTTACCAAAAGAAACAACAAATACAATTGCTGACCACTTAGTAGCAATTAAAGGACCTTTAACGACTCCAGTTGGTGGTGGTTTCCGTTCGTTAAATGTGGCTATTCGTCAGATTTTAGATTTATATGCTTGTGTTAGACCAGTAAAATGGTATAGAGGTGTACCGAGTCCTGTAAAGCAGCCAAAATTGGTTGATATGTGTATCTTCAGAGAAAATACAGAAGATATTTATGCAGGTATCGAATATTTACACGGTACGGAGGAGAATGAAAAGATGAAGTCTTTCTTGGTTGACCAAATGGGCGTAACAGGCATTCGTTTCCCTGATACCGTTTCTTTGGGTGTTAAGCCAGTTTCTAAAGAAGGTACAGAAAGATTGGTCAAAGCAGCGATTGATTATGCCATTGCAAAGAAAAGAAAATCTGTTACTTTAGTACACAAGGGGAACATCATGAAGTTCACCGAAGGTATGTTCAAGAAGTGGGGATATGATTTAGCGAAGAGTGCTTATGGTGCAGAAGATTTAGACGGAGGACCTTGGCAAATTATTAAGAAAGGAAACCAAGAAATCATCGTAAAAGATGTGATTGCAGATGCTTTTTTACAGCAAATCTTATTAAGACCTGCTGAATACGATGTAATTGCAACGTTGAACCTGAACGGAGATTATATTTCTGATGCCTTAGCTGCGGCTGTAGGTGGTATCGGAATCGCTCCAGGTGCTAACATCAATTACCAAACGGGTGTAGGGGTATTTGAAGCTACTCACGGTACGGCACCTAAATACGCTGGACAGGATAAAGTAAATCCAAGTTCTGTGATTTTGTCTGGTGTTATGATGTTTGATTACATGGGTTGGAAGAAAGTTGGTATCATCATCGAAAAAGGTATGAAAGCGGCAATCAAGAAAAAAACCGTTACTTACGATTTCGAAAGATTGATGAAGGGCGCTACGTTATTGAAGTGTTCTGAATTTGGTGATGCTATCATTGAAAATATGTAATTTTTTTAGATATCAGATATCAGAAGCGAGACCATCATCTTCGATGATTGTTAGATTTTAGATGTCAGATTGTTCTAATCGCAATAAAATTAAAAGCCCATTCGGATTATTTTCGGATGGGCTTTTTTATTTTCTAAAAAGCAATCCCTAGCCGTAATTCAGAGAAAAACTCTAAGCATTTTTGTCGTTTATGATTAACAAATAATTAATAAGTACCAACTCATAATTAGTTTAAAATTTCAGGGAGATTATTTTTTCGATAGTTTTCTTTAAAAAATCCAGTCATAGCACCGCTACGGCTTGATTTTTTAGAGGAAAATAGCGGAAAAAGAAGCCGCTGAAAATTAATAATAATTGTGTGTTGGTACTTATATTTTAACAAAACCTAAATACCATTTCAAACGGTAATGTAGTAATTTTAGGAAACACCAATTGCATAAGAAGCAATTCCAAATCCTTTCTCTTAAAAAACTAACCAATATGAAATTTTTCCTCTTATTATTTTTATGCGCTAATCCTGTCCTTTTTGCCCAAGAAATTGCCATTCAGCAGGTCATTAATCAATTCCAAGAAAATCATATTACGACTCCCCAAGAAAAAGTTTTTCTGCATACAGATTCGGAAGTATATCGAATAGGAGATAATCTTTGGTATGCGGCCTACCTAGTCAATTCAAGTACGAATCAATCAAATGACTTAAGTAATGTTTTATATGTGGAACTAACAAATTCCAAAGCAAAAATTATCCTCCGACAAAAGATAAAATTAGAAAATGGAAGAGGAAATGGAGATTTTAGCATTCCCGATTCTTTAGAAAATGGCACTTACCAATTACGTGCTTATACCAATTGGATGCTCAATTTCGATCTAGATTTTTTATTCAAAAAAACAATATCTGTTGTATCTCCTAACACAAGCTTCTCCTCCAAAACAGCGGTTCCTTCTAATTTAGGACCAATAGCAGTAGATGTGCAATTTTTTCCAGAAGGAGGACAATTTATAGCCAGCAGATTTTGATAATGATGGCGATCTAGATTTATTTATCAGTTCTCGGTCGTTAAGGTATATCGATTCCCTAACATCTGCTTCAATAGCAAAGACCTTATAGCCATGATTTTCTACTAAGTATTGAAATATTCGATGTTTCGCTTCAAAAAATTCTTTAGTCCCATGCGTTGCTTCACCTACCCCAACAATTTGGGCATTGGCTACATTATCTAAAAAAGTTAATTCTGAATCGGTCCAATCAAATGGGTTCCTGGTAGAAAATGGGTCTAAATTATCCGCTAAATCTTGGATGAGGGCCGTATCTGTATCCGTTTTCCTTTTAATCCATCCTCTTTGGAACAAGACATGATCCCTAAAATGAAGGAAAAAAATAGGCAATAAAAAAAGGTAAAGAAAGAAGATTTATAGGTTTGATGGATTTTTTTCATTTTAATGGGTTTTACGAATTCAATGGTTAATATAATTTTTAACAGACTACATATATAGTTCTTGTATATAGGGAGTATCATTTCCAACAAAAAGGTTGCCTCTAAGTTGTAATAAAAAATCAATTAATTACCCAAGATTTACCCTTTATCTTATATTTTCGTTTCCTAGCATACCATATCATAGGTCCTCCTACACTTAGACCAATTATCCCTATTTGGGGACCTATGAAGGGTGATTCTTCTACCAGATTACCAACGATAATACCTAATGCAGGAATAGCTATAATATACCCTATCATGGAAAGAAAATCTTTTCCTGCCGACCGTTGAGGCTTAAGATATAATATATTGTTAATAGGTATTTGCGGCACAAAATTCTGCTGATAGTCCTTTCTTCTATTATAATAGGAGGGCTTTTCAACCTGACTTATGCGTATAAAATCTGTTATTTTCCCTTCTAATATTCCTTTTGTGATCAATAATTTCCCCTTAGAAAAATGGGCAATTTTAATGATCTTCCCTTCATTTATTAACCATTCCTTTTTAGGCTTATCTTTATTTATTAAGACCAATTCAGCCTGCTGTGCATTACCAAAAGTGAATGGGCAAAACCAGTAAATAAATACGGTTAGAAATAGTAATTTTTTAATTTTCATCTGTGCTATTTAATTATGACCCAATGATTTTTCGTATCATTCGCTAAAGCCTTTGTTCTATACTTTCTCGAATGCCCTATTCGACTTGCTAAATAACTTAACCCAAGCCCAAGTATCGAGAATGGAATAAGTTCAAGTCCAGCCAAATCTGGACGATGACCTCCTAGGGCAATCCCTACAAGTAAAGAAGCGCCAAAGGTAACACCCCCTAAAAAACCAACTGTATCGCCAATTACGGCTAGTGTTTTTTTATTACTACCAATTAATTTAATACTTGCAATATCCCCCAAGGCAATCTCTTGTTTTATCAGCCTCCCTGTTCTTGAATAATTTATTTTTTTGGGCTGGTTGACTTTAGAAGACAAAATTTTAGGTGGTTTTAATAATCTGATAGTCAATATTCCATCTTCCTTCTCTAGAAAAGTCCCCTTGTATTTAAAAGTAGTCGGTACACCATTTTTGTTGACTATCGCTTGAATACGGAATTTTCTATTATTTAAATTTAGTGCTTTTCGTCGATTTTCTTTGCTCAATATTAGGCTAGTTTCGGATGGAGCGACTAGCCCTACGGTTTGTGCTTTAAGAGAAATAACCGATAAATAACTAATAATAAAGTAACCTAAGAGGTGTTTTTTAGAAATATGCATCTTCTTTTTTCATCAATATAAATAATTTAGTCGTCGCAAATTGGGCATAGGGATCATTAGGAAGCAAAACGGGTTAATGGGGCAAATGGGAAATTAATAGGGATTAATGGGAAATTTCATAATTTTACAACAACAGTAGACCGTCAATAGTGGCAGTCCATGATATTTTTTTATTTGAAAATTAATAGCTGTCCTATTTTTTTCTGTGGAGGTCGAACGTCTTCATTTAACAGTCTCTGTGTATCGTATCAAGCACAAAAATTAATTACACCTGCAAAATAAGCAAGTTATTTATTTTCAACTCATACTTTCAGCGATAAGCTGTAATAAAAAAGTCTCCCGTTCAATAGACATTCCTTTTTTATCACTTGTCGCCATGGTTTGTTGATTATGTTTGATGGCATCGTGAATATTCATCCAGATCGCTTTCATGCCATTCTTTATTTCGTAAGCTTCCAGATTGGCAGCCCCCAACTCTTTATTAATCTCACAGGTGTAGCAATAGGAAATCATGTGTTGAATGTCATAATCTGGTTTATACCAAGGTCTGTACTCTTCGTAAACGCCAAAGGGCTTTATATTTTTAATATTTGTCGCCCCCGTTTCTTCACTAAGCTCTCGGATCATCCCTTCAATTTTATCTTCCCCCAAATCTAGACCACCACCGGGAAGGCTATAATCTTCATATCTCTCGGTATACATTAGTAAAATCTTCGAACCTTGGACTGCAATACTTCTAGTGGCTAGTCTTGTAAATAGCGATTTATTGTCTAAACTTTTTATGTCTGGATGATAATGGGTTTTTAATAGTTGCATTTAGGATGTGTGTTTTTTAGATAAAACTAGACTAGATTTTTGCTAGATATGTTTTTAATAAATTATTATAGTCGACTTTTATTTTTAGTCATCCAACCTATTTTTAACTAATTTTTCTGCTTCTTTAGCAAAATCTTCAAGTGTTTTTTCACCTTCTAAAATTCCATTCATATATTCCGTACCCAATTTGTTTCCTTCACGTGAATTGAAAGGAGAAGACTTTGCTGCTATTATGAAATTATAATTTGTTAATATTCTTATTCTTAATTCAGCATTAGAAGTATTTACTACTTCTCCATTTATCTCGGCAGCACCATCATCATATTCCTCCCTTTTAATTGGAATTCCATCATGTAATCCATATTCTTCATCATAATAACCTCTCCATTCTACAACATCTTGAATCTGTTCTTTAGTATAATTATATAATCCTATTGGTTGTTCACCTTCAACTTCGACATAAACAAAACAACGGTAATAAGAAGGTTAATTATAAGCAGCTACTTTAGTAATCTTTAGCTCTCTATAATTCAGTAAACATTTTCCATGTGAGAGCACCTTAAATCTATCAATAGGTAGTGCACCATTTCCTCTGAACCACCAAATTGGATCAGAAAATAGACCATATCCATTTGCAATATTAAATCGTGTTGGTTCACGTAATAATAACTTTAATCTTTTAATTGCGGTTTCTCCTTCAAACCATTTTAATCCTCTTACTCCAGGAAACGCTTTTACTAATCTGGAAGAAAATAATACAGTTGGAGCAATAGTCAATTTATATTCACCATTTTCACCCTTGAATTCACCATAACTAATCATTTCAAAAGTCAGAATTTCTTCTTTTATTTCGGATTCCTCTTCATTTAAAACACTTTTCTTTACTATACTCTTTAAATCCTTTTCTCCTAAGTCATTTACTATTCCTAATATTCCATTACGAATTTTATTGACTCCTAAGTTATAATCGTTATAAGTTATTACTTGAATGTGGTTATCCCTGTTTAATCTCACGATTTGACTATAAAACATTATAAGATCGTCATAAAATTTAGAGTCATAGTCAAGAGATTCCTGAATTTCTTGGATAGCAGTTTTTAAGTCGTCTTTTAAAAGTAATTTAAATCTGTTTTTAAGTTCTTCAAATTTTGGCATTAAATTTTATTTTTTTCAAATTGGCTACAATTTATTTATATAATAAAATTATTTACATATATCTATATATCTATACATCCTCCTACTAATTTACAAATGAACCACATAAATCAAGAGTACTACATCAAAACAATCAACCCAATTAAATGGATTCTGCCCCCAAATCAAAACCCTAATTCCTTAAACAACATTGCGGACGCATATGACTCCCCGTCTCTAAAAAATAAGGCATCCCATTCCCACTTCCAGGCTGCTCAAAATAAAATTTAGTGCGCTTCGTGTCGTAATTTCCAATTTCGTTCATCGTAGCTGCATCATACAATCGACCATTCATCATCGTATATTTTACCGATTCAGAGTTTTGAATATTCTCTAATGGGTTTTTATCCAACACAATTAAATCTGCTAATTTACCTGCTTTAATCGACCCTAGTTGATGGGACATACCCAAGTATTCTGCTCCATTAATCGTGGCACATTTTAAGGCTTCCATATTGGTCATACCGCCTTGTTGGAGCATCCATAATTCCCAATGAGCGCCTAAACCCTGCAATTGCCCGTGTGCGCCTAAGTTAATTTTTACGCCTTTATCCGTTAGTTTCTTTAGACTTTTTGAGGTTAGAATATGTCCATTTTCGTATTCTTCCATTGGCACCATCGTTCGATGTCTCGCTCGACTATCAATCATATTTCTCGGCGTAAAGGTTAATAAACGCTCTTTTTCCCAAACATTGGTGGTTTGATACCAATAATATTCACCTGTGATACTGGCATAATTGACAACTAAAGTTGGGGTATTATGCGCATTGGTAGCTGCCCAAAAACTAGTTACATCTTTATATAGTGGAACAACTGGTATATTATGCTCTACACCAGTATGTCCATCCATGACCATACTCAAATTATGTTGGAAAAACGAGCCACCTTCTGGCACTACTAAGATACCCAATTCTCTTGCGGCTGCCATGACTTGTTGGCGTTGATTTCGTCTTGGTTGGTTGTAACTTTTAACAGAAAAGGCGCCAAAAGCTTTGGTTCTTCTTAGGGCAGATTTTGCATCTTCTAAGTTATTAATCACCGCTTTAAAGTCACCATCTGCTCCGTAAATAATTGTACCTGTACTAAATAATCTAGGGCCAATCATTTTACCTGCTTTGATTAATTCAGCGTTAGAAAATGCCATTTCTGTATTGACCGATGGATCATGAGAAGTCGTGACACCATAAGCTAAATTGGCGTAATATTCCCATTGTTTTTGTGGATTCAAACCATAACGGAAGTTCCCACTATGTGCATGCACATCCATTATCCCTGGCATAATTGTTTTACCCGTACAGTCAATTACTTTGGTTCCTTCTGGAATATCAATATTGGTGCTAACATCCACTATTTTATTCCCATCAATCAAGACACCGCCTTTTTCGATGACCTCTTCCCCTTCCATCGTGATGATTCTAGCATTGGTCAAAGCAATCAAACCTTTTGGTTTATCGCTAGTTACTTTTAAGTTAATCTTAATACCAACTGAATCCATTGGTGGTAATTTTTCTGCACTTCCTTGCAAAAATTTAAACCTTTCTGTTAGATTATCTGCAAAATATTCTTCTCCTAAAGTCCAGCATAATTTTTTACTATCTGGCGACCAATGAATATTAATTCCTGCATCTCTAGCTACTTGTGCTACAGGTACAGCTTTCGTTTTAGAAGTCAAACCAACTTTCTTTCCCGTCTTTGGAAAAGGCGCAATGTACACTTTGAATAATTCCGACCACGCTACCCATTGATTATCAGGGCTGATAATATAACGTTGCGTATATTTTCCATCAAAATGTTCTTTTTTGTCTTTACCGTTTAAATTCACACTCTGCATACTTTTGGTTAAACTACCAAAAACATAGCCACCTGCTTGGTAAAAGATACGATCTCCCTTTGTATTAAAAATTGGATATTCACCTTGTGGCGTTACAAATTTAGGGGCAGTATTTCCATCTGTAGGTACCGTATAAATACCTGGTTCTTTACAATGCACAAAGCCTTGATGGCTATTGCCACCATCTTTTCTAAAAACAATTAATTTCCCGTCTGGTGAGAAAGCAGGTGTTCGATAAATGCCTTTTTCTGTCGTTAGCGTTTTACTAATTTTGTTTTGTAGATTATAAATGCGCACCGTTCCCATTGCTTCATCTTCCCAAGTTACATAGACAATCGAATTACCATCTGGTGAAAAGGCAGGTTCAGATTGAAAAGCCGTTTCTCCTAAAGTTCCTCTTTGTCGAGCATTGGTTTGCATTAATTTTTCAGGCGTTCCGTTTGGTAAATCCTTTTTCCATAATTGCCCCAAGGCATTAAAAACAATGTATCGATCAGAGGGTGCAGTAATCGCATTTCTAATGGCTTTCACCAACATCTTGTCTTCATAGGCATCATTTTTAAAACGCACCGTTTCCGCTACTTTCGTTTTCACATCAACAGAAAATGGAATAGGAGTTGGGCTTATTTTAGCGCCCTTTGCAATAGCCACAGGCACTCGCCAAATTTTACCCAATCCTTGAATAATAATCGCTTTATCATCGGGTGTCCAATCAAAGCCAGTATAAACCCCAAAAATCGCCCAAGCCTCTTGCTGATCTTTGCTTAATTTATCAAATAAGGGGAACTCTTGTCCTGTTTCTAAATCATGGATATATAAAACCGTCTTTGTTCTAACCCTTTTCAAAAAAGCTAACTGTTTACCATCATTGGAAATTTGTGGTCTAAAAGCACCACCTGGCCCTCGAATAATCGTCTTCGTTTCTCCTTTTTCTCTATCGTATCTTTTGATCACATAAATCTGACTATTCGGGTCTTTATTATATTGAAAAAATCCACCGGGGTACATGTCTTCGCTATAATAAACATATCGACCATCTGGCGAAACAACTGGTTCATTGACATCCTGCTGATCATTTTTCTTCTTCGTCAATTGAATCCCACTTCCACCTGTAATATGATACATCCACAATTCCCCTGCCCCTAAAGAACGTCCAGAAGTAAAGTGCTTTCTAGCAATAATGTAATTGCCATCAGGCGTCCAAGCGCCATTATTTAATAAGCGGAATTTTTCTTTGGTAATTTGCTTGGCATTTTCACCATTTGTATCCATTGTCCAAATATTATCCCCTCCGCCATGATCCGAAGTAAACAAGATTTTCTTTCCATCAGGACTAAATCTTGGCTGCACTTCCCAAGCTATATTCTGTCGAATCGCTTTGGCTTTCCCTCCAGTAATCGACATCGTATAAATATCTCCCAACATATCAAAAACAATTGTTTTCCCGTCAGGGCTAACATCTAAACCCATCCACGTTCCTTCTTCTGTAGTAAAATTTACATCCTTCCATTTCCAGCCTTCTCCAGGCGGATCGCTGACGGTCCATTCTTTTTTATCTTTAGTTTGTCCGAAGAGATTGATACTTAAGGCAAGTCCTAAAATTAGGGCGATCAATTTATTTTGCATGGTTGTTATTTGTATTAGAAAAGAATTGCGAAAATAGGAAAAAATTGGTTTTCATCCCTTCAAAGGGGGAATATAAAGTAAGATTTGAAAAGCGAACGTTAAAATAATACTCAAAACCTAAGTTGAGACTTCTCAACCATCAAATTAATTGGTCTTCTAACAGTATTTTAATAAATTTGTCAGACAACAAACCTACCATCGAAAAATTAATAGCCATCTTTTACAGTAGGCATACTTACAGTTTGCTAACCTAAAGGTCAGCGTCCCGAACAGACTAAAAGTCTGTGCTACCAGTTGCTCGAAACTTAAATTAGCTACCCAATTATTAAAAAATTTAGTAATTTCAGACTGTGAAAAACACTCGACTCATGCAAAAATATGATTCCCTATATGGCTTAAGTTATTTACGATATTTGACCATCCTAGGCTTTGCCCTTTATGGTAGTGTGTTAATAGCGCAAGTACCTTTTGTTTGTCAAAATAATTTTTACTTTTCTTTTGGGGCTGGTTTCGGCACTAGTCAATTGCATGAAGTGATTTTGGATAATTCGGGGGATGTTGATTTTGTCCCCTTACCTCGTTCGACGGGGGTTAATTTAAATGCTATTGGCTATCGGTCCACCGATAATTTAATTTATGGCGTCGGCACTTTAGATGAGCGATTGTATCAAATTGATGCTACAGGCGCTAGTTTTCCCTTGGTGATCTTAGATGTTAACCATAATAATGGATTTTATGCCGCTGCCATTACCCCGGATGGAAATGAAATGATTTTGGTGGAACAAACCAATTCCTTTGGAGGTAGTAGTGTGGCTTTGGTGAAAATAGATTTAACAAGTGATCAATATCCTATTAGTTCCAGAATTCCATTAGTCGGTCCAACTATTCAAACGACGGATATTGCTTTTGATCCAATTACAGGGATTTTATATGGCTTTGATGCAGATGCAAGTCGATTGATTACCATTGACCCAAATACAGGAAGTATTAACGCTAATTTTCCAACCTCCAATGTAGCGGATAGAATGGGTGGTTTGTATTTTGATGCTTTTGGCAAAATGTTTGGCTATGGAAATGCGCAAAACGATAATAATGCTCGAACTTTTTTTGGTATTAATAAAGAAACGGGCATTGTCACCAATTTAGGAACAGGGCCTAATACAAGTAGTAAAGATGGTTGCGCTTGTCCTTTTACCATTGATTTATTAAAGAATGTAACGCCGAGGGAATTGGTTCCTTGTACAGAAATTGCCTATGCTTTTGAAGTATCGAATCTTTCGGGTACAGAAATAATAGGGGCAACTTTAGCCGACACGATGCCCAATGATTTTATCATCGTTCGGATTGATAAAAATCCCTACGGTGGTACTGTCACAGGCTTAGGAACGAATATTTTGAATATTGACGATATGATCATTCCACTTGGGCAAGATAGTCTAGTGGTCATTGTAGAACCCCAACCTTTTGCCCAAGGCGTTTATAAAAACCAAGCGTATTTAGGCAACTTACCCGAACATTTAGGCAGTCAGTCTCCTTCTGATGATCCCTTGACGCTTTTATCCGATGATTCGACCGCCGTTGAAGTATTCCCTTTAATGGTCGATTTAGAAAATCAAACCCAAAATTTATGCGAAGGGACAACTATTGAACTCATTGCAGGCACTATTAGTGGCATTGATTACGAATGGAGTACTGGACAAACTACACCGACTATTAATGTCAACGAACCAGGGCTTTATGCAGTAACCATCACAAATGGATGCGAAATACAATTTGATTCTGTTTTTATTTCCGAAGAACCTATTTCAGTCGATTTAGGGGAAGAAATGATTATCAATTTAGGCGACTATATCAATTTAAATCCATCTACCAATGCGATCGGTCAACTTCAATATATTTGGACAGAAAAAGGGCAAACCATCTCTTGTCCAACCGATTGTTCGACCATAGAAGAACGGCCTTTTTTTGATACGCAATATGAGGTACAAATCATCAGTCAATCTGGTTGTACTGCGACTAGCACCGTAAATGTTACCGTTACCAAAGATCGAGGCATTTACATCCCGAATGTCTTTAGTCCCAATTTAGATGGCATCAATGACGAATTTTACATCATGGGAAAAGGTTATGCTCAAATTCTTACTTTTCAGGTATTTGATCGTTGGGGAACGATGGTCTTCTCTCAAAATCAAGGTGGGATTAATGATGCTAGTAGTGGTTGGGATGGCTTTTTTGAGAATCAACGAGTCGAAAATGGGGTGTATAGTTATTATGCTAAGGTTATTTATTTGGATGAAATTGAGGAAAGCTTTTTTGGGGATGTAACTTTGGTTCGGTAAAATTCGTGAGGTTTTTTTTGCTTTGACGAACTAGGAGGATAGGTTGTACGGATCTAGCGGATTTAAACGGATTTTCTTTAGGGCGTGTATCCTAAAAGGTTATTTTGTTTTTCTCAGGTGTTTAATTAACGCTAATCTAATCTAATTTTGATAATTCTATTTCTAGTTTTTTAAGTTTGTAAGCTTCATATATAAAGATCAAATAAGAACCAACTATCGCCAAAATCCATAATATCATCCCAAAATGAAATTTCCCTCCCATTATTACATTTAAAACTATTAGCACAAAAAAAACAATTAAGCCTCCACAATAAGCAGTCAATTTATCAGTAAATGATAGGTAAACTAAAAGTAAATGTGCCACAAATAAGCCAACATTAATAATAACTAATGGAGGCTCAATTATATCGTAAGTAAACTGAATTAATGTAAGCAATAGAATTAGTGCTGCAACAATAATTAGTAAGACCATTCCATACCAGTCTTTATCCTTTAAATTCTTAACTGCGGAATACAATTTAGCGAATTTCCGTTTTTCAATATCAGATAAGTTTTGTCTTTCTTTCATCTGTTTTTATTACTAGCAATAAGGTATAAATAAATCCGTCTCAATCAGCCTAATCCGTTAAATCCGTACAACCTATCCTCCCAATTCGTCTGTCTTACTTCTTGTTAATCCTGAAAAATCGAGTCATCCTGTAGTTTAGAAAGAAAAAGTCACCCCCAAACTAGGCAAAATAGGCAATTGATTTTGCCGTTCATACCGAACTCGATCAAAGAAAAAGATATTTTCTCGATTATAAGCATTCGTCACACTAGCCACAATTTCCAATTTGGCATATTTAGAAAAAGAAACGGTTCGCTTTAAGGAAGCATCGAGGCGATGATAATAAGGCAAGCGACCACCATTTCTATTTTCATCAAAAATAATTCCTAAATCTGGATTATCGGTCAATACATCGGTACTAATGCCGTCTTCAAAAGTATTAAAAGTATAAAATCCTTGAGTCAAAGTAAACGGAAAACCTGAGCCCATATTCCAACGCATACTTGCTTCCCAGCCTCGATCTGCCCCAAAAGTATACGTGCCTAATAAGTTGACATTATGGCGGCGGTCAAAAATGGTTGGATAAACTTGTGTGCCATCATCTCGATTAACTTTTCCCCAGCTATACGTACCCCATAAATACAAATCACTCGTTTCATATTTTACAGAAAAATCAATACCATAGGCTTCGCCTGTTTCTACCGCATAATCGGAATCCTGGGGTGTGAGTTTATTTCGATTTAAGTTAATTAATTGGCTAAAATCTTTTAGGTACGGTTCAATATTGACCTCCACATTTTTTCCCAAATCAATTTCTAAACCTGCTACAATATGGTTGGCTTTTTGTATTCTGTCAGCTGTTCTCTCCATCGTCCCTGGTTTAAAGATACTTTCATCTGGACCACTTAAAAAGCCAACGAATAGGTTCACAATATCTCTTTCATTGACGGTACTAATTAGGTTTTGAGAATAGATACCACCCGCTAGTTTGAAACGCAGATCGTCATTAATATTATATTTTAATCCCAGTCTTGGCTCAAAGGAAAAATTATTTAGCGAGGCATATAACTGCGCCCGAATCCCTGGTTCAATAATTAGGTTACCAAATTGTTTTTTGAACTTAACAAAACCTGCTAATTCCGTCGTATTTTCAAACTGCTCGATGGTTAGATCGAGGAAATTAATAAACTCAAATTCCGTTCTAAAACCGTTCACTTCAAAACCGTAATTCGCTTCACTATTATTACCAAAATAAGTAAAATTTAAGCCTGCGGTGAAACTAGTGATGCCACTCGTTCTAGGTTGGTTATCCGATTCTACTAGTCCAATATCATAATTAGAAAAGGAGAAATTTCCATTAATAATAGAAGAAGAGTTGTTAGGAATCAGCTTAAATTGCAAGCCTCCACCAACGGTATTCCAATCCAAATTCGCTAAACCATCAAAATTGACTTGGTCTTTAAAATTAAAGCCAAATAAGTTGATTTTACTACCATTGCCACCGACAAAAGATAGTTTTCCATAAATATCTGTAAAGTTGAATGGTAAACCTAGGCTGTCGTTTTCTACCGCATAAGGATATAAATTAGGAGAGGTTTTATCAATAAAAGAATGTTTTCCTGTTACTAAAAAAGACAAGCTATTGCCTTTCGTTTCGTCTAATTTGATAATTGGGCCTTCTAATAATACTTTTGCTTGAAATGGGTTCGCCGCCACCGTTCCACCAAATCGTTTTTTATTGCCTTCTCTCGTTTTAATATCCACTACTGCGGAAACTCTACCGCCATATTCTGCATTAAAACCTCCCGTTAATACATCTACTGAACGAATGGTTTCTGTTTCAAAAACAGAGAAAAAACCCAAGGAATGAAAAGGATTATAAATCGTCATCCCATCCAATAAAATCTTATTCTGAATCGGTGAACCACCTCGAATATATAATTGACCACCTTGATCTCCTGAAAAGATGATACCAGGTAAGACAGGCAAATATTGCGCAATATCTGGTTGTCCTCCAATAGAAGGTAAAGAGGTAATCTGTTTCGGAGTGACCGTAATGCTAGAAACTTGTACCTCTGATCTTGCTTTTTCTTTTCTTGCCGATACATTTACTGTACTTAATTGAACACTATTCGGTTGAATATTAATTCGCTGGTAGGTAATTTGATTCTCTTTGATAATAATCGGCATTGCCAAACTATCATAGCCAATGTAAGTTACCACTAATTGATACTCCCCAATGGGTATGTTCGTCAACGTAAAAAAGCCTTCAAAGTCAGTCGTAGTGCCTATGTTTGTTCCTTGTAATTGAAGGTTACAATAAATGATGGGTTCTCCTGTATCTGCGTCAAAAATATTACCTCTTAGGCTACCATTTTGCGCAAAAGCGCTGATTGTCAATAAGATATAACTGGTGAGAATAAAAAGTCGTCGTTGCATGAATGGTGATTTCTTTGTGAATTACAAAAATCACTATTTTAATGGGAATGTTGTAATAATTCGGTGGATTTGTCGGAAGATTATCACAGACATTCTTCAAAAAATAAATTAATCGAAAAGATCCATCTTAAGTAATGGATATTTCAACTTTATTCAAGGCTCTACATTTTAAGATATTTTTCATTGTGCCGCTTATTCTCTCCCCTTTAGAATTAAAATCTTTTGCAATAAAATGGGTACAATTTTCTATGGCAGCTAAATCTCTACTTTCATCGTCTTGAAAACCACCCGATAGTTTCCATTCCGCAACTTTAGTTTTGTATTTATTAGGAAAATATCTTGGTTGTTCTCCAATATGAAATATTGTTACGTTTTTATTTAGGGTCTTAAGAAGCTCCATAGCTAAAGTATCTGTACCTCTAAAATCACATACCGTAAAGTTGATTTTCTTGTTGTCTAAATAACCCTTTAATGGCGTTTGATAATATCTTAGAAAATGTTCAAAAGAGATGCTCCCGTTTCCAAAAATAAAAATGTTCATTGCTAATTCCTTAGAGTTGATAAATTAAATCTATTATTTCAAATACTAAACTCTTTAATTAGCTTATTTAGTTCCATAATCATCCGAGCAGTCCCCCCCCAAATAAATACATCATTAACTGCAAAAGCAGGCATTTGAAAATATTCACCATTGGTTAAGATTACCTTTTTAGCCCGTTTATTGGCAGGATTCGCTAAGTCTTCTATTTTGACATCTAAAACCCTGTCTACTTCATCAGGTTCGGGTGTGTAGGTTGGCTTCTCATCTAAAAATCCAATAATTGGCGTCACCAAGGAATTACTTGGTGGAATATAAATATCCGTCAACTTGCCGATTACATTGGCTCTTGGCACACGCACGCCCACTTCTTCTTCCATTTCTCGAATAGCGGTTTCGATAAGGTCATGATCTTGCTCCTCTCTTTTTCCGCCTGGAAAGGAAATTTGCCCAGGATGTGCCCGACTTTTGGTAGGTCGCAACATCATTGGCAGGTATAATTTACCTTTGGCTTGATAAATCGCAATCATTACAGCACAAATTCGAGGTGGTTTCTGTTCAAATTGAGCCTTAGCATTCTCCTCTTCTTCTATTAGCATTTGTAATACTTTCGGATCCAAGCCTTCTTTATGAATATCGCTATGTGGTAGTTCTTCTTTTAATCGCTGCTTTAAAAATTGGATAAGTTCCTGCATGAATGAGTTGATTGAATGATAAAGTCCGCTCAAAGGTACAATTGCTTTTGCACTCAACGTGACTTATTATTCATTCAACAGAAAAAGGAAGGTTCGTGTTTTGGAATTCAGAAATTAATTATCCCTTGACCATCTTCTTAGTCTGTAATAATTCCCCATTTCGTATCGCTTTGATAAAATAAATCCCTTTTTCTAAGTCTCCTACATTGATGGTCATTCTACCTGTTAATTGTAGATATTTGACTTGTTGTCCAACAGCATTAAAAATATAGACTTCTGTTAATTTTTCAGCAAGTTCCCCTACATCAATCGTCAAAGATTGGGTAAATGGATTGGGATAAACTTTTATTTCCTTAGATGAATTTTCTATTGTATTTGATGCGAGCGTTGGGTTATCTGAGAATTCTATCCTATTTCTAGATTCAGCAACATTTTCGTCTACTATTCCATCTGTACAAGCTTCGATACTTGCCGTAAAAGCAGCACCAGCATGAGCATAAAAACCAGGTTTTAAAGTAATTGATGTGTTCGCTTTATAGGTAACGGTTGTACCATCCATCATTTCACAAGTCGAACTAATAGAACCTGATGCGATCAAATCATAAGTTCCAGTAGCAATCCTTGCTCCTACCCTAGCATCTGTGGCACAAATGGCATTTAATATGGCTAAATGACCGTTAGAATCAAAAGGATCTGACCATTTTTCGTTTGTATAAATGTCCTCACTCGTTAAGGTCTTTAAAAAGGCAGTTAAGTTAGCTCTTTCCGTAGCATCAAAGTTTCTTTGCCCACCTCTTCCTTGTAGTCTATTGTCTAGATTTGCATTCCCTGGCACATTGGAATAGTGAGTCAACACTTGATCCATAGTCGTAAAACTACCATCGTGCATCAACGGCCCATTTAGATTGCCCAAAGGATTGAATACATCTCTTAAACTAGGGGATCGAGTATTTGTTAAATCCGTTTGCCCTTGCACACCACCTGCAACCGTAATCACCCCATTATTTCCAGAATTAGCCACTATATCAAAAGACGGAGCTAGGTGACAACGATTACAACCAGAGCCATTTCTTCCATTATTCATGTATAAGGCTTTTCCTGCATTCTCAGCAGCGGAAAAATTAGAAAAATTAGCATTTAAATTACCCCCTGCTGCGGAAAGTCCTACATCGTATTTAGCATCAAAAGATTGAATACTTCTGATAAATTGGGCTAAAGCCAATTGCATATTTGTTTCTGTAATGGTTGAATTACCATTAAAAGCTGGTGGGAATAATTGTTGGTAATAAGGTAGGAGGGATAATTTCCGAATGAGCGAATCTAAATCTGGCTGGCCGTTTGTCCCACTAAATCCCATCTCAATATGATCTTGAATGGGTTGAGTGGTCTGATCTTCAAGGGTATTGGCTCTTTCATCCCAAAAAAAACTATCCTCTTGACCAAAACGAGCATAGGCTAAACGCATGGAGTGCCGTCCTGTCGTTCCATCTACTCCTGTACTTACGGTAGCTAAATCGCTAAAAGCATTGGCTTGTTGATGACAACTTGCGCAAGAAATCGTATTATCAACGGATAAATTTTTATCATAGAAAAGCACTCTACCTAAGGTCGCCGCTGCATTCGTAATCGAATTATTATTAGGTGTATTATCCCTGTTTATATAATTAGGAATAGGCTGATTGGCATAATTAAATAAAGTAGCAACATCAATGGTACCTGAAACTAAAAAAACGTAAAGTACAACCAATGCCAGAAAGGTAAAAGTAGATTTCATATCATTCGATGGATTAAGAAAAAAGTAAATTTGTAGGGTCTTCGATAATGATATAAGTTAGGTAATAATCTTTTGTACTCGTTTTTTTTTAATTATTTTGAAATATAATAATTGTTGAATTGTTTTATGGCTGAATTGTTATCGATAAAACATGGCAACATCGCAACTTTAAATCTTAATTCTCCAACTCCTTAATCGCCAACCAAGCCATCAAACCGATACTCAATTCTAATGCTGATTCATCAACATCAAACGTATCGGTATGTACACTAGAAGTAATCCCTTTCGCTATATTGCCCGTTCCTAAGCGATAAAAACAAGCAGGTATTTCTTGAGAATAATAGGCGAAATCTTCGGCGGTCATTCGGATTGGTAAATCTACCACTTTATCTGCTCCTAAAAATGCTTGGGCATTTCTTTTCGCTCGCAGGGTTAATGCTTCATTATTAATTAAAAATGGATAACCTTTTCGGACTTCAAAGTCACATTTACCGCCCATTCCTTCAGCAATTGCAGTTGCCATTTTTATCATTTTCTGATGTGCGTCCTTTCGCCATTTTTCGTCCATTGTACGAAAAGTGCCTTCTACTTTTACTTCATTTGGAATCACATTCGTTGCGCCACCCGTAGAATTTATTTTTCCTAAGGTTAATACGGATGGTACCGTTGGATTTGCGTTTCTACTCACAATTTGCTGTAAAGCAACGACAATATGGGAAGTAATTAAGATTGGATCAATACAATTTTGTGGTAAGGCACCATGTCCGCCTGCGCCAGTTACGGTCATATATAATTCGTCCGTAGAAGCCATATACATCCCTGGACGAATACCAATTTTACCCGCCTCCAAAGGTGGATGCACATGTTGACCGAAAATACTGATAGGTGCAGGATTTTGCAAAACTCCCTCTTTAATCATAATAGAAGCCCCTCCAGGTAATTTTTCCTCTCCTGGTTGAAAAATGAGTTTAATCGTTCCCTCAAAATGGTCTTTTACAGCATATAAAATCTTCGCCGTTCCCAAAAGAGAAGCGGTATGTACATCATGCCCGCAAGCGTGCATCTTTCCTTCATGCTTGGATTTATAAGCTACTTCGTTCGCTTCCTTAATTGGTAAGGCATCAATATCGCCTCGAAGGGCTATAATTTTATGAGTTGGATTTTTGCCTTTTATTAAGGCTACTACGCCATTTCCCGCCATGCCATGTTCGTAAGGAATGCCGTAACTCTTTAATTTTTTAGCAATAAATTTTCCTGTCTCTACTTCTTCAAAAGACAACTCAGGATACTGATGTAAATGCCTTCTAATATGCGTCACCTCTTCGTGGTATTCGCTTGCTAAATCTTTTATTTTGTCTTTTAATACATCCATTATCAGGAAATTTGAAGTTGAAGTTTATTGCGCAGCCTGATAAGCTTTCCAACGCTGCTCAATGTTCGCTCTTAAATTCATATAAAACAAGGAAAAATCTGACATGTGCAAATTCCCGCCAGGCATGACCATTTTTTTGAAAGCCCAATTTTTAGGATTAGAAACATATAAGAATCCATCTTTTCGGACTTGTGCAGAACATTCATTTAGATAAGGTTTTGATAAACCAACACAATTTAAACCGATTGTTTCTTCGGATATAAAGCCCGCCCAATTTGCTTTTTGTGCTCCTTCAATGGTCAAATGTACTGCTCCCAAATGGGCACTTTCTGGTACTATTTCTGCTGTTCTTTTCCAATTTAAAGGATTAATCCCAAGTGGTTTCTTTTTGTTCCGTTTTACCCACTTTACTTGATTATTTCCGCCATAAACCACTTCTGCTCGGTCCATCATTTTGATAGGTCCACCATTATTGAGATAGGTATCATAAGCAACCACACAATTAATGTCGGTAGGGCTTTCCGCAGGTTGAATCGTTTTTAAGGTAGATCCAAATTTATCTGCTGGAAACCAAAAACCAATGGGATATGCTGCGACCATTTGCCTAGCTAAAGGCGTCCCCTCTATTCGATCGTCCATCAAACGCATGGTATGTAAAGCGCCTTGGCTATGTCCTGCTAAAAAGAAAGGGCGTCCATTATTGAAATGCGTTAAATAATGATCAAAGGCTTTTAGGCAATCCGCATAGGCTAATTCTAAAGCTTGTCGCCCATTTTTACCTGCTCCTAAAAAAGAATAAAAAGTAGCTTGTCGATATTTTGGCGAGAAGATTCGGCAGCAACTATTAAAAACAGAAGCTTGCCCACTCATAATCATTTCGCTAATTAATTCGGTAGAACTAGGATGATTGATGGGTGCATTCCAACCTAATTTACTAAAATTCAAAGTCGGTGCGATAAAAAAAACATCTACTGCTCCATTTTTCCAAGCATCATTTCCTGCTACTCCTTTTGGTGTAAAATGAACCTTAGACGCAATTTCAGGATGCGCAAACCAATTGGTTAAATCGCTATATTCTGGAACAGTTGGTATAGCCTTATCGCCAAAATTATGATCAGGTTGAATGTTATTTTTTAAGCGTCCAAAACCTGCTATTTGCTGGGCTTTTTTCTTTAGTTTAGATAAAATTGACATGTATGGATTTTAGCAAAAAATGAAGGAGCAAATTTAACGCTATTTAAGCTAAGTTGTTGAAAATATTGATTTAACTGGTAGCGCAGGATTTATCCTGTTTCGGATACAGATCTTTAGACTTGTTGCACTTTTATTTGCTAACCTAAAGGTCAGCGTCCCGGACAGGATGAATCCGTACTGATTAACTATATCTTTTTAAAGACGAAAAGTCGTCAATGTAGATAGAAATGTTGTCAATTTGCAGGGATTTCTCTCCCTTTTGAAGGGGGAATTAGATCCTGCTAATTCATAATATTTGTAATAAAATCAGTCATAATTACCTGTTTAAAACTTATGGGTAATCAGTACGGATGAATCCTGTGCTACCAATTAGCTATTTAATTAAAAAGGCATCCATTCCATCATATACTGGAATGAATGCCTTTTATTAGTTATTCCGTCGAACAAACCGTATACCGTCAGCCGTATACCGTAAACCGACTAAACGGTAATAATTACAACTTATTCTTATTAATAATAGCCAATAATTCTTCTCTATAATTTTTGCCAATGGGCAAGTGTTTAGCTTGTCCTTTCTCCGTTATCTCCACCATATTTCCTACAATGGCATTAATCTGATTGACTCCGACGATGTAAGATCGGTGAATTCGTTTAAACTGCCCTGCGGGTAATTTACCTTCTAAACTTTTCATAGTTTGTAAAGTAATCACCCGACTATTCGCCATTCTTATTATCACATAATCCTTCAATCCTTCTATATAGATAATATCTTCATAATTGACCTTAATCAACTTTTTATCTGCTTTTACAAAGAAATAATCCGTCCCATCTTTAGGAGTTTCTACGACGCTACTGTTTCCTTTCTGCAGGCTAATATGATCTATTGCCTTATTTGTTGCTTTAATAAAACGATTTAAAGAAATCGGTTTCAATAAATAATCTAAGGCATTTAATTCAAAGCCTTCTACAGCATAATTTGGATAAGCAGTTGTAAAAATAACCAATGGCGGATTGGATAAAGTTCTTAGAAATTCCATACCCGTTAATTGGGGCATTTGAATATCCAAAAACATTAAATCAATTTCATTATTTCTCAAAGCATCGTTGGCTTCAAGTGCATTGCTACATTTTTGCACCAAATTTAATTCTGGAAGTTTTTGAATATGACTTTCTAAGACATCTTGCGCTAACGGTTCATCATCTACAATAATTACATTAATCATACTTGTTGTTTTGCTGTTTTTAGTTTCGATATGGCAAGGTAAGCATTTACCTTTTACCATTGACTGATTATGAAAACAATGGATTATCTTTTGTTAATAAACAAAAGATCTAATTTACCTAATACTTTCAAAATTGCTACATTTTTGATAAATTAACTACATAATACTCATAATAAATTAACAGTACAAATATTTATTTTTTTTTCAAAAGGTGCATTTTTTTACGAAAAACCTAGTAAAAAATCGGACAAATCAAGCATAATCGGCTTTTTTTCAATAAAAGTGAAAATAACAAAAATAAAATTAGGATAAAAACAAATATAATTTTTACATTAGCATCATAAGAAATATATAACAAATTATATTTTTTATTTCTAACAATTAACAAAACAAATATACTCGTTTAAACAATTTAGCAAAAGCCTTTTTTCAAGGTGAAATTAAAAACCTATTTTAAACAGTTTGGTATGAAGACTTTCTTACTCAAAATGGGATGTTTATTCCTTTTCGGCTTCATTTTCTTTCAAGCCATTCAAACGGAAAAAGACACCACCAATCCACCTTTATTAAGTCAGGAAAATGCTGTAGAATTTATTCAGTCAGAAACCGCTGTCTCTACGACCGACCTTTCCTTGTCCCTTAATAATAGTCAACTACTAACAAATAGGTAATCAATGAACTAATCCAATATTAAACAGTATTTTCGAGTAACAACTTTTCCAATGCAGGTTTATCGTTTAGATAGCCTGCTATTTTTTTTAGAAGTCAGAAGTCAGACCGTTTACCTGCCCGAATGCTCAGGCGGGCGGGTTTCATAAACTGTCATAAGTCAGATAAAATCCATACAAATAGCTAAATTTCAGAATTTTGTCTCTAGAACATCTGGCTTCTGACAGAAAAATTTATTTTTCGGTCTGACTTCTGGCTTCTATTTTATTTATTTCCGATAATCCAAAGGCGGCTTTCGATCTCCCAATAAAGATTTATAGACAAAATCAGCTCCTCGGCTTTTATTCAACTCCTCTTTTGCTTTTTCGGTAACCGATGGGTTTCTAAAAATATCAATCGCCGTTAAGGCAATTGTTTTAGCAGCTACCATCATTCCTTTTTTACCAATACTCATACCTCCTGCGGCAACAGCTTGCCAACTATGCGCTCCTGTTCCAGGCACCCATGTAGCCGCAGACATCCCAGCAGTAGGTACGGCCCAACTCACATCTCCCACATCGGTAGATCCACCTCTCCCCTTTCGGAAGATTTGAAAAGGTTGGATAATTTTGGCGTTTTCTATAGTTGCCTTCGTTTCATAACTGGCCATTATTTTTTGGGCAAAAGCAGTTTCTTCCGCATCGTAATTTACACCACCAACAGTTTTCAAATTTTCGTGCATCATCCTAGATAAAGTCTCGTTTGGCAAGACATTATAAATACCATGAATGACTTCATATTCCATTCGAGTCCCTGTACCTTTGGCAGCTCCTTCCGCAGCTCCCACCACTCGTTCAAAAATATCTCTTACCATTTGCATATCTGGATGTCTGGTATAATAAAAGACCTCAGCAAAAGCAGGAACGACATTTGGTGCTTCGCCTCCTTTGGTAATCACATAATGAATTCTCGAATCCGCAGGTACATGCTCCCTCATTAAATTGACCATGTAGTTCAATGCTTCTACACCATCTAAAGCAGATCGTCCTCTTTCTGGCGCACCTGCCGCATGAGCAGCCTTTCCATAAAATCGAAACTTAGCTGATTTATTCGCTAAAGAAGAACTTGCATTCGCTGAATTATTACTACTTGGATGCCAATGTAATACGGCGTCCACATCATCAAAAAGGCCTGCTCTTACTAAATAAACTTTACCTGCACCTCCTTCTTCGGCAGGAGTACCGTAAAAACGAACCGTTCCTTTTGTCCCTGTTTTTTGCAACCAATCTTTAACCGCAATTGCCGCAGCACTAGAAGCCGTTCCAAATAAATGATGTCCACATGCATGTCCTGAACCTCCTTCTTTAATGGCTTTTTGCTCGGGAACTGCTGCCTGAGAAATGCCAGGTAACGCATCGTATTCGCCCAATATGCCAATCACAGGTGTTCCACTTCCATAACTCGCTACAAAAGCAGTTGGAATATCCGCTACGCCCGCTTCAATGGTAAATCCTGCCTCTTTTAGTGTTTCTTGTAGTAAACCAGCGCTTTGAGTTTCTTGATAACCCAACTCTGCCCAGTTCCAAATTTGTTGTGCGATCTCTGTATATTTTTCCGCTTTGCTATCCAATCCTTTTAAAGTCACTTCCTTTTCTAAATCTACCCCAGCAGTTTTAGGATTTTGTGCATTTACCGCACAGCTATTAATTAAAACAGCTACCAACATTATTGTAAATAAAGATACTCTCATGAACGCTATATTTTTTGTGTAAAATTTAAGGTCTAAATAACGGATAAAAAATAACTTAACCAATTAAGTAACGGATAAAAAATAAGTTGAACATCTTGCATTTAATTCCCCACAAATTTATCCCCCCCGCGAATTAGCGTTGTCTAAGTTATTTTTTGAGTATTAGTGCGACAAAAAGTGGTTTTCATGAAACGCCAACTAAAAAAGGAGATACTAAGCTAGCATCTCCTTTTTTATGAAATATTTTTAATTCTTCAGTTTTTATTCCACTACGTGATCTCCACTTAAATATCGGTGAGAGGCATCAAAAGCACTAATGATGTTTTCATTACGTTCATCTTTTTCTACCAATCCATCTCTCAATCGAATAATCCGATGAGCATGTGCTGCAATATCGGGTTCGTGCGTAACGACGATAATCGTATTGCCTGCTTCGTGAAGTTTTTCAAAAATCTCCATAATTTCAATAGAGGTCTTCGTATCTAAATTACCCGTAGGCTCATCAGCTAATATAATAGCAGGATCATTCACTAAAGCCCTTGCAATAGCGACTCTTTGTCGTTGACCACCAGATAATTCATTGGGTTTATGTTCTACTCTATCTCCTAAGCCTACCTTTGTTAAAGTATCTTCTGCTTTATCTAAACGATTGGTTTTGCTAATTCCTGCATACACCAATGGAAGCGCTACATTTTCAAGAGAAGAAAGTCTAGGCAAGAGGTTAAATGTTTGGAAAACAAAACCTATTTCCTTATTTCGTACCTCTGCTAGCTCGCCGTCATCTAAAGTACTTACATTTTCATTATTGAGTACGTATTGTCCGGCGGTAGGTGTATCTAGGCAACCTAGTAAATTCATTAAAGTCGATTTACCAGAACCAGAAGGTCCCATTAAAGCAACGTATTCATTTTTCTTAATGTCTAAAGTAACGGATTTTAGGGCATGCACTTTTTCAGCGCCCATTATGTAGGTTTTCTTTAGGTCTTTAATTGAAATAATCGGGTCCATTGGCAGTCGGTAATTTTAAAAGGTTAACTTTCGGGTGATTTTGTTGATAGAAGTCAGATGTCAGACCATTTATTACATAAATTGTCAGAAGTCAGATTTAAAAAGTATCAATAACCGATTATCATAAATTTAATTATAGTTTGTCTGACTTCTGACAGAAAATTTCAATTTTAGTTCTGTCTTCAGGCTTCTCTAATTACAAATCAATAACTTTCGGCACTTTAAAATGTTCTTCATTTCTATCAGGCGCATTAGAAAGCGCTGCTTCCCTGTCCACCTGATTTTTAATCTCGTCTGCCCTCAACACATTTACTTCTTCCGTAATATATATCAAAGGTTCGACATTATCTAAATCTAGCTCCTCTAATTTACCAACCATTTGCAAAATATTATTCAAGTCGCCCTGAATTTTAGTACTTTCTGCTTCGGATAGTTTTAAACGAGCTAGTTTTTCCAGCTTCGAAATTAGTTTTTTATCTACTTGCATAATGATTTTTTAGATAATAGTCACAATTTTATGGACAAGAGAAAGGAAGTTATTTAAAGTTATTACTTCGTGTTATTAGAAGTTATTCTTTTACGACAGACAAATTCTGCCAGAATAAACGATTAATCTATCTCCTCAAAAAAGCCAGTTTCTCGATTTTTCCGAACATTATGCCACAAATAATACCGTCCATTCATGGCAACATAAACACCTTCTGGTAAGGCTTGGGCAAAAGCGATAGCACTTCCCAAATTAAAGAAGCCATCAGAAGAAGTCCCAAAAGCATAAGGTACCATCGCCCCTGTTACGATAATGGTCTTCCCTTCAATATTTTCGTTGGCTAAATACTCTGCGGTTTTAACCATCGTATCTGTCCCATGTGTCAAAATGATTTCATCTGCATTAGATCGTCGACAATTATGGGCAATAATTCCTCTATCCGTATCCGTCATCTCTAAACTATCCACCATCATCAAGGTCTTAATATCAATGTCGATATTACAGCGACCTCGCACTAACATCTCCTTTAAGTGGGTATCTTTAAAGTATAACTCCCCTGTAATGAAATTATATTCTTTATCAAAAGTTCCGCCTGTTACAAAAATTTGTACCATTAGTATGAATATGAGTAAATGAGTTAATGAGGTAATAAGGTTAAACTCATTACCTCATTTACTCATCCCCATCTATTATTTTACAAATGAATCACCTCGCCATAAGCATCCGCCGCAGCTTCCATAACCGCTTCACTCATCGTTGGATGCGGGTGAACCGTTTTAATGAGTTCATGCCCCGTTGTTTCTAATTTTCTAACAGCTACTATTTCGGCAATCATCTCCGTAACGTTATAACCCAACATGTGCGCGCCTAAAAGCTCTCCGTATTTAGCATCAAAGATAATTTTGACAAATCCTTCTTTTGCACCAGCTGCACTTGCTTTACCAGATGCAGAGAATGGGAATTTACCTACTTTGATTTCATAACCCGCTTCTTTTGCTGCGGCTTCCGTATATCCTACAGATGCAATTTCTGGAGAACAGTAGGTACAGCCTGGAATATTATTATAGTCAATTGGATTTGGATTTTCGCCTGCAATTTTCTCTACACAAATAATCGCCTCTGCCGTAGCAACGTGTGCTAATGCAGGCCCTGCAATGACATCTCCGATTGCATAAATGCCTGCAACATTGGTCTTATAAAATTCATCCACTTTTATTAAGCCTCTTTCTGTCACAATGCCTAAAGCTTCCAATCCAATATTCTCAGTATTTGGTGTTACGCCTGCCGCAGAAAGTACCACATCACAATTGATCGTAGTGACCTTTCCGTTCTTTCTGTTTTTAGCAGTCACTACACAACCTGCACCTTTCGTATCAACTGTTTCAACTGCTGTATTGGCTAATACTTTAATGCCTTTTTTCTTGTAAATTCTACCTAATTGCTTAGAAATATCTGCATCTTCTCTTGGCACTAAACCTTGCTCCATAAACTCTACAATCGTCACTTCGGTACCAATAGAATCGTAGAAATAAGCAAATTCAACCCCGATGGCACCTGCCCCTACAACCACCATACTTTTGGGTTGCTTTTCCATACTCATTGCTTTTCTATATTCGATTATCTTTTTTCCATCAATTGGCAAATTAGGTAATTGTTTAGCTCTTCCACCTGTTGCTACAATAATGTTTTTCGCCTCATAAGTCGTAGCCTTTCCTGCCTCATCCGTCACCTCTACTTTTTTCCCTCTTGCCAACTTACCAAATCCTTTGATGACCGTTACTTTATTTTTCTTTAATAAAAAAGTAACCCCTTTGCTCATTCCCTCTGCTACATTTCTACTTCGCTTAATCATACCTGTAAAGTCAGCTTCTGGCTTAGCTACTTTAATGCCATAATCTGCTGCATGGTTAATGTATTCAAAAACTTGTGCACTCTTCAATAAGGCTTTGGTTGGAATACATCCCCAATTCAAACAAATACCTCCTAATGATTCTTTTTCTACGATGGCTACTTTTAAGCCTAATTGAGATGCTCTAATTGCTGCTGGATAGCCACCTGGGCCACTCCCTATTACGATTAAGTCAAAATTCATTTGCGTAAAGTTTATTTAATAATAAGTCGGATTGCGTTTATTAATAGGAAAGTTGGCCTCCCCTGTTAAATTTTCCGCAAATATAGGGAGAATGAGCTAAATCGGAAGTTAAATTTTGCAATATTCTTTCTAGAAGTTACCACCTACTCAATAGATTGTATCGAAAAACATATTTATTAAACCGTAAATTAAATAAAATTATAATGTATGATTATTTTTATATATCTTTGCGTAAGTTTTCTCATAGTATGTTTGTTTATTTTAGTTGTTGATTCCTGCATCTTTGTCCCTCATAGGTTGCAGGAATTTTTTTTTGCCCTTTTTTACAATAAAAAGGATCTTCTCTCCTTTAATTATTGAGGTTTTACTAAATCTTTTTCAATAAGTGATCTCCATCTTTAACTCTTTTATGAATAAATTTACACCTTACTTCTATTCTTTTATTTTGGTTTTTCTTTTATTCATGACTTTGACCGCAGCAGCACAACGTTTCCAATTGGGAATAGTGGGGGGCATCAACCTTTCTGAGTTAGCAGGAGAAGATATTTCTAGTAATTTTGGGCTAAATACTGGGCTTAAAATTAAAACTACTATTTCGGAAGGATGGGCTTTATCTACGGAATTGCTGTATAGTCAAGCAGGAGAATATGTGATTCCCGTTTATTATCCATCCGTTAGTTATGGTAAAATTCGATTGGATTATTTAGAAATTCCATTATCCATTAGTCGGCAATTTTATCCCAAGGAAGATTATTATGAAAAACAATTTAGTTTAGGAATATCTTATGTCCAATTGGTGAATTATCAAGCAGCAGATGCTTTTGGAATAGATGTGACTCCTCAAATAATTTGGGATCGAAAAACGAACTTAATCGGTCATTTAGACATTAGTCATTTTTTTAATTCACAAACTGCCCTTAATTTTCGTGCTGCTTTAGGGAAAAATAATGACGCTTGGGCTTGGACCTTGACTTTTAGAGGGGTTTATTATATTAAAACATAGGATATACGGATTAAGCGGATTAAAAAACGTGCTGAAGTTACGGCGGATGGGTAGCAAAAATGGCAAATCACCTCGCATTCGTGCCGTAAGTACGCAAGATAAATATTAACGTTTGTCTTACGTACCTACGGCACGTTTATTCGTCTTTCGTAACTACAACTCATTGGTTCATCGTTAGTATTTATTCTGAAATTATTCGTATGGTAGCCCCTTCGCCATTAGCCTTTCGCCGAATAAAGCCTATTTATCGTTTCTACCTATCGTTAAACAAGCATCGTTTCTCAAACAATCATCTCCAACACTTTTTCTATCAATTGCTTAACCACTTTTTTAGGCTTTTTACTAAATGCTCCACTTCCTCGATTGGCTAATAAGGCATTAAAAGAAATAGCCTGATGCCCTAATAAATTAGCCATCCCATAAATCCCAGCCGTTTCCATTTCAAAATTAATGATTTGCCAATTGTGTTTTTTGTATTGATAATTTGCTTCATTAAATGCTACAAAATGGTCTAATAAACCTGCTTCTTTATTTCTGGCTCTTAATTGCCGTCCTTGTGGTCCGTAAAACCCAGGGCAAGTCAACGTAATGCCTTTTAAAAAATCTTTTCCTAATTGATTTAGTAAAAATTTATTTGCTTCAAAAACATAAGGAATTTTATTGATTTTAGTTTCCCTATTCTTTAAAAACTGTCGAAGCGTTTGTTTTAAATTTTTCTCCTTGGCATTTCTTTTAAAATCATAATAGGTCAATAAATTATCCATTCCGACAGCAAATTCCGATACTAAAAAACTATTAATGGGTATTTCTTTTTTCAAACAACCTGATGTCCCAATTCTAATAAACTGTAATTGAGTCAATTTTTCTTTTATCGCTTTCCGCTTTAAATCAATATTAAATAAGGCATCTAATTCATTCACCACAATATCAATATTCCCTGTACCAATTCCTGTAGAAATAACAGTCAATCTTTTATTCCCAATCCAGCCTGTATGGGTTACAAATTCTCGTTTTTGCACCTTGCAATCTAACTTATCAAAATGCTTAGAAACGCTATTCACTCGGTCTGGATCACCGACAGTAATAATGGTTTCTGCCACTTGTTCTGGCAATAAATTTAAATGATAAATACTACCATTGGGGTTTAAGATTAATTCTGAATCTAATAGAGAAGTCATATTTGTAATTTTCAATTTCAAATTTTCAATCACCTCCGTAGAGATTTCCAAGCTGAAATGGAAATTGAAAATTATTCATAATTTGTTAGTTTTAGGTCTTGTAAATCAGGTTATCGGATAGATTAACGACTCATTCACAAATATTTAAAACTTATTCGCTAGGTCAAAGTCTAGTTTTTTGCAATTTTGTCCATGTAAAAGCAAAGATGATTGAAAAAAATGGAAAAATTAAGTCAGAAACCAAAGCTAAAACTATCTTTGTGCTAAAATGTCCATATTCCTTAAAACCAAATACGCAGAAAAAACATTTTCTACTTATACTTCGTAATCATTTATAGAATAAAACGCAGAGATTAGAAAACGGGGGCTTGCTTAGAATTAAAATGAATATTTTCGGATATAAAAAATCTACATTCTGGATAATTATTCATTTTTAGCTCTATCCTCAATTCTAATTCTTGTATGTTTTTTTCATTCTAAAAAATACATTGATTCCTTGTAAACTAATATTTGTAAAAATTCCCCACCGTTTCAAAAATCATCTAAAACTATTAGGGTTGAAATTGATTTTGAGGTTGAGGTTGAAGTTTTTTTATTTTAGTAAAAAGGAGTCACTACACAATAATTAATCAATAATGACACTTTCGATTTTACTTTTTCGGGTTGGTATAGCTGCTGTTTTATTAACGCTATTAGTTGGTTTTGGCCTAAAGAAACACAAAAGTTGGTTAATGACTTTTGTACAAAACTACTGTGGAGCTTTATTTCTATTTTCTGGATGGGTAAAAGCAGTTGACCCGCTAGGCACCGCTTATAAAATGGAGCAATACTTTGGCGAATTTGAATCTGTTTTTTCCGATACGGCTATGGGTTTTATAACGCCTATCTTTCCTTTTTTAAGTGAATATATCGCCTCTTTTTCTGTCGGGATGATAGTATTTGAGCTTATTTTAGGCTTAATGTTAATTATGGGGTCAAAATCTAAGTTAACTAGTTGGTTATTTTTTGGTTTGGTCGCATTTTTTACGGTTTTAACAGGTTTCACTTATTTAACAGGTTATGTACCACAAGATGTAAATTTCTTTGAATTTAGCAAATGGGGTGCTTATGATGCCAATAATATGAAAGTGACCGATTGTGGTTGTTTTGGCGACTTTTTAAAGCTAGAACCTTATGTTTCTTTTATGAAGGATGTTGCCTTATTAGTGCCTGCCTTATATTTTATGTTCCGACATAAAGATATGCATGAATTATTCGGCGCAAAAATTCAAAACATCATTTTGGCAGTCGCTACCGTTGGTTCATTAGCCTATTGTTTTAGTAATTATATTTGGGATATTCCACACGCAGATTTCCGTCCTTTTAAAACTACTGTAGATATTAGAAGCGAAAGAGAAGCACAAGGGGAAGCACAAGCAAGTGTACAAATCACGGATTGGATTTTAGAAAACAAGGTTTCTAAGGAACAAATATCTTTGCCGAATGCCACTTATATGAAAGAATTCAAAAATTACCCTAAAACAGAATGGACGATTGTTGATCAGAAAAAAACGGAACCAGCTATACCGATTAATAAAATTAGTGAATATGCTATCGAGGATTTTAATGGCTATGAAGTGACCGACGAATTATTAGGAGAATCAGGCTATAGTGTGATGATGGTCTGTTATAAATTGTATACCGATGACGATAAAATTGCTTCTCAAAGTTATACGATTTCTGACACCCTTTATACTATAGATACGGTTTTAATTGAGGGGCAAACAGAACCATCGATTGTTAAGTCTATTAAAGAAATTAAGCAAACAACGGAATCAAAAGATGTATATTTATTTGATCAAGACTATGTCTCTCGATTTACAAATAAGACGAATGCATTTACCGAAGCAGCCGAAAAAGCAGGTTGGAAAGTGTATGGTGTAGCTGGAGGTGCAGGAGAAAATAAAATTGATGATTTCCGTCACGCAGCACAAACGGCTTATCCATTTTATGTAGCAGATGATATTTTATTAAAAACAATTGTTCGGTCTAACCCAGGAATTGTGGTAATGAAAGATGGTAAAATCATCAATAAATGGCATTATAAAAAACTACCTAAGTTTGAGGAAGTGATTGGACAATTAAAGTAAAAAGTCAATCGGCTATTCATATGAACTATAATGCTCTAATACCTGAGTTAACGATAACCAACTTTGAAAAGACGAAGTTTTTCTATACGCAGTTATTAGGGTTTTCTGTCGTTTATGAAAGAATGGAAGAAAATTTTGCTTTCTTAAAATTAGGAAATGCTCAACTAATGATAGATCAAATTGATAAGGGGCGAACATGGAGAACAGGAAAATTTTTTTATCCATTAGGTAGAGGCGTCAATTTCCAAATAGAAGTTGATAAAATCGATCCGATTATGGAAAAATTGCATACGCATCATATTGACCTTTTTCTACTGCCAGAAGAGCAATGGTATCAAACGAATAATCAGCAGGTTGGGAATAAACAATTTGGAGTACAAGACCCTGATGGGTATCTATTAAGATTCTTTGAAAGTTTAGGGACAAAACCTGCACAAGGAATAGAACAAAAGTAATTTAATAATGGGTAAAAAAAGTAAAAAAAATAGAATAGGCGTGGTTTTTTCCACCAATCCTGACTATGACTACGACCATGAAGAAGATGCAATGGAAACACTTCCTATGCAACAACAAAAGCTTCGGGTAATGATCGATAGAAAGCAACGAAAAGGAAAAGAAGTAACTTTAGTAACAGGGTTTATAGGGACAGCAGACGATTTAAAAGGTTTAGGAAAATTACTAAAATCTAAGTGTGGCGTAGGTGGTTCTGCTAAAGACGGAGAAATTATTATTCAAGGAAATAATAAACAAAAGGTATTGGATTTACTGAAGAAAGAAGGCTATTCTCAAACGAAAGGAGTCGGAGGATAAAATAATAAACTTGAATTAAAATGGCAGGAAAAGTCTTAGCACTTAGTAAACGTCAATTACATACTTTTAGTAAATTTAACCAAGAAAGTATCCGCTTGATTGCAGGAATGGGGTAGAAGGAGATGCCCATCTTGGTGAAACCGTAAAACACCGTTCTAGAGTTGCCAAAGACCCAACGCAATCCAATCTTAGACAAGTCCATTTAATCCATGCAGAATTACTAGAGGAATTAGCGACTAAAGGGTTTTTCATTAAACCTGTCGAAATGGGTGAAAACATCTTGACTAAGGGAATTCCTCTTTTAGATTTACCAAAAGATACCATTTTAAAAATTGGCAAAACAGCTAAAATCCAAATTATGGAACTTCGAAATCCTTGTGTTCAGTTAGATAAGTTTCAAAAAGGCTTAATGAAAGCGATTTTGGACAAAAAAGAAGATCTAATTGAGATAGCATACCCACCAAAACCTCACCTAAAATTAGAAAGAGTTTAATGCGCCAATCTATTTATTTATTCTGCTTATCCTTGTCTATCATCATTATTTTCACCAATTGCGATCCTGCTAATATGGCCTCCAATAAAGATACTACTACAAGTATTGAAAATACATCAACGGATTGGGTAGAGGTGCTACAAAACGCCACTAATTTTAAAGAAGAAACAACTTTATTAAGTAGGTTAATTCAAATAGACTCTACCAATACCTACCAACAATTAATTTCCAATAGACTACAAACTTTTGACCTTCGGCATTTAAAAGAAAAGGAAAAATTAATCATTTTGGCGCTTTACGAATCAAGTCTATTGCCCACTAAACAACCTGCTAGTAATACTTTGCAAATTGCGTATGCAAAATTAAAGAACGTTCATCCAACTACGAGTAGATTAGCCAATGAAAAAATAGTCCAATTATTGGCGTTGATTGAAAAACAAGCTGGGGATAGTTTGGAGTAGGAATAAAAAGTTTTAGTCGAAAAATAAGTCTATTTTTTTGCAATTTCTGTCCACTATATACCTTATACCAAGCGGAGCTTGGCACTACAGAAAATAGCTATGGTAATATTCCTTTCGCACAAGCAATCTTATCTGAAGTATCATAGATCAATAATCCCTCTTTCCTACTTTCTAATTGCTTTAATAGCTTTCCTTCTTTATCCCAAGCAGCCGATTGTCCAACACTTTCAAAATCATCAAAGTAACCAAAACAATTAACCATTAAAGTAGGCATGCTATAATCATTTGCAATCTTACTCAATCTTTTCTCAGAATGTAGAACGCCACTTTCTGTTTTTGCTACACTTGCTATGTACATTTTCGCCCCATTTTTAGCCGCAGATATAGCATGTTTTGCTACAGATAATTCATAACAAATTGCCAAAGCAATGTCCGTTCCTCGAATTAATACTTCCTCATTTTTCCCCTCAACAAAAAAAGGCAATTCATCCACATGCAGGTACTTCTTGGCATAAATTTGTCTTGGCTGATTAGGATGAAAAAGAAGTAACCCAATATTGATTCCTTGCTCCTTTTGAATAGGGGCACCAATCCCAATGATAATAGCATGTTGATTGCTTAACTCTTGAAAATCGGCAAATCGACTATCTGAAGGACTTATGGCTAAATTGGCTGCCAAAGTGGGTTCGTAACCAGTAATAGATAATTCTGGAAAAATAATGAGGTCTGCTTGATTGGCGATGGCTAAATGAATCCATTTTTTATGTTGAATAATATTGGCCGCAATCTTTCCTTTGATAGGTTTAATTTGAGCTAAAGTAATTTTCATCCAACTGATAGTTTTAGGTAGTGTAAGTATACACGCAAATTCTCAAAATATAAAAAGGACACAGAGACCACGAAGGAGGCACAGAGAGCACGGAGTTAATTAACTGAAAATAAATTCTTTGTGAAACTCCGTGTCTTCTCAGAGTTCTCTGTGTCCAGAATGTAGGTGTCTTTAGAACTTACGCACATTCAATTTCAACACCAAAGATAAAAAGTTACCAACAATTCCAACTTAATGATCTTGCCTTTGTCCTTAGCACTACGACCTCCGTCGAATAATAGGAGTATATATCCTGATTTTTAAATATTATTTCCCATCTTTGCGCAGTTTTAAAAAGTAAGTAACGAATGAAAAATAAATTGGACATTTTGTATTTAATTCCCCACGGATTTATTAACCCCACGGATTAAAGTTGTTCAAGTTATTCTTCCAACGTTAGAAAGACAATTCAGTACCAAAACAATTAATATGAGCCAATCCGTAGTTATTAGTGGCACCGGTTTATGGAAACCAGAAAACACCATCACTAACGAAGAATTAGTGGAAAGTTATAATGCTTACGCAGATAAATTTAATGCGGAAAATGAAGCGCTAATTGCCAGCGGAGAAGTAGTTGCAAAACCCCACTCTTCCGCAGGATTTATCCAAAAAGCTTCGGGTATAAAAAGCCGATATATTTATAAAAAAGAAGGTGCATTAGACATTAATCGAATGATGCCGATTATTCCTGCTCGACCAGATGATGCTTTGTCTGACCAAGCAGAGATTGCCTTACACGCTGCTAAAAAAGCAATGGCGGCGGCGAATAAGTCTGCAACTGATATTGATGTGGTTATTGTAGCTTGTGCTTATACGCAACGGTCTTATCCTGCGATTGCCATTGAGATTCAAGGTGCTTTGGGGATAGAAGGTTTTGGCTTTGATATGTTGGTGGCTTGTTCCGCAGCAACCTTTGGTTTGCATCGTGGTTATGAGATGATTAAGGCGGGTACGGCTAATTGCGTGATGGTCATTAATCCTGAATTGACGTCCCCTCAAGTAAACTATAAAGACAGAGACAGTCATTTTATTTTTGGCGATGTGTCTATGGCGACCATCATAGAAAAAGCAGAAACGGCTACTGCTGCTCATCAGTATGAAATATTAAGTACCAAGGCTTTAACGCATTTTTCTAATAGTATTCGATCTAATTTTGGGTATGTCTTAAATGCTAATAATGGGAATCCATTAGCAGCAGAACAATATTTTTATCAATTTGGGCGAAAAGTATTTAAGGAAGTTTGCCCAATGGCTGCTAAGCATATTGGCGAGCATATTGCAAAGCATAACTTGACGCCTAATCATATCAAAAGGTGGTGGTTGCATCAAGCCAACATCAATATGAATCGCTTGATTTGTAAAATGTTATTGGATCGACAGCCATGTCAAGAAGATGCCCCGATTGTCTTGGATGAATTTGCCAATACCGCTTCGGCAGGGTCTTTAATTGCCTTTAATCTGTATAATGAAGATTTAGAAAGTGGAGATTATGGGCTAATTTGCTCTTTTGGGGCGGGTTATTCTATTGGTAGTTTGGTGGTTCGGAAGATATAAACGTTACGAAAGTAGCTTAGACCTCTGGTCTGAGCAGGCTAAATTTCTACTCAGACCAAAGGTCTAAGCTACTTTTTTACGAACTACAAGAAAGCATTGAGCAACCAACTTTATGTCGTGCCCATTCTGGTCGTTTAGCAAACCATTTTTCCATAGCAGGCTGTTCCGCATAAGGTTGTCGGAGTAATTCAAGAAAGTCATTAACCATTGAATAATCTCCATTATCTGCCGCATCAATAGCCACTTGTGCCATATAATTTCTCAACACATATTTTGGATTAACGGCATTCATTTTCTTTTTTCTTTCCGCATCAGCCAATGAAGCCGCTTTTAAGCGAGCAGCATAGTTTGTAAACCAACCTTTCCAAAACACTAAAATGTTACCAGTCAATTCTTCTGGTTTGTAAAAGGCAGCTAAAACAGGATTTAAAAATTCCTTATCTACCGTAGTTGCTATAGTAGTTTTCTTTTTAAAATCAGCTAAGTTTCTAAAGAAAATCGTCATATCAGTTTCCGTCAAATGCAAGGCTTCTTCTAATTGTTGAATTAAAGCAGCATCTTCGGCATAATCTTTTTCTAAGCCCAATTTCGCTTTCATCATATTTCGGTAAGCAGGTTCATAGGCCGCTTTGTATTCGTGCAAAATAGCTTCTAAAGGCGCTGCTTCCTCAATTAATGGATACAAAGCATTCGCTAATTTCAATAAATTCCATAGGCCAATATCTGGTTGATTTTCGTAGCGATACCTTTTTTGTTGTCGATCGGTAGTATTGGGCGTCCAACCATGATCATAGCCTTCTAACCAACCGTAAGGTCCATAATCAATAGTCAAACCTAGAATAGATAAATTATCGGTATTCATTACACCATGTACAAAACCAACTCTTTGCCAATGCACAATCATCTTCAAGGTTCTTTCCGATACTTCCTTCAAAAAAGCAATATAGGTTTCTTTTGACGGTTCGCCCAAATGCGGATAATGATATTTGATCGTATAATCTGCTAATTGTTTAAGTGTTTCGGTATCTCTTCTAGAAGCAAATATTTCAAAATTGCCAAAGCGAATAAAACTTGGCGCTACTCGACAAACAACTGCGCCTTTTTCATAGGCTGAATTCCCATTATATAGCATATCTCGCAGTACCTCATCGCCTGTCAATGAAAGCGATAATGCACGAGTCGTTGGAACGCCCAAATGAAACATCGCTTCACTACATAAAAATTCTCGAATAGAAGATCGCAAAACTGCTAAGCCATCAGCAGTACGAGAATAAGGCGTTGGTCCTGCCCCTTTCAGTTGCAATGCCCAATTTTGTCCTTGATAACTGACTTCTGTTAAATTAATTGCTCGACCATCGCCTAATTGCCCCGCCCAATGGCCAAATTGATGCCCACCGTAGCACATCGCATAAGGCTTTGTCCCTTCCAATACATTATTACCTGTAAACACTTGTAGAAAACTATCGGTTTGGGTGTCTTCCATTGATAAACCAATTAACTCCGCCGTTTCTTTAGAGGCGCTCACCAGTTTAGGTTGGGCTGTTTTTTTCGGCGTTGCATAGGAAAATGCTGCTTTTTCGACTTGCCTTCTCGTATTTTCTAAAATAGGGTCAGCAGGTAGTTCTTTGTTGAAGGTATCATTTATTTTTAAGTGAGTTACTATATCTGTCATGTTGTTTTTAGTATTAAGGGAACTTATTGGTTTTAAGAAATTAACCGCCCAAAATGGTAGAGGTAATTGTAGTGGCAATCCCTTGTGGTTGCCTTTTCAGTAGCAATTTGGGCGAGCACAAGGCATCACCCCTACAGGATTTTGATAAAGATGAAATATGCGGTTATTAATTTAATTTCAATCAGTTCCCTGTAATTTTTCGGGGACTTGAAGTTCCCTGTACTATTTTTTGTAGAACAACTAGAATCCATACTTTGTTTTCCTATTTCGCTTCCAACACCTCCCGATCAATAATACCCAGATGTTTTTCTATTTCTTGTTCTAAATATTTTGCTTTAGATGGACTGGATAATTTGGGTAATAATTTGACATGTTTCTGCCCATCATGCCCATTAATAATCATAGATACCCCGTTCCCTTTATTGACATAAATTTGATCTATATCCCGAACATCATACACTTTATCTTTAATGAATTTTTTGGGTCGCCATTTAATCGTCAAGGTATGATCATCAATATTCAAGTAGACTTTATTTTTTGACCGATTTAAAAAATTATAGAGTACATAAATTGGAAAAACACCAAAAGCTACTACCCAAGAAAAAGCCATTCTTCCTGATATAAAATAGATTTCCAATACTAAAAAAAAGACGGCCGCCATCATTAACATAAACCCATCAAACCCACTCGTTGGTTGCTGAATCGTAATATCTAATTCTTCTTGAAAATGAAAAATATCAATGCCTTCTGGACGAATTACTTCTTGCTTAATTGTCTGCTTATCTGCAAATGCTAGGATTTCTTCCTGAAAGGGAAAAAGCGCATCACAACTACTACATTTTCCGATTTTATCATTGATATTCATATTGTCTGCTGGAATCGGCGCTTCGCAAGCAGGACAGGTCAACTTGGTAAAAACCTTTGCGGGTTCTTTCTTCAGATTTTTAAGTTCTAATTTATATTTTTCTAAAGGTTTATGTTCCATATTTAAGGTTTTAGGTGTCGGGTGCTAGGTTTCAGGTGTGACGAGCGTACATCTAGCCTGGCACCTTGTACCTGATGCCTGATACCGTTACTTTTAAAATTAAAATTATCCATCTACTTATACTGAATTAGATAAAAAAATCACTTTACTTCCCAATTACTATATTCATATTCCGCTCGGGTAAACAAAATATTTCGGTCTTTGTCGGCTCGGTAACTGCCTCTTGTTTTAGGTAATAAAAAGCCACCTGCCTTGGTGTAAGTTAAGTTTTTGATATAACTGTAGCGCCCATCGTGAGAAATAAAATATGCTACCATTCGACTATCTTTGGCATCAAAGTAATACCACCAAGTATCTGATTTGGTGTGATGCGCATTTTCGTCTGCATTATAAACTGCTTTAATTACTTCTACTTTTTGTCCATCTTCTAAGGTATCCATGCCTTCGTAACTCAAAACCACGCCTTTATCCATCATTTTAAAGGGGACATTGATCACAAATTGAGCAACAATCACTGTTGTATTCAAAGAGTTAGTTTTCGCACTTTCATCCATTTGTCCATCAATATACTTTTTTGCTTGCCCATCAATTGAGGTGATTTTATGCTTTTTTCCTCCTTCTCCATTCCAACTAATATTAATGCTTGGATTGTTTTGGTAATAATAATCATGCTGCTGGATAACATCAGATTCGATTTCTCCAGATTCAAAAATTAGCTTGCCATGTTTTTGATAGTGCAATTCCTTTTTATTTTGCCAATTTGATAAACCACCAGAAGTTGCAAAAGATTGCTTAAGCAATCCGACCACTTTTTGGTCATTGATATGCGCATAAGGATCTACTAGTTGCTGTTGAGTTGCGCAACTTGATAAAAGAATTAAGCAGCCTATAAAAATGGAATAACGAGTCATATTTATTTTTTGAATTTGGGTAAGTGAGATCAAAAAACAAACATAATAAATAAAAAGGAAAGGAGAGATTGGAAGTTATTATTTTATGTTATTAGAGGTTATTAAGGTTAACTGTATCCTATTTTTTTAAAATAGCAAAATATGAGTAAATGACTAGATGATAAAATGAGTAAATAAGGTCGCCTCATTTCAAATGCAACGCAGTCGCCAAAGGAAAGACCATTTGTTCTCCATTGGCCCGTTCAAATAATATCTTATCAAAATACAAACTAGTGGCTGGTTCAATTTTATTTAAACGGCGCTGAATATCGTTTCTAGTGAAGTTATTGGTGATGTATTGGATAGCCTTTCCTTCTTTCGGGACAACCGTAAAAGTCACTTGTAGTAGTTTGACTTTTTCATCTCCAATATAAAATTCAAACCCTTCTTTAGATTTTTGAAAGGTCGTTAACGGATAAGTCGTTTTATCCAAGACGGTACTCAATCCATTTAGTTTAATTAAAGGTGGTTGGATATTGAAGTCATAAAATTCAGGAAAGGTTTCTGTTTTGAATACTTTGTCTGGTAGTGTATAAACATGTCCAATATCCTTGGGCCGAATAAACAAATCATCGACCGTAATGATTCGACGAATGGTTTTGAAATCTTCCACATGAACTACCTCCGCACTTTTACTTTCAGAATAGTGCTTCAATAAAGATGCATTTTTAAGATGCTCTTTATCCATCTTGACAATTGAATTACTGCCTAGGGATGAATTTAATTGAAAACTAAAGGTAGAAGTCGTTAGATTTAACGGTGCATGATGTGGATTGAATGCTTCTTCAACTATTTCAATTGGTATACTAAATCGAATGTACTCATCATTAAAAATAAACCCTGGTAAAGCGCTTAATGTTTGAGTAGATAAATTTTTAATAAAATCACCTTTAATAAAAAAGTGAATGGATAAGGTATGCCCAACTTCAATGATGTCTACGATTTCTCTAAAATCTTCATTATAGGTCACCAAAGAAGTGGCTTCCGTTGGTCTATTCATCCAGCTTTGGTGCCAACTCTTTTGATTCCAATGATTGATTGACATGCTGAAAGGTACAAACTCCTCTTCTTTATATAGAGACGGTTGATGATCAATCCAAGATTTAAATTCTTTAATTCCTAATTTCACCCTTCTTCCGCCTCTCGGTCCATGTGCATAGCGTTCCCAATTGCCCCACTTAAATAAATATTCGTGGTCTTGAAAAATGGGTTTGACGACCGTTAAATTATCAATGGATTTATGCCTATCTCGATTGATTAACTTTTTCCAATGCCGCTTAACTTCCTCATTCGGAACAAAGGTTAAATTCGGATTTTCTGCCACTTTTATTTTGGTAAAAAAGGTTTTCTTTTCTTCTGTTTCAATGGATAACCAGAGCGCAAAATCTTTCTGATGATTGCCTAAATTTGCATAAAAACACTTCATCAAATCCTGCTCCTCTTCACAAACGATATGGGTACTATCGGGTTTAATAAATATGGCATTGATTTTATTTGGTCGCAGTACGTGTCCTTTATACTCCACTGTAAAGGAATCAATCCAAATTTTAGCAAATTCTGTCTCAGAAAAAACTTGGTAAGCAATAGGGGCTTCTGCTATTATTTCAGGTTCTAAAAAGGAGATTTTTTCATTTCCCCATTTCATAAAATGGTTAATCTTAGGTTTGGTTGTACTTAATAACTGATTGAAAGAAATTTCTTCAATATATGGCGGAATATGCTCTTGATATGGCACATTTGCTTGATGAGCGCCCGCAAACAAGCCGTTCGGAAAATGTTTGTTAATATTCCAAAATAATAAAAATAATAAAAGCCCTTTAAGCGGATTAATGACCCAATCGGGGGCATCTTTGCGTTTTCTTTTCTTAATTGGTCGATCCATACATCGGTCAGTCTGATTGTGTTGGTGATTGCTTTGAGCTAATGATACGTCAATTTAAAGAAAAAATAGGAAATAATGTTATGCATTAGCATAGTATTAACAAATTTGTATTTTGATTAGGAAAAATTAAGGGAGAAAAGGTGATGAGGTAATGAGGGAAGGCAGGTTTAGTTTTAAACCGCTTTCGGCGGGAAATCGAGGATTCGTAAACGAAGTGCACTAATTTTAAGGTTAAGGTTGAAGTTGAAGTTGGGTTCTTTATAAATCATGTAAACAATTCAATTTTAGTCAATTTTTTCGCTCAAAAAACATAACAATTCCTTTTTGGCGAAAATTTTGCAATAGCTAAAGGTAAATTGAGAAAATACATGAAAACCACATTATTCCTAAGCATACTGTGCTTATTGCTCTCTCTTTCTGGTAAGGCGGAAAATGGAGATTTAAAGCAATTAGAACAAAATGCTATCGCCAACGAAAATCCCACCCTGTTTAATCGCGTTGCTAATGAATATTTTGAAGGTAAGGAACTTTCATTAGCGAAAAAAAATGCGGAAAAAGCCTTATTATTTGCTACACAAACTGGCAATGCACTCGATTTAGCGCACGCCAACGAACTCCTAGGCATCATCGCTAAGCAAAGATTTGATTACACCAATGCGATCGAATTTCTTTTGCAAGCCTTGGATGGTTGGAAAAAGTTAGACAATCCAAAAGGAATTGCTAAAGTAAACCTACACATTGGGCAAATATTTCATGTCCAAAAGGATTATACCAATGCTTTAATACATTTAAACCGTTCCCAGACAGGTTTTGAAAAATTACAAGACCAAACTGCCTTAGCTAGTGTTCACCAATCTTTAGGGGATGTTTTTTTAGCACAAAATTTTTTTGGAAAAGCAAAAGAAAGCTATACAACTGCTTTTGATTTGTATATTGGCGCAGAAGCTTATCAAAGTGCTGCTGAAATTGCTCGTTTTTTAGGCAAGATTACTTTAGAACTAGGAGATTATGAAGGAGCTTTGGTTTATTTTTCTCAATCCCTAGATTTACATGGTTCTCTAGAAGATTTACCAAATATTGCAACAGACTATAATGATTTAGCTTTGACCCATATAGCGCAAAAGAATTTTGAGGAAGCTAAAGAAAATAATGCCATTGCTTATGATTTAAGAACAGAATTAAAAGACACGATAGGAACTGCTGAATGTCTAAAGAATTTTGGGGTAATCTACGCACAAATGGGCGATAAACAAAAAGCCATTCCTTTTCTAAAAAAATCAGCTAAATTACTTACTGCGTTACCTGTAAGCGCAAAAGTACCCGCTTTGTACGAAGCAATTTCTGCTGCTTTTGCAAAAGTTGGGGATTATCCTGCTGCTTTAAAATACCAAAAAGCATTTGCGCATAGCCAACAAGTCCTATTTGATCAAGATAAGGCAACGGCCATGTTGGAACTAACAACTCGATATGAATCTGAATCCGAAGCAGAAGAACATAAACAGCAAATTGCTTCCCTAGAAAAAGATAAAACCGACAATCTTCGCCTTAGAGGTTTCTTATTAGCCGTCATTGCTTTGATTGCAGGGTTGTTGGCAACGGTCTTTATGTCCTACCAACGAAAGAAAAAGGCGAATGTACTGCTCCAAGAAAAGAACGAAGAAATCCTTTGGCAAACAGCTGAAATTGATCGCAAGAACAATCAATTACAAGAAAAAGCAGCTAGTTTAGATTTATTAAATAATAAGCTAGTCGGTGAAATGGCAGAACGAGAATCTATCGAACGCTCTTCTTTTGCAAGAGATAGTTTCTTAGCGATGATGAGTCATCAAATGCGAACACCGATTAATATTATCGTTGGATTGAGTCATTTATTATTAGAAGCGAATCCACGAGAAGATCAAAAGGAGTCGCTCCGTAATTTACAGTTTTCTGCGAATAATTTAGTCGTATTTATCAACGATGTCTTAGACTACTCCAAGATTGAAGCGGGTAAATTAGTGATGCAAACTAGAGACTTTAAGTTGCCACAAATAGTCGATGATGTACATAAATGGTCGCAAATACCTGCAGAAGAAAAAGATGTGACCTTGAGTTTTGAAATTGACTCAAAAGTACCCGATGTATTGACGGGAGACCCCGTTCGGCTTAACCAAATTTTGACCAACCTCATTAGCAACTCTTTGAGTTATACGGATAATGGTCAAATTAATACGAAGGTTTCTTTATTTCAATTGAATGATAGAAATGTTACTTTAGAAATTATTATTGAAGACAATGGTCGAGGTATTGAAAAAGTCAAGTTGGAGGAGATGTTCCGTAAATTTACCCGTGACCCTGAAGCAGATATCTACGAAGGATTTAATACTAGCGGTTTAGAGCTAGCGATTACGAAAAGATTGGTTGATTTACAGAATGGTCGAATTGAAGCGGCTAGTGAATTAGGCAAAGGCACTACTTTCAAAGTATATTTACCGTATGTTATTCCATCTACTACCGCCAAATTAGAAGAAAAAGCCAATAAAAATTTAGTGCCTTACCATTATCTAGTTGGCAAAAAGATTCTAGTAGTAGAAGATAATAAGATTAACCAATTAGTAGTTCGAAAAATGTTAACTAAACTAGGGGTTTTAGTGACTACCGCCAATAATGGTTTGGAAGCATTAGACCGAGTCAATGAAACCTATTTTGATTTAATCTTAATGGATATTCAAATGCCTAAAATGGATGGTTATCGGGCTACTGCTGAAATTAGGAAGTCCGAAAACCCAATGATCGCCAATGTGCCAATTATTGCTTTGACGGCCTCTGCATATCTAACGGAAAAAGACAAAGCTCAATTATTTGGTATGAATGACCACGTAGGAAAGCCGTTTGGTCCAGAAGAGTTAATGGAAAAAATTAGTCAATGTTTAGCGACTAAGGAGAAGGGGATTCGAGTGATTCGGGGGTTATAATTTGTGAATTATAGGGGTTAAGTAATTGAAGATGATTGTTATATTGTTAACGTGATACATTACAACATAACAATATAGCAATTCAACAACTCAACAATAATATATGAGTACTTACAAACAACCTTAGATAGATTTATATGGTTAAATACCATAAAAGGGCAACTGTTTCGCAGTTGCCCTTTTTGTTTCTTAGCTTTCCTTTCTTTATCCAATCCATGCCCTTACATTTGCAGCATGAACGAAATTGACTTAGGTATTTTTGACCATATTCTTTTATTTTTATTGGGTATCCTGTTGCCTTTAATAGCTGTTTTTCAGGGGCAAGCGGACATGAAAACGATAAAGTTTGATACGTCGATGAAAAAGCAAGTTTATTATGGCAATGGTATTTTCCAATGGATTTGTGTCTTTTTTATTGTATTAACTTGGTGGGGATCTAGTCGGCCTTTTGCAGATTTAGGTTTTCAAGTAGGTACATGGACGCCTACCGCATGGATATTAGTCACTATTTTCTTAGGACTCTATTTATTTGACGTTTGGTGGGAATTGCGCAGTTCAGAAAAAATGCAGGAAACAAAAACAAAATGGTTAGCTGAAATCCCAATTTTACCTAGTAATTTTGAAGAATTCAGACATTTCTTATTTGTCGCTTTTAGTGCAGGCGTATGTGAAGAAATCATTTTTAGAGGTTTTTTTATTCAATATTTTTTAGCGGTTAACGAAAATAATGAACTAGGTAATTGGTTGGCGGTCATTATTCCCGCCTGTATGTTTGCCTTTGGGCACCTTTACCAAGGAGAGAAAGCAGTCCTTAAAATTTTAGGTATGGCGCTACTATTTGGCTGGATATTCTTACTCACCAAATCTTTATTATTATTAATGTTCATTCATTTTTTGGTAGATATACTGGGAGGCTATTTAGCTTATCGAATATTGAGACAGGAGAATGGAGAAGAAATACAAGAGGTTTAAAGATATATTACTAAGTTAAGCAGACAACTAAGGACATAAGAAATATTGCCCAAAGAAAATCTCGATATAAAAAAGAAGGATTGCATAATGGAACTCCTTTTGCCCAATTTGGCAATAAGCTATTTCAATTTATAAGGACAAACAAAGGATGGAAAATTAGTTCAGTTGTTTGGGAAGATGAATAAGCTTTTTTAAAAGACATTCTGTAGTTTTGTTCTTATTCTCTAAAGATCCTAATCGAGACCTATTATGAAAAAAGCAGCATCAACAAGACAAACTATTCTTAAAAAAGCATTTGATTTAATCTACAAAAAAGGGTATCAAACGACTAGTATTGATGAAATTATAGCGACAACTAAGGTTACTAAAGGAGCTTTCTATTACCATTTTAAGCATAAAGAGGAAATGGGATTAGCCATTATTAGCGAAATACTGAATCCTGATATGACTAAAAATGCGAATGAGCTATTAGCTAATTCAGCAAACCCATTAGATGCTATTTATAATTTGATAAATGATTTATTGTTCCATAACCCATTTCTAGAAGTTGCTTATGGCTGTCCTACTGGAAATTTAATGCAAGAAGTCTCTCCTTGGAATAATAAATTTAGACTAGCCCTTAAAACGAATGTAGACCAATGGAAAGATTCGATTGAAAATTGTATTGAAATGGGAAAAAAGAATGGGAAGATTAGACGTGAGGTAAATGCAAAACAAGTTGCGTACTTTGTCATGTCTGGTTATTGGGGCATTCGAATTTTCGGAAAATTACATAACGATAATGAAAGTTATACCCTCTATTTAAAGGAACTTAAATTGTATCTTTCTAGTTTAAGATGATTTCACCTCTCAAAACATACCAATTAGTATGTTTTTTATTTATCTTTATTTTTTTAATCACAAAATAAGATGAACAATATGAAGATTGCCATATTTATCTATCAAGGCATAACAATGTTGGACGCAATTGGTCCTTATGAAGTACTAAGAAATCTAAAAGAGGTAGAAATAATGTTTGTTGCAGAACATAAAAAACCAATCCTTGCTGATAGCACCTTCCTTGAAATAAACCCAAAGTATTCCATTGACGAGGTAAAAAAAGTTGATATTTTGCTCATTCCTGGTTCTACGGTCGGCTACTTAAGAATTATGAAAAATAAGAAAGTTTTGAAATGGATACAGGAAATCCATTCACAAACAATTAAGACCGTTAGTGTTTGTAGTGGTTCAATTATTTTAGGTGCTGCTGGATTGTTAGCGGGTAAAAAGGCAACATCTCATTGGGGGGTGGTCGATTTTTTAACAAATTTTCAAGCTATCCCTACTAGAGAAAGATTTGTCGAAGAAGGTAAGATAATCACCGCAGCAGGCGTATCAGCAGGAATAGATATGGCAATCTATTTGGTCAATTCATTGGAAGGAGCACTTGCTGCAAAATCCGCACAATTGGCCATTGAGTATGACCCAAATCCAATGTTCCAGTCAGGCAATTTTCTAACTGCTGATAAAGAAGTTATTAAACTAGCTGAACAAAAGCTAGAAACCGCTGCAAAAAAAGAGTTATCTTTTTGGGATATAATAAGCAATGCCAGAACTTTGCTAAAAATGAGGTAGTCTTTAATCCCATAGCCGTCAGGTGGTTAGTTCAAAAACGTAGAAACTTCTGCCTTAACGGGTTCTTTTTTAAAGAAATTTCTTCTTTTAACCAATTGATTATCAGAAGAATGGTCATTAACCCATTGTTCTAAGTCGGTCATAAAAATACGTTCTATAGCCGTTGGAATCGTCGTTAAAAGTTCATTTGTATCTATGCAATAAATCACTAATTCCAAATTTAATTTCGTTAATCCTGTTAAAGCAGAATGATTGGCGATACTTTTATATTTACCAAACAGACTTTCAATAATATCAGAACTTACATGAATATTTCTAACATCATGTTGGTCTATAAATTCATCATATAAATTGATATATTTATCCAGATAACTCACAAATGTCTTGACATACCCCTCCTGTTTTTTACCTACCTCAATCATTTGTTTAGCCGTTGCTAATGTTTTTTTATTTGCTCCTTGTTTCTTCAAGGGAACTTGAATCCGCTGGCCTATATCTAAACAAGCCGATAAATGCTTAATCATAGAAGAATGTTGCGGTAATTGTTCAAAAAACGTAAGTGATTTTTTATCTAATTGACTAATGCGATGGGTTAAAATTTCTGCCCAATCTACAATAGCCGTTTGGTTCATAAAACGAGCTTTCTTACCTAGTTTTGGCGGACATAAATAACTAAAATCCTGATTAACTCCTTTGTAGATATAAGTAGCCACTAACTTCATAAATGATTGATAGTCCGCATCTTTTAAAAAAGTTTTTTTCAAACAAGTCGCTACTCCATGGGCAATATCAGGGATATGGCTTAGCTGACTTAAGTTGGAAAAATTAATTAAATTTTTGCCTTCATCACTCAATACATTTTTTACTATTACCTTTTGACTTGTCTTCAAAAAAGATAAGGTCTTTTCTATCTCTTTACCTTTCCAACTTTTAGCGCCTTCCATATGAACTACTTGAACGTCTTGAAACGTTAAGGATTCTTCTTTCTCTTTTTCAAATGGGGCTAATAAAACAATTAATTGTTTCTCTTTTCCTTTTCTTATACATTCATCTACTATCAGCGTTACTTGTTCACTAATTGGTTCATTAACAGCTCCTTGCAGGGTATCTAATCCTACTTTTGATGTCCAATTTTGTACCGTATTTGCACAAGGTAGTTTATGCTGCTCTATTAAATTACATAGTAGCAATACTTTTAATACTCGAACAACTCCTCGATAAGAGCAACCACCTTTTACTCTAAGTAGTACGCATAAGCTAATTAGCGAGCGTCCATAATGATGACGTGTCACTTTTTCATCTTTAGTTAATGCTACCCTTAACTTTTTGATTATCTGTTGGTTATGTTTATATTTGCCTTTCCAGTTATTCCGCCCCTCCTTTAATTCCGATTCTCGTTGACGCAGGCGTTTATTCAATAACCTTACTTGTGACAAAGTTTCCTTATCCATACTTCTCTTTTCTTCTAGTTTTTCGACTTTTCTCCCTAATTGTCTTATCTTTACTTGGTATTCTTTTTCTGAATACATTAGACTTTCTTTTTTGTTGTGGTTGAATACACAAAAATAGAAAGTCTTTTTTTATTTCTTTTGAACTATCCAGCCGTCAGGCTAAGAATATAATCATTGATAATCAGCAACTTACGATGATGTCGATATTTTAAGATTGCATCTTAAAATCAATATTTCTTACGTTTTCAACGTAATTTGCTTGCAAAAATCCAGATTTTGAATCGTTAGCCTGACGGCTATGGTCTTTAACCCTACCTTTTATCCCAATTAAAAAGGGAAATATCTGGTGTAAAATCAATCTACAAAGTCTCTATAAAAAACATTAATTTTGCCCAGTAAAGCATAAAGCGTTTGAACACCTGATTGATAAAGAAAAATTTGAATAATAAATGGCAGTAGTAGAAATTTTCCTATTGGTTTTAGCCTATACTATTATTGTTATTGCTTTATTTTTAGAAATCATCTGCTATAAAAAAAATATAGAAACGCAGGAAACCATTGCCTTTACTACCTCCTTGCTTTTGCTAATTATGGCATTGACGGCAAAATATTTTTTCCAGCCTTTTTATTCATCAGGTACTACGGATATATTGTACTTCAAAAATGGAAAACGGTCTCTATCCAATTGGGAATTGATATTTACCGTCCCATAAGCAACGAGGTTGACAGGCATCTTTTTAGCTTGCTTTGCCAGGCTTACTTTTATGGAATCTGCATAGGTTTTTCTATAAGATTCTCGACTCAACGGGTTCAAAAATTTTTACCGATGCTTTGAATTCAGTCATGCCTGTTTTTGTAAAATACTTTTGGGCAAATGCTGGAATAGATAGCATCAGACAAAATAAAATTAGTATTTTTTTAATTAGAATCTATATTGTTATTTTGTTATCATAAAGGGTACTAATTTTCAAGAAACCCATCGGTCTTCCATTTTTCTATCAATTGAATTTTATCAGCAGACATCAACCCATTGGGCGGCATAGAATTAGCACCATCCTTAATTCGATTTATTAATTGCCCATCGGCTGTGTAAAATTTGACGTTTTCATAAGTTTCTAAGTTGACACCTGCTGGCGGATTGTTTCCACTATGGCAGTTGGTACATTGAGCAGTCATTAAGGTATTAATATCAGGGTTATACTTAACAAGCTCTTCAATAGGCGAAGGATTACCTTCATCTATAACTGCTTTAGTGCAGCCTAGATAGAAACATCCCAGCATTAGCAATGCAGCTAAGGTTCTTAATTTTATCATTTGAATATAAATTTTTTACAATAATTACAATCCTATCGAGCGAATGAACCTAAAATTACATAAGTCGTTGGATCAGTTGTTGAAATGGTTTGTAGTGGGTCATGGATTACAAAAAAGCCCTCATAAGTACTCGTAATTTCTTCATGGCTTTTTGGAGAAATAACTGCTTTGGCAGCAATCGTCCCATTCCCTTCAATCGGGGCCACAAATACGTCTACATTAGGCGTTTCCATATAAGGTGTACCATTAGGAGTGGAAGTAGGGTCAGCTACATCGTGAACGTGTGTATGATAAGTTTCATTATTCATGGAGTTCTTAATATGTACGGTCACCCTTGATTTGTTTTCCGCTAATTCGGCAACTGTTATAGTCGCTGAAAGGTTGTCATTATGTGTGCCTTCATAAGCAAAGTCTGGTACCAATTGTCCAGTATTAAAGTCATATTCAAAGGTGGAAGAGGCGTATGCTACCGTAGTTTGATTTCTTGCAAAACCACCTACCACTAGATAAGTACCAATGTCAACCGTACTAATTGCTTGCAAAGGGTCATGAATCACAAAAAAACCTTCATAGTTGGCAGTCAATTCCTCAAAAGAGGTCGTGGTTTCTTGATTAATAGTGGCTATTCCTCCATTTCCCATTAAGGCTTGTGCAAAAATATCAGCATTGGGAGTTTCATTGTAAGGGGTATCATTAGGAGTTGAAGAAGGAGCTGCAGCATCATGTGTGTGAACATGGTAAGTTTCTCCTTCCATGGAGTTTTGAATACTGACGGTAATTCTAGTCCCTCCATTTTCCAACTCTTCCAATCTAAGCGTTGCAGAAAAATTGGATGGATGTATTCCTAAATAAGGTACAGAAGGAACAGCTTGTCCATTGTGAAATTGGTAGTCAAACGACATGGATTGTAATGGTCGATTGCTATCATCGTCTTTATTGCATGCGCTAAAAAACAAAAGAGAAACGATTGCTACAGCCCCAAAAAGAACTTGATTGGTGAATGATTTTTTTAACTTCATTTTAAATTTTATTTTATGGATGATTCTTAATTTAGTTTCTAATCAGTAAACTTCTGCGCAAACGTCGCAGAAAATGAGTAGAGGAATAAATTAGTAAATGATTAGACTTTATTCGGCGAAGGGCTAATGACCTGTCCTACCAAAAAAATTAGAATAAACACTATTAAAGTAGGGGGATAGCGCTAAGATTTACTCATTTATTCATTTTACCATTTACTCATTATGGTACTGGCTTCGCTAGGTTAGAAACATGTAAAAAATAACTTATAACAGTTTGGATATTCCTTATTATTCCGAAAGTTTTGAAAGAGAAAAAGCTCCTATAGCCATGACAATATCCCGTATTGCGACATCAAAATGTTGCCCTCCAACCAAAAGCGTCCCCGCAATACCAAGCAGCCATGCCATTACAACCAGTCCACCTGTTTTGGGGCGTAAGAAAACTAATATACCCGCGATGATTTCAATGATTCCTACAATAATTATAAAAGTTCCAGTTTCGAAAGGAAGTAAACTAGTTAGAATAGCGGGAAAATATTGGCTCCAATCTGTAAGGATATTGGTGAATTTATCTAGTCCTGCAACAATAGGTACTAGCCCATAAGTGTATTTTAAAATAGTTGTCACTAAGCGTGTATTATCCATCACATATTTTTCGATTAAGAAATAAAGAATTCAGGTATTGGATAGTATTTAAGAAAAAAAGTTACAGATTTTGTAACTTATTTTTTATAGAAGCATCTAATAAGTAAAAAATAGTTTATGAAAGTTTTATCAATATCACCGAGCCCCTCCCCATTATCCGATTTAGAGATTGTCCGTCGAGTTTTGACTGGAGAAAAGGAGTTATATGAATTATTAATGAGACGGAATAATCAAAAACTATATAGGGTGATTCGCAGCTATATAAAGGATTTGGAAGAAATAGAAGACATTATGCAAAACACCTATTTAAAAGCTTATGAAAAACTACAGCAATTTAAACATTCCTCCTCTTTTTCTACTTGGCTGATAAGGATTGGTATCAATATCGCTTTAGCGAGGTTTAAAGAAAAGGGAAAAATGGCATTTATCGACAATAACTACAGTCATTTTGAGGAAAATGGTATTGTTCAAATGAGAAAAAGTTACCAAAAAAGCCCAGAAGAATTAATGATTCATCATGAATCAAAGCATTTGATTGAAAAAACCATTGACTTAATAGACCAGAAATACAAGGTTGTTTTTATCCTGAAAGAAATAGAAGGTATGAGTATTGCTGAAATTTCAGCCTGTCTTGATTTATCTCCTTCCAATGTCAAGGTTAGACTGCATCGAGCAAAGGCATTATTGAAAGAAAAATTAATGGAACTCCATTTGAAAAAGGATATTTTTGAATTCGGCAATACTAGATGTGACCATATAGTATCTCAAGTGATGGAAAAAATTAGATAAAAGAATTTTGAAGAAATTAACATGGCAGGCCAAAACTATAAAAACGTAAAAGAAAGTACTCTTAAGGTTCCCACTAGGCAAATACTTGCCGTGCTTTTAGGCTTTCCTCTTATTTCCTATTTGCTTTCCTTATTACTTCTAAGAAAACATTGGTTTTCAAATATAGGGTTAGGTTTTTTTATGTGTTTTTGGATACTCATCAGTATTTGGTATCTAATTCAGATTGGGGCTATTGTAAAAGTGTTAAAAATCAATTCTTTGAGCTTAAATGATATTGGCTATTCGTTAAATACTCGAAAAACTATCTGGTTAATAATAGGCTATTTAATTGTTGCCTTTGGGTTATTTGGATTTATCGAATTTACTTTAGCGGCTGAAAATATTACTGTAGAGAAACTTAATGCTTTATCGGATTTTTCTAATATAACCCCAAAAACTACCATTCATCGGATTATCTTCATTTTTGCTGGTTTGGTTGCTGGCATATCCGAAGAATTTGTTTATAGAGGTTTTGCCATCCAAACACTAGAGAAACATCAAATAAATAAATGGTTGGCTATAGTAATCGCCAGTATTCCATTTGTATTTCAACATGGATTAAAGTCTACGGATCAGTTTTGGTGGTTTTTTATTTCAGGTTTGGTAATGGGGGGCATTTTTATTTTATCGAACAGGAGGCTTTATATCAATATCATCATTCATTGGCTAGTCATCCTTTCAGCCATGCTTGCTATTCTACAGGTGCTTGATTAGAGCAAGTTTGATTTTTTATATCGTTGATAATTAATTGATTATCAATTTAATAAAATTTTGATTGCTTAATTGTTAGACTGTTGGATTGTTGTTAGAAGGAAATAACAATCAAACAACCTGCCAGACTGGAACGGGCTGGTCTGACCATCACTACAATCTTTAGGAAAAACACAGGTATGTTTCCATTTTTTCAAATTAGCGAAATAAGGTTTTAAACATATTCTTAATATTCAGGTAAATATAGCTCATCAATAATTATAAAATGATAGAAAATAGTATTACTTATTTGAATGCCCCATTAGAAAGTATAAAAGCATTAACTGCCCATCTAAGTGATGCAGAAGCTGAAAAAATAAGGATAACCAGTCGTTGGAATTTAAAGGAAACCATCGCCCATTTAATGGGTTGGGCGAATCAATTCAAGGAAGAAATTGAGTTTTTATTAAATACAGAGAATCAATCATTTCCTTGGTTCATTAGTGCCAAAAACAATTGGGCAGCCTTTAATGATAAAAATGTAGCAACCTATCAGGATAAAAGTCTTCTAGATTTAATAAAACAGTACGAACAAATTAATACTAACATTATCGATATGCTTCAAGCAAATAAGGATACTGGAAAATTGCTCGTAAAACATGAAATTAAATATTATGGAAAATTTTCTCCAGTAACTATACTTCAAATGATTAAGATGAAACGACATCATGAGTTGGAGCATTTAGGGCAAATTGAAGAAAAGATAGAGATAATTTTATAGGTTAAGTTAAAATTGAAAAAATGAAAATATTTGCAATTAAAAAATATGGATTTAAATCATCTTTTTTTGTCTTTTCAATAATGATGTTTTTATCCTGTAGCAAAAAATCTTATACAATTGCCTATTCCTCAAATGAATCAGGCAATGGAGATATCTATCTAATTGATGGAAAAGCTAAATCAAAAATCAAAATAACTAATCATGCTGACGTCGATGGTTATGCAGCGTGGTCTCCTGACGGAAATCGTATCGCTTTTTATGCAAAATACGACAAAAGAAAAACCTGGTCTATTCACACCATGAATATCGATGGTACAAATAGAAAAAGATTAACACATGCCAAAAATAAATGGGATAGTTCGCCTACTTGGTCTCCTGATGGAAAAAAAATCGCTTTCGCAAGAGCTTATTCAGATGCAGAAAAAAATTGGCAAGAAGAAATATGGATAATGAACGCAGATGGCAGTGAACAAACTCAATTAGAACAACTACAAGGTGGAGGTCCTTATTTTATGCAAGATGGAAGAATACTCTTTCACTCCAAAACAAACACTAGTGAAATTTGTATAGCAGGTTTGGACGGCAGTAATATCATTAAATTAACTAATAATGATGCGGAGGATTGGCATCCTGAAGTTTCGCCTGATGGTAAGCAAATTGTATTTATATCAAAAAGGGATGGAAACCTTGAAATTTACAGTATGAATAACGATGGCTCGAACCAAAAGCGATTGACCTTTAATGAGGTAGAAGATTGGTATCCTTCTTGGTCCCCTGATGGTTCTAAACTCATTTTTTCATCTCATGAGAATAAAGAAAAGCATATCTATATTATGAATAAGGATGGTTCTTCCATAAAGAAATTTATAAATAATGGTTCACAACCGTCTTGGTTAAAAAAGAATTAAAACTATGAAAATCACCAAAATATTAACGTTAATAGGTGTTATTTCGTTTAACATCGTTTTTGCTCAAGAAAATAATACAAATCAAACAAATCAAGTTTAAATACGCTTGTTTTATAGTAGTTCGACAAAGAAATCTCGCTAATCCAAAATAGGAAAAACCGTCGAACATTTCATCTCTTTTAAAACCACCGTGCTTTTTATTTGACCAATATTAGGTAAAGCTGCTATCGTACCTGCCGAAAAATGATGGTATGCTTTTAAGTCCTTAACCACCACCTTTAGTAAAAAATCATTACTACCTACCATTAAATAACACTCAATAACTTCTGGAATTTTTGCAATAGCATCGTTGAATTTTTGAATCTCTTCCAACTTTTGACTTTCCAAAGAAACAGAACAAAAAACTACCATAGAGGGCGGGACCTTTTCTCTATCAAGAATCGCTACATAGTTTTTAATGATACCTTCTCTTTCATATCGTTTTATTCTTTCATAAATAGGCGTTTTTGTAATTTTCAATTGGCTGGCGATTTCTTTGATATTAATTTTTGAATCTGATTGTAATATTTCTAGCAATCTCTTGTCGGTAGCATCTAATTTAATCATAGGAATTTTTCCTGTTTTGATTTTTAAAATAAAAAAAGAGCTGCTAATTTCCTGTTTTTTATTTTAAATTGGGAATGATTCATCCTTTATTTAAAAAATATAGCATTCATTCCTATAAAATTTAACTTTGTTGTATCGTTCTAATTAAATTTCACCAATTAAAATTGTCCTAATTATGAAACATCAACATCAGCCCGAAAGTCTAATGATGACCTATGGATACCAACCAGAATTATCAGAAGGGGCTATAAAACCACCTGTTTTTCAAACTTCTACTTTTGTTTTTAAAACAGCAGAAGAAGGAAAAGCTTTCTTTGAGGTCGCTTATGGTTTACGAGAAAAAGGGCAAAATGAATCTTTAGGATTAATTTATAGTCGAATTAATAATCCCAATTTAGAAATTTTGGAAGACCGTCTATGCCTTTGGGATAAAGCGGAGGATTGTGGCATTTTCGAGAGTGGAATGTCGGCTATCAGTACGGTACTATTAGAATTTTTAAAGCCTGGCGATTTATTATTATATAGTAAACCTACTTATGGAGGAACAGACCATTTTATTCATCATTTCTTAAAAGATATTGGTGTTGAAACTATTGGTTTTACCCCCAATCAAAGTGAAGAAGAAATTATCCAATCTATTAAAGCTACTGGCAAAGCTGATAAATTGGCTTTTATTTATTTGGAAACACCTGCTAATCCAACGAATGACTTGATAGATATTTCGATGTGTAAAAGGCTAGCTACTCATTTTAGCAGCAGCGAAAAACAAGTTTTTATAGGTGTAGATAATACTTATATGGGGCCGCTTTGGTCGCATCCTCTCGAACATGGAGCAGATTTAGTCCTATATTCCGCTACCAAATATATTGGCGGACATAGTGATTTAATCGCAGGTGCAGTCTTGGGCAATCAAGAGGTCATGAAACGAGTAAAAACGCTCCGAACTTTTTTAGGAAATATGGCAAGTCCACATACCTGTTGGCTTTTGTTGAGAAGTTTAGAAACTTTAAAAGTTCGGATGGAACAACAAATGATAAATGCAAAGCAGGTGGCTGTTTTCTTAAATAATCATCCAAAAGTGGGAAAGGTCTATTATTTAGGTTTAATTGAGCAAGGAACAGAATCCTACGAAATTTATCAAAGACAATACACTTCTCCTGGGGCAATGCTTTCTTTTGATATTAAAGGTGGCGAAAAAGAAGCTTTTCAATTTTTAAATGGACTAAAATTGATTAAATTGGCGGTGAGTCTTGGAAGTACAGAAAGCCTAGTACAACATCCTGCAACTATGACGCATGTTGGCGTTTGTCCAGAAACTCGCCAGCAAATGGGTATCACGAATAGTTTAGTTCGTTTATCTATTGGGGTAGAAAATGCCAAAGACCTTATTTGGGACATCGACCAAGCATTGGCAACGGTAACTTGTATGGAAGAAGATTTAGTAGAGACTGAAGCTTAATTTCGGTAATGGTTTATCGATAATTTTAATACCAAGAATATGAATAAAATATCCGACCAAGATTGGCAATTAGAATTGGAAGAATGGATGACTTCATTATCTGAAGTCATCACAGAAAAAGGAGAAGAAGAGGCGGCTAATTTAATCCACCAACTAAGAGCTTTCGCTATTCGAAAAGGGGTAAAACTAGCGGGTGAGGCACTCAATTCTCCTTATATTAATACCATTAATGTCAAACATCAACCGCCTTACCCTGGTAATACCGCACTAGAATTAAAAATTGAAAATATCAATCGGTGGAATGCGATGGCTATGGTTTTACAGGCTTACGATAGTGGAAAAGGTTTAGGTGGGCACATTGCTACTTATGCCTCTGCTGCTAGTATGTATGAGGTTGGGATGAATCATTTTTTTCAAAAAAAATCAGCGACTTATGGTGGGGATTTGGTGGCGTTCCAACCGCATGCCTCTCCTGGGATTTATGCTAGAGCATTATTAGAAGGAAGATTGACGGAACAACAAGTCAAAAACTTTAGACAGGAATTGCAAGACGGTGGTGGACTACCCTCCTACCCTCATCCAAGAAGAATGCCTTGGTTTTGGGAAATTCCTTCTGCGTCTATGGGCTTAGTTGGGGTAAGTGCTATTTACCAAGCAAGATTTCAAAAGTATTTAGAGAACAGAGGCTTGAAACCTAAAAAAGGAGGCAAAATTTGGACTTTTGTCGGAGATGGAGAAATGGACGAGCCTGAAACATTAGGGACCTTAAACATTGCTGTAAGAGAACAATTAGATAATTTAATTTTAGTGGTGAATTGCAACTTACAGCGACTAGATGGTCCAGTACGAGGCAATGGAAAAATTATTCAAGAATTAGAACGCAGTTTTTTAGGGGCGGGTTGGAATGTGACCAAAGTAATATGGGGAAGTGAATGGGATTCGCTTTTAGAAAGAGACCATAAGGGCATTTTGGTCAACAGAATGGAGGCTGCTTTAGACGGAGATTATCAATTATATTCTGTTTTGGATGGAGATAAAGTACGAGAACATTGGGTAAAAGACAGCCCAGAATTAGCAGAGTTGATGCACTCTTTGAGTGATGAAGAAATCAGAACGATTAAACGAGGAGGACATGATTATAAAAAAATATATGCTGCTTTTCAAAAGGCTGCTCGACCGAATGGAAAACCAAGCGTTATTTTAATGAAAACCATCAAAGGTTATGGCATGGGGAGTGCTGGAGAAGGCCGAAACACCACCCATTCCAAAAAGAACATGAATGCAACCGAACGCATTGAGGCAGCTAAAAGGTTTGGTATTCCTATGAGCGAAGCAGACGCATCGAAAGCTAAATTTTATATCCCCTCCAATGATAGTCCAGAGATTCAATATTTACGGCAACGTAGGCTCGATTTAGGGGGTTATTTACCTGAGAGAAGTACGGAAAGTGTTCCGCTAAAAACACCAGGAGACGAGTTGTTTGGAGAGTTTTATACTGGGACAGAGGAAAGGGCGGTTTCTACCACAATGGTCTTAGTTAGAATCATGACTAAATTGCTGCGACATGAAAACGTAAAAGAATATATCGTTCCAATCATTCCTGATGAGGCACGAACTTTTGGTTTAGATGGCTTATTTCGTTATGCAGGTATTTACCAACCCAAAGGGCAATTATACAAACCTGTTGATGCAGGTAGTATTTCCTATTATCGAGAAAGTACAGATGGACAAATCCTACAAGAAGGTATCTGCGAAGCTGGGGCAATTGCCTCCTTCATGGCAGCAGGTTCGGCTTATGCCATGCATGGATTGCCGATGATTCCATTTTATGTTTTTTACTCCATTTTTGGTTTTCAGCGAGTCGGCGATATGATTTGGGCTTGTGGAGATATGCTATGTAAAGGGTTTCTAATTGGCGGTACTTCTGGTCGGACGACTCTTAATGGAGAGGGCGTTCAGCATCAAGATGGGCATTCTCATGTATTATCGAGTGTCGTACCTAATATGAAAAGTTATGACCCTGCTTTTGCTTATGAACTAGCGCTAATTATTAAAGATGGTATTCATAAAATGTATGAGTTACAAGAGAAAATATTTTATTACATCACCGTCACCAATGAAAATTATAGAATGCCCATCATGCCCGAAGATGTAGAAAATGGTATCATTAAAGGAATGTATCGTTTCAAAAAATCTACGAAAAAAGTAGTCAAAGGTAGAAAAGCACATTTAATGGGTAGTGGGGCAATTATGATGCAAGTGATAGTTGCTCAAGAACTATTGGAATCTATGGGAATCTCCACCGATATATGGAGTGTGACCAGTTATACAGAATTACAAAGAGATGCACTAAATGCAGAAAGAAATCAATTACTTTCTACCGATGATAAAACACCCAAAGCTTATGTTGAACAATTATTAGCCAAAGAAAAAGGGGTATTTATTTCTGCATCTGATTACATTAAGTCTTTAGGAATGGGTATTGCTAAATGGATGCCTAAGGCATATCATGTTTTAGGAACAGATGGTTATGGTTTAAGTGAATCCAGAACAACGCTGAGAAATCATTTTGAAATTAGTGCTAAATATATTGCGCTATCTGCCTTGCAATTATTGAGAAAAGAAGGCTTGGTTACTAAAAAAGAGGTTCAGGAATTCATTAAAGTGCAAGAAATTGACCTGAATAAAATAAATCCAGCTATTTAATGTACGTTTTGAATAAGCAAAAGGTCTAAAAGACCGACGCTGTTTGTAGAAAAAATCGATAATCGACTCGAAGTTAAAGGTCTGGAAGACCGACACCGTTAATATATGTTTAAAACAGGGACGGTCTTCCAGACCTTAGGAACATTTTTGAATCATTTTCTACAAACAGCATCACTCCTCTGGAGTTTTTGGTTTTCATTTGGGATTATCCATAATTCACCTATTTAAAAATTCCTACTCAAAATGAAAGAAATAACCTTACCATCCTTAGGCGAAAGTGTAGAAACAGGAACGATTATCTCTATCTTGGTAAAAGTCGGTGATACCATTCAATTGGACCAGCCTTTAATGGAAGTAGAAACAGATAAAGTGACGGCGGAAGTGCCTGCTGAATACGAAGGCATAGTCAAAGCCATTTTAGTAGAAATTGGGCAGGAAATTGGAGAAGGTGCGCCTATTTTTCAGGTTGAACCTTCTGCCCAAACTACTGCGGATATCGAGGAAATAGTTCCCATAAATAAAACGATTACGCCCACTAAGGAAGTCGTCCTAGAACAAGTGGCTACGCCAGCACAAGCTCCTGCAACTGTAAATAATCGGCTAGAAATTAAGCCGAAACCACCAAAAGCAAAAGGCGGTTTTCGTGCCTCTCCTTTAGCTAAAAAATTTGCTAGAGAAATTGGCATCAATATTTCAGAAATTACTACTACTCGACCTAGCAAACGAATTTCGATGCAAGATGTAAAAGATTTTGCTAAAAAGGTCAATCAACAAAAAGCAAATAAAATTGCCCCAGCCGTTCAATTGCCCGATTTTGAAAAATGGGGAGCGATTCGTCGGCAACCCATGTCTGGCATTTCCAAAGTCACTAGCAGCAATATGACTATGGCATGGAGCCAAATTCCCCATGCTTGGCTACAAGAAAAAATAGACATTACGGACTTAGAAGCTAAACGTCAAGCGTATAAAAATCAAGTAAAGGAACAAGGAGGCGCATTAACCATAACCGCTATTTTAATTAAAGTAGTGGCTAAATCCTTAGAGAGATTCCCCCTATTTAATGCAAGTATTGATACCGATACCAACGAAATAATATACAAGGAGTATATTAATATCGGGTTTGCCGTTGATACAGAAAGAGGTTTATTAGTCCCAAAAATAGCTGAAGCTAATCAAAAGAGTCTTACAGAGATTGCTATCACCTTAAAAGAAATCTCCCAAAAAGCAAAAACTAAACAATTAAACACCACCCATTTAGAAGGTGCTACTTTTACCATATCTAATTTAGGCGGTATCGGAACAACTGCTATTTTTCCAATTGTTAATTTCCCCCAAGTAGCAATATTAGGAGTCGCTGCCAGTCGCTTAGAACCTGTTTGGGTAGATGGTAGTTTCCAACCTCGTTTATGTATGCCTATTACTATTGGTTTTGACCATCGGGTGATAAACGGGGCAGATGCTGCTAGATTTTTGCAGTATTTGAAGAAGCTGATGGAGGATTGGTTTTTGTGGAATTTGTAGGTAAATAGTCCAATTGATTTTAATGGGTTGGATTGATGGAAACGGGAGGGGGAGCAGTATATTTAGAATTGGGTATTTGTGGATTTGGAGAACAACAGTTTGATTTTTTTGAATTTTCCATGTTTTATAATTTTTATTTGTTTTACCCTATAGACGTCCTACCTAAAAAAAGACGCAAATTTTTTTGTATCGCCTTGAAAACTGTAGAAAAGTCAAATTTAGAAAAGAAAGTAGTATTAAATTTGTATTAGTTAGGAATCCTACCTACATTTGCATTGTAATTATTTTTAACCACTTAAATAAATTTTAAAATAATATGAGTAAGTCAATTTTTTATCACGCAGGTTGCCCAGTATGTGTAAGTGCTGAGCAAGATATTATCAAGTTAATTGGTGCATCAAATGTAGAAGTAGTACACCTTGGTGAAAATAGAAACAAAATTGAAACAGCAGAGCGTATTGGTGTTCAATCTGTTCCTGCATTAGTAACACCAGAAGGTAATGTATTACATCTTAATTTTGGTGCATCTATAGCTGAAGTAAAAGGCTAAATTTATTTTTTTTGATCCAAATAGTTAGGATTCCTAATTATTTGGATCAATTTTTTATCACTTTTTAAAAATTAGAAATGAAACAGTTTGTAGTTATATTTTTTGCAATGATTTTATCAAATATTTCCTTTGCGCAACTAGGTGGCAATGAGGACCCTAGTTTCAAAAATTCAACAGACCTAAAAATTACTAATACCTCTGTTGTTTATGATGACAGATTAGACCAACTTGTTTTCACGATTGAAGTGGAAGGCAATGCAGGTCAATCTATCCCTAAAGAGGTAGGAGGATTAGACGGTGCCCCCGTATTAGGCTATGTTTTTCCTACCACTTTGAAACCAACAGATGTTGGATTCTCTGATGCTAAGGGGATTGTTGCGATGGCTTTAACCTCTCATCCTGATTTTGATGACACCCCACTTTGGGACGAAAATAATGACCGTAATTATGCCAATGATGGTGTAATTTGGCATCCACATTGGGTAGTATTAAACGAAGATAAAAGAGTAGCAGGAGGGCTTTCTGTCAAGCAATTTGACCCCAATAATAATACTGTAACCCTCCCTCCAACAAACCCTGGTATGCCAATGTATATGGACTCCCCTGGTCATCCAGTAATTGCGAAAGGAAATGCTATAAGAGTGGTTATTCCAGCTTATAGAATGAATAATAAAACGGAATTTAATTTTGATGCTGTAGCAGTTTATATGCAAGTAAATGGTTCTCAACCAGACCTTCCCATGCTAGGTGTTTACTCTGTTTATTCTGTAGCATCAGGAGATTTATCTTTACCTTATACCGTTAGTAAATAATTTATGTATAGTAAGAGAGAATAGGGATGCTATATAGTATTGAATCTCTATTCTCTTATTAAAACATTTTCAAAATCAATTAAGACTATGTCTAAATCTAGTATTATGCAAACGACAACAACAAAAGTTAACGTATGGGACACCTATGTAACTAAGAAAGATGGTAACATTATGCACTTTGACATATTAGTTCCTATAACTATAACAAAAACGGAAACGATATATGGTTACGGAAAAGAGTACCTAAAAACTAAAGGACAAGAAGGACAAATACTTGCGGCTAAACAATGCAGATTATGCCATGTGGAAACACTTAGACCATCATGGGAAAAATCTATTAAAGAAAAAGGGTATTTCATTATTGAAATGGAGGGATGTAACTAGTGGTCGAAAAGCATTAATTTTGGATGTGATTTTCCTAGTCAAATTATCATTTAAATTATAATAGCGTGCAATTAGATTCAAAAGTAGTCGTAGGTTTAGAACGTTTAGGGGAGGTGTTTAGAACATTGCTCTGGCAAAAAGCGAAGGTATATGGAATAAGTCCGATTCAAATACAAATAGTCCTTTTTGTATCAAACCATCATTTAAACCTTTGTAACATTAGTTATTTGGCAAAAGAATTTAACGTTACTAAACCTACTATAAGTGATGCAGTTAGGGTATTATTAAAAAAAGGTTTTTTAGAAAAAGACCTTAGCCCTATGGATAGTCGGAGATATAATTTGCTGCTATCGGCAACAGGAAAAAAATTAATAGCTGAATTATTAAACTATACGCTACCAGTTTCTAAAGCGTTAGAAAACGTTGAGAAAACGGAATTGAAAAATTTCTTTCACACTCTTTCAAAAATCATTTATCAATTACATCTAAAAGAAATTATACAAGTACAGCGGACTTGTTTTGCCTGTAGTAATTATAGCGGAAACAAAAAAGATGAGCACCATTGTACCCTCTTGAATAAAAGACTGTTGAGTCAAGAGATTCGTTTGGATTGTGATGAATTTGAATAAAATAGAAACACCCAATGCTATCTTACAATTTAACCCAAACTACAATTTGATCCCCCCAGATTTAGATTTGAGTCGGCACATGAGTATTTACTTGTTACTCGTTTTTTTTATAAAATATTTCAAATAAAATTTTAACCAATATAAATTGTCGTGTTTTATACAAAACCAGATATTCCTTTTAATCTAAAAAGCATTGAAGTAATAAAGTCCATAATTTTGAGTTATTGAAGAGGAAAATTTTTTCTTAATAGAAAGCATTATATTTTTTCCTTCTGCAATTTTAGATTATACAATAATTTTTTTTTAAATTCATCTACACTCTCCCCTGTAATACTAATCAATCATTTTGATTTACTGGCACTTGCCGAGTAACAACAAATTATTTATCAAAGCAATAATCTTTGATGTCCTTAAACCGATTGCTCAGCGATAAAAGTCTTTGGTTCACACTACCTTTGACTACTATTTTGAGCAGAACTAAACTCAACACATGATTAAGTATTTCCCGTTACTTAGCCTTTTTTTCGTATTTTTTATGTTTAAAAACGAAGCTTTCTCACAAGATTTAATCGAAAGAACTCAACAACAGATCAAACAAGCTTCCACACAAACTGAACCGAATGAGTTGGCAAAGTTAGTTACCCAAAACAAACAAAGTAATGCTCGATTTAATGAATTCGATCCTTTTGAGGTTGATGCAACTGCCAATTCTCTTTCAGAAGGATATGCATTAGGGAGTGTTAATTTAACAATTAAAGAAGCGCAATTAAATGCCTTTATTCGAGATCAACCTGCCGCTACTACTTTGAAAATTCCAGTCGATCAAAAATCCTTTTTTGAATTAGAATTATTCAAAGTCGATTTATTTGCGGAAGATTTTATTTACCGAGCTAGTGACGGTCGAGATCTAACGCCGATGAATCAAGGCGTTTTTTATCGAGGAATTGTTAAAGGCGATAATAACTCAATTGCCTCTGCTAGTATTTTTGGAGAAGAGATCAGAATTATGATTGGGGACGATGATGGAAATTATGTGATTGGTAAACTAAAAAATGCCCCTAGTCATGTTTTATATAATGATCGAAACCTTTTATTAGACGAGCCTCCAGGCTGTTCGGCAGGAGAGGCACAAAATTTAGGAAAAGACAATCTTCGTTCTCAGGTAGAAGGCACCGCCAGAAATTCAATGGCTAAGTGTATTCCTATTTATGTAGAATGCGATTATGATATGTATACTAAGCATAATAATTCTGAAGCAAGTGTTATTGCATTTGTAAGTGCATTGATTAATGAAACGGCAACTATTTATGCCAATGAACAGATTGATATTTCTCTTTCAGATGTAAAAGTATGGACAACTATCGATCCATATGCTAGTTTGAACAGTACCAATGCTTTACTTCAACGATTCGGAGAATTGACTAAGAATAATTATAATGGCCGATTGGCGCACTTAATTTCTACTAGGTCATTAGGCGGCGGAATTGCTTGGGTAGATGTTCTTTGTTCTAGTTATTTTACTTTTAGTGGTCAGCACGCAGGGCCTTATGCGGTTAGTGCGAGTATGGGAACTTCTATTACAACTTTTCCAACCTATTCTTGGAATGTCGAAGTATTTGCACATGAAATGGGGCATAATATGGGGTCTCCACATACCCAAAATTGTAGTTGGAATGGCAATAATACGGCTATTGATGCCTGTGCCTCAACGGAAGGAGGTTGTACTAGTACTTATGGTGCTTGTCCTCCAGGAGGCGGTACGATTATGAGTTACTGCCATATCACCAGTTGTGGCATTGATTTCAATAATGGTTTTGGTCCTCAGCCAGGTGATTTAATTAGAAATCGCTATAATAATGCTTCTTGTACGCTTACCTGTGCCGCCCCGACTTGTGATGATGGGGTACAAAATGGAGACGAAGAGGGAGTTGACTGTGGAGGTAGTAGTTGTGCCCCTTGTCCTTGTTATGAAAATCAAATCGCTTTTTCTCTTAGATTAGATAATTTTCCTACAGAAACAAGTTGGACGCTTAAAAACTCAGCAGGCGTTAATTTATATTCGGGCGGAGGATATAATCAAGCAAGTGGTCTAGTTAATCAAACGTTTAATTTACCTCCAGCAACAGGCTATCAATTTACGATTAATGACAGTTATGGGGATGGAATATGCTGTGGTTATGGAAATGGTTCTTTTTCTTTAACCGATAATCAAGGAGCAGTAATCGCTAGTGGTGGTGCTTTCGGCGCTACTTTTTCTATTACTTTCTGTACCCAATCAGGTGGTGTCGTAGATAATTGTCCAAATGATCCAAATAAAACCGAAGCAGGTATTTGTGGGTGTGGCGTAGCGGATACCGATTCTGACAACGACAATACCCCTGATTGTAATGATGGCTGCCCAAATGATCCTAATAAAATTGCCGCTGGTATTTGTGGATGTGGTGTAGCAGATACCGACTCGGATAACGACAATACGCCCGATTGTGACGATGATTGCCCTAATGATCCGAATAAGATAGCTCCAGGTATTTGTGGGTGTGGTATAGCGGATAACGATTCGGATAACGACAATACGCCTGACTGTAATGATGGCTGCCCAAATGATCCTAATAAAATTGCCGCTGGTATTTGTGGATGTGGTGTAGCAGATACCGATTCGGATAACGACAATACGCCTGACTGTAATGATGGCTGCCCAAATGATCCTAATAAAATTGCCGCTGGTATTTGTGGGTGTGGTGTAGCAGATACCGATTCGGATAACGACAATACGCCTGATTGTAGAGATGAATGTCCGAATGATCCAAATAAAATCGTCGTGGGTGTTTGTGGATGCGGCGTAGCGGATACCGATACAAATAATAATGGTACGCCCGATTGTGAAGAAGTCGGACTTTGTCCAGAAACGAATACGGTTACTTCCAATTTAGCAGGACAAACCAATTTTAATGCCCAAAAAGACTTAGTTACTTCTGGTTCAGTAATCATTGAAGATGCCGTCACTTTCAAAGCAGGAGAAAGTATTACTTTAACCCCTGGTTTTCACGCTACTTACGGCAGTACTTTTTCTGTTGTAATTGAAGGTTGTACACCTGTTGGAAACAGAATCACTCATGAATCGGATTTTCCAGCTTTCAATACACCATCTAAACAACTCGGATTGGATCAACTCGATTTAAAAGTAATGCCTAATCCGTTTAGCGGTACGACCAAAATTGAATACCAATTAGCTATAGCAATGCCTGTTTTGGTTCAGGTAATGGATGTGAATGGAAGAATTGTAAAAATATTAGCTAATAATTCAACTCAAGCAGCAGGTATGCATCAATTATTTCTTGATGGTAGTCAATTACAGACTGGCGTCTACTATATCTCTTTAATGACTCCAGAAAAGATGGTTTCTAAAAAGGTGATATTGATGCAATAAATTAGTTGGCAGTAAAAAGCGACTTAGGAAGTAAACTCCTAAGTCGCTTTTTTATTTGATGCAATTAAACAGTTTTAGCAATCATCTACCGACTGTAGTGCTGTCTATTGAAGTACTATTTTACTCACTTTTCCGTATCCAAACATCTCGTTGAGGGAAAGGAATTTCAATACCTGCCTCCCTAAATTTTCGATCTATCTCAAAGCGTAGGTCGCTCTTAATATCTTCAATAATGACAAATTTTTTAGAAAAAAATAATAACTCAAAGTCTAGAGACGAGTTGCCAAAATCGGTAAATCGAACAAAAGGAGCAGGGCGTTTTAGAATATGATTATGTTCTTTCGCCGTTTCTAGTAATATTTTTTTGACCAAAGCAGTATCTGATCCATAGGCTACACCCGTAGTCACTCTAAATCGGACTTTATCATCGTAATGACTCCAATTAATCACGCTGTTAACGACCAATTTAGAATTAGGGACAATCATTGTCATATTGTCTCTGGATTCAATAATGGATGTTCGTAAGCCTATTTTTTTTAAACTACCAATAGTCCCATCAACCTCCAACACCTCCCCTACTTCGATACCACGTTCAAATAATAATAATAAGCCCGAAAAAAGATCATTAAAGGTTTGCTGCAATCCAAGTCCAACACCAACTAACAAAGCTGCTAAACCACCCCAAAAAACCGTCATATTGACTTGCAAATAATGCAGCGCCGTTAGGATAGTTATGACATAAACAAAATAACTGATCAATTGATTAACAGCAAATTGAGTCCCTAAATTAATTTTGTTTTTTCGATAGTAGCTTAATAAAATCAATTGGGTTAGAACCCAAACAAATACTCTTCCTAAAGTAAGTACAATTAGGATAGTAATGATTTTACTAAGATCTAAATCAAAAGACTTATCCGTATCTGCGTGTAGGGTAAAAACGGTTGGGTTAAATTGGAAATTTTGAAAGAAAAGAAAAGTCGCTAATAAAAAAACGGCCACTCGTACCGAATTACTTGCAATTCTATTAGAATTTTGTTTGGTAATATCCTCTAAACGGAATCTTACTTCTTCGTCTATTGCTATTTTTTGTTGATAATACCGATTAATACCTCTAACTAAAATTAGATTAATCAGTCGGGCTAATTGAATAATTAGTAAGCCTCTTAGGATAGAAAACCATCCAATTTGAAAATAACGATTGGGATAAATATCTTTGGAAAAATCCAATACATCAACCGCACTAATTAAAAAGAATAAAACTAAGCAACTGCCTATTAATTGCTTTAAGCGATAATTCGTCCTTTCATCTAAAGTACCTTTATTGGTGTAATAAGTCAGGGTCTTTTTAACTACAACTAGGTAAAATAAAAAAGACAAGATGCCAATACTACCGACCGCAATGGCTTCGATCGTTGAAATCGCTCTTCCATTTAAGGTAAAAAGGGTTTGGTTTAAAAATTCTTCCATTTATCAGCGTTGCGATGTTGCGATGTTGCGATGTTGCCTTGTTATTAATCAAATGGGGCGACATCGTAACATGGCAACCTTTCTTATCAATTCAATTGTCAATCATTAATAAATCGGAGGTCTAGTAACCAAATTTCTGTACCCAACAATTAGGCATAAATCCTACTTTTCCAATTTTATACATCGCACCGTACACCCAATCCTTATTCAATAAAGTTTTACGGTGTCCTCTACTTGGAATACCATCATCTACTAATAATAAGATCACCGCCTCTCTAACATCCGCAGGACCGCCCACTAGGTTTTCGTTTCCGTCAGTCATTTGCGTACACTCTCTTTTAACTCTATCCCAAGGCCAAGAACCATCAGAACCATCATGTCCAGTACTTCCTCTTGCTTTTTGATCTAAGCCGTGCTTCTTAGCCGCATTATAAATACAAGGTGCTGGCTGTAAAATAGATAACGGTGGTGTTCTTCTTAACTCTGCGATAAGTTCGTTACACACAGCAATTGAACTACCAAAAGATTTACCACTTTGGATGTCTTTCTTATATTGTTCTACATACGGAATATAGCCTGCTGGATTAGATCGCATTAAATTCACTTCATCCATCATCGCCAATTCTTCACTAGACATATAAGCCACATTCACAGGAGTAGGTGTACCGCCAATTCTTCGACTTTCTGCATTCCTGTCATAAGTTGATGGACCATAACTAGAGTTATTGCGACTAGCAATCGCTTGTGCAGGAGGTGGCGTAGTACTCGATTGACCATTTCCTTGTGGATTATCATAAAAATCATCATAATCGCCTCCTCTATTTTGAAAAGTATTCGTTCCTTGGTTATCGTTCCCTGTCCAATTATTAGCATTAGCAGTCGAATTGCGAACTTGACCATTCAAATCATCATACGTACTAATTCTATCACAGGCACAATCAGAAGACAAAATAACAGAACCAACCGTTAATTCTTCGCCCGCTTGTAATAAGTTGATATTTCTGAATCTTTGCTCGGTATAGCCGTATAATTCTGCTAGGCCGCTGATACTTTCGCCTGCCTGAATGGTATGTCGATTTCCCGCTTGCTTCACATAGGTAGTCCCAGTATAATTAGTTGCTGCGGAATAACTATCATTAAAGTCTCCTCTATCCACAAAGTCATTTTGGTTATAGGTCGCACTATTCCCATTATCATAATTTGGGCGAGCCACAATCAATTCTTGACAAGCATACAAAGTGATGTTTGAAGGAATATTATTCCATTGGGTCAAATCGAAAGTCGTTACATTGTACTTTTTAGAAATTCGGTACAAATTTTCTCCACTCTGCACGACATGCACTCCCGGTCTGCTGTAATTAGGACATTGGGCGGAAAGTTGCACAAAAGAGAACGCCAAAAACAGGATTAATAAATTGTTTTTTTTCATAGTAGCTAATTTTTTATAGTTTTTTAATGGGGAATTTAAGATAAAAAGTCGTTATTTTTTCTACTGACAAGCAGTAAAATTAACATTTTAAACCAATTTAATAGAAGGGATTTGTCGTTAGTTGAAGTAGGAGATTCAATTAATGGGATAAAAATACCGTTTTTTAACTACTAATGAAATAGTAGAAACGATAAAAAACAAGTTCTCCATTTTTAAAATCATCCTTTTTTTTGACGAATTTTACACCTATTAAAAAAAGTCATCATTTGAAAAATAAGTGCCTCTTACTCAAAAACCAATAAGTAAGTAACCAAAATTAGCCGTCACTTATTAAATAGTTGCGGGTTGCGGGTTGCGGGTTAAAAATATAGCATTAGAAATCTAAATTTGAATTTTAATCAATTATTTTAGGTTATTCCATTAGTTTTACTAAGTATTTGATTGAATTTAACCCGCAACTCGCAACTCGCAACCCGTAACAAATATTTAGGTCATTTGGTGCTATAATTATTTTTTCTCACTTTTGCAGGCGATTTGAGAACAGGGTTCAATTTATATTTGTCATCAATAAAATTAATAATATGAAAGCTTATGTTTTTCCAGGACAAGGTGCCCAATTTGAAGGGATGGGTAAAGATTTATATGAACAATCAGAGCAAGCACATAGTCTATTTGAACAAGCTAATAGTATTTTAGGCTATCGACTAAGTGATGTCATGTTCGAGGGCAGCCCAGAAGAATTAAAACAAACAAAAATTACGCAACCTGCTATTTTCTTACACTCTGTTATCAAAGCTACTTTGGCAGGTGATACCTTCAAACCTGATGTAGTAGCAGGTCATTCCTTAGGGGAGTTTTCCGCTTTAGTGGCTAGTGAAGCCCTATCGTTAGAAGATGGATTAAAATTAGTACAACAAAGAGCTTTAGCTATGCAAAAAGCTTGTGAGGCAGTAGAAAGTACCATGGCGGCTATTGTTGGCTTAGAAGATGAAAAAGTAGAAGCGATTTGTGATGGTATTACCGATGAGATAGTAGTAGCAGCAAATTATAACTGTCCTGGTCAATTAGTAATTTCAGGGTCTATTCCAGGCGTAGAAAAAGCAGTCGAACAATTAAAGGAAGCTGGTGCTAGACGAGCTATTATTTTAAATGTTGGTGGCGCCTTTCACTCTCCTTTAATGGCTCCTGCCGAAGCAGAATTAAAAGCAGCAATTGAAGCCACTACTTTTAGTGCGCCGAAATGCCCTATTTATCAAAATGTCAATGCTCAGAAAGCAACCGATCCAACTGTTATTCAACAAAATTTAATCGCTCAATTGACGTCACCTGTTCGTTGGACACAAACGATGCTGAATATGATTGAAGATGGTGTTACTGGTTTTGTAGAAGTGGGTGGTACGGGTAAAGTTATTAAAGGAATGATTTTGCGAGTGAATCGTCGGGTGCCTGTGGAAAGTTTATAGGTAACGAGGCGTAGAGGTTTAAGGGTACAGAGAACAATAAAAAAAGAAGCAAAATGGCTTCCGAAAAATATTCTGGAAGCCATTTTTTTATAGTGCTTTGTGGGCACCGTCACAAAATCCGTTCGGGTTTTTAGTTTGTTTGCAAGTACAAAAATGTACTGCTTTTGATGCTTCACAAGTCATCACATTTGGGCGATACTCTGTGCCTTTATGTGCGCCGTTGCAAAAAGGTTGTTTGTCAGAAAGACCACAAGTACACCAAGCATATTTTTTGCCTTCTACCATTTCAACTTTCATTGGTGAAGTGCCCGCAATTTTTGGTAAATCCATTGAGTTAATTATTTTTTAGTTTAAAATTAGTTTTATCTTTTTATCTAGAAATTCCTTTTGTGTAACTCCTTATTATTAAGAATAGTTTAGCTAATCTAGTAATTCAGAATTAGTCTAAATGCGTATAAGCGATTGCAACTTCAACCTCAATTTCAATCGCAAACTCTATGAGGGCGTGAAATCTTATTGCTATTGCTATTGCTATTGCTATTGCTATTGCTATTGCTATTGCTATTGCTATTGCTATTGCTATTGCTATTGCTATTGCTATTGCTATTGCTATTATTGTTGAAGTTGAGATTGTAGTTGAATTACCCCTCCTCTACTGGATCAGCCTTCAAAGTAAACGTTCTACTAACTGGGTTAATCGGACTTGCTACTTTATTACCCGCTTTATCCAATAAAGTCAATGTAACTGTATTTTCTCCCATTGGTAAGCCTTCGATATAATAAGGTTGCCACTTTGAAAGCGTGTGTACTTCGCCGTTAATGTCTGCTTTTAAAGAATAATCGGTTCCTAAGTCCGCATTCAATAAATAAAAATCAAGCATGACTTTATCCGTATTGGCTTTGCCTACATACGTTCCTTTTGGTCGGCTGTAAAATAAAATTGGATCGGTGATTGGCTCACTTTTAGTCATTGTCCCACCTGCTACTGTTGCATTCAATCCAACAAAAGCAGTTGGCGACTTAATACTCTCATGGTAAGAACGAGATAAAAAAGCCAATAATTGGTGATCGCCGTCTGCTACTTCATGTGTAAATTCACCCACGTATTTCGCCGCATAAGGCGCCGTTCCTACAATCAAGTGAATGTGTTGTCCTTTTCCCGAATTGGCACACATTTTTGCTCCAGCATCAGGTGTTTGTTGTCCTAATTCGTAGCCTTCTCCGCCTACTTCAAAATTGAACGTTCCATCTTTATAAAACATGGATTCAATAGTTGCTTTGGAATAATCCTGAGAGGGTTGAAAAGGCGTTAAAGTATATTTTGCAGCTGGTGCCACTACTTTTTCCGGCATTTTTTCTGCTACTTTTTTAGAGTCCGTTTTGCAACTAAACAGTAGTGCCGTACAGCAGCATAGGAGGATTGTAAATCTCATTTTTAATAATTTTTGATGTTATTGATGGCGTTTTTTGCCTTTACCTAAACGTAAAGCTAGTTGAAAAATTAGAGTTACAATAATGGACTTGCTATTGATTGATGAAAAATGTCATATAATAGGCAATTGGCAGTATTGCAGTTGGCAAAGTTCCCTAAATCTAAAAAGCCCCTGCTACTCAATGAGTAGAAAGGGCTTTGATCATTAATATAAGAATCAAAATTTTTAGTCGGCTTTAATGTAACATCTTGACAAATTGTTCGGAAGTTATTTTCCAGTCTGCACCAGTCACTTCCAAAAAATAATTGCCCTGTGCTAATTGTTGTACATCTACTTGAAGTTGATTATACCCTTGGTGAATGGTCAACTCTTGTTCCATCATCGTCTTACCATTCATACTCAAAATGGTTAACTTTGCCACCTCTCCTTTTCTATTCCAATCAAAATTAGCAGATAAATAATCTATAGATGGGTTTGGAAATAATGTTAAGTTGATTTTATTTAACTCAATGTCTTCCAAGGAAGTCAAATTGCCTCCACATGGTACGCTGTTGTCTGTTGTATTTCCTATATAGGCATCTCCTTTTGCACCTAGAACCGTCAACTGATTGCCTACATTTACATTCTTAGAATTTGGGGGTGCAAATGGATCCGTCAAGTTGTCAATTAACGTAATTTCTCCTTGACATTCCAGAAAATTAGTAAAGGCAAATAAAGGTACTTCTACCCCAGCCTCATAGGTGATTTTTTTAGTTCCTTGAGAGACCAACCCAAATGAAACATAATCAAAATCTGGAGACTCTGCTGGTGTTTCGGTCAAACTATTAGGTTCCCAAACTACTTCCTCTTGTAAATTAAATAGTTGGTCAACTGCTAATCCTTTTGCAGGCGCTTTAAGCGTCACTTGTCCTGTACTCGTTAAATTTAAAGGGCTTTTAAACGTAACCTCAGGGATGAGTGAAACTTGATAAGTTTTGCCATCCTCTAAGAGGCTTAGCTTAAATTTCACTTGTGCAGTTAAGTAAGTTGTCACCAATAACAGCAAACAAATCGGGAATATATTTTTGATCGTATTCATTATTTTGATAGACTAAATTTTGAAATTGGGTTCAAGGAAAAGAGGCCAGCAATCAGACCATCCATTTCATGGATTGTCAGAAGTCAGATGATTCAAGCATAACTACTAAAATTTGTTAGCTTAACTGTATTGAATCTGACTGCAGACAGCTTATGCAATAAACGGTCTGACATCTGATATCTACCTTTATCTCGGTATCTGTTCACTAATAATAAAGATGGTAGAACCCGCCGCATTATTAGGGTGTAAAAACACATTGAAAAAGATAACATCTGGGTCATTACCACTTCCTAAGTAAACAGAAGAACCTTTCATATCATAATCTCCTCGGTAGTAACCAAAAGAAACATGGTTATAATTACTATTGATATTAAGTGGATCGGTAATGACATCAAAAAAAACAGGGTCTCTATCATTCGCAATACCATCATAGATTATTTTTCTATCGGCATTACCATCACCCGCCCATAAAACCAATCTAGATTGAACAGTATCCATAGCATTGGTTCCAAAAGCAGTTGTTCCACCAGTACCTTGAATGGTAAAATCTAAGGTAGTAAATGCACTCTGAGCAAAAGGCAGAGCCGTTTTAGTCATTACCCCTAAGTGATTTCTATGTCGAATAGATAGGAAGTAATTGCCGTTCGGTAATTTCTCAAAGGCAACTGGAGATACTCCATCTACGTCTACAATATCTCCGTCTCTTTGAATTAAAGCGGATCTAGAAGCAATCGGTATCGTATCAGCAGCCGTCAATAATTCTAAGTATACCCAGTCTACAATCGCATTCGGGCCTGTTACGCCTAACACCGTTCCTGGGTTGGTAATGATCTCATTTCCGCCTCCATTTTTATGAGCAAATTCATACGCCCCCGCCAATCTAGGCCAAGTTGAATACGGTTCGATAACTGGTAAGAAGTTTAATTTTCTTAAGCTATCATGCATTAAGAGCGACGTTCGATCATAAGCTCCCTCTAAAATGACTCTAGCAGATATGGCTAAAGTATTTTCAACAGTAATAATGACCATACTTGTATCGCAAGTCAAAGACGGATCACAAACCTGATACCAGATAGTATCATATCCTGCAAACGTAATGGCAGAGGTGTATTGAATACTATCTTGGTTGAGTACTGTAGCCGTATTTCCAGCATTTGGACCACCAATAATCGTCGTAATCAAGTTATCACCGTTAGGTTCGAAATCATTATCTTGTACGTCAATGTTCACCGCAACAGTTGGCACCGTTGTCGCAAAATCAGGGTTAGCTATTGGAGGAACATTATTTGGATCGGTAATAACAACGATTAATAAGGCGGTATCCATTAAGCCACCTGTATCTGTTATTTTGTAGGTAATTGTATCTACTCCTAAAAATCCAGTTGGGGCAGCATAGACAATCAAATTACCTGAAACTGTCGCTGTTACTCCTTGTGTCGAAGTACCAATAGTCGATACGGTCAAGGCATCTCCATCAATATCGTTATCGTTGGTCAATACCACGATCTGCGCACCTGTAGTATCTTTAGATAAGAAAGTTGTATCATTCACCGCAATCGGTGCATCATTAACAGGCGTCACAGTAAAGAATACCCAAGCCGTAGCACAACCCATTGACGTATCACAAACCGTATATTGTAAGGAATCAATGCCATTGAAATTAAGTGCTGGTGTGTAACTAATCGTACTATCGCCCGCAATAGTTGCCGTTCCTCCGTTAACGGGTGTCGTAATATTCGTTACTTTTAAGGAGTCCGCTAAACCGTCAATATCAGCATCATTCAATAGTACATTAATACCAACAGGGCCACTATCTTCTGCGATTCCCGGTAAGTTATCATTGACTGCATTTGGAGGGGTGTTAACAAATCCAATATTGATCACAATAATTCCATTATCACAAAGATTGGAAGTATCACAAACCGTATAATGTATCGTATCAATTCCATTAAATCCAGCTAGTGGCGTATAATTAATAGAATCTGTTCCAATAATCGTCGCTACACCATTCGCAGTAGTAGGACTAGAAACGGTGGTAATGGTCAATGTCACATCATCCACATCGGTATCATTTATCAAAGGTGTAATCGCTACATTTGTGGTATCTTGTGGAATCGCCACCGTATCTGTATTCGCTACTGGCGCATCATTAATTGGTAAAATCGTAATCGTTACATTCGCTGTATCACAAAGTCCTGAAGGGTCACAAATTTTGTAGACAATCACTTGGACACCCGTGAAATCGGTTGGTGCGGTTACCATTATAGAATCCCCGTTTAAGGTATCTGCCATCATTGGTGTACTAATGATCGTCGTCGTAAAGGTATCACCATCTCCATCCGAGTCATTCGCTTGTACATCAATGATCACACTACTTGCATCTTCATCAATCGTTAAGGCATCATCTACCGCAGTTGGTGGTTCATTGACTGATTGTATCGTTACAAATACCGTATCTATAGTACATGCATTCGAGGTATCACAGACTTGATAAATAATGGTATCTAAACCAAAGAAGTTAGCCGCAGGGTTATAAACAATAATCGTATCATTTAAGATTGTTGCTGTTCCACCACTTGTTGGAGCGGCTACCACATTAACTTTTAACGAATCTCCCAAATCAACATCCGAATCGTTTACCGTTACGGCTATTTGAACATTTAGTGCATCTTCTAGAATCGTAAGAGAATCTGCCATCGTAACTGGCGCATCATTCCTTGGTTTTATGGTGATGTATACCCAAGCTTGATCTGCCAAACTACCATCAAACAATTGATACCGAATACTATCTATTCCATTAAAATTAGCTGCTGGTTGGTAAATCAAACTATCATTTCGAATAGAGTCAATCAAAGCGTGATTTGCGCCCGTTAAGATACTAATAGAAGTGGCATCTCCATCTAAGTCAAAATCATTTAGTTCAATTGCTATCGCAACCGCAGTCGTATCTTCCCCAATACAAATCGTATCATTTCTAGCAAGTGGTGGATCATTCACACCTGATACCATAATGAAAATAGTCGCTGTATCACAGGCTTGTGGAACTTGCGCATCACAAATGCGGTAAGTAATCGTATCTAGACCATTAAATGAGGTTGGCGGAGTATATAAAATACTTCCTCCTCCCGCAAAGGCAGTACCATTGGTCGGTCCATCTACAAGTTCTGTTGAAAATAAATCGCCATCTGGATCACTATCATTTAGTTGTACTAAAATAGCCTGCTGTATAGAATTCTCTGGTATAGTTACCGTATCATTACCGGCAATTGGTGCATCATTAATAGATAAAATATTAACAAAAATATAAGCAGAATCTCTAAATGTGCCATCCGTTATGATATATTTCAAGGTATCTATGCCATTAGCATTTGCCAAAGGTGTATAACATAAAGTATCATTAACGACGGCGGTTGTTCCTAGAGAAGCGATAAATAAAGAGTCTAAACTAATTGTTTCTCCGTCTAACTCCATATCATTTGCTAAGAAAGCAATTTTAATCGTAGTCGTATCTTCTGGAATGGTGGTTGTGTCGTTGACTGCAATCGGCGCCTCATTAACTGGCAGCACATTGATAATTACGTAAGTAGTATCACAAAGTGCTGTATCACAAATAGCATATTTGATAGAATCTAATCCATTAAAATTAGCTGGTGGATTATACAATACGGTATCGTTACTCACTACAATTGTACCGCCACTTGTTGGAGGATAAACCGTATCAATGGTAATAACATCCCTATCCGCATCTAAATCGTTGGCTAGAATTGGTATCCTAACATTCATGCTATCTTCTTGGATAGTAATAGAATCTCTTACGGCTTCGGGACGATCATTCACAGGTGTTATTTCTATGAAAACAATTCCTACACTACAAGAATCTTTAGTATCACAAACTTTGTAAGCAATTACGTCAATCCCACTAGAATCAGGCATTGGCGTGTAAGCAATCGTAGAATCTGGTATTACGGTCGCCATACCTTTGCTAGGAACGGTTAGAATCTCTACATTTAAGGAATCTCCATCCGCATCTGTATCATTTGCTAATACCTCAATTAAGCTCGTCGGATCATCTTCTGTAATTCGCAACGTATCACTATTCGCCATTGGAATATCATTGACGGATTGAACCGTAATGTAGACTTTAGCAGCAGCACAATTACTAAACGCATCACAAACCCAATAAGTAATAGAATCCAAGCCATTAAAATTGGCATTTGGCATGTATTGAATCGTACTATCATTAATCGTAGCATTCACCCCATGAACAGCGCCTACTACAATAACAGTCGTCAATAAGTCGCCTTCTGGGTCGGTATCATTGGCTTGAACATCAATGGTATCAAACAACGCATCTTCTAAAATTATAATCGTATCATTGATAGCTACAGGACGATCATTAATATTCATTACGATAGTTGCCGTATCGCTACACGTATTGCCATCCGTCACGTTAACCATGACTGTATCAAGATGACTTAAGGTACTAGTTGTAAAGGTTGTCGTAGCACTCGCTGCTCCTTGTGAAGTATTATTGACAAAGAACTCGTAGGTCGTGCCTCCACTAGCAGTAAAGGTTACTGCTTGTCCAATGCCTTTGGTATTATTAGGTGCATCGGATACTAGCGTCGCTAATGGAATCGTATCTACCACCATCCTAATTACACTAGAGGTATCAAAACAACCCGCTGCATTGGTTACGACTACCCTTACCGAATCATTGTGATTTAAGGTAGTCGATACAAAAGTATCAATGACAGCAGGGCCTTGCTGACTCATATTGTTCACTAAGAATTCGTAAGTCGTACCTCCACTTGCCGTAAACTCGACCATATCGCCTTGGCAAATAGTCGTATCATTAGCAACAATTATTGGTGTTGGAATCGTATCAATCGTAACGGTAAACAAGGCAGATATTGCGCTACAAGTTTTATTATCCGTTACCGCATAAGAAACATTTACGGTTCCAGCACTTGTTGGTTGTAAGACACCCGCTGCGCTAATCATCGCACTTCCTGTACCATTCGCTACTGCCCAAGAAATAACATTTCCACCATTCCCTCCCGAAGGATTAGCAGTTAAAGTGAGGCTATCTCCCATACACACTTGATTCAATCCTGTTATGGCCCCTGCAGTAGGTAATGTTAAAATAAAGACCGTATGGGTATTTGAAGTATCTTTACAGCCATTAGCATCTGTTACTACTGCCCTAATATTTGAAATACCGCTAGCAATACCTGTAATTAATCCGTCGGCATCAACCGTTGCTCTAGTCACATCAGACGTTAACCATGTAGTATCGGTATACACCCCTGATCCTCCAGCAACGGTAAATGGTAAATAAATAGCATTTCCAATACAAATTTCTGTTATCGTTCCTGCTATAACTGGGACAGGTTTTGGACTTACTGTTACGACAACCGTATCAACCGCAGCAAAGCATTTAATGCCGCCTAGATCGGACGTATCTACTCTACGATACCAAGTATCAATCGCAATAGAAGCCGTTGGATTGTATCCCAAATTCGTCGCTCCTGCAATTAAATTCCAAGAAGCACCATTATCGTTGGAATATTCCCAACCATGAGAAGAGGTTCCATCTGTAGCCGTTATCATTCCTGTAATATTAGCTGGTATTTCATCTTGACAAATTGTTTGATCAGCACTTAAAACTGTACTAATCGCAATATTATTAACGGTGACCTTGACGGTATCGACTGTTTGATAACATTGAGTCGTACCTAAGGTCGTTGTATCTATTCTAATGTACCATGTATCTTCGGTTATAGCTGGAGGTGCGTAATTCATACCTGTTTCGCCTGCTATTGGGGTAAAAATCAAGGCGTTGGTAGAAGAAGCCCAACCGTAGGTTAACGTACCATCTACCGTTGAAGCTGTTCCCATAATATTGGTAGGCGTTGCTCCTTGGCAAATTGTTTCATCTGGGCTTAAAGTACCCAAAGTCGTTAAATTATTGACGATTATTTTTACCGTATCTACTATCTCGATGCATTGGTTAGTACCTAAAGTGGCGGTATCTATTCGGCGATACCAAGTATCTACCATTAAGGCAACCGAAGGCGTATAGCTCATCATAGCTTCACCTGCAATAGCCGTCCAAGTAGTTCCATTAGTCGTTTGTTCCCATCCGTAACTAACCGTACCATCTACTACACTTGCTGTTCCATTAATCGGGTTAGGAATTACGCCAGAACATATAGTATCATTAGGACTTGTCAATGTTCCTATCGTAGTAAAATTATTGACGATTATTTTTACGGTGTCTATTATTCGTAAGCATTGATTTGTTCCGATAGTCGTTGTATCTACTCGCCTGTACCAAGTATCCGTTGTAATCCCAGTTGTCGGCAAATGATTAACAAAAGTAGCACCCGCAATTGGCGTCCAACTTGTTCCATTATCCGTAGATAAATCCCAACCAAAACTAATAACTCCATCTGCTGTGGTCGGATTTCCGATTAAGTTTGGTGGTGTCGTACCAGCACAGATCGTATCGTCACTATTGATGATATTTCCAAGCGTCAAGAAATTATTAACGGTTACCTTGACTGTATCTGCAAAAACAGTACATTTCACACCACTTAAACTGGTTGTATCTATTCGGCGATACCAAGTATCTGCCGTAATGCCCAAGGTTGGAGTATAATCCATTCCAGTTTGACCTGCTATTGAAGTCCAAGTCGTACCGTTATCTGTCGTTGATTCCCAACCATAAGTTACTGCCACATCTCCACCTGTACTTGGTATTCCTGTAATAGCCGTTGGTACGATACCCGAACAAATTACCTCATCAGCGTTATTCAACGAACCTTGTGCCGTAAAATCATTGATAATCACCTTGACAGTATCAATAAATTCAAAACACTTGATACCTCCAACGTTAGATGTATCTATTCGACGATACCAAGTATCGGTTGTAATACCCATAGTTGAGGTATAGCCCATTCCTGTTTCGCCCACTAAATCCGTCCAAGTGGTTCCTGCATCTATGGTCGATTGCCAGCCATAGGTTTGTCCTCCATCTGAAACCGATGCCATACCACTTATCATACTTGGCGTATCTCCTGTACAGATAGTTTGATCGGCACTTAAAACCGTACTAATGACTATATTATTGACCGTAATTTTTACCGTATCTACTGTTTGATGACATTGACTCGCTCCTAAAGTGGTCGTGTCGGTTCGTATATACCACGTATCTTGCATTAAGGCTGGCGGTGCATAATTTATGTTCGTTGCACCTACTATGGTAGTAAATGTCGTTCCATCGGTTGAAACTGCCCAACCGTAATTTAACACCCCATCAACGGTTGACGCAGTACCTGTAATCATACTCGGCGCTGTTCCCTGACAAATCGTTTCATCTGCACTTAATGTCCCTAAGGCAGTTAAATTATTAACGATTACCTTAACGGTATCTACTATTGCAATACATTGGGTACTTCCCAAAGTCGTCGTATCTATTCGGCGATACCACGTATCTACTGTCAATGCCATCGGAGTATACCCCGTGGTTATTTCACCTGCTAAACTAGTCCAAGTCGTCCCATCTGTTGTTTGCTCCCATCCATAGCTAATCGTTCCATCTCCAACACTTACTGATCCAGTAATAGCCGTAGGTGTTGCGCCAGAACATATCGTTTCATCAGCGTTCGCCAACGTTCCTGTAGTAGTGAAATTATTGACGATTATTTTAACGGTGTCTACTATTGCAATACATTGGGTCATGTTTAAAGTACTGGTATCTGCTCTTCTGTACCAAGTATCCGTTGTAATACCACCTGTTGGTAAATAGTTCACAAAAGTAGCACCTACAATTGGTGTCCAAGTCATCCCATCATCTGTAGAGACATCCCAACCATAACTAACTGTTCCATCTGCTGTGGTCGGATTTCCAATTAAGTTTGGTGGTGTCGTACCAGCACAGATCGTATCGTCACTATTGATGATATTTCCAAGCGTCAAGAAATTATTAACGGTTACCTTGACTGTATCTGCAAAAACAGTACATTTCACACCACTTAAACTGGTTGTATCTATTCGGCGATACCAAGTATCTACCGTAATGCCCAAGGTTGGAGTATAATCCATTCCAGTTTGACCTGCTATTGAAGTCCAAGTCGTACCGTTATCTGTCGTTGATTCCCAACCATAAGTTACTGCCACATCTCCACCTGTACTTGGTGTTCCTGTAATAGCCGTTGGTACAACGTCTGAACAAATAGTCTCATCGGCATTATTCAATGTACCTTGAGTTGTAAAATCATTAATAATCACCTTGACGGTATCAATAAATTCAAAACATTTGATGCCGCCAACATTAGATGTATCTATTCGACGATACCAAGTATCGGTTGTAATTCCCATAGTTGGGGTATACCCCATTCCTGTTTCCCCTACTAAATCTATCCAAGTCGTTCCTGCATCTATGGTCGATTGCCAGCCATAGGTTTGTCCTCCATCTGAAACTGATGCCGTACCACTTATCATACTTGGCGTTTCTCCTGTACAGATAGTTTGATCGGCACTTAAAACCGTACTAATGACTATGTTATTGACTGTAATTTTTACCGTATCTACTGTTTGATGACATTGACTTGCTCCTATAGTGGTCGTGTCTGTCCGTATATACCACGTATCTTGCATTAAGGCTGGCGGTGCATAATTTACATTTGTTTCACCTACTATGGTAGTAAAAGTAGTTCCATCAGTTGAAACTGCCCAACCGTAGGTTAACACCCCATCGACTGTTGAAGCAGTACCTGTAATCATGCTCGGTGCTGTTCCCTGACAAATCGTTTCATCTGCACTTAATGTCCCTAAGGCAGTTAAATTATTAACGATTACTTTAACCGTATCTACTATTGCAATACATTGGGTATTGCCCAAGGTAGTCGTATCTATTCGGCGATACCAAGTATCCGAAGTTATAGCAAGTGGGCTATAATTTGTAGTAGCTGCACCCACTATACTTGTCCATGAAGTTCCATCGTCTATTGTTTGTTCCCAACCATAAGTAACTGTACCATCTGCGGTACTTCCAGAACCACTTATAGTGGTCGGTACTACTCCTGAACAAATCGTTTCATCCGCATTGGTTAATGTTCCTAATGTAATGAAATTATTGACGATTATTTTAACCGTATCAATTATTTCAAGACATTGAATACTTCCTAAAGTACTCGTATCTACTCGACGATACCATGTATCGGTTGTGATAGGAAGCGCTGGCAAATAATTCACAGAATTCGCTCCACTAATTGTTGTCCAACTTGTTCCATCATCTGTAGATAAATCCCAACCGTAACTAATCGTTCCATCTGCGGTAGAAGGGTTTCCTATTAAATTTGGTGGCGTTGTGCCTATACAAATCGTATCATCGCTATTGATGATGTTCCCAATAGTCAAGAAATTATTAACCGATACTCTAACGGTATCTATAATGGCGGTACATTTTACACCACTTAAACTAGTCGTATCTATTCGGCGATACCAAGTATCTGCTGTAATACCCAAGGTTGGTGTATAATTGGTTCCTGTTTCGCCAGCTATTATAACCCATGTAGTGCCATTATCTGTCGTTGATTCCCAACCATAAGTGACAGCCATATCTCCACCTGTACTTGGCGTTCCAGTAATAGCCGTTGGTACTACCCCAGAACAAATCGTTTCGTCTGCATTGTCTAAGGTACTTAAGAAAGAAAAATCATTAATAATCACCCTAACAGTGTCGATAAATTCAAAACATTTGATGCCGCCAACATTAGACGTATCTACTCGACGATACCAAGTATCGGTTGTAATACCCATAGTTGGTGTATAGCTCATTCCCGTTTCGCCAGCTATAGTTGTCCAAGTTACTCCCGCATCAGCAGTCGATTGCCAGCCATAAGTTTGTCCTCCATCTGAAACTGATGCGGTACCACTTATCATATTTGGTGTTGCTCCTTTACAGATAATTTGATCGGCACTTAAAACTGTGCTAATCACTATATTATTGACGGTAATTTTTACCGTATCTACTGTTTGATGACATTGACTTGCTCCTAAAGTCGTCGTGTCTATCCGTATATACCACGTATCTTGCATCAAAGCTGGCGGTGCATAATTTACATTCGTTTCACCTACAATGGTAGAAAAAGTAGTGCCATCGGTTGAAGTTGCCCAACCGTAGGTTAACACGCCATCAACGGTTGACGCAGACCCCGTAATCGTACTCGGTGCTGTTCCCTGACAAATTGTTTCATCTGCACTCAAAACACCTAAGGTGGTTAAATTATTGACGATTACTTTAACCGTATCTACTATTGCCATACATTGGGTACTTCCCAAAGTAGTCGTATCTATTCGACGATACCAAGTATCCGAAGTTATAGCAGGTGGACTATAATTTGTAGTAACTGCACCAGCTATGCTTGCCCATGAAATTCCATCATCCGTTGTTTGTTCCCAACCATAAGTAACTGTACCATCTGCGGTACTTCCAGGACCACTTATAGCGGTCGGTATTACTCCTGAACAGATTGTTTCATCCGTATTGGTCAACGAACCTAAGACCTGAAAATTATTAACAATTATTTTAACGGTATCTATTATTTCAAGACATTGAACGCCACTTAAGGTGCTGGTATCTACTCGGCGATACCATGTATCGGTTGTGATAGGAAGCGCTGGCAAATAATTCACAGAATTCGCTCCACTAATTGTTGTCCAACTTGTTCCATCATCTGTAGATAAATCCCAACCATAAGCGACCGTACCATCTGCGGTAGTTGGATTGCCGATTAAATTAGGAGGTACGGAACCTGTACAAATCGTATCATTCCCAGTAACTAAATTTCCAAGTGCCAAAAAGTTATTAACGGTTACTCGCACTGTATCAGCAAATACCGTACATTGAATGCCACTTAGCGTAGTGGTATCTATTCGACGATACCAAGTATCCATATTAATTCCTGCCGTAGCGGTATAATTTGAAGTTGTTTCTCCTGTAATACTCGACCAAGAGGTTCCATTATCTGTCGATAATTCCCAACCATAAGTCGCTTCTGTTCCTCCTCTAAAACTAGACAAACCTAGAATTGAACTTGGAGTAACTCCTGTACAGATAGTTTCATCTGGTGTTACTAAATTTCCTTGGGTTGTAAAGTCATTAACAATCACTTTGACCGTATCTAATGCCACAAAACATTTAATTCCTCCTACATTAGACGTATCTATTCGACGATACCAAGTGTCTGTCGATATACCACTTGGCGGAACATATCCTGCGGCAGTTGCACTTGGTATTTGCGTCCAAGAAGTTCCATCATCTGCAGATAACTCCCAGCCGTAAGTTAACGTCCCATCAGCAGTAGAAGTGCTACCAGTAATGGCACTTGGTGTAACACCAGAACAAATGACTTCATCTGCACTTAAGACTGTACTAATTGTAATATTATTAACCGTTATCTTGACGGTATCTATGATTGCAAAACATTGACTCCCTCCTAAAGTGGTTGTATCTGTCCGAGCATACCAAGTATCTTGCACTAAGGCTGGCGGTGAATAATTTATATTGGTTTCGCCTACAATCGTAGAAAAAGTAGTGCCATCGGTAGAAACTGCCCAGCCGTAAGTTAACACACCATCAACGGTTGAAGCAGAACCCGTAATCATACTTGGTGTTATTCCCTCACAGATCGTTTCATCTGCACTCAAAATACCTAAGGTGGTTAAGTTATTCACCACAACTTTAACGGTATCTACGATTATAGTACATTGGGTACTTCCCAGAGTCGTCGTATCTATTCGACGATACCAAGTATCTGTAGTTATGGCGAGGGGACTATAATTGGCGGTGACTGCCCCTGCTATACTTACCCACGAAGTTCCATTGTCCGTTGTATGTTCCCAACCATAAGTTACTGTTCCATCTGCAGTACTTCCAGGGCCATTTATAGCGGTCGGCATTATTCCTGAACAGATCGTATCATCTGGATTGGTCAACGAACCTACGACTTGAAAATTATTAACGATTACTTTAACCGTATCAACTATTTCAACACATTGAACACTTCCTATACTATTTGTATCTACTCGGCGATACCAAGTATCAGTTGTGATAGGAAGAGGTGGCGCGTAACTCACTCCATTAGCTCCACTAATAGCGATCCAATTTGTTCCATTATCTGTCGTCAAATCCCAACCGTAACTAATTGTTCCATCTCCAGTAGAAGGATTACCTGTTAAATTTGGTGGCGTTATACCTGAACATATGGTATCATCGCTATTGGTAATATTTCCTGTCGTCAAGAAATTATTAACGGTTACTTTGACGGTGTCTATAATGGCAGTACATTTCACCCCACTTAAGCTAGTGGTATCTATTCGGCGATACCAAGTATCTGTCATAATGCCCACAGTAGGGGTATAGTTAGTCCCTGTTTCGCCAGCTATTATAGCCCAATTCGTACCATCATCGGTCGTCAATTCCCAACCATAAGTTACCGTTACATCTCCACCTGTACTTGGTGTTCCCGTAATGGCCATTGGTACTACACCTGAACAAATCGTTTCGTCCGCATTGTCTAAAGTACTTAAAAAAGTAAAGTCATTTATCACTACCCTAACGGTATCGATAAATTCAAAACATTTGACTCCTCCGACATTAGAAGTATCTACTCGTCGATACCAAGTGTCAGTTGTGATACCCGCTATTGGAGTATACCCCATTCCAGTTTCTCCAGCTATAGTTGTCCAAGTTCCCCCTGCATCCGCAGTAAATTGCCAGCCATAAGTCTGTCCTCCATCTGAAACTGATGCCATACCACTTATCATACTTGGTGTGGCTCCTTTACAGATAATTTGATCCGCACTTAGCACCGTACTAATTACTATATCATTGACCATAATGGCCACCGTATCAACAGCCTCCCAACATTTTTCACCGACTAAGTTAGTGGTATCTATTCGTCGATACCATGTATCTACCGCAATGACCCCAGGGGCAATTCCTGTTCCTACAACTCCTGCTTCCAACGTCCAAGAACCACTACCAATATCGGTTGTTGATTCCCAACCATAACTAATTGTTCCGTCACCACTTGACGTAGATCCTGTAATACCAAGAGGAGCAGTATTTGGACAAATTACCTGATCGGCACTCAAAGTTCCTTTAGTCGTTATATTATTAACGATTACTTTCACCGTATCTACTATTTCAATACATTTAAACCCGCTTACTTCAGAGGTGTCTATTCGACGATACCAAGTATCTTCTGTAATGGCCGTAGGAGAAAATCCTGTATTTGTTGCTCCTACTATAAGATTCCAGCCCATTCCATTTACGTTGGATTCCCAACCATAACTAATAGTGCCAGTTGAAGTACTTGCCGTACCTGTTATAGGCATAGGTGTATCGCCCACACAAATAGTATCATCGGGATTATTTAACATCCCAATAGCAGTAAAATTATTCACCAATATTCTAACGGTATCTACTATTTCGGTACATTTAAAGCCGCCTAGGTTGGTGGTGTCAATTCGGCGATACCAAGTATCAACAGTAATAGCACCAAGAGTAAGTCCAGTTCCTGTTTCTGTTGCCAAAACATTCCAACCTCCACCATTAATATTCTCTTCCCAACCATAACTTATGGCGCCATCTCCAAGGGAGGCCGTACCTGTTATTGGACTTGGTGTTACCCCTGCACAAATCGCCTCATCTCCACTTAAAGTTCCTTTTGTTGTAATATTATTCACCAATACGACTGTTGTGTCTACAATCGCTACACATTTGACCCCCATTCGGCTGATGGTGTCTATTCGGCGATACCAAGTATCTATAAAAATAGGATTGGGCGGATCATAATTGTCATTAGTTGCCGCAGCTATACTCAACCAATTAGTTCCACCATCTGTGGTTAATTCCCATCCAAAAGTAACCGCAACATCTCCTCCTGTACTAGAGCTTCCTTGCAAAATAGGATTAGGATTACCTCCTGGACAAATCGTTTCATCTCCAGTAGAAAAATTTCCAATAGCCGTAAAATTATTTAAGAATACTCTTACCGTATCTATATATTCAAAACACTTAAATCCACCCACATTAGACGTATCTACTCGGCGATACCAAGTATCCATTAGAATAGCTCCCGGCGGGGCATACCCTATGCCTGTCTCTCCTACTATAGGGTTCCATACTGCGCCATTATCCGTGGACAATTCCCAACCATAAGTTGGTGTACCGTCCATAGTAGATGCAGTTCCAGTTATTGCTGTAGGGGTTTGACCGTCACAAACAACTTCGTCTGCGCTTAGCGTATTACTAATCGTGATATTATTTACCGTTATAATGACCGTATCAATAGGCGTCCAACATAGAAAACCTCCTGTATTAAGGGTGTCAATTCGACGATACCACATATCTTGAGTTAATGGACCAGGCGCATAGTTGTTGGTTACTTCACCAGCAATCAATACCCAATTACTCCCATTATCTGAAGAAGATTCCCAGCCGTAAGACACAGTACTACCGCCTGTCCCTGTAGACGCAGAACCCGTAATATTTGCAGGTGTACTAGCAGGACAAATTGTTTCATCCGCAGTCAGAACCCCTCTCATCATAAAAGCATTTAAAGTGGGACTTATCAAATTCGTGATTGGCGCACCTGTAGTGGTACAATTGGGCATCACACCTGTGTCTGTAATAGACGTTAAATCTATATTTGCCATACTCCCTGTAAAATGAACCCCTTCCACTAAGTCAATGGTACCGCCACTTGCTATCCCATTAAAAGGGAATCCATTGATGATAAGGTCATAAGGCCCTGTGCCAACCGTAGCAGTAAAATCCACTTGATAAGTATTCCCTTCACAGATAGCTGCAACTGCACTCGTTGGACTAATAGAACCCACAGGCAAAGGATTGACCGTAATAGGTATACAAGTCGTTTGTGCCATAATTATTTCTTGTCCTCCTTCTGCATCTAAAGGGTCAAAAAGAGAGGTGGTGATCATTAGTAAACCATTATTCTCTGCTGGGTAAGAAAGAATATGTCCCGTATTGAAAGTATGGGAGGTTGAATTAATAATTACAGATTCTACATCTGTTATTTCATTACTACCACAACTTGAAGACGTACTCATGTACCAAGTTATATTAACCGCAACATCACCTCCTGGAAACCCCGAAGGGTCAGGTAAACCATTTAACGTAAAAACAAGATTCTCCCCTTCACAAAACGAATAAGAAGCAGCATTAAAAGAAGGTGCAGGATGTTGTGCAAATAAGTTGGTATGCCCTGTAAATAGGATACCTAGCATTAATAAAGCAGTAAAATTTATGCTAAATGCTTTTAATTGTATTTGGGGTAAAAATGCAAAAATTCTATCCTTAACTATCGTTGAGTTAAAAAAAGATTTTATCAATTGTCCAAATTTCAGAAGTCCTTTATTTAATAGGTGCTTTCTGTTCATTGCTGAGGGTAGTTTTGATTCTTATAAAAATAAAATTCAGTTACTTGCAACAAGTAATTGCTGTCTTTTTGTAGGCTAATGATTCGGAAAGTATGATGCCTATGAGCTTTAGTTAAAATGGTAGTAAAAGCAGGTAGGACTTTCTATTATTAAAAGAACTGATCCAATGAATCCTTTTATGATAGAAGGTCTTTGTAAAATTATTGGTAGCTAAAATTGATTAGATAAGGTATTTCACTTATGTTTTATAGGTAGTATGTCTATAATTATAAAAAACGATTTGGAATATTATCATTTTTTTAATATATGATAAATAGCCAAGTTTATGCCAAAAATGGATTTTTCTTAAAATTTGTGACATTCTTTAAATATTTCGTCTTTTAAAAAGCGGAACAAAAGAAGAAATTAAAAGCAGGATTAAGACAATTCTATTAATTTTCACCTTAATAAAATTTAAAATATATACTTTAGCAAATTGTTAAGGACAAGGATTTAATAGTTAAAGGGATGAGGATTTATATTATTGCTGTATACATTCTACTCCCTCCTCTAACATTCAAATAAAATCATGCTATGCATTCGACTATAATTATGAGAAACTTATTATGCCTATTTTTTCTAGTTTTCACTTTCTTTCATTCTGCCTGTCAAAAATATACGGTTAACAACTTGCCAGAAACGCAAATTCATTTTGGAGAAGGTGGTGGTATTACGGGAGCTATTACGGAATATTGCTTACTAAAAAATGGGCAGTTATTCGATAAAAAACATTTCACCCAAGATTTCGAGGCTTTTAAAAAGAAAAAGGGACGCACCGCTAAAAAATTATTTAAAGCCTGTAAAAAAATGAACATTGAAAAGATAGCTTTAAATAACCCAGGAGATAAATATTATTTTATTACTTATCAAACGAATAAAATAAATCACAAAATTACTTGGGGTAGGGATATGGGAGAGGTGCCAGCGGAAGTTATGGAATTGTATGCTGATTTGAAGGCATTGACGATGGAGTAAGCAGTATTACAGTTTGCAGTAGGCAGTTTGCAGTATGCAGTAGCGGTAGTTTCGAATTATAAGCAATTATTTCGAATAAAATCTGCACAGTCTTGCGGGTTCGACGGCAGATCATAGTGTTTATGCTAAAACTTTTCGTACGACAGGCCATTAGCCGTTAGCCTTTCGCCAAATAAAATCTAATCATCAATAAAAATTAACCACTTAATAATAAAGCTGTCAACCATGAAGTACTTTTACTTTTTATTAATCACTTGTTTTTTTTCCACAACTCTATTAGGACAAAATGGGAAACCGCTCTACGCGCCAAGTCCAGCTAAAAATGGCGAACAGAAAGTATTAAAACCTATTATTTCTGGTCCGTTAAATGGTATTCCTTCGGCCAGAACTACAGTTATTACTAGTTTTTCGCCTCCTACGCAACCAACCACACTCTATCGAAAACCAACGAGTGAGCGCATTAAAGTGGTGGAACGTTCTAAAACAGGAGCGCCTATTATGATTAAAGGCACTTTACCACAAGTAAGTGCAGGAAGAGATATTAATTTACAAGTATTTGATTATTTACAAGCTATCAAATCCCCTATTTTAATCAAAAATCCAACAGAAGAGTTTACAGTCATTGAACGAAAGACGGATGATTTAGGGCAAACACACGTCAAGCTGCAACAAGAGTTTGCAGGTTTAAAAGTATATGGTGGAGAGGTTTGGTTACATGCCAAAAATAATCGGGTTAACTTATTTAATGGTAGAAATTATCCTACGCCTGATTTAGCCAATACAACCCCTAGTATTTCTAAATCAGCGGCTCAGACCATCGCTCGTCAAGATGTTAGTTTAAAAACAAGAGTTAAGGAATTAAGTGAGATGGAACGGCGCTTAATTGGCGAACAAAAAGAACCTGAGCTTTTAGTTTATCATCCACTTAATGACGGGAAAGCACAATTGGCTTGGCATTATCGTTTTCACCCGAATGTATCCAATGAATGGGAATATTTTATTGATGCCCAGTCTGGTGAAGTGATTGACGCTTATAAAACACTTTGTCAACTGCATTATCACGAAGCGTTCGAGACGGATTCGGGTTGCGAAGATAACGATAGCCATTTTAATAGCAATGACAATTTCAATAGCAATTTCAATAACAATAGTAATGAGGAGACTCCACAGAATGGACCTGCCTCTTCTACCGCACGAGATTTGAATGGCGTTACGCAAGTTATGAATTCTTACGAAATTGGTAGTAATTTTTTCTTAATTGACGCTTCTCGCCCAATGTATAATAGCAGTCGTTCTCAATTACCAAACAAACCAGTTGGTGCTATTTGGACAATCAACGCACAAAATACCTATCCTGAAAATAGTGATTTTAGTGCTATCCATTTAACGACAAATAATAATAACTGGTCTGATCCTATTTCTGTTTCCGCCCATAGCAATGCAGGCGTTGCCTACGAATATTTTCGGACAACTTTTGGTAGAAACTCTATCAATGGAGATGGAGAAACCGTTTTATCTGTGATTAATGTATCTGATGAAGATGGTTCTGGTTTAGACAATGCTTTTTGGACGGGTACGGCTATGATGTACGGAAACGGAAAAACAGCTTTTGAACCATTAGCAAAATCATTAGATGTTGCTGGTCATGAAATTGCACATGGAGTGGTTCAGAATACTGCCAATTTACAGTATCGAGGAGAATCAGGGGCTATGAATGAATCTTTTGCGGATGTTTTTGGAGTTTTAATTGATCGAGACGATTATCAATTAGGCGAAGATGTGGTGAATAGAAATATTTTCCGTTCTGGTGCTTTACGAGATATGGCTGACCCACATAATGGAGGGACTCGATTGGGTGACCCTGGGTATCAACCAGAAAGTGTTTCTGAACAATTTTTTGGTAGTCAAGATAATGGTGGCGTTCATATCAATAGTGGTATCACCAATAGAGCTTTCTTTTTAGTAGCTAATACTATTGGTAGAGACAAAGCAGAACAAATTTATTATCGTGCCTTAACTACTTACTTAGTAAGAACTTCTCAATTTGTGGATTTGCGTGCTTCCTTGATGCAAGCAGGTAGAGATATTCATGGTACAGGTAGTCAAGAAGTGGCAGTCATTGCCCAGGCTTTTGATGTGGTAGGAATTTTAGGAGAACCTGCTGAAGCTCCAGCAAACGATAATCCTGGAGGGCAAGAAGACATAGAAATAGAAGCTAATTTTGGTGGCGATTTTGTACTTTTTACCAATGACGAAAGAAGTAATTTATCTGTAGCAGATGGAACTGGAAAAATTTTAGTTTCTCCCTTTACCAATACAGGTATTTTAAGTCGGCCTAGTATTACAGATGATGGTCAGTTCATTGTTTTCGTAGCAGACGATAAAACGATTCATTTGTTATCCAGTCAAGGAAATGGAGAATTTGAGGAAAGTGTCATACAAGATCAACCCATCTGGAGAAATGTAGCAGTATCTAAAGATGGTTTTAGAATTGCAGCTTTACGAGAAGAAATTTCTAATAATATCGAAGTTTTTGATTTCACTTTAGGAGAATGGAAAGTTTTTGAGTTATTCAATCCAACTTTTACAGAAGGTATCTCTACAGGAGAAGTTGATTTTGCGGATGTTATCGAATTTGACATTTCAGGAGAATTTGTGATGTACGATGCGCAGAATACTTTAAGAGGAGATTTCGGTGGGGATGATTTAACTTTTTGGGACATTGGTTTTGTCAGAGTCTATAATAATAGCTTTGATGGATTTGAAACGGATGTAGAAAATAATATTTTCAAATTATTTAGTAATTTAGAAATAGATGTAAGTGTGGGAAATCCTACCTTTTCTAAAAACTCTCCTGATGTCATTGCTTATGATTATATCGATGTATTTGACCCAGAAGAAGTAAATTTTGAACTGAGAGGTATCAATATTACAACGAATACCACTAGGACATTATTCCGAAATCAAAATACGAGTGTACCCAGTTATTCAAGATTAGATGATCAAATTATCTTTAATGCGGTTACGACCCAAGAAAATAATGTAATTGCCACGATGCCTTTAGCTGAAGATAAAATTTCCGCAGGCGGTGACCCATCTATTCTTGTTTCCGCAGCGGACGGTGCCAATTGGGGAGTTTGGTTTTCTGACGGTGTTCGTTCCTTAACGAGTACGAATGAGTTAGAAAAAGCGATTTTTGATTTACAAATAGCGCCTAATCCGTTCTTGGAAAATTTAACGATTCAATTTACTTTAGAAGAAAGAAAGGATTTACGCTTGGAAGTTTATAATACTTTAGGGCAAGTGCAATTAAGTCAAGAGGTAGCAGCAAACGTTGGATTCAATACCCAACAAATTAATACCCAACAATTATCAGAAGGGACTTATTTTGTAACGCTTAAATCTGCTGAAGGAATTGTGACTCGGAAGGTAGTGAAATAGGAGCGGTTACCAGTTGCGAGTTACCAGTTGCTAGTTTGTCGTACTAACAAGCAACTGGTAACTCGCAACTACTACTCCAAAAACCCTTCATTCCCCAACCATTCGCCAAATCGCTCAATCCATTGGTCAGAAGGTAAATCTTGTTTTCGCATTCCAAAACCATGACCACCTTTCGCATACATATGTAATTCCGCACTTTTTCCCGCTTTTAACCATGCCGAGTATATATCCACACTAGCAGGTGCTAAATTTAAAGGATCATCAGAGGCACAAACTACAAAAATGGGTGGTGCATCTTTAGGCGTGGCACTTTGCGGAATAATATCCATCCAAGCATAAACAGGTACAATGAAGTTTGGCTTATTTTTAGGTTCATAATTGAACGTAGCGCCCATCGTGACGGCACCACCAGCAGAAAACCCCATAATGCCAATTTTGTCAGAATTAATTTGATATTTTTCCGAAGTTTCCCTCACATATTGAATGGCATTTAAGCCATCGCTAATCCCTAAAGGCAGCACATTTCCCGCATTCAAAAATACCCTTGCCCCATCCGTTATCATTTCTTTTGTCGCATCTTCTCCCGTTGGCACCAACCGATATTTTAAAACAAAAGCAGTTACTCCTTGCTCTGCCAACCATTTCGCTACCTGATTCCCTTCACTTTCAATAGACAAAGCATACATGCCACCACCGGGACAAATAACGACCGCTGCTCCAGTATTTTTTTCAGGCGTTGGTTGAAAGACTTGCATGGTTGGTTTAATGACATTGGTCACCACCTCCGTTTGCCAAACTTCAGAGAAGTATTGTTTTTCTTTTTTGTTCCATTCGATAGATTCATCCGTTTCTGTAATCGGTAATTTAATTACTTTTTGTGCCATTAAGTTGACTGCGAAAATGGTTAATAAAGAAAGGAGTAAAAACCGTTGCATACTTTTTATTTTTGATTAACATGAAAGGTTATAGGGATTTTGGTTTGGGGTATCTTCCAGTAACTTCCTGTTACTGGAAGATTTCTCAAAACCTCCTACAATCTTTTAAATGATCAAAGTTAAAAATACTTTTCAGGATTTACCGCTTTCCCATCTTTTAACACTTCATAATGTAAATGCGGAGCCGTGGATAGTCCAGAACTCCCTACTCTACCAATTAAATCTCCTTTTTTTACGGCCGTCCCTGTTTTAATATCAAAAGCAGACAATTGGGCATACAACGTTTGGTAAGTATCGTCATGTTTAAGCACAATCATTTTTCCATATTTATTATGCGTAATGGCTTTTAAAACGACCCCATCTGCCGTTGCATAAACAGGTGTTCCCATCTTCGCTTTTAAGTCAACCCCTCTATGCATTTTCCTTTCTTTGAAAATAGGGTGAAATCGCATACCAAAACCACTTGTAATTTTAAGGTCCTCCCCCAAAGGAGACCGACTTGGTGGCTCGACTTGGTTAACAAAAATCGCCGTCGGTACTGATTCTAGGAAAGTTGGTGTCTGTTCCGCATATTCTTTTTCATCAGGTAGGATTGGCGTTTGATAGATAAACAAGCCAAATAATAATAGGGCTGCACAGGCTGCCATAAAACTGCTGACGCTTTGCAGAGTTGTAGTTTTATAGGTTTGTAAAGAAATTGTTTCTTGTTCAATCGTGGATAATTGCTTTGTTTCCATTTTTCCAAATACCTTCTCCATTGCCTCCAAGAAAGAATCCCCTTTTTCCATTTCGGTTTCTACCAAACAAGCAAAATGATCTATCATTTCTTCTTCCAATGGTTGATAAGATAAGCCCCATTTTTTCAATTCCTCGGTAATAAAATCTAGTTGAGTATCAGATAAAATCATTTTTGTTGTTTTGACAGTATTTAATAAATAGAACAATCGGTAACGCAGGATTTATCCGTACTGATTACTTCACCCCCAAAAGACCACGCATCATACCAAAAAAAGCAGTAATCTCCATAATTTTAGAAGAAGTTACCTCCGTACCTTTTGGTGTTAACGCATAATATTTCCGCACACGTTTGCCAATAAATATTTTATCCGTGACGACTAGGCCTTCTGCCTCCAGTTTATGCAAAGTTGGATAGAGCGCGCCTTCTCGTAATTCCAATTGACCATCAGTTTGTTCTTTCACCTTTTGGGTAATTTCATACCCATACATGCGACCATTATCCGCCAATTGTTTGAGAATAATCGTTTTTAAAGTGCCTTTTAAAAGTTCTTTTGAATACATAGGACAAATATACATCAGACTCCTATGTATTTACAAATAATATCCACTTTTTTTTAATTTATTTTGAAAATCGAATAGATTTGGCGAATTTACGCTCCGTTTTAAAATTAAAAGGTCATACATTTCAAGAAGGGGTGCTGTAAAAAGCCTTAATTTCAAAAAAAAACCTTTGTAACTTTACAAAGGTATTGTTAGTAATTGCTAAAATTTAAACATGGGACTTTTCACACAACCCCGTTTCATTTGTTAAAAAAATATAGGATGCTAAATTCAAAAATTGCAGGAATCGGTCATTATGTACCGCAAAAAGTGGTCACGAATAATGATTTAATCAAAGTAATGGATACGTCTGATGAATGGATTCAAGAAAGAACAGGTATAAAAGAACGACGATATGCAGAAAAACATAAGGAAACAACTGCTACTATGGGAGCGGCGGCGGCTCGGATAGCAATAGAACGAGCAGGAATTACGCCTGAAGATGTAGACTTTATTATATTTGCTACTTTAAGTCCAGATTATTATTTTCCAGGTAGTGGTGTGCTAATGCAACGAGAATTGGGCATTACCAAAACGGAAATAGGCGCTTTAGATATTCGAAACCAATGTTCTGGTTTTATCTATGGTTTGTCGATTGCCGACCAATTTGTAAAAACAGGCATGTACAAAAATGTCTTAGTTGTCGGTTCTGAAATGCATTCTATGGGACTTGATTTTTCTACTAAGGGCCGAAACGTAACGGTGATTTTTGGGGATGGTGCTGGTGCGGCAGTTATTCAGCCAACCGAGGAAGCAGACAAAGGTATTTTAACGACCAAATTGCATTCGGATGGAACTTACGCCGAAAAATTAGCCTTTATCAGTCCAGGATCTCATGGAGGTTACCACGCAGATAAACTAGGTTTGGAAGACAGATTTGGATTTGATAAAGATATAGAATTCGGTGAGATTTTCGCTACCCAAAAGATGATGGATGAAGGACAACTCTATCCAGAAATGGAAGGACAATTTGTCTTTAAATTAGCCGTCACTAAATTTCCAGAAGTCATCAACGAAGCATTAACCGAGGTTAATCTAAAATCAGATGCCATAGATATGTTGATTCCTCATCAAGCCAATCTTAGAATTAGTCAATTTGTTGCCAAACGCATGGGATTAAGTCAAGACAAGGTGTATAACAATATTCAAAAGTATGGTAATACGACTGCAGCTTCTATTCCAATTGCCTTATGTGAAGCATGGGAAGCAGGGAAAATTAAGGAAGGAGATTTAGTCTGTTTAGCCGCTTTTGGAAGTGGATTTACTTGGGGAAGTGCCCTCATTAGATGGTAAAATTATGTCCCTTCTTTTTTTATTCGGAACTTAAGTAAGTAATGATAAAAATCTTTAATGAGTGGCTGTACTTTTAAATAAAGTCAGTTCACTCAATTATGCATTATCAATTCTTTGTTGGTTATCAAAAATATATAAATTAATAAATATCAAATATAATTAACCCTATTCTAATCGTTTGCCACTACTATACATTTAACAAATCATCATATATTACTTTTATTTATAAAAAAAGATTATGAAATGGTATTTTTTTGCCAATTTTTTAGCAAAAGATAAGTTTTTACAAAAAAAAGGAAAAAAAATAAGGTTTGCTTTTTGATATTATTTAAATAATCGTAACTTTATGCCAAGAATATGGTTTACTACTATGAGTAAACGGTTTTATTTCAGTTAAACTTAAAATAGTTTATACTATGGGAAACAGTAATAACGAAGGTAACAAAAGTTTGGACGATGTTAAAAAAGAGTTCCAAACATTGAGTGACAATGAATTGGACCGCTACAAAGGAGGGAAAAAATCCTCTAATAAGTGGAACATGAGTCTCGGTGGGCCAACCCCACAGTAAACATAGTACACTCTTTCAGTTCAGAAACGGGCTGCATTTTTTTAATGCAGCCCGTTTCTGTTTTAAGGAACTATAGAGAATCAGATTAAAATAGGTATCCAAATAAGAGGTCAGAAGTCAGACAGTTTATTACATAAATAAACTGTCAGGAGTCAGATGGGATTCAGTTAAACTACTGGTTTTAAATCTGACTTCTGACAGAAAAATTTATTTTTCGATCTGACTTCTGAATATATCAATTATTTGACTGACCTTCTCAGGAAGATAACTTTTAGATAGAATTCTCGTTCTAACTTTACAGTATAAAACATAGCGAATCATAAACAATCTAGGCTTCAAATTAAATGGCAGCATTAAATTCACTTTTCGATTATTTCTCCCCTATTCTTGATTTAGAAGAATTGGAAAAACAATTGCTTATTACTCGACGTCCTGAGTTGAAGGCCAAAATTATTGATGACCTAACCAGCGTTTATTCCTACACAAATATTCAACGTGCAAAGGTGCTTTTAAAAGAACAGTTTTCTTTGCTTAAAAGAAAACCTAATGCCGACCAGGAACTTAATTTCCATTTAAATTCTGCCTTCATTGAAAATCAATTTTATAATTATCCCTTAGCAGAAACTCATCTAAAAAAGGCGATGGCCATCATAGAAGAGCAAGGCGATTTAAAAAGGCAAGCCGAGATTTATATTGATTATGCAGGTATTTGTATTAATTTAGAAAAATTAGAAGATACCCTTTCTTTTCTAGAAAAAGCAGAAAAACACTTAGAAGCTTATCCTGATCCTATACTAAATGCTCGAATTATCGCAAGAAAAGGATCTATCAATTTGTATTATGGCGAGTACGATGAATATGCAAAGGCAGTTGAATTATTATTAAAAGCAGAACAAGAAGTTAATACCGCTTCCCAAAATTTAACCTTAAAAGATTATTATTTCCTAACGCTTATTCATAGTGGTTTAGGGCATATTTATACTCGCTTAAATGACTTAGAGAAATCTGTTAAAAACTATAATCGAGTACTAGAAATTTGTGAGATTACGGGCATGAAAACTCGTTTGAGTTATCACTATGTCAATATTGGAAAGTGTTATATTGGCCTAGACGAAATTGAAAGTGCAGAAAAATCGTTTAGGCAAGCGATTCAAATTAAGGACATGATTAGCTATGAATCCCAAGCTAGTGCTTATGGAAATTTAGGTTATTGTTACTATTTACGGGATAATTATGAGGAGGCATTAAAAATGTATGATCGAGCAGAATACATTTATAAAACAAAGGTAGAACGAAATGCTAAAAACTTCTCGGTTATAGAAGTCTGGAAAGCTAAATTATATATGGCACAAAATGAACGTGCCCTAGCAGAAAAACATTTCATTTTAGCCTACGATTTTGCGCAAATTGCTAAAGACTATCAGCAATTATCGGAAATTGCAATGAGTATTGCTCAATTATATGCTAAAAACGGCGATTATAAAAATGCCTATGAATACCAAGTCTTCTATTCTCAGGTAAAAGAGCGAGATAATGAGAACATTCTAAATAAAAGAGCACAAGAATTAGAGGTCAAATATGAAGCAGAAAAGCGAGCGCAAGAAGCCAAATTGCTCCGATTACAAGCAACTAGTCTTCAATTGAAAGCTTTACGGGCGCAAATGAATCCGCATTTCATGTATAATGCGCTGAACTCTATTCAAAATTATATTACCTCGAAAGAAGTCAAAGATGCTGCTAAGTATCTGGCTAAATTTGCTAAGTTGATGCGCCAAAGTCTAGACTATTCCGATTTAGAAATTATTTCCCTAGAAAAAGAAAAAGAATTCTTAGAAGATTATTTATTCATCAACCAAAAATTACGCTTTCGAGACAAATTACAGTATCAAATCACCCTTGCAGAAGAACTAGAAGAAGATATTATTGGGGTTCCTACGATGATTGTTCAGCCTTATGTAGAAAATGCGATTGAACATGGGCTGAGAACCAAAGAAGGTGGCATGGTAAAGGTCAATTTTAGCCTCAAAGACGACTATACCATTCTTTGTACCGTAGAAGATAATGGTATCGGCCGAAAAAGAGCCAAAGAAATTAAAGAAAAAGAAAAGACCTATCTCAAACACCAATCAAAAGGTACGACTATTACCGAAGATCGACTTAGGTTATTACATAATTCTCGTTTTGTGGAAAAAGTATTTGTCTTTACCTCTGATTTGATCGACGAAACTACCCAAGATTCTTTGGGTACCAAAGTAGAAATTTTGATTCCAATTAAAGAGATTCCTTTGAAGCAGTAGGCAGTATTACAGTAGGCAGCGGCAGTTGGCAGTCCTGACTTTTGCTACTATCTATTTTCATTTAGATTTACCGCAAACTCCTTCCAAAAATCCGAATTGTAGATTGTTTCCTTATTGAATTTTAAAAGATTTTCAGTAAGTGGTTCAACATTTTTAGTATCAATATTAGCATACTGGTATTCTTCCATAATTTTACCTTTGCGTATTTCTTTTTGCCCATTCAGTAAAGTATGCTGACTTTCATGTTGCTCTATATTCTTTGCATAATCAAGGTAATATCCCGCTTTGTTTTTTGAGAAAATTTCTATTCTGGAACTTTCAATAATCTTTCTTTCCTTTAAATTCCCTCTTTTTTTAGGATGTTTGCCACTAAATTCATAGTCCATTAAATGGCTATGTTCATACCTTACGATGGCATAATCTGCTTGATTGATATAAAGTTTCCCTTTCATGTATTTAAGAGAAGGTAATCCAGCAAATCTATCTTTTAGTTTGGTACAAACAAAATCAATTTCAAAAACTTGCTGCCCCATAAATTCCTTCGTTCCCACTAATTGATAATTGTAGGCATTCATACTACTCTCCGAAAGTGGTTTATCATTTGTGATAATGGGTTCGTGTGACCAAAAGACAAAGAATCGACCCAATTCTGATAATTCCATTTGCTCTTTTTGTTCACCGACGATCACTCTTCCTTCTTCCAATTTAGCGTACCTCGAAGTTGCCGCATTTCGCCACCCTCTTTTTTGATACCCTTTGGAATCATAATATTTGAGTACTGCCTCGGATTGATAAGCTAAAGAATCTGATGGGCTAAGACTACTATATAGATAATAAAGATCGGCAGAATGAGGTTTTTGGATATAGTTTGTAGTTAATTTATTAATTGCAGTCTTTACTATTGTTTCAGCAGAAACACTTGATACCTTAGGTTGTGATATACGTTCACTAGCGCCCTTTTCTAATAATCCTATTTTATCAGAATGCTGCTCTATCTCCAAATTCATCACAAAAGCCTGTTCCAGAATCCTTTGATTTTTCCATTTAAACATACTGGAAATAATAGCTTCGTAGACTTCGTAATCATCCGTTAAGGAAAAGTACAAGCCTTTCTCATTTTTAGGTCCAGAAAAATCTGTATTTTCCAAAGCGACTAATACATTTCCCTGAGTAACTATTCCATAAGTACTTAAATCTTTTTTAATCCAACCACTTCCTTCTTTGATTTGGATGGGAATAGGAGATTTGGTAATAGCATATTGTATTTCATTATCCACTACATTATATAACTGCAATTCAAATGATAAATTGACAAAATCATTCTTCGATAAATGAAAATTAAATGCTTTGATTAAAGCGGGTTGAGTATTACCTTCTAAGACCGTCATGTATTGAGTGCCATTAGGACGCCAATCTTTTATGAGCCAATCATTCCCCATATCCTTTCCTGATAAATTTGTTCTGCCAATAATATTTGATTGGCCTTCCTCGATTGGATAAGCTAATTTTCGATAAGGAATTTTCCTTGATTGGAGTTCAGCCCGTCGTCTTATTCTTTCTTTTTTAGCTATAATCTGTTCTTCTGGTGTAAAATGAAAATCGATCATTCTTTTGCCTCTTTCGACTTTTTGCGACCATACTCTATTTTCGGAATTTTGGATTTGAATCAAATAATCTTGTTTCCTACTCGCTAGATATTGAGCAACTTGATGCCCTTTTGTTCTCATCCATTTATCATAGCTACCATTACTTAATACTCTATCCCAAATTTTAATCGGTGTTCCTTTTTCAATAAGCGGACTATCAAAAATTGATTTCCTCCAATTCAAGGACCTCATTCTACCATCGTAAGGTGCTTTAGTCAATAATAGTTTATGAACTTTATCTCCCAAAAGCCTGTCTTCATATTCTTCAATAATCACCATTCCATCATCGGAAACAACTTCTATATAAGGTGCCTCCTCAATAATTTTAAACTCTCCATCAATCCAAATAGTAAACTCACTTTTCCCTTGCTTCCATTTACCATGCAACCTTCTATTTTCTTGATTATCAATAAATCCAACCCTATCAGGTGCTTGTTCCACCCCTAAATACATAGCAAAAGCTTTTTCCCAAATTTTAGTTTTCCAACTGTTATCAACCAATAAGGGCTGGTAATCCTGATGTTTTTTTGCAAAAGAAAAATATAATTTTGTCCGTCGCTTAGTCCCTGAAAAACCATTATTGGTCAATACCACTAAGACATCCCCTTTTGTCACGATATTAAAAGTGCTTAAATCCATTTTAATCCATCCTTTTTGGTCAGCTGCTAACGTCAATGGAATAGGTTGTTTGGTGATAGCATAGCCAATTTTTCCATTCACTATATTGTATAATTGGAGGCTAAATTTTACATTCTTAAAATCATTTTCCGCCAAATGGAAATTAAAATCTTTGATTAAAGCAGGTGTTTGATTACCCTTTAATACCGTAATATACTTAATACCTTTAGGATTAGTACTCAAATTTCCTATAGTGCCACCATTGCCGTTTTCAGGTAAAACAGTTCTTCCCATTTTCTTCGTCACTAGATTTCCTTGCGGTAAATCGAGTTGTTTATAAGGAATTTTACTCAAATCAAGCACTAAACGTCTATCCTCTATTTTTACTTGTTTTATGCTATGCTCTTCTGGTACAAAAAAACCATTCAGCCATTTCTTCGAACCTTCAATTCGTTTCTTCCATTCCTTATTCTCAGCTGTTACACCTATAATTGCTTGTTCTTTTTGTTTCTTTAGTAGATACTTTGGTAAATCTTTCCCTTTTGTCGCCATCCAATCCTCATAATCAGTATTATCACTCCAAACTTTAATAGGTGTTCCTTTCGTAATTAATGCAGATAGTTTTCCTTTATATCCCTCCCCCATTCTTCCATCTACAGGTGCTTTACCGATTGTCAATTGATTCACTTTATCTCTAAAAAGTCCGGGTATATATTCCTCAATAAAAACAATTCCACTCATATCCATCACTTCAATATAAGGAGGAGTAGGAATAATTTTAAATTCCCCATACGTCCAAATGGTAAACTCACTTTTTCCCGCTTTCCATTTGCCATACAAACCCGATTTTTGAGGCCTCAGAGGTATCTTTATTTCTTCTATTGGTGGAGCTATTCCCAATAAATCATATTCTTTTTCCAGCATTTTCAGATGATTAGATAGCCGAATAGCTTCGGCATTATCAATTTCAATTCCTTGATTATCCGTTTCCAAATTAGATTCGTAAAGTTCATTTTCTGAAGCATTAAAAATAGTAGTAGAGATGATTAAATCAGCTATGCTATTAGTTGTTAAAAAACGGTCAATTCGCTCTAACTTTGGCAAATCAAAATGAGTTTGCATAACTTCACCCACAGGCGTAAAGGCTGCCAACATAGGAAACACACAAGCATAAAACAATCCCCAATTCCATTGTTTCCACGTAGAAAAATTGAATTGTTGTTGATCAAACTGTAGAATAGCCAAAATCCGTGCTTTAGTCTGAGAAATTTTAGCCATTGGTAAAGCCGTCTCACTAATTATGGTAGACCTACCCGATAATTGTCGAGCAATATGTACTAATTGTTCTGCATAATTCTGCTGAGGAATGCCTGCCCTTAATACGGCTTCGTCACAAGCTTTTTCTCGTTCTAATAATTGTCGTTTTTTCATTATCCAAACCAAGGGATGATACCAATATAAGCAAACAGTTATTAGTCCTAAAGTATGTAACCAATAGTCATTTCTCTTGATGTGACTCAATTCGTGTAGTAACACCGTCTTTAAGACTATTGTAGACCATGACCTAGCTTCCAATGGTAACAAAACAACTGGTTTGAATCCTCGCCAAGTCATCGGTGTTTTAATAGCCTTACTTATCCGAAAGTCAACTTGTTTATTTGTTAAAGTAGCCACATAGTTTTTCAAGTCTTCTTTTAATAAAAATGATTCACTATTTATTGTTATCTTACGAATCAATAATCTCCCAATTAACAATTTAAGTAAGAAAAACAGGCAACCTATTAACCAAACAAACAACAGTAATTGTTCCGAAGAAATAGTCTTGGTTGCTTTGACAGCAACATGATTTTCATTTATCGTATCTAGTTGATTATCAGTTGTTTTTTCTATATTTACTTGATAATTTTCCACTTTCCCTTTAAGTTCAAAAGGTCTTTTTTGGGGCAATTCTAGATCAACATTGGTAACACTTTCGGGTGTTTCCATCATTTTAGGAGCAATCCGTTCAATAGCTTGTTTTTCGGCTGGTAAATAAGGAATAGTTACCGACATATCAGGGAGCATACAAACCAGTACGGGTAATATCAATAAACCAATCATGGTCAAACTTATGACCCAATGTCTTAAAGTAGCCGTTGCATTTTTTAGCACCCATAAAAGAGCACCAGAAAACAATAAAATAAAAGTAGCTTTTATAGTGATACCAATTAAAAATTCCATTGGTGGTGATTTTTGAAGTGTTAGGAATGCGGTGTTTTCAAATGATTGTCCTTAAAGTGCTTATTTCTTTTTTGCTTTCTTAACTAGGGCTTCCAATTCATCCAATTCTTCTGCGGTCATTTCTGTTTCTGGATCATCCATGAAGGTAGCAACCGCATCGGTAAGGGAGCCTTTAAAGAAGGTTTTCAGCATATCTTTAAAAACATTTCCACCAGTATTTGCATGTTGGGTTACTGGAAAATAAATAAACTGACGGCCTTCTTTTTCGTGCATTAACTGCCCTTTATCTTCTAAAATTCTAAGTAATGTTCTAACGGTTGCATTGCTTGGATTATCAGGTAATAATTCTATCACCTGATTGGCGGAAAGTGGTCCGTTTTGGAAAAATAATTCCATGATTTGGCGCTCTCGACGACTTAATTCTTGCAGGGATAAATGATTCATAATTAGTGGGTGATTTCTTACTGTTAATTTTTTAACAATTCAAAGATGAGGCTTTTTTATAATAAAGTCAAGATTACTGTTAAAAAATTAACAGTTTATTTTAATTACAGATTTTATGGAAGAAGTTTTCCCCACGAATTGTTTTTTGTTGTGCCGAATGTTGATTAATGTAAGTTAATTAGTTACAAATCTTATAAGAATAGTAATTCTCCCCACGGATTTTTATTCCCGCGGATTGTTTTTTGTAGTATCGAGCGCTGATTAGTGAGGGTTAGTTACTGATTTAGCATCATCTATCAGATATTATTCTAAAAGACTTAGTGTTTCCAGAACTTGGAGTTCTGGAAACACTTCCCGTACGATTTATTTTAGAATAAACACTAATGCCGTCAAATTATTATGCTTAAATCACCCACGCAAAATACATTCGAATACGCTATAAGGAAAATCTGTCTAAATCCGTTCGATCTGTCTAAATCAGTTTCCCATCCTCCTAGTTCGTATATGTAGATTATTTTTACAAAAGCCCTTATGTAAGTGGTCCGGAATCAGCCGCCAATAACAATTCTTCCTTATTGGTCTCTAACACCTTTATAATAAAACCCATTAATTCACCTAATTCCCAACCTAGTAGTTCTGCGCCTTTTCGAACCTCTTCTCTATCTACCTTTGCGGCAAATTTTGGATTCTTAAATTTCTTTTTCACCGACTTAACGGACATCCCTTCAATCTTAGTTGGTCGAATCAACGCTGCGGCTACAATAAATCCTGTTAATTCATCCGCTGCTACAATCGCCTTGTCTAAAACAGAAACTCTTGGCACATTCCATTTAGTGTAATGTCCTGCAATGGCATGCGCTAGTTCTGTTTCGCCCATCTCATTTAACTGTTTCACAATGACATTTGGATGTTCTTCTGGATATTTTTCGTAATCTGCATCGTGCAATAATCCAGTTACGGCAAATTTATCTGCATCCTCTCCCAAATGATTACCCAAAGCTTCCATGACTAATTCTACTGTTCGTGCATGACGTAATAACGAAGCGCCTGTCGTATAACTCGCTAAAATTTCTCTTGCTTGTGTTCTTGATATCATAATGTGTGCGTTTGTGAGATGATGAGATTTGTGAGGTTATGAGATTGATAAGTATATGAGATTGATGAGATTACTTTATTACCTTATTAAACTCATTACCCCTTTTCACTCAAAACCGCTAAACTAATAAACTTTAGCCAAAAACAAAAAGGGCTTACAGCAAAGCGAACTTTGACCATAAAACCCCTGTACATTTTTCAAAGCGCTATCCGCAGGAATTACACTACAGAAAGGCTATTGAAATAATGAGAAAAACCCTTACGTAAGGATTATTTTTTTGACTAACCTCTATTTAAATTTAAGGTCTTGCCTATATTTTTTTCATCTTGACGGATAATTAAATAGTAGGCACCAGTTCCATTTTGTGCCAAATCAACCGTATCTTCAAAGTCGCCAGAGAAATCACCTAACTCATAATTATATATATTCCGACCATCTTCATTATAAATATCTACGATCGTATTTCCTTTACTTGCCACCTCAAATTTTAAATCAAATTGTCCCTCTTTTACATTTGGGGTTATCGCTAAGTTACTAATAGACAGTTTATTATTGGTAGAAATAGCCAGATCATGACGTTCATTCAATTGCACAATAGTAGCATTCGATAAATCATCCATGCTCACTTGCATCCCAGCTACATTTCTAGTATCTGGTATATCCTCATAATCATCATCTCTAGTATCTGTTTTGGTCCACACTTCTACCCTAGTCTTTTTTTGCCCATCGGATTGATAGCTATAACTCGTTTTTCCAGATTTACTATTTCGACTATTTGAGTTGGAATAACTATTATTGGAACTATATTTTGTATCCGCCAATGATTTAATGGTACCGCTACTATTTCTAGTTTCGCCCCTTCGCACATAAGCCACTTTCATCTGATTACCCACTTCCATCATATCAATCGCCGTTCCCATATCTGTCCAATCTAAAATAGGAAAGTCATTAATATGGGTAATTAAATCTCCATTTTCTAAGCCTATTGATTCCGCCGTAGAATTATCTACAACATTAACTCGAACCCCAAAAGTGGATTCGTCCCAATTCTTGCTACTTTGCTCAACCCCTAAAAAGGGGTCTTCTCGTTTACTCCTTTTATTGTATTCTGCATCCGATCGCTTTCCCAGTCGTACCTGTTTACTTTGTTTTTCTCCCTTTCTATAATAGTGAATGGTTACCTCATCTCTTGGATCGTACTTTTTTAAAATATAGGTTAGAGACCGACCATAGTCCGTTCGATATTCATCAATTCCATAAATATAATCAAAGGGTTGTAAGCCAGCTTTTTCAGCTGCAGTATTTCCTATAACGCCTGTCACATAACTGCCTTCGCTATTTTCAAACTGCAATTTCTTCGCTTTATTTCTAGAAATTCCATTAGAATAAACCCCCAAAAAAGGTGTCTCATAGCAATCATCGCATTGAGCAGACAAGTCCAAGTTACTCAGCAAGAATAGGGTCAATAAATAAAGAGATACGGTATATTTCATGATCTGAAAATGGTTTTATAAAAGTAGTTTAGTGTAAGTAGTCAAGCTACAAAATTGGTGTGTTTTTTTAAAAATTGATCAAAAATGATCCTAAAATACTGCTTACATATATTATATTCACTAAAATAATAGACAGAAACTTCTAATTTAGGTTGCTTATAGCTACCTTTTTTAAGGTATCCTTAACATTTACCAATCAATAACCAGAGAATCAAGCGAAAAATCTAGTCATTTTCAACTAAAATAGCTCTATATTCAAAATGTTAGTAACTTTTTTGATTTTAAAACAGATATTTCTAAAAAAATAATTCTTTAAAATACTGCAATCTTTTAACAATCAATATAAAATAATTATAATATTTATTTAATATCTATAGATTTAAATGATACTAAAAGCAAATTATATAATCTATTGAAATTCAACTAAAAACAAATAAGTGCCTTCATTTTCATCAAACAAAAAACATCATTATTTATTCCATAAATAAATAAAAAATACAAAATAAATGACAAACAATTTGTTTTAATAAAAAAATATCCTTTATCTTTGCCGTATTACAAAATCAAATAAATCGCTTAAAAGCTTTATAGACAAAGGGTTTTCAATTATTTTTCTAAAAAAATTTTGTTTTGAAAGTTGAACCCTATAGTTTTGCGACCGATTTTTTTCAAAGCACATTTAAAAATTTTTCAAAATGAACAAAGGAGATTTAATCAGCAAAGTAGCAGAAGATGCTAACCTTACTAAAGCACAAGCTGCAGATGCAGTAAACTGCGTTTTAGCAAATATTGAAACTACCCTTAAGAATGGTGACAAAGTTGCTATGTTAGGTTTTGGTACATTCTCAATCTCTGAGCGTGCAGCTAGAACTGGTAGAAATCCTCGAACTGGAGAATCTATTCAAATTGCAGCAAAGAAAGTTATCAAGTTTAAGCCTGGTAAAGAATTAGAAAAATCTGTAAACTAAATAACTACCTCGTAGTTATTTATAACAAAAGGACAGCTTGATTCAATTCAAGTTGTCCTTTTATTTTTAATGCCAACTTGTCTTAAAACAAGAAAAACTAAAATCTAAGCCAAATAAGATTCCACTCATAAACAAAAAATAAATATTTCCTATAAGCAATAATCCGACACTTTAATACGCTATTAAAACCTAACTTTGCATCTTCAAACAATGCAATACTTATTTTCGACAATAGATAAACAAAACATACCGTGCTAGTTTAATAATTGGACTTTTAATTTTAAAATTGCCTTATTATTGAATTGCTATATTGTTATCAAACAACACTTTACTATTACCAGTTCGAGTAACAATATAACCGTATAGCAATTTAACCATTAAACAGTACAAATTAGCTTTGATTAATGATTTTGCTTGCGATAGAGATGATATACACCAACGCTATCACCCCTTCATTAATCTTATTTAAAATTTAACAACATGAGTAGCAGTAATTCAAAATCAAATTTATTCGCCATTGCTATGGTTGCCATTTTAGGGCTATTAGGCTTGAGCGGGTACTTATTTTTTGCTAACCAAAATTTACAAGAGACAACAGAAAAGTTAGCACAAGATATTAATACAAAAGGAAAAATTTACGACGAACTAAACGATACCTATAACGAAGCAGTTGCTGAATTAGATGAGATGAAAGGCAATAACGAAGAATTAAATGCCTTGATTGAAAAACAGAAAGACGAGTTAAAAGCTAAGAAAAATCAAATTAGCTCTTTATTACGGACTAAGAATGATTATAAAAAAGTACAGGCGGAAATGAGTGAAATGCGTAGCCAACTAGACCAGTACGTAGCGGAAGTGAATACTTTAAAGGCTGAAAATGAAGCTTTATTGGCACAAAATACAGATTTAGATAATCAGAAAAAATCTTTAGAACAAGACTTAACTGCCAAATCTGCTCAAAATGAGCAATTAGAAACAGCACGAGCGCAGTTAGTCTCTGAAAAAGAAGACTTGGCTACGCGTAATTCAATGCTGGATAAGAAGGTAAATATTGCTTCTGTTATCAAAGTAGCAGATGTAACAGCAACTGGCTGGAAATTGCGTAAGAATGGCAAAGCTGCGAAGAAAAAGTACGCTAAAAATGTGGATCGCTTAGAATTATGCTTTAATACTTCTGAAAACTTAGTCACCAACCCAGGAGAAGAAGTCTTCCATATTCGAATCATTACCCCTCTTGGTGAAACATTAGCAATTGAAGAAATGGGGTCTGGCATTCTTAAAGATGAATCGACTAAAGAAGAAATGCGTTTTACAAAAGCCGAAACGGTTGATTACCAAAATGAAAGCGGTAATATCTGTATGAATTGGGAACCTACTACTGGTTTTGAGAAAGGCCTTTATTCAGTAGAGGTTTATAATAAAGGATATATAGCTGGTCGTGGAGAGTTTAGATTGAAGTAAAAGTAGCACCCGTATATCTCCATTTCTACTATCAAAAAAGCCTAAAGTCATAAACTTTAGGCTTTTTTGATGTTTAGAAAATAAGAAAAACATAACTTCTCTCCTTAAAAACGACTAAAATGAAAGAAGAAATTCATCCCAAAATGTATCTCTATCGCAGAGTAGTCGCCGCAAAATTATATATAGATGCCCACTATGCTCAAAAAATTGATTTAAATAAAATTGCAGACCAAGCTTGCCTTTCAAAATATCATTTTTTACGGCTATTTAAACAGACTTATGGAAAATCACCACATCAGTATCTAAAAGATGTTCGAATTAATCAAGCGAAAGAATTATTCAAGCAACAGCAACCCATTAGAACAGTCTGCTTTAATATAGGATTTGAAAGTATTCCTTCTTTCACTCATCTGTTTAAAAAAATTACCGGTTTGTCTCCAAAAGCATATTTGGAAAAGCAAAAACAATTGCAAGTACAGCAAGGCAATAAACCACTTAATTTTATTCCTAATTGTTTCGCTGAAAATCTTGGTTGGAAAGAATAGCAATTTTCGATAAGCCTTTTTAAATGAGTCTTTGTTATTTTGGGGATCAATATTTTATATTTATTCATTTAAAATTAATTCAATGATTACCCGATTAGCACATGCTTCAATTTATGTCCTGAATCAAGAAAGCGCTAGAGACTTTTATGTCAACAAGCTAGGATTTACGGAGAAAATGAATATTCCAATTGGTGATGGCTCTTTTTGGTTAACGGTCTCTCCCAAGGAACAACCTGATTTGGAAATAACCTTAATGCCCGTTAATACAAGCAATAAAGAAGTTGCAGAACGGTTAAGCGAAATGATAAGTAATGGTACTTTTGGTTTTGGTGTTTTTGAAACCAAAGATATATATGCCACTTACCAAGAGTTAAAAGATAAAGGCGTAGAATTTTCTAAAACACCCACCGAAGAGTTTTATGGGGTAGAAGCGATGTTTAAGGATGACTCTGGTAATTGGTTTTCGCTAGTACAGCAGAAATCATAGGTTTGCTAAAAATTAGGCTGTTAAAAATTATTTCTCGCTATATTCGTAGAAGAAATAATTTTTAACAACCTAGTGATTCAAATCAATGCTTTCAAAACACCGACACAACACTCAATCTCCTCCAAATTCATAGCCGCAAAACCCATCCGAACACTATTTAATTCCTGATTAGGTGGATTATAATTACTACCGTCCGAAAAGAAAATCCCTTTTTGAATGAGCTGTCTACTCAATTGAGCTACTTTAATCTGATCGTCAAATTTCACCCAAACTGCCATACCACCTGTCGGTTTTTGAAAGTCCACTAAATCGCCCAATTCCTTTTTTAATAAATCACAAAAGAAATCTCGTCTTTCTTTATAATGCCGCCAAGACTTTTTTAAATGTCGTCGAATCGTGCCATCTATCAATAAATCTGCAATGGTCTTTTCCAGTACCGTATTTCCCTGTCGATCAAAAGTACGCCGTAATCTAGGCAATTCTCGAATTAAGCGAGCAGGGCCTATTAAATAGCCCACTCGAAAAGCAGGTGCAATAATCTTAGTAAAAGAACCAAAATATAAGACCCTATCTTTCACATCACCACTTGCCAATGGTAAAACGGGGCTATTGCCAAAATGAAAATCATAATCATAATCATCTTCTAAAATCACAAAATTATACTGCTTTGCCATTTCTAGTAATTGCAAGCGCCTTTCTGGGCTGAGTGTTACCGTCGTTGGGTGATGATGATGAGATGTCACATAAATGGCTCGAATGGCTTGTTGTTCACAAACTTCTCGAATCTTAGCTACTTGAATTCCTTTTTCATCCACAGGGATTCTAATTAGCTCGCCGCCTAGATGTTCAACTACCATATTAGCCGTTTGATAATTCGTGTCACCAATAATCACTTTATCTCCTTTTCGGATACTTGCCGCTACTGCTAAATGAATCGCCATTATCGTGCCTCTAGTGATTAAAACATTGTCTATTTTAATATTCAAGCCCCTCGTTTCGTTCAACATTTTGACCAATTGTTCCCGCAATAGCAAATTTCCAAAACCTTCTTGATAACTCAAATCATTTTCAAAAGCCAATTGTCGAACATTTCGAGCATAGCCTCTTGCCAACTCGTCTATCGGTGCTAGTCGAACATCTGGCAAGCCATCATCAAATCCAAAATTGGGTTGAAAAGCTCTCGGTCGTTTTAAATTAGGGAAACCATAGAATTCAAAATGATTGGTAGTTACTAATTCATTTGTATCCGTTTTTTTCGACCATTTATTCGGTTTAATTATCGGGAAAGTATCAACTACAAAAGCGCCCTTTTTGGGTCGTATAATCACCCATCCCAAAGCTTCTAATTCTTCTAAAGACTTCGTAACCGTATTTCTATTGAGTTGAAATAATTGGGCGAAGGTGCGACTACTCGGTAATTTGGCACTTGGTGATAATTGCCCGTTTTGAATGAGTTTGACTAACTCATTAGTGAGTTGCAGATAAACGGGGGTTGCCGCTTTTCGGTCTAGGTGGATTAGATTTTGGTATGGTAGCATATTTACAGGATAACAAGATTATGCGGGATGAACACGATATTGGTTGCAAGGTAATTAGATTCCTCAAGATTGTTAGACTTTATTCGGCGAAAGGCAAAGGGCTAATGGCGAGAGGGCTACCACACGAATAATTTTAGAATAAACACTATTAATTTTTTTTAGGAATTTGACAAAAAATAACCTACTCAAAAAAATTAGTAATTTATAATAGAGACTGTACGAAGTCTTCAAAGTTCCTATTTTTTGACACTGATTTCGCTGATTATTATGGTTATTGATGTTTTTTGAGTACACAAAGCATAAATTTTCATAAGAAAACATAACTAATCATAACTTCAAACAGCGAAATCAGCGTCGAAAAAAACTTCGTATACGCCTTATTCAAAATCAAAAATTCGTGGGGATTAAAAATTCACGGGGAATCACTTATGGATTTATATAGGTTGTTTTATCATCCAATTCTGTAAATGTTGCAAAATCAGGTCATCCTGTAATTTTTTTACTACCTTTATTTTTTTAATATCAAAATCATCCATTTACTAATTAAAACCAATCACTAGCTGATGAAGAAAATTCAACTTTTGCTCTTGTTTTGTTGCTTGTCCATTTTGGCGGTAGCCCAAGAGACATTCCCTCGAAATGATGTGCAGGACACTCGGATGGGTGCTTATGCCTTCACCAATGCGACCATCGTGGTCGATGAAAATACAACGATTGAAAAAGGGACCTTATTAATCAAAGAAGGAAAAATTCAAGCCGTTGGCGATAATGTGACTATTCCAAAAGGCTATACGAGCATTGACCTAACGGGCAAACATATTTATCCTTCCTTGATAGATTTACAGACTCATTATGGGATGCCTGAAGTAAAAAGAGCACGCCGTAACCGAGGTGCATCCGAACAAATTCAATCTAAAACGGAAGGTGCTTATAATGCCAATGAAGCCATTAAAGCTCATATTAATGGTAGCGAAGTTTTTAAAATTGATGGAAAAGCGGCGGGTGTTATGCGGAAAGCTGGCTTCGGAACAGTATTGACTTATCATCCTGATGGCTTTGCCAGAGGAACAGGCGTAGTCGTTACTTTGGCAGAAAGCAATGAGAATAAAGTCTTGTTAAAAAATACAGCTTCTGCCCATTATTCTTTTGATAAAGGAAGTTCAGCGCAGACTTTTCCAGTTTCTCGGATGGGTCATATTGCTTTATTGCGACAAACTTACTTAGATGCTAAATGGTTCGGTAGTCAACCGACCAGGCCTTTCGCAGACCAAAGTTTAGAAGCATTTATTGCTAGTCAAAATTTACCACAGTTTTTTGAAGCAGGCGATTGGATGAATGTCCTACGTGCAGATAAATTAGGAGACGAATTTGGTATACAATACATCATTTCCGGTGGAACGGATGCTTACCAAAGAGTTCAGGAAATTAAGAATAGTCGAGCGACGATGATTATTCCTGTTAATTTTCCAAAAGCAAATGATGTAGAAGATCCATTTGATGCAGAAAAAGTATCTTATAAGGATATGCTACATTGGGAATTAGCACCTACAAATGCAGGGATTTTAGCTAAAAATGGAGTGCGTTTTGCTTTGACTTCTGATGGTTTAGACAAAGGAGCAAATTTTATGGCAAATGTGCGCAAAGCCATTAAACATGGTTTAACTGAAAAAGATGCTTTAAAAGCTTTGACGACCACTCCTGCTAGTCTTTTAGGCATGAGTGATCAAATTGGTAGCCTTAAAAAAGGCAGTCACGCCAATTTCTTAATTACCAATGGTAATTTATTTAAAGCCAAAACCGTCATTCACGAAAACTGGATACAAGGTCATCCTTACCGATTAAGTCCATTGGCTAAAACAGATTTTAGTGGGGAATATGCTTTAAAAATCAATGGTCAATCTTACCGTTTAGAAGTTAGTGGTGGCGCAAAAAGCCCAAAAGCTAAAATCATTGTCGATGATACCACTAATATTAGCGTTAAAGCTAAGTTCTCAGAGGAATTAATTACCCTAAGTTTCCAACCTGAAAAAGAAGCTAAAGGTAAAATTCGACTTTCGGGATGGACAGAAAGCGATGGTTGGAAAGGACAAGGTCAATTAGTCGATGGTAGTTGGGTCAATTGGGCAGCTACTTCCACAAAAGCCGCTACTAAGAAAACAGCCGGTAAAAAAGGTACGATGAAAAAAGAGGAGGATACAGCACCTTTGGGTCAAGTCACTTTTCCTTTTAAAGCTTTTGGGACCACTACCCTTCCTAGTCAGAAAACGTATTTAATCAAAAATGCAACGGTTTGGACAAATGAGGCGGATGGAGTACTTGAAAATGCGGATGTTCTAATGCGCAATGGTAAAATTGCTCAAGTTGGCAAAAATTTAAGTGCGAATGGTGCAACCGAAATTGACGGCACAGGCAAACACCTAACCGCTGGTGTGATTGACGAGCATACACATATTGGTGCAAGTGCAATTAACGATGTAGCCACTAATTCTTCTATGGTTAGAATTGGCGATGTAGTTGACTCCGAAGACGATGATATTTATCGAGCTTTAGCTGGTGGAGTTACTGCGGCACAGATTCTACATGGTTCTGCCAATCCAGTTGGTGGTCAATCTGCTTTGATAAAGATGCGTTGGGGCGCTAGTCCTGAAGAAATGAAAATTAAGAACGCACCTGGTTTTATTAAGTTTGCCTTAGGGGAAAACGTAAAACGTTCTCGTAGTACGAGTTCTATTCGATTTCCACAAACGAGAATGGGCGTGGAGCAAGTATTCGTCGATGCGTTTACCAATGCCTTGGAATATGAAAAGAAATGGAATGCGTACCTTAAATTATCTGAAAAAGATAAAGCTAAGACCGTTTCACCAAGACGAGATTTGGTACACGAAACGATGTTAGAAATCATCAAAAAAGAACGATTTATTAGTTGTCACTCTTATGTGCAATCGGAAATCAATATGTTGATGAAGGTAGCAGAACAATTCAATTTCAACGTCAATACCTTCACACACATTTTGGAAGGCTATAAAGTAGCGGATAAAATGAAAGCACATGGCGCTGGTGCATCTACGTTCTCAGATTGGTGGAATTACAAATGGGAAGTTCGGTACGCTATTCCTTATAATGCAGCGATTATGCATAATGAAGGCGTCTTAACAGCTATTAACTCTGATGATAGAAACATCGGTCGTCGATTGAATCAAGAAGCTGCGAAGTCGATTAAGTACGGTGGTATGAGTGAAGAAGATGCCTTGAAAATGGTGACGTTAAACCCTGCTAAATTATTGCACTTAGACGATAGAATGGGGAGTATTAAAGTTGGTAAAGATGCGGATGTGGTACTTTGGACGGATAATCCATTATCTGTTTATGCACGAGCTGACAAGACGTTTATTGATGGAAAAATCTATTTTGATATTGCCGAAGATAAGGCCCGTCGAGCTACTTTACAAAAAGAGCGAGCGAGGTTGATTCAGAAGATGAATGCGGCTAAAAAAGGTGGCGCTCCGATGAAAAAAAGTGGTTCTAAAATGAAGATGGAATTCCATTGTAATAGTATTTTAGGGGAAGAGACAGTGCATGAACACTAAATGAGACCATTTCATTGTCAGAAGTCAGACCGTCCGTATGGACTGTCAGAAGAGAGGCTTTAGACAGTTAGATTTAATATAAAAATGTAACCACTCCAATTACTATTTGAAAGATTCAGTCAAGTCGATAATTTTCAAATAGTCGATTCCCCTCCATTTCAAGGGAGGGGCAAGGGGTGGGTTTAAACAATAAAAAATGAAAAAATCATTCTATCTAATCTGCTTTTGTTTAAGCTTTGTCTATCAAGGCTTTGCACAAGTACCAATTCCTGTGGCAGCGCAATCTAGCCCTATTTTATTAAAAGGAGGAACGGCGCATTTAGGCAACGGGCAAGTTATTCAAAATAGCCTTATTGCTTTTGATAAGGGTAAGTTAACCGCTGTTCAAGCTGCAAGTACTCCTATGGACGAAGCTGGTTTTCAAGTCATTGATATTTCAGGCAAGCATATCTATCCTGGTTTTATTTTACCGAATAGTCAAATGGGTTTGGAAGAGGTTTCTTCTGTCAAAGCGATGAGTGATTCTAGAGAACATGGCACCATCAATCCAAATATTCGATCGATCATTTCTTATAACACAGATTCCGAATTCATTCCAACCATGCGGTTCAATGGTATCCTAATAGCGGAATCAACGCCAAGAGGGGGTACGGTTTCAGGGACTTCTTCTGTCATGGAAATGGAAGGTTGGAACTGGGAAGATGCAGCACACACCGTTGATGTGGGTATTCATCTAAATTGGCCCAATCGAATTTCTCGACGATTTGATTTCAATACTTTTACCGTTAAAACAGAAACGAATAAAAACTATCAAAAAAATATTGATGGATTAAAAGACCATTTTGCCGCCACTAAAGCTTACATGGCAGCACCAAATAAGACCACTAACGTAAAATTGGCATCAATGGAAGGACTTTTTGATGGTTCAAAGCGGTTATTCCTGCATGTTGGTTCTGCTAAAGAAATTGTAGAATCTATTCGTTTTGCGCAACAACAAGGGGTTAAAAATATTACGCTTTTAGCAGATGAAGCAGCTTTATACGTAGCTGATTTCTTAAAAGAGAATAATATCCCTGTTATTTTGCCGCAAACCCAACGCGTACCAGATCGTTCGCATATGGCGGTAGATTTACCCTATGAATTACCTCATTTATTGACGGAAGCAGGGGTAACAGTTAGTTTATCTCACCAAGGCATGCAATCCCAAGCTAGAAACTTAGCTTTCTATGCGGGTACGGCAGTAGCTTATGGTATGGATAAAGAAGAAGCCTTAAAGACGATTACGTCTAACACAGCAAAGGCATTAGGTATTGATAAGCGAGTAGGTACATTGGAAGTGGGAAAGGATGCAACTTTGTTTGTCTCCGAAGGTGATGCTTTAGACTATAAAGGCAATATTTTAAGTCATGCTTTTATTAGCGGAAAATTGGTGGTATTACCAAATAAGCAACAGGAGTTGTTTGAACGGTTTTCTACTAAGTATGGGCATAAGTAGTTATGAATTATGAGTTATAAGTGATGAGTTATGAATATTCATAATTCATCACTTATTTCCTTTTTATTACCAATTTTTCTTATTTTGCTGCCCAATAAACCTACTATGAAGAAACAAAACAAAAAAGAAGTCTTACATCCTGATGATAATTTTTTCAAAGTCATCATTCGAGAGGCTGAAAACGCAAGAGCCTATTTGGTCAATTTTTATCCCTCCATAGCTAAGTTAATAGACTTAGATACCTTACAATTATCCAATACTAGTTTTACTAACGCCAAGTTTAAAACCTTCAACTCTGATATTGTCTATCGCTGCCAATTTAAAGAATCAACCGAAGTCATCTATTTTTCTTTACTGTGGGAACATAAGTCTGAACCAGAAGAACATGTAGCCATTCAAGTTGGCTTATAGATGATGGAAGCTTTATATACGCTCGTCAAAAAAAAGGATACAAAATTGGAGCCTGTACTACCTCTAATTTTCTATAATGGAAAAGAAGGTTGGCAACCTAAAACAATTACGGAACTATTTCAAAATCATCCATATTTTGATTCTTTCAAGACCTATTTGCCTAATTTTCAGTTTTTATTTAAAAATATTACCAATACACCACCCGAAGAACTTTTAGCCATCGAAGAACGTTTTTTTCGTAGTAGTATGATTGCAATGGCGAATCGCTTTAATGCCGATTTGCTTATAGAAAATATTTCTATTATTTTTGAAGAAGATAATCCAGAACGTTTACTGAAAATTGCGACTTATTTTTTCGCAATAATTGAACGTTCCCCTAAAAAAATTCAAGACATCGTAGACAATATAGAATTTACCACAAAATCTAAGATTATGAGTACTTTAGCTTTGATAAAAAAAGAAGGACGAGAGGAGGGAATTGAAGAGGGAAAATACAAAAAATCTATTAGCCCTATTCGAAATATGACCTTGAAGAAACTAGACGTACCTTCAATTGCAGAGTTTTCTGATACTACCATAGCTTTTGTCAAGCAAGTCCAAAAAGAACTTAAACTAGAAAGCAAGATCAAGACATTGCTGACAAAAAAAGAAACTCCTGCTGCAATTGCCAAAAAACTGAAAGTGTCAATATGGTTCGTGGAAGTAATTCGAGATTTAAGTAAAAAGAAGGAAAGGAAATAGAAGCGATTCAAAATATAATTTCTTATAATACATTCTATTTTGAATCGCTATAAAATATTTAACTCCTCAAAAAAACTAACTCTCCTTTCCCATCATACTTCACAATCACAGAAGGTTCTTTGGGTGTTTTATCTGATCTTCGATGTTTGGCCACATAGTCCACCCCTTGAATTATCTGAGAGCTAATTTCGCCAAAAGTACTAGGAAATGGTTCATTATTTATATTAGCTGAAGTGGCTATGAGTGGTTTGCCTACTGCCTGAATTAATTGCTGACAAAAAGAGTCATGCGCTACTCTGATGGCTACACTTCCTTCTGGACCAAGTGCATTTTCTGGCAAATGCTTCGCCTGATCATAGATAACCGTCATTGGGCGCGTATGATACATCATCAAGGTCTCCAATCTAGGATGTAATTCAACCACATATTTCTTCAACATATCAATGCTATCTACCAATAATACAAATGGTTCAGATTGATCTCTTTGTTTTAAATTATAAATCCGTTCTACGGCGACAGAATTAGTCGCATCGCAGCCCAATCCCCATATTGTATCTGTGGGGTATAAAAGAATGCCGTCATCGGCTAAAATATTGGAGATATTATCAAAATTATCTGTATCAAAAGTAGGCGTTTTTTGTAAAGTTATTGCATCCATGTACTTCGTTTAAAACTGGTTATATGTTTGGAAAATTGACTTACCTAAGCAATATCGACAATTGATTTTCAAAAATTGTGCGAAGGTAATTATTCTTGCTATATCTAAGATTAGAATAATAGCAATTTTTTGTTTTTGGGGAGTACTTGTTCAAATAAGGTTAGTTAAAATGGATGGTATAAATGACGAAGGGGTGCTCATTAGTACCTTAATTTTAACAATGTTTATTTCAGTAATTGTAATTGATAACTAAACGGTTAATAGGAAAAGATGGTAAGTTTGTTTATTCGGATATTTAAACTGAATAAAATTTTATTTTAGTACAATTGATGACAATTTTTTAAATAAAAGCGTAAATTTTAACAGATTTTGCTATAAAAAGCGTTTTCATTAGTCCAATAAGTGAGTACATGGTTAGTTTGGTAACCATTAAAAGATAGCGATAAGCGTCATTACTTCATAGTTATACTCGTATACTTTAGCAATACTTCTATTTAGAATAAATTTCTTGCATGCAAATTAGATTTTTTAGCTGCTTATGCTGCCTATTTTTTTCTTTTCAATTATCTGCCGTCCACATTATTGGTGGAGAAGTTACCTATGAATGTATGGGTAATGGACGATATTTGGTGGAATTCCATTTGTACAGAGATTGTGCCGAAGGCAATACAGGTTTTGATAATGTAGGCATTTTGACTTATTTTATTTGCGATGCTGATGGTGCCTGTTCGGATACTAATACACAGGAAGATGGGACGGTTTTAAGAGCAGCCCCTAGAGAAATTCGACTCGTAGACCCGCCAGATTTAGAATGTTTGGTTGCGCCAGTAGATGCTTGTGTAGAAGAGGCTATTTATGCTTTTGAAATTGATAATTTTAGCCCCATGTCCGGGAATAGTTATGTCATTGCTTTCCAACGTTGTTGTCGAAATGAAACAATTTTAAATATTGAAAATCCTGAACTTTCTGGGTCTACTTATGTAGTAGAAATAACTCCTACCTCTCAAGCAAGCTGTAATAGTAGTCCCGTATTTAATAATTTTCCACCAACAGTTATTTGTAATAATGAGCCTATTAATTTTGACCATTCTGCTAGTGATCCAGACGGAGATTCATTGGTTTATTTCTTTTGTTCGCCATTATTAGGAGGTGGAACGGTCGGAGATTTCAACCTTGACCCTACTGGAGATGACACGTCTTGTGATGGCGTAGTTCCAGAACCTGCTTGTACTAACTTGGAAGAAGAAGTCGTTTTTATTAGTCCTACATATTCTGCTGGTGCACCAATGGCAGGAAACCCAGTTGTTTCGATTGATTCTATGACTGGATTAATTACGGGTGTTCCCAATATTCAAGGGCAGTTTGTGGTCGGTGTTTGTGTAGAAGAATATCGAGATGGACAACTCATAGGCAGTATTCAACGAGATTTTCAATTTAATGTCGCCGCCTGTATTCAAAGCATTACTGCTCAAATCCAAAGTGATGAGGTCATAGAAAATATAGGGCCAAACGGAAATATTATTTCCAGAGATTTCAACCTCACTTTCTGTGGGCAAGAAACTGTCACCTTTATTAATGAAAGTTTTGATCGAGCTTTCATCAACGATATTCTATGGGAATTTGACGAAGGCACGATTATTAATGATAATTGGGATGCAGAAGTCATGTTCCCCGGTCAAGGAGATTATGCAGGGAAATTATTTTTAAATCCGAATAGTCCACAATGCATAGATTCTGCTAATATTTTTGTAAAAATCCTGCCCGATATTACCGCTGATTTTAGTCAATCTTTTGATAGTTGTACCATTGGACCTGTTTCTTTTCAAGATGCTTCCAACACCGAAGCCTTAGCCATTACCAGTTGGCAATGGGATTTAGGAGATGGAATGACTTCCAATCAGCAAAATTTAGTCTATCAATACGCCAATGCAGGAATTTTTGATATTTCCTTGACGGTAACCGATAATAATGGCTGTGAAGATACAGAAACGGTTAGCATTAATTATGCGCCTGCCCCTCAATCGGTAGCCATTGCCCAAAATGCGGAAGGTGGCTGTAATCCAACCCCGATTGTTTTTACGAATAACTCTATGCCCATTGGGGCAAATTATGATATTTTATGGGATTTTGGGGATGGCAATACGTCTACGGAAATTAGTCCCACACATGTCTACGAAGAAGCGGGTGTATATACGGTTTCTCTATCGATTGAAAGCCCACTAGGTTGTCAAGTCGATGCCAATTATCCCGATTTAATAGAAATTCTCGAATCCCCAGAAGCAGGTTTTTCCTTGCTGCCAGATGAATTGTCTAGTGCCAATCCAACAGTACAAGTCAACGACGAATCTTTTAATGCAGTAAATTGGCGGTATAATTTTAGCAACCAAGGAACTGCTACTATGCCTAACCCCAGTTTCACCTTTAGGGATACAGGAGAACAGCAAATTGTACAAATAGTAACTGCACCAAGTGGCTGTACCGATACTGCCATTCAATTTATAGATGTTATTCCTTTTGTCCAATGGTTTATGCCCAATGCTTTTACGCCTACCAGAGATGGACTCAACGATATTTTTATTGGTAATGGTTCTTTGGAAGGTGCGACCAATTTTAACTTTGGTATTTGGAATCGCTGGGGCGAATTAGTATTTGAAACCACCAATATTAACGAGGGCTGGAATGGTCGAAAAAATAATGCAGGGCGAGATAGTCCTGCTGGCGTTTATTTGTACGTGCTTAGTTATCGAACGCCTCGGGGCGAAAAAATACAAATGGAGGGATTTGCTACTTTGATAAGGTAGAAGTTACTAATTTTACTAAATGAAAGAACTTATTATCATAGGCGGAGCAAATGGAACCTGTAAAACGACCTTTGCCAAACCTTATGTTAAAGAAAAAATTACGCCTTCTTAAATGCAGATGAAATAACCAAAGAATTAGAAGATGCTGGTGCTAAAAATGCCATGATAAAAGCAGGAAGAATTTTCTTTCAATGATTGCACCAATATCTAGCAGACGGTAAAAGTTTTGTGGTAGAAACTACGCTGTCAGGCACTTATATTAACAAAGTCGCTCAAAAAGCGATAAATAATGGATACAAAGTTGCTATCATTTATATTTTTGTAGATGATGAAGCCATTTGTGTTCAACGAGTTAGAAATCGAGTTTTAAAAGGTGGACATGATGTTCCTTTGGTTGATATTATCAGAAGGTTTGGTAGAAGTAAAAAGAATTTCTGGCAAAATTTCACTAAATTAGCTAATAAGTAACGAGTAAAAAATAACTAACCCATTTAGGAACTGATATTTTGCCCTAGTACTTCGTTATTTTTGTTAGCAATAGCGGTGCTATTCCGAACAAAAATGCCTAGTCCTAGAACAAAATATCTAGCTCCAAATGCACCACTTATTATTTGCTCGTTACTAAGTGGACATTGTTTTATAACGGGGAAGAAGGATTTCAGATAGTAGCAACAGGAAATTTAGAGCAGTATAGTATTGAAAACGCAGTACTTTTTTCTATTTTTAAAAAATAAGCAATTTATGAAAAGGGTAAAAAAATTAGATAACAACCAACAATATATTAGAGCAATAAATATGTTACGAATTGCCAATGAAGCAGTCTTCAAAGCAAAGCAAGAAAATAAAAAACTAGGCATTCCTGAATATTTCATGAAAGAAGGACAACTCTATTTTGTCTTAGCTTCAAGGGAAATCACTACAGAAATTCCTGAGATCATGAAAGGAAATAAGCCATTAACTAATCAGAAGAATTTAGACTAACGAGTTTTGGATAATACTAATTGATAATCAAGGATTTAGCTCCAGAGGAGCGGTGCTGTTTGTAGAAAATGAGTCAAAAATGTTCCAAAGGTCTGGAAGACCGACCCCGTTTTTGGCTAATTTTTAACAGAGTCGGTCTTCCAGACCTTTGATTAAGAGGGATTTATCAAATATTTTCTACAAACGGATTCGGCCTTCCAGACCTTTTGTTTATCCAAAACTCACGTTAGACTAATAACTTTTTTTAAAAGGATTAAACCATACGCTCAAAAAACTATATGCTCTTTATGAACTATGTTACTATGTGGTAAAACTACGCTCTGTTCGTCAAAATAGGAGCTGTTAATTTATTTCTCACACTACTTATAATACAAAAAAACGCTTCCCATCAATTGATAGAAAGCGTTTTTAGGTTACTACTTTGAGTAAATCAAACGTCTTGCTCGATTTTCACTAAATCTAGAAAGCTAAACCAACGGTCGCCACTACTCTACCCGCCTTGCCATCTAAACCAAAATCTTGACCAGCAACAGAAATAGCATCGCCAAAATGTCTTAAACTACCTTCATATCTAAGATCTAATTGTACTCTCCATAAATCTAAACCAACACCTGCTTGGTAACCAATTTTTAATCGGTCGTGGTCAGATTGAAAATCGTCAATTACATTGGCTAACTTATCATCAGAACCTAGGAAGATTCTAGCGACTGGGCCTGCTTGCGCTCGCAATGGGCCTAATTTGATCCCTGCCATAATCGGCACATCAATATTCGCATAAGTTTCTTCTCCTACGAAAGTGCCATTGCCATTATTGATTTCATATTCTACCTTATTGGTGCTAAATAAAATTTCTGGTTGTAAGTGCAAACCTCGGCCTATTCTTGCCCAAAGGCCAAATTGGTAACCAAATTTTGCATCTTTTACAGCTAAACCAAAATCTTCGGCTGCGTCACCATTGGTTACTAAAAAATCACCCAACTTCATATTATAAGTAGTTACGCCACCTTTAATACCTGCTTTAAATTGGGCTTGAACAGTTGTTGCGAAAGTCGCTGCTAGGGCTAAAACAAAAATTACTTTTTTCATAATCAAATTTTTTAGGGAGTTACAATCTTTTACTCGAAAGGGTTGATTAAAAAGAGTTGCACTCAAAACGAATCGGAGATTAAAAATGATATAGATTGTTTCATTGTCTACTAAAAATTAACAATCTTTAACTGCATTTTTTTAAGGTTAACTTTTCTTTAAAAATCGGCTTGAAGAAAACACTAACCGGTTTTGTGTTTTCTTGTTGACCGCCTTTTCTCTTTTGAAAAGTTATGCAATACATTTCTTATTGCGTACATCCTTAAGAGTACAAAATTGGAAAGTCCCCCCTACTTGGTGTGTCGTTAAGAAAATGTTATTGTGGGAAAATGGTGGACGGTTCACGGTAGATGGTAGACGGACACGGTGGAACAACCAAACGACAACTAATTGATAATCAACAAATTAAAATCAATTACGAGTACCCCTATATTTGAAAAAGAAAAAAGAAAAAAGAATTTTAAAAACAGGAAAAAAATAAAAAGGAAAGTTTACAAACCTAAAATTTCATATTCTTTGAGCGAAATAGCTGCCCAAGCCTGCATTACTTTTTCTATATCGGCTACCTTTTCGGCAGCCATCGCAATGCGTACATCTTCTCCTTCGATATCAAAATCTAGATCTTCATTATAATACTCTGGTAGACGAGTTAATTTTTTATTGAGTTGTAATTCATTGAGGTGACTCCAGTTATCAAAACCTATGTCTTCGTTCCAGCATAATCTATCTAAAAGGTTCGTTTCATTTTGTTGAGCATCGTATAAAAAAACGAGAAAGGTACGGTGGTGAGATCGCTTAATCAATTCTAATTCATCATAAACAGGTACTTTTTTACCTTTGATAATACGGTAGCCCGTTACTTTAAAATCAATCAAAATTAAATCTCCATAATTTCTATCAGAAACAGGGTCAGGAATGCTTTCTATAATGGCACGGGCAGGATCAATTTGTTTCGCCCAAATAATTTCTTGAAAATTATCATAGCGTAACCGAATAGGAATTAATCCCATATCAAACTCAGGCGCTTTGGTCACTTCTTTCAATTGAAATCCGACTTTATTCCAAGCAGAACGAGCTATTTGCCATTTCTTTAGGGCAGTTGCGGCAATTGCGAAGTTACGCCACATATCCTCCTTATTAGCGCCATTCTCTATCGCTCGTTGTCCGTAATGAAAAGCCGCTTTCCAATCGTTGTGGTACTTATAAATGGAGCTTAAATATTGATAAGGTGGATACCAATTAGGCGCTAGTTTAATGAGTTTTTTATAAATTTTCACCGCCGTATACACATCCCCCTTTCGGTCTAAGGCGACCGCTTTTCTAAATAAAGGTTGAATATGTGGTTGTGGTATTTCCAATTTTATTAGCACTTAATTTTTCCCACGGATTTAATTCCTCACGGATAGTAAATTAAGATTTTTAGTATCATTTAATAATTAGATAGTTCAAATATATCTTTTTTAAAATAAAAAATCAATTTGATTCTTTCCTAATTTTTTATATGCAGACCAAAAGAATTTCTGTTTATTTAGAGCAGATTGAAAATTGAAAATTATAAATTGAAAATTGAAAATTGCTAAACCCCTTCATAAACAGCTTTAGCAATCATCAAATCCTGTACCGCAACGCCCGTTAAATCTGCCACCGTAATTTGATCCGCTGTTTGCCTACCTAAATCTGGTGTATATATAATGCTCCCCAATTCTATCACCGTTTCTCGTTCTAAGTCTCCTGCTTTTACAGCCTGATATACTTCTCCCCTACTTCTACTCTGGCTCAAACTATCCACGCCAATAATATCTGCTTTGCCCAAAATTGCTGTAGCTAATTCAATTTTATCTTCCGTATCAGAACCCATTGCCGTAATATGGGTGCCCGCCTGAATCCAGTCCGCCTGCAATAAAGGTGCTCTAGCAGGAGTCGTCGTCACAATCAATCTACTATTCTTGGCTAAATATTCCATACTATCTGTCACTTCAATTTGCCAATCGCTCCCTACAAAATATTGTTGATAAGCAGCGCCTTTTTCTGCTGATCGAGCATAGACAATGACTTTTCGACAAGCCGTAACATCAGCTAAATATTCTAACTGGAATTTTCCTTGAATCCCCGTTCCGACAATCCCTACACAAGAGATATTTTTGGCAGCCATATATTTTGCCGCAATAGCGCCAGCAACCGCCGTCCGAATATCCGTCAAATAACCATGATCTAATAAAACACCTTTCACCACACCCGTTTTTTGATCGAACAAAAGCATCATGCCTTGGCTAGAAGACAGTCCTACTTGAGGATTTTGATAAAACCCAGAGGCTAATTTAACGACATAATATTCCCCAGATTTTAAATAGCCATATTTGATGTGCAATTCACCAGGAGGTTCACTAAAAAGCATTTCCCCTACAGGTGGAATCACCGCTTCCCCTTTGGAGTAAGCAATAAACCCTGCTTCAATATCTTTAAATAAATCGACTTTTTTAAGCGCTTCCTTGATTTGCGGAAGATTGATTATTTTTGGTTCGTTCATATTTTTTTAGTACTATTTTTTATTGGCAATTAAGACCATTGGAAAATCTGTGTCAACCTATTATTCGATTCATCAAAAAATAAATATAAATCCGAAGATGCATCTGATAGGTAATAAGATTCATATACTTGCCCTATGAATTTGGTATTTGGCAATTCAACAGCCCCTTGTAACCATACAGGATTTCCTAAAAAATTATTAGTTAGTTTAGTATCCATATTATGAGCTAACAAAAAATCATTCTTTGAGCCTTCCATAGCAGATTTTTTTAACTCTGGATCTGTTTGAATACCTTTTGCTGACTTATATTTTCCTAAAAGGTATGCGGTTACCTTATTAAAATAATGACCAGCTTCAAAATTCCCGAATTCAGGTATTTTAGCTAGAATTAAGTCTCTTCCTATTTTCTGCTGATTGTATCGAATATTAGATTCGTTAAAATCATCATTAGTTAAAAAATTCTCTTTATTTTTTTCAAAATTCTCGACTATAATTTGATAAACTTGTGGCAGGTATTTAATTTTTGGAAACTCAATTTTATCTTTGTAGGATAATTTGTTGTTAATCAAATCGAAATTAATGATATAATTATCTATCCTATAATTACCAAAGTGGCATTCTTCATAATTCCCTGTATCCCAAAGAGAAACTATGTGAAAGGATTTAGTATCATATCCATTCCAATCTTTAAAATGAATACTTAATATTGGAAAAAATACATATTTCCCAAGTTGATTTGTCTCCGTAAAAACAGCTTCGTAATCAGGGTAGGCTTTAAATTCTAATTTCAATTTAAGCTATTTTGTTTAGTCTTTATTAAAATATTTTCTCCTCGCCTTCCTGCCGACATAGGCAGACATTTTTTAAACAGATAATGGTTTTGGATTGGATTAAAATCTTAAATCTTAAATCATAAATCTGTCTCGTCTTATTTAGATGGATGTATGATGTAAGATTTCAGATGTATGATTTTCTCTCCCAATCAAAAACCAGGAACTTTAGGCCATCTTACAGCCCACTCATATCTCCCCCTTCAATCGCTTACTAATCACCTCCGCCTTACTATTCACCCCTAATTTTTTATAAATCTTTTTAATATGGTCTCGAACCGTTTCCAAAGAAATACCATATTTGCCAGCAATCATTTTATAGCTTAACCCATCCGCTAAACTAGCGACGATCTGTTGTTGTCGCTCCGTTAATAAGCTATCAGGATTAACATTTTTAGGTTTAGGCGCAAAAAAACCAATTACTTTTCTAGCAATAGAAGGCGACATATAGGAACCTCCTCGATGAATTATTTCAATCGCTTCTTTAATTTGAATCAAAGAACTTTTTTTAGAAATATATCCGACAGCCCCTGCTTGTAAAGCACTAAAAATTCGCTCTGAGTCTTCATAGCTACTCAGCATAATAATATCAACCGAAGTAGCTATCTTTTTGATAATTGGAATACCTTCAATACCAGAAATACCGGGCAAGCCAATGTCTAATAAAAGTACATCTATAGGCAAACTAGCAGCTCCCTTCTCCTTAAACGCTTCTATAGACGTAACCGAAAGCACCAATTCAAAAATGGGTAATTGCTCAAAAAAAGCAGTTAAGTTTTCTATAACCATAGGTTGGTCTTCCACAAGACCGATTCTAATTACACTCATGCCGCTAAGTTAAGGAAAAATACAGATTGTTAAAATTGTTTGATGGCTTGATTGTCAAGATTGTCTAAACAATCATACCATTAGACAATCATACAATCTCTTTTTTTCCTTACCTTTAGCCTTTTCTACAAAAACTAAATCCATTGTATTTATGAAAAAATTATTCCTTACCTTTTTTGTATTGGGTTTGCTGACGCCAAGTTTTGCGCAGCAACAAACGAATAAAAACAAAAAAGCCGTTATCGAAAACGTGGAGGCCAATTATAAAAACCTCACCGAATTAAGTGATAAAATTTGGTCTTACGAAGAAATAGCCTTTCAAGAAACCCAATCCTCCGCAGCCTTGGCGGAATACGCTCGAAATAATGGCTTCCGAGTAAAAACAGGCGTTGGAGAAATTCCAACCGCTTTGGTCGCAGAATATGGTTCTGGCAAACCAATTATCGGCATTTTAGGAGAATTTGACGCTTTACCTGGTTTGTCTCAGAAAACAGTTCCCACTAAAGATCCTTTACATGAAGGCGCACCAGGGCATGGTTGTGGACATAATTTATTTGGCGTTGCTTCTTTAGGTGCAGCAGTAGCGATTAAAGAATTAATTGCCGCAGGTAAATTAAAAGGTACTGTTCGGTTTTATGGGACGCCAGCCGAAGAAAAATTCTTTGGTAAATTATGGATGATTCGAGCAGGTTTATTTGATGATGTAGATGTAGTCATGGATTGGCATCCAGGTGCAGAGACGAAAGCAAATGTGCAAAGTTCTTTGGCATTAGTCGATTTCATGGTAGAATTTACGGGACAAGCAGCACATGCTTCTGGCGACCCTTGGAATGGTAGAAGTGCAGGAGATGCGATTGAAGCTTATACACATGGTATCAATATGTATCGAGAACATATCAAACCAACGGTTAGAATTCATTACCATATTCAAGATGCAGGAAAAGTGGTGAATGTAGTGCCAGATTATGGTAGAATTTGGGTTAGAGTGCGAGACACTAAGCGAAAAGGGATGGAAGAAGTATATAATCGAGTAGTAGAAATGGCAGAAGGCGCAGCGATTCTTGCAAACGTAGAACATAAAGTAAGTTTGATTTCTGGTATTCACGAAGTCTTAGTCAATAGAACAGGTGGTACTAGATTACAAGAAAATTTAGAATTCTTGGGAGAAATTGAGTATACAGAGGAAGAAACCGCTTTCGGCAAAGGTATTCAAAAAGCAACAGGTAAACCTGAAGTTGGAATGGATACCAAAATCAATCCATTAGAAGCTACCCAAGAACATCCAATGGGTGGTTCGACGGATGTAGGAGATGTTAGTTTTGTCGCGCCAACTATTCGATTGAGTGCAACGACTGCACCGAAAGATACACCTTGGCATAGTTGGGCAGTTGTTGCTTGCGGAGGTATGTCTATTGGGCATAAAGGGATGGCTTATGCGGCAAAGGCTTTATCCATGACCATGGTTGATTTATTTGAAGATCCTAAATTAGTAGAAGAAGTGAAAAAAGAATTTAAAGAACGATTGGGAGATTATAAATATAAAGCAATGATTCCTGAGGGACCTCCGCCGTTGAATACGGGATACTAAGTCAAGTAATCAATCTAAGGATAAAAAATCATAAATCTTAAATCATACATCATCAATCATATATCTGTTAGATGTTCTTTAGCATTGAGAAGCATATCATAAAATTATGATGGATTTATGAATTTTGATTTATGATTTTCGACAACTAGTTGCATTCCTACATCAATACACAAAACCTAAAGAATAAATTATTCTATGCTAACATTAGCCGTCATCCATTGGAACGTTGATCCTGAAATTTTTAACCTAGGCAGTTTTGCCCCTCGCTGGTATAGCCTTGGTTTTCTCTTTGGCTTTATGATTGGATATTACATCATGCAACGCATTTATATCGAAGATAAAGTCAGTACAGAATCTTTGGATGATTTGCTCTTATACTTAATTATCGGAACTGTTTTAGGCGCTAGGATTGGACATTGTTTGTTTTATGAATGGGGTTATTTCCAAAACCACCTCTTGGAGATGATTTTACCTTTTCAATTTGAACCAGAATTTAAGTTTACTGGCTATACAGGTTTGGCCAGTCATGGAGGCGCAATGGGAGTTTTACTAGCTCAATGGTTCTATTCCAAAAGGGTTTCTAAAAAACCGTTGATTTGGTTATTAGATCGGATTGGTGTGCCGATTATGTTGGTCGGTTGCTTTATCAGATTAGGGAATTTGATGAATTCGGAAATTCTAGGACATGCAACAGACGTACCTTGGGCTTTCGTTTTTGAAAAGGTTGATTTAATCCCTAGACACCCTGTACAATTATACGAATCCATTGCCTATTTTCTAATTTTCTTAGTACTCTATCGTTTGTATTGGAAAACAGCTATTAAACATCAAACAGGCAGGTTATTAGGGGTTTTTACTGTTTTATTATGGACAGCCCGTTTCTTTTTAGAGTTTTTCAAAAAAGAACAAGGTGGGTTAGAAACGACCCTAGGGGTATTAAGTACTGGTCAATGGCTTAGTATTCCTTTGATTTTAGTTGGTTTATATTTCTGCTTTAGGAAAATAGACTAAAAAAGTGATTCTTTGACAAATCCCATAAAAATTGACTCTATGGAATTTGACAGAGAACCAAAAAAATTAATACATTTATTCTTATTAATTTTTAACAAATTGCCCCAAATAGTAATAGTGTTTCATAGGGTTCGTGACCAAGTTGCGCCCAGTTTAAATTTTAAGTTTTCCAATTAATGCCTATTGGTTGATATTAAAACTAAGATTTAGGTTGTCACAAATATCTATATTTTGCACATACATCATCAATACCTATTATAGGTATTTTGTTATGATAAAAAAATAACAATCTTTGTGATCTCAAAAAATCGGGTACATCTCAAAAAATCATTTTTCCTGTTATTGAATAAAAATTTAATAGAATCATATTTACTTAATATCAAATCATTCTGAGGCAGCATTTTAGCTAGCATTATTTGCATGAATAAATCGGACAACCAACAATATTTACAAGAAAGGGCTTCTATGGAGTTTATGACTCAATGGGATAAATTAGACAGAGGATTAACTGATGATAATATCGACCAAATAATTGAGCACATAAAAATCTCTGAAACGATCCAACACCACAGTAATAGAGCCATTGTCTTATTTTCTCCAAAGGGTTTCAAACCACTTTATTGGGGAGGAAATTTTGAAAAGTTATTTGGGTATAATAAGTCAGAAATCAAGCTCTGGAATATTGCTTTTTTTTTTAAATCCATTGTCTGGGAACATATTGGTTTCCCACTACAAATTATCAAATGGGGTAAAAAAGTAGACCAGCTTTACCCTCTAGCATCGAATAAATTGCCTGTAAATTCCTATTATTGTGGACTTAAAGTCAAACATAAAGATGGACATGTGCTGCGGATCTTTGTCGATCAAATCATTCTCTCCGCTAAAAATAATCAGGCATCTCTATCTTTAGTTTTTATAGAAGATGTTCAGCATTTAATGAAAGACTCCTTTTATTGGTCACGCCATGTTCGAAACGACTTCAACGAAACGACTGATGATACCCTTTTTTTTCGTTCAAGTGGGCAAAAAAAAGAATTCCAAGACATTTTATCTCCTAGAGAAAAAGAGATATTATTGGAAATTGCTAAAGGTGCTGATTCGAAAGAAATTGGTAAAAAATTAAATATTAGTCCCGCTACAGTTACCACCCACCGCAAGAATATGATTGCTCGTGCTGGCGCTAGAAATACAACTGCTTTAATTCAGTTGTGTCGAATGTGTAATGCGATTTAGTTGAAAAGGTTTCAGGTGCTAGGTGCTAGGTGCTAGGTGCTAGGTGTCAGGTGTCAGGTGTCAGGTGTCAGGTGTCAGGCGTGACGCAAATACGTTTAACCTGAAACCTCGTATCCGATACCTATTACCATTTTTTAATTTAAAATTATCCACCTAATTAATTAATAATGCTTATAATTCCATCACCTTACCCTCCAACCAACCTCTATTAAAAATAGTAGCGGTTAGATTTATTTCTGCTTGAAGCTTGGTGATTTCTTTATCCGTTTTCTCCTTTTTCTGATAAGGTATTTCTAATTTTAACTGAAATGCTTTTTTGACCAACCGAATCGCCTGTTCATAGCCTTCTTTCTTAAAATCTGCTATTAATTGATTCCGTTGTAAATACAAGCGAAAAGAGTCACATAAGGCAAAAAAGGCGGTACTTTCTTCCAATTCATAATAAGTTCGCAATAATAACCATCTCGCTCCAAGACTGTACTGAATATTGGTATACTCCACTTGCAAAAGTAGCTCCAAAACGGTACCATAATCACCTGTCTCATAAGCATAAGTCGCTAAATTAAAGCGATAGGCGTTTTCTCGGCTTTCTGGCGGCAAATCCTTTTGATATTTTTTAATAAACTGATATACCCAATCCCCTTCTTTTAATCGAAGCCCAAGCGTGACGATATTTTTATAATGCCATTCAGATAATTGATTCTTTTCATCATGTAATAGTTTCCTATTCAACTGAATTTTATAAATTTTCAGTAACTCTTCCATGAAAGCGGTATTGCTTCGATTAATCTGTTTGATACAATAATTTTGAATGTAAGTATAAATATCTTTTAGTTCTTTCTGCGGAAAAAATCGACTATTCTGTTCAATAATAGGCAAAGTCCGATAGTACTGCATTGTATCTTCTTCCGTCAGCATTCGGTATAAATGATAATAAACGGCTATTGGTGGAATCGCTTGGTATTGCTGCCAATCATTTTTCACCGCATTTAAAATATGCTCCATGAACTGAACCTCAAAAGGTACACTTAATATCTGGCTTCTCACTTGTAGTTCACAAGCATCTCTTAGTTTTTCTGCCAAATAAAAATAATCCAGAAAGTTTTGTTTGTCCTGAATGACCCCTTGATTAGATTTGCGAGACCACGGTTCCGCATATAAATTTCTTTCTTTCGCCAAAACATATTGTTGCCAATAAAAAGGGCTGCCTCTAAAAATTGGTTGAGTGATCGCTGTTTGGGTTTGATCTATAGTTTTTTTATATAAATCTACTTGGTCTTTTTGGCGAAGTGCTTGTAGTAACTGAATACCTCTTTGTGCGGGTTGTGTCTGTTGCTGTTCTATGACCACAAATGTTTTTGCCAGCCGAAAAGCATAGGTAAACAATAAGGCTAAAGTAGCTTGATCTTGCTTTTGCTTTGGAAATAAAGTCTTAAAAATCTTTTCCCTATGACATTTTTTAGCCGTAAACTGCGGATAAATTTTATGTAAATACCCAACCAAAGCTTGTACTTCCCTATGTTTATTATGATAAGGAGAGTGCGCAAACTCAAAAAAACGAGTCATTTCCTTTTTAGAAAAAGATTTTAATAGAATTATTAGGTTATTTTTTAGCACAAAATTTTCAAATTATTTTTTGATAAAATTCAATTTAATTATTTATTAATCAATTCTTTATAAAAATATTAAAACATAAATTTAGTCTATTTTTTTCAAAAAATCAAGATAGTTGTACTTTATAAAAGATTGATATAATCGCAGCTTTGTATCGTAATTGAGGCAAAAGCAAAAGAAGATACATAGAGACAAATAAAGTGTTTATCTATTTATCGACCTTTTAACCACTCAACCTTTCTACCTCTATACCTTTAAGAAACATATCCTAAAATCGAATTAATGAATTTAAAGCGCTTTTTTCAAATTATTAGTCCTCTTCTTTTACTTTGTTTTTTAACGATTAATCTACAAGCACAACCTACCGAATGTTTCGATTTTAATCATTTAGACATTGATCAAAGATTTGGTCGATCGAATGGGCAAGCTCCAGGAGATACTATTCCGCTATTATTTAATAGTGATGTTATTACTACTTTAGAACCGTTTATTTATGAAAATGGTGGTGATCCCGGTTTTTGGGATGTTTCTGTAGTTGATTGGTCGATAGGGAATTGGTCTGGTACAGCTCCCTACCTTTTTGTTAGTAATGTCAATATGATTTTTGATTTTACTCATTTGCCAGATGTGGTCTCCCAAGTGAGTTTTGATTTTGCAGATGGTGATGGTGAGCATAATATTCAAGTCAATGGCGATACCCTTTATAATGTATATGAATTCAAAAACCTCCCAGTCAATATTGCACCAGATGTGACCTTAACCATTGATAGCAGTCGACTTTATTTAAATGGAAATATCAGAGCATTAGTAATTGGTGGACAGGAATTGGGTTTTGATAATTTCTGTTATGTCGTAAATGACGTGCCGCCAATGTGTATTGATAAGGTGGTAGCTCGTCCAGAACCATGTACCCCTAACGGCATTTTTTATACGGACATATCCTTTGACCATTATAATCCTGCATCTGACAGCTTTTTTATTCGGGGCAATGGCCAAAATTATGGTCAATTTGCTTACGGGCAATCTAGTTACAGCATCGGACCTATCGAAGCAAATCCCAACTTGCAGTATGAGTTTGTTATTGTTGACGCAGCAGACCCAAACTGTAGTAATTTTACGGAAATAGGTTCGGTTTCTTGTAATGAAATGGAAGCAGATTGCAAAATTTATGATTTATGGGCAGACACAGGTGGCTGTCAAACAGATGGCACACAAAGTTTATATTTTGGCTTTTATAAAGAAAATGTAGATACGAATGGTTTCATTGTGCAAATTGATCGTCAATTTCAAGCCTACTTTCCTTATGGCCCACTAGCAGATTCCATTGGTTATTTTTTAGCTGATTTAAATTTATCAAGTGGCGAACATGAATTGACCATTTGTAATGAAAGTGATATTACTTGTTGTAAAACAATACAATTTTTTGCCCCTAATTGTAATGATAATAATGTCAATTGCCGCATTTTTGATATAGAAACGACGACAACGGATTGTAAGCCTAACGGAACAGTAGATGTAAGACTTAACTTTGAACATGAAAGTTTAAATAGTGATTTTTTTACCGTCTTAGTCAATGACAGCCATTATGACACCTTTAACTTAGCACAATTACCGCTGGATTTAGAAAATCTCACCTTATACCCAGATAGCAATATCCTAAGTATTTGTGTCTATCAATCAACTACCGTCGATACTGATGATAATTTTGAATGCTGTACGGATATTTTCTTGGAAGCGCCTATCTGCGATACAAGCGATTGTAAAATTTCCAATTTAGTTGCCAGAACGACTGACTGTCAAGATGATGGGCTATTTGATTTGTATCTGGATTTTGAACACCACAATGCCAATACCGCTGGATTAGACGCCTTCATTGATGGTCAATTTTATGACTTCCTTCCTTTTTCGGCAGATAGTAGTTATGTCTTTCCCAATTTAGCATTGGTAGCAGGTTCACACGTTTTAACAATTTGTGGAAATGACCAACCTAATTGTTGTCAAAGAGTAGAATTTCTAGTTCCAGAATGCTCGAATGAAAACGATTGCCGAATTTTTAATATAGAGACAGAAGTATCTGCCTGTAAGCCTAACGGTTTACACGATCTCTTTATCGACTTTGATCACGATGCGTTGACAAGTGATGTTTTTCAATTACTCATTGATAGTCTATTTATAGATACTTTTAGACTATCTCAACTTCCTTTAACGCTAACAGATATTGATTTACAAACAGAGATAAGCCTTCTGGAAATCTGTGTTTTTCAATCCAGTACTCCTTTGACGACCGATGTTATTAATTGTTGTGTCCTACAAGAAATTCGAGTGCCTAATTGTGGTACGAATAATTGTTCCATCGACAGTCTATTTTATCAAGTTTCCGACTGCGCAGAGGACGGAACAGTAGACATTACCGTCCTGTTTGATACGGAATTAGATAATGACAGCGGATTTAATGTCTTCATTGATGAACAATACATTGAAACTTACGGCTATCATCAAATCCCATTTGTATTAAGCAAAATTGACTTACCTGCTGGAAGACATCAACTATCTATTTGTCGAAATGATATGGATGATTGTTGTATCGCCCAAGAAATTTTTATACCAGCATGCGGTACTTGTGCAATTACCAACGTCACAGCTATTGCCACAGATTGTGAAAATGAAGATTACTTTTTTGTTGATTTAAAATTTGACGTATTACATCCTACATCTGATAAATTTAGAGTCGTAGGCAACAGTCAATTATATGGCATCTTTGAATACGGACAAGACAGTTACCAATTAGGCCCATTAGATGGTGACGGGGCAACGATGTATGAATTTATCGTCCAAGATTTACAAAACGAAAGCTGTGCTTCTTTTACAGAACTAGAAAAAGTCATTGATTGTGAACAAGGATTCGTTTGGCCCGGTGATGCCAATTTCGATAATGTAACCGACAACTTTGATCTTTTAAATATTGGCTTAGCCTTTGGAAAAACAGGCCCCAATAGAATCCCTAGTAATCCCGACAGTTCAGATATTGCAGCAGGCTATGAAACTGCTTGGGAAGCCAAAGAAGCAGAAGATTGGGATTATCAACTTCCAACTGGTTTAAATGCTAAACATGCCGATTGTAATGGCGATGGCATCGTTGATGAAGCAGATATACGAGCGATTGAAGAAAATTACTTCTTTACACACGGTGAGGCAAAACCGAAAATATTTAGTGATGGCACCCCCAATGATCCTGCTTTGTACGTCGATTTTCCTGCTTTATCTGATATTGAACTGGGCAAAGAAATCAAAGTGCCTATTATTTTTGGCAGCGAAGCTATTCCTGCAACTGCTTATGGATTAGCTTTCACCCTAGCATTTGATCCTCAGTTACTCCTTGACGGACGGATTGAATTCGCCGAAAGTTGGCTAGGTACACCGAATCAAGATTTATTGACGATTAACAAAAATATTAGTTCGGATGGCTTGATTGAAGTCGCCTTGACTCGAAAAGAGGGCGGCAATCCATTTGGTGCAGGTAATATTGGTAATTTTATCGTCATTATTGATAATATTGAAGGTTTTACTGGCGATAAAACGATTGAAGTTCAAAAAGTACAAGCAGTCGATAATGAAGGTAATTTATTAGCGGTTCATACACCCAAGACGGTACTTTCTGCCCTAACAGATACTCAAAATACAGATGATGAAGAAATAGACATTACGGTTTATCCAAATCCTGCTAGTGATTTCATTGCGATTAATTATCCTTTGGAAAATACTATTGATCGAGTGGATATCCGCAGTATTTCTGGTCGGTTGATTCAGTCTGTCACTCCTGCCAATATGGAAAATATTAATATTTCGGCTTTGACCAATGGGGTCTATATTCTTGAATTACAAACTGGGGTGACTACGGTTTATCGAAAATTGGTGAAGCAGTAAACTACAAGGTTGAAAGGTAAAATGGTTCAAAGGTATAGAGGTGTCGTAACTTACATTTCTATACCTTTGAACCTTTACATCTCTGTACCTTTCAGCCTCTTTCATTAATTTCTAGTTAAAATTCCTACCTACCATTTACAAATCTCTCTTTTTCACTTACCTTTGCATTTCCTCCTACAAAATAATTTCATCTTATTAATTTCCTCCCTATTTTTGCACTTCATTTTAATAAGATTACAAAAAACAGAACAAACACATTCTTCTTGATGAAAAAGACATTTCTATTCTTAACCGTTCTTACCGTATTATTTGCTTGTGGAAAAACAGATGAACTTTCTGATGCTTGTATTACGAGTTGCCCACCAAGTGTTCCTGGTAAAATCAACCTAGCTATTGAAAATCACACGAATCTAGCAATTAAAAACTTAACGCTAGAAATCAATGGGGAAACTGTTCCTTTCGCATTATTTGATAAAAGCTTACAAGGCAGTTATTCTTGCTGGAAGTCTTATGATGAAATAGCATCCATTACCAATATTGAATTTAATATTGGAGACAATGCAGTACTACAAGAACCTGTCAATTATAGAAATTTGCCATCAGAAAGAGAATTTGCTATTGATATTCAATCTTTAGATAATGGAGAATTCCGTTTTCAATTAGTGGAAGCGCCAGCTTGTATTTCGGATGCGAATTAAAAAAATAAAATATGCGCTTGTAACTTTTCGGGAGGCTTAACCGTCTAGGTTTCAACAAAAAGGCTAGAAATAGTTGGTTTTGTTGAAATCACCATTAAAAACACACCCGTATGTTACAAAATTATTTTAAGATTGCTTGGCGCAACTTACGTAAGTATAAATTCTATTCTACTATTAATGTTTTTGGTTTAGGTATTGGTATCGCAGCTTTCCTGTTTATCTTATTATACATTCAAGATGAATTAAGCTATGACCGCTATCATGAACAGGCTTCCCAAATTATTCGAGTAGATTTTCACGCCAAATTAGGCGAAAATGAAGTAATTTCCGCAGAGAATGTACCTCCTGCTGGCCCTGTTTTTACCCAAGAATTTCCAGAAGTGGAGGCGTTTTTCCGATTTCGAGATCGAGGTTCTTATCTTATCAATTACGAAAATGATACGTACAAAGAAGAAAATATCATTTTTGCCGATAGTACTTTCTTCCAATTTTTTAGCATTCCTTTAGTAGAAGGTAATCCGAGAACGGTCTTAACCCAGCCAAACGCTATTGTCTTAACGCAAACAATGGCTAAAAAATATTTTGGTATTCAAGAAGCTGTTGGTAAAACCCTCAAATTAGATAATCGAGCAGATTATAAAGTAACAGGGGTCATGGAAGATATGCCGACTAATACTCATTTTAATTACGACTTTCTTTTATCTATGAATACCTTAGAAGAAAGTAAGGATATGCAAAACTGGGGAAGTAGTAATTTCAAAACCTATTTATTGCTCAAAGAAGGTACAGATGTAACGAATCTTGCACAAAAAATACAACTGACTTTCAAAAAGAATTTTGAAACTGTTTTAAGAGATTTTGTAGGTACGAGTTGGGAGGAATTTATGTCTGGTGGCAATTATGCTAAAATGGAAATTATGCCACTAACCGATATCCATTTAAAATCTGATAAACAGGGAGAAGCCGCTGCCAATGGGGATATTCGTTACCTTTATATTTTTGGTATTATCGGTCTATTTATTCTATTAATTGCTAGTATCAATTTTGTCAATTTATCAACTGCTCGGTCTGTCAATCGAGCCAAAGAAGTGGGGGTTAGAAAAGTAGTAGGTGCGTTGCGCAATCATTTAGTGAAGCAATTTTTGAGTGAAAGTACGCTGATCGCTTTTTTAGCACTCTTATTAGCCTACGGTTTATTGCACACTTTACTACCTGCTTTCAATGAAATAGCTGCCAAGACGTTTACTTATGCTAATTTCTACCAACCAACTTTCTTAATCACCATTATTAGCATTGCTCTTACTGTAGGCTTATTATCAGGACTTTATCCTGCCTTTTACTTATCTAATTTCCAACCAATTAAAGTATTAAAAGGTAGCTTGATTGGGCAAAAAAATAAAAGTCTTTTTAGAAATACACTAGTTGTCTTTCAATTCTTTATTACCACCTTATTAATTGTTGGCACCATCGTTATTTTCCAGCAATTGCAATTTATGCAAGACAAGAAATTAGGATATAATAAGGAACAGGTTTTGGTTATTAATGATGTGTATGCATTGGATAAAAATGTAACCGCTTTTAAGAATAAGCTATTAGACAATCCAATAGTACAAGCAGCGACTGTTTCTGGCTTTTTACCCGTTCCTTCCAGTAGAAATACTAGCTCTTTTTTCAAAAGTAAAACTCCTAGTCAAGAAAATGCCATCTTGATTGCTAATTGGACGGTTGATCATGATTATACCAAAACAATGGGCTTAGAAATCTTAGATGGAAGAGACTTTGATATTAATAGGTCAACGGATAGTTCTGCGATTATTATCAATGAGGCTTTAGCCAAACAATTAGGGTATGAAAATCCAGTCGGTGAGTTTATGAGTGGGTATATTTTTGACAATAATAATCAAATTATAGGAACAGATATTTATCCAATCATTGGCGTTATTCGTAATTTCCATTTTGAAAGTTTACGAAATTCTATTACCCCATTGGCATTATTTATCGGCAGAAGTAGAGGTGCGCTTTCTATTCGGTTACAAACGGAGGATATGACGCCATTTATTCAGCAACTAGAAACAGATTGGAAAGCAATGGCGCCAGGGCAACCTTTTTCTTATCAATTTTTAGATGAGCGCTTTGCCAGAATGTTTGAAACAGAACAGCAGTTAGGAAAAATCGCTAGTATTTTTTCTTTCTTAGCTATCTTTATTGCTTGTATTGGTTTGTTAGGATTGGCGACTTTTATTGCTCAACAACGAACCAAAGAAATTGGCATCCGCAAGGTTTTAGGGGCAGATATTTCTAATTTGGTCTACCTACTTTGTAAAGATTTTGCTAAACTTATTTTTATTGCTTTTCTATTAGCCGCGCCACTTGCTTGGTACTTTATGAATCAATGGTTGGCAGATTTTGCTTATGCGACGGCAATTAATTGGTGGGTATTTGTACTAGCTGGTTTATTAATTTTATTAATGGCTATTTTAAGTGTGTTGTATCAAGCCACTAGAGTTGCACTAGTTAACCCTGTGGATACTTTAAAATGGGAGTAAAATAATTAACCGCTTGGATGGTTGACTTCAGTCAACCTGTTAGTTTAAGATACAGGTTGACTGAAGTCAACCATCCAAACGTATTTGCTAGAGAACAAGTTATTTTCAGAAAAGAAGTCTATTAAAAATTTCCTTTCTTTAAAAAATATTATTACCTTGTAGCGACAATCAACAATATATTATTTGTGATTATATTCTATAAACTTTAAAAAAGACAGGTATGGCACAATCAAAACGACAAAAAAAAGCGCAGGCAAGGGATAAAAGAGAAGCCAAAAAATTCTTTACAACAACCGCAATTGTTACTGGAATATTATTGGTCCTATTATTCTTTATGTATAATGGACAAGCATAGGTTCGAGTAGTTTCAATAGTTCAACAAAAACTAAGTTGCGAATTATAAAGCAACAATTGAGTCCTCCAAGTTTTTTGAAAACTTGGAGGACTTTCTGTTTTAGAAATAATACAAGGTAGCCTATTTTGATAATACCCCATCTCGTAATAACAAATCCATATACTGTTTACTTCCTTCCTTGTTCAAATGCTGATAATCCGCAAAACCATTCGTGGCGGTCAAAGCTTTAGAATAATCTCGAACTTTTTTATTCGTTCTTGCTTGTATCTTTCCAATAAAGTCATAAAAAGTAGACATCTTTTTAATGTACGCTGGATAATAAGGATTGACCACTAATTCTACATTGATTCCTCGCTCTTCTGCTGTTCGTACTAATTCATCCAACTCGGTCAGTAAATAATCATCAATGGTTAAATCAACGGCTTCCTCATTGACCACATTCTCAATCATCGTTGGGCTAATGACTCGATCATTTAACCAATCTTCATCTGATTTACCTAGGTAATAAAGAGTTCGTTGAAACACTTCGCTATTATAGCGATATAGTTTACTTAATTTTCCAGCATACCAAGACTTCTTATCTTTTTCTCGAATCAAGGTGTTTAACTTATCAGAATAATTACTAAACGTATTAAACCCTGTAATCAACTGTTTATTATGACGGTCACACATCGTTACATCAATGATGATCGATTCAGGATTACCATATTTTTCTAAATAATCAGTCATCACTACCCTACCCAAATCAATTGGCATGGAGTTATAACTCAAATTCAAGGTGCTTTTGCCTGTGATTTCTTCAATATAAGGTTGGTAAAAAATTAATCCTCTGGAGTTGCCTAAAAAGAGTAAGTCTGCCTTGGCTTGCCCTTCATACAAACGAGCATATCGAAACTGGCTTTTTGCCGTAATTTTAGACAAAATCAAACCGCCTAAACGGTCACCAATAAAAAATAGTAATAAACAGGCTGGTATCCAAAGTGCTTTTCTCAAAGTATTACGAGTTGCGGGTTACGAGTTGCGAGTTGATGGTCTACGATCAACAAGGGAGGGAATAGATAGCCAATTTAGTGCTTTTTTTACTTCGGGGAAAGTTTAAGGAGAGATAAAATTATTATCTGCTGCCTAGCATCCGTTGCCAACGGTAAGTAATGACTGGCAACGGATGTAAGGCAACAGATTTGAATATCCTACTGATTGTTATCCATATAATCAATCGCCAAATTACAGAAGGCTCGAACGCCTAATTTCATTCCACTATCATCTATGAAAAAATCTGGTGTATGGTGTGGTGCTGCATCAATGACACTCGTTCCTTTAGGCATCCCGCCCAAAAACAGAAATAAACTAGGCACTCTATTCGCATATTCAGAAAAGTCTTCTGCCCCAGTAATCGCTTTTTGCACAATTACATTTTCTGGACCAGCTACTCTTTCAACCGTCGCAATCATATTCTTCGTCAATTCTAAATGGTTAAACGTTACAGGCACACCTCTCGTCAACTCTACTTCGGCAGTTGCGCCTGCGCTTTCTGCAATATTCGTTGCTGTTAATCGAATTTTTTCAAAAATAACATCTTGCATTTCTGGGTCTAAAGTCCGAATCGTACCGATCATTTTACAAGATTCTGGAATAATATTATTTCTAACCCCGCCTTGAATCATACCGACAGAAATCACCGCTGCCTCCTTCGTCAATTCCGTTTGACGACTGATAATATTATTCAAACCTTGAATAATTTGAGCCGACACCGTAATCGGATCAACCCCTCCCCAAGGCATTGAACCGTGGGTTTGTTTTCCCTTGACATTAATCACAAAACGGTCTGCTGCAGCCATCGCTCCACCTGCTTTATACTTAATTTTTCCAACTTCCGTCATGGAATTGATATGAAAACCAAAAGCCACATCTACTTTAGGATTGTCTAAAATACCTTCTTTGACCATTAGCTTAGCACCGCCTTCTTCTCCTGGAGGCGCTCCTTCTTCTGCTGGTTGGAACATAAAGACAATCGTTCCTTTTAATTCGTCTTTCAAACTTGCTAAAATTTCCGCTGCGCCCATTAACATCGCTACATGCGTATCGTGTCCGCAAGCGTGCATGACGCCCGTTTCAACTCCATTATAAGTCCCTCTCACCTTAGAAGCAAAAGGAATATCCACTCTTTCGGTTACTGGCAAAGCATCCATATCAGCACGCAAAGCAACAACTGGCCCTGGTTTGCCGCCTTTTAATACGCCTTTCACTCCTGTTTTGGCAACATTCCGAGTTACTTCAATACCTAGTGATTCCAAATGGTCTGCCACCATTTTTCCTGTATTAAATTCTCGATTCGATAATTCAGGATTTTCGTGTAAATGTCTTCTCCACTTGATCACTTTTGCATCAATTTCATCCGCCATTTTATCGATGGTTGCTCGAATATCGCCATCTACCAAGGCTACCTTTTTTACCATTGGTGCTTTGTCCGCCATCGGACCTTGCGCTGTTGCACAAGATGTATAAATCCCTATAAAAAGGGTAAAAATCAGTAATTTTTGTAAGCTCATAACTTTTAAGGTAACACAGCTCTCTGAGCTGTGCAAGGTTAGTTAATTATTTGATATTTCACAGCTCAGAAAGCTATGTTACTTTTTCACAACTCAGAGAGTTGTGTTACTTAGACATATAATCCACCGCCATATTACACATCGTCCGAACCCCTAATTTCATTCCACTTTCGTCAATAAAAAAGTCTGGCGTATGGTGTGGTGGTGCATCAATCACACTCATTCCTTTTTTCATCCCACCTAAAAATAAGAAGACACTTGGTACTTCATTGGCAAAAAAAGCAAAATCTTCTGCGCCCGTTACCGCTTTAGTTATCCGAAGATTTTCTGGGCTGGCTACTCGTTCTAAAGTAGGAATCATTTGCTTCATCAATTCCAGATTATTATGAACAACTGGCGCATATCGATCAATGGTTACCTTAGCTGTTGCACCTGCACTTTCCGCAATTTTGGTAGCCGTTAATCGTATTTTTTCGTGAATAATATCCTGCATTTCCACATCTAAAGTCCGAATCGTTCCTATCATTTGACAAGACTCTGGAATGATATTATTTCTAACGCCACCTTGAATCATCCCGACACTAATCACCGCCGCTTCTTTGGTCAATTCCGTTTGACGGCTCACGATATTATTTAATCCTTGAATAATTTGAGCAGAAACGGTAATCGGATCAACTCCTCCCCAAGGCATAGAACCATGTGTTTGTTTACCTTTGACAGTAATGACAAAACGATCCGCTGCTGCCATTACACCACCCGTTTTATAATTGAGCTTTCCCACTTCTAAGCGAGAACTAATATGTATACCAAAAGCGGCATCCACTTTAGGGTTTTCTAAAATGCCTTCTTTGACCATTAATTTAGCCCCGCCTTCTTCTCCTGGAGGTGCGCCCTCTTCAGCTGGTTGGAACATAAAGACAATAGTGCCTGGTAATTCATCTTTAATGGCAACCAATATTTCAGCGGCGCCCATTAACATCGCTACGTGCGTATCATGACCGCAAGCATGCATTACGCCTGACTCTACCCCATTATAGCTCGCTTTAACTTTAGATGCAAAAGGTAAATCCACTCTTTCCGTTACAGGTAAGGCATCCATATCCGCCCGTAAGGCGACGACTGGACCTGGTTTACCGCCTTTCAAAACACCTTTGACGCCTGTTTTAGCAAAATTTCTAGTCACTTCAATACCGCCCAAAGCTTCTAAATGTTTGGCAATCATTTCGCCCGTCTTGAATTCTCGATTCGATAATTCAGGAAATTCGTGCATTTGTCGGCGCCATTGAATGACTTTCGGTTCTAATTCATCCGCCATTTTGTCGATGATCGCTTTTAAATCTCCATCGACAACTATATTTTTTAAAGTAGCAGCATTTTGGTGAGTGGAAGTTCCCTGCGCATTGATGGCTATACTCGCAATAGCTAGGAACATTGATAATAATAGTAGCCTTTTCTTATTCATCTAGGATAATATTTAGTTAGAAAAAGGCTAAGGTATAAAATTTAGGTTTAATCGTATATAAAATATTTGTTCTTTATGTTTATGTCAATAATTCCCGATGCTCCATCGCCCATTTTAATAAACCATTTTGTCTCCCTGACAAATTTAATTTTTTACTAATATTACTCCGATGATTACCTACTGTTTTAGGGCTAATAAACAACATATCTGCTATTTCTACACTTGTTTTTTGGCGGGCAATGAGTTTTAAAATATTGATTTCATGGTTGGATAGTTTCTCTAAAATAGAGTTGGTCGGTTGTTGTAAGTTTAATAAAAAGTGAGTCAAGCTGGCATTCACATAAGCCCTTCCTTGATGCACAGAACGAATACAAGTCAATATTTCTGCTTCACTACTTTCTTTTAATAAATAGCCTTTGATCCCTGCTGCCATTGCATTTCGGAAAAAGGATTCATCTTTAAAAAGAGTCAGTAAAATAAAAGCAGTTCTGCTATTCTCCCCAATTAAGGTTCTAGCAACCTCCAAACCTGACAAATGCGGCATTTCTATATCCAAAACGGCTACATCTGGCTGCATAGCACGGATTTTTTCTAAGGCTTCTCGTCCATCACCCGCACTTCCTACCCAGTCTATATCGGATGTTTCTGCTAGGAGATTGCTGACCCCTTTTCTTAGGATGGGGTGGTCATCTGCGTTGAATACTTTTATAGGCATATTCGTGTTATTTTAAATCAATCAAAATGATTTCGTCTTGACTCCCTGTAATTCGCTCTTCAAAAAAAGTATGTAATTGCTGTTTCCCGCTAAAGGTTTGGGTAGTATTTTTGGTTTTAATTTCAATAGATTCTATCATTCCTACCAAGCTATCTAGACTATTTTGAACCCGCCAATGTCCCATTCTAAAGTGAAATTCTCGCATGGAATTTTGCGCATCAGGGGCTAAAGTAATTTTTAATTGATTTTCTTTTATTTGATCTTCAAAGTGATAATATCGTTTGCCTTCTTTAAAGGTAAACTCAATATTAGCTTCCGCATCCGTTGTATTTTCGATTCTAATGATTTGAGAAGGGTCGCAGGAAAATAGGAGGAAAAAGAATAATCCTGCTATTAAATAGGTTATTATTTTTTGGCAAAGCATCAATTTTATTTTTTGAGGATGAAGGAATGTTGTTTAGTTCAAACGTAAGTAACAAATTTAAACAGGCACTCGAATCAATATCATCGTCCCCTTGGTCACGCCTTTTTCAATTTTCAACTTCCCTCCAATTGAAGTAATCCGTTCAAACATCGTGCGCAAACCTAAGCTTTTAGACGTGACAACTGCCAACTCATGGTCAAAGCCCTTTCCATTATCTTTAATATTGATAATCAATGATTTATCTACTTTTTGAACACTAATTTTAGCTGCGGTAGCCTCCGAATGTTTGACGATATTATTGAAAGCCTCTTGAATGGTTCGGTAGAGATTAATTTCTGCTTTATCATCCAATAGTTTGTCGATAGTATCAATTTCCTTAGTGATAAAAAGATCCGTTGATTTTTCTACTTTTTGGATGACCTCATTGATAGCAGTTGTTAAACCAAATTTTTCTAATTGGAAAGGGTGTAAATCTTGGGAGATAGACCGCACTTCTTCTAAGGTTTCTGTAATCAAATCTTGATTTTCTTGGGTCACTTCATGTGTAGTGACCATTTGCTTTTTCATTAATAAAAGAGACTGTCCAACACCATCGTGCAAATCTCTGGCAATGCGTTTTCGTTCTTCCTCTTGGGCAAAGATTAAGGCTTCGGCAAAGGCGATTTTATCATTTCGTTCTTTGCGAATTTTATTGAAATAGAAGCCTAAAAAACCAAAGATACTGAGTAATAAAGTGCCTCCAAATAAATAATTTCTTTGTTTTTCTATTTTAGTATTCGCTGCTGCTAGTTCAAATAAGTCATTTTTTTGTTCCAAAATTTGAGTTTCTTTTTGGGCATTTTGGTATTTTGCTTCCATATCTGCGATTGTCTTTTTTTGTTCTTCCTCCTTATCTTTTTCTTGATATTCTGTAAAAAACTCATAATAGGCTAAAGCTTTTTTAAATTGCCCTAATTTTTTATAAGCGGTAAATAAACTTTCATTAAGTTGGGATTTTTCCAAACTCAACTTACTTTCTTTCGCAAGGTCAAGCCCTTGTTCTCCGTGAAAAATAGCCAATCTAGGCTGATTGGCTCCCAAATAGGCTCGGGTCAAGGTTACTTTATTTTGAAGCAATTTATTCGTCGAATTTAGTTCTATAGCCAATAATTCCGAAGACTTTCCTATTTGGATTGCCTTATCAAAATCTTTTAATAACAAATAAAGTTGAGATAAATTATTTAAGGTTTCTATTTGACCTCGTTTATTATTTTGTTCCTTTGCTAGGGATAAACTAGCTTCATAATGACCTTTTGATTTTTCCAAAAATAGTTTGGCACTATCTCTATATAATTGGCTATTTATAGAAATGGTATCCGCTATCATTAAATATTTTTCGCCTATTTCATGTTCGATAATACCCTGATTTCCTAAAGTAATTATTTTTACCCCAGTTAGATTTTTTAATTCCCCAATTTCTAATGCCCTCGAATTATAAGCTAATGCTTTATCTTTTCGACCGATTAGGTAAAAGACCTGAGAAATATTAATTAATGGTCTGAATAAATTATTGGTGTCATTTGCGGTTTCCCAAATTTCAAGTGCATTTAAATGATATTCGATAGCCTTTTCATAATTGCCTTGATCCGCACTCGATACACCCAATTTAGTATCTGCTTTGGCTATTTTATTGTCCATTTTTAATGGAGTATAAAAGGTTTTTGCTTTGAGATATAAGGAATCTGCTTTGGTATAAGCATCATTAACTCTATATGCATCTCCTAGCTGAAGCAAAGTATTAGGATAAATAACCTCTCTTGGAAAATGCTTTTTACTCAATTCTTCTCCTTTCTTAGCCAAAAGTAGGCAAGTATCTGCGTTTTTAAAAATGTAAAGATAACTTAGGTAATTGATACTTTCTATTTGCCCAATAGTCGGCGATTCAAGCGCCATTATTTGCTTTACATTTTCAGGGGTACGGTTTAGTTTAACAAATCCTGTATCTAGTTGCCCATATAATGGGCTAAAGAAAAATGACAGAGATAAAAAAGCAAAGAAGCATTTCCAATAGGAAAATTGATTGAACGGCATAAATTATATTTTGGGGTTATTAGAGTTTCAAGCAAGGTACACTTTATTCTGTCCAATTATCCAAAACACCTCTTTACTTTTATTATTAAGATTTTACTGCTTGAAATTAATTTGTTATTTCATGCTATTTTTCCATTCGTGAAAAAGTTCCATCACTAAGATATAGAACGGCTAAAGAGCAATTAAACTTAGATTACAGTAAACTACAGCGTAACATAAGTTTTTTAACATTCCACCTCGTCACCTGCGGCGACTCGGCGGAGGGATATTAATGTTACACAGTAACACTATGCAGGAACAATTAAATCATAGGTATTGCCCTTATGTTGAAAATATTCATTCTGGAATTTACCTTTTGTATAAATCAATCCGCGAGAATAACCTCCGATTTCAAGAAAGGAATAGGGGCGGAATGATGTGGTTGGGTCGTTATAATTCAACTCATGGAATTTTTGAGCCCAGTGATAATCCAGAAAATTCCTGATATTGCTTTGTTGTAGGACTGGCAAATGCTTCCAAGAGGTTTTAGTCCCATTTGCATTCTCTCGAGATTTTACTAAAACAACTACCAAAAGTTTATTGTTAGCAGCAGGTTCTTGGATGGTGGTGGCAGGGAAACCATGTAGACTATAAGAATCCCATTTTAATATATGGTTGGTTTTTGCAACAATAGTCATTATATCAACCAATGGCCATTTTGCAGATAGTTCCTTAAAAACCTGTTCAGTTGCTACTCCAGCATCGATATTATTAGCTAATTTTGAGGCAGCCTCTTTTACGCCTTCTTCTACATTTGATAGTACCGTGGAAGATTTAACACAATGCTTTATCGCTTTGTCAATAGATTCCGTAATCTTATCTATCCACGAATCATAATCTTCCTGAACAGTCCTTTTAGCAGCCTTTTGTTCTGCTAGATTACCTTTGTGCTTAATACTCCAATAATAATTAGCGCACATAGAACCACAGGTTACCGTACTGAGTAAATTTGCTCCCAACTCTTTAATTACCTTGAGGTCTGCATTGGAATCTATGGTTGCTGCTTCCAGCAAATTAGTGGCAATACTTCCAGAACATGCTCTCTCAATACTTTCCATGGCCCTTCGTAAGTCATTGATACTGTGCTCAAGAAGGAGATCCTCCGCATGCGCAATATCTGCTTTGGTTTTTGACTTTAAATAGGTTCTAACCGATTTTGTAAAAACATTAATTTGTGATATAGGGGTAAAGATTTGGCTTAGACCTTGTAGGTAAGTCGCCTTGTTAATCACTCGTCTGAATCCATCCTCCATGTCGCCTGACAGCGTTTCTACTCGCTTTTGGAGGTTTTCCACTAAACTAACAATTTGATTCAGTTTTTGCATTTCTGCACTCTCCGGACCAAACAAACTCAGACCAATGTCGAATACTACACAGGCCGCACCTAGACCTTTTGCAAGCTTGGCTACCTTTCCTAGTTTATTGGTCACCTCACCCACATCATCCAGAACATCAGCCGCTTTATTAAAAATTTCATCGTATTCTTTAAGTGCACCACTAACTGCATTAGCTGCTTTTAGGGATGTTTCAAAATCACTTGCTGTTGCCATAATTTTTTTTTAGAGTTATTTAAATATTTATATTTGGTAAAATCGGATGTATTTTTTTGTTAGGTAACATGAGCAAACACCGTTTGTGAACCGCAAAGCATGAAGGAATGTAAGCCCCTGAACCATGAAATGGGTGGGTTGCCGAGGCTAACGGAAAAAGACGCCGATTTAACTGTTAAGGATTTACGATTTGAACCACTAGAGTCTAGTCTCTAATATATTCTGAAGCATTTTATTTATGTGCCAATACCATCCGCTTAGTCTCAAAAATCTGCCCATCCAATACCAAAGCGTAATAATAAATGCCTGATGGATAAGTAGCTGTTTCGATAGTCGTTTGTCCTTCACCTTTACCATCAATGTTAATGTTGCCTACTACTTTACCATCAACAGTCATGACCCGAAGTTTGGCCCTTTGTACATTTTTAGGAATAAAATAATTGACGATGGTTTGTTGCTGAAAAGGATTGGGGTGGTTTTGTGATAAACTAGCTTTTCTTTCTAAAATTAAAGTTTGATTGTCCCTTTTAGGATTGGTTGTTTTATTGGCAATTAATTCATCCAATAAGGTCTTGTATGCTTGCATTTCCTGTTGCAACTGTCTTAATGCCTTTCTTTGAGCTACTAATTCCTGTTGTTGTTCCTGATTTTCTAGTTTTAAGTCTTCAATGATAATTTGTTGTTCCTGTGTTGCCTTAACCAAAGGAACCGTAAATTCCGCATATCGAATGCCATAAGGGTCTTTGTCATTATGAGGTTTAACAACTCCACTAAAATTAAACCCTGATTTATTTGCCGCTTTTTCTACTTCTTGAGCGACAAATCCAGAATAAGTTATTTTAGATTTTTCCGCTAAGGCTTTCTTTAAAATAGCAGATGTTTCGTTTACTAGAGGCGTGTGGGAGCTACTCGCTCTTGCTGTTGCTACTTGGTCATTTTTAGTAAAATTATACAATTTTTCCGCCTGAATTTGATAAGTCACAGGGCGTAATTGCAAAATAAAATCTAAGCCTTTTACATCTTCTTTAATCTTCTTTTTAAAACGTCCATCAGAAATGCTACTCCAATTGACGGTACTGCCCACTTTTTGGGTGCTGACATTCCCAAGTATGCCAGCGTTTGGCGCAGTAACCATGGTGTTTTGACCTATGGCAAAAGAATTCTCTGCGGAAACCCCAACTAAAGCATTAACGTTATGTCCTACAAAGGTTTGGAAAGAACCATTTGCTGCAGATGATCCTGTCTCATATCCCAGAAAAACATTAGAGTCTCCAAATGTATTGCCGCTGCCTGCCGCTGCACCCAAAAATACATTTTGAGTACCTAAAGTAGTATTTATTCCAGCATTAGTCCCAACCATGGTATTGCCACTAGCAGAGGTTGCAGCTCCCCCATTACCGTGTTCGGTGCAATTCTTTCCTGCTTCATGTCCAATGAAAACATTACTTTGCGCAGTTGTATTTTCTATTCCTGCATTATATCCTATGAAAGTATTAAAATTACCAATTGTATTCTTACTACCAGCATCATTTCCAATAAAAGAATTAAAATTACCCAAATCATTCTTATTACCTGCCTGAAACCCAATAAAGGTATTAAAAGCACCAGCTCTATTGGATAAGCCAGAAAGTGCGCCAATAAAAGTATTCGAATCTCCTCCGCCTGTTAGACCGTTGATCAACCCTGCTTGAAACCCAATGAAGGTGTTATTACTGGCGGCAATGTTATTAAATCCTGTATTAACCCCAATAAAGGTGTTGCCAGTACCATCATTATTCTTATTCCCTGCCTGAGACCCAATAAAGGTGTTGTTATTGGTGGTGTTAGATATGCCAGCATCTGCTCCTATGAAGGTATTATTTATTCCAGTTGTATTGTCTTGTCCAGCATTCGAACCAATAAAAACATTATTAGTGCCAATACTCATATCTAATTTACCTCGAATTTTGGCATCTCCTTCTACATCTAATCTAATTTGGGCAACTAACATTATTGCAAAAAAAGTAAGAAAGGTAAGTGTTATTAGCTTTTTCATGATTTGTATTTGTAAAGTTATTTCAAAAGCACCTCCTCTTTTTAAAAAAGAAAAGGTTGATCCTTTGAGGTTTTAAAAATGATACTACAAAGGTATTTCGGATAGAAGGTTATTGAAATAAGGGCAGGGCTAGAATTTAGTAGGGGCTAGCCCCTACTAAAAATAAAATTGTCAATGCACCGACTAGCAAAGCGATATGAATTTCCTACCTTTGCAGCGCATTTTTTTGTACAGGCGAATTCATTCGCCTTAATATAAAAGGAGGCAAAGCAACATAATAGTTCATTAAATTACAGGCGTCGAAACTTGTCCTCAGTTTACCCCGATTTTCGGGGATTCATCGGGATGAATTCGACGATACCCTTAATAATCTTTCATGTCTGAAAAAAAAGACTTCGGTTTTGAAACCAAAATGCTCCATGCGGGGCATATACCAGATGCGGTTACAGGCGCAAGAGCAGTCCCCATTTATCAAACCACCTCTTACGTATTTGATAGTCCAGATAAGGCAGCACAACTCTTTGAATTAAAGCAATATGGAAATATTTACACCAGAATAAATAATCCTACAACGGCTGTTTTTGAAGAACGAATGGCGGCTTTGGAAAATGGTACAGGTGCATTGGCTACCGCTAGTGGTATGGCAGCACAGTTTACCACTTTGATGACCTTGCTTCGGCCTGGAGATGAAGTGGTTGCCTCTTCCCATTTATACGGAGGTACTTATACGCAATTGGAGCATACCATGAAGCAATTGCATGTCAAAGTGCATTTTGTTGACCCAACGGATATTAAAAATTGGGAAACAGCTATTACGTCTAAAACGAAGGCGCTTTATGGCGAAACCATTGGTAATCCCAAAGGCAGTATTTTAGATATTGAAAAAGTCGGTGCTTTGGCAGCAAGTCATAGCATTCCGCTAATTATTGATAGTACTTTTGCTTCGCCTTATTTGTGTCGTCCACTAGATCATGGCGCTAATATTGTGGTACATTCTGCTACAAAGTTTATTGGTGGACATGGTAGTTCTATTGGTGGCGTAATTGTGGCAGATGGCAAATTTGACTTTAGTAATTATCCGAGTATTGCTGACCCAACGGCTTCTTATCACAATCTTAAATTCTTTGAAACTTTTGGCGAATATGGCTTTTTGATGAAAGCTAGAACCGTAACTTTAAGAGATACTGGTGCTTGTATTTCTCCTTTCAATGCCTTTTTATTGATTCAAGGTTTAGAGACGCTATCTTTAAGAATGGATAGACATGTTAAAAATGCCTTGGCAGTCGCTACTTTCTTAAAAGAACACCCTCAGGTAGAATGGGTCAATTATGCGGGTTTGCCAGATAGTCCTTTCCATGAATTGGCTAAAAAATATGTGCCAAAAGGGCCAGGAGCCGTTTTCTCATTTGGTTTAAAAAAAGGAAGCGGAGATGTCAGAGCAAAAGGGAAAAAATTCATTGAAAGTTTAGATTTATTTTCGCATTTAGCGAATATTGGAGATGCCCGAAGTTTAGTCATTCATCCAGCATCTACCACACATCAACAATTATCTAATGCCGAACTAGAGAAAGCAGGCGTGGGGCCAGAACTCATCCGTCTTTCTGTAGGTTTGGAAACAATAGAAGATTTATTATGGGACTTAGACAAAGCCTTACAACAGAGCAGTCTTTAGACAGCAATATGACTGCTGAAGAAAATACGCTTTATAAGCATGCTAAAAATATTCAGCAAATTCTAAAAGGTGCCAAAACGGTGGCTATGGTCGGTTTATCTAATAAATCCGAACGACCAAGTAATTTTGTGGCGTCTTATTTATTATCGGAGGGGTATCAGGTGATTCCTGTTAATCCAAGAGCGGATGAAATTTTAGGGCAAAAATCTTATCCTGATTTAAAGAGTATTCCTGTACCAATTGATGTAGTCGATGTATTTCGGGCGCCTGCCGCTTGTGATGCGATTGTGGAAGAGGTTATTGAAGTCGGCGCAAAAGCCGTTTGGTTGCAATTGGGCGTCGTCAATCGCAATGCCGCCAATGCCGCACTCGATGCAGGTTTAAATGTCGTCATGGATGCTTGTATGAAAATTGAACATGGTCGCTATAATGGTAGTTTGCATTTGGTAGGGATGAATACGGGGATTATTTCGGCTCGACGAGCGAAAGTTGGGTTTTAGTGATGAATGATGAGTTATAAGTGATGAGTGTACTTTATTCATCACTCACCACTTATAACTCATCACTAACCTTTTCACGTTCCATATCGCCCATCCACCACCATCGGTAGCAGTTCCATCTCCATCACTTCTAGGCTTACGAAACCGAATTCCTGTACCACTTTTCCTCGAATGGCATAAATGCCTTTTCCTTTAAAGGGGTATTCTTTAAGTGCTTGCGGAAAATGAGTCGTATCAAAAAAATGACCTGCACGATCTGTCCAAGTACCAAAGCTCATCAAGGTATTTTTAACTGTACGTACCTTTTTTCGACAAACAAAATAGCCGATTATCCATACCGATCGTCCCATATTTGAGGGTAAATTGTTCGCCGAAACATAAGTTCTGCTTACGTTAAAAGGTTGTAATAATTCAAAAGGAGAACGCAGCGAAAAACCCAATAATTCCAACTCATCAAAAGCTTGGTCAAAGCAGCCTTCTGTTAGTTCGGGTAATTGAAAATCTGTTGTTAAATCATCGAATAATAAATCGCCTTCTTCAAATTTTTGTTTGGGATTAAAGACGGCATTTTTCTCCCACATCAATTCATATTTATTCAATCCAGTAAATCGAAAAGCGCCAATTCGAATAAGAATTTCCAATTGGTCTGCACTTAAATCAACTCGATTAACAAAATCTGCTAAGCTACGATAAGCACCTTTTTGCTGCCGCTGAATGATGATTTTTCTAGCAACTTTTCGCTCCAATCGTTCTAAATGAATAAAGCCTACATAGATGTCCTTTTCTTTTAAGTTGGTCAAATAATCGCTTTTATTGATACACGGTGCATGAATCGTAGCGCCTGCCATTTTCGCCTCGTGGAAATAATATTCTGTACGGTAAAAACCACCAAAATTATTGATGACGGCAACCATAAATTCAATCGGAAAGTAGGCTTTCAAATAAAGACTTTGAAAACTTTCTACGGCATAACTAGCAGAATGTGCCTTACAAAAGGAATAGCCAGAAAAACTTTCTATTTGTCGCCAGACTTCTTGCGCTAACGCATCGGAGTACCCTCTTTCTTGGCAATTTTTAAAATACTTTATTTTTAGTTTTTCAAACGTATCTCCTTTGTATTTTTTACCCGACATAATTCGCCTCAATACATCACTTTCATCCAAATCTAAGCCTGCAAAATGATGCACAATTTTCATGGTATCTTCTTGATAAACCATCACGCCAAAAGTCTCCGATAAATGCTCTTTAAAAACGGGATGTAAATACTCAAAAGAATAAGGGCGATGAAAACGTTGGATATAAGTACGCATCATTCCCGATTGCGCTACGCCTGGGCGAATGATGGAACTAGCAGCGACCAAATGTTTATAATTATCACATTGTAGTTTTTTTAGCAAACCTCTCATGGCTGGACTTTCTATATAAAAACAGCCCATACAATTACCAGATTTCAACTGGTTGGTTATTTTCTGGTCAACTAAAATAGCATCAATATCATAGACATCAACCGCTCTACCTTGGTTCTGCTTGACTAATTTTACGGCATCTTTGATATGCCCTAAACCTCGTTGCGAAAGCACATCAAATTTCTCAAATCCCCAATCTTCTGCGTGGTGCATGTCAAAATGAGTAATCGGAAAACCTTTCGGCATCATTTGCAAGGCAGTAAAATAATTAATCGGTTTGTCCGCTATGATAATACCCCCCGCATGAATACTTAAATAATTGGGAAAACCCTCTAATTGTTGCCCATATTGAAAAAGCTTTGGAGCAAGTTCATGGTGGTTTTCTTTGTCATTGGGATAATTAATAATCTTATCAATCTCGAACTTAGGCAAGCCAAATACTTTCCCCAATTCTCGAATAGTAGAGCGTCCTTTGAAAGTGTTATAAGTCGCTAATAAGGCAGTATGTTCCCGACCATAGCGTTTAAAAACGTAGTCGATGACATCATCTCGAACATCCCAACTAAAATCAATATCAAAATCAGGCGGTGATTTCCGAAACAGGTTCATAAAGCGCTCAAAATATAAGTCCAAAGTCAATGGATCTACATCTGTAATTTCTAAACAATAAGCCACAATCGAATTGGCACCACTTCCTCTTCCGACGTGATGATGTCCCATGCTACTGGCATAGCGAATGATGTCCCAAGTAATCAAAAAGTAGGCACAAAAATCTAATTGCTGAATGGTCGCTAACTCTTTTTGAGTCCGTTCTACTGCCGCTTTATTATCTAGACCGTAGCGCTTTTCGCAACCATTCATCGCCAATTTTTGGAGTAATTGAAAATCTCCTTTTTTATCTCCTGTAAACGTCTGTCGATTGTGTTGAGTCCCCGTTTCAAAATCAATCGAACAAGCATTCATTAAAGCTTGGGTATTGTGTAGAATTCGAGGAAAGATAGAATAGAATTGGCGGAAAATATTTTCAGGTAAAAAATGCTCTCTTTTACTCGCTACATCCGTCGTTTTCAGTTTAGTATGTACGATGTTCAAATCAATTGCTCGTACTAATTGATGCAATTGATAGCCTTCTTTATTTAAAAAAGTAATCGGCTGCAAAGCGACTAATTTATGTAGGTGATTTTTCACTTTAGAAAAGGGCAATTTACTGACAAACTCTGGGCGAATTCCTAAAAATTCATTGGCTCTAAAATCTTCAATGGGCTTGGGTCTTTTGGGGTAAATAATAAAAGTATCTCGCATAAATGGCGGAACAGTTGGAAGTTTTTTTCCATCCAAAGAACAATTGGTCAATAGCTGATTCAGTTGATAAAATCCTTCTCGATTGCGGGCAATTCCCGTATATAACCATTCACCATCTTGTCGAAATTCAATCCCAATAATCGGTTTAATTCCTGCTTTCTCACATAATCGGACAAATTCCAAAGTGGCACTTGTGTTATTGATATCTGTTAAAGTCAAGACAGGGATTTGCCTTTTGGCTGCTGCTGCGACCAATTGGGCAGGAGAAAGGGTGCCATATTTTAAAGAAAAGTAGCTTCTACAGTTTAAATACATCGCCTCGATTAGATACTGGATGCTGGATGTTAGATGATAGATACTGGATGCTGGATCATTCGACATCAAATATCCAGTATCTAGCATCCAGCGTCACGCCTTCAGAGCAGAAGCACGCAAAACCGCTCCTTTTCCAAATCGTTGCCGAATCTTGTCCATTGTTTGTAATAATTGCATGTCGGTTTCGGTATCTTCAAAAAGTCTAGTTTGATAATGACCAGCCACCAAGTGCGAGAATTTGACACCAATTAATCGTAGGAGTTGTCGTTTTTGGTAAATTTTTTCAAAAAGTTGAAGGGAAAATTGTAATAAGATTTGATCGTTCGCCGTATGCGGAATTCGCTTTTGCAAAGTGTAAGTATTAAAATCTGTATAGCGAATTTTAATGGTAATACAAGCCGTCAATTTTGCTTGTTTTCGTAAGTCAAAAGCCAATTGCATCACCAATTTTGTCAATTGACTTTTGAGTAAAACCATATCAATCGTGTCTACTTGAAAAGTGCGTTCGGCAGACATCGTTTTTTGTTCGGTATAGGGAATGACTGGTGTGTTGTCAATGGCATTGGCTCGTTTCCAGAGTGTACTACCGTATTTACCAAATTCCCGTTGTAGTAACCGAGGAGGAATTTCGCTTAGAATTTTGATTTTTTGTACGCCCATAAAGGCTAATTTTCGGAACGTCTTTAAGCCAACTCCAGGAATTTTCCGAGTCGAAAAGGGAGCAATATAAGCCTTCTCGGTAGTGGCTTCGACTAACTGTGCACCATTCGGTTTTGCTTCATTGGTAGCCATTTTACTAATGGTCTTATTAACGGATAATCCAAGAGAAATGGGCAGTCCAGCTTCTCTAATAATTTTTGTCCGCAATTCCTTTGACCACTTCCAACAACCTACATATCTATCCATCCCCGAAGCATCAATATAAAATTCATCAATACTTGCTTTTTCAAATAAAGGAGCGGCTTCTTTGATAATTTCGGTAACGACTTTAGAATGTTTGGTGTAGCTATCATAATCTCCTTTCAACACCACCGCATCGGGACAACGCTGTAAGGCTAACTTCATCGGCATCGCAGATCGAATCCCAAATTTTCGAGCTTCATAACTACAAGAAGCAACAATGCCTCTGCCACTATTCCCACCAATTAATAAGGGTTTGCCTTTCAATTGGCTATTTTTTAATTGCTCCACCGAAGCAAAAAAAGCATCTAAATCAAGATGCACAATTGCATTTTGAAACATTAAGTGTAATTTTCTCAAATTAATTTAAAACAATATGTTTCAAATTAGCAACATTTTTACAACATAAGCAAATTTTTGTGGTATTATTTTTTATTTTGTATAAAATGAGCCTAAGGTAACTTCAACCTCAACTTCAATCGCAATTTCAAATTTTGGATCAACTTATATTACCCAATTATTTCATTTTCAGTTGCTATGATAAAACAGTAGGTTACTAAAAATGTGTGACAACTCAAGAGAGTCGTGTTACGTCGCAACGATAATCTGTAACACGACTCTCCTCCTGAGTCGTAAACTTTAATTCACTCCTAATTTTCGCAATAAAACCTAATTTCAAAAAATAAAGAAGGCGATCATACTACAGTACAATCGCCTCTTTTTAACATTGGATTTGTTCGGGGATTTATGGATTTAGTTTTTTAGGGAGCGGCATTGCCATTCGCATCACCAATTTTAATACCAATAATATTTAGGATCGCATTGCCATTATTATCCAAAGCATATAGATCACTAATATTCCCTGAATATTCTGGGCTATTTGTTTGATCAAAAGTGAGATTCGTTAGTCGTTCTTGTTCTACAAATCGCCAAGCATCATTATTTGCAAACTCAGTTGCCAATCCTAAAATTAATCGGCGTATTTCGATCAAATCAAATGCTGTTATGGAGCCAGATTTATTGGCATCCATTGCAATATATTGATTAGGCGTCTCAAACGGTCTCAGTCCTAAAATATGATTAATCATTATAACTATATCTAGCGTACTGACCCCGTTAATATGATTATCTGCTTTAGTAATTTTTAGTTGAATTTCTGTTAAAGAAGGGACGTTTTCAAAAGTATAATTTCCCACTTCGTCAGTCGTAGTTGTAAGCGTTGATGCACCACTAATTAATTCAAGGGTTACTCCTGCCATTGGTAAATCTGTAAAGGTGGAAACGTTACCAGACAAAGTGGTTTGTCCTTGCAGTCCAATCCCTGCAAGCATTAATAAAATAAGGGGGTATATATTTTTAAGGTAATTCATTATTTTTCAATTTTAGTTTTTATGAAATAAAGGGTGATTTTTGATAAGAAATTGGGACTGTCTCAAAATCCTCCCCCTACCCCCCCTCCAAAGGGGGAAAAGTTCTGTGCAATTTGAAAAATCAGAACTTTTTATGGTGGACTTTTTCAAAACGGATCTTCTGATACAGCCTCAAAAACCATTACTCTGCTTTAATCACTAATTTTCCATTTCCTAAAGAAACACCATTTGTAGTTACTTCAAACAAATACATGCCTGAGGGTAAATCATCTCTTTCTAATCTGAATTCGTTCCCGCTAAAAGGGTAAGCTTTCACCTGTTTTCCTTGCATATCAAATAATTGGAATATTCCTGCAGCATTATCTTTATTGGCTACTTTTATAATGGCTGATTGACCAACTGGATTAGGGCTAACTGTTAACTGAATTGGAGATAGTTGATTCGTAGAAGAAATTAATCTAAACTCTAGAAAATCAATCCCAATCGTATGGAAATAAGTATTGGTAATTATAGGTTCGTTAAAATCGAAGTAAATGGCAGCACTATTCTCTATCACACTTCCCAAAGCAACATCAGGCTGTTGCTGAATACTAAACTTAAAAAATCCGTGAGACCCTGCTTCGTTGATATTACTATCTGGTAACATGATATTATTGAAGGAATATTTCAGAATATTGGCGTCTACTACTTCTAGTTCATACGGGTGACTACTTACAAGAGGGACAAAAGTAGCGACATCCAATAATTCCGAAAGGGTATCTAAAACGACAATGTTAAACGCAGTATCCGTTCCTGTATTTTGGAAACGAATGTGATATAATATTTCCGTGTTGGGTTCTAAATAATGCTGGTCTTGATAGCCATTTGGAAAGGCATTTTTATCATTTGGGTCAAAAGCACCGATGTTTTGCTGGCAATCTTCATCTATGAATTGGCTTTCGTCAGCCGCCGCAAACATATTAATCATCCCTGTACTAAAAGTACCTTGTTCGTTTGTTCCGCAACCTTCTATCGCAATTGCTAAAGGCATTTCTTGTGGGTGATTCGCTACTTGTTTCGTCTCTAATCTATATGTTGCCCCATTGGCAGCATATTCCAATGTTTTCGTTTCGCCACTTTGCAATTGATAGCTCGATTCCTCAGCAGACTTTAACATAATCATATCTTCAATGACAATAAAATTTTGCTCCAAATCCATCGCTCCATCTCCAATATTTTTTATCCGAAGTTGTAATAAACCATCGTCTTCTAAACATTCGCCCTCTAATTGTAAACTGGCACCATTCCAATTAGCAGAAGGAGGCGAACAAACCATATCAGGGAAGATACTAGCCGTTACACAATGGGTCTGTCCTAATTCTGCTTCGTCGCAATCTACTATTACGGTAATTTTAAAAGTGCCACAATCATTTAAATCGACTGTTCCTATATCAAAGCGATAGGTATTGGTTTCCACCATCGTTCCTGCAATATCACTTCCAATAAAATTGAAAGCAGGGTCTAAGACTACTTCTACATAAGCATCTTCCGCAGCAATAGTCCCATCATTACAGTATCGAACCGTATAAGTATTTTCAAAACAACGTCTTAGAAAAGGTGTCGCAATTTCTACTGACATACTTGGGCAGTCAACCGTTGCTTGACCTGCAAAAGTAATATTGACCGCCTCTGTAGCGCCTTCTAAAATAGAGACATTTTGAATCGGTTCGCATATAGCAAATAAATTATTCGGTGGTGGGATGGCTTCCACTTCATAATCACCAAACGGTAAAAAGGCTCTAAAAATACCGTTTCCATCCGTTCTTTTGAAGTGGTTATTTGTTCCTTTAATTTGAATTGACCAATCTTTTAAGCCTTTTTCTGCATCGTCTAACGTACAGTTGTCATTGGCGTCAAATAATACTGTTCCTTCTAATAATCGACCAGTAATTACGACCTCGTTAGTTAGAGAGTTGAGCGAAACTTCGTTGAAAGGAAAGGAGACAAACTCAATTTTAGTGGGCGTATTATCAAAAAATAAGGAGGTCGGTACTTCGGATAATTTTGTAAAGGTAATCGAGAAAATATTCGTACCATTTTCTATCGTCACGCCACTCACATCATTGTCAAACCAAGCGACTGATAGTTCTCCATTTTCTGCTACCGTCGTATTAAATGTATTTTCGGATAAATCTTCTAAATTGAAATCGCCTATTTCTTTGAATTGTAAAACAGATGGGTCCCAATTTAAGGAAAATTGCATCGCTACCATCTGCTCAAAATTATTGGCAGTTATGACGACTACAATTTCATTATCTACACTGGTGGTAAATGTTTCGGTATTTAATTCTACTTGAGCTTGAGTCATCGAAAAGCTCATTAAAACTAATAGTAAAGCGAATAATTTAGGCATCAATCGATTGTTCATGATTTTGGGGATTAGATTAGTTTGTAAAAATAATTTCATGGGCGTTAGTTTTTTTAATTGCTAATAAGTTCAGTATGGGTGAATAAGTAAGTAAAAGACAATAAAAATCGCTACATAAAATATTCGTTGCGGGTTGCGAGTTGCGGGTTAAATAGAATCAAGTACCTAATGATTCTAATTGAATAACCTAAAATAGTTCAACAATCCGATTTTAGATTCCTAATTCTATCTTTTTAACTCGCAACCCGCAACTCGTAACTATTTAATAAATACCAATTAATTCTGTCTCATTACTTCCTTGAATATTTCTTACAATACAAAAATCTAATTTATAGGCTTGTAAAACAAAGACAAAATGTATAAATTGTAGCATACTAATTATTTATTATTGATTACTACTTTATGATTATCAATTATTTATATTTAAAACAGTAACATAAAAATTAAAAATACGCTTGCAAAATCATAAATTATTTACCCTATTTGCTCAGTTAAGTGCCTTGGAAAAGCGAGATTTAGAAAAATATTTAGCGACTCCGCTTTTTAATAATAGAAAATTAGCACTTCAATTATTTCAATTTTTACAAAAACAAAAGCATTTTCCTGATAAAAAAGTCCTATTTGACCACCTTTTTCCCAAGGAGGCATACCAAGATGAAAAGGTGCGATTGTGTATGAGTCAGTTGGTTAAAAAGATAGAAGCCTTTTTAGTACAGCAATATCAACAAGGACAAAAAATTGAACAAGCTAAGATTCTAACACAAATTTATCAGCAAAAGAAACTACCCAAAGCAGCGGACCAAGTATTGCAGCAAGCTTTAAATCGACAAGAAAAGCAATTAATTAGAAATGGACAATACTATTTTGAAAGATATGAATTGACCTTAAAACGGTTTGATTATGGCACTTCTAGGCGAACGACGACTCAGAATTTACAGGAAGTAGCAGATAATTTAGATACTTCTTTTTTGATTTTAAAATTACAACAAGCTTGTTCGGCACTTTCTCACCAAGCGGTTTATCAACAAGAGTACCAAATGGGTTTACTAAATTTGATTTTGCCTTATATCGAACAACAAGGGCTTACGAAAATTCCAGCTATTGGTATTTATTACTACTGTTTTTTAGCCTTAAATGGTCAAGCTGCTAAAGACAATTTCGGGCACTTTAAAAAATTACTATTTGATCATCGGAGCTTATTTCCACAAGCGGAATGGAGTAATCTTTTTCTCTTTGGCACCAATATCTGTATCAAATTAATTAACAATGGAGATTTAAGTTATTTAAAAGAAATTCTAGAATTGTATAAAGAAGGATTGGCTACCAAAGCTTTATTTGATAATGGTATACTTACTCGATTTACGTACCAAAACATTACCACTTCGGGCATTCGTACAGGTGCCTTAACTTGGACGCGTCAGTTTTTAATTGACTATAAAGAAAAGGTAGAAAAGCAATATCGAGAAAGTGCTTTCCGATTCAATATGGCAAGATTGGCTTATCATGAAAAGCACTATGAAGAAGCGATTGATTTATTGAGAGATACCGATCAAGGGGATTTATTAATTAATTTATATGCCAAAAATTTATTGCTAAAAATCTATTACGAATTAGGTCAATTCAAATTATTAGATTCCTTTTTAGATGCTTTCCAGATTTATTTGCGGCGAAAAAAAGACATCGCTTCCCATAAAAAGAATTATTGGAATATGATTTATTACACCCAGAAATTAATGAAGGTGAATCCTTTTAATGGGGCGGCTAAAGTACAATTAAAAGAGCGAATTGAAGCAGAAGAAGTTTTGTTAGAACGGAAATGGTTGTTGGAACAGCTAGAGCGATTGTGAATTTTATGACTATTCCCGAAGGAAACTACTAACGCTACCCTATCGCACTCGTCATGCCGAAGGTATCTACTAACGATTAGCTCGTCAATACTAGAGGTTATGAACTCTGAATGAACTAAGGGTAAGTAGATTTCTGCGAAATGACGAGTGTGATGTGGTAGTATAGCGTTAGTAGATGCCTTCGGCATTGAAGGAATCAAACAGCAAGCAAATTATGCAACTGCGCATATTGCAATAAAATAATCGTTTTCGCATCTTTAATTTCCCCGCTTTTCACCATCGCCAATGCTTTTTGAAAATCTAATTCCAACACCTCAATTTCTTCTTGTTCAGCTGCTACTCCTCCCCCATCATTGACCTTCATGTCTTTAGTGTATGCCGCTACAAAAAAATATAAAATCTCTGTTACTGAACCGGGTGACATGTACATTTCCATGACCTTTTCGACCTTAGAAATTTTATAGCCTGTTTCTTCTTCCGTTTCTCGGCGAATACTTTCTTCTGCGTTTTCTTGCTCTAGAATCCCCGCACAAGCTTCTATCATCATCCCATCTTCATTGCCATTCACATAGGTTGCCATTCTAAATTGACGAGTTAAAATAACGGTTTGTTGTTCTTTGTTATACAATAAAATAACTGCCCCATTTCCTCTATCGTAAGCTTCTCTTTCTTGGGTTTCCCAAGTACCGTCTTTCTTTTGATAATCGTAAGTAACCTTACGAAGGGAGTACCAATTATCAGAGAGTAATTCCGTTTTTTGTATTTTTACTTTAGAGTTATTCATTAGCTTTATTTTTGGATGTTGAATTGTAAATTATCAAAATGCTAAAAAGGACACAGAGCGCAAAGTTCATTTTTAGGCAATTCTCTGTGAGACTCTGTGTCTTCTCCGAGTTCTCTGTGTCCAAAATTTAAGAGTATTGAGAATTTAAATTGACTATTTCTAATCAATTGATTATCAGCAATAAATTTTTACTATAGGGCTTCATTCAATATAAACAGAACTATTCCACCTACTGTAAATATACTCTATGTCCTTAAAGTTGTTTTATTTTACAGATAAATTTGGTAATTTCTTAAGATAGATTAAGTATTCGAGCTAACGCCTTCATTTAAATAATAGTAAAGAATAATTTGAACAACTTTAATTCGTGGGGTCAATAAATTCCTGGGGAATTAATGCAAAATGTCCAACTTATTTTTTATCCGTTACTAAAACAAAAAGATACATGAAAAATAAACTAATATTCGCCACAGGTAACCTAAACAAAGTCAGAGAAACAGGTCAAATTCTTAAAGACTTTATGGAAGTCATTAGCATGAAAGACATTGGGGCAACCGAAGACATTCCTGAAACAATGCCAACGCTAGAAGGTTGTGCCTTACAAAAAGCACGTTATTTAGCTAAAAACTATCACGTTAATTGCTTTTCCGAAGATACAGGTTTAGAAGTCGATGCTTTAGATGGTGCACCTGGCGTGATCACCGCTCGTTATGCTGGGGAAGCTAAAGATGCGGATGCTAATATGGCCTTGTTATTAAAGAATCTTGAAGGTATGACTGACCGAGGCGCACAATTTCGAACGATTATTGCTTTGATTTTGGATGGTGAAGAACACCTTTTTGAAGGGATTGTTAGAGGCACAATTGCTACTCAAAGAATGGGCACAGGTGGATTTGGTTATGACCCCGTTTTTATACCAGAAGGGCATACAGCAACCTTTGCTAATCTGCCAGCGGAGGTAAAACATGGGATAAGTCATCGGTCACGAGCTTTGGCGAAATTGGTCGCTTTTTTGGAGGCGAAGAAATAAGGATTCTTAAACAGGGCGGTTGTGGAAAACAACCGCCCTGTTCAATTAAACCAATTGCTCCTGATGCGCCCACATCTCCTGAAAGATGGCACTTCGAGCAAACAAATAATCAAACGTACCTTCATCTACAATCCGACCTTTATCCATCACATAGATATAATCAAATCTGGGTAATAAATGCAAGCGATGCAAAGTCGATAAAATGGCTTTTTCCCCAAACGCTTGGAATAATTGCTCATAAATTTTAAGTTCCGTTTTAGGGTCTACACTACTGGTTGGTTCATCCAATAAAATTAACTCACTATCTTTTGCAGCAAAAATACCTCTAGCTAATGCTAATCGTTGTTTTTGACCACCTGATAAATTTACGCCTTTTTCTTGTATTTTAGACTCGTAACCATTGGGTAATTGTTCAACCACCTCTGAAAAATGAGCAATCTTCGCCACTTGTTCTAAGTCTTCTTTTTCGTGTTTTAAACCAAGGGTGATATTATACTCAATTGAATTTTCGAATATCTCTGGCTCTTGTGGAAACAGCGTCACATGGTCTGCAATTAAAGCTAATTGATTAACGGATTGCTCGTCTACATCAACTTGTAAACTTATCGGTGGGTATAAGCCTCTCAATAATGCTAACAAGGTACTTTTTCCACTTCCACTTTCCCCAATAAAAGCTATTTTCTGTCCTTTTTTAATGACTACATCTAAGTCAAATAACCCTGCTTTTTGGTGTTCTGATATTTCTGTATTTTCTTGATGATGTAAAAAATTAAGCGCCTTTATATCAATTTGCTGCCAATCTTTAGGTAGTGGCATTACTTTTTCATCTGCTTTTAAAGCATCATAAGCGTCAATGATATTAATTGCTGTTTTTACGTCCGTATCGTGATTCACAATATCAGTATACATCCAAGCAATGTTATGAAAAACACTTGTAAACTGATGTACATAAGCCATTAAAGTTACTAACCCACCAATCAAGAAAGTCTCATTCGGTACATAATTTTGATAAATATAGCCTATTAAAATGACCGTATAAATCATACCGACTAACATATCCACGACAAACCATTTCCATTCATTGATACGGACGTTTCGTTTATAAGCTGGCAAAATATCATCTACTCGTTGCATGACTACCTTTTCCATTCGCTTTTCTAAACGCAGAGTAATGACGGTGATAATATTGGATAAGCTATCAAACAAAGTAGAAGATAATACATGCTCTTTTTCGTTGACTTCTTTCAAAGTGGCGATATAGGGCTTATCAAATAAGAAAATTACCCAGACAATACCAACACCTAGTAATAAAGCGAACAACCCAACTAAAGGCGCAAAATAGAGCATGGCGCCGAAGGAAAAAATAAATTTGGCGGCGGCATGCATGTATTCATAACCATGTGCAAAAAACTTTTTTAAGGCTTCATAAGCTTTTCTAATACGATTAATTGTTGCCCCACTATGGTTGTCTTGATGCCATTGAACAGGTAGGTGAACCGATTTAAAATACAATTCTTTTAGAAAATTCTGGCTAATATTAAAAGCTAAATCCATCTCTCGAACTCTAGCAATGCCATGAAAATACCAGTCTACTAATTTTATCAATAGATAAGCCCCAACGTACAACCAAGCCGAATGAATAATTTCAGCACCTTGTAATTGAACTTGATTGATAAACAAGCCCCAAATAATCGGTTCTAAGGCATGTACCAGGTTACTAGCGGCAAATCGGAGGTAAATGAAAACGTATTTTTTGCGTTCCTCTTTGGCATATTTCCATGCCGTTTTCATTAGGGAAATATAAGGATTTTGAGAAATTACGGGTGGTTTATTCATGGTTTAAAATTTACTTGCCCGCTATGGGAATAGTATAGGTGAACTTCAGTTCATCGCCAAGGTTTCTCGGTGAACTGAAGTTAACCTATACTAGGCAAAACACTAATAATTCAATTGATAAGTTAAGATTTGCAAGCCTTCTTTGAAGCTTTGTCTGTCTTTTAAGGTTAATTGATATTGCTTTTTAGCCGCTCCAAACAAACGAATTCCACTTCCTAAAAGCAAAGGATTTAATTTAATCTTCAGCACATCAATTAACTCATTTTCTAATAACCAACCAGCAAATTGTCCACCACCACAAAGGTAAATAGGGCTTCCTTTGGTCGCTTTTAAATCCAAAATGGTTCGTAAACTCAATGGACGCACTTTCACTTTTGGATGCTTATTTTCCAATTTTAAGGTATTAGAAAAGATATAATGATCCATGTGTGGATAAGCTGGTTGTCCTGGTTCCAGACCAAATTTATAGCCAAATTCATAAGTTCTACGCCCCATAATAGTGGTATCAAAGGTTTGTAAATCTTTCAAATATTGATTGACGCCCTCTCCTCCTTGAGCAAATCCGCTAATATCTTCATCTGCTGCTGCAATATAGCCATCTAGAGAAGTTGCTACATAATAAATGATTGGTCTCATATAAAAATTGATTTGGTATATTGACAGAAAGGAAAAGGAATCCAAGGCAAGTAAACTACTTTGCTTGACAATTAGTTCCTTTTTTCAAAAAATATCTAAGCTATGTAATTAATGACACTTATGAAATATGGCTCAAAACTATGCAGTTTGGAAAAAAGAAGCGAGCGTAGACTAGTCCATCTACTATCAGGCGGGAGAGAAAAAAGACTAGAATTATAGCTACAAAAAATGGAAGGAAAAGATCTACCGATAAGATTTATAAATAATTAATAATTTAATCATAGTGTAAATAATTGATCCTCAAATAAATAAATCACCTATAGAACGTCAGGTAAAAAATGATAAATATCCGTGTCCCTTCAATAATTCGTGGTATTTATTGCTACCACAGATTATTGAAGGGACACAGATATTAGGCATTATTAAATAATAGCATTTTTTTTTGTAATATCAATTTTTAATCTGACTATCTATAAATCAACCTCAATCTTCTCCCGTCAAAGGTGGTTTAAAGTTGAGATTGAAGTTGATTTAGTCTTAGTAAAATAGCTACTTTATTCATTTTATTAAAACTTCACCAATCGCCGAATCGTTTGACCTTCATCCGTTTCAATCCCCAATAAATAGATGCCACTCGCTAAATCTCCAAGGGCTAATTCAACGATTGTTTGTCCTGCTAAAATTCTACCTTGCTTTTGGTTCAGCATTACCTTTCCTGAGACATCATATAATTTAAGTGTCAAATTAGTAGCTATTTTTAAATCAATAGCTATCTGCAAATGATTAATAGCTGGATTCGGATAAACGTTTATTGCTGCTACATCAAGTGGAATAGCTGTAACTGCAACATCACAAGCAGTAGCAACCGTCAAGGATTCAGAAAAGACACCATCCGTATCTAAACAAAAGCCCCTGACCTTCGCTTCATACTCACTACATTTATCTAAGGAAGTAATCGTTGCTTCGTTATCTTCTACCACCAATCTAATAATACTAGTTTCCCCTATTTTATTTAAATTAACTTCGTATCTATCCGCCATTTGGTTAGCCCCCCAGACTAATTTTACACTATTAGGCAAAGTATCTACTTGTTGAATATTTATAGGAGGGGCGCATTCACAGGCTGAACTAAACAAGAAACTTGGAGAAAAATCACTCATCTCCATAGAATCACAAAGCGATTGCGCTTGAATTTCGTAGCTACTACAGCGTTCTAATCCTCTTAAGAATATTGCCGTAGGGTTATCTGTCGTTTGTACCGTCCAATCAGTTGTACCCTGAATTCTATAGCGATAATTATAACTTAAAGCACCAGTTGCCGCTTGCCAAGCTAATACGGCCACATCGTTGATAGGAATATCTAATAGTTCAAAGTTATCGGGGACAAAACAGGGAACTGCTGATTGAATTATATTAACACAATAATCTTCTACTTCTCCAAAATCATAAACGCCACAAGGTGTCGGCTTAGAAGCATCTGTTCCTTCTCGCCATTTGATGGCAATCCGCATTCTTGTTAACCCTGGTTTGGCATCAACAGGAATGGTTATCTGACTAATTAATTCATTAAGGATATCCTCCTCTATATTAACTACATTTTCGGTTTCTTCTTCAAAGTCACCATCTTGATTATAGTCAATCCATACTTGTACATTTTCAGCAAAAGGAAACGACTCGTACCCTATATTAATCGTTAAATCGTACTTTTCTAAGGTATTTAAACTGGTACTAATTCCCGTATAATCGCCATATCCATCATCATTACCAGATTCATTTAGGATTGTATTTAAGGTCACATTTGAAATCCATTCATCATCAAATTTACCAATTGCTTCACAATAAGTGGCATCCGTACAAGAACCGCAACCCGCTGTCGTAATAGTTTGTAAACTTGAAAAATCAGTTGTTTGATTTTCACAAATTGTCCTTACCTGGAATTCGTATATGGTACAACTGCTTAGTTCCGTAAATTCGATAAAGTTATTGTCCGTTATCATTAATGTTGCATTGCCATTTCCTTGTGGTCTAAAATTCACTTCATAGTTTTTAGCCGCAAATAATGGGTCCCATTCGATCCTCATACGGTTCGTCGTCACTTCTGTCACTCGAATATTTTCTGGTGGAATACAACAACCATCTGTTCTAAAAAAGAAAGATCGGGTATACCCGTTAGTTTCCTCCCCACAATCACTTTTTAGTTGATACTCATAATCTGTACAGGCGGTTAGATTGGCTAAATTATAGGGTGCTGTTATACCATTTAAATTTATCCAATTCGATGTACCTACCATTCTATATCTCAAAGTAGCTGATGTTTCTTCCTGCGAAGAAATCCAATCAATTTGAGTAGCAACATCTATTATATTAGATGTTGCAATAGAAAGAGGCGGCGGACAAGGTCCACATGCTTGAATCAATAATTGCAAACTGTTATTTAAATTTAATTGTCCTCCTGTAGCCGTAATCGTATCTAAAGATGCATTTGGCTGTACGCCTTCTAAAATATACTGTCTAACTAACAAAGCGGCAGCAGCAGGATTAGCTTTCATTAAATCACCAAAATTATTACAGGGCGCAGCATACAATAATCCAATTGCTCCTGTCACATGCGGTGTTGCTCCTGAGGTGCCACCAAAAGTGCCGTACCTGTTATTTCGAGCTAGCGTGTACGTATCTTCTCCAAAAGCCCCAAGGTCAATATGTTCTTTTCCAAAACCAGCCAAAAAATCTTTATTGCCACTTCTAGTTACATTCGTCACCCCAATTAAATAATCACTCGGACAAGTCGTCGGTAAATCTCCTTCTACGTCCACATTCGTATTGGCATTAGCCGTTGCTCCACAATTTAAAATACCTGCCGTTCCTAGAGAATCGAATAAAGCACACCAGATCGGCGCATCGGCGGCCATTCCATTATCTATACCCCAAGAAGTATTCGTAGCAACTACAAAAGCGCCTTGTGCGCCATTGGTTTCATTATATAATGTACGCTGAGCCAAAGGGTAATTATACCCTGCCAATAAGGTAGCTTCTGTGGCATCAAACCCATTATTTTGCACCAACATTAATTTCACATCCCAGTTGATCCCCGTCACTCCGATTCCATTATTCCCTTTTGCCCCCATAATCCCCATAACTGGCGTACCATGAGATCCACCACCACTAACATCTCCATTATCGGTACGCGCATTCCATCCATTCACATCGTCTATGTAGCCATTATTGTCATCATCTATTCCATTCCCAGGGATTTCGCCATAGTTTTTCCATAAATTATCACCAAAATCCTCATGGTTAAAATCTACGCCATCTTCTAAAGCTGCCACTACAATCGTATCGCCATTTACTGTAACACCACCAGTCGTTATATCCCATGCCAATTCTGCATCTAAGTCTGCGTTTGGATTTTCACTATTCAAATACTGCCATTGCTGTAAAAAATCAGGATCATTGGGGGTATTACGAGGTTGAATCAAGTGATTAAATTGGGCATTATATACCAATCTATCCGCTCTTAAAGTCTGTAAAAATTGACGCTCATGAATAGTCGTAAAATCAAATTTTAATTGCCAGATATTCATCCCTTCAGCAAGGCAACGTTTCGTTTGCACCAATGTCTTTCGACCTCTATAAGTGGTATATTTCGTTAATATGGATTGGATGTTTTCAACTTTTGGATGGAACTGGACTAATAATTCGCCTTGAACATGGTCGATTTGTTGCCCGAAGATCGTCGTGGTAAAAATTAAACTAAATAGGAGGAGAATACTTCTTAACATAAATATTTTTTTCAGTATTAGTCTGTTTTGTTTGAGTTGTATTCATTCGATTATCTATTAACTCATAGTTGGCTAAAGATAGTATTCCTTACGGAAGAAAATAATATTCGGTGATATAATCTATCAAAAAAATAATCTATACCAAAGAAAAAAAGTTTCGTTGACGCTTGTTGGACAATTTAATTTTCTAAAAAAGAAGCAATACGAATAAACAGTAGCAAGAAGTCTATATTTTTTGTAAATTGCCTGCTATACTCCTTCCCCTCCACTTATTTTCGATATACATGAGAAAACAAGCGACTATGAATCGCTGAAAAGACTACACACTATGCTCTTTAACAGTATTGCCTTTTTTGTATTTATAGGCATCTTTCTACCCGTTTACTTTTTTTTAAAAGGAAAGCCAAGGCTTTGGCTTTGCCTGCTAGGCAGTTACTTCTTCTATGGTTATTTGGAATACTGGTTCCTTTCGCTTATCCTCATTTCCACTTTAGTTGATTATAGTGTTGGGTTACTATTAGCCAAAGAATCCGATGGGAAGCGTCGTAAACAATTGTTAGTCATTAGTATGATTGTCAATTTAGGCATGTTAGGCTTTTTCAAATATTTTGATTTTTTCATAGAATCTTTTCAGGATTTAGTGCTTAGTTTGGGGATGACGCCCTCCTTTAACACGCTACACATCATTTTACCCGCAGGTATCTCTTTTTATACATTTCAATCCATGAGTTATACCATTGATGTGTATTACAAAAAAATTCCCGCTGAACGGGATTTTATAAAATTTGCTACTTTTATTTGCTTTTTCCCACAGTTATTTGCGGGGCCAATTGTGCGAGCCAAAGATTTTTTACCTCAATTTAGCATGGATAAAAAATTTAACTGGGACCGTTTCAATTCAGGAACAGGGCAAATGATGTGGGGTTTTTTCAAAAAGATAGTGGTTTCAGATTCCCTAGCACCTTTTATTGAACAATGTTTTGCCGCGCCAGAAACCTTTTCTTCGTTACATTTATTGGTAGGCGTTATTTTCTACTCTTTCCAAATTTACTGTGATTTTAGTGGTTATTCTGATATAGCCATAGGTTTGGCTAGAATGATGGGCTTTGATTTTCCAGGTAACTTTAGAACTCCTTATTTCTCCCAAGGTTTTAGTGAATTTTGGCAACGCTGGCATATCTCCTTGTCCAGTTGGTTTAGGGATTATTTATACATTCCATTAGGAGGTAGTCGTAACGGTACGTTTAATACTTACAAAAATACCATGCTAACCAATTTATTAAGTGGATTTTGGCACGGCGCTAATTGGATCTTTCTTTTTTGGGGCTTTTTGCATGGCATTTATATCGTTATCCAACGTTTATTAGGCAAGCCTTTCAGTCGATTACTGGATGCTATCAAAATGCCAAAAGTAGGTAGAGTAGCCATTAATATTTTTCTAGTTTATACCGCTACTTGTTTTGCATGGATATTTTTTCGCGCCACCAGTTTTGGAAACGCACTAGATGTAATAACGGGCATTGGTAAATTTGAAAACTTCACTTTTGGTAGTATTGTCAATAAGTTTTGGTTTGTGAAAGGGGCACTAGTTATTGGTTTATTATTAACAATAGAGATTGCTGACCTTAAATTTAACTTTAGTCAGTTGGTTAGAAATCAACCCATTTTTAGAGTTGTTTCTTTTGCTACTGTGCTCCTGCTGATTGCCTTTTTTGGGACTTTTGATGGTAACGCTTTTATTTACTTTGTGTTTTAAAGTAGCCAACATATTTTAGAAAACCCAAATTTCCTACGCTCACCCGTAGCTCCTAAAGGAGAACCTCCCCACGAGGGCCTTCCTTTAGGAATAAAAGGTGCGGGATGACAAGTTTTATTCCTTTTCTATCGTCAGAAACGGTTTAACTAGCGGCGGCGGCTCTTCTCATCCGTATTAATACTGCACCAAAACCAAATAGCCCTAATAATTCTTCTATTGGGAAATGTATCCTATCGGGATAATGCAAATCAATTCGATAATTTACTTTGAACCAGTTTGTTTCCGTATACATAGTCAGCATGGAACGAGGATCTTTATTATAAAATAATTCTAACCTAGTTTTAAAAACACCTTTATTTTTCATCGTATAGGTAATTACTTCTTTCCCTCGCCAATCCACCTCTTTGGCATCTATATCCATATTACTCGGTACATAGTCTGCTTCTTTGGCAGCAGCTGCCTTTAATTTGAAGAAAAGATGCCCTTTCCAATTACTAGAAATCTCACCTATGGGGATTCGATTTCGGATAATCAGGTATTTCTGGCTATACCATTTTTTCTTTTTAATCGTATAATTCGCTTGTGCCAAAGAAATATTGGCTTCCGTTTTTGCCCAACTTGGAAAATTGGCTTCAAATAGGGAGATTCCATCTTCTTCTACTACAAAATTTCTCTTTTTTTGTCCTCTAATAAAATAGCTCATACCATTGATTTTAGCTTAAGAATTACTCCTATAAAAATAGCGGAAGTATTCAAGTAAGCTGCTATTTATTCGACTAATCCTAGCAGAATGAAGATAGTTTATCTATCAGATGGCGTTGCAAATAATGCCTTTGTCTTATTCACAATTCCTTTCAAAACGGAAAAAATGGCATCTGAAGAAAACCCTCCTAATAAGGCAAGGGTCATTTTTTGAGCTTCAATTGATCCTGCCATTACATTTTCATTAAAATCAAAAAGTTCTGCAATGATAAACCCTGAAATTACTCCAATAATTATGGTCGCATTTACCTCTATAGAATCAACTGGTAATAAGGTATAATGCTTAATTTTATCACTTATTGTTTTTAATAAATAAAACATGACACCTAATAGAGAAGCTGAACAGATAAATAACAGGTTATAAAATAAAATGGCACCATTCGAATTAAGTAACCCAGCTTTTTGGTTAGTACTATTCACATCAGGAGACAAACTCGTTAAAATCATGCAAATTAAAGCTATCCCTGCTAAAAATAGACATTTAGAGATGATAGGGGTCGCGTACCATTTTTTATCTTCTTCATCTTCCCCCAAGACATGTTTGTTAATATAATTAATGGATTGTGACGTAGCTGGTTGGATAGCCGTCACCATTGTATTATAGTTGGACAATAACTTAGTTTCATCTGCTGAATCATTTAAAGTAATAGTAGAAGGAATGTTCAAACCTCTTCTACTCGCATAACGAACCATTCTAGTTAAATCTTCTTGCACCTGTTGCTGGTTAATAGAAATAGCTGGTTCGGGTTTAATAATAGGTTTTGTTTCCACTTGAGCAGTCGTATCTACTGTTGTCGTTTTGGTAGTGGAATCGGTATTCGTTGCTAGTTCGACGTTGGTCATAATTGAAGTCTTTTATGATAAAATTATTAAATAACTATGAAAATAAGTCCGTCATGCTGTTCTTGTTTTCTTTTTAGAAATAGCTCTGCTGGTTACAAAAAAGAGGCTAAAGCAATATGTCAACGGACAGTGTTGTTTTTCATCATCACTTATTAGTTGGGACAACACAGGCGGACCGATCCACAGGAATAGCCTCTGGGTTTGCCCGCATTTCTATTGCTGCCTTTTCTGATGATTTGAAAGTATAGGGAGCACCAACATTAAAAGTCTTAGCCATCCCTTCTTGAATAGAAGCAATATCATCTTTGATCCATAAATTGTTTAAATGGTCTTGAATACTTAATGTTGCCGGTTTTTTATAAATACCGCTAAAGGTATAAGTCTTATCAAGTGGTTGAACTTTTTGTTCCGTAAAGAAATCCCCCCAATAAGTAACAAAATCCATTAATTCATAGGAATTTTCATGATAACTAAATAATTTAAAACCTGGGTTATTTCCATGTTGAGGGGTAATACCTGGTGTAATGAGGCAAAGCTCTGCCAATTGATTATTAGCATCTAACATTAATTTTAGTTCATCTTTATGAGTATGTCCTCCTAAAACACCTACTACATTATCTTTATGTTTAATTACAGAATTGAAAAAAGCATTTCCAATCGTTTCCCCTGAATACATAATAAAAGATTCCCAAAAATCTTTTCCATCATATCCATTTACACCTGGTGGTATATGCATGGCAATAAGCACCTTTTCATTAGCTTGTGCGGCTTCATCCATTTGTGCCAAAAACCACTCCATTTGAATGGCTGCTGCAATAGCTTGGCGTTCACCGTCCGCAGGTGGGTTATAGCATAAATGATTACTATGTCGATTATTATTGATAACTGTATTTAAACCAATAAATCGTAATTTTTTATTAGCCAAAGGATAAGCGGAATAATACCCATAAACACTAGAACCATCAATATAACAAGTCCCAGGAATTGTTCCATGACAAATGCCTTTATTTCCAATAAAAGGCCAATCCATACTATTTAGGGTGTCTTTCACAAAAGGTGTTTCGTCTTGGGCATTTCTAAAACTAGCATAATCTCCTGCCAAACCATCATTATTTCCTGGGGCAAATAATAATGGTAAATCAGCTTCCTTTGATAAAGCAGATAAATAGGATAAAACGACCCCAATATTTTTAGCTCGTTTTGGATCATCATCTGTTGCATGAAAAGGAATATCTCCTGTAAAGACCATAAAATCTATTTTTAAGGCCTCTTTTTGCTGAACGACTTCGGATAATTTAGCTTTGGTGTAGTCCCAAAGTTGTTTATCTGTATCAGTCCACCCTCCCCAAGGAGAAGGTTTAATACTGTCTGCATCAATATCTAAATGGATATCTGAAATGGCTAGGAAAGATCGTTGATCAGCGGCAATTTGAATAGGCTTTATTTTAACAACTTCTTCTTCAAGATTAGTTTCCTCTATCTTTCCTTCTTTTTTAGTAGAGCTTTCCTCTACAGAATTAGGCTTTTTTAACAGCTCTACTATTGTTGGATAAGCGGTATAAGTTAAACCAATTAAGACAATTAGACCAATTAAAAAAAATAATAGCTTCTTCACTTTTTATGTTTTTTAAGAATAAATTAAAAGAATCAACAACCCTTTAAAGATGAATTTGCCTCTTCAATCACAGTACTTTCACAGCTAACAACTTGGTAATACTTTACCATAATGTTTGACTCTCTTATGCTATCGGTTTTCCTTGTCGTTGCAAAGCAAGTAATTGTGTTCGCACATCCACTGGCCATTGAAAGCCATCTTTAGCATAAGCTATAGTATGTTGATAAATCGCTTCCATAGCAAAATCATGGCAAGTATTATCAGGATTTGGTCGACCTTCAAAAGTAGTTAAAGCCTCCTTATCTGATGCGATACGTTTATATTTTTGTATAGGAAATTTGACATTTAAAAAATTCTTAATGAGCTTAACTATACGTTGGAATTTCGGATTAGCGGGTATATTTCCAAAAGCTGATTTATCATATAAACTAGGTATTTTAAGTAACAGGTCTGCTTGCCAAGAATGTGGTACTACGTCATGAGCATTAATAATAGAATGATAATTTTCCTTACCTAAAGTTTTCAAAAAGTATTTATTAAATCTTCCTGTCCCAGCAGTAGCCCCTGCACTAGGATAAGTTGCTACCTTAATTTGCTTTGGAAATTGTTCCCTCAACCATAATGCCATTACAGGAGATAATGCCCCTCCTAAGCTATGGCCACAAACTGCAATTTCGTAAGGCTTATTCTCCTTTGTTAAAGATAAATCTTGGAAAAACTGAAGCAAAGTTATCCCATTAGCTTCCATTCCTTTTAATTCATTTAATCCAAAATCAGTACCTCCCGATATTTTACCATGTCCATTTTTGCCCCAATGAGCTCGATGCCATACATTCAAATCTTCTTTTAACCATCCCTTTATAGATATAGCATTTGTGCCTGCAATAGCTACTACATATAGCGGATATGTAGTCCCACCCTCTTCTTTAAAGGAATCGGTTTTTACCACATACATCGTATTATCTGTATGCCATTTACATTGCGCCTGTGAATTGTCGGTAACCGGTCCCCACACAACTTCCCAGTTTTCTTTATTCTGATTAATAAACTCATTAACTGCTCCAGTTCCAGTAATAGTCATATTGACATCTCTAGCTGCTGAACCATTAGCTTCTTTTTCAGATGAAAATTTCTGTCCAAAATTACAATTGGAAATAGAAGAAAAGGCAGCGATTACTTTTCGCTTATAGGATGGTGTTTGATATGCCATAATTTTTTAAGTATAAAATAATTTAATTGTTTGTACACAAAATAATCTATAACTCTTTAACAAATTCTGTGATATATTGGAGTATCAACTTATTGTTTTTCATTAAATAATCGACAATTTTCAATTGACCAAGAATTCTCTCCCTCCAAAGGGGGAAATGATCCGTGTAAACTTCAATTTTTTCGAAGTTTATTTGTGGTGGTTATTTATTTAATTTCAACGAATTTCCTTTTCATGCTTTTTTTCTTGTTCTTTTACTGCTTCTAGCTCTTTCTTAGCGCAGACCATTTAAATAAGGATTGGCTAAGGCAGAAGACCACATCATGTTTTCTAATATTATGGTAATAACACGTTCGAACACTTTAGGCATTTCTTTGTTGTTTTGATGTAATACAGAATTGAAGTAGAAAGGTAGGAATAAGTAAAATAATAAAATATAACATTTTTTTGGGTTTGTTTTTCAAAACAAACAATTTACTTATTACAAATAACTGATATTCAATTTTTTATCAACAACATTTATGACCTCAAATATTTCATTATGCCCTTTATTTTTTTAATGCCAGTACTTTCGAGGTAGCAAGTTTAAACATGCCCTTAAGCGATTATCGATGATTCATAATTATTATCCGTAATTTCTGCTTGGCTTTCAAGCTTAGCTGTTTTAAATGAAAACGTCTCTAAAAAAGCTTCCACTCCTTCTTTTTGAAAAATAGCAATCGCCAAATCAGCAGGCGTTTGTCGCTTTTCCAGTCTCTCAAATAATGGTGCTAAGAAGATTTCCTCTCCATCTCCTCTCTTCTGCAATCCTTTTTCGGCAATAGCTAATAATTGATATCCCCAAGGAATAATGCTTTTTCCAGCCAACTTGGTAGCTAATCCATTTTTGATGGCTTCCATTCTTAAATCTTTAGGAGTAATAAAATTTAAAGCCGCTAATAATTGCTGAGCTTCCGATAAATTTTCCAAGATGCCCAAAGTCAAAGCCGCAGTAACCATTGTTTCACCAGGAGGTTGTTGGCAACACATCCTGTTTTCAATAGTCCCAAACTTAGAAACCAATCTAGCATTATAATAACAAAAACCATTTTGGAGATGAATATCTTCGGGTTGTGGTGTTAGAAGTAAACAGTCCCCTTCTCTACTCACACCTATAGTTGGTTGCGTTTCTTGGTAGAAATCTTTAAAGGTTTGGTCGACAGCGATTCGATAAGCTTTTCCATTTCGTATCACTCTTTGTGCTTTAAAGCTCATTAAATTGGCTACATATTCAGCTAAATCATTAAATTTCGCAGGAATACCCGCTTGATGGATGCGGTCAGGAAAACAATAATCCCAGAATAATTCACGCGTTGCTTTATAATTATGATCCACTTCCCCTTTCCAAATAGGGGAATTGGCTTGTAGGGCGATTTGTAAACCTGATAAGCCATTTAAGACATTTACCGCAGGAATCGCTTCTTCCAATGACACATCAATATGACATTGATTGGATGCCGTCACCGTCAATAAATGAAAATCTTTTCCATCGGATGCTGGTACAAAATGATTACCTGAAACTCGGTCAATAAAATTATAACGTTTATGTGGAACCAATAAATCGGTAGACGGTGGGGTAATGGGTTGAATCCCATAACCTAAAATTCGACATTGATGTCGTTCAAAATAAGGCAATAGCAGTTGTATGATAGCGGCTAATTGTGTTTGAATCTCGCATAAATTAGCCTGTGGTGCCAAAGCGATCTCCAAGGTACTAAAGCCCAAATCTGTGGCAATGGTATCTACTCCATATCCAAACTGGAGCGCACTTTCCAAATTGATTCGAGTCGCAGCAATTGGCTTTTGGGTATACTTATCCACTTTTAATTCAAACCCTGTGGTCGCTAAATAATCAAATAGACCATAAATAACCCTTAAAGAGGCTGCTTCACCTTCCTGGTTCACGATAGGCAATTCACATTCGATACCGATTCCTTTTGTGTCTGAATCTGCTCGTGATTTAAACTTTTTGGTAAATTCGGTAAGTAATGTGTTCTTATACATAAAGCTAGGGTTACTCAATTGTTTGAATTTTAAGGTTCTTTGAAATAATCAAATCTAAACTAGTGAAACAAGAAGGTAAAATCACAAGCTGAAATTACCGAGCTTTATTTACTAGTTATTACCAATAAAATCTAATATGCTTTATATTGAGAGTAGTATAAAAACTTCTAAAAATCAGGTTTTTTTTAAAGTAGACCTAGATTTTTCGGGACTGAAAACAATTATACAAATTAATTATATTAAAAAAAAATACAAGATTAGTTTTTTATTCCACCTTTTTGCTAATTAAATACACTTAACTGATTATTTATCAAGTATTTAAATCAATAAAAGTATGCTGTATTTTTTAGTAATTTATTTCTAATTGGGAAGGCAATCTCTGAAGAATGCTATTGCCAAGTTAATCTTTAGTAGGAGTAGTAGGCAAAAATTTGAAGTATCAAATATAGTCTGTATATTGTTGTTCATAGCGTTTTCGCTCGTTTATTACTAAGACATGCCGTATAATCTACTTGGGTTAAAAGAACATTCGCTTCTGTTTTTGCCCAAATTGAAGTTAGGTGGTGGTATGCTGCACTTTACTCAACATTTCTGCTTCTAAACTAACAATCTACTGGCTCGTCCAATCTTCTAATTGATAAAATGTTGCTTCTCTTACTAAAGAATACGCTAAGATTCTGACTTCATCAGTTTTATTTTTTGATTGCGATTAAAACTATTTCTTAATCAACCGAACATTAAAGTACCACGTATCTTTTCTTATATAATCGACACTTGCTTTTCTAGCTTCAAAATCCAATCCCATATAGGCAGCAGCATTGGGATCATCTCCTTCTGACCCTGTCCAGAATTTAGCATATTTTCCGACCATTTGGTTAATGCCGTATTTTTCCACTAGATCTCCAATCACCTGCAAATCAAGACCACTAGTTCCTCCATTCAATAAAGCTGTGAAGGCTTTTTCTGGTCCGCCGTATACCTGAATCAAGTTCAGGTACTATGTTTTTGATAGCATCCCAGGTATATAATCGCCCATATTTTTTAGCATTCTTAGGATCATCGTTATAGTATTTGCAACCTTCGCCTACATCTAAATCTAGATTTTCGGTCATATAGGTATAAGTAATTCCATAATATTCAAATATTATGGTTGGGTAAGTGCGACCAGCTATTTCAACGGTGCCTTTTTTTAGGTTTTTAACGTCTTTTGATATTGGCATAAAAATTTTGTTTAAGGTGAATATTTTTTTAATATTTAATAAATTATTTCTTGTATCCCCATCCAATATAACCTTTTAACCTAATGTTGACTAAACAAGATACTGCGTCTGCTTAATAACTAGCATGTGCAATACTTGGAAGCGTTGCAGCTTTGGCAATCGCATAAGCCTCCCATTATATCCTACGACTAATCGCCTAATTATTGGCACTTTCTTTTCCGTCATTTCTGCTGTTACTGGAATATTAATAACTTGTCCAACCTGAATTAGATTAGGATTAATATGTGGGTTAGCAGCTTCAACAGTAGCTAATTCTAAAGTGCTTTCCCAACAACTGGTTATCTAAATGGATAGATTGTTCTTCAAAAAGAGATCCTCTATTTAGACTATTTCATTTTATTTACTAAAGCATTCACCTTTTCCGAAAATTTAGCTACTTCTTCACTATCAAAAAAAGGCTCACTTACCCTCATTAAAGTATAGTAAAGGTTTAATTTATTCGGGTCACAATAACTGATAAATAAATCTTCTAGCACATTATAAGCCCCATAAGGTCTAGGAACCATACCTTTGGCATCGGTACAGCTAACCACCTTACCACGGTTATTAATATAGTCTGCACCAGAAATAACTTGGCATCCTGCCGACCAATTACTTGTTCCAACTCCAGAAGAATGAATATTGATGGTGGAATTGGGGTTAGGATTACCTCTTTTAGTATTATTGTCGTAAAGTAATTTATTTAAATCAGCTTGGTTATTAATATTAGCAGTATTCTTCGCTTTGTCCGTTCTTAGGACTAAAACACCATTAGACCTAAAGGCTTGATAGGTTTTATGAGGACTACCTAGCATATGCCAGCCAAAATGGTATTCATGCTGCCCCTCAAGCAGAAAGGGGAAACCACCTGTTGTTGTACGGGGTTTTGGCACGGTAGATCCCCAAAAATAAAAGACCATACCATTGATTAAAAGCACAAATAAATCTCTATTCGTATCTCGTGCAGTAAATCCATCACCTTGATTTAAACGAAAACCAAGTAAATGGACTACATCTTCACCTGACTGCCATTTATCTTTCTTAAGGGTAGAATTATCTCTTCCAGTAAAATTCTGAGCCAAATTATAAAAAGGCACATCTCCTGCTCCTGCTAGCATTTGGCCAGCCCTTATCATCCATAGCCAGTCTGTATATTCCTCAGATGGGGTTTTATTATTCCATTCACAGGTTAAACTAGAATCACTTTGCCATCTTTTGATATGTTTAAGCGCTGTTGGGCCAAATATTCCGTCAGATGTTACCTCTTTATATCCCTCAATAGTACGAACATATTCTTGAAATAGTCTAAGACCAGATAACGTTCTATAGCCAAACACACCGTCCATATTCGTATGCGGCATAAATCCCTTTTCCTTTAAAAATTTTTGTAATTCGGTTATGGACATACCTGCACCATGATTTCCTTTCAATTCTGTAAATTGATTCCATACGGTTGCTGCACTTTTTGCATCTACAGCTCTCTTCAATTCATTTCTAAATCGGTCTTTTGCTAAATCAGATCCTATTCCACGATTATAGGGTGCCAGATATGCCGCTTTATTAGCTGGCATCTTGCCTGGATCTACAAAGCCTAATTTTAGTATTGCCATAATTTATGTTTTTTATAAAAAATATTATTAAAATGCTACTGATTCAAATTCCCGTCTGGGGAAATCCTGATAAAAGATCCAATCTAACTGGAAGCATAAATTCTCTATTCCTTCATTTCCATTAAAGTGACTAAAGCTAACGCTGCTATTTTAGAAGACCAAGCAATAATATCCAGCCTAATAAAAGGACATCACACTCCTTCATTGTATTGTTATTTTAGAGCAATGTTTAGAAAATCGCTAAGTCTGATAGTCGGCTCCTAGCATTGATTCCAATAAAAAATTAGAAGCGAATTGTTTTCCTATTTTAACAAGCAAAACACTTCGCTCCTCAAATTTTGGGCTACCCGCCGATCACTATTAATTTAGTGAAAAATTGACCTGATTATAGCAACTAAAAATTACGTCAACTTAAAATTATTAAAGTTCCTCACGAGGAACATCCAAAATCTTAACCCCCTCAGGAATATCAGTTCCTAATGGTATAATGAACTGTACTACTTTAGCTATATTAAAACCTTTAACTCCTTTTGTATTACAAACAAAACTAAAGTTTTGACTCTGTGCTTCCTGAATGGCCATTGCAACAGGCGAATATTTCATCCCTACTGCTTTTTGTAATAAGGCTTTTCGCGCTGCTGAAATTTCAGTTGTGTACGGAGTCCATCCTCCAACGATTACATCTTCCATCTTAAATAAATTTTAAATATTAAAAAAATAATTAATTGTTCAACAACCTCCCCTTCAAATGGAGGAGAGTTAATAGAATGATTTTTTTCGACAAAATTGCTTCTACTTTTATCCGTAAATAATCTTAACAAATTATTTATTAGCATACCGCTTAAATTGGATAGAAGCGAAAATTAATGTCGCAGTTAAAATGATGTTTTATTGAGAGTAGTAAGAAGATTTCTTATAGAGATATTAAGATACTTTTTAAATAAATAAATGTTTTCTATCAACAAATGTATCTTCCTAATTACAAATATAAACACTAAACATATTCTTAAAAAATACAATATATTTTCACCATTCCGCTTTTCTGTTACAAATATATTCTTAAGAGACTATAATTCAATCACTTATAAGTTTAAATAATATTTTATAAATAATTGTCTTTCATGAAACTTATATCCAACATAATACAAGCTTAATTGTACCTATTTATCTAATCCGCTAGACAGTAATCAGCCTATTTTTATAATGTCTATTAGTTCCCGCTTAAGCGATTAATAGACAAAACATATTTTTTCTGCGGCATTCTATTGTTTTTTCCTATTTAATCTTCCAATTGATTTAAAATCAATATATTGTGACATTATATAAGATAACAAAAAGCTCTCTACAATAGTGAAAATCTATCAATTACTCAATGCCCTATCCAAAGAAGAAGGACGTTTATTAAAAAAAGCAGTTCAATCTCCTCTGTATACCACTAACCCTAAAATAGGTCAGTTATTAGCTTTATTGATCAAACAGGCTCCGGACTTTGATATTTCGCCTACCCTGCATCGCAAACATTTTAAGAAACTCTTCCCACAAGAAGTATATTCTAAAAATAAATTACAGAAATTAACTTCCAATTTGACAAAGGTGATAGAACAGTTATTATTATTTCAAGCGCAAGAAGTCGATGTCTTCGCTAAACAAAAACGCTTAAATAAAATATTTCAAGAAAGAGGTTTAACGCAATTATTTCAATATACCAATACCGATTTATTAGGCCAACTGGATACTTGGAAGGTACTGGATGTTCACTATCATCAAGCAAAATTTGACGTATTAAGTGCTAAGTATTTTCATCCACTCCATGATAAATATGATTTAAAGGATAATACCCTATTAGCAGCAACAAATAGTTTAAATACGGCTTTTGCTATTTATCAATTGAGGATGGCGCTTGCTTTAAAAAGTAGGGCTCAGGTGATTAATGAAGCACCAGACTTGTACTTTTTAGAGGTATTAAAAGAAGCATGGACAAAAGGAATATTGAAACATACTCCTTTAATTGAATTATATTTACTAGCTTTGAATTTATCGGAAGCGGAAACAAAGGTGGGTTTTGCCAATTTTGAAGAAAAATTATTCCAAGAAATGCCTCAACTTTCTAGGAAGGATCAGCAATTCCTTTTTTTGGCAGGATTAAATTATGCCGTTCAACAAAAAAACAAAAATATTGCTTGTTATAAAAGTATACCATTTAAATGGTTAAAATTTGGTTTAGCTAATCACTTATTGATTACTAAACAAATAATGGAAGAAGCTTCTTTCGCCAACATCGTCGTTTTAGGCTGTCAAGAAGGAAAGTTTGAGTGGGTTCTAAATTTCATTGATTCTTATAATAAATATTTGGTTAAAAAAGATAGGACCGCTGCTGTTTTATATTACCAAAGTTTAGTTTATTATAGTCAAGGAGACTGGAAGGAAGCCTTAGCGGTTCTTACTAAAAATAACTATAAATCTATTTATCAGCCCCGGATGCGAATGATTATTATTCGAGCTCTATTTGAAAAATTTATAGAGGATAAAGAGTATTGTGAATCATTACTCTCCCATTTACAAGCCTTTGAAGCTTATATTAGAAGAAATGAGACAATTGCTAAAGAAAAAATAATTTATTATAAAAACTTTATTCTGATAACCAGACAGTTAGTGAATCGGATTCATCGCTATGACAAACCAAAGCGAATTAAGGATTGGTTCGATGTATACATTAACAAAAACCCTAGTGTTTCTGCGAAAACCTGGTTATCCGAAAAAGTAACTCAGCTTTAAAATGTACGACGAGAAAATAAGCTAGATAGACGAACCAAGAGGATGGTTAACAGATTGGGATGATTGAATTTTTTAGAAGAAAAAAATCCTTTTGATCCGTTCTAATCCCACCTGCCTTACAGTTCACTTCATCCACCTAATCCGTACAACCAATTAAATTTTAGAAGGTTCAAATTTCCCTCACTCACCTCTGGCTCCTAAAGTAGAAGCCTCCCTGTGGGTAGGCGTTCCTTTAAGAATAAAAGGCGCGGGGTGGCAAGTTTTGTTTTTTGTCCTGTAGTCAGAAATTATTTATTTCCCTCCAGGGCGAACGAAAAGTCAAAATTGTAATATATAAACCTTTGAAAAATTGGTAGTCAATGTTTGAAGATTGCATCCATAGCCGTCAGGCTAACGATTCAAAATCTGGATTTTTGCAAGCAAATTACGTTGAAAACGTAAGAAATATTGATTTTAAGATGCAATCTTAAAATATCAACATCATCGTAAGTTCCTGATTATCAATGATTATATTCTTAGCCTGACGGCTATGGATTGCATCTTCAAACCAATATTTCAAAAGTTTTCAACTTTTATCAGTCTATTACATATTATAAAAACGACTTTTCGTTCGCCCTATATTTCCCTCTTGATAAATTCAGAAAAAAACAAACCAAGTTTCTTTTTCAATCCGAAATCGCTACTTTTACCCTTCTAGCAAAACATCAGAAAAAAGTATGCCCACTAAAAAGGTAAAATATTGGTTATTTCAATCCAGTCCACAAGTATTCCGTCTAAAGGAAGCCTTGGCTGCGGATGCGGTGACGACCTTTGCGGTAAAGGCACATAAAAAGGCTATTCAAGCTGGCGATAAAATCATTTTGTGGCAATCGGGTAAAAAAGCGGGTTGTTATGGATTGGGAACAGTCTTATCAGCGCCTAAAAAACAAGCGGTTGAGGAGAAAGAAAAAGGCTATTTTTTAAATAAAATTGAAGAGGACCAACGCATTAATTTACGCATAGAATACAATCTTTGGAATCGACCGATTACCAAAGAAATCTTACCTAACAGTCAAAGTTTTGATGAATTTTATGCAGGCATTCCGGGGACTAATTTTAAAGCGACGAAAAAGCAATATGAAGAACTGATCGATATCGTCGAACATCTGGATATGGCACACGAACCAGAATCTTCTTATGTCCTTAAGAAGCCTTTGCTACATTCGCTTAATAATATTTTGCAAGGCCCTCCAGGAACAGGCAAAACCTATCAGACGGTTAATTATGCTTTGTCTATTATAGAAAATCGAACTCTGCGGGAATTGGCTTTAGAACCTCGCAAGGATTTACGCCAACGATTTGAAGCCTATCAAGAAGAAGGACGTATTCAATTTATTACTTTTCACCAATCTTATGCTTATGAAGATTTTGTAGAGGGAATTAAACCTTTTACGCAAGAAGGGCAAATTCAATATGGCATTGAAAATGGTATTTTTAAACAAATTGCTATTGATGCCCGTCGATGCCTCGTAGAAGCGATGAAGGAATTATTGCCGCAATATGAAATTGAAGTAGAGTTCAATCAATTATATCGGGCTTTTCTAGGGCATTTGAAAAGTGATAATTTTAGCAGTTTTGCCACGCCGAATAGTCGAATTATCTTATTGCAAAAGGTATTGCGATTTGGTAATTTATCGGTTCGCAAAGGTACTTCTTTTTCTACCTTTACTATTTCTAAAAGCAAGTTAAAAAAGCTATATCAACAAATTACCAATCTTGCCGAAACGCCTTATACTGCCGAGTTAGTACGGTCAATTATTGGCGATGTCGATACCAATGCTTATTGGGGGGTATTCGTCGCTTTTAAAAATTTTGAACAACAATTAGTTGCCAAAGAACTAGAAGCGCTCGCCGCAGAAGAAACGGTCAAAGAACCGATTGATTTAACAGAAGTCTCAGAACAAGTACTCAGGTATTGTCGAAAATATGTTTTGATTATTGATGAAATTAATCGAGGTAATATTCCAAGTATTTTTGGGGAATTAATTTCTCTGATTGAGCCAGATAAACGAGAAGGTCAGCAAGAAGCGATTCATACCCTACTCCCCTACTCCAAGGAAGTTTTTGCCGTACCACCCAATTTGTATTTATTAGGCACCATGAATACCAGCGACCGAAGTGTCGAAGCAATGGATATAGCACTTAGAAGGCGCTTTAATTTTATTGAAATGCCGCCGCACCCCGCATTATTACGCCCTGCCATCGAAGCAGGGGTTGATTTGGAACAATTATTAACCACCATCAATCAAAGAATTGAGGTTTTATTGGATAAAGATCATTTAATCGGTCACGCTTATTTGATGAATGTACAGACCTTGAATGATTTAATGGAGTTATTCGATAAAAAAATCATCCCCCTTTTAAAAGAATATTTCTTTGGCGATTTGAATAAATTAGGCTTAGTTTTAGGGAGAGGCTTTTTTAATAAGGTACAAGCCGCAGATAGTCGTATTTTTGGCGATTTTGATGTAGACTTTGTCGAAGAATTGGCCTATAAAAAAGTGTACGAACTGAAGCCTGCCTCCGATTGGAAAGAAAGTGATTTTATTCGTATTTATGACGCAAATTATGATGCCTAAAATCATTTTTACGGTGACCAATGATTTGACTTATGACCAGCGCATGATTCGGATTTGTAGCACTTTAGCAAACAATGGTTTTGAGGTATTATTAGTCGGTCGAAATAAACCAAATTCCATTCCTTTAGCTGCACAGAATTTCCAGCAATATCGGTTTAATCTCTGGTTTACTAAAGGGAAATTATTTTACTTGGCGTATAATATTCGGCTCTTTTTCTTTCTGCTATTTCAACGTTTTGATAGTATTGGCAGTATTGATTTAGATACCCTTTTACCTTGTTTTTTAGTTAGTAAAATTAAGCGAAAACCGATCGTTTTTGATGCCCACGAATACTTTACCGAGGTACCCGAAGTAGTCAATCGACCATTCACCAAATCGGTTTGGACTTTTTTGGGTAATTGGTTGATTCCCAAAGTGGATGCAGCCTATACCGTAAGTGCTTCTTTGCAAGGGTTATTTACCAAAAAATATGGCATTGAATTTGATTTGATTCGGAATATTTCTAGTAAAAAAGATACCGCTACCCTACCTAAAAATGCTTTCCCTATTCCTCCAAAACCCGTCCTACTTTACCAAGGTGTATTAAATGAAGGCAGAGGTTTAGAAAATTTAATTCATGCCATGCAGTCTATTGACAATGCGGAATTATGGCTAGCAGGAGAAGGTGATTTATCTAATTCATTACGGCAATTGGCTACCGATTTAAACGTAGCTAATAGAGTAATTTTTTTAGGGTATTTATTACCTGATGAATTGAAGAAAGTAACTGCACAAGCTACGATTGGTTTAAATTTGTTGGACAATAAAGGTTTGAGTTATTACTATTCTTTGGCGAATAAGACTTTTGATTATATACATGCGGAATTGCCTGCTATCCATGTCGCTTTTCCTGAATATTGCATTATTAATGAACGATTGCCTATTAGTGTTTTAGTTCCTAATTTAGAAACAGCCACTTTGGTGGACGCTATTCAGCAGCTTTTAACGGATGACTTATTGTACCAACAATTGCAGGACAATTGTGTAGCCGCTCAAAGCGTTTATCATTGGGAAAAAGAAGCGCTTCAATTAATTCATGTTTATCAATCAATTCATTATTCATGAAAACAGACTCTGTAATTACTCAACATCCAAGAATTATCAAAGCTGATGGAAAAGGTATCACTTTCACAATAGAAACCCTAACACCTCCCAAAGATTTACTAAAAGAAGTAAGCAAAAAGGAAGTCTTAACTATTTTTTCTAATCAACTTGAATTTATTCCAAATCCTAACCAGCGGTTGGTTAAAAATGGTAGCCATCCATTTCTCTATGGGCTGTACCAAGCCTATTCAGAACATCGTCCTTTTGTCTTATCGCCCGATATGCTTTGGTTATTGATTTGCCAAGCATTTTCTAGAACGGTTAATTATAATGCGAAAGAATTTCGGGAATATTTAGTAGATTTTAATCAAAAGAAGCTTTTAAAAGTAAGAAATGATGCCATTCGTTTAGGGGATACTAATAGCCCGTGGGAGGAAGTCATTCATACTTTTTCTCAACAAATTGGAGAACATGTTGGAAAAGACTTTGTAAATACTTTATCCGCAGATTTTAGTACAAGTACGCTAAAGGAAAAAATAGCTTGTGAGATTACGATTATGGATACCGTAAAGCCTTTTTTTGAATATTTGGTTTTTTATACGATTTGTGGAATTCCAATAATTACGGTGGAAGGTACTCCTCAAGATTGGCAAAGTTTGTACAAAAAAGCACTCTCCCTAAATATTTACCCCAAGACAGATTGGCTTGAACCAATACTTCCATTAATCAAACAAATTAAAAGCACTACAGAAGGTAAGATAGACCTCAACTTTTGGCAAAATATATTTAAAGTACATACCAAAGACGAATATGGAAACCCGGAAAATTTTGATGGTTGGATCGGTCATTTCTATCCTTTTAATAAAAATGGAAAACGCATAAATTTATCCGAAATTTCAAGGTTTATTATTGAAGACATATTCAAAGAATTACCTCCAGAAATTGTTACGGTAGATTTTACCCTACAAGAGTATAATCTAATCAATTCCAAATATAATAAAGAATTCCCTATGGAATTTTGGGCTGGTTTTATCGGTTTAAGTCAGGATTCGGAGTGTTTGGCTATCCGACCAAAAATTGATTGGTTTGTAGCGCATCAAGCACCAATTCGGCAATTAGAAATGAAACATAAAAATGGAATTTGCTTAAATAATATCTATGAAATTCCAGCTTATGTCTATGAACTTAAATCTGTTGATACACTAAAAATTGTGTTTTTAAATAAAATTACTATTCCTAAAAAATTAGCTACCATTAAAATTAGTGCCTTGAAATTAGAAGGGAAAATTAGTTTTTGGAATAGGTTAAAAATTAGGTGGCAGTTTCGAGATACTTATCTTATTATTAATGGGAAACCGCAAAAGAAAATTCCCTTTTATCAACAGAAATTAAATTAACTTTTCGGGGAACTGAAGTTCCCCTTTACTATTATGCTATCAATCCTTATTCCTATATATAATTTCAACATCGTTCCCTTGGTGCAAGACTTGCATCAACAATGCGAAGCATGCCAAATTCAGTTTGAAATTTTATGTTTTGATGATGGATCGACTTTAAAATTTAAAAAAGAGAATAGAATTGTTAGTCAATTAAAGCATGTCAAATATCAAGAGTTACCACAAAATTTAGGTAGAGCAAAAATTAGAAATGTCTTAGCTAAAGTTGCCCAATATGCCTATTTACTCTTTATGGATTGTGACTCACAAACAATTGATAATCAATATATTAAAAACTACATTCAACAGCTAAACTATAATACATTGCTTTACGGAGGACGAGTTTACGCCCCTACTCCACCTAAAGATGCTCAACAAAATCTACACTATTATTTCGGAAAAAATAGAGAGGAAACTTTAGCTGAGGAAAGAAAAATTAAGCCTTATTATAGTTTTATGACCAATAATTTTTTGATGCCCAAAGCTTTGTTTTTAGACATTCAATTTGAGGAAAGCATCGAAGGATATGGACATGAAGATACTTTGTTTGGTATCGCCTTAAAACAACGACAAATTCCTATTTTGCACTTAAATAATCCTTTAAAACATATCGGTTTAGAGAATCAAAGAATATTTTTAAAAAAACAAAAAGAAGCGATTAAAAACTTATATTTATTGCATCAAACCACACCGCTTTTAGAAACTAAATTATTGACTACTTTTGTTGCGTGTAAAAAATGGAAAATTGCGGGTTTAGTTTTAATGGTTTTACAGTTATTGAACCCCTTCATTAATCGCCAATTGAAGGCCACAAAACCCAATCTATTTTACTTAGATTTATTCAAATTACATCACCTTTTAAGCCTTGACAAATATGGACTTAATGATTTACCAAGTTGATGCCTTTACCAACCAATTATTTGGCGGAAACCCTGCCGCTGTCTGTCCACTTACCGAATGGTTGCCTACGGAAACGATGCAAAAAATTGCTTTAGAAAACAACCTTTCGGAGACTGCTTTTATCGTTCCTGACGGCGAAGGCTATCATATTCGTTGGTTTACGCCTATGATCGAGGTCGATTTGTGTGGACATGCTACGTTGGCAACCGCACATGCCTTATTTGCAGAAATAGGTCATCCAGGAGATAGCGTTGTTTTTAGTTCTAAAAGCGGTCCTTTAACGGTGAATAAAAGTGGTGATTCCTACATTATGAATTTTCCAACGGATGAATTAAAATCAGTTGCAATTCCTAGTGAAATTACCGAAGCTTTAGGCATTCAACCAATCGAAGTATTTCGAGGCAAAGATGATTATTTAGCTATTTTTGATAAGCAATCGACCATTGAAAATTTCACCCCTGATTTTAAAAAACTTGGTGAAATAAAAGCAAGAGGTATTATCACTTCTGCCAAAGGAGATTCGGTTGATTTTATTTCTCGCTGCTTCTTTCCTGCCGCTGGCATTGATGAAGACCCTGTAACTGGTTCTGCTCATACAACGATGATTCCCTATTGGGCAAAAAAATTAGCTAAAACGAAAATGGTAGCTAAGCAATTATCTGCTAGAGGTGGGTTATTAGAATGTGAATATTTGGGTAGTCGCGTGCATATTGGCGGGCAGGCAGTTACTTATTTACGTGGAACGATTACGCTTTAAGACTAGTATACTGTTTATATCGCACTTTCAGCGCTCTAAAGTTTATTTCTATCCTATGGTTTGCCCCCTAAGTTACTATATTTCGCTCCGTTGGAGCTAGTAATAGTGCCTCCATTTTACACACCAATCTTTTAGGTATTCTCCCTTTTCTATTACTTAAAAATGCCCAGCAATAACCTTTCTTCATTATTTTAATCATTTAGATCGCCACGATTCATAACCTTAAAAATCGCCAACAACCTCTTCTACCTCTACGATTATCACCATATAAAATTCTAATTCAATTTATTTTTATAAAATATTAGAACAATAATCACCTATTTACTTGTTCAAAAAATTATTTTTTATTAATTTTCCAATATAAAATAAAATTTACTATATAATTAAAAACCAACCCAACTTCGACACATTCTTTGAATTTGCACATTTTAATCTTATTTCATAACAAACAATGAAAGTCACACTATTGAATACCCATTCTTACTTTCATTGCAAAACCATTTCTATATGAATATTACTTTTGAAGAACTTAGAAGCATCAAGCACAGTTTGCCAACAGGAAGTATTAAACGAATCGCAAATGAATTAAGAGTAGAAGAACAGACTGTCCGAAATTATTTTGGTGCCAAAAAATTCTCCAATGGAAAATCTCCAGGGTGGCATTTACAACCAGGCCCTCAAGGTGGCTATTTAAATTTTAAAGATACAACCATCCTCGATCTAGCTAAACAAATTATTCATCATCAAAACCGTCCATCGTAACAAAAGTGATGGGTGATTGGTTTATTGGTACTTAGTTAATGCCTATCTCTCGGGTAAATACCAATAAATTAATTGCCCTATTATCAACTAAAAAGGGAAAGAAGATGGCATCATTTTCTTTCCCTTTTTTATTTATAGATTAGAGATAAAGAGTAGATTCAATTTATAAGTCTTTTACAGATTAGCCTATATTGTTGCGATGGTACCCTCTTGCCTTTTTGTTGATAAAACGTGGAAACAACGCAACATGCCAACTTGTAAATATTAGTTGTCAATTATTGGGTAAATCAACCCAATAGACAATATTTTCGTAAAAATCCAAAGAAACAGTCCTCAACGAACTAAAGTAACAGTCCCATATTTCTTTCCTGTAAAAGGGCTTCCATCTCGCTCGAATCCTTCAAAATCAAGTCGGTAGATATATACACCAGTTGGTGCTAATTCTTGATCAAAAGTCAAGCCATCCCAACCAGTTTCTTGGCTATTATTTTCAAAAACGAGTGCCCCCCAACGATTAAAAATTTGAAGTTGCATGCTTTCCACGTTTCCACCTAAAATGGTGAATTGATCATTTACATTATCTCCATTTGGGCTAAAGATAGTAGGAACATAAAAAACAGTAGCACAATCCTGAATTAGTCTAACCGTATCGGCTCCCACACAACCAAATTCATCCGTTACTTCTACCCAAAAATCACCATTCTCTGTAATCAATAATTGTTGATTCGCCGAATTATCTTGCCAACGATACCCCGCATACTCCCCAGCATCTAACACAACGTCTAATAATTGAGAACAAACAATGGTATCTTCTCCGAGGTATGGTTTGGGGTTCGGTTGTACGAGCACCTCCAAAAAAGCAGGAAAGGTTTCGCATCCAGCAAGGTTACTGATCACAGAATATTCGCCATTCATACTCGCACTCGCTTGGGAAATAATTGGGTTCTGTTGGGTAAAAAAAATATTTTCTGGTCCTCGCCATTCATACTGAGCATCAGCAATATCCTTCGCTTTTAGCTGAAAAGAAGCCCCTTCACAAACCTGTATATCCGTTACTTCAATGGCTTCTCTTAAGCTGATGAAGACGTCTTTATTTAAGGTATCCTTCCTTGCGAAACATTTATCTTCTAAAATTAATTCGACTGGATAAGTCCCTAAATTATCATACAAATGGGTTAGTTTAACTGCCTTACTGCTCGTTCCATCCCCTAAATCCCATTGAAAATCAAATCGAACGGGGGAAAGTTCAGGATCAAAAATAACTGTGTCATTTAAACAACCGCCGTCTGGCAAATCATTAATATCTAAAGTAGCAATGCTAATATCGCCACTATAGGCATAGGATTCTGCCGCACCGTAGCCATAGGCACTTGCTATTATTCCGCATCCTTCGGTGGTAATCGTATGAATGCCAGAATCTACTTCAATCCGAGCGTAACTAAAATGCCCTTTTGTACCAACGGCTGTAAAAGCAACGCCTTTATCTACTAATTTTTCTCCGTTAAATTTAATGATTCCCGTATCATCGGTTCGAGTAATGACATTGATGTAATGTTCTTGAATATCCTGAAAGGGCGCACTAAATAACCGAATACCCCTTCTAACCTGATCTGTATTATTTAGTAAAACCATGGCTGGATCTCCAAACTCATGATCGTTACAAGTTTGTCCAATTAAATATTGTGCGACTAAAATAGGTTTTGATCCTTTTATAAAAGTCGGGGTAGTTTGCTGATATTCAATAAATTCGCCTTTCCTTAGTTGATATGTTTCCGTCGTTGTGCCTTGCACTTCTACAATGGTATTATCTTCGGCTGCCAAAATTCTAAATATATCAAAAGCCACGTTAGCACTAGGAATAGTCAAAACTTCTGGTCCCCAAGCGGAAGTCGGGTGCATTTGTTCCAATAAATTATCTCTTGTGCCGCAATCAATGGGTATGACCGCCCATGCTGTCCCCCCAAATACAGCAATTTTTTTATCCGATGAAATATGCGAACCTGTCAAATCTCCACTCACCTCTCTTGCTTGTACTTGGTAAGTTTCTCCTTTGTTTAAGGTAATAGCAAACGGAAGATTCGATTTTCTACCACCTTTGGTTTGCGTACTGGATGTAATCGTTACCTGCGTTTCATCTCTTGTTCCTACAATTATAAATTCAGAGGGGTAAACCCGTTCTCCATCCTGTGTTCCTGGATACGACATTACAAAATATTCGGTATCAATAACATCTGTTGGAAATACCGCCGATGCTTCTGAACTAAAACCAAAATATTGGTGCATATAGGCGGATACTGGCTGCTGCGCACTAATTTGTATCCCTGTATGAGTTATTGCTTCAGAACCTAATGTCTCCGCACTAGCTGGTATTTTTACTACCACCTCTTCATTAGCCGATACCGAAAATGGCATAGACCAATCTAATAATGGCATACTTACCGTTCCTACTGCCTCCTGCTTAGCGGTAATAATGACTACCCTATTTGTCTCTTCTATATTCCGAAACTCCATGAATCCTAACCAGAAGTTAGTGCCTTCGTTGGATTGCGCCAAGATTGCATTCGTGAAAAATAGTAAAACAAAAAAGATATAAATATTTTTCATTATTTCCATTTTAGAAGTGCGCAATCTGAGTTTGGATTCACACAAGTAGTGCCATTAGGTACTCAACATGGGTAGAATTTTAGAAGTTCCTCCTTCTTCAATTCTCGTGCCGTAGGTACGTAAGATAGCATTCATAATGAAACATCTTACGTACCTACGGCACGAGAATTGGGGAAAATATTGGCTGCTTTATTTGCTACCTATCTTTCGTACCTATGGCACGATGAAGGGCTCAAATACACTTATTCTATCAGAGATTTTCGAACTCAACTAAAAACTCCTCGCAGAAAGTATTAAACAATTGAAAATCCTAGCGTCACCTAATCAAAGTAATTGTGCCATACTTTTTCCCTTCAAAAGTACTGCCATCTCGTTCAAACCCTACAAAATCTAGTCTATAGATATATACTCCAGGTAGTGCTAATTTTCGATCAAAGGTTGTTCCATCCCAACCGATTGCTTGATTATTATTTTCAAAGACCAATTCGCCCCAGCGGTTAAAAATTTTGAGTTCCATATTTTCCATATCTCCACCAAGAATTACAAACTCATCATTCTGATTATCGCCATTTGGGCTAAAAACATTTGGGATGTATAAATCCGTCGGACATTGTTGAATAAGTGTCAAAGAATCCGATCCAATGCAACCAAATTCATCTACCACTTCTACAGAGAATTCTCCGCCACTTTGTACGATAAATGGATTACTGACGGTATTGTCTTGCCAGCGATAACTCGTATAATCCCCTGCATCTAAAGCGACTTCCAATAAATCGACACAAATAACTGCATCTTCGCCAAGATTAGGTCTCGGTGTTGGTCTGACATCTACATTTAAAAAGGAAGGAAAAGTCGCACAACCAGAAACAACCCCAATAACGGCATATGCACCACTCATCGTTACTTTCGCCTGATCGATACTTGGATTTTGTTGGTCATAAAAAATATTACCTGGGCCTCGCCATTCGTAGCGTCCCTCTTCGACATCGCTTGCGCTTAGTTGAAAGGGTTCATCTTCACAGATTTGGACGTCATCGGAAGCTTCGACTGCTTTTCGGAGTGTAATCATTAGGTCTCTATTCAAGGTATCAACTGTTCCCAAACATTCATCTTCTAAAATTAATTCTATTGGATAAGCGCCCAGGTTGGGGTAAAAATGTTCAAATTTAGCTTCCCAAGTTCGATTACCGTCGCCCAAATCCCATTGAAAATTATACCGAGCAGGAGACAATCCCGTATCAAAAAAGACCGTATCGTTCAAGCAACCGCCTTCGGGAATTGGATTAACATTGATATTGGAAAAACTAGCACCTCCACTATAGGCATAAGATTCCGCAAAACCATATCCATAAGCAGTAGCAATGACCCCACAACCTTCCGAACTAATCGTATGCGCCCCAGCTGTTACACTTACTCTTGCATAACTAAAATCTCCTTTCGTACCAACTGGTGTGAAAGACACCCCTCGATCCGTTAACTTTTGACCATCAAAAATAATGACTTCGGTATCGGCGGTTCGAGTAATCACATTGATATAATTTTCTTCAATTTCTTGAAATTGCGAATTAAACAGCGTAACGGTGTCTCTAGTCTGTTCGATACTATTTAATAAAACCATCGACGGATCTCCATAAACATGTCCATTACAATTTTGTCCGACTAAGTATTGTGCTACTAAAATGGGTTTGGATCCGACAATAAAAGTAGCCACACTTTCTTGATATTCTATAAATTCCCCTCTGTTTAATTGGAATTCTCGGATCGTCGTTCCTTGTACTTGCACGATGGTATTGTCTTCGGTTGCCAGTATTCTAAAGACATCAAAATTGACTTGATCGCTCGGTACGGTTAAAATTTGTTTGCCCCAAGTTGAAACTGGATACATTTGTTCTAATAGATTATCTCTAGTGCCACAGCTAGTCGGTACTTGCGTCCAAGAATCTCCACCAAAAACGGCTATTTTTTTATCGGCTATGACATGTGAACCAGTCATATCTCCTGCTGCATTACTAGCTTGCACTTGATACGTTTCGCCTGCATTTAAAAGGACGGTAAATGGAGCATCTTGGCTTTTTCCTCCTTTTGTTCGGTCACTTGGGGTAATCGTTACTGCCGTTTCATCCGTTGTGGCAACTACTAAAAATTCAGAAAGGTAATCTACGCCTCTATTTTGAATTCCCGTATAAGACATTACAAAATACTCGGTGCTAATGGCATCAATCGGTAAGACGATCGATGCCTCGGATCGAAAGGAAAAGTATTGGTGAATATAGGCAGAAACAGGCGCTATAGAGGTGATTTGCACCCCTGTTTGGGTAATATTTTCTGACCCTCTTGTTTCTGCACTCTGAGGTAATTGAATCACTACTACATCATTGGCGGCTACCGAAAAAGGTCTTGACCAGTTTTGTAATGGCATGGTAATCATTCCAGTAGTAGCCTTTTTGGCAGTAATCATTGCGACCATCGTCGTTTGTCCCACATCTCTATGTTCCATAAAACCAAACCACAAATTTGTTCCTTCGTTAGATTGGGCAAAGACGGTATTAACGTACAGGATTAAAAATAGAAGTGTGGGTGAATATTTCATATTTCCGGTTCAAAGTTTGTACAGGCGAATTCATTCGCCTTTTGTATAAAGGCTGAGGCGAATGAATTCGCCTGTACGTACATTCAACTCAATCTATGCAATTGCAAAACACTTTTGGTATTGGCATTTACTTTAAACCGTTCATCCGCACGATAGCCTATTACCCAAACGATTGCACCATCGGATTCGGCTACCAAAACGGTGGCTTTATCAAAAAGAGATACTTTTTTATCTCGCAAATAATCTTTGACTTTTTTACTTTTTCCGTTCATCCCGAGCGGCTGAAAGCGGTCACCATCTTGCCAATTTCGAATAATTAAAGGTAACTTTATTTTATCCAAATCCAATAAAGTGATGGATTCCCCAAGATTTAATTGAGTAGGCTTTTCTTTTAATACCGTCGCTATCAATTGTCCTTTTGGTAAATCAATAGTTTGCGGCAACATTTCTACTTTCCGCCAAACCGTCGAATAGCGACTTTTTCTTTTAATCAAAATGGACTTCCTTTCGACCAAAATATGGTACATCTTCGAGTAAAATTGAGCACCGACATTGTCAATCGCTCGAAAAATTTGGTCTACATGATCGGTATTAAATCCATAATCTTTGATAATCTCGTATAAAATGGTCGCATTAGCTATTGCCTGCTTTAATTTGGCAATATCTATTTTTATCATTTCCTCCTCTTCCGTTACCATCTCTTTTTTATGAACATCAACTGCCCAAAGAAAAAGGACTTCTGTTTCTTGTAATTGCTTTAAAGTTTTCGCAAAAGTTTGTTCTAAGGAAGGGTTAATTGTTTTAAGTGGAGGAATGACTTGATGTCGTATGAGATTCCGATTATGCTCCAAGGACTCATTGGATACGTCTTCTCTGTAGGGGATTTTTTCTAATTCCGTATAAGTTAGTATTTCACTTCGGCTAGCAAAAGATAATGGTCGAATGATTTTTCCATTTTTCATTGGAATCCCATGCAGACCTCGAATCCCTGTTCCTTTGGCTAAATTATACAATAAGGTTTCTAGTGAGTCATTTAAATGGTGTGCGGTTGCAACAAATTGATAATCATACATTTGCAACAACTCCCCAAACCATTTATAACGCAGTTCTCTAGCTATTAATTCAACCGATTTATGTTGTTTTTCACTTTCCTTAATTGTTTCGAATTGAATCGTATGATAAGGAATACCCCATTCCTCCGCTAGTTCTTTGACCATTTTCTCATCGCCGTCTGAGGCTGCTCCTCTTAGTTGAAAGTTACAATGGGCAATTCCAAAATCATAGCCTGCTGCTTTAAATAGATAAGCCATGACCATAGAATCCACGCCACCACTAACCGCTAATAGGATTTTATCTGTGGCAGCAAAAAGTTGAGTATCTTGTATATAATCTTTGAATGCAGTTAACATCTGAAATTAGCGAATTAAGTTGTTACTACTAGGCAAAGGGCTAAGGGTTTAAACTCATGGGAAAGGGTTAATGATTGATGATTTAAACTACTAGCTTTCCCAATTTTGTTCGGTAGTTACCTTTTGCTTTTTGCCTCTAGTCGAATAGTAACATTAAGTTTTTCTCAAAAAAAAAATGTTGTTAGCACCAAAGGTAAAAAATTAAACGAGCGAAAAAATAAGAAATGGAACGATTTTACGCTTTTTTTTGGTTAGCCTTTTAATTATTTCTCTTTAAACGGGTTTTTTCCCTTTAGCTTAGATAAATTTGCAGCTTTTATTAAGAAGTCAGAAGTCAGACCGTTTATTACATAAACTGTCAGAAGTCAGATTTACGACGTAGATAACACCCCTCGTCTGACTTCTGGCAGAAAATTTCAATTTTTGATCTGACTTCTGACTTCTTGATTAACAATACTTTAGAACTAATACAACATAATGGATTTTATAGAAGAATTAAAGTGGCGAGGTATGTTGCATAATGCAACACCCGGTGTAGAACAAGCATTATCAAAAGGCATGAAAACGGGGTATATTGGGTTTGACCCGACGGCTCCTTCTTTGACCATTGGTAACTTCGTGCAAATTATGCTCCTTAGATTATTCCAATTGTCTGGACATAAGCCGATTGTGTTGATGGGCGGTGCGACGGGTAGAATTGGCGACCCTTCTGGAAAAAATAAAGAAAGAGATTTAAAATCTTTTGAAGAATTGGATTCCAATCTAAGCTTTCAGGCAGAACAATTTAGTAAATTTCTAGATTTTGACGGTGTAAAAAATAACGCCGAAATGGTCAATAATCTAGATTTTTATAAAAATATGAACGTTTTGGATTTTCTTAGAGATGTAGGTAAGACTTTGACAGTCAACTATATGTCTTCTAAAGAATCTGTAAAGAAGCGAGTAGAAACAGGGTTGTCTTTTACGGAGTTTAGTTACCAATTATTACAAGCGTACGATTTCCAATGTTTGTATGAAAATAATGACGTCATTCTACAAATGGGTGGTTCTGACCAATGGGGCAATATTACTTCTGGCACAGAATTTATCCGTAAAAACGTAGCAGGAAAAGCACATGCTTTGACCACGCCTTTATTGACGAAAGCAGATGGTTCTAAATTTGGTAAATCAGAAGCAGGGAATATTTGGTTAGACCCAAAAATGACTTCGCCTTATAAATTCTACCAATTTTGGATTAATGCGGATGATAGAGATTTGCCTACTTTTACTCGATATTTCACCTTAAAATCTAGAGAAGAAATCGAGCAAAGAGAAAAGGATTTGGCAGATGACCCAAGAGAAATGAAACGCTTATTAGCAGAAGAATTAACGGTACGAGTTCATTCGCAAGCGGATTACGAAGCGGTTCTAAAAGTATCTGAATTGCTATTTAATAAAAAGGCAAGTAAAGAAACGCTTTTGGCTTTAGATGAAAACTCTTTGGCAACGGTGGCAGGTGAAATCCCTGGTTTTAAAATTACTAAAACTCAACTTGGTGAAGGTTTAGGCATTGTGGATTTAATGGCAAATGTCACGACAATTGTTGGTTCAAATAGTGATGCTAGACGGGCAATTAAAGGAGGTGCCGTTGCGGTAAATAAAGATAAAATTGGTTCGCATGAGGCGGTTATCGGAAGAAATAGCCTATTGCATGGGAAGTATATTATGGTGGAGAATGGGAAGAAGAATAAGTTTATGGTGGAGGTAGAAGGATAAATTTTTCAACAATTTACAAAAAGAAAAGCCTTTAATTTTGTCTAAAATTAGGGGCTTTTCTCATTTCATCCATTTCTTGTACTTTTTCATTACTTCTTCATGGGGAATTAAATTTTCAGGGTTTTCTGTCTCTTTAATAGCTTTGTCAAGTTCCTTTAGTGCGTAGGTTGGCAATTCAAATTCCTCCTCTAAAGTAGATTCATATTTATTGACTAATTTAATTAAATTTTTATGTGCTTTTAGAAGCAATTTTTTATCATCTAATCGTCCGACTAAATCAAGAATTGCTCCCTTTAATTCCAATGTATTCATTTAATAAATGGTTTTATTTTCAAAGTTTTTATACGAATCTAAACAATTACAAATATATTTAAAATAGCTCAAACAATATAATCATTGCTTATATTCAAATAAAACCACCCCATCAAACTGATTTTACCCATCCAAAATTTAAAATAATAATTCAAAAAAATAATAAAAACTAAATAAAAATTTGCTAAACACTTACTTATCAAAATATTCCTACTTTTTATTAATTAACAATTATTTTAATACACAATTATCTCAATATTAGCTATTTAAAACTTAAATTTGTTCCTTAATTTTAAAAAATACGACAATACCTAAAATCTTAAAATAAATTTATCATGGCAAAAATTAAGTTAGAATATATATGGCTCGATGGAAGTGAGCCAACTCAAAAATTAAGAGCAAAAACCAAAGTAGTAGATTCTTCTAAATTCTCTGGCAAGCTAGACGAATGTCCTCAATGGTCTTTTGATGGTTCTTCTACTCAACAAGCAGAAGGTGGTTCTTCTGATTGTATCTTAGACCCTGTTTATATTTGTGGTGACCCTGGGAGAACGAACGCGTATGTCGTCATGTGCCAAGTGTTAAGTTCAGATGGTTTTCCACATCCATCCAATGGTCGGGCGATGATTAACGATGATGATGGTGATTTCTGGTTTGGATTTGAGCAAGAATATACACTTTGGGATAAAGCAACTAACAAACCTTTAGGCTTCCCTGCAAAAGGATACCCTACACCACAAGGCCCTTATTATTGTTCTGTAGGAGCGAAAAATGCTTTTGGTAGAGAAATCGTGGAAGAGCATTTAGATATTTGTTTGGATGCTGGTTTGAATGTAGAAGGTATCAATGGCGAAGTAATGGCGGGACAATGGGAATTCCAAATTTTTGCAAAAGGTGCAGCTTCTGCGGGTGACCAAATTTGGGTAGCTCGATATTTATTAGAAAGAGTAGCAGAAGCTTATGATGTAGTAGTAAACTGGCATTGTAAACCTGTCAAAGGTGACTGGAATGGTTCTGGGATGCACGCTAATTTCTCTAATACGCAATTGAGAACCGCAAATTCTCAAGCAGTATTTGAAGAAATTTGTAATAAATTTGCTCCACAACATGTCATTGAAGCTTGTATCGCTGTTTACGGTGCAGATAATGAGCAAAGATTAACTGGTTTACACGAAACACAAGCGATTGATAAATTCTCTTATGGTGTTTCTGATAGAGGTGCTTCTATCCGTATTCCACTTTTTTCTGTACAAAACGGATGGAGTGGTTATTTAGAAGATAGACGACCAAATTCTGAAGCAGACCCTTATAAAGTAGCCGCTACGATTATCAAAGTGGTGAAAGGTGGTTTTGAAGCAGGAGATGCTATTCAAGCAGGGACTTATGGTTCCAACGTTGATGATTTAACGATTGTAGAAGGAATTGGGCCAAAAATCGCAGGTCTGTTGAAAGAGGCAGGAATGGATACGTTAATTGAGGTTTCTAATTCAACACCTGAAAAGATTAAAGAAATCTTGACTGCTGCGGGGAAAAGATATGCTACGCACAATCCAGGCACTTGGCCAAAGCAAGCAGAATTAGCGGTTGCTGGCAAGTGGGATGAATTGAAAAAATGGCAAGATGAATTGGATGGAGGGAAATAGTTATGAGATATTGGTGATGAGTTATTAATTTGTCACTAATGAAAAACATTGTCATTCCTAATAGATAACGAATCCTTTTTAAAATATAAAAGCTACTTCATTCATTTGAGGTGGCTTTTTGTTTTTTTACTGCAATAACGTAGAGTTTTCTTACGATAAAGTTCATAATTTTTTTGACGGATCTAGCTTAATATTAACTCTACTGTGAAAATTATGGGTCGATAATAAAGCATACGACTCGGGAGAGTCGTGTTACCTCTACCATGAATAAGTAACACGACTCTCCCGAGTCGTTTCACATTTTTGGTTACCCACAGTTTTTATCGTAGTGCTTTAATGTTTATTCTACCGAATAGTGCGTTTCACTAAACCCAAAGCATACTTTTCATTCTCCCAACCAACTAAAGACACTTTTCCCAACCCTTTTTCATATAAAAACCAATCTTGTATTATCTGTTTCTCTCCAGCATTTTTGGTAATAAAATCACTAAAATTAGTTGTATTGGATAATTGATGTATCGAATCTAAAGGAGATGCAATGATAACTTGTCTAGCTTGTCCGTTTTCTTCCAACTTTAAAGTCGCAATTGATCTAACGGATAATTGAGTGCCAGTTGCCAGTTGCTCCGCTATTACTAACACTTCTGTGGACTCATTTAAATGTGCTAAATTTCCCGGCAAGGGTAAAAAAGAATGGTTTAAACTTGTGCCTGCGGAATTGCTGATTTCTATGGTAAATGCTTCTGGAATATGGCTATAATCAGCAGAAACGGGTTCATTTTGACAAGCAAAAAATAAGCAACTTAATAATAAATAGATCGGTTGGTATTTCATAGATGGCAAGCCTTTGTTAGTAATTTCTTTTTTTGATAACAAAAGTAAAACTACAATATTTCAATCATAGTTATAGACCTATTTTAGTCGGTAATAAAATTATCTGATTACTGGTCGTTAATTCATTAACCCTCAAATCTTTTAGGGGGGCGTATTCCTCAGAATTAATAAAATCCAAGGCAGTTGTTTTAGATGGGAACTTTAATAATACTGTCCAATTCCCAACAGATTCCCCTTCTAATAACTCCGCTTCTTTATTGGCTGATAAGACTGTTCCTTCAAATTTTTTAAAAACCTCAAAAAAAGGCATTCCATATTTTTCGAAGTAGTTATCATAATCTTTAACACCAATTTGGGCTATAACGTAAACTTCTTTGCTCATACTTATTTTTTATTTTGTGCTTCTTTTGCTTTTTGCATCGCCCTAGCTTTTGCCTGCGCCAACATCTTATCAAATAACTCCTTCAATTGAGCAGATTTCGTAAAAGGAATAATCACTTCTCCTGGGCTTGGTTTAGCCGCACCTGATTCGACTAAACCAAACTGCCGAACACTCGCATAAAAAGGGACTAATTGTTTTAATGCAGGCCCAACTATCCATAAATTTTTCAAACCAATATCGTGCAATTCCTTTGGGTCTTGCATGATATTATACACTTGAGGTGCCCATAAATCCCCATAAGTTCGTTCTTCTTGCATCACTCCTTCCGCTTGAAAATAGATTTTAAATTGCCGCCATTTTGCAGCGACAAAGGTTTCATCATGAAAAAATAACACCCCTTCTCGTTTAGATTTTCCCGTATTATTAAAGAATAAATCGGCTTGGTTGACACCGTCATAAGCTCGGTCTTTAGGTATTTGTCCGCCAACTAAATTGGTCAAAGTAGGCATAAAATCAGTAATAGAAACAATTTCATTATTGACTTGACCTGCTTTAATTTTATTCGGCCAACGAATCATCATTGGTGTCCGAATTGACCCTTCATGCACACTTCCCAAATACCCTCTAAAAGGACCTGTATCTCCAATGTCTGGAAAATAAGCTCGGTCTGGCCCATTATCGCTGGCATAAACGATGATGGTATTATCTGCTATTCCTGCTGCTTCAACCGCTTTCACAATTTGCCCCACTCGATAATCATGTTCTAACATCATATCCGAAAAATCCCCGTTACCAGATTTACCCTTAAAATCAGGATGTGGAATAGGTGGATGATGAACTGCTACCCAAGGAATGTATAAGAAAAACGGTTTTTTGGACGCTGCTTGTTTTTGAATATAAGCCACCGATTTTTCTTGAATCATTTCATCCATTAAGGGACGTGCTTCCAGATTATAAGGCATGACTGGTTTGACGCCTGTTTCAGCAGTCCCACCCAATACATTAAATGGTTTAATCAAAGTCGAATCAAACCCTACTCTAGTTGGCCAACTTACTACATCCGTACTATTCGTAATCCCCCACCATTCACCAAAACCTTGATCGGTTGGGAAACGCCCTTTTTCTACGCCAATATGCCATTTGCCATAAATAGCTGTTTGGTACCCTTTTTCTTTCAAAACTTCTGCTATCGTCACTTCCCAAGGTGCCATTCCTTGTGGAATCCCTTGAATCGGAACGGCCCGAGTGGTACCCGAACGAACAGCATAACGACCCGTCATCAAAGCGGAACGGGAAGGCGTGCATTCTGATTCTACATTAAAATTGGTGAAGCGAATGCCTTCGCTAGCTAATTGGTCGATGTTTGGTGTTGGTGCGCCTCTGATAATACCACCACCATAACAACCTAAATCGCCATAACCGAGGTTGTCCGATAGCATGAAGATGATGTTGGGTTGTTCTTGGGCTTGTACGCAATTGGTGATTAGATAAATAAAAATTAAAATGGAAAATCGTTTCATGTTTTTGTTTTAACTATTCGTATCGACGAATTCATTCGACAATACGATACGATGCTTTATTGATCCAATAATAAGAGGTAAAACTGCCACTAAAATATGCCAAATAATCCCAATAATCTTTGATAAAATATACCGACCAACTTTCTTTTGTTCGTCCTCAGAATTATTGGATGGTGTATTTTTCATACTTATTTTTTTGATAAAACTATTGTACAGCTGAACTTTGATTCGGTGAACTGAAGTTCACCTATACGGTTACGGTTGATACCAAATAGGCGAACTCCATGCCCGTTCTTGAATCGTCGCAGGCACTTCTGTCGGTAGATCTACACCTAAAGCAGCCGCATCATAGGTCGTCCATCGAGGTGTTGGAATTTCTAAAACTCGAAGGTAATAAAATGCAGGTAGACTCGCATCAAATTCTGGGTCTGTCCAAATCGTTTGTAAATTGACTGCTCCAACATCATTGGAATAAGTAGCCGTTTTAATATCCACAGTATTGCCTACAGTAGGTAATTTTCCGCTTGTATCAAGTTGTCGGTTATCTGACCATGCGACATTAAATATCTTTTCTTGGGTTCGTCCATCCTTATCCACCCAGCCTTTGATGACTTGAACTCTATCTAAATTCGCTCCTTCTCCGTCTTTTATGGCATCAATCAAAAAAGAAGGGGCTTTTTGTGAATTAGTAGCTGTCTTACTTAAATCTCCACCCATCGGCACGCCTAATTCATAAGCTAGTGAATCCCAATTATTCTGCTCAAAATTTAAGGTATCAAAATCCCAACTGGCAAAAAAACGAACCTTAATTCTAGGCCCAGAAGTAGCAAAAACTTCTTTGCGTTGAAAGGCTTCAAAAATAGCTTCTCTGGTATTTTCTTTTGCCCAAACACCCGCTACTCCACCGACTGCCCCTTTTCGAATACGTTCGCCTGATGGCATATCGCTTAATCTAATTTCGGGCGTTGGATCTTGCACGCCTGATTTTCCAATTTGATTGTCTTCCTCGATATTACTTGCCCCGTTATGACAATCGGTACTACCAATTACCCCAAATTTAAAAGGATTTCCGCCTATTTCTTGCGCAATAGACAAGCCATCTTTATAGGCTTCTCTGACAAAACTTCCTTTGGTTTGACTTTCTATCCTCGGTACACTTCTACCCAAAGTATATTGATATACTTCGAAATCCGCAAATTCATCATTCGGGGATAAGGCAGGATGTGCCATAGATTGTCCTTTAATCTGAGCGGCTTCTACAACAGGTTCATTGCGCATTCTAGATTCGGTATAAGCAACATCCATTTTATCGCCATCATTCGTCGTAGGGGCAAACATTTTTCCATCACTAATATTCGCATTATGCGGAATCGCTATTAATTCAATTCCTTTCGTTCGCTGCAATTCCATCCATTCCCAAAGATCTTCTGGATTTTGAGAATCAAAGGAAGAAAACGGCATACCCGATACTTTTCCTCCTTTAAAAATGACGTTTCTATGCATATTTCTAGCATACTGAGGCCAAGTGAAATAGGCAGCAGGAGAAGACGTCCATTCGTAGGCAGGAAAGGTCGTGAATTTCCCTGGTGCATAATGTCTATCCGCCGCCGCTACATTCTTTTCCCAAGTATTTTGAATAATATCTCTTTTGATTAATTCTTTATAGGGCCAATTGGTCGCAATACTAAATCCTATTTTACCAAAAGCCTTTTTAGAAACAGCAGCGTCTGGGTCATTAATACTTTTTGCAATCTCCAATTCAGATAGCGGGTTATTTTTATCTTTCATCTGCATCATGACGCCTAAATATTCCGAGTGGTCGGTGACCGCCATAAAATCTAGCGGTCTTTGCAACTGAATGGGTTGCCCAGAAACGTGTGGTATCGCTTCTCCTTTTCCAAAACGATAAGCGTCATCTGGGGTTGTTCGCACATTATAAATAAAGGCATCAAAAGACCAACTTGTGTGGATGTGAAAATCTCCGAAATAGGCATTTTTTGCTTCCTTATAATTAGCCGTTTTTTCGGTATTTACTTTTGTCGTTAAAGGTTCAATTCCCTGAAAATCAGTTCTATCTGAACAATTAGCAAACAACAAAATAGCAAAAATTATGGATAGGAGGTTTTTCATTTTATTGATAAAATCAGTTAGGATAATGAATGGATTTTCAATGTAATTATTTGGTAGAAAGTAGGTTAACCATAAAGTAAGGAAATAAATAGTAAATTCTTTAAAAAAAGTGTATTTTTAAGACTAATTCTACCAAAAAATTATAGGGTAATGAATCTAGATAAATGAACAAGACAAAAACGAAAATACTTGCCGCAGCGCTTCATTTGTTTAATCATCATGGTTTGGTCAATGTTCGATTACAACAAATTGCCAATGAGGTGGGTATAAGTGTTGGTAATTTGGCGTATCATTATTACAGTAAGGAGGCGATTGTTAAAGCTATTGATCAAGAATTATCACATGAAATTATTCCTTTTATTGCGAAAGACCGTTTGTTTTTATCCCTAATGGATTTTGACAATCACTTAGCTCGTTTTTATCATTTATTAAAAAATTATTCTTTTTATTTTATTGATTTATTGGAATTAAAAAGAGCTTATCCCAAATTATATAAAAAACAGGATAATTATATTCAACAAATTACCCAGCAAATAGAAAATTGGTTTAGCACTAATATTCAGAGAGGATTAATACAACCTGCTATTCGGCCTAAACATTATAAAATAATTGCCCACACGATTTGGATGATTATTACTTTTTGGCTGACGCAACCGATTGACAGAGGAATGCCCGAAGAGAGAGAACGGATTTTTAAAGAAGTCGTTTGGAGTCAAATTCTTCCTTATTTAACAGAAACAGGTCGACTCGAATTTGATTTGATGATAGAGCGATTATTGGATTCGTATACACCTTAAATTAATATGAAAGCTACGAAAGTAAAAATAATTCAATCTGCCATTCGATTATTTAATAAACAAGGTATATCAAATGTGCGTTTACAGCAAATAGCAGATGAAGCGAAAATTAGTGTAGGCAATTTGGCTTATCATTTTAAATATAAAAGAACCATCATTCATTGTATCGACCAAGAATTAGAAAGCATTATTGCACCTATTCTGTTTGACGGTCATGCTTTTCCTCATTTAATTGATTTTGACAATCAACTGTCTAGTTATTATGCTTTATTAAAACAATATGCTTTTTATTTTTTGGATTTATTAGAATTTGAACGGGCTTATCCTGTCCTTCATATAAAAAGAAAAAAGTATATCCAACAGATGATACAACAAATTGAATTATGGATTCGCCAACATGAAAAAAAAGGGACTTTTAAGGCAGAAATTCAAGCCAATCAATATAAAATTACGGCCCACACCATTTGGATGATTATCACTTTTTGGATGACGCAACAAAAAGTTAGTGGATTGAAATTGGGCAGCGAAGAGGCATTCAAAGAAGCAGTCTGGAATCAACTATTACCCGTTTTTACACCCATCGGATTAATGGAATATGAAGCAATCATATTACCCCAATTAAAATTAGTGAATCTGCCTGATTTTTATTAATTTACACCTGATTTTACTATTTAATTTTGAATGAATGAATTTTGAATAAAGCAATATACAAACTATTGGTTTTACCCTTAAAATTCCATTCAAGATTAACTGAATTTAAGCTTCGATTTCACCATTGTACGCATCCAAAATTAATAGTCTATGTGTTTAGCAATTCCTGGAAAAATAACCACCATAGAAGATACGATTGAAAGTGTCTTTAAAATTGGGCGAGTGTCTTTTGGTGGCATTACCAAAAAGATAAATTTGAGTTTAGTCCCAGAGGCAGAAATTGGGGATTATGTCTTGGTGCATGTTGGTGTTGCCATGAGCATCGTGGATGAAGAAGAAGCAAAAAGGACGATGAATTTCTTGCAAGGAATGGGGGAATTAGACGAATTGCTAGAGTGAGGGAATAAGAAAAGGAGTAAATGAGAAACAAACGGTTTTTCTTATAATCTTTTTGGATTATTATTTTTTAAATTCACAAGGCAGATTATCTAATTTATGGACTATCAAAAATTAGAGGACTTAAAATTAGAATACTGACAATCAGATATTTATTGGAGCTAAATCTGACTTCTGACAGTAAATTTTAATTTACGGTCTGACATCTGACCTCTTATTAAACAAAGGATAAACTACACACTCAGGAATAAAATCCTGTAAATTAAGTAAAAATCCTGTCATCCTGTAATTTTTTATGAAAATAGCAATAGCTGGCAAAGGAGGCGTTGGTAAAACCACCATTAGTGGCACCCTCTGCCGTGTTTTAGGACAAATCGGAAATAAAGTATTAGCCATCGACGGTGACCCGAACCCAAATTTATCAACCGTAGTAGGCATTGATAAAGACGCTACTCCACCTCCAAGATTAAGTACCGATATTATTGAGCGAGTGGAAGAAGGAGAAAAAAGTTGGCGCTTCCAAGTCAAAATGCCTTTTGATGAAATATTGGGGACTTATGGTCAAAATGCACCTGATAACATTACTCTTTTGATGGTCGGTGCGCCAGAAAAAGCAGGAACAGGTTGTATGTGCGGTTCACATACGGTAGTAAGAGAGTTGATTCATTCTGCTTTGACTGCGGAAAATCAGGGCATTATGGTCGTGGATACCGAGGCTTCTTTAGAACACATGAAAAGAGGGACTTCTCGACATGTGGATAAAATTTTTACGGTGGTCGAACCGTATTATCGTTCCTTAGAAGCTGCCTCTCGATTTGCAAAAATGGCTAGAGAATTGGGGATTAAAGAAGTGGAAGCTATAGCGAATAAAGTTAGAACCGAAGAAGATGAACAAGCCATTCGGGATTATTGTAAAAAAATAGATTTACCAATTGCAGTAATGATTCCTTTTGATGAAAAAGTGACGGATGCGGATTTGCGTGGGGTTTCTGTGATGGATTATGATAAGGATGCTAAGGTGGTGAAGGCTTTGGAGGGGTTTGCTAAAGAATTGGTGATGAATTGATAAAATGAATTATCTACCTAAAGATTCGATGAATGAAAGTTCAAATTATATATTGTCATCCAAGTAAAAAATCTTATACCTATGAAATTTTAGAGCAATTGAAATCAAGTCTTAAAAAGGAAAATTTTGAATTTGAAGTTTCTGACTTATATGCAATGAATTTTCAAACTGATATGCATGAAACGGAGTACATAAGAGAAGGTTTTGCAAAAACTGAATTACCAATATCAAATGATGTCAAAGAAGAACATCAAAAAATTGAAAGAGCAGATTGTCTAATTTTTATTTATCCCGTATGATGGAGTGATTGTCCTGCGAAACTAAAAGGCTGGTTTGATAGAGTCTATTCTGTTGGTTATGCTTATGGTCATGTTAATGCTCAATCGAGTGAAAAAATGAAAACATTAAAATATGGATTGGTAATTTGTACTGCTGGACACCCAAATAAATTCTTAAAAGAAATTGGAATTGCGGAAAGTATGCGAAATGTGATGATAGACGATAGGCTTGGAAAAAGATTTAAACATAAAGAAATGATAATTTTAGGAGGAACCTTGGATAAAGAAAAAATTAGAACTCACCATTCAAAAATCATAAACGCTATTGGGAAAAAAATAAAAAAATACTGCTCCTAATAAATAAAGACAAGAAGGATTAGCCTTCACTACTGTCTCATATAATAAGGTAAGCTATAATAAAAAAGACCTCCATAACATTATTTGAAGGTCTTTTTTATAGCTTAAAACATGAAACTACTTCGAGCTCAACAACTCATATCCATCAGGTCGATTAAAGAAATCAGCACCTAAGGCTGTAGAAAAATCCACATCAGAAAAAACATATTTTTCCATGATTTTGCCATTGCCCCAATAACGGTGCCATTGATGACTAAAAGTAATACCATCTACCGTTTTATGGTCTGTCCAAAACATTTCCTCAGGTCTATATTCCCCCCAATCTGCTTTATTTAAATAGTCAATTTTATAAATTAAATTCGTTTCTGGATGCACATAAAATTTCCAACGGTCTTTACCAACAGTTGGTTTATAACCTACATCCAAAACAAGCGGTTGTAAATCCATTCCAAATACTTCCTTCAATGGGTCAAAATTAATCATGGCAAAATCAGTCACCGTCCCATTATCAGGTCGCACGCCATTATCCGTTAATTTAAACGGCATGGAAAACTTATAGAATGCCATAGATGCCGCACAATCTGGATTACACCATTTTGAATCACACATCATGCCCAACTCTCCTGAGGTTAATTTAGGGTCAGCAGGTAAATCTGCCTTGGTTGCCCAATAGCCCGTATCGTCTTTGCTGATTTGCACAACATCCCCATCTTTGGTTTGAGATTTAACTTTTAGCTGGACATTTCCATTGTCTTTTCTAAAATAGAAAGTTTGTGCAATTTCAGATAATTGCTCGCCATTTTGTCCGTATAAATATTGGGTACGGGTAAATTGTCCTTCTTTGACCGCATTCCAACCTTCCATGCCTCCAGCCGCATCGACCATTTTATCCACTAATTCAAAGCCTGATGGTTGTCGTAAAAAGTTATCCCACGCATAATAGCCTGCTGTGGCAAATATTAACAAGGCAACACCATATTGCATTAATTTAACCCGACTAATCGTAATCGGATTCATTAAATCTTTCACTTCTAATCCTGCATACCAAGGAGTTTGTTCTGCTTGTTTTTGTTGTTCCTTAGGGGAAACAGAAGGTTTAATCTTTTCTTTCATGATATTGAAATTATGATGGCTGAATAGTAGGCTGTTCAGAATATAGAACAAAATTCCTCTGTTTTTGAAATTGTTTTTTGACGAGAACTTGTAGGGGCAATTCCCTTGTGGTTGCCCTTTTGAGTTGAAATCGCCAAAATTGGGCAAGCACAAGACATTGCCCCTACAGAGAATCGAATCCTAAAAACATGGGGAGAGAAAAATCTTATATCTCCCTAATTCTGAATGGCCTAGCTTAATATTTTAATTATGTCAAAAATTCTTTTAATCTTTCAATAGCTATCGGAATAGCCGATGTTACTGCCTCACTCATACCAACCGCAAAATCTTCATGTTCTGCTGCCTCACAACCAAGTATATAAATCTTGGGCGGCAAGACCCCTAAAGCTTTTGCTAACATTAAGGCTCTAGTTGGATTGGTATAATGCATATCTGCTAAAAATGCTCGTTTTTCGTGTAATGGCATTTCATTAATATCACTAATGGTTTCCACTTCTCTTAGGTAAATATGTCCAGGTTGTTCTCCCCATAACACCGCATCTACCATAATAAGCATCGCATAATCTTCGTGTAACTCTTGTACCAAATGAATCCCTCCAATCCCTACTTCTTGAATTTTAACCCCTTTGGGAAAATCTTCTATATTTAATCGTTTGACCAATTCCATCCCAAAAGCATCGTCTTGTCGGAGTTCATTGCCAATCCCTGCAATGAGGATTTTTTTTTCACTCATTGGGCAATGGGTTCAAATAAATCAGCTGCCATCGGCACATCAAACTGCATCTTGTCGTTGGCATAGATAGTTTTGATACGTCCCACTTCCTTTTTTGCATTGGCAGCATGACTATTTCGCAATTCATGTAATCTAATCCCACCAATATTCGTAAAAGTCTGGTAATTAGTATAAGAATGCCCTTCGCCATAATCCAAATAATTGGCGACTAAATCATAGGTTTCTTTATCAAAATAATACCACCAAGTATGGTATCCACCAGAACTTCCTGCTCCTTTTTCATATTCTACTTTTAAGGAATGGACTATCTTATTTCCTTCTAACGTATCTATCCCCTCATAAGTCAATATCACGCCAGGGTCGGTTAATTTAAAGGGCATGGAAATCACATAATTCGACCCAAAGGAAGAATTCCAAGCTTCATTTTTTGATTTATCATCCGTCAATTCTTTGCCATCTTCGTATTTCCACGCTTGCGTTCCATTATTGATAATGACATATTTTTTACCTTCTTTTTCCCAAGACATTCTTGCACCAAAGTTGGGTTTTAAGCGATATTGATGCAATTGTCGAGTTGTTCTAATTTCTTGTCCCGTCGAATCTAATTGGGTAATATTTTTATAAAATGAGAAATTTGTTTTGGCAGCCCATTTATCCCAACCGCCTACATAAGCAATTGCTTTTTTGACGACTACCCCTGCTTGATTATCAGGTAAACTAGTCATTGGATTGATGGGGGGTGTTGTTTTTACTATTTCATTTTGGCAGTTGTGTAAACCAAAAATGATGCAGCATAAAAGTCCTAGTTGTAAAAATATCTGTTTCAAACCTAAATATTATGTATGTTGTTTTTTATTTCAAGGTTATTCGTTTGGTATACAGGCCTAAAGGCCTTTGACGGGAAAGCCTGAAGGCTTTTCTACCAGTTCAACTATACCTTTTCTTTCAAAATGCCTACTTTAAAATCTCCTGTTCGTTCCACGGCTACTCTATAAGTGGCTAATTTTTCATTAGGTCTATCTAGAGAATGCCCATTCCGTATATCATATCGGCAATCATGCCAAGGGCAAACTAAATGATACCCATCGACTGTACCAAATTGCATCGGCAGTACCGAATCTAAACAAGCATTTCTAAGCGCATAAATTTTTTGGTCAATCTTACAAAGTAATACATTTTCGCCCGCTAATTCTTTTGGATATAATTGTCGATTTTTCAAAGCGGCAACATTCCCTGCATCTGCCCAAACCGTTTCCATAATCGGGCTTAATAGTTTTACCTGTTCAACAGGGACAAAGCCCATTTGCCCCTTCTTTTTCTCATTTTGCGCCTTTTCAACCGTTCCCAAATCGTATAAACTTAATAAGGTTTTAACGGTAAAATCGCTTTCTAAATCTCTTTTTAAATTGGGGTATTGTTTATCAATCAAACCCATCATTCTTGCCAATGCCTCTCGATGTACTAAATCAAAATATTTTAATAAGGCAGCCGTCAGCTCTTTTGCATTTGGATAAGGCAACATTTCTGCATCCGTTGTCAATTGATTCAAATAGGCTAAAATCTCTTGATACTCTTCGTCATTATAATATACTGGGTTCATAGAATATTAAAGCGTTTTCTTATAAAAATGGAAAAGCTACTGTTTTGGCAATTTTCAATTTTCAATTTATAATTTTCAATTTTCAAAAAGGGGTAATTGCCAAATTTTGAACTAGAAAACATTATTATGAGGAGCCGTTTTAACTTTTGTTTTTTTATTCCTTTTGGCTCAATCGTCAACATCATAACGTCAACCATCAAACCATCCTTTCTTCTATCAATGACTCGCACAATTATGTACACAATTTTCTAGTTTCACGCCGTCCGTTCCATAGCAAAACTCACAATCTGGTCCACATTCCCCATGTCCTGCCTTTTGTAAACCGCTAAAGGCATCGGAAAAACGACGCCCTGCCTCTTTATTGCCCATATCGGTTAATTGAAATAGGTCCTTATTTTTGGTTAAAAATCCATCTTTTGCCAATTTATTTAAATGATAGGCTAGGTTTGCCTCGTTAGAAACTAGCAGCGGTACGACTTGTTGCAAGCTCACTTCCTTACCAAATCCTTCTCCTTTCATCCAATACAAAACTTGGAGAATTTCATCTTTCCAAAATAAAGCCCTAAGTGGCGATTTTTCTATCTGTTCTTTCATCAGTTGCTGAAAATAGTCATCTAAATCACCATGATTTTTAAAAATCATGGTGATTTGAATTCGTTATAAAAACAAAGTTTCTCCTCGAAGGTAAGTAATTTCTTTGATTTTTGCTGGGCCTTCTTTAGCTAAAGTTTGTATCGTTTGAATGACTTGTGGTACTTTTATCGCTACTTCCTCGGTTAAATGCTCTCCTGCAATTTCAGGGCCTGGCTCTACATCAACCAAAAATACTTCTTTAGGCCAAATTTTAAAGTATTGCCCAATGACCAGTAAATTTTCTACGGAAATAACCCCTGTTGCTGCATCTCCAACACAAGCTTGAATCTGTTTTTCATCGGGTAAACCGCCTTGCCATTGAAAGACATTAATATCGCCAATCTTTCTTGCTGGTCGTTCAATCGCTGTCAATAAAATGATTCGGTCATAAGGAATTTTGGTAGCCTCAAATTGCTGGACGACTGCAATTGGTCCCCAATTTAGTTCATCTATAAAAACACCTTCGGGCCAATTTTGCTGCTGTAAATTAGGGAGCAAAATTGGCCCGATAGAATGATTGCTTAGTATATGATAACCGATAGTGCCGATGAATATTCTTTTACTCATTTATTCGTTTTCTCTTTTACTCATTTTATTCAATCCCACAAGCACAAGTAGTTACTTCTCTGGTCACTACATGGTCTGTATCCTTTGCCATAATATGGGTCGTACAAGGCATACAAGGGTCAAAACTACGAATAGCTCGTAAAATATCAATCCCTTGATACTCTTCTGGCTTGTTGTATTTTTCTAGAATTGGGGTATTTAATACCGCTTCCTCGTAAGGGCCCGGTGCGCCCCAAGGTGCCCGTGGTGCAGCATTCAAAGTAGATGGGGTAATAATTTGATAATTATTAATCACCCCATTTTCCACGACTAAATGATGAGTTAAAAAGCCTCTTCCTGCGCCCCATGCGCCAAAGCCAATATGCGTTCCTGTTTTAGGAATCTCATAAGGCGTACTGACTTTCGTTTCTCCAGCACGAATTAATTGCTGTGCTAACATCCAATTTTCCATTGCGACCATAGCAGAATAAGGGATACAATACGCTCTTGCTCGATTCCGTTCAAACGCATTCCAATGCTTAGGAATTTTCCACTCTAGCGTTTTCCCCGGTAAAGTATGTTTCGGTACATGAATCCGCATACTATGTCCTGTGTTTTCTAAAAATTTACTTTTTGGTGCTTTTTGGGCTTTTGCCGTCACATACATCCGAGAATAAGCGCCTGCTTCCATTGGCATTCTATCCCAAGTTGGACAAGTATCCCAACTATAACGGTCTCTCCAACTCTGTTTGCCAGGCTTTGGAATGGTATCTTTATTCCATGGGTGATTCGGACTTAAAGGCATCCCCATTGGGTCTGTCTTAAACCGATGTCCATCCCAATCTTCGTAATAGGAGTGTTCCACAAACTCTTCCATTCCACCATTTATCTCTCTTAAATTCGTGGTGACCACCTCTCCATCTACTAAAACACCTGGTGTGGACCAACGGTCATTGCCCCATTCATTACAATTTTTGAAAGTTGCATCATAGGAATCGGGTCTATCCCAAACGCCTGTATCCGCCATCGTTGCAGGTCGGACGCCACACTTTTCATATTCGGGGTTATGTTCTAAAAAGAAATCAAAAACATCATCCCAAATTGCTGTTACCTTCTGCGAATAATCGAAAAATTTAATTAATCGACTATATACTTCATTTAAGGTGCTAATAGTCACGGTTACCGATATACCTCCAGGAACAACTGACTGTGGATGCGGATATTTACCTCCAATAGCTACATAAGCCTCTCTCGCCACTCGCGTCATAGATAAAGCCTCTAAGTATAATTTCCCTTTCAAAGGATTGAGGTCTTTCATGATGTCCAATACGGTGCTATATCCATGAACCGCTTTTCCTCTTGCTTTAGCGTTTCCTGCTTTATCAATTAATTCTGGATTGGTAGCCGCCACTAATTCTTCCGAATAATCAGGTCCTGCCAATAAGAATAAATGTAGTGGATGGTCATATAAATATTCAATTGCTAATAAAATATTTCGCATTACAATTCCTAATGGTGGCGGCTTAATCCCCAATGCCATTTCGATGGCTAAAGCAGAAGTCGTCGCATGTACTCCTCCACAAACCCCACAAGCTCGGCTACTAATATAAGCTGCATCTCTAGGGTCTCTACCTTTCAAAATGATTTCATAGCCTCTAAACAGCGTCGCCATTGAATTCGTAGATAGTACTTTCTTCTTTTCTAAATCTACTACACTATGAAATGCCAATGCCCCCGCTACCCGTGTCACAGGGTCATAATCCACACTTCGGATAAAGCCGTTTTTTGCCATTAAATCCTTCAGCTTATCTTGCTCAATGCCTAAATCCACTACTTTATATTCGTAGGGGTCGTTCACACCTTCTTTTAGATAAGCATTCCCGTCTTTGTCAAAAGCAATTGGTAAATTTTTAAAACACATATTTAGTGATTAGTGATTGGTAACTGGTGATTTGTTTTGTAGCTTTCTCCTATTACCAAAATAATTTTTAATTTCTTTCTACTTTTTTAAAACCATCCGTGGTGGCTATCCGTGGAAACTCAGATTTACTAAATTTTCCACGGATAACCTCCACGGATTAAAGCTTGTCTATTCTAATTTTTTAATAAAAAATCTTCTTATATAATTATTAATCGTCCTATTTTATCCTGAAAAGTCTTCTCCTCTCGACTAGACCAATTTCAAAACTTTAGCTATTGCGACTAAATGTCCGTCTACAGAAGATAAACCACCGTGTAATTGGCTTAACGCGCCATTGATAGTGCCTAGTTTTCCTGCTAAAGGTTCACTATCGTCTACTATTTTCTGTAAGCCGCCTGCTAAATTTTCTAAATGAGTCCCTGCTCGTCTTAAAGCGATAATGATTAGGACTAAATAAATCACTAGAACGACTACAACGAGTCCAACAATGATTAAAGTAGCAGGTAATAATATAGATGCGTCCATTTTTTTAGTGATTGGTGATTGGTGATTGGTGATTGGAAGGTGCTAACTAATGACCCCTTACCAATCACTAATCACCAACCTATTAATTCAATTTTGCGGCTCTTCCGCCTAGGGTATCTTTTATCGTTTCAGCGTGTGCATTAATATCTCCAGCAACTTCCAAAATACCAGAGGCTACACCGATGGTATCATCTAATGCTTTGATGTGTTCTGTATTTCCAGCGATTCCTACACCTGCTTCTAACATTTCTTTAAAATAGCGTTCAATATTGCGAGCCGCAACCCAAGTCCGATGTAATAAATAGACAATATAAGGCAAGAGTAAAACAGTTACGATTAATAAAATTGCCCAAAGGATGAATACTGCTTGTGGCATATTGGTTGATTGATTATTAGTTTAATAAGTAATAATATAGAATTAGTCGTCACTTTTTAAATCGTTGCGAGTTACGGGTTGCGAGTTTAAAAAATAGAATTTTGAATCAAAAATTGAGTTAATTTGATTTAATCGAAGTATTCAGAATTACTCCAATTTCCCAACTCGCAACCCGTAACTCGCAACATCTTTTTATATGACGATTCGTTTTGTCCTAGTAGTTAGTTATTAAGCTACCGCCCTTGTTTTACAACCGCTTCTATTGCGCCTACCAAATGGTCATCTACTACTTTTAATCCGCCTGCGGTATTCGTCAATGTTCCATTTAACTTAGTTACTTCGACAGGTAAATGTCCTGTTTCTGTTTCAATAGCTCGCAATCCTAATCTTAATTTGGCTAAGTAACTATCTCCTGCCCCGCCAATACTATTCAATAAAGCAATAATGCTTCTTAAATATTTGACTAAAACAAATACTAAGAGTAAGACTGCCAAAATTGTGAGTACCATTAATAAGGTGTACATACCTATGATTTTAGACAATTTTCAAGACTCTTTTTTCAAAAACAAGTTAATTTAAAACAGTAATTAGAAATAGTACTTGTAATTTTTTGAAAATTGAAAATTGAAAATTGAAAATTGAAAATTTCACGCCTTTCCTTTCAAGATACAATCAGGACAACCAGGGCAACCTTCTGTATGTTGTTTAATCGCTGCTGCGCCACCAACAATATTTACCGCCGTATCATAAATTTGATTGACTACTCGATTGGTAGTAGATAGAAACAAAGGAATTTGAATGGTATTATTCGCCACCATTTTTCCTTGTGTCCAAATTTTACTGGCGGCAACCTCAATTTCTTTAGCCGTATTATTAATGCGACTTAATAAAAAAGCAACGACGCCGATGACGACTAAACCGATGACCAAAGAACTTATCCAGATTATTGCTACTGCTTCCATAATTTATTATTGTAACCACCAAATTTATGTCTTGCGCTGTAATGTTGTAGCCAAACTAATCGACAAAAAGTTGTGGCTGTTTACTGATATTACTTAACCCCAAGGGGGTGATATATGATACCCTAGGGCGAAAAGCCCTAGGAATAAATCTAATATAATGGTCTCAAAACCCCAACGGGGTGACATAAATTCATCCTTTATGTCGCTCTTTCAGAGCTTAACCGAGCGAGCGTTATGCTCTAATCATAGGGCTGTGCCCCATGTTATTATATTTCACTCCTTTGAAGCTAAGATTAGATAGTCACAACTCTCTGTCGGTTTAATAGTCACAACATTACGCCGCAAGACATTCATTTGGCGGTTACGTATGACTCAACCACTATTTACCTTCCACTTCATGCATAGCTTCAACGACCATACCTGCGTGCGTTTCAATAGCTTTTGCTCCTTCTAAAATATCTACGGCTACTTCGTTGGTTGTTTCTAATCCCCAGATACTATTGGTATTGGAACGAATTTGCTCAACTAATCCTAAGGCAGCAGTTGCTAAACGGAGGATTCTTCTTGCAGCCATCCATACCATAATTAATAAGGCAGCCGCTGCAATGATTAACACCGTTGCGACACCAAGCCATAAGTAGAAATTTTGATATAAAGTTGCTTCGTCCATTTTTAATTATTGGTTGATTGATAATTGGTTGACTAAAGTAAAATCAACGAATAATCAATAATTAATCAACTAAACTTTTAGCTTCCCGTTCTCTTTCTTCCAATCCATTTTATGCTCTAATATATTCCCATGCGTTGATTCTTTGGGTTTAGGGCTATTCCAGAATTGTAGTTTTTGGTAAGCGAAATGTGCCACTTTTTCTAATAAATTTGGTTCTTCTACATGTCCCCAGCCAGATGGTACTTTGCCATCTCTATTCCATTTAGCCGTTCTATTCTGATAATTTTGGGTCATTTTACGTAAATTCCCAACTATTGAACCTGTTACTCTTGATATGTTGGAAGATACTATCGTTCCTGGAGGTGTTGCGTAGAAAGGGGCAAAACTATCTGGGAAACCGGGCATCGTACAACCGATACAAGGGGCACCGACATTCATACATCCACCCATACCGCCAATAGCTCCTCGTTTATTAATATTACATTGCACCACAGGGCCCCAACAACCTACTTCGACCAAACATTCTTTATCGCCATATTCTTCTGCAAACTCCCCTTCTTCATAAAATCCTGCACGCGTACAGCCTCTATGTACCGTCTCTCCAAATAACCAAGCGGGTCTTCCTAACTCGTCAAATTCAGGCAATGGACCTAAACCGTGCAGAAATAATAAAACTGCGGCAATGGTCTCCGTCATATTATCTCCTTGTGGCGCACAACCTGGGATATTGACCACAGGCAAGCCTAAACCACTTCTATAATCTTCTCCTAAAAAATCCATTAAACCCGCCGAATTAGTCGGGTTACCTGCTGCTGCGGGAATACCTCCCCAAGTCGCACAAGTTCCGACCGCTATCATCGCTGCGGCATGCTTAGACATCCTTTCCACCCAACTAGAGGATGGGACAGGTTGAGGGTCGCCATTTTCATCTTCATCAGCACCTAAGCCTGACCAATATCCACCTGTAGCGCCAGCAAGTCCTTCATCCATAATAGACCCTTCGCAGACGACTACAAATGGCGCACCTAACTTTCCTTCTGCTGCTAAACGGAATGGCGCCATAAATTTCTCTCCTGCGGTGACCGCTAATACGGGATGATGCAAAACTATTTTTGGTGCACCAGGTATGACCCCTCGCAGCAAATCTTCCACCGATGGAGAAGTCGCACCAACAATGGCTATAGAACAACCATCACAACTTCCTCCTGCTATCCAGAAAGCATGCACTTCCTCAATATTAGTTGGAAGTAAACTTGCTGATACACTTAATGCTGACATAATTATATTTTAATAAAATCAATTTTTACAGAATTTAGAGCAAGGTAAGTGGCTTTCTACATAAATCTAAATTTTAGGTTTAATTCTCTCTAGAAAACATTTTCTAAAGCCCAAATATAGTAGACTTTAATGATATTCGAGTCTAAAAATAGCCTTTTAGAAAAAGTTTTCTATTTTTTAGTTTACGAAATATGCCAAATTAAATTTCTGCATTTCCTACATTTGACAAATGGTTTTTTTAGAAAAATTTTTCTAAAACCTATCTCTAATAAAAATTAAAACCATCGCTTTATGAGAAAATCAATTTTCCTTTTTATTCTTTTTTCTTTTTTAATAGCTTTCCAAGCACCCAATCTTTACGCACAAATAAATTCAGATTCTATTAGATTATCCATTGATATTGACGAGGTACTCGTTTCTGCTACACGTTCAGAAACGCCCATAGCAGATTTACCACTAACGATAGGCATTATTTCAAAAAGTCAAATAGAAGAAGAAATGCCTATGACCCCCGTCGAGGCATTAAAATATGAACCTGGGATAGTTCGCCAAAGTGATGGTGGTTTGGTTAGTACACCAATTATTAGAGGTTTGTCTAGAGAAAGAGCGCCTGTTTTAATTGATGGCAACCCATTCGTAGGTGGGCGGATTCGTACTTTTAGTTTGATTGACCCTTTTCAAATCGAACGAATGGAAGTGGTGAAAGGACCTGCCTCTGCTTTTTGGGGAAGTGATGCAGTTGGCGGCTTAGTGAATATTATTACTAGAAAAGCAGCATCTGGGTATAATAAAGATTTTAAAATAGGTGGCAGTTTATACGGCGGTTTTCAATCAGTTAATAATCATCTACGAGGTCGAGCAGAATTGGAAGGTCGAGGCAATGGCATTGATTTTTTAATTGGCGTTGGTGGTAGAAATGCCGATAATATTACCGATGGGAATGGCGATGAAATTTTGAATAGTCAATTTGAATCTACCAATGTGGATTTTAATGTAGGGTATTCCTTTTCTGAAAATCAACGATTGGAAGTAAGTGGTAAATATTTCAAAAATGATAATGTAGGTTTTCCAGGCGGTTTAGGTGCACCAGGCCCACCAAGAATTATTCGAAGATTTGCTCCTGATGAACAAAGAGCGTTAAATGTGGCTTATGATGCAAAAGATGTATCTGAAAAAATAGCTTCCGTTGGTGTTCGTCTTTTTTATAAAAGACAAGATTTACATATTGACCAATTTACCAATGTCTTTTTTCCGATGACGATGAATGTCAATCGAGAAATTCATCCAATGCTAGATGTGGATGTTCCCAATTTTGGCGGTAAATTTTTTATGTCCTTTAATCAAAAAAAGAAAGCTAAATTAACCGTTGGTTTAGATTATATTAATGAGCATAGAATTGGTACGCATCGGGATTTGACCATTAAGATTATGAACCCTATGGGTGTACAAGTTAATGAGATTAATCGCCCTTTTACCCAGATTCAGCCAGATAGTTATTATAAAGGACTCGGTATATTTGCCATTGAGGAGTTGCATTTCGGCGATAAATTGGATGCCTTAATTGCAGTTCGTTTCGATAATGTCAATACAAGTATTGAAGATGGTCCTTTTGATATACCTGCCATTGCAGAAATTTATAATAATGATAACCGAGAAGATACCGATAATGCCTTCTCTGGAAATTTAGGCATAAAATATAAAGCAACAGAGACTTTTAGTTTAACTGCCAATTTGGCGAATTCCTTTAGAGGGACTGATTTATTTTCTAAATATCATTTTACCGCTGTTGGCGCAGGATTTTTAGTTCCCAATCCGAATTTAGACCCAGAAAGAGGTGTCTTTTATGAATTGGGTGCCAAGTTTAATAATAAAAAAGTAGTCGCAGGATTGAATTTTTATCAAAATAAGTTGACGGATTTATTTGTGCGACAAAGCCTCATGTTCGACGGTTCGCCATCTATCCAATTTCAAAATATTGGAGAAGCCACTATTACAGGTTTAGAATGGAGTGTAAAAGCTAAATTGGGTACCCTTTCGCAAGTCTTTTTTAGTGGGTCTTATGTCAAAGGAGAAAATGATGTTACGGGCAATCCCCTTTCTGAAATTCCTGCCTTACAAAATATATTAGGTATCCATTTTAGAGACCGAGACAATCGATTTTTTGTACAAGCAGATGCCATTATGGTTGGAGAACAAACCGATATTGCACCAAATGAACAAGAAACACCAGGTTATACGGTGATAAATATCAATGCTGGTTTAAATTTGCATGAACTGTTTGATAATTTCCCTTATTCCAAATTGATGATTGGGGCTACTAATTTAACAGATAAAGCGTATCGAAGTCATGTTTCTAGAGGTGCACCAGGGAATCAAAATGTGTTTTTAGAAGCTGGTCGAAGTTTGAATATTGGTTTTGTGACTCGATTTGGGGCGGCGGTGCATTAAGAAATAGGGTCTCTAATTGATTTGCGAATTCTTTGTAAAAAATAAAAAACAATGAAATACCTAACAGAATATAGAGACCCCGAATTAGCGCAACGTTACTTAGCTGAAATCCATAAAGTCGTCACTCGACCTTGGACTATCATGGAAGTTTGTGGTGGCCAAACTCATAGTTTGGTCAAAAATGGCATCTTAGCCATGTTGCCCAAGGAAATAAATATGGTACATGGCCCAGGTTGTCCCGTCTGTGTGACCCCACTCAATTTAATTGACAAGGCGGTGTATTTAGCAGAAGAAAAAGGGGTTATTCTTTGTTCCTATGGAGATATGTTGAGAGTTCCTGGGTCGAAGAGAAGTTTATTAGAATCCAAAGCTACAGGGGCAGATATACGTATTTTATATTCCCCCTTAGAGGCCGTAAATATAGCTCAACAAAATCCTGATAGGCAGGTGGTTTTCTTTGCCGTCGGATTTGAAACGACTGCTCCAGCGAATGCCCTTTCTGTCATACATGCCCACCAATTAAATTTGGATAATTACTCCATTTTAGCCTCTCATGTCTTAGTTCCGCCTGCCATAGAGGCATTGATGAGTGATGAAGCATGTGTAGTCGAAGGTTTTCTAGCAGCCGGACATGTTTGTACAATTATGGGAATGGACGAATATTATCCTTTAGTAGAAAAGCATCAAGTACCGATTGTCGTCACAGGTTTTGAACCAATAGATTTATTACAAGGTATTTTAATGACTGTTCAGCAGTTAGAAAAAGGTGAAAAAAAACTAGAGAATCAATATGCTAGAATGGTCAAAAAAGAAGGTAATTTAAGGGCGATGAAAACTATTTTTGAGGTTTTTGAAGTAACGGATAGAATGTGGCGAGGGATGGAGGTGATTCCTACAAGTGGCTATGAAGTAAAGGCTACTTACTCAAATTTTGATGCCAAAAAGAAATTCAAGGTCAATATTCCCGAAGTACCCGAAAATGAGGAATGTATTGCTGGCGCAATTATGAAAGGGATTAAAAAACCTTTTGAATGTCCTAACTTTGGGACAAAATGTAAACCTGAAAATCCTTTAGGCGCACCAATGGTTAGTTCGGAAGGGGCTTGTGCTGCTTATTATCATTTTTCGGATAGGATTAATCAAGTGGAGGATTCGGTAATTGCATAAGGTATTATTTCGCACGCAGAGAGTACAGAGTTCGCAGAGATTTTTTTAAAGAACAGCCTCTGCGAACGCTGCTTTCTCTGCGTGCTTATTACACAAAAAATAAATGGACGTATTAACACAAAAAGAGAAAAAAGTAAAAATGCAATTATCCTGTCCAATGCCAAAATTGGACATTGACGTCATTACTTTAGGGCATGGAAGCGGCGGTATTTTAACCAATAGATTACTAGATACAGGCGTTTTCAAATTATTAAAAAATGACCTTTTAGACCAACGTCATGATGGAGCAACTCTTCATTTAACAGGTAAAACTGCTTTTACAACGGATAGTTTTGTCATTTCGCCCATCTTTTTCCCTGGTGGAAATATCGGTGAGTTGGCAGTCAATGGCACCGTCAATGATTTAGCCATGTGTGGGGCAATTCCTAAATATTTGTCCTTAAGTTTTATTATTGAAGAGGGGCTACAAATGACCGATTTTTGGGATATTTTAGTGGCTATTAAATTTGCCTGCCAACAGGCAGGTGTACAGGTAGTGACTGGCGATACCAAAGTAGTAGAAAAAGGAAAAGGCGATAAAATTTTCGTTAATACAACAGGGATTGGACAACTACATGAAAAAGCAAATATCGATATTAATAATGTCAAAATAGGGGATAAAATTATTGTTAGCGATGCTATTGCTACACATGGAATTGCGATTATGTCTGTTCGAGAAGGTTTAGAATTTGAAAGTACCATTGAAAGTGATACCAGAAATTTAAATCATATCGTTAAGGATTTATTAGATGAATTTGGCGAAGCCATTCATTTATTAAAAGACCCAACAAGGGGTGGAGTCGCCACCGTTTTAAATGAAATTGCAAGAGATGCAAAAGTAGGCGTTGACATCAATCATAAAGATATACCCGTCGATGACCAAGTAAAAGCTGCCTGTGAAATATTAGGGCTTGATCCACTTTATGTTGCCAATGAGGGGGTTTTTATGGCTATAGTAGACCCCACCGTAGCTGATAAATTAATTAAAAAATTAACTACCTTCGAAAATTGCCGCCATGCAGCCATTATTGGCGAAATCGTTGAGACACATCCTCGGCAAGTTATATTGACAAGTGCTATCGGTGGAAAAAGGGTTGTGAATATGTTAGTTGGAGAGCAATTGCCACGGATTTGTTAACGAGAAAAGAGAAGCGAGCTTCTCCCTATCAATTAGTCGGTCCAATAAAAGCATGCCGCAAAGTAGTCTTTTTAGCATTCGGTGCATACCAACCATTCTTTGTCAAACCGCCTTCTGGCGCTTCTTTTCCTACGGGAATAACCCCTTTTGATTTCATCAAGGCAGCAGGAATATGGTTGTAATAAGGCGCTCGATGAATATAGTTTTTAATATTTAATTCAGTACTTCCATCTTCAAAACCAAGCAACCAGCTCATAGGCGTTCGTCCAGAATGATAATGGGTTAAAGCAGATACTTGCATAAAAGTTACGCCCCATTTAGCTTCTACTAAGCCTTTATTATTATACGTATCTTGTGGATGCGCATGAGAATGTGCTCCTACCCAAAGGTCGATGGCAGCTTTTCCATTTTTTTCTTGAAAATCTGCTAAGAATGTTTCGAATGGACCTGGAGTTCCTTCATTAGATTTAGTGTACTCAAAATTTTCTGGGTCAGTATTTTCAACAATGTAATACAAATAACTCGCTCCCTCAAAATCTCCTGTATTATTAGCATGAATGCCCTTTCCTCCGTTTGGAAAAGAGATAGTCGTCGTTTCTCTTAAAACATGGTGGTGAACGGTGACAATAATTTTATCTTGATTGTCCAGAACTTGCTGTTTCCACCAATTAAAGGTCTCCCTTGTAACTGCTCCAGCGGGAAAACCGCCAGGCAAATTTTGCGAACTTGAACCTCGACCTACTGGAGTTGGCGCAGAATTATAATCGGATAACATCAAAAATAATACATTCCCTGCCTCAAATTTATAGCGTTCCCAAGTACCATCAGGCGCAAACCTTCTTTTACTCGCATCAACGCCTGAAAATTCCGTATGCTCCCCCATTGGATCCAGCCATTTATTAAACCAACTACCCACTCCTAAGTCATAATAATCTCCATCGTGATTACCTGCGATGGCATAAATATCTTCTCTATTATGTTTTTCCATCACTTCAAATTGGCGGACTAAAACTTTGCCTTCGCCATCTTTCGGTGGAAATTGACTTGACGTAAAATCTCCCGCTAGTAACATCACATCCCAATCAAAAGCGGGTGGAATGCCTCCTAATTTCAGTTCCATTTTGGGTAAAAAATCCCAGTATCCTTCTGATTGTCGAAGGGCTAATTGCAATGGCTCTACTCCGTGAATGGCATCTACCGTAACGTGTGGGTCAGCTGCCGCCCAGACATTAAATTCTTTTTGTCTCGTGGTATTAATAGTTGCTTTTGCTGTTGTAGCTTCAGAGTTAGTTGTATTATCACCGCAACCAATAAAGAGGAGGCAGAGTAAGAAAAGTGCTTCTTTCATGAAGGATAAATTAGGTTTTCGTTATATTAAATGATGCTAATAATTTGAAAAGACTGTGTGATTGTAGACGTTTTGTCTACTTGAGCGTCAGATTAAAAATTAATATTAGCAAGATACTTAATATCACTTTGTCTAACTTGTCAAATCCATTGTTAATACTAATCCGTTGTTAACTGTCTTTCAACAACGGATTAGTATTAACAACGGATGACTATTACTTTTTTAAGTGATGGTCTAAAACTTTCGCATCAAAGGTAAACCATTTATATAAAACGGGCACTATCAATAGCGTCATTAAGGTAGAAGAAATCATGCCGCCAATAATTGTCCAGCAGAGTGGCGACCATTGACTAGTTGCTGCTAAGGTTAATGGGACTAATCCTAAAATAGTCGTAATAGTCGTTAAAACAATTGGTAATAATCGACGCTCACTCCCTTCTTTTATAGCCGCAATTCTTTCGACGCCGCTTTCTCGTAATTTATTGATATGGTCCACCATAATAATGGAATTATTGACCACAATACCAATTAAACTAATGAAGCCTACGAAGGCAAAAAAGGAGAATGACCAACCTGTAATATATAAGGCAATAAAAGAACCGCTAATAGCCAACGGAATCGCTGCAAAAACAGCAATTGGTTGTAAAATAGAACGAAATTGTAAAACCAATACGGCAAAAATAGCAACTTGTGCTAGCAGTAAAATTGTTCCTAAATCACCAAAAGTTTCTTGTTGGTTGGCATATTCTCCACCTGCTACGATGGAATAACCTTGTGGTAAATGGAGGGTGTTAATGGTATCTAATAAAGCAACCGTAATCGGTACCGCTTCATCTGCATCAATCACCCCTGCATATACGCTTGTATAACGATTTAGATTGCCATGCAAAATCTCTGTACTGGCGGCTTGAAAATGGATATTGGCAACTTGTCGCAACGGCACTTGTCCGCCTGAAGGAGTCGCAAAATAGACCTTATTAAAATCACTAATCGTTGGCATTTTATCAAAAGGCATTCTAACCACTAAAGGATAATCTTCGCCATTATCAAATGAAACTTCGGCTATGGTTAAACCTGTTAAACTGGCTCGAATTGTTTGGTCGAAATTCAAATAGGAAAGATTGATTAAACCTGCTTTTTCTCGATTTAATTCAATATTCAATTCCGTTTTATCTACACTTAATGGATTTTCTACATCAATTACTCCCTTTGCTGTTTTTAGAATAGCTTCAATATCGGAAGCAATTCTTTTTAAAGTATCGGTATCTTCTCCATAAATTTCCATTTCAATGGCTGACCTAGAAGGAACCGCATTTTTTAATTCACTAAAGGTAATTCTAGCACCGGGGTAATTCGCAAAATCATGGCGCATTTGAGCTAAAGTGGTATAGAATTTCCTAGGATTCCATTCCGTAAAATTTAACATTACTTGTCCATAATGTTTGCTTGCTTGTCTAGAACTTCGATTATAATAAATTTGCGGATTGCCATTACCCACATTAGCCGTATAATCTTTCACATACGGCATGGTATCCAGAATACTTTCTACAAATCTTACCGCTTCATCCGTTTTTTCAATCGTCGTACCATTCGGTGTTTCAATGTCAATTAATAACACGGGTTTGTCCGCCGTTGGGAAAAAACTTACGCCAATGGACGGAAAAAGACTAATACTATAAACGGTTAAACCGATCGCTAAAATCAGCATTAACCAACCTCTTTTTAAGGAAAAACTTAATACAGGGCGATATACTTTTTGGGTGAACCAATTTAAAAATCGGTCCATTAAGGAAGGGGTAGTACCTGCTCCAAATTTCAATAATTTACTGGCTAGAATAGGTGATAAAGTAAGGGCTAAAACCAACGAAACGATTAAGGTAATAATGACCGTTACAGGTAAAGAACGTAAAAACTCCCCTGCTCCGTAACCCAATTGGGTCAATGGAAAAAAGGATAATAAAGTAGTCACCGTAGAACTAATAATCGCAAAACCTACTTCTCCTGTCCCTTTAGCAGCCGCCTCTTTCAAGGGCATCCCTTCTGCCACAAAACGATTGATATTTTCCACCACCACAATGCCATTATCTACTAGTAATCCCAATGCTAGCACCAGAGCAGCAATCGAAATTTGCTGTAAACCATAACCGACACCATTGAGTATGTTTAAAGAAATTAACATACAAAGTGGAATAATAATCATAATGATAAAAGCAGACCGCCAACCTAAAAACAGTAAAATAACTAGGCCTACCAATAAAACACCTTGCAACAAATTATTAAAAAAATCATTGATACGGGCTTCTACGGCAGGTGCTTGTTCAAAGGCATTTTCTAATTCGATATTAGGTGGTAAGGTCTTACGAAATTCAGCTTCGACTGCCCTTATCTTCTCCGCAGTTTTCAAAATATGCCGTCCACTTTTTAATTTTAAAGATAAAAACAATGCATTTTTACCATTATATCGACCGACCCAACGCGCATCCGCATAATCCATAGACACTATAGCAATGTCTTTTAAGTAAACGATATTTCCATTGGCTGCAGTAATGACGGTATTTTGTAAATCTTGCAAGTTTTTATACCCGCCCGTTGTCTTTAAACTAAAGGTTTTGTCTTGGGCAATGACCGAACCACCAGGAATATTGACATTATTTTGCCCCAATACATTAATGACTTGCTGAAGTGCAATATGTTGATTGCTCATGCGCTGAAAATCCAAGGATACCCGCACTTCTTCTGCTGGATAAGCGTCTATTTCTACATTTCTAAGTTCTTCAATGGTCTCTAATCCTTTTTCAAATCGTTCTGCCTGTTTCAATATAGTGCTATAGCCTACATCCTCCGACACAAAAGCGTATTGCTGAATGACCGTTCGACTATCAGGTTTGTATTGAAATATATCAAAAAATACAATTCCAGAAGGCAATTCATTTTTCAAACTATTGACCTCTCTTGTAATTTCATCTAGTTTATCCGCAGGGTCAATCGAAAAAGAAGCTTCTATTTTTACTTGGACAATTCCCTCTCCAATCGTCGTTTCAATATCATCAATATCATCTAAACCATCCAATACTTCTTCTAATGGGTCGGCAATTAAATTTTCCATATCGGTAGGACTTGTTCCAGGATAAATGACCGTTACAAAAAAGAAGGGAAAATCTACGACAGGGTCTTCATACCGAGGCATTCGGTCTAAGGATTGGATGCCGACTACAATCGCTATCAAGACTAAAATGATAACAAATTGAGCGTTTTTTATTGATATATTTGGTAAATTCATTACAATTAATTCTGAATGTTGAATCTTGAATGTTGAATCAAAGCAATCCTTATTCTAAGTATCTATGAATTAAGTCTCAGACCATAGCCGTCAGGCTAAGAAAAATACTACTGATAATCAGGCGTTTACGATATTTTAAGATTTCATCTTAAAATCAATATCTTTCAAGTTTTTAACTTGTCTTGCTTTTTATAGAGCGAAATAAACAGTTAGACACGATACAATCGTGAAAGATATTGGTTGGAAGATACAATCTTCCAACATCGAAAAGCCTTAGCCTGACGGCTATGGTCTCAGACTTGAAATATCGGTTTCCTATTACTTAACAACCTTCACCTCCATTTCATTTTTCAAATAAGCAGCGCCATCTGTTATTACTTGAGTAATGCCATCTAATTCAGCTGCCTTAACGGTAAAAAAATCATTGCCAATATAAGCTGGTTGAATACTTATTTTTTGTGCCTTATCTTCGTTTAGGGTATAGATATTTGCCTTATTTTTATACCCTTCCACCAAAGCATTCATAGGAATCTTATAATAAGGTGCTTGTTGACTAGGAAATAAAGCGACTTTTCCAATAAACCCATTTCTAAGCGTAATTTCTTTTTGCGGAGTGATGCTCAATTCTACCCGAAAAACACCCGTTCTTGGATCCGCAGCTTCGGCAATTTCAGATACCCTTGCGGTAAATTCGGTATTGGGAAAGGCATCAAAATTAATGGTCGCTTTATCCCCTAATTTAATTCGAGTCACATCTTTATCTGCCACGCCAATCTTCAAATTATATCCTTTTCCTGCATTAGAGGAAATTTGAAAAACAGGAACACCTGGGCCAATTAATTCATTATTCTCCGCAAATCTTTTCAATACTTTTCCACTAACAGGTGCAATGATTTTGGAATAAGTTTGATTAAATTGCGCAATTTCTAAATCTGATTTGGCTAGATCTAAAACTGTCGTTAAATCTTCAACATTTTCTAAGGTAGCCACAGAATCTGCATACATTTTTTTGATGCGTGCTACATCTCTAGTTGCTTTTTCTACGCCTTGGTTCGCCTTTCTTACCTGTGCATCAATTTCGGTTGTTCTCAAACTCGCTAATAATTGCCCTTTTTTAACTTTTTGGGTTTCATTCACATAGATTTTATTAATGACGCCACCTGTTTTAAAAGCCAATTTTATCTCTGCTTTTGCACCGACCATGCCACTAGCTATAATCGGAATAGGCTCCGTTGTGAGGGAGATATTTGCTACTCTGACTGCTGGAATATTGATTTTGTTCGTTGTTGTTGTTGCTGTTGCTGTTTCTTCGGCTACATAACTTTCTTTGCAGGAAAATATTAATAGACAAATGGACAAGAGTAAAAATGGGTATTTCATTGTTGATTTTTTATATCAGACAGTAACACAACTCTCTGAGTTATGCCGTACTATTTGAGATAGTTTATACCTCTCAAAAACAAGAGCGTAATATTAAACAATTTAGCTTAATTCTTGAACGCAATGTGATACAACTCAGAGAGTTGTGTTACATTAGATTATTGAGCTACCGTTCGTTCCAATTCCGCTGCCATAATCAATACATCATATTGAGCAATAGACAATTGAATTTGAGCATTGGTCATTTTCGTTTGCGCATCTAATAATTCAATTAAAATCGCCTTTTCATTTTTGTAGCGTTTTTGAATCACTTCAAAATTCGTTAGGGCATTGTCTACAGCGGCTTGATTCGCTACTACTTTTTGTTCTGCTTCCTTCAAATTATGCCAAGCATTGATTACCTGTAATTCTATTTGTTGTTGAATAATGGTATATTCTTGCTGTAATTCTTGTGTCTCTATTTTGGCTTGTTCTACTTGCTGCTTGCGCTTTTTACCATCATAAATCGTCCATTTTGCTCCTAAAGCTATGGTTGCCAATGCTTGGTCACCATTAAATTTATAACCGTTACCTTGGAAACCCGCAGTTCCTTGTACTACTAGCGTTGGCAATAGGCTTTTTTCTTTAATTTGGGTAACGATTTGCTTAGCTTTGATGGCATTATCAATTTGCTGTAGTTCGGGTCGATTAGCTAAAGCTTCCTTTCTTAAAGAAATTATTTCTTTTGAAGCGGACGCTGGAATTAATGGTTCCGTTCTTAAAATTTCTGCTTCAAAATCTCTATTCAGTAAGCTATTAAAATACGCTTTGGCAACTGCTTGTTGATTAATAATGGTAGCTCGATTACTGTTCAATTGAGCAATTTCAAACTTTACCCCCGATAAAACATCTTTAGTTGCCTTATCATATTTGACCAATTTTTCATTAAAGCGATATACTTCATTTAATAAATTTTCGGAGGAATTTAGAATAGTTAAGACTTCAAAGGTTTTAAAATAATTATAATAAGCTACTTTGATATTTTTGCGCAATTCCACCTGAAAAGCATTATTTTTTGCCTGTTCCACCGAAATTAATTGCTCTTGTGCTTTTAAATTATAATAAATGGCTGGATTAAAAAGTGGATAGGAAGCATATAGCCGAGTGTCATGAAAATTATTCGGCGTTAATTGTTCGTCCACATTTTCTAAATCTGTTGGAAAGCTATTGGATTGGGTTAATTGATTCAAGGCTTGGTAAGCTGGATTAAATAAATCGCCAACTGGAAATTCCAAACGTCTGCCTCCTGCTGCTAAAATATAGGAAGGGTCGAAGGAAACAACGGGTAAGCGATTGGCTTTGGCTTCCGCTATTTTGTATTGTTGTTTTTCTATCGCTAAGCCATTTTTTTGATTTTGTAAATTTTGCTCCAATCCTAGTTGGATATACTTTTCTAAAACAGGGGATTGTGCCAAACTTAAGAACGGAATAAAACAAGATAAAGTGAATAGAAAGGCGTAATGCAATAACAACATAGTTTTTGGCATAAAAGTAAACAGTATCCGTCCTAATAGATAACCTTTTGCACATGTATTGATAAAATATTCACTTGAATTGTTATCAAGTGCTTTTTAATTGGGTTTCCATTTACGAAATAATAGTAATTTTGAAATAATTATGGCGAATCAAACTCCTATATCTTTTAAATTTAAGTCTATCTGGCTTCGAGTAAAACAGTTTCTACAACTATTTCCTGTACGCCTTTGGCGATTAGGGCATCATATTTATAGAGGTTTTACTTTTCAAATGAGTCGCAAAGAATACTGGAAAGATGAGGCTAATGAGAGTAGTCGAGCATCCGTCATTTTATTATGGATAGCCGAGTTATTGATCTTAATTTTAGAAATATTTGGGATAGGCGAATTATATGAGACAATCACCGATTTTCTTAAAATAAAAACGCGTCCTTTAGCTAATTGGGAAGTCAAAATGGCTCAGTCCATTTATGGTGAGTCTATTAATTATCAACTAGTTAGAATAGATGAAACCGCTTGGGCAGGGCCAAAACAATACCATTTTTGTTATGTTAGTTTTAACCTCATCAATTCCTGGCAACCCATGTCCAATCACATCTTGATTCATGAATTGATGCATATCTGGCAATATCAACGAATGGGGGCTATTTATATGGTACGTGCCTTGTCTGCTCAGCATACCAAAATGGGCTATAATTATGGCGGAATTGATGCTATTCGAACAAAAATGGCTAACGGAGAAACATTATTAGATTTTAATTTTGAACAGCAGGCAGATGTGGTCGCAGATTGTTTTTTATTGCGGCAGGGATTTGCACCTCAATGGGGTTCAGCTCGGTTGACTGACATTGCAACTTATGAGTTTTTTCTTAAAGCATTAGTAATGGTTAATAAACAAGCTTAAATTTTTAAGAAAAATTTTGAAAGAGTCTTCGTTATTCTATAAAATAGCAGTTAGATTTGTTCTTTTTGTGATGATATAAATGTCAGTTATCAACCCCTTAAACGCAATTTTTATGAACTTTCTTAAATGTGCCCTACCATTATTCTTATTTCTTTTATTTATAAATTCCCTTTCCGCACAGGACTTTAGAGATTGGGAAAAATACCCAGCTATTGAACAAATTGACACCGAAGAAGCCATATATGTTGTCGGAGATGTCCATGGAGATTATAAAAGATTTACGGAACTACTGGCTGCCAATGGCTTAATTTCTGGAGATGATGGAACTAAAAATTGGGAAGGTGGTCAATCAGTCTTAGTAGTGGTCGGTGATTTGATTTCCAAATGGAAAAGTGGCATTCCTTCCATCTTTCTAATCCAAGAATTACAGAAGCAGGCAGAAAAAGTAGGTGGAAAAGTCATCGTTGTCGCAGGAAATCACGAAGTAGAGTTCATGGAAGAAGCAAATGATAGTCCTTGTGGAACTCCTTGCAATCGAGCTTGTCAAAAGGGATTTAAGAAAGCTAAGACAAAGAAATTTGTAGAAGAACTTGCCGAACAAGGCATTAATCCACAGGATGTAGCCAAGGGTTGTGATAAAAAAGGGATTGGCCAATTCCTGAAAAATATGCCCTTTGCCGCAAGAGTAAATGATTGGTTTTTTGTTCATGCTGGATTACCCGAAGTAATTACGCTATCTAAACTAGAAGCGAAAATCAAGCAGCAGGTTAATCTAGCCGGTTTGGATGCAGATATATTATTAAGTGATAATGCTAAAAATGGAATTCTCGGAGTTAGAATGAAATCACCGATAAACAAAAAAGCCAATTGGTGGAATCCTAAAGGGGAAGCAGATGGAAATCCAGAAGAACTCAGAAGAAGGGTTTTTGGCTTGTCAGAAGGTAATGTAAAAATTAAGCACCTTGTTTTTGGGCATCAACCTAAGAAATATAAAATCGCTACCAATCCTGCTAAAATTACTCGCCCAGCAGGAACTATTTTTCAGGCATTTAATGCTTTAGTTATTTTGGTCGATGTTGGCATGAGTAGAGGTGTTTTCGAAGAGAATATGGGAGCCATTTTGAAAATTAAGGATAGCGGTAAAGAAGTTTTAACCATTTTATATCCAGACGGAACAGAAAAACCGTTTTGGGCTGAGTAATCGCTAGATTTGCTAGGTCAACTAATACACAAATATAATTTCAATTATCAAAGAAAATATCCATTGTAAGACGTTGGTTTACTATTTCAGTCGCATAACTATTATTCACTAAACCAAAAGTGGTAATAAAAGTAGTGAACAGATGCTTTTTTGTTTTGCTGCTATATTTAAAAACAGCATGCTTTTACCGAATATTTTCTGCAGTATTTTTATCTATAATATAGCTATTTGTTGAAAATTTGACTTCGAAAACATGAATAGCATGGTCTATTCTATCAATTAATAAATCTATTTGAGTTCCTGGTTAACCATCAATTTGATTTAATTTTTCCTGTTCTAGTCCCTCTCCTTTAACCGCAATAATTAATAGTGCATAAACTCGAATAATAACTGCGGCTTTCGTTCTTAAATTAGTTGAATCTTCTGTTGCTAATCAGGGAAGAGACTTATTAACCTTTACCTGATTTTCAAACAAAATAGCTTCACTCTTTGATTTACGCTTCAATTGTTCCTCTTCGTAATTGGTAGGCGCTTTATCATGATATTTAGCATTCACATTAACGACTAAATTGTCTATCTCACAATTTCCATTGGTGTCTAAAATTAAATTCAAGTTTTTGTCCAAGAAATGTTGACCAGTAGATTTTGTAAAAAAAGAATTCGGTGGAGAAAAAATAATTGCATCTAATCCTAGTGTTATTGCCTTTAAAATTTTTTGAAAGTCCGTTACTAAAACTGGTTCAGCCATAAAAGCTATTTCACAATTCATAGACATTACCTTGTGTAGTAATTGTCCTTTTACTACTTCATTTTGTGTTGGCAGCGATTGAATAAAATTAGCCATCCCTGCTAAATTTTGGGTTAATCCACATTCAATCTGTTCTAGTTTATAAGAAGGATTCGTTCTTTCCCGATAATTGATTTTAAGCGTTTTAGTTTTACTAAAAAAACCGCCTTTGAGTGTAGCCACTATGCTTTTTTGTTTGCCTCCATCTTCAATTTCTATTCGTGCTTTTGGTAAGTTTTCTTTTATGATTGCTAGAATTTCGTCGAATTTAAGTTCATGGCTATAAATTGTACAGTTTTCCATTAGTTTAATTATTTATTTTTCAGGTAAAATCAATTGCTGAGCAGCATCCCATTTTTGCGTCAAGCGAGACACAATAATAATCGACAATAAGCCAGAAACCATTGCTAAGGTTCTAAAAGGAAATAATACGACCCCATCCTCAATCATTGGGTAATCAATTCGTATCGGCATGCCTAAAGTCGTATCGCCGCCGCCAAATCTAAGAATAAAAGCAACCGTAAATCCAGCAACTGCTCCATAAGTATTGGCTTTTTTATCGAATAAGGCACAGACCAAAGGCGGAAAAAGTAGACAGTACACAAAATCGCTACACAAAAACCATAAGTCGTAAATACTATTGATATTCAAGGCTAGAATTGTTGCCGTTACTCCTACTATCCAGATACAACCTTTTAATATTTTGGCTAATTTTTGCGTCGATATTTGGGGGTCAATTAAAGGACGATACACATTCCAAGTTGCCATCGAAGAAGCAGATAAAATGGAGGAATCTGCTGAAGACATAACTGCCGCAGCAACTGCTCCCAAACCAATAGTCGCTACCCAAGGATTGGTCAAATATCGAATCACATGCGGTAAAACCGAAGCGGAATCAGGTGGCACTGGCAGCCCCATAGCTGCCCAATCTGCCACATCTCCGACGATGCCAATCATGCCTGCTGGAATAGCGGCAAACAAACAGAAAAAACCTGCAAATAAAGATAATCGAACGGCTGTATTTTCATCTTTAGAAGCCAAAACTCTTTGAAAATACACTTGCCATGGTAAACCGCCAAAAACCAATAAGAGCGCATAATCCCACCAATTCCAGTAATATACCCCTAATGCTTCTACACTTGGAAAAAAGGAAGCTGCGGCTCCTTTTTTTGCTTGATAAGTGGCCCATGCCATATCCCATCCACCGACCGTATCTAAGGCAAATGGCACTACTAAAAACAAACCACCAATCAATAAAATAATTTGTACCACATCGGTTAAAGCGACTGCCCATAAACCGCCTAAAGCAGTATACGCAATCGCTATAATCGCTGATAATATAATGGCTGGTGTCGTTGCCAAACCTAAAACAGTACCAAAAGTTGTTCCTAATGCCATCAAAATAGCCGCTGTCCAGAATATTTCTCCTGTTAATGCAGGTAAAAATAGGACGGCTGCCATTCGTTTGCCAAAGCGTTGTTCCAAAGGGTCCAACATTGTCTTAAACTCATACCGACGCATTTTTCTAGCAAAGAATAAGCCGCCAATAATCAAACTTAAAGCATAACCCCAAGGTGCCTGTACCCAAACTAATCCTGATGCGGCGGCAGCTTCGGCTGTTCCATTGATAAACCCTCCTCCAACCCAAGTTGCCCCCATCGTCAAAACAGCAATGCCGATGGGTAAAGAACGCCCCGCCAACATCACATCTGTCATCGACTCAGATTCTTTTTTACTACTGGCATAAGCACCGATATAAAAAATTAATCCATAGAATAGAGTCATGGCAACATATCCTCCCCAAAAGACTTCATTCTCTGTAAAAAAATAAAGGTACAACCCCGTTAATACGAGTAAACCTAAGAGTCCTATAGTTGGTAAAATTGCTTTTGTTTTTGATAGCTGCATGGGCGAAAGGTAGGGAAAAGAAGTTTAAAACTTAAAATTTAAAATCAAAAATTTAAAAGTATAGGTAATCTCCAATTTATTTCCTTTTCTTTGGACAAATTTTTAAAATGACAAAACCAACTTTATTAGAAAAATCACTTGCTTGGAGTGTCCATATCTTCACCGCATCTGGTTTATTAGCAGGTTTTATGGCTATTTTAGCTGTGCAAGCGCACGATTGGCGGATGGCGATGTTCTGGTTATTGGCTTGTTTGGTGATTGATGGAATTGATGGGACTTTTGCTCGACTATTTCGAGTGAAAGAAGTCTTGCCTTATATGGATGGTAAAACGATTGATTATGTAATTGACTTTTCGACTTATGCCATTATCCCTGCCTATTTCTTCTATGAAGCGGAATTAGTCGCACTTGATTGGCGCTTACCTTTGACTTTTCTTATTCTAATCGTTTCCGCTCTTTATTATGGCAAAGAAGGAATGGTTTCCGATGATAATTATTTTATTGGTTTTCCTGTACTTTGGAACATGGTGGTTTATTATTTGGTTTTTGTCTTGGATTGTTCTCCTTTGATGAATGGATTGTTGGTTGTTTTATTTGCTATTTTGCATTTTGTGCCAATTAAATTTGCTTATCCTAGTCAAGCTAGTCGCTTAAAAGGTTTAACTATCGCTGCTTCTTTGATTTTTTTAATTGCCTTGCCCTTAACTGTTTTTTATTATCCTGAACAACCGTTTTGGTTGAAAGTCATGATGCTCTTAAACTTAGTTTATTTTGGGGGAATCGCTACTTGGGATACGTTTTTTGTTGGACAATCATAAATCTTAAATCTTATATCATAAATACATCTAGTGCTTTGTCAAGTAAGTTTTGACGGGCGGGCAGAAAGTGGTTTTTTAATAGAACCTCTTTCTTTCTAGTCACTAAAAGAAGGAGGTTCTATTAAAGAACCACCTTCTATCAGTCAACATTTCATTCTTGACTAACCCCTAGGTTTTACGTGGCAGATTTATGAATTATGAATTATGATTTTTTCCCCGCTCAAAATTAAGGAAGCTTTATCCTTCAATCCTCCTACTTTTTTATAAACCTTTTATTCTCTTTACTGTTTATCTCCTATAATCCACAAATTATGATAAGTAGCAGCATAAAAAATATTTTTAAGGGAATGGAGACCAATGAAGGAAACACCATTGGGGAACTCTCTACTCATCAGCCAATTATGTTAATTTTCTTACGACATTTTGGTTGTACTTTTTGTCGAGAAGCACTTTCTGAACTGTCTCATAAAAGGTATGATTTAGAAGCCAAAGGTTCAAAGTTAGTGTTTGTCCACATGGCAGATATGGAAACGGCTGACCGTTATTTCGCTAGATATAACTTGGAAGGAATTGAACATGTGAGTGACCCAGATTGCCAATATTATACTGCCTTTGGATTAGTTAAAGGGAATTTTAGACAATTATTTGGTTTGTCTAGTTGGATTAGAGGATTTCAAGCAGGGGTGGTAGAAGGACATGGCATTGGCAAGCAAATGGGAGATGAATTCCAAATGCCAGGTGTTTTTGTCGTGCAAGGTAATCGAATTAGAGAGCATTATATCCATAAATTATCTTCTGACAAACCTGATTACGAAAAATTGGCGGAGTGTTGTGTGATTTGAGGGGGTGAGGGAAATGAGGTGATGAGGTTATGAGGTAATAAGGGGGTGAGGCTGTAAGTTAAAAACATAAGATTGTTGGATAATTATTCGGTCAATTCAACTATACAAAAATAATTATACTTAAATTTGAACGTCTTGGCTAGTCTAAGACGTTTACTATTTAAGACAGGTTTTACTTTTATTTCGATAATAACTTTTAATAACTTCCAATAATACGAAGTAAACTATGATAGGATGGCGTTTTTCAGAATATATTCCAGACTCAAAGGAAGGCAACACTTTTGAAAAATTATTAAAATTATTTCAAGAGTTGTTAATTCATACTTCTGGCGATGTCAGCGAGGCATTATCTTGGTTAACCCAATTGGACAAAGAATATAATTTGACCAATAAGGACTATGGAATGGCTGATTTTATTGATGAATTAATCGAAAAAGGCTTTATCCAACAAGAGGGAGAAAGAGGACAAGGTGGTTCGTTCAAACCATCTAAGAAAATGGAAGTCGCTTTGCGCAAAAAATCCTTAGATGATGTTTTTGGGCAAATTAAGAAGTCTAAAAAAGGGAATCACAGTACCAAAATTAGCGGTAAAGGGGATGAGTCTACCTCTGAACTCCGTCCATATGAATTTGGAGATTCCTTAGATAATATAGCCATTTCAGAATCTTTGAGAAATGCGCAAATTAATAATGGTATTGATAATTTTTGCTTAACACCAAGAGATTTAGAAGTTCATGAAACGTTCTATCAAAGTCAGACAAGTACGGTATTGATGATTGACATTTCTCACTCTATGATTTTATATGGAGAGGATAGAATCACACCAGCTAAGAAAGTAGCAATGGCTTTGGCTGAAATGATTACCACCCAATATCCAAAAGATACTTTAGATGTCTTAGTTTTTGGTAATGATGCCTGGCAAATTGAAGTAAAAGACCTCCCCTATTTAGAAGTTGGCCCTTATCATACTAATACAGTCGCTGGTTTAGAATTGGCTATTGATATTATTCGTCGCCGTAGAAATCCCAATAAGCAGATTTTTATGATTACTGATGGGAAACCGACTTGTATAAAAAAAGGGAAAAAATATTATAAAAACAGCTTCGGCTTAGATCGAAAAATTGTCAATAGAACACTAAACTTAGCTGCTCGTTGTAAAAAAATGGACGTACCTATTACCACCTTCATGATTGCTAAAGACCCTTATTTGGTCAATTTTGTCGAACAATTTACGAGGGCTAATAACGGCAAAGCCTTTTACAGTAGCCTCAAAGGATTAGGCGAGTTTATTTTTATGGATTATAAAGATAATAAACGGAAGAAAGGGTAAGGGAAGTAATGGGCCGTTATTATTTTATGTTATTAGAAGTTATTAAAGGGAGTATAAAAATAACCTTTAATAACTTCTAATAACCTCCACCCTAGTCTACTTTAAATCGAATACCGACCATCAAGTGGAATGGAGAATCTTCTAATTCTAAATTCTTGTATTGAAAAAGGGAATTTCCATATTTGAATCTTGGTTCGACCACCAAATACAATTTCTTTCGCCATTTAAACCCAAATTCTGTTCTAAAATTCGCTTCTAAAGATTCTGTTGTCGTCTTGGTGGTTAAGAAAATGCCCGACTTTTGAATGCTCAATCGGTCAGAAAAAGTCTGCGTTTCTCTTAATTGGGTTTGGTCTTTTATTTTCCAAACTGCGGAAACCCCTAGTTTTGGAATCATATAAAACCGATTAGATAAATCGAATCTATATCCGCCTAATATGGGTAGTCGAATAATTTTAACGGGTTGTTCTGTACTCACCGACATTTGGAATAAATCACCATCTAATATGTCTTGTCCATCATTCCGCTGTTGATTTAAAATAGTCGAACTAACACTTACCTGCCCTAAAGCCCCATCTGATCGTTGGTTGAAAGAATAGACATACCCTCCGTTAACTGGAGTAGCATCTTCTTGCTTAAATCGAATATTATTGACACTCTCTTTCACAATGGTCAATTTATTAAAATCAATACCCATCTGAACAGACCATTTCGATTTAGTTTCAAAACCACCGTAGACACTCCAATTCCACGATTTTCCGATCCCCACAGATTCTAATGCGACGGGGCCAATTGGATCATAGCCTGTTAAACTATATTTGTAACTAGATAATGGATTGATTGATCCTACAATAAAGGAAGACAACTCATCATTTTCTTCATTGGATTTTAAGATGCCTTTTGATTTTCCAAATAAGGCAACCTTTTCTGCCAAACTTAAATCATAGGTATTTTCGTCAAATTTAATTGCCAACTCTTTTTCTGTTGTTAGTAGAGTAAGTCCAAATTTCTTTGCGGGTTTTGCTCCTTCCGCCCTTTCCTGCTCTTGACTTTCCGTTATTCCTTTAAAAAACGTATTCGTAATCAACTGATTATCATGCAATAATTGATCAGGATTGATGGTAAAAGAATTTGCGGCTTTATTTGAAAATAAGGAAGTAAAATGGTCAGTAGTCGGTATAAAACGTGGTTGTAGCCAACCGCCATCTATAGTCGTGGCAGTAGCTACAACACCTGTTTTACGGGCAATTTCCAGCTTAATGAGTGATTTTTTATCCCCATTGAGGGAAGTACTTAATTTTGCTTTTTCGGGGGAATCAATTGTGAATTGATTCAAATCAAGTTGATGTTGGGTGATTTCTTTCTCTTTTGTTTTTAAAGTGGCAACTGCAGGTACGTCAGCAATAGTATTGGTTAGCTTTTCTTTTTCTAATACCAATATTTTTTGTTGTAATAATTCGATTTGTGTGTCCTTCTCCACTATTCTAGTCTCAAAATTTTCTATTAATTGACTATTTGATTGCCAATAAAAAAACAGGCCGCTTAATAATAAGCCAATCAAAAAAGCCAGCGCTAACATCCATCCTTTATAGACAAAAGAAGTGGCAACAGGTTTAGCTGGAATATTAGGAGCAATCCTATCCCAAAAATCCTCTCCTGGATCTTCCTCATATTCTCCCAGTACTCGCTGAAAGAACTCTTCTAAATTGTCTGGTTTATTTTTTCCTTTCATGGTATTTTTTTAGACATCAGTTTTCAATACTGACCCCTTTGAACATTAAAAATCTTCCTTCAATATTCAACTTACGAACGGTGAAAAAATAAATTTACATTTTCAAAACTCTAACTTTCTGATTGTCAGTACTTTTAGATTTTGAATTTGTAATTTTAAATTTTACATTTTACTTACGGTTCATCCGCTAATTCTTTTTCTAATAATTTTCTTAAAGTAGCTTTTGCTCTGGACAACTGAGATTTAGAGGTATTCACCGAAATGCCTAACATATCAGCTATTTCTTGGTGTGAATTTCCTTCTATCACATACAAATTAAAAACCATTCGATACCCTGGCGGCAGTTGCTGTACCATCTTTAATAAAGCCCTTGCCCTAAATTGACTAAACAAATCCTCATCGGTCTCTAATCGTTCATTATAATTCTCAATGGGTGTGGTGCGAATAATTCGATGCTTTTTTCGCAAATGTTGCAAACATACATTCACCATCACTCGTCTTAACCAAGCGCCTAAAGCACCTGTTGGTTTATATTGGTACAAATCCCTATAAATGACAATCATGCCATCCTGCAATAAGTCCTCTGCTTCTTGCCGATTTTGACCATAGCGCAAACAGACACCAAATAGCATTGACCTATACTTTTGGAAAAGTTGGTTCTGTGCTGCATGGTCGCCCTGTTTGCACCCGTCAATAATATAAGCATCCGATTTACTCAAGAAGATAGAAAGTTTTTCGTTCCTTTATTATTAAGCATTTAGCTCAATAATAATTCGATGAATTTGTAAGATGATCCAATGGTTTGTATTACTATATCAACGTTAAGAAACTCGTGTCAGCAAGTTAATAGCAATAAAACCATTTAAATCATCTATTTTGATAGGAATTTAGTGAGAATTCTTATCGAAAACAATAGTGCAAGATGCTAAGAAAAGGTTGCTTTAGCTTGAAAAAAAAATTGGAAAATATCTAATTTAGATTTATTCAGTTATATCCTGGTTATAATTTTAGAAAGTATAGCAGCATTTTATACCGTTTATAGTAGAAATTCTTAGTCTTGAGAAAACACATACTTGTTCTATGCAATCAATTCTAAAACTGATTCACCCCTTCAATATGGATTTGCTACTAAAATAGTTTTATTTTTTGGAATTAACAATAATTGCTTACCTTGTTGCAATTGTTCGAGTTTTGCAGATACCCCCTTCTTTACTAGCAATCTATTATTGCTAAAGATTAGTAACTATGAGAAAACCCTGGCCGACTTTAAATCTGCTTTATATCTTATTTTTTAAATTATTATTCCTTAGTTGCCTAATAGGAATGCTTGCTTGTCAAAATGCAACAAATGCTAATTTAGAAACCAAGCCACTTCTTAAAGACAAACCGATAAAAAAACCTCCATATGATACATCTATTGCAGTTATGGTACAAGCAATTCCTAAGTATCATGATTTAAATATTATTGAAAGCACACAGAGAATAAAAAAGATAATTGAGCAAAAAATTGCCCCATCTAGTTTCAAAACAGTTATTACGGACTCTTTCTCCTTAAAAAAACCTGTAACGAAGAGCGTTTCTGGCAAAAAGAATATGCCATTCCCCCAAAAGATTCACCTTTCTGGAGAAAAGATACCCGCTATCCACAATCCACCAATTAGTGTCTTGCCTTTCTCTCGTAAAGAAGAAGCTAATATGGATGTTCAATTTATTGACTATGATCATCATTTAATATCATCCGATATTACCATTAGTTTTCAAGACACAAAAGGAAACCTATGGATAGGTTTTGCAGATGCAGGAGTAAGTAAATTTAATGGACTTTCTTACACTCATTTCACCTTTGAGGAAGGGTTAGGTAGTGATAATGTAGTAAAAATTGTAGAAGATAAAAACGGAGATATTTGGATGGCTACATTTAGAGGAGGGCTTTGTCGTTATGATGGTACTAATTTTACTCAATTTTTTGTATCGCAAGAAATTTTTTGGGCGCATAATTTGTCTGATTTGATTATAGATCAAATTGGAAATCTTTGGATAAGTACTTTCGATAAAGGGGTTATTAAATTTGATGGGAAAGAGTTGACTTATAACCTAAATCCATTAATTGGAGAACATAGCGGTATCCACTCTTTATGTCAGGACTCTGAAGGGGCTATATGGTTTTTTAATGGTAGTAATTTAATAAAGCATGATGGAGATAGTACCTTTTGGAATTATGTGCCCGAAAAAGGTATTGAACCCTCAATTCCCACTATCTATCAAGGAAAAAATGGAGATATTTGGTTAGGGACTTATGACAAGATTTATAGGTTCAATGGTGAGAAATTTTATCTCTACACAGAAATTAATGGCAATGAAATAGGAATAACTTATATGGCCGAAGATAACAAAGGGCAACTTTGGCTAATAAATAATAATCAATTATTTCAATATGATGGACATAATTTCAAGAATTATTCATCAGCAATTGGATTAACTCATAGTATTATCACACATTTTTTTTTTGATGAGGAGAATCTATTATGGGTAAGTACTTCTGGGGACGGACTCCTAAAAATAAAAGAAAATAGTTTTAAACATTTATCGAGTATTGGTAAAATTCCTCTAAAAGAAGTTCAAATTATCAAAGAAGATCAACAAGGTAATTTGTTAGTAGGATCAAGTCATGGATTGATTAAAATGAAGAATGGACAATTTACGGTGCTAAACGAAGAGAACGGACTTAATGGTCACACCATATCTGATTTGTTTATAGATTTAGACAATAATATTTGGGTCGAAACTTATGAAAATGGTATAAATAAAATTCAGGGAGAACAAATTACTAACTATCAATCAAAAAATTATTCAATCAATTCTTCTTTTGGTCTAAATATGCCATTCTTTCAAGATTCACAAAAACACATTTGGACATCAAGTTTTTTAGGACCAATTTATTATTATGATCAACAACAAAATTATTTTTCATTGAATAACCTTATCTATACAGATGAATCAAATAATACTAAAATCACAAGTCAATTAGAAGATAAAGCTAATCATATTTGGTTTTGTGTAAATTCTAGAGGTCTATATCGCTTTAGAAATAATAATATGCAAATATGGTATAAAGATTATAGGTTAAATTCTCCTATGGATATATTAGAAGATAAATTTGGTAACATTTGGGTATCCACAAAAAAAGAAGGCATTGGGCGATTCGATGGGCAAACATTCCAATTTTTAACAAAAAAGGAAGGACTTAGCAGTAATTTTACGAACGGCCTATTAGAAGATAAAAAAGGGCGAATTTGGGTAGGTACAAACAATGGGCTAAATTTACTAATCCCCAAAAAAAAAGACGAACAGATTGTTGATTACGAAATTAGAAAATACGGAAGAAAAGATGGGCTAAAAGCATGGAATTTTCATGATGATATTATTTTAGACCGTAACAATACTTTATGGACAATAGATACAAAAGGGCTAACTTATCTTGACTTAAATACATTTAAGTTGAACGACCACCAACCAACTTTACAATTAGACCAGATTAAAATCAAACAACAACACATTGATTTTCGCCAATTATCCGATTCCGCCTATGTAACCAATTTGCCCTTGGGGAAGGTTTTGGCTGCTACTATAACAGATAGCTTTCCAAAATTGCAAAATTATCCATCGCAACTGAGCCTACCCTACAAACTTAACCACCTAACTTTTCAATTTTCTGCCATTGATTGGGAAGCTCCTCATCAATTAAAATACAGTTATTTTTTAGAAGGTTCAGACGATGATTGGAGTTTGCCAACTGCTAATAATTCAATAGAATTAAGAGGCTTGTCGCATGGCAGTTATATACTGAAAGCAAAAGCAATTGGTGCAAGCCAAAAATGGAGTAAAGAAACAGCCTATACCTTTAGCATTCTCCCTCCTTGGTATTATTCTAATTGGGCTTATGCTGGATATTTAATCCTGTTTTTAGGGGCCTTATGGTGGGCTTATGTTTTGGTTAAACGGCGCTTAAAATTACAAAACCGACTAGCAATAGAACAGCAAGAGGCATTCCGTCTAAAAGAATTAGATTCCTTTAAATCCAGATTATTCACCAATCTAACCCATGAATTTCGCACGCCTTTAACCGTCATTCTAGGTATGTCTAAACAAATTATCGCTGCCCCAAAAGAAAATGTACTAGAAGCTGCACAATTGATTAAAAGAAATGGCCGAAATCTATTACTCCTAGTCAATCAATTATTAGAGCTCTCGAAATTAGAAAATAAAGCCTATCAACTAAACCTCCAACAGGCAGACATCAGCTTCTATATTCGCTATTTAGTAGAATCCTTCCATTCTTATACCAATGAGCATAATCTTTCTTTGCGTTTCTTCTCTCCGCTAGAGCAATTGATGATGGATTTTGACCCGCATAGTATCCAACAGGTCATCACCAATTTACTATCCAATGCTGTTAAATTCACCCCTTCAGGTGGAGATATTCTGGTTCAGTTGACTAAAGAAAAGGATTGGCTAATCATTGCTGTTAAAGATACAGGTATTGGCATTACACCAGCCAATTTACCCCATATCTTTGACCGATTTTATCAAGCGGATAGTTCTACTACTCGTCCTGGAGAAGGGACAGGCATTGGCTTGGCACATACCCAAGAGTTGGTTAAAATTATGGGAGGTACGATTACTGTTACTAGCGAATTGGGCAAAGGCAGTCATTTTCAAGTTCGTTTGCCTATTCATAATAAGGCAATGATTCCCCAAACGGAAATGGTCTACACAGACTTGGCACTTCCCGTTACTGCTTTAAAACCAACAGCAAATGAGGTGCCGATTTCCTTCGTCCAAAGTCCCTCTATATCGGCTAACGAGTTACCTCAATTATTATTAATCGAAGACAATCCCGACGTTATTTTTTATTTAAAAAGTTGTTTAAAAGGCTTGTATCAAATAAGGGTCGCCTATAATGGAAAAATTGGCATCGAAAAGGCATTGGAACACATTCCCGATGTGATTATTAGCGATGTAATGATGCCCGAAAAAGATGGCTACCAAGTTTGTCAAACCTTAAAAAATGAAGAGCGCACCAGCCATATTCCCATTATCATCTTGACTGCCAAAGTAGATATAGCTTCTAGAATTAAGGGCTTAAAAACAGGAGCAGATGCCTATTTATCTAAGCCGTTTAATAAAGAAGAATTATTGGTGCGCTTAGAAATGATGCTAGAATTAAGGCGAAAACTCCAAGCGCATTTTGTAAAAATGACCGCCAATCCAATTGCCTTCCACAAAAATATAGCCGATCAGCTAGCACAACCGAGTAGATATGCTACAGAAAATGCCTTCCTACAAAAAGTAATGGCTAACATCGAAAAAGAATTAAGCAATGCCTTATTTAACCCCACCCGTTTAAGTCGAGCCGTAGGCTTGAGTCAATCTCAATTATATCGTAAAATAAAAGCCTTGACGAATACCACTCCTGCCTTATTGATTAGAAAAATTCGACTGGACAAGGGCATGATTTTACTAAAAACCACCGATTTAACCGTCTCCGAAATCGCTTATGAAGTCGGTTTTACCGACCCCGCTTATTTTTCTAGAACTTTTTCCCAAACTTATGGCAGTTCGCCTAATGCGAATCGCAACTAACTGACTATCATTAAATTAAATTCACTTTCCAATTTTTCGCTGCGAATATAATCCAAGCTTTTTATTCCTACTGGTAATCTATTCCATGGTTTTGGCAATTTAGTGAAAGGTCACCCCCCCTACTCACCTGCACCTTTGTTCCAACAAGAATTTCCAAACATTTTTTAATCATTTCAAAAAAGACCGCTTATAGCATTTGATTCCTTTTTCGATTGATAGCAGCACCAAAGCGCAAGCCCCCAAAAGCCCTGCTATTACTTAAGGGATAACCTAAAAATCTCGCTTATCCGCCGTGGAATTGCTCCTCATCGGACTGGAATTGCTATGCCTTTTTTGAAGCTCAAAAATTTTAATTATGAACAATTTAATGGAAAAAAGCAGTCGGAACAGATTTCGGTTTGTTAATTTTTTAGCTATTGAAGGGCAAGGAAATAAGAAGATTATTATTCAGGATTCAGTAGAAATTTAAAAGGAAGAAGGAAAGGTTTTCTTTTTCATTGGAAGCCTTTCCTTTCTTAACTCTATTTTTTGTAAAAGCCATTGTTTATTAGAAAAAGAGCTTAATTTTATTGTATCTATTAAACCATCGGGTATATCTTTTTCTAAGATTCCAGTTGCCAGACGGCGAGTAAATTGAATAAAATTCAAACGGCGATTAGATTTTTCTTTTGATATTTCTTTATGTCTTCTAACATATTTCTCAAAAGCATAGGTTTGAGCAATCAATAATTCAAAATAAGAATCGTCGAGCAAAAACTGCTCAAAATAAGTTCGTATCAATAATGATTTTGCATTAGTGATTTGAAATGGTTTATCAAAAGGATGATTGATTAGTAAATCAATAGTTAGTGAATATTTTTCTTGAGCAAAACTTAAAAACGCTAAGCTTAGTAACGTGGCATCCTCTTTTTCTTCCTCATCCAATAAATGTTTATAGTCAAGAATAAAATTTTTTACCCAGATAAATTCTTTGTATTTAATTCCAGTAGAAACTATGTTACTGAAGGTCATTTCTGCTATTCGATTTTCTTCAATTAATAGGTGAAATGCTAGCCCTAATTTATATAATTCTAAAGTCTCTTTTATATATTCTACATTTCCCTTATTCATCCGTCTAATACTATAATTTAATAAATGTAAAAGAAAATTTGTTCTTTCCGTTTCACTAATTCTTTCAATATTCTCACTAAACAAGTTTTTAGCCTCCTCAAATTTTTTTTTATCTTCAACTAGCTCATATAATTTTAAAAGCTTTAAATATATTAAACAAATAAGGCATGCTTGTTCAAAATACGTTTCTTTTTCTTGTATATTTTTTTCTTCAATAGTAAACTCATATGCTTCATTTAAAAGATAAGCTCTAGACTTCATTTCCAGCAAATAAAGCAACTTAATCTGCGCATAAAAAATATCTAAATCATCCATAATACCTTGAACTCCTTGACTACCAATCGCCTGTCGATTAGTCGTTGGATGAAAATAAAAATCATGATTGAGTTCCCTTAAATTTTGATGATATGCCATATCATTAATCGTCCGACTTTTTACTTCTTGAACTAAGGTGGTATTATATTTTTCATAAAGGTCATAGCAATCCTTCCGTTCGCCTAGCGCTTTGACTAGGGTTTTCTTTTTATCATACCTTGTTTTTTGAAATTGGATATTCAATAGGTATTCCTCCGTCAAATTTGCCAAACCAGACATTAGATTACTCATCGTATTATAACTATACTTTTTATTGGGAAAACATTTTTTAAAAGCTAATTCCTTAGTCAGTTTAGGCGAATCAAAATCGGGGTAATATTTAGTTAAGTAGCGATATAAAGGAAGGTATTGTTTGTTAGAATTAAAGAATGGGGAGTTGATGAATTTAGGAAAACCCTTAAATTCGTCTGCATCCAATACCTTTAAAAGTCGGATTAGTTTGCTTTTCTGCATAGTTGATGTGTTGGTTGATTTGAGGTCTATTTTAGAGAAAGCATCTAAAACTAAGTGTATGATAAGGAATATTATGGAAAAAGAAAAAAACAAAATCAAATAACAATATATAGTTAAATTAATTTTGAATTTAAATCACCTCCGAAGGGAAATTGAAGATTCATAAACGAAATGTACTAATTTTGAAATGGAGATTGAACAACCCAACTGCATCATGCGGGCAGGGTTGGAGTTAAGGTTCAAAATTATCAACATCTGCTCACCAAGCTAGAAGGCTGGTTTTAAAACTGTAAGTACTCAATAGACCAAATTCATTCGGGTATATTCAATCAATTTCTATTGAAGGCTTACTTAAAATTAAGGTAAGCATCAAAAATTAAGTATTATTTAAAATTATATTTTATAAAATTGTATAAATTATTTATTAAATATAGTCTTCCATAAAACATTGGCAGGCAATAATTTAAATAAATAATATAAAATATTAATAACTATATTTTTATTAAAAACACATTTTTTTGTCTTTGGAGAAAAAATAACAACAGTTTATCTTGCGAACATATTTGAGTACAAAAAATATTTATTTTTCGTCTTTTGATAAAACTATAAATAATTTGGAATCAAAGAATAAATTGTAGCACACCAAATGTCTTAAAAAATTAAAAACCCTAAATTAACTTAGCAAATGTTCCTAGATGAGTTATTAAATACCTGTGTAATCCCTTATACTCCAAGTAGCTTGATTGATGTAGCTAATTTTCAAAAGATAGCAGCAACGGTCAATCAATTTCCAGAAAAAATAACTTCTTTTTTCGGTTTTGAATGTCGTTTAGGGCAAAAACAGCCTGCGGCAGATGTCTTACTTTGCATTGCTGCTGCTGAGTATGGAAGAAGTATCCTAGCTGGAGCATCCCCCATTAAGGCAATCCCTAGTCAATGGGCAATAGCTCCTGCGTGGGAAAAAGTGCTAAAATTTGCTAATAGTTGGAATGATTCTGCTTCAGAACTATATGCTTGGACAGATTATATCTGGTTAGAGTTTGATGTGGCGGAAAACGGACTATCAGCGATTCCTATTCCTAGTATCTTTTTTGCACCTTTTGACCAAAAAAATAAAACACATTTGAAAGGCGACTTAAGCACGACTATCATTTTAGAGAGTTTAGAAACCATACAAGGTAAAACATTAAACCCTATAATAGTTCAACAACTGCGGAATGTAGAAAAAGCATTGCCTGATACTGCGTATATTTTTCAGGTAGGGACTATGCTTGCTAGAGAAGTCGATGCTTATAGAATTTGTATTAAAGATATTTCTATTTTAGAGGTCATTCCTTTTTTACAAAAAGTTGGTTGGAAAGGTAATATTGATGCCTTGAAAGAAAATTTGAATAAAATAGATGCTTTGATAGACCGTATTTGCCTAGATATCGATGTTGGGACTAGTATTGGTAATAAAATCGGACTAGAATGTTATCAAGAGTACAATGAGTCCATTATTGACAACTGGAAACCTTTTTTACATTTTTTAGAAAAGGAACAACTTTGTACAATTGCTAAAAAACAAGGACTGCTGGATTATTTTGGAAATATCCATGCAGGGATGGTAGAAGAAGGACAATGGCCTGAGCATCTAAAACAATTATCTTCTATTATTGGAAGTCGTTATTTAAGTATGTATATCAGAGAGATTAACCACATCAAATTAAATTTTGATGATAGCCGCTTTACGGAAGCCAAAGCCTACTTAGGCGTTCGGCATGTTTGGGCTAATATAGCAACATTAAGAAAGATCTTCGCTAAAAATCACTTGAAGATGGCTGTTTAGGACGTAGGAAAAATATAACTAAAAATTAAATAAAGTAATCACCCAATTCTATTAATAGAGCAGTTAAGCTACTCTAAACCCTAAATTTATGCACCAACTTTATGACCTAATTATTGTAGGAGGTGGGTTAGCTGGCCTGGCAGCAGCTCATGAACTGAAGGGACAGCGAATACTCTTGTTAGAAAAAGAAGCTAAAATTGGAGGACGTGTATTAACCAAAGAACAACATGGTATTAAATATGATCTTGGCGGACTTTTTGCTCCACGGCAAGAAATAATACCAATAGTGCTTAGTCATTTAATTAGTACTGATTTTGTGGAGGAGATGGGAATATGTTTAAATAACAATTTGTTTTTAGGCAAAAAAGTGACGGAATGCCTCAATCAAGTGGCTTTTTCTGCTACAGAAAAAAAGCATATTCGAGCTTATTTTCAAGACAGCAGAACAGGATTAGCTGATTTATCTAAAAAAGCAATCAAAGTGCTTAATGCTTTTTTTCAACTAATTCACCCAGAAACAATAACTAAGTATGTGCCTCAAAGAAAATACGATGCTTTGTTAAAATACCAACTTCGATTTCTCGAACAAGGTAATGGGCAAATAACGGATTTTTTGGCTATTAATAGCGATGCTAAGATATTGGTGAATACCATTGTTTCTTTGGTTAAAAAAGAAGGAAATTTAGTTAAAGTTCAGTACCAAATAGAAGGAAAAGAACAAGAAGTAAGTGCCAAGAAAGTGCTCATTACGACACCTGCTCCAATAACTAAAGACATTCTAAAAACCAAAAATAAAGCGACAAAAGATTTTTTGAATCACATCCAATTTGCTGGAGGGTTTAGCTTAATGCTCGCTTTCTCTCAACAGAAACTAAAACAGTTTTCTTATATCGCTACACCAGATTTACCATTTAACGCCGTTTTTCAACAAAGAAAAAATCAGGAAGTAGCCATACTTAATATTTATTTTACAGGCGCAATTGTAAAAGAGATTCGCCAGAAATCAAGACTAACTTTGATTAAAGAAGTGGTGGAAAACCTGCAATTTGCTAGTAAGGACTCTATCAGCCCTGAAGAAGTACTATTTCACGACGCCAAATATTGGGAGCATATTGGTCCATTGATTAACGAAGGGTATGAGTATTGGAATAATAGGGCATTAAAACCTGCAAAAAATATATACTTAGCAGGTGATTATACGGAGTATAATTTCATTGACCCAATGCCTTATGGGATGACTGCTGCTTATTTATCAGGGCAACGTGCGGCTCGGTGGATTAAACAAGATAGCCAACAAGGATTGTTCAATAACTATGAACAACAATATCTCCTAAATACCAAAATTTATTATTTAGATAAGGAAAAACCTATTTATATAAGACAACAGAGCGAAGGAGATATAGCTTATTATGGTTTATTATTGAAAGCGAATCCTTCTAAAAGTATTCAAGAATACCTCCTTAATGCTAGTCGAGGGAATCTTTGGGAATACCAAAAAGGATTTGGCGTGACTTGTGAAGATAGTATTTTAGTGCTAGATGGCTTATTAGCATCAGGTATTCATAAATCGGTATTACAACCTTCTTTTGAAGCCTTGATTCGCTATTTTTATAAAGCATCTGATGGCGCTTTTCATACGCTATCTCCTGAGAAAAGAGCGGACTCGATATGTGCTAAAGGCAGGGCTTCCTATTGGAATGGTCCTTCCGTGGATGCTACTGCTCATACCGCTTGTTTACTGATGCAGTATGGGGAAGTGTATCGAGGTATCATTGAAAATTGCCAACAATATATCGCAAAAAAACAATCACCGCTAGGGTTTTGGCGGTCTAAATGGTTTCCCACCCAAAATTGGAGTGCTTATTATTCAATACAATTATTACTAGCAAATAAAGAAAAATTTAGTAAAGAGATTAGGCTAGCAAAAAAATATTTGATTAATACGCAAGAAGTCGATGGAAGTTGGAAACAGTCGATTTTAGAAACAGTTTTTGCAATTGCTGCACTAAAATTATTGGGTTATAAAAAACACGATTATGTGTTAGCTGGAAAAAATTGGTTAGCAGAACAATTGGAACACCATACTACTGCTGGAGAAACCTACTTATTTTATTGGTATGAAGAAAATGGTAAAAAACTATTTCACCAATGCAATGATAAAGGTCAACTTTCAAAAGCCTTGATTCAATGGGTTTTGGCAACTAGTCCTCTGGAAGCAAATTCAACAAATGAAACCACTCTTAAAGTACTGATTTAATTTAAAGAAACCCTAAAATAACAATATATGCCTTTGAAGAATTATGCTACAGAGACCCTAGATATTTATGCTCGCTCTAGTTCTATGTTTGAGCGGAAAGATGGAAATTGGGATTATTTATCAGCTAAAAATTCGACAGAAAAAAGAGTTCAAGATATAACCCATTGGGAATCCGTTTTATCTAAAAAAGAAGGTAAAAAATGGTTGAAAAGATTTTTGGATATTGAAGCCATTGATACCAAAGCTTTAGATAAAATGCTTTCTGAAGTGCGCGTAAATGCAAGAACCGTTCTCCCTGATTGGGTAGCTATATTGGAATCTATCTTAGAAATTTATAGTGATGACCATTTAGCATTAGCAGAAGATACCCCTTTTTTAGAAGCGGGCAACCCTATTCCTTTTGAAGAGATTTTGTTGCCTATGGTGCATTTATATAGGCAGTTGATGGACAAGGAACTAGTGCCTTGTAAAGCAAGGGTTCGAACTAGTGTAAGAACTAATTTTGAGCGTTCTTTCCTAGGGCTTATTTCTAGAACAATGGGAAAAGTTTTATATGAACAGTTTTACTATTTTCGGCAGATACATTTAATGACTAATCAACAACAACAAGTTGAAACGGGAAGTCGAGAAATATATTTAGCCTTTGTTCAATCCATGAAAGCGGGAGGATTGGTAGACTTATTAAAAAAATATCCAGTTTTAGCTCGTATAATAAGCGTTTTAACGATGCAATTACCGAATGTAAACGCTCGTTTTATCAATCGCTTTATGGCTGATTACACCGAAATAAAGCAACATTTTTTCCAAGGGCAAGCAATAGGTAAACTCAATAGTGTTGGAACTTCTGTTTCTGATCGGCATAAAGGTGGAGATGGAGTCGTCATTCTGACTTTTGATAATAATGAGAAGTTGGTTTATAAACCTAAAAACTTAGGGCTAGCTGAAAACTATGATAAATTAGTTGGCTGGATTAATCAAAGGAGTTACCAGCCTGATTTTAAACGATTTAAAACTTTAAATAGATCGGACTATGGTTGGATGGAATTCCTGGATTTCAGTTCTTGTACGACCAAAGAAGACGTGGAGGTCTATTATCTTAGAGCAGGCAGTTTATTATGTTTAACGCATTTTTTACAAACTACAGATTGTCATTATGAAAATGTAATTGCCTGTGGAGCCTACCCTACATTAGTGGATTTCGAAACCATATTGCACCCTCATGTGCTGCCTACTTATAAAGAAGAGAAAACAACAGAGGAACTCGAAATACTTCATAAAAACCTGAAATCTATATCGAGAACAGGCTTATTACCCATGAAAATTAAGGTATCGAATTTAGACTTTAATATGGGTGGGTTTGGTAGCCTTCAAGAATTAAAACCAACTTCTAGTTTAGGTTGCTTGCATCCCAATACAGATGAGATGAATATTGCTATGGTCCAATTTCCACCAAGAAAAGAAATACATATTCCTCATTTGGAGCAACAGCCTCAACGGGTTAATCAATACCTACCTACTTTAAAGCTAGGTTTTCAGCAAATGTATACTTTTCTTTTAACCCACCAGTCGTTATTAAAAGGAGCAAATAGCCCACTAAATATCTTTAAAAATTTACCAGAAAGATTTTTATTTAGGAATACTTATATCTATGCAAGTATATTAGATAAACTTCAAAACCCAAAGTATTTAAAAAATGGCATTACCTACAGTATACAACTAGAAATGTTAACCAAAGCGTTTTTAAAACCTACTAAAAAGCCGCTGTTTTGGGAGATGGTCTATGAAGAACGTCGAGCTATGATGGAACAGGATATCCCTTTCTATCAGACGACAACAGCTACTAAATCCTTAAAAATTCAAGAAAAATATGAAGTAACTGATTTTTTTGAAAATTCCAGTTATCAGTCAATGATGAATTATTTGGAAGGCTTGAGTCAAGAAGATTTGGACTTTCAGTTAACCGTAATTGAAAACCAAATTGGACAATCATTAGAAACGAAGGAAACTGCTCTAAAAAACTCGAAAGCAGAAAAAAAAGAACCCCTTATTGTAGGGTAATCATTGCGATAAATACGCAAAGACTAAACGTTAATTTATTAAATTTTACTAAAAAAATAAGCATGACTCGTCAAGTAGCGATCTGTAATACTGCTGTGGAACCCCAATTGGGAAATGGCAAAAAAACACAAAATTTTCACCTCAATAAAACGAGCATACCTTGTGGATTGATAGAGACTAAAAGAATGCCTTTTGATCCCAATCAATCCGCTAATCGGGACAAAGTATTTATTAGAAAAAAAGGATTCTCCTGCAATTATCGGGATAAAAGTTTAGCCTTGGGAAAATTAGAAATTTTACAGCAATACGGGTTAAAAAAAGTGCCTAAATTTTATTCTTTAGGGTCAGAATTTGCTGGAGAAGTAATCGCTATAGGCGCAAATGTTAAAGGATTCTCTATTGGAGATAGAGTGATGAGTAATGGAAATTACCCTGCGGAGCATCCAGGTGCAAGTTCAGGTTTGCCCACTAATAATGGTTCCAAAGAATATGATAAAATTCACTTTAGCAAACTAGCAAAAATACCAGATACTATGCCTTGGGAGGTAGCGTCCTGTTTCCAAATAGGTGGACAAACTACCTATTCGATGATTCGTAGATTAGGGGTAAAAGCAGGAGACAAAGTACTTATTTCTGGAGCTACTTCAAACACTTCCCTATTTACCATCAATGCTTTAAAGCAATATGATGTAGAAGTATATGCTTTAACGACGAGAGACACCTTTAAAGCAGAATTATTAGCCCTAGGGGTCAAAGAAGTATTTGTGGTAGATATTACCAAACCGCTTTATCAAAATCCAGCAATACAACAGCACCTACAAAAGCATAGCGGTTTTTCGGTAGCGATAGATCCTTTCTGCGACCTATACTTGGATAGAATGGTAGATTTATTGGAGATAGGTGGAAGATATGCCACTTGTGGACTTTTTAACCAACACGCAAAAATGTCCAATGGGTATAGCCCACCCAATAATTTAACAGAAACAGTTGTGAAAGCCTTTATGAAAAATATAAGCATCATAGGAAACTGTCTGGGTAGCTCGCAAGACCTACGGAATGCTATCAATGATTATGAAAAAGGAACCCTTAAAGTCGTTTTGGATACCGTTTACACCGGCAATGAAATTGAAGCTTTTTTTGATCGGACTTTTAATGCAAAGGAGCGATTTGGTAAGGTGACTTATTTATATACCTGATTTCAATAGGATTTCGGTAGAAAAATATTAATTAATTATTTAAATTCAATAAAAATGGATACTAAAAAAGTTATTCAAACAGTCATCAACAAAGCATGGGAAGACGATAATTTCCGACAAGAATTAGTCAGTAATCCAAATGCTGCTATTGCCTCCGTAACAGGAGGATCTGTGCCAGCTAATTATGAATTGGTTGTTGCTGACCAGACAGACCCTGCAACTATTTATTTGAACATTCCGCCAAAACCTAACTTTGATAATATGGAATTGTCGGATGAACAATTGGAACAGGTTGCAGGAGGAGAAGTGTTTATAATCCTAACTATTCCGATTCTTACTGCTCCTGTTACTATTACTGGTACTTGTGGCCCTCTTGCTCTTTCTAATCCTGGTGGAGGTACCAAATGGTAAACCCTAATTAACCCTTTAAAATTTTAGAGGGAACAATTTTTTATTAGCGATAAAATGGATTCACCGTTGATTTTTAATTTTAATAAACTAATTCTAAATTTTTATTATGGATACTAAAAAAGTTATTCAAACAGTCATCAACAAAGCATGGGAGGACGATAGTTTCCGAAAAAAATTAGTCAATAACCCAAATGCTGCTATCACCTCCTTAACAGGAGGATCTGTGCCAGCTAATTATGAATTGGTTGTTGCTGACCAGACAGACCCTGCAACTATTTATTTGAACATTCCGCCAAAACCTAACTTTGATAATATGGAATTGTCGGATGAACAATTGGAACAGGTTGCAGGAGGAGAAGTGCTTGTAATGTTAACTATTACTGCTTTTGCTACTGCAGTAGCTACCGCAGGTGGAGCTGTTTCTATTTACTCCGCAACAAAAGCTTGGTAAAGGTCTATTTTTCACGAAGGTATTTCTTAAACTAAGTTATTTTCCCAATCGACAAATGGAATCAATAATTTAATTTAGTCTAAGTTCTTGGACATAATTAAGTTTGTCTTTTGACCTAAGCTACTTTTTTACTAGACAAAGCCAAAACACAGCCACAGCTCAACTATGGCTAGTATTTTTAACATAAGTAAACACCGTTTGCGAACCGCTTTCGGATGGGATGCTGATGAAAAGAGGTAGTCATAAATAGTTGAATTATTTCTGTCTAAGCACTTACTTATTAACTTAATTTTAAAACACTTCTAAATTTTTATTATGGAAAATGCAAAAGTCATTCAATCAGTAGTAAACAAAGCGTGGGATGACCCACAATTTAAATCTGACTTAGTCGCTAGCCCTAAAGCTGCAATAGAGGCGGCTACAGGAACAAAAATACCCGATGGAGTAAAGATTGTTGTTACGGACCAAACAGATACTAGTAAAGTGTATGTAAATCTTCCGCCAAAACCTGATTTTGATAATATGGAATTGACAGATGAACAATTAGAGCAAGTGGCTGGAGGGGAATTTTTTGTTAGTGCTGCTATCGTAACTGCTGTTTCAGCTACTATTGCAGCAAGTATTGGTGCAGCATCTGCTACTATTGCAGCACTTATTCCCAAATGGTAAATATAAATTAACCTGTAGGTAATTTTAGAGGTCATCATATTTCTATTCCTTCTTTTTTTCTTAGGAATAGTACATTAATAAGTTACGTTTTTATGCGAAGTTATTTTTTCCTTATACAAGGCAAAAAACGTAGGCGATGCCTAGCATCGACGAGGCTTTTTAATGTAGTAGAAAGGAAAAGGAAAAAGAACAAGTAGAAGAATGTAAATTTATTATTGAACTATTCCTTAATGAAGTAATAGTAATATTTTGACCTCTAGCCTCCCATTATAATAGAGCTTGGAATCTTAAATTAAGATAAAAAATATTTAGTTATGGTTTTAGAAAAAATAAAAAGGCTAAACACACTTTCCCAATTTAATCTGTCGGCGCTATTAAACCCCATTGCTAAAGAAGATTTTTTTCAACAAAATTGGGAAAAAGAACCCTTAATTATCAAACGAAATGCAAAAGACTATTATCAACAACTTTTCACCATTGAAGCCGTAGATAAAATCCTTTATTATAATCGCCCAACAGGTACTAGCCTTAGAGTAGTCAAAAATCAGGAACCTTTGCTGCCGAGCAAATATGAGAATCCTGATGGTAGCCTCAATCTCAATCAGCTCTATGCCGCTTATGGAGACGGTTATACGATAGTCGTTAATGAAATTCAACGATTTAATGAAGCGATTAAGCAATTATGTTGGAATATAAAACAAGAACTTAGCCATCATGTAGTAGGGAACATGTATTTGACGCCTCCCAATCAAAAAGCATTATTGCCACACTATGATACCCATGATGTATTGGTGATTCAAATACATGGTGCCAAAGAATGGCGCATTTTTGATACCCCTTTTGAATCTCCTCTATTGCATAGCTACCAACCTGTCTTTCAAGAGAATCAATTAACTGGCAGTAAATCGGTGCTATTAGAAGCAGGAGATTTTATGTATATGCCTAGAGGCGTACCACATTATGCTTTTACGAAAGACGAATCTTCTATTCATTTAACCATTGGTGTACATCCTAAACAATGGCTTGATTTAATGACGGAAGCCTTAAATGTATTGGCCTTACAGGAAGTTGACCTTAGAAAAGCATTGCCAGTTGGTTATTTAAAAGAGGAACATTTTGATGCCACCAAAATTGACTTGTTCAAGGCAAAATTTGAGCAATTAATGGCTACTTTTCAACAAAGGGCTAATCCCAAGGCAGCTATAGGTGTGCTACAAAATAAATTTAAAGCAGAATTAAGTATTCCTGGGGATGGGCATTTTGCTCAATTGGATAAAAGGAATCAAGTGCAATTAACGAGTCAAGTGCAAATTAGGGATGGGCTGGTCGCACAAGTTTTTGCTCAGGGAAATGTAGTAAGAATTTCCTTTCCTGGAAATACTATTAAAGGTCCTGCGACTATTACCGAGGCCTTATCTTTTATTGCTCAATCAAAAGAAGCATTTACTATAGCTGAGATTCCATCTATTTCTGATAAAAATAGATTAAAATTAGTTCAACGATTGATTAGAGGAGGTTTGTTAAAAATTATTCAACTTTAAAAATAAAGTATCATGAAAAAAGTATTGTTTTTATTAGGCGCCTTAGAACATCAAGACATTGAATGGTTGATGGAGGAAGGTGAATTAAAAACGATTGATTCAGGGGAAGTATTGATACAAAAAGGGGAAGAAATCACTCATTTATTTCTTACATTATCTGGTTCTTATAAAGTTATGGATGATAAAAAAGAAATAGGAGAAGTTAGTGCAGGAGAAATTCTGGGGGAAATCTCCTTTATTGATGCTAAACCACCGAGTGTATCTATCGTAACCAAGGAATACTCAGAATTTTTAAGTGTAAAAAAAGAACTGGTCAAAGAAAAGTTGCAATCTGATTTAGGTTTTGCTGCTCGATTTTACTACGCGACTTCCCTCTTACTATCTCATCGACTTAGAAAAGCTACTAGTAATGATGCTAGTTATGAAGTGGATGAGTTAGACGAAAATATTATGGATTATATCCATCAAGCAGGAAGTCGATTTACTCAAATTTTGAATCAGATGAAGGAAAAGAGAGTAATAAATAACAATTAAACAACAATTATTTTAGCTTGAATTTTAATAGAATGTTCAATAATTAGAGCGTCAGCTAATCAAATAATGATTTTTAGAAGTCAGAAGTCAGATCGAAAAATAAATTTTTCTGTCAGAAGTCAGATTCAATTCAGATCAATTAAAGGGTTTTCTTATAAAAAATTATAACCTTCGAAACGCTACTTGGAATAACAAATATTGCCATATCGAATGGCAATATTTGTAAAAAAGGGCTATTCCTATTTTTATAAGAACCCCCTTAGATCAATTATTGATTACCAGAGTTTTAATTTTATGTTATCTGACTTCTGACTGCTTATTAAAATATCGCTTTTAAACCTGACGATTTAATTGTTGTTTCAACATCTTTATTGGAAACAAATAATAAGGCAGTAAAATTCGTACTGCTACATCTATAAATTCTTAGCCCTAAACCTCAAATTCTTTATTATGAAAAAGATATTTGTATCTTTTCTTTTTTGGATAAGCCTGTACCTAACTGTTTGGTCGCAGCCAAATACAACGGAAGTTATTGCCTGTAATTTACTAAACATGGAGGAATTAATGTTACTGCATAATCCTTCCATCAAACAGCGTTTATTGGATATTCAAAGAAGTCAGGCAGACTTTCAATCTAATCAAAGCGTTTTTGATGATCAACTTTTTGCCAATAGCTCCTATCGTCGAAATCGAAATAATTTACAAGGAAATGATCCTCGTTTAATGCTTTTTGATAACATTAGAGGCAATACAGTCAATGCAAGTGTAGGCCTGCAAAAAAACTTTCGGAATAGTTTATTACTAAACTCTGGCTTAAAATGGTCTAGAAGTGCGAATAGCTCTACTTTCGATGATTTTGGGAGAGAAGAAGATCCTTTTTTTGCCAATAATAATGCACAGTTCTCCCTGAACCTTACTCAACCTTTAATGAAAGGAAAAGGTAGAAAAATAACTACCGCTAATCTGCGTGCCAGCGAACTACAAATTGAAGCGAATCGAAATCAATTTGTTCAGAGTGCTGCTGCTGAATTAGCGAACATACAGATTTCTTACTGGCAATACTTAAGTGCGTACCGTATTCATGAAGTCTATCAAGAAAACGAAAAAAGAGTTCAAAGGGTATTGGATATAACCAAAACATTGGTCAATGCAGATAAAAAACCCGCTTCGGACATGATTCAAGTTCAAGCAGATTTGGCAGATAAGGAAGGGCAGACAATTTTAGCTAATCAGGCTTTATTACAAGCGAAGCAAAATCTTGGAAGAGTTATAGGATTAACCATTGAACAAACCCAACTCCTTGGTATTCCCTCCGAAGATTTCCCAAAAATAGCAACTATTTTAACGACTACTAATGACTTAGATAATTACTTAGAAACGGCTATGGAAAATCGAACTGATTTAAAGGCGCTAGGTTTATCGAAAGAAGCTTTAATTATTTTTTTAGAACTTACAGAAAATGATTTATTGCCTCAATTAGACCTAACAGCAAATTTAGCTTATGGTGGCCTAGTCAGAGGAAATAGCTTATCCAATCTTCTAACTGCTTTAGGCCAATCAGAGGGGCGTCAAATAAATGCTGAAATTGGAATTACCTATCGTTTTCCTATACAAAATAATCGCAGTAAAGCTGCTTTTGCTCGACAAAGAATAGCCCTACAAAATCAGGGAATCGTTTTGGATAATCAACGCAGAAATATAAAACACAACGTAAAAATTGCTTTAAACAATTTAGAATTAAGCCTACATGCATTAAATAAAACTAAAGCAGCTAATGATTTTTATCAAGCTGTATTTGAAGATGAACGAAAGAAATTCCAAAATGGGTTAACGACCCTAATCAACTTAATTCTCTTTCAAGAGAGATTGACCTTCACGCAGATTAATTATATACAAGCCCAACAGAAATTGGCTATTGACTATTCCACGCTACGCTTTGAAATAGGTAAAATTCTAAGCAAGACGTCCCAAAGAACTCTTTTGGAAGCTGACGAATAGTAATTTTTCAATGCGCTAATTACCAATAAATTAAAAAGGAAATATTATGCCACCAAAATTTTTCAGAAAAGAAGCACTAGCAAAATTATCAACTCCCGAAAAGCTAGATCAATTAATTAAAGTAACCAACCCTCGCTCTTGGATTGCCTTACTTACCCTTATTTTAATGATTACTACAGGCTTGGTTTGGGCTTTTAAAGGGACAACTAAGACCAAAATTCAAGCATCAGGCGTCATCATGAGTGGGGAGGTTTATAATGTAGTCTCTACTACTCAAGGGCAAGTACTAGAACTAAAGGTGGCGCTAAATGAAGAAATTAAAGCTGGGCAAGTCGTGGCAATTGTTGATCAACCAGAAATAACTCAACATATTCAAGAGGCGGAGGCAGCGCTAGCAGAAAATGAAATCCAATTAATACAAGGCAGAGAATTTGGTAATCAAGATAATCGAATACAAGAACAGTTAATCCTTGAACAAAAAAGTAGCTTAGAAGAAAAAATACGTATTAATAAAGGAAGAATCAGTTTTCTTTCCGAGCAATTGATTACAGAGGAAAACTTATTGAAACAAGGTTTAATTACCAAAAGTCAAGTGGAACAGACTCGACAACAGGTTGTTGGGTTGAGCAATGAAAATAAAACCATCGAATCTAAAATCACCCAAACGGAAAGCCAAAAACTAAACCTAACTTTTAATCAAACCCAGAAGATCACAGCGCTCACACAACGTATAGCACAAGGCAAAAGAAGGATTGAGCAACTAAAAGAACAATTTAAGTTTAGGAGTCAAGTGACTAGTCGGCATTCTGGAAAAATTGTGGAAATTATGACTGAAACTGGTGTCATTCTTTCTCCGGGTGTTCCACTTTTTAAATTAGGTACAGATATACAATCTTCGGAGAGAAATTTAAGAGCGGTTTTATTTATTCCATCTAAGGACGGTAAAAAAGCCAAAGAACAAATGGAAGCCCTTATTTCTCCTTCGACTGTGAAGCCACAAGAATATGGATATATGAAAGGAAAAATAACCTATATTTCGGACTATCCTGCTACCCAACAGGGTATGATGAATGTGTTGAAAAACGAACAATTAGTACGACAAATGCTATCCTTAGGAGCGCCCTTTGAAGCACATATTACATTTGAAAGAGATTCCACAACGATAGGTGGGTATGCTTGGACTTCTAAAGAAGGAGCCCCTCTGAAAATTTTCCCAGGGACTATTTGTTCTGCCAGGCTTACCGTTCAGCAACAAACCCCTATTGCTTTGGTGCTACCTGCTTTAAAGGAATTTTTTGAGTTATACTAGGAAGCTTGACCACTCATAGTATATATTAATTCAGAGGTTAGGTTTTTATTATTAGGTTTCATTTATTCCAAAGTTCTCCATTATGAAATTTTCCTTATTTTCAAAAAAAGAAAGAAAAAATATTGCTCCATCTGCTAAACCAAAAACAGTTCCTTCTGTTTTACAAATGGAAGCAGTTGAATGTGGGGCAGCCTCTCTTTCCATGATTTTATCTTATCATGGTAAATTTATCCCACTAGAAGAAATTCGGATTCGTTGTGGTGTATCTAGAGATGGGTTGAAGGCAACGAATTTAATGAAAGGAGCCAGATCTTACGGTTTAAAAGCGAAAGGTTATGCCAAGTCCATCGAAAATATAATGCAGATGAATACGCCCTGCATCATTTTCTGGAACTTTAACCATTTCGTAGTTATAGAAGGTTTCACTCAGAATAAGGTTTATATCAATGACCCTGCACAGGGTCGTTATACCGTAGACTATGACGAATTTAATGGTGCTTATACTGGCGTTGTTATTGAATTTTCACCTGGGCCAGACTTCAAAAAAGAAAAAAGTAGACCTAGCTTAACATCAGCATTGTGGAACAGAATCAAAGGGTCAAAAATATCTGTAAGTTTTATCTTTCTGGCAAGTTTTTTTCTAGTAATCCCTGGTTTAGTGATTCCTACTTTCACCCAAATATTCATAGATAAGTATTTGGTAAATCAGGTGACTTCTTGGGTTCGGCCTTTGATGCTCATCATGATCATATTATGGTTGATTAATATGGTCTTAACCTATATTCAACAATATTTTTTACTTCGATTGGAAACCAAATTAGCACTCACTACTTCTAGTCAGTTTTTTTGGCATATTTTGCGATTACCCATGGATTTTTTCGCTCAACGTTTTAGTGGGGAAATAAGTAATCGAATCACTTTGAATGATAAAATTTCTAAATTACTGGCGGGTGATTTAGCCAATTCTTTCCTAAATGTTATTGTGGTTATTTTTTATGCAGCCGTTATGTTTACGTATGATATATTCCTCACAATTATTGGGATAGTTACAGCTGTTTTAAATTTACTGGCTTTACAATTTGTAGCCAAAATAAGGAAAGATGGCAATCGTCAACTCATTAACGAAAACGGGAAATTAATTGGTACAACGATGTCTGGTATCAGTATGATTGAAACGCTCAAAGCATCTGGAAGAGAAAGCGAATTTTTTTCTACTTGGTCTGGATATCTTACGAAAGTAATGTTGGCAGAACAAGAATTGTCCCTTATTACCAAAAAATTAAATATCATTCCTCCTTTTTTAATGTCTGTTAATACTGCTCTTATTTTAGGAATTGGTGCTTATCGAGTCATGAATGGAGATTTGACGATTGGAATGCTTGTAGCTTTTATGTATTTGATGAGTAATTTTATTAATCCAGTCATTCAATTAGTAGGAGTAGGAAGTTTGTTGCAGGAAACAGAAGGTGACATGAATCGCATAGACGATGTTTTAAAATATAAAATAGCAACGGAATTTGACCAAGAAACGGAAACTACCCAAACCAATAGCCAACTACCTCAAAAATTATTGGGACAGGTAGATATAAAAAACCTCACCTTTGGGTATATCACCACAGCTAAACCTTTGATTGAAGATTTCAGTATGTATCTGAAACCTGGGGGGAGAGTGGCTTTAGTTGGAGGTTCGGGAAGTGGAAAATCCACCTTAGCAAAAATTATTGCTGGATTGCACAAACCATGGGAAGGAGAAGTTCAATTCGACGGTATAGAACGCATGAAAATTGATAGAAATATTTTAACTAGCTCCTTATCTATGGTGAACCAAAACATCTTACTTTTTGAAGGTAGCGTCAATAATAATATTTCCTTTTGGGATAACTCTATTGATGAAAAAGACATTGTTCAAGCTGCTAAAGATGCGGATATTCATGATATGATTTCTTCTAGAAAAGATACTTATGATGCGCCAATTATGGAAAGAGGAGGAAACCTAAGTGGCGGACAACGACAAAGAATGGAAATTGCGAGAGCCTTAGCTACCAATCCAAGTATTTTGATCATGGATGAATCGACTAGTGCTTTAGACCCTAATTCTGAAAAAATTGTAATGGACAATATCAAACGAAGAGGATGTACTTGCTTGATTGTTGCCCACCGTTTGAGTACGATTCGAGATTGTGATGAAATTGTGGTTATGGATAGAGGACAAATCGTGCAACGAGGACCACACGATGAACTAATAAAAGAAGAAGATGGCGTTTATGCTAATTTAATTCGAACCTCGTAACGTTTTATTTGAACTATTGATTTATCTGCTCCTATGTACTTGAACGATAAGGTGAAATTGATTTAGGGCGTATATTTATTACTTAATCATTATTAATTTTTGCTAGAATGGAACCACTCCTAAAGCCGCGGCTACTCAAAATAACAACTAATAAACTTTATTACTTCACTAATCCTGAAAAGGTTTGGAAAGTTGAAAAAGGAACAATTGATATTTATCTAATTGAATTAAATGCCAATAAAGAAGCAACAAGTTCTAGGAAATTTTTGTATCGAGCCGAGAGAGGAGATTTAGTCCTTAGTTTGAATACGCAGCCTTTTTTGGAAGGAGTGACTTTGATGGCTACAGCTCAGGAAGCAATGCTAATTGAATTTCCAGTAAATAGTCCACAATTACATAATCTGCCATTTATTCAATTGAGTTTTGAAAAATGGGTGGACGATATTGCTGAATATTGTCTAGAACGGCGACCACCTATAGATTATAAAAATATAGTACCCGGAAAAGGGCAAAACTTAAAAAAGGGGACTATCTCCTTCTTTCCTAATTCTCTGATTTGGGCAAAAGTTGTAGCAGGAGAATTTAATGTATTAGGGCATACGGATAGTACTGAACGAAATAGAAAAATGTTTGAGCAGCAGTATTTCCCTGTATCAAGATATCTTCCAGTAGAAGCCCTAGGAAAAAAGAATATTTTAGATGTTTTTGCCAATTCAAACTTTCCTGTCCACCATCTAATTAAAAAAGGAATTAATCCGTTTAGAGCTTATACTTTGGAGGAGATTACCGAAATGTCCCGTAAGAAAAAATTAGAATCAAGTCAGCAAATACAGAAGAAAATTAACCTAGAAGAACATTTGTTCGTTTCCAGTTTACAAAATTTAAATAAGATTCTTAATAAAAAAGCCGTCAATCAACAGGCAAATAAACTACCTGATGAAGGCGCTTTATTGGTCGGCGCTTTAGAAACTGTTATTACTGCATTAGGGCGGACAATAAGAGTGCCTAAAACCTTAAATGCTAAAAACGCTAAAAATGCTTTGTTTCTAATTTGTGAAAATTCCAATATTCGAGCTAGAAAAGTTATTCTAAGAGGAGAATGGTGGAAAGAAGAAAATGGACATTTACTTGTTTTTGATCGAGCAACCAAAAATCCAAGAGCTTTAATTCAAAAAAAGCCACAACAATATCAATTGATAAATCAAGAAAATGGTGTTGTAAAGTCCATGTCTCAAGAAGTAGCTTTCACTTTAGATCCAGAAGCTTACATGTTCTTTCCAAATTTTAGTTCCAAGATTAATAGTTTTACTGATTTATTACATTTTGCCCTTAAAGATTTTAAAACAGATGCTTGGTTACTTTTAATCGCAGCCTTTTTAGGCAGTTTGATTGGTTTGTTAATGCCTATCTTCTCTAACTTAATATTTGATGATGTTATTCCAACAGCCGATAGGAGTTTTTTAAAAGAAATGGTTGCTATACTTTTGATGATAGCAGTTATTAAAGCATTACTTGGTTTGGTGCAAGGGATCTTACTCATTCGATTGGAAACGAAAACGAATGTCCGACTACAGGCTGGACTAATGGATCATCTTATTCGTTTACCCGTTCGATTTTTTAAAGAATTTTCTGCTGGAGACCTGACTATGAGGGCTTTGACGGCTAACGCTATTCGACAAATTGCTTCTAATACTTTATTATCTGCCATTTTATCGGGTTCTTTTTCTATAGTCAATCTATTTTTACTTTTTTATTATGAATCTCGACTGGCTTGGATAGGTATAGGCTTGTCTATAGTAGCCATTCTTTTTATTATAGGTATAGGCTTATTAAAGCTAAAATATGATCGAGATATTGCCGAGGTTCAAGGACGTATTCAGGGATTACTCTTTGAATTTTTATCTGGCATAGATAAAATTCGGATTGGAGGGGCTGAAAAACGAATTTTCTCTATCTGGGCAAATAAATTTGGCGAACTAAAGGCACTCAATTTTAATTCTGGACAATATCAAAATTTTGTAGAAGTTTTCAAAGGTTCTTATCCGTTTCTAACCAATATTATCTTTTTCTTTTTTATCTACTATTATTTTGAATTAGCGAAGAGCAGTCAAGAGGCAAGTTTAATTTCAGTTGGTGCCTTCATTGCTTTTGTTACCGCATTTGGGCAATTCTTGGGAGATTGTTTAAGTATGAGTTTTGCTTTTATTACCTCTCTAAATATTATCCCACTTTATGAAAGAGTACAGCCTATTTTTGAAGCAACTCCAGAAACTCAAGAAAATTTTAATGATGTGGGGGTACTTAAAGGCAATATTGAGTTTAACCAGGTTTCTTTTCGTTATAAAGAAGACTTGCCATTAGTGCTAGATGATGTTTCCTTTACCATTAAAGCTGGAGAAATGGTGGCATTTGTTGGTCCCTCTGGTTCTGGAAAATCAACCATTTTACGAATTTTACTCGGATTTGAAAAACCAGAAACTGGATCGGTTTATTATGATGGTCAGGAATTTTTGACCCTCAATAAAGATTTGCTTAGAAAACAATTGGGTGTGGTTTTACAAAATGGCGCCTTATTACCAGGTAGTATTTTAAAAAATATTGTTGGCAATTCCAGTTTAACTGTGGAGCAAGCTTGGGAGGCCGCCAAAATGTCTGGTATTGAAGAAGATATCAAAGAAATGCCGATGGGTATTCATACGGTTATTAGTGAAGGGGCTGGGACTATTTCTGGTGGGCAGAAACAAAGATTGATGATTGCTAGAGCATTGGTCAATCGGCCGAGGATAATTATGATGGATGAGGCTACAAGTGCACTTGACAATAGAACTCAGAGTATTGTAAAAGAGAGTCTAGATCGGTTACAAGCAACTAGAATTGTTGTTGCTCATCGGCTAAGTACTATAAAAAATTCTGATCGAATTTTTGTCATGGATAAAGGAAAAATTGTGGAACAAGGAGATTATGATAGTTTAATCAAACAAGAAGGCTTATTTGCTAAACTGGCTAAGAGACAAATTTTATAAATAGTGTCAAAAAATAAGGTAGTGTCCAAACTAGAAAAGCTTCGCCGAAAGCATTTGTCTGTATATACTCAAGATGTAACAATTATTGAGGAATTAATGGTCTATACCCATAATCATTTTAAGAAGGTTACTACTCTTTCATTACCTGATTTACAGTCTAAAGAAGAACAACAGATATTAGATTGGGAGGAATATAAAACCATCGAGACAACCACTTCCGCTTCGATTTTTGAAATCCTTAAAGAGCACTTAGTTCCTCTAAATTTTCCTATTCAGAAAGGAATTAGTCAAACGGATTATTACAGAGAAAGTACTTTAAAGGGGAAAAAATTGAATACAGTAGCAGAAGCAAGTGGATTACCCCTAAAAAATTTAAAAGGAATTCATCTTTTATTTGTGGGAGAGCATGGAAGAAAAGTACCTGCTTTGTTGATAACATCTGCCACAGATTTCACTTCAGTAGTTCAAGCCTTAGTTTATAAAAATGAGCCTGTCCTTATTCCAGATGCCATGGGAGCAATAATGATAGAAGGGCTAAATAATTGGGGAAGATTACGAAAGAATATCCAAAAAATTGAAAATTTTAATCCTTCTTTAAATAGAAAGGAAGTACTAAAACGGATATTAAAAGATAAATCTCTTTATCAGGACAGACTAATGCTGATTAGTAAAAAAGAATACAGCAATATTACCCCTAGCGGAATTGGCAAAATTCCTTGGCAAGAAGCCTCCATTAAAATTCGATTGCAACACGAATATGCCCACTATTTCACAAAACGTTATTTGGGGTCTATGCGAAATAATATGCACGACGAATTGATTGCGGATTACATGGGCATTCATTCGATTCGCCCTTTGTTTGATGCAGCCCTGTTTTTACATTTTATAGGGTTGGAAAATGCCTCTTTCTATCGAAAGGGAGGGCGGCTAGAAAATTATTTAGGAAATCCTAGATTATCTCCTGGGGCAGTCATTGTTTTGCAAAAATTACTTGTAAAAGCTGCATATAATGTCGAACTCTTTGATAAATCCTTAGGGGTAAAAAAAAATAAAACAAACCTATTTTCCCGAGTATTGGTTTTAGCCGCTTTTTCTTTAGTTGAAATAGCTTCTAGTAATGCCGGGACACTTTTAATAGAGCAATATATTCGAAATTTGTCGGCTTCTCAAAAGTAAGTAATAAACCTGGTTCAATTTAGTGAGTATTCCAAATTAATTAGTAAGTCTTACTTAAGAACAACTGTCACCCCTCATTCCATCATTTTGCAAAACAAAAAACTACTGTTTATAAAAAACTATTAAACAAAAAACAGAACATTACTCATTCAACCCGCTCATAATCAAATATTTAAATATTTAAATTCTCATATACTTTACTTGATTTTTTATTAAAAACTCCATTTTTTGTCTTTGTACAAGCTAAATAGTCGCCTTACATTGCACTCATAATTGAAAAGTAAGTACGCTTTTACATTATGCTCTCCAATAATTTTTCAAACCTCATTCCTGTTGCGATATAACCTTGCTATAGATAGAGCAAGGCAACGTCTCAACACCACAATAATGTTAAAATTATGAATCGAACAATTTTACCGTTTTTATTTTTCCTTTTTAGCTTTGGTATTACTGCGCATACGCAAGTAACTATTGACCAAAGTAATTTTCCTAGACCTACTAGTTTTATAGACACTTTTGCGCTTGATTTTTCCTTTCAAACCCTTCCGTCCGAAGGGCCTGACCAATTTTGGGATTATTCCGTCTTACAGCGAGACGATACTCGTACAAGGACTTATATTGACGCTACAAATGATACCGAATTTTCAGGCGCACTTAATTACAATGAAAGTTTTCTCTCTTTCCAAGGTCTACCTATTCCTCGATTAGCCTATGATGGGATTGATGAAAACGGTTATTATCAGATAGGTTCTGAAATTTCAGAGATAGGCCATTCCATCACCGCAATAAGTGGTGGGACCAATGACACTTTGCGATTCCTAGGTGAGAAAACAGCTTTTGAAGGAAGAATAGATTATCTTCAATTTCCTGTTACTTATGAAAAACAATGGATGGGGTCTAATATTGAACGGATTAATTTGGAGTTAACCGTTGGCGCATTTGGCTTGGATAAAACACCAGGGCAATTAAAGCGGGAAGAAACACAGCATCGTGAAGTGGTAGGTTATGGGAAATTGGTCATTCCACAAGCAGATGGTACGCCTTCTGCACCGACCCCCGTTTTATTGATAAAAGTAGAAGAATCCTACGTAGATAGTTTCTTTTTAGGGGGCGCACCTGCTCCTGCAGCTATTTTAGGCGCCTTTGGGCTAACTCAAGGGGTATCAATTAATTCATCCTTAACGCATTACTTGTTTTATCGACCTGGTTTTGGTAGCCCGATTCTCTCTATGGCTATTTTCCCAGAACAAGGACTTATTTCTATGGTATTTAGACCTGACGGCGCAGAAATGACGACTTCTATAGATGAAATTCGATGGTCGGCGCTTAAAAGTTTTCCGAATCCTGTAAAAGCGGGTCGAAGCATTGCCATTCAAACAAAATCTCCTACGCCTATTGGCTATTTTCAATTGTCCGATTTGAGCGGTCGGATTGTTCGCCAACAATCTTTTGAAGCACCTGTCAATCGACAATTCTCCATTAAAATCCCCGAAAATATAAATGCTGGTATGTATTTCTATCACGTATTTGGTAGAAATAGCGAGCCAATTGGTAGAGGGAAACTGCAAGTTAACTAAAGCAATTTATTGTTTAGTAACCTCAATCAACAAAAGTAAAAGGGATAAGTAGTGGAGTTAAGTTGTCATCAATTTACTTTAGTGCTTGCCCTTTTTTGGTTTAGTCTAGCAGCTGATTTTGAATTATTTGATAACTATGGGCGATTATTGACCAAGGGGCCTGCCAATGTGAAGTTAGATGTTTCGATGTTGGTTACAGGAAAGTATTATGTATGGATTGATTAATGGGACAGAGATACATATTTAAGTAAAGCAGTAAACAACAAACAAATTTGTTCTCCTAGTAACAGAAAAAATTAAGCGGAATTTTGAAAGTCAGGAAGCCTTGCTTCTTGGCTTTTTTTATGCTTATTGAAGCATAAAAAAAAGTATCGGTTTAACTTATTCCATTTAACAGGTGTAATTGGAATTTGTCCCCATTTAACTTATTTATTAGCCTGCCACAAAAAAACCAATTATAGGTTATAACAACAAATACTTTTTACTTATATTACCTTTCTTTTAGGTTTCCCTACATCTAATCTTTAGCAAAACATCAACTATGAGAATCAAATTACTCCGTCCTGATTTAGAAAATGACTATATTTTTCAAATCGTTAATCAAAAAGAAATTTACTTAACAAGTGCTGATTATAATGATAAATCAACCTGCTTAGAACAATTGCAAACTGCCTTATTAGATCTAAGAGATAATGAACAAATTGCTATTCAAGTAGGGAATAATCAGCAATATTATTTTGAAATTGCTGAGCTTGCTCAAAGTCCTTCCTTTGAGGAAATAGAAGCTGCAAGTGAGGTATTATCCCAATTAAAAGAATTTGCGCATTCCAGTCATAATTTTTCTGTTAGTTATAAAAAACCTAGTAAAAAGGTCGTCTCTAAGCAGAAAATAGGCGTTCGAGCAGAAGGGTATGATTTTGATAAAGTTTCTGTCTCTAAGCAACCTGGATTTGAGTTAATTGATGGGAAAGACTCCAAAGATAAGTACTTCCATTTTAATGACGCCAACGGCAAAGCCATTTTATACAGCCGAGTTTTTGACGGAAAAACACGTCGATTAAAAGCTATCAATGCCATAATTACACAAACAACCGATAGTAAACATGTAGAAGTAGTTAAACAAGATAGTCAATTCTTTTTTATCTTTAAAACAGCAGAAGGCTATGAAATTGCGAGAAGTAAAAGGTTTAAAAGTCGTGGAAAAATGGAGGCAGCTATGGCTTATTTGACCGCCGAAGCTTCCAATTATACAGCAGCTTTCAAAATCCCTAAAAAGAAGAAAAAGAAACGAAAAGCCAACGAAAAATATCATTTAAAACAAGCTTCGCCACAAGGTTTAATTGGCTTTGAAGGCTTTAAAAGTGCCAAAAATAAATTACACTATTTTCATTATAATGACAAAAAAGGCAATGCCTTACTCTTTAGCAAACCGTTTAATAAGCGTTGTAATCGAGACGAACATATCGCCGAAGTACTTAAAATAGGTACGAATAAAAAGCGCTTTAAAACTTGGAAAAAAAGCAAAAATCAGTTCTACTTTTCCATTATTGATACAAAAGGAAAATCCTTTGCGAGAAGTCGCTATTTTTCCTCCGAAAAGAAGATGTTAGCTGCACTCAATACTTTTAAAAAACAAGTAGCTAATTATAAAACAGCCGTAAATGAAGTCACCGTTGCTAAAAAGAAAAAATATACGATTAGCTTACCAGAAAAGTCGATACCTGTTGTTGCGAAAGGGTTAATTGTTGCTGCTGAGGAGGAAGTTGTAACTCCAGTAATATCAGAAGTAACTCCAATAGAAAAACCCGATGTTTTACCAGATATTCTGCCTCAGCCGACTATAAAAATAGAACGGGAAATTGTTGAAGAAGAGGAAGAAGAAGAAGAAATAGTTGAACCAACAGCAGTCGAAGAAGAAATAGGTGCAACCGAGGAAATAGTCACCAACTATACGCCTCCTGTAACCACAATTATCGAAGAAGAGGAAGAAGAAGAAACCGAAGTGCAGCCTGCGCCAATTATTTCCACTATAGCAAAAGACAATCAGCCTATTCAACAAAGAATAATTGAAGAAAAACCAAGTAAAGGATTTCCGTGGCTATGGGCAATATTGGGTACATTAACCCTAGTGGGTTTACTTTTTGGGCTAAAGCAATGTAATACGACTGTGCCTAAAGTTGAACCAAAGCCAATTCCGAAAGTCGTCGAGACACCTAGACCAAAACCAGTTGAACCCGCTAAATTAGGTCCAACGGCATTCGACTTAAACTTAACCCCTAATACGGCGGAAGCTAAAATTGCCGATTTTTTAAGTACGTCTAAGTTAGCCGTCCCTAGAACCTTTGTTTTGGAGTCGGTTCAATTTCCATTTAATTCAGCGGCATTGACGGCCACTTCTCATATTCAATTAGATAATGTCGTTCGAGTGATGCAGGAATATCCAAAAACTAAAATTGAAGTCAATGGGCATACGGATAGCCGAGGAGACGATGCTAGGAATTTGGTCTTATCTCAAAATAGAGCCAATGCGGTACAGGCTTATTTAATTGCCAAAGGTATTTCAGCAACCCGCATTCTTAAAGCGGTTGGTTTTGGAGAGACTAGCCCTATTTCGGATAATGATACGGAAGAAGGAATGCAGGAAAATCGACGGTCGGAGGTTGTGGTGATGGAGCGATAGAATTTGGAATGATGAATGATAAACGATGAACGATGAATTCGTCAAGTATTGACGATTGATTAAAAACAAAAAATCCGTTGGGAAAGGTAATCTGTTGGGAAAAATATTCCACAATAGATTCGCTTGCTTACCCAACGGATTTTTATTATACGCGCTAAAATCAATATTAATTACAAGCTCAAATGCGTATCATCACAAAAAGGACTAGCCTTAGTATGCTTACAATTACATAACTTCACCGTCCGCTTTTTCTTCATATCAAAAGCAATCGGCTTTATTTTGGTTCCATGATGCGAACCATCGCAAAAAGGTGCATTTTTACTAAACCCACATTGACACCATAAATGCGTTCCTGCTTCTAACTCTACAGAAATTGCTTCGTTGGTCGCAGAAGATATTTTTTTATGTCCTTTCGCCAATTCACTTCCTGGTTTATCGGAAGTAATAATAGGGTAAAAAAGCTGTGATGCCCAACTATCTTTTGAGTCTGTTTGCAAACCAAAACTAGTAGGATATTTTCTAGTAAAAGTCGCTGTTCCAAATAGTTGATCCCAAATCGTAAAAGCATTCCCAAAATTACCATTCGGGTCGCTGATATTATCTGCTTTTGATTTTCCATGATGGGCATAATGGAAAGACGGCGTCACAAAGATATGCTCAATCACCCACATGATAGGGCTTAACGCTTTGATTTTATATAGATATTCGTCCCATTTAACCGTACTGTGCGAGCTTGCAACCACTAACTGCTTAACAATTAGGCCAATAATAGTGGCAGGAACCATTCCTAAGAAAGTAAAAATAGCGGCAATCCAAACATTGGGCAAAAAGAGAAAATAAAAGGCCGAATTTCTATAAGAAACCATTACGCCCATTTGTTCCGCTGCATGATGCACTCGGTGATGCTTCCATAAAAAATTATGTTCGTGCGCAGACCGATGGTACCAATATTGAGCAATATCATCTGTAAACATATACAAAGGTACAGCTATCCATAAGGATAAATCTGCCATGGAGTAATGAGTGGCCGGGAAAAATTGTTCACCCAAATAATTAATCCCAAATAACCCAGCAAAACTAGCAAAACCCAATAAAACAAACCCACCAAATTCACTCATCCAATCATGTAGGGTTCGGTTGGAATTTTTTAGATGTCCTGCAAAAGTTTCTATTGTGCCAAAAAATAGTAAGGTTATTAAGACAAAGTATTTTCCAGTATTTGGGTCGTTTAATAATTCTGAAATCATATTCTTCTTTTTTTGGTTGTACTTAATTTAAAATTATTTATTAGTAAGGTCTTACTAATTCATCACAAATATAATAAATTCTTGTATAAATGCATATTTTTATAAGGACAAAAAAATAAGGCAACAATTATTCATTGTTGCCCTATTTTTTATACACTTTAAATTTACTGGATAACGGAAAGTTAACCAAGTATCTTTTTATTAGCAATAAACGGCTGACTGTATAACCTTTCGCCTGTAGCTGCTGCAATCGCATTGGCTACAGCTGCCGCAATTGGAGGTAAAGATGGTTCTCCTAAACCAGTTGGGTCGATACCGTTATCTACAAAATGTGTCTCAATTTCCGCTGGTGCTTCCGCATGGCGAATTAAACGATACGTATCAAAATTTTCTTGATCAGGCTTGCCATTTTGGAAAGTCATTCCACTAAACATAGCGTGACCAATTCCATCCACAATACCGCCTTCTATCTGATTTTTCGCACTTAATGGATTTACCACAATCCCACAATCTACCGCACAATGTACTTTAGACACTTTCGGTTGATTGTCTTCCATGACCACATCCACGACTTGTGCCACATAAGAATTATGACAGAAATAAGCAGAAACGCCTCGGTGAACACCATTAGATGATGTACCACTCCAATTAGCTTTGTCTTTTACTAATTTTAAAACGCCAGCATATCTTTCAGCATCATAATCGTTCTTCTCCCCTACTGGATTTTTACTAGCTCTATCAAATAGTTCTAATCTAAAATCAATTGGATCTTTACCTGCTTCCTTGGCTACTTCATCCAAAAAGCATTGCTCTGCGCAAGCGATGAAGTTTGATTTTGGCGCTCTCCAAGCACCCGTTGAAATATTAGATGCTTTGGTATGATTTTCTGCTAAATAATTGTCTACTGCTCCTGCTGGGAATCTATCTGCAAAAACTGGACTACCATGTGTACCTGCACCTCTGACGTGAAAAGCAGTCATATTATTATCTGCATCCAAAGCAGCTCGGTAAGTTACTTTATACGCTGGACGGTAAGTTCCTTGCGTCATGTCATCCTCTCTAGTATAAACCAATTTTACGGGTGCTTTTGCTTTCTGAGAAATCATAGCCGCTTCCATTACGAAGTTCCCGTATAGTCTACGCCCAAATCCACCTCCCATTCGAGTCATCCCAATGGACACTTGATCTTCGGTCATGCCCAATAAGGCAGCAGCCGTTGGTCGAGCAAACTGAGGCGTTTGAATAGGCCCGTTTAATTCTGCTTTATCTGCTGTTACATTGGCATAAAAATTCATTGGCTCCATCGTATTATGTGCCAAGAATGGTGCAGAATACGTACGCTCTACTACTTTGGTAGCTGCCGAAAAAGCTGCCGTTGGATCACCATCTTTTCTAGCTACTTCCTCTGCTGACTGGGTCATAAATTTAGTCAAAGCAACTTCGTGGTCAGTACTACTTTCTGCTTTAGAACCTGGTACCCAATTTATACTCAAAGCTTTCTTTGCCTTCATTACTTGCCAAGTTGTTTCGCCAACAATAGCTACCAGTTCTGGGTAGACATTGCCTTGGTCTGACCATTGCAATTTCACGCCTTCTGGTTTCGTATTAATAGAAAATACATCACTAATGCCAGGCATAGACTTAACAGCATCCCCATCAAAAGATTTCAATTTCATGCCAAATGCAGGTGGATGTACAATCATTGCGATTTTCATCCCTTCTTCTTGAATGTCCATGCCGTATAAAGGTTGTCCAGTTACAATCTTTTGACTATCTACATTTTTTCTATCTGTTCCTATGATTTTAAAATCTTTAGGATCTTTTAATGCTATTTCTTCAGGTACAGTCATGCCATTCGCAGCAGCCGCAATTTCACCGTACCCCATAGTCTTACCGCTTGCCTTATGCGTAATAATACCCCCTGCTGTGGTTAATTCATCAACCGACACTTCCCATTTCTTAGCTGCAGCTTCCAATAGCATTCTCCTTGCTGTAGCACCTGCCATTCTCAACCCTTTCCACCCCTGACGGATAGATTGACTACCGCCTGCTAATTGTCGAGTATATTTATCGGTATCTAATCCAGCTTGTTCTACGACTACATCTTCCCATGCAACATCCAATTCTTCTGCCACTATCATGGGCATTGCCGTTTTTACATTCTGTCCAATTTCTGGATTCGGAGACATAATGGTGACAATACCTGTATCACCAATTTTTAGAAAAGCATTGATATCAAACCATTCCTTAGGCATGGCTTTTACAATTGCTTCTTTTACGGGGTCAGCCGTTTGGCAAGAAGCCAACCAACTAAACCCTAAAACAAATCCGCCACCTGCGACAGTTGATGTTTTAAGAAAGGATCTTCTATTATAAGACGTTTTTATAAGTGTCATACTATAAATTAATTTTGAATGATGAATGAAGGAATGTTGAATATCAACAATTGCTTGATCATGATACTGTATAAGTTATATCATCTTAGCAACCATAAAACATCTATCCCATTTTACCGGCTGCGGTCTTAATCGCTGCCTTAATCCTCGTGTAAGTTCCACATCGACAGATATTTCCATTCATTGCACCTGCTATCTCCTCATCACTAGGATTCGGATTATTGGTCAATAAAGAAGCGGCATTCATAATTTGCCCTGCTTGACAGTAGCCACATTGTGGTACATCGTGTGCAATCCAAGCTTCTTGAAGTGGGTGGTCCCCATTTGCCGAAAGGCCTTCAATGGTGGTAATTTTTTGATCTCTGACCTTGTCAACGGTTAAGCTACAAGATCGGACGGCATTGCCATCTAAATGTACGGTACAAGCGCCACATTGTCCAATTCCACAGCCGTATTTGGTACCAACTAAGTTAATATGATCTCTTAATACCCATAGCATAGGCGTATCAGGATCAACATCTACCTGTTGTTTTTTTTCATTAATAGTTAGGTTATAAACTGCCATGTCGTGTGTGATTGATTAAAAAAAAATGAGTAAATGCTAAAGATAATTTTTTTTATGGATATTTCCAGTCATTACTTCCTCCTTTTTCTCAAGATTATCAGATAGCAGACCTAATTTCGGTTCGCAACAAAACTAATGCTGGAAATCTATAAAAAAATAATAGTTTCTGGTCTTTAATTAAATCCCCTTTTGGTTTATCCAGCACTACAAAATAATACCAGCTCTCTGCTATATCTTCTTCTGGACTTTCTGCCGCATAATCCGTATAAAATTTAGTTTTATGAGCAAGGTAAAAGTCATATAATCTATCTAATTTTTTATCCAAGTTTCTGGTTTTCTGTATTTTATCCCATTCAAAAAGTAAATTTTCACGATACCAAAATTCTTGTACAAACTGGTTCACATAACTATCCATTTTTGCCAATCCTTCATTGGTTAAATAGCGGGTTTCATCTGCTTGAAATGCTAATTCAGAGGGTTCTACTTGGGTATTATTTAAGGTAAGAATATGTCCAAATTCATGGATCAACGTATGTAAAAAGTCTTCTTTATCACGCCAATTTCCTTCAGGTAAATCTGCTGGATCAATCCCATACACCCAACTCGTATTGGATTCATCCATTGGTTTTACGCCTGCTAAGGTCTCGTCTATTCCATCTGTGAATAGCTCTAATTCTTTGACGTATTTCGTCATATACGTCTTCGGTAAAATAGTATTAATTTTTGTCCATGTTGCTTCGATGTTTTTAATGGTGTTTTTTCCTTGTGCTTCTTTTAAAATAATAGCCGTTCCTAAATTGCCGTCAACTATAGACCACTTGGCAATTTCTGTCAAGTCGCTATTTGGATTTTTTCCATTTTTTAAACTAAGACATTGTATCAATAAAAAAGGAATAAATAGTAGATAACTCTTTTTTTTCATAGTTGGATTGGTATATAGTTAAAGTAACGAGTACTTTTGCAATTCGTTTTCACTAAAACTTTCTTTTTGCTAACCATTCAACAAGCACATCATCAATTCATTCAGCAGTTAACTACTTTCCAAGAAGAAAGAGAAGCCAAAAGTATTGCCCGAATTGTCTTTGAAGATGCTTTCCATTTATTTGATTATCAATCGACCCAACCATTTTTGCAAATTGAAAAATTACAGGTCATTCAGCAACGATTAGCCAATCACGAACCTATTCAATACATTTTAGGACAGGCAGATTTTTATGGTTTAAAATTTAAAGTCACGCCTGCAGTTTTAATTCCTCGCCCAGAAACCGAAGAATTGGTGTATTGGGTGCTAGAATCCATTGAAAAACCTGATTTAAAAATAGTGGATATTGGAACTGGAAGTGGTTGTATTCCAATTACTTTAAAGAAAAAAATGCCGTCTGCCAATATTACAGGGTGGGATATTAGTAAAACTGCTTTAGCTATTGCCAATCAGAATGCTTTATTAAATCAGGTTGAAGTGACTTTTAAGGAAGTTGATATTTTAAAGGAAGCAAATTGGTCATCCTTACCCAAATTCGATATAATTATTAGTAACCCGCCTTATATTCCGCATTCAGAAATTGATTTAATGCCTAAAGAAGTGACTGATTTTGAACCTAGTTTAGCCCTATTTGTAGAAAATGATGAACCGCTTATTTTTTATCAGAAAATTGCTGCATTTGCATGGCAATATTTAAACAAATCTGGGCAGTTGTTTTTTGAGTGTAATGAGTTTAATGCGAAAGAAGTAGTGCTTATTTTGGAGCAACTAGGCTTTTCTCAGGTTGAATTAGAGAAAGATATGGAGGGAAAGGAGCGAATGGTTCGGGGGGGGGTATAAGTCAATGATAGTAACAAATCTTAAATCTGAAATCTTAAATCTGAAATCATACATCTTACATCATAAATCTGTCAAGTAAAAATTAAATGGATGTAAGATGTATGATTTCAGATTTGAATATGCCCATATTACTCCTGATACAAAGTCACCAAAAGCAAGCCATTATCTCCTCCTGCCACTTTATCCATTTTTACAAAAAAACCAGGTTCTAGCTGATGCGGCAAGCCTATTTTTAATTGATCCATTTTGTCCTTTAATGCGCCTTGCCACAGTAAAAAAGGTTGTAATTCAGGAGCTAAATTGCCCATAAAAGCAAATAAATCGACGCCCATCATTAGCCAATCCCCATCCTTAAAAGCTTGAGTATTGGAAGGAATCGTAAATTGAAATTCTTGTTTGGGCTTTTCACAACCACTTTGAATTAGTTCTAAAGACAAACCACCATCAAATTGTACTTTTTCTACAGCAGATTGGGTATTTAACTGAAAAGTATGCTGCGTTACTTTGGGGTTTTTTTCGTTAAAAATCGCTTTTGGTGCGCCGAATTGACAATCTCCAAAAGGTTCATTAGTGGTCGATTTTTTAGTGTCTCCACAAGCAAGTTGAAATAGGCTAAAAAGTAAGGCAATAAGAGCTGTTTTGCAGAAATGATTGGTCATTTTCAAGTAATTATTTGTCAGATTTTTTATAGTTGATACCTAATCAAGGTCTTTTGGTCTATCTATTTTCGATAAAAGTCTAATGGAATTGCCAATAAAAGATACAAAGTCTTACATTTGCATCAATTTTATAAAAGGAGGCTAAAATTTAAGGTAAACCAGTAAATCATCCTAAAATAACGGGAATAACTACACTACCCAAATTATTTTCCTTCCGCTTATTTGTATTGACTATAAATTTAATTTTCTACCTAAATGGATAAGACAAACCTAAATCAAATTATCGGTATTACGCTGATTTTTGCGATTTTATTTTATTGGGCTAAAATTAATGCGCCCTCAGAAGCACAATTAGCCGAGCAACAGCGCCTTAGAGACTCTGTAATAGCTGCTACAACGGAAGACAGAGCGCTTCAATTAGAAGAACAAGCCCCTGTTGTTTTAGACCTTCCTGATTCTGTCCGTAATTTACAAGCAGTCGCCACACATGGTATTTTTGCCCCTTCAGCAGTAGGAGAAGAAAAAACGAATACGATTGAGAATGAATTAATGACCGTTGTTTTCACGAATAAAGGAGGACGAATCAAAGAGGTCATTTTAAAAGAATACGAAAAATCAAAATTAGATTCCCAGAAGATTGTTCAAAAGAGTGTCCTTAAATTATTAGAGGATAATAAAAATAAATTTGAGTACTTCTTACCGATTTCCAATTTAAATAGTGGTCGGATTAAAACGAGTACGCTTTATTTTACGCCAACGATTAGTGGTAAAACCGTCACTTTTAGGGCAAATGCAGGTAATGGTAGGTATTTTGAGCAAAAGTATACCATTAAAGATGGTACTTATGGCATTGATTATACCATTAAATTAGTTGGTTTAGATGATCAAGTAGATGCAAGTAATGTTCAGTTAAACTGGGTCAATTATTTAGATAAGATTGAAGAGAACGTAAAATATGAAAAGAACTATTCTAGTGCTTATTTTTATACGACGGATGAAGATATGGACTACTGTTCTTGTTCAACCGATGGTGAAGAAGCGCCAGATGAAAGAGTGAAATGGGTGTCGCATTCCAATCAGTTTTTCAATAGTTCTTTGATGGCTAAAGAAGGGAGTTTTAGAAAAGCGGTACTGACAACGGAAATGGAGGATGAAAATGATGATAATCTAAAAAAGCTAACGACCAACCTACAAATTCCAATGGAATCAGGTGCTTTCGCTATGAATTTCTATGTGGGACCTAACGAATATGACCGATTAAAAGCGCAAGGTGATAATTTAGAAGATATTATTCCTTTTGGCTCTAGCATTTTTGGTACGATTAATCGTTGGTTAATTCGTCCATCTTTTGCCTTTCTGAATAGTTTTATTAGTAGTAAAGGAATTGCAATTATCGTCATGACTTTATTGGTTAAGTTGCTCTTATTTCCGTTGACTTATAAAATGGTTTACTCTCAGCAAAAAATGGCTGCCTTAAAGCCAAAGATGGCTAAGATGAAAGAAAAACACGGAGATGACCAGCAGGCGATGCAAATGGAAACGATGAAGATGTATCGGGAATATGGCGTAAATCCTTTAGGTGGTTGTTTGCCAATTGCGGCACAAATGCCTATTTGGTTTGCTTTGTTTAGGTTCTTCCCTGCCTCTATCGAATTTAGACAAGCACCGTTTTTATGGGCGCATGATTTGTCTTCTTTTGATGTTTTTGCTTGGTTACCTTTTGAGATTCCATTTTATGGGATGCACGTGAGTATGTTTACGCTCTTATATGCCGTTTCAATGATTTTATATACGGTCTATAATTCTAAACAAATGGATATGTCCGCAATGGGCGGTGGTCAGCAACAACAGATGATGATGTATATGCAATACTTCATGCCTGTTATGTTTTTATTCTTCTTTAATAATTATGCAGCAGGATTGACGACTTATATGTTTACCTCTAACATGATGAATGTCTCTCAGATGATTTTCACTAAAAAGGTGCTAATTAATAAGGATAAAATTGAACAAGAACTGAACGCAAATAAAGCCAAACCCAAGAAAAAAGGTGGCTTTGGTGAGCGATTGGCTGAAGCGATGAAGGAACAGCAAAAGATTCAAGCACAAAAGGATGCGGCTAAAAAGAAGCCACGTAGAAAATAATTACTGATTTTTTTAGTTACAGGGAAGGTGGTAGATTGGATGAACAATCTACCACCTTTTTTTATCTCAGATTTTTTAACACGAATGAAATTACCGTACCTCGGACATTCTTGTTCCTGTAATATTTAATCCGAATATACCGAATGTTTTTTACCATAAGAGGAGTTTGAAAATTGAAAATTGAAAATTTGAAATTGAAAATTAAAATTCACCTAGTAACTAAACAATACGAATTTGGTATAAGTAGTTAAAGTTAATAATATGGAACGGAAAGATTTAAATTTAGCGGTGTTAATAGATGGAGATAATATCCCCTCCGCTTATGTGAAAGAGATGATGGAAGAGATTGCAAAATACGGCAATCCAACAATTAAAAGAATTTATGGAGACTGGACAAAACCGCACTTGAATAAATGGAAGAAAATTTTGTTGGAAAATGCGATTACCCCTATACAGTCTTATAGTTATACCGTCGGTAAAAATGCAACGGATTCGGCAATGATTATTGACGCGATGGATATTTTATATTCGCAGAAGGTAACAGGCTTTTGTATTGTTTCTAGTGATAGTGATTTTACTCGATTGGCGACTCGACTACGAGAAGCAGCTATGATGGTAATTGGCATTGGGGAGAAGAAAACACCTAACCCCTTTATCGTTGCCTGCGATAAATTTATCTATTTAGAAATTCTGAAAAATCAAGTAGAAGCAGCAGAAGCAGAAGAAGAGGAGGAGGAAGCAGCTAAGAAATCTATCTCTACGGGTAAAGGAACTACTAGAAAACCCGTTACCAAACGTAAAAAGCCTAAATATGAGAAAGTAACCCCAAAAGTCATTCGATTGATTGCGACTTCTATTTCCGATGTGGCAGATGAAGATGGCTGGGCATTTTTGGGAGAAGTTGGAAATTTAGTACAGAAAAAACAACCTAATTTTGATGCTAGAATTTATGGGTTTGATAAGTTGACTCCATTAATTGACTCCACAGGACGATTTGAAATAGAAAGACGAGAAAACCAACGTGGTCGATTTAAATTGATTTATGTACGGAAAAAAGTAAAAGGGAAAGATAAAAACCCTAGAGTAAGTGATGTAGTGAAGAAGATAATTTAGTTTTGTTACCAGTTGCGAGTTGCCAGTTCAGACTAACCCTAAATGTAAATTCGTAACCGCCAATTTCAATTGGCTGGTTGAAAATCAGTACTTTACATAGAACTAGCCAATTCATTTGGCTGTTACAAGCTATTTACAATCAGCCTGAATTGGTAACTGGCAACCATATTACTTCAATCCTCTCCCCGCTTTCTTAATAGCTCCTTCTTGATTTAATTTCTTTAATAAACGATCCAAAATACCGTTGATAAAGTCTTTACTTTTATCGGTACTATATAATTTAGCAATTTCCACAAATTCGTTCAGGGTAACTTTAGTTGGAATCGTTGGGAAATTCAATAACTCACTCAAAGCCATCTTTAATAAAACCATATCTACTATCGCCACTCTTTCCGCATCCCAATTGTTCAAAGTTGGTTCAATATGCTCTAATAATTGTACATCACTTTGCATAACATCTTGTAGCAAAGCCTCTCCAAATTCTGTGACCGTATCAAACCCAGGTTTCAATCCATTTATATAGCCTTCTTCGACAGGTAGTGCTTTTAAGGTTTTCTTCATCGCCCCCACAACCAATGATTTGTCATCCCACCAATTGGCAAAATAATCATCCATTAAATCATTATAAATTTCTCCTGTAACGGCATGCTTAAATAAAAACAATAAAATCTCGAGGTGCTCTTTATTAGTGGTATGTGGATTTTTTAAGTAGGCCTTATATTCTGGCGTCTTGGCAAAATCATTGTATAAAAGGCGAGTATTATCATCAGAAAGGAATTCTGTTACTTTACTATCGTGCAAAGCTGTTTTCAATCCACCGTCACTCACTAAAGACTGTATCAATGGATTTTTGTATAATTTAGCAGAAAATTGCTTATCAAAAGCTGAGGGTAAATGTTTACCTTTTCTATGCGCTTCGTCCTTTAAAGCATGTTTGGTAACTTCTCTAACTTGTAACACATTAAATAGATACAACTCGTAAGATTTACGAATAGTTTCTTGATAAACTTGTGTCGCCAAGTCCAAATTCGTGGACAACGTTGTATCCCGATTTACGGCATATAAACATTGCATTACTTTAACTCTGATATTCCTTCTACTAAGCATACTTTTCCTTCTTCAAGGTGTTTTTGGTAGATTTGAATTTTGATAATTACCATCTAAAATAATTTGCAAAATTAGGTTATTCTTTTGGAATTATTTTAGTTTGCAAATTGTTTGATGCAAATAAAGTCTTTTTTAGAATACTTAACTACCTTTAAGCAATAATTTTTCAAACATTTTATATTTTTTAATATTTATTTTTCTAATAATCAACTCATTTTTATTAAAAATGGTTACTAGTTGTCAGTTATCATGGAAAAAATCACCTATCCGATTTTATATTATGAATTAAATGAGCAGGCAACTTTAGGGCTATTGGTAGGCACAGATTATCAATTGGTTGAAAAAGATATTGCTGCCCTAAAAACGGGTTTACAGAATTACGTTAACCAACAGTATAAAAAATTTGACGACTATTGGATTGTCAATATCCTTGAACCTAAATTAAAAGTGCTCGAAATACCTGTCCGTCCAACCTATCAAACGGAACAAGGCAGGTATCCAATGACCAAAGACCTAAGAATCCCCATTCCTTGTATTTATGGAGAAAACCACCAAGGTTATTTTGAATGCTATTTGCCTTTATTAGATGACCGATTTTTCTACTATGAGGCCAAACAATTTAAGGCTTTAGCCACTCATTTTTGTAAAAATGCTTTGAATCAAATGCCGCCTGAACAATTGCATCGCATGATGCTCTACGGCCCTCCCTTGTTAGAAACCATTGTTTTAAAAATAAAGACCAATCGAGTATTTAACTATAATTGGGGAGATGATGTACGCCCCAAAACAAAAGTGTTAAACCGATTAGCGGAAGAATATCCTTACCCAAAATCCATCGCCAAAAATGCTGCTACGCTACCCGATTCGGCATGGGAATTAATGCATTTTGTAGATGAAATTGCCGATAAATTAATCCTACAGCATGCTAATATTATTGTGGTTGGGAACCATGGCGTGGGTAAAAGTGCAATACTCAAACAAGTATTCAAACGCTTGGGGAATCAAGTTAGAAAAGGTCAGTTAGAAGCCTCTTTTTGGCGAATTATGTCTCAACGAATTACGGCTTCCTCTAAATATTTAGGGGAATGGCAAGAGACTTGTGAAGCCTTAGTAAAAGAACTAAAATTAGTTAATGGTATCCTTTGGGTACAAGATTTAATTCAGCTGATTCGAATTGGCGGGCAAGGGCCAGAAGATAGTGTTGCTGCTTTTTTATTGGCCTTTTTACAACAAGGAGATTTGCAAATTATTGGAGAAATCACGCCGCAAGAGTTAGAAAGTATGCGTCGATTCCTACCTGGTTTTGTAGAAAATTTTCAAATTATAACGATTAAAGAATTATCAGAAACTAAAATTCATTCCATCTTATATCAGTTTGCAGAATATAGTGCTAAAAATTTAAAAATCACTATTCCAGAAGGGGCTATCAGTTTAATTTACAGGCTTTTAGTACGTTATTATCCTTATGAAAGCTTTCCCGGTAAGGCAGTTAATTTCTTAGGAAAATGTATTAGTTTAGCCCAAATTAATCAACAAAAAAAGGTCACCAAAGCTAAAGTCATCGAAAATTTCATCCAACAAACGGGCTTACCAGCGTTATTTTTGAAAGATGAATTATTATTAGACCAAGCAGATTTAAAAAATCATTTTAATAAAAATATCGTCGGGCAGCAAACTGCCGTTGATAAAATGATTTCGGTCGTTAAAATCTTTAAGGCAGGTTTGAATAATCCTTATAAACCTATTCAAACTTTATTATTTGCAGGGCCAACAGGAGTAGGTAAAACAGCTAGTGCCAAAGCCCTAGCCGATTATTTTTTTGGCAAAGGACAAAAACAATCTCCGTTGATTCGGATTGATATGAGTGAGTTCCAGCATCCAGGGATGATTCATCGGTTTATTGGTTCTGGAAAGGAAGTGGGTAAATTGGTCCAATTGGTTAGAGAAAAACCATTTTCGGTCCTACTTTTAGATGAGGTAGAAAAAGCCGATAGTTCCATTTTTGATGCCTTACTAACGGTCTTAGATGAGGGCATGCTAGTAGATGCATTTGGGCGGGTGACTAGTTTTAAGAATACGATTATTATCATGACCACCAACTTGGGGGCTTCTAGTCGGCAATCTATTGGTTTTGGTGGTACTTCGTCGGACGAAAGCGCTTATTTAGCCGCTATTTCAGGTTTCTTCCGTCCTGAATTTGTGAATCGAATTGATGGTTTAGTCTTTTTTAATCCATTAAATAAAGCAGATATTAAAAAGATCACCTTGAAAGAGTTGGCCAATCTTAAAAAACGGGAAGGTTTTGTCAAAAGGAAATTGGATTTACAGTTTTCGGATGCTTTAGTGGAGTATTTGGTTAGTATTGGGTTTGACGCCAAATATGGTGCTCGTCCCTTGCAGCGAGCAATAGAAAATACGTTAGTTAATCCGATGGCTAATTGGTTATTGGATCATCCTACTGTTGAAAATGTTAAGTTGAAGTTGGGGTATGAAGGTAACTTGACTATTAAAATTATATAAAAAGAAATTGATAGGTAAATCGTAATTTGGAAATTCATTTTCAAGAAGAAAAATTCCCTTGTAAATAAATTTCCAAGTTTCAAAGTCAATTAAATCAATCCCGATTCAACCACCAACCTAACCAAGCACCCACAATCCCCCATTGCACAATCGTATCAATCAACTCAGGAATAGAATCCGTTTTAAACCAAATACTATCCATATAACTGATAGTCATATATCCAATAGCGCCCACCATTAAAGACGCTATCACCGAAGTTTTCATATCTAAATCTTTCATCCGTACTAACAACCAAATTAGTAAAAAGACAGATAAAAAATCTACTAAGAAACCTCTGGCTAAATTAGACCCAAAAGTTAGTTCATAGGCATGGTGGTAATTTATCTGCGCCCAAGGTTTTCCTTCCGTATCTTTTGCCATTTGTTCCTGTGCATCACCTCCTGCCTCTAATGGTAAGCGGGGTAAAAAATATTCCCCTTCTGGTACATTATTCTCTGCTAGTGCTTGTAAAATCGCATCTTGTTGCGGCAAATGTTGCATTTGAGAATAATGCAGATTCCCTGGTCCAAAGGTTATAAATTGCCAAATAAAGAGGATTAAACCGCCTAGTAAGGCGCCAATTAATTGCTTTTGCATTGCGTTTTGTTTTGATGAAAAAATAAAAATCATCACAAAAATACAAATTATTTTAAAAAAATAAAACAAAAACAATTAATTTCAATAAAATCACTCTGCTTTCAAACTATTAATTGGGTTGGCTAAAGCTGCTTTTAGAGATTGTCCACCAACTGTTAAGAAGGTAATCAATAAAACGAGTAAGCCTGCTAAAACAAAGATCCACCATTGTATATCCACCCGATATTCAAAATTATTCAACCATTGTTCCATTTGAAAATAGGCGATCGGTGCCGCTATTAATAAGCCAATCAACACTAAATAGAGGAAGTTCTTAGATAATTGTAAGACAATATTAAAAGTAGAAGCGCCCAATACCTTTCGGATGCCAATTTCTTTCGTGCGCTGAGCAGTCATAAAAGTAGCCATAGCAAATAACCCCAAACAAGCTATAAAAATAGCCAATATCGCAAAAGCACTAAATAATTTACCTACTCTATTTTCAGCAATATACATGTTGGCAAATTCATCATCTAAAAACGTATACCGAAAAGGCTGCATCGGGGCAAAGGTATTCCATAATGCTTCCGTTTTTTTGATTAACTTGTCCATCTCGTTGCCATTGGCTTTAACTGAAATAACAGAATTGCTTACTGCCAAAAACAATCCTAATGGATCAATTTCGCCCTTTAAGGATTCATAATTAAAATCTTCTACTATTCCTATAACAGTATAGGCATCGTCAATGAAAGGGCTTTTGATTTGTTTACCAATAGGGTCTACTAAACCCATTATTTGAACCGCTTTTTCGTTTAAAATAACTGCTAAAGAGTCCGTTGCCATAGTAGGTTCAAAATTCCGACCTGCGACCAATTTCATGCCTAGCGTATTTGTATAATCCTCATCCACTCGCCACATCTGCATTGGAATAGGGTCAGTATCTTTACCTGGACTAGAAAATGCTACAGAGTTTCGGTTTCCTCCTTCAAATGGTAGATAAGAGGACATCGTAGCATTTTTTATTTCGGGTATGGCTTTCAAGGCTCTTTTAAAACTTGGCACTTGGTCACCTATGGTATAAGTATCTTGAATCAATAACACTTGGTCTTTGTCATACCCCAATTTTTTATTTTGAATAAAATTCATTTGTTGATAGACCACCATTGTCGCCACAATTAAACCAATGGAAATGGCAAACTGTCCAACGACTAACCCTCCTCGCAACCAACCACTTTTACTGCCTTTACTCAGTTTTCCTTTTAGTACTTTAATGGGTTCAAAAGCAGATAAATAGAAAGAAGGGTATAAGCCAGCCAATAATCCCGCACCTATAGCTGCGGCTAAAAACAAGGGAAAAAAAGTCCAATCAGTATAAGGGATAGCTAAATTTTTACCTGATAAATCATTAAAAAAGGGTAATAACCAAGTGGCAAAAAAACTACCGATGATAAAAGCAAAAATACTCATCAAAACAGATTCAATTAGAAACTGAGTAATGAGCTGTCCTTTCATGGAACCCAATACTTTTCGTACACCGACTTCTCTAGCTCGATTTGCAGAACGAGCTGTTGATAGGTTTACAAAATTGACTAAAGCAATTATAAAAATAAAGAAAGCAATGATGGCAAATAAACGGACATAACGAATATCTCCATTCTCCGCCAACTGAGGAGTCATCTCAACAGAATGCAAATGAATATCCTGTACAGGTTGTAATCTAACTCGATAGTATTGACCTACTTCCGCTTTATCAAATAATTCAATTTGTCGATCTTTGAAAGCTGGAGCAAATGTTTTATCCGAAAAATTATCTAATTTTTGATTCAATACGCCCAAATCCGTTCCTTCTTTCAGCGTTACATAGCCATAATAATTATTGGATAACCATTGAATTTGTTCACTATCCGATAAGGTTGGCATCGAAATAAAAAAATCATAATTAAAATGCATTTGAGTTGGCAGATTTTCTACCACTCCTGTAATTTTGAAAGCCTGATTTTGGGAATCATCATTTAAAATCAAGGTTTCCCCTATCGCACTTTGACTAGGGAAGTATTTTTTAGCAACTTTTTCACTAATCACTATCGTATTAGGGACTGTTAAAATTGTTGTTATATCTCCTTCGATTAAAGGTAAATGAAACAGTTCAAAAAGCCCTTTGTCGGCATACACAAATCCTTCTTCAAATTTATTCCGCTTATCGGTCATTTTTCGCACTAAATTCGTTCCCGCATTAGCAAAATATGGATTCAATAAAGCTGATTTAGTGATTTCGGGAATTTCGTCTACCAAGGCAACGGGTAAAGCAGGGGGTATTGCTGGATTTTCCCCCTTAAAATTGCTCAAATTTATATCCCGATAAACTCGGTACAGTTGTTCTGCATTGGGATGCTGTTGGTCATAACTTAATTCATCTTTAATGTATAAAGCAATTAGCAAACAACAGGCAATACCTAAAGCCAATCCTGTGATATTTACAGCGCTATAAAATTTCTGTCTTTTAATTTGTCGAAAGGCGATTTTAAAGTTATTTCTTAGCATAATGGGTGTCGGGTTTAAATTTTTAATAGTGGATAATCGAAAAGAACGCAATACATCCCAAACAAATCGGCGTCTAGCAATTTTAGCCCCTTCCTTTTTATATCTCTGGTCAAATAATTCATAGGCGTCCCCCTGAATTTCCTCCAGTAAGTAAGGGTGACAAAACCATTCTAAAAAACGGTCAGCCCATTTGGGCGGTGTAGGTTCTTTTTGTTGACTCATTGATGTACAATATTTAATCAGAAAATTTTAACTGATTTTGTAATTTTCCGCATAGGAATGCTGTTTTTCAGCGGTGTGCTGAAAGGGCTATCTATTATCAAGTAACTTCCCAATATTAATTCGACAATTAATATTGCTAGATGATTTTCTTAGTCTTCAAATGATGAATAAAAGAAGTAATTAATAGTTAATCTTGGATTCAAATTATCAAGTAACGGGAAGTTACTTGATAATAGCTAACCTACTCCATAAAGCAAAATTGGCACTACCAAAATCAGGGATTTGATTCCAAAGTCGATTTCGTGTTTCTTTCAACTTATTTAAAGCTGTTTGTCCTGCTTGCGTAATCGTAAATAAGCGTTTTCTGCGACCTCCTCTTTCCGCAGTCGCTTGGCTCCAATCAGAGGTCACAAATTTTTTATCTTCTAATCGGCGTAAGGCGGCATGTACCGCGCTAATATTCACCGATCGCCCTGTTTGTTGCTCCAATTCTTCCATAACCATTACGCCATAAGCATCTCCATTCAAGATCGCCACAAGCAATAATATCAGTTCTTCAAATTCTCCTAGATTGACTCTTTTCATGATAAAAATCGTATCGTTTAGTACTTTTTATTTAGTTTACAAAAGTAAAAGTAATAAATATGATTCACTTTTGCAAACTTAATAAAGACTTTGATAGGAATGACAGCACAATTTTGGAAAGGTTGCAGTTATTCTTTCAATTTATATTTTAAAATAAACGTATTGGTTAAATTGGCTACTTCGATAATTTCATTTGTTTCTTGGTTTAAATTAGCCATCTGACTATTGGCAATCATATATATCTGATCTTTGGCAATACTAAAAGTGGTTGGTAAATTAAATTTCTCATGACCTAAAAGTAATGGACTGACATTTATTATTTCTGTTTCGCCATCATTTAAAGTGATTTTTATCAACCCATGTTTACGCTTATCATCTCCTGCATTTCTAATCGCATAAAGATTCCCTTGATGGTATTTTAGCCCATCAATACCAATTTCCGCAGTAGCCTCATTCTTTTCATTTAAAATTTGTTTGTTTTTAATTTCAACTATACGAGTTCCAGCAGTCCAAGAATCTATAAATAATTTTTTATCATCTGCAGCTATGGCAATGCCATTTGGATACCGTATTTGAGCATCTTCCATAAATATTTCCAGCTGACCATCGGGATAAGCCAATTTGTAAATTCGATGCTTATTGGAGTCCGTAATATAAATTTGATTGGTGGAACTAATCGCCAAATCATTCATAAAATGACTTGTTGTATCTTTTAACGCATAACTATTTAATAATTGCGCTGTAGCTAGGTCAAAAACCAATAAGGTAGAACGTTCTATTCCATTATTTTTTTTGCTACTTAACGTAAATAATTTCCCATCTTTTACAACCATCCCAACTCCAGTTCCATAACCATTCGTTCCTTCTTGAATAAAATCTTTAGTCTCTTTCGTCGGAATGGTATGAGCTATTATTTTATGTCGATGTACACTACTAAGATAAATAGTTTGAGTGACTGGATTGATGGCAATTCCTTCTGGAATCAAGTCTTTTTCATCCTTAATTTCTATCAATTCTGGATTTCCACAAGCACCTATTAAACCTATTATTAAGCCTAACGTCCATAAATTTTTCATAAAAATGGTTGTTGGTATTTCTACTCAGTAATGGGTGATAAATTAAAATGTACACCCACAAAATTCATTTATTTCATAAAAACCATCCGTGGAGGCTATCCGTGGGAAAAAGCGTACTAATTTCTCCACGAATAGCCTCCACTGATGAAAATTTGTATAGTATATTTTTTAATCATCAGGAATCATAAAGTTAACCAATAATTAAACTTTAAAACAAAACTCCGACTCTTCGGGCCAAATAAATCCTCAATCGCATAATTATCGGTATACACAAAAAACAGATCCGACATGGGCGCAAATCGCCATTGAAAACGGCTATTGATATTAAAATTATCTCGTTGGGTATTGTATTGCAAAAAGGTCGTCCAGAATAAGTTAGTGGCAAAATTGATTTCCATTCTGGCGGTGGCTAAGGTAAAATGCAGGTTGCCGTATAATTCAGGTAACCAAATATCGTTTCGTTCTAAACCTAGGGTAAAATTGCCCCAAGGTTGTGCTCGATAAGACACACTTCCACGATAAGTCAACTTAGTGCCATTATAAAATTGCCCATAAACGATAAACATTTGCGTGTTTAATAATTTTCGGACATCCGTATTAAATTGCACATTAAATTCGGTCATATTATAGGAATTAGCGGGCAAAGGAGTCTCCGTAATCCCAAAAGGAAAAAGCAAATCCACATAATTATTATTTAAGCGAAAACGCAATTGACTGGTATTTTGAAAAAAGATAAAATGACGCAAACGGGTGTACCATTCGGTTAAACCATTCGCATTGTCATTGATGTAGACAAAATTTTCTACACCAGCCCAATGAAAATTCACTTTTTTACTTTCTTTTGGATAAATGTAATAATTGAGCATGTTCCCAATTTGGGTATACCCTACTCTAGTTGATTCCCCCGTCTCAGGATTAAAATTAACCAATCTACCATTGAAGCCCATATCAGCAAAATAATTTCCCCCTAAATGCTGAACCGTCAGAAACGTCCTAAAATTTTGCCCATCATAATCGAACCGCCCATATAAATGCTGGTTTTTATTCGTGAATCCATTTTTATAAGATTGCATCAAACCAATGTTGGTTCGGATTTTCCCATCAGGTGTTGAGAAATTAAATTCGCCACCTAGGTTTCTACCATAATTAGTAGCGATACTTTCATTATCTTGATAAGCTTGTCGATTTAGAAAAATCCCTTTTAAGAAAGATCGTTTCCAAAGTCTTTGTTGAAAAGTGACGGCACTATAATTTTGTCCAAAACGATTATCTCCATCTTTGGTCTGCATATTAATCAAACCTATCCTAGACTTCGAACTAACATTTCCACTTAATCGAATGCCATATAAAATAGGAATTGGATTTCCGCCAGCATCCAAACCGATTCTACGAGAATAAAAAGGACGATCGGCATATTGCCCGTATTGATTAAATATATCCGCATTTTCTAGAAAAAACTGCCTGCGTTCTGGAAAGAAAATATTGAATCGAGATAAGTTCGTTACTTGTTGATCCACTTCTACTTGGGAGAAATCGGGATTAAAGGTTAAATCCAAATTTAAAGTTGGGCTTATCGCTACTTTCGCATCACCACCAACGGAAAAATCTTCTGCTTTTCTTTCAGTTGGTTGATAAAATTTATCTTTTGCTACACTTGCGTAAGGTATCAATGCAATGTTTTTGCCTACTTTTTGAGGTGCTTTATCCCAAGCTAAATTGCCTAAATAACCTAAATCAAAGAAATCAAATTGACGAGGAACAGGTGACCAAACATGGGTTTCATTAGTCCCTGGATCGAGTCTTACAAAATTGATTCCCCATTCGGATAAGCCTGCCTTAAAACGGAGTGTCTTAAAAGGAATCGCCATTTCTACCGTCCATTTATTCGACTCATTTTGTACCGCCACAAACCATTTATTATCCCAACTTTCATCCGAGGAATTAGGGGAGATCAACAATTCAGATTGCGCTCCTTTTGCATTGACGGCAAAAGCATAAGCGTTGGCTTGTTGGTTAACGGGATCAATGACAACCGCAAATACATCACTCTCTCCAAAATTGTCTCGTTTTAGGGTCTGAATCACATAATTAGGATCATCCCAACAGACTGCGGATAAATACACAAATTTATCGTCGTACCCCATTCGGACTTCTGTTTGCTTGGTCGCTTGTTCTCCATCTACGGGGGCTTGTTTCCAGAAATTAGTAGCAGGTGAAAGTTCTTTCCAAACTGTCTCTTCTAATTTTCCATCGACTTTTATAGGGTTGGTAATCGGCTGAATATCTAAGGAAACGGTGGGGGATATTGCTTGTGCATTCAGGAAATGAAGCGGAAAAAGAAATAGAATAACTACAATGATTTTTTTCATATCGTCGGAAATTGATTTCGATTTGTCCCAAAAATATTGAAATATGGGACTAACTCCTTATAATTGACGAGAACGACCTGTTTTTGATGGTTAATGTTGCTGCTTTTTTTTGAAAATTGTACAAAAACGCTTTCTATTGTAATAATAAAATCTTCTACTTAAAATTTATGTGGCGACTCTTAAAGCATTTATTATTCTGGACGATCATTATCCTATGGACTAGTACCGTTTATTTGGCTAAAGAAACAGACGGTGTAGAATTTCTATGGTTTAATATGGTGCGATTGCCTTTGATGATGGCTACCACCTACCTTGTCATTTATTACCTACTCCCTCGATTTATTTTTAAGGAAAAAGCCTATGGAAAATTTCTGAGTTCTTTTTTATTGCTTTTTCTTGCGACTACCTTACTCGATCGTTGGATCATTGGCTCGGATTTAATTGGTACTATTCTAAAAGATACGGGGCTAACCTATACTTTTTTTAATGAAATTCCATTAATTCGAAATGCCTTTTTACTACTCTCTATTATTGGATTGGCTACCATTATCCGAATGTTTAATTTTTATCAGGCCGCCGAAAAACATCCATTGATGACCAATCCAATGGTAGCAGAAGAGAAAATGGTTGCACCAATAGAAAAACCTGTTATCAGGACTCCGTCTATTGCAACTATTCCCAATGAATTCCTATTAAAAAGTGGTACAAGCACCCATAAATTAAAATGGACAGCTGTTTATTATTTAGAAAAGGATGAAAATTATGTCACATATCATCTTAAAGGCAAACGTATTTTACAACGAACCACGCTTAGTAAATTGAGCATTCATCTTCCGAGTTATTTCTGTAGGGTTCACCGGAGTTTTATTATTTCACTACAGCAAATTGATAAAATTGAAAAGGATTTTTTGTTGGTAAATCGTCAGAAAATTCCCATTGGTAGAACTTATAGGGCGAAGTTTTTAGAAAAAATTGCTGAGTTTGACAATTTGCTTGTTTAGCTATCCGTTTCACGGGATAATTTTGTAAGTAAGCTGTTTAATATCTGGAGTTTTATGGTGAAAATTTTATGTCAATAATTAGGCGTGCGACTTAGGAGAGTCGTGTTACATTTTTAGATTTCCACTCTCCCTATAATCGTATCCTTTTTGAAATAAAAGCCTATGCTATCAACTGTTGCTGTTCCACCATCTTTATCAACTCCGCTGAAGTATGTGTATGTACTCCACCATCAATTCTTTGAGCTAATTGCACCATTGCTTTAGCCACCGTCTCCGCTTCAATTGGCGTATAGACTCCCAATAATCCATCTGTAAAACGATTGACTATTGAACTAATGCCAATCGCCATTTTCTCTCCAATTCTGGTTTCTTGCCGGTTGCCTAAAAGTAAGGAAGGTTGTAGAATATGAGTTGCCCAATATGGCAAGCATTTGACCGCTTCTTCTAACTGTCCTTTGGTTTTAGGGTATAACAGGAATGAATTTTTATCTGCCCCAATCGAAGATACCAATAGTAATTGATTTGCTCCATTCATTGCGGCATATTTAGCCGCATTAAAAGAATACTCAAAATCTACTTTAATAAAACCATCTCGACCTGCTTTTGCTCTTGTTGTACCTAAACAAATATATACATCTTGCCCTTTTACCTCCTTATCCATTTCGGCCATTTTATCAAAATCTAGGATAAATTGCTTTAGTTTTTGATGTTTTATAGGTAAAAGTTTTCGGCCAAAACTTCGGACTTCGATATAAGCTTCTTGCTCCAATAATGCTCGTAGGCAATGTCCACCAACTAAGCCACTTGCCCCAAAAATAATCGCCGTCTTTTTATCTTTTAAAATCGTCATTGAGGAAATTCAAAATGTAAAATTGAAAATTACAAATCTAAAAATGAGAAGGATAAAATCCTGTTATCCTATCACGGGTGAGCCGCAACCCAAACTTCCCCATCTTCAAAAAATTCTTTTTTCCAAATGGGAACAGTTTCTTTTAAAGTATCAATGGCAAATTGGCAAGCATCAAAAGAAGCCTTACGATGTGGCGTCGCAACGGCGATCACTACTGCAATGCCTTCAATTGCCAACGTACCAATTCGATGATGCATGGATATTTTTTCAATCGGCCATTGCTCGCAAGCACGTTCTGCAATTTTTCGCATTTCCGACATTGCCATTGGTACATAAGCTTCAAAATCGAGTTTTACCACTCGTTTCCCTTTTGTTTGATTCCGAACAGTACCGATAAAAACATCAATGCCTCCAGAAGATGGGTTTGTTACAAAATCAATACAATCTTGTGGCACTAAATCTTTATTTAATATCTGTATATCTATTTTTTCCAAGTAAACTTCTTTTTTATAAACAACAAAATAGGAAATAATCTATTTTATCCATAGATCCCTTTTCACAAATGTAATCACCTTCAAGCAGAAATATGCGTCGATTTTACGATTTACCAAAATTTGTCCAATGGATAGTCGCCATTTTACTGATGATTATCGGATTTGGTGCTATGATACCTTTAATCATGAAACCTTACGGTTTATTAATACTCCCATTTTTAGCACCCTTCCTCAATTTGGTAAGTGTTCCTTTCTTTCGGCTAATTGGTTATTTCAAATACTTAACACCTCTAGTTATCTCTACGGTTCAAACAGAAGAGCAATATGATTTGCATAATGTCTTTACTTTCGATTATTTAGTCAATTTTAAATGGGCAGACCGGGGCAAAAAAGTACAAAAAACGTTGTTACAACATTATTTTAAAGCCCTTTTAGTGATTATCGGAAGAATTGAAAGCGGTCAATTATCTTCTGAGGTAAATATTGTTGGACATAGTTATTTTTTTAGTGACCGTACCGCAGAAAAATTAGGGTTTACCATTAGTAAAGCTAGTTCTTTTTGGGTCATCAATTCTGCTTTACAATTTATAGAACTGTCTTATTTGTACTCGTTTAGTCAAGGTAAATGGGCCATGCCTAAATTTTGGAAAGTGCGACGGGCAGAAATTTCTGGAACAGATTTGCTAACGAAAAAGGAACTTTTGAAAGGTTTGGTGAATAGATTAGCTTGAGTGATTATATATACCCATACAACCAAAAAACGAGCATGCTTGCCCATTCTCTAAATAATATTCGCCAATAAGCGACTCCATGTTCACTAGGAACAACATACCTGAGTGTTAATCCTATATAGTCAGTTGTAAAGGAATGATAATCTACACTATAAGGCAGTATTCTTAGCCCTACTTTTTGAAAACATTTTTTTGCTCTTCGCATATGAGACGCAGAAGTAATCAGTAATATATTTTTATGGGTATACCCTTTTTGAGCAAGTAATTGCTTAGAGAAAAGCGCATTTTCATAGGTGTTTTGGGATTTACCCTCTACTATTATATCTGCTGGAGACACACATATATGCAAAAGATAGGCCCTTGCTTGCTCAGTATCATCATCCCCTGCTAATAGGAATTTTTGAAACTTACCTTGCTCATATAATTCTATTGCCTCTTGAAAACGATTAATGGGCTGGCAGTTTGGATTCTCTTCACTAAATTTCCCTCCTTTGAATTGAACAAAAGGACCTAATACGAGTCCTATATCAAATTTTGTTATTTCCTTTCCCTTAAGTGCGGTGTTTTCCTCCCAAAAAAAAAGCATATTATAAGACACCCATTCGCTTGTTAGGAGTAAAAAAAAAAGTATACTCATTATTTTCCACCTTTTCTTTTTAGAAAACATAGCTATACTCACCACTAAAAACACCCAAAATATAGGATTGAAAAGAAAAGTTTGCATACACATAGCTTATTTAAGTGGCTCAAAATTAGGCTAAAAAAGGGAAGGAATTATAATAAGTTAAAGATTCTTTCTACATTTCTTCAATCAACTAATTGATCGCCTTTTAGCTTACAAATTATGAATAGAAGATCTTTTGTCAAAAACAGTAGTCTAACTATCTCCGCCTTACCGCTTTTGTCCGCCTTAAGCCATTTTAAAATTTACCGTATCGCGCTTATTGGTAGCGGTTGGTGGGGCATGAATATCCTTCGGGAAGCTATTGCACATGGAAACTGTAAAGTCGTGGCACTTTGTGATGTGGATAAACGAGCTTTAGATGCTGCGAAGGCGGAAGTCGATAAATTAACTAATGACCAACCCAAAATTTATGAAGATTACCGCAATTTATTAGCCACAGAAAAGATAGATATTGCCATTATTGGCACACCTGACCATTGGCATGCTTTACCAGCGATCGCAGCTATTAAAACAGGGGCACATTTATACTTGGAAAAACCCATCGGTCATACCATCGGAGAAGGACGGGCTATTTTAAATGCGGCTCGAAAATATGGGAAAACGGTGCAAATAGGTACGCATCGGCAAGTCTCGCCGCATAATATGATGGCAATGGATTTTTTACGATCGGGCATGGTAGGTAAAGTGCATCAAGTAAAATGCTTTGTCAATTATAATTGGGCAACGGCTGGGCAAAAAACTGCACCGACCACTATTCCTCAAGGTTTAAATTGGGATATGTGGCTAGGACCTGCACCTTATCGGGATTATACCCCAGGCATTCATCCCAAAGGTTTTCGGCAATACCTTGATTTTGCCAATGGACAAATTGGGGATTGGGGCATTCATTGGTTTGATCAAGTGCTTTGGTGGACGGATGAAAAATATCCTACTTCCGTTTATTCAACGGGCAATCGGTACGTTCGAGCAGATAATACCGATGCGCCTGATGCCCAATTGGCGATTTATCAATTTGAAGATTTCACCCTTCAATGGGAGCATAAATTATTTGCTAAAAACGAAAATGAAGGACACAGTATCGGTTGCTATTTTTATGGTACGAAAGGTACTTTGCACCTCGGTTGGCGAGATGGTTGGTCTTTTTATCCTAGAAACAAAAATGCAGAAGTCATTCATCAAGCACCTTCTTTAAATGCGCCTGATCATCAAAATATAAAAGAATTATGGGCAGATTTTATTCAGGCGATTGAGGCAAATAAATTGCCCATTTGTGATATTGAAAAGGGGCATTTGGCGACTAATATTAGTCATTTGGGGATGATTTCTTATAAGTTAGGTCGGAGTATTGAATGGGATGGCTTGAACGAAAATATTGTTAATGATGCTGCGGCTAATGCTTTATTGAGACGGGAATATCGGGGAGATTGGGAATATCCCGATGAATAGGATGCCATTGGTTTTGACGAACTAGTAGGATGGCAAAAAAAATCAATTTAAGGTCACGAAATAAGTCATTCAATTGTCAACTAATAAATCTTACACTAAAAATTGACAATCATGAAAAAAGTACATTATTATTCTGGTCTCTTTATTAGCGTTTTTATTGTCCTTCATTTTGGCAATCATTTATTTGCACTCATTAGCCCTGAAAAGCATATGGAGATAATGGAAATAGTCAGATTGATTTATCGAAATCCATTATTTGAAGTATTACTAATCGGTGCTTGTATTACCCAAATTATTGCAGGGATTAGCCTTTATCGCAACAAAAAGAAAAACCTACAAAATGGATTTGACAAAATTCATATTTATTCTGGGCTATATCTTGCTTTTTTTTTAACCGTTCACCCTATTGCCATTTTTGTCGGTCGGTACTACTTGGAAGTCGATACTAATTTTTGGTTTGGGGCAATGGTGGTCAACCATTTTCCTCAACTATTATTTTTCATTCCTTATTACTTTTTAGGCGTCTTTGCCTTTTTTGCGCATGTTGCTTGTGTTCATCGCCAAAAAATAACGGCTTTGGGTTGGAATATTGCTGCGGATAAGCAGGCTCAATTAATTATGTTGATTGGCGGGGTCATTGGTCTCTTAATTTTAGCAGGATTTACTGGCTTTTTTCAAGGTTTGCCGATTCCTGACGAATATCTAGAGTTGTTAGGTTAGTAGAATTTAAATTTAATGGTAACTTTACTTGAGTCCAAATGATGAACGATAAATGATGAACGATGAATTCGTGAAATATTGAAAGACAAGTTCCCTCCTTGTCAGCTTTGGCTTATTTCCGTTTTGATTTTAACAATTCTCCAATTCATCATTTATCATTCATCGTTCATCATTAAATACTATTACCTACGAGCCTATAAACAATGCGATTCAAAACCATTATTCTGTGCTACAGTTATTGCTGCCTTTTTCTAATTAACTCCCTATCAGCAAAAGTTACCCATCTGGATATTCAAAGTACGAGCCTTTACCAAAACGGTAAACAATTTGGCGATATTGGTGCTTATGATGTCTTGAAAGGCAAAGTTTATTTTGAGATTGATCCTTTAGCTGCTATTAATCAGGCAGTCGTGGATGTACAATTAGCCAAAAGAAATGAAAATGGACTAGTTACGTTTTCGACCGACATTATCCTAATTATTCCTACGGATAAGAGTAAAATCAATGGTAGTTTAATCTATGAATTTAACAATAGAGGCAGTACGCTTTTGCCTTATGTCGATGCCGAAACCAATGCGCTCTTTTCTAGAGGTTTTGTGTTTGTCTCTACTGGTTGGATTGGGGAATTATTGCCTAATAAAAACAAGTTAAGATTGTGCGCGCCGATTGCTTATGGGGAAAATGAGTCCACTTTAACGGGTAAAATTAGAGTAGAACTGATTGGTCAAAAAGGGAAAAAGCGCTTAAATGTGAATGGTGGTGGGCATGGAGCGTATGAACCGACGGGCAAAGGGCATAAAATGGCCACTTTGACAAAAAGAATGCGAGAAATTGACCCAAGACAAGTTATTGCTAACGATCAATTTTATATAGAAAGTAATTGGGACGATTATACTTGTGAAAGAGATGGTTTGCCCGAAGTGGAATTAGTTCTGGAAGATAGTTTTGAAGCCAATTATATTTATGAATTAATTTATGAGGCTAAAAATCCGATTGTTCAAGGTTTGGGTTTTGCAGGCATTCGAGATATTGTTTCTTTTTTACGGTATGAAAAAGTAGCCACCAATCCTCTTTTAGATTTTTCTAATCAACCTTTTATTGACCGTACCATGAGCTTTGGCATTTCGCAAAGTGGTCGAGCGATTAGACTATTTTTATACGAAGGGTTTAATGAAGATGAACAGGGTCGAAAAGTCTTTGACGGCGCTGTTCCGATGGTGGCAGGTGCTGGAATGGGCTTTTTCAACCATCGTTTCGCCTCTCCTACTCGCTTTAGCACTCAACGAGAAAGCCACCTTTTTCCTGCGGATGTTTTTCCTTTTACGTATAATGAATCGACCGATTTATTTACGAAAAAAAAGGATGGTCTTTTAAAGCTGGCAACTGCTAAAAAGGTGATTCCTAAAATCATGCACATCCAATCTTCCGCAGAATATTGGCATCGTTGTGCTGCCCTTTCTCATATTCGTCAACATCCATTAATGGATGCGGTTATCCCTGAAAATGTTCGATTTTATGCGATTGTAGGACAGCATGGTGCTGGTAATGGCATTCCAAAAAATAAAAAAGCAGGGACGATTGCCATCAATCATACCAATTATTCGCCTTTTGTACGGACACTTATCGTTGCTTTAGATGATTGGATTAAAACGGGTAAAATACCGCCACCAAGTGTTTATCCTAAATTTAAAGATGGTACATTGGTTCCTTGGGAAGCAACTGCTGTTGGTTGGAAAAAATTGCCCACTATCGACTATCCAAAAATTATTCAACAAGCTTATATTGCTGACTTTGGAGTTAATTTCTTGACCACTAAATTTATTACCCAACATCCGCCAATTATTCAGGAAATTTATCCAAGTTACCTCCCTAAATTAGATGTCGACAATAATGAAATCGGGATGCTAAAAGTACCTGCCGTTGCGGTGCCTACTGGCACTTATACTGGTTGGAATTTACGGACTGCTTCTATAGGTGCCAAAGGTGCATTATTAAGATTAACGGGCGGTTATATTCCATTTCCTAAAACCAATAAAGAGAAACAAAAGACTGGTGACCCTAGAAAAGCCATAGAAGAAAGGTATCCTAATTTTGATTTCTATTATGCTGCTTACAAAAGAGCAACCGAAAATTTAGTAAAACAAGGTTATTTATTGGAGGAAGAAGTGAAGGCGATTTTGGAATTGGCAGTTAAGAATCGGGGATTGATTGAGTGATTCTTATTATCTTTTGTAGCTTAGACGGCTTGTCTGAGTAGTCGTAATACACCTATTCAGGCCAGAGGTCTAAGCTACTCTAAAGGTTATCTCTTTGACGGTTTATTATACCCTTTTTCGCCATAAGGCATTAACTCTTCTAGATATAATTCTGCTAAAGTAGCGACTTCCTTACCATAATCTTCGGTAGCACTTTTATATTCCAATGCTGCGACTACTTCATAGACAAAAACAGTTGCGCCAAATTGCTTCCATTCTTGTTGGAGCACCTTATTTCTATGGCTTCCAAATTTTAATTCCATTAAATGACGTTTCCATTTGGCAGGCATATTTAGACCACTATCCAATAAGATTTTCCCATTTACTTGGTTTTTAATTTGAAAAACACCCATAGGGAATTTTGTCTCTTTGTATTGGTTCTTTAATTCTTTTTTGGTCATATTTTTCTTAATTTAAAAATTTTTGAAACTCAGCTTGCACCTAATCTCTATAACTTATTTATTCAAGAATGGGTCGAATGAACCTACCCGCTCTGCGCAGTCGTGCGGATTCGACGGTATTCCTGCTAATCTTCTCGAACAATAGCAGGAATACTAGCTGCCTTCAAAGAAGGACCTATCGATGCAACTAATCCGACAACAAATACAATAATCGCGGTCCAAACAAAATCCATAAATCGGATTTGAATAGGATAAGCTTCTACAATAAAGCCTGGGCTAGGTACAATCCCAAATTGTTTTTGTAAAAAATAGAGAAATAATGCCAAGACAAAACCTGCACCCATCCCCACCAAAGTTAATAAAATGCCTTCATTTAAAAAAATATTTCGAACTAGTTTGTCAGAGGCGCCCATTGACTTTAAAATAGAAATGTCTTTCTTTTTATCCATTACTACCATCCATAATGCGCCTACCATGTTAAAGGAAAAAAGCATTAAAATGAGACTAGTAACCGAAGCTGTAATAAATTTCTCAATATTCATCACCTTATTAAATCCTTCATCTTGTTCATACCTATCTTTTACCGAAAATTCTGAACCTAAAATAGTTCGTATTTCGGCTAAAGTGATTGTTTGATCAATGTTTGGGTCTAATTTTATTTCTAAAAAACTAACTTCTTTTTTATAATTCATTAAACTCTGCGCAAATTCCAAGGAAGATAGCACATATTTCTGGTCGTATTCTGGTTGGATACTAAAAACACCTCTTGGAACAGCCAGTTTTTCTCGAAAAGGTTTAGGCGATTTATTCCGTTTCGCCATATAGACTTTTAACACATTGTCCTGTGGACTATCTATCCGCACCCCTAATTTATCCCGCATGCCTCTCCCTAATATGGCAAAATTAGCTAATTCGTTATCTAATAAATATTCGCCTTGTAAGGTTGAATCGACGCCAGTTACTTTATGAAAATTATGATCCACTCCTTTTAACGTGCCGAAAGTATTGCTTTTTCGATATTCAAAAAGCGCAATCTCTTCAAGGGTTTTCGAAACGTGGGCTACCCCTGGCAATGCAATAATTTTCAGCAACTTATCCTCATTTGGCACAAATACTTTCCCTTTCAAAGGCGCTACTTTCACATCAGGCGTAAAGCTACTACTCATACTTTTTATCAAATCTCCTAAGCCATTAAACACCGACAAGACAATGATTAAAGCAGCGGTTCCAATGGCTAAACCCAAAACAGTAATGCCAGAAATAATGTTAATGGCATTGGTAGACCGTTTGGCAAAGAGGTAACGACGAGCAAATTTTATGGGTAAATTCAAGGCTAATTTTTACAGTTGAATAATTGAATAGACTTATTACCCTTTGAAAATAGTTATATGAAATTTAGTTTTTTTTGATAGTTTTCTTTAAAAAATTATTGAATAGTCCTTCTATTGAAGAATTTTTTAGAGGATGAACTAGATTCGGGGAATCTAGTAAACCGTTTACGGACGGGATGCTATCAAAAAAGTATTTTCAGATGGCTATAATTAAAAAGGTAATAAGTCTAATACTGAATGTGCTGCCAAAAATAAAGAAATACCTTAACTTTATTGCGTCACAAAGCACACAACTATAACTTTAAAAACAGAATCTTATTATTATAGAAAAGCAGTCAGAAGGGAGACCGTTTATTACATAAACTGTCAGAAGGTAGATTCAAACCATTTAAATTACTGATTTTCAGCAGTTTACTCCTGTTTAAATCTGACTTCTGACAGAAAATGAAATTTTCGGTCTGACTTCTGACTTCTAAAAAGTAATACCATGGAACAACGAGCAGTTATTTATACAAAATTTGGACTTTTTGAATTAATTGGCAGCGAAAAAGGGGTTCGATCTGTCCTCCGATTAGACTATGAAAAACCAATTACAGAGGATTTGCCAAAAGTATTGCGAAAATGCGCCCAACAACTCAATGCCTATTTTGCGGGCAAGCGGACTACTTTTGATTTAAAATTAGATTGGTCAGGAGCTTCGGAATTTAATAAAAAGGTTTGGCGGGTCTTATTAGATGTACCTTATGGACGTACTATTTCTTATGGACAAATTGCCAAATTGATTAAAAATCCACAAGCTTATCAAGCAGTTGGTTTAGCCAATAAACATAACCCGATTGCTATTATCGTGCCTTGTCATCGTTGTATTGGTAAAGATGGTGCTATGGTTGGTTATTCTGGTGGTGGCGTGAATATTAAAAAAGAACTATTACGATTGGAAAATCCAAAGAGTTTTGCTATACAAGGGAAATTATTTTAAGAGGTAACAAGGTTACGAGGTGTAAGGGTTAAAAGGTATGCCCCTATATTGCCTTTCAACCTTGTTACCTCTTGCCTTGTCGCCTCGTAACCTCACCACCTTTAACAAAAGAATAACCACAAGATTTAAACTTAAACCAATTTAGAAAGCGTTTAATAAGAAAACAGCATTAATGAAATTGATTTTTCAACATATTCTACTTCTTTTCTCAGGGCTTATAATCAGTTCTACCCTCATGGCGCAAGATAGCCTGCCTGTAGTTAAAGATAAGTTAGATGGTCAAATTGTTGGTATTGAATATTCTGAATTTGATACCCTCCTAGTCTCTGACTTAGAAGGGGTTTCGATTTCTGTACCAAGAAATTTTGATGATCCTGATGAATATATTCGCTACCAAAAATATAAGCGGTATGCGACTAAAGTTTATCCTTATGCGGTCGAGGCAATTAAAATTTTTCGGGAAGTGGAGCATGTCACCCAAACCATGAATAAACGAAAACGAAAAAAACATATCAAACGACTCCACAAAAAATTAAAAAAAGACTTTACGGATCCTTTGAAAAACCTGAGTAAGACCCAAGGCAAGATTTTGATTGAGATGATAGAAAAGGAATTGGATACTAGTTTTTACGACTTAATGAAAAGTCTTCGAGGTGGTTTTACCGCTAGTTACTGGAGTACTTTAAGTCGAGTTTATGGCTATCGACTAAGAGATAAATACCAAGTTGGGGAAGATAAGATTTTAGATGCCGTTTTGTATGATTTGGATATTTCGCATAAGCTGAAGTAGTTTGTCGAGTTGCGGGTTACGAGTTGCGGGTTGAATAGAATTTTAGTCAACTATTGTAGAAACTGTTGATTATTGATTATTAGTTCTCAAATTTCACACCTTTGTAATTCAAAATCCATAACCTGCAATTCGGAGTTAAATAATTGAACTTCCCAAATATTCCTAAAATCTAGCAAAAATTCCATAATCAACTCGCAACACGAAACTCGTAACCCGTAACTCATCAACTCCTCCCAAAATATCTTAAATTTGCCCCTTTCCTAAATTCAAACCGTTATCCTTCAATGTTCGATAATCCTGCTTTAATTTTAGATGCTACTCACACCGCTAAAGGAACCATTAATTGGAAAAGTCCTTCCAATTTAGCTATTGTTAAATATTGGGGTAAATATGGTATCCAATTTCCTAGAAATCCTTCCATTAGTTTTACTTTGGAAAATGCTTTTACCCAAACCATTTTAAGTTACGAACCCAAAACGGATCAAGGGGAAGGCATCTCTTTGGGTTTCACTTTTCATGGAGAAGAGAATGAAGCGTTCAAAGTAAAAATGGTTAAATTTTTGGAAAGTATTCGACCCATTTTTCCTTTTTTAAATCAGTTACATTTAACCGTAAAATCAGGGAATTCTTTTCCGCATTCAGCAGGAATTGCTTCTTCGGCATCAAGTATGAGTGCGTTGGCTTTATGTTTATGTACCTTGGAAGATGAGTTATTTCAAACTTTGCAGGACGATGAGTTGTTTGATAAAAAAGCCTCTTATGTAGCCCGATTAGGATCAGGATCTGCTTGTCGGTCTATTTATGGTGGCATGGCAGCTTGGGGCGAGACGAATGCGATTATCGGTTCTTCTAATGAATTCGCCGTACCTTTTTCGGAGGAATTACATGAAGTTTACAAAAATTTCCATGATGATATTTTAATTGCCAGTCAAGGAGAAAAAAGTGTGTCTAGTCGTGCGGGGCATGCATTAATGGAAGGCAATGCTTATGCTGCCCCTCGGTATCAACAGGCAAATGATCGAATGCAGCAGTTAGTAGAAGTTTTGAAAAATGGGGATGTAGAAACCTTTGGTAAAATCGCAGAAAATGAGGCATTGACTTTGCATGCTTTAATGATGACTTCTGATCCTTCTTATGTTTTGATGCAGCCGAACTCCTTGAAAATGATTGAGTTAATTCGGAATTACAGGGCAACTACTAAGCACCCCATCTATTTTAGTTTGGATGCTGGTCCTAATTTGCATGTGCTTTATCCAGAAAGTATTATTCATGAAGTCCGTCCTTTTATTGAGGAGCAATTGGTTCCCCTTTGTGAAGACGGTATGTGGATTTCTGATTGGGTTGGAGAGGGGCCTGAGCAATTGGAGGATATTTAACGACTATCCGCTCCTTAAAAATCTTAAATCATAGTTCTTACATCATAAATCTTAAATCCATTTAATTGAAAAACGTGACATATGGACGCAATCGGAATTTGTCCCCAAGGAAATAGTGCCGTAGGTACGAAAGATGGGAAATATTGATCCTGTTCATTTACTACCTATCTTTTCGTACCTAGGCACGCTGGGACAAATCCCGATTACACCCGTGATAGGTTTAAGATTCCTCTGTCAACGATAATAAAAAATTCAACAATCATGAAAAAACTATTAATTTATACCTCTTTTTTATTAATAAGTATTGCTAGTTGTGCGCAAGCACCCACAATACGACCACATACCGTTAATCCTGCATTTGATCAAAAAATCAGTCGGACGATTAGTTTTACGGTACCTACCATAGGCGTGAAGGAATTAAAAAATGAAACGGAAGATGTCTATATTTTAGATGCTAGAGAAAAAGAAGAATACGAGGTTAGTCATATCCCCAATGCTCAATTTATTGGCTATAACAAACTCAATAAAGTGGTATTAAAAAGTATTCCGAAAGACGCTAAGGTGGTACTATATTGCTCTATTGGTTATCGAAGTGAAAAAATTGGAGAAAAACTTCGTAAAAAAGGGTTTACCAATGTCCATAATTTATATGGAAGCATTTTTGAGTGGGTCAATCAAGATTATCCTCTAGTCGATAAAAATGGTCAACCTACTCAAAAAATACATACTTATAATAAAGATTGGAGCCAATGGGTAGAAGCAGGCAAGGCGGAGAAAATTTGGTAGCTTTCTATCAATCTGTCCGCAGCGCATCTACAGGATTCTTCAAAGCTGCTTTAATTGTTTGAATAGCCGTAGTAAATAAAGCCAAAAGTGCTGTTCCCATAATTGCGATAAAGAATATAAACCATTGTATATCAATCTGGTAAGCAAAATTACTCAACCAATCATTCATGCCATAAATCACTATAGGTATTGCAATAATTGACGCAATTAAGAGCATCAAGATAAACTGTCGAGCGACCATCCAAGTGATATCCATAATCGAAGCACCCAATATTTTTCTTACGCCAATTTCTTTGGTTCTTTCTGCTAAGGTTAAGGCAATTAAACCGAATAGGCCCAAACAAGCTATTACAATAATAAAGATAGTTGCGCCAGTAAACACCTTATTCCAGCGTGCTTCTGCGGCATATTGTCGTTGAACATCTTCGTCTAAGAAGGAAAATTTAAAGGGAGTATTAGAATTTATTTTTTGCCAACTCTCTTCCAATTTCGCAATGGTATTTTTAGTGTTTTCCCGTTTAATTTTTACTAAGGCATTCCCTATATATCCCTTTTCGGTGGTCAAGAGAACTGGCTTAATTGATTTTCGTAAATTTTCAAAATTAAAATCTTTTACGACTCCGATAATCGTGGCATCCGCATAATCTTGAAATTTTTTGGGTAATTTATACCCAATTGGTTTTTCTACCTCATATTTTTTCACAAAAGTCTCATTCACAATTACGCCCTTATTTTCTGCCCCCTCTTCCTCCTGTCGAAAATTTCGACCAGCGACTAATTCCATTTCCATCATTGGAATAAACGTAGGCTCTACTCGGTAAAAAGTCAACCATTCTGTTTTGCCACTTTCGTCTTTAATAAAAGAAACAGCATTTCCTTTAGTAAACGACCACGATACCCCACTAACTTTTTCAATATCCACCATTTGATTCAATTCTTGTTTATATTGTCGCAATAACTGATTGCCTTTTTCTTTCTCCCCATAACTGATTTGAAAAGGCACCACCACCACTTCTTCTGTATTATAGCCCAAATTTTTATTATGAATAAAGGCTTGTTGCTGATACATTATAAAAGTGCAACTTAATAGCCCCACCCCTACTGCAAATTGAATGATTAAACTGCCTTTGGTTGCCCAATTATTTCCGCCAACTTTGAAGGTGGATTTAAAGGTATCGACTACTTTTAGATTGGATAATAAAAAAGAAGGATAAAGCCCTGCCAATAAACCAGCCAGTAAAGCGATCCCTGCTATTGGTAGTAAAACGGAAGGGTTGAACCATTCTATCATCAAGGAATAATCGGTTAAGTTTTCAATATAAGGCATCGAAAAGTCCATCAATAAAATAGCTAAAACAAATGCTACTAAACTAATCAAAATGGCTTCGACAATAAATTGTTTTTTCAATTGCATTTTCCTAGCTCCCAATACTTTACGAACGCCTACCTCTTTTAGTCGTTGAGAACTTTTAGCATTCGAGAGGTTTATAAAATTAAAACAAGCAACTAGCAAAATTAATATACCAATCCAGCTCAATCTTTTTACATTAATCATTTTTCCACCTGCTGCTATGCCAACATCTGAAAAGCCATTAAAATGGAAATCATCCAAAGGTTGAGGCAAAAATTGATAATTGCTCGTCATTTTTGCTTCCCCTGCATCTTCACTTTTTGGATATTTGGAACTAGCAAAAGCTGGCAATTTAGTCACAAAACTGGCATAGTCAACTTTGTCTTTTAAGCGAATAAAGGATTTAACGGGAAACCCCTCCCAATCACTTGCTAATTTTTCCTTTTCTTGTTGAAATGCCGCTTGGATAGGCACTAGAAATCCAAACTGAATACTAGAGTTTACTGGAGGGTTTGCCGCTACTCCACTAATGACAAAGTCCATTAATTTATCCTCCATATTTAACTGAATCGTCTCGCCAATAGGGTCTCTGCTGCCAAAATATTTCAATGCTTTTTCTTTACTAATAACTAATGACTTAAGATCGATTAGTACCTTCTTTTTATCGCCCATTAATAAGTCAAAATCAAAGAATTCAAAAAAATGGGCATCGGTTAGTAACACCTGTTCATTAAAAACCTCTTGGTCCGCTTCGACCAATACCTTCTTGCCTTGTAATCTTATTCCTTCGGTTACTTCAGGCAATTCTGCTACTAAAGTCGGTGCTAATGGTCCAGGCGTAGAGATAAAATTAATATCTCCTCTAAACTTGGTCATAAAGGTGTAGATCGTCTCCGATTGGTGATGAAATTTATCGTAAGAGAGTTCTTGTTGCCTAAACAGATAAGCCAATCCAGCACAAGCAATTCCAAGTGTCAAACCAAAAATATTGATACTAGTGGTTAATTTCTGTCGCCCAAAAGAGCGAAAAGCTACTTTGACATAATTTTTTAAAATTCCCATGTTTATAAAATTTACAGTACGGTGATTTCTTAAGATAATGGAAGGATGAAAAAAACGGAGTACGCTCCAGATAAAGACTAAATTAGCTTTCCCACTATTCTGTACTTGGCTATTGTATTCATATTCTTCTAATAAATCGCCTAAAATTCCTTCCACCAATTCATCTGGACAAAACCATTCGAGGAAACGAATTGCCCAATTTGGTGGTGATTTTGGTGGTGGTGATTGGTTCATAATTATGCTACCCATCTTTCGTACCTTCGGCACGGTTTTTTAAAATCAGGAGTTGTAATAAATTTATCTTTACCGATCGAATTCATTCGCCTATCATACAAATGTTAATCTGGTAACAGCCGCCATAACCTTGTTCGCTGTGCCTGCATCTCTCGAACATAGCCCAATCCAGTATTAGAAATTTGGAAAAATCGTTTGCGCCGACCGCCTCTAGTAGCCGTTGCGCCACCATAAATAGATTTGACTAAACCTTTATCCTCCAAGCGATATAAGGTAATATGAACGGCACTCAAACTAACGTCTCTATCCAATTCTTTTTTAATCATTTGAACAATCGCATTTCCGTATGCCTCTTCGCCAATAATGCCCACAATGGTTAGGATCAATTCCTCAAATTCGCCTAAATATTTTTTCATTAGTATAAGTTTTGTAAAACAAATATAGTATTTCTATTTTATTTGTAAAAGAAATCATTAATTATTTTTATATTATTTGTAAAAGAAATAGGTTTTATGTTGTCTATCCCAACCATTTTCTCCTTTTAGTCATGCGCCTACTTATGCTTTTGCCAAGAACCAATAATCCCTGCCTTAACTCATCTTAAGCACCAAACAGTACTATTATTGGAAACACTTTCCAACTGTGCTCTTTTAAAAGTAATTTTTATTCAAATATTAATTATTTTACGATTGTATAAAACTGCAAAACAACAATTTATAAATAACAAAAAACATCAAGTAAATTTTCTTATTTTTCCACTTTCATCTACTTTAATTATTCCCTATCTTTACCCTATATTAACATAATTCCCTCCCTCTTCAATCCAAAACAATAATTTTTTGATTGAAAAAATAAAAAATACTACACAGACTGCGAATTAAATAACCTATATTATATTATTAGCAAAGCCATTTCCTACTGTCTTCGCTAGTAAATGCTATGGTATTTAATTCGCAGTTCTTATTTTGTCCCACGTATGTCTAAGTAACTGCTGAATAAGGATCGACAAAATTTCATACTATGCAAAAAACACCACGCTGGCTAATCACCATTTTCGCTTGCTTTCTGACTTCTTTCTCCTTTGCACAAAGTTTATCAAACTATGCTACTTATAGTTTGGAGGTCACTCCTTTTCGCACACCTTTTGGTAATATATTAACCCAAAAAGATATAGACCTTAATTTCAACAACTTAACCCAAGTCGCTGAAAATGGAGATTTATATATTCGGGTGGATTTTACCAGAGGCTTAAAAAGTAATTATCTATTGCAAACCGCTATTCCTGGTACTGGTTTCGCCTATCGGATCGACTATACTATGCCTAAATATCGGGTGAGTATCATTGATAATAATGGTCAGTTAATCTTGCAAAAGAATTATGGTGGCGAAAAAAGAGCTGCGCTTTTCGGAGAATTTGAAAGTATTGGTAGTGTAGAAGATTTAAAGTTTGAATGGGAAACCAATCGAGCTGAATTTTATGCTCGTTTGGAAAGTCAGCCCGAAGAATTACCCAAACAAGAAATGGATGAAGAATTGCAAGTGGCCATTCTTGAAAAAGCAAAAGAAAAAACGAAAGAAGCCCCTATTGCTGCTAATCCAACTCCCGACCCCGTTATTACGGAAGAACCTACTCAGCCAGTAGCACAAGATAATAGAAAACGCCCAGATAGTCGCCCAAGTAAAGCGAATGTAAATATATATCGAAGACCTGATCCAAAGCGAACTAAAGTAGAAGATCCTAGTGAACCTAAATTAAGTAGTACTTCGGAGCAGTTGTTTAATTTAAATGGGTTTATTGAAGTAGATGCTTGTTCTAAGTATAGTTACCAATTAAAAAATATTCATCCTTATGCGACCTTGACGGTTTTTATGCAAGCCAAGCCAGAGGACGACGAGTTGGAGGAAATCATTTTAGGAGCAGGAGAGACTAAATTCTTTAGTGGTTTACCGCATAAATTATCTTGGCTGAAGGCAACTTACCTGAGAGATGATTTTCAAGGAGACCAAATTGATATCAAAGAAAATTTAAACCTCATTGCAACTGATGAAGACAAACCGAGAATTGTTACGACTTTATTGGATCAATTTTTTGCCCAAGTGAAACCAAACATCGTCTTCATTCCTAAATATGATGATAAAACGGATGAAGTGATGGACTATGTACCAGAAAATAATGTTTGGCAAGCGCAATTAAAAGATTTTTTAAACCAGCAAACGACGACTAGCTTAACTAAAGGAGAAGCGAATAAAATTGCTAGAGAAACAGAGCAATTATTAATCGTTAAAGCATTGCGAACTATTTCTGAAAAAGTCGAACAAAATTTAGATTCTGAAAATGAACAAAAATTAATATACCCCATTGTCAAAGCAAGTGATAACTTTAGAAGCATCACGCCTTTATTAGCCTTCGAATACAGTCAATCTGCTTTTTTAAAGGAAGGGGTAAGTGAGTTTTGGAATGAACAACAAGCACATCGAGCAAGTTTAAGTTTCCGTTTGCCTTTTGAATGGCAATTAAATAAACGAAAAACAGGCTCTTTTTCTACTTTAAATGTAAAGGCTTCTTTTGAATCTATCCGATTGGACTTTAACCAAGATCAATTTCAAGCTTATGCAATAGATCCACAAAGTGCTTTCCAAGAATTTGAGCAAGTTTTACCCGAAGAACAGTTTGCTATTCAAGCAACGCAATTAAGTGCTGGCTTGTCTTGGAAATTTTATTTCCCACTACCCATTGTAGAAATCGAAGGAGGGGCTTTCTTCAGTCATCAAACTAGATTATTGTGGGGAGAAGACCAGGGGCAATTTCCTCGTACCTTGTTTAGCCCAGAAAATGAAATCATTCCTGATGTAGCTGATTTAAGCAGTTTCAGACCTTATTTTGGAGCTAAAATTGCAATTCCGTTTTATTTTTCTGGTTATAAATTTGATTGTGAATCTAGCCTTCGCAACATTCATTTATTTGCAGGTATTCGGATGTATCCCGTCGATTTTACCGAAAATAATAGATATAATCTAGCTATTAGAGATGCCGCAGATATTGACTTTATTCCGATTCCTTTGCAGGAAGGTAAATCGAAATTCTTAATGCATTTGATGATTGGTGGCGGTATTGAGTTTTAAAACCAGTATAGCATTTATGATTGAGATATTTTCAAGTCCTGTAGGGGCTAAAGATGGGGTAGCAGAACATAGGACAAGACATCACATCTAAATTTTCGTGCCGTAAGTACGCAAGGTGACTTTAATTTAAAACCATCTTACGTACCTACGGCACGAAAAAAAGGAAATCTATCAAAAAAACCTACCCATCTTAAATACCTACGGCACTTTTATTGAAGATGACCTAAACTTTACCGAACTAATCTTGGAATAGCAATTGAAATTTCCCCCCATCAAAATAATTATTCCTATATTGTAAATATATTCCCCGTTCTCCCCCCACTAGTAGCAGTTGTAATCTTGCGTTGTATAGATTATCCTGCCAAACATTCAAGATAAAAACTAAGAACTATGAAGTCAATGCGCTACCTATGCGTGATTGGGATGCTATTATTGATGAATAGCTTATCTCTGTCCTTGCTTGCTCAGAACTGCACACCTGACACTTCCTTTGCAGACGCACCATTAGGACTCTACCCTACTCCATTTGATGAAACGGTATTTCCAGATGGTGGTTTAGCGGATTTCCCTGCTACTATAGGCATGCCTTATGACCTCACCTTTACGGTTAAATTAACGGATCGGGTAAATATTTCTCCCTTTGATTTTGACTTGGATAGCTTTGCGCTTGATAATATGGATGCTATTTTGGGCTTACCTATTGGTCTAGATTATGCTTGTAATCCTCCTAATTGTGTATTTCCTGATAGTGTTTTGGGCTGTATTATTATTTCTGGTACGCCAATCGAGGCCAATCGGACAGGCGAATACAACCTACAGGTTATGGGGCAGTTATTTGGAAATGGAGCTGGTACCTCCTTAGATTTTGACTTTCCTTCAGCCGTTGTGCCTGGCGAATACGTCCTTTCTTTGAATCGCTCGGATAGTTTAGATACGGATGACGATGGCATTATGGATAATGAAGATAATTGTGTCGATACGCCTAATGAAGATCAGATTGATGAAGATTTAGATGGTGCAGGAGCTGCCTGTGATTGTGATGATACACCCGAAACAGGTGCTAGCTGTGTTTTAGGCTGCCAACCTTTTTATTTAGATGAAGATGGGGATGGTTTTGGAACAGCAATGGATAGTATAATTGCTTGTACTTCTCCTAACGGTTATGTAAATAATAAACTAGATTGTGATGATGAGAATGCCGCCATTAATCCTAATGTAATAGAGATTGAAAACAATCAAATAGATGATAATTGTGATGGTTTCATTGATGAATTAATTATTGTAACTGACTCTATGGGTATGGATTCCATGATGGTAGATTCTATGAATATTGACTCTATGGGTATGGATTCCATGATGGTAGATTCTATGAATATCGACTCTATGGATATGGATTCCATGATGGTAGATTCTATGAATATCGACTCTATGGATATGGATTCCATCATGGTAGATTCTATGAATATCGACTCTATGGGTATGGATTCTATGATAGTAGACTCTATGAATATCGACTCTATGGGTATGGATTCCATGATGGTAGACTCTATGGGTATGAGTTTAATGGATATGGATGGTGATGGGATTATTGATAGTCTTGATAATTGCGTCTCCTTAGCCAATCCCGATCAAACCGATATGGACGGAGACGGTTTAGGTGCTGCCTGTGATTGTGACGATTCCGAATTAATTGGGTTTAATTGTTCCGATGGTTGTCTTACGTTTTATGCAGACAATGATGGAGATGGTTTTGGTAATCCAAATATTACTCGACTTGCCTGTACTGCCCCTACTGGATTTGTGTTAAGTGGAACTGATTGTGATGATACCGACCCTAATATTAACCCAATGACTATCGAAATTCCTGATAATGGAATTGATGAAAATTGTAATGATTTGGTTGATGAATCGAATTCATCTATTCGTTGGTTCTTAGATGAAGATGGAGATGGTTTTGGTAATCCTGCAATGGATTCTATGTCTATTGTACAACCCAGAAATTATGTTGCTAATTCAAATGATTGTGATGATACCAATGAACTAGTCTATGAAAGTGCCATAGAAATTGTTGATAATTTAGATAATAACTGTGATGGTTTCGTTGATAATTTTGCAGGTACTTGCGATGATGTAACCGCTCCCGGTATAGTAGGCGTAGATCAAGTAGTTTGTCCAGAAAATCCAAATCCTAGTGTTATTAATAATATCGAAGCACCTAGTGGCGGAAGTGGCGATTTAGAAATCATGTGGATGATGACTACGGATAATCCTGATAATGGCAATGCCCAATGGATGTTAATTCCCAATTCGCACGCTTTAGCTTACACCCCACCAGCATTGGGGCAAACGACCTATTTTCGTAGATGTGTGAGACGCGCAGGTTGTAGTAAATTTTTGCAAGAATCTAATATCGTGACGATTGCCTTTGGCCGTGTTTGCGAACAAATTGTAGAAATAATTGACGAAGAGGAGGAAGAAATTATTGTCGAAGAAGAAGAAGAAGAAGAAGAAGAAGAAATGGAGGAGGAATTTGATCCCTGTGTAGACAATCCGATCTTGGTCACCGCAGAGGTAGCAGATCCAGACTGTAATATTTCCAATGGCTTTATTCACTTGACTATCACGGGCGGTACTGCACCTTATAGCTTCGCTTGGGAACCTGCTTTTGGAGACATCAATGAATTAGATAGTTTGCCAGGGGGTATTTATAGTGTGACCGTTTTGGATTCGCTCAACTGCTTCACCAATTTCTCAGAAATCTTAGCCCAACCTGATACTTGTATGTCGCCACCAGGCTTAGCACCAGGAGGATTTGAATTTGGAAGAGTTCAAGCAAATGTTATAGATGGCAAAATCGTTTCTTTGGAATGGGAAACAAAACAGGAAGCGGCAACTGGTTCTTATTTATTAGAACATTCAAAAACAGGCGCTGATTTTAAAGCCTTAGCATTAGGTAAAAAAGCCACTGGTCGTTCTGAAAGTTATTATCAAGTCAATGATTTAACTCCAACCCTCGGTACTAGTTTTTATCGAGTAAAATATGTGCAAGCAAACGGAGATTATATTTATTCACCCAGTATGCAAGTATTAATCACCCCCGAAGGTGCGCCTTTATTTATTGCTTATCCGAATCCTTTTGGCGAACAATTGACGATTGATTTTTTAAGTCCGCTGGAAGAATCGGTGTCTTTAGTTATTTTAGATAATTTAGGACAAACGTTGCACGCCATTGAAATTCCAGCAGGCGTTTTGAGACAGACGATTCAATTACCAGAAGCGGCAAAGGGCTTGTTTACTTTCCAGGTGGCTACGGCGAAAACTCGGTGGGTGAAGAAGATTATGAAGGTTGAGTAGGTTGAAAGGAAATGAGGTAATGAGATGATAAGTTAATGAGGTCGTCAGCTAGTGGTTGACACCTCATTAACTTATTACCTCATAAAACTCATTACCCCTCTTCAAAAATAGCCACAACCCGAGCAGGCGCCGCCGAAGCACCGACAATTTTCAGCGGAAACACCGCCACTTTAAATCCACTTGGTGGCAACGCTTTTAAATTAGTGAGCTGTTCCATATGGCAATATTCTTTACGTTGTCCAACTAAATGAGCTGCCCAAAAGGCAGCCGTATCTTTATTTTTCTTCGCTTGTTCAACTTGATACCGCAAAGGTAAATCCCAACCCCATTGGTCAATGCCCATTACTTTAATGCCTTGATCAATCAGCCATTCTGTCGCTTCAGCGCTCATGCCTGTTCCTTTATCTGGAAATGCTTTAGTGCCCATCCATTTATCTCGATCCGTCCGAATCAACACAATATTCCCAGCGGTTAAAGTCAATTTATTTTTGACTAAATCGGCTTGAAGATCTGCTACAGTAATGGGGTCAAAATCAGCTTTATGCGACATATTAATCACAATGCCATCTCCATAACACCAGTCTAGCGGAATTTCATCTATTGTTTTGGCCCGTTCTCCATTGACGGTTGGGGAATAATGCCAAGGTGCATCAATATGGGTCGTCGAATGTACGCCCATTTTTTGAATGGTATCGTCTGCCCATCCAATAAAATTAGGTGGAAAGAGTTTAAATGGCAGGCCTAAAAAACGAATTAACCAGCCTCCTTTTTTATGAGGTTTATGCTTGATTTTTACCTTCATAAACCAAGGATCGTTTTTATTATATTGAATTGGTTTAGAAAGATCGATAATTTTAGCCATATAACAGAATAAAGAAATTAAAATTTAAAGGTGGTAAAATAGGAATACCTTTCCGTTTCTACTAAAAAAAACCTAAAATTTAATTTTGTGATAAAAAAATAACAAGGTATCCTTCTTATTTTCTAATTAATCTATATATTTAGGGCAAGAAACTTACACAGTCTGTACTTTAATAACAAAGTCAGTCACTTTTTATGAGTAAACGAACTTACAAGACTACACATCTTTTCTATGAGAAAAAGGCTCACCTTGTCCGCAAGTTGCTTTCCTATCCAGTTCGTATATTTCTAATCTTTTTTCTTGGTACAAATAATAAATACTAATAATGAATCTGAGACCAGAAGTTATTATCTTATCCATTGTGTTATTAGGTTGGTTAATAGGGCTAAGTTGGTGTCATAGTTCCACTTGTCCTGACTGCCAGACTGTGGCAGCAGCCGTTCCTACAACAACAGATGCTAGTTTATCCATTGCTTTTCAAGATGATGAGCTAAATTTTTCTACGGCAACTGCTGATAATTTATTATTTGTTGCAGGTGCTTGCGAGTATACCACTCCACTTTCTCAAAATTTGCAAGATGTTTTCACTAAAACAGTACAACACTTGCAAAATAACACGAACAGAATCTTAGTATTAACAGGGCTCTACGAAAATGAAGAGACCAATAATTGTACAAATGCGGTGGATTTAGGCGTGGCTAGAGCTGAGCAAATAAAAGAATTATTAGTTACAATGGGGGCACCCGCAGATAGAATTGAATTAGAAGGCAGCGAAACTAGAGATTTGCGGGCTTATAAAAATATGCTAGTTGGTGGTTTTGATTATTTCTTTAAGGCCGCTACAGAAATTGCTGAACCAGAAATTTTAGGAGAAGCAGCCTTAAGAAGTGATAAAATTATTTTATACTTCGAGTCCAATGAACAAGAAATTACCCTAACAGCCGAACAAAGAAATTATTTAAATAGCTTAAAATTATATTTAGCAGAAAACCCATCTGCTAAAGCTGAAGTTACGGGTCATACAGATTCCGCAGGAAAAGATGCTTGGAATATGCGATTAAGTAGAAAGCGTTCCGAATTTGTACGAGATTTTATGATAGATCAAGGTATTCCGAAGCGGCAAATTAGAAACGAAGGTATTGGGCCAGATGAACCCATTGCCTCTAATGCGACCGAAGAAGGTAAAGCTTTGAACAGACGTGTTGAAATCACCTTAGAATAAGTTATTTCTAGCGTATAAAACACTCCCTAAAAAATTACGACTTTAAGAATTTCCGTTTCAGAACGGATTAACCAAATAGGAAAAGGAAAAACAAACAAATTCGCCATGTTTATTTTCCCTTTTCTTAAAATAATGTACAGTTATGCTTTCTTGTTTCCTATATACTTTTTTAACGAGTTTACTTACAGCCGCTGTAGCTGGAGCAATTGGATGGTATTTGCGCCAAGATAATGTGGATAATCTAGAAAGGAATAATAAAAAATTAACTAAAGATTATGCCACAACTAAGTCTAATTACCTTGATTTAGAAAGTCAATATAGTTCTTATAAATTAAGAACTGAAGGGGAATTAGGAGAATACAAGTTGGCCAATCAATCTATTTCTGCTAAACTAAAAACTTTTGAAGACACTCCGACTCCTAGTCAAACACTTGCATTTGTCGATGGCGAGCATGTACCAGTAAGGGAAGTCATAAAAGAGGTCATTAAAGAAGTCGAAGTACCCGTAGAATTTATAATAGAGAAGGAAGTAATTAAGGAAGTGGAAAAGATTGTGGAAGTGGAGAAGGAAGTGATTAAAGAGGTAGAAGTAGAGAAGATTGTAGAAAAAGAAGTGATTAAAGAAATCGAAATAGAAAAAATTGTCGAGGTGGAAAGAATTGTGGAAGTACCCGTTGGCGTTGTCAAAGAGATTGAAGGGATTGCTTTTCATAAAGTTCCTACTGAAATTATTAAGGAAGTGGAAGTGGAAAAGATTGTCGAAGTACCATTTGAGGTGGAAGTTATCAAGGAAATCGAAGTAGAGAAGTTAGTAGAAGTCCCCGTTGAAGTTGTTAAAGAGATGATTGTTGAAAAAATGGTGGAAGTACCTGTTGGCGTCGTCAAAGAAATTGAAGGAATTGCTTTCCAGAAAATACCGACTGAAATTATTAAAGAAGTGGAGGTTGAGAAAATCGTAGAGGTTGAAAAAGAAATAGAGGTTATCAGGGAAGTCAAAGTAGAGAAGTTAGTAGAAGTGCCAGTAGAAGTCATTAAAGAAGTCGAAGTAGAGAAGTTAGTAGAAGTACCTGTCGGTGTCGTTAAAGAAATCGAAGGGGTTGCTTTCCAGAAAATACCGACTGAAATTATTAAAGAAGTGGAGGTTGAGAAAATCGTAGAGGTCGAAAAAGAAGTAGAGGTTATCAAGGAAATCGAAGTAGAGAAGTTAGTAGAAGTGCCTGTCGAAGTTATCAGGGAAATAGAAGTTGAAAAAATTGTAAAAGTACCTGTTGGCGTTGTCAAAGAAATTGAAGGGATTGCTTTCCAAAAAGTACCAACTGAAATTATTAAAGAAGTCGAAGTTATCCAAGAAGTACCTGTAGAAGTTGAAGTCATTAAAGAAGTCGAAATTGAAAAAATTGTAGAAGTGCCATTCGAGGTGGAAGTGATTAGAGAAGTGGAGATAGAAAAATTAGTGGAAGTACCCGTTGGTGTTGTCAAAGAGATTGAAGGGGTTGCTTTCCAGAAAATACCGACTGAAATTATTAAAGAGGTTGAAGTCGAAAAGCGAATAGAAATTCCTGTAGAAGTGGAAAAAATTGTGGAAGTCGAAAAAGAGGTAGAACGCATTGTCGAAGTGCCCGTTGAAGTTATCAAAGAGGTGGAAGTGGAAAAACTAGTCGAGGTTGAGAAAATTGTGGAAGTCGAAAAAGAGGTAGAGCGCATTGTCGAAGTGCCTGTTGAAGTTATCAAAGAAGTGGAAGTGGAAAAACTAGTCGAGGTCGAGAAAATTGTGGAAGTCGAAAAAGAGGTAGAGCGCATTGTTGAAGTACCTTTTGAAGTTATCAAAGAAGTGGAAGTAGAGAAAATTGTAGAAGTAGAACGCATTGTCGAAGTGCCTTTTGAGGTTATCAAAGAAGTAGAAGTTGAAAAATTAGTGGAAGTTGAAAAACTGATTGAAGTTCCTATTGAAATTACTAAGGAAGTTATTAAGGAGGTGGAAGTAGAAGTGGAAGTAGAAAGAATTGTAGAAGTCCCCGTTGAGGTGATTAGAGAAGTCGAAGTGATCAAAGAAGTGCCTTTTGAAGTCACCAAAGAAGTGATCAAAGAGGTGGAAGTCGAAGTGATCAAAGAAGTAAGAGTTGAAGTGATCAAAGAGGTTGTTAAAGAAGTGGAAGTAGAGGTCGTTCGAGAAGTGATTAGAGAAGTACCAATGGAAACCTATCGTCAACGAATCATGACGACGGATGAATTCATTCAAGATGTTTCCCCTGAGTCTTTAAAAGCTTTTGAATCCACTAGATCCGAGGCAGAAGAAGTACAGGAAGAACAAACTAGTGAAAAAATCTACGAAAATGTGGGAAATACCGATCCAGAATGGGCTTTGATTAATGAATTAGAGAATAGCGAAGCTATAGATGCTACTGAGGCTATAGAAAATGTCGAAAAAACGGAAGTTGAAAACGTAGACTCCAATACGGTTGAATTAGAAGTGGTAGAAACAGATGAAGAAAAGTACGTATTAACGGATGATTTTCTGTCTGAAATGACAAATGTTAACGGTAATGGTAGTACTAATGGCAACGGAAATGGAAATGGCAACACTGAGTCTACTATCACCATTGAAACAGAAGAAATTTTTCCAGATTCGGCAGTACCTATCTATTCTTATGAAGATCGAGATAATCTAATTGTAATAGAAGGTATAGGACCAAAAATTGAAGCCTTATTTTATAAAAACCACATTTATACTTTCCGTCAATTGGCTCAATTATCTGTAAGTGATATTAAAGATCTACTAAGTGATGCAGGACCAAGATTTAGAATTCACGATCCTACCACTTGGCCTTTACAAGCAGAATTAGCTGCTGATGGTAATTGGGACGAGTTGAGAGAGTGGCAAGAGAAATTAGATGGCGGGAGAATTTAAGCAATAAGCATTAAAGCAGTTGACAGTAGGCAGTTACTACAGGTACCTAATAGCAATAGCCTTTCATCCAACCGTCTTTACATTCTGAGTATTTAATGAATAATAGCAAACAAAACTTTTATAGTTTCAAAAACAAAATGTATGTTCACCTTAATTAAAGAAAATAAAATCAATGCTGCTATTCCTGATCAAGGTAGCCTTTCTAATGCGATCACCATTCGTCGTAGTGGAAATGTAAAAGACATTAAAGTCAGCGCCAATATTACCCATCCTTACATTGGTGATATTTCTTTAAAAATTACTGCACCATCAGGTAAAGAAGTGGTTTTAAGAAGTAAGGAAGGTGGTGCCGCTGATAATTTAAACACAACCTTTTCAGGAGATTTACTAGCAGGACTTATCGGTGAATCTGCAAAAGGGGATTGGACGTTGACCGCTACAGATCATGCCACCAAAGACAATGGCACCTTAGATTCTTGGGGGATAGAAGTTGATTGTGATGCCTATAATAATCACAAAGCAGAAATCTTTATCCCCGAATTAGCTAGTGACCAGATTTTGACAAGTACACAAGACTGTAAATTTAGTGGTCGAATTTTAGAAACGGTGGTAGATGTCGAATTAGCACATCCTTTAATTGGCGATTTGGTCGTTTCTATTGTTTCTCCAGCAGGTACAGAAATTCTATTGCATGATAGAACGGGTGGTTCTCAAAATCATCTAAAAGCTCAATATTCAGGTCAAACATTAGCTGGATTAAATGGGGAGAAAACAGCAGGTACTTGGACTTTAAAAGTCAAAAATATGCACTCCTCTAATGATGGCGTCTTAAAAAATTGGAAAATCAAATTTCATTATGAGCCAGAAGATGATTTGAAAGTAGTAGAAGGCATTGGACCGAAAATAGAAGAACTTTTAAAAAATGCAGGTATTTATAGCTACGTAACTTTGGCTATGACTGCCTCTGAAGCCATCGAAAATATTCTAAGTGCTGCTGGTGACCGATTTAGAATGCATGATCCTGGTACTTGGCCCGCACAATCTTCTTTAGCAGCTCAGGGTCGATGGGACGAATTGAATACTTTGAAAGAACGTTTGGATGGCGGAAAATAGACAGTTGGCAGTTGGCAGTTGGCAGTTGGCAGTTAATCGACTTGATACTTCCTTCATTTGTTACAATAATATACTCCTATTTCCTTACTTTATTATCGTATAAAGGCGAGGTTCAATTTGTATAAAAAATCTCAAAATCAATACACAAATTTTAAACGATTAACAGGATGTCTTACCCAAGGCATTCTGTTTTTTATTTAGTAGCTTTCTTTCCAGTTGAAGTCCTTTTGAATTTGAATTTGAAGTTGAAGTTGAATTTAAGCATTTACTCAATTGCTGAGTTTATTGTATCTCCTTAAACATCCAAGACCAACTTAACTTGATAAATATTTTGCTTTTCTAAAATAGTTAATTGGTACTGTTCCGCATATAATAATTCAAGTCTTCTTTTTACATTCACTAAACCGATTCCCCCATCTTTTATGGCAGGGGAAATTTCAGATTTTGGATTACTAATCTGAAAGGTCAATTGAGTAGGTGTAAGGTCAAATTCAATATTGATAAACCCTCCCTTTTGCGTTTCTAAACCATGTTTAACCGCATTCTCAATGAAAGGAATAAATAGGAAGGGCGCAATCATCTTTCCATTTTCCCTACCCGTAACAACTAAGGTAATAGCTTCGTCTGTACGGCGCATTCGCTCTAAAGCTAAATAGTTTTCGATATAAGCTATTTCGTTTCGTAAAGAGACCTTATCCTTGCTACAATCATATAATTGATAGCGCAATAATTCGGATAGTAACATAACCGACTCTGGTGCCTCTTTAGGCCTTTTTCTAGTTTGTACGTAAATATTATTTAAAGCATTAAAAAGAAAATGAGGGTTGATTTGGTTTTTCAAGAAAGTTAGTTCTGTTTTTAAGTTGGTGTTTTCTAGGTTGGTAATCGTCATTTGATTCCGAGCAAAAATCTTTAATAATTTAATGGTCATGGCCAAAATCACCATACTTAAAGTCACTTCTAGCGAACCAAAAATAAAGGATATATAGGGAGGTGCAAAATCAGCATTATTAGCTGCTTGTTCCCAAGGGTAGGAAATATAAAAAGATACAAAACTGTTGATTAAAATAGAACCTATCGTCAATAACAGATATAATAAGTACTTTCTTTTTAGTAAAAATTGAGGGATTAAAACATATAAATTTAGATAAACAATTAAAACATCTAGTGCCAAGATAGTAAAAAATACCCAATCATAAATATCTGGTTCAAGAATACCAAATAAAGCTAAAAAATCAGATAGGTAAATATAAATCCAAAATAAAACATGAAAGGCTATTCGGTATTTATCCTCAAAAAGCCATCTTATGGAAGGTTTATTGCGTTGCATTTAGGAGCATGAAGTAAATTAATAATGATTGCAACTGCAAAAATAAGGTTCTGGGCTTATTACTGGCAGGTAGAAAGTATAAAAAAAAGGCGGGTATGTATAAAAAAGCAATCTAATGATAAACGATGAATGATGAATATTGATAGATACTAATATACTCAAAACTTAGGAAAAAGATCTTACTTAAAACACCGAATAAACATCACTTTTACCTAAAATTATATATTTTCAGTAATTCATCATTCATCGTTTAGACAACTCGTCTATTGTACCATCAATTTTTTGTTTAAAACACCTTCTTCATTTTCCAAAGTAAGAAAATAAACACCTGCCATCAAAGAACCGACTTGAAGTTGAATTTTTGAATTGCCCGTCGAAAACTTCACATTGGGTTGGGTTTGTACTAATTGACCTGTTAAGTTAAATACTTTAATGTCTGCTGTAAAAGCAGTTTTAGCCGTTACATCAATCGTTAAAGCATCATTTGCAGCAATTGGATTTGGTTGAATGGTCCAATTATTGATCGTTCCTATGGTGGCAACACTAGTAGAAATACCTGTTCTAAATCGAGCTGTTTCAGATGGAGTGGTACAAGTATAAGAAGCATTATAAGCTCTTACTCTCCAACGGTAATTTCTATCTGCATCTAATAAATCTTCTAATAATAGGCTCGTTTGATTATTGACCACAAATTTAAAATTATCAATATTAAAGCCTGAAGAACGATCTACTTCTACTAAATAGGTATCTGCACCAACTACTGCTTGCCACTTTAATTCCACCTTATTAAAAGAAGAAGTTACCGCACTTTCTATTGGAGCAATAGGATTAGCTGTTCCTGAAATTTCTGTGGCTAATGGTGTATAATCTCCTCTAGTTAGGAAGTTTCGACCAGGGCTAGCTACATCAGCGGTCATCATATCCACTTGTGTTTCTGTAAATTTGCTAGTACATTCATCGCTAAAATAGCTCATGATTAAGGTTTCATCAGGGTCTACTAAATCACCATTCGGATCTTTAACATCTACATTAAAAGTACAATCATTCCAGGTTAGCGCAAAATTATAATCTGGATTAGTATCACAAATCATATCTCCTGCTGTTTCACAGTTACTTCTATCCATTAATTCATTATCTCGACCACTCGGCGACTTAGCGGCAACCTGAAGTCCATGTTCTTGAATAGAATAAGGTTCAGCATCCCAACCAAGGTGTGGGTGAAACAAACTAAAGAAGTGCCCCACTTCATGAGCTAAGGTATTATTTGATCCAGAAATTTGGTTTTTCCTAATGACAATCCAATCATTGGTAGGGTCAAAATAGCCAAGTACAGTACCAACTGATGGTCCACCAGCAGGACTCGCATCATTAACGACCCACACATTTAATGCTTCTCTATTTCTCCGTTGTCGCATCGTAAATTGCCCCGAAGTCAAAGTATGATTGTCATAAATCACATCATTTGCAAGTACATTAGGTTCATCTGCTTGATAAAAAATAATATCAAAAGCTCCGAATTGATCGTTTAGTCGACAAATTTGGTCTAACATATCGGTAATTTGAATCCCTCCTGTTCCATTATTTCTAGTAACAATATGAAATTGAATAGGAATATAGGTAATCGCATTTCGACTTGCAGACGGATTCGTTTTAGCAATTCTTTTATTCACTAAATATCGATCTATTTGAGACATTTGATCCGCATATGTATTCCCGCAAACACCCCTTAATGCCTGAGCATTCATTGGCAGAAATCCAAGTAATAAACAACCTATTAATAAAGTAAATTTTTGCATGACTATTTGTATATTTTTAATAAGTGAGGACGCTAATATAATTCCATTATGAATATCCCTATATGGGGTCTTCTACCATTAATTTTCATTCAATAACACAGCTTCATCAAGAGTAGGGAATTTCCTACAATAAGAAGCTAATTTAAAATTATTCTTTGATAAAAAGAGGTATGTTGGGAATAAACGGATTCTCGGTAGTGGAAGTTTTACAAATATAAGAAAAACACACTTGAAGCCCCTCCTACTTTCTAAACTTTGTCGGAAGGATAACGAATATTAAATAAGAAGTGCTAATTATGGACAAATTTTAAGGTAGTTATCGCTTTTTCTTTTTTATAGCTCTTTTAAAAATGGTGTAACTAATGCTCAGACTATAATGATAGTTTCGGAGGAATTGAATGTCTTTTACAATTATGCCTCCAGGAATCGTATCTTGAAAATCAGGGTTTTTATAAAATTTATTGACACTAATTGCATACCTTAAATTCAAAGCAAATCCATTTTGCCATGTATGACCAAACCCCGCTAATACAGCAATATCATCCCTATCAAAATCTGCTACTACATCTTGATAAACAAATTCCCTGCTGGCATCTTTTATCTCTTCTGTAATTTTTGTATTAATCAGTCTTGAATAAATGCCTCCTAACTCAATATGCCAAACGCTAGCCTCATTCTTTAATAACCATTTTAAAAAAATAGGTGCATCAATATAGGTAAGGTCTATAATTCTATCTCTTTTAGGGTTAGCCGTGAGCTGTGCTCTCGCTGGCAATATTTTACTTCCCTTTTTACTGTACAGCATTTCAATATTAAAATCCAAACGAGGTGTAAATCGAGCAATCCCTCGCAGTCCACCGGTAATCCCAGTTTTATCAAATCCCGTTTGATAATCCCCATCTATTTGCGAGCTATTATATCCTAATATTACCCCTGCACTAAATCGTTCTGAATCGGGAATATACTTACTAGCCTTGCGCTGTGCTTGAATTTGTGTGATTAAACCAAAACAGAAGAGGAAAATAAAATGGCAAATGATAAAATTTTTCATAAGGGTGGTTAAAGGGTGACACAATGGGATGATAGCACTTGTATGCTCTAATCACTTAGTAAGAATAATATGGGAATAGTTGCTTTTGTGGATAAATTACAAACTATTGGAAGGGAAGATACTCAATTTCATTCGTTTACATAAAAAAAGAGCCTCATTTAACTAAATGAAGCTCTTTTTTATAGATGGTATGTCTGAAAGACAACGAATCTACTTTCCTCCGTCTAACTCGTCTTGCCAAGTTTTTAACTCGTCAAATTTACCCGCAGCAGCTAATTCTGCTTGCTTAGGCCAAGTTCCTGGATTATGTGTTGCGTATCGAGGTCCAGCTGCTGTCAAAATTTCTTTGATCGCTTCTGGTGTAGAAGCAGCTACTTTAGCCCAAGTGTCTAAACCACCTTCTGCTAATAGTCCTGCAATCTTCGGCCCAACGCCTTCAATTAATTTTAAATCATCTTGCTTTACGCCTTTTGGTAAACCTGCTGCTGGTGCATCTGCAACTGTCGCTGGTGCGTCAGCTACGGCAACCGCTGCTGGTGCTGCTGCTTTCTTAGGTGCTACTTTAGCAACTGTTTCTTGCACTTCATCCAAAGGAGTAATATCAATAAATGTTCTATTATACTTTTTCTTTCGGAATGATACTACACCATCCACTTTAGCGTGAAGGGTAAAATCTTTTCCTAAGTAGGTATTCAAACCAGCGTGAAACCTTGTTCCTCTTTGACGAACAATGATATTTCCTGCTTTGGCTACTTGCCCTCCGAATAACTTGACTCCTAGTCTTTTACTAATACTATCACGTCCGTTATCCGTACTACTGGCGGCTTTTTTGTGTGCCATGATTTTTATTTTTAGAAACCTCGATTTTCCCAAAAGGGATTACCGAAATTTTAATTTTTAAATTTGTTTACGTCGATTAATCGAAATTATCCGATTGCATCAATTTTAATCTTTGTAAAAGATTGACGGTGTCCGTTCTTCTTACGGTAACCTTTTCTTCTTTTCTTTTTGAAGATAATTACTTTATCTCCTTTTTGGTGTCCTAGAACGGTAGCACTTACGCTAGCTCCAGAGACAGTTGGTGCGCCAACGGTTACAGCACCGTCGTTATTGAGAAGTAAGACGTCTGAGAAGTTCACAGAATCTCCTTCGTTGGCGGCTAACTGGTGGACAAAGATCTCTTGACCTTTCTCAACTTTAAATTGCTGACCAGCTATCGTCACAATTGCAAACATGTCAATGAATTTTAAATGATATAAAATACGCTTTTTCTAAGCGGCTGCAAAGGTAGTGATTTCTTTTAATGTTTGCAAGTGAATACAGGCATAAAGGTTCAAAGGTTTAGAGGGCTAGAATTTAAGCAGTAACCACCTCGTGACCTTTGCACTTTTAAACCGTACTGATTACCCATATCTTTTTAAAGACGAAAAGTCGTCAATCTAGATAGAAATGTTATCAATTTGCAGGGATTTCTCCCCCTTTGAAGGGGGTTGGTGGATGTAAAATCGGTGTTTTCCAGAATAATTGGAATTTACACTAAAAACATTCCCCTAGCCCCCTTCAAAAGGGGGAATTAGACCCTGCTAATTCATAATATTTGTAATAAAATCGATCATAATTACCCGTTTAAAACTTATGGGTAATCAGTACCCTTTAAACCTGTATACCTAAGACTTATACCTTCACAAAAATGTCTTTTTTATACATAAAATAAGCAACCAACCAATGTATAAAGACATAGAATAAGGCAAATAAAAAGGAACCCCATTCATTATTTCCTGCTATTGCAGCAAAAACGTTTTGATATAAGGCTTGATAGCCATTAATTACTTCGCCATTTTCACCAATTCCTTTGATCCAATACAATAAGATTTTTACCGTTACACTAGACATAGCATAGATAAATAAAGGGTTTAATCCAAATACCACAAAGGGTTTTGCCCATTTATCTCGCCCTTTGATGTCCAATAAATACAAGCTAAAACCTAGTATGATCATTCCTAAACCACAAGTGTGCAGCACATAAGAACTAGACCAAATGGGTTTATTGATTGGGAAAAATGGATGCCATAAATAGGCTAGTAACATTAGTGGAAAACCGTAAAGCAATAACTGAAAAACAGCTTCCTTTTTGTCTTTGTTGTCGCTGATAATTTCACCTGCCAAAAAGCCAATAATGACATTACCTACTGATGGTAAAGTACTTAATAAACCTTCTGGGTCAAAAGCAATATTATTGCCCGTTTTATCAACGTAACCGTGATACATGTGCGGGTCACCGAGTACGGCTAAATCTACTACTCTTTGAAAATTGCCTTCTAAAGTTAAATCACCCATACCAATCATTATCAACCAATAGCCTACTAAAATGGCAATTAGAGCATAAATCAAGGCTTTCCCCTTGAATAATAAACAGGTAAAAGCTCCTAATCCAAAGGCTAAAGCAATTCTTTGCAAGACGCCTAAAACCCGTAATTTATTGCCGCCTAAGGTGAATAAAAATAAACCTAACAAAATAACTAAAGTTAGCCATTCTAAGTTTCTTAGTAAGCTAGGCTTGACCTTATCTTTCCACCAAGGCATAAATAACCAAACGGATAAAAACACCCCAAAAACAGCTTGCCAAGCAATATTATGTGCGGCAATTCCTTTGGGAAAAGCATTTAGTAGTAAGCCTACTAGAAAAATAGCCGCCGTTCGTTTTAATATCTTTTCTGCACTATTAGCCGTTAATTCATGGTTGTATCTTTTAAAAGAAAAATACATCGAAACGCCTACGATAAATAGGAAAAAAGGAAAGACTAAATCGGTGGGCGTCCAACCATCCCAAGGTGCATGACGTAAAGGTGGAAAAACATGATTCCAAGTCCCTGGCGTATTGACCAAAATCATTAGGGCAATCGTCATCCCTCGAAAAACATCTAAAGCAGTTAATCGTTTTGTCATTTTTTGTGGTTTTCGTTTGTGAAATGGTAAGTACCTAAACATAATTAAGCGTCATTTTTGAGGAGACTATTTTTTCTTTATGCAAGGCAAAAATTCTCTACATAACACCGTTATGGAGATAATTTTTAACGCCGCAGAATGGAAAAAGAGTCCCTCATAAAATGTGTCGATTAATTTTGATTGGGTACTTTTGCTCGCCGAAAAATAGGAATTAATTTGGGAATTTTTATTATTTTTTGAATAATGCCATAAAAAATGGCCAGCACCTCATCGGTCTGACCATCTTTGAATTTATTTTAAATGTAGCTGAATGAATAAAAAAATCTGATGTCAACAATTCATCGTTCATCATTCATAACTCATCATTTCCTAGGCTACTTTCGCTTTCTTTTTACCAGTAGTAACCGCACCATTTCCACTTTTCCCACTACTCTTTACACCTTTCTTCTTCCCTTTTACCATTGCTGCTTTTTTTACGGCTTGGTAGGCATTGACTGCGCCACCTGTTACACTTAAACTACTAAAAGAGACTTTTTCTGCCTCCGTTCCTGGCTTAATCACCTCAATATTTAATGGCGTAACGGATTCTAGTAAAATCTGCTTGACCTGAGTTGCTGATAATTTAGGAAAATAAGAACGTAAAACCGCAGCTACTCCTGCTACAACAGGCGATGCCATACTCGTTCCTTGTTCATTTTCATATTTATTATCTGGCTTAGTAGAATATATTTTTTCTCCTGGTGCAAATAAATCTACATTTTCTTTGTCGTAATTCGAGAAACTAGCAATGGAGTTTTCGCCAACTCTCCAACTCAAAGCACCTACTTCTATCCAGTTTTTTGCTTTCTTCGACCCAAATAATTTTTTCTTGGCGTAGACATCATTTGGAAAATTACTTTTAGCTTCGATTTCTTTAGAATCATTTCCTGCCGCATGTACGATTAATACATCCTTTCTAGCCGCATATCTTACGGCATTGTCTACTATTTTTTTGTTCCATGCATAATCTTTTCCAAAACTCATATTAATCACAGAGGCCCCATTATCTACGGCATATCGAATAGCATTCGCTACATCTTTGTCTCGTTCATCTCCACTAGGAACTGCTCTAATTGGCATAATCTGAATATTATCCGCTACGCCATTCATGCCAATTCCATTGTTTCTAATAGCACCAATAATTCCAGCAACATGCGTTCCATGCGAAGCATCTGGGCCTTCTACATCACTATTGCCGTAGCCTTTTTCTATTTGGTTCTCGTAATCATCTCCGACTATTTTTCTGGCATCAAAGTCCACATTTAAATTATAATCTAATTGCTCCGAAAAATGATCAATGCCTCCTTGCAGTTGCCCTTCCATCTCTGTTTTAACATCCTCCATAGATGCTACCTCGGCACCTTGATTCAACACATCTAGTACTACATTTTTACCTACATCTAAAATTTGGTCAAAACCTCCTTTTATTGCCGTTACATTAGCAACCGTAGGCTTTTTCCCCTTCAATGCCTTTTCTACTACATTTAGCGATTCTAAGATAATGGGTTTGATGCTTTCATATTGTGCCAAACTAGTACTTGCTTCCTCTCTTTCTTTTTCAATACGCTGTTTGGTTTGCTGATATAGAGCAAATTCTTTTTTATTCTTTTTTGCAACCTGACTAGCTTCTTTTCCAGCATATTTAGCATGTAATTTATTGTAAATCCTAACTAATTCAAGTGTCTCATGCTCTACATTTTTGCCATCTTTCCCACCAAGGAAATTCCATCCATTTACATCGTCGATATAGCCATTTTTATCGTCATCTATTCCGTTCCCTTCAATCTCGTCTGTATTTCGCCAGATGACGTCTTTCAAATCTTCATGCTCTATATCAACGCCAGAATCAATGACTGCTACGATAATCGTTTGACCTTTTTTGCCTTTTAATAACGTCGAATATGCTTGTTCTACATTGACACCTGCCTGCACATTTTCATTTACTTTGTCTTTGTTAAACCAATTTTCAGGTATGGCATTCTGAGCATTAACTGATGAACTGATTAAAAGGCCTAGCGTTAATGGTTTCCAAAAATTTAATTTCATTATTGTTAATTTTATTTAATTTTCTATCAAGTCTTAACGTAAGACGGTAAAAACTTGTTTTAAGACACCTTTTTTATTTAAAAGATTCATACAAAATTCAGATATTTATAGACATTATATTAAGTTATTATTTATTACTATTGAAATAATCCTAAATATATGGTTACATTTAGGAAAAAAACGACTCCTAAATCATTCCCTTGTATAAAAAAATATGAATAAACATCCCCTTAAAAATTTATATTCCATTTCTTTACAAAAATGGAGGTTCCAATATTTAATGGTTGGTGCTTTGTTTACCTTCTGTTTTTTTAAAACAACTGCTCAAACTTTAGAGTTGGGTATACTAGGAGGTGGAGCTAATTATCAAGGGGATTTGGCTTCGAGTGAATTTAAGGTACTAACCAAACAAACCAACTTTGCCATTGGCGGTTTTTTAAGGTATTCTATTAACGAAAGTTTCGCCCTAAAATTGCAAGTCATCAAAACAGAATTAGAAGGAGATGATGCTAATTCAAGTTATGACTTTTTACAACAACGAAATCTGCGTTTTTTTTCCCCGCTTGTGGATGCTAGTTTACGAGTGGAATGGTATCCTTTTACGGCCAATGCCGAATATGAACAAGTCCTACTACCCTATGTCTCTTTGGGGGGCAGTTTTTTTACTTTTAATCCACAAGCGACTTATCGGGGGCAAACGTATGAATTGCGACCTTTAAATACCGAAGGACAAGGCTTGGCTTCTTTTCCTAATCGAAAACCTTATTCCTTATATAGTGGAAGTGTCTTGGCTGGAATTGGCATTAAATTTTTGCTCAACGAAGATTTGACTTTAGGTTTTGATGTTACAGCCCACTATACTTTTACGGATTATCTCGATGATGTGAGTGATACCTACGCAGATTATGAAGAATTAGCACTTACTTACGGGGTACTTTCTGCCGATATTTCCTACCAAGTAGATGATTTTTTTGATCTGAATCAAACGACGCCCTTGCCTGGCACAAGACGTGGTAATCCCAATTTGAATGATTTGTTTTTTATTGCGGGTATTTCCCTTTCTTATAATTTGGTGAATCCTGAGCGGGCAAATGGTCGGGGAATGGGCTGTCCTACATTTTGATTACAAGATGACATGATTATGCAGGATTTACAGGTTGTTTTTTAGAAATTTCAACTTCAAACTCAATTTCAATTTCAAAAAAGAAAAATTTACTCCTGCAACTTTGCTCCATAACTCAAATCTCCAGCATCTCCTAAACCTGGGACGATGTACGATTTTGCGGTCAATTCTTCATCACAAGCCCCCATCCAAATATGTGCGTTTGGATGCTTTCGGTTGATATATTGTACACCTTGAAGAGAAGCAATAGCCGTTACCACATGAATTTCTGCTGGTCGCCCAAATTCCTTTAAAGCTTTGATTGTCAAATCCATAGAAGCACCAGTCGCTAGCATTGGATCTGCAATAATTAAGGTTTTATCGGTTAAATCTGGACAAGAAACATACTCTACATTTATTTCAAAAGTTCCATCTTTGTGGTGCTCTCGATAAGCGGAAACAAAAGCATTTTCCGCTCTATCAAAATAATTCAATAGCCCTTGATGTAGCGGTAATCCTGCTCTTAAAATAGTCCCTAAAACGACTTTACTTAAAGGGACATAGGTGGTAGCAATTCCCAAAGGTGTTTCCGTATCTTGTGAGGTAAAATTCATCTTTTTACTAATCTCATAGGCCAGTACTTCCCCTACTCTTTCCAAATTTCGCCGAAAGCGCATCGAGTCTTTTTGAATAGTTTGGTCTCTCAATTCTGCAATAAATTGGTTCGCTATCGAATGGTGGTCTGCTAAGTTGTAGATCATTATATAGTGAGGTTATGAGTTGATGCGGTTATGGAGGTTTTACGATAAAAGGTCTGTCTACTGCCTACTGTAATCTATCGTCTAAACTGCCGCTGATAAACATTCTTATTTCCTCTGTCATCTCTTACTGTAATTTTCAATGTATGTTCACCTTTTGGCGTCCGTTCATCCAATTCGTGAATTAATAGATCATTTTTTTCATCATATCTCATCAATATCCATTTTCCATCGATGGTAGCATTAAAAGATAGGCCTCTTGCTTTGCCTGTTGTCCGAGTGTTATCGGTAATTTTGAAGGTCATTCTAGAACGGTTCGTCATATCATTGCGGAAAGACATTGGTTCAATAACTGGTTTAGTTTCGTCAATCATAATACAGTAATCTCCTAAAGAACGAACTTTTGTAGTTAAATAGCCATCTTTCCATTTTCCGCCATTACTGGCTATTTTTTGTTTGCTATCGCAATGCGCAATGAATGCTTTTGAACGCAAATGTTCTGGAATTCTATCTCCTTTAATGCTTAGATCAAAGTATTTATGTACAGGAATACTTTCATCATGCAAATGGTGCATATCAGAATAAACCCCGTCAGAATTGTCTGCAGAAACCTCGTAATTTAGATACGCATTTTCATAAAAAGTACCTTTTGAGAAGACCGCTTTTATGGTGCCTGTGTTAATGGTATTTGATTTATCGTAAAGTAAGGAATAATTATAATTCCCTGAACTAGAAGGGACTACCTCTTTTCTTTTGACCCAAAAATCTAGTACAGCCTTATTCCCATCAACGTCTAAAGCAACCACTTTTATTTTGGAGGGTTTATTTTTATGCAGAGTGACAATACCTTCATTTTTATTATAAATTGACAAGCGATTGCCCGGTAATTTATAACTTCGATTATAATAGGCTTTATTCAATTTTTGCTCTGCGTAGTCGATGTGCGCATTAATATATCGGCTTTCACCAAAAGAAAAAGTTTCCATATCAAAGCTATGAATTAAAGCACCATCTTGATAAATTTCTAAGGCATAAATCCCATTCCAATTGCGCACACCATTATGATGGTCATAAGCTTTGATGCCAAATCCAGCTCGCCAAGCACCGATCGCTAAAGTGTCTCCTTTGATACCATATTTACCACCTCCTTTTTTAACTAAAGAATGAATTTTGGTGTCTATCGTCTCAAATTTATCATTCAAATGATAGATTTTAACATTATGTAGTCTTGGTCGCAAATCATCCTCCATTTTCAAACCAAACAATAATGGATTGATTGGTTTTTGCGTTTTATTATCTCGAATTTCAAAATGTAAATGCGGGCCAAAGGAACGACCAGAAGTTCCTAAATTCCCAATTTTTTCTCCCTTTTTCACTCTGAAGGTTTCCCCATTTAAATAGAGATCTACATTAAAAGATTGTTTTTCATATTGTGTTTTTTTAACGTATTTAGCCACCTTACTTTCAAAGTTTTGTAAGTGTGCATAGACCGACATATAGCCATTAGGATGTACTAAGTACAAAGCATTTCCATAGCCTCCAGATTGCACTTTTATTCTTGCAATATAGCCATCTGCAATGGCATAAATGGGTTGTCCATTTTTGCCCCCCGTCGCTTTAATGTCAATACCAGAATGTAAATGATTGGGCCTTAGCTCACCAAAGGTTCCCGATAATCTGATCGTTTGATCGATTGGGGATCGAAAGTAATCTTGTGGATAGGTCTTGGTTGGTTTGGTATGATTGATAGCAAAACCGACCGTTAGTAAAAGGGTCGTCAATAGAATTATAATTCGCATAGTATAGCAGTTTGGAATTACCTTGGAGAATGATGAACGATGAATTAGTCGGATATTATTAGCAAATAGGTACTTTCAAATGTTTGGTCATTCACTTTTCCTGTTTCTAAAAATAATTCCTTGAGTAAAGTAGATTTGGCAAAATACTTTAATTCTGTATTTATATCAAAATTGAATGGAAAATAATTGGGTTTGGCTCATTTTTGATTTTAGGAACAATTTGCTTACATTGTGATTATCTACACAAAAACAATCAGAAAATGAAAGATACAAATATAGCCGTAGTTGCTTCTAGTGCAAAAACTTTAATTTATTCAAAGGATACTAAACAGCTATTTTCTAAAGAAAAACAAGCATTATTTGAATCAATTTCTAAAAGGGCACCAACTCAACCTAAGTATTATAAAGCTCAAAAAGATTTAATCACCCGAAAGACAAAAGAATATTTCGCAGCCTCTCCCGAAATGCCCCTAAAAAAAGTCATTATTGATATTATGACTCCATTACCCGATTTTTTACCTGCTGATAATTTAATAAAAGTAGTTGGTTATATCGTAAAAACTTGGGAAAAAGAATTGGCTAAAAACTTAGTCGAAACTAAATAATTTATATGGCTACATTTAATAAACTAAAAGCAAAAAGTCGTAAATATAATAGCATTATAGCTGCTATTTTAGACAATAAAAAATTTCATAAAAAAGAAAAACTCTTACAAGTTGCTCAATCTATTGATCGACTTATAGCCGTCGCTAAAAAGAAAATTGCTGAGTAAAAAATAGTTTCTTCAAAAAAGCCCTTATCATTCATTTGGTAAGGGCTTTTTTGTTTATAACGACATCAATATCTACAGTATATTCCCCTTTTTTGAATCTCCTTAAAGCATCAGAAATATTTGGGGATTTCTAAGCTGATTTAAAAGACAAAATAGCTACTAATTTCCTCAATTAAAAACATTGAATAACGTTCCCTTTCTACCCTTAATATATTGTTAGTTTTTTCAAGAATAAATTAAATTTAACAATGAAATTTAATCATATTTTAATTTTATTAATATTAAATATAATTATTTAATAGTCAACAAATTACTTATTCTACTATTCAAAAAATCCTTTTAATAAGTACTCAAATTTTTTATTCAAAAAAACATAAAAATAAATTCAATTTTGGCATCCTTTTTGCAATATAATAAGTATCAATAACGATTGATATTTCATTAAAAAATCACCTCCATTTTTGACTTAAAAAAGATCATAAAATTAATTGTAACTCAATCGTTTTTTGGCATCCTTTTTGCAATATAACAAGTATAATAGTGATTGTCTTTTTCCCTCCACAATTGCTTCTAAATATAACCTCCCACAAGTAAATTCCATCAATAATAAATCAAGTATTTTCCATCAAACTTTAAAAATTTAGTCAAGTATTTTCCATCGTATTAAAACAACCTGATTTAAAGAAATTGAGGTTACAAAATTTGAAAATAGGGAATAAAAAAGCGACCAAAAACATGTCTGCCTTTGATCGCATCTACATAGCGCTGTCTATAAACGACATTCTTTTAGTTGTTCATTCAGTTGCTTGAGAAAAAGAAAAAAAATATAGCAAAAAGAAAATTATTTTTTGATAACCTGAATTTTATTCACAGATGTCCCCTCTTTCGTTTGAACTCGCAAAAAATAAGTACCAGGCGCCCAATCTTGGGTATTAACTGTCTGCTCTACACTAGTCGCTCTTGACGTAGTAGCAATCATTTGCTCCCCTGCTGCTGTATATACTGATAAATTGATCGTACTCATACCAGATAATTCCTTTTTTACCTTAAAATAATCCGTTGTTGGATTAGGAAATGCCATAATTTCTACATCTTTTGTCAATAAATCTTTAGTTGCCGTAGTTGCATCTATCTCAAAAGATTTAGTAATTGCACAACCATTGGCATCCTGAATCGTCACCTCGTGTGTTCCTGGTGTAAAGTTAGAACCATAATTAGCTGTTGTTCCATCACTCCAATCAAAGACATAATCAGGTGTTCCACCAACTACTTCCACCATTACATCATTATGTAAAACCGTTACCTCTGCTTCTAAAGCATTTGGCGCTCTCATTTCAAAATCAAAAGTATTTACACAGCCTTTTGCATCTACCACTTCCAAAGTATGTACACCTGTGGCTAATCCATCAATAGCCAAAGCTGTTTCTCCATTAGACCATTGTGTCTCGTAAGGAAAATTTCCACCTTGTAAAGCAACTTCAATCTGTCCATTTTCATTACCATTGCAAGTGATTGGTGTGATCGTCGCATCTGCTAGTGAAATAGGTGCAACTGCTTGAATTGTTTGGTTCATAACTACCTCACAACCAATCTCATCTGTAATAGTCGCCGTATAATCACCCGCATTTAAATTTTCAATCATTGCTCCCGTTTCTCCATTACTCCACTTAATTTCATAAGCATTATTAGTTGCTACATTTAAAGCAATACTACCCTCTCCTTTTCCACAAGCATCTTGGTCTATTTTAACAATCGTTACCACTGGTGCTTCGTGACTAATCACTTCCATTTGGTTAGTCGCAACACATTGGTTCACAGTATCAGTAATTGTCATGCTATAAATTCCTGCTGTATTTACGGTCAAAAATAACACGTTGCTGTTAGGAATAACTTCGCCATTTCTTGTCCATTCGATCTTAGATGTTGCATTCACAATAGAACTTGCACCACTAATAGTTGTCGTTGGTTGGTTACAAGTTAACATCGTTGGTGTGGTCAAGTTGGCTACTGGTCTTGCTGCCTCATTTACTATAGTAAAAGTAGCATCTGAACAACCTGTAATGGTATCAGTTACTAATAAAGTATAAAAACCTGGTGCATTTACCTCAATCTCTCTTGCCGCCACATCAGAAATAATATTACCATTATCCGTTACCCAATTGAATACGGTATTTTCTGAATAGTCGCTATTATTTGCAGATAAAGTCAAAGAAGATTGCGAGCAGTTTAATACTTGGTCATTCTCAATTCTAGCCGCAATAGCTGGTGTGCCTTCTACTTTAATTGCTTGGATAGTTACACATTCTGTTGCTAAATCTCTTACGGTTAAAGCATATGTACCAGGTTGGTCTACACTAATCATTAAATCATTTACTTTATGAATAATATTTCCATCTTCCGTTGCCCATTCCACTAATACATTTTCTGTTAAAGTTGAAGCAGTTGCATCAATCGTTACAATTTCATGGTTGCAAGAAATAGCACTTGTTGCCGCAAAAGAAATACTAGAAGTTGCCATTTGGGTGATAGTCACAGCAGCAGTCGAACTACAACCATTTTCGTTACTCACCAATACTTCATAAGTTCCTGCCGTACTTACCGTTGGCGTTGCTTCCGTAGAAGTAAATCCTTCAGGCCCAGTCCAAGCAAAGTTTAAATCCGTTCCGCTATAAATAACCTTTAATTCACTAGTTGGTGTTGCACAAGTCAAGTCATTTGCTTTTACTTCGAAAGCAGGTAAATCGGTCTGTGCATTTACCGTAAATGTTTCGCTAGTTGTACATCCATTTTCATTCGTAACGGTCAACTCATAAGTCCCAGCTTCTGTTACCGCAATTTCTTGATCTGTACTAATTTTGCCATTGGCATTTGCCCAAGTATACGTTTGAATATTATCATTCGATAATACTTTTAAAGTTACCTGCTCTTTAGCACAAGTGATGTTTTCTCCTTTAATGGCAACGATTGGTGTCGTATAATTTTCTTCTACAATTACATCTACAGTCGTCATACAACCTGCTCCTTTTCCAGCAACTAATTGGTAGTTACCTGCTACATCAACAGTTGGTGTTTTTTCACTAGACCTAAAACCATTTGGTCCCGTCCAACTATAGGTTAAATCGGTTGCTTCGGTGTTTACAACAAAAGTAGTCGTTGGGTGATTGCAATCTAACATCCCCCCTTTAGCAACGATTGTTGGTTGCTCATTTTCTTGCATCACTAGTACGCTTGTTTCACTCGTACAACCGTTGATTGCGGTTACCTTTACATTATATTGACCTGCTGCTGTTACGATTGGATTTTGTGCAGCAGATTGAAAATTGTTTGGCCCTGTCCAGTTATAAGTTACCGTAGTCGAAGCAGTTGCGCTTAATTGTGTATCGGTTTCCCCACAATTAATCATACCACCTTCCGCAGCGATTGTTGGCACGTTATTCTCCGCAGTTACTACCACATTTGTTTCTCCTGTACAACCATTCTCCGCAATCACTTCTAAGATGTAAGTACCCGCTTCGTCTACCATTGGATTTTGTAAAGTAGACGTAAAATTATTTGGCCCTGTCCAGTTATAAGTAGCAGTAGTTCCTGCACTTGAAATTAATTGAACTCTCGTAGTTGCACAAGTAATCGTGCCTCCTTGAGCAACAGGTGTAATAGTTCCTGTGTTTTCAATGACCTCTACACCTTCCTCCGTTGTACAACCGTTTGTTCCTGTTAAAATTACTTTATAAATACCTGCTTTTTCTACGTAGGGATTAGCAACAGTTGAGGTATATCCATTTGGCCCTGTCCATTCGTAAGTAGCAATATCGCTACTAGAAGCTAAATTAATGGTCGTATGATCGTTCGCACAAGATAAAGTCCCCGCAGATATATTGGCTGTTGGTGTAGAAAAATCTTCCATTACTACAACGGTATCGCTTACCACACATCCCGTATTATCATGACTAATCGTCAAGACATAAGTACCTGGCTCAGAAACGGACACCCTTTCTTTTCTTACATTGCCATATAATCTAGCATCTAAACTGGTCCATAAGTAGTTATAAGAAAACCCTTTTGGAGAATCGCTACCATCTAAAGTAACAATTGGTTCAGCACAACCAATGATTTGATCAGAGCCTGCGCTCATCTCAAATGGTTCAGAACCTCTTACAGTTACAGTAATATTTGTTCTATTTCCTTTAGCATCCGTAATAACACAGCTATAACTTCCAGCTGCAATATTTGTTAAATCCTTTGTGCTTGCTCCATTGCTCCATTGGTAAGTATAGGGTGTTTGACCGTAGCTTACCGTTAATTTAATAGCACCGTTTCGTTGGTTACAAGCTTCGTCTGTTACATTGGCGTTAGCTTGAAAAGGTAAAGTAACGCCACCATTTCCGCCTAAACAGTTGGCATTGGCAATTCTAGATCGAATCAAAGCGCCTGGTAATGATCCAAAACCACCTGCTAAATTGATACCCGGATTAGAAGCAGATAAATCGCAATCGTTTGTCCATTGTGGATTTAAGTGGCAGTAGCTCATGACGGTTCCTCCTGTAGATACAGGCTCTGCTCCTTGGTCACAATCGCCTTCTGGACACCAGCAATTGTCGATTGGGCCAGTAGGCCATAAACAACTATGTGTGTGTGCAGAACCTAAGTTATGACCAATTTCGTGGGTTACTGCGTAAGCCGTCCAAGAATAAGTTGGATAGTCTCTATAGCTAGTGGTAATATTTGTATATCCAACCGCTTTTTCTTTATCACATAAAGCGTCGATATTTGCAGAACCACCATTTGGCACCGTACCATTTACTTTGTAATTAGATAAAAGGTGAGCAACGTCTCCGTTAAAATTTCCATTTAAAGACCTGCCGAAAGCATCTCTAGCCGCTTTCGCAGAATTGGTAGGGTAAGGGTCAGCAGTAGACCAAATTTTTATTTCAGATACTTGAACATCAATATCATCAATTGCATAAATCGCAGAAACAACGTTAAATAAACCAGTCGCAAAATCAACAGTCTTTTGCGCAGAAGATCCATTGGCTTTGAATAATTCATAATCACATTCTACATAAACTTCAACTGTATTTTTAGAACGAGCACCGCTATTACCTTCTCTTGTAATCACCATCTCTTTCAAATCTTCTGTAGAACAAGAAAAGGGATTAGAGGCGTTTAAATTTCTTTCTTGATAAAGTACATGTGTGTTTGCATCCGTCGCTCCATACTGACCGATGTTGTAATTTTCGCCATTCAGGGAAAGAACACCAGTCATTGACTCCTGAAAGAAGTTAATTGTGACTATGGCGTCCTTTACTCCTAAAATAGCACCTCGATAAAAGAGGTTAGGGGAATAAGAAAGGGTATTGTGTGAATCTTCTGATTGAACGACTACCTTAAAGTCATTGGCTAAAAAATTAACTTTCTCTAAGTTGACGGTCAATCTTTTCGACGTTCCAAAAGGAATTTGCAACGTCATTGTTTCTAGTTTTTGTTGATTGATTTGTGCTAATGCTTTCTCATTTAAAGTGAAATAAGTAGCATCTTCTACAAATCGTTTTTTATCTGCCCCCGAGTGGATATTTTCGAAGAGTTCCACCGTTGGGTAAGTATATATAGTTGAAGCTTGTAAATTAATCGTTGTGACTGCACATAAAAATCCTATTAAGATGCTAGTGCATACTTTTAATGTCGTTGTCATGATTGCGCTATTTTTGGGGAGTATAGTAGGTTATAAGAAAAGGGGAAGGAGGTTGATTTTTTAAGAAAAATTTAAAGGAGGGAAAAGAATCTTAAAAGTTGGGAGTTAGTTAGGAGGTGTGGTGGGTAAAATTGTTTGATGACTCAAAGATAGTAGCATATCAAAGTTTATCCAAAAAAAAAGCTTGTCACTTTTAATTTTTTAGCAATTTTTTTAAAAAATATTAGGCAAAAGTGGTACAAATATACTCATTTTACAATATTCAAATTGTTAGTGACATCGTTTAATTTCAGTAAATAAAAAACAAATATTGATTTCCAACACTTTATGATAATAAAATCCTATAATTCAATACTTTTTGTGACCGAGCTTCGGAAACCCTACTTTTCACTTATTTTTGTCAAAAATTTTGTAATAATCCTCGTTTTCTTCTTTTTAAAATTTACAAAATAAAGACTGATCCTATTATCCAACGACCAATACCTGTCCACCAACTACTTTATTTAGTGGATTTAATTGATTTAATTGATTTAACTTTTTACAACTATGAAAAATACCTTTTTACTTATCTTTTGTAAATCCCTCCTATTCGTAAGTCTGTCACAAATTGGATTTGGACAGACAAATAATGCTCCAACCTCCATCGGCGCTGATTTAAAAATTATCCCTTTACAAAACGATGTTTATATCCATAAATCTTGGACTACCTTTACTGGTTTTGGAAGAGTAGCTAGCAATGGGCTAATTTACGCAAATGGCCAAGAAGTCATCTTGATGGATACACCTGCCAATGACTCGCTAACTTTGTTATTAGTCCATTGGATTCAACAAGATTTGAAAAAAAACATTAAGGCAGTTGTCATCAATCACCATCATGTAGATTGTTTAGGTGGTTTAAAAACACTCCATCAGTTAGGTATTCCGTCTTATGCCACCAAACGCTGTCAAAAATTGGCTCGAAAAAATGGTGTAACAGTTCCCCGACACGGTTTTAGAAAATCCCTAGACTTATTAGTTGGTGCTCAGTCCGTCTCTTGTCGTTATTTTGGGAAAGCACATAGTGCAGATAATTTGGTCGCTTATATTCCTTCGGAAGCGGTACTCTTTGGCGGCTGTATGATAAAATCTTTGAAAGCTGGTAAGGGGAATTTGGCAGATGCTTCGGTTAACAAATGGAGTAAAACTGTTTTGAAAGTAAAGAAGGCATTTCCTCAGGTGAAGGTTGTTGTGCCTGGACATGGTCAAGCGGGAGATACGGCGCTTTTGAATTATACGGTAGATATGTTTAGGAAGGGGTAAAAAACAAAGGGCAATGTATAAACATCGCCCTTTTAATTAAACTCTCTCAATAAAGCAAGATTTAATTGCTTATCTTTTGTTTGTCATTTTGTGGGGTTTAGTGCTGGTTTTAATAATGGGTTTTAAAATACTTTTTGGATATGTTAATAGTTTATTTCAAGTTTTGAATAATAAAAAAAGGAGGGATTCTTTTTTTTGGGGTTGATAATAAAATAACAATTTAATGATTCCCCCCTTTTTATAACACAAAGATAAAATTAAATAAAAGGTGACGAAACCCCATAAACATGGGGTTACCTATTTTTTTTTGAGGACATCTGTCATTTTCCATCATTTAATGCCGTTCTATCTAATAAGTGACACAATTTTTGATGTTAATTTTCTAGTTTTTTGTTTAATTTTATTCTCGAATTAATTATTGATCATTTTTTACCATCAATTATGAAATATATAGGACTTCTAATTTTTTGTTTACCCACCTTTTTAATAGCCCAACACTTTGAGGCAGGACTCTTAGTAGGTGGTTCTAATTATTTAGGGGAACTTTCCGCTAATTCTAGTCAGATTTACTTAAAAGAAACGAATATAGCTGCGGGTGCTTTCGCTAAATATAATGTCAACGATTTAGTAGCGGTTCGGTTAGGATTTAATTACACTACCGTTTCAGGCGCAGATAGAAATTCAGGCAATGTCGCTATCATAGACCGAAATTTAAATTTCCAATCAGATATTTACGAAGTGGGCTTAATTGGAGAATTTAACATTTTAGGCTATCAACCTTATAATTATACATCTACTTTTTCCCCTTATTTATTTGGTGGAATTGCCTTTTTTCAATTTAATCCGCAAGGGGATCTTAATGGACAATTATTCGACTTGCAACCACTTGGCACAGAAGGGCAAAATTTAGCTTCTTTGCCTGAACGAACGCCTTATAAATTGAATCAGTTTGCGATTCCTTTCGGCCTGGGGGTTAAATATACTTTAACAGAGACCTTAAATCTTGGCGTAGAAGTTGGCGCAAGAAAATTATTTACTGATTATTTAGATGATGTTAGTCTAACTTATCCAGGGAATGATGCTTTTGCCGCAGAAGGTGCGACCTTAGAAACGATTCAGTTGAGTAATCAAGGCGCTAATAATTTGGGTACCAATGTAGCCGGACTTGCGAGAGGAGATAATAATGCGAGCGATTGGTATTTTATTTTAGGAGTTACCCTTTCTTATAATTTCTTAGACAATGGACTAAACGGAGGAAGACGACGATCTAAAGGTGGTAAAACGGGATGTCCTACTTTTTAAATTGCTATATGGTTATATTGTTTCATTGCTGAAATTAACCATATAGCAGTAAAACAATATAACCATTCATCTTATTATTTCGTCGATCTTTCATAAGCAAATCCACCGCCTTTTCCGCCTGTCCACGCCGTAAATTTAACCGAAATAAATATTTCCTCTTCCGTTAGAAAAAGAACTAAGTCTTTTCCAACAACCTCTTTAGGTTTATCAACTGCATCTCTAAAAGATTTAAAACTTAGGTTATCAATATTGTCGATCGTCCCAATTGCCCATTGCGTACCTTTAGGGCTACTTCCTTTCTCTGAACCATCTTCTATTTTAGCATTATAAATTTCTCCGCCATCATTAGCACGAGTAATCCAGACTTCATCCGTTATTCTATCTTGATTAGCTGCATCTTGGGCACTTGTTCCTGCTACTTTTTCGAAAGTAATCGTAGCGCCTGTCCAAATTTCTCTAGCGTCTGGCGTTGGCAAATCTGCTATGGTATCGCTATTACAAGCATTAATCAACATCAAGCCGATGCCCATTAAACAGGCAGACAAAAAATTTAAAGTATTAACTTTCATTTACTCAGGCATTTATTTAATAAAAAAAAGTAGTTGTTAATCCATTATAACAACCCATAACTTTACGAACAGATAAGCTTATTTATTGTTTTGAATAATTTCTACAGTTAGAATGCTGTCTTCTTCATTACAAAAATCACCATTTACACAAACCTGTATTTTAGTCTTCCTTAACCGTATTTTACCCGCCTTTACCGATAATCGGTTTTAAAATACTACTTGTTACTATAATTTTGAATAAGCAATAGAGATATGTTTTGAAAACAACATCTTTAAACTAAGCACTATTGTAACCAATTTAAAATTTAAAATATCCAAGAAAAATCCAATCTATGGTAAAAGCAATGCATCCGTCATTTTCTTTTATACATATATATATTTATTAAATAATCCTTACCTTTGTTAAAACAAACCTCCAATTAACTATTGAAATAAGTCTTTTCACAGATCCGCCTAATAACACTCCATATTTAATTGGTATACAACACCAATACAAGGTATAAAGTATTACCTACCCCTGTCCTTCACTTATCCGTGATAGTATTCAATACCACAGATGAATGAAAGAATACGGATATTAGACTTACAATAATATTTTTTTGTACTATCAATTCTTTAGCTGATTATCCCTTACAAATTGACTAAACGCGAGTACCATCATGTCCAAATTGTTTATTAGTAATTTATTTTTATTTATTAGTACCCTTAGTTTTTCACAAGTATCGAGTAATGTAAACCTTACAGGCAATTGGGATGACAATAGCTTGCCTGTACAAAGTGGTTTGTCTTTTAATGATATTTGGGGCTATACAGATGAAGATTTTAATGAATATGGGATTATTGGCTCCGTAAATTATACCCATTTTGTGGACATTAGAGACCCCGAAAATCCTGTAGAAGTAAGCAGAATAGCAGGTGCTACCCAATCGCTATGGCGAGATATTAAAACCTATCGACATTATGCCTATAGTGTTTCAGAGGGTGGTAATGGAAGTTTACAAATTTTTGATCTTTCCGACTTACCGAACTCGGTGACCAAAGTATATGATAGTCGAGCCTTTTTTTCCAATTGCCATAATATTTTCATTGATGAAGCACATAGTCGATTATATGCAGTAGGTACGAATCAAGCGAATATTGTCGTACTAGATTTAAAGGGGAACCCAGCCAATCCTACGCTACTAAAAAATATTTCTTTGTCGGATGGTTATATTCATGACATTTATGTGCGAGATCATATTGCTTATGCTTCCCATATTTATAAAAGTAAATTAGTGGTTTATGATCTCTCTGATGTCAACAGTATTAAAACATTGGGTAGTTTGTCTGGTTATGTAGGGGCAGGTTTAAATCATAGCAGTTGGTTGTCTGAAAACGGAAATGTGTTGACGATGGCAGATGAAAATCATGGATCAGCCATGAAAGTAGTCGACGTGTCTGACCTAACGGATATTAACGTCACAGCTACCTTTAAATCCACGCTAGAAGCAGGCGTGGCGACTAATAGTATCCCACATAATTCCTTTATTATTCGGGATCAATATGTAGTTGTTTCTTATTACCACGAAGGGGTGCAAATTTATGACATTTCAGACCCTGCTAATCCTTTCAAAGTAGGCTATTACGATACCTATCCAAGCAATACCAATTATAGCGGTTATAAGGGAAGTTGGGGCGTTTTTCCGTTTTTTCCATCAGGGCATATTATTGCTTCGGATATTAATAATGGATTATTTATACTCAAACCTACTTTTGATTTAGGCTACTGTCGAAAAATGGTCTATTCTGGCAGAAATTTTACGGCTGGAGAAAATATTACGACCCATTCTGATGAAGGTATTCTGCTAGAGCCTGGATTTCATGCAGAAGCAGGTAGTCAATTTAGTGCCGCTATTCAAGCTTGTCCTATGCCTGTTGCTTTTGATGGCATCAAAGCAGCGGAAGAAAAGGAAGCAATTGCAATAGAAACAACCTATAATACATTAACAATCAACTCTTCGTCTAATGAATCTCTTTTAGTCTACCCTAATCCTTTTGCCAACGAACTTAAGCTAATCGGTAGGCAATTAATTGAATTATCTATTGCTGCTATTCAACTAATTAATCCACTTGGACAGGTTATTGAGCCTACGATTAGTCGTTGTGGCTCGGATTGTTTGACCATCCAAACCAATGATTTAAGTAGTGCGGTTTATACTATTTTGATACAAGAGCGTAAAGGAAATATTTTGACTAAAAAGGTGGTGAAGTTTTAAGGAAGGAATGAAGACTAGGTTGATTGGCTATTCCAAATCATAAATCTTAAATCTTAAATCCGCCAGACTGGAACGGGTTGGTCTATCACGTTTTATCTAAATGGATTTATGATATAAGATTTATGAACTATGATTTTAGATTTTTATAATCGACAGATTGAAAAGCCAAAAAGATCAAAGGGGCTAACACAACCCGTGCCAGCCCCTCTGGATATAATATAATAATTGATGTGAATTCGATTATTTCTTAATGAACTTACGTTCTTTAATTCTTGCTTTCTTACCTACTAAATCACGTAAGTAATATAATTTAGCACGTCTAACTTTACCTCTTTTTAATACTTTAATTTCTGCAATTGCTGGAGAAGATAAAGGTAAAATTCTTTCTACGCCTACACCGTTAGACATTTTCCTAACTGTAAAGGTTTTGGTAGCACCATGTCCTTTAATTTGGATCACGTCTCCACGGTAAACCTGAATACGTTCTTTTTCACCTTCCTTAATCTTTAAAGAAACAGCTACGGTATCCCCTGGACGAAAAGTAGGGTGTTCACTTTTGTTAGCTAATTGTTCTTGAACAAATTTGATAGCATCCATCACTAAGACTTTTTAACAATTAAAATTAAGAGGTCGGGTAAAATTTAATTAAAAATTTATGCCGACATTATTTTTTTGTGGATTTTAAATAAATAACCCTTTTGGGATTTTCCTAAAAGGAGTGCAAAACTACATTATTTTTAATTAAAAAGCGCTTATTTACTCTTTAAATTTAAGATTTTAATAAAATCATCCAGGCAAATCCTAACATTTTTTGTCTTATCTGACTACTTAACCCTACTACAAGGTATTAAAGGCAGAAAATTTTGAGGTGGTCGCCTTGGATTATCCAACTTCCTCAGCTTCAACTTCTTTCAAATATTGGTTCAATGGTTCATGGTGCTTACTGATGGCTACTCGACCAGAACGCGTAAATTCATAAATGCCAATTTGTTCTAGTTCTCGTAACAGCGCTTCGGTTTGACTTTGATGCCCTGTCTTTTCGATAACGATGTATTCCTCTTCTATGTCTAAAATTCTAGCATTATGCGCTCTTACTATCGTTTCTACATGGTTTCCTTTTAAGAAAATAGCTGTCGGCACTTTATATAAAGCCACTTCTTGGTAAACGATTTCATTGTTTTCATAATGGAACGCTTTTAACACATCGACCTGCTTTTCTATTTGTTTGACCAAATGCTCTACCATTTCTTCATTAACGGTCACCACGATAATAAACCGATAAATCCCTTTCATGGAAGATTCAGACGTCACTAAACTCTCAATATTGATGTGCCGCCTAGTAAATACCGTGACAATGCGACTCAATAAGCCAACCATGTCTTCGGAAAAAACGGATATAGTATATTCTTTTTGCATTTTTATGGAAATTAGATTTTACTATCTAAATAATGTACTTTTTTATTCCATACTTTTATTTTTTACATAAAAGTTGAGATGTTGCACAATCCTTTCCCTCTCTGGAGGAGGGGAAGGAATTTTAAATAATTAATTCAATTAGTTTGCATTTCCTCCCCCCAATCCCTCCAGAGGGGGAGAATATGCTATGCGATCAATTTTAAATTGGTAAAATCCTATTCTAATCGTATATCCCCAATTCCAGCCCCACTAGGCACCATCGGAAATACATTCTCTTCTTTCTCTACTCGAACGTGTAACAAATAAGGCCCATCATGCGCCAACATTTCCTTAATCGCCTTCTTCAATTTTTTAGGATCACTCACCGTCTTTGCTTTGACGCCGAACCCTTCGGCAATCATTACAAAATTTGGGTTAACCAATTCTACGGAAGAATAGCGTCTATCAAAGAACAGTTGCTGCCATTGACGCACCATTCCTAAGAAATTATTATCTAATAAAAGAATCTTAACCCCCACATTCCATTGCGCACATAAGCCTAATTCTTGAATCGTCATTTGAAAACCACCATCTCCACAAACACAGATAACTTCCCGTTTTGGATCGGCATATTTTGCCCCAAAAGCGGCGGGTAAACCATATCCCATTGTTCCTGCACCTCCAGAAGACACCCAAGAATTCGTGGTATTATATTTATAGTAGCGAGCCGCAATCATTTGGTGTTGTCCAACATCTGTAGCGATAATCGCTTGTCCTTTGGTTTGGTCAGATACCTCTTTCATCACTTGCCCCATTCGAATTTCCCCTTTCGGAGAAGCTTTACAATCTCTTTCAATTACTTTTTCATACTCAATTTTATCTGCTGCACGGAATTCTGCCAACCATTTCTTATGGGTTCTTTTTTTGACCATTGGTAATAATTGAGTCAAAGCATCTTTGGCATCCGCTATAATCGGAACATGTGCATGTACGTTTTTATTGATTTCTGATGGATCAATTTCAATATGAATTACCGTTGCTTGTCGAGCATACTTCTCTAAATTCCCCGTTACCCGATCATCAAAACGCATCCCAATCGCAATCAAGATGTCACATTCGTTGGTCTTGATATTTGGTCCATAATTACCATGCATACCCAGCATACCCGTATGTAATTTATGGTCATTCGGAATCGTTCCTAAACCATGTACCGTACAACCAACGGGAATACCTGTTTTTTCAATAAACTTGGTAAAGACTGTTTCTGCACCTGCAATCTGAATCCCATGCCCTGCTAAAATATAAGGTTTTTTAGCTTTATTGATTAGCGCAGCTGCTTCTTCCAAAGCAGACTTTTTCGGCTTCAATCTTGGATGATAGGTACGGATTTTAGTCATTTTTTCATAATGAAAATCCAACATACCATTCTGTGCATCCTTGGTAATATCAATTACAACTGGCCCTGGTCTACCCGTATTGGCAATATAAAATGCCTTTGCAAAAACACTAGGAATCTCCTCAGGTTTCGTGATTTGATAATTCCATTTGGTGATTGACATCGTACAACCAATCACATCTGTTTCTTGAAAGGCATCTGATCCCAATACTCCACTAAACACCTGCCCTGTGATGCAGACTAGCGGCACCGAATCCAGATAAGCATCCGCAATTCCAGTTGCCAAGTTCAATGCCCCTGGTCCAGAAGTGGCAATACAAGCTGCCGTTTCTCTAGTCACTCTCGCATGTCCTTCGGCGGCATGAATAGCTCCTTGTTCATGACGGGCTAAGATGTGTTGCAACTCATCTTGATAATGGTACATCGCATCATAAGTCGGCATAATCGCCCCACCTGGATAGCCATAAATGGTCTTAATTCCTTCGGCAATCAGACATTTAACGACCGCTTCTGCACCATTAATTCTTTCTGTCTTTAAAGGTTTGTCCGACTTAGCGGCTTGACCATTTTTTGCGGCATCTGCCTTGTGTTGTACTTTCATTATTAGGTATTCAGTACAGGCGAATTCATTCGCCTTTTTATAAAAAAAATAGAGTAAGAATTATATTTTAGGAGGGCGAATGAATTCGCCCGTACTTTAAAACTCATCTGTTACACAACCTTCACTTGCCGAAGAAACATTATGCATATACTTACGCAAAATGCCAGAAGTTGCTGGACTTTTAGGTGCTTTCCAACCTTTTCGTCTAGCTTTGATTTCTTTTTTAGTGATATGTGCTTTAATTATATTCTTCTTGGCGTCAATCGTGATTTTGTCACCATCTTTTAATAAGCCAATAAGTCCACCGACTTGTGCTTCTGGTGTGATATGTCCGACTACAAAACCGTGTGTACCACCAGAAAAACGACCGTCCGTAATCAAGGCTACTTTTTTACCTAAACCTGCTCCCATAATAGCCGAAGTTGGTTTTAACATTTCTGGCATTCCCGGTGCGCCTTTAGGCCCAGAGTAGCGAATGACAATCACATCGCCCTCTTTGATTTTATTACCGACAATAGCGGCATTGGCTGCAGGTTCTCCATCAAATACCTTAGCAGTTCCTTTGAAAACTAAGCCTTCTTTTCCTGTAATCTTTGCCACAGATCCTTCTTCGGCAAGGTTGCCATATAAAATTCTTAAGTGTCCTGATTCTTTGATAGGATTGTCAAAACCATGCACGACGTCTTGCCCTTTCTTCAACCCTGGTAAGTCTTTTAGGTTTTCTGCTAAAGTCTTACCCGTTACCGTCATACAAGTTCCGTCGATGTAGCCTTCTTTTAACAATAATTTTAAAACGGCTGGTACTCCACCTACTTTATACAAATCCTCCATCACATATTTTCCACTCGGCTTTAAATCTGCCAAAAATGGCGTCTTATCACTAATCATCTGGAAATCATCAATTGTCAATGGCACACCAACTGATTTTGCCATGGCAATCATGTGTAATACCGCATTGGTTGACCCACCTAAAACGGTAATTAAAGTCAAGGCATTTTCAAAAGCCGCCCGCGTCATAATATCCCGTGGCTTAATGTCTTTCTTTAATAAATTTTTCATCGCCTTCCCTACTCTATTCATTTCCTCCGCCTTATCGTTACTGACGGCTGGATTAGAAGAACTATAAGGTAAACTCATGCCCATCGCTTCAATAGCGGAAGACATCGTATTGGCAGTATACATCCCACCACAAGCACCTGCCCCCGGACAAGCATTTTTCACAACTGCTCTAAATTCTTTTTCATTAATATCTCCTGCTACTTTTTGCCCTAAAGCTTCAAAAGCAGACACAATATCTAATTTTTTTCCTGCCACACATCCTGGCTGAATCGTTCCGCCATACACCAAAATACTTGGTCGATTCAATCTTCCTATAGCCATCATCGCTCCAGGCATGTTTTTATCACAACCTACGACCGCCACGATGCCATCATACCATTGTGCAGAAACCACCGTTTCAATAGAATCCGCAATAATGTCCCTAGAAACGAGTGAAAAACGCATCCCTGATGTTCCCATAGACATCCCATCACTTACGCCAATGGTATGGAAAATCAAGCCAATCATGTCCTCTTTATTGACCCCTTTTTTAAGATCTTTTGCCAAGTCATTTAAATGCATATTACAAGGGTTTCCTTCCCATCCTGTACTCACAATCCCAACTTGCGGTTTCTTTAAATCTTTGGTTGTCAGTCCAATAGCATGCAACATGGCTTGTGCGCCAGGTAATTCATCATTCTGTGTAAGCGTTTTGCTGTATTTGTTTAATTTAGACATAAGAGGTATTCAATGTGTTTTTTAGTTACAAATAAATGATTGTTTTGGTTGGTTTATTTTCGTTTGTTTGTCAAAGGTATTTGAGTGTATTTTATTTTGTCGTTTTTTTATTGGTTTTTTTACGATGGGTAGTTTCGGTGTTTTTTGATTTTATTCTTATTCTAGTCCCCCAGATATAATTGTCATCTTTGTCCAATAATTTAATATCTGTTCCTTCTAACCTTCCCAGATATAATTATTGTTTTTATCCCAAAGCTTAATGTCTATATTCATATTTAAATGCGTTTTTTGCTTGTTCCTAAAGACTTTTGCAAATAAAGGTGAAGCGTCTAGCCTCAATTGTCGTTTTGAATTTTACCGACTACTGTTTTTGGTAAAAAAAGTCTTTTCATGAATTTGGTTTGAGATAATATCCAGACTAATAAACTTGATAAAAACCCCATAATAAAACTTAATATTTGATTTAAACTATTATCCGCATTTAGTGCTTTATTTATTGCGGCTGCCTGTTCTTCTGAAATACTTTCTAATCTTTTATAATATTCAATTTGATTTTTTAATTCTTCTTCTCTTTTAGCCATATTATTAACTTCCATAGTTTTAATGGAAATTTCTTTTTTAACTTCATCAAATAAATCATTAATATTGTTAGACTCAACTTGAATGGAATTTTCTATTTCATCAAACTTATTTCTGACATTCACTATACTCTCTTCGACTTTAGCGAGGTTCAAAGGTTTGCCATTTTGGCTGATATAAGATGATTTATTATTAAAAAACAATATACCTGTAATTACAGTAATTAAAAATGGGATACTTATAGATATATATATAAGATTTCTCGGTAGAGATTTGGTTGTGTTTCTATTCAAATGTAACAAATAAACAAATACAGCATATGAAACTATGGAAATCGTAGGTAAGTAATACAAATAGCTAACTTTAAGTATAGGATTCCTAAAAACAAAAAATAAACTTATACTTATTATTATAGTAAAAATTATACTTCCTCTTGTTCTTTCATATATATCCCCCTCCTTTTTGCTCAGAACAATATAATGTGCAGAAATAATTGAAAGCATTGTTATAGCTTCAATAACTAGGATTGCAATTTCTCTTTCCATTAATGAATATATTTAAATTTAGAAATCATCATACTTCTTGCAACCTATCAGCATGGCTTAAATAAGTTGTTGTGACTTAATTGTATATTTTAGCCAACTTATAGATATCAAAGAACTCATTGATATATCTCTAATCCACCAGTCATTACATTTATATAGTTTTATAACTAAAAACCCAAATCCCCCTAAAACAAAGCCGTTCCCCCATGTAAAAGAGAACGGCTTTATTTCAAAATAGACTTTATGAAATCATAAAATACCGTTCGCTGTTATTCGACCAGAATAATAGAAGTGACGACGATAATTACGATAAGGATTAGATTCATATTGCTATTTTGATTAGGAAGTAACAAAAGTCAATAAAAAAGATAACAATTGCAAAGAAAAATACATTTGTTTGAAAAAAAGCGAAAATTCGCTGAGGTATAAAGAGAATGTTTATAATTTTTTTACTTCTTCGAGAAAAGTATCTGCACTTATCAAATCGACTTTGGGAAAATCAATCCTTTTTAAACTATTGAAATGTTTATCATTGCTTACTAAAAACTTGGCGTTGGCAGTAATAGCGCAATCGACAAACTTATTATCATCTGGGTCTCTTTCAATTAAATTCCAATGATAATAAACCTTTACAAGCTTAACATTTTTTAATTGCTTAAAGAGTTCACTTAGGTTTTCTGCAATTTCTTCGGTTGTTTTTTGCCCTATTATCTCTTTGTATTCTTGAAATATACTTTCTGTTAGGACTAACTCATAAGTGCCATTTAATAAATTATCAAAGATAGGTCGATAAGGCGATAATTTAGGAAGTGACATCAAAAGGACGTTTGTATCCAATACTATTTTCATTATTGCTTATATTTAGTTCTCATGTGTTCTTTAGACCATTCTTCAATTTTTTCTTGCCCCCAGCCTTTTTCTGCAAATAGTTTGTCAATACCATTAGTGACTTTATCTGCAAAATATTTGGCTAATAATGATTTGATTTCTAATAGTTGTTCATCGCTGATATTAGCACTATAAATCTTCAATAATTCTAACTGGATGTTACTTAAGCTATTTGTTGCTTGCATTTTCTATTATTTTACTTTGTGTAGTAATTCTATTATCAAAACAAGATAATCATTTTTTAGTTCCTTTCAAAAAATTACTTTTCATATAACTCAATAGGCAATTCATCAGGGTCAAAAATAAAACTAAACTGCTTACCTGTAAATTCATCTATTCTAATCGGTTCGGCATCGACTCCTTTTGCTTTTAAAGTAGCTAAAACAGTTGGTAAATCATCGACTTCAAAAGCCAAATGTCGTAATCCTGTGCCTTCTGGCCTAGATAATCGTTTGGGCGGATTGGGAAAAGAAAATAGTTCGATGATGTAATTATCAGCTAAGGCAAGGTCTAGTTTATAGGATTGTCTTTCTTTTCGATAGACTTCCCGAATGGGCGTTAAACCTAAGATGTTGATGTAAAAGGCTTTTGATATTTGGTAATCGGAGCAGATAATGGCGATGTGGTGGACTTTGTTTAGTAATTTCATGCGGTTATTGAATTTAAGCATTACCGATATAGACGAGCTAGGAGGATGGGATAACAGCTTTAAACGGGTTTAACGGATAGGAACGGATTTTTTTAAATAGATTATTTTGACCTACGAGACATGCTCAGACAAGATGTCCAAGCTACGATACGCCTCGCAACTTATCATGAATCTTCAAAATTTGCGGCACTAATGGCGCTTTTCCATCATTCAAAATAATATAATCTGCCAGTTTTATCTTCTCGGCATCAGACAATTGTTTATCTATTCGAGCTTGGACGGCTTCGACCGTTGTATTGTCTCGCTTCATCACTCGTTCAATTCTGATTTGCTCTGGTGCAACCACCAAAATAGTTTTATCCATTTGCAAATGCCCTTTGCTTTCAAAAAGAATCGCCGCCTCTTTCAATGTGTAAGGCACGCCTTCCTGCGCATTATGCCAATCCAACCCGTCTTGATACATCGCAGGATGTACAATATGATTGAGTTTTTCTAATTCTTTTTTATCAGAAAAGACAATATTGGCAATGTATGCTCGATTATAACTACCGTCAGGTAAGTATGTTTCTGCTCCAAAGGTCTCAATTAATTTAGCTTTCAATGCCTCATTTTTAACAATCAACTCCTTTGCCTTATCATCTGCATAATAGACGGGAATGCCAAGTAATTCAAATAATTGACAGACGGTGGTTTTGCCGCTGCCTATGCCGCCTGTGATGCCTACTTTTTTCATGTTTACGAGTTGCGGGTTGCGAGTTACGAGTTGCGGGTTAGCGACTACAACCGCTTAATATTGGGACAAAATTCTGATTTAAATTTATACCTTAATATTAAACAAGATTCCTATGCTTAACCCGCAACTCGCATCTCGCAACCCGTTTACTGATACCCAAAACTCTTCAAAACTTTATCATTATCTCGCCAATTTTCTTTGATCTTCACGTAGAGTTCTAAATATACTTTGGTGTCTAAAAATTTTTCAATATCTTTTCTTGCTTCGATGCCTAATTTCTTAATTGCTGCGCCACCTTTTCCAATAATGATGGGCTTTTGGGTTTTGCGATTTACATAAATATGCGCCTCTATTCTGGTAATGGCTTCTCCTTTATTCGTTACGTCCTCTTTAAAAGAATCTACAATAACCTCACAAGAATAGGGCACTTCTTTTTTATATTGTTGTAAGATTTTTTCTCGAATGATTTCGCTAACAAAAAAGCGTTCGGGCTTATCCGTTAACTGATCTTTTGGATAATAAACAGGGCCTTCTGGCGTATTTTCTAAAATTAATTCCAGTAATTTTTCCGTATTGGTTTGGTTCAAGGCAGAAATAGGAATGGTTTCTTTGAAATTCACCCAACTATTCCATTTTTTAATGAGGTCTGTTATTTCTTCATCGGTACTTTGGTCCGTTTTATTGATGACTAAAAACAGAGGTACTTTTAATTTTTTTAATCTAGTAACCGTCGGTCCATCTTCGTCATACTGGTCATATTTATCAGTAACAAAAAGCATCACATCCGAATCTTCAAAAGTAGAAGCCACAAAGCGATTCATTGCCTCGTGCATCTTATAACCCACTTCTACAACAATCCCTGGTGTATCTGAGAAAACCAACTGGTAATCGTCATCACTAACAATGCCTAAAATTCTGTGCCGAGTGGTCTGTGGCTTACTCGTAATGATCGACATTCGTTCCCCGACCAAGGCATTCATTAAAGTCGATTTACCAACGTTCGGTCGGCCGATGATATTTACGAAACCTGATTTGTGCATATTTTTAGGAGTTGCGGGTTGCGGGTTACGAATTGCGGGTTTGATTTAGAAATTATGCTTAATATCTGTTTTATAAAAACTAATATTAAGCAAGAAATCTATATCTAACTCGCAACTCGCAACCCGCAACTCGTCTAATTAAATCTAATCGCCTTGACAGGACTAATTTTAGTAATTAAATAAGTTGGGATGATTAGAAAAGCGACCGTTAATGCTAAAGTGCCAATATTTAAGGCTGCAATAGTGAAAAACTCTAAATTAATGGGCGCATACGATAAATAATAATTTTCCTCTGATAGTTTAATGAAATGGAAATAATCTTCTAATAAACAAAAACCAATACCCAATACATTTCCATAAAGTAATCCTAGAGAGATAATGTAAGCCGCATGGTATAAAAAGACTTTCCGAATCGTCCAATCCGTTGCGCCAATTGCTTTTAGTATTCCAATCATATTGGTGCGTTCTAAGATCAAAATGAGCAAAGCAGTTATCATATTAATAATACAAACCGCTATCATCATCGTCAAAATAACGACTTCATTGATGTCTTGAAAATCTAACCAACCGAAGAAGAAACTCAATATTTTTTTAATATTCTCTCCCCATAAATGACTCGGTACTTGATCGTAAATATAGTCGGTCATCACATCTAAGTCATCTAAATCGTCTAGAATGATTTCAAAACCACCGACTTGATTGGGTGCCCATTTGTTTAATTGTTGCAAAAAACGAATATCAACTAAAGCAAACCCCTTATCAAAATCAACTAAGCCTGTTTTGAAAATACCCGTTACGGTCAATCGTCTACCAATTTGCCCGTCCCCCTCTCTGAAATAAATAACAAATTGTTCTCCTACTGCTATCTTCAAACGATCTGCCGTTTGCTGAGAAATCATAATCCCTCTTTCGGCTTTTTCGCTTTTCAAAGGTAAGACTTCTCCCGACTGAAGAAATTGTTCCATAAATTCCCAATCATAATCCGCACCTAATCCTTTAATTATAATACCTTCGATGGCATCTTTCGTTTTAATAATCCCAGGTTTAAGCGCATATATTTGAATATGCTTAACGCCACCTTTAGTCTCCACTTCATACTCACCCGGTAACTCTGCGCCAAAAATAGCTCGTTTAGCCAAATAGCTTATTTGTCCAATCTCTGCTATATCGTGGTAAAAATCTTGGTCTTTATCAATCGGAATATTGGATTCTTCGGTAAGATTTCGACTATTGGCCGCCGCCGCTGCGGTAATCTGAATATGTCCATTAAACCCAAATATTTTACTGCTAATTTCTTTTTTAAACCCACTAATCATAGCAGTAGCCCCAATCATGACCGCTAAACAAACGGCAATGGCAGCAATGGCAATGCGAATAATCATCCTCGAAAAGGATTGTTTATTGGCTTCGGCGACTTTTTTGGCTATGAAGAGTTCTAAATTCATTACAAGATGACAGGATTTTTCAGGATGAACGAGCGATCCCGCAGGGTGAATGTCCTCTTCTGCTTAACATTTTTGCCTCTGGGCAAAAGCCAACGCAGATTCAAGGGAATGAACCGCAAAGCGGATGGGAGGCTCTTTAATTAGTTAATAAGATTAAATTTATTAACGCTCTGAATAATGACAAAAGTACCATTTTACTAGAAAAGAAAAGGAGAAAAATTCTAGAGTACTAGATTTTTTCTCCTTTTACTATATCTAACGAGAAAGACTTCGATAAATTGTAGGAATAACTCGTTTAAATTTAGGTTAAGTTGCCAAACTGAAGTTCACAATTTTTTCCAGAAGTGTTTGGAAATTTGAAATTGAAAATTACATTTTACCCTTCCCCTTCCTTTTTTTTCTTCTTCTTAAAAGGATTAAAATCCTTCAATTTATCTTTCACTTTATCTATTTCTTTACCAAGCGTCGTATCTTTGATAATTTTGCCTGCATCATCAATGGTAGGTAAACCTATTTTACCACCAGCTTTCAGCGAATCCAAAGCATTTTTGGCAGTTTCTTTGGCCGTTTCCTTTCCCGCTTCCACTTTTTGATCTACGACAGCAGCTACGGTATCTTTGATGGCATCGATTTCTGTTTTAACCGAATCAACCGTATTATTTAGCACCGTTTTAGCAGAATCAACTGCTTGATTAACGGTAGCCTCTACGGCGGCCTTTGTTGCATCTTGTACAGACGTTTCACCGTCAGCCGCTACAGGAATGATGTTAAATTTAGGCGCAAACATAGATCCCGTTAAGTCAATTTTTAATCTAACAAATTCTCCATTCGCCAAATTGATGCCTTTGCTATTCGCAGCCTTTGCAATTGCATCCCAAGCATTATTGGCTACTTTAGAGATACCCGTTTTTTCTAATAATTTTCTAGGTACTTTTGCTTTAACAACATATTCCATCTCTTGGGTTAATCCATGTTTCCCTTTGATTAAAAAAGACATATCGTCTATTTTATGTTCAAATTCTTTGACGGTTAAAAAACCATCTTTGACCTCAATCCAATTTTTAGAATCTCTAATCTTTAACTTTTTTACCTTATCCTCAATATTTAACTTATTACTCAACTCTTGTAATGGTTTAAATCCATCAATTACACCTTCTAAGGTATGGAAAAAGCCACTTAAGTTTAAAGTACTTAAATCGGGAATCATATCTTTTCCTAAGATACCATTCATGGATAAAGTCGTATTAAATTTGCCATCAATGAATTTGCCAATTGGTGCTAGTGTTTCAAAAGTATTGAAGGTACTAAATGCTTTATTGAAATTAAGCGACTCCAAAGTTGTTTTGATATCGAACTTTGGTTGACTTAAATCTTGCGTATTATAGGCTCCGTCAAAAGATACATTACCGCCTAAGATTTTCCCTTTTACATCTTTCATCACCGCTGCACTTTCTTTCACGACCACATCCCCCTTAATATTCGTTAAATCAAAATTCGTATACCGAACCTTTTTTAAATTAGAACTAATGGTTAAGTCAATATTTTCGGGAACAGGAATGACTTCTAATGCCTCTGTTGTTGCAGTAGCTTCCGTTTCCGTCATAAATTGATTTAAATCCAAATAATTAGAATTCAAATCAATTATTCCCGTAAGTGTTTCATTGTCCATTGCATACCCAATCAGATTATTAATGTTCCCAGACGCTTGAATATCACTTTCGTCAATTTTGGTATAAAAATTATCAATTGTCGTTCGTTCTGGATTAATCGTACCATCAAAAGCAAGGTCTTTCATTTTATAGACATCATAATCCAATTGCTTAATATTCGCATCTACATTAAAATTAAAGCGGTCAAATATTTCTGTCGTCGGTTCATTAGCTGTTAAAACCGTTTTAGGCGTTTCGTTATAGGTATTTAAAAATCCTACTTTCGGCGTAGTAGCTGCTTCTTCGATTAACCATTCATTCGCATTAAAGTAATTCGAATTTATTTTAAAATTGCCCTCCATTGTTTTTTCTGGGCTAAAATAAGCCAACAAATTAAAAATGGAGCCAGACGCCTGTATATCGCTTTGTCCTAAAGTAACCACAAAATCTGCTAATTTAATTCGCTGTGGACTAAAATCGGTTGTTAAGGACTTTATATTGACCCTTGGTAATCCGTCTTGCTCTACAATCATATCCGAAACGGCTACATTTCCTCGCATATCAATGGCATCGTATTGCACTCTTTCCATTTGCGACATAGACGCATTGACATAAAAATCAGATTCGATAATACCACTTAAGTTATTAATACCTTCTAATGGAATCGCTTGTCCGATGTCTCCTAAATCTAAAACACCCCTTACCTCTGTTTTTAATTGAGGATCAGAAATTGGATTTCTTAGATTAAAATTCCCCGCAAAAGGGTTGTCTCCTAGTTTAAATTCAAATTGCGGAATCCGAACGACCATATCATCAAAATCGGAACTTGGGCTATTAATGGTAATATCTGCAAAAATGGCTTTTAAGGCCATTGGCAAATCAGGATATTGTACATTGCCATTATCAATTTGAGTGCTAATTTTAAAGGCAGGGTAGATGCCCTTTACTCCATTATATGTCCCTTTTAATAAGCCGTTTAAAGTCATTTTCCCATCAATCTTAGCATTCGCATAATCGGCAGTATAAGCCGAAGGAATAATCGACCAAAGATTTTTAAAACTATTTTGAGGTGAACTAAACTTTAAATCCATTACATATTCGTCATCGTTCATATCGACCATTCCATCTGCCTTGAGGGTCAAAGCATTCAATTCTAAGACGTTGTCTTTTAAGGTAAAGATTAGGTCGTTGATATTCATATTAATGGTCGCCGCCAGATCTGCTTTTGCTTTGCGCAAATAGGTCATGCCTTCCATTTCCACCGTAAGTGCTTCTACTTGGGTTTGAGTGGCCAAGTCAAAAATAGATTCTGAGAAATCGCCTCCTCCCGTATGATTCAAATTCGCCATTTCCATTTCAAAATCTAGACTTTCATCTATATAACTTAGCTGCCCATTCTTAATAGTGTACTGTTCCATTTCCACCAAATATTGAATAGATTCTGCATTTTCAGGCGTTTCGGAAGGCTTGGCAATGTCCCAATTCGCTTGCCCATTTTTTAGCACTCGTACATTGATGACTGGGCTTTCCAAGGTGAATGCTTCCACAGGAATAGACGTGGAGTTACCCCATACTTTCCAAAAGTCGAGTTCTAAATCCATTCCAGGTGCGCCAAAAAGCCGAGTACCCGAAAATTCATTAATGCCATCTACGGTTAAATCATCAATATGGAGACTTAGCGCAGGAAAATTGCGTAAAAGGGATAATTCCACGTCTGCAAAATCCACTTTTGCATTCAGCGACTTATTGGTTTCTGTTTTAAGAATGTCCACTATTTTATCCTTATAAAAAATAGGAATAGCAATAGCTGCTATCAGAAACAAGATGGCCAAGAAACCTACTACTTTGAATATATTTTTGATTACTTTCATAATTACAGGATGACAGGATTATGAGGATTAACTAGATCGAATTTTTGTAGGATGAGAAGCTCACTTTATTCATCATTCATCATTTATCGTTCATCATTCCTAATAAATCCATCGTTTTAAAAAATCGGTTTATTGTACTTAGGAATGAAAAACAAATAACTATTACTTTTAGGCTGGTCTTTTTTCCTTTATACATCCTTAAAAAATTAGTCACTTATACCAGATAAACTCCTAATTTTTCAAGTCGTCTAAAGAAAAAAAATCCTCACCCTAAATTGTAACATTTATTTATATCTCATTCCTAAGACCACAATTTCTACAATAGTCACAATATTAATGCCTTTTCTTTAAAAGGTATTAATACGACGTTTGTTTGATGGTTGGACGTTTTTTGTGGTAGGAATGCATAAAAGAAGTAGTGAAAAGGAAAGTTTTTAAATTTTCTTTAACATGTTGAAATAGAAAGGGCTTCCAGAACTTGAAGTTCTGGAAGCCCTAAACACTTAATTATCAGCTATCTAAACACCGACTACAAAGTAAATATTAAGCCTTAACTTTAGCTTCAGCAGGTAAGGCTATTTTATTTCTACCAATACTTTGGTAAGCAAAACCTAATTCTTCCATTTGATCTAAGCTATATAAATTTCGACCATCAAAGATGACCGCTTCGTTTAATAATTTTTTGACAACTTTAAAACTAGGCGTTCTAAAGACACTCCATTCTGTCAAGATAATGAGTGCATCTGCGTCAATTAAAGCTTCATTTTGATCGCCACAAAGTTGGATTCTATCGCCAAATTCTTTAGCTACATTTTCCATTGCTTCTGGGTCAAAGGCTTTAATTTTAGCTCCTGCTGCTAATAGCTCTTCAATGATGTATAAAGCGGGTGCTTCCCTAATGTCATCTGTATTGGGCTTGAAAGCTAATCCCCAAATAGCAAACGTTTTACCCGTTAAATCTTTTCCATAATGGTTTTGAATTTTTTCCACCATGACGGACTTTTGGATTCGATTCACTTGCATGACTGATTTCAATATTTTAAAATCATAATCATACTGACTAGCTGTTTTTGCTAATGCCTGTACATCTTTAGGAAAACAACTTCCTCCATATCCTACACCAGGGAATAAAAATCGTTTACCAATTCTAGAATCACTCCCCATTCCTTTCCGTACATCATCTACGTCAGCACCTACTTTCTCACAAAGATTGGCGATCTCATTCATAAAAGAAATTCTTGCTGCTAAATAAGAATTAGCTGCATATTTAGTCATTTCGGCAGACCGTTCATCCATGAAAATAACAGGATTTCCTTGTCTGACAAATGGATTGTATAAGCGTTCCATTACTTTTCTAGCTCTATCGGCGTTAGTACCAATGACCACTCTGTCAGGCTTCATGAAATCATCTACGGCCACTCCTTCTCTTAAAAATTCAGGATTAGAAACAACATCAAATAAATCTACATCTAATCTTTTAGCTAAGATATCATGGACTTTTTGAGCCGTTCCAACTGGCACCGTACTTTTATCAACTATAACTTTATAATCAGTAATTAAATCCGATAGTTCTCCAGCGACCCCCAAAATGTAAGATAAGTCCGCTGATCCATCCTCTCCTGGAGGTGTTGGCAAGGCTAAAAAGATAATTTCTGCATCTTTAATAGCTTCTGTTAGATTCGTCGTAAAATTTAATCGACCTTGCTTGGTATTTCTATCAAATAAAATTTCTAAGCCTGGTTCAAAAATAGGGACTTCCCCACTTTTCATCCGCTCTACCTTTTTCTTGTCAATATCTACGCAAATAACGTGGTTCCCCGTTTCTGCAAAGCAAGTTCCTGTGACTAATCCAACATAGCCTGTGCCTACAACTGTAATGTTCATTCTTTGAAAATTTTTAAGTTTTTAGGAATTTTGTTGTAATAATATATCCAAAAAATCGAGATAGATAATTGATGTTCAAATATTTCGATACGTTAGTTTTATCAATAGCTTATACGTTGAAAATGATTCACTTATTGGCTAAAAGACTATTCTTGCGAAAAAAAAGCGGCTCAATAAGCAATGATTAACAGCTTTAACTGTCCATAAACCTAATCATAATTAGACCTACTATTACGAACAAAAAAATACATTTGTTTCGGAGGGAATGACTATTAAAAGGGGGAATATGGGTAAGAATTGAACACAAATATAATAATAATAATCTATAAAAGATAGTCAATAACAAGATTATAAAGAGTTATACCTATTTTATTGCATTAAGTAATCAATTTAATGTTAGCGCCTAATTGTTTATAGGGAATAGGATATAATTTCATAAGAATTGTCTGTACTTTAGCGACTGAAAAAATGAGTATTCTCCTATTTTAAAAGCAATTCATGCAAAAATTACGATTCCAACATATTATCTATTTACTCTTTTGTGGGGTTATTTGTTATTCGTGCAAACAAAAACCACAAAGAGTGGAGGTAGCGGTTCCTAAGCCAGAAGACCCCACCATGTGCTATGATTTTGATAAAAATGCCCCACCGAGGTATTTAAGCCCTAAACTGTTAGCAGAAATTGAAGCCATCAAACCAGACGAAAAAGTGGAGAACGATCAAAGTGGGATGGTTCTGATTGAAGGTGGCACCTTTGATATGGGCGGTGATAACGACCAAGCTAGAACGGATGAATTTCCAAAAGTGCCGACCAAAGTGAATGATTTCTGGATGGATGCCACAGAGGTGACCAACGCACAGTTTAAAGCATTTGTAGCCGCTACTGGCTATAAAACTATAGCAGAAAGAACGGTAGACTTAGGAGAAGTAATGTCTCAATTGCCTCCTGGCACGCCTCCTCCCCCAGCGGAAGCCTTAGAACCTTTTAGTTTAGTATTCTCTTCCCCTACTCGACCTGTTCCCGACAACCCTACTTATTGGTGGCGAATGATCAAGAAAGCGGATTGGCAACATCCACAAGGGCCTGAAAGCTCCATTGAAGGAAAAGATAATTACCCCGTCGTGCATGTCTCTTGGTATGATGCTAAAGCTTATGCGAATTGGGCAGGCAAGCGCTTACCTACCGAAGCAGAATGGGAGTATGCTAGTCGAGGTGGTGCAGCTGGTAAAATATACCCTTGGGGAAATGAAAGCATAGAAGAAGGTGCGGTTAAAGCTAATTTCTGGCAAGGGAATTTTCCTTATCAAAATGAAGTAAAAGATGGATTTAAACGACTGGCGCCCGTTGCTTCTTTCGCACCCAATGGCTATGGTTTATACGATATGGCAGGCAACGTCTGGGAATTTTGTGCTGATTGGTACCACGCTAATTATTATCCACATCGGGTTAAAGCTCAATTGGTCAATAATCCATTAGGTCCAGGCAATAGTTATGATCCTGATGAGGCGACTATACCCAAAAAAGTCGTTCGAGGTGGTTCTTTTTTATGCAATGATAGTTATTGTTCGGGGTATCGAGTGGCTGCTCGAATGAAATCTAGTGCGGATACTGGATTGGAACATACGGGGTTTCGGTGTGTTAGGGATAGGCAGTAAAAAATCATAAATCTAAAATCATACATCTTACCTCATAAATCCATTTAGTTTTTACGTGAAGGATTTATGAGGTAAGATGTATGAACTATGATTTAAGATTGGATTCACACCAAAAAAGTGCTACATCTTTCACAATTATCAACTCCTGTTATTTATGCAATAGCTTCCCCGTACTGACTAACGCTTTTGAATCTAAATCTATTATTTGATAGATGTATAAAGCAGGTGCGACTTGTAGCGCTATTTGTACATTGGTAGATTGCATTAGTTGGCGATGCACCACTTTTCCTAAATTATCTTGAACAGTAATTTGTAAATTAGGACGTCTATTATTATTCAACAATTCAATGTTAATCATCTCTTCAAATGGATTTGGGTAAACCTTAATCGTAAGTTCTTTAGCAAAATCAGTTAAAGAAGTGGTGATGTTTGCGTTACAATTCCAACTATCTTCTGCATAATTCCCTTTATACTCATAAATACGTACCCCATTCTCTGTCCCTATATCAATCAATTGTAAATCATTTCCTGGATTTGTATTTAAAGAATTAGGACTTGCTGCCATAAATGGATCATCCTTCTCTATCAAATTTAAGGAAGCGGGACAATCTCCGTCCACTGCACTAAACGTTAAAATTAAAGCTTCTTCACTCGTTCCTAAATCAGATACAGGCTCACTCAATTGAACCCCAAAAGAGATATAATCTTTTTCTGGTCGTTCAATGGGAGCATTCGCTCTCGCATTTTCAATCCAAGCGCCCATATGACTCGTCATTTCTCCTAATTGGAAGCCAGTAGGTACGACGACGGTTAATTGTCCTGTACCCAATAAAATATCTCTAGTGGGTGCTACAGTTGAGTCTGCTTTTACAAAAATTCCCCAATGGTTATCTTCGGGCATCCATTGTAGTTTAGTATAAAGTTGGGCAGAAGAAATGGTAGCAAAACATAGGCTAAAGCAAAAGGAGGTAGCCATTAATTTGAATCTCTTGTTCAAAAACATAACTAGATGAGTGTTTTGGTCGATTTTAGCAAAGGAGAGGGTTTGTTTAGGAAAATTTGGAGGGAAATCATCTTAACAGTTCTTGCAGTATCGAACGAAGGTGATTAAAAATTTAATTGAAAAAGGAGGGAGAAGATCAGTAGTTTTTATTGTATATAGGTTAACAAATAACGTGCAATTTCAATGCCAATTCTTATAATACAATATAATCTTGATTGATGGTACAACTTAATAATAATAAATGATCCCCTGACCATTCACCAAAAACATTGATGGGATGTCCGCCACTAGCTGCTAAGACTTTCCATTTTGATTGCTCCTCCTGAAATAAAGGAATTAATTTTTGGTCTTGGTCTAATAGGTAAAGCGCCTCTTTTTCTAAAATAGGGGTTACTTGTTCAATGGAACAAGGAAACGAAAGTTGCCAAGGATTGGTCGCTAAATTTTGCGCATAAAATTGTAGGAAGCTGGAAAAGGTAGGAAAACCAATAATACGCTTAATACTTCTATCTAATACTAATTTATCTTTTAAGGCTATTCGAAGGGGGGCGTTGGAAGGATAAAAAACTACATGTCCAACAAAGACCGTCCCTCTTTTATAATGATGCGTATAGGGATTGTTCCCAAAGGCATAGTCTAAAATAAGCCCATAGCGTTTGGTTTCATGCCCAAGCACCCAAGTTCGTCGATAATTTAAATTATCTTCGACCCCTTCAGTCATGCCCAAGACCATCCACGTATCTTTCACTATTTGCCCATATTGAAACAATTCTTCTTTTCTAGTCGCCACTCCTGCTACGGCTAATAAATCTTGTTGGATATTCAACGGTAATTCCTCCATTTTGCGAAGCCCACGAAGTAATAAATAAAAAGCGGTCAACTCTATCAGCACTTTTTCTGGCCAATTATCTGTCGTTCCAATTAACACAGGAATTCCTATGATTCGCTTGCCAATAGCCCCTAGTTTTGCATCGTACATCCGAGCAGCCATTTCTTTCCAAAAAGCATAGGGTTGTTGTTCTAAGGCGGCAATGCCTTGACGTAGGGTATCTAATAACCAATTTTCCAATTCATCTAACCCCGCCACCATCTGATCCAAGCGTTTAGAAAAATTCTTTTGTCTAAGTGCCGCTCTTTCTTGCGCTGCTTGGGAGGAGATAATCTTTCCTGCGGGTGCACCTTGCTCCACCCAGTTCGTTACCCAATTCGGTTGGTCTTCCGTTAGCACAAAATTATCAGGTTGGTCCGTTAATAACACAGAAAGTGCCACAGCATGTTTACAAGGATATTTTCGGCTGGCACAATTACATTTAAAGGCTTGATTGGTCTTTTGAAAAGCGACCTTATAATAAGTCAATCCACTACTCTTGCACTCTCCCCAGATAAGCGTTGAGTTCCCAGCTAGGGTTCGCCAAAATTTGGTACTAACTAATTTTTTAGCCCGATCAGCAGTAGCGGTATCTGGTGCAAGTTTTAAAGACAAGGAAAGGAAAATTGGTGATGGAAAGGATTGTAATTAATCCGTTGACAGAAAGAATAAATGTTCAACCTCAACTTCAAAAACGAGGCGAAAATTTAGACATTGAAGTGCTTCCGAAACTTGGAGTTTTGAAAGCACTAAAACTTTTAAAATAAAATCTACTATTTGTATAAATTATGATTCTTTGACAATTTTTGCCAAATCGAATTGGATGGTTGACCTTCAGTCAACCTAAAATATTGACTTTTATTAGATAACAGATTGCCTGAAAGTCAACCATCCTATAAGATGCAATAATTGTCAAAGAATCTAAAAATTAAGCTGTTGAAGGTCTTAAGCAACTGCTGCTGGTATGTTACTTTTAATGCCTAACTGAGACAAAGCACGTTCAGAAGCAATCTGTTCGGCACTCTTTTTATTAAAATCATCTGCCGTTCCGACTTTTTCTCCATCTACTAGAACAGCTACTTTAAAACGATCTCTTTTTTCAAATTTATATCGAGCCAATACTTTATAGGCTACAGTATGACCATTCTTTTGAGACCATTCCAGTAATTGGCTCTTAAAATTATCGTCGGTCACTTCTAATTCATGTATGTCTAAGTATCGTCGAAGGATATTATTAATTACGTATTTTTTTGTGCTATTGTATCCTTTTTCTACATAAATAGCTCCCACTAATGCTTCTACGGCATTCCCTAACATAGAGCGACTTAATCGAGTATTATTATACTCTGATAAAAGTACATCTAAGCCCATTTTATCGCCAATCTGATTTAAGGATTTTCTTTTGACAATTTTTGAACGCATCTTGGTTAAGAAACCTTCATTGCTATTCGGATATTTTTTAAATAAATACTCTGCAACAATCGTCCCTAAAACAGCATCTCCTAGATATTCTAGTCGTTCATTGTTCTGGATAGCATACCCACTTTTTTGGGAAGAAGTTGACTTGTGGAAAAAGGCCAATTTGTACAATCCAATATTAGAAGGAATAAACCCCGTAATACCTCTCAGCCTATGTGTAAATTCTTTGTCTTTGGAAAAATAATAATTGTAAATCTGCTTAATTAAGCTCACACTAAATAATGTTTTAATAAAGAAATGACTTTAAATGATGCGGCTTATACCGAAGCATCAGATAAAATTAGACAAATAGGCTGTATTCGTATTTCTATAAAAAACAATTCGTCACTACACAATTAAAATAGTCCTCAGTTTAACTAGCAAATTTATCCCCGCTCATCTTTTTGATAAGCTTCCTTTTTTACCAAAAATTGGTAAAATGATAGGGGTTTTAAATTTGATACTTAATTGGAAGAGTAAAGGTAACCACCTTTATTTCCTACTTTGACTACTTAGCTAGCTAATAATTGCTACTTATAAATAGTACCAATACAGTAAGTTGTTTTTTCCCCTTCTATCTAGCAAATTTAGATAAAAGAAGGTACTCGACAACAAAATCTACGTCTAATCACAGCATGATTTGACGTATTAGTTGTTAATCGTTTCTCAAAAAATAATTTTACAGGAAAAGGTTCATAGAACAACTGATTCTAAGAAGACTTACGTAAAGTGGAAAATGTTTTTCCTCGTGAACCAAAAAGTGAAGAGCTTAATCAGGGGAAGTAGGCAGATTGATTAGTAAAATCTGGCTTAAGTATTCAAAAAGACTTTATACACTTTGCAGTGAATGCGGCTCCACTGCAAAGTGTCAAATCTAGGAACATAAGAAACTTTTTTTCAAAAAAATTAATTATAATTATAGAAAAAGGCTTTTCAAATACTTAAACCATCCTACAAAAACTAAATTCTCTTTAGTTGATGGTTTAAGAAAGAAAAAAATAATTACTTCATCCTTAAATTTTCTATTATTTAAGCCTAAAAATTCCTATTAAATATAGGATTTGCACTTTTTTAGCAAAAAAACAATAGAATTCTGCTGCAATTTATAAAAAAATCCTTAGACTTTCTTAAAAATTACAGAAGCATTATGTCCTCCAAAACCAAACGTATTACTTAACATAGCATTTACAGTTTTTTTCTGTGCTTGGTTGAAGGTAAAATCAAGTCTATTATCAATCTCAGGATCGTCGGTAAAATGATTAATGGTGGGAGGAATGAATCCCTCTTTTATGGCAAGAATTCCAGCTACGCCTTCAACGGCACCGGCAGCACCTAGCAAATGTCCTGTCATAGATTTCGTAGAGCTAATGTTTAGATTATAGGCGTGATCCCCAAAAACTTCTTTAATCGCCAAAGACTCCGCTTTGTCTCCTAACGGCGTAGAAGTTCCATGGACGTTTACGTAGTTAATATCCTCAGGGTTCATTTTAGCTTCAGCTAATGCTAATTTCATGACATTTTTTGCGCCCAATCCATCAGGATGTGGTGCCGTCATGTGATAGGCATCTGCCGTCATACCTCCTCCAGCAACTTCGGCGTATATCTTTGCGCCCCTTTTTACAGCATGTTCATATTCTTCTAAAATTAGACAAGCTGCTCCTTCTCCTAATACAAATCCATCTCTATCTCTGTCAAACGGGCGAGAAGCCGTTTTATAATCATCATTTCTTAGGGATAATGCTTTCATCGCATTAAAACCTCCTATTCCAGTTTGAGAAGTGACGGCTTCTGATCCACCAGCAACTATTATTTTGGCTCTTCCCAATCTAATCGTATCAAAAGCAGAAATAATCGAATGGGTAGACGAAGCGCAAGCAGAAACCGTTGCGTAGTTGGGCCCTCTAAATCCATATCTAATAGAAATCAATCCTGCTGCAATATCAGGAATCATTTTTGGGATCATAAATGGATTATACCTTGGTGTACCATCTCCTATAGCTTGAACGGTTACATTCTCTTCCAATACATTCAAACCACCAATCCCAGAACTAAAAATCACACCAATACTATCCATATCAAGCGTATCTAAATCTAATCCACTATCTAGAATTGCCTCTTCTGCCACAAAAATCCCGAATTGAGTAAACAAATCCATTCTCCGTGATTCTCTACGGTGGATTAAAGTGGAAACGTCAAAATTTTTGACTTCGCAAGCAAATTGGGTTTTAAATTTAGTCGCATCAAAACGAGTAATCTCGTTAGCGCCACTTACACCATTTTGCAAACCTTCTGTAAATTCTTTTAAATTATTGCCAATAGGCGTCAATGCACCTAAACCAGTTACGACAACTCTTTTCATAAGAATTAATATTTTTTTGGGACGAGAATTAAGGAAAATTAATTTCAGTTATCAAACTAACCAACTGCAGTACTTAGGTAAACATCTCTCTTTTTAGAAAGAGACCACGTCATAGATACTTTTGTTTGGTGGTTAATTTTATAAATAATTGACAACTTACATCATAGTCCATATGAATGGTTATCAAAAAAATCAAACAATTGTATACCATTAACTATATACTGCTTATTGCAATTAGATAGTCTTTCCTAAAGTTATAAAACCGCAAAATATCCACAAAAGTAAATATTTTACGGTTCTATAGAAGAGCAATTGTCAAATGATGATTTCTGCTACTTTGGTATGAAACCGATAATAGCTGGTTAATGTTCAATCACTCTAATTTTAAAGATGTCTTTTGCTGTTTTAGCAATCTTTACTAGGCTTCCAACGCTTTTTCTACATAAGAAACTGCGTCACCAACTGTAGCTATTCCTTCCGCTTCATCATCAGGAATACTGATCTCGAATTCTTTTTCGAATTCCATAATCAATTCTACTGTATCTAATGAATCAGCTCCTAAATCATTCGTGAAGCTTGCTTCTGGAGTAACCTCCGCTTCCTCAACTCCTAGTTTGTCGATAATAATTTTTGCTACTTTTTCTGCAACGTTTGCCATATTAATATGCTTTAGATTAATTAAATGCGCTGCAAAATAAACCATAAGTAATTTGATAACCAAAAGATTATGTCATTTTTTTTACGCATAAATATTTAAATACTTGATAGACAGGTAAAAATACATTTAAAATAAACACTAATGTAAAACTGACCTTTTTTATCCAAAAATTTAAATTTATTACTATTTCGGACGTTAATCCTAATTATTGACTGTTTAGATAGGGCTATGTCACTTATTTTAACATAATTTTAAAACTTCTAGCTAATTTTATTTGGATTTCCCTTTTTTTAACTTTTTTAAAAATTTAGTTCTACAAAAATAGATTCGTAGTGATTTTCTTCTTTAGAAAGTCAAAATAATTTGACCTTTTCCAAAATAATTTGTGTTTTCACTTTTATTATGGTCTAGAAGAATTACATTTGCGCTTAATTATTGTACTTTTTACACTTACTCTTTTTTTTATTGTCATTTACCCACTAGTTTATAGACTACTGAGCTACAAAAAAACTTCCGCATATGAAAATTGTCGATCACCAAAATACAAAAATTGTTGCTACTATAGGTCCAGCCTGTAACTCTTACGAACAATTACTCGGCTTAGCAGCAGCTGGTGTTAATATATTTCGATTAAATTTTTCACACGGTACACATGAAGATCATTTAAAAGTCATTCAACATGTTAGTACCATTAATGAAAAACACAATCTGTATATCGGCGTGTTAGCAGATTTACAGGGGCCAAAATTAAGAGTCGGAAAAATCAAAGATAATAAACTCCCTATCAAAGCAGGAGAAGTATTAACTTTTGTGAATGAAGAATGTATTGGCACTAAAGAAAAAATTTACATGAGCTATCAGCAGTTTGCTCAAGATGTAAAGGTCGGCGAAAAAGTATTGGTAGATGATGGAAAATTGGAATTTGAAGTGGTAGAAACAAATGGTATTGATACCGTTAAGTTAAAAGTGCTTTTCGGTGGTGTCTTATCCTCTAATAAAGGAGTTAATTTACCTAATACTAAGATTTCCCTTCCTTCGATGACGGAGAAAGATGAAAGAGATTTAGCTTTTATCTTAACGCAGCCAGTTAATTGGATCGCCCTTTCTTTTGTTCGAACAGGTAAGGATATGAAACGATTGGCTAAGAAAATTAATGCGGCTAAACACCCTGCGAAAACAATTGCTAAAATAGAGAAACCAGAAGCCATTGCTAATATTGATGCAATTATTCGAGAATCTAATGCGATCATGGTTGCCCGTGGTGATTTGGGAATTGAAGTCCCGATGGAACGGCTTCCTACCTTACAGAAAGACATCGTGCAAAGATGTAATCAACGTTCAAGACCTGTAATTGTTGCTACCCAAATGATGGATAGTATGATTGAAAACCCTTCTCCTACCCGAGCGGAAATTACAGATGTCGCCAATGCTGTATTAGACGGTGCAGATGCAGTGATGTTAAGTGGAGAAACTTCTGTTGGAAAACACCCAACCTTGGTGGTAGAAGCAATGAATAAAATTATTGCAGAAACAGAAAAGCATTTTTCTTTTGCGGGAAAGCGCCCTAAACCAGCCAAAAAATCTAGAACTTTCTTTTCTGATGCGATTTGCTTAAACGCAGCCAAGCTTTCAGAAGATATTGGTGCGAAAGCCATTGTAGGAATGACGACTTCTGGCTATACCGCTTTTAAAGTATCTAGCTTTAGACCTAACGCAGAGATTTTTATTTTTTCTGACCAGGATTACATGTTGGCTACGCTAAATCTTGTATGGGGCGTAAAATGCTTCTACTACGATAAATTTACAACGACCGATGAAACGATTGTAGATGTAGCAGAAATTTTAAAAGAAAAAGGAAAAGTAGAAAAAGGAGATACTGTTGTCAACCTTGGTAGCATGCCTATTAAACAACGCTACCGAACGAATATGATGAAAATTACGATTGTTGATTAATTTATAATTGATTATTAGTTGATTAATAATTAATCAACTAATAATCAATCAACTACTCCCCCGCCATTTGTATATGCCCTCCTGTTGATTCAGTCGGCTTCATCGCATCATAAATAACCTGGTGAATTCGTTGCCGAACTCGCATTTTTTTCAACTGGTCATTTTTTGGACTTGGATAAATTCTATTAGACAAAAAGATATAAATCAATTCTTCGTCTGGATCTACCCATACACAAGTTCCAGAAAATCCAGTATGCCCAAAGGTATTTCTAGAGGCAGATTTCGAAGCGGTATAATTATATCTAGCTTTATCAAAACCCAGTCCTCGATGATTGCCATGAATAGAAGCCGTAAAATGGTCAATCGTTGCCGCTTCTAAGTATCGTTGACCGCCATAAGTCCCACCATTTAACAGCATTTGAAAAATTACTGCTAAATCCTCTGCATTAGCAAATAATCCCGCATTTCCGCCAACACCTCCTAAAATAGCTGCTGCCTCATCGTGTACATATCCTCTGACCAATCCTTTTCGCCAAAATCTATCCTCTTGCGTAGGGACAATTACATCGGCAGAGAACTGTTCTAATGGCTTATAACTCAAAAACCTCAAACCTAATGGTTGATAAAAATTAGTCTTTAAATAGTCATCTAAGCCCATTTCAATTTGGTTTTCTAGTAATTGATGAATCAAGTAAAAATTTACATCACTATACAAATATCTTCGATGCCTGTAGTCTCTTGATAAATTACTGACATCCAAGTAAATATCTTCCAAATAAGTAGGATTAAAATAAAAATTGTCGGCTACTTTTAACGAATGTCTATCAGTAGGAATATCACAAAAATACGGGGTACATCCACTAGCAAATCCTCGATTATTCAGGTAAGTGGCAATAGGCATATTTCGTTGCAATCCAGATTTATGAATAAATAAATCCTTTAGTAGAATATTTTTTATAGTTGCCGTTTTAGCTAACTCCATTTGCTTGCTAATTGGCTCGTCTAATTGTATTTTTTCTGCTTCGTATAATTGCATAGCTGCTAGCGTAGTAGCGGCAGTCTTGGTAATAGAAGCAATATCATATAAATCTGTTTTTTCTACTATTTGTTTTTGCTCATAAGTATGATGACCAAAATTCTTAGCATAGATAATCTTTCCCTCTTTAGCCACTAGAACTTGCCCACCAGGGGTGGCTTTTTGACGGATCGCTGCTTCAAAAATAGCATCAATTCCCGTTAACTTTTCGGAAGAAATACCTACCTCTTCTGGAATCGTATATTTTAAACGCGTAACTGGGGTATTAATTTGACTACCTTTCGGCATCCATTCCGTCACCTCTATAGGTAATTTACCTTCCGCACGAATAGCCCCAAACAATAGTTGAGGTGCTAAGGCCTCGGTAATCTTGTTTCGTTCAAAAATTTGTACAGCCGTAATCGTGGAATCTAAATAGCTAAAATTTAACGGATTTCCATAATTCACCACGACGACTTTACTAGTTTCACTTAGCGTTTTAATCGAAGCAATAAATTCTTCGTGTAATGGTAAGGATAAGTTAATATGATCTAAAGTAATCACTAAAGCTCCATTTCGAATTGGATTAAGGGCTAAGGCATTAATTTTTCCATCTACTTTTGGACGGTATAAATGATTACTAGCATGGGCATAATTAAAAAAGTGGTTTTGGAAGGTATATAACTTTTTCGCTCCGACGTTCACCACTTGATAATGCTTCAAGTAAGTTTCTCCAAAAGGCAGTAAGCTATCTGGGTTATTGGCTAAAATAATAGATTCCTCAAATAATGCTCTAGTATACGCTTTTTCTATATGCGACATTACTACAGGATCAGCACTTACTGTTCGGTTGAACGATAGTTGATCTAAGCCTAACCATTTTTTAGCCAATAAAATTTTATGAACCTTGGCGTCAATAACGGTTTCACTTATGGTTCCTGCTACTACCAGTTGTTTTAATTGTTGAACATTGGTAGCCAAAGCAGATTCATTGACCAAAAAAGTAGTCGCACCAGCATATAATAATGCTTCTAAAGTAATCGTCTCCGTTATTTGTCCAAAAATTAACCCCTCAAATTGTAAATGCTTTTGTAAGAATTTTTTATAAAATTCGGGTAAACGATGGCTGATAGAATCCCCTTTAAATATTTCTTCCCCTAATAAAACCCCTGATACTCCACTAATAATTAGCGGTTTATATTGATTAAATAAACCTATTTCCACTAAAGTAGCATCAGGAATACTATCCACATAAAAATCAAAGGCATTAGCAATCGTTAATATTTTACGGGCTTGAAACGTTTCTATCCTATCCGCAGCGCGGCTTATTACTCCTAAATCATTTTGAGGCTGCTGTTGCGGGTTATAAGTAAATGGATACTGCTCAAATGATTGAATATTTGGAGAGAGGCTACAATTAATTCCTGCTTTTTGGTAATCTGCTAATAATTTTCTTTCCAGAGAACGGTATGGAAAATCATTAGCTAAAGCACTTAACGTAGCATTATCAGGATAATCAGGTAAATCCGAGAATTGATTATTTAATGCCGTCATTTCAGCAGATAATTCCAATAAAGGAATGGTTGATTGCGCTCTTAATTGCTTAATCGTCTTTTGGTAAGCGATCTTTTCGAGTCCTTTTATTAAGACGCCGCTAGGCTGATATTCCGTTACTAGTTGTTGCGTTTTCGTAGCTGACTGAGGAACGGTGGTTGCTAAAATGAATAATTGCCCAATTTTTTCATCAAGTGTCAATTGGCTTAAAGTCGTATCCGCCCATTCCGTATCCACACTCATAAAGGGAGGTTGATAAGTAAAAGGCTCATACGCTATATGCCCACAAGATATAAAAATAGCAGTAATTAAAAATCCGCTGAATAATTTTGGATGTTTACTATTCATACGACCTGGGATTTATAGGAAATCATTGCATCGCAAACCTCAAAATCAATATTTAAGAAAGTCGTTTTTTTTCGACTACCCCTTAAATTATTATTTCTGAGCTAAGGTTGATTTCTTTAACAGTTAGGATATATTTTGGAATATGTTCGGTCAATAAGCGTATATCTCTTTTTGACCGTAAGTATATTTACAGTAATAAAATTGATTAAAATCGTTTTGATGGATATTCTCTCGTTAAAAGGTGATTGGTGCTAATTAAAATTATCAGCAGTTGGATAAAGGCACTACCAATTGCTGATGCTCTCTTTTAACAGTATTTTTTCTGGTTGGTCAGTAATGTTTTTCGAAGATACGCAAAGGAAAATATTTCTAAAATATTCCTTGAAAGGACTGCTTTCGGTTAATTGCTTGTAGTCTTTATTAAATAAAATTATTTATCTAATATTAAATATATCAATATTTTTAAACCGATAAATCTTGATTTTGTTGCCTTTGCTTACTGAATTCGATTATTTAATTCAAGCTGTAGACAATGAAGAGAAGAGATTAGAGAGCAGAGAATAGAAAATAGAGACTTAAATAGGCCAACAAAAGAGAAATCTATTAAAAATTCAACTGTTTTTGGTGATTTCTAAGATATATCTCATTTCTCTACTCCCCATTAAGGAATTTAATAAAACTTAGCTCGTAATAAATAATCCTTGACGTAAGCTTGTACACCAGCTTCTAAGTCATAAAAAGGTAAGTCGTAGCCAGCAGCTCGCAATTTAGAAATGTTCGCTTCTGTAAAATATTGGTAAGTTGCTCGGATGTCTAAAGGGGTGTCTATGAAGGAAATTTTGGTAGGCATTTTCATCGCTTTAAAGGTGTTATCTACCAAATCCCAAAAGGTTCTCGCCTGCCCTGTCCCCACATTATACAAGCCATTTGCTCTTTGCTGTTGTCCGAAGAAGGTACATATTTTAACGACATCTTTTACATAAATAAAATCTCGGCTTTGTTCGCCATCATTGAAGTCTGATCGGTGAGAACGGAACAATTTCATGTTCCCAGTTTGTTGAATCTGTCGAAAAGTGTGGAATATAACAGAAGCCATTCTGCCTTTATGGTACTCATTCGGTCCATAGACATTAAAGAATTTTAAACCAACCCAATGAGGTGGTTTTTCTAGTTGGTTTAATGCCCATTTATCAAAATCATTCTTGGAGTCTCCGTAAGGGTTTAATGGCTTTAATTCATTAATAATCAAATGGTTATCCTCGTAACCTAATTCACCTAAGCCGTAAGTAGCAGCACTAGAGGCGTAAATTAAAGGTATTTGTCGTTGGCTACAAAATTTCCATATTTTTTTAGAGTAGGTTAGGTTTAGTTTGTCAAAAAGGGCTTTGTTTTTTTCTACCGTATCCGTTCTAGCGCCTAGATGATACACCATTTTGACCGCCTTTCCATTTATGGCTAACCAATCTAATAATTGGTCTCGGTGAACCCTTTGTTGCTTTTTTTTACCGTAGAGGTTCTTATTTTTTAAAGCATTTCCAAAATCATCTACAAGAACAATCGCCTCTTCGCCCAACTCATTTAAATGTTGTAATAAACAACTTCCGATAAATCCTGCCGCCCCTGTTAGTACAATCATTTTTCTAATGGTTGAAATTCTCCTACTCGCATCAATACATTTAAGTCCATATTAAAATCTTTCACGCGCTTTTTTAATCGTCTTTCATAAGTACCAGGTACAGTTACCATGACATGCATCGCCATATATTTCTTTGCCTTTATCTTTTGCTTAACTTGTGCAATCGTCTTTTCATCTTCAAAATACCAATCTGGTAATAAGACATAATCTACCCCTTTTCCAATTGCCTTTTGAATCCGATTGAGGTTTTCAGGCAAAAATTCAGCATCTCCGACGTGCAAGACGGTCAAGCCCTCAAAATCAAGTAGGTAAGCCATATTCTCTATCCAAGCATTTTTCTGTGGATAAGAATGAATCAACGGCAAGGCATTAATTTTAATGCCATCCATTTCATATACAAGGCCTTTATCCGTTCCATTTAGTCGGTAAATTTGTCCGTCTAAATAGGCTATATTCTTCATCGTACCAACGACCTGATTCGGCGCAACCATAATCGATTCCTCGTGCTTTTCCAGAAAGTCTATGGTCATCGCTGGGTTAAAATGATCTCCATGTAGGTGGGTTACTAGGAATAAATCGACTTGATCAAATGGAGCAACTTTCCCAATAATATTTTGTCTGAATGCAACTTGTGTAAATTGATATATTTTAAGATCAGATTTATGTAGTGCATCAATCAATACGCGCTTGCCCTCATATTCAATCAGGACACCTTCATTAGCCAGATAAGTAATTTGATTTTTTTCTTGCGCAAAAAGGATACCAGCAAAAAGAAAAGGAAGGAGCACCGAAAAAACTAGTTTGGTCATAGTTATTCACAATTTTTATTAGGAAATCCATCTGGTTTCAATTATTGCAAATATAGGTAAGTTAAAAAAAAGAAAGGTTATAAGGTAATGAGAATGATGAGGTTATGAGTCGATACGTGCTCATTTACTAATCAATCCCATTACCTCATCCTTCTCTCTTTTACGCCATTACTTCGCCATATAATTCAGCTTTTTGTTGCTTAATTTTATCTGATTTAATGTAATCGTCAAAATCCATCAAAGTATCAATGATTCCATTCGTAGAAATTTCAATAATTCTATTTCCTACGGTAGAAATGATGTGGTGATCATGGGTGGTAAAAATCATATTACCAGGAAAATCTCTCATGGCATTATTCAATGCGGTAATAGATTCCAAATCTAAGTGGTTCGTTGGTTCATCCATTAATAAGAAATTAGGATGCGCCAACATGACTTTAGACATCATACATCTTACTTTCTCCCCCCCAGATAAAACACTTGTCTTTTTATATACTTCCTCTCCAGAAAATAACATTCTGCCTAAGAAACCACGAATAAATTGTTCGTCTTTATTTTCCGAAAACATTCTCAACCAATCCATCAATTCTTGGTCATTCTCATTAGAGAAAAACTCCTCATTCTCATTAGGCAAGTAGGCTTTTGTGATGGTTTGCCCAAATTCAATCGTCCCTGTCGTTGCTTCTGTTTTACCAGATAATACATCGTAAAATGCGGTAATAGCCGCAGATTCTCTACAGAATAAAGAAATCTTCTCTCCACGATTCATCGTAAAAGAGACATTCGCAAAAAGTAGTTCTCCATTATGATCGACCTTACTCAAATTGTCTACTTTTAAAATCTGGTCACCGACACTTCTTTCTGGATTAAAATTGATGAATGGATATTTTCTCGTAGAAGGTTGAATGTCTTCTAAAGATAATTTTTCTAAAGCTTTCTTACGAGATGTAGCTTGTCTAGATTTAGAGGCATTGGCGCTAAAACGTTGGATGAACTCCATCATTTCCTTTCGCTTCTGCTCTGTCTTTTTATTCTTATTAGCTTGCTGTGCTGCTGCTAATTGACTTGATTCGTACCAGAAAGTATAGTTTCCTGTATAAATTTTAATCTTCTTAAAATCAATGTCCACGATATGGGTACAAACCATATCCAAAAAGTACCGATCGTGAGAAATTACAATGACTAAATTTGGAAAATCTGCTAAGAAATCTGCTAACCAAGTCGCTGTTTCTGCATCCAAATCGTTCGTAGGCTCATCCAGCATCAAAATATCTGGATCTCCAAATAAAGCCTGCGCCAATAACACTTTCACCTTCTGTGGTCCACTTAGCTCTTTCATTAATTTGTAATGCAGGTCTTCCTTCACCCCCATATGACTTAATAATTCTGCTGCATCACTTTCTGCCGTCCACCCGCCCATTTCACCATACTTATTCTCTAAATCTGCTGCTCGTAACCCATCTGCGTCCGTTGCATCTGGGTTCATATAAATCGCATTCTTTTCTTCTGCTATGGCAAACATTTCTTTGTGTCCCATCATTACCGTATCTAACACAGTAACTTCGTCAAACTCAAAGTGATTCTGTTTTAATACGGCTAATCGTTGCCCTTTTTCAATACTTACGGCACCTCTATTCGGGGATAATTCACCTGTCATCACTTTCATAAAAGTAGATTTCCCTGCTCCGTTTGCACCAATTACTCCATAACAATTGCCTTGGTGGAACTTTAAATTGACCTCATCAAATAAAACTCGCTTACCAAATTGAACGCCTAATTCGCTTACTGTAATCATCTTTGTTTACGCTTCACGGTGTACGGTTGACAGTATATGGACATTTTTTACCCCGATTTGGTCAACGATTCACCAATTTTTATAATTAAGCAGGTTTTATCATACCCACTTCTATCTCAAAACGGCTGCAAAAGTACGATTTTATTGAAGAATTTATAGTGTTTTGTTGGGAATATTGTTTGAATGTTTTGTTAAATTTATGCATTCTAGTAACAACTACTCTCGTCCTGAATAAAATACCGTCGTCCATTCAACTGTATTTGCCCACTAGAAGCACCATTCATCAAATTATATTCCGCAAACTCGCCACTATTATAGGTCAACATTAAAACAGGCGTTTGTCCCCTACTGATAATTTTCCAAGTTCCTTGTCCTCCATCTTGTCCTGCATAAGTCAATACCGAAGTACCTCCAGACATCCCAGAAGAATTGCTACTGTACCCAAAATTTCCACTACTGCATAAATCAATGATGACTTTATCTGAAAAGCCATTCGCCGTTTTCATATACAATAATCGTTTGCCTTTGATGCGAGTCGTCCATTGCCCAGCCACAGGTGAGATCTTTGGTTTAGAAAAAGTGACGGTATTAGCAATGGATTGTAAAATGGATAAATATGCTTGCTCGTATAAATCTTTTCTTACGGCAATCAGAATCGTCAACCCATTACCATACGGAGCAATTAAACCAATCGCATGTGCCGTTACGACTTGCCCTTCTATCGTCCCGCTATAATTCGCTAATAATCCATTCTTGCCATATTGTTCTATTCCGCCAGTTGGCATTAATTGAATGCCTGCCTCTTGAATTCCTTGGACAGATTCTTGCTGCATTTGATTTAGAGAAGTGTATTGATTAGGCATGACCAAAATAAATCCAGGTTTGGTATTATGTCCAATTAAATAACTCCCTCCATCGACTTGTTTGCTTACCCAATCACTTGGTATCTTAAATTGATAACCACTATAAACATCTCCGAAAGATTGACCTTTTGCTTTTTCCCCTGAATTATTAGGATGCTCTGTTCCTGTTGATTGGACATTTCCATTTAAAGTAGCCGCTGTCAAAGCGCCATTAGGCGTTCCTGTCCCTTCTGATGGAGTAGCTAAAAAAGTCAAAGGAATCGTTACCCCTTCTGTTATTAAAGTATAATTCCCTTGCGTTTTCATCACTTGAATAAGCACTTCCTTCCCAAAATAAGGATAAGTTCCTATTATTGAGTTAGCCGTTTCTTGTTGAGCAGTTACCGTATAGGATTGGTCTTGCAATTTAAATTGTCCAGTATACTTTCCTGCCGTTCCGCTTAAAGAAAGGCTCAGACCAATTTCTTGATTCAAAAAAGTGCCATTAAAGGAATTATTTTGAGCAATAATTAGGTTAGTGATAAAAAATAAACAACAGGTGATATTAAATACTTTCATGTCTTTGCTTTTTTTTGTGCTATAATTTAACAAGATTTAGTTTTAAATCCTATTTTTGCAGCCATTTTACACTTGGGTGCGAATAGCTTACGAAAAGAAGTGTTTGATATAGAAAGTACGTACCCAATTAATTCAGGCAATTTTGATTTCTTTTTTCAACTTGGCACCTTCTCCATTTTGAAAATTGAAAATTGAAAACCCGCCAGCCTGACGACTAGTCGGGCAGGTTGAAAATTGAAAATTACAAATGAATATTTTAACGCAAATCGCAGCAGATGTAGTAGCAGGAGTACAAACGCTTTATGGACAGGAAACTCCTGCCGAAAAGGTCGCCCTATCCCCTACTCGCAAGGAATTCGAGGGAGATTATACGGTGGTTGTGTTTCCATACACGAGAGCAGCGAAGAAAAAGCCTGCGGATATTGGCGAAGATTTAGGAAAATATTTATTGGAAAATTCTTCAGATATTGTCGCTTATAATGTAATTAATGGCTTTTTAAATCTGTCAATTGCGCCTAGCTATTGGACCAATTTATTAGAAGGCATTGCTGTTAATGACAACTATGGCAAAAAAGCACCGAACGGCAAAAAGATCATGGTTGAGTATTCTTCACCGAATACCAATAAGCCTTTGCACCTAGGACATATCCGAAACATTTTATTGGGTTGGTCTAGTTCCAAAATTTACGAAGCGGCTGGTTATGAGGTAATTAAGGTGCAAATTGTCAATGATCGAGGAATTGCGATTTGTCGAAGCATGTTGGCATGGGAGCGATTTGGAGGTGGCGAAACGCCTGAAAGTTCTGGTATTAAGGGCGACCACTTAGTAGGAAAGTATTACGTAAAGTTTAATACAGAGTTTGTCAAAGAATACGCAGAATGGCAATGTACGGAAGAAGCAAAAGGCGTTTATGCGGCTAAAAAGAAAGGCAATCAAGACGAAGCTGCTTTTTTCAAAGCCTATAAAAATGACTACTTCAACGAATATAGTTATTTAGGTCGAGATGCCAAAGCCATGCTCGTTAAATGGGAAGCTAGTGATCCCGAAGTACGAACTTTATGGAAAAAGATGAACGGTTGGGTATTGGCTGGTTTTGATGAAACATATGATCGGTTAGGTGTTACTTTTGATAAATTATACTTTGAATCCGACACTTATTTATTAGGTAAAGAATTGATTGAAAAGGGATTGAATGAAGGTGTTTTATTTAAAGATGGTAAGCGAGTTTGGACAGATTTAAGTAACATCGGCATGCAGAAAAAGACCATTCTGAAAAGTGATGGTACTTCTACTTATACCTCCCAAGATTTGGGAACGGCTCAAATGCGATATAATGATTATCAAGCTGAACGAGTGGTTTATGTCGTTGGAGATGAGCAAATTTCGCATTTCCAAGGCGTTTTTGAAATCTTGAAACGATTGAAAGAACCTTATGCGGATGGCTTATACCACTTAGCTTATGGCATGGTTGATTTGCCAACAGGTCGAATGAAATCACGGGAAGGAACCGTCGTAGATGCGGATGATTTGGTGGCAGAAGTCATTGGCGCAGCTAAAGCAGATGCTATTGAACGAGGAGAGATTGTAGATATGTCAACAGCGGAACAGGAAAAAACTTTCCGACAGATTGGTCTGGGTGCATTGAAATATTTTATACTTAAGGTGAATTCCAAAAAGCGAATGGTTTTCAATCCAGAAGAATCAGTAGAAACTCAAGGAAATACAGGGCCTTATATCCAATACGCCTATGTTCGATGTAGTGGGGTTGCTCGAAAAGCACCAGAAATGAATATGGCAACATCCGTTGATTATACAGATTTGCAGCCACAGGAAAAAGAGCTGATTCTTAAAATATTCCAATTCCCTGCTGCAATTGAAGATGCGGCTAAAGAATATGATCCTTCGGTATTGGCTGCTTTTTCTTACGATTTAGCCAAGACTTATAATAAGTTTTATCACGATATTAATATCTTAAAATCTGAATCGGAGGCTGCCATGGCTTTTCGATTGAAATTGAGTGCAGTGGTAGCGCGAACTTTAGCTAGTTCTATGGATTTGTTGGGGATTGAGATGCCTGCTCGAATGTAGAAACTTACAAGGCGGTTGTTTTCCACAACCGCCTTGTTTTATCATTTATTTGGCTAATTTGTCCTTAATAGAAAGAGCTAAGTCCTCCATTTCATCTATTTGAGTATTGAAGTTTTTCTCTTCCTTCTTAGTTAACTTCGCTCGCTCCAATTCTTCAAATAAGTTTCCTAACTTTTTCTGATTCTTTTTAGACTCAGGGATAATTTTTTTTACATTTAACTTTTCTTCTATTTTTATATGTAGTTTTTTTAGAATTTCTTAAGCATTTTCTTATATTTATTAATATTGTCTAAGCATTCGTCAATATAACGTTCTAGTCCTCTTTTACCGTATTCTTCTTCAAATTCTTTAAGATACAAATTGATTAATTTCCTAGAAAAATAAAATGAAACTTCAAATTTAAGCTATTTTACAGATAGCATACCTTAGAAGTTATGGTAAAATAACTTCCCATAAAATTAATCTAAAACTCCCATTTTCTTCGTAATATTGCCGCTTTCCGAACCAACTTCTTACAAAATGAAAAGACGTAGCTTACTTTTATCTATTTGTTGTTGTGTAGCATTTATCGGTTTTGCTCAAAATCAATCCAGCCTTTCCCTGACAGAAATCATGAAAGGCAATCATTTTGTAGGGCATTTACCACAAAATATTTATTGGGGAGAAAATAGCCATGACCTCTATTTTTCTTGGAATCCTGAAGATGAAATATTGAATAGTTTGTATCAGACAACGATTGATGGAAGTACGCCAAAAAAAGTGAGTTTAGAAGTGCAAAAAGAAATGCCTAGTGCTAGAGGTGGTGCTTATAATAAGGCTAGAACATCTAAAGTATATGTCAAAAATGGGGATTTATTTTTATTAGACATTGCTCAAAATAAAACGACTCAAATCACAAATACTTTTGCTAGAGAAAGCAATCCAGTCTTTTCAGCAGATGAACAACAAGTCTTTTTTCAGTTAGATAATAATGCTTATAGCTGGAATATTCAAAGCGGTACAATTACTCAATTAAGTAATTTCAGAAAAAGAAATGCCAAATCAACAGATAAAAAATTAAATGCGCAAGAAGATTGGTTAGAAAAAGATCAACTCACCTATTTTGATATTTTACAATTAAAAAAAGAACAACGCGAAGCAAGAGAAGCACAGCGAGATGATTTATCTCCTAAACGGCCATCTCCAGTTTATTTAAAAGGTAAAAATATCAGCCAAATTCAAGTAAGTCCTGATGGGCGTTTTATTACTTATCTATTATCAAAGTCTCCTTCAAGTAAACGGACTAAGGTACCAGATTTTGTGACGGAGAATGGTTATTTAAAAGATTTAAACTCCCGTCCAAAAGTGGGTAGTCCAGCCACGACTTATGAACGAGGGATTTATGACAGTCAAAAAGATACTGCATACCTTATTGATGCACAGCAAATTGAGGGTATTTTTGATAAACCTGACTTCCTTAAGTCTTATGTTCCTAAAGACAGTACCTATTTTCCAAAATATAAAAAGGCTAGAAAAGTCATTATGCTATCGCCTATTTTTAATGAAGCAGGAGATAAAGCAGTTATAGTTGTTCGGTCAATGGACAATAAAGACCGTTGGATCATGTCTTTAGATATGGCAACAGGCACTTTAAAAACGTTAGATCGACAAAGAGATGAGGCTTGGGTAGGTGGTCCTGGTATTGGTGGATGGAATTTTTCTAGTGGGAATATTGGTTGGATGCAAGACGATTATTCTTTATGGTTTCAATCAGAGGAAAGTGGCTATTCGCACTTGTATTGCTTAAATACTAAAAATGGAAAGAAGAAACCTTTAACCAAAGGGAATTTTGAAATTTTAGATGCCCAATTATCAAACGATAAAACCCATTTTTACTTTAGTTCCAATGAGGTGAGTCCCGCTGAACACCATTTTTACAAAATGAAAGCTAGTGGTGGCAAACGGGAACAAATTACGACGATGGAAGGAAATAATGATGTGACTTTATCTCCAAACGAAAAGCATATCGCCATCCGTTATTCTTATTCTAATAAACCGTGGGAATTGTATGTAATGCCCAACCAAGCAGGCGCTAAAGCTAAAAAAATTACCAATTCCACTACAGACGCATTTAATGCCTACCAATGGCGGGAACCTGAATTAATTAAGTTTACCGCAAGTGACGGTGTGGAAGTGCCTGCTAGATTATATCGAGGAAAAGAAGGGACAGAAGGAAAACCTGCCGTTATTTTTGTGCATGGAGCAGGATATTTGCAAAATGTACATAAATGGTGGAGCAGTTATTACAGAGAATATATGTTTCATAATCTATTAGCGGACAATGGCTATACGGTCTTGGATATTGATTATCGAGCAAGTAATGGTTATGGAAGAGACTGGCGTACAGCGATTTATCGACACATGGGAGGCAAAGATTTGAGTGACCAAGTGGATGGTGCAAAATATTTAACCGAAAAATTAGGCATTGATAAAGATAAAATTGGCATTTATGGTGGTTCGTATGGTGGCTTTATTAGTATTTTTGCGTTATTCAACCATAACGACGTTTTCAATTGTGGTGCAGCGTTAAGATCGGTGACAGATTGGGCGCATTATAATCACGGTTATACCTCGAATATTCTAAATACGCCCGTTCAAGATCCTGAAGCGTATCGAAAAAGTTCGCCCCTCTATTTTGCGGATAATTTCAATAAAGGAAAATTAGTGATGTTACATGGGATGGTAGATACGAATGTGCAATTTCAAGACGTTGTTAGACTTTCCCAACGCCTAATTGAATTAGGCAAGAAGAATTGGGACGTTGCTATTTTTCCAATGGAAGGTCACGGTTTTGTCCAGTCCAGTAGTTGGGCAGATGAATATCGACGAATTTTTGAACTTTTTGAAGATAATTTAAAATAAGGTTACAAGGTGCAAAGGTTACAAGGTATAAAGGTTAGGGTCAGTAGACGCTCCTTGTCACCCCTAAACCTTGCTACCTCTAAACCTTTAAACCCTTATAAGATATGCCAGCTTGGTTAGTCGCAGTTTTTGAGATTTTAAAATTTACTATTCCTGCCTTAGTTATGTTTTGGGCCGTCCAAAGTCTCTTTAAAGAGTTTTTGCAAGGACAACAGCAAATGCGCTTAATGGAAATTAAGCAACAGCAATCGAGTACGACTTTGCCATTGCGCTTACAAGCTTATGAGCGCTTGTCGCTTTTTTGTGAACGTATTTCTATCCCTAATTTAGTCATGCGTTTAAGGACAGATGGTATGCAAGCAGGTGCTTTGCGAGTTGCTTTAATGATGGCGATTCAGCAAGAATTTGAACATAATTTGACCCAACAAGTGTATGTCTCTGAGCAACTATGGGAAATTATTAAATTATCTCGAACAGATACCGTTAATGTGGTGATTTCTGTGGCAGAAGGCGTTGATCCAAAAGCGGATGCCAATGAATTGGTTAAGGCGCTTTTTGCGGCTATGGAAAATAGAGAAGGCGCTCCTTTGTTAACTGCACAAACGGCTATTAAGAAGGAGGCGGGGCTGTTGTTTGGGTAGTTAGAAAGAGGTCAGAAGTCAGATCGAAAAATAAATTTTTCTGTCAGAAGTCAGACTGATTAAGAATAAAATGCGGAATTTTAGCAATTGAAATGGTGTTTTCTGACTTCTGACAGTTTATGTAATAAACGGTCTGACTTCTGACATCTATTTTCTTCATAACTCATCCACCTGAATATCAATCACATACGCTTCCGCAGGAATTGGCAATTCGTCTTTTACATCTGGATAAGGCCGAACATCCAATAACGTAAGGACAATATTATCTATCGTATCTTTTGCCAAATCTTCTTGTCCTGCGCGCATAATGACGACCAATTCCTTGGTTTTATTCCATAATAAATTCACTTCTGCTTGTCCTTCCCAAAAACACTCTGCACCTGTTGGGCAACGAGAATCATCTATGATTTTATCAAAATCAATAGTTAAACTTTCTCCATTTATTTCAACAGCTTCGCCTATTTTTAGCGGGATTATTTCGCCAAATTTATCAGGGACAATGGGTGTTGGCTCTTCCTTATTTTCACAGGCAAAGCATAGAAAAATGGAAACAAAAGCAATATAAAAAATGGACATCTTTTTCATGTGATTCATTTAAAGTATTGACTATTTCAACTACTCAAACGTCAATAACCGTGCTTAAGTCTTCTTTATCCGTATTTTTTTTGTTAAGTATTAGCTAATGGTAAAGAAAATAGTTTTAGGAAAGGAAAGAAAAAAGTAAAATAAGGAAGGGCAACAACAGAAACTGCTGTTACCCACCTACGCGCTCTCAAACGAGTATATACCTTTAGAGACTCATGACTTAATTTGTGATAGTCATCAGTTAGTACTTATTTTTTCGTTTCTGATAGTGTTAAAAAGAAAATTATTAGGTATGTGGTGTATCTTAATTCAATAACCATTTAAGATGAGAGAGAGAATTCTCAAATATTTATCAAATTTAATTTTTAGTATCTGTCAAATTGCAAGGCAAAATTAAATAAAAGTTATAACATTTAATGTATATACATTGATTTTTATTAAAAAAAATTTGATGTTGTTTTATTATTAAAATATTGGCTAGTTTATAAATCTAAATTTTAAAAACGCTTTAGAGTTGTTGAGAAAATTTTATGATAGTTACAATTATTTTCGGGGAACTGAAGTTTCTCTATATTCTACCTCTAGCCCCCAATTCAATCACCTCTAAATCCTCAACCTTAGCATCAACTACCGAAAATCGAATGATGGTCTTTACCTTGTGAAATCCGTGTACACCACAAGCACCTGGGTTGATGTGTAATAAGCCGTGTTTATGATCGGGCATGACTTTTAAAATGTGGGAATGCCCACAGATAAATAAATTAGGTGGGTTTGTTTTTAAAGTTGCTCTCACTCGTTTGTTATAGCGACCTGGATAACCACCAATATGGGTCATCCACACGTCTATGCCTTCACAATTCCAGCGCAAATCAAGAGGAAATTCGGCACGCATCATAGCGTCATCTATATTTCCATAAACTGCCTTTAGTGGTTTGAAAGCTTCTAGTTTTTCGACTACTTCAAATTGCCCAATATCTCCTGCATGCCAGATTTCGTCGCAATCTTTGAAGTACTCAAATATTTTAGGGTCTAAATGACTATGGGTATCTGAAAGTAAGCCTATTTTTTTCATGTGTAGTTTTATGTTTAAGGGGTAAAAATAGCTGGTTTGATTGGTGGATGCAAGGCTAAAATCTTGTTAAATCCTGCATAATTGGGTCATCCTGTAAACAAAAACGGAGTAGTACAAAAGCACTACTCCGCAGTAATTATCAACTATTTATTTTGCCGAAGCGAGTATTGGAGACAAGAGGGCCATGATCTATTTTTTGAAATCCCCCTTATCCTGCATCATGGGCGCGAGCATTCACTCCTATCTCACTCCAGCAAAGCAAATAAGTTATCAAATCTATTCATCTCTTTGTATGAGAGGACCTCAAATAACTATTCCATTTACTTGATGTCCATTCGTCTACTATTACCTGTAAGATAGTGCTTCTAGAACTTAACATTCTGGAAGTGCTAGTCAATTTAAACTAAGTTGATTAATATAGTCTATTTACAATTAACTTCTTCACGACTGGTTGCCCACCATCTGTTCCTTGAACATGTATATAGTATAAACCATTGGCAAACGAAGTCAAATCAAGTTGCTTGGTCGTTTGTACTCGCTCGATATGTTGCTCATAAACAACTTGTGAGAAGTGGTTTCGAATAGATACATCAACTGATTTATCCGTCCAACTAGACAAGTCAAGCGTGACTGTTTCTTGTGCTGGATTTGGATAAATTTTCAAGGTATTTGCCGCTGGAATACTGGTCGCTAAGTCACTCGTACTGTTTCTACTAGACGCCGCACCATTGACAACTGTTACCTCTAAACTCAAATTCTCCTCTTCATTATCACAAATAGAGCCCCAACTTGCATTTCGTAAGGTATATTGAACAATATAATTACCTGCTGCTAAACCTTCTGTTACCCAAGCATCGCCACAATCACCTGTACAAGATGCCACTTGTGTCCAAGAACCACCTCTTCCAATTCGATATACTTTGACGTGCTCAATTGGAGAAGTTAAGCCATTAACGGTAATTGTACCTCTACCCGCTGTTGCAGTTACTGCATCACAATCTGGTTCACCTGTGTTAACTGGTGTACCTGCACAACCACAACCGTCTGACTGAATGACGTCTCCTTCTGTAGCAGGATTGCCATCATCACAACTCGTTCCTGGTGCTTTAGGATAGTTAGGATTATTTGGTGAACAATCGTCTGCATCACAAACACCATCTGAATCTTTATCTTGTAATGTTCCGCTAATACAATTACAATTGGCGTCATAAGTATCGCCTATTGTACAATCATTGCCATCATCACATGGCTTGCCTGCATCTGTACAGCCGTTGGTCGTATCACAAGCATCTGGTATACCATCGCTATCTGTATCTATATTATCATCACCATTTGGACAAATATCTTCCGCATCACACACACCGTCATTATCGGTATCTTGTAGCGTTCCGCTGATACAATTACAATTGGCATCATAAACATCACCTATTGTACAATCATTGCCGTCATTACATGGTTTTCCTGCATCTGTACAACCTGTACCACCTTCTTTCGCTACAAATCGCTCATCAAAGACACAAGAGTAATCATGGTTAAAGATTTTTACCCCGTAGTCTCCTGGAGGTATGTTTGCTACGACTTTAGCAGTAGGGCAATTACCTTGACAAGAGTAAACGATATTTTGGGTTTCATTATACCCTTTGAAGATTACTACTTTAGCTACATTTCCATCAATAGCAATACTATTATCGCTGTATCTTACTTCAAAATCACATCTGTTTGGTTGTAGTTCACCGCCACCACCACAATCGGTTGTTCGGTTTTCCACAACATACGTATAAGCCACTTCGCAATTCTCTTTATCTCTAATAATAACTGTATAAGTACCCGCACCTAAATTGGTTTGACTAGCGGTTGATGGTGTACCATTCCAAATATACTGGTAATCGCCATTGCCGCCACTTACCACTAAATTAATCGCACCATTGGCTTGACCACAAGTCGCATGCGTTATCGTTTCGTTGACCATGATAGGGTCTGGAGCCACTAAAGTATAGGTTTTGACAACTTCACAACCATTGGCATCCGTGACAGAAACTGTATAATCTCCTGCTACTAATTGTGTAATACCCGTAGAACCCATTTTTCCATTGCTCCACTTATAACTGTAAGGTGCCTGTCCTTTAGAAACCCTAATGGCTACAATACCATCATTTCTATCTGAGCATCCTGGATCAATTTTATTCATTAATTCAACCATCAAATCACAAGTAGGAATTGGTGTTCCTGCACATCCACAACCATCCGCTTGGATGACATCATTCAACGTCGTTGCATCTCCGTCATCGCAACTAGTGCCTGGTACTGCTGGAACAGCTGGATTATTATCATCACAATCTTCGTCTGCACAAATACCATCCTGATCATAATCACCTCCATTATAATAACAATCTGGTGCTGGTGTTCCTGCACATCCACAACCATCCGCTTGGATGACATCATTCAGCGTTGTTGCATCGCCATCATCACAACTAATACCTGGCGCTGCTGGAACAGCTGGATTATTATCATCACAATCTTCATCTTCACAATACCCATCCTTGTCTTTATCCGTACAAGCAGGCTCTTCTATAGTAAAGAATTCAAAAAATAAATCACAATCAGATAATCGAACATTGTATTCATCTCGGTGTTGGACCAAAATAGCATAGGTTCCTGGTGCTAATGGTACCACTTCTGTTTCTTGGCAATTACTATTACAAGAATAAACAGTTGTGCCATTTAAGAAGATTCCAAGAATCGTTTTAGGTGCAGTTATACCTGTAATAGTTACTTGTCCCTCTTCTACTATAATATCAACCTCTGGGCAATCCATTGGTTTTGCTTCCCCTTTACAAGTACAACCATCTGCTTGGATTTTATCATTGATGGTATTGGCATCTCCATCACTACAAGCTGTACCTGGAGCTGCTGGAATACTTGCATTTCCATCATCACAATCATCCATATTTGGCACATAACCATCAGGTTGGTCACAAGCTACCATGCTATTATTTGGATCACCATAAGTATCCATGTCTATATCTGCATACCAAACACTTGTGTTTTGATCTACTTCAATTTTTACAATATTAGATTCCCCTAAATAATCCTCACAACCAGATCGACGAGCACATCTAATGTAACAAGTCGTTTGACTTAAATTAGTGACCGTCAATGTTGTTGTATTAGAATTTGGTACGATCATCCAATTTGGATCGTTGGTAATACTCGTTGGTGGACGGTTTGGACAAGTCGTACTTTTTAACCAAAGGTATTCAATGGTTCCACTACCTCCAGAAGGTAAAGTACAAGTACCAATTGTGGTGCTATTTTCACCAATACAAACAGTTGTTTCTCTTTCACAAGCTGTATCAAAACCAATTTTTCCGCCTGCTGTTAAGTTATCACAACCACATTCTCTTGGGACAGCAATCGTCATTCTATTGGTTTTACAACCATTGGCATCCGTTACTTCTAATTGATAATTTCTTGCATTCAAGCCAGAAATATCTTCTGTATTTGCAAAAGCGATCCAATTATAAGTATAAGGTGAAGTTCCACCAAATGCTTCTACATCAATTGCACCTGTTCCTAAATCACATCCTTGCGGTGTAACTTTCACTACGTTTACTTGTAATGGTGCTGGTTCGGTAATAGTAAAAGATTGAGTTGTTCGACAATCATTGATATCTGCTACAGAAACCGTATAAGTCCCCGGAGCTAAATCACTATAGAAAAGCATATTCGGGCCATTCATCCAAGAAGTAGTATATGGCGCATCTCCACCTTGGATTTCAATGACTAATTTTCCATCATTTGCTCCATGACAAGAAACATTATATTGCTCTTTTAAGACAATTGCCAAAGATCCATCACATTGTTCGCAACCATCTGGTGTGCCATCATTATCTGCGTCTTGGTGATCATTGTGGCCTTCACAAATATCATCTGCATCACATACGCCATCTCCGTCTGTATCGACAACTGGCCCACTAATACAGTTACAATTTGCATCATAGACATCGCCTACTGTACAATCATCGCCATCAGAACAAGGCGTTCCTGCTAAAGTATCGTCACAGGTATCGCAATGATCGGGTGTTCCATCTCCGTCTGCATCTGCATTATCGTCGCCACCTGCACAAATATCATCTCTATCACATACACCATCTCCATCTGCATCTTGGAAAAAGGAATCATCAATGATGGTTACGGTTCTAGTTTGAGTAGCACTTGTATTTCCACAAGCATCTGTTGCAGACCAAGTTTGTGGGTAAGAAATTTGTTTGCTACATGGATCAGGCACAACAGAAGCCGTTGCGAAATTAACCGTTGGGTTAGGATCACAATTATCGATTGCCGTTACATTAAACGCTGGTAAAGCTTCTCCGTTATTTGCATTAATCGTAATATCTCCCGGTACGCCTGCTAAAACTGGCGCTACATCATCTTTAACCGTAATCATTTGCGTTGCCGTTACGATATTTCCACAACCATCATTTACCGTCCAAGTTCTTGTCAAAATATAGTTACAATCATCTGTTCCTGTTCTATCTTGACGATATTCAACTGTAAGGCTACCTGCTGTTACGTTTGCAGGTGCTGGAATAGCATCACATTGTGTAGTTACTGCACCAGGCACACCTACTAAAACAGGATCTGTTGTCTTAGGCGTACCAACACAATTACAATTGGCATCATAACGATCGTTATCCGTACAAGCATCCCCATCATCACAAGAATCTCCTGGGCCGTAAGTGATGTTTGGATTACCATCATCACAATCATCTTCCTGACATACACCATCTTTATCGCCATCTATGCAGCCACAACTGTTTCCAATAATTACATTGATGGAAGGTGAAATACATCCTTTCGCATCTGTTGCAATAACGGAATAAGTTCCTGCTGATAAATCCGTCACATTACCATTAGCATCTGCGGTTAAATCACCAGAAAAAGTATAAGGTGCAGTTCCTCCATTTCCAGCTAAAGTAACGCTACCATAAGTCGTACATCCTTCATTTACAACGTTAGAAGTAGTCACTACTACTGGTGCCGGATCAGATAAGGTAGCTTGTACTTGTGCAGAACAACCATTCAGATCAACTGCTGTAAAAGTGTATACACCAGCTGGTAGGTTATTTAAGATTCTACTATTCACTAAACCATTATTCCATACAATTCTTTCAGCACCTGGACCAGTAATGTAAGTTGCATCAAATTCAACCATTCCATCTGAACCACCCGCACAAGTTGGGTTAGTTGTTTTTACAATACTAACTGATGGTGCGTCTGTATCACAATTAACTGGAACTGGAATTACTTTTAAATCAGGTTGTAAATTATCATTACTAGGATTGTTCGCAAAAGCATTTAATTCATTCTTTAATTGGATATTAATATTGGTGGTCTCAAAAGCAGCAGACGGTTGCCTTCCTTTGACTAATAGAGTAATAGGTCCTCCACCTAAAGCGGGAATGACATTTCTATTTCTACCTCTCCAAGCATCTGCTCCTAAATAAACCCAATCAAATAAATCACCACCTGCTCCGCTCGGTGGGTTCACGCCATCTGAAGAATAAAAATCACCAGGCGTACTAATGGTAATATCAATAGAATTAGCTGGAATAGCTGAAAATCCTGCATTCGCAAAACTAATTGTCAAAGTGCTTATTTGTCCAATTTCTATTGTCCCAGGCGTATAACTAGCGCCCGTTACCGCAGGATCGGCTTGTGTACCTACTCCATTATCTACTTCAATACAATCACAATTGGCGTCATACGAACTAGCTTGTCCATTTACATCTGTACACGCGCCACCAACTGTACAAGCAGGAGGTACTACGATACAATCACAATTGGCGTCATACGTACTAGCATGTCCATTTACGTCTGTACACGCGCCACCAACTGTACAAGCAGGAGGTACTACAATACAATCACAATTGGCATCATACGTACTAGCTTGTCCATTTACATCTGTACACGCGCCACCAACTGTGCAAGCAGGAGGTGCTACGATACAATCACAATGCGCATCATACGTACTAGCTTGTCCATTTGCATCTGTACACGCACTACCAATCGTACAAGTAGGCCCAGTACCTGCATCTATCTTTAAATCAGGTTGCTGATTATCATTACTAGGGTTATTGGAGAATAGGTTTAAATTATTAATTAAACTGACATTGACATTAGCCGTTTCAAAAGCCGCAGATTCGTTGGTTCCTGTAACAGTTAGTATCAAATTGCCTCCTGCTAATTCTGGAATAGCTATTTTATTGACACCTCTCCAAGCATCTGCTCCCAAGTAAACCCATTCAAAAAAGGCACTTGCAGAACCTGTTGGTGCCGTTACCCCATCTGTGGTATAAAAACCATCAGAAGTAGAGATAGTGACTCTAATGGAGTTAGCTGGAATCTCACTAAACCCCGCATTGGCGAACGTAATATTTAGCTCCGAAGTCTGTCCCGATTCAATCGTATTAGGGCTAAAACTAGCACCCGTTATGGCTGGATCAGCGGATTGGGCAAAAGTAGTCACTAGTCCCAAGCATAAACCCACGATTATGTTAAAAAATATTTTCATTGTTATTAAGTTTTATGATTAAGATTTTAAATTTTACCAGTTGTGAACTTCTTGTCAAGCAATCTTTCGGTGCTCAAAAATCACTTTAAACGCACGCTGAAAGTTGAAATTACTCGAAAGTAATTGCTAACTTTCTTGCGCGTTTTTAAAGGAGTGTTCACTCCGATAAGTAGGATACTAATCTCTCAATCTATGGGAATTCTAATTTCGTACAGAGTTGGTCAGTACGACTGAATTATTATCTGTTCGCTCTTCTCCTCCAGAACCTGGTTTCACATTTACGGTAATACCTGCTTTTGCTCCAGGGGTAGTAGCCGTCACCTTAATCGCTATTTTGCTTATGGCACCTGCAGGAATTACTACATTACTCTTGAATTGCAAGCCAACAAAAGTGCTAGTAACCGTCCAATCTCCATTGTCTACTGTTTGCTCATCGAAGGCAAAACCAGTTGTATTAGCAGTCGTTTGATTTGGATCAAATTCATAGGTAAATCCATCTGAATTAGGAATGAAGAATACGATCTCTCCATTGGTCGGTCCACTAATGATTTCATTAATATAAATGATCACATCTTTGGATTCTCCTTGGCTATAATTCTGGCTTCCAAAATCTATCGTTGGTTGTAAATCTGGGGTATTGACAACTGGACAAGCAATTCTTAAATAAACAATTGATTGTGTCGTATTACCTGACTTATCAGTAGCTGTCCAAATACATCGGTATAAGCGATCGTAGCCTTTACTTGCACAAACATTATTTTCAATTAAGAAATCTTCGAAGGTTACTTTATCAACCTCGCAATTATCTGCTACATCCACATCGTTAGCTGTATAAATTGGAACTGGTCCTGCTGGAATATCTATCGTATCACCATCTGAATTTAAACCTAGTGGGAAGTCAGGATGGTTGTTATTAAAATCAATGGTTGGTGCTTCATTATCTTCTACTGTAATCGTATAGCTACACTCCCTTTCATTACCTGCAAAATCAGTAATAACGTGAGAAACGGTAGTTGTTCCGATTGGCAAGAATACTGGAGCAGTTGAAGGAGGCGTGGTAAAAATATCACCGTTCGGTAATCTAAATGTACAGATGTAAGTATCAATGCCACAGTTATCTTGTGGTGCTAAGTTCGTAGCTACGAAATTGATACCACATTCTCCTGGCTTTACGTACTGTACTGGATAAGATGGGCAAGTATTGCCAAAAGTTGGTCGATGCGAATCTTCTACCGCAATCTTGAAATCACAAGAAGTTTGATTGCCTGATGCATCCGTAACGGTGAAAGTAATCGTAGTAGTTAGTTTGAATTCTCCTGAAATAGAATCTCCTTCCATTACTAGATTCACATTGGAATCTGAACTAGTGACTGTTGTATCTACAATTCCACAGTCATCACTAAAGGTTGGGTAACCAAATTTGAAAGCTGCTTTACATTGAATTTGTGGAGATAATACAGTATCAGTTGGACAACTCTCTACAACAGGCATACTATTATCCACAACCGTTACTTTGGTAATACAAGTTGTATAGTTACCACTTGAATCGGTTACGGTTACAGCAACTTCCTTTGGACTAGTTGCAACATCTAAACAAGAGAAATTAACATCGGTCCAAACTGTATCTTTAATATCACAATTATCACTTACTGAATTTAATACATCTGCTAAGGTTACGGTTGCTACCCCCCATGCATCTATGGCAACGGTAATGTCTCCTTTGCAATCTACGATTGGCGCTAAAGTATCTATTACTGTTACGATTGCCGTACAACTATTGGTATAAGATCCACTTGCTAAATTTAAAGTAACGGTATTCGCTCCTTTATCTGCACAAGTGAAGCTAGAATCTGTTAACGTCAAAGCGATATTACCAAAACAATCACTTCCTGTTTTATCCACTACATCTTCTGGTACAATACTCACTTTTCCATCTGCATCTAAGTAAACTTCGATGTCTTTACAAACTAAGTTTGGTGCAGAAGAATTGACGACATTAATCACTCGGTAACAAGTATCTGCGTTTCCACTACTGTCAATAACGATTAAGGCCACATCATTCAATCCTAAATCATCACAAGTAAAGGTATTGGGTTTAACCAATCTGGTTTCAATACCACAAGCATCTGAACTACCTGCATCCATAAAGTTAACAGGTAAAATAGCTGTTCCATTTAATCCTAAAGGTAAATTAAAGCTTCCGCTAGCACATACTGCCATAGGTGCAATATTATCTTGAACAATAATTTTACTCTTACAAGAATCTTGGTTGCCACTTGCGTCTGTTACAATTAAAGTAACAAATATATCCTCCTTGCCAATGTCCGCACAATCAAATATTGTTCTTCCGTTTAAGGTAATGCTTGGTGAATTACAAGCGATACTACTGCCATCATCAACGTCTGCTACTTCAATGCTCCCTTGTCCACTTGCATCCAACTGAACAATTACCTCAGACTTACATTTAGCAACTGGTTGAGAAGATTCTGAAACTGTTACCCATGCTCTACAAGAACTAGAATTGCCAGATGCATCAGCGGTTGTTAGAACAACTTCTACTCTTTGACCAACATCTGAACAATCAAATGTCTTCGGATGAACCGACATATTAATGATGCCACAGTTATCGGTACTTCCACCGTCAACATCACTTGGATTAATTGTTACTTGTCCACCATCTCCGACCAATACGGTAATATTCTTACAAACCGTTGTAGGACTCATATTATCAACTACCGTCACTTCGGTAGTACAAGTAGATTTATTCCCTGATTCATCAACTGCTATTGTGCTAATCGTGTAAGTACCAATATTAGAACAGAAAAAATCACTTTGGCTAACGTATAAAGAATCTATATCACAATTATCTTCGGCTGGTACGGCTAATAGGGCATTCGCAGCAATAGTCGCTTTTCCATCGGTACCTAATTCTAAGGTAAACTCATCTTTACAAACAAGAACTGGTGCAATTTTATCTTTTACAATTACTTTTACTTGGCAAGTTGTTGTTCTACCGCCTATATCTGTTACGGTAACATCTACATATACATCATTACCTAAATCATGACAATCAAACATAGTTCTAGAAACTACGGTATCTTGAATGCCACATTCGTCTTTAATCAAGCCAAAAAAGTCAACATCAGGAACAGTTGCCGTTCCCATAGAATCCAAGTATACGGTAATAGAATCCTTACAGAAAACTAATGGGGCAATTGTATCGAAAACTTGGATGATGCTTTGACAAGAATCAATATTGCCAAAAGCATCTGTCGCATATAAATTGATGGCAAGTCCTGTGCCTGGTGGCGTAATATCATTACAAGTAAAGGTTGTTTGCCGAGCCGTCAAAGTAACAGCCGTACAAGAATCTCTCGTTCCGTTGTCCAAAGTATCAGGGCTAATAGAGACCTGACCATAAACATCAAGGTATAATCGAAGCGTATCACCGCTACCATCTATCGGGTATCTACACATAATGGCAGGTGGTGTTTTATCCTCTACCATAAAATTTCGGTAACAAGATGCATCATTTCCTGATTCATCTACTAAAACAATCTTTTTACTCCAAGTGCCTATATCTGCACAACTAAAGAATAAAGAATCTGGTGAAAATTTAGGTGGGTTAGAACAATTATCGGTCGCCCCAAATAAACCACTTTCTGAAATAACGAAAGTGTCCAACCCATCAGGGTTTAACTCAATAGTAATTAAGCTCTGAGACGGACAAGTTAGTTTTGGGCTTTCTTTGTCTACTACAACTATCCGCGTTAAACAGCTTGAAGTGTTTCCAGATGCATCTTTAACATCTACAAGCGCACCAAATGTGCTTCCTAAAGTAAAGCAATTAAAAGCAAGCCCTAAACTTGAATTAAGTTGAACTTGTTCTACGCCACAATTATCTTTAAATTCAAATCCTTGGGCAACTAAATAAGCTGAATCAACTATTACTGTTCCATCACTACCTAAAAATGCTTTAATCGTATCTACGCAAGTAATAACTGGCGGAAAAGTATCTTTCACCGTCACTTCTGTAAAACCAGAAGCCGTTTTGCCATTTGTTCCAGTTACGGTTAATTTAACCAATACTGGAGAAGCAGCAATATCTGCACACGAAAAGGTCGATTTATCAATGGCTAATCCTTGCAATCCACAAGGTGCTTGACTTCCATCATCCAAAGAATCAGGGGTAATCGTTGCTTGTCCGCCTGCATCTAAATAAACACAGTATTCTTTTTTTGCTTTAGCGACTGGTTTATCATCGGTATCAAAAGTCGTCACACAGATCGTATCGCTAATTTGACCGCCTGGTGCATCTACCGTAATAATAATCGAATCCTTTCCTGCATTCACGAAATCAAAGCAATGAATACAAGATCCACTTCCAGAAGTAGATCCAGAACCTGTTAAGGGAAACCTTCCAGGATTTGCTCCTCTAACGTCAAAAACAATCCCAACGCCAGGAATGCCCTTTCCTGCCGCATCTGTCAAGGTCGCATTTGGGCAAAATTCCGCTGGCGCACACAGAGTGGTGTCGTTAGAAATAGTCAGCGTTTCTTGGGCTGCTAACTGAATACTAAAAAAAGACAACATCAAGCATAATGATGCCGTCGTTAGCTTAGAAAATAGACCTCCTGTGGGAGTTTGTTTTCTGCCCCTTTTTCTTGTTGGGTCTGAAAACCATTTTCCAAAGAATATAAATTCTTCAAATGGTGTATGAAGTTTGTTCATAATGATAAGTTTTTGTTTAAGAACTTGTGATTAATAAATAGGGACATTTGGGTTAAGGGTTATAATCAACCATGAACAAATGCCTTTATCGTTAGCCCACTTCCCGCTAATTGAGCGATGGAGCGTGCTGTTATTTCTTTTAGTTTAAGCAATAAGATAGCTAGTTTTCCAAAGACAATTCCTTGAAAGAACTAAAGGGATTTCTCTCTAAAACCACTCAAATTTTATAATACGATGTGCTATATTTCGTCTAATTACTGGTTGCTTTCGCTGCAAAACCTTCTCTTCTAATCCCAGTATTAGCCATTTATTAATATGGTTCTTTGATATACCTTCACTTACTCCTCAAACTACCCCCTAACTATCCTTAGTACTGCTGTTTATTTGAGGGAATTAATAGCACTAAGTATCAGATAGTTGGGGGTAGGTAAATCACTTATCATCATCTTTTAACACCTATTTATTGTTATTTAACAACAAAAAAGTGTCTATATCACAAATTATTACCTTGAATTTGTGTTCGTTTTTAAAGTCACTATCTCAATAGCATTAGTATTACTGAGATGAATTACTCTAAAGTATATAACCCTCTAGTCTTTCTTCACCAATCATTCTTAAGTAAATGATAGTCAAAGCAGTAGCTAGAGACATTAATGTCCAATATGTTTTGTTAGGTAGTCTTATTGCATCAAAAAATAGGTTAGTAGGAACATTAAGAAAGTCCTTACCGCGTAGTACGATGGGGTTCTTGATAATTGACTTAATTATCAAACAGGGAGGTTTGAAACGAAGAAATGAAATCTTTTTGGATTTCGTTTCCATTTGTTATTATTATACGAGGAAAGATGGAATTGATTAATTTAAATACTGTTTTTTGAGTAGTCTATCTTAATATCTCAAACAAATGTAAAACAATGTCGCCATAAAACCAAAATTTTTATTTTTTTTTTGTAAAAAGTCTGTGTATGAGTGTATTTAACAATTCAAAACAGGTAGCCTACGTGTTTTAGACTACCTGTTTTGTATAATTTACTTCCCTACTTGTATGACTTCCTGCCCAACGAAAGGGGTTCCATCTTTGGTAATTCCCTCCACAAAAATCAAAAATTGAGATAATTTATCGCCCGTATAAAATTGCACAGGTAAAGGTTGTCCCTCCAATTTAGCATCCGCATTCCAATATAAAGTCGTACGATAATCAGGTTTCTGTCTGGCAAAATTGTCATTTTCATAATCAGGCGTATAAAAAATTCTAGCTTGATGATATCCTGGATGTTGTATAGATAAGACACCTGGCGTCCTGATATTTCTAGTATTAGCTGATGGATCTTTGGTCACAATCGTAATCACGCCCCCATTTCCTGCCTCCCCATAAACTGCCGTAGCATTTAACCCTCTTTTTACATCAATCATATCTATGTTTTCAGGAACTATTGAAGCTGCCGTCCCCGTTGAAACCAATGCGCCGTCCAATTCTATTGTCGCATACGTTGGATTTTGTAAAGAACTTTGTGCTCGGAGCAGAATTTCCTTTCCGTCATCCGTTGTTATTATCTGAGCACCCCCTACTCTATTTCTTATGACTTCATAAATATCTTGATAAATAGCGCCACCACCAGCTAAATCATCCATATATATTTTTTGGGAGGTAGCCGAATAAAATAAACCTCTATCCTTGAATTTTCTTTTTGTCTCCGCTTCTTTTTTTCTACTCTCCGCTAATCTTGATGCCTTTACCGTTACTGCATCCAAATCAATACTCCATTCTGGATGATAAATAGTGTCTACTTTACGAATCCGATTCACTTCCGTAGCAAATAGCTTTTGTTCTTCCTTATTATAAGGAATCCCTTTGAGGGAAATACTATCGTTAAAACCTATATCGTGCAAACTCAATAATTCGATTTTTACATATTTGCTTCCTGTTCTTACTGCTTGTCCATTTTTCTTTTTCTTTTTAGCACTATGAACATTTCCTTGAAACAAAACTTCGGTTGGTGCAGGTATATCTAGACCTTTAAAATAAAACAGTCCATCTTCTTCGGTCGTCAAATTGGTAGACGTAAAATTTTGAGCATCCATTATACTTAAATAAACATCTCCCTTAATGGGCGTATCTCGATTATTATCCTTCATTATTTTTCCTGCAAAAGAAATGCTTTCCTCCGTTGGAAAAATAATTGGTGTTGATTTTTCTGCTAGTACACCTTGCCAATTAAATCGCCTCCAACCATGCGTTAACATCACATAATCTAATAGTGTCCTACTTTTGGTATCTTCTTTTTCAAAATACTGGTTGATATTATTAATTCGCCCTCTTAAATCCGATTGCAGCAGTAAGTAATTATGGATATTGGCAATCGCTTTGCCTTCACCAAAAATGTCTTTATTATAAACGGTCATGGTCAAATCACCTGCTATTGCTTTATCTGCTATCGAACCTGAGATGACCGCATTAACAGTCTCTTTTACCCCATATTCTTTTTTAGGTAAGTCAATTTTAAGCGCTACTTTTTCTGTTGGATTGCTATTATACACCAAGCGTTCACAAACTGGTCGGTCTTGATTGTCAAAAAGGGTGAAGTGTAATACGCCCGATGGAATTTGATTTTTATCTAATAATAATTTCTGTGCATTCCCTTCAGAAAAAGACTGACTTAGAAACGGTTGTCCTCTTAAATGACCAACCAATGTGCAATTTTTCAAGCCATTTTTTAAATTGGTCGTTAACTGTAAGCTCAGACTCTCTTTCTTTCGATTATTTATTTTTAAAACAACCCCTTCCTTTAAAATGGTTGGCAATTCAAAATAGCGAATCAGGCCGTTCCACGTTACTTTTGCTTGATACTTTTCCTCTGCTATTGGTTGAAAATTGACGACCCCAATTCCTTCATTAAAGGTTTTAAATTGCCCAACCGTTTCCTGTTGTTTATTGAGAATAGCACCTGCAATATCAATTGGTTCTCCTTGTCCATTTGTCGCTTTAAAAGCCATAGTAGAAGGCAGTCCTCGCACTAACTGTCCTCCTTCTGGAAAAAATTGGACGGTATAAGCGGTTTTATCTCCTGTCTTATTTTTCTCTTCCAATGGGGTTTCTCCAATTACCTTTATTTCTTTTTGAAAAATGAAATGCTCGTCAAAGTTCTTTTGATACTGGGTATAAGCTCTTAATAAAAAACGCCCTTCTCCATTTTCTCTAATCATGGGGATGGATAAATTGGCTGTTCCCTCCTTTATTTTTAGTACCAACGATTCGAGTACTGTTCCACTTTCCGTCATCCAATCTACATACACAATGGGCGTGCCTTCAAAATATTCATGTGTCCGTCCATTGACTAGAAAAACTTTGCCGTAAAGCGTATCTCCTGAGGCGTAATAAGGTTGATTGTGACTAATGTAAATTTTTTCTAGTGGATAGGCTGCTTGATGGGTCTGTAAGCGTTCGTCAATTGATTGGCCAAAAAGAAATTGAGTACAGCACAAACTAAAGATCAATAGAAATTGCTTCATTTTCGGGTGATTTATAATAATGAGGAATTAAGTATTTGCAAAGATTATGGCGTAACCGCTGCCAGCACTTATATTTTGTCGGACAATAAAGTATAATGGTTTTAAAGTTAGATAGTTGTATTATTTAGATGACTTAACTAAAATGTTAGACAATTGTCACCTTTTCTAACCATTAATCTAAAGGCTGTCAATAATACACCTATTTTTTATCTTCGTTTTCCGTAATGCGAAAGATAGTAAAAAACAGAAAAGGAAAAAATTTTATGCCTCTTTTTTAGCTAAAACCCAATGATCCGCCAACACTAAAAGAACCTAGATGAATTTGGGGTTTAGGATATCAGATACGAGGTATCAGGCTAGACGTATCTATGTCACACTTGATACCTCGTACCTAACACCAGTATTTGTCTACTTATCATTTCTATTCATCTCTTACTTGAGCCAAACGAAAATAAATTCGTACTGTAAAAAACAAGCAAATCGTTATTTTATTAAACTTTCTTTTTGGAATCTCGTACGATATTGAGTAAATTTGTTACTCAATAATAGTTCCATACTTAAATTAAATTTTTATATAATAAATTAATATTTATAAATCATTTTAAGTACATGAACAAAAAGAAGTGGATACAAAGATGTTGGAGACGCTAATTTCATCGAAAACGCGCATCAAATTACTACTCAAATTTTTCTTAAATAGTAAAATGACTGCTTATTTAAGAAGTTTAGAAAGTGAATTTGGGGATTCTACCAATGCTATTCGATTAGAATTAAATCGACTAGAGAAAGCGGGTATGTTGTCTTCCTTTATGCAGGGAAATAAAAAAATGTTTACCGCTAATACACAGCATCCACTTTTTAGTGAAGTGCATAATATATTATTGAAACATATCGGTATCGACCGCCTGATAGAAGGGGTTATTGATCGACTTGGTGCTGTAGAAAAGGTTTATTTGAGTGGTCAATTTGCTAAAGGTTTAGATAGTCCAATCATAGATTTAATCATCCTTGGTAATATTGATCAAGCCTATTTGATTCGCTTAATTAGTCGAGTAGAACCAATTATCAAACGGAAAGTCCGATATTTAATTTATCAAACTGTAGAATTTACGGATGACTTGATGCATTCACTTGATTCCAAACCAGTATTGCTCTGGTCTCAGGAAATAAAATAAGTGATTCATGTTTGACATCTTGTATATAAGAAGCATCTAAATATTAGTAGACCTGCCTGAGTGAGTTTATTTCTTTGAAAATTCTCACTTGGGCATCTTTTTTTGAAGTTAAGTATGGTTTAATTGTAACTACTCATTTTTTTAGAAGTAAATAATTGAGCAATAAATTTCAAAACCATTAGCATTTATTCTAAAAGTTTTGGTCTGGCAGACCGTGAACCGTATGCCGTGAACCTTCAACCGAATAAAGTCTATTTAATGCTTAAAATTATGACGGATAATTACTTTGTACACGCTTCTTCTGTAGTTGATGAAGGGGCAATTATTGGAAAAGGAACTAAAATTTGGCATTTTTGCCATGTGTCAACCAATGCCAAATTAGGGGAAGGCTGTAATTTAGGGCAAAATGTTTTTGTCGCTTCCAATGTGGAACTGGGCAATAATGTAAAGATTCAAAATAATGTGTCTATTTATACAGGCGTAACTTGTGGAGATAATGTATTTTTAGGTCCATCTATGGTTTTTACTAATGTTACCAATCCTAGAAGTGGTGTTAACAGAAGAGGACAATACAGTAAAACACATGTAGGAAATGGTGCTTCCATTGGGGCCAACGCTACTATTGTTTGCGGACATGATATTGGTGCCTTTGCATTTATTGGTGCAGGAGCTGTGGTTACCAAGAATATTCCAGCTTATGCCTTAGTAGTCGGCAATCCTGCTAAACAAATCGGTTGGATGAGTGAATATGGTCATCGGTTGGATTTTGATGCAGATAATATCGCTATTTGTAAAGAAAGTCAGGAAAAATATGAATTAAGAAATGGGAAGGTCACAAAAATATAAAAGGGTATAAGTTTGAAAAAATTATTGTATCTCTCTACCTTTGATCTAATAGCCCTCATCTTTCTCAAAAACTAAAAGTATAAAATGACAAAAACTGCTCAAATGCCTGAAAATCATTTGGATTCAGAAGAAGCAAAATGGTTTGCAGTATATACCAAATATAAACGAGAAAAGGTTATTCTAAAAGACCTCAATCGTCAAGGCATTGAAGCCTACTTACCGATTCAGAAAATAACTCGAATCTACGCAAGTAAAAAAAAGAAGGTAGAAATGCCTTTAATTAGCTGCTATATTTTTGTTAAGATTACAAAGGCTGAATATTTACCCGTATTGCAAACAGAGAGCGTCGTCAATTTTGTTCGCATTGCTAAAAACTTAATTTCTATTCCCGAAAGAGAAATGGAAATCATGCGGCAAATTGTGGGAGAAGGGATTCCTATTACAGCAGAACCTTCTTCTGCCTTCAATAGAGGAGATAAAGTATCCATCGTTGGTGGTAATTTAACAGGATTAACGGGTACTTTAGTAGATAATCATGGTAATAAAGAAGTCATCATTGATTTAGAAACAATGGGTTATTCGCTTCGGATGACATTGGAAGCTAGATATTTACAAAAAATCTAGTCGGTGATTAGTGATTGGTTGACTAGTGATTAGTTAGTTATTATTTGTCAACCAATCACTAATTTCCAATCACCAATCACCACAACCTCAATTCTTACAAACAGGATTTTCCTGACTAATGGCTAAGCCATTATTTTTGATTACACCTAAATAAACCGTCATCCGATCGGTTGTTTTATCATAATTACCATAAAGTGTATAGGTTTCCTTCCCTGTAACATTGAGTGTTCCCGAACCACTACCGTATATCGTTTTAGCTACTTTTTTTCGGACATATTTCCACCCATTCCAAACACGTTGCGGCAATTGATAAGTACTTGCAGAAGAGAGTTGATAACTATAATTTCCCCGTTTCATCCGAAAACGAAAAGTTTGCTCTGTTTGACCGTTTTTATCTAATTTAAACGTAAATTTCTCTTTTCCTAAATATAAATCTATCGTTTCCGATACTTGACTTTTCCCAAGTCGATTGCTCACACTTACAATAAATCGTTCACTTTCAGGGCGAGGTCTGGAAGTAACCACCTCGGTTGGGCGGTTCGTCGAATTATCGGGTTGTGATTGTCGCCTGCCAGGATAAACGTCTTTAATGTAAACTTGATCGGTACGAGATAAAGCTTGATTCATGCCTACTTGATACTGTCCATTCGTCAAACTTGCTGACACAGGATAATGCATAATCGAGTGAGGGTCATAAGCAGAAAATTGGGTGGTGTTTCGGCTTGCTTTCTGAATCACATTGGCATAAGTCGTCTGTGCATCCCAACCTTGTGTCTGACGATAATGACGGTAGACCGCCTCTTCGTTCCAAGGTATGCCACCTGATGGATTTTGATGTTCATGTAACAACCCCAAAGCATGCCCAAATTCATGCAAAATAGTTCTTCGGAACTCATAATCTGCCGTTCGATCATTCAACCAACCAAAGTTCATGGTGGCTTCATTTTGACTGACTTGCAGGGCTTGTTTACCAATAACCGACCAAGAACTACCATTCTGCACAAAGGACACCCTAATGTCGGCTTGACCGTAATTCACAAATTGGAAGTTTAAGTTGGCGTGCCTCGTCCATTCTTGGGCATATTGTCTGACCTTGTTTTTAACATAAGCACTTCCGCCCATTAGTTTAACCCGAATAGTACTACCATTCGTCCAATAAAGACCATATTTGGGTTTGTAACTGACCGCTCTAGAAGCAGCTTGTGGAATTCGTTGTTGGGCTTGCTGAAGGACAAGTGGGGCGACGGGCATTTCCGTACAGGTGTGTATTTTTTGTGCATTGCTGATGCCTGCCATTCCAAATAGGAATAACAAGGAAGAAAGAATAACTTTCATAATCCCAGGGTTTTATAAATGAATGAGATAGTTGGCGAACCAACTTTGAGCATTTTTCGCAGCTCTATTTTTACATTCAATTAGGCATCGTGGGACTAAAATGGTCTTTTTCTAAAATATGTTGTCTTTATTCGTTTTTTTAACTTCTTGGTAAAAAACTTTAGGTTTTTCTTAATTTGGATGGTGGACAGTAAAATATTAGTAGGCAGGTTTTTAAATTTGGTTTAACACACACAATACTAATCTCATAATGTTAATCAATAAATTTATGATGCCTAAATAAATTTTGGGGAGCACTCTCAAAATCACCCAAATAAAACCTTTAATAATTAAAACCCCTTACCAATCCAAACTTTTTCCAAAAAATATAGTAAATTTGATAGTTATTAAGCCGTATGGCAACGAGAAAACTACATTAAAAAACAACAAGTGTCTAGAACGATTTACCTCTCAAAACAGTACTTTGATAATAATTACTGATGGGAAAGTAAATTAGTTGAACACTTTACAGGAGCGGACGATATGAATATAGATATTACGCCTTACATTAAAGAATTACTTTTTGAAAATAATAGTTTAGTCGTTCCTGGCTTTGGAGCGTTAACCTTAAAGTATTCCCCTAGTACCATTGAACACGTTCAAGGTTTACTTAACCCACCTACGAAGTCTATTAATTTTGATGAAAATTTAGTGGTGAATGATGGTAAATTAATTGCCATTATTCAACAAAAACACCAAGTAACGACGGAAGAAGCCAAGCAACAAGTGGCTAGATTTGTTAGCATTATGAAAGATCAGTTAGATCGGCGAGAGATGGTCAATATTGCGGGTGTGGGTCGATTGTATAAAGATTTTGAAAATAAAGTCCAATTCATTCCTGATTCTACTAATTTTAATAAAGAAGCTTTTGGCTTACCAACGGTCAATTTTTATCCCATCTTAAGAGAAAAAGTAACCGCAGATTCAATTGTTCCAAGTGGCACAACTACTCCATCTCGTAAATACACTAAGAAAAAATCATTCACAGCATGGTGGGAAGACTATACTGCTGAACATACTTGGTTACCAGTAGCCTTAGCAACTGCCCTTTTGGTCATTCTTGCTACAACTGCTATCAATCAATTTGGCTTATTTGATCAACAAGGCATTGCTTCTAAAAAAGTAAATGAAAGTCCTGTGGAAATTGCGGTCAGTCAAGAAACAGCACTTCCTGTAGAGGAATCGGAAATAGAGGAGGAAACAACGGATGAAGATGCTGCTGATTATGCAGCAGATGAAACTATTGCTGCAGCCGATGATGAAACCATAGTCGATACGGAAAGCAGCACACTAAGTCCTAACCAACGAATTGCGGTTGTTTCTGTTGGTATTTTTGGTAGTAAAGCGAATGCTCAAAAGCGAATCGAACAAGTTTATGATTATGGTTATGACGCATTGCCAAAAAAATACCTCAAAAAAGGAAAAGAATTAACTCAGATAGGGATTCAATTTGCCTTTGAAACAGAAGAAGAATTTGAGGAAACAATCAAACACATTCGCAAAAGATTTAAAGGTGCAAAGGTTATCGAAAAAGAATAAGTGCCCATTTTGTCGGGAAGGACGCCAACTAAATTTGGGTATTCTTGTATATTTGGTTTAGGTTCTATTTTCAATCATTTAATATCTGTCTTTGCCACAACCTCCATACATATTACTTATTCGAACATATCTTTCCATCTACGTATTTTTGATAATTAGTCCCTCTAACTTGTCTGCCCAATCTGATCTTTTGGCTACTTGCCAAACCCAAAGTTTATATCAACAGTTAAAGAATTTACGAACCGAACATTTATTATTCGGTCACCAAAATAGCACTTTCGAAGGACTTGGTTGGGAAGATAAAAATGGATTTGAAGATCGTTCTGATTGCTTGACAGCCGTTGGAGATTATCCTGCGGTTCATGGTTTTGATTTTGTCAGAGGTTTTGTCTTCCAACGACATGCTATCCGAGCGCATGAACGAGGTGCAATGATTACGTTTAGTGACCACATGGACAATTTTAAGACCAGAGGTGGGGCTTGGGATGCACAAAGTAATTCCGTTTCGGGCATATTGGAAACAGGCTCTGCTCCTCAGAATAGATTGATTCAACACCTAGATCAAGTGGCTAGTTTTTTTAATGGTTTAAAAGATCAAAATGGGAATTTTATTCCTGTTATTTATCGACCCTTTCACGAAAATACAGGCGATTGGTTTTGGTGGGGCAAACCCTATTGTACGCCAGAAGAATATGTAGCTTTATGGAGATTTACCGTAGATTATCTAAGAAATACCCGTAATATTCATCATGTTTTATATGCTTATTCTCCTTCTGATCCTGCTTTTCTAGGTGGCTATGAAGGTCGTTATCCAGGGGATGACTATGTAGACATTATTGGGTTTGATAGCTATGCCGTATTTGCTTATGAAATGTTTTTAATTCCTAATGCTCAATTAGTTGTAGAATTTGCTAATGAACATGGAAAAGTAGCCGCCTTAACGGAATTTGGTGTCAATGGCGGGATTCAATTTGCAGCCGAAACCGATTGGTTTACCAATGTTTTTTTGGCTCCATTAAAAGCAGATCCTATTGCTAAAGAATTGGCTTATGCCCTTACGTGGCGAAATGATCGTCAAAATCACCATTGGGTTCCCTTACCTGAATCTCCAAATCATCCAGATTTTGTAAATTTTCATGCTGATGAATTTACCCTTTTTGAAGCTGATTTACCCGATTTATATGATTGTAGTTTGATTACGAATACCACAACCATTGATACGAACCTTTCCAAGCAAGGCAGTTTAATCATGGGGCCTAATCCAGCCACTAACCTTTTAACAATTGAAGCGGATCATATTGTTCAGTCCAAACGTTTTGCCTTAAACATTTTTGATAGTTCAGGAAGATTAGTACTAGAAAATAGATTTTATAACATGAATAATCAAATTGATATTAGTTCGCTTCCTAAAGGGATTTATTATCTACAATTAAGGAATACAAAAATGGCAATGCCTTTTATCGATTCTTTTGTTAAGTTATGACCCCTCTTTTATTCCACCATTATTCAACTCATAATGGTCTATCCATGTGGCTAGTTAGGGTGGCGCATTTCAAAATGTTGTATACCCCATGCCCCAATTACTGACATTCCCCACAAACATCTCCAAATATATTCCGCAACTGCCATTGTTCTAAAGTAATTTTTAAGGTTTGCTTTTGCCCATTTTCAGAAGTATGACAAACATAAATAAATCCGTCATTGTCCTCTAAAGGTCTATGCCATGATAGAAGACCAAGCAGGCATAATATGGATTGGGACTTTATTCCGGATTTATTTGTCCTAATGACGATAGTGATAGGAAAATAATTAAAGGAATTACTTTAGTTAGAGTAATTTTAAAATTAAAACATGGAAAAGCTACTATCACTATTAATTTGGGGCTTAGCGATCTTCGGAACTTACGGTAGCATAGGATTGGTAGGACAAGAAATGTCTACTGGAAATATTTGCCCAAAAATCTTAGGCATTCCTGCTTGTTATATCATTTTAGCTAGTTTCCTCATGGTCTTATTATCTCACAGTAACTTATTAAAAGACCATTATTGGTTATATAGCATAGGTGCGGGTATTGCTTGGTCTATTGCAGCTACGGGTACCGTCGGACAATGGATGGGGAATATCGAATGTCCTAAAACAACAGGAGGAACGCCCATGTGTTATTTGTCTTTAGCCTTTTTCTCTACCTTAATCCTCCTCAAAGTAGCGGAAGTAAAATTATTCCAAAATTAAGTGTGGAAAAGTGCAACTAGCCTCTTTATAGTTCGATTTACTACACTTTATTCCCTCAATTTAACAAACAAAAAGAATGAAGAAAACAACCAATCTCTCGTTTTTATTACTAGTAGGTCTAGCAGGAACAATTATTACAGGTATCGGAGAATTTATGCTGCATTTTAATAGTCATGGCTATGAAAGTGAAATTGAAATGGTCAGGAATGTACCTTTAGACCGAGCAGGAAAAGGACATTTTTTGGTCGTCTTTGGTGCGCCGCTTTATTTTGCAGGCTATTATGCTATTTACAGAATGGTAGAATCCGCCAATAAACGATTGGCACAAGCATTTTTTATTACAGGCATTTTCTCTTTTGCCGTTGGCGGTGTTTGGGTAGCCTCTCGATATTTTATCGCAGTTGTCTTACAAACAAGCGCAGGAACAGATAATTATGCAATCTATTTATCAAACTATGCCGAATATTACCAATCCCTAGTTTGGGCATTAAGAATATTGGTTTTAGGGGTATCTGCCCTTTGGATAACTTTAATCGCAAGTGGTAAAACGATGTTTCCAAAATGGATGGCTATTTCGAACCCTTTGGTTTTATTATTAATCGTTTTTGGTTTATATGCAGTTCTTCCTGCTATTGGGACTTATCTAGTTCCAACGGCTATGAATGTGGCTCACTTTGTATTCTTTACCTTAGTTTTGACCCAATTTCAAAAACTAAAAACATAGGATATAAGTAATACTTTAATCTGAAACAATGAAAAATAAGTGCTCGATTTTTCGTCAATACTTAATCATAAAATAATAAAATGAAAAAGATTCTTTTAGGTTTATTAGCCCTTATTGCAATAATTATTGCTGCTGCATTTTTCTTCTTTTCTAGTGATTCCGCAGATCCTTATGCGGATGTTTTTTGGGGTAAATTTTCTGGAAACTGTAAAGAATCAGGAAGACCAGCAGACAATTTTGGAAACGATTTTGCTAGCTGTGATTATTCCGTTCCAGCGGAAGAAATTCCTACTTTTACCAAAATTCCTTTTCCCTTCACGAATATTTTTGACAACACCAAGTCATTACCTTTAATGGCATCTGCCTTAATAGATATAGATAATGACGGGGTAGATGAAGTGTTTATGGGAGGTGGCGTGACTCAAGAGGATGCTTTATTTAAATATACACCAGCAGGATTTAAAGATATTTCAGCAGCAGTAACTTTACCTAAAAAAGCAACTACTTCCACGACGCTAGGTGCGGTGTCTTTTGACTTAGACAAGGATGGATATAATGACTTGATTTTAAGCGGAGATTTTGGTGTTTATTGGTATAAAAACGTAGCTGGAAAATTTACAGCGCATAAACTCAATTTACCAGTCAATGAAAAATCTAATCCTGCAACAATCACTATAGCCGATTATAATAAAGATGGGCATGCAGATATATTTTTAGCCAATTACATTCGATTAGATAAAATGGAAGGACAAACCATTTTTAAAGATGCTCAATATGGATCAAGTAGTCTGTTATTCCAAAACAATGGGGATAATACTTTTACCGATGTGACCAATGCAGCAGGTTTGGCTTATATTCATAATACTTTTCAAGGTGTTTTTGTTGATATGAATAATGATAGTTGGTTGGATTTAGTAGTAGCTTATGACACAGGAGAAGCAAGAACCTATAAAAATAATGGCGATGGTACTTATTCCATCGCATCCAATCCAATGACAGGTAAATACGGCTATCCAATGGGTATTGCAGTAGGCGACTATAATAATGATGGGTTAGTAGATTTTTTCTTTTCCAATACAGGTTCTTCTGTACCAGAGTTTTTAGCAAGAGGTGATTTAGCAACAGAAGATGTCTTTAATCAAAAATGGATTTTATTCAAAAATGAAGGCAATTTTAAATTTACAGATGCTGCGATGGAAACCAATCTAGCCGATTTTGAATTCTCTTGGGGCGCAGTATTCCAAGATTTCAATTTAGATGGCAGACAAGATCTAGTAGTCGCAGAAAACTATGTAGATTTTCCACCTCATCAATTATTCAAATTACCTTGTCGGTTTTTAGTACAACGTCCAAATGGTACTTTTGCAGCAGTAGAAGACCAAGCGGGTGCAGTGAATAAAAATTATGCGATTACGCCTTTGACGAGTGATTTTAACCAAGATGGGTATCCAGATTTAATTTACACCAATTTGAGTGGTCCTGTTAAAGCTTTGATGAATAAGGGTGGGGATAATCATTATTTGGGGGTACGTTTTCCTGAAACAAGTCAATATGTGGGTACCTCTATTATGGCGACGACTGCTACTGGCAAAAAAATCTCCGAAGTTTATGTGATAGGTGAAGGTTTGGGTTCTGACCAAACGAATACTTTAACTTTAGGATTAGGACAAGAAACAGCCGTACAATCTTTGACTATTACTTATCCTTCTGGAGCATCCATGACGATTGATCGTCCAGAAATTGATAAAGTACATGCTTTGAAATAACTATTGGCATATTTCACACAGTTGTCGGTTTTCTAGTTAGTAAGCTAAAGGAGAACCGACAACTATTTTTCCTATTACCTCACTTTACAACTCCTTCGCCCCTTTCCCAATAATATAACTAGCCACAAAACTATACCCCAAAATCCCTAAAAAGAAAATGGTTAAAAGCATAGGCAGATCTGTTAGCAAAGCTAAACCTCCAATAATGCCTAAACCAACGGCAAATATTGTTAGGTTTCGGCGACCAACCGTTCCTGCTTCCGCAAAAAATAATCCCCCAACAGGAATCATCATTACAAATAGCATAATGCCTAGGAAAAACAGACTAGCGTAGCCTTCAATAATAAAATCATCGTCCGTCAATTTAACACCACCGCCTGTTAAAAAGAAAAGGATAAAACAAAATATGGATAAGCCTGCTAATGCGCCTACCAAAGTAGACGCTTTTATCTCGTCTTCCTCTAAGGCATGTTTTCCCAAGGGATGTAACCTTAAAAAAAGATTAGAAATGGGCATCGCTATCCACGAAGAAAAGGCAAATAGAATATAGGCAATAATCAATGGCGTCATCAACATCCCCATCAAGTCAGAAGTACTCGCTAAAGCCAAAGCTATTCGATACAACACATACAAACCTATAACAAAGCCCCATCGGTATTTCTCTTGTAATTTCCCCATCCAAAGAAAATACTTCAATACCCCTCGGTAGATATAATTTTTAGCTTTAATCGCTTCCCGCAGCCCTGATTTTGCGTAAGTATTAGACGCATCTAATCGAAGCGATTCTTTAAAATGAGTAATCGCTTCTTCGTAATCCCCTCGCTCCACAGATACCCATCCCTTATTCGCATGAGAATAAGAACTTTGAGGCGCCTGATGTAAAGCATAATCCATGGTATTTGCCGCTTCTTCCTTGCGGTTTAGTTTTACCAAAGCTCTTGCCCTTAAGTTGATTAAAATCACTTCTTCTGGATCTAGCATCAAGCCACGTTCTGCTTCTGTTAATGCCAATTCCCAATTTTCTTGATAAAAGGCAACTTGAGATTTTAATAAAAAAAAATCCGAATTGGTAGGATCTAATTGTTGACCAGACTGAATGGAAGTTAAAGCCTCTTCTATGAGTTGATTATAAAATTGACAACGAGCTAAGACATAATAAATCGTAGGTGACTCTACCGCATTAGCAACTGCCTTCTCTGCAAATACTAGTGCTTCTTGCTTTCGATTGGTTTCCAAATAGCATTGTGCCAACATCGCTAGAGCAAAAGGATTGTTAGGGGCTTCGGCGAGTATCTTAAAATACGCTCTTTCTGCTTCCACATAACGTCTTTGCTGATACAAAATATTACCTCTCTCCAAGTGTTGGAACATGGTTTTGATTTCAAAGGAATATTAATTCCGTTTTTTAATTTGGTAAATTTAGTAAACTCTAATTTCAATTTCAAATCACCTCGGCTATTTCTCTTTCTGTTTTTGGAGTTGGAGCAATCATAGTTCATAAATCTGTCACGTAAACATTAGGTGGATTTATGACCTATGATTTAAAACAAGACCTGTACGAAGTCTTCAAGGCTTCTATTTTTTGACGCTGATATCACTAATGCTTAATATTGTTTATGATTTATGATACTTCAAAATATAAATTTTCATAAGAAAGCATAATGAATCATAACTTCAAGCAGCAAAATCAGCGTCAAAAAAAGCTTCTTACACGATCAATTTAAAATTTATAATGTATGATATTATCGTCACCTCAAAAACCTGGGGAATTTTATCCAATATTTTTAAGAAGCTATAACGAACTAGCCGCTCCTTCATCCAATAACCAAGTAACTTCTCCTTGCGCATTGCGAAGAATTTGTGCAGGCAATACATCAGGATTATATTCTCCTTGTAATACTTCTTTTAAAGTAACTGCCTTTTTCTTCCCTGCGACTAATAAAACTACTGACTTTGACCGATTAAACATCGAGCCTGTTAGGGTGATTCGCCAAATTTTGTTTTTGCCCATTTTGACTTCTCTTACTCTTTTTCTAACCATTCTTGCCGCATCTGTTCCAGGAAACATAGAGGCAATATGCCCATCTGTGCCCATTCCTAAAAAGGCTAAATCAAAAAAAGGTTTAGTCGCTCCATAAAATAATTGAAAAACCTGCGTGTAGGCTTGTGCCGCTTGACGAGGTGTTTTCGAACCATCTATTTTATAAACTTGTGATTTAGGTACGTTTACTTTTTTAAGTAAAGTATCATAAATCATCCCATAATTACTATCATCATGTGTATCAGGCACACAACGTTCATCCCCAAAAAAAATATGACATTTTTTCCAGTTAATTTGTTCTGAATATTCGGGCGTAGCCAATAATTCATAGAGTGGCTGTGGTGTTTTACCTCCAGAAAGGCAGACCGTAAATTTTTCTTTCTTCTTAATAGCAGCTTGCGCTTTTTCTACAAAAATTTGAGCAGCAGTCTCGTATAAGTCTGCTCTTTTTTTGTGGATTTTTAAAATTGGTTCGGTTGACATTAATTATTTTTTATTTATATTTCAGCGAAATACGCTGAGGTGTGTTTTTGGTATTCTAGCTATACTTTTTTGTAGAGAGTTATTTGATGGTAAGAGAAAATGAGTATCAGAAATAGGTTATATAAAGCCAAAATTAAATTCCTATGTTAAGAATAATCATTACCAGAGAGAATTAAATCATTAAATGATGATATAATGACTATAAAAACCTATCTTATTTAATGATACCCTTGGTTGCAAACATATAAATAATATTAGCTTATTACCAATTTTTTTCCTTTTTTTTCTTTTTTTAACAATTTTATTACTTTACTTTATATTGTTAGATTAAATACAATAAATGTATTTAGACCTATGCTAAAGCTCTCGATAAGTAAACCAATGATACCCATCTTTCGCAATCAATCGGGCTGCTGTTTGTGGTCCTTCTGAACCCGCATCATAATTCGGGAAGTAATAAGCAGGGTTTTTCTCCCATGCATTTAAAATAGGCATTAATAACTCCCACGCTTCTTCTACTTCATCCGAACGCATAAACAAAGTGGCATCCGCTGTCATCACATCATGTAATAATGTTTCGTAGGCCTCTGGTTGCGCATCTTCATAGGTTTCGCTATAATTGAACTTCATCTCAACGGGATTCAACATCATATCCAACCCAGGTCGTTTTGCTTGAAAACGCATTTTTATTCCAGTATCAGGACTAATAGCTATTGTTATTCGATTCGGTCGAACCGTACTAGCAGTCTGTTCAGGAAATACCTGATGCGGTGCATTTTTAAACTGAATCGTGATAATAGAGGTCTTTTTAGGCATCCTTTTACCTGATCGCACATAGAATGGTACACCCGTCCAACGCCAATTATCAATATGGAATTTAACGGCTGCAAAGGTTTCTGTATCCGTTTTAGGGTTCTTGGTCACTTCTTCTCTATAGGCTTTTGTGGCCTCTCCTTTTGACCAACCTTTTCCATATTGTCCACGAACGGCATAATCAGACACTTCATTCTCTTTTATTCGACGAATGGCTTTTAATACATCTACTTTCCGATTTCGAATTTCATCTGCTTTAAATGATCCCGGTGGTTCCATCGCCACAAAACACAATAATTGTAGCACATGATTTTGAATCATGTCTCGCAAAGCACCCGATTTATCATAGTATCCACCTCTATCTCCTACGCCAATACTTTCGGATACTGTTATCTGAACATGTTCGATATAATTGTGGTTCCAAATTGGTTCAAATAATAAATTCGCAAATCGGAATACTAATATATTTTGTACGGCATCCTTGCCTAAATAATGGTCAATTCTATAAATTTGACTTTCCTCAAAATAGGTGGTCAATAATTTATTGAGTGATTTCGCACTTTTTAAATCGTGTCCAAATGGTTTTTCTATCACCAATCGAGTACATTCTGGGTCTGTACAGATCCCCGATTTCCCCAAATTAGTCACCACATCGTCCATCAAATTTGGTGCGATAGACAGATTGAAAATAACATTCGGATGAACACCCCATGCTTTTTCCACTTTATCTATTTCTTTTCCTAATTTTTGATAACTCTTTTCATCAAAAATATCACTCACTTGGTAATGTACGGAACTAGAAAAAATAGCCCACTCCTCTTTCGTTCCTTTTTGACGAGAAAAATCCGTTACGCCACCATACACTTTGTCTCTATATTCCTTATCTGTAAATTTAGTCCGCCCTAATCCGATAATTGAAAACTTTTCGGGCATGTGGTCGTCTAAATATAAATTATAGAGTGCAGGAATTAGTTTTCGATTGGCTAAATCTCCGCTTCCTCCAAAAATAAAAATAATGGTAGGTTCTGGTTTGATGATGTTATTCACGGATTTGAAGTTATTAAAGGTTATTAGAAGTTATTAAAGGTTATTAGAAGTTATTATTTCGTGTTATTTGAGGCTATTAGGAATTTATCCAAAATAACTTTTAATAACACGAAGTAATATCCTCCTATAACCTCTATTTTACCATTCGTAATGAAAAGTTCCTTTTTGGTCTAATCGCTCGTAAGTATGTGAGCCAAAATGATCTCTTTGTGCTTGTACCAAATTCATCGGCAATCTAGCACTTCTGTAACTATCGTAATAAGATAAACAAGCCATTAAACAAGGTACAGGAATGCCCACTTTGATCGCTTCTGTAATCACTATTCTAGTATCTTTCTGCGTTTTATTGACCTTTTTTGCAATCTGTTCGTCCATCAATAAATTGGCTAAATCTCCTTGTTTTTTGTAAGCTCTTCTGAAGTCTTCTAGTAATTTTGCTCGAATGATACAACCACCTCTCCAAATTCTAGCGACTCCTTCTAAGTCTAAGTTAAAATCGTATTCATCTGAGCCATCCTTTAACATCGCCATGCCTTGGGCATAAGAAACGATAAAAGAAAATAAGGTCGCATTTTTCAACCTTCGAACCATAGTCTTTTGGTCTTTTTTGATCAATCCTTCTGGACCAGTTAATACGTCTGCTGCAGCGACTCTTTCCGATTTAAAGGCAGAAATCACCCTAGCAATTACTGCTAAGTCGATGGTAGGAACGGCTGCTCCTAAATCCAATGCTTCTTGCGACGTCCACTTTCCCGTTCCTTTTTGCTTCCCCTTGTCCATAATCATATCAATCAAATCTCCATCGCTTAAATTATCTTTAGCTTTGAAGATTTCTGCGGTTATTTCTACTAAAAAAGAACGTAATTCTTTACTATTCCAATCTTCAAATGCGGCTTGGATCGCTGCATTTTCCATGCCCAATCCCCTACGCATCACATCATACGCTTCCGCTAACAACTGCATTAAGCCGTACTCTATCCCATTATGTACCATTTTCACAAAATGCCCGACACCGCCTTCTCCTAAATAAGTGACACAAGATTGTTTACCTATTTTAGCCGCTACTGCTTCCATAATTGGCTTTACCTTATTATAAGCGCTCTTATTACCACCTGGCATCATACTTGGCCCTCGTCTAGCCCCTTCTGCTCCACCAGATACGCCTATTCCCAAAAAGTGAATGCCTTTTGGCGTTAATTCTTTTTGACGACGCATGGTATCTTTAAAATAAGAATTACCACCATCCATGATAATATCGCCCTTTTCTAAGTGTGGCAATAAATCAGCAATCACATAATCTACTATTTTTCCAGCAGGTACTAATAAAAACACCCGTCGTGGTTTTTCTAAAGCTGCTACAAATTCTTCTACCGTTTTTGCTCCGTAAATATCGCCCTCTGCATCTTTCAAAGAATCTACTTTGCTGGTATCTTTATCATACCCTGCTACCTCAAAGCCATTATCCGCCATATTCATCAATAGGTTTTTACCCATTGTTCCAAGTCCAACTAAGCCTAAATCGTATTTGTTCGTACTCATAAATTAGTTTAAGGTGATTGATCAATTTTGGAGGCTACCCACCGTTTTCTACTAGGCGCACTCCCTATAATTAGCAATTATTTTATCTTGGAAGACAAAGAAATGATATTTTGTGGAAACTACCTATATTATAAACCGCTTGAAAGTGAATTGTTTTATAAAAATCAACCTATTTTTTATAAGAAGTTTCTTTGTGAAGACAGTTCAAGTAAATAATAAGGTACGGGAATAAGAAGCTTAAAGTCTAAATTAAGCAAATGATGGAAAAATTAAGATAGTTTTTAATTCCTACTTTTCATTATCTTTGTTATCAAATGCGCTATAAACTAAGTAAGTCATCGTTCCCTACTACAAGCCGCAACCTTTATCGTATTGCCGCATCTTTATATCCAAAACATACTTGAAAAAATTAAAAACTAAATTTATGACTAACCCCAATTCACAAACAAAATTTTCTTTCTTAAGTGTTACCTTGTACTTTTTATTCCTGTTCTCTCATTCAAATAATATAGTTGCCCAAGAAACGACCGTTGTAGAAGTTGGCCCAACGCTTTTTAAAAATTTTCAAAGGGATGGTTTATTAAAAATGACCTTAAGTACCGCCACTAAACAGTTAGTGAGTAAAAAATTCAAAGAAGAATGGCAGCCTATCGTCCTAAATTTTCAAGATAAAGCAGGCAATACTATTGAATGGGAAGCTAAGGTTAGAACCAGAGGTAATATCCGAAAACAAGTTTGTTATTATCCTCCTTTAAAATTAAAATTTAAGAAAAAATGGTTACTTGAAAATGGCTTGGACTCTAGTTTTAATGATTTAAAACTAGTTGTCGGCTGCAAGAAAGGAGATTTTTATGGCAAATTGGTCTTAAAAGAATACCTCATTTATAAATTATACGAAGAATTAACAGACATCAGTTTTAGAACCCAATTGGCGGAAATTAATTTTGTTGATACCGAAAATAAATGGAAACCTCTTACAACTTATGCCTTTTTTATAGAAAATCAAGATGAGATGGCTACTCGATTAAACGCCAAATGCGCTAAACCTAAGCGATTGCGTTCTAAGTATATCTATGCGGATCAATTAGATAAAATGGCTTTATTTGAATACATGATTGGCAATACCGATTGGTCAGCAATTGGTAGTCATAATGTTCGATTGATTAAATGTCAAGACTATCCGCTTCCATTACCTATTGCCTATGATTTCGATTATGCAGGCTTGGTCAATGCCCCTTATGCTGTTCACGGACAAGGCATTGAATTAGAGCTTATTACAGATCGATTGTATTTAGGAATGTGTAGAGATAAGGGTGTGTTGGAAAAACAAATTCCTCTTTTTCAAGAAAAAAAAGCTGCTTTTTATAAAATCATTGAAGACTTTCCGCATTTAGACGGTAAAGACAAGAAGGTAATGATTAAATACCTAGATGAATTTTATGAAGTATTGGAAAGTCCTAAAGGCTTTCGACGGAATATTGCAGAGCTTTGTCGGGAAAATGGGCGGTGAATCGGTTGTCAATTGTCAATTGTCAGTTGTCAGTTGTCGGTTAAACTTAATACTCCTAAAAACCGACAACTGATAACCGACAACTGTCAAACCTAAAAATCCAAGATAGAAATCCCCACATTAAAAGGCGTCAACTGTGGTCCTTGTCCGTCCTTAAATAAATCCGTCAATGCTAGTTGACCATATACTGCAAATGGGCCAAAACCAATTCTACCAATTACTCCGTAGCGAAATTTATTCAGATTGAAGTCATCTTTAATCTTTGTTTTGTTCCCATTTTCATCCTTTAATTTTTGCTTAGCACCTAATAGGACGCCACCGTAAACACCTCCACTCATGTAAAAAGATTTTCTTTTGCCTGGAGAAATCGTCAACATTAAAGGTACTTCTAAAAAAGTGGTCTTCAACTTATTCTTTTTATAGACCGTTCCATCGTCTTCTATGCTAAATGGAATGGTGTCTTCTAAAATTCTGAAATCGTTTGAGAATTTATATTGTTGCCAAGATACCGTTAAGCCATATTCTAAGCCCACATGGTCTTTGATAATAGGTAAACGATGCCGAATAATGTGTAAATTCAAATTTAAAGAACCGCCATAATTTTGATCAAAATTATCTAATTCCGCAGGCAAATTAAGCGACCCATCATGAAAATAAGTACTAAAACCAATATCAATTAAGCCCACTCGGAGATCATCATTCCAATCGTTGCCCCAATCATTATTCCAATCGCCACCAAAATGAATGCCCCAATTGTGGTAGCGGGTTTCCTTCTTTTTCCATCTACGTTCAAAGTCTTCATCTTTGGACGTCTTATTCTGCTTATCTGAATTCGTATTGGCATCTTGTCCCTGCGCCATTAAATGGCTACCAAAACAAATGGCGATTAATAACAGGTAAAATTTAATAAAGTCTGATTTTTGTAAAGTCATGTCGGTTGATTTTTAAAATTTGGGTACAAGGTATCAGGTGCTAGGTGTCAGGCTAGCCGATGCTAAACCCGATACCTGAAACCTAATATCCAATACCTAATAAATTATTACTGCCCAGTCGCTTCTTCTCGATAATAAGAAGGAATCAAGGCTTCTCTTAAATTGTTTACAGGGAACTTTCCTAGGAAGTCTTTGAAGCTTCGTTTTCTTTTTAATTGTTGCGCCAATTTTGCTTTGTCCAATGGTAGTTCGGCTGCCAATATCTGATTTAAGTCATTCGAATGAGTCGTCGTACTTCTGATTTTTGTTTGCACCAAATTCATCGATGCTAAAGAAGTTAAGGCAATCGTCCTAATTTCTTCGGTTTGCCGTAATTCTTTTTGTTGGTTATCCAAAGGCGTTGGATTCGTCGTTACAATAGGTTTTTTTTCAGTCGGGTGATTGCTTATTTCATTGACGGCAACTGTCGTTGTTTCTTCTACAGTTACTGGCTGTTTAAGCGGTTGAGTAGTTACTTTAGCCGTATTTTTTTGATTGATAATCGCTTTCTGTTTTACGGTTTTAGTAGTCGCTACAACTTGTTCATTTGTTATTTCATTATTGATTTTTTCTATTGTATTTACTTCCTTTATTGCTACTAAAGATTCACTATTGAAATTGTTATTACCATTCTCCACCACAATCTGTCCTTCCCCATTCGTTACACCTGCCTGATACCCCATAAAATAAGTCATCAATAATAAGGCAAAACTAGCAGCCATCATTAATGGGCGAATCCATCTTTTTTGTAACCAAATAACTCGCTCTCGCTTTAACAAATCCGCTTTTGCTTCATAGACAATAGACGTATCTGCTTCTAAAGTTACCAACTCCATCATGCCCGATAGTTCAGACTCAATCGCTGGATGCGTTTTTAGAAAAAGCTCCATTTCTTCTACCAGCTCTGGCGAAAGCGTTCCCTCTAAATAGTCAAGGGCAAAAGCTTCGTAATTAAATTTATTGATCGTCATGATATTTGCTTAGGGCGGAGAGTGAAGGGCAGAGGATGTCGAACGTTTTGCGTCCTTAGCCCTTTTGCCCTTAGCCCTTCGCCATTTACTTCAAACTGCTTTATTCAATCGGTTAATGGCTTGTTGTAATTTCTTTCTTCCTCTAAAAAGATAAACCTTTACTTGCGAAATAGATAATTCTGATATTCCTGCTATTTCGTCGTAAGTGTAGCCTTCATAATCTCTTAATAAAATTAAAGATTTCTGAATATCGTTCAACTCGGCTAATCCTTTATCTATCAATTCTTTCGTTTCCATTTGTTGTTGAAAATCTCTTTCGATTCTTTCAGGTGCATTTTCATAATTTCCTACAAATTTCTGCTTTCGAGTTAAATCTATCATATCGTGATAAGCCACCGTATAGGCATAAGACTTCGCTTTCTTCCCTTCTACCTTTTCTCGATTTTTCCACAATTTTTCAAAGGTATTTTGTACAATGTCTGACGCATCCGCTCGATTGGCTATTTGTTTTAGCACAAATCGAAAAATGCCGTCGGCATGTTCTTTTACACATTGATTGTATTCTTTAACAGTCACTACGTTGATTTTGTATATCGGGTGATTTCTCTTGTTTTTGGCGAACAAATCGCCAGTACATTTTCACAAATTAGCTTTATTTTCAATTTTTCTAAAAATTTCTCTACGGATGTGCTTAATTTATCGGTAGAATTCAAAATCTTTAGGTTTTCAAAATTGCTTAAATAATTGTCCTTTGTAAAAATTTCGGTGCTAAGACGGCTGAGGGTTACAAAAAGTTACAGGGGGTAAAAATATTTTTTTATGCTGCGTACTATTTTACTATTAATTTTCACGATGATTATCGTGCCATTGGTCTCTTTTAATTACGCCGAACCATTAAGTGAAGCCCAATGGGAAATTCTAAAAAATACCGCTATTATTGCTTTAGGCGTAGCGTTTTTATGCTTCACTATCAGCGAATTAACTAACAACTTTAGTCAAACAGATAAAGTTTGGAGTATAGCTCCGATTCTATACGTTTGGTATATGACCGCTGCTGCCAATTACTATAATGACCGCATGGTTCTAATGGCTATTTTAGTAACGATTTGGGGCTTAAGATTAACGTATAATTTTTCTAGAAGAGGTGGTTACAGCTGGAAATTTTGGGAAGGAGAAGAAGATTATCGTTGGGCAATTCTCCGAAAAGAACAAACTTTTTTACAACCGAATTGGGCTTGGCGACTCTTTAATTTTTTCTTTATTGCAGGGTATCAGAATGCGTTGATTTTTTTATTTACCACGCCTATCTTAGCCGCTTATACAACCGAAGATACTACCTTAACTTGGATGGATTATAGTCTAGCTTCTTTATTTGTCTTCTTCGTCATCTATGAAACGGTCGCAGATAATCAACAATGGGATTTTCAAAATAAAAAGCACGCCCTAATCAAAGTTGGCGAGCCTCTTTTCGATGATTATGCCAAAGGCTTTCTAACAAGTGGTTTATGGAGTCGTTCCCGTCACCCCAATTATTTTGCGGAACAGGCTATTTGGATCGTCTTCTATTTATTTAGCGTTGTCGCAACAAGGGAATGGATTAATTGGTCGATGATCGGTTGTTTGTTGCTCTTGCTTTTATTCTATAATAGTTCGGAATTTAGTGAGGATATTTCGGCAAGAAAATATCCCTTGTATAGAAAATACCAAGCAGAAGTACCTCGTTTTTTTCCGAAGTTGTTTTGATACAAGTAAATTGAGAATTACCCCTAAAAATCTTGTAGGGACTAAAGATGGGTAGAAAAGGTAAACAAACGGGTAATAAAAATGAATTACCCAATATTTTGCTATTTTCGTGCCGTAAGTACGCAAGACGTTTTGTATTTTATTGTATCTTGTATCTTGCGTACCTACGGCACGAAAACTTGGATGAATTGGCGTTTTTTGTGCTCCTTGCTTTCCTGCTACCCATCTTTAGTCCCTACAGGACTTTTTGAATACTGATGGTTCTTACAATTTATTCTACAAATCAAAAATATGTCTAGACTACTATTTATCCTCTGCTTTTTAGCAACTACCCAAATCACCTTCGCTCAACCAAATCACCAATCCTTTGACGCCTATTTCCAAGAAGTCTATCAAGATTGGGACATTCCAGGCTTCTCTATCGGCATTATCAAAGATGGAAAAGTCGTTTTATCCAAAGGCTATGGCGTTTTGGAAAAAGGAAAATCATTCGTCGGTACTTTGACGTGTGCTATCAACTTTACCCATGCGACCAATTATCCTCATCCTCCATATCCCCAGGAGACAAGCCAATAATATCCCCTTCCGTATTAATCCCCAAGCCAACGACCATTCGATTGGCATAAGCAAAATAACTAATCACTTGATTCGCTTCCAAGATTTCGCCATCATCTAAGCCTGTTGCTCTCAGGTCAGTTATCCACGATTCATTCGCTTCCGTTGGGTTGACGGTCAACCGTTGGGCATACTGCATTAACGCCAGTTTTTTACCAGAAAAGGCGATTTCCAATAACCCTTGCTCAATGGCAGATTTAATTTTATTCGATTTTTCTTTCGCCCCTATTAAGCGTTCCATCCCTGCAAAATGATGATCAAAACAATAGCGACAACCATTCAAATGGCTGACATAAACGCCTAGCGCTTCTAAAAACCATTTTGGAAAAGTGTTCTGACTGTGGTGCAATACATTTTTATAAATCGCCATATGCCCTTTCATCGTATGCGGTCGCAAACTATGCGTCATCATAATATTGTCCACATTATTATCGGGACCTTTTACCTTATCATATAATCTTTTTAAGGCGCCTGTAGCTGCTTCGTAGGGAATCGTTTTTATCCAAGACATGGTTTTATTTTTTGCACTTTCGTTGAAAAGTCAAAGATAAGCAATAAGTTATTACTTGGCGAAGGGCTAAGAGCAATGAATATTAGGCGAAGGATAACTTCTAGTAATGAAGTGTCTTTTACCACTAAAAGAGGGGAATAGACCAACGGATGAATGAAGACAACGACTTATTTTTTCATTACTCACGCTTTAAAAAATCACTCTTCAACAGGCAACAACCGAAAACTATATTTATACTCCCGATTAGCAGGCAAGGTATATTCGTCATGTACCATCCGTCCCCAAGAGGTATCCCCGCCCAAGCCCATTTGCTTAAAATCAATATTCCAGGTAATAAAATTTCGAGGCAATAAATCCGCCCCATGTTTGGAAGTCACAGGCACCAAACCAGAAGCAGATTCCGTACCTTTTACACCCGCCACAAAATCTAAATCTTCCATTGCCAATTGCCAAGCGCTCATAGACAACGGAGATGACTGAGTTGAAGCTTTCCAACCTACCCCCTCTCCATTTGTCAAAGACATCCATCGAATCCCCATTTTATTACCTGATTCTTGTGGTCGAGAATAAGTATGCAATTGGTCCCAAACTTTTCCTTTCCATAACCCCATTTCTCCCGATAATTGTCTATCCCAATAAGTTTCGTGCGGACCTTTGCCGTACCATTCCATAAATTGATAATCAGCAGGTAATTGAAATTGCATCCCAATTCTAGGAATATTAGGTAGGTTTTCATTAGTCGAATTATAGGAATAATCATAATTTACTTCGCCACCAGCATAAATGGTTAAAACCAAATCTAACTGAATAGCTAAAGAATCTGGAAAATCATAAGTGCTATGGAAAGTGGCAATACTGCCTGCTGGTTCATAATTAACCGCTGTAGGAATACCTTTTGATTTTTGGCCTAAATCTTTCCAAATCACCGCCCAATCTTGCATCCCATTTCCTAAATCATTATCAGTTGGTGGTCGCCAGAAATTTATCGTAGGCTTTTCCACGAATAGGGATTGTCCCTTATAAATATAACTAATTAATTGATTCGTCTGGCCATCTACTTTCGCCTCAAATGTTGCTCCTGTAATTAAAAAAGTATCGTTTGGCAGCTTAGCTATTTGGAGGGGTGGAGCAGATTCCTTAAAACGATTAATATAAGTAGTAGCTTTAGGACTTATATTAAACTCATTCCACGCTACCTCATGACCAATCGGCAGTAAAGGCAATTCTTGATTGGTAATCGCACTCATTTTTAAAAAATATTCTTTACTATCATCCATTTTGAGGTCTTCCAAATCAACCAAAACATACTGCCTATCTTGTGGAGCGACTTCTTTTACCCCCAGATCTCCTTGCGCAATTTCAATCCCATCTTCTTTCAGCGTCCAACGAATACTCAACTCATCAACTCCTTTAAAAAAATTTTTATTATAAATTTCTACCAATCCATTACTTGCATCTACTAATCTAAACTTCACAGGTTCATAGACTTTTTTCACCTCGTATAAATGTGGATGTGGTACACGAAAAGGACTAACCAATCCATTATTTAAAAAGTTGCCGTCGGTTGGTAAATCAGGATGATAATCATGCCCATAAGCTAAATATTTCACCCCTTTTTCATTCGTATATTCTAAAGATTGATCGACCCAATCCCAAATAAATCCACCTTGTAAAACAGGATATTCTTCGATTATATCCCAATAATCTTGCAAGTTCCCTACACTATTCCCCATTGCGTGGCAATATTCAATCATAATTGCCGGTCTTTCGGGATTGGATTCGGCATAGTTAACCAATTTTTCAATTGATGGATACATCGGGCAAAAAATATCGGTATAATTCGCTTTTTCGGCAGGTTCATATTGTACAGGTCGAGTACCATCTTCCCTTTTTAAATACTGATAAGTTTGGTTAAATATTTCGCCGTGCCCCGCTTCATTACCCAAAGACCAAATAATAATGGATGGGTGGTTTTTATCTCGATGAAACATCCGTTCTGTGCGTTCCAAATGGGCAGGTAACCAACTCATTTCATTGCCAATCTGCGTATCTTCCGAATTGGCGAGTGGATGACTTTCAATATTCGCTTCATCTACCACATATAAACCATATTCATCACAGAGGTCATACCAATCGGGATGATTGGGATAATGGCTACTTCTTACCGCATTAATGTTATGTTGCTTCATCAATTGAATGTCTTTCAACATCAACTCTTTGGTAATTACATGTCCTGTATGCGGATCCGTTTCATGCCGATCAACGCCTCGAATATAAATGGGTTGCCCATTGACTAATAATTGGCTGTTTTCAATTTTAACCGTTCTAAATCCTATTTTATCGCTGATAACTTCTATGACTTTTTTCGTTTTTGCATCAGTTAGTTTTAGGACTAATTGGTATAAATTAGGTTTTTCGGCGGTCCATTTTTTTACATTGGGAAGGAGACCACCAAAGGCTATTGTTCGCTCAATATGCGATGATAGTTTTACTTTTTGGCTTACCTTATAAACAGGTTTATAACCATTCTCAATATCTAATAAAGTAGCTTCAACCCTTAGTTTTTTCCGTTTGCTATCTCTATTATTCAGTAAAACAGTCGCATTAAATTGCCATTCTTTATAATTATTCGTCAATTCATTTTTAACAAAAAAATCTTGAATAGACACTTTTGGTTTGGCATAGACATAAACTTCCCGTTCAATACCTGACAAACGCAACATATCCTGACTTTCAATATAACTGGCATCACTCCAACGATAAATTTGAAGGGCTATCGTGTTTTTTCCTGCCCGTAAATAAGGCGTAATATTAAACTCAGCAGGTGTTTTAGAACCTTGGGAATACCCTACTTGCGCTCCATTCACCCAAACATATAAAGCAGATTTAACCGCTCCAAAGTGTAAAATAACGTCTCTCTCTAGCCAATTTTCAGGAATCTCTATTGTTCGCCGATAAGATCCAACTGGGTTATAATCCTTCGATACATTTGGCCATTGGGTGGTAAATGGATATTTTTCATCTAAATAAATGGGGTAATCATAGCCATGCACTTCCCAATTAGCAGGAACGGGAAAAAAGATCCAATCGCTATCATCATAATCTTCTGTATGAAAATCTACAGGTTTATCCGCTGGCTTTTTCACCCAATTAAATCGCCACAATCCATTCAATGATTGAAACCATTCCGAACAAGTTTTATCTCCTTGAATAGCGGTTACTTCGTTTGAAAACGGAAATACTTCAGCATGTGGTGCTAATTTATTCACTCCAAATATTTGGTGGTTTTCGTGGTTCTCTTGTGCTAAACCAGATTGTGTGAATAATAGCAAAATACCAATGAGTATGCTTAAAGAACGATGAACGATGAATGATGAACGATGAATTTGTAAGGCGCTAATTAACGTTGTAACAATTTGACGGATTTGGATAATCATTTTTTCATTTTTTTTCAAAATTACTTTTTTGCTTCGGATTACCTAAAGGATTGCGGATTATTTACTTACAAATTTCTCCCCACGGATTTTATTTTCCCCACGGATTTTTTTCCACAGATTTATTTTCCCACAGGTTCTTTCCTAAAAAACAAGTATAATACAGATTTTTTAATATAGGTAGCAATATGTAATTTTAGAAAAACCAGAAAAATTGCCTACGTAAATCCGTGGAGAATTTAATCCGTTTGGGGAAAAAAAATCGGGTTCTTTGACACATTGCCAAACCGAATAAGATGGTTGACCTTCAGTCAACCTAAAGCATTGACTTTGAAAAATAACAGGTCGACTGAAGGTCAACCATCCAAGAAAATGCAATGTGCCGAAGTCCCAAAATCCGTGGGGAGAAAAAATCCGTGGGGGTGATGAATTCCTGCCTGCGGCAGGCAGGCAGGCGTGGGGGCAAAACAAATATCCGCAACAAAAAATACTATCTAAAATAGATTTTAAGTGAGAATCCCCCTACCTTCGCAGTTAAGACAATTGGATTCCATGACTCAACCTCCTTACATCGGACATTCCTTTACTACAAAAAGGATATGGGCGCAATACCAAAAGCGCCTAAAGCGCTTGCAAGTTGCGCTCCGAACAGGTCGTTTTTATCAGTTGTCTAAAGCACATCAAACACGATTCCTATCTACTTTAAAACGATATTTAAACCGTTTATCCACCCTAAAATTTGCAACTAAAAAAGTAGCGATTGGTACAAGCCTATTGGCTACATTATTAGCAACAACAACTAGCAATGCTCAAGTTTTTGTGCAACCACCCTGCTCCAATTCTCTAGGAAATGTAGACGTAGGCTTTAATTCCTATCCTGTTTTTGCAGATTTAAATAATGATAGCGTTACCGACGCTTTTATTGGTAATGGTGCTGGAGAAATTCGTTTTTTTAGCAATACAGGTACGACTACTGCTCCTAATTTTGTTGAAGATGCTATAAATAATCCATTTGCAGGTGTAGATATTGGTAGTAATGCTGTGCCTTTTTTTGTAGACATTGATGGCGATATGGATTTAGATGCCTTTATTGGTAATAAGGCAGGAACTGTTGATTTTTATCAAAATAATGGTACGATTAATAACCCCATATTTGTCTTACAAGTACCTGCAAATAACCCATTAAGTGCAGTCAATACAGGTTCTTTTTCAGCGCCCAATTTGGTGGATATTGATGGTGATGGCGATTTTGATGCTTTTGTGTCTAATAATGCAGCAAGTACTAATGGACAAATTAGTTTTTTTCGCAATGACGGCACCAATCTAGTGCCCGTTTTTAATGAAATTACTGGTGCTGCCAATCCCGTAGATGCCTTACCTATTGGTCGAAATCCATTGATTTCTTTTGCCGACCAAGATCAAGATGGCGATTTAGATTTATTTGTCGGATCGCAATTGGGCATGATTCAATATTATCAAAATGTCGGTACGTCTACTGCTCCCGTTTATCAATTAGCCCCTGATACTGCTAATCCATTTTCAGGTATAGACGTTGGTCGGAGTATTGCCATCATTCCCAATCCTTGCTTTGTCGATATTAATGGAGACGGTAATAAAGATGTCTTTCTAGGAAGTATTGATGGAGTGATTAATTATTTAGAAAGTGACCCTTCTATTGTTTGCGATAACCTCACCTATCAAAAAGTAGCGGATTCCGAAAATCCAACCAACGCTATTGATGTAAGTGGTGATTCAGAACCCGATTTTGTAGATATTGATAATGATGGAGATGTCGATTTATTTGTGGCCGATAATTTGGGGCAAATCAATTTTTTTCAAAATGATGGCTCGTCCACCACACCCATTTTCACGCCCATCGTAGGAGGTAATAATCCATTTAATGGCATAGATGTCGGCGATATTGCTACCATTGATTTTGTAGATATTAACCAAGATGGACTACAAGATGCTTTTATTGGAGAAGCAAGCGGTAATATTAATTTTTTTCAAAATAATGGTACACCTACCAATCCAAACTATATACAAGTAATTGGCGCTGGCAATCCATTTGATGGCGTCGTCGCAGGCACGCAATCTAGTCCTACTTTTGCAGATATCGATCAAGATGGTGATGTAGATGCTTTTATTGGTAATCAGGATGGACAAATTCTCTTTTTTAGAAATGAAGGAACACCTACCGTCCCTACTTATACGCAATTTACCGATACCAATAATCCTTTCTTTGGCGTAGATTTAGATGGTAAATTCACTCCAGAATTTGGAGACATCGATAATGATGGCGATTTAGATGCTATTATTGGAAATAAATCGGGGCAACTATATTTTTTTAGAAATGATGGCACCGCTACCAATCCAAAATTTGTAGGTTTATACGGTGCTTGTAATCCATTTACGAACCTACTGCCTGTACTGAGCACCGATGAAGAATTTTCTGCTCCTTCTTTTGTAGACCTTAATAATGATGGCAATTTAGAAATTGTTGTTGGGCAATTTAGCGGTCGATTGTGTTTGCTGGAACCGATTATTAATCAGGTAGTTGCGCCGCCTGTTGAAGAAGAAAAAATTCCTACTATGAGTGAATGGGGACGATTGATTTTTGGTTTGTTGGTTTTCAATTTAAGTTTGTTTTTTATACGGCGATTAGATCAGTTTAAGATTGAAAAGTAGGTGTTTTCTAGCAATTTTTTTATTGGATTACAACCAAAATATACTTCTACTTTGATGAAATGTATCTTTGGTAATACAAGTTGGCTCTTTTAAGAAATTTAGGGTCTTTCACCCCTTCATACTTTTCATAAATTTGATTCATAAATTTCTTTCCAAAAATATTAAATACACAAAAATCATAGGCTGGGTCGAATAAACTCCTATCTCCAAAATCAATTATCCCTAGCCCATATTCATTATCCCAAATCATATTATTAAGGTCTAAATCAGAATGAGTAGGCACATAATGAGGCGCTTTTCCCAAAGCTGTATCGTACTGGTTTCTAACAAAACCAAAAGCAGTATATTTAAAGCTAGGTATAGTATGAAGTGTAGATAGAAAACAAGCTATATTAGTAGTAATCGACTCGAATCTGTAATTTGATAAGTTCTTAAATGTCTGCTTTGTAACCTCTGCTCCTTTAATAAATCGGTGTCTTCCAAATGAAAAGTCTGCTGCTATATAATCGTATTTAGGAAAAATTAAATTTGATTTTTCGGATAAATATAACGTTAAATTAGATTCCGATTTCAATTGTTGTGAGTAATAGGCTGTCTTCGGAAAACGATATACGTATTCACCAATGATTAAAATATCATGGTCATACCCTGTTTTAATGTGCTTAAATTTATCGTATTTTAAATTAGGGAATGATTGTTTTAATTTATCTAAGAGTATCTCTGTATCTGTTGGTTTTGTAAAAGCCATTTTTAAAAATAATCAATAGTTAACGTTTGTATTTTATTTACACATTCTGACACCTATTCCTAAATCGATTAGGAGAAACATCAAAGGTCTTTTTAAAAACCCGATTAAAAGCCGAAGCAGAATTATAACCTATCTGTTCTCCAATTGCGGCGACGGAAAGGTCTGAATGTTTTAGCAACTGTTTGGCTTTCGTCATTCTCCATGCCTTAATATAGGATAAAGGCGTATTTCCAACCGATTTTTTGAACCGTTCAATAAATAACGTTCTTGAAATACCAGACAATCGAGCCAATTTTTCTATGGTCAAGGTAGCATTTAAATGCTTGTGAATAAAGTTAACAGCCCTATAGATTGCCTCATCTTTAAATAGATTAACTTTTGTAGTAGATTGACTTAAATAATAATGCCTTAAAATCGAAACGAATAGAATTTCAGCAAAGCGAATAATGATACTTTGATGCCCTATTTGTTCCTGTCCAAGTTCAGCTATAATATGATTTAACACGTTATCAATTAAATCAAACCTCCCATATTCATCGTCTTTGATTAGGATAAATTCAGGTAAATCAGCTAAGAGGAAATGGCTCACCGCTCGGTCTAATTCATAATGCCCACACACCAAATGACTGGAAATGTCCCCCATTTCACGAAAAAGGTCGTTGCCTTCCAAGATACTACTGACGACTGATTGCCCTGAATAGCAAGTTGCCGCTTGATTCGCTTTGATTCGATGTGGATGTCCTTTCGGAAATACGACCAAATCTCCTTTTGTTAACTCAATTATTTTTTCATCAATTTCTAAAATACAATTGCCTCCAGCAACAAAATGGAATTGGGCATAAGCACCCTTCGGAACGTTCATTCCCCAGTTACCACAAAAGCCATGTTTAAAATAAACGGCTGATTTGAACCGTACTGTATCTAATACATCTTTGATAAAATCTTGCATATTACAAAAATGAATAAATTTTACTACTAATACAAATTAATGAACGAATAGTCAATTTTACTGAACTATTTGCACATTTTAGTTCATTACATGCTCCTACCTTTGTATCATTATTTAATTAAAAAACTTTAAGATTATGAATTATTTTAAATTTGGTACGATCCTCTTCGTCCTACTTATTTCAGCTACCAGTTCTTTTGCCCAAAGTAACGTTTTCGCTAACGATCAGCATGTCGCACTCGGTGGTCATGATGTGGTGGCTTACTTTAATCAATACGAAGCGGTTCGAGGAAGTAAAGAAAATGCGGTGGAAAAAGATGGCGCTACCTATTACTTTAGCTCCCCTGAAAATGCGGCTGCTTTTAAGAAAAATCCAAGTGCTTATCAACCCGCTTATGGTGGTTATTGTGCGTTTGCAATGGCAATGAAAGGCGCAAAAGTGCCTTCAGACCCTCAGACTTTCAAAATTAGAGATGGAAAATTATACCTCTTCTTTAATGATTACTATGAAGGTACGCCATTCAACACCATCGTTCCTTGGAATGGAAATGAAGCAGAGATGATGGCTAAAGCAAATACTAATTGGAAAAATCAAAAATAATTGACACATGAGTTTACAACAAGATTTATCAAATTTTGCTACACAAATGTCCGCACAAGCACCTAAGGAAGTTTTGGAAACCATAGGTGGTTTTATTGGAGGCTTGGCTTAAAGTGGCATTGCCGAAAAGGCGCTAAAAAAAGGAGATACGACGCCTAATTTTTCGCTGCAAGATGATGCAGGAAATACAGTATCTCTGCAAGAATTGACAAAAGACAAACCACTTATCCTTTCATTCAATAGAGGAAATTGGTGTCCTTTCTGTAATATTGAATATGCGGCATGGCAAAAAGAACAAGCGAATATGGACAAAGCTAACTTTGTCATGATTATGCCGCAGCTACCAGAAAAATCTGCTCAGGTAAAAACTGAAAAAGGTTTGACCTATCGGATTTTAGCAGATAAAGGCAATAAAGTAGCCGCTCAATTTGGGTTGAAATTTCAATTTACCGAGCCGCTTCAAGATATTCATAAAGCTTTTGGCATGGATATTCCCGCACATAATGGGGATAGCACTTTCGAGTTACCAATATCCGCTACTTATATTATTGACCAAAACCAGCAAGTTAAGTATGCTTATGTCAATCCTAATTGGATGGAAAGAGCAGAACCAAGTGACGTTTTGAGTCATTTATAGATGCTTCAAGGTTAAATCTGAAGCAAAGCCCTTGCAATTTTGTAAATTGCAGGGGTTTTTTATTTGCTATAAAAGATAATTTACCCCCGAGCCATTTGCTTTACTCCCCAATCTCTCATTTGACTAATAAATGGTATTAATTCCGCTCCTGTTTTGGTCAATGCATATTCTACTCTAGGAGGAACTTCTAAATATACTTTTCTTGAAACCAATTCATCTGCTTCTAATTCTCTTAGCGTTTGGGTAAGCATTTTAGGGCTAATTCCAACTATCGCTCTTTTTAATTCTCCATTTCTTTGAACCCCTTCTCTGAGCACCCATAAAATGCGTCCTTTATACTTACCCCCAATTCTTTGAAAGGCATAATCAACTGGGCATGATGCAGTCTTCTTATTTTTTTTCTTCATTTTTTAATTTTAATAGCTTGATAATCAACATTAGTATACTTTTAGTAAGTAGTACACTTTTTAGTAAGTACTTGCTACAAAGGTATTTAATTCTTTTATTTACACAAAAAATTAAATTAAAAAAACGGAATACTATGTACGCTATTAAAAAACAGTCTCCATTTATATTTGCCTTTCTCCTATTATCATTTATAGCCGCTATAATGCTATTACCACTTGAAGGCGTTCTAAAAAAATTAAACCTTTCTGATTTTCAAATAGAATATGTAAACCTTACCATAAAAATGGGTGTTCTTTTTGTTATTAGTCTTAGGATGATTTATAAGCTTAAGCTACCAATCATCGCAGGTTTATCTGCCAAATATCCATGGGACTATAAATATTTGAACTTTATTCCTGTATATCTTTTTATAATTGGTCTTTCAAGCATAGTCTTTAAAGATATATCTCAAATTGAGGTGTCAAATTTGTTATTATTGTTAGTTGCTTGTTTAACTGTTGGATTTGCGGAAGAGTTTATGTTTAGAGGATTACTACAGTCCATTTTTTTAAGCAAATATATTACTCAGAAAAATGGTGTTTTGAAAAGTGTATTTATTTCCGCTCTATTTTTTGGCTTGTTTCATCTTATTAATTTATTAAAAAATGACAATTCTATAGGGGTATTCATTCAAGTAGTTTACGCCACCTTTATAGGTTTCTTTTTTGGCGTTTTATTACTTAGAACAAACAAGCTTATTCCTTTAGCTATTACCCATGGACTTATAAATTTTTTCTTTTCGCTTAGTATGCTTCCAAATATTAAAAATGAAGCAGCTAACACAACATCTATGGAATTGGGCGTTTTAATCGCACCACTTATCTTATTTTTGCCTCTTTTTATAATTGCGTTTTTAGTCATTCAAAAAGTTAAAAAAGAAGCTATCGCAGAAAAATTATTAAAAAATGAACCGAGCGTATAGCTTTCATAAAGTAACGAATGCTGAGGATTTAACCATTTTAAAAAAAGAGTGGTTAGCCAGTCTAACAAGTCCGCAAGACGGAATGTGGGAAAGTTTTAGAGATAATGCCACGAATTGGGGAATTGTAAAGGAGAATGAAATGATTGGATACGCTGCTGTTGATGAAAATCACCAGCTTCTTCAATTTTATCTTTTGCCAAAGTATTTACCGAAAGGAGCAGCCATTTTTAAAACGTTCATTGATGAACTGAAAATTAATACGGGAATAGTTGGGACGAATAATCCTGATTACTTATCCATTGCCTTAAATTTTGTTAAAGAGTTGAAGGTACCTACTTATTTATTCAGAAATACCTTTGAAGTAACTATTGAGGAAAAAGAAGGTCTATTAAAAGCTTGTCAAGCCGAAGATATTGAAAAAATAGTCCATTTTTGTCAGTATAGTACGGGCGCACCCAAAGAATGGTTGGTCGGATATATTGGAGAATTAATAAAAAAAGGAGAAATATTTTCTCTTGAAAACAGCGGTGAAATTATAGGCACCTGTGAAGTAAGAAAAAGTACAACAGCACCAGCATATGCAGATATCGGAATGATTGTGTCCCCTGATTATAGGCAAAAAGGATATGGCATTTATTTACTAAATAGTGCTAAAAACATAGCACTTTAATGGGGAAAGATACCGATTTGTTCTTGTGAAAAAGATAATATTGGTTCCTTAAAAGCTATTACTAATTGTGGATTTGTAAGTAGGTATCAATTACTTTCTATAACTTTTAGGTAGTTAATCCATGTTGCGGAGAATAGAGAACAGAGAGTAGAGAAGCGAGATAAACCTATGAAATTGCAAAATTCTAGAAGAATCTTCTAAGAATTTATGTTTTGTAGGTAATTTCAGTCTCTTTTCTCTGCTCTCTAATCTCTACTCTTCATTGTCCGCAACTTAAGTTAGTTAAATAAGCATAACAAACACTAATAATCGGAATCTCTAGCCCTTAGTAACCAATAATAAATAAAGTGTACAACTACAAAATACATTTATACTATAAAAATCATCCGTGGAGACTATCCGTGGGGAAAGACGTACTTTAATTTTCCACGGATAGCCTCCACGGATGAAAACTTGTACATTTTATTTTTTAATCAGTATTTGTTAAAAATAAAAAAATGAAAGTAATATTTCATACCATTTTTCTCCTTGTAAGTGCGACTGCCTTTTCTCAATCTGCAGGAAAGGATTTCTCTGTAGGAAAAACCTTTCTGATACAATCAGAAATAATGGGGGATGAAAGAACCATCCAAGTCTTTTTACCAGACGGTTATGAAAAAAATAAAATAGCCTATCCTGTCCTTTATCTATTAGATGGACAACGATATTTTTTACATGGGGTAAGCCTCCAACAATCATTTTTAGACTTCAAACAAACGGCGCCATTTATTATAGTTGGCATTGCTAAAAACCGATTGGATAGGAATAGAAATTATAGTAGCAATGCTAAAAACTATCTATCTTTCATTGAAAACGGAGTAATCAATTTTGTAGATAAGGAATTTCGAACTACAAAAAAACGTCTTTTATTTGGTTGGGCCTATGGAGGAGGTTTTGTTATACAAACATTGCTCAGCAAGCCAGCTTTATTTGATGGATATATAGCTGCTAGCCCTTTTCCAATTGAGAACAAAATAAACGATTTAGATAGCTTGTTCGCTCAATCCGAAAGTTTTGACAAGTTTCTATTTTTCACATCTGAAACAAGCGAAGGTTCAGTAAAAGAAGAAACGCAAAAGTTAAATACCTTGCTGGAAAGCAAAGCTCCTAAATTATTGAATTGGACTTTTAAAAAATTAGAAGCCGAAGAACATAGGTCTACCCCATTTACGACACTTTATCATGGCATTCGGGAATACTATCAATACTTCCCAGAATTACAGTTTAATAGTCTAGAAGAATTTAATGCAGCAGGCGGTTTGCCCTATGTTTATAATTACTATGAACAAAGAGCTAAGCAATACAATTTTCAAGCGAAACTGTCAGATTGGACCATGTTTAGCCTAACAAGAAATGCTATGCGAGCAAATAATTATAGGCAGTTTGACACTTTCGTTAAGGAGTTTAAGGAAACTAATTTTCTAAAAAGATTACGCATTAATAGAGCAATGTCCATTGCCAATTTTCACCTACAAAATAATCAATATGAAGCAGCATTAAAAATATATAGCCTATTAGTGGAACAACATCCAGATTCGGAAAAACCTTTAAATGGACTAGGCAATACTTATAGTGCGATGAACGATGAAAAGACTGCTTTAAAATTTTACAAAAAAGCAAAAGAAAAAAATTAACTAACAAGAGTATTTTCTCGGCGGAATTTTGTTATACTACACCTTAACTTTCACCAAAAGACTTGTAAAGTCTCCATCCAAATAATGAATGGAGCACAATTTTATAAAATAATGATTCCCTCTAGCCTAAAGGCGCAGGATAAGTCCAAAATTGACTGACGATGCCTCCCATCAAATACAGGCAGATAAAACAATAACTAGACAATGAATCATATAATACTGTGGAAAGAAGTCTCCCTTTTTATTGGCAGCAATAATAAAGCTATTTCTGAACATCAACACCCAATGATACAGTTAATCGTTGGTGTAAAAAATCCTTTTTTATGGAAAGATAAAGCAGATAATTGGGTACCTAAAAAAGCTTTATTAGTTGCCCCAAATCATCGGCATGAATGTAATGCTGCTGGCAAAACGGTTTTAATTATCGGAATTGACCCCGAATCAAAATTTGGTCAATTTGTCCATAAACGATATTTACATGCAGCTACTATTATAGATTTCCCCTTAGTTGATTTAGAAAAAGTTGATTTAGAAGCCATCAACAACTGTATACAGGAGAATCATTGGAAGAGGTTACATCAGATTTTTCATGAACTATTTGTGTATAATTCAACCATAAAATTAATCAGTAGAAAAGATGAAAGGATTCAAAAGGTACTCGATTTTATTGTTCAAAATATACATACTCCAATTACGACTCAACTATTAATGCAAGTTTCTTTTCTAAGTGAAAGCAGATTACTTCATTTATTCAAACAAGAAATGGGTCTGCCTATTCGAAATTATATTCTTTGGCTCAGGTTAAGGCTTGTTTTTCAGGAATTAATGAAAGGTAATTCTTTAACCCAAGCAGCTTATGCATCAGGGTTTTCTGACCAAGCTCACTTAACCCGAACATTCGTTAAAACTATAGGGGTTACGCCTTCTACTTTGGTAAAAAATAGCAAATTCATTCAAGTTTCCTTCCCCTTATAAACTCAACTTTGTATTATAAATACAAACAAAGTTATGAGTAAAAAATACATATTTTTAGTAGCCACATTAATTATAATTAGCCTAATTATTGGGTGTCGGTCTCTACAACCCAGTCGATCAATTTATAATTTGCCAATTAGTGAATTAAAAGATAAAAACTGGGAAACCATATTTAATGCCAAAGCAAAAATTGATGCTTTTAAAGTATTGAATACAGGCTCTGTTAAGGTGCCTTTAGAAGGCATGCTGAATACTAAGAAATTAAAAGCAAATCATGGGTTACCAAAATATTTATGGGTGGATGTTTTTGTTTTCTTATTTCATCATCAAGAAAAAGGCTGGTTTATGATTGATACGGGGCTTGATAGCAGCTTTCAAAAAAAAGGAAATATTAAAGGCTTATTAGCGGGGAATTTTATAAAAGATTCCAAACAAAATAGGCACCAAAACATTGGTAGTCTATTAAAACAAGAAAATGAAAACATTGAAGGTATTTTTTTTACGCATCTTCACGGAGACCATACTGCTGGGTTGCCTGAAATTAATCCAGCTATTCCTAAATATATTGGAAAGGGCGAAAAATTCATTAACATTCCAATGGTCTACGGCTCTAATCACCTTACCAATAAAGATAAATTAATAGAAATTGATGATCAATCTGGTATTCGTATAGCTCCATTGGAATCGGTCATAGATATATTTGGAGATGGGTCTTTCCTTGCAGTTCACACGCCCGGACATTCTGCGAGTCATCTTTCCTATATTTTAATAACCAATGAAGGTACCATATTATTAACAGGAGATGCCAGTCATACTAAATATGGTTTTCAAAACAATATTGAACCTGGTTGGGTTGATAATAAAGAATTGGCAGAGCATAGTTTAAGACAATTAGTTGAATTTCATGAAGCATATCCATCTGTTAGAATAATATATGGTCATGAACGATAAAAACTATTGCCTATAATGAGGAAAGGCAATATTGTATTTTTCTGATTATAACCTTTGGCGGTAAAGCTGTCCCAGAGGGACAAAATGTCGGTAGAAAATGATGTTTTGCGAATCAAAAATGTGCCTTTAGGTACATTATGTATCACATTCCGTACCTAAAGGCACGGTAAAATAAATATTAAACCAATTTTCTACCGACATAAAATCCCTAAAGGGGTTCATTTTACGAATCGCCGAAATCTGTTACAATCAGTATTTTTCACCTAAATTTGATTTCAAAAATCAATTCATTGTCCATTTTTGCAAAAGAATTTTTTCTACCTCTTCGGAGCAACGCCATCCAAGAGAGTCCTACAAAAATTAAAAACCATATACCTATTTCAATAAATGAGTTTTACCATAAAAACCCTTACTTATAAAAATAAAGTCGTCTTTGAAAAAGTGAAGATGAAGACCTTTGAAAGGATTCCTAAACTGTTTCAAGGAAACGAAGCCTGTTTTATGTTCATTCAACAAGGCAATTTTTCCATTAGGATGCCCGATGAATTTATTGACTTTTCTTCTGGACAAGGTTTTTTAGCAAAGTGTTTCGATTATTTCTTTGAAACTACCCCACAACAGCGAATTCAACACGAGTATATTGAGGTAATTGGGGTTTTACTTTTTCCCGAAGTGGTCAAAGAAATTTTCCAAATAGATATTATTCCAACTAAACGAAAAGGCGATTTTAATCTTAAAAAAATAGCAGTTGACCGATTGCTTGAAAACTTCAAGACTAGTATAGATATCTTATTGGACAACCCAGCATTAGCAGATGATCAAATGATAAAAACAAAACTTAAAGAGTTTATTTTACTCATTCTCCGAACCGAACAAGGGGTTTCTCAACAAGCTTTCCTCTCCAGTTTATTTCAAATAGAAGCAACGGAATTTAAGAAAACTATTTTAGCCAATATCTATTCTACCCTTTCTATTACGGAGTTTGCCCACCTTTGTAACATGAGTGAGTCTACTTTTAAAAGAAAATTCAAACAAACATTTGACGCAAGTCCAATCCAATATTTAAAAGCTAAAAAATTGGAACATGCTGCCTCTTTATTGAAAATAAAAACCCTCAGGATCTCAGATATTGCCTATGATTGTGGATTCAATTCTATTGCTTCCTTTAGTCGAGTCTTCAAGGAAAAATATGGAAAAAGTCCTTCCGCCTATAGGTTGACCTAAATTGATAAACCTTTGACCTAATCTGCCAACCTATCTTATAACGCTTTCCTCACCTTTGTATCAGTAATAATAATTTTTAATTATAAAAACTGATATGAATAATTTATTAGCTCAAAAATACAAATACTCCATCACTTTAATTTTAGCCGTCTTCCTTTTTCAAAGTTGCGGTATCAAAGATTTACGCACACCAGCAATCAAACAAAATGGTATCCAAGCGGCTAATATCGAAAAAGGAAAGCGACTATTAGACAAAGCGTGGAAAGCACAAGGCATGGATAAGCTGTCTAGTTTTAAGACCTACTCTTTTAATGGAAAAGACACTTGGAAAGGCATGTTGGGCAATATGGGGAAAGTATGGAAAGATAAAAAATCAGCAGTAGCATTTAAGTATCGTATCCAAACATTCGATGGACAGGTTAGCTTTCTGGACGGAAAAGATAAAGGGACTTCCTCTGGTTTACAGGATTGGAATTATTATGATATTAAAAATGGTCAACCTATTTTTTCGGACAAGGATAAAAAAGAAAACAAACGAAAAGTATTTGGGATAGCCGCCTATCAATTTTTCACAGAAATGGTCGATAGGCTCAGAAATGCTCCTATTATAGCTTATGCTGGAGAAAAAGAATTGAGGGGTCAAAAGTATGATTTAGTCTTTTGTACTTGGCATAAACCTGAACCGCATATGGAAAATGACCAGTATATCGGCTGGATTAATCAAAAAACAGGCTTATTGGACTTTGCAGAATACACGCTTCGAGAATCTTATCTCCAACCTCCTGGATATAAAAAAGTGGGCGGAGGAATTGAATTCACAGACTTTAGGGAAATTGACGGAATTCTTGTTCCGCATCAACAAATCATCTATGCTTTTAAATTGAGAAAAAATCCTAAAAAGCATTTACATGAACTGTATATCTCCGATTTTCAATTTGATAATTTTGAAGAATCTGAATTGCAAGTCAATAAAAAAATGCCTTTAGGTACTGCATCAAAAAAATAAATTTCTAAATTCGCAATCTCAAAATATGGTTGATTTCTAATAAACATTGAACCAATTAATAAATTTAGCGGTTACGATTAGGTATTTAACAATCACTTTTTCACTCCCATTTGGAGCATAAAATAGAAAAAGATGTCTATTTACGATTTAGGATTTAACGAACATTTGGAACAGTTTAGAATAGCACAAAAATTAGATTCATTTGAAGTTGGTCGAGTCATATCGGAACATAAAGATAGATATATTGTCAAAACGCCCACGAAGGAATTGAATGCCGAACTTATTGGAAATTTAAGGTTTACCGCCAATGATAGATATGACCTGCCTGCCGTTGGAGATTGGGTGGCATTCTCTGAATATGATGAAAATAAGGGGCTTATTCATGCTATCTATCCTCGACATTCGATTATAGAAAGAAAAGCCGTTGGTAAAGCGGGGCAAGTGCAAATAATTGCTACGAATATTGATTATGGTTTAATCGTTCAAGCGGTCAATAGAGATTTTAATTTAAATAGATTAGAAAGATATTTAATCATTTGTAATGCTTCTAAAGTTGAGCCGATTATTGTATTAAGTAAAGTAGATTTAATTGATTCAGCAACATTGGAAGCTATTCTACATCAGATTAATACTAGAATTAAAAAAGTGCCGATACTTACCGTAAGCAGCGAAACAATAGGCTATGATACCTTAAAAGAAGTCATCAAAGCAGGGAAAACTTATTGTTTATTGGGTTCTTCAGGCGTTGGAAAATCGACCATCCTTAATAATCTATCGGGCAAACTACAAATGAAAACGGGTGAAATAAGTTCGAGTGTCAATAAAGGAAGACATATTACCAGTCACCGAGAATTGATTGTTTTGGATACAGGAAGCATTTTAATTGATAATCCGGGGATGCGAGAAGTTGGCATTGCAGATACAACTGGAGGTTTAGAAATTACCTTTGAAACTATTTTGGAATATGCCCAAGACTGTAGGTATAAAGACTGTACCCATACGCATGAAGCAGGTTGTGCCGTACTTTTGGCAGTAGAAAATGGAGACATTGACAAAGATGCTTATGCTAATTTTCAAAAAATGGAGAAAGAAAAACATCATTTTGAATCAAGTGTACAAGAAAAGAGAAAGAAGGATAAAAAATTTGGTAAATTGATTAAGCGGGTTTTAAAAGAGAAGAAAAAAAATAAGTATTAATTTATGAAGAATAGGAATTAGAAAGCAGAGAATAGAGACACAATCCATCCATATAAATACATGAGAAAAAAAAGTATTCGTTATCAAGGAAAAGTCGTCTTCGAAAAAGTACACATGGAAGGTACTTTTCAACGATTTCCTAAATTATTTCAAGAGGAGGAAGCTTGTTTCTTATACATGGGCGAAGGTACTTTTTCCTTTAGAACCCCAACGAATTTAATTGAAATTAAGGCAGGAGAAGCGATTGTCGCCAAATGCGGAAATTATTTTATTGAACAATCCTTGAACCATAATCAAGCAGAAGAAATTATTGCATTTGGTGCCTATTTTTATCCAGAAATGGTTAAAGACTTTTTTCAAACAGATTTAAAATTAGTTGACTTTAAACGAAATTTTGATGTGAGTACTACTAAGGTAGAACCATTGATGAAATTTTTTATCGATAGCATTAATTACTTAATTGACAATCCTGAATTAACGGATGACAATCTCGTTTCCAGTAAGTTGAAGGAACTATTATTATTATTAGGAAAAACAGAAAACTCTATTCATGATTTTGTTAATTCGTTATTCACCCCCTTCGAATACGATTTTAAAGAAATCATTCTTCAAAATACCTATACCAATCTTTCCTTAATCGAATTAGCTAGACTTTGCGGATGTAGTTTAGCTACTTTTAAACGACGATTTAAAAAATATTTTGACCAATCTCCTGCCAAATATTTTTTGCAAAAAAAACTAGCGAAAGCCTATCAATTGCTTTCCATAGAAGCCAATTCTATTTCAGAAATCGCTTATGACTGCGGATTTGAAAATATCAATCATTTCAATAAAGCCTTCAAAAAACATTACGGATTTACGCCTTCCCATCTACGGATGAGCCAAAAAGATGAGAATCTGAGCTTTTAGGCAACTTTTCAAACCTCCATTATTGCCAACTTTGTGATAGTTATTTTTTCAAAAAAACAATCACCATTATGGCAAACTTAAAGTTAACTACCCCTATCTCTTCCGAGATTAGTAATAAAATTTTAGCGAAAACGAAAGCTAAAATGGGCTTTGCACCAAACATGTATTTAAAAATGGGACAAAACCCTGCCCTACTTGATTCCTATGCTTACGCATATAATAGTTTTAGGCAAAATGCAGGATTTACGCCCGTTGAACAAGAAGTTATTCTCCTCTCCGTAGCTTACGAAAATACCTGTACTTATTGTATGGCTGCCCATAGTTTTGTGGCAGATAACATGACAAAAGTCCCTACCGAGGTGACGGATGCCATTAGAGGCAATACGCCTATTAAAGACGAAAAATTAGCGATTTTATCCAAGTTAACCAAAGAACTTACCCGTAATCGAGGAATCGTACCTCCCGAACTTATCCATGAATTTCTAAGTGTCGGCTATTCCGAAAATCATGTACTAGGCATTATCGCAGGTATAGCGGTAAAAACCATGAGTAACTACGCCAATCACAACACCGCTCCTGAGATAGATGCAATGTTTGCTTCTCGAAAATGGACACCATCCGAAAAAATATAAATACTATGACAAACAAAATAAACTTATTGCTTTCCGTTGTAATATCGCTGGTATTTACGACTATGGGAATGGCTCAAAAACCTGAAAAGAACATTTCCGACGCCTTTACGCATATTTACCAATATCAACAAGTCGATGATATTCAATTGGCTTATTATGAACAAGGTACAGGGGATCCTGTTTTATTTCTACACGGCATTCCTGACAATGCCTATTTATGGCGCAATGTCATCCCAATAGTAGCCAAAAATAATCGGGCAATTGCCCTAGATTTAGCAGGTTATGGACAATCAGACATTCCAACTCCTGCGGGTTATTCTATCGAAAGACACTACCAATATATCAAGGGGTTTATAAATAGTCTAAACCTAAAAAATGTCACTTTAGTCGTAACAGATATAGGTTCTCTGTACGGGTTAAAATATGCTTTAGAAAACGAGCCAAACATCAAAGGAATTGTATTAATCGAAGCCATGTATATGCCTGCTAAGGAATGGTATAAAAGTTTGAAAATGATGCAAAAAATGATGTTTGGGATGATGCAGAACGAAAAGCGGGCATACAAGATGATTGTTGACAAAAATAAAATGCCTAGCATGATGTTAAAAATGTCTGTCCAAAGAAAATACACCGCTGCATTGGAAGAAAAGTACAATGAACCTTACAAAGACGATATCGAAAGGCGAAAAGTGATGCTATATGGTGCAGGCCCGCATACCGTTCCAAAAAAAGGCATCCGCAAACAACAAGGTGATTTCGCGGATGAACTGAACTCCATAGCCGATGGCTTAAAAAGGATTAATGCTTCCGTTCCATTTTTAATCATCCATGCTGAACCGGGCATGATTGTGCGCAAAAAAAATATTGCTTATGCTAAAAAGCATTTTAAAAATGTCTCCTATTTTAATGTTGGGAAAGGTAAGCATTATTTGACCGAAGACCACCCTACTGCAATCGGTACACAAATTTCTAATTGGATTACTAAAATTAAATAATTCAACGGCTATCCGTCTAGTGTTGTAAATTACTAAAAGCCAATGAATTAGATTTTGCTAGTAAACTATTCATTTTTAAGACTTAATGGTGGGTGATACTTTTAAAGTATCACCCACCATGCACAACCATATTCGAGTAGCCAATTCAACTAACGGATAACTGGTAGCAAAGGCTTTGCTACCAATTTTCACAACTTTGATTAAATAAAAATACTATGACTAATAACAAAAATTCAAAGCAACTACTCTACGGAAATGGGCCAACCAAAGTAATCGCATTGCACAGTTGGATGGACGATGCGGAAAGTTGGAAGACCACCATTCCTTTCCTGAATCCAACTCAATATACCTATGCCTTTATGGATGTAAGAGGATACGGTGCTAATAAAGACAAGAAAGGGCAATATAACTTGGAAGAAATCAAAGCTGATATTTTCAAATTAGCAGATGATTTGGGATTTTTAAATTTCCATCTAATCGGTCATTCTATGTGCGGCATGGTCGCTCAATATACGGCGCTTAAAGATGCAGCAAATAGAATTGAGAAAGTGGTTTTAGTTTCTCCTGTTGCATCGAGTGGGTTTCCTGCGGATGAAGAAACAAAAGGTTTTTTACAGGCTATTATTCAGAATGAAGACGTGGCAAAAATGGGGTATGGCGCATTTACTTCCAATAGATATGCTGACCATTGGTATACGCTTAGAGCAAAGCGACATGTAGCGGTGACCGATGGGCAAGCGCAGTTAGCCTATATGAAAATGTGGCTAGAAGAAGACTTTAGCAAACAAATGCCCAAGGTAGATAAACCATTTTTGGTCGTTGCAGGAGCTTATGACCATCCATTGTTTAGAATAGATGTTCAACGAAAAAACTTTGAAGGATTTAAACAAGTGGAATTCATTGAATCTGAAAATTCGGGACATTTTTCCATGCAAGAAGCGCCTGTTTTTCTAGCAACTACCATTGAAAACTTTCTTAACTAAATCTAACAAAATGACGCTTAAAAATTTCTTAAGTATTAATGGAATTATGTTCATTCCATTCGGGATAATGATGCTATTTATTCCTGCTATGTTGTTTCCAATGTTGGAGGTCAACCTCGATGCGGATGGGTTAATCATGGCTAGTACCGTTGGGTCCATGTTGCTTTCTTTTGGGTTGGTCTGCTGGTTTGCTCGTAGCGAAACAGAAAACAGTACCAGTTTACGAGCCATCCTAATTGGGAATTTAGTATTTCATTCCATTGATAGTTTTCTTACTGGAAACGCTGCTATATTAGGGACGATGAATGCCGCTGGATTTATATTTTCTAGTATGTATTTTCTCTTTGCGGTTGGATTTGGGTACTACCTTTGGAAGAAGTTTTCAAAGGTTAACTCTACTGTCTAAATTTTTATTTTGGAGCAACTCTAATCTAGTAAAGGCACTATCATTTTTGTCAAAAACACATAAAAAATAATTGGTAAGAAATTCAAAATTAAACAGCTTTCATTAGGCTTTATTCCTTAAAAGCCATTTTATAGGTTACGGTTGAAGTTCAAGTAATAAATTGGTAACTTTATCATCCTATGATTTTCACAAACAAATATGAATCATCCTTCTTACCTAAAGGTATTATCTCTATTATTTTTTTAAGTTCGATTCTCCTTTCTTATCATATCATGTTTACAGAAGAAGCGCATTTAATCAGTTGGCTTGCCCCTTACAAAGCTAATGGACTTGTAACAAGAAAAATCCTACTATTAAGCTGCTTTTGCATTTATTTTTTAAGAATTTTAGGCACCTTATTTATTTTTTATCGCAGGAAAATGTATTGGACAGAAGCACTTGTCATTATGAATATCATGCCTTGGATTTTTCCCTATGTTGCTTTTATTGGAGGGAATCAAAATAGCCCTTTAGGATGGATAGATTTTATTGGACTGTCTCTATTTTTGTTAGGTTCTTATCTAAATACAAAGTCAGAATATTCTCGACATATTTGGAAGAAAAACATGGAGAATAAAGGACAACTCTATACACAAGGGCTCTTTAAATATGCTAGAAATATTAATTATTTAGGAGATATAATTTTATTTACAGGCTTAGTTATTATTGCTGCTAATCCTATATTATTGCTAGTCCCTATTTCTATGGGGTTATTTTTTATAGGCTATCTTATTCCCTCAAAGGAAAAATATATGAAGCATAAATATGGAACAGCATTCGACGAATATGCTCGAATAACCAAGGCATTGATTCCAATGATTTATTAGCGTTATTATCAATAATCGCTTGACGGAATTTGGATAAGTTTTTTAGATAGTACTACTTAAATGTAGAACTTTTCTCTAGCACTTAAGTCATTAAATCCCCTATTTTCCTACGATAGGATTGAAAAGGCTTTTTAGATTTACCAAACCTAAGCGCCATTTGGATTTTTTCCTCCTTCTTAATACCCATTGCTTGTTCAAAATCAAGCCGTACTGTTTTCATTTCCTCAAATTCTTCCAATACCTGGCTGAGTGGATGTAAGTAATAATTAAGTTGAGTACATGCTAATTGAAGCCTTAAATAATCTTCTCCTGCATGAACCCAATCTTTAAATTCATTTTGTTGGGTCTTTAAGGTCACAATTCCCTTGGAGGATTTTAATTCTCATAGTAAGCAGGTAAGTTTCGATTTCAGACATGGTAGCAAATTACAATTTACAACTGATAAATCCTTTTCCTATGCCCTAATTTTATCATTTCATGTATCATAATAAATATTGCCATATAGAAAATGGCAATATTTGTAAAAAGAGGATTTCTTTGGGCTCGATGCCCAAAAAATCAAATTGCAAAGAGTTGTTTCTATTTTTATAAAAAACCCTTTACTCTGGAATTATTCGTATAGCAGCCTCTTTGCCTTTCGCCAAATAAAACCTTTTTAATACTTTATTACTGTAAAAACCTACTGTACAAAAAATATCGGTCACCTTCCCCCCTCGCTCAATCAATTTAGCCACAGGATTCCCATCCATTTTAGAAGTAGTTAAAAATTTGGGAATATTCAATGCCAATTGCTTTGTTAAAACTGCATGAATCATCCGATAAGCCAATTTATAGGAGGTATATTTTTTATCAATAAAAAAAGCAGTTATTTCATTTAAATCCGCTTGCAAACGATGGGAAACGATCCAACCTATGATTTCAGCTTCTCTTTTTAATAAAAAACTACATTCAGTATGAATCGTCGATTGTTCTATTAATGGATGCAATTCAGGAGCAAACCATGAAGTATTTGTTTGTTTCTGTTGAATAAATTCTAAATCAGATTTTTTTAACTGAGTAAAAGGTAAAAAAGAAAAGGTATTTGATAATTCGCCAGATTTATCAAAATACGCCAAAGCGTCGGCAACTTTCCCATTAGCAAAAATCAATTGTGCTTTCGGTTCACTCCATTCTTGCCGTTTGAGGATTTGCTGAATAAAAGGAACCGATTTCCAATGACTCCGATAGATGCCTTCTATTTGTTTACCACCTCTTTGTTGGGTATTTTTTTCTAATTCTTGGACTAATGTCGTACCAATTTGCTGTTGCCTAAAAGAAGGATGAATTAAAAAAGAATGAATGCGGTAAATGGTTTGGGTTGATTCCGATGAAGCTAAAATTAAACCAATGGGCTGTCGATTTTTAATGGCCAATACGCCCATAAACGGCTTTTGTATCCTTGATTGTTGTTTAGACAAATCTGGAAAGAGGAACTTCGGCATATTTTTGACCAACCAATCAATGGTAATTTGGTCGCTGAATTGGTAGGTTATCACAGGAGTGAGGTTATGAGGTTATGAGGTTTCGAGGTTATGAGGTTTCGAAGTTATGAGGCGTTACGACTCACCTCATTAACTCATATACTCATCAAACTCATTCCCTCATAATTCTATCAAAAGAAAAATTTCAAAAAAAATAGCCTTCTTAAAAGATTCAAAATCAAGTATTTAAAAACAATACGGCAGTTGGCTGACAAAGTTGTTTAAAAATAAAAATGGGGGATAAAAAAAATTGAACTGTCTGGTGTTCGTATTCGACAAATACACAAAACAATTTGGCCAATTGTTCAATGCACATTTAACTAATTACCAAAACAGTTCAAAATTTATGACAAAATTAAAAAGTTTTTTTGGCTTATTCCTAGTTTCCTTACTTTTCTTTACCGCTTGTAAAAAAGATAGTATTACACCCGAAACTGTAGAAAATAATTCCCCCGAAAATATTACGAATATTGATATTGATGCTGCCACCCAAACTAGAGCAATGGCAGCCGCTACCTTCGCCAACTCCCGCAATAACAACAATCCTGATTCCACAGAAATGGATTGTGGCTGCTACGATTTATTTGATGGTATTGACTTTGACGCTCCCCATGCAGAAGTAGAAGCGGCAGTAGAATCCGTTTTAGAAAATCTTTCTGAGGCAGAAATCACTCGCTTATTTGAGCCTGTTTGTACCGACGATGGCGAAATTTACGAAAGTGCTTGTATCGCTGATTGTGAAGGCATCACCAATTATCATGTTTGTTCTGAAGACGAGTTAGAAGATTATTTCTTCGGAGATTTTGATTGTAATGATTTAGATAACTTGACCTTCCCAACAGAAATTGAATTGCCCGACGGTACGACCGTTACCGTTAATAGCGAAGAAGAATTATTTGATCTAATTGACAAATGGTATGAAGAAAATGGAGATGATTATGAAGGCGAATGGGAAGATGAAGATTATGAAGACGACTTTGAAGATTGCTTTACCTTAGTTTATCCAATCCAAATTCAATTCCCGAGTGGCGAGACAATTAGTTATGCCAACGAAGAAGATCTTTATACAGGTATAGAGGCTTGGTATGACCTCAATCCTGAAAGTGAAGATGACCCAATGCCAGTTTATCCTTTTGACGTTTTATTGGAAGATGGGACTACCCAAACTGTGAGCAACGAAATAGAAGAAGAAGCACTTTGGGAAACTTGTTATGGTGATATTGATTTTGATATTTGCTTTGAATTAAATTTCCCAATTACTTTGGTTTATCCTGATAGTAACACGGTAGAAGTCAATGACGAGGTAACCTTATTTACGACCATTGAAGCTTATTACGAAGCGAATGAAGATACAGAAGAAGATATTAATCTACAGTTTCCAATTAGCATCACTTTAACCGACGGTACGGTGCAAACGATTAATAGTGAAGATGAATTAGAAATTGCTTTAGAGGCTTGTTTTGATGATTTAGGTACTGGTAAAGTTGGTCAGACTAGTCGCAAATCTGCCTTATCTGCTAAACGAGTGATTAAAGGAGCGGTTTTGCGTGGACAGGTAACGAATTAATATTTTCGGTTGTCAGTTTACCAGTTACCAGTTGCCAGTTGCCAGTTGCCAGTTTTTGGTTTAATCCATACAAATAAAATAAGCAGGTACACTAAATACCCAGTCTACCTAAATTGATATTCAGTAACTGGCAACTGGCAGACAGATAACTGGTAACCGGCAAACTGCTTAAATAACTAGTTGGATAAGAAGCGGTAGTTTTCGTAAGAAAGTTGCCGCTTTTCTAGTTTTAGCATCAAGAAAGCCTTAAAAAAGTAGATTTTGTTCAAATAATACTACTATTCATTAAAAATGTGTTAGTCTCTTTTTGTTCCTTTCTCTAAATTTGACCTACTAAAAACTTTCAAAAAACGGATTCTATGAGAAAATTACAAACCATCCCTATGGGAATAGCTTTGCTATTTACCACTCACAATTTAGCGGCACAAACTCGTCATCAAAATGAGCTAGCCCAACAAGCAAATAATTTATTCGCTGCCGATATAGATAACTTTTTTGCTTGGTTTACCGCTCCCGGTTCTAAAGATTTGCTACTATTCTTAATGGGCTTTCTTTTCTTTATTTTTTAGCCATGCTTACCCTCTTCATTCTAGTCAACAGATAGTTTTTTAGCCTTAAAGAACATTCTTTAGTTGCGATTCTTTTAGAAGATTGGTTAGCTGAAAAAGAAAAATTATTGATTCCGAAGACCATCGAAACTGAGTCAGAAAAAACGCTTAAAGCAGTAACCATTCAATTAGATGTACCTAATTTAGATGTCTTGGGTATGGATGTGGAAACAACTAAATTATCTATTGGGTAGAAGAAATACCTACTGCTCCACTTCCAAATTCATTACCTCAAAAATAGGCTGTCCATCGGTGGTTACCCCTTCTACATGTACTTCATAAATCGAGGGGGTATCTGCTGCATAAAAGGAAAGTTGAGTTGGTTGATCTTTGGTTACTTGAATATTAGGTGCCCAATGAATCGCAGTTCGCAAATCGTTTTTTTGGTGAATAGACAAGTTTTTCGAGTAATCAGGGGCATAAAATTCCCTTGCTTTTACATAACCTGGATGGTCTAAGTTTAAAATACCACTCTCTAGCTTGATTTGCAAACTTCCCCCACTATATCCTCTGGTTCTTTTTCTACCATAATTGGTCTGGTAAAATTATATTCCATAGGCATCAAATCCGCTAGTCTTTTACCTGTCCAATACCCCACTTCAATGATCTCTTTTGAATTCAATATTTCTCCTGAATGATCTAAAATTATTTGCCCATTCTTAGCATGTAAAAAACAAGTAGCATAATTATTTAAAGGGGAAGTACGCCCCCACTCTGCTACTATTTTTTTATTAGAAAAAGCGAAAAAATTTTCTGTCAATAAGGTATCTTGAAATGGCCCTCTTTTAAAGGTTAAACTATCTAGTGTTAATGGATTAAAATAAATGACTTGTCGATTTTCATCCAAAATAGCTTCGCCAAATGGAAATTGCTCGGAGTCCAAATTGCCTGCTAATAAAGACCGAAAGAAATACTTTTTGGAGCGTTGGTACGTTTTCTTCCGCCTTCGTTCGATCTTTAATGCATTGATTTGATTTTTGATGGCTAGAGGTATTTTCTTATCTTCAAAATACACCTTTCCTATATAATCAATCTCCTCCCCTTCTGTTCGAAAGGTTTCTAAGTAAAAACGCAATTGATACCCTAAGGATGGATTATAAATGGATAAATAATCTACAGCTTCTGCCAATAAAACCCCATCTTTCTCCTGAAACCAAACGGCTTCTGGATTCAGTAATTTCATCTTTCTTCGATTATTGCCTTCCCCAAAAAGCGCCGCCGTAAATTGCTTTAGCCATTGTTTCCGCTTCTTAGATTTCATTCGCTTAGCTTTCACTTTCACTTCTGCAAAAGCTAAATTCTTTGGGGTTAATCGAATCTCTTCAGGCAAAGTCGTTACATCTGCTAAAGGAAAAGTGAGCGTTTGATAATTTAGGTGCGTAATTACTAATTCCCCTCTAGAAAAATCGCCTACTGCTAATTGAAAAAAGCCAGACAAATCACTCGTTGTACTAATGGAAGTATTCCGAATAAAGATAAAAGCATCCGAAATTGGCGCATTTTCTTCTGCGTCTATTAAAATACTACTCAACAGTTTTTGAATTTTTTTCTTCGGTTTTGGCTTTTTAACTAGCGCTTTTTGAGTAGGAAAATTGCTTGACTTTTCGTATCCTTTTTGATAAATGACATAATATTTTTCCTCAAATCGGTCATAACTCAGTCCTACTTTCGTCAATAATCTTTCAATCGCTACTTCTGCTGTTTCCTTTTCTTTTGCTTTAAAAACTACTTGCTCTTTTGATAATAAATCGGCATCATAAGAAAAAAACACTTCATATTGCTCACTCAATGATTCTAAAATAGTGGTCAATGAATGTGTTTGTGCGACTATTGTTTGTACAAAGAATAGCCCCAAAATGGTTATCCAACAACGATAGTTTAACTTCAATAAATGGATTCTATTTTTTTGCGGCATATTTCTTTTTTTAATAACCTCGACTTGCATAACTCACAGAGTTGTGCGGCATTTCATCTTATACAAAAGCCTACCTCCCCGTCCGATAAATCACTTTTCCTCCACCCACAATATTCGTACTCAAAACACTTTTGGGATGCACCTTACAAATACCTCTTCCAATGATTTGCACGTCACAATCCGTCGTAATAAAATTGGACATATCAATCACCCCAACACCATTATTTCGTACATATGCTTTATAGGCTCTCCCATCTAATCGAATTTCTCCCGTACTCCTTTCTGTCATTTCTATCACTAGGTCATGAGCTGCTTGAAATTGACCTGTTGCCACGATTTGTCCACCACTACTATTTGTTACCTTCTTTAGTTCTGGTAAGGTGATATAAATGGAAATGTATTTATGTTTTTTAACAGATTTGGGTAAACTAATTCGCCAATTCCCGTCTATTACTTTGGTGTTAATTTGTTCCAAAACAGTAGCTTCCCCTTTGATCAAAACCTCCTGTTTTGCACTCGTTTTAACATATACATTGGCTTTATTAATGCCTAAATCAAATTGGTTAATAGCAGCTAAATCCAGCTTTTTTTCAACGATTTTACCTTTTTCGATTGATTTTTTGATCGATTGAGCATTAATAGTCAATATGCTGCAACTCATTAATAGTAAAAGCATCATTACGTTTTTCATAAATTCAGTTTTTTAGAAATTTTTAATTTAAATATATTCGGTTGCCTTCCTTCTCAATTTTCACGTCAAGTGTTCGTTCTAAAATAGGCAATATTGCTTCGATTTTTGTCAGGGGAACTGCCAAAGTTTTTCGTTCTTCCAATAAGCTGCTTCGCTGAGCCTCAAAAGAACAACCGTAGATTTCTTCTAGTCGTTGTAAAATTGTTGCTACCGTTTGCTCTGATAAAATCAAGGTGCCATCTTTCCAAGAAGCCCGTTCTTTTTTAAGTGTTTGTGGGCTCACTTTAAAGATCTCCTCCCCTTTCGTATAATCAATAAAATCATTGGGTTTTAAGGCTAGTTGTTGAGTGGCGGCAGTCAATTGGATTTTTCCTTCCGTTAAAAAAACCTGAGTATTTTCTCCTTTTGATTTCACATTAAATTGCGTGCCTAATACTTCCACTTCCAATGCATCCGTTGTCACCTTAAATTTCGCTTGGGTAGCGGGCTTTTTCTCCACTTCAAAAAAAGCTTCCCCTTTTAACCAAACTTGTCGATCTTCCCCAATTGCCCAGTCCTTATTTAATTTCAACGTTGCATTCGCATTCAAATGAACAGTTGATCCATCTGGTAATTGCAGTTTTTTCCACTCGCCAAAATCGGTCGTATGCACCACCCAATTAGCTCCCGTTTCTGTATTATCCGCCGTCAAAAGCCAAAGTCCAACACTCAGCAATGCGGCAATGGTTGCTGCAATCGCCCATCTGCGTTGAACTTTTGGTTTTGTCAGCGTCCGTTTTTGTTCCGCCTTATCTAAGCGAACAATGTTCGTCAATAATTTGGCAAAATTTGGATCAGGTGTAATCGAGTCGGGTAACTCCTTTTTGTAATATTGATCGAGTTGTAAAATTATTTTTTGGGCTTTTTCTAGTTTCTCCCGTTCATTTGAATTGGCTTTTAAGTAGGTTTCCCAAAGCTGTTCTTTTTCTGCCGTTGGTTGACGTACCCATTCCCTAAAGTCTGGGTCGTCTATTAGGGCTTCAAAAGATAATTGCTGATATTTTTTTAATGGCATATTCGTTTAATTTTTATTGCAGATCTTTTTCTCCCCACGAATTTTATTTCCCTCACGATTTTGTTCTCTCCACGAATTACTTTCCCCACGAATTTTAAAACCACAGATGAATTCTAATATGGATTTTAAAACCGTCTATAGATTAATGAAGAAAGTCTATTTTTTGTAACCCTAAAAAGTGTTTTTTTTGAAAAAATAATAAATCATTCAAACTGTATACATCTGTTTTACTACTTTATCCCTGTAAAAAATATCCGTTGCCAAAATTATTTGTGATGTAAAAATTCGTGGGGGAAAACTACCTGAGATATATCCATCCTTAATAAAAAATTCGTGGAAAAAACAATTTAGTGGAAAAAGATTATTCGCTAATACAGGAAGGAAGTCAATTTATTCCGTAAAACCGTCAAAGCCCGATAAACATAATTCCTAGCCACTTGCCCATTCACCGATAAAATCTCCGCAATCTCTTTATAATTACGATTTTCATAAAAACGGAGATACAAAACTTCTTTTTGGTAATCAGGTAAATCATGAATAGCGGTATCAACTAAGGCTTTATTGATTGCTTGTACTTCTTTTGCTAAATACTCCGTCTCAGGAGAAACTTGGTCGATGTCTATGTTCGGGGTATTTCTTTGTAAATAGCGTTGTTGGACTTTCACTTTTGCTTGGTGAGCTTGCAATTGTTGCTGTATATTTCGGCGAATAGACTGGTAGAGATAGGCTTCAAAGTTGTCTTTCAAATTGACTTTCCGATAATTTTTGGCTAACCAGATAAAGAAATCTTGAATCGTGCCTTCTACTAGAAGCTGTTCATGTTTGCCTGCTATTTGGAGGCCAAAACGATATAAGGGATTATAGGAAAGTTTGTATATTTCGGCAATAGCATTTGGGTCACCTTCGGCGAGGTTCGCCGCTAGTTGATGAATTTTTTTAGTATATGTTGGTGATTGATTGATAATTAAGGTTATTGATTATTTTCTCAAAGTACGTTATTTTTAGATTCATTTAGTAATCTGAGCAAGTAAGATAATCAGGTATCTTCAATTATAAAGCAAAAAACGTGGATTATGTTGTAATTTATGGACACCTATTTATGAGCTCAAAGTACGATGAAAATATCTTGGTATAAATTATTTGTAAAGGGTTTTCTTATAAAAATGATATGCCATAGAATCCTTAGGTAAAACAACAAATTTTGCCGTATCGAACGGCAAAATTTGTAAAAAAGGGGTTTAAAGGTGGAGCAAAAAATAGATTTTCAAGAAAATCTATTTTTTGCTCCACCTTTAAAAACCTTTTTTGATTTAGTGGGACTCGATGTCCCACTAAATCAAGGTATGACTAGTCTGTACTATTTTTATAAGAAAACCCTTATTATTTGTATAAGAATTTACACTTTTCCCCAACCAATCTTTACCTTCGCAAAATAACCTTCATATCCCAAATACATACCATTTTGAAAATTGAAAATTATAAATTGAAAATTACAAATGACCACTTTCCAACGTATTACCAAATCTATTCTACTAGGATGCCTATTATTAATCAGTAGTCAGTTATCCGCACAAGTCGATTTAACTCCTGACCGTTTCGCCTTCGAGCCAAACCTAACTTATAACGCATCCATCCCTTCTCCAGCACAAGTTCTTGGGTATGAATTAGGTGAACGCTTTACAGAATACGCTGCAACGGTGGACTATATGGAAAAATTAGCTGCGGCTTCGGATAAAATCACCATTGGGAATTATGGAGAAACTTACGAAGGTAGACCTTTGATATACTTGATCATTACATCCGCTAAGAATCAACAAAACATCGAACAAATTCGACTCAATAATTTAAAATTAGCCGACCCAATTAATACGACGGAAGCAGAAGCGGCAGAGATTAGAAAAAATCATCCAGTTGTCGTCTCCTACAGTTATAATATTCACGGAAATGAAGCGGCGTCTACAGAAGCCGCACATCAAGTCGCCTATCGTTTGGCAGCGGCAACCGATGCGGCGACGGCTGATTTACTGGATAATTTGGTCTTTGTCATGTTTCCTTGTATCAATCCAGACGGGCGTTCTCGTTATGTGAGTTGGTATAATAGTATGGCTAGAAATGTCATTGGTTTTGAACCAAAAGACTTAGAACATTATGCACCTTGGCCAAATGGCCGAACCAATCACTATTGGTTTGATTTAAATCGGGATTGGATTTGGGGGATTCATCCAGAAATGCGAGGGGTGACTAAAATTTACCAAGAATGGATGCCACAAGTACATACCGATTACCACGAACAGGGTTATAATAGCAACTATTTTACCATGCCAAGCCCTACACCTAGAAATAAAATTTTGCCAGATCGTTATGAAGCGTTAAGTGATACCTTTGGCATGGCAAATATTGCCGCTTTTGACCACCATAAAATGGGCTATTTTACCAGAGAAGCATTTGATCTTTTCTATCCTGGGTATGGGTCTTCTTACCCAAGTGTAATGGGTGCTATCGGAATGTTAGTGGAACAAGGAGGGATTGCTGGTGGACGTGCGGTAGAAACTTCTGATGAACATATTCTAACGATTCGACAACGATTATTTGACCATTACTTGACCTCTATTGCTACCGTACAAAAAGCGGTGGAACATAAAACGACTTTTCATATATATATATATGACGCCTTGAATCCTAAAAATGCTAAAGACCCTACCAAGGCTTATATTTTACCAAAAAATGGAGATGGTTATTTGAATCAAGTACTGGAAATGTTATTGCGACAAGGGGTAAAAATAGAACAGGCACAAAGTGGATTTACGGCTTCTAATGTCCGTAATTATCGAGATAGCAAAATCAGTAATCAATCTTTTCCAAAAGGTACTTATATCATTTCAACAAACCAACCTCGACATTTATTTCTGAATAGTATTATGTCTCCTTCTTTGGCCATTGAAGATTCGGTGATGTATGATATGTCGGCTTGGTCTGCTCCTCTGGCTTATAATTTGGCTGCTTTTCAGAGTAATAAAACGCTCAATGTTAAAACGCAGATTATTACGTCTGCCCCAACATATGCAAGTAGCGTAACTAATCCTGATGCGACTTATGCTTTTACAATTGACTGGCGACAACAAAATGCGCCAAAGGCTTTAGCGATGCTTTGGCAGAAAAACTATCGAGTACGGTCTGCTAGAAAGACCTTTAATGATGGGAAAAAAGAATACTCTGAGGGTTCGCTGGTTGTTTTAATGGGTCGAAATATGAAGAAACTAGACCACGTCAAAGCAGATATGCAAGAAATTGCCGCAACTGCTGGTGTTATCATTGATGGTCATCATACGGGTAGAATGAAATCTGGTATTGACTTAATGTCCAATAATATGCGCCCAGTCAAACAACCCAAAGTAGCCATGCTTGTCGAGCCACCTTTTGATACGTACACTTCAGGGCAATTATACTTTTTATTTGACCAAGTTACCGCCTTACCTGTAGAACGGATTCGGACGTCTACCTTTGCCCAAACAGCTATTCCTAAATTGGGCAGCCGCTATGGATATGCCAACTTACACGATTATGATGTGTTGATTTTGCCTGGAGGCGGTCGTAACTTAAAACAACTATTTGGTAAAGCCCAAATCAAAATATTAAAAGATTGGGTTAGCGCAGGTGGTGTGTTGATTGGTACAGAAAGTGCAACTGATTTTCTCACTAAAAAAGCTACTGGTTTGACTATGGTCGAATTAATTAAAGCCCCTAAAGATTCTACGGAATATGCCAAATTTGTTCCTTTTGCGGATCGCCGAGATTATCATGGCAAAAAGAACATCCCTGGTGCTGCTTTAAATGGGACTTTGGATACTACTAATCCTCTGGCTTTTGGGATGACTTCGGATGTCTATTCTCTGAAATTTGGATCAAATGCTTTGAAACCAAGTGCTGGTTTTCAAACGGTTGGGCGCTATGCTCCTTATCCTAATATTTTAGCTTCTGGTTATGCTGCTTCTGATAATTTAAAGCGGATGGCAGGGAATGCTTTTGCTGGGGTGCAGCCAATGGGACAAGGGAAAGTGGTGCTTTTATTGGATAATACGCAGTATCGGATGTTTTGGCGGGGGCCAAGTCGGATGATGCAGAATGCTGTTATGTTGGTTGGGGGGATGTAATCAGAACTTAATACTATACCGCAAAGAAGGAAAAATAGGCAATCCAGGGAAGTCTTCATTTTCAAAAGTCTCTCCATTGCCATCTAAGTTTTTGACCCGAATAGCAAAAAGCGGATTAGTTCGATTATAAACATTTTTTAGCCCAAATGTAAAAAAATGGTCTACCTTTTTTCTAGGCCAATGCCAGTTGAAACTAACATCTAGTTGATGGTTAGCAGGCAAGCGGAAGGTATTTAAAGGACCATCTGAGCCAATTAGGTCAAGATCAAACCCATCGAAACTAGTGCCATCGCCATATACTTCAATCAATCTAGGCGTGGTGTATTGTCCCGAACCATAAGACCAAGTGGCAAAAACATTGAATTTAGGCGTAAATTCTTGACTTAGCCCAATCTTTATGACATGTCTTCGATTGTAGCGAAAGGGGAATCGTTCGTCATTACTCAAACCATCAAATCGACGGGTAGCTTTGGACAGCGCATAATTGATATAGCCATTGGTTTTACCCTTTGTTCTTTTTAAGGACGCTTCTAAACCATAATTCCAACCTTCTCCAAAGGTCACTTCATTTTCCCAATCAAAAATTTCTTCGGTACCTGAAAGTACAGAGTTGACGCCAGCTCGGTAAGTAATAAGGTGATCCAATTTTTTAAAATAAGCTTCCGTACTAAAAGTAAAAGCCTGTGGCAATTTCCAATCTGTGCCTACTAAAAATTGATTCGCTACTTGCGGACGCACTTTTTTAGTAGAAGGCACCCATAAATCAAACGGCATACTAACACCCGCAGGACTTAGTACATGTAAAAATTGCCCCATTCTGCTATAAGCAGCATAAACAGTTCCTGATGGATGAATTTGATACTGAATAGACAATCTAGGCTGAAAGGAAATCCAACCTGCATTATCCGATGTAAAAACAGCATTATGAAAGCCTAATTGAGCGCTTAATTTATCTGTGAATTTTATATCATCCTCTAGGTAAAAATTAAGTTCTGTTGCATAGTAATTAGTAATAGCACTATCAGAAGGGATATACTCCTCCGTTAAACTAAATTCATCCGCTTCCAAATCTTCTAGTTCTTGAAAATCGAAAGTTGGTGTAAAAATACGCTCTAAAACTCCCCCTCCAAATTTGATATGATGTTTGGGGTTAGGAATATAATCAAAATCAATTTTAAGGGCTATATCCTGAATATTAGAATCAAAAATATACTGGTCTACATCGAAAAGACTTCCTTCCATCTTTTCAAATTCTGTAGCACCTACTGTGAATAACTGAAAACCAAATTCGCTAAAAGTAGCCGTCATATTGGAAAACAATTTATTATTCCATACCCTATTCCAACGAGTAGAAATAATCGTATTCCCCCAATTTATATTCACAAAATCACTTTGTTCAGAAAGTGTTAGTGTAGGTTCTATTCCATCATTATCAATTACAAAATCATCATTAAAAGAACTAATAGATTGTAAGTTATCTGCTCCTCGATAAAAACTTACATAAACCTTATCCTTATCTGAAAAAGTATGATTCAACTTGGCATTTATATCATAAAAATAATAACCTATTCTGTCCACATCTCCTGTTCCTGGTTCTTCTTCTACAAACGCATTAAATAAAGGATCTAAATGTGTTCTTCTACCAGCTACAAAAAAAGACGTCTTTTCTTTTTTGATGGGTCCTTCGGCAAAAAGGCTGGTCGCGAATAAACTAACTGCTCCGCCAAATTTAAATTCCTTATCATTACCTTCCTTCGTTTGAATATCTACTACAGAGGATAATCTACCGCCATATTTAGCTGGAAACTTTCCTTTATACAGCCGAGCGTTTTTAACAATGCTTTCATTAAAAATAGAGAATAAGCCTAGCATGTGACTCGAATTATAAACTGGTACGCCATCCAATAGAACCAAATTTTGGTCTGCTTCCCCTCCTCTGACATGCATACCACCAAAACTTCCTGCACCTGCTTCTACACCGGGCAAAGTTTGGAAATACCGAATGATATCGGGTTCTCCACCAATAGAAGGCATTTTGGCTAATTTCCCAGAAGCAAAATTAGGTGCATCCGTTACAGATAAGCCTTCTTTTAGTTGGTATTTGCTATCCACCACCACTACTTCGGCTAAGGTTATCGAGGCTTTTAGTGGCACATTAAAATGTAAATTTTTCTTAATGTTAATTTGGTAGGTCTTCGGATTAAATCCTAAATAAGAAAAACTTAAAGCCGCTTTTCCTCTTGGGATAGACAAGCTATAAAAACCATATTCATTCGTGGTGGTTCCTTTTCCTGAAAGGTAATCATACACATTCGCTGCGACTAGTCTTTCTCCTGATAAACTATCTTCTAAAAAACCACTAATCGTGTAAATAGGTGGTGGTTTTTGATAAAGGACTACTCGATTATTTTCCCATTTATAATCAATTTCTGTCTGCTTTAAGCAAGCATCCAATAAAGATTTTACGGTCTGGTTCTTATATTCAAAAGTAATTTTTTGATCGGCTGAAAATAAACGACTTTGGAAAGAAACGCTTAGATCGGCTTTTTCACACAAGGATAAAAGCACATCGGAAACAGGTAAGTTTACTGCTGAAAAATCCATGCGCTGCTCTAACTTGGATTGCCCCATAGCAACAAATGCTATGAAAAGACCAGTTAGTAGTAACAGGATTCTTTGCATAAAATCTTTTATATTTCGGGTGATTCTAGAGACTGTATCAAAAGACCCGTTTTGAAAAAACCCACCATTAAAAGTTCTGATTTTTCAAATTGCACAGAACTTTTCCCCCTTTGGAGGGGGTTAGGGGGAGGGTTTTGAAATTTTATTCGGCTAAAAAATATTTGCCGAATGTTTTGATACAACCCCTTTAGCTAATAGAAAACTCTTCTCAATAGATTAAACTCAATTTTTCCAGTAACGGGAAGTTACTGGAAAAAAGAAAGTTACTGAAAAAAACTATTTTTTACAAGTTCCGCCCACCAATTCAAAAGTAGTATTACCTACTTCTTTCACTTCCTCCATCTCAAATGCATCGACAATAGCTTGTAAAATAACCGTAATTCCATCCGTTGTTTTTTCTATACTTGAATATACACAAGTATTCAAACTGGCATTCGATAATTTAATATCTACGGCAAATTGTTTATTTAAATCTGCGATTACTTCTTTCAATGGCGTATCCTTGAATACAAGCCGACCACTCTGCCAAGCAATCTCATTCATATCTTCTTCTACAGATTCTCTGATTGTATTATCGGCAGCGTTATACACTCCTTTTTCACTCGGTGTCAATTCTACCTTTTGATCTCCATTACTATTTTCAAATCGTACCTTCCCCGTTTTCACAAATACTTCTGTCTCATTTTCTGCCGTTATCGCTCTAACATTAAAAGATGTTCCCAATACCGTTACTTTGGATTTATTCGTAGTGATAATAAAAGGTTGATTTGGATTTCTAGTTACCTCAAAGAAAGCTTCCCCTGTTAATGCTACCGTTCTTTGCTTGCCTGTAAAATTAGCAGGATACCTCAATTCACTATTTCCATTCAACCATACTTTAGTACCATCCGCTAAAGTAACTGTTTTTTGTTCCTGGTATTTAGTATTAGTTGATAATAAATCTGTCGGCGCTACGGTCGATTGAGCGGTAAACCAAAATCCTACGGCTAGCGCAATTGCTGCTGCCGCTGCCCAACCTATCCAACGACTACTAGATTTCTTCGTATTCAAGCCAACTACTTTACCAACGGGTTGGTGTGCTATTCTTAAATTGTCTTGAACCGTTTTAACCAGATTTTCCTCTTGCTGAATTCGTCGTTGCAATAATTTAAAATCAGCGACCACATCTACCTCTATATCCGTCGGCGCTTCATATTGCGCTGTTAATTGCCAATCCTTTTCTACCTCTTTGAATAACTTTTCGTTCTCTGGCGATTGGCTCGTCCAAACATCCAATAGTGATTGTTCTTCCAGCGAAATGTCACCTTTGAGTTTTTTAAAAAGTAGCGTTATGTAATTGTCTTTATTCATTTTATTTTAGTCATTAGCTATCGGTCACCAGCCATTCGTTGTAACAACCAATGACTAATAACGGATGACCAATTTTTATGATTACTTTTTAAGTAGCTTTGGTTGCTAGACCGAATAATGATTTATTGAATTAAATTTTACTACTTGGGCTAGAAATCCAAGCTACTTCTTATCTACTTAGACAGTTATAAATAAAGTTTCCCCCATTTACAAAGGCGTATATTTTAAAAAATATTTAGTAATAGTAAAAATAAACCTAAGGTATCATACTTTTCAACTGCTGTTCGCACTATCTTCAATGCCTTAGTTATTTGATTTTCAATTGTTTTAGTAGAAATGTCCAATTTAGTCGCAATTTCTTTATGTGATAATTTTTCGTATCGACTCAACATAAAAATAGCTTTACATTTGGTAGGTAAACTATCAATAGCAGCATTAAGCGCCGATTTTAAATCTTGTCCTTCTAATATTTTTTGGGCAGAAAAGGCTTGGTCCGGCGTCTGCGCATCAAAATTCTCATCTCCAAAATCAAACCGTTTTTGGGTTTTAATATAGTTTAAGGATCGATTGACAACTGCTCGACGTAGGTAAGATTTAAGCGAAGATTGGATGTCTAATTGTTCTCGTTTTTTCCATAATTCAAAAAAGACATCTTGTACCAAGTCTTTCGCTTTTTCATTATCTCCAGTGATATTATACCCTGTTACTACCAAGTATTTATAGTAGTGATTAAAGATTTTTTGCAAAGCAATCTCTTTGCCCGCTTTAAGCGCTTGCAGCCATTCTTTTTCTTCGACGGAAATGGGTTGGAGCATATTATTTAATTACTAGGGTAGAGAGTAGAGAGATCACTCAAAATTCGGCAGTAAAATTTAAGATACTGGCTAATCTTACAGTTTGATAGTCTCTTTTCTCTTCTCTCTCATCTCTGTTCTAAACATTTATTTCTTCCTAAAGAACACACTAATCGGTACGCCTTTAAAATTAAAATTCTTACGCAATTGATTCTCCAAATAGTTTCTATAACTTTCCTTAACATGCTTGGGATAATTACAGAAAAAAGCAAAGGCTGGATAATACGTAGGTAATTGAGTGATGTACTTAATTTTAATGAACTTACCTCGGTGTGAAGGTGGTTCATAGGCTTCAATCGCCTCTCCAATTACTTCATTCAACACAGAAGTCTTAATTTTTTGACTTCGATTCTCAAATACTTCTAAGCCTGCTTCTACTGCTTTAAAAATCCGTTGCTTCTCTAAAGCAGAAATAAAAACGATTGGTAAATCTACGAACGGTGCCATCTTCTTTTTCATCTCTTGTTCAAAATCTCTCGCCGTATTCGTTTCCTTCTCCATTAAATCCCACTTATTCACTAAGACGACAATCCCTTTATTCCTTTTCTTCGCTAAATTAAAAATACTCATATCCTGTGCCTCAATTCCTGTCTGTGCATCTATCATTAAAAAAATGACATCACTATCTTCAATAGCTCGGATGGCACGCATGACGGAATAGAATTCTAAGTCTTCGTGTACTTTTGCTTTTTTCCGAATTCCAGCCGTATCAATCAGTATAAATTCTTTATCGAACTTAGAATACGTAGAATGAATGGGGTCTCTCGTTGTCCCTGCTATTGGGGTAACGATATTCCGTTCTTCTCCTAAAAGCGCATTTGTTAAAGAAGATTTCCCTACATTTGGTCGACCAACAATTGCAAATTTTGGAATACCACTATCATCTGGTTCTTCTTCGGCTTCCAGTTTTTCTGTAACCGCATCCAATAAATCGCCTGTTCCGCTTCCTGAAATGGCCGCTAAAAAGTAGGTTTCGTCAAAACCTAAACTCCAAAATTCATTGGCATCCATCATTCTTTGATGATTGTCCACTTTATTAACTGCCAATAAAACAGGTTTATCTGATCGTCGCAACATTTGAGCCATCTGATCATCCAAATCGGTAATCCCCGTTGTCACATCTACCATAAAGACAATAACGGCTGCTTCTTCAATAGCAATTTTCACTTGGTCTCTAATCGCTACTTCAAAGACTTCATCCGAATCTCGAACAAATCCTCCTGTATCAATGACGGTAAAATGTTTGCCATTCCAATCACAAGTTCCGTACATACGGTCTCTTGTCACGCCACTTACATCATCTACAATTGCTTGTCTTCCTCCTACCATTCGATTGTAAAAGGTTGATTTCCCTACGTTAGGTCGCCCTACTATTGCTACTATATTTGCCATTTTTAAAATATCAGAGGTCTAACTATTTTATTGTCAGACCGTTAACTTCATTAACTGTTAGAAGTCAGATTGTTAAAAAGCTATTTCGTTTCCTAAACCAAGACAGCCTGACTTCCAAAATTTATAAATTAATTAAAAATTCCATGGTATCCACTCCACCTATATAATCTGTTAAACTCGGTTGTTGAGTTTGACCAAAAGCGAGGGTTTCGATATTAGGTAAATTCATTTTACTAACTACACCTTGAATTTCTGCTGATTGATTGTTTAGTAATTCCACTAAATTATCGGTTTTATCATAAAATTCGTAGTGTAAAGAAGCTATTCTTGAAATAATCGCTTCTGCTTCAATTAAAATAATACAACCATTTGCTTTATACTTCACTTTGTTCAGCATAAACATGGCATAATTATAATCAAAATTATTTTTATATTTATTATTTAAAACGATCTTATTATATTCATGAAATGCTTCTAAAAGGGGATCGAACTTAAAATCCCTCGGTACATATAATTTAGATACATTACGAGTTCCTCTGCCAAAATATTCCAATACATCATTGCCTAAAGCATATAGTTCTGCAGTAGTTTCCATTCCATCTAGTACAGCTACTGCTCTTCTATTTTTTCTAATAATATTTGGATACTTTCCAAAATATTTTTCAAAATAGTGCATGCCATTCTTCCCCATTGCTATGACTGCATCAAATCCAGCTAATCTTTCTGTTGTATTAAAATAAGGAGTAACCGCAGCATTCCAATCCCCCATTTTTTTAATTAAATGCGGTATTAAGAATTTATCTTTATCTGATAATTTTAGAATCGCTTGATTACCAGATAAAAAGATAGCTAATAAATCATGAAAACTCTCCAATGGAATCGTATCTGCCATTATGACTGCTACTTTCTTTGATGGATTATTATCACTTATCCCATATTGTTTGACCCAATTTTTTAATTGTTCTTCTTGTAAGAAATTTTGCGCAATCGCTTTTGCTGCCCCTTCGCATTTTTCAATCGTAAACCAAGCATTATTAAACTGGGTTCGGTGCATAATTGCTCGCAAAAACTCGTCTTCTGAAACTAGATATTCGCCCAATTGGACTAGTACTGCTATGCGTTGATTTAAAGTCAAGTTGATTATAAGTTGATTATAAGTTGATTAATTATTAGTCAATTTGCTAAATATTAAGTATTAGGACAAATTTGTTATATTGTTATCGTAACGTAGTGCCATACAGCAATATAGCCATTCAACAATTATTATTAGAATAATTAATTATCAAAAAGCCGCCGCATCATCTCCATATTCCGTTCAGGAATACTTTCTGGTTCGTCATAATGAGTTAAAGCTGCCTCCACACTTTCTTCTCTTAACAGGTGGAAAAGTGGAAAAGGCGCCCGATTGGTAAAATTTGTTACATCTTCTTTTTTTGTTCCATCAAATTGATAATCAGGATGGAAAGACGCAATTTGTAACACACCGTCCAAACGGAGCGCAAATATAAGCCTATTAGCGAATGCTAAGAAGTCTAAATAGTCATTAAAGTCATTTAAAGCGTTGGGAATGATAAGAATCGTCGTTTCTATCGTCGATTTTGGCGTGTTTTTTAAATATAAAGATTCATTTTGGAAGATAATTCCCAATTCTTCCCAATCTGTTCCTTCATAGATTTCATAACGAACAGTATTTTGTATATAAGGTTTTTTAGCAAATGGACAAAGATTATGATGAATAACAAAAGTCTCTATCCACTTTTTGGTATCGGCAATATAATTAGACATAGTTATTTTCTTAGTAGAATATTTAAAATTGGAAAGTAATAATACTAAAAACTTTAGCAAATTTTACTACCTTTTCGCTTTCAATGATATTTTTGAATAAATCTTGAATTTTGAATGGGATACTATTTTAGAAGTCAGAAGTCAGAAGTCAGATCGTTTATTTCATAAATTGTCGGAAGTCAGATTTGAGCGCTGTTCAAAGCCTGATTACTGACAAAAAAATTCAATTTCAGGTCTGACTGCTGACCTCTTGACTATCAATATTTTAGAATCAATTTTTGTCAAGTTTGCACAAGAAACAATTTCTAACAGATTAATAAAACAAAACAATGACCTTATCAACTTTAGACTGGTCTATCATGGGCCTATATTTTTTATTTGTACTGATTGTTGGCTTAATGGTCTCCAGAAAGGCAGGCGATAGTGTAGATGATTTCTTTTTATCTGGCAGGAATATGACATGGTGGTTGTTAGGTGTGTCTATGGTTGCCACAACCTTTTCGGCAGATACGCCCAACTTAGTCGCAGATTTGGTTCGACAAAATGGCGTATCGGGTAACTGGGGCTGGTGGTCATTTTTATTGACAGGCATGTTAACTGTATTCGTCTATGCCAAACTCTGGCGGCGATCGAATGTATTGACAGATGTAGAGTTTTATGAATTGCGGTATAGCGGGAAGGAAGCTGCATTTTTAAGGGGGTTTAGAGCTTTATATTTAGGCTTAGTCTTTAATGTCGTCGTCATGGGGGCTGTTTCCTTAGCAGCGGTTAAATTTGGAGAAGTCGTATTAGGTATGCCCGGCTGGCTCACTTTATTGATTGCAGGCTCTATTACCTTGGCTTACAGTACTTTTGGCGGTTTAAAAGCCGTCATTATTACGGACTTCGTGCAGTTTATTTTAGCAATGATTGGCTCTATTTGGGCCTGTTTTTATATCTTAAATCTAGAAGAAGTGGGTGGATTACGTAATTTAGTTCAGCACGAAAATGTGGTGGATAAATTAAGTCTTTTACCTGATTTACAAAATCCTAATGAGTGGGTACCTATTTTATTGGTTCCTTTAGCCGTTCAATGGTGGGCTTCTTATTACCCTGGATCAGAACCTGGTGGTGGAGGTTATATTGCCCAAAGAATGTTTTCTGCTAAAGATGAAAAAAATGCAGTCGGCGCTACCCTCCTTTATAATGCGGCTCATTATGCCTTGCGTCCTTGGCCTTGGATTTTAATAGCCTTAGCATCATTGGTGGTCTTTCCTGAAATTAGTGATTTAAAAACAGCATTCCCTAACTTATCGGACGATAAATTGGGACATGATGTCGCTTATCCTGCGATGTTGACCAAATTACCTTCTGGTTTATTGGGCTTAGTTGCTGCTAGTTTAGTCGCCGCTTTTATGTCTACTATGTCTACGCAGTTAAATCTAGGAGCTTCTTATTTAGTGAACGACTTTTATCAGCGATTTTATAAACCTGATGCGACCCAAGGTGAATTGGTTTGGGCAGGTCGATTATTCACCGTTGTTTCTGCTTTCTTGGGATTAGGATTAGGGCTTTATTTAACAAGCGCAAAACAAGCTTTTGATTTATTACTCTTACTAGGCGCAGGTACTGGATTGATTTATATCCTGAGATGGTTTTGGTGGCGAATTAATGCTATGACCGAGATTGTTGCTATGATTGCCTCCTTAATTATCGCTAGCTATTTCACCTTTGCCCATGATGCTTTAGGTATGTTCCCAATGGAAGGTTGGCAAAAAACGGTTACAGGCGCATTGCTTACAACCATCATTTGGGTTGGTGCGACTTATTTTACTCGACCAACAGATGATGCGACTTTGCGAAAATTCTACCGTTTGATAAAACCTGGTGGAAATGGTTGGAATGTCGTTATTGACAAGGCAAATGCTGAAGGAGATCTGATTCAAAAAGAACAAGGTCAATTACCCTTAGAATTACTATGTTTTGTCATCGGTTGTATTACTGTTTATAGTGCACTTTTTGCAACAGGTAATTGGATTTATGGCAATATGACTCCTGCTATTATTCTGACTGGAATTACAGGCGTTGGCGCATTATTTTTATTGAATGCGTGGGGTAAGTTGCAACATGAGTAGTATACTGCTTCGGGTTAAGCATTGATGTTTAAGTCGTAGTTAATTGATGAATTATTGAATAGACTTTATTCGGCGAAAGGCAAAGGGCTAATGGCGAAAGGACTGCCGTGCGAATAATTTGAGTGTATCACAAAACGGTGGCTAAATAATTGAGGATAACTGGTAGTAAAGCCTTCTCGCTTTCCCGTCACCGACCTTCAGGTCGGAGTATTCTAGCGTAAAACACTAAATTATTCGCATAAGAACAGGCTTAAAAGCCTTTGACCCGAAAGTCTGAAGGCTTTACTACCAATTTGTGATACACTCAAATAATTTCAACAGCACTATAAAGTAGTCAAACTATAAATAGCTCAATATGAAATACTTGGTTCAATAAATCATACATGGTACACATAAAAATGGCGTCTCAACCAAGGTCGAAACGCCATTTTTTTATAGCTTACTTAATGGATAAATACAATCCTAGTAACGTCCACCGCCACCGTATCCACCACCACCGCCGTAGCCACCGCCACCACCGTAGCCACCTCGGCCGCCGCCGCCGCCACCACCGTAGCCACCTCTTCCGCCACCACCGTAGCCACCTCTTCCTCTTCCTCCGCCGCCTCTATTTTCTCTTGGCTCTGCTTTTTTCACAACGATAGTTCTACCATCTAATTCTGATGCGTCTAAATCCTCAATAGCGTTTAGTGCTTCATCATCATTTGGCATTTCAACAAATCCAAATCCTTTTGATCTGCCTGTATCTCTATCCATAACAACCTTCGCACTCTCTACTTCTCCATACTTTTCAAAAGTCTCTCTTAAAAGGTCTTCATCTGTGTCCCAACTTAATTTTGCAACAAAAATATTCATAATAAAAAATTAAAAAATAAAAATAAAAAATAAAAACTAGGTGCTTCAACCTGAATTGAAGCACCTTTTCTTATATATCTCAAAGGATATTTAATCATCTTGATTAATAACGACCTCCGCCGCCACCGTAGCCACCGCCGTAACCACCTCGGCCACCGCCGCCACCGCCGCCGTAACCACCACGACCTCCGCCGCCGCCACCGTAGCCGCCTCTTCCTCTTCCACCGCCGCCACCACGACTATCACTTCTAGGCTCTGCTTTTTTCACAACGATTTGTCTACCATCTAATTCTGATTCGTTTAAATTATCAATAGCTGCTTGTGCTTCTACATCATCATCCATCTCTACAAATCCAAACCCTTTTGATCTTCCAGTAAATTTGTCAGTAATTACTTTCACACTACTCACTTCCCCATAACCTTCAAATGTTTGTCTTAAAAGGTCTTCATCTGTGTCCCAACTTAATTTTGCAACAAAAATATTCATAATAAAAAATTAAAAAATAAAAAATAAAAAATTTAAAAAAGGTAAATCACAACTTATTTGTTGTATTACCATATTCGTAATAACAAGTGTATAAAAATCAATCTTGGCAAGGTATTACCTGTTTAAATGAGGTCGTTACTACATTTAAACATTACGTTTCTTTTACAAAAGAAGAAAATCCATTTTTCAGTTTGTCTAATTCGCTAACTAATTTCGTCAAATTCACCGTTGTCTGTTATTTCTACAAATCTAAATCTCAATGTGTCGAGTAAATTGTTGTCTATATATGCTCAGATTTGTATCAAAAATTTTTAGATAAAGACAAATCAATGTCTTGAGGCTTAGAAGAGCATTCTGAATAATGGAGACCAGGAAAACGCTTAAAAGGGAAAAGAAATAGAGGAAGGAAAAAATTCAAACTTTTATTTCAGAATCGGTCTTTTAAATATCTAGTATACCGTTAAAAATAATTACTAAGCAAAAAACTTTTTTAATACTAAACAAAAATAATAGAAATATTTATCTAAATCCACTTTTACAAAAATATTTATTCTTTTAATCACTTTTAGGACTTAATTATTGTTGTAAAGTCACACATTTATAGAATTTATCTTTATTTATTTAAAAATAAATTCCGCCTGTTTATTTATTGTCTGCTCTATGAATCATACCCGATGCTTACGTAATTTGCTGAATTGTAATTTTCTTATCTCTGAAATTAATCGTCTCCCCTACCTTTTTTCCTAATAATAATTGACCAATAGGAGATGCTAATGATATAGCAAAATAAGTGGTTCCATCGCAGATAATTTTACCAAGCCCAATAGATATGAAATAGTTACCTTGAGTAGTATAGGTCAAACTTCCGAGGGCTACGGCATCAAAAGGAAGCTTATAAGGTACTTGGGCTAATTCTCTTTGCGAATCCCTAGCATTCAAAAGTTGAAGCCTGCTCCGGTCTTCTTCTGCTTGCATCATCGCTCGTCCCGTTTCAAACTTATCTCCTGCGCTGCTTTTAGTTTGGTTATTTTTAGATAACTCAGCAGCCTGCATTGCCTTGGTCGCATTTTGGACTCTTTTGTTGATGAGTTTTTGGAGTTCTTGATAAATCATTGTTTTTATTGCCATCCTCCAAATATAATGTTTTTTGTTGATAAATATTGAGTTACTTTCAATTCCTTATAATGTCCAAAGACAATTCCCAAAATGGCTTACCTAGTTTTTCGCTAAAAAATCCACTATGGCCGACTCGTTTTTTGTTCATTTTTTTAGGATCGATACTATGAATTTTAATGGGTGCATTTTTGTAATAAGCCATCATTGCATTGACTGTTCTAGGAATGGCAATCGGGTCATCTTCAAACCTTATGAGATCTATTTTTCGGGTAATTTTTTCATAGAAGTTAATAGGTATGTTTTTATCAAAATAATGGGCGATATAGTCCTTTTTTCTAGACCAAGCTGCCCATTCTAAAGCAACTCCTTTTGCCATTCGAATGCCTCTATAGGTCAGGCTAGGCGGCATATACCCAAATAAATTGGCAGTAATTGGTATGTGCAAATACCACATGAAGGCAGAGAAGAGGTTTAATGGAAAATTGAATAGTGGCCAGTAACCGTGAGTAGTGGCTACAAAAACGAAACGTTCTATCAGGTGATGATTTTTTGCTAATCCCGCTACTTGCCCGCCAATGCTATGACCAATGAAATATATTTTTTGTTGGGGATAATTTTGATGAAGGTAATCAATGGTGGCGACCATGTCTATCATGCCCCAACTTCTTAAATTAATGGCTTTTTTATTGGTAGCATTTTTACCCGATTCAGCAATTCCTCTATAATCATAGACTAAACTTATGTAGCCTTTTTCTGCTAAAAATGCAGCATATTTTTGATAAAACTCTTTAGGAATACCTAATCCTGTATTGATTAAGATTGCTCCTTTGGCAACTTGTTTGGGTTTATATAATATGCCTTGTAGGTCGATTTTATCAGAGGTGGTGATGGTTATTCGTTTTTGCATAGGTGAAGATGATTACAGGATATTAGGATTTTGTGTAGGGCTTCACAAGATAAATTTACTTTAACTCAAAAGTAACTGTTATCAAAGTAGCTACTACTTCGGCAGATTTGTCTGTTGTATCAATTTTCAGGTAATTAGCGGCTTTAAATTCTCCTTCATTGTCCAACGGTCATTTTCCCAACGGCTGGAGGACCTAATAAAAAGATTAAATTCATGCGTTTAACTGTTGAAAGGCTTTTCCGATATAATCAATTAAATCCCCTGCAATCATACTTTCTTGACCTATTGTTTTTGCCGCCAAATCTCCTGCCAAGCCATGTAGATAGGCCCCTAAAATAGTCGCTTTTTTAGCGGTATATCCTTGTGCCAATAAGCCTGTTAAAATCCCCGTCAAGACATCTCCGCTTCCTCCTGTTGCCATCCCAGGATTTCCTGTTGTATTAAAATAACAATCCCCTGCTGGGGTAGCGATACAAGTATTTCCCCCTTTTAATAAAATGACACAATTCAATTCCTTAGCCTTAGTTAATTGCAATTCATTTCTGGCAAAATCGTTATCGGTTTTCCCAAAAAGTCGTTCAAATTCTTTGGGATGTGGAGTTAGAATACTATTTGGGGGAATATTCTCCAATTCAGTTGAATTAGCTGCTAAAATATTTAAGGCATCGGCATCTACCACTAAGGGTTGAGTACTATTGGCTAATAGTCCCAAAAGGGTCGATTTGGTTGCCGCTTTTTGGTCGATGCCACAACCTATACCTATTGCTTTATAACTCGCTATTTCTGGTAATTCGCTTATATAATCAGCTGCTTTATCTATGCTGGCCATGGCTTCTGGACAGCTAATTTGTAGAATGGTATAGCCACACTTTGGCGTATGTGTGGTGACTAGTCCTGCCCCACTTCGCAAACAAGCTTTGGTAGCTAATACTGCGGCGCCCATTTTCCCTAAACTACCTACTAATAAAAGGGCATGGCCATAAGTTCCTTTATGGTCAAATTTCTGTCTAGTTTTCACTATTGACTGGACTAGGGGTTTGGTTATTACGTAATTAGTAGTCGGGGTTTGTTGGATAAAGGATTGGTTTAAACCAATGGGTTGGATAAAGGTCTTCCCTACCTTATCATGATTTTCTGGAAAGAAAAAAGCACTTTTTGCCAATTCAAAACTAAGAGTATAATCAGCTTTAATAGCGATACTTGGCGTATGTTGATTGGCAAATAAACCAGATGGAATGTCAACTGCCACTACGCTATTTGATAACTGATTAATATGATCGATTACTTTTTCCCAGTACCCTGTAATGGGACGATTTAACCCCGACCCAAACATAGCATCAATAATAACTGCTTGTGACTCAAAACTATCTAATCTTGTTCCTTCTGTTAACGTAAATGTGGGCAATCCTCTTCGAGATGGTAGTCGTTTTAAGTTTTTTTTAAAATCAGCACTTTGTTGATTGCCAATGGCACAAATATAAACGACTACTTGGTAAAATTTCCGATTCAATAATCTAGCAATAGCTAATCCATCTCCACCATTATTTCCTGGCCCGCAAAAAATATAAATGGGCGTTCGTCCCGCATCTGGAAATTGTTGGGTAAACCAATTCACAAAGGCATTGGCTGCTCTTTCCATTAAGTCAATGGACTTAATCGGTTCATTGGCGATGGTATAGGCATCTAAAGCTCGAATTTGTGCTGGTGTTAGTATTTTCATGCTACAGGATGACTGGATTTTGCAGGATTAACAGGATAGTTATTTGGGGTAGTTTCAAAAGTACGGATATTTCAAGAAGTAAAAGAACGCATAGAAGATTGGATTGACGAATTTGAACAATTAGGATTAAATCCCTAAAAAAGAAAGAGCTTCCAGAACTTGAAGTTCTGGAAGCTCTAAAAACGCTAATTTTTCCTTAATTCAATACCGTCACGTTCCCCTGAGTTTCATACACATCGCCATCAAAACAGGTCACTTTTAGGTAGTAGCCATAGACATCACTCGTTACAAGTTCTCCACCGAAAGTACCATCCCAACCTACATCTTTTGAGTTAGATTCAAAGACTTTTTCGCCCCAGCGATTATAAATGGCAAAATAAACCATTGAAATCGCATTACCTCGGACGTATAGAATATCATTATTACCATCTCCATTGGGGCTAAAGGCATTTGGGAAAAAGATATTGGGTACGTCACAAGCAATATCCCTGACAAAAACCGTTACTTCTCTGGTTATGGAACAATTGGTCGCTTCATCAATAATAGTGACCGTATATGTAGTGGTTTCTTCTGGCATGGCTATCTGCTCAAAACCTGACATACTTGATAAGGTAGGATTTGCCTCCCATTCTATAGTGTAATCTCCCGCTGGTGTAATATTGATGGGGGTAAATTCTCCTTTAAAAATCGTATCCCTCTCTGGAATAACGACCATTCCTGCTAGGTTGGCTACTGCTACTTCTTCCGTTAAGGTCGCTTCGCAACCAAAATCATTCTTAACGGTAACCGTATAACTAGTCGTTGATTCAGGTTCTACTTCTATACTTTCTTGATCTAAGGTCGCACTAATAATCCCCGCTGCATCTTCCCATTCATAGCTTGTAATGGCTTCTACCCCTTCATTCGCTACTTCTAATAATCCGACCCCTTCTTCACAAGGATCGGTATTATCAATGATACTAGCGGCAATTTCGTAATTATCAATCGCCATCATGTCTGTTACGACACAATTGTTTGCGTCCGTCAATTTTACTTGATAAAGTCCAGGGCCAACCATTAATTCAGGTTCATCACTAATTACTTTTTCTGTAGCAACATCCGTCCATTCAATGGAACTATTTTCAGGAGCTTCTACATAAATTAAACGTTGTGTCGTATCACAAACCTCTTCGTCTTCACTAATATCAAATTCCTGCACTTCAGGAACGGTTACTTTGACTAGTTCTTCTTTAGTACAAGTACCTTGCGTTATTTTTACGGTATATTCGACTGATTTCGTTGCCGTGACCGTTGGATTGGCGCTATTTGGATCGTCTAAAAATAGTACAGGTGACCATTCGTAACTAATTCCTTCTACTGCGTTGGGATTAAGTTCGGTTGGTATCTCCGAACAAATAGTATGGGCTAATGGTAATTCTGGTTGGTTGATAACCGCAAAAGAACGGGTCTCAGAAACGGCTCCATCACAACCTATATCGGATATAATTTCTAAAGTAATATCCAAATCTGCCCCCTCTGTTAACTCAATGACTGGATTTTGTTCGGTGGAGGTCATCCCATTTCCAAAATTCCATTTCCAAGAAGTAATTGTCCCAGGGTTAGCAATAGAAATATCTTTAAAACCAATAGTGCCTTCATCAACACAAGGATCATAGACTATCTCAAAATCTGCCTCTGTTCTGGCATCCGCTACTAAATTTAACGATTTAACCGCTATGTTTCCTTTGTCGGCGGCACAAGGTACTTCTGGTTTTAGGCGCAATTGTACCTCGTAATCTCCTGCTATCTCATAGGTATGTGTTGGATTTACTTCATCCGAAGTATTGCCATCTCCAAAGTCCCAGAAATAGTATTCGGCGGTTGTACTTTCGGTAGTAAAATTAACGGTTAATCCATTACATTGAGGAGTCGTTCCAATGCCATCTGGAAGATTTGTTTGAATAGACCTTATTTCCACTTCCTTTTCTATTGAACATCCAAAAGCATTTTTGGCAACAACTTTTACGATTGGATTCGTTGCACTCGGAAAAAGCGTTGGGGTAGCAGTCCCTTGACCTGTCATGACTAATTCCGCAGGAGACCATTCGTACTCCACTAATCCTTCGCCTTCTAAAGTAACTTGAACAGGTGCATTATCACAAATCAAAACCATTGGTGCTAATTCGGCTGCAATAGCCGTATTTTTTTCTACTGTAAAAGATTGTGTGACCGAGCAGCCTGTCGTATTATTAGTTACAGTAACCTGATAATTCCCCTCACTTAAAGCCGTTCGGTCAGCAGTCTGGTCTTCTCCAGTTAAATCTTCCCATTGAATGTTATAATTTGTTTCAGCTTCAATTAAATCCAAATCAATCGTTCCTAAGGTAGTGCAACCTTCGTTCGTGACACTTGAATTAGTAATGATTGGTTCATATCCTTCTACAGAGAAAAATTGTCTATTCAACTCTACCCCATCGGCATCTGCTGCCACAAAAATATAATTGCCAAAAGCAGGCAAGGCATTTTCATCATAGATTGTTCCCGCTTCATCGGTAATCATTACTTGTATCGGTTGTTTAAAACATCTAAAATTATTGACATCATAAACTAGTTTTCCCGTTTCGTTAGGGCATACAATTAATTCTGAGATATTCGCTTCTAATGGAATTTCTAATTCTGGAACGGTAAAAGAAACAGTTGTTTCGCAGCCCCTAAAATCATCCGTCACGGTAACGGTATAAGGTCCTGATGGTAAATCTGTTCTAATGGAATCATTTCCCCAACTGTAGGATAAATTTCCGAAAACACCTGAAGTATTAATCGTTGCTGCCCCCATTGGTAAGTTACACTCTGGTATAGCGTCAATACTTGCGGTTACTTCTAAAGCACAAATAAAGCACTCTCCATTTACCATGATGCTGTCAATAGCTATCGAACAGTTTACCTCGTCGGATACCGTAACAGAATAGCTACCATTCTCAATCATCCGTCGATCTCTAGGGTTAATTTTGCCATCTTGGTCTGCCCAATCGTAGGTGTATTGTCCATTGCCACCACTCGTCGTCAGTAATATCGTATTGTCTACACTACAAGTTTTTGGAATGACGGTAACATTAACAAATAGAAAGTCAGGCTCGGTAATAGTGAAGCAAGTTTCGCCAGCGACACAACCATTGGCATCTTTAGCGATTAGACAATACGCACCCACGGGTAGCGCATCTGGGGTAAATAGCTTGCCATTTCCATCCGTGATTGAAACCGTCACAGGGCTGGCAAAACCAGTTGTTTCTGTCAATTGATACCTTATAAAACCATCACTTAGACCTGCACAACTCACGTTAGAAATGGTATCTAGTTGGATATTAGCCGCAGGCACATTATCTGACAGGGTAAATAAAATAGATTCGATACAACCTGTCGCCTTGTCGGTCACAGAGATATTATAAGTCCCACTTGGTAAATTATGATGGGTAGCAGCACCCCAACTGTAGCTATAATCGCCACTTCCACCTGCCACATTGATGGTTGCAGTACCATTGCTTTGGCCACAATCAGGTTGCTGATCTATTGTTGTCGTTAAATTAAGTCCACTTTCTAATCCAATGTTTACATTCAAAATATCCATACAGCCCTCTAAGCCGGGAATCGTCACCGTCACTAAGTATTCGCCCGCCGATAAATCACTTCTAAAACCACCTGTTCCACCATCACTCCAATTATAAGTCAGCGTACCCGGTACTAATAAAGCCGTTCCTTTTTGTCCATTACAAATTTCAGGATCATTCCGTAAAAGGGTAATTGGTCCAATGTTAGAATTACCGATATTAATCGTTTCTATTGTAGCACATAAGGGATTAGCTTTATCTGTAATAGTTACTTTATAAGAACCAGCGGGTAAATTAGTCGCTTCTGTTCCATTGATGATTGCATCTGACCATTGATAATTAAATCCATTATCGTCTCCTTGCATTTCTATCTTAATCGACCCATCCTTTTCTCCACAAGTCGCTTCAAAAACCAATACTTTTTCGAGAACGGGTTGTGTGCAATCACAAGCATCTGTCACAAAAGTACTAGCCACTACTTCACAGTCATTTTCATCTGTAATTGTTACGCCATAAAATCCTGGTGTCAATCCTGTGAGGGATTCATTTTTTGCTCCATTAGACCATTGGAAAGAAAGATTGCCCTTTGCTCCAGATATGGTCATAAAGATAGCTCCGTCGTTACCTGCGCAACTCGTTGGGCGAGTTTCTGAAATTGTTGCTATTAACGTACAATTCGCTTCAAGAAGTATAACCGTTGTTTTTTGACAGCCGTTCCCATCTGTTACCGTTACTGTATAAGAACCCGCAGGAACATTTTCTAAGTTTTGGGTCGTTGCTCCATTACTCCAACTATAAGTATAAGGTAACGTACCACCCGTTACGTCCAATAAAATAGCGCCATCAGAAGTATTTAAATCCGTCGCACTTGTGGTCGTAATATTCAATTCTATAGCAGGCGGTTGTCCAATAGGAATCCCTTTTACTGCTTGGCAACCCTCAACATCGGTGACCGTCACGAAATAAGTTCCTGCTAACAAATCACTAATATTGTCCGTCGTTGCGCCATTGCTCCAAGCATATTTATAGTTCCCCGCCCCACCAGATGCATTAGCTTTAATAAAACCTCCTTTCTCTTCGTGACAGGCAATTTTATTAACGGTTTCATTAATCGTAATCGGCGAATTTTCAATAATGGTCACATTGGTAGTAGCGGTGCAACCATTCTGATCCGTTGCAGTTACACTATAAGTTCCCCCTGCTAAATTACCCACATTTTGACCTGTTTGACCATTTGACCAGGAGTAGGTAAAATCGCCCGTACCTCCTAAGGCAGTTGCTGTAGCTGTACCCGTTTTTTCACCAAAACAAATAGGGGAATTAATCGCCGAAGCAGTTATCGTTGGAACTGGTTTTTCTACTAATAAAACATCTCTCTGCCCAAAACAACCATTAGCATCCGTTACTCTCACTTCATAATTACCTGGCGTCAAGGTGTTAATCGATGCATCTGTACTTACGATTTCATTCGTATTTTCATCAATCCATTCGTATTTAAAAGGGCCCACACCTCCTGTAATTCGAACATTTGCTTGTCCATTGGGTGCATTCCCACAAGTAATGCCATTGGTTTCTACCACAAACCCAAAACCACCTCCTGCTTGTCCGACCACTACGTCTACCGTTGCTGAGCAACCTCTAAAATTCGTTACCGTTACCACATAAGTTCCTGCGGTCAAATTAAAAGCAGTACTGTAAGGACTTTCATTATTGGGCCATTCAAAACGAAAAGGAGAAGAATCTCCATTTGCGGTTACCGTTCCTCTACCATCACCTTCTCCCGGACAGGTTTCTGGAATAGAAGAGGGAGCTAAAAGCGGTGGTTGAGATTGAATTATTTCTGGGCAAATCATCGACGTACAGCCATTGGCATCCGTTACAGTAACAGAATAAGCACCGGGGGCTAAGTTTTCTCTAGTCGTTCCTCCTTTACCATCCAATGCCCATAAGAAAGTGTAATCTCCTGTTCCTCCTTCTGCTGTAACGGTCATTGATCCATCCGATGTTTCTCCACAACTCACATGATGATAAAAAGCACCAATTCGCAATTCTTCTGGTTCGTCTACCCATACCGACGTTTCTACTCCGCAACCATTCGCATCCGTTACGGTCACTTTATAATCTCCCATCCCGACACCTTCTAAAAAAGATTTGGTGGTTCCATCTTCCCACAGGTAGGTAAAAGGGGCAACGCCACCTACAGGGACAGCTACTACTTTTCCATCCGCTTGGTTGGCACATAAGATAGACCGTTGATCAAATTCTACGACTAAACGATTGCTTGCTTGTACCGTAATAATAGAATTTTTCTGACTGCCTAATGCATCTGTTACCGTCACAAAATAACCACCTGCCACTAAATCTGAAATTGTTGGGGTAGTGCCACCATTACTCCAACTGTAAGTATAGGGTGACTTCCCACCGAGTGCCGTTACCGTTGCACTACCATTGGGATCATTTGGGCAATTCGTGTCTTCAGCGGATAAAGAAATTGTTAGTGGCCCTTCTAAGGCGTCTTTTTTAGACTCGGTAGCAAATCCATTATTTAGGATTCCGAACACTAGCAAAATTACTATCCATAAATATCTATTGTTCATAAGAAACTTTTTCAAAATTATTTTACTCTCCTTGTGATTTTTCGCCGATGGTAATTTTTACTATTTCTACTTTTCGTTCTCTAGAGGCTTCAGGGCTATATACCGAATTTCTTCTATCTCTTGGGTTTTCACTTATTCTTTTAGCTGTTTCTCGTTCTCCAAAAGACACTTCTTCTAATACTAGAGCACCATTTTCAATATAGCGATTGAGCATACCATCTCGATAAATCGAAAAATGATTCATCAAACAATCAACTCTTCGTTTTCCAAGGTTGATATTATAATCTGTTGCTGCCAATGGGCTAGCATATCCTCTGATTGAAATAACTGCGGTATTGCCTCGCTGCAAATATTTAATCAAGGTCTCCGAGAAAAAACCTAAGGTATCGAAGTTGCCTTTCAACTCTTCTTCAAAAAATTGGACAATTGCTTCGGCCTTTTCATCCAAAACTGGACTAGCGGTATTCTCCGAATAATTAGCTATAAATTCTCTTTTCTTTCGGTAATAAGCCGTAAATAATTTTTCATAATCACTATTGGTGACTATCTCTCTGCTTCCTGGATCGGGGGCATCATTATCGAAATAGAGGGTCAACGGCAACAAATTATCTAATTCTACTAAACCGCCTGGTGTTAGATACAGTCGTTTCGTTAACGAGGTAATCCCCGATGCTTCCGTATAATTTCTAGTATCAAAATCTAAAGTATCTGGAATGTAGCCAATTAGACTTGCAATAAGTTGATAGTCTCTTTGAGAATAAATATCAAAATGAAAATCATTGCTATTCACATTATCTAAGATGAATCGCTCTCCAGAAGCTTTATCAATTAATTGCACAATGCAATTAGTCAAAGGTCGTTGACTTTCTTCATCGACGGTAAGCGCCATTAAGTCCATTTCAAAAATGTCGGGCGCTAAAAATAAATCCTTTTTTAAGATAATGGATTGGGTAATTCCTCTCGTATTAAAATCCAAAGTATCATTAACATATCCTTCTTTACTAGCTACCAAGCGGTAACGGACATCTCTTAGTAGACCATCAAATTGGAATTGATTGTCTAGCGAATTTGTACGCCCTTCGATTAATGCTACCTCAGAGATAGTTCCCGATTCAGTCCTACTACCATCGGGGATTTTATATAATTTTAGATTCACGCCTTCTAGGTCTTTTTTAGTAAAGTCATCGAAAGTAAGGGCTTCTAAATCTATATTGATAAACTCCGCAGAAAAAATATCTTGACAGCCCATATCATATTCACTCAAACGCATACATCCTTGCCTACTCGAAGAAAAATACCCTTTGTCTCCCGAAGGATCTAAAGAAAAATGGGTATCATTAAAACTACTGTTTAAAGGGTAACCTGCATGTTTAATCTCGCCATCTACATACCTGTATATATCGTATCCACCTAAGCCAATTCTGCCATCCGAACTAAAGTAAAGTGTATTGGTCGGCTGATGGAAGAAAGGCGTTAAATCATTACCCTTACTATTCACTTGGGTGAAATTGACTGGTTTTGAAAATGTCCCATTCTCGCCAACATTTGTCACCCATAAATCCATTTGTCCTACACCTCCCGGACAATTAGAACTAAATATTACTATTTCTTGTTCGTTTTCATCATATACAACTGTCGGATGCGTCGCTGTAAACCCTTTCCTATTAATATAATCGGGTAAGACAACTGGTTTACTCCAAACACCATTGGCTTCTTTTTCTTGATAATATAACTGGCAGCGAATCTGCCGACTTTTGCCGACATAATCACATATCGTATAATAAGCCCTTTTCTGATCTTTGGTAAAGGCTAAATGGGCAACTGATTTCTCTTTTTGATTAAAACCATCGATAGGAAAACCAGTAGTTACCCCATCAGAACTCAACAATTTGGCATATAACCGAGGGGGATTATTCTTTTCTTCCTTTTGGTATTTTAGGGATGCATAATACAATTGATCACCGACCAATAGTGGCGAAAAATCATTATAAGGTGTATTGACCGTTTCTCTTAAATGACTTAGGTTGTATTGGTTGTCTAATTTTTTGGTGCGATTGACCGCAAATTTACAGTCGTCTATATCTTTTCTAGCTAAAGCTAAATATTTGTTGTCTATCGGAGGAGGACTTGAGATATATTGTTCAAAATAAGTCAAGGCGTTCACATAATCTCCTTGCAATTTTTTCATAGCGCCTACTTGGTAAATCGCCGTCGGATAATCTATTTTTTTATTGGTCGTATCCATAGCAACTACCCTTAAATAGCCTGTTTCTGCCATATTATAAGCACGCATTCTGCGAGCGACTTCCGAGAATTGGAATTGTTCATCAATAGTAAAACTATCCTTCGTGCTGATACCAAAGAATTCATCATCCGCAAAGAATAAATCTTTGTTCAAAGCTTGCTTTACCGCTGCTTCAAAACGTTCATTTTGACTATATACCAGCGTATTTAGTAAAACCGTTAAAAAAATTAGACAATAGTATTTTTTCATTCCTGTATCCCTGTTTATTAGGTTTTGATTTTTTTGTAAGTAAAGGGATGTAAGATTCGTGTTGATATAGCTTAAGTTTCTAGCAAGACTGTTCAGAATTAAAGAAATATAGTATTTTTCTCTGTGGGAGCAAATCTTAAATCATAATTCATAAATCTTAAATCTGTCACGTAAAAACTAGATGGATTTATGAAGTATGATGTATGATTTCAGATTTATGATTTTAACCACCTTCTCAAAATCGGAGGAACTATATTCCTCATTCTGAAAAACCTAGCTTTCAGCCTAAGCAACTTTTAAAACAACGGACATATTTCAAACTCTTTCGGTGGTCGAACTTTTGAAAAGATATAAATTAAAGAAAATTCAGGCCCTCCTCTTCTGTAGGAAATAAGATTAAAAGGAGAAGACGTTACATCATAACTTACCCCAAAAGACCACATTCGATAATCGATCATTAAACTAGGTACCCAAGCATCATCTATTCGATAAGATAAGCCTAAACCGAAGGCTAACTCTTTGTCTCTCTCTTGACTTAAATGGATTTTACCCGTTCCGCCGACTAAAATCTCTTGGTGTGGCCCTTGAAATTGAGCAATCGCTTGTAGCCCAACATCTAACATTTTACCAACCCCAAAAGTCGTCATTCCATAATAGGACCATCTTGGATCCAATACTTGATTGCCATTTTCATAGAAACTCTGATCAGGTGAATTCGCATGGAAAACAGCTACTCCAAAATCTAATTTCATGCGATTTTCAACATTCTGGAAGCGATAATTTAGCCCTCCTGAAAGGTCTGCATAAAAGACACTAGAATTAAGCGCATTTTCTTGGGTAGGTAAGCTGCTATTATGTTGATCTCCATCAAATTGACTATCCACTTGTAATCTGGACACATCAAATCGTCGTTGAGCGCCACCCACTTGGATACCTGCGGTAAGGTAGTGTTTAGTAGATAATCGTCTGGTAAAGGAACCTGACAAATTAACATTGGTATTACTCAATTTTAAATCACCTGCCTCATCATGATTTAAATACAGCGCTGCGGAAAACAGACTATTTTGCATGTTGGAGTTGATAAACTTTTGTTCTACCCCACCAGAAAAGGTCATGTAATTCACAGGGATTTTATTCCATTGGCTACGATAATTGCCGATGAATCGAAGATCCCCTTTAAATAATCCCGTCAAAGCAGGATTAATATTCAAAGGAGAACGACCAAATTGGGAGTAGTGAATATCTTGGGCATGCAGTTGAAAGCTCAACGCCAAGAAAAGAGCGAGGGCAATGCCTTTAAAAGAATGTAAAGTTTTTAGCACAGTTCTTAATTTTAATTAAAAACGAGCAGCCATTAAGCGTAGTTCTTTTGGGATGGTTTCCGATTACCCCTCTATTGATTTATAATCAAAATCAAAGATGGTATTGCAATCGAATCGGTATGTTTTATTGAAACCTTTGTAAAAAACTACTTTTAGTAGCTTGCCATGTCGAACAAAGCAAAATTTCTTGCTTATCTATCTATCTAAGTCTTATTCTGTGCGCAAATTTCCGAGATGAGTGTTTCTTTTGTTACTGTCTTGGGAATGTGCTGTTGTTTCTAATGTGTTCATAATCAATGAGTCCAGTATAACTATTTAAAACAATGTAGACTACAATACAAAAGAGGTTAGAAGTCGGATCGAAAATTAAAATTTTCTGTCAGAGGTCAGATTTAATCCATTTCTATAACTGGTTTTAGCATTTTAATCCTTCACCAGTTACTTTAAAATATATAGTAGTCCAAAAACGGTGTAAATAAATTACTAAAAAGGAATTGATAATTGATACGATAGAATATTTTAGCGAGTCAATTACATTTTATTAGTAATTTTTTCAAAATTAATAGCAGTAATGTCAAGTTGCAATTAAGAAACACAATAATGTCTTTAAATTGCTTTTTATATTTATTGTCAATAATAGAATTGCCTTGTGAGCTATAGTATCTTCAAAAATGAAAAAAACTATAGTATCGGTAGTAGGGATGGTATTAGTGTCGTAGGTTTAATCAGTTATTGATGACAAAAATGGTGGTATAAATAATCTTAAAAAAGAATATTTATGTTTTATTAAAGTAACTAAGAAAAGGTGTTTTACTTTAATATATTTGCCCTACAATATTTCAAGAATGTAAGTTTTGGATAGCAAATTTAATGCATTTTTAATATATATGTGAAAATTTCTTCACATCATGTCAAAAAATGGCATTTTGACAGTAATGGAGGTCTATAATTATTTCTTTTACCAACGCCTTACTTCTTATACAATAATAGGTCTTTTTAAAGATAGAAGCAAGGAATGCTACCTTGTATGGGTCACATAAAATTATTATAGTTATCAATAAAAAAAATACAAGTATTTCTTTGAGTTCCATCAAAAATAGAAGCTTTGTTTTTTACAATTTTGATTAATGCTAAAATAAAACGGTTTCTTTACGACTATTCAAGTGACAATCCCTTAATAAAAACATCCGTAATAAACTTCGACATATCCTCTACCGTAAAATCATCTTGATTCAGATGCTTTTGAATGACCATTTCCAAGCCTCCCCCTACCATGGTATAGGTCATCATTTTATAATAATGGTCAGGGAATCCGTCAAATAAACCTGTATTTCTTAAATCATCCTCTAGGTCAGCAGTAATGCTAAAGATTTCATTGTTTTGAAACAAGGTTTCTCGAAAAGCTACTTGATTTTTGGCAATGAGCGCAGGTAAAGGAGGATTGGAGAGTAAAGTAAAGGCACTCAAATAGGAGTTGTATAAAAACTCCTGCATTGATTTTGCTTTCTTTCTATCTTTATTAATTGCTTGATTTATATTTATAAATACATCTGCAATGAGGTGTTCCCAAATTTCTTCTCTACTTTTAAAATAGTTATAAAAGGTACCTCTTGCTAAACTCGTCCCTTTTACAATATCATCTATAGTGGTATTATTAACTCCTTTCTCAATAAATAATTGAGTAGCAGCGGCTACAATTTCCTGCTTATTTCTTAACTTATTTTCTTGTCGTTTGCCCATGTGTTGCTAAATCAAAGCGGTTAGAATTTCAAATCTGCTAAATACATTATTTTGGGCAAAGAATCAATTGAAGATTAAATGAATTTACCGAAGACTAGATAGGCCCCCTTTAATTATCCAACGCCTCTTTAAAAAAGGTCTTTTTCAACACCCCTTCAAACCAAGACTGTGGCAATAACCATTTGAGAAAAGTCAGCGATTTCGCATCGGAACCTACAAGGTGGTGCATTTTTTTAGAATGAACAGCTTTCCAAACTGCCTGCGCTATCTCCCTTGGGGTCACCTTTACAGCTTCCTCTTTTGACATTTTCATAGCCTCCAATTCATCAATCACCATCGGTGTATCCACAAAGGCGACCAAAATATCACAAACATGAATTCCAAATTTTTTAAACAATATACTCCAACCTTCTGTAAGTGATTTTACCGCCGATTTAGAGGCATGGTAAGCCGTTAATTCTGGACTACCATAGACCGATGCTAAAGAACACATACTAATAACACAGCTATTTGGTGTATTCTTTAAAAGTGGCAGGGCATAAAAAGTGGAATTCATAATGCCATTGACATTGACCTCAAAAACTTTATGGTGTTTTTCAAGAGGTACTTTTTCAAAACCGCCAGGGAATAAAATACCTGCATTATTGAACACTACATTCATTTTACCTCGGGTTATTTCCCCAAAATCTGCGATGGCTTTGGCTAATTGTTCTTTATTGGTTACATCCGCAATATGAACGGAACTGTTAGCTGCTCCTATTTCTTGCTGAACGGCTTTTACCGTGACTTCATTCATATCCGATAGCCCAATATACCAGCCTTTTTCTGCAAAATATTTGGCAGTTGCTTTGCCAATACCTTGACCTGCGCCTGTAATAAAGATGCTTTTTTTATTCATGATTTGATGGTTTTGTAATGATTTTAAAGTTGATTTTCGTTTTTTATACAACTATTTCAAATGGAAAAGTATATTCACTCAAAATTTGCTGAATCGTATCCGTATAATCCTTTCCATCTTTGGAAGTCGCCTTAATATAAGTCACTCTGCCTCTATCAGAAGTCAGCGCAACGTGTAATTCTAGGGTATCAAAAAGGTCTAGTGCATTCAACTCTGCTCGACTAATTTCCATATTTTGCAAATCAGATAATTTAGGTTTAAAAACCTTTCCGACTGCGGTTAGTGGCAATTCATCCAGCAAATAAATTCGTTTGGGTTGTGCGGCTCTTTCTGAAATATTTTGTTTGCCATACTCCAATAACTCCTCCTCATTTATTACTTGATTCGGTTTTAATTGGATGTAAGCAACAGGCAATTCGCCCACTCTTTTATCAGGTCGCCCAACTGCCGCCACGGCTGCTACTGCGGGATGTTTAGACAATGGTTCTTCAATAGATTTTGGGTCAATATTATGCCCCCCTCGAATGATGAGTTCTTTTTTTCTACCTGTTAACCAAAAATAATGGTCTTCATCTTGTCGACCCATATCACCTGTATTATACCATTGTTGTTGTCCATCATCGACCCATATGTTTTTATTATGAATCGCCTCTTTATACCCTGGAAATACATTTGGACCACTCGCGACAATGATACCAATTTCATTCGTGTTGGCATCTCGAAGATAGGTTCCTTCTTCATCTAAAATGACCACCTTTAGTTGATGAAAAGGAAGCTGCAAACCAATCGACCCTACTTTTCGAGTACCATTCGGAGGATTGATACTATTGGCACAAGCCCCTTCTGTAAAGCCATATCCTTCTATTAAGTTTACCCCAGAATGTTTTTCAAAATCATTGAATAATTTCACAGATAATGGGGCCGCTCCGCATATAGCAAATTCCAAACTACTCACATCCACACCTTTATTCGGTACAGATAATAAAAACTGAAGAATGGTAGGCACACAACTAAAAAAGGAAATTTTATAATACTCAATTATTTTCCAAAAATTAGGAATCACCTTATTGCCTTTGTACCCCGCTGGCGTACCTAGAATCAAGGTATGTCCATAGCAAAAAACGGTAAACCCTGTAACAATCACCGCATTGACATGAAACCACGGTAAACCACAGAATAGTACTTTTTGACCACTATTTCCCTCTATTCCGTCACTAATCGCCCAAGTATTAAAGACTTCGTTCCCATGGGTTCGTTGGGCAATTTTTGGTCTGCCTGTTGTACCGCCCGTATGGTAAAGAGAGGCAATATTGTCTGCCTGAATCGCTGGAGTAAATTGTAAGGTTTTGCTCCTACTGGCAATACTCGCATGAAAATCATAAACGGGAATGCCGTTTAATGTAGTAACTGACTTTTTAGTAGATTTTTCAGCATAATCGCCTAAATCAAGCGTCAATATCGTTTTTAAACTACTGGCTTTTCCCGCTGCTTTCACCACTTTTTTCCATAATTCAGGGGCGGCAGATTCGGAAAGCGTCACCAATATTTTTGTATCCATCGCCTCCAATAATTCTTCAATATGCAAAGCCTCTAATTGAGCATTAATTGCACTTACAATTCCAGCTACTTCTCCACCTATCACCGTAAAAACTGTTGCAGGCGCATTGGGTAACATATACGTCACCACCTCATTTCTATGAATCCCTAAACTTCTGAAAAGGTTGGCGGTTTGGTTGATGGTTGCTATTAATTCCTGATAATTCCATGATAGGGCAGTCTCATAATTTGCTCCGTCCATAAAAAAGTGCATGGCTTGCCTTTTGGGATGAAGTGCTGTTTGTTTTTGGATTAGTTCGTAATTGGAATTGGGTAGATTAGGTAGCCCTTTCTTTTCTTTTTCTAGTAGGTTTTGATAGTCTGATAGCTGCATTCTTTATTTTTTGGTAGATTTTACAAAATCAGCATAAGCCCCTTTCGTATCATATTGAAATTGATACCCCGTTGTTTTTTTAATTTTTTCATTACTAGCAATCCAAGGATTCACCATCATACGCATAGCTGCAGACGGGAATTTAGTAATAAAAGACAAGCGAAAGTGCCAAGCAAGGTTATTCAATGGGTAAATCAATGCCCAAGGAATCGGCAAAATATAATTCCCTAAAGAACCAATCATTTCTTTGAACGTCATCATACCGTCTCCTGCTACATTATAAATGCCGCCAATTCTTTTTTCAATCAAGAGCGCCATAATATTAATCAAATCATCTTCATGGACATATTGCCAAGGCATAGTTGTCGAAGGCAGCAGCACTATTTTTTTCATAAAATGCTCCGCCATTGGATTTCTAAAACCTGGACCTACCACAAAACAAGGACGCACCACAGATACCAATATATCAGGATTGGCTTTGGCAAAATCGCTAAAAATAGGTTCTAATTCCTTTTTGTTTTTGGCATAGGTAAAATCGTTGTTTCCACGTAATGGGCTACTATCTTCCATTAACGGTGTATCATTATCGGGATAAAAACCATACGCCGTAGTAGAGCTTAAATACAGTATTTGTTTGACACCAGCTTTTGCTCCTGCCGATAAGATGTTTTGAGAACCATTCTTATTAATATCCTCCATCTTTCCCTTATCGTGAATGGGAGTCAATACATAAGCGGAATGGATAATGGCATCAATATTTTCTTTTTCAAAAATATCATCCAAATTGTCCCGAATATCTCTTTGGTAAAAGGTGTATTTAGGATGATTGATTCGACCTGCGCTGATGTCGGTACCGACCACGCTAGTTACCCAATCTTTTTTTAAAAGTACTTCTGCCATTCGGTTGCCAATGTAACCTGATGCGCCTGTTAGGAAGATTTTCATAGTTGATTTGTTTTTTAAAAAAAGTAAGCGTAACACAACTCTCTGAGTTGTGCTATATAGCTTTTACAACTTAGGGAGTTGTGTTACGGTACCATCTGCTGCACAACTCAGAGAGTTGTGTTACGGTACTATCTGCTGCACAACTCAGAGAGTTGTGTTACGGTTGCGTTTCAAAATATTTCTTGCTGCCCAATACCCACACATCCCATGCACCCCACCACCAGGCGGAGTCGCTGCCGACCCAATAAATATTTTCGGATTAGGTGTCGTATAAGGATTAAAACGAGCAACAGGTCTTGTAAATAATTGCGTAATATCTGCTGCGCCACCTGTAATTGCGCCACCCAAATAATTGGTATTATATTGATAAAATTGCTGTGTATTGGTGGTATGCTTTGCTAAAATGAGGTCTTTAAAGCCAGGCGCAAAACGTTCTATTTGTTGTTCAACGACAGCGGTCATATCCATGGTAGAACCGTGCGGTACATGACAATAGGCATAACCTGTATGTTTGCCTTCAGGGGCACGACTACTATCAAATTGGCTTTGTTGACAAAGAATTAAATAAGGTTTATCACAATGTTTGCCGTCCCATGCCATGCGTTCACTTTTAGCAATCTCTTCCATAGTGCCGCCGACATGTACCGTTGAGGCATCCAAACAACGTTTATCTTTCCAAGGAATGGGTCCATCTAATGCCCAATCTATTTTAAAAACACCTGGTCCAAAATTGTATTTTAATAAGCGCTTTTTATAGGTATTAGGCAACTCATCGCTGGCAATTTCGGCTAATTGTTTTGGGTCGGTATTAAATAAATAGGATTTTGCAACTGGTAAATCACTTAATTTTTTTACCGCAAAATTCGTTTGAATTTCTCCGCCTAATTCGGTAAACAAACTAGCCATTGCCTTGGTGATACTATGAGAACCGCCTTTTGCTACTGGCCAATCGACCATGTGTGCGGTCAAAGAAAACATCATTCCCAAAGCAGAAGTAAAATAAAAATCTAAGGGTAATACACTATGCCCAGAACAACCTGTAAATAAAGCTTTGGCACGTTTGCCTTTAAATTTAAAATTGGCAAAAGTAGTCGCAGGCCATAAAGCACTCATTCCAAATCGAGCCAATAAAAAAGGATGCTTGGGAATGCCTAAAGGTTTTAAACTATCCGCTAATAATGCATCGCCATTTTTAACAAAATAGCTAAATAAATTTTTCCAAGTTTTGCCATCAGCTCCTAAATTTTCGGCAGTTTCTTCCAATGATTTGCCTAGTAAAATTGCTGGTTCGTTATCTAAAGGATGCGCAACTGACAGCTTAGGATAAATCCATTCTAAACCATGTTTTTCTAAAGGTAAGGTCTTTAAATAAGGCGATAAAACCCCCATTGGATGAACTGCTGAGCAATAATCGTGGTGAAAATTGGGCAACGTCAGTTCAGTTGTTCGAGTGCCACCACCAATTTCATTGGCTGCCTCGACTACTAATACTTTTTGACCACTTTGAGCCAATTCAATAGCAGCAGCTAGACCGTTTGGGCCAGAACCAATGATGATGGTGTCGTATGATGATTGTTTTGACAAAAAGGAAATTTAAATAGGGGTTAATGTTTATTTTTTTGAACCACAAAAGGTTCAAAAAACTAATGTTCTGGCCAAGTTGGTTTACCAACAAAATCTTTTACAAAAGAATAGCCTTCTTGTATTAAACCGTCTTTAGCATCGTGGACTTGCCAATGCTGCCGACCATTATGCATTTGAGGAGATTCTACCGTAATTATTCGCACTTCACCTGATTCCCAATTACATCTTTTTTGCAAAGACTCCAATAACTTGTAGTCGTGCATATGTCCGTCCCCAAAACTCCAACCAAGTATTTCACCACAGAAAAACTCTCCATCCATCCAATAGTATCCTTTTTGACCATCTGTAGCTATATTATAAGTATCATGGAGTGCGCCAGAAGGTATGTGCATTAAGCGCAAGCCCATCAATCTGGATAGCATCTCTTTCACCGTCTTTTTATCATAAATCATTTCCAATTGAGATTCAACAGATTTAGAAGTTTTTACCACATATTCATCTACTTTTAATTTAGCATCTCCTTTGAATAACCACATATTGGTCGCCCAAGTACCTGCATAATATCTCATGCACATTAAGAAGGAAACATATTTAGGCCAAAAAGTACCTAGAAGGGGGATGATTATAAATAATAAGGCAAATAAACCAATCAAATGGGGATTAGAGATGGAGAAAGGAGAAATGCTTGGGTGCATCATAAAAATTGCCCATGCGCCATAAACCATAATTACATTCCATTCTAAAGGAACTGCCATTGGTATATTGATAAAAATAAAAGTATGGAAAAGGGTAATACCAATAACCACATATAAAATATATTCTGGTGCTAAAAAAGTGGTAAATAGCAATAAGAAGGGTAAAACAAATTCAACCGTCGTCCCCATATGTGCAAAGACTTTGGCAAAGCCACTTGGCCTTAAATCAGTCGGTGCGTCCACGAATAACGCCTTTTTCAAAGGGGTAAAAAATTTAAGAAAAGGACTATTACAAACCATTACTTGAACAACAGAAACGAAAGCTGGGGTAAGCTTTGAAAAAGCTGCCCAAAACCATATTGCAAATAAACAGATTTTGAGTGCAGGAATGGTTTGGTCTGCAAATAAATAACAAGCCATCATAGGAAAATAAATATCCCCTCTGGCAGCCAAATATACGGTTCTATCAAATAAACCATTCACTAATAATAAGGCTAAAATAGGCCATACATATTCAAATGTTACCGCAGGCGCCATACACGCTCTGAAATAAACCACCAATAAAGCTATATATAGTAAAATGGTGAAAATATTCCGAGTGTCTCCTCCAACAATTGGTGCTTTGGGAAACATAGACATTCGAATAGTCTTTGGACGTAAAAAATAGGTGATTCCTCCAAAGGGTGGAACAAATCGAGCCATTAATGGGCCACTTGCACCTGCCAAGCCAATTACTTCTAATAAAGAGGTCCATACGATAGCTTTTCCAAAAGCCTCTGTTGTGAACCACCATTCCGAAAAATTGGCAAAAGTTCCTAATTCAATAGAATAGCTACAAAAAATAAAGAATATCCAAATCCAAATAACCATTTTAATCAAATAAAATAGCAAAGTAGAAACTGGAGAACCGAAACCTTGCTTGTACCAAGCTTGACAAGCTAATTTTGCCTGTGCTGGAAAAGACAGCTTCTCCCATTGGTCAAAATCATGAGGAAGGTCGTCAGGTTTTAAAAGTGCGTCTATTAAACCCATTTCGTTTTGTTTTGATTGCTTAAAAATTGTTATATTGTCTGATCGTTATTATAGCATCTTGACACCTGTAATAAAAAGTGTTTTTCGTTTCATATTTTGATATTTACCAAAGACAAATATCATTTTTTCATCAAAGGTAAAAAATTAAAATAAATTATGACATTTTTGTCATAATTTATTTTCCCTTCCTCCAATGTTCATGAAATTCAAAATTTTATTTCCCGTTTAAAATTTATCTAAAACATTTTTTATGCCTCGGCTATATATAGTTACTAATTATTTTGTTGGATTAAATGGAATTATCTCCGTTATTTCACTTTATTAAAAAAGAAAACCCTTGCAAATTAACTACTTGCAAGGGTTTAACAATTCGATATTACACTACTATACAAAATAGCTTTAGTCCACTTAAAACAAGGCGGTTGTGGGAAACAACCGTCTTGTACTGCTCAATATAAGGCGGCAATTTCCCATTGCCGCCTTATTTTAAATAGAAAATCTAAAAATGTATAGTAGTCTAATTCGATATATACTTCTACTAAAATTAGAAGCCTAATATTTTTTATTTCTTTTTCTTAAATCCTTCTTTTAAAGATACTGTCTTATTAAAGATCATATTTTCTTCCGTAGAATCAGGATCACAACAGAAATAACCAATTCTCATAAACTGAAACCGTTCGCCCGCTTTAACTTTTGCCAAAGCAGGTTCTCCGTAAGCAGTAATCGTCTTTAAAGACTCGGTGTTAAAGAATTCTAAGAAGTCTTTATCTTCATGGTTTGTTGGCGTCTCATCGGTGAAAAGACGGTCGTAATTTCTTACTTCTATCTCCTTAGCATGCAGCACAGATACCCAATGCAATACGCCTTTTGCTTTTACGCCAGAATTATCTTCCCCACTTTTACTATCAGGATAATAAGTCGCATGAATTTCTGTAATCACACCTTTTTCATCCTTGACAAAACTTTCCCCTCTAATTATATAAGCGCCTTTTAAACGAACATTTCTTTCTGGTCCAAGGCGATAAAATTTCTTTGGAGATGGCGGATCTTCTCTAAAATCGGCTCTTTCGATATATATTTCTCTAGAAAACGGTAACACTCTTTTACCTGCACTTTCGTCTTCAGGATTATTTGTTAATATCAGATCTTCTGATTTGCCTTCTGGATAATTGGTAATGACCACTTTTACAGGATCTAAAACCGCCATCATTCGATTTGCCGTTTTATTCAGATCTTGTCTGACACAATTTTCTAATAATTTAACATCTATTAGATTTTCCCGTCTAGCAACTCCTACTTTTCTACAAAACTCTCTTAATGCCATCGCTGGATAACCTCTTCGGCGCATTCCAGAAATGGTTGGCATTCGAGGATCATCCCAGCCCGTCACTAATCCCTCTTCTACTAATTTTAATAATTTCCGTTTACTAGTAATCATATAGGTCACATTCATTCTAGCAAACTCGGTCTGCTTAGAAGGAAAGATGTCTAACTTTTCAATAAACCAATCGTATAAAGGTCGATGATGGATAAATTCCAAAGAACATAGGGAATGTGTAATTTCCTCAATCGAATCCGATTGTCCATGCGTGAAATCATACATTGGATAAATTACCCATTCGTCTCCTGTGCGATGGTGCTTTTCATGCTTGATGCGATACATAATTGGATCTCGCATCAACATATTAGGAGAAGCCATATCGACCTTCGCCCGCAATACCATAGAACCATCTGGATGTATCCCTTTTTTCATTTGCTCAAATAGGTCCAGATTTTCTTCAATAGATCTATCTCTATTGGGGCTATTTACGCCAGGTTTAGTTGGTGTTCCTTTTTGGGTGGCCATTTCCTCTGGTGATAAATCATCCACATAAGCCAAGCCCTTTTTAATTAAATCAACGGCAAAAGCATGTAATTGAGGAAAATAATCAGAAGCATAGCGTGCTTCCCCATCCCATTCAAAACCTAACCATTTGATGTCTTTTTTGATGGCTTCAACGTAATGGGTTTCTTCGGTCGTTGGATTGGTATCATCAAAGCGGAGATTGGTTTTGCCACCGTATTTCTGCGCCGTTTCAAAACTAATGCATAGTGCTTTAGTATGACCGATATGCAAATAACCGTTCGGTTCGGGTGGAAAACGGGTGTGTACTCGTCCGTCATTTTTGCCATTGGCAATATCTTCTTCAATCATTTGCTCAATAAAATTGAGCGATTCTTTAGTCTCCGTACTCATGCTAGTTAATCTAAAATTGAAAATAATAACTATAAAATTTAAAAATTACCCTCTATATAGGCGTAACTTTTACTTTTATACAGTTATATTTTAGGAAAAAAGTTGCAAAATATCGCTATTTCTGCTTTAATTCAACAGGAAAGAGGAATAGACGTAATTTAGGACGAGTATTTAGAGAAATAGGTACGAAATAAACTTCAACTTCAATTTCCTGCACTCAACTTCTCTTTTGAAGTTGAAATTGAAGTTGTTTTTAAACGCATAAAACCCCTAGACACCCAAAAGTACCTAGAGGTTTTATCAATAATTATTTATCAATAATCAATTAACTAATCTTTCTCCCAGTCCATTGTTCGTTTAACTGCCTTTTGCCAGCCTTTATATAATTTCTTTCGATCAGCAGCTTTCATCTTAGACTTAAAGGTTTTATCTATTTGCCACCCTTTAGTAATGTCTTCTTTCGTCCAGAAACCTGTTGCCATACCCGCTAAATAAGCTGCACCAAGCGCCGTCGTTTCAATAATCTTTGGTCGTTCTACCTTCGTTTTTAGGATATCTGATTGGAATTGCATCAATAAATCGTTGGCGCAAGCTCCTCCATCAACCCTTAACGCTGCTAAAGGTACGCCTGAATCTTTCTCCATAGCATCTAAGACATCTTTGGTTTGGTAAGCTAAAGACTCTAAAGTTGCTCGAACAATATGCCCTTTTTCAGAACCTCTAGTTAAGCCAAAAATTGCTCCTCTTGCGTACATGTCCCAGTAAGGAGCGCCTAACCCAGCAAAAGCAGGTACAACGTATACGCCTCCATTATCATCAACTTTATTGGCAAAAAATTCAGAATCGGGAGCGGCATCTAATATTTTCAACCCATCTCTCAACCATTGAATAGCTGCTCCTGCAATAAAAACACTTCCTTCTAAGGCGTAAGTTACTTTACCATCTATTCCCCAAGCGATCGTGGTTAATAAGCCTGATTTAGATTCAACAGGTGTTTCGCCTGTATTCATTAGCATAAAACAACCTGTTCCATACGTATTCTTCGCCATCCCCTTTTCTAAGCAAGCTTGACCGAATAAAGCGGCTTGCTGATCTCCTGCCATACCTGCAACGGGAATAGTTGCACCAAATAATTTTTTATCTGTTTTGCCATAGACATGACTGGATGGTTTCACTTTAGGCAACATCTTCGCAGGAATATCAAATCGTTTCAAGATTTCTTTATCCCACTTTAAGTCCCTTATATTATATAGGAGTGTTCTAGAAGCATTGGAGTAGTCGGTAACGTGTTGCTTGCCACCAGTTAGTAACCAAACCAACCAAGTATCCATTGTGCCAAAAAGTAGATCTCCATTTTCCGCTTTTTCTCTTGCGCCAGGGACATTATCTAAAAGCCATTTTACTTTAGTACCAGAAAAATAGGCATCTATCACTAACCCCGTATTGGTTCTTATATAAGGTTCCCAACCTTCTGCCTTTAATTCATCACAAAAAGGAGCAGTTCGTCTATCTTGCCATACAATAGCATTATGAATAGGTTCCCCTGTTTTTTTATCCCAAATAACGGTCGTCTCTCTTTGATTGGTAATACCGATGGAGTCAATTTGATTCGCTCCTACCCCATTATTCTTCAACACAGCTTGAGTAACTTTTAATTGCGTTTGCCAAATTTCCTCCGCATTGTGTTCTACCCACCCTGGTTTAGGGAATATTTGGGTAAACTCTTGCTGCTCTACTGCAGCAATACTTCCTTTTTTATCAAATAAGATGGCTCGGCAACTAGTTGTGCCCTGATCAAGTGCTAATACATATTTCATAGAATCAATTTAGTAGTGGTTTTTATATTTTAACTACGTTTTTTCTTAAAGTGGGCTAAAAATAAGAAAAGGTAACTAGAAAAGAAAGGAAATTTAAAATTGAGCTTTTTTTATAAAAATTGAGCTTAAAAAGTCCAAAATGTTACTGTTTGATTTGTGACAAGGTAAAATAACTGTTAAATTTTGTTAAGTTATTTTTTTTCACTAAAAATAATGATCTGCCATTTTTTCAAAAAACAAGAACAATCAATCTGATTATCAGTTATTTACAATTAATATTATTGTTCTTTTACAAAAAAAGACTGTCACATTTTTCTAAAAAAATAACAATTACTAAATATTTAAAAAATAACGGAATAGGGGCTTTTTTTTTTCAAAAAAATTTTGAACTAAAAAAAACGATTTGTAAAATCATACAAATATTCTAAAATGTTTAATAATAATATTTTATGCTTCCATTTATTTTTTAATATAAACTAAACTTCACAAACAACTATGTCACAATGAGTTACAAAAAATAAATTTCTAGTTTTTTTTCAAAAAAAGTTCCCAAAAGGCTTGACAGTGACACTAATGCGCTCTATATTTGTATCATCAAACACAAACAATCACACTTTCCTCCCCACAATTTTTCTCCCCTTTTAAGATAAAAACAAAACTTTCCACAAACACTAAGTTCAAGCAACAACACACACTAAATATTTGAATTTTACAAAAAGACTCACACTCACAAAAACTTGAACAAACACTCAAATTTCCCCTTTTTTAAAGTCTAACTAAAATTATTGTAGTAAAACTAGAACAAGCACTTATTAACAAACACAAACATTGAGATGCATTAAAGGCTACGAACACACACTCTTAAAACTAGAACAAGTACTTATTAACAAACACAAACAAACATTGAGATGCATTAAAGGCTACGAACACACACTCTTAAAACTAGAACAAGCACTTATCAACAAACACAAACATTGAGATGCATTAAAGGCTACGAACACACACTCTTAAAACTAGAACAAGCACTTATCAACAAACACAAACATTGAGATGCATTAAAGGCTACGAACACACACTCAGTAAAACTAGAACAAGCACTTATCAACAAACACAAACATTGAGATGCATTAAAGGCTACGAACACACACTCAGTAAAACTAGAACAAGCACTTATCAACAAACACAAACATTGAGATGCATTAAAGGCTACGAACACACACTCTTAAAACTAGAACAAGCACTTATCAACAAACACAAACATTGAGATGCATTAAAGGCTACGAACACACACTCAGTAAAACTAGAACAAGCACTTATCAACAAACACAAACATTGAGATGCATTAAAGGCTACGAACACACACTCAGTAAAACTAGAACAAGCACTTATCAACAAACACAAACATTGAGATGCGTTAAAGGCTACGAACACACACTCAGTAAAACTAGAACAAGCACTTATCAACAAACACAAACATTGAGATGCGTTAAAGGCTACGAACACACACTCAGTAAAACTAGAACAAACAAATTTATTACCGCATTATTACCTTGAAAAAGCGGCATGAAAAGGTTACCGAATTCATTGAATTTAGGATTAATGCTACACAAAAACACAAGCACACGATTACTTTTTGCTCCCCATCATTAACACTCGAATCCCCCCTTCCAATTTTAATGTATTTTATAAAAAGCAAAAAAAATGAAGATGCTAACATTCTGTTTAACAATAATCCTAATCACCACCTTTACGAGTTTATTATTTAGCGAAAGTTTACCACAGCTACAGTTACAAAGAGTAGATATAGCTTTTGATGAGCTAGCTATTACAAACGTAAGCGATAATATATTCTATCAGGACCCTGATAATAATATTTTACTCATTGATTTTAAGGAAGTTAGTAGCAAGTTATCCAGCATAATAATTAGCCAAGCTAACCAAGTACTAATGGAAGATAAAGTAGGTGATTTAGCCATAGATAGCATTTACGAAGTAGATTTGAATACTTACGGAAAGGGAACATTTACGATTACATTAGTTACTACAGAAGCCGAAGAGATCGCAGAACAAGTTATTATCAAATAGCAGCACATAGAGATAACAAAAATATTACACAGAAGTTACGTGAAATTTACCGTTCAACAAAGTAAATAGCATAGAGATTCCATTTTAGGTTTACAAACAGTTATTGTTTTAGAGAGTATCATTAAGGCTTTTACATAAAATTTGTCAATAGATCGAACATTAATTGTCCATTAAGCAACGTAATATCAGTCGTTATAAATAAGTAACGCTTAGTAGATGAAAGTCATTAAACCGTTACTTATTTAGCGCTGATAACATACTATGAAACACTAATACAGTTTGCAGTTACACACTAGGAAACACTAAAACATAAATGCAAAAAAACATTTGAGAACGCAAGACTAAAATTTAGGTTTTTTTACAAATATCATTAATGGGAATTCTTACTGTAATACAAATGGAGAAGGCTAATAACTAAATCAAGTTTCCAATAATTTAAGGAAGTAACAACAATCAATATCAAAATTTCAATAATCTGAAGTTGTTAATAAAGTTTAATAACAAAAAGCAGAAAATTGAAGAGGGCATCATTAAATAGACAAATTGATTACAACAAACATTAAAAAAGGTTAGAATGATCTAGACAGACAAAAGTAGATGTTTGGATGATTTTAGGCTAATGAGCAAAAAAATTAAAAGATTTAGTATAGTCTAATCCACTATTTTTATTACGAAGAAAATTACAAGCACTTGGTCCGTGGGAAGACCGAGTGCTTTTTTGTTTTTAAATTTATTAGCTTACCGAAGGAGTACTCAAATGCTCTTTTTGCCCAAGTTTATGTAATAGACTAAAATGGCTTTTCATCGCTCCCCAAAAAGTATCGTGTTGATAATAAGGCAATCCAAATTCCTTAGCTGTCGTTTTGACAATTGGAGAAAGTTCCTTGTAATATACATGGCAAATATTCGGGAATAGGTGATGTTCCACTTGATAATTAAGCCCACCAATAAACCAAGAAAACAGACTACTACTTTTAGAAAAATTAGCCGTCGTTTTCAATTGATGAACCGCCCAATGATTTTCGACACTACCCGTTTGATCCGTTTCAAAGAAATGGGTTTCCTCTAGTACATGGGCCAATTGAAAAACAAAGGCAGAGATTAAACTACAAATAATATGCATCAAGCCAAAACCCAATAGAATTTGGTAAACAGGTAAATTGATGAATAATAAAGGAAGGCCTAGCATCACTATTAAATAGGACGCTTTATATAATACAACTTGCCCAATCGCCATCGGAAAGGTCAGCCCTTGACCTTTCAATAAATCCATTTTATGGTACCGATGTACTTGTTGAAAATCTTTAATTAAGTACCTAAAAACCGTTAACAAAGAATACAAGAAAGTAGCATAAAATGCTTGAAATCGATGAAACCCTTTTCTATCCTGACAAGGAGACATGCAAAACATTTTTTGATCTAAATCTTCATCAAATTCATGAATATTGGTAAAGGAATGATGCAAAACATTATGCTGAATCTTCCAAGTAATGTGATATCCACCAATAAAATTCATGGAAAAGCCTAAGGCTTCATTCACTATTTTGTGCTTTGAATAAGAACCGTGATTCGCATCGTGCATGATGGCTAAGCCGATACCTGACATACCAAAGCCCATAATCGCCCAAGCAATAAGGGATGGATAAAAAGAGGTAATATAGCCCGTTAACATTAGGATAAAAGGAAGGAAATACAAACCAAACATAAAGGTGGTTTTGAATTTCATATTCAAATTGGCAGTTTTCGTGAGGTTATTTTCTTTGAAATGTAGATTGATTCTTTTTTGAAGTACTTTGTAGAATTCAGGCTGATCTTGTTTATTGAATTTAACAGCAGTTACATTCACAGGTATAAATTTATAGTAAAACTCAAAAAACAAGTTCAATAAAAAACAATTAGTTGATTGTCTGTCAAGTAGTTGTGTTTTGTAAATTAAATTTTATCTTTTAAACATTACTTTGTTTAGGAATTAGCTTTTACAAAAAAGATGTAAGCTACCCTTTTTAATTTGTTTTTAGATAAAAGTAACCATATTTTACTCCGAAGCTTTATTTTTTTACAGATATATAACAATTGTCACTTTATTCAATTAATTTCGTCTCAAATTTTAGAAACTCAACATTTAATCATTTTACTAAAAAATTATAATTATGGCGAAAGCTAATATTCTAGAGGTCATTTTAAAAACAATTAATGACGTTAAGCAAAAGAATGCCAATAATCCAAGACAAGAAACAGCGCATCCTAACGTTTTTGATTTGATCAAGGATAAGATTGGTGGATTGGACAAAAAGATACAAGAAAATCGAGCAAAAAAAGGGAAAAGCCCAGTCAGTATCTTGGATTTATTAAAAAATCAAATTGAGGCCGCACGACAACATAATCAAAAAGATCCAGAAACACCAACAGCAGATAGCAATATTTTTGATAGTATTCTTAAGAAGGTAGAAGAAAAACCTAAAAGAACGGCTAGTGCTGGTGTCCGCAGAATTATTGAAGAATATAACTTAGATGTCAGTCGATTGAATCGAAGTACTTTACAACAGATTCAACAACAATATGATCAAGATCTTCGTGCTTTGGGACAAAAATATGCACAAGGTATTCAAGACTTGGTTAACCGATCTTAATATAAAAGAGTAGAGCTTAGAGGCCATTTCATTGAGAGAAAAGAGGCTAAATTTCCGAAAAATGAACCTCTATCTTCTCTTCTCTCAGCTCTGAATAAATACTAAGTACCTATCACTATAGAAAGTTAACTTTCTACAGTTTCTATAAGAATCTCCTATTTTTCATGAGAAAAGTAGGAGATTTTTTATGTTTCTTACTAAAAATAAACCAACTTTTTCTAAAAAAGAACTTCTGTCCAAGCCCTAAGAACCTTTGTCCATTTTTTTAAGCCTATTCTGCCTGCATCTTTGCATTGTAATTTAAATCAATAATTATTAACCGAATAAATTTTTTATCATGTCAAATTTAATTAAAGTTCCAACTAAAGATCAAGTAGATGCAAAGGCGCAAGGTGTTTTTGATAACTTACAAAAGCAATTAGGTACCGTTCCTAATTTATATGCAGTCATTGGTTACTCAGGAGATGCACTTACTAATTTTTTAGCATTTAGTGGTCAAGCAGGTGGAGATAGTTTTACTAAAAAAGAAAAAGAAGCGATTGATTTAGCCGTTTCAGAAGTAAATGGTTGTACTTATTGCTTAGCAGCGCATACTGCTTTGGGCAAAATGGCAGGATATACAGAAGAGGAAACAATTGCTTTACGTTCTTTAACGATTGAAGATTCTCGTTTACAAGCCATTACTAGATTAGCAGCAGGCATCGCTCAAAATAGAGGAAAAGTTGCAGATGAATTAGTACAAGCGTTTTTTGCGCAAGGTTTTAAGGAGAAAGATTTGATTAATCTACTTTCATCAGTAACTGCAATTACATTTACAAACTTTGCACATGGCTTAACAAAAGTAGCCGTAGATTTCCCGCAGGCAAAAGCACTAGCTGATTTAGTTCCTGCTTAAATAACAATGCTTTATTGAGCATATAAGCGATAAATATCATAATTTTCCGACTGTTTTATCCCAGATTATTCCAAACGAATAATCTGGGGTTTTTTATTTAAAGGTAGCTTATTTTTCAGGCTCTAGCAAAAAACTTTTAGCCTTCACGCCTTCTACTTTTTCTCTGGAATAGAAGACAGGAAAAAACTTGTCCTTCGCCCAAATGTCAAATAAATTATCATAAAATTCATCATCAGGATTTCCTGATTGCCCCGGGCTATTCGTCCCTAAACAAGCATCCCAATCTACACAATCGACAATGATTCTAAAAGAACCGCCACTTGGTTGATTATCTCTAGTCCCCGTGCTACCAACGGTATAGCCATTTCCACCTCTAGCGACTGGTCCTACATCTAATTTTTGACGCATCTCTGCTTTTACCGCATTACTTAAGGGGTGTTTGAGGTAGATATGCTTGTATTTTTCTTGCCCATATTGCCACTTCGTCATATCTGCTCCTAGTTTTTTTGTCAAACTATTAACGGCTTTTTTTAAGGCTGCAATCATAAAATCATCTCTACCTTGTAGTGGATCATTACCGAATTTACTATCTGGCAAAACAAGCCAATCTATTACTTTTTTCAATTGCATGGAATGGTGAGGCTTTACTTCTTTTGGTATTAATAAATCGGTCATATTTTGTTTAAGTGCCCGCTCCCACGCTACATAAATACCTGCCTCTACAGAATTTTTATCCAATTGATAATCCTCCCAATTCAATAATAATGCTTGCGCCTTAGCGGTGCGTTCGTCAATAATTTCTACGTTTTTTAAGTATGGAATTAGTTCTCTGGCAGGGATAGAATAATAATCTGTTTGTAATGCAGCCATGCTACTCAAAGTTTGCTGCTGTCCACTATGTAAAATCTCGGCTACTCGATCTCCTCGATATGGATCTGACCAGCTGTAACCAATCGCATCTTTATAAGGATAGTCTTTTGGGGTAACATCTTCATTAGAAGTCAAGAAAATACCGCTTTCTGGATTGTATAAATTGGGTTTAGCAATAATCGGTAAATAGCCATCCCATTCATAGCTGCCATCACCAGGAACGGGTACCATTCCACTAAAATTTCGACGAACAGGTGCCACACCAACTGCTTGCCAGCCAATATTCCCTTTTTTATCTACCCAAACCATGTTCTCTCCAGGGATGTTACTGTAATTACAAGCTTCCTTAAATTCTTCAAAGTCTTTCGCTTGGTCCATCCGCAAGCTTGCCAAATAAGGCGAGCCACCAATTTCTAACCAACCACAACGAACCGCATAAGCTTTATGGTGCTCCTTATCTTCAAAGACAACGGGGCCGTGACGAGTATATTTATGATTGACTTTATGTACATTTTTTCCTTTTACAGGAATTTCATCTTCAATAATTTGCATCGTTTCCCATCGTCCTTTATACCAATATTCATTCGGATTTTTAGGGTTAATTTCATACACATATAAATCCTCAGCATCCGTTCTAAAAACGGTTAAACCCCAAGCTCCATATTGATTATGTCCAATGGAAATGCCTGGAATTTCTGGCTCTCCCCCACCGATTACATCCCAACCTGGTGCCACCAAATGCGACATATATCGCAAGGAAGGGGTCGATTGGGTTCGATGTGGGTCATTGGCCATCATTGGGTAACCGCTTTGAGTATGTTCGCCCGAAACGACCCAGTTATTACTACCCCAAAAGGCTCTTTCTTCTTTGTCAATATACTCCCATTCTAGGTCATCTATTGCCGCTAAATTTTTGAATTGCTGCCAATCATTTCGTGCATCTACAATTAAATCTTCTGGTTGAAAACGGACGGGGCGGCGGTAAGCATTATAAAGTTCAAGAATATCTTTTTGTAATAAATCGCCATCAATTTTTGGATCTAACTCTAGAATCGGCTCATTCGGATGAAACCAATTCAACTCCTTCGTTTTTTCTACGCCCATCATCGCTACTTGACGACCAATTTTTAATTCATTCCCAATATTCCCTAATAATCCTTGGTGTCTAGAAATCACGACTTCAGGTGTCCATTTTTGTGGTTTAATGCCTAAGAGTCTAAATTCTAGGGGTAATAGTTTTGGGTTTTTCTCCGTCAATTCGATATACCTATTAACTCCTGCAACATAAGATGTAATAATCAACGCTCCATGATCATGATAGTGATTCATCTCTGCTTTTATATCTCCTCTAAACTGAAATAAACGCGTTCCAATATCTCTTTTTAATTCTCTTTCGCCCAATATTTCGGCAACCGTTCCAGTTGACTGTCTCCGCCAAATTTCAAACTGAAACAAACGATCCCTAGCCGCATTAAATCCTTGCGCAAAAAACAAATCGGCTTCATTTTGCGCATAAATATGTGGAATCCCCCAATGATCTACGATAATTTCTACAGGCGCTTTTAAGCCTTCTATTTGTAGGGTTTCTGTTTTAGATTTTTCTTGGGCAAAGCTTATTAATAGGGTTACTAATAAACATAAGTTGGTAAGGAATAGTTTTTTCATGCTGTTTTGACTAATTATGTAAAAATTAAGGTGAATTTAAGACGAAATCCATTAAAGAATAGGAATATCCTCAATATTTTTACACTTTTTTCAAAACCTAAAAATTAAAAAACAAAGAAAAGTAAGGAGCAATGTGATAATGGGTGATGGATTTACCACATTGTCCTTACCTATAACTATGCTAAAAATAAATTTTATTCCTCTGCTAAGACAAAGTTCCAACCATCAGGATTAACAACCGTAGCAGCTGCTTTTTCACCAAAAGTATTCTCCCAGCTAATCATCCAATTCGTTCCATCTACTTCAGAGGTAAAAGCCCATTTATCGCCTAAATCATCTATTTTTCCTGTAAAGGCTACTTCGCTACACGTATCCGTAAATTGTAAGGTTTTAGCGTCTACTTTATCCGTTGGTCCATAACAAACAGCATAACTGCCAAATGACCAATCACTAAAACTATAAACACCATCTCCTGCCGCAATTATGCTAATCGTTCCAGATACATCCGTATCCGTCGTTGTACCATCTTGTGGACAAACAATAGAAGCTGCACTTGTGGTATAAGCGTATGATCCTTCTAGATTAGATGGACAAAAGGCAGATAAAGTAAAGTTAAAAAAGCCCCTAAAACCGCTCCCATTAACCGAGGCAGAGGAATTAGCTGCATTAAAGTTAGCTCCTCCCGTAGTCGTCACACTTCCAGTAAATTTAAACTTATCACCAGAAAGTATATCGGCTGCACCAATACCAATCGCATCTAATATTTCTTGTGCAGTTATTTGAATATTCTCTAGCCCTTTAAATCCTTCTTTATTTGATGTAAACTCTGAGGCAGCGTAGGTACGAAAAGCTACTGGTCCTTTGGTATCATCTCCGTTCTCAGGGTTATTATCCTCGTAAGTAAGTTGTAGATTGTATTCTGATACTAAATTCCCTTTTTCTATATCTACGAATTCTACCGTATACTCCATTACAGAATTAGCTAAATCTGTTAAATCTATATTTCCATTGTTTTGGGAAACGATTCTCACATACGCTCCTTTTTCAGAACTATCGAAAGTAGCAATTGGTGCTAAATTTTCATCTCTACAAGCTGATAAAAAAATTAGTAGCATAGCGCCTAAAATGAATAAATTCTTGTTTTTCATAATTTTAACTTTTAAGATTAAGGATAGATTTCTTAGCTTAAAGAGGTTCCCTTTGCTCTTTAAGTCGGTGGTTAAATAATTAAGACTAGAGATTAGGGAGCAGGGAATAGAGACTTAAACACATTAATAGATTAGAAATTCAATGAAATCTATTCTTTATTCGTTAAATGCGGAACTTCTCTCGCTTTTCTACTCTCTGTTCGCTAATCTAAAGTGTAAATCGGAATATTTAAACAGTCTTAAATAAGGCGACTATGAAAAATAGCCGCCTTATTAATATTAGTAAACTGCTGCTGAGCCATCATCCCAAAAAACCAAATCGGTCAATTCTTTCTGGGATGCATTGGCATTTCTATTAACGTGTACTGCTGGTAAGAAAAAGGAACGCACAAAATTGCCACCTGCTGGTTCTAAAGTCGGTGCCATATTCGATGGTTTTCCTGTTCTACGATACATGTTGTAAGCTTCCAAACCATTGCCCCAAAGGGCGATGTAGTATTCTTTCATTAAGACATCTAGTTTTTCATCGGCATTACCTGCATCATACTGAGCTAGTACAAAATCAATATATTCTTCTATATCTTTTTCATTAGGGGCATACAAATCACGAACACTAGGATCTGGGAATGTTGCTCTAATAGGGATTACTCGATCTAAGGTTTGCTTAACTTTATTTTCAAAACTTTTTACTTTTGCTATGGACTTCCGTATACCACTTTCTAAAAGTGCCCTAGCATCGTCATTCGTGCCAATAGTTAAAGCAGCTTCCGCTCTCATAAAATCAACAAAAGAGGTTAGTAAAATAGGATAAATCCCCTCTCCTTTTCCACCCGTTGTTCCTGCTTGTCGAGTATCACTAAAAGAATTATCGTCAAATTGACCACCTGCTGGATATAAGCCAAAAGAAGTTCGAATAGGACCATCTGGAGGTGTTCCTGTTCCATTTCCATGATCTCTGCCATAATATCCATCAGGGAAAGCAGTACAATAAGGGAGTCTTTCGTCCACTAAATCAAAATGCGCAGGTCTTCCACCAGGATTAGTTGGTAAAGCTGAAAAATGACAAGAATAAACGGTTGGATCTTGTGTATTAGAATCATCTACTTTTCGATAGAAATAATACCTAATTCGAGGATCTGCTATCGGATTTCCATCTGCATCCGCTTTACCTGCTCTTAATAGCCACATATAGTAATTCGATAAATATTGGCCATCTCCTGTTTCATAATGATTGCGGTACATCCAATGTCTAGAATCTGGATTGGCTCGTTTGTCACTCAACTGAGCAGCAAAATCTTCTGTTTCGCTATCCATCAAATCTCCTTCTGCCAATAGTGTATTAATGGTAGCCGTTGCTGCTGCTGGGTCTATTAATCTAGTCGTTACCGCTGCTCTTAGCTTTAAGGTTTTGGCTAAAGTTGTCCATTTTGCAGGATCTCCCTCATAAAAATTATCAATAGCTGGTCGAGCTGCATTTGTTCCTTCTAATAATTCGATGGCTTCCGTTAATAATTCATCTACATTTTGATAGATTTCAGCTGCGGGGGTTGAATTTGGGCTAATCACATCTGTGCCTTGTCCTATTTCAAATAACGGTATATCTCCCATATTATCTACCATCGTCATTAATACATACGCTTTCATGATTTTTGCAGAGCCTGCATGAATGTCTAGTCCTTTTTCTTCTGCTAATTTATTCAGCGTCTCAATATCAGGAAATAAATCTGAATATGCATCAAACCATAAACCATTTAAAATCGCTGGAGAAACCGCACTTTCATAAGTAAAACTCCCCATGTGATACATTCTTGCCATCTGCCCAGCAGCAAATTCTGCATTCAAAAAAGCAGATCCAAACTCTAATTGTATGTTGTTATACAAGTCACTAATATTTGCTTTATTTGGTGTGACCGCATTGGGGTTCTCTTGCAAGTCCAAATTAGTATCACAAGCAAACAATCCCAGACAGACCATCAGGAGAATTAAGTGATAATTCTTTTTCATACTTGATTTTTTTTGGCACTAGACAAATGCATAGCCATCATTAGGACAAACATTTAGTCTGTTCTATATGCTGTTTTTTGTCTATACACAAAAGGGTTGCTATTCTTTAGGTGCATCGACCCAAGCATTTATCTACTAACCGAATTTCTTAATTGTTGAATAAAATGTTGTTAAATGAAGCTTCTATAACCAATAGTGCTCATTTTATTAAAAGGGTTGCAGAGGAATTCAAAAAAATATTTTTTTTAAAAGGATTATCAAGAAATAGATTGGTAATAGTAACGACAAGAAAAACATCTATCCCCTATAACTCCTTGATAAAAAGTACCTTTTTTGTATTTTTACTCGATGAATAAACAACTTACTTTTTTATTTTTTAGCATCTTCATATTTTTTATCTCTTTTTTAAATGCACAACAATTAATTGATATTCAAGAAATTGCAGGCATCAATCATACCTTCCAACACGAAACTTTTATTGGAGGAGGTGCCGCTTTCTTTGATTATGACAATGATGGAGATGATGACTTATATTTAACTTCTGGTAATCGTCCGGATATTTTTTATGAGAATCTTGGTGGAGGTATTTTTACAGAAAAGACCAATGAAGCTGGATTTTTTGTGGCTAGAAATTATAATACGATGGGCGTCATTGCAGGCGATATTGATAATGATGGATTCAAAGATTTATTTGTCACCACCAAGCAAAAATTAAATGGCACTTTCGATAAAAATTTATTATTCCGAAATAATGGCGACGGTACTTTTTCTGATATTTGGCCGTCCGATGCCGCAGGTGAAAGTACTTGGAGTATTTCTGCTACTTTTTTAGATTATGATCTCGATGGCTTCTTGGATATCTATGTAGGGAATTATGTCGATGTATCTAATTTGATAAGAGACGAGCAAGGTGAGGTAATAGGGTTTGGTCATACTTGTTTTAAAAATCAATTGTTTAGAAACCGAGGTGATGGTAAATTTTCAGATGTTGCGGAAGCTTTCCAACTAGCAGATACAGGTTGTGCGCTGGCAGTTACTGCTAGTGATTTTGACAATGATGGAGATTTAGATTTAATGGTTGCCAATGATTTTGGCCCTGATATTGAACCTAATCGTTTTTTTATAAATGACCGTGAGAATGGTCGATTTCAGGAAATTGGCAATGAAGTAAATGCCAACCAAGCTATTTATGGGATGGGCTTTGCGGTAGGAGATTATGATAATGATTTAGACCTAGACTATTATGTGACCAATAATGGGAATAATTTATTATTGAATAATGAAAACGATCTATTTTCTGATGCCGCAACTATTAGTGGAACTGATTATACTTGGAATGACATTCAAGATAGTATCCTTTCCGTTAGTTGGGGTTGTGCTTTTTTAGATTTAGATAATGATGCAGATTTAGATTTATACGTGGCAAATGGTTTTGTTCCTGGCCCCGCTTATTTACCGACTAATATTGTGGATAACGATAAGGTATTTTTGAATAATGGAAATGGTGTTTTTCAAGAAGATACCGTCAATTATGCTATAGACAACCCTTTTGTTGCCAGAGGAATGGCGCATAGTGATATTGATAATGACGGAGATTTGGATCTGATTAGCGTGGTACAAAAAGCACCGCTGAATGCGACTAGAAATTCTAAGTTGTTTCAAAATCAACTTATTTCTAATAATAATAATTCGGTAGGAAAAAATTGGTTACAATTACAATTAACAGGGGTAACCGTTAATAGAGATGCTTATGGCTCAAAGGTTTATTTATATGCCAATAACCAAACCTTTATGCGAGAATTAAATGGTGGGGCCAGTCATTGCTCTCACTCTACCAGTATTTTACATTTTGGTTTAAATACGATTGAACAAGTAGACAGTATCGTTATTCATTGGACGGGCGGGATTAAAAAACAAACTATTTATGACATACCTGCCAATCGTCGTATTTTAGTAACGGAAGCCGAAACTGAATTTACGACCAATATAGAGGGTGCTATTTTAGCAAAAAATGCAGTTAAAATCTTTCCTAATCCTAGTAAAGATTGGTTATCCATTGAATTACCTAATTTGGAAAATAGAACAGCTACGCTCACTATACTTACCGTTACAGGGCAATCTTTATTTGCTTTAACCGCTGCCAATCAAACTTCATTTCGTATTCCAATTATGGATTTGTCTTCGGGTATTTATTTTTTGAAGGTTGAATCGGAAGGCAATAGTCAGTTATTGAAGTTTGTCAAGAATTAAGGCTTTTCTGTTTCGGCTACGTAAGTTGCTAGTATAAGTAAATTTCAGTTCACCGAAATTTCTGTTTTACGGTGAGCTAATTGAGATTCAGAAAATAATGTGTGGTTTTCTGCAAGAGCGATCTCCCCCTCTGGAGGGCAGGGTTGTACAGTTCTAAAGAATTATAATGTGATATTTTGAAAAGCGAAAAAGTTGTTTGAAATTGTTGGCAAAAAAAAAAACTATGAGATTACTAGAATGTTTTGAGCAACTAATCGACCCAAGAAAATCATCTGGACTTCGGACTCCTTTACCTGAATTACTATGCATGATAACGATGGGTTATCTAAGCGGTCATACAGGTTATCGAGGTATAGGTACATTCATGAAAGGAAATAAATCGGAATTCATGGAAATGTTTAACTTAAAACATCCGCCCATAGGAAAGACCCAGCTTAGAACTGTCCTACAAAGACTAGATTTTGCCTCCATTAATCAGGCTTTTTTCCAATGGATGAGCACTTTTGTTAGTGTACAGCCTGGAGAATGGTTAAGTGGAGACGGTAAAGCATTAGGTAGTACAGTTAAAGATGCACATGGTAATGCCCAAGAATATGAATTAATGATTCGTCTATTTAGTCAAAAACTTGAAATAGTGACCCACTCTGCTACAACCAAGAGTAAAAAGACCGAGCTAAAAGCTATGCAAGCCTTATTACAAACCCTTGAGGTAAAAGGAGTTATTATCACTTTGGACGCTTTGCATTGTCAAAAAAAACGGTAGAAATAATTGTTGATTCCAACAATCACTATTTAATAGAGGTCAAGGGGAATCAAAAAACACTTTTGAACCAACTAAAACAAATTAGGCAGACCAATACACCTATTGATACTTGCCATACCAAAGAGAAAAACCGAGGAAGGAAAGAAAATCGGTATCATGAAATTTATGTTTCGACCAATACTATTCCAAATGATTGGAAAGCGGTTAGCAGAATTATCTATGTTCACCGTTATGGGCATCGACCAGATAAGAAAAAGGATGATGGATTATATTCTGAACACCATTATTATATTGCTAGCTACCCATTCATCAATGCTCAAAAGGTGGCACAGGGAATCAGGAAACACTGGGGTATTGAAAATAAAATTCATCATGTCAAAGATACTCATTTCAACGAAGACAATAATGGCATTAGACATAATCATGCTGCTGCTATTCTATCCATATTTCAAGATATTACTATTAATATTTACCGATGCAAGGGATTTAACTCCCTTAAAACTGCAACTACTTTTTTTGCCAACAAAATCAATGAACTTTTTCGGTTCTTAAAGGCTAATCATATTAGTGATTTATAGAACTGTACAACCCTGCCCTCTGGAGGGTGAAAACACCGTGCAAACTCTTAAATTTAGTTTCTAAAACCGTACATTATTTAATTAATCCTAATAAATTCACCTATATTAGTGAACCACCACTTTCCCAATAGCGCCATTTTCAGCCCTAAGAAAATACAATCCACTTGCTAATTCACTCACATCAACACTAGTTCGATTACCTGTTAAGGGTATTTCTTTTAAGATTCGACCCGTTAAATCCGATAAAAATAAACGCTTTACTTCATTTGTTGTTTGCGCTATGATTAAACTATATGCTACTGGATTGGGATAAATAGAAATTGATAAATCCGCTAAACTGATGTTTTCTATGCTTACACTCAGGTTACAAAATGCTGTATTAGGAGATAATTCTAAATAACCTTGACTAGATAAGTCTCGGCCTGTAAAAGCAGAATAATCTGACGGATAACGTTTTAGACGAAATGTAATATTCTGGTTCGTGGTTAGTGTTTCTCCTTGAGCTACTGGAGCACCTCCTCTAAGCGGGATACGATATTCCCAAACAATTTCTTTGGTCGCTGGATTTATTTCAAAAGCATGACCTGTTCGTCCAGCTAACGCCAAAATATTTTTATTGGGTAATAATTGAGCACTACTTAAGCCAGAAGAATGCAATGGAAAAGTATCTGGATGAAATAAGCTCAACTCGGTTGAATTGGGTAAAAAACTTAAATCTTCTCTTGTTTCATAGGCACCAGTTGTCTCATTAAAAGCTGGTCGAATAATGTCTACCGTAGAAATACTATTATTGGCGACTCGATTATTAAAAATCATAATATCCCCAAAATAGGGCGATTCTGATGGTAAAAAATCATCGATCCATTGGGCGTCATGGGCAAAAAATACTTGTTGCTCCCCTACTCCTTTATAAGCAGCAGGGTTTCCCCAACGGAATAATAAGTCACCACCCTTTCCACCTCTACCGCCTGTATGCCCTTTGGCCTCTCCGGTCGTTGTACTGTGATCAATAATCCATATTTCATCAAAATGAGGAACGGATAATAAAATCTGATCCAAGTCTTCATTATAATCTATGGAATTACTATGCAACCAATCTGGATGCCCATCTTGATTATCGAAATTCAAGTCAATCAATTCTGGATGTTCATTGATAACCCCAAAGTTATCTTTAGCAACATCAAAATCTTGAATTAAATGATCCCAAGCATGCCATTCCCAAACGATACTATCTAGGTTTGGATTGTATTCTAAGATATAATCGGGCCAAACCTTATCTTGACTCATTTTTTCGGGAGCTCTACCAGCTTGTAAACTTTCTTCTAAGGTCTTTAATTCCCAAGCAATCATCAACACATTGCCATTTGGCATCGGGGCTATGTCATGGTGTAAACGATCAAATTCATCTTTTAACCGAAAGGACCATTTGATATTTCCATCCCAATCTAATAACTCTACTAATTCACCGCCACCACCTGCCCAGATGGAATCCAAAGTTGGATTAAAAAAGCGACTACACTTTAATAAATCTCCGTTTTCTAATAAATACACCATATTACCAGGGCGATAATCGCTGTCTCCTACCCAATCGTGTACAACTTCGCCACAATTATCGACTAAATAAACGGTATTTGCATTATGAGGAAAGAATAGATTATACCCTTCGAAAGTCTTGGTATTATCAATGGCAATAATGCCAACCGTATTTTGTGCTACGGATAATATAGATAAGAAAAACAAATAACTTAAACTGATATAGGCTTTCATAAAAATATTTGTTAATTGTTTGAGTACGTTCTGCAAAAATACAAAGCTTCCACTTATTCTACTCAAATAGAATGCGCTAAGTGTTAGCACAACTACAATAATAGGTTATAGAAGGGTTTCTCTTATAAAAATATTGATTGATTGGGACATCGAGTCCCAATCAATCAAAAAAGGGGATTTAAAGGGCGAGCTAAAAATTATTTTTTTAAAATAATTTTTAGCTCGCCCTTTAAAAACCCTTTTTACAAATTTTGCCGTTCGATACGGCAAAATTTGTTGGGAACGCCTAGTTGAGCATTTTTATAAGAAAGCCCTTTAGGTTGTGGATAAAACCTGTTGATGTGTCAGAAACGTAAAGTTTGCCGTAAGCCTAACATTTCACAGCTTAAAAAGCTATGTTACCTCTAACTAAAACAACAATAGCCATGAGTTTTTCAACTCACGGCTATTATTTATTTAAAAGTTGCTACATATTATCTTATTATATTGTTACCTAAAATAACAATCAAACAATTTAACAATCAAGCAATCTTTATTTACTTCAATTCTAATGCTGGCCATCCTGCTGGGTTAATTAACTCAGTAGTTGCTCCTTCACCATAGTCATTTACCCAAGTAAAGTGCCAAGAGTTACCATCTACACTCATATCAGAGTAAGTGTAAATTTCACCCCATTGAGAAGCACCTGTAACAGAAATCTTGTTACAAACGTCAACCAATCTTAGGTTACCTAATGGACGTCCTGCACCTGCTCCATAACATGGATCGTAAGCACCGAAAGAAAAGTCATCTACATCGTAAGCTGTTTTACCATCTTTTGATAAAGTAACAGTTGTTTCGTAACCGTCATCAGATCCACACCAGATAGCTGTAGAGATAGCAGTATAAGTTCCTTCTAAAGCAGAAGGACAAATTGCAGTTAAGTTAAAGTTGAAGTGACCACGGAAAGCAGCACCTCTTACAGAAGCAGAAGAATTAGACGCTAAGAACGATTGTCCACTAGTCGTTGTTACTCTACCTACAAATCTAAAGATATCACCAGGTCCTAAGTCAGACAAGCCAAAAGCAGCCATTGCTTCATTAGCTGTAATTGTGATATTAGAGATTCCTTTGTTACCATTAGCATTTGTTTCGAAACTTGACGCTGGCCAAGCTTTAAATTCTACTGGTCCCGCAGAGTTATCTCCATCAGATGGATCTCCATCTTCATAAGTTACTTGCAAAGAGTATTCAGAAACCAAGTTTCCTGCCTCTAAATCAATGAACTCAATAGTATAATTATAAGAAGAACCTGCAATATCAAATAAATTGATATCTCTAACAGTTTCAGAAATAAGTGCAGGATAAGCACCTTTTTCTGCTGCGTCGAAAGTTGCAATTGGAGCTAAATTATCATCCTTACAAGAAGTTGCTAGGATAAGCACAGCGCCAAAAAACAATAAAATTTTATTTTTTAACATAGTTGAACTATTATTATTTTTTGAAAGTAGTTGCTCGTCATTACCAGTCTGAAAACATAAAATAACGAGCAACTGTTTTACAAAAGTCTTATTTTAATAGGAAATACTAGAATTATCTAAGTCACTTTTAAGTCAACTTAATTAATGCTAAGTAAAACAACCTATTATCGAACCTCAGCAGATCCATTATCCCAGAATACTAATTCTGTTAACTCTTTTTGAGTTGCATTACCATTTCTGTTTACGTTAACAGCTGGTAAAAATAAAGATCTTGGGAAAGTTCCGCCCGCTGGCTCTAAAGTAGGCTGAATATTTAAAGGCATTCCTGTTCTTCTGTACATATTGTATGCCTCTAAACCGTTCCCAAAAAGTGCCTTATAGTATTCCGTCATTACAATGTTTAACTTGCCTGTAGCATCTGCAGCATCATATCGACTTAAAACCTCAGCAACGAATTCTTCAATTTCTTCCTCATCTGGAACATATAAAGCTCTAACAGAGAATTCTTCATCTCTTACAGTTCTAGTTGCATTTAAATCAGCTGCAACTAAAGATTCCATACTTTGACATTTAGCCATAGACTTACGGAATCCACTTTCTAATAATGCTCTAGCATCACCAGAAGCACCAGTTGTTAAAACAGCTTCTGCAATCATAAAGTCCACAAAAGAAGATAACATAATTGGGAAAATTCCTGCACCTTTACCACCAGTAGTACCAGCTTGTGAAGTGTTAGAGAAAGAGTTCTCATCGAATTGTCCACCTGCAGGATATAATCCTTTAGTTGTTGCAATAAACCCATCTGGAGGCGTTCCTGTTCCATTACCGTGATCTCTACCGTAGTATCCATCTGTAAAGGCAGTACAATAAGGCAATCTATCATCTACTAAATCAAAGTGAGCTGGACGACCATCTGGATCAGTTGGTAATTCAGAGAAGTGACAAGAGTAAACAGTAGGATCTTGTGTATTAGACTCATCTACCTGACGGTAGTAGTAATATCTAGTTCTAGGATCTACAATTGGATTGCCATCCTCATCGGCATAACCTGCTCTCATTAACCACATCATGTAGTTAGATTCGTAGTTTACCCCACCATCTTCATAATTATTATTATAATCTGGGTGACGAGAATTAGGATTATCTCTAGTAGAACCAAACTGCGCTACAAAATCTTCACTAGCATCGTCGATGTAATCACCACCTGCAACAATAGCATTAACCGTTGCAGCAGCACCAGAAGGATCAACTAATCTAGTTGTAACCGCAGCTCTTAACTTTAAGGTATTTGCTAAAGTAATCCACTTTGCGCCATCTCCACCGTAGTAGAAATCGTTAGTTGGACCAGCAGCATTTGTACCAGACATCTGAGCAATTGCTTCATCTAATAATGCAATAGCAGCCGCATATACAGATTCTCCACTATCAGCCTTTGGACTAATAATATCTGTTCCTTGACCAGCCTCAGACAATGGAACACCGTTTAAGTTATCCACTAAAGCCATTAAAGTATAAGCTTTAAAGATTTTTGCAGACCCAGAGTGGATATCTAAACCTCTTGCCTCTGTTAAAGCTAATAAAGCTTCAATATCTGGAAATAAGTTAGAATAAGCAGCAAACCATATTCCATTAGTCGTATTAGGAGAAATGTCCGCCTCATAGGTAAAATTACCCATGTGATCCTGTCTAGACAATTGTGCTCCTTTAAATTCTGCGTTCGCATATACGTTCGCAAAAGTTAATTGAATATTATTATAAAGGTCACCTACACTTGCATTATCAGGTGTTACTGCATTTGGATCATTTTGTAGATCCAACTCAGTATCACAGGCTACAAAACCTACGATTAAAGCAAGCAGAAACAGTTTATTTATAAATTTCATATTTATAATATTTCTGAATTAATAAATTAAAAGATTTTTGTTAAATTGCTAAAATGCTAAAATGCTAAATTGTTAAATTTTCAGGTCGAATAATTTAGGACCTATCTATCTATACAAATAACATTCATTCATACAATCTACAAATTCAAAAAACAATCTAATCTAGGATAGAAGGAATAAGTTAAAGCAATAGCATAGCATTTCTTTGAACCTTTTAGCCTTCCTACCTAACCACCTTTCTTTCTTAGAAAGTAGCATTTAAAGTAACACCAATTTTCTTAGCAGTAGGCGCCGTACGGAAATCAAATCCTCTAGCGTTACCTACACCAGTAGATAATACTTCAGGATCATAATTGATTCCTTCTGGGAAGTTAGGTGCGTTATACCATAAGTTTTGACCAGAGAAAGTTAAACCAATTCTTCCGAATGGTGTCTTCTCAATCAACTTATCAGGGAATACATAAGATAAAGAAATTTCTCTTAAACGGATAGAAGTTGCATCAAATACACCTCCTTCATCTGCGAAGAAATAAGCTCTAAAGAATGAATCACCAATATACGTTTGAATATCATTTTGTGTACCATCAGCTTTTACACCTGGTAATACGATTGGTACGAAACGGTCAACGTCTGTATCAACTGTGTTTCCTCTACCCAATAATGCCTGTACAGTAGAAGAGAAGATATCTCCACCTTTGATGTACTGGAATTGGAATCCAAAAGATAAACCTTTATAAGAAATATTATTAATCCAGTTAGCTGTAAAATCTGCGTTAGGATCACCAATAACACTCAATCCTGAAGCTGCTTGGTAGTTACCTTGACCATCTACGATGTACTGGCCATTTGCATCTTTTTGGAATTCAGATCCTTGCATGATACCATAAGGCTGACCAACGATAGCATAGTTACCTAAACCACCCGTTGAGAATCCAGCTGTACCACCTCCGTTAAAGAAATCCGCAGAAGTATTCGCAATTTGAATTTGATCAATACCGTCAGAAATTTTCTCGATATTAGATACGTTTCTTGTATAATTCAACGTAATATCCCAAGAGAAATTTCTTCCTTTTAATGGCGTCAAGTTCAATCCTAATTCAACTCCTTTATTATTTAACTCTGCTGCGTTTACCGTTGTATTTGTAAATCCAGTTGCTGGATCTAAACTTAAGTCAATGATTAAGTCAGAAGATTGTCTGTCGTAAAGAGATAAGTCAATACCTACTCTATTATTCAAGAACTTAGCTTCCACACCACCTTCTAATTCCTTGTGTAACTCAGGCTGTAAATTAGAGTTACCCAATCTGTTAGATAAAGAGTTGGTATTTAATACACTACCACCAGCTGTTACGAATTGGTTAGTAAACGTATTTAAAGTAGTTCGAGTTTGGTATGGTAACGGGTAACCCGCAGAAGTACCATATCCTAATCTAAATTTCAAGTAGTTAACTACATTACTATTTTGTAAACTAGGAATCGCATCCGTAGGTACAAAAGATAAAGAAACAGATGGGTAGAATACAGATCTGTTATCTCTTTCTAAAGTAGAAGTCCAGTCATTACGAGCTTGAGCGCCTAAGTATAAGTAGTTCTTATAACCTAAAGATGCTGTAGCAAAAACACCAAAAGTGTTTCTATCGTAAATACCAGAGAAACTATTGTGGTTTACAAAGTTCTGGTGCGTTAATAAGTTATATACAAATTGATTTGTACTGAATGTACCGTTACCTGAATTCTTCTCACTCTTAAGGTTTACACCTACCAAACCATCTAAATTCAAGTCATCACTTAACTTAACATCATAAAGTAAATTAACGATTTGATCGGTAATTCTGTTCTTTCTATTAGAAGTGAACAATTCACCATCTGGTACCCGTGGTCCACCACGGTTGATGTGTCTTCTATTCGTCTGAGAATATTGATCTACACCAATTCGGTATAAAGCAGTCAACCAAGGCGTAATTTCAAAGTCTGCTTGCATAGTAGAGAAGAAACGATTTACATTTTCTGCTTGTCCACTATTATTTAAAGTCCATAATGGATTCTGAATCGCACCACCTCTACGGTAGTAGATATTAGAACCATCTAATGGGCTTTGGTAAGGTAAACCTAACAAGTCCATAGATCTTGGCGTAAATAATAAAGCAGCAAATAAACCATTACCGTCACCACCTCTGGCAGCACCAGTTAAAGGAGCTAATTTATCAGAATCTGCATAGTTAAAAGAACCTTTGATTCTTAAACCGTTCTGTAATTTAGTTTGTGCACCTAAACCAAAGTTGTGCTTTCTTAAGAAGTTAGATGGTCCACCACCTCTTTGCTCATCTAAATCAGGAATAAATCCTTCGTCAGATAAATAAGAGTAAGTTGCACTCATAGAAGAACTAGGGCCTAACTTACTTTCTACAGAAATAGAAGTTTGAGAAGTCAAACCTGCATCGAAGAAATCTTCAACACTTTCGTAAGCTTGGTAAGGATATTCAGCACCGATGAATTCAGGAACATCATCGTTATATTGTGGCTGATCTAATGGGTGAGTAATTAATACTTGACCATTCTTTTCTCCTTTGTAATCATTACCATAAGAAGAAGGATTTAAATCATCAAAAGCTGCTCCCCAGTTAGAGAAGAACCATCCGAAACCACCACCGAAACCGTTACCAAAAGTATTTTGGTAATCAGGAACGTTAGAAATTTCAGTTTGTGCAATACTTTGCGTTAAAGATACTTCCACTCCTTTGTTAGCAGATGCTCCACCTTGACCGTTCTTTGTAGTAATTAAAACTACACCATTACGACCTGCTTCACCGTATAATACAGTTGCAGAAAGACCTTTTAAGATAGAAATCTCAGCAATAGAATTAGGATCTAAATCTAAGAAACGAGAAGATGCAGTTGCACCACCTGATCCAAATTGATCCGCATTTGTATCCGTGTTAAATGGAATACCATCTACAACGAATAGAGGTTGGTTAGATCCTGTAATAGAAGAATACCCACGAATAATTACGTTGGTACCAGAACCAGCTAAACCTGAAGTTTGGGTAATATCTACACCTGTAGCTTTACCTCTTAAAATTCTTGCGACGTCACCCTCAGCTTTACCCTCAAGTTGGTCGTTTGAAATTGTAGATACACCGTATCCTAATGCCTTCTTTTCTTTCTTGATACCAAGACCTGTTACAACAACTTCGTTTAACTGAAGTCCTTCAGAAAGAACAACATCAAGAACGTTAGAAGCACTAGTTACTACATCTTGTGTAGCATAACCAGTGTAGCTGAATACTAAAGTCTGTTCGCCCTCTGGGACATCCAAACTATAAGAACCATCAATGTCAGTAACTGTACCTGTAGTTGTTCCCTTAACTAGTACAGACGCACCAATTAAAGATTCTCCTTCAGTATCTGTTACTGTACCTGTGATAGTACGTTGTGCCATGGTAATTCCAAGACAAAACAATACCATCGTTAAAACTAGTGAAAGTTTTTTCATACGAATCCGATTTTTTTATGAAAAAATAAAGTCCCAAATTTAGGAAAGTTAATTCGATTTTTTACAATCTATAATTAACTTTTTCTTAACGCTGACATCTACCATAACTCAATTTTATCCAAAAGTGCTGCCTAGACCTAAAAAAAAGAATAAAGCAACTTAATCAAACAGAATAGGTAAAGCAGAATATTATTTCTACGAATGCTTGGAAAAAAATATTATATTTTAAATAATATGTAGTTAACCAAGCTATTTATTTTATTATTTTTTTAAAATATTTTAAAAAAGTTTAATTTTTTTGAAAATTTCACAAAAATCAAAACTACATTAACTCTTTTTTTAAATAAAATTTTTTTTATTTTTTTGCCAATTCCTTGCAAAATGAAACCACATTATCACTCTTAACAATATGTTTTCCGAGGCCTATTAGATTTCCTTAACGCTTTTTAGCCTCAATTAGGCTGCTTTTTTAAGATAAAATTCACCCATTTCTACATGCTTTTAAATACATTAAGATCGTATGGTGCAATCCATAATATAATGCATCTGTAATCAATGCGTGTCCAATGGATACCTCTGCTACATTTCCTACTTTCCTAATAAAATAATTTAGATTTTCTGTATTTAAATCATGTCCTGCATTAATACCTAAGCCTAATTCATGCGCTAATTTTCCACATCGAACATAGGGTGCTACTGCTTTTTTTCGTTTTTTATGATACTCATAGGCGTAAGGTCCTGTATAGAACTCTATTCTATCTGTTCCAACTAGCTTAGCCCCTTCTATCATTTTCTCCTCTGGATTAATAAAGATGGAGGTACGAATACCTGCTTCTTTTAATTCAGCTATCGTATCTATTAAAAAGTCTTTATGCTTTATGGTGTCCCACCCCGAATCAGAGGTTAAAGCATCTGGCGCATCAGGAACAAGGGTACATTGATGCGGTTGATTAGCCATGACCATTTTTAAAAATTTTGGAGTAGGGTTTCCCTCTACATTTAATTCTGTTTTGACGACCGCCTTCAAAGCAGGCACATCAGCATACCGAGCATGTCGCTCATCTGGTCGAGGATGAATGGTAATTCCATCTGCCCCAAACTTTTCACAATCTTTTGCTATTTGCACTAAATCAGGATAATTCGCTCCTCTTGAATTTCTGATTAACGCTACCTTGTTGATATTTACGCTTAGTTTAGTCATCTGTCTATGAGTTTGCCGTTTGCCGTTAAATAAATTATGCTCTTCTTTTTTTAACAATTTTTCGATTTAGTTGAAATCCCTCAACTTCAACTTCAGCCTCAAAAAAATAAAAAATCCGTTGGGTATTAAATCTGTTGGGGAAAAAAGAACAATTTCAACCTCAACTTTAAATTCAACTAATCTCGAAATTTTCGCAAATATAGGGACATTCTACAAATCACTCTATCTGATCAATCGGGCAAAGTCCCATTATTTTGTCAGTTATTGTACTAGGTATGTTAAAATTTATTTAATAGTATATTTAGTTATTAGGAAAATCGAACAAAATAGCCTAATTTGCTTTTAAGTAAATGTCCTCCTCTTTTCCCTATAAATATATAGTTAAACCTGATTTGTTAATATAACCTACGAAACCGACGTCGCCTATGCGAAAAATCTTATTACTTATCTCTTTCTTTTGTTTACCACTTTTGGTAATTGGGCAATCCCAAAAAAATAATACTAGCGCTGTTGCTGCTGTACAAAAGATTGTCAAAATCTACCCCAACCCTGCGTTCAATTCTATTGGCTTAAATAATATTTCTGGTATAGGGAGCATTATTATCTATAATCTAGTAGGCCGTAAAATGAAAAAATTTACTACTCAGAAAGGAGAACGTTATGATATAGCAGATTTGCCTAGAGGTATGTACTTAGTACAATTATTAGGCGATGATGGAAAAGTAGTCACCACCCAACGAATGTCTAAGAAATAAAGATTATACCATTTTTAAGTAAAAAAATAGCGAATTGCGTATGCAGTTCGCTATTTTTTTTGGTTCTATCATTTTATAATAGGTGGACTTATCATTTTTTGTCTGATTGTCTATACTTTTACAAGCTATAAATCAAATACTAATACTTTCGATGAAATATTTACCTATAACGCTCTTGGCTATTGTTTTGCTATTCGTAGCCTGTCAAAATAATATCTCCGAACCTGCATCTAAGGACACCCAATTAGTAAAAACACCTCCCAAAACGGCTGCAGCTAATGGAGGCTTAGTTTTACCTCAAGGTTTTGGCGCATTGGTCGTGGTAGATAGCGTTGGTCCAGCTAGACATTTGGCTGTTCGAGATAATGGAGATATTCATATAAAATTGAGTATTCGTACAGGCGACAAAGGTAATGTAGCTCTAAGAGATACGGATAATGATGGGAAGGCAGATATTATTGAACGCTGGGGCGATTATCCAAACGATGGTAGCTTTGCTACAGGAATGCGGATTCATAATGGCTACTTATATTTCAGTTCCGAATTAGTGGTTTATCGGCAAAAATTGACGCCTAGTCAATTAATTCCAGCCGGTAAACCTGAAGTCATCATGACCGACCGTTTTCCACTTCGTTGGCATAATGCCAAGTCCTTGGCTTTTGACCAGAAAGGTGGCATGTATGTTACGTTTAGTGCCCCCACAAATGCTTGTGAGGATTGGACTACGGTTAGTGGCAAGTCTTATGCAGGTGTGAAGGGTTTCTCTCCTTGTCGGGACTTAAGGGATTTTAGTGGCATCTGGAAATTCGACGCCAACAAATTGGGGCAATTTCAGTCGGATGGTCAACGATTTGCGACAGGGCTAAGAAGTATTGTCGCCATTTCTTGGAATGATACAGATAATAGTTTGTATGCTTTAAATCATGGAAGAGACTATTTACACAGTCATGCCCCTCAACATTTTACGCCTTGGCATCAAGCTGTTCTACCTGCCGAAGAATTTATGAAGATTAAAAAAGGAGATAATTTTGGCTGGCCTTATAGTTATTATGACCATTTTCAAAATAAAAGGTTTTTAGCACCTGAATATGGTGGAGATGGCGTCAAAGAGGCTGCTTTTGCCGATCCATTAATGGGTTTGCCTGCGCATTGGGCGCCTAATGATTTACTATTTTATAAAGGCGACCAATTTCCTGCCCGCTATAAAAACGGTGCTTTTGTAGCGTTTCACGGATCTGCCAACCGTACTCCTTATCCACAGGCGGGGTATATTGTCGCTTTCATTCCTTTTGAGAACGGACAGCCTAAAGGCACTTGGGAAGTTTTTGCCGACGGTTTTACAGGCCTAGAAACCATTAAATTATTAGATGAGGTCAAATATAGACCAATGGGACTTGCAGAAGGTCCTGATGGTTCTTTATATATTTCCGAATCTAAGCAAGGAAAAATTTGGCGCGTTATCTTCAATGGGGATGCCACTACCTTTGGTGCAGCACAACTTGTTGAGATGGAAAAACGAAAAACAAAAGCTTATCTTAGAATTCCTGACGAAAAAACAGATTTATTATTTTCAGAATGATCCTATTTCTGCTCAAATTAAAAAAAGAGCTTTCAGAACTTGAAGCTCTAACCAATTCAAAATAATGGTCCTGTATCCTTACTTGCCAATTTTATGCCCTTCTTGGTTTTAATTAAAGGTGCGATCAACCCGAAGGTCAGTTGGACGTTCTCTGAGGTATTGGTTAATGGAGCATGTGTTTCAATATCGAATATACCACTATTATATCGAAGGTCTAATAAAATTTTCCATCCTTTAGCTATTGTTTTCTGGGTATTAATCCCTATAGATAAGGCGAGATCAAAGCGGCGAATACCCGCTTCTGTAAAACTAACAGGTTCCTCAATAACTTGTCTAAAATTGGCGCCTGTAAAATAAGAAGAATTAACTGCTAAGGCATAAGCTGGTACGATTCCCCCTACTATACCAAATTCATACGCTCGATGTTTGAACAGCTTTAATTTTCCAATAATCGGCATCTTTATATAAAAAATAGCATTATTATAAACTCGTTGTTCTTCTCTAGCTTGTACAGAAAATACTGATCCATCAGAAACAATCGCCAATTCTGGCATTAAATTAAAATAATCATTGAGGGTGATTTCTACAGGAATACTAAAATAAAAGCCATGTAGGTCGCCTTTATTGGTCGCATCGGTCGGGTTGATATTAAAAAGAAAGGTAGATTTTGATTGGTTAATGCCGCCCTTTATGCCAATATAGGTTTGAGCAGAAAGCGCTAAAATACAGCATAGCAAACTGAGGGTTACAATTAATCGGTATGGAATCATCGTTGCGTTTTTATTACAACGTTTAGACTTTCTATATTAGTTGCTTGGTTACCTATTTTAACATTACGCTTTTTACTCTCTATTTTTTTTCGCATATACCTTAAAACTATCCAAAATAGCTTGGTCATCTCCTTTAATAAAATAAAAGAAAGAGGCGTACAAACATTTTAGCCAATAAGTCTTTCCTTCCGTACTCGATTGATTAGTGATTAAGGTTTGCCCGTTTACCTCTTGAAAAATGATCACTTCCTCTTTTATCATTTCAATAGATTGGGTACTGTAATTGATTTGTGTCGGCTTCTTATATTTGGTGACTATTCGTTTCAATTGCAAAAACTCTCCTTGTATATCATCAACTACTAGCTTATACTTATTACCAACGGTGCCTGGTTTTTGTTCTTCTGTTCTGATAGATTGTAATCCAAGATACCAATGCTTCATTTTACTCGCATCTGTATACAATTCAAAGGTTTTAGCCAATGGTAAATTGACTTGTTGAGTAGTTATATATTTTACCTTTGGAAAAATTAGTCCTGACAATAAAAATAGCGCCAATAATACTGCTATTAATTTTAAAATAAATTTTAGGATTTTCATGATTATGAAGTTGTTAAGTTTGACTTTGCCTATCATCAAGTAACTTCCGTTACTCGATGATTTTATTGGAATTTAATCTGAAATTTTCTAGTAATAGGGGGTTATAGGATAATTTTATTGGAATTTACCCCTTAAAATTTTCCAGTAACAGGAAGTTACTGGAAAATAGCCTTGCTCCATTAATCTGCCAACACTACATCTTTTTCTTTCCATAAGAATAATAAAGCAATTAATGGAAAGATAGCAATTACATTAAAGGTTGTGGCAAAATTCGCAAAATTATTATCATAAATGGCCGCACCTAATAATGCGCCTGATCCAATTGCCACTTCTAGTCCGATATAAAGGGTAGCCATTGCCTTCCCTCGGTTTTGAATTTCACTTCGGTCAATCGTCCAAGCGAATAAAGCAGGAATACCTACACCTAGTGAAAAACCTACTAATCCCGAAGCAACCAATAACCAAGTTGGCGTAGTAGACATCCCCATTAATACAAAAGCAACTGCTAACATGACGGCCGACATGCGTATCGCCACTACCCTACCGTAAATATCCGACAATCTACCTGCGACCAATCTGGACAAAATGGAACAAAGGGTAAAACTTGTAAAAAAAGCGCCTTTATTGATCATTCCTAAATGTACACTTTGGTCAGGCGTAATCGTAATAATTGCACCAAATCCTAAATAAATAAAACCACAAACAATAGCTGGGATAATGGACCTTTTATCGAATACTTCATTTCTTTTTAATACTAAAAGTTGAGGATGGAAAGCTTGTTTGTTTTGGAGGGTTTCTTTCATACTCAATAAAAGCAATGCGGAAAGTAGCGCTATACCAGAGGAAGCATAAAACATTAATTCTAAAGACTCATACACCGCAATATAGCTACCGACAAAAGGACCAACTGAACTACCTAAATTCATACTAATACCAATAATACCCATTGCCTCTCCTCGTCGTTTTTCGGATACAATATCGGCTACATAGGCCGTAATAGCGGTAGGGGTAAATCCTGTTGAAAATCCATGCAACAACCGTAATAAAAGAAAGCCACTTACGGTAGTTAAAATAGGATAAATTAAACTACAAATAATGCAAACAATGGCACCAAATATAATGATTGGGACTCGACCGATTGTATCGGACAATTTTCCACTAAAAGGCCTAGAAATACCTGCGGTCAAAGTAAATAATGCAATAATTAACCCCTTGTATTCTGCGCCACCTAAACTCGTCAAATAGGCAGGCAACTCAGGTATAATCATGTTAAAACTTGCCCCAAAGAGTGCAAAACTGATACAAAGTACTAGAAAAGAACGCGTATATAAGGGTGGATCATTTTTTTGCATTCGCAAAAGTAAGTACAAGGACTGAATTTGTGAAGGATTGAAGGATTCTTTAAGTTATTCTTTCAATATTGTTAAATGATTGCGGGTCGCGAGTTAAAAGGAATTTTGAGTTTAAATTGGGGTTAAACTAATGGTTTTAGTTTGTTGAAATATTAGGCACTTACACAAATGTTAAAACCAACTATGTCTATAATTTTAACTGCAACCGCAAATTCAACCGCAACCTCAAATCCCACCGCATATGGTTGAAAATTAAAAATTAACTTGGGTACTTAAAACCCATCTACTACCAATACAAAAGGATCGAAAACTTGGGAAATATACAGTCGATTTTCGTAATGCAAAACAGTTGAAGCAGCACTAATCAACTCACCGTTATTTTGAAAAGGGGCATTCAGCTTTAATGTCCCAGGATCAATCCCAAATACCTGCATTGGGGATTTTTCCTTACTATCTTCGGCATGGGCTAGAAACTTTAAAGGGCATGGATGCGCTACCGTCCATAAAACTCCTTCATCGCCCATTAATAGATTATCACCGATAGGAATATCAATGCCATGTTTTTTGGTGGATACTTTTGTAGTAGGATCTACTTTTCCATTTGTTATATCGTATCGCGCGACCTCTTTGCATCCTCCATTGGCAACTACTAAATAATTTTCTTTTTGATTGACCCAAACACCATTTGGATAGCACATTTCCTCAAGCACAATTTCCCAATTTCCATGCCCATCATAATGTACAACACTTCCATTTTTAATTCCTAATATTGCTTTGGTACTCTCTGTTGGATTCATGTTCGGTACATAATTGGACGCATAAAAACTACCATCTTCTAGCACATCTAAATCATTAGGCACATTCATTAATTCATGCGTCATAATGTTATCCATATCGGCCAGTAAAGTATCTTTTTGAATAATAAATCGAATGACACTGTGTTCCCATTTCTCGCCTTCTTGAACATGAGAAATCGCATACAAATAAGGGATAGTATCAATCGTTACGACGTCAATACCATGCGGACGAATGGTCAAATCTGCTGGTATAATGGTAAATTCAAAAGAGCTGTTATCCGCAGGGTTAATCCCATTAAAACCACCTGTTGGAGGTTGGTCTTTTCTTCTCTCCGAACAAGACACGATAATTCTTGGATAGTCCATAGAGGTGTCTATCGCTAAATCTTCTGGCCCACTTCCTACTTGGATTTTGTGAGTTGTAGGTGTTCCTTTAGTCGAAAAATCGCCGCAACCAAAAGGAGAGATGCCACAGTCACTAAATTGGAAATATAAAATAGGCACTAAAATTAAAATAGCTAGTAGAGCCAATAGGTATAAGCTGGCTTTTTTCATATCGTTTTGTTGTAGAAATTGAGATGTATATGCTATGGATTTTGGTAATTCAATGCAATTGTTATATTGTTAAAATTGTTATATTATTACTACAATACATCGTCATACAGCAATTTAGCAATAAAACAATTCAACAACTTAAAAATGAACAAAAATATCCATATGTGCAATCAATAATCTTTGCTGTCCCATGATAATCAAATCCTTTTTACGTTGTGTCCATTTTTCAAAGTTCGCTTGCATGGCTGGTGCTAACTCCATTTCTGACAAGGCATTTTCCATAAAATTCAATAGATAATAATGCATTTTTATATCTGTTGGTTCTATTTTCCAAGTACTAGTGGCTGTTTGTAGCTTATGCTTAGTTGCTTCAAATAGTTCAACCATGTAAGCACTCGCATTTTTACCTAAGGCTTTACCAAAATCTTGCTGCCGTTCCATATGTTCGTTATAAGCCCTTACAAAGAAATCATCAAATGGATCAGCTGGTTCAAATGTCATTCCTTCGTAACTCAACGTATGATAAAAAGCTACTTTGTTTTGAGTAATGATGGTAGTGACCTCTTTCAACTGACCAGCAGAGAATAAATCAAACACCGCATTCGCTAATACTAAATCTACTTTTTTCAAATCGACTACCTCTGCCAAATTTAGTAAAGAATCATTAATGATGGTTACCCTTATCGCTCTTTTAGGCGAACTAATTTTTATTGTATTTTTTTTCTGTTCAAAATTATATTTATGGTAACTCGCGTAATCTTTCAATCGTCTAATGGTCGCCTTTTTCAATTCTGCATTTTGTTCGATTAAATACCAATTTTGGTTTTGGGACAACTTCTGGATAAAATACAAACAGTTAGATCCTGTCCCTGCCCCTACATCTACTAAGGAAATACTCTCTTTTCTATCCAAGTGAGCTAAAACCTTATTTTCCAATTCTTTATCTCTTGCCTCTACATCAAATGGATAGCGTTCGTTTAACCAGTCAATGTCAAAATTTTCTTTTTCTTCTTCTTCAACCATTGTGTGTTTTATTTTTTATTTATTTCCTACTTCCTTTCTGTTAAATTAACAGCAAAGTAATATTTATTCTTGACTATTAAAGCACCGAATGATCTCTGTCACTCACCAAGGTGATCTCTATCATCTTTTTTAATACCGTAATCATCACCGATCATGATCTTTATCATTTTTTAAACTGGCAAGTAGCGGTAACTTTGTATTGTCAAAAGGAAAGAACAAAACGATAATTATTAATAAAAATTGCAGACCGAATTAAGCTTACTTAACTAGATAAAATCAATCGCTTATTGATATAAAAATACATTAAGAAATTTAGGGGTTATAGGTGAATAGGACCGGCGCAAACTTAATTTGTGACCGGTCTTTTTATTTACAGGAGGACATGATTTTGCAGGATTAACAGGATTTGACGATAGGCATTTCCTTCGGATTTTTTATCAATTTGTTAGGTGATAAATTAAATTTTTAAATCTTGATAGTCAGATAAAAAAGTAATAAGTATCCGTGTCCCTTCACTTATCCGTGGTAGCAATTAATACCACAGATAATTGAAGGGACACGGATATTAGACTAAATTAGATGGCAATAATATTTTTACCATCAATTATTTATCTGGTCATTTATCGGCATATACTATATTTAAACAAAAACATCTAAACAGTCTCTACTATACTAATCCGCAACAAATATTCATCCTGTAAATCCAGCTACCCCACCCGCTTTGCGGTTCACTCCCTTGAATGTCTATACAGCCAACCCGCCCGTTTCACGGTTCTCTTCACAAAAACAGTCCTCTTGGACTCTTTTTGCTCGTTCATCCTTCGGAATCGGTCGCTCATCCTGTAAATCCTGCATAATCCTGTCATCTTGTAATCAGTAGGGCAAATCTCGTAATTCCTCCATGTTGATGATACTAATCCGACCGCCTTCAATTTCGATTAATTGATCCTCTTTAAATTCTGAAAGGGTTCGAATAACTGTTTCTTTAGCCGTTCCTGCCATACTAGCTAAATCTTCTCTGTTTATTTTAATGGAATTTTGATTATTATTTTTCTCTACTTTATGAAGTTGCAACAACGCTTCTGCTACTCTTTTTCGGACAGAATTATACGCTAAATGCAATAATTGTGTCTCTTTTTCAGAAACATTATTAGCCAACATTTTAATCAACTGAGCAGCGACATTAGAATTATTATACAATAAATCCATAAAGTCTTTTTTGGGGATGACTCGCAATACGACCTTTTCCATGGCAGCCGCAGATTCTGTATATTTTGTTCCTTGAATCATGGGCAAATAGCCTAAAAAATCACCTTTACCCAATACTTCGGTGATTAATTCCTTTCCTGTTTCGTTGGTTTTATACAATTTTACTTTCCCCTCAGCAATAAAATAGACTTGCCTTGGTGTATCGGCTTCTTCAAATAAAATATCCTTTTTTCGATAGCTTCGTTCTTCTTTTTCTTCGGATAATTCCTTGAACGCTTCAAATGCTTTTACCTCTTGAAAAAACTGGCTTAAGCCTGCCCCCGTTTTATCAAAACTTTGCTTAATTTTTTCACTTTTTTTCAAGCGCATTTCAATGGCATCCAATAATTCTACATCGTCAAAAGGCTTTGTGATATAGTCATCCGCACCTAAATTCATCCCTTTTCTAAAATCAGATTTCTCTGCTTTAGCCGTTAGAAAAATGAAAGGAATATCGGCTGTTTCTCGTTTTCTCCCTAAAATCCGAAGTACGCCGAATCCATCTAAAACGGGCATCATAACATCGCATAAAATTAGATCGGGTGGATTCGCTTCTGCTTTTTCTACCCCACTTTTACCATTTTTAGCTGTTTCTACCTCATAATCAGCTAATTCTAGAATTTCTTCTAAATTTTCCCGTACATCAATATTGTCTTCTATAATTAGTATTTTTTTCATGTTTATTGAGTGGTTTTATCGTTTTTAACAGGAATCAACATTATAAAAGTAGTCCCCAATCCTTCTTCACTTTCAAAAGAAATATCGCCCCCCATTAAAATTAAGTATCTTTTGACGATCGTTAAGCCAAGTCCTGTTCCTTTGATATTGATGGCATTATTCGCTCTGAAAAACCGAGAAAACATATGTGCCTTGTCTTCTTCTGGAATCCCAATCCCTTGATCTTTTACACTTATCAATAATTCCTTATTTTTCAATTTGACTTCTATCAGAACCACCGTCCCTTCCATGGAATATTTGATGGCATTAGACAAGAGATTAATCATACTGTTTTTCAACAATCTTGGGTCAAGTAGTAATTCCTGATCTGTCGGTAATCCATTATAAACAATCGTTTGTTCTTTCTTCAACAAAGGAGACATTTCCTCAATCAAATCTGCATGAAAACTATTAATCGCCACTAGTTCTGGCTCATGCTGAATTTTGCCTTCTTCTAATTTGCTTAGTGATAGAAAATCATTAAGTATTCCTGTCAAATTGTTAACCGCAGACTTTATTTTTGTAATATGTCGGTCTCTTTTGGGTTGTTGTTCCGTTTCGGTATATCTTCCTAGTAAAGCCGCCGAAGAGAGGATCGTACTCAAAGGTGTTCTAAACTCATGGGACGCCATACTTACAAAGCGACTCTTTAATTCATTCAATTCTTTTTCTTGAATCAAAGAAATTTTCAAACTTTCTTCACTTTGTCTTAAAGCACTTTCTGCTAATTTTCTTTCCTGTACTTCTGATAATAATTTATTGACGGTATCATTTAATTCTTCTGTTCGCTCCTCGACCCTTTTTTCTAATTCTTTATTTAATTTAATTAGCTCCGCCTCTGCCTCCTTTTGCTTCGTCAAATCATGAATAATTCCCGTAAACATTCGCTTATTGGGTAATTGCAATGTACTAACACTCAACCTAAAAGGAAACACAACTCCATCTTTTCGCTTTCCCCTCACTTCTCTACCCTTTCCAATAATTTTTTTTTCTCCAGTATCTCTATGATGTTTTAAATAGCCGTCATGCTCTTCGTGGTAAGGTGTTGGCATGAGCATATTGATATTATTTCCGACGACCTCCTTAGGTTCATAGCCAAACATTTTAGCTCCTGCTGGATTAATCGTTTCCACCGTTCCTCTTTCGTCTATCGTAATAATCCCATCGATGGCCGTATCAATAATTGCTTTTAAGCGAAGTAGCGTTTCTTGCTGTGATTTATTCTCTAAAAATTTATCCATTGATGATTGAAATGCGCTTTTCGAGTTATGAGTTACGGGTTGTTTACAATTGTATTTAAATAAATTGAGTGCGTTACATTTTAGTGGAAATCATATGTATTGATGATTGTATTGTTCTATTGCTACATGGCTACTCAACAATAAAGCAATTCAACAATATTACCATTAAAATGACCTTAAAACACTAAAGTTAAATATAAATTCCACTCATTTTTAACACACTCTAATGAATTAATTATTGAATTTTATAGACTCAGCTCTTACTTCTTTTTAAACATACCATTCGCAACCTATACCCCAAATTTAATATTGGAAAGATTAAAGGTAGGTTAATAATTTTCAATTTAAAATTTTCAATTCTCAATTTTCAAAAAAGATCGCTAATTTTCTGTCTAAGGTTCAATCTGTCATTAAATAAGGGCTTAAATCAGCAGATACCTCCTCTTCTAAAACCCCTACCACGACTTTTATCTCTACTTTTTCTAAAATTCGAATACCTGCGCCTCTATTTTTAGGATGGGGATCAATCATGCCGATATGAACAGATTTCACTTGTCTCTTGGCTATATTTTTAGCGCAAGAAGGCGTTCGCCCATAATAAGAACATGGTTCTAAAGTGACAAATAATTCTAAATCGACCTCCTCTTCCCCTATTTGCTTTAAAGCCATTGCCTCTGCATGATCGCTACCTGGCTCATTCGTATGTCCTCTGGCAATAATTTTTCCATCTTTTACAATTACGCAACCTACAGGTGGGTTGGGGTGGCAATGAGGTAAGGCCTTTCTCCCTTCCAAGATGGCTTGGCGCATAAAATATTCAGCTTTCTGTTTTATCATTTATTTTAAAACTATGATTTAAACGATAACTGCTTATCGTTATTAAGATTAACGGAATGACTAGAAAAATCCGCATTCCCAAATATATAAATGGGAGTAATCCACCCATAAATTCGAGCAATATACCTTTGTTTACTACGCTTCCTTGATGGAAACCAATCGTATAGCCTGGTATACCTAAGCATAACAATTCTACAACCAGTAATAGTAAGTAAACAAAAATAAAGCATACATTTAACTGATGAAATTGCCAGTTGTTTAATTTCAAACCAATAAAAAATAGTATGGCTATCATTAAATTAAACAAAGCAAATGGATTAGTAAAAATATGGACTAGTTGAGGAAAGGCAAAACAGCTAAACAAACAAAGGTGACCTATTGGTGTAACATAGACCGTTTTTAAGTTATCTTGAAATTTATATTCAGCTATTTTTTTGGCTATTGATGTTTTCATCTTTTTTTGGTTTTAGGATTAGTAAATTGAGCCGTCACTATTTTTGTTCAAGTTAATCCTATTATTTTTTCGATGCTTTTGGTTAATCTAACAGTTTCAAGTATTCGTCTAATTTTCAATAAAAAAGGGCATCAAAGCGACACAATTCACTATGATGCCCATGTTCACTAGACATTTTAAACTTACATTACATATTCTTTAATCCTCCATTTTGAGGAATTTCTGTTTTAAGATTTTAGTTCCCCCTAATTTTATTTGAATGAAATAAATGCCTTTTGCTAAGTCGGCAACATTTATTTGAGTATTATTTAAGTCGCTACTGGTTAATTTTTCTTGCTTTACGACTTGCCCGATTTGGTTGTAGATAAAGAGATCGTAGTTTTGTTGAGTCGAATGATTCAACCAATTATTTACGTCTTCTATTTGTACCGTTAGCTGTTTACTGGCAGGATTTGGAAAAACAACCAGTTGAGTTTGTCTAGCCGCTACGACCGTCATTGGTGTCACACCAAGAATCGGTCTAGTATATTTACTATCATCCAATATTTTGAAAGAAGTAGTCTGCTGATTTTCGTTCGGATCTTTATCAGCAATTACCCCAGGATTTATCTCTGAAATATTCACCAAATAATCTTCGACCTCTCCAAAAGCTAGCAAAGAACAAGGATCGTCTTCATCCACAAAATTTAAAGCAATTCGCATTCGAGTATGCCCTAATTTAGCAGTAGCTGGAATCGTAAAATTGACAGCAACTGGTCGATATTCTTTGGTTGTAAAAATTAATTCTTCCATATCGAAAATACCGTCTTGGCTAAAGTCTATCCATACTTTCCAGTAGACATTAAAAGTGTGTCCTGGTGCATATCCAGGGTTTAAAACCAAGGTCTGTTCTAATCCTTTAAAAAGTGGCGTTAACAAATTGGTAAAATCGCCATATCCACCATTATTTCCACTCTCATTTTCGGTCTGATCTACAATTACTTTTTCTATCCAAAAACAAGTCGTATCTGCTGCTGTAGAACCACAATATTGTCCTAAATTTGCCGCTATTTGACAGGAATCTACCGTTACGCTAAAACTACAAGTATCTGCATTCGCACAATTATCATAGTCGATCAGGTAAGTAATATTCGTTGTTCCAAGTGAAAAAGCACTACCATTGAGCGGACCTGATAACTGAATGACATCCATACATGGTATTTCTAATAAAAATCTTGCTGCCTTCATGCCATCTGTTTTTTGCCAAAATCCATCTGGACTTAATTGAGCAACTTGTGTTTCTTCTGGATCAACGTCAATTGCATTATCTGCCCAATTGGTATAATTTAAAACATCTTCATTTTGCCAATAAAATTCGCCTAAATCCCCCTGATCTGACAAGCCGATGTATACTGCTTTTTCAACGATGAAACTATTTAGAAAAGCATTCTCTGCGGGATCATTAATCGTCACTAAATAGCCTCCTAAATCGTCGCTTAATCTACTTGCTGCGAACCAACTCAACGCTTCTTTAGCATAATAATACCGATGTCCGCCTCGCTCTCCTAAGAATATAAAACCTTCCAAATCGGTGTTCTGAGGACAAGCACTACAGCATTCGTTTCCAGTTGGTGGTTCCCAAGATATATTGGCAGTTTGTGTGATACTGTCACAATTATCTGCCGTTACTCGAATATCCGCAGGACAATTATCTTGTGGCGCATTTTTAACCGTTACTAAAAATTCACATGTACTCGTATTTCCACAATCATCAATAGCCGTAAAAATAACGACTGTCGTTCCCATAGGGAAAGGTTGGGTTAAATCAACTGAACTAACAACCCTAGCAGCCGAATTGCAATTGTCAGTTATTGCTGGAATAGGAATCGTTAAAACAGCCGAATTACAGTCCTCCATTGCTAATACTGTTGTATCAGATGGGCAAGTAAGAAAAATAGGTGCGGTTGTATCTTTAACCGTAATTAATTGTTCTCCAAAATTGATATTGCCACATTTATCAATAGCCGTCCAAGCTCGTTTAAGTATATAATTTCCTTCGCAACTTCCATTTAAACGCAATTCCTTAAACACAATAGATATATTATCAATTGCTTCACAATTATCGGTAGCCGTAACGGTCGCAGAAGCTGGAACAGACTCACAAGATACAGTTAGGTCATCAGGAATACTTATTAATATCGGTGCTACGGTATCTATTACCGTTATTGTTTGCGTTTGAATCGTTTGATTTTCACAGGCATCCGTTGCCGTCCATGTTCGTTTTAAGAAAAAATTACCGTTACAGTCTCCATCAATTCGTTCTTCTTCTAAGGTGATTGAAATAGCAGTAGCTGGTGAACAATTATCTGCGGCAAATATATCCGTTGGTTTACTTGGAATGGCATCACAGCTAACGGTTTCGTCAGCAGGCGTATTCATTAAAGTGGGTGCGCTGTCATCTATTACGGTAATTGTTTGTGTTGCCGTACTACTATTTCCACATGGATCAGTAGCCGTCCATGTTCGTTTAAGTTGATAGTTCCCTGTACAATTTCCTGCTATATTTTCTTCTTTAAAAACAATGGTTAATTCCGCTACACTATTACATTCGTCATTGGCTGAAATATTATTCGCCACCATAGGAATCGCATCACAACTCACCATTTTATCCGTTGGTATATTGACCAAAACAGGGGCTACTATATCAATTACGGTGATAGTTTGTGTAGCTAAACTAGCATTCCCACAATTATCTGTTGCTGTCCAACTTCGGGTAATCGTGTAATTTCCCTTACAGGCGCCTGCGGTAATCATTTCTTCAAAAACAATACTGATCGACTCGTTTGCTTCACAATTATCGGTTGCACTTACATTATTAGATGTCGCTGGAATCGCATCACAAGCAACCGTTTCGTCTGCGGGTATATTCCTTAACACAGGAGCAATATCATCAATTACCGTAATCGTTTGTGTGGCCGTCTGCTCATTTCCACATTGATCAGTAGCCGTCCAAGATCGTTTAAGTTGATAGTTTCCCGCACAATTTCCTGCTATTTTTTCTTCGTTAAAAGCAATGGTTAATTCCGCTAAGCTATTACAACCATCATTGGCAGAAATGCTATTGGCTACAACTGGAATGGCATCACAAAGCACCGTTTCGTCGGCTGGAATTCCAACCAAAGTTGGCGCAGATTTATCTTCCAAGGTAATTATTTGTACACATTCTATTCGATCTTCTTCTAACCCTGTTAAATAAACCGACCATTTTCTTTCAATTTTTATATTTGAGCTGCAATTTGTTCCTTGAGCAAGAACTCGGTCTTCGTAATTGATGACGGTACACTCTGGATTAGAGGTAGATACTTCTGCATTTCCTATCAGGTTGGGGCTAATATCATCGCCTGGACATCCCGTATAATCTGGTGGGCAAATAATCGCTGGTCTTAACCCTGGCTGGAGGGAAAAGTCTTTGAAGGTAGAATTGGCAAACCACCAAGTATTAATGGTATTAAAATTACCAAATATCTGTGTTTGATCGGCAGAAGCCACATATTCTCCAGTCCATCTATGACAAGGTGCATCACATCCATTGGTGCCATCTTTACTTTCCCCCGTTAAATTATCCGCAAGGATTTGTCGGTCATCATAAAATAATTCTTGTAAACCTAAAGCGGGGCGAACCGTCTCGACGGTAAATCCATCATCATTAAACTCTGCATCATAGACAGGAAAATGATAAATCCCTTGGAAATAAAAACCAGATATAAATATTTTGGAAAAATCCACAAAATTGCCTGCACCATCTTTCCCACTCCAAGGCACACAAATTTCATAAGGATAATTGGCATCTTCTGGGTTGCTGACACGATCAGTCTCCACCACTTCTCTTACTAATCGAACTTCAACAGGGTCATCAAATTTTCGATTGCCATTAGTTGCTTCAATCAGTAATTCTACTTGACCGGGTTTGGAGAAAGCCAAATTGATGCAGTAATCGCCAGGACAACCACTTAGAAATTTATTTTTTGCCTTAAATGCACCAATAGCTTGCGGAGGGCAAAAGGCTGGATCTGGTAGATTTAAGAAAACTGCTAACTCAGGGTTGGTGGAATTTTCAGCCCAAACAGATTGTCTATCCGTTTGAATATTTCCCGTTTTGTTGGGTCCCATAGTATTTAGGGAAACATTAAAAGCCCCTGCCCTAAAACCAGATTGCTGATCATTATTTTTCCCCGCTTCTGCTCGGTTATTTGTTCCTGTATTAAAATTTATCTTAGAAATAAATCCTTCTTTAGAACATATATAAAAAGCGCCATTAAACGCCCGATCAAAAGGTCCATCTCCATCATTTTTAACGGCAAATCCCCAATTATTCGACCACAGTCTACCTTTTATTGCTTGATTGGTACAATTGGCAACGGTCACATCAAAATATTCTATATAAAAACCTGCCGTTCTGACATTTGGATCATAATTTACTCTTTGCGTAAAAAATTCGATAGCATAATTGCCTGTCAAAGTCAGTCCACACGCACTTAAATCCAACTCAAAAGGGATATATCCTCCACTCCTAAGATTTGCAGGTCCTAAATCTGTAATAACGCGCGAAGATAAATTTATATCTTCTTCCCCAAGGGTCTGCCATACCTCTCCTTCAATCATTTTATTACCAAAACAAGCAAGGTCGTTAATAGGGTTTCCTTGTGGATCTATGATTCTAAAAAGTAGACTGTAATCTATATCAGATATAGTAAAACCACTAAATGTCCGCGATCGCTTAGGCGCACTAAAGCCAAAATAAACCTTTTCACAAGTATTTTGAATATTAAAAGACAACTTAGAATCAGAACCTTTCCAAGCAAATTCGCCATAGTCCCCTCCCGTGCTACCGGTGTTACCTGCACCTATAAATAGGGCTGCTTCATCTTTAGTAGAAGGAGCTATCGAAGACGTCCCCTCTGCTCTTAGAATAATGTTATTTATTAATAATAGAAATAGAATGGCAATAATGGCTTTGATCATCCATTGATGCTTACCTTCATTAATTGCCAATGGCTTGTTGGTATAGGTATTTTGTCTGTATTTCATAACTAGGCACAATTAAAGTGAAAGAAGTTTTTCGTACTATTTAACATAGTCCTACCATTGGTAAGTTGTTGTTTCTTTCATATTAATCTATTGACAATAAACGAATTATTTCATTTATTACCAATGGATTAATATCAGTTCCACCACATACTTTATCCTTCCAATTCACTAGGTGATTGGTTTAAATAATTGCATAAGGTAGGTAAAACTAAACCACTACTAAGTCTTACATAATGGCGTAGGTCTACCCATTTCATCTTTGTCCGTATCAAACAAAGGTAGCTGTACAAATTGCTAAATTGAATAGGTAAGTAAATGTGCTATTGATACATTTAACTTCTCAATAGTTTTAAGAGTTTGGACTGTTATTTTTGGATATGAACACAGAGATTATAGCCCATTGATAAGCAATGGATGTGAAGCGTGTAAAGATAAAATTGCGCTAAGCTTAGACCATTTTTTCAAATAATCTATATTTAGATAGCGATTTACCCTTTTTAGTGTATTGAAGGGAATTTTACAGGATTATAATTGTGGAATCATTAGACTAAAGTAAAGCTAATTGGGAAACACAAGAAAGAAAAGCATAGAAGCAATAATGCTTGGAGAGAGATAAGAATAGAATTAGTGTTAAAAACTAATTATTTTTTTTAGATTAATTTCCGTCATTTAATAAAAATAGTTTTGAGCTATTCTTATGCCATTTTAACAATTTCTCTCTATGCCTAAACTTATTTATGATTCTAAACTAACTTAAAATCAACATTTTAATGTTTTGTGTTTAAAAATATTCGTCTTGGAGTTGTATTGAGTGGTAAAAGATTTTCTTAAGATGGTGCAAATATATACATTATTTATTAATATTCAATTTATTTTTAATACAAAAAACAATTTATACCCTTTTAAAAAACAATACCAATACATTATCCTTTGATTTTAAGCAGATTATGAAATTAAAATAAATTAGTTTTATTTAAAAATATTTACCATTAAAATGATTATTCCCGCTTCTCTAATCTTTAAAGCGGAATCTAATCAATAATAAGTAACTCCTCTCAATTTCGGATAAAACCTAATAATGGGCAGCAGTAGTCCTAACAAAATACTCCTGAACTATGCGATATTAATAGAAAGCAAAAAGGAGTTAACAACCTAGGTCACTAACTCCTCAAAATGCTGATAATGAAAATGATCGAATTATTCATCAAAATGCATAATTCATTGCTAGGGTTTAACTAGCAGTCAATATTGACAAAGGCGTCAAGATTAACATCATTTTCTCTTATGGTTCTTTTATTTCTTATTTATCGTCGATCTAGTTCATCTAAGCCATAGGTCTCAACGATCGTAATTAAATGACTAGCTAGATCATCCATATTATTTCCATATCCTAACTGTTCTAGTCCACTTGCCCAAGCTTTATAATCTGTACTTTCTAAGGTTGAAAGTTGCCCGAATTTCCCACTTGTTAGATAAGTACTATGATCTCTAAAACTTGCCCATGCATTTTCATAATGTCGATAACAGGTGTTTTGATATGTTCCCGAATCTCCTTCCCATCCTAACGTACAAGTCAATCCAAAATGATTATTACCTTGTTTCGCCATATCTCTTTGTCCACCTTGACTTTGCAATAATCCACAAGCCAAAATCACAGAAGAAGGAATGCCGTATTTTCGTCTTTCATTAATCACTACTCTAGCAAAACGTTTTAAATAATCGTGTTTTACGTTCTCTTCCACTTTAGTCAAATTATCCATCAAATTGGCTTTTGTTCGTCCTCCAAATGGAGAAGGTATTTGGAATTTGTCTAAAATTTTTGTAGATTCTTTCTTTCTTTCCGTAAATATTTCTTTTTTTGGGGCATATTGATTTCCCGATTGACTATCTATAGATTCACTTTCGACAGGTGAATTAAGGTTAATACTAAATCGAAAATCTTTTTGTATAAATAAATACAAAACCACAGACATTAAGGCTACTTTAAACCAATGTTGTTGAAGGTAGGCCAAAATGATTGACCCTTTGGCACTTTTTTTCATCGCACATTTTTTTGCTACTTTTTTGTTTGATTAAAATCTAACTGCTGTTTTCTGCTAAGCTTATTTTCTCTAAAATATAAAGCTAAAAGTCGAAAACATTAAACATTATTGCCGTATTTTAAAATATAGAAGTGGCAAACTTTTATTTTTAAAATACTGATTTACAGTAATTTAAAACAGAAAAACAATCATCAATTTCAAAAAAGTGTTTTTTACTATTATTAATTCTCAGATGACACAAATTTAAAACAAAAAGTTTATTAATTCAAATTATTTCAAAACAATTTAAACATATTTATTTAGTATATAATTAAGTGGCAATAAAATGTTATTTTTTTGATTATTAAATACAACTAATTAACCAAAAAAATTATCTTTTACACTTTAATTGGTTTTTACCCTAAATATAAATTAATAAAACCATGTATTTTATCGGATATGATCTTGGTAGCTCCTCTTTAAAAGCTGCATTATTAGATGGAACGACAGGAAAGACCATTGCTTCGGCACAATACCCTGATCGTGAAATGGCTATGGAAGCCAAACAAGCAGGTTGGGCAGAACAAGATCCTGCGATGTGGTGGGAAGCCTGTAAAAAAGCAACTGCTCGCTTATTAAAAAAAGCGGCTATTGATATCAAAAAAATTAAAGGCATAGGGATTTCCTATCAAATGCATGGCTTAGTGGTTATTAATAAAAAAGGAAAAGTTTTGCGGCCATCTATTATTTGGTGTGATAGTCGAGCGGTCCCAATTGGCAATCAAGCATTTGAAGATTTAGGGGCTAAAAAATGTTTGTCTCGTTTATTAAATTCTCCAGGCAATTTTACCGCCTCTAAATTAAAATGGGTGAAGGAACAAGAGGTTGAACTATTTGAACAAGTCGATCAATTTTTATTACCTGGTGATTATTTAAATTATAAATTAACAGGAGAAAAAAATACGACCATTTCTGGGTTATCAGAAGGAATGTTTTGGGATTTCAAAAAGAATCAAGTCGCCAAGTTCCTACTAAAACACTATGGATTCGATCAAAGTCTAGTTCCAGAAATAGTACCGACCTTTTCTATTCAAGGCAATTTGAGTGCTGCCGCAGCTGAAGAGATTGGTTTACCCAAAGGCATTAAAATCTGTTATCGAGCAGGTGACCAACCTAATAATGCTTTGTCTCTCAATGTTTTAAATGCAGGCGAAGTCGCTGCTACAGCGGGCACTTCAGGTGTCGTTTATGGCGTTAGTGACCAAGTAAAATATGATCCTGAATCTAGAGTCAATACTTTTGCGCACGTTAATCATACCACCAAATTAAACCGTTTGGGTATTTTATTATGTATCAATGGAACAGGTATTTCTAACGCATGGTTAAAACGAACTTTAGGAAAATATGATTATCCTAAAATGAATGAATTAGCTGTAAAAGTACCCGTTGGTTCGGATGGGTTACTAATGCTGCCTTTTGGAAATGGTGCAGAAAGAATGCTTTGCAATAGCGATCCAGGTGCTCAATTAGTCAATTTAAATTTTAACCGACATCATGAAGGGCATCTTTGTCGAGCCGTGCAGGAAGGCATTGTTTTTTCTTTCCAATACGGTTTAGAAATTATGGGCAAAATGGGCTTAAAGCCTAAAGTTATGCGAGCAGGAAATGCGAATTTATTCCTCAGTCCACTTTTCCGTCAGTTATTAGCCAATACTTCTGGTATTCCTATCGAATTATATAATACAGATGGTGCAACAGGTGCTGCTATTGGGGCAGCTATTGGCTTCGGTGCGACCGATTTTGACAATGCTTTCAATGGCTTGTCTGTCATAGAAACAACCACGCCAGAAAAAGGTAGCGATGCTTATTGTGAAGCTTATGGAAAGTGGTTAGCGGCTTTGGATCGATCGATGAAGTAAGTTAATTGAAGTAAGTTAATTGAAAAGTAATCATATCCGCTGCCTCAAATCTTAGTTGTAACAACCGATGAATATCGACCAAAATAACGCCTTACTTTGGATTTAAGCCGTAAGTAATTTTCATCAGGCGCAATCGGAATTGGTCCCCAAGCAAATAGTGCCGTAGGTACGAAAGATGGGTAGATTAGATAATGTTACAAAGATTTTTCTTTTTTTTCGTGCCATAGGTACGTAAAATACTTCGCAATGGAGTATTTCTTTCGTACCTACGGCACGAGAATTGGGAAATATTGATCCTATTAATCTGCTACCCATCTTTCATACCTACGGCACGTTGGAGACAATTCCCGATTCCCGATTCCCCCTTTTCATCTTACCTGCAAACATTACAGGATTCGCTACTCTACACCTACCTAAAATGATACTATAAAATCGACAAATGATATTATTCTGCTATAAAATATGTTTTTAAAACCTTAGCCTGTATATTCGTGCCGATTAATAAAATTCCTAGTATTTAAACAAATAAGATGAATCTTACCTACGGATCAAAACAATATTTTCCTGCCATTAATAAAATTGTGTACGAAGGCCCGACCACAAAAAATCCTCTTGCTTTCCGATATTATGACGAAAATAGACAGATAGGTGGTAAAACAATGAAAGAACATCTTCGATTTGCTGCGGCTTACTGGCATTCTTTTAATGGTGGTGGTAGCGATCCTTTTGGCTCGGATACTCGGCCAATGCCTTGGATGGAAGCTAAAGATGCAGTCACTTCTGCTAAGCAAAAAATGGATGCAGCCTTTGAATTCATTACCAAAATGGGCATTCCTTATTATTGTTTCCATGATGTTGATTTGGTCGATGAAGCGGATTCTATTATTGAAACAGAAAAACGATTACAGACCATTGTCGATTATGCGGCGGAAAAACAAATGGATTCTGGGGTAAAACTGTTGTGGGGAACAGCGAATTTATTTTCGCATCCACGATATATGAATGGGGCTTCTACTAATCCTGATTTTCAAGTAGTCGCTTATGCCGCAACTCAAGTGAAGAATGCGATAGATGCTACGATTGTCTTAGGTGGTGAAAATTATGTTTTTTGGGGAGGACGAGAAGGTTATATGTCTTTATTGAACACCAACATGAAACGAGAAGTGGAGCACATGGCTCGGTTCATGACGATGGCAAGAGATTATGGGCGAAAAAATGGTTTTACTGGTACGTTCCTGATTGAACCAAAACCCATGGAGCCCTCTAAACATCAATATGACTTTGACTGTGCAACCGTCCTAAATTTCCTGAGAGAATTTGATTTATTAGGGGATTTCCAAATTAATATAGAGGTCAATCATGCTACCCTAGCAAGTCATACGTTCCAACACGAAATCCAAGTAGCCGCAGATGCAGGCGCTTTAGGTAGTTTGGATGCCAATAGAGGAGATTATCAAAATGGTTGGGATACAGATCAGTTTCCAATGAATTTATTTGAGTTAACTCAATCTATGTTGGTCTTCTTAGAAGCAGGTGGTTTAAAAACAGGTGGGATTAATTTTGATGCCAAAGTTCGTCGAAACTCTACCGATTTAGAAGATTTATTCATTGCCCATATTGGTGGAATGGATGCTTTTGCTAGAGCCTTATTGATTGCCCATAATATTTTAGCAGATTCTCCTTATAAAAAATTGAGAACGGATAGATATAGTTCTTTTGATACTGGTTCTGGTCAAGATTTTGAAAAAGGCTTGCTCAACTTAGCGGATTTGCGAAATATCGCTTTAAATAATGGTGAACCAACACAAATTAGTGGTAAACAAGAATATTATGAAATGATTATTAATCAGTATATTTAGTGATTGGTTATTAATGATTGGTTGCTTATTCCAGAATAAACTCAGACCTGTTAGATGTTGATCATTTAACAGGTCTTTGTATTTATAATCTACTCGGATTTTCCTGCTTATTTTTTTTGAAAGTCTGCGAATCCCCTAATTGTGGAATCTTTTTAGCAACTTTGTAGTTAAGTAACGAGCAAATCATTTAGACGCTTAACTAAGATTTGAAACCAACAAAATGTCGATATCTTAAAATGTCGATAACCTGTAACCTCAAATTCAATTCTAAAATCCCCACCACAGGTGGTTTAAATTTGAAGTTGAAGTTGCTCTTGAAGTTGAAGTTTTTTTAGCTATTTAGTTAATGTAACGATGAAATAATAATGTATGAAAAATCAAAGTAGGGATTCATTGCGAAAAAAGAAATCAACTAATAATCTAGAAAATTACAATTGGAATCTAGGTGACCAAAATAAAGGGAAAGGCTTAAAGAAAGGAACGGAATATGCGGTTTTAGTTGGAGTTATTCATGGAATGGATACAGAAGAAAGAGTTAAGGAGTACATGGATGAGCTAGAATTTCTAGCAATGACCGCTGGTGCTGAAACCATCAAGCGATTTACTCAAAAACTAAAAAATCCAGATCGGCGAACCTTTGTAGGAAAGGGAAAATTAGAAGAAATCTTGGAATACGTTGAAAGTCACGAAGAAATCACGATGGTTATTTTCGACGACGACTTGACGGGCAAACAAGTTGGCATTCTTGAAGAATTCTTGAAGGTAAAAATCATTGATAGAAGTACTTTAATTCTTGACATTTTTGCTAATCGGGCACAAACCTCGCAGGCTAAAACACAAGTTGAACTGGCTCAGATGCAGTACCTTTTACCCCGACTACGTGGTCTTTGGACGCACTTAGAAAGACAAAGAGGTGGTATTGGTATGAGAGGACCAGGTGAAAAAGAAATTGAAACGGATAGACGGATCATTAGAGATAAGATTTCTAAATTGAAAGCAAAATTAAAAGTCATTGACCAACAAAATATTACGCGTCGTAAGACTAGAGGACAAATGATTCGTGTCGCTTTAGTTGGGTATACGAATGTAGGTAAGTCTACGATCATGAATCTGTTGAGCAAATCTGAAGTATTTGCAGAAGATAAACTCTTTGCGACTTTAGATACGACGGTTAGAAAAGTGGTTTTTAATACCATGCCTTTTTTAATGTCTGATACCGTTGGGTTTATTCGAAAATTACCCCATCATTTAGTCGAAAGTTTTAAATCCACTTTGGACGAAGCAAAAGAAAGTGATATTCTCCTACATGTGGTAGACGTTGCTCATCCACAATATGAAGACCAAATTAATACCGTCCAACAAACGTTAAAGGATTTGGGCGCTATTGATAAGCCAATCTTATTTGTTTTCAATAAGATGGATTTATATAGAGAAAAGAATTTTGATGATTATCTAGAGGAAGAAACCAAAGCAGAAATAATGATAGAACTAACCGATAATTTACGAAAGAATCATGCAGGTGACCACGTTTTTATTTCTGCTATCAAAAAAGAAAATATTGATGAACTGAGAGAAAAAATCACTAAATTAGTTAAGGAACAATATGTTGTACGGTATCCTTATCAGGCTAAGAAATGGTAGTTAAAATGCCTTAAAGTTGTAGAATCTAGTGTTAAGCTTGAAATAATAGAACTATTTAAAAATACAAGGTAACTACTTAGGAGGTTTAACCTTCCTACGTAGTTACCTTGTATTTCTATTTCAAAGCAGAAAGAATAATTTTTTCCATCACTTTATAACCCGCTAAATTTGGATGAACTAAGTCATTAGCTGTAGTATATTCTGGAACTTTTAATCCACCTTTAGCATCAGCCATTGATGCGTAATAATCAACATAAGTTATACCCTTTTCCGTACAATAATTTTTCAAAATATTATTTAGTTTCACTACTTTTGGTGCTGGTTTTATTTTAGGAGACCATGGAAATTTAATCGCAGGCATTGTTGAGCAAATGTATACAGAGATATTGTTTGCACGGGCAACCTCAGCCATTGAGATTATGTTTTCTGCGGTATTTTCTATCGTTATTGGTCCCGTGTTTCCAGCAATATCATTTATTCCGGCCATAATCACCACACTTTTTGGTTTCAAGTTAACAACATCGGGCGTAAACCTTACAAGCATTTGTGGTGTAGTTTGGCCTCCAATTCCTCTGTTGACAAAAGGATTATCTATAAAAAAATCTTTGCTAAAGTAACTCCAACCCTCTGTAATTGAATTGCCCATAAACACCACACGATTCGGGTCGGAAATCTTTTTTATTTTTTCGTTACTTTCTCGATATTTTTTCAAATTTGCCCAATCCATTAAAGTTCCTCCTCCTGCGATATGTATTTTAGGCGCTTCGTTTCTTGATTTAGAATAGATCCATTTTAAAAAATCTTTTTCAGCAAATGCTTTCGTCCAACTGACATGACCTGTTTTTTCGTATAAAGTCATTTTAGGGCTACCGCCTGAGGCTATAATTGCGCTTGCCATTTCCAAGGAATGTTTTGGGCTAACCACTTTATCATCGGCTCCATGAAAAATCCAAATTGGGACTTTGCCTGCATATAAGTCAACTAACTGTGCATTTCCATTTCCACAAATAGGGGTTGCCGCAGCAAACATATCTGGTCTTCTAGATAATATTTCAAAAGTTCCCATGCCACCCATTGATAAGCCACTTATATAAATTCTCTTCTTGTCAACCTGCTTTTTCTTTATAAATTCATCCATTAACCTGATAACCAGTCCTAGACTTTTGTTAGGTTTTGTAGTTTTATTATCGAAAGTTTCATTCCAGTTATCAGATTTTAAGCGTGGCCATCTGTCATTTTCTGAACATTGAGGAAATATTACCCAGGCATTATATTTTTCTCTATTTTCTTTTTCTAAAAATAGTTTTCCACCATGCGTTAGTTGAGCAACATTATCCTTTCCTCTTTCTCCAGCTCCATGTAAAAATAAATGAACGGGATATTGTTTATTAGCATCGTAATTTAAAGGTTGTAGAATTCTATAATTAAGGGTATCGTTTTCAAAAATAAAAATCTCTCTTTCATATAGCTCAAGGTCTTGGGCATTTAAATTGCCAAACAGAAAAAGAAAAAAGAGGAGTGTAAAATATTTCATATTTATTTATTTTAAAAGTTAGTCCTTGTTGTCACTTATATACTTTGAACGACATAAAAAAGTAATTCTTATACTGTACGGGCAATCCCTTGTGGTTGCCCCAATCCAATTAGGGCAACCACAAGGGATTGGGGCAACCACAAGGGATTGCCCGCATAGCCATCAGGCTAAGAAAAATATTACTGATAATCAATTAGGTGTTCGATGTTGGAAGATTGCATCTTCCAACCTATATTTTTAACGTTTTCAACGTGTCTAGCTAAATTTTTTTAAAGCAAGACACGATAAAATCGTGGAAAATATTGATTTTAAGATAAAATCTTAAAATATCTCCCTACCGTAAACATTTGATTATCAAATTATTAAAGTCTTATCCTGATGACTATGGGGATTGCCCGTACTAAGTCTTGAAATAGAAAATCACCTTTTTACCCCATGAGGAGTATAAGTTTTTTGTGAACTTCCAAATCGGACAAACCGAGATGCCCCCCTTTTCCTCATGCGCTCTCATTCAGTACTTGAACCTAGCAACCTAAAAGATTGAAGAATATCTGCATTATTCGCCACCAATATTTTTTGTCTTCCAAGATGTGTAAACGATAGCATTCTTTTAGCATCTCCTTTGACGAAAAAACCACTTTCTTTAGCAGTAATAACAGAAAAATGACCTTTTCCATCTCCTAATAATAAATTACCGATACCAGCGTCATTTCGAGGCGTTTCAATTTCTGATACAAATAAATTTCCTACCGCAAGCACATCGAGATGCGTATCCTTATTAAAATCAGCAACTATAAAATCATTTAGATTAGACCATTGTGCCAATCGAGGCAACGCAGTCATTTTAAACTGCCCATTTCCCAAATTTTCGATGTAAGCAGAAGCGAAAGTTGCCGCTTTTAGATGTAAGGAGTTTTGTAAATTTTTACTTCCGTAAATTTCCTCAATTTCTAGGGAGGCAAAAATGTCATATTTTTTAATGTTCGTTTTTAATTCTGGAATTTGGGAGGCAGAACAAGAAAAACCTCGTAGCGGATAGTGTTTATTTTCATTATAATACCCCAGTACAATGTCTGACTGTCCATTCCCGTCAAAATCTTTATAAAAAATGTCGAAAGGCTTCTCCAATGAAGTTTTATATTTATAATTTAAGCCTAGATTTCCCGCTATGAAATCGACATCTCCATCCTTATCAAAATCCCCTTTTTCCAAACCAAACCACCAACCTGAACTATGTTCCAAGCCTGTAATTACTTTTTGGGTAAACTGCCCGTTCTCATTTTTAAAAAAAGTAATGGGCATCCACTCTCCAACTATGGTTAAATCCATATCACCGTCCAAATCATAATCACTCCAAACGGCGTCTGTTACTAAACCTATGTTTTCTAGGTCTTTAGCAATTTCATGGGTAACATTTACCAGTTGTCCGTTCTCGTTTCTTAAAATTATGCTACTTGCAGGCATTGGATATTGATGCGGGAGGTGCCGACTACCTACAAAAAGGTCTATATCACCATCCCTATCATAATCTGCCGCCTTGACCATCGCACCACTTTGGGCATCCTCATTTTTTATTATTCCTTTGGAAAAATTTCCCTGTCCATCATTCCAATACAACCTATCATTATAATGAATATCGTTTGCTGGATAGGCATTTCCTCCACTAACGACAAATAAATCTTCGTGGCCATCCCCATTAAAGTCAGCGAATAAGGCATCTACGTCTTCAAATCTTTTTTCTTGTTGCCAAAATGTTTCTTGCTGCTTAGCAAAAGTACCGTCTTGATTTTGTATATATAGGGCTGCACTAAACCCCATTGCACCTCCTAGAAAAACATCTTCTAGTCCATCCTTATTGATATCTCCTTTGGCTAAAGCTGGACCAAATTGGGATAATTTATGAGGTAATAAAATTTGTTCTTCATAATCATCAAACTCATTTTCTTGATGGATAAAATGAATTAGAAAAGATTCGGTATGGTCGGTGAATAAGGTGGCTACTTTCTTTGCTGAGTTGGTGGGCATTGAGCTGCTTGCCTCCTGCATATCTACTACTATCGTTTGATTGGCAGCAATATTTTTTTGGCGAGTCTTTTTTTGGTTGGGCCAAGTAATTACTAGACTATCCACTTGTTTGATATCTCCCAATCCAAAATGAATAATGGGTTCACTTGTCGAATAAATCCCCCTAACATTAGTTGACTCTTGAATTTGCGTTTTTCCTTTGGTATATATTTGAACCCTTGTACCAAAAACAGGTCTATTTTCAGCATCTGTTAATTGAAGTCTTAAAAAATTAGCTCGGTTACGCTCCGAATTGTTTCGATAGACAAAAGCTTTTTCGTTGATGTTATTCACGACTAAGTCCAAGTCGCCATCATTATCTAAATCAGCATACGCTGCTCCATTGGAAAAAGAGGTTTGATTTAACCCCCATTCTTTTGCAGATTTTTCAAATTCTAAATTGCCTTTGTTTTTAAACGCATAATTTTCTAAAGGTTGGGAAGGTATCAAATCAAGGGTTGTATCTAAGTCTAAAATATCCCAAATGCTTATGTCTCCACTATTAGGATTTGCTTGAATCCATTGTTGCGCTGTTTGATTAATATATTCGGCTACTTTTTTGTCTGCATCCGTATTCCGAATATCTCTTAATAAGCCATTGGTCACATACACATCTTTCCAACCATCATTATCAAAATCGGCTATCAAATTTGCCCAACTCCAATCAGTTGCCGCCAACCCTGTTAATTGAGCCACATCACTAAAGGTTTCATTTCCATTATTCAAATGCAGGGTATTATACATGTACTGATAATGTCCGCCTCTATTCACTACATTCCAAAATGCTTTTGGGTTCATCCCACTCATATTGGATTTTTGGCGAAAATTATCTTCTGCCACCATGTCCACTACAAAAATATCCAACAAGGCATCATTATTAATATCCGCCACATCCACGCCCATACTATAATAAGAAATATGATTGGTGGCGGTATAAATTTTATTAGAAAAAGTGCCATCTTGATTATTGATAAACAAATAGTCAGGCGCGTAAAAATCATTCGTCACATAAAGGTCTGTCCAACCATCATTATTAACGTCGCTGGCAGAAACGCCATTCGGAAAGCCTGTTGTATTAAGTCCAGCTAGCTGAGTGACTTCAATAAAAGTATCTTTTCGGGTATTTTTTAGTAATTTCAAATGGTATTCTGGTTTCAATAATGGAGTGCCGAAATATTCAGAATAGCTACCAGGATTAGGTGGTTGGGTCAATAAAAACAAATCTAGAAAACCATCTTTATCATAATCCAAAAAAGTGGCGTGTCGAGTTCTTTGATTATCGGCAATGCCATAGGCTTTGGCGGATTCTGTAAAAGTGCCGTCTCCTTTATTGAGATACAGTAGATTCGTGCGCAAATTAGGTTGATGGTCGTATAATTCTCTACTCACATAAATATCTAAATGTCCATCGTTATTAATGTCGGCAACGGTTACCCCTGTTGACCAGCCACCATCATCTTGAACTCCAGCTTGACTGGTTATGTCCTTAAAATTTAAATTGCCTTGATTTAAATATAATTTATCCGCTACCATATTACCTGCAAAATATAAATCAGGCAACCCATCCCCATTAAAATCACCTACTCCAACACCTGCACCGCCATAAAAATTGGCGTAGAGTAAGATATTTCGTTCTTTGGTATCTTGAATGGTATTGTTAAAAGAAATGCCAGATTGAGAGGGTGCTAATAAGGTAAATAGTTTTTCCTGCTGTGCAACCATTGGATTGGCTAACAAGCACGCAATCAAGCTACTGAATAAAATAAAAACAAGATTTCTCATTTCGACAAGATAAGTAGAAGGATTGAATTAATGAAGAATTGAAGTGTCCTTATGAAAATCAATTACAAAAGAATAATGGCTAATCAAATCTATACGGATACTGTATTTATTAACATAAACCTAAACAAAAATAAGGCAAGGTGACAAATTTGTCACCTTGCCCATAATCATTACGTATGAATTAAAAGTATCTTTTTATAGGACAGCCATCAGATTTGCGATATTATTTACGTCTAGAGTCTGACTTCTGACAGAAAAATTTATTTTTTGGTCTGACTTCTGACCTCTCGTCTTACTTATCCCACCAAACCCTAGTCGTCTGCTCATTCGGTCCTTGAGCAGATAAAACAGCTTGAAAATTATCCGCATTCTTAGAAGCCTCACTTGGCGGATAGATTAATCTTCTTGGAATCGTTCCATTAGTGATATTGTTTGGATGCGAGTCATGTCCTCCAAAAGGTTTCAACTCAGGATAACCAGATCTTCTAAAATTAGAATAGCCTTCAAAGAAGTCAAAAAAGGAGGCTGCCCAATATTGTTCTCCAATCATTTTATCAGCAGTTGCCGCATCATAAGGATTGGCAACTAAGTAGGCATCTACCGTCGCATCATCTACGGAAAGTGACCCATCAAAATGAGTACCCCAAATTTGCATAGCGGCTCTTACCGCACTATTATACTTCGCTTCTGCAGTTGCATGGTCTCCTTTCGCTGCTGCAAACTCCGCTTCTAATAAAGCTGTTTGAGCAAAGGAAAGAAAAATCCAAGGAGTAGTACTGGTAGTGATTGCTGGATTGACAATAGCATAGTCTGCGGTAGTTTCCCCATAAATTTCCATCAATTTATCATTTTCTAATCCATATCTATTTCCTGCCGCAGGACCGCTTGGGTCTGCCAAAATATTAAGTCTAGGGTCTCCACTCTCTTTTAACCAATCATATAGAGTGGCACCAATTCTTGCATCTGGATATCTTGGCGCATAAGTTCCCCAAGCATTTCTGTTAAGGTCAGTTGGACCATCCGTATGCGTCATAAATGCCGTATCATCATTAGAGGCCATTGTGCCGCCATTAATCGCTTTTTGTGCCCAAGCATCTGACCCTGCAGGATCTGCATTTTTCATACGCATCGCTAAGCGTAGCATCAAGGAATTCGCAAATTTCTTCCATTTTCCTGTATCTCCATTAAATACTAAATCTGCCGCTCCAAGGGTCGTACTTGTACCTAATTGACCAATGCCCTCTTCCAATTCTTTTAACATATCTCTATAAATTGCCTCATCATCATCGTAAGCAGGTCTAAAATTGCCATCTGTAAATCCTTTTCCCGCTTCAAAATAAGGGGTGTCCCCATAAACATCGACTATTGTATGAAAAATAAATACTTTCCAAATCCTTGCAATGCCCATTTCTGAACCTGTATTGCCAGCGGCATTTAGCTGATTAATAATATCTATATTCGATTTAATGGTCGTGGAATATTGCGTTTCCCACCAAGCAAAATTCAAATCTTCTCGTAAGGTATAAATGCTTGCCTGCGGGAAAGTCTGATCCATTACTTGTTGGACTAATTGCCCTGCACAAAGTATTTGGGTAAAAGATAATTCGTATTCCTCCGATGCCGATTTTAAAAATAAATAAGCAAACTTTGGATTAAGGTCTAATTCTACGCTAGCCGTTGGGTCGATATTTAGCTCATTAAATCCATCATCACAGGCCCCAAATGATATGGAAAAAGCTATAATTAAAATTAATATTTTTTTCATCTTAAATTAGAATTTTAAATTAACAGAAAAACCAATAGATTCACCTAAAGGCATACCAATCGCTTCAACCCCTTGGGCGTTTCTTGTGTTATAATAAGCCTCAGGGTCAATATTTGGCACTTCTTTAAAAATAAATCCAAGGTTATTTCCAACCAAAGAAATATTTGCACTACTAATAAAAGTTCCTTCTAAAACTTTTCGTGGAATTTGATAGCCTAAACTGACCTGACTGATTCTAATAAAATCGTTACTATAAGCATTCTCTTCCCCAACTGCATATTTTGTCCCTGCATTCCAGTAAGAATAAATTTCTCCATCTCTAAGGGTTTGCGTAATAACGGTGCCGTCTTCTAATACGCCATCAGGTACAAATCCAGCCTCTCTTCCACCTTCGGGAACAGTATCCTCATGTAAACCATATTGTTTCATAGATTGGTTGGTGGCAGAAACAATAGTACCGCCAAATTTTCCTTCAAAGAAAGCATTTAGATGAAAGCCTTTGAATCTTAAATCCGCACCAAACCCAAGTTGGGTGGGTGGTACTCCTAACCCTAATATTTTATTAACGGCTTCAAACTTTGGAATAGGAATTCCATTTGACATTTGGTGTACGATTCTTCCTTGACCATCTCTGACATAAGAACTTCCGTAAATAACGCCGTAAGGGTTGCCTGGAATATGCCCGATGTTAGATTGAAATAAAGCCGCAACACCAGCCTGAATAATCCCATTGCCTTCATCTGTTCGGACAACTTCACTTTGGTTATTGGCATAATTCAAGGATAAATCCAAGGATAAATCTTTCTTTTCAAGTACCGTTCCTTTCAATAATATTTCTACTCCTTTATTGGTTATTTCTCCTAAATTGATAAGGGTATTATTAAATCCAGAGGCTAAGGAAGTAGTAGCTGCTACAATATCTCCCAAAGTTTCATTGGAATACCAAGCAAAATCTACCCCTACTCTATTTTTGAACAATCGTAAATCTAAACCAATTTCCGTTTCATTCTTTTGGAAAGGCGTAACAGAAGTATTTGGAATCGTACCCCCATTAATCGCCCCTAGCGGCTGACCTAAGTGACCTTGTCCAACAAGCGCATAAGTCAAACTTAAAGCATAAGGGTTATCCGCACCACCAGCAATCTGAGAGTACCCTCCTCTTAATTTCGCAAAGGTGATGGCATCAGGTAAGTCTATCATGTCCGATAAAATCGCAGCAATACTAACTGAGCCATATAAATCATTATTAGGTGTTGTTTTACCTCTTGCAGAAAGCGTCGAAAACCAGTCATTTCTTGCAGTAGCCGTTAAATAAACCTTACTGGCAAAAGCTATTTCCGCAGAACCATAAACCGAGTTAATTTCTCTAGCTTGAAAACCATATAATCCTTGTTGGTTTTCTGTGTTCAGCACCGTATTTAACTGAGGGATGACTGTTTGATTACCAAATACACCGACTGCTTCTGATTTAAAAGAAAAAGTTCCTGCTCCCACAAAACCAGTAAAGGTAAAATCATCAGATATATCTATACCATCCGTTCCCAAAAAAATATCTGCATCATATTGGTCAATTGTTTGCGTTTGTTCAAATAACTGCCCTTTTGCATTATAGGCAACACCTGGTTGGAATAAAGGCGCACCGTTCAATGTTTGGTTATTAAAATGATTCGTCGCTTTATCTATCCCTGCTCGACCTCTTATATACAAAAAGTCCGTCAAGTCATACCGCAAATTTACTGCACCTAATAGTCGTTCCTTATCGGCAGAGGTGATGTTATTATAATAGGCAAAATAGGGGTTGGTATTAAAAATATTAGAAGTTGGAGAAAACTCATTGAAACCATTAGTCGTACCATTCCCAAAATCACCCAAAAAGTCCCTTACATCAATATTTGGTGCAAAATAGCGTATAATTCCATTTGGACTCATCGGTGCTGTTGCCACTACAGGACTAGCTGTTTCTTTAATATCACTATATTTTACACTCGTTCCAAAAGTCAATTTATCTGATAACTTCTGGTTGGTATTAATATTAAAGGATAATTTTTCCAATTTAGAGGTAGCAACGACGTCTTGCCCATCCGCGTAAGACATAGAAAATCTAGTGTTTCCTTTATCTGTATTAGAAGTGATGGCAACTGAACTAATCGTATTCGTCCCTGTCTCATATAACCTCGATAAATTATCTCCAGCATGATTATAAGGTTGATTAGAACCATCCCAAGTAGCTCTAGAAGAACCATCTAAAGCTGGTCCCCATGAATTAAAGACATCTCTTGGGTCTGTAGGCAAACCACCAGCGACTCCATTGCCATAGGTTGTTTGCGGGCTATATAAACCATTTATTTTTGTAAATACGGTTTGATTACTCACTTCAACACCTAATCCTTTTGAGCTATTACTTCCATCTTTTGTGTTGATAATAATGACGCCATTAGAGGCTCTAGAACCATAAAGTGCAGCCGCAGCTCCACCTTTTAGCACACTAATAGATTTAATATCATCTGGGTTTAAGGCTGATAGCCCATCCCCATTATCAACACCACCCCATTCACCAGCAGAACCTAATTGTTGATTTTGTAACGAAATTCCATCTACAATATAAAGAGGTTGATTATTACCGCCTAGCGTACTATTACCTCTAATGATTACTCTCGCAGATCCCTTGATTCCTGTGGCATTATTGCTAATGTTGACCCCAGCAATTTTACCTCTAATAGATTGTAAAGGATTAGCAGTTTTTACTCGGCTGACTTCTTCTCCATCTACTTGCGTTACCGAATACCCTAAGGATTTTTTATCTCTACTTAATCCTAAAGCGGTCACGACTACTTCGTCTAAAACGGTTCCCTCTTGCATGGTTATATCAATAATACTTCTAGTCCCAACGGTGACTTCTTGTTCCTGATACCCTGTGTAAGAAAAAACTAGTACTGCATTACCATCCTCCACACTTAAGCTATATTTGCCCTCAAAATCTGTTACTGTTCCCGTACTCGTACCTTTTATCAAGACGGATGCACCAATAAGCGGTTCTCCTGCTTCATTGCTAATCGTACCAGCAACTGTTTGGGTTGGTTTTTGAAAAAGCGCCGCTGCATCCAAAATATTTAAGGAACGCTTTAAAGGGTTAGCACTTTTTCTTTGAATTTGAATATCTCCTTGTTTTTCTAATTTCTGTAATTTTTTAATTTGCTTTTTCGCTTTTTTTGCCTTTTTCTTCCCTTGTTTATCATTTCTATAGATGATGACAAACTTCTCACTTGTTAATTCATATTTCAAATTAGTCAATCGCATTAGTCGATTAACGGCATTATTTAAACTTTCCGCTTCCGCTAATTTGAAATCCAATTTAATGTTGGAGATTAAACTCGATTCATAATTGAAAAACACTTGGTATTTTTCCCCTATTTCATCGAGAATTTCACTAAGGTATCGCTCTTTTGCTATTTCCTTTTCAATGGGTATGTTGGCAAAAGCACCTTGGTAAGTCAACCCTAAAAAGCAGAAAAGTAGAAAAAAGACCCTTACTTTTTTGTAAGACATCAATAATTCCATAATTTTGTCAGTTTTTAAATTTGTATGAATTTAATTAAGCATATAGCCGCAGGTACTTCACTACCTTGCGGTTATTTTTTATTCTGGTTTTGTTGTAAAAATGTATTTACCTTCCTTACTATGAATTTTTGCGTTTGTTTTGCTTAAAGTCTTACCTAATAATTCCATTGCCACAGGGATATTATTATTAGGAATAGTCAACCTAAATTTCTTTTCTGCTAACTCAGCAGTTTCAATTTCAAATTCTAAATTAGAAGTTGCCGTTAATTTTTCTAGGATTTCTTTTAAAGAGGTATCTTCAAAAGTTAAATAACCGTCTTTCCAAGAGACTTGTAGTTCATTGGCTACTTTATGTGGTCTTTCCAATGATTTTCTTTTTGCGGAATAACTAACAAATTCTCCCGGTTTTAAAGTTAACTTAGAAGACTTTTTGTCTATCAGATTTAATTTCACTTTTCCTTCCTCCAAAAAAACTTTAGTCGCTTCTTGACGAGTATTCACGTTAAAAATAGTTCCTAATACTTCTACCGTTAAATCTTTTGTTAAAACCTGAAATTTGGTATTTGTAGCTTCCTTATTATCTACTTCGAAATAAGCCTCGCCTTGTAATTTTACAACTCTCGTTTCGCCTGCTGACCAATCAGCAAAATATTGTAAAGTGGAATTTCCATTTAAAGTGACCTGAGACCCATCTGGTAACATCACTTCTTTTTGTTCATCAAAACCTGTTTGAGCGATTAGTTCTGAGGGATTCAATTCTTGGAAAACAAACCAACCTGCAACCACCAAAAACAAGACAGCAGCAGCAGCTCTTCCTATCCAATAGAATCGTTTATTAGATTTCATTGGAATCACTCGATTTTTATCAGTCGAATCAGCTTTTAAAGTTTGATTTAATACGCTATCAAAAATTCTATCCTTTTTTGTTGCAGCTAACTTTGGCACCTGCTCCATTTGTTGTAGCAAAGTCATCATTATAGCAGGTGCTGTTTCAGCATCATCCCCTTGAATTAATTCAAAAAGCAAATTCAACTCTTCCTTCGTGCATTGATTGTCAAAAAGTTTTTGAATTAATTGTTCTTTTACGTCCATGTAATAAGCTTAATTTGTGATTGGATTGTTTGTTAATTCCATTATTCTCCCCTATACCAATTCCAAAATGAAAAAGGATTACTCTGTTTTCATTTTTTTTCTATTTTCTATGATTTTTTTTTACCTTCACATAAGCTTTATAGCTTTTTACTATAAAAAACTTAGCGGACTGACCAAAAAATATAAAACTGGATAAAGAAATTACATATCATCATTTAGTCGCTCTAAAAAATGGAGATGCGACTAGCTTTAAGTGGATATATGACCGATATCACTCCACAATTTATTATTATACTTTAAAATTTCTGCAACAAGAAACCATGGCGGAAGAGGCTACCGCAGATGTGTTTGTCACGCTTTGGAAAAAGCGAATGATTATTGATCCTAACTTACCCATCCAAGCTTTCTTATACAAAATAGCAAAAGATATTGCTTATAATTACCTTAAAAAAATTGCGAATGATGCTCGCCTTAGACAGGAGTATTTAAACAATTATCCAATAATAGAATTAAAAAATGGAGAGGTTTTATTTTTGGAAAAAGAACAATTAGCACAGGTAGAAAAGGTAATTGAAACCTTGCCTCCTAAGCGTTTAGAAGTTTTTAAATTGCGTTATTATGAAGGCTTAGATAATCCTAAAATTGCCACGCGTCTAGGTATTTCTATTAATACCGTAAAAGTGCATTTAGCCAAATCTCGCCTTTATCTGAAAGAAAAAATAGCGCAAGAACAAGAATTGGATTGGTTGCTATTATGGCTTATTTTCTTTTATTAATGAGGTATAGCCTCAGCAAAACTGAATAATCTTGATATTTTCACTAAATATTTGGTCTCAGCAGAACGTAGAGACAGCTTGTGGTTGTTTAGTTATTGGTATTTCTTAAATAGAGAGAGAACGTGTTATTTATTACTGTAAAAGTAGTGCCAGTTACTATCTTAACTTACAGTTTTCCTTCATCAATATCTCCCCATTATTAAGAATTCTTTCAACTTGAATTTTATTATTCTAATTAAAAAAATATGTTAATAACCTGCACACGTCTTTCCTTTTCTATATAAATGTTGTATTTTGACGACACAACCTACAATATTCTCTCAATTACCGATTAATAATAACCTAATCAACACCATCACATCCGCTACAATTATTCCAAACAATAAACGACAAATCCGTTTTTCATAAGCTTTTTCTAGCTTGTAAACTACTCTCTCTGTACCAAGAAAACAAGCAACATCAACATCGGACTCAATAAGAGAAAACTATAAACAATGAACAAATTTCACCTTAAATTGTGGCTTTCAGCTACCCTACTAGTTATATACGGTCCCGTATTTGCTCAAAAATACAGTATCCAACTCGCTGCCTTTACAGAACAAATTGAACCTTCTTTCTTTAGTTTTGCAGGATTTAAGCAGGTGCAGCACCAGCAAAATCCATTTAATATGCACCAATATTCTTGGGGCAATTTTGCTACTTTAGCGGAAGCTCAAAATCAATTAAAGGAATTTAGTCAAAACCCCCTACTTAAAGAATTCAACAATTTAAATATCCTCGCCTCGCCTATGGGTTTTAGTATTCCAACTACGGACGCTAACACCGACAACAATTCACCAGTAACTGACTTCCAAATTTTTAGTCGTTCTATTTATATCCAATCAAAAACAAGAAGTATTCAAAAAATAGATGTTGCTATATTAGAAGAAGTAGCCACTATTTTGAAGAAACATCCTACGCTGAAACTAAGAATTATTATTCCAGAACGTTTAGGACAACAACCTTCTTCTACCAATGCGACAGATGTCGTAGAGCATTTCTTATTAGCTCAGAATATTCCAGCTTATCGGATCAAAACGATTGTACCCCTTTCTAATCAAACTGCCTCTTTGAAACAAACGTCGAGTAGTCGAAAACAGCAGGTCATTATGACATTAGTTGATTTAAAAGAAGAGATTATTTTAGATAATTTTGGCAATAATGGTTTAATTGTTAAACAGGGAATTCATGGTCATAATTCACAAGTGCTAGACTAATTAATTATTTCCAGAAAGGAACAAAGTTGCATATCAGACGATTTTAATTGGAAATATTTCTTAGATTTGGAGCTTCGAGTCTGTCCCTCTCTTGCCCCTAAAAACATCAGTTCCCAAAAATCTTAAAGAAATGTGGTCTGCAATTTGTAGAAACCTTTGAAGAAGATGGTACACTTTATGATTGGATGGAAATCATAAAGTAACTGCCTCTCTCTCCAAAATGATAATTGCCGACAATTAAAATAGCTCCTCTTTCCTCCTCTTAAATGCTTAGGGCTTAATTTTATTCCTGATTACCCTAGTGCTTTGTCAAATAAGTTTTGACGGGCGGGTAGAAAGTGGTTCTTTAATAGAATCTCTTTCTTTCTAGTCAGCAAAACGAGGAGGTTCTATTAAAGAACCGCCTTCTATCACTCGATATTTCATTCTTGACTAACCACTAGCACCGACTACACTAGTTATTCTAACACACGAACAAATAGTAATATGAGAAAACGACCTTTTCAACTATTGATACATGCCACCCTTTTATTATCCATACTTTTTTCCTGTCGAAGAGAACGGATTACGGAGGAAGAAAGTGCAGCCATGAACAATACAGGGGTTATGCTGAATCCAGAAATGATGGGATTGGGTACTTTTTTTGGCAATGTATTTAGTGATGTCGTTTTAATTAATGTACAAAATGGTCCAAGTGGTACTTTGGCAACCAATGAATTAAAAGAGCTATTACAATTAACAGATAGAGATAATGATTTTTTTATCTTTAATCTTCATCAACAACAAACGCTAGCAGCAGAACAATTCACCAATGAAATTACTTTTGAAGCAGCGAAGAATGCCAACCAAAAAAGTGTTGATATTTTAGTACAAGCCATCCAATATTTTAAAGCCCAAGATAAAAAGGTATATGTTTTAGGAATTGCTTTCGGTGCTTATTTAGTCCAAGAATTATTGGTCAGAGAAGGAATCAATCTTGCCGACCAGTATTTATTAATGGCTAGTCGATTGGATATGCCTGACCTTATTTGGCAATCTTTTAGCGAAGGTAATACAGGCGGTTTTATTGATGGTAGCACGCCCTTTACTGGTGCACCAAGTACGCTTACCGCTACCGAAAAAAATCATAATAAATTATTTGCAGGCTTCGCTTCTAAAAAATATACCGTCGAATTATCGAAATATGACGATTTGACAAATGTTACTTACTGTTTTGGAAATTTAGATGAATCGGTTGGCCGTTTGACGCAAAATGAACAAGCTTTGTTAATTACAAGACAAGCTAATTTACTACAACTGGATGCCGGGCATCAAGCAACTATTGAAGGCTTGATTGATGAGGGGTTTGCCGTGGCTTTTGGGGAATAAAAGGGGTGAAAAATCTTAAATCATAGTTCAGAAATCATAAATCTGTTTTATCAATGTTCAATTTTCAAAAGGACGTACTAAGGAAGAAAAAGGTCAAAGATTATAACTACTTCCTATAATAATGCTTTCTAGTTCAAAATTTGGCATTTATCCATTTTTGAAAATTGAAAATTGCCGAAACGGGAGTTTTTACATTTTTATAAGAAAACCCTTTATGATTTTGGGACAACCCAACTTCATCAATTAGTAATAGCCGCACATAAAATCCCCGCTGCCACCGCCGCATTCAAAGACTCTGCCCCACCCTGTTTTCCCTTAGGAATCCGAACTAAATGTGAAGCCCGTTCTGTAATAGCCACAGAAACACCAGCGCCTTCATTACCGATCACCAACAATCCATTTTTAGGTAAATTGGCCTTAAAAACATCTTCCCCTTGCAGTACCGCCGCAAATGTTGGTAGGTCAGGTAATTTTTCCTTTAATTCCTCAAATTCAATCGGAATAATTTTGACCCGCAAAAAAGCGCCCATAGACGCTTGAATGACTTTCGGATTAAATGCCTCGACCGTATTTTTAGAACAAAAGACATAAGGTAAACCAAACCAATCCGCAATTCGTAGAATACTACCCATGTTTCCCGGATTTTGTAAGTTGTCCAAAAAGAGGGTTAAACTAGTGTTAATTGTCGTCAAATCTAGTTCATAAGTCGGTACTTTACAGACCACAAGTACTTGATTGGGCGTTTTTAAACTAGAGATACGGACTAAATCCTTTGGATTCACTTCTTGGACAATGGTATCCATATCCCTTAAAATAGATCGATTGGCTTGAATCCAAGGTGCTAGTGCGAAAATACCTTCTAGCGTAAGCCCTTGGTGTTGAATAATTTCTGTCGCCATTTTTTCTCCTTCGACTACAAAATTATTATACATTTGCCTAAATTTTTTCTGTTTAAGCGATTGTAAATATTTGAGGGTATTTCTGGTCAGCATGAAAAATTAGAGGTTATGAAGAAGTTATTTGAGGTGATTAAAGGTTATTATTCGTGAGGCAACATAACCTTTAATCACTTTAAAACAATAACTTCTAATAACTTACAATAACTTCTTATTATATTAATGAGCAACGAAAATAACATACATTTTTTCCATCATTGGCAAAGACTCTGCTTCTTTGCTAGTTGGTTGCTGTTATTTTCCTGCAACACTACAAAATACCTACAAGAAGACGAAGCTTTCCTTAAAAAAAGCGACATTAAATTTGAAACCGCTCATAAAATAAAAAAACAGAAAAAATTAGCAGGTGATTTATTAGGGATCGTTAAACAAAAACCCAATTCTAAATTTCTCTTAATTAACCGCCGTTGGTTCTATTATAAATCTAGAAAAAAACAACAAAAGAAAGATAAAAAATCAAAGCGATTAGTGGCAGAATTCCCTAGCATTTATAGCGAAGCATTAGCAGCTGAAACTGCGCAGTCAATGGAATTTTTGTTAGAAAAAAAGGGATATTATGAAGCGCAGGTTCGTTTCGAGGCCAAGATCAAACGCAAGCAAGCCGAAGTTACTTATATCGTTGATCCTAAACGGTTGTTTACCGTTGACACCATCCAATTTATTAGTAAAGATACGGCTATTCAATGCATTTTAAATGATATTAGCCCCGCTACCGTCTTCAAAAAAGGAAGTCCTGTTTCGAATCAGTTATACGAGGAAGAAAAACAACGCATTAGAACTCATTTGAGGAATGTAGGCTATCGAAATTTTTATGTCAATTATTTTGATCAATTAGCGACTAAAACCGATTCCGCTAAGATAACCCAACTTGCTTTATCCTTAGAAGTATTCCCTATCAATGATTCGACTTTTCACAAAACCTACCAAATTGGAGATATTTATGTGCATCCTTATTATAATCCACAAGAATCGGAAATATACCTAAAAGATAGTTTAATTAGTGGCATTCATTTTATGTTGCCCAAAGAGAAAAAATACGCTGTACGTTCAGATGTTATCGCCAGTCGGATTTTTCTCAAAAAAGGTGAACTATACAGTCAAAAAAATTATAACAAGACCATCCAAAATTTAGGGGCATTAGGTATTTTTAAGTTTGCTAATCTAGATGAAAAAGTAATCAATGACACGACGTCCAGTATCAATTTTAACATCTATTTGCCGGCTAATCAACGAAGGAGTGTTGGTGGAAATTTAGAATATAAAAATACAACTTCTCTTAATTCTGTTTCTAATTCTAATTTAAATGGCATAGAAACTTCTTTGTCTTACCAAGATAAAAATGCCTTTGGTGGATCAGAATCTTTTAATGCTAGTCTACGATTTGGATTGCAGGTGGGTCGTAATACGGCTGGTAGTTTTATTGACAATTATGATATTAGCCCACAATTTGACCTTAGTATTCCAAAATTTAGAGACCTTTTTGGCTTTGTTCGCCTGATGCATAATATTGGCGTCTTTGGAGATAAATTTTACAATAGTTTATTGGAAGATGCGAATACCAAACTTACACTAGGACTAAATTGGACCCAAAGAAGAGATTTCTGGCGCTATTTCAGTACCGATATTTCACTAGGTTACGAAATTCAGAACAATCCAAATCGACGCTATTTTATCAAACAATTTGGGATTAATATCTTTCAACCAACCGTTGAACCTGGCAGTAGTGGTGCAGAAGCTTTTGATGATAATCCCTTCTTAGAACGAACCTTCAACCAAGATCAACTATTTACAGGTTTATTGTTTAGAGAATTTGGTTTTTCCTTTGCAGGTAGAAATAATCGAAAAAACTCTAATTGGCGTTTGTTTTTAAATTCTGAAGTATCGGGCTTAGAAGCATTGGCAACCAATACCGTTGCCAATCAGTTTCGTACCGAAAATAGAGATACGTTCTCTTTAGCTGGATTGGCTTTTGCACAATATGGTCGATTGGATATTGATGCACAATATTTTAAATTTTTACGACCTACTCGGTCTTTTGCTTTTAGAATGAATGGTGGGATTGCCTTTCCTTTCGGCACTTCCGAAGATGTGCCTTATGTCAAGCAATTTTTTGCGGGTGGTCCCAATAGTATTCGAGCATGGCGAGTGCGAGAATTAGGCCCTGGTAGTTACCGAGACCCTAGTACATTCCCTGGTTATCGAGAAAATGCGACTCCATTTTATCAAACAGGAGATGTTAAACTCATCTTTAGCGCAGAGTATCGCTTTTTACTGCTACAATCTGCGAGTTTCGATTTTGAAGGCACTATCTTTTTAGATGGTGGAAATGTTTGGACGCTCCAAGAGGATTTAGACCGACCTGGCTCTCAATTCAGCACTAGATTTTGGCGAGAAATTGCCCTCGGCACAGGCTTCGGTATCAATGTAGATTTTAAATATTTCATCTTAAGATTAGATTTAGGGTATAAATTACGGAATCCTTACCCCAACCCGAATGGCAATTATTGGGCAATTCAAGAACTACAAGAGCTTGGTTTTAAGGGCATTAACTATAATTTAGGCGTTGGTCGAGCATTTTAAATAATCATATTTCTATATTTCCTTTCGTATTTCCAATTCATCATTTATCTTTGTGGAATTCAACTTAGTGTAAAAAGTACACTTTTAATTAAATCTAAAATTGAAAATACTAAATTTAAAATTGAAAAGTTGGTACAATATAGGGTCAACTTTTACATTTTGATTTTTAGATTTCACATTTTTAATTTTAAAAGCTATGATACTAATTGCCGACTCAGGTTCTACTAAAACAGACTGGAGAATTGTCCATGATAAGGGCAATATGCAAACAGTTAGTACGATTGGTTTTAATCCTGTATTAACGAATACAGCAAAAATAATTGCGGAATTAACTAGTACCTTTACCGATAAGGGGATCAATCAGCAACTAACTCAGGTTTATTATTATGGTGCAGGTTGTTGGAATCAAGCGAGTTGTTCCATTGTATCAAAAGCAATAGAGGCTATTTTTCCAATAGCGAAAATTGAAGTAACCAATGATTTATTAGGGGCAGCTAGAGCAGTTTGTGGTAACAAAGCAGGTATTGCCTGCATTTTAGGAACAGGCGCCAATTCTTGTTTATACGATGGGCAAAAAATAATAGATAATGTTCCTGCACTAGGGTTTATCATGGGCGACGAAGGAAGTGGGGCTTATTTAGGCAAACAATTATTAAAAAGTTATTTTTATCGGGAATTACCCAAAGCATTGGCTGATAAACTAACTCAAGTACAACCAATTTCTAAAAAAATAATGCTAGAAAATGTTTACCAATCCAAATCTGGTAACCGTTATTTAGCGAGTTTTGCCAAATTTATCATTCGAGAACAAGCACACCCTTTTATCAAAAAAATGGTCAAAAATGCTTTTGATCATTTTATTCAACGGCAAGTCAAAAAATATGATGGGGCAGCTAATTATCCCATTCATTTTATTGGATCTATTGCCTACTTTTTAAAAGATATATTAAGAGAACGCCTTGCAGCAAATGAACTGCAAATAGGCAAGATTATTCGACAACCTATTGATGGGTTGGTTGAATTTCATAGACTTTGAGTTTTAGACTCAACGATAAACGTAAAATTTATTTCATTATCGTATACTTTATTATCTACAGAAAATTAAGGATTAGCAATAGGTTTTTCCTCCTTTGAAAAGAGCTTTTAAGTTCTATTTGACAAGTTTTATAATGTTAAAAATTTTGCCTAGATATTCAGAACTTGCAGGGTATCCTCCCCCTTTGAATGAGGTTGGGGGATGTAAATTTGGTTTCTTCTAGAATAGTTGGAATTTGTACCTAAAACATCCCCCTAGCCCCCTTCAAAGGGGGAATTCAATCCTGCAAACCTCAAATTTAGAATCAATACTTTAACCTTTATTCTTAGTCCAAAACTGAACTTAGTAGCCCTGCATCCAAAGAAGAAGAATATCCTACAAATTTTCAATTTCGGAAATAATTTCAAAAGTGTACGCTAGAGCAAAATTTATCAACCATTTACTTAAAATAAAAAATGGCTACCGAAAAAACAGCTACCGAAAAAAAGACAGATATTAAACGAATTGCCGTTTACACCTCAGGAGGAGATGCCCCAGGAATGAACGCTGCGATTAGAGCAGTTGTCAGAACTGCTGCTTATCATGATTTACATATCTATGGCATCCGAAGAGGCTATGAAGGCATGATAAAAGGAGATATTCAACGGCTAGAAACTAAGATGGTTGGTAATATCATCCATCGTGGTGGAACGATCCTCAAAACGGCGCGAAGCATGGAATTCATGACGCCAGAAGGACGTAGCTTAGCTTATGAAAATATCGCTGCTAATGACATTGATGCATTAGTAGCCATTGGTGGAAATGGTACGTTCACAGGAGCCAGTATCTTCCAAAAAGAATATGGTATTCCCATTATTGGCGTCCCCGGTACGATTGATAATGATTTATATGGTACCGATAATACCATTGGTTTTGATACCGCAGTAAATACGGCTATTGAAGCAATGGATAGAATTAGAGATACCGCCGATTCTCATAATCGACTGTTTTTTGTAGAAGTAATGGGGCGCCATGCAGGTTTTATTGCATTGAATGCAGGGATTGGTAGTGGAGCAGCTAAAATATTCTGTCCAGAAACAGAAACGCCGATTGAAGATTTAATCAATAGCTTACAAAAAGGGGCTCGTAGAAAGAAATTATTCAGCTTGGTTATTGTAGCAGAAGGCAATCAAAACGGAGGAGCACAAGAAATTGCGAGAATCGTTAAAGAACGTTGTCCACATTATGAAACCAAAGTTTCTATTATTGGTCACTTGCAAAGAGGTGGTTCCCCAAACGCTGCGGATAGGGTGCTGGCAAGTCAAATGGGTTATTATGCGGTAGAAGGTTTATTAGCAGGTCGGTCTGGCGTAATGGCTGGAATTGTTAATAATAAAGTAAGGTATACTACTTTCAAAGATGCCATTAAGAAAACGAAGGATTTAGATGATGAAATGGTGAAAATGGCAGAAATTTTAGCGAGGTAACCTTTTACTGGATAACTTCCCGTTATCCAGTAAATTAAATCTACTGTAACATAGTTCTCTGAGCTGTGAATTTCAATTAGGTAATGAGTATTTACATTAAAGTAGCAAAAATTACTGGATAACAGGAAGTTATCCAATAATAGTCCGTTTATTTTCCACCTGCCAAATCTGATAAGAATTATACACGTTATGCATGATGATGTATATAATAGGACCTAGTGCAACAACAGGATTAAAATAAGTCAAGGCCATCCAAAGACCAATCATGGTATTTTTTCGTCCCAAAGCTAAACTATAAGTAAGTACGCTATTTTTTCTACCAATAAAAGCACCAATTTGAAATTGTAAGACACATAAAAAACTTACCAATAGTAAAATGACCACCAATTCTTGGCCAATAATTTCTTGATTACTTTGTACAAAGTATGAGGCGTTGCCACAAGCGATAACAATATTGCATAAAAATAAGGGGAAGCTGATAAACTCAAACCGTTCAACCTGTTGCTTTAGTTTTGGTAAGCCATTTCGGATACCTTGGCTAATAATTAAAGGTATAAAAACAAGTGATAGTACTGGATAAACTAAATTTTCTAAAGAAATAGCTCCTTCTATTTTCAAGAAATAAGATAATAATATAGGTAGAAGTAGTGCAATAATTGGCGTCGATAGAATCACCGAAACGGTTACTTCTCCTACCCTAGTTTGCAATAATTGTGCAATGACAGGTGCTGCTGCCGCCGTCGGAACAATGGTGACGACAAAAGCGACCAAGGCAAGATTCGGAAAAAATGGTTGGATTAACACATACAAAAATAAGGGTAAGCAAATATTAACCGCCAATATTTTAAAATGCGTTGAATTAAATAACTGCCAATTCACTTGAATGCCTAAAAAAGAAAAGAAGAGCATTACCATCAGATTGTACCGAATCAAATAGGTATAGGCATGACCAAAAGTAAAAATACTTCCAAGAATAATGGCTGCGAAGATGAATAGGGCTTTTTTCATATCTTTCAGTTGTCGGTTGTCAGTTGTCTGTTGTCTGTCATCAGTTTAGTACGTCAAACTGACAACCGATAACTGTTAAAACTACTTCAGTAACCCAATAACCCCATCCTTAAACATTTCTAATTCCTTAGTCGTACTTTCCAATGGATCATAAGTCGTCGCATCCGCTTTTCCTTGCCCAGATACAATATGAATCGTCCAAGACGGATCAATGGTCGCTACTGATTGCGCAATCATCTTTCCATTAGAAAAAAGTCCGCCAATCACCTCGTTTGCTACTACTACTCCACCTTTGTCATAAGTGACTATTCGATATTGATAATCCATCAAGCCCGCTTTGAAATAGATAATTCCAATAAATTCATCGGTATCTGGAATACAAAAACAAGGGATAAACTCGGTAAATTCATCTACTTCATTTTCCTCTAGAGGGATGATATAATCTTCAATTTCCAACGGGTCTAATGGTGTGTTCGCCCGACTAAACTCTATATGGGTATCACTCCCTAACGTTACAGGCAACGCTACTGGTGGGAATTTTTTTAAAAAGGTAGTAAAACTTACTTTTTTGACACGGTTACTAGCCATCTTTTTAGGATTGAAGGTACATAGTGAACATATTCCTGATGCACCATTTATATTATAAAAAGCGCAAAGTTAAGCTATTTACAAGGATTGAAGTAGGAAGGGATAGAAGGATATAGGGTTTTCTTATAAAAATGATTTTACTGAAAATCATGTTGAAAACATGAATGATATTGGGTCGAAGATGCAATCTTCGACCATCGACAACGAATTTTAGTTAGACTCTGAAGCCGATATTCGAAGATTGTATCCATAGCCGTCAGGCTAACGATTCAAAATCTGGATTTTTGCAAGCAAATTACGTTGAAAACGTAAGAAATATTGATTTTAAGATGCAATCTTAAAATATCGACATCATCGTAAATTACTGATTATCAATGATTATATTCTTAGCCTGACGGCTATGGATTGTATCTTCGAATCGATATTTTTCAAGTCTTTGGCTTGATTTTTAGCTGCGAAAGTTTTTATAAGAAAACCCTTTAGAAGGATTAAAGGTAAGCCGCATATCCAGCAATCAAGATCGTCTATCTAAAATTTCATCTACCCTAAAATTCGTGGGGGAGTATAATTCGTGAGGAAACCTGTAAATAGAATAATTCTAAATAAGAAATCAAAAAGCGGGAAATCCCAACTAAATCTTTGATTTTGCGCTTTAATAAATACATTTGTGGGAAAAGTGTGAGCTAGATAGCCACTTTACATTAATATTTAACAACTACATAATATTCATCAGCACATGAATTGGTTTACTAAATTTCTAACATCATCAATCGGTCGGAAGCTCATTATGAGTTTGACGGGTTTGTTTTTGATTGTCTTTTTACTAGTACATTTGATTGGTAATTTGCAATTATTAATTCCAGACGGAGGGGAAGCATTTAATTTATATGCTAAGTTTATGACGACGAATCCAGTAATTAAATTTACTTCTTACGGTTTATATGCCTTTATATTATTACACGCCGCTCAAGGTTGGTTACTATGGGCGAAAAATAGAAAAGCAAGGGGCGGTCAGGGGTATGCGGTACAGGCAACGAGAGCGACAGGTACCAATGCTGGTATTGCCAAAAGAATGGGCGCTTTAGGAACGATTGTTTTTATCTTCTTAGTGATCCACATGGGACAGTTTTGGTTCAAAATGAAAATAGGAGATGTGCCTGTGCAAATGTATGACGGAGTAGAAGCCAATGATTTATATGCTATTGTCAAAGCAGCCTTTACGAATATTGGATTTGTTTTGTTTTATGTGGTTTCCATGTTGTTTATCGGGATGCACTTAATGCATGGTTTCCAATCAGCTTTTCAAACATTGGGCTTAAATCACCAAAAATATACGCCTTTTATTAAGTTTTTGGGAAATGCTTATTCTATTTTAATTCCTTTAGGATTTGCCTTAATTCCAATTGTCTTTTTTGTTAAGAACATGTGATAAATGGGTATCGGGTATTAGGTATCAGGTTTCAGGCTATACGTGCCGACCTGCCCCCTAAAACCCGACACCTGATACCTTTAAAATTTAAATTCAAATATATATGGCACTTAAGAATAATGTTCCAGAAGGCCCACTAGCCGAAAAATGGACAAATTATCGAGGTTCAATGCCTTTAGTCGCCCCAAATAATAAGCGTAGATTAGAAGTGATTGTGGTTGGAACGGGATTAGCAGGTGCGTCTGCTGCTGCAACAATGGGGGAATTAGGGTATAATGTAAAATGTTTTACTTTTCACGATAGCCCAAGACGGGCACACTCTATTGCGGCCCAAGGAGGTATTAATGCAGCCAAGAATTACCAAAATGATGGAGATTCTGTTTGGCGTTTATTTTATGATACTATTAAAGGAGGTGATTATAGAAGCAGAGAAGCAAATGTTCACCGTTTGGCAGAAGCGAGTGTTTCCATTATTGACCAAGCCGTTGCACAAGGTGTGCCGTTGGCAAGAGAATATGGTGGATTATTAGCCAACCGTTCTTTTGGTGGGGTGCAAGTGAGTCGTACTTTCTACGCAAGAGGTCAGACGGGTCAGCAATTATTGATTGGTGCTTATCAAGCTTTATCTCGTCAGATTTCTAAAGGTAGTGTGACGATGTATAACCGACATGAGATGTTGGATTTGGTAAAAATCGACGGAAAAGCAAGAGGTATTATTGCAAGAAACTTATTGACGGGTAAATTAGAGCGTCACGCAGCTCATTGTGTTGTTATGGCAACAGGTGGCTACGGAAACGTTTTCTACTTATCCACCAATGCAATGGGGAGTAACGTAAGTGCAGGATGGAGAACGGTAAAGCGAGGTGCATTATTTGCGAATCCATGTTATACGCAGATTCACCCAACTTGTATTCCAGTATCGGGCGATTACCAATCTAAATTAACCTTGATGTCTGAGAGTTTAAGAAATGACGGACGGGTTTGGACACCAGCGAAATTAGAAGACGCCAAGGCAATTAGAGAAGGTAAAAAGACTGCACTAGATATTCCAGAAGAAGATAGAGATTACTACTTGGAACGTCGTTACCCTGCTTTTGGTAATTTAGTACCAAGAGATGTTGCTTCTAGAGCAGCAAAAGTAGAATGTGATAAAGGGCATGGTATTGTAGCAACTGGAAATGGGGTGTTTTTAGATTTCGCCGCAGCGATTGAAAGATACGGAAAATCAGCCGCACACTCTCAGGGATTACACAATCCTGGAAAAGATATTGTCACCAAATTAGGAACTAAGGTAGTAGAGGAAAAATACGGTAACCTTTTCGAAATGTACGAAAAGATCTCTGGTGAAAATCCTTACAAATTCCCAATGAAAATTTATCCTGCTGTTCACTATACAATGGGCGGTATTTGGGTAGATTATCATTTAGAAACAAATATTCCTGGTTTATTCTGTTTAGGAGAAGCTAACTTTAGTGACCACGGTGCCAACCGTTTAGGTGCTTCGGCCTTAATGCAAGGTTTAGCAGATGGTTATTTTGTGATTCCTTATACTATTGGAACGTTCTTGTCGAAAGAAATTAGAACCCCAAAAATTTCTCCTGATGCACCAGAATTTGCCGCAGTAGAAGCAGATGTGCATAAGCGATTACAAGGTTTCTTAGATATTCAAGGTAACCAATCTGTAGAAAGTTTCCATAGAAGATTAGGAAAAATCATGTGGGAATACTGTGGAATGGCAAGAAATGCAGAAGGACTTAAAAAAGCCAGAAAGTTAATTCAAGACCTCAGAAAAGAATTCTACAGCGACTTATTTGTACCGGGCAAGCAAGATGAATTTAACCCAGAATTAGAAAAAGCCGCAAGAGTTGCTGACTTTATCGAACTGGGAGAATTATTTGCCGTAGATGCCTTAGATAGAAATGAAAGTTGTGGTGGTCACTTCCGAGAAGAATATGCTACTCCTGAAGGAGAAGCTATGCGGGTAGATGATAAATATACCTATACGGCTGCTTGGGAATGGACCGATGTCAACAGCGAACCAATTTTACATAAAGAAGAATTGACTTTCGATAATGTAGAATTGAAGACGAGGTCTTATAAATAATTATGAGTTATAAGTGATGAGTTATGAGTGGAAGCACGATAACTCAGCAACAGTAGACCGTAACACAACTCTCTGAGTTGTGAAGCAGTTCACAATAATTAAATCTGACATTTTTTTGATAAACAATGGACGATTTGGTTGGTTTAAAATAAAAGAAGTGCAAGATTGGTGTTGTTGGAATTTTCTAAAGTAATTTTCAATAAAATTTATAAGCAAAGTGCTCCATCTCTTAATGAGTATTTTTGAAAATTATAAATTATAAATTGAAAATTGAAAATTAAAAAAAATGAGTCACGGTAATATGAATTTGACCCTAAAAGTGTGGAGACAAAAAAGTGGTCAACATAAGGGAAATTTTGAAACCCATAAAGTCCAAGCCAGCGAGCACATGAGTTTTTTAGAGATGTTGGACGTGTTAAACGAAAAATTAATCTCCGAAAGAAAAACACCTGTTGCATTTGAGCACGATTGTAGAGAAGGGATTTGTGGTGCTTGTAGCATGGTGATTAATGGACAACCACATGGCCCACAAAGAGGCACCACGACTTGTCAATTACATATGCGTCAATTTAACGACGGTGACGTGATTGCGATTGAGCCATTTAGAGCCGCCGCTTTCCCTGTCATTAAGGATTTAGTGGTTGACCGTTCTGCTTTTGATAGAATCATTCAAGCAGGTGGATATATCTCTGTCAATACAGGTGGTGCGATTGATGGCAATGCAATTCCAATCGAAAAGGATTTATCTGGGGAGGCTTTTGATGCAGCAACTTGTATTGGTTGTGGGGCTTGTGTAGCCGCTTGTCCGAATGCTTCAGCGATGTTGTTTACGTCTGCTAAAGTGTCGCACTTAAACTTATTGCCACAAGGTAAAGTGGAAGCCGCACAACGAGTTTTAGGCATGGTTGGTCAAATGGATGAAGAAGGTTTTGGGATGTGTTCTAACGTTACAGCTTGTGAAGCTGAATGTCCTAAAGAGATTTCTGTCGACAATATCGCTCGGATGAATCGAGAATATATTTCGGCTACTTTAGGGTCTAATAAGACGACTTAAAAGGAATGATGAATTCGTTGTTAATGATAATTTTTCGGCTTTGAGCTGAAAGTAGTTTTTATAAAACGCCTCTTTTCTTTATTGGGAAGAGGCGTTTTTTATTTGGGGCAACCGTAGTGTGGAAATTCATTTCCACGTAAAATATTTTTCTTGGAAATGAATTTCCAAGCTACGAAGGTCAAACCATCTACTTTCACCCAATTCCTCCTTGTATTCATCGAACTTTTTTGATTATTCACTCCAAATCCCCGACTATTATACTATTCAATCATCAAAAAACGAAAATGGATTTAATCGAAAAAAATCAAAAATTTATGGCATCTTGGGGGGAGGAAAGAAACAATGGTCAACTTTGGTTTGTTGGCAAATTTGCGCTTACTTTTATCCTGGGTTTGATGGCGGCCATCTTATTTTAAATTTCCAAGCAGTCACTAGTCAAGGCATTACTTATTTTTTGGAAGGGGTACGATTTTTTGTTTATATCATTATGGGATTTGGGTATGATTTTTATAAGTGGGGGCGGAATGAGAAAAATTATCTCCGTTTACAAAAAAAGGTGCTATACTTACCGTTTAGGTTGAGTAAATGATTAAGTTAGATTTTCGCATAGTTCGTATGTCTAATAAACAGTCGATCAATCATCCGACAAAACGATAAAATAACTTTCGTAAATTTGTAGAAAAATTTTAACTAAAACCCATCCACCATCAAAAACAGAGGCCAACACCCAAACGATCCAAAAATCTTCGCCAAAAAATGGCAGCCCATCTTCCACGAAGCAGTCAGCGACCTATCCTTCCTATTATCCAAAAGCTATGGCGAAAAATCAGCGACTCAATTAGTCGGCAATCGTTATCGACTAAATGCTCGACAGCAAAAGGCATTGGGGCGTATGAGTGTTGCTAAGTCTGCGGTAGTAGCAAGACAAACCAAAGCATGTTCCATAACCCATTTACAAAACCAAGCCGTAGTCATAGATGGCTTTAATTTATTGATTTTGCTAGAAGGGGCTTTGTCAGGAGCGTATCTGTTTAAAGGAATGGATGGGGTTTATCGAGATATTGCTGGCGTACATGGTTCTTATAAGCGAGTACAAAAGACGGAGCAAGCTATTGATTTAATCGGTCAAACATTAGTGGAATTTGGCGTGACCAAAGTCTTTTGGTTTTTAGATCAACCTGTTTCTAATAGTGGGCGCTTAAAAGTTCGATTGTTGGAAAAAGCTGCAGCAGCCAATTATGATTGGGAAGTAGCATTGGTCTTTAATCCAGATAAAGCGGTGGCAGAACATGGAGCAATTGCCATTAGCGGCGACGGTTGGGTGATAGATCATTCGACTCGCTGGTTCAATTTAATGGCTATTTTGTTGGAACAGCAATTAATTCAGCCTTTACCGCCGATTATTTCTGCTTTTTAGGTATCTCTTTTGATGAAACTGCGTTTTGTTGGTATTAGTATAGGGGAACTTCAGTTCCCCGAAAAATTACGAGGAACTAAAGTTCCCCTATACATCAATCTCCCATCATGATAAAATTAACTACCCTCAGTCTAGTTTTACTTATTCTCATAGCCTCAGGCATCGGTGCCACTATTGCTTGGTTTTGGAAAAAACGCTCCGAAGGCACTTGGAAAGCAGATTTTAAAAAAGTAGATAAGGAGAATAAATCTTTGGAAAAACAAGTAGCTAAAAAAGAAAAAGACATTAATCGGCTAAAAAAACAAACGGATAGTTTGAAAGGAAAGGCGGCAGATATTGAAGCGATGCACGTAGCTACAATAAGCGAGTTAAAAACAAAAATAGCAACAACAACGGCTGAAAATGCTGCCATTAAAACAGAAAGACAAGATTTTAAATCTAAAGCTCAGCAGTTGAGCACCGAATTAGACCGACTTAAAAAGACGCATAAAAAATTAGAAGATAAGTATAAGCAAGATACCAGCAATCTGAAAGAATGGACGACGGATCGGGCTAGTTTTAACCGTCAATTTAAAGACTTGAAAACTAAGTTAAAATTAGCGGAAGAAAAAACGGCTCGATTGACGGGTACAATTGAAAAACAAAATAAAGAGATTAATGAAAACAAGGCTTTTGTAGCAAATCTACGGTCGTTAAAAGCACAGAATAGTAAATTCAAGGAAGATTTAAAATACTGGGAGAAGAAGCATTATGATACCCACCATGAATTAGCTACGCTAAAATCGAAAGTCGATAGCGTGATGGAAAGAAATCAAGAATTAGAAATGGTCAATCAATCAGCCGCCCAATCTAATCAGCAAATGCTACAAAAGGTACAGGAGTTTAAGACAAAGTTTGTGGACATGAATAATAAGTATCATAAAATGATGGAAAGTAGAAAGAATTAGCGGACAACTAATTACCGCACTCAAAATAATTCTGCTACCTTTGTAACATGGGATTAACAAATAACGATATTCTAAAAAAATTAAGGGTCGCACATAAATTGCGAACGGAAGATATTGTAAAAATCATTGGCTTGGCTGGTTTAACTGTTAATAAAGGGCAATTGAATGACCTTTTTCGAAAAGATGACCACCCAAGTTATCAACCTTGTGGAGATCAGATTGTCCGTAAATTTTTGGATGGCTTGATTATTCACATGAGAGGACCTAGGCCTCCAAAAGAAAAAGTACCTCCCAAGGAAAATACTTCCCCTAAAACAGCGGAAACTCGACCAGATGGTGTCAAACCAAGAAAGGTTATTAAATTAGATCGCCCCGTCAATAAGCGAAAAAGTAAAAAAAGTGAGCGAAACTGATCAGAAATTCATCAGGCATTGGGGCGAAGAACGCACTAAAGGCAAAGTGCGCTTTATTGGTATTGCCACCATTATGCTTTTTGTGGGGATTAACATTATCAATTTAATCGCCAATTATTTTTATATGGATAGGGGCAATTTTGTAGATTTACTAGAGGTGCGAAAAGTGCCTGTTTATATTATTATCAGCATCCTTTTTGGCTTATTCAAATGGAATCAAAATGAGCGTAAATATAAACAATTGGCTTCTTCTTAACTCAATTAAAATCCGACTTCATGGCAAAGGAGATAGAACGCAAATTCCTCTTAAAAAATAATACTTGGAAAGCAAAGGCAACTGGTAGAACCCTTATCAAGCAAGGGTATTTGAATACGAGTAAAGAGCGAACGGTCAGAGTGAGAGTCAGAGATGATAAAGCCTATTTGACCATCAAAGGAAAAACGGTCGGTATGACTCGCTTAGAATTTGAGTATCCAATTCCTGTAGCTGAAGCAATGGCTTTATTAGAACTTTGTGAGCAACCAATTATTGAAAAAGCGAGGTATTTAGTCAAAATTGGTAAGTTGACTTGGGAAGTAGATATTTTTTCGGGTGATAATGCAGGCTTGGCGTTGGCAGAAGTCGAATTGACCGACGAGCATCAGCGGGTCCCTATTCCTCGTTGGATTGGTCAAGAAGTGACGGGCGATCCTCGGTATTATAATTCTAGCTTAGTAAAATTGCCTTTTAAGGATTGGGAATAGCAGTTTTACAGTAGGCAGTAGCAGTCATCAATCTTTGATTTATTGCAGCCATATATTCATCATTCATCGTTTATAGTTCATCATTCTTAGTTCATTCTTCAATCCTTATATGAAAGTAGCCGTAATTGGAGGCGGAGCAGCAGGTTTTTTCGCTGCCATTCATGCCAAAATGAATCATCCCACCGCACAAGTAACCATTTATGAAAAATCTAAAAAATTATTAGCAAAAGTGAAGATTTCTGGTGGTGGTCGCTGTAATGTGACCAATGGCTGCACAGAGATTAAAGAATTGGTCAAAGCCTACCCTAGAGGAGGTAGAAAATTAAAACAAGCTTTCCGTACTTTTAGCACACCCGATACCATGAAATGGTTTGAGTCCAGAGGGGTGCATTTAGTTATTCAAGAAGATAATTGTGTTTTTCCCGTCTCTCAAAGTTCACAGAGTGTGATAGATTGTATGATGATTGAAGCTCGTACTTTGGGGGTTGAGATTGAAGTGACGAAAGGGGTTAAAACAATTCAACGGGTTGACGATAATTTGGAATTGGGTTTTGGAGATAAACATCCAGCTATTTTGATAAATAAAGTGATTGTGGCAACAGGTGGTTCGCCTAAAAGAAATGGCTTGGCTTGGTTAGAAGCTTTAAATCATAAAATTGAAGATCCGGTGCCTTCTTTATTTACTTTTAATATGCCCGCTGAACCTGTCAGGGAATTAATGGGTATTGTGGTGGAGAAAGCGTTGGTCAGTATTCAAGGTACTAAATTAAAGGCAGATGGGCCTTTATTAATTACGCATTGGGGCATGAGTGGACCTGCTATTTTAAAACTCTCTGCTTTTGGCGCTCGTTTGTTGAGTGAGTTAGGATATGAATTTAAAGTACAAGTTAACTGGGTCAATGAAGTGAATCATGCCATTGTTTTGAATGTTTTGAAAGGTATTGTAACGGAACATGCCAATAAAATTCTGGCTAATTATCGCCCTTATTTATTACCCGAAAGGTTGTGGCATTTCTTATTGAAAAAAGGCGGACTGTCTTTGAAAAAGCGTTGGGGAGAATTGGGTAAAAAAGGAGTGAATAAATTAGTGAATTTACTAACGAATGATGAGTATGCGGTGAAAGGAAAGACTACTTTTAAAGAAGAATTTGTGACTTGTGGTGGCGTTAGTTTGGAGAGTATTGATTTTTCGACGATGCAAAGTAAGGTTTGCCCAAATTTATATTTTGCTGGCGAGGTGATGGATATTGATGGTATTACTGGTGGATATAATTTTCAATCTGCTTGGACTACAGGGTTTATTGCAGGGAAATTGGGGTAGGATGACTTATAGTAGCTTTTCCCAACGGATTTTATTTCCCAACGGATTTTTTCTGTAGGGCCAAGCTCCGCTTGGTATTTCTTTACCTTGAATAAAGCATGGCTCAACTGAAATCTTAGGTGATTTTTTACAGACTTTGCCTTTTTTCTTTCTTTTTTTAATAAATCCAAAACTTCCCTTCTTGGACGATAATTCCCCTATTCGGTTTTTAAATTAACACAAATGATATTTTTTGCATTGTTTTTATTGAAACTAAGTGGAAAAAGTTAAATTTAGTCCTTAAATAAAATACATCCTTAAATATTCGATGGTTATGCTATTATTAGAAAGTTCCTTTTCTTTATTTATTGGCCGATTTCATCCAGTTTTTGTGCATTTACCAATTGGCTTTTTGCTATTGGCGATGCTGATGGAATTTTTTAATTCTAAGGTACGCTCTAAAAACATGGATGCGGCGATTTTATTTTCGTTAAAATTAGGAGCAGCTAGTACCGTCATTGCTGCGGGTATGGGCTGGTTATTAGCCAATGAAGGTGGCTATAATGAAAGTCATTTATTTTGGCATCGGTGGTTGGGTATTGGCGTTGGTGTTTTATCTTTTATTGCACTAGCTATTAAATCAGAAGTACTTGCCTTACCAGAAGGCGTTTACAAAATAGGTTTACTGGCAATGGTCGGCTTATTGATGACAACGGGGCATCTAGGCGGAAACATGACTCACGGCGCTTCCTATTTAACGGAATATTTACCTTTTGGCAATTCGCCTGAGGCAACTACTCAAAAAACATTTAAGAACCCTGATTCGGTGTTTGTTTACCAAGACTTGATTCAGCCGATGTTGGAAAAACGTTGTTTTGAATGCCACAATCAAGATAAAGATAATGGAGGCTTGCAAATGCACACGGCGGAATTATTGAGTAAAGGAGGAGATGGTGGCCCTGTTTTAGTCGGTGGCAAAGCGATTGATAGTGAATTATTTGAACGAATTACAAAAGATCCAACGAGTAAAAAATTCATGCCGACAGGTGGTAAAACCCATTTAGGGTTTGATGAAGTGAAGTTAATTGGTTGGTGGATTGACGAAGGGGCTAGTTTTGATACGCCTATTTCTGAAATGTCGATTCCGAAAGATATAAAGTATATTTTAGCAGATAAGTTAAAGGTGAGTTTGACTAAAAAATCCTATGTGGAAACAGCTACGGTTGCGCCTGTCCCTACTACAGTCATGGACAATTTAATTAAGCTTGGCTTCTCTGGTTCTCCTTTAGCTAGTGGTAATAATTTCTTAGATATTCGCTATAATAAATTAGGCGAAACGCCTTCTACTGCCGATTTAACAGCCTTAGCACAAGCAAAAGAACAAATTACTTGGCTGAATTTAGCCAATCGAAATATTAGTGATGATATGCTAACCACTATTGGCACTTTTACGAACCTCACTCGCTTACAAATTCAACAAAATCCTATTACGGATAAAGGGATTCCGAACTTAGCCAATCTTAAAAATTTAGAAAGTTTGAATCTTTATGGTACGGAGATTACCGATGCTGCTTTAAGCACCATTGAGCAATTACTTAATTTGGAAAAATTGTTTTTATGGCAAACAAAAGTAACGCCCGAAGGAGTGGAAAGCTTAAAAAACAAGTTGCCTAAATTAAAGGTAGAATTGGGAACTTCAATGGCGAAGAAATTGTAATTTTCTGTAGTGGGGTCTGTATCAAAAGACTCATTTTGAAAAAATCCACCATAAAAAATTCTGATTTTTCAAATTGTACAGAACTTTTCCCCCTTTGAAGGGGTTTAGGGGGAGGATTTTGAAATTTTATTCGGCTAAAAAATATTGGCCGAATGTTTTGATACAGCCCCTTCATGTATGATTTTTACACCAAGCAGAGCTTGGCACTACAAAAAAATTATTCACTCAAACTCTTCACGATAACCTCCACAATAACATCATTATTGATAAAACCTGCTCCCCAATCTTCCCATTCTTTGATATAATTCGCTGCTTTTATCGCTTCCAAATCTTGTCCTTTTGACAATGCTTTTTTAATTCGAGTTCGAACCGTTGATAGCACATCTCGATACGCCATTAACTCTGCTCGGTTAGACATAGATCCATGCCCTGGAATAATTTGCGTTTCGTCATCTACTAAAAATAAAGCATGATTTAAGGCTGTAATATAGCCATCAATTGATCCGCCTGATTGAATATCTATAAAAGGCCATCGCCCTTTAAAATAGGTATCGCCCATGTGTAATACATTGCTTTTAGGCATAAAAATCTGGGCATCTCCATCTGTATGGGCGTTATGCACATGAATCGCCAAAATATCTTCTCCATTTAGATGTAACGTCATTTCCTCAGAAAAAGTAATCACAGGTAAGGCAATTGCTGGCGCAGGTGGTGTTACTCTTTCAGGAGAACGGGTTAATCCTTCTGCCATCCGTTTTCTAACATTTTGCTGGGCTAAAATCGTGGCTCCTTTCTTCGCAAAATTTTCATTTCCTCCCGAATGATCTCCATGCCAATGCGTGTTTAAGAGGTATTTAACGGGTTCATTCGACACTTTGGCAATAGCCGCCGAAATCTTTTCGCTTAAAGGTGCAAATTGGTCATCAATCATAATAACGCCATCTTCTCCCACTAGGACACCAATATTTCCACCTGCTCCAAAGAGCACATAGATATTATCAGTTAATTTTTCGATCTTTATTTCTACTTTGGCAAAGCGATCTTGGGCAGAAATGGAAACAACAGGTAGTAGGAATAAGAAACCTAAGGCTACTTTAAAGGTGTAATTTTTGAACATTTTTTTGATTTTATCTTGATTGAAGTTTTAATGAATTTTAGCTTGTATATTATACTTTATTCGGCAAAGGGCGAAAGGCTAATGGCGAAAAGGCTGTTATACGAATAATTTCAAAATAAACACTATTCCAATCACTACCTAATTTTAATACCAATGCACCTTACTTTCTCGTAGTTCAATTGGGCCATCTGCTACCAATTCTAATTTGGTATAAGCTTCATTGGGAAAGAAAATATCGGTCATTACCGTCCATCCTTTATCCGCAAATAATTCGGCGGAAGCTACGTCTAAAAATAGTTGTAATTCAATAATTGGATGCTCTGAGAACCGAGGAGCAGTATGAATTTTAGTAGCAAACTTTTCAGAAAAGCTTGCTTTACCAGCGTTTCGACGGTCACTAAAAAATTCATTCGTTGCCGCATTATAGCCTAATTCGTATTTTTCCCCTTTAGTATTAGACAACTCTAAGGTGACTTTTGTTTTTGCCCCTTTAGGAATGGTAAAGTTAAGCTCGACTTCGCCTACTATTTTTTTATTTTCGGCTAAAGGCATCAAAAAACCTCCTGGTGCTTTTGACGCATCAAAAACATCGGTTGATTTGCGTAATCCTTTTAATTCCTTAACAGGTTCAGAAAATAAGGTCAAGCCTAAATTGGTTCGTTTGAGTACTAAATTTCTAGCAATCGTCATCGCACTTCGCCAATTATCCGTTGGCACAACCTGTGCATAATCCCAGTTACTCATCCAGCCCATAAATAAGCGGCGTCCATCCGAAACAGATATATCCGACCAAGTGACACCCGCATAATTATCCCGTCCGTAATCCAACCAAACAGCCGTATCTCGTTTGGCTTTTTCACCAAATTCAGGGTCAATAATAAATTCTTTCCCATTAAAATCTCCAACAAAATATTGAGTACCTGATCCACCATTTGACCCACCAGGGTTTAAACTCTGTAATAACACCCACTTCTTCTCTCCTTTTCCTTTCACGATTAATGGAAATAGATCAGGACATTCCCAAACGCCCGCATGGGTTCCCCATTCCTTTCCAAAGTCACTCAGGTGTGTCCAATCTTTTAAATTCGGTGAACCATATAATTTCACATGATCCCAAGCCGCAAAAACCATCACCCATTGCTCCGAATCATCATCCCAAATCACTTTGGGGTCTCTAAAATCTCGAATACCTGGGTTTGGCACAACTGGATTGCCTACATATTTTGTCCAAGTTTGCCCTTTGTCATTGCTAAAAGCGATGCTTTGGTACTGAAAGGTTGTTGTTCCATTTTTTGCGCCTTCTGGCTCATGATGGGTAAAAATGGCAATCATTGGCGGCTGTCCATCTTGTCCAAATCCACTCGTATTTTTCCAATCAATTACGGCACTACCCGAAAAAATATAGCCTAATTCATCTGGATATAAGGCTATTGGCAAATGTTCCCAAGTCACCAAATCTCTACTTACTGCGTGTCCCCAATGCATGGGCCCCCAAACGGTAGAATCGGGATAATGTTGATAAAAAAGATGGTATTCGCCTTCATAATAAACCATGCCGTTTGGGTCATTCATCCACTTTTCGGGTGGGGTAAAATGGAAAGTTGGGCGATGTTGTTCTTTGGTCTTTGCTCCTATTTTTTTGATACTTCCTGACTCATTTGCGTTAGTGGATTGTTCGTTTTTACAAGAAAAAAGTAGGTTTAGTACTAAGATAAGGATAAATAAATAGTCAATTTTTCGCATTTTTTAATAGACTTAGGAGGTAAATTGATGGCTAAAGATGATTCATTAATGAATTGCTAATGTAGTAATAATAAATTTTAATTTCGGAAAGTGTCGATTTAACTGGTAGTAAAGCCTTTAGGCTTTCCCGTGCCCGACCTTCAGGTCGGAGTGTTTAAATGATTTGCATAAAACAGGCCTAAAGACCTTTGACGGGAAAGCTTAAAAGCTTTACTACCAGTTAACTATTTTCAGGTACGCTTTAACATCAGTAATCTAAAGTCCATTAATGTTTTGCCCTTAATCTCTAAGGCATTCAAACTTAAAATGCCTGTTCCTTTTTCTAAATGAATTTTACCCATATTCAACGGCTTGAAGTCTTTGACAAATGACTCTGCGTTAGGATAACGGTATTTATCTACATTTTTCAAGGAAGGATTATGCGCCTCGGTAATTTTTCCCTCTAAGATGTTTTCACCAAAACGTAGTTCAAATCTCCCGCCCACATCTTCTGCTGGGCAAGTATAATAAACAATGACTTCAAAATTGCCACTTTCCATCACTTCTACTTCCCAAGTAATTTTATCTTTTACGTCTGTCCAATTGGTAAAGTAAGAACAATTCGGCCAGCGATTAGACCGTTTGATTTGACCTGTTGCTTGCCCGTCTCTTGCCGGTATTTGGGTATTTTTATAATTGGGATGTCCAATTGGAAAAGAACGAGTGTCTTCCTTTGGTAGTTCTACCGCTATGGTATTTAACCAGTTAGCTTGCGCAGTTTTTAATGTGATATACACATCAGTGAATTTGGTTGCTACATTCACTCGTTGTTCTGGATCATGCTGCATATCAAATAATTGTCCATCATGTCCTAAACGAAAATTTTGGCTACGCACACTTAACTTTTCTCGCCAATAATTATAAATGAATCGGTCAGCCAACATCATATCTCTACCCAATAAAAGTGGTTTAATCGTTATCCCATCAACTGGTTTATTCGTAGACATTGGAATACCCGCTAAGTCTGTTAAAGTGGGTAGAAAATCTATAGCAGAAGCAATCGTTTCTATTTTTGTTCCTGCTGGAATCCTGTTTTTCCATTGAATAAAAGTTGGAGACCGTACACCACCTTCATCGGTTGACCCTTTTCGACCTTTCATCTTGCCATTCCATCTAGCACCATTAGGGCCATTATCTGATAGGTACACAATAATCGTATTTTCTTCTATTCCTAAATCTTTTAGTTTTTGGACTAGGCGACCAACATTCCAATCTATATTCTCACAAAAAGCCAATGCTGGTTTAGTATGTTCTATTTCTTCTTTTCCCCGACCGTCACCCAAGTATGTCAATTCTTTATCTTTAAATTTATTCCACCATTCATCAGGCATTTGCATCGGACTATGTGGTGTATTAAATGGTAAGTAGGCGAAAAAAGGTTGGTCTTTATTTTTTTCGATAAAGGTCATCGCCTTATTGGTCAAATCATCGGGTAGAAAACCTACCCCTTGCACTAATTCACCGTTATGTTCCAACATTGGGTCAATATAATTCCCCCAATGTCCTGAACAGAAACCATAATATTCGTCAAACCCTCTACCATTTGGATGATACGGATATTGCATTCCACTATGCCACTTACCGAAAGCGCCAGTTTTATAGCCTGCTTGTTTGAACACCTCCGCGATAGTCGTTTCATCCAAATCAATCCGTTCGCCCCCTTGGGAAGTGGAATACACACCCGACCGTACCGCATATCGCCCCGTCAAAATTTCTGCTCTTGTCGGAGAACAAACAGGACTTACATAAAATCGGTCTAGAAGCGCTCCATTTTTTGCTAATTGGTCAATGTTAGGGGTTTGTAAATTTTGGTTACCATTAATACTCAAATCTCCCCAACCTTGGTCATCGGTCAAGATGAATAAGACATTAGGTGGAGGTAAGTCTTTTACAGCAGTTGTTTCTTTACTTGGTTGACAAGCAATTAATGAGCTGATAAAAAAATAAAGTAGTGTTGTCTTGATAAATTTCATTATTGATATATTCGTTCAAATTCCAAAACATTATACAAATTCAATGCTTAAATTTTAAGGAATTGATCAAAAAAAGATAAAAAATAACTTTAAAACAAATTATTAAAAATTATATTTGTATTAAATCAATCGCTCTTGCAACTATTTCCTATTGAACTACATCTTTAATAAAAAGCCGATTATCCTCTTTTTTAGGATGATTGTCGAATAAATGTCCCTATTAAGATACTTTTAACGTATCTTTAAACTGTAATGAATCACCCAACTGCCTCTTTAAATCTGTCTTTATGAAAATTGTAAAAACCAAACTGATCGCTTTCACTTTTCTTGCCATCGCAAGTATCTCCGCTTATTCTTATTTAAGCGTAGTCTCTTCTACACAAACAGAAGAGAAGCCTTTGTATAGTGTGGGACAAGATACCCCCGAAGAACAGGAATTGTATTTGCCTGACGTGGAGGCGGTTAATAAAATATTAGAGGCTGGAAAAAAATTGAAGACCTTTGGCAGATAAAAATTAATTAATAGATATATAAAAGGGATAAGCATCAATTGATTGCTTATCCCTTTTTTTATCCTAGTAAACTAATCTACATTTAAGCATTTCCTCATTCACTCACTTCTGCAACTTATTATAAAACACCTTCTCGGTTACTTCTGCCCAAGCCTTCGCTCGATTTCGGAAGCCATCATAAGAAGCATAAACTTTCTTAGCAAAAGGATCACTAGCCGTAATCTCTGCTAAGATTTCATCGGTGTAGACTCTTAATTGATCTAAGACCTCATCTGGGAAAAAGCGAATATCAATATTCTTTTCTTTTTTCAATTTATCTAAATATAGATTATTCTGTGCTTCGATTTCTGATAACATCCAAGTATTATAACGCAAAGCTGCGGTCTCAATAATTACTTGTAAATCTTTTGGTAAGGCATCAAACTTAGGCTTATTGACAAATAATTCTAGATTTGTTCCCGCCTCGTGCCAACCTGGTGCATAATAATATTTAGCAATGTCTTGGAAGCCCATTTTATAATCGTGGAAAGGGCCAATCCATTCTGTTGCATCAATCACTCCTCTTTCTAAGTTGGTATACAATTCACTTCCAGGCGCCAAGACGGGAGAACCACCTGCTTTTTCTAAGACTTTCCCACCAAATCCAGGAATCCGCATTTTTAACCCCTGTAAATCTGCTAGAGAGTTAATTTCTTTATTAAACCATCCACCCATTTGTACCCCTGTGTTTCCGCAAGGAAAAGGCACTAAGTTAAATTTAGCATATAATTCTCGCCATAATACCAATCCGCCGCCACTCAATAACCAAGCATTCATCTGTTGTGCATTCATCCCAAAAGGAACACTTGCAAAAAATTGCGCTGCGGGTGCTTTTCCTGCCCAATAATAAGATCCACCATGCCCCATTTCTGCGGTACCGCTACTTACGGCATCAAAAGATTCTAAAGGTGGGACTAATTCTCCTCCTCCATAGACCTTAATCTTCATTCGTCCGCCAGACATATCTTCTATCCACTTTGCCATATCTTCTAATCCTTCTCCTATAATCGGATAGTTTGGTGGCCAAGTAGTCACCATTTTCCAGCGGTACTTTTTACCTGAATTGACTGCGGGTGTGCCATCTGCACTTGTTTGTGCCGCATCATTACCACAAGCAGTTGCTACCGTAGATAAAGCCGCTGCTCCTAAAACGGTCTTTTTTAAGAAGTTTTTTCGATTTATTTTTTTCATGCTTAATAGAATTAATGTTGAATGATAAATTTTGAATGCTGAATGACTCGACCGTGAACCCTTTATCCTCAAACCGCCAATCTCTTTTTCCAGTACCGCAACAAGCCAAAAACACTCATGTTAGTTGGATTTGAGCTTTCATAAACAATTAAATCCTTTTCGGGTACGCCGAAATCCAATAACTGTTGTCTGGTATAGGCCGCAAATAAGGGAACAATTTCGTTGGGTGGTGTTCCTTTTTGGTAATAAGGCAACATCCAATTCGCCCAATCCCACAAAATTAACTTTAAGGCAGTAAAGTGATTCACTACATCTGTGACTTTACCAAAATGAGCGATATAGACTTCTGATAAATTTAGTGTCTCCAATAAAGTAATGGATTCCATCCAATGTTCCAAATTAATATCAGGTGGCGGGCAAGGTGGCACAATCATGCCCATTTTTCCAATTTTTGCACCTGCCACATCTCCTGCGATTAATTTATCTCCAATTTGGTAGGAAACATGATGAACCGCATGGCCGGGGGTATTCCAGCTAATAATTTCTACCCCGCCGATCGTAAATTTTTCTCCATGCCTTACCGTAACGACTTGGTCTTCAGGAATCGGCTTTAAAGTTCCCCATAAAACATCCATCTGGTCTTTATAAATCATTTTGGCCGAAGCCAACAATCGAGAAGGATCAACCATGTGTTTTTTTCCAAAAGGATGCATATAAATGGTCGCTCCTTGCTCGGCAAAAGCCCAAGCAGCACCTGCATGATCCAGGTGAATATGGGTTAAAAATACGTGTTGAATATCTGCTATTTTATAGCCATACTTTGCTAAACCTGCCTCTAAAATTGGTAACGTTGAATGCGGTCCTGTCTCTAGTAAAATAGGTCCAACCTCTGTTTCTACCAAATGTGTACCTATTGCAAAAGGAATATGTTCTAAGGATAATTTAATAATATTGATCATATAAAAAATTGCTTTTCTTAAAAGAAGTCAAAAATAAGTAAATTGAAAGAAAAACAAGTCATTTAGAACATAAGTAACAAACCTTATCAACTAAAAAGATAATCCCCATGAATTCGACCTCTTTTTATTTCCACCATAAACATTCATACATAAGACTTTACAGAATCCAACCAAGACAATACCATGTCACAAATTAAAATATTTATATTTTTTACTTTTGTATCTTTTTTAAAAATATTTTTGTGACGGTTCATATTTTTTTATTTTCAATACCAAACACTTTTTCAATTTTAACTTATTGTTTAACAGTATTTAAAATATTATTTTTTATTCAAACTATCCTAACAAGCTATATTCTGTGACATAATGCGCTTTGTTATTTGCAAAATAATCCATAAATTTATCATTGATTGAAATAAACATGTATGAGAATACCTGACTATTGCCCCCCTATCGGAAACTTCCCCCTGTAAATTTCCTTCCTTGTCGGGTTTTTTATTCATTTTGGGAAAGCATTTTGTTTTCCTCCCCCAATAACATAAATACTTAAGGTGATTACTCTATCTTAAGGAAATTATGTCACAGTTTCTATCTAGTTATTCATGAACCTTTTCAAATTGGGGGACACTTATGAAAGAGACAAGGCTTATCTTAATGATTGAAGACAATAAAAGTTTTCGCTTATTAATGAATCATTTCCTTAGCAAACGCTATTGTGTTATTACTAAAAGTAATGGAATTGATGCCATGCATTGGTTAGAAGAAGGCAATTATCCTGATTTAATCCTATTAGATTTGGGATTACCTGATATGACTGGAAAAGATTTCTTAGCAGGATTAAAATCCAGCGGATTTTATAAAGAAATACCTGTAATTATATTATCCGGTAACAACAAAGATACATTTACTGGAGATGCGATGAAAGACATTCAACATTACTTTGAGAAACCTTTCGATCCGAGAAAATTACAAGAAAAAATCGAATTTATTTTTACCCGTACCCCCTTGCAAATAACAACTTAGCCAAAAGTATTATTTGCCTAAGATTAAAAGTAAACGGTTGGCAATCATCACCTATTACTTTTCTACATAGTTTGGATATTTATCCCATGTAATATTTATTTTTTGCGATGCATTTTAAAGTCCTTCTGAGAAGGCATAAAAATAAAGACTAAAAGAAGCGTACAACAGGAGTTGTTATTGCCATTCATTGGTATGCACAGACCTCCTACTGTTTAGCCTATCTTTTTAGTTTTGCCCATTCGTTAATAACTTATTTTAAGTCTTTTTTAAACACTTAAGAAAGTTATCTTTATGGGCAGATTTAATATTAGGGTTAAAACAAAAACTATGAGTATTACAACTTTACCTAACCATTTTTCGAAAGGGAAAAGACTACTTTTCGTAAAGGATAAAAAGGCTAATGATGAAATTAGCCTAATGACCTTACCTAATAGTTTTCAATCCATTTCCTATCTCTCCCTCAATGAGATGATTCGAAATTTCAATCACTCTTCATCCACACCAGATGCTATCTTAATAAACCTTGACTCTCTTGCCTTCCATCGAGTTAAATCTACTGTTAAAGCACTAAAAGGTCATGATTTATTAAAGTTTATACCTGTTATTGGATTGAAAAGAGATTATTCAGATCAACAAAAAAGAAAATTACTAAAATTGGGATTTAGTGATTGTTTTAGTGGAACCATTGATTGGAAAACAATCGAAAAACGAGTCACTTTCCTCAATAAATATAAATATAAACTAGCAAAAAAACAGATTAGTACTCAAAAGGACCAACCGTTTTCTATGCCTAGCAACAAGCGATTGTTTGATATCCTTGTCGCATCAACCCTTTTATTATTACTATCTCCACTCTTCTTAGTGGTGGCCATTTTAATAAAATTGGAATCTAAAGGCAATGTGTTTTACGCTTCTAAACGAGTTGGAACAGGATATCAAATCTTTGATTTCATTAAGTTCCGTTCTATGGAAACAGGAGCAGATAGCCGATTAATGAATCTTTCAAAGTCCAATAGCTACTCTATCAACAATCAAAATGGTACGAAACAAGATTGTACTTTTTATAAAATAAAGGATGATCCAAGAGTTACCTTTATAGGTAAAATTATCCGAAAAACTAGTATTGACGAATTACCTCAATTAATCAATGTTTTGCGTGGAGAAATGTCCATCGTTGGCAACCGCCCGCTTCCGTTATACGAAGCACAGAAGTTGACTTGTGATGATTGGGCCAAGAGATTTATGGCTCCTGCGGGTTTGACAGGACTTTGGCAAGTTGATAAAAGAGGAAAAGATAATTTAAAAGCAGAAGAACGTATTCGACTAGATATGAATTATGCAGATAATTACTCCCTTAGTCTAGATCTCAAAATTATGTTGTGGACTTTACCCGCTATGCTACAACGAGATTAGGTGTATTAGTAACCTGTCTTAGCAGTACTATTTGTGGTTAATTCTTTTAGGATTCCTAAAAATTAACAATAAATAGTATTCCTAACGCTCCCTTATTACTAGACAAAAGCAGCTACTTATTCTATTAATTTATTCTATAATACCATTTTAAATGACTCAACAAATACCATTGGTTTCTTTCATTACGGTTAATTACAACCAAACCGAACTAACCTTAGAATTAATTGAGTCTATTTATCAATATACAAACGTTCCTTTTGAAATCATAGTGGTGGATAATCACTCTAAAATATCCCCCAAAGTAAAAATAAGCAGGATTTATCCTGATGTAAGAATAATTGTAAGTGGTGTAAACAGGGGCTTTGCTGGTGGTAACAACCTTGGTGTCAAAGTTAGCAAAGGTCAGTTCCTATTTTTTATTAATAACGATGCGGTAATTACTGAGGGTTCGATAAACGCAATATTATCGACTTTTGATGACCCGTCCATTGGTGTAGTAAGTCCTTTGATTTGCTATTATCCAACTTCTGCCCAGGAAGTAGAAGTCGATATGATACAATATGCAGGAGCGACCAATGTTAATCCCTTTACTGGTAGAAATACCATTATCGGAGAGAAACAACTTGACCAAAGTCAATACTACCAGTCAAAGCCCACTTTTTATGCGCATGGCGCCGCCATGATGGTCAAAAGAGAAGTTTTAGAACGAGTCGGAATGATGTCGGAATTCTACTTTTTATATTACGAGGAATTAGATTGGTGCGAAAGAATCCGTAAAGCGGGCTATACTATTTTATTCACACCAACAGCAAAAATTTACCATAAAGAATCTGTCTCCGTCGGAAAAACAAACCCACTAAAGACCTATTATCTTAATCGTAATAGAATCTTATTTATGGCAAAAAATAGAAGTAAACTGGAATATTTTGTATTCACCTTATTTCTATGTTTGTTGACCATTCCAAAAAATTCCTTGATGTATTGTTTAAAAGGAGAATGGCAACATTTAGCTGCTTTTTGGCGAGCCATCAAATGGAATTTTATTAGCAATTCAGAACGAAAAATGGCTTGGGGCGCTACAGTTAAATTACTCCCGACAAAATCATCTATATTCAAGAAAAATTACGCTTAGCAATATACAAAGAGACTATTTACAGCCGCCCTTTTGCTAATAGCCATATTAAATCATCCACATTCAACCATCAAAACTTGAATGTCAACGATTATTCGTTTAATTTTCGGTTACTTACCTCGTCCACTTCCCCTTTATTGATTGAGAAAACACCATATTCATGCAAATTATTTACTTAATACTTAGCGGTATTATCCTTTTTTTTCTAACCTTTCCTTTTCTAACCGTTGCCTTTTCGCTACTGTTCAAAGAACATCTGGATACTCAAAAAGTGCAAAAGGATTTTGATTATGCATGCATTATTACCGCTTATAAAAATGTGGCTATTACTGAGCATTTGGTCCAATCTTTATTAAAGCAAACGCATCAAAATTTTCACATCTATTTAGTGGGAGATGAATGCCAACCTAATGATTTTTCCTTAACGGATAACCGTTTAACCGTTTTTTATCCAAATCCTTCGCTAAAATTAAAGGCAAAATCTATTATTCATGCGATGGATCATTTTATTCGACCACATGATTATACCGTCATTTTAGATGCCGATAATTTAGCGCATCCAAATTTCTTAAAAGAAATTAACCTCTATGCTAATCAAGGTTTTAATAGTATTCAAGGGCAACGAACTGCCAAAAACTTAGATACTATCTATGCTTGTGCGGATTCGACAGGTGAATTTTATAAAAACTTCGTGGAGCGCTATGTTCCTTATATGATTGGTTCTTCTGCTGTTATCTCTGGTTCGGGAATGGCGGTAAAAACTAAATTATATAAGGCTTATTTGGACAGTCCCGAAATACAGCAGGGAAAAGAAATGTGGAAAAAGATGCTACAAGAAGATAAAATTCTACAGAACTTTTTATTAGGTCAAAATGAGAAAATTGTTTTTGCTAAAAATGCGATTATCTATGATGAAAAAGTAACAACTGCCGATCAAGTAGAAATCCAAAGAAGTCGTTGGTTGTATTCTTATTTTCAAAACTTACCCAACTCCTCTGGTTTAATTTTGAAAGGAATAGCTAATCTAAGTTGGAATCAATTATTGTTTGGCATTATTACCATTGCGCCTCCCTTATTTATACTACTTTTCTCCGCCGTCGCTCTTTTAGGTGCAGGTCTTTTCCTTAACCCTTATATGAGTATTTGGTTATTTATGGGCTTGGGTATTTTTACCTTAAACATCTTCTGGTCGCTTTACTTGTCAGACGTACCCGACCAAATTTGGAGTGCGCTTTGGGGAATCCCCCTATTTATTTGGAAACAATTTACTGCTTTATTTAAAATGGGCAATCCCAATAAGAATTTTAAGCATTCAGAACATTCTAAGGCGGTGAAGATTGAGGAGGTTTTGGGGGATTAAAAATTGCCTTTTTTAAATTTAAAATTGAAAATAATAAATTTAAAATCTAAAAATAAAACACAAGTCATACTCTACTCATTATCAAAAATTTAATTAAGCACCGAACGTCAACTAGAAAATAATCCGTTGTCCTTTAATTATCCGTTGTAAAAATTATACAGCAAATAATTAAAGGACAACGGATTTTAAAGTTTTAAGCATTACCTCTACTTCAAATTCATCTTAATCCCATATCTCGGTCGCAAAGTAACCAAAGCTTCCATATCAATTACTTGATCTTTAATCAGCTCAAAATCAAAGCGTTGTAATAAACCAACCAATAGTAATTGCATTTCCATTAAAGCAAACATATTCCCGATACATAATCTAGGACCTCCACCAAAAGGCAAGTAGCTCATTTTAGGCATTTCTTTAACTTTCGCTGTTTCAAAGCGGTCAGGGTTAAAAGTCTTAGGGTCTTCATATAAATCGGCTCGACGATGTGCATTATAAATTAAACAGAAAACAACGTCATCTTTATTAATTTTCACCCCTCTATATTCATCTTCTGCAATAGCCGTTCGACTTACGCCCCAAACAGGCGGATATAAACGCATCCCTTCATCAATCACTTGTCGAATGTAAGTCAATTGTCGCAAATCTTGAAAGCCTGGTAATTGGTTGCCACAAACCACTTTTATCTCTGCCCTCATTTTAGCTACTATTTCTGGATGTTCCGCTAGTAAATGGATTGTCCAAGCCAAAGCATTCGCCGAAGTCTCATGTCCAGCACTAAACATGGTAATCATTTCATCCATCAATTGCTGGTCATTCATTTGCTCATTGGAATCTTCATAAGTAGCATCCATCATCATCTGTAATAAATCTGGATGCTTTTCCGTACTTTTTCTACGCTTGGCAATTGCTTTTAACACCACCTCATTCAACACCGACATATCTTTTTTGAATTGCTTTTTTCTCCCATTTAATGGAAATTTAATTCGAGCAAAAGGGTCATTTAACACATCTGAAACATAGCGTTGTGCCGCTGTCATGCTCTCATAAACCGCATTCATGTCTTCCTCCGAATTATCAGAAAATAAGGCTTTCAAAGCTATTTTTGCCGTAACTGCCATCATCTCTCTAGCAATATCTATCTCTGTGCCCCTTTTTGCTTCCAAACTATCAAAATATTGGATGGCTACTTCCCCCATTGAATTAAATAAATCTTCTAAACTCTTTTTATGAAAAGCGGGTTGTGCCAATCGTCGCTGCTTTTGCCAAAATTGTCCATTACTCGTCACCAAACCATTGCCCAATACTAATTTTAAAACATCATAAGATCTGCCTTTTTTATAATTCCGATGGTTTTGTTGCAAGACATAGCGCATAAAATCTGGCTCAGAAGTACAGACTACTCGCATAAAAGGAATGGGGTTTTCATATGTTTTCCCCAATGCTTGCTCGTTGTCATAAAAATGCGTGAGGATATTTTTTCCCATACTGGGTAAGTTCTTGAGTAACCAATGTCCTTTGGCAACAGGTAACGGCGTTAATGGAGTAGTCGGTACTTCCTTTATCATAATCGCAATTTTTATTTGTCTAGGTATTTTAATAGTCCATACGCAAAGTACCCCTTCCAAGTTATTCTTTCAATAGAAATTTGTTGGATTGAGCGATATTAAATGTCAATGGTTGATATTTGTGGTTAAGTAGCATCCAATTGAAAATTGAGATCCTGACAACGGCTGCACATTTGAGCGATTCTATTGGGTTCTCATAGTATATATTCCCAACAGATTTAATTTCCCAACGGATTTTTTCCTTTATTAATTGACACTCTAATTAAAGGTATGTAGTCAAAATTTGCCTCAAAAAACCGAATAAAACAAATAATCCTCCTATCCAAATTTTCGTGCTGTAGGTACGCAAGAGGGGTAGGTTTTAGCCAACCAAAGTAAACAGATAATAAAGCGCAAATAAAACCATTGCAACCAAACCTATATTGGCTAGCATTATCAACGTACCAGAAGGACGATAAGCAACAGGCACCCTTTGGCTCTGAATAGCCCGCAAATTTAAAAAAGCAATAATCGGCGCTGTCAAAAAGCCTAAAATAGTTGCATTTTCTAATATTTTGACCATACTAGCTGCTGAAAAATAAAAGAGGCAAAATCCGCCAATTCCTAATAAAGGCAATAAGATTTTGTAATTCCGATTTAATGTCGATTGATGTTGTTCAGGAGTTGAAGCGGTTTCTTTGAGTACTAAAAGCCCTCTAACAAAACCTCTTGTAAAAGCATCCATTACTGTAATTAAAGTACCATAAATCGTCCCAAAGGCAGCAATAGCAATAACCCAATAAGACCAACCGCCTAAATTGGTTGTAAAAACATTCAATAATTTATTAGAAAATTGGGTCGCATTGCCGTCTAATAATTGACTGCTACCATAAACGGTAAATGCGCCAATTGTTAAAAACATCAAGGCTAGAACAATAGTAAAAACAAAGCCTAAATTAAAATCAAAAAGGCTTTCTTTTAGTTTTGGATGATACCCTGTCGTTCTCATTTTTTCGACCACCCAAATACTATTCATCGTCGAAGCTTCCATTCCTGCGGGCATCCAACCTATGAGACTGACCAATAGCGCTAATCCTGCTCCTTCCAAAAGTTTAGGTGCTTGAAAATCAGTAGTAGGTTCAACTTGTCCATTAAATAAAACTGCAAAAAAGGCGATAGATACAGTAATTAATAAAACAATTGACAAGATTTTTATAAAACCGTCTAGCGCAGTATATCCACCTAGAAATAGTAGGCTAACTGTAATCCCCAAAACAAGTCCAACCAGGATCGGCATGGAAAAATTTAAGCCAACCATCGTTTTTAGTAAACCTGCCGAAACGGCTCCAATCGCGCCTGTTACGGCAAACATATTGAAGAAGATGACCCCTAAAAAAAGGTAGACCGCCCAATTTCCTTGATCTTTGTAGCCTTTAATCAAACTTTTCCCCGTTGCCACCGCATACCTAGAGCCAAATTCATAAAATGGATATTTTAAGAAAAGCGTTGCTAAAATGATCCAAAAGAAGATCATCCCATGATGTGCTCCTGCTCGGGTGGATAAGACCAAATGCGAAGTACCAATGGCAGAACTCGCAAACAATAAGCCTGGACCAATGGTTTTTAGTAATTGTTTGAAGTTGTTTTTTTCGTTTTGCATAATTAAGATGAGTTGCGGGTTACGAGTTTCAGGTTGTATACGATTTCGTTAAAATAGTATAGTAAGGAATTTGTTGTTTTTTTGATAATCGACCCTACAGTAAAGTGTGGTTCGCTAAAAATGCATTATGACTCAGGAGCGTCTTGTTACATGATTTATTTAAGTCTTCAAGGAAGTAAATGCCTCTAAATTATCAATGAGCTTCAAATCATCTCGACTAAACAAGTATTTATACATATCTACCTGTACATTTCGACTATCAAAATGGACAATAGAAAAGCCATTTTCTTCTATATTTTCAAAATCCTCTTCCATTTTAATAGCAGTTGGATTAGCTGCCTTGGTTTTTCTAAAAGTAGAAGGAAAAACGGTATTGCCTAATGGACCAGAAAGGTAACAATTAATGGGATTATCAGTCATATTAATCGAACCATTTTGATGGATTCTACCCGATCCAAAAGCGTGTAAATCTCCACTAATCATAATGGGCTTTTTATGCTTAGCTCCATACATATTTTCCAAAATTCGGTCATGTTGCAATTGCCAACCTTTTTGCCAATAGGGCTTATTTAAGTCATCGTGTAGTTTGCCATCTTTACCTAAAAAATCAGGATACCATTCTAACCATTTTCCCGCAGACCAACCAAAAGGAGTAGATGGAATATGAAGCGTATGTTTTATTTCTTGAGAGGCAGTTCTATTATGTAACCAATTTTCTACTGTCGTTGGCAAGAACTGTGCTTTTTCTCCAGCTAAGGTTACAAAACGGCGACAATCATACATTAATAACTCCGCTAATTTCCCATAGCGCAACGTACCAAAACTTTCCGATACATTAACCCCTCTGTCGGTAGCACCTGACCCCGGCAAATCCAAAGGGCGGCTTTCATCAGGCAAAAATTCGGGTAAATACATTTGCTGTACCATCCGCCCTAATTCTAGTTGAAAATTCTTAGGTGGAAAAGTAATTAAAGCATCGTTTGCTTCATCATTTTCCCAATAATCGTGGTCATCTTTAAAAACAAAAATTGGCGTTGACCGACAAGCCGTGCCATATAAATCTATAATTTGTGGGCTAACTGCTTTTTTTAATACCTCCTCATTTTCCGTTCCCAAAATGGGTTTAGACTCATCAAATTTACCTGAAATAGCAATCGCTTTTTCAGCGCTACTAGTTCCTAGTCTTCCTTTTCCATTGCCACTTAAATCCCAATAAATCGTATCTCCAATAATTACCAAGGCATCAGGCTTAAAACTCAATCCTCGATTTAATAAAGCTACTCTTTTTTTAGCAAAATGAGCAGGCGCTTCTTTCTTGTTCTCTGGAACGGGCATAAAATCCTGTGCTAAAGGATGTCCGCCCGCACAGGTATAAACCATCAATTTTAATTGCTCTACATCTGCATTCGGCGCTGGAAAAGTTTTTAGCGGCCAAGCATCACAAAGTGGTTCATTCGCCTCAAATAAACGCAAATCGTAGGCAGTTGCAGGTTTCAACTCTGCACAGTCAAATGCCCAAAAATAACCTTTGCTATCTCGCTTTTGTCCTTGAACAGCCCGTTTTCCTACTTTTAGAATTGGTTGATTGATCGGTCTTTTAAAAGAAGTCGAAATCAATAGTCGATTGTGGTTAACGGTTGGTAGGATATGTGCTACATCGCCATCGTTCCAATTACTTTCAGTTATGCCCGTTTCTGTCTTTTCGTTTAAGCAACCGATAAACGAAAGTCCTGCGCCGAAGTATAAACTTGTTTTTAAAAAGTCTTTTCTATTCACTTTATTTAATTTTGAATAAAATCAGTCTAATCTGAATAGACTAGGTTTTATCTGTTTTTTGGTCTTAATCCAAGAGAATCTCTTCGTATATCTATTATCTTTTTTTGCTCTTCAGAAAAAAAAGCATAGTTTTGGGAAGGCATATGATAATAATAAGGTTCTAGTTCATGCTCACCCCAACTGCGCCTTCTATTCACTATCCATGCGTACCCATTTAGTGATAAATTTCCTTCGGAATAAGCTTGATGTAAAGTTGGTCCAAATATCAAATTATTTGTATCTCTGTCCATGTGTAAAAGAATTATAAAAGCATTAAAGGCTCCTCTATGCCCAATAAGTCGCTCGCTCGGATAACCATATTTTTCTATCAAAGAAAGCATTATTTCCATATTAACTGAATCACCAATTCTCATTTGCTCAAAGTCATTACTAAACCTTATGGATTGGTCTTGAATATGCATCGAATCTAATTTCCTTTTATAGTCATAATTAAAATGCACATTATGGATTGCTTGATTGTAAGTAATTTCAAATTTCAGTTGCAATTAAATGGCAAATCAACTAATTAGAGTCTATCCGTAAAATCGGTTTCAAGCCGCTCGTAATCGCCAAATTTGGTGGTTACGAGCGGCTTGAAACCGATTTTACGGATAGACTCTAATTACAACGAAACAAGAATAATCAATTTTATAATATTTTCTGAGCTAATAATTCCACGAATTGATCCATAGCTGCTGGGTTTCTAATGGCGTCCCGATTAATGTTTTCAGGCTTGGTTTTGCCTATTAATATTTTTTTGACCGGTACTTCCATTTTTTTACCACTTAACGTATATGGAATATCTTGGACTACAATAAAACGATTAGGAACATGTCGAGGAGAACATTTTGTTCTCAATTCTTTTTTGATGATTTTAATTAAGGCGTCGGAAAATTCATAGTCCTCATTCATAACAACAAATAAAGGCATGATGTCTTCTCCATTCGCCTGTTCTAAATTTAAAATCAAACTATCTTTAATCGCTGAAATTTTATCCAAGACGCCGTAAATTTCTGCTGTCCCAATTCGGATTCCATTCCTATTTAACGTTGCATCTGATCGCCCTTGAATGATTAGCGAACCGTTGGAGTGAATATTTATCCAATCACCATGTCGCCACTTATTTGGGTATTCCTCAAAATAACTGCTTCGGTAACGTGCTTGGTTAGGGTCATTCCAAAAATAAATGGGCATACTAGGCATTGGTTCTTCGATAACCATTTCTCCCAAATTGCTTTCTACCCTATTCCCTGCTTCATCATAACCGTATAGTGCAATGCCCAAACTTCGAGATTGAATATATCCTTTATGAACTGGTAGATAAGGATTGCCGCCAACAAATGCTGTACAAACATCCGTTCCGCCACTCATCGAACACAACCAAATATCTTTCTTAACTGCTTTATAAATCCATTCAAAAACCTCTGGTGGTAAAGGCGCACCAGTTGATCCAATTGAGCGCATAGCCGATATGTCCACTTCTTTTCCAATGAGTAAATCCTGTTTCATACAGGCAGTTAAATAAGGCGCACTACCCCCAAAATGATGGATGGGTAAATCTGCTGCTAATTTCCATAAGGTCATCATATCGGGATAGGCAGGATTACCATCATATAAAACTGGAATCGCTCCTAATAGCATCGTGGATTGTAAGAAATTCCACATCATCCAACCCGTTGTCGAAAACCAAAAATAGTGTTCCCCTTTTTTGACATCATTATGAAAGGCTAAATATTTGTATTGCTCCAATAAACAACCGCCATGAGAATGCGTGATTGCTTTGGGTTTTCCAGTTGTTCCAGAGGAATACAAGACCCAAATTGGATGACTAAATGGGACATTCGTAAAGTTTAGCGCTTTGTCTGGATTCAAATTATCCAGAATAGTTTGCCAAGAAATACTATCGGTTAGAGTTGCGGTTTGATCTAGGTAAGGAATAAAAATAGTTTGCTGAATAGAAGGAATGGCTTTGCGAATATTGTGAACATTTTCTAAACGACTAAACCCTTTTCCACCATATTGATAACCATCGACCGTTATCAATACTTTAGGTTGAATTTGGGTAAACCGTTCAATCACCGTTGGTTCTCCAAAGTCGGGGGAACAACAAGTCCAAACTGCCCCCAACGAATTTACCGCTAAAAAACAACTAATTGCCGCAGGAATATTGGGTAAATACCCCGCAACACCATCTCCTTTTTTTACGCCTTTTTTTATTAAAAATTGTTGAACGGCTTGTACTTCTGAATGCAATGCTTGCCAGCTAATCTCCTTTCTTTCGCTTTCATTTTGAAAAATCAATGCAGGTCTTTCATCCGTAGCTTGTCGAAAAATATGTGCCGCATAATTTAAGGTTGCTCCTTCAAACCATTTAGCCCCTGGCATTTGTCTAGTATCCAATACCTGTTGATAATTCCCTTGTAATTGGATGTTAAAATAATGGATTAAACTTTCCCAAAAATCTTCGAGTTCGTCTATAGACCATTGCCATAATTGCTCGTAATTTTCAAAAGATAATTGATAGTTATTTTCCAACCATTGTTCGTAGTGTTTGAGATTCGAGTTGCTTATAAAGTCTTGGGTTGGGCTCCATAGTATTTTTTGATTTTGTGTCATTTTCTTCTTTTAATTGACTAATGGTTAATAGGTAAAAGAATTTGGCCAAGTAGTCCGTATTCTCCCCACGAATTTAAGCCCCCACGAATTATAGTCTTTATTCTAAAAAGCTAGTACTTCTAGAACTTGGAGTCTTACCGATTTCCCACAAAATCAAAAGATAAAATAGGGTCGGAGCTATGCTCTTTGGGTCTTTTTTTAGGAGCATCGCTCCGAAACTGTCTGTAGAATTTCCTTTTATCCTTTTTTTTCAAAGGAGCGTAGCTTCGGCACTTCCTAAATCATTCCTATCGAAAAACAATCATACGCTACAAAGTCCAAACGCCTCCTATATCCGAAAGGGGAATACAGCCTTGATAATCCCCAGGAACAGGGTCGTATTTTAATATGTCTTTTCCAATTTCTTCCGATGAACAATAGCCCCAAACGGCTAAAGATTTAAAGGAGCGATAAAAACCAACTGGCTTTTGTTCTCCTACTGAAACGCCCCAGACCCCATTATTAAAAGTTGGACTATTGGCTTCTTCTGCCTCCAGCATGGCTTTCTTTTCATCAGCAGTTAGTTCGTAAAATACTTTGCCAAATTTGGCAATACATTTATCATTAAACTCCTTCATTGCTGCAACTATATTTTGCTGCCCTTGCTCGTCATATGTTTTAGCATAGAGCAAATCAATTAACATATCTACTTTTACCTCTAGTCCACCTGGCGTATCTGTTTTTGGCAAAATGGTATCTACTAAGGCGGATACCAATTGGGCTTGTTCGACACTTAAAAATTGAGGTTCCCAAGTTAGGCGAGGTTGGGCTTTACAGGCTTGAAATAAGGTTAGAATCGAGGTAGATAATGCAGCCGTTCCGCCTAAAATAGCGGTATTCTTTAAAGCTTCTCTTCTTTTCATAGCTTACAAGTTTAATTTTTTAAGTTCTGAAATAGCGTGATTCGCCGCCCGAGCAGTAAGCGCCATATAGGTCAAAGATGGATTCACACAGGAATTGGAAGTCATGCAAGCGCCATCGGTAACAAACACATTTTTACACGCATGAATTTGGTTCGTAGCATTTAAAACGGACGTTTTAGGCTCACGTCCCATTCTAGCAGTTCCCATTTCATGAATCCCAAAACCTGGTTCGTGCTTTTTATCAAATCCAACAATGTCTTTCAAGCCTGCTTTTTCTAGCATTTCCACCGCATCTTCTTGTATTTGTTTATTCAAAGCTAACTCATTCTCCTTCCATTCGCAGTCAATTGCCAAAGTAGGTTGCCCCCACTTGTCCAAACTATTTTTATCTAAGCTTACTTTATTTTCATGATAGGGCAAGCATTCGGCAAAACCTGTAATAAAAAATTCCCAAGGACCTGGATCTTTCATTAAGGAATCTTTAAAATTGGCGCCGAAGTCTTGAACATTAGCGCCTCGTCCCCAACCTTTTCTGGAAGCACCACCTTGATACCCAAAGCCTCTGACAAATTTATCCGATTTAGAGGCTTCGTCAATATTCCAATAACGGGGAATATAGATGCCATTAGGGCGCCGACCTTTGTAATACTTATCTTTGTGTCCTTCAAAAGTGCCCAATGCGCCAACTCGATAAGTATGGTCCATTAAATTATGCCCTAATTCGCCACTATCATTGCCCAAACCATTCGGAAACCGATTAGAGGTAGAATTCAAAAGAATCCGAGTTGAACTTAAAGTAGATGCATTACAGAAAATAACTCGTGCATAGTATTCTACCATTTCTCCTGTTTCCGCATCAATCACTTTTACCCCCGTTGCTTTCTTTTTTTGTTCATCATAAATAATAGAATGCGCAATAGAAAAAGGACGAATCGTCATATTTCCAGTAGCATTGGCAGCGGGTAAGGTAACTGAAATACTACTAAAAAAAGCACTATAAGGGCAGCCACTACTACATTTATTTCGAGTTTGGCATTTTCCTCGACCATTCAAAGGCTCGGTCAAATGCGCTACTCTACCGATGGTCATATTCCTACGGGGGAAGGCTTTTTCAATCCGATGTCGAACATCTTTTTCCACACAATTTAATTCCATTGGTGGCAAAAAATGACTATCGGGTAATTGTGGTAAGCCTAATGCTTGACCACTAATGCCGACATATTTTTCTACATAGGTATACCACGGTGCTATGTCTTTATAGCGAATCGGCCAATCCACGCCATGTCCATCTTTTGCATTGGCTTCAAAGTCTAAATCGCTCCATCGATAGGTCTGTTTCCCCCATAGTTGCGAACGTCCACCCATTTGATGCGCTCGTAACCACATAAAAGGTTTGACTTCCGTATAGGGGTTTTCAGCATCATTAGCATATAAATCTTTGTTGCTTTCGCCTATCCAATTGGTACGTATCGCTTTATAATGCTTTTTTCTTTCTTCAGGGGTAATACTTCCCCGCAATTCCCAATCCCAAGCTTCTTTATTCATATTCGGATAGTCCTTGATGTGTTGAACGATTCTTCCTCGCTCTAACACCAATGTTTTCATCCCTGCTTCACAGAGTTCCTTAGCTGCCCAACCGCCACTCATTCCAGAACCGATGACGATGGCATCATAGGTCATATTCTTCTTAGCGTCAATGTTGTAATTATGATCGTATTTAAATGCTGACATGGTGGTATTTTTCTATTAAATAATCTAAGTTACGGAGAATTGTTGTATTGCTATATTGTTGTATTGTTATAGTGTTGGATACCCCTTAATTAGAGATTTTTAGCCCCATCAGCAATATAACCATAAAACAATATAACCATTTTAATTTCTCCGCAATTTGAGTTAAATAGTTGAGGTGCTAATTGTACCGAACAAATCTAGTGATAAATGTAGGCAATTCTGAATTTTAGTTATCAAATTTTCAATAGCTAGGTCTATAAACTTTATTAGCGATTAACCGTTTAGGGACTGTGGAAATTAATTGAGTGGTGAGCTAAAGATTGCGCATAAATTTTCCGAAATTCGTGTTTACACTTTCAAACAATAACAAAATGAATAATCAACAAACCATTAAAAGTTTACTTATTGTTCCAATTCTTGCCGCATTAGTAGCCTATGCTGGTTCTCAATCTGGTCAATCCTTTAGAGGCATTCCTACCTTTGCTTTTTGCATAGGCTTAGCCTTCTTAATTAATTGGTTGGTATTTATTCCTGCCAATATGATGCAAACCGAAAAATTCTTTGATTTAACGGGTAGTTTAACTTATATAACAGTCACGATTGTTGCTTTTACCCATAGTCAAAATATAGATGATCGGTCTATACTTTTAGCTGCTTTAGTGATGATTTGGGCATTACGATTAGGCACTTTTCTCTTTCGGCGAATTTTGCAAGATGGAAAAGACGATCGATTTGATAAGATTAAACCTAACTTTCTGCGCTTCCTCAATGTTTGGACTTTGCAGGCTTTATGGGTTTCTTTGACTGCGGCAGCAGCCTTAATTGCTATTACGACTACCGAACGGAAAGAACTAAGCATTTTTGCCATTATTGGTGGCGTTATTTGGGTCATTGGCTTTCTCTTTGAAGTCATTGCTGATTATCAAAAAAGACAGTTCAAAAAGAATCCTGCCAATAAGGGGCGATTCATTCATACAGGTTTATGGTCAAAATCTCGGCATCCCAATTATTTTGGGGAGATTACGCTTTGGATAGGCATTTTTATTATTGCTATTCCCGTTCTGCAAGGTTGGCAATGGGTGGCATTGCTTTCGCCAATCTTTGTTATCTTATTATTGACTAAAATAAGTGGTGTGCCCGGTTTGGAAGCTAAAGCGAATAAAAAATGGGGTGGACAGGCAGATTATGAAGCTTATAAGGCGAAGACGCCTATTTTGATACCGAAGTTGTAGTAGGCAGTTTGACAGTAATCAGTAGGCAGTATATTACAATAGGCAGTAAACAGTTTGCAGTTATGTTTACGCTTCCAATAGAGTTTATTGAGAATAATTTGGTCTTTGACAAGTTTTGCATTTTATTGGACTGTTGATTTTAATCAACAGTCTCGTATACCCGTTCATTGCCAACAAAAACTGGCAATGAACGAGTATACATTATGTGTGTGCACAACCTTTTTTTTATTTTAAAACTTCTTTGTATTTATCTTCATTCCATGTATTTCCATATATTCCGTTTTTGCCAATTGATTTGCTAAACTCTCTTTCTATTTGATTGTGAAAAAACAAAAATGATTCTCCTCTTATTTTCAATACAACATTCCCATTTTTAAGCCAATTTACTTTCAAATCTTTTTCACTTATTTCTTTAAAGAAACTGAATTTAGATGAAAATTCTTTTGTCATCGGGGGTGGAGTTTGTCTCTTTTTATATTCTTCAAAATCGAATTCGTTTTCTTTGATTTCATACCGACTTCCTAAAAAACAATCTTTATCAATTTGAGATTCATTCGGGATTGTCAAGTATACCCAAATTGAATTTTCATCTTCTTCAATAACAATATATCTTTTCGTTATTTCATCTTGTTCACTATAAAATATTTTCACCTCTTTCCATATTCTAAATTGTTCTTGACACCAACCACAAGCAAAATCTAAAAGCTCTAAAATTTTATCTTCTTTGCTTTCATCTTCTCTAAATTCATATTTAATTTCTTCAAGAATTTTATGAGCCTCTTTTTGTGAACTACCTTCCTTTTTAAATTTGATTATTACATCTCTTAATTTAAAAACGCTTTTATTTTCATTGGTCCCTCTTTTTATTTCTTCTGTCATTTTCTTTTTTCTGGTTGTAACGCTACTTCTATCTATAAACCAATAACTTTCGTTGACTAAAGTCAACAATCCAATTTGACAAAGATTGTCAAAAAACCGCTAACTATTGAAGAAACGGATCAGAAAAAGTCAAATCGTTCATATGTGTAACGCCTGTCAACGTATTTAAAAAGGCCACTAAATCTGCTTTATCGGTCTCACTAAAATTCATACGCTTAGGCCTTCCATCTTCGTTTTTTAATTTATCATCTAAATTTGGATGTGCTTGAATATTTTCACTATAAAAATCAATGACGTCTTCTAAGGTTTCAAATCGTCCATCGTGCATATACGGTGCGGTTAATCCTACATTTCTAATACCTGGAATTTTAAATACTCCATTATCTGTTGCTAGTTGTGTATTTTGACCAACTCCTTTATCCGCATATTCCAAATCTAAGCCATTAGACGAAACCGTTGCCAAGTTATTAAATTGATGTCTCAAAGCGCCAGAAAGCGAGAAAGCATGACAACTCGCACAATTGTCTAGAAACAATTGCTTCCCCCGATTTTGTGTTTCCGAAAAATTACTAAAGTCTTCTTTAATTTCAAAATGGGATAACCCTAACCCTCGATCGAATGGAGCATGTTCTGAATCAATGGTATTGACAAAAGCTGCAACTGCGTCAATAATATTTTGACTGGTGATGGTTCGACCATTAAATGCTTTTTTGTATAATAACTGCGCATATTCCAACTCTGCTACTCTTGGTGCAATTTCATGCAACTGCATCCCCATTTCATTTGGGTTGGCAAAAGTTTGACTTAATTGTTCGGCAATATCTCCTGCTCGTTCATCCCAGAAAAAAGAATTCTCCGCAGTATCTTCTCCACCTGCGCCGTAATGATCCGAAAAACTACCAAAGGAAGCTAAACTAATGGAATTTCTATCTGCATGATTGCCTGAAGCCCCTCGACTAAAAGCTACATTATCAGCGAACGCTAAATCCTGTTGATGGCAAGAAGCACAAGCAACACTTTTATCACCAGACAAATTGACATCATAAAATAAAATTCTACCTAAAAAGACCTTAAACTGTTCTGCTTCGGTGACATTTAAGATATAATCAAATTTATTTAAATCTAGATACTTACTCAATACCGTTGCCTCTTCGACTGTAAAAATTTCATCTGCCTGATTCGGTAAACGATCTATCTCTTTTTGACAAGCAGCTAGTACTAAAACTATAAGGGCAATAAAAATACCTGTTCCAATGGAGTAAAATGATTTTTTCATATTAGTGGGTTATAACGGGTGAACAATTTTTGAATGTAAGTTAATCATATTTGTATCAGTTTACTTTAAAAAGAGTAGCAAAATTTACCAAATCGTTGCATTTGGCCACTTTTTATTTTATCAATTTCTGAATTTTCCTAATAATCACCATGCAACAGCATTTTTTTAGCCCTACTTTCCTTGATTTCTGTCAAATAAGAAATGAGGGGTGAATGATCAGCGAGAGAAGGCGGTTCTTTGAAAGAACCTCCTTCTTTTGAGGAAGAAAATGCTCCTACTTCTCGAACTAAAAGAAAGCGATTCTTTAATAGAATCGCTTTCTAGTAACCCATCAAATCTTGTTTGGTCAAACACTAAGCTGTTCATTAAAATAAAAAGCCTCTCTAATAAGGAATTCGTATAATAAACTTGCATTAATCTCGTTTTAAATGCAACTTTGAAACACAAAGTACTTTTAAAAAATAATTTTCCTTATGAAAAACCCGATTCAAGACCCGACTTTTAAGATTGGCTTAATCCTATTTACCTTAGGATTTTTAGTTTTTGCCCTCCATTTATTTTATCCAGACTCCTATGCTACTGGTGCGGGATTTAGTGCTAATGAAAACCCTGTTCCTTTCTTTGTAAATGCCTTTTGTTTTCTAATTTTCTTCTTTTTCATGGATAGGAAAGGGTTTAAATTTCCCAATAGATCACATACTATTTTATTGCTGCTCATTGGCAATACAAGTGCTTATTCCCTCAATCAAATCATCTCTATATTTGATGTTTCCACCAATTGGTTGGCAAGTTATTTGGTGGTGCTGAATACTGCCATGTTGTTATATTGCTTTAGAAAAGTGCTGCCTACTTGGATTGAATATTCACTTCCTGCCATTTTCGCAAGTGGCTTTTTATTTAATGTCTATGAAACCATTTATGTAGCCCCCTATTATCCTTTTTCATTAGCTATATTTTGGTTTTTCTTAATCTCTTTACATATTTTCATTCCGCTTTGGTGGGCTATCTTATTAGGGAAAATGACTTTGGCTTATTCTAAAAAAGGAAAGGTTTATTTTAATAGTCTGATTGTCGGTTTGAGCATTCCTCTCGCGATTGTCATTGGCTATACGGCTAATTGGTATACGATTAATGAAAACTTAGTCGAGATTCGTCAACAAACCATTAAAGAAAACGCCTTACCATCTTGGGTTGCTCTAAGTCAAGTTTTAGAGAATAATTGGCAAACCGAAAAAATCCTCCAAAGTGGTAGTTTATATTCGATTGCTAAGGGGCGAGGTAATGATTTTTTCCCCTCCCGAAATCGTTTTGATGAACGCATCAAACACGATCCTTTCGTCGTTATTGCTTCCTTGTTTTCAGAACCCTTAGAATTAAATGTTAAAGAACGCCGCCAATTATTAAGTGCGGTATTTAATCGTAGACATCTAACGGAAAGAAAACTTTGGTCAGGACAGGATCTAAGTACCAAAAAAGTAGCAACAACTATCCAATTTTTTCCTAAATTCCGATTGGCTTATACGGAAAAAGTCATCGAGATTCAAAATCATAAACAAGGAAGATGGCAACGTAATCAACAAGAAGCACTCTACTCTTTTTATTTGCCAGAAGGTTCGGTCGTTACCTCGGCTTCCCTTTGGGTAGCAGGAGAAGAACGCCCCTCTTTTTTGACCACTCGAAATAAAGCAGATAGTGCTTATACAACCATCGTTGGAGTAGAAAACAGAGATCCTTTGCTCTTACATTGGCAGGAAGGTAATCGGGTAACGGTTCGCATTTTTCCTGTATTGCAAAAAGAAAATCGACAGTTTAAAATTGGCATTACGAGTCCACTAATAGAAAAGAATGGGCAACTGATTTATCAAAATCCAGATTTTGATGGTCCTTATGCCCAAAATGCGACGGAAACAATTCGGATTTTAGGGGCAGCGGATAAACTAGATTTTTTATCCAAATTTACTTTTAGTGAATCGGGAGAAGATTGGGTCTATGAAGGCTTGTATCATTCGGATTGGCAATTAAAAATTGATGCCCCTGCCTTAGCAACTGGCACTTTTTCTTTTGGAAACCAACATTTTCAAATGCAGCCTTATGCGCCAACAACGACGCCTTTTGTTCCCGAAGCCATTTATTTAAACATCAACCGATCTTGGAGTAAACGACAATTTAATGCCATCTGGAAAACTATTCAATACCAACCCGTTTTTGTTTATACAGATAAATTGGTTCGACTAACCGCTCAAAATAAGCACCGATTGTTTAAGGAATTACAACAATATCAATATCGTTTGTTTCCTTTTTATGCTATAGAGGATCCGACAAAAGCCTTAGTAATTACGCATAATGAAGCCTTAACTCCTGTTTTAAGTGATTTAAAAGGTACCACCTTTGCTAAGCAACTCAATACTTTTTTTAATCAAAATGATACGCCCATCGCTGTTTTTGATTTAGGCAATGCGCCTAGTTTATACATTAAAAGTCTAAAAGAATTGCGACAGTTAAATTATCATCGTGATGATTTTGATAACCTCCAACAATTTCTAAAAGACCAGGTTTTTATACAACCTAGTGAAACGGATCAATTAGTGACTTTAGAGCATATGGGCATGCAAATTCAAAAAGTAAATCAGCCAACTACTGCCTCAACTGCTCCCGACCATCTGATGCGTTTGTTTACCTATAATAATTTAATGTGTAAAATTGGTAAGGATTATTTTAATACTAAAAAATTGGGAAATCAGTTGATCGCACAGGCAGAACAAGCGCATGTTGTTACACCTGTTTCCAGTTTAATTGTCTTAGAAACTCAGGCAGATTATGACCGATTTGATATTAAGGCTAGTAAAGATGGGTTAAAAAATGCGAGTATTAAAAATGCGGGTGCGGTCCCAGAACCGCACGAATGGTTGCTGATTATTTTAGGGTTGCTAGTGATGAGTTATTTTTATTGGAAATTACGAATTGAAGAAAAAGAGAAAATTCCGAATGGGATTAAATAGTAAAGATAATTAGGAAAAAAGTCGTATAGGGCGACACATTTGATTTTTTCGCAAATCACAAGAAAAATTGCTTTATGTACCCCATACGAAAAAATTCCTAATAATCTTTAGTGATAAACAGGGAAAATCCGTTGCTAATTATTTGTATTAATTGGCAACGGATGTAAGGCAGCGGATAATTATTAGTTTTCTACCTGACTATCCAAAAGCCCAACGGATTAAATCCCCCAACGGATTAAATCCCCCAACGGATTTAGATATTGACTCAATATTATGCCAAACAATTTCTTTAAAATATCGCCACATTTAATGGGAACAATCATTTTGCTCCTTTTAAGCACTTTGGTGTTTTTCTATTTTCAACCTTTTTATTTGCCTAGAAATTTTGCCTTATTTCTAGGGGTTATTTTTGCCCCCTTTATTATTAGATCGGTTAATAATCAAGTCACTAATCGTTTTTTGCTACCTACTTTATTTCTTGGTCTTAGCCTATTTTTCATCAAAACGAATAGTCTATACTACGGTTTTGGGGTTTGTTTATTGCTCTATATTTGGGAAAGTCGGCAAGGGCGATTGAATAATTTACCGCTATTTTTATTTGGAGTCCTCTCTTTTTTAGTCCAACAAATATTGAATAATTGGAGTTTCCCTATTCGCTTACAATTGAGTGCTTTAGCAGGAAAAGCCATTGGGTTCTTAGGCTATCCAATAACCGTTACGGGGAATTTGATTTATCTCGATGGACAGCCTTTTTCTGTTGATCCTGCTTGTATGGGCTTAAAAATGATGGTGACTGCACAATTGCTAGCTTTGGTTATATTTGCTTATTTTGAACGGAAAAATAAATATGTTTTTAGCTTTCCTAGCATTACTTTTGGATTAGTTACTATTATTTTTTTGACTATTCTTGCCAATTTTATTCGACTCCTAGCATTGATTATTTTTAAAATAATGCCAGATAATCCCTTGCATGATCTCATCGGATTGGTCAGCTTGATGGTTTATGTTTTATTGCCTTTTTATTTTGGGGTTCAATTTTTATCAAAAAGGTCTAGTTTTTCCAGAACTTGGAGTTCTGGAAAAACTATCAGCGCCTCGTATCTGATACGTAGGATACAACACATTCTAAGGCTCAGCCACTTTGAAAATGTCAGAGTCGTCACCATTATTTTATTAAGTAGTTTATTTCTCTACCAAGGTATCCAATCCAAACTACCAATTCCTCTTTTTACACAACCCTACCCTACTAAAAAATTTGTCAATTTCAAGCAATCCACTACTAAAAACGGAATGCTAAAATTGGAAAATGATAGCACCTTAGTGTATATCAAACCACCTGTTTCCTTTTTTCAAGGTAGTCATGACCCTAGGGTTTGTTGGCAAGGTAGCGGCTATAGCTTTCAAAACATTCAAGTAGAAAAAATTGGTGGGACAGAAATTTATACGGCTATTCTAAAACAGCAAGACGAACAATTTTATACGGCTTGGTGGTATGATAACTTAGACCGTACAACAATTGAAGAATGGCAATGGCGAATGGAAGGATTGAAAAGTCCTAATGGTTATTTTTTGGTGAATGTTAGTAGTTTGGATAAAAATATTTTAACTAATGAAGTTATCAAATTATTAGCATATTAATCATGTTTTTTATCAAAATTATTAATCAAAAACACCTCTAGATTTATCATTAATTGCTTAGTTTGGACTTCTATTTAATTATTCAAATCAAAATAAATGGAGGAATTATTAAAGGATTTAGACGCTTGGTGGGATGCTTTTGAATCAAAAGAGGAAACTGCACAACTCGTTTTTTTAGAAGAAACCATCAACCATACCCTACCTGAAAATTTTAGTGAAGCAGCAGGCTTTGGAGATACTTTATTACAAGTCATTGGTAATATTTATGAAAAGCGGAGGGAGTTTGAAAAGATAATCAACTTTTTAGAAACATTACAGGTTCAACAACCTCAACTTTTTAAAGAGGAATGTAAATATTTTGGTTATTACGTTTTTAATTATCATTTCTTTCAAGGAAACCAAGAAAAACTCCAGCCCATCCTCAATTTTTGGTTACAAAATATTGATGAAGACATTGATATGCTCTTAATTCATTTCAAACAACTTTGGTATCGAGGAATGAGTAAAGAAGCCATTAAATTGGCAAAAGCTGCTTATCATCCCATCAAAGAAAATGATGGAAAATATATCAATGCACCAGAAGCCGATTTCTCTGACGGCATTTTTTCTGATAGACTACAGTACTATTATGAGCAAAGTCTATTGCCTGAACATAGTTTGGATTTAGATGGATTTAGAACTGAAATAGAAGCGTACGATTACTCTTTTAAGACAGGATTTGATAAAAAAGTAATTGATGGACTAGATGATAACTACGAACACCCTGAAAAAACAAAACGTTTTGAACCTAAAAATCACACTTATACTTTTGAACTACGATTAGCTTTTCAAAAATATATGCATGGATTGGGTTTTCACTTTCATCAGTCAGAATTAATTTGGGAAGAGTGGCAAAAATATTGGTGGGAAAATTTAAAAAAAGAAGGTGATGCTAATCATTTTTTCAAACTAGATTATGATGCTTTAGATAAGTACCTAGGTAGCATGAAATTTATTTTTGAACCTAGAAAATACGATATTTTTCAAACATTATGGGGTGGTAACTTTGTTTTTGATTTTTTAGTAAATGCAGAGATTATCGACTCGGACATTTATTATAAAGCATTAAGTATCATTGAAAAAATGAAAACTGCTTGTCATAGTAGTTTTATTTATACGCTCTGGGAATTATCTTTTGTCCATCGGGTATGGCCTAAACCAGAAGGTGTAGACGAAACTTACTTTAAAGCAGAAAAGCAATTATTTGAACAAACTTTTCGGTCAACTGAAAACTATAAAGAGACAGTCAAAAATAAACCTGAATTATTCGAACATTTACCTGTTTTCATTGCACCTCCAGTAAAAAAACAAAAAACTCCTTCCTATAAATCAACTGGTTTTGACTTTGATTTTTTTGAATCAAGTTCAACTAAATCTTCCCCTCCAAAACGGAAAACTAAAGCAGTAGCCAAGCGAAGGAAGAAAAACAAACAAGCGAAAAAAGCTAGAAAACGACGAAAATAATCCTAATTTTAATGCTTTTGAGTAGCTTTGCTTTTTTAACAAATAAAACGAACCTAAATCATGGAACATCTTCTAACTTCCATCACTTCTTTCCAATTATTAAGTTTAGCTTTTTTAGCGATTCTTTTCTTGCAATCTGGCTTGGATAAAGTTTTTGATTATAATGGTAATAAAGCATGGTTAACAGGTCATTTTGCCAAGAGTCCGCTTAAAAATACGGTTGGTTTATTAATGCCTGTGATTACGGTTTTGGAAGTTGCCGCAGGGGTATTTTCTGCGATTGGCACTATTCAAATTTTAATTGGCGGTTCTACACAAATGGGCTTAATTGGCGCTCAATTATCAGCGCTGTCTATTTTATCTTTATTTTTTGGGCAACGAGTTGCAAAAGATTATGAAGGTGCAGGTGGATTGGTAGGGTACTTTTTAGTTTGTTTGGCGGCTATTTATGTGTTGGCGTAGGGTTATGCGCAGAGGACAAAAGGTAGTTAAAATACCACCAGAAGTCAGATAAATAAACTTTATTCATCTGACTTCTGACAATAAATTTTAATTTATAGTCTGATTGCTGTCTTCTTTTTTTCTACTCCACTACACCACGAATATTCCAATTAATACTTTCACCACCAGAAAATTCATTGAAAGACGTCCATTCATTCGTTGATTCTTCGTACATCCAATCTCCGTTTACATCTCCAGGTCCTGCATCGCACCCGATAGATTGTAAGCCTCTATTTAATCGGAAACGAATACTCACCCATAAATCTTCACCTGTAATTTCTAAAGGCGTTGACAAGACATGTGCATTAAAGGCATTTTGGGTAATCGTACCCGTTAAAGTTGCTTCATAAACGACTTGTCCCGGTGCGCTACTTGATCCTCCGCTGTAGATTTTCAAAGTGGTTTGCAGCGGTGTTTCCGCTATAAAGTAGGAAATTTGTGTTAAGTTTCTTCCAGCGTAATCATTGGTAAAATTGGCTGGAAATCTAGCCGCTGTTTCGTAAGTGCCTGGAGGCAGAATGGGAGCAGTAACATTATCTCCATCATATCTTAAAGCGCCATCCGCAGTTCGTTCGTCATCGCCACAAGCAGCGAACAATAGCATCAATCCGAATAGCAAAATATTTATCTTTTTCATTGTATGGTTATTAAAGTTTAGTAAATGATTTTCAAAAGACTTTCTTCAATTAAAAGGGAATTCTCTATTAAAAGATTGTTCTTATTGGTTTAAATTTCATTTACTTAGACGTTAAAAACAATGATAAAGGGTCTGTTTAACAAAAGTTTAAGCGGATCATTTTGATTTGTTAAAATATTTTTTGAGTATTACTTAGTAATGGATTTTAGTTACCATGGATAAAAACGTGCCACAGATTTAGATTTAGATGGATTAAAAAGGGTTTTCCTATATTTTTACAAGAAAACCCTTTTACGATTGCCCAATTAATAATCAGTTAATAAATCAACCACTATTTACTCCACTTTAAGCGTTCGATAAACAATCGGTCGTTTTCCCTTCGTTTTTATATAAACCGTATAAAATCCTGCTGGATAATTAGGACAATCTATAGCTAAACGATTAGCTCCTTTCTTCACTGAACAAACATCCATGATTTTGCCTAAGCTATTGGACACCATTATTTTTGCATCTTCGGATAAGGGCTCTATAAAATTAATCGTCATTTCATTAACAAAAGGGTTCGGATGTACAATAATATGCGGTGTATCTTCTTGTTTAAATAAAACAACAATTGGATCCGAATATTGGTATCTTCCACCTTGCTCAATATATTTCACCCGATAATATCCACTACCCCATTTAGGGTTTCGATCCATCATTTTATATTGTTGAGTTGGCATACCTATCGCATTTTCTACTCCCGGCAAGGCGTCAAAATTCGTCTCATCGATAGAATATTCTAATACATAATAGGCATTAGTCCCCTCATTTACGACCTCATAATCAATCACGACCATTTCTTCCGTCATCGTACTAGTAATACTTGTGAAGGCAAAACTAGGTGCGCTCAATAAACTATCTAGAGGAGAGGTTCCCTGTACACAATTTGCCCCATCTGCATTTAAAGCACTATCACCAGTACTTCCAATTAAAGTTGCCGTCTGAGCAGTCAGATCAATTTGATATATTTCTTGAGAACCATTATAACCTATGATAAATTCTCCTTTACTCGTCATCCAAGTAGAGGCGACGGTACCTCTCGGTAAAGTTGGGATATTAAAACTGTTAATAGCACCAGTAATTGGATTAATACTCACCACATCACTTGTTTCCGATACCCCATATAATAATTCTTCCATTGGGTGGTAGGAAATATCTCCCAAGGCAGGAATCGTTGCTGATAATTGGACCGTTGCTGCTATCAACAGCGTCGCGTCAATATCTACTCGTTGTAACCGTTGGGCTTCGTTGTCCAGTAAGTAATAATTCCCAGCAAAATCAAAATCTCCTGCTAACAATCCTACATTAATACCTTGAACTCGCCCCACTACTTCTCTTCCACCATTTTGACCAATTCTTATTAAATCAGTTGTTCCGAAACGAATGCCATAAATAAAGTCATCTTCTACATTATAGCCTAGAGGGTTCAAATTAGCCGCCTCTTCTCCTAATGAAATTAAAGAATCATTCGCTAAATCAACTTGATTTAATTGCCCTTCTACTATTTGATATAAAGTAGCAGAACAATCAAATGGCGGTAAAGTAACGACGCAATCTGCCGTTCCAACAATAATTGAAGCCGTCTTTTCACAACTTATGGCATCCGTAACGGTGACTTCGTAAGTGCCAACAGTTAAATTATTCCTGTCTTCTACATTCTCTGCAATATCTGCCCATTGATATTGATAAGGGGCAGTTCCACCAAAAGCACTTAAGTTGATAGCACCACTATTCGATTCGCAGGTGACATCAATCGTGGTAAAAGGAATAATAAAATTATCACAAGCTGCCATTGTACAATTAGGCATCGGCACAGCAATTTCTACTACTTCAAAACAAGCATTCCCATCAGAAACGGTTACGGTATAGCTTCCTCCTTCTAAACCTGTTCTATTTGGGGTCATTGCTCCATCTTGCCAAGCATAAGTCAATGGAGCGACTCCATTGATTACTGTTAAGTCAATACGCCCTAAATTACCCTCACAATCTGATCCAGAAAGACTGTCAACAATCACCTCGAAAGAATCACATTGGGCGGCACAATTTGGCGTAGGAATATTTATCATTAAATTATCAGAACAGCCATTGGCATCTGTCAATGTCACTTCATAATTTCCTCCTGCTAAACCAGTTCTATTTTGAGTGGTGATACTATCTGACCATAAGTAAACAATAGGTTCCAATCCATTGATAAACGAAATATTAATATTGCCTAAATTTCCATTACAGTCAGGCGAAGTCATCTCTATTAATTGAGCCTTAAAGGCATTGCAATCCAGTATACAAGATGGCGTCGGCAAAGCTATATCCAATGTCCCCATACAACCGTTCGCATCCGTAATTGTCACTTCATAAAAACCGCCTTCTAAGCCTGTTCTATCTTCTGTGCTGTCTCCATCTGACCACGCATATACGATTGGCATTACGCCATTGGTTACCGTTACATCTATTGTCCCTAAATTGCCGTCGCAATCGGGCGGGGTGGAACTGGCATTTACCGCAAAACTATTACAATCTGGTACGCAACTTGGTGTTGATATTGCCAGATCTAAAGTACCTGTACAGCCATTTGCATCCGTAATTGTCACTTCGTAAAAACCGCCTTCTAAGCCTGTTCTATCTTCTGTGCTGTCTCCATCTGACCACGCATATACGATTGGCATTACGCCATTGGTTACCGTTACATCTATTGTCCCTAAATTGCCGTCGCAATCGGGCGGGGTGGAACTGGCATTTACCACAAAACTATTACAATCTGGTACGCAACTTGGCGTTGGTATTGCCAAATCTAAAGTACCTGTACAGCCATTTGCATCCGTAATTGTCACTTCGTAAAAACCGCCTTCTAAGCCTGTTCTATCTTCTGTGCTGTCTCCATCTGACCACACATATATGATTGGCATTACGCTATTAGTTACTGTTACATCTATTGTTCCTAAATTGCCGTCGCAATCGGGCGAGGTAGAACTCGCATTTACCGCAAAATCAGCACAGTCATCATTTTCGCAATTATTTAGGACAGTTTTTTCTATCACATTCGATTCATTGGGAAATTTCCAACAGCCTGACCGTCGAACACATCGACCAAACCAAGTTGTCCGAGCAAGTGGTTTAGGTTGGTAAGATAAACTATGGGCATTCGGTATAATGTACCAATCAGGAGGCCCAAGTGCGGGATCATCTGTGGTATAAATCCACATAATTTGCATTGCTCCAGTACCGCCCATAGGAGGTACTAGATTTTGAATAATGGACGGTGTCCCAGCATTACAGACGACTTCTGTCCCTCCTATTTCTCCGGGGCTTGTAAAATCATCACAATCTCCAGTTACCATATCTACCAATCCATCGCAATTATTATCTAGTCCATCTTCAATCTCATTGGCGTCAGGGTAAACTAATTGTTGATAATCATCACAATCTCCTGCACTTACGGTAACCCCATCCCCGTCTTTATCTTCGCTTTGTGCCCATAAAGTCGCATTTGAAAACAGGGTAAATAATACAATAAATACCATACTCCTTTCGAGTATTCTAGTAGAAAAAATAGTCATAATTGGAAAGTTAAATCAAAGAAGCAGCATTGCCTTCTAGGTCAATTAGAAAACATGTTTTACAAATAATACTATAGGGAAAGGAGTGTATGAGTTAAAGGGGGGGAAATAAAAATAAAACTCAATTTACAGAAATAATTGGTGGGGTACAAATAATAGGCCTTGTTTCCGTAATTTCCTAGTTTTCAGGGAATATGGTTTTGTTACCTATCTAATATTTCTGGTATAAAAAATGGGATATTCCTTCATTTTGGAATACTCTATTTATCGTTACTACTCGGCAAAGGGCTAAAGGCAGAGGGAGAAGGGTTTAAACTCAAGGGAAACGGTTAACTAATTATGATTTGAACTATTATCTTTCCCAATTTTGTTCCGTAGTCACCAAAGCATAGGAAGCTCTCCAATTCCATCAATGGTTATTAGCAAAAGCAATAGAATTGAGTTAACATTAAATTTCAACTAAAAAAGCCTTTCAAGTTGTCAATCAACTTGAAGGGCTTTTCATATCCGTTCTGTAAAATTTAAAACTTGTATCCCACACTCAAATAAGTTCGAGCACCGCCGAATAAAAATGGTAATTTAGCCTCTAGAGAGTTTTCTGTAGTCGTAAATTCTAATTTATTGGAAATAGGCGAATCATCAATCTCTGCTATTAAGTCTGCTTTAATTTCTTCAAAATTAATCTCCTCTCCTAAAGGCGAAGTATAAGTGGTTTTGGAGGTATACCATTGAGCAGCTAGTCCTAAAATTCCCCAATCAATTACTACTCGGTCTTTAACCAGCCATTGCATACCAATTTGCCCACCCAAGCCGACTGCAGACAATTGCGTCGCTACATTTGTGAAATTATCCTGAATATCCGTATTAAACGTCAATTTATGATTCGCATATCTAGCATACGGTGCAAAATAGAAGCCTCTACCAGCGCCTTTATTTTTACCATAAAAACGATATTCTCCAGTTGCCGTAATTCCAGAAAATTCAGGGGCAGAAATACTTTCATCTGTATTAAATGCATCGTTGATGAAACCTATAGGTTTTTGTGGTCGAATAAATCCAACGTTTAAAGCAACTGAATTGCGAGCAGATAAAATTCGTTCATAATTCAACGTAATATTTCCGAAAAATAAATTCGGTAAGTTTAATTTAACGATATTTCGTCTATCAGAAATAACGGGGGTCAAAGATGTTGGAGTCGCTTCAGGCGCTTTAGCAACTTTTGCTTCCTTTGCTTTTTCTGCTTTGGCACTTGCTTCATAATCTACCGGCGCTGCTGGTGCAGTTGTACCTGTTGCTGAAGCCTCCTCATTGGTTAAAGGTTCTTTTAATTCTCCAAATGGATCTTTTAAGACCGCTTCTTCTTGCGCTGCCGCTGTTTCGTTAATCGGTTGTTCCGCCGTTTCAGTTGTCTCCTCAATGGTAGTGGTGGTGACTGGCGCTGCTGGAGCAGTCGCTTTACTTACAGGCGAAACAATTGGATTAGTCTCCAATAATTCAATTACGTCAATTTCAAAATCTGTAAAATCTAAATTCTGAAATTCTATGCGTTGTAAATATTGATCTTTTTCGTTTAACCATTTTTCTGCTAATTCTCCCTCCATCAAATTGAGTGTCCGGCCATAATCAATGATTCGTTCTGTTCCACCATAGGTTTTCTCTAATAATACATTCCCCGCTAAATCAGTAACAGTTGCATTATAAATAGGTGTTGTTAAGTCGGTCACGTAGTAGATTGTCCCGTTCGGTTTCTGTTCAAAACGGGTTTCTGTAATTTCCATGCCTCGTTGAAAATCTACGACTACTCGTAGCTTACCATCTTTGGCAACCCGAGTCAAATCTCCCAAATCTAAATTGACATGGTAATAGGCAAAATTATTGCCGAAGTCGGTAGAAAAAGGCGTTGCTTCAACGCTGTAGGTGATAATAGCATTTGGTGCCGTATTATTGGCCCATAAACCGCTAATTGCGCCTATTAAGAAGTAGGTAATCAATGATAGTTTTCTCATATCGCTGTGGTTTGAAAGTGTGTGTAGTTTACTAATTTATAAAAATATGTAGTTAATTTAATGGATGTGCAATAAAAAAAATCTAGTAAAATATAGGGATAAGCTATAAATACCTTAATTTTTTGTGGCTAAAGATTTGTGAGGGAAATTATGTGGGAGGTTGCAAAGTGATGAACATATAATTAGAGGGAGTGTTATTCAGCTAATTATATATAGAAGTGTTTGTAATAATTGATGTGTCTGTAAGTTTGTACTATAAAGGTAAAAGTTCCACCTCGTTTTCGCAAATTTATATACCAAAAATAATCTAGTAAACGACAGTATTAGTCATAAATTGGTACAACTCTCCTAATATCCAGCTGTTTGTTTTCTATATTTGTCCACCGTACAGGAAATGATGAATGATAAATAATGAATTGAAATTCTAGCACTCAATAATATTATTAGCCTAAATATTTAAACCTTTATTTTATGAAAAAATACTTACTTTCCTTTTTACTACTATCACTAGCTTTTTCGCTGTTTAGCCAAAAATTAGTCAGCATTGAATTACAAGAAACGATTACTAAAGAAACATTAGGCAGTATGTTTTTTGGTTTTAGTGTAAATAATGGCATTGAAGCATATAAGGTACTCTATGAAACGATGGACACCGATGGTACGATAGACACCGCTTCTGGTTTAGTGGTGATTCCTATTCCTGAAATAGACAATCAACCCTTCCCTTATCTAGCTTATCAACATGGTACTGCTAGTAATAGAAATGCAGTTCCCTCCAATATGGAAAATGGCGAAAGAGCGCTAGTTTATTACTTTGCAGGACAAGGCTATTATACGACAGCTGCCGATTATCTAGGTTTAGGTGAATCAAGACGGGTTATTCACCCATATGTACATGCAGACACCGAAGCAAGTGCTGCAATTGACTTGGTAAAAGCGGCCAAAACGTATATAGATGAACAAGATTTATTGAATAGCGGTCAATTATTTATCACGGGTTATTCGCAAGGCGGACATGCTGGTATGGCTATGCACAAAGCTATCAATGATACGGGGATAGATGGATTAGAAGTTGCTGCGGGCAGCCACATGTCTGGCATTTATAATATGACGGGGGAACTTTTAGGAGCTTCTGTTTCCGAAGAGGTTTATTTATTCCCTTCTTATGTCGCTTGGATTATCGTTGGTTATCAAAGTGTTTATGGCAATTTATATAATGAGTTAAGCGATATTTTCCAACCTGCTTACGTTCCATTAATCCAAGGTTTTGTAGAAGGTACAACAACTCGGAGTGATTTGAATGGTTTGTTAATTGACGAGTTAGTAAAAAATGAAGGCGCTTCTATTCCAAGATTCCTCTTTACCGATAGTTTTTTAGCCTCTTTTGAAGGCGATCCCAATGGACCTTTTCAAACCGCCTTGCGAGATAATAATTTATTTGATTGGCTTCCCAATTCCCCTATGCGGATGATGTATTGCATGGCAGACGATCAAGTTGCGTTCACCAATTCAACGTTTACGGATTCGGTGATGAATGCCAACGGTGCAATGGATGTCATGGCTATTGATGTCAATAGTGGTGCAGATCATGGTGGTTGTGTAATTCCAGCAGTTTTTGGAACGATTCTTTTTTTCGAGCAATTTGCCAATCGCAGTATTGTTGCTAGCACAAAAGACCTTGATTTGAATTTATCTTTTCAAGTCTATCCGAATCCTGCTACCGATTATTTGACGCTTAGCTTAAATACGTCAACTGATGGTTTGCAAGACTATCAATTACAATTAATCAATTTTAATGGTCAAACGGTAGCTGTACATCAGACAAATAATTTACAAAATTTCACCTTTCCATTGAACGAAATTTCAAGTGGCTTGTATTTAATGCAGGTTCAATCCGAAAATGGATTTTGGACAGAAAAAATACTCATTAAGTGATTTCAGTTATCAGTTGTCTGTTGTCTGTTGTCTGTTTTAGGGCTAACGGACAACCGACAACTGGCAACCGACAACTGGCAACCGACAACTGAATATATGACTACTAATTGGATTGGTTTTGAAGACGTTCCTCAATTTTCTTTTAAAGATACTGCTTACACCAACGAACTGCCTGCACTTAGACCGTTTTATGCCTATGAACCAAGTATCGAAGGTTTTGCAGCAGCCATAAAAGATCGGGAAAAAACGAATATTGATCGAGCTACTTTGGTTAAAACTTTGCAAGCCCAGTATCAAGATTTATCCGCTGCACCTTTAGTGGATACGCATATTCAAGCATTAGCCAATCCGAAGGCTTTTACAATTATTACTGCGCACCAGCCAAGTTTGTTTACAGGGCCATTATATTATGTCTATAAAATCATTTCAGTTATTCATTTGTGCCGTAAATTAAAGACGGTATATCCTGACTATCAATTTATTCCAACTTTTGTTACGGGTGGAGAAGATCACGATTTCGAGGAAGTCAACTATGTCAATTTATTTGGAAAAAAATTATATTGGCAGAACGAGTTAAAAGGTTCGGTTGGCATGATGTCTACAGCAGGCCTCACTCCTACCCTAGCCCAATTAAAAGAAATTTTAGGCGATTCGGAAAAAGCAACTGAGGTATATTGCATCATTGAAAAAGCCTACACCCAAAATAAAATTTATTCCAAAGCAACCGTTCAACTAGTCCATGAATTATTCAAGGAATATGGGTTGGTGGTAGCGAATATGAATCATCCCGATTTAAAACGGTTATTTATTCCTCAAATCAAAGAAGAAATTTTTAATCAGCCTTCTCAAGCCTTAGTGCAAGCTACGGCAGAAGAATTGACTAAAATCAACTTTAAACCACAGGCTTTTCCAAGAGAAATTAATTTTTTCTACTTACGAGAAAACCTTAGAGAACGCATCGTTTTTGAAGATGGTTTATACAAGATTTTAAATACGGAGTATCAATTTACCAAAGCCGAAATGGAAGCGGAGATAGATAGCCACCCAGAATATTTCAGCCCAAATGTAGTCATGCGCCCGATTTATCAAGAGGTGATTATGCCTAACTTAGCCTATATCGGTGGTGGTGGGGAAATTGCTTATTGGTTAGAAAGAAAAAGTCAATTTGCGCACTTTGGCATTCAATTCCCGATGCTCATTCGTCGAAATTCGGTGATGTGGTTGGATAAAGGGACAACTAAAAAATTACGCAAACTAAACCTAAGTATCAACGATTTATTTCAAGATACCGATAGCGTCATTCGTTTATTTGTAGAAAATCAATCTTCGGAGGCATTAGAAATTAATCAGGAAAAAGAGCAGATTAGTCAAGCCTTTGATGCCATTACCGAAAAAGGTAAAAAGATTGATCCAACTCTAGCAAAAGCTTTTGGTGCAGAAAAAGCAAAATTACTCAAAACCTTAGGCCAATTAGAAGGTCGATTGATTCGGGCAGAAAAACAGAAACATGAAGTGGGGTTAAATCAAATTCGATCTATAAAAGATAAACTCTATCCTAATAATGGCTTGCAAGAACGACATGATAATTTGTTAAGCCTTTATCCAAGATATGGACGTGCTTTTTTTGACTTTTTGTTGGAGCACCTAAATCCTTTAGAGAAGAAAATGTTGGTGGTTTTAGATGAGTAAAATTTTGAATGTTATAATCAACTATAAAACTTAATAAAAGCAATCGTCTAGCATCTGGTTAGACGATTGCTTTTTTATGTTGAGGATTTTATACCAGTCCTCCGAATAAATGTATGATATTTCTTTTCTATCTATATATTTTAGTATTTTGTGCAAACATTTCTAGGAAGCAACTTAAACAAGGTTTTAAGCAACCGTTAATTATAAGTTCAATTTCATCCTAATACGGTATAAGTAGAAAGACAGAATTAAGTACTCCATCACAATTAACAAGATTGACAGAATATTGATTTTCAGTTATTTAAATTCTGTTCATCCTGTCAAAGGAAACTTAATACTAATTTTGTCCAGGTACTTAGAATTTAGAATAAGTCCATTATTATTTCACACGCCTAACCATCCTACCCGATTTACCCAATCCATTCTCCAACAAATAACACAAAATGCTCTATCCAGATAATTTTCTGTATTTCCTTACCTTGTTTTCTCTAGCCTCTTTTATGGGGACTTATTTATTATTATCCTATAATCGAAGTCATTTAATTATCCTGAATGCATTATTGTTTTATATAGTAGCCATCCGTGCTTGTACGGAATATTATATGCCTCAATTGACCAATTATGAGACGGCAGAAGCATTAGCAGCTTTTCATAGTATCCTTATGCAAGTATGGGGTATTTTTTTATGGTATATACTTTGGTTTTATATAAACCCTTTCCGAGGTTTTAAATGGGAGAAACAAGTGAATCAATTTTATTTGTGGGGCCTAATAGTCTTACCCAGTTTAATAATCTTTTATTTCCTGCTAAATCGAACGTTTTATACCATTCACTCAGAGCCGATAGCAAACTATTGGAGATATACAGCAAATACAGAATTACTATCGACTAGATTTTACTTTTTCTATTCCTATGTCTTCATGCCTTTTATTGTCAGGGCAATTTTATTGATAGACATTATTAGAAATAAACAACAAAGATTACAAAAATTGGCTGTATGGCTTTTTTTAATTTTTATACTGCCTGTCATAGCCCAAAAAGCACTTTTTCAAGCTACTGACAAATTCCAAATTCCAAATTTTGCCTTTCTCTATCTTTCTACATCCATCATTCTTAGCTGGTTTATATCGGAGTACCGTTTATTTAGAGATGGTTTTGATGAAGCAAAAAAAGATTTGTTAAACTCCATTTCTGATTTGGCGATCTCTACTAACCTCAATCTCACAATCACACATGCCAATGAAAATGTACGTCAACTATTGAAAGTTAACCATCAATCAATCATCCACTTATTAACAGGTTTTAGCAAATCTACCGCCATTCAAATTAATAACAGCATTCAAAAATTGATTCAACATCCAGGCAATGAATTAGAACTAATTTTAGATATTCCCGAAGTAGGCATCAAAACATTTACTTGCAAGGCTGCCCCTTTTAAAAAAGGTCGTCAGAAAATAGGTTATACCTTCTTATTAAAAGACCTGACGCTAATCCGAGAAAAAGAACATCAATTAGCCGAAGCCAATGCGGCAAAAGACCGCCTATTTGCCATCATTAGTCACGATCTTCGCAAACCTGCACTAGCGTTCCGAGGTATTTCTAAAAAAGTAAAATTCTTGATTCAACAAAAAGAATTTGAGACTTTAGATCGCTATGGTATCGCCTTAGAAAAAGCAGCCTTTGCGCTAAATAATCTACTAGATAATTTATTAAATTGGGCGTTACAACAAAGGAAAGTTGCGCCTTATCGACCTATACCTATTGATGTAGCACAAGTAACCCAAGAAATTTATGACCTCTTTAGTCAAGTGGCAAAAGATAAAGCCATTGCGTTACAAATGAATATACCTGAATCGACGGTCATTTTTGCCGATTTACACGCCTATTCGACCATTGTGCGAAATCTCTTGGATAATGCCATTAAATACACCTCTGTTGGCGGCAGTATTGACTTATCCGCAGAACAGTTGGACAAAACCGTTTTGGTTAAAGTAAAAGATACGGGTATTGGCATCGAACCAGATAAAATTGATAGCATCTTTGAGTTAACCGCCAATAAAAGTGAACAAGGTACTAAAGGAGAAATGGGAAGTGGTTTAGGGCTAACTTTAGTCCGAGATTTAGTCAAATTAAATAAAGGGGTCATTACCGTAGAAAGTCATTGGAATCGAGGGTCGGTATTTGAGGTGGAATTGCCTCGGGAGGGGTAATAAATGCCAAAGAGTAACTAAAAAGAAAATAGCTTTACATTAAAGGTTTTTCTTATAAAAATAGAATTAGCTCTTAGTAGCTTGATTTCTTTGGGCATCGAGCCCAAAGAAATCAAAAAAGGTTTTTCAAGGGTGGGCAAAAAGTAGATTTTAAAAAAAATCTACTTTTTGCCCACCCTTGAAATCCCTTTTTACAAATTTTGCCATTCGATATGGCAAAATTTGTTATAATATCTGACGTCTTGAGGGGGATATTTTTTCATAAAAAAAACCTTCTTTAGATTAGGTCTTATTTTATTGCGAAATTTAGTCAAACTGAATAATTTTTTTTTACAAACCTCAAGATTATTTAATTATGAAAAAATACACTTTAATTTTTTGTTGTTTCTGGTTCTTTACTATTGGATTAAATGCTCAGGAGGAATTCAAAGGTTTTCAAATCATTGATAGCCTTAAAATAGTTTTGGAAAATTTGCCAGCAGAAGATACCTTAAGATTTCGGGTGCTGGAAGATTTAGGTTATTATTCCTATTTAAATTTGAATGATAGCTCTTTTATGATTTACGGAGAGCAATATTTAGCATTAGCAAAACTATTAGATCATCAACAGGCGATTAATACTTATTATCAGAATTTGTATATGAATTATTTCTCCTATGATGAAGCTTTATTTCTACAACGAAATCAAGAAGCAAAAACTTACTTTGAATCGCAAAAAGATACCATTGGTATTATTAATTCTACTATGATAACAGCTTATTATATGCAAACAACGCTTCTGGAATATGATAAAGCTATTCATTTACTTAAAAAGGCGATAGAGTTAAGTCAAAAAATCAACTATAATGAAGGAAAATTAAGAGCTTATAGTACCTTAATGAATTTAATGCAGTATAGTCAAAACCATAAGGATGTGATAGTTTATGCGGATAAAGTATTGAGCATTCCTAAAGTTTTCATTGCTGATGTATATGAATGGAAATTTATCCGTGCAGATGCTTTATCTTGCAAAGCATCCGCATTAGTTGACTTAAAACAATATGACTCCATAGAAACATTACAGCAAGAAGCACTTGATTTATTTTTGGATCTTGGAGACTATAATGGGGTACATACAGTTTATAATTCTTTAGCCCTATACTATTTTGAGATAGACAATGTCCAGAAGGCTGTTTTTTATTTAGAAAAAGTAGAACAGTTTTTAGAGGCGTATCCACTTGAATCCAGTCAATTATCTCATGTATATAGTTGGGCAGGTATGTATTTTTTCGATAAAGAACAATATGATAGCGCTAAAATTTATTTAGAAAAGGCAATTCTTCGTACGGACATTGAAAGACAAAAGAATCCTCGTGCAGAATTATATTTATTCCCAGTATACGAAGATTTAAGTCTACTTTATGAGAAAGAAGGTAATTATGAAGCCGCCTTAAATCATTTTAAACAATATCATATTTACAAAGACTCTACAAACATTTTATTTAATAACAAGACAATAAAAGAATTTAATATCAAATACGAAACCCAAGAAAAAGAGAAAGCTATAGCATTACTAACTGCTCGTAATCAAACCTATCTTATTGCTTTTAGTAGTATTAGTTTATTTGCTGTATCAATTAGTATGTTCCTCCTATATATTCAAAGGAAAAACCAACAAATCTCCCAACAAAAATCCGAATTAGAACAACTCAACACCACCAAAGATCGCCTCTTCGCCATTATTAGCCACGACCTTCGCAAACCTGCCCTCGCCTTCCGTGGCATTTCTAAAAAAGTAAAATTCTTAATCCAACAACAAGAATTTGAGACCTTAGATAAATATGGCGCTTCGCTCGAAAAAGCGGCTTATTCTTTAAATGGCTTACTGGACAATCTTTTAAATTGGGCATTGCAACAAAGAGATGTGCTGCCCTATAATCCCACACCGATTAATTTAGCAGAAGCGACCCAAGAGATTTATGATTTATTCCATCGAATGGCAGCCGATAAAAACATCCATTTAAAAATGAATATTCCTGAGTCTACTATCGTTTTTGCTGACCTCAATGCTTATGCTACTATTGTTCGGAATTTAATGGATAATGCCATCAAATATACTCCAGAAGGAGGTACTATTGATTTATCCGCTGAAAAAGTAGCCGAAAAAGTCGCAATTAAAGTAGCCGATACGGGTACAGGAATTTCCGCTGAAAAAATAGAACAACTTTTTGACTTACAGAAAAATAAAAGTAGTCAAGGTACGGCTGGAGAAATGGGTTCTGGTTTGGGGTTGACCTTAGTGAAGGACTTAGTAGCATTAAATAAGGGAACGATTAAAGTGGAAAGTGAGGTGGCGAAAGGAACGACTTTTGAGGTGCTGTTGCCAGCGGCGTAGGGCAGTTGCCAGTTCAGGTTGACCGTGAATGATGATTTCGTATCTGACACCTTCAAGGCGCACTGATTAGCCCTATCTTGTTTAAGGCGAAAAGTTGTCAATTTTAGCAAAAATGTTGTGGATTTGCAGAATGTTCTCTCCCGCTGGCGGGAGTCGGAGGGTGGAAAACTAGATTTAGTGAAATTTCACCCCCTGTGCACGGTCAGTCTGAACCGACAACCGACAACTGTTATTTCTTTCCCAATACCATTCACCGCCTAAACTTGACCGTTTACAGAATATCCAACCTAATAACTATTTACCGTTCACAGAATTAATCTTACCGCTTACCTCTCTTATTACTAACCACTCACAGAAAACCTCCAATTTCAAGACAAATACAATAGATATTTGTTGGGTAATCATGCTTAAAAAAGGCTTTGTAAAAGGCTTTTATGATTCCGAAATCAACAAATTTTATTCGTAGCCAAGGCTTATAAATTAACTCTTTCGAGTAATTAAATTGCTCCTAGAAAGAAGGAAATAGTCATGCTACCTTTCATCGTCTTGCATAGCCAAGACCTTAAAATCTATTGTCTTATGTTTATTACCACTTTCAACAGCAAAGTAACTATTAGTAAAGTAACTCAGCGGATTATTACTCAAGATCACGCTGACTTTTAAAGATTTAAAATCTTTTGTGCAATCCAATGCTTTGCAAGAATGGGAATATGCTTATTAGTCTCTATTTTATACCATTTTTTAATGGAGGAAGTAGGTTCATTGGCATATATCATTCTTGCAATTTTTTTGATAATTCTTATAAAATTTAAATATTGAATTAATTTTCCCTCCGCAAAATATTTATCTCTTCTAATATAGGATTCTAAAGCAAGAACCTGGGCAAGCAATACCTCAAAATAGCTACGTTCTATTAAAAATTTCTCAAATAAAGAACGTACTATTATGGCACGATTTCGAGGAGGATAAATAGATTTTTTTTCACTACTTAATAGAATCTCTAACGATTGATCCCAATCTCCGCTTAGGTAACAGAATAAGCCATAATAATAATTAATGGTTTCTTCTCCTTCTTTTGCATTTAAATAAACTTTATATTTTTCAATAAATGTTTTTACCCAATTAAAATGGTTTAATTCACATCCATATCCGATTATGTTGGCAAATGCAGTTTCTTCTATTTTTCCTTCTATTAGTAGCAGTTCCAACCTTAATCCAAATTGATACCATAAAAATGGTTTTTCCTTAAATGATGCGTCTCCTTTATTCCGCTTTTTTACCACAAAATTTAATCCAGCAAAAAATAAAAACTGTTGGTCTATTAGTTCAAAAGATTCAATATTTTCAAATAAATTTTGTTCATATCTGCTAAAATTTATGACATCCTCATTGTCTGATAAGGTCAATGCTTGAAGGTATAATAACAGTAATTTATTAGCATTTTCAAAGCCATTTTTCTGAGCTATATTTATCGCCTCTAAAAAAAAAATAGTATGAGTTTCATTTAACACTTGTTCTCTACTCTTTAAAGCAATTGCCAATCTCAACTTTTGGAGTACAAAAAAGATATCTAAACTATTCATTGCCTGACTTAATGACAAATCGTTTATGTCGTATTTATTATGTGCAGGATGAAAATAATTACTACTCAATAATTGTAATTTTTGTAAATATTGTGCTGCCCCTAATTGTTTAGTCGTATTAATTGTGGTTAAAAGCGCTTCGTTCTCTTTATTAAAGAAGGTATATAAATCCCTTTGCCGATACATTTCTGATAATCGTTTCTGCCGTTCAAATTCGTCCGCTTCTTGCCCAATATATAATAATAATTGCTCAATCACCTTTGTCAATTCCGTAAAGTGCCAACGTAATTTATAATCATTATAAGCTTCCTTTGGAAAAAGTTTTTTAAAAAGTTTTTTTCTAGATTTTACCGAATCATCAAAATAAGGATGTAATGGACGTAGGATTTCAAAAAGACGCACGACCTTTTGGTTCGTATTATAAAGTGGTGAAATAACTGCTTTTCGCAATAACTTTAATTCTTCATTAGATAAACAAGCAAATAATTCAAATATTTTCATCTATAATATCAAGTATTTTACTCCACAAATAAATTCCCCAACAAGCTGACAATCAACAAATTAACTCACTTAACCTATAATAATAATTAAATAACGTTAAAAATTTGTTGAAAAAAAAATCAAATAATGATTTTACCTTACTGTCGTAAAAAAAAAAACGACTAATTTATTTTATTACAAATACCGTTGAGCGAAAAAAAATTGACCGTTTATAGTTTTTTATAAATAAAATAGATAAAGTATGCAGCCCCAAACAAACAACAAACTACTACCTTCTAATTTCTCTATTTTGATTGTAGAAGATGACCTGCCCTTTGCCATTGAATTGGACATGCTCGTTCGAGAAATTGGCTATCAAGTAAAAGATAGAGTAGATAACTCTGCGGAAGCCTTAGAAATTATTTTGACAGACCCACCAGATTTAGTATTGATGGATATTCAGATTAAAGGCAGATTGACTGGAATAGAAGTGGCCGAAAAAGTAAAGGATAACAACATTCCAATTTTATTTATTAGTGGTATAGCAGAAAAGGCAACTTATGACCGAGCCAGAGCGACCAATTTCATCGGTTATTTAGTTAAACCTGTCAGTAAATTTTCTATTCGGACTGCAATTGAACTCGCTATTAAAAATATTAGTGGTAGGAATCATGTAATTGGAAGTAAAGTTGAAGCTTATAGCAATAATGATTTCCTGTATTTTAAGAAAAAAGGGGTATTTTATAAAATAACCATTACGGATATCCTATTCATTGAAGCAGATGGTGACCAAACGATTACCCACACCAAAGACAGCAAATTCTATAGTTTTCTGAGCCTCCGTGCTTTAGATGAATTATTGAACGCCAAGGGTTTTCTAAAGGTACATCGAAGCTATTTAGCAAATATTACTAAAGCCACTTCGGTCGATGTTGACAATCAACAGATTCATTTTAATGGGGTTAAGGTTCCTTTTAGTCGGCGGATGAAGAAGGAGTTATTACAGCATTTGCCTTATGTTTAGCTTAATGTGGAAAATATATTCGTTAGTTCCTTTTAAATTATTTCTTGCGTTTTCTTGGCAAGAGTTAAAACTAAAAGATTGGTTATCAAGGTGTCAGGTTGAAAATTGAAATTTTCTGTCAGGTATTAGTTTTTAACGAAAGACAAACTGACTCCTGACAGTCCATAAAATGGAGGGCCTGACTCCCTACTCCTATGGTGTATTGGCCAGGTTAGGAATAGAATAGAATAGAATAGAATAGAAATAATTAACATGCAAAAAGAACAAAATATACCGTTCAGCGAATATGATATTACAGTTCACAGAAAAAATTATTTTTTTTTTGAAAATAGATTTTATTTAATTTATATTTGTTTTTATTGTTATTAAACTTTTCTCAATACATTTAAGAATTATCAAAAATTAAGGAACTCTAAGAATATCAATCATTTAGGTCAAAACTAAAAACTAATTTAGCCAGTTCCCTAGTTATTGTCATTGTTTACATTATGAAACACTAATTTATTAAACGAATTAATCTTGTATTAGGAATTATTAAAATAATGAAGTTTAATAATTTGTAAAGTCTTTACCGTTTCCCCCCTCTATGGTAAGATTTTTCACAAGTATTATAAAAAGGAACGTTGATTAGTTTTTAGTCAATTGCATCCTATTAACCCTCTTCCAGTTTAGTTAAATCTGGTCTTTGCCTAGCTGAACAGTTATTGACTGTGTAGTTTATTCAAAAGACTCTTTATCAAACATAAGAAGGTTTAAACCAGTATAAATTTTCGTTTATCCGAGTAGTAGAATCTAACTATTAATTCATTTAGAATGGATTCTTTCTAATCGGTAGATTTTTTCACTATTACTAAACCCTAAATTTTTAACCTTCTAAAAGACTAACGTATGAGAAAAATCCTCTCCTAAAAGAGAAAGAATTAATTACCTCATTTATTGGCTTATATTATATATTACTCCATCAAGTAATACTACAATTAAGATCATAATTGATTGTTATTCAATATTTTATTATTGGAACAGTATCTATAGTTAGACCTCTATACAGTTTAGATGACATCTGCTTACCAGCAGGTAATTGCGCTCTTTTGTATAATAGCCTCCCTATAGAATCAAAGAGTAAGTTGTTACTTTTTTGACAGTAATATTATTGCCTAATGCAGTAAACAGTTGACAGTATGCAGTTGGTTTATCTCTTTGATAATCAATTGAATAAAAAAGGAGAAAACTGTCAGTTACTTAAGGTTTTAACCATTAATTCTTTCGGTTTCGCTTTTACAAAATGTTATAATTGAGTAAGTGTTTTGGTAAGAAAAAGTCAATTCGGTTAAAAATTCAACGACTTAATTTTACTCACGTTATTTCATACAGTAAAAGCCAGAACAAGGTAGGTTAATGCCTACTTGACAAAATCACCCTTAGTTAAGGTAAAACTGAGGGGCGATTCAAATAACAACTAAATTACAAAAACCGATTCTGCCCGACTTAATGCACGTTATTTTTATCCAACAAAGCAAATAACAACAATATTTCAATTACGAGAATTAATGGAATAAAAATCCTTTAATAGGGATAAATTACCAATAGTCTATTCTTTCGTTCACACTTATTTTAAATAACATTTTAAGTGCATAAAACTTTTATGCAAAAACTTAAAACAAACACTTTCTAACAATGAAAAAATTATTCCCTTTAATGCTATTTATTGCATTCCTATCAATGACTACCACCTCTTTGATAGCTCAAAAGAATTGGACCTATATGGTCTATTTATTCGGCTCTGATTTAGAAGGTGGATTTGAGAAAAACGGAGGCCAATACGGTAATGCTGCCACGCGTGACATTGGCGAAATGATGAAGGTAAGCTCAACCAATAACGTGAATATAATTGTCACAACTGGAGGGTCAGATAAAGAGGGCTGGAAAGAAATTAAACGTTGGAAAATTGAAAATGGCCAACAAATACCTATTGAATTTAATGCGCCTAATAATAGAATGGGAGACCATAAGAATTTGACAGCCTTTATCGATTGGGCTACTGCTACTTACCCAGCAGATAAATATGTACTGGACTTATGGAATCATGGGGGAGATATTCAAGGATACGGAGGAGATGAGATTCCAGGCAATAACCATGAGGTCATGAGTGTACCTCACATAAAGCAAGCGATTCAAAGTTCTAGTTTTATTTCGCAAGGAAAAAAGTTTGAAATTTTAGGTTTTGATGCTTGCCTAATGGCAAATTTAGAAGTACATAATGCCGTTAAAACCTTTTCAAATTATATAGTTTCCTCGGAACAAACAGAACCCGGACATGGCTGGAATTACGTACCGATTATGACAGCAATGGAGAATGGTTCTGCCAATGACGGGCTGTCATTAGGAAAAGTAATTGCAGATGGATTTAAAGCGCATGCAAGCAATCTACAAACGAATCAAGTAACATTATCCGTGGTAGAATCTAGTCAAATTGATAATGTGGTGAGCGCAGTTGAAGGAATGTTTAATGCAGTAGGTACGTCTGGCATTGCAGATTTACAAAAAGCGCGCGCACGATCGGAGGATTATGCCTCTACTGATACTGGACAAGATGCAATAAATAATCATGATGTGGTCGATATAGGAAATCTAGCACAAAATTTAAAAGGGACTAATAGTGCTTATGGTAATGCTGCCGATCAAGTAATAAATGCGGTCAATAGTGCTGTAAAATACACTATTAAGGATAGTAAACAGCCTTATTCTACAGGGCTTTCTTTATTTATTCCTCATAAATTATTCGGTGCTGAGAATGCAGTTCAAGGAGTTATTCAAAGGTATTATGATCCATTAAATTTTTCTCCGAATATTAAAAACTATATCAAACAGTATGCAGAAATGGCTAAAGGGAATGCTGAAAATGGAGCTCCTGACGGAGATACTGCTGACCCAGAAGGAGATTATGATGATTGGGAAGGTGGTAATTTAAGGTCGCCCGTCAAAGCAGGTAGTAGAAATAATGAGAGTAACCAAAACCAAGTTGCAAGAGCTATAGTTAATGATCCAGGTGATTTAGAAACAGTAAGAGTTCTATTAATCGAAACGAATGCTTTGGAGGATGAAAATGATTTCTTAACGCTGGGCGCTGTTTTACCAGATGCGCTTAGATATTCGGCTGACGGTAGATTATTAATCGAATACGAATGGGACCAAGAATGGTTAGGCATAGGAGGTCATCCTGTAAATATTCAAAATATAAAACAAACAACTAATGCAGATACTAGAATGGCACCAGGGGGGTTACCCAATATGGAAGATGCCGTGGAAGGCCCTTGTGGCAACAACTGCCTTGGCGTACCTGATCGAACCAGAGGTCCAGGTACCATGACCACTATTACGATTCCCGCAGTCTTAAACCCAGACGAGGGCTTCTTTGGTAGAGATGTGTACCTCAATTATATTCAAACAGAAGATGAAGGATATGAGTTAATTAGTATTATCCCTCAAAGAGAAGAAGGAGAACCTAATCAAGGTCAAAAAATCAGATTAAATTTAGTTCCAGGAGATAGAGTGATGTTACTATATGATGGATTTAACGAAGTAAAGAATGACTTATTCGATGCAGTTGATCCAGATGCAGTTTTTACTATTGAGAATGGAAATGAAGATTTAGCTTTAGAGCCAATTTTATTACCATTGGGCTCAGAATATCGGGTTGCCTTTGAATTAATTGACTTCTCTCAGCAAAATACAATTATTTACGATCCAAGAAACTTTGTTACTTCTGAAATTATGGTAGGCGATGTTGCAACCACTACAGGTGCAACAACTATGGATGTTTGTACGAAGGATGGAATTAGTGATATTATCACTTTTGAATTAGCAGACTGCAATACGGATAATATAACTTATGTACTGACTACCGATCAAGATATTATTCTAGGCGCAATTTCTCCTAAAATAGAATTTGAAGGTGCCCCAGTTTATAATTTTAGAGTTTATGGATTGGCCTACTCTGGAAATTTAACCGTTAATTATGGGGATAATATTTTATCCGATAACCTAGCTGAAGGAGACTTTACCTTGACAGATAATTTTGTTGCCGTTAATGTACTAGAGGCAGGCGCTTGTTCAAACTTACAAGGGAATTTAGACCAAGACAGCAGAGCTTATTTTGATGCTTCCGAAAACTATTTACAGCCAACCTTGGAGTTAGCTACTGATTTAGAAGATAAGCCAATGGTACTTGCTGATTTATTGAAGCATAGAAAGATAGTACTTGCGCCAAACACAACCAGAGCATATCCAAACCCTGTTTCTACATTCGTTAATTTAGATTTGGGACAATATGAAGGCAAGCAAGGGCATATTTCTATTATCAATACCCTCGGACAGGCGACTAAGCAATTAGAAATTTCTGAAATAGCTAAGCATCCAATTTCGATAGATGTACAATCCTTTAAAACTGGTATTTATTTGATTCAAATTAATGTCGATGGGGCATTAATTGATACACATAAATTTATTAAAAATGGTACGGAACGCTAAAAAGCTTTCTTGTTAGAATAGTTTATTCCCCCTCTGCTCTTTGTGTAATTAGGAATGGAGGGGGATAAGCTTTAAAATTAATTCCACGATAATTCCATCATTATATTTTTAACAAACACTTATTTATACTCACATTAAACAAACCTATTTACACATGAGATTTTTAACAAAACCATTACTTACACTAGTGCTTGCCCTCTTTGCGGTAGGTGTAAGTGTTTATTATTTCAGTTTAGCTGATTTACAAAAACCACAAACAACAGTGGTTGAACTCGAAACCAAATCTGCCCAATATGAAAAAAGGGAAGAAACAAATAAAGCAGTCCATTATAAGTATAGGATGCAGGATGAAATTGATAGAACAATGGATCCCCAAACGAAGACCGTTCCAAAAGAACGATTAATGGCTGCTCAAAGAGTTGCCTATCAATTGATGAATTCCGAATCTTCTGCAAGGAACGAAATGAACTGGGATGAACGTGGGCCCAATAATCTATCTGGTCGAACCAGAGCTATTATGGTTGATGCAGCCGATGCTACGGGAAATACCGTTATTATTGGTGGAGTGAATGGAGGAATCTGGCGCACCACTAGTTTTAGAGCAACTAAACCCAACTGGGTGAAAGCCAATGATTTTTTTGAAAACTTAGCGGTCTCAAGCATTATTCAAGATCCGAAAAATCCCAAAATAATTTATTTTGGTACTGGCGAAACCTTTGCCGATGGAGGGAATACAGGTACCGCTATTGGAATAAGTGGTGTTCAAGGGTTAGGCATTTGGAAGTCGATTGATGGAGGCTTGAGTTATCAGCATTTATCAGCAACTTCAACCTCAATTTTCCGACTTATTCAAGATTTGGAAATAGATAAAAATGGTGCGATCTATGCAAGTACTGCAACTGGAGGTATCCAAAGGTCTGCTGATGGTGGAACTACTTGGGAAGAAGCACATGCGCTCTCAAACGCTGATGATAAAGGATCAAATATTGCTACAGATTTAGAAATCGCTACTAATGGTGACCTTTATGCTGCTTTTGGTCAAGGTGGAGCTGGCTCTATCTGGAAATCTGATGCTAGCCAAGGTGATCTTTTAGGTAAAAAAGGAAATTGGAAAAATATAACCCCTCCTCAACCTGGTACTTATCAACGAATTGAACTAGCGACTGCTCCCTCTGACGCTCAGGTTATTTATGCAGTCTGTCAAGGAGGAAAATCCGATGATGTCGAATCCATATTTCAAAGTAAAAATGGTGGAACTACATGGATTAGCAAGGTTGTTCCTAATACCTTTGACTCCTATGAAACCGAAACGAATAAACCTACCTTCAAACCCTTTACTACTGAACAGGCAAACTATGGATTAATTGCGGCTGTACACCCAGAAAATGCAGACGAATTATATGTTGGAGGACTTGACGTATTACGATCTAAGGATGGTGGAACTAACTGGCAACAAATTTCTGGTTGGATAGGAGATGTCCCAGGTATTAAAGCAGAAGAATTACCTCCTGGACAAACTTTCGCTCAATATGTACATGCAGATATACATGAAATTATTTTTATGCCAAATGCTTCGGGTAAAGAAGTGCTAATTGGATGTGACGGGGGCATTTTTCATGGTACTAATTTAAAAGATGGAGATAACTTACCTATATTCGCAGAGAAAAACGCTGGTTATAATACGACCCAATTTTACAGTATAGCTGTTCATCCAGACGAAGGGTCTAATTATTTTATTGGAGGGCTACAGGATATCGGAGGCGTACAGTTAACGGAAGAAGGGTTTAGTAAAGGTAAGATACTCTCAGGAGGAGATGGTACATTTGTATTCATTGACCAGAAAAATCCAAAACATCAATTAATTGGTCTTACAAATACTGGACTAGTACAATCATTGGATGGTGGGCAAACTTTTGAGGATATTAATTTATCAATAGACGGTATAGGTGATTTATCCCAAGCTGGATCTTTTGTGAATCCTTCCGATTATGATCATGATACGCAAATTTATTATGCCTATTTACAGCCAGGAGAAATATTTGCTTTTAAACCATTTATTCCAGGATCTATCGCTACTAATACTATCAAAGGATTAGGTGGACAAGTTACTCATGTTAAAGTAGACCCCTCTACAAAGGATAGAGTTTGGATTGCCTCAAAAGCTTCAGATGACGTTAATGAAATGACCGTTGCTTATATAGAGGATGCCAGTCAAGATGATCCTAAAGTAAATAAATTGACCGTACCTACCAACATATCTTCGAATTCTTTTATTTCTTCTATTTCTATAGATGAAAAAGACCCTAACCACTTAATTATTACGGTATCCAATTATGGTGTCATTAGTGTTTGGGAGGTCAAAAATGCAACTAGCAATAATCCTAGTTGGGCCAATGTAGAAGGTAATTTACCTGATATGCCTGTTAGGTGGAGTATGTTTATGCCTGGGTCTTCTAGTGAGGTTTTATTGGCAACAGACTTAGGTGTTTGGAAAACAATAGGATTAAGTGGTAGCCAAACCAAATGGACACCTACCAATAGTGGTTTAGCAAATACAAGAGTAAGTATGTTGCAGTATCGGAAGTCAGATGGCTTAATAGCAGCAGCAACTTTTGGACGTGGATTATTTACCTCAGGGGGTAAAAAAACGACAACAGAGCCACCAACACCAGTTGTTACTTGTGCAGCTATTCCTCAAAATTTATCTTTAACGGCTTCACTTGGTAATGGTCTATCATTTTCTTGGGATAGTGCGCTAAATGCAACTGGTTATGAATTATCTTATAGATTCAATTCTAGTAAAGAATGGACAAGCGTTGAAGTTGAAGATTTAGAACATAAAACGGGTCGTTTAGTTTTTAGAGGTAGTTCAATTATTTATAGAATTCGTACTATTTGTGCAGATGAAAAGAGTCCATGGTCTTCCGAACAGACTTATAGAATTTGGCCAGGCTTTAAAATAGGGTTAGATAATGAAACTCTTAGTAATGTAAATCAAATTACTAAGGTCTATCCAAATCCAATGATTAACGATTTTACTATAGAATATCAAGCCCTTGAAGTGGGTATTTTTGCGATTATGGATGCTAGTGGAAAATTGGTTAAAACAGGTGTATTAGCCAGTACTTCTGGAGCAAAAGTCAACCAAAGAGTAGCAGTTGGCAATTGGGCTGCTGGTATGTATTTGCTACAAGTAAGAATTGGGCAAGAAACCTTTACGCAGCAATTGATTAAACGATAAATAATCTAAGGATAAAGGCGGTAAGGATTGATTCAATCCTTACCGCCTTTTTGTATATGTCAAATCCCGTAAGATTAGTCCTACTTTTAATTCAATACTTTCTCCTTCTTCTCTACCCCATTTAACTCCACATTTTCTCCATTCATCGTTCGAGACTTATCAAAAAAGTACAACAAATCGGATAAGGTAGATTTCAAATCCTTTCGATCAATAACAAAATCAAGAAAACCATGTTCTAATAAAAATTCAGAACGCTGAAAACCTTCTGGTAAATCTTTTTTAATGGTTTCTTTAATAACTCTTGGGCCAGCGAAGCCAATTAAGGCTTTTGGTTCAGCGAAATTAATGTCGCCTAACATGGCATAAGAAGCTGTCACACCGCCCGTCGTCGGGTCCGTCAGAAAAGAAAAATAGGGAATGCCTGCTTTAGCCAACATGGATAATTTAGCAGACGTTTTTGCCATTTGCATTAAGGAGAAAGCAGATTCCATCATTCTAGCACCACCTGATTTGGAGATGATCATGAAAGGAATCTTATGTTTTATACTATAGTCAATCGCCATAGAAATCTTTTCTCCTACGACAGACCCCATAGACCCGCCAATAAAGCTAAAATCCATCGCAGCTATCACTAAAGGTCGCCGATTCACTTTTCCATGTGCTACCGTCATCGCATCCAATAATTCAGTTTTCTTTTTAGCTGCTGCTAAACGGTCGTCATAATTTTTTAAATCAGTAAAATTTAAAAAATCTTTAGACACCAAATTTGGAAAGAGTTCGGTATATTTTCCATCAAAAATAAGCTCAAAATAATCTTCAGACCCTATTCGAATATGGTAGTTACAATGTGGACATTTGAGAAAATTTTCTCTCAATTCCTTCATCGTACTCGTTTCTTTACATTCTTTACATTTATACCATACCCCTTCTGGAGCTTCTTTTTTTTGCTTAGTCGCTGTTGTAATACCTTCTTTTAAACGTTTGAACCAACCCATGCCGCTCAGTTTTGCAGTTTCGACTGTTTAATATAAATAAAAATTAACCTAAACAAATTAACTTATTTGCCACTTTTCTTAAAAAAATTCAGGATTCATTTTTAGAAAAGAATCCTATTGATAAAATAAGTGCAATAAATTTCAAAGTTTAAAATTAACTTTCATTAATTTCATAGATAAAAAATAAAAATCTATAAAATATTAATAAACAGTAATTTAAAATTTAGTTATTGTCTAAACACATCAAATAGACGCTTAAATGGAGCTTGATTTTTAATCAATCCAGCCGCAAATATAAAAATCTATTAGAAACAATTAAGTTTAAATATTCTTTGAGTCGCGATGTTCTAAGTAAAAGTTGTTGTAATCTTAACTGGTAGTATTTGGCAATTTTTTCCTAAATTGCTGAAAATCAGGTCTTATCTGATAATGAATCACATTTTAAAAAATAAAAATAGGTAAAAATTTACTATAATTTTTATTTTTTAAGGATTGAAACTTGAATATAGGACTTCTTTTTCGATTCTAATTTATATTTAATAAGATTTTTACAACTGAGTAAAAAATTGTATCAACCAAAACAAAATCATGCAACGAAGAAAGTTTTTAAGTCATTCTGCTATCGGATTAATCGGTGTTCCATCCATTGTGCAAGCCGCCAATCCACAACCTTTGTCTACTTATTTTTCTGCCGATAGAACGACTATTCTTTTCCAAGGAGATTCAATTACGGATGCTGGTAGAAAAAGAGATCATTACTACGCTAATGATGCTGCTGGAATGGGATTGGGGTATGTCCACCATATTGTCACTCAACTTTTAGGACAAAATCCAACAAAAGACATCAAATGCTATAATCGAGGGATAAGTGGTCATAAAGTGTTTCAATTAGCCAATCGTTGGGAAGAAGATTGTCTACAAATTCAACCAGATATCCTAAGCATTCTAATTGGCGTCAATGATTTTTGGCATACTTTAGATTGGGGCTATAAAGGGACTGTAGAAACCTATAAAAAAGACTTACGTGCCTTATTAAAACGCACACAAAAGGCTTTGCCCAATGTCAAATTAATTATTGCCGAACCTTTCGTGCTTAAAGGCACAGCAATCGTGGAAGAAAAATGGTATCCCGCTTTTGCCGCTTATCAAAAAGCAGCCAAGTCGGTCGCTAATGATTTTGGCGCAGCGTTTATTCCGCTACAGTCCGTATTCGATAAGGCTTTAGAGGTCGCTCCTGTAAGTTATTGGTGTCCAGATGGTGTGCATCCTTCTTTGGCTGGTGGGTACTTGATGGCGGAGGCTTGGATGACGGTGTTGGAGGTGTAGAGGTTACGAGGTACAGAGGTTACAAGGTATCAAGGAGGCAAATCTTAAATAATAAATCCATTTAAATAAAAACGTGATGGATTTATGATGTAAGATTTATGAACTATGATTTATGATTTTTTGCCCCCTTTGTACCTCGTCACCTTTGTACCTCGTCACCTCTTTCCCTCCCCTCAGATAGCATACCCCAACAAATAATCATAATAGCCCTGACATTCTTTCGCTAATTTTTCTAAATCGCCAGAAAGCGTTACTTCTTTTTCTACATAAGGAATAAAGCCAGTCGATTGATGCACATTCGCATACCAATCCTTTGCCCAAATGCCGTCTGCCTCAATTGGTCCTGCTTCCCATTGTAGCATATTTTCGTCAAAAGGAATGGTTAGTTGTTCACAAAGCTGCGCTAATACTTTGGGTGGATTGAGTAAGAGTTTTTTAGCATCTATAACGGCAGCTAATTTATTCGCTTTCTTTAATCTTTGAAAAAGATCATACTGCATTTTGATACCAATATCTGCAATGGTTGGGTTTTCAATGACTTTCGTATAAGAGGCAATAATTCGTCTGGGATCTCTGATTAGTAAGACATTTTCGGTTCGTTCCGTAAAATCTAGCTCTAATTCAATGAGGTGATGCGTCATTTGTTTGAAGAGCGCAATTTCCGTTGGGTAATCCCCGAAAATAATAGTATCCACCACTTTTTGTCCATCATTTTCCATCTGATCCAGAATTTCTGCCGTCACGGGATGAATGGCTTTGGAGGTCGTATTGCTTAAGTAATGGGCATATAAGGGTTCGTCTACTACAGTAGTATCTTTACGTTGGGCGAAAGCATACATAAAGGCAGTTGATACATTTCTTGGACTCGACCAAACATTTATTCGTTTTGTAGGCATTTTTTCTTAATTTGCAATTTTCAATTTATACTTTTCAATTTTCAAAAGGGCTTTAGGAAATCGAAAAATATAAATTTTAAATTGAAAGTTTCTAATTTTACTAAAATTTAAAAGCACTCGAAGTTCATCATTTATTAAAACCTTTATTGTGGTACTTTCTTCTGCCGACTACTATCAAATTATGGTGACCCATTTGGAGCAAAATGGAAACCCCGGAATTGCTGCTGCCCAACAAAAATACATGCGGGATCAATTTAAATTTTATGGCTTAAAATCTCCCGAACGACGACTCATTCAAAAGGCCATCTTAGTAGAATATGGCATGCCGTCTGTTGAACAATTGCCCAAATTATTAGACCTGATGTGGCAAAATCCTCACCGAGATCTACAATTATATGGTATAGACTTGATAGAAAGAAGTATTAAAAAAGTAGAAAAGGACTTTATCAACGTCTTAGAAAAATTAATCATTACCAAATCTTGGTGGGACACCGTAGATATGTTAGCCGGTAAATTAGCCGCCCAACATTTCAAAAGGTTTCCTGAATTGCTTCCAGCATATCCGAATAAATGGATGGTATCTAAAAATATGTGGCTACAAAGAAGCGCTATTATTTTTCAATTAAAATACAGAAAAACAACGGATACCGATTTATTATTTAATTATATTCTACAAGTAAAGGGCTCTAAAGAATTTTTTCTTCAAAAAGCGGCAGGTTGGGCATTACGAGAGTATTCTAAAACAGATTGGGAATTCGTTCTAGATTTTATTGAAACACACCCTGACTTAGCACCTTTAACTCGTCGAGAAGGATTGAAGTGGATGAAGCAAAAAGGGGTTTTGTAAACAGTAAAATGAGTAGATGAGTGAATGAGGTTATGAGATGATGAGTGAATAAGCGTGGGGACTCATTCACTCATTAAACCTCGCACACTATTTATTCTGACTTAATAGAATCAATAGGATTGGCAATAGCCGCTCTAAAAGCTTGAAAACCAACCGTCAAACAAGAAACCAATAGAGCAATCCCTATCGTGGTCGCAAAGACCGTCCATTGAATGTCAATATGATAAGCAAAATTCTGTAGCCATTGCTGGATAAAATACCAAGCGATTGGAATGGCAACCAATAAAGCAATCATCACCAGCCTAACAAAATCTTTGGATAATAAGCTAACTAAGTTTGTTACGGAAGCGCCCAATACTTTACGAATACCAATTTCTTTGGTGCGTTGTTCCGCAGAAAAAGTAGCCAATCCTAACAATCCTAAAGCAGAAATGAATAGCGCAATCAAAGCGAACAAATCGGCTAATGCCCCAGAAGTTTGTTCCGATTGATACATCTGCGCATACGAATCATCTAAAAATTCGTAGGCAAAAGGATTTTCTGGAGACAGTTCTTGGTATGTAGTTTGCAAAGCTGCTAAAGCCTCCTTCGTTTTACCTGGTGTTGGTCGAACAAAAAGATAGTTGAACCATTCATCAGAAGGAACGACCACTAAAGGCGCAATTTCTTGATGCAAAGAATTCAAATGAAAATCCTTAACCAATCCAACTACTTTAAAATCTTCTCCCCAAAAGCTTAGTCTTGCACCTATTGGATTATCCGTTTCCATTACCTGAGCAGCCCTTTCATTAATAAGGATCGCTGTACTATCCGCTATCCTTTCCTTCGACGGGTAACGGCCTGCTACTAAGGGTATTTTCATACTCTCTATAAAATTATAGTCCGCTATTAACCTTTTAAAAATGGCTCTTTTGTCTTCCGTAAATCCATCCCATTCAGGATCCCCCGTAGAACTACCTATACTTGTAGGTTCTTCCGTCGCGGCGGAAATCGTGGCAATATTCGGATTTTGACTTAATTTTTCCTTAAACACTTGATAATTCTTGACTAAAGATTCACTTGCAGGAATGGTTATCAAATTATTTCGGTCCATCCCCAAATCCTTATTTTTCAGATAGTGCATTTGTTGACGCATACTGACTGCCCCCATGATTAATACCGCAGAAATTAGGAATTGAAAAATGACTAACCCCTTACGTAAATTCACCGCACTTAGACCAGTACTCAATTCTCCTTTTAGTACTTTATTGATGTCAAAAGAAGACAATAAAAATGCTGGATAACTTCCTGACAACAAAGTAGTTATTAGAAACACCACCCCAATTAATCCCCAAAAAATAGGTTGATTATATTGAGCAATTATTTGCGTATTCGCCAATTCATTAAACCAAGGCAATAAAAAATGCACAAAATTAATCGCCAATAAAACAGAAACGGCACTCATCAATAATGCCTCGGTAAAAAATTGAGCGATCAAAGAACCCCGTCTTGCCCCAATGGACTTCCGAATACCGACCTCTTTGGCTCTTTTAGAAGATCTAGCCGTTGCCAAATTCATATAATTGACACAAGCAATAAATAGGATGACCAAAGCGGCAATGAAGAATAAACGGACAAATTCAATTCGACCACCTGCTGCTTTGCCATTCTTAAATCTGCCGTTTAAATAAACTTCTTTAAATGGCTGGAACACGATGCCACTTGCTGGAGAATATCGAGAGTCTGCCAATTTAGTCGTCAAATAGCCTATCAACTGGTCTGGTACGGTTATAGCATCTGCATTGGGTTGCATTTGCGCATAAATCGGAAAATTATAATCTCCATAATTTTCTGGTAAATTGGTATTGTTCGAGAGGATTTTTTTGAAAGGAATGACATAATCAAATTGCAAAGAAGAATTAGTCGGTATATCGGCAAAAACACCGCTAACTTGGTAAGTGTCTTCATTGTCTACTTGAATGGTTTCTCCAAGAGAAGATTGCCAAAGATTACCAAAATATTTTTTCGCTACCTTCTCAGAAATCATGATATTATTGATGTCCGATAGTGCTTGTTGTGGATTCCCTTGGATAATCGGGAAATCAAACATTCTAAACAACGACTCATCCGCAAAAATCCCTCTTTCCTTCCCTTTTTCTTGATTAATCGTAAATAAAGCAGATTGCCTTCGAGTTGTAATGGCTACGTCTTTCACGGCTGGAAATTCCGAACCTAATGCTACTCCATAGGGATAAGGTAAACCACTCCATGTTTGAATTTCTCCTCCACCAAATTGTACATTGCAGCGTACTTGGTAAATATTATCCACATTAGAATGGAAGCGGTTAAAACTCCATTGATTCTGTACCCATAGCAACATCAGCAAACTACAAGTCAAGCCAACGGATAGGCCCAAAATATTGATAATACTAAATCCTCTTTGGTTAATTAAACTACGAAGTGCTACTTTAAAGTGGTTGGTCAGCATGGTTTATCGGTGTTTTTTGTGCAAAAATTAATCTTGACAGTAATAAGAAACTCAATGGACGTGCCAAATAGTTAATCGTCTGATTATTAGATTTTTATAAAAAACAATTATTAGAAACCAATCTTTTACTTGTCCGAATTTGGACGATAGCTGTTCAATTGTGGACGAATATTTTTTTATCAATTGGATGTTCACCAAATGATAAAATCAACTAATAATTAATCAACTAATCCACCTTATCCCATATATTTCCTACTTTTATCAAATTTTTTAGTTATTACTCGGCTAGAGGCAAAAGGTAACTACTGAACAAAATTGGGAAAGATAATAGTTCAAATCATCAAGCATTAACCATTTCCCGTGAGTTTAAGCCCTTCGCCCTTTGCCTTTACAGGCTGACCGCAAATGCGAATTCGTAACCGCCAATTTCAATTGGTTGGTTGAAAATCAGCACTTTACATAGAACTAGCCAAATAAATTGGCTGTTACAAGTTATTTGCGGTCAGCCTGTTTAGCCCTTTGCCAATTAGTAACATTTTTAAAAATCATCCATCATGAGATATTTTTTATTAAGTGCTTTATTTCCTTTGCTATTTGCCTGTAATACTGCTACAACTGGTTTAATTAAAGGCAATCCACCAGCCGAAGGTTTTGATGTAGCCAATTCAGATGCCAAAGCCATCGCTATTGCTGATGAGGTCATGGCAGCTATGGGCGGTCGGCAGAATTACGAAAAAACCCGTTTTATTAAATTTAATTTTTTTGGCTCTAGAGTCCATACTTGGGATAAACTAACGGGAGATATTCGCATTGATTATCAAAAAGAAGACAAAACACTCTTGATGAACATTCATAGTATGGAAGGAAAGGCGATGTTGGGCGATACGCTGATTGATAAAAACCATCCAAGAATTGCAGAATTAACCAAAAGTGGAAAATCCCAATGGATCAATGATACTTATTGGTTGGTGATGCCTTTTAAATTAAAAGACTCTGGCGTTACGTTAAAATATGTTGGGGAAGATATGACGCAAGCAGGTGCAAAAGCAGATGTTTTAGCGATGACTTTTAAAAATGTAGGCGTAACTCCCGATAATAAATATTTAGTCTATGTCGATAAAACTAGCCGTTTGGTGACCCAATGGGACTTTTATGGTAAAGCCGCTGATGCTGAACCTCGATTCCAGATTCCTTGGGAAGGATATACGCAACATGGTTTGATTCAATTATCTGGTGGTCGTGGGAAATACGCTTTGACGGATATTCAGGTAATGGAGACTTTGCCTGCTGGTACTTTGACCGAGTTTTAGGTCGTCGAATCTACGTTTTTTAAGCCCTAGGGTTTACACCATAGGTTATGATATTTCGTTCCGTTGGAGCTGAACTGAATAGTGACCACTCCTTTTTATTAAAAGGGCTAAATCCGTTGTTTGTATAATCTGTTGTTAATAAAAATTAGCATCTGAATTATAGGAACAACGGATTTTTATTTTCATGAGTTGACGCCAAAAATGTAAAGCAGCAAAAAGTATAAAAAATACACACCTTCGTATAAAGTTTCTCCTTTAACATTCATAAGGGCTTAAATTTACAAACTAATCACAATGCTTTAAGGATATTTTTTCTATAAAAATTTGAGACTTAGCCAAGCCAAAAAAAAGTATTGTATTCAATCATTTCTAGTTTTTCTCCGTATCAAAATACATGAAACTATTTTTTAATATCATTATTTTTCTCTTTCTCTTTAACACCATGGCTTGTAAAGTCAACACAAAAGCCATAGAAGAAGGCCAACCCAAAACTTTAATCAGCTATAGAAAAGCAAAAGGTCGTTGTATGAAATGCCCCTACTTTTCTATTGATATTTTAGCAAATCGAACGGCTATTTATGAAGGCAAAGCAAATGTTCCATCTTTAGGCAAACAAGTCATTCCGCTTTCCAAAAAACAATTTCAACATATACTCACTCAATTTGAGCAAAGTAATTATACCGCTTTTGACCGCTTGTATTTGTCTAGAAGGAAGGACGCTCCGAGAATGGTATTAGTGTTTCAAGGTCATGAAGTCAGTACTCAAAAAAGTGTTTGTCCCCAATCCTTAATGCAATTAATAACACTCATTGAATCTATACAACCCAGCTAAGAGCATGTCTAAAATCGTATTAATAAATATAACAACTAGTTGTTACCAAAAACTTTTTTAATGACCCTTTTCTACATTTTTTACGACAAAAAAGTAATCCCATTTTTACTCATTCCTTTTTTATTTTTTTGTCTTTCTTCTAACCTAAGCGCACAAATAAATAGTGCAGATTGGGAACTCAACACGGCTACGGCAAGGAACCTATCAACGCTTCCTGCTATCCCTGCTACCGCTTTGAATACGACTATTTCTATTGAAAAATTTAAGCAAAAGTTACATTCCAAGAAACAAGAAATTCAACTACCAAACCCTGATGGTTTATTTGAGACTTTCGTTATTGAACCGACGAATGTAGTCGCTCCAGAAGTGGCTCATTTATACACTATTAAAACGTTTAAAGGCTATAAAAAGGCTGATCCAACCATTCTTTTTGCAGGTGATATTAGTGATAATGGTTTTCATGCAGGTATTTATGCAGGACAAAACAGTTATTTTATCGAGCCTACTAATACAGATCCTAGTGCCACCAATCAACTCAAGGTTTATTATAAAAGGGCATCAAAAGCCAATAAAATTAAATGTTTGGTCGAAAAAACAGCTCGACAAGTAGTATCATCCAATAAAGCGAATAAGAGAAGTGCGCCAACCTTGAAAAGAAATTTCAGACTGGCAATCGTAGCTACAGGAGAATTTGGACAAGCATTTGGTGGTAGTCCCTATAGCGCAACTAATGTTTTAAATGCGCTTGCCTCAGGAGTCAATATGATTAACCCAATTTACTTAAGAGATTTAGGGGTTGATTTCACGTTAGTCTCCACAGTAGCTCTGGTATTTGACAATCCAGATACAGATGCTTTCGATAGTGATGATGACAATGGCTTTTTTCAAAATCTTAGTAGCACTATCATTAATGCGCTTGGTGTTAATGGATTTGATGTTGGTCATGCCGTTATTTGGGATAATATAGGTGGTCTAGCTAGTCCTGGTGTTTGTGATGAATTTGCAAAAACGGAAGGATATTCTGGTGCAGATGGCTCCACCACTACCCTTTGGGTCGATTATGTTGCCCATGAAATTGGTCATCAATTTAATGCAGACCACAACTTTGTTTCCATGGAATGTGAAACTTCTGTCGATGGACTTAGATACGAACCGGGAGAAGGGTCTTCTATTATGGCTTATGCTGGAGTATGTGGTGCACCCGTCGAATTTGCTAATGGTTCTGACCCTTTTTTCCACTATGCTTCTATTAAAACGATTACCGATTTTCTAGAAACTATTAGCTGTGCTACGACGACTAGTACAGGAAATGATAGTGATCCAGTAGCTAATGCGCAAGGAGATATTACCATACCAAAACAAACCCCTTTTGTCTTAGTTGGAAGTGGTACAGATGCCAATGATGCCGCTAGTAATCTATCTTATAGTTGGGAACAATACGATGGTGCCTCTGATGCTGTAAGTGGTCCACCAGATTGTAATTCCACCAATGCTCCCTTATTTAGATTTCGTCCACCGAATGCAACAGGTATTAGAAGTTTTCCGCAATATACTGATGTCTTGTCTGGTAATAATAATACGATGGATTGGGAAAAATTACCTTGTGTCGCAAGAGACCTTAATTTTTCTCTAGCTGTTAGAGATAATAATCCAACGTTTGGACGTGTTACGAATGATTTAATGAAAATTACGGTTGCTAATACAGGACCATTTGCAGTAACTGCCCCAAACGGTGGAGAAGCTTTGACGGGCAATATGGCTTCAATGATTACTTGGACGGTGAACGGAACAGATGCACATTGCGCCAATGTCGATATTTTATTGTCAACAGATGGTGGTGGAACTTATACCGTTATCGCTGATGCAACGGCTAATGACGGAAGCGAAAGTGTGATGATTCCTAATAATGCTAGTACAACTGCTAGGATAATCATTCGCTGCGATGTAGCTGGTGGTTTTAGAAGTGCCTCTACTTTTTATGATGTTTCCAATGCTGCTTTCACGATAACCGAAGGAGCAACACAAATACTAGATGTGGATATGGATGGTATAGCAGCCGAAGTGGATTGTAATGATAATGACGCCAATATCGGTGCAAAACAAGTGGTTGGAACAGCTTGTGACGATGGCGATGCCAATACAGAAAACGACCAAATTCAAGCCGATGGTTGTTCATGTGCAGGTACGGTAATTCCTGCTTGCGCTAATAATGGTGGTGATGCGGATATGGACGGCGTTTGTGCGGATGTCGATTGTGATGATAATGATGCCAATATCGGTGCAAAGCAAGCGGTTGGAACAACTTGCGACGATGGCGATACCAATACGGAAAATGACCAAATTCAAGCCGATGGGTGTTCTTGTGCGGGTACAATAATTCCTGCTTGTGCTAATAATGGTGGTGATGCGGATATGGACGGCGTTTGTGCGGATGTCGATTGTGATGATAATGATGCCAATATCGGTGCAAAGCAAGCGGTTGGAACAACTTGCGACGATGGCGATACCAATACGGAAAATGACCAAATTCAAGCCGATGGGTGTTCTTGTGCGGGTACAATAATTCCTGCTTGTGCTAATAATGGTGGTGATGCGGATATGGACGGTGTTTGTGCGGATGTCGATTGTAATGATAATGATGCCAATATCGGTGCAAGACAAGCGGTAGGAACGGCTTGTGACGATGGCGATGCCAATACGGAAAACGACCAAATTCAAGCCGATGGGTGTTCTTGTGCGGGTATCGTAATGGAAATAACTTGCCCTGCCCCAAGTAATCCAATGGCGCAAAATAATTCAGCTAGAAGTGTAGCCATTACTTGGGATGCCGTAACCGTTGCTCAAGGATATAAGATACAGATTCGATTTAAAGGACAAGAAAGATGGTTAGTAACGGCAGATGTACCTAGAAACAAAGTGACGGTATATGCTCCAACTAATAGAGCTTATGAATATCGAATTCAGTCTGTTTGTGAAAATGGTGTTTCTGAATACAGCGCTATATTTGAATTTATGCTTTCTTCAAATTTTAAAAACGTAGTAGCAAGTAGTAGAAACCAAGAGGAATATAAAATAGACTTAACCCAATACTTAGAAACGACGGTTCAATTGTATCCAAACCCTGTAAAAAATAACCTAAATCTTCAATTGGACTTGATAGAAAAAGCGACCATTTCAATTTATCACACCTCTGGTTTGTTGATGAATCAGCTAGAAGTTGATAGTGGTCACACCGTTCAGGAATTTGATGTTAGTCAGTTAGAAACGGGACTTTATTTTATAAAAGTAGCTGAATTTGGCAAACAACCAATTTCTAGGCGGTTTATTAAAATGTAAATCAGCATTAAACCATAAATCGAAATTAAATATGTTATCTTGGGCAGATACTTTCAAAACCACTCGCTTTTAGCGGGCGATCATGAAAAGTATCTGCTCAACTATTTTAGCAATGTCACACCCTTCTAAAATAGCGTACTTAAACTATTCATGGGCAACAAACTTAACCTAAACTACTTTAATTATGTCTAAGCATTTGCCTATACTATTGTTACTTCTTACCTGTTTTTCCTGTAAAAATGATACTACTCCACTTATTACTCCACTCACCACTTTCATTGCAAAAACCAATAATCAACAGTTTGATATATTAATTAAAAATGGACAAATTGCTGATGGTTCTGGTGCAAATCTTTACATGGCAGATCTCTTAATTAATGAAGATACCATTGCCTTTATAGGGCAAGTGGATACCACTAAAATTAGTGTCAAAAAAACGATTGATGCGGTAGGCAAAATTATCACGCCTGGCTTTATAGATGCACATGCACATGGCGACCCAATGAAAACGCCTGACTTTGAAAACTTCTTGGCGATGGGCGTAACGACTATCTGTTTAGGTCAAGATGGTAGTAGTCCAAGTGGAGCTATTGGCGAATGGATGGCGCAAGTCAAACAACAAAAATTAGGCGTCAATATCGCTCAATTTATCGGGCATGGTACTTTGCGTAGACAAGCAGGTATTAATTTTGAAAAAAATCCTAGTGCTGCTCAATTAGCCCAACAACAGAGCTTATTACAAAATGCCTTCGATGTGGGTTGTTTTGGTATGTCTACTGGTTTGGAGTATACCCCAGGTACTTTTGCCAAGGATACAGAATTATTGCCTTTGGCTAAAATAATTGGTAAAAATAAGGGCTTGATTATGAGTCATGTGCGGAACGAAGATGATGCACAAATAGAAAAGTCCATCCGTGAATTATTGCGTCAAGGACAATATTGCAATGTGCAAGTTTCTCACATGAAATCTGTTTATGGAAAAGGGAGAAAACGAGCGAAAGCATTATTGGATTTATTAGATACGATCACAGATTCTACCTCCGTAACTGCTGATGTCTACCCTTATAATGCCAGTTATACAAGCATTGGTATTGTTTTTCCGAAATGGGCTAAAGCACCGAATGATTATAAAAAAGTTGTTCAAAATAGACGAGCAGAATTATTAGCTTTTTTAAAACAAAAAATCATGGATAGAAATGGTCCTGAAGCGACCCTATTTGGAACGGCTCCTTATGCTGGAAAAACGCTCGCTCAACTGAGTAAAGAACAAGGTTTGCCTTATGAAAAAATACTTTTAGGCATTGGCCCGAATAAAGCATCTGGTGCTTATTTTATTATGGATGATGAATTGCAAGCAGAAATTATTGAGCATCCAAAAGTAATGATTTGTTCGGATGGCAGTCCTATGATGCGACATCCCAGAGGTTATGGTTCTTTTGCTAAAATTATTGAGGAATATGTTTTAAAAAGAAAAAGATTAAGCTTAGCAGAAGCCATTCGAAAAATGACCAGTTTTCCAGCTCAAACGATTGGTATTCCTATGCGTGGTTTAGTTCAGACAGGCTATTTTGCAGATTTACTAATCTTTGATCCCTCCAAGATTAAAGCCAATGCGACTTATGAAAAGCCTCATCAATTGGCTACTGGATTTGAGTATATTTTGGTGAATGGACAATTAGCAGCTAATAAAACTGGTCAGGTCTTAACCCCATAAAAGAAGTCCCTACTTTAAACAAGTAGAGACTTACCAACTATTATAAAGAACATTATTTTTGATTAGCTACTTATTTCTCTCCTCTTCTCAACTCAGACTGAATAGGCAAACAAACCTGAGGGCATGCAACCCCTAATAGGTAATCTTCTACCTCTCCTGATTCTATTAAGCCATAAGGGGTCATATTATCCTGTAAACTTATTCTTGCCCGAAGTCCAATCTGCCCTGTGGCGGCATTATTCGGGACAGCGATTGTGAGGTATGTTGGAAAACCACTACTATCATCTAAATCAAATATTTTCTCAGTAGCATCATCTAGTTCGCCATCGCCATTCCAATCAATCCAAATTTCTAAATGAGCGGTACTGCCTGTAGAATTGGTCGTTTGCAAAGGCAGTCGAATCGTTTTGCCAGGCACTACATTTAAAGACGGAATGATCATTAGTCCATCTTCATCTTCCCCATCTCCGTCGGCGAGGGGACTTGCTTGTCCATCGGCTTCTCTATCTACGGTAGCTCCGAGGGAAAGCCCTGCTGTAATAATATGTACTGGGCCATTATTTGCGGCCGTCGTTTGATAGTCTGAAGTTGCTGGCGTTGGCGACGTGTCTGGCAAGTCACCCCAATCACAATCTCGCACCACTAGATGCAATTGAATAATGCTATCACAACCATGAATCGTGGCTAAGGTATCATAGTAGATTCCCGAAGTCGTCAAATTATTGCCATTAAAAGGATAAGGAGTTAAACTACAGATTGTATCGAATTGAATGGTTCGGAAAGTATCTCTTCTGATTAAATTTAAGACAAGGAAACTATCACAGCCGTTAATATTACTCAAGGTATCTCGATAAGTCCCCGAAGTTGTTAAGTCTTGATTATTAAAATTAAAAGAATCGCCTGAACAGATTTCTTGATGGAGTATGGTTTGAAAGGTATCATTTACCGTTAAGGTCAAGGTAATAATACTATCACAATCAAACTGGATGGCCGTTAAAGTGTCGATATAGATGCCTGCACTATTGAGTGCGGTTCCATTAAAATCAAAAGCATCACCTAAACAAATCGCTTCTGCAATTGCTACTTCCAAAGAACAAGGTACCACATGGACTAAAACTGGATCAAAATCATCTTCATCTGTTGCCGCTACCCCATCATTGGGCGTTCCCCCTCCTACTCCATTTACATAATCATCCGCAGGACTATCTACTGCGCCACCACCATCATTCGTAGCATCTGAATCTGGTGTAGAATCTTCATCCAAACTTGGAATGCCCGAACCACTTGCTTGACTAGCAAAACTAATTTCTGCTTGATTAATTAAAGAATCCCCTCTAAATAAGCCATTGACAGACAATGAAATGGGAATTTTAATCGAATCTCTAGCCAGTAAAGTATCAATGATATAAAAAGCAGTATCGTCCGTTAAAGTCCAATCCGTATTCGCAATAAAAACCATACTATCAGGGACATAATCTGCCACTTTAATATCGTAAGCATGTAAGGTACCTTGGTTATAAATGGTGATTTCAAAATCGACGGTGTCTAACCAAGTTACGGTATCTTTTTGCCCTACGGCTAAAGTCTTTTTTAAAGCTAAATCAAAAATTTGATGCACCATAATTCCCGCAGGATCATGATCGTCTTCGTCGATAGGCGGTGTAGCGTCTATATTATTGTCAGTCATTGTTTCAAAAACACCACCTGAATCGTCCGTTGCGGTATCATTGGGGGCAGAGTCTCTATCAGGTTTAGTCGCACCTCCCGGTCGATCCGTTGCATCTTGCACTTCTCCAAAATTTATTAATAAAGAATCTTGATAATTTAAATCTACCGTCGTCGTAATGTCTACTGCAACAGAATCGCCCACGGGTATAGTCCCAGCAAAAGTATAAGTGGCCACACTATCATTGACTATCGTCCAATCGCTATCGTTTAGGGTTAAATAATTAGGTAAATAATCTATTATATCCACTTCGTAAGCGGGGAAATCTCCTTGATTGAATACTTTAACGGTAAAGGTAACATCTTCTCCAGGTGCAACGGGATTCGTTTGCGTAGTCGCTACTGTTTTGCGTAATGCCAAATCAAAACAACCTTCTCGCACATAATACGGACAACATTTACCACCATCACATAAATTAGCATCAGCAGTAAAAGTATAGGTTCCTTTTGCTTTGGCATAATAGGCAGTATCTGTACCGACTAAAAACGGTGCAGTTGTGCCTGTGTCTCTAAACCATTGTACATTGGTTGACCCGATTGGGCTTGTTAGTAAAACGCTATCTTGCAAATCGGGGCAGACATAAAATGGGATACTAACACAAGCAAAATCAAGGTCATCCTCCGCTGCTACATCATTATTCGGCGTAGAGTCAATATCATTTAAGTTAGTCGCCGAAACTTGTGCTTTATTGGTAATAATACCACCATCATGAAATTCATTGATGCGAGCAGTTATTGTTAATACTAAAGAATCGGTTCCTTCGGATATCGTTCCAACGTTCCAAATTCCCGTATTTTGATTATAATTGCCTTGACTCGCCACATGACTAACATACGTTAATCCATCTGGTAAAGTATCGCTTACTTGTACATCTTCTACCGTTATATCCCACATTTCTTTTCTTAATAAAAGAGAAAAAGTAACCAGTTCATTGCCGATAGCGCAAGTTGTATCAACTGACTTATCCAAGGCTAAATCAACTACCGAACAAGGGGCTGGCGGAGGAATCGTATCCGTAAAGGTACAAGCAGGATCACTATCATCTTGAATCGTAATATTTAATCCGCCCATGACTGCCATAAAAGTAGAATCTCCTTCAGAAGAATAAACGGAGTCGTAAGAAATACTATCCATTGCCATAAAACCCATGGTGACAGAATACGTACCACTTAAACTTGTTCCTGTTGGTTGCAAATGAAGAATAAACCGATCATCTGTAGGATCATTGGGTGTTCCATTATCCAAACATTCGGTAGAAAAATTCAAGCCAGTTATGACACAGGCTTCAATAGTAAGTAGTTCACCGTCGTGATCGTCTTCATCCGTTGGCGTGTCTCCAGTTGTATTATTATCAATCCCATTCGGATCGTTATTTCTGATGGTATCTAAGGGAGAATCAATATCTGAAACTGGATTAAAAAATTCATCAGTTGCTTTAGCTATTTCCGCATAATTGGTAAGACTTGTACCTGCGACATCTCTATCAATGACCATTTTAACCTCAATCGTGGTATTCGCTCCAGCGGATAAAGTATCTGTATATAAATAAGTTGCCGTACTATCATCCAATAAAGTCCAATTATTATCCGCTAAGGTTAAGCCTGTAGGAATATAATCCCGCACTTCAATATCATGCACTTTTTGATTACCCTGATTGAACACATTTATTTCAAAAATAACCGTATCGTTGACTTCAAACGGGTTGGTATATCCTGACTTTAATGTTTTGGTTAAGGCTAAATCGTGGTAATTTAGGCGAACTCCCACCTTATTCGGTTCTTGAGCAGGTAATTCTTTCGCATTTCTAGCAATGGAATTCCAAGCAATAGGGCTCACTATCGCCATGCTATCAGGTGCTAGCATTTTTATCATTAACGGAAATTGTGCTCCAGGATCTAAGGTGTCATTGACCTCAATTTTAATTGCCTGTACCGTTGATAAATCGCTTGGATAGGTCGTTGACCAATCATCGACGCAACCTGCCGAAGTATTCGGTTCGATTTCGGGGCGACAAGGATTTTTTTCTTGACTATAATAAATTGTTAAGTCAAAATCGCTAGGATGGGCAATGGTATCTACTAAAAAAGGTCGCCAGCCTGTTTCTCTATTGGTTGTATTTAATTGAACGCCAACGTCACCGATATAAGGGAATACATCGACTATGACAATTTCTGTTAAAGGCACATTTCCTGGGTTTTTGACAATCATCTCCCATAACACAGAATCGCTTACATTGGTAGAACCGATATCAGGTAATCCTAAATAAGTCGTATCATTTGCCCCTTTGACACTTTTTTTAGCGGATAAACTAGATAAGGTTTGAATAATAAAAGGGGGGGAAGTCGCCCGACAAAACAATTCTGCGGCATCTCCATTTTCATCTAAATCAAAATTGTCCACGGCATCTAAATCATTTAAACAGTTATAAAATCGATCATCTGTTTTATACACAAAATCATTGCTGACCATTCCACCTGACCCTTCTCTAATCAACGTTTTTATGGAAAAAGACACGCCTGAATTTATCGGAAAATCGCCCGTATAAGTCCATCGAAGCAGGGTTCGACCAGTACTCGCAAAATTGGGTAATACTTCAAAAGTCGGGTTACTGCCATCTGCTGCAATTGCCAGTCCTGTCGTATTGTCTATTAAAGTCAAACTACCCGCTATGTAATCCAATTCTTCGGGCAATAAATCCATCGCAATTGGATTTGGAAAAACCGCATTCGCATTTTGGGCATTAGCCAGACGAACCATAAATTCAACGGTATCCGTTGCTAATCCTAGGGCAACTATATCTGTCCCTGTAGGTCCATAAGGACCTGTGCTCAACACCGTCTTTTCTCCATCTAATACAGCGGTCGAATCCGCTACGGTGAAAGTAGTCGATTCACAACACATTGCAGATACGTCCGCCATCAAGGCTGCAGGATCACTTGTTGTCCCAAAATAATTATTGATATTAGTCGTGTCCGTCAAGCCACAATCTTCTTCATCACAATAAAAAGACTGTCCAGCGGTCATACAAAAAGTATTCACCAAATCAGTACCAGAAACAGCAGAAATATTGGCATCAAAAGTTAAATCTACCAATTCATTGATTAGAAAATCACCCGTAAATTGCCAACGCAAAAGCGTTTGTCCTGTGCCATTAAAGTCATTAATTAACTCAAAAATTGGATTGATACCACTATTGTCTAAGGTTAAACTCGTCGTATTATTCGCTAATTGCCAACTATCAGGAATGTAGTCTAAACCAATGGGCAATAAATCCGAACCAATCGGGTTGTGTAAAGTATCATTAGAAATCGGCCCATTATTATCAATTTCTACCCCATCGCTACCATCATTTTCTAAATGCAGCGTAAAGGTCACTTTACTGCCAGGCAGATAAGGATTTCCTGTTGTTAAAGCACCTGCTGGTGGCATCTCATTGGTACTAAGCATTGATTTGGCTGGATCTAAGCGAGCGACCGTATCTTGAAAACACATATCGTCACAAGCAGGCATGACCAAAATAACCGCACCGTCCAAAGGTCGAATGCCAGAAATTTCCGCACAATTTTCGTAAGGCGTATATAATTCAACTGGATTTCCTGCATTATCTACAGCACTCCCCACTACGCCATCAAATGCAGGCGTTACTACTATCCTAATTGTTCCACCAAAATTAGAAGCAACCGAACCAAATTGAAATTCCAACGCACTAATATAATCTACCATTGGATCGTAAGGCAGTTTAGCCGTATCTAATAATTGGTCTGCCGTAGTCGTCGTATCCCAAGGGATAAGCACCCCACTATCATTGACTTCTACGTTAATCATAATCGTACCCCCGTTATTAAATCCTGCCAAACGGACATAAGCTAAATCAAATTGTGGTGGCAGATCGTCAAAAACTCGAAAACTATCAACAGTTGTCGTACTTGGATTACTAACGCCAATATCAAAATAATTAATCCACCCTAAAGATAAAATACCATTATCATTGGCTTCTTTTTGAATGCCTAGGTTAAAATCTGGTGGCAGTAAAGCATCCTCAATTTCATCGTTTAAAGTTAATGGTGGTTCGCCGACTGGATCAGCGGTCAAGACCGCTTTATTCTGTTTGGGAATAATCGTGGCTAGCCCTGTATTATTATGCACTAAATCGTCAGATGGATAATTGACAACTACGTCCATTGACAAACAAGGATCTGTCACTTGTCGATTCGGAAAAGTCCAAGTAATAATACCAGGATCATTACCATCCCATATCCCACCGTCTGTTGCACTAATAAAGTCTGCCCCAGGAGGTAAGGTATCTTGAATTATAATGTTATCTAAATTTAAGTTACCCATTTCTGCTTCAGAACATAATTGGATGGTATAAGTAATCTGTCTATCGTGGTAAATCATTTGGTCTGCCGATTTCGTTAACGCCCATTGCGGAGTTGCTTGCGGCGTCGTAGTGATAGAGTCCGTATCTGTTCCTGCATTATCACTAATAATTACTACTTTATTTTCTATATCTAGATTATTAGGCGTTATTCCAGCAGGAATTTCCATCGTAAAAAAAGCAGTTCCACTAAATCCGTCTGGCAAGCCCATTTCTGGTAAGGTGGTAAAATCGTAGGTCAAAGCATGTGCACTTGCATCGTAAGTAGGCGTAAAAGCAACAGGACCAGTTCCCGTTTCAATAATAATAGGATCGGCGCCGACAAAATTAAAAATAGCAGGTAACGTATCGGTAATCTTTGCCCCTATACAATCAGTTGTCAAACTAGAGCAGCCAAAATCAATACTATAGACGATTTGTTCTCCAGTCATCGGAGTCGCTGAGCTAACGGCTTTTGATACGCCAACTTGTTGACCGTACACAGGATTGAAAAAGACCGCAAAAAAAAGACTTCCAACAACTGCAACAAGTGCAATAGGTAGCCTATTCACCCTTTTAGGATGTAGATTCTCTCTTTGAAAACTCATTAATAATTAAATAGTTATAGGTGTTATTGTTTGTATTGTGCCTTTAATAGACTAGACTTTTTATCCTTTGAAAATGATTATATTTTAATTGCCTCTGGCTATCACCAAACAGCAATTAACATGACCATACAAAAAGGAAAATTTATGATTTTGTTGGAGGCCCTAAATTTTTATTTTAATACCATTGGGAGGGAAATATAAAGAAATAAAAACAGGTTGAAGGGAGTTCTATTTTTTATCGGAATGCTATACAAATATCTAGAATTAAAACTAATCAACCATTCACTTTTTAAGATAATTGTGACAGGGTAAAAATTAAAAAACTAATCTAATAATAATTATTCAGCATTGCTAATTCTTAGTCGCTTGGAGGTTTTACAAACGCTCCAAGGTCTCCAATATCCGAAAACCTTGGAGTGTCTAGCAGATCTCCAAGCGTTTTGATCTCAGGATGCTGAATAGTTACGCTAATAACTAAATCATAGATAAGCGCTAAAAAATTAAAAAAAAATATTTATTTAAACTATTTTTTAATTATATTTGCATTATCAATACGAAATAGATTTGTTCTCACGTTAAGTATCCAAATCATTTCTGATAGCAACTCTTTCAAAGAGTTTACCACCTATAACAAACATTAATTAGTCAGTTGCTTTGTGATCCTACAAATCTTAACTGAAATTTCATGCATTTCCATAATTAATGTTTCCTTCATTTTGATAAAGACTTCTTGAAAATTTTACTCTAAAGACAGATTTGGTTGTCGGCCTCCTGTCATTAGCCCAACGTATAAATACATCTTAAATGGCAAGTTTAGACCCAAAAACAGGGACTTTAGGCAAGCGATTAGCCGCACACTTATTAAGACGAAGTACTTTTGTTGTCACCAAAGCTCGGATTGAAAGCTTTGCTACTATGACCGCAGATGCCGCTGTAGAAGCACTTTTCGCCAATAATCCACTCATTAATCCCGAAGGTCCAAGAGATAGAACCACCAAATTAGCTTGGTATTCGGTTCATGATGCGGAATCGAATCCCAATAGTTTTTCCGCAGAGAAAAATGGGCTCAAAACCAAATTGGTAGAGTATTGGATGTTTCAAGAAATGTTAGGAGATACCACTATCAAACATAAGTTGGCGATTTTCTTGCATTCCTCTTTTATTATCGCTCGTACCAATAGTCGTAATTGGCATTTGTACAACTATATGCGACTACTCCAATATTTTGCTTACGGCAATATTAAAACCTTTGCCTACAAAGTCACCTTAGACCCAATGATGGGACTTTATTTAGATAATCATGCCAATCATAAAAACGCGCCCAATGAGAATTATGCTAGAGAATTTTTAGAATTGTTTACCATTTTAAAAGGAGAACAAATAGGTGTAGGAAATTACACGAACTATACCGAAGACGATATTATAACTGCCGCCAAATTATTGACAGGTTTTCGTATTCAAAATTACGCTTTTAAAGACGCCGATACAGGTTTAGTAACTTCCAAACCAATTATTGGTCGCCATGATATTTCCAACAAACAATTTTCTAGTGCTTTTGGCAATCAAATCATTAATGGTGCTACAGGTGCCGATAATGCTACTAAAGAAGCGGATATGCTGCGAGAACTGCAGGATTTTATCAATATGGTCTTTGCGCAAGCAGAAACAGCTAAAGCCTTTACCAGAAAATTATACCGCTATTTTGTGAGTGATACCATTGATGCAGCCAAGGAAACCAATGTCATTACGCCTTTAGCCAATGAATTATTTACGAATGGTTACGAACTCGTTCCAATTGTCAAAAAATTACTAAAAAGTAAGCATTTTTACGATGAAGATGACGACAATGCAACGGATAATATAATAGGTGGAAAAGTAAAGTCTGCCTTGGAACTAACGATGCAAAGCTTAAATTTTTATGGCCTACCTGCGTTAATTCGAGATTTTGAAACAGATCCTAAAAATAATTACACAGACCTGCATGGTGTCAAACGAAAAGTTGATGCGCAAGGTTTTCCTTTTTTCAACCCTGCGAGTGTAGAAGGCTATGATGGTTATTATAAAGATGGTTTTAGTTGTAATTGGTTTACCGCCAATACGCTTTTACATCGGTACTCGCTGCAAGATCAAATGCTACGGGGAAGGTATTCCAATAACACCGCCTTAAAATTGGTTTTAGCTCCTTTCTTTAAAGATAATTTTACCCTACCAACTACTTTTGGTACAACTGATTTTCCACAAGCAGATGCGATGATCGATACAGTCGTCACCGAAGTACTGGAAATCACTTTATCCGAAATGCCTACAGGCGATCGCTATACTTATTTTAGAGATGCTATTCTGAATGGGTTATCTTCCATCAATTTCCTTTTTGAATGGGTGGCTTACCTAGACACAGATGATGATAGTGATGTAAGCGAATCTTTGGGTAACTTTTTTAAGGTCTTAATGAATTCAGAAGAGTATCAGACGTTTTAAGGAGAAGTCAGATGTCAGACCATAAATTAAAATTTATTGTCAGATGTCAGACTATTTATGAAGTAAACGGTCTGACTTCTGACTTCTAATCCATAAATCATGAATAGAAGGAATTTCTTAAAAAGTGCGGCTTTTTCTTCCGCCCCGATGTTCTTAAACTCCATGCCGTTGGGCGTTTTTGCCAGTCCAAAAATGTTGGAGGCATTTAGTTGTAGTCCTGACGATCGCTCTATCGTCGTGATTCATTTGAATGGCGCGAACGATGGCTTAAATAATTTGATCCCGCTCAATCAAATGCAATTATATTCGGATTACCGACCTAATATAAAATTTGCAACGAATGATTTACTCACCTTGCAAGCAGATCTACCCGATGCCCAACAAATTGGAATGAATCCGAACATGGATGATTTTAAGCATTTGTATGATGATGGTAAAATTGCCATTATTCAAGGGGCAGGGTATCCGAATTTGAACCGGTCGCATTTTGCTTCGGGCAAATTATGGGCATTTGGTGGAGATGGAGCAACTTACAAAAATAACAGGCGAGGATTCATGGCGAATTATTTGGAGAATCGCTATCCTTTTTACGAAGGGACGCCTTTTGCCGATAATTTAGATCCACTTGGTATCTCTATGGGAACTTTCGAGAAATCACTTTATTGTTCCGATACTATTTACCATACTTCCTTAAAAGGGATTGATGTCAATGGTTTTGGTTCTGCGGTCAACGCTTTATTAGGAACGCAAATTTCAGCTGTTCCGTCTACTGACCAAGGCAATGCTATCAACCATATTCTAGCTATTGAGAACTCCGTCAATGTCTATAGTCAACGGGTCTCAGATACGTTCCAAATGGGCAGTAATAGTGTGGATGTCACTTACGATAATGAATCCTTAGCCAACCAATTAAAAATTATCGCACGCCTCTTATCCGGTGGGTCTAAAACCAAGATTTTTACCGCAGGAAAAGGTGGTTGGGATACGCACGGCGACCAAATAAATCGACAAAATCCATTATTAAAAGCTACAGGAAAAGCCTTAAGAGCTTTTCAGGAGGATTTACAAAAATTGGGCTTAGCCGATAAAGTCATTACCGTTGTTTTTTCCGAGTTTGGTCGAAAGTTTAGAGAAAATGGTGGTAATGGAACAGATCATGGCACTTTAGGGCCTATGTACGTGATGGGCAATGCGGTAAATGCGGGCGTATATGGTACGAATCCATTATTAGATGACCAATATTTAGTGAAAGATTCGCCTAATCCTAATACGCAATTACAGTATGATTATCGAACGGTGTTTGGGACTATCTTACAAGATTTTATGGGGGCGGATAATACAGCCATTACTGCTACTTTTAAAACGGATAGCTTTATCAATACCAAACCTGATTTAATCTTACCTGCCTTAAAAGCAGGCCCAGATTGCCAAGTTGACCCAACACAGGGAACGGCGATTACCCTAAAAGCTTTCTTAGAAGGGCCAATGAATAGTGGCACTATGACCAGCATTTTAAGTACCGATAGTTTACTACCCGATAAAGATCCTTATACTGGTTTACAAACTGCTTATGCGGAGGCGTTTGATGCCGTTGAAAGCGCGGCTATCGTCGATTGGGTACGCATAGAACTTCGGAATGCTACTAATCCTGCTACCTTAGTTGCCGCCAAATCTGCTTTATTACAAGCAGATGGTACCATCATAGATGCTTCGGGAGCCACCAAAGTCTTTTTTAATGACGTTCCAAGAGGAGATTATTATGTAGCCGTACAACATTATAACCATTTGGGTGTGATGACGGCTAATGCCATCACCTTTGATGATAATACGACCTTCGATTTTTCCAATCCTACTAGTGCCATCTTTAACAATGGCGCACAACCTCAAATTAATATTGGTGGGGTCATGTGTCTTTTTGCAGGAGATATGAATGGCGATGGGACGATCAATGCGGTAGATAAAAACACTTATTGGAAACCAGAAAAAGATACCGATTTTGTTTATGGCACCTCTAAAGCAGATTTAAATTTAGATGGTGTGGTAGACTTGACCGATAAAAATACTTATTGGCGAGCTAATAATTCTCGGCAACAGCAGTATTAATGTAACACAGCTCTCTGAGCTGTGCCACCTCAAAGATTTTTAGCTTCACAGCTCAGAGAGCTGTGCTACATCAATCAATTAAAGCATCTCAAAGATGATTAAAATAAAATACCTACTTTTTTTTCTACTAATCGGTAATTGTCTACTCGCACAAGAAGGGCGCTACGGATTGTCTTTTGCCAACGAACAAACAACGGGTTCGACCCTTTGTGTGGATATTGAACTGCGGTTTAAAAATGGCGGAAAATTGGGCTCTAGCAATTTGGTGATGAAATATAACAAAGCCAGATTAGCTAATCCTGTTTTTTCTAGTAGTAATTTACCTATTGCCAATTATAGTACGGCAACGGTCACCAATCCTGTAGATAGTTTGGCTTCCTTTAATATTGATTTATTAACTGAGAATAATGGAATGACCATTGCTACAGCGCCTGCCAAAACGACGATTGGGAAGCTATGTTTTGAAGTGTTAGCGGGTGCAGAAGCGTCCTATTTGGATTGGCAAATCAAAAACACAGTTGCTACGGTCATCTATTTAGATGATGAAACCACGCAATTGCGTAGAGGTCGAATTGATGTGTTGTGTACGAATGTTGGGGCAAGTTGTGATGATGGCAATCCTAACACCACCGATGATAAATACGACATCAATTGTTTGTGTGCAGGCACGCAAATGGATTGTACGGATGATACAAATATCAACGAGGAAGCAATTCCTGCTCGAACCTATAAGAGTCGGATGAAAATTAGTTCGCAAGGGAAGATTCGTCCCAATGCAAGAGTTGATTTTAGAGCAGCACAAACCATCACTTTGGGCGTTGGTTTTCACGCCGAAGAAGGAAGTGAATTTGTGGCTATGATTGAGGATTGTGTGGATAATTTAGTGGAAGAAGTCACCGAAAGTCGTTTTTCTGAAGCAGGCGAAGTTGCGCTATTGACCACTACCCCACTCCAAGATTTATCCTTATCGGTTTATCCGAATCCAATTTCGGGTACAGCAACGTTGACTTATACTTTACCCCAAACGGAACAATTTCGACTTTCGCTTTTCTCGCTTCGAGGACAATTGGTACAATCTATTTTTAGTGGTACACAAGAAGGTGGGATGCATCTAGTTGAATGGCAAGCTACGGATTTACCTCCTGGGATGTATTTTATGAGTATGGAAACGGCTGGTGGACGAGTTGTGCAGAAGGTAGTCATCGAGTAACCTTATTGACCAGTAACCTCCCGTTACTGATTAATTTCATCCTACCTCAACAATGCTCAGTTTTTATAAAATATAGGTCAGACGGCACAAATAAAATTTAATAGGTTGTACGGATCAAGCGGATTTGGCTGATTAAAAACGGATTTTACCACTATTTAAAAATCTCTGATTATAACGTTTTGCGGTGAAGCTGTCCCAGCGGGACAAAATGTCGGTAGAAAATGATGTTTTGCGAATCAAAAATGTGCCTTTAGGTACATTATGTATTACATTCCGTACCTAAAGGCACGATAAAATAAGGGGTAACCCAAATTTTCTACCGACATAAAACCCCTAAAGGGGTTGATTTTACGAATCACCGCAATCTGTTACAATCAGAAAAATCTGTATAAATCCGCTTGATCCGTACAACCTATTTGCCTTAATTCGTTAAGGGGTTTAGATAAAGCAAAAGCATAGATTTCCTAGAAAAATCCATGCTTTTGCGCTATTTAAACCCTTTTTTTATTAGATTTAGGTTTCTTTGTGAAATCGTCTAATATGAATAAAATGAAAAAACCATTACTATACTTATCTCTCCTAGCAATAGCTTTCCTATTACAAAACTGTACTTCATCAACTACTACTCAAGAAACGAGTACCACCAATACTAAACCAAATATCATCTACATCCTAGCCGACGACTTAGGTTACGGAGAATTGGGTGTTTATGGGCAGGAGTTAATCGAAACGCCCAATTTGGATGCCTTGGCAAAATCAGGGATGCGCTTTACCCAGCATTATACAGGTGCGCCTGTCTGTGCGCCTGCTCGATGTGTCTTATTGACGGGACAGCATACAGGACATGCACACGTGCGAGGCAATGATGAATGGAAAGCGAGGGGCGATGTTTGGAGTTATCAAGCGATGTTTGACAATCCATTTTTGGAAGGACAGCGGCCTTTGCCCGATAGCATTGTCACCGTGGCGGAAATATTACAAGAAGCAGGTTATAAAACAGGAAGTGTCGGTAAATGGGGTTTGGGTGCGCCGACTACAGAGGGTGTTCCGAATAAACAAGGCTTTGATTTTTTCTATGGCTATAATTGTCAACGACAAGCACATACGTATTATCCAATGCATTTATGGCGCAACGAAGAACGACATATCTTAAATAATAAAATGGTTGCTCCGAGAGCAAATTTAGCAGAAGGTGCCGATCCCAATGATCCAGCGAGTTATGCCGATTTTCGTTTAAATGATTATGCCCCGACTTTAATGCACGACGAAGCTTTAGGCTTTATGGAAGCGAATAAAGACAATCCTTTTTTCTTGTATTATGCTTCTCCTATTCCCCATTTACCGTTGCAAGCACCGCAACGTTGGGTCGATTATTATCGAAAAAAATTGGGCGAGGAAGCGCCTTATACCGATAAATCTTATTATCCCAATCAATATCCTAAAGCAGCTTATGCAGGCATGATTTCTTATTTGGATGAACAAGTCGGTGATTTGGTGAAGAAATTAAAAGATATGGGCGTTTACGAAAATACCTTAATCATTTTTTCTAGTGATAATGGCCCGACTTATACGGGTGGCGCCAATACCCCATTTTTTGATAGTGCCAAACCTTTTAAAACGGAATACGGTTGGGGCAAAGGTTTTACCCACGAAGGCGGCATTCGAGTCCCAATGATTGCCAGTTGGCCCAATAAAATTCAGGCAGGAACGCAATCTGAGCATATTTCTGCTTTTTATGACGTTTTACCAACCCTTTGTGAAGTCGCAGGGCAACCTATTCCTAGTACCACCGATGGCATTAGTTTTTTGCCGACCCTTTTACAAAAAGATCAAAAAGCACACGATTATTTGTATTGGGAATTTCCTGCCTATCAAGGACAACAGGCGGTTCGGATGGGTAAATGGAAAGCGATACGGGCAGATATTTTTAAAGGGAATATGGATTTGCAGTTGTTTGATTTGGACGTTGATCCTCGGGAGCAAAATGATGTGGCTTCGGCTAATCCTGCTATTGTTCAGCAGATAGAGGGGATTATGAAGGCTGCGCATGTGCCTGCTACTATTGAGCGGTTTAAAATTGTGGAGTTGGGGGATTGATCTACCTGATTGAGTTATTCGAAAAGTTCGAATAATTCAATTTCCTTCTAACTTTCCAGTTTGGGGATTAATCTAAGTTAATTTGCTGGTTAGGTTATTTTGACCGATACCTTTATATTGCTCGCCTCTGGCGAAGTTTTAACCGCTTTTTTATTGGTACTCGCCAGAGGCGAGTGAATAGTGGTGTCGGACTACAAGTCCTAACCAGCAAGTTGGGTTATTTTGGGAATGACTACGGGGACAGAGGTGCGTCGGAATTTCCGACATACCATATATAGATACTGTTACTATTTCGCCATCTGATACAGTTGTTTCAAAATTTGCGACAACTTTATCCATAGCCCTATGAGGAGTGGTGTGTGCAAAAAATGCACTTACCTCTGTTTTATTCACGAGTTAAGTCTATTAAACTTTCTATTTACTTTCTAATTCGAGCTGTTCGGAAACTCCGAACAGTTGATAATTTGTCTAGTACTCTTATAGAAATTGGTCTGTGATAATTTGTGCGGAACTTCCGCACGTTTTGGATAAAAAAGTGTTATTTGGACGAGTAATTATTGGTAAGCTTTTTTACCTTGAACTCTACTCAATTATTGTGACAGCGGAATGACAATTTGAAAAACAATATATTCTATATCAATAAGATACTATCCATTGTATACATTGGAATTGTGCCAATCAATATAATAATCATTTGGCCTATCTATTATTTTTTCGGGCAAAACAGCTAATTTTTTTCCCTCATATTTATAATAGTCTTTACCATTTTTAAAAACCTCTTTAATCTGTTTGGAAACTTCTATTCGATAATCTTTTGTAATAGTCATATAACCTGCATCGAATAGTTTGTGCAAGTCTGCCCTCATAAACACCCCATTGGATATATGATGAGGTCCCGATTCTGCGTAAGCTTTTATGTGCGCTGCTTCCAAAACAGGTAAGGTCTTTTCTCCAGAAATAGCACACCTCCGATTATATGCATCCATTACTTGTACCCTGAATGCGCCTTGTCCTAATCTCACTTTTGTAAGGTATTTATTCCCATATCCCAGAGATGGTGGTTCTAATAAAAGCTGACTTTTAATGCTCTCGTCTCTTGCGAATAACTGATATTTTTCTACAGTAGCTTCTACTTTCTCCCATAAAGCCGCTCCGATTGCATCTGTTGTATCGTAGGATTTACCTTGTACAATTGACCGCCCCCAATTTTGGGGTGTCCTTATCCAATCCTCTTTTCTAAAAAAAATTGGGTCAGTTAAAACGATACAACCAACATTTGGATTGGCAGCAAAAGAATTACTGCTATTTCTATAAGCAATTATTTTTTTGCGAAACTCAAAAAAAGACCCTAAACCATTCCTTTCACCAAATATATCCCAAGCTACATCTAAAGGTAAAATAGAATGAGAGCTAAAAAAGCCAATTCCTCCAATTGCATTCAGAGGACTTTTTAACTTGAATAAAAAAGGAGCACCTGGTACAATGGCTTTGAAATTAGTTCTACCACTTGGCTGCCAAAAATTAATGTCTTCGTTTTTCCGTTCGGATAGATATTTGAACCATTTATTGTCGGTTACACCAAGGTAGTATCTCATTATACTTATAGTATTATTTTGTTTCTAAAGCCATATCTATCTTCTCCCACCCATTTTCAAAATCATTTTTTGTCAAATAATTATAGTCAATATAATCCCTTCCGCTCCTTGTAGGTTTTAAATGCTTAGTCACTTCTTCACTAGTCAAAATAAAATATTGGGGAGAAAGTAGCGTATCTGCATGTAAATTAACGAAGACGTAAATAATACCTGCATGAACAGAAGCACGCTTTAAATTCCAACAAATAGATTTTGTACGTTTGATACCTTTGACTTGAATGGAGACTAATTGGATATCTCTTTCTATAATAAGGTCAATAGCTTTGGTATTACCGAGCGTAAAAGTAACGTTGTACCCTCTGCGACTTAGTTCCGCTGCTACGAAGAATTCGGCGGATATGCCTGTATGATTTTTTGTTAGTTCTTTCATTTGATTTTTATAATTTAAAATTAAATTTTTTTTTCAGAAACTAAATTTTGATTCTATCCCCCAATTCGCTATTACTAGAATGGTTAAAAACAGGTTCTATTTTCTTGATAAAAAACAATGCCTCTGCCTGAGAATTCGTTTTTTTAGCAAAACCTTCTCCATATACATAATAATAGCCATTGTGTTTAAAATAACCTCTAAAACTAATTTTTTTTGTACCCCCAAAACCTACATTGGAAACCTGTTTTATATCAATAGAAAAAGAGACAAGACCGTACCTATCAATAAGCTCAACTCCTTCACCATCTTTGTTCCAAGAATACCCACATGGTTTAACAATTTGAAATTCATTTTCGTCGAACCTGCCTACCATTTCATCTGTCTTTAAATCTCTAACAATTCCTCTAAAATATAGAAGGTTATCATTTAGCCAGAGTGTGTATGGTGATTCTCCTTTTGTTTCACCAGGAAGTTTTAAACTGAATTTTTCTTGTGTATTTTCAACACTTATATTGAATCCTGGATTTTCCGCTCCATTACCACCTAATTCGGGAAAATCGGGGAAAGTTATTTCAAAGTTCTGTTCTGTGTTGGCTATGGCATAATTACTTTGTATACCTCCAGCGTCAAGCGCCACATAAAACCATTTTCCTTTTGCATTGCCACGTCCATCTGTCCAACCAAATGAATCTATAAAGCTTTCTTCTTTCATGTCTAAAGTACACCCTAAATCAGTTTTTCTGTCACAAAAAATAGCTACTTCCTCAACGCTAATAGTGTTATTGGAAACAGCAGCTATCCAGATTAATATCAACATACCAATAGCGCCATACAGAACGTTAGACGGAATCTTTCGATGTTCTGTCATTTTACCATTTGTCATCCAGCTTAATCCTTTTTCCCTTAAATACCACTTTGATAGAAAATAGACTAGTGTTAGGATTATTGTTTGTTGCTCCAATGGCAATATTCCAAGAAAAAAAGAACATACCGTTTCTAAAGGCTGCAATTAAACTTCCTAGAATTGTAATACCAGTTATTGCTGCTAAGACAATTTCTATTATTCATTGAATGAGCAATTTTTTGAGTGGAATAACTTTTATCTTACTAGTTCTATTCCTTTTATTTTTGTTTCTATTTTTCCTATTCTTAGACATTATAACATTTGTGTAAATTTGGTATTGAAGAAACTACAAATCACTCCTCACCTTCTCCACAATCAACATATCAGAGTTATGTAAGTTTTCCAAATCAATCAGACTGTTATCCTTCCTTAAAGGGATAATGTTTGAGTAGGTAGCTTTTTTACAGATGATACATATTTTATTAATACAAATATAATTTTTTTTGTTAGAAAAATAAAGGAGGGGTTTACTTAAGTCCGAAAAATTAGATTTACTAAATTTTGAAAATTTAGCAAATCGCTTACAAAACCAATTGTGTCATCAACGGTGACACAATTGTCATGCCGCTGGAACGACTATTGTTTTATCTAAAAATATAGTTACAAATACATCAATCGCCACTACTCTTCCATATCGCATTACCTACTCAGACCAGAGGCCTAAGTTACAGAAAAAGGGCTTGCAAAAGCAAGCCCCCTTAATCAACCAATTTTAGTATATTCGGTTGTCGGTTACCGGTTGCCAATTGTCGGTTTAAAACTGACAACTCGCAACTGGCAACCGTTCAACTGTTTTATCGCTGTATATTAATAAATCCTGAGTGCTGCTTGCCTTTTCCGTCGGACAAGATGTAGAAGTACGTACCGTTTGGTAAGATTTCGCCGTCTACTTCACCGCCCCAGCTATTGTCATAGTTGGCTTTTTCGTAAAGTAGGTTACCACCTCTGTTGTAAATCTTCAACTCATTTTCTGGATATGCTTCTAAGCCTTCTACCTTGAAGTAATCATTGATGCCATCTCGGTTTGGAGATAGGGCATTGAATACTTTGATTGGCGCACATTCTACGGTTACTTGTACTTTTGCTTCTTCACAACCTTGTCCGTTACATAATTCGTAGCGGAAGAAGTCTGGTGTTTGTGCATCACAGTAGTCAGTTGCTGGCTCGTACGTTACGGTGTTATCTGTGTTGATGGTGACCGTACCGTATTTAGGTGCTTCTAGGATATTGATTGTTACTTCAGCCGCTGCTCTGTCTTCGCTCACCACATTGATGATCGAAGGTTCGTTGACGGTTGTGGTCGTTTCGGTATCCGTTGCTATTGGTAAACCTAAGCCGTTCGATTTGTCAACTGATGGAGTTGCGGTTGGTTGAACAATGCTAATTCCATTATCTGTGATTGGCGTTTTGCTATCACCCATTTGTAAACAACTTACTTTAATCACTATTTGATCTTCGCAACCTGTTAACTCATTGGTGAAGGTGAATACTTGCTTGCCTTCTCCAGCGTATAACTGAATCGAATTCGCATCGGTATCACACTTATCAACTGCGCCGGTGTACATCTCTCCGTTGACGTCGATGGTATAATTACCTAATTCGCTTCTTGGAATTTCTACACAGAAGGCTACTTTCTCGTTGCAAGTCGCAATTCTATATTGTTGCGCACTACTCGCTATAAAATCTTCGCATTCTGGTTTGCCACCATTACAAAGAACCGTTACCGCAAATTGGTCTTGACAACCTGTCGCATTATTGACTAGTACTACATTATTCACGCCTGTATTCAAGGTAATCAACGTACCCATTGGTAACAAGTTAGAATTCAATTCTAAGATGGCAAAGGCACCTGTGTTTAATTGCTCGATGTCCATCATGCCATACTTAGATGCCGCTACTCCACCTTGTAAGGTTAACGTACTTGGGTCTTGGTACCAGTTGCCATTTGGATCCCAAGCATTCATCAGGTTAATCAACTCGGTTAAGTTGTTGAACTGACCTGTATAGGTCTGTCCATTAACTGACCAAGAACGTAATCTGTAAGGTCCGTTAGCCCCTCTATCTGGCATCGTGAAGTAAGTATAAGCATACAAGGTATCGAAGTTACAGCCTGTGAATCCTGCACTATAATCTGCGCCATTTACGGTAATGCTGTAATCCAAGATTCGCTCTAATGGTACCTCTATACAAACCTGACCGCCTACATTACAATCCGTTGTGGTAACGGTTGCTTGCTGCATCGCTACAATCTCTTCCGTACAAGTAGTTGGAGGAGGTGTTGCATCGAAGCATCTAGTTAATAAGACCGTTTCCTCACAACAAGTATTGATATTTCTGATAGTTACTAATAATTGGGATGCGTTGCCCATTGGTACTTCCACTAATGTTCCTGTTGCCACACCCGTTACATTTGGATTCAACGTTGTTTCTATCCAAGTAACTTGATGCGTAATGGTTAGGTCACCGTACGTTGATGCTGGGTTACCACCTCTGATGATTAATACGCTTGCATCTAATGTCCAGTTTCCTGATGGATCAACTGAATTCATCCAGTTGGTTAATTCCGTCATGTTATTGACCATCGTGGTGTACATTGCTCCGTTCACCGTCCAATTATCTATTTTGTATGGGCCGCTGTTTCCTGCTCCTTGTAATAAAGAGTAAGAGTAAGCCGTCAAGTTTTCAAAGTTACAGCCGTGGTTCGGATTGATCGTTTGCCCTGCTGCTGTGATTAAGTATTGACCAATATCTTGTTGTCTAACTGGTAAACAAATCTCACCGACTGTTGCATTCTGTGCTACACAAACTTCTCTTTCTGGTGAAATTGGTACACAGTTGTTACAATCTTGCGTTAAGTTGATATTCGTAATTACATCACAACCCATTCTATCAGTCACCACTATTTTATAGTTGCCTGCTGGTAAATTATTAGCCGAACTACTAGTCGATACATTTGGTGACCATGCGTAAGTATAGTTGCCTGATCCTCCGAATACCGCTAAGTTAATACTACCATTATTATTACAACAACCTGGGTTGAGGATGTTTGGATTCACCGTTGGCGCACCTGAAACAGTTACAGTTACTTGGTCATTTCCAACACAGCCGTTCGCAGTTGTTGTGGTTACATTGTAAATTGTTGTCGTTGCTGGACTCGCAGTAGGATTCGCAATATTTGGATTGCTTAAGCCTGCTGCTGGACTCCAACTGTAAGTTACGCCACCACTTGCATTTAAGAAGGTACTTTCGCCTACACAAATGGATTGATCTACTCCTGCATTGGCAATTGCACCGTTACTGACTGCAACGGTTACTTGATCCGTATCTACACAGCCTCCTGCTGTTCTTACCGTTACCGTATAAGTCGTAGTCGCTATTGGCGATACGGTTGGGTTCGCAATATTTGGATTGCTTAATCCGAAAGTCGGACTCCAACTGTAACTAATTCCACCGCTTGCCGCTAATTGTGCTGTACCTCCCGCACAAACTGTTTGATCAGGTCCAGCATTTGCTGAAGCATCTCCACTTACAAAGACCACTATTTCATCACTTCCTACACAACCGTTAACATCTGTAACAAACACCGTATAGACCGTGGTTTGTGTTGGAGAAGCAATTGGTGTTGGACTAGTTGGATCACTTAAGCCAGTTGCTGGTGAGTATAAGTAAGAAGCACCAGTCGTTACTGTTAATTGGATACTTCCGCCTGGACAAATCGTCTTATCTTCACAACCAACCACTTCGTTAGGTTGCGTGACAAATACTGTCACTTGATCGCTACTCGTACAGTTTCCACCGTTAGTTGACGTTACGGTATAAGTCGTGGTTTGTGTTGGCGTTACCGTAGGATTCGCAATATTCGGATTACTCAATCCGAAGCTTGGACTCCAAGTGTAAGTCGTACCACCCGTTGCATTTAATTGAGTTGAACCACCTTGACATACGGTCTGATCTTGTCCTGCATTCACTTGTGCACCATTATTCACAAAGACCGTTACTTGATCCGAATCCACACAGCCATCTGCCGTTGTTGCCGTTACCGTATAAGTCGTCGTTGTACTTGGCGTTACAATTGGGTTCGCAATCGTTGGGTTACTTAAGCCGAAGCTTGGACTCCAGTTATAAGTTACGCCGCCACTTGCTGCTAATTGAACCGCTCCACCTGCACAAGTCGTTTGGTCTAATCCTGCTGTAATGCCAGCTCCTTCGTTGACAAACACTACTACTAGATCACTAGAAGAACAACCGAAGGCATCCGTTCCTGTAACCGTATAAGTCGTGGTCACACTTGGTGAAGCATTTGGTGCTGGAGAGAATGGATTATCCAATCCTGTTGCTGGACTCCATACCCAACTTACGCCACCGTTTACGGTCAGTCTCACACTTCCTCCGTTACAGATGTATTTATCTGGACAACCAACTACTGCTGGTCCAGGATTTACGCTAACAGTTGTACACGCTGTTCCTGTACATCCTTGTGCGTTCGTTACCGTCACACAATAAGTCGTTGTGGTAGTCGGATTCGCTATTGGATTCGCAATATTTGGATTGCTTAAGCCGACCGCTGGACTCCAACTGTAAGTCGTTCCGCCCGTTGCATTTAAGGCAACTGGTTGACTTCCACAAGTAGAAGTATTTGGCGTAATGCCTACATTAATATTATCATTTACAAAAATTGTTACTTGATCTGAACTAGTACAACCTTGTGCATTCGTACTAGTTACGGTATAAGTCGTCGTCTGATTTACCGTTGCTACTGGATTTGGTGCAGTTGGATTACTTAAGCCAATCGCTGGACTCCAACTGTAAGTCGTTCCACCCGTTGCATTTAAGAATACCGTTGAACCGCTACAAACTGTTTGGTCTGCTCCTGCATTAACGGTTGATGCACCATTTCCTACTGTTACGGTTACTTGATCCGTTGCTACACAATTCTTCGCATCTCTGACAGTTACCGTATAAGTCGTGGTTGCAATTGGCGTCACTACTGGATTCGCAATATTTGGATTACTTAAGCCGAAAGTTGGACTCCAACTGTACGTCACGCCACCCGTTGCGTTTAAGAAGGCCGCTGAACCACTACAGATTGTTTGATCTGCTCCTGCATTGGCAATCGCACCGTCTGGATCACATGGATCGTTTGGATTAGTACCAAGTTGACCTTCTTGTTCATCTGAATAGCCATCGCCATCCGAATCACAAGCTCCATTGACTGTAACCGTTACTTGATCCGTTGCGGTACAACCGTCTGCGGTCGTTACGCTAACTGTATAAGTTGTCGTTGTATTTGGAGATGCAACTGGATTTGCAATGTTTGGATTGCTTAAGCCAAACGCTGGACTCCATGTATAATTCACACCACCCGTTGCATTTAAGAAGGCAGTCGTTCCACTACAAATCGTCTGATCTGCTCCTGCATTTACGATTGGGTTATTTCCTACCGTTACCGTTACTTGGTCAGTACCAGTACAACCGTCTGCTGTGGTTACGCTAACGGTGTAAGTTGTCGTTGTATTTGGAGACGCTACTGGATTGGCAATGTTTGGATTGCTTAAGCCAGTTGCTGGACTCCATACATAATTCACCCCGCCCGTTGCATTTAAGAAAGCAGTCGTTCCACTACAAATCGTTTGATCTGCTCCTGCATTTACGATTGGGGTATTTCCTACTGTTACCGTCACTTGATCTGTTGCCGTACAGCCGTCTGCTGTGGTTGCGGTAACTGTATAAGTCGTTGTTATAGTTGGAGATGCTACTGGATTGGCAATACTAACATTGTTTAATCCGCTTGCTGGACTCCAAGAGTAACTTACGCCTCCCGTTGCATTTAAGAAGGCAGCTGAACCGTTACAAATCGTTTGATCTGCTCCTGCATTCACAACTGGGTTATTTCCTACCGTTACCGTTACTTGGTCCGTTGCGGTACAACCGTCTGCTGTGGTTGCCGTAACCGTATAAGTTGTTGTTGTACTTGGAGACGCTACTGGATTCGCAATGCTTACATTGTTTAGGCCACTTGCTGGGCTCCAAGAGTAACTTACGCCTCCCGTTGCATTTAATAAGGCCGCTGCCCCGTTACAAATCGTTTGATCTACTCCTGCATTCACGATTGGGTTCTCTCTAACCGTTACCATTACTTGATCCGTTGCGGTACAACCATCTGCTGTGGTTACGCTGACCATGTAAGCCATTGTTACATTTGGTGTCGCTACTGGATTCGCAATATTTGGATTGCTTAAGCCAGTTGCTGGACTCCATACATAACTCACGCCGCCCGTTGCATTTAAGAATGCTGGTGTATTGCTACAAACCGTTTGATCTGCTCCTGCGTCTGCAACTGCGTTATTACTAACTGCAATCGTTACCTCATCCGTCGCCGTACATCCTTCTGCGTTCGTCGCCGTTACGGTATAAGTGGTCGTCGTCGTTAAGGTCGCTACTGGATTCGCAATGTTTGGATTGTTTAAGCCCGTTGCTGGACTCCATACATAACTGATACCTCCTGTGGCATTTAAGAATGCTGGTGTATTGCTACAAACCGTTTGATCTGCTCCTGCGTTCGCTGCGATGAATCCGTTGACTGTTACGGTTACTTGATCCGTTCCGATACAGCCATCTAAATTCGTTACGGTTACAGTATAAGTCGTTGTTGAATTTGGACTTGCCGATGGATTCGCAATATTTGGATTGTCTAATCCAGTCGTTGGGCTCCAACTGTAGATTACTCCACCACTAGCATTTAACTGCGTTGCTGATCCTAAACAAACTTCTACGTCTGCTCCAGCATTTGCTTGAGCATTACCTCCAACAATTACGGTCACTTCATCTGTTGCTGTACAGCCATTTGCATCCGTTCCAACTACGGTATAAGTCGTCGTTGTGGTTGGACTAGCAATTGGCGTTGGTATATTCGTTGAACTTAAGCCACTTGCTGGACTCCATTCGTAACTGATGGCACCTGTAGCAGACAACATTGTATTTTCGCCAACACAAATCATTTGCTCGTCTCCTGCTTCTACTGTTGGTGCAGAATTCACCGTTACTACCATTGCATCTCTTCCAACACAACCTGCTGCGTTGGTCACCTCTACCGTATAAGTCGTGATGGTTTGTGGCGTTGCTACTGGATTTGCAATATTTGGATTGCTTAAGCCTGTGCTTGGTGTCCATAAGTAACTTACGCCACCTGTTGCTTCTAATTGAATGCTTTCTCCTTCACACATTGTTTGGTCAGGTCCTGCATTCGCTGTTAATGCGCCTGCAACGGTTACCGTTACTTCATCCATAACCATACAACCTTCCGATCCCATTACTAATAACTGATAAGTTGTTGTAACTGGAGGACAAGCCATCGGGTTTGGAATATCCGTCGCACTTAAGCCAATAGCTGGTGACCATTGATATTGTGCCCCGTTTCCTAAGCCATTCAATTGAACACATTCGCCATCACAAATCGTTACGTCTGCTCCTGCATCTGCGAATGGTAATTTATTGATATTAACACTTTGTACTTTTCTATCTTCACAACCACCGTCGTTAAGGTCTAAGCTGATGGTCTTGCCACCTGCTATTGCCCATTGTACGACTAGGGTTGCCCCTGCTGGCGCTGTTGCCGTTGCTGCACTAGAAGATACAATCGTTGCACTACCAACATCCCAAGTTAAAGTAGCTCCTGGGCTTGCTTCTCCTGTGAACTCGATGGTTACATCAGAAGCTGCACAAGTTGGGTTCTGTACGATGAAGTCTGCTTCTGGATCTGCCGCTTGGAAAATCGCAAACTCTTCGACTACAGAACAACCATCTGCATTTTCTAAAGTTACGGTGAAGTTATTCACCACGCCATTTAAGTAAGCATCGAAGGTTAAGGTTGCACCAGATACATTTGCATCTAAGTAGCCACCGCTTCCTAAGATGGTATATTGTGCTATGTTTTCGCTAATCGTAATACTTACTGGTAAAGAACTTCCTGTACAAGTAGATTCGTTTGCCATACCAGCTACCACCGTTGGTGCTGCTGGCGCATCTAAAGTAACGACACCGTTATTAACGATACAATTATCGGTTGCATTTCTAACTGCTACTTCGTAATCACCTGCGGCTAAGTTTCCGAAGAAGCTATTACCGCTCCAATTATTACCACCGTCGATGCTGTATTCTAGGCCACCATTTCCATCCGCTAAGATGGTAATAGACCCGTTGTCTTCTCCACAAATTGACGGATTGACTGCTACTACCTCATTCAATACGGGTAGTTCTGGTGCAACTAACTCACATAATGGGTGAATCGCTTTACAAGATTCATCTTCATTCGCTACCGCTACACTATAAATGCCTGCTGCTAAGTCGGTGAAGATATTCGATGCTTGCCAAGTCGTTCCGCCATCAATACTGTATTGTAAGTTGCCTTGTCCGCCATTTGCAATAACCGTTAATGTACCGTCATTTACGTTACAGTCGGTCGGATTAGTCGGTACACAGTCAACAATCGCTGGTCCTTCTGGCGCAGTAATTAAGATTGGGTTATTCTTATAAGCTGCGGCACAACTTTCATCGCCATTTCTAACATGAACGTTGTATAAACCTGGTAATAAATTAATAAAAGTATTTCCATTACTCCAAGTAGAGCCGTCTAAACTATATTGTAGGTTACCCGTTCCTTCTGCTGCAATCGTAATGACTGCATCATTTGCATCGCAATCCGTTGAAGCGGTTACTTCAATGTCTCTAATCTCAGGTTGAGGAGGTCCAACTAATTCAAGTGGATTAAAGATATATGCTTCATCACAACCCGTTACTAAATCTTGAATAAAGATATTGTAGATTCCAGCTGGTAAATCATCAAAGTCAGCAGATGTTTGGAAATTAATTCCGCCATCAATACTGTAGACTAAGTTCGCTCCCGTTGCATTAACTGAAATGGAACCGTCATTTGATCCACATTCAATTGGATCACTCGTTAATACATTATCAATACCTGTAAATGTTCGGTTGATATTAACTGGATTATTGGCATATGCCGTTGCACAGTTATCGTTGACATTTCTAATCAAGATATTATAATTCCCGTTTGGTAAATTAAAGAAGTTATTACTTGATTGATAGGTCGCTCCGTTGTCTACACTATATTCTAACGGTACATTACTAGTCGCTGCAATCGAAATCGTTCCTGTTCCGTCTCCACATCCACCGTCAACAGTTACGCCGTCTATCGTTCCGCCAATCGCGTCGAATAATTCGATGGTTGGATAAATAGCTACACAAGATTCATCACTATTGGCTACTCGGACATTATAAATGCTACCTGACAAGCCAATGAACACACTACTTTCTTGCCAAGTTGCCCCTGCATCAATACTGTATATTAAGTCCGCTGCTCCACCTTCTGCGGTGATTTCAATTCGTCCGTCTGGTGTTGTACAATCTTGTGGTTGATCGTGAATTACTTCCACAATAGTTGCCGCCTCTGGGTAACTAATATTGATTGGGTTATTACTATACGCTACTGCACAAGTTCCTCCTTGATTTCTTACGAAGACATTATAAGTGCCTGGTTGTAAGTTCTCATAGAAAGCAAAGTTATTCCAGTTGATTCCTCCATCAATACTATACTCTAATGGAGCACTTCCTGGCGTACTTAGGATAGTGATTAGCGCATTATCTACGCCACAATCTGAAGGCTGAGTTACCTGAACAGCAGTTAAACTTGGTGCTGCTGGGTCTGCTAATACGATGCTATTTAAAGCATAAGCCGTTTCACAAGTATTTCCTGCATTTCTAACATAGACATCATAAGTACCTGCTGGTAAATTGATGAAGTTATTGCTTGATTGCCATACGGTCATCAAGCCATTGCTTAATCCATATTCTATCGCATCTGCTCCCGCTGCGATGATAGAAATTGTTCCATCATTCACACCACAATCAGAAGGATTCGTTGATCGAACATCCGTAAAGACTGGTGCTGCTGGTTTCACTAAAGTAACGGGTGGATAGTAAGTAATACAACTTAAATCCGCACTTGCTACTGCAATGTAGTACGTTCCACCATCTAAATTCGTAAATACGTTTTCAGGTACCCAAGTTATTCCACCATTCACACTATATACTAAGTTCGATGCGCCGTCTGCTTCGATGGTAATGCTACCGTCATCTGCGGTACAAGATGGATTCACCGCTGGTACTGCTGTAATTCTAGGAGACTGAGGTCCTCCGATAATAACTGGGTTATTCGGATAAGGTACTTCACAACCACCACCTTTCACAACGACTAAGTAAGATGCTGCTGGTAAGTTGGTGAAAGTATTTGAGCTACTATAAGTCAATCCTCCATCAATGCTGTACTGATAATTACTTTCTAAACCAGTTGCATTTACCGTAATCGTTCCATCAAACACCCCACATTCTGAAATGTCGCTCATATCTACTGTCACGGTTGGTCCAGGAATAACGGTAATCGTTACCGAATCTCTAGAGGTACAACCGAAGTCATTCGTGACATCTACATAATAAGTCGTCGTCTCTGTAGGGCAAGCGATTGGATTATAGCAATCTGTATGGTTTAGTGTCGCTGCTGGTGACCAAGCAAAGCTGGTTCCACCTTGTGCTAATAACTCTATACATTCGCCAATACAAATGGTATCTTTTCTGCTTTTTGCCCCTGCTTGTGCGCCTGGGTTCACCGTAATTTCTTGCCAAGCAGAATCTCTACATCCATTGGTAGACTCTGTGATTAATTTCACTAAGTAATGTCCTGCATTCTGGTAAGTATAAGATGGGTTTTGTTCTGTAGAAGTACCTACTCCATCTCCAAAGTCCCACATCCATCCAGTTAAGGTTGTATAAGTTACCGTCTCATCATCAAAGATAGTTGGTTCTCCTACACAAGCTACATTCGCATGGAAATCAGGGTTTGGTACATCGAATACATTCACTCTAATCGTATCGTAAATCACACATGCTTCTGCTGCTACCGTTGTTGCTACAATATAAGTTGTAGAAACAAACGGAGATGCTACTGGCGTTGCGCTAAATGGATCATCTAATCCAGATGCTGGTGTCCAACTATAGGTAACAGGTAAAGTAGTTAAAGTGGTTACGCCCAATTGTACACTTTCGCCTTGGCAAATATTTTCCAAGTTACTTGCTACTACTTGATCAGGGCAAACAAATAAATTAACTATCGCTGAACCATTATCATCTTCTTCGAATTCTTCATTCTCTTCTTCTAAGTCTGGCGTAGAATCAATATCCTTGATACTGTTTCCTTGCGCATCTTGTTGGTCAAATATTTCTGCTACGTTGACAAAGTCCGCTCCAGGGTTTCCGTTATTTAAGGTCAGTTTAATATTTAAACAAACCGTTTGACCTGGAGTAACTGGCCCTGCAATGACTTTATAAACAGAAGTAGCAGATTGTGGTAACCAACTATTATTATCATTGATACTTAAAGCCAATCCGTTTGGAATTCTATCCACTACGGAGATGTTATAAGCATCCACATTTCCTTCGTTCGTGATACAAATTTCGTAGTCAATATCATCGCCGATATTTACCGTTTCTGACTGTGTACTCGCTAAACGCTTATCTAAGGCTAAATCGAATGTACCTACCTCAATCGTCTCAAAATCCGCATCATCTTCATCCGCTGGATCATTCGTTGCATTATTGATTGGTGTGCCATCATTGCCAAAGATATTATCTGGCGTAGAATCTTCGTCTCCCGCTGCTGGTCCACCTGCGCTCATCGATGCTTCCGCAATTTCTGCATTATTCGTAATGCTCGTTCCAGGGAAAGTGGGTGCTAATTGTAAGAAGATATTTAAATCAGAACTATCTCCTGCTGCAACAAATGGAATTGTTTGTCCAGCTGTAGTAGCTGTTAGATTTGACCATCCTTGGATGGCTACTAAAGACATATCCGCAGGAATATAATCCACTACATCTACATCATAAGCATCTAAACTTCCTTGGTTATAAACGGTAATCGTATATTGCACCACTTCTCCCGGTAATACGCCTGATAATTGACTTTCCGCTAATTTCTTAGTTAAAGCTAAGTCAAAAGTTTGCGTCAATGTAAAGGCTACTGGATCATGATCATCTTCATCATTTCCTGTATTATTGGTAATATCATCTCCACCGAAGCTATCATTATTAAAGTCATTATCTGGAGTAGAATCTACATCATCATTTCCTGCTCCATCATTACTAATTTCCGCTCTAACGGTTAAGTCAGTTCCCATAAATCCTGCATCAACCACTAAGAATAATGGAATCATGTGCATTTCCCCATCTTCAATTCCACCGTTTGGTAAATCTGCTGCGGTTAAGGTTATCATCACCGTGCTATCATTAACTACTGTCCAACCATTGGCATTAGCTGTACTTAAGGACATACCCGCTGGAATATTTGCGGTGATTTCAATGAAATCAGCCGTTACATTTCCTTGGTTGAAAATAGTCACTTTCGTTTCTACTTCCTCTCCTGGGTTGATTTCTGTTGCTTGACCAGGTGCTGGGGTAATGGTTAAGGCTAAATCAAAATTAGTAGGAATGACCGTTAATGGTGCATTATCTTGATCGTCCTCATTACCATCAGTATTATTTGGCGTAGAATCTAAATCGGCTGGTCCTTCTACACTTCCTACCTCATTGAATGATTCGATTTCTGCAATATTGTCAATCGCAGTACCTGCAAAATTCGATTCCACAATAAAGTTAATATTCAAGGCGATGCTATCTCCTGCCGCTAATGGCCCCACTATATTTCTACGTAAGTTACCATTTACTATACTCCAATCTGTATTAATTGCCGCATCGAACGTTAAGCCTGTTCCTGGGTAATCATTCACATTGATGTTAGAGGCCGCTACATTTCCTTGGTTGTATACCCAAATCGTATACCCAACTGTATCGCCAGGTCTTACGGTGGTAGCTTGTCCTACTGCCAAGTCTTTCGTCAAGGCTAAATCATGTAACTCTACATTGAATAATACTGGATCATGATCGTCTTCATCATTATTGCTACCATCGGTTACGTTATCCGTAGCAGAATTTGGTACGCCTCCTAAATCATCCGTTAAATCTGTATTTGGGGTAGAATCATCATCTGTATTTGCACCATCATCAGAGATTTCTGCAAATAAGGTTAAATCATCTACTCTAATATTTTCATCAAAGACTACTTGTAACATCACCATGACCATGCTATCTGGTTGTAAACCTCCTGCTGGTAAACCGTTGCCTGGTGTCAAAGTAATTTGAACCGTTGAATCATTGATAATTGTCCATCCTAATAAATTCGCTGCATTCAAGCTTACGCCCTCAGGTAAAGATTGCGTAATCGTAATGTCATCTGCATTTAAAGTTCCTTGGTTAAATACCGTGATTTTAATATCCGCTGTATCTCCAGGAACGATGTTCGCTGATTGTCCCGGTGCCAAGTCCTCGATTAAAGCAAGGTCAAATATTTGCCCGACGGTAATGGTTGCTGGATCATGGTCGTCTTCATCATTATTACTATTATCCGTTACATTATCCCCACCAACTGGGTCTGTATTATCCGCATCTGGCGTAGAATCTTGATCGGTTACTGGCTGACCATTTTGATCCGTTGCACCGCCTATTTCAGTCGTAACGACTAAATCAGTTCCCATGAAATCTGGATCAATCGTCAAATCTAAAGTAATCATGACCATACTGTCCGCTACTACACCGCCTACTGGTAGGTCACCATCTGCTACAGTTAATAATGTATAAGCAACACTATCATTTACAACAACCCAATTTGGATCATTTACCGTTAAGCCTTCAGGAATATACGCATAGATTCGGATAGAATCTGCTGGAATATCTCCTTGATTGGTTACCTTCACTTTAGTCGTCACATTATCTCCAGGTGCTACCTCTCCTGTAGTTACTAATTCATTGGTCAATGCCAAATCAAAGTATTCTACCGTCACCATCGTTGGATCTTCGTCATCCTCATCGATTGGCGGAGTTTGCTCTACGATGTCATCGGTTACGGTATTTACATCACCACCTGTATCATTCGTTCTATCGTTATCTGGTGTGGAATCAATATCCGTATTTTGTCCATCATCAGAAATTTCTGCGTGGAATACAAATTCTTCTGCGGTTACATTGGCGTCTAACACCACTTGTAAAGTCAACATCACCATGCTATCTGGCGCTAAACCACCTGCTGGCAATAAACCATTTCCTACCGTCAATAAGATTTGAGCCGTTGAATCATTCAACGCTGTCCAACCCATTGCATTCGCTGCATTTAAGGTCACTCCCGCTGGTAAATATTGCGTTAACTGAATTGTATCTGCATTTAAAGTACCTTGGTTGGTTACTTTCACTTTAATGTCAACTGTTTCACCCGGACGAACCACATTCGCTTGTCCTGGAGCCAACGTTTCGATTAAAGCAAGGTCAAAGATTTGTCCAACTGTAATTGTTGCTGGATCATAATCATCTGAACCATCCGTTGCTGCTATATCATTATCGTTGCCATCTGGTGCACTATTTTCGTCTTCACTATTTGGGGTAGAATCTTCATCCCCTTGATTTGCATCATTCGTGGCAGCACTAATTTCTGCATTATTCGTAATGCTTGTCCCCATGAAGTTAGGCGCAATTTGTAAATCAATGTCAACGGAATCTGTAGCACCAACTGCCAATCCTCCTGCAAAAGTGTATTCGTTGCTACTCCAATCCGCATCTGCTAAGATTAAATCGGCAGGAAGAATGTCTTTCACCGTCACACTAGTAGCCGCTATCAATCCTTGGTTATAAATATAAATTCGGAAAGTAGCCGTATCGCCTGGCATGTAGGTATTATTGCCAACTAATACCTTGGTTAAGGCAAGGTCAAATAATTGTCCTACGGCAAATGTTGCTGGGTCATGATCATCTTCATCACCGTTGCTACCATCTGTCAAATCATCTCCACCAACTGTATCATTATTACCATCACTATCTGGGGTAGAATCTTGATCTGTTACAGACTGACCATTTTGGTCTGTCGCTCCACCTATTTCTCCAACTACCGTTAAGTCTGATCCTGTAAAGGCTGGATCAACAGTTAAGCCAATCGTTACCATGGTCATCTCATTTGGTAATAAGCCACCGACTGGTAATTCCCCGTCTGCTATGGTTAATATGGTATATGCTACACTATCATTTACAATAACCCAGTTTGGATCATTTACAATTAAACCATCTGAAATATGTGCATAGACTCTGATAGAATCTGCTGGAATTTCTCCTTGATTGAACACCTTAATTTTAGCAGTTACACTATCTCCAGTCATGATTGCTCCTGTCGTAGTGATTTCTGTGGTCAATGCTAAATCGAAGTACTCGACCATCACCATCGTTGGATCTTCATCATCTTCATCTATCGGCGCTTCTTGATCCACAATGTCATCCGTTGCGGTATTTACATCGCCACCTGCATCATTTGTTCTAATATTATCTGGGGTAGAATCGTGGTCATTATTGACTCCATCTTCCGAAATTTCTGCATGGAAGACGAATTCTTGTGCCGTTACATTTTCATCTAAAACTACTTGTAAAATTAACATCACCATACTATCTGGCGCTAAGCCTCCTACAGGTAAACCATTTCCAGCCGTTAATTGAATCAATGCTGTTGAATCGTTAATCGCCATCCAACCCATTGGGTTTGCTCCATTTAAGGTAACACCTGCTGGTAAATACTGCGTTAATTCAATAAATGGCGCATTTAATGTTCCTTGGTTCGTTACTTTTACTTTAATATCTACCGTTTCGCCTGGACGAACAACATTCGCTTGTCCTGGTGCTAAGGTTTCAATTAATGCAAGGTCAAAAATCTGTTCTACCGCCACCGTTGCTGGATCATAATCATCACTTCCGTCCGTTGCTGCTAAATCATTATCATTTCCATCTGCTGCACTATTTCCATCTTCACTATTTGGGGTAGAATCTTCGTCATCTTGATTCAAGGCGTTTGTAGCTGCACTAATTTCTGCATTATTTGTAATGCTTGTTCCACTAAATGTTGGAGCAATTTGTAGCGCAATATCTACACTATCCATTGCACCTGCCACTAAGCCACTTGCAAAAGTATACGTGCTATCTGCATTCCAATTTGCATCCGCTAAAATTAATCCAGTAGGAATAATGTCTTTAACGGTCACACTCGTTGCATCAATCGTTCCTTGGTTGTGGATATAGATTCGGAATGTTACCGTATCGTTTGTTCGATAAGGTGTTCCTTTGTCTACCAATACTTTAGTCAAGGCTAAATCAAATGGTTGACGAACCGTGATTGGTTCTGAATCGTGGTCATCTTCATCATTATTCGTATTGTCTATAATATCATTTCCTCCAAAATCATCTCCTGGAAGTGCATCTGGGCTAGAGTCATTATCGGTAGGTGCAGCAGTCCCCGCATTCCCATCATTATCTGCTGCTGCAATTTCTGCGGTATTGGTCAAACTCAATCCTGTAAAGGATGGGTTCACTCTAAAGCTAACAGGTATTGAAACGCTATCTCCCGCTGCTATTGGATCATTAATGATATATCCTGGGTTAGAACCACCAAACTGGAACCAGTTAGGGTTAATCGCAGGAATATTAATAAATTCTAAATCTGGCGTTAAGTAATCTACTAATTGAACACCTTGTGCGGTTAAAGTTCCTTGATTGTAAACCGTAATCAAGTATTGAACGGTATCTCCTGGGCTTACTATTGAATTTTGACCAGCCGCTAACGTTTTCTTTAAAGCTAAGTCAAAAGTATGTCCTAAAGTAATGGTCGCAGGATCATGATCATCTTCATCATTATTGCTATTATCGGTAGTGTTATCTCCACCAAAGACATCATCATTCATACCGTCAGGCGTAGAATCTTGATCCGTTACTGGATTACCATTATTATCCGTTGCTGCACCAATTTCTGCTGTAATCACTAATTCTGAACCAATAAAGGTTGGATCAATTGCTAAACCAATCGTGACCATGGTCATATCGTTTGGTTGTAAACCACCTGCTGGTAATTCACCATCTGCTACGGTTAATACGGTATAAACAGTACTATCATTTAACACAATCCAATTTGGATCATCCAATAATAACCCATCTGGTAAATAAGCATAAACTCTAATAGAATCTGCTGGAATATCTCCTTGGTTGAATACTTTAATTTTGGCAGTCACACTATCTGTAACAGAGATAGGAGAAGCCGTCAATATTTCAGTTGTCAATGCTAAATCGAAGTATTCCACCATCACCATTGTTGGATCTTCATCATCTTCGTCAATTGGTGGGACTTGCTCAACGATGTCATCCGTTACGGTATTCACATCGCCACCAGCATCGTTCGTTCTATCATTATCTGGCGTAGAATCAATATCATTATTTTGTCCATCATCAGAAATTTCTGCGTGGAATACAAATTCTTCTGCGGTTACATTGGCGTCTAACACAACTTGTAACGTCAACATCACCATGCTATCTGGTGCTAAGCCTCCTACTGGTAATAAACCATTTCCAACAGTCAATAGAATTTGAACCGTTGAATCATTCAATGCCGTCCAACCCATTGCGTTGGCTGCATTTAAGGTTACACCTGCTGGTAAATATTGTGTCAACTCAATCGTATCTGCATTTAACGTTCCTTGGTTCGTTACTTTCACTTTAATATCAACGGTCTCTCCTGGACGAACAACATTCGCTTGTCCTGGTGCTAGCGTTTCGATTAAAGCTAAGTCAAATATTTGTGTCACATTTACAAAAGCAGGATCATGATCATCTTCATCATTATTCGTACCATCTGTTACATTATCTGCTCCTACTATATCACCGTCTGTTCCGTCAGGCGTAGAATCAATATCTGTAACTGGGTTACCGTTATCATCCGTTGCACTACCAATTTCTGTATTTACTAATAAGATACTTCCCATGAATGTAGGTTCAATATTGAACCCTATCGTTACCATAGTCATGCTATCTGCTAATAATCCACCATTTGGTAATTCGCCATCTGCTACCGTTAAAACGGTATAAGCAGTACTATCATTTAACACAATCCAATTTGGATCATCTAATGCTAATCCTTCAGGAATGTAAGCATAGATTCTAATTGAATCCGCTGCCACGTTTCCTTGGTTAAATATTTTTACTTTGGTTGTAATGCTATCTCCTGGCATTACCTCCCCTGTTGTTACTAATTCGTTGGTCAAGGCTAAATCGAAAAATTCGATCATCACCATTGTTGGATCTTCATCATCCTCATCTACTGGAGCTACTTGATCTACAATATCATCTGTAGCTGTATTCACGTCGCCACCAGCATCATTTGTTCTATTATCATCAGGCGTAGAATCATGGTCAACATTAGCACCATCTTCTGAAATCTCCGCATGGAAAACAAATGCCTCCGCTGGTGAATTAGGATCTAAGACTACTTGTAAAGTCAACATCACCATACTATCTGGCGCTAAGCCTCCTACTGGTAATCGTCCATTTCCTACGGATAATAAAATCTGTGCAGTCGAATCATTTAAAGCAATCCAATTCATCGTATTGGCTGCATTTAAAGTCGCCCCTGCTGGGAAATATTGCGTAATTTCAATGAAATCCGCATTGATCGTTCCTTGATTGGTGATTTTTACTTTAATATCTACTGTATCCCCTGGCTTCACAACACTTGCTTGTCCTGGTGCTAAAGTTTCTATTAATGCTAAATCAAAGAATTGACCGACTCTTACAACTGCTGGATCATAATCATCCGAACCATCTGTTGCTGTTACATCATTATCATTACCATCTGGTGCATTTCCATTCGCTTCACTTCCTGGTGTACTATCTGCATCATCTCCGCCATCTTCTACGATTTCAGCGTTATTTGTAATGCTTGTCCCCATGAATGAAGGTGCAATCTGTAACGAAATATCTACAGAATCTAAGCTGTTGGCTGCGATTGCATTCGGGAAAGTATAAGAACTATCCGCTGCTGCCCATGCTGCATCGGCTAAGATCATATCCGATGGGATGTAATCTTTTACTTTGATGGTATTTGCTGCTGTGGCTAACGTTCCTTGGTTATATACATAAATTCGGAAGGTTGCGGTATCTCCTGCTGCATAGTCCGTTCCTTTATCAACTAAAACTTTTGTTAAAGCTAAATCATATGTTTGAATCAATGTTACTGGTACTGTAGCTTGGTCATCTTCCCCATTCGTTCCATTATCTGGCGTAGAATCTAAATCGTCTGGTCCTTCTACACTTCCAACCTCATTAAATGATTGGATTTCCGCACTATTCGAAACATTTGTACCTGTGAAAGTTGGATCAACTATCAAATTGATATTTAAAGCCATACTATCGCCTGCTGCTAATGGTCCAATTATCGTTCTACGTAAGTTACCATTTACAAGACTCCACTCTAAGCCTGTATTAATAGCTGGATCATAAATTAAACCTGTTTCAGGATAATCATTTACATTGATATTAGAAGCAGCTACATTTCCTTGGTTGTATACCCAAATCGTATAATTAACGGTATCGCCAAGTCCTACATTTGCTGATTGCCCAGCTGCTAATACTTTATTCAAGGCTAAATCATGTAATTCAATATTGAATAATACTGGATCATGGTCATCTTCATCATTCCCAGTACCATCTGTTACATTATCTGTAGTAGAATTTGGTACACCGCCCATATCATCCGTTAAATCAGTATTTGGGGTAGAGTCCTCATCTGTATTTGCTCCATCATCTGAGATTTCTGCAAATAAAGTTAACGCATCAACTCTAATATTTTCATCAAATGCTACTTGTAACATCACCATCACCATGCTGTCTGGTTGTAACCCTCCTACAGGTAAACCGTTTCCTGGTGTTAAGGTGATTTGAACCGTTGAATCATTTAAGATCGTCCATCCTAATAAATTCGCTGCATTCAAGCTTACACCTTCAGGTAAAGACTGCGTAATCGTAATATTATCTGCATTTAATGTTCCTTGGTTAAATACGGTGATTTTAATATCCGCTGTATCTCCTGGTACTATGTTCGCTGATTGTCCAGGTGCAACTTCTTCAATTAATGCTAGATCAAACGTTTGTGTTACTGGTACACTTGCTGGATCATAATCATCTGATCCATCTGTTAAACCTGTATCATTATCGTTAGCATCTGGTGCATTTCCGTTTGCTTCACTTCCTGGTGTACTATCTGCATCGTCTCCTCCATCTTCTACAATCTCTGCATTATTTGTAATGCTTGTACCCATGAATGAAGGTGCAATCTGTAACGAAATGTCTACAGAATCTAAACTGTTTGCTGCAATTGCATTAGGGAACATATAAGAACTATCCGCTGTATTCCATGCTGCATCCGCTAAAATCATATCCGATGGGATATAATCCTGAACTTTTACCGTATTTGCTGCTGCTGCTAATGTTCCTTGATTATATACATAAATTCTAAAGGTTGCTGTATCTCCTGCTGAGTACGCTGTTCCTTTATCAACCAATACTTTAGTTAAAGCTAAGTCATAAACTTGTCCAACATTAATACTCGCATTGTCCTCATCATCTTGACTTGGTGTAGTAGTTCCAGCTCCTGGGCTACTATCTGTATCAGCCATTCCTAATGCATTGTCTGCATTACTAATTTCTGCTACGTTATCTATACCTGTTCCTGTGAACGATGGATCTATTCGTAAATCAACTTCGATTGCCACACTTGCGCCTGCTGCTAAGTTGCCTACTGCAAATGTGCTATCTGCTAAATTCCAATCGGTATCAACTAGAATTAAACCTGCTGGTACATTTTCTTTGATCGCTACATTTGTTGCATCTACTGTTCCTTCGTTACTTACGTTAATCGTATAAGTAATCGTATCTCCTAAGTTAAATGTACCTGTTGGTGCTACTTTGGTTAATGCTAAATCAAAAGTCTGTGTTACTGGCACGCTTGCTGGATCATAATCATCTGATCCATCTGTTAAACCAGTATCATTATCGTTCCCATCTGGTGCATTTCCGTTTGCTTCACTTCCTGGTGTACTATCTGCATCATCTCCTCCGTCTTCTACGATTTCGGCGTTGTTTGTGATACTTGTCCCCATGAAACTTGGTGCAATCTGTAAAGAAATATCTACAGAATCTAAACTGTTTGCTGCAATTGCATTCGGGAATGTATATGAACTATCCGCTGCTGCCCATGCTGCATCTGCTAAGATCATATCACTTGGGATGTAATCCTGAACTTTTACTGTATTTGCTGCTGCTTCTAATGTTCCTTGGTTATAGACATAAATTCTAAAGGTTGCTGTATCGCCTGCACTATATGGTGTCCCTTTGTCAACCAATACTTTGGTTAAGGCTAAATCGAAACAAGCGGACTCCACTATTATAGGACAACAACCTCCTGCTTCACAACTACCTACATCTGATGTAAAGAAATAGGTTCCAACAGAATCAATTGCAACAGTATTTCCTGCTATAAGTGCCATTGTATCACCTACACCAATTTCCCCATCTCCGCCAAAATCATGTACTCGATACCATTGAACATTTGTCGCACCTGCCGAAGCAGCAACCATTACGGTGTCTTGGCTAGCAACACATATTACTATGGGAACAGTTACACAAGCTGCTGAAACATCATCTTCTACATAATTTTGAATGCCACTCGCTGGTGCACTATCATTATCATCTCCACCATCTTCTACGATTTCTGCATTATTAATAATACTTCCACCTACAAAACTTGGCGCAATCTGTAACGAAATGTCTACTGAATCTAAACTTCCTGCTGCAATCGCATTCGGGAATGTATAAGAGCTATCCGCTGCATTCCATGCCGCATCTGCTAATATCATATCACTTGGGATGTAATCCTGAACTTTTACAGTATTCGCTGCTGCTGTTAAACTTCCTTGGTTATAAACATAGATTCGGAACGTTGCTGTATCTCCTGCATTATATGATGTTCCTTTGTCAACCAATACTTTGGTTAAAGCTAAATCGTAGCCTTGTTGTACTAGCACAACTGCTGGGTCATAATCATCACTTCCGTCTGTTGCTGCTACATCATTATCGTTACCATCTGCTGCATTTCCATTAGCTTCACTTCCTGGTGTACTATCTGCATCATCTCCGCCGTCTTCTACGATTTCAGCGTTGTTTGTGATAGATGTACCCATGAAACTTGGTGCAATCTGTAACGAAATATCTACAGAATCTAAACTGTTTGCTGCAATTGCATTCGGGAATGTATATGAACTATCCGCTGCATTCCATCCTGCATCGGCTAAAATCATATCACTTGGGATATAATCTTTTACTTTGATGGTATTTGCCGCTGCTGTTACTGTTCCTTGGTTATAAACATATATTCGGAATGTTGCTGTATCTCCTGCATTATATGGAGTGCCTTTGTCTACCAATACTTTGGTTAAGGCTAAATCGTAACCTTGTTGTACTGGAACAGTCGCTGGATCATAATCATCCGAGCCATCTGTTGCTGCTACATCATTATCGTTACCATCTGCTGCATTTCCATTAGCTTCACTTCCTGGTGTACTATCTGCATCATCGCCGCCATCTTCTGCAATCTCTGCGTTGTTTGTGATACTTGTACCTATGAAACTTGGTGCAATCTGTAACGAAATATCTACAGAATCTAAACTGTTTGCTGCAATTGCATTCGGGAATGTATATGAACTATCCGCTGCATTCCATCCTGCATCGGCTAAGATCATATCCGATGGAATGTAATCTTTTACTTTGATGGTATTTGCTGCTGCTGTTACTGTTCCTTGGTTATAAACATATATTCGGAATGTTGCTGTATCTCCTGCATTATATGGAGTGCCTTTGTCTACCAATACTTTGGTTAAGGCTAAATCGTAACCTTGTTGTACTGGAACAGTCGCTGGATCATAATCATCACTTCCGTCTGTTGCCGCTACATCATTATCGTTACCATCTGCTGCATTTCCATTAGCTTCACTTCCTGGTGTACTATCTGCATCATCGCCGCCATCTTCTGCAATCTCTGCGTTGTTGGTGATACTTGTACCCATGAAACTTGGCGCAATCTGTAACGAAATATCTACAGAATCTAAGCTATTTGCTGCGATTGCATTAGGGAATGTATATGAACTATCCGCTGCATTCCATCCTGCATCGGCTAAAATCATATCACTTGGGATATAATCTTTTACTTTGATGGTATTTGCCGCTGCTGTTACTGTTCCTTGGTTATAAACATATATTCGGAATGTTGCTGTATCACCTGCATTATATGGAGTGCCTTTGTCTACCAATACTTTGGTTAAGGCTAAATCGTAACCTTGTTGTACTGGAACAGTCGCTGGATCATAATCATCACTTCCGTCTGTTGCCGCTACATCATTATCGTTACCATCTGCTGCATTTCCATTAGCTTCACTTCCTGGTGTACTATCTGCATCATCTCCGCCGTCTTCTACGATTTCAGCGTTGTTTGTGATAGATGTACCCATGAAACTTGGTGCAATCTGTAACGAAATATCTACAGAATCTAAACTGTTTGCTGCAATTGCATTCGGGAATGTATAGGAACTATCCGCTGCATTCCATGCTGCATCGGCTAAAATCATATCACTTGGGATATAATCTTTTACTTTGATGGTATTTGCCGCTGCTGTTACTGTTCCTTGGTTATAAACATATATTCGGAATGTTGCTGTATCACCTGCATTATATGGAGTGCCTTTGTCTACCAATACTTTGGTTAAGGCTAAATCGTAACCTTGTTGTACTGGAACAGTCGCTGGATCATAATCATCCGAGCCATCTGTTGCTGCTACATCATTATCGTTACCATCTGCTGCATTTCCATTAGCTTCACTTCCTGGTGTACTATCTGCATCATCTCCGCCGTCTTCTGCAATCTCTGCGTTGTTGGTGATACTTGTACCCATGAAACTTGGTGCAATCTGTAACGAAATATCTACAGAATCTAAGCTATTTGCTGCAATTGCATTCGGGAATGTATATGAACTATCAGCTGCATTCCATGCTGCATCGGCTAAAATCATATCACTTGGGATATAATCTTTTACTTTGATGGTATTTGCCGCTGCTGTTACTGTTCCTTGGTTATAAACATATATTCGGAATGTTGCTGTATCTCCTGCACTATATGGCGTCCCTTTATCTACCAATACTTTGGTTAAAGCTAAATCGTAACCTTGTTGTACTGGCACACTTGCTGGATCATAATCATCACTTCCGTCTGTTGCCGCTACATCATTATCATTACCATCTGGTGCATTCCCATTTGCTTCACTTCCTGGTGTACTATCTGCATCATCTCCGCCATCTTCTGCAATCTCTGCGTTGTTTGTGATACTAGTTCCTATGAATGAAGGCGCAATCTGTAACGAAATATCTACAGAATCTAAACTGTTTGCTGCAATTGCATTAGGGAATGTATATGAACTATCCGCTGCATTCCATCCTGCATCGGCTAAAATCATATCACTTGGGATATAATCTTTTACTTTAATCGTATTCGCTGCTGCCGTTACTGTTCCTTGGTTATAAACATAAATTCGGAACGTTGCCGTATCGCCTGCTGCGTACGGTGTCCCTTTGTCAACCAATACTTTGGTTAAAGCTAAATCATAGCCTTGTTGGACAGGTACTGTCGCTGGATCGTAATCATCACTTCCATCCGTTAAGGCTACATCATTATCGTTTCCATCTGGGGCATTGCCATTTGCTTCACTTCCTGGTGTACTATCTGCATCATCTCCGCCATCTTCTACGATTTCGGCGTTGTTTGTAATGCTCGTCCCCATGAATGAAGGCGCAATTTGCAAAGCAATATCTACTGAATCTAAACTTCCCGCCGCAATCGCATTCGGGAATGTATAAGAACTATCCGCTGCATTCCATGCTGCATCTGCCAAGATCATATCCGATGGGATGTAATCTTTTACTTTAATCGTATTCGCTGCTGCGGTTACCGTTCCTTGATTATAAACATAAATTCGGAACGTTGCCGTATCGCCTGCGCTATATGGTGTACCTTTGTCTACTAATACTTTGGTTAAGGCTAAATCGTAACCTTGCTGAACTGCCACAGTCGCTGGATCGTAATCATCACTTCCGTCCGTTAAGGCTATATCATTATCGTTAGCATCTGGTGCATTGCCATTCGCTTCACTTCCTGGTGTACTATCCGCATCATCACCTCCGTCTTCTACGATTTCTGCGTTGTTCGTAATGCTTGTACCCATGAATGATGGGGCGATTTGTAAAGCAATATCTACTGAATCTAAACTTCCCGCCGCAATCGCATTTGGGAACGTATAAGAACTATCCGCTGCATTCCATGCTGCATCTGCCAGGATCATATCCGATGGGATGTAATCTTTTACTTTGATGGTATTCGCTGCTGCCGTTACCGTTCCTTGGTTATATACATAGATTCGGAACGTTGCCGTATCGCCTGCATTATATGGTGTCCCTTTGTCAACCAATACTTTGGTTAAAGCTAAATCATAACCTTGTTGAACTGCCACAGTCGCTGGATCATAATCATCACTTCCATCTGTTGCTACTACATCATTATCGTTTCCATCTGGGGCATTGCCATTTGCTTCACTTCCTGGTGTACTATCTGCATCATCTCCGCCATCTTCTACGATTTCGGCGTTGTTTGTAATGCTCGTCCCCATGAATGAAGGCGCAATTTGCAAAGCAATATCTACTGAATCTAAACTTCCCGCCGCAATCGCATTCGGGAATGTATAAGAACTATCCGCTGCATTCCATGCTGCATCTGCCAAGATCATATCCGATGGGATGTAATCTTTTACTTTAATCGTATTCGCTGCTGCGGTTACCGTTCCTTGATTATAAACATAAATTCGGAACGTTGCCGTATCGCCTGCGCTATATGGTGTACCTTTGTCTACTAATACTTTGGTTAAGGCTAAATCGTAACCTTGCTGAACTGCCACAGTCGCTGGATCGTAATCATCACTTCCATCTGTTGCTACTACATCATTATCATTACCATCTGGTGCATTACCATTTGCTTCACTTCCTGGTGTACTGTCCGCATCGTCACCGCCATCTTCTGCTATCTCTGCATTATTCGTAATGCTTGTACCCATGTATGAAGGTGCAATCTGTAACGAAATATCTACTGAATCTAAGCTATTTGCTGCAATCGCATTCGGGAATGTATAAGAACTATCCGCTGCGTTCCATGCTGCATCCGCTAAGATCATATCCGATGGGATGTAATCTTTTACTTTAATCGTATTTGCTGCTGCCGTTACTGTTCCTTGATTATAAACATAAATTCGGAACGTTGCCGTATCGCCTGCTGCGTACGGTGTCCCTTTATCAACCAATACTTTGGTTAATGCTAAATCATAACCTTGCTGAACTGCCACAGTCGCTGGATCGTAATCATCACTTCCGTCTGTTAAGGCTATATCATTATCATTACCATCTGGTGCATTGCCATTTGCTTCACTTCCTGGCGTACTATCTGCATCATCCCCTCCATCTTCTACGATTTCAGCGTTGTTCGTAATGCTTGTACCCATGAAACTTGGTGCAATCTGTAACGAAATATCTACTGAATCTAAGCTATTTGCTGCAATCGCATTCGGGAATGTATAAGAACTATCCGCTGCATTCCATGCTGCATCTGCCAAGATCATATCCGATGGGATGTAATCTTTTACTTTAATCGTATTTGCTGCTGCCGTTACTGTTCCTTGATTATAAACATAAATTCGGAACGTTGCCGTATCGCCTGCTGCGTACGGTGTCCCTTTATCAACCAATACTTTGGTTAATGCTAAATCATAACCTTGTTGTACTGGTACAGTCGCTGGATCGTAATCATCACTTCCATCTGTTGCTACTACATCATTATCATTACCATCTGGTGCATTACCATTTGCTTCACTTCCTGGTGTACTATCCGCATCATCGCCGCCATCTTCTGCAATTTCAGCGTTGTTCGTAATGCTTGTACCCATGAAACTTGGTGCAATCTGTAACGAAATATCTACTGAATCTAAGCTATTTGCTGCAATCGCATTCGGGAATGTATAAGAACTATCCGCTGCGTTCCAGCCATTGTCCGCTAAAATCATATCCGATGGGATATAATCTTTTACTTTGATGGTATTCGCTGCTGCCGTTACCGTTCCTTGGTTATATACATAGATTCGGAACGTTGCCGTATCGCCTGCATTATATGGTGTCCCTTTATCAACCAATACTTTGGTTAAAGCTAAATCATAGCCTTGTTGGACAGGTACTGTCGCTGGATCATAATCATCACTTCCATCCGTTAAGGCTACATCATTATCGTTTCCATCTGGCGCATTGCCATTTGCTTCACTTCCTGGTGTACTATCTGCATCGTCTCCGCCATCTTCTACGATTTCTGCGTTATTGGTAATGCTCGTACCCATGAATGAAGGCGCAATTTGCAAAGCAATATCTACAGAATCTACTCCTGCTGCTGCAATCGCATTAGGGAACGTATAAGAACTATCTGCCGCATTCCACGTATTGTCCGCTAAAATCATATCATTTGGGATATAATCTTTCACTTTAATGGTATTCGCTGCTGCTTCTAAACTTCCTTGATTATAAACATAGATTCGGAACGTTGCCGTATCGCCTGCGCTATATGGTGTGCCTTTGTCTACCAATATTTTAGTTAAGGCTAAATCGTAAGTCTGCGTTAAATTAACTGTTTCAAAATCGTGATCATCTTCATCTCCGCCTGTTTTACCATTACCTGTAATCTCATCATTTACAGAATTTGTTTCTCCATTAAAAGCATCTGGGGTAGAATCTATATCTGTTGGAGGTGTATTGCCATTATTCGTATCGTTATCTACGGATGAAATTTCTACATTATTTGTTAGACTAGTACCCATAAAATCTAATGGGATATAATAAGAGATGGTCGTTGTCATAGAATCGCCCGCAGCAATTGGTCCTGCAAAAAATAAAGCTGCGTTTGAACCGACATCTATCCAATTAGGACTATATCCATTATTAATCACTAAAGAATCTACTGGAGAATAATCCACTAAATTCAAATTATAAGCTGCTTGTGTTCCTTGATTATAAACTCGGACTTGGAAAGTAATCGTATCCCCTGGATTCACATTTGCGGATTGGCCCGCCGCTAAAGTTTTTCTTAAAGCCAAATCAAATACTTGGTTTACTGTTACCAAAGCAGGGTCGTGATCGTCTTCATCACTATTAGAATTATCAGTTACATTATCCGTTACTCCTTCAGGTTCGCCTCCTGTATCATTAGACCTATTGTTGTCATCTTGCGAATCTGCATCCGTCAAATGATTCCCGTAAATATCTGTCTGATCACCAATTTCGGCGTAATTAACTAAATTAGTTCCTAGGAAGTCAGTAGCAATAACCGCTCTAACTGTTACGGATACAGAATCTATTGGTGCTAACCCTCCTGCCGCTAAATCATTGTCTGCTACGGTCAATAACTTAGTAGCTGTTGTGTCTCCTGTTCCTGTTAAGGTCCATCCATTCTCTACCACTAAATTTAAATTATCTGGTAAATAGTCATACAATTGAATACTATCTGTATAAATATCTCCTTGGTTATAAATCTTAACTAAGAATTCAACCGTATCGCCAGGAGTAACTGTTCCTGTTGTAGCTAATGTTTTAGTTAAAGCCAAATCCATACAAGCTGGCTCTATCATTACTGGACAACAATTCCCTGCTTGACAGCTACCTAGATCTGCTGTAAAATAATAAGTACCGATTGAATCAAGTGCAATACTGCTTCCAGCTGTAAGTGCCATCGTATCGCCTGCACCGATACTTCCATCTCCCCCAAAATCATAAATCCGATACCACTGAACATTCGTGGCACCGGTTGGCGCAGCAACTAATATGGAATCCTGATTAGCGGTACATAATTTTATTGGCACCGACACACAGGCAGCGGCAATATCATCTTCTAAATAATTTTGATTATTTGCCTCCGAATCTGAATCTCTCGAAGAGGTCGTTATTTCTGCTATGTTAAAAAAGATGCCCTCTCCTGTAACTTCTCCAGTAAAAGTCAAGGATGTATCCCCACTAGATATATCATCAAGCGTCCAAGTAATTTTTCTAGTTCCACTATCGTAGGAAGCTGATCCACTACCCGGAGGAGTAACCGTAATATTGGTCAGTCCACTCGAAATAGAATCCGTCACTACCACACCAGATGCTACATCTCCCGCTTCGTGGTTTACCACAATGGTGAAGGTTACCACATCGCCAATGCCAACACTATCTTTATCAACAGATTGGCTTAAGTTTAAATCATAAACTTGGGCATTAGTTTGAGTTGACCCAAACATAAAAAGGGCTAGAACTAATAGTCCTGCCTTTACCCATTGAAAAATAGAAGCGTTAAATTGTTGCATGTGTTCTGTCCTAAAGTGTTTGTAAAATTCAGAAATCAACTCATTTTGAAGCGTCATTGGCTTATCATGAGCTGGTTGATTTTTCTGTTCTTTACCGGAAAAAAGTACAAGTCTTTTCATAGCATTTAAGCAATTAATTCAAAAGCATTTATTAGAGCATCTAAAAGGATTTAGACAGTCTCTAATAAATAGATTTTTTTTACAAGTAACTAATAATCAATGCTTCGCAAGGAAGATTGCAAGGAAATGTAATGTTCTCTTTAATAGATGGTAAGTAATATTAGCAGTTGACAATTCTTGAGGTCCCAAAAGGGGAGGAATGACCAAGAATATTATTCTATTCGTAGCTTTATTAAAACTATTTGGGGATGTAATGGCTTTCGAATGCTCTCTAAAGTGGGGTTATTGACAAGGGGGAAAATAGGGGCTTGTAATGTGGTAGGGGAAAATTATTATTACAATATGCTGCAAGTAAGGATTAATTCAATTGTTCTTCAACACAAATTACACCAATTTGTGACAGATTTATTTTTTCAAACTATTAGGCCAAATATGCTTAAATCAGCAGTTATCATCCAAAAAAATACAAAATTTGTACATTCGAGTATATCCTTTTTTTTTTAACCTTCATACTGTGACAGCAAATCCAGCCACTATTATTTTAAGGTTAAAGCCTTTTTATTAAAATTATTACCCACATTTTTACTATTTTGGGGGCTTGTTTTAAAATTTGAGTATAAAAAATATTATTTATTTAGGATGCAGTCTTTTTTAGATAAACACAAGACTATAATCCTTTTTACGACCTAATATCATAAAATGAAAAATCTACCATTGCATTGGAAAATAATTATAGGGATGATACTTGGCATGATTGCTGGCTGGATAGCGATTCAATTCGCTGGCGGGAAAGAGCTAATTATCAACTGGGTCAAACCCTTTGGAACTATCTTTATCAAGGCTTTAAAGTTGATTGCCGTTCCTTTAATTTTAGCCTCTTTGATTAAAGGGATTACCGATTTAAAAGATATTTCCAAGCTTTCGCAAATGGGCGGAAGAACTATTGGCACGTATATTATCACGACCGTTGTGGCAGTAGTATTAGGGTTAGGTCTGGTGAATCTTATGCAACCTGGTGCGGGCATCACAGAAGAAACCAGAGAACAGTTAAAGGCAGATTATAAAGGAGCTGCTGCTAGTAAAATTGAACTGGCTACTAATCAAAAAGAAGCAGGTCCTTTGCAAGCTTTGATAGATTTAGTACCAGATAATATTTTTGGGGCGGCATCAGATAATGGCAATATGTTACAAGTCATTTTCTTTGCCATTTTCTTTGCTATAGGTCTTATTTTAATTGACCCAGAAAAATCTAAACCTGTTAAAGATTTCTTTGATAGTTTGAATGAAGTCATTCTTAAAATGATTGATTTATTGATGCTTTATTCTCCAATTGGCGTATTTGGCCTACTCGCCGCCTTGGTAGCAGAAGCCCCCAATAAAGACCTCTTTATTGCATTACTACACTATTCCTTTACCCTTTTACTAGGACTAGGCATTTTGATTTTGGTTTTTTATCCAATGCTGGTGAAATTTTACACGGGTAGGTCTTATCGCTCCTTTTTTGAAGGTATTGCACCTGCTCAACTCTTGGCATTTTCTACTAGTTCAAGTGCGGCTACACTCCCTGTTACAATGGAGAGAGTGCAAGAACATTTGGGCGTAGACGAAGAAGTGGCTAGTTTTGTTTTGCCTATTGGCGCTACTGTGAATATGGACGGTACGAGTTGCTATCAAGCCGTAGCTGCTGTTTTTATTGCGCAAGCTTATGGTTTAGATTTAGATTTGGCCACGCAATTAGGTATTGTCATGACAGCTTCTTTAGCTTCCATTGGTGCAGCAGCGGTTCCAAGCGCAGGGTTAGTGATGCTGGTAATTGTCTTGGGGCAAGCAGGTATTCCAGTCGAAGGATTAGCGTTGATTATTGCTGTAGATAGACCGCTTGATATGGTTCGAACGATTACCAATGTAACTGGAGATGCAACAGTTTCTATGTTAGTTGCTAAGAAATTAGGTAAGCTAGGCGAACCTAAAGAGAAAAAATGGGATGACCATTATGAAAAAGTAGCGTAGGTAGGTATAATTAATTCCAATTGTTCAAATAAAAACAAAAAATATGAGCTTTGAACACGCTTGTTTTATTAGTTATCGACATAGAAGAGGAAAGGATTATAAAAAAAACATCTTAAAGCTGTATGAGCTTTTAGAAGGAGAGATAGAATTATTAATAGATTACCAATATCCTGTTTATTTTGATGAAGACCGTACAACAACTGGTCAATTCTTAAATAGAGAATTAGCAGAAAAATTATGTAAAACAGTTAGTTTAGTCGTATTTTGGATTCCTGTTTACTTTAGCAAAAATAGTCTTTATTGTTCTAGAGAATTTCATTTCATGGAAGAACAAGAGAAAATAAGACAAAAGCTACTAAATAATATAAATAGAGCTTATATTCATATTATAGCTTTAACTAGCCCTAGCGAAATGCCTAAAAAACTAGTAAAAGAGGATGAAAGGTTATATGCTGATTTTGAACCTTTTTTAAAGCAAAAAAATTGGCATAATAAACCTGAGGTCAGGCAAAAGATTAAAAATATTGCAGATTATATTTATGCCCGCCATAAAGAATTAAACGATTTGGGCGATCAGCCGTTTAAATCTTGTTCTGAAAAATTAATCGAGGAACGAAAAATTCAACCTTGGTTAGACGACATGTTAGGAACAACAAACAATATTCCTTCACCTAAATCTCCATCTGATTATGTTTAAGCCCAATGAATCAAAAGATGGAAAAATCATTACTTTCTATTCCTACAAAGGAGGGACAGGTAGAACTATGTCGTTATCAAATATAGCCTGCTTAATAGGCATTATTGAACCAACAAAAAAGGTATTAATAATGGATTGGGACTTGGAGGCACCTGGTTTACATCGATACTTTGTACCCTATACCCCTAGTTTAGAAGAAGAAGTATTTGATAAACAAAAAGGAATTTTAGAATTATTTGAAATTTATCAAAAAGCCATTAAAGCCAACAAACAAACGGTCTTGGCTGATTGCGAAGAGGTCTTAGAAAACATCGATTTAAATCAATTTATATTTGAATTATCTATTCAGCCAAATCTAAAAAGAAAAAAAGGGGATAATTTTTCTGTATTTTTTTTAAAAGCAGGTGAGTATAATGACACCTATACTAAACGATTAAGTCATTTCGATTGGAATGCGTTTTTTTATTCTGCTCCTACCTTTTTCCAAGAATTCGCAGAGTATCTATGTCAGTCTTATGACTATATCTTAATAGATTCTAGGACTGGTAATACCGACATTGGGGGAATTTGCACACATTTATTACCAGAAAAATTAGTGACTGTCTTCACCCCAAATAAACAAAGTTTAACAGGTATTTTAGATTTAGCCAAAAAAGCTACCAATTATCGTGTTGAGTCAGGTGATTTTAGGCCTTTAGAAATTATTCCTTTACCTTCAAGAGTTGATTTAGAAAATAGTATTCAAAGAGTAAATTGGAAAAGTGGAAATGAGACGGAAAGAATAGCAGGCTATCAGACCCAATTTGAACAACTTCTAAAATCAATATATAATTTAGAGACTTCTAAGATAAGCCTTGAAAATTACTTTAATAAGGTACAGATTAGACATGATTCAACCTACGCTTTTGGAGAAAAGATTGCCGTTTTAGAAGAAAATTGGGAAGATACTTCTGCGTTTGCTAATAATTACTGGCATTTTTATCAAGAATTATTCAAAGAGGATAATATCTATGACTTACCCAATCTTAAAAATGTTTTAATTTATTACAAAAAAGGCTTGGGAAAAATAACGAGTGCAATAGTCGATGAATTGTATAATATTGACAATGAAGAAGTAGTTATTTTTTATGCTACTAATCAAACTACAGAAACAGAATTAACTAAATTAGCCAGTCAAGCCCATTTAATCATAACTATTGTAGCTGATGAGTTTATTCAAAATAAAAATATAATCACAGAAAATAATTCCCCTTATTCTTCCAGAAATGATCTAATTATAGAAAGGTTTATAGAGGCAAAAAAGAATTTTAATATTCCTGTTTCTATGAGTCAAGATAAGTTAGTCGATTTTAGAATAGAAGGTGAAAGCGAGGAATTTACGCATTATAGAAATGTTATTGAGGAAAAACTAGTATCCCTTAGAGCAGACAAGCTTAAAAAAGAACAAGGAATTGTTTTAAATAGAATAGCCAAACATTCTAAAAACGAACAGGAAGCGATTAGAAATTATTTAATCGAACTACGAGATACTGATTCTAAACAGTTATACCCGAATCCTCTTCTCCATGAAGATTCACAACTATTCAATTCTTTGTCTGATAAAGGAAAACAAAAGATTAGTGAAGGTAGAAATTTGATTTTAAATTATAATGATTTTTTTCTTTCATCTAGTGAAAAAAATGCTTTCCTTTTAAATAATGAATTTTCTGCGTTAATCGAATTCTTTTTTGATAATATGCCAGATATCACGCCTATTCATAGTAACTTATTAGCACTTCTCATTTTCAATTTTTTAAGAGATGAAGGATTAGTAGGAAATTCAAGTTTTGCTGATTATCATGAAAAATATGTTACAAGGGTGCGAATAAATCCTTCTATCTCGTTTGTTCAACTCATAGATAATCGAACATTTAACTCTAAATTTGCACAATCAGAATATGAAGGATATAAAGAAAATTTAAAACAACATCATCTAACTTCCTCGTTTTTCCCTATTCTTACTGAATCTTTAATAGATTTAATGCCGACAAGAAGCATAAATAATAAAAGTGATTGGATTAATGAAGTAAAAAATATTCAACATTTAAATTTATTAAGTTTTTCAAATGCAGCTATTTTTAATAGTAAAAATAAAGACCTTGCTGTATCTAATGCTGCCAAAATATTCAAAAAAGAAATCAAAAATTTAGCCCAAAAAATTGTCCAAAATCGAGAAAACATCATCAATCAATACATCAATAATTTAAGTTAACAAATCCTGTTAATCAAATTAAAATCTTGAGCCTCCCGTCCGCTTTGCGGTTCATTCGCTTAAATGTCCACAGGACATTTACCCTTCGGGAATGCTCAATCATCCTGTAGAATATGAGTAAAAGAATTAAAATAGCCAATAATGGCCCAACCTTTTCTCGTATCGTTTTCGGTACAATGAAATGGGGCGCATGGGGCTGGAAACTAAGAACGAGAGCTATTACCCAGTTAATCGAAGAATCTATCGAAGCTGGGATTACCACCTTTGACCATGCAGATATATATGGTCATTATACTACGGAAGGCGATTTTGGGAAAGCTTTAAAAGTCCGACCTGATTTAAGAAAGAAAATGGAGATTATTACCAAATGTGGTATTAACTTAGTCACCCCCAATCGACCTCAGAATAAAATAAAATCTTATAGTACGAGTAAAGAACACATCATTGCCTCCGCTGAAAATTCGCTCAAAGAATTGAATACGGACTATATTGATATGCTGCTAATTCACCGACCGAGTCCGTTAATGCATCCAGATGAAATAGCAGAAGCTTTTAATCAATTACGGGCACAAGGGAAAGTCAAATATTTTGGCGTTTCTAATTTCAGCGTTTCTCAATTTGAGATGCTACAATCTCGCATTACGCTAATGACCAATCAAGTCGAAGGTTCCATTTTACATTTACCGCCTTTTATAGATGGTACGTTCGATCAATGCATCAAAAAACGCATTAGCCCAATGGTTTGGTCTCCCTTAGGTGGTGGCAATCTATTTACCGAACAAGGAGAAATCCGAACGCAACGCATCCAAAAAGTAGCACAAGCTATCTGTGATCGTTGTGGTGGAGTTGGTTTAGATCAAGTCTACTTGGCTTGGTTACTCAAGCATCCGGCTAAGATTTTACCAATATTAGGTACAGCGAGAATAGATCGTGCTAAAGCTGCTTTGGCTGCTGTAGATATTGAAATGACAGATGAAGAATGGTTTGCGCTTTTAGAAGCTTCGACAGGAAAAGAAGTAGCTTAGAAAATGTAAAAGTAATTGGTGAAGTACTTCCAGATCTTGGAGTTCTGGAAGTACTAATCTCTTTAGAATAAAGTCCATTCACTAGTCACTCTTCTACCTAATTTCAAATTCCTATTGGTTATCTATTGATTTGCTAGCTTATTTTTTCCCTACTCTCTTACCTTTTTCTTTTGCGCTTACCGTATAGCTCCCACTTGGGTAAAAAGTCAAATCCAATACCCGCAATCGTCGATTTCGTCCTTCTCCAAACTTGGTTTTCTTTGGTGGAATTAATCGCATTAACGACCCTATTAAAAAAGAGCCTGCACTTATATAAGCAGTTGCTATCCAAGATCGCTTCCGTTCTTCGGGAGATGGTGGGTTAACTAAATCAAAAACACCTTGGTAAGCAACGGGCACGACCCAAGACCATTGCATTGCTCTTCCTGCACCATTCATGGCACTTTTCTTACGAAATTTAATGGCAGTAATATCTTTGATTTGAATAATTCTATCATAAAAAACAAGGGCTTGTGCATCTGGCAATAAATCTTCAATTACCCCTTCAAACCAATCGGGATTTAGTTCCGTTTGAATAAAAATAGATTCCCCAACGTATACTTTTTGCGTCTTTGCTTTCCCTAATTTTTCAATTTGTAATACTTTTTGTGCAGCCAAGCTTCCACTAAAAAAGAATAATAGTAGGCTATAAGAAAGAAGTTTCTTCATATTTTTTCATATTTTTGGGTAAATCAAACTCGCTGTAAGAAACGAATTAAACCTATTTCCACCACAGAATATTTATTAATTAACATATTTTTAGGGTATTCTTCCTTCCTCTTCTGAACAAATAGTCGTCAATATTTTTGCAATTATAGGTTCTTCAACAATTTTTGCTAAGTGGAACAGGGGCTGTATCAAAAGACCCATTTAAAAAAAACTACCATTAAAAGTTCTGATTTTTCAAATTTCACAGAATTCCCCTCCTTTGGAGGGGGTTAGGGGAGGGTTTTGAAATTTTGTTCGGCTAAGAATATTTTCCGAATATTTTGATACAACCCCAATAAAATTTAAGGTGTCATAGAATTAAATTATAGTACCCATACAACCTTTCTACTCTAAAACTTCCTCTTTTAGTAAAACCCGATTTTATTTATTCAAAAGAGAGATAAGAGAGACGAGAATAGAGAAGGTTTTGTGCTAAATTGTCTGATTTTTCGTTTTTTTCAATATATCTTGAGGGTTAAATCTCTACTCTCTCAATGTAATCGTCTCTACTCTCTTCTCTGCTAAATAGCTAACCCGATTTTATAAATTTTATAAATTATTACATATGCGAACGACTGTTACTTTCCTCTTACTTTGTTTTTTCAGCACTTTATTACTCGCAACCCATAATCGAGCGGGGGAAATCATTTATACACAAATCGCTCCTTTAACCATTGAAGCCACCATTATTACTTATACGCAAACCAGTACGGTTCAAGCAGATCGAGATAGTTTAACGATTTGCTGGGGAGATGGGACTTGTGAGACAGTAACACGTAGTAATGGTGATGGAGAACCGATTGAAAATGATTATAAAATAAATGCGTATACGAGTGTTCATGTCTATACAGCATTAGGGAATTATACCCTGTCTATGACAGACCCTAATCGAAATGGGAGTATTCTAAATGTCAATCCTCCTAATTCCGACCAAGTTCAATTTCATCTACAAACAACTTTTACTTTACGAAATCTACTTTTGGAAGGAGGTAGTAATCAATCCCCTACCCTTTTGATTGCACCCATTGATGTTGGTTTTGTTCGCCAACCATTTATGCACACACCTAATGCCATTGACTTAGATGGAGATAGTGTTGCTTATGAATTAGTGACACCTTTAATGGGTAATGACGAAAGTGTTCCTAATTATATGGCTATTGACCAAATTGGTGCAGGAACGGCAAATACCTATACCTTCAATGAACAAACAGGCTTATTGGTTTGGGATAGCCCACAAATTGTTGGACAATATAACATCGCCATTAAAATAAAAGCTTTTAGAGGTGAAGAATTAACCGCCGAAATCATTCGAGATATGCAAATTCTCATCAAACCCGAAACAAATACGCCGCCTTTCATTCAAGGAATTAATGAGAACCTAATCAATATAAAAGCTGAACAAACCATCGATTTATCATTTATTGGAACGGATAACGAAGATGGCATGGGTGATTTACCACCAAAACTTTCCTTAATTAGTGAAACCTTAATCAAAGGAGCTACTACGGAATATAGCGAAACATTTGAAGGTACATCAGTTAGTGATTTCAATTGGACACCAACGCTAAATGATATTAGAAGAATGCCCTATCAAATTACTGTAAAGGCTGTTGACAGTAAGGGATTTGCTACTTTCAAAGTTATCCTAATCCAAGTGATAGAAAATACTACCAGTATTCCCCTTACTTTTCAGCAACTTGGTTTTAACTTATTTCCCAATCCTGCTACTACCCAAGCCCAACTGGCTCTACCGGCTAATCAAGTAAATCAAGCCGCTACTATTCGCATTTTTGATAATTTAGGTCGACTGGTACAGCAAAAACAAATTGAATCAAGCCTTTCCAGGGAATTATTGGATGTTACAAATCTACCAAGGGGGCAGTATAGCGTTCAAATTCAAACGGCAACTGCTACTGCCAGTACTTTATTAATTATTCAATGATAGCCACTTGTTAAATTTAAGTTTCGTGAAACTTTTCCCCCTTTTGTCTCATTTAAAGGTATGTTAGTTAGTATGTTTTAACCCATCCCCAACCCTTCCCTAATCAGGGAAGGGAGTCAGTAATTACCAAATATTCCGTTTTAGCGATTAATTTGGTCAAAAACGATTCCCCTCCATTTGAAGGGAGGGGCTAGGGGTGGATTAGAAAATCGCACATTACTTTTTGAATATCAATAAGTTCACCTATACTGAGAAGCTTAAATTTAACGACGAAAAATGTCTCAAAAAGAATTCCTTTTTCAATTATACGAAGCCCATCGAAAAAATAAAGCCATGCCCTCCCCAGAGGTCATTTGCAGCTTAATTACAGGCTTGTTGCAAATCTTATTCCCACAATTATCAGACAAACGCTATGAAAGAATGTCTGAATTTGAGCAAGATTTTGCCAATATTAAAGCCAAATTAATCCATATTCTAACCGATTTAAATGGTGCTTTAGACAAAGACGTTCAACAAATTGCGGAGACCTTTTTTACTGCCTTACCTGACATTAGAGCAAAATTATTGATGGATGCAGATGCTATGATGAGTGGCGATCCTGCAGCAATTAGTAACGCAGAAGTCATTCGAACGTATCCTGGCTTTTATGCCGTAGCGGTTTATCGCTTGGCGCATGCCCTTTTTCACTTAAATGTACCTTTAGTCCCTAGAATTTTAACGGAACATGCGCATAATAAAACAGGTATTGATATTCACCCTGGTGCAACGATAGGGGATAATTTCTGCATTGACCACGGTACTGGCGTAGTTATTGGAGGAACTGCCCATATTGGTAAGAATGTCAAAATTTATCAAGGAGTTACCTTAGGTGCTTTAAGTGTCAAAAAAGAAATGGCCGCTACCAAACGACATCCAACCATCAAAGATAATGTGGTCATTTATGCGGGTGCAACTATTCTAGGCGGCAAAACCGTGATTGGAAAAGATAGTGTGATTGGTGGTAATGTCTGGATAACTAAAAGTGTTTTGCCCAATTCTAGGGTGTATTATAAGGGCTTGAATCAGGAGGCGAGGATGGCAAGGAGTATTTAGGAAATTTTCAATTTGTAAGGTTTTGAAAATTGAAAATTGAAAAATGAAAATTTTAAATTGAAAATTGAAAAATGAAATCACTAGTAGATTTAGTAGGCAATACGCCATTAGTAGAAATTAAAAAAATTATCAATAAGCCGGGCGTCAAAGTCTATGGTAAATTGGAAGGACATAACCCCGGTGGTAGTGTCAAAGATAGAGCGGCTTATAATATGATAAGGTGTGCTTTGGATAGAGGCGATTTGAAGAAAGGTATGAAATTGGTGGAAGCAACGAGTGGGAATACGGGCATTGCTTTATCCATGATAGCGGCGCAGTTTGATATTGAAATCACGCTCATTATGCCCGAAAGTGCAACGGCAGAACGGGTGCAAACCATGAAGGCCTACGGCGCAGATGTGATTCTAACCCCCGCAGAAAAGACCGTTGAATATTCTAGAGAATATGCACAATATTTGGTGGACCAAGGTGGCTATTTAAACCTTAACCAGTTTGCCAATCCAGATAATTGGGGCGCTCATTATAAAACGACTGGGCCAGAAATTTGGCGAGATACCGACCAAAAGGTGACACATTTTGTCTCTTCTATGGGTACAACTGGGACAATCATGGGGACTTCGCGTTTTTTGAAAGAACAAAATGCTGATATACAAATAGTAGGCGTCCAACCTGTAGACGGTTCTAGAATCCCCGGTATTCGTCGTTGGTCACCTGCCTTTTTACCAAAAATCTATGACCCTGAACGAGTAGATTGGATTTTAGATGTATCCAGCGATGACTCTAGGGCGATGATGTGCCGCTTGGCTAAAGAGGAAGGGATTTTTGCAGGGATGAGTTCTGGTGGGGCTGTTTTGGCAGCGAGTCGCTTGGCAGAAACGATTGATGAAGGGGTGATTGTTTGTATTATTTGTGACCGTGGGGATCGATATTTGAGTACGGGGATTTTTGAGGGGTAAACTATAATATCAATGGGTCATCGTTCTATCGTTTCAGGAATCATTATTATAAAAAATGTTACTGCTTATAATAATGCGATAAGTGAACTAACAGATAATGACAATTATCCGTGGGTTCGCTCAGAGATGTTTCATCTTGGAGCTACCCAGCATCCACTCTATTATGAAAATCCCATTGCCACTTTTGCTGCTACCTATAAAAATTTAGATGGCGGTACAGAGTGAGCAGAGTTCATGCTGGATGGACGTCCGAAGGTATGTTCCTTGAAAGATTGAAAGAAATTCAACCTGTTGATACCCCATACAAGGATCTTGGTTAAAAGTTCCTATCTAATATTATTGCTTCTGCTAATAACTTACTAATAGCCCCCTCGTCTATCTCCTCCACCGACTGATAAATTTTATAAAAGATTTTTTTGTTCGTCCCATGTTTTAGGTATTGGTCTGCATCGGCTAATAAATAGCCTTGCCAAAAACCGAGTAAGACCCCCGATTTAATACCGCCTCTGGGAATAGAAGCTGGCCAAATAATCGCAATCCCTTTTTTACCATAAAAATACGGGACGTTATAGGAGATTTTTTCTTTGCCGTAAGGTGGTAAGTTGTCGAGCATAATTTGTCGAAGGACATCGACGATAAGCCATTCTTCTTCGGAGAGATGAGCTTGTAATTGTAGGAGGTTTTGTATTTTTAGTTTTGGGCGCATAGTCGCTTAAATTTTTATCTGTAAAGTGACATAAAAACTTCGACCGTCCGAAGGAATAATCCCTGGGCCAGGATACCCTGTCGCTCGTCTAGTAAAATAAGCTTGATTTGTTAAATTATTAATGCCTGTTTCTAATTGTAAAAATTTGAATTGATAACTAAAAGAAACATCCATCACGTTATAGGCAGAAATAATCCCTTCAATGGCAGATGGTGTCCGAATTGCATTGGACGCATCTGAGAAATGTTCGCCAACCAAGGCATATTGCCAAGTAGCCGAAAAGTCTTTCCAGGTTAAATTCAAACCCGTTTTCAAGTTGTAGGGAGGCACTAGTTCTACATCATTTCCTTCAATTCCATTTTCTTGGGAATTGGTATAGGTCGCATTCAATAACGCAAAGTTTCCAAAAACCGATAAGCTAGTGGCTGGGAAATTGATGCGACTGAGTTTAAATAAATCTACTTCAACAAAAGACTCTAATCCATAAATATCGGCATCCGCTACATTGGTTCTAAACCGAATTATTCTATCGACTAGTCCATTAAAATTAGGGTTGGGTTCTCTTTTTAGTACATTTCCTATGCGGTCTTTATAGGCTAAATAAAATAAAGTAACATCGTAGCTAACGATTCCTTTTACATTACCTCTTATCCCCAAGTCAGTCGTAAATCCTTTTTCATCTTTTAGGTTAGGGTCTACGACTAAGGCTCCCACGTTGACTCTAATGTCATTGAAATTAATCGCTCGGAAATTTTGAGAGAAATTGCCATAAATCTCCGTATTATAGTTGGGTTTAAAACTACTACCTAAGCCAAACAATAAGAAGTTTCTAGCATTAGATTTTCGTTCGTCTATTTTTTCGTCCGTTAACACATTGCCCGCCAAATCTTCCGTTCTGAATTTATAGTAGCCCTCTGTTTGGGTTTTAATATATTCAAATCGAATACCGGGAGTGACACTCCATTTTTCGCTAATATTAAAGATATTTTCTACAAAAACAGAAATATTAGTACTCGGTAAATCAAAATCTGAACCTTCTAAATTATCGGGGTTATTATAGACGAAGTTGGCATCATTTCCTGCATCTCCTTCTCCTTGTCGGCGCTCGGTAAACCCATCATAAATCCTAGTACCAATCAAAAAAGTAGCTGGATTATCAAAGGCAGTATAACTGTGAATTAATCGGGTTTCATTTCCGATGTTTTGAAAATCATCACTTAGAAAATCTCGATCCTCGCCAAAATCAATTAGATTGATTCGATCTAAATTTCCCAAGGCGTCTCGCCCTGCGATTAAACCGAAAGTTCGACTATTAATCTTAGTCCTATCCGAAAATTCATAGTCTAAAGTCAAGGCCAATAAATTCCAATCGACTTGGAACCAATTCCGTTCTCGATTAGATTGGCGAGGATCGAGTTCAAATTGCGTATCCGTTAAGCCACCTGGTTGTTGGGCAAGATAAGTAGTAAAAGTGTATTCTGGACGAATCGAATATTTCTTTCCCGCTTGAATGGTTGCGCCAAAATAAGCGGTGTGCTGATTGATACTGGAATTCGGACGCCAACCACCACTTTTTTTGTATTGGTAAAAGCCATAATAACTCACCTTTCCTACCGTTCCGCCAACACTATTAAAGGAACTAAATAGACCGAAAGAACCTACTGTTTGTCGGGTTGTCAATTCAATCTTTTTATCTTTAGGGCCTTCTTTAAATTTAAAATTCAACATGCCACCAAACTGCGTTCCAAATTGCAAAGAAGCTGCTCCTCGAATGATTTCAATTCGTTCAATCGCTTCGGTTGGTGGCGCATAATAACTTTCGGGATACCCCAAAGCATCCGCACTTATATCGTAGCCATTTTGACGGGTATTAAAATTGGAATTTCGATTAGGGCTGAGTCCTCGCCCACCTATGCCTAATTGCACACCTGCCCCATCACTTTCCCAAATATTTAAACCCACTACTTTGGAATACACTTGCCGACTCACATTCGTTGCTAAATTGGCAGTCAAGTCGCCTAAAACGACCACTTCTGTTTTTTTAGAGGCATAAATTCCTACTCCTTCTACTGCCCTTAAGCGCGTGATGCCTGTTGTTTTTTCGGTTTTGTCTTTGACGACGACTTCTACTAATTCTAGTGCTGTAACATCCATTTGAAAGTCGAGTACCACATCTTTATCCACTACAATTTCAACCGTTTGCGTATGTGCACCTATATAAGAAATACTTAATTGATAGTTTCCTTTTTTAATGTTCTTAAATTCATAATTGCCATCTATATCCGTTGTAGTCCCTAAGTTAAGACGTTCTAAAACAACATTTACACCGACTAATGTTTCATTTTCGTCAGAAATTATATTTCCTTTAATACTATAATTTTGTGCTTGTAAATTCAGCACAAATAACATTCCTAGCAAACTAAATATCAGATTTTTATAGTGACTATTCATTTTTATCTTTTAGCTTTTTTGTTAGTGGTTCACAGCTTAGAAAGCTGTATTACCTTAGTCGTTTAGGGGCAATACCCAAGTCTTATGTCCCCACCCTTCTTCCATTTCCACTAGATTAACTTTTGGGTCAATAAAAGGTTTACTGCGGCGACCATTTAAAGTAACGTAACTTTCTGCAGTAATTTGGGGATTTAAGAACCCCTTTTCTTGATATTTTTCTTTTAAAAAATGAGCAAATTGCAGAATCATATCTGGCTGCGTACTCATTTGCTTTTCTTGCGTTTTTGTGAGGTATTTATAATTATTCGCTTGCTCTATTTTACCCGTTTCAGGGTCGTAAATATGAAAAACAATATAGCCTGCTTTTTCCATTAACATCACCCGCCAAGAGAAACGGTAGCCTTGTTCCGTCCAGTATAAATTGCCTGGATAAAGAACGGAGCGAAAGGGAAAAATTAGTTGAAAAATGATGTAAGTGATTAGGGCGTATTTACCTAGTTGTGTTGCTAGTGAGGACTTGTAGTCCGAAACTTGTATTTGCTCGCCTCTGGCGAGATTAACTGATTTGTTTTTTAATTTTCCTATTTGTAAACCTCGCCAGAGGCGAGTGAATAGTGGTATCGGATTAAAAATCCTAACCAGCAAACCTGATAAGAACTCAATAATTTTCTGATGAAAAGCAGCAGGAAAAAATATCAACGTTGACAAGATCATAATGTACGGAAACATGCCAATTTGAAACAACATTGCCGTCATTACATGAAAACCAATAACTGCCAAGTAAGCTAGGGGACGAGTATATTTATTTAATAATAAAAAAGGAATCGTCAAGTCGTATAAGGCACCACACCAACTAAATAAAGTAGCCGACCATTTATAATTGAATAACCAGCCGATTAGCGGTACATTCGTTTTAGCAGGTAACCAAATTTTTAAGGGAAGTGCATTGACTAACCAATCGTAATTTAATTTAGCCAAACCTGCATAAAAATAAACCAAGCCCAGTTGGAATTTGATAATATTAATCGTCCAAGCAGATACTTTTTCTAACTTTATCGAAGGTCGTATTAATACATCTATAGAAAAATAACGATGGGCAGGCAAAAAAATGAGTAAAAAACTAATTAGACTTACAAGGTAATAATGGTTGAGGTAATTGGTTTTATCAATTAATTCTACATACGTAAAGGTTAGAAAAAACAGCACAGAAGTGATTCGGTAAAAGCAGCCAAACATGATGGCTAAAGCACAGAATCCCATTAAATAAAAAGTGTAGTACATTCCTTGACTCCCTAAGGGCTTTACCCAATCAAATCCGTAATAGGTAAAATAAAAATCTGGAGCAATGTATTGATCAAAAATCCACCCGTTATACCAGAATCGAATGATACTTAGCAGCATCATAAACCCAAATAGCACCCTGAACATTGCCAAAGGTGCTATTGAAATTTTATCGTAAAGGTATTTGTTCATCGACTAAATTGTTTGATTGCTTTATTGTTTGATTGTTACCGTATGCAATGTAAGCTCTCTAGTAATACAGCAATTCAACCATTCAACAATTTAATCTCCATCATTATCTTGGTTCGTAATAGAAATCCCCATCAAGGAAGCCATATCCGCTTTAAAAAAGACAACTAATTTTTGCATTTCGATAAATACATTGGTTACCTTTTCTACATCTGTGCTAATTTGTTCACCGAATGGATCCGTCAGAGTATTCGCAGCCGTTTTTGTTACAGCAAATTGTGCTTTAATATCATCTGCTAAATCTTTAGCGTCAATGGCTACTAAATAATCGTATAAACTTTCTTTATCTTCATCATTCACCCCAACACCCATGTATAATTGCTCATAAGCCACTAAACTTGCCTGTAACAATTCCGTTGAGTAACCTCCATAAAGTGCTTCAATCGCTTTCGGTCTAGGCACTCCTGCACTTCTGATTCCCGCAGGAATAGCTACTTTACCATCTCGCGCAAATCGTTGGAAATGCAAATCTATGCTGTTCACGATGATGCTTAAAGAGCTTCCTACATCAATACCTAAAGCATCCGTTTCTGTAAAAACAGCTGCATAATTCTCTCCACTTGGCAACCAGCCGTTTAAAGAAGTAGTAACTCTAGTTTGAATATCTTTTGCTAAATCTATTAGGTATTGTTTTCTACTACTTGACCGTTCGTTCGTCATGTACTGAGCCATAATTCCTTCATTGTCTTCCGCCAAACCATTTAATAAATAGTCTAACGCAGGAAACCCAACTGCTGCTTGATTCGCTAAAGAACCAATAATATAATTACCTGATTCAATATTCGCATCAATTTGAGTCGCATCGGTCGGATAAGTATTTAGGCTTTTTCTTAAAGCTACTTCTTCCGCTGGACCAAACATATATATAGCGGCACTTTGCCAAGCTATCCAACTATTTTTTAAAGCCGATTGAGCGGTTGCTAAAGTCGCCTCACTTGGTGCTTCTGTAAATGCAGTCACCTCTATCACTAAATTATTCGTTGCTACCTTTAGATTTTCATAAGCGGGTATAATCAAATTATTCGCTAGATTAGTAGCTATTCTTCCCCTCACCGCCGTTAAATCGACCGTTGGTGTTTCTGGTGTCATTGTAGGTGGTGTAGTCGGCGTTGTTGGTTCAACGACTGTTCCACTTTCTTCTCCACAGGAAACCAAAATAAGCCCTATAGCAGCAGTAAATAAAAAGGCGAATAAACGATATTTGATAGTCATAATTGCAAATTTTGAACGCTAATCTTAACTAGACTTAATCTAAATAAATTTAACGAGTGCAAATATACAACACAATCAGGATTTAAAAAATCATTATTTCTCGTTAGTTAGCACATACCTAACTTTCGGTATATGGCCTACCTAATATTAGTAAAGATTGTAAAAAATGTGTCATAGTATTTACTAGACGAAAAGCATAATGAGCGTTAGAATAATACCTCCAAGGGTAAAATATAATCCTTTCCGAAAAACTTTACTACTAGGCAGAAACATCCAAAAAGCAGAAATGACAAAAAACAAAAGTGCTGTCCCAAAGAATATATTTAACCAATACAAAGGGGAATTCGTGGTTGCCTTGTGCATCTTGGTCATTTTGCCTAAAACATAAGGCAGTTCTTTTTTCTGATATTTGGCAATTCCTGTCTGGCTATTATAAGTCCCTTGTTTGAAATAATAGATAGTGCCCTCTTTTTTATCGACTTTAAAGCCTTTTATTTTCAGTTTCTTTCCTACCTCTATTCCTGATAAATTGGTCGCAATCGTTTTTTCTATTTGTACTTCCTTTTTTAAAAAGTCGGTATTTCTAAAGACTAGTACAATTCCGCTGATTGCATAGACTGCCATAATTCCTGCTAGAAAAAAGCCCAAGTAACGGTGAATGATTCTCATATAATAGCCTGTTGTGGTTGATTTTGCCATTGTATTGATGATTTAAAAAATAAAGAAAAGGATAGTCTTCTATGAGAGGACTATCCTTATTGGTGTGATTGCTTACTTTTTGGTATTACCCTATTAGGGGGCTAATGGAGTTATACTACTTTTGATTCGCCCTATTACGCTTCCTTATAATTCGTCTTGTACAGGTGCTAATTTTTCGTAAGCGCCTACCAAAGTTGCTTTTGCTTTGTTTAATCCATCTGTGGTAACATTCCAAAAATTACCATTTGCGCCTAAATCCTCATTCATGATTTCCGCAATATCCTCTAAGGATAATTTCCGATTAGGATTGTAGCGCAAAGCATTCACAAATGCCCATACCTCTGACATCACATGGAAAGCATCTCCTGTATTCCCTGCATTTAAAGCGGTTAAGGAACTGTTTAAATAATGTACGGCAGTCGCAGCAGCTACTAATTCTAAATTTTCTGCTACCTCCGCTCTTTTAGCTGTTTTGGTAGCTAAATCATTATTGACGATGGCCGCTCTACCTTCCTTAAACGCTTCCATGATAATAGAATTTGTCCCTAAATTTGGGTCAACCGTATTAGAATAATGGCTCCAAAAGCGGTCTTCGCTTGCTCTCTCTGCTGGCCAATTAGAAGAAAAATCCAATGGTGGATTCCAGTAGCCGAAAGCCTCATCCCAATGATGCTCCATGTCATTATAATTTTTGCCTTCTCGTAGTACGGTATTTTCTACATCGTCTCCTGTTCGAGTATCAGAAAAATAAGTATTGTAAATCTGGTTATAAAAAACAGAACCCATAATTCCTTTTTCGATTAGTTGGGTAAATTCTCTACCATTTTTGTCCACTAAAACTGTAGACCCTTTGCTTTCTCTGGTGATTAAGCCAGCTACGCCATTAGACGCTGTTTGTCCAGAAGTACTTGCGGCGGCAGCTTCAGCAAACATCGTTTCAAATAACTGGTCATCCAAATCTGGCTGGAAGGTCTTATTGCCTAATTTTTTAGTAGATTCAAAACCGAATAAACCACCGCCAGTACCATCTTCATTTCTAAAGGCAGCTAATAAAGCTTGTTCAGATACCACCTCTCCACTATCTCCTTTTTTAAGGATTTCATTTTTGATGATTTCTACCATATCCAAACGTTCATTTTGGCCGCTATAGGAAACAGTTGTCTCTCCATTTCTGGTAAATTCATAAGTCGCAGGTGTTTCTGCTATTAATTTACCTGTAGTAACCGTTACTGTGGTCGTAGCCGTTTGTGCTTTGGCATCAATTGCCGTAAAAATTAAATCTATAGAAGAATTGAATAAGGCATCCGCAGGAATATCGTAATTCACAGTAACATTCACCGTTGTTTCTCCAGCAGTTACGGCTAAAGTTTCGTCCGCTGCACCTTCCGCTGAAACCGTTAGAGATTGAATACCTTCCACTGCATTAATTGTTACAGGAATCGCAACACTAGTGCCTCTTCCTGATGCTAGATTAGCAGTCGCAGCAATAGTAATCACTCCATTCTCTTCTGGTTCTCTGACATCGTCGCCACAGGCAATTCCGAAAACTAACACTACTGCTAGTAAGCATATTTGTACATAATTTTTGGTTATAATAATCATCTTTTATTTTTAATTGGATTTAATCTAAATAAGAATAGCGATGCAAAGGTACATTACACACCAAGAAAAAGAAATACCTTTTTTTAGTGGTTCGTGGAATACCTAAGATTAGGTAGCTTATACCTAATGCTGATGAGAAATTGATTAATTCTCAGCATCATAATAATGATTTCATTATGCTGAAACAGTAAAAAAGCACCTTCCCTAATTACAGGAAAAGTGCTTTCTATCTATGGCAGTTGATATATTGAATTGTTAATTATTTGATTAACTGCTCCGTTTCATACACCAACATCGCTTCATACATCATTTCCTTCAATTGCATTAATTCTTGATAACACAACATCAATTGCAGGTTATCTATCAAGGTATTAATCTTAATATTCCGACAATACAAATCTCTTTTTCTTGCATGAGTCTTACAGAAATTATTGATAAAATCCACATAAATTCTAAAATCATCTTCTTGCAACTGCATAGAAAAATTGCCAAACGTTAGGTAAAAAATTTGACAATGTTCACAAGCCGCTATGTAACCGTATTGCTCTTGGACTAAAGTATTTATAGAACACATATCTTGGTTATTAAGAGGTTAGTAATTGGCGGACTAGTTTATCAAAGTATTCCCGAGATTTTTTAGTATCCATTTGAATAGCTCCATAAATTCTAGTCATACCATTCTGTTGATTGATGTTTAGACAATTTAAAGTTGGTTTATCACGAAAGGTTAATAAATCAGTTGGTCTTTTTTCTTTAGAGTTTATCAAAGTTTATCTTTTTAGGAATTAATTAGAATGAATCTAAATAAGTATAATACAAAGATACATGCTACTTCCCTTTATGCAAATACCCTTTTCTAATGAGTCAGTTGCTACCTAATCATAGGTAGGCCTATACCTAAAGTATTTGTATGAGGCTATTAATTTAAGATGAATGCCAACTTCAACTTCAATAGCAAAATTGATTTTATTCGACATTATTAGCAAAACCCAAAACCTTATTTACTATATTCGAAATACCAACTATCTGAGGTAAAAGGAATAGGAATAAAAAATCCATGGGGGAAATCCGTGTTAGTTTTCATCTGCGTTACATATCCGATAAATCCGCTCTATATCTTACTTTGACAGGAATGTCCGAGCTACGGTAAATCCATCTGTAAGACAATCAGCGTCTTAATTTCACTATATCCAAAGACATTTTTGCTCAATTAAGCGGTAGTCTGCCAAGAATCTATTAATTTCCCGTTTATTATTTGAATCCAAACTCTAGACGTATGCTAAAGAATAAAAAATCAATCCGAACGATATTGATGATTGTTGCTGTTGCCTTAGTAATTATCCAATTTTTTCAAATTGACAAAACCAATCCATCTGTAGATGCTACACAAGATTTTATTCAAAATACCAATCCGCCAGCAGAGATTTCGACTATTCTAAAGACGGCTTGCTATGATTGTCATTCTCATACGACCAAATATCCTTGGTATACGAATATTCAACCTTTAGCTTGGTGGATAAAAGGGCATGTCGATAATGGCAATAAGCATTTAAATTATTCCACTTGGTCTACTTATTCTGCTAAAAAGAAAGCACACAAAATAGAAGAAATGGTGGAAATGGTAGAAGGGAAAGAAATGCCAATGCTCTCTTATATGCTAGCCCATAATGAGGCGTGGATTGATGCTGGACAGCGGAAGGCTTTAGTGGATTGGTTTAAGACATTGGAGTAAGGTAGGCGCTAAACGGCTTGCTTAATCGCAATACCTTATCATTTCATGTGAGGAGGTATTGCTGCTATTATTCTAGTTACTCGTTCGGCGACCGTCGTATCCCCTTCAATTTTTAAAACATTCCCCTCCAACGCTTTTATCCAATCTAAATGAATGCCTAAACTACGTCCTTGAAAAGTGCCATCATCATATTGGCTCGCCCAATCCAAAAAGGCTTTAGAATCAGCTCTAAATCTTTCATTCGTTTTTAATGCTTCCCCATACCGTTCTATTTCTCTATCTCTTAATCGTTGCATCCTAATTGCTGGTGGCAAATAGAGAAAAACATATAAATCAAAAGCACTTGCCCATTCTGCGCCCCAACTGACCATCGACCCGCTAATAATGCAGTTTTCCTGAGCAAGAAAGTCTTTGGTAATTAATTGATTTCGTTTTGCTATCGGTATTTTTATTTGAAATGGTGGGTTGGTTTTTTTCCAATAATAATCGTCGGCATCCAAGTGTCGATAGCCTAAAACGGTATGCAATGCTTTGCCTAAAGTAGTTGTTCCTGAACCAGATGCGCCGAAGAGGTGAATTTTCATTTTAGACCAACCTTTTAATCATGTAAACGGAATCAAAATAATCTGTCTCCATACCAAATGGTATCTTTTTCTGGACAATAAACCCTATTTTTTGATAAGCTTTAATTGCTTTTGGATTTCTGGCAGAAGGTTGCAAAAATAGTAATTCACAGTTAAAAAATTGGTGTAAATAGTTGCCTAATAATTGAATGGCTTCTGTACCATAGCCTTTTCTTGTATAAAGACTTTCAGCTAACCAAATATCTAACTCGACTAGTTTTTGAGTCATATCTATTGGGTTATAATTAATTTGCCCAATTTGCTTTCTTCCTTTTTTGATAAGAAAACATCGACCTTTTAAAGGGGATTCATCTGTAAAATAGTTGGTGGTGTAATCCTCTTGAAATGCTTCCCAATCAGGTGCTTCCATTTCTGGGAAAGTAGGTAGACCGAACATTTGAGTAGCAATATCCGATTTGGTCATCCAATTAAAAATTGTTCGACGGTTTCTAAGGGTAGCAGGAACTAAATGAATTAATTTACCTTTTAAAGATGATTTTGACATAATAATAAGGAGCAATAAAAAATAGAGTTCTCAAAATCAACATTTTTTCTTAAAATTAAAAATCCGTTGGGTAATCAATCCGTTGGGGTACTTTTTTACCTAGTAGGTTGATTGCCCAACGGATTATTTAACCAAAAGATAATAATGAATCAACTAATAATCAATAATCACCCCACCCATTCCTTAAAATCCGTCAATTTATCGGTAGGAATCGGCACTTTAAAGTCTGGTACTGGTTCTAAATGCAGCATCCATTTATAATTTCTGCCCATTTGCAAACTCTTTACGGCATCAATATTAACAATTGCTTTACGATTGATTCTATAAAAATCGGCTGGATTTAATAATTGCTCTAATTCGGCTAAGGTATGATTGACGATATACTCCCGTCCATTTTTTAAAGCGACCATGACTAGCTTAGCATCCGCATAAAAATAAGCCATATCCTTTACGGAAATAGGCAATAATTTTTTACCTGCTTGTACCAAAAATCGTTCTTTATACACTTTTTTAATCGCTGAATCCCATTGCAATAAAGTTGCATAGTTCGACATATCGGGAGCATTATACCAACGATTATATTTTTTCAGACTTTGCTCTAGTGCTTCTTTTTTGGTCGGCTTCAAAATATAGTCAATGCTATGATGTTGAAAAGCGTCTACCATATATTGGTCATACGCCGTTGTAAAAACCACAGGTGCATTTACTTCTACTTGACGAAAAATGTCAAAGCTCGTTCCATCCGCCAAATGAATATCCATAAAAATCAAATCAATCGACTGATTATCAGCTAGATACTTTACAGAATCTTCTACGGTATCAAAGGTATTTACAACCTCAATAGCTGGATTAATTTGACCTAATTGATGAGCTAGTTTTTTGGCAGTCCATGCCTCGTCTTCGATGATTAGCGTTTTGATAAGCTTTAAGTTTAGGTGAACAAAAAGAAAATATTACAAAGGGCAAATTCACAAAAAAGTAAAGATTCTAATCAATAAGTGAGTTGTTTATATTAAGAAGACTTATCACCTAGACAATACTAAAAAGGATTTCCCCTATTGTAGGATAAAGGGTTTTCTTATAAAAAATGGAAATGGACTAATGCATGTATTATAAAGTAGTAGTAACCTATTTCCTTTGAAAACGCCATTTCTAATCCATTTTCTTATTAATATTCCCCTATACGGTAAAAAAAGGGAGGTCAGTTGCCTGCGGTTTAGTTTTTAAGCTTATTTTTTTAAATTCATCGGGAATTTCTCCATTTCATCCCTCCTATTCTCCGTTTCATTCCCAGTCATGGATTTGAATATAATGATTTGGAAAAGCGTACCGTTTATTTGTCAATCAATCAATTATCATTTTTTAATCAACGGGGATTTTAACATACTAAAATAGATTTTGTTTTACTAGTTCAGCCTTCTAACCTAAGTAAAATAACTACTCAGGCAAGATACCTAAGCTACTTCTACTCAATCCTGTTCATCTTGAAAAATCCTGTCATCATGTAAGTTATGAAATCCAAAATCATCCGCCTAAGTACCTTCATTCTTTTATTAATGCCCTTTAGCAGCTATGCACAAAATTTTTTGCACAATATAGAAGCCGCTAAAACGGTAGCACAAACAGACAGTAAACCTATTTTAATGATTTTTTCTGGTTCGGATTGGTGCAAACCCTGTATCCAATTAAAAGAGAAAGTCATTACTCAACAAGATTTTACCGCTTTTGCCAACGAAAATTTAGTCCTTCTTGAATTAGATTTTCCTTACAGAAGAAAAAATAGATTGTCCAAAGAACAGCAAGCACATAATGAAAAATTAGCCGAACAATACAATCCAAAAGGACAATTTCCGCTCATGGTATTGGTCAATGCAGACGGTTCGGTGATTACAGAAGTGGAATATAATAATAGACTGTCGGCGAAGGAATATGTACGCTTGATGCAGCCGAAGATATGACAGGTACCAGGTACTAGGTGTCGGGTATCAGGTTAGGCATATTAACATATCTAGCCTGACACCTGTTACCTAATAACCAATTTATTCTAACTAAAAAATTAGCAAACCATGCCCGTACTAGTAGCACCACCAAAAGCCAAAGCCCATCGCCATCATTTAGGTTTAATGGGCTGCAAATTTGCCTTGACTGCCATTCATTACGACCCACAAATTGCTTGGGATGCCTTGCGAGCAGGCGTCAAAGAAATAGAGCGAATAGAGCGATTAATTTCCTCTTGGCGACCAACATCTCAAACGGGGTTGATTAATAAATTTGCTGGTATTCAGTCGGTTAAGGTCGATAGAGAATTATTTGATTTAATTAAAAGAAGTCTTCACGTTTCTAAAATAACCAGCGGTGCTTTTGATATTAGTGGAACAGTAGCGAGAGATTATTGGAAAATCACCAATCAGGAAAGTGTTATGCCATCTCCCGCTATTATTGACCGATTAAGAGAACTGATTAATTATCAACACATCATTTTAGACGAAAATAGGCAAACCGTTTTATTAGCAAAAAAAGGGATGAAAATCGGTTTTGGTGCGATTGGCAAAGGCTATGCTGCCATGCGAGCAAGAGTAGTTATGGGGCAAATGGGCATCGAAAATGGCTTGGTGAATGCTTCTGGTGATTTATTATGTTGGGGACAACCGATGAATAAAGACCATTGGACGATTAAGATTCCTGACCCAGAAAAAACGGATATGGTCTTAGCTTCTTTAAATATACCAAATGGCTCGGTGGTCACATCGGGCGGCTACGAAAAATACGCGCTGATTAACGGCAGACGGTATTCACACATCATTGACCCTCGTACAGGCGAGCCCGCAGAAGGCGTAAAAAGTGTGAGTATCGTTTGCCCTAATCCAGAATTAGGAGATGCTTTGGCGACGACCGTTACCGTTTTAGGAGAAGTGGAAGGCCTCGCTTTAATTAACCGTTTAAAAGGTATCGAATGTTTGTTAGTGAATCATCAAGGCGAGATTCAATATTCGGATAATTTGCGATTGTAACTGGTAGCAAAGCCTTTAGGCCTTCCCGTCAAAGGTCTTTAGGCCTGATTTTATACCACTAAATTATTGTTTTAAGCAGAATACTCCGACCTGAAGGTCGGTGACAGGAAAGCCTAAAGGCTTTTCTACCAGAATTTTAACCCGTAAATAGATATTATGAAAAAATTAAAAAGACTACTCCTATTCGGAGTATTAGCAAGCGTCCTGACGTCTTGCGCATCTGTCAAAGGTTACCAAAAAATGTACCTCAATGACGAAGAAATGGAGTTAGCAGCTCGAAAAGTAGAGCATTTTGAGACCAATTTTCAAACGTACCGAGAAGGTGCTTCTGGTGCAAACGGAGGTAAAGTAGGAGGAGGTTGTGGATGCAATTAACGATTGTCAGCCTAGCGATGTTCTTGCTCTTTTGGGCGCAAGAAATGAAGGCACAAACTACTAAATGGAATCGCTTTAATGTGTTTTCCAAAAAAGATAAAAAGCCAAAAATTGAATTGGATTCGACGGCATTACCAAGCTTAAAAATTGAACCCATTGAGTTGGATATTTTAGCTTCTTATTACCAACAAGACGGAAATAATGCCGCAGTAACAGGCGGGATTGGTACAGAATTATTGACCGATTATACAAGTAAAGTGATTTTGTCTGTACCGATGAATGAAAAGTTGAAATTGAAAATTGATGCTGGAGCAGATTTTTATTCTTCCGCTTCCACCGATGCGATTGATAGTGAAGTATCGTCTGATTCCCTACATGATACAAGGATTCATGGCAATATTGGTTTTTCTTATAAAATAGATGACCAACAGACTTGGGGCGCAAGAATTGGTGCTAGTACCGAATATGATTATCAATCATTGACCGCAGGCATTAATTATAACTGGACGTCAAAAAGTCAGAATACGGCTATCGGCTTAAATGCCCAAGCTTTTATTGACCAATGGGAATTCTTTTTCCCCAGAGAAATTAGGCGACGAGTCAATTTACCTACCAATAAACGGCAGTCTTATAATGCATCGTTGACTATTTCTCAGGTATTGAATAAACGAATGCAAGCATCCGTACAATTAGAGGCCACTTACATGAATGGTTTATTATCTACCCCCTTTCATCGAGTATATTTTCAGGAACAAAATCGAGCAGATATAGAAATCCTTCCAAGTTCACGGTTGAAAATCCCAATAGGGGTACGTTTAAATTATCATGTATTAGAAAATCTAATTGCTCGCTTTTATTACCGCTATTACCAGGATGATTGGGGCATGCAAGCACATACGGCAAGTGTAGAGTTGCCCGTCAAAATCAATCGTTTTTTATCAGTTTATCCTTTCTATCGCTATCATACCCAGACAGCCGTAGATTATTTTAAGCCTTATAAGGAACATTCGGTCAATGATGAATTTAGAACGTCCGATTACGATTTATCGGCTTTGAATAGTCAGACTTACGGTTTAGGCATTCGATATTCACCCGCAGGTGGTATTGGTGGCTTTAAATTGCCTTTCAAAAAACGCCCAATTTTTATGTTAAAAAGTATTGATTTGAAATATAGTCATTACGAGCGGAGTACTGGATTGACCGCAGATATTGTGAGTTTGGGGCTGAGTTTTAGGTTTTAGTAGACAAGGATTGAAGAAAAGAGGGATTGAAGAAAAGAGGGATTGAAGGATTGAATATTGCTGCAATACAGAGATGAAATTCTATTATTTACGGGTTTTAAAGCATCGAATTCCTTTTTGGAGGTCGGTGCTTTTTGCCGATACACTAGGATTGATTTAAAATCATATATTAAATATTTTTGGGGTTATTGGCATCGGGTTCTTTCTTGGATTCGGTGCCTTTTTCAATATAGCGAGCATTAGACTTTATTCCAAAGAGCTTAGTGCTTCCAGAATTTGGAGATCTATCCATTACCCACAGAATAAAAATAGGAATGCCGAAGCTACGCTCCTTAAAAAAGTGGCTAAAAAGACCTAGTTACAGATAGTTTCGAAGCTACGCTCCTTATAAAATCCTAAAAGAGCATCGCTCTGGCGTTGTCTGTAGAAAAAAAACAGTAAAATTGACACAAAGGAGCATCGCTCCGACCCGATTTATTTAGTAGCCTATTCTGTGGGTAATCGGTAGAAATTTGAAGATTTGGAAGCACTTCTCACACGATTTATTTTAGAATAAACACTATTAATGCTAGGTTATTTTTTCAAGGCATGCCCTAGCAGGCAACGCAGCTTATCTTTTTACTCGTATTCTAAAAAGTGAGCGGAAGTATTCATCAAAAACTTAAACGAGATTATAATGAAAGTAATAGGAACAGGCTTAGGTAGAACAGGTACGATGTCCTTAAAAAAGGCTTTAGAGCAACTTTATGGTGGTAAATGTTTCCATATGACAGAATTGCTCCATCTACCCAAAAGAATAAAATATCTGAAAGCCTATGAAAAGAATGGCGCAACCGATTGGGCAGCGTTATTTGAAGGGTTTAATACGGTTACGGACTATCCAATTTGTCTATATTATGAAACCTTATTAGAAAAATACCCTGATGCAAAATTTGTTCATACCATCAGGAACCCTGAAAAATGGTATGCTAGCGTACGAGAAACTATTTATAGAGGTAAACCGAAAAACGTAAAAGAGGGCTTACGATTGGTCTATAATTTAATTAGGTCTTCCGATATGCGCAAAGTAGCCCCTGTTTTTCAGTATAATGATAAAGTGATTTGGGGCAACCAATTTCAAAACAAATTTGAAAATAAAGCTTTTGCGATTGACACCTACTTAGCACATACGGAACGGGTTAAAGCGACTATCCCAAAGGAGAAATTATTGATTTTTAGTGTTAAGGATGGTTGGGCGTCTTTATGTGATTTTTTAAATTTACCTGTTCCTGAGACGCCTTTTCCACAGACGCATCAGCGGAAAAACTTTAATGTAAAAATGGATAGGTTGATTATGGATGGGGTTTTGGAAATGTAATGTGCTATTCTTGAATTTATAGACTTTCCATAATAGATTTAATATTTTTGGGGTTATTAGCATTGGATTCTTTTTGGATTCGGTGCTTTTTTATTTTGGTTTAATTGATCGTGAAACTCTTTACAAGTAAGCTTCGTTTTATAATGGCAACGCCAACAAAAAATAAATATTTGAATCATAGAAGCTTAACTTATAGACGAGATATTGATGGACTTAGAGCAATAGCAGTAATAGCGGTCATGCTTTACCATGGGCAGATTATTACGGGAGGTTTTTTAGGAGTAGATGTTTTTTTTGTAATTAGTGGTTATTTGATTACTAAGATAATTGATAAACAACTGAGGGCAGGCAGTTTTTCCTTACTTCAATTTTATGAAAGGAGGATTCGGCGATTATATCCAATGATTTTACTCATCAGTTTGGTTGCTATCATTTTCGGTAGTTTCTTTATGATTCCTGATGATTTTGAAAATGTAGCACAAAGTGTAATCGCTACTATTTTTTCTGCTAATAATATTCTATTGTTTTTAACTTCTGGTTATTGGGATGTGGTGAATGATTTTAAACCCTTAATGCATACCTGGAGTTTAGGCATTGAGGAACAATATTATTTAATTTACCCGCTCATTTTAGGGTTCATTTATAAATTTTTAAATAAATATTATCATTTACTCTTTCTTTCTCTAATTATTATTTTTTTGTCAGGCTATTTTATTTACGCAAATGGGAACGACCATAGAATGAATTTCTTTATGATGCCTGCTAGAGGATGGGAATTTGCATTAGGCAGTATTTTGGTTTATTTTGAAAAGCAATCAATTGGAGTTAATAAACAACCCAAAATTGCTACCTTCCTTGGAGTAGTAGGTCTAATTTTAATTATGTTCTCTTTCCTACTAGGGCATGACCAATCGGAATTCATTTATGGATATATTTTTTTAGCTACCATAGGAAGTGTAATGGTTATAGCTGCTACAAATAAGGCTTTGTCAAATAACCATATCTTAGGGAATAATATCTTGGTTTATATTGGTCTTAGAAGCTATGGAATTTATATGTGGCATCAATTAATTTTTGCCTTCTATAGAAATTTTTCTTTTACAAAGGTATCTAGTTGGGAATATTTATTATTAATCTTTTTGACCATTCTATTAGCAGAGTTTACCTATAGGTTGATTGAAACCCCCTTTAGGAATCATACAAAAGTATCTCAAAAACAATTAAGAAACACGATATTAGGCACACTCATTCCTATTACGATTTATGCTTTTTTCGTTTATAGTTTTTCAGGAATTATTAAACCTTGGCCAGCATTAGGATTTACAACCGTTCAACTAGAAAGAGGCGTACATGCAAAGTATAATACCAATACTGCTCGAATAGCACGTAATCCATTCCCTAAGAATAACAAGCCAAACGTATTAGTTATTGGGAATAGTTTTGCTGCCGATTTCATTAATATCAGTAAAGAAAACGACTATTTTAATGAATATAATATTAGCCTAGTTGGTTTAGGTGGAGGTAAACACCATGCTGTTTTTAAGGAAAAAAATTATCTTTTTGACTGGAATATTTTACCTGAATCTAGTCGATTGGGTAAGACATTTAAGAAAAACACCTTAAAGCATCCACTTTTTAGAGCGAGGGTTTTGGAAGCTGATTACATTATTTTCGGCTCTCCTATTTTTCCTGAGGAATATCAATTATTTGCCGCAGCTTTTGAAAAAGAAATAGATCTGGAAAAAGCTATTATGATTGGTGATAAGAATTTTGGGTATAATAGTAATGCGCTATTTAACCGACTGGACGGCAAGAAAAGATGTGACCTTAAAGTATCTATTTTACCTAGTGTTCTAAAAGGTAATAAACAGCTTAAGGCTTATTACAAAGAACGATATGTTGATATTATAAACTTGGTGGGGGATGGTCAAAAAATGCCAGCTTTCACCAATGACTGTAGATTAATTTCTCAAGATTGTCGGCATTTAACACCTGATGGTGCAAAATTTATAGGTGCAATAATTTTTGAACATCCATTACTGAAAAAATTTAAATGATTGTTTGTTGAAAAATAAATCAGCCACTAGCTTTATTTTCATCGACTTAACCCTAAAAGGAACTATTTCCAAAAAACAAAAGTTATACCCTCGAACCCCATAAAACCATCATCAAAAAATAACCATTTAAAAAGAATAAAAAATGACTTTTAGCAATACACATCAACCGCAGCCGATAAATGATAGAGCAACTCTATGGTAACGGTTATTGTATGTGCAATACTAAAAAAGCCTTGTAGAGTTCGTCTCTGCGAGGCTTTTTTTATGAGTAGCATATCGGGAAGTGACTAAGGTTTAAGCATCTGTGTTTTGGAAACATGGACTAGTCCGTTCGATTCGGGCCTTCCCGACTGTGTAGGTAGCATAATTGGTTAATGCGCCATCCTGTGAAGATGGAAGATGCGAGTTCGAGTCTCGTCTTACACCCAACTAAACCTATGGTATAATGGTTATCACGTCTGGTTTTGAGCCAGAAGATTCCAGTTCGATTCTGGATAGGTTTACTAGATAAAACAAAAATTACTATCCATTCTAATATCTGTGTTCCTTTATTAATCTGTGGTATAATATTACTGCCGCAGATTAATAAAGTGTCTCGGATAGTTATTAATTTTATCTAGTCTAATATTTGAATTACTGATTACCAATCAATACTTTACGTCTAAGCGTACAATAATCAGAATATCCTCAAAATCCCCAACCCTCAAACTTCATATCTTTTACTAACTTTGCCCTATCAAATAATATCAATTAAAAAAGCACGAACATGAATAAACTAATCACCCTAGTTTTTTTAAGCCTTACCTTTTTACTAACAGCACAAGATTTTAATGCCGAGCATTTCAAATCCATGAAAGCCAGAAATATTGGCCCAGCGGGTATGAGTGGTCGAGTCACGGCAATAGATGTCGATTTATCAGATGAGAATCGAATCTTTGCAGGAACGGCTTCTGGAGGCGTTTGGTTGAGTGAAAATGGCGGTATTTCTTGGGCACCTGTTTTTGACAAGCAACATGTATTGTCGATTGGGGCGGTTAAAATTAATCAAGCCAATCCTGCGGAAATTTGGGTAGGAACAGGGGAGGGAAATCCTCGAAACTCGCAAAATAGTGGCGCTGGAATTTTCAAATCTATAGATGGCGGAAAAACTTGGACTTTTAAAGGATTGAAAGAAACCAGAGTCATTCACCGAATAATTATTGATGAGACTCGACCGGGAACGGTTTATGTGGGCGCACAAGGGGCACAATGGGGAACGAGCGAAAGTCGAGGTGTTTTTAAAACAACGGACGGAGGTGATAACTGGGATAAAGTATTATACGTCAATGAAGGCGTTGGCATTGCCGATTTAGTAGCAGACCCAAATAATCCAAATAAATTGATTGCGGCAATGTGGGAATTTGGTCGAACGCCAGCTTTTTTTAATAGTGGAGGCCCTGGTTCTGGCATGTATATTACCTATGATGGTGGCGCAAATTGGAAAAAATTAACTGCTAAAGAAGGCTTACCAAAAGGAAATTTAGGTAGAATGGGCTTATCTTTTGCTCCTTCTAATCCAAAAGTCGTCTATGCTTTAATTGAAGCGAAAGAAAATGCCCTTTTTAAATCTATGGATGGTGGGGCAACTTGGAAAAAGCATTCCACCCATCAAAATATTGGGAATCGTCCTTTTTATTACTACGATATTTTTGTAGACCATAAAAATGAGAATCGAGTCTATAGTTTATATACCTATGTTTCTCGAAGTACAGATGGTGGAAAAACGTTTGATATTATCGCTGATTATGGCAATAATGTTCACCCTGACCACCACGCTTTTTGGATTTCGCCAACCAATCCAATGTATTTAATTGATGGGAATGATGGAGGGATGAATATTTCTAAAGATGGTGGAGATACTTGGCGTTTTGTGACCAATTTACCTGTTGGGCAGTTTTACCATGTCAATGTCGATGATGATTTTCCTTATAATATTTATGGTGGCATGCAAGATAATGGTACTTGGGCAGGACCTGCTTTTACTTTAAAAAGAGGCGGTATTACTAATGCCGATTGGCAAGAAGTCTTTTTTGGCGATGGGTTTGATTCCGCACCAAAGCCAGATGATAATCGTTATGTTTATGCGATGTCCCAAGGTGGAAACATGGGTTTAGTGGATAGAGAAACGGGCGTCAGTCGATTTATTAAACCGAATAATCCAGATACAACGGTGCTTCGATATAACTGGAATGCGGCTTTTGCCATCAAACCAAATACGAATTGTGGAATTTACTTTGGGAGCCAATTTGTGCATTATAGTACAGATTGTGGCGAGAGTTGGGATATTATTTCGCCTGATTTAACGACGAATGATACCAGCAAACAACATCAAGATATTTCTGGTGGCTTGACGATTGATGCGACCAATGCAGAAAATAATACTTGTATTTTGGTGATTGCGCCAAGCCCAGTTGATGAAAAAGTGATTTGGGTAGGAACGGATGATGGCAATGTACAAATCACAAAAGATGGTGGGGCAAATTGGACGAATTTAATTAGTCGTATGCCACAATTACCAAAAACGGCTTGGATACCACAAATTGAAGTGTCCAGCACCAATGCAGGAGAAGCTTTTGTGGTGGTGAATAATTATCGCCAAAATGACTGGTCAGCTTATTTATACCATACAACAGATTATGGGAACTCTTGGAGACGATTAGTAGATGATAATGATGTCAGCAGTTTCGTAACCTCAATTGTACAAGACCAAAAAGAACCAAATCTATTATTTTTAGGAACAGATGCTGGTTTATACATTTCCTTTGACAAAGGTGGGAAATGGCATAAATGGAATAATGGATTGCCTTCGGTACAGATTCGAGACATGAAAATCCAATCCACTTTTGATGATTTAGTATTGGGCACTTTCGGTCGTGCTTTTTGGGTCTTGGATGATATTTCTCCATTACGAGAATATGCCAAAGCAAAATATACTGCTAAGGATTTTGCCGTCTTATCTGGAACAGATGGTTATTTATCCAATTACCGTTCTTATCAAGGCATCCGTTTTATCGGTCAAGCCGAATTTGTCGGCGAAAATAAAGGAACAAATGCTGGTTTGAATCTGTGGATTAAGCCAGATGCAAAAGATGCCGATAAAAAGAAAATGGTGGATAAAGTAATGCCTAAAAAGAAAAGCAAAAAGAAGCAAAAAGCGACAAAGGAAATAATGGTGGATAAAGCAGATGATGCGCCTAAAAAAGATAAAAAGAAAAAGGCGGATAAAATAAAATGTTTTGTGATTGACGTCAAGGGAGATACTATCCGAAAATTTTCTAGAAAAGTTGATAAAAAAGGTTTGGTACAAATTGGTTGGAATATGCGAGCAGATGGTTTGCAAAGACCTAGCAGAAGAGATCCAAAACCAGACCAAGATTTGCCAAGTGGTATGAATGTTTTGCCTGGTACATATACCCTTGTAGCACAATACGGCGAAGAAACTGGTCAAGCTAAAGTGACAGTTAAATTAGACCCAAGAGTTACAGATGTTACGGAACAAGATGTGAAAGATTTAGGGGTAGCTTATGATAATTTGGCAACTATGATGAAAAATGCAACGACTGCTTTTAATAAGTTGAAAAAAGCGAAAAAGAAGGTGGAGTTAATTGAAAAGTTAACGGAAACGGTGCAAGATACCACTAAAAAAGCAATGGCTAAATTGAATAAAACGACCAAAAAACAATTGGACGATTTAATCATTAGCTATGTTGATAAAGAAAATCTAAAAGGGATTCAAAGAAATCCGACTACGCTCAATCGAGTCATGGGAACTGCCCAACAATATTTAAGAAGTTCTTATGGCAAGCCAACACCAAATGCCCAAATTGCTATTGATAAAGCAGAAAAAGCAGTCACTAAATCTTTAGCCGAGATAGATGCTTTCTTTACCGGAGATTGGGTCGAGTATCAAGCTAAAGTGAAGGCGATGGAGTTTGATTTGTTTGGTTTAGAATAAAAATCTATTTAATATCCTACTCATTAGGAGATTAAATCCGTTGGGGCTCAATTTCCAACGGATTTCCTTTTTTCCCATGGATTTTTTAATCAAGGAAAGTCCTTCCACAACACTATTAAATTAATTTTGGGTTATTAACTAAGTTTGCTGTTACTTTATTAAGTATTAATCGTCTAAATTAATGTAAAGAATTTGTGAAATTCAAATAGATTAACCAAAAGATTTATATAGATGGCAGAACAAAACACAAAAGCTACCGAAAAGTCCAATTTCTTCAAAAAAATCATTAATTGGAAAATATGGGCAGTCATTAGTACAAGCATTTTGATGTTAGCTGCAATTTCGAAAATATCTGGCTATAGTATTCGTAATTTAATTGAAGTGCAAAGTATAGACCAACCTATATCTGTCACTATTAAGGTTAGAGATTTGCAAGGCAATCGTCCTTTGAAAAATGAAGGGAATTTAGTTGTAGATTATGGAAATGGAACACAAACCTTAAATATAGATGAAGAAGGTAAAGTAGACTTGCGAGCCATACCAACTGAGTTAAAAGGTAATGCAATTAGCATTCTCCTAGAATCTACCAGAAATTATATAGTCGCTCCTAATGATGTACCATATATTTTAGATGGAGAACCCATCGAATTTATTGTTAAATTAAATGAAAAACTAGGAATTATTAAAGGGAAAACACGTAGTAAGAATGGCAAAAAAAATTTAGAAGGGGTAAGAATTGAAGTAGATGGAGAGATTACATTTTCTGATTCATTGGGCAATTTTAATTTGTTGTTACCTGATGAAAAATGGCAAAAAAAGTATAAAATATTCGCCCAATATGGGAAATACATGAAAGAAGAATATTATTATCCGAATACAAATAGTGAAGAATTCGAAATTAGGTTCCCTTAACTAAATCACCCAAAAGCTTAAATAATGCGAAGCCTTCTTTTTTTTCTATTGTGTTTTGCAATTAATTTACCTGCTCAAGATAAGATAATAGGCATTGTTACACTTCAAAGTAGTGGAAAAGCCCCTCTGAAAAATGTAGAGGTTTTCGCCCCTGGAGCCAATAAAGATCACACCAACGATAATGGTTATTTTGAATTGGTATTTGCCAATAAAAAACCTGGCGACGCAGTTCCCGATATTCAGTTCTTACTGGATGGCTACAGAGTGTTAAATAAAGAAAAATGCCGAGGCTTATTTATTCCTTCTGAGCCTGATTTTTTTCCATTGATGATTGTAATGTGTAAGGAAAAAGAATATAACGAACAATTGGCAACTTATTATGATATAATTATCAAGAACGCTAATAATATTCTAGAAAATGACCGTCAGGTATTACTAAAACAGATAGAAAAAATAGTCGATAAGGTCGATAGTAAAGAAGTAGAAAGAAACTTACTTGCAAGAATAAGAGAATTGGAAAAGGCAAATGTACAACTTAAACAAAATGCAGAATTTTTCGCAAAACAATTTGCAGATATCGACCTGGATGCAGCTTCACAGTTGGCAATAGATGCCTTAGCATTATTCAACCAGGGAAAGATAAAAGAAGCTATTATACTGTTGGATAGTGAAGTATTGGAAAAAAATATGCTTGAAGCAAAAAAAGCTGTAAAAATTCATCGAAAGGGCTTGCTGCGAGCTGATAGTGCCATTAAACAGGGTGTCGCTAATTATATGATTAAAGCACGTTTACAAAAGATAAATTTAAATTGGGTAGAGGCCAAAGAAAATTACTTAAAAGCAATTGAAGCTGATAGCCTTAATGTAGACAATTTAATTGAAGTAGGGCGTTTTTTAAGCTTACAAAAATATAATAAAACATCAACCATTTGTTTTCAAAAAGCAATAGATTTACTTGAATACGATCAAAGGAGAAAGGCAAGAGTTTTGAATTTATTGGGGAGCATTCACGCAAATAATAATCAATCTATCAAGGCAGAAAAAGCTTATTTAACATCTATTAAGATTTATGAAAATCTTTCGATGGATAGTTCTGAAATTCACGATTTTGATTATGCAGAAGTTCAAAATAATATTGGTTTAATTTATAAAGAGTATAATAACTATGAAAAGGCAGAAAGTTCCTATTTGATTGCTTTAAAAATCTTTGAACGCCTAGCAAAGCAATTAGCTGATGAATATAATATCCAAAATTTATCAAATGTCTTAGGTAATTTAGGCAGTCTTTATTTTAACCATAATAATTACCCTAAAGCTGAAAAAGCTTTTTTAAGAGTACTAAAATTAAGACAGATACTCGTCGGTTTCAAACCCTCAGAATTTGAAGATGATTTAGCAGGTACTTATAATAATTTAGGAAGATTTTATGAAGATATTCATAATTTCCCTGAATCGGAAAGGTACTATTTGGAATCTTTAGAAATTTATAAAAGACTAGCTAAAATCAACCCTAAGCGATATGAAAGTGAATATGCTGTTATTCAACTAAATCTTGGTAGCTTTTACTCAAAAATCAACGACGTTCCTCAAAAGGCTATAAAACTCATTAAAAACTCCTTGAATATATACGAAAGATTAGTTAGAGAAAATCCTCAAACCTATGAGCCAAAATTTGCCACAACTTTAAATAATTTAGGGCTAATCTACTTACAAAATAATGACCTAAGGAATGCAGAAAAATATTTATTATATACTCTTGAAATACGACAAAAATTAGATAACCTTTATCCAGTAATATACGAATTTGACCTTGCAGGAATAAATCAAAATTTAGGAATTTTATATTCAAATCTGGGGAAATTTCAAAAGGCAAAAAGATACTATTCAAATGCAGTAAAAATTTTTAATCAATTATCAGAAAAAAATCCCAAGAAGTTTAATGTATTTGTTGCTAGGGTATATAATGATTTAGGCGCTATGTATCTGAGATTAGGAAATAATAATGAGACCCTTGAGGCATTTTTTACCACATACAAAATATTTAAAAAATTGTCCAAGGATAATCCGAAACAATATAGCATGCATCTTGGCAGAACGGCTATGAATATCAGTTATCTTTACCAACAATGGTTAATTGAATCAGAAGATTGGTTTTGCAAAGATTTAGGTTTGCTATACGGACAGGAAGCCCTGCAAGCATTTTTAAATTATCCCGAAAACACTTCACATGCAGAATTTTATCGAGATGGGACAAACGATTTGGTTGATTATTTCGAATCTTTAACTCCTTCTCTTCTTACTATTGAGTCATTAAAAAGAAAAATTAAAAATGAGTCAAGTTATGCTTCAAAGCTTTATTTATATCAACAACTCCTTGATTATTTATTAATTCAACCTAAAGGCGTTGTAAATAGTTTAGATTTAGCAACAACCTATTGGAATCAATCGTGGGTGATGTTATTTATTAAAGACTTTCCAGGGGCAGAACAAGCAGCCTTGAATGCGCTAAAATATGGTTTACCAAAAGATATAGTTGATAATAAATTAGCAGTTGCTTTGCTTTTCCAAGGTAAATTTGAAGATGCTAAAAATATTGTGCTTAAATATACAGATAATTCTTTCTTATATAATAACTTAAAAGAACTTATTTTAAAAGATCTTGAAGATCTAGTTTTTTTTGGAATTACTCATCAAGATGTAAGTAAAATGCGTCAGTATTTAAAAACAGCTAACTAGAATGTTTAACTTAAGTTTTAATTACCTCTATCTTTTTGTTTCTCTGCCGAGTTTGAGCATTTAAGCCAAAACGACTAGATTCAGGTACACAAGATTTTTTCGACTAGAAGAAATAAAATAAGAAAACCATATCAAGTCAATTCTTTTTGAATTTGGAAAAATAAACCAAATTAAAAGAATAAAAGAACTCTTCCATTAAACTAACAACGACTTATTGCAATGTAGATTATACCTACCTCTCTATACCTCCGCTTTTGTTTTTAGGCTCAAAATAATACGCAATTTCCTAACCTAAAATTTCCTTTTTTTGATAAATTAAGAAGATACCTAAATTTAGAAGCAGTAAAATAAAAATCGCTAAACTCCATTGGCTAAAGGTGGGGATAGGAATATTACAAAGTGCGATAGTCGCAGGAATAGGCGCTCCATTTATTTTTCCAGCTCCCGTATTAATTAATGGGTTGCCTGAAATTCTAAAATTACTAGCAGGTGCAGAAATGATTCCTCCATTCGTAAAGCTTCCTGTATTTGTATTGGCCCCTGTAAAAACGGTTGTGATAATGCCTTGATTATTGATAACTCCTCCTTTATTATCAATAATATCTTGTGTAGTAATATTAATAATCCCACAAGAGGTATTCGTCAAACTAGCGTTTGGATCAACCACCAAAGCTTCATCGCCTGTTGTCCCTACCCCTATATTAAGCACGCCATTATTCGTAAAAGTCCCTGCTACCATTACCGATTCGGCGTCTTCTGTACCATTAATCGTTATATTCCCGTTATTCGTAATTTTCCCATCTGGTCCATCTATATCAAGCCCGCCTTGAGAATTATTGGCACCTCCTTGGCTTTGATTGATGATAATATTCCCATTATTCGTAAAACTGGAATTTCCATTGACATCAATGGTATTGTCTTCTACATCAAGAAAATTAAAGACACCTGATGAATGATTCGTGACGACTACTCCTGTATTTATTTCAATTCCATGATCAAATAAGGAATCTAAGTTAATCGTGCCAAAATTGTCAAAAGTCATATTAGAGCTTAAATGAAAACCTATATCATTTATCTTGGATAATTCAATAAGTCCACGATTGATAATCGTAGAATTATCATTCGCACTAGAAGATACATGTACAAAATCCTCATCTATAACACGGGTATTTTTAATAGTTCCAGTAGCTTCATTGGTAAACTTGATGTTACTTGCTGAAGATACCAATATCACCGACCCGCCGGCAGAGGAAGTACCAATATCATCTAAGGTTATGTTACCACTATTCGTAATCGTACCAGTACCACTATCCACAAAAAACGCATCTTCGCCTATATCTGAAAGGGTTAAATTTGCGCCATTAGCAATAGTAATCGTACCACTATTTTCAATTTCAAAGGCATCTTCATCGGTCATAGTAATAGTAACGGTAGCGCCACTTCCAATGGTAACCGTACTATTAGCCTCGATTTTAATTCCATCATCTCCAATATTAGAAAGGGTTACTGTAGCTCCACTTCCAATAGCAATAGTGCTATTATCATCTCCATCAATCCCATCATCATATGTATTGGTAATCATTAAAGCTGCCCCAGAAGCAATGGATAAGGTACTCGTATTTTCTATAATAATGCCATCTGAACTATTACCATTTTCAATTGCTAAACTGCCTGAAACAATATTCAAGGTACTACTATTGTCAATTAGGATACTCTTAGCAACTGCTCCAGTAAAATTAACCTGAACAATATCCCCATTATTAATCAATACATCATCTCCCACAACAGGAACAGCAGCAGGATTCCAATTATTAGCATCCGACCAATTCAGCCCATCTCCTGTACCAACCCAAGATACCTGAGCATAACTATTAGTTAAACCAAAAAAAAGAAAGAATAATAAGGAAAGAATAGGTAGTCGAATCAGGTGTTTCATAATATTAAGTTTTAAGACACTTCCTCTATTAGAAGTCAATTTACAAGCCAACTTGTGAATAGTAGGCACTTTAAAACTTAAATCGGTAGGCAATACTGGAAATACGCTATAATATTAAGGATATTTTCATTGACTAGCATCCTAATTTTAATTTATCCTATTTTTTTAAAATATATGCTACCACTAGGCAACCCGCCCTACCCTACCCTCCGTATTGAGCTACAATCGAAAAAATCTAAATAGGAATTTTTATCAGAATTCCATTTAGTAATCTATTATTTATCGAATGTTTTAAATCTTAAAATCAGAAAGTGTTATGTCTAAACTAGCACATCATATTTATATTTCCACTTTGGTAATAATTGTGATTATAACAACAATTTACCTTTTTTATATCGGTCTACCCTATTATTTAACCCCCATTGAAGAACGGTTTTATCATCCCAACCACGATTATTTTAAACCAAGTGGTTTATTCGGACATGGGCTAGGCATTGTCGGTACGCTATTAATTTTAATTGGCGTATTTGGATATATTGCTAAGAAAAGATATAAATTTTTAGCTCGGTTTGGTCGTTTAAAATATTGGTTGGAGTTCCATATTTTCTTATGTACGCTTGGGCCTATTATGCTTTTATTTCATACAGCTTTTAAGTTTGGTGGTATTGTTTCTATCTCCTTTTGGAGTATGGTTGCTGTAGTCGCAAGTGGCGTTATTGGTCGATATATTTATATCCAAATTCCACATACGGAAGAAGGAAAAGAAATGAGTCTAGATGAAGTAAAAGCCTTGAAAGGTGACATTGACCAAATTTTAAGTCAAAATTATCAATTTGACATTGCTCAATTTAATGGCGTTTTAACAGGTAATGGAAATGTGGGAAACTTAGGTTTTCTTAGTCGTTATTTTGCAGATAAAAAGACCATTAAAAAGGTCAAACAGACCTTAAACGCCAGTAATTTACCTAGAAAAGAAAAGAAAGAAATTATACAGCTCGTCAAAAATGAATTGGCTTTAAGCAATAGACTTAGTCGCCTCCAAACCATGAAAAAATTATTTCAATATTGGCATGTGGCACATTTACCCTTTGCGGTTATTATGCTAGTCATTATGGTCATACATGTGGGCGTTACCTTAGCTTTTGGCTATAAGTGGATATTTTAATAAAAGAGTAACACAACTCTCCAAGTTGTGGCAATTTTTAATAACAACTCAGAGAGTTGTGTTACCTCAATTATATGCTTCTAGAACAAATTATCATATACGGCATCACTTTTTTACTTTGCGGCATAGCCGTTTATTATTACCTAAAAAAACTAAAAGAAGAATCTCAAAGAGTCAAGAAAAAAATCGAACAAGCTAAAGAAGATGGTTTGCACGAACCTGTTTCTCTTCATCCAGTCATCGACTTAAATACTTGTATTAAAAGTGCGGCCTGCGTAACTGCTTGTCCCGAAAAAGATATTCTGGGAATCGTTGATGGAATAGCTACACTCATTCAATCGTCCAATTGCGTGGGGCATGGAGCTTGTTTTCATGCCTGTCCAGTAGAAGCGATCTCTTTAGTGATTGGTACGGCAAAAAGAGGCGTCGATTTACCGCATGTCAACGAAAAATATGAAACGAATGTAGGTGGCGTTTACATTGCTGGTGAATTAGGCGGCATGGGCTTAATTAAAAATAGTGTAGAACAAGGTCGATCTGCTGTTGAAAATATCGCCAAATTAAAAACAAAAAGAGGAGAAGCCGAATATGATCTAATCATTATTGGTGCAGGGCCTGCTGGAATTGCAGGATCTTTGATGGCCAAAAAGTATGGCTTAAAATTTTTGACGGTAGAACAGGATACCTTAGGAGGAACGGTTTATACTTTTCCTAGGGCTAAAATTGTGATGACCGCCCCCATGGATTTACCACTTTATGGTAAGGTGAAATTATATGATACCAGTAAAGGAGAATTATTAAAAATTTGGGAAGATGCCTTGGGCAAAAATGATATTGTTATTCAAGAAAAAACGAAAGTAGAGGAAATTAAACCAGTCAATGGAACACAAGGTCATTTTTTGTTACGCACTAATTTAGGAATTGATTATACGGCCAAAAATGTCCTTTTGGCTATTGGTCGGCAAGGTAGCCCAAGGAAGCTTAATATTCCAGGTGAAGTGTCAGAAAAAGTAGCGTATCGCTTATTAGAACCTGAATTGGTTCATGATAAAAAAGTAGTGGTTGTTGGTGGTGGAGATTCGGCGGTGGAGGCAGCCTTATCTTTAATGGATGAAAATGAAGTTATTTTATCTTATCGGAAAGATAAATTTAGTCGAATTAAACCTAAGAATCGAGAGAAGATATTAGCAGCTATTGAGGGCAACCAATTGCGCATGATTTACAATAGTAATTTAATCCGAATTAATCCCAATAATGTGCTAATTCAGATAGATGGTCAAGAAGAAATTTTGTCTATTTTAAATGACCAAGTTTATATTTTTGCTGGTGGAGAGTTGCCTACGCAGTTTTTGCAAAAGGCTGGAGTGGAAATTACTAAGCGGTTTGGGTATACGATGAAGAAGTATTGATGGGATTACCAATTTAATGCTTCAGGAACATCAGCGAATAGGCTGGCTAAATCAGGTATTAAAGCATGAAATCGTTTAATTTCAAACCATACCGTTTGATGATTCTCTAATTTAAAACCTTCTATTAAATTCAATAATTGAGCTTGAGTAGCCCCATTATTTTTTTGCTGTCGGTAAGTTCCTAATCTTGCCTTAAAATTATCAAAAGCATTTTTTCTCGCCTGTACTAGATACTGCCTTTCATTTAAACGTAATACATTAATTGTATAATTTGCTCTAATTTCATCACTTGCACTAATTCCCCAAGCAGGAACGACTCTAAAAGTATCCATAATATCCAACTCCAGAAAATCTGTCGGATTCTCTTTTCTTGGATCAATAAACGCAGTTGATAAACTCAAAGGTTTTTGATAAATATAATTAGGCGGTAAGTTTCTTGGGCGGGTAATGTCTTTTAATGTTCCAGCCGTTTCAATTAAGGCAAATTGATTATTTTTAGGGTCATTGCAAGGACCACAAGCATACAAATAATTTTCCCAAATAAAGGTTTTGTCTGGGTATAAATCTTTAGGATAGATATGCTCGATTTCATCCGCAAAAGAGTCTTCACAATAACTACAGCGATAAGTACTATTTGACATCAAGCGTAGCTTTTCTTTTTTCTCATCGAACGTTTTATTGGACTTGCCCCAGCTAGTTTTAGCTTTTTTAATTTGTGCTTCATAATCAGGTTCGTCGTCTATTACCTTTTGCCATCTTTTCAAATAGCCAAATGACCGTCCTGTTAATGTTATGTTTTTTGGTAATTCGAGCATAACTTATGTTCCAGATGGTAAAATACTTTTCAAGTTTTTGATTTCTTCCTTTTCTATTTCCGTTGCCAATCCTCGAATAGCTTTTCTATTAAGCAATGCCAATTTATTTAGCATGTCACTTGATGTTTGAGAGCGTTCTATATTTTGTTCGCCAAAAACATCTGTACTTATCGCATCTGAAAGACTACCATAAACCATTCGTTTAAAATCCTGCCCAACTATCTCTCTAGAGGGTTTTTCATTTTTTAAATGCTCAATTTTCCATATAGAACCTCCTTCCGCACTCTGACAAATAATAGGGCTATGGGTGGAAATAATAAATTGAATATTGGGAAAATGTGTCTTAAACCAATTACCTACTTTAGCTTGCCATTGAGGATGTAAATGAATATCTACTTCGTCTATTAAAATAACACCTGTTGCTTCTATTCTAAAATTCTTTGCCTCGTCTATTTTCAAGACCTCTTCCAGATCAAATCTTTTACTAATTTGGCGGAGCATTTCAATAGCTAAAGAAAAAATAGATTGATACCCATCACTCAATTCATTAATTTCAATATTTGGATAAGTATCATCTTTAAAATAAACTCCTTCGTGGTTTACTTTTTCTATAATCACGTTTTCTGGCAATAAATTAGAATGATTGATAAACCATACTATTTTATCAAAATGATTAGATGTCTCAGGATTACTTAACTGAGCGAATTTTAAATCTTTGAGCCATTGAACCGCAGAAGTAAGATTATACCTTGGATTAAATAAAGTGATATGATTTTCTAAAATTCCATCAGAATAATTTGCTATATTTTTTGTCATTTCTTCTCCAAGCCTGCGATATGCTCCAAATGCTGCGCTATAAAAACCATTATGAAATTTAAGTTTTTTAACTTGTTTCCCTTTTTTAGAAGTATATCCCAAACCACTACTTAAATTACCATCTTCATCAATATGTATACCTACTTCGGGTGACTTCCCCATTAAATCGTAAGTTAATGTATCTTGCTTTTCATCTACCACTAATTTTAAAATACAAGAAGCTTCTGTCTCACCTTTAGTAATCCAACTTTTAAAATTCTGTTTAAGTGCATAGCCATCTTTCACGCCTAAAAAACACAAAGATATAGCCTTTAAAATAGTAGATTTACCTGCCCCATTATTCCCTAATAAGACATGCCAACCTTGATAAGGTGTATCAAAATCAAGCACTAAATGCCTGATAGATTTAATGTTTTTGATAACTACTTGTTTGATAAACATTTTAGTTATAATTGAAAGTTATTTCAAAATAGAAAATCTAAAATCCAAATATACCAAAAATCTTTTTCAAATATATTTTTTCATAGGCAACCACCCCCAACTTCCACTCCGTAATGGGTTATCGTAAGTCTATATTAGGATAATTTCAAAGCGCCCTGTCCAAAAATTAAAACAAGCAATCAGCATTACATGAAAAAAGGTATTATCCATATCATCCTCTTAAGCATCTTGTTCCTAACAAATGCGAGCGGACAAATCTCTCCAGGAGATTTAACAACCGCCCATGCCGATTTAGAAGGAATAAGAAACTGTACCCAATGCCATGATTTAGGAAATAAAGTAACGAATGCTAAATGTCTAGCTTGCCACGAAGAAATTCAAGCATTAACAGACCAAAATAGAGGGTATCACGCTTCGGAAGAAGTCAAAAGCAAAGATTGCGCTACCTGTCATAGCGAACATCACGGTCGGAAATTTGATATGTCTAGATTTGATAAAGATAATTTTGACCATGATTTGACCAGTTATGAATTAACGGGAGGGCATTTGAAGATTGATTGCCGAGAATGCCATATTCCAGAATTTATAGCCGATAAAGATATTAAAAAGAGAGAGGATACTTTTTTGGGCTTAGAACACGATTGTATTTCCTGTCATGAAGATGTGCACCAAAATACTTTATCCACTCAGGATTGTGCGAGTTGTCACGATACAGAAGCTTTTGCTCCTGCTACTTATTTTGACCACGATGATACGGAATATCCATTAACGGGTAAACACGTTGACGTAGAATGTATTGAATGCCATCAAAAAGAAACGAGAAATGGTAAAGAATTTCAGGTTTTTACAGGCTTGGAATTTAATAATTGTATCAGTTGTCACGATGATGTACATGATAATAATTTAGGCACCAATTGTAAACAATGTCACTCTACAGAATCCTTTACATCTCTGCGGAGAATTCGTCGTTTCGACCATAATACCACCAATTTCCCATTAAAAGGAGCGCATCAGCAAACGGATTGCTTTGAATGTCATAGTCAAAATGAAAATTTAGTAGACATGTTTCAAGATAGAATGGGCATCCAAACGAATGATTGTGTGGAATGTCATGAGGATGTACACGATAATAAATTTGGGACGAACTGTGTCGAATGTCATAATGAACAAGCTTGGGTCTCGGTAGATTTGGACGTTTTTGACCATGATAGAACGGATTATCCACTCGAAGGCATGCACAAAGAAGTAGATTGCAAAGAATGTCATACTACCAATTTAACCGATCCTTTAGCCCATAGTCAATGTGTAGATTGCCATGAGGATTATCACGAAGGACAATTTTTGGTAGCGGCTACAGGATTCACCCCTGATTGTGCAGAATGTCATACTGTAAATGGTTTTGAGGGCTCTTTATTTACCATTGAAGACCATCAAGAAACTAGTTTTCCACTAGAAGGCGCACATATCGCAACGCCTTGTTTTGCCTGTCATCTACCCGATGATAAATGGGAATTCCGCAATATTGGTGAGCGCTGTGTAGATTGTCATGAGGATGTACATGAAGATTATATTGCTGCTGAATTTTATCCCAATCAAGAGTGTACGACTTGCCATACCAATGATAATTGGGTAGATAATTTATTTGATCATACGGTCACCGAATTTGCTTTAGAGGGCGCACATGCGGAAGTTGCTTGTATGGAATGCCATACCGCTGATGTAGCAAATGGTGAAAATCAATGGGCTGGTTTTGTAGATACGCCGATGGATTGTGCGAGTTGTCACGAAAATACCCACGGTACGCAATTTGAGATAGCAGGAGTGACCGATTGCGCTCGTTGTCACAGCGTAATTAACTGGGAAATGGATGATTTTAATCACGATAATACGGCTTTTCCATTAGAAGGAAAGCATAAAGAAGTGGCTTGTCAAGACTGCCACAAACCGATAGACCTTAACGGAGAAACCATTACTCAATATAAATTTCCAAGTTTTGAATGCGTTGTATGTCATTTATAAGGAGGTACCAAATCACCATGATTTTGAAAATCATGGTGATTTAAAACAATACCACGAATAATTATCATAATACTGTTTTACAAGATTATTTAACTCGTATAACAAAAGTGCATGAGCAATAGTAAAAGTATAGTGAAATATAAAAAAGACCTTCGGTTTTGCAATATACCTTTCCCTCTCTGGAGGGAGCTAGGGGGAGGAATTCGGTTTTTACTCACCTTCCTATTATTTGCAGGTGCTAATTTTACCTTATCCGCCCAAAACCCACACGGCGACAATCTAAAAATGGATTGCAAAGCCTGTCATAATTCTGACGGTTGGGAAATTGCGATGGATAGTTGGAATTTTGAAGATGACCCCAAAATTGAATTATCTCAAGCAACGGGCTGGCCATTAGGAACAGATACAGCAAAATTCAATCATTATAATACCTTATTCCCATTAAATGGACAGCATCAAGGCGTGGATTGTCGGGAATGCCATGAAAATTTAGTTTTTGAGGAAGCGAGTACTGATTGTATTTCCTGTCATGTCGATTTACACCGAAATACAGTTGGTTCGGATTGTGCTAGGTGTCATACAGAAGAAAATTGGCTGGTGGATAATATTACCGAGCTACACCAAGAAAATGGCTTTCCTCTATTGGGCGTACATGCCCAAATCAATTGTATAGAATGTCACGAATCCGAAACAGGATTAGAATTCAATAGAATTGGAAATGAATGTATTAGTTGTCATTTAGCCGATTTTAATGCAACAACAGACCCGAATCATATTGCTTCTGGCTTTTCTTTAGAATGTACCGATTGTCACTTAATAGAAGGCTTTGATTGGTCTTCTGAATTTATCAATCACGACTTTTTTCCCTTGGTTAAAGGACATGATATTAATGACTGTAATACCTGTCATACCAATGGAGATTTCAAAAATACCCCAACGGATTGTGTGGCTTGTCACCAAGAAGATTTTAATAATGCGCAAGTACCCAATCACATAGCGTCTGATTTCTCTACGGATTGTGCGTCTTGTCACACCTTAGATTTGGATTGGATGCCCGCAGAATATTTAGCGCATGATAATTTATTCCCGATTTATAGTGGGTCGCATAATGGCGAATGGGATGCTTGTGTGGATTGTCATTTAAATCCAAATGACTTTTCCGAATTTACTTGTACCACTTGTCACGAAAGAAATGAAACGGATGATGACCACGACGATGTAAATGGATACGTTTACAGTTCGCCCGCTTGTTTAGCCTGTCATCCAACGGGTAACGAAGATGATAATTTTGACCATAATCGAACTCGATTTCCTCTTCGAGGGGCCCATAGGGGATTAGATTGTTTAGAATGTCATGCGAATGGGTATACTGGTACACCAACCGATTGTGCATCCTGTCATACCGCTGATTTTAACAATGCCAAAGATCCTGACCACGTTGCAGGTGGCTTCTCGATGGAATGCCAAGTTTGTCACTCTGAAGAAGCTTGGGAACCTGCGATATTCGACCACGACCAAACCGACTTCCCACTTCGAGGAGGACATATTGGCGTCGATTGTATTACCTGTCATGCCGATGGTTATGCAGGGACACCAACGGATTGTGCCGCTTGCCATCAAGAGGATTATGACCAAACGACTAATCCAAATCATAAAGAATCAGGGTTTGGCACAGATTGTATAGTTTGTCACACAGAAACGGCTTGGATACCCGCTACTTTTGACCATAATAATACCAATTTCCCATTAACGGGAGCTCATATTGGCGTGGATTGTATCGAATGTCATGCAGATGGATATGCTGGTACCCCAACGGATTGTGCCGCTTGTCACCAATTGGATTTTGACAATGCTAAAAGTCCTGACCACCAAAAACTAGGACTATCCAGCGATTGTATTTCGTGTCATACAACTGCCCCGAATTGGATGCCTGCGTCTTTTGATATTCACGACCAATTCTATCCATTAAATGGAGCGCATGCAGCCATCAAAAATGATTGTGCCGCTTGTCATAATGCTACTTTCACCAACACACCAACAGAATGTATTGGTTGTCACCAAAGTGATTTTGAAAATGCCAGAGACCCGAATCACCGAAGTGCTGGTTTCCCGACAGATTGTACGGAATGTCACAGCGAAGTAGCTTGGGAACCTGCGAATTTTGACCACGACGGGATGTATTTCCCTATCTACAGCGGCCCTCATCAAGGCGAATGGCAACAATGTATCGAATGCCACACAACACCGGGCGACTTTAAAGCTTTTAGTTGTATCGAATGTCACGAACATAATGACCCGAATGATTTACGAGATGAACACGATGGCGTCAATGGCTATAAGTATGAAAGTAATGCTTGTTACGAATGTCATCCTAGAGGAGAAAGTGATTAAATTATCGAGTTACGAGTTACGAGTTGCGAGTTACGAGTTGCGAGTTGGGGTAAGTAAAGTTGGTTATATTTTAGGAAAAAATCTATAATTGAATTTTTACTAAATATTAAACCTCAATCGTTTCCTAACTCGCAACCCGCAACTCGTAACTGAAAAAAATTACCAAAGAATGAAGTTTATAATTCCCATATTATTGCTAATAATAGCTATTGGTTCACTCCAAGGGCAGTCGGAAATATTGACCCAAAAAGGGACGGTTTCCTTTGTGTCTACCAAGAATGTGTATGTCAAATTTGATAATACCAAAGCATTGGAAATTGGCGACACGCTATTTTACAGTCAAAATAGTAACATAATTCCGTCTTTGGTGATCACCAATAAATCTTCTACTTCTACGGTTTGTACCAAATTGACGGAACGTAAATTTCAAAAAGGAGATGAGATAATTGCCAATACGATTGTAGAAAAGGAAGTGGTCGTAGAAGACATTTTGCCTAAGGAGGAAGTAGCCGTTACCCCACCGAATGCTCCCGTTATTACCCCAGAAGAAGATGAAGAACCTGCTATCAAACAGCAAATAAGAGGTCGAATTTCTGCCGCTTCTTATAGTAGTTTATCCAGCTATCGGAATAGTCATCGAATGCGGTATGCGATGTCTTTTCGAGGGAATAACCTAGGAGGATCTAAATTTTCAACGGATATTTATACTACTTTCCGACATACCGTTGGCAAATGGGACGAGGTGAAAAATAATTTAGGACGAGCGCTAAAAGTATATTCTTTATCAGCTAGTTATGACTTTACTCCAAGTACTCGCTTAACTTTAGGTCGGAAAATTAATCCTAGATTATCAAGCGTTGGGGCAATTGATGGGGCACAATTTGAGAAAGGATTTGGCAATTTTACTATAGGGGCAGTCGCAGGTACTCGACCTGATTATTCCAATTATGGGTTTAATATGAATTTGTTTCAATATGGCGGATATGTCAGTCTAACTCCTAGTAAAAAATCCAGTTTTGGGCATACCACTTTGGGTTTTATGGAACAGACGAATAATGGTTTAATTGACCGTCGATTTGCTTATTTTCAACATTCTGGACAATTGACCAAGCAATTACATTTGTTCAGTTCCTTTGAAGTAGATTTGTATGAGAAATTAAATAATACGGTCAATAATCAGCCGCAATTGACCAATTTATATGTGTCTATGCGCTTTCGAGTTTCTCGAACTTTGCGGCTATCCGCTTCTTTTGATTCTCGAAAGAATATTATTTATTATGAATCTTATAAAAATTTCATCGACCAATTAATAGAAGATGAAACTCGACAAGGATTGCGGTTTGGATTTTCTTTCCGACCAACCAAAAACATTACTTGGGGCATTAATGCAGGAATGCGTTTTCAGAAAAGTCAAAATAACACCGCTAGAAATATTAATACTTACGTCAGTTTAAGCAAGACGCCTTGGTTACCCGTTCGGACGACCATCCGAGCAAGTATTTTAGAAACGGATTTCTTGAATAGTCGAATTTATGGTATTCGGTTTTCTAAACCTTTGATTAAGAAAAAATTGAATGCTGAATTGTATTACCGAAATGTGAATTATTTATATCGAAATAGTGAATCTGGAACGGCGGTTCGACAGCATATTGGTGGCGCAAGTTTATCTTATAGATTGTCTAGAAAATTAAGTTGGCATTTGTTTTACGAAGGCACTTTTGATAAAAAGAATCCAACTTTTACTCGAATTAATATGCGGATTATTAAGCGATTTTAGCTGTAAATCCTATTCAATCCGATCCGCTGTCCTTTAATTATCCGTTGTAGCTTATTTTATTAGAGCGTCAGATAAAGAAATGATAAAAATCCGTGTCCCTTCATCTATCCGTGGTAGCAATTAATACCACGGATAGATGAAGGGACACGGATATTGGATATCCTTTAATTATATTATTAGTTTATGTAATATCAATTTTTAATCTGACTATCTAATGAACAACGAATAATTAAAGGACAACGGATTACACTTTATTAAAAAAACTTTATCATCATGTCCATAAAAAAAGCAAAAATACTCCTAGCAGGCTTCATCTTAATTATGATAAACGCCTGTGACTCTGGCCCAAAAGTCATTGAAAGTCAGTCTACTCAAACCGCTAAAACAGAAATTACTGCTAATAGCATTCCTGCCTTACAAGAGTTAGGGAAAACTGGTCACTCGGCTGGAGACGGACATAATCATGCTACTGCAAATGAACATAAAGTGGTGGTAGAAGAAGTCTTAAACACCGAAAAATACACCTATATGAATGTAAAGGAAAATGGCAAAAAACATTGGATTGCCATTCCAAAAAATGAAGTCGCAGTAGGAGAAACCTATATTTATCAAGGTGGTTTGTTAAAGAAAAATTTCTTCAGTCGAGAATACGACCGAACTTTTGAAACGATTTATTTAGTATCTAGAATTAGAAAAGCTGGAGGTGGTGCAAACGGGAGTGGTTCAGCACTAGATGAAGCTATCTCCAGAACCAAAGCAGGTGCATCCTTAGATATAAAAGTAGGCAAAGTCAAGCAAGCAGCAGGTGCTATCTCTATAGCTGAATTGTTTAAAAATAAAGAAAAGTATAAAGACCAATCCGTCAAAATTACAGGTAAATGTGTCAAAGTCAACCCTAAAATTATGGGTCGTAATTGGATTCACCTACAAGATGGTTCAGGCGATGAATTGGATTTAACCATCACTACAGCGCAAGATATTCCGCTAGGTGCCGTCTTAACTTTAGAAGGAGTCATTGCTTTGGATAAAGATTTTGGTTCTGGCTATCGCTATGATATAATTATGGAAGGGGCGGAGATGAAATAGGAAAGGTCCAAAGGTATAAGGGTTTAAAGGTACAAAGGGAAAGCGTACTTTGAATCGCTATACCTCTGTTCCTTTAAACCTCTGCACCTCTATACCTTTAAACCTCTAAACCTTTCCCAACAATGAATGTGTTAAAAAAAATATCGAATAAACTTTTTTCTACCACCGCATCAGGTATGTATATGATATTATTTGCCATTGCGATTGCGGCGGCCACTTTTGTCGAAAATGATTTTGGGACCAGTTCTGCTCAAAAAATCATTTTTAAGGCGAGGTGGTTTGAATTATTATTGGTCTTATTTGCAGTAGCGAATTTGGTTAATATGCTCAAATTTAACCTAATCAAACAAAAAAAATGGGCGACTTTAGCCTTCCATGCTTCCATGACCATTATCTTATTAGGCGCTGGGGTAACGCGTTACTTTGGCTTTGAAGGCATGATGCATATCCGACAAGATAGCAGTTCGAATTATTTCCTTTCCGCAGATACTTACCTTAATTTTGAAGCGACCCAAAAAGGAGAAAAATTTATCTTTGACGAACCCGTTTTATTTGCCACTTTAGGCGATAATTCTTTTGAGGAAACCTACAGCGTTGGCGGTCAGGCATTCAAAGTAGAGGTGACGGAATTTATGCCCAATCCCAAAGAAAAAATGGTGGATGATGACGAAGGTTTACCTACTTTAAAAGTCGTGATTGGCGGGGCAAATGGTCGAGAGGAATACTACGTCAAGCAAGGCACTCGCAGTCGAATTAGAGGAACAAGATTCAACTTCACTACACCAGAAATGCCCAATGCTTTTAATATTAAATACGAGAATGACGAGTTGTTTGCCAAAGCGAGTGTAGATTATAAACAAACGGTGATGGCTTCGCAAACTCAAAGTACTTTAGAAGCAGGTGTATATCATCCCTTAAAATTGCGTAGTTTATATAATAATGGGCGACAAAGCTTTGTTTTTGGACAATTTTCTCCGAATGCTAGGGTGGAAATGATTTCTGAATCCCAGAAAATGAAGAGTAACAGTATGGGTGGGATTCGGGTCAAAGTAACTAATGGGGACAAGGTACAAGAACAGTTGATTTTTGGGGCAAAAGGCTTGGAAGGTAGACCTAGAATGTTTGCGGTTGGCACTACCCAATTAGCGATTTCTTATGGGGCAAAAAGAATGCAATTGCCCTTCTCTTTATACTTACGAGAATTCATTTTAGAAAAATATCCCGGTACGAATTCCGCTTCTTCTTATGCCAGCGAAGTCACTTTAATTGACCCAAGAACAGGCATAGAAAGAGAGCAGCGGATTTTTATGAATAATATTATGGACCACGACGGGTATCGCTTTTTCCAATCTTCTTTTGACCAAGATGAATTAGGGACCTATTTGAGTGTGAATTATGATTTCTGGGGTACTTGGATTTCTTATCTAGGATACGGGATTTTGACGATTGGGATGTTCCTAACTTTCTTTACGAAAAGTAGTCGTTTCCAACAATTGGCTCGGAATAATAAAAAGTTACAAGGTGTGCCTAAGGTAGCGACCATATTGATGATTGGTTTCATGCTATACATTGGTTCTCCGCTACAAGCAAACGCACCGCCGCCTTTAAAAAATACCCCACAAATTGACCTGAATCACGCTACTAAATTTGGCTATTTGGTCATGCAAGACCATCGAGGTCGGATGAAGCCCATGAATACCTATACAAGTGAAATTCTTAGAAAATTATCCCGTAAATCGACCTTATACGGATTGACTTCCGAACAGATTATTTTAGGTATGGCAGCGCATTCTAAAGATTGGTACCATGTACCCTTAATTAAAATGGGCAAGCATCAAGAGACGTTGAGGTTGATTCCAGTCAAAGGAGATTTAGCCAAATACAGCGATTTTTTTGACACCAATGGTGCGTATAAACTAAAACAAGCGGTTCGAGATGCTTATAATACGCCCAAGAAAGACCGAGGTGTTTTTGAAAAGGAAATGATGAAATTGGATGAAAAAATCAATATTGTCAGTATGGTTTTTTCGGGCAATTTCATGAAGGTTTTTCCTGTTCCAGGCGATGAAAATAATACTTGGGAAGCGCCTGTTGGTAGTCATGGAAATGGGCAGGCTGGTGATTCTTTTAGTAGAAAATTCTATTCCGCTTATATCCCAACCCTTAAAACAGCAATGGCAGATAGAGATTGGAACTTAGCCAATCGTTTGATTGATGAATTGGGACAATATCAACAGAAATTTGGCGCTGCAGTTATTCCTTCTGAAACTAAAATTAAAGCGGAGTTATTACTCAATGAAATGAGTGTTTTTAGTCGTTTAGCAGGTGCTTATGCATTATTGGGGTTTTCCTTTTTAGGCTTATTATTTGCTACGGTTTTTAAACCAACCATTAATATCAAAACAGCAACCAAAATCACCTTAGGTTTATTCACGACTTGCTTTCTATTACATACCTTAGGTTTAGGCTTACGTTGGTATGTTTCTGGTCGAGCGCCTTGGAGTAATGGCTATGAATCTATGATTTATATTGCGTTCACCACTACCCTAGCGGGCTTATTATTCAGTCGAAAATCAACGGGTGGATTAGCCGCCACTTGTATCCTATCTTCCACTATTCTATTGGTCGCAGGCTTAAGTTGGTTAGACCCAGAAATCACGCCTTTAGTGCCTGTTTTAAAATCTTATTGGTTAACCATTCACGTTTCCTTAGAAGCAGGCAGTTATGGCTTTTTGATGTTAGGCGCAATTATTGGCGTCATCAATTTGTTGTTTATGATTTTTAGAAATCAACATAACGCTAAGAATGTCAATCGAATGATCAAAGAACTCGGTCAAATTAGCGAAATGACGGTAATGGGCGGTTTGTTTATGGTCAGTATTGGTACGTATTTAGGAGGAGTTTGGGCGAATGAATCTTGGGGTCGATATTGGGGTTGGGATGCTAAAGAGACTTGGGCATTGGTGACTATTTTAGTGTATGCTTTTATCTTACACATGCGCTTTATCCCTGGCTTACGAGGCGCTTATGCCTATAATGTAGGTACTCTTTTTGGCTGGGCTTCTGTCATTATGACCTACTTTGGTGTAAATTATTATTTGTCAGGTTTGCACTCTTATGCAGCGGGAGATCCTGTGCCAATTCCTAATTTTGTTTATTATGCGGTGGCGGTTTTGACGGTTATTAGTTTGGTTGCTGGGTGGCGGAATTCGGTGTTTAATAAGACGTAAAAAATATTAGTAGAAATAACACATTCATTTTTTAAATTCTCTTAATTAAACACAAAGTAGGTGGTCTAGACCGCCTACTTTTTTTATTAGCTATAATCTTCTTAAATCGGATTCTAACTTTCCCAATTCTATTTTATCTTCTTCAAATTGTTGAAAATTAAATCTTGCTTCATGCATTAAATTTAGCATTGCATCTTTTTTGTCTCTTTCATATTTTTTCCATGGAGCAATATAATCACGAGACATATATAAAACCAAACCCAAGATAAGTAAAATAGCCCAAGAAACTGGTTCGCCCCAAGAAGACCAATTTTTCCCCATAAACCATATAAAAATAATAGTTGCAAAAAAAAGCCCTCCAAAATACCAATTCCTCCTAGTTTCTGCATGTTTTTCTGCCGATTGCTCAAATTGAAAATATTGTTGTTCTTTTTCAACAATTTCAGCTTTTAAGTGGGTTATATTATTGATTAAGATTATTCTTTTTTCTGTTTTCTTTTCTTTTTTCTCTTTCTCTTTCTGTTCAATATGGTCAACAATTTCTACTTTAGTTTGATTTAAGTTCTCCGAAAATTTAGTTTGATAATCTTCAAATTTCATTGTGATATCGCCAAATCTTTCTTTATCATTAACTATGTAATCTAATAAGGGTTTTACTTCTACTTTTCCTGCGTCCTTTACTCTCACATGAACATCTCCATCTCTTTCTGCTTGAATTAGCAAGTCGTAAGAAACCGTAATTTCAGGGTTATCTGGTAAAGGTACTAGAATTTCAGGGTTTTTTCCTTTGATTTTATCATTTAAAATAGTAAAATTCTCTCGAATCTTATCTAATAAATTCCTTCTGGTATTTTTTTCACCATTAACAAAAATACTTACTTTATGCTTTTCATAATTCACTTGAATCAATCCATTGTTTTCACCTTCAGAAATAATTATACCATGTAGCCAATATTGTTGTGCTAGTTCATTCATTCTGCTAATGAATTGTGGCATAATACTTCTTGGTAAAAGATCGTATTGATATTGCAACCTTAGACTATCCTTGAATAATCCTTTTAAAAAAGGCTGCTTTTTAGGCAATAAATCTGGCACTAAATAAGTATCCTTATCCAATGAAAAACATAAATCAAATTGATCCATTAATCCCATTATTACTTTATCTTTTCCTCTATATTCTTTTCGGGGAACTAATACGTTTTTTAAATCACGTAAGTGAACTTTACCTTCTTGCTGGAATAAAGTATTATTATTGATAATAGCGTAAATCCCTTTAGTAACCCATTCTGGTTTTAAAACATTGGTTGTCGCTGGATTCTCCTTATTTCCATAATTAAAAGCAATTCCTAAGTCGTGTAACAAACGTAATAAATCTAATTGCTCTATGTTTTCTATAACTTCATTGGCTTCACAGAGAGCATAATATCTATTTAAATCAATATAATTTTCAGTTTTTTGAGTCTTTACAAGTGCTTCTTTTACTCGAATTTGATTTTGAGGAATTAAGTCTTTGATATGCTTTAATGCTTCGTGAGAGAGTGTGCGATGAATAGCATTTCGTAATTCCTTAATCCCTGTATTATTCTGGGCAGATGTATTGAAAAATCCTTGAATATTGGGATATAAATCTTGTAGTCGATTTTCATCTAAATTTAATTCGTGTTTATCACATTTACTTTTAATAATTAACACAGGAGAATTAGCCCCAAATGCTTGAATTAATCTTAACCAATCCTCTACTTGTTTATCTGATTCATCAGTTCTATGGGTACAAACCAAAATATATAGAGTTCTAGGAGTCATAAAAAATTGGTGCATAGCACGCATAATTTCTTGTCCCCCAAAATCCCAAATATTTAAGGTAATATCCTCATCTATATTCCAATATTTTATGTCAATCCCCTCGGTCATTTCTGTTTTACCAGAAAAAGTATCATGCATTAATCTCTCCACTAAAGCAGTCTTTCCTACAGCTCCATCTCCCAGAAGAATCATTTTTCCTTCATTTAACTGTATTGCACCTTGTTTTTGTAAATTTAAAATGTAGCGTATTTGTTCTTGTGGCTTTTTTTTATATATATTATCTGGTATCTGGAATTGATTTCCTTGAAGATTTAGTTCCTCTAAATTGATTAGATTTGTGATTTCAAATGGAAGCGCTTTTATGTTATTTGAACTTAAATTTAGATTCACTAAATTAGTTAGAGCCGTTAATTCAGATGGAAATTTTTCTAATCGATTTTGATCAAAATAAAAGCCACTTAATTTCGTCAAGTTCTTTATTTCAGGTGAAATACTTTTTATTTTGTTTCCTGATAAACTTAAAAAATTTAAATTTTGTAGCTTCCCAAACTCAGAAGGAATTTCTTCTAGATCACAATCTCTAAGTATAAATTCATCTAAATTTCTTAATAAAAAAACTCCATACGGAACCTCTTTTAAATATTTTAAAGAATCGAAAGCCAATTTTTTGAGTCTTTCAAGCTTCTGAATACCATCGGGTATATTAGAAACAGGTAAGTCGGCGAAAACTAGCGTTTCTAAACTTTTAAAAGAAAAAATTTCATCAGGTATCTTAAGAATATCAAAACCACTAAAACTTAACCCAACTAAGATTTCATCAACAAGTCTATAACTTGGAGCAGCAGACCATGGATCATTATTTTCTTTCAGATTTTTTTCGCTAGAACCCCAATTAGGTAATTCAGCATGATTATTAAAAATTTGCTTCAATTTTTCTAAATCTGTCATTTCAAAAGGTTAGTAGGATTTAAATCGTTAATTATAAAAATTCAAAATTAGTAAAAATAAAATATGTTTCAAAAAATGAATTTATGTTTATTCAAACATCCCACTCCACCCAATCCGTATGCCCGTTCGTCAAAGCCACCAATTGACTAGACTTCTCCCCATCCTGATAAGCCGTCAACTCCACTAAAACACCCGCCCGCCCATAATCATACCTCAAAACACTTGCCGATTCAGCAGCCAAATAATAAAAATCTCGCTCCTGTCCAATTTCATCCAACATCGCCCAAAATTCTGTTTTAGCAGCTTCCGTAAATTGATACAACACATGGGTATGATAAATCACCAATGGAATGGTGGCCTCTTGATTTTGAATGATTCGTTTAAAATCACTTACCTCGACGGCTTTTATCAATTCAACGGTGGACGCTTGCGCTAATTTAATGGCTTGTTCCATCCGCTGAAATCGTTGTTGTCTATCGGGCCAAATCAATGCTTTTAGCCACAGGGCATTTTCAGGTACTTTTATATCCAAAGGATTTTGATCGATGCCAATTTTGTTTTGGATGGTAATTGGCTTTCTTTCGAAGTGTTTAGAGCTTCCAGAACTTGAAGTTCTTTTCCCTGCAGAAAAATTCGGCAATTTCCCTGCCCTAATTTCACTATTGATTTTAACTGGACTATTGCCAAATTTGCCTTTTGCCCCATAGTCATATTCATACAAATCAAAATTTAAAGTCAACCCTGCACTTGTGCCAATGTCGATTAAATTAATTGTTGAATTATCTTCAAATAAAGAAAAAATAATGGGCATCAAATAAGCTGACCGATTCAAGGCATTGGTTTGGACAATTTTCGTCGCTAGGATGTTTTTAATGGACGCAGCATTCGCCATACAAAAACGTTTGAATAAATGAAAGGGTAATTCGCTTTTGGGATACACATTTATGGAAGGGTAATAATTCGATAATTCAGTAGTCGGATGCTTTAACAACAAAAAATGAACGGCGCCTAAAAAAAGATTGGGCATTGGTTGCCCTTGTCGGCAAAAGGCAGCTAAGTTTAGTAATGTTTCGTCTGCCGCTATTTTGTTAGATAAGGCATAATAAAAAGGCGAGACATGCAAACATTCCTTTTCCGCAAATCGAATAAACCAGTTTTGGCGCTTTTCTTTTGTTAAGTATTGATAGTTCATTTTTATAGTTTTAGGATGGTTTTCTTACTTTTAAACGTTAAATGTAGTATTTTATATTTTAATCCTAATTTCCGTTAAGTACAAGACTTTATTCGGCAAAGGGCAAAGGGCTAATGGCAAAGGGACTGCCACATGAATCATTTCAGAATAAACACTACTCATGGAAAAATAAAATGGACAACTAAAATTCGTGGGGTTAATAAACCAGCACGCCTGTGCATGCGGGCGGGTTCGTGGGGAATTAGAAGAAGATGTCCAAGTTATTATTTATCCGTTACTAACCTACACCCGCACATGAATTTAAAAAATGTAGTTACCTTTTCTTTATTCCTGCTCTTTTTAGGTCTTGGTGGTAGTAAACTAAAGGCACAGAAAATTGACGGCGAAACAATAATCGGTGAACAATTAAGCGCCACCAGATATGATTTCACAGAAATATTATCCGATGATTGGAAATCTACGGACTCCACTATTTATATTTATAATGACAAAAATCCAACGGATTTATTCATTTATTTTCTGACGTTCTATAGAACTTCACTACTCTACCGTTCATGGTCTATCGTATGATTTTTTGTGTTTATAATCATTAAACTTACCGCAAAGACCGTCGACTCTCAATCACTACCGTCAACAAAATCAAAGCGCCCCCAATCAAACTACGGCCACTTGGAATTTCACCTAAAACAAGGATGGCGACAATAATTCCAAAAATAGGTTGGATACTGGACATAATACTCGCCGTACTGACAGAAAAATGGTTAAAACTATGCAAAAATAAGGTATGTCCAATTGCTGTAGTGACCAAGCCTAAAAAGAGTAAGTAAGGAATTTGAGAAGGTACGTTTTCCATTGGAAAAATAAATAAAACAGGTAATAAGACCAAAGCACAAACTAGCAACTGATAAAACATTAAAATCGAACTATTAAAAGTTTTGATTTTCCTTTTCATTAATAAATTGCGCAACGTCCAAGAGAAAGCGGCGACTAGACCAATTGCTAATCCTTGGGTCATGCTATTGTCCATATCAAAAGAAGGTGCTAAAAAGTAGATGCCTAATAAAACCAACCCTGCTAAAACCAAATGTATCCATTGGAATTTGCTCTTAAAAAAGAGGGGTTCTAAAAGCGTCGTCATTACAGGAAAAGTAAATAAAGCCAGCATCCCAATCGCTACATTTGACCATTGCAAAGCATAAAAATAACAGACAAAATTACCCGCCATAAATACCCCTGATAGAAAAATCGTTAAACCATGTGCTTTTACATCAAATCGGAAATCGTATTTTTTCCACCAACAAAAAGCACCGATAAAGAGTAGAGCAAAAAAAGCACGATACCAAATAATAAGCGGTGGCGGCAATTGAATTAATCGACCTAATACGCCAGAAGTAGAGAGGCAGAGCATACCGAAATTAAGCAACAGTAAATGTTGTATGGGTTTATTTTTCATCCTGCAAACTTACTCCATTACGACCAATTTAGGAATTAAATAAAAAAACTTAGGTTTTACGAATGCGCCTTATTAACTTTCTCCTTTTTTGAAATTGACCTTAGGCTCTTAAAAATAGATACTTATGAAAAAAATGAATAGAAGAACCTTTACTGCTACCTTTACTTTAGGCATCGGTTTAGCCAGTAGTTTGCCTTCTGCTTGTGCCGTCACCGAAGGAAAGAGTGAAAAACAACTCGGTGTTGCCTTAGTAGGTTTAGGTCGGTATAGCGAATACCAATTAGCCCCTTCCTTGCAAGAAACTAAGCATTGTCGATTGGCTGGTATTGTAACAGGAACTCCCGAAAAAGAGAAAATTTGGGCCGACAAATACAAGATTCCCGCAGCCAATATTTATAATTATGACAACTTCGATTCAATAGTTGAGAATAAGGATATTGACATTGTTTATGTAGTACTGCCCAATTCGATGCATGCTGATTTTTGTATTCGAGCAGCCAAGGCAGGCAAACATGTAATTTGCGAAAAGCCAATGGCGGTGAGTGTAGCGGAATGTGATGCCATTATTGCTGCATGTAAACAAGCAGGCGTAAAATTAAGTGTAGGCTATCGGTTACATTCTGAGCCGTATACCCAAGAAGTGATGCGTATCGTAAAGGATAAAACGTATGGAGAAGTCCGCTATGTTTCTGCGGATGCGGCCTATAATTCTAGAGGTAATCCTAACCAATGGCGACTGGATAGAAAATTATCTGGTGGTGGTGCTTTGATGAATATGGGCGTTTATTCGATTCAAAGTATCATTTATGGTTCGGGCATGAATCCTGTTTCGGTGATGGCACAAGAGTTTAGTACCCGTCCTGAATATTTTAAAGATACAGATGAAACGATTACGGCGCAGTTTGAATTTCCCAATGGCGCAGTAGGCAATATTTTCACTTCGCATAATGTAAATATCAATCGCTTATTCTCTAGTTTCGATAAAGGTTGGGTGGAATTAAATCCTGCGAATAATTATGGCCCTTTGAGTGGTCGGACTTCAGATGGGAAGGTTTTAGCATTTCCACATCAACGGCAACAAGGTTTGCAAATGGATGATTTTTCTAAGCATATCCTGCAAGGGACGCCAAATGTTGCACCAGGAGAAATGGGCAAACGAGATATGATCATTGTCGAGGCGATTTATCAGTCTATTAAAGAAGGTGGAAAGAAGATTCGGTTGGACTTGGGGATGATGGGGATTGTTTGATTAAATAATAAAAGTAGCTTAGACCTCTGGTCTGAGTAGTAAATTTAGCGTAAAATACGCCTACTCAGACCAGAGGTCTAAGCTACATCCTTTCGCATTGGAAATGTCTCCTCCTTTTAAAATTTCGCACAGCTCCTAATTTTACGGTCGATTAATAACCAAAAAAATAAATATCCGTGTCCCTTCACTAATCTGTGGTAGTAATTAATACCCACGGATTAGTGAAGGAACACGGATAGTAGACTAAATTAGCTGACCATAATATTTTTATACTATCAATTTTTTATGTAATTATCTATTCTTAATCCGAAGCCAATACCTCCGAAGGATTGCTTCGAGTAGTTCGCAACAACTGGTAAAAAATAACCAAGATGGAAATGCCAATACAAACAACTGTTGCCAATATTAATAGGGTGCCATTTAACTCAATATGATAAGCGTAATTCGTCAACCAATCAGTCGCAAAATAATAAGCGGTTGGCAAAGCAAGAATCAAAGCTACTAGGAAAACCTTCAAAAAATCTTTGCCCAGTAAGTGTAATAAACTGAATTGAGTAGCCCCTAAAATGCGACGAATACTAATTTCTTTAAGTTTTAGTTGGGCAACGAAGTTAATCAACCCGAATAACCCAATGATGGAAATAATGATGGCTAAGAAAGTAAAGGCCCCAATCAAGACGCTAAATTTTCGCTCGGTCGCATAAGCAGCCGCAAAAGCTTCATCTACAAAATTATAAACTAGTGGATCAGGAGAAAAGGTTTGCCAAATTGCTTCTACTTCGCTTAGTAAATTGGGGATATTATCCGTTTTTAATTTAATAAAGAGATTATCAGGACTGACCCTCGCTCCACTTGGAAAAATGAAATAGGCAGTTGGCGCAACTTGCGCATGCAGGGTCGTATGATGATGGTCTTCGGCTACGCCAATAATGGTTCTCGCCCGTCCTGCAATGGTTACTTGTTGCCCCAACATATCGGCTTTATTGATTAAGGAAAAAGCTTTTTCGTTTAAAATAACACTTCTTGCCGAATCAACGATATAATCATTGGTGAAATTCCGACCAGCTTTTAAATCAATGGCTAAAAGATTAAAATAATCTTGGTCTACGCCAATAATGTCTATGGGAATCGGCTGTTTTAAATTCGACCCATTCCAGTTTAAATCCCAAGTGTTATTTAGCTCGCTTGGTAAATCTTCTCCTGTGGCAGTTACAGCTAAAACATTCGGAATTTGACTAATTTTTTCCTTTAATACATTCAATTTTTCTTGGACATCTCGGTCATCCACCGCAAGATGGAGCAATTGACTGGAATCAAACCCTTTATCAAAATTTTTCAGGTATTCGTACTGATTATAGATGACTAAAGTGGCGACCAATAAAACCAACGTGACCGCATATTGAACGCCCACAAATAACTTTCTAGTTAAAGACCATTGCGTTACTTTAAATTGAATAGCCGAATTGTTGTCTGATAAGGAAGGCAATTTTGCCATTGCCAAAGCGGGTAAGATGCCTACGATAAAACCTAAACTTATTAGTGCTAAAACAATCATTGCCCAATCACTCCAAGCTAATATTTGCAGCGATAAATCTAGACTGACTAAATCATTTAATTGAGGTAGTAAAAAACTAACCAAAGCGATAGCACCTAAACCACTAACAACCATAAATAAGATGGATTCCACCATAAATTGGGAGATAATGCTGCCTTTTTGAGAACCCAATACTTTTCGAACCCCAATTTCTTTGGTTCTAGTAACCGCTCTTGCCGTTGCTAAATTCACATAATTCATTAGAGAAATCAATAAAATTAGGCAACCGATGGCTGCAAATATGCGCAGGTTTTTAATACTGCCTGCAAAAGTATTCTTAGCAATACTTTGAGAATATAAATAGACTTTATTAAAATCTTGAAAGGCGATGCCAACCTGAGGAGGTGCTTTATCTCCGAGATTTTTCTTGATTAAATTGGGGATGCCCGCCTTGACTTCCGCCATTCGATTATCTGGTACTTGAATATAAGTCCGCAACCAAGAGAAACCCCATTGGCTTAATAAACGACCATACAAATTTTCCGCATTTGCCATAGCGCCAAGTCCACTAAATTGAATATGAGAGTTTTTAGGCGGGTCTTCTACTATCCCATTGACGACCATTAAAAATTCTTGATTGCCATCATAAACTTTGACTTTTATCGTTTTCCCCAAGGCATTTTCGGTATTAAATAACTGCAAACTTTTACTTCTAGTAATCACCAAACTATTGACTTTATCTAAGCAAGTCGCTGGATTCCCATGAATAAATTTAAAGGTAAATAATTCAAAAAAAGTGGAGTCTGCCCAGAAAAAATCTTCTACTAAAATAGGTTTCACATCTCCAATTTTCACAGGATCATTGCCAAATCTACAAACCGAAATGAAAGGAAATTCCTCTTTCAAAGTTTCCCCGTGTAAAGAAGAAGTCGCCTGTCCTCTTGTGCCAGAAGTTGGATCATACCGAAGTACTCGATAAAGGCTATCGCTATTGACATGCATTTGATCAAAAGCCAATTCACTTTTTAAAAATAAGCCAATGTAAAAAGCGGCGGCGATGCCTAATAATAAGCCTAAAAACTGAATGGTCGTTGCCGACTTATATTTAGCGGCATGTCGAATGGCTACTTTAAAATGGTGATTGTACATAGTCATTGTTTGAAGGTGCTTAAATCCGGGAAGTCGATACCAGCGAAGGGAGAAAAAGGTATTCCAAATAAATTTGCGTTTGGCTTTGGATACTCCGAATTCGGCGACATCTCTATCAAAGAGTTCAAAAAGGTCGCCTTCTAGTTCGTCCAAAAAAGGATCGGCACAGGTCTTTTCTAAAAACCATAAAGCCCATTTAGGTGGTTGTTCATTCATAACCGAAGGAAGTTTTAGGCATTAAATTCCATAACTTTTCTCGTTGCGCTCGTACATTTCTTAAGGTCTGCTCCCCCGCCAAATTAATTCGGTACAAGCGTTTGCTTCGCCCTCCCCTCACGGGGGATGCTGGCCCTTTAAAAGATTCTATAAATCCTTTTTTCTCCAACCGATTCAAAGTCGCATGAATCGTACTCACGCTTGCCTTTCGGTTGGTATGGGTCGCTATTTCATCCATTACCGTGATGCCATACGCCTCCCCGTTTAAGATGCCAACTGCTAATAAAATTAGCTCTTCGAATTCGCCTAAATTTGTTCCTTTCATAATATTATCCGTAATTGCCAAACAAATATAGTTTATATTATCCGTAATTGCCAATCATATCAATATTATTATAACTCCTATTACAAAATCAGGTTCAATTACTTGGTTGCACACTACTAATATTAGCCTAAACTCAGGTATTGTGTCGGAGCGATGCTCCTTAGGAAAATGAGCCTATTGGAATTGTTACAGACGGCTTCGAAGCTAAAGCTCTTATATTTCTAAACTCAAAAGAGCATCGCTCTGGCGCAGTCTGTAGCAAAATGATGCTAAAAATGCTCCAAAGGAGCGTAGCTTCGTCCCTCATTTGCCCATTTGTTAATATTGAAAAGCCGTAATAGCTTCCCTTTTTAGTTATATTCCTATATTGTCGGAAAATATGCTAAGCAAACAAAAATCTATAAGTATGTCCATAGCACAAAAAGTCATCCAATGGCGGCATCACCTCCACCAACACCCAGAATTCGGTTTTGAAGAAACCAAAACGGCTGCCTTTCTTGCCAAAAAACTAAGCGAATTTGGCTTGGAAGTCCATCAAAATATTGGCAAAACGGGGGTGGTTGGCATTCTAAAAAATGGCACTAGTCAGCGTTCCATTGGTTTAAGGGCAGACATAGATGCGCTAAAAATTACCGAACAAAACGATTTTGCGCATCAATCTACCCACAAAGGCGTGATGCACGCTTGTGGACATGATGGACATACGACGATGTTATTAGGAGCTGCCCACGAATTAGCTAAAAATCCAAATTTCAATGGGACGGTTTATTTTATTTTTCAACCAGCAGAAGAACATGGTTTAGGTGCTAAAGCCATGATAGCCGATGGTTTATTTACTCGTTGGCAAATAGATGCCGTTTATGGGATGCATAATTTACCCGGTCTGGATGCTGGGCATTTTGCCATCCGCCCTCATTTTATTATGGCAAGTGAAAGTAATTTTGAAATTGATATTCTAGGCATAGGTGGCCATGCTGCCATGCCGCATAGCTACACCGACCCAATGGTCGTAGGTGCACAAATCGTCACCGCTTTACAAACCGTTGTTTCCCGAAATTTAAGTGTTACGGAAGAAGCGGCGGTTTTATCAGTTACCGAATTCATCACCAATGGAACGGTCAATGTCGTGCCATCTCACGTTAAAATTAAAGGAGATACTCGTTGTTACACCGATGCAGCTTTAGCTAAAATCACTGAAGCAATGGAACGCATCGTCAAAGGTCAATGCCTCGCTGCTGGGGTCGATTATACCTTTAAGATTGCTACTAGTTTTGCTTCGACGGTTAATACTTCCAAGGAAACGGAACAAGCTATTGCGGCGGCTACCAAAGTCGTTAGTGCGGATAAAGTTAATGGCAATTGTGCGCCCATCACCTTTAGCGAAGATTTTGCTTTTATGTTGGAAAAGGTCGATGGTGCTTATATTTTAATTGGGAATGGTTTTGGTGATCATTGTGGTCAGCCTTTGCATAATGCGCAGTATGATTTTAATGATGCCATTTTGATGACTGGGGTGCGGTATTGGGTGGCTTTGGTGGAGGGGGAATTGGAGGTTTAAAAAATCTTAAATCATAATTCATACATCTTACATCATAAATCTGTTACGACTGGAACGGGCTATCTCATCGTCTTCAATATTTTAAGATTACATCCATAACCGTCAGGCTAAAAACATAATCTCTGATAATCAGCAACTTACGATGATGTCGATATTTTAAGATTGCATCTTAAAATCAATATCTTTTGCGATATTATCGCTTGCTTTTTCTTAAATAGGTATTTAGACAAGTTAAAAAATTTTGGATATAGCTTGGAAGATGTAATTAAGTTACTACTACTCTTTTCATTTTAAAATTTTCATTGGCTCTAATTTTATATGAGAAAATGGTTTTAATTTTCTAATTAATTCATTATTCCAATGTGTTCTTAAGACATTTAATTGTTTTTTTCCCATATCACCTCTTGCATCTTTTGCTGACACTTTATCATTATCCTTTCCCGTAATTTTCTTAAATGCCTCCTCAATAGTATCAAAAGCTAGTTTTACATGAATTGGAACACCATTTTCATCTATATCGACCCAACCTTTTTCATTTATTTTATTAAACTCTGGATTATCTGCAATTCGAAGTTTACTGATAATGAACCTTAACCTTGGGACTGGATATAATTGTTCCTCAAATGGTTTATAATCAAGCCGTGTATCTCCAAAAATTTTAAATACTGTGGAGACTACAAATGAAAAATTCAACAAAATAACTCCAGGTCTTTCATAGCTCCATTTCCAATGCTCTCCTGGGATACCAGTTCTACCCAAACATCTATTTAATTCCGTTGTTAGCAGCATATTACACGCCCATATATCCGCATCCATTTCTAAAGTTTTTCTTTCCAGCTTAAAGGCTCTATTAGCTTTTATTACTTCGTTTTCGCTAAGGCTAAAATTTCCTTTTGAAGCGTACAAGTCAGTATGACCTCTTATTATATGACCTAATTCATGTGCTAAAATTAAGTCATAAGCGAGCCATGAAAACAATCTTGCAGTTTCTCTTCTGGTTGGGTCTTGTGGTGGTTTAAATGTTGGTAAATTATTAACAGTCGCCTCAAAATTTGGTGATATATTATCTATCAAAGGTAAATTATCATTTTCTTTTTCTACGTCCCCGACAAATTCTAAAAATTCCTTATCAGCAAATAATCTTGAAAACATTAATGATATTGTTGCTATTAGACCCCGATTTATGCCAATAAAATATTTGCCATTTTGACCTATTGCGAAGGCATTAAATCCGTAATTGTCAATAATGCCTACTTCGATATAATCTATTGAGTTCAACTGTTTCACAATAAAATTAGCCGCTTGTTGAAATCTATCTAATTGCATGGAAAGAAATTCTGCATATTTTGCATTTAATTCATTCAATTTAAGCCTACCACCTTCTTTTTGAATTTCTTTTTCTATCCTTAATTCTACAGTCATTTTCTTTTTTAGTTGTAAGTAGTTCAAGTAATCGGAAAACTTACTGTCATGCCGATAATCTAAAAAGTATTAATCCAAATATAAATAAATGTCCAAAATTTTAAATACAAACAAATTCCCTATTCAACCACTTAGCCAAAATCAGTTATTTCAGTCTCCAGACCAGAACACACTATCTCGTCGTCTCCTGACGATTGTTGATATTATTTTCGGTCATCTGGATATGACGAGATATACATCTCAAGTCCGCAGACTTAAAATTATTTCTGATAATCAACAATTTACGTTTATTTCGATATTTTAAGATTGCATCTTAAAATTAATCGAGTAGGAGGAAATAAAGATACCCATTTAGACCTGCGGACTCCGCAAAGGTGTTTATCTTTATTTCCGACCTCTCACACCACCGGACGTACGCTTTAACGTATCACGGCGGTTTCTTCTAACAGTTGAACCGTTTCCGAGTAACCAAATCAGTAAGAGAGTGTAGCCCCTTTTGGTCAAACCATCTCTTATTCATCGTTCTTTGACATACAATCTTAGTTGAAAGATTCCACCAACCTCCTCCGTATAAGGTCGCTGCCCAAGATTCTCTTGGTTGCGCTCCTAGTTTTCGGAGGAATTTGAAGATAGTGTGTCTTCTGCCACATTGTTTAAGTCGATAAGTACGCAAGCGATGTCTTATCCAACTGTCTAATTGTCGCCATGGCAGCCAACAGTTTGCTAGTTTGAAATAGTTTACCCAGCCTTGGTGAATGGCGTTGAGTTCAGCGATTACCCTGGAAAAGCTTACCCCTCTGTTTCTTTTTGTCACTTTTATGACTTTCTCTTTGAAACGGATTAGGCTTTTGTCTGCTATCCGTATACCACCATTTGGTTGTATCGTATAGCCCAAGAATTTCACCTGATCACATCGTCGAACGCCACTCTTTTCCTTATTCACTTTGAGCTTTAATCGACTCTCTATGAATTTGGTAATTGATTGGAGTACCCGTTCTCCTGCTGCTCTACTTTTTACGTAGATGTTGCAGTCGTCCGCATACCGTACAAACAGATGCCCTCTTTTCTCCAACTCTTTATCTAGTTCGTCTAGTACTATGTTGGATAGTAGTGGAGACAACGGTCCACCTTGTGGCGTGCCACTTGTCCTTTGTTGTTCCAGTCCCCCTAGCAGCATTCCTGTTCTTAGGTATTTTCGGATTAGGCGCAGTAGCCGTTTATCCCCTATCCCTTTTGACAGTCTCTGCATTAAGCGGTCTTGGTTTATCAAGTCAAAGAAGTTCTTTAAATCTATATCTACTACCCAATGGTAGCCTTGAGATATATATTTACTCGATTGTTCTATGGCTTGCAACGCACTTCTCTTTGGTCGGAATCCATAGCTGTGTTCACTAAATAATGGCTCGTACAATAGTCTTAATTCTTGATGGATTGCCTGTTGAATTAATCGGTCTAATACGGTAGGTATGCCTAATAGACGTACTCCTCCGCTCGATTTTGGTATTTCCACTCCTAGTACCATTGAAGGGGCATATTGCTCCTTTAGTACCTCTTGGATTAGTCTTTTCCCATTTTCTTTTAGATACGCTTTCAAGTTCAGTATATCCATCGAATCAACGCCTGATGTGCCGCCATTGCACCTTACTGTTTCATACGCTTTGTTTAGATTTGTCGGTGACATTACTTGTTCTAGCAATGTCTCGGTAAAGGCTCGATTCCTTGTGAGTAGCGAAAAGTAATTGGACTCCCTCAATCCCCTTTCGATAGTTCCGCTATCTGCTTTGGGTTTAGGGCGTAGCGATACTATCTGCTTTGGAAATAAGCTGAGTTGTTCGCCTTTACTTTGCTGTCCTTGCTTTTTACGCATCTTCAAGTCTGCTCCTTTTGTTAGAAAATTCAGTCCTTCGAAGTTAGCCTCTCTTGTCCTATTCTCCTTTTTTTTTTCCTTCAACACAGAAGGTGTATTTGACAAGGTTTGCTTTCCTACTATGACCTCTGCTGACTTCTTGGACACTAGTATAACGAAACTAGTCCAAGACCTCCCGAGGTAAGACATAACTCTTTCATTAGGCTCTGCCAGATTTACCCCCGCAAATTTCCGAACGACTTTTGGGAGTCCCGATTCAATGATCGGTTGCCCTTTTGCGAAAGCCTACTATCTGATTTCTGTTCGTCAAAACCTAATTTTGCCTACGGTTTCCTTCAGATTCCTCCTCACGGTGGACACCCTTACCTTCAGCTAAGATTCCTTGTCGTTTAGGCTCTTTTGGGACTTGCACCCGTTAGAGGTATGTCATGCTCGGCGCACATATCTTTTGCGATTTTATCGCTTATTTTTTCTTAAACAGGTATTTAGACAAGTTAAAAACTCGTGAGATATAGCTTGGAAGATGCAATCTTCCAAGATCGTAGCATTAATTTGATAACCCATTCAGGCGGATAAAAAAAATACTGAGAAATATGAATCATTTCTTGATTAAGCACATTTAATTTCTATTCAAACTTTTTATTATTTATGTTTATTCCTTTTTTTACCAACCTAAGTTATTTAGAAGTCTTTTTTGTTCAGCTGGACTTGGTATATCATCCTTTAATTTTAAATGACTTCCTATTTTTTTTCCTCTAATTGGCCGAATCTCTTTATACACCTTATTCCCCATATCTCCTTGACATGATTTACATGGTTTGAATCCAAGCTGTTCAAGTAATCTTCCTTCGAATTGTAAACTGGGATTTAATTTTACTCGATAATATTCAATCAATAAATCTCTAAGAGGTCTTTTAAACTGAATATCATATAATTTCAAAAAATCCTTCAATTCTAAATCTGAAAGTCCTGTATCATTATTATATATTTCCTCATGCTTATATCCGAGAAATGTATATTTTTGAAATCTTCTTATTATAGCTTGCTTATCTAAATTCTGATGCCAAAATTGTCCTGCGTCCCTTAGAATTCTATCAATTCTCTTTTCTAATTCTCTTAGATTTAAATTCTCTTTTTCCTCAACTCCCGAGTTATCATACTCAATAGCTTTTGGATTTACTTGTATATTAAAAGCATGAAATAGCCTCATTGTAAATATCTCTGGCTTTTCCATTAAATACATGCTTTGCTTAAACCACTTTCTAAACCTTTGAACTTCCTCATAACCTTTTTCTTTTATTTCAGCAGGAATCTCAAAGTTTGTAAAATTAGAAGTTAATCTTTCACAAGTAGCATCATAATGATAAGCAGGTTTTCCTCCTTCAAAAACATACTTAAATTTATCTTTGGTTTCAATTGGTACATAATAAACAGCTATGAAATTTTCTGGATTTTTCCATAACTCTTGCAGTCCTAGTAGAATGTTCTCTTCGTATTTGCTGAAAAAATAAATAGGTTTCTTATAAATTGAGCCTCTAACATTTTTAAATTGTTTACCATCAATTTTTCTTAAAATCTGTATTGAATTTGAGATTGTTAAGTATGCCATTACTAATTAATTTTGAGTTATTAAGGATTATTTTGCTCATAAATTTGTTTTTCTTTTTTTAATTAAGATCAACGGTCGACAAAAAATAAACTAGAGATAAATACATATTTTATATCCTTACAATCCAATCGTTAACCCCACCAAAAAGAAAAGAAAACCAAAACCATGCAGGCCTGCACAGCAAGAAAGGCAAATCGTAATCCATTTGAAGAATTGGGGTGGTCAAGTTGTCTTATGTCCTTAATTCAAAACAAATGAACCTCAGACGCAATAACAATATAAGAGCAATTACAGTAACAAACACCTTACAATTAGTAATTGGTAGAAAGGACTTAGAGAACGGGATAGGATTTAATTTTTTGCACCCTTCGCAGAAAAAGTAATAAACCGTTCCCCATCAAAACGAGACAAACCATTGTTCCTAGTGCCTACCCAAATATATCCAGCGCTATCCTCTAAAATCGTCCAAACCTTGTTATTGATGAGTCCATCTTTGGTGGTAAAACAAGTGAACGATTTTCCCTTGGCAATCGGTAAACGGGGATCATAACGACAAAGTCCACCATTTTCCCCACCGCAACCAAACCAAAGAATGCCATTTTTGTCGGCTATTATGCGAGTAACGGTATCACTAGCTAAACCATCCTTTTGAGTAAAAGTGGTAAAGGAATTGCCATCGTAACGATAAACACCGCCCCAATTACTAAACCAAATATGACCGTTTTTATCTTCCAAAACAGGCCACGCCCAATTATGTCCTTTCAATGCTTTTAGGGGAAAGTTGGTTAAGGAGTTTCCCTGTCCGCTTGGTAAGCGGGGATCGTAGCGAAAGACGCCTTCGTTCACTCGTCCGCCAAACCATAAATTACCTGAACTATCTTCTAAAATCCGTTCTACATTGTTTTTTTTAGGATTCCTAAAACCCCGCTTGCCTTCATTCACTATAAATGACGTGAAAGAATTGTCTGCGTAAATATAAACCCCATTAACGGTCGCAAACCATAATTTACCGCTTTTGTCCTGTATAATATCGAATACATCATACCTACCAGATGCCAAATTATTTTGTAAAGTAGTCGGAAATAAGTTATCCCCATTTGGTCTAGTGATTTGAATTTTCGTAAAGGTGTTGCCGTTGTAATAACTCGCCCCAGCAGCTGTGCCGACCCAAAGCTTACTCGTTGTATCTTCAAAAACACACCAAACCGTATTACTATACAGTCCATCGGAAGTGGTGAATTGCGTGAAGGATTGTCCATCATATTTATAAATACCATCGGCGGTCGTACCAAACCAAAGGTTACCCGCTTGGTCTTCCAAACTACAATGTACATTCTCTCCTTCGCGGGCATCTTTTGAAGTGATCAATTTTGCTTGTCCGCTCCGTATTAATTTGCTTAGGTTTTCTTTTGGCACCTCTTTTTGGATTTGCCCATTGCAGGTCGTAAAACCAATTGTTAAGGCGAACAAAATAGTCCATTTGAATAGTGGTGGTGTCATGGTATTTTTTTATTATTCGGCGAAAGGGCAAAGGGAGAAAGGCGAAAGGACGAAACTTATGTGAGCGTATATTCTACCCTCTTTTTTAGGGATAAAGGACTGTTCTAAACACAGTATTTACCCTTTGCCATTTGCCTTTAGTCCTTTGCCTTATGGCATTACTCAAAATTTTTCCCGCCTCCAAACATCACCCCAATAGACAATCCAACGTAGTGATTTTCCACCGTTCCAACGATTTCCCCATTGGGAATTTCAATATCTACTTTGGGTACAAAATTGTATTCTATGCCGATTCTTAATTTACCTGTTTCAAAGCCGCCTCTTACTAGAAAACCTATGCGTTTTTTGACCTTTCCGTCTATGACCGCTTCGGAAAAACTCGAAGTAATAGGGAAAACTTCTATCGGGTTCGCTTGTAAGTGAAGCCCTACCCCACCCCCAATGTAAGGGCGATACTGGTTGTCATTCAAATAATAATCAATCGTTGGGACAAAGGAAAAGATCGCATTATCAAAACTTTCCTCAATCAAGTATTCAAAACTATTGCTATTTTCAAATACATGAGAATTGATAACCAGACCAAACCTCACACCAAGAAAAGTATTTTCAAAAATGTTGATTTTAGGCTCCACATTCAGGAATAAGCCTAAATTTTCGGTATCTTCTGATAAAGGTAAGATACCTGCTTCTATGCCTAGTTTTAGGTTGACCGATTCTTGCGCATTTAACTGGACCAACCCACACCATAAACATATCGGTAATAATAGTTTCCTCAGCATCGCTCTTTTATTATAGCATCCTTTAAATTGAAAATCCTTCATCGCTTTTTATTAGCTAGTTATTAAATGGTGGTGTACCAAAGGTGGTGATGGTGGGGGATACTTTGAAAGTATCCCCCACCATCAAATTGCATCTCTCCACCATTTTAATACATCACCTATTAAATATTGATAACAACTTTACGACCATAGCTTATCTTTTATTTTAGGGATTCATAATTTTAGGTTATTATTAGGTGTCAGGTATCGGGCACTAGGTTTCAGGCAGGATACAAAAAATTGGCACTTCTCCCTTTTTTGAAAACCCGCACGACTGCGCAGCGGGCAGGTTGAAAATTGAAAATTGCCAACCTACTTCCTCATAGGCTCAAATTTCACAAACGTCTCCCCATTATATCGAAACGCCCCAACATTATCCGTCCCTAACCACAAAACGCCTTGATTATCTTGGTAGATGGAGACTAATAAAGCTTCGGTTACCCCATTTATAACAGGAAAATTAAGCAGTTCCTGTCCATCATATTTCCAAACGCCACCTCCATAAGTGGTCATCCATAAATTGCCTTCCTTGTCGGATAAGCCTGAGTTGAAATAAGGGAGCATATCTTGCAACAATTCGCTAGTGGGATCAATCCCGACTAATTTTTTGTAGGCTGCACCGTTCTCATTGATTTCATATTTGCTAATAAAATTACTTAACCACATATAGCCATTTTTATCTTCTAGCATCGACCGAACGCCAGGTACTCGACCGTCAGGCAAGGTAGATAATTCTTTTTCTCCAACCCATAAAAAATCGTTGCCATCGTATCGAAACGCGCCTGCGGACACCGTTCCAATCCAAAGATTTCCCATTTTATCTTTATTTAAACCGTAAACCGCATAAGGACTATTATTCATCCCACTAAAACCTACGCCTACTACGTCTATGCCAAAGGCTTTTTTTAAGTCTTGTGCAGGCAAGGTCAATTCAAAAAGTGATTCCCCATCATAGCGGTATAAGGCATTGCCGTTACAATTAAACCATAAATCAGTTGGGGTCAATTTCCATTCATTGGAAGCTTTTACAGGCCCTAAAGTCGTAAAAGTCTTGCCATCGTATTTACTAACGCCTCCAGGTGTTCCGATGTACACATTCCCTAAATGGTCGCCTTTTATACTCCGAATAGTATTACTGACTAAACCATCTTTTCCGGTGAACTGGATCAGCTTTTTTCCATCATAATGAAATACGCCATTGCCATTACTACCGAACCAATAATGGTCTTTTGAGTCTTGATAAATTTTCCAAATTTTATAGTCTAATCCGAAGGCAGGTTGACCTTTTGCCTCGGTATGATTTTGCGTTACTGTATTTTGGCTACTACAGGCGTTGAGTAAAATAAATAGACAACAGCCAAAAAAGATATTTAGTATTTTGTATGTGTGCATTATAAGGTTTGAAATGACGAGTTAGTTTATTTTGTCTGCCGTAACTTGGAAATTCATTTCCAAAGGAATTTAAATAATTTTCTTTCTTGGAAATTCATTTCCAAGTTACGTTTGCCCCCAAGTTAAATGATTAACCATGTAGAAGGCTTATTTTAAATTCGTTTAACAGGTTTATAACAGGATCCAAGTTAATGAATAGTAAACCATATTCGTCATTTGTCGCTATTCTGCCTAGGGTTTTCTTTTAAAAATGATTTTACAGGAAATCATTTTTAAAACATGAAAAATACTGGGTCGAAGTTGCAATCTTCGACCATCGGCACCGAATTTCAATCCAACTTTGGAGTCGATATTCGAAGATTGTATCCATAGCCGTCAGGCTAACGATTCAAAATCTGGATTTTTGCAAGCAAATTACGTTGAAAACGTAAGAAATATTGATTTTAAGATGCAATCTTAAAATATCGACATCATCGTAAATTACTGATTATCAATGATTATATTCTTAACCTGACGGCTATGGATTGTATCTTCGAATCGATATTTTCAAATCTTTGACTTGATTTTTAGGTACTGAGGTTTTTATAAGAAAACCCTTCTATTCTGTCATCCTAGTATCTAAAAGAAAAAGGTTCGAGTAGGATCAGAAGTTGTTAGGTGTTTCAAAATCAGAATGAAAAACTAATACTTACTCGCATTTAAACATCTGTATATCAACACTTTAATCAAATTCAATAAAAGAATATCCATTCTTTTATTGGAATTATGCGCCTTTTTTGTCTTTTGTTTCAAATGTTAATTTCCCTAATATTAAGCCTAAATAAAATATTAATTATCTATTCACTCTTAAAAATCAATTACTATGTCTCAGCGTTTAATTCTAATTAGTGCTATGAAATCAAAGCCATCTCCATTAGAAATTACTGATTATCATGATAATGTAGGCAATTCAAATGATTCAGATAAAAGCTTAACAACCCCCGTTCAACCAAATGATAATGTAATATGGGTTCATGCAGGAGATATAACAAAAATAAAATCTATTAAAGCTAAACCCTCCTCTCCTAATTTATTTGATCAAGCGCCTCATGAACAAGAAAACGGCACTTGGTTAGGTCATATATCTCCTGATGCTCAAGAAAATAACCTAGAGGAATACGAGATAACTTACATAATAGATGGAAAACCTCTTACACAAGATCCTAAGATTCAAATACATAAGCGAATGTAAACGCTATTAATTTTTATCCAAAAGGTTACTTATCTATAAAAGAATCCGTTGCACACCACACTTTTGCAACGGATTCCTGAATAAATTAACCGAAAATTCACCTACCCCAGACCATTTTTATATAGCATGATATATCCATCCTCTGCCATTTATTTATCTCCTTATAAAAAGGCTTATTTAATAATAAGTTCCATCTTCCTACTTTATAGCACGCTATCTTCTCAAAATCAAATCTTATCAGATAGCCTTGAATTAATTTATACAAATTCCGTTTATCAAGAAAAGGATAAACTAAAAATACTCATGCAATTAGCCATTGAACACACCGATATTGAGAAAAAATTAAGTTTTAGTTTAGAATTAATACATACAGCAACTACCCTTGACTCCAATGCCTATTTGGTAATTGGTTACTCAGAAAAAGGGAATGCACTCAGGTTGAAAAGTGAATTAGATGCAGCGATAGAAAGTTATTTTCAAGCGGCTAAAATTGCCCTAGACAATAATATAAAAACAGGGGGCGTCTATGTATCTATTGCCGATGTTTACTCCATTATGGGGAATCCGAAAAACGCTAAGGTCTACTATAATCGTGCCTTAAAAGCGCTAAGAATTGAACAAGATTCTATTAATCTTGCTAGTGCACTCTTAAATGCTGGTGATGAATATTTCAATCAAGGGCAACTAGACACCGCATTAATTTTCACGAAAGAAGCTGATTCTATTTTTGAAAAAGTAAATTATCCACTTGGTCAAGCCTATGCTTTGGGTAATATGGGGATGATTGAAGCAGCATTTGAAAATGATGGTGCCGCAGAAAAAAATATGAATCAAGCCATTATTCTTTTGGAGGAATTAGGCAGTTTTTACCCAATCGCAGTCTATCTCACTTATATTTCAGATATATATCAGAAAAAAGGCAATCCAGCTAAAGCTTTAGATTTTGCTACTCAAAGTCTGGAATTGGCTCAAAAACATCAGCTAAAGCAACAAATCAGCGATGCTCATTTAAAATTATCTGAACTATACGAAAAGGCCAACCAGCCAAATAAATCACTAGCTGCTTACAAGGCACATATTACTTACCGAGATAGTGTCAATAATTTGGAAGAGGTGCAAAAAATTGCAGACTTACGCACCGACTTTGAAGTCTCCCAAAAGCAAATAGAAGTTGATTTACTCAATCAAGAAAAGAAAATCCAACAGGTACTCACCAATGGTTTAGCCGCTATTTTAGGATTAATTACTTTCTTTAGTTTCCTACTTTACAAAAATTATAAATCCGTTGTAAAAGCCAGAAAAGAATCCGACGAATTATTACTAAATATTTTACCCGCCGAAACTGCCGCCGAATTGAAAGAAAATGGCAAAGTCGTCGCTAAAAAAATGAATGCGGTTACCGTTTTATTTACAGACTTTAAAGATTTTACTAAACATACCGAAAAGATTCCCGCTGAATTATTAGTCGCAAGAATTGATTATTATTTTTCTGCATTTGATGCCATTATAGAAAAACATGGGCTTGAAAAAATCAAAACAATTGGTGATGCCTATATGTGTGTTGGTGGCCTACCTTTGCCAACTGCAGATCATGCGACCAAAACAGTAGCCGCCGCTCTAGATATTATTGATTTTATCAGTCAAGAAAAACAAAATGCCCCAAAGGATACTTTGATATTTGACATCCGAATAGGCATCAATACAGGTCCAGTCGTAGCAGGAGTAGTCGGTATCAAAAAATTTGCCTATGATATTTGGGGAGACACCGTGAATATTGCTTCCAGGATGGAAACCAATTCTCAACTTGGGAAAATAAACATTTCTAGCAGTACTTATGACTTAGTGAAAGATATTTTTGACTGCGCTTATCGAGGTGAAATAACGGTTAAAAATAAAGGACTGATGAAAATGTATTTTGTTACGGGAAAATAAAATTGTCCTTGGATTAAATACTTAATCGCTTATCATTTTACAACCCTTCGTATTCGTTCTTATTAAATGGGTCGTGCAGTACAAATGGGAAATGATTCGTATTTTTATTGTTTTCAATTTAACGGGTTTTTCTTCCGTATCATAGTGTTTCTACAACCGCTTTTATAGAAGAAAACAATTTAATCTGCGCTGAAAAAACATCTGATTCTACCTCTTTTAAGGTATGTCCAATTGCCCAGAATTGGTGCGAGCTATCCTTTAATAAAGTATTAACTTGAGACAGATAATCCGATACTTCAGCATTACTCGCCTTCATTGTAAATACACTCACCCAATGAATTAACGGAGCAATTTCTTTTAGTTTATATAAATCATTAAAAGGAATGCTTCTTCCCAGGTATATGGTATGAAAACCATTGCGTTTCAATTCGTAATTCAAAAAGAGCAGCCCCATTTCATGCATTTCTTCTTCAGGGAGATATAGAATAAAAGTAGGCGTATCTGTTTTCTTTTTATTGATGGGCAATTTTTCTATTTCTAGTTGAATTTTTTGGTAAATCAGATTGGTAATAAAATGTTCATGCGCAGCGGTAATGGATTGTGTATGCCATAATTCCCCCAAAAAATAGAGAAAGGGCGCCAAAAAATTTATAAACACTTCCCTAAATGTATTCCCCTCCAAACGCTGCTGATAAGTTTGATTGAATAGTACTGTATCAAATCCAAACATTGCCATTTTTAGTTGGCTCAATAGGTAACCCTCTTCAATGTTAATATTCACAAAAGCACTTGCACTTTGCGCAATTTCGGTTGCTGTTAATTGAGCAATTTTAGATATTTTATACCCTTGTTTTTGTAATAGGACAACATTTAACAACTTCTGCAATTCTTGCAAATTATAATGTCGAATATTCCGAGTCGATTTATCTGGCTGAAATAAATTATATCGTTTTTCCCAGATGCGAATAGTATGCGCTTTAACGCCCGTTATGTTTTCAAAATCAGTAGTTGTAAAAACATTTTTAATGTTCCCCATTGTCTTTTGTGTTTCGTTTTGCTTGGAATGAATCAATAAATATACAAGGAAATATTAAGGTTTTACACTACTCATTTTAAAAGATGTGGAATCTACATCTCTAACAATAAACAAGCAAACCTATTTTCGAAGTAACTTATAAAATATTGGCTAACAACTAGGTTTTCAGCTAATCAATTTTCCTCTTTATTTCCTAAAATCCCCTGTAATCCCCTTTATATCTCATTGGCATTAATTCAATTAGATGAAATATTATTATTACATTTGGCTAAAATTAATATTCATCACTTTTTATTTCGATAATAAAAATTTTAAACTATTATAATTATGAGAACCTCGTTCAAAACCGTTACTAAAGGGCTCGATTTTGATTCTTTTCCAATGAAATTATGGGCTAAAGCCAAGAAATATGGTATTTGGGATCCCGCCGCCATTGATTTTACTCAAGACAAAAAAGATTGGGATCAATTAAGTCATTCAGAAAAAATATTTATTGCTCGGGTGGTCACGCAATTTCAGGCAGGAGAGGAAGCCGTCACCTTAGATTTATTGCCTTTGATTATGGCAGTTGCCAAAGAAGGCAGATTAGAGGAAGAAATGTTTCTAACTTCTTTTCTTTGGGAAGAAGCCAAGCATGTAGAAGGATTTAGTCGATTTATTAAAGAGGTTATCGGCGAAGAAATATTTGCGGAGGCTAGAAAGGATGCTTTAGTGCCTGCTTATCAAACCCTGTTTTACGAAGCATTACCTAACGCTTTAAATGCCTTGACAACGGATGCCTCTCCAGAAAACATGGCAAGAGCTTCGGTAACTTATAATATGATTATTGAAGGAGTTTTAGCAGAAACGGGTTATTTGACTTTTAATAAAGTGCTAGATGCCAATAATATAATGCCCGGTATGGTGCAGTTTACCGCTAAGTTAAAACAAGATGAGTCTCGCCACATAGCCTACGGTATCTTTCTATTGTCCAGATTAATCTCAGAAAACGGTCCTTCTGTTTGGGATGCGGTACAAGATCAAATGCAAAAAATGATGGTGTTGGCAGCAGCGCAAGTTCAACAAGGCAATGATTTATATGATCAATTACCTTTTGGTTTGGAAAAAGATGCTTTTACAGATTACGCACAAGACCAGTTTATGAAGCGCTTTGCTCGAATTGAACGGGCTAGAACGCAGACTTTGGAAGAAATTCATGCGGAAGCTTTGGTTTAAGTTCTTTTGTTTAGTAATGTAAAAGAATACCCTGGTTAACGGTTGGTGGTAATAAGTCAAAGGTAGCGGGTTAAAACATACAGCAATTTAGGCGTACATTTATAGCACTTCCCTGTTTTGATTGTTGTTAATCGACTACCTTTGACCGTTACCCCTCTACCAATTTAGGTAATTGCATTATTTTTTAATCCACTTTCAACGAATTAAGTAGCAAAACAAGTAGCAATAAATTATATATATTAGTATATTTGAATCTGTATTTACAACATTTTATAGAATACCAACAACTCAATCCCTCAAGATGAACAAACACTTTCCCTTATTAGGCATTTTGCTAGTATGCTTTTCCATCCAATTGATTGCTCAGTCCTCTGTTGCTGTTTCATCAGAATATACCACGACAAAAAAGCGAATACGGACTACCGTTCGCCAAACATCAAGTTTAAAAATCGTCTATTTTGATGTAGATAAAACCGAAATTAATGCCAAATCCAAGGCAACTTTGAATAGATTATATGAAGTCCTCAAGAATAAAGAACACTTGTCCATTAAGATTGATGGGCATTCCAATGGAAATTGCGATGATGAATTTTGCGAAAAATTAGCCAATGAACGAGCAGAAGCGGTCGCTTTTTATTTAATGGAAAAAGGTGTCCGTTCTTATCGTATCAAGTATGCAGGGTATGGCAAGCAAAAACCAAGATCTTCGAATAGAACCGCTGATGGAAAACGGAAAAATCAGCGGGTGGAGATACATATTCTGTAATTAAACCTAAATTTATACGTTAATAATAACTATCCTTTCCTAAAAAGACAATGAGGCTGTATCAAAAGACCCGTTTTGAAAAAACCCACCATTAATAGTTCTGGTTTTTCAAATTGCACAGAACTTTCCCCCTTTGGAGGGGCTTAGGGGGAGGATTTTGAAATTTTATTCGGCTAAAAAATATTTGCCGAATGTTTTGATACAACCCCATTCGTATTTTCAATTATCCTATTTATTAGCTAAATGCTTCAAGAAAGGGTTTGATAAATCGTTTATTTCGGCCATAAACCGCAAAAACAATCTTCTCAAATTCATTCTTAAATTGTGTGTCAATTACTTCCTTAAACCAAGAAGCAATCTCTTTTGGGTCATTCTGAAAAACGCCACATCCCCAAGCACCTAGCACAATCGCACGATGTTCATGCTCCAAAGCAATCGCCAAAACCTTGGCAATTCTTCGTTTCATAATTCCTTCCACTTTTGAAATTCTATGCGGTTCTCTCTTTTTAACGACACCAAAATTAACAGCAGGAGCGGTGAGGACACTTGCCAATTGAAGCGTTTCTAAATTATGTCCACTTTCTGACTTAATCATTGGCAGATTGGGGCTATAAATCATGTAGTCGGTATACATACAAGATTTTGTTTTCCTATTCGTCGCATAATAATCGGGGGCTTTTAGCAGACAATTATACAAACCCGTTGATCTAGCAATACTTTCCTCTTGTGCTTGGCTCCCCGTTAAAAATCCACCACCTGCATTTTTTGCAGAGGCAAAATTTAAACAAAGTACGTTTTTATATCCTTCTGCTATTAAAAGCCGAGTAGCATCCATCGTTGTTAAGCCATTCACCTCAAATTTGGTTGATGTTGCTAAAGGTTTTGCTAGTCTTCTCGCCAATAAATTATCCGATAAGGCAGGATTGTAAACAATCGTCTTTGCTTCTGCTGCATCCTGTGCTGCTTGAATGTCTATTTTTTGACCACTTGGGCTAATAAAATACCCTTGTTGTAGTATTTTTAAAGTATCCTGTGCAATTAACACTCTATTTATTCTATTACTCATTTTTATTTTTTGTAATTGAAACTATCAAACCATCATTAATTCTTGCGTTGCTGTTTGTTCCAATTGTTCATTTAATAATTGTCGAATCTCTTTTAAACTCGTTTCTTTAAGTAGTTGGCCATCTCGATAAATCACTTCTAATAAACCACCCATTTCTTCGGTTTTGCTGACTTCATCTTGCATGCTTAAAACTTCGGTTTCTTTACCATCTAACCGTATTAACCCCTTAGCGGAAATCTTTGTTCCATCATCCGTTTTAGGATTTTTAAAAATGGCTCTGCCTTCTCCATTTACTTCCCCATAAGTGGCTTTCATCGCAAAGCCAAAGGTATCTCTTGTGACATATTGATACGTATAAGAACCAATTCCGAAGACTAAATTGGTACTCGCAAAACCTTTTGCCGCCAACTGTTGGCAAATCGCTTCACAGCGTTCTAAGGTGATACTATCTCCATAAATAAGTCCGATGTGGTCGTCTAATAATTTATAACCTTTTTCCGTTAACGTTCCACCGAATGTTTCCCACAAGCATTCAACTGCTCCTTTATAAGCAGGCGTATTGGGTAAAGCATCGGGGTCACCGCAAATAATCTTTACAGGGTCTCCACTATCAGGTCGAATGACCACCTTTCCATTTCTTGCCATGATCTGTGGCTTTAAAGCAGGTAAATATTCCGTGATTACTTTCCAAAAATCCCATGTATCCGAAACGATGCTAACGATACCATCTGGATAGGTTTCCATAATAAGTCTAGTAAACGTCCCCATTTCATCGCCTTGCGTGCCCATACACATGACAGAATGCTCGGTGGCAGGCACACTTAATGCTACGATTTCTTCGTCGCAATCGGCATTATAATACTGTTCTAAAAAATCAATTGCGGGAATCGTGTCTGTTCCTTGAAAATTTAGTAGATGCCCTGCCCCACTCATCAATGCGGCTTCCAAACCTGCCATGCCTCGAAAACTAAAATCATGTGCTTGGAGAGGAATAAATTCAGAGTCACCGCCTGTTGTGGTTGCATAGCGATTTAATATTTTACGATAAGCTAAACTGGTCGTCGCACTCGTACAAGGTAGCCAAATAATGCAAGACAGAATGGTCTCCAAAAAATTGGTGATCCAAAAGAATTCGGATAAGGTATTCTTTATGGTAAACATGGGCATCCGAATGGGCGTCAATATTCCTTCGGGCAATGCTTTGATTTCGATGGGCAAATACCCCAAATCGTGCAAGGCAGCTACATGTTCATAAGTAATGGCATTGGTCCCTAAATAACTGCTAATTCTACGTTTGTATCGGTTAATTACCGCTACTTTGGGTTGGGCAAAAAAGTTTTGGTCAAATTCTTCTTGTAAATACTTTTTAATAAAATATTGTAGACCAAAGAAGACAACTTTATCAATGCCTTTAATTCTACTTTTTCTAGGTGTCCAATTGGCATAGACTAATTCGGTACCTTTTGGATATTGACTTCTATGGTCTACTTTGTAACCGTCTGTTAGGTGGATGGTATTCATTTTTTTTACAGGATGACAAGATTATTCAGGATTAACAAGATTTATTTCGTTAGTCCAAATTTTAAATCTTTGATTAGGAAATATATTAATTCGATATTTTAAGTTTCCAGACAACCATTATTTAACTATTTTCGGTCGTCTGGAGACCTACCGTATGCACACAAATAGCCCCAACGGGGTAGAGTGTTCAAAATTAAGAGGTAAAGTTGTGTCACTTTTCAGCTCCAACGGAGCGATATATCGTAACCTAGGGTGTAAACCCTAGTGTAGAAAAAGCTTATGATGTAACCTAAAAGCGCTGAAAGTGCGGCATAAAATACTATTATATGGCTGATATGTCGCACTTTCAGCGCTAGAAAAACGTGAATAATTTCCGCATAGGGCTTTGCCCTATGCTATAATATGTCGCCACTTTGTGGCTAAAACTGACGCAACTTTTATACGCCATTTTGAACACCTTACCCCTTCAGAGCTTGGATTATAAAGATTTGGACACTTTTAACCCTAGGACTTCATCCTAGGTTAGTATATTACGTCCCTTCAGGACTATTTTCCAATTCATATAGCCCTAAAAAAGATGTGTGCATACGGTAGGTCTGAGACTTGAATCATCGAAACTTAATACCAATAAGGCTTTACTACCAATTTTTTAGGGAATAAATCACCAATTTTAAGCTGGGTAAGTCCTTTTGCTACTTTATTTTGAAAAGAATCCGTACAATAAATTTCACTAAAAACAGTCACTAATTCTGCGAATCCTTTGCTAAAAATACCATGTGTGACTACCAAGATTAACCTTCCAGCATTTTTAGCTTTTAACGCTTTGGCTAAGCCTAAAAAAGTACCGCCACCATCACATATATCATCTACTATTACACAAGTCTTTCCCTCTAAATCATCTGCGAATACTTTAAATCCACTCAATTGTCCCGTTTTTACATCTCGCATTTTACTACACTCAATTACACGTTGCCCATTAAGGTGTTGCGCTAATTTATAAACCTTTTTTAGAGCACCGCCATCGGGTGAAATCAACAAATAGTCCTGTTCTTTAGCAATTGCTTTTTGTACAAAACGATGATTGTTCACCACTTGTACGCTTTGCAGTAAAGCGGGAGTAACGTCCGAATGTGGATCTAGGATAATGACCCTTTCATAATGAGCGGCATTAATCATATCTGCATAAATCTTTACCGTTAAGGCTTCCCCTTTGACCATGACTCTGTCTTGTCTGGCAGCAGGAAAATAAGGGAGCAACAAACTAACTTTTGTTACACCCATTCTTTTAAGTGCATCAGTAGCCACTAGTAGAAATCCTAGATCATTAAAACTGCGGATTCTAGTGGTCATTAAAACTTCATTTGGTGCTTGGTTGCTAAATAACTCATTTGGTTCTTTTCCAAAATCCTCCTTGATTTTGATATGTGGCTCCCCACCGTTAAAGGTAAATGCCTCAAAAGCAATAGATTTTCCGAAGGGGGTAAAGTCAGCATCAAGGTGTAAATATTTCATTGGAAATTTATTTTGTGTAATTACAACACAAATATAAGAGCAACAAAACATTAAATGCAAATTTTTTGTGTATTTTTTACACAATTAATTTTTAATTTGATATTGTCTAAAAATAGCATTAAATTTATTTTACTGATTAACAGATACTTAGGGCTCATCCTAGATTTTATGATGGTTGAATTTATTTTTAAGGATATGCTTAAACCATCTTTTTTATCAAAAGCAACATCTACTTAATAACCACAGCTTGGGTATTCAGATCTAAGCAAATTGTGCATTTTCTCAGCTCAGGAATGTCTGATGAACTACAAAATCTTAAAAAACTACACAACATGAAAAAATACTATTTCTTACTGGTGCTTCTTTTTAGTTTTTTCGCTTGTCATGAAAACCTTAGTGAAAAAGGCTATGAATCGACTGCTATGCTAGAAGAACCTGTCTTCGAAGATCAGTCTTTGGAGGAAGAAACAGAGATACCTCGTACAGCAGAACCACCGCCTCCACCACCTGCTCCCGAAACAAATGAACAAGTTCAAAAAATCAGGAATTCTATCAAAAAAGGGAGTAAGATTATCAAAGATGGCAACTTAAAGGTAGAAGTCGATCAATTGAAGCCAACCAAAGCGGAGATAGACAGTACCTTAAAAAAATTCGATGCTTATTACGAAAATGAAAATTATACTTCGGGTACTTATCGTTCTACTTATCATTTAAATATTAGAGTACCTTCCAAAAATTTTGAAGCTTTGTTAAGGGCGATTGAAATTGGGAATGGTAAAATATTAGAAAAAAATATTTCTGCCCGAGATGTTACCGATCAATATGTGGATGTAGCCATTCGATTAGAGAATAATAAAACTTACCTTGGGCGCTATCGCACTTTGTTAAATAAAGCCAACTCCATTAAAGATATTTTAGCCATACAAGAAAAAATACGTAGGATCGAAGAGGAAATTGATTCCAGAACGGGTCGGTTGAAGTATATGGACGACCAAGTTCGATTTAGTACTGTGCGCTTGCAATTATTTCAAGAACATGAAGTGGTCAGGGCTAAAAAAGTCAGAAATTTTGGCGAACAATTGGCAGCGGCTTTTAAAAGTGGGATTGATGGGTTTTTGGATTTCTCCTTATTCTTGGTTGGGATTTGGCCTTTTATCTTGATTTTTGGGTTGGTTTTCTGGTTTCGGAAGCGGATTGAGTGGCGATTCTGGCGACAGGATGACAAGATGATGCAGGATTAACAGGATGTGTTATTAAATAAATTGTAGAAATCCGTTGGTATATAAAATCTGTTGGGAAAGCATTTTTTTAAGTCCAACGGATTTTATTTCCCAACGGATTATGACTTTGAATTATTCGATTATCTCATCAAACCTCAAAAACCATCCCTTTTTCCTTTAAAGCAAAATATTTTGCTCGATTAAATGACATTCATGGGCAACTATATTAAAAAGGCGTGGAATTCCAACTGGAATTATTTCAGAATAAACATTATTGTAAATCAAGGATTTAGTCTTAATTCTTAGCATTTCTAGCTGTATAGTCGGACGTTTTTTAACCCATGTTATACTAAGTATTATGTTACATTTTGGCAGTAAATTTCGTCTAGAATAGGGTGTCTTAAACAAATTTTAACCTAATTTTATACTTTCGTTAGTAACCTAGGTAAACGCCTATGGCGTGTAGTAAGAAGCGGCAAGCAAAAAAATAAAATTCATGAAATCAAAAATAAAAACCCTTAAACCAAATGAACTTTTAGAATCATTCATGAGTTTTGGTTCAAAACGAAATGATATATTCAAACAAGGTTACGAAGACTTCTATATTGCAAGTTTACAAGATTTAACTGAAATTTCTCAACCTCCCGTTCCACCAGTAAAGGCAAAAACGCATTCACTCATTTTTCTAACAAGTGGTGTATTAGCAATGAAAGCTGGCTTTCGTCCAATTAAAATTTATAAAAATGAATGTATTGTCATTCCTGCAGGAAAGGTTTTTAGCCATAGTGTAGAAAATTATCAAGAAGGAATAGAAGGAGAGGGTATTATTTGTGGATTTAGTGATGATTTTTTAATTGGACAAATTGGAAGTCAGGATTTATTGAAATCATTCGAATTTTTGACTGTTTGGGGAAACCCCATTATCAAACTTAAAAACCAATCGGCAAAATATTTAATACAATCTTTACATAGGATTCTGGATGAATATACGGCTAATGGTCTGCAAAATAAACTTATACTTCAATCTCATCTTATCGCTACACTTTGCGACTTAAATGTTGATTATCAGCCACTTTTAAACCACAAAAATAAAACTGCTGTCAAATTAACCAACAAATTTATAGAATTACTACATAAAAATGTAAATACTAAACATCAGGTTTCGAGCTATGCTTGTATGCTTAATATCAGCCCTAATCATTTAAATAAAACAATCAAATTAATTACTCAGAAATCGCCCTCCATCTGGATTAGAGCATTATTAGTTAATGAAGCCAAAGTTTTACTCTTTCAAACAGACCTTTCTATTCAGGAAATTGCCTCAGAATTGGGATTTGATGACCAATCCTATTTTACCCGTTTATTCAAAAAACAAGAGGGAATAACACCTATCGCTTATCGAGAAATGATTGATTTGTCCTAACATCAGATTGTTTCTTCCTACCTTACTAATCTCCTTTCATAATAACTTTGCCTCAGTTTTAATTAAATATCAAAGTGTTATTTATGAAAAAATGGAAAAAAATTGCTTTAACTGTATTAAGCATTATCATAATTGGAGGGGTAGGCATTTATATATACCTACAAATACCTGTCGATTTAAGAACTGAGTATGCTAAGAAAGAAGGAAAATCCCTTGTTGCCCAACAAGAAGGAAAAAAACTACTTGAACGAGGCTTAAAAAAACTTGACCCAATGTCGAAGTGGCAGGAACTTCGAGAGCAAAAAATACAAATTTCATTTCAGCATTTTTGGTACCTTAAAATGCTCCCCATATTCCTTACACCCGTCGAGAAAAGTGGTCAAAAAATAGCTCTTCATTTCAAGCCCGCCGATGAAAAGAACATTCGCTTGACTTATTTAGATGGTCAGCGAGAAGGAACATCTTTGGGAATACAGGATAATAAAGCATACACCATTGATAAGAAAGGAAAGTTTGTTTGGAAAAAAGATTGGTCTATTGAATTCAATTTACCCAGTTATAGATATTTTTTCTTTTTACCATTTTTATTGTCAGAAGCAGAATTGATTACCTATGCAGGAGAGAAAAAACTTCAAAACCACACTTATGATTTAATATATGCAACATGGGGAAAATGGACACCACATAAAAATGCTGACCAATACCTTATTTGGATTAATCGGGAAACTATGACGATTGACTATGTACAATATACTGTCCGTGATGTAATTGGACAAGCTAAAGTTACCCTTCAATTAAGTGATTATAGGGTAGTGTTCGGGATAAAGTTACCTTTCAGCCTCAAGGTAATTGCAGATATAAATAATGTTGATGACAGAATGCATCAAATGAAAATTAATAAGATTGAAAAAAAATAAAAAATCATCATGACAAAAATGAAAGCTGTTATTTGCACAAAATATGGGAATCCTGATGTTCTCAAATTTAGTGAAGTAGAAAAACCTATTCCTAAAGTCGATGAAATATTGGTAAAAATACATGCAACAGCGGTAACTGCAAGTGATTGCGTAATTCGTGGATTAAACGTGCCAGGAGGTCACCAATTTCCAATAAAACAGTTAATGAGGTTTGGGATGCGATTGTTTATTGGATTTACTAAACCGAGAAACCCTATAATTGGTTTGGTATTTTCTGGTGTGGTGGAGGCTACTGGTAAAAATATAAAAAGCTTCAAAGAAGGAGATGAAGTATTTGGGTTTACAGGAATGAGTAGAGGAACTTATGCGGAGTATAAATGTGTGTCTGCTAAAGAAATTGCATTAGGAGAGGTGTTTTTTAAACCTAAAAATGCCAGCTATCAAGAGGCGGTTGCAATTGTTTATGGAGGAACATTAGCAATACATTTTATGAGAAATGCAGATATTAAAAAAGGGCAAAAAATTCTGATTTATGGTGCCTCAGGTGCAATTGGTACCGCAGCTATTCAAATAGCCAAACAGTATGGAGCAACTGTTACGGCTGTTTGTAGTGCGAAAAATTTTGACTTAGTTGCTTCACTTGGTTCAGATACAATGATTGATTACACAATGAAAGATACAGCTAATCAGTTAGAACAGTACGATTTCATTTTAGATGCAGTCGGAAAAAATAAAACCTCAGATTTAAAAGTAGCGTGTAAAAAATCACTTACACCAAGTGGAAATTATGTATCAGTTGATGATGGTTTTTTAAAAATACAACCTAACTATCTGCCAAAGCTAAAAGCATTTTTTGAAGACGAGCACTTAAAGGCGATAATAGATAGAACCTATCCTTTAAAAGATATTATAACTGCTCATGAATACGTAGAGAAAGGTCATAAAAAAGGAAATGTACTAATTCAGTTATAAAGTCTATTGTAAAAGTTACAAAAACTATGGTTTCAAACAATTTTGCAAAACCTTTTTTTGCAAAGAATTAAAAGTATCTTTCAATATTTTTCTATATGTAGTGACCGATTTTTTTTGAAATAAGTTGAAACAAATAAGCCAGCCGCTAAGAAAGGCAATATGGGGTCTATGCGCCCATACTGTATTTAGTCGAGGTCGTTCTTTAATAATACAATCAAGAGATGATTATGTAACCCTATCCGTCATTTCAATTTCATGGATTAAAAGAGCGAAAAATTAATTATTTGATATTGAATTATTCCTAAGGTAAAATACTTCATGTGCGAAGTGTTTCAAAATTGAATATCCAATCAATAAGTCATCCCCTTAAATTGAAATAACCGATAATGGGAGTCAAATACCAAGCTCTAGTAATCCTATAAAAATGTTCTTAATGCAGCTATTGTACTATTTTCTGCTTTATCAGAAAACTTTTCATTGATCGATACCTAGTAGTTTCCCTCTAAACTGCTGGACATCATTTGAACAGGAAGACAAATGACAAAGGATTATTTTTTGGGGTATTATAAGGGAAACGTCCCGAGGAACTCCAAGGGTTTTATCGTAGGAATGAGTTTAGAGGGTAGACTCACTTCCTTTCTCTATTGCTTAGGAAGATAAACATAAAAAGTACTCCCTTTGCCCGCCCAACTCTCGAAATCAATCGTTCCATTAATTAAAGCTAAATATCTTTTTACGATGGTTAACCCAAGGCCTGTTCCTTGAATATTCTCGGCATTGGAGGCACGAAAAAATCGACTAAACATATGTGCCTTGTCTGATGCTGGAATCCCGATACCTTGATCTATAACTGCAAAAATTATTTGCTGTGCATTCTGAGAAATGGATAGTTCTACGTCCGTTCCTTGGGGAGAATACTTGATGGCATTAGAAATTAAATTAATCAATATATTCTTTAAAAGATAAGCATCTGTTTCAATACTAGGAATGGAAGGATTGGTTAGGATTAATTGTTGTCCGCTTTGTAAAATAGGCTTAATTTCTTCCTGTAATTCTATTAAAAAAGTGAATAGCATAATCGTTTGCTGTTGCGCTTCTATCTTTCCTGCCTCTAATTTTTCAAGCGACAAAAAATCATTTAAAATATTGGTCAAATTGCGAACCGCCGATTTAATTCGGTCAATATTTCTATCCATTTTATCATACTTCGCGCTGGCATGATACATTTCCATTAATTCTGCTGCGGATAAAATCATACTAAGGGGCGTCCTAAATTCGTGGGAAGCCATAGAAACAAATCTAGATTTTAATTCTCCGAGTTCTCTTTCTTTGCCTAACGCTTGCATCAATTGCGTTTGACTTTCTTCCAATTCCATCGTGCGTTCTTTGACTTTTGATTCCAAAGAGGCAGCATAATTTTCTAGTTTTAATTGACTTTCTTTCAATAATTTTTCTGCCTGTCGTTGTTCTGTAATATCTACTCCAGAACTAATTGTACCTATAGACCTGCCATTTTCATCTAATAAAACTCGATTGTGAAACCAAATTAAGCATTCCTTTCCTTGATGATTGATGACCAAATTTTCAAAATATTCTACATCTCCCCCTTGTTCACTCATTAAGCTTTGAAAAACTTCCCTAGCTCCTGTTCGCTCTTCTTCAGGTAAGAATTTTTCAAACCAATTTAACCCGATTACCTGTTCTTCTTTAACGCCTAGTATCTCTTCTCCTCGTTGGTTGAGTAGCTGAATTTGCCCAATTTTATTCAACACGACAACCATACTTCCCGCTATATCCAAATAGGTTTGTGCTAATTCTTTTTCTTGTTGGATGGTCTGTTCATATTCTTTTTGCTTAGTCACATTACTAATATAGGCTATTACTAGTTGCTCCTCATTGACTTTTGTGTGCCCTAGGCTAATGGCAACAGGAAAGGTACTATTGTCTTTTCGCTTAGCTAATAAATCTAGACCAGCCCCCATTTCTCTTTCCTTCGGCTTTTTGTGATATTTATTTCTATACTGAACATGCCTTGTTTTTATGGCATCAGGCACTAATACTTCAATTTTCTGTCCTTCCAATTCACCATCTTCATAGCCAAAAAGTCGATTGGCAAAGGCGTTAGACTTGACAATGAATCCCTTACTATCGGCTAAGACAATTCCAATAGTGGCATGTTGAAACATTATTTTAAAAATAGGGTCTGTTCTCAAATGCTAAGTTTTTTGTAAAAATTAAAGGGTTTAAATTACTGGCACGGCCTTACTTACAATAGGATACGAATTAGGGGCGTCATATAATTTATACCTCTTCTATGCACAGTTTTTTCCATAGAACCAAATTACAATAATAGAAAACATTTACAAAAAAAATAGGCACTAATCCATTAGCACCTATTTCTTATATTAACTATTACTTTCTGAATACTACTCTGTAACAAAAATAAGTTAACCTTTTAACGTGTCCCTCGAGCGCAGCTACGCTGCTACTCGTAAGATTTTAAGGGAGAAGAAAGTTTGATTTTTAAAGAAAAATCAAACTTTCTTCTCCCTTAAAATCCCAGCCGAGTCGCCGTAGACGACGAAGTAAAATATTAAAAAACTTTTGTTACGCTGTAACACTATAAGCGTAATTAACTTGTCTTTCTAAATTCCTTTTTAAATCTACGATCAATCACTTCCGTTAAGCAACTTTAAAATTGAGTGGTTGCTTTCTATTTTTTGCTTTAACAAGGCTTAATATAAAATCATGTGGTGGAATCATCTCATAGTGACGAAAGTCATCTTGATAGGGTGACAAAAGTCACCAACGAACTGTCCATTCCCTTGTAATTTGCACTAAAATTAAAAATTTAAATACATGGAAATCATCTTTGTGCTTATCCTAGTTTCTTTAATTATTGCGCTTGGTTTTTTAGCCGCCTTCTTTTGGGCAGTTAAATCAGGCCAGTATGACGATGATTACACGCCATCTATTAGAATTCTATTTGAAGATACTAAAAACGAAAAGCCATAATGGCTTTACGCATGATAGTCTATTTACTACTTTTCTGTTTGGTGTTGGGCATATATTGGCTTAGTACAGAGCATCAATTTACCAAAATAAGCAATCAATGATTAAGAGGGCTATAACAGGTTAGAGCGCATCTAATGTGATTTTATAACGCTTTTACATCATCCTAACCTGATAGTATAATTAATCAAATAAAATTTGACGATTTATAAATTTATTTTTTATGTCTCGAATAGAACAATTCAGTTACGACAATAAGATTGTCAGAGATTTCACTTACGCCTGTATGTTTTGGGGAGTAATTGGGATGTTGGTAGGATTGTTAGCTGCCTTGCAGTTAGTTTTTCCTGCTTTAAATTTTAGTACTGCACAAACTACTTTTGGGCGAATTCGTCCATTACATACGAATGCAGTCATCTTTGCTTTCGTTGGAAACGGGATATTTATGGGCGTTTATTACTCCTTACAACGGTTGTTAAAGTCCCGAATGTATAGCGATAGGCTGAGTAAATTTCATTTTTGGGGCTGGCAGTTCATCATTTTAGCCGCAGCAATTACGCTCCCACTCGGTATTACCAGTTCGCACGAATATGCGGAATTAGAATGGCCGATTGATATTGCCATTGCGGTGGTTTGGATTGCTTTTGGTATTAATATGTTTGGGACGATTCTCAAAAGAAGAGAACAGCATTTGTATGTAGCTATTTGGTTTTACATTGCTACTTGGGTAACCGTCACAGTATTACATGTTGGAAACAACATTGAAATCCCTGTAAGTATGTGGAAAAGTATTCCTGTTTTTGCAGGCGTACAAGATGCTTTAGTCCAATGGTGGTATGGACATAATGCTGTTGCCTTTTTCCTAACAACCCCTTACTTAGGCCTGATGTATTACTTCTTACCTAAGGCGGCTAATCGTCCTGTTTACTCTTATAAATTGTCGATTATCCACTTCTGGGCATTGATATTTATTTATATCTGGGCAGGGCCACACCATTTATTGTATACCTCTTTGCCCGATTGGGCACAATCCTTAGGCGTAGCTTTTTCGTTAATGTTGATTGCGCCAAGTTGGGGTGGAATGTTAAATGGTTTATTGACTTTAAGAGGTGCTTGGGATAGAGTAAGAACAGACCCCATCTTAAAATTTATGGTAGTCGCTCTTACCGCTTATGGAATGGCAACGCTGGAAGGTCCGATGCTGTCGATTAAGAGTGTCAATGCTATTAGTCACTATACTGACTGGACGGTTGGACACGTACATGTAGGTACTTTAGGCTGGAATGGGATGTTGACTTTTGGCGTTGTTTATTGGCTATTACCTCGAATTTTTGACACTAAACTATACTCAGTCAAATTAGCGAATGCACACTTTTGGATTGCTACTTTGGGTACCTTATTTTATACGATTCCATTATATTGGGCAGGATGGACACAAAGTTTAATGTGGAGTGAGTTTTTACCAGAAGGCATGTTGAAATACGGCAATTTCTTAGAAACGGTCACTCAGATTTTACCAATGTATGGCTTGAGAGCTTTTGGTGGAGCTATTTACGTGGCAGGTGTTTTTGTCATGGTTTATAATCTTTGGAAAACAGTCAAAAGTGGTCATTTAATTGCCAATGAACCAGCATCCGCGCCTGCTTTGATAACTACTACGGGTGCACATAAAGGGGAGCATTGGCACCGATGGATAGAGAGAAGACCTGTTCAAATGTTGGTTGGTTCTTTAATAGTAGTCTTAATTGGTGGTATGGTGGAAATTTTCCCCATGTTTATGATTGATGAAAATGTTCCTAAAATTGTCTCTGTTAAGCCTTATACCCCATTAGAATTAGAAGGGCGTGATTTATACATCAAAGAAGGTTGTATTGGTTGTCATTCTCAAATGATTCGACCCTTCCGTTCAGAAACAGAGCGTTATGGGGAATACTCTAAGTCTGGTGAATTTATTTATGACCGACCTTTCCTTTGGGGGAGTAAACGAACAGGTCCAGATTTGCATAGAGTTGGTAAAAAATACCCAGATAGTTGGCATTTTAACCACATGATTGACCCAACGAGTACTTCTCCTGGTTCGATTATGCCCCCCTACCCTTGGTTAGTAGAAAATGACTTAGACCTTTCTTTGACCAAAAAGAAAATTGAAACCTTGATGATGCTCGGAACGCCTTATGGAGAAGGATATGAAGATACCGCATTAGACGATTTGAAGGCTCAAGCAAAAGCTGTCGTCGCTCAATTAAAAGAAGAAGGCATCGAAGAAGAAGGCTTAGAAAAAAAGGAAATCATTGCAGTAATAGCTTATTTGCAGCGATTGGGTACAGATATTCAACCGAAACCAGCAACTAATTAATAATAAAAAGCAATAAAATGTTTAAGCATATTTTAGCAAGTGGAAGTGATATTAACTGGATGGCGCTATTTGCCCTATTAACTTTCTTTTGGTTATTCGTGGTAAGTGCAATTACCATATTCAGAAAAAATAAAACTTTTATTGACCACATGGCCAATTTGCCTTTAGATGAAGAAAAATCAGTAGGGTAAACTTCAGGTTTATTTTTAGCAAACTACTTGTTTAAAATCTGGCGTTTAAAATTAATCAATCATGAAAAATAAACAGCTAAAATATTTTTCCCTTGTCCTATTACTTTTTGTAGGCAATCTTCCATTATTTGCGCAAGAAGTATCGACTAAAGTGTCTCAACCAGGGGTAGGAGAATGGGTATTGGAAAATATAATTTTACTCCTAGGAGCTGCCTCAGTCTTTGGTGCAGTTTGGGCTATTTTTTATTTGAATAATGTAATTGTAGAAGTTCAAAAAATAAAATTGCTGAAAGAACATGGATTAGAAGTGTTGGAAGAAGTGAAATTGATAGACCAAACCCCTTGGTGGGAAAAATTATATGATAAGTCTTGGAATTTGGTGCCGATAGAAAAGGAGAAAGATATATTATTGAACCACGACTATGATGGCATTCGAGAGCTAGACAATGTTTTACCACCTTGGTGGGTAGCGCTTTTTTGGATTTGCGTCATCTATGGTTTCGGTTACTTAGGGTATTATCATGTTTGGGATTATGGTCAAACTCAACGAGAAGAATATGCGACAGAAGTAGCCTACGCAGAACAGCAAGTAGCGGCCTTTCTTTCCAGACAGGTAGACCAAGTAGACGAAAATAATGTGGCAATGGTGACCGATGAAAGTAAATTAAATCTTGGAGAGGCGGTCTATTTGGGTAACTGTGCTACTTGTCATGGACAATTGGGAGAAGGGGGGATCGGACCTAATTTCACGGATAAATATTGGATACATGGAGGTGCTGTTGCTGACTTATTTAAGACGATTAAATATGGTGTGCCCGCTAAAGGAATGATTGCTTGGAAATCACAATTGAGACCTTCTGATATTCAAAATGTAGCGAGTTATATTTTGACTTTCCAAGGTACGAATCCACCAAATGGAAAAGAACCACAAGGAGAATTATTCGAAGAGCAGGCGGAATCTGAATAATAGATTGGCAGGAGATAATGCTTGTCTTCGATTATCCATTTAAAAGATTATATTGTGTTAGTAAACTAGCTAAAATAACGACCAATCCAATGGTAGAAGATACGGAAAAATATAGAGATAAAATTGCAACCGTAGACGAGCAAGGGAAAAGGATTTGGATTTATCCCAAAAAACCTAAAGGGCCTTTCTATGATGCACGTACTTACGTCAGTTGGGGTTTATTAGCGATACTTTTTGGAATACCCTTTATTAAAGTAAATGGCGAACCGCTACTTCTTTTCAATATTTTAGAACGCAATTTTATCATTTTTGGCTTACATTTTACGCCACAGGATTTCCATTTGTTTGTCTTTGCCATGCTGACTTTTATTGTCTTCATTGCTTTGTTTACGGTAATTTTTGGTCGATTATTTTGTGGCTGGGTTTGTCCGCAAACCATTTTTATGGAAATGCTTTTTAGAAAAGTAGAATACTGGATAGAGGGGGATTATACGGCACAAAAACGACTCGATAAAGCCCCTTGGACACAAGAAAAATTGTTAAAAAAAGGAACTAAACATTTAATTTTTATAGGTATTTCTGTAGTCATTGCGCATACTTTTTTGAGCTATATCTTAGGCTTAGATAGGGTAACTGAAATTGTGTCTTCTTCTCCAACCGATAATCTAGGTGGGTTCGCATCGATGCTTATTTTTACAGGCGTTTTCTATTTCGTATTTGCTCGATTAAGAGAACAAGTTTGTACGACTATTTGCCCTTATGGGAGATTGCAAGGTGTATTGACCGATAAAAATACGATTCAAGTTTCTTACGATTTTGTAAGAGGAGAGCCGAGAGGAAAAATAAAGAAAAATAGGTCAACCAACCAACCCGCACAACAAGCCGAAAAAGCCCTTAGTGATAATTTGGTAGACAATATTGCGGCAATGGTCACTAACTCGAATTTGACGACCAAAGATTTTCCGCCAATAGTGGCCGAAAAGCCATTAAAATTAAAAGGAGACTGCATTGATTGTACCTTATGTGTAAAAGTTTGTCCAACGGGTATTGATATCAGAGATGGCGTTCAGTTAGAATGCGTTAATTGTACTGCCTGTATGGATGCTTGTGATGAAGTCATGGTAAAAATAGGTCGAGATAAAGGATTGATTCGGTATGATAGTTTGAACGGCATTGAGGCAAAAAGTAAGAAAATATTCACCCCAAGAGTTATTGCCTATACAGCCGTATTAGTAGTTCTAATGAGTGTAAATATTGCGATGTTGGGTAGTCGTTCCGATGTGGAAACCTTGATATTAAGAACACCTGGCATGCTCTACCAAAAAGTGGACGAAACACATATTAGCAATCTCTATAATTATCAAATTTTTAATAAAACTGGTCAGGAATTGCCCATTACTTTTAAATTGACATCGACTGGAGGACGAATTAAATTGGTAGGAAAAAGCCCTACGATTGCCAAAAATAGCATGGCAGAAGGCGCTTTATTTATAGAAATGGAGCAGTCAGCACTTAATGGACGAAAAAATGATTTGACGATTGAAATATATGTAGCTGATAAGTTATTAGATAAAGTACACACCAATTTCTTTGGACCAAATTAAATAGGTTCTTTGAACAAGTAAAACACTAGATTATGAAAATAAATTGGGGAACGGGCATCTTTATATTTTATAGTTGTTTTGCAATGACCTTATTCTTTCAAGTTTATAAATCTACGCAGTATGACCACAGTTTAGTGGTAGAGGACTATTATGCGAAAGACTTAGCTTATCAAACTACTTTTGATAAGTTAGCAAACAGTATAGCATTAAAAAATCCGTTACAAATTGACTATCAAAAGGGCTTGCAACAAATCCAATTGACGTTTCCCAAAACCGATAAAGCGGTTACTGGTTCTATATTATTATATCGAGCATCAGATAAGAAAGCGGATGTACTTTTACCCATTCGTATAGATGCGCAAAATAATATGGTCATTAATGCAGCTACCTTAAAAACAGGCAGGTGGAAAATTGAGGTGGATTGGATAGCGAATGGAACGCCTTATTTAAATCGGAAAACGATTGAAATTATTGAATAAGCAGAAAATTAAATAACCTTTGTCAATGATATTCTGGACTGCATTCACCATCGGCTTATTCGGAAGTTTACATTGTATAGGCATGTGTGGTCCAATTGCTTTAGCCATGCCTTTACAGCAAAAAAGTCGTTTTTCTCTCCTAACAAATAGTTTACTCTATAATTTTGGTAGAGCTATCACTTACGGTTTTTTAGGCATTTTTATTGGTATCATTGGAGAAGGAATTGTTTTTGCAGGTTTACAAAGAGTCTTATCCATTTTAACTGGAGTGATGTTATTGGCCATGGTTTTCTTTTCCGTTAATCTAGAATCAAAAATAGTGAGCCTTCCTTTTTTTAATCAATTTTACCTTCATGTTAAAAATTTATTAGGGAAATACTTACGCAAAAACACGAAGGAAACCGTCCTAGTTATTGGTTTAGTAAATGGGTTACTTCCATGCGGTTTGGTCTATTTAGCGATGGTCGGCGCCTTATCTGCTGAAAGTATTGTAGCAAGTAGCTTTTACATGTTCAGTTTCGGACTAGGAACCATCCCTTTAATGCTCTTTTTTTTACTGGTTGGTAAAGGAACACATCAAAAATATCACTTTCAATTACGTAGATTATATCCTGCTTTTTTAACTTTATTAGCCTTTTGGTTTATTTATCGTGGCGCACATTTCTACTTGCCACCTAATTTTAAATTGAGTGCTGCTTTGCAGTATATTCCGATGTGTCATTAAGTAGTGACACGACGCTCCTGAGTCGTATATTTTAGAGCTGAAACACCCACATTTTTCACCAAAAACAGGAACTCTTGATAGGGAAAATTTGTTTTATTATTAATAGCACTAACGTAGATTTTTACAAAAAAACAGGAAAGAATAAAGCGCTTCCTTTCCAGCCATTGATGCACCAAAATAGGAGGATTCACCATGAAGTTGACGCAACTCTTTCCAAACATCCACTTGTCCTGCATTCAAAATGGTTGTTGCACCAAGCTGACTGGCAAGATTTAAACGATGCTCAGATAGGTCAATTGCCACCACGTTTTCAAAACCGCCAAAATGAAGGGTACTTATAATGGATAAACCAATAGGTCCTGCACCAAATACCACCACTTTATCTTCTACCTGCAGGTCACTTCTATCAACTGCGTGCATTCCTACATTAAAGGGTTCTACTAATGCGGCAACTTCAAAGGGCATAGAGGTTGGAATTTTAAAAACATTCCCATTCATAACAGCGTCACGCACTAAGACATGAGCTGCAAATGCGCCCTCTGAACCACCAAATCCAATGTTGCCTCCACGCGCTGGATTCACCACAATGCGGTCGCCAACTGCAACCGTTTCAACATCCTTTCCAATAGATTCCACTACTCCAGAAAATTCGTGTCCTATTGGCAATGGAGTGCCCACCATACTTTCAATTAGTCCACCAATCTTAAAAAATTTAAGGTCACTTCCACAGATTCCACATGCCTTGACCCTAACTACAATATCCTTTGGTCCAGCTTGTGGTTTATCTACCTCCACCAATTGTGCGTTTTCTTTTCCTTGAATTTCAATCCGTTTCATTTTCTTGTTTTTAAATAAATGTGAGCAATGCTTGTATTATGGTAAATCTAAAAATCCAATCGAATCCCTAGACCATAAACACTTTGACTTCGATTATCGCCAGTAGCATTTTCACTTTGGTCAATTTTTGCAGCCACAAAAACATTACTAGAGGGTTTAAAATTGTAAGCCATTTCTAGAATACCAAATTTGGTGTCAAAATTTCCCAAACCTTGATTGTCATCTGGCGTCAATGTATTAAATCCAGCAGCAGCATGCCATTTTTTATTTTTAGAAAATTTATATCGAATAATAAACTCGACTCCATTGGCATCATAAAAAAAGCTTGCTCCATTCTTCCTGGTTCGTTGATGTTGTTTTAGGATGGAATAGGCGGCGGCTACCATAAACCGATTTTTTTCATAAGCTACAGAAGTAACAAATGCGGCATCACCATTTTTGGCTTGATTTGGTAAAGGAACTTCTACTCCATCATTCACTTTGTTATACCCTACGCCAATTGTAAATCCTGCGACCTTATAATTTGCGGCTAATCCAAAGGCGTCTATCGGCTGACTATTAATAGAAATATTTCTACCTCCTGCTTGCACTCCAACACTAAGTCCATTTTTTTTATAGGATAAAATGATTGCTTGATTGGCTCGACCTGTCCCAGATACGCCTCCATCTGAGATATTCCAGACCCCTATCGCACTACCGCCAAAGGCAGAAAATTTAAAAACGGGTGCTGCTCCCATGGTAAAATAAACAGAATTTTGTTTTCCGAAGGTCAGTTGTAAATCTTTATAGGTGAATCCTAAAAACCCAATTCTAGTGAAAACAGCATCTCCCACTTGTGTGACCCCTGCACCCTCATCAACTGCAAACTCTACCGTTTCATCTCTGAGGGTTAAATTAAAACCAAATTCAACTTGACCAATAACATTAAGATTATCAGCGGCTTTCTTGGATAAAGCATGTTTTACCTTTAATCCACCTCGTGGTAAATTATTAGAAACGCCTATTTCTCCTTTTTCCGCAAAACCAACTCCTATTCGAAGACTAGCATAAGGGGCTACTTTTGTTTTTATTTTATCTATCCAATTATCTTCCTCCTCCTGCTCAATGGTCGTCTGTGCGGTAGCAGAAATGCTCCAAGCAAATAATAGCGTTGGAAATAATATTTTAACTAATGAATACCTCAAATTAGATTGTTATTACAGGAAACGACATGAAATAAATGGGTTCAATGCCATTTCCTGCGACCATACTTAAAGGACTTTCAAAGGGGAAGAAAACCCAAGCACTAGCCGACTCCTTTCGGTGTCTTCCAAAAGTACGCTACGTTTTACTTCATCCGTATAGCGAATAATTCGACCGACATAGCCGATAAAAAACTTCATATTCAAATCATCCCAAGGGAAATATTCAATAGAAGGAACATAGCCATAAGCAGTCCTTATTTTTTCAAAATCTCCCGAATTTAAAACTTTAGTGTGGGCAAAATCTACAAAGCCCGTTAAACTAAACCGCCATTGTGAAGAAAATTTATGCGTGACATTCACCCAATGGCTTTCATAACGGGTATCAGCAAAGGTGAAAGAAATCGGATTCCCAGAAAAAGTAGGGGAATTATTGATTTCTCTGGTAATAATCCCAGTACGGTCAATATCCTCTATACTTAATTTATAGTCATAGGCAATAGACGTTTTCCCTAAATTCAACAAATTGCCAAAAGCGAAGTAGTTTTTGAAATTGTCCTTAGCCTCTTTAAATAAAGAATAGGAATAAACGGTGGTGAATTTGCCGTCCGCGAAATTTCCACGCCATGTTATCACACCAGCAAGAGGCGATTTTGCCTGTTCAGGAAGAAGACCTATGATCGTATCCACCTGATATATCTCTTCGAAATTTTGAGTACGAGGGTTTAGTACTTGTAAACCAAAAGAGTGCTTATCATTCGTTTTATAATATAGCCCTGCACCTGACAAAAAGTTATCTGCCTCTTCTATTATATCAGAATATTCATAGACATTGATTGGGTTGAGGTCGAATTCTATCCCGCCCCAATCTGCATAAGTCTTACCGAGCGTTAATTGCCACTTTTCGTCTAATTTTACGGTAATAAAAGCAAGGTCAACCCCTTTGATAATTTTATCTACGGACTGTGGCTCAAAAGAACTAGTGAAACGATGTCGGAAACGGAAAAACACTCTGTCCGTTACCCAACCTTTCGTCTCCATTCTAAATTGTTCCATTTTAAATTTAGAACCAATGGAATTGCCCTCACTAAAATCGCTCCTATAGCCATATTGCATATTGGCGATAAGGTCAACATTTGATAGAAGACTCTGTTTTTCGGTCGGTATAATACTGCGGTAATAAGTGGTGTCGGACTGTCGGAGTTGTGCCTGTAAAGATAGGGTGATACCAAACACCAACAGTAGGATGATTTTTATTTTATTTCTCATGTCAACAGGGGTTTAGTAGGTGTAAAAAATTTCTTGAATTTCTTCTAAACTCCGTTCTTTCAGCAATGTCAACATCAAAAGAATTCGACCTTTGACTGGTCCTAGGTCGTGACCAGCAATCGTTTTATAATCATCATCTTTAAACTCATTATCCCTTAATACCCATCCTGTCGCAACTTTGGAACTCCTCACTACGACTACGCCTTTTTCAGCTGCTCGCTTAGCAGCATCCAAGGTTGCCTGAGTCATATTTCCATTACCTACACCTGCGATAACGATTCCTTTTGCCCCTGCATTTACGTGCATATCAATTAAATCTGGAGACATATCCGCACACCCGTAAATGATATCGACCCTAGGTAGTTTGGTCAATCCTTCTACAGAAAATTCACTTTTGGTCGTATGCAAAGTCGTTGGTTCTCTGAAAAAACTTAATCTGCCATAAAATACGCCCCCCATTACGCCTTTGATTGGAGAAACAAAACTGGCTACACTAGTGGTATTCATTTTTTTCACCGACCTAGCACTATGAATCTGGTCGTTCAATTCAACCATTACGCCTTTTCCTTTGGCATCTTCGCTGGCTGCTATTGCTACCGCATTATAAAGATTAAGTGGCCCTTCCGCACTTATGGAAGTGGAAGAACGCATTGCCCCCGTAGTAACGACAGGTTTATCACTATTTACAACTAGACTCAAAAAATAAGCCGTCTCTTCTTGGGTATCTGTACCATGAGTAACAACAACTCCATGTACATCATCTCTAGCGAGTAGTTCATTGATGCGGTTAGCCAATTTTAGCCAAATTTCAATAGACATATCTTGCGAACCCACATTGGAAATTTGTTCTCCAGTTACATCGGCTAATTTCTTGATACCGGGCGTGGCATTTATCATCGTTTGTATGCCGACTTGTCCTGCCGAATAACTTGAATTAGTTGCACTACTAGCAGAACCTGCAATCGTACCTCCAGTTGCCAAAATGACTACATTCGGTAAATCGGTATCTTGGGCAATACTGGAAAAAGTAAAAGTTGCCAAGAGGATAAGTAAAAATGTGTGTTTGGTCATAATAGTATTTTTCATGACAAATTGATTTTAGAAACCTAGCAAATAACTTGCTAACCTCTTATTAAAAAATTAGGTGAAAATTTTTGCTTTGATATATCTAGCGTTCATTTCAGCAATATTTACAATAGAAATGCCTTCAGGACACTCCACTTCACAAGCACCTGTAAAGGAGCAATGGCCAAAACCCTCTTCTTCCATTTGAGCGGTCATATCCAATACCCGATGATGTTCTTCTGCTTTCCCTTGAGGCAAAGCATTTAAGTGGTTAATTTTAGCCGAAGTAAACAAGGCTGCCGAGGAATTTTTGCAGGTTGCCACGCAAGCACCACAACCAATACAAGCAGCGGCATCCATGGCTCTATCCGCTACTTCTTTGCCAATAAGAATGGCATTTGCCTCTGGAGCAGTTCCTGTTTTCGCACTAATGTATGCACCGTGTTCAATGATTCTATCGAAGGCAGAACGGTCAACCACCAAATCTTTGATGATGGGAAAGGCATCTGCTCGCCAAGGTTCTATCACAATCGTTTCTCCATCTTGAAAACTACGCATGTGCAATTGGCAAGTGGTCATATTTTTATGTGGTCCATGTGCTCGTCCGTTGATAAAAACGCCACATTGTCCACAAATACCTTCTCGACAATCGTATTCATAGGCGATGACCTTTTCATCTTTCAAAACCAATAGCTCATTAAGATGGTCTAATGCCTCCAAGAAAGACATATCTTCCGTAAGGTCATTGACTTCGTACTCTTTAAATCCTCCTTGCTCTTTAGGACTATTTTGTCTCCAAATTCGAAATGTAACTTTCATATAATGATTATTTAGATTCTTCGACAATGTTTGTAAAAAAGTAGCTTAGACCTCTGGTCTGAGTAGGTGTACGGCTACTCTGCATCAAGGCTACTCAGACCAGAGGTCTAAGCTACGTATGTACATTTGCAGCAATTGTCAAAGAATAGGGTTATTTATAACTTCTAACAGTTGGTTTGACAAATTCAAATGTGAGTGCCTCTTTGTGTAGTTTGAAGGTATCGCCAGCATATTCCCAAGCAGATACATAGGAATATTTATCATCCACTCGCACCGCCTCTCCTTCTTCGGTCTGAAATTCTTCTCTAAAATGTGCCCCGCAAGATTCCTCTCGTTCGAGCGCATCCGTACACATCAAAATACCGAGTTCAATAAAATCAGCAAGCCTTAGTGCTTTTTCCAATTCTGTATTCATTTCATTCGCATCACCCGTTACTTTTACGTCGTTCCAAAACCCTTCTCGAATACTTTTAATTTGTTGGATAGCATTTTCTAGTCCTGCTTTATTTCTACTCATGGCACATTCTTTCCACATCACCTTTCCCAATTCTCTATGAAAATGGTCAACTGTTTTGATGCCATTGATAGCTAAGATTCGATTTATATGTGCGGTTACTTCCTTTTCCACTTTTTCAAATTCAGGGTGGTCAGTTGTAACATGTTCTTTTTTTATTTCTGTTGCGAGGTAATTATTGATGGTATTTGGTAGAATAAAATACCCATCCACACTTGCTTGTAATAGAGAATTTGCCCCTAAACGATTAGCACCGTGGTCGGAAAAATTGCATTCTCCAATAGCGTATAAGCCAGGAATGGTCGTCATTAATTCATAATCAACCCATAGTCCACCCATAGAAAAATGAGCTGCTGGAGAAATTTGCATGGGTTCTTTATAAGCATCAACCCCTGTAATTTTTTTATACATGGTAAAAAGATTACCATATCTATCTTTAATCGTATCTACGCCAAATTTTTGAATGGCATGTTTAAAATCAAGATAAACGGCATTTTTTAGCCGCCCTACTCCATAGCCTGCATCTATTCGTTCTTTAGCGGCCCTTGAGGCAATATCCCGAGGGGCTAAATTGCCAAAACTCGGATACCGTCTTTCCAAGTAATAATCCCTCTCCTCCTCTGGAATATCATTTGCTTTACGCGTATCTCCACTTTTGATTGGTACCCAAATCCGTCCATCATTTCTTAAAGATTCAGACATTAAGGTCAATTTCGATTGTGCCTCACTTGATTGTGGTAGTGCAGTAGGATGAATTTGCGTAAAGCTCGGTGCAGCAAAAAAAGCGCCTCGTTTATGTGCTTTCCATAAGGCACTTCCATTGCAGCCGATAGCTAAAGTGGATAAACGGAATACCCGTGAATAACCTCCTGTGGCTAAGACAACGGCATCGGCAGCAAAGCGTTTGATTTCGCCAGATACCAAATCTCTAGCAACGATGCCTTTGGCTTTTCCATCAATTACGACAAGGTCAAGCATTTCCATTCTTGGCAACATCGTTACCTTTTTAGCTCTAACCATTTTGTAAAGCTGAGAATAAGCCGCCATCAATAATTGCTGACCTGTTTGCCCTCTAGCGTAAAAGGTTCTTTGCACTTGTACCCCGCCGAAACTTCGATTCACCAAAACCCCACCATACTCTCTTGCGAACGGAACGCCTTGTTGCGTATAATGGTCAATTAATGGGGCAGACAATTCTGCTAGTCGATAGCTATTCGCCTCTCTTGACCTAAAATCTCCTCCTTTTAGGGTATCGTAAAACATCCGCCAAACACTATCCCCATCATGTTGATAATTTTTGGCAGCATTGACACCTCCTTGAGCAGCAACTGAATGCGCCCGACGAGCAGAATCTTGATAACAAAAACATTGTACATCGTAGCCTAATTCTGCCAAGGTAGCCGCCGCACCTGCACCTGCTAGTCCTGACCCTACCACAATGACATGGAGTTTTTTCTTATTAGCTGGATTTATCAGTTTACTGTTTACCTGATAATTTCGCCATTTTTCTTCTAATTTTCCTTCCGGAACTTTTGAATCCAAAACCATAATTTCAAATTATTTGAAGTAAACAATAATTGGGATTATCCCAAATAAAACCGATATAATACCTGTATAAATTAGAGATGCCGTTGCCAAAAAACTCAATCCTTTTTTATGATAAAAACCAAGTGTTTTAAAGGCACTTCCCAAACCATGATGCAAGTGAAATCCTAATGGAATCATGAGCAAAGAATAAAAAATCACATAGTATATATTGTGAAATAAACTGCTCGTCACTTCATAGACATCCTTATTGCCAAGGCTATCCACTCCTACCCCTTCGCCTAGCCCCAGTTTTATTCTTGCCCAAAAATTAGCTAAGTGTACCACTATAAAAAGCAACACAAATACGCCCAACAAACCCATATTCTGAGAGGCCCAAGTACTATTTTCTTTGGTATGATTAACGCTGTATTTTGAAGATTTCGCCTTTCGATTTCGAAGGGTGACTAATAATGCATAAATCACATGAAGGATAATCGACAAATACAAAGCATAAGCAACCAGCTTAATAAATGGATTCTCCCGCAGCATGGTCGAATAGGAATTGTACATGCCTCGTGCCGTTTCTTCAGGCAAAAGCAAAATGCAATTCGCCGAGAGGTGTACAATCAGAAACAGGCAAAGAAATAAACCTGTGGCTGCAATTATACTTTTTCTAAAAAATAAATTCATTTCCTTTTTTTTTAAAACTAAGTAACGGTAAAAGAATAACTTGAACATCCTGGCTGTGCCTTTTGCGGATATACTGCGTTGAAAATGCTCGTCATAGCTAAGGCTATGCCTGCGCTTTTCGCCTTGTCTATCCACAAAATTCACTACCCAAAATATCCACCTTATTTTTTTATCGTTACTAAAAATTAGGATTCTATTTTTTCAATCCCTTTTTAAGGCTCAATGCTACTTATGCAAAGCCGCTTTATACTCAGGGTGCATTAAGTTATCAATGCTTAAAATTCGGTCGAGTTCTTCTTTGGATAATAATTTTTTATCCAATACTAACTCTTGGACAGTTTTGCCTGTCGCTGCCGCCTCTTTTCCAATTAAATCTCCTTGATGGTGTCCGATATATGGATTTAAGAAAGTAATTAACCCAATAGAATTTAACACCATTTGCTTGGTATGTTCTTCGTTAGCGGTAATCCCGTCGATACATTTATCTGCCAATGTTACACAAGCATTGGAGAGCAGTTCTACCGATTCAAAAAGACATTGTGCCAATACAGGTTCCATTACATTCAATTGTAATTGACCTGCCTCTGCTGCAAAAGAAATAGTAACATCATTTCCAATCACTTTAAAACAAACTTGATTGACTACTTCTGGAATTACTGGATTTACTTTAGCAGGCATGATGGAAGAACCCGCTTGCATTTCAGGTAGATTAATTTCATTAAACCCACATCTTGGTCCTGATGACAATAAACGGAGGTCATTACAAATTTTAGACAATTTAACGCCCGTTCTTTTCAGTCCACCAGATATCATAACATACGCCCCCGTATCAGAAGTTGCCTCAATAAGATTTGCTGCTTTGACAAAACTAGCACTCGTTAATTCTGCTAATTTTCCAATCGAAATTTCTGTAAACCCTTTGGGTGCATTGACTCCTGTACCGATGGCAGTTGCGCCTAAATTGACTTCCAAAATTAAATCTCTACAATTTTTCAGGTTCTTTACCTCTTCTTTTAGGTTGGTTGACCAAGCACCAAACTCATCCCCTAAAGACATGGGCACCGCATCTTGTAATTGGGTTCTACCCATCTTCAATACCTTGGCAAATTCTGCTGCTTTTTTATCCAAACTGGTCGTCAGATGATTTATTTTACTGAGCAATTCATTGATGTAATAATACACCGCCACTCGAAATCCTGTTGGATAAGCATCATTAGTAGATTGCGATTTATTGACATGGTCATTGGGGTGCAAAATATCGTAACTCCCTTTTGGATGTCCATTCAATTCTAATCCCACATTGGCAATCACTTCATTCGCATTCATATTCACAGACGTTCCTGCGCCTCCTTGAAATACATCTGATGGGAAAAAGGGCGTATATTTTGATAAATTATTTAAAATTTCATTGCAAGCTTGAATCACCATATCCGCCTTATCAGCAGGTATTGCGCCTATTTCTCTATTGGCGTAAGCACAAGCTTTTTTTGTCAAAACCAAACCTTTGATAAAGATGGCAGAATCACCAACTTTTGAGTTTGATATTTTAAAATTATTGATGGCACGCTGGGTATGAATGCCAAAATAGTTATCATTACTGATTTCCATTTTTCCTAATAAATCTTCTTCAATTCGGGTGTTTGACATGGTTATATCTTTTTATAGGTTTAAAAAAGGAGATTGATTTAAAGATTATTAAATAATTACAGCGGCGAACATAAATCCGAAAATGACGCACAATGCAATGGTTACTGTTCCGGGTATAATGAATGGATGGTCAAAAACATATTTACCAATTTTTGTGGTTCCTGTATCATCCATCTCAACTGCTGCCAAAAGTGTAGGATAGGTCGGCAATACAAATAATGCACTAACTGCGGCAAAGGATGCGACCGCAGTCTCTGGGCTTACCCCTAATGCTAAAGCTGCTGGCATCAAAGCGGTAGTCGTTGCTGCTTGGGAATATAATAGCATACTTGAAAAAAACAGCACTACTGCCAATAACCAAGAATATTGTTGTAGCATTCCTCCTGCTACCCCTTTGATTTCATCAATATGATTGCTGACAAAAGTATCTCCTAACCATGCTACGCCTAAGACACAAACCGCCGCACTCATGCCTGATTTAAATGTGGACATACTAGTTACTTCGCTTAATTTAATTTTACAAAAGAAAGTTATAGCGGTTGCTGCCAATAACATCATTGCCATAATTGCTTGATTCCGAGGCAAAGTCGGGTTTTCTATCAATCCAACTTTTTTGGAAATAAGGGTGGCATAAGTGACGATAATCGCAATGGCAATGGCAAAAATTCCGACAGAAAGTTTAGCCTCTTTGGAGTCTTTATGGTCTTCTGCGTCTTTATGTTTGACCAACCCCGCAGCATTTCTTTGTAGATAGACAGGGTCTTCATTCAATGGTTTGCCTAGTTTATTCGCAACGAGTGCACCGCCCATACAAGCTAGAATAGTAGTTGGGATTGCGACCGCTAAAAGCTGTAAATAAGACACGCCAAATGGTTCTAAAAAACCTGCAAAAACGACCACCGCCGCAGAAATAGGCGATGCAGTAATGGCAACTTGTGAGGCTACAACCGAAATACTTAAAGGTTTGGAAGGTCTAACGCCTCCTTCTTTTGCGACCTCTGTTATTACAGGAAGGGCAGCGTAAGCAGTATGTCCAGTTCCTGCCAATAAGGTCATCCAATAGGTTACCGTAGGTGCTAAAAAAGTAACACGTTTTGGATTTTGCCGAAGTATTTTTTCAGATAAATGAACTAGATAATCTAATCCTCCTGCTTTTTGCATTGCAGCAATGGCAGAAATAACTGCCATGATAATTAGGATAACATCTACAGGAACCGAACCTGACTCTAATCCAAAAATTAGCGTAAGTACAACTACTCCTGCGCCACCAGCATAGCCTATTCCGATACCCCCCATTTTAGCGCCTAAAAAAATGAATAGTAATACTACTAGAAATTCTATCCAAATCATGTTGATTCAATTTAAAAGGTGATGCGTTTTTGTGTATTTTGTTTGGAATAGCTATCAACTTGATTTTGACTAAACCAAGTAATATTAATAGTTTATATGTTTATCGCTTCTAAACTACTTTTCTGGTTTTTCGCTGTCTTGATGAATAATAAGGAGCCAATTTTCATCTGTTTATTTGCTAACAAATTAAACGATTTTATCTCACAAACCCTTCCGTATTTATAAATCGGAACGTTCGCATGACGAAATGAGAACCATTTAAAATAAAACTAAAAGGACCCACCCTCCACATTTGGATAAGACAGGCCCCATAAATAGGTAGTTCTTCTAAAGCCTTAAGAATGCTTTATTCTTTGCTAAATAACAAAGCAAGGGCTAGACAAATGAAGGCAATAAAGCCTCTTTGACTATAATTATAGACCTTGGAAATTAGAATGAAATAGAGTGACTTTAAATATTTCTTTGTTCCAACAAATTTATGCTTTATAAGTATTTACAGCGTTCCGATTATTGCAAACGGACGTTCGCATTTCTGCAAAAGGATAAAAAACTGCTTTTTTGGTGGAAAAATGGAGGATTGATGCATCCTATCAGGTGGGTAGTTGCCTGTCATTAGGCAATTTATTTCAATGATTAATTGGTAGATAAAGATTGATTTCCTTTAAAATGGTGCGTAATTACATTTACAAATCTGGCTATTTTGTTTTTATGCTCGGGAGTAATTTTATTATTAAGATTAACCAAAACCAATTTAGCAACGATAGGTGACTCTGGAATTAAGGTTTTCATTTGCTTTAAAAAATTAGGTATAAATCCCTTACCATCAGTAAATATAGCAACTGTTTTACCTTCTAAATAATGCTGATTTAAAAAGTTTTGTATGGGAATAGGAACTTGTCCTGACCAAATGGGAGTACCGATGATTACAGTATCATAATCTGCTATATTTATTGGTTTTGCTTTAATAGGCATTGTTTTTTTAAATAGAGACTGATACCCAAAAAATAATCTTTGAAGAAATGGAGACTCAAAGGGTTGGTCTTTTAATGCTATAGGGTACAAAGTTGCATTATCTAGCTGATAGTGAATGGAAAAAGCCATCGACTTAGCCTGTTTATTTAATGGAAAATATACGATTAAAGTCTTCATACCTTATTCCGTTGTAAATTTAAAAATTCGCCCTCTCCCTTTTTTACCCTCAGAACTGATATATAATGCGCCTGCTTTCTCAAAACATATACCTTCAGGTTGTTGAATTAAATCCTTTTCCATTTTTTGGATGGAAATTATCTTTCCTCTATGATTTAAAACGACCAGCGACTTTCCTACAGAGGAAAGAATATAAATATGTCTAGTCTTCGGGTGAACCGCAATGGCGGAAGGGGCAAAAATCATTGGTTTTAAAAAATTACTTTTTAAGCTCTTATCCGCCTTAGTATCTTTGGGCAAATAAGCATCAATGTCCTTTTGGCTAATTAAATACTTAGGGTTTGGCAACAATTCCATTTTTTTGAGGCCAAAAGCATAAATTGCTCTTGCCTGTTTAAATTCTGTGCCTTCTCCTGCCTTTCCTTTACAAGCTAATAGTAATTGATTTTTTCGAGTATCATACCCTAATCCTTCTACATCATTCGTTTCATCTAAATTCGTCTTAAAAGCTTTGGGTTTAGGGCGCTTTTCTCCAGCAATGTGTTGATAGATAGTGCCATTATTTTTCAAAACAAATATATTACCGTTGGCTACTTCGACCCCTTCGTAATCTCCCTTTTTGTGAAATTTTTCTTCTTTTAAAATCTCCCCTGTTCTTTTATCTAAATAGAATAATTTTCCTTGTTCATCATTAATAGCGATTAACTCGGACTCGTCTTCATTAAAGCTTAAACCAGAAATTTCGGTTAGCTTTTTAGCTAATTTCAATTCTAGCATAGGTTCGTTCAAATCGTACGGAAAACGATATTTTTTTGGAAGAGGAGGAGTTACCCTAATTGCCTTTTTAGGTACTACTTTTTCAATAGTCGCTTTTTGAGGTACTTCTTCTACTCCCAGATTACTAGCGACGGTCTTTGGCGCATCTTCACATCCTAACAAAGCCAGAAATAAAATAAGATGTATAATTTTCATAAGCTTTGATTTTGAACAATTAGCATTAAGTAATTACTACAAATTACGCTCATTTTACCCTAAAATTCCTCCGTATTCATAAATGCGAACGTTCGTTTTCAGTAATGCGAACGACTTATATATACTAGTGCTATAAATTTGTATAGACAAAAATATTATTTGATTCATTTAACAAAACCCAGAATTTTACTCCATCAAACTTTATAGTACCGCAATATGAAATATTTGTTCTTACTTATTTTTTCCACCGTTAGTTTAGCAATTACTGCCCAAGACCTTTCTGCGCTTTACGCCAAAGTCAATCCAGCAGTAGTCGTTATTCTAACACAGGAAAGAGATTTGAAAACGATTGGCACGACTTCTCTAATGTTGCCATCAAGCAGCCTTGGTTCTGGCTTTGCGATTTCAGATACACAGATAGTCACCGCAGCGCATGTAGTGGAATTAGCAGAGCAAATTAATATCCAGTTTGCCGATGGGGAAGTCATTCCTGGTCAAGTGATTACTTCTTTGGAAAGTGCGGATATCGCTTTAGTTAAACTGCAATGGGCTAAAAAAAATGCAGCTACTGTTAAATGGGGCGATTCTGATAAAGCTAAAATTGGAGAGCAGGTATTCGTAGTCGGCGCACCTTTTGGCTTGGCACACTCTTTATCTTCAGGCTATATCAGCGGACGAAAAGGAGACACTAGTAGCAATAATCCCTTTACCCAAGAAGAATTTTTACAAACAGATGCCGCCATAAATACTGGAAATTCTGGTGGACCTATGTTCAATTTAAATGGGGAAGTAATTGGTGTTGTCAGCAATATCTTGTCAAAGTCTGGTGGCTTTCAAGGAATAGGTTTTGCAGCGACCTCTAATTTAGCTAAAAAACTATTATTGACGACCAATAGAGGGATTTGGGGAGGGATGGAAACGCAGCTCCTTTCAGGCAAATTAAGCATGCTTTTTAATCTACCACAAGAAAATGGCTTACTGGTGGAAAAAGTAGTTGCTCTATCGGTATTAGATATTTTAGGTTTAAAAGGCGGAACTATCCCTGCTACTATCGCTGGGGAAGAATTGATATTGGGTGGAGATATTATTCTGTCTTTTAATGGAATTCCATTTGCAATAGATGATAGTACTCTAACAAAAATTGGTATCATGATTCGTCAACTTAAACCCGAAGATGCCTTTAAAATAAAAGTGTTTAGAGCAGGGAAAGTGACCACCTTAAGTAGATAAAGCAAATTGATTTTCATAAACAGTACTTCATACAACACAGAAAAAATGACTACTAAAACAATGTACCTTATCTCAGGGACTTTCTGTGCCCTACTATTAATGAGTTATTGGGTAGACCATTCTTATTTTAAAGCTAAAAACTCCAAAAAATACCATGAGCGAGGGCTAGTTAAATTGGAAGAAGGAAATTGGGCTACAGCTATAGAAGATTTAAGTAAAGCCATCACCTTAAACCCTGATTTCAAGGAGGCTTATGCTGATAGAGGGGCTATCAAAATAAAGCAACGAGCTTACCAAGATGGTATAATGGATTTAGACAAAGCCATCAGTTTGGATGAAAATTATATGGAGGCTTATTTTCATCGAGGACGCACACATTTATTATTAAAAAATTATGGAAATGCTATTAAAGACTTGAATAAAGTAATCACCTTAAACCCTGAATTTGAAAATGCTTATTTCCATAGAGGAAAAGTAAAATACGAACTAGGAGATGATGAAGAGGCTATGTTTGATTTTAAAAAGGCACAGTCCTTAAATCCAAATTATGCCGATAGTTATACAGGTATTGGGGGCATTAAATTGAAACAAGGAGATACGAGTGGAGCTATTGCAGCTTTTACCAAGGCTACAGAATTGGATGGCAATCATGCGCAAGCATATTTCAATCTAGGAAAAACCCAATATCAATTAAAAAATTATAATAAGGCAGTCATTCATTTTGCGAAAGCGATTAAATTAGACCCTGAATTTGCCGATGCTTATGTTGGTATGGGCGTAGCAAAGAGGATAATGAAAAAATTCCAAGCAGCTATCTGGAATTTTGATCAAGCCATAAAAATAGCCCCACATTCGGCGATTGTCTTTTATGATAGAGGAAAAACCAAAACTCAGTTGTCTGATTATCAAGGAGCAATGGCAGATTTTACGGAGGCTATTCGATTGACACCCAATTTTGTAAAAGCCTACTTCTTCCGTGGCAAACTTCATTACGACTTGGCAGATTTCGAGGCAGCATTAGCAGATATGAATAAAATACTAGCATTAGATTCAACACATGTACAAGCAATCAATTTAAAAAAAGAAGTCATTTCAAATTTATAAGATGGGGGGATATAAATTGAGCATAATGGATAATAAAATAAAACGAATAAATGGACTGGATACCGATAAGTTGATTGATATAGTTAAAAATTATCGACAATACGGTTTTGAGGAGAAAGTTCGAGAGAATGCCTTACAGATATTAGCGGAAAGAGGCGTAACAGAAGAATACTTAAAATTAACTGGAAATTTTGAAAACGAAGACTATTCGCATGCGAAGGCTGCGTATGAAAGCTTTGTCTTAAATTCTAGAATCACTTTCATCATCTATGTAACTCTATTGGTTAGCAATGTTTTAGTCCGTTTTTTTTATATCAGTCATGAAGTATTAAGTCTGTTAAGTTGGAGTATTAGCTGGTTGTCCTTCATTCTATATTTTGTTTTTTTAGTCCGTTCTTTTTTGAGTCATACTGCTTTTTATAAGGCTATTCATCAAAAATATTCCTCCGAAATTATATTAACCTATTTACTGTTAGGTATGCCTTTTTATTTAATCATCTATTTCTACTATAATAGTGAAATGGAGGAGCGAATGAAATTGATTGAATAATTTTTTGTCAATTTTCAATTTAGAATTTTCAAACCCTAGCTAGACTATATACGATATAGCAAAAAAGTATCAAGCCATTTTTTATACACTTCTCTTTGATGGAAGGTGTATTTTGAAAATTGAAAAAATACTAGTCTTCCTAATCATCAACTATCTATGTTTTGTCTTAATAAGTTAGCCTCATTTTCCCAATTATTTTGTTTGTTAGGAATGTTCTGTTTCTTTCAGTCCGCCCTTTCTGCCCAAGAACGCCCCAAAGTTGGGCTTGTCTTAAGTGGTGGTGGTGCCAAAGGTGCAGCCCATGTGGGCGTTTTAAAAGTGATTGAAGAATCGGGTATCAAAATAGATTACATTACAGGCACTAGTATGGGGTCAATTGTGGGCGGGCTATATGCGTCTGGTTGGTCTGCCAGTCAGTTAGATAGTATCATCAAAGCCAATGATTTACGAGCCTTGATGCAAGACGACATCCCTAGAAGGATTCAACCTTTTTTTGAAAAAGAATATGGAGAAAAGTATGCAGTTTCTCTTTCCATGAAAGACCTGAAATTGAATCTTCCATCGGCTATTTCAAATGGGCAAGACCTCTTTGATTATTTGACCAAACTAACGGAACATACTGCTTATGCAGAGAAATTTGATGAATTGCCGATTCCTTTTGCAACGATTGGAACAGATATAGAAACGGGAAAGATGGTGGTTTTAGAAGAAGGAAATTTGGCTGCGGCTATGCGGGCAAGTGCCTCTTTTCCTGGACTATTGTCTCCGTGGTGGATTGGCAACCAATTGATGGTAGATGGTGGAATTGTCAATAATTTCCCTGCCAAATTATTGAAAGATAAGGGCATGGACATCGTTATTGGGGTCAATGTGGGTGGAGGATTATATTCTTTAGACGAATTGACTAGTGTGACCAAGGTAATTGAGCAAATTACTTATTATCAAATGGCACATAATGTAGACAAACAAATTCCTTATTGTGATTTTATCATTTTTCCTGATATTGAAAATTTTGGCGTAACCAGTTTTGAGGCAGTTGGAAAACTCATTGAAAACGGAGAAACCGCCGCACGACCTTTCAAAGAACGCTTAGAAAAAATTGCCGCGGGTCAAAAAGAAAAAGAAGTTCGAAAAGATTTAATTCGACCTAAACGAGATAGTATTTATCTGGCAAATTGGGTGCTTGGTAAAAAGAGTAATTTATCAAGGGAAAGCATTTTAGCTTATTTTCCACAAGGATTGGAAGGCTTAATTGATACTAAAGAATTTAAAAAGTCCTTACTCAATTTATTTGGTAATGACCGAGTAGCCTACGTAGATTATCATTTTCAAGAAAAAGAAAATGGTCAGTTTGAACTTTACCTTGAACCTGTTCCAAATAAGGAATTTGATAGTAAACTAAGAGCTGCTTTTCGTTATGATAAGGTAAATCGAGGCGTAACTTTGCTCAATTATACGGCATTAGATTTTCTAGGAAAAAATTCTACCTTGTCTACGAATGTTGTCTTAGGAGAAAGAGTCGGCTATTCTATTAATTATTTGTTGAAACTGAATAATTTTCCAGATATAGGCTTTAATTCTGTTTTAGACAATAATAGTTTTCCCATTAATTTCGCCTCTGATACTACTCGTAACCCGACCAATACAGTAGAAATTCGGTTTGATTATAATGATTTTTCCAATGAAATATATTTGCGTTTCCTATCTAATAATTATTGGACGGCAGGAATTTCCGCAGAATATAAAATATTTTCCACGAAAGCTAGAAATTTGAATGATGCCAGAGGGGGAAGTTTTGTAGGGGAAGAAGGCAAGTACTTTACGGGAAGTCTTTATACTCGATACGATTCCAGAAATACTCGGTATTTTCCTACCTCTGGGCTTTTTGCCAATCTGCGACTAAGAGGTATTCACCCGTTTTCTTCTACATTGATGAACGAATTAGACAATAGCTTAAATACAGATTTTAGTTTTACTAAAATTATTCCATTCAGTAAAAAGTTTTCACTAGGACTATCAGGAGATATTGGTTTTAATTTTGGAGCCGTCGCCCCACCCTACGTCTATATTTTAGGTAGCCAAGACCCTACGCTATTAAATAATATCAGGCCTTTTGATGGATTGGCTTTTGGGGAAAAATTTGGAACTAATATAGTGATGGGTAAAATATATGGACTATATAATGTGGTCAAAAATCAATTTCTAACCATCGGTGCAAATGTTGCCTTTTTGGAAGACCAAGACGATTTTGCGCAGCTCTTTAAAGATGAATCCGTTTATAGTATTAGTGCAGGTTATGGCTTGAATACAGCGATTGGCCCTATTAATGTGACTTATGCTCATTCCAATCTGGGGGGGGAATTATACATTAATATAGGATATTGGTTTTAGTATGGAGAAATGATAATAGTTGTAAGGTGCAGTGAATATAGATTCGCTGTTCACTCCGAAATCATCCACTAGCTAAGACATAGGACAATCTATATTGTCCGACCTTATAGAGTTGGTAAAGTAAAAACAATGCAACAAAAAAAACTCATACTCTATTCTTGTTTATTCTTTTCTTCGGTAATTTTCGCCCAAGATAAAACCATAGTGCCCTCTTCCAACAAGTTAAGGGACTTGCACTTGACTTTAGCAAAAGCACCGAATGACACCTTGAAATTGGCTGCTATGGAGCAAATTTTAGTCTATCATTCTGAGTCCAATATTGATAGTGCCTTATATTACACTAAGCAAATAGTGCCTATAGCTCAAAAACTTAAATTTTATTTATTTGAATCCAGATTACAAAGTGCCATAGGTTATTTTGAAATGCGTCTGGGCAATTATTCTGCCGCTTTAGAGGCACATTTATCCGCTTTAAAAATCTCTGGTTCGGAGCAAGCAACAGAAAATATCATTCCCTCTTTTTTCCCATTTATAAAAGATAATAATCCACAAATAATTAGAGCATTAAAATTTGCCGACCAAACGAATACTTATGGCTTACTTTATGGGGCGGTTGGTTACTATAAAAAAGAAGTCGCAAATTATAAAACGACCAAAAATATTTTCACCAAATATAAGTATAAAAGAGGATTGGCTTATGTAAATATGAATCTTGGAGCGGTTTATTTACGTCAAAAACAATATAAAAAAGCCATCAATCATTTAGAAACGGCTTACGACCAATTTACGGGAGAAGAAGGAAATTTATATCATGGCACCATCCTCAATAATATAGGACAAGCTTATTACGAGCAAGCAAATTTTGCTAAAAGTAAAGCCACTTTCTTAAAAGCTATTCAGAAAAGTAAGGCACAAAATAATATCAATAGTTTACATACCGCAGAAAATAACCTAGCGGTATTTTATTTAGACAAAGGGGAATTTGATACTTGCATCACTTATGCAAGAAGGGTCATAGATAATGAGCATGGGTTGTACTTACCTAGCCAATTAGCGACAAGCTTTAAACAGTTATCCGCCGCCTACCAAGCTAAAAACGTGGTGGATAGTGCTTATCATTATTTAAAATTAGCTAAAACTTTACAGGATAGTCTTACTAAAGTTAGAATTACTAATTTAGGTGTTTTTCACAATACCTTATTGGAAGAAAATTTACGAAATCGAGATTTAGAACAAGCAAGAAACGCCCAAGCAAATCGAAGAAGAACTTATGTTTTATTAGCAGCTTTAGGATTCTTGTCCATCATTGGGCTATTATTATTTCGACATAATAAACAACAACAAAAATCCAACCGAGCATTAAGTACCGCCCTAGCCAAAGTAAAAAGTACACAGACTTTACTCGCCAATTCGGAGAAAATGGCATTACTCGGGCAGTTGACTGGAGGCATAGCCCACGAAATCCAAAACCCTTTGAATTTTGTCAATAATTTTTCAGAAGTCAGTACTGAACTACTAGAAGAACTCCAAGAAGAAGTAGCAGCAGGAAATATGGAAGAGGTGTTGGAAATAACGGAAATTCTCAACCAAAATTTAGAAAAAATTCATCATCACGGAGGAAGGGCAAGTGATATTGTTAAAAATATGTTGGCGCACTCAGGGGCTCGCTCCAATAAAAAAGAGTCAATAGACATTAATGCATTATGCACCGAAAATTTGCGGCTAGCCTATCATGGCATGCGGTCAAAAGACCGAAGTTTTAATGCAGACTTTGAAACCAACTTTGAACAGCCGATTCTTCAATTAAACATTGTTCCAACAGATATTGGCAGAGCCCTCTTGAATTTAATTAATAATGCTTTTTATGCCACTAACAAAAAACGAAAAAAGGGGCTTAAAAATTACGAACCAAAAGTAATTGTTAGCACCAAAAAAGAGACCACTTCCGCCAATAAGGAAATACTTAAAATCACCGTTAAGGATAATGGCATAGGTATTCCAAAAGATAAATTAGATAAGATTTTTCAACCATTTTTTACAACTAAACCTACTGGTGAAGGAACAGGGCTTGGATTGTCCTTGAGTTATGATTTAGCTCAGACGCATGGGTGGACATTGACGGTAGAATCGGAAGTAGGGGCAGGGACTTGTTTTCGGATTGGATTGCCTTTGGGGTGATTTTAACATGGTCCGGTAACTAATTGTGTGTTTTTGAATCTTATTTAAAGTAAAGTAATGCCGTTTTGGTTGTTATATTTCGGTTGAATTAGGGTAGCTTGAACAAAAGTTTACCTAACTTTATATTTTCGTTAATAACGTAGTTTTGTATAATATGAAAAAAGAAAAATGGAGAAACTATTAAAGCAAATAAATAAACTTACCAATCTTAATGATGATGAAATATCAGGCCTTAAAAATATTACTAAGTCAAAAAGTTACAAAAAAGGAGAAACGATATTAAAACTAAATAAGATTAATAAAAAACTATACTTCATTAATAATGGATTAATCAAAGTATCTTTTTTTAAAGAAAGAAAAGAGTTTGTTATGAAATTTTTTCATGAACACGAATTTTGTGCAGTACTGGATAGCTTAACTACTAACGAACCCTCAAACTATTCAATAAAAGCACTAACAGATGTATCTTTATTAGAAATTGACTTTTTGCTTCTAAATAAACTAGCAGCAGAACATCAGCCTTTTGAAAAATTAATTTCAGAAATTACTTCAATGGCAACAAGAAAAATGATGAGTAGAATAAGAGAATTACTTGAAACCGATGCGAAAGAAAGATATTTGAATTTTTTGGAAAATAACAACCACTTGATGAAGATAGTGAGTTTAAAAGATTTGTCTGCATATTTGGGGATTTCCCAAGTTTCCCTAAGTAGAATAAGGGCAAAAATTTAATTATTTAACATTTGTAAAAAAGATTGACTTTAAACAACGATACCTTTGTGATTTATCAACTTTTTAATTAAAAAAATGAATTCACAAACAGATTCAAAAAAAATCGGATGTTATTTAATGTTTTTATTAATGGCGCTTTCTGCCTCTTTTAAAATACTTCATTATGGTCCATCCGTTCATTTTTATGTTTATCCTCTACCTGACATAATGTTAAATTCGATTGGTTATATTGAATTCTTTGGAGGTATCCTTTATTTGATTGGAGCAAGAAAAAAAGCTTTCAGATTTTATGGTGGATTGATAATAATCCCACTATTAATTGGAGCGGTAGGTTCACACATAGCCTTTGGTTGGTTTAATCTTTTTGGAGGGATAAGTGAACCCTTCCATTTTACTTTACCTTCTTTTATCATTTTATGTTTAGCAATTTGGGTTTCATATGAACCTATTAAAGATTTCATTAAATCGGGATTTAAAACAACTTGATTGTAGTCTATCAATCCAATATATTCCCAATTGAAGGAATGACAATAAAAGGTAAAAAAAGAATACTATGCACAATAATGGTTAAACCGGCAATAGGGGTTATGCGCCCCTACTGTGTTTAGCCGAAACCGTTCAATAAGAAAATCATCAAAAAATCCTTACCAACCTACCATCATTTTGTAGCGACAGCAATAAATGTTTCATTTTCTACTTAAGTTTGCTCCTGAAATGAAAAAACAGCTACTATATTCCATTTTAATCTTCCTCTTTTTGACTGAGCTATTCCGCCCATTGCAAAGTCATGCACAGCGGGAAGGTATGAAATTTGAAAATATTACTGTAGCTGATGGTTTGGCAGAGAACTCCGCAATGGCGATGCGACAAGATCAATTTGGATTTATTTGGATAGCTACTCAAAATGGTTTACAGAAATATGATGGTCATGATTTCACCTTATATCAATATAATGAGCAGGACACCACTACGATAGCTGATAATCTTGTTAGTAATATATGGGAAGATTGGGATGGGAATATCTGGACATTCTCTTCTGTCGTAAATCTTAAAAATAGACTTAGCAAATTAGATCGAAAAACGGAACAATTCCAAAGACTGGGGAATCCATTGATTCAATACGAATCTTGGATAAATTCGTCGGAATTGACTAGCTACACGATGACCAAAGATGGGATGTTTTGGATGTCTTCCTTACGAGATGGTGTATTAATGGTTAATCCAAAAACTGGTACTTCTCGTCATTTGGGTCAAAACGATGGCTTGCTCCTAGATGAGGTTGTATTTATGAAATATGAAAGTGACTTACTTTGGTTGGGCTATTCGGATAATAGGATTAGTAGTTATCATCCAGAAACAGCGGAATGGAAACATTATTCTGTCCTCTCCAAAAATGCTAAAATTGACCCTTCTTTTCAAATTAAGGATATTAGTAGTAATAAGGAAAGTTTACTTTATGTTACTCTAGGAAGTATCAGTATGTCGAGTGTTTGGCAATTAAACTTGAATCGACAGCAGGAGGAAATTATAATGCCTCCTACAGAGGCTAATGTTAATAGAGGATGGATTACACATATAGACCGACAGAACAATCTATGGACTCGGATTCAAGGAGAAATCAAAATCTTCGATACCAAAACAAATAAGGAAAAAATAAGCCTACCTTTTGACAAAAGTGAAGGCGCTATGTTTAAGGGCGAACCTTTTGTTATATTAGAAGATAAATCTGGGGTAATTTGGTTAGGTACTAGAAATTATGGCATCTTTAAATGGGATCCACTTATTGAAAAAATAGCATTATTGAAAATTCCTCAGCAGGAAAACACCACTCAATTTGTTCCTACTATGGGCTTAGTCGAATTGGATAACGGAGACATTTGGCAATCCAGTTCCTTTGGGATAAAACGTATTAGAAAAGACCAAAATTTTCAAATTGACCATTTTTCAAATCTTGTTAATGCGGATCAGCGCAATGGTTACCAACTCTTCGCAGATAGTAAAAATAACTTATGGGCAGACCATAATACCAATTGGGATTTAGATACGACCATTATTCCATTATGGCAACTGAAACCAAATAGTAACACGCTGATTCCACATTCCTTAAATGGAATACCCAAAAAAGGATTCTTAGACATTATAAAGATGGTGGAAGATAATACTGGGACCTTATGGATGGGCACCTCCGTCAGCCAGGGATTACTTCGCTATCATCCAGACAGCCGTGTTGTAAAACAATATTTAAGCGAATCGAATAATCCGAAAAGTATTCCGAGCAATAATCCTACTGCCTTATTATGGGATGAAGATGCTAATTGTTTGTGGGTAGGGACTAGTTACGAAAATGGAAGATTTTGTCGTTTTGATCCTAATACAGAAGTATTTACCCCTTTCCCACTTCAACCAGAAAAAGCAAACGACTTTTACATTGAAACAATACATAAAGATCAACAAAATCGACTTTGGGTAGGCGGTTTTACGGGACTCTATTTTGTGGATCAAAAGACGGGAGCTAATAGACAATACGGCAAAAAGGATGGGCTTTCCCAAGATATTATTTATAAAATTATAGAAGATGAGGACGATAATCTGTGGATAGTCCACGAATATTCTATTAGCAAGCTCCGTTTTTCTAAGGGGGATTTCCCTAAGCTTTTATCTGTTGTTATTTATGACCAATCAGATGGGCTAGCCAATGCTCGACTACATCCTTGGGGCATTATAAAAAGTAGTAATGGTCGAGTATACATAGGTAGTCCTGTAGGAATTAATTATTTTGATTTTGATAAAATAATACCGAATCTTTTTAAACCGCCTTTATCTTTAACCGATATTAAAATAAAAGGGGAAATAACGGAGATTGGAGCAGATGCGCCACTACAAGCACATATTAATGTTGCCAAATCTATTCAACTCTCTCATCATCAAAATGACCTAGCTATTTCTTTTTCTGGCCTTCATTTTAGTCAACCTAGAAAAAATAAATTTTCTTATCAGTTACTGCCTTATGAAAAAGGATGGAGTCATCCTTCCACGAACAGAGTTGCTAAATACACTAACCTTGATCCTGGACAATACACTTTTAAAGTAAAAGGGAGTAACGGCGATGGCGTCTGGAATGAGGAAGGCATTAGTTTGGATATTTTTATCGCTGCACCTTGGTGGAAAACCTGGTGGGCTTATGGACTTTATGGATTGTCATTCATAGCACTTGTATTTTTAGCGGATCGTGCTCAAAACAAACGATTGATTAAGAAGGAGCGGCTGAAAACTCAAGAAAGAGAATTAGCCCAAGCGAAAAAGATAAAGAAAGCCTACCATGATTTAAAGGCAGCACAGACTCAATTAATTCAATCAGAAAAAATGGCATCTTTAGGAGAATTAACGGCGGGCATCGCTCACGAAATTCAAAATCCGCTAAACTTTGTCAATAATTTTTCGGAAGTCAGTCAAGAATTATTGGAAGAACTGAAAGAAGAAATAGCGGAGGGCAACATGGAAGACATTACAGAAATTGTGGATTATTTGACCATCAATTTACAAAAAATAAATGAACATGGCGTCCGAGCTAGTACCATTATTCAGAGTATGTTGGAACATTCTCGTAATCCTTCAAAAGTCAAAGAACCTACCGATCTAAATCTCTTATGTGGAAAATATTTAAAACTTGCTTTCCATGGTTTTAGAGCTAAAGACAAAAGTTTTACAGCGAATTTTACGACTGATTTTGCTACCAATTTGCCCCTAATAGCGGTGACAAAACAGGATATGGAACGGGTTATCTTAAATTTAGTCAATAATGCTTTTTTTGCAGTCAATGAAAAAAGTAAATTAGACCTACCCAATTACGAACCGACCGTTCATATTACTACGGAGGTAGTTGTTGCTAAAAAAATGGTGCTTATTCAAATAAAAGATAATGGAAACGGTATTCCCAACAATATCATAGATAAGATTTTCCAACCTTTTTTTACCACCAAAGAAACCAATAAAGGAACAGGACTAGGGTTATCATTGAGTTTTGATGTAGTAACTAAAGGGCATGGCGGTCAATTGAAAGTGTCCTCAACAGAAGGAGAAGGGACTACTTTTTCCATTGAATTACCAGTTTTTTAAGACTTTAACCCCTATCCATATTCTCTGGGAATAAATCACCTCTTTCTATGATATAAATCATCTTTTCTCTTCTTTTTCTAGCTTATTTTTGAGGTATTAATTAACTAAAAATAAGCAATCATGAAAAATATTATTGTGCCAACAGATTTTTCTGAAACTGCAAAAGATGCTTTTCTTTTTGCTCAAGCAATTGCCACAGAAGGAGATAATATTTGTGTCACTCATGTATTTATGCCGCATATCAATCCAGATAACCCTGTATTAACGACAAATATGACAGAAGTGATGCAAGCCAAAAAAGTAGCTTTACAAAAATTTGTGGAAGAAAATATTTTACTACCTAAGGGCGAAACAGCATTGATTTATAGTTTAGAAAGTGAAGTCGCAGCAGGAATGACCGCAGATGCATTGATAGAAAAATCTTCCGACAATACTGACTTAATTGTCATGGGTAGAACAGGCGAAAACACCCTTTTTGAAAAAATTATTGGTAGTGTTTCGATTGAAGTAGCTCAAAAAGCAAATTGTCCCGTTTTACTGATTCCCAAAGGAAGGGATTTTAAAGGGTTACAACAAATCATGTTTGCTACAGATGGGGAATTTAATGAACTAAGCACCTTACAAAATGCCTTGCAAAAAATTGGTATTACAGAAGCGGATGTTCATTTAGTTCACGTGAATCCTACTGGAGAAAACTATGCCATTTCTGACTCCATTCAAGGAGATATCTTCGGACAAGAAAATACGCATTTCAACTTTAAACAGGTGGAAGTGGGAAGTAAAAACGTAGTGACAGGTTTACACAAATATGCGGAAGACAAAGGAATTGATTTAATGATAATTCCAACAATTCATCGGAGTTTATTAGGCAAATTATTCCATAAAAGTGTGACTAAAGAAATGATATTAGCATTGGATGTGCCGCTTTTGGTTTTGCATTATGATGATGAATAATAGATTTTATTCTAAAAGGCTTAGTGCTTCCAGAACTTGGAGTTCGGGAAGCACTTCTCATACGATTTATTTTAGAATAAGTACTAGTAGTTTTATTCTTTATAATGTTCCACTTCAAAAACATGTGAATGCAGATTGGCTATCCATTGTTTTCCTTCTTGTGTAACACGGAGGTAGCGCAACGCATTTTGGATAAAAGGTTGGATTATATTCCAATAAAAACCAGGATAACTTTTCTTCAAATCTCCAGGGTTCTTATATCCTAATTCTGCATTAAGACCTAGTTCATTAAACTCATAAAATAAGGCAGGTAGTTTTTTTAAATATTGTGGGTCGCCTAATTGTCCGATCAAATCTGAGGCTCTAACTAAGCCCCCGTATGTTTTGGTGTCCTGATAAAAACTATCCTCAGGAATTGGAAATCTGGTCATTTCTATATAGTTACATATTCGATCCACATCAATTTTAGTAAAGGCAGTTTGGCTAAATCGCTCTTGAACAAATAATTTCCCACGATCAATATGATAGGGTGCTAGTACTGCATCTGTTCCATTTCTTGAAATTTTAACAACCTCCTCTTTAATACCTGTTGCACATAGATCCCCATTATCGTTTTTGCAAATACCTCGGACATATCCTATATCATGACAAAGAAGTGCTATCATAAAATGTAACCAATTGTCGGCAGTTACTCCTCCCTCACTTAAATGCTTCCCTTTAAGTATTTCTTGCCCAACCAAGGCCACCATGATAGTATGCTCCACATTATGATAGAGTAAATCACTATTCGAAATGTTTTCAAGTGCCAGCCGACCAAACCACGAAAGAATATGGCTATTTTCTGGTTCTAAGATACCAAAAGTTTTTAGATAGGATTCTCTTAATTCCTTGTCAAAGGCATCTATTAGTATTTGTTGAATATTTAGCATTTTAGTAAAATCTATTTTAATACAAACTTGCCTTTTAATAAAAAAATCACTCCAAAACTTCGTAAACTTCAATAGGGAGCGCCTTATTCTTGACCGTAATCTCCCCTACTCGATTTACTTTAAATTGCACCCCCACTTTCTCCATTGCGGACTTCGTTATCAAAATTTGACCAGGGTTTGCAGCAGTTTCCAATCGAGCAGCTAAATTAACCGTATCTCCAATTACCGTATAATCTAATCGTTTTAGGCTCACAGAACCTATATTTCCAGAAACCATCTCCCCATCATTTATACCAATAGACACTTCTAAAGAATATTCTGGTTTTCCTTCAATTGGTTCTTCAATCGCTTTTACTTTTTCTTGTATATCAATCGCCGATTCTATGGCTCTTTCGAGGTGATTCTCCCCTACATAAAGTGCCATAATAGCATCGCCAATAAATTTATCAATCTGTCCGCCTTGTTCAATAATTTCTTTGACCATTAAATCAAAATACCGATTTAGGGCGGTGACTACCGTATCCGCAGATTCTTTTTCGCTAATCGAAGTGAATTTACAAATATCTATAAACATGACCGTACCTTCTATATTTTCATTGGCGGTCATGGCAATTCCCAGTTCTTTATTATTCATAAAATTGAGGACATTTTTGTCCACGTACATTTTAAGAATATTGTTTTCTTTGATGGCTTGTAGGGTCTTTTTGAGTTCTAAAACATGCTGTAGGGTCTTTTCCATTGTCACCTCTAAATCTTTAAAATTGACAGGTTTGACGATGAAATCAAAAGCACCTCGATTCATAGCAGTACGGATATTATCCATATCCCCATAGGCAGAAACGATAACTGTTTTGGTTAGTGTTGAGACCTCATTTAGTTTGCTCAAAAGGGTTAGCCCATCCATTCTAGGCATATTGATGTCACTCAAGACGACATTAATATCGGGATGTGCTGCCATCTTTTCCAAAGCATCCTTTCCGTCAGTCGCAAAGATGAAACTATATTCCTTAGCCCTAATTTTCTTCCTGAATTTTTGTCGAATCAATAATTCTAAATCAGGCTCATCGTCCACTACTAAAATTCTAGTCATAATATTTCTATAATTTAGTCTTCAATTTTTCTTTTAGCTTTTTAAAATCAACTGGCTTGGTCAAGAAATCGTCCGCTCCTAGTTCCTTCGCTGTGTTAAAATTTTCTTTATCACCATAAGCCGTTATCATAATAACTTTGGGAGGAGGTGGCGACACAATTTGAGTTTTGATGGCTCTTAATAAATCTAAACCACTCATTCCTGGCATATTAATATCCGAAAGAATCAAAACGACTTCATGTTCTTTCTCTTTTACCAGATTGAACGCCTCTTCCCCCGAAAAGGCAAAGATAAATTCTATTTCTTTCCTTTTTATTTCTTTACGAAATTTTAATAAAAAAAGGTCTCGAACATCTTTTTCATCATCCACCACTAAGATTTTAGTTCTTTTGGATTTTTCCAAATCTTCTTTTTTATCCGGATCTAGGGGTAGTTCAATTTTAAAAGTAGTTCCAGTTCCTACCGTTGATTCTACGCTTAGTTTTCCTTGATGCCCTTCAGTAATAATATCATAACTCAAGGACAAGCCCAAACCTGTTCCTTCTCCTTTCGGTTTAGTGGTAAAAAATGGTTGAAAAATTTTGTCCATATTTTCTGGGCTGATTCCATTTCCATTATCGGTCACTCTAATTTCTACGTGTTCCGTGTGATTATTTAATTGGGTTGCAACGATGATTTTGGGCGCAAAACCAACTATTTTTTCTTTAGATTTTTCATGAACTACATAAAACGCATTATTGATTAAATTAAGGACGACTCTACCTACCTCTTGTGGAATAATCTTTATTTTAGGTAAATGTTCGTCCAATTTAGTTTCATAATCCGAATTAAAGTTTTTGTTTTTTGCTCTTAATCCATGAAAAGCTAATCGCAAATATTCATCACATAAAGCATTAATATCCGTTAGTTCTTTATGTTCCGAATTATTTCGAGAATGATTGAGCATGCCTCTAACGATGCTGCTTGCTCGTTCTCCATGATGCTTTATTTTTTCTAAATTATCGGTCAAGAGTTCTACCACTTCTCGCACATCTTCCTCATTCCCTGCATTTAATTCCTCTATCATCTCTTCCAATAACTCGGTACTGATTTCTGAGAAATTCTTTACAAAATTGAGTGGATTTTGAATTTCGTGAGCAATACCCGCTATCAATTCCCCAAGTGATGCCATTTTTTCAGCTTGGATTAATTGCTCCTGTGTTTCTTTCAAATGTGCTAAGGTCTCTTCTGCCAATTTTTTCTCTTCGTTAATTTTTTCTGATTGAACCTGTAATTTCTCTAGCGCATTTCTGATTTCAATTTCACTTGCTTTGAGTTCCGCCTCTATTTTTTTTCTTTCTACCAATTCATTTTCTACCTCTCGTTGCTGAGACTTGTCATGAATAAAACCAGTAAATATTTTTTTATCATCTAAAATGACTTCACTCACACTTAAAAAAAACGGAAAAAGACTTCCATCTTTTCGTTTACCCAATAATTCTCTACCTACTCCAATAATGTTTTTACTACCTCCTTTCGAATATTTGTCTAAATACCCATCATGTTTAGAATGATGTGGTTCAGGCATTAATACATGAATATTTTTCCCAACCACTTCAGATGGAGCATAGCCAAAAAGTATGGCCGCAGCAGGATTGAGCGATTCAATAATTCCTCTTTCGCTGATGGTGATAATGCCATCAACTGCTCCTTCAAAAATCGCTTGTAACCTTTTACTATTATCCGAATTTGAATTATTGCTATGCCTCATTATTATATGCTTTTAACAATTTTTCGCCTAAAATAATACTAGCGAAGTTACTAAAGTACTACTTTATCAAAAAAGTCCTCTGAAAATTTATTCAGAGGACTCTATTCTATTAGCAAAACGAAAAATATTATGCTATTTAATTTCTACCTTTTTTCGCTGGACCTCTACTTGGTCTTGCCGTTGGACGCTTAGCTGGCCTTGTACTTGGCCGATAGCTAGGTCTTGTGCTTGGCCGAGTAGCTGGTCTAGTACTTGGTCTTGGCCGATAATTCGGTCTATTAGGCCTTACACTCGGATTCGGCCGACTCGGTCTAGTATAAGAACTATTCGGCCGCTTATTTGGTCGACTCGGTCTGGTGTAAGAACTATTCGGCCGCTTGTTTGGCCTACTCGGTCTAGTGTAAGAACTATTCGGTCGCTTATTAGGCGCAGGTCTTGTATAAGAACTATTCGGTCGCTTGTTCGGTGCAGGTCTTGTATAAGAACCATTCGGTTGCTTGTTCGGTGCAGGTCTTGTATTGTTGCCTGGTCTAAATCCAGGTTGTCCAGGTTTAACTCCAGTTGGCTTATTAGGCCTATTCGGTCTAGCATGGTCACCAGGTCTAAACCCAGGCTGTCCAGGTCTAGGTTTATGATTCCCAAATCCAGGAGGTCTACTTGGACCATTCGGTCGATGAACGCCTCCAGGTCGCATTGGACTAGGTCGATTTCCAATAAAATGATGCTTAATTCTATTCCGAATAATCGCAGAACGAATTCTTCTAGCTACATAAAACTGATGTGCTCGGATAATCCTATGTATCGTAACGCCTTGATAAAGGTCCCAATACATACTACCTTGATGGTAATGGTATCTCCAAGGAAAAGGGTCCCAAGGACTGTAATAAGACGGGTAATAATCCCATCTATAGGGAGATGCATAAACCACATAGCTTACATCAAATATAAATTGTACCGTAGGCCAAAACCAACAGTTAAAATCTGTGGTTTTAAGTACTATTGCCCCACCATCAGGTCCTCCACCATTGGGGTCAAGATTAGCGGCTGTCTCCCCGAATGGTTCTACAATAACGTTTGGTCCGAAGAGGTCTTCATCTCCGACTATTTGCAAAGTCGCTTGTTGGTCGCCTGTTTTTTCGATTTGAATCACCGCAATGTCCTGTTGCTCAGACCGATTAACGTAAATTCTCATGACAATGGCATGGATGGCTTCTTGCGTATTGTCTATCACTCGAATAAAATCTACTTTGCCATCTTCATTTAAATCGAGGTTATTGACATAACTGCCTTTAACATTCAACCTTCTTTCAAAATCTTCTGGAGAGCTAGACTTTTTGAACAGGTCTAAAGCTCCTTTCAAGTTGAAATTGTCTCCAAGCAAACCTGTACTGTCTGACTGTGCAACGGTAGATTCCTCTGTATCTTGTCCTTCAATATAGCCATCTTCGTACCTAGGGTCGTAAACAAATTCTTCGTCCTCATCGTACCTAGGTGAATTTCTTTGAGCGGATAGGTTCGCCATCAAAAAAGTGATGAGTACCAATAATCCAAAAAGCTTCCTAGTCATAGTTTAAGAATTTTGATTAAAAAAAAATAATTAATTACATAACAAAGGTAGCTGACTAAAGTCGTTTTAGCGTTCTGATTACTGTAAGCGGAGGTTCGTATTTATAAATACGGACAAACGGCTAAGAAAACACTAAAAAGCCTGCCCCAATCGAATCATAAACCGACTATCCACATCGGACTTATTATAATTAAAAGAAATAATCGACAAGTTAAGCGGGGCTATCCAAAAACCTCCACCGACACTTGAATGCCAAGTATTGGAATCTTCCTCAGGCGCCCAAACTCTACCATAATCAAAACTCCCTACAACTCCGAAACTAAAAGGTAAAATGGCATTATTAGAACTGCCCAACGCTGCCCGTATATCAGAGGTATGGAAAAAAGTAGTTTCTCCTCTAAAACGGTTTCTATACATCCCTCTAATATTTTCTGTTTGACCTAAGGTGGGCATTAGGAAAAAATCATAATTTCCTCGAATCGTTTCTGCCCCAATGCGAGAGGCAAAAGTCGCTCTTCTTTTTTGACCTAATGATTTATAAACGGTGAAGTTAGTATGGAAATTTGTAAAGTTCCTTTTCTGATTATTTAGGTTGGTATGATACCCTAAATCTGCCTCAAAACTAAAACCATCTCTTGGGGAAATGGGATTATCTACTTGTGTAAAATTGATGCCCGTATGTAAGCCTCCATAAAATTTATTCTCAAAACTTTCATCTGTTAAGCCATTATCATCTTGGGTGATAAAACGCCCTTCCGTTTGTTCAATATTGGTTCCAAAAATGGCAGGACGAATAGAAAAACGACCATTATCGGAGGCAAAACGTCGTTGCCAACCAAAATCTAAATAAGCTAAACTTTGACGCACTCGATAAAATTCAATCTCCTCTCTGAGCTGTTCTGTATCATTACCAATACCAAAATAGTTAAACGCATAGCGGTTATTGCGTACATTAGTATTGACCACTAAATCCCAATTTTTGCTTGCGCCAATGAATTCACCGCTATAATTCAAATTAATCCCTCCCGTTGCAAAGGCATAGTTGAGTCCAAAACTATGCTTTTGAGCATAAGGTGTTTTATTAAAACTATGAGTTGTGATAATTCCACCAAATCCAAGTAAAAAACCATCATCTGCGTTAAAACCGATGATAGGTAATGGCAGGAATACATTTTCATCATATTGCGTCCCTAATCGGTCATAAATATTATGCTCTGCTATATTGCTCGTTCGGTCTTTTCCTTCTGAATTTAATTGGAGCGTATTCCCTTTGACACTATCATAAAAATGGTCTTTTTTACCACCGCCGCCAACTTTAGAAACATCTATAAAATTATCCTTACCTAAGCCACCGACAACCTGCAACTTGATGCCTTTATTGACTTCTCCACTAATATGAAATACATCATCATTGCCTAAACCATATAGTAAAACTTCTTCTGTTTCAGATGTTTTTATGATTCGATGATACAACGGTTCACTTTTCACACCTCCTTTTAGTGCATACATATTTATCTCCGTCTCCTCATCATTTTTCCGAATAACCTCAAAGTATTCTTTCTTTTCAGAACCATGTACCAGTACTTGTTTGGATAAGTTTTTATAAAAACCTGTAGCAATTGTGGGTAAATTATCTCTTTTCTCTTTGAGGACTTTCATCAATCGCTCTGCCGAGATTTCGTAAACTCTCTCTGGGAAATTTCGGAAGGCGTTTTCTATGACTTCATCCGTCATATTTTGTTGAATAAAAGCAGCCTCTTTTAACCACTCTTCCAAGGTCAATTCATTGAGAAAATTATGGTCAAAAAAGCGCGTGTTATAAGTCGCCCAAGTAAAATCTTCTATAGGGGTTTCATAATCTGCCAATTGCCGAAGTAATGCATTATAGGGAGACAATAATTTTATAACAAAACCATCATATTTACTGAACGCTTGGTCTCTATCTCTAGGGATAGGTCGATACACTTTCAAATCAGTACCTTCTTCTTTTACAGTCCAACGCCATTGGTCGTCGTGACGGTCAAAATCACCAATTAATAAATCGAATAATCGACTACGAGCGACCCAATTTTGGTCTACTCGATGATGGTGATTTTTTTCCATCTTTTGCGCCAATTTATAAGTACTCGTAAACTTATCGGCATTACCAAAACTGGCTGATTCCGTCCAACTTTTCGACGCTCTTTCTTCCACAATATAGACCTCTCCGCCAAAGCTATCATTGTAAGTCCCTAAAGTTGGCTGTTTTGGCACATAATAGATAGTTGGATTGGCATGATAAACATTGGCTGCATCCGCTAAACCTGAAACGGCTAAAGGTGCAAAAGGATGACTTCCCAAAAAGTTATCTTGAAATAAGGTGGTCACCAATGCCATTTTATTAAAAGGATAAGGCACACTTCGGGACTCATCTTTGGTCAAGGCACGCATGACATATTCTTTGCCGTTGGCATCTGCCAATCGAAGGGAATTGGTTTGTTTCCCTCCACCCTTTTTAATGACCCTTACGCCACCCTTGAAGGTAGCTAAATCTAATACTGGAAAGTTGAATTTCTCTAAATATACATCTTGGTGATGCTCGCCTAGCATGAAGGTTTGAAACTTCGTTTTGCGTTTAACGGGCGTTTTGATAGCAAATTTAGCCACATTATCTGCCCCACTTTCATACTCGGGAAAGCTAGTCGGAATTTTATCTAGCGCAGGTTTTGGCAATGCTTGTTTTAGTTGCTGGCTGAATAATAATTTGCCTGCTGCGCCGCCTTCGCTCGCAGTCCAAAATTCAATCCAAGCCGACCCATCTTCGTAAAAATCTATTTTTGAAAAACCCGTTTCACCATAACCAAACACCCCATTTGGTCCTTTCGCAACGGGTGTTTTATTCCCGCCTGAACCACTTATAATAATATGTTGTCCATCTTCCTTAATATATTGCAAACTTTCTTCGTGTCCACTCACAAAAATTACGTCATTTTTACCACCAAAAGCATGTTCAATTGCATCTATAAATCCCTTATAGTTGGTATTCGACACATCTTGACGCGTCATGCCTGTTCCACGAATAAAGGAAATTAAAGAACCTAGAACGGGTAGGGGTAAAAGATGACTTTTTGCTGGATATTTTCCTCCATATTTTCCATAACTTGCTAGTGGATGATGTCCTGCAATTACAATATTTTTATCCTTATTATCTTTGATGGCATCTGCTACCAATAAGGCAAAAGCAGCTCTAGTTTTCACCTCGCAACCATCCCCAATTTTTGGTTCTGTCCGCCAATCCATTAGCCACCATTCTGAATCAATGACTATCACCACCAAATTGTCATTGATTTCGATGACATCAGGACCAGGGCAACCATCATCGGGTAGGAAATAATTGTTCCAGTCGTCTTCTGATTCAATACCTGCATTCAAAGTAGATTCAATGAATTTTTCTTGACGTCTCACCCCTTTTAAGCCATATTTCTCCCAATCTTGGTGTCCTGGAAGAAAAAGAGGCTGCCCTTTAAAGTTTTTTAGCATATCCAATTGAGCGTTTAATTGGATTTCCGCAGCTCTTCGTTTATTGGGTTTCCCCTTAGAAGGCATTCCATTAGGGGCAATATTATCTCCTAGAAATAAAACAGAACTATTTTCACTAGCTTGGCTTAATTGCTTTTCCAAAAGTCGTAAAGTTGGCGTTGCCGTTTCCCCTGTTGCCCCACCAATCAAAAACATGGTGTGCGTTATCTCCTGATTAGACGTAGTTGGTTGAGCGCTATTCGTTGTTTGGTGCAATTGATAATTAGCACAAGCAGCATTCAAAAGAATGAATCCTACAACCAATAATAGTTTCTGGTATTTGTCTAACATATTCTTCTTTTTTTGGAGTTTTAAAAGTTCCTATTCCAAGGTTAGTTTTTGTTCAAATCTTCCTTTAATATACGGATAAACTTTGCTCAATCTCAAATCAGTAGTCGAAGGTCCTGTACGAATAAAAAAGTGTTCTTGGTTGCCATCTAGCAAATATACTGGAGTCGTAGCTGGCTGACAATCAATTCTCAATATATCTTTCTGGTTTACCTGTTCGATAGAAAACTGTAAAAATTTCATAAATAAGGTACCAATTCGGTCTTGGACTATTTTGGTCAAATGTAGCAATAATTTGTCGTGATTGGCAAATTTGTCATTTTCTAAACCCAAAATTTCTCCATCATCTGCCACGCCTATAATTAAAGTTCCGCCTTTAGTATTCATAAACGCAACTAAGGTTTTTAAAGCCGCTTTTTCGATGGCTTTATCCTTTTTATGGATGTATAAATTCCAACGCAAAGTAGATTTGAATTCCACTTGGTCATTCTCTCCTTGTTCAATAATTTCTTTGGTAGAAATCTGTTCTTTGGATCGTAGGTAATTGGTAATTCTTTTGCTTAAAGCTCGCATAATCTTTAGCGAAATAATTGGGTCGATATAAGTATCATCGAACAATTTATCTCCGCCAATAAGCACTAATGATGCTGCCTCTCCTGCTTTCACCGAACCTGAACGAAAATCTTCATTAATCACTCCAATCTCCCCAAATAATTGTCCTTCGTTAAGGGTCTTATATTCATTATTGGCTAGATGCAAAATGAAACTACCACTTTCTACAATGAATAAATGGTTCGGTCTTTTTTGGGTGTCAAAAACAACTTCTCCTTCCTTATAATTTTGTCGAAAGATGATAGGTTCTAGCTGCTGAATTTCCTTATCACTCAAGTCAACGAAGACCGCTTGTTTCCGAATTATTTTTAGCATATTTTTCATACTGTAATTACTTTTTGAGGTATCACAACTCTCTGAGTTGTGCCAAATATAACTTGCACAACTCAGAGAGTTGTGTTACTTCAATGATTCATAGATAGCCATTTGACAAGCAACGGGTGCCTTATCATTGGTCACATAAAGATTATCTTGGGCTTTATTGATAATTCTAGCTTTCAAATTATCCGCCAATTGTAAATCAATAATTCCACGTAGTTCTTGATACACATCCGCATCATAAATTGGAAAGACCACTTCAACCCTTCTATCCAAATTCCGAGTCATCCAATCCGCAGAGGCAAGATACATTTTCTCTTTGCCGCCATTGCCAAAAATATAGACTCTTGCATGTTCTAAAAATCGGTCAATTACACTAATTACCTCAATGTTCTCACTTAGATTTTTAACACCGGGCACTAAACAACACATTCCTCGAATAATTAATTGGATTTTCACCCCTGCATTACTCGCCTCGTATAATTTTTCAATCATACCTTTATCCTCCAAACTATTCATTTTTAAAATCATATAGGCTTTCTTGCCTGCTTTGGCTAGTTTGATTTCTTTTTTAATCAACTTTTCAAAACCTGTTCTAGTTGTAAAAGGGGAAACTAATAAATGCTTAGTTTTTGGTAAAATAATTTTCCTTTCTAATAAATCAAAAACTTGGAGCGTTTCGTCTGCTAACCGAGCATCTGCGGTCAAAAGCGCATGGTCACAATATAATTTAGCCGTTTTTTCATTAAAATTACCTGTTCCTAAATAGGCATAATTTCTAATCCCTTTTGACTCTTTTCTTCTGATAACCAGAATCTTAGTATGTACTTTAATACCGGGATAACTGTATAAAACGATAGCACCTGCTTTCTGTAACTGGTCACCCCAATAGAGATTTGATTCTTCATCAAATCTTGCTTTTGCCTCAATAAAAGCAGTTACTTTTTTGCCATTTTTCAAAGCATGCAATAAAGCAGACGTAACGGCAGATTTACTCGCCACTCGATAAAGCGTTACTTTCATTTCCACCACATTCGGGTCTTCTGCCGCCTCCCAAATTAACTTAGACACATAGTCGTAAGCTTGATACGGAAAATGGAGGATATAATCTTTTTTGCCAATCGCCTCAATTAATGATGATTCTTTCTCCAATGCCTGATGTTGTTGTGGAGGTAAAGCCACATCATGCAATTTGGCATTATTAGAAGGGTCAGGAAAACCGAAAAAATCATTAAAATTATGGTAGCGACCACCGGGTACTAAATCATGTTTTGATAATTCAAAAAGGCTTTTTAACCTTTTTAATAAAGTAATAGAAATATTTTGGTCATACAAAAAACGAGTCGGTAAACCTGTCTTTCGATTATTCAAATTTTTCTTTAGCTTTTTCATTAAATCGCCACTAAATTCATCCCCTAAATACAACTCCGCATCTCTCGATAATTTAACGGAATAAATGCCTTTGATTTCTTTATTTCCAAAAACATCCGTCAAATTATATCGAATAATATCGTCTAAGAAAGTGATATAATGTTGGTCGCCTTCATTGGGTAATACTACAAATCGACCTGCCTCCTCACTTGGAATATTAACTACGACTAGTTTATCTCCAACATCATCAAATTGCACCACCAAATACAAGGATTTATTTTGTAAAAAAAGATGGTCTTCTTTTTTGTCTAAATAAACAGGATTGATGTGTTCTTTAACCTTATCCACAAAAAATCTTTTGGCAAATACCCCTTGGTTTTCTGTATATTTAGTCTCTCTAATTAGATGGATATTGTTTGCTGCTAATCCCGTTAAAATCTCTTGTTCAAAGACTCGCCCAAACTCATTTTGTTGTGTTTCAACAATCGCTTTGATTCGTTTTAAAATCTTCTTGGGTTCAATGTCCAATTGTTTCCTCGTCTTCTTTTTCATCTCACTAAAACTACGCATAGAAGAAACCCGCACTCTAAAAAATTCATCTAAATTAGAAGAGTAAATCGCCAAGAATTTTAGGCGTTCATATAGCGGTACATTCGGGTCTTTTGCCTCTTGTAAAACTCGGTGATTAAAGGATAACCAACTGATGTCTCTTTCTTCAAAAATAGGTTTTGTCATTGCTTTATTAAATTATCATTGAGCTTGTCTTATAACATCTAATTCTAACGCTCTTTATTGTTTAATAATAATATGCTGCTGGTTAGGACTTTTAGTCCGATACCTCTATTTTTCTCGCCTCTGGCGAGTATTTTAGCAATTATTCCCCGTTTATACTCGCCAGAGGCGAGCGAATAATGGTGTCGGACTAAAAGTCCTAACCAGCAACAACTGAAAAAGTTAGAATGAGGGTATTATTGTACAACCTCGAAATTAAAATGAATAGCCAAAGGCTAAATTAAAAGTCAAATTATTTTGCCGCCAAGTGCGACTACCAATATCAAATTCATTGCCTACCCAACGTTCGCCTTCGGGTAACCAAGGTTTGGTCAATGGAAAAGCGAGGTCAAATCGCAGCACTAAAATATCATAATTCAAGCGCAAGCCTACCCCACTTCCAATTGCCAATTCTTTATAAAAATCTTTGAGTTCGAATAAACCTAATTTATTATTATCCTGCGTCACTTTGAGTTGCCACACATTTCCTGCGTCCACAAATACCCCTAATTCAAACAATTCACTCAATTTAGGTCGCCACTCTATATTACTTTCTAATAACACATCTCCGACACCTGTAAAAAATAAAAAATCTTCATTAGGCACTACACTTCCTGGCCCCACTAATCTCGGCTGAAAGGCTCGAATACTATTAGGTCCACCAATTTTGTATAAATCAAAAAAGGGCAAAACAACCCTATCTTGAAACGGTAAAATAGCATTCGCCGCAAAGCGAAAAGCAAGGGTTTGATTGGCGTTCGGTCGCCAAAAATAGCGAAAATCACTTTCTATTTGCGTAAATTGATTTTGTATAAATTCTGCTGGAATTAAATTCGTATTTGATAATAAGCGATTGCCAATAAAACCAATTTTACCTTGATAGAAAAAATTATTCTTTTTTAGTTGTTTTAGTCGGCTATCGTATTGAAAGATATAGTTGGGTTTAAAGATGACCATTTCCTCTAAATTCAAAACCGCTCCTTCTAAATTTTCATTGAGCAACGCCAATAAAATCAATAGTTCTTTTAATTCTTGAAATTCATATTGTGGTCGTTGAACAGAAATATTAATAGGGTTTAATTCTTGTAAAAGGTCTACCCGTTTTCGCCAAAAATAGGATACATTTATATCAAAATTATTAAGAGCAAAAAAGGGCGTAAAAGCAGAATCTTGTCGTAATTGCTCCGATAAATTTGGGAAATCATTTTCGACTAATACACTTGTTAACAAACTCAATGGCAATTGCGCTTTTTCATTGGCATACGTAAAACTCAACTTCGTTTTGGCAACAACTTCGCTGGATTGCTTGAATTGAACAAAAGGAAGAAAGAGTCCTGGTTTGGTCAAAGAAACGGTCGCCCCTACTTCATTTAAAGAAGAAACTCTATCGCTTAGCGGAAAATTAAAATTGCCAAAAGTCGTAAACCGAAATTGTTCTGCCCCTTTGAATAGGTTTCGATGTAAGTAACTCAAACTCACCTCTGGACCGATATAAAAACCAGATTTTAAAGACAATCCTAAAGCCCCTTCAACCGTATGTGGTTTTCTAGGGGTCAATCGAATGGTGGTAATCAAAGCATTTTCCTGATTGGTAGCAGGTTTAAATTGAACATCAATGAACTGGTAGTTTTGTAAATAGGACAAGCGCCTCAGCGTACTTTGATGTATATCCGATTGGTACAATGTCCCTTTTTTTAAGGCAATAGCATTGCGCAATACTGAAGGTTTGATTAGTTCTTTTTGAAAGATAATCGTTAAACCATCATAGCGTAAAGTATCTAATTTTTCCGTAGAAACGGTCGCTTGATTTGCATTCGGAAAAACATAAATTTCTTGAATTGTTTGTTGTACTAAATTAGCCGGCGCTATTCCTTCCTTCAAGGCTAATGCTACTCCAACTTGTTGGTTATTTTGGGTCGTATCTGCTTTAAATTTTAAATAGTCTTCTCTAAAAAAGTAATAGCCCGCTTGTCTGAGGGCATTGCTAATCCGTTTACGCTCTTTTTTCAAAAGCGGTAAATTATAAGGCTGCCCTTCTTGTAATAAAGTCTTCGATTGAATTTGTACAATTTCATTTTTTATGCCTGCATCCACCACCTCATTTTCGATAGTCCCAATAGTATAAGACTGGTCAACTTCTACTGTATAGGTCACCCAAGCTTTCTTTCTTTTTTGCTTGACTGTTTTGCTTACTTTAGTATTGAAAAACCCATTATTAAAGGCTTTATTGGCTAATAAAATTTCTACTTGTTCTATGACTTTTTCATCGTATAAAACAGGTGGTTCTCCATATTCTTTATCCTGTTTTTTTGGTTTTTTTCTTTTCTTTTTCAGGTGGTTATTATAATTCTGCAACTTCCAATGTACGCCCAAAAATCTTTTATTTGGACTGGGCGATTTAACCACCGTTTCATAAGTACTCTTTAATTTCTTTGCATCAATTTTTTTATCCTTTTTAATGACTTTTACTTTTGCTCCTTTATACAGGTAGGCGTTCTCTGGCACACTACGAGTGAGGGAACAGCCTGTGCAGACTAGCAAGATGAAAATTATTATATGTAGGAAGAATTTATTCATTTATTTCTTTTAACGCACGCAAAGACGCAAAGACGCAAAGTTTTGTTTGGCTATCAATAATTTAATAATTGTTGCATTTTATTCCTTGTACCGTTTTGGTTTCAAGCGCATTTTGAGAATTTCAAAATCACTCCTTCCGTTTCCCCAACCGAACCCCTTGAAACTCCTTAGAAAACACCAAAGCCCCGCCATATTTCAGCCCAGTTCCACCCAAAAAATCATCATAATCTCGTTGGTTATACAATTTTATTCTCAGTTGACCTTCAGGGGTTAAGGCATATTCGACGGTGATATTGTCTAAAAAGGTTTGGGCATCGCTATCTGTTTTATCTGATTCAGAAGTGGTTTTGCCATCCAAACTGATAATCAAGCGGTCATTCATCAAACGTTTGCGAATGCTAACTCTAAAATCACCTTGTAATTCATTGCCTTCATTATCGTTGTTGCTACTATTATTATTAGCATCAAAACCAAAATCCAACTCTACGAATTTGATATAGCGATTCACCAAATTATTTAGCTCTTGGGTGATGATGTTATTAATGTTACCAGAAATATCTGCCATTCTGAAAGCAGAATTTTCTAGATTTTGTGCCATGAACCCATTAAATAATAATAAGGACAATCCTTGTGTATTTTGCAAACCAGGGTCTTGGTTAATGCGGTCAATCGCCGCTCGAATGTCCGAATTATTGGAATTGCCTTCCTCATTGGGATATTCCAACTCGGCAGTAACGGTGGTATTGGCTAAAGTGCCACCTACTTTCATGTTGACCTGAAAAAGCTGGTTTCTCGTAGCCGCCCGACCAATTCCATCAGGAGAATTATTGCCTTGATCTAGCAAAAGTGGGTAAGCCGAAGTTCGAGTTTTATAAACTACGGTGGCATCTAATGTTGGATTATAAGGGTCGCCTGACCAATTGAACGTACTACCTGGTTTGACTTCAAATTCTCGGCGGACTAATTTTTGATAAGTAAAAAGATATTTTCCTTCGATTGCCTCCAAATTACCCGTCAATTCCAAAACACCATCTGGGTATTGCGTATAAATTAGTCCTCCTTTTGCTTTTCCTTCAAAATAATCGCCAGTAATTGGGTCGGTAATGGCTTTAAAATTTAAGCCATCATTGATTTCCATTTTAACAATGACTTTTAGATTTATTTCTTCGGGAACATCAATTAATTGCTGATTGATAATAGATAGTATGGTATCTTTTTCGGGTTGCACAAATTCTACAATGCCTTCGTGTAATTCCAAGCGGCTAGAAAGTGGTTGGTACACATAGGTCAAATCTGCGCCTTTTTTAGGTCTAGTCATTACCTCTAAAACGGGTTCGGTAATATCCCCACTCAGGGTGGCTACAGCATCCACTTTTAATTGACCATAATATAAATCATTGTCTTTAGCAGTCGTATTTAGAATCAAGAAATCCAGTACTTCAATCGTAGAATTTAGTTGATACGTTCGATAATCTTCCGTTAATAAATAGGACGACATAATGCCTTTACTGCCATTGGCATCGGTGATTTCCAAGTCTTTAAATTCAATGCCATTAGCATCAAAAAGAAGGGGTTGTTCCCCTAAACTTAATCGAGTTTTACCAATATCAATATCAAAGGCTGCAGCCTTAAAATTGACCGCTCCATCCAAGATAGGTTTCTGAATACTGCCTTTTACGGCTAATTTTCCTTGTAATTTTCCTGCTGAATTGCCGATGTATTTTTCTAAAAAAGGTTCAATATTTTTTAAGGATAAAGCAGTTATGTTTAAATCCATATCCAAGGCATTTTCTGGATTGGATAAATTATAATTGCCCTTTAAAACAAGGTCGTTTCCATTTCCTTTGAGTACGCCATTGGTTTGGATAAAATCCTCATTTTGTTTCTTTGCTTTCAGACTTAAATTACCTAAGTCTTGCGCTAAAACAGCTAAACTATCCACGGTTAAATTGGTGGTATAAATAGGCGTTTCTAGCGGATTGGTCATCGCAAAATTACCCTCCAATATACCGCCTACATAATTGGCGGTAGGATTGATAATATCAGATACTAACTTTAGGTCAAATTGCTTGAAAATAATGTCTAATTCTTGGGGTTGGCCTGTCCTAATTTCTATTGATTCTTCTTTCTGGAATAATTTCCAATTTTTAGCAATAATTTCTTTATTACTCAGCTTAATTTCATTATTTGCAGTCGTTTCCCATTTTTCATAGTTCAATAATTGTTCGGGCAATAAAGACCAAATAGCTGTTTGATTTTCATCAAAACACAAGGTAGATTTTACCTCAATTCGTTTTGCCCCTTGGTCGTCTAGCACCTGTACCGTATTGTGAATCATCTGATTTTCTAGCCGACCAAAAGTGCTGACATTTTGCACATCTACTACTTTTTGAGCTATTAATCGCTGACCATTTATTTGATACGCCAATACTTTTTCTTGGACCGTTTCTAAATTTAAGGCAAGATTTTCCGCTGCAAATTGCTGGTATTTTATATAAGGAATTTTGCCTACTACATTAATTTCCTGTTGCTGATTATGATAATTTCCCTTTAAGTCAAAAGGACTTAATTGGGTCAAACCTGAAATATACCCCAAGGTTAGTAATTCGGGACGGTGCAAACTAAAATCAAATGTAAATTGGTCGGTCGTTTTTCCTAATAAATCATTCGTGGCATCCACTTTCCAGTAACTAGCCATTTGTTGTTCCAAAACTTCCACTATCCTAGGTATTTGAAACAAACCTTCTAAATTGGCGTCCATAAAATCGGAAGTAATATTGACCGCATTATTTCCATTGTCAAAATCAGCCAACATCGTCAACTGCTCTACCTTTTCTATACTGTCGGTATATAAAATCTCAAAATTGGACAAACTTAATTTCCCCGAAAGGGTATCTAAGTTTATGCCCTCCCCTGTTCCTTTAATCGTTCCTTTAAGGAGAAAGGATTGGTCTAAATCATATAATGTTTGTAGGTCTAAATGGTTTAATCCTAAGTTATAACTTGCTTGTGGTAATGCTTTGGTGTAATCAATTTTTAGTCTAGAAGTCAAATCTATTTCTTCCTCTTCAGCCGTTAAAATGGCAGATAAAAATTGCTTTTCTAGTTTCCCTGTCACCAATACGCCCAAGGCAGTTGTATCTAGGCTATTTTTGGCACTAAAAAATAAATCTGCATAAGCGGTTGGGTTAGAAAAATCATAACCTTGACCGTCTAATTCTAACTTGACCGTCAAAGGTGCTAAGGAATAGCCCAATAAATTGTCTAAATAATTGGGGCTAAATAAATCTGCTGCGGATAGGTTTTCAATATCCAGATAAAGGTGGTATTTTTCATCTTTGGAGGCGGCATCTACTATCCAATTTCCTGCGGCTGATTCTACTTGAAATTTAGTGATGAATTCAGCTAAATTTCCTTTTAATATTCCTTTAATTTTGTTAATCAAGGGGAGCTGAAAATAAGCAGGTAGTAGGCTATCGGGTAAAAAAGCGGCTAGTTCTTCCTGTCCAATATCATCCGCATCTAGGGCAATATCAAAAACAGGTTGCCCAGCTGTAAATAACCCCGAAATACCACCAATTGCGGTAATTTGATTCGCCTTCTCGTTTCTAAAAGTCAATAATTGGAGGTCAGATGCCAATTGGTCTAAGGGACCTTTAATTGTACCAGCCAATCTAAATTTATCGGGTAAATTGACATAATCAGGCAATGCCTTTGGTGGTAGATAGGCTAATAAATCCACTTTGGAAGTTAAGAAAGTATCTATTTGAATATCCAAAGAGGCATTCGGCAAATCCATGATATTTTGCCCATTGATCGCTGCTTTAATTTTGGTAGGAAAAGGGGTGTTTGCCCGAAAAATATTGGCGATGATGGTCGATTGAAAACGTTGTAAATCTCCCTTAATCGTTCCTACCAAGGTAGTAGCATCGGGTAACTGAATATAGTTTGGTAAAACCCCATTTGGTATCAACTCACCCACTATTTTTTTATTCGTTTCTAACTGGACAACCCTCATATCCAAACCCAATTTTTCGGTTTGGTGTATATTTTTTACCTTGCCAGTCGCATTGATTTTGCTATCAAAACCATTAAAAACTAAGTGGTTAAAATCTACGGAGGCAAAGGTGCCATTGAGTTTAGTATCAATTGTCCAAGCGGAAGTAATAGAATCACTTTTCCAAAAAGTCATGGTATCTAAGGGCGTATAAAAATAAGTGAGGTCTTTGCTATTTTTTGCTTGCGCAGTAAATTCACTTATTATTTTTAAGTCTGTTATTTCGGCAGCATCTTTACTTATAAAAGGATACTCCAATAAGGTACTTTTACTTTGAATATTGGTATGTGGCGTCTGAAATTGTAATTGCGTTAAGCCTAAAGCCGATTTTGAAAAATCTACTTGGGTTTGCAAATCCTTGATAGTCAAACCACTTTTTTCTACGCCAGAAAAATGAGCAATATTGGCAGTAAAATCTACATTCAGGTAGTTAAAATCGGTTCCTTCCATATTCACTTTATTAAAAACGATGTGATTATGGTCAAAACCTTTTTTAGGAGATTTAGTCGGTCTGTCGTAGGCAAGCGATGTATTGCTTAGTTGAAAATAAGGAAATTCAATTTTGATGTCTTTTCCCTTCATTTCAAAAAGTCCATTTTTATTGATGCCTTCTTCAATATGGGTATTAAAATTCCAATCCTTTGATTTTACCGCAACGTCAATATTTGCTACTTCCATTTTTTGGACTTGAACCAAATAATTAACCACCTTTTTTCCTTCCTCTATTTTTCTATTTCCAGAACCTGTTAAATCGACTGCTATGTTTGAATTTGCTATTGAAATAGCTCCTAAATGGAAACGTTGTTTAGAAAGGTCTATTGCTTGAATTTTTCCATTTACTTGTCCAATTTGAGTCCTTAAGTAAATGGCTTTTCTATCATCTAAATAATTAAAATCGACTTCTTCTACCTGTAAATCAGCATCATTAAAAGTGAGTTGCCAGTTATAGGTGGTATCTTTTTGAGTGGTTTCAGCAGTTTTATTTTTACTAGAAAAGGCATCTAAAATAAATGAAAAATTAGTTTGGTTTTCGCCTATATGGTAAGTTGCTTTGCCTTGTTTTAAAGTGATTTTATCAAATTGAATTTGTTGGCTCCATAACTTGTTTAATTTAAAATTGAGGAGGAGTTCTTCTACATTTATTAAGGTATCTTGCTGTCTATCTGCTAAATAAAACCCCTTTAATGCGAGCGATTCAGGTAATTTTAGATGGATAGCCTCAATTTTCACTTCTGTTTTTAATTTTTTTTGAAGGTAGTTCGTTAGGCTACCCGTTAAGTGTTGTTGAACGGAAGGAATTTGAATCAATGCAGCCAATATCAGCAATACCAACATCGTTAGTAGCAAGCCCCGAAATAGATATTTGCTGATTCTTTTTGTGTAGTGCATTGAGGAACATGGTTAGCCTAAGTTATATGCTATTTTTAAGGTTTTTCTAATTTTCTAACCGCTTTCTTAAATTGTGCAACGTTTTATAAGGACCATCTGTAGTGGCTAATTTGACAATAAAGTCGGGTACTTCACCTCCTAAATCTAATTGACTCTGCTGAGAAATTTTGATTTGATTATTAGCTAATGGTTTAATTACCCAAATTCCATCCATTTTTGGTATTCTAATTCGCCCCTTCTTTTTAGGAATATAATCGGGTACTGCTTTTAAATAAACATGTACGGCCCCGTCCGCTTGATTCTCAATTTTCAAATGCATGACATTGTCTCTATCTTGAACTGGCCAAGGTGCATCCATACAGGTATAAACATAGTATTCATCATCCGACACTTTTTTCAACCGTTTACTCTCTAAACAACGAACAAACCAATCTTTCATTTCACTATGTCTTCTGACTACTTTATGTAATTCAGACATCGGTGCGTTAATAATCGTTTCTGCCTTAAATTCGTCCGTTTGAAAACCTTCTGATTTTCTAGTAGAAACCTTGATACCCTCTCTATCGTGCTTTACTTCCCATTCTGGTTCTGCAACAAATGACCCTACAAAATGGGCAGGAATAATTAGTAATAAAAAACTATATTTTTTTATCAACTTGTGCATAGTCGTTTTTGTAAAAGAATAAAATAAATTTACTTGTTTATTAAATGAGCGCTTTCGCCTTTAATGCCTTCAAGGTACTATCCAACTTGCCATAAAATTAACTATATTTTTATGCTATATGCTCCCACAAATTGTAAATCTATTTTTTATAATTACTTGACAAAAAAGCCAATTCTAAAACTAAATAATAAACTTTCTTCATCAGACCGAGCTACTGTAAAAGTCAAATTAAGGGACTCTTTATAAGGAATAATATAAATTCCTCCACCATAAGCACGATGCCAAGTATCTGAATCTTCTTCGCCAACCCAAACTCGACCCACATCATATAGTCCAAAAATTCCGTATTTAATTGGCACAATCGGTGTAACTACTGTTCCAAAATGTAAACGTAAATCCGTATTCAAATAAGCCGCAGCCGTTCCACCAAATCTGTTTCTTCTAAATCCTCTATGATTAACTTGCTGTCCAAGAAAACTCTTGTAGTAAAAAGGAGTTGTTCCATAGCTCTTATTCAAACCACCTTTTAAAGATAGGGTGACGGGAAGTTTTCTTCCTTTAGTAATGTAACCAGCCATTTCTGTTTCCAATCTACCACCAGATTCCCAGTCTAGATTTCCATTCCAAAAAGTATAGTTTTTAAATTTGAATTCCATGCCTCTAGTCGGGAAGGCATCATCATCTTTAAAGTCTAAATCTAAGGAGATAGATGGGCCTAATAAATTCGCTTTTCCTAACCCATTATTCATTGGTAAATCATCATAAATGGTTTCGCCTTCTCCATTTAACGGAGCGGGTTGCACATCTTTTGAATCATACAATAGGCTAATGTCAAAAGTTGATTTTTGCCAGAATGTTCGAGATAAACCAAGATATGCCTCTACAGAACTGGTATTATTTCTATAATATTCATTGGCATCCAAGGCATCATCGAAGATGGTTTCATTCCCCAAACCATAAAAATTTCGGAAAGTCCTATCGTTGCTCGCTACCTCTATTCCTGTTTGTAAATCCCATTCATTCACCGCATGTCTAAATTTTGCATCTAGGTTTACATTAAAGTTACCATTCGTTGTACCAGATACTCCAAAGTTGTACCGCTGCGCGAACCCTGGTTTGTTAAATCCTTGAGTCGTAATGATGCCACCGAATCCAACACCAAAACCATCATCTGCATTATAAGACAAAGAAGGAAGTGGGACAAAACTATTGTCACTATAAATATCTTCAGATTCAAAATTGATGACATTCGGGGTTTTTGCTTTTTGTGCTTCCCCATTTAAGGTTAACTTATCTTTCCCTCGCTTATCATAAACCAAAGTCATTCTCTTACCACCACTCACTTTTGAATTATCAATCACTTTATCTTCCGCATTACCTCCTATAACTCGCACCAAAATACTTTGATTGGCTTGACCTGATATTTTAAATTCATCTTGCTTACTCAAACCGTGCAAGCGAATCTCTTCCGTTTCGCTTTTCTTGAAATTTCGGTCGTAAATTTTATCGCCCATTTCCCCGTCTTTGTGCATTTTGAAGACTTTCACGTTTACATCACCATTTTGCAGTCGGTTGACTTCAAAATATTCTCTTTCATTCGACCCTGGAATGTCAATATATTTAGCCAATCTTCCATAATATTCCTCAATCGCTTTGGTCAATTGGTCTCTACGGAATTTTAAAACACGGGTAATTCGCTCCCTAGTTAAAGGTTGAACTTCCTTTGGCATGGTTGAAATAGCATCGGAAATCACCTGATCGGTAATTGACCGCTGGAGTTTTCTGGCAGCATTCATCCAATCTTCATAAGTTGCTCGGTTACCCAAAAACCTATCCATACTTCGGTTCTTGAAATTCAAACTTTTTAAGCCCTTATAACTCGCTTTAAAGTTGGCGATATCAGGACCGACAAATTCCCAGTCCATTACACTCGGTAAACCGTTAAAAATAGATAATGCTTTATCTCTATCTTTTGGAAAAGGTTTATAAGTAAATCCTTCGCCTGATGCGTTTTTATAGCCTAACCATTTCCAGTTATTTTTATGTCTATCCCAATCCGAAACAAACATATCAAAAACTCTAGCATCTAAATAAGTTGCCACATCCACTTGACTATCATGGTCGGCTAGTAAAGTTCTGTACATTTGAAAAGTACTGACAACTGCATCCGCATCTTTAAAAACAGCTCTGCCTTTGTCTTTCCCTAAAGGTTTTAATTCTAACCAACCCAATAAACCTGCAAATTCTTTTCGAAAAGGCCCTAATTTTGGTGAATCGGGCATCAAAAACAACTTCGGTCCAGAATGTGGTAAATCCACCGCATCCATCATAGAAGTCACAATCGCTGAGCCATAAGGATGTTGGTGGGTCGTTAAATCTTGAACAATTTTACCATAAACCCCTTGTGCTAATTCTTTATCGGTTCTTCTGGTAGGCTCTTTATCTACCGAACGGAAGGCATATCTTTCTCCATTAGCTGCCTCAAATTTTAAGGATAATGTTTGTGCTGCTCCACCTTTACCGTAAGGAACTAAACCACCCGCCGTTCCATCTAAATCGAGGAAGGGAACTTGTACAGGTTGCGTCCAACTTGTTCGATAATGTTTCCCCATTATCATTTTCTTCAATGGTCCTGCAGTATATCGGTCGCCTGCTACCGCTGTGCCTGTACCCTCAAAAGTACCTGCCTTGATACTACCATCTATTTTTGCTAAACAAGGATTGTAATTATTATTGACATGCGAATCGTCGTTAGTCGATACACAAGGATTGGTAAATAACGTTTGTTCATAAGTCTTTTGTACCGAGCGTTTATTAGCAATAGAGAAGGCTTGAACTTTTACCGTCCCATCTTCATCGAAAATCAATTTAGCAAAACCTGCCTCACTTTGGCGATACATCATTTCTCTTCCTTTGGCAACTGGTTTTCCATTTGCAAAAGCACCACTATTGATGTGATAATTGCCGTCCGTCTCCATCACTTGAATATCATATTCGTGACCAGATACAAAAATAACACCAGGACGCCTAGCTGATTTTTTCTTTAATTCGTTAGCAAAATGCTTTAAACCTGCACTACTCAAATCTTTTCCATTCCCAACATTTTGGTGATAAGACGCAATCATTGAACCGATAATAGGCGGTAAAAAATGTTGCTTGCCTAATTTGTATCCCGCATACTGACCATAAGACAAGGCAGGATGGTGCATCGCTACTACAACATTTCGATTATCAGAATCTGCCAATTCATCATCTAAAGCATCCCAAAATTCGATTTCGTTTAAAACACCACATTTGGTATCTTCTTCATCAGGACGTTTGATTTCTTGCTCGAACCATTGAGAATTAATGGTTACTAACTTTAGGTTTTTACCAATCTTCATAGACTCCACCCCTAGGCATCCTCCTGAAGGTAAAATACTGACCTTCTTCCTATTTTTTGATAGGATATATTCTTCTAAGGCTTTTACTTTTTTATAGCCTTCTTTTGCACCATTCGCCCATTCTCTATCGCCAGGTATAAAAACCACTCTTCCATTATCTCCCACCAAATTTATCAAGCGGTCAATTTTAACGGTTTCGTTTGAACGAGCAGGTGTATTAAACCCATCTTCATCCACAAAGTCACCATTTATCAAAAGGGTGAACTTCCCCGTTTCTTTGCGAAGGATGTCTTCCATCACCGTAAATTCAGGCGCATTCGCTGATAACGCCTCCAAATTACTGATGACGTATAATTGTTGCGTATGGTCTTTTTGTGCATGAACAGGGTTCAACATTCCTACTAAAAAAATACTTAAACAAGCAATTAAAACAGTACGGTATTCCATCATTCTATTTATATTTTGAGGTGATGTGTCGCCAAATTAATCTAGCACTAAGGCAAACCTTTGGCTCTGGGCAAAGTTAACGCTAACTACTGTTTTAGGCGTCCTTATAACTAATAGCGAACGTTCGCATTTATAAATGCGGAAAAGCACGAACTCCTTAAACAACTTAAGTAGTTAATTATCAAACATTTGTACAAATCTACAAATAAAGGCTGGTTCTTTAAATCTGGAGTGTTATTAGACGAAAATGGGTTGAATTAGTAAGGTAAGAAATAGGATAATTGTAGGCAATAGTAGTGGAAAAGGGGTATTCAAAACAAATCTTATAAGCTAAAAATTAAAGATTTAGTGAAAAGAGTTTAGCTGTTAGAATCAGTATTTATCACCCTGAGCTAACATTATTATTAATAGTGGGAAGTCTGTCTAACACGCATCATCCTTTCCGTGCTTTTGAATGACCTCTTGTTTTAAATCTTCTTTGCTACCATAAAATAACTTGACGCCCCTTTATATATCTCTTCGGTATCAATAGCTTGAAAATTCCCATTTGCAACTAAATCATCTAATTCATAGCTTTTAAGTCTTCTTATAGGAACAGGAATTATTCCAATTTTACACAATATCTGAACAAGCAGAATTTGGATATTAACTAAAAGTGATAGCTTACCTGCTAAGCAAGGTGTCACAGAAATAAATAATCCATCCCGCTTTAATAATTCATCTATTCTTCGCACTATCTTCTGGGGATTAGGTATCGTATGCAACATATTGAAAGCCAGAATTACATCAAACGATTCCTTTTCATATCTTTCATCAAAGATATCCGTTTCCACAAAATTTATATTTTCAATTTTACCAATTATTGCTTTCTCTTTTGCAATTTCAATCATTTTAGCTGATATATCAATAGCATGAATCTCTGTAACCTGATTGGCAATTTCACAGGATGTTGTGCCTGTCCCACATCCATAATCCAAAACAATATCGCTGCTTTTGAGATACTTTTTAGTGTTTTCCCTCGACTTGCTATGAATATATTCGAAACGCTCCTCGGTTTTATCATAGTTTTTAGAGGCTTTATCCCAGAACTCTTTCGATTTGCTCATTTTTAGACAATTTTTAGAAATGAATTTACAATTTCTTTTATGGAAGGGTTATAAAGTGACAAGAATCTTGTGATTAATTTCATCCCTTTAAATACGCTCTCCTGTTTTGCTACTTGTTCGATTTATTTTAATTCTTCAATTTGAAATCCCTGTTCCGACAGGGCACTTATAGTCATCTCCACTACCTCATTAAGAGATTCAATTCTAAGGATATTATCACAATCTTCTAAATCCGTACTCCATCTATGAATAGCATGGATTTTGTCGACAAAGGTTTTAAACAGAAGGATATATCCCATTTAAAACCTTTGACACAAAAAAACGCTAGGTAATTACCAAGTCAAAACCAATCCTACCTGATTCCCCTGAGGAAAAGCAGATAAAGAAACTTTTTTGTCTTTTTTCTTTCGATTCTTTTTATGAAAATGCGGAATCAATATTCCTGCCAAAGCACCTACTGCATAACCTGTCATCACATCAGTAGGAAAATGTTTTCCACCTTTTACACGCATATACCCTGTCGTTGCAGGAATGAGCGCTGCTGCCGTCCATACAAAAGGTTTCCATTTACTGTCAGGAAAGTAGTCCGCAAAGACCTTTGCACCAAAAAAGGCAGAACCTGAAACCGCTGAGGTATGTCCTGAGAAAAAAGATAAACGGGCTGTTTTTTCTATTTTTTTCTCAAATGCTACATCTGGATTATAAGCGAAGGGTCTAGTCCGCTGTACCAATGATTTGGTATAAGTGGTGAGTACTGAAGTTAAAAATAAAGACTCTGCCCCCAGCACAATTATTTTTTTATAATCTCCCCTAATTCGCTTGCTTGACATTAAGATAAAGGGAAAAGCGTTAGATCCAAACAATAGAACATCGCTTATTTTTCTAGCATTTGCAGAATTATTGAAAATAGCATCTCTATCAAAACTATTAATATCTGCTGGATTTAACTGATTGATTTGTGTTTCGGTTAAGGGTTTGACATTACTAGAAATAACAAGTCCACCGACTTCCGCCGCCAAAATCCCGCCGATGATAAAACCATCTTTCTTCCAACTTACTTCATAAGGACTTTCCTGTCCAACTAAAGAATTAGCTAAAAACAATCCGCTGATTACACATAACACGATGGGAAAAATCTTACTTTTACTTAACATTACTGAATTAAAATTTGGTTTAAAAATTAATTATTTTCTTGACAAAAAATAGACTATTAAATTATTGATTTACAAGCTTTTATTGTAAATTGTGAGAAGTATTTCATATTAAAAATAAATCCAAAACAATGCCTAATGTCCTTAAAAATAGCCTAGATGAAGGGGCAAGAATTAAGAATCAAAAGTATCTGCTAATTACTTTGGTCTTATTTTTAATTATTCCTATCCTCATTACTTTTTTTCCTGCCTATTTTCGCTTAATATTTGCCATTTCTTTTACCCTTTTAGTCATTAGTGGTATCAAAACGGTATCAGATAGTCGGCGACATTCAATTATAGGTATGGTTTTAGGCATCTTTAGTTTCGCTTTTATTTGGATTAATTTCTTTATTGATGTTACCAAAGAATCTGATGGAATTAAAACCTTCTTTTTATTAGCCTTTTTCTCCTTTCTAGCTTATCGTCTTTTTAGAAAAATTGCATTTAACAAAACCGTCAATTTAGATGTCATTTATGCCTCTATTTCTGGTTATTTGATAATTGGAATTCTAGGCGGTTTATTATTTCAAGGGCTCGAATTGGCGAAACCTGGCTCTTTTAAATTATTGACCGATGGAAATAATCTTTTTGATTTACATTATTTAAGCTTTGTTACCCTGACTACTCTAGGTTTTGGAGACGTTACGCCCCTATCCGAGGCAGCAAAAATGTTAACTATTTTAGTTAGTCTTGCAGGACAATTATACTTAACGATATTAATTGCTATTTTAGTTGGTAAATATTTATCTGATCCTAAAAAATAAGCTAATGCCCGTAATAAGAAGAGATTTTAAAAATGTATTCAACTTTATGCTAAAAATGATTATCGTCTGGATAATCGCTTTTGGTATCCTTGAATTTTTTCGAAATGTAGGAATTGAATCTTCTGGAAATTTTGAAAGAATAAAGCCTTTCAATTTAATGGACGAATTCCTCCAAACTATTGTATTAGGTGTATTAACAGGTATTTTCTATTCGCTACTCGAACTCCTTTTTGACCGTCCTTTCTTTAATAGAATGAGCTTTGGCAAATTAATTCTTTTTAAAAACATCCTCTTTCTTTTAGCTGCTGTCCTTATTTTCTTGTTAGCGGTGATTTTCTATGTGGTTAAATTGAATGGGTCGTTTCAAATCGCCCAAATTCAAAAAGGGATGCAAGAATCGACTTTTTGGGTCGTCATCGTTTTTTTTATGCTGGTCAGTATTTTTATCTCTTTTATTTTACAAGTCAGTCAGAAATTTGGTCCTGGTATGCTTTGGAATTTCTTTATTGGAAAATACCATCAACCTCTAGTAGAAGAACGAATTTTCTTGTTTATTGATATGCGGTCTTCTACGACTATCGCTGAACAATTAGGACATATTAAATTCAGTCGATTAATTCAAGATTGTTTTTTTGATTTAACCGATGTGGTCACCAAAAATAAAGTAGATGTCTATCAATATGTAGGTGACGAGGCGGTATTATCTTGGAAAAAAACAGTTGGTTTAACGGATAATCGTTGTCTCCATGCTTATTATGATTTTATGGATATTTTGAACAGCAAAAAGGATTATTACGAAAGTACTTATGGCTTACAGCCTTTTTTTAAAGCTGGTGTTCACATGGGAGAAGTTACCGCTGCCGAAGTTGGCGTTGTCAAAAAAGAGATTGCCTATCATGGGGATGTATTAAATACAGCCGCCCGAATTCAAGGCGAATGTAATAAATTAGGTCATGCACTTTTAGCATCGGAAACGATTATTCAACATTCTAATGTACCTGAATCCTTTACCGCAGAATTGATGGACGCCCCTCTTTTGCGTGGCAAACAACAGGCGGTGAAAATTTATGGTGTGAAACCAATTTAGGGAATGATGAACGATAAACGATGAATGATGAATTGACTATAGGTCTAAGGTTACAGGTTTTGGGTATCAAGTTATACGCAAACGCCAGACAACCAAACATAACTACCTTATAATCAATTAATTACAATACTACCTAAATACTCAATGAATTCATAAAATAGGGCATACCTATATTTTAATTTTGAATTCCTGCTGTTTATTTTTTATTTCCCTTTAGGATTGTCAAAGAACATAAAAAACTATGTCATCTAAACGATAACATAGCCTTATTTTATAGTTATAAAATTGGACAATATAGATTGTCCTTTGTCTTAGATAGCGATTTAGTGCACAAAAGGCAACAGCGAAATGTCAGTTCGACGAAGTCAATCTATATTCGTTGGATATGCCAAAGAAAATTGAAAATTACTTACATTCGCCCTTGGTATAACTTTTAACACCTGCATTCTCCGCCTTACATGAATTGCTATAGGTTTTTCCGTCACAACCACATACGGGTTCAAAAACAGAGATACACATAGCATCGGGATTTATTTTTGATGCATCAATACAATCAGCAGAGGCATCTTGACATCTACCGTCTGTAAAACTGGTAATTCCTACTTTTTTCGCCTCACATTCATTACTATAGGTAGTTCCATCACAACCACATACAGGTCTAAATATTCTACCACAAGGCTGTTTAGGATTTATTTTTGTCGCATCAATACAATCACTTTTGTCATTGGAGGCAGTTTCTGTAGCAACTTTGTTTTCTGTTGCCTGCTTGGTTGTGTCGCAGGCAATAAAACAACAGAGACTAAGCGCAAGAAATAATACTAAATTTTTCATTTTTTACTTTTTTATTCCCTTTTAAAACCGTTTATGACTTGTATTTATAGCACTACAATAAAAAATGAGGGTAACTAAAAATGCGTGACGACTCAGGAGGAGTCGTGTTACTCGTTCGACGTAAATGTTTCCTGCAATCCTTGTACTTAGACTTAGTATAAAACAGTCCCATTTGACACTTGCCAAACAGGACTATTTTAATTTTATAAACTTATTTAACGACTTGTCCTTCTATCATCGCATTGACCATTTGAGTGGTAAAAGATTTAGCAGCTCCACCAATAGAATTAGGGTCTCTTAAAGTAGATTGCCCTCTCCATACAATCGTCTCTTGCCCTGGTGTTAATTCCCCTTTGACATTGTGAAAAACTGCCTCAATCAAATAGTTTTTCGTCGCCACATAATAGCCAGGTGTTTCAATTCTATTGTAATTAGCAATGATATGGTCTCCTACTCTATAGTAGGTAACATACCCCAAACTTTCACCGTGTTCGTATCTTTCAGATTCACTTTCATCTAGCATCCCAATCGTAATTACACCATCCAATTGATTGTCCTTTAAAATTTTGATGATATTCTCTGGCGTATCATCTTTAGGACTCATATTTGGAGGAAATATATTCATACTTCCAACTGCATTAATCCCCTGCTTAGCTAGTAATTTTACCGCAGTTTGCTCAAAATCTTGTCTAGCCTCTAAATTCTCCGTAATGGCTACCACCGCAATTTTTTGAAAAGACCTATCTGTATAATTAGGTGCCATCCATGTGCTACCTAATTTGGGAGAACAACTTGATACGGTTATCAAAAGCAACATCATTACAAATAAATTTCTCATGTCTAATAAGTTTTTGTTTAAAAAAAATAACATTTGTATTTACAAGAACAAAAGTAATGACCTTATCAAGTTTTAGCGTTCGTATTCCTTATACAGGACGTTCGCATTCATAAGTACGGACAAATCGAGCCTTTTTTTAATTAAAAACCATTGATTTTCAGTTAAATTCGTATCAAAAAGTGGCTGATCCTCCATTCAAAACCATCGTCTGTCCAGTCACCCAACTTGCCTCATCTGACGCTAAGAAGGCTACGGCCGAGCCTACGTCTTCAGGAGACCCCATTCGGCGCATGGGAATGGTTTGAATCATTGATTCTGCCCAATCACCACCTTCGTTATTGTCCATTAATCCAAGTGACAAAACATTGGTCGTCACGCCATAGGGACCGACTTCATGCGCAATATGTCTCATTAAATGGCTACCACCTGCTTTGGCTGTTCCATATAGAGAAACTCGGATGGGCAGCCCCATTCGACCTGCCTCAGAAGAAATGGTCACTACTCTACCCCATTTTCTTTCACACATTCCATTCAAAACAGCATGGGTACAGTTTAAAACCCCATGAAGGTTTACCGCTAAATATTTAGTCCATTCACTTGGGTCCATATCTTTGAAATCACTTTGGTCCATGTGCTTATTTGTTCCGCCTGCGTTTCCTGCATTATTGACCAAAATATCAATTCCCCCGATTGTCTGTTCTATTTCCGCAACTTTGGCTTTAACTAAGTCAATGTTGGTTACATCGAAAGCGGCAGGACTTGCCTGACCACCTGCTGCAATAATTTCGTTAGCTGCTGCTGTAGCTCTGTCCTCCAAAAGGTCATTTATTAATACATGTGCGCCTTCTTTGGCTAATCTTTTGGCAATTCCTAGTCCCATACCTTGACCTGCACCAGTTATTAAGGCAATTCTATTTTTTAATTTCATGTGACTAATTTTTTGAATTAGAAAATTTGATTTACTTGTAGTAATTGCGTTTAAAAAATATAAATCATTTTAATTATTTTCCTTTTGTATTAAATGGTAGCAACAATATCCATAGTCGTACTTGCCATCACCCAATAAACCGCATAAAAAGTGGCTATTCCTGCTAAAATACCTGCCCAGACGCCTTTAATACCAACAAAAGTCATCAGTTTCATAGGGAAAAAACCACCAAAATTGAAGATTAGTAATAATGGAATGGCAGCTAATACAACCCCTAAAATACCCAACCAAGTACTTCTAAGCAAAACCGACCGTTGGTGCCATCCCTTTGCTGGAATTTGACTAGCATTTAGCGGCTCGACTTCTCCTTTTCGGATTTGTTTAGCTAAGCCTCCAGACAGAATTAAGCAACTCAAAAAGCATAGAAGGAAACCTGTTGCCAGAATATCCACGCCAATTCCTGCATCTCCCCATAAAGTGAGTTCGGCATGTTTTTTTAAGACCAAATAACTAATGCCTGCATTGGCAACAAAGTTTATCCCTACTGCCTTCAGACATTGGGATTTAATAATTAGCTGCTTTTGTTCTTTTGTTAAATTCTTCATTTTTTAAATCAATTTTAAGGTTGCGTCTATTGTTCCAAAATCAGCTGACTTAAAGGAGAAATTTTTTCTTTCTAAAATTTGGCTCATTTTGGTATTATGCTCATATAGTAAAGCATGAAGTGTTTGAAAACCCATATCTTTAGCAACCTTAATCATGTAATCAATCATCTTACTCCCCAAACCTTTCCCCTGCCAATCATCTGCTACAATGAGCGCAATTTCAGCTATGGTATTGTTTTCATATTCCGCCACAATTCGACCAACGGCAATAGCCTCTTTATGGTCATCCATTATCACTTCAGCAACAATTGCCATTTCTCTGTGGTAGTCAATTTTAGTGAGGCGATTAATCAGTTTTTCTGAAAGCGAAGGAACATACCCCATAAATCGGTCAAGTAGGCTTTGTTTTGAAAACTTTTCTCGAAAGACAAAAGCAGCCTTACCATCTGTTGGGTGGACTGGTCTTAGCTGAACTAAAGTGCCATCTTTTAATTGAATAGGAAAAATATAAGCAATTGGATAGTCCATACTATTGATTAATTTATGACTTAATGAAATTAGAGAAAAGAGACAAGCACTATAGAAAAACCTAAGGTTTCCTATTCCTTTCTACCACTTTCTACCTATTCGTCTACCTATTTTTCCATTCTTCTGCCTCTCTTCTCTTGTTCTTAGGGCTTACGCCCTAGGTTATGATATGTCGCTCCGTTGGAGCTAAAAAATGACGCAACTTTACCCTCTTATTTTGAACGCCCTACCTTTTCAAGGTATATCAAATAGTAGCTAACCTGTTTTTAAATCTTTAAGATCAGTTTATCAAAGTAGTTGATACTTTTCTTTATAAAATAACCTACTCCCTTAATCCAATTGACTACTGGAATTGGCTAATCGAAATTGTTTATCTCTATAAGTAGCAGCTATGGAAACACCAATAACGACCGCAATCAATACATAAATAAAAGTGGGTATTGGTAATGGGTCACCTGCGGCATAACTATGTAAGCCTGATAAGTAATAATTCACTCCAAAAGAGGTCATAATTATCGAACCGAAAGCTACCACACTTGCAATATTTAAGGCTAATCGGTTGCGTAATGCAGGAATAAAACGGAGATGCAAAACAGTCGCATAGATAATAATGCTGATGAGTGCCCAAGTTTCTTTAGGGTCCCATGCCCAGTATCTTCCCCAAGATTCATTTGCCCATACGCCTCCTAAAAAAGTACCGATAGCTAGGACAAATAAGCCGATGGTCATAGAAATTTCGTTGATGTAAGAGAGTTCTGCTATTCGTATATTTATTGCTTTTGCTCTTTTGGGTGTTCGGAAAATCATTAAGAGTAATGCCATAAATCCTAAAACAGCCGATAAAGCTAATGGGGCGTAACTACTGACAATCGTAGCCACATGGACTTTTAACCAATAGGATTTTAAGACAGGCATTAAATTGGTGATTTCTGGATTCAACCAATCTAAGTAACTGACTAATAATAGTGTACCTGAAAATAAGGTCGCTAAAGGCAGAGCAAAATCAGATTGTCTAAAAGTCAATAAACCACAAAGCATCAAGACCCATGCAACAAAAACCAACATTTCATAGCCATTACTCCATGGGGCATGTTGAGAGACGTACCATCGTAATAGGATATTTCCTGCAAAAATCAAAAAGCCTACTAAGGCTGCAATAATCAATAAATTCCAAGAAAGGTTTAGCCATTTCCCTTGGGTGAAAATTTTCGCAATAGCCAGTATTAATAATAAACTACCGATGCCAAAGAAGGCTTGGAATAACCAATAATTGAGATTTAATTTATTATACCATAACTCAGCAGCTACTCTTTGTTCATTGGGAATAAGGTCTTTGCCCAATACATTTTGATAGGTTCGGATATACGCCAATTGTTCATCCGCTTGTTCCCAATTTCTTAAGGCAACTTCTTTAAAATAAGTTGGGGTGATATTTTTAACAAAGCCCTTATCTTCTGCTGGAAAATTTTCAAAAGCATGGACATAGCTATACCAAGTATTATTATCTGTATTATTTCGATTGGGAAAAATTTTTAAATAATTGCCTGATAAGACATTAAACAACACATTAAATCGCTCATCTACTTTTATCAATTCTTTATCAAGGGTATTATGTTCTGCGGGCTTTTTTGCATTAGCTTTTTCTACTAATTCAATTAGTACATAATTACCTGATTCGTCTAATAAATCATTGAATGCGATTCTACCATTTTCATCAATGTTTAAATCCTTAAAGAAAGTACCGCCTTTTGCTTTGTCTATTTTGATAATGGGAATTCGTTCCCAACTATTCGGATAAACGTGCATGGAGAGAAATGCTTGATTGGCATCTAAACTGACTGTCTTTCCTTCCTCTTTGTATTCAAAATAAGTTTTGCGAGATACTTTTCTGATAAATTCTGAGGCTAAGGTATTGATGGGTTTGATTCGCCCGTCAAGGTCTTGCACCATCAATCTGCCAAATTGCTCCGCATGATGTTTATCAATTTGTTGTTGTCCAATTAAAGCGGCTACCCTACCCTTTTCGACCTCAGCTTGCCCATAAATAGTCGAAAAAGTACTCAATCCGAGTAGTAAAATTAAGGTGGCTGCCGTTCGCTGCGCTTGTAATTTTTTTAACTTTTTATTGACTTTCACAAAGTGAGAACCACTTCCAAAAAGGGTAAAAAACATACCTAAACCCATTAAAAAGTAGCCCAAATAAGTCACATTCGTACCTAAACTATCATAATTTACCGATAAGACCGTTCCCAGTTCATCCGTATCATAGCTTGCTTGATAAAAGCGATAGCCGCCATAATCCAACACATTATTCATGAAAATTCGATAAGGTTGCTTGATTTCTTGGTCTAATACCGTTACTTCACTCGCATAAGCAGATGGACTGGTGGAACCGGGGTAGCGTTCCAACTGAAAATCATTAAGTTGCACAGAAAAAGGCAATTCTAAAGGTGCAGCACCGTAGGACAATGCCACTTTTACCCCATTTACTTCCACTTCATGGGTCGTTGGCAAAAAGCCTTCTCGGTATAACAAATTAACCGATTCTATCTGGTTATTGACACGAACATTGACGACTAAAGCATCATCTTTCGTCTTATCATTATCTTTTAATTTTTCTGCCGTACTGACCAATTCGATACATCCTTTGGGATGATAAGCCATGGGCACAAAAGATATATCTTGCGTTCGATGTAAGGTTCTCAATCGCAAAGTCTTCAAACTATCTTTGGGTATCATTCCTGCCTCTTGCGTTGCCATAATGAAAAAATCCAATGGCTCGGGGGAACGAATATTTAATTGTCCGTCTATTTCAAAAATATTGATAATGTCCTTTTCAGGTCTTTCAAATCCGATGTATTGATTTTCGCCAATTTCTTCTTTTTCTCCCTTTTCTAAAAAGATACTTTCTCTGCCATTTCCAGCCGCAATGACCATTTCTATCATGGGCTGCCCCACTCCTTCATCTTCGATAATTTGGGGTAAAGCATCTGCATAAAATTGCTCGTAATTGATGCTTACGGAAGTCTCATTGAGTGGGGTTTCTAAAGAAAAATTATTCGCTCGAAGTGGGGTGAAGTACAATTCTTTTTGTAAAATTTTTGTTTGTTCCCCATCAGAAATTTGAGCCGTCAAGAAATTTTTATTAGAAATAATAATGTTAGATGCTGCGCCTTCTCTAATCCGCATGATGCCTCCTTCAGAGGCATATCGAGTGATGCCTGCCCCAATTAGAATGACGATAAAGGCTAAATGAAAGAGTAAAATCGCCCATTTTTCTTTTCGCCAAAGTCGGTATTTATAGATATTTGCAGTAAAACTCATACCTAAACCCACCATGACTAGTTCAAACCACCAAGCCTCATACACTAATATCCATGCAGTCGCTGTACCAAAATCATTTTCAATAAAGGTCGCTGCTGCCATTGCTACCGCAAAGGTCAGTAAGAGCAATACTGCCAGTTTTGGGGAAGAAAAGAATTGTAGTAGTTTTTTCAAGAGTTGATTACTTTTTTAAAGTCCCGAAGGGACGACATATTACAACTTAGGGCGTAAGCCCTAAGATGGTGATGAATAACTAAATTCTCTTAGCCCTGAAAGGGCGACATAATTAGTTTCGAATTCATTTATGTCGCCCTTTCAGGGCTTTTATTAACGATTCTTAGACTTATACCCATAGGACTTCGCCCTATGTTATAATATTTCGCCCTTTCAGGGCTATGCTGCCTAATCATCCATTTTAGCCTCCCGTTCCTTAGCTTTTTCCAACCATTCTGGAACTAGATTTTCTTTAAATGCCTCTTTTTCTGAGACCAGTTTTTCTATATCTAAACCAATAAATGCTTGTGCCTTATGTTTAGAAGAAATATCAGGCATAGCGACTGCTTGATTAAATCCTAACTCCGCTAATAAACGTGCTAATTTCACTCTAGCCTCTTGGACAATATTTAAGCCACCTCCTAATACTCTAGCGGTTTCCACAGGAGAATGGAAAGAGGCGCCATGTGATGCAGCAGCATAATCCCAACGCCATTGAGCGTGTCGAATATCCATGAGAATATCTTTCATTTGCGTTTCGGTTGCTCCTAAATCCCATGCTTTTTTAGCCTCAATATGTGATTTTACTAGTAAGTCCTCTAAAATCAAGCGATTCTCTGTTGCTTTTTGCTGGCGGTCATACACATTTTGACGGAGTTTGTCTGCATCTACTCTATGACAAACTTGACAGGAATTGGTGACATTATTTAATGGAGATTGAATATGGTGGTCGGTAAACTTTTGTCCACCTTCACTTTTATAAGGCATGTGGCAATCTGCACAAGATACCCCTCTATCTGCATGAACTCCCGTCAAGTAAGTTTCATAACCAGGATGTTGTGCTTTTAGCATCGGTGCTTTACTCAAGGTGTGTGTCCAATCAGAAAATTCCATATCATCGTAGTATTTTTCCATGTCTTCTACAGTCATTCCATTTTTCCAAGGGAATACTAGGTAAGGCGTTCCTTCTTTGCCTGGTAAATTTTTATTAAAATAATATTCTACATGACATTGGGCACAAACTAAAGACCGCATTTCTTGGTGCGTTGCCTTATTAATGTCTTTGCCCATTGATTCAAATGCCTCCACTAAAGCAGGTCGGGTAATCGTCAATTTCATATTTTTAGGGTCATGACAATCTGCACAACCAATAGGATTGACGACTTCTGCTCCTTTATCTGCCCATTTACCATCATAAAATTCGGCAATGCCTTTTTCATTCATTAAACGAGGCACATCAGGGCTTTTACAAGTCCAACAAGTACTCGGCATTGGACCATCCCCTTCTCCTTTTGGGCCACCTGTTCGCAAAGAATTCCTGATGTCGTCTATTGCATAGAAATGACCTCGACCTTGGCTATAATCTTTAGAAAAACCATAACCTGCCCAAAGCACGACTAAGCGAGGGTCTTCCTCTAACATATCTCGCATAGCAGAACCGCCTTGATAAGTAACCGCATCTGTTTTGGAGGTTTGCAAAAAGGATTGATATTCTTGGGGGTAGTTTTTGCCCCATTCTTCATTCCTTGGTTCGTTTTCTTTGATTTCTACTTGTGGCACATACTTATATTTGCCTTCACTTTTTCTATTGATGATACTAGAGGCTAGTAATCCTAGTAAGAAAACGACAATGATGGTGACTACGAATAATACTTTGTTTTGCATAACGCTTGAATTTTTGTTTTTGCAATTTAACAGGCTAACCGAGAACGCTTGATTTGCTAAATTTGTAGAATTTAGTAAATCTCATTTATGTGCTAATAGGTTAAAGTTAAAAATCAAGGATTTAGATTTACTAAATCCTGGAGATTTAGCAAATCTTTTATTTTTTATCCATTTCTTCTTGTAACCAAGCTGGCACAACCACTTCCTCTTTATCGGTAGGAAGTGGAGAAATATTAGAATTTATAGTTGATAATCCATGAATTCGACCATGTGGCACTTCTTTGTGACAACTCCAACATTGGCGCTCAGTTCGATTTTCAGCATGTTGGTCAATCCAACCATCGTATTTCGTTTGCGTCACCTGTTGCACATGACAGCGAATACAATTTTGTTGGACTACTTCTTGGGATTCCTCTCGCATAAAAATTACTTCAGGTTCTGCCCGAAGGGTAAAAATGGAGGCATGGTATAAACCATCTTTTGCCTTAAAATAATATTGGTTAAAAATATTATTATGGGGTACGTGGCAATCATTACAAGAGGCTTGTTCTCTATGGGAACTGTGCAGCCAACTATTATAGACAGGCGTCATGACATGGCAATTCACGCAAGCTTGAGGATTATCAGAAAGGTATGAAGTAACCTCTGCCTCTTTAGCGATAAATAAACCCATCCCAATAACCACCGCTAGAAGGAAGGTCGCTATCGTGAGCTGTTTTGAATTAAATTTAGGAATTATTTTTTTCCAAAATCCCATGGATGTTTATTTTATATTTTAAGAGAAGGAGTTGTCCGATTATTCGTCACCAGTTGAGATTGGTCGCCCCAAACTCGAACATCTTGTAAGCTTAAATAATAGTGCGTACTACTTGTTTTGAAATCAAAGTTAAGGCGAGTTCGTTGGTCAATAAAAAAGGCAGCATCTTGGTCTTCGCTCGCCAATGATTTAAAACCATGTCTATATTCTGAGCGAGGTCTGATTTCGCCCGAAAATGTCAGTTGCGTCCAACCTAAAGTGGGATACAAAAGGATGAAAATAAAAAAGAGGAATAGGTCTTTTTTTCTCATAACATAGGGTATAAAATATACAAAATCAGTCATTTCATGTGTTTACACGAAATGAGTGAAATGTCTTAAATTTAATCTACCTATTTATTATAAAAAAAGTTAGTCCTTTGTTTTTGTCGTTTGGATTAACCGCAGTTTGGGCGATAAATCAAGCTATGCTCCTGAATGATTTAAAAAAAGGAGTACAGAAAAAATGACGACAGATAAAATAACCCCTCCCATAAAAATGGAATAGCAAGTCCGCAATAAGCCAAATTTTTTGCCTAAAGCCTCGCCTAAATAATATAAGTCGCTCATAATTGAATCATCTAATTTCTCGTCACTACTCATCACTATTTTCACTCCTTCTTTATATTTTTTAAAGCCCATTTTGTGGAAATTTCCATAAAAGAACAAATTGGAAGTTGTGCTTTTTATTTGTTCTAAAGAAGTATCTCCTTTAGTGTTAATTGGACGAGTGGCTAAAGTGGCATAGACCATTGAAACCACACAGGTTACTAAAAGAACGCCCACAGGGTATATCAAATGAGCATGGTCTGTAACATTTGCCGCTAATAAAGGCATTGCTACTGTGATAATTAAGGCATTGATACTAAGCATTAAATTTGCCTTATTATCCGCAATACTCGTCAAGTCAATGTGATTTCGGAGTGCCGTTTTGAAAATCATTTGCGCACTCTTATTACCATTTAGCGTTTCTCTTTCCGCCTGTTTTTCTGCTTGTTTTTTTTCCGCTTTAATCCGTGCTTTTTCTTCTGCTAATCTTTGTTCCTCTATTTTCTCTTCCTCCGTTAAGGGTGGAATGATGACCGCATTGTGGAGTTTCTCTACTGCTTTTTTCTTCTTTTTCTTTTTCTTCTTCTTTTTCGCTTTGATACGTGCTTTTTCTTCCTCCGTTAGAGCAGATATTATCGTCTCATTATGGAGATTTTCTGCTGATTCCTCTTCCTTCTTCTTTTCTTTAGCCATGTTGAATCTTATTTGTTAGGGTCTTGTTTAGTTTTGTTTAGATTTTTCTCTAGATGTCAGAAGTCAGACCGAAAAATAAATTTTTCTGTCAGAAGTCAGAATTACCTTTTGTTAATGACTGGCTTTCAGCATTTTAATTGTTGGTCATCTGACTTCTGACAGTCCATAAAATGGACGGTCTGACTTCTGACTTCTTTTATTTAGCCATTTTATATTTTCGATTGATAATAGGTACTTTAAAGCCAAAATACAAATTCAAAAACTCTGCATCACCATTCACTAAACCTGAGATGATATTACCAGAACCAAATACTACAGGACCTAAACGCAAAGCTAAACCTGAATTTAGTTTTAGAATACTATTGTAATATAGAGGTAAACTAACCCCAAATCTTGGTCGTTCATAACGGAAAGTTAAAGCATGAACGCCTAAATTTCTGGTCTCAAAAACCTCTCGGTCTTTTCCTGTAATTGCTAAATTAGCGGAGTAGTTGACATAAAAAGAATTCGCTAATTTATAATCAAATTGTAATCTTAAAGAACTAGGCAATCTCATTTTGAATTCGGAATCTGAGCCAGTTTTTGTAAAAAATTGACTGAGCGTATCGGCTAATTCATCAATAGATTCTACGTCTCTAATACTGTTAAGTGGAAAATTGCTAATATCTGCCCGATAGTCACTACTCTTGTCAGCTTTTTCATATTTGAGGGAACCAAAATCAGAGAAACTAACCCCAATTTTCAGTTTATAACCGGGGTCATAATTTATCCTTCCTTTAGCAGAAGGAGTATCCTTTGACTTTATTTCATATTCCGCTCCTATGTTTAGTCCAAAAGTAGCTTTCCCAAATAATTTCACGCCTTCTCCATTAAGTGTTTCGTCTAATCCTTCATTATAGCCAAATTGTAAATCTCCTTTTAAATCTGCCAAAATATCTGCACTCTCTAGTCGAAATGCTAAATCATCTGCGCTGAGATAGCCAGCCCCTTGCCCTACGATTAATTTTGGCGTAATGCCAATTTTTAACCTTGCCGACTCTGTATTCATTACTTCTCTAGCATAGGTAAAATTGTATTCTGACCAAGTGGCATATCTAGTCGTGGCATAGGTGTCTTCAAATTGAGTACCGTAAAATTCTTCCAATTCAAAATCATTCAAAATCAAATTTGCTAAGTCTGAATCGGATGCTTTTAAAAAGAAATTACCTCTTGCTTTGAACGAAAATCCGATAGCAGATTTATCTTTCAATTGCAAAATAAAAGAAGGCAATAGTACATTTCCATTGGCTAAATATTCATTCTTGCCCTCTTTAAAAATGTCTAATAAGCCATCTGTTCCATCACCACTTACCGATTCTACTGCACTTAAATTACTGAAATATTCTGTATTTAAAGCAAAAAAATCAGCACTCAGAATATTGACATCTAATTTATATGGCCCGCCAACAATAGATGCTGGCTGTACTTGCATTCGATGCACGCCTGCATAATTATCTGTATTAAACCCAATCCAATCTTGGGCAATTAGGAGGTTCGCAATGCAACAAAGCACAATGGTTAATAACCAAGCACTTTGAGAAGTAACTCTTTTTTTCGGGTGATTCATACAGTTTTTTAAAACGGGTCAATAAAATAGATGTCAGAAGTCAGACCGAAAAATAAATTTTTCTGTCAGACCATTGCATTGTCAGAATTCAGATGCGAGATGTTTATCATTTGGTAAATCTGACTTCTGACAGTTTATGAAATAAACGGTCTGACTTCTGACATCTTCTTTATCAATCCATCAAGGCGAAACAAAAAACAACTCCTGCGCATTTTCCGTAATTTGAAAAAAGTTATTTACATTATTTTCATCAAATAAAAGGAAACTGAATTGGTTAATTTTTCGACTAATTCCATATTGGGTCAAGACAAAAAATAATTGGTCTAAACTTTCTTTCTCTTCGGCAGGAATATATTTTAGTAAAATATCTTTTATATCCTTGTTCCATTCCGTCGTATAAGTGTCCAATTTTTTAAATTCTGCCTCTATTGGTTTATTATACTTTCTTCTAAGTTTTCTAATTCGTTTCCAAACTGCTTTGTATTCTCCATTGACTTTGGTAGCAGATTTTGATAAATCTTTTAAACTTTTAGCCGCAAAGCTTTGATTTTGTAAATGCGCTTGTTCCAAACCAATGACTAAAATCTCATTGAATTTTTCTCCTAAATACAATAATTCGAGACTATCCTTTGTGCTTATTTTTTTAGCTAAACTCCCTTTACGTTCTAAGATAACTGGCGCTTTTACATTCTGTTGATAGAAGGCTAATTCTTCAATAAACTCTGGTTGATTAGACAACGATGCGACCAATGAACCATAATAATCTGCCACCTCTGATTCTTGTCCTACATCAATTATTCTAAACAAAACCATTTGGTCTTCGTCCAATACTTTTTCTAAAGCTTTGTTTCGCTCAATTTTTAAAGCGGTGTATTCTTTACCAAAGCTATTATCTCCCTCTTTCCCTTCTTTTATCAACAGCTTTGCAGCCTCACTAAAATCGTGAATGATTTCCTCTACCTTTTGGGTTTGTGGAATGGATAAGCCCAATTTATCTTTTATATCTTGGGTTCGCATGAATACATGGTCGTCCGTTGTTTCTACTTGACTAAAAGATAAGGTAGAAAATAGGATTGCGATTAAGAGAAAAAGAAACTGTTTTTTCATAATATTTTTATTAAGGCAATTTATCCCAATTAGAATCCTGAAAGGATTAAACATGAATAACACCGTATGAAATGCGGTGAAAGTAATGGTAAATGATGCACCAATCCTGAAGGGATTGAACTAAAATATTGATATTCAACCCCTTCAGGGTTGTCTCGTTTCATCCAAAACATTCCCCCCGAATTTACATTCGGGGCTATTCATGTTCAACCACTTCGTGGTTATAAAGCTATAAAGCCATGAATACACTAAAATATCCAAATAATTAAGCTGATATTATTATTTATAAGTACTACTCCTTCTTAATTCTAAACAATAATTTATACATAGAAGGCACAAATAACAGCGTAATCACCGTCGCAAATAATAAGCCTATCATAATAGAAATCGCCATCGGTTCCCACATCAAACCACCACCTAAATACAAGGGGATTAAGCCCAAAGTAGTTGTAAAAGTGGTCAATAAAATAGGTCGGAAACGCTGTGTGGAGGCTGCAATAATGGCATCATAAGGTTTTCGTTTAAATTCAGTTTCTTCTATTTGAATTCTATCAATTAGAACGATGGCATTATTGATAACAATTCCTGCTAAGGAAATAACTCCTAAGAATGCCATAAAACCAAAGAAAGAATCGAAGGCAATTAAGCCTAAAATCACGCCAATTAGTCCTAATGGAATCGTTGCTAATACAATAAAAGTCTTACGGAAAGAATTAAATTGACCTATCAGCAATAACAAAATAATAAAACCTGCTAAAGGTAATTTTGAGGCAACTGCCCCCATCGCATCCCCACTACTTTCTGACTCTCCTCCTAATTTATAGGTATACCCTGGACTCCAACTTTTTTCATCTTCTTCCATAAAAGGCGTTAATTCGTCAGTAATGTCCCTAGCGGTAAAGCCAAATTTTGCATCACAAGATATGGACAGCGTCCGATACAAGTCTCTTCTCAATATTTTAGCATATTGCCAATCTGGAATTAAGGTAGCCACTTGAACTAAAGGAACAGATTTGCCCGAACTTTGACTAAAAATGTTTAAACCATTCAAGGCTAATACATCTAACTCATCGCTACCTTGACTACGCATCATGATAGGGATATTATCTTCTCCATCTCTAAAAGAACCTGCATTAAAACCAGTCAAAGCAGTCTGCAAAGAGATAGCAATATCCTGATTGGTAACCCCTGCCCTATTGGCTTTATCTTGGTCAATATCAATAATGAATTTTTTAATCTTTGGCCCCCAGTCATCTTTAATATTTTTGGCAGCCGCTATTTGGGTCATTTTCTTCTTGATACGGTCTGCTATTCGGTATAATTCATCTGGAGAATCCCCCGAAACCCGTACTTCGACATCACCACCACCGCCGCCACCCCCAGCTAAAAGACTCACGTTAATATCTGCATTGGGGAAATTATCAAAACAATATTTATCCAAATCTTGAATAATTTTTTCATTCGCCTCAAAGCTACTCGTATTTAATAGCATGTGTCCATAGCCTGAATTGGCCTCTCCTGCGGTATATCCCAAATCGTAAGATTTAGGCCCTTCTGCAATAAAAGCCATCCAATCTGTTACCCCTTCGGTTCTAGTATCATTGGTTTGTAATTCTTGTTTAATATATGCCTCAATTTGGTCAACGACCGCCTCTGTTCTTTCTATTTTAGTCCCTAATGGAAGGTTTAAATCAAGCGTCACCAAGTTTCTATCACTATCGGGGAAAAAGATAAAAGGCAATCTTCCGAATTGGGATAAAGAAAAGATAAATAAGGCTATAATGGCTCCAATAAATACTAAAGGCATCCGCATGGCTACATTTAAAATCTTCTCATAATACACCAATAAATAATCAAAAATTGATTTTTTAGCAGGCGTTTCTTCTGAGTTGGCGGTTGATTTACCCTTGACTTTCACTCGAATAAATGCAACACCAAACATAGTAACCATCGTCATAGCCAATATCCAAGAAGACAGTAAGGCTATGGTAATGACACTAAATAAATCCCCCATAATTTCGCCCATCACATCTTCTGCCAAGAAAAAAGCTAAAAACGCTGCGGAGGTAGTTAGAGAAGAAACCAATAGCGGAACGACCAATTCTTGACAAGAATCAATGGCTGCTTGCTTAGCGGGGATGCCCTCTTCCATTTTTACCATAATGGATTCTGAAACCACAATGGCATTATCCACTAACATCCCCAAAGCCATAATCAAGGCAGCTAAAGAAACTTGGTTCAAACTAATGCCAAATGAACTCATAATTAAGAGCGTCATGACCATGGCCATTGGTATCAAACTAGAAACGACTAAACCTGTTCGTAATCCTAAAAAGAGTAGCATGACTGCTAATACAATGACGATAGATTGAATAACATTACTGACAAAATCTTGTACTTTGGCGTTTACATATTTATCCTGTGCTGCGGTTCGACTTATCTTTATACCAACAGGTAAATTATTATTGTATTCAATAATTTTTTGGTCAATAATTTCTCCTAATCGAATTAGGTTGGCACCTTCTTTTAAAGCGACTGAAATGACTAAACCTCTATTTCCATTAATTTTTACGATTTTGTCATTTGGCGATTTATAGTCTCTACGGATTTTTGTAATATCTCCTAATACAACTGTTGTCCCCTCTTTTCCAACGGGAATTAATATCTTTTTTAAATCTTCTATTTCTTCAAAATTACCCGTTGGTTCTAAAACAATTCTTTTTTCTTCTAAACTAACTTGACCACCCGAAAAAACGATATTGGTAGCACTAATAATATTTTGTAATTGACCTGCTGTTAAACCAATTTCTGCTAATTGGGCATTGTCAAATTCTACATAAATTTGTTCCTCTTGAATTCCACCAATTTCTACCTCTGAGGCATCCTTTATCCTAATTAAATCATCTCTTATCTCATCGGCATATTGTTTCATTTCATAATAAGAAAAACCATCTCCTTCCATGCCTAACATGATACCATAGACCACTCCTAATCCATCATCTTTTACATTTGGTCCATAAATACCCTCTGGTAAATCATTCCGAACATTATCAATTTTTCTTCTTAATTTATCCCAAATTGGTTGTAATTCTGCCTTTTGAATATCAGGGGTCAATTCTACCGTAACGACGGATAAACCTGTTCTAGATTCACTTTTTACCGTTTTTAATTCAGGAATCTCCTGAACTATTTTTTCCATCTTATCAGAAATTAGCTCTTCCACTCTTTCGGGGGAGGCACCAGGAAAGTTGGTAACAATCGTACAAGCACGCACCGTATAGGGCGGCATCGCATCTCTAGACAAACTGTTATAGGCTGCTAAGCCCATTCCTAGAATAACCAATAAAATGGTGATGGTTACCCTATTATTTTCTATCGCTATTTTAGTTAAATTCATTGTTTCTTTTTTAGAAGTCAGAGGTCAGACCGTTTATTACATAAACTGTCAGAAGTCAGAGTGTCCATTTCATGGACTGTCAGAAGTGAGATATCAGACGTGGTCAATGCTATAAATCTGACATCTGACAGAAAAATTTGGCAGCCCGTCCCTTTGGGTTCGGAACTATCATTCCTCATGGTCTGACATCTGACTTCTTCTCCTATTACTCCAATAACTTTACTTTCATGCCATCCAATAAAGTTTGTAATCCTGCGGTGGCAACCATCTGTCCTTCTGATAATCCATCCTTTATTTCAAACCCCTTTTGGTTTAATTGACCAACGGTGACCGTTGATTTTTTAACCGTATAAACATCGTCTCCTGCCTTGGTTAAAACGAAAGCAAAATTGCCCTCTGTTCCTTCGCCAATGGCATTCGATGGAGCAGTTAAAATAGGTGCTTGTCCTTTTGATTGCCCCATTGATAAAGTAACATTGGCTGCCATACCTGGACGAATTGCCTTACTTGGTTTATCTATCTGGATAATAACAGGATACGTAGAGGCCTCGCTTGAACTAAATGCTACTTCACTTATCCGTCCACTAAAGGTCTTTTCGGGCATTACAGAAAAATTAATATCCACTTTCTGTCCTTTTCTAATTTGAGCAATGAGTGATTCTGGAATCCCTACACTTACCTCTGGTCGTCCCTCTGCGCTCAATACGGCTAAGACATTTCCAGAAGGAATCAATTCATTTTCTTCTGCGCTCACTTCTGTAATGACTCCACTAAACGGTGCCGTTAATCGAGCATAACTCACTTGATTCTTTGCCCCTTCGACCTGCTTTTTACTTGCCGCCATTTGTGCCAATGCAGCGTCATATTGGGACTCCGCAGCCTCATAACTCGCTTTTGCCTCTTCGTATTCACTTAGGGGGACAGTATTATTTTCGTATAATTTTTCCACTCTATCATAAATAGATTTGGTGGTTACTTTCTGCGTTTGTGCGGCTTTGATTTGCGTTTCGGCATTTTTCATATTGGCAACCGCTTGGTCGTATTCAATGCTATAATCTATCGCATCCAAAGTCGCCAAAACCTGTCCTCTTCGCACTCTATCCCCGACTTTTACCTTTAATTTATTAATAGTTCCAGATACCTTAAAACTCAGATTTGCTTGTTTGCTAGACTGAGAAGTTCCTGAGAAAGTGTTGGTAGCAGTTGCACCAGTTTTGATAACTTTAGCATACCGCACCGGACGAATAGCCTCTGCTACAGGGGCTACTTCTTTTTCGCTACAAGCAACTAATAAAAAGAGGAGGAGAAAAAGTGGTAAAATTGAATATTTCATATCTTGTTGTTTGAGAGGTCAGAAGTGAGACCGTTTATTACATAAACTGTCAGAAGTCAGATTTATGACGTTGACAACGCCTGACATCTGACTTCTGACAGAAAATTTTAATTTTCGGTCTGACTTCTGACTTCTATTTCTTAGTCAAAAATAGATTTAAGCGTTCGAAAAAAGCAGTACGTTCTGCATCATTAGCCAATAAATAATAAGCACCTGTTGACCTTTCGACCTCTAGAAAATCTAGTATAAATTGATAACTCGCATTCGCAGCACCCAATTCTGTTTGTAATTTTGCATTCTGTGCATCTACTAAATTGGTAATACTCACCAATCCTTGGGAATAAGAATCTTGTACTAATTTGTAGTTATCACTCGCTGCTTTGGTAGCCGTTCGATATTGTAGCACACTAAAATAAGAAGCACTTGCGGTTTCTAAAGCTGCTCTAACTCTTAGTTCTAATTGGTTGCGCAAATCTGCTTGTTGGTCTTGGATTTGCAGAATATTTAATTGCGTTTTTTCTTGATTCGCTTTTCGCTGACCACCTTGTAATATAGGATATTGAACCCCTACTCCAAGATTCCAAGCCGCCATATTATCAGGAATTGGTAGGCCATTACTTGTCGTCACATCCCATCGTTTGAGGGTTCTATCCCATCCGCCTGAAACGGCAACAGAGGGTAAGAAAAATGCTCGTTCATTTGACTTTAATAATCTTTCCTGCGCAGCTAGTCCATTACCTAGCTGTTTCAATTCTGGCAAATTGGTTAATGCCTCTTCGACTAAAAAGTCGGCTAATTCGTCCGCCTCTTTTTGGTTATTAATTTTGGACAATAATCGGGTATCATTTATCAATAATAAATCATTCCCAAAATCAATATCTTCTGATTGGAATTCATCGGCAATCGGATGATTTAAAAATTGATTTAAAGCAAATTTGGCTTGTTGAAATTGTGCTTGCGCACTCTTTAAATCAATTTTTGCTAAAGCTAATTCAGAAGTCCATCTGTTTAAATCTGCTGCCCCTGAATAGCCCACCGCATCTTTCGCTCGGGCAATATCCAAGTTATTCTTGGTGACATTGACGTTGGCAGATTTAATTTCCATAAATCGCTTGGCTTGCAAAACACTTAGATAAGCATTAGCGGCATCTAACACGACATCTAGTTGAACGACTTGTAATCCATTCTCCTCCCCTTGCTGTAATAATTCTTGAATGGCAACATTGGCTAAGGCAGGTTCGGCATAGACTATTTGAGATAGGGAACTTCCAGCCATCCAATTTAATCTACCTTTCGTACCAAAAGAATTGCCTGCGGTATTGTCATCCAATAAAACTAAAGAGGTATTAATATCTAATTGTGGTAACAGTTCTGATTTCGCCAACATTGTTTCTTGTTGGGCAATTAGTGGGTCTTTTTCGGCAATTCTTAAAGTTAAATTTTTATCTAAAGCCTCCATAATCATGGTCTTTAGATTCAGCGAACGCTCTGCGTCTGTATCGTATTCGTGCAACAAAAGAGATTCTGTTAACAAATCCCAGCTTGGATATTTATCAACCGCTCTAACTGTATTCATATTAATAATAGCGGTTTCTCCAAAGGTGCTTATTCTAACAGGCAAGTCAGCTGCATTCGTACCTTCTACTATTTTAGCAACGTCCAAGGCTACTCGACGAGGCATTTTTGCAATATTAGAGCCTGACTCATAACCCACCATTGCCCCTAACTCGACCATAGATTCCCCCAATAAAGCAACCGAGGGTAATTTCATATCTGCTAATCCCTTAAAAAATGCAGGATATTCGGTAGCACCAAATTCTTCAAAAGCAGGAAATACATAAAAAGCATCTACACTACCCGGAATTAAGTCTAGGGTCGTTGCTGCATCCTTTCCAACTATAATTGGTGTAAATTTAGCTTTAAGGCTTTCTCCAGATTTTTTAAATAAATCTTGAAAATTTGGAAAAAGATTCGTTGCATCCGAAGTCGTTAAGACCCCAATATTTTCGAAAGGATAGATTTTATGTAAAAGGGCTAAATCTTTTTCAAAAGAAAAGGGAGATTGAATGTAGGTAAAATTATCCTTTCCAGAGGTTTCTGCTGGGGTCATTGCTACATTCTGCAATTCATGGTCGATGATTAGTGCCGCAATTGCAGGCTTGCGAAAGGAAGGTTGTTGGGCTAAAACAGCAGATGCCATTGGGCCAACTGCAATAATAATATCCGTCGTTTGGTCAGCAAAAACTTGGTCGAAATGTGCTTGAAATGCTTGTTGGTCGCATTCGCAAGTTTTGGTCGTAAAAATCACGTTTTGCCGATTGGCTAAAAGTACCTTTATTTCTTCCTGAATTTGTTGATTTAGTTGTGATAAATTCCCTACTTCTATTTCCTTTTCTCCTACTAGGTTAATGGTCAGCTCTGGTATATTTTGCGCTTGCAAACCTAGCACGAACAACAAAAAAAAGAAAATACCGCTTAATCGTTTGGTCATGTCTCGTTCTTTTTAATTTATTTATAGGGTGTTAGAGATGTCAGAAGTCAGACCGAAAATTGAAATTTTCTGTCAGAAGTCAGATTTATGGCGTAAACAACGTCTCGAATCTGACTTCTGACAGTTTATGTAATAAACGGTCTGACATCTGACTTCTCATTTTATTTCCCTATCAAGGCTACAACAGGTTTTTTACCTACCCATCTACTTTTTTTGTACCAGAAAACTACTTTTTTCACAAATCGTCTATCTCCTTTTAACTTAATCGCTCTTGATTCTGTACCTGCTGCAAAATCTGGTCTTAACCAAACATCTTGAATCTCTCCATTGCCATAGTGAATGAACATTTTCTTCATTTCTAAGGGGGCATTTCGCACCTTTATTTTTAAATGAGAAAACATGCCTTTTTTACCGCCAATGATGACTTCATCTCTATCAACTTGCTCTTTGACTGTAGTGATTCCTAGTAATTTCCATTCATCTGTTGGTTCCTCCAAAACAACCTCTTCAAATACAGGAGTTGGCGCAACAAAAGACTGGAAACAAAATAACATTGCCAAAATAGGCAATATTTTTACTATTTTTGATAAACTCATATTGGTTGTTTTTTATTTTTTAATTTAAAATATTCAATTTCCAATTATCAAATTGAAAATGTCGAATATACTTATTTGATAATGGTCTCTTACCACTTTGGCATTCTGTGAAAAGTACCAGATGCTTTTAAGACCTCTTTCCCATCTTTAAATTCAGTATGGGTAAAAGTCATTTCGCTCTTGCTGACAATTTTTAAATCACTCTGTACTTTTAAAGTAGCATCATTGACGGGTCCACCTGTTGTTAATCCGAAGTTATCTCCCTTATCGTTAAGGGGCATTTCAGTCCGCCACAAATATCCATTGGCATCTACACTTGAACCGTATAAAATTTCTTTAGAAGAATCATAGAAAAAATACACCTCTGTTTCGTCTAATCTATTATATGTTGTCTGAATAAGTCCTCTTCCTTCTAAAATTGGCTTGAATTCTACTAAAGTATTGGTTGTTTGCCAGCTATCGTCAGCTGGTGCTGGACTTACATTTTGCACTTTAAGTACCCATTGACCTTGTAGCATTTCAATAGGATTTACTCTTTCTTGTGCCGTTGCTGAAAAAATGGTCGTGCCACATAGCATTAAAAGCAATATTAAATTTTTCATATTTTTTATCTTTTGAATTTTTATAGTTTTTGACTAATCGTTAATAGAATTTTCACAACTCAGAGAGTTGTGTTACGCTAATATCGAGCAGAATACCCTTTCGCATCCATACAAGCACAAAAGGCTTTTCTAAATCGATTTAATTGTGCATTGTCATATCTACGGTTAGAATTTGCTCGTCTTCTATCATCTTCGTAGTCTCTTCTAGCTTGGGAATCTTTGGCTGCTTTTTTCCCAATACCAGCTGCACCACCTGCAATAGCGCCCCATTTCGCTCCTTTTTTAGCATTTCCAGATAAACCTCCAATCAAAGCGCCAATTAGCGCACCACCTGCTGCATTACCAACTACCGTTCCATCTGGACCAGTATTTGGTCGGCTTGGGCGACGGTCATTATATTGTCTATCTTCAATATCTCTAGGGTCAATTCTCGTTCGATTAACAGACCATTTATAACATTTATACTCATCGTACTCTTGAGTTCTTTTATCCTGTCTTTCTTCAGGGTAAATAGAAATATCCAATTCGCTACTGATAAGGTCAAATTGCCCGAAAGCAGGGTTAAGCATAAAGCATCCCAAAGCCATGAGCAAGACTACTTTTAATTTTTTCATAGTTAACAGTTTTACTATTTTGATTTAATGAAAATTATTTAGGAAAAATTTATAGGTGAATTCGAGTTGTGGGTTTTGATTATCCAGCTTACTTTTAAACTATTAATTCAGAGCCCACAACTTGAGTGAAATCTATTCTATTTTAAGAAAACTTTAATACCGCTGTAATAGATGGTTGTTTTTCCTTCAAACCCCGAATCTGTCCCGACTATCAACCATAAAACTCCGTCACTATCTGCTTGTACTTGAAAAGTTGTTTGGTCATCTAAACTTTTCAACTGATACTCAAATTCGTCTGTACCGTTAGAGAAATCATCAATTACTTTCATCTCTGAACCACTCTGTGCTTGATTCCCTTTGTCAATATTCATTCTATAATATCCTTCCCCAGTCAATTCTCTTTTCGGTTCTATGTTAGTAGCCCCTGCTTTAATGAAAACACTTGACCCCGGGCTACCTCCGATTCCACCAGAATTACTGGCTGCATTGGTGGCAATTTCTATGTCAAAGGTGACCGTGTAATTTTTATTAGGCACTAACCCCGTCAACTTCTTTTTGAGGAACATAAATAAGTCATCACTATGGTTATTTCCCGATAACATTAATGCACCTTTGTCTCCATCGAGCGGCGCTGGCAATGCAGCATATTCTGCTTTCAATTCGTAAAATGCCTCTTCTCCCGAAGGATAATCTGCAAAATCTCCGATCCATCCTTCTGTATCTTTGGAGAAATCAAATTCAAAAAAATTGACAGCGTCGTCTAATATCACCTCATTTTTTCCGCAACTAATCAATGCTATACTCGCACTTAGTAAAAACAAACAAGTTTTAAAATTCATATCTTTTTAATTTTGGTAAGTACCACAAAAGGTACTTTATGAATGAAAAATAATTTTTGTAAGTTTTAGAATCATTAATTAGTTGTTTATTGAAATGTGATTTGAAATTGATTACACTACAAATGTAAAAGACATAAGTGTTCTAAGCGTCCGTATTACGGAAAACGGACGTTCGCATTTATAAATACGGAAAAAACACAGGTTAGAAGGAAGGTTTAATTTAATATAAATTATTGATAAACAACACTTTATAATATTTGGCAAGTATTGATTTTTCTATCCAAATTAAAGTAGAAAAAACCTATTTTAGGAGAAAATACGGATGCAATTAGTGCTAGAATCTAAGCACTTTTCTGCATTTTTACAGACATAGATTTGCGATATTGAGTTGGTGTCATTCCTGTTTGTTTTTTAAAAGAAGTATAAAAAGCAGTTTTAGAATTAAAGCCTGATTCAAAAGCAATGGACAAGAAAGTTAGGTGATTATATTTTTCATCGGCTAATTTTTCTTTAATTTCGGCTACCCGATACCCATTAATAAAGTCCAGAAAATTAGCACCCATTTCTTCATTAACTATTCTGGACAGATGCCGTGCAGGGATTTTAAGTTGGTCAGCTAATTGGTTGAGTGTTAATTCAGGAATAAGATAAGGTTTATCTTCTTCCATTTTTCTCAATAATCTGCTTAAATACCTGTCTTTTTGAGCAGTTGGCAAAGAGGGTTCGTGTTTCTTTTGCTTATGCGTAACCGTATCCAATATAGGTACTTGATGTGGATATTTATGGAATAGCATTGGCTTAAATAAAAATGCAAATAGCATACTTATAATAAATATGCCAAAGCTAGAAACAATTATTATTGGAGGAATTAGACCAAAAGGATATTGTACAACAACTACAGAAGGAATTAAGAGTAAAAAGCAAAATACTACTAACCATCTATGATAAATATTATTAATACTAGAGGTGTTATCGTGTTGGTAGGTTCTATATTTTAGAATAGTCCTAATTGCTAGAGGAAGGTAAATCAAAAAACTTAGTCCGTTTAAAATAGCTTGAATTTGATAATTTATATCAGCATTTCTAATTGCTGGATTATTAAAGTAGACTAACTTATCTTCCCCACTCTGGATAAAGAAAGGGATATTTACAAAAAATAAGAGTAAGGTTGGTAAAAAGTGCAACCAATCTTTTTGTCTAAAGTGAAATTCATCCTCAATATTAGCCAGCACATAAAAATAGGTAAGTGGGCCAGCCATTAAATTAAATAGTCTGCCAGTTTGGATTAAGTGCGGAAATTCTGATAATAAGCCTAATAAATCAAACATTCCTGGGACTAGGTAGAACGTAAAAAACAAAAGAAGTAAACCTAAAAACGAATTCGCTTTATTTTTTTCTGATTTAAGGAATAGTAAATAAATGCCCATCGTCAAACCTAAAAAAACGCTGATGTATATAATTAAGGGAAATAGGGCTCTCATAGAGTTAAGTTTTATGCCCAAGGAAAATTACTTAAGCACTTTCAAATCAGGTGAAGTTTATAGCCCAATTCTCTGAAAAATAAAATTAAGGGTTTAACAATAGGTGTTGCTAAATGTTCTTAATTAAAGCCATGCAAAATAAAAAATAATTTTGAATATGGTATACGAAATATGTGAAAAACTAAATTTAGGGTGCTTAATACTGATTACATTCTGCTGTATAAGGTCAATATCAAGTATAAAATTGATTAAATCAAGCACTTTCTTTTAGTAATAATTTTTGTGCTTTTCGATATTTGGTAGGCGTTGTTCCCGTCTGTTTTTTAAAAGAGGTATAAAAGGCCGTTTTAGAATTAAAGCCCACATCAAAGGCAATAGAAAGAATCGTCAAATGATTATATTTTTTATCGGCTAGTTTTTCTTTAACTTCTTGCACTCGATAATTATTGATAAAATCCAAAAAATTACATTTCTTTTCTTCATTAATGATTCGGGAAAGATGATAGGATGGAATTTTAACTTGTTCGGCTAGTTGAGCAAGGGTTAATTCATGTTCTAGATAAGGTTTATCTTCCTCCATAAAATTTAATACCTTTTTCAAGTACCGCTCCTTTTGAGCAGGTTGTAAATTGGAAGATTCATATTTATGCTTTTTCTCCGTTTCTTTATCAAGTGTAGGCATTTGATGTGGAAATTGGTGAAAAAGCTCTGGTTTAATTAAATTAGCCAAATAAATCGTGACAATAAAAAAGAAAAAACTGAAAACGACCACGATGGCAGGAATAACTACAAAACCTGTAAATCCATATAAAGTAATAACCAAAATAGGGAATAACAACAATCCACAATAGCCTAATAACCAACGATGAAAGATAGTTTTGATACTAGAGGAAGTATTTTGTTGATGCTTTCTATATTGTAGTACCATCTGGATAGCGAAAGCAAAATAGATAATAATGCTTAATACATTTAGCGAGGATTGCATCATATAACCGGTATCATTTAGTCGTGCCTCAGGACTTAAAAAATATGCCAATTTTGCGTCTCCACTTTGGAAAAAAAACGGAATGTTTACAAAAAACATAAGCAAAGTAGGTATAAAATGATACCAGTCTTTTCGTTGCATGACAAATGCATCTCTAATATTTGCTTTAATATACAAGTAGGTAAACGGTCCCATCGCTAAAATGAAAATTCGACCTATATCAATTAGGTGAGGTAATTGTTGTATCCATCCTAGTCGAGCTACTGCCCCTGGCAATAAATGAGCAGTAAAAAATAGGACAGCCAATCCTAAAAAAACATTCGCTAGGTTCTTTTCAGATTTTATAAAAAGAAGGAAAACGCCAAGGGTCAATCCCTGAAAAACGCTTACATATAAGAAGAAAGTCATTAATTCATTCAAGATACTTAAATTATTGATTCGCTCGTAAAGTTATAGTCGGTTCAAGTTAAATATTTTGTAAAGATAGAATTAAAACACTTAAAATTGAGTCGTATATCCTTTAGCCTTTAAGCAATCGCAAAAGGCGGCTTTAAATTGATTGAATTTGACCTGATTATCATACCCTTGGCTATATCGTTGGTCCTCAATTCCCTTGGTATTAGCTGGGCTATCTTTGGCAAACCCACCAGTAGAAAAATCTAATTGGTGACTTTTTCTAACTAATCCAAATAAAGCGCCCACAACCGCACCTCCACCTGTACCTCTGACGATAAGATCCCCTTCCTTTTCTACCCCATTATTGCTAAAATTGGCAGGATTGACTCCACTTTGTTTCTTTGCCCATTTATAACAAGTTATTTCATCACTATCTTGAGTGCGTGTTGTTTGGCTTTCAGCAGGGAATACAAAAATGTCGAGTTCTTGGCTTAAAGAATTTTGACTATAACAGTAATTGGAAAAGCAAAAAGAAATGACGCTTGTGAACAAAACGATGTGATATTTCATGTTGACAGTTTATTAGAATAAAATTTAGTCCATAAAATTAGCACAAACGGTATTTGTATCTGTTCGGATTCCACCAAAAAAACGTTCGCATTTATAAATTGGGAAAAATAGCTTAATCTTCTCGTTTTTTTCATCCCTTCTAAGCAGTTTTTAAGCCATTCGTCTCCATCATTACAGCTTTTCTATACTTGGCTGGCGTCGTACCCGTTTGTTTCTTAAAAGCCCCATAAAAAGCTGTTTTGGAATTAAAACCTGCCTCAAAAGCAATAGATAAAGTGCCTAAATGGTTATTTGTTTCATCCATAAATTTCTCCTTCGTTTCTTCTACTCTATACCGATTAATAAAATCTAAGAAATTACAAGCTAATTTTTCATTAATCACCTGCGAAAGATGGTGCACAGGGATATTTAATTCTTCTGACAAATTGTTAAGGGTCAGTTCTGGTTGTAAATAAGATTTCTCCGTTTCTATATGTGTTAGTAATTTTTTGAGGTAGCGTTCTTTTTGATGCTCCACTAGATTAGATTGCCAATACCGCTCTTTCTTTATTGGGTGCTCTGTAAATAAGTTAGTCTGAAGCTCTTTCTTTTTAATTTGAGTAGGAAAGGTATGAAATATTTGAGGTTTCAATATTAAGGCTCCATAAATAGCTATAATAAAACAGAAGAAGGAAACTATGCAGTACCCAACAGAAGGCATAGCAAAACCAGGTAAAACATAAATTGAAATCACCGATAAAGGCAATAATAAGGTCGCACAGAAAAACAACAACCAGCGATAGTATACTTGCTCAGCTGCTGTGCTTACTTCCACTAAACGCTTTTTATAAACTAGCACTAACTTAACAGAAAGCCCAAAATAAAGTAAAGCATGGAAAGCACCAATAATAGGTTGAGTAGACGCATCTAGCATCCTTCCTCCTTGAACCATTTCTGCAAAATGAGTCAATTTCTCTTCTCCACTTGACAGCAAGAAAGGGATTTTAGGAATAAAATATAAAGCAGCAGGTGCAAAATGAATCCATAAAATTGGTTTCATTTTGAAGTCTTTCTGCGTACAAGCTACTACATATAAATAAATCAGCGGTCCTAAGGTAAGTCCAAACAAAGACCCTACATTGATAATATGAGGAATTGTTTCTAACATCCCAAAGCTATTTAATAGGCTTGGTAGCATATAAAAAGTGAATCCCAAAGTGATTAAACCCAAAAATACATTAGCAGCATTTCTACTAGATTTTACAAATAATAGAATGCCCCCAAGGGTTAACCCCAAAAATGACCCAACCGCAAGACAAAAAGACAATAAACAGATGCTATTTCCCATAATTTCTTCGTATTTGTTTTAGTTTTTAGGACAACTCATAAAGAGGTAAAGCAATATTTAAAGCACTTGAAATGAATCGACAAGTCGGTTTCAAGTACCCTCAAATAGGCTAAACGACTAACTGCTTTTTTTATGAAAATAGTTTTGTGTATTTCTAAGGCTGGTAACCCCAATAAAGAATAGTGTATTATTAGGCGTTATGGTTTCTAAATCGCATAGGAAATTGTCATTCAACTTGGTTAAATAGAAACGTTACGTCAAATTAAAAAAGAGTTATTGTACAGGAGTGCGTTAAAACAAAAAACAATTATTATATAGAAGGGAAAACTTATAAATAGGATTATTTTTTGAGTTGCTGCATCCACTCAATTTTAATTTTGTATTACCATTTCTACCTATTTATGGGACTAAGATAGTATAATGTTTGAGAAAACAAAAATATTAGGGAAGTATTAGTATTTATTCTGAAATTATTCGTGTGACAGCCCTCTCACCATTAGCCCTTTGCCTTTCGCCGAATAAAGTCTATTTGTTTTGTAATTAGTTATCGAGTAGCCAATATCTAGTAACTACAATCAAAATATCCAGTAGTAAGTCCAAATCCTGTTAATCCTTCAAAATCCAGTCATCCTGTAGATTTTAGACCTCAAAAACCATCCCTCTTTCCTTTAAAGCAAAATATTTTGCTCGATTAAATTTATACAATTTACTCGGCCGGCCTCGACCAGGATGCACTTGAAATTTGTTTAAATCTTCGAGAATACCTAGTTGTAAAATCTTTTTGCTAAAATTACGCCGGTCAATCTTTTGACCATAAAGCGCTTCGTATAAACGATGTAAATCAGGTAGTGGAAATTCCTCTTCTATTAATTCAAAACCAATGGGTTCATAGGCGATTTTTCCTCGTAATCGTTCTAGTGCCATTTTGAAAATATCAGAATGGTCAAACGCTAAAGGCGGCAATTCTTTGATATTAAACCATTGCGCATCTTCGGCGTCCGTAGCAGCATACAATTCAAATTTAGCTCGCCGAACCAATCCGTAATAGGCAACGGTGACAATATGCTTTCGAGGGTCTCTATCTGGGCTACCGAAGGTATATAGCTGTTCTAGATAATTGACTTTGATGCCCGTCTCTTCCTCTAATTCTCGTTCTACTGCTTTTTCTAAACTTTCGCCTGCTAATAAAAAACCGCCTGGAATGGCCCATTTCCCTTTGAATGGATCGAGTAAACGCTTGATTAATAGCACCGATAGCCCATCTTTTGGGTCATATCCAAAGACAACTGCATCGACGGTAAGGCTTAGATTCTGTTGGAACATTTTGTGTGTTTTTTACAATAATAAAGGGAATGACGTATTATTTCAAACTTGGGGCTGATTTTTTGTAAGTTTTTATTCTAAATTTGCACTATGAAAATCTACTTAATCCGACATACCCAACCTGATATAGACAAAGGTATTTGCTATGGCAGTTCTGATTTAGATGTAGCCACAACTTTTCCAACCGAAGCAGCGGCAGTCAAAGCAATTTTACCAACCATTACCCTCCAGACCAAAATAATATCTAGCCCTTTACAACGCTGTTATAAATTAGCGCAGTTTATAGCCAATGACCATTTGGTTACAATAGAACAACGGCTAACAGAAATCAGTTTCGGCGATTGGGAATTACAACCATGGCGCTCTTTTGGGAAGGAAACACTTATCAAATGGAAAGCCAATTTTGTGCATACGCCTTGCCCAAATGGAGAAGCCTTCCAATCGGTTTTTGATAGAGCCAAGGAATTGTATGAAGAAGTTTTACAAATGGATGCCGACCAAGTTTTTTTAGTCAATCATTCAGGAGTTATTCGTGCTTTTTTATGTCATTTACAGGGGATTCCTTTGGAGAATGCCTTTGACGAACAGTTTGGTTTTGGTGTCGTTTTTGAAGTTGCGGAGGGTCGCGTTAAAAGATTGAAATAATTGAGCATACAAAATATAGCATCGCTAATAATTGAATTAGATCGTGAATAAAGTGGAAAATATTTTGGACACAGAGTTCGCAGAGTAGACACAAAGAGCACGGAGTTATAAAATAGAGGTATTTAATATTTTGTGGACTTTGTGTCTTCTTCGTGTTCTTCGTGTTCTCCGTGTCCAAAAATGTCCAATAATAAATCTCTTTTACGTTCTTCTCATTGAACCCAACCATTCCTATCATTTAACCGTCTATAAAAATGACTTCCCAATTTTAGCAATCACCAAACCATTCTACATGAAAAAATTATTAGGCTTTTTAAGTGCCTGCTTATTGTTAATCAATTGTAACAAAGAAGAAGACTGTTGTGTCTTACCTCCTTCCGTAAATTATTCTTTCGAGACCGCAACCGCTCAAGGTTGTTCGGATTTTTACGTTTATAAAGAACTTCCCGAACAAAAATTACATTTATATGTCTCTGGAAAACGTTCCGATTTAGGCTTAAACCTGTCAGAACAAACATTCGATGTGAATGCACCAAGTTTAAAAGTTCAAATGCATTTATTTAAAGAGGAGATTGGTAGTTATGCCTGCGATGATGTAGCAAACGATCAAGGAGAGATTGGCACCACTTGGACCGCCATTTCAGGAGCAATAACTATTCAAATTACGGAAGATAATATTTCGGTTGACCCTTGGGGAACGACTTTTAAAATGACGGTAAAATTGAAAGATATGGTGTTAGAGAATGAAACAAAAGAGGTGGCTAATTTGCCAGAAGAATTATTTGAAGAGGTATTTGTGGGTTGGTTGCCAGGGTAGTCCCAGCTAAACAATTTGTTACTACCGTTTTTTGAAATCTTAAATCTGAAATCATACATCTTAAATCATAAATCCGTCCTATTTTTAACTAAATGGATTTATGATGTAAGATGTATGAACTATGATTTATGATTTTCTGAAATCTATCTTAAATGCAGAATAACCTACTGCACCACAAGCACATGCTCCACCATATTATCTCCTTCAACCCCATCATCTGCTACATCTAAATCGGTACTAGAAGCACGCACTAAGTAAGTTCCTGCCTGCCCAATACTAACTACTTCTGATTGAAAGGTAAACTCATTCGCTACATGCGCATGTCTTTCGACTAATTTATGTACGGTCACACCTTGAATATCCACAATTTCTACTTTGATATTGTGGATGGTATTATCTTTTCTAGCATAATCCACTTCTACCCTAAAGTTTTCACCAATTGCCACCGTTGCATTATTAGCAGGTGTGATGATTTCAACGTCCACAATATACGCTACATTTTCTGCTGCTGCTCGATCCTCTCCACAACTGATTAGGCCTAAGGAAATAGCAAAGAAAGCGGCGAGTAACACGGGGTATGATTTCCAATTTTTCATAAAATTATTTTTGTTAGATTATACTTTGACGCTTTATTTGTGCCAATTGCAAGTTAGGTTAATCAAAAATTAATAGAAAGGCTATTATTAAAAATCGACTAGAATTTATGTCAATTTAAATACAAGAAGTTAATAAATTATAAATTTTGTGTACATTTATGACCTAACGAAAAATAATTAATCATGATTGTCAATAACCGAATAAATAGCCAACAATTTTTTACGTTGATTTTTTTATTAACGCTTTGTCTTCCTTCCTTCTGGCAATGTACTTCTGAAGAAAAATCAATCCTTAGCATTCAAAAAGAGGATCATATTGTTTTATTGGGTAATAATTTATGCTCTCGAATGCTGAATTTTGGGCACTTTGAAACCGAAATGCACCTTCGTTATCCAAACAATCAATTATTTATTAGGAATATGTGTGATGGTGGAAATACGCCTGGTTTTAGACCGCATTCAGGTCGTTTTTCGCCTTGGGCATTCCCCGGTGCAGAAAAATTTCAAACAGAATTAGCCAACTTTTCTAATAGTCAAGGGCATTTTGAGACTCCTGATCAATGGTTAACTAAACTAGAAGCCGATATTATTTTAGCTTTTTTTGGTTATAATGAATCTTTCACAGGGGCAGCAGGCTTGGATAATTTTAAAGGGGAATTAGAAGCTTTCATTCAACATACCTCCATTCAAGCATATAATGGAGAAGGCGAACCTCAACTAGTACTCGTCTCCCCTATTGCTTTCCAAAACTTATCGGATAAATATGATTTGCCGAATGGCGAAAAAGAGAACGCCAATCTAGCTCTATATGCCGAAGCAATTAAAGAAATTGCCGCAAAGAATAATATTCCTTATGTAGATGCTTTTACGCCTTCTAAAAAATGGTTTGCAACAGGGGAACAATTAACTAGTGATGGTTCGCAATTAAATGATGCAGGGTATAAAAAATTAGGTAATTTATTAGCATCGAAAATATTTGGTGGCAAGCCCAATAAAAGTCATGCGCAATTGGTACACGATGCGGTAATGGAGAAAAATTGGTTTTGGCATGATGATTTTAAAAGCCCCAATGGCGTACACGTTTTTGGTAGACGATACAATCCTTTTGGTCCAGACAATTATCCAGACGAAATCAAGAAAAAAGGGGAAATGACGGCAGTTAGAGATCAAGCGATTTGGCAAGCAGCTAAAGGCAAAAAAATGGATGTAGCCGCAGCCGATGCAAAAACACATCCATTAGCCCCTGTTCAAACCAACTATAAACCAGGAGATTATGGTAGAGGCGAGAATAAATATTTATACGGCGAAGAAGCTTTGGATAAATTAACTACTGCACCAGGTTATAAAGTAGAATTATTCGCAAGTGAAAAAGAATTTCCAGGTTTGGCCAATCCTGTGCAAATGTCCTTTGATAATAAAGGTCGCCTTTGGGTAGCAGTCATGCCAACTTATCCGCATTATAAACCTGGGGATGCAAAGCCGAATGATAAATTAATCATTTTGGAAGATACAAATGGAGATTATAAAGCAGATAAACAAATCGTTTGGGCAGAAAATTTGCACATTCCTGTAGGTTTTGAATTTGCCCCAGAAGGGGTTTATGTCTCACAAGGAACTAACTTGATACTGTTAACGGATACTGATGGAGATGACAAAGCAGATAAAAAAGAAATTATTATGAGTGGTTTTGATGACCATGATACGCATCACGTTATTTCTGCTTTTTGTGCGGATCCTTCGGGAGCTTTATACATGGGCGAAGGGGTATTCTTACATACGAATGTAGAGACTTCTTATGGACCAGTCAGAGGTACAAATGGCGGTTTTTATCGTTTTAGTCCACAAAGAAGACATTTAGAAAGAACCGCTCAATTATCAATTCCTAATCCTTGGGGCATTGCTTTTGATGATTGGGGGCAAAATATTTTTGCAGAAACTTCTGGACCTGCCGTTCGATGGATGATGCCTGGTTCTGTGAAGCCTAGATATGGAAAAGCGACGCATAAATCTTTTGATTTGGTGGAACAAGAACATAAAGTGCGCCCTACTTCTGGTTTGGAATTTGTATCTAGTCGCCATTTTCCAGAGGAAGTGCAAGGCGATTTATTAATCAATAATGACATTGGCTTTTTGGGAATGAAACAACATCAAGTCATTGATGATGGAACAGGCTATAAATTTAAATTCAGACAGGATTTAATACAAGGTAGCGATACCAATTTCCGACCTGTTGATATGGAATTTGCACCAGATGGTTCCCTCTATTTCTTGGATTGGCACAATGTCTTGATTGGTCACATGCAGCATAATGCCCGTGATCCGCTACGAGATCATGTACATGGTCGGGTCTATCGAATTACTTATCCTGCTAGACCATTGGTTGAACCAGCAAAAATAGTAGATGCGAGTATCGAGGAATTATTAGGTAATTTGAAGCTGCCAGAATATCGGACTCGTTACCGAACTCGACGAGAATTAAGAGCTAGAAATTCAACAGAAGTCTTAGCTAAATTAGATAATTGGGTAGCAAAACTGGATAAAAAGGATACCAATTATGAACATCAATTATTAGAAGCCCTTTGGGTAACTTGGGGTTTAAATAAAATTGATAAAAATATTTTAACACAAGTATTAAAAGCTAAAGATTTTAGAGCTAGAACAGCAGCAGTAAAAGTCTTGCGATACGCTGGTCATCAAATTGATAATCAAGCTGATTTATTATTAGAAGCAGCTAAAGACCCTAAAGGTAGAGTGCGTTTAGAAGCTTTGGTAGCAGCATCTTGGTTGGATAAGGAAGATGGTTTAAAAGTAGTCAATGAAGCAGGAAAACACGAGTTGGATGAATGGATGGTACATGCACATGAAACCGCAGTCGCTCATTTAAATGGAGAAAATGTTCAACCAAAAAATAAAGAAATTCGGACGCATTTAAAAGGTGAGGAACGAGATTTATTTGTCAAAGGCAAAGAATTATACGAGCGAGAGGCTTATTGTGGGACTTGTCACCAAGAACATGGACAAGGTTTGGCAGCAGCAGGTTATCCACCTTTGAAACAATCCAAATGGGTGAGAAAAGATGCAACTCGTTTGATAAAATTGACTTTAAAAGGTATGTATGGCCCAATAACGGTAATGAATCGAGATTATCCAGGCAACGTCCCAATGACTCCCTTTGAAGGCTTGATGAATGATGAAGAAGTTGCAGCGGTCTTGACTTATGTTCGGAATACTTTTGATAATAAAGCTGACGCAATTACACCTGAGCAAGTGAAAACCGTACGAGCAGAAATAGCGGATAAAGAAGGGTTTTATATTGCAGCTGAACTCTTAAAAGAACATCCACATGAAGAGAAAATAGATAAAAATAAATTAGTGAATTAATCTAAAAATTGCGGACAACTGGTAGCACAGGATTCATTCTGTTTAAATCAAAAGAACCTTTCTTATATGCAATATAATGCTCAAACTCCCGTCGAATACCTAGATGTCTTAGCAGAAGATTGGCGCAAAGAAAAATTGCTTCAAATTAGAGCAATTATTTTAGAGAAAGCATACGATTTTAAAGAACGAATTAATTATAAAATGCTTTGTTATACGGATGATAAAGGCGACCTTTTTCATTTGAATGCACAGAAAAACTATGTAAGCCTCTATGTTGGCGATGCGTCCAAAATAGATGTCGATGGTCATTTATTAAAAGGTTTAGATATTGGTAAAGGCTGTATTCGATTTAAAAAATCGGTTACTATTGCAGATACAAGGATTGATGAATTTATCGCAAAAGGGGTTGCTTTGTGGAAGACTGGTAAGGTTGATTTAGGTTGTTGATAGATCGTCAAATAAAACAATAATAACATCCGTGGTATTAATTGCTACCACGGATAGATAAAGGGACACGGATATTGGGTATTTTTTAATTTTATTATTAATTTTTGAAGGCTGATTAGCTCTAATTTTCCCATTTTTTAATCCACACTTCTATTTCCTCTGCCTCGGCTTCTTTTTCATAAAAAGTGGGCTTCTCCAAATTTTTCATTTGTGCGACTGCTGCTAATGCTGCTTCTTTATTCCCAAATTCACCATGAATTCTAGCTTTTGTCCAATAAAGATGCCCTAAAATGTAAGCTTTGGGGTAATATTGTTTATTCCAATCCATTTCTAATTTCGCTAAAGTTTCACTTTGCTCAATCCATTCCAAGGCTTTTGACAACCCTTGTTGTTCTTGTAATAATAGTTCTGCTGCTTGTAAATAGGCAACCCATTTCAAATCATTGCCTAGTTTAGTTGATTTTTGGATTAATAAACTATCCAGCGGCTGCACCATATCCATTTCAATCGGCAATTGTAAAGAAATATGATCCCATTTTAAAGTCACTAATGCCAATTGACTACTGTAATTCTCAATTTCAAAAAGTAGTTTTTCTTGTTTTGGAATAGCTTGTGGAATCACTTCTATACGTACTACATCTTTAGCCGCCTCATATTTAAAAGCCCCCCATTGTCGATGAACCGCATTTAAAATAATTATCCATTTTTGCTGCGCTTTTGGCATAACGAATAAACTATACGTTCCTTTGTCAATCGTTTTTCCGTTAATTATTACTTGTTGGGAAAAGGCAATCGTTGTTGCCCAATTCGCACCTGCTCGCCAGACTTTCTCATAAGGTACTAAATCGCCCCAAATTGTTCTACCCTTTACCATTGGGCTGCCATATTTAATAGCAATTTCTGTAAAGCCTATTTGCTGAGAAACACTTCTATCTGGGCTTTGTCGGGTGACTAAATCCATTTGGTATTGACCAAAACTAAGGGTATGAATCAGGATAAATATTGGGTATAATAATTTCTTCATTGCTTAAAGCTTCTATTTGATACAAAAACTTAAAATTAAGAGGAATGGTTTGATTATTACTGAAATAAGGGGTTGAAAAAGGGTCTAGTACCCTAATTTTTTTATTATTGGTTCCCTCCTTTTCATGTAAAATTAATGCCCATTCCCTTTTTCCAAAAATTAAACACCCTACTTTTACCTTGTGAAAAAAGCATTCGCCATATTACTTGCTGTTCTAATTCTTTCCATTTCTTTGAAAGACTTAGCGATTTATGCCTTGTTCAAAGCGAATCAAGAGTATTTAACAGAAAATAATTGTATCAATCGTTTTTCCCCCGAAGAACTATGTTTTGCCACTTGTGTTTTAACTACCACAATGCAAGATAGTCAGGAGCAAAAGGAACAACCTGGTACCTTGCTTGACCAAAATCAAAAGGTCGTTTATGTCTTGGATTCCTTTCAGAAACAAGTTATCGTCGCCGATTTGGAACAAGACATAGTTCCTACGAAAGCAGTTGTGCTTTTTCCACAAACTTTCCTCACCTCTATTTTCCAGCCACCAGAGTGCTAGTCTTTTAATTTATTCTTTATTAAGTAAGTTTGGTCGAAATTTTCTATTTAGTTTTAACACGTATCGGCGAATCTGCCCGCTGCGCAGTCCTGTGGGTTCATTCGACGGGTAACTAAATAGGATAGGTTGTACGGATAGAGCGGATTAGACGGATATTGTACGGATTTTTTTAAATAACACTTATAAAATCCGTTTTAAATCAGCCCAATCCGCTCCATCCGTGCAACCTATTAAATACTATACACATAGGCTAATCAAATTTGCCTGCGAAATTAAGGATTGCTGCAAGCTACCAACACCTATCAATCAGATATTCTACAATACTAAATTAAAAAATTAACATGAAAAAATATATGTCAATTAGCTTATTAATAGCCCTTTTTACATTTAGCTATAGCTGCAAAGAATACGATACCACTCAACAACAATTATGGGGCGATGTCATGGTCGTACACGATGAGGTCATGCCTAAAATGGGGGAATTGCATCAACTGAAAAAACAATTGAAAAAGCAAACGGAAAGCCCCATCCTACAAAAGACCATACAAGACATCGAACAAGCACAAGATGCGATGATGGATTGGATGCGGGAATTTAAATCGTTACGCACGCTTTCCAAATTAGACCAGCAAGTAGCCATTGATTACCTTAAAAAGGAACAAGCACGCATTGGTCAAATCAAAAAAATGATGATAGAAAGTATCGAAAAAGGGAGTGCTTTAGTTCAGAAATAATTATAGGAAGTACTTGACTAAAAATGTTTTACAATTCAAATTTTAATATTCAAAAAATGAAATATATTATTATTAGTGTCCTATTTAGTTTATTAACAATTGGTTGTCTCCAAGAGAATCAACCGCCGTTACCCATTATTGGAAATATAGACATTACCGAATCGGGAGATACGCTTTATCACCAAGTACCCGATTTCCAATTTGTCAATCAAGACAATCAACCCGTTACCAATGCTACTTTTGCCAATAAAGCATACATAGTAGATTTCTTTTTTATATCTTGTCCAACGATCTGCCCTAAAGTAAAAAAACAAATGTTGCGGGTATATGACCGCTTTGAAAAAGCAGATAACTTAATCTTACTGTCTCATTCGATTGATACCAAATATGACACCGTCGAACGATTAAAACAATATGCCTCCAATCTAGAAGTAAAGACCGAAAAATGGCATTTTGTTACAGGGGATAAAGACGAAATCTATGACATTGCTGATGATTATTTTTCTGTGGCAATTGAAAATCCCGAGGCGCCTGGCGGTTTTGACCATAGTGGACGCTTGATTTTAGTAGATAAAAATCGACATGTTCGAGCTTTTTGTGATGGAACGGATGCTGCCGATGTGACAGAATTTATGGAGGATGTAGCCTTATTATTAGCCGAGCAAAACTAGTGCAAGTAATCCTCTAAACATTTTTACTAAAGTCTCGTGAATAACAAATAAAACGTCCACCTTTCCCTCGATCGAGCAACTGAATACTGCGAAGGGGGGTAACAAACAAAACTTAGGGAGTAGACCGTAAATAACCTACTCCCTAAGCATTTATTTTATAGCATGAAAAACCTATTTTTATATTTGCTTCTTAGCTTTACAAGTTGCTTATCCCTCCTTTCTGCGCAAGAACATCATCTTCGACATTTCACCACGGAAGATGGTTTGCCGACTAATTCCGTATATGGATGTATTCAAGATAAGGCAGGGTATATTTGGGCGTTTACAGAAAAAGGAATAGCTAAATTTGATGGCTATACGTTTAAAAATTATACAGTAGCTGATGGATTACCAACCAATGATGTTTGGGATTTGACCGAAGATCATTTAGGTAGGATATGGATACAAGGATATGCCAATGAGGCAGCTTACATTTGGAAGGATTCCATTTTCACCATTCCAATTGAAGGTGCAGGTTTATTACAGGTCAATTCAACCACCGATGGTCGAGTAGCATTATTTACGGGAAATCCTTTGTTTTTTTATCTATTTGATGGAAAAGAACTAGTAAAAAAAACCTGTATTAATTTGTTGGATAAAAGAAACGAATTAAATAAAAATGCCGCCATACAACTTGGGGTATCTGATTCAAGAATAACTAGAGCATTTATTCCAACAGCAAAGGACACCTTAGGTAAAATAGATTGCCAAGGCAACATACTAGGTAAATATGCGGTAGATTTTGACCTTACTAGCACAGATTTTTCTTTGCAGCGAAGCCGAGTATTTTATACACGATTACCCCATAGAGATTACTGGATTAATGCAGAAGGCATTATTCAAATAATAGAAAACGGAGAGATCATTACGCTTAATACCCTTAAATTTAGTGATTTAAAATTTATGCGGGGGAATAGTGCTACTCAGTATTGGTTGGAAGATAGTACCCTTCAACTTTCTGTAGATCAAGGGCTATTGATAACGGATGCGCAATTAAATGTCAAAGATTTTTATGAAACCACTTATTTAAGTCAGAAAGGAATTAGTCTCAATAGAAAAATTAAAGATAAGGAAGGCAATATCTGGATTGCCACAGAAAGCCGTGGTCTCTATTTATTAACAACACAAGCTAGAACAGTTCAAACCTATATCCCAAATAATAATGCTAAAGTAACGACTATTACGGCTCATCAACACGCGTTTTATTATGGAACGGAAGATGGTGCTGTTTATCAACTACAGGACCATAAAATATACCCCCTTATTCCTTCACAAGCAGCCTCCAATCCTGTGCTTAAACTAGCGGCATTCAATCAACAGCTATTAATAGTTGTCAGAGATAGAGGAACAGAAATACTCAATTTACAGACTGGAGAACGAAAAGAATTTCTAGATTATCTACAATTTGATGCTACTCAAAGAAAGAAACTCCGCCGTCAGAATATGACCCTCTCTGCGGTAAAAGATTTTGCCTACAATGAAGCTCAGAAACAATTTATATTCGGCCACTTTTCTGGCCTTTATACCTTTACAAAAAATGACAATAACCGATATGTCGCAAAAAAATGGAATAAGCAACGAACGATTGGAGTAGCGATCAAGTCCAATGAAGGTATTTGGACGGCACATGATGACGGACTAGGGTACATTGCAACAGAAGGACAACAAGCAACACTCGATACTATTGATGGTCTGAAAAAGAAGGTATTTTCCTTATTAGCAAAAGACAATAAAGTTTGGGTAGGAACGGATGGGGAAGGTGTTTTTATGTATGCTGGAAAACAACTATTTCCTTTACCTGATACTCAATCGGACATAGTAGATGATTTATACCTTTCAGCCGATAATATTTTATGGGTGGCAACCAACAAAGGATTAAAAGAAATTCAATTATCAGGAGATGGTAAAAAGTCAACTTTAAAGAGGATTTATGAAGTTAAAGATGGCTTGCCTGGAGAAGAAATTCATTGTGTGGTCGCCAATGAAAAAGAGATTTTAATTGGCACCAATTTTGGGCTAACCGTCATACCTAGAAATACTCCCCCCGCAAATACGGTTAAGAAAGGAAGCTTAAGGCTAAATCAAGTTACGGTCAATGGAGACCTAACTGCTATACATCAATTAGACAAATTAACCGCTAACCAAAACGAAATAATTTTTGACTTTGTTAATTTATCTTTTAATTCGATTGGGCACATTCAGTATAGTTTTTTCTTAGAAGGGGCTGATACGGATTGGCAAACGACTAAAAATACTAGTATTCGTTATCCCAGTTTAGCGCCTGGTAGTTATATTTTTCATCTAAAGTCTCGAGATTTATCAAACGAAGAAATCTCTTTATCAGCGCCTGTTCAAATTGTTATTGCGCCACCTTGGTGGCAAACTAATTGGTTTTATTTGTGTGCTAGCCTCATCGGTGCAGGTTTAGCTTATGGTTCATTTAATTTTCTAGTAAATAGCGCTAAACGTAAAAATGCAAAACAATTTCAAATAGAAAAGAAATTTGGAGAATTAGAATTGCAAGCCTTACAAGCACAAATGAACCCTCATTTTATTTTTAATTGTTTAAATGGCATCCAAAGTTTTATACTTGACCAAGAGGTCACCAAAGCAGTTGAATATATGGGCAAGTTTGGGCAGTTGATGCGCTTGTTTCTAGAAGCTTCTAAAAATAAATTTATTCCTTTGGATGAGGAAATTACGCTTTTGAGGCTATATACGGAATTAGAACAAATGCGCTTTTCTAATGCTTTTCAAGTGCAGTTTGAGATTACCTCTAAATTGGACACCGAAGCTATTCAAATTCCTTCTTTACTGATTCAACCTTTTGTGGAAAATGCCATTTTACATGGATTGATGAAAATGGATAATCTCAATGATAAAAAATTGATCATTCGTTTTTTTGAAAATGAGACACAGGAACTAATTTGCGAAATAGTAGACAATGGAATTGGACGAGCAGAAGCGGCACTATTGAAGACAAAACCAGTCAATCATAAATCGAGAGCGACCCAAATAGTCAATGAACGATTAGAAGTATTGCGCCAAATGGGGAATTTGAATATTAACATCACAATGGAGGATGTTTCTCCAACTAAAAAATATACGGGAACTTTGATTCGTATTTTAATACCTGTTTAGCCTACTATCAACCTGTCTAAATTTCACCCTTCCTCTTCTGCCAATCTGTCATCCTGTCATATCAGCTTCCCTCAACTCCCTCAATCTGACAGCTAAAAATAGCTATTTCCGCACTTTTGACACACCAAAGCATCCAAAACTGGCATGGCACATTGATTGATGTAGAAGTAGCGGTAAACAAATTTTAAAACCTTGTTACTGGTTTAAAATGAAGTGTTTGTTAAGCATATTTTAAACCATTCAATTCGTAAACAATAACAAAAATTTTATAAAAAATGGGTAAAATTATCGGTATAGATTTAGGAACAACCAACTCTTGTGTTTCTGTGATGGAAGGAAACGAGCCAGTCGTTATTCCTAATGATGAAGGAGGAAGAACTACACCGTCTGTTGTCGCATTCTTGGACAATGGAGAAAGAAAAATTGGTAATCCTGCAAAGCGTCAGGCAATCACCAATCCAACTAGAACTATTGCTTCTATCAAGCGATTCATGGGATCAAGATTCTCTGAAGTAGCAGAAGAAGCTGGTAGAACTGCTTATAAAGCAATAAAAGGAGATAACGATACGGTTCGAGTAGACATCGACGGTAGAAAATATACGCCACAAGAAATTTCTGCAATGATTTTGCAGAAGATGAAAAAAACGGCAGAAGACTTTTTAGGTACAACTGTAACTGAAGCAGTTGTTACAGTACCTGCTTACTTCAATGATTCTCAAAGACAAGCAACGAAAGAAGCTGGTGAGATCGCTGGTTTGACGGTTAAAAGAATTATCAATGAGCCAACAGCAGCAGCTTTGGCTTATGGATTGGATAAGAAAAATGCGGACATGACCATTGCGGTTTATGACCTTGGTGGTGGTACGTTCGATATTTCTGTCTTAGAATTAGGAGATGGGGTATTTGAAGTTAAGTCTACAAATGGAGATACGCATTTAGGTGGTGATGATTTTGATAGAGTGTTGATTGACCACTTAGCAGAAACTTTCTTGAAGCAAGAAAATATGGATTTGCGTAAAGACCCAATGGCTTTACAAAGATTAAAAGAAGCAGCAGAAAAGGCGAAGATTGAATTGTCTTCTTCTACTTCTACTGAGGTAAACTTACCTTATGTAACAGCTGTAGACGGCGTACCTAAGCACTTAGTCGTAAAGATTAGTCGAGCGGAGTTTGAAAAATTAGCTTACGATTTAGTACAAAGAACTTTGAAGCCTTGCCAAGAAGCTCTAAAAGATTCTGGTTTAGATAAAGATGAAATTGACGAAATTATCTTAGTTGGTGGTTCTACTAGAATTCCAGCTATCCAAGAAGCAGTTGAGAAATTCTTTGGGAAGAAACCAAATAAAGGGGTAAATCCTGATGAAGTAGTAGCAGTTGGTGCAGCGATTCAAGGTGGGGTATTATCTGGAGATGTGCAAGATGTCTTATTATTAGACGTAACGCCATTATCTTTAGGTATCGAAACAATGGGTAATGTTTTTGATGTAGTCATCGAAGCAAACTCTACCATTCCTACTAAAAAATCTAAGACTTATTCTACTGCCGCAGACAATCAACCTTCTGTAGAGATTCACATCTTACAAGGAGAGCGACCAATGGCAAAAGATAACCGTCCAGTTGGTAGATTCGTATTGTCTGATATTCCACCAGCGCCAAGAGGGGTACCTCAAATCGAAGTAACTTTCGATATGGATGCGAACGGTATCTTAAGCGTTTCTGCAAAAGATAAAGGAACAGGAAAAGAACAATCAATTAGAATCGAAGCTTCTACTGGTTTATCTAAAGAAGAAATCGAAAAGATGAAGGCAGAAGCAGAAGCAAATGCTGATGAAGATAGAAAAGCAAGAGAAAAAGTAGATAAATTAAATGCTGCGGATACGTTAGTTTTCCAAACGGAGAAGCAGTTGAAAGAGTTTGGGGAGAAGATTCCTGAAGAGAAGAAAGGCGCTATTGAAACGGCTGTTGCAGATTTAAAAGCAGCACACGCTGAGCAAGATTTGGACAAAATCGAAGCTGTTACCGCTACTTTAAATGCCGCATGGCAAGCAGCTAGTCAAGACATGTACCAAGGTGGTCAAGAAGGACCAACGGCTGATGCAGGAGCAGGTGGTGCTGGCGGTGCAGGTGCTGACCAAGGCGGAAACGCTGACGGTGGTGCAGGTGAAGATGTACAGGATGTAGAGTTTGAGGAAGTGGAAGAGAAGTAATTACAAGATGACAGGATTATGCAGGATTTACAAGCTACTTAACTTGTGAGACTGTTAAAAATATAAAAGGTCGCTCTCGGTTTTCGAGGGTGACCTTTTTTAATTTCAAAATACCTTACGTATCTAAATTACAGACATTACCTTAACGGCTAGATCTTTACCAGTAGATGGAAGTGTGGTGAAATTTTCCGCACTTGGAAATATGGATAGTCATAATATTATCCTGCACTTAACAAAAGAAACGATTTTACAAAGAGTATATGGGATTCAAAAACCTTTTAAATCTCTCGCTATTTATATGGATGAGAAAAACGCATTTGTTAATCAGTTGAATGAGTTGATGAGGAAAAACTGGTAGTAAAGCCTTTAGACTTTCCTGTCCAAGACCTTTAGTTCTGTTCTGTTAGATGAATCCGACCTAAAGGTCGGTGACGGGAAAACCTAAAGGCTTTACTACCAGTTACACATTGAATTAAACAAACAACAGATCTTATTTTTGACAAGCTGTTAATTTCTCCAAAAATAGTTTTATTTAGCAGCATGAAAATAGCCAAGGGTATTTTTGCCATTACCAATCTATTCTTAATCATCGCTACTTTGGGGGCTTATCTAGCGGCCTCTTTATCACCAGCTCTAGTTGGCATTATTCCTTCTTTGGGGCTGATTTTTGCCGCCTTAATTCTTGGAAACGTCATTGCTTTTTTAATAGCGGTCTGCTGGCAACCTAAATGGGCGATGGCTTCTTTGTTGACCTTATTCTTAGGCTTTCCTTACATCAAAAACACGATTGCTTTTGCAAAAGCTACGCCTAATAATCCTTCGCTGCAAACCATTCAAGTCGGAACTTATAACATGCAGTTTTCTAAACCGATTGCTTTTCTACGTGGAGCAGCCCAGCAGAAAAAAATCGCTCAATTTAATGCCTTTTTAGAAGAACGAAACCACTTAGATATTTTAGGAGTACAGGAATGTGGTTGGCGGACGAAAGAACGGATTGAAGCAACGATGGATTTTCCCTATCAGCATTTTATACCTAATACTTATGCGGGCATTTATTCTAAACATCCGATTGTCAATAAAGGGGTGATTAATTTTTCCCAACCTTTTCAAAAGTGCCTCTGGGCAGATATCGTTATCCAAAAAGATACGATTCGGTTTTATACCACTCGCTTAGCACCAAATCGGTTTGATGGAAAGATACCGCTTACCTTAGATCAAGAAGCCCACGAAAATATTGGCTTCAAAAAAATGGTCGGCATTTTTCTTCATTACCAGCCTTTTACGCTCGAACGGGTCAAAGAAGCTGCACTAATTCGAGCACATCAACAAACCAGCCCCTACCCTTCTATTATTTCAGGCGATTTGAATGATGTGCCACAAACCTTTATGTATGCGACCATAACCGCAGATTTAAAAGATACCTTTTTAGAAGCAGGAAAAGGATTTGGTGGAACACATGGAGGTCCCATACCCAGTTTGCGAATAGATTATATTTTAGTAGATCAATCGTTTAAGGTTCGACAACATCAGATTTTAACCGAAGCATTTTCAGATCATTATATGCTGGAGGCGACTTTGCAGTATTAGATCGATTTTTTAAGAAGGCGGTTCTTTAATAGAACCTCTTCCTTTCTAGAGTCGCCGAAAGCAGGCGGTTCTATTAAAGAACCGCCTGCTTACAACTATCATTCATTTCATTTTTTTAAATATAAATAAAACACTAATTATCAAACTATTAACTTATTTTCTAGTTAAAAAGACTATATTGTGGCCTTTGTCAAGGTACTAACTTTAAGCAAGAACTAAAACTAATCTGTCTTCTTTTATGAGCCAAATAGATTTAAGTTACCAAAAACCATCTGATGAAATTCTGGCTTTAGTAGAAGCACCTTTACCTCCTTTAGTAAAGATGAATATTAAAGGAACTATGGCTGTTTTACTCTATCGAGATATTTATAAATCTATTGCAGAAATATCTGCCAAAGAAATGCGTTTGGCTGGCTTACGGATTAATCCAACCACCAATATTTCCAGCAGAGAACGGTATTATTTTAAGTTGACGATCAAAGATATACTAAAAAATAAGGAATACGAGATTAAGGGGTTACCTGCTCAAGCTCAAATAACCAATTTATCTTGGTCGCATCAGGAAAAATTAATGGCATTTACCAACACAACTGCTAAAGGGGTGGAATTATGGGTGTTAGATATTAAAAAAAGGAGGGCTAGTAAACTTACTGAAGCAATACTGAATGCCAATTTAGGCGTTCCATATATGTGGCGAAAAAAGGACAAATCCTTATTAGTTCGCTTTTTACCCGCCGACAAAAAGGGTTTAATTGATACCGAATCTACTGTTCCTAGTGGTCCTATTGTCTCGGTTAATGACGGTCAAAAAGCACAAAATCGAACTTATCAAGATTTACTCCAAAATAAAATAGATGAATTTAATTTTGAGGAACTCACCCATTCAGAACTATATATAGTTAAGTTATCAGGGACTAAAAAATTATGGAAGTCTAAAGCCATTTACAAAAGTATCTCTCCTTCTCCTGATGGCAAATATTACTTGATTAGTACTATTGAACAACCTTATTCTTATTTAGTCCCTTACCATCGTTTTCCTTTTAAAACCAATATATATGATCGAAAAGGGAAATTGGTCAAGAAATTATTATCCGTCCCTTTAATTGAGGATTTACCAAAAGGATTCATGGCAGTACGGACAGGGATGCGGAATGTATTTTGGCGCTCCGATCAGCCTGCTAGTCTTTATTGGACAGAAGCTTTGGATGATGGCGATCCTGCGGAAGAAGTTCCTTTTCGAGATGCTGTTTACACCTTACCTGCACCCTTTAGGGGTAAAAAACGATTGTTATTAAAAACTCAAAATCGATTTAGTTTTATTGATTGGGGAAATGCCGATATAGCAATTGCTTATGACCGTTGGTGGAATACTCGGAATCGTAAAACCTATCTATTTAATCCATCCAATGCCAAACAACAACCGATTTTATTAAACGATCGGAATTACCAAGATATTTATAGCGATCCAGGCAGTTTCGTTAGAAAAGAAAATAAATTTGGTCGGCATACTTTAGCGATTAAAGGTAATTTTTTACACCTCATTGGTAACGGGTATTCCCCAAAAGGTATTTGCCCTTTTATTGATCGTTTTAACCTTAAGACCTTAACCACTCAAAGGCTATATCAAGCAACCGATAAAATTGAACGAGAAAGAATTATCGCGGCGATGGATGTCAAAAAGGGCATTTACCTAACTCGCTTAGAATCTGAGAATACGTATCCCAATTATTATTTTAGAAATGTACTAACGGGTACATTAACAGCAATTACTGATTTCCAGAATCCATTTGCTGCTATGCAAGGGGTTTATAAAGAAGTGATTCATTATAAACGACCCGATGGCGTTACACTATCAGCAGAATTGTATTTACCCGTTGGTTATAATCGCAAAAAGAAAAAGAAATTGCCCCTCATTATGTGGGCTTATCCAAGAGAATACAAAGATAAAAAGAGTGCCAGTCAAGTGACTTCTTCCAAAAATGATTTTACCTTTCCTTTTTATGGCTCTGCCTTATATTGGGTAATGAAAGGCTATGCCGTTTTAGATGATGTCGCTTTTCCAATTGTTGGCGAAGCTGCAGATGAACCGAATGATGATTTCATCAAACAATTGGTCGCCAATGCTAAAGCTGCCATTGATGCCGTTGATGAGATGGGCTATATTGACCGTAAAAGAGTAGGTATCGGTGGGCATTCTTACGGCGCTTTTATGACCGCTAATTTATTGACGCATTCCAATCTATTTGCAGTAGGCATTGCCAGAAGTGGGGCGTATAACCGAACACTTACACCTTTTGGTTTCCAATCCGAAGAACGGACTTATTGGGAAGCGCCTGAAGTGTATTATAAAATGTCTCCTTTTATGCATGCCGATAAAATGAAAACACCTTTGCTGCTGATTCATGGCGAAGCAGATAATAATTCAGGGACTTATCCTATGCAGAGTCAGCGTTATTTTAATGCCTTAAAAGGCTTAGGTGCGACTGTTCGATTGGTGATGTTGCCCAAAGAAAGCCATAGCTATGCGGCAAAGGAATCTATTTTGCATCTTTTGTGGGAACAAGATCAATGGTTGGAGAAGTATTTAATGCAAAAGAAGGTTGTGGAAAAACCTTAATAAAATGTAATTTTCAATTTCTAATAAAACTTGTACGATTTTTGTCTTTTGACGCTGAAGGGCGCTGTTTGAAGTTATGATTTGTTATGTTTTCTTATTAAAATAAAAGGTATGTTTAGATTATGTTTTTAAAAATAAACAAAAGGTAAACATAAAAAAGCCATAAAAGTCAGCGTCTCTCAGCGTCAAAAATTATGCATATCTAAGACTTTGTACAGGCCTTATTTCTAATTTTCAATTTTCAATCTGTTTAAGAGATAATTTAAGGTTGAAGTCATCGACGTTTCAAAATATCTGGAACAAAACAAAATTTCTAGAAATATCTTTCAGCCTCTTTTTTAGTAGTAGAATGCATTTCTAAGTTCTGAATACCCCTTTTGCCCTTTGCCTTCTACCTTTAGCCAAGTACTATTATTTTCCTCCATCGCCCTTTTCGATGCCTCATCTCCAATATTCCCCGATTCATCGCTCCTACCCTATTTCCCTAGAATAATCCATCTATAAAAACGGTTTTTCTAGTGTATTTTCAAACACAATTATTAAACAAAACAATCAATAGTATTAGCAAACATTTACCTTTTATTTACTTAACCAAGAACACTTATCACTCCCTACAATAGGCGATGAGTGATTCCTTTCAAAATTTGTTTTACACATGAAGAAGTATTTGTTAATGATGTCTTTTACGATGATTGCCAGCTTATTTTTATTTACGTCTTGCCAAAAAGAAGAGATGGATGAAGATGAGTATGAAGATGTAATGGCCGCTGATACGATGATGGCGGTGGCACTAGGATTTAGAAATAGCGACACTTTAGTTACCGATTACCCCCTTTTGATTGACGAATACTTAGCAGCGAATTACCCCAATACCGAACTATTAGGCGTAACGACCGACGGAAAAGAATACGAAGCAGAATTAGCAGGAGGGATTACCTTAATTTTTAATCTCGATGGCAATTTCTTGATGGAAGAATTACCTGAATTGGAAGCAGAAGATACCGATTCTATTATTACCGAATGGCCTGCGGCTATAGATGAATATATTGCCTTAAATTATCCGAATGATACGATTGGGGAAGTCGAATTTGAAGACGGGGAGTACGAAATTGAGTTATTGAGCGGTATCGAACTTATTTTTGACCTAGATGGCAATTTCTTAGCAGAGGAATTAGACAATGACGAGGAATTAACCGAATGGCCTGCGGCTATTGACGAATATATCGCCTCGAATTATCCTGATGCGCAAATAGAAGAAATTGAATTAAACAACAAGGAGTACGAAGTGGAATTGGATAATGGGGTTGAATTACTTTTTGATCTGGATGGCAATTTTCTAGCAGAAGCAATGGAGGAAGTAGGCCTACCTGCAGATACCACAGGGACTACAGGCGGCTAAAAAAATAGGAGTCTTAACAAATTGGATAGATTAGAAATCGGGATGTGGCTGGAGTTCGTAAATTTCAGCTACATTTCTTTTAACGGTGGAAGGGAAATGAGGTTTATGAGGTTATGAGTAGTAGCAGAATTATTCTAATCTAGAAAATTTAATTAGTTTAGCAATTAAGAAAATAGATAGAAATCCTACTAATAGCAAAAATAAGTATTACCTGAAAAACATAAGACAATTTAACAATTTAACAATTAGCGGCTTTTTATGATATGAAATTGACAAAAAATACATTAATCTTATTGACCTTAATTACCTTTTTGATTGCCTTCCTCATGGGTTTAGAGGAATTTTTTGAAGGCGAACTAAGTGGAGAAGGCGTGGTAGAAGAGGTCATCGTTTATTTGCTCATATTATCTGTTTTGGTGTTTACCGTCGTTGCTCCCATGTTTCGGCTGGTGAAAAAATTTAATCAGACTTTACCTTGGGAGCAATTCTTTTTTAAACGTTTATGCTACGAACTAGGCATTGTTCTACTTTTATGTGGCGTATTGGGCTTTATCTTTGGCAATTTTATTCACCATTTTATAGAGCATGAATTATCGACTTTATCCGTATTGACTCGAACTTTTTTATTCCTGTTCATCATTACTTCTTTGATTCTCGGCATTATTGAAGTCTTGCAAATATCGGAGGATAGAGATCGCTTAAAATTGCTAAGTGAAAAATTGGAAAAAGAGCAAATTATTACCTTTTATAATGCGTTAAAAAATCAGGTGAACCCTCATTTTTTATACAATAATCTGAGTGTGTTATCGGCCTTAATATATTACGATACTGCCAAAGCCGAAAGTTTTATTCAGGCTTTTTCGGATAGTTATCGCTATGTGTTAGAACTCAACCAGGAAGCAGTTGTACCCATTCAAAAAGAACTGGATTTTCTGCATTCCTGGTTGTATTTACAACAAATTCGGTTTTCAGAAAATCTAACCATTGACTTAAAAGTGCCTCCTGATATATTGGAAAAAACAATTCCTCCTTTAGCTTTACAACTCATTTTTGAAAATGCCATTAAACATAATATCATATCGACCAAACAACCTTTACACATTGAATTAAAAACAGTTGGCGATTATTTGGAAGTGACCAACACTTATCAACCAAGAAAAGAAAAAGCCCCCTCTACAGGCATTGGTTTAAAAAATTTGCAGGATCGATATCAGCTATTATCTGATTTGATGCCTTCTTTTGGGGTTAAAGGGGATTTGTATTTGGCGAAGATTCCTGTAATTTAGTGCTACTTTGGTAGGTTATACAAGCATTTAAGTTGGAGGAGCGTGGAAAACGCCTCTCTAACAGGAATTCATTAAGTCTCAGTAAAGCAGATAGACTCATCGAATTCCTGCTAAAGGGCAGTTTTCAAAATTTACAAAGTCTTATTTTTCAATCAATTATGTTTCCCTATTTTTCAGTATTCAGAGTCAACCTGCACTACAAACCGCACTAACACTTATTCCGTTTTTAAATCATTCGTTTTTCGATAAATAAAAACAAGCCCCAAATTCAGGACCAGCAAGCCAAAAATCAACAAGCCCCATTGACTCATCGTCGGTATAATCAAACACATCTGTCCATCACAACTACTGCCGATCGCCTGCAAATCATTATCACTTGCCCGTCTAAAAGTGGCATTGAAACCAATATCTGGCTGATGCCAAAAATCAAGTTGATAGACCCCGCCGCCGAGGTCAGTTAAGGGCGTATTAAGAGGAAAAGGTGTACCATCTTGCATTAAAAAGCCGCCTGAATTGACGGTATTTAAAACCCAAGTTTGACCAATACCACCATTGGTGAGGGTGATAATATCATGGAAAAGGGTGATGCTACCGTTGGCTGAACCAGCCACATTTTGGGGATCAAAGCAACTACAAGGGTCAGCAATGTCTGGGTTGCCATCACCGTCTTTATCCACTAGGCTGATACTAGCCATTGGGACGGTGATTAGAACTTGAGTAGTATCTAGACAGCCTACCGAATTTTGTACGGAATCACGAATAAAAAAAGACGTAGTGGTGTTAGGTATTACAAGACTTGGAATACCATAACTATCAAAGGTGTTTCCAAAATCTAGGCTGCCTGTGACTGGTTGATTGAGCAAGATACTTAAATCGACGGATTCACCGAGCATGATTGAGGTATCTCTGGCTGTTATGAAGGGTTGATTTTCGACAATAATAGAAATCATCGCTGTATCGACACATAAAATAGTCGTATTAGAATCCCGAACAAAGTAAGTAGTATTTGCCGTTAAAGTATGTAAATTACTACCATCATAGTTACCAAAAGCGATGCCGTACTCCAATGTGTATAAAGGTGTACCCGTTATTAATGTATTTAAATCAATGGATTGTCCTGCACAGATGCTCGTATCTCTACCTGTTATCAACGGTCGTGGATTGACTATGGTGTTAATCATAGCTGTATCCATCGTACAAGTAATCACATTCGTATCTTGTACAAAAAAAGTGGTGGTGGTCATTGGCATGACAATCGAGTCTGTAAAAGTATAATTCCCGAAAGAAGTACCGTAGGAAATAGAGAAAAATGTTTCAACAGTAAGCAGGGAGCTTAAATCTATTCTTTGTCCTGCGCAGATAACCGTATCTCTCCCTGTAATCTTTGGCTCTGTTAGACAAGTAGGTATAGCTTTACAGTTTTCTATAAAAATATCTGGATTGTCGGTTATGCCACCTGGGGTATTTATACCTGCATTTGTTGCCATATTATTATCAAATACCAACTCACAACCAATCATAATAGAGATGTCTGCATTATTTTTACCGTCCACTATACCTGTTTCATGATAGACAAAAATAGCACCGCCTTTGCCTTCTCCATTTCCGCCTTCATTACCCCCTATTCCTCCGACAGCACTATTATTTTGAAAAGTAGTATTAGCTATGGTTAAGTTTCCTGTGACCACAAAAATAGCGCCTCCTGCAGCTAAGCCACCACCACCGCCGCTGGTGCTGCTGTTACCACTACCGCGGCCGCGGCCGCCGCCGAAACCACCCCTGTTAGCGCCAGCGACGCCATCGAAACCGACGCCGCCGCCGCCGCCGAAGCCACCACGGCCGCCGCCGCTGAAGCGACCAGTACCACCGCCGCCGCCGAAGCCGCCATTGCCACCATTACCACTGATGGTTCGGATGCCGTAACCACCACCACCTCCGAAGCCGCCGTTGCCGCTAAGGCCAGTTTGGTTTCCTCCACCGCCGCCGCCGAAGCCGCCATTGCCCGCGCCGCCGCTGCCGCCAGTACCACTTCCGCCAGCGCCGCCGCCATCGCCACCATCGTTCTGGGTATTGCCGGTACCGTCACCGCCGCCGCTTTCTCCCGTAAAACTAGACGCCCCTCCTAGGCTTGTACCTGTATTCTTTCCATCATTAAAGAAGCCACCGCCACTTCCGCTACCATTGCCCATAAAGCCACCTCCTCCATTACCCCCGTTACCGCCTAGCCCCCCGCCGCCACCGCCACTACCGCCGTTACCATCCCCACCTATAGCCTCATTACCATCAAAGGTCACATTATTGATAGTAAGGACAATGGTCCCTGTTTGACCTTCATGCAGAAGCATCGCACCACCCGCACCCATGCCACCACCCGCACCACCACCGCCATTGCCTCCTTTGGCACGTCCATGCACTAAACTAAGGTCACTAATGGTAATTGTGCCATTTTTGACAAAAAAGAGGCGGTGTAGATTTTGTCCACTAAGCGCTAATGCGTTTTGTCCAGGGCCTTGAATAATCATGTTGGAATCCAATACAGGGAGCATGCTATCTATTTTAATCGTGTCCGTTCCGATAGCGCTGAGGTCAAAGAGGATTGTATCTAGGGAACTAGCACCATTGGCTTCTTGTAGAGCTGCTCGGAGGGTGCAATTACCGCTACCATCATCGCAGATACCATCAAAATTACCTCTTGGAATCGAGGTATTAGAAATAAAATTGGCGTCACTGGCATCGGCTACGGAATTGACGATGAAGGTGCGTTGTGCGAATAGATTATTGCTAAAGCAATAAGTTAAAAGGAAAAAGAGGAATATTTTTTTCATGGGATAAATAAATTAAAAGTGTTCATCAAAATAGATTGCTATTAAGTAAGATTAAAAGAATAACTCTATCATTTCCGTTTGAAGATCTCCAAATTTTCAAAAAAACTTGGAAGCCTCAAGTAGTGAGCTTATTATTTCATCGTTACTAAGTTTATCCTATTAGCTAAATCAAAAGTAAATCCAGAATTTTCTAAATTCTATTATAGGGGCAACTAAAACATCACAATCTGGCTCATTAGTAAAAAAAAACATCACGATTCGGCTCACCCGTTTTAAACCTTTGATTTTAAGTATATTATAAAATTATTTTTCAATCAATTAATAAACAAATTAGCCTCTATTTTTTGGTGATGCTTCTAAATTCTTTTGGTGAAATATTAAAAGTAGCAGAAAAAATATTCGTAAATTGATTAGGAGCGGAGTACCCAATTTTAAAGGAGATTTCGCTAACAGTCAATTTTGTGTTTAGTAAAAACCCCTTACCTTTTTCCAAGCGATACTGTCGAATATAAGTAGAAGGACTGCCTAATTCGTATTGTTGAAATTTACGATAAACTTGACTGCGACTGAGTTGAAGCAGTTCACATAATTTAGCATAATTAAATTGGGGATGGACGTAATTTTCCGCTAGTATATTATCTAGTTCTGTAAGAAAATCCATAAAAAAATAGTTATTGATATAGTAGTTTGTGGGGTACCTATGAAGCTTAGTAAATTAATTTTATATTGTTATTTTGTATACAATTCTATTAATTCTCGGATGGGGGATGCTAGATTTGACGCTGAGGAACGCTGGTTATTATTTAAAGTTTATGGTGAGTAGTTCTAAAGCAGAGTTGGCAGAGGGTTAATAAATTGATTATCAAACCTCTGCCCTCTTCTCCCTTTTAGTACATTCTATTAACTAAAATTTTCTTAGTTACCGCTCGTAAACCATTCGATGGTTGAATTGTCAACATATATAAACCATTAGGTAGCTCGTTTAGCTCCATCTGAGTTGGTTCAGTCGTTACTTTTTCAATATTCATTGTTTTGATAGATTGCCCATATTGATTGGCTAACAAAAGGGTTGCCTGTTTGCCAACAAAGGGTTTTAAATTAATGAATAACCTATCTTTGACAGGATTTGGATAAACAGCTAAAGCAGTTAAATCAATATTAAAGTTAATTAATTCAGTTGCCGCATACTCGAATGTGCCATCCCAATAAACTTGTTTAACTCGGTAGTAATTATCGCCTAACTGTGGGTGCTCATCCATTTTTTGGAAGGTTTCCATCTCTTCATTAGCAACTAAATTTTCAACTTTTGATAGTTCTTCAAAGTGGATGCCATCAACAGATTTTTCTATCACATAATGGTCTGTTTTGAAGGTCGCATTTGTTGCCCATTGTAGCGCAACTTGTCGGGCTGATTCGTAAGCACTAAAGGCTAAGGAAGTTCTAGAACCAGCACCACTACCAGTTACATTGATTTTGTATTCTGCATAACAATATGGGTTAAACGTTTGTGCTTTAATGGTGTATTCCCCTGCACTCAAATTAGCAATCGTTTGCGAACTACCACAATTACCTGCACAAATCACAACAACGCCCCAACCTGTAGACCTTCCTAAATACTCCAATTTTGTTCCTGCTGGAATATTATTAATCGTAAACTGACCAGTTCCGCCACTAATAGCTAAATTTTCACAAGCATTCGGGCTTCCTCCGCCACCATTTGGCGTATCATCACAAGCATCTCCAATTCCGTCACCATCACTATCTATCTGACTTGGATTATTATTAAAATCACAGTTATCTTGATTATTACAAACACCATCTCCATCTGAATCTCCACCTTGGTTGGCACAATTATTTCCGCCTCCACCACTAGTTACATTGATTTTGTATTCGGAATAACAATAAGGGTTAAAGGTTTGTGCTTTGACGGTGTATTCTCCTGGACTCAAATTTTCAATTACTTGCGAATCACCACAATCACCATCGCAAATCACCACCACCCCATACCCTGTAGAAATACCTAAATACTCTAGCTTTGTGCCTGCTGGAATATTGGAAATAGTAAATTGTCTATTTCCTCCGCTAATGGATAAATTTTCACATGCATTTGGACTTCCTCCACCTGTAGAACAAGCACCCGCTGTATAGGACACCCCTGCACATTCTGCTAAACAAGCATTTTCATAAGTAACTCCATCTGAACCGCAAACAGGTTGGTAAATGGTATTACATACACAAGTAGGAGGAGCGGTTACATTGACTTTGTATTCTGTATAGCAATAGGGGTTAAAGGTTTGCGCTTTAACGGTGTATTCTCCTGCACTCAAATTTTCAATTACTTGCGAATCACCACAATCACCATCGCAAATCACCACCACCCCATACCCTGTAGAAATACCTAAATACTCTAGCTTTGTGCCTGCTGGAATATTGGAAATAGAAATTTGTCTATTTCCTCCGCTAATGGATAAATTTTCACATGCATTTGGACTTCCTCCACCTGTAGAACAAGCACCCGCTGTATAGGACACCCCTACACATTCTGCTAAACAAGCATTTTCATAAGTAACTCCATCTGAACCGCAAACAGGTTGGTAAATGGTATTACATACGCAAGTAGGAATATCAGTTACATTAACCTTGTATTCTGTATAGCAATAGGGATTAAATGTTTGTACTTTAATCGTGTATTCTCCTGCACTCAAATTAGAAATTGTTTTCGTCCCACCACAATTACCTTCACAAATGACAACTACCCCATATCCTGTAGAAACTCCTAAATACTCCAATTTTGCCCCTGCTGGTATATTAGCAATGGTGAATTCGCCTATTCCTCCATTTACGGATAAACTTTCACAAGCATTCGGGCTTCCTCCACCTGTAGAACAAGGGCCTGTAGATAAGACAGCTGCACCAGCACCACAATTAGGATTTGCCTTATCCAATACACTTAGATTAATATCTAAACCATTGGTAAAAGTAACAGGTGGAGAGACATTCGTTGCGGTAAAAGTACCCGCTGGAAAAGGACCGAGATTAATCGCTTGTCCATATTGTCCATCTGCTGAGAAGGTACCAATAAATGGATTACTGAAATTTAAAGTAAATCCATTAAGCGAAACACCCGTTCCTGTAGCCAATACATCAAAAGAATAAGTATCATCAGTAGGGTCATTTGGCGTTCCATTATCATTGCAAACCCTGTTATTGGTAGACAATTGAACATCACAGATTGTAGTCTGAGTGGAAGTAAATCCTGCATCAATCGTTTGATTATTTTCCCTAGCAGACAGGGTAAAAATATCGGTTCTATTTCCATTATTTGGATTGGCATCGCTATTATTATCTACATTATTATCTCCAAAGCCTGTTCTTGGTGAGGGATTAAAACCAGTTGGTGTACCAAACATGATTTGATAAGAATTTGGCGATAAATCTCCAAAACCATAATTTCCGTTGACATCTGTAGTGAAAGTTTGCAAAGTATTTCCATTAGCATTCAATAAGGTGACTTGAACTCCACTTATTCCAGGTTCATTACCTTCTTTGAGGCCATTATTATTTAAATCATTAAAGACTAGATTACCGACACTTGCGAAATCACAATCGGGGCAAATTGATATAGGTGTACCTGCACAAGTACATCCGTCATTTTGAATAATATCATTTTCTGTTGTTGGATTGCCATCATCACAATCTGTACCGGGAGCCCTTTGAGGAGAACCATCAGGACAGGTCAATTGAGTAGAGCATGGCCCTGTAGAAGGTATATCTAGATTGACACTACAGCTTGGATTGTTTTTATCAGTTGCAGTTAGTGAAATATCTAAGCCATTCGTAACCGTAACTGGCGGAGAGACATTCGTTGCGGTAAAAGTACCCGCAGGAAAAGGACCTAGGTTAAGCACCTGTCCATACTGTCCATCTACTAAAAAAGTACCGAGGAACGCATTACTGTAACTTAGGGTATAGCCATTAGTAGAAACGCCTGTTCCCGTTACCACTACATTAAATGAGTACGTATCATCAGCAGGGTCATTGGGTGTCCCATTTGTATTACAAATTTTATTATTGATAGCAAGCTGCATACTACAACTCGATTGAGTAGTGCAAGGACCTGTAGAGGGTACTACCAAGTTGACACTACAGCCTGAAGAATTTTTATCAGTAACTGACAATGAAATATCTAATCCATCTGTAATCGTAACTGGAGGAGCGACATTCGTTGCGGTAAAAGTACCAGCAGGGAAAGGGCCGAGATTAATCGCTTGTCCATACTGTCCATCTACTAAAAAAGTACCGAGAAAAGCATTACTGTAATTTAAAGTAAATCCATTAGGCGAACCGCCTGTTCCCGTTACCAATACTTCAAAACTGTAGGTATCATCAGCAGGGTCTGTAGGGGTTCCATTATTATTACAAGCTATGTTATTGACGGCCAATTGAATGGAACATTGGGCTTGAATTTCAAGAATACTAACATTTAGAAAAAGTAAGCAAAGAAAAAATTGACTTAAGTGAATGCACTTAATTTTTTTGATTAATTGAAAGTAATGTTTGTTCATTTTTAAAGTTTTTGTTAATAAAAAACAGGATTTTAAAATAGAAATTATAATGTTACGTGTGCTTAGTAATTTTAAGAGGGTGTTATTTAGATTTTACTAAAAATCTATTTAAAATTAACCAACGCTTACTAGTGACATTTTGATTTTTGGATGCCAAGACTTGCGAAGTTTTCAAAACTTAGTAAGTCTATTCTTTTAGAAATCAACGAATTAGACTTCCCAAGTCTTGAAGACTTTTTAAGTCATTCGTAAAATGTCCACTAGTAAGAAGCCAACGTGAGTATTGGATAATACTAATTGGAAATCAATGGTTTAGCTCCAGAGGAGCGATGCTGTTTGTAGAAAATGATTTGAAAATGCTCCTAAGGTCTGGAAGACCGACCCCAAATTGGGTGATTTTTTAACAGGGTCGGTCTTCCAGACCTTTGATTAAGAGGAATTTACCAAATATTTTCTACAAACGGATACGGTCTGCTAGACCTTTTCTTATCCAAAACTCACGTTAACCAGTAAATTCGAAAGTTACTGGTTAATAGAGGAGCTTAATGATTTCAAACTGAAACAACTAATAGCTAAAGTTCCTACTTATTCGGCTGAGGAGTTGTTCGTAAATAAGGTCGTATAACCGTATGTCCTTTCGGAAATTTTGCAGGAATATCCTCCGTTGCTATACTAGGAGAGACAATGACATCTTCGCCATCTTTCCAATCAGCAGGTGTCGCTACACTATGATAAGCCGTCAATTGAAGCGAATCAATGACCCTTAGAATTTCCAAAAAATTACGCCCTGTAGCAGGTGGATAGGTTAAAGTTAATTTGACTTTTTTATCAGGTCCAATAACAAAAACAGTTCTCACCGTCGTTTTAACCGTTACTTCTGGATGAATCATATCGTATAGTTCTGCAACGGCTCGATTTTCGTCAGCGACTATAGGGAAATTCATTTCCACATTTTGGGTAGCTTCAATATCTTTAATCCAATTCATGTGGGCGTCTAATGGGTCCACACTTACTGCCATTGCTTTGACATTCCTTTTGTCAAATTCTTCTTTTAAGGCAGCAGTTCTACCCAATTCTGTTGTGCAAACGGGGGTAAAATCTGCAGGGTGCGAAAATAGCATACCCCAATTATCCCCTAACCATTCGTGAAAATTGATTTCGCCCATGGAGGTTTGAGCTGTAAAATTTGGTGCGGTTTCTCCTAATTTGATTGCCATAATTTGTGATTTTTTAGTGATGATTTAGCTGAGGGCAAAGGGCTTAGAGCAAAGAGTAAGCAACTAAAAAATTGCAAAATTTTATCTATAGGTTATAAGCACCTATTATTTTTTAGAGGTAAACTCTCCGTCCTCTGCCCTTTGCCAAAATGATTAATTAGCTGTTCGCTTATAATAAGCCAAGCCGAAAGGATTAGTGCCTATAGTAATACTGCCTTCCGTAGTAATCGTACCATCATTCAAACTATGAATAGATACGGTATTTGCCGTTCCTCCAGAATGGGTTACAAAAATTTTATCTCCTGCCGCATTAATAACGATATTATGTGGTTTAGCTGCGGATGTACTAAGAGGAGTTCCATTCATGCTATTATTGGCGGCATTGATGGAATATAATTGGGCATCAGAAATATTTGCTACGACTAAATTATTTTGGTCAGGTGCAGCGAAAATACCATGAACGCCTGTAAATGACTCATTGGATAGTTCACTTAAATCGTTGCCATTAAGGGCTATCAATTGTCCTGATTGACAAGCCACATATAACTTATTGCTATTAGATAAATGAAATACATGTGGGTCTTTGCCAACCGCTGTTGCACCTATTTTAGCATAATTAGCGGTAGAAAAAGCATAAATACTATCTGGTAAGCTAACGTCTGGATTTAAAATAGAGATATAAGCTTTGGTTGCATCTTCGGTGACAAAAATATCATGTGGTTTAATGCCTAAGTCAATCGTCTGTATCACCGTTTCAGAACTTAAATCAATGACTGCAACAGATTTATCGGTATCTGTATTCACCCAAAGTTGTTTACCTTGTCCATCTGCCCACATGTGAAATACACCGTTGCCGACGGAAATTGACTTTTCAAGGCTTTCTGTTTTTGGGTCGATGACATGTACCATATTTTGACTTCTATCTCCTACATAAATTTTGTCTGTCTGAGGTACATAAACCACATACATAGGTTCGGAATTCGGAATGGTTAATGTTTTAAGTACTTCATCGGTCTTGGTATCGATAAAACTTAGACTTGCATCTGCTCGGTTAGCGACTACTACTCTTTCTTGAAATTCCAACACTTCATTATTGTCTTTATTACAAGCAAAAGTAAAAATCAACATAAAACAAAAGAGCGTAGGTAAATTAATTGATAGGAACTTTTTCATCTTGATAAGTTTTTGTTTGCCTACTTTGTAAAATCAACGGTGTTCGGCTCGTCCGTTAAATCCGATAGCTTTTTGGGGTTAGCATTTGCTATTAGGATTAAAATTATTTTAGGGAAATGAAATGACTGTTTATCGTGATTAGATAATTATCGATAACTAAAAGAGTGCATTATTGAGAGCGTAATTGAAAGAGTTGATACAAAGATGTGGGGATATTAAAATAAACCTTCCCAGTCATCGGTCAATGATTCCTAGTAGGGTTGCAAGGTGAGAAAAATGTTCCTGCTGAAGTTGCATTTTACACAAAAAATACAATGTAATTATTTGATAATGAATCAATTGCGTGTTGCACTCGGGCGAATATTAAATTCTTCTAAAAAAGCATCAGAAAAGTACTTCATGGAGGTAAATCCTACTTCATAGGCTATTTCAGAAACGGATAAATCGGTGGTTTGAAGTAGTTCTTTTCCTTTTAATAAACGAAAACCTCTAAATAATAAGGTAGGAGATTTGCCTGTCAAGGCTTTTATTTTTCTAAATAATTGACTGCGACTTCTGCCCATATCTCGACAAAGGCGAGTCATATCATATTCCGTATTGGAAAGATTTTTTTCAAATAATTGATAGAGTTTAGTTAAAAATTCTTTTTCAATTTGTTGGGATTTGCTAATGGATGTGGTTGTTAAAAAGTTGGTGCTATCCAAAATTTTATGGCTATATCGTTGCTGCAATTCTTTTCTAAGCTGTACCATACTAGCTAAGCGAATCAATAATTCTTCCTCATTAAAAGGTTTAGAAAGGTAGGCATCTGCACCACCTTTGAGTCCTAATAACTTAGACGTTTCATCGGCCTTTGCAGTCAACAAAATAATGGGAATATGGCTAGTTCGTTCATCATTTTTTAAGGCTTGAAGCACTTCAAAGCCATCTTTTTCAGGCATCATTACGTCACTAATAATAATATCTGGGACATTTTCTAAAGCGGAATCAATGCCTAATTGTCCATTTTCTGCATAGATAATTTCATAATTTTCTGCCAAGCAAGATTGAATATAATAAGCCACATCCTTATTATCTTCTATTAGTAAAAGGGTTTCTTTTCCAGTTGGGGTCTCCTTATTGATGCTTGTTTGTAGGGCTAATTTTTCTGTTAAATCAGGAATAATGGCTACTTTTTCTGACGCCCCCCCTTCTGCCTGAGCAGTTGTTTCTGATAAGGTCTCTTCCTTAATTTGGATGGGTAAAGTGACCATAAAAGTAGTGCCTTTATTCAAGATACTAGTAACGGTAATATCTCCGCCAAGAAATTGGACGAGTTCTTTAACCAAAGCAAGCCCAATACCTGTTCCTTCCCCTTTTCGGGTAGAAGAACTATCGGTTTGATAAAATCGGTCGAAAATGAATGGCAATTGAGCTTTGGCAATACCGACACCATTATCTTTTACTCTGATTTTTAAAAAAGATTGTTCGTGTGAAACCTTATCAATATCTAAATGAACATAAATATCTCCGTTTTGAGGGGTAAATTTGATGGCATTTGACAATAAATTGGCAATAATATTCATCAATTTATCTGGGTCATAATCCATTAATATTCCTTCTTGTTCTGGTAAAAAGTGCAAGCGAATATTTTTGGTTTCTGCTAAAGAATGAAAGGACTCTAATAAATAATTAATATATTTTATAGCATCTCCATGAACTAGATTAAGGCTCATTTTGCCAGATTCCAACTTAGATAAATCCAGAAGCTGATTGACAAGTTCCAATAAATTTTGTCCATTTCTATGGATTAAATTTAATCTTGGTAAAATTTCTTCTTTACCGCTCTGAGGCAGATTCCATGTTTTACTTTTGGTCATTAATTGATTGGCCAAACCGAGAATGACAGTCAGAGGTGTTCGGAATTCATGGGTGATATTAGAGAAAAAATTAGATTTTATACTGTCTAACTCTAATAAACGTGCGCCTTCCTTTTGTTCGTAAGCTAATTGATTTTTTAAGGTAGCTCTTCTAATTTGGTTTTGGTATAATAAATACAACCCACTTAAAAAGATTAAGAAATAGGCTAAATAAGCTAGTGTTGTTTTCCACCAAGGCGCATGAATGGTTATGGAAAGGGTAGTCGGAGTTTCATTCCATAATCCATCGCTATTACTGGCTTTGACTTTAAAAATATAGTTGCCCGGCACCAAACTATTAAACTGAACGGTGTTTTGGTTGCCATTTTTAACCCAAGTAGGATTAACGCCTTCTAATTGATATTGAAATAAAATTTTAGCAGGGTCATTAAAATCTAAAGCCGCAAATTCGAATTTCAACTGATTCTGTTGCCAATCTAATTCAATGGCTTCTGTAAACTCAATTCCTTTCTCCAATATAGCAGTTTCCTTATCTTGCTTAAATTTGGTCGTCACCAATTTATTATTGATATATAAGGCAGTAATTTTAACAGGGGGAATGTACTTATTTTGATTAATTTTAGTCGGCGAAAAAATATTAAGCCCTTGATAGCCTCCAAAAACTAACTTGCCATCTGGTAGTTTAGTAACTGCATTTGGGTGAAATTCTTTCGCTTGCAAGCCATCTGAAATGGTATAATTTATAATATCCTTAGAATCTGGCTTAAATTGCGCTAACCCGCTAAAAGAACTCATCCAAAGCGTACCTTCGTCGTCAAAAATAATTGCTTGGATGATATTATCAGGCAGTCCATCTTTTTTAGTAAAATGGACAAATTGATTGGTAATTAAGTCCATTTTATTGACACCTCCACCAAAGGTGCCCATCCAAAGATATTTTTCAGGGGCAGTCGGGTCAAAGGCAAGCGAAGTAATATGGTTGGCACTTAAACTTGTTTGATTCTTGGGGTCATTTTGTATTAATTCATAGGAATAATTGGGATGGACAGTAGGATATTTTATTTTTAATAAACCAAAACGAGTGGCTAACAAAAAATTATTCTCGGTATCTTGTTTAAAATCAGTTACGACATAACTAGAAAACGCTTGGCTTAAATTAGCCGTATCTTTAAAAATCTTAAATTGCGCTGTTTCAGGATTAAAATTAATTAATTCCATATTTTCGCCAATTATCCATAACTGATTTTGATGGTCAACTAACAAAAAATTATCGAAATAAAAATGATGAAAAATATCACTTTTTAGAAAATAAGGAAAATCATAAGTCTTGGTTACTTCCCCCTTTTCAATGCGCAATATATCTTTTTGATTATCCGATTTATTAACGCCCATCATCCAAATTACATCTTTATCACCCTGTGCAATATTTCCTTTATAGGAATAATGCTCTAGAAATGGTAACTCCTTAATTGTCTTTGGAAGCGGTCTTTTTGTTAAATCAAAACCTTTTTTATCGAATAACCATAACCTTCCTGCTTTATCGCCAAAAACATTTGCTAGAGAGGTCTTTTTTAAACTTGGTTCAAATTTTTTTGGGATGGCATTCGACTTAAATAAACCATACCCTAAAGTAGGCAGCCAAATATTTTGTGCGGCATCAGTAAAAGGCGTAGAAATAAGGTAGGGTAATTTCCAGTAGGTCGCAAGAGACCAATCTTTTTGCTCTATTACTAAATAATTTGCTGGAATTTTCCAAAAATACTCACCCGATTTTATTCCCACATATTCTTTATCTATAGCAAATATATCAAAACGGTAATATCCTTTGGGCAGAAAATCTGGAATTTGTCGAACTTTATTTTTTTCGAATTTAAAAAATTCGTTAGCCTTGTCCCCTACAATCAAGATGCTTTGATTGGTTGTCTCAAATAGCCTAGGTCTTTGGTCAATTTCATTTGATAAAGGTAAATTAGTAATCAATTTAATGTCGGGTGATTCAGATTCAACTTTAAAAAATGCGCCACCAGAGGAAACGGTATATATTTCACCAGTTTTTGTGGGTAAAAAATCAGTAATATAGCCTTGTTCTGGTGTTAATTGGATTTGAAAAGACAACAAACTATCTTTTGCTATTATTGGCTTCTGATAATTAGTAGGAAAATCTTCAGGGATGATAAACCTTTCTATTAATCCAGTATTATATGCTAGCCAAATAGTCCCCTGTTTATCCTCAATTATTTGCAAATAATAATTGGTCATTTCCTTTTCCTTCGCATCCAATTTAATATGGTAAAAGCGCTCTGTTGTCGGGTCAAAAACATCTAAACTAGCATGATGACTAACAATCCAAATGAGCCCACGAGTATCTTGATACAACACCCCTATTTCTCCATTTCCTCCCAAAGACCAAGGGTCAAAAGCATCATGGGTGTATAATTTTACTTGTTTCCCATCATAGCGATTTAGCCCATTTTTAGTACCTGCATAAATAAACCCTTCTTTGCTTTGAATGGCTGTAAAAACAGTATTTTCGGATAAGCCATCAATACTAGTAAGCGTAGCAGATTTATCAACTTGCCCAAGGACATTAATTGAATTTAAATAAATAAAAAATATAAAAGGAAGTAATCTCAAAATATGTTATAGACCTTTAAAAAATGATACTTTTTATAAAGGTAGCTATTTTTATTTTAAATCTAAATTCGGATATTATTATTCAATCTAAGGCGCACAAAGTTGTTGTATTGTTAAATTAATTTATTGTGCTAATTCATAATTCAGCAATAATCAATGTTTTGGGTTATCATCACCAATATAACCATTTTAGATTTTCAAGACCTTGAGTTAATTAATTATCAATAATAGCATTAGAAATATTAAACAGGTGGTCGCCAATTCTTTCCAAAGAAGTAAATAGATTGTGATAAATCAATTCACTATGTACATTATAATCTTGGTGGTCCGTTTTTTCTTGGCTTTCTTGCCGCATTAAATCTCGTTGGGCATTGATTTGTTGTTCTATCTTTACCGCTTTTGCTTTCCCATGAAGATTTTCAGGCGAGGCCACTAAGTTTTCATTCATGATCTCGAAAGATCGTTTTACTAATTCCAACTGATCGTTTAAACGAGTGCGCTGTTGTTGATTAAACCATATCTTCTCTGCTCTTTTACGTTCAATCGTTTTCGCCATTTGGTGAAAAATATTGGCAATTCGCTCTAATTCACTACAACTATCAATTAAACCTTTGATTTTAAAAGCTGTTTTGGAAGTCACATCTTCTTTAGAAATTTTCAGTAAGTATTCTGTTAATTCTAAATTTATGCGATTGGTTATTTTTTCATATTTTTGAATTTTAACCATCATGGCTTCTGGCTCACCCGCATTGATGGAAAAAAGCATGGTACGCACAAAATTTGCCATTCTACCTGTTATCTCTCCAAAATGAGCCGCTTTTTTTTGTACCTCTAGAATAGATAATTCAGAAATAGAAACAATGGACGCTAAATAATTCAAGCGATTGATTTCATCTTTTTCGCCTCTTGACTTAACCGTTTTCGACGCTAAATCAACTAACTTTGGAAGAAGCCCAATAAATATAACCGTATTTAAAATATTAAAAATAGTATGAAAGGCAGATAATGCTAATGGTACATTTTGGGCATCTGTATAGGCAGAATTCGTATAAATCGTTTGTTGTAAAATGCTATCCAAAAAATCTAAAAAAAAGGGTAAGATTAAAAACATCCAACAAACGCCTAGGAGATTAAATAGACTATGAATTCTAGCAGCTCGCTTGGCAAATACATTACCGACTAAAGCGGCAATTTCTGCCGTTGCAGTAGTACCAATATTTTGTCCTAAAACCATCGTGGCAGCTACTTCTAGTGGAATCCAACCATTCGCAGACATCACTAAAGTTAATGCCATAGCAGCACTAGAAGATTGTACAATGAAGGTGGTGATTGCCCCAAACAGCATAAAAATGATGCCCGAAAGAAAACCCCAATTGGCAAAGGAAGATAAGAAAGCAAGTGTTTCAGAGTCATTCTGTAAGGTGGGAATACTTTCTTGTAAGAATTGTAAGCCTAAAAAGAGAATAGCGAAGCCAATTAAAAACTCGCCCCAAAATTTGACCTTTCCTTTATTGATAAATAATAAAGGAACGGCAATTGCAAAAATAGGTATGGATAAAGTATGTAATTTAACCTGAAAACCTAGTACGGAAATAATCCACCCAGTAATCGTCGTACCAATATTGGCACCCATAATTAAGCCCGCTGCTTCTACTAAAGATAATAAACCTGCATTGGCAAAACTAACGGTCATGACCGTAGTAGCAGAAGAAGATTGTACAAACGCTGTTACTAAAAATCCAGATAGTACCCCCAAAAAGCGATTGCGGGTCATCATTGACAGCACTTTTCTAAGCTGTACACCTCCCGCTTTTTGAATGCCCTCACTCATTATCTTCATTCCATAAATGAAGAAGGCAAGCGCACCCAAAACTTTTAGTATATCAACTATAGTAGCAATCATGTTTTTATTTTGATACTGCTTACTGGATGAATGCCTTTCAAAAACCCTGTAAGCTTTATCTATATTTTACGATGAATTGATTAAAATAGAAATCAGAAGTCAGACCGTTTATTTCATAAACTGTCAGAAGTCAGATTTAATCTTGAATAAATTATTACTATTCAATATTTGCAGCAAACAAATCTGACTTCTGACTTCTTAATTTAAAAAGTAAGCCATTGAATTAAAAATACCAATCCAATACTAATGGCTAAACCAAAGAAGACTTTTCCTAAATCCATTCCTAAATCTTTCAAGGTCTCGTTTGGTACTTTTTTACTTAAATTATATCGAATCGCAATTTCTCTACCAGCTAATAAACCTAAGAATACCCAAGTTGTACTCATTGGAATATTATTCAATTCTTTAAAAAAGTATAGCACGATACCATAAGATAAATCTATAAAAGTTGCTGATCGAATGTCTGCTGTATTTGTTTTGGCTTTAACGATTTTTTGGATAGCCCCTCCCTTTGAGTAAAAGATATAAGCTAACATCGCTAATAATATAGCTAACGATATGACGAAGGTATTGGTATCAACTTGTCTTGGTAAATACACATAAATATTCGCAAAATCTTGCGCTAACCATTGCGTCCAAAGGAAGCCTGTGGATGCCCATTGCGCTACGGTCCACCAAGTTTTTTCGGAATCTTTAATCGGATTAGCTGCAAACTTCTTTTCTAAGCTTTTGGTAATAAAAATATATAACACAACTGCTGCTGCAAAAGCCACTAAATATCCTGTCATAGACTTCACAACCATACTATATAAGTTCTTGGGGTTGAAGAAAGTCAGAATCAAGAAAGAGGTACTTACAGGAATACCGAATCTAGTAATCACCATTAATACTAGCGGAGGTAAAATATAGACCCAACCAAAAGATTCAATATCTCTTGGGTCTTTATATTTAGGATCGGCAAATCCACCGTCGCCTAATAACCTTTGGTAAGATACATCGCCATCGTATTGGTACCAGCCATAAACAAGGGTAGCCGTTAGTATAGTTGCTGCAAAAAGCCATAAAACATACCAAGGACGCTTTTCATTAGAAGCAAGGAAAGTACCTAGGGTTTGAATAACGTCGTTTCCGACAACGGAGTAAGCGGCGAGGATAAACCCTAACCACATAATAATCATTGGATCCATGAACTAAATTGGTGTTTGTTATTTTAAAAATTGATAGTTATGATGGTTTGATGGTTATGATTCTTTGATGGTTAGCATAACGTAAACCATTAAACAATTTAGCCATCAAGCCATCAATCTAGAAAGCAAATTCTGTTTGCAATCTATATCTTAATTTGTTATGGGAAGCACCTGTTTTATCAATTACGGATACATCTGCTTGTATCTTCAAGTTATGTCCAACTACATACTTGGATAAACCAAAAGTATATTCGTTTATCCCTGCAAAACTAACCTCCGTATCTGGCATAATGCGAGAATATCGAGCCGCTAATTCTAGGTTATTTTGCAATAAGTAAGAAACCTGTGTATTGATCCCTTGTCCTGTAAAATAACTTCTTCCATTTGCATCTACTAATGCAGCACGGAAGTCTGCATTTACATCTTGACCGACTACTTTATTGTCCGCAAATTCAGCCATTACAGAAAATCCTTGGTATTTGAAGATCATGTCAATAAAGAAGGTTTCTAAATTATGATCAAAATAATTTCCTTCTTCATCTATTAAGAACTTTCCTGTTGTTTTCTGTTTTGATGCTCCTTCATTATAACTATAACTCGCTCCGAAAGCGAACTTTGGTGTATTTTCTCTTTTTAAATCGCCCTCAAAATAATCTCCCTTACTCGTAAATTCTCCAAAAGGTAGTAATTCTACCCTACCCATGACCCGAGAACCTCCAATATTTGCTATGGTTGTATTTCTACCTTCTCCGAAAGAAAGAGAAGCCATTGGCTTGATAACCATCTTGCCAGATTTGAATTTACCCCGTAATTGCACGCCCATCTCTCTATCTGCGGTAAACGTTCCATTGACTATACTTCTATCGACAAATTGCAATTTTTGAGAAGAAACCACTCGTTCTCTATTACCAGGTAATTTGGTCTGCCCTACCCATAGAGTAAAGTTTTTATGAAATTTCCATTTAGCAACCGCATCCAAAATGATTTTTGGCGCACCACTAGTTACTTCAAAATCACTAGACGAACTTAAATCTCGATTGGATAATGCTAACTCTACTTTATAAACAAAATTTGGGTTAAATGCCCAACCATCAAATTTCAACCTTGCTCGTCTAATTAAAAAATTAGATTGCCATTCTGCGTCATCTGCTAGAGACCGCTCTGAATTGAATAAACTCTGAAAACGGAAACCTATCTTTAAAGCCATAGAAGAATCAGCTGCTAATATTTGCAGTCCTTTTCCAAACTTTAATTCGACGTCAGGTAATTGTTTTTTTGTGGAAGATTGAGCTACTAAAGAAAAAGTAGCGAAAAGAAGAACAGTAAAAACTCCTATAACTCGGAGTAGAAACTCTTTCATAATGTAATTTTTGCGATAATTTGACTAATTTCTTAAATGACACCACAAAATTCATATTTGATTATTAAGAGAATTGCATACTAATATTAAGTTATTGTTAATAATTGTTTTACTTTGTGAACTCAATATTAAGTTGTCTTCTTTTTAAAGACATAAAAGGAGGTACTGATTATCGCAAAATGTCATTTAAGCTCAGTACCTCCCGAATTAGTCAATTGCAAATGTCGATAATTAGTTTGAATTTAATGTTAAGTTGAAATTAAGACTGCGTTAATATCAAGAGAAAGGTTTTCATAGAAAAAGGGTTATCTTAATTTTAAGATAACCCTTTTTTCACCATAACTATTCAGAATAGAGATTAGAGACCGTTATATTGAGAGAAAAGAGACGAAATGTCCATCAACATTGACTCAACGAGTTCAAAGTTGACCAAATTTTCGAACAACCAATCTTTCCTCTCGACTCTCTGCTCTAGGTACTGAACAGTTACGAAGCACCAATTGCTTTTTGAATAGCCTCTTTTAATGCATCAGGCTTTTTAGACCCAATAAAATAGACTTTCCCACTTTTAGTAGCAATATGTACTCCATTTCTGCCATTAAAACTGTACATCTTTTCATGGTTAAAGCGGATATTTCCACCATGCCATTGTGCCAATAATGGGGTCTTGATAATTTCACAAGCCGTTACATCTGCCCATTTAATTTTCTCTTTTTCGCTTTGTAAAGGCGGCATAGAAAAACTAATATGGTCTTTTTTTACAGTAATCTTTAATCTTAAATCTAGTACATACTTCAAGCTAAATCCCAAAACGGCTAAAATCGCTGTAGATAAACCTATGGTCAGCCAAAAAGTGGGGGAAGGCTGAAGTAATTCGGAAACTAATTTATAGACAACTCCTACCATTAATAATGCTACAAGTGCTATGATTTCCAATCCCTGAAACTGTTGCTTCTCTTTAAATAATTTCTTTGACATAGCTGAAAATTTAAATGATGACTATTTGATTCTTTTAGAATCAAATAAAAATTAGAATAGAGCGCAGACCTCTTTTCTTGTGGGTCTTGCGCTCTATTCTTTTTACTTAAAATTGTATGAATTAATATTTAACTTTCCGTGAAATTCACGATTAGTTTACATTAATTTAACATTAGAACAAATTATAAGTCGTTTTAATTGTATTAAAAATGTTAAAGTCTTTAATTTTCGATTAAGTTATCCGTTTATTTAATGGGTTCTACGATTAATTGATCCTGCTTAGTTAAAGGCTTTCCTTCAATTATTTGTTTATTATAATAGGCAATTATAGTAGGTAAATTCTTATAGCGAAATCCTTTTTTTCCTATATTAGCCGCTAATCCGGGTATATTTGCAAAGTATTTTTTTGCAATTCGTTTAAAATTACTTGGCGTAATAGCTTCCACTTCAGTATCACTATATCCAATAAAATAGTCTCTATTATAGGCTAAATGCCAGTTATTCGTACTTTTTTCTTGCATTTCCTGAATTGCTTCTGTATCAATCAGTTCGATTTCTTCTTTCAGGACAGAATATAATTTGATCGCCCCGTTGATTTCTACCGTCATCGATACTTCCATTAGTCTATCTGCTTCTACTAGTTTTGTATTGGCTAGAAGGTTTCCATTCATTAAGATAGTTGCAACTAGGAAAAATATTATGCTTCGCTTCATGATCGTTAATTTAAATCTTAAACTTTGTATTAATCTATATTTTACACAAAGTTTACATTAAATTAACATTAGAACAAGTTTTTACACTTTTTTTTACTTGATAGGTGCAAAAAACTTTGCTTTTGCGCCTATATCTTTATAAAAACTAAGAATTGAGTTTTAAAATGAACAGCAATATGAATGAAAAAGCAAAGCCTACTGAAAATAAGTTTTCAAATCAATACCAAAAGTATCCATAAAAATACTAGCGAAGTAATCGGTTCTTATATATCCTACTGAATGTGCAATCTCTTTAATACTCTGGCACTTGCCAGTCTCAAATAAAGCTAATGCTTTGTTCAATTTCTCTTGTCGGATATATTGGAAAGGTGACATCCCCAATTCTCGTTCAACCAGCCTAAAAAGCGTCGAACGACTCATGTGAATTTCCTGCGCAATGGATTCAGCGGTAGGCATTGGATCGGCTAAATGTCTGGCTACGTAATCTGTAAAAAGTTGGATTCTACTATACACGGCTACCATAGGTTTTGTTTTAAAAATTAAGCAATAGGGTTACCTGTTAAAGCTGGGCTTTAATGATTGCTTATTAGCTATTTTACACTTTCGATTAAAAGGGTTGTTTTTGATTTACCATTTAGGGTAGCAGGTTCATGGCTTGCAAACGAAAATTGTTTGAAGCGAACAATAGATTGTTTATAAACATATAAATATTACATATACAATCTTTACATATTCATTATTGTAGTGGTTTACTTGGTAATAGATGTAAGGCAATGAATTTTTTACTTTTATCTGAAAATTGTAAGCAACAAAACTAAGAGGATAGGAAACGGGTTTTAACATGAACAAACCTTGTTTGTGAACCGCTCGGGTGGGTTGGCAACGGATAAGAACGGATTTTAAATACATCGAAAATCCGTCCTAATTCGTTCAATCTGTCTTAATCCGTTCCCCATCCTATTTATACGTATAGGACAGAAATCATTTTTCGCTACGCTTCTAAAATTTATATTTTAACCCCAAATTCAACCCGCCATAACGGAATCGAACATAAGGATTGGTTGATTCGCCAAATTGATAATTGTAAAATCCTTCAGCTTGAATTGTATAGTTCTTATAAAAATTATATTCCACGCCAATTGTTCCTCTCATATTTTCAACAGAAAAAGTACCGCCGCTAATGGGCTGTGTCTGTGTATATTCTCCACCTTGACTACTAATAAATTCATACCTCAATTGCTCTTTTAAAGGCAATCGAGCAATCATGCCCACACCGATAGAAGGCTTCCATTTTTTAGTTGGTTGAAAAACATATTTCAAGGTGATCGGTACTTGTAAATAAGTAAGGTCACCGTAGAGTTCTTTGAGTAAATCTGCTGGATCATTTGGTAAAACTGTCGGAAATAGACTTAATTCCTCCGCAGATTCTGCGCTTAAAGGCACATCCAAATAATCTACTCCAAACTGTAAACGAGTATTTCTAGTAAACTCCACTGCTCCTAAAAAACCAATGGTTTTAACTTTCTTATTGCCAGTTGGTAGCTTAATAACCCCAAATGGGCTCCAATTGAAACCCGCCTGAAAACCAGTTGGGACTAAATACCAAAGTGGATTAATTCTATCTACGTTGCTTTTAGATGCTAGATTAAAAAAGTGATCAGATGGCGGCAACTGATGTTCATATTGAAACCGATTGTCTAAAAATGACAAGGTTTCGATGTGCTGCATTAATAATCCCAATGTTGATCTTGCTTGACTATTATTACTATTGTCCTTTATCTCTATTCCACTATTTCCCAAGACGGCTGCTATTTCGCCCAAAGAAAGAACCTTCCCATCCCTGAGCAGTTCAAGTTGGGAAGGCTGAAAACTGCTTTTATCGAATGTGTTAAAAGCTGCTGCTGAATTAGCCGTCAAATCTGGTATCCCAAAATTTGGTAAATGTGGTTGTTTAAAAACGCTTCCATTAGTAGCCAACAAAGCAGGTATTTCTGATATATTTCTTTGAATAATTACATCTTGATAAATTCGATTAAAAACGGTGTCATATTGATAAATAGTGATTCTTTGTGTAAGGGTATCTATTTGTGTATTTAGTTGTTGATTCGTTAATTGTACATTTAATTCATTAAGACTATTTTGCGCGGTTTGATATTTGAGATAAAAGAAAATACTACTCAATAAAAAAGGTAGAAATAATAAAGGAATCGGCCACCACCAGACAACTCCTCTGCGCTTGGTTTGCGCTGCATCGAGCCGTCGATTCATATCTTCTAAGGCATCCATATCCGGTCTCATTGGAGGCGGATTTTCCAACATTTTTTTAAATAAATCGTCTGTATTGTGTCTTTCCATTTTATGTGGGTTTATAGTAAATCCCATGGGACGCACCTAAAAATGTTTGAATTTTTCTTTTTGCTTTTGCCAAATTAGATTTCGAGGTCCCTTCTGAAATCGTCAATTTTTTAGCAATTTCCTTATGCGTCAAACCATCTACTACATATAAATTAAAAACTAACCGATAGGCTGGACTTAGTTTTTGCATTACTTTTATTAAATCATCATAAGCCAAGTTTTCTAAACCAAGATTATGGGTCGAAGCTCTTACCTCTGCTTCATAGCTTAATTCCTCTCCACCCGTTAATTTATGATATTTTCGATGATAGTCAATAGAAGCGTTGATTAAAATCTTGCGCAACCATGCTTTAAACGGATAAAGCGGGTTGTAGAGTTCAATTTTTGTAAAAGCTTTTAAAAATCCATCATTTAAAACCTCTAATGCTTCTTCCCTGTTTTTACAATAGCGCAGACATACACCCATGCCATAACCGTAGAAATGCTCATACAACCGTAGTTGACTTGACCGATTTCCTTCTCGGCATCCCTTGATCAAAAAGGGTACATTGATTATATCTTTTGCCATTAACACATTCATTATTAACCCTTACGTCTAATAAATAAGGGTGGGTTGCCTGTTCAAAAAAAATTTGAACAAAATTACTTGAATTGGGCTTCACCAGCGTCTCATTCTTTTCGTTTGAGTTTGTCTAGTCTATCATTCAAGCTTGTGTTTACGTCAAAAAAACGATAATCCTTAAGGCATATATTGAAGGCAAGGTAAGGAAAAGGGATGAATATGGGAAAGTGGTAGACAGGAATTGGAATTTAGAGGATGAATTGGAAGAATTTTTTAAATGTAAAATGTAAAAATCAAAATGTAAAAGTAGACAAAACGCTTAAGTAATTGATATTGAACAGAATAGCATTCATATTTTACTTTTCAATTTGAAAATTAACCTTCTTCTTCTTTATCCTTCGCAGCCTTATTATCCACCGCGGTACTAGGCGGATACCCAAAAGTCTCCTGAAAAATTCTTGAAAAATGAGAAATGTCTTTCAACCCTACTCGATAGGTGACTTCAGAAACATTCCATTCTCCCGATTCTAACAATAATTTAGCTTGCTGCATTCGATAATTGCGAATGAAACTAGAAGGCGAGACATTGATAAGTGCTTTCATTTTCCGAAATAGTTGAGAGCGGCTCATGCCTATTTTTTGACAGAGTTGAGGAAGGGCAAAATTTTCTTCGGTATAATGCCGCTCGACAATGGTTCGTACTTTTTGGACAAATGCATCTTCTATTAAAATTGTTTGCTGATCCTCTTTTTGTAAGTATTCTCCTTTCGAACTTACAGAGAGAAAAGCAAGCAGTCGTTCTTTCTTTTGAATCATTTGCCTTAATCGAATCATCAATTCTTCTTTGTCAAAAGGTTTCGTCAAATAAGCATCCGCCCCTTTACTAAACCCAATATTTCTTGACTCGGCGTCTGCTCGGGCAGTTAATAAAATAATGGGAATATGGCTCGTTCGTTCGTCTTGTTTTAAGGTATCACAAACTTCATAACCATCTTTGTCAGGCATCATTACATCGCTAATAATAATATCTGGGATGGCTGCTAAGGCTTTTTCTATACCAATGCTACCATTATAAGCAATACTCAATTCATACTCATTCGCTAAACAAGATTGGAGGTAAACAATAACATCGGGATTGTCTTCTATAATTAAAATTTGTGGTAAGTTGTCTTTTTTAACATCAGCGGAAGTTGTTGTGATTACTTTGCTAGTGCTATTTTTTTCTTTTAAATGCGTAGGATAAAGTTGTTTAACAGGTACACTTTCTGCCTTCTGAGAGATTTTCAGTTGTACTAAGAAAGTAGTGCCTTCCCCTAAAATACTTTCCACTTTAATCGTACCGCCCATTAATTTTATCAATTCTTTGGTATGTGCTAAGCCTATACCTGTCCCTTCCCCTTTTCTCGTCGAAGAATTATCTACCTGATAAAATCTATCAAAAATATAAAGCAATTTTTCGGCTGGAATACCGATACCATTGTCTGCTACTTTTATGAATAATAAATCTTCTTTTCTACTAATAGCTACCGTTATTTTTCCTTCCGAAGCCGTAAATTTCAAAGCATTCGAGAGTAAATTACTCATTATTTGGGTCATCTGCTGGGGAGCAAAATCCATCTCTAAGCGTTCCAGGTTGGTTTGAAATCGTAGCGATAAATTTTGTGAATTAGCAGCACTTTGAAAACTTTCGGTGACATATTTCAGGAAGGGAATAAGATCACTACGCTGTAAATTAAGCTGGAACGCCTTATTCTCTAATTTGGATAAATCCAATAATTGGTTAATCAACTGGAGTAAACTTTGTCCATTCCGTTCTATCATTTTTACAGCAGTAGCTAGTTTCTTTTGAGGCATATTCGTCAGCTGTTTGGTCATGCCCAAAATAACGGTTAATGGCGTTCTAAATTCATGGGTCAAATTAGTGTATAAACGAGTTTTAAAACTGTCTAATTCTTTTAGGCGCTGGGCTTCTTGTTGTTCTTGTTCTAATTTAATACTCAAAGCCAATCGTTTTTCCAAAATTTCCTTTCGCTCCAATTGACGTTTGTAAAAAATAGCAACGGTAAACAAAAAATAAGTTACTAAATAGCCCATTCTCATCAAAATTTGAAAGGAATTAGAAGCGGTAAAATTATTAAAAAACGCTTCTCCACCAAATCCAACAGAATAACCAATAATTATAGGAAGATAGGCAATACTGAAAAATTTTGCTAAGGGATGCTTCTTTTGCCATGCTACTATCGCCAAAGCAAATACCATTAAAGGTAATGATGCCAATAAAAGGAGAAAAAAAGAAATATAGTATACTATCCAATGGTAGGGGTAATTTGCATAATTATGTAAACCAATATTAAATATGGCTAAAAAAATGTATAAAATCTGCAATAAATATAAAATCCGAAGTGTCCATTTCTTTATTTTGGGAGCATATTTTTGGGCATCTAGAAAGGTCAACATAAATAAAATACTACCATGGGTTAGCATTAAAAATCCTAATACGGCTATAAAATGCCCCATTTCCAAAGCACCAGGAAATAATTCGTTAAAAAAATTACTAGCACCAACATGTTCCGTATCTGAAAAATCATGTAACCAAATCCCTACTAATTGGAGCGCAAAAAATAGCGTATCCTGCTCACGATTATAAAAATATAAGACAACAATAATAAGCAACAAAATAAAAGTGACCCCTAAAAAAACACCATCTTCAAATAAAGAAAAACTTTTCTTACTCCAATAGGCTTCTTCATCAAAATGGTAAAAAGCAATTCTATCAGGATATTTAGGAAAAAAGACGCCCTCTAATTTAAAATAATAAGTATATCGACTTTGCGGAGGTACTTTGAGGTGTACAAAATTTCGCCAATCTTTCCCTATCTTATTGGAAATAGGCGTTCGAAGTCCGCTGCGCCCTACTCTTTTAACAGTTCTACCATCATCCTCATAAACTGCTATATTTTCCCAACTCCGCTCATTCCAACCAACCATTAACCATGCTTCTGCCTGGCTATTACTCAAATTAATAGTGTTTAACTTTACCCAATAAGTGTTTTTTACATTATATGCTGTTGGAATTGGAAAAAAATTGAGCAGATCTCTTTGAATAGTAGATTCGCTATGGTTTCCAATAAATTGGTTTTGGTATTTGGATTGCTGAATCGCTTCAATAGTTAAGCTATTCGTAGGGTCTTCTAAAATAAATAGCTCATCAAATAGTTGGTGGTATGTAAAATTTAGCCGATTGGATTCAAAGTTTTGGTCAAATCGAAAACCGTATTGATGGGCAAGTGCTTGATGTGTTGCTAAATCATTATGGAAAGTCGCCGTATCTCCAAGTTGGTACGCTTGAGTTAGCTGTGCCCAATTGGCTACAATAATTTGCGAAGTATCTGGAGTGTTTTGAGTAATACTTTCCTTATTTGTCACCTCCTCTTGCGCTAGACTTTGTATACTACAAGTTCCAAGCATTAAAACTAAAAGGATTGGAAAAAAAGAAGGTATTTTTCTTGTATAGTTTTTATATTTCAAGGAGATTTAATCCAATTAAAAAGTATTTTGTGTAAAATAACAGTTGTAAAATAACGGATTTTTGTTCATTATTAAAAACAGAATTATACTGTTTTATCCGTTATTTTTTGTCGCCTGTCTTCGTATTCCGATAATGACCAGGCGTCAAACTGGTTTGTTTCTTAAAAGCTGTATAAAAAGCAGTCTTAGAGTTGAAGCCTACTTCATACCCAATAGATATAATAGTATAGTATTGATATTCGGAATCCGTTAACTTATGAATGGCAGCTTGCACTCGATAGTTATTCACAAAATCTAGGAAACTACAGCCCATTTGTTCATTAATAATTTGAGAAAGGGAATGGGAAGAGATATGCAGTTTCTTCGCTAATTTAGTCAGTTTTAAACCTGGTTGTAGATAGCCTTTCTCTATTTCCATATAGGTAATCACTTTTTCTGCTAATTGCTTTTTTTGTTCGGTTTGTAAGCTAGATTTTTGATATTTCAATTTTGGAGCGACTTCTTTTGTTGTCTTCATCTCTCTTTGTTTCAAACCAATAACCGGCGTAGTAGGAGATAAATGGGAAAAATAAATCATAGGAAAAAAGAATAGGCTGGAAAATACTAGCAAAGGAATAGAGGTCGAGAAGGTTTCGAATGTGCCAGAATAACCTAAAGTAATAAAACAACTAATAGCTGTTGTCAGGAAGCACAGTCGAAAGAAACGATTTTTTCTTTCAGCAGATTTTACCATTAAAAATAAACCAAATAAACAGCCAATTAGTAGAAATGTAGAGAGGAAAATGTGCATTGTGAAATAGTTTAATTAGAGTTAGTAAATAATACGATTTCTATTCATATATCAATAATGCAAATTTATTAAGCTTAATAGGAGACACAACGGACATGATGGGGTGACAAATCGGACATATTAAAAAAAAACTATTAGTGACAACGCAGGAATAAATTGAGCTATATTACTTGTTCTTATTTATTTCTAAGACCCCCTAAAAAAGCCTTATTTAGCTGGGTTATATGCGATTTTTTAAATGCCCTTAGAAATAAAAATTACTGCGTACTTTGGTACACTTTATTGCTACCTCGTCACTTATGGATAAGGATTGATGTTAAGCTACTTGCTATTAAGTACCAACACACAATTATTATTAATTTTCAGCGGCTTCTTTTTCCGCTATTTTCCTCTAAAAAATCAAGCCGTAGCGGTGCTATGACTGGTTTTTTTAAAGAAAACTATCGAAAAAATAATCTCCCTGAAATTTTAAACTAATTATGAGTTGGTACTTACTATTACAAAAAATAGAACTGCCTACCTTCAAGCTTTTTCCCGATGAATCCGAACTCCTTCCCGATGAATCCGACCTTCTTCCCGATGAATCCGAACGTTTAAAAATAGGTTTGAGCCTACTTTTGAAGTAGAACGTTCTATTCTATTTTTTATAACGAAAGGCTAGTAGGTCAAATTGAATAATATCCGACCGCCTTATAAACTTTTATCAAATTATGAAAAGTCCAGAAAATATTAATAGCTCTAAAGACGGTATTATCAAGAAGGTGGAGGAAGAAAAATTTATAGTAACTAATGGTAATGGTAGCATAGAAAAAATCAAAGATAAAGCTATAAGCGTAGGAAAGGAGGTTGGAGAGAAAATCGAAAAAGAAGTAATAACAGTAAAAAATGACTTGGGGATTACTTTAGGCAACGTCAAAAAAGCAGTAAAAAATCATCCAACCGTTGTAGATAAAATCGAAACAAACTTCTTTGATTTAGCTTATCGAACTTATATGTATGGCTTTTCTTTAGTATTAATGGACTACACCAAAAAAACAAATACCAATGTAGTAAGTCCTAATGATTGGGGCTTAGCACCAATTAATCAAGTAGGAAGGGTGCGTCAATTTAGAGATGCTAGTTATAGAACGGTAGTAAAGGGGAATGTGGACACTTATTATACCCCCACTTGGATGGATTTAACAAAAGGCCCTATGGTATTGACAATTCCTAATACAGTAGTTGAGAATACGGTTACGACGACTACAAAGGTCAATAATACAGCGTATACTACCACCAATACAACAAAAAATAATAGGTTTTTTATGATGCCTTTCATGGATGCATATTCTAATGTATTTGAATCTTTGGGAACTAGAACTACTGGTGCAGAAGCTGGAGTTTACTTAATTGTCCCTCCAGGATGGCAGGCAAAAGGAATTGACGACATTACCTCAGCGTACCATAAAGATAATAAAAAGGAAATTGGAAGAATTGGGCGCAATAAAATTGGTCGCTGGAATAGAAGTGATATTAAAAGTATGCAGCGAATTCATGCACCAACGAATATGATTTGGATGTTGGGGAGGTTTCAAGTCAATAGTACCCAAGACGGTCAAGAAATTGTTTGGCCTCTACAAGATGGGGTTACTTTAGTGCCATTGAGTGAATATGGCTCGGTTATGCCTGCTCCGTTGGGATCAGTTGATTCTACTATAAACCCTATTCCTCTTGATGCAGTTAAAGCACTAACAATGGAAGCGTTTATCAATAAGATGACGGATTTAATGGTAGACAACCCATATCCAGAGAGAGATGAAGACTTTATTACAGAAATAGGGAGAACCTTAAATATACATATTACCACGCAAGGGGCAACTTGGGATAGGAGAAGGTTTACAGAAGAACAAAACCTTGCATTAGATACCATCCCTGATCTAGCAATACAGAGTATGGAAGCCATGCAAAAAACAGGTACGCCAAGTATTGCTCATGAAGCTTTAAATGATAATAAAAATTATGGTGTAAGTGACGGTGCAAGTAGAAATGGTTGGTTTTTTGTCTCCAATAACATAGGTGAATATGGTACACATTATACCCAAAGGGCTTTCATTGCTTTTGCTGGTTTGGGCGCTAATTTAAAAGAAGATGCGCTTTATCCAGCCATCCTAACGGAGAGTGATGGGACTTTATTAGATTCACGCAAGAACTATACCGTTACTTTTAAAAGTGGTCAATTACCTCCTGTCAATGCCTTCTGGTCTTTGACGATGTATGGTAGTCAAGATTACTTAGTAGCCAATTCTCTTAATAGATATTCGTTGGGGAGTAGATCTGATTTAGTCTTTGAGTCGAATGGAGATTTAGTGCTTTATGTTCAAAGTCAGCAACCATCTTCGGGATCAGGTATCCCAGTAAGTAACTGGCTACCGGCTGCTACTGATGTAGCTGATGCGGGAGGAATGACCCTAATGCTACGTTTGTATTGGCCCAAACAAGAAGTTTTTGATTTAGCATGGAACTTTCCAGTAGTAGCGCTGAATCCACTAACAACAACATAGCCTTTATTATAAAGGTTCTCCCACTTGCCTCGCAGTTTTCGGCTGCGAGGTAAAACATCTATATAAAAATCATTATGGAAAATATAATAGCAAATAAAACGGCAATTCTAAACAATCAAAAAATTATCGAAATCGCTAGAAGGGTCTATACTTTTGGTTATCCGTTGGTCTTGATGAATCAGACCAAATTAGTGAGTACTGAAAATATAGAAATAGCTACTCCAATGGGTAAAGCACCTGTCAATAAAATGGCGAGAGTTCGTAAGTTCCCAAATTATAAATTTACGGATGTCGTTAAACCAAATGTAGATACTTTTTATACGGTCGCATGGATGGATTTAGGGAACGAACCTCTAGTCTTAGAAGTACCCGTAACCAATAAAAAATATTATCTATTACCCTTCTTGGATGCTTATTCCAACGTCTTTGAATCTATCGGACAGCGAACAGGGGTAACAGATGGAGCAAAATATTTAATTACTGGGCCAAAATGGAATAACATAATACCTGATGGTTTAGAAGACCTAATTCCGATTAATTCACCTACGGATATGATTTGGATGCTAGGAAGAATAGAGGTAGATAAGAATGCGGAGGAAATTTGGGCTTTGCAAAACAATTTTAACTTAAAGACTTTAACCGAATATCGTAATCCTACAACTCCTTCCATTCCAACAGTTTTTGATAAAATAACGGCTATCGAGGATACGATAGCAACTATCGAAGCCGAAAAAGATTCGCTTTCACCAGTAGAAGCTGTTAGGGAAATCGGAATAAACGATTTTTTCAATAACATGATGCAATTAATGGTGGATAATCCTCCTGCTCCTGCAGATAAAAAAATCGTAGCAGAAATGGCATCAATTGGCATTGTTCCAACTAAAGAGGGTACATTTGATTATATGACGTTGTCTACGGAAAAAGAGGTTCAAGATAAATTATTAAATATTCCAACATTTTCAGAGAATGCTTGGATAAAGATGGAAACAACAGGAACGCCAATGATTATCAAAGGAGAGATAATTGATAAGCGAAACAGCACCAAAGTTGATACTAACGGTTGGTTTGACCAAGTCATAGGTAAGGGGACGTATGGCACAAATTACACCCAACGTGCCTACCAAGCCTATACTGGTTTAGGTGCTAATCTTCCTGAGGACGCTGTTTATCCTAATATTACTACGGAGACAAATGGCACGAATCTAAATGGTCAAAACAAATATACCATACGCTTCGAAGCTGACCAATTACCACCCGTCAAAGGGTTTTGGTCGCTGACGGCGTATAATAATAGAAATTTATTAGTGTATAATGACATTAATAGATATGCCTTAGGAAGCAACTCCGATTTACATTTTGATTCAGGTGATGGTTCATTAACAATATATGTGCAAGCTCAAAAACCAGTAGAGCAGCATAAAAAATCCAATTGGTTACCAATACCATCAAATCCACTTGCAAGTCAGTCCAATGCGGACAATTCAGATTTTAGCTTGACGCTTCGGTTATATTGGCCTGAGCCCTCTGTGACCGATTTGACATGGGTGCCGCCACCTGTGATTAATGTATCGTAAAATGTAAAAGTTTTTAAAAGTCTTTAATTTAGGATATAAGAATGGATACATTTTCTACTTGCTGACAATAATGCTGTGAATGGCATAAGTTAGAGAAAATAATCTATTATCATCCGTTGTTTACTTAATCTGTTGTTCCAAAAAGTTCAACAACAGATTGATTAAACAACGGATTTTTTTATACTTTTTAGCGAATATCGATACAATTTAAAATAGAGCAGGGAATTGATACATAGGATTCTCTCTGTTCTCTCAATGAAATGGTCTCTCCTCTCTAATCTAATTATTGATTAAGACTCCGATGAAAAAGTGCCAAAAAAGGAATTATCCCCACCATAGCCCACATGGATATAATTTTTACCTTTTTTTCTACCCATCTGAATAATCTTACCTGGCGAAGGCGTGACTCGGTAATCCTGCAAAAGCTGAAAATATCTTGTCAATTTATTTTTGGGAATATCTTTTCCATTCACGATCAGTCGATTACCATAAATCTTCATTAAAATTTCATTTTTTTTATTGGCTATTAAACCGTCTTCAATTAATGTTTCCTGCAAGTCTTTTTTTAATTGTTCTACATCCCTTACAGAACCGCTGACTAATACATTCTGCCCATCTAATTCTATATTCCAGCCTTTGGATACCCGAATATTATATTTCTGAGCTAATTCAAAATATTTAGTTTCGTGTCCACCTGATAAATGCCATCCATTAACATAAGCTCCTTTTTGACCAAAATAAAATAGTATTTTGTCTCCATCTTCAATGATTTCATCTTTGACCAATTCACTCCGAAGCGCTTGGCAAAATGCAGGCAATTTCCATAACGACTGAGTAGACCGCTCTAACATCGTATTTTGATAACCAATCCAATCTAAATGTCCTTTTCCTTTGCTACCCTTTAAATAATGTTGCTCTATTCCAGAGGAGGATTGGCGAGTTTTATTAGTCCTATTAAAATGAGTTTTTCTTTTTGGAGAAACCCTATCTTTTTTATTTGCCCCATCTTTGAGTAACTGGGCACTACCATCTTGTTCTACCATCCAAGTTTCATTGCCAGTAACCTTTATTACCGTTCCATTAATATTATGGGTGCCTTCGCCTTGTACATAAGTGACTCCATTAATCGTTTCTACACTTACTTTTCCGTCTGAATGTTGGTTGGATGACCGATTAGAATGTCCATTATTAACGACTGCAAAAACATGCTCATCCTCATTAAAACTAAGGGAATGTCTTTTAATACCTTTATCAATGCTCGCCTGAACAACCTCTTTAATATAGGTTTTACTTATATTGTGAAAGAATAACAGGATGATTTTCTCTTCTTTAATTTCAATCATCTCCTCATTTTTCAGAAATCGAACAAAAGAAGGATTGGGTTTAAAGGTAAAAGTACCATGTCCTTTATCGGTGGAAAAAGAACCTTCCATCAATAAAGTGCCTTGTGTTTGTTCGATACTAAATCCGCTATTGGAATTTTTGGAAAATCCCTTTATTTCATTTTCTAAAAAGCATAGTTGTCTTGTTTTGGTATTAGCCAAACCAGCGGCATTTAAAAAAAAGCAAACCTTATTGCCTTTTACTTCCCCTTTCCATAAGCCTGCATTTGGCCCTAAAACGGCTTGCTTTGCTGTTTTTATTTTTGATTTTTTCCTAGAAGATTCCGCTAATTTATTTGATTTAGTTGGGTTTTGGGTGGTGACAATTGGTGAGATTGATTGTTCTTTTTCAACGATTGGGTTAATTTTTGAAGCATCAATTGGAGTGATTGCAGCGTTCGAATCGTTTTGTTCAACAGTATTCAAACTCATCATAGAAAAACCTAGTAACGGAAGCATAAATAAATATTTCCATACGGATCGAGCAGACGATTTCTTGGTATTCATCATAGCAATTCTATTTTTTAAAAATGATTGATTATAATTAGTGGTCAGATTTAATGGAAACTGAGGAACGGATACTTTGAATAAACTCAGTTGATACGCTTGTTTGGGAAACCCTTTGGTTAGCATACTTTGATCCGTCAAAAATTCTAAATTATTGGAAATGGCTTTGCGAAATAACCAGATAAAAGGATTGAACCAAAAGGCAATTAAGAGACATTCGACGATCAATTTATCTATAAAATGCGCCTGATCAATATGGATTTTTTCGTGGGCAACTATCTGTTCATAAGTGTCTGGATCATATACCGCTGGATTGATAAAAATGCTATGCCAAAACGAATAAGGTGCTTCTTCTTTTACGAGTTCTACAATTTGATATTTACCGTCTTTTATTAGATTCAAGGTATTCTTTTTCGCTAGAATCAATACCAACTGAATGAAAAAGGTCAATAGAAAAACAAAAACACCCGTTAAATAAAGATTGGTCAACACCTTGTACATAGAAAGCGTTGTGGCTGGCTCCATCAAGCTATTTTCCTGCTTAAAAGTTGTAGGGGTTGACTCGTTAGACCGTACTTCGTCCGTTCCCTTTTGGGGTGCTAGCAAAGACGCTTTTGGAGCATTATCCGAAGGAAAAACCACCGAAGAAATAGCTGTAGTAGGCAATAATTGAAGCGACCAATTCGCAGGAATTGTTACTAAAGGCAAAACCAAGGGTAAAATGAGGCAAGCTAATAATATGATTCTATTGAGTCTAAAAAAGGTCTCTTGGCGGAGTAAAAACCAATAAAAAGCATACCCTCCTGCCAATAAAATGGAAACATGCAAAAGATAAGGTATCATGATTTTTTATTATTTTTTATCATATCAAGAATGTTTTCTAATTCGTCTTGACTAATATTTTCTTGTTCCGCAAAATAAGCCACCATCTTAGAATAAGAGTTGTCAAAGTACTTTTCCAAAACCTCTCCTACCGCCTCTTTTTGATAGGTCTCTTTCGTTATCTTGGGAAAGTATTGGTGGGTCTTTCCGTAGGCTATATGCCCAATAAATCCTTTATCTTCTAAAATCCGAACCATAGTCGATACGCTGTTATAATGTGGTCTAGGTTCAGGTAATGCCGCTACAATTTCTTTAACAAATGCTTTTTCCAGCATCCATAAGACTTGCATGATTTGTTCTTCTCGCTTAGCTAATTTTTGCATAATTGTATTTTAAATTTCACATCACAAAGCTACAACTAATTAATTCGTTAATCAACTAATCAATTAGTTTTCATTTTAAATCAACCTTTTTCATAACCAATAACTCATTGATTATCAACAAATTCTACCATTAAAATTTTTGAAAAATAATTCTATGAAATTTTAATTTTGACTTAGTATTAGCTTTTTTTTTTTACGAATTTAATTAAAACAGCAAGAGGTGCTACTAAAAGATTATGCTAAAAGAAGAGATGTAAAACAACTACTTTTTTATCCTTAAAACTTGCACTTTGAGATGCACCTAATCAATATTGTCTCCCTTAGTTTTTCAAAATAACCTTCTTTGAAATAGCTGTTGTTCCTACTTGTACGGTCAATAAATACATACCATCTGGAAGGGAAGATAAATCATAAGCCCATTGTAAATTTCCTTTTGGGGCTTCTAGCGTTTCCGTCTTCAAGAGTTGTTGTCCTTGCATACTGTACAAACTTCGAGCAAGCGGCATTGCTTTGTCAAGCTGTATTTCAAGTACTATATTTCCGAAGGTTGGATTCGGAGATACTTTTAATTGGGTTGAATGGATAGCGACTTTATTAGGTAGGTTAGGTTGATTCAAAGCAAACTGAGTTGTTTCAAAAGTAAATGGCTCAAAGAAGTCCCAAATTACGGCACTTGCATTAAAATCTTTATTGGTGACGCCTGTAATAATTTTTGCGCCAGGCCAAGTATGTCCACCATTTTTCACCTTGATAAAACTAACCATAGCATCTTGTGAACAATCAACAAAATCATACCGCGTAGCCTTACTAAAATCGAATTTGACCTTATTATCTATGACGGTAATCTCAGGATTTTCCTTACAACCATTCTGTGTTCGCCAAAATTCGACGGTTTTTTCTGCACTTATTGCCACAGGAGATCCCTTATAACGAACTATGGGATCTGCTGTCCCATGAATATGTAATATAGGCACCGCTCGACTTGGTTGACACGCCAATTCCTGGTTTGGGACAAAAGTACCCGCCACCGCCGCAACTGCCACTATTTTATCGGATAATTCACAAGCTAATTTATAACTCATATAGCCCCCATTAGAAAAACCACAAGCATACACTCGATTTAAATCAATAGCATACTTGTGGCTTAAAGTATCTATTAAAGTAGCGATAAACTTCACGTCATCTTCTTTGCTTGATGGAAAAGGAAAATTAACATTCCATGCTCTATTTTTGCCTTTGGGGTAGCAAACGATAAAGCCATTTTCCTCTGCCACTTCATTCATTCGGGTATACAATTGCTGCTGGTTAGGGTCTGAAGTTAGCCCATGCAAATTAAAAACAATGGGCATTGGGTTTTCTTCACTATAGTTGGCAGGAAGGTAAAGGCGGAATTTTCTGGTTTGATCGTCCACTTCAATGCTCCCTTTAATTTTTTCTTGGGCAGTTAGCGGATGAATGGCACTCATTAAAAATAAGCAAAGAACGGGAAGTATTTTTGTCAAGGTGTTCAAATTCAGATAGTTTTTAATTAATTGTATTAGCACAAAAATCCATAAAATACGCTAGAAACATTAGCTATTTCTCTTTCTTTAATTGTCAATTATTAATCAAAACAGAACTCTCTCCTATTGCCATTGATATTGCTACCCCCCTATTCTCTAACTTGTTTTGTCCTAACCAATACCTTCCAACTTAGTTGGCATATTTTATGCTTTTATCCAATTAGCATCCCCCAATTCCCCTCTCTTTGTATTTACAATTTTTCAACTACACACTAAAGTCCAATAATGGGAATCTGGCAAAAAAAATATACACCTTTAATTATATATGCAGTTCTGCTATTAATTAGCCTATGTCCTAAAGTTTCCCTTGCCCAAACTTATCAAGAAACAATCGATAGTTTAATCCAACAGTTACCTACCATCAACGAAGGTGAAGCCCATGTAGATTTACTAAACGCAATTAGTTATAACAACCGAAGAATATCTGGAGATTCTACCTTAAAATATGGTCGATTGGCACACACAGCAGCCATCAAAGCAGGGTATATAAAAGGACAATCTATTGCCCATAAAAATATGGGCATTGGGTTTTATAAAATGTCTGCCTCTAAAGATAGTATGGTTTATCATTACGAAAAAGCCATCGAATTAGCAGAAATCATTAACGATTACGCTACTCAAGCTGCCTGTTATAATAATTTAGCCCTCCTATTTTCCTATAAAGAAAAGCCATATACCGTTATTCAATACTACTTGAAAGGCATTGAGATTTTTGATAATAATATAAAAAAAGAAAAAAGTATAAAAGCCCTGATGTTAGCTAATTTAGGGCAATTTCATAGTGCTTTAGGAGAATATGATAAGGCTGTCATTTATATAGAAAGAGCTTTTGAGGTAGCAAGGAGAAATAAATATACCCAAATTCTGAGTATTTATGCAGATGATTATGGTCGGATTTTAACAAAAACAAAGCAATTTGAGAAAGCTACCAACATCTTTGCAGAGGGACTTAAATTAAATGAAGCTTTAGCAGATGAACCTTCCAAAGTATGGAATTGGACCTATCAAGCAGATCTAGCTTTGGCACAAAAGCAATGCAAAAAAGCAGAAAAATGGGTCAATAAGGCGTATAATTATGCGCTTGACAAGAATATGACGGAAAACCTTACTTATAATACACTTGGATTAGCTAGAGTAGCACTGTGTAAAAAAGATTACTCCAAGGTATTAAAATATGGAAAAAAGATACTAGAAATAGGAAAATCTTCGGGTAGAGATTTGATTATTAAGACCGTAAATATTGAACAAGAAGCTCGAAAATTGATTGCCGAAGCAATGGAAGCTCAAGGTCAATTTGAACAAGCGTATTTTTTTGTAAAAGCATATCATGAAATTAATGATAGCATTTTTCAAAAACAAAAATTAGCACAGACCATTGAATTAGAAGCTAAGTATCGATCCCATGAAAAAGAAAAAGCAATTGCCTATTTACAAACAGAGCAAGAAGTAACCAATCGTTTTATTAATCGCTTGTGGACCTTTGTTGGTATTATTGTTTTAGCAGGTCTTTATATTTTGTATTTACTGTATAAACGAAAAGAAGCTAGTCAATTGATTAAGAAAAAGAATCAAGAACTAAAAAAATATATTGATTCCAATTTACAGTTAGAAAATTTCGCTTTTATTGCCTCTCACGACTTAAGAACGCCTTTATCCAATATTATCAATTTCGCCCAATTACTCAAAAGAACAACCGCTGACCGCTTGCAGATTGATGAAATGGAATACCTTAATTTCATAGATAACAGTGCCAAGGATATGACTTTACTACTCAATGATATTATGGCCTATTCAACTTTGCAAAACAGTCAGGTTAAAAAGGAAAAGATCAATTTAGTAGAGCTAGTTCAAGAAGTATTACAGCAAAATGAACAAATAATAGCACAGCATGAAGTCAAAATCCAAACTGAATTAGCTACCTCTTTCATCAAAGGGGATCGCTCAAAATTAAGCCAACTACTCCATATTCTATTGAATAATTCTATAAAATACAGACAACCAGACAAAACACCAAACATTGTACTTTCCGCTTTTACGGATAACAAGTCCGCAGTTTTTAGTGTAAAAGATAATGGGATTGGTATCGAAAATACCTACTTTGAAAAGATATTTTTATTATTCAAACGACTGCATAATAAGAAGGAATACCAAGGTACTGGCATCGGTTTGGCACTTTGTAAAAAAATTATTGATATGCACGACGGTAAAATTTGGGTAGAATCTACGATTGGAGAAGGGGCTACTTTTTCTTTTTCTTTGTCTAAATAACTTTTCAACCTCAAATTCAACTTCAACTTCAAATTTTCTCGGAGTTACAGAGATGTTTTTTTAAATCATAAATCCATCTGCTTATACGTGGCAGATTTATGACGTAAGATTTATGAACTATGATTTTTCACTCCCAATCCAACATCATTAATTATTCAAAAATTCGAAGATAAAAAACAACTATATTTCCCTAATTCTGAACCGTCTAAGTTGCTTTTATTTAATAACAATATATTCCTACATCAAACTAAGTCCTTTATAGACCACATCCCACTATTCATCGAAAAGCTTTCTACCAACATCTTTTTTTTATTATCTTCACCAACCGACTTTTATCACCTGACAACTGTTAACCATGTTAAAAAATTATTTCCAAATTGCGCTCCGCAATTTTAGACGCCAACCAGGGTATACCTTACTAAATATTTTGGGTTTAACCGTGGGGATTACGTCCACCTTATTCATCCTATTATACATTACTGAAGAAAGCCGTTTTGATACGTACCACGAAAAGGCAGACCGCATCTACCGAGTCTCCTCGGATTTGACCGAACCTGACGATGCCTTTAGATGGGCTTCTACACAAGCGCCTTTAGCACCTCAACTAAAAAAAGATTATCCAGAAGTAGAAGAATATGTTCGTTTTAGAGGAAATGGTCGGACACAATTCGAGCGAAACGGTCAGTTTCATTTCGTTGAAAAAGTATTTGTAGTAGATTCTACCGTTTGTGATGTTTTCTCTTTTAATTTCATTAAGGGTGATGCTAAAACGGCTTTAAGAGATCCCAATTCCGTCGCTTTAGATGCTTCTAGGGCTAAACAAATATTTGGGAATAATGATCCAATTGGGGAAATTCTTAAAACGCCTAGTGGTCGAGAATACACCGTAACGGGGATTTATGAAGATATGCCCAATCACTCCCATCTGATTGCAGAAGCCATGATTTCTTTAAACACGATGACTCGAGTGAATAATTCAACTAATTGGGGAGGCTTCAATTTATACAGTTATGTTTTACTAAAAGAAGGAACAGATGCGGCTAGTTTTTCCGCCAAATTACCACAAGTCATCGAAAAATATGTAGCGACTATCTTTGATCAATATGATATAAAAATTAAGTACGAGCTATTGCCCTTGACAGACATTCATTTAACCTCCGATTTTGCGGGCGAACCAGAACCAGTTGGAGAAATGGGTTTTCTGTATATCTTTGGTGCAGTTGGCTTATTTTTATTGCTTATTGCCTGCATCAATTATATGAACTTATCGACCGCAAGAGCGACCAAACGAGCGACGGAAGTGGGTATTAGAAAAGTTTTGGGCTCCGATCGTAGTCAATTGATTGTCCAATTTTTATCAGAATCTATTTTATTTACGGTCGTTGCGTTATTGCTCAGTTTAGGATTTGTCTTTTTATTGCTGCCCATTTTCAACAGCACTTTTGATTTAAACTTGACCACCAGTTTATTAGGTACGCCTGCCATATTAGGGTCGATTCTAGGCATTATCCTTTTAGTGGGCATTGCAGGCGGTAGTTACCCCGCTTTTTTCCTTTCTGCTTTTCAACCCATTAGTGTCCTAAAAGGCACTTTGGCAAAAGGAACGGGGAATCCAATGCTTAGAAAAACATTGGTCGGCATTCAATTTGCGATCACCTTATTTATGCTAATTGGAACAGGCATTATCTACGATCAAATGAATTACCTCTCCAATAAAGATTTAGGTTTTGATAAGGAACATATTATGACTTTTTCCTTGCAAGGCCAAAGTGCAAGAACGAAATACCCTGTCATTCGAGACAAGTTATTACAGAACCCACAAATTACCATGGTTGGTTCGGCTTCTAATTCACCTGGCAATGGCTATGGTAAAAATCTAATGAACGTGGAAACCTCGGCTGGAACGATGAACCAACTGGGCGTTAATTTATACGCTGTAGATTATGATTACTTTAATACTTTAGGGGTAGAGATGGCAGCAGGTCGAGGCTTTAGTTTAGCATTTGGTTCAGATACTACGGCGGCTGTTTTGGTCAATGAAGCAATGGTAAAACGAATGGGTTGGACGGATCCAATTGGTAAGAAAGTGCAGTTTGGTACGGATGATACGCTAGCTATTTCTAGAGTAGTTGGCGTCGTCAAAGATTTTCACCAACGCTCTTTATACGATCCCATTGAATCTTTGCTTTTTGCCCCTAATTTTAATAATGGACAGGTTCATGTGCGGATCAATCCTGCTAATAAAGCAGCGGTTACGAACATCATTGCTTTTGTAGAAAGCCAATGGAAAGACTTATTTCCCAATACGCCTTTTGAATTTGATTTTGTCGATACCGCCTTTATGGAACTATATGAAGCCGACCAGAAACGAGCAAGTATTTTCACCTTATTTAGTGTATTGATGATTTTTATTGCCTGCTTAGGCTTATTCGGTTTGGCTTCTTTTACCGCAGAACAAAGAAGAAAAGAAATTGGCGTCAGAAAAATATTGGGTGCCAATACGGGCGACATCATTTTTTTACTAACTCGTAATTTTTTAATTTTAGTTGCCATAGCTGCTGTTCCCGCTTTTATTATTGTCTGGTATTTCATGAAGCAATGGCTAGGAACTTTTGCCTATCATACCGACATGAATTACTTCTTATTTGGGGTTGCTTTGGTAATTGTACTGTTGATTACTTTGTTGACTACTGGGTTTCATGCTTTGCGAGCGGCTAAGGGGAATCCTATTGAGTCTTTGCGGTATGAGTGATGGTTGGTAATTCCCATAGGGCTTTGCCCTATGCTACGATATGCCGCCACGTTGTGGCTTAAAACTAACGCAACTTTTATACGATATTTTGAACACCCTACCCTGTTGGGGTTTAATCGTATCAACTACCTTGATAAACTTGTCAAAATTGTTGAATTATTTGATTTGCATTTCATTGGATGGTTGACCTTCAGTCAACCCGTTATATTTTTAAAAATCAGCTTTAGGTTGGCTGAAGGTCAACCATCCTATATCCCTTGATTCCCTAATCTCTTTAGTAATAGATTAGGGAGTCAAAGGGTTTTTTATTTTATTTACTTTCCATACACCAACCTTATCTATCTGGAAATCAATTAGATAAAACCATTTTTTCTTTTCAGTAATAAAATCACAAAATTAATTGTGTAATAAAAACACAAAATTAATTATGTAATAAAAACACAAATTATTTGCTTTCCACTTTCATAACTCCGTATATTTGTGTTAAAAATACACAAAAAAACAATACACATTGGATACTCTTTTTCCATTATCACTCAATTTTTAATCTAAGAAATGATCCTCGTTCAAAGTAAAAGAAGAAAAGTTGCCAATATTTTAAAGGATTATCCCAATGCGATTATCATTGATGTGACTTCTAAGGGGGTACTCCCATTTTTGAAATTCAGTCCCTTTTACCCAATAGGTAATATACCTGTGCCTTTTTCAGAAAAAACTTATTCAGCATCAATGGAAGGCATTTGGCAAGGTCTAAAGGTTTTCGACAAAGAAGACATTGACCTTAACAAATTCACCATTACAACTATGAAAGGTTTGAAAAGAACAGTTAGAAAATTCGGCAAACCAAAGGGCCATAGAAAAGGTATTGATGGACAAGAGTTATTAGATTATATCTCTGCTAGACAACAAATTTATGTACCAACTTATAATTGGATTCTAGATAATAAGTTAACTAAAGAAGTCAATCAATTAAAGGAATTGGCCCTAACTAAAACAGTTATTTTATTGGATTATGAAACGAATGCAGCTATAGAAAATCCTAAAAAACCATTGTCTCATGCATCACTAATTAAGTTAAAAATAGCGCAACTAAATCCATAAAAATGAATTTTAAAAATCTCCTTTTAGGAATAGCCATTGGAGATGCTTTTGGTGCTGGTGTAGAATTTCAAGATAGAGATTGGATAAAAGCGAATGTGGACTTCACAAAATTTGTCAATGCCCGACAGCACATTAATGTTCCTAAAGCACAACTAGAAAATTTTGTTAAAAATTATCAACCTTGGGATTATACGGATGATACAGAAATGACTATTGGCAGTATTAAAGCCATATTATCTAATCGCCTTTTTACCATTGATTTATTAGTTGACTACTGGCAAAAGGAGTTTTTAGCAGACAAAAAGATAAAGGGTTTTGGCAGGAATGGACATGGATCAATGCGGTGGTTTTATGAAGGCACTAAAAGAATAGAGGAAATTAGAGCTTTTCAAAGCAATAGACCGTATCCTGGCAATGCACCAGTAATGAGGGCTATTCCTTTTGGTTTAATCCCAGAAAAGTTGATTCGACAATACGCTTTAATTAATGCAGATGCCACTCATCCTCATCCAAAAGCTAGGGCAGCTAGTATTTTGATAGCTCAAGCAACTCATTTTTTATTGATTAAAATGGGAAATCCGTTTAAGCTAATTCCTTATTGTCAATCGTTTATAAAAGATCTTGATCAAGAAACTTTTTTACTATTAAATGCAGTTAATAAACTTCCTGCACCTGAATATTTAAGAAAAAAGGACTATCTCATTTTAGGTGGTCCACAACCCATAGAACAACCAAGATTTTTAGCAGGTATAAAAGGGATTCCTTCGGATGCTATGTTAACAGCGGCAACTGTCTTATATCTTTTAAAATACGCCAAAGACCCCTTTAGTGGCTTAAAACAAGCCATCCTAATGGGCGGTGATGTGGACTCCTTAGCAGCTTTAGTTACGGGTATTTTGGCAGCTAAACATGGAATCAAAAGTTTACCCCAATTTATGATAGATAAGGTGGAGGGAAAACAAAAATTAATGACGCTTGCTGCCAAAATGAAAGAATCCAGCTCAATTTTTTCACATTAAACCAAATGCATATGATGTTAGAAGCCACTATTGGAGATGCCTACGGAAGCGGATATGAATTTGCTCCTGACTTTGTATTCGAACAGAATACACTACAGAATTACTTACCTCATGCGGACGGTTCTGGGTATTTTAACCGCTATACCGACGACACACAAATGGCCATTGGTTTGACAGAATTATTACTAGAAAATGCAGAATGGACACCATTAAATATTGCCAATAAATTTGTAGAAGTCTTTAAAAGAGATGTTAGAATAGGCTATGCTGGTCGCTTCTATGCCTTTTTAAAATCTGTGAAAGATGGTAAGGAATTTTTAGAAAAAATTATTCCTACTAGTGAACGGAATGGCGCTGCTATGCGGGCTTATCCACTCGGTGTCTTGGCAGACGAACAAGAAATTTTACAACGTGCAGAGATACAAGCTAGAGTAACGCACGATACAGATGAAGGGGTCTTTTCGGCACAAATGGTCGCTTTGAGTACACATTATTTTTTGTATAAAAAAGGACCTAAATCGGAATTAGAAAGCTACCTAAAAAAGTTAATTCCGATTGATTGGGATTTTAACTGGAAAGGAAAGGTGAATATGCGAGGTCGAGAAGCTGTTTTGGCAGCTTTAGCAGCTATTCAAAAATACGACCGATTGAGTGCCATTTTAATACAAAGTGTGGAATATCAAGGCGATGTCGATACGGTTGCCAACTTGGCAATGGCGATTGGTTCAGTTGCGGAGGAGATTGAAAATGATTTACCGCCTTTTCTAGCCAAACAATTAGAAAAAGGAAAGTACGGAAGATTATTTATTAAAAAATTAGATCTTCAGTTAATGAAATTATTCAAAAAGAATGCTATTGAAAATAATCCAAGTATGCAATATAATAAAGTACAAGATGCACTCTTAGGCGTTGCTGTTGGCGATGCTTTAGGTGTTCCTTTTGAGTTTTGCACCAGAGATCAAATGAAAAAAAATCCTGCAAAAGAGATGATTGGGTTTCATAGATATTTAGTACCTGCTGGAACTTGGTCGGATGATAGTTCCCTTACTTTTTGCTTAGCAGAATCCTTAGTAAAAGGCTACGATTTAGCGGATATCGGAACTAATTTTTTAAACTGGAAGGAAGCTAATTATTGGACGGCTAGAGGAGAGGTATTTGATATTGGCATTACCACTTCAAGAGCCATTACTTATCTGAAAAGAATTCTAAGAAACAAAGAATATGAAGAATTAACTCTATTAAAATACTTAGGGGACGAATACGATAATGGCAATGGTTCGCTTATGCGAATTCTACCGCTACTCTTCTACATTAAAGGCATGGATATAACTGAACAATTTGAAATTATTCGAAATGTCTCCGCTTTAACGCATCGACATATTCGAGCAGCTATGTGTTGTTTAATTTATCTACGATTAGCAGAGCATTTGCTAAATGGTAAAGATAAAGTGGAGAGTTATCTGTTGATGCAACAAGAGATATTAGCCTTTTGGGAAAAGATTGATTTTTCTGCCAATGAATCTAAACTATTTATTCGGTTGATTGAAAATGATATTCGAGATGTTCCTTACGACGAATTAAAATCTGGTGGCTATGTTATGGAATCTATTGAAACTAGTATTTGGTGTTTTTTACAAAGAGACACCTATAGCGAAATCGTTTTAACAGCTATTAATTTAGGGTATGATACGGATACGACTGCCGCTATTGCTGGTGGTTTGGCAGGACTTTATTATGGGGCTGCGGGTATTCCTGCTGATTGGTTGACTGCTATTGCTCGGTTGGAAGATATTATGGAATTGGGGGAGAAGCTTGGCGTAAAATACCTTTAAAAATTATAGCACAGGAAAGAGATGCATTTGAAAAAAATTAGCTCAAAATGAACTCATTTGGTCACCGTAGCTTGGAAATTCATTTCCAAGAAAAATATAGCTAAAAATGTTTCCTTGGAAATGAATTTCCAAGCTACGATTCGAGCAATAAAAATCATACCTAAATGAAATTATCTATAACTAGAAAATTAATTGATATGGAAAAACATGAACCCATAAGAACTTTATTTGCTAGAAATCATACAACGATTTTTCCAAAACTAGGTGTTTTTTTAGCAGGTCCTACTCCGCCTAATGGCCAAATGCTGAAAGGTTGGCGAAGAAAAGTCATGGATTCTTTGGAACAAGATGAACGACTAAATCCAAGTATGACCGTCGTTGCACCTGAACCCCAAAATGGAAACTGGACAACTATTGACATAGAACCTCAAACCCAATTAGAAGTTGTCTTGAACAAACAAATACCTTGGGAATGGCAATATTTGAATCTTTGTGATATTACTGCTTTTTGGTTACCCACCTATTGGGAGGCTGAAAAGGCTACACCCTTCGCACCTAATATTGGTCCAACTAGTCGATGGGAGTTTAGCTTTTATTTACAAGAATATTTAAAGAATCCAACGAAAAGAACCTTTATCGTCGGAAGTCCTGAAGATGCCGATAGTATCAAATGGGCAAAACGAATTACCGATATACATGGTATCAAATGGCATTTTTTAAAAACTACTGAAAAAGAAAAATTGGTTGCTAATTCCTTTGTTGAGGCTATTGCAACCACGTTAATTAATAATCAATGGGATTATTAAAAATTTACAAACTAAATAGGATGGTAAACGGATAGGAACGGATAAGGACGGATTTTGCTACTACTTTAAAATCCGTCTTCATCCGTTCAATCAGTCAAAATCAGTTGACCATCCTCCTAATTAATCCAAAAATGAAATACACCATAAAAAATCTCCAAGCAGAAAAAGCCCAAGGCAAAAAAAGAAACTTCCTATTCTTCTGGGGACATCAACCAGCTAGAGACGGCAGCATTACACAAAGTTGCCTTAGTCAATGGTGGGAACAACCCTTCGACATTGAAGGTATCTCCTACCCTACTGCCGAACATTGGATGATGGCAGGTAAGGCTCGCTTATTCAAAGATCAAGAAATCTTGGAGCAGATTTTATTCTCCAAACATCCGCATCAAGCGAAGAAACTGGGGCGAAAAGTGCGCAATTTTGACCAAAAAATATGGGAGGCTAATCGGTATCAAATCGTATTGGAAGGAAACATAGCTAAGTTTAATCAGAACGAAGCTTTACAGACGTATTTGAAAAGTACCAAAGATTCGATTATGGTGGAAGCCAGTCCTTATGATAAAATATGGGGCATTGGCATGAAAAAGGATCATCTTAAGGCAGCCGATATGGCTGCTTGGAGTGGGTTGAATTTATTGGGGTTTGCTTTAATGGAGGTTCGGGATTTACTCATTTTGAAAACCTAGCAATATATTCTATTTTTGCTAATCTGATTTTCAACCACCATTTATGTCTGATAATATCTGCCAAGAAGCTACTTTCCAATCCATTTTTATGGAACAAGCCGAACGCTTGCGCAATTTCATGTATTATAAAACGGGTAATTTACAACAAGCGGAGGATTTGATGCAAGATGCTTTTGGCAAACTGTGGGAAAATTGTGCGAAAGTGGTATTCGCCAAAGCAAAATCCTTCCTTTTTACCGTTGCAAATAATTTATTCTTGAATGAAGTCGCCCACAAAAAAGTGGTTTTAAAATTTGAAAATCGAGGACATAGCCAACAAACGAATGTCACTCCTCAGTATTTATTAGAAGAACAAGAATTTAAGCAGCGATTGGAAGCAGCGATTAGTGCGCTTCCAGAAGGCCAAAGAATCGTCTTTCTTATGAATAGAATTGATAAGAAAAAATATCGGGAAATTGCGGCGGAATTAGACATTAGTGTAAAGGCAGTTGAAAAAAGAATGCATCAAGCGCTGAATACTTTGCGAAAGATTCATAAAAAAGTGTAGGGTAAATGACAATCAACCTGTTATACTAGTAGAATTTATAAAACAAACGACTCAGGAGCGTCGTGTTACTTGTCCATCGAACGGTAACACGACTCTCCCGAGTCGTATGCTACATTTAGATACCCATACTTTTTAACTGGTAACTGATAACCGATAACTGGCAACCGACACCTAAAAACAGCGCATGCAACAAAATTTACAATCATGGAATCTAATAAAGAAAATATATATGCCCGTTGGCTGGAAGGTCAAATCGACTCCAAAGAAACGGAGGAATTAAAAGCCTCAGGGGAACTTGAAGGCTTGGAAGCCATTATCTCTGCAACCGATAAAATGGCTTTGCCCAAATATGATGCACAAGCGGGCTATGCAAAATTCAAAACCAAACATCCTGCTAAAAAGACAGCAACCCTAAGCCCCATGCGTCGATTATGGCCTGCTTTGGCAGCCGCAGCTAGTGTTGCTTTATTAATTGGTCTTTTTTGGCTCTTCAATAGTGGGCCTGATGTGCTTGAAACAGGTAATCGACTGACTTTAACGCACACTTTTTCGGATCAAACGACCGTCGTTTTAAATGATGGTTCTAGTATGGTCTATGAAGAGGAGGATTGGACAACACAACGATCGGTAAAATTAGTAGGAGAGGCTATTTTTAATGTTCAAAAAGGGAAGCCTTTCCTAGTCAATACAGCAATTGGAAATGTGGAAGTATTAGGCACTAGTTTTAATGTACGGGCATGGCATAATAACCTAAATGTAGAGTGCTACGAAGGAAGGGTTCGCGTGAAATATGGAGGAAAAGAAGTTATCCTAACGGCAGGCGAATCTGTGGATGGTATTTCAGGTACATTGGGGGATAAACAAAACATTTCCCACGAAAAACCATTTTGGTCAATGGGTAGTTCTAAATTTAATTTAGAACCTACTTATAGGGTGTTTGAAGAACTAGAACGACAGTATGATGTAAAAGTTATCACTCCCCAAATTAAACGCCCATTCAATGGCAGTATTCCACATAATGATTTAGAAAATGCCTTAAAACTTATATGTAAACCCATGAATCTAACCTATCATATATTAGCAGACAAAAAAGTGATTACGATAGACCAATAAAATAGCAATCAGACCGTAACCCAGCACGACTACGTATGCGGGAGGGTTAAAATTTACTGTCAGAAGTCAGATTGATGTGGAAGACACACCGATATTTCTAGTCTCAGACTAGAAATCGCTATCTGGTCGTCTCCTGACGACCGTAATATTGCTAATTTTATCAGAAAACGGTTTGAGAAATGCCGTCTCTACGAGACTCGAAAATTATAAAAAGTCGTCATTTTTTATCTTTTTACCGATATACCGTACCTAAAGGCACTAAAATTTTGAAAATCCTAGTCTCATAGAGACGACATATCGGTAAAAAAACGATGACCAGATATTATTTTCAATCTTCAGAGTCTCGTAGAGACGGCATTTTTGCTTAGCCTGATGGCTATGCGGGCAATCCCTTGTAGTTACCCTGCGATTAGAGTCACCACAAGGGATTGCCCGTACAGTTCCCGAATCACAAATTTATCCTGTGCAAAGTATAGATTAAACCTTACCGCTAACCTCTTTTGTGTAGTAGCCTAAAGAAACTTATATTTGTAAATTATTTTTTCTTATATGTTTATTTTTCGCTACTTCCTTTTTTTTTGCTTACTAAGCATGAGTATGATGGTCTCTGCTCAATCTAAATCCCTATCTTTTAAAGAAAAAAATATTAGCGAAATTTTAAAAACTCTTGAACAGTCTAGTCATTCGGTTTTTAATTATGATCCAACTGCCTTGTCCCAATATACCTTTTCGGGGCAATTACCTAATGGCAACCTCTTAACTCAATTGACTCAATTATTTTATAAAACACCTTTTACCTTTGAACAAAACAAGGACAATATTTTAATCTACCAGGAAGCGCCCAAAACGTATCAAATTTGTGGCACCCTAAAAGATAAAGAAAGTGGAACAACTTTGCCTTTAGCAAATATTTACTTGGATGACCAAAAACAAGGCACTCAATCGGATGATAATGGCTTTTTTCAAGTCGAAATAACGGCTCAAAAACATCAATTGGTCACCATTAGCTATATTGGCTATCAATCACAGTCTTTGATGATTCAGGAATTTAATCAAACGGATTGTGCTGATTTTTCATTAAAAATAGATGCGGCTTTATTTGGGAAGGAAATCATTGTCAAGGAGTATATCTTACCAGAAATAACGGAAGGCGCTACCTATAGTGGCATTCATATTGACTACGAAAAACTGGCGCAACGACAAACCATTATTGAACAAGATATTCTCAAAACAGTACAACTCATCCCTGGCATTACTAGCATTGATGAAAGTGCGACCAATCTACAAATTCGGGGAGGTACGCCCGACCAAAATTTAATCCTTTGGGAGGCTGTGACTTTATATGATCCAGGGCATTTGTTTGGGATGATTTCTGCCGTTAATCCTTATGTTATCAAAGAGGTACAAGTTTTTAAAGGTGCTTTTGATCCACGCTATGATAATCGAGTGGGTGGCATTGTGGATTTATCTTTGAGTGACTCTATTCGCCAGCAATTTCACGGTGGCATCGGAAGTACCTTAACCGAAGCGCATGCTTATTTGCAAGTACCTTTGGTTAAAAATAAATTATCGCTGCTATTATCTGGTCGAAACTCCATTAATGAAATTTATAATTCTCCTACCCTACAAAATTACTCTACTAAAGTATTTCAAGGATCAAAAGTTGAAGACCAAAAGGAAGGAGTAGAAGACGGAGATGTGGAGGTCGATCAACAACTAGATTTTTACGATATTAATGCGAAAGTTATTTTCCAACCAACGGATAACCTCACCCTTAAAACTAGTTGGCTAAAGACCCAAAATACCTTTAATTATCAAGCGGAATTCATTGAGGATGAAATAGCCTCCACGGATAATGTCCTATTCGATTCTGAAGCCTTCAGCTTGTCAGGCATTATTCAAGTACAACCTAAGTGGCAAATGGATATAACTTTTTTAAGTTCCACTTATAGTAATGATTATTTATTAACGAATACCGAACCAGAATTTGAAGCAGCTACTTTTATTAATAATGTCTATAATGACATTAAAGACCAAGGGGTTATATGGGGAAATCATTTTCAATTGCAACCGAATTTAACCCTAAACGCAGGTTATGACTATAAGGTAAAACAGGTCAATTTAAATGTCGATGTCACGGATATTTTTGACGAAAGCTATGTAGAGGCTGATTTTGCAAGAGGACATTTTCATAATGCCTTTGGATCCCTGCATTATCAGCAGCAAGACTTGCAACTCAATGGCGGTTTGAGAGCCACTTATTTCGTAGAAGCCAATCATCTTGGACTTTCCCCTCGACTCAATTTGCAATATGCCTTATCTAGTAAACTCAAATTAAAAGTTTCAGGTGGTATCTTAGAGCAATACATTAGTCAGTTAAAACAATTTGGCGATAATGGGTTAGATCTAAATACCCAAGTTTGGGTATTGAATAATCAAGAAGGAGAAGACGATGAAATAACAAATAATGTACAAACAGCTAATAAAATAGCCCTTGGTTTGGTTTATCATCAAAAAGGCTGGTTAATTGATATCGAAGGTTATTTCAATCAGACCAATGGTTTATCCACTTTAGGTCCATCATTTGGTACCAGTTCTGCCGCCAAAGACGTAGACGATTTTTCTACTGGAACGTCCAAAGCAAGCGGCATTGATTTGCTCATAAAAAAACATTGGCGAGGCTATCAAACTTGGCTGAATTACTCATTGAGTAGCGTGAATTTTAACTTTCCAGATTTTTTTGATTTTGCCTTTCCCGCTAGTAATGAACAACGACATATTTTAAACCTGGTCAATACTTACACCTACAAAAACTGGCATTTTTCTTTGAGTTATCAATATAAAACGGGGTTACCTTACACCAATGCGTTGGGGGTTGAAAGTTTTTTTGATGAGGACGATTTTGCAGAAACAGGAGATGTACAAGCAAGCACCAATTATTTCGTAGACTATGATGTCCCCAATGCCGTTCGCTTACCTAATTATAGTCGCTTAGATGCTGGGATTAGTTATCGCCCGACCTTTAAAAATACGAATTTAAAGGCTGAATTTACTTTTTCCATGATTAATTTATTGAATCGAACAAATACTTTTCGGCGCGACTTTTTCTTGGATGATGTAGAAGGAGAAGATGAGGAATTCCTTGGTGTAGCACTTTTTGGTGTCGATAAACGCTTATTGAAACGGACACCTTTGGTTTCGATGCGGGTTTATTGGTGAACTAATTGCGACTAAAATGTCCGCTTCAACAAACTACACAGGTTTCCAAGCTACTATTCCTTAACAATGACCAATTTTTGAGCAGCTAAAAGAGGTAATTCTTCCGCTAACACGTTCACAAAATAAGATCCAGATGGAATATCGGTTAAAGACAGCGTCCAATTATTGCGCCCCATCATTACCTCTACTGGAATGGAATGAATAAGCCGTCCTGTTATATCGGTAATCGCAATAGTCGCAGCGGTCTCCTTCGTATTTTCTAACAAAATATTGGTGGTAGTACTGGTTGGATTAGGATAAACTAGAAATTGAGCGTTTTCCTTTCCTGCCATTTTATTATCCATATTGTCCATTAATTCGCTATTTCTAGCATTCGCCAAAATAGCTGAAACGTCTTGTAGTAAGGCTGGAGCAATATTAAATTTAACATCAGAAATACCGCTACAACTAGCAGCTCCCCAATTAGAAACAGCAGTTATTAAGACATATCTAGCACTAATGCCATTGAAATTTGCGCTTTCAAATCCTGCGTAGGTCGCTGCCTCTGTGCCTTGTGGAAATTGAAAATTCCCTAGTTGCGTCCAAGTCGTCCCATTTAAGGAATAATCAATGACTACTTCTTTCAATCCTTTATTGCTTTCCCCAGTTTTATTGACATTCCAAACCTGCATTTTGCCTAATTTATAGACTGCTCCAAGGTCGTAACGTATCCAATGACTCGCCCCTCGACTGGCGTTTGGATTGGCTGTTGTTTGGCAAGATAACCAAGGGTTATTCCAGATAGTTGCGTCAGGTGTCACGCAAGCTTCTGCCACTATTGAACCACCATCTGTACAAGCTGCAATGGAAGCAGTAAATTGACTTCCTGCTTTGGCATGAAAACCATTGGTCAAAGTGATGGAATTTCCCGCTTTGAAAATAATAGAATTTCCACTTTCAATGGTCGCAGACGAAGTAACACTTGTTTTAGCATGTTGTGTTCCGTTCGTTAAGGCTGTAAGATTTAAATTGTCGCCATTGCAAGATTGGGCGATTAGGCGTGAATGACCAACGAAAAAAAGGATTGTTATGAATGCGATTTCTAGGATAAATTTCATAATGAAATGATTAACTAAGTGATGAGATTTTAGAAGCTTTGGTTAATGAATTTTGAAGCGACTCAAATGGTTGTATTGCAGTGTTATTATCAAACAATAAAACAATTCAACCATCTAACCATTTGACTTTAAACCTTCATAAACCCAATAGGCAAGGACGCTGAACTAGGCGTGTAAAAATTCCCTATATTGGGCAAAATACTACTCAATTGATTTGAGGATGCACCCAGCCAAAGTGCCAATTCTGCAAAATATTCATCGCAGGAAGTGGTCGGAATAATGGCACTTTCATCGACTAGTAAATTAGAATTCAAGGCTAAGGTTGGATATTGTCCATAGATTTTGCCGCCATTGATACTACCGCCCATTGCTAGTACATTGCCGCCCCAAGCGTGGTCGGTGCCATTGCCATTAGAGGTTAAGGTACGGGCGAAGTCCGAAATGGTAAAAGTGGTGACGTTGTCCTGTAAATTCATTTGTTGCATGGCGTCATTGAATTCGTGTAAAGCTTTGCTGACTACGCCTAACATTAAATTTTGGGAATTTAAGACTTCATCGTGGTGGTCCCAACCGCCGAAGGTGATAAAAAACGTTTGGCGCTTCATGCCCAAAGTATCTCTAGCGGCAATCGTTTTAGCGACCATTTGTAGACTTTGAGATAAATTACTGGTCGAAAAAGTAGTGGTAAAAGGAGGCGCTTGATTGATTCCACTAATGGCTGCGCTAAATTGTTGGTGGCTATCTTGGGCATTTTTGGTTACTCCAGCATAAGTTTTGCGAAAAATATCTTGATACTGGTGTTCCATCATACTTTTCACCGCGCCATTTCTAAGTGTACTGTAAAAATCCATCTCCTCACTTCCTGCCAAACCAATACTCCCTGTGCCAGATGGATTAATGGTATATTCTACCACATTATTTCCTGCTTGGAAAACATTGGTACCCGAAAGGGAAATATTCATAGAAATATTTTGGTTGCTATTCATCGAACTCAAAATATCCGCCATACGACCACCCCAACCAATGGCGGTTCGTGATTGTGGAATCGACGTTTGCCATTGTTGGATTTGGTCCGAATGAGAAAACAAACCTAAGGGTAAATTAGCCGACCCATTTTCATATTGGGTTTTGGTAGTAGGGCTGATTAACGTCCCCACATTGGAAACAAAACCCAATCGACCAGAATTATATAAGGCTTGTACTTCTGGCATGGCAGGGTGTAGTCCATAAGTTTGACCACCCGTTGTTCCATTTAAATTTAAAATAGTGTTTTTAGCAATAGCTAAATTAGTGCGAGTGGCAGCATAATCACTATAGGCAGCAGTCGAGGTCGGAATCAACATATTAAAGGAATCGTTCCCCCCAGCCAATAGGATACAAACCAAGGCTTTGTAATCATTATTTTGATAAACGGGTAAATTGGCAGCAGCGGCATTATTCATTAAGCCCAAGTTCAAAAAACTAGACATAAAAGCAGTAGTACCAATGGCAGCACAACTAGCTTGCCCTAAAAATTTTCTTCGAGAATATTTATGATTTGACATTTTCAGTAATTGATAATTAGTGAATGATAATTGGTGATTTGCGGAATAATTCTTCAATAGTTTAAAGTCCGTTATCTGGTTATTTTAGTTCAACTGGCAACCTCTTATTTCAGAATCGCATAATCAGGCGAAAGCATAATCAAAAAAATGGCGGTATTACGAATGTCCCAAACATCCTCCGAATCCATTTGATTAAGCGCATTAAAAATGATACTTCTGGTATTGGTACTAAGATTGCCATTGGTCAATAAAATATCCAATCGGTCGAGCAGGGCATTAATATTACTAGCTATCGCATCTTCGGCAGAAAAGTCTAGTTGAATCGGTTTGGTCTCATCTATTTCGATAACACCTACGCCTTCTAGTTCAGGCTTTAAGTTGTATAAACTTTCCTCTTCGTACAGCATCGTATACAATAAATTGCCATAGCTGATAGAGGTCGTCGAATTGTGAATTTGAAATTCGGGCGCAAATTGATTACTTTCGGCAATAGCGCCATTCGGTTGATAATCTGGTAAATAAAAATTAAAAACACTATTGGCACGAAGTGGGATTTGTTGCAAATTCATTTCTGTTAAATAACCATCATCCCAAAAAGTATTGCTGGTACTATTCACCTTGAAGGCTCGTAGAGCATGGACATATCTAGCCAATGGCGCACGTAATTTCCCAATATCATTTTTGGTGGCATAGTCACAACCTCTTGCTTCGGGGTCTAATAAAATGGCTTTAATAATTGCTTTCATATCTCCTCTTTGACCTTGCCCATTATCGGCAAAAGCAGCAGCGACTCTTCCAATATAAGCAGGAGAAGGATTGGATTTGACCAAATTTTGAATTAATCTTCGCCCAATGAATGGCCCAATATTGGGATGATTGAATAAATTATCCATAGCTGCCTCAATATCTTGCATCCCTGTTTGTCCTGCTGGAACAATCTGTCCATTAAGTAATCTTTTTTCTCCTTGTTCGTGCCATGCCTCGTACATTTTCATGGATTTCGTGGGATTAGATTCATAATAGTCCATTCCCCATTCTGGTGGTTCGTCCGATAAATCTTCTAAAATAGACACCCATTGTTCTCCTGCCCCTAAACCAGTAAAGACCTTGGCAAATTCTTTAATATCGGTATTGTCATAGGTGGGAATTGGTTGATTATTGTCTAATTTTTGAGTACCATCTTGATTCAGTTCATACAAACCAATAGAAAATAATTGCATCACTTCTCTGGCATAATTTTCATCGGGATGCCGATTTATGGATGGGTCGGATTTTGGGTTATTCCAATGACTTAAATAAGTCCCCATAGCAGGAGCAAGCGTCACTTCTCTCAGCACCTCTCTATAATTGCCAAAAGCATTTTTGTATAGGATGTCATAAAAATAACTAATACCAAACCCAGAGTCTTCTAAGTTGCCCGATTTATAAGAAACGACCAAAATTTCACTTAAGGCAAGGGCGATTTTATGCCGTAATAAATCCGTAGCTGTTAGGTTATTTTGCCACCAAGCTAAACTAAATAAATGACCAAATGGTAAATTTTCACCATTCTCTTTGACGTTATTTAAGCCAAATTGATTAACCCAAACATTGATAAAATGCTGATAAATAGATTGGGTTAAAGGCAAATACTCACTTTGGGGAAGGTTAAATTGTTCGTCTATCCAAGGTTCGTAGCCCATTGCCGCTACTTTTTGAATCGTTTCATAATCTGCCCCTAAAGTAGCTTGGGATAAAAATCGACCTGCATCCGTTAACGGAGCTTTCTCCAATATCGGAAATCCATCGATGGTATAAAAACCATTATTGGAACTGGTTTGGTTATGACTGGTAGTAACGGTGACACCTATTTGATGCCCTGCACCCAAATAATCGTTGTGATTTTGCGCAACGGCAATTAATGTGCTTAAAAATAGACTTAGCGAAAAAAGGGATTTTTTCATATTATGAGATTTCGGTTTTAAATAGTGGAATAGATAATTTATAAGTTTTCCAACGCTTCCTTCAAGCCCTTTCGATTCGCTAATTGAATCCCTAACCCTGGGCGAACATTGATTTCCATAATCATTGGCCCAAATGTTTTGTCTAGTACTATATCAATCCCCAAATAATCTAATGGAAACGCCATAGAGGTTTGAATAGATAATTCCACTAAACGTTCCCAAAAAGGCACTTTTTTACCTAAAATTTTATTGTTATTATCTGGGTGTGTTTCGTGGTATTGCTGCCCATCATAAGCATGGGTTAATAAGCCATTTTCCATATCTATCCCAATCCCCAAGCCTCCTTGGTGCAAATTAGCTTTGCCATCAGATTTTTCTGTTGGAACTCTAAGCATCCCCATAACTGGTTGATTTTTTAATAAAATAATTCAAAAATCAGGTACGCCAATTGGAAATATTTCTTGAAAAAAAGGATGTGGCTCGATACATTGCTCAATTAAAACTCGGTCCGTTGCTCCAAAAGAATACATGCCCATAATGATACGAGCTAAATGGGTAAAAATACGTTCTTCAGATATTTTTTTTCCACTTGTCATCCAATCCCCCTTCTTTTTTTTCCAAATCAAAATACCTCCACCTCCTGAACCATTGGCAGGTTTAATCGCTAGTTTTTGGTGAGACTGTACTTTTCCCCAAATGAGTGGAATATCACCGACCCTTTCAATAGTATTTTCTAAAATGATGCCACCAACGACTCTAGCGGGAATTCCTTGCGCTCGACAAAAAGCGACAAAAAGCCTACTTTTTCCATTACAAGAAGCTCTATTTCGCCTTAGCGTAGTTAAAGCATCGGTTAACACGCCTGTACTGGAATTGGTGATTTGATTGACAAAATTGAAATTAGCGGTCAGGGTGGTTAATAAATCGACGCCCATTAAATTTTGAGCAAGGGAGTCGATAATAGGACTGGTGGATTGAATATGTTCAGAAGGTGCTAAAAAAGTATCTATTGAAGCCGTAAATTGCCTTTCAAAAGCCATGTCTGAGCTTAATTCAAATTCGATAGCTTGGTTTGCAATATCAAAACTATATTGGAAAACAACCTCTTTTTCGGTAGCGCTTTTCCAAACCCCTATATTCCCTGTAGGTGTTTCCATTAAATTAAATGCTAAAGTATCACCAGTCAATTTAGCGAGTCCAATTTTTTGGTTCAAATTCGTTTTAGGTAAATAGGCTTTTACAAAGGTACTATCCTGCATAGTGGATAAATCAAATTCATAAGTAATGGTAAAAAGTTGCTTAGGCATCAATTCTCCTAGCTTAAACGGATGATTTTTAAATTTCCAAACAATAAAAAAGAAGGGTAATGTAATCAATAAATAGGCGATCAACCTATGTACGTTTTTATTCGACATAATAATTTTGATTTTTAATAAATGATAGCATATAAATGTCGATGTTGTCTTATAGTTATTATTTTTAAGTTTAAAAATGGTGTTGCTATGAATAAAACAGGTTGGTTTAAAAATACCCTACCTTAATTTTAATTTTTTTTGAAATTTGTTCTTTTCACACTCCCCCTTTACAATTCTCCTAATTTCCATTATTTTTGCCAACGGCTTTTTTAAAATCAAAATTGCCACCAATAAAATAACATTAATAACTTCTAATAACCTTTAATAATGGGTAGAGCGTTTGAATTTCGTAAAGAAAGAAAAATGAAGCGTTGGTCAAAGATGGCCAAAGTATTTAGTCGAATTGGAAAAGATATTGTCATTGCTATTAAAGCAGGAGGAACAGATCCCGATACCAATGCAAGATTGAGAGCGGTGATGCAAAATGCGAAGGCAGCCAATGTGCCAAAAGATTTGATTGAAAGAGCCATTAAAAAGGCAAAAGATAAAGATACTTCTGATTATAAAGAAATTACTTTTGAAGGCTATGCACCACATGGTATTGCCATTTTTATTGAAGCGGCTACGGATAATAACCAACGAACAGTCGCTAATGTCCGTAGTTATTTTAATAAATGTAATGGTAGTTTAGGAACAACTGGTTCGGTTGGGTATATGTTTGACCACCAATGCCATTTCAAAATTAATCAAGGAGATATTGATCCAGAAGAATTAGAATTGGAATTAATTGATCATGGTGCAGAGGAAATTTTTGTGGAACAGCCGGAGGAAGATGCAGAAGACCAAGAAGCAAAAATTTTGATCTACGGTGAGTTTAGCAGTTTTGGTGGAATACAAGGCGCTTTAGAAGAAATGGGCCATGAAATTATTTCTTCTGGTTTTGAACGAATTCCTAATATGACAAAAACATTAAGCGGGGATGCGATCGCTGATGTAGAAAAATTATTGGAACGTATCGAAAATGATGATGATGTCCAAAATGTTTTTCATACGATGATTGAAGGATAGACGGTACACGGTTGACGGTACACGGTAAACGGTCTCAACGCTAACCGTTTACCGTGAACCAATAACCGTACACCGTCATATATCTATCCGCTCAAACTCCTTCCGTTCTCGAATTTCCGTCGGCAAAGCAGCCAAAATTTCCTTTTCTAATACTTCTACGAATCGCTTTTTAACAAAATTTCGATGACTGACAAGACTTACTTCTCTTGCTGGAGTTGGTGGTTGAAAAGGTATTAATTTTTTTCTATTTTCAGGGGTTAAATAGCGAGTAGATAATTCTGGTAAAATGGTGGCGCCTTGCTGGTTTTCCACTAATTGTCGCAACGTTTCAATACTGCCTGCCGCATATTCTAGTTGTAAATCCTCCTTCTTTCGTAACTCACATAAGTTGAGAATTTGAGATCGAAAGCAATGCCCTTCTTCTAATAACCAAAGATCGTTTAAATTTAAATCTTCAGGCAAGAGGAATTTTTTATCATATTCGTGAGAAGAATAAATCATAAACGTTTCATAGAATAATGGACGTTCTTCAATGTTCTTATGATTTAATGGGGTTACTAAAATTCCGACGTCTATTTCACCTTTTTCTAATTTGTCAATGATATTTTCGGTGGTATATTCTGCTATTTTTAGGCGAATTAAAGGATAGTTGGTTAAAAAAGAGTTGATGAATAGTGGTAATAAATAAGGTGCTAAGGTAGGGATGACGCCCAAACGCAATTGGCCTTCTATACTATTTTTATGGCTCGCCACTATTTCTGCAATTTTTCTACTTTCAACTAAAGTCTTATTCGCTTGCTCTATCACTTTTATACCTGCTTCGGTGGGTACAACTGGTTTCTTACTCCGATCGAATATTTTAGTATCTAATTCATCTTCCAATTTCTGAATCATCATACTCAAAGTAGGTTGCGTTACAAAACAGGCTTTAGCTGCTTTGGCAAAATGCCGATGCTTATCTACGGCTATGATATATTCTAACTGACTTAGATTCATATTTTTGGTTGTAAAGATTATTACTTGGCATAAGGCAAAGGGCTAATGACGAAAGGGTTATACTTGATTAGGTTAAGATGTATAAGTCTAATAGGATGAGCGAAAAGTCAAAATCGTAATATATAACTCATTGAAAAAATTGGTATTGATGGTCGAAGATTGCATCCATAGCCATCAGGCTAACGATTCAAAATCTGGATTTTTGCAAGCAAATTACGTTGAAAACGTAAGAAATATTGATTTTAAGATGCAATCTTAAAATATCGACATCATCGTAAGTTACTGATTATCAATGATTATATTCTTAGCTTGACGGCTATGGATTGCATCTTCGACTCAGTTTTCAAGGGTAAAAAATGCTTTTCTATTCGTCTCTTCGCCTTTCGCCAAAATTTAATGATTATACCGCTCCCGCAGCCACTAACACAGCAGCCATCTCTGTATGACCAAACTGTTTGGCAAAACTTAAAGCCGTAGCGCCATTATTACTTTTGATATTTACATCAGCTCCATGTTCGATCAATAACTCCGCTATGGCAGCATGTCCTTTATAACATACGCCCATTAAAGCGGTATTGCCTACGGCATCTTGCCCATTCACAGCGGCTCCTGCTTCTAAGAGATATCTTGTCACCTCGTATTGAGAAGCATAAGTTGCCATGACTAGTGGCGTAAATCCTCTAGCATCTTTTTGTTGTAATAGCATAATATCAGCAGTTACTAATGCCTGAACAGTTGCTAAATCTCCTTGTCGAATACTATTAAAAAAATCCATTTTTCCTTGTCGTAATTTTTTGGTTATTTATTTTTTTTGTAAAAATCAACAATAAAATCATATAAACCAAATTGATTATTATTATAAATTTATCAATAAAATCTATTTTATAAAACAAAAAACGACTGAAGCTAATCAATGCTTCAGCCGTAAGAAGGCGCGAGTTTAAAGATTTTGTAACTGCTAATTTATTTAGATTCAAAAAATAATGTACCGTTTTGAAAGTCTCAAAACAAGGCGGTTGTGGGAAGCAACCGCCTTGTAGGGGCTTATTGGGCGGCTGTTTCCCACAGCCGCCCAATTTATAAACCTCACTTTATTTAATTAATTTCATCTTTTGATATAGCCCCATCGAATACTGATGTTCCTTATTGCCTATTGAAATTACTCTCTATTAATAATCACTTTATCCGTTAAGACTTCTTTTCCAGAAATAACCCTGACAAAATAAGTTCCTGTTGGCAAGTCTAAATTTAATTGCTTGGTGTAGATGCCTGAAATAGTATCGGTTGCACTTTGAAAGTACTGTACTTTTCCATCAACACTAATAACCGAAATTTCCACTTTCGTACCTTGCTCATAAGCTACTCGAACATTGATCAGCCCATTACTTGGATTTGGAAACACCTTAAATTCACTAGATAACGGAGTCGTAGTACTTGTAGCTATTCTTCCAGTCACCGCTCCTCCATTAGTAGGATTAATAACGTTACCTCCTGGTCCGCCGTTTCCACCGCCGCCATTGCCACCGTTTCCACCACCTCCTGGTCCGCCGTTTCCACCGCCGCCATTGCCACCGTTTCCACCACCTCCTGGTCCGCCGTTTCCACCGCCGCCATTGCCACCGTTTCCACCACCTCCTGGTCCACCGTTTCCGCCGCCACCATTGCCACCGTTTCCACCACCTCCTGGTCCACCGTTTCCGCCGCCACCATTGCCACCGTTTCCACCACCTCCTGGTCCACCGTTTCCGCCGCCACCATTGCCGCCGTTTCCACCGTCGCCATTGCCACCGTCGCCATTGCCACCGTTTCCGCCGCCATCATTGTCGTCATTCGTATTACAGGGAGCTGCAATGAAGATATTATTTTGCAAATTAGCTGTCTCAGAATTTCGCTCAATGATCTCCGCTAAGCTCGTCCCATTAATTCTACTTTCTTGGTCATTATCAATTGCTGGGTCATTTTGGTAAAAGTAAAAATCACCATCTCTTAATCTACTGAATTGACTCTCCATAATTGCAGTCAAAGTTGGACCTAAAGCATCACCAGGTAATTTATCTTCCGCTAATAAACCAACCCATGCGTCTATATTATCTACATTGCCATAAGTTGTTTGTAAAGCATTTCTTAAAGCTGGATCAGAGGTCATTTGTCCAATATTATTAAATTCATTCCCTAAGTAATGCTCGCGCATTGCATTAAAATGAGGCAGGCCATGATCTCTTCCTCGTTGAATATTCAAGGAAGCTAAATCCAATCCAAAAGGGCTATCTGAACCATCTATTGCAAATAAGAAGTTTCTTAAATTATCAATCATCTTTGCATCTACCTCTTCTTGTACTTGGGCGGAAAGTCCCTTTAAAATAGGAGCAACCCCATAAGCTGCCAATTGAGAAGGGTTAAAAAATCCGTCTACTAAGGCTAAGTCATCGTCCACTAAATTGCAATTATTGTCTAATAGTAATAAGTCATTCGTTACCATCGTATGCCCTAATCTATAGGCAGCTGTAGCAAATAGATTTTTAATATCAGGTTGGATACTGGAATCATATCCTTGATAAGTCGGTAACTGAATGCCTAAAGCAGGTAAAAAATCATTATAGGTAATCTTTTGCATGAATGCACCAACTGTTTTTCTGGCTCGCTGGTAGATTTCTTCATCACCAGTTACGCCATTTTCTATTAAACGATCACAAATTCGGTTATGCTCTCGCATAAAAATAGTATGCAACGCAGTTAAACCAGGTTGCTCGTTTGCTCGCACATCTCCTGCTACAAAATGGCGATCATCCGCATGAGGAGGTGCTGCCATACTTGGAGCATTCGGATCTACTGCGCTACCAAATTCTCCATCAGTGGTATTATAAGGCAATAAATTACCCGCAGAGGTTTTTAATTTACCATCTTGAAACGTTCTCAACCAAGCTGCACGACTCACTTCCGAACCATATACATTGGAGGCATCTACCCACGAAGTAATTAAATTTATTTGTTGTCGAGGGTTATCTTCGCCTGTTCCAGGCATAGCTTCTGATCGTAAAAAAGGCATTTCTTCAGTAAATAAAGGTTCATTATTCGGTAGTGTAACTGGCTCATATTCTGTGTGCCCTTCTGGAGTTAGTGTAATATCGTGATCTAAAAATTGTCCCCAAGTAAAGATTAAGCTGCTAAAGTTTTGTGAACTAGGTAAACTTTCAGACTGTGAAACAATATTGTTAGACACAACTCTAGGATTCGCTCGATTCTGCCCATTCATCGCATTTCGCCGATCTGGTTGCCCATAGCGAGTCGGCATCTCTCTATAAAGTGCTATATCGGAAGCACCCCACTCTTCTCGTTCAGCATTGGTCAAGTTATTACAAGTTCCATCAATCGTACGGTAAATTTCTCGTGTATTTGTTCTCGACTGAGCAGTAGCCTTTCTTGGAATATGTACAAAAGTTCCACCTCCAGAACGCACTCTTCTCGGACGAGTATCTTGAGCAGATAAATCAGTTAAACTACTTAAAATCAATAGATTAAGTAGGCATAAAATCGTGTAAAAGTTAGTTGTACGATGGTTTAATAATTCGTTCATTAAAAATAAATTTTAAAAAGACGGAATTCGGTTTTGGGAGCGGATACAATAATAATTAGTCGGGAAAATCGAATTAAGTCTTGAGTCATGAAATATCCCAATTGACCGCAAAAACTAACCAATTCACTTATTTCATATATTTAAAATTAAATTTAAACTATAAAATAGTAGTAATTAGCAGACTTTTTCACAGCTAATGGCTTTTTAAAATGTGTATCAAATCAAACAATTTTTAAATTGATTGAATTTTTAGATTGTAGTGATAATTGAGCTGTATCTAAAAATGTTGGCCAAAATTTTAGATAGCGAATACCTTCGATTTATTAGAATAGATTCTTTAGAAGTTGATAATAAAAAAAACTTGCGCAGTTTTTACTTTTTTTTCAAGAAGACAAAATTTAAACTTATTTATTCCATGAAAAATTAACCTTGACCTAGACTTTTCAACAAATTAAAATCAAAAAAATACTTACCAAATAATCCCTCCTTAACCATCAAAATCAACCCCAAATAAAAATTGGCTCGGTTATTGATTAATGACATTGTAATTATTTTTAATATAAAAAATACCCTTTTTAAGGTACTATTTTATTGATTATAATTTATCCAAAATTAAAACCCAAAGATTTATTAAACAGGCTAAATTGTAAAGTTAGAATCGTTTCTAGTATCGTGTAATTCATTATTTATCAGCACTTTACTCGAACACTCTATTTCTCTCCTTACCGTTGCCGATTTTTTATCATCACAAAAACGTTGTTAGCACAACACACCAGTTAATACCCTCATCCCATGATGCGATTACTTAGTACGCTCACATATACACTTGGCTTCCTGCTGCTGTCTCAGCCTAACTTAGCCAATAATACTGATTTATTATTTCATACCAATCCAACCGCTCCTACTTCTCTTGAAATCAAAAATAAAATGCTCTCCAAAGCAGGTGTTTTTGATCTTAGATTCACAGAAGATATGCGGTATGATATTGAAAATTATACCATTCGTGGTAAAAAAACGACGCAGAAAATTATAGGTCGTGCTCAAATTTACTTTCCGATTATTGAAAATTATTTACAAGCTTATAATTTACCCAATGAATTAAAGTATATCACGGTTATTGAATCTGCTTTAGATCCAAATGCTCGTTCATCTGTAGGCGCAGTTGGTTTGTGGCAATTAATGCCCGCTACGGCTCGTAGATATGGTTTGATTATTAATAGTCAGGTAGACGAACGCAGAGACCCACACAAGTCTACTCAAGCTGCTTTAAAATACCTTACTTTTTTACATGGCTTATTAGGAGATTGGACCTTGGCTGCTGCTGCTTATAATTGTGGCGGTGGCGGTGTACAAAAAGCGATGCGCTTAGGGAACGGGAATGATTTCTGGAGCATTAAGTCGCATTTTCCTAGCCAAACACAGCATTATATCAATCGTCTAGCTTGTGCTGTATATGTTATGAATCATTACCAAGATTATGGGTTACAAGCAGCCGATACGGATTATTTAATGCAATTTACCAAGGTAGCAACTATTTATAACGAGCTATCCTTTCAGCAAATTTCACAAGCATTAGACATTCCAATGCCTATTCTCAAAAGATTAAATCCCTCTTACAAAAAGCAAATTATTCCTGATAGTACGGCTGGTAATTATTTGATTTTGCCTAAAATGAAAATGGCGGGTTTTATCAATTATTATAATAATTTTGTTGTGTCTGCTTCAGATGCCGTGATTAGAGGATAAATGAGTGATGAGTTATAAGTGATGAATGATGAGTATTTCAACTCATCACTTATAACTCATTATTCATCACTAGTAAAGCATTCCTGCCACGCAAGCCGTCAAAAAACACGCTACTGTTCCGCCAATTAGAGATTTGATCCCTAATTCGGTTAATGCTAATCTTTGATTAGGTGCCAAAGAACTAATTCCTCCAATTTGAATACCAATAGAGGCAAAATTAGCAAACCCACAAAGTGCATAAGTGGCGATGATCATTGATTTTGGATGTAAAACAATACCTGCTTCTCGGAAATTATTTAATTCTCCGTAAGCGATAAATTCATTTAAAACGGTCTTCTGCCCTAATAGCTGACCAACTAACACTATATCCTGAGAAGGTGTACCTAATAACCAAGCAAAAGGCGCAAATATAAGTCCTAATAGATAGGTAAAACTAAAGCCTTCAAAACGATCATCGGTAGCTGCCTTAATATTTTCATTCCAATTTCCTACGCTATCCCCCCCAACCAATGCTGCACCACTATTAGCCATATCCGTTAACCATAAAAAACTAGCGTCTACCATAGCAATTAATGCGGTAAAAGCAAGTAGCATTACGCCTACATTGACCGCTAATTTTAAGCCATCGGTAATCCCATTGGAAATTGCATCTAATAAATTATCTCCTACGTCTCCTGACATCCTCAAATCTTTCTCTAAATCCGTTTTTTCTGTCTCTGGAAATAATATTTTTGCTGCTACAATTGCTGCTGGTGCTGAAATAATGGATGCGGTCAATAAGTGTTTGGCAAAATATAATTGTCGTTCTGGGTCTGTTCCGCCTAAAAAGCCAATATAGGCTGCAAAAACGCCGCCTGCAATTGTCGCCATTCCACCCGTCATTAAACAAAGCATCTCTGATCGAGACATATTTTCTAAGTAAGGTCGTACCACTAAAGGAGCTTCGGTTTGTCCAATAAATACATTGGCGGCAGCAGCCAAACTTTCTGGCCCTGATAATTGCATCGTTCGGGACATAAACCAAGCCATCCCCTTGATAATCCATTGTAAAATCCCAAAATAATAAAGAATAGCGGTGACCGCTGAAAAGAATACAATAGTCGGGAGTACTTGAAAGGCAAAAATATAGCCGAAGGTACTGGTATCTGTGACCAAACCACCAAAAATAAATTCGGCTCCAGCGTTAGAAAAAGCTAAAATGCTTTGAAAGAATTGAGCCGCATAATCAAATAATTCTCTAACAAAGGGTACTTTCAATATTAACAAAGCCAATACAAACTGCAAACCAATACCAATGCCAACCGTTCTCCAATTAATTGCTTTTCGGTTATTACTTAGTAAAAAGCAGATTAATAATAGCACAGTTATCCCTAAAAAACCTCTAATTATGTCCATTTAAATTTATAATGGTTGGTAAATTTTCATACAATCGGCTCAAATGTAAGAAAATTTTGTGTTCTCCCTTTTAAAATGATAGGATTCCTTTAATTTTGCCGAAAATTTTCAATTCTAATTTATGCAAAAACCTTTTATTATAGGGATTACAGGCGGTAGTGGCTCTGGCAAAACGACCTTTATTAATGAGTTAAAAAAAGACTTTGGTAAAAGAAAGTTGTGTATTATCTCCCAAGATGATTATTATCGCCCCATTGACCAACAACCCGTTGATAATAAAGGAATTGAAGATTTTGACCAACCTAAATCTATTGATAAAAGCGCCTTTGTAAGGGATGTGAAAAAGCTGATCAAAGGTAAAAGAGTCAAACGCCAAGAGTACGTTTTTAATAATAAAGATGTAAAACCTAAGACCCTAATTTTCTCCCCTGCTCCCATTATTATTGTAGAAGGTATTTTTGTTTTTCATTTTAAAAAAATGCAACCCCTCCTAGATTTAAAAATCTTCTTGGACGCTAAAGAAAATTTAAAAGTCATTCGTCGCATCAAACGAGATCGAGTAGAACGCAATTATCCTTTGGATGATGTGTTATATCGTTATGAACACCACGTCATGCCTACCTTTGAAAAATATATTTTACCTTATCGAGATGAAGCTGATATTGTGGTGAATAATAATGCGGCTATGAGTAAGGGGTTGAAGGTGGTGAAGGGGTTTATTCGGGATTATCTCAAATAACTATGGGTTCTACAAATCTTATATCATAGTTCATAAATCTTACATCATAAATCCGCCTGAATGGAACGGGCAGATCTGTCACGTAAAAAACTAGATGGATTTATGAAGTATGATGTGTGATTTAAGATTTATGATTTGACAGCCCCTCTATCCTACCAATGCTGGCACCTCATACGCCCCAAACAACTCAATCATTTTATCCTTTCGGTAATCAAAAATTCGCTTTAATTTTCCTTTAATGATGAGTGGTTGCATAAAATTGCCAAAAGGCGCCAAAGGTAATCGGTAATCCACGATATCTGTCATTTCTACGCCACCTGGGATTTCCTTAAAAAAGTGCTGATGGTGCCAAATAGCATAAGGCCCTACTCTTTGTTCATCAATAAAAAAATGGGGTTCATTGACTTGCGTAATTTCAGTCACCCAAGTAATTGGGATGCCCAATAAGGGCTTCACCGTATATTGGATAAACATCCCAGGATACATCTTTTCGGGTAATTCGGACTTAATTTGAAAACCTAATTCGTCGGGCGTAATCGTTGCTAGGTTTTTAGGAGACGAGAAGAAATCCCATGCTTTTTCGATGGAGATGGGGAGTTTTTGAATGCGCTTTAGTTGATACATTTTGATTAGTTATTTTTTGGGGTTTAAACAGAAGGTATGCTGAAAAGTTGAGCCCATCAATCATTTTTCTTGAAGCAACCTCAGCATTATTGCTTTCTTTTTAAAATTTATTTTTCATTATGAATAGAAACTGTACACTTTTTTCTACCTTAACGCACAAAATAAATAACGGACGCTCTTGCAATGACGGATAAAGATATTATTACAGCTATTTTAACAGGTGAAGCCGCAGAAGATAAAGCTTTAGCCTTTATTTACAATGAGGCGAACTATAGAAATGGAGCGAAGAAAATTTACGCCACCTTTGATAACATCAAATTAAAAACTTGGCTAGATATTTTTCACGATACGATTATCCAATTGGTGAAAAGTATTCGGATGGGAAAGTATAATCGGGATAATTCGATTCTAGTTTATTTTATGGGTATTTATCGCAATAAATGCCGGGAAGCCCTTCGACAAACGACCGGAGTAAGAGCCACTTTAGAAATTCCAGCCCAAGATATAGCAGACTTACAAAGCCCTCTAGACCTTATTTTAAGTGACGGACTAAAAGCATTATTACGGCAAATTATTCAACGTTTGGATGGTAAATGTCAGGAATTATTGACCTTATGGTCGCAAAAATATTCCATGAAAGAGATTACCGAACAAATGAAATTATCCAATCAGCGAATTGCCATTACCTATAATGCTCGATGTAAAAAAAAGTTAGTGAAATTAATTGGGGAAGACCCCAAAATTGAAAAAGCTTTAACCGATTACCGATGGATCTAGATCAATATTACGATAAAATTGAGGCTTATTTAAGCAATGCGCTTTCGCCAGCAGAAAGAGCTGATTTTGAAGCACAAATTAAAGCTCACCCTGCCTTAAAAAGAGCGGTACTAAATCACGTCTTGGCGAATGAAGCGCTAGGGTTGGCGATAGAGGATAAGGTAAGTGCTAAGTTGGATAAGCTAGCACAACTAAGACAAGAAACAACAACGACTAAAATAATTCCGTTCTGGAAACGCCCCTTAGCGATCGCTGCCAGTCTACTATTTTTGATATTAGCAGGCACCATCCTTTGGTCTACGCAACAATATTCCAATAAAGCTTTGACTAGACAATTTTATGCCCAGAGTACGACGCCAACGGTCAGAAGTGATCAGGAGACTAATATTGATTTTTCTAATGGCTTGGTTGCTTTCTCTCAAGAAGAGTATATGTTAACCATTGACCACTTACATAAAATTCCTAAGACCGATCCAACTTATTTGGAGGCGACCTATTTATTAGGGCATGCCCATCTAAAAACAGGGGCTTACGAGCAAGCTTATCAGCATTTTGGCGCTTTACTGTCAGCTCCAACGCCAACAACCATTGACAAAGCAGAAGTGGAATGGAATCAATTAATGGCTGCGATGAATATGGATAAGGCTATTTTTCAAAAGGATTTAAAAGCTATTCTAGCGAATCCGCAACATGCCTATTATCAAAAAGCAATGGACTTAAACGATCAACTAAGCAGCAATTGGAGAAACTTTGCGCTTGGTGCGTTTTGATTGCCAAAAGAAAAAGCCTGTTAATAAACTTACGCCGCCTAAAGCATAAGGCAACCAAGTCCAATCATTAGCCGCCTCTACCCTCTCCATATTCCCAATTGGAATAAATCCTGCCCAATAAAAAGGATGGCTAAAAGTGGCAGAGTTATCTGATATATAATCCCGTTTAGCAGTTGCCAAAGCATGATTTTTGGTTTGCCCTTCTTTTAAATTTTGATAAAAATCAACCATCAAATCCGTTGTTTTCTGATCGTTGACTGCCCATAAACTAGTGATGATACTTTTAGCGCCTGCATAAGAAAAGCCCCTAGCCAAACTAATGATCCCTTCTCCATTTTGCAATTCCCCAATACCCGTTTCACAAGCACTTAATACCACCATATCTGCGGGGATATCCAAATCGTATAACTCTCGTAAGTAAAGTAATTCTTCTTGGTTGGTCGAATCGCCATCTTGGGTAAAAGCAATATAAGAAAGGTCGGCATCTGCATCATTCATTTTCCCATGAGAGGCGATGTGCAAGTAGCGATAATTGGGGGCTTCTTGGATAAAAGATAATTTATTGGCTTGCTGGTTGACATAAGTTTTGCCACCAAAATTCGCCCCAACTTGTTCCACTTCTCTTTCATTAAATAACAAAGGACTTAAACTACTTCGCAAAGCCCAAATAGGGTCTTCAACTTCCATAGAAGGAGATACTTTAAAAGTATCTTCTTCTTTTACGCCAACTTTAAAAGAAGGTGCAAAAGCTAATAATTTATGATTATCAATAGTAGAAATGGTTTGTTGTAGCTCTTTTAAAAAAGTAGCCGAAAAAGCATAGCTCACCACTTTATCTAACCCCAAATAAGGATAGTTTTGAAATTGTCTTTGCTGATTATCAGGAATAGCTTTGGTCAATAAAGCATCAAAAGGAATATAGCCTAAAACTCCATCAGGAATAAAAATGATCTCCTCCGTTTCTAAGGGTAAATTTAGAGGTGCGATTAGTTTTTGATATAATTTGAGGGCATAGGCTTCGTATTGTCGATCTAAAGTATCACAAGTCTCCTTTGTTGTTGTATTATTAATTCGACAATAATAAATTCCCTGTCGCAAGGAATCCGTCCACGCTTTCAAATCGAAATCCAAAGGTTTTGGAATAACCTCAAATTTATCTTTTCCGATACTAAACAAATACATCGAATCTTCGCCCACAAAATACTCCACTAACTGTTGCCCTTCTTTTAAAATGGCTTGTTGAATTGTCGGAATGTCCACCGTTTGCAAATCATATTTGAGTTGGTGGTAATCGGCATTTGCTTTTTCCAACATTTCTACTAAATCTTCATACTCATTTTTCACGCGAATCAATTGCTCTCTTAGACTTTTGCCTAAGCTATCTGCTGTTATTTCCTCTCCTTGTAAAGCCAGTTGTTTTTCAATTTGCCCAATTTCCTTTTTTAATTGTCGTTCTTTTTGTCGCACACTATCGGGAATACTGGCAGCAATATTCGCTCTAGATTCTTTAATTTGTTCTAATAAAATAATGGCTTTACTCTTTTCTGCATATTTGAAGGCTTCTGCTAGGTATTTTTCGTCTTGACTGTATTGGTGATATTGTAAACATAGACCAATTGCTTTTTCATAGATTGGTTTGGCTTGTTTGACTAGATAACTTTTGGAGGCGTCTTCTAGGTATGATAGGCGAACATCGTCTATTAATTCGTCTAATAATTGGTACGTTTCATGCGCTGCTTTTAGGTCTTTTTCTTGGTGGTTTTGGTTGTAGAGGGCTTTGAAGGTTTTGGCTTTGGATGCTAAGATTACTAATAATGTACCTTTATCATCAATAATGGAATTATTGAAATTTAAAGTTTCATATGGTTTTAACCCCTTAAATATATGTGAAAAATTGGGCAAAGATTGATGGTATAATTCAAGTGCAGTTGCGAACTCTTTTTGGTCAAAATATATATCCCCCAAATTATTATAATATTCAGTTAATCCTTGTTTATATGAAACTTCTTCATAAATCTTCAATGCTTTCTCCAAAAAGAAAATTCCCTTCTTAAAATCTCTCTTCTCTCTATAAGTAATTCCAAGGCTTGAATATGTATGTGCTATAATTTCATTAATTCCTGCAAGCTCACTCCATTTTAAGGCTTTCTCTAAAGCCATAACAGCCAAATCATAATTTCTCAATTTTCTCTGTGCTATACCTATATTATGATAACTGTTGGCAATTCCTTCATAATCTTCTTTAATTTTATCTTCGATTCCTAGATATAATTCAATTCCATTATTAGCAAAAGAAATTGTCTTATGATAATTATTAATTGAATAATAGAAATATGATAAATCCAAAAATTCAGTAGCTATCTCCCAATGAGATTTTTGAATTAACCTAGATATATTCAAGTTTGCAAGATAGAAGTTCTCTGCTTTTTTAAAATCACCTTTTACCTCGCTTACCCTACCTAAAATCATATATGTTGTAGAAATCGAATTAAAAGGCGGGTTTGGTTGAAGTGCTAAAGATTTATCAAGATAATATTCAGCAGAATCTATTTTTCCTAATTCTTCAAAACACATAGCAATATTATTTAAACTCAAAATCATATCAGGATGCAAATCTTTAAAAAGCATTTCTCTAATCTGAAATGCTTTTTTATAAAAATTAATTGCAGGAAAAAAAGCTTTCCCTAAGGTTAGACCAATTCCTTTTTTATGATAAAGTGTAGCTGTTAGACTATCTCTAATTCCCAAATACTTTTCAGAAAAAGGTATTCTCTCATTTAATATTATTAGTGCTGAATCAATTTCTTTTTTTTCATAATAATTATTTACTAATTTAATACTTGTTTCAATTAATCTTCGCCAATCGCCTTTTTCCTCTAATTGTATAAATGTTTTTCGATAAATCGAGTTAGCGTTTATAAAATCTTGCTCATTCGATAAAGAATCTGCTTTAGTTAATAACACATTTAAATTTTGACCATTGGTAAAATTAACAACTTGAATAAAACATATTAATATCAAAGAAAATTTATTCATTGTAAATCATTTTTCGGGTTTAACATTTGGTCTAATAGGTCCTTTTATTGAAGGTGCGCATTTTAAAATAAATTCTCTCGGAATGGCATCAATAATCCCAGATTTAGTAGAAATTGTCCGATTTACCTGATACAAAGAGTTGTTATTTGTATTTGCATAATTTAAAATACATTTTTTAATATCTAAAGCATCTAAATTCCAGTTATACTTTATTATAGCAGCTACTCTTGTTATTTGACCTGCAGCCATAGATGTACCACTTAAATGGGCATGCCCACCTATATATGCACTAGGAATCCTTTCTCCAGGGGCTGCCACATCTACAAACTTTGCTCCATAATTAGAACCTACATTCTTATCAGAAATAGATTCAAGCCATAATCTGTCCCTTTCAATACTAAGTGCTGCAACAGAAATAATATTTGGTGATTCTATGTCAGAAGGATAATGGTGAATAATAAAATTTGAATCAACGTCTACAATATTATCATTATCAAGACCTGAATTTCCAGCAGAAGTAATTATTAAAATATTATTATCAGCCGCTTTTTTGATAATATCGACTAAAATCTGCGGTGGAAAATTTGAATAAAAACCTAGGCTTTGATTAATAATTGATGCTCCATTATCAATTGAATAATTTGTAGCACAAACTAAACTAAATAAATCTCCACTAGATTCATGAAAAATTTTTAAATCCATTAATTCTAGGTTTACCGAAGCTTGTTTTGCAATATTAGCGCCAACAATAATACCTCCTACATGTGTCCCATGTCCATTAACATCAATTGAATTTTTCATGCCTCTAGCTATAGGTTCATCATGATAAAAATCATAACCATATAAATCATTGCCATAACAATCTAACCCAATTAATTTCCTAAGCCAATTATAAAAAGTATTTTTTTCTTTAGGGTTTGACCACCAGTAATCTTCAAGAGATTTATTACTAAAATTATTATTTAGTATTCCTGAGTCTATCAAAGCAACTTTCACACTATTCTTTGCATTATTTTTCGGAGGAATACTAAATCCATTTTGGGGAAAAGTATCAGGAGAGGATGGAATAGGAATTAAAAAATTAAGAGAAGAACTAGCAAATGGACCACCTCCACTTTTAGGAGTTAAAGAATTTCTCCTAGCTTTATTTAATTCTTCTGGATCAATTACTTTTCCTGCATCGGGGCCCCATATCTCAATAGTACTACAAGGACAACTTTTTACTATGTTGAAACCTAAATTTGTTAAAGTATCTCGGGTTTTTTTAACCTGGTCTTCCGTTACTCCATCCTCATAATTAATCAATATCTGATTACAATAATATTCTTGAATTATTTGTATTGTATCTTTTCTTATTCGATATGATATAAAAATTATATTGCCCCCAATAAATGCTGTATCAAAAACTATTTCATTTCGAGGCAAAGTATCTAATATTTCAATACCTGGCTTAGGGCTTTTAGCTGTTATAACGAAATCTGGAAGGATCTCAATTATTTTTTCTTTAATAGTATCATAAACTAATTTCTCTACTCTAAAAGTATCTGTACATATATCATTATTTGGGCTATTCACTACCTTGACTTTATCACTAGGGAGATAATTACCACACCTCATAATTGTAATAAGTCCTATAATAACTAATAGTAAATTCAGTAATTTTTTCATAGCTCTTTTTTGCATAAATAAATTTAAAAAAAATTCAAAACCCTGTATACATTTCCCAACCTCACCGCACAATATATCAAACACATGAATCAAACTAAAATACCAATGAAAAACAGTCCATAATTCACAAGCATAAAATTCAAAAAATCAATTCGATTCCAACCTAAAGGTTAAGGAATCCACAACATCGCTATGCACCAAATGAAAAACAATATACCTAAAGCGCAAGCATAGGCCTAAAACTGCTATGCCTAAAACCAAGGGTTAACAATATCCTCTATTTTTTAAACCAGAGTTAAGGTGCAACTTAACTCACAAACCATTTGAATATGTTATTCCAAATGCAAGCTTTTTGTCCAACCTCATTTATTGTAACGGTTGACTTAGTAGAAGTATAAGCTTATCGGAGGCAATCTCTGTTCAGATTGCCTCTATCTTTTGCCTCAACCAAGCTACCGCAATCATAGGTTTATTAGCTTCCAAAAAGGAAATTAAATTATTTTTTTGGGCATTAGTACTATTTTTGTGTTTTACCTTTACAAGTCTTTTCAAGAGCTTAATGAAGTTGAGATAAGTTAAAATTTTTTCGTTATTCAGTACAAAATCTCTTTTTAGGAACTTATAAAAGGCATCGAGAGCGTTTTGCAGAAAACCATGTAAAGTCTCGTCTTGGTGGTATAATTCATAAAATGCACGAATGGAAAGGGTTTTTGCTAGGATTTCCATGCGTTTATTTAAGAATTTATGAGCCGAAATTAAATTTGTAGCTTGGCTAAAGTTTGCTTTATGAAAATGATAGTAAGCCTTACTTAATACCAGTATGTCATTGGTGTAACTACCTGATATAGCTGGTGAATATTTAGGCATAAAAGTATCAAGCCATTGGTACTCTCCTAAAGCAGCACCATAAATAACCACATTTAAGTAAATAAAGCCGTGAAGGGTATTATTTTCTGTCAGAATCTCTTCGTCTATCCCTAAACGATATAAAGAAAAAACTTCATTCATATAGACGTCCGCCTCTACATTTACTTTTTTTAGTGCTTGGTTGATTAGAATGACTAGGATGTTTTGAGTATCAGCTTTTCTAAGCTTTGCTTTTTGTGCTAAAAATAAATGTTTTACTCGAACAAAATTGTTATTGGTATTATCCTCAAACAGTTGCAGCACCTCTTTATATAATATTGCTACTGATTTATTTTGGTCGCTTATTCTTGATTTCTCTTTAGAGGAAGCAGCGTAAATATTTTCTCTATTTCGGATATATAGCGATAGTTTTAGTTGCTCTAGTTCCTGAAAATTTTTTAATTCTTTAATCGCTTGTTTAATTGGGAATAAATCTTTTTCGTCTTTATGATTATGAAAAAACAAATAATAATCTCTTTCTAAAGTATATTTATGATAAAAATAGTCCGCATCTCGAAAAGGTTGATTTTCTAAATCAGCTAATAATTCTTCTGTTTTTTGCTTAAATATAACATTAACATTTCGTTTTCCATAAATATGGGTCAACAGCTTCTTCTTTTGGAAATCATTTTGTTGGTATTCCAAATAGATCAGGTATTCCTCTAAAATCTTGGTGATTTTTAATACAAGGTTACGTATTCTTGGTCCATTAAATTTTTCCTTAGGATATAAAGCTGTGAAAATAGCTATTCGGTCTAGTTTACTATCTGTGAAATCGGGATAGAACCGACGGATATAATCATAAAATTGAATAACCTCCTTACTTTTTGTAAAAAAAGGAGATTTTAGATAGCGATAGAATTGCCGAAATTCTTCTGCATTTAACGCCTTTAATAAGATGACTAATTTACTTTTTTGCATGAACGCACCGAAAATTAAAAGATTTGGAAAGATAAAAGTGCGTGATTTAAAAACTGTCTGTAATATAGTAGAATATTCTATTGTTACAAAATTTATGTTAACTAATTCGTGCTGACAACCCCGAAGCAAAACCATACTCTTAACTCCTTCTATATCAATTATTTATACTCATACAAATGAAATAAAAAACAAAAAAAGTGATGACATACTTCTTTTTTTGTCCATAAATTCTAGGCCAATATCTTAGGAGAAAATTAAACAGCAAAAATTTAAACTAATGACGCTTGATTAAATTATTTTCGTTCATAAATCATTGACAATCAATTTTTAATTAAAAATTACATATACAAATAATTAATAAAACTTATAGATAGTCACTATTTTTTGTCTTAAAAAAATAGTGTACGATTGTTTAAAATTGTGGAGTATTTGAAATGCTCTTGCTTTATTCTGTTGACTATAAAATAATATAAATTCTGGTTATGAAAATGTAATATTTTTTGTTTATGATTAATTGCTTGCAATAGTGATTTCTATTCATGACTTTTTACCTTTTAAAGTTTACTTCTAAGAATTAGATGCTGCTATGCCTTTGCCTAATATTTTTTACCCAATCTAATAAAATGCTTAAATATGATACATCGACTAATCGCATTAAATAAAACTAAAATGAATCAATTAACTCCATTCCTATCTCTTATGCTTATGACAAAATCAAAACCTAATTTTTACTCATTGAGTCTTTTACTATTTTTTAATTTTTGTTGTATTAATAATGTAATTAGTCAACAGTCTTGTGCTAATGTCGATGTAACAACTTTAGCTGGTTCTGCTCCAAATCGTGGATACGTAGATGGCATTGGTGCAATTGCGAGGTTTAATAATCCTACTGGGGTTGCTGTAGATATGGCGGATAATATTTATGTAACTGATTTTAGTAATAGATGTATAAGAAAAATAACATCCACAGGAACAGTAACCTCTTTTACAGGACAGCCTACTCTCGCTTATGCAGATGGCGTATTAAATACAGCTGGATTTAGAGGTCCAACTGACATTGCCATTGACGCTTTAGGGAATATCTATATAACTGATTATTACGGAATCAGAAAGATTACTCCATCTGGAAATGTCAGTACATTTGCAGGAGATGTTAATAATTCAGGTAGCACTGATGGAATTGGAACCAATGCAAGATTCGGCTTTCTTCAAGGCATAACTGTAGGACCATTAGGGAATGTTTATGTCTGTGACGCAGAAAATAATACAATAAGAAAAGTTTCTCCTGCTGGTGTTGTTAGTACAATAGCAGGTGTTTCAGGTTCAGTAGGAAGTACTGATGGAGCAGGTAATATTGCAAAATTTAATATTCCTAAAGGAATTGCCATAGACGATTCTGGAAATATATTTGTTACTGATCAGGATAATAATACAATAAGAAAAATTTCAACATCAGGATTAGTTTCTACATTTGCTGGATTGGCAGGTTCTTTTGGGCATGCAGATGGAGTCGGAAATGCAGCAAGATTTCGACTTCCAAATGGATTAACTATTGATGGTTCAAACAATCTATATCTTATTGATAAAACAAATCAAATTATTAGAAAAATAACACCAAGTGGAATAGTCAGCACTATAGCTGGTACACTACTAAGTTCTGGAAGCAACGATGGAATTGGTACAGATGCTAGATTTAATCATCCTAACCAACTTACATTTGATAACGCTGGAAATCTAATTATTGCAGATAATCTCAATCACACCATTCGAAAAATAGGCAATTGTACCACCTCTTGCTCTGCCCAATTCACTCCATATCGAGACGATTTCTCCTGCTTAGGATATACCTTCTCCAATGAATCAACTGGAGACAACCTCACTTATTTTTGGAATTTTGGAGATGGTCAACTAGATACGACTACTCAAAGCACATTATTGTTTCATTATTATCCTGACTTTGGTGACTATACGGTAACCTTAATAGTCGAAGGGACAGATGGTTGCAGAGATACACTTAGTCAAAATATACAATTAGTCAATCAATTAGATCCATTCATTCATGGAATTTCTGCTCTTGATAGTTGTTGTGCAGCCTTTGGAATGACAACTACGAGAGATGTATCGGATATAGAAATTGAAATATTAACCCCTGGAGTGACTTTTGCCAATACGACTTTATTTCCTGGATTTAAATTAGCTAGCCATTCTAATGCTACCAAGGCAGTTGTTCAATCTTCTTTTTTCCCTCATCCAATTTCGGGAGGGACTTATCACAGCGTTATAGATTTTTGTTTTGATGCCGGTATTCAAGAGGTAGATTATGCCATTCATTGGTATTTCCGTCCTGCCGAAGCACCCTTTTTAATCTGCTCAGATACCTTATCTTACCGTTGCGAAACTGATAAATGTCAACCCAATTTGGCTGCCACTACTTTTAGTACGGCCGTTGAGACACCAGAACTAGGAGGAATCAAGAGTGATGAGAGTTTTTATAGTGGAATTGTTGATTGCAATGGAGATTACGTAGCGTTGGGAACACTTGAAAGAAAGGGACCACACACTAAAAACTTTCCACTCCACCTTGCTAAATTTGATCAAGATGGTCATTTAATCAGCAGCACTAAACAGGTTGAATCTCCAATTAATACGGCTGTTTTTGATGTGGAACATATGGATTTGATTCAAGTAGATTCCTGCAATGGATATTTAGCAGTTGCCGCCTATACGGAAGACCAAATGACTTGGAAAACGATGCTAATTCGATTCGATAATAATTGTAATTTACTCTATACCAAAAAGGTAGACTTAAGTCTTAATACATTTGCAGAAGGGAGTTCTAATGTTCAGCCTAATCAATTAATTCAAGATAGTAACGGCGATTTCTTAATTATTGGTACTATGGATAATGGTGTCAATTCAAACATTCTACTCTTCCGATGGAATGAAAACGCTCCTGGAACGACTTGTGACACTCGATCTTATTTTTTAAGTGGTATCACCAATGATAAAGGAATAGCGATAACAGAAGTAAGTAATTTAGGAACGACTAAATACTTGATTACTGGTCAAAGGGATGGTCAATTACTACTGTTGAGTGTGGATAATAATCTTTCTCCTCTTCAAACAAAAATTTATCAGATAACACCTAGTAGTAATGAAGACATAGGTCGGTCCATAAAACAATTCTATACTAGTCCGGATATTTATATAAGTGGGGAGACCAGCAATGGAATTGCCTCCAACTGGTTGTTAATGAAGGTAAGTGGAGCATCAGCTACTTTCGGTAACGTTGATTGGGTTAAAAAAGGTACATCAGGTATTCCTGGCCAAAGAGAGGTAGGTATGGACGTTGAGATTGCTGGTTTTGGAGATATTTTTATGGGCGGTTATACCTACCGAAACGGAGATCCTACTTATAATCCGGATAGTGAAGGCTTATTAATCAAATTTACTCCACAAGGTTTCCCTATTTGGACGAGAACCTATACTCCTAATTCCAATTTTGCCAAAATATATGATATTGCATTCACTCCTGATAAAGGTATGGCATTATTTGGAAATCAATGGACGTTTGATTTGCCCAATACAACTGCTCACTATAATTTCTGGGTAGCCAAAACAGATGAAAAGGGTTTATTAACTGAAGAATCTTGTTATAATTGCCCAGACATAGAGCAGGAAATGGTCACTCCTATTATGACTACCCTTAGTCTGTTTAATTTTAATTACAGTTGTTCGATTAATGATTGTCCTATGAGTTTAGTGGATGAACCTATGAATCTTCAAACTTTCTGTGGTGAGGCAATAACGACCAAATGTGACTCTATTGAAATTAGTTATACGGGGGCAGGAGAACACCCTAGAGATTCTTGCTGTTTTATGCTAAATATTACCAATTCAGTAGAAGACTGTTTTACAGCAGTACAACTACATGGTATGGATGATTTAAATATTTGGGCTTATAGTTCTAATAATGACTGGTTTTTGCAAAACACGAGCAATACAAGTCCATTAATTTATGCCCCAAACTTTAACATTCCAGTTACAGATTCAACGGACTTTCTCAAAATATGCCTTACGAATTTTAATGGCACTACTCAGAGAGTTGCAGTAGACATTTTTGGTGGAGCTCCAGATTTTCAAGTTGAATGTACCGATACCTTAATCTTCAATTGCCTTCCACCAGCGCCACTTCCCAAATGTGTAAAAATTATTAACGATACGGTTACTTGCAGCGAGAATGAGTCCTATAATTTTAGTTTTGATGTAATGGCAGATAGTTTGGCTCCCTTTAGTATTCAATCAATTAGGCTAAATGCTCCTAATGGAATTACTTTATCCGAAGAAGATTTTATTCTTTCGCCACCAATCGCTCCAAATAATATGCAAGGAAGTTTTACGACTGCTATTTCAGGTGGAACCCCTGGAGACACGTTATGTTTCTTCCTGACAGCACACGACATTGATATCAATTCTAGCGACACCTTGAATGCACATAGTTGTTGTACAGATACCATAAGACAGATTTGTATCGTTTTGCCCGAATGTCCGGTACCTTGTCCTGAAGAAGGCATTGTAAAACTAATTGGTGATTCTTTGGATAATCATTTTAATGAAGTCAAATATTTCAACAATGCTTTTTATGCAGTAGGAAATACTGGCTCTAGTCCATACATAACAGGGACATTTAGCAAAATTAGTCGCTATGGGCAATTAGAATGGAGTATTAAATTAGATACGTTCTCTAATCTATTTGATTTTGAACAAATTAGTGTTGATGAGTTTTTGTTGGTCGGAAGAAATGAACCTGTACAGCTAAGTGGGGCGTGGCAAGATACCAAATCTATTATTAGTAAAGTTAAAGAAATTAGTAACCAAGGAAATCTGTTATGGACTAAAACTTATCAAATGGATAATGATGGAAGAGAAGCCTTTTTCAGAATTATTAAAAGTAAAGTCGTTGATAACTATCCTTATTTTATTGCTGGTGTTATTGATAATTCTACTAAAAGTTCACGAGATCTGGTCAATGTTTTGAAGGTAGATGAAAATGGCAATAGCAGTTGTTCTAATTACTATACTACTGGGAATGGGATTGATCATGAAGTTATTAGAAATATTATTGCATTAGATAATGGAGGAATTGCATTAGTAGGAAATTATGATGGACGAAATGCTGCTGCTTTGTTTATAAACACAAGTTGCGGTATTGATAAATCCTATCAATTTAATAGTAACACCGTTATTGATAGAATTCATCCAATTCGTAACAGTACAGATTATATCTTGACCGGATTTACTGGTAGCCCAGATCAAGGTTTTATCTGTCGAGTTAATAATCAAATGCAACCTATTGGAACTGGAATGAAAACGGCTACACAAAATAGATTCTTCGAAATAGAAGAAGATATGAATGGGCATTTCTATGTTTTAGGAGACGCTACTTCTAATACTGGCAAAATCATTATCAATAAATTTAATATATCAAACACGGGAGTAATCACTTCTTTGTGGTCCAAGTATATAGATGATGGAACAGTCAGATATGTATCAGGAAACCTCATTGCCAATGGTAACCAAATTTCTTATAGTGATTCGAGAACAGGTAATTCAGGTGCTTTTGGAAATCACGATATTTTAATAGCCAATTTAGATACGGCATTTAATTCCTGTAATACTCAGTCTCTATCTCCTTCTTTTTCTTCCTTTTCATTATCCACTACGGAAATTAGTAATTTCGTTGCTCATGCGCTTCCGCTTGCGATACCTACTCTATCTGAAATCAGCGAAATAGTTAACTATTCTTGTTCTGAATTATGTTGTGATACACTTCCTGATTTATCTAAATGCGACTCTATTCATATAGCCTATAACACTATCCCGGAATCCCCAAAAGATTCTTGTTGTTTTATGCTCAATATCACCAATCAAGTTGATAGTTGCTTAACTGCTATTCAATTACATGGAATGGATGATTTAAAAATATGGTCTTATAGTTCTAATAATGATTGGTATTTACAAAATACAAGTAATGCTAGCCCTCTAATTTATGCACCAAACTTAGAAATACCTGTTGGTGGACCAACTGATTTTCTAAAAATATGTCTCACTAATTTTGATCATACAACCCAACGAGTAGCGGTAGATATTTTTGGCAATGCTCCAGATTATGCTGTAGTCTGTACAGATACTTTAATTTTTAATTGCCCAATTCCTTCTCCTGATCCGAAATGTATCAAAATTATTAATGATACTATTGCTTGTAGCGATAATGAGCAATACAACCTAACTTTTGATGTCATGGCAGATAGTTTGGCACAGTTTGATGTTAAGTCCATTAGGCTAAATGCACCACCTGGCATTACTTTATCTAAGGAGGAATTCCTCTTGATGCCTCCAATTATGCCAAATAATATGCAAGGTAGCTTCACTACTTCCATTACTGGAGCAAATTCAGGCGATACACTATGTTTCTCCCTTACGGCTCATGATATTGATATAAATTCTAGTGATACTTTGAATGAGCATAGCTGCTGTACAGATACAATTCAATTATTTTGTGTAGTAATTCCTGAATGTGACCCATGCTTTGATGTTATGGCTAGTTATACTATGATTGATGAGTCTACTACGGATACTTGCTGTTTCTCTATTGATTTAACTAATAATCATGATGCCAATTATTTCACCAATATTGAAACTGAGATTTTAACACCAAATGTTACTTTTGGTATTATTGATAATTTTTTGGGCTCGGGTTGGGGTATCATCAGTAATAGTAATAATAGAAATATCAGATGGCGAACTTTTCCACCTAATGGTAACTACGTTCCTATAAATTCTTCCTTACCAAAAATGTGTTTGAGAAATATAGTGAACCCCACACAAGTCCCTCAACACATAGAAATTCGATGGATGGTTAACGATAGTATTGCTTGTAGAGATACTTTAGAGATTAACTGTGATTTTGTACCAGTAAGTGATGGTTGTGCAGATATCCCCCATTCGTCTTTAGTTTGTAATAATAATGGTACTTATCAGTATACCTTTGATGTTCAAAATAATACGACAACTCAAATGGAAAGCTTTGCTTTGGTAAGTGTAAATCCTGCAGGAAGTATAAGTCCAACTTCTTTTTCCATACCCATTGCACCTAACAGCACTAGTAGCACCCAAACGGTGACTATTACTGGTACACCAGGAACAGATGTATGTTTTAAAGTTAATCTACATGATATTAATAATGGCAATCATTTTAATTGTTGTTTTAATGATTCTTTGATTTGTGTCACTTTACCTCTTTGTGATACAACTACAACAGATGATTGCTGTTTAGCATTATCAAATCCAACCAGTAACCCATTTAATTTAAGTGGTGGTAATTCTTGGCAAGGAATAGATTTTCTGAAAGACGGAGGATTGCATCATTACATTTTTGGTAGTTCGAACACCATCAAAGTTGCACCTAATATTGGTCTTGCCAATGCTCCAAACTATGATTTATCTTCAGTTAATACCATTAGTGGCTCACATAGCGTAAAAAAACCATATAATTATGATTATAACAAAGATGGTAATGATGATTATTTCGCTAAAGACGAGCTAACCAACGAAATTATTTATTTTGAGAATAATGGTAATTTAAATTTTACAGCTTATCCTACAGGAGTTATTATCCAATCACCAATTGCTCATGGCTTAAATTTTATTGCTATCGGCGATTTAAGTAATGATGGATTACCAGATTTAGTGGTAACAAATCGTGGGGCTTATAATAATGGAACGGGGATTTTAGTACATTACTACGAGCACCTATCTGGAGCTAATTGCAATAATAATGGAGTACCCTGTTTTTCCCTAACAGTAAGTAACCCCTTAATCGATGATAATTTCTTAACGCCTAATGGTGGAACGCCAATACCAGAAATATTTGATGGAGATTGTGACGGTGATGAAGATTTATATATTGGGGTAGTAGGGAATATTTGGGAGTTTAAAAATAATGGAGGCGTCGCAGCAGCAGGCACCTTACCAGATCTAGAACGAGTGAATTATAATAGCAATCCTTATGGTATTTCTGGTGTAGCCAATAGTAATACGGAATTTGTAGCTCCTCGTTTTGTAGATGTAGACAATGATGGAAAAAGTGAGTTATTCATTGATGACTACACCCAGATATTATTCTATGAAAATTGTGAGAATGATACCATTCCAAATAATTGTATTGGAGGAATAGAATTAATAACAAACGGAGAGTTTACAGATGGTAATACCGCCTTTACTAGTGAATATACTTATACGACTGACTGTCCAGATAGAGATTATCCAATTGGTCCTTACCAATGTACCTTAATTAATGATTATGATGATGTTTGTACCTTTAGTATTGATCCTCCAGCAATTCAAGATTACACAACTGGTGCTGGATTATTTTTACTATTTAGTGATGGTTATTTCCCATCTTCTAAACCAGAACTTATAGTTTGGAAACAAGAAAATATTGCAGTCACACCAAATACCAATTATAAATTAAGTGCTTGGGTTGATTTTGTGGATGTACAGAATGAAAATGCTGAACTGACCTTTCTCATTAATGGACAAAATATTATTTCTTCCAAAGGAACGTTCCTTGTTCATGAAGGGTGGAAATATTTAGAAGCATCTTGGAGCTCAGGTACTACTACTTCTATTGATATTGAAATAATAACCAATAATAATTTGAGACCTAATACCATCGCTCTTGATAATATTTCATTAAAGGAATGTGGTAAAGTAGATCCTTGTCCAATTATCCGAACCGAAGAAGGTAATGTTGTAGGCAATCATTCCCTATTTGCTCAAACAGAAATTCGTTCTAGCGTTAATATCCTTCCTAATGCAATACTCCGCTATCAGTCTGGAAACATCATTCATTTGCGCCCTGGATTTCATGCTCAAGCAGGAAGTCAATTCACAGCAACCCTAGCTAGTTCTTTCAACTGTGGGCCTCTTCTAAATGTAAATGTCGATAGTACAAGAATTTCGTTGGAAAATAAATTACAAACCTCAGAAAAAATAGTTAATGACGATCTGCATTTAAAAGTAGCTCCCAACCCATTCAATCAGCAAACTATCATAGATTTCTTTTTGCCAAATGATGGATATCTCAATTTATCTATAAGAGATATAAATGGCCGAAATCTATCATCAATTTTTAAAGGAAATCAACAAAAAGGGAAGCATCAAATTCAGTTCAATAATACGAATTTACTACCAGGAATATATTATATAATACTTCATACTGAAAAAGAAATTATTAGTAAAAAGGTAATCATCTTAAATAATTAATACCAAATTACGAGGAGAATTCAGGATTGAATTCTCCTCTCTGACTAAAATCTATATTAACAATAGTGTTCTAAAAGTTTTCATATGGTAGGCCCTCGATAAAAATCGAAGCAAGTTGTGTACCGTATGCCGTAAACCAAATAAAAGTCTAACAAATGAAAAAAACAATTTTATGTTATCTCTTCACACTACTAACACTAAACTTAGTTGCCCAATTCCAATTAGACATCCAAGGCAATGCTAGAATACAGGGCGGGCTAACTTTGGTAAAAGCCGCAGGAGATTCTACGATTATTATTGGTGGAAATGCTGGAATTAATACGCATAATAATACCAATAATATATTTATCGGGGCAAACGCTGGAAAGAATACAACGACAGGTTCTCTCAATATGTTCTTTGGTCATAAAGCGGGTCAAAAAAATACTACGGGAAGTACGAATATTTTTATTGGAGATAAAGCAGGTTACGAAAATATTGATGGCTATTGGAATACGTTTATGGGTTCGGAAGCTGGTCGTGATAACATTAATGGTTTTTTTAATACCTTTTTGGGCTTCCAAGCTGGGATGGAATTCACTTATGGTTGGTCAAATACGTATATAGGGAAAGGAGCCGGTAGGTTTAGTACCAATGGGAATAATAATACATTTATTGGACGAGATACAGGCAGTAAAAATAGTACTGGGTTTGCCAATACATATGTGGGGACTGGTGCAGGTCAACACAATACCATAGGATTCTATAATACAGTAATTGGCGGCTATTCAGGAGGAGGACTAATAAATGGCAGCTATAATACTTTCCTTGGTCATTTTGTCGGTAATAATGCAACGAATAGCACTCGAATGACTTTCCTAGGAGATCAAGCCGACCAATTGGTTTCAGGTGATTCTTTAGATAGATCCATTGCTATAGGCTTTAAAGCAAAAGTGGCTTGCTCAAATTGTGCTGTCATTGGTGGTATAGGAGAAGATACTGTTAGAGTAGGTATTGGAATGACCTCCCCAAGTCACACGTTAGAAGTTACTCGAACAACACCTATAACTGCCAATAACGGGATGGCCTTATTTGAGATGAATGCCCCTCAAAATACGAATATTGATGCGGCAGCCATTAAAGGAGTAAATACCGTTGATGATAATTGGGGCTTTGGTGTTATTGGTTATGGTGGCGCCGTAGGTACTCAAGGATTAGTCAGACCCGAAGGCAATCTAGGGTATATTGGTGCAGAAGGAGATGCGTTTCATGCGGATCTCAATGGCTGTTCAGGTAGCAATACAGCTTTAGGGATTGGTATTTACGGAAGAGCTTGGAATAATAATGTTAACCGTGGGGTTTGGGGAGATGCCAAAGATGGAGCTATCAATTATGGTATTTATGGCTCCGTTTCTAGTAGTACCTGTGGAGGTTCTACTGACTATGCGGGTTATTTTAATGGGGATGTACATGCCACAGGCACGATTACTTGGGTATCTGATAGAAGATTTAAGGCTGATGTGCAATCTTTAGAATCAGCCTTAGGACTTATTCTTCGATTGCGCCCTCGTACTTATGAATATAATAGGAAAAAATTTCCATCACTCAATTTAGCCACAGGAAAACAATACGGGTTCATTGCACAAGAACTTCAACAAGTTTTACCAGCAGTTGTAAAAAAAAATATTCATGCTTATTCAAAAGACAAAAATGCCAATAAACCATTGGCTAACCAACAACTAGAATATTTAGGCATCGACTATATTGGCCTTATTCCGCTATTAACAAAATCTATACAAGAACAGCAAGTACTTATTCAACAACAACAAAAAGAAAATAATAAATTAGCTAAAAAGCTAATGAACTTAGAAAGACAATATAAAATTTTAAATCGACAGGTAATTCAGTTAGCTAATAGTAAAGAAAGTACAACGCCTAAATCTCCTAATTCCCTATTGAAGCAAAAAGGAAATTTAGGTCAAAATCAACCTAATCCTTTCCATCAAAATAGTACTATTAATTATTTTATTCCAGAGAATATTTATACTGCTAAAATTCAATTTACAGCATCTAATGGAAAAATACTTAACAGTATTGCCTTAAGTGAAAAAGGTAAAGGACATGTTGTCATCAAAACGAATGATTTCCCAAACGGCACTTATTTCTACTCGTTAATTTTAGATGGTCAAATTCATCAAACTAAAAGTATGATTATCGCTAGGTAAGTGATCGTCCAAATCTCAAATTTAACAATTAGAATAACTGTTCAGCACAATTTTGAGGAGACATCTTTTTTGAGAGATTGGGATTGCGAACAGCTAATAAAAGAGGTGTTTTCTCAAAATCAGGGTAGTCAACTATTCAGAAAACACTTATTTTTGTGGCTCCTCTCTTTTCCTAATCTACAAAATAAATGTCTCCTAAATAGTCTCCAATTAGAAATTTTGCAGCTTGATGAAATGTTGATGACTTTAAATTAGAACTGTGGAAGAGGTTTATTCATCCACAGTTCTCTATTATTACATTATTCTATCAAAATCCTTACCTTGCCACCCAATAATGACCAAAAGACAACCACATACCATCCAAGTATTTGAACACCAAACCATCAGAGTAGGTGACCAACTAAACGATGTCCGCTTCGACGAAGCCACCTACCAAACCCTAGCAAAATATCAAGAAAAGCAAAAAACGAAGTACTTTGCTTTGGTTTATAAAGGGATCAAATTCAGTCATTATGTGGGCGTGATTCAGATTGGTCAATTGACGTTGGAGATTTTACCTAAGGCAGATATTGGCAATAATGATCCTGCAAAATGGCAAGCAATATTATTAGAAATGCTGCGCTATTGTCGGTTGATTAAAGTAGAATCTTTAGGTATTGGGAAGGTTCGTTTACAATCGAATTCCATTTTAGATATTTACTTTGGTCAGTTTTTAGCAGGGATTCAGGAGTTGTTACGGAAAGGTTTACCAAAACAATATTTGACGATAGAAAGCAATCAAAAGACATTAAAAGGACGCTTGGTTTTACCCAAACAACTCAGGAAAAATAGTTTGCATCCAGAACGATTCTATGTCAAACATATTGCTTTTGAGTATGATCATTTGTTTAATCAAGTATTGCATGAAGCTCTAAAGATTTTGCAGCAAGTCCAGTTAAAACGGGATTTGCAAATACGATTGGCACAAATCCTTACCGTATTTCCCAAGTTGTCGGCTTATACCGTCAAAACTAGAGACTTCAATCAATTATTTCAAACACAAAAATATCGCCCTTACTACGAATTACTAGAAATTAGTCGTTTGATTCTACTGAATTTTAGTCCAGATATTCGCAGCGGACAACATCATTTATTTGCCTTGCTCTTTGATATGAATAAATTGTTCGAAGAATATGTCTATTGGAAATTAAAGGCTTTGGAAAATGATCAAATATCCGTACAACGTCAAGCTATTAAACCATTCTGGCAACGACGGACAATCCGACCTGATTTAGTCCTGCAAATTGGGCAGCGAAAATATGTTTTGGATACCAAATGGAAAATTTTGCAAAACAGTTCGCCTTCCATGGAGGATTTAAAACAACTCTATATTTATTGCCAATACTTTGACGCAGAACGAGGGATTTTGTTATATCCTAAAGTTCACGATATTGAAAGTAGTTCCATTATTCCTTTTCAGTCCACCCCAAAAGAAACTGCTACCATTCACGCACAGGTTTTATTTTTGAATATTTTGAATAAATCAGGGCAGTTAAACAAGGATTTGGGAAAAGAATTATTGGATTTATCAAAGAATGATTAATTGCTCCAGCAAAAAAGAGGCAAAAAATAATTATTGATTTATTTTTAACTACCGTTAAATAAAACTATATTTGCATTGAGTTTCTACCTGTCGGTAGACAAGTATTATTTATCGTTCATCATTCATCAATAAAATAAGTGCCAATATATAAAACATCCAAGGAAGAAATTTTACAGAAAGCCTCAATGGTTTTTCGAGAAAAGGGCTATCACCATACGTCGATACAGAATTTAGCAGATGCCTGTAATTTGAAAAAACCGCATTTCTATTATTATTTCAAGCAAGGCAAACCTCAAATCATGGAGGAGGTTTTGAAATATATAGATGGCTTAATGGAAAAATATATTTGTGAATTGGCTTATGATGAAAACTACTCCGCTAAGCTTAGGTTGGGCAAAATGCTAGATCGCATGAATAAGTTTTATTTAAATGGTCCTGGTGGATGTATTTTTGCCAATACTATTCTTGAAACGGCTAATATTAGTGAGCAATTTAAACCTATTATTAAAGCGACTTTCGATAAATGGGCAAAAGCTTTGCAATTTGTCTTGCAAGCCAAATACGAATCTACCCAAGCCAAAAAATTGGCTTTTAGCATTATTCAGGACATGGAAGGAGGTTTGATGATGTACCAATTATATGGAGATGAACAATTTATGAAATCGGCAAAGGAACGATCTGTCGCTTTATTAGATGATAATAAGTAGGCTTTGTTTAGCGAAGGGCAAATGGCTAAAGGCGAAGGGGCTGTCGCATAAATAATTTCAACATAAAGACTGATAATAAAAAATATTTATTGATGCCAAACATTCAAATAGTTACCGCATTCATAAAAGCAGTAGAAGAAATGCCACATTACCAAGTAATTGAGCAATTTTATAGCGAAAATGCTTCGATTCAAGAAAATCAGTCGATGCCTAGGATTGGTAAAAAGAATTTAATCGCTAACGAAAAAATGGTGTATACTAGAGCTAAAAGCGTTCAATCAAAATGTATATTGCCTTTTTTCATCAATGACAATCACGTCGTCATTAGATGGAAATTTCGATTTGATTGGAAAAATGATACGTATAGTGAAATTGAGGAAGTCGCTTATCAAGAGTGGGAGAATTCACTCATTAAGAAAGAGCAATTTTTCTATGATCCTCAACAATTTAAACCAAAGTCCCAAGTATAATTCCAAGAGAAAAGTAATTTTCTTTTTTTTAGCCAATTTATTTTACCAAACGTTAAATAAAAAAATATGATCACTACCTTAACTACTATCGAACAATACTTACAACAGATTGATAGTGAATTAACTACGGCGCACACACCTAAATGGGGATTGATGCAAGCTCAAAATATGGTAGAACATTTGAGTCTGGTTCTACTACTTTCGACTGGAAAAATGGGAAAAGATTTTAAAGGAGATGCCGCACGAGCAGCTAAAATGAAAGCCAATTTCTATGCGGTCAAATATCCTTTTCCGAAAGGGGTGCCTATTCCAGGAATTACCCCTGGAAAAGTTCCTCCGCTACGATGTGAAACAATGGCGGAATCTAAAGCACTTCTACGAAAATCTTATGCCGCTTTCTTAAAATATTATCAAGAAAATCCTACTGCACAAATCCCTCATTTCTATTTTGGCAATTTATCTTTTGAAGAATGGATTCATTTTCAAACCAAACACTTCGAGCACCATTTAATGCAATTCGGATTGTTACCTTATCCTTTGACACCAACAATGGATGCCCATTTGAATTCAATCGGGGAAAAATTAAAAACAGTTTATACCGAATTGACAGCCGACCACCAAGCTAAATGGGGTTTAATGAATGCTCATCAAATGGTAGAACATTTGACTTTGGTTATCATTTACAGTACAGGAAAATTTGGTGTACCTTTTAAAGGGGACTTAGCCGCCGCAGAAAAACTATGGGCTCCATTCGAAGCAGCAGCCAATCCGTGGAAAACCGTTTTTCCTTCTTTTGCGGGGTTAGGAAAACCAAAACCTGTCAGAAATGAAACCATTGAAGGGTCGAAAAAGGCATTAAAAAAAGCTTATGCTAAATATAGGCATTACTGTAAAGAAAACCCTAATGTCATTACCCCACACGGGTTCTTAGGAAATATTACAACTGCCCAATGGTTACAGGTACATGCAAAACATATCGATCATCACTTGTCACAGTTTGGAGTGATTGAGGAATTGGTTTGATATTATTTTTCACTTTAGATGACTACCTCCAATCGGACGACGCTAGTCATCCGATTGAATGTTTTCACTCCATTTCTCGTCGGATGACTAACATCGTCCGATGAGAAAATGCCAAGGTGGCAAAATAGTGATCCGTAATGCTTAAAATATAATTTTCGTGAGTTTTGATAATTAGCACCGTCACCTTTGGCGGTGCTTCTTTTTTTGACCATCCTTTCTTTATCAACTGATTCTGCTAATAAAAAGTAAAATGATTCCGTTATCTAGTTTCTATTGTACATTTGATTATATTTGCTTGATGCTAAAGATTAGGTGCAAACTAATTGTAAATTCTCTATCGGTAGCACAGACTTTAGTCGTGCTGATTACACATAAGTTTTAAACGGGTAATTATGACTGATTTTATTACAAATATTATGAATTAGCAGGGTCTAATTCCCCCTTTTGAAGGGCTGCTGTGCTTTCTTTGGGAAAGAAAATGAAGAGGAAAAAAGAGGGATGTTTTTAGTAATTATTCCAATTATTTTGGAAAATACTGACTTTACATCCCCCCAACCCCCTTCAAAGGGGGAGAAAACCGTGCAAAACCTCAAATTTTGTGCAAAAAATAAATGCTTTAAAATTTGCCAAATAGAACTTAACAGCCCTGCCTTCAAAAGGGGGAGAAATCCCTGCAAATTGACAACATTTCTATCTAGATTGACGACTTTTCGTCTTTAAAAAGATATGGGTAATCAGTACGACTGAAGTCTGTGCTACCAGTTTAAACTTTGAATATTTACAACTAATTCACCTTAATTTATAGCTGAAACTCAATTAAACCCTCACATAATTTCAAAACGAATGAAGAATCTATTGCTTACTAAAATACTAGTTGTCTTACTATTACTGGTTAGTTGCAGAACAGAGGAACCGAAGATTGTCCCCGACAGTATTTCTACGACTCAATATTTATCGAATATTCAATTCCAACCAAAGGAAGCCATTTTATTAAAAGATAATGATTTGTCTTTTGCTGCCAAAATCGATATTATTCGCAAGGCAAAAAAGCAAGTCAGACTGAATTATTATATCTTCAGCCCAGATGAAAGCACTTCTTTTTTGGTCAATGAATTAATCAAAAAGATAAGTGCAGATAAGGATTTTAGGGTAAAAATTTTAACGGATTATCAATATAATTACTACCAATTAGATTTCTTCAAATGGTTAGAAAATCAACAACCCCATGGGATTCAGCAAATTGAGATTGGTTTGTATAACCGACCAACTATTAATATTATCAAATTAGCGGAATTTTTGACCTTAGGTTGTACCGATAATCAATCAACTGTTGATGGATTACCAGAATGTGCAAAAGAGAAATTAGCTTATTTAAAGCAATTTGACACCATGTCTCTAGCAGAAGCAGAAAATGCGATGAGTGTTCCTGCCAAAATATTCTTAGCAGGGCTTTATGCGCAAAAACCGAATGTACTATTGTATGCACTTCAAGGTGGTTACGAACGCTCTGTTCAAAGTGTCGCCTTGGCGGAAAAAGCTAAGGAAAACAAGAGTAAAATAAGCCAACTAAAAGAATTAGGCATGCGTTATTTGGCAACCCAGCAAACGGAAGGTATCAAAAAGTTAGGGGCTCAAGTGGCATTAGGAACAGATGTCGCAGGTCTGTTTTTAGGCAATCAACTTGGCGCACTTCTTAATTCTTTTAAAACGGTTTTGCCTTATTCCATCGAGGGCGTAGATAAGTTGCCTTTAATGACCCATCCCGATTTGGAATATTTAACAGATTATACGCACCATAAATTTATTTTGGGAGACGGCCAACATTTACAAATTGGTGGTAGAAATATTGCCAATGCTTACCACATGCACCCTACGCATCTCGAAAAATATTACACTTTCATGGATACGGATGTTTATATGGGACTAACTGAAAAAGATGGGGCGTTTTTTAATGCAGCATTTGATCGACTGTGGAATTTTAAGTCCATGGTCGCCAGTTTAGAGGAGGTTGCTAAGCATGCACCACCTAGTTATCTACACCTGATTAGTGAGATTGATAAAATAAAAGCGGAAAGTTGTGATGAAGAAACAGATAATGCTAAAAAAGAAGCCTGCTTACGGCAGTTATTTGCTCAAGTAGTAGACGCAGAGGTGAGCCCTTTTACTGATGCAAAACAGCAAGAATGGGACGAAAAATTTAAAAATTCGCTAGCTATTTATGAAAAATATTTAGCTACTAAAAAAGCCTATAAATCATGGACTGGAGCCGAACAAATTTTTGATAGTGAAGCTGGTTATGTTTTGCAAGATAATCTCCATGCTCCCTTACATAGTTTCACCCATTATAATATAGCCGCCAAAGATTTTCATTATGTAGAAAACCTACCATTTTCTCAGGCAAATAATTCATCTACAAAAGTAAGGTCTTTAGGTTCTGAATACGGAAAGGAACTCAGTCATGGAAAGGGTATTCATAAAGTGTGGATGAATGCTTTACAGCAAGCTTGCGAACAAAGCAATCAGACGGGTGAATTGACGGAGGTTATCATTCATCAAGGCTATTTTGCTCCACCAATGGGGTTTGCCTATGAAATGAACCGCTTAATTAAAGCCAGCGTGTGCCCTAATGTCAGGGTGAAATTATACACCAATTCTATTTTATCGACAGACCTAGTCCCGATTAACCTGATTGGTAGAAGATTATTATTTGCCATGAGTCAGCAGAATGCCGAAGTAAACTCGGACACCCGATTTCAATATTTTGAATATAATGTGGATACGCTAAAAAGTATTGTAAAAAAAGAATATTCTTATCCCGAAGATGAAGAAGGGGCACTTGATAGCTATTTCTCCTTACATACCAAAGTGATGATTTTTGGCAATGATATTTATATCGGTTCTTCCAACACCGATTTTAGAAGTTATTTAATGGATACGAATAATGGGGTGTTTATTAAAGATGCCCCCAAATTAGTCGCTCGATATAAAGCCTTTTTAAAGGAATTAGCAGATAAGCAAATAGTTACTCCTGCGAAGGATTTCTTCCAATACGCCTCCAAAGAAGCATTAACCAAACATGAAAAAGCAGAAATGCTAAGTTTACTGCAACGATTGGAGTTTGTGGAAGGCGATACACTTTCGGCTACTCAACAAAAGGGAATAGATGGCTTGTTTATGATCTTGGATAAATCATCTGAGGGGTTTGATCAATTGTTGAAGGAAGACGGGAAGTTAGCACCTCAACCGTTGATTGATCGGCTGTTAAAAATGATTTAGGACACAGAGTACTCAGAGAAGACACAGAGATCACAAAGAATTCATTTTTGGTTAATTAAATCTGTGTTCTCCGTGTCTTCTTTGTGCTCTTTGTGTCCTAAACAAATTAATCTTTCACTCAGTTTTCTATCGTTTTGTTAAAACAGATTTATAATTTTTCAAACTTACTAAAAATCAGTAATTAAGCTATAACATCCCTTGCTTAATCCGATTCCCCATCCGTAAATTTCGGTATAGCAAAAAAGCAAAAAACGCCCCTACTCCACCCGCATATTTGAGCAATTGTATCTCTTGCTGTTTGTAAAACAACCACGCAAATACACTTGTCGTGATTAATAATAAGGTATAAATCAAGCTTTTTGCTAAAACGAATAGCAATTCTGTTTTTTCTTTATTGCCTGTAATTTGTAATTCTATATCCCCTCTTTGGACTTTCTTTAAGGTTTTCCGAATATCACTAGGTAAGGATAAAGCATTCACAACTGATTTTTGTACTAAATCGGTGACATATTTTACCAAATCGCCTCGTTCTCCCAAGACAAATTTTTGGAAATAAGGACGAACTACTTCTAATGGATTCGTGTGAATATCTAAGGTATTGCAAATGCCTAATAAAAGCGTCACCATTCGATTTAAAAGGACATAATCTTTTGGTACTTGTACGGTATTCGCTAAATTCTTTAATCCTATTTGGCTAGTTAAATTAAATAAACTATTATTAAAAGGATCAACTTTAATGTCTTTTAGACTCAGTCCATCAAACTCCACTTCATTTTCTAGAAAGTTTCTAAACGCATCAATGACCTTTTCAGAAATACGTTCGGCTTGCCGTTCATCCGCTATAAAGCCTAGTTTTTTTAAGCCATTCACAATCCCCTCGGTATCATTTTTAGCAGCGGCTTCGATTAGTTCTAATAAACCTGTTCTGGTATTCGGTTCTAAGGCAGCAACCGCACCAAAATCTAGTAGGACAATCGTACCATCTTCTTGAATCAAAATATTGCCTGGATGTGGATCGGCATGGTAAAATCCATCCTCAAAAACCATTTCGCAGTAGGCATGTACCAAACGATTGGCTATTTCTCGTCCATCTAAGCCCCACGCTTTTATTTGCTCAATATTGCTAATTTTTACGCCTTCATAAAAGGTGGTGACCAATATTCGTTCCGTACAAAAAACGGAATGTATTTCTGGTATTTCAAATCTTTCTTCATTGATAAGATTGGCCTTTACTTTTTGCATGGAGATGGCCTCCTGCTTAAAATCTAGTTCTTCTTCTATCATCTTGCGCACTTGGGTATACGCATATTCCATTCCCTTAACCTCATAAAACCTTGCCGCTAAACGGGTTAATTTTTCCATGACGGTCAAATCAACTTCGGCAATTTTTTCGATATTCTGATGTTGTACTTTGACAATTACTTCGGTGCCGTCTTTTAAAGTGGCTTTATGAGCTTGCCCAATAGATGCCGCCGCTACAGGTTCTTTATGGAAAGTCGCAAATAAATTCTGTGGGCTATCTCCTAATTCAGATTTGATGCGTTGTTCGATTTCTGAATAAGGTCGAGCAGGAATTTGGTCTTGTAATTCCTCTAATGGCTTTTGGAAAGCTTCGGGTAAAAAATTGGTCAAAATAGATAGTAATTGCCCGACCTTAATAAACAAACCTTGTAATTGCAGAATCGCATTTTTGACAATGTCTGCATTTTTAAAGTGTAAGTCAACAATCCGCTTTTCGTAGTATTTTTTACCAAAAATTTTACTTTTCCAGCCCAACCAGATATAACTCCAAACTACTTTAAAAGCCGTCCAATAGGCTTTGCGGATTCTCCAATTTTTATTATAGATATTTTTCGACAGGGTGTTTTTTTTAGAGGTCAGAAGTCAGACCGAAAAATTTCATTTTTCTGTCAGAAGTCAGATTTTAGACGAATAAATAACTGACTAGGAGTTATTTGCCTACTTATTTTCTGACTTCTGACAGTTTATGTAATAAACGATCTGATTGCTGACAGTTTACGGTCTACAGTTCAAATTCCACAGGTGGATTCACCACCAGGTACCGCAAATTTACAACACTCGCATTTATAAAATGAATATTATTTTTTGTTACCTGTCCGTACCCTTCGTGGATGTGCCCAAAAATGCTGTATTTAGGTTGGATTTGGCCAATTCTTTTTAATAACATTTCACAACCAACTTCTAATCCTTGGAAAGTTTTATCTAAAATACCATGAGGTGGACCGTGAGTGAGTAGAATATCGGTGTTTTCGGGAATGAGTTGCCAATGTTGGTCAATATCAGCGCCTCTATCTCGATTGAATGCCCAATTGCCAAAACGAGGTTGGACGGGAGATCCCCATATATTTATGCCTTCGATGGTAACGCCTGTATCGTTTAGATAAATCACGTTATCTGGAATTAAATTAGCAATCTCTTTTTCGGAGGTGCGCTCAAAATAGAAATCGTGATTACCCGCAATGAATATTTTGTATTGGAAATCTTGTTGGCTAAACCAATTGAGGAAGGCTACTACATCTTGCTTGCTGCCAATGTTTGCTACATCTCCAGAATGGAGTAATATATCACCTTTGGATAATTGCAATTGATTGTGTAATCCGTGGGTGTCTGATATGGCAACTATTTTCATATTACAGGATGACAGGATTTTTTAGGATTGAACAGGTTTTAACGAAATTTCACCAACAGATCTCACTTTTATCGAAAGGAAAGATTTTTTTGTAAATATACACCATTAACAAATACTAACAATAACCCAACTTTCAGTTTTTGCACATTGTAGGTAAAAATTTTTTAGTATTTTCATATATGGAAAATGATAGTCTACAGATGATTTAAATTGATTAAACTTATACCATTCTACTTGTTCCAAGGGTGAAGGAAAAGGTAAATAATCAGTTCTCGTTTTTTCATATTCGGCCAAAATTCTTTGAGTCTCTGTTTCTATTTGTTCCTCTTTTATTAAATTTATTCCATTCATATATAAATCAGCGAATTTTTCAAGCTCTTTTATCGAATCATTTTCTCTAAACACTTTTATATATTCCTTCACAAAAAAATCTTTTTGATCTAATGGGTATTTTTCAAAAAAACCGCTTAATCTTATAATGTTTTCATAATCGACATAATTAATGCCCAGCCATTTTAATTTTTTTGATTGACCTTCAATCGCTATAGAAGGATATATTGCATCTAATTTTATTTCAAATTCAGGAAAAAGGGTGTTTTTAAGAAAAGCTGTCCGAGGAAAATCATATTCTTGATTATCAATTAAATTGCCTAACCTACCATAAGCTCTATCTAATCCAATTGAAGATAGTTGATCTTTAAAAGAGATATTGCCCATAAATGCATATAAATCCTGAATATTTTCTTCTCTTGGATTTCTTGGGATTAATTCTTTAAATTTTTTAAGACTTGTTATACGAGTTTGAATATAACTTGCTGTTACTCCCATTTCTTTATTTACTTTTGGTTGGTACAAAAAAGTAGATTTCCGCGATATGAAGGAAACTATCAATCCAGTATTAATGATTCAACTATTTCTAGTAATTATGCTTCCGCCCAAGGATTATACGTCCCAAAACTCCACAAATACCCTTCAAAATCTCGGCAAGTATAATCTTTGCCACCGTAGGATTGTTCTACCAAATCTAGGACAATTTCTGCGCCGCCTGCCTTTGCTTTTTGATAATGCGCATCTGCATCTACTACAACTACATAAATACAACTATTTGCCGCACCATTGAGTTCCTGAGGTGTTTTTATTAATTTCCCGAAAGGCGTTTCTGAACGTGGACCAATCATTATCATACCGTTATTAAAGACTAATTCGGCATGTTGCACATTTTCATCGTCGTCTTTATAGACCATTTTTGGTTGAAAACCAAAGACTTCACATAACCAAATGACTGCTTTATTGGCATCATGGTATTGCATGGTTGGTATTAATACAGCTGGGGTATTTTTCATTTATGTTGATTTTATTATTAAAACGAATGCAAATTACATTTTTTGTTTTAAAAATAAAATTTATTCAACAAGTTAATTATTGTATTGTTAAATTGCTATATTGTTCTAGGTTAGTATCTACCTTTAATCAATACTTTCGGTGTTATGACCAGCAATATAACCATAAAACAATATAACCATTTGATTTTTCTACAACTGAAGTTCCCTTATACGGTACTATTTCGACGTGAGTTTTGGATATTATTAACTGATAATCAAATGTTTAGATCCAGATGAGCGACCCTGTTTGTAGAAAATGGTTCAAAATTCCCCCAAAGGTCTGGAAGACCGACCCCGTAGGCAACTAATTTCTAACAGAGCCGGTCTTCCAGACCTTTGATTAAGAGGGGATTATCGAATATTTACTACTACAAACAGTTACGGTCTTCCAGGCCTTTTACTTATCCAAAACTCACGTTAATGCGGTAATTTACTACGCAAAGCACCATAAGCAAAAGTTCCTACCAAAGCACTAGCAATGATCACTAAAATAATCCACAAACCATGTCCAACTAGCGTATACAAAGGGCCTGGACAAGCACCTGTCATTGCCCAACCTAAGCCGAATATAGTTCCACCAAAAATACTGGCTTTATAGGTGTTTGGTTTATCAGCAAACTCAATTGGTGTACCGTCTACATTTTTGAAACCACTTTTTTTCATCCACCAATGCATAATAGCGCCAGCAACAACCGCTACACCAATAATACCATACATGTGGAAACTTTGAAAACGAAACATTTCCTGTATTCTAAACCAAGAAATGGCTTCTGATTTGGTCATTACGATGCCAAATAAAGTACCAACTAATAAATATTTTAATAAACGCATATTGTTTCGAGTTGCGGGTTACGAATTGCGAGTTGTTTGCAATACGTATCCCATAATTACTAAAGAGCTAAAATGAAGGGTAGTAATAAATGAGTCATGACCAAGCCACCAATGAAAAAACCGATAACGGCTACTAAAGAAGGTAGTTGTAAGTTCGACAAACCTGTAATTGCGTGACCAGAAGTACAACCGCCTGCCCAGCGTGTGCCGAAGCCAATTAGGAAACCACCTACCACCATTAAAATGAAGCCTTTCAAAGAAGCTAGGGTCTCAAAGTTGAATAAATCTAAAGGTAAATAGCCACTTCCTTCTGCTCTGGTCGTTGGTACTTTGATGCCTAATTCGGTTAAATCAGCAATGGTCGCTGCGGATAACTGAACGGGAGCTGGACTGGCTAAAATAGTGGACCCAATACCGCCACCAATAACTGCACCGACGATAAATAATAATAACCAATCGTGGGTTTTCCAATCATAATTAAAATACTCAAAAGATTTGCCTGCTCCGCCAATAGAACATAAGGCTTTAAAGGAAGAAGAAACCCCAAACCGTTGTCCTAAATAAATTAATAAAAACATCACCAAAGCAATCATAGCGCCCGAAACAGACCAATGCCAAGGTTGACTAATAAATTCTAACATATTTTTTATAGTTATTTGTAAAATACTGTAGTTATAGACAACAAAGGTAGGAAGGGCAATTCAATAGTTAAGTGATTCACATCACAAAAGGTTTAGTGAACCTCTAAACGGTCCTATCTAAAACAAAATGGGGCAACTGTATTAACAGCTACCCCATTTTTATCATTCAACTTTAAACTGACAAAATCTAATATACATTTGAACTGGCAATATTATTCTTTGGCTCATTCCGCTTAGTCATAATATCCGTTGCCGTTAATATTTCCAGATTTTCTAAAGTCAATCCTACTATTTTATCTGTATCCTTTGGAAATTGGAAGTTTTCTATTAAAAGTGTCTGATAATCAGCGTTTTCTACCACTAAAACATATTCCCCATCTACCAAATCATCCATTATAAAATAACCATTTTCATCCGTTGTTATCGCTTTATTTAATTCCACATCCTTCGTATGTTGCATCGTAACAACCGCCGACTGTAAGCTTTCCCCTTTTGCATTCATGATGCTTCCTTCAATGGTACTTTGAGCAGCAATAGATATATTTCCAAGTAAAACGATTAGTAATAAAACGGATAAATTTTTCATAATTCAAATTTTTACAGTAGTGGGTAATTTTATTTTTAATACTTCATCGTTGGTCGTTTTGTCTTCCTTAATTCCCTATAAAGTTATACACAACCCTAGAAGTAATCCATTTAATTCCCTTCAATTGGAAAAAATTAAGGGTGAACTGTATATTATTGTGTTTTAAAGGGGGCGCTTGTACCCAAGTAACTTCAACTTCAACCTCAACTTCAACTTCAACTTCAACCTCAAAAACTAGTCAATACCTTAAGATTGACTTTAGAAATGGGTAAAGAAATAGAATAACTATCTAAAGAATCAATCTTCCTGTAAATCAAGTAACTAATCTCTGAGCTCTTTTCTCTATTCTCCTTAAGTTTGACTTAACTTTAAGGAAATTTTAAAACTTTAGGAATAGTACATTTTAAAACTAAAAGCGTTATTATTACAAGGAGTCCAATTTATAAAGGCTACTTCCAATTCACAAAACACAAACAGATGTCTATATTTCAGAAATTCATTTTTATTTTGTTAAGTGCTTTACCTTTTCTAACGGTCTCGGGACAAGATGCACCTGCTGCCAATAATATCGAATGGAGTGCGCCTTATAGTGAACCCCCGAAGAGTTTTTTAACGAAAATTATCCATACGAACAAAACTGGTTTTTATGGGCTGCGGGTAAAAGGGACGCAAGGTCAAACCAATAAACCTACCGTATATATTGAGCATTACCTCAAAGAAGGCATGCAACTCAAATCCACTAAAACTTTAGATTTAAAATTTAAAGGCAAAATGCGAGATTTTGAAGATGTGATTATGTTGAAAGGGAATAATATGTATTTCCTGACCTCTTTTAATAATCAGGCAAAAAAGAAGAACTATTTGTTTGCTCAATCGGTCAATGTACAAACCATGCGACCAGAAAGGAGTATTACGAAAATTGCAGAAGTACCCACCAAAAATATTTACCAAGAAGGTGGTTTCAATACTCATATTTCTAAGGATACATCCAAAGTTCTGATTTATGCGGCTTTGCCTAAGAAAAAGAAACAACCTGAACGTTTTTCCCTACAGGTTTTTGACCAAGATTTTAATCCACTTTGGTCGAAAGAGATTGCTTTGCCTTTTGATGATGACCGTTTTCAGGTAGAAGAATATCGTGTAGATAATCAAGGCAATGTGTATATGTTAGGCGTCGCTTACCAAGACCAATCTAAATTCCGTAGAGGCGGCAACCCAACTTATCAATATATGTTGTTTGCTTATCGAAATAATGGAGAAGAGGTGGAAGAATATAAAGTAGATTTAGGCGATAAATTCATTACTGATTTGACTTATCGAGTCGCTCGAAATGGAGATTTGGTTTTTTCTGGATTCTATTCTGAAAAAGGAACGTATAGTGTCAAAGGCACTTATTTCTTCCGACTCAATCCGACGACTAAGGAAATTACCAATAAAAATTTAAAGGCTTTTGATTTTAAATTTTTAACGGAGTATATGTCCGATAAAAAAAGAGATAAGGCGAAGAAAGCGAGTAGAAAAGGGGATAGAAAAGGCGCACCAGAATTATATCAGTATGCTTTGGATGAGTTGATTTTAAGAAGTGATGGTGGTGCGGTATTAATTGCTGAACAGTATTTTGTCGAGCGGGATTACGACTATAACTATTATGACAGATATGGTCGATTTGGTGGCGGCAGATTTGGACGATCTAGATTTAATAGTCCGTTTTACAATCCTTATGGCTTTAATAATTACCGAGAAGAAATCTATACTTATAATTATAATGACATCATTGTGGTCAATATCCAACCAACGGGCGAAATAGAATGGACGGCTAGAATTCCAAAGCATCAGGAAACAACCAACGATGGGGGATATTTTTCTTCTTATGCCATGTCCGTCGTCCGAGATAAATTTCACTTTGTCTTCAATGACAATCCAAAGAACTTCGACCCGAATGATAAAAGCAATCGTTTATATAATTATGACGGACGAAATTCTGTGATTGCTTTGGCTACAATTGATAAAAATGGACAAGTCGATATGAAACCCGTTTTTGATAATCGACAAGCTGGAATTACAACTCGCCCTAAGATTTGTAAGCAAATCGGACGGAATGAGATGCTAATTTATGGAGAACGTGGACGGAAGTATCGATTTGGGAGTATGAAGTTTTAGTTTTTTTGACGCTGATTTTTATGATTTATTTTGATTTTAAAAAAGCGTGGGCGGAAGCATCGGTTTAGGAGTTTGAAATTGTAGAGTTCCTTTTTGACGCTGATTTTTATGATTTGATTATGATTTTTTAATGGGAAAAATAGGTTAGAAAATTTGTGCATTTGCTGTTGTTTCCTATATTTAAGCAATAAATCATTTTAGAACCATAAAACAAAACTATGAGCGATTACTCCAATTACAAATTTTCAGAAATAACTGGTGAAATTATTAATTCTGCCTATTATGTTCACAACTATCTAGGTTTCGGTTTTTTAGAAAGTGTTTACGAAAAATCTTTAGCGAAAAAATTACGAAATAAAGGTTTTAAAGTCAATCTTCAACAACCTATTATTGTTAACTTTAAAGGAGAAATAGTTGGTGACTTTAAAGCTGATTTAGTGATTAATGACAAAATCATAGTTGAACTAAAAGCAGTTGATAAAATGGTTAAGAAACATGAAGTGCAACTAGTCAATTATCTGAAAGCAACAGCGATCGAAGTTGGTTTGTTAATTAACTTTGGAAAATCAGTAATGATTTTGCCTTCAATTAGTTCCACCTTATCTGTTGGTTTTAAAATACCCACATCTGCCATTTTGTGGTAGCTTTCCACAGAAAAATCATAGGTTGGAAAAGAAATTGGGATGCTTTCTGCCATTTTATAAAGTTTGTTTGATGCAATTTAAGCATTTGTTTGGAATTGAACAAATCAGCGTCAAAAACCTATTCATACCGCAAAGCCTTCACAGGATTACTCAAAGCAGCTTTCAGAGTCTGCGAACTAATCGTCAAAAATGCTAAAACAACGACGCCTAATCCAACCGCAAAAGGTACCCAATAAGGAAAGGCAATGCGAAAAGCAAAATCCTGTAACCAATTGTCCATAAAATACCAAACTAAAGGCAAGGCTAAAACCATCGCTAAACCGATTAACTTCAAGAAATCAAGCGCTAAACTTCCAATAATCTGGCTAACAGAAGCACCTAATATTTTCCGAATCCCAATTTCTTTAAACCGATGTTGAGTCAATAAAGCAGCTAAACCAAAGAGCCCGAAACAAGAAATCAAAACTGCAATCCAAGCAAAATAAGTAATGATATTACCAAAGCGTTCCTCGGCAGCATAAGCATCATCCAAAGCTTGGTCTAAGAATTCATATTCAAAGGCTTTTTCTGGGAAAAACTCCTTCCATTTGTCTTGAACAAAGGAGATGGTTGCTGGAATGTCTCCATTATTAATTCGCACAATAAAGTTGCCGAATTCGCCAGGGTTGACTCTATATAATAAGGGCTGAATTTGCTGTTGTAGACTATTAGCATGATAATCTTTTAGTACGCCGACAATAACCCCTTCCCTACCCGATTCAAAAATGGGTTCACCGATGGCTGCTTCAGGACTTTCCCAACCTAAAGTAGCTGCCCCCTTTTCATTAACCATGTAACTATTAATATGGTCGGTACCATAAGACAAATCAAAATCTCTACCTGCCACTATTTCTAATCCAAAGGTTTCTACATAATCATAATCTATAGCATTTACACCCGCAGTAAAGGCGGCTTCATTGGGTACATGCTCGTTCCATACTCGACGACCAATCGCTCCAAAACCTGGGGCACGACTACATTGAGTGACCGCTTTTATTTTGGGGTTTTGTAATAATACTTCATCCAAAGTGTTCATTTTCTGGCGCAAGGTCGCATCTCCTCCTCTAAAAGCTGCATTGAGGTTGGTTCTGCTGTCAATCGGTACTTGTAGCGTCAGTTCTTGTTCAAAACCCAACGGCTGATTTCTAAAGAAATTTAATTGCATATAAATGATCGCTGCACCGCTTATAAAAGCAATGGTCGCTAAGAATTGGATCGTTATTAAGGCTTTTTGTAAATAGGCACCGCCTGTTTTTCCTGTGTTTCCTTTACTCCCTTTTAAAGAAGCAATCGCTTGAAACTTACTGACATAATAGGCAGGATATCCGCCTGCGATTAGCCCTGCAATTAGAAAAATGCCGATAAACCCTAAAAATAATAAAGGCGTTTTCCAAGGGGCAAAAACTAAATTTAATTCCGTTAAAGCATTCATCGTAGGCATAGCCAAGGCAGTCAATATTAGGGACACCAAAAAGGCAAAAAAGCTTAGTAAAACAGATTCCCCTAAAAACTGCCCAATCAAAGATCCTTTTCCTGCGCCCAATACTTTCCGAACGCCCACTTCTTTGGCTCTCGTCAAAGAACTTGCAGTTGTTAAATTGATGAAATTTATACAAGCAATTAATAAGGTAATGATCGCAATACCGATAAATAAGTAAATTCTATCCCAACTAACCGTCGGTTTTTGCTCAATCCCCATTTCCGATTCTAAGTGAATATCCTTTACGGGAAATAGCGAAAAAGCTTGTTTGTTTTTTGTATTCTCTGTGCCATATTTATCAATGTACCCTGCAAATTTATCATTAACAGTCGCCAAATTCTGATTCGCTTTTAATTTGACATAAGTGTAAGAATGAGAAGCCGTCCAATTACTTTCTAATACGCGCAACACGATGTCTCGCATATAAGCAGGTTCAACATCCGCCATATTTTTATACGGCACAAACATTTTTATTTCGGTGTGCGCTTGTTCTGGCCAGTCTTTTACTACGCCCGTAACTCTAAAGTTATTTGCACCCGCTAAGCGTAATTCTTTGCCAATTACATCGGTTGTTCCAAAAAACTGTTTGGCTATTTTATCTGTCAAAACTACCGAAAAAGGTCGATCTAAAGCTGTTGCTTCATCCCCATGAATAAAATTAAAATCAAAAACATCGGTGATGGTCGAATCCGCAAAATAAGCTTGTTCTATTTCAAATTGTTTGTCGGTATCGACGACCGTTACACTTACATCTCTGGGATACATTCGTGCAAACGTCTCCATTTCTGGAAAATTTTCTTCTAATTGAGTGGCGAAAGCAGGAGGAATTGCCGCCAAGGTCATCTCATTACTAAAATTGATATGATAAGCGACTCTATACAATCGATCACCATCCTTATGAAAGGTATCGTAATTCGTTTCATGCCAAACATATTGTACGATCAGAAAACAACAAGTCATTCCTAAAGCTAAACCAAAGACATTAATGGCTGCAAAAATCTTGCGCTTCCCAAGGTTTCGGAAAGCAATTTTCAAGTAGTTTTTAAACATGGTCGGGAAGGTTTAGAGGTTACGAGGTTACGAGATTTAAGGGTTACGAGGTTACAAGGTTACAAGGTAAGAGCATGTTTAAATTTTATCTTGCTGATAATGAATCATTTATCTTTCTATTATATTTTGATTGTTTGATGGCTTGATTGTTTGTGTTGTTAGGCGTAAATAACAATCAAACAATTTAACAATGAGCCTACTCTAAAAAGTCATTTTTCCTGAAAATTGACTCTAAATTATTTTTTAAAAATTATGTATTAGTTTACAAATCAAATTTTTACATAAAAATTAAAAACTAAATCGAAGCCTATTTTTTCAAAATTAGGGTTTTTAGAGTAGGCTCAACAATCATAACAATTTTTAGGAAAGACAAGAAAATATTTCCAATTTTTTTAAAAAACGAAATAAGATTTTTAAACATGCTCTAAGTTATCAATTAAAGGTAACGAGGTTCAGTACTAGTTTAGGATTGCCACCGTCCCTTGTACCTTGCAACCTCGTTACCTTGTCACCTTCAGCATTAATTCTTCTTCATCGGTTCCATTTTGCTACCTTCTGCATAATTCGTTCCCGACTGAATCATATCTTTCATAATCATTAAACATTCTTGGACATAGACATCTTTTTGCATTTGCTGCAACCAATCTTCATTCCGTCCAATTTTGGCAGAATCGGAAGCCATTTCCTGAATATCCACTTCCATATTTCGGATTTTTAAACCTGCAATGTCTTTATCTAAAATGTCTGTATATTTTTTAGATTCTGCTTTACGATCATCAATTACTTGGCTAAAACCAGCTAAATCAATTGGGTAAGCGGATTCATCTTGATTGCCTTTTAAGCGCTTGGCATCTTCATCGATCAAGTTAAAAACTTCACTAGCTGCTACTCTTGCCGCACTTTTTGCTTTTAATTGAGCCATATTCGGCATTTCATAGACATTTTGTTCATGCTTTACGGCATCAATTTCAGACCATTCTAATGGGTTTACTTCTTCTTTTTCTCCCGTTTTGATGTAAGAAAATTGATCTGGTAAAACGATGTCAGGAATCACCCCTTTTAACTGATTTGACCCACCATTGACTCTATAAAATTTTTGGAAAGTTAACTTTACTTGTCCTAATGGTTTTAAATCAGAATTACCTGGTAAGGCTCTATCTAAATCAAAAAAGCCTTGTACCGTTCCTTTACCAAAAGTCGATTTACTTCCGACAATAACCGCTCGATCATAATCTTGCAAAGCAGCTGCTAAAATTTCAGAAGCAGAGGCAGAATGTGCATTTACCATCACAATTAAGGGACCATCATATAAGACACTTTCATCTTCATCATTGTACACTTGCGCTGCTCGGCGACGAGACTTTACTTGTACAATTGGTCCTTCTTCGATAAACAAACCACTCATATCAATCACATCAGGTAAAGATCCACCACCATTATAACGCAAATCTAAAATAATTCCATTGACGTTTTCTTTTTTCATTTTTTCGATTTCTGCCGCCACATCAATCGCACAACTATTGCCTTCTCCTCCATCGAAAGAAGAATAAAAGGCGGGTAATCGAATAAATCCTATATTGTTTACTTTTTCCTCTACATCCATGATAACAGATCGAGCCTTGGCTACATCTAAGATAATTTCATCCCTTTCGATTTTAATATCTGCCATATTGCCATCTTTCTTTTTCACCGTCAACGTGACGATTGTTCCTTTCTTCCCTCTTACTCTTGAAACTACATCATCAATACGCATGCCTTTAATGTCTTCTCCCTCTTCTTCTCCTTGGGTAATTCGGTAAATCACATCATCTACTTCCAATTGTTTGCCTTGCCAAGCTGGGCCACCAGGCACAATAGACGCAATTTTAACATAATCTCCTTCTGCACTTAATCTAGCACCAATCCCTTCTAATTTCCCCCCCATTCGGATATCGAAATCTTGCTTTCCTTTTGGACTAAAATAAACTGAATGCGGATCGTATAAATTAGCGAAAGCATTCAAATAAGCTTCAAATCTATCCGAGCGACGTAGTTCATTGATGTTTTCAAAGACGCCGTCATATAATTCTTTCGTTTCTTCTTGGCTCTCTACTATCAATTCCGCTTTTGTCTTTTTATCCGCTTCGTCTACTTTCTCCTGCGCATCTAATTTCTCGTCCAATTTAGAGACAATCTGATACTTCAAATATTTCCGCCAATATTCTTTTTGTTCTGCTTCGTCCTTTGGGAATGGCTTTTTATCGCTATCTAATTCTAACATCTCTTTTTTGTCAAAATCAAATTCATAGTCTATGTATTCGTTATAAATACGCTCACTTCGGGCAATGGCTTGATCTAATAAAGTAACTGATAAATCAAAAAATTCCAACGTTCCTGCATTTGCCTCATCATCTATTTTTAATTCATACTGCTTTAACTGATCGACCTCTTCTTGGGTAAAAAACCATTTTGTTCCATCCAAGTCATCTAAATACTGCTTGAATGCCTTTTTAGAAAAATCATCATTTAGGTTTTGTGGCTTAAAATGGACTTGATCCATGACTGCCAATAAAGTCTCTAATACTAATTTCTCTTTATCGGGATTGATTGGGTCTGCACACCATGCACCATAGCCGATTACGCCCGCTAATAGGGTCAATAAAAACATGCCTCTTTTCTTCATGAAAAACAATTTGTACGTTAATTCTTTGATTGTGAGCAATTTAAATAATTTTTCTGTGGGTGATTTCCTAGTCAAAATAGACTTTTGTAAAATAGTCGATATTTTGTAAAATTGATTTGATTAATGACAAACTGATTCGATGGTTTGTTTGTTGTTAATCCTTTACGTATTTTAAAAAAACTAAGTTAAGATAAAATCATTAAATTACCAATATTGGGTTGTTTGTGGGTTTTGTTTTGATACCAGTATACCTATCCTGGAGAATAGTTAGGTAAATAATCAGCTTGTCCAATCGGGCTTGAAGTTGCAGTATTATAAACCATCATTCCTTCCATTTTCATATCCGCATCTAAAAACACAACCACATCATCAATCACCACATTAGGTTTTAAAATCTCTATTGGGTCTTTAGTCTCCTTTGGGTTCAAAATTATTTCCTCTTTTAGCTCTAGCATTTTTTGAAAATCAATGCTGAAAGGATTAGCTTTTAAATCCTTATATTTTTTTATTTCAAAGGTAGTTTTCACACCATTTACCCCAACTCCATATTCATTGACCATTGTATTACCTGATAGGGTAATTGAGGTACCAATAATTAAAAAAAGAGGAAAGAATTTTATAAAAAAGGACGTTCGTCGCATACTGATTTTTTAAAAATTAACAGTCGATAATTACTTACAAATCAAATATCTAATAAAAGTTTAGTTTACACAACATCTCTTTAAGACATTTGCCAATAAAAAAAACTTATTTTTTCGCAAAAAACATTGATAACAAACATATTAAAAACTAATTTGCCAATAAAAAAATGAAAGATAGTCGTTTATTAGAAATTTTTCGGCAATTATCTGCTAAAGAAATTCGGGCTTTGGAAAAATTTGTTAACTCTCCTTTCCATAATCAACGAAAGGATGTTGTTGCCTTATACCAATATCTTCGCCAATTTAGTCAGCATCCCACAAAGATGGCTTTACAAAAAGAAGCGGCTTTTCCTTTTATTTTTCAAAATGAGTCTTTCTCGGAGAAAAAAATCCGGTATACGATGTCTTTTTTATATCAAGCGATTAAAGATTTTCTAGCCATACAAGAATTCAAAAGCAATGTCATTGATAATCAAATAGCTCTTGTCCAATCTTTTAGAAAAAAAGGCGTGACGCGCTTGTTTGAACAAGAATTAAAAGCCACCAGTATTTTATTAGATAAATCCACTTTGCGCAATCAAACTTATTACTTCCAAAATTATGTCTTAGAAAATGAACGGTATCTGTTTACTACTAGCCAAACAAGGGGGGAAGCAGTTGGACTCATTGAATCGGCTAAGCATCTAGATCAGTTTTTTATAATTAGTAAACTTAGGCAAAGTGCAGAAATATTAAGTCATCAATCTTTAGATAATGCGGAATTTCAGCCGACTTTTTTAGCCGAGGTCTTAACTTATCTACAAAAAAATGGAACAGCAAATAATCCAGCTATAGCCATTTATTACCATTGCTATATGGTGTTAGCAGAAGAAAACTCCCTCCCCTACTTCCAAAATTTACGGCAATTGATGGCGACTTATAGTCCTTCTTTTCCTGCTAGAGAATTACAAGATATTTATTCTTTTGCGCTTAATTATTGCATCAAACAGTTGAATGCACAAGAAATTCCTTTTGGTAGAGAAGCTTTTGAATTATATAAAGAAGGGCTGCAGCAGCAAATCTTTTTTGAAAATGGTATTTTGTCTCGATTCCATTATAAAAATATTGTGGCTTTGGGACTGGGATTAAAAGAGTTTGACTATGTCGCCGAATTTATCGAAAATTATAAATCACATTTAGAAAAAAAGTATCGAGAAAGTGCCTATTGTTATAATCTCGCTTTACTGCATTATCGAATGGAAAATTATGGCAAGGCGATGGAATTGTTGCAGCAAGTCGGTACGAAAGACGTTTTTAATAACCTAACGGCTCGCCGAATGTTGGTGATTATTTATTACGACCAAGGTGATTTTGAGGCGCTTTATTCATTGTTGGATAGTTTTCAAAATTATATTTATCGAAAATCTGGATTGGGCTATCATCGAAAATTATACCTTAATTTTATTAAGTTTACTCGAAAGTTGTTGCAGTTGGAAGGCATGACGGGTTTGCAAATTTCGGCTTTACGGGCGGAGATTTTGGCTACTCGGAATGTGGCGGAGAAGGAGTGGTTGTTAGAGCAGATTGATGGTTTCTGATCTTGCTTTTCCCCACGAATTTTACTTCCCCTCCCCACGAATTTTTGTTATTTGATTATCGTCGTCCAATTAATTTTGATTTACTTCCATGAAATCTGTAGCTCTTTAATCCTGTTCTAACGCCGCTTCTTTATTAGACACCCAAGCTACTTACTTATCCCCATTCAACCGCCAATCAAAAAGCGTAATCGCCGCATTAAATAAATAGAAAATATACTTGACAACATTCGCGATATTCAACTGCATGGCATTCTTCGCTAATTGAATTGTATTATAAATCATCCAACTAAACCAAGTTTCTTGGTATTTAAAGGCATTGGAGAAATTAGCACCTAAAGAAAGTCCAAAAATGAGAGAGACTAAAACTAAAAACCCATTATCTGTTCGTCCACCAAAAAGATAAGCACCTAAATAGACGAGCATAAAACCGACCGCTATACCACCAAAATTAATCAAGTAATATTGGGTGTCTTGCGCCCGAATTTTTTCTCCATTTTTCCATTTAGAAAAGGCAATATTATGTAAGACGAAAGTTAATGGATAAGTAATAATGGCAGAATGATTGCCGAACAAATAATCTATCAAGCCTGAACTAACTGTTGTAATAATAGCAATAAAATTACCCCAGTTATTTTGTTTGCCGACTAAACGAGTGGCTAAAACGGAGAAGATTGCGCCAAGTACTGAAAAAATGCCTAGCGGAAAAGCACCATTAGAGATATAAGTCCCCAATTCGGCAAAAGGAATTCCAAATTGAATTTCCCCATTTTGATAAATCGTTCCATGAAAATTTCGGTAATAACAGACACCAAAAATTAATACGGCTGCGAATACATCTATATAAGAAGATTGGACTATTTTTCTTAATAAAGGTTGTTTTATTTTGCTCACTTTTTTAAAGATAACTGATAAAAAAAGTGAATTTATGAAATTGTTGGGTAATACGCCTGTTTTTAATAAAAAAATCCCCACCAATGTAGGTAGGTAGGGACTTACCATTATTAAATAAGAACATTACATCTTTTAAGAAAAGTACTGTTATTCCCGTTCTTTTATTTTTTATTAATCTCTATATTCAAGGGAAGACAGATAACTTGTGGACAAGCTATTCCTATTAAATAACTTTCTACTTCTCCTGAATTAATGCTACCACTAGGGGTCATATTATCTGTATTACTCAATCGAACTAAAACTCCTAATAAACTACCGGTCGTTGCTCCGTCGGGAACAGTAATGGTTAAATTCGCAGGAAATACCCCATCTTTATTATCTTTTAAATCAGCTACCATTTCATTCGCATCCTCAAAATCCCCATCGCCATTCCAATCTATCCATGCTTCTACATAAGCCGTATCCCCAGTTGTATTGGTAACAGCTAAAGGTAAATTGAAAGTAATCCCTGGAGCAAGATCTAAAGTTGGAAAAATAGTTACCCCATCCTCATCATCAACGCCATCATTATCGTCTCCTGCTGCCATATTATCGGGCATTCCATCCGTATCTGCATCTACCGTATCCCCAAGGAATAATCCTGGAATAATAATATGCTTAGGTCCTCCATTGGCATCAAGCGTTTCATAGTCGTTGATTCCTGTTGTACCACTTCCTAAATCTGGTAAATCGCTATAATCGTATAAGGTTGTTTCAATAGGTTTAAATCCAATATCAAAAGTATGATCACTTTCTCCTGCGAAACCTGTCGTAACTGCTGTAACAGGTAAATTATTTAAACTTGCTAAGCCGCCTGTAAATCCACTCCCTAAGATGACATCGTTATCAATGCCATGTCTATTTGTACCACTATCGGTGCTATCAATAGTTAGTTGGTAAGTTTCACTACCCAAAGTGAGTTCATTATTAGAGAATTGACTACCACTTACCGCCACAAAATAGGTTTGAGCAAAGCCTACTTTATTTCCTGCGCTAATCCATTGCTGGCTTCCTAAACCATCTTGGCTAAAATAGTACTGACCATTTGCATCTGTTGTATCAAAAGCAACTAGGTTTCCAGTGTTGTCATATAATTCAATTCTAATAGCTGCCAATGGCATCTCCCCAGGGTCCTGGACGCCATCTCCATCACTATCTAACCAAACAAAATTGCCAATTTCAAGTGGTGCAGCGGCACAAACCAGCGCCAAATCTCCTAAGTTATTTCCTTTACTTTGTACTGCACCTGATTCAATAATTCTAAGTTCTTGATTTCTTGCGCCTGTTTCCGCATTATGCCATAATAAGCCTAAGTCAAAAGCAAAGCCATTCCCATCAAGCGGATCATAATGTGCGGCTACTACTTCATTAGTCCCTCTTAACACTCCTAAACTACCAATGAAGGTTTCGTTATGGTTAAAAGTGGGACTTCTACCCGTATCATCAAAAGCATCTGAATAGAAAAATTCGCCATTATTACTTGGACCATCATTGTCTAAGGTACTATTGGTCGTATTATCATTGACTGTACAACCTCCTGTTCCTTCCAATACAAAGGTTCCATTGATATAACAAGCCTTAATAATATCTCCCGCTACATCTCCACTAGTAGAAGCGGTCACGCCAGAAACTGGAATATAATTAGCATAGCCCATTTGAAATCCCCATCTATCGGAAAACCCCATTACCATTGATCCGTCATCTAAAAAATCTAAATCTGACAAAATGGGTTGGGGATATGCTAATTCGCTTAATGGGCTATTTCCAAAACCAGTTTCTACCCAAGTATCTGCCCAAGTATTCCATGCGCCTGATTGTGTTCCTATCGAGAGTCCCGTAAAATCTATGGCATTTTCTCTAGTATAATTTAAGGCAAAGTCTATTTCAGTTGTAAATCCTGTGGGATTATTCAAATCAAAAGACAGTACATAGGCATGCATATCGCTAGTCGTACTAGTATTATTTTCTCCTGTACACACACAACCTACATAACCTTTATTTTTACTGATGGCTAATCCCCATGGTCTCAACTCTCCTTTAGCACAATTCGGCGTACCGCTCATTCCTTGAAACCGATATTGATTTACTACGCCTGGATAGTTTGTACTATCTGAAACATCTACTGAAATTAAGGCTTGTTGATTTAAATTCGTCAACCATAGGGTTCTTCCATCTGGCGAAATATCTACATCGCCAAAACTAATTTTTCCTATTTTTTCAAAAGCATCTAAATCCCAATTATCCGTCGTATTATCATTTGGCAAGGTATAATCAGCTCCACTACTTCGATCTACTGAACCTAAATCAATTGCAGGGCCTCCGTTTGCAGGACTAACTCCTTGTAAATCAAAACTATTAACTACAGTACCTGTTCCGTTGGTATAATCCGTTACATAGACTCCTCCTATTCCTTCTGGCCCTAAACCTGAGTGTCGCTTTAGAAAAGCACCTGAAAACATTCTTTGGGTACTTGCTTGCCACGCTAAGCCCCAGACCGTTCCAACTTCATAGATTTGAGCCACTTCACTTGGTGCAGTTAAAGACCCCGTGCTGTTATAAGGAAAACCAATAATCCCTTTATTCGCATTTCCTGTTGAACCGTAAACCGCATTTCCCGTTTCAAAACAAGATACCAAAATCGGTGGATTGCTATCTTCACAGAAATCTCCTGCTGCTGCCGCTCCTAAGTTGGCACAATTTCCAGGTTGTAAAAATTGGACAGTTGTTCCATTATCTCCTTGATAAATTGATGGTTTAGCCCAATTAACTGCGTCGGGTAATGTAAACTCTACCCGATAGGTTCTTCCTGTAACTAAACTGTTAAAAATATATTCTCCCGTTGAATTTGTGGTGGTATTTACAGTATTGCCTAAAGAATCGGTGGCTGCCACTACGACTCCTTCAATACCATACGGTTCAATACTACTATCATAAACCCCATTAAAATTAAAATCTTCAAAAACGGTTCCTGTTATTTCGGTTGATCCTGCCGAACAAGTTAACCGTCGAATTAATCCATCTGCTGAAACAGCACTTCCATCAAACTCCAACTGCGCACTAATAAACCCTAAGTCTCTTCCTCCACTTCCTGCTTGATCTACATTACAAAAGGTTAAAGTCCAAGTTCCTTGTGCTAATTCATTGACAAAATCAGCAAGACCTGCATTCAATACTGTTCGATCATTTCCATAATTAGGCGCACTTACATCATCTGTTCCTCCGTTGTCCAAATTTCCGCCAGTAGTTGCATCCAATAATAAATCATAATTATCATCTGTGTCACTACTAAATGCTACTAATGTTTTAGTCGTACCGTTTGGAGAAGTCAACTGAATCTGAACATCCCCTCTCCAAGTATGGGTTAAAATAATACCAACATTTATATCATTGACAACAAATGCATCCGAAACATTAAAGGTCTTAGAAAGCGTCGTACTGCAATTTGTCTGTGCAGAAAATGTTTCGCCCATAGTATTATCATAAGTATATGCGGTTTGTACCTTCCTTTCTTTAAATAGGCTGATACTTTGCGTTTCCCCCTCTATTATTTTTTTAAATCTGGCAAAAGTTTCTTGAACAAAACTAGTCTCTCCTATATAAATATTTTTTTTAGCTTCAAGACTATAGAGTGGTTGGCATATTAAAACAAGTAGGATACCAAACCCATACCTTTTTAAGGTTTTAAATTTAAATTTCATCTTTGACGAGATTTGATTAAAGTCTGTGACAAAAAATCCACCACAATACTTTATTTTTTTTTATCAAACTATATTTTTAAGTAAAAGAAAAAACTAATTTTTCCGAGTTTAATAGCAACTAAACTTGAAAATTTTCTGAGGAAAATTCTTTTCTTAGGTGGCCAAAAATGAAATTACTCTATGCTAATAATGTCTTCAGAAGTGACAGTTCTACACTTTATTGTGTAGTTTGTCCTTATAGATAATATTTTAGGGGAGGTTTTATCAAAATTAACGATTCAAATAATCTTAACATTTATACTCATAGATTTTGTTTATACTAATAAAATACTAAAATTTCATGCCATATTTTGAAAGTAAAAATAAAAATGTGACCTAGTACACAACTAATACATTCATGATATTTATATATAAATTCCAAATTATAATCAAAATAAAACTTTAGAGTCTGTTTAAAAATCTTATTTCGTTTTTTTGAAAATTTAGAAATATTTTCTTGCCTTTCCTAAAAATTGTTATGCTTGTTAAATTGTTTAATTGTTATTTACTCCTAACAACAATTTGACAATGTAGCAATTTAACAATCAAAATTTTAATAGAAAGATAAATGATTCATTATCAGCAAGATAAAAATTTAAACATGCTCTTAGAACATTATTTTTCGCTAATTTTAGGGGAAAATTAATAAAATCATCACTCTCTTGTGTTAGTTGCTGCTAAAGGTAGGCAAATTAACCGAGCACATTCAACGCCTAATAAATAATCTTCTACCTCTCCTGAGTTTACTCGCCCATAAGGCGTCATATCATTGGTATTGCTCAATCGAATTCTAAATCCTAATAAGCTATTGACCAATGCATTAGTAGGAATAGCAATTTCTAAATAAGCTGGAAACCCTTCATCTTTATTATCTTTTAAATTAACGACCGTCTCATTAGCTTCTTCAAAATCGCCATCGCCATTCCAATCTATAAAGGCTTTTAGATAAGCGGTATCACCTGTGGTATTTGTAACATTTAATGGTAACCGAATCGTTGTTCCTAAGTGTGCATTCAAAGAAGGCAAAATGGTAATGCCATCTTCATCATCATACCCATCTACGATATCATCTCCTACCGCTAAAGCATTGGCAATTCCATTTCCATCAATATCAACGGTGTCTCCTAAAAATAGCCCCGTAATAATTTGATGACTTGGTCCATTATTGGCTTCCAAAGTTTCGTAGTCATTAATCCCTGTCGTTCCCATTGCTATATCTGGCAAATCGCCAAAATCATAGTAGACTGGAATAAACCCAAAATCCTGACTATGGTCAACTGTTCCAGCGCTACCAATGATAACTGTTTGAAAAGGCAATCCATCTACCGCTATTATAGGAGAAACTCCATCTCCTATAGCACCATCCGAATCAATTAAATCTGAATTATTATGCCCTACCAATATCGAATCCATTCCTGTTAATTGGTATTCTTGTTCACTAATGGTTAAAACTTCATTGGTAAACATAGAATCGATGGCACCAATTATGGCCACATAATAGGTGCTATCTGTATGCAAGATTGTATCATTTTGTAGGGTATATGCCGTAATATTGGTTGCATTAAAATAATATTCCCCTTTACTATCGGTGGTATCTATAGCTACAAGATTTCCTTGGGCATTATACAAATGAATGATGACACTATCTAAGGGGGCTTCACAAGCCTCTTGCAAGCCATTTGCATTTAGATCCTCCCATACATAATTTCCAATTTCTATAGGTGCCGCATTACACTGTGCTTCTATGTCTCCTAAACCAACCCCTTTTGCACCAGTTCCATCATTCGGCAAAGGAGGAATCGGCCCAATGCTTGTCGGCCCATAAACTAATTGTCGTCGATTAAAATTTCCTGTACTATTATTCAAGGTTGTTACGCCAGCAGAATTATAAGTAACATAAGGATCCCAAAGGGTTGCCATGACTTCCTCTTCTCCTGGTAAATATAATAAAGCACCGAGTGCTGTTTCTCTCAATACTGTGGTGTTTGTCTTAGTACCATGATCGCCATTATAATATTCGTCGGCAGTCCCCCCGTTGGTATTAGCAGGAGATTGTGCACAACCTGCTCCTCCTTCAAAAATATAAGTTCCATCAATATTACAAACTCTTAAAACATCTCCAGGAGCAATAAACAACCAGTATAATTCGGTATCGGTTGCCGTTGGATCAGGACTATAATTATCATCATTTGTTTGCATCCCCCAACGATCCATAATTCCTAAAATCATAGAACCATCTGCATCAAATTCTATGTCTGATAAAATAGGTTGCATATTGGTTCGCCGACCATTACAAGAAATACTACTTGGCGGTAAACCTTCTGGTCTTTTACAAATATCAGGAAAGGTTGTCTGCCATGCTTTCCAATCTCCAACATCTCCACTTCCGCCTACGTCAATGGTTCCTCTGTCATAATTCATATCAAAATCAAAAAAGGAAGACATCGTACTGGTTACAGGATCAAATTCAAAAATATAAGCATGCAGATTCGCATCAACTTGCGTACTTTCTCCTGAGCAAATTGCCCCAATATAGACTTTACTTTTATATACTTTTAACCCCCACGGTCGGACATCGCTTTCTCCTGAACCACATCCTGTAACGGGTAATGCAAAAGGGCCTAAAACATCAGAAGCAGTTGGTGTGCTATCTGGATGCACATTTTGAATACCATATAAACTTCTATCATTTAAATTAACTAACCATAAAGTACTATCACTTTGCATATCTATATCTCCAATCCCAATCTTTCCGACTTGCGTATAAGCCGCTGCATCATAGGAAGGGGCATTGGGCACAGATGCTACACTATTCGCAGTTGTCCCATCTCTTGGATCTACTCCTGTATTGATACCAATTGTATTTACATCAATCCATTTAATCACACTTGGCGTCGAGTGATCAGCAATATCGAGCGCATAAATACCGCCTGTAGTCGCATTTGTACCATCAATAGTTCCAAATCCAAAATGTCGTTTAAGTGCTGCCGAAGTAAAAGCAGTTTTGGAACTTCGTTGATAAGTTACGCCCCAAGTTGCTCCAATATCAACGGCGTAAGCTAAATCCGTCAAGTCAGTAAGCGAATTGGCATCGTCGTCATAATCAAATCCAACAAAGGCATCAAAAGTATTATAAGTAGCTGCGCCTGATAATGGATCACCTGCTACAAAACAAGGGACGACAATAAAAGGATTCTCTTGACAATAATCAGAAGGAGCGGTAATTCCTAAATTGGCACAATTTCCTGCTTGGACAAATTGTACCGTTGTTCCATTATCATTTCCTTTCTGAGTAGGCTTTGCCCAAGTAGCAACAGTCGTAGGTAGGATAAATTCTATTCGATAATCTCCACCAATAGTTAAACTACTAAATTTATAATTACCATCCGCATCTGTGGTAGTTGTTCCTATGATGGTATTATCACAATCATAAGCCAATACTTGAACATTGGAAACACCAATGGTATCTACTTGATTCATTATGCCATCATAATTCCAATCTTCATAAACGGTTCCGCCTATTTCTGTGTTGGTAAGTGTAGTACAAGTTTCACCAGTATTGGCAAAAAGATACCTGTTTAAATTATTAAGTATAGTTATTTTTTGGGAAAAAGGGGAGATTAAAAAATCAATAGTACTAGATTTAGCATACTTTCTATCTAATAAAAAAGAGGTAAGGAGGAAGGGTAAGCAACATACAATAAAAATCCCTTTAATGGGTAAATTATATTTCATCAATGATAATTTATTCAACTCATTTGTGACAATTATCCTAGACACAAAATAAGCCTTTCTCTCTTTTAATTTGTTTTAAATGGTATACAATGAGTTTGTTCTATAAAATCATATTTCACTTTTTCATTAACAACTGTTAGATTTGTTGATTACGATTGTTGCGTAAATAAAGTTAATTGGCTTATAGTCACTTTTGTATACCTAACTTTAAATTATTAGGTATTTTTGGCATAAACAGTTGATTTATCAGGAATTTGTGACAGACTTATTCTTCTCGTTGCACCTTAACCGCTATGGGTAAACAAACTTCTGACGGACAATTAATATTTAAGACATAGTCTTCTACTTCACCAGAATTAGCCTGTCCATAAGGAGTCAAGTTATTGGTATTACTCAACCGAATTCTAAAGCCAAGGTTATTATTGATGGATACATTTTCAGGAATCATAATTTCCAAAAAGGCAGGAAAAATGCCATCTTCATTGTCTTTAATATCAAAGACGAATCCATCCGTCAACTCCCCATCTGCATCCCAATCTATCCATGCTTTTACATAAGCGGTATCTCCTGTCGTATTAATTGCAGAAAAAGGTAATCTCAAAATACCTCCAGGACTTAAATTCAAGGAACTAGGAAAGCTGACTCCATCTTCATCATCTATCCCATCCGCAGTATCATCTCCAATAGCCGTTAAACTAGGATTGCCATCTACATCTGCATCATTCAATACCCCTAAATTTAGGCCATCAATGATTCTATGGCTAGGTCCATTATTAGCTGCTAAGGTTTCGTAATCTGCAGTACCTGATATTCCACTACCTGCATCTGCTAAGTCTCCATAATCATATTTGACTATTTTAAACCCAAAATCAAAGGTATGGTCAATTTGTCCAATATCCCCTGTTTGAATGAACGTGACAGGAAAGTCATTAAAAGCATTAGCAGGACTCATCGCTGCAATCACACCATCACTATCTCGAATAAACCTATTGGTTCCTGAATCTGTACTATCCGTTGTCAATTCATAGTCTAGTCCATCGAGCGTTAATATTGAAGTATTGGTGGCAAATTGGCCATTGCCTACCACTATATAATAGCTTGTTTGAGTAGCTAAGGTATCATCCGAAGTCAACCAAGTGGCATTATCTATATTCTTACCAGAAAAATAATATTCACCTTTTATATCAGTCGTATCGAAAGCTAATAAAGTACCTGTACTTGAATATAATTCTATTCGTATTCCTTCAAGTCCTTTTTCGGAGGCATCTTGAATACCGTCTCTATTATTATCTAACCAAACCAAATTCCCAATTTGAAGCGGCGCTGCCGTACAGGCAATGATTACGTCTCCTAAATTATTACCTTTTCCAGCTACAGGTCCTGTACCGACAATTCTAAATTCGTCCGTTCGGTCACCAGTTGTATTATCATGCCAAAGTAAGCCTAAATCAAAGGAATAATTACCGTTGATGGGGTCATAATGGGTAGCGGTAATTTCATTTGTTCCTTTTAAAATGCCGATACTACCTAGAGAAGTTTCATTATGATTATAGGTCGGTGAAAATCTAGGGTCATCAAAATCATCTCGGAAAAAGAATTCTCCTGTCCCGTTTGGGCCATCATCTAATTCCGTAGAATTGGTATCATTATCTCCACATCCAGCTCCACCTTCTAGTATAAAACTGCCATTTATATAACATGCTTTTAGTAAATCTCCGGCTACATCCCCACTAAATTGGTTCGTTTGTCCAGATACGGGAACATAATTATTATATCCTGTTTGAAATCCAAACCTATCTGACATGGCTATAATCATATCTCCATTTTCCGCAAAGGCAATATCGGAAACGAGTGGTTGCGGATAAGCTACTTCCCCTGTTTGCGAATCGGGAAACCCTGTTTCGCTCCAAGTATCTACCCACGGTTGCCATTCTCCATCCGAATTAGCAGTCGTAAATCGAACGGCTAATTCTCTAGAATAATCTAAATCGAAATTAACTTCAGTTGTAAAGCTAGTTGGGTTACTAGGATCAAAGGACAATACATAAGCTTGGGTATTTGCAATCGTTCCATTGTCTTCTCCCGTACAAACACATCCTACATATCCTTTATTTTTGTCAAACCCTATTCCCCAAGGTCGCAGGACACCATTGGTACAAGTTGGTACATTTGCAAATCCATCTAATGGATATTGATTTACCGTTCCCGGATATACAGCAGGATTGCTAACATCTACGGTAACCAACGCCCTTTGGTGTAGATTAGTCAACCAAAGTGTCTCTCCATCGGAAGCTAAATCCGTATCTCCAAAACCAACCTTCCCTGCTTTGGAAAAAGCATCTATATCATGACTATCGGAGGAATTATTATCTGGTAGGGTATAGTCGGCAGAACCTGTTCTCAATACCGTTCCTAAGTCTATTGCCGCTCCACCATTGGCAGGCGTTACTCCAGCTAAATCAAAACTATTGATGAAACTTCCACCAGCTCCATCTGAATATTCCATTACATAAACACCACCTAACCCCAAACTACCTAACCCTGTATGCCGCTTTAAACTCGTTGCTCCAAATAGTCTTTTGGTGTGTGGTTGCCAAGCAAGCCCCCAAACAGATCCTGTTTCATAAATCTTAGCTACTTCATTGATCCCTGTTACTGTTGGTCCAGAACTATTATAGGGCAAATCGACTACACTTTTGTTGGCATTTCCTGTTCCACCATAAACTGCATTTCCCGTTTCAAAACAAGACACAATAATTGGCGGATTTAAATCTTCACAATAATCCGCAGGGCTCGCTATACCTAAATTTGCACAATTTCCTGGCTGAACAAATTGTACCCTTGTACCACTTGCTGCGCCTTTAAAAGTAGGACTTGCCCAAGCCAATACGGAAGCGGGTAGCACAAACTCCACTCGATAAGTATCATTGGTTATTAAGCCACTAAAAGTATAATTGCCATCACTATCCGTTAAGACGGAAGCAATTGAAGTATTTAATTTATCGTAAACTGTTACTTCAATACCTGCAACCCCTTGTGGGTTATTTTCATCAAAATCTCCATTATAATTCCAATCTTCCCATACCGTCCCTACAATCTCCGCTGGATTGATAGTTGGTGTCGTATAAGTTGTGTAATATACTTGGACCGCATCAATTGCCGCCTCCACTTTCCCTCCAATATCTGTAGGGTCTGCCGCAGTCGCATAGAGGTAAACACTCTGACCAGCAAAAGGCAATAAACTTTCGCTAACAGCAGTCCAAATAGCCGACCGACTAGAAGCTGCACCTATCTCATTAACCAAAGTTGTTAAAGTAGCATTACTTCCTGCGTTTCTTAGTTCTACCCTAAAATAATCATTCGCATTACCATTTGTAAAATGAGAAAAATAATACTGAAAAGATATAGTTAAATTACTTGTTCCTGTGGGTAATACAAAGGTAGGGGATTGTGCATTTGTTGGCCCTCCGTCTAAATCTTGACTAGCTCCATTTCCCGTTAATAAATCCTGACCTCCTGCAAAAGCTGCAATTTCCATGGTCGTTGTTCCACTCTGTACATAAGGGTTTGGTACACCAATTTCCCATTGACCATCTGTACCCGTTGCACTCGAAAAAGTCCAATTATTATCTCCACTTGTATTTTCAAAGTCTGCATTAAAAACGGTATTGATAGTAGAATCAATCGCACAAGGATTAACGCTCACTTGAGGAAACTCCAAAATATTAATGCTTTTGTGTCTTTCTTTTTTTACATGCTCCTTAATATTAAAAGAAAATAGGAAACATACCCCAAGTAGTAAACTTAAGCATTTTTTTAAAAGGCCTTTAAGATTCATTCTAAACAAAATTAAATAAATAGTCTATTAATACTTTACATTTATAGCATAGTTTAATGAGTATACAATAGATTGTCTAGGGAAGTTATCTTTATAATATTCATCATTTAGATACTGGAATTAAATAATGAGGAACTATAAAAACAGTCAAGAAATAATAACTTGAATCTGATAAATGGCAGGCTAAATTGAGGTTTAAAATAGGCTATTTAAAGATTGATTAAGGAGTTATACCATAGCGTACTCACTAATCTACCAATAAATTATTTTGATTTTTTATAAATTAAAGGGTGGGTTGTACTGAAATGTATCAGGTAGGCACCTTTAATTCTCTCTAGACAATTATTATAGCGTCAAATTATGAATAATTAAACTTTTAAATAATTATTTTTAAACAGAATTGTGACAGGACAAAAAAATAAAAATCTCTTTATTTAGTAGCTTAACAATTTGCTGCGTCCTGTTGTCTAAGAAAATTGCAAATAAATGTGATCGTTTACGTTCACCGAAAAGCTATCTTAATAGTCATAAATAGGCTAACTTCAATAGTAAAAACACATTTTTTAAACAAAAAAAAAACGGCTAACCACTAAGCAGTTAACCATTTTTGAAAAATTATTTTTTAAGCAATTAACGCTTATTAGCAGCTAATGTATCAGATACGTCGAACGTATCCGATACATTTTGCATTTTATTAGCTGATTAATTAGTACAATCGACTAACTAAAACTTTCTTTGTAATTGGTAAAGTATTTTCCGCATCAATCGTTAAATGATAAATGCCATTTTGGAAATTACTTAAATCAATTTGCATTAATCGGCTAGAAATTTCGTCTATTTCCAATGCTTGCACTAATTGACCATAAAGGTTTCTAACTTTGATATTTCCTCGCTTGCCTGCTAATTTATTCAAGTCTAAATACAACACTTCTTGTGCTGGATTAGGGAAAACTTGGATACTATTCGCAATGGCATTCAATTGACCAGAAGTTGGTGTATTTCTACTAGAAGCTCCATTCGGGCATTCTGTACCATTTCCTGAAAGATTAATATTAATATCTCCATTATTGCCGTTATTACCTGTAAGAATATCTAAATGTAATCCTGTTGTAGGCTCACTTTGTACATTGATTTTCAGCCAACCACTAGCTCCAAAAGAGAGATCATAATTCGTTACATTTGCTCCATGACCTAACTGGAAAGCCTCGGCATGATCCCTTATGGTTAATACAGCACCTGCTGCTGTTCCAGTTCCAGTTAACGTACCTGTTACATCTGCATAATAGTAGTAGGTGTCTGTATCTGGATGTAAGCAATTATGCTCTTTGGCATCTCCCGTAGGAGAATTGGTTGTTCTACCTGTTAAATTGATATTCACATCAAAACCAATCTGTGCATCTCTATTATTGGTAATTCTACCTGTCAACATCGCTGTACCGTCCGTAAATTCCATCAATAAACCATCATGGAAAGTATAACGTCTTTCCAAATCACGATGGAATAAATAGAAACCATAATTGGCTCCTACTGAACAATGTTGGGTGTTACTTACTGTTCGATTGGCACATTTTTCTGGACCAATTGGTGTACCTGCACAAGAACAACCATCTCCTTGAATCACATCATTTTCAGTCGTTGCATCGCCATCATCACAACTTGTGCCTGGTGTTTGTCTAGCGCCAATATTTGCGTTATTATCATCACAATCATCGTCTCTACATACACCGTCTCCATCTGCATCGCCGCCTTTGTTTGCACATGGGTCTGGTACAATTCCTGCACAAGAACAACCATCTGCTTGAATCACATCGTTTTCAGTCGTTGCATCTCCATCATCACAACCTGTGCCTGGTGTTTGTCTAGCGCCAATATTTGCGTTATTATCGTCACAATCATCGTCTCTACATACACCGTCTCCATCTGCATCACCGCCTTTGTCCGCACATGGGTCATTGCCATCTGCCGTAACCGTTACGGTAACTCGGTTATAGCAATATGGATTAAAGCTTTGAATCGTTACGTTATATTCACCCGCATCTAAGCCCGTTACCATTTCCAGGCTATTACAACCACCTTCACAAATTAATTGCTGTGCCCAACTTGTCGAAGGACCAGAAATCTCTATTTTGGCATTCGCTGCAATATTGGAAATTGTTACTTTTCCTGCTTCACCAATTACGACTGCATCATTACAATCTAAATCACCACCTGTTTCTCCATCTGGCGTATCGTCACAAACATTTCCGATTCCATCTCCATCGTTATCTGCTTGATCTGGATTTGCCGTAAAGTCACAATTGTCAACAGCATCACATACACCGTCTCCATCTGAATCGCCGCCTGCATTATCACACGGATTGCCACCACCACCAGCGGTAACTGTTATCGTTACTCGATTATAGCAATATGGATTAAAGCTTTGGATGGTTACATTATATTCGCCAGCACTTAAGCCCGTTATCATTTCCATGCTATTACAACCACCTTCACAAACTAATTGCTGTGCCCAGCTAGTCGAAGGACCAGAAATCTCTATTTTGGCATTCGCTGCAATATTTGAAATTGTTACTTTTCCTGCTTCACTTACCACTACGGCATCATTACAATCTAAATCGCCTCCTGTTTCGCCATCTGGCGTATCATCACAAACGTTTCCGATACCGTCTCCATCATTATCTGCTTGGTCTGGATTCGCTATTGTTCGACAATTATCTAGGTTATCACACACGCCATCGCCATCAGTATCGCCTCCTGCATTATCACATGGGTTGCCTGTTTCACCGTCTGGCGTATCATCACATACATTTCCGATACCATCTCCATCATTATCTGCTTGGTCTGGATTTGCAGTCGTTCTACAATTATCTATGTTATCACAAACGCCATCACCATCTGTATCTCCGCCTGCGTTATCACATGGGTTTCCGCCGCCACCAGCAGTAACCGTTACCATTACTCGGTTGTAGCAATATGGATTAAAGGATTGAATCGTTACACTATAGTCACCCGCATCTAGACCAGTTACCATTTCCATGCTATTACAATCACCTTCACAAACTAATTGCTGTGCCCATCCTGTAGCTGGTCCAGAAATTTCTACTTTTGCATTCGCTGCAATATTAGAAATCGTTACTTTTCCTGCTTCGCTAACAACTACTGCATCATTACAGTCTAAATCGCCTCCTGTTTCTCCGTCTGGGGTATCATCACAAACGTTTCCGATACCATCTCCATCGTTATCGGCTTGGTCTGAATTTGCAGTCGTTCTACAATTATCTAAATTATCACATACTCCATCTCCATCAGTATCACCGCCTGCATTATCGCAAGGATTACCACCACCGCCAGCGGTAACGATAACCGTCACTCGGTTGTAGCAATATGGGTTAAAGGATTGGATGGTTACATGATATTCACCAGCATCTAGACCACTTACCATTTCCATACTATTACAGTCGCCTTCACAAACTAATTGTTGTGCCCATCCTGTAGACGGACCAGAAATTTCTACTTTTGCATTCGATGCAATATTGGAAATGATTACTTTTCCTGCTTCTGTTGAGACAATTGCATCATTACAATCTAAATCCCCATTGCCACAATCATCTACCGTCTTCACTACACAGTTACTTTCTATCCATACTGTACAACCAACGGTTCTAGAGCAACGAACAAAATAAGTCGTTTGAGTAATCGTACCTGGGTCATAGTTTTCGTCCGTTGCACCAGCTATTTGATCTGTTAATTCTGTAGGACATCCTGATGTAGATGCTAACCAAATATATTCTACTGGTCCATTTCCACCAGAAGGAGCAGCTACTGTTGTAATAACTGTAGCATCAAAAGGGCCACAAGCAGTTGGGTCTTCGTCCGAGCCAATCTGCCCGCCATTCGTCACATTACCAGGGCAGTCAGTTGTAGGGTTTTCAACGATGGTCATTGCGCCTGCTACGTCTAAAGCACCACAGATAGTACCACCACCTTGGATTAAGATACTGTTCACATCAAAACCTGTCGTTAAGCCAGGAATAACAATGCTTAAATCTAAAGTAGCTGGATCATATACTAAAGTATGTATGGTGTATTTACCTGCCTCAGTTACGGTAAAGTAAGGGGTATTATTCGTTTGTTGAATCACCAACTCCGTTCCAAAAGTTAATACATAAACCTTGCTATAGCCAGCAGGAAGTACTTCGTCTCCATTTGGTGTAGCTTGAACTGGTGCTTGACCAGCAACGATTGTAACCCTACCACCACCAGATAATGTTCCTGCATCTGCTAAACATGGGTCTGGAGCTGGGGTAAAGGCTGCATCTATGGTATTATTCGTTTCCCCAGCCACAACTGTGAAAACATTCGTCATCCCATTATTAGGATCATTATCATTATCGTCGTTAATGCCATCTGCTGCATTTCCTGTTTGAGGGCTACTCAAGAAACCAGTTGGCGTATTGAACATGATTTTGTAAGTTCCTGGAGTCGTTGTAAAGGAGTAATTACCACTACCATTTGTTTCAACAGTTTGTAAAGTTGCGCCATTTTCGTCTTGCAGCTTAACCGTTACATTAGAAATACCGACTTCCCCGTTATCTCGAACACCATTTCCATTGGCATCATTATATACTAAATCTCCAATTACAGCTGGATCAGGTTGTACATCTACTGGTCTAAATCCTGCATCAATATCGTTGTTAATTTCTCCTGGTGCTAAAGTAAAATCTGGCGTAATGCCCGATACTGGATCAATATCACTATCTTTAGCAGGATCTCCGCCTTGATTTGGGTCTGAACCTACTAAATCATTCGGTTGACCAACAAACTTCAAATTATATGTACCAGGTTCTAAATCTCCAAACATATACATACCAGCAGCACCCGAAGTCATAAATTTAACTGCACCTGTTGTGGTATTAGTCAATAAAATGAAAATATTCTCTAACCCAGGTTCTCCATCGTCTTGAATACCATTTCCATTATTATCACGGAAGACAAAATCACCTACTTTGGCTCCAGTTGGACCTTCTTCTACCACGGTTACTCTGAAAGAACAAACCTCTGTATTTCCACAAGCATCCGTAGCTGTATAAGATACAAATGTTACGCCTACTGGGAAAATTTCCCCAGAAGCTGGTCCACCTGTTTGTACCACGCTTAAGCCGCCTGCTGTACAAGTAGTCGTTGCGGTTGGTATATTAAAAGTAACCGCTACCCCACCAGAATTTGGGGCAGTTACTGCGTTAATGTCATCGTTACAAGTGAAAGTAATATCACCAGTTGGGGCTGGATTGACGGTTACTTTAAAAGAACAAGTCTCTGAACCACCACATGCATCGGTTGCTACATAAGTAATAGTTGTCATCCCTACTGGAAAAACACTTCCAGAGGCTGGACCTGCTGTTCTGGTTACATTTAAACCACCCAAAGAACAAGTTGTATTGGCAGATGGAGCGTTATAAGTAACGACTGCACCAGTTTGACCAACTGCTTCTGTTACGGTAATATCTGTATTACAAACTAAAGTAATATCGCCTGTTGGGGCTGGATTAACGGTCACCTTAAAAGAACACGTTTCCGAGTTACCGCAAGCATCTGTTACCGTAAAAGTAATGGTCGTCATGCCTACTTGGAAAATGCTGCCAGAAGCAGGACCTCCTGTTTGACTAACATTCACACCACCTAGCGGGCAAGTAGAATTAGTATTAGGTTGCCCAAAACTAACCGTAGCGCTATTTTGACCAACTGCTGCTGTTACGGTAATATCATTGACACAAGTTAAAGAAACCGTCCCTCTTGGAATACCAGCACAACCACATTGGTCTGCTTGAATTTCATCATTGATGGTATTTGGATTGCCATCATCACAGCTTGTGCCTGGTGTTTGCTTAGCGCCAACATTCGGATCAAAGTCGTTGCAATCATCGACTGCACAAACTCCATCGCCATCTGCATCTCCTCCTTGTCCATCACAAGGTCCAACTGGAGGATTAACCGTTACTTTGAAAGAACAAGTTTCTGTATTTCCACATTCATCTATCGCTTCATAGGTAACAGTCGTCATTCCAACTGGAAAATTGCTGCCAGAAGCTGGTCCTGCTGTTTGAGTAACTGTTACACTACCAGTTTGCATATCGCTTTCACAAGGAACTTCCATAATGAACTCATAGCGTGCATTTTGATGTCTATCGTACCATTTCCCATCACTTCTGTTTAAAATAGTGTGATCGGCATGGTTATAATCATAGGTATTATGTGAATTATTAGGCTCATTACTACTCCAATTGGTATAATTACAACTTTCTCCGTTTACCCATCGAAAATTACCTTCTGAAACTTCATCAGAATAACCAATCCATGCTTCATTAGCTAAAAGTGAACTTCGAAGGAATTCATTTTCACCTGAACTACATACAACTGCTACGTGGCCTCCATTTTGCATAGAGATTGATCTTGCCTGAGCGTAAGTAAAATCACTTGTATTAGAACAGAAATATTTACTCCCTTGATACTCTCCTAAATATTTAAAACCTGAAATATTATTCGGAATGACATTACAGTTAACGCCGTTGTCCACCATACAAGTGGTGGTGGCATTTGGTGCATTCCAAGTAACCGTTGTTCCATTTTGATTGATTGCCGTTTTAATAATATCATCTGGGCAATTAAGTGTAAGTACACTCGATGAACCACAACCTGAATTAATGGAAGTCGAAAAATTTCCACAATTAGATACCGTAATTAAATCAACTCTCTGACCTGTTTCACTATTTACAGCGAAAATAGTTGCATGAAATTGGCTTGGTTTAATGTCTAGTGATTGATTAGGCCCTAGTGTTCCCATATCATAAACCCCATGACCATTCTCATCACAGAAAATTTTATAGATACAATTGGTTGGATTATCAACATCTACTTGAATACAGTAATTTGTAAATTGAGCAAATAGTTGACTATTAAAAAAAAGGAAAAAAAGCAGCAATAAAACCGAAGGAATTGTTCGTTTGGGTAATATTTTAGCTTTAGCAGCAAATAAAGAAAATTGATGATTTCTAACTTTTTTTCTACTTCCTATTCCTAGTGTTACGCTCTTAAAGAGCATCTGGTAGAAGTGATTCATTGTTCATAATTTTTGTTAGTAAAATATATTATCGCAGACAATAATCGACTAGGCTTTTTGAGGTCAACTCAAAAAACTAAAAATGGTAAGTAAGTGGAGAAGTGGTTTAATTAAAGGAGAGAAAACAATTTTTAGCTAAGGTTAAAATTGATTACTAGAGCTGTAATTCATTGAAAACAAATCACTTGTGCTGTTTATCCAATCGTTTCTTAGTTTACCATAGGTTAGTTGTAAAATTTAGTATTTTACAATACCTGAGGAAGGAATAATAAATTCCTAATTGTTCATAGTTTTGCTCTACTTCTTAAAAAATGGGGGAAATAAACAATGGGGGATTTTAAAGATATAATGATACCATTATCCTTTAAATAGAGGAAAAATCTTTTTATTACTAAAAAAGGGGGGTTAGTTTAATAATATAATGGGAGTAGGGAGGATTGTTTATATTATTATTAAGCAAATGTAATTATTTTTTATAAGATGTCCTATTTTTTGGACGAATAATTCAAGTTAAGCGTCACATATCAACTAAAGTCTTTATTTAAGAAATAATTTTACGTATAAATAATAGGGGCAACTTGCTATTCAGTAGTCTAGTAAAGTGAACAGTTTAGGTTTCCTTATTTTTTACCTAAAGTGTGCTATAAATTTGAACCAATTGTCAAATCATCTCATTATAAATAAAATCTATTCGATACTTTGATATTTTGTGACTTTTGGTCATTTATTATCGACTAATAGAAAAAAGGAAAATATATAGTTCATTTGTAATTATTCAGCATCCTGCGAGCAAAACGCTTGGAGGTCTTAAAGACGCTCCAAGCGTCTAATAGTTAACCATGCTGAACAATTACGTTCATTTTTAGCAAAGTTGAAACCGCTTTACTTTGCACCTTTTTTGAAATAGTTAAGGGAATGGTTATTCAATTGTTAAACCATACTTATTCCCGTTTTTTTTGCGTTTAAGGAGCAAAAATACACCACCTTGACTAGTCGAATATTTTTAAAAATCACTTAATGACTTCATTTAACACAAAAAAGGCGCTATTTTTGCCTTTCAATTCCTCTGAAAACAAATCAACACAGAGTTACTACACACACATTCAACTACCTAAGATGAAACTTATTCCTAGTAAATGTTTTAGCATTTTACTACTTCTCATTAGTATTTTTACCACTCCGTCTTTATTGGCCCAAAGTAGCGAAAAATTAACCCGTATTCGAGGTACGGTCATTGACAAAGAGACAAAAGAACCCCTTCCTTTTGTGGCGGTGGCTTTTCAAGGAACCAGTATTGGCACAACCACCGATTTCGATGGAAAGTTTGAATTATCTTCCCAGTTTGCTACCGAAATTTTAGAGGTTTCTTTTATTGGCTATTCTACTTTTACGACCACTATTAAGTTAGGCGAAAGACAATTGGTTGATGTGGAATTAGCATCAGAAGCCATTACTTTTGATAAAGAAATAGTCGTCAAGGCTAAGAAAAAACGGTATCGCAAGAAAAATAATCCAGCCGTCGATTTAATGCGGAAAGTAATTGGTCAAAAAAAGGAAAATAGCTTGGCTAGTTACGACCACTACGAGTATGATAAATATGAGAAGGTAGAACTAGACCTTAATAATATCACCGATAAATTTAAGGCTAGAAAGGCTTTCAATAAGTTCCAATTCATTTTCGATTTTGTCGACACATCAGATGTGAATGGCAAACCTTACTTACCTATTTTTCTACAAGAAATCAACTCAAAGGTCTATTATAGTAAGGAAAAAAATAAGAAACGGGAATACAGAGAAGCAATCAAAGCCACTAAATTGGAAAATCATTTAGATGAAGAATCGGTTACCACCATCATGGATTATCTCTATGATGAGATTGACATTTATAGTGGTAAAACCATCTTAATGGGAAATGAATTTACAATGCCACTTTCGGCGATTGCCTTAGATTTCTATCGTTTTTATATCATTGATACGATTGAATATCAGGGACAAAAAGCTATTGATATGGCATTTATCCCCAAAGTCAAAGGAAACTTTGGGTTCAATGGTAATCTATATATTGCCCTTGATTCTACTTATCAATTATTGAAGGTCCAAATGGGCGTAGTCGACGATATTAATCTAAATTTCGTACAGGATTTACTGATTGAACAAGAATTTTCTCCTGGGCCAAATGGAAAATACATCATTTCCAAAGACAAGATTGTAGTGGATTACAACCTCACCAAAAAAGGAATTGGTGCCTTTGGCACTAGAACAGCGCATTACAATAATCATATTTTTAATACGCCACAGCCTGATGAGATTTATGATGTTCCAGAATTTGTGATTGAGAAAGAAGGTGCTAGAAAAATTGAAGATGATTATTGGCAAGCAAAACGACCAATTGCATTATCCGATAAAGAAGAAGGAGTATATCACATGATTGATACCTTACAAAGAGTCCCTGCTTTCAAAAGGGCTTTAAACATCGTTTCTTTCTTAGCAACAGGTTATACACCCGTTGGTAAATTTGATATAGGTCCGATTAACTCTTTTTATGGTGGAAATGCCGTAGAAGGATTTAGACTTAGATTCGGTGGACGAACCAATATCAATTTTCATCCTAAACTAAGTTTAGATGCTTATTTGGCTTATGGTTTTAGAGACCAACAAGTAAAAGGCGCTGGCACCGCTCTCTGGTCTTTTAATGAAAATTCCGAGGATAATCCCAAACATTATATACAGGCAGGTTATACCAGAGAAACTAAATTCCCTGGACTGAAAGTAGATTTCATTAGTGAGGATAATGTCTTTTTGGCGATTGGCCGACGAGGTATTGCCGATAGAATGCTCTTATATGGTTCGGCAAGAATAGATTATTATAAAGAAACCAGAAGTAATTTGACCTTTCATGCGACGATAGAACGATTAAAACAGCGACCTATTGGTCGATTGACTTTTGATTTTACGGGTGATAATGGCGAGCCACAAAGTTTAGATGCGATCCGTACTACAGAAATTGGTTTTAATTTTAGATGGGCGCCTAATGCAGATTATTTCCAAGGAAAAATCAATCGATACCCTATTTTTAACAAGCATCCTATTTTCCAATTTTCTTATTACGGTACACCTAAAGGTTTATTTGGTAGTGATTATTCTTACCATCAGTTACGATTTGGTGCCTTTAAGAAATTCCACTTATCTGTATTAGGTTTCACCAATGTAGATTTTGAAATTGGTAAAATTTATGGCAAAAATATTCCCTACACCTTATTGCATATTCCGAGAGCGAATCAGACGATACTCTATCAGATTCGAGCATTCAATATGATGAATTTCTTAGAATTTGCGAGTGACGAATATGTAAAAATTAATTTCCGACATTATTTCAATGGCTTTATTTTCAATAGAATCCCATTATTTAAGCGTTTGAAATTAAGAGAGGTGGTAACGCTTAAAATGATTTACGGTGGCTTGACGGATGATAATGATCCGAATAAAAATCCAGGTTTAATCCAATTCACCAATCAAGTAGATGAGAATGGAGAAGTCGTTTTGGATGAGAATGGCAACCCACAGAAAGAAACATTTACGCTAAGTGATAGACCTTATATTGAAGGTAGTGTTGGCGTATTGAATATCTTCAAAGTGCTAAGAGTCGATTTAGTTAAACGATTTACTTATTTGGACAATCCTAATTTACCAGAAATGTTTGGGGTGAAAGGATTGGGTATTCGGGCTCGGGTTTATGTGGAGTTTTAATGTTCGAGTTGCGGGTTGCGAGTTGCGAGTTAAGATATATTGCAAATGACAAATTTATGAATTGCAAAAATCACTATTTGTAGTTAGTTTTAGTAGAAAACAAACTGCTATATTTAGCTACTCCAAGGTCTTGGTGACGCTTAGAAGTCTTTTGCGAATTTATCATTTTACTGTCATTTAACCCAAATTCCTACTCTAAACGCGCAACCCGTAACCCGCAACTCGCAACTCGATCAGCAAATTATCCCTACATTCCAAAAAGAATTCATCACAAAAGATTAATTTTGCGCTCACAAGTATCTGCTATGACTTTAAAAGATCAAGGCCAACAACTGGTCTATAAAAGTATTAATCCGCTTATTTCACTCCTAATCAAATTGGGCATCACCCCCAATATGATTACAATGTTTGGGCTGATTCTTAATTTTGTAGCAACCATTATTCTGATCGTCGGCGCTGAAGAAGGTGACCGAACAGACCATTCTTATGTGGGCTGGGCTGGATTGGTGATTTTAATTGCTGGCTTATTTGATATGATTGATGGCCGATTAGCTAGGGTCGGAAATATGGCGAATCCATTCGGTGCTTTATTTGACTCTGTGATTGATCGTTATAGTGAGATGGTGATGTTTTTGGGTATCATTTGGTACCTTGTTTCTCACGATTATTTTTTGAGTTCTATATTTGCTTTTGTCGCAATGATTGGCTCCGTAATGGTGAGTTATACTAGAGCAAGAGCAGAAGGCTTAGGGGTAGAATGTAGCGTAGGCTTAATGCAACGACCAGAAAGAATTTTGATTATAGGAATTTCAGCGATGATTTGTGGCTTTTTCTCTGCGACTTATGGTGGAGATTTTCAATTTAACCCAGATTGGGCACCGTTTCCTGTATTTGAAACCATTACGTTCTTTACCTTTCCTTTGGCTATTTTAGCAGTCATGGCCAATGTTACGGCTATTCAACGGTTGAATTTTAGTAGGAAAATATTGATGGAACGCAATAAACAATAAAAAGTAGCCCAGACAGTCTTGTCTGGGAAATCATACATTTACCCAGACAAGACTATCTGGGCTACGAAACAAAAAGGTTAATGAAAAAATTATACGTTTCCAATAAGGACGAAAGTGTACGGATGTTTAAAAGCAGTTTTTTGGAATTATTTTCAAAAGTACATTGGTCTGTTCCTCTATTTTTATTTATTCCTGCTATTAGTTACTTACTCTATTTAGCAATTACCAGCCAAAGCATTGGATTATTACAAGTTGGTGCTTGGTTTTTGGGTGGAATTGCCGTTTGGACAGTAACCGAATATGTTTTACACCGTTGGTTATTTCATTATGAACCACCAGGTAAATTAGGTAAGCGCATGCACTTTATTTTTCATGGCGTTCACCATGATTACCCCAATGATTCTTGGCGATTGGTGATGCCTCCTGCGGTAAGTATTCCTTTGGCATCTCTATTCTATTTCTTGTTTAGAAATGTTGTGGTACATGATGGTTTCTTTTCCTTTTTTGCTGGATTCTTAGCAGGTTATCTTTTTTATGACATGCTACATTATGCGATTCATCATGCACCAATGAAAGGAAAAATTTGGATGGCCTTGAAAACTCATCATTTAAAACATCACTTTAAAGATCCAGATGCTGGATACGGTGTAAGTTCTCCACTTTGGGACGTGATTGTTGGTTCTCAGTTTAAAAATAGTAAAGAACAAAAGACAACTGGAAAAAGACAAGCTATATAAAAGTTTATAGCCTAGATATGCCAAATTTAAAAAATTTGGCATATCTGCAAGCCTCCCTCAACTTATAACGCTTCCAAATTATTTCCCACAGAACATTAGGGTATCTTTTAGTATTGTGCATCATACAGATGTATGCTTAATGCTATTTTATTTTTCAGTAACTTCCTGTTAATGGAAAATTTAATGAAAATTTCAATAACCTCATCAAGTAAGAAGAAATTACTGGAAAATTTTAGTGGGAGCTCCAATAAAATCATCCAGTAATGTTACTAGATGATAGCAGCGTCGAATGAACCTGCCCGCAGCGCAGTCGTGCGGGTTCGGCGGTACAAGAAAATAAAACAATTGAGTACTGAATTCCAGAGGTTTACCTCAAAAAATATAACTATTGCCACTTTACTAAGTTTGGCTTATTTGGGTTTAGCTTATTTTCTAATTGGCTGGCGACCTGACCATTTACACTTATGTCTAGCTGCCCTAGGCGCTTATTTTGCTTTTCCATTATCAAGAAAAATCTTTTGGGCATTCCTTTTTTTCATTGTCTATTGGTTGCTCTATGATGTCTTACGGGTCTATCCGAATTACATGGTCAATCCCGTTAATATTGAGAGCCTATACAACTTAGAAAAATCTATTTTTGGGATAGAAACGGCACAAGGCATCTTAACACCCAATGAATACGCAAAGGCTAATTCCACTACTTTTTTAGACGTCTTAGCCCCCTCCTTTTATCTTTGTTGGGTACCTATTCCGATGTTATTTGTAGTCTATCTATTTTTTACCGATAAAAATACGATGGCAAAATTTACAGCTGCCTTTTTATTAACTAATTTGGTCGGCTTAACTATTTATTACCTCTACCCTGCTGCTCCACCGTGGTATGTAGAACAACATGGTTTTACATTTATTGAAGGAACACCTGGGAGTGCCGCCAGATTATTGCGCTTTGATGATTTCTGGGGAGTGAATATCTTTAAAGATATGTATGAAAAGAATGGAAACGTTTTTGCAGCTATTCCTTCTTTACATTCTGCCTTCCCTGTCTTATTGGTCTATTTCGGCATAAAAAAACGCTTGGTCATTGCCTCTATCATATTTTCGATCATCATGTTAGGCATTTGGTTTGCTGCCATTTATACCAACCATCACTATATTATTGATGTCTTTTTAGGTGGACTAACAGCCCTTTTCGCCATTTTTCTATTAGAGAAGGTATTGTTGAAAACAAAAGTAAAAGATTGGTTAACGGAATATATTAAACTATTATAAGTTATCTTTTGTTTTATTGGCTTAAAACTATTAAGAATTGGTCGAATAATATAATAAAACGACGAATAAATCTTAATTTTACAATTAATTTGGAAAAGACATAGGGGATTTAATAATCTAAATTGTCTTGTTTTAATAATAAGCGAGAACTAACCACAAATTAAAGTGGTTTATATAGAACTATACAGAATTTTTTATAAACACATTTAGTCACCCTGTTGGAATCATTCCTTTAGGAAATTGTAAATTGAAAATTGAAAATTGAAAATTGAAAATTACTTAAAATAGTAAGTTCCAATTCTTAAAATCTAAATTTATGTACCTTCCTTCCTAAGTTATTAAGCAAATTTATCCTCTAAGGATAGTATGCTTCAAAATGATTCCGACAAACAGACCAAGCTAATTAAAGTAAAAATTAGTAGATAAGGATTTTGGTATCCAAAAGTGATATTAAATAGTGATAAAACCAATCACTAATCACTAATCACTAATCACACTTACAACGGCTTGTTTTTTGGAGAACTTTAATACACAGAAAATGAATTTACTTCGAAACCAACTAGCGAAGTACACTCGTCCTGCTGAGGTCAAGGCTGCTGGGGTATACCCTTACTTCCGAGAGATCAGTTCTGACCAGGATACGGTCGTTAAAATGAACGGGAAAGATGTACTCATGTTCGGTTCCAATTCCTATTTGGGACTAACAAATCACCCTAAATTAAAAGAAGCTTCCAAAGCAGCCATTGATAAATATGGTTTGGGTTGTGCAGGCTCCCGTTTCTTAAACGGTTCTCTAGACATTCACACCGAATTAGAAGAAAAATTAGCCAAGTTTGTAGGTAAAGAGGAAGCAATTGTCTTCAGTAGCGGATATAAAGCTAATCTGGGCGCTATTTCTTCTGTATTAACGAGACATGATTATGTCATCTTGGATGATTTAAATCACGCTTGTATCATAGATGGTGCGAGGTTATCTTTTGGTAGAACGATGAAATATCGACATAAAGATATGGCATCTCTAGAGAAGGTCCTGCAAAGATGTAATGAAGACCGAGTTAAGTTAATCGTAACGGACGGTGTTTTTAGTATGGAAGGAGATGTGGCTCCGTTACCAGAAATGGTCGCTTTAGCCAAAAAATATAACGCCAATATTATGGTGGATGATGCACACTCTTTGGGGGTGTTGGGCAAAGGAGGTAGAGGTACGGCTAGTCATTTTGGCGTGACCGATAATGTGGATATTATCATGGGTACTTTCAGTAAATCGTTGGCTTCTATCGGTGGCTTTATTGCTGCTGACAAAGATACCATCAATTTTATGAAGCATACCGCTCGTTCTTTCATCTTTAGTGCAAGTATCGCTCCTGCCAATGCAGCGAGTGTGATTGCTGCCTTAGAGGTAATGGAAGAAGAACCAGAAAGAATAGATATGCTTTGGGATAATACCCGTTACGCAATGGAAGCACTAGGAAATGTTGGACTAGAAACTGGGCCTACCGAAACACCTATTATTCCAATCTACGTGAGAGATGATCAAAAGACTTTTGTCTTAACGAAAATGCTGCAAGACGCAGGTGTTTTTGTTAACCCGGTAATTTCTCCTGCCGTAGCCAGTCACGATTCTTTAATTCGTTTCTCCTTAATGGCAACGCATACCAAAGAACAAATTGATTATGCTGTTGAAAAATTGGATGAAGTTGGGAAAGTCTTAAATATTCCAAGAGTCGTAGCTACAGAAGCATAAAATAGATTAAAAATATCATAAAACGTAGAAAACAAATGGTATTCGATTCAGTTCGGATACCATTTGTATTATAAAGTATGGGGAATGAAAATTTCTTTCTCCATAGGATACCCTAGACCTCAGAGCTATTAAATTATAATTTGTAAACTGTAAAGTATTTATTTTTTGCACAGGATTTGAAATTTTGCACGATATTTCTCCCCCTTTGAAGCAGGGGTGATTGGTTCTAAAATCGAGTGATTGTTGGTAAGGACATTTTGTCCGAAACCTTTATTTTTCTCGCCTCTGGCGAGTGTAAAGTGTCGTAATACTCGCCAGAGGCGAGCCAATATTGGTTGCGGACTACAAGTCCTCACCAGCAGAAACTGTAAATAAGTAGAACCAATCACCCCTGCCTTTGAAGGGGGAATTGTCTTGTACCATCTTCAAATTTCAGGAGAAAGCTTTAGCATTTACCTTCTTACAAAACAGTATTTAACAGCTATACCGTCAACTGTATACCGTCCTAAAACAAAAAGACAAACCAACCAATGCAGATAGTAAAAGTCACTACCAAAAAGCAGAAAAAGCAATTCATAGACTTTCCGCATGACCTTTATAAAGGTGATCCCAATTATGTCCCTGAAATTTATTTAGGGATGAAAGAATTAATGAATCCTAAAAAGAATCCATTTTTTGCCCATTCCAATGCAGACCTTTTCTTAGCCATCCGAGATAAAAAAATCGTTGGTCGAATCGCAGCGATTCAAAATAATAATTATAACAAATTTGCCAACTCGAATGTCGGCTACTTCGGTTTTTTCGATGTCATCGAGGATTATTCGGTGGCGGAAAATTTATTACAAACTGCCGTTGATTGGATTAAAGCCAAAGGACATGTAGCTTTATATGGGCCGACCAATTTTTCTACCAATGAAACAGCAGGGATTTTGGTGGATGGTTATGATCTCCCTCCTGTCATTAATATGACTTATAATAAGCCCTATTATGTCGATTTTGTCACTCGTTTTGGTTTGACCAAACAAATGGATTTATTGGCTTATAAAGTACCTACCAAAACGGTTTCTGAAAAATCGCTTAGGGTAGCTGAAAGATTAGAAGAGCGTCTCAAGACTAGGGGGATTACTATTCGAAACGTCAGTTTAAAAAATTGGACAAAAGAAGTTCCTGTTATTCACAAATTATATAAGGAGGCGTGGGACAGAAATTGGGGTTTTGTACCACCTACAGATAAGGAGTTTGAACACCTTGCCGAAAGTCTAAAAATGATTTTGGTGGAAGAAATGGTTTTCCTTGCAGAAAAAGATGGAAAAGGGATTGGCTTTTTCTTAGCTGTTCCCAACATCAATGAAATCATGATTAAACAAAAACGAGGTCGTATTTTACCTTTTGGGGCACTTCGATTACTTTTTGGCAAAAGAAAAACTAAAATTCTCAGAATCATCCTTTTAGGGGTCACGGAAACCTACCGAAGATTGGGTATTGAAGCCATTTTTTACGCTAAAATTATTCGCTATGCCCAAAACAACGGCATCGAATTCGGCGAAGGGTCTTGGATTTTAGAAAATAATGAAATGATGAATAAAGGTTTGCAGAATTTGAATGGCGAGCCTTATAAGCGGTATCGAATTTATCAGAAAGCCGTTTAGTGTTATCAGTTATAAACAATGAATTATGAATAATTGAGTGCTTGATGTTTATTTAATACGCAAAATTTTCTCAAAAAGTCGTATATTTGGTAAGTACCAAATAGAAAAATTATGTATTCAACTGAAAAAATCGTAAAAGAATTAATGTCTAAGTCTCAAGCGCCACTTATTGTTAAACGGGTGAATGAAGAGTTGTTAAAAGAACAACAAAAGAGATTAGAATTCTATGAATGGGTAGATGAAGACATGAAAGCAGAATTTATTAATGGAGAAATTATCATTCACTCTCCAGTTATGAAAGAACATAATGATGCAACCAAAGGCTTATTATCGCTCTTAGATAATTATGTCATAAAACATGATTTAGGTTATGTTGGTGTAGAAAAAGTAATGGTTAGGTTTTCTAGAAATGACTACGAACCAGATGTATGTTTTTTCGATAAGAAAAAATCTATTACTTTCAAAAAAGGACAACACTTATTTCCTGTTCCTGATTTAGTAGTAGAAGTAAAATCTAAATCAACGGCTAAAAACGATAAGGATACAAAATTTAAAGATTATGAACAGCATGGCGTAGGTGAATACTGGATGATTGACCCTAGCAAAGAAACAATCGAACAATATTTATTAATAAAAGGGATTTACAAGCTTAAAAAAAAAGCAGCAGATGGCAATATTTCAAGTAAAATTGTGAAAGGTTTTGAAATCCCTGTAAAAGCTGTCTTTGATACGAATGTTCGACTAGATACGCTGAGAAAAATATTACTCGCCTAAAACTTCCTTCAATATATAAATGATAGAAAATCAATCAAGTAGTGGCATCTGGGATTGGCAAGTCGTAAAATTAGCAGTTGGACTGCCCATTCTTTTATATGCCGCATTTTTCTTTCTCATTGGTTTTAATGAAGTCGGTACTAGAGCTGCGATCGCTTGGTCTGCCAAAATTAGTTTTACGCTATTTTGCCTGGCATTTGTCGCTTCTGCTGCCCACCTCCGTATTAGAAATTCCCTTTCTTTTTGGTGGTTAATGAATCGCAAATATTTGGGTATTTCCTTTGCCATTAATCACTTATTGCATTTAGGTTTTTTAGTCCTTTTACAACAAGTTTTTCATCCTGTCTTTGATTTGGCTGCCAGCACTTCTTTACTAGCAGGTGGTTTAGCTTACTTCTTTGTTGTTTTGATGTTATTGACTTCTTTTGAGACTTTCTCCAAGCATCTTTCTCCAAAAAACTGGAAACTTTTACATACCATTGGTGGCTATTGGATTTGGATAATTTTTATGAGTACTTATTTTAAAAGAGTACAAAATATAGGGGTTGAGTACTTGCCGTTTGTCTTGGTGTTGATACTGGTTTTATTACTAAGAATTTTTAAGAAAAAATAAAGGATTCTTTGAAGTGCTATTGGATGGTTGACCTTCAGTCAACCCGTTAGCAAAATATTTTAGGTTGACTGAAGGTCAACCATCCTAAAAAAGATCAGAGAACCAAAATAAGTAAAAGCAGACATGGAACAGCTTAATCTATCCCCTATTCTTCCCATAAACTATCCTTCTGCTGCAAAACTAGTTGCAAGTTCTTTTTACAATAATCCCGCGCATATTTATTTATGCCCCAATGATGCTACTAGACAAGAGCAATTAGAGTGGTTGTTAGGCACAAATTTGCGGTTGCAATTAAAACATGGAGCAGAAAGTTTTTGTATAGCAGAAAATGGTCAAACTAGAGCTATGGGCTTTTGGACAAAGCCCAATCAAATAAAAGTTGGCTTACTACAGCAAATACAAGGCGGCTTATTGAAAGTACCTTTTAAAATGGGGTTTAGTGCTTTGTCTAAGGTTCTGGAAGTATCCGCTGGTATAGCTGAACATTTGACTAGAACGATGGGCGAGACCCAACCTTATCGCTATCTTAATAATATGGTGATCCAAGAAGACAAACGGGGCAAAGGCTTGGGATCTAGCATTTTACAACAACAATTTGCTACTTTTCAAACTAAAGAAAAAGACGCTATCTTTGCGCTTTCAACGCAACGATATAGAACCGTTCGATTTTATGAAGGGCTTGGTTTTGAGGTATTACTTGAAGAAAAAATTGGGAAAGGACCGCTTGCTTTTATGAATTGGACAATGAGAAAAGAATGATTAGTGCTTTAAAAGTAAGGTTCCCAAAGTACTTTTCTAAGGTAGTTGTGTAAAAATGAGGTAATAAGTCTGTAAAATTGGACGAGTTTATTTTGTGCTCAGTTTCTGAAATTTCAATTCTTCATTTAGAAGGCAAGTACTCATTCAGTTCGGAAGTTTTTAATCTACCAATATCGTTATTATAGTCATATTTGTTCCAAAATATCCAATACTCGTCTTCGATTTCAGAATCTTGTTCCAAACTTAGAATCGTAGTATCAATACTTGATATTATTTCTACCCTTATTTCTTTAGTAGGTGAGGAATGGTGAGGAAGAATCGTTACAATCTTTCGAATTATATTCAAGAATTTTTGATTTTCTATTTTATTGAGTTCTTGGTCATTTACTTTCAAGATTAAATCATCTTGCTTTAGGTACATTTTAAGTTCTTCTCTTGATTGACTTTGAATCGCTGAAAATGCCCCAAATCCAATGATAAAGGTTATAACAGCTTGTCCAAAAAATATACTTCCAATTTTTGCTATTTTTCTATTATTCCTAGATTTTCCATATTGCCAATAAATGAGCATTCCTGTTCCAATAAACGCTAATATTAGTGAGAGGAACATCCAATAACCCCATATTGAGGTAAACCTAGTTAGGTTTTCTGTCATCGTTTTTTTGGCATCAAAGATATTAAAAAATCATTATTCTACTAATAACATTTCATAAAGGCTTCTTGGTATAAAAGTATATCAATGAATGTTTTTTCACTTTTCCTTATTGATCCTCGATCTAAATTCTATGATCTTAGTTCGATAACATAGGGGTATCTAATCTTCTGCTTGTCTAGTTTCCATAAAAGTATCCCAATTAAAAAAAAGAAGTTATTTTTGCGTTTTATCAACCATAAGAAAGTGATTATCTAAGGTTCAAAAATAAATATGCAAAAAATACTTATCACAGGGGCAAGTGGTTTTGTCGGTAGTTTTTTGGTAGAAGAAGCACTAAAAAGAGGGCTAGAAGTATATGCAGGGGTCAGAAGTACCAGCAGTAGAAAATATTTACAAGACCCAAAGATTACTATTTTTGAATTAGATTTTGGTAATTTAAGTGATTTACGAGATCGTTTGCAGCAAGTTAATTTTGATTTCGTTATTCATAATGCAGGCGTAGTTACGGTGAACGATAAACAAGATTTTTTTAAATATAATACGGACTTAACCACTAATTTTGCACAAATTTTGCAAGAGGTCCAGCCAGATTTAAAAAAATTCACTTATATCAGTAGTGCCGCAGCTTATGGACCAGCAGATAATCAAACAGGGGAATTTGTCAAAGAAACAGATACGCCACAACCCATTGATACTTATGGACAAAGTAAATTAAAAGCGGAGACTTGGTTGAAAAATCAACCTAATTTTCCTTACTTAATTTTTCGTCCAACGGGCGTTTATGGGCCTAGAGAAACAGAAATTTTTACCTTTTTTAAGGCATTCAATCAAGGATTAGAAGGACATATTGGTAGAAGCCCACAAAAGATGGCTTTTATTTATGTGAAAGATTTGGTAAAAGTAGTGATAGATGGCACTTTATCTAATCATACTCAAAAAGGATATTTTGTCTCTGATGGTAATAGTTATCCCACACAAGATTTAGGCAAGTATGCCGCAAAAATTTTAAATAAAAAGCCGCTTATCAAAATCAATATTCCAATTGGTATTGTTAAGGTGGTGGCGGCAATTGGAGAAGGGGTTGGTAAGCTAACGGGCAAGATGCCACCACTCAATTTGGAGAAGGTAAAAACATTAAAAGCAAAAAATTGGCAAGTAGACATTGTACCTTTGCAAAATGATTTTAACTTTGCACCCGCTTATGACCTACAGAAAGGTCTGACAGAAACATTAATTTGGTATAAAGAGAATAATTGGCTTTAAGTGAAATAGTAAAATTTGTAAGTGTTTAGAAGAATTTATTTCCTCATTTAAGACTTACCTCATATTTTCTTTTCTTTCAACATATAAGCGTATACAGAATTTGGGAATTTTTTTATTTAATGAGGAGTGATAAATATACTTATTTACTCAACATTATTTTGTCCTACAGAATTTGGGAATTTTATTTAGTGGGAAGTTTAAAGTTTTTAGTTAATAATGATTTTCATTAGTAACTAATCACCAATAACTAATCACCATATTATTCCACCTTTTTAAAAATTAAACAAAAGAATGGCAGAGAAGACTAAAATCAAATCCGCTAAAGGTAAATTAGGTGTTTTATTACCTGGTATGGGTGCTGTTGCCACCACTTTCGTAGCTGGTGTTATGGCGGTCCGAAAAGGATTAGCACAACCTTTTGGTTCTTATACTCAAATGGGTAGAATCAGATTGGGTAAAAGAACAGAGCAACGTTACCCAAAAATTAAAGAATTTGTTCCATTAACCGATTTAAACGATATGGTTTTCGGTGGTTGGGACGTCTATAAAGACAATATGTATAAAGCTTCTGTGAAAGCAGGTGTTTTGGACAAAAGACTTTTAGACCAAGTAAAAGATGAACTAAAGGCAGTCAAGCCGATGAAAGCTGTTTTTGACAAGAAGTATGTCAAAAGATTAGATGGTACACATATCAAAAAAGGCAAAACCAAATTGGATTTGGCTAAGGCTTTAATGGCTGATATGAAAGCCTTTAAAAAAGCCAATGGTTGTGATCGTTTGGTCATGGTTTGGTGTGGTTCTACTGAAATCTATATGGAAGAAGCTGCTTGTCATCAAAACCTTAAGGCTTTAGAAAAAGGCTTAAAGAATAATGATCCTGCGATTCCACCAAGTATGATTTATGCGTATGCAGCCATTAAAATGGGCGTTCCTTATGCAAATGGTGCACCTAATTTATCTGCTGACATTCCAGCATTAGTGGAATTAGCGAAGAGCAAGAAGGTGCCAATTGGTGGTAAAGACTTCAAAACAGGTCAGACCTTAATGAAGACCATCTTAACACCTGGTTTCAAAGCTCGTTCTTTAGGTGTTGACGGTTGGTTCTCTACCAACATTTTAGGAAATAGAGATGGTGCAGTATTAGATGATCCTGATAACTTCAAGACAAAGGAAGTGTCTAAATTGGGTGTCATCGAGCATATCTTACAACCTGAGATGAATCCTGAATTATACGGTAATATTTACCACAAAGTAAGGATCAATTATTACCCACCTCGTGGTGATAATAAGGAAGGTTGGGATAATATTGATATTTCTGGTTGGTTGGGTTACCCAATGCAAATCAAAGTGGATTTCTTATGTAGAGATTCTATTTTGGCTGCTCCAATCGTTTTGGATTTATGTCTATTATTAGATTATGCGAGCCGAAAAGAAATGAGCGGTATTCAAGAATACTTAGGCTTTTTCTTCAAGTCTCCACAAACTAAGAAAGGTTTACCTCCTCAGCACGATTTATTCAAGCAATTAATGAAAATTAATAATACCCTACGCCACATGCAAGGGGAAGACCTAATTACACATTTAGGTTTGGATTATTACTATTAGTCGTTTGGTGATTGGTGATTGGTAATTCGTTATGGGTTACTAATCACTAATCAATAAAGTTCTTCTTACTTTTGAAAGGGCAACAAATCTTATATCGTAAATCATAAATCTTACATCATAAATCCACCTAGTTTTTACGAGACAGATATATGATGTAAGATTTATGAACTATGATTTATGATTTGGTCATCCAGAAACTACTGACCAATGACGATTGACTACTTATCTATCGGCCACGTCTGTCAAGATATAGTTCCAGAAGGCTATACACTTGGCGGTTCTGCTTCTTATTGTAGTATTGCAGCTAAACTTTTGGGCAAAAAGGCTGGTATCCTCACCAGTTTTAGCAACAATTTCTCCTTCCTTTCCAGCTTTCAAGACATTGTTATTCATAATAAAAAAGCGAAGCAGACAACTATTTTTGAAAATGTCTACCATCCTACTCATCGGACGCAATATATTTTTAATAGAGCAGCCGATATTACCGTCAATGATTTGCCAATCGAATGGAAAAATGCTCCACTAGTACACCTTGGCCCTATTGCAGATGAAATAGATTTCTCCTTAATCAAAGCCTTTCATCCAAACACAATAATAGCTGCTACTCCCCAAGGTTGGCTCCGACAATGGGATGAAAAAACTAGAAAAATTAGCCCTAAAATCTTAGACTGGAATCAATTAAATGGGATAGATATTTTAATTCTCAGCGACGAAGATATTCTAGGCTACGAAGCCTTATTCCCTTTCATTGTTAAACAAATTCCTATAGTCGTCATGACCAGAGGCGATAAAGCGGCTACTGTTTTTAAAGAGGGGAAACAACAAGATTTTCCTACTTATCCAACAAATGTAGTAGACCCGACAGGTGCGGGTGATACTTTTGCAACTGGTTTTTTAGTCAAATACCTTTCCACCCGAAACATCACGCAAGCAATGAGTTATGGACATGTCGTGGCTTCTTTTTGTATTGAATCAAAGGGGCTGGACAATTTAAAAAACTTAGATAAAGTAGAAAAAAGGTATCAAAAATATTTAATTTCGCTTTCTTCTTAAATTCATTTCACAGATTTTCTATTTTTAAGCAACTAAGGTATAATAATTGTAGTAGCTAATGGAAGCCCTCCTTGGTAAATACTACTGTCATGAAATCCATCTACAAATTTGTCTTATATCTATGCTTATTGCTTCCTTTTGTGCAATGCACTAAAAAGGAATGTACGGACATTTATGCCCCTGTATGTGGTGCAGATGGAAAAAGTTATTTGAATGCTTGCTTGGCAAAGGTAGCTGGGACGACTGCTCTCTCAGAAGGTATTTGCACCAATTTAGCACCCGCAACGGTTCGATTTCATGGCGATCAAGAAAGAAATCAATGTACTTGGATTTTAGAAATTGAAGAAGAAGGTATGGACATCACTAGTTTATGGTATGCGCCTGAACTTCCTGATGTTCTAAAAAGAGAGAATCAAAAAGTAGAAGTTCACTTTGTACCTAACGACATCTCTTTTAATTGTTTATTAAACGGAGAAGAAAAGTTGATTATTTATATGGATTTGATTGATATTAAAGCGAATTGATATGGTGGTTGGTGAATCGTGATTAGTGATTAGTTTTACAAGCATGCCAACTCTTATTCATTCGAATTGAATAATTGAACGCAATCAAAATTCTCCCAAGCAAATAGTGTCGCTAGGTGTAGGAATAAATTTAAAATGCTTTTCCTTTTTTTCATGCCGTAGGTACGCAAGATAATGTCTATGGTAAAACATCTTACGTACCTACGACACGATGGAGGAAAATCCTTACTATCCATTACTATACGCCGTATCTTAAATTCATTAGTGTTTATCCTAAAATTATTCGTATGTCAGGCCATTAGCCCTTTGCCGAATAAGATTTATTACATAATTTTTATTATCCATTAAAAAATAGTACCAATAAAAACTGCAAAATCATCGTCCCATCCATTAGACCTGTAAAAAAATAATCTTCATCAGTTTGGTCACTTTTTTCAATTAACCATAAGGTAATACACATAGAAAAAAAGATACCTAATAAATTACCAAAGCTATAATATCCAAAAAACAAGTTCCAATTCAAAGTAGCCAGCACCAATACCATTAATAAACTAAACCTAGCTAACTGTTTAGTTTTTTTAATCCCAATCATTCCTGGAATCGTCTTCACCTCAATGTGTGCATCAATTTTCAAATCTCGAATATCAAAAGGTAAGGTTATCGCAAAGATAAAAAACGTCCGTTCTAATAAAATGAATCCATGCTGCAATTCCAAGGTAGTCGTTCTTTCTAGAATAGGCATTAAAACCGTAATCACGCCCCATACAATCGCCACCAAAAATATTTTTATATAATCAAAATCACGTAAGCGTTTTTTTCCTTTCACAAAGGGTAAAACATAGCCCAATGATAAAATAGACGGAATAACCAGTAATAATTGATTAGCCAAACTCAACTGAAAGAAAAAATAAAGTGCCCCTACCCCACCTAAAAAAGCATACAATTTAATGTGATTCCTAAAGCGGTAAATCACCGCATAGCGATACTTTTCTAGAAAAGGTTTGACTTTTACTAGCCCAACTATTCTATGAATCGCATATAAAAATAAGGTACTAAAAAAAACAAAACTGGTCAATGGCGTCCATTCAACTGCTCCTAATAATAATAATTCCGTTTGCCAAGTCATGGCAACTGCACAAAAGGCTATCCAGAAATTTCCGAAAAGAATAAGGTTGATAAATTTTTGGACGAGTCCTTTCAAGTTACTGAGGTTAGTGAGTGCGATAGGCACAAAAAAAGAATCAAGCGTAAAGGTACACTTGATTCTACTTTTCGGGATGTATTTTAAAGTTTTTTAACAGTCGTGTTTTGGATAATCGCCTATCCCACTTAGCGATTGATTAGGTCAAAAACCAAATCACTCCATTCTGAAGCTCTCATTTTTTAAAATTTTAGTCGGATGATTTAAAAAGTTTTCATTCGCAGTATTAACTAGTTCCTTTTTAATATAGTTCCTAGCGTCCTGCTTTTTTGTCGGATTTCAATATATTGGATGATTTCTACTTAAAAGACTCTCCTTTTTATAAAAGGATGCATGAAGGCGGAAAAAAGTTTTAAAATATTTTAAATTTCCAATTCTCGGTTGCGAGTTACCAGTTAAAAACTGGTAACTGACAATTTTCTCAACTCAACAAATAATTCAAGGTAAAAAATACCACTAGATAAATCCATAAAGCATCCAAATAATGCCAATAACGGGTCAATAACCTTAGTTTTAATTGCTTCTCTGGATCAGAAAAATAAACTAGCACGCTAACAGGTTCTTTCATTTTATTATGTGCCGTCCATAAAAATAAACCCAAAAAAGGTAAACCTGCCAAAACGTGGGCAAAGTGCAATCCGCTAATCACATATACATAGGAAGCCGTCGTACTATAATTGATGAATATTTGCTGTCCAAATAACTGCCGCCAAGCAATTAATTGGGCAATCACAAAAATAATAGACATAATGATGGTGACCGCTAACATCTTCTTATAGCCATCGGTATTATCATTGAGGTAAGCTTTTTTCGCCAAAACCATGGTATAACTTGTGCCTAATAATAAGGCGGTATTGACAAAAAATAAGCTCGGTAATTTGATTGGCGGAATGCCCATCGTTACTCTGGTATATAAATAGGCCGCAGAAAAAGCAAAAAATAGTGCGGTAATCCCTGCTAAAGTAAAGGTCAATAAAATATTATAGGGATGGAAAGTCAGCGATACGTTGTCTTCTTCGTAACTGATATCATGTGGCTCTAGATTTCTTCGATTCATATTAAGCTCCGCTTTTGATGGTGGAATTAAGTAGTAGCGGATAAACAAAAAAATGAGCTACATGTTTTCCTCACGAATTTATTTCCTCCACAGATTTTGTTTTTGTTTTTTGAAGTTGATGTTGAGGTTGAAATTCTTCTTTTTTTTCTCCAACGGATTTAATGCCCCAACAGATTTTGTTTTTGTCTTTTTTGAAGTTGAGATTGAAGTTGACCTTGAGGTTGAAATTCTTCTTTTTTCCCCAACGGATTTTTTTGTCTTTTTGAAGTTGACGTTGAGGTTGTCATTTTGTTTATTTTTGACCTTGCCCATTCTCAAAATTAAAACAGGGCAACCGCTTACGCAATTACCCTGTTTTAAAATACTTTTATAAAAATACCTTACTGAATCTCAATAAAAAACGGCATTCTAGCCTGAGGTCCTTTCATCTCTGTCATCTCTTTTAGATGCTGATAATAAGGATACAACTCGCCCATTTCTGCTTGTAAAACGGCTTGCTTAGCAGAAGTACTCGCACTATTTGGGTTTAACCACTTATCCATAAATTGTTGTAAAGGATCTTTTACTTTTGGATATTCGGTGATTCTATAATTTTCTAAATTAGCTAATTTTTGGGCTTCAGCAATCGCTTCTTCTAAACCGCCTAATTCATCTACTAAGCCTAATTCTTTTGCTTTTTCACCTGTCCAAACTCGCCCTTGTGCAATTTCATGTACTTCATCCCTAGTCATATCTCTACCTGCTGCCACTCTGCTCAAAAATTGTTCATAGCCTTCGTCGGTCATCTCTTGAAAAACGGCTTTAAATTTAGGCGTATGATCAAGAAAAGGAATTGAATTTATAGCAGAAGCATTGGTAGCTAAATTTAAGGTATCAAGTGTAAGTCCTATTTTATCTTGCAGTAAACCGCTTGCATTCGGAATCATCGAAAAGATACCGATTGACCCTGTAATGGTTGTTGGTTCTGCATAAATTTTATCCGCCATACAAGCAATATAATACCCACCAGAAGCAGCATAGTCACCCATAGAAACCACCACAGGTTTTCCTTCCTTTGTGGCTAAACTCAATTCTCGCCAAATACTTTCAGAAGAAAGGGCACTTCCACCTGGAGAATTGACCCTTAAGACGATGCCTTTAATTTTATCATCTTGTCGAATTTTTCTAATCATTGGCGCATAATCATCATCTGTAATCGATCCTTGCATGTCTTTACCTGAAGTAATCGTACCCTCTGCATAGATAACAGCAATTTTGTCTTTTACAGAATAATCCACATTAGTTCTTGCTTTTGCTACATAATCCTCTAAGCCTACTTTATAGATTTTATCCTTCGCCTCTAAACCAATCTTTTCTCTTAATAAATCTAATACTTCATCTTTGTAAGCTACTCTGTCTATTAATTTGTACTTAACCGCATCACTTGGATCTCTAATCAACCATTCATTGGCAATTCGCTTTAATTCGGGAACAGTAACGTCTCTAGATGCACTAATATCCGCTAAAAATTTTTCGTATAATGGCCCTAGATATTCTTTGATCTGTCGTCGATTTTGTTCACTCATCTCGGTTAAACGGTAAGGTTCCGTGGCACTTTTAAATTGCCCCGCATAATACACTTCCATTTTTATCCCTAACTTATCTAAAGCATTTTTATAAAATGGAATCTGTCTTCCAAATCCCGTAAATTCAACGCCCCCTAACATACTCGTTGGATGAACAGAAATGTCATCCGCTACAGAAGCTAAGTAATAAGCACTTTGGGTGTAAAATTTAGAGTACGCTACAATAAACTTCCCACTTTCTTTGAAATCTATCAGCGCGTCTCGTAAGTTAGAGCGAGTAGACATACCGCCCGGTGCGCTATCTAAATCTAGGTAAATTCCTTTAATGTCATCATCCGTTTTAGCATAGTCAATAGCAGACAAAACATCAAATAAGCCCACTACATCTTTATTCTCTAATGTAAAACCTTCCTGCGCTACATTATTGGTTTTCTCTGGCAAAGCCGCATTAAAATTAAGCTCTAGCACAGAATTGGGTCGAACGGATACCGCTTTCTTCGATCCTAAACTAGCAGCAGCACCGCCAACTAAGGCAATCGCTAAAAAACTTAATACCAGCGTAGATAATAAAACGCCTAAGCAAGAGGCAAAAACAAACTTAAAAAATTGTTGCATTTATTATTGTTTGAACTTATTTGGTTGGCAGCACTTCGTATCCGAATACCAATCCGAAAATTATTAGAAGATTAATTAAGAGTACCTTTAAATCTTTATATTACTGATAATGGATTCTTTATCATTCTATTAAAATTTTGATTGTTAAATTGCTTGATTGTTACATTGTTGTTAAGGTAAATAACAATCACAACAATTTTTAGGAAAGACAAGAAAATATTTTCAAATTTTTAAAAAAACGAAATAAGATTTTTAAACATACTATTAATAGTGTAATTCTTAAAAAGAAACAAAAATAGGAATATTTTGTTGTTTTTGTAAGAACGAATATAATCAAACCTATGTTTATAAAAATAACGGATAAAAGACTTATCCCCTATTTTTTTAGATAAACCTTGACTCTAAGTAGAAGTTTAGTTAGTTTTGAATAATTGTTCTCCCCCCTAACAATAACTTCCATACCATCGTACGTGACTAAATAATTGTCGTTGTTTAGATAATAAATTTCCATTTAGGTTATTTTCAATGATCAACGCTGCTACAATTTAATCTTTAGCTTTCACATAGTATCCTACCCAAACAGTAGACTTTAAATATTAAAATTTATTATTATGTTATTAATCTTCCTAGAAGATTCGTATCATTGGTTTTTTTAATTAACAAACACTAAAACCGATTAGTTAGGATTTCCCCCCCGTGACGTCATTTTAACAATATTGCCAAGTGATTTACGTTGGCAATCATCATTAAAATGCTAAAATTTCCATCAAAAATTAATAACCGTCACCTAACTCATTTTGAAACTTTTTCCACTATGACAAACCATTTTGCCAGTTACTGGAAAATCCCCTTCGTGCTACTATTTGCTTTTGCAATTAAAGCAACATCCCTCTATGGGCAAATTGAAGTAGAACCTGCCATTACTGCCCCTTTCACGCCTACAAGTTTAATAGAAAATGTTTTTTTGGGAAGCGGGATTCAAATCACCGATATTCAATTTTATGGTAAGCCAGAAGCAGTTGGCTACTTCTCAAACGGCATGGAGGACATCGGATTTGAAGAGGGTTTATTATTAACTACTGGAGAATCATGGCAAGCCGATAGAGCAAATAATAGTGCCATTGCTGGTAGCCCTAATAGTAGTTTTGCTGTTAGTGCAGAATTAGAACGGTTAACTGGTGAAAAGCTAGAAGATGTCCTAGAATATGTTATTAAATTCAGACCATCTACAGACTCTGTTGCTTTTAGATATCGTTTTGCTTCCGAAGAATATCCAGAGTTTGGCTGCGATTGTTTCAATGATGTTTTTGCTTTTTATATTTATGGTTCAGGGCTTGATCCCAACGGAGAGAACATGGCAGTCTTACCCAACACCAATCTTCCCGTTTCAGTAAAAACGATTCATCCTTTTGATCCTGATCCTAATAACGGGGCAGGTTGCCTAATAGAATTGCCTGAATGCATGCCAACCAACGAAGATTTGTACATTGACAATACGGGAAGTACGACTTTAGAATACGATGGTTTTACTAAAACGCTGATTGCCAGAGCTAAAGTTATTCCATGTGAAGAATATACGCTTAAAATTGCCATTGCCGATGTGAAAGATGACATCGTTGATTCTTCCGTTTTTTTAGAAGCAGAGAGTTTTAATTCTAATGAAGTGAATATTGAAACTGCTGGTGTTGGTTTAGATGGTAGTATCACAGAAGGATGTTCTGCTGCCGATTTGGTTTTTAGCATTCCTGTAGCCAGAAATGAAGATTATACTGTCAATTTCACCAAAATAGGGAATGCTATTCCTAATCAAGATTTTATAGACTTTCCTAATTCGATTACTATCCCTGCGGGGGAATTAAGTACCGTATTAGCTATTGAAACGATTAGCGATCAATTAACGGAAGGTTTAGATTCTATTGGTATCGCTATTGAAATTGCGCCTTGTTTTCCACCTCGTGAAATTTGGATTCCAATTAAGGATGACCAGCTTTCTTTGCCAGAATTAGGCGAAAACATTAATATTTGTCTGGGAGATACCGTCCAATTAATGGGGCAAACGGATATTCAATCAAGTACAATGCGTTCCTTTGAAGTGACTCCTTTGAACGAAATAGCAGAAGTACAAGATAATTCTTCTAACCCAGGTAATTTAGATCCATCAATTTTTCCAAATGTTGTCAGCGGTATTACACCTGCAACTTTAACCAAAGGGTTAATCCACTCTATTTGTGTCAATATTAGTCATCCAAGAGCAGGAGATTTAGATATTTTTTTACAAGCACCTAGTGGTCGATTTATTGAATTATCCACCGATAATGGTCGCTTAGGCAATGATTATCTTCAAACCTGTTTTACAGAGAATGCCACCACTTCTATTTTGGATGGGGAGGCACCATTTACAGGTGATTTTTTACCAGAAGGAAACTGGGAAAGATTATATGGAGAACCCATTAATGGGACTTGGAACCTCATTGTTCGAGATGATGAAGGGGCTGGTAGCGGGAATGTAAAAGGCACGATGCTCAATTGGTCGATTAATTTCAATCCAGATTACCAAGTTACTTATGCTTGGGAAGTCGCAGATAATATGTCTTGTCAAGATTGTTTAGACCCACAGGTTTTTCCTAGTGAAACAACGGAATATACCTTAACGGCTGTCGATAATTACGGCTGTACCGCTAATGAAAAGATAACTATTAATGTCCAGCAACCACTTGCTGAACCTGTTCTTTTTTGTACCAATGTTACCCTCAATTCGGTCACTATTGGTTGGGACGCTATTGCAGGCGCACTTGATTATGAGGTCAATATCAATGAAACTGGTTGGGAAGCTACGAATCGTGGAGATTTGCAGCATCAAGTTACAGGACTACAAGAAGGAGAAAGTATTGCGGTGCAAGTTCGGGCTAATTCTAGTGGTGCATGTGCTACTTCTATGCAGTTGATTAGTTGTGAAACGGTTGTCTGTCCACTCCCTTCTTTTCAAGTAGATAGTACTAATAATGTCAGTTGTAGCGGATTGAATAATGGTCGTATTCATCTTTCTGCCATTGCAGATGCTTTTTTTGTACTAGGAACAGATACTAGTGAACTTGGCGAAACCGCCATCTTCGATCAATTGCCTGCCAATACTTATAAAATTACCGTTGTTGATGCTTCCAAATTATGTTCGGATACGATCACAGCGACGATTGATCAACCCGTCAATCTAGATTTACAAATTACAGAAAGTAGAGCGTTAACCTGTTTCGGGGCAAACGATGGTGCTATTTCTTCCTTGGCAACAGGAGGTACGGCTCCTTACGATTATCAATGGACGAGCCTAACAACCCCTTCTTTAGAATTACCAAAGGAGAATAATTTATCCAATCTTCCACCAGGAGAATATGGTATTTTGGTAACGGATGCCAATAATTGTACCGATCAAAAATTCTTACCCATTCCAGAACCACAGGCATTAATCGTAGATTCTTCTAGTTTGGATGCCACTTGTTTTGGAAAAGAAGATGGTCGTGCAACCGTTCGTGTTAATCCAAATTTTAATAATCTTAATTTTCTTTGGAGTAACGGTGCTAGAACTGCCACTATTGACAATTTAGGAACTGGTAACTATACTGTTTCCGTGACCAATGAGGCAGGCTGTGAAGAAGTTCGTCAATTAACAGTCGATGCGACCTCTGAAATAACTTTAGCCAAAGAGGTCATTATTCCTGCTAGTTGTGGCGGGGCAACCAATGGAACAGCCACGGTTACTGCCACGGGCGGCGTAGGTAATTTAACTTATCAATGGAATGATCCTTTAAATCAAACTACTTCAACCGCTAATGGTTTAGCAGCCAATGAATATGAGGTAATAGCAACCGATGAGACAGGTTGTAGTCAACTATTAACCCTTATCGTTCCAGATACAAATGTTATCTCTTTCGATACTTTAGTTCAAGCAATTAGTTGTTTCGGTGAAGCAGATGGTGTTTTTAGGCTAGATATAGAAGGCGATACCCAAAATTTTGAATTTCAATGGGAGGATTCGCCACAAATAAGTAACGGTAATCGAACGGATTTGGTCGCAGGAGATTACCAATTGACGGTTAGACAAGGTAGTAACTGTTTGGCAGCGCTGAATTTCACGATACAAGATAAAGCACCTATCAACTTAAGGGTTGACCCCATACCGACCAATTGCAATGCGGCAGACGGAAGCATAACTGTGGATATTATTGAGGGCAATAGTATCTATACCTATGCTTGGGCAGATGATCCTAATCGAACGACCGCAAGGGCAGAAAATTTGGACAAAGGGAATTATACGGTAACTGTTTTTGATGCAGCAGGTTGTTCCACTACCGAAAATATTAAGATTGAACTTAGAGATAGCATTGCCTTAGTTGCAGCTAGTTCCCCTGTGCTTTGCGCAGATGCTTTGATTGGAACTGCTTCCGTAATTGCTACTGGTGGTAGCGGCGATTATGTTTACCAATGGGATGACCCGATGGCACAAGCTACTCCAATAGCGCAAAATTTAGCCGCAGGTGATTACTCGGTGGTCGTACGAGATAATAATGGTTGTGAGCAAGAAACAAGGATTAGTGTTCCTGATTTGACCATTCCTGTTGCTATTAGTCTTGATAAAAAAGATATTAGTTGTTTTGATGGAACAGACGGCCTCATTACGACCACCATAAATAGTCCTTCGGATAATTTAAGTTATCAATGGTCTAGCGGAGAAACAACTGCTTCCTTAAGTAATATTTTAGCGGATTCTTATCAATTAACTGTTACTGACGAAAACGGTTGTACCCACCAAGAAACCATTATTATTACGGAACCAACAGCATTAATTGCCGAAACAACGACAACTCCGATTAGTTGTTTTGGCGAAATGGACGGTGCTATTACTTTAGGAATAAGTGGTGGTACAGCAGAATATGTCTATAATTGGAAAGATAATGCACAAATAAATACCCCCAATCGAACCAACTTAACTGCGGGCGATTATCAATTAACGGTTAGTGATGCTAATAGCTGTACCGCTATTCTTGATTTTAAGGTAGCCGATAAAACGCCTATTAACCTAATTACGGATCAAACACCTGTGAGTTGTAATCTTGCGGATGGGGTCATTGTTGTAGGAGTTGTCGATGGTAATAGTGCCTATACTTTTTCATGGGCAGATGATCCAAATCGAACAACTGCCATTGCCAATAACTTAGTCAAAGGCGATTATACCGTTACGGTTTTTGATGCGGATGGCTGTAGTACTACGAGTACCATTATACTAGAAGAAAAAGAAGGCATTAGTCTAGTCGCTTCGACTACGCCCGTTCTTTGTGCCGATGAATTGACAGGTACGGCTGCCGTTGTCGCAACGGGTGGCAATGGCAATTATCGTTATCAATGGAACGATCCTACTGCACAAACCAATCCAACCGCACAGAATTTAGCCGCAGGTGATTATGAAGTTTTGGTATTGGATGATAATGGTTGTGAACAAACGATGACTATTTCCGTTCCCGATCAGACCATTCCTATAGATATAAATTTTGAGAAAAAAGATATTAGTTGTTTTGGTGCCAATGATGGTCAAATTACCACTTTGGTAAATAGTCCTTCTACTAATTTAATCTATCAATGGGCAAACGGAGAAACGGCTACGTCCTTAACAAATATTGCTCCGAATACCTATCAATTAACGATTACGGATGATAATGGCTGTACTCATCAAGAAGCTATCACAATTACAGAACCGGAAGAGCTTTTTGCAGAAACTATTTTAGACCCCATTACTTGTCCAGGTCGAGGTGACGGGGTGTTAACCATCTTGCCAATGGGTGGTACACCACCTTATTTATTTAGTGAAGATGGTCGTCGCTTTTCTACGACCAATGAGTTTTTCAATTTAACGCCTGGTAATTATGAACCTGCAATCAGAGATGCCAATAATTGTGCTGTCCCTATTGCGCCTATTCAAGTAGAAGAAGCACTTCCACTAAGTATCAGCATCGACAATTTAGAACTAAAAGCAGATATTCCCCAGCCAATTACGCCTATTATTACTAATGGAAATGGTGAATTAACCTACACTTGGTCTGCTTTTAATTTGGACGATTTAAGTTGTACAGATTGTCCATCGCCTACGATTACCCCTACGAATTCCCAACTATACCAATTAAGTGTGGTTGATGAAAATGGTTGTAAAGCAGACGCCAGGATTAGGGTACTAGTAGAAAAAAATCGACAAATTTACGTTCCCACAGGCTTCACGCCTAACGGAGATGGATCGAATGATCGGCTAACGGTACATGGTATAGAAGGTACAGAAATCCTTTCTTTTAAAATCTTTGACCGCTGGGGAGAACTTGTTTTTGTAAGTGACGCTTTTGAAGCAAATGATTTAGCCGCTGGTTGGGATGGCTATTTTAAAGGGAAGCCAATGAGTACCAATGTTTTTGCTTGGATTGTGGAAGCTCGATTTTCGGATGGAACGCTGAAATTGGAGAAGGGACACTCTACCTTGATACGGTAATCATAAATTTTAAATCTTACATCGATCTAGTTAACTCAAGTTGCGGAGAAATTAAAATGGTTATATTGTTTTATGGTTATATTGCTGATGGGGCTAAAAACCTCTAATTAAGGGGTATCCGACACTATAACAATACAACAATTCTCCGCAATTTAGATTAGTTATTACGTGACAGACCAGCCCGTTCTAGTCTGACAGATGTATGATTTAAGATGTATGATTTTCCCAATCAACCTATCGCGGCACTTCAAATATCACTTAAAAGCATGCGCTACCCCTTCCTCCACCAATCCTTCCGCAACCAAATACCCTCGCCAGGCCTCTACTCGCTTATAACTATTAAACGTATAAAAAGTCTGATTTTCGTTTAATTTTGGATGAAATCCTAAGGTGGTTTTAAAGTGTAGTTCTAATAACTTGACCAAGCCGTAGCAGTAATAATCTCTATACTTACCACCCTCTCCCAAAAATGGCACGACTAAATCGTAAGTTAATAATTGGTAAATCTTTTGAAAATCTAAAGCTCGGGAGTTTTTCAGAATAGGCAAGCCAAAATCGACTAAGGTTTGCTCATAAAATTCATACTCATTATGGCTTTTTAACTGATTGAGTATTTTCTGAGCTGCTTTTTCGGTAGGCACATCGAAAATGGGTAGGCCAAAATCTCTATTCAAAAACAGAAAAAGGTTTTTATTAGTCATCTCCAGATCTTTTAGAATGGGAAAGGCTATCATTATTTCTGGAAATTCCATTCTGGACAAAGTCGCATTCAGGTAATCGTATCGAATCGCCTCATTTAAAGAATCTGTAGCAATACGTGTCAACTTTTCTTTTAGCGATAAAAAGGCATTTTCTAAATGAACAATGTTCAATTGCGTATTCTGTTCTTCATACTCCGTTAAGAAAGTACTCTTAGAAAGGTATTGATAAAAAATCAATTTAATGGCTTCACATTTCCCACGATCAATCGCACCACTCGTGATATGATCAATAAACCAAGCTTGCCGAAAAAGCGAATTAAATAAGGCACTTTTTTCTTCTATTGATCCTTGTTTGGATTGGTCATAAATGAATTGCAATAATTCCCCAGCCGCATCAATTTCAAAAACCTTTGGTAGATTTCCTAACATTTTGGGCGTAAACTCAAGTCCTACCAAGTAATTGAGTTCTTCTTTGACCGATATTTTAGGATTTATTTTTAGTCGGTAAATCGTTCTACTCCGTTTTATTTTTTGTAAACTTTTCAAACATAAATCTCTGTTTTTTGCTTGATAATGGGTTGATTCCGTTATTTTATTAATGTCATTAATGGTTAGTTCCTCTGCTTCTCTTAATAGGGTTAACTGTTTTTGAAAAAGGTAACTACTCCACTCCGTATAACTTTCAGGAATGGTTTTCCAGAGTTTCCACCATTTATTGATGGCTTCTGGCTGCTTCACCTCAAAGGAAAATTCGTATATTTTTTCCAATACTTTAATCAAAGCTTTTCCCGCATGTTTGTTAGCCATCCATTGTTTTTCTTGCGTCTCAAATAATTCGGGAATGATGTCTAGAGAGGCGTGTAATTCTAAATACGTACCAATATTTCGCGCCGCTTTTTTATCCGTTTGTAAAAAAAGTTGCTGCATGATATTTGGTAAAGTTTCTTTGCCGAATGGTGGTAAATTCTTCAGGGTGGTTAAATCTACTCCAACAGGCTCCTCCAAAAAAGCGGCTATTTCTTTAGCAGCTGAATTTTCTACTCGTTGCTCTAAAAAATAGGAGATACTTTCCTTAATGGATGGATTGGTTTCTAAATTTTTAAGGGTATTTAAAATAGTAAGTGTTTTAGTATTCGTCAATTTTATTTTACGGTCATACTTTTTAATCACCCCAAAACCGCCAAAATCATGGAATAACTTGGTTTTTAACAAGTATAATCTAAAATGCCGTTCATTAGAAAGAATGGTGTCCCAATGTTTGGTATACGCATAGTCTAAAATTCGACCGATAGAATAATTTAATGCTAAATTTCGAGCATTGATTGCTGCGTAATACTCCAAAGTGGTCAAATCCTCAATGGCTAGTTGGTTAATTAGTTGATTTTCTAATTTTAGTCGTTCAGCTGGTGGTAGCTGCTGTTCCAATTGCTTCAACTCTTTGGTTAAAGCAGGGCTAGGAAAATAGGTGATTTTATGCTGCTTACAAAAATAAGTTAACAAAGAAATTTGCTCTAATATCTTATACTTCAAAGGTGGCAAATTCACATTATAGTTTCTCAATAAAGGTTTAAACTTTTTAATGAGTTGACGGATTTCGTTGGGTTTTCCTGTACAAAGTGCGACAAAAGCTTTGTAAGCAACGGTATCATTAGTAGAATTCAAACGCCTAAAATATCGATCATAGGCTGCTAATTCATCTGAAAACAATTGTTGGTTGACAAATTTCTGTTCAAAATCATCCCATTCATAATCGTCATAATGCGTAGACCAATAATGGATTAATTGTTCTTGTTCCGTAGCAGAAGCGTTAGCCGACTCCTTATGCGTGTCTACCTGAAGTTTTACATCAATATTTTGTTGCAATAATTTTTCTAGTGCCACTATAGGTTGTCCATATTTTTTCCGAAATCTAAAATTTAATCCTGCTATATAAAAAAGTGCCTTGGGGTGTTTCGTCTTCAACATATCTACCATCGCATTTCGTCGAATCCAAGATAAAGAATCAGGGCTAGTGGCTAATAACCAACCATAATAATCTACCTGTTCCTCAAAAAAAGCAGCAGCCGTCAAGTTCATTTTTTTATAGCCATATTTCTTAATCAGACTTAATTTATTATCAAATTTAGCTTGTAATACTTTATAGTGTGCTAATAAACTAGCATGATCCGTTGCTTTGAAAAAATTATTCGACACGCGCGCCAATTGTGTTTGGCAATAATCTAATGGCAACATTTCTTTTTGTGTCAAAACCAGTAATTGCTCAAAGGCGATAGAATCTGGTAAATAATCTATAATGTCCTTAATAATGACTTGTTGATCTTCTTTTTTTAAAGTAAACAAGGCTTTCCTCTCCAATACCTTCTGGAGAATAATAAAAACGGTCGCATTTTTTAATAAACCTATCTCCTCAATTTCATGTCGCAATAATTCAATATCCTTCTTTCGCAAACTACTATTGATCTTTTGTACGGATTTACGAATTAAAAACGGATCAATCTGTGGCGTAATAAGTGGTGCTATTTTAATTGCTGAGGTACGTTCCTCAATAGGGGTCAGGTAAAAAGTATTCAGTAGTTCTGAAAACTGAAAGAGGGAATCCTTACTATAAAAAAAATCGATAAAAGAGGTCTTTGATTTTTTAGCGCCCCAATCCCACTCTGCTTTAGTCAAAATCGTATGCTGTTTTAACAAACCAATAACAGCTTGATTATCAGAATATTGGTCATATAATTTAGCTAAATCTCGAAAAGCAATTAAATCTCCTCTTGCTATATTTTGGGAAAGCAATATCAAAAGCGCTGGATCAGGTGCTGCTTTTTTTTGCCCAATTACGAAGAACGGAAGTAATAAAAACAAGCCAATAATAAGTCCATTCCGCCTAATATTGCAGACTGACAATAGGCAAAATAGTCTTTGATATATATTTGGGAGTTGACTCAACAATATTGTTATTTATTTTAAATGATCTGGATTTGACTATTTAAAAGGGAGGCATGAACGTTTAATTTTTCAACGATATAAAAAGAAGCCTTGTTTCTCTCATAGAATGTTATTTTATATTATCTTTTTCATTTTTAAAAAACTACTAGAAATTAATAATTTTTATAATCTTTCCATTAGCTTTGTAATTCTCAAATAAGGTCGTTAATAAGACGGGCTTTTTTGAAACCACCACCTACCGATTAAAGTATCTAATTAGATTATGGATGTAGTGTCCATAAAAAACAACCACACTCCCTCGTACACTATAAAAAACCTATTTGAATTAAAATACTCGATACTGATACAGTACTAACATGCTAATCGTACTGATTGCCAACATCTTTTTCAAGACGAAAAGTCGTCAATTTGTAGAGAAATATTGTCAATTTGCAAGAATTTCTCCCCCTTCAAAAGGGGGAATTACCCCCTGCTAATTCATAATATTTGTAATCAAATCAATCGTAATTATCAGTTTAAAAATTATGGGTAATCAGTACCATGCTAATCCGAGTAGCAACTTTTTGACCTAAGTGAGAAAAAAATGGCAGATAATTGAATAAAAATTCTATATCTGCGTTTACTCCTTGCACACGGAATTTTATCAACAAATTATTTTCCTACGAATGAGACACTTAGTATTATTACTATTGTTACTTTCTTCTTCTTTAACTACTGCTTTCGCTCAAAATAGTGAGGATTGTGTGGATGCACATGTCTTAGCACCTACTGCTATAGCGCTTTCTAATATTGCCGATATTACGATTGATGAAGTATCTGGCTCTGGCACAGAAGCTGCTGAGTGGTTTTCTGTTAATGAAGGTCCATGTGGCGCAGAAAGAACTTTTGTCGCTCGACCAGATGACAAATCTTATTGGTTCGTATTTTCTGCGGAAACTAGTGGAGATCTGGAATTATTAATTACACCAGAGAATTTAGGTACTTCTTATGAATTTGCACTTTGGCGAGGTGGTTGTCCAAATGATGCTACTTGTGGGGAGTTATTTTACTGTAATTATTCAGGAGTAGAAGTTTGTGATGGAGCATTCAAACCCATAGGAGTAAGTACAGACCCTATAAATAAATTTAATTATGATGCTCTAGCCGACCTAAATTTATTTGTATATCCTGAATCAATTGCGCTGGAAGCAGGAGAAAATTATTATTTATTAGTACAAAATACAGATAAAGCAAGTAATTCTATATGTACTCCTCCTTTAGAAAGTGACAGCTTAGGTTTTATGATTCAATTTGACGGTACTGCCGTTATCGGTCCAGAAATCATTCACGAAGCCCCAATTGCCCTTCAGCCAACGCCTAATACAACCGTTCTTAACCAATGTGCAGGTGATCAAGTCACGTTTGCTGTTAGTCAAGTGCAAAATGCATCTACTTATGACTGGATGTCTCAATCAACGATTCCTGACGCAATCATTACGCCTAACGCTTTAGGAGATAGTGCCACCGTTACGTTTGGTACCACTTCTGGGCAAATCTGTATGGAATTAATTTGTCCGATTCAAAGTATTATATGCTGGGAAGTACAAGTCGATCAAGTACCCGATTTAGCGGCGATTCCTAATGCGGTCGCTTCTTGTGAATCCGTAGATTTAGCCACTCGATTTCAAGATAATAATAATGTAAACGGTACCGTCGCTTATTACGAAACGACGGAAGATGCAATGAATGAAACCAATCCTTTATCTTCTAGTATTGTTAGTATTAGTGGAAATTATTGGGCTAGAAAAACAACGTCTAATGCTTGTTTTGACATCGTACAAATGACCGTTTTAGTAGATAATATAGCTATTAGTGTAGTAGATACGTTTAGGGTTTGTAATGAAACTTTTGTGAATTTTAGAGATGATTTAACGATCCAATCGCTAAATGGAAACGCGGGAGATTTATTATTTGTCTTTTATACGGATAGTTTGGAAGCAGTCAATAGAAACAACCCATTTACCCCTCCTGTTGCCTTTGATAATGGAACTTATTGGGTGCGCGCAGAAAATCAAAATGGAGGACCATGTTTTGATATCACATCTTTTGAATTCATCATTGATACCGCACCTGAAATTGCCTCTATTCCTACACAGGAATTATGTGGTGAAACTTGCTTTCAATTATTAGATTTGCCCCTCAATAGCTCAGATGGAAATTCTTTGACCAATGTTGAAGTGGCTTTTTATGATAATGAAGCCGATGCCTTGGCAGGTAGTATTGCGAATACTATTGATACAGAAATTTGTACCGATGGCACTTATTGGGTCAGAGTGTCCAGTTCAACAACTTGTTTTGATGTAACTGATTTCACCATTGCCTTTTCTCCATCACCCGATATTGATGGATTAACCTTAACCATTGATTGCCAATTTGGTTGTGTTAATTTAGCAAATTTAACATTGACCGAAAAGAATGGCATCGACGTAGCCAATCTATTTTATAGCTACTTCCCCTCTCAGGCAGCAGCGGAAGACCCTAATGCAACGCCTCTAACGGTTGATGAATTGGAAATTTGTAATCCAACGGAAATTTGGGTCAATGTAACCAACTTAGAAAATGGTTGTTTTGATGTCGCTCCAATCACTATTGCTGGCATGCCTTTAGCAACTGCCACACTCTCAGGAGATCAAGTCATTTGTGCAGGTGGGGCAGGTGTATTGGACATTGTGTTTACAGGAACACCGCCGTTTAATCTACGATATACAGATGAAGTCGGTTTCTTCGACACGATTGCTACTACCAATAATTTCACACTATTCGTCACGCCGAATAGTACCAGAACTTATTCCCTCTTCTCTTTTACCGATGATACAGGTTGTATTGGAAATGCGACTGGAACAGCAATGGTTACGGTTAGTGAAGCGCCAATTATTAGCAACTTAACCCAAGATTGTAATACAGATAATTCTGCCTATACCTTAAGTTTTGACATTACTGGTAATGATACCTATACGGTGCAAGGTACAACAGGAACGTTAACGGGAAATACATTCACAAGTGATCCAATACCTAGCGGTACTTCTTTTACCTTAGAAATATCTGGAACAGATGGTTGTCCACCGACTACTCTAAATATTGCGTTTAGCTGTGCTTGTAATGCTGCGGTGGATGCGATGGATATCCAACCAATTGATGTTTGTGATCGAGAAGCGGCTATTGGATCTTATCTCGGCCCTGGCGCAGAAAATTTGGATGGAGGTACTCGTTTTTTCGTTTTGCACGATAGTCCTACGGCTAACTTAGGAAATGTGATTGGTTTTGAAACTGTTCCTATTTTCACTTTTGATGACGCTACCATGCAGCATGGAGTGACCTATTATATGTCTGCGGTGGTCACTAGAACAGACATTATGGGTAATCCTATTTTAGATATCGCCAATAATTCTTGTTTGGTCGCCTCCATAGGTGTACCCGTTACTTTTTATAGCGTCCCAGAAGCGAGCCTTAGTCTTTCTAGTCCAACTATCTGTAAAGGAGAATCGGCTAGTTTGACCTTTACTATCACAGGCGTTGGCCCTTTTGACGTCATTTTCTTTGATGGGGCAGGACTTCGACCTCTAATGGACATTCCAAATGGACATACAATTAGTGTCAATCCTGAATTTAGTACTAATTTTTATATAGAATCTGTCGAGCAAAGTGGGATCAATAACTGTGAAAGTATGCCTCTCCTTGCCAGTAATCAAGTAGACTTAACGGTCTTTGATCTTCCTGTCATCCAAGAGGTTGTCACCAGTTGTAATGCCGAAGGTACTAGATTGGTTTTAACTTTTGAGATCATTGGTGGTGATCAAGCCACTTATAATATTGACGGACTAGGGGGCACTTTCAAAGGCAATGAATTTACGAGTGATTCTATTCCTCATAATACGCCTTATACTATTTCTGTTTCTGATGTCAATAATTGCCCAACTGTTCCCGTTTCAGACGTAGCAGAATGCTTTTGTACCGCTGATATCGCTGTCGAAATTGCTACCCTTCAACCAGTTTCTTGTAGCGGAGAACAAGATGCTAGGTTATCCGCTGTTCCAATCAATGGCAAAGCCCCTTATAGTTATTTCTGGAGTACGGGTGCAACTACTCAAAATGTCAATAATATAGCACCTGGCATGTCTGCGGTTTCTATCACGGATGCTAATGGTTGTTTGGTAACTAGTTCTATTGAATTAGCAGAACCAACGAGTATTACTGCTAGTATTAATGCCATCAATCCAAGTTGCTTTGATACCAATGATGGTGCGCTTTTATTCGTTCAAGTAGAAGGAGGAACAGGAAACTATACTTATTCTTTTAATAACAGCGCTTTTAGAGCAGAAGGACAAAGAAGTGGATTAGCCGCTGGTGTTTATCCTATTGCCATTCGAGATGACAATGGTTGTGAATGGGCGGATGAGGCTACCTTAAACAATCCACCACAATTGGATGTCTCTTTAGGGGATAATAAAGTACTCGATTTAGGGGATAGTTTAACTTTAACTCCACAAGTGAATGAAACGGGTGTATTGCTAGAATGGGAATCAGAAGATCCAACTTTATGCGTGGATTGTCCTGCGCTGACGGTTAAACCTAGTACTTCTCAAAGTTATAAAATAACGGTGGTGAATAATGCAGGGTGTATCGCTACCGACCAAGTACTCGTACAAGTCCAAAATCAGCAACGGTTATTTGTTCCATCTGCCTTCTCTCCCAATGGAGATGGCTTCAATGATCTCTTACATCCTTTTGCAGGTGTCGAAGTACAAGCAGTCCCCATGTTTAGAATTTTTAATCGCTGGGGAGAATTAGTCTATGAAATGACCGATATGAATCAAAATGATGGTTTTAATGGTTGGAATGGAACAACTTTATCTGGCAGAAAAGCACCTCCTGGTGTTTATTTATATTATGCAGAAGTTAATTTCAGAAATGGAACGACAGATATTAATACGGGAGATGTTACTTTGATTCGATAGTTCGTAATAATGATAAATAATAAACGATGAACGATGAATTCGTCAAGTAGAAAAACTAAATAAACTTCAACTTCAAGCGCAACTTCAATATCAATCTACCTTCGGCAGAAAATCGAAGATTCATAAAAGAAGTTCACTAATTTTGAGGTTGAGGTTGAGGTTGAGATTGAAAATTTGTGCCCCCCTATCCACCAAATTCATCGTTCATAATTTATAGTTCATCGTTCCTCACGCTGCTTTCCTAAAAATCAATCGTATATTATACAAAAACAATAGCAGCGCAATCCCCAACCAAATATACATCCAAACAGTAGCTGGAATAATCACAAATTCCTTAGCATATTGCTCTAAGTCCGAACTAGGGCCAACATTAAAATCTTGGATAATATACAGAATACTTGCCAAGCCGAAGAACATCAAAATATCCGCATCCCAATTCGTTTTACGGGCAATCAAATATAAACTGAGGGCAAAAATGGCTAACATACCCGTAGTAAACGCAGAAGTAAACCAAAAGAAACTCACAAATAGCATAATCCCTGCCAATACATAAGTCGTAATTTTAGCTGGTTGATTGGAATTTCTAGTCCCTATGTAAAATAGTAAATTGCCAAAAATAGCACTCCCGATATACCCCCCCATCAAAATAATAGACCGATTACCGCCTGCTGTCCAACAAACGCCACTTCCATCTGGTCGAATTTCTAAACTAGCCACACTTCCGCCTGTAATCAATGCGCCAAAAGCATGTCCAAATTCGTGTAGAAAAGTTACCAGCATTCGGATAGGGTACAGTAGGATTCGGCCGTATTCTCCACCGTAATACGTCAAGCCAAAATAGATACCTAACATCAAAGAAATTCTAAGCAATAAATTATTTTTCATAGTTCGTTGGATGTATGTTAGTGCTATGATTTTAATAATGTTTATTCTGAAATTATTCGTTTGACAGCCTCTTTGCCGTTCGCCGAATAAAGTCTATTGTCTACTCTAAAAAAAAGAATTATTCAACAAATTTAAACGAATTCTTCTAAGAAAACCGATATATTCGACGAATCTATAGAGTTACCATAAGTTTGATCCGTTAAATTCCTTTTTCAGCATAAACCACTTAAAGTCCAATAGACCTTCCACCGTTTACTCCGTTCCATCGGAGGAATTTGTCAAAGACCCTAAATCGTTTTCAAAACAATCTCTTTTCAAGTTAAGCTGGCATCAAGTTTGTCTACCAATGAGTAGTATTCAACCGATACTATTTTTCCAAAAAATTTAGATATGTATAGATAAAAAGTAATGGTGTTAAGCCAATTATCATCCTATATTTACAACTAAATTATCCCTCATGTCAAGTGCAATCAGCCACCAATCAAGTCAGTTTTTTCTCTATTTTTCAATCATTGGTCTTTCCTTATTATTTCCGAAAAACATCCATGCTCAATTAGTTTGCCAAGCACCTAATTTGGTTAAAAATATCCATCCCAATCCAATGTCTGGTTCTAATCCCAGAAATTTAACCGATGTCAACAGTCTCCTCTTTTTTAGTGCAGAAGACCTTACCAATGGAGAAGAATTGTGGGGTAGCGATGGTAGTGATGGAGGTACTCGTTTAGTCAAAGACATTCGGCCGGGTAATAATGATGCTTCCTTAGAACAGTTTGTTGCATTCAATGGAAAATTATTCTTTAGTGCAAATGATGGCGAAAGAATCAATAGTTTTAAATTATATGGTTCTTGGACAAATCCCGTGGTTATTAGAGGGTCGCTTCAAGCGCCCCTCTAATTTATTAAAGTTTCGGGGGCGCTTGAAGCGCGACTCCGAACCCCTATCACGGAATATGTCAAAGAACCAATGCTATATTAAAACAAGGCGGTTGTGGGAAACAACCGCCTTGTAAGTTTTGCACTTGTTATTTATCTAATTGACTCCCACTCTTTTTCTACAGAAAAAAATCAGAATTCCCATTAGTCGGTTCCTTAAGCACTCCTAATCAGCCTTTTAGACTATCTCGACCAGCTACTAGCAACACACCCAATCCTACTAACCGCTCATTCAAACTCCTCATTTTAATAGATATTTGCTAAGTTTACATTTAATTTATTGTAATTCAATTTACACTAAAATCTAATCAAATACGTATTAAAATGAACAACTTCAACAAATTTACCTTCCTCTTCTTACTCCTATTTTTGGGAATATCGACGACGAACTTTGCCCAAGACAAAAAAGAAGATGCAAAAGAAACAACAGATAAAAAAGAAGCAAATAAAAAGAAAAAGTCCATCAGTAAAATCAAACCTTTAACCGATATTATTACCGAGGAAGCGAAGTCTGATACAGGACTTTTTACGGTACATAAAATGGGTGACAAGTACTTTTTTGAGATGCCCAATGATTTATTAAACAAGGAATTATTGGTCGTCAGTCGGATTTCTGGACATGTCAAAAACCTTAATTTTGGTGGGGCAGGTATGAAATCTCGCCCTCAACAGGTGGTTCGTTGGGAAAAGCATGATGAAAGTATACTATTGCGCTCTGTTTCTTATAATAGTGTCGCTAGCCCAGAAGATCCTATTTATCAATCTTTAAAAAATAATAATTTTGAGCCGATTATTATGACTTTTCCGATAGCGGCTTATAACTCGGATACAACGGGCGTAGTGTTTGAGGTAACGCAATTATTCACAACGGATGTAGCGATGGTTGGCCCATTAAGAGATAGCGAAAGAAAGCGGTTTGGAGTAAAAGCATTGGATAAAAAGCGGTCGATGATTGCCTATTCAAAAGCCTTCCCCAAGAATGTAGAGGTTCGGCATATTTTAACCTTCAATGGCTCTAAACTACCTGATAATCAAATCACTAAAGCCTTGTCGATTGAAATGAATCAATCCTTTATCGAGTTACCTAAAGAACAATGGCAACCCCGATATTATGACGATAGAGTTGGTTATTTCTCTATTCGACAAACCGATTATAGTGCCAACGAGCAAAAGGCGTTCAAAAAAAGATTTATTACTAGATGGCGTTTAGAACCTTCTGATTGGGATGCTTATAATCGAGGAGAATTGGTCGAACCTGTGAAGCCGATTGTGTATTATATTGACCCAGGCACACCTGATGTATGGAAACCATTTATTAAACAAGGGGTCAATGATTGGCAAAAAGCTTTTGAAAAAGCGGGTTTTAAAAATGCCATTTATGCCAAAGATGCCCCGACCAAGGAAGAAGACCCGAATTGGAGTCCAGAAGATGTGCGGTATTCGGTTATTCGATACATCACCACCGATATTCAAAATGCACAAGGACCACATGTCCATGATCCTAGAACAGGAGAAATTTTAGAAAGTGATATTTTGTGGTATCATAACGTGATGAATTTACTACGAAATTGGTTTATGATGCAAACGGCTGCCATTAATCCAGAAGCTAGAAGCGTCAAATTTAAGGACGAAGTGATGGGCGAGTTAATTCGTTTTGTGGCAGCCCACGAAGTTGGACATACTTTAGGATTACCGCATAATATGGGGTCTAGTCCTGCTTATCCTGTAGATTCTTTACGTTCCCCTTCTTTTACGCATAGAATGGGTGGGACTGCGCCAAGTATCATGGATTATGCTCGATTTAATTACATTGCTCAACCAGAAGATGGGGATGTATTATTATATCCAGGCATCGGCCCTTACGATGATTGGTCGATTATCTATGGCTATAGATTATTGAATAAAACAGCGACTACCGATTCAGAAAGAAGTACGCTGAATGAATGGATAAAAGAAAGAGCAGACAATCCAATTTATCGCTATGGCGCTCAAAAAAGAAATAATGCCGACCCTTCTGCACAAACAGAAGATTTAGGAGATGATGCGATGTATGCAAGTGAAATGGGCATTAAAAACCTACAAAGAATTCTGCCTAATTTGATGGAATGGTCACAAGAGGATGGTAAAAACTACGATGATTTAGCAGAATTGTATAGCAATATTTACAGCCAATTAGGTCGATATATGGGCCACGTTACCACTAATATCGGGGGCGTTTATGATTATAGAAAATCGACCGACCAAGCAGGAGATATTTTCTCGCATGTGCCAAAAGCAAAGCAAAAAAGAGCGATGAATTTCTTGAACCAACAATTGTTCCAAACCCCTACTTGGTTATTAGATAAAAACTTGCTGAATAAGATTCAAAATGTAGGTGCGTTGGAACGCTTAAGAAGTTTCCAAGTTCGCTATCTCAATCGTTTGTTTAATGAAGACCGATTGAATAGACTGTCTGAGAATGAAGCACTAAATGGTGTTGCTGCCTATAGTTTAAAAAATGTCATGGATGATAGCCGAAAAGGTATTTTTGCCGAATTAAAAGCAGGCAGTCAACCAGATGCTTTTCGAAGAAATCTACAACGAGCGTATATCAGCAAAATGGCTGCTTTGATGAAAATCGAGGAAGCTAAATATGATCAAACAGACATTAAAGCTGCCGTTCGAGCTAATTTAACCGCTTTGAAAAATGATTTAAAATCGCTGAAGCGAATGAAAAATTCAACCGCTAAAGCTCACTTTGAAGATATCAAGGCTCGAATTGAAGTTATTTTTGAGTAGGTGAAGTTGTGAGGTCACAAGGTTATGAGATGGCAAGGTTAGTGGGGGAGAGACATGAGACTTATGATACTCATAGGCTTTTTAATTTTCAAACAACAATGATTCATTTAGAATTTATTCGAAAGAGCTTAAACTTTTGACGACAGAAAAACTTCTATCGCTCTAAAGTGTTATATTTTAATTCTATAAACTACCTATTTTGAAATAAAATTGATGCCCATTCATGGCACATACATTGCAATACGTTCCTTGCTACCATACGAGGCATCAGCTAACAAAACGGCTATCCCCCACTTAAAATAAAGCTCATTTAATGTATATTGCTGACTTATCTAAAAGTGAAATGACAAAAGATCATAAAATGCTCGATTATATTAAAGCGGTATTAGAGAATATGCCTACGGATTGGTTGAATTTAACCACCCATCGGCTAGATATTTACGAAGAGAAGTTAGCTAAAGTTCAATTCTTAGAGCAGTTTGACCACTTATTTACTAGCAATAATTGGACATCATCAGCACTCGATGCATTACCAACTGCTTACGATTATATTCGGTTAGGTCATCCATTATCTTGTGTATTAGAATGGGGTATTGCTAAAATAAATAATATACCACCAAAAAATGTAATCAGTTTTTCTTCCAAGACGATTCCTATTTTAGCTATTCTAAGAACCAATTTATTAGCTAATAAAAAGACCCGAATCGTTTATACGGGAGCATTGCCCGCTACTTTAGATGTTGATTTACTAAAAAGTGTTTATAGTTACCAATTTGAATTAAAAAAAATAGAGGACACATCAGTCATTTCTGCTTTCGATGGTAGTACCATTTTTCTTACACAAGAAGCAGACATTAATGCTTTGGATTTAAATCCAACTATTGACTTTTTTGTCAATATTCAAGCTGATCTTGGTAGTGTTATTTTAATAAATGGCAAACAAAATGAAGGTTATATTTCTGCCATTCAACATGTGCGAAGAAGGGAGTCGATAGCCATGACACCAGCTAATTGTTTGATAGCTTTGAAGACGCTAATAGGACAATCTGCTGAGGATAAAGAAAGCACTAACAATAATCATAAAACCTTAGTGGTCAACGCTATTGCTACTATTACAGGTACTACAACAACCGCATTATTGGGTTCTAGTGGACTATCTGTACAATATGGGATTATGATGGGATTGGTTCATGATGCGCTTGAAAATCATCCAGAAAAGGCAATAAAATTTGTGGTTCCGCCCAATTGTTATGGCGGTACGAATGACCAAGCAAGACGAGTGGCAGCCTGTATTGATAATGTAGAGATAGTAGATTTACCCGTTGATGGAGATAATGATATGGTGCAAAGTATTGAGACTGTTTTAACTAAGATTGCTGCCGAAGATGCAATTCCTTATATCATCGCTGAAATTCCAACCAATCCCAGAGTAGAAGTCCCTGATTTGATTCAATTAAAAGCTGTTTTAAGTAAAGAACGAAAAACAGCAACTGGTCAAACAGCTATTGATCCAGTTTTTATTTTAGATCAAACTTTTTGCCCCAATGTCCACTTTTTAGGCGAAGGAGAAATACTCTCCACGGTTCGGACGATTTCTTATGCTAGTGGGTCTAAATTTCCAAGTGGTGGACTTTGTACCGCTGGTTACTGTGTTGGCAATAAAAAAGCGGAAGCTTTGATGAAAAAAGTAGCCACGCACTTACAAATTTGCGATAACGAAGCAACCAATGGTCAAATAGACATCTTAGCCCAACAAATGCCTTCTATGCTCCAAAGAATTGAAGCAGCTTATCAAAATACTCGGGAGTTTGTTACCTTCATCAGCGAGGTTTTACCAACTGCAAAAATCAATTTTGTTTCTGAAGCATTGGCTAAGCAAGGATTTACACCTTCTGTTTTTTCTTTAGATTTGCCAACCAAAGGGAATACGACCGAAGAACGAGAAAGATATAAGCGGGCATTAAATCTTCAATTAATCAATCTAATGATTGCCGAAATCCCCCATGAAAGCAAGTTTTGTGTGAGTTATGGGCAGTTAAAAGGCTGTTATTGGACAGTACCCGCCACTTCTACACAAGGAACAACCAAAGAAGGAGACAAAGATTATATTGTCCGTGTCTCCCTTTCTCCTAATATGGATATGGAACATCACAAGGAAGTCTTTTTTAATTTTGTAGAAAAGATTTGAGGGTCTTTGACACATTGCTAAATCGAACAGGATGGTTGACTTTCCCTCAACCTAAGATATTAATGTTCAAAAGATAACAGGTTGACTGAAAGTCAACCATCCAATAAAATGTAATGTGTCAAAGTACCAGATTTGACTAGCTATTTTTAAATGAAAAAATTAACCATCATAGGAGGAGGCCCAGCAGCATTAATGCTCGCCGCACAAATAGACACTAAGAAGTATCAAGTAACCTTGTATGATCAAAAAAAGACCGTAGGTAGAAAATTTTTAGTAGCTGGAGAAGGTGGATTGAATTTGACTTATAGTGCTTCACTAAAAGCATTCATCGCGAATTATGTACCAAGCGAATTTATAGCACCTATTATTCAGCAATTTACAAATGAAGATTTGATGAACTGGTTGAAGCAACTGGGGGTTGCTACCTTCATTGGATCCAGTAATCGGGTATTTCCTAAATTGGGGCTAAAGCCGATTGAAGTACTCAATAAAATACTAGAGCATATTTCCACTAAAGACCTAACTTTTCAACTAAACACCAAATGGCTCGGTTGGACTACTGAAGGACATTTACGTTTTGCAGGATTGGAGGATATTGAATCTGACATTACCGTCTTTGCACTAGGGGGCGCAAGTTGGAAAGTAACGGGTTCTGATGGAGCATGGCGTAACACCTTTGAAGCACGTGGGATAAATGTACAACCATTTAGAGCCGCCAATTGTGCTTTTGAAGTAAACTGGAAGGAACATTTTATATCGACGCATGCGGGGAAACCTCTAAAGAATATTGCTTTAACCTATCAAGGTCATACTACCAAAGGAGAGCTAGTCGTTTCTACATTTGGTTTGGAAGGAAATGCGATTTATGCCTTAAGTCAAAAAATTCAGACCGCTTTATTGACTAAAGAAAAAGTAGTTATTCACTTAGATTTAAAGCCTACTATGACGATTGAGCAAATAAGCGCTAAATATAAGCGTTCTCGTCGGTCGAAAGTGACAGATATTCTAAGAAAAGATTTGAATCTTGACCGTACCTCCGTTGGTCTGATAAAACAATTCTCTGATAAAGCGACCTTTTCAACCCCTAATTTACTGGCGGCCACCATCAAAGCTGTTCCGATTATTATCCATTCCGCCGATAAATTAGATAAAGCGATTTCTTCTTTAGGAGGGATTGATTTGACGGAAATCGATGCCCATTTTCAATTCAAAAAAATACCCAACACGTATGCTATCGGAGAGATGTTAGACTGGTATGCACCTACTGGTGGTTATTTATTACAGGGTTGCTTTAGTATGGGATTCGCCTTAGCAACGTATTTGAATGCATTGGAAGATACTCCATTCAATTAAGTAGGTGGGGTAAATTCAAAATACCGAGCGTCTGCCGATAACTCTACCGCTTCGATTTCCGTTTGATTACGCAATGCTTCGGCGATAGCGGTATTACATCCCAATAAGAATAAACCAGATTTTGGAATTAGATTGCCCAAACACCAACTTTTATCCAACGGAAAAATATAATTCGGAAAATGGACTAATTCTATTTTGGTATTCTCATTAAGCGCTTTTACTAATTCAGGTAGTTTTGCCAATTTTTCTTCTATTTGCCATAGTTCAGCAAATATTTCGGGTACATTCTCCTCTCCTACCCCGTGAAAAACAACAGATGTATTTTCTCCTAAAAGAAACATTAATTTCGCTAACATTTTGTAATCTTCTACCGCAGAAGACACCATAAAAGGAGTGATAAAATCAGGAATACTGTGTTGACTAAAAAAATCAGCAAAAGGCACTTTTCCCAATGCAGCAAGCTGTTCGTAAGTCACTTTTCTACTTTGTCCTGTTTCTTCATTTTCAAAAATAATGGGTAAAAATAGTTTAAAATAAACATCGTACTTTTCAGGGATAATGCTTTTCACCCGATCCATGTCGCCTTGTGTATCCCTGCTGCGATGTACCCACATGGCTGCTTGTATATTATTATTGATGGTCATTAATTACCTTGCTTTTAGATTTTCATACCAGAACGGTCAAAGATAGTGGATAAAATTCAGTTCCTTTTTTTAAACGTGGTTTATTTGCTGAAGGGGTCAACTTAATCAATAAAGCCATTGAATTAGAACCTCAGAATTACTTGTATTACAGGGCTTATTGGTACTTCTACAATCGGAGTTATGATTATTGTATTAGAGATTTAGAAGCACTTTATACCGTTCACAAGGATACTTATACCGCTATTCCTAGTGGCGAACTGGAAATGAGGTTATTATTAGGAATCGCTTATGCCCAATCAGGGAAAGTATCGAAAGGCATCAATTGGGTGCTCAATTTGATGGAAACCTATAAGGACCAGCCTCATTTAAAAGGATTCTATGATCACTTCTGCCTCGGTATTTTATATTATAAAAACAATCAATTTGATTTAACTGAAGCTGAATTTAAAAAACAATTATTGATTCACGACACCTTTGCAGATACGTATTTTTACCTTGGCTTAATTAAAGAAAAGGAAGCTAAACCTGTGGCTGCACAAGGATATTTTAAGCAAGCATTAGCAAGAATGAATCGGGAGCATGGTGGATATAGTATAAATTTTTTCACAGAATTCAATACAACAAAAGAGGATGTTGAAAAGAAAATAATTAACTAGTGTTCGACCAAGTTTGAAATGGCGGGTTGGCTTACCAAAACGCTTGGAGGTCTGCTAGACGCTCCAAGGGTTTTTACCACCTGACCTTGGAGTGTCTTTAAGACCTCCAAGCGTCTAATCGAAAAAGGTACTACCCCTCAAATCATGTTTGGTCAAACATTAGATGTCGAGTATAGAAATACATCCAAAAAATGACTTCCCTCTTACAAAGAAAAGGGAATATCAAATGACATTCCCCTTTCTATCTCCTATATCTGTTATGCTACCTTTAGCCCTTCGCCAATTAGTAACCTTAATTTTCTATTAGTTCTTTGACTGGAGCTATCACCGAATTTTTAGCTGCTTTTTTCTGACAAGTTTTACATAATTCAGAAATGCCCTTCTGTTCCCATGATTCCTTGATACTTCCATTGCTAAGTGCTTTGCCTCGGATGTGCTGACAATCATCATAAGCATGATATTTATTACCCGCCTTCGACCAGAAAACATTATCACTATCAATACTTAGACTTTTAGCCGCTGCGGTTTGTTCTTGGATTTCTTTGGTATATTTCTCTACCGATGGAGGATTGAAATCTGCCCCCGTTATACCCGCTGCCACCATTGCTATCGCTGCAATACTCCCCGCGATTCCTTTCGTTTTTCCATCAATCTCTTTATTATTCAGAATCATGACCACCATTGGAAGGAATGCTAATACACCCATAATCGCTCCCAATTGATTTTGGATAAAAAACCGTGTCGGTTCCGCCTCTGATGCAGGATCTAGTTTGTTCGCTTTTTTCCAAAGAGTAGACCCCGTAATGGCAAGAATTAAAATACCCACTATTGCTACGACCAACCAGACCAAAGTCTCATCACTAATCAATTTTAAGATGGCAAAAATTTGACCTGCTATCGCAACTATCCAAGCTAGCATTGCGAATAGTCTTAATTTTTTCGCTTCTCCTTTAGCTTCTGGACTTGCTTGAAATACTTTTTTTTCACTCATTTTTATTATGTTTTGTTATGTTTTTTTTAGGACGTAAAGATAGTCTTTTAGGTCACGTCAATTATGAATTAGTGTATAGGTAAGAAGAACGATACAAGATTAACAAGAAGTTTTAATAATCAGTAACTTTGAGCCGTATATTTAGAGTATGTTTAAAAATCTTATTTCATTTTTTTAAAAATTTAGAAATATTTTCTTGCCTTTCCTAAAAATTGCTACGCTTGTTAAATTGTTTGATTGTTATTTACTCTTAACAACAATTTGACAATCTACCAATTTAGCAATCAAAATTTTAATAGAAATATAAATAGTTCATTATCAGCAAGATAAAAACTTAAACATGCTCTTAAAATCAAATACAATGAAGTCCGTCATCCATGAAATTTTTAAAGAAACGACCTTTACCGAAGAAGAATCACAACTGTTATACAGCAAGTTAAAAAAAATAACCCTTAAAAAAGGCGAATTCCTTTTAAAAGCGAACGAAACCGTTCAGGACATCTATTACATTCAAAATGGTTGCCTACGAACTTATTTTAAAGATGCTACAGGTAAAGAACATACCTTACAATTTGCCATTAAGGATTGGTGGACTAGTGATTATATAGCCCTGTATGGAAGAAAACAATCCAAATCAGTATCTTACATCGAATGTATTAAAGCAGCAACACTCTATAAATTATCAAAAAAGGATTTCGATATTTTATGTAGAGAAAAACCTAAAGTGGGGCATTTTTATATTAAAAAACTAGAATTGGCATTTGCTGCTTTCCAAACCCGAATACTTGAAAACCTAACTTTGTCTGCAAAAGAGCGTTACCTAAATTTTGTTGCTGCCTATCCCAACATCGAACAAAATGTAAAAAACTACCACATCGCCTCTTATTTGGGCATTACTACAGAAAGTTTGAGTAGAATCCGAAAAGAAATTGCCAACGGGTAGTTTCTTACCATATATCAATTTTTTATCTTGTTGATAGCTATACTTTTGCATTTGAATAAAAATTTCATAATACAAAAGTTAACAATAATGAAAAAAATACTAATTGGTTTAGCAAGTTTCTTGTTACTAGCCTTTATCGCATTCTACCTAACTTCCAGACCAACTGCTACTGATGATGGCGCCTATATGCCATCTCCCTTGGCCTTAAAATTAGCCACCTCTTCTACCACCGATTTTGATAACACGACCTATGAAAATCCACACACAGAGAATAAAAAAGTGTTAATGGTTTGTACGGAAGAAAGAAACATGACCATGGCGAATGGTAAAAAGTTTTCAACAGGAAATCATCCTGTCGAAATGATGCTACCAATGATACATTTGAAAAATGCGGGGTTCGATATAGATATTGTAACACCAACGGGAAAGCCAGTTAAAATAGAAATGTGGGCAATGCCAGAAGAAGATAAACATGTAATGGATTTATATGCGGAATTCAAAAATCAATTTGAAAACCCTGGTAGTCTATCAGACTTTGTTCGAAACTCCGTAAATGACAGTACCGACACCGACTATTTAGCCATTTATTTGCCCGGAGGACATGGCGCCATGCTTGGTTTACCTGAAAATAAAAATTTGAATAAATTAATTCATTGGTCGCATGATAGGGATATGCATATGTTGGCTATTTGTCATGGTCCAGCCGCATTACTCGCTGCAAATTTAGAGGGCGATAAAAACTCATTTATTTATAAAGGATATAAAATCGCTGCGTTTCCAGATGCTATCGATGAGCAAACACCTATGATAGGATATATGCCAGGTCATATGCCTTGGAAATTCGGAGAAAAATTAAACAGTTTGGGCGTTACGATTATTAATGACGCCGCAGATAATACTGTCCACATCGATAGAAAATTAATTACGGGAGCAAGTCCGTTAGCAGCTAATGATTTTGGGAAATTAGCAGCAAATACTTTATTGAAGGCAGTACAATAACCCGTAAAAAATTATTGCCCTTTTAAACAATTGAAGATGTAGTAGGTTATCATTGAGAATTTTAAAAATATTAGTAAATTAAAAATAAGTATGGAGTTATTAGATAAGTTAAAATGGCGGTATGCGGCAAAAGCGATGAATGGCGAGAAAGTGCCTCAAGAAAAGGTTGACAATATTATAGAAGCGATCTCGCTTGCACCAACGTCAAGTGGCTTACAACCTTTTGAAGTCTTTGTCATTACCAATCAAGAAGTAAAAGAAAAAATTAGACCAATTGCTTGGAATCAGTCTGTCATCACCGATTGTTCGCATTTATTGGTTTTCGCTGCTTGGGATACTTATACTGCGGATAGAATTAACAAACAGTTTGATTTGACCAATGAGATTAGAGGCTTCAAGAATGAGGGTTGGGAAAATTATCGTCAGATGTTACTAAGCACCTATCCTCAAAAAGATGCAGAGGTCAATTTTAATCATGCCGCTAAACAAGCGTATATTGCTTTCGCCAATGCTATCGTTGCAGCAGCATTTGAAGAAGTTGATGCCACGCCAATAGAAGGGTTTGTTCCAGCAAAATTAGATGAAATTTTAGGCTTAAGAGAGAAAGGCTTGCGGAGTTGTGTGATCCTAACTTTAGGATATAGACAGGCAGACAAGGACTGGTTAGTGAACCTTAAAAAAGTTAGAAAAAGTAAAGCGGATCTGATTACAGAGGTTGCTTAGTAGTGGATAAAATCAAAATGTTTTTTCCCAACGGATTTTGCTTCCCAACGGATTTTTTCTGTAGTGCCAAGCTTTGCTTGGTATCACTATTAAGGAATAACACCTATTTTACTTCTACCGTGGAAATAGTATAAAAAAGCCTTTAGATTTATGAACTATAAATCTAAAGGCTATATTTTTTACATAAGCTACAAGTTACAATCACTCATCACTCACCACTCATCACTTATAACTCATAACTAACCTCTATTTTTAGGCAATTGCCGCAAAAGCCTGCTTCAAATCATCCTTAATATCTTCTACGTGCTCAATTCCAACAGAAAGTCTAAGCGCATTTGGCTTAACTCCAGCAGATAATTGTTCTTCCGCAGATAATTGTTGGTGCGTAGTTGCAGATGGTTGAATGATCAACGTCTTGGCATCTCCTACGTTTGCTAAATGACTAATTAAAGTCAAACTTTCCACAAATTTCGTAGCTGCTGCGCCGTCTCCTTTTAATTCAAAAGACAACACGCCACCAAAGCCATGCTTTAAATATTTCTTCGCATTCGCATAAGAAGGATCATCTGGCAATCCAGCGTAACTTACACTCGCTACTTGTGGGTGTTCGTTTAACCAGTCTGCTACCGCTAAGGCATTATCACAAGTTCTTTGAACTCTTAAAGATAAAGTTTCTAAGCCTTGTAATAACATGAAAGAATTAAATGGACTCAGTGCTGGGCCAAAATCTCTTAGTCCTTCTACTCTACATCTAATGATGAATGCGATGTTGCCGAAAGGACCATTCATACCAAAAACTTCTCCGAAGTTTAAGCCGTGGTATCCTTCTGATGGTTCAGAAAATTGTGGATATTTTCCGTTTTCCCAGTTATAGTTTCCACCATCTATGATCACTCCACCGATAGACGTACCGTGTCCGCCAATCCATTTAGTAGCAGATTCTACCACGATATTTGCACCATGCTCTAAAGGCTTGAATAAATATCCACAAGCACCAAAAGTATTGTCTACAATTAATGGAATATCATGCTTTTTAGCAACCGCAGCAATGGCATCAAAATCAGCTACACTAAATCTTGGATTACTAATCGTTTCTAAATAAATCGCTTTCGTATTTTCATCAATCAAGCTTTCATAATCACTCCCTTCTTCTCCTGCTGTAAATCGACATTCTACACCTAATCTTTTGAAAGCTACCTTAAATAAATTATAGGTTCCACCGTATAAATTAGAAGAAGAAACGAAATTATCACCCGCTGATAAAATATTATTTAAGGCGATAAATTCCGCAGATTGTCCTGAAGCTACCCCAAGTGCTGCGACGCCTCCTTCCAAGGCTGCTACTCTTTTTTCAAAAACATCGGTGGTAGGGTTCATAATTCGAGTATAAATATTCCCGAATTCTTTTAAAGCAAATAAATTAGCACCGTGGGCAGAATCATTAAACGTGTAAGAAGTGGTTTGGTAAATAGGAACAGCTCTAGAATTAGTTGCTGGATCTGCTGCTTCTTGGCCTGCATGTAATTGCAGCGTTTCGTACCTTAAGTTTGACATTTTGTTGCTGGTTATAAACACCATCGGGGCTTTTCGGATGGCGTTTCATTAAATAATTTAAATCCATGAAAATATGTTCATATAATCTGGTATAAATATTTGGTTATTAAGTCTTTATGGATTCGTTAAAAAAGAATGCAAGGTAGGGAATGATACGGAAAGTAAGCCAATTTTGATTCATTTTTTCAAAAGAGGGTGTGATTTTTTAAGTCTATTTAACTGGCAGGCCTATAAAGTGCAGGTAAATGACCTATGTGATCTCCTAATCTAATAGGGTTTGATCACATAGGCTGAATTGAGTTTTGATAATTCTGGTCTTTGATAAAAGTTGTATTGTTGGGATGTTGCATTGTTGGGATGTTGCCTTGCGGCGATGTTGCGGAAAGAACATGGCAACATCGTAACACGGCAACACCGCAACCTTTAAACACAAATTGTCAATTTCTACTGAACCACCATTCGCTTTGTTTCACTAAATCTTTCTGTGGAAATGGTATAGAAATACATTCCTGTGCTCAATTGATCGCTATTCACCACAAATTCGTTCAAGCCACTAGTAGCAACTTGTTGTTGTCTGGTAACAATTCGACCATAGTGATCTTGAATAGTAAGGGTTGTTTCCATAGATTGAGGCAATTCGTAACGAATCGTTGTTTGTCCGTTAAAAGGGTTTGGATAATTTTGATGTAAGATTACCTGATCGTTACTTATGGTATTTCCTGTAGTAATACCACCTATTTTAGCATCACTTTCGCCTGCTGCAACGGTGACGGATTCTGTAATGCTACAGCCCCTCGCATCAGTTAGGGTTACCTCATACGTACCTGCAAAAGCAGGAATCAATGTTGTTCGATCATCTACCCTTTTAGCTCCTGAAACTGGCCCGTCATAAGTTATTTTATAATCCGCATGGCCTCCTTTTGGTGTTATCTTCAAAAAGCCAATTCCTCCAGCATTTACACCTATAGTTTCTATAGTTGCGTCTAACGAAACAGTCTTCAATTTCATCACAGCAATAGATCGACAACCATTTGCGTCCGTTAAGACTGCCTGATAATCTCCTTCTGTCAATCCATCTGTAGGAAAACTTCTACTCACATTAAAAGTAGCATTGCTTGGCCCGTTAACGACTACTTCATAAGGAGCAGCCCCATTCGCTATTAAAAAATCAACTGCACCGGAATGAATGCCACAATCATCAACGACAGGGTCTAAGGTTAACCTAGGTAAATTTGGTTCCGCATCAACCGTAGTAGAAAAAGTTTGAATACAATCTGCCTGTCCAATAATGACCGTATAATCTCCAGAAGTCAAATTATACACACTAAAGTTATTAACGTTGGCAATATAATTAGCCGTAACAGGTCCTGTAATTTCTACATTATAAGGGCCTTCATTCCCATCAATCGCTACATCAATTGCTCCATAACCACTACAAGCAGCAGGCTTTCCTTCCACCGTTATCTCTCCTTGTACGTAATTAGCAACAACCGTAACTTGTGCTATCACCTCGCATTTAGATTGGTTGTCTGTTACAATAATTGTATGTCTCGCTGGAGGTAATCCCGTAATCGTATACTTATTATCTTTAGTAACGATCTTTCCTGAAAAAGTGCGAGTAAATTGATTACTGTAATCAATAGTATAGGATTTATCAAATCCGCCTGTGATTTCAACGGTAATTGTACCCGTTGTTCCTACACAAGTTCCTGTGGCACTTAATGTGACTCCGAGTTCACAATTAAATAAATCTTGTGCCAGTACACGCTCAGTAGATATAAATCCTACGAAACACAAGATTAGGGAGTAAAAAGTAGTTTTTTTCATTTTGAAAAATTAAAAAAAGGTGAATGAAATAATAGCATATTAAGCATTAAATAGCGTTTTACACACAAGGTTGTTTATTGTTAAGATTAATTTCTTTTGTTTAGTTTGATAAATTATTTTTCTTTATTCAATCGTTTTCTTACTGATTAGACCAGTTCTACTAAGAATTAATAGTCAATCAGAAAATTTGATGATTTAAATATCCCAAAATGCATAACTTAGCTTACTAGCAAGCTCGGCCAAAAAGGGACTATACTTTTTGAATTGCTTTTTCTTTAAAGTTTTAGGGTAATTAGACTGCCTAAAATGGTTAGTTACCAAAACCGTATCCAACCATTACAAATAGCGTTAACTATAAAATAAACAGCCGATGATTTTTGGTTATGATTCTCTTTAATTTGGATAGTTTAAGGATGATTAGAGGCATAGTTGTACCTATTTTCTATACAAAGGCTATAGGAAACATTTAGGAATACCTAAAAAACTCAAGCAACTAAGTTTTTAAGCTAATAGATATTACCTTAGTACTAATTAAGTACTACTACTTATCTTAAATCGGTGAGATTAGTTTCTAATAAATTTTAAATATAAGACCTGAATTAATCAAAACAATGAACTACCTAAACAGTTGGTAGTTAGCGTTTTAATCCTATTACTTAGTCCAATACCTAAGTGAAATTTTATATTTTTGCTATAAAGAAGTAAGCAGTTAATGTTTAAGGAATAATCTGTTGTTTGCTTACGCTAAAATTTGAAGATGTTTAAGTTGTTGTGCTGTAAAACTAAATAAAACATTTCTTATTTTAATATATTTTTAATAATAAATTTTATTTTTTCTTTATATGTTTTCGATAAAATAATCCACAAAATTTAAAGAAGTACTAATGAATAATTTTCATTTATTCAATTATTTGAAAAACAATATATTATGTATTTTTATTTAAGATATTAATTCAATCAATAATACATTACTAAAAAACAATTATCTTAAGTTAATCATTAAAATGAAAAAAATAAATGCCTTAGCTCGCTATTTTGAGACGAACGAATGGGCTATTCAACAACAAACAGGTTACCTGATTGGCATTACCGATTTTGCTCAAACTGTTTTCGGAGATATTGTATTTATCGAATTACCCAAAATCGGTCAATCTTTTCAACTAGGTGCAGCATTTGCTATTACAGAATCTAATAAAGCTGCTAATGAGATCTGCATTCCCTTAAGTGGAGAAATCCTCGAAATAAACCAATCTCTGATCAATAACCCAAAATGGTTGAATGAAGATCCTTATGGTAAAGGTTGGTTGATCCGAATTAAGGCGACTACAACAACTGAGTGGGATTCGTTAATGACGGCGGAACAATATCGTGCTTATATTGGGGAATTTTTTAATAAAACGTAATTATTTGGCAGATGGCTAAAGGTGAAGAGGCTTAGCCAAGACCATCAGGCTAAGGAAAAATAGTGGGAAACCAATTTTGCAGAAAATTTCAAATGTAACGACTCTCTTCCTTTTCAAGGATAATGGAAGTGTAAGCTCTTGAACCGCAAGGTGGGTAAGAAAACTTTTAGGAGGATCGATTGAAACGCTTAACTTAATCGCTGATTTACTTAAATCTGCATATCCTCTTCTAAATGCTCTCCTGCCTTCCAATAAAAATAGATACAAATCGTGTAGACTATGGAAACGATAAACAAGGCATAACGCAAGGAAAACTGTCCATAAGTGGGCATTAAATAATCACTTAGCATCCCCACAGCTAATGGCCCTAATCCCATCCCAATCAAATTGAGCACAAAATAATAAACGGCGCTGGACAAGGCACGTTGTTCTGCCCCAACTACTCCTTGCGTCACCGTTAAAATAGCCCCCATATTCAAAGAAAAAAGGACATTCGGAATAAAATAGCACATCGCTGCCCCCGTTTTATTATCCGTTAAAAGGGTATAAAAAGAAAAAGGAAGGGTCAAAATAATCGATACGATACCTATCCACAAATACCATCGTTGATCTCTTTTTATTAATTTATCTACAATAAACCCGCCAGATATAGCACCAATTCCACCACCTACGCCAATAGAAATTGCTAACCAAAATCCTACTTCTAAAACCGTCATTTCATGCACTCTTATAAAAAAAGAAGGAATCCAGTTGGCGAATCCATACCCCACAAAGGAATGCAAAGCACTTGCGGCTAAAATATATTTATAGGTCTTTTTCGAAAATAATAATTGAATCGACTCCTTAAATCCAGGCTGCGCTTTGGTGTCCACTACCCCATCCGCATATCCTCGTGGTGGTTCTTTGACGCCTATAATAAAAATAATGGAAAAGATAATACCGGGTACGCCTAATAACATAAATGTTTGCCGCCAACCAAAACTCGTTTCTAAAAGCCCTCCCATAGAGAAGCCTAAAAACAAGCCGATATAAACGCTCGTCGCATAAATGGCAAAAGCAGTCGCTCGTTTCTCTTTAGGAAAATAATCCGAAATGAGCGCCTGAGAAGAAGGAGCGCCACCAGCCTCTCCTATACCTACGCCTATTCTTGCCAATAACATCTGTGAAAAATTCATCACAAATCCAGTAATCGCCGTCATAAAACTCCAAATAGCCAAGGAAGCGCCAATGACATTTCGTCGATTGTTTCTATCTGCATACCTCGCAATCGGAATGCCGACCAAACAATAAAAAATGGCAAATGCCAAGCCTGTCATTAATCCTAATTGGGTATCAGATAAGCCCAATTCGTTTTTAATCGGCTCTTGTAAAATGACCACTAATTGTCGGTCAAAATAGCTTAACGCCGCAACTACCGTTAGCATGAACAATACATACCACTTATATTTTTCGGAAAATAAAGGCGTCGTATGGGTGGAATTGGATATTTCGTTTTGTTTAGACATCGGCTTAAAGGTAAAGAAAAGGAATACATTTCTAGTTTATTCTACTTCTTTTTTAGCAGAATTTACTGTAATTGCAGCCGAATTAATGATGAACTATAAACGATGAATGATGAACGCCCGAAATATGGACGTTATCTAATGGCAAAACATGAAAAACGATACCAAACTAGGCTTTTTACTCATTATTACCGCTGCTTTGCTATGGGCGTTGGCGGCACCGATTGCTAAATATTTATTTAATTCGGGCATTGGTCCTGCCGATTTAGTCCAAGCTAGGGTTACTTATTCCTTCCTCATTCTTGCTTTTATTTTTGTCGGCTTCCAAAGAGATTTACTGCAAATTGCTAAAAAAGACATTGGCTATTTTATGCTTTTAGGCATCGGAGGATTCGCCTTAGTGCAATACACCTATTTTTACGCCATTAGCCAAATTGACGTTGGCGTTGCCATCGCTTTACAATACACGGCGCCCTCTATGATTGTGGTTTATAGTGCTTTTTTCTTAGGCAAAAACATTAATCGAAACACCATTATAGCTATCTTATTGGCGCTGATAGGTTGCTATTTAGTCGTTGGTGCTCATCAAGTAAATTGGGAAAATCTAAACTGGAAGGGTATTCTAGTGGCCTTGTTTTCTGCTATGGTCTTTGCTTTTTACACCTTATATGGAGAAAAAGGCTTACAAAAATATCCAACTTGGACGGTCTTTTTTTATGTCGTTTTATTCGCTGCCCTATTTTGGAATATCGTACATCCACCCTTTAATTTAGTGGGTCAAGGCTTGAGTTGGTCGGTCTGGGCAGGCATTATGGCGATTGCTATTATCGGTACGCTTATTCCTTTCGGTTTATTCTTTATGGCCTTAAAAAAACTAGACCCTATTCGTTTGACTGTCACCTCTACCTTAGAACCCATTTTTGCGACGATGACTGCTTTTATCTTCCTTGGTGAGGCATTAAGTTTTTGGCAAATAATCGGTGGATTATTGATTGTCGCTTCCGTTATTTTGATGACAATGGCTAAAACCTCTTAAAATTTCATTAAAGATAGGTTGTACGGATTTAGCGGATTGTCTACTGATTTCTTTTAAACTAATTGGCTCTTTGACAATTATTTAAAGCTATCCAACTTTAGCTAAACACGCTTATAAACACGAAAAGGAACTACTGATTAAGTAGCTCCTTTTTGTGTTTAGCAATCCACGTCTATCTTAACTTTATCTGTGATGATCCAACAAGCAGTTCCGATAATTATCGGAATCTCACTACAGAAAAATATCTATATTACTATTTTATCCGTGTTAAAAAATCCGTGGTACTTTATTAATCCGTGGAAGTAAAACATCCGTGGGGAAAACATCCGCACTAGTTTTATCCGTGATAAAAAACATCCGTGGGGAAAACATCCGCACTAGTTTTATCCGTGGTAAAAAACATCCGTGGGGAAAACATCCGCACTAGTTTTATCCGTGATAAAAAACATCCGTGGGGAAAACATCCGCACTAGTTTTATCCGTGGTAAAAAACATCCGTGGGGAAAACATCCGCACTAGTTTTATCCGTGATAAAAAACATCCGTGGGGAAAACATCCGCACTAGTTTTATCCGTGGTAAAAAACATCCGTGGGGAAAACATCCGCACTAGTTTTATCCGTGATAAAAAACATCCGTGGAGAAAACATCCGCACTAGTTTTATCCGTGATAAAAAACATCCGTGGAGAAAACATCCGCACTAGTTTTATCCGTGGTAAAAAACATCCGTGGAGAAAACATCCGCACTAGTTTTATCAGTGGTAAAAAACATCCGTGGGGAAAACATCCGCACTAGTTTTATCCGTGGTAAAAAACATCCGTGGAGAAAACATCCGCACTAGTTTTATCAGTGGTAAAAAACATCCGTGGAGAAAACATCCGCACTAGTTTTATCAGTGGTAAAAAACATCCGTGGGGAAAAACATCCGTGGGGAAAACATCCGCACTAGTTTTATCCGTGATAAAAAACATCCATGGGGAAAACATCCGCACTAGTTTTATCCGTGGGGAAAAACATCCGCACTAGTTTTCATGAACCGCAACCGTAGATCCAGGATGCGTCAACTCCTCATAATAGCTTAACAACTGCACCAATTCTGTTTCATTATTCAACTTCAAGCCATTGTCTTTCACAAAACTTTTCAAAGCCGCTTCTTGGTCTTTGAACAAACCTAAAATCGTCTTCTTCTTCAACTTAACCACTTTTGCTTTTTTACCTTTCACCAAATAATAGTCATCATCTTTATTAAAAGTTTGGGTCTTTTGCGTCCCGCCAAGGCCTTGCTTCTCCCTAGTTCCCAATCGGACTTGGTAATCCTGAATAACCGAAAAATCCGTTCCTTCAAAAACCACTTTCATAAATCGGCTTTTGTAAATTGGATGGGCATTGGTCTTAAAAGTAGTCGTTTTTAATTCCCCATCCTCTTGGGTTTCAATGACCACTTTACTGTAGTGCTTTTCATCTAAAGCAATAAAACGGTCTTCTTTTCGAACTTCTAAATTCTTGGTATAGCCATTAAAATTTAATAAATAAGTATCTGGCGTATCGGCATCTTTACCAATTCCATACACTTTTCCTTCGTGCCATTCGGCAAAATAATAAGGGGTGCCATCAATGTCTTTATAAGCTTCCACTTCAAAAGCTTGACTATTCGTCAGTAAGACATCTTTCCGTTGGGCATCCACAGTAAAAAATAAACAAGTGATTAAACAAACAGTACATAACAATCTAAAAAAGTTGGGCGTTTTCATAAAAAACAAATTTTTAGCTCCGTAGTCAACCGGAGATTTAGGTGAAATAATTTCGTGAGTTGCGAGTTGGCGGGTTGCGGGTTCAAAATGATAGACAATTGAATTTAATTTTGGTACTACTAAACTCGGTTAATTCCCTAAAATTTGATGGAACTAGTATTCCACAAGCAACACCTACCCCGTAACTCCATTAGTGGGTATGGTGATTTCAATTTTTTGACAAATAATGACCTGTCCTTTTAATGAGCATTCACTAAAAAGGCGAACTAATCCGATAAATTTTGACTGAAAGTTGTGTAAAATCGACTGAAGTTATAAGGAAGATGGTCGAGGGGACCATTTAGTTGTAAAGACGCCCATTTTTTTTAATGGTTGCTTACGGTAGGCAATTTATTTTTATTTTTTTTGGTGGGTGGTTTTTTATTGATGAATGGGTTGGTTTATTCGACGAGTTGGTTTGGGGGCGAGTTGCGGATTGCCCATAGAAGTATCGCTAAAAAAGATGCAACTTATCTGCTTCCACAGCATACTAATTTACCTCTCCTACTTTAAGAAAATCCACAAACCTAATTTTATATTATCGCAGTCCTAAGCTGTTTTTTAGTCCCGACTGTCTACCGATTTTATTAAATCCTCGCTTCTTGCCTTTTTTGACAAGACTAGGAATCCTATGCCTTTTTGACCCAAAAAATTATTTTTTTCACCCCTTGTTTAAGTCATTGAATTCACTAAAATGGATTCGCACAGGCTTTCAACCAGAGTTGAAAAGAGCGTTGGAAACGGGAGGCGATCTTTGCCAACCCACCCACTTTGTGGTTCAGTCACTTGAACAGTCCCCGACTGTTCACCCTGCGGGTTCGTTCCTTTATTCACTAAAATGGATTACCTCTCCTACGAGATCACTAAAAATTTAATCATTTATGATTAGATCCTCGCAGTCCTCACTAAAATGGATTACCTCTCCTACATTTCTTTACTCAAAGTAAGGAAGTGGCAATTAAACGTCGCAGTCCTCACTAAAATGGATTACCTCTCCTACAAATCGGGTATTTTAACTATCAATCATCAATCGTCGCAGTCCTCACTAAAATGGATTACCTCTCCTACTTTGTTTCTGTAGAAATAGAAGAAGATGCAAGTATCGTCGCAGTCCTCACTAAAATGGATTACCTCTCCTACACCTTTAAAAAAATACTTACTTATGGAATTTAGAGTCGCAGTCCTCACTAAAATGGATTACCTCTCCTACAGTAGAAGGATTTAAGGTAAAAGATTATAAGAAGTCGCAGTCCTCACTAAAATGGATTACCTCTCCTACAATGGGTGAAATTTTAAAATATGGTGAAAGTTGTCGCAGTCCTCACTAAAATGGATTACCTCTCCTACTTTGACTCTCTTATTTCAATCGAACAAACATCCGTCGCAGTCCTCACTAAAATGGATTACCTCTCCTACGCGCTATTAACATGCTTGATATTAACGAAAGTTACGTCGCAGTCCTCACTAAAATGGATTACCTCTCCTACTTTTGCGAAAGAAGTAACGGAAAAGAACACGAAACGTCGCAGTCCTCACTAAAATGGATTACCTCTCCTACGTTTCTGCGTCCGGGACGTTAAATATTGATTACACTCGTCGCAGTCCTCACTAAAATGGATTACCTCTCCTACGGGAAATGGAGATGGAGAATTTGGTGATAATGGGTCGCAGTCCTCACTAAAATGGATTACCTCTCCTACTTATATCAATAAGAATAACAAACAATTTAATCAACGTCGCAGTCCTCACTAAAATGGATTACCTCTCCTACTTTAAAGAGGAATAGATCTGATTATAAAATGATAGGTCGCAGTCCTCACTAAAATGGATTACCTCTCCTACTTTTATGACAGTTCATTGTTCTGTAGTAAATCGTCGCAGTCCTCACTAAAATGGATTACCTCTCCTACCAATATTCATTACCTAAGAGACGGTTTATGTGGGTCGCAGTCCTCACTAAAATGGATTACCTCTCCTACCTTAACTAATTAAAAATTTAAAACAGATGAACGAATTGTCGCAGTCCTCACTAAAATGGATTACCTCTCCTACCTTTTTTAATCATTAAAACTATTATTATGTTAATCAGTCGCAGTCCTCACTAAAATGGATTACCTCTCCTACTTCATGGCTCAGTTCGGTGACGAGCTTAAAGAGTTTGTCGCAGTCCTCACTAAAATGGATTACCTCTCCTACAATGTTGTTAGCATTGATATGTACAGCAGCGAACGTCGCAGTCCTCACTAAAATGGATTACCTCTCCTACAAAAAAACAGTTGTCAATTATTATGTATTTTTCGTCGCAGTCCTCACTAAAATGGATTACCTCTCCTACCCTTAGGAAATGTAATATGCTGATAATCAGCATATTGATTTAAATTTAATGTCATCTGAATGTCAGAAAATTCATAGTAAGGATTTAACAATATGTCTAACAATATGTTTTTCACGTCACAAATTTTCTATTTTTTGCTAATATATGTGTTTTTTCTGTAAATAAATAATTGGTTATCAATTTTTTACAACCTAACAGACAGCTCTGAGACTTATTAAAATATTAACAATTTGAGCCTTTTTCTGAAAGTGCCTATTTTAATATATATAAATGTAATGAAAATTAATCAATTACAAACAACATATTATAAAAAAATAATTTCAATTTTTACATTTTAACATTTCAACATATTGTTGATTTTATGGTGATATATTTACATTTTATTTTTTTGCCAAGAATAACAATCTTATTCTGTCTTTTTTGTGTAGTTTAAAGGGACAGAAAAAGATAATCAAGCTTCAGTCCCTCTAATTAACAGACATCAAATTTCTTAGTAAAAATACCATTTTTTAGCATTAATGCCTATTGATTGAGGAATTATCTAATAACTAAAAAGAAGCGTAGTTTTCTCATAGTTTGCTTTCTCGTAATTTTTTCTGCTTCTTAAAATCCGTCTATCCTGCTAGGGCAGATAGAACTTCCTTAGTACTTTCTTAGACCGAAAAATCTTTACGCCAATTGTGTTTTGATTTAAGCATAATTTTTGTTCGATTTCCCGATAAGAATAGCCTTGTAAATACAATTTAAATACTGCGTAATCTGGTTTGGATAGTAAGCGACTCAATTCATCTGTAAATTGAACTTGGAATAAATCAGCGGCTAAGTAAAATAAATCGAAATCCAGGTTTACTCCCATGGTATAGATTTCTTCTAACCTGTTTCGGCTTTTCTTTTTCCGATTGAAATCAAAAACATCATTTTTGATCACTCGGTAAAAAAATCGAATGCCTCGGACGAGGTATCCCTTAATCATCGCATGGTGATTTTTAAGGACGCTAAGGTAAAATTCCTGCATTAAATCCTCCGCTTGCACAATGGGTATGTGATAGCGTCGGCAAAGGCCAACTGTATAGTTATGCAACACCGTATCGTACTGTTGGTGAATGTAACTAACCGTAGCGTCCCTACCCAGTCCTAACCGCATGACAATATTTTCTTTTTCCATATTCTTGATGTGGTTTTGAATGCTATGGCTACCTTAATAGACAATACTCCCTATTACCTTATTGTCCAATAAAGTTGCCCTAACATTTTGGTTAGAAAATAGGGTTCAAAAATTGAATCCCTTTAATTTAATCTAGTATGTTGCTAAGTCTAGCGTGGGATTTTGTTCTTGAGATTTGCGTCTATAGACATTGATTGCATGTGGTTGGTTTATTGCTTGGTCTGTTATTGTTGGCATGTGCACAGAAATGCGAATTTCCAATAATTTGACGAAACAAAATGACTTAAACTTTCCAGACTTGAAAAAAATAATGCTAGTATTTTACATAAGGGGAGGATGCTGGATACTGGATGGATAGGAAGGGCTAAAGAAAACGACTGCCCGCAAATATAAAAATAATACAATCATCATTTGCGACCAGTCGTACTGCCTACTGAACTACTAGGAAAGGAGAAATCGGTTGGCTTTACTATGTGCCATGAATTTATTGTAGGCGGCCATATCTGGCAATTGATATTCCTGAATAATGGCCTTTACTCCTTCTAAAACCGTTAATAAATTATCCGCATCTTCTTCAGATAATAATTGAATGGTTTGTTTTAAGCTTGGAAACCAATATTTTTCATCAAAGAAAGAATGTTGATTCGTGAATAAAAAATTTTGTAACTCGGCATAGAAACTAGGAGGATAAGATAAGTCGGGTACAACTAATGCTAAATCCGCATAGAGGAGGTCCTTATTAACTTTTCCTCCCTCTTTCTGGAGGCTTTGTTCTTCATTCATAAGGATGTGTTTTTAATTTTTATGGTCATTTAATGATGAGTGAATGGTTAGTTTACCTTTCTTGATTTGCAACTAAATTGTTATTTATTGTTTCGTACTAGATATTAGCTGTTCAAGTTATTCTTTCCTTATTATTTCAATCATAACAACTTTATTTCAAAACATAAATTAAAGGATTTAACCAATATTCCCTCTTTACACTTCTAAAGGTATTTGGTAAAATATATTTTCACCAAATCGCCTTTTATTATATTGACGGTGCTGCCTTTCCTTTTCTTTCCAAATATTTCCTTTTTTTTATTTTTTTTAATCTTCTGCTTTTTATAGGCGCTCGCTAAGTTGGATTCGCACAAGCTTTCAATCAGCCTTGAAAAGAGCATGAGCAAATGTCCTATTAGATTTTCATTTTGCGTCGCAGTCCTCGCTAAGTTGGATTGCCTCCCATACAAAAAACACACAATTGATTATCAGATGTTTACAAATCAGTTATTTTCACAAATTTAGTCCAAAGTTAAAATTTATTAAACTCACAAAATAGGTTTAAATAACTGATTGTCAATTATTTATCAAATATTTATTTTAAATAAATCAGTTATTTACAGTCTCTATTATCATCGACGATACCATAAGCCGTTTTCTTTCAAACCAATATATATATTTAATTTACAACTTTATCTAAAGTGTTTTCAAAACCCTCCTAAACACCTAATTATCAGCGTATTATCATTTTTTTGCAAAAATCTTCTTATTGGGGGTCGACGACTTTATTTTTTTCGGTATTTAAAATGCCAAAACCAAGACTTACGCCTTTCCCAATTGCCAAGCCATCAGGTAAAGCGACATTGCTAGAGAAGGTAACCTCAAATATTTCTATGGAAACGCCTTTGTGTCGAATGGTTTCCATTTTATGTAACAAATCCAATTTGGCATCAAGACTACCCGCTGGCCATCGCCAGCCAAATTGTTTGACCGCGCCAATAATATGATTGACTAATAGTTTATTCAACAAATGAATCCGCACTTCTAAGCTACTTGCGTTTTTCCAAAGTTCATGATTTTTTTGGGTCAACGCCATCCACCTATCCAATCGGTATTGTCGAGGTCGGTCTAATATTTTAAATTGGTGCGCTCCCTTTTGCACGTTCACAATTTTTAATTGTTGCTGGCGTCCATTCCATTTAATGCGCAATTCTTTTTCGTCTAGCACTTTCAATAATGCGGGTACACCTTCATTGATGCCTATAATTGTCCCTCGTCCCTTGTGTTCGTAATATTGAATCAATGGATACCGATGATGTACTTTCGCTTTAGCCAAAGTGGTCGTCGAAAATACTTTTTCTCCTTTTATATCTTTGTTGTTGTGGTTGTGGAATAATTCTTCTTCCCATCCAATCATTTCTAAAAATGCGCCTCGCCAACGAGGGATTTCGTGGGGGTGGATGCGGTGCGAGAGGGTTAGGGTTAGGGTTTGGAGGTGGGTCATTTTTGAAATTTTCAATTTATAATTTTCAATTTTCAATTTTCAACGAATCCGCATGATTGGTGTCTTGTAATTTCTTGTAGGTTCTATGATGCCGTGTTTTTCTAGGCATTTGCCAGCCAAAGCCCAACGAAACACCTTTACCAATTCCTATACCCGCAGGTAATAATACATTGGCATCGTAAATAATATCTAGCGCCAATAATTTTTGCCCATGAAATTGCACCATCTGGGAATTTCGAATTTCTTGGATATTTACTTCTATTCTTTCATCGGGTCGCCAATTTAATCCCTTGAACAAGGAAATGATATTCGACCCCAAAATGCGCTCCAATAAGGCAATGCGCTCCTTTAAATTTCGACAATGCTGCCAACGAGCATAGTTTTCTTGATTGAGGGCGAGCCATTTGTAAAGGCGGTATTCTTTTGGATCGTTCAACATCCGAAAATAATGCTCATTCATCCGCAAATCTTCTATTTGCAAGGTCTTTTTTTCGCCTTGCCATTCAATCTCCCAATTGTTTTGTGCCAATACTTTTTGTAAGGCAGCGACTCCTTCGTTGATGGCAAAAATGGCTGCTTTGCCTTTTTCGTAACGGTAGTGGATTAGTGGGTAGCGATAGTGATAGTTATTCGCTTCTTGACTATTCGCATGGTTGTGGAATAGCTCGTCCTGCCAGCCTGCCATTTGGAGGAATGCGCCACGCCAGTTTTTGATTTGGCGGGGGTAGATGTCTAGGTCAAACTGTAGGGTTAAGGAACGAAAAGGAGTATTATTATCTAACATAATTATTTTGGTCTAAAGTGTTAAATTGATAAAGGATAAACATTACCTACTTTCAAATCTGGATGGTCAGGTGTTGGTTTAGTATAGACACAGACTACTTTTTTTAAGCCTTCATTGTAAATGAGTACATCTCTTTTATTTGCTAAGGGCATTGTTAAAAAGGTAATCAACCAATTAACAGAAGTACCAGAAAAAATGACTGGTAATTTTTTGATTGGTTTACCATCCTCTCTGTCTTTAGAAACTAGCTCCTTAATATCTAAGTCAATTTCTCTTAAATAATCTTCCTCTAAAATACCGTCCATATCGAAGGAAAACAATTGGGCTTTTATTGCTCCCAAATAAACGATTTCCATTGGCTTAAATCGTAATCTTTTACCTTTCCAAATTGATTTTGCTAATTTTTGCATCGCTTTATTTAAAGATTTATCCATTTTTTCATAATCTTCTTCTTCCATTTTTTCCGTAGGTTTATCTAAGGCAATTCGCAAAGGAGATTGGTTTTGAATTAATTGTACCTCCTCTGATAAATCCTCAAACCATAAAGGAAATCCTCTTTCTATTCGTTCCTCTTTTTCAGTTACCAAAATTGGTAAAATCGGAATCCCTTTTTCTTTGGCTCTAGCAAATTCATCATTACACCATTTGGTGGTATATGTTTTAGAAACAAAAGCTATAAAGTAGTCGGAACTATCAATTCTTGGAAAAATTACATCATCGAGATAGTCTCCTGTATTAAGCGCCTCTTCGTCTAACCACGTTTCAATAAAAGCGGTTTGTAACTTATTATTGATAATTCTGACTAGCGGTTTATTATGTCGGTTGTGGCTTAGAAATACTTTTGGCATAATTTAATCAATTATTTAACACTCAATTTAACAAACCCCAAAGGCAACCCACCATCTACCATTTTTCGACTCTTTGGAAAGAACATACTATCATTATAATTCCCTCTTCTCAATTCGCTTTTTAAATGATTCCAAACATCATCTCTTAAATAACCTTCCTTTTTGGGCCATGCGCCTGTTTTATCAATCCAACCGCCGCCTGCGCCTACTCGCAAAAGGCATTCCTTATCAGTTAGTTCATTAATTTGAGTATCCAAATTTATAAGTTGATTTAAATAGTCTTCGATGACTTCGGGATTGTCCTCTTCTTGCCAGAACTTAATTTCGTGCGTCAATATCTTTTGCAAGTGTTCATTAGCACACTTAAAAATAGCCTTAATGTTCAGAAGTTTTTCTGGTAATTTCAGATTCACTTTTCTTTTAAAATGTACTAATAAATCTGCAGGAATTTGTAATCTAAATTCGCTCTGGCTACCCGTTGGTATACATTCCCAAAATCCCGTTTCTTTTTTCTTTTCTCCCCATCCTTCGTATTCACTATTAATCACCTTTACTTTATGCAAACTGGTAGTAAGATTAGAGAATGCAACATCTCCCACTCTTAGTAATCGAAACCAATCTTTGTTCGCATCTAATTGGATATTCCCTCTAAAATCAGGTCTATCCTTTGCTCCAAAGTAATGTGCTAATATTTGCTTATCATTAAATTTAAAACCTCTTTTATTAACGCCTAAATGGTCTGGATTTTGAATAAACTGAGGATTTTGTTCAATTAAATAATTGAGCATAACGGTCTTTAAAGCTCCCTTAATAGATGAACCAGGAATCATGGGGCTTTTCGTTGTTGTTCCACGAAATTGGGGTTTCACTTCATTATTTCCCATTGGCCCTTCTCCTTCAACTTCCATGATAAACTGGGCACAATCAGTTGCCTTAATATTGACCTTTCTTAATCGCAGATAATCCAATAAATTTTCTTCCTTATCGATAACACTCACCCATTGATCTAAATTATCGACCCCGATAATATCCAATATTTTACTTTCATCTAACAGGGCTATTTTTTTCTCTTCGGGAAAATAGAGATATTCAAAATTTGGATTCAATTTTTGACCTGTTCCAACATGAACAGGGCTTAATACCTTTATAGAAATATTGACTGAATTCATAAAGTGGTAAGTTTTAATACGCTAGAAAAATAGAACGTCCATCACGCCAAATGGAATGCTCAATCACCGCTCCAATACTATCTTTCAAGCGTTTTTCATCAGGTTTCAGGTCAACTATTTGCCCTGTTCTAGTAGCCTTAAATGGAAATATAGACCCTTCTTTAAACATATAAACAGACCTTTTTCGTAGGGAGGCGTGTGCGCTCTTGGCTGGACTAGCGATAAATCCACCACGTTTCACCAATTCATAATAACTATCCTCCAATTGGCTCAATTCTTCTTGGTTGTCAATATTAGGACAATACAAGGATAAGTTAATTTGATGGTTTCCTGTATCCGATAATTCTAAGAAATCATCCAATAATTTTTCATCGACCTTAAAATGTCCTCCGCCCACGCTTTTATCTGTACCTAAACCATTTTCGCCTAAAACTTCTAGCAATCGAAGTATTTTCCTTCTATCTTCGTAATTACCTTCCATTAAAAAATAAAAACCAACGCCCTCACTAAAGTAAAGTCGATCTATATAAAATGGCTTGGCATCCGTCTCAAAAAGACGGTCTACCGAAACGTGTTGTTGTGGAGAAGTATTCAATAAAGACAACTCGGAAAGAGGTGTATGATGACTCGCAAAAGCACCGTCTTGGCTAATATTATTTTTGTCTATAAAAACGACTTCTTTTTGCAGTAGCTCCAATAATAAACTAGATTCGAGGTATTCCAAATTTTTGATAACCTTTCTTTGCTTATATTCTCCGATGCCTTGAATCCGTAATTTCTTATGGAATGCAGGTAGTAAAGGTCTAGGTAAAAAATAGATAGCTTTTTCAGTATTTGCCGCCTTATAATAAGGAAAAACAGAACTTATTTTGAGCAACTCAAAAAATGACTTATCAGGTAATTCTGCGGCATTGGCTACTTCCATAGCCGTCACAAACAACGCTGATTTCAGCGTATCAGAATGTAGTACTGCTTGCGTTTTATCATAATTATTTTCCCGACCTCTTGATAAATGAAGCGTATTATTAAACCGCAAAGGGAAAACATGGTAAGTTGTCATCTTTCTAAAAATTTAGGCTTTTAAGTATGGAAGAAAATTAATTTCCGCATTTAGTTTTTAAAGGAATGTCTTTCTAATCGATTTTATCCAATTAAAAAACACGAAATTTATTCTTCTTTTCCTTAAGCCATTGATGCAGGGATATAGGTTGCCTTATAAGTCGCTGTGGCAGGAGCTGGTAATTCTTTCATAACACCTGTATAATATTCACTCGGTTTTTCCTGTACCTCCGTGATACTGAATGCGACCTGTCCACTTCCTCTAGAACCTGCACCTCCTAAATAATCATCTTGGATTAATTGTAGTCCTCGAAAAACACCCTGAATTAATTCTTTTTCGTCGTCGTCCGAGAAAATGTTTAGGACAATGTCTAATTTGAAAGTTGTACCCGCAGGAACTCTTTCTAATTGTCTAGGCATTGCCGCAGAAGTTAATCTATCAATAACCGTTTCGGATTTAACTTCTGATAATAAATCTTTTCCAAAATTTGCTGCATCGGTTAGCATACCATCCCTTACAATGATCCTAGAAGGCTGTTGTGCATTATACGTCTCATTTTTATTGCCCGTATAGCCAAATAATTTTGCCGATAAATGTGCTGGATTATTAGACGGCACATTTTTAATATCTCTGCCCATAGATCCTCGCATAAATTCTCCTTTAGCCAACTCTAGTAAAGAACGCATTTTACCTTTCAGAGAACTTCCAGGAATAAATGGTTGCTTATTGATTGGATGTCTGATGACCGCATTGTCTAAATCTCCAATGCCCATTGAATTATTAGTACCACCAATATGTAATCCTGTAATTGTCTTAATGAGACCTTGGATATGAATTTTTTTCTTTAATTTATTCATTACTTTATTTTTAGTCGTTGCTTAATTATTTCTCTCTACCACCATGCGCTTTATGATAAGCAAGAATGGCCTCAAAGAAATCAGAAAAATTTTCTACTCTATATTTTAAATCCTTACCATCTTTTCTCATCTCTACAGCGGAGTGTGCCACATCCATCACCCGTTTTAAAGCTTCTATTCCTGACGAACCAGACCTTTTAGCAGCATAAGCTATTTTAGGCTTGAGTAATAAAAAGTCTTTGATAACCTCTCTGTCAAGGGTATCAGTAGTTTGATTAATACTAGACTCAATTCGTTTGACTTCGCTAAAAATAATCCTAATTTGGGCAGTAGTCAGTCTGTTTTTAACTAAAAATCCACCAAAATCTTCCGCATATTTAATAGTTTCCTCATCGAATCCTTCTTGAATCCAAGACTTAATTTGTTCTTTATCTTCGTTGGTTAAGCGACTCCACGTTGGACGGTCATCCCTAGAGCGATTATAGCCACCAGATTGACGATTTCCGCCGTGCCGATTATCTCTTCCTTGTGCCATTATTTAATAATTTATAGATTTATGAAGCTGATTAATTTAATTCGATCTCATTCTAGTAGCGAGTTCTGCCCATCTTGCTGCAAGATTTAACAATTTCAAAAAACTGTGCTTACTTTTTAATCGTGATTCTTTGTAAGAATTAAGTAGTGTATTTTTTTCCAACTGTCCTAAAAAAGCACTTTCTGCCATCAATTTATTTTTTTTCAGCACCGCTTTCTCTCTAGCAAAATCGTAGGCGATAATCCACTTCCAACTCTCATTCTGCTTATTCGCTTTTTGGACAAGGGACATTTCATATAATGTCTGAATCTTTTGCAAAAAACCTTTGGACAACCCTCTATCACCCGAAGAAGGATAGAGAAATTGAAGTAATTGATTTTTGATTTCTTCGACTAGCTTAAATTCATCTTCCCACGAAAAAGACTCCCCTTGCCAATGACCTTCAGAGGACCAATGCAACGGCACGTCAAATAAAGTAAATGAATTTTTATCCAATTCTACACTTTTATGATGAATGCCTATGAGTTCGTGACGTTTCGCGCTTTTCTCCGCTTTGCCCGCCATTTCTGCACCTTTCAAAATAGGGAATTTATGCCCTACGATACTGATGCCGCCAGACAAACTAATTTGATTATTTTGGCAGACATAATCACCAAAAGCGGTCTTAATTTTTTTAGCAAATTCAATCATTTTATCCCACCGTCCAACAATAAATAAATCATCACCGCCAGAATAAATAATTTGAGCATAGGGACTAAAACCTTCTTGTTTCCAAATTTGGTTTAAATATCCTTTAAAGAAAAAATCTAAATGTCTGCTCAAATTACTATACTGAACGAAGGAAAATTGCTTCCCCAAACCCGTTTGAAAAATATAACCCAAATTATCTACATCCATACGTAATACACCTAGCCGCTTAATCCCTAAGTCTCTTCCTGCTTCTGTTTTAGTAGCTGGCGGAACGTAATAAATTTTCTTTTTTCTGTCTGCTAGTTCTTTTTTCTCTTCGTCTTCTGCTCCAGCTAGTTCTGAAAAAGTATAAGGTTGGTCTAAGTATTTCCTCTCGATATTCGGCGGCGAAGGGTATTCATTCCCGCCATAAAACTGATTACCATAAATCAGATTTTGTTCTATACCAATACCATCGGTTAATTGATTATTTAAGGCATTAAGAAAGTCAGGCTGATTCAGTACAACTAAACTACACCCTGTCAAATCTCCTAAACCAGTTAAACTACGGATACTGTCTTCTATCAAATAGTGGTAGATACCCAACTGGCAAGGATTAAATTCGTGGATTTTCCCGTTCTTCTTTAGGTCATTGATTTTTTTAGGGCTGATTACCCATATAGTGGTTTTTCTTAAGACATCACCAAGGTTAATTTGCTGCATCGTGGTATTCGAGACTAGGCTCAATCCATACAATTTATCTTCATGCAATTGAACCCTTTCTGTTTTTCCACCTCCATTTTCCAAATCATATTTCCAAGCAGTAGCCTGCTGATGTGGTTGAATTTCCGCTCCTGTCATTCTATCAATGGGGTAACCACCTCCATTATCTACTTGCTTCGGGTCAAATAATTCTTCTTGCTTCCTATTTATTTTACCATTAAATTTTTGTAGTTTTTTTATTGCCAATTGCTCATATACTTCTTCCATTACCTCATTCAATCCGCCATCTAACATTTGGCTAATTTCTATTGGAACGATGGCGACCGCTAATGAAATTTTGGTTAAATGCGTCTCAAATAACTGCTGAGAAATTTGTCCAAGGATTTCTTCATTTGATAAAAGTCTTTTATTCTTATTGGTATTAGCTGCTAGAAGAAAAAAGGAGCCACCACTATCAAGGATAACATTACCCTGAAATAGGTCTAATTCAGTTAATAACTTCTGTAAAATGCTCGTTATTAATAATTGAAGATAAAAAGAACGTCCTTTCAAGTTTTTGGAAGCATTCCGTCCCGCTATATCATAAATAAAGTTTTGAATACCCGAAATATCCCCACCTATTAAAATAAAAGGTCGTTCTTCACTCCATAATAAGACCGACGCATCGAGTTTGTCTTCAGCTTTTAGATAATCATAAAGTGCCACCGTTATACCTGCTAAATTTTTAGCATAATCAAAATAGGCTACCGTAGGCAACATTCCCGTAGGTTCGGATAAATTTATAGTGTAGCGTTGTAATAAATTTAGCGTAGTCTCTGCCTTTGCTTTTACATTAGTATAATTTTCTAATAAACTAATATCTGAATAAAATTGCTCCCATATTTTAGAGGCATCGACCTCTATCTCTTTTTCTTTTACTGGAAACATTTCTTCATTTAGAGATAAAATATTTGGTTGATAAAAATATTTCTTCTCAGGGACACCCTTAGCAAGTAATCCATCAAAGACTGACTTGACAGACGCTCCACTAACCGTTTTTATAGTTAGATGCTCATTACCACAAGCATAGGCCCTAGCCTTTGTAACTAATCCTAATAATAACTCCTGATCTTCATCACTTAGGCTAGATAAAATCTCATTTTTTACTTTATGTGAAGGGGCATCATATATTAAGGTGAGTAAGTAAATGTCTGCTCTAGTCATTGCTAAATTAGTTTTTTAGGATTTTTTGCGTAATAAAATAGTTCTTTTATTTAGTTAAATTCACTAAATCCATTACAGTCAACAATATACAAATTCAAAATAATATTTCAAGTATATTTCAAATAATTTGCATAAAAATATACAAATCAGCTATTTACAATAATATATTTTTAGCAATACTAATTTCAATAAGCCCGAAACTGCACAAATTTAGTCGCTAACTCATCCGTCAACTCATTCGTATTTTCACCATTCCAAACAGAAGCAATACAAGGGATACCTACCGCTTTCAATCGCTCCACCAAACCAAAAGTAAACGTCAACTCTCCCATAATATGAACCGCTTTTGGTGGCTTGTTTAGAATTTTTCTGTAATAATGGTCGATTAAAACTTGTAAGGCTTTTGCGTCTAGCGTGGGCGATACTGCTGGAAAATCCCAGTCTATTATCTCCCCATAAGCTTGTATTGCTACCTCCTGCTGTGCTAAAGACCAATCTTTAGCAGGAAATGGGCTTAAATTAATTAGGCCGCTTTTCATTTGGTTTTTTGGTAGGGGGACTGCTTCCGCTTCAAGGATACCCGTCAATTCGCTGATATAAGTAGTTAGTTTTTTGGAAAATACTTCCGCTGGCATAAAATGCTGGTAACCACCGTGGTTAATATCATTCCGCAGGGTGCTTAGTTCCGTATATATTTTCGCTGTTTTTTGAATAAAAGCATCCGCTTCGATCGCTCTCGTCAATTTTGGGAAACTTTTATTGATGTGCTTCCAATTATTTCGACCAATCTTTAGGTGAACAAGGGTTAAGGTTTTACCAATCAAACGCCGGGGTTTATCTTCAGTATACTCAAAAAAATCAGCATCAAGGCTGGCGTGAAAACGGATACAAAACCAAGTGACTAAGCCTTCTTGCAATTGCGTGATTCCTTGTTGAATCAAGCCATGTTGGTTACACCATTGCGCCGTTTTTAACCAAATTAACGGGTCGTTGTCTTGAAACTGTTCGATTTTATGTTGAATTTCCTGAATCACCGCTGTAAGTGGTTGAATGATATTGTCTTGTTGGGTAAATTGAGTTAAAAGGTGCTTTAATTGATTGAAAGAAAATTGTCCTAATGCTTTACCTCGATTCGTTTGGATTAAGGAAACTAGGGTTGGTATTTGATGGTTGATTTCTTGTAGCAGTTGTACCGCTGCCTTATTTCCTTCGCTTGCTTTTAGTAAGGGTTGCAAGCTATTTTCCGTCAAGGTTTTTAAAGGAGCTATTTTCCCATACTGTTTAAAATTCGCTGCCGCTGCCGTCCAATTTTGTAAGGCTACAAAACTGGTTAATTCTAAAATAGGTGCTATCCGATCCCTAGAATCTGGAAACTCCCTTTCGATAGTCGGCTGAGCACTAATCGCCTCATAAGCCCCGTAATATATTTTCTTAACTTGAATATTTTTTAGGGTTTTGGCATAATCCAATAGCACGATTAATAACATGGGCAGGGAACGAAAACCATTCGTAATATCCAAATAGACTTCATCTCCTATTTCCAAACAGTTATAAATCCGTTCAAATAAAATCCAGATTTCTGCCTCGGAAATACCTGTGGGTAAATTTTTAATGGGGGTTACAGAAAAATTGGGATATTGGGCTAGAGCTTGTGCCAAGCCTTCGCCATTGTATAACTGCCCTTCCCAATTGTTTTGTTCAGCAGCAATCGTTAAAAAAATAAAAACGGCGTCTTCCGCTGTCCAATCGGAAGCATGCAATTGGCATAAGGCTTCTTGAATAAACCGAACGACCTCACTTTTGAAATCTCCTGATGCATACCGACATTTTTTATAAGTCGTATTGCCCAGAAAAGATAATAGGATTTTTCGAGCCATAAAGGAAAAATTAAGAACTTGTTGGGAGTTTGTTTTTGGAGGTAAAAAAGATGTATTCCCAATAAGCTCTAATACTACAGAAATTGTCAAAGAACGGAATTTGTTAGCATACTATTTACAAGTATACCGATTTTATCCCTTTCTTTTAGCCTTTTTATCCCTATATTTACCCAGACAAATATAGAAGTGTATCATAAATATATTCCATACAAAAACACCCCTAACTACATTTAAACCATTAATAATCAAAATTTTACACCAAAACAAAACACATCAACTATCATAAAAAATGAATCATTTAGACCAGAGTAAACTGATTCAGTTACTAAAATTATTATCCGATAAAGAATTTGCTAATTTAAAAATTTGGCTAAGCTCGCCTTGGGCTAAAACTAATAAATATTTTATCCCTTTTTTTAATATTATTGAGCGAACCGCTCCTGATTTTTCTGCTGCTACTTTAACCAAAGAAAAGGTCTATGCTCAATTATATGATAACAAAAAATACAATAACAAAATCTTTAACAATCTCCTTTTATTGCTCACGAAGGAAGTAGAAAATTATTTGGTACAGTTGCAGTTACGACAAGAAGAAGATTTGAAACAACAATTATTAGGCAAGGTATTATTAGCGCATAATGAGGTAAAATTGTTTGAAAAAACTACGCAGCAGTCTATTAAAAAATTGGAAAAAAAGATCGCTAAATCTGCTGGAGACCATTTATTATTACATCAGTTAAACGAATCCCTCCACTTTCAAGCTAGTGGACACCACCGCTACAAATCAGAAGCACCATTACTAGAACAAGCCAATACTCATTTAGATGCTTTTTATACCTTAGAAAAATTAAGATACTTACAAGAAAAAGCAGCTCGAACTAAAATTTTAAAAACTGCTCCAAATGAAGTGGATGCCGCCTTATTAGCCTTATTAAACCAGTTACAAATCCCCCTTCAACTACCTGTTTTAACTTTATATAACCAACGATTGAATCAGGAAAAAACATTAGATGTCGCTAGTTATAACTCCTTTAAACAAGTATATTTAAAGCTCTTTCCTTCTTTACATTTTTCCTTTCAACAACTCTTTTTATTTTGTTGTATCAATGATACTTTAGCTTTAAATACTAGGGGATATTATTTGGCAATGGAAGAATTATTTGGCTGGTACAGATTGGGGCTAAGGGAAAAATTATTGTTTCAAAACGATAGAATTACAGGTGGAACTTATAATAATATTATTCTGACAGCTTGTCATTTGAAAGAATATACTTTTTTAAATCAGTTTATAGCGACCTATTCCGCTCAATTACCTGAACCTATTCGGGACCAAGCGCATCTTTGGGCAAAAGAACAATTAAACTACGTGCTAAAAAATTATGGGCAAGTGGTGACTGCATTGAATAAATGGTTACCAACCAATAAAGTATATGTTATTCAAGCTAAAATTACTTTATTAAAGGCTCATTTTAAATTGGCGATTGCCGATAAAAGCCAGCTTAAAAGTTTTGAAAGCTATTGTTCCGCCTTTGAAAAATATATTTTACGCAATCAATTATACGCAAAAAACAAAAGTATTTCTTATTTAAAATTTATCCAGCATACCAAAAAAATAGTCCGGTTGAAGTACGTAGGCAAGAAAACACAACAATGGAATTCTCTCTTACAAGTTATTAACAACGAAGCATTTCTGATTGGCAAACAATGGTTAAAAGCGGAAATAGCCTTATTAGACCAACCTATAGATGGGTAGGAATAGAACTGCCTTTTAGCATCACACTAAAAGGCAGTTTTTGAGTAGGTGTTAGGCACCTAAAATGTCCTCAATGATGATCATTGAGCACCCAAAATTTAAAAACCACATAAGTTAAGTGTTTGTAATCCATCCCGTAGGATGAATTGGTTAGAAAATATTTGGGTTCTAACCATCCTATGGACATAGGATACACTTTACTTATTCGTGATTTTTAGGTGTATTATTTTAATTTTAGCATAGGCAACTTTTTACCCATTCCTTTCATTTTTATAATTTTTGGTCTTTGCTTGAATGGTTTATTTTATAAGCGTTCTTTCCGCTGTTTAACCATTCGTCCATAATAACCTTCCATCGGACTCCTTTATTGCAAAGCTGTTTTTAATTTTCTCACTTATTGATCGTTTTGCTATTTTTTGACAAATCCCTTTTACGGAAAAGCAGTTTCTAGAAAGAATTTCCCCTTTTGCCACGTCTTAATATTGTAAACAAGTAAGTAGTGAGACAGAATTAGTCGACACCTATTAAATAGTTGCGAGTTGCGGGTTGCGAGTTGAAAAGATAGCATGCTGAACCTGAAATTGAATTAAAATGAATTATTTTAGCTTATTCAATTAGAATTATTAGGTATTTGATTGAATTTAACCCGCAACTCGCAACCCGCAACCCGCAACATATATTTTATGTGATGATTTATACTGTCCTTCTACTTAGTGAGACAGAATTAGTCGACACCTATTAAATAGTTGTGAGTTGCGGGTTGAAAAGATAGAATTATGAATCTAAAATCAGACTTAAGTGAACTATTTTAGGGTATCCAATTAGAATCCTTAGATATTTGATTGAATTTAACCCGCAACTCGCAACCCGCAACAATGGCCTATTAATAGGTTTTTATTCCGCTTTTAAAAGTCTCGATTATTTTTGTTCAAGTACTTACCGCTTTTCTCTACCATCTATTTTTCCTAATCTCAAAATAAGAACGTATGCAAATGATTCACCTCCTCTGGTTCCTACGAGGACTAGCAGGCATCGCCATTGGCTTTTTTATCGCCCGTAAATTAAGGGACTTTATTCGCTCCATTGTCATTATGTGTATCCCCTTAAAACATCGAATTTCGGAGCGGTCTTTTCAGATTCAAACACGAATAACCACTTTAGTTAGTATTTTATTGATGATAGTGATTGCTGCTGGATTGAATATTGCCTTGTCAAAAGGTTTGACAAAAATGGGCATTTCAGAAAAAACAACGCTTCATCGTTCGACCACCACCCCTGTAATTACTTGGCCAACTAAAGCACCTGTACCTACGACCATCACAAAACAAGCACCTTCCCCGCCTATCCCTGAACCAGTAACACTACCCAAAGCAACAAGCAGCCCTATTGGCAGTATTGAAAAATCTGTCATTACTCCGCCAATAAACCCCGTTATCAGCCAACCCATTCCTACTGCCAATCCCTATAGACCTGTGCAAAAAACAATTCCGTTTCCGCCGACGAGTAGCCCTGTCGTTTACCATCAAACGGCCGATGCCTTCTATCCGATGTTATATTATGCGCAGGTCTATGCTTTTCGGGATTTCAATAAGGCGCAGCGCCAACAATTAAGCTGGAATAGCCGCAGTCAATTGCCTGTTCGGATCGGTTTTATTCGACAGGAATTGGCGCCTTATAAAGTGATTATTGGTCCATTTAGGAATCGGCAGGCGGCAAGCACTTTTATGAAAAATTACCAAGTGAGAGGATTTGTCCGACCTGCACATCAATTACAGCTTTTTGAATGAGGTAATACGAATTGCTAGATACAAGAAAACGAACGCATCGGATGCCTATCATCGTCCGATGAGTTCGTTAAAATTGTCTAATACTGATAAGTCCCCCTACCTTTTGCCAGTATTTTACATAAGGCTTTTTTAATATGTCATTTTTTTTACATTATCAAATATCCATAAAAATCAACTTACCTTATTCCCTAATTTTGCCAGCCTTTCTAAAACGCTTACTTATTTTCACCTATTTTCTTAACCAATTCAAACCCCAGTTTCATGAAGAAACTTACACCTATTTTCGTTGCTATTTTATTTTTATTAATGAACCATGCCCTAGTCGCTCAAGTTAGCCTAGGTACAGGTATTACTGCTGGTACGGAGATCAATAAAGCTTTAGGAATTCAGTTCCGAGCCGCCTACGAATTTGAACATCCTTGGCGAGTAAGTGCCGATTATATTCGTTTTTTTGACGGCTACGATGAATCACTCTATGATCGAGTCACAGAGTTTAATATCAATGCGCATTATAAGCTAACGAATAATGACTTTCGATATGTTTATGGTCTTGTTGGCATGAATTACACTAAAGCACATGTTCCTGTTGTAACTAGCTTATCTACTTCAGAGATTGGCTGGAATATCGGATTTGGCGGGCAATTTCACCTTAGCCAAAAGGTAGGCATTTATAGTGAAGTTAAATATATTGTGGGTGATGCCAGCCAGTTAGTTATTTCGGTTGGTGGTATTTATACTTTGGAGTAGTTGATTTTGAATGGCATAGAAAAAGGGCGATATCGTTTTGATGTCGCCCTTTTTTTGTTATTCAAACTGGCTTTTGGATTGCCTCTCCTGTATAGTAGCACCAAAAAAAATCGAAAAATATTTGTAGCAGTTCTCGCTATAAGCGGCTTCTGTCAGCCTTAATTCAAATAAACCTACTTCCTTTTTATTATATCTTGACACCCGTTTTTTGTTCCATCGTTTTTAGAAAAGCTGCTATATTTTCTCCGCTTGCGGTAACCTCCTTATCTAGTACCGCTAATTCTTTTGGGCTTAAACTAGGTATCGTCTCTATTGCCAATTTTGTGAAGTCCTTTGCCCGACCTTCCATTGTCATTAAATCGGCTTCGGTAACCGTTTTGGTTAAATCGTTTTTAGTTTTTAACCCCATGCCATTGTTATTTTTTATTACTAAATTTCTCAATCTCTTTTTTAACAAGTTTAATTTCTTGGTATCTCATCAAAAGATAGTCCCTAAAATTAGGGACGGGTGGCTATTCTTAGCGGTTTCTTCCAGAGTTGAAAATAGCGTTAGAAGTGGGAAAGCCTTTATTCCCCTCCCGCCCACTTTGTGGTTCAGTCACTTGAACAGTCCCCGACTGTTCACCCTGCGGGTTCGTTCCCTCATTCACTAAAATGGATTCGCACAGGCTTTCAACCAGAGTTGAAAAGAGCGTTGGGAATGGGAGGCTTTCTTTCCCAACCCTCCCACTTCGTGGTTCACTAAAATGGATTGCCTCTCCTACGGAAGATTAGGCTAAATTAAATTAGTCTGTATGGTCGCAGTCCTCACTAAAATGGATTGCCTCTCCTACTTTTATGTTTATGAAAAGTGAACATATTCAAGGGTCGCAGTCCTCACTAAAATGGATTGCCTCTCCTACTGCGTAATGGGAAACATAGAAGCACAATGCGATCCGTCGCAGTCCTCACTAAAATGGATTGCCTCTCCTACGCAACTACTTTAGAGGACAGATTAGACAGCTACGTCGCAGTCCTCACTAAAATGGATTGCCTCTCCTACAATTTCCCTTAGTTGATGTAAATAATCCAGAAATAGTCGCAGTCCTCACTAAAATGGATTGCCTCTCCTACTAAAAGTGGAGGTTATTTATACAAAGAAAAGAATGGTCGCAGTCCTCACTAAAATGGATTGCCTCTCCTACAGTACATGAGTGCAACACCAATAAGAGATGAGAGATGTCGCAGTCCTCACTAAAATGGATTGCCTCTCCTACAAGATGAGTCAGAAGTATAACGATGAAGGTATTGAGTCGCAGTCCTCACTAAAATGGATTGCCTCTCCTACATTCTATTAACTTCAAAACTATTATTATGCGACAGTCGCAGTCCTCACTAAAATGGATTGCCTCTCCTACAGAAATTACAGAATCAATTAATAATTAAGAGATTAGTCGCAGTCCTCACTAAAATGGATTGCCTCTCCTACTCATATCATTTAAATTATTATTATGAAGAAGTGTCGCAGTCCTCACTAAAATGGATTGCCTCTCCTACTTCAATGTCAAATTATAGATATTAATAAGTTATCAGTCGCAGTCCTCACTAAAATGGATTGCCTCTCCTACAGTAGTAAAGAACCTCCATTAGTACTATATAAAGGTCGCAGTCCTCACTAAAATGGATTGCCTCTCCTACTAATACAGACTCCTATAGGATGGACTTATACAGTCGCAGTCCTCACTAAAATGGATTGCCTCTCCTACACTTTAATATGAAAGGAAGTACAAAACTCAAATGTCGCAGTCCTCACTAAAATGGATTGCCTCTCCTACACGAAATTGCAACAGGAATTATAATGTATATCGTCGCAGTCCTCACTAAAATGGATTGCCTCTCCTACCTCAACAAAAGCTGACTGAAATGCTACTTGGATACGCGTCGCAGTCCTCACTAAAATGGATTGCCTCTCCTACGGACAAAGCGAAAGTGGACGTTCAAAAGGCAAAGTCGCAGTCCTCACTAAAATGGATTGCCTCTCCTACATATTTTGGATTTGGTACGACTCTGGACGATGATGGTCGCAGTCCTCACTAAAATGGATTGCCTCTCCTACCAATATGTCTCGTAGAAAAAATTCTCGTAAAAAGAGTCGCAGTCCTCACTAAAATGGATTGCCTCTCCTACTAGCGAAATTGTCTCATAGAAATAATAATGAAGGGTCGCAGTCCTCACTAAAATGGATTGCCTCTCCTACGTTGGAACTTTTGGTAGTGCTAATTGGTGGGCATCGTCGCAGTCCTCACTAAAATGGATTGCCTCTCCTACCGGATGGAAGTAATGATGAAAAATCAATATTAAGTCGCAGTCCTCACTAAAATGGATTGCCTCTCCTACTCTTAAATCTAAGATGCAATGATGATCGAAAAAACGGTCGCAGTCCTCACTAAAATGGATTGCCTCTCCTACTTATTCAGGAGAGATTAAAATAATATTCACTAACGTCGCAGTCCTCACTAAAATGGATTGCCTCTCCTACAGAAAATTGAAGGGAAAGATGAATTACTTGTTTCGTCGCAGTCCTCACTAAAATGGATTGCCTCTCCTACCCTTAGAAAATGTAATATACTGATAATCAGTATTTTGACTTAAATTTAATGTCATCTGAATGTCAGGAAATTCATAATAAGGATTTAACAATATGTCTAACAATATGTTTTTCACGTCACAAATTTTCTATTTTTTGCTAATATATGTGTTTTTTCTGCGAATAAATATTTGATAATCAATTTATTATATTCTAACAGACCGCTCTGAGACTTATTAAAATCTTAACAATTTGACCCTTTTTCTGAAAGTGCCTATTTTAATATGTATAAATGTAATGAAAATTAATCAATTACAAACAACATATTATAAAAAAAGAATTTCGGTTTTTACATTTTAACATTTCAACACATTGTTAATTTTATGGTAACGTGTTTACACGATACTTACTTTTTCTTATATAACAATTTAATTACTACAAAAATAATCAATTCTATATTTCTGCTTACAGAATTAAGGTCGTTCTTTCACCTGCTAATTCTTCTTTGTCTAATTGATTCTCTCCATAGATTCGCATGCTTTGGATGGCTTGAGCAGCGATGGAGACAATAATTAAACTATCGGTTGGATAATTCACTTTTTTCATACTATCCGATAATTTTTTTTCTAAATCTTTCAAGGAACTATCCTGAATACTGCCTAAATATACGGACTTATTGATTCTATCCAAACCATAGGCAATAATCATTTTGCTCATTTTGGCCCTAAGGCTGTTTTTGTGAATATCGTAACAAATTAAATGCGGCATGATGGAGTTATTAGTGATGCATTAAAGGGGTTTCTTATAAAAATGGAAATAGCTTTTGGTAACAAATTTTGCCGTTCGATACGGCAAAATTTGTTATACGATATAAGGGTTTCGTGATGTCTAATTTTTTATAAGAAAACCCTTTGGTGCGTTATAAGTGGGAAGTAATGAGTGAATTCACGCTATGTTTTATTGCTATTTTTCAAATAATGCTTGTTCCCATTTTTTTTGCTTTTCCCTTTTATGATGATTAAGGGCATTGACCTTATCCAAAGTGTATTCAAAAGCAAAAATGGTTGGATTATTTTTTAACATAGAATAGTGTAAAAAACTCGTATCTACTTTGGGGCACAGGATAATGCCCAAGCAAGGGGGCGATTCTGGCAAAGGATTGGTTTCATCAAATAAACGGCAATAAGTGTCCATTTGACCAATATGTTCATAGCTTAAGGGCACTACTTTTAAATCTATTAAGACAAACCTTTGGAGTAAATAATTGTAGAAAAGTAAGTCTACAAACATTTGTTTGCCATTGGGCGTGATTAACCTTTTTTGTCGTGCCACAAAAGCAAAACCTTTTCCCAATTCGCCTAAAAAATCTTGTAGTTGCTCAATCAAAGCAGCTTCTAAAGCACTTTCAGGGATGGTTTGTCCATGAAACTTTTGTAAAAAACTGAATTGGAAATAGGTTTTACTAGAAGCTACGATCGCCGATTTATTGGTTGTTAGTAAGGCCTTGTTTCTTTCAAATTGGTGGTTGCTAATCGCATTTTTTAATTGCACCAAAGTCCAACGTTCATTAATGGCTTCTCGATGATAATATTTGCGACTATCCCGATTTATTAATTGGACCAATACGTGATAATGGCTCCAAGATAATAAGGGAGATAGTTGTTGCTGGTCAGGAAAAGACAAATAAAAGCGTACCATTTGGGCTAATTTTCCGCTATTGGGTAAGGCTGTATTTGAATTTTTCAATTGTTTGAGTGCTGCTTTCCATGCGGTTGGGTCATGAATAATTTCCCAATAGGTTGAAAATAATAATTGACCAATCTGCCAGAAACATTCCACTCGACAGAAAGGCACTTTTTGACAAATACCTTTCTGCTGTTTTTGATATAGGCTTATAATTTGTTGAGTTAAGTTCATGGTTGCTGGTTGCTGGGTGCTGGGTGCTGGGTGCTGGTTGCTGGTTTATTCTTCCATCGTGGCTCTGATTCTCCGAGCTAATCTAGTTGCCAAATAGTAAACTTGGTTTTTGACGGTGGCTTCTTGATTGAGCCATTTTATTTCTTTGCGCATCAATTCGTTGAATAATGGGATTAAAAAAGCTTTCCCTTTTTTATTGAGAAATATGCCATGTTGATTTTTACTAAAAAATTCCACTTTTAAGGTCTCCTCCACACAAGCTTCTATGATTAAACGGTCTATCCATGGTCGAAAAGCCTCAATTAAATCAAAACTAAGGGTTGGTTTAGTATATTCATCTGTATGCAATAGCCCTAATTGTGGATCAAGCCCAACCGCCATAATGCCTGATTCGACAATACTGTATAGCATGCCGTATCCATAATTGATGGCGGCATTAAAATTATCTTTAGCTGGTCGGCGGCTTCTTTGTTGAAATCGGTGCTTTCTTGGTAAGGTATTCCCAATGGCTTGCCAATAAATGCGGGCAATAGTGCCTTCTGTACCCATAAAAGCATTTCTGGATTCGTCTATTAATTGATCTCGATATTTTTCAAATGTTTTTGAATTTCGTTTAATAGCCGATATGGCTTTACCTAGCACACTTGCATAAACAGGTTGCCGCATCTGCAAATACTGTAAATTTTTAACTTGTTGTTCTGTTTTAAGCCAAAACAAATCAATGAGCCATGCCGTAGCTTCTAACGAATCTAAGAACTTAACTTGGTATCTTCGTAGGGTGGCAATGCTGTGAAAATGCGGACTCCATAAGCGGCCCATTACTTTTCCATAATGGTTAAAAAAGAGTATCGGGATTTCATTTTTAATGGCCAATTTGATGGCACTTGTATGTACGATCACATCCGCAGCAATGGCGATACTAGATAGTTTTCCTGCACCAATGGTGCGAGTGCCTCCTTCAGTCGTTAAATGAAAGGCGTTATTTTTATTGGCAATTTGAATGCCTTTGGAATCTAAGAATAGTTGCATGGTGCTTAGGTTTTAGGTACTGGTTGCTGGTTGCTGGATACCAAGCATCCAATCAAATGTTATAAGGAAAACTCCGCCAGTTTATCGCTCCAAATTCTTCTTCGGGAGGGTGAATTGCCTCATAATAAGCATCCTTCAAGGCTATATAATTTTCATCTCGGCGATTGAGGACAAAGCCTGCAAAATTTAGGCGACCTCGGATTTGTCGTTTAAATTGTTCGACCCATTTGGTGGAAAACTGCCCTTGTTCGTTTTGAGAATGCATAATGCTTCTTAAGCGATCAATTTCTGTTTTAATCTTTGGTAAATAATTGGGTTCTAAAGCTACTTTATCTGTTACAATTAAGCCCGTAATAATTTTAGCATCATTGGGGCCATAAAATTTTAGTTTGCGTTCGTTGATTTTAAAGTCATATTTTTCGATGATGCCTTTTAATACATTAAAAGCCTGTGCCTCCATTTTTTGGTTGGAAGAAAAAGTCATATCATCCGCATAGCGGGTATAAGTCAACCCCATTCTTTCAGCAAAAATGATCAACTCTCGGTCTAAATCTCGACATGCAAAATTGGATAATACGGGCGATGTAGGGGTCCCCATCGGTAGGCGGTCTTCAAAAGTGGTCAAATTAGCGAGCATTTCTGGAAGTTCTCTCCGAAAATTAAAAGGCGGTTTAGAAAACATCTCGACCACCCGCTTTCTAGAAACAGCATGAAAAAAATCTTTCAAGTCAATGTTCACCATATAGGGTCTATTGACATGCTTTTTAGCATTGGTCATCACATTTCGTCGGTCTTCTTCATTTCGGACGCCGACAATGAAGCCATAGGCTGCGCTGGATTTTTCAAAATAGTAAACGCTTTGTAGAAATTTACTGAGGTTGGATTGCAGTCGTTTTAATTCAGCAAAAGGCGTTTCAATTAATCTTTCGCCACCGCCTTTTTTAGGGGTGCTAAAGGTGCGATAGCGAGTTTTTTTTGCCATCATCAGCATTTTTCGCTTTTCCGTCTTTAAAATATGCGCTAGTGCATTGATGGAATTGATGTTACAAAAGACTGTTTTTTGATGCTGATGTCGCTGACGAGTCAACTTGGGATTCGATTTTTTCAAAGGCTTGTGATTTAAGTGAATTTTTGGATGTATTTCACTTATATGACGAGACTCCGATTGAAATTCTTTCCAATACTCTCTTTTATTGGGAATATAAATCGAAAGAAAAACCCCCAAAGGAGGGTAGCTTTGACACCATTTGAATCAATATTTGCCTAATTTTCTTTAAAATAGGCATTACGGTAAAAAGTGTGGGTAACTAAAAATGCATTACGACTCAGGAGCGTCGTGTTACTTGTACATCGTAACGATAACTGGTAACACGACGCTCCTGAGTCGTATGATATATGATCCACCCATAGTTTTCACCATAGTGCCAAAATAAAAAAGCTTACCGAGTTATTCGACAAGCCTTTTTATTTGCTATTTGAAGGAAGTGTTTAATAAATTCATCTTAAAATTAGGTTGTTCAGAATTACGGAGATGTTGAAATATTTTCTCCCCGTATTTTTCGAACAATTAATGATATTTGGATTGGGCTTATCCAAATCTTAAATCTTAAATCTGTCACGTAAACACTAGATGGATTTAAGATGTATGATGTATGATTTAAGATTTATGATTTTTTTCAGCCCTACCGAAACCCCGCATTAATCCCCTCCAAAGCAGCCGAACCAGGACATAAATCATCCTCCTGCAAACTATTCAAAGGTCGCTTAGAAGTTTTCATTAAATCATGCAACCCTCTACTTTTTGGATCGATGTATAATAAACCTGTTAAAATATCGCCTGTCAGTTTGGCTTTTTGTAAACGCATGACGGCAGAATATCTATCGGTTGGATTCCAATTAGGCGATAATTTATCTAAATATATTTTTGAGCCATCGTGTAAGGCTACGCTTGTGGAAGTTCCTTCCTTATAATCCACCGTAATTTCTTCTTCGTGAGGAACAAAATCAATGGTAGAGGTTGCCTCTTGGTGATCTCTAACAAATTGATAAGATTTAGTCGAGCCTTTATTATTGTTGAAGGTCACACATGGGGAAATGCAATCTATAAAGGCAAATCCTGGATGCGACATCCCTGCTTTAATCATCGGCACTAATTGGTCTTTATCCCCAGAAAAACTTCTGCCAACAAAAGTAGCGCCCAATTCTAATGCCATGCCAACTAAATCAATCGCTTGAAAAGAATCATTTTCTCCAGAAGATTTACTAATAGATCCAAAATCGGTCGTGGCAGAATCTTGTCCTTTCGTCAAGCCATAACAACCGTTATTCATCACAATATAGACCATGTTTAAATTCCGTCGGACGGCATGGACAAATTGTCCCATACCAATAGAAGCGGTGTCTCCGTCGCCTGATACGCCGAGATAAATTAAATCTCGATTCGCCATATTTGCGCCTGTCGTTACCGAAGGCATCCGACCATGAACAGAATTAAAACCATGCGAATTGCTCAAAAAATAGGTCGGTGTTTTAGAAGAACATCCAATCCCCGATAATTTGGCTAATTTATGTGGCTCGACGGACATTTCGTAACAGGCTTGCACAATTGATCCACTAATGGAATCATGTCCGCAACCTGCACAAAGGGTCGATATAGCGCCTTCGTAATCTGCTCGGACATAGCCGACTTTATTCTTTTTTAAACCTGGATGTCTGAATGTTGGTTTGATATAAGTCATAATTATTTTTTGGTTTCGGGTATCAGGTGTCAGGTTTCAGGTCCGACCTTATCTAGCCTGACACCTGATATCTGACACCTGATACCAATTATACCTCTACAGGCAAATACTGCCCAATCCGTTCCATAATAGTCGCCGCAGTAATCGGCATGCCATCGTAATTTAAAATAGCTGTTAATTTTTTCGGGTCGGCATCTAATTCGTTCATGAGTACTGAGCGCATTTGCCCATCTCTATTTTGTTCGATGACAAATACTTGGTCGTGGCTATTGATAAAATTGTCGACGGTTTGATTGAATGGGACGGCTTTGATACGGAGCGCATCTAAATAAATGCCTTCTTTTTCAAATAAATCCATGGCTTCTAAGGCGGAATATCTGGTGGTGCCGAAGAAGATAATGCCCATATCGGTCTTTTCTTTGGCTTTGGTTACTTCTGGTTCGGGCACATAACTTTTGGCAGTTTCCCATTTTTTTAAGAGGCGATTGACAACTCTGACATAGGTATCGCCATCTTCGGTATATTTCGCATATTCATCTCTCGATGTTCCTCTAGTGAAAAACGAGCCTTTCGTTGGATGTGTACCGGGAATGGTTCTATAACAAATCCCATCATCGTCTACATCCAAATATCGGCCAAACTCTTTAATGCGCTCTAAATCTTCAGCATCGTAGACTTTTCCACGGTCATATTTTCTAGTATCATCCCATTTTAAGGGCGGACACATATGTGAATTCATGCCCAAATCCAAATCAGAAATCATCATCACAGGCGTTTGAAAACGGTCGGCTAGATCTAAACAATCCGCCATCATTTCAAAGCATTCCGTTGGGGTACTTGGGAAAAGGGAAATATGTTTGGTATCTCCGTGAGAGGCATAAATCGTGGATAAAATATCGGGTTGTTGGGTTCTAGTCGGCATTCCCGTTGATGGGCCACCTCTTTGTACATTGACTAAAGTAACAGGAATTTCTGCAAAATACGCCAAGCCAATAAATTCACTCATTAAGGAAACGCCTGGGCCACTTGTGGCGGTAAAGGCTCTAGAACCATTCCAAGTTGCGCCAATCACCATGCCCATTGCAGCCAATTCGTCTTCTGCTTGCACAAAAGCATAATTTTTTCGCCCATCGGCATCAATTCTTAATTTTTTGCAATGGGTTTCAAATCCTTTGGCTACCGATGTCGAAGGCGTAATTGGATACCAAGCCATAACCGTAGCACCTCCATAAATAGCACCTAAACCAGTTGCTTCATTGCCTTCTATTAAAATGGAATCCCCTACCCCATCCATACGTTCTAAGCGATAATTGAGGGGGCACTCATAATTGGCTTTGGCAAAATCATAGCCTAAATCTAACGCTTTATAATTGTTGGGAATCAGCTTGGGTTTCTTAGCAAATTGTTCGTCAACGATATTTTTAATCACCCCCATTTCTATATCCAACAAAGCGGCTAAAGCACCAACGTAGATGATGTTCTTAAAGAGTTGCTGCAATCGAGGCACTTGATAATGCTCCATGCTCAATTTCATCATCGGAATCCCAATATAATTGATGTCTTCCCGAATAAATTCTGCATGTAATTTCCGAGTGCTATCATAGACAAAATAACCGCCTGATTTCACCGACGCAATGTCCTTTTTTAAACTTTGCGGATTCACGCCCACTAGTAAATCAATCCCTGCTCGACGACCTAAATATCCGTCTTTATTAATCCTGACTTCATACCAAGTGGGCAATCCCTGAATATTAGAAGGGAAAATATTTTTGGGCGATACAGGAATGCCCATTCTAAAGATCGTTTTGGCAAACATGTTATTGGCACTCGCTGAACCCGTGCCATTTACATTCGCAAAGCGAACGACCATATCGTTAATTATATCCAATTGTTTAATTTTGAATGATTGAATGTTAAATTTTGAATGATACCAACTAACTGGCAACCGACAACTGACAACCGACTACTTCGAGCAGCAACCCTCCATCTCATAGGTCTTCGTCACACTATACATATACTTTTGCATATCCCAAGCGGCGGTCGGGCATCGTTCAGCACAAAGACCGCAATGCAAACAGACATCCTCATCTTTAATCATCACTCTAGTCGTTGGTAAAGTTTCCGATACATAGAGGTCTTGCGTGGTATTTAATGCGGGTACTCTTAATTTGGGTCGAAGGGTTTCTTCATCTTCATTTTTGATAAAGGTGATGCAATCGGTTGGACAAACATCCATACAGGCATCACATTCGATACATAATTTATCATCAAAAACGGTCATCACATCACAATTCAAACAACGCTGGGCTTCTTTGAACCCTTCTAATTGCGTAAAGCCTAATTCTACTTCTACTTTTCTATCTCGAAGCGTCTTCTTTTTATCTTCATGTCCTACTTTATACCGCACATCTTCCACCACAGGACTATCATACATCCATTCGTGAATCCCCATTTTTTGGCGATACAAATTGGTCATGGGGTCTGGACGATCCGCAACTAAATCATCTCCTTCACAGAATAAATGAATAGAAACGGCAGCTTGATGACCATGTGCAGCGGCGGTAATGACATTTTCGGGACCAAAGGCAGCATCGCCACCAAAAAAGACCTTTGGTAAAGTGGATTGGAAGGTTTTTTCATGTAAAACAGGAATGTCCCATTTACCAAATTCGATGCCTAAATCTCTTTCTATCCAAGGGAAGGCATTATCCTGTCCGATGGCAATAATGACATCATCGGCTTCGATAAATACATCGGGTTCTCCTGTTGGAATTAATTTTCTACGACCTGAACTATAGTCGGCGTAGACCTTTCCAAAAATGACGCCTTTTAATTTGCCATTTTCTACTACAAATTCCTTAGGTGGCATATTATTCATGATTGGAATATCCTCCATTTGGGCATCTTCAATTTCCCAAGGCGAGGCTTTCATATCTTTAAATGGACTTCTGACAATTACTTTTACATCTTCGCCACCAATTCGTCGAGAGGTTCTACAACAATCCATTGCCGTATTTCCACCACCTAAAACAATTACTTTTTTACCAATGGATTTTTTATGTTCAAAAGCAACGGCAGCTAAAAATTCAATCCCAATATGGATATTGTCTCCCGCTTCTTCAAAGCCAGGTAAATTTAATTTTCGACCAGAAGGTGCGCCTGTTCCAACAAATACCGCATCGTAATCTTTGGACAAAATCTCATCCTTCATGCTATGCACAAAATGATTAAAATGAGTATGAATACCTAAATCCAAAACATAATTCACTTCTTCATCCAACACTTCTTCGGGCAATCGGAAAGCTGGAATTTGCGTCCGCATCATGCCACCACCTTTATGCCATTCATCAAATAAATGGATTTCATAGCCTAAGGGTGCTAAATCTCTCGCTACCGTCAAAGAGGCAGGGCCGCCGCCGATCAGGGCTACTTTTTTACCATTGGGCTTAAAAGGACCTTGCGGCATGTGTTTTTTCACATCCCCTTTATTATCTGCTGCTACCCGTTTGAGGCGGCAAATAGCTACAGGTTTCTCCTCTACTCTACCTCGTCGGCAGGCAGGTTCACAAGGGCGGTCACAAGTTCTTCCCAAAATGCCCGGAAAGACATTGGACTCCCAATTGACCATATAAGCTTCGGTGTATTTTTCATCCGCAATCAAGCGAATGTACTCAGGCACAGGTGTGTGCGCAGGACAGGCATATTGACAATCGACTACTTTATGAAAGTATTCGGGGTCATTAAGGTTTGTCGGTTTCACGCTAATGTTTTTTGTTGTTTACTAGTCCTGATAGCAGCTTATGGCTCCTATAGGTTTATGATTATCTCAAGAAATTTGTTGTAGTTAATTTGTGTTACAAAAAAGGAAGTGTATGGGTTGTATTTTAAAACTAAAAAGCCATTTCTATCAAAAACAAACGAAAACACTTGATAGAATTAAGTTTGCAAAAAATCACTAAAAACCATTTTAAAAACTAATGTTCCTAACGAATGTAAGGATAAGTTTGCTAATTAATGCAAGTAACACTAATTAATTTTCTTAAAATTAGTTGCTTTCTTTAAGAAAGCCGCATTTTAATGTGGAGTTATTTGGAAAGGTCTAAATTTTATTTCAGTCAAATATAGGGCATTATTATTTATTATTTATAATTTTTGTCAAAAAACAATTTACGTGCTAGTAAAAAAATGAACCTTATGATTTTTTTCTCCTCGTCCATATTTTGTTCATCTTTAAAATGGCGTTTTTTGTCATAATGCCGTATTATTGCAGTCCAATTTAGCGCTCAACAGTTTTCACCTCTAACACATTTTTTCACTTTACCACTTAATGGCAGATTGACCAATCATTCTGCTCCACCTATTGTGTTTTAAAAAATATAAGAATGAAAAAAATCTCGACTTATTTATGGCTACTTGTAGCGCTATTTATTGGGAATAGTCCAATCGCTTATGGACAAACGGTTCCCAATACCTGTGATTGCCAATTAGATACCCTTGGCCTATTCGATTACCTCTCTAGTTTAACACTCAACGAACAAGAACCTTTAGACATTAGTGTCCCGAATGCCAATGCTACTTTTGCGATCTTACATGGAACCATTGGTTCAGATACGCCCAACAAAGTGCAAAACCTCATCAATAATTTTCCAAAAGTGACGACACTAGTCTTTACGACTGTACCAGGAAGTGGAGATGATGAAGCGAACTTAGTAGCGGCAAAAGCCATTAATACTAGAGGATACACCACTTATTTACCTGCCGTAACTGCTTATGCAGAAACCTTGGAATACGAAAATTTTATCGCCTCTGGTGGGGTAGATTTATTTTTAGCGGGGAAGACCAGAATTATTGACGAAGGGGCGGAATTAGGCGTACATGCTTGGGCTGACGGAGATAATAATGAAGCAACCGACTTTTCAGAAGACGATGAAGTACACCAATCTTATATCAACTATTATATCCAAATAGGATTTAGTGAAGCTGCAGCAAGGGCTTTTTATTTTTTTACCATCAATGCTGCTCCCGCTGCAGATATTCATCCGATGACCGAAGCAGAAATTGCTACTCATAATTTACGCACTTGTACCCGCCCTAGCGATTGTGCTGATGGAGGAAATGACGGTGGCGGAGATGGCGATGGTGGAAACGACGGTGGCGGTAATGATGGTGGTGGAGATGGCGATGGTGGAAACGACGGCGGCGGTAATACAGGAAATGAGGAAGCAGGATGGACTTATTTAGTTTACTTAAATGGATCTGATTTAGAACAGGAAGAAAAAGGAAATTCTGGGACAAACGATATAGCAGAAATGACGGCTGCTGGTTCTACCCAAAACGTCAATATGATTGTCACAACTGGTGGAACGAATAAGCCTGGTTGGAAAACCATTCGTCGATTTAAGATTGAGAACGGCGAACAAAAAGAAATTGATTTTAGTGCTGTCAATAATGACATGGCGAGTACGCAAAATTTAACGGATTTTATCAACTGGGCTATTTCCACTTACCCTGCTAAAAAATACGTTTTAGATTTATGGAATCACGGAATGGATATTCGAGGTTATGGGCATGATGAGAATACGGATAAAGAAATGAAAATTCCAGATGTACAAGCTGCTATTGCCAATTCCGATTTTGTCAAAGCAGGCAATCGTTTTGAAATCATTGGTTTTGATGCTTGTTTGATGGCGACAATAGAAGTGCAAAGTGTTTTGCAAAATTATGGGAACTACTTCGTCGGTTCGGAAGAAACAGAGCCTGGACATGGTTGGGATTATAAACCAATTATTCAAGCGATGGAAACACAATCGAATTTAGATGGTGCAGGCTTAGGTAAAATCATTGCGGATAACTTTTTTGCGCAAGCCCAAGAAATGGGTACTAAGAATGTAACCCTTTCTGTTACCAATTTAGCACAAACCAATGCACTAGTTGGCGCTTTAGAAGACTTGACCAACGCCATTAAAATAGGTGGAAGTGATTTATTGCAAAAAGTGCAAAAAGCTCGTTCGCAAGCAGAAGAATATTCTAAGTCGCTCCAAGACCCCGCTCAATCTGAGGACATGGTGGATATTGGAGATATGATGAAAAAATTACGCTCAACTGCTCCAGAATTGGAGAGTCAAGCAGCGGGTGTTTTATCTGTCCTTAATCAAGCGGTGACGCATAATGTAAAAGATGAAACGCGTCCTAATGCTACAGGTATTGCCATGTTTTGGCCACATAATAAGTTATCGGATGAAGCCGCTTTAAATCAATCTTTTACCGATGATTATGGCCCTATTGATTTTTCCACGACGATTAAAGGATTTATTCAAGACGATTATGCTAAAAATGTCATGTCTGATCAAACGCCACCAGATGGTGACTTTGTAGATTATGAGGATGATGGCACTTTAAGGGCTAAACATAGTCAAGCTAGTTCTAGAGAAAAGGAGCGTTGGTCTGCTATAAAAATACCTAATTCGGATGATCTAGAACAAGTACAAGTCGTCTTATCTAGCACTTCGGCGATTGCAGATGGTGTGGAAGGAGATGTATTACTTTTAGGCGCTACTTTGCCTGATGTAGAAGACCCTGCGGCAGACGGCAGCGGTACGACTTATGCTTATTTATGGGATGGATTTTGGTTAGGTATTAATGGTTTCCCTGCATATATCGCCGATATTTTTGAATATGGAATTGAACAAGCAGACGGAACAGAAACTTATTACACTAGAGTTAAGGTTTTAGCAACGCTTAATCCTGATGCAGATGGCAACGGGCAGGACATTATTATTTCGTATTTCCGAGAAGGAGATGAAGCTGATTTTGCGGTCGAAAGTATTGTACCAGAAACTTATGGTGATAATGTCATGTTGACCGCCAAAGAACGCATTCAATTAAAAGCAGGGGATCGTGTTCAACTATTATATGAAGGGTTCAATCCTATTACAGGTGAAGATTTTTATGCCATTGACGACGCGGCTATTTTCACCATTGAAAATGGCAACCAAGACCTAGAATTAGACTTTGATCCTTTAGATTACGGAGATTACACCCTTGGTTTTCAATTATTGGACTTTTCGCAAAACGATACGATTTTATTTGATCCCAACCCTGTTTTCTTATCAACTGCAACGGTTAATAATTTTGTGGATAATGGTATTGAAATGTACCCTAATCCTACCCAAGATATCGTCAATATTGCTTTTCCAAGCTTTAACGGTCAACCCTATCAAGTACAGTTGACTAATTTAAATGGACAGGTGGTGAACACCCAAACTTTTGCGGGTGAAAAGATAAGCTTGGATGTGTCCAATTTAACAACAGGGCTTTACTTAGTGAAATTAATTACTGCTAATAAAATATTTAGTGATAAGTTGTTGATTCAACGGTAGTGGTAGTAGGCAGTAATTCAGTAGGCAGTTTGCAGTAGGCAGGGTGTCCATGTTTACCTATACTGAATAAATTGTAAATATCCAATAAAGGCATTCTAGATTGCCGTAGTCCTAGAAAAAACAGGCTACGACAATTTGGGATGCCTTTAATTTTAGGAACGATCATAAATATCGCTCAAAAAACAACAAACTTTTGGGCAAATGTTCCTCCCAATACGCCCATTCATGAATCCCCTCAAATTCTTCGTAAGTGTGAGTAATCCCCGCCGTTTTTAATTGCTGATGCAGTATTCGATTAGGCTTGATTAAAAGGTCCTTCTTTCCACAATCAAATCGAACAGGCGGCAGTTTATCTTTATTACTTTGCATCATTAAAAAGACATCCTCATTTTTTGCCAACACTTGTTGATAAGCAGATAAGGGTTCTTCTACAAATAATGCCATTTGTTCCAAAGAAGTAATCGCACTATGCGCTGCAATGGCGGTAAATTTTTCAGGATATTTTGCTCCTAATTTTAACGCCCCAAAACCGCCCATCGACAAGCCACTAATAAATAAATTAGTTGAATTAGCCGCTTGCAGAATATTTAATTTAACGGCGTCTACCACATCTTCCACGATCCATTTTTCGAAATTGTACCCATTGTGGGCTATATACGCTGAACCATCTCCCCACAATCCATCAGATGGCATGGCTAAAATCATCGGGCGGATTTTACCTTCGTTGATTAATCGTTGGGCCGTTAAATGTGCACCTGCTTGCTTTGACCACGAATTGGCGCTGCCATAGACCCCGTGTAACAGGATAGCAATTGGCAAATCAGTCGCTTCTACGTTTTCAGGAACGAATACACAGATATTGCCCCTTCCTTTTAGATTGGGCGTTTTGATGGTGAGGTAGCGTAAATTATCGCTCTCGAAACGAGGGTCGGATATTTTTATGGTGCGAAATCTGGGTGTTGCTGGCATAGTTTGGATAATTAAAAGTAGGTATATACTATTACCAATCAAAAGAATAGCCTTTCTTAGGAAATAGACTCAATTGCCCCGACTTTTTAATCGGTTTTCGAACAGCATCTTTTTTATCAAAAACCGTCCGACCCCCCAACAAATTAGATGCTGCCCATTCTTTTTCGATGAGTTTGTCAAAATTATTATTGGGGACAAAAGTACCTTCTATTTTTTTGGCTTGTTCGTGCAATTTTTTCAAGGCACGTTGACGATCCGAATGACCAATTTTAGCTTTTTCAACCGCAGTTCTTAAGGTATCAATCGTTTGATCGTATACTTTGGTTGGTACAGGAAAAGGATGTCCATCTTTGCCCCCATGCGCAAAAGAATAACGAGCTGGATCTTCAAATCTAGATGGCGTTCCATAAATGACTTCGCTCACTAGGGTTAGGGATTGAATGGTTCGTGGGCCAACGCCTTTCATTAATAATAAGGTCTCAAAATCTTGTAATTCAATATCTTGAGAAAGTGCTAAGACACTTCCCAATCTTTTTAAATTAATGTCTTTGGCTTTCACATCGTGGTGAGCAGGCATCCGAATTTTGGCAATTTCTTCCATCATTCGAGTTGGATGCTGTTTGGTAATATCTAAAATACTCGCTCTGGTTGTATCAGCTTTTTTATCTGTTAGGTTTAAAATTAAACCTTGATTTTGACCACAAATAGAAGTGTGTGGATTTTCTAAATAAGATTGTAATTGTTTGGAGTGCCAATGGTAACGGCGGGCATAACGATTGCTGGTATTCATCCCTTGTTGGATAACCGCCCAATCACCTTCGTCTGTCACAATGAAAGAATGCAAATAAATCTGAAAACCATCTTGCACCACCGAATTATCTATTTTGGCGCAAAGCCGACTCGAACGCGACAAATTATCTGCATCCAATCCCGTTTTTTCACCAATTTGATATAATTCTCTCGGCGTATTTTTAGAATGTTTGCCTCGACCGCCACAAACATAAATCCCCAATTCCTGAGCAATTGGATTTAAAGAACGTTTTAAAGCACCAACTACCGAAGTCGTAATGCCCGATGAATGCCAATCCATACCCAAAACCGCCCCAAAAGATTGAAACCATAATGGATCACTCAAGCGCTTTAGCACTTCCGCTTTACCATATTCTAAAACAATGGACTCAATGATGGCACCGCCTAGTTTCGCCATTCTGGTCGCTAACCAAGAAGGCACTCTTCCGTAGTGAAGGGGCAAATCTGCATGATTGGATATAGGCTTCATGCCTTAAAGGTAGGGTTTTTAACTTAATTTTAAAACAAAAAATATTAAAATTTATTTAAATGACATTTATTTTTTATATGTAATTTATTCGGTTTACGGTTCAAGGCATACGGTTTTTATTAGGTATCGGGGATCAGGTTTCAGGCTAGATGTATTTGCGTCAGATCTGAAACCTAGTACCCCATACCTGTTACCTTTTTCTACAAAATCCCAAATACCCATTCTCCCATTTCAAAAGCAAAAAATCCTATTTCAAACGGTTTACCTTTCTAAAAGTCCGATTTACCGCCATCTTTGTCATCGAAATCACTCTTTAATCATAAAAAATACGAAATATGAAAAATTCAATTTTAATGCTTATCAGTATCATTAGCATTGGCTTTTTAGCCGCTTTTACTAATCAAAAAATCACCATTCCTAAAAATGATAAAGCGCAAGTCATGATTTTAGGTTCTTATCACATGAATAATCCAGGCTTAGATGTGTATAATATGGAGGCAGATGATGTACTCGCTCCTAAGAGGCAAGCAGAAATCCAAGCTTTAGTGGAGGCTTTGGCTAAATTTAAACCAACGAAAATTGCTATTGAGCGACCAATCAATAGTCGTAGCGACACGATTAAGCAAGCTCGTTTTCAGCAATATGTAGCCAATAAGTATACTTTAAAAAAGAGTGAAGATGAACAAGTTGGTTTTCGATTAGCCAAACAAATGGGGCATGCAAAAGTCTATTGTGTAGATGATCATGGGATTGGTTTTCCTTATAATGAAATGGTGGAATATGCGACTAATAATGATCAATTATCCGTTTTGGAAAGAGGCAATACCTTTGTTGAGAAATTGATCAAAGAAGAATCTGAAAATTTACATCAGCAGACTATTGCTCAATTTCTAAAGGGAATGAATCAACCTGACTATCTTAAAAAATCGCATGGTTTCTATATGGATTTTTGCAAGGTCGGCAAAGGAACCGATTATCCTGGCGCAGATTTGGTCGCTGATTGGTACCACCGGAACATTCGCATCTTTTCCAATATCAATAAAATCACCACTTCTAAAGAAGATAGAATTTTAGTTATTTTTGGTGCAGGTCACGCCCCAATTTTACGAGAATTAATTGAGTATGCGGAGGATTATGAGTTGGTGGAGGCTATTGATTATTTGTAGGGTTGGGGTGGGCTGAGGGATTACCAAAATCTTAAATCATAGTTCCTAAATCTTACATCATAAATCCATCTAGGTAGAACAGAACAATTCATTTCTATCTGGCAGATTTATGATGTATGATATATGATTTTAGATCTATGATTGCGGCGTAAATCAACCTAATTTTCGATATTGAATACCCAAGCGCCTAACCAAATTTTGACGTATCTAAGCCTTCACTAAAATATTATGATCGAAGTAAACCATCTATCAAAACATTATTAATCATGAAAAACCTAGAAATATACCTTCGTTATTTATTACCAATTGTAGTAGGCATTGTCTTGTTCACCAATTCTTTTATTGCGCATGCTTTTAACGCAATGTATTTCGACTGGTTTTTATTGGGTATCTTCTTATTGGTTGTCCTTGCCTTGTTTGAAATTAACCGACTTGTTATCAATTATCTAGATAAAAAGAATCCGACGACGAAAAGCTTAGGCAAGCGGTTTTTATGGCCTTTTTGCCTTAGCTTCTTAGTCATTAGTTGCGTTGGTTTGGCGCTTTATATTCCTGTCAAGACTTATGAAATCCAACAAGGGGCAACAGATACGATTAGTCTATATCATATTATCTTAATGCTTTCTCAACTCTTTTTTGTAAATGCCATTGCGAGTAGTTTTCATCAATTGCGCAATTTTAGAAACCAATGGCAAACAGCAGCCATTAGAGCGGAGTCGTTAGAAAAAGAAAACGCTAAAGCGCAATTAACGTTATTAAAAAATCAGATTTCGCCTCATTTTTTATTCAATAATTTTAATACCTTGAATGGCTTAATTCAAGAAGATCCTGTCGCTGCTAGTCATTTTCTTGGTCAATTATCCAATATTTACCGCAATGTATTAAAATTTCGGGCAGAAGAAGTCATAGCTTTGGAGCAAGAATTAGCTACTTTATCCGCTTATATTTTTATGTTAAAAACTCGATTTGGAGATAGTTTGCAAATTGACGAAAAGTATTTAGAATCGCCGAACCAACGTTTTTATATACCGCCTTTTACCTTACAATTACTCTTAGAAAATGCGGTTAAACATAATGGTTTTGACCAAGCGAATCCATTAAACATTTCTATTGAACAAAAAGGGGGCATCATTGAAATTTCCAATAATTTAGCACCATTAGTTACGCCAGTTGCATCAACGGGCATGGGTTTAGCAAATATTCAAAAAAGATTTACGCTGCTATCTGATACCCAAATTGAAATCCAACAAACGAACACGACTTTTCAAGTTCGAGTGCCTTTATTAACCATCAATACTTAATCCATGAAAGCCGTTATTATAGAAGATGAAGCGATTGCTACTCGCCAATTACAACGCTTATTGCAAAATGCTGAAGCCAATATTGAAATCGTCCAAACCTTACAAAGTGTTCGAGAAGCGGTGGATTGGTTGGGCCAAAATAGTACTGATTTAGATTTGATTTTTTTAGACATTCAATTAACCGATGGCTTGAGTTTTCAGATATTTGAAACCATACAAATTAACTGCCCGATTATTTTCACGACGGCTTTTGATGAATACGCCATCAAAGCTTTCCAACTTAATAGCATTGATTATCTACTAAAACCGATTCAGCAAACCGATTTAAATCGAGCCATTCAAAAATACCAAGCTTTAGAAAAGAAGCCGTTAGCGATAGATTATCAGCAACTCGCTAAAAGTATTAAACTACAAGAAAAGCAGTATAAAACCCGTTTTCTAGTCAAATCAGGGAAAAGTTTACAACCAATTCCTATTGAACAAATCGCTTATTTTATCGCAGATGGAAATTTAGTTTTATTGGTCACAACGGCAGGAAAACGCTACCCTATTAATTATACTTTAGGAGAATTGGAAACGCAATTAAATCCGCAACATTTCTTTCGCATCAATCGGCAAATCATGACGCATATTCAAGGGATTGCAAAAGTAGATACTTGGTTTAAAGGAAAGTTAGCGGTACAACTTGTACCTAATTTATCAGAAAAGACCATTATTAGTCAGCAAAAGGCGAGCGTTTTTAAGAATTGGTTGGATGGGGTTTAGGAAGTTATTAGAGGTTATTTAAGGTTAAAGGGTTTTCCTATAAAAAATTATTGGTATCAAACCTCTCAATTTGACGAAAATCTTGTAGGGGCAATCCTTTATGGTTGCCCAAATTTTAAAGAATTTGTTCCTGAGAAGGGCAAGCACAAGGCAAAAGGCTACCCATTTTTGCTATCAGCAAAAGCTATGCGCCTACAGAAAAACATGAAATATTAACTTCCATTTACTCCTTCTTCGTCATCATCTCCTGCGCAGCCTTCAAAGGGGCGCCCAAATCCATACGAGTAATTTCTACACTTGGTTGTAAGTCCACACTTTTAGCGACCAATTGATCATTTTTAGCGGGATGTTGCGCACAAATCATGGTTTGCAAATCTTCACAATAAGGAACAGCAAAAGTATAATTGACACTTGGAATATCGACTACTTCATCTTCTTCTGTGTCTTTATGAATATGCATGTGATCTGGGTCAGGTAAGCTCAAACTATATTTATCGCCAGAAGCTTGGATAAAATCCAATTGAATGGCATCTCTTTTGGCTAAATTTTTCTTAGGCACGCCATTTTGGATACCTTTAAATTTAAAAGCCAGTTGCTCTTTTTCGTTGACCATTTCCATCATAACTACTGGTTCATAACCAAAAATATTCTCGATATCTTCCATATTCGTCGGGGTAAAAGCGGTAGGGTGTTGATTCAATTTTTCGTAAAAATTATCAATAATTCGGCTACAGGTTCGCTTAAAATCTCTTACAATATGATCTCCGTCATCCTGCATAATGCATAAACCATCTAGCGCCCGATAATATACTTTTCCGTCATAATCTTTAAATCGTTCACAGATACCATTATCATAGCCATTTTCTGTATTAAAAGCTTCGCATAACTCCTTACTTTCAAACATGGCGGAAGGCTCCGACATATACCAACTCTGCCCATTTAAGTGTTCCAATGGGGTACAATCGCTCACAGGAAAACCGTTGTCTTCATTAAATTCTTGACAACCTTTTAAAGTTTTAAACATATTGGCGCCGTCAGGATGCTCAAAACAAGCGCATAGATCGTATTCATCACTTAAATTAAAGATAGCATGAGCTGATTCATGAATAGCCGTTCCTAGATTATAACTCTCGGCGGTAAATAGATTATAGGCTAAAAAATGAATATTACTTTTTAAATAAGCGCCATCACTATAAGGTTCTTTATGCATCAATCCATAGGCATCAATCCCTTGAATCTCTGAATTTTTCACAAAACTAGGAAAAACATCCTCTTCATAAAAATGTTTGGAAATAGCTAAGCCATCTGCTTCTCGTTGGGTATAATAAAACTGCCAATTCTCTTTATGCCCGCTAATTTTATTATTCTGGTGAAAGCCATCGAAAATCAGGGTCTCCATATCCGTCAAAAATCCTCGCCAATCTTGTTGGTAATCCGTATCTGGAAACAAACAAAGGTTGATAGAGTTGGTCAACGGATTTCTAGAAGTCGCATATAAAGTAATTTTGTCTAACGGCCATCTAGCATCTCCTCCATCAAATATCGCCAATCGTTCTGATACCGCCCCCGTAGAATTATGTACTCTAAAAATATATTCGATATTGGAAAATGCTCGGAATCCTCTAGGAAAATTAAATGCGACCTCCGCCGTTTTCTCTGTTCCATTAAATTCCCAATCGTAGACTAAGCCCCATTGACTATCCACTCGCTTTCTTTTTGATGGTAATCCGTCATTATTTTCATATAATTCGTATTCATACACCATCAACTCTATCTTCGTTATCCCCTCGTTATCCGCCACTTTCGTTTTAAAAGTGACCGCCTGATTATTTTCTGGATGTAGTGGACTATGTATCCAATAATCAAAAATGGCTGCACCGATAACTGGTTCAGGATATACCGCAGGTTGGGTTGTTTTGCAACTTTGGAAAGCCGCTAAACCAATTAATAAGCCAATAAAAAGAATCAATCGTCTCATAATACAATGGGGTTTATAGAGGGTCGTTAAAAGGTGTATTGGTAGCCAATTATATTTTAAGTGCCTTTAATAATTTAAATCTCAAATTACCATCGTAAAATTGAAGTTGAGGTTGCACTTGAAGTTGCAATTGTATTAAACTTGCCTAAGCCACTTCTCATCTATTCTAAAAACAATGCCTGTTTTAATAAATTGGTTGGTTTTCGTAGAATAATTAAATCTTTAATAAACAAGGATGCACAAAAGGTGATTCGTTGGTGGTAATGGGAACAAACTTTTATTTGGCAGAGTTCTCTATTAACGCCAATAGAATCAAAAAATGTATTGCAGGGGATAGTTTAACAAAAAATAAATGAGGGAGAAAAAACGAAATTTTAAATTTTATTTTTTAATATAAATTAATTTAGATTATTTATTCCACTTTTGCAACTGTTTGACGATTGCCGCAAAGTCTTTTGGCAAAGGCGCTTCAATAATTAACCTTTTTTGGGTAGTTGGCTGGTCTATTTCTAAACGGTAGGCGTGTAAAGTGGTTCGACTCATTAATGGGCGTTCTGCTTGGTCTTTGCCCAATTTATATTTTTTCAATTTCACTTCTGACAATAAGAATTCGGTTCTTGTTCCATACAATGCATCAATGGCTAAAGGAAAGCCAATCGCTTCAAAATGGACTCTAATTTGGTGGGTTCTGCCTGTTTTGATATTTGCTTCTACTAAGGCAAAATTTCTAAATTGTTCAATAACTTTATAGGTAGTTAAAGACTTTTTTCCTTTGTTGGAGACCATCATTTTTCCTGGTCTAGCTGGATGTGGTGCAATACCTTGGTCTATTTCTCCTTCGGTAGGCGTCAAAATACCATCTACTAGGGCATAGTAGATTTTTTCGACCGTTCTTTCCTGAAATTGTTTGCTTAATGCCTTATGTGCTTCCTCCGTTTTAGCAAAACAAAGAATACCGCTCGTCTCTTTATCTAGGCGGTGTACCGTAAATACTTTTCCATATTTATTATTCAAAAAACCTAAGACATTTGGCTTCGTCTCGTCGTGCCGATCAGGAATGGACAAGTATCTTGCTGGCTTATTGACGATTACTACATCTTCGTCTTCGTGGAGAATGGCTACTTTTTGCTTCAACAATTATTCTTTTAGTGGAGAAATGAATTTGCAAAAGTAGTTAATTTCAAAGTAGTATTAAAGGTAGGAAATAAATGTTTGATGTTGACGGTACACGGTTGTCGGTGCACGGTACACGGTAGAGTATCTATACTCCAAACGGTGTAAAAAAGTGATTTTGAATTTGAAGCCTTGTACGGGCAATCCCTTGTGGTTGCCCTACGACTAGGGCTGCCCGTACAGTTCCCGAATCACAATTTTATCCCGTGCAGAGTATATCCCAACCGTATACCCTAAACCGTTTACCATTCAACCGTCTAATTCAACATCTTCACTTCATTCATCGCAATATTAATCAAAGGTCTATCTTTAGTCGCTGCTTCTTTGCTTGTTGGAACCGCCATAATCATATCCAACACCTCCAAACCATCAACGATCTCGCCAAAAATGGTATAATCGCCATCCAAAAATGGATAGCCTCCTCGAACCTTGTACCATGCTCTTTGGAAATAACTAAACTTCCGATTCTCATTTTCATGCGAATCTATTTGCTGATCGTTCTGTACCCAACCTTGAGTTACAAAAAACTGGCAAGCACTAGAATTTCTTTTCGGGTTGCCGCTATCAGGTATTCTAGCAGCGGACAAAGCCCCTTTTTTGTGAAAATGATTGGGTCTGATCTCTGCGGGAATAACGCCACAGTTATCTACTCCTAACCCTTTTGTCATGGGCGCTCCTTTGGAATTTGGATCCCCTCCTTGCGTCATAAAATAAGGAATCGCTCGGTGAAATAAAGTGCCATTGTAAAAACCTTCCTTCACCCGCTTGATAAAGTTATCCCGGTGAAGTGGCGTGTCATTATACAGTTTGAAGGTCATATCTCCAAAATCTGTACGAATCATAACAAGACGTTCATCTTGTGCGACTGCATCAGTACTACTAATGGTCATAGCCAATAGTAAAATCATCAAAAAGGAAAAGCATTTACTCATCTTTTGAAATGTTTTAGTTTAATAAAATAAAAATGATAAAAAATAATTATTACTCGGCTAAAGGCAGCAGGCGAACGGCAAAGGGTAAACTCTGCCTTAAAAATAAGCTTTTGGTGCTAGACTAACATTAAGGCTATTTTCATAGGTTTCGATCATTTGCCTTTTGCCAAGTGGTAGCAAAATATAATCGTTTGAGGTTATGCGGAATTCTTCTAATTAGTTCATTAAAAAAATTCAATAATGTGATGGGTAAAATGGGTTGGGGTAGATTCCCTGTGCGATGGGTAGATCAAAAATATCAATTTCTAAAATAAAATGCCAACTACTGGTTGGGTTTAAAACAGATATTTTAAGTTTTAAAATGTAACCTTCTGTTTATCAGTAATCTTTCTGATTTTTAGATAATCAGATTAAAGATTGATATTAAAATAACGTGAGTTTTGGATAAGCAAAAGATCTGGAAGACCGAATCCGTTTGTAGAAAATATTTGATAAATCCTTCTTGATCAAAGGTCTGGAAGACCGACTCTGTTAAAAATCAGCCAAAAACGGGGTCGGTCTTCCAGACCTTTGGAACATTTTTGAATCATTTTCTACAAACAGCACCGCTCCTCTGGAACTAAATCCTTGATTATCAATTAGTATTATCCAAAAATCACGTTAAAACCAATATTTGGAATATAACTTAGCTCGTCAAATCCGTTGTCTTCATTCATCCGTTGGATTATTTTCTACCAACGGATGAATGAAGACAACGGATTATTATTAATTTTTTACCTGACTATCTATTTAGTAAGCTACTCTTAATGGGGTTGTATCAAAACATTCGGCAAATATTTTTTAGCCGAATAAAATTTCAGAATCCTCCCCCTAATCCCCTCCAAAGGGGGAAAAGTTCTGTGCAATTTGAAAAATCAGAACTTTTAATGGTGGATTTTTTCAAAACGGGTCTTTTGATACAGTCTCATTCGGACAAGAATGTCCGAGCTACTTTAGATTCAAAATATTCCCCATGTGGTAACAAGTTCGACAGCGAGGTTCGTAAGTATCCTTTTCTCCCAAAACAACTTGTCCTTCGTCTGCTGCTAAGCGATAAGAATGAGTGGCTAGATTGCCGCAATGTTGACAGATAGCGTGGACTTTAGTGATATATTCTGAAACAGCTAATAGATTAGGCATCGGTCCAAAAGGATTCCCCAAATAGTCCATATCCAAACCTGCGACGATTACTCGGATGCCTTTTAATGCCAAAGTCTGGCAAACCTCCGTAATCTCCATATCAAAAAATTGCGCTTCATCAACGCCAACGACATTAACGCCCTCTACTAAGTCCAAAATTTTTGCTGCGCTAGTAACAGGCGTTGATAAGACAGAATTGGAATCATGGGAAACGACGGCCACATCATCGTAACGTGTATCTATTTTAGGCTTAAATATCTCTACTTTTTGGTTAGCAATTCTAGCTCGTTTTAACCGACGAATTAATTCCTCTGTTTTTCCAGAAAACATGGAACCACAAATAACTTCTATCCATCCGCTGCGTTGTCCTTTAAAATGTGGTTCTAAAAACATAGGTTAGTGATTGGTGATTGGTGATTGGTGATTGGTAGGTCAATCACAAACAACCAACTCAAGTTGCGGAAAATTGTTGGATTGTTATATTGTTACAATGCTAGAGCATCTTTAATTCGAGATTTATAGCCCCATTAGCAATATAATCATAAAACAAGATAACCATTTCAGCGTCTTCGCAACTTAGATTAACTAATTATTTTGAAAAAGCACAAATAACCATGTTTTTTTTCCAATTGACCAATAGTTTGCCTAAAAAAACGTTGGTAATTATTGAAATTGCTTGTAAATAGCAGTTAAAAAGAATTAGCGCTAAAAAATTAGGCAATAATTCTAACTTTTTTATAAGTTTGACCACTCATAAATAACCATCACTTAAAAATAAATGGTTTGTCAGTTTGGCGTTGTTCGCAACCCGTAACTCGCAACCCGCAACTGAAAATAACCTACATGAATCTAACTAAAGCCAAAATTCTTTTAGATAAAATAAATCGTTTATATAAAAGTATGAGTTTGGATGCCGACAATGTGGCAACCATCGAAAAAGATTTGATGCGTGATTATGTCAAGCAATTATATGATGCTTTTTTACAAGAGGAATCAACAGTAGCTGTTCCTGTAAAACCTAAAAGGGCTGCTCCTAAACCAACTTATACACCTCCACCAGCCTATACGCCGCCAGCACCAGTTGTGCGAAAAAAAATAGAAACGGTTGTTACACCACCACCACCTCCCCCTCCTGTCGTGGAAGAAATAACCGCAGCTGTTGTAACGCCATCGCCAAGAATAGCAACACCTCCACCGCCGCCGCCTGTTGTGGAAGCTGCCCCTACACCCGTTGCAGTTCCCAAACCAAGAAAAGTTACGCCAACAACGGTCATTGATCCAGAGCACGCAGATTTATTCCAAGTAAGTACTGATGCAAGAGAATTATCAGAAAAATTAGGACAATCTCGAATTAATGACTTAAATAATGCAATGGGACTCAATGAAAGAATTTTCACCGTCAACGAGCTTTTTGGCGCAGATAATTCCCTATATCGCAACGTCATCCGAGATTTAAATAACTTAAAATCTTTTGAAGAAGCCAAAGCTTATTTGTCCACCAATATCGCAGAGAAATTTAATTGGACACATAAGAGTAAGCGGAATAAGGCAAAGATTTTTATTAAATTGGTGAAACGAAGATACTTGTAGCAGCGGGCGAAGTGCAGAGGGCTTAGGTTAAGAAATTCAAAATGTAAAAGTAGGTTAACTTACAAGCGTTAGATTTTCGGATTTTTTTTACGCCCTCACTTTTAAATTTAAATTACCTATTCTGTTAATCCATAAAAATCCTGTCATCCTATAGTACTATGGCAAAACCAAAATTCTATGTAGTCTGGCAAGGTGCCGCACCAGGCATTTATTCTTCTTGGAAAGATTGCCAACGGCAAATCAAAGGATTTCCGAATGCCAAATACAAGTCTTTTAAGACTGAAAAAGAAGCCAAAGCAGCTTATTATTCGGGAGCAGCAACAGACTTTATTGGATCCGGCAAGAAAAAAACGAGTCAACTATCCGCTGCTTCTAGACAAGCCATTATTTGGGAGAGTATTAGTGTCGATGCTGCTTGTTCCGGCAATCCTGGCGTGATGGAGTATCAGGGCGTACATACTAAAACGAAACATCAGTATTTCCATCAAAAATTTAATTTAGGCACCAATAATATTGGAGAATTTTTAGCTTTAGTACACGTTTTAGCTTGGTTAAAAAGAGAAGGTAAAAACACCCCGATTTATACAGATTCTAAAATTGCCATGGGTTGGGTGAAGGCTAAGAAGTGTCGAACTAAATTAGAAAAAACTATTAAAACAGAAGCCCTTTTTGAAGTCGTACGACGAGCAGAAATATGGCTACATAATAATTCCTTTACCAATCCTATTCTAAAATGGGAGACTAAAAGTTGGGGTGAGATTCCTGCTGATTTTGGACGGAAGTAAAATATTAGAAGTTAGATGTCAGATCATAAATTAAAATTTATTGTCAGAAGTCAGACGATACTTATCTAACTTCTGACAATTATCGAAGATGATGGTCTCGCTTCTGACTTCTATCATTTACCGTTTAGGCACTACAAACTTCATCTTATATTCCGATCGTATTTTTCCTTTCTTGATATTTTCCAATTTTCTTTTAATCAAGCGCTTTTTGATTGGCTTCAGTTTTTCGGTAAACAATAAGCCATCAATATGGTCGTATTCGTGTTGTACGACTCTAGCGTTGATGCCTGAATAAGTAACCGTATGTTCTTCAAAATTTTCATCTAAAAAACGAATAGTTAACGTATCTTGACGCTTGACATCTCCTCGGACATCAGGAATACTTAAACAGCCTTCTTCATACGCCCATTCTTTTCCTGTTTCTTCTATCTTTTTTGCATTGATAAAGACCTGTTTGATGCCATCTGCTTCTTTGCCTTCTTCCATTGCTTGAATAGAATCCACTAAGAATAAACGAATGCCTCTACCAATTTGAGGTGCTGCTAAACCAACACCTTGTGCATTATACATGGTCTCCCACATATCGGCAAGCAATTTCTCCAATTCAGGGTAATCTTTATCAATATCCTTTGCTACTTTTTTTAGAACAGGTTGCCCGTAGGCGTAAATTGGTAATATCATATTCTCTTTAAGGTGTCAGAAGTCAGACCATTTCATTGTCAGACCACTTCGTTGTCAGATAAGTTAAGTCATCTGACTTCTGACAGCGAAGCGGTCTGACCTCTGACTTCTCTTTAAGCGTTTCTATTAATACAATTCAAATCCTCAAAAGCAACAGTTAATCGCTTCACAAAGTTCTCTTCTCCTTTTCTTAACCACTTTCTTGGATCGTAATATTTTTTATTCGGGATATCATCACCATCAGGGTTTCCGATTTGTGCTTGCAAATACCCAGAATTATCATCTACATAATGCTTGACGCCTTCCCAGAAAGCCCATTGCATATCCGTATCAATATTCATCTTAACTGCTCCATAGCCTACTGCTTCTGTAATCTTCGCCTTTTCAGAACCAGAACCACCGTGGAATACAAAATTGATTGGATTATCTTTTGTCTTAAATTTCTCTTTGATGTGATCTTGAGAATTCTTTAAGATAACTGGTGTCAATTCTACATTACCTGGACGGTAAACACCATGTACATTACCAAATGCTGCGGCAATTGTAAATCGGTCACTTACTACACTCAATGCTTCATAAGCTGCTGCTACCTCTTCTGGTTGTGTGTATAATCTTGCACTATCAATATCAGAGTTATCTACGCCATCTTCTTCTCCACCAGTTACCCCTAATTCAATTTCAATCGTTGTACCAATTTTAGACATTCGCTCCATGTAAGCTTTGCAGATAGCAATATTTTCTTCTAATGGCTCTTCTGATAAATCCAACATATGAGAGCTATAGAGTGGCTTGCCTGTTTGCGCAAAGAATTTCTCCCCTGCATCTAACATACCATCCATCCAAGGCAATAATTTTTTAGCACAATGATCGGTGTGCAAAAGTACAGGTACGCCATAGGCCTTTGCCATATTATGTACATGTAAAGCGCCAGAAATAGCCCCTAAAATGGCTGCTTTTTGATTTTCATTCGACAAACCTTTTCCCGCAAAAAATTGCGCACCACCATTAGAGTACTGAATGATTACTGGAGAGTTGACCGCTTTTGCAGTTTCTAATACTGCATTTGCAGAATCTGTTCCTACTACGTTTACCGCAGGAATGGCAAAATTATTTTCATTCGCATAATTCAGTAATTCTGTAACCTCATCACCGAAAAGAACGCCGGATCTAAAACGAGCCATATTTATTTATTTTTGTTAGAAAAATTTAAGGAACGTAAAGTTAGTGTAAAAAATACAATAACTATAAATCTAAGCCCACAAAGTTAAGGATATTTATGGTTCTCGAAAAGGGGTATTGTAAAAGTGCTACAATTTAGCCCAGTCTAGCAACTATTTTTATAATTCCTGCACTACTAATTGCTAGATTCAAACAAGTAAATTATGGAGGAAATACCAGCAATCACACTAAGTTTTTGGCCAATTATTTTTCTAATCGCAGGAGGGCAAAGTATTTTCTTTTCTTTCTTATTATTCACCAATAAAAAACAAGTAGCCTCCAATGGGTATTTAGCAGTCTTCCTGGTTGCCTTTGGCTATATGCTCATTTTTAACTTCTCCTATTGGACGAATTATATTTATGAACTTCCTCATTTCTTTTATACTAACTTACCTTTAAACTATTTATTTGGTCCGCTCTTATTACTTTATTTAGATTCCTTACGGTCTCAACCAAAATTGCAAAAATGGTGGTGGGTTCACTTTATTCCTGTCCTTATATATCTTATCTTTTTTTCACCCTTCTATTTCCAGCCTGCCGTTACTAAATTAGCCAACGTCACAGGCGAAACTCCTTTTCCCAAACCTTATCAATGGTTAAAATTTATCGGCTATATGGGGCAATTTAAATTTTTTGCCCTGCATTTGTTGGCTTATTTTGGTTGGAAAATTTACTTATACCTTCAACTCATAACGCCTAAGAAAATCCAAATCTTCTCCATTGAAACGGAAATTATCCGCAAAAAATGGTTGCGGATGCTACTCGCCTTATATGCTGCCTTTTTGTTTAGTTACCTCAGTTATTTTTTAATCGTGAACCAACCTTTTTTCCTCTTAGCCTACGATTTTTTAATTTGTAGCATCATGACCATTTCCATTTATGCTATCGGCTATTTAGGGTATAAACGACCACTCATTTTTTCTGGCGGTTTGTTCAAAAAAGCATTTTTAAAAGAAAAAAAATATGCCACGTCTTCTTTGACAACTGCTGCTGCTCAATCTATTGAAAAAGCTTTGCAAGCAATCATTCAAAAAGAAAAACCTTACCGAAATAATGAATTAAAAATGAAAGATCTCGCCACTCAATTAAACACTTCTTCCCACCATTTATCTCAAGTCATTAATGAAAAATTTGGCAAAAGTTTTAATCAATACATCAATGAACTTCGGGTAAAAGAAGCACAGCAATTATTAGCCAACCCTACCAATGATAAAACGTATATTATCCAAATCGCTTACCGAGTTGGCTTTAATAATAAGACCACTTTTAATGCAGCTTTTAAGAAAATAGTGGGTTGCTCTCCTCGGCAATATCGAACGAAATTGTCCAAAAAATCGGAAGTGTAATAAGATTTATTCGGTTTATGGTACACGGCATGTTCAATTTCTTTTTTATCCGTTACTAAGAAAAGGTCAAATTTTATAATTCTTCACTTCTTTTCTACCGATACCCCTCATTTTTGAAGCATGATGGTCGGATAAAACGCCCATAGTCATCAGCTGAAAGTTATCCTTGTCCGTTACCCATTTTGTAAAAACAAAGGGTAAGGGTCAACTTCCCCAATTGGCTTACAAAAAACAGTATGGAGGCTTTTACCACATTCTATTTCTTATCACTCTTCAAAATATTGATTTTTATGAAAAAATTAATTCTTTTTTTATTACTCCTTTTATGGTTTAGTTGGTATGGTTGCAATTCTGAGACCCCTAATTTAAGTAGCGACGAAATATTTGCTATTAGAGCAATTGATGTTGCCAATAACCAAAATGCAAGCGATATACTCGTTCGTTTTAAAGTAAACAACCCATCGACTATCAAAGAATTAAGGGCTTTTTTAATTAATCCCGCAGATTTCCCAAATTTCACTTCTACCCAAGCAGGGGAACTACCAAGTGATAGTTATCATCGGATTACAACCATTATGGAAGATAATCAAGTTACGTTATCCAGTAATTTAAAAGATGTAACTGGCGCAGCAATTGCCAATGATATTGATTATTTCATTGGTTTTACGGTCTTAATTGAGGATGATGTACTATTAAATTCACAGATTGCCGAAGCTAAAATTACAGATGGTCATTTTTTAGATGGTCGTTTTATTGGTACTTGGGATGATAATATCTATACGGCTTTTGGCATTACTGCGGAATTAACTTTCAAGGGCAATTTAATTAGCGGTCCATTTTGGTATTCTAGTAATTTCACTTCTTGTTGTGGTGGTCAAAATGATGGCATGATTTCATTCAAGTTACAAGAAGATCAAATCTCCACTTTTAGGTACGACCAAAGGCTCGTCAGTTTTATGGGAGGCGCTTGCAATGGCATTTATACAGGGGAAGGTGTTTTGGAAAATTTAACCGATTTGGTCATCAATTTTTCTGGTGATGATTGCGAAGGCCCTCATACAAATGGTCGAATTGTATTACGAAAAAATTAAGGAAGGCTAGAAAATCCTCAATTGCTATAAAATTTCCACAAAATTGATTTACTTAGGGGCGATTTTGATTAATCTAAGTAAAATAAAACGAAATGACTGTATTAGATACCATTGATTGGGTGATTATTATCGCCTATTTTGCTTTGATTTTAGGAATTGCTTTTTGGGTAATTCGGCAGAAAAATGATACTTCTGAAGATTTTTTCTTGGCGGGTAGAAATCTAGGTTGGTTTGTGGTAGGGTCTTCTATTTTTGCTTCCAATATTGGTTCAGAACATATAGTAGGATTGGCTGGTTCAGGGGCTACCGATGGGGTCATTCAAGCACATTATGAATTACATGCCTGGTGTTTACTGGTCCTAGGTTGGGTATTGGCTCCTTTTTATATGCGTTCCAAAATTTATACCATGCCCGAATTTTTGGAAAAACGCTACTCGCCTACTGCTCGATGGGTGTTGTCTATGATTTCTTTGGTCGCTTATGTGTTAACAAAAGTGGCAGTTGGTATCTTTGCGGGCGGGATTGTATTCGGTGTTTTACTCCCTGATATTAACTTTTTTGGTTTAAATAGCTTTTGGTTCGGCTCTATTTTAGTCATTGTGCTAACGGGTATTTATAGTACATTGGGTGGTTTAAAAGCCGTCGCTTATACAGAATCTATTCAAACAGTAATCCTCATCATTGGGTCTATTTTAGTGACTTGGTATGGCTTAGATGCTTTAGGTGGCTGGGGAGAATTGAGAACCATTGCAGGTTCTGAAGCCTTTAATTTATGGCGACCAATTCTACCAGAAGGCTTAGAAAGTACTTGGATGCCTATCAAGAATGAAACGACCCAAGCTTGGTATTTTAACACCAATTATCCTTGGATTACCATGCTGTTTTGTGCGCCCATTATCGGTTTGTGGTATTGGTGTACTGATCAATATATCGTCCAAAGAATGTTGGGCGCCAATGGATTGACGGAGGCGAGAAGAGGAACAATCGCGGCAGCATTTTTAAAATTATTACCAGTTTTTATCTTTATTATTCCCGGTATTATTTGTTTTGCTTTGGCAGAAAGTGGAAAAATAGATACGATTCGAGAAGCCATTATGGATAGCGAAGGCAATTTGATTACTGCCAATGCGCAACAAGCCTTTCCTTTATTAGTCGCTACCGTCTTACCAGCAGGTATTAGGGGGATTGTAGTAGCTGGTTTATTAGCTGCTTTAATGAGTTCTTTGGCAGGCGTTTTTAATGCTTCCTCTACCCTCTTTACGATGGATTTTTATTCCAAATTCAGACCCAATACTTCTGAAAAAGATTTAGTTAGAATTGGTCGAATTGCTACTTTAGGCATGGTCGTTATTGGTTTGCTTTGGATACCCGTGATTCAAGGAAGTCGGGGTTTATACGAGTATTTACAAAGTGTGCAAGGCTATTTAGCCCCACCTATTTTTGTCGTCTTTTTCTTCGGTATTTTCAATAAACGAATGAATACCCAAGGTGCTTTATGGACTTTAGCCATCGGTTTCTTAATGGGCTTATTCCGTTTAGCCGTCGATACGCCTGTTGCTTTATCAGGCTATCAATACTCAGAAGGTTCTTTCTTTTGGATTGTCAATAATATCTTCTTCCAGTACTACAGTTTACTGATTTTCTTGGTAAGTGCCATTGTCATGATCGTCGTCAGTAAGCGAACACCAGCCCCTGATTATGACCGCATAGCAGGCTTAGCTTTTGGCACCGTTTCTGCCGAAGATCAAGCAGCAGTCAAAGCTAGTTACACCAAAGCAGATGTTTATTGGTCAGTATTGGTTTGTGTATTGATCGTGGCTGCTTATGTTTATTTTAGTGGCTAAAATCGTAGCCGAGGCATTCTTGTCCAAACATAATGTAATAGACATAGGCAAAATCATAATTAATTCCTAATTTTTGTTGCGATGTTACCTTGTTGCGATGTTAACAAGGCAATATCGCAACATGGCAGCATTAACTATAGAACTACAATGACCCAAAAACACCCAATAAAAGGCTTCATTTTTGATATGGATGGCACCATGATTGACAACATGATGGTGCATCATCGAGCTTGGCAACAAAAGCTAAAAGAATATGGGATAGATTGGACGTTAGAAGAAGTACATGCCAAGGTGCATGGCGTCAATGTTGAATTATTAGAACGGCTGTTTGGCGACCGTTTTACTATGGAAGAAAGAATCCAAATTTCTAAAGAAAAAGAAATTGCTTATCGAACTATTTATCAACCAGAGATCAAATTAATTGACGGACTTAGGGAGTTTTTAGACGCTGCCAAATTAGCCAACATTCCAATGGCAATTGCTACTGCCGCACCACCTGACAATGCTTATTTTGTGTTAGAAAATTTACCTATTAGCCCCTATTTTAAAGCCTTATTCCATTCTGATGATGTGACCAAAGGAAAGCCTGACCCTCAAGTTTTTGAATTAGCAGCAGATGCGCTGGGCTTGCCATTAAAAGATTGTTTGATTTTTGAAGATAGTGTAACGGGTGCAGAAGCGGCTTATCGTGCAGGTTGTTCTGCCGTTATTTTAACCACCAGTCACGAAGAAGTAGAATTTAGTCATTACCCGCATATTGTACAATTTGCTAAGAATTATCGAAGTATTAAACTGAAGGATTTGTTGACGCCTTTTTCTGCTTAATTAAATTTCTTTTCTTAAAAATCTTCATTTGGAAATTTATAAGCCAAAAACTCTGCTATTTGGTCGGTTATCCATGCGAGTCTATAATGATCCATCAACCGAAATTTAGACACTCTAATGTTAACAGTTTTCAAAGCAACATTTGGATGATGTCTATATTTAATTAAAAATTTGATAGTATTATTAGTGTTCAATAATTTTCTTTTTTCTACCTCTGTAAATCCCTTAAAATGATTAATTACTGTATGAAAATTTTCCGAATATTTATAAATAATTAAGTCGCCAGTCAATTCCAATATGAAAAATGATTTTTTATTAAAAGTGAATAAGTTCATTCAATTACATATAGACGACGAACATTTCAAAAGTGAAGCACTAAGTCAAAAAATGCAGATTAGTCGTTCTCAATTATTTAGAAAAATAAAGGCATATACTGGGTTTTCAACGGCTTTGTATATTCGACACATTCGATTACAGGAAAGTGCTACTTTATTAGTTGCTTCCAACTTTTCGATAAAAGTCGTCGCTTATGCCGTAGGGTTTAGAGATATCGCTTATTTTTCTCGTTGTTTTAGGAACACTTTTAAATGCAGCCCCTCACAATACCGTTTAAATGCGATTTCGTCTACTAATACGGTCTTAGATCATTCTCTCAATTAAGCACATTTGTCCTTTTCTCTTTTGAAAAGGCTCAATAAACTAAATGGTGTATCCTCGACAAAAAGCCTTTCCAAGATAGGAAAGGCTTTTTTTGTAAAAAAACGGATATATTTGATAATTTATCAAATGAAAAAGAAAATGTTTCCTAGCTTTACGAGATACACATGATTCCAACCTTTTAATGGTTTACATGTCTTTATAAAAGCCCAGTAGCCACACCTCATGAGTAATACCTGTTAAAAAGACAACATTTTGTCAAAGGAGAAATAATGTATACGGACCATGAAAAATTTACTACCGATTTTACTACTGTTATTAACTTTTCCTACTATTCTATTGGCCCAGACCGATGCTCATTATTGGACCAATCAATATGGCGCCAAAGGTTTACTATTGAATGGGGCAGTCATTGCATCTACAGAAGATGAAACTGCTATTTTTTATAACCCTGGTGCAATGGGAACAGGCGAAGAATTTGGTTTATCCTTATCTTTTTTAACGCCTACTTATTCTGTTTTAGAAACTAGAAATTTTTTAGGTAATGGCACAAAAATAAAGGATAGTGATTTTGGATTCACCTCTGGTTTTGCAGCAGTTGGATTTCGCCTATTTGGTAATGAACGCTTTAGAGGAGGAGCAACGACTTTTACTAGATTTAAATCTAATTTGAGTTTTAGAGGTCGAGAAATTGGTAGAGTACCAGACTCTGATTTACTAATTTTTATTGGCAATTTAGATTTTCAACGAAGGTTATCCGAGCGCTGGTTAGGCTTTGGCGCATCTTATCAATTAGGCGCTAATATTTCTGTTGGCTTATCGCAATTTGTGGTTTTTCACTCTGAAAGTACCAATGTAGAAATTGGGAAAGAAATTGTGAATCGAGCGACTCCTGAAAAACTCATTTTCGGTTGGCGGTCTCAATTAAAGTATAATTTCACCGCAAGTGGGGGTATGGTCAGCAAGTTAGGAATCTCTTGGCAACCACCAAAATTTAAATTTGGACTTACGCTAACTACCCCTACCTATAACCATATCATCCGAAGCGGCTCTTTTGAATTTGACGATTTGCGTCAACCTAGCCCTGATTCCACTTTAGTCAATTCTAACCTAAGTAGTGTTAGCTTTAAAGATTATAAAACGCCTTGGTCTTTAGGTTTTGGATTAGATTTTATGCTAAATCCCAAAACTAGAATCTCTTTTTCTACGGAATATTTTCACGAAATAAAAAAATATACCATCCTACAAGATACCGACGATCCTTTTGATGGTTTTTCATTAGGAGATTTTTCACAAGAAGTGAGTATTAAAACAGGAAACAAAAAAGTGATCAATGTTGCCTTAGGTATTCAACGAATTTTAGACAATGAGTCTACTTTAATCCTAGGATTTAGAACAGATTTCAATCAACGAGAAGAAGTAGAAGGATTCGGCGATTTTGCCTTTTTAGCCGCCACCCCAAGTATTTATCATTTTTCAACAGGCGGACTTTTTAATGTCTGGGATAATCAAATGTCAATTGGCTTAGATTATGGGGTTGGTCAACGAAGAGGAGAACAACAATTAGTAGATTTCTCCAATATTACTCCAGAAGATTTGTTTTCATTAGCGCCCGCCGATAATGGTAGTTCCTTATACCAATCAATTGTCTTAGTCTTGACTTATGATTTTATTTTTAAGCGAAAGAAAAAGAAGAAGGGGTAAAGAAAATACCGAAACGAAATACAACGTTTCAAAAAAATATGAAACGCTGTATCAAGATGAGGCTGTATCAAAAGACCCGTTTTGAAAAAGTTCACCATTAAAAGTTCTGATTTTTCAAATTGCACAGAACTTTTCCCCCTTTGGAGGGGGTTAGGGGGAGGGTTTTGAAATTTTATTCGGCTAAAAAATATTTGCCGAATGTTTTGATACAACCCCATTTACCTATGCTCACTTATCGAATGGTAGGGTTTTCTTATAAAAATAAAATTCACTCTTTGTACCTTGATTTCTTTGGACATCGAGTCCAAAGAAATCAAAAAAGGTTTTTTACAAATTTTGCCGTTCGATACGGCAAAATTTGTTATACGAAATAAGGATTTCGTGACGTATAACTTTTTATAAGAAAACCCTTTATCGAATGGTCATTTTTTGTCCATTTCTCATGTTATTGAACCAGCACCAACTTCCGACTCACTCTCCCCTCCTCCGTCTCTACCTGCAAAAAGTACATTCCTGTTTGCAGCCCAGCCGCCTCTACCCTTAAGCCATACTGGCCTGCTGCCTGCTGCGTTTTTGGCAACACCTTGACCACCTCTTTCCCCCTCAAATCAAATAAGCGGATAGCGACGGGTGTTGCTCGTTCCAGTTGATAGCGGATTTGGGTATGGTGATTAAAAGGATTGGGAAAAACGTGGAGTTGTCCAAGTATCGGAGCAGATTCTGTTGGGATAAGTCGTTTTTCAGTCGTCTGGATAGCCATCGGGTCAAAGACCGCTACCTCCGTGGCTGGAGTCGGAGGCAAGATAGTCGTTGGTGTACAATCTTCTATCACCGCTGTAAAGATACTTTGAGCAGCAGCGTGAAAACCTGCCTTTAAAGTAATTGCCGTTTCGGCCTTAAAAGTAACTGTTCCATTGGCGGGAATCGTCCCTGCCGAGGTAATCGTGCCACCCGAACGATAGGTGCTATCTGGAATCGGTGTATCGTTTAGGGTTAGGGTGGTTTGTTCACAAGGGTCTTGGGCTTGCGGAATGACACTACAAATTTCTAATTCCCAGCCATCCAAACGGAGGTCATTAGCACCATATAAATCTTTGACAATCAATACCCAATCGCCTGCTGCATGGGTGTCATTAAACATGGACAAAGGTTGTTGAGGGCGCAATAACTGTTCCTCCGTAAATGGACAGGACGGAGCGTTCGTCAATTCATCATCTAGTGTTATATAAAAACCACCTATTTTAGAACGGCTAATTCTATTTGGAATTTCACAATAAACCTCAATTAGGGTATCCCGAATGCCTTGTGGATTGATAAGGATAAACATCAACTCATAGCCAAAATTGTTTTGCCATCCATTCAAATTTTTAATATTGACATCTGTGATAACTCCATTTTGTGGAACGTGAATGGTGGACATCATAATGGGGGTTTCAGCAGTAGTGACGCTGATAGGGGTATCATTACTGATATAGGTGTCGCATAGCAGACAAGACGCATTGGGTGCTGTAAAGAGACTAGGATAAGTAAATTGCACATCATTTTCAGAAAAGGAGACCGTCACGTCCACAGGATTCCCGTCTGCTGGTAGATTGGTCAGTGTAAGCGTTTGCGGATTGGAGGTAATGGGAAAGGATTGTCCATTGAGTAGAATCATGCCATTAGTCATAAGGGTCGGATGGGCAACCGTAATCGCTTGAGTATAAGTACTGTTTGGAACACAGTTAGCAGTAGCACCTAAAGTGATAGAAAGGGGTGGAATATATTCAAAAGCTCCTAAATCTATACCTTCACCCAAGGGTCGAGGCGTGCCGTCTAAGTCCGTTGTTGGTGCGCCCATATTGGTGCCTTTATCAATGGCAGGAGAAGTAGGTTGTAAATGTAAATCACCGACTATGGTAGGGGCGGTATTGGGATCAGGTGAAGTTACAAATAAGGGGTCGTTACTAGCATTAGTGCCATCTAAATTGCCTGTGCCAATGGGGTTTTGACCTTGTATTAGGCTGTAAGTAATGGTTGTAGTAGCATCACTAATATTGCTAATGCTAGAGTTGCCTATTCCGATTCCACTATTATCTTTATTATTCCAAATAAGGCAATTGGTTAAGCTTGGATTGGACGTTCCTAAATAACCATTATTGTACATTCCGCCGCCATCATCTGAAGCGAAATTTCCCGAAAAGGAACAATTGGTCAAGCTTGGATTGGTTGTTCCTAAATAACCGCTATTGTACATTCCACCGCCATCATCTGAAGCGAAATTTCCAGAAAAGGAACAGTTGGTTAAAGTTGGATTGGACGTTCCTCGCCTACCATTATTGTACATTCCGCCGCCATCATTAGTAGCGAAATTTCCCGAAAAGGAACAATTGGTCAAGCTTGGATTGGTTGTTCCTTCATAAGCATAATTGTACATTCCGCCACCGGAACGAGCGATATTTCCCAAAAAGGAACAATTGGTCAAGCTTGGATTCGAAGTTCCTGAAGAACCGTTATTGAACATACCACCACCGCCAAAATTAGCGATATTTCCCAAAAAGGAACAATTTTTAATCGTTGGATTAGAGCTACTTTCATTATACCAACCACCACCTGCATCATTTGGAAAACCCCCATTCGCATTTCCCGCTATAATCTGAAAACCATCCATTACAAAAGCAGTACTTACTTGTTGGGTATAGACTACATGGTAGGCGTTATCTGTATTATCGCCAAGTATGCCTAAATCGCCACTCAAAATACTTTTATTTGATAAGTCTCTCGCCGATATATCTCCTTCTGTTCCAGGAATTCCTGAAAATCCTCCTAATAGTTTTACATCGAAATCAAAAAATAAAGTGGCTATTTGACTACTGGTTGTGTTTCCTCCTATGTCTTTGCTGGGATAATACGTACCACTCGCTACCCAAATGCTTGAAATATTATCAAAGCATACTGCTTTTAAGTCTATGGCTGCCTGCAAATCGGTAAAGGCATGCTCCCAAGAAGTGCCATCGTTGTTACCCGTAGCATGGGCATTGACATAGGCAATTTCGCCACCTGTCCAGTTAGTATTTACCTTCATAACAATAGAACGAATCGTATCATCATCCATATAAGTATCCGTTTGTCCATTAGGTAAGTGGGCGAAGGCTTCAAAGGTATTTGAAGGACTAATATTGTTAAAGGAAAGGGCAGGAAGTGTTATAAGGGTTGCCTGACCTGACATTAGCGAACCCTTCCAGGTATAATTTTGTAAATTCTCCTGATTGAAATGATAAGAGATTTCTACTGATGTTAATAAAGTAGTTCCACTATTTACTAAAGAAATGGTAGGGTTAAAAAGACCGTTACATAAAATAAGTGCCGTTTTATAGTTCAAACCCGCACTATTAGAGGTATTAACGATGGTCAAATCTGTATCATTGATATCAAAAAACACATTATCGGCACATTTTATTTTAAATCGAGCAGCAGGGGTGGCAAGAAGAGGTAGGGTGATTTGTTCTGTTCCATCATTCGAGGTATTATCCGCTAATAAGGTAGGAAAAGTCAATCCGCCATCGGTAGATAGATAGATATCCACTTCTCCACAATTTATAGGACTAACGGTTGTCCCAGCCACATCCCAGGTAATTATAGTCATATCCGTAAGCACCTGTGGGGTATGGAGGTTTGTTATTTGAAACGGGCCTGTCCCATCTACCACATTAAGGTCAATCGCATCCGCAGCATACCCCCCAGCAGCATGATTATCTCTGGCAATAAACTGAAAAGTTAGATTACGTCCGACCTCAGGAAGTATTTCTCCATAAGTGGTCGTATTATTTAAAATATCGGACAGTTGTGGAAAAATGCGGGTGGGGGTAGTAGTGGGTTCAAAAGAACGGAAAATAGGGGCGGTCGTTGAATTGGCATCAATGCTGTCTTGTGGCCCCAAATCCCATTGTTCCCAGCTATACGTAAGATGATCCCCGTCTGCATCGGTGGCAGTGCCTGTTAATTCAAAAGGGGTATGGGCGGGAATGCTTTTGCCATCAATCCCCTCTAGGTTGGCATTGGCTACTGGTTTATTATTGCTCATGCTAAGGATACCGCAAATACTACCTCCGTGAGTTGTTACAAAGGTGTTTATTTGATTCAAACTAACTAAGTGAAAGTAAGGGGCACTATTACTTTGTAAATTGTCATTCCCACAGGTACCCGCATAGCCCATAATGGTAGAACCGCTACCTGGTTCGTAGGCAGTATGACTAGTTCTAGTATTCCCTGCACAATTACCGCTATTCCCATTAAAAGTATGACTAGCCCCCAATTGATGCCCTATTTCATGCGCTACAAAATCTACATTAAAGACATCTCCAAGAGGAGTTCGCAACCCTGTTACACCCTCTCCTTTAGAGGAAGGATTACAAAGACTACTAAGCCTAGCTCGTCCCCCCCCTCCAGTATTAAAAACATGCCCAATATCGTAGTTAGCATTCCCAATAACGGCATCTAGGTTCGCTTGATTTTCATCTAAAGTCTGACTCGAAGCATTATTATTAGAATAAGGATCAGTAAGCGCATCTGTATAAATAATCAAATCATTATTGGAGACAAGGGTAAAACTCACCGCTACCTCGGTTTCAAAAATGCCCCGTACTCGATTGAGGGTGGTGTTGATAGCGGCTAAACCCGCCTCCACCGTTCCACCGTGAAAGGCGGTATATTCTCCCTGAGCGGCAATGGCAATGCGGTAGGTTCGCATATTGATGGTGGCCTGTCGAGCCGTGCCAGCGGAAAGCCGTGGGTCAGTGGGATGGGTTTCATCGGTCGTTAAACCATTGTCGTTTGTCACACCGCAGGCCCAGGGTTCCTGCTGCGATTGGTCTTTCCTGTAATAAGCCACATAATAATCGGTGTTGGTTCGAAAATAGGGGTCAATATAGACCGACCCAGCAGGGGATAAAATTAGGGCATGAAAACCAGCGGGGGTTCTATCCAAAAAGATATGGGCATGGGGATCATCCACTCCTTTGCCTTTATAGGTTTTGATGGCAGGGTATTTGGCCGCTAAATCTGGGTGCATCACGGAGGAAACTTCGATGGCAAAGTGCTGAAAACTGCCGTCTGGCATCGGAATCGGCAGTATTGTTTCTCTAGTAGCTCCCCTATTCGGAGATGTTGTTTGTGCCAATAATTTATCCATCTTCTCGGTTTGAAGTTGGAGGCTGCGGTATTTTTCTGGCAGGTTCCTTCTTTTGGCGTTTCGTTGATTCAGGTCTGTTTCGGCTACTGTTTTCCAAAGTAAGTGAGCAGAAAAATCTTCGTTTTGAGCATTTAATTGAGGCCTGAATAAGTAGCCAATTAATAAAAAAAGATAAAAGGCAATGTGAGTGTGGTACGACTTGTTCATATTAAAGTAATTAGTTAACTTAAGTCGCAGAAAACCAAAATGGTTATATTGTTTTATGGTTATATTGCTAAAAACGACCGAAAATATTGATTAAAAGTAGATTTGAACCTAGAACAATATAGCAATTTAATAATGCAACAATTTAACGCAACTTAGATTAGTTATTCATTCATTCATTAGGTAAATCAACTTCCATTATTTGGATTTAGACAAAACAAGGGGCTGTCCAAGAACAACCCTTGTCTTGGAGATAGTTGACAATCCTATTGGTGAATGGGATAGATGGATTTTAAATAATAGACTCCAAGGTAGGAAAAGCCTCCCAATTTACCTATGCTCATTTATCCAACGGTCAATCCATTTATCTAACGGTCATTTTTCTACATTTATCTTGTTATTTATCCATTAATCGCTGTATCATCTCCATCAAATCCGCTACCTCAAAAGGTTTCCCAATAAAGCCATCCATACCCGCTTCATAGCATTTGGCAATTTCTTGTTTTAATAGACTGGCAGACATAGCGATAATGGGTATGTTGGCTTTATCATTTTTTAAGGCTCTAATAGCTGTAGTCGTTTCATAACCATTAAAAACGGGCATATGGACATCCATTAAGACCACATCAAAATCGTGGTGCAGAAGTTGCTCGATGGCGACTTCTCCGTTTTCGGCTACGGTTATCTTGACCGCTTCGATGGCATCCTGGAGTTCTTCTTTTGCAACCATGACATTAAAGGGATTGTCTTCGACCAATAAAATACGAAGGCCTTTTAATCTAGCTATCTTTTCCAGGGAAATATTTGGAGTCGTAGGTTTTGGAATTTGTTGGTTATCAGCTATTAAATAAGGAATAGTGAATTGAAATTGACTCCCTTTATTAGCTTGACTAGCTACCCAAATTTGCCCACCTTGTAATTCGACTAATTGTTTAGCAATGCTTAGTCCCAATCCTGTGCCGCCGTATTTTCGGGTGGTATGCGTATCCGCTTGTTCAAAGGAAGAAAAGATTTTATCCAATTGGTCTTTGGCAATACCGATGCCTGTATCTATTACCGTAAACTGGTAAACTGGATGAGTATTAGCTGTTTTTGAGTGCATGCCCAGTTTAATTGTCACTATTCCTTTTTCTGTAAACTTAATGGCATTCCCTACTAAGTTCAACAAAACTTGCTTGAGTCGAGTGGGGTCGCCAATAACTATTTGAGGTAAATCTTGTGACACGTTTAATTTTAAAAATAAACCTTTTTCTTCGGCTTTAAATTGCATGATTTGTTGTACATTTTGCAGTACTTCGGTTATCGAAAAGGGAATTTTTTCCAAATGAATTTTTTCTGCTTCCAATTTTGAAATATCCAGAATATCATTCAAAATGACTAGCAGGGATGCTGTAGATTCTTTAATAGCTTGTAAGTGACGGATTTGTTCTGGTTTAGGATCACGCCGTAGCACCACATCCGTTAAGCCTTTGATGGCATTCATTGGGGTACGGATTTCATGGCTCATATTGGCGAGGAATCGTTGTTTAGCTCTAGCAGTAGCTTCAGCCTGCTCTTTTTGGGCTTGGTCTGCTTTTAGTAGTTTTATTCGATAAGCTGTACCTACGCTCAAACTCAAAATAGCAGCTACAAAGCCTAGCGATAGTAGTATTTCGCCTGAATTTTCAAGAAAGCGCTCATAGAATTCACCAATGAATGGAATAGCTCCTGATATCCCTATCAGGAGAAAGCAGTAAACTAAAATCAAAAACTTGGCTTGTTTAACGCCTTTAAAATAGGAAAAAATACCTGCTAACAACGGGAATAAGATGGCCAAGCCAGCTATCGCCATTCTAAACAAGTTGAAGGTACGCCATAGCGGATACTCAAACCGAGGGATATTGTTGATGACCAAATACAGGTGACAAAATGTGTCAATGGCAAGCACTACTATAAAAACCAATAGATATAGTTGTAAAAAGGTATACCATTTAGGCAAAAAGGTTCTAATGTTTAGATAGTGTTCGCTATATTTTATTAAACTAATAACAAAAATAGCAGACATAATTTCCTCCCAATAGATTGGAAGCAAAATCGTTGGAAAATAAGTATTTGTTAAAAAACGAGCATTTAATATTAATAAACTTAAAAAAAAGAAGGTGAGGTAAAAATGTGTTTTTTCTCTATTTACAAAATACAAAATTAAAAAATATAAAAATTGTATCAATATAATAGAAGTAAGTACTATAGGGCTAATCGACTTCTCGTAGAGATTTGACCAAAAATGAGTTTCGTCTATATGTAAAGTCTCATAAGTCCAACAACCAAGTTGATCTACCTTTTTACTAGTAGCGGAAGGAAAAGGAATCAAGTACATAAATACGGTGAGGGTATCATTGGCTGGAATCTGGAGTCGGAAAAGATTATGAGCACTTTTTACGCCTTTTTGATTGGGAGCACGCGTTTTACCAGCCAGTACTTTTTGATAACCCCCTTCTTTATTTGGTAGGTAAATATCTGCCAATTTCCAACTATCAGATATTGCGAAAGATTGAAGACCTGTATTATTGGAATTACCTATTAGTCGAAGACGCGCCCAATAAGCAGGTTCTGTACCATTCAGTTGAAAAGGATATTTTCGGTCTAACTGATTCCAATGACTTCGAATGAATTCAAAATCAGCTTGTTTCGTCGTATCTATGATATATTCTGTTGCAAATCGAATATGATTGTGAATAGGAAAAGTAAAAAATGATTGTTCCTGATGATGAAAATTAGCTCGAATCTTATAATATCCTTGATGAACGTTGCTATTATCTTTATCATACAGCCCTATTTGGATATAATTGGTATAGCTCGGTTTTAAAGCTAAAATTTCGCCCATTCGAAATCCCTCCATACGAAAATAGAGTTGTCGGCTAGCATTTTTGGGTATCGGAATAAGGAAACGATTAAGCGCACTAGGATAATCTTTTTCTTTAGGTGATAACGTTAAACCCGTCTTCAATTCAATCCATTGACCGTCTGTTTCTTGATAATAGACGCTTACTTTATCCCAACTTTGCTCAAGAAAGCCCACCTCAAAGAGGTAATTGTCCTCCTTATATTGGCTTCCAGTTACTTTCAGACTAGCCCAATAGACGCTATTGGTATTTAAAACAGGGTGCTTCAATTTTGCCGCTGCCGCTGTTTTTTTCTTTCTAAATTTTTCTAGGTCTTGCCCTAGCGGTATGGAATAATTAGTAGCAAATTGTTCTTGAAAAGCAGGGCTAGTAATTGTTTCGATAGTATAGTTCCCCAGCGAATCTTCGAGTATTTTCAGTTGGTCATATAGCATAATTAAACTATCGCCTGTCAAGTTATTGACTAGTTTCTGTTCTTTTCCAATGTGTAAGCCATAGGCTGCGGCTATCGTTTGCTGCATTTGATGATATTGCTGATATTGCAGCGTGTCTTTTTGAGCATAATAACAACTGGCTATTAGTTGGTAATTATCCCGCAGTTGGAGGGTATCCTGTTGAGTTGTTGCCAAAGCGACTGCTTGTTGGGCATTCTGAATGGCCTTTTCGTGATTTTTTGACTGAAAATAGGTTTTAGCAATCGCTTGATATAGCGTTGTTTGAGTTAGGCTATCACTAATGAGTAGTTCCCTTTCTAACGAATCTACTATCGTAGATTGACCAAAAGTCCATCCATTACTTAGTAAGCATAAATAAATTAAAAAATGCTTGAAAAGATTTAAGTTAGTTGACATAGTATTACTTTTGGGGTAAGGTATTGGGAAAAAGGAGCATTACCTAATTTCATTTATCCAACGGTCAAATCATTTATCCAACGGTCAAATTACAGTAGGTTAATTTGGCAAACGTAAAAAAAACACTATATTGTGATATGAATCATTCTTTTAATTATATGGATACCGCCGCTTTAATTCGACTAACCAAAGGAGACATGGAGCGGCAACTCAAGTATCTAAATCAATTTCTAAGTCTAGTGCCAGAAAATACCGCTCAACTAACCAAATCTCTAGAACTAAAAGATAGACAGCAAGTGAAACAACTATTGCATAAAATGAAACCACAGTTATTATTTTTTGGACTACCAGGTATTGGTTCTTTAGTACAATCCATTGAAATAGCGTATGAAAAAATGCCTATGAAAGAGATGGAGCAAGTTGTAGAAAAAATAATAGAAATTATTCATAATGCTTTAGATGAGGTAGAAGTCTTAGTTAACGATATACAATGAAAATCCGAAGTTTAATAATTGACGATGACCCTTTTGCAAGTAGTTTATTACAAGATCATATAAAGGAACAGCAATTAGAAATAGCCATTGTAGGAGTTGCTTCGAATGGGGTACAAGGATTAGCGCAAATTAAAACGCTTCAACCAGACTTAATATTTCTGGATGTGGAAATGCCAGAAATGACGGGCTTTGAGATGCTTAGTCAATTACCAAAAATTACTTTCCAAACCATATTTACGACTTCTTTTAGTCAATATGCCATCCAAGCCATCCGTTTTAACGCCTTAGATTATTTGACCAAACCTATAGTCGCTTCTGAATTGAAAGCGGCTTTAGTCAGGTTTTTATCCAATCAACATAGGACAACTAATCAAAGGCATGTGGAACAAGCATTACAAAATCTACAAACAGCAAATCCTAAAGACCAAGCGCTGCTCTTACCCATGCAAGGAGGAGAATTCAAAGTAACCTTAAAAGATATTATTAGAATAGAAGGCGAACGAAATTACAGTTATCTTTATCTAGCTGATAATAGAAAACAATTGACTACTAAAACACTCAGCTATTTTGAATCTGTTTTGTTAGATAAAGGTTTTTTTAGGTGTCATAAATCGCATATTATTAATCATCATCATCTTCTGAGGCAGACACTTAATGATTCGGTAATTATGTCTAATAAGGAAGAAATTCCTATTTCCCGCCGAAAAAAAAAGGAGTTTAAATTTTGGGTAATAAAGAACACCTCCATTTTTTGAAATTTACCGTTAAAAAACATCAGAAAACTTACTCGTAGCCCATTCAAAAAGAGCCGTTCTATTTACGAGTTTGAGTTGAATAATTTATTCTTTCTAAAAAATCCGTTACACAAACAAAACCAAAAACCCTCACAAAGCGTTCCTATTAACCGAGTGCGTAAGTAAACCAGAAATATGTTTACTTTTGCGAAAATTTTTAACAAACAATCTCTAAAAATGTCAGATATTTTAAATTGTGTAATAATAGGATCAGGGCCAGCAGGATACACCGCAGCAATTTATGCCGCAAGAGCAGGAATGAACCCTGTGTTGTATACAGGAATGGAGCCAGGCGGTCAATTGATGATTACTACTGATGTAGAAAATTACCCCGGTTATCCAGATGGAATTATGGGTCCAGCAATGATGGAACATTTTCAGAAGCAAGCAGAACGATTTGGAACAGAAGTTCGCTATGAATTCATTACCAAAGTAGATTTTTCTGGTCCAGTTCATAAAATTTATCCTGAAGGTGGTGCAGAAATACAAGCACATACCGTTATCATTTCTACAGGAGCAAGTGCTAAATGGTTAGGTTTAGAATCGGAGCAGCGATTAATGAATAAAGGGGTTTCTGCTTGTGCCGTTTGTGATGGTTTCTTTTACAAAGGTACAGATGTTGCCGTAGTTGGTGCAGGAGATACTGCCGCAGAAGAAGCGTCTTATTTAGCTAAATTATGTCCAACAGTACATATGTTGGTTAGAAGAGATGAAATGCGGGCTTCTAAAATCATGCAAAAACGAGTGTTAAATACCAAGAATATTATTGTTCATTGGAATACGGAAACCGATGAAATTTTAGGAAAAGAAGAAGTAGAAGGTGTAAGAGTGGTGAATAATAAAACAGGCGAAAAGAAAGAAATACCTATTAAAGGGTTCTTCACGGCTATTGGACATAAGCCAAACACCGGTATTTTCAAGGATTGGTTGGAAATGGATAAAGCTGGTTATTTAATCAATGTACCTGATAGTGCCAAAACTAAAATCCCTGGTGTTTTTGTAAGTGGAGATGCACAAGATAACATATACCGTCAGGCAGTTACCGCAGCTGGAACAGGCTGTATGGCAGCCTTGGATGCAGAGCGTTATTTAACGGAGCATGAAATCATCTAAAATAAAAGGGAATTTCCCTAATAAACGTGAGTTTTGGATAAGCAAAAGGTCTGGAAGACCGACCCTGTTAAAAATCAGCCAAATACGGGGTCGGTCTTCCAGATCTTTAGAACATTTTTGCCCCATTTTCTACAAACAGCACCGCTCCTCTGGAGCTAATTCATTGATTATCAATTAGTATTATCCAAAACTCACGTTAATAAATAAAAAAGAGTAGTCCTAAATTTTCGAGAGAAAGTTTAGGGCTTTTTTTACCCTTAGTTCGTTCTAGTATAATGGAAAGGTAATCTCGAATACACCAAGAACGAAATATTTGATCGTTTCAAATTGTATTAAAAGCTTGATTATTAAGTGAATGTACCAACTGTAAACAGCCTATTGCACTAACTATATTGGCGTATCAAATGCGCAACGATTTAAATTAATTAAAAAATGCAACATAGCTGCCTAAAATAATACTATTTTACCTTTTTTTACAATAATTCTAAACACTATGAAACGAAGAACAGCAAATACAAACACTATTGTCAATCCTAATTACGCCCTAATCACACCCGATAGTTATGTCGAAAGTACCCTACCTAATTGGACAAATGTAAAAGTAAGAGTGCTGCTCAATCCTGCTATGGGCGCTACATTTAGTCAATATTTATTGGAATTAAATAAGGAGAGTCTGATTACCGATAGTACAGAAAAAGCACAAATTTTCTTCTACTTAATTGAAGGGAATTGTGCCTTAAAAATAGGCACAAAAAATAAAAACTTAAAAGCTGGTGATTATGTCTATATTCCTATTAGTGAAAACTATGAAATTAAGGGATCACATGCTAAGTTAGTCGCATTTCAAAAAACTTACTCCTCGTTAGAAGGCTATAAATTACCCGAAGTTATTTTTGGTCGTAGCAAAAAAACACCCTCCACCCCATTTTTGGATGACCCTTCGCTAAATATGCAATACCTCTTACCAGACAACCTTTCTATGGATTTTGCAGTCAATATCTTTTCTTTTAAACCTGGTGGCAATTTACCTTTTGTAGAAACCCATGTTATGGAACACGGTTTACTTTTTTTGCAAGGGGAAGGTATTTATCGCTTAGATAATGATTGGCATCATGTCACAGCAGGAGATGCTATATGGATGGCGCCGTATTGCCCACAATGGTTTACTGCAATGGGAAAAGAAGAGGCAATTTATATTTATTGTAAGGATGTGAATCGGCGAGCTATGGCTCGATAAGATAGCAACTTGTATTTAATACTCCTTCCTTAAAAATCTATAGGGCTTCTTTATTTGTGTTAAAATATACCAAGCAGTCCTTGGGACTACAGAAAAACATCCGTGGTAGTCCTCATCCGTGGTAAAAAATCCGTGGTAGCATCCAATCTTGGACAAGTTTTTGTTTTTTATGATTTATTTAAAGTTTTGATGACAACTTTCAATAATCCAGAGACGTTTTGTATAGGTCTCGACAATTAATACGATTATCATCTTGTACTTACGTTAAATAAAAGTCAAAAAATAATCCCGTAAGTATCTTTTGACACAATCTCGTATCTTTGACGTATACTGAATAAAATAAAATTATAATAACATGAAAAAGATAGTATTCTTAGGTTTTTTATTGGTTGCAGCATTACAAATAAATGCACAAGAAGCATACAAAGCAGAAAATGAAGGCTGGTTAGTCAAAATGGACGAGGCTTATGCTTTGTCTAAAGAAACGGGCAAACCAATTATGGCGAATTTCACAGGTAGTGATTGGTGTGGCTGGTGTAAAAGATTGACAGCATCTGTGTTCTCGAAGGACGAATTCAAAAAATGGGCAGATGAGAATGTGATTTTATTAGAATTGGATTATCCTCGTAGAAAAACTTTACCTACAGAAATTCAACAACAAAATGCTGCTTTACAGCAAGCTTTTAAAATACGAGGATTTCCTACTGTTTGGGTTTTTAATTTAGATCAAAGCGAGGCAGGGCAATTTAGTATCGAAGGGTTAGGCTCTACAGGGTACACAAGAACCGTAAAAGAATTTACGGATAATGTAGATAAAATGATTGCGAAAGGAAAGTGATTCAGTCGGCAGTCAACAGTAATATAGTTCTCTGAGCTGTGCAATACTAACAAAAAACTCCTTGTTGTTTAGACAGCAAGGAGTTTTTTTATGCAATTTTTTAACAAGCTTATCTAAATAATAAAAGTAGTTGACACTTAATTAGCCCTGAAGGGGTAGGGTGTTCAAAATATGGTAGTAAAGTTGCGTTGCTTTTTAGCTCCAACGGAGCGAAATATAGTAACCTAGGGTGTAAACCCTAGTATAAAAATAAGCCTATGATAGTCTAAAATCGCTGAAAGTGCGACATAAAACACGAATATATGACTTATATGTCGTACTTTCAGCGCTTAAAAAATGTGAATAATTTCCGCATAGGGCTTTGCCCTATGCTATAATATGTCGCCACTTTGTGGCTAAAACTGACGCAACTTATGTCCGACATTTGAACACCCTACCCTGAAAGGGCTAATAAGTGTCAACTAACTATAAGCTTGTCAATTTTTTATCAACAATTATTAGTGTTTATTCTAAACAAAATCGTATAGCAAAATTTAAATACTGGTAATCAACAAGTTAGCGTCATTCAAAATTCAAAATCCGTCAGCCTGACGACTAGTCGGGCAGGTTTATCATTCAGAATTAAGTCTATTAGTCACCTATTAATGCTGTTTTAAATTCTTCCATCTGCAATCTATGTCGCTCACAATGTCCTGCCATAAAAACTAGCCAATCCACGCCATTTAACATCCCAAATATTTGATGTGGAAATCCAATCAATTTTAAAGGTAATTCCGTCGTTTGGATAAATTCATCAATGCTTGCTCGATGTTTCTTAAATCCTACTATCGCCTCGGCTTTAGTGGCAAACATCCCTTTGGGGATAAAATATTTAGGTGCAGGTATTCTCCTACTTCTATCTGCTACCCTATCCACTATCTTTTCAAGGATTAGCTTAGACACAATAGGTTCTGCACTAGGCGTTGCACTAAATTTATGAATCCCTTTCATAATGCTGCTATCCACTAAAATGATATGTTCGACTAACTCTGCCATCGACCATCTATCTTTAGCTGGTCGAGACAAAAATTGTTGATCACTCACCGTTGATAGCGTATCTAATAATGCTTTTTGCGTATTGGCTAAGCTTTTTAAACAAATTTCTTTTTCTGCTTTATTCATGTTTGTATTTTTTAAGAAGAGAGAGTAGAGAAAAGAGATAAACTGTAATTTTGTCTAAGCACTATCTATTTTTTCTAGGATTAGAAGTCTTTATCTCTATTCTCTCAATGAAATGGTCTCTACTCTCTATTCTTATTTTGTATAACAGGCAATGTCAACTTAGACAACGCTCCTCCTCGATGAATCGTCAAAGTCGTCTCTTTACAATTTTCCAAGATATTATCTGGACAAAGCGTTGGATTCAATTCGAAATTAGTATAGTCAGCGCCTGCAATACTGACCCTAATTCTATGTCCTTTTTGGAAGACCCAAGAAGTAGGAGTTAAATCAAATTTTAGGGTAATTTGTTCACCATTCGCCAAAGGATTTTCATCATAATCTCCTTGATTAAAACTATGCCAAGGTAAATCGGGTTGTACATCGTATAAATTATTCACCTGCGTATCATCTGGAACTAGTCGATGCCAGCCTGCTCTTAATTCCCCCTCCGAGACATAATAAGCATTTCCATTTTCATCCACATCACTTAAGTATACATATATATCAGCGTCTGCTTGGTCCGCAGAAAGTATCAATTCTATAATTGGGTGACCTGTTATTTGCGTAGATTCAACTAATGTAGCAGTTTCATAGATTAAGCATTTCTTATCTAACTCTGTTCGCATCATTATAGTATCCGTCATCGCTGCCATATTCCAACGATTGTCACCTTCTGCATCATAACCTGAGGAATGAGAGAAGTCAATCGTATAATTATCTTGTCCAACTTCGGAAGTATCTTTGCCTAATTGCTGATTCGCTTGTAAAAAATAAGTTTGATAATCCGTAGTAGGTGGCGGCCAACTTTTATGAGCTTCCCAACCTTTGAAAGGCGTATAAGTTTGAACGGGGTCAATATCCGTAAATCCATTAGCCGCATCTTTTAAATAATGGTCAAAAAAGCGCATTTGTAGGGATAAAATCTGGTCTTCGTAACTCCCCTGGTAATTCATCAATTCTTGATAGGCAGGTGGAATGTCCATTGGTACATGAAATCTCGGTGACATTACTAAATGGGCTGGATTACTATCTTGAATACTTGCAAACATTTTGGTAATGCCTTCAAAACCATCAAACCAACCGCCTGTAAATAATACAGGGATTTTAGACGCTTTAATGCCAGGTACAAAAAAAGCGGGCGACACATCTGTTATATTCAACGTATCTCCATCAATGACCATCGAATCATTTCTATAATTCCATTTATCGACTACTTCTTTTGTCCAGATATTTTTTAAATGATCTTTGGTATGTTTAAAATATTGGTTGTCTTTTCTGGCAATCCCATCCGAATAAGTAGGCGTGTCTTCATCTGTAAATAAATTGGCAACACCATTCACATACAAGGGAATTTCGTCTACTATTTCTCCATCCCCATCTTCATCAATCACAGGTTCTGCTGGAAAAACAGGAATGGTATTCGTCTGGTCAGAAGCATTCAAATTAAGTAGCCGTAATTGGACATCAAAATTTTCAATCCATTTAGTCATTAAAATCCCACCTTGTTTCTGAGCTTCTGAATAAATATCCATACCCATAATCGAAGGGCTAATACATTTTAAAGCTTCGGGTTTTTCACTCGCAATTGCTAACTGAATCCAACCTAAATAAGATGGTCCCATCATGCCAACTTTTCCATCACTCCAAGTTTGTTCCGCTATCCAATTCACCATATCAATCCCATCTTGTTTAATAGCTGGGGACATGGCACTTGTATGATTAGAAGACGCACCTGTTCCTCGCATATCTGCTACGACTATCGCATAGCCATTATTTGCCAAGGTATTGATCGTTTTCCGATTGGGCAAAACATCAAAGACAGGTCCCCAATTCCCTAAAAATGCTTTCGCCCCTGCTTTTTCATACCATTTCATATCGGGCAATACCATACTTCGATTGTAAGGCGTAAAAACAAAGATAGTTGGAAAGTTAGTCGTTTTTGCTTTCGTTGGTAGGAAGATATTCGTTGCTATCTGTGTCCCATCGGGCATTTTTACATATTGCTTTTGTTTTTGAAAAGCATTTAATTTGATGTCTTTTAAGATTGGATAGTCAAATTGACCTGCGGTGTTAAATTCTATGGCTGGGCCGGGATAGAAAGAAAGACCAATAAAGCTGATTATCGACAATAAAAAAAGAATACCCAATAGATATTTTACGAATTTCATTAGCTGATTTTTATAAATTTAGGCTAATGTACAGTTATTCATGGAAGGGAAAAATATATATGAAAAAATATTTACTAATTTGGATGATAGATATTTTTCTGTAGCGCCTTTCGATAATTATCGGAACTGCCTGGCAAACGATTTTGCTGATACTATTAATAATTTCCCCCACGAATTTTTATGCCCACGAATTAATAAATATGGGTCTCTGACAAATCCCGTGGAATAAGATTTTACCCGTCCGATGACTACGTCGTCGGATGGTTAAAATCAGCTCATCCGACGACGCAAGTCATCGGACGAGTAGATTTTTCACGGAATATGTCAAAGAAACATAAAAATTTCAAATTATTAGAATATCGCGGATACCTTTTGCTACGGATGAACTAGGCGTAGAAATACTTTACTATTCTCCTCTTTTACAATAGAATTCACTTTAAAATATTGGATTTCTCTTTATAATTAAGAACTTTACGTAAATGGAAATATCAAATTCAAATCAGCGTTCCCACTAAAGGTGGCTGAAAATTGAAATTTAAAATTGAAAATTGAAAATTTCACTTAGTTAACTTCTTTTTTATGAAAAAGTCAATAATCACCTTATCGTCTATTTTATGTGTTGGATTTATTTTTATAATATCTTGTAGTATTACCAAAAATCAGGCGGAGTCAGGTTTTAAAACATTATTCAACGGCAAAAACTTAGACGGTTGGGTAGGCAATAAAAAATCCTACAAAGTAGATAATGGCAGTATTTTAGTTGACCCCGAAGGCAAAGGCGGTGGCAATTTATATACCGAAAAAGAATACAGTAATTTTAATTTTCGCTTTGAATTTCAATTAACACCAGGGGCTAATAATGGTTTAGGCATTCATGCACCACTAGAAGGTGATGCTGCTTATTTAGGCAAAGAATTACAAATTTTGGACAATACCGCTGAGAAATATGCCAACTTAAAACCCTATCAATATCATGGTTCTGTCTATGGTATCATTCCTGCCAAACGAGGTTTTTTAAAACCAGTTGGGGAGTGGAATTCCGAAGAAGTTATCGTCCAAGGGTCGAAAATTAAAATCATTTTAAATGGCACAACCATCGTCGATGGAGATTTTATGGAAGCTAGTAAGAATGGAACAATGGATAAAAAAGACCACCCTGGGCTTCAACGAACAAAGGGCCATATTGGCTTTTTGGGACATGGCGATGTCTTGCGGTTTCGGAATATTCGAATTAAAAAGTTGAGTAATAATTGATTTAGATAAAGTAGTTGATGAAGTTTTTTGAATACCTAACCTAAGTTGCGGAAAATCCAAATGGCTATATTGTTTTATGGTTATATTGTTAAGACGACCGAAAATGTTGACTAAAGATAGATTTTAACCTAGAACAATATAGCCATTTAACAATACAACCATTTAACGCAACTAAGATTACCTATTAAAAACTAAGGATACAAAACAGGATTCATCGGAGAAGCAATCACTTCCCCCACCTTAGCGCCTGGACACCAAGTATGCCAATCCGCAATTTGGTTGTCATTTTCTGGTTGTTTGAGTTCCATATCTTTATCCATATAAATAATGGTCATTACTTTACGGGTTTCATTGGTCGTATTCGCACCTGCTCGATGAAACACCCAACCAGAATGAAAACTAATTTCTCCCACATCAAAGGGTTCTATCACATGCGGAAAGTCTGAAACTCGTAGTCGTTTTTGTAAGAAATTTTCACTTTCATCCCCAATAGCTAATGCTCGACCTTCTTTAATTTGATGACTGCCTGCACTAAATTCTAGTGGGCCCATGGTCAAAGGTGTTGCTTGTAATGGAATCCATGCAGTAACGGTTTTATCCGTTGTCAAAGGCCAATAATATTGGTCTGCATGCCAAGGCGTTATGCCACCGCCTGCTTCCTTAAATAGGGCTTGGTCATGGTACATTCGAACACCATCTACTTGCATCAATTGGGTAGCAATTTGTGCAATTCTTTTACTAAAAATAAGCGGTTTTATTGCTTCCGAGTCTACCCATAAATTCATGAGTTGTAAAAAAGCCTTCCCATAAGTATCTCTTTGTGCTAACGGTATCTTCTGGGCACTCAATTCCCCTACTTTTTGACTAATCACCTCATTAAAATAGGCAATAATAGGCGCAGCTAATACCTGCTTGATTTTAATGAATTTATTTTTTTGGTAAAAATTGACTTGATCATCCGTCAAAAAAAAGGGTTCGTTTAATCCTGTTAAGTTATCCATGACTGTTGTTTTTGGTTCTCTAGCATTTTTTGCCAAATCGAATAGGATGGTTGACCTTCAGCCAACCTAAAATATTGATTTTCAAAAGATAACAGGTTGACTGAAAGTCAACCATCCAATAAAATGCAAAAATTGTCAAAGCCCCTTATTTTTTATTACCCACAAAGAAGTGTACCTTAAGTTCTTGTATACTAATCATAATAATCAGCGTCAAAAATGTACAATCAGAACCAACTCATCGTTTATCCTTCATCATTCCCGCAACTCCATCCGAAAATGATTCGCCACATAGGAATATTGATTTTTCAGCGTAGAGATATGTTTTTGCGTCGTCTTAAAACCAAGACGGTCATACAAAGCCTTGGCTTTTGAATTTTCTTCTGATACATCCAATACCCAATAACTATTCGCTATTTTATCCGCTTTTTCTTTTAATAAATCTATCATTTTAGTCCCTAAACCTTGTCCTCTTACTGCTGGTGCTATCCCTAAATGAGCAATAGCAATTTCATTGCCCTCAGGTAGTTTAATCATTTTTTCGACTTTTAATCCAGACTTGATCGTTGAAAAACTTTTAAAGCCATAAAATCGAAAAATATTTAGTGCATCGGCGACGGTAAAGCCACTTGCTTGCTTTGCATTAAAGGCGCTTCCAATTCCAACCATCTGCCCACCTTGATATAAGGAATGGTGGTTTTGATAACTAAATTCGCCGCCTTCTCGAACAAAAGCATAGCGCAAAAAGGCTTGTGCATCCACTTGTTTGTTCTTAAACACATATTCAAAAGTAGGAGGTCCAGAGCTATAAATTAAAGGTACGGCAATATCAACCTCTTCTTTTTTGGAAGGTCTTAATTCAATCATATTCAATTTTTTGTCTAATGTAAGTTATTTCAAGTATATTTTCCTTACCGACACAACCATTTTTTTAAATATTACATCTCTTTCTGTAAATCCATAAATATGATGGTTTAGGGTTTTATTATAAAAAATTATAAATCTCAAACCCTCATATAGCATAACAAATATTGCCATATCGAATGGCAATATTTGTAAAAGGGGATTTAAAGAGTGGGTCAAAAGTAAATTTTTTTAAAAATCTACTTTTGACCCACTCTTTAAAAACCCTTTTTGATTTCTTTCGGCTCGATGCCCAAAGAAATCCAATGACCAAGAGCTATTCCTATTCTTGTAAGAAAAACCTTTACGATAATGAGATTTACTTTTTATGTACTATTAAATGTACTGTTTTTATTTTCTTGTTCTGCTCCCGTAACCAAACAATTAAAAGGCACATGGGCAATGGAAAAAGTGTATGATAATGCTAATGATGTAACCGCACAACACAATCCCCAAAACGATAGATGGATTAGTTTTGCGAAAGATGGTTCTTTTAAAAGTGGCGGTACACCTACTGGAGAAAACACAGGACAATGGAAGTATACAGCTACCAATAATCAACTTTTTCTGGATAGCGATGTCGGAGAAGAAGATGATAGTTATTGGTTAATTCAGATAAAAAAGGATAGTATGAATTGGGCAGGACTTCGGTCTTCTTTTGCGGAACGCTTTAAATTGACTTTTACTCGGAAGTAGTTGCAAAAATAACGCCTCTTTACAGCTACTTTTTACCCGTTCATATAAGGAGTTTCTTATAACAAATTATTGATACCAAAATCCTTCAATTTGACAAAACCTTGTAGGCGATGTGCTTTTGCTGATAGCAAAAATGGATAGCCTTTTCCTTTATGGTTGCCCAAATTTCAGCGAATTTGTCTGCGAAAAGGGCAAGCATAAGGCATTGCCCCTACGGAAAAATGCAAAAAACGACAATTTTCACTTTTATAAGAAGGTCCTTCTGTTCACATACTATGATTTTGTTATACAATCTCAATATAGTACCTTTAGGCATTTCCTAATTAAAATTGAGACCCCGTATGAGAAAATCTATTTTAATCACCCTATTATTCATGAATACCATTGCACTATTTAGCCAAAAAATAGTCCCTGCTTTTGAAGAAGTCATCGCTTTACAAAGACCATTTAATACGCTTATTTCACCTGACGGCAAACACATAGCTTATTCCGTATCTACGACCGATTGGGAAAATAATCGGTTTGATACCGAAATTTGGTTGTCTAAAAATGGGGAAACGCCCTTTCAATTAACAAGAACCAAAGATGGAAGTAGCACTAGTCCTCAATGGTCGCCTAATGGAGCATATTTATCTTTTAAAGCCAAAAGAGGTGACAAAACACAAATCTATGCCATTCGAATAGCAGGTGGAGAAGCTTTTCCCATTACCCAAGAAAAAGGTAATATTGGTGGGTATGAATGGTCGCCAAATGGAAAACAGTTAGCTTTTACCATGTCAACCGACAAAGAAAAAGCCGATAAAAAACGAAAAGACCGCTATGGTGCTTTTACTATTGATGATCAAGAATTTAGCTTATCTTGGTTGTATACAATTAATTTTGACCCCAATATTATCAATCAAGCTTTTCTACCTTGTTATGATAAAAAAGACAGTACTGCACAACGTTGGGATTGCCAGACTTTGCCTGAAGCAACCGCTTTAATAGATAGCGTAGATTATACCATCCAGAACTTTCAATGGTCGCCCGACGGAAACACCATTGCCTTTAGTCATACGCCTGACCCTCTAATTAATTCTTTTTTCAATGCAGATATTTCGGTCATAAATGTAGCTGATAAAAAAGTACGAACTTTAGTGGCTAACCCTAGTGCAGACTTTTTAGCAGACTGGTCACCTGATGGACAATCCATTCTTTTTTCAAGTGATTTAGCCAACCGAACTTCTAATTATTACAAAAATAATCAATTATTTAAGATACCTGTCAAGGGTGGTCCGTCTACTCCATTAGGCGCTGATTTTGATGAAAATTTGGGTGGTTTAGAATGGACACCAATGGGTATTTATGCAACTGCTTGGCAAAAAACAAATCGAGGTATTTTTAGAATTGACCCAATTTCAGGCGCAGTAAGTCCACTTTTACAAAATCCCGCTCAAATTTTGAGTTTTAGTGTCGATAAAACAGGACAAAACGTGGCTTTTTACGCAGAAACTGGAACCAATTTAAGGGAAGTTTATACACATGATTTATCTACAAGGAAAAGTACTAAACTAACTAATTTCAGCCAGCAGATTGCCAATTGGAAAACGGCACAAAGTGAAGTTATTTCCTGGAAAAGTAAAGATGGCGCAACGATTGAGGGGGTCTTACACAAACCAATGGATTATGACCCCAATAAGAAATATCCACTTTTAGTAATGATTCATGGAGGACCAACGGGTATTGATCGACCTACACCCGTACCTGGCTATGTTTATCCTGTACTGCAATGGTTGGATAAAGGCGCTTTGGTTTTACGCCCTAATTATCGTGGTTCTGCTGGGTATGGCGAAAAATTCCGTGAGTTAAACGTTGAGAATTTAGGCGTAGGAGATGCTTGGGATGTGCATTCAGGCATTGACCATTTAGCAGCACAAGGACTCATTGACACGACTAAAATGGGTTCTATGGGTTGGAGTCAAGGCGGCTATATTTCTGCTTTTTTGACCACTAGTTCTAATCGCTTTAAGGCGATTTCTGTAGGGGCAGGTATTTCTAATTGGATGACTTATTATGTCAATACAGATATTCATCCCTTTACTCGCCAGTATCTTAAAGGCACCCCTTGGGATAAACCAGCGGTTTATGAAAAGACTTCTCCCATGACCCACATCAATAATGCTACAACGCCTACTTTGATTCAGCATGGAGAATTTGACCGCCGAGTGCCTATTGCTAATGCTTACGAATTATTACAGGGGCTGCGAGATAAAAAAGTGCCCGCAAAATTAGCCGTTTATAAAGGTTTTGGGCATGGTATTACTAAGCCAAAAGAACGACTGGCTGCTATCTGGCATAATTGGCAATGGTTTAATGAATATATTTGGGGCGAAACTGTTGAAATGGAGGGGTTAGAGGATTCGAAGAAAGAATAAATGTAAAATCGCTATAACAATTTTTGCTGTGTTGAACAGCAAAAATTGTTATAGTCAATCATAGTAGCTATATAGAACGATATTTTAGCTTCATTTTCCGAGCATACCAATAAAAAAGCGGCGTCATTATCAGCCAAGGCAATTGCGTATGTAAATGCACCGATTTCCCGCCAATAGCAAATAAAACGGGATTCCACCAAGGACCAGTTGGTGCTAGTGGTGCCCAAGATAATTGATAGCCTGCTGCTAATTGTGCTTGATAAATATACAGTTCGACAATCAAGTTTTGGAAAAGAAAAAAGGCGGCTAAAATCAATAATTCCTTCCAACGAAACTTATCTAAAATGGTTGATTTATTTTTGGTAAATAGCCAAACATACAGCAACCCATTCAACCCTATTCCTGCATCTGCTAAAGAATTCATCATCCAATTAATATTTTGAGGAATCAAAGCATTTAATTCCGATGGTCGGCGAATATTAACCGATTGTCCATCGACTAAACCGTAAGTAAACCATATTTCCCAACCAAAAGCACAGATTAAAAAAGTCAATTCGTAAACTATCCAAATCCATTTAGGAATTTTGTTAAAATAACTTAAGCCCAATAAGATAATTAAAGGTAAAAAGGCAGAACTGTAGACAATGGTGGCGATAGTAGTTGGTGGCATTTTTTCGTTTTGGATTAAAATTAAAAAAATAATCCATCATTTTTCCTTTTTGCTAAAAAATTGATTTTCTTACCAACAGATTGTGAAATCACCTCTTACTACTGGATTAGATAGATTTGGACACAGAGGACACGGAGAAGACACAAAGACCACTAAATCAAAGTTGACTGTATAGAAAATCACTACTTTGTGCGCTCTGTGTCTTCTTTGTGCGCTCTGTGTCCTAAAAAATGTCCACTAGTAAAAAATCACCTAACTAAAATAGTGTACTACATGAAACGACGAACTTTCCTCCAAGCCCTTTCTGCCACTTCCGCAGCCACTACAGGGATAATCGGCACGACCAATGCCAGTCCAGCCATACATCCAACAAGAAAATTCGCAGCTAATGATACCATTAGAATTGGCGCTATTGGCATGGGCATTATTGGCTTTATCAATATGAACAATATGGTCAAAGTACCTGGAGTAGAATTTGTGGCTGCCGCAGATGTCTATGAAAGTAGATTGACTAGAACCAAGGAAGTCTATGGCAATCATATTGCGACAACTAGAGATTATCGAGAAATATTGAACCGTTCGGATATTGATGCGGTGATTATCAATACGCCTGACCATTGGCATGCGCAAATGGCGATTGACGCAATGAAAGCAGGGAAACATGTACATGTAGAAAAGCCGATGGTGCAAAAAATTGAAGATGGCTTACGAGTGTTGACTACCCAAAAAGAAACAGGCAAAGTGTTGCAAGTAGGTAGCAAACAATTTAGAGACCCAATTTTACAAAAGGCTAAAGCTTTAATTAAAGATGGCGCTATTGGGCAATTGACAATTGTAGAATCACAAGTCAGTCGAAATAATGGGAATGGCGCTTGGCAATACAGTATTCCAACGGATGCGTCTACCAAAACAATTGATTGGGATTTATTTTTAGGCAATGCTCCTAAAATTGCCTTTGATGCCGACCGTTTTTTCCGTTGGCGAAAATATTGGGATTATGGAACAGGTGTTTCGGGCGATATGTTTGTGCATCGAATGACTGGCTTGCATTATGTCTTGGATTCATTGGGACCAACGCAAGTAATGGCAAGTGGCGGTGTGCGCTATTGGAATGATGGCCGAGAAGCACCCGATGTAATTAATGCCTTATTAGAATATCCAGAAACGGCGAACCATGATGCTTTTACCCTTATTCTAAAAGCCAATTTTGCCGATGGAAGTGGCGGTGGTTATACTTTTAGATTTATTGGAAGTGATGGGGTCATTGAAGCTAAATGGGGTAAATTAACCGTAAAAGGGTCAAAAAGATGGCAGCCAAGTACCAAAGACTTAGTAGAAGGCTATAATTCCGTTCGGACTTTCTCCAAAGCACAACAGGAAGCGTTCGCCAAAGAACACGAACAATACCAAAAAACAATTCCTGTGCTTGACCAGTACGATTATAATAGAACGATGGAATTTACCGCACCCGATAGTAATAACCGTATCGCCCACTATACTCATTTTGCCAATGTTATCCGAAATGGCGGCAAAATATATGAGGATGCAGCTTATGGATTTAGAGCGTGCGCCCCTACCCTATTAGCCAATGAAAGTAGCCGAAATGGCAAAGCTTATCGTTGGGATCCTATTAATATGAAAGTTATTTAATCTAGCGGAGGGCTTAGGGCTTAGGGCTTAGGTCGCCTACGCGCTCTGCCCTAAGCCCTCCGCCAAACTAAAATTATGTCTAATTTAAAACGAAGAGATTTTATAAAAAGTACGGCTTTAACGGCTGCTGGTTTAGGTTTAGCCCTTAATAGTCAAGCAGAATCCGTTACATCTACTGGACCACTTTTTAAAATATCCTTAGCGGAATGGTCGATTAATCGCTCGTTATTTAGCGGTGCGATGAAGCATTTAGATTTTCCGATTCTAGCTCGAAAACATGGAATTAATGCCATTGAATATGTCAATCAATTCTTTATGGATAAAGCGACAGATACTGCTTTTCTGAGAGAAATGAAAGACCGAGCAGATTCGGAAGGCGTGCGTTCGCTTTTAATTATGTGCGATAGAGAAGGTGCTTTAGGTGATCCTGATGCTAAAAAACGGATGCAAACGGTAGAAAATCACAAAAAATGGGTCGATGCGGCTAAATATTTGGGCTGTCATTCCATTCGAGTCAATGGCTTTAGTGGCGGCAGTTGGGGAAGTCCACCAGATGATTTTGCCGAGTCTCAAAAATTAGTAGCCGATGGATTGCAAAAACTTTGTGAATATGCCGATCAATTTGATTTGAATGTATTGATTGAAAATCATGGGGGGAACTCTAGTAATGCGCAATGGCTAATGGGTGTGATGAAGTTGGCGAATCATGAAAAGGCGGGTACTTTACCAGATTTTGGTAATTTCCGCATTTATAAAGACAAAGCAACAGGGGTCATTACTTCTTATGATGCCTATAAAGGCGTAGCAGAATTGATGCCTTTAGCTAAAAGTGTAAGTGTTAAACCGATAGCTTGGGATGATAAAGGCAATGAATCGCCTTTGGATTATGACCGCATGTTGAGTATTGTTTTGGATGCAGGTTTTAGAGGCTATTGTGGGATTGAACATGGCGAAAAAGGACGAGAATGGGCGGCTATTGGAGAAGTTCGCCAAAAGTTGATGGAAAGTCGGGATCGGTTGAGGGGGAAATATTCAGAGTAATTTAAGCTATTTTATCAGAGTTAATTATCCGTTGTCTTTCATTCATCCGTTGGCTTATTTTTACCAACGGATGAATGAAAGACAACGGATTTTATATTTTGAAATATTATAAACAGAAAAATGCAAATAGGAAAAAAAGCCCAAATAACCCAATTCGCAGAAACACCTCTAGAAGGCGTCAACCAAATACTAGAAATAGTCAACCAACCCATACCAGATATAAAAACATTGGGAGACACCGATGTTTTAATTAAAGTAAAAAGTTCAGCGATCGGTTGGGTAGATTTAATAATGACAAGTGGGCAATATCAACATCAACCACCGCTACCCTACACGCCTGGTTTGGAATATTGTGGCGTAGTGCTATCGATGGGTGCAGCAGTTGAAACTGATAAGCTTAAAATTGGGGATAAAGTAATGGTGGATGGTTTTATAAGTGGACCACGTTCGCCAGGAAAATATCAACAATATGGTGGTTTTGCTACTTATGCAGTTGCCCCAATCGAAGCTATTATTCCGATGCCAAAACGCTTGTCTTTCGATCAAGCTTGTAATTTATTGGGCAGTTATGAAACGGCTTATCATTGTCTGATTACTTGTGGACAATTACAAGCAGGAGAAACGGTGTTGATTCATGGCGCATCTGGTGCTACAGGTTTGGCAGCGGTGCATCTTGCTAAATTATTGGGTGCTACGGTTATTGCTACTGGGCGTTCTGATGAAAAGTTGGCAGTTGTCAAAGCACAAGGTGCGGATTATACCGTCAATACTAAAGCGACTCATCCCGATGAAAAAGTTCGTAGATTCAGAGGCGATGTTAAAGTACTAACGGATGGTAAAGGCGTGGATGTGGTTTATGACGGCGTTGGTGGGGCAATTTCTGATGAAAGTTTGCGCTGTGTAAAATTTGGCGCTCGATTTCTGATCGTTGGCTGGGCAGCGACTCCTTTTGTAGCCAGAGGAAAAGGCAAACGAGGTGCGCCAAATGTCAATCGTTTGCCGACTAATTTAATTATGATGAAAGGCTTAAAGGTTTTGGGCTGTCCTTCGGTTATTGCAGCTCAACATGATCCGACTATTCGACCACAAAGAGTAAAAGATATTTTTCAATGGGTGAATGAAGGGAAGATTACACCTTATGTTTCTCGTGTTTTTTCTTTGAAAGATGTTAAAGCAGCTATGTTGGCTAAATGGAATGGGGAGATTATTGGAGGAGGGGCGGTTAAAATTGGTAACTAAACAGAAAACTAATAATGATATTTTTTACGAAATTTAGCCATCACCTCTTTATGTTCGAATCGTTCTAAGTTACTAAACAGCCCTCCAATCCATTCTAAGTTTATTTTATTAAAAAAAGGAAAGACAATTTTCCTCTTCAAAATCGCCTCCCCTTTATTTCTGAATGATAAATGTATTCAAATTTATGTTGGATTAAATGTATCAATTCCTGCTCCATAAAGTCAAATTCATCGGCAATATATAAGCAAATGATACCCTTATTTTGATAAATCTCTTTAAATCGTTTCCTTATTTTATTGCGATGCCCTTTTTCCATCACAATAATAAAATCTGCCCAAGACAAATTTTCTAAATTGATAGTTGTATAGGCATCTTTAGATACTCCTGCCGAACGAACCTCAAACCGTTCGTCTGTTTTATAAATTTCTTCCGCCGTTCGACTCCGTTGATAATTCATTGTGCAAACAAATAAGATTTTTATCTTGGGCTTCATTACATTTATTTTACCGAAAGGTGTTTATCAATTCAATTGAACCAATAATATGTTGATTCATCGCATCCAAATCTTCTGCTAATATCCAGAACTCTAAATGATGGTCTAATCCAACTTGTTGCACTTCATAATTTTTCAAAAAATCATCCTTCACTTCAAATTTCAACACATATCCAACGCCATAAGTCGGTACATTCCAATCTCGACTAATTTGATTGGCATAAACTTCATTTAAAACTGGATAAAAAATAGGTTGCCCTACTAGTCTTGGTGGAAATGCTTTCCAGTTAGCGGCAATAATTAAATCTAATTCTGCTTGATTTACGGGTCTAAAAAGTGTCATTATGAGTTCGTTATAGAATTTAAAAAGATGCGCAGGACGGGAATTGAACCCGCATCCTCCAGCTTCACATGCTGGCACTTTACCAATTAAGCTACCTGGCATATATTCACAAAAAAAGCCGCATAGACAATCATCTATGCGGCTTTTTTATGGTTGATTTCCTCCATTACTTATCCATCATAGACTAGGCTATTTTGCATTACAAGTTCAATATGTGATAGATGTAAAAACATTATTTGAATGATAGATTTAATAGTAAAAATATATGACTTAGCATCATAACCCTGATATTTCGGAAAACGTTCCTCATTTTTCTTTTTTTATAAAAAACACTCTTTACTATCTTACTAAGGTGACTGCATCATTCACCAAAGTAGTAGAACCATCTAAAAAATCTATTTTCGCAGAAAACAAATACACGCCTATTCCTACCTCTTGTCCTCTAAAACGACCGTCCCATCCAAGTTGACTAAAATTGGGTACAAAATCGCTCCGTTCAAAAACTAAGTTACCGTAGCGGTCAAAAATTAGCAACTGTTGAATCTTATCCACTTTTCTAGTATTTGCATAAATGGTAAATCTATCATTGATCCCATCTGAATTGGGAGAGAAAATAGTTGGCACATAAATATCAGTTGCTTTAGTGACGATAATTTGAATGCTGGCTTGGGCTTCACAACCACTTTTATCTTTGATGGTCACTTCGTATATTTGATTTCTATCGACTAATAAAGATGGATTTAAACAATCCGTACAACTCAATCCTTCTGCTGGTTGCCATTCAATACTTTCAATTAAAGAATCGGGTAAATTAGTGCTTAAGGGAAGTGTATAATTGATTCCTTTTTTTAAAGTAATTTCTTCTGATAATTGTAGGTTTTGGATAATCGGAGTAAAAGAAATATTGGTATCCTTGGTTAAAAAACAAGCATTTTGTTCATCTCGAACAAATAGTTCGTAAAATCCGCCTGCTTGGATTAGGAAATCAGGATTTGTTTGAAAATTTATGCCACCATCAATGGAATAACTGTAATCGCCACTTCCACCAAGAATATTAACAATAGAAATCATCCCTTCCGTTTGTGAACAATCTGGAGGAGAAAAGATCATATCAAATTTGACAATTCTTTCGTCAAAAACAATAACTGGAACATTGGCAGGACAATTCCCCATTAAGTCCGTTCGGATCAAATTATAAATCCCTGCGCTATTAACGGTAATATTAGGTTGAGTGGGGTCTGAAATAATACTCCCAAAAGTAGTTGTCCATTGATATAAGTAGTCGGATTGAATGACGTCATCTACTGCGGTCAGCGTCACCTCAGAGCGGTTACAATTAATAGATTCAGGGAAGGAAATATTTAAAGGGGCTCTGATAAAGGATTCGGCTTGAATATTCTGCTTAGCTACACAGATGACACTATCTATTGTCGCACTTATTTCTACGGTGTAAGTGCCTAAATCATTGATAATGGGGGTTAATGTATTGGCACCTGCCAAAATATTTCCTTGAACGGTGGTCCATTCTATTTGGAGCATCGCATCCGTAACAGGAGCTATCACTTCTAATTGAAAAGTATCTCCACAATCTAGTCTAATGGTATTATTAATATATAAATTTTCTATTTCAAAAGGAATGGGACATTGCGCATACAGCAATAAAGCGTTGCTATTTAGGAATAGAAGGGTTATTAGTTTAAGGTATTTCATTAGGAAATTGGCGTTGGTGCAAACCAAAGATACTAAATAAAATTCAAGTTCAGGCATCCAGCTCAAATTTTAAACCACCTCCTTTCTCCTAATATATGTGCTTATTTTACTCTACTATTCGAAATCGAAACCCTAAATAAAACTCCCGCCCTCGTGTAGGTCCCCATACAGAAGATGTATCAAAATAAGGGCTAAAAGGGTTTTCCCAACTTAAAATCGCTCGGTTTTGTCGGAAATTAAAGATGTTCTCTACGCCCGTATATAATTCCAATCGTTTTAGGTTATAAGTAAATTGCGCATTAACCACCGTATAAGGTTTGGAAAAATCAGGTCGTTGAAATTCAACTGGATTTTGTTGAGTATTGGGTAAACGTTGTTGTCCAAACCAATGAATATTGGTGTCGAAGTGGTATTTTTTTGATAATGGTTGATAACTAAAAGTCGATAGCACTTTATGCTTAGCGTTGAAAGGCAATTGTTGTTTTTGTCCATCAATCATCCGATAAACATCCAAATGCGTATAGCCTACTTTCCAATTAAATTGTTCGTTAAAATGTAGGGCAACTTCGGCTTGAAAACCATTACTGATACTTTCGTCCCTAAAATTCTGAATAATCGCTTTTTGTGGGTCAGTATCGTAATCTGGAAAAATCTGATTTTGAAAATCCGTTCGATAATAATCCAAACTTAACACCCCACCTGTGGTTAAGCCTTCAAATTTATGGGTAAAGTTAATCCCATAATTCGTTGCTTTTTCTGGCGCTAAATCATCTGCAATGATAATATCTCTAGAACTGACCAATAGACCAATGTTTTCACTAAATAAATTCACCGTTCGCCAGCCTGTTCCAAAATTTGCCCGCACGACTGTTTCTGGAGAGAAAGTATATTTTACTAAAGTTCGAGGCGTTAACTGAAAGCCAAATTGATTGTGGTCATCTCCTCTTACACCAATCATCCAAGTCAATTTATCCTCCAATAAATACAGCGTATTCTCTGCAAAAAAACCAGCTATATTTTCTTTTAGTTGATAATTTCCCGCATAACTTCTAGGCAATAAGTCATCCGAAAATGCAATATTTTCTTGCACATTTGAATAGCGATAACTCAATCCCGTTTTTAAGCTATGTTTTTCTTTATACGTATATTCGTACTGCAACTTGCCATAAAAATAATCCTGCTCCGCATCATATTGGGTCAAGCCAAAATAAGCGTTTTGGTCTTGTCGAAAAGCGGAAGCATAAGCCGTTAAGTTATGAATATCGTCCCATCTATATCCTGTTTTTACAGAAATTTCTGGTTGGTTTAATTGTACCGTTTGTCCATAGACGGTCGAGCTACCACGGTCGGTAGCGGCATCAAAATTGCTTTGTCCACCAATCCGTTCTTCACTAATATAGCGTAGGTTAATTTGGCTATTCCAACCCCATTCACTAGGATTGCCATAAGTCCATTTATTACCAAAAGTATAGCGAGTCAATAAAGGTAAGTCCAAAAAATTATCGGCGTCGCCATCCACTTTATTAGCAGGCTGTACCGTCCCAAAAGTCGCCAAACTATGCCATTCTCCTTTTTTAAAAGCATAATTCACATTAAAATGCTTTTCCATAAAACTATTGACATAGCCATTGACTAGTAATTTATCTGATGTCCTTGGATTTATCGTTTGTACATTGATTTGTCCGCTAATACTTTCGTAGCCCTGCAAGACACTATTCGCTCCTTTGGCAATAAAAATATTATCTACCAACGTCCCTGGTATGCTGCTAATGCCATAGGTATAAGCCAATCCTTTTATTAATGGAAATCCATCAATCAACACTTGATTATAGACACCCGATAAACCTAAAATTCGCAATTCTTTAGCATTGGTCACTACATTCGTCGTTTGTGGGGTCACCGATGATTGTCCACCAAAACAACCTGCCAAATCACAACAAGCAGCTTGTCGCAAACTCGTTTGGGTAATTTGCTCACTTTTAATTGCCTTGATATTGGAAATAATCACGGCATCTTGTTGACCAGAAACGACGACTTGGTCCAGCGTATTCGTCGCTTTTAAGGTAATCTTTAATTTAGTGGATTGGCTTAAATTGAGGTCTATTGTATCCGTTTCATGCCCTACATAACTTACGACTAATAGATTTGTCGTTTGTTCTTTTGAAGATAATTCAAAATAGCCATCTGTATCTGTTACTGTTCCTAGGCTAGTACCTGCCCAATATAAATTTGCGCCGATTAAAGCTTCTCGGTCAGTATTCAATACTATTCCTGTAATGGTTTGCCCATGCCCCATCAATGGAGAAAGACAAAAAATAAGGGTAGCTAATTTTATTAGTTGATTCAATGTTCACACTATTTACGACCAGTAACTTTACTTTTTGAGTTAATTTGCTAAACTGATTGAGATTGTTTAGATTATCCTATCCTTCCCAACAATTTTACAACTTTAATCATAAGTTTTAAAACGAAAGTCGTCTGGAGACGACTAGATACTGATTCCTAATCTGGAGACTAGGAATATCGGATTTAGAAAATAGCACCGATGTTTCTAGTCTCCAGACTAGAAACTGCTATCCGCAGGTCTCCTGACCTGCACGAAGAACTTACCTTTAAAGCTTCTACAATTTTACCTTATAAGGTCGAGCCGTTTGATTGCTACATCCTGGCGTATCTTCAACCGCTGAATAAATCTCCTTTTCGTCCGCCACACTTGGATTAAACGTTACCGAAAAAGTAGTTGTCGCTCCTTTTTTAAGTGTTTCACAAATGCTAACTCCATCTACTTTTGCGACATTCATAGAAATAGCTTGTAAATCTCTTGCACAACCGACACCTTTTACTTTTACTTTGATGGTTTTGGCAGTTGCTGTGACTACCTCGGTAGTACTTGCTGTTTCTCCTGTTTGGGCATAAGTAGTTGTTGCTAGTACACAAACCATCGCCAATATTGTACCTACTAATTTTATAATTTTCATTGCTTCTTTTTTATTAGTGCTAACTAAAATTTAATCTAAAAGTTTAGTCCATCATTAGGAGGCTAACCCTTGTTGACAAATATAAGAGTATTTGGCGTAAGATGATACTATTTCCCGCTCCCTCCAATTTGGTTTAACTAATTAATAACAACTCCTAAAAAAGTAATCCGTTGCGTTTTTTACGACCCAACGGATTATTTTTCCCAACGGATTTGTTATTTGAGATATTTTTTATTTTACAACTGGAATTAACTTTGCCGATAAATCAGGCTCACTTGTAAATTCATCCACAGGAAACATTGGTCGCTGAATTCTTTTGTAATCCAAACGGTGCAAATCTTGGTCTACCCCACCAGGCGTTAACGCCATCAGCCACCCCTTTTGAATATCGTATAATTCGGGGACTAAATAACCAATTTTCACGAAGACAATATCTGCGGTTCTAATATCCAAACCTAAGTCGGTAAAATCTTTTTGATAATGATAAGGTTTCCGTTTTTTGGTGACAATGACGTGGATATTATTTACTTTGACCACCACTTCTATTTCCGCATTCTTATCACCTTCTTTGATGGCTTCCACCGTTCCTGTTAATTGTACAGGTGGGGCATAACGGTCATCTACTGCCGCCCCAACTGGCGCAGATACTTGACCACCTTTGCCCACTTTTAAAGCGGTTTCTATCAATTTTGGCCCTGGAATAGACGCATAAATTACGGTTAAATCTGGATTGGCTGCTAAGTTTTTATCTTTTAAAATTTCGGTTAAGGTCCAAGAAACATCACCTGCACCGCCTGCGGTGGGATTATCGCCCATATCACTAATGAAAAAAGGTCGTTTATCACTTTTTATGGCTGCGGGAATGCTTTCCACCCAATCCACCGTTGGGGCAATAAACTCAAAATCGTCTTTGGCTGCCCAGAACGCTTCGGCTAAGGTTTCTGCCGCCTTTGCCACTTGTGTTTTATCATCTCCAACTGCCATGACGACCCCATGATTTCGAGGTTCATCTGCCCAAGGGTAACCCATCCAAATAGCCGCATCAATGACACCTGCTTGTTCCGTCAACGGTTGCACTTTGGCATAGAGGCTTTTACCGGGTTCTACTCTAGTACTGGTCTTTTCACCAGGTAATAAAATCGGTACTTTGATGCGGGCTTTATAGTTAGGTTTGCCTTTGCCGCTTGCTAATCGTTCCACCAAATTAACCACCGCTCTTTTTTTAGACTCCATTGCATCTTCATGTGGTGCCATCCGATAGCAGGTGATTAAGTCGGTATTTGCCGCTAATTTTTCCGAGACATTGCCATGTAAATCCATCGACGTAGAAATCAAGGTGGTATTGCCTACCACTTCCCGAATCCTAGCAATCATATCGCCTTCGGGGTCGTCCAATCCTTCCACACTCATAGCGCCGTGAATGTCCAAAAACAAACCATCATAAGGCAAATTTTCTTGTAATAATTTAAGCGTTTTGCCCAATAAAGATTCATAAGCTTCTTTGGTCACAATGCCCCCAGGCAAGGCATGCCCTCTGACCGTTGGATACCAATCTACTTGTTGGCGTAAATCTGTGGTTTTGGCTAAAAATGGATACATGTAAAAAATGCCTTCTTTATAGCGGGCATGAAAGGCTGCTTCCTCTGTTTTCGCTGGCGAGAAGGTGCTGGATTCTATGGCGAAGCCAGCTATGGCTATCTTGGGTTTTGCTTTTTGGGTTTCTTTTTGTTGGCAAGATAGGAAGAGAGATAGGATTAGTAGTAGGAAGGTGGTTCGTTTTTGCATGATGGTGGTTTTAGATTTTTTGATGAGGTGAAGGTAGGGAATTTGGGTGGATTTTCAATTATGATTATAGGATAAATGTGGCTTATTTTAATACTTCTAATCCAATAAAACGAGTCGGGGTGGCAGGAAAACCGCCGTACTTACAAGACATACTAATCTATTGATAATCAAAAATTTAACCATTTTCTTGTTTATAAATTAATCGCACAGATAACGCTTTTTTAGTTAAAACTGGCACAGTCTGGCACAGTTTGGACATAGCACTTTCTTGGCTTAAATGACTCTATTACAATCATTTAATCAAGGCTATGACAGGTTAAAAAATTAATGAAATAACATTATTTATAAGGATAATCAGCTTTAAAATACAATTCCTAATAAGTCAACCCTATGCTTTTCATACATCTTGGTTGCCCATTTTTTGACATCAAATTTGGCTTCTAAACCTATATCAATACCTGTTAAAGCAGCAAGAGGCAATCCTAATTTTATTTTGGTTTCTAGATTACTACTCTTTTTTAGGTCGGTATAGATTTGGTTCAATTTAGCATTTACATTTGTATTGGTAGCCTCAAAGGCTTGTTTAAGAAAGTCCTCTATATCAGTTGTAATCGCTTCCTTCTGTTGAAAATTTAGCATAGCAATAGAAGTTAAAAACATTCCTGTTTGGTCGCCTTTTCCTAATTTCTGCATAAGGTAATTATAATGGTCGTCTAGTTTTTGAATAATTACATTTTGATTGTTTTCTATATCTAAAAGTTTATTCAAAACTTTATCCACTTTATCACCCATATTTCTTAATTCAGATACGTTCGTAATACCGTCAAGTAATTTACTTATTTCATATTCTTTATAGGTTGGCTCATATTCTTCATAATACGTTTTTCCTCTTACTTCCATTGCTAATAAAGTTTGATACTTCACGAATCTATTACTATCTGTCAGAGGAATTAACATGGAGGGTTTATCAGCTAATGAGTTATTTATTTTATCAATTTTATATCGAATTATAGACATAAATTCTCGCTTCTGTTTATGCCTACCAATAACAGTTATACTAAGTCTATTTCCATAAACACCAATTAAAGCTTGACTATCATCATTCTCAATAATACAACCCGTCCGCCAATTAACTTTAGCTATTTTGTGAGTTTCGACTATAATGTAGGGCATAGTCGATTTTGGTATATATCCGTATTGGTACACAAACCGGATACTCTCTTTTGATTCTCTAATTGGACGGGATAAACTAATTGGTTCCTGAGTATCTAATAAGTCAGGTAAGATAAAATGGGTACGATTGTTAAGGTAAAAGCATAGTTTAAATTCATGCAAAATATCTACTAAAAAACGTCTTTCGTTGTTGGAATAATTGATTTTTTTATAATCACTTGGACGATACACTTCTTCTTTGTCCTGTTCTTCATTGACTATATATTCCAATTTATCCATTGGCACTTTCCCTTTTACCTCTCCAGCGTACTTAGATGTAACAATTTGGTAAACACCGTACGTAATCCAATAAGGGTCTAAAACAAAATATTCAGATAAATTAATATTCTCAAAATGAAGAACTAAACCTAAATCGTGTAAAAAATTAATGGCATTTTTTTGTTGGTCTTTTTTTCTTATTCCATGTTTTCGGCATATAGATCTAAACCTACTTTCATTTAAAAAATGTTCGTTTTTAGTTTCTATTTGGAGTTGCTTTTTTACATCAATCCAACGTTCATCTATTTCAGTATGAAATAGTTCAGCTTCTGGAATTAATTCTGCTAATCTTTCTTTAAGTATTTCAATACCTGTTTTATCTTTACTAGAAGCTTTAATGAAGTATTTTATTTGGGGAAATTCTTGCTGTAATTCATATTCATTTTCAAAGCCAAACCCTGTATTTAGGTCTATTTTATTGCTTACTACAATAATAGGAGAATTACCTCCAGTAGCCTTTATTTTTGTTAGCCATTGCCTTATTTGGGTGGCTATATTGGTATCATTTCTAGCATTAAGTACTAAGATATAAACCGAGCGATTAGTCAAGAAAAATTGATGAGTAGCGTTCATTATTTCTTGACCGCCAAAATCCCAAAAATGCCCTGTTAGTGGGTGAATCTTCGTTTGATTTTTAAAAGGCTCACAAGTTTCAAAAGGAATACTTTCTATATTGATGCCATCAGTTTGTACTTCGTTTTCATTAAAAACATCTGATTTTAAGCGTTTTAATAGAGAAGTTTTACCTGCTTTGGGCTCGCCTATTAAAATAATTTTTATTTCTTCTAATTGCTTTTTATTCGCTCCATACCAATCTAATACCGAATTGCCACCTTGTTTTAAAACTTCTACAGGTGGATTTACAATTGGGTTTTGATAAATATTTAAAGTACCCGATCCTAATTTTTCTAATTTAAAGGAAGGAAATTTTTCAAATAAAAATTTAGGAATATTTGTAATTTCATTATTGGAAATATCTAACGAGTTTAAACTAGTTAAACTGGATAAAGAACTTATATTTGTGATTTGATTATTGTCAAGGTCTAACGAGTTTAAACTAGTTAAACTGGATAAAGAGTTTATATCTGCGATTTGATTGTTCCCAAGGTCTAATGAGTTTAAACCAATTAAACTAGATAAAGAGCTTATATCTGTAATTTGATTAAAACTTAGAGATAATCCTTGCAAACCTATTAGCTGGGAAATTGCAGATATATCATTTATTTTATTTCCCCTTAGATATAGATGTTTTAAATTCGTTAGTTCCGAAAGACTATGAAGTTGTGTTATTTGATTACTTGAAAGAGAAAGAATTTGTAAGTTAGGTAATTTTTGTAATTCATCTATATCTACTATTTTATTCCTACCGAGAGAAAGGCTTTGTAAATTGGTTAATTTGGGTAGTTTACTCAGGTCAGATATTTGATTAGAGCGAAGAGATAAATTTTTTAATTCTTTTAGACTGGAAAGAAAATTAAAATCTTTTATTTTAGTAGAGCTTAGAAATAAAATTTCCAAATGTTTTAATTTCGATAGAATTCTAAAATCTTTTATTCCATTATTACTTAGTGATAAGCTCCTTAGGTCAGTTAGTTGTGATAAAAATCTTAAATCTGATATTTTGTTGTGACGAAGGTCTAAACTATTCAGGCTTGTTAAATTTGATAGGGAGTTTCCATCCACTATCTTATTTCTACTAAGAAATAATTTTTTTAAACCATTTAGATACATTATACGATGTGGAATTTTTTCTATTCTATTGCGTATCCCATAATTTTTGCTTGTAAGCCACTTTCGTTGATACTCATCCCACCACCTATCACTCAAAACTAATGTCGCCAAATGCAAACACTCAAACAACTCAGGTAAATCATTCAAATCAATAATACCACAATTTCCCAAATCTAAATAGGTATTTTGAGTATCCAAACATTCTTTAATTAATCTTCTAGCTTGGGAAAGATCGTTTTTCATTGTTTTTATTTATTTTTTCTAAATCTACAGTCATACCATATTTAATAGCAACAGCATTATTCTAAATTATCCGATTTCGCATAACGCCCAAAGCACGAAATACTTTCTGATTTATAAAGCTAAAATTACTTCTGTCAACCTCCAAATCACTATTTTTCGCTCCTCAAAATAACATGACGAAATTAATGTCAAAAGACAATCACCAAGATAAAAAATATTTTTAACGTTATTCCGATTTGGTCTTATTTACCTTCCCAAAAAACAAAAACCCCACAAAATCAAATTTGTAAGGTTTGTATAAATGCTAAAGATGATAATTATAAATGCCGCCTCCTCAAGACCATAATGATAAACGGTGTCGGAACAATGCGCTATAGTGAAACCGAGTAGACACCCAAATCTAATCGAGTAGAAGAAAATAAAGATACCCATTTAAACCTACGGATTCCACAAAAGGGGGTTTAGCTAAACCTTAACTTATAAATGCTGGACACTATAAAAGTGCCCAGCATCTAATTTTGAGAAAACTCATCAGTTGGCTTTAACTGTTTTTAGTAACAATCAAACCAACCAATGAAGACGCTAACTCAATTGCCTAAAATGCGCTCTATGAAGATCAAGTGAATAGGTTGAGAGCATTACGTTTTGTAATACTGCAATGATAGTAGTAAAGCTCTCTGAGAAACCCGTAGATTTCTCTGAGAAAAGCGAAAAACTATTTAACCACCAAAATCTTTTTAGTCAGCCATTCATTGTCAAATCTAAAATGAACAAAATAAATGCCTGCCAAATAATCTGCCGTATTCAAAGTGAAATTATGTGCCCCCGTCTCGTACCTAACTTGGTTGATTGGGTTGGCCACTAGCTGACCAAAACCATTGGTAATCATCAAGTTTATATTGCTCGGTTTCGACAAATTAAAATATAAATTAGTCTGGTCTATCAACGGATTGGGCGCAATGGTTAGCGTAAGGTCCGAAGATATTTTAGGCGTTATTAAGCGGTTTTCCAGAGGTACTGAAGGTGCTTGCAGATTGGTTGGACAGTCTTCAATCATGGCAACAAAATTGCTGCCGCCCTTAGCGTGGAAACCCTCGCTTAGTCGAATGGACTCCCCCGCTTTAAAGGTAATAGCTGCTCCCGATTCAATAGTAGCGTCCGCTGCAATGTGCGTAATCGCTTGGTAGGAAACGTCCGTTAGCGAATTTCCTCCTTCTGAACCCAATACAGCTAACGTTCCAGTTGTACAATTGTCTTGAATAAAACCTTCGTTAATGGGTTCGATGCCCCAAACTAAGTGGTCGCCGCAGTAAACTGTTACTTTATCCCACAAGCGGTAAGTATTATGTTCGGCATTGAAGGAATAGTCATTCGTTTCGTCGTAGTTTGACCAATTGGTTTTAGCAAACCGAGTCTGTACTTCTCCGCTATTTTCACCCGCAGCTATTGTTCCTGCTCCAGCCGTAAAGCCTACTTCCAAGTAGTGGTCAGCGCCTGTCTCTGGGCTATTCATGGCTACTATTTTGGTAGTGATATTATTCTTTCCCAAGCGAGCATAATCAATCCAAAGATTTTGCGGGGCAACGTCTTCGACGCTGTACCAATAGCGAATGGTAACGTCTTGCAGCGCTATAGGGTCTGTACCCAAGTTGTCTACGATGAAGTGTGCCCGTACTTGGTTATCGGTCGCCCCGTTAGCAGTATTATCGTAAGTCCGATACTTCAAGGATAGACTACAACCGCTCTCTCTAGCTTGAATAAGCTGCGAGTATTGACCTGTTGCACCCAACTCATCGGTAACCGTTAGGGTGACGGTGTAACTTCCCGCCGTAGAAAAAGTCTGCGTAGCTGATACCCCCGTACTAGTTTGACCGTTGCCAAAATCCCAACTATAGGTTAAGCTGCCCCCGTTGGGGTCGGATGAACCAGCCGCGTCAAAGGTGGCTAAGAAGGGTGGTTGCCCGGTAGTAGGCGAGGCGGTAAAAGTCGCAATAGGTGCTAAATTGACTACTTCAATCGCCACCGTTTCCGAATCGCTCCCTCCGTTGCCGCCATCATCTACCGTCAGCGTTGCCGTATAGGTTCCAACGGTGGTGTAGGTATGATTCACAGTAGCCCCAGTAGCCATATTTCCATCACCAAAATCCCAACTGTACGTTAGCATATCTCCATTCGGGTCCGTCGAACCAGAACCGTCAAAGGCAACGGCCAGCGGATAACCACCATTGGTAGGTGTAGCGACGATGACTGCCGTAGGTGCTTGGGGCGTGGCATCAATGACTGTAATATTAATCGTTTTGGTATCCGTTCCCCCCTTACCATCATCTACGGTCAGCGTAATGGGATGAACGCCTGGCTCCATAAAAACGTGGTTGGTAATACTACCTGGGTGGGTATGTCCATCGCCAAAATCCCAACTAAACGTCAAATCATCTCCATCAGGGTCGGTCGAACCGTAGGCGTTGCACTCCACAAATAAAGGGGCATTGCCACTAGTTGGATTGACGGTGAAATCGGCAATAGGTGCACTATTTTGACTGCCACCACCGGGTAGATAACCACAAAGCAATTGTCCATCATTATAAAATGGAATACGTGGATTGGCTTGCAAATTATTATTCATCGGATTATTCTCCGAAATAAAATACGACCAATCGTTATCTGGATTCCAAGCCGTAGCGGGCGCATTATTCGGTAGGGCAATTCTCAATTGTGCCTCTTTGCGAGATTCTGATTGTCCACCAGGGAAAATACTGGTATTATCAAAACAAACTTCTACGTAATACTCCATGCCTTCCCATTGAATTAAGTCCGAAACGGTCGTACCTGAAGGAGCAGTATTTAAGCTAATCGTATAATCACTTGCCGTATAGCCCGCCATGACACCTTCACTTAAATCCATGAAGTAGCGGTAGCAAACATCTTCGGTTTCAGTAGCGGGCCACGCCGAACGGTTGTGTGCCCAGACAGCTACTTCGGTGAAAGTATTGCCCGAGGCATTGATTTTGGCCTCGTTAAAATATTCTTCGCACACATCGTAGTCTTCGGGTTCAGGGAAATTGGCGAGCGTCGTTCCACCAAAACGACCGACTAAATTAGCAATCGCTCCCGTAAAGCCCGCATTATAATCGCAAGCCACTTCGTTGGCGATATAGTCCCCTCGGTCATCGGTATATTGGTCATTAGGGCCAGAAGGACCGCCGACCAATGCACCGTACAAAATATGACGGTTATCAGTTGGCGTGTTCAAACTATTGGCCCAAGAGCCGTGTGCTGTTCTGTGGTGCGGATTGATGGGTGGATTATTACCAAAACCACAAACGTAGGACCGATTATTCGGATTACTACCTAGCGTATAGTTGATTTGGTTAATGCCAAAATCTCGATACGTTTCGCTTTTACTCGGATTAGAATTGGCAATTAATTCGCTGTACTGTAAAGCAACAAAAGCCGTATTCGCCGTGTAGCGCAATGAACCCCAAGTGTCTAAATGTGCTTGTCCTCCGGGGGAGTAACTGACCCGTTGACCATTATAACCCGTTGACCAATAATCCAACCAACGTTCCGTATCTTCAAAGTAACTTTGCTGTCCTGTCAATTGTGCCATCAAAGCATAGCATCCGTAAGATTTATCGTCCCAAGCCAAAGTCCACTTGTAAGATTTAACTGAACCACCCTGCTCGTTACTCAAATTTTGGTATTCGTTTTGAGCTTTGGTTAACCAAGCAGCATCGTTAGTGGCTCGATATAACCAAATTGCGCCCCAAACTAATTCGTCTTGATAACCGCTCCAAGAATTGTAAAAGGACGCCGCATCAGTAATCGCATCCGAATATTTGCCTCGATAAGTGTCTGCAAAATTGTAAAGAGCAATAGCGTTTTCAAGTAATTCTGCACTATAAGTGGGGTCTTCATCGGCAAAGACGATACTAGCTGCCGCCAAAGCCGCTGCTGTTTCTCCAGTTAAATCCGAACCAGGTTGATTGGCATCTACGTAATAAGCAGGTCTATTCATTTGCATAACTTCGGCAGGTCCCCACCAAGCGTGGTCGGCACTACCATTGCCCACTTGCCCATAGAATCGGTTGGTCGAACCGTCGTTGTTACGCACGTGACATTTAAGTAAATAATCGTTTACGAAACGAAGGTTATTTTTCAAAATCTCCCATTGCTGGATATTTTGGTAAGCCGTTTTGTCTTCCACGCCACTCCAAGCTAATATGGTAGCAGAATAAGCCATTGGGAAACCAAATTTTACGTGGTCACCTGCATCGTACCAGCCACCTGTCAAATCCAAACTAACGTCCAAACCATCGTCTAAAGCCGAAGGCCCTCGCCATTCTACTCGATTTTCGGCGGATAATTCGCCCGATTGTTGCGCCTCGTAGAAGTACAAGGATTTTTGTAGAACTTCCCCATAATTATAATCGCCCGTTGGTGGTGGGTCGTCCGAAATGGTCACAGAAATACTCCTGCTAGTTGTTTGGTTATCGTCGTCTGTCGCCGTAACTGAAATGGTGTACATTCCCGTATTGGACGGATTCCAAGTAGCGGAGTAAATATTGCCCTCATTGGAAGTAGAAAGGTTAGTACCATTGACGGAGATAGTTACATTATTGACATTACCATCCGAATCACTAGCCTGTGCCGTGATGGTGATGGGATTTCCTAAGGGTAAAGTTGCTCCATCGTAAGGATTCGTAATGGCGACCAAAGGTGGAATCGGGTCATCTGAAATTATTACCGAAACGGTTTGATTGGTCGTTAGATTATCATTGTCCGTCGCTCTAACCGTAATCGTATAAGTACCGACCGCCGTGGGTGTCCAAGTAGCCTGATACGTATTACCTGAAGGATTGCTACTATTGAGCGTTAGGTCATTGGCGAGAATGTCCAAACTAGTAATCGTACCGTCGCTATCCGTAGCAGTAACCTGAATAGTGACGGCATTACCCAATTGGAAAACCGCACCGTTGGTGGGACTGGTTATGGTCACTACGGGTGCTTGTGGTTCGTTTGGTGGTTCGCAAGTTCCAGTACCGTTATTACAAAAGTCTTCCCAAGGGGAATCAAAATCATTCCCGTTACTAATGTCAGCGTTAGAAAAGTTACACAATACCGAATTGCCCACTTCACAAATCGCCGTCCCTGTATATTCATCGTGGGTATAAATGTGGTAAGGCGCTTTGTCCACGCCGCCTGCCATCGGGACACTTTTACCGTTGTAAACGTTGTTTTGGTCAATTTGCCAATTACTAATAACTTGGTCTAAGCCCATTCTTCCCGCCAAATTATCTTCTAATTGATTGGCTCTGAACTCAAAATGGGAAGGAGTCAATTCCGAAAATTGTACACCTTTTAAGGTCATACTTTGATTGGTGTAAGGGCTGTAAAATCTAGCTCCTGCCACCGTTTGTTCTACAGCAAAATTAACACCCGCATCTCCCCGTACCGCCAAATAAAAGAAACTAACCTTGTCGGTAGCGGGATTAAAATCTACTTCTTCCACTATATTCGGTTCGTGCGAACGAACGTATACCGTATTGGAACGAGATAATCCCGTACAGTTTTCGTAAGCTAAAGCCGCACTAATATCCTGTTGGAAATGTGCATCCGCAATTGGCTCAAAATTAAACCATTGCAGGTCGGCTAAATTAATGCCTTGCAAAACCAGTTTCCCATTGGTACTAAACATATTTTCAAAGGTCAAGCCATCGGGATTATCTATCATAATTTGGGTATGTACCGATTGTGCCCCAACATCAATTTTATCCTTGGTAGGGTCAAAATCCGTAACTACTTCTACCGCGCTAGTTGAACGCACGTAGGTCGTACCGCCCGATTCCAAGGATTCCCCTCCACCACTAGAGGCGCCCAAATTGGCATCGTAGCAGCCCGTCAAGTCATTATTGGTCAAATTAAGTTGGGTCAAATTAGTGAGTCGAGCCAAGGCACTAGACAAAGCACCTGCTATGGCATTATCATTTAAAACCAACGCAGTCAAATTACTTAAATCGCCTATTTCATCGGGAATTTTTCCAGTCAAATTATTATTGGGTAAGCTAATACTGTTTACTCTACCATTAGCGTCCAAACTTACGCCGTATAAATTGGCCAAATCACAAGTATTAGGCGGCGTAGAAGGATGGAGCATAGGGTCTACCTGTTCCCAACCCGAGTTATTCGTCCAACTATCGCCATTGGTAGCCACGTAAAAAGCTTGCAAAGTTGCCCAATCGGCGGTATTACATTGCGGGGTAGAATTATCGAAAATCGTTACTGAAATATCCTGCGTAGTTGTCTGATTATCGTTGTCCGTGGCGGTGGCGGAAATGGTATAAGTGCCTACTGCATTAGGCGACCAAGAAGCCTCGTAAATATCGCCCGAGGTATTGCTGCTATTGAGCAGCAAGTCATTGGCTAAAATATCCAAGCTACTAATTGTGCCATCGTTATCTATGGCATTGACGATAATGGTTATAGCATTGCCTAATTGGTAACTCGCTCCGTTAGCAGGGCTGTTAATCGTGACTACGGGAGCTTGCATTCCTATTTCCGAATCGCAAGCACCTGCACCATTGGCGCAAAAATCCTCCCAAGGGGCATCAAAATTATTACCATCACTAATGTTCGCATTGGAAAAATTACACAGTACCGAATTGCTAACCGCACAAATTGGCGAACCCGTATATTCGTCGTGGTTATAAATATGGTAAGGTGCTCTATCTACACCACCCGCCATCGGGACACTTTTACCATTATAAACATTATCTTGGTCAATTTGCCAATTGCTAATCACTTGGTCTAAGCCCATTCGTCCTGCTAAATTATCTTCCAATTGATTGGCTCTGAACTCGAAGTGAGCAGGGGTCAACTCAGAAAATTGCACGTCTTTAAGCGTCATACTTTGATTGGTGTAGGGGCTATAAAACCGAGCACCCGCAGCCGTTTGCTCTACGGCATAGTTAACGCCCGCATCTCCCCGTACTGCCAAATAAAAGAAACTAACTTTATCTGTAGCGGGATTAAAATCTACTTCTTCTACCAAATTGGTTTCGTGCGAACGAAGATAGACCGTATTCGAACGAGACAAACCTGTACAGTTTTCGTAAGCCAAAGCTGCACTAATATCTTGCTGAAAATGCGCATCGGCAATTGGCTCAAAATTGAACCATTTTAAATCAACTAAATTAATGCCCTGCAAAATCAATTTCCCGTTCGGATTAAACATATTTTCAAAGGTCAATCCATCGGGACTATCCAACATAATTTGCGTATGAATGGATTGCTGTCCAACATCAATTTTATCTTTAGTAGGGTCAAAATTCGTGATAGTTTGGTTTTCACTCGTAGACCGCACGTAAGTTGTACCGCCTGATTCTATACTTTCACCACCTGAACCATTGGATGCTCCGAAACTAGCATCATAACAACCTGAAAGACTATTATTAGAAATGTTCAATTGCGTTAAATTCGTCAATTGAGCTAATTCCGCGGGGAGTCCCCCCGTCAAATTATTATTGCTCAAACTAATACCACTCACTCGACCATCACTATCCAAACTGATGCCGTACATCGTAGCTAAATCACAAGTGGCAGGTGGCGTAGCAGTTTCCACTTGTTCCCAACCTGCATTATTTGTCCAATTATAGCCGTTGGTACTTAGGTAAAAAGCTCGTAATGCAGCCCAATCGGTGGCGTTACATTGTGGTGTGGAATTATCAAAAACAGCTACTGAAATCTCTTCGGTGGTCGTTTGATTATCATTATCCGTTGCTGTGACGGTTAAGGAATAATTCCCGATGGTGGTAGGTGTCCAGTTTGCTTGGTAAGTACTGCCCGAAGTATTACTGCTATTGAGTAATACGTTATTGACGGCAATCGTCAAACTGCTAATCGTCCCATCATTATCAACGGCATTTACTAAAATGGTTACTTGATTGCCTAGCTGTAAAGTAGCACCGTTGGTTGGATTATTAATGGTTATTGCTGGCGCTTGCTGGTTGGGTTCGGACGTACAGGTGCCTGCACTATTGGCGCAAAAATCTTCCCAGTTGGCATCAAAATTATTACCATTACTAATATTGGTATTAGAAAAATTACACCATACCGAATTGCCTAATTCGCAAATCGCCGAACCTGTGTATTCACTATGGTTGTAAATATGATAAGGTGCTTTATCTTCTCCACCCGCCATCGGGACGCTTTTACCATTGAAAACATTATTTTGGTCTACTTGCCAATTGCTAATCACTTGGTCCAAGCTCATTCTTCCTGCCAAGTTATCTTCTAATTGATTGGCTCTAAACTCAAAATGAGCGGGTGTTAATTCGGAAAATTGCACATCTTTGAGCGTCATACTTTGCCCCGTAAAGGGGCTGTAAAATCTAGCTCCAGCGGCCGTTTGTTCCACCGCAAAATTGGTGCCTCCATCCGCACGCACGCACAGGTAAAAGAAGCTAATTTTATCGGTAGCAGGATTAAAATCGACTTCCTCGACCAAGTTTTCTTGATGCGACCGCACGTAAACGGTATTTGGTCTGGATAAGCCCGTACAGTTCTCATAAGCAAGCGTAGCACTAATGTCCTGCTGAAAATGGGCATCTTGAATAGGCGCAAAATTGAACCATTGCAAATCGCTCAAAGCAATACCTTCCAAAAACAAACTGCCTTGCGTGTTAAACATATTTCTGAACAGTAAGCCATCTGATTGTTGAATCATAATTTGGGTATGCACCGATTGCGACCCCACATCAATTACGTCCTTAGTAGGGTCAAAATCACTCACAACTCGATTGACGGAAGAGGTGTGTTCATAAGTGGTTCCTCCTGATGCTAAGGCAGCTTGCGCAGCGTTGGAGGCTGCCAAACTAGCTGGATAACAACCCGATAAATCATTATTGGAAATGTCGAGTTGAGTTAATTGGGTCAATTGAGCCAATTCGGAAGGTAAGATGCCAGATAGGTTATTATTCCCCAAATTAAGGGCGCTCACTCTACCATCTGTATCTACACTAACACCGTACAAATTGGCTAAATCACAATTTGACGGTGGCGTGGCAGAATTGAGCTGGTCCCAACCGCTATTATTTGTCCAATTAGGACCATCGGTACTTAAATAAAGTGTTCGGAGGGCGGTCCAATCATCCGCATCACATTGGCTGTAAGCTGTATTGGGACAACATAAAATTAGGGCACTAAAGAATATGGAGAATAGTGCAATAGTGTGGTGCATTTTTTTTAACATAAAGTGCGATTTTTGGTTTGGTAATACGATGAATAAAGGATGGCTTGGACCATTATGTTAATGGCTCTACATTTTAGAATTCCTTTATAGAGGGCTTTACTTCGGCAACGGAAACCTTAAACGAGAGAACCCGTGCTCATCAAAATGATTGCATTAAATGATTGTAATTGCTGGATGGATCAAAAAAATGTGAAGTAACTTGGCAATAAAAACTATAAGTGAGCAGCTGAGTTAATTATCAGACTGATGAGAGGGTTTGTGTAAAAAAAATCATATCCAAATAATAATTTGTAACTGAGTAGATTAATAAAGATTGTTTGATTGTTAAAAAGCTACAAAAATTATTTTTTATAAATTAATTAAGATTTTATACACAACCCTAACTCTATTTGGGCCAAGTATTAATTTTGAGTAGTAGAAGTAGTTATTTGTTTGTGGGTGGAGAAGTAATCAGAAATATTATATACTACAAAAGTATAATAACATCTTTCTGACAAACCCGTAAATTGTTCTGAGAAAGGCGAAAATTGGTTGTGAAATAGCTAAAAAAGATCAATTTTCGTTTATATCGCCCAACAAACGAGTTAATTTTTCTTTTTTGGGTAATGCCAAATTGTTTTATAATTCAAATGATATGTTCTATTCCAAAATCATTCATCTATTGCTGTATCACTAATTGTTTCACCACTTGTTGTTCATTACTCCGAACATATAGAAAATAAGTCCCGCTCGGCAGATTACCCGCATCAAAATTCGTCTGTTGCCAACCTGGTTCTGCGTTTTTAGTTTGCGAATGCAAAATCCGTCCACTAAGGTCACTTATAAAAAATTGAATTTGGTCGGCTTGTGCCAGATAAAATTTGATATTGGTAGAATGACGAAATGGATTCGGGAAAACTTCGACTTGTAAGGGCGCTGCTACCTTGGTGGGAATTGCTGGTTCGTTACTTCGCTCCGTTAATTTTTGTAAGTTGTTAAACGAACAATTAGCAATGAAAGCGTGGAAGATAGCGCCGCCTTCTACCGTAAATCCTTCACTCAATACGATTTCTATATTTGCCGTATACAAAATATTGGCAGTTGATTCGATGACGGCATCAGAAGTCAAATTGGTCTGTGAATGGTAATTACTTAAATTATTAATATTTCCTGTTACGGCGGAGCTACCATTTTCATTGCAAATATAATTATCGGTCAAGGGGCTACGATCTTCAAAAATTGCATAGTCGCCTAAACTAGAATTATTGGTCGAACTTAAACTATTTAAACCCAACGTGCTACCTGCGGCACCTGCTGTTACAGTTGTCCACATCCCATTATAATTGGCTTGCACATAATCGCTTCCTGAAGTCCCAACTTCATCCGTATCATCCCACATTAAGGTAATATCCAAGTTAGAACCATCGACAGTTTGCTCACTAATTTCCCAAGTACGATTGACCGCATAACTAGTGACTGCATCGCCCATAATGCCGTCTTCTAACAGTTCATCTCTTACTCGCAACGCATAAAAATCGCTAGTTCCACCATCGTTATTGAGTATCGCTGGATTATAACTGCTATTGCCAATTGGGAAAATTATGTCGCTATCGGCAACTTGCTGTACCAGCGTACCTGCGCCACTCGTTTGGGCATAAGTATTACTACTAGCATTACCAATGGTAGCATCGGCAACTAAACTAGCATTCGAATCCTGCAAATCTAGTAAGCCTGCCGATAATTCAAGATGACTACCGATATTAATGGATTGTTCTAGTTGAACTGATTCACCCGTTTTATTAATAATCAAACTATCGAAATTGGGGCTATTAGTGCCACTAATGGTGTTTGTACTAGTACCTGTAAAAGCAACGGTGCTTACAGCGGCCGTCAAATTGCCATCGTTGACAAGGTTCATATCTTTTAGGACTACGCTGCTGTTATTAACTTTGACGTATCCACCCACAATTTTTAGCGTATTTTGTCCGATTAGCTTGGAACAGCAAACAAAAACAAATAGGTAGCATATTGGTATTGTTAATTTCATATTTATTTACGAGTATTTTTAAAAAAAATTGAGGTTCTAATCAGCTTTTAGAAGACAAAATTAGGATAGCTTTTCTCATAAATCCTTGAATCTCAATAATTCAATATTTTTACTTTTCTGAAAAAGTATATCAAAATACAGTTATCAAAGCTAATGGCTCACCACAAAAATAGGGGTAAGCCCTACTGACAAATCGGAAATTCTCTCTGACAAAAGCGTATAAATAGAGTATTTACGCTAATTTTACTTCGCCTTGATAATAAAATTGATGGTATAAAAAGGTGGCATGTTGTTGTGTGCCTGTCCACCCCCAACTGATGCGGTATTTCCAGTAATAGCATTATATTCAAATAATTTAGAATCGTCACCGTCACGTTTGTCATGATTGCCCGTACCGTTTTGAGATAGATAAGGCTCGGTCGTAGTTAGTGTACCCGCTCCATGACTGTGGCTCGGCATTTCATTAATGGAGAGGGTATGTGTTTCGGCTCCTCCATTAGAACTTATGCTATGATTGGTCGCACCACTTGTTCCGCTATTGCCGACTCCAAGTGGGAAACGACCGCTGAAATTCGGTAAGGTATTTCCGCCTAGTACACTATTCAATTGCGAATAGGTAGTCGCATTAAAATTAGCACCATCACAAATCATCCAGCCAGTTGGCGGAGTGGAAGTGGGCCACATTTGGATGGTACCGATGGGGACTAAGTTGGTTAAATCTACCGAGTTACCTCCTGAAATAGAAAGCGTTGTATTGTTTATTGATAGGGTTTGATTGTCAGAATTAAGGGAGGCTAGGTTAACTGTTTTATCAGTTTGTCCATCGTTTTCGAGAGAAATTTCCAATATTGTTCCATTGAGATTAAATGTATCAATGGTTTGGTTATCCGTATTCACATTAGTCAATCCTGAGCCATCTCCCACAAAGGTATTTGCATTAATTGTACCACCATTATTCAAATCATTACTGGCTAAATCTAAGGTTTGAGTGAGGGTATGATTACCCAAATTATCCCCTACAAGATTAGTCAATCCTGAGCCATCTCCCACAAAAGCAGTAGCGGTAATAGTACCATTAACTTCTAGTTCTGTAGAGGGTGTATTTGTGGCAATACCTACTTTTGTATCAATATGTAGCACACCTTCTATGTCATTTTTCCACCATGATATTTCATTATTACCACTTGAGACACCGAGTATATCTATTTTGCCATCTTGATCCAAATCCTCCGCCAATACATCATTGGCAGAAGTGAAATTATTCTCCACCAACACTTCCGTAAAATTTTGATTGCCATCATTCTTCCATAGTAAAATATCACCTGCAAGTCTCCCCGCTGCTAGTACATCTATATCGTTATCGTCGTCTATATCTCTAGCATAGACTGCTAGTGCGCCATTTAGATTATCAGTAATGATATGAGCTGAAAAGTTTTGATTGCCATCATTTTCCCACCATGCAATTTCATCATCATCATAGGATGCTCCTAATACGTCAATATCACCATCGCTGTCCACGTCGCTAGCAAATATTCCTCTAGCATCTTGGAACGCATTCTCAATTTTATGCTGTATAAAGTTTTGACTACCATCGTTTTCCCACCAATTAGATAATCAGATAAAGAATTAATAATTCGCACGGTTGTTGAACTAGTTATATAAAAAATTATATGACTAAATTAGAAAGAAACAAATCGATTTATGAATGTCACAAGAAAGGTATGTCCCAAACAGAGATTGGCGAAATATTCTTTATTGGACAAAGTGCTGTTAGTCAGATAATTACAGCCATAAAAAATGGAGGTTTAGAAGAAGAAACAACAAAAACAGGCCCCAAATCAAGGCTAACGAATACAGAAAAAGAACAATTAAAATCACTTTTATTAGAATCACCAAAAGATTATGGTTTTTTCACATGGGATAAATGGAGTATAAAATCTTTGATTAAACAAGAATTTGAGGTCGATTACCACGAAAATTATATATGGTACTTAATGAAATGTATAAATTATACTTCTCAGAAACCGCAAGTGAAAGATTACCGAAAAGATGCTGAAAAAGTAGAGGTTTTCAAATCAAAAACGGCAGTTGATATAAAAAAAAGCCGAAGATGAAAATAGGCGAATAATTTTTCAAGATGAATCAGCAGTACGTTTACTACCTTGTATAGCAAAGACTTATGCGCCAAAAGGTGAAACGCCCGAATTAGAATGCGATTCAAAAAACAAAGCATTTGTTAGTATATCAGGAGGAATTTCACCTGATGGCTATTCTTATTTTGAAATCAGGGAAAGCGAAGGCTTTAAACAACTAGGACTTACTCGATTTATAGATAATGTAGTAGCGGATTGTAGAGATAAAATATCCATGATATGGGATAATGCGCCTGCTCATCATTCAAAAACAATGAAAGCCTATTTGATGAATCAAAATCAAGATAATCCGATTGTATGGTTAAGCAATATCCCACCATATAGCCCCGAATTTAACCCAATTGAACAAGTTTGGGGCTATTTGAAAAAGAAATTAGCCAATCAATTTGTAAAAACAACCAGCGAACTCAAAGAACTTGTCACAAAAACGCTAAATGAAATGAAAAATGACACGGAACTTATCAAGAGTTTTTTCAAACATCCAGACATGGCTTGTTATCAATTTTCTATCTGATTATCTAATAAACGTATTTATCTGAGTATTTACTTCCTACTATATCCATGTCACCATCTTTGTCCATATCTATGGCAAGAATCATCCAAATATTGGTGTTGCTTATAGATTGTTTTGTAAAATTTTGGTCGCCATCATTTTCCCACCACATGATACCCTCTTCCCTAGAACCTGTGAGCAAATCCGTATCACCATCCCCGTCCATATCAAAGACTTCAATACTGCGAGCCCGATCAATTTCATCAGGTAACTCGTATTTTGTGAAATTTTGATGACCATCATTTTCCCACCAATAGATATCAGCTGCTCCATCTATATTACTAGATACGCCCACAATATCTATATCGCCATCGGAATCCACATCAGCAGCTTTTACATCAAGAGGAACAAGAAGAAATTCTATTTGCCTTCTATTGAAATTCAGATTACCCTTATTCTCATAGAAGTAGATACGATCAAGCGTAGTAGCGGCGCTAAGAATATCCATGTCTCCATCCTGATCAACATCGGCAGTACTAATGACTCCACCACTATAAAATATGTTATCTAAAACACTTTTTTCCCATTTAATTTCATCTCCAGCTATTAATTCCATGAGTTGTTTATCCTGTATATCAAATCGAATCACATCTTCATCCGCACTTTCTTCCACTTGAATTTTGGTGTCTCCATCAGTATCTTCTAGAAAATTAGTATCTCCTTCTTTGATTTCCGTCCAATCAGAACTGTAAAACCAAAAACTATTCGTGGTGCTATCGAATACCATTAAACCCGTTGCTGGAGCAATGATATTTTTTCGGTTTGTGCTGTCCATTCTAGGAATCAGTAAGCCTTTGTCCGTACTACTAATGTCCAGTATGGAAGAGGCATCTGGCTCACTATTGTCTTGATTAATAGCAACTTGTGCATTTAGTAAATTGAAGAATAAAAATTGAAGGAGGGAAAAGACAAGTAGGTATTTTGCTTTATTTTTCATACTAATTATTATGCTTTTGACAAGAATTATAGCCATAGGGTTTGTCTTTCCGAAACCGAAACGACTATCAATAGCAATGCCAATGCTTTTGACTTTGTGTAGTAACTTCACGCTTAAGGATGTTGGTTTTCTTTGAAAAGAGGGGCTTTACAGGTCGTGTTTATTTGGTTATTTTAAGTTAAGGTGAAATTGAATATAGCAATCACCCAAACCGAATCCATTGATAATGATTCTCATGCAATTTTTTTATTCGGTTTTCGGGAGTGCCGATGAAAAGGTATTGAGAAAATGGGCAGAAAATACCATCTATATTTTTTATATCTGTAAAATGCGCCGTCAATTTGACCGACTTTAATTTTTCCCTTACGGTAAAATTGAGCCATTCAATATGTTTGGTCTCTTGATTTAGATAAAGCACGTATTGGTCATATTGCGCATTGGGAGATTCACTTCCCCAAGTGACATAAAGCAAATCGTAAGTTTTTCCATCAACCGTTGATTCGCCAGCATGGGCAATAATAGGTGCCTCATCAATTCGGAAAGGAAATTGAAACCAGTAATTTTTGTAAATCAGTTTATGTTGATACTGTTGATTAGGTTTAAATGCTTTTACACCTTGTGCGTCGATGAAATACGATTTCCATTCTTCTACGCCCCATTTTTGCCCACTATTGAGACCATTTAGCAAAGTCATTTCACTATTATCTGTTCCTAAAATGGAGATCATTTGAAAACGTTGGGGTAAGGTGTCCCATCCTGACAAATACAAATTTCCGTACCATTCTGCTATTTGTTCGTAGCTACCCGTTTCCTTTGCTAACCACGTTTTTTTACCGCCGTAGACATTTTGCATTTCCCTAAGCAGGGTTTTTCCTCGCTGAAATTGTTCGGATGATATGCCATTTTTTATGGCGGTAGGTCTTAGGTCAACTGGTCTATTGAATAATATAAACCCTGTTGCCAAAAGCACTATCCCGAAAGCTAAACCAATTTTTAATTTCTTTCTCATCATTTTAATTTATAAATACGCTGCAAAGAAGTAGGGAAATCTTTCTTGGTGCAAGAAAATCTGCTTTGTCTTTGTTCATTCCTACACAAATGAACAAATTGACCTAATTTTGGGGTGTTTTAGTTGATAAATAGTTTTCTTATTAAACTTTCTGAACTAGGCATTCCTAACAAAAATTTTTAATTGAAATGGACTCGATGCCCATTTCAATCAATCTTTTCAAGGTAATTCGATTTTACTAAAAAAATTGTACCTAATACTTTCACTCGATTAAGTTACAAAATCTTACTTTTCTATTCTTATGCCAACATTAGACTATGTTTCCTTAATTACCTTTTCGGCTTTAGTTCAATGTCTGTTTGGCATCGTTTATTTGAGTACCTATCAATGGAAAAGAAATAAATGGTTGGTATTATTTTTTGCGATTAGTTTTTCGATGCAACTGGGCGTTTTTACAGGCGTCGAACGGCTTAGTTTCTACCAAAAGTTATTCATGGGAAATCCAGGTATACTAATGGCTATTTTGCCGAGTTTGTATTTGTTTACGAAAGAATTAGCCTCCATTCCGTTGCGGCGTAGAGCGATATTTATCCATTTTTTGCCGACTTTTCTTTTTTATAGTTTGTCCTTATGCTACGATGATACCCAACCTAGGGTTATTATTGCCGACTTTTCTGCAGGTAATTTTCGATTATTTGCGCTATTACAGATAGCTGCTTTTTTTATTATCAATATTTTGTATGGCTTTTTTATCCTTCAACTCATTCAAAAAAATCAAAAAAAGTATAAAAATGAATATGCCGAGCGCACGATTTACCTGACTTTGGATTGGTTAAAATATCTAGTAATTATTTTGGTGAGCTTATCGAGTCTTGCTGTTTTTGCTATTATTTTTTCCCAATATTTTACGCAATCCTATCTTCCACGTCTTTCGGTGGAGTCAATTTTTCTGTTAATTATCTTGACGACTAGCTATTTTGCTTTTAGACAACCGACCCTCTATCAGGATACTACTAGTCACCATTTAGTTGAAATTGTACCGCGTCCAACAAATAAAGCCGCCAAACCTTTGCTAGACGAGGATAAAATCGTAAAAATCTCAAAAGGACTGGACACCTACTTATTAGAAAAAAAGCCTTTTTTAAACCCTAAAATTAGAATGCCCGAAATTGCGACTGCTATTGATATTACGCCCAATGAATTTTCATGGTATTTGAATGAACACAAAAAAACAAATTTCTTCACGTTCATCAACGAACTACGTATTGACCATGCAGTTCAATTATTGCAGGATGAATCCTACAAACCATACACTTTAGAGGCAATTAGTCAGATGTCGGGTTTTCAATCCAAAACGACTTTTAATAATCGGTTTAAGGAGATTAAGCAGGTAACGCCGAGTGCTTTTCGGAAGTCGGTTAGTTCGACTGATTAAATTTGCTACTCTGCCTTAAAAATAAAGTTAATCGTATAAAAAAGTCGGCAGGTTATTGTGTGCTTGTCGTAGGTAATGGCATGTATTCGTAACCGCCAAATTTGGCGATTACAATTATACTAGTTGCCTAGCTGCGCCTGAATCTGCTCCAACATAGCTTTCATTTCCGCATTTTGTTGTTCTAATTGTTGAATTTTAGCTACTTCTGCTTTTAGTTCAGAATGGCTAATTTTCAGTTTTTTATGCTCCATTTTCAATTCCTCAATGACAACTTGCTGTTCCTTCATCCCTTCTATCAAGACCGCTGTAATCGGTGCGTACTGCATGGTATAATGGTCATTCCCATTGTCCACTACTTCAGGTAAAATCGGCTCGACTTCTTGCGCAATGAACCCCATTCGGTCGCCTGTTTCTCTGCCGTCTTTCCATTGATAAGTCACACCTCGCATTTGGAGTACTTTGTCTAACGCATTTGGAATGGTTTGAATACCTTTTTTTAATCTCCTATCACTATCGTTGTTGAAAGCAGATATTGCGCCGATAGAACCATTGACGAATAGGGTTCGGCTGTTTGAGTTATCACTATTATTTCCATTGATGACTATTCTCCTATTATTAAACTCACCGTAAATGAGCGGTGAATTTGTACCAGAGTTGTCTATATATAGCTTATCACTACCTGTTTCGCTATACCCTGCTGTGGAACCTATAAATACATTCCTGCTGCCTGTTATATTAGAACGACCACTTAGAGCACCAAGAAAGACATTATTGTTTCCTTCGTCATTACGATATCCAGTTTCCTGACCTAGAAAGACATTCAATTCTCCTGTTGTATTGGATTCAGCACTTAGAACACCTATAGCGACATTAAAAGAACCTGTTGTATTGGATTCAGCACTTTGAAAACCTATACAGATATTATTATTTCCCTCTGTATTATTATAACCACTTGAATTACCTATAAAGGTGTTATTATTTCCCTTTGTATTAGTAAAACCACTTGAATTACCTATAAAGGTATTACCTCCTCCTGTTGCATTAGCATAACCACTATTAGTACCTAAAAAGGTATTTTTATTATTAGAAAAGTCATCATTTGCACCTGCGCCTTCTCCTATAAAGATAGAATTTCCGGTATTCAAAATCTCTAAACGTCCGCTATCTAATCGCATAAACTCCGTGCCACCATTGTCATTAATCGTTAAATTACCATTGATTGCTGCATTTCCATTTTTATAAATTACCATTGCATCAGAACGATTGATATCATCTGTTCCATTTCCAATAACAAATAATCTATCCGTAGCATCAAATCCTGTGGCATCATTAGGTGAATAAGTTGTATTGTATAAGCCAATAGCGAATTCTCCAAAAGAAGGTGCGATGACTTCTCTACCATAAGCAAAAGATATATTACCTGTTGCTTGTGACTGATTACCGCCTGCAAAAGTATGTACCTCGGAGGCAATAGTTTGATAACCAAATGCCGCTGAATTATTACCTGAGGCTATCGTATTTGTACCTGTGGCAAAAGAGTAAATACCAAGATTCGTATCCTCCCAATTCGTATTTTGGATGCGTCCTACTCTGAATGCTCCTTTATTTTTATTAAAAAAGAATTTGGTTTCCTCTCCACTTCCATGATTCAAACTATCAGCTCCATAGACAAAATCGTCGTTATTATTGTTTGAATGGGTAATATCGTTTTCAGAGGTAAATACACTATTTAGTTCAGTTATAGAACCATTTACTTTTAAATCTCCATTGATTTCCGTATGCCCATTTTTGTAAACAATCAAAGCATCTGAACGATTATTGTTTCCTGTACCATTTCCAATGATGAAAAGCCTATCTGCACTATCGAATGCCTTTGTTTCATTCGCAGTATAAGCTGTATTATAAACGCCTATGGCTACTTCTCCATAGGAAACTGTTTCTAAGTGTAGCCCTATAGCAGTTGCATATTTTCCGCTAACGGTATTATGATTACCAGCTGAAAACGAATAATCTCCAGTTATCTCATTCTCACCACCAAATGCACTTGAAAAGCGACTTGTTATTTCATTATATTCCCCTGTTGCAAAGGAACCATCATTACTAATCTCATGCTCATAGCCAAAGGCGGCGGAGTGGGTCTCTGAAATAATATGACCTTCTCCTGCGGCAAAGGAATAGTCTTCACTTACGGCATTATTATATCCAAAAGCAGTAGAATAATTTCCAATACTACTCCCGTCCCATTCTGTATTATCAATGCCTCCTGCTCGAAATGCACCTTTATTTCTGTTAAAAAAGAATTTAGTTTCCATTCCACTTCCATGATTCAGACTATCAGCTCCAAAGACAAAATCATTGTCATTATTTGTAGAATAAGTAATACTATTTTCGGAAACAAAAGCCCCAGCTACTTCTGTCCAATTATCTGCATAATACCAAAAACTCAAGGTCGTACTATCAAAAACCATTAAGCCCTGCGCTGGAGCGTTAATATTTTTGCGGTTGGTGCTATCCATTCTTGGGATTAAAATGCCTTTATCTGGACTACTAATATCGAGCATGGCAGAGGCGTCGGGGTTTCTATTGTCGGAGTTAATGCCTACTTGTGCCGAGGTGTATTCTGTAGTCAAAAAAATAAAGGCTAATAGGCATAGGAGGGACTTGCTGTAAGTGGTCATTTTTTTAATCATTCTTTTTTTATTACGGTGGAATGGTATTTTAATAATAAGTTCATTCCCAACGGATTGTACTCAAAAAAATAGGGGCATTTTATTGCCGTTGCTTTACCTATAGTTTTAGGTACTTGCCCGATTAGTATTAAATAGGCTACTCGGGTAAGATGTCCAAGCTACGGTTGATTTTGTAAAAACGTCTCCAATTTAACCTCCAAGGCATTTATCTTATTGACTTCCTGTTCTAATTGTTGGATTTTGGATACTTGAGCTTCTAATTGGTTAATTTCTTTTTGTTGTTCCTTATTTTTGATTGTCAATTGTTCTATCTCTTTTACCAATTGTTGTGTTGCACTAACATTCAACATAGAAATAGCCTCATAATCAACGGTATGGAAATCATCAACCTGTCTTCCATAAACAAAAATGATACAATTATCGGTACAGTCGTTAAAATTTAACGGCTCTACGGAAACACGAAATGTATTTGCTTTTATTTCTAATACTTCTACTACTTCTTTTTTATTCTTAACAAGGATTTGAACCTTTTCACCAACTTTTAATTTAGTGTTTGAGGTGTGGAATTCGGAATTTGAAAAAACAATCCATCCATTTTCATCTATATTCGCCGTTTGATAAATATCGGGAACGATTTCAGTTGTGTTGGACGTAATGGCTTGCGGATAAACCTCTTTTACTTGTTGTGCGATTACTTTTTTTACAGGTACATCGCCATGAGCAATTTTATCTATTAATCTATAATTAGTAATTTCAATATTCATTAAAGTCTTCAAATCTTCTTTAGCATTAGAAACTCCTTGAATTTGTTTTATACGCTTATCTGAATGTGCATGAAAATTTGTACCTGCTATTTTCCCATTCGCATAAATAGAATAACTTGGATTATTAATAGTAATACCTCCAGAACCAGAATTATTATAATTATAATAAGTATATTCAGATACAGCATTTGCTGCCCCGGATACTTCTAACAAACCATTAGATGGAGTAGTAGTTCCTATTCCAACACAAGAATTACCATCAACAGTCAATGCTGAAATTCCATTTGTTACTAAATGAATTTCATCTCCATTTCCAAATTTCCCATCATCTCCGACAGTAATCGCAGTTGAACCCGTACTTCGCTCTCCTGTCGCTTCAATAGCATTTGTATAAATCCAAGGTGTGGTTAAAAAACCGTCATTTGTTGCATCTGAACCATCTTGAAAATCACTTTCAGAGCCTGCTGAGCTTGTACCAATAGCAATATTACCCGTTAGATCTATTGAACCTTGGTCAGTCCAAGAAACCGTGCCGCTTCCATCGGTAGCTAACACTTGATTAGCTGCTCCGTCGGTAGTTGGAAATTGATATAGTCCCTTAATATTTAATTTTCCATTGATTTGAAATAAATTATTATTAAATTCTCCATAGATTAAGGGTGAGGTTGTATCTGAATTATCAATATAAAGTTTATTGCTGCCTGTTTCGTAATAGCCTGCTCTGTAACCGATAAAAATATTTTGAATTCCAGTTTGATTATTATACCCTGCTCCTGAACCTAAATAGGTGTTTTGAAACCCTGTTGTGCTATTAAATCCTGTAGATGTACCTAAATATAGATTATTTAAACCTGTTGTGTTGTTCCACCCTGCAAACGAGCCTATGTATGTATTGTTAATACCTGTTGTGTTCTTTGAGCCAGATAACAATCCTATAAATACATTGTCTTCCCCTTCTGTATTATTTAAACCTGATTGGTAACCTACAAATACGTTATCTTCTCCTAATGTATTATTTAGACCAGTTTGATAGCCTACAAATACATTATCTTCTCCTTCAATGCTATTTTTACCTGATTGATGACCAATATAGACATTTCCACGCTCCAAGAGATTCTCACTTTCACCAGCCTCTTCTCCAATAAATACAGAACCACCTGTATTTAGTATTTCTATCCGTCCGCTATCTAATCGCATAAATTCCGTTCCTGCTAAATCAAATCGGATAATATCCTCGTTGCCGCTTTCTTCTACTTGGATTTTCGTGTCACCATCTGCGTCCGTTAAATTATCTAAAGTCATGGTTGACCAAGAAACTATACCGTTTCCATCGGTTGTTAGTACTTGAGAACCTGTTCCATCTACTGTAGGAAACTCATAAACACCATTGATATTTAATGTTCCGTTTATTTGTAACGAATCGCTATCGAAGTCACCGTAGATTAAAGGTGTCGTTGTATTAGAATTGTCTATATAGAGTTTGCTATCGCCAGTTTCATAATATCCTGCTTTGTTACCTAAAAAGACATTGCTACCTCCTGCTGTGTTAGAGTAACCTGCCTGATTGCCTAAAAAGAGATTACGACTTCCTGTTGTATTTTTAAAACCTGTCTGATAACCTAAAAATATATTTAGATTACCTGTTGTATTGTAATAACCTGCTTGATTACCTGAAAAAATACTGTTAACACCCTCCGTATTAGAAAAACCTGTATTTGTACCTATAAAGATATTATTACTTCCGTCCGTATTAGATAAACCTGTATTTGAACCTAAAAAAACGTTATAAATTCCTGTTACATTATTATAACCTGATTGATAACCTGTGAATATATTATTAATTCCTTCGGTGTTATTATAGCCTGATTTATAGCCTGTAAACACATTTCGATTATCAGAAAGGTCGTCATTTGCACCAGCACCTTCTCCTATGAAAACAGAACCTCCTGTATTCAAAATTTCTATTCGCCCACTATCTAATCGCATAAACTCCGTTCCGCCTAAATCAAATCGAATAATATCGTCGTCGCTGTTTTCTTCCATTTGGATTTTGGTATCGCCATCAGCATCTGCTAAAAAAGTACGATTTAGATTATTCCAAGTAGCGTTGGCGTAATACCAAAAAGAATTGGTCGTGCTATCATAGACCATCAGGCCCGTTGCGGGATTGCTTATCGCTTTGCGATTAGTGCTATCCATTCTGGGTATTAAAATGCCTTTATCTGGACTACTAATATCGAGCATAGCGGATAGGTCAGGGTCGCTATTATCGGAGTTAATGCCTACTTGGGCGAAGGTGTACTCCGTAGGCATAAAAATAATGGCTAAAAGGCATAGGAGGGACTTGCTGTAAGTGGTCATTTTTTTAATCATTCTTATAGATTCCGATGAGATAGGCTTTTGAAATGATAAGCCTGTTCCGAATTGATTGTACTCAAAAAAAAGGTGAATTATTATGGACACACACTATTATTTGCGCTCTAGAATGCTCACTATGGGGAGCTGTACATTTGGCAATTTATTAATATTATCTTACTCACCTTTTTGGGCAATATTTGGTTATTTGGTACTGACAAACCCGTTAAATTTTCTGATAAATACGAAAAACAGAGTAATTTTTCGTTTTTACCATCCTACAAACGAGCTAGTTCTTCTTTTGGCGTTACCCCAAATTGTTTTTTATACAAACCAGATAAATAATGCTGATCTTCAAAACCCAATTGATAGCTTAGTTCAGATACAGTTTGTACTTTTCCACTTTTGAGGATTTTTCGAGCCTCATGTAATTGAATATTCCGTTGATATTGCTTGGGAGTTTGTCCAGTAAGGTTTTTTATTCTTAATTGTAAAGTTCTAGTCGTCATAAAGAGCTCGTTGGCTAAGTCACTTAGTTTGAAATTAGTATTACCAATCTGGGTCAATAGTTTTTCTTCGACCATTTGTAGCCATTGTAAGTCTGATTCGGAGAGTTGATTTTTGGTAGGGGATGTTTTTTCAGTTGTTGGAGTTGGCTTAGATCCAATCCGTTGCTGCGAATTTTGTATTAAATTAGCTATCCTTGCGAGTAATTCTTTTTCGACAAAAGGCTTGGTCAAATAATCGTCAATACCAATACGGAGCAGGTCGATTTTTACATCTATGGCTTGTTGAGCAGTTAATACAATAACAGGAATCGAGCGTAAAGAATCACTTGATTTGATTTGTTGCAATAGCTCTTGACCATTCATCACGGGCATCATTAAGTCGGTGATAATGAGATTAGGTAAGGCTTGTTGTTCGGTTTTTTCTAATAGTTCTAATGCAGCTTGTCCATTTTCTACGGTTGTTACTTGATACTTTTCGGATAGCAATAAGTCCATGTATTGACGCAAGTCAACGTTGTCTTCTACTATTAAAATTTTAGCGGCTTTCGCGTTTTTAGTTGGAGATAAGGCTATTTCTTTGGGAGGATTAATCTCTACTTGTTGGACAGTTTGGGCAACTTCAATTTGAGTTTCCACATAAGGTAATTGTAAATAAAAAGTACTGCCTTGTCCTAAGATACTTTCTGCCCAAACTTTGCCTTGGTGCAAAATGGCTAATTCATGACACAAGGCAAGTCCTATACCCGTACCCTCGTAATAGGTTGTTTGCTTGACTTGATGAAAGCGTTCAAAAATTCGGTTCAAATTATCGGATGGAATTCCAATACCTGTATCTTGAATCCTGATTAGTAATTGCTCTTTTTGCTGATAAATTTTAAGCTGAATCTGTCCTTTTTTTGGGGTAAATTTTAGGGCATTACTCAAAAAGTTAGTCAGGATCATTTCTATTTTAGCCGCATCTAAACTTAAATGAATTTCGGAAGCTAATTCGTTTTCATATGTCAACTGAACCTCCCTCAAATGAGCTGTTCCTTCGTGAAGAGCGATTATCTGTTGACACAGCTGGTCTATATTGATAGGAGTAAGATTTAACGCTACTTTTTTAGCACCAAGTCTGGACAACTCTAACAATTCATTGATACGCTTGCGTAGTTTCTGTCCATTTCTTTCCATTAGATTCAGATACATTCGATTTTTACTAGAAAATTCTGAGCTATTCAATAAACTTTTAATGGGCGATAATAATAAGGTAAGTGGCGTGCGCAACTCGTGAGAGATATTGGTAAAAAAATGAGTTTTTAATTCATCTAGTTCTTTTAGCTGTTTGGCATCTTGCTGAATTTTATCTTGCTGAATAAGCAATTCTTTTTCATACAACCTATTTTCATTGAGGATGGTATAAAAAATGATAAACAGTACCATATAATAAAGGTATTGAAAATAGAATATATCTCCATAACCAACATTAAACAACACTATATGAAACAGGATAAAATTGGTTATAAAAAAGAACCATAATCTAAATCCAGTCACGAAAATGGGAAGTAAACAGGTCAATACGCCTAAAGCCCCTTCCAGTTGTTTGCCAGGTAAAAGAAAAAAGGAATGCCCAAAGAAAAAGATCTGGTAAAAAATGGCCGTGATGGTTAAGGTATTATCAAAGTTTCGATTTCTAAAAAAATAGATAGCGGTGAATAGTATGCCGAATCCTAAATTATATAAACCCGGTATTATCCGAGCCATTACTAAATTTGCTAAAGCAAAAAAATACGCACAGTATAAAAAACAAATTAATACGACCTTGAAATAATATTTTTTGCGATGTTCATTATTCCTAATTTGATGTAGAGTCATTTAAAAGCCAATTAGTGATAGGATGTTTAAAGTTGCTTGATCCAAAATAAATATTGGTTCAAGTAGGTTAGACGCCCTTTTACTAATTTTCTTTTCCATTTCTGTTAAATCATTCGAAAAAATGATCTTACGACTACTAGAGGGTAGGATAAACTGAAAGTCCAACTATTCCTTAAATAATCACTCTATAATTACTTTTTCAGCAATTCTTAGTTTTATAATAAATCCAAAAATAATCGTTTTTCAAAGTACAAACTTTTATCCCCCTTTCCATTTTGGAAAATCGTCTAAAAAACAAAAACCCCACAGAATCAACTTCTGTGAGGTTTTATAAAGGTTTCTTTTAATACCTAAAAATTAGGTTGGTTTCCCAAAATCATACATCTGAAATCATACATCATCAATCATAAATCTGTTAGTTTTTTATATGGATTTATGATTTAAGATATATGAACTATGATTTATGATTTTTTACATCGTCAACCAGTTTAGTATTATAGTGGAGCCGGAGGGAGTCGAACCCTCGTCCAGACAAAGCCCCCTATAGCCTTCTACATGCTTAGTCACTGCTTAGATTTTCGAGCTAAAGGTAGGTGCCGTAACCAACCAGTCTCTAGCCTTATTTCCTTAATTTCGCCAAGCAGACGGACGAGTCCTGCTTCACTAGCCTAAGGGTTGGTTGATGAGTAGTACGCTGTGTATTAGGCGTCAAGCGCAGAACTCAATGGTGCGCTAATTCCTTGAATTAGGCAGCCATAGCTAACTGACGATTGCCAATTAAAATGTTTTGATTATTATTTTTTACGGGGTAAACAATCTTGCCCCGACATGCTTACTATAAAGTAATCTTTCCTGTCGATTCCAATACGGCCCCTTTTGGAGAGGTCAGAAGTCAGACCGAAAATTAAAATTTTCTGTCAGAAGTCAGACAACTTGAATCGCCCCGACTTTTCGGGAAGCGCAAATATATAACTATTCTAGGTCAGAAAAAGTTCCGTTTTGATAATAACTAAATAAAAATTGTTTTTTAGCTTTGATAACCTATTATTCAAAGTCTAACCTAAAACAAGTTACTTGGAGAAAACACTTTACTACCAAACTAAAATCAATCAAGCCCTCGCTTTCATCAATAAGAATTTAGCTAATAAACTCCCAATTTTGGAAGTTGCCAAAGCTGCCAATTTCTCTCCTTTTCATTTCCAACGCATTTATAAAGCCCTACAAGGAGAAACACCTTATGAAACGATTTTGAGATTACGATTGGAAAAAGCCGTTTTTTTATTAAAACACCATCCGCGTAAAAAGGTGAGTGCCATTGCTCATGAATGTGGGTTTGAAGCAGCAGAAAATTTTTCAAGACAATTCAAAGCTAGGTATACAATAAGCCCTACCGCCTTTAGAAAAGATAAAAAATTGCAGAATAGCAGGATTTATCAAGAAAAAGGGCATGAAGTGGCTTATCTTCGCATGAAGGAAGCAAGTGTTTCTCCGATGCCCAATTTTGAGGTGGATATTGAAATTTTACCCGCTATCCCCATTGCTTTTATTCGAGCGATTTTTGGGGAAGATGGCAGTTTATTAGTCCAAAAATATTTAGCCTTAATGGATTGGGCTACAAAAGTAGGCTTATCAACTCAAGGGGAATTGACTCGTTTTGGGATGTCGATAGATAATCCAGAAGTGACACCCGCAAAAATGTATCGCTATGATTTTGGGATTCGTCGGACTAAAACGATCAATCCAAATGGTTTAATTGAATTGGCAACCATTCCAGCGGGGAAATATGCTACTTTACATTGTATTGGAAAACTTGATCTTGTGGCACAAGCTTGGACTTATTTATACCAACATTGGTTGCCCCAAAGTGGATATGTTCCCATCCATTATCCCGCTGTTGAAGAATTCGTGCAAGGACCAGAAGAAATTGGTTGGGATAATTTTAATATTAAATGTCGAATTCCTATCACTAAAATAGATAAAATATGAAAACCGAAATTGCGGACATTCAAAGTGCTTTACACGAATTATTCGCTGCCCATACGCCTCCTTTACAAGTCCGAGTACAAACGGACACTAATTTTGAAGTGGCTGGTACTAAACCATGTATGCAAGGCAAAAAAAAGGTGGAGGGCCATTATTTTGCGACGGTCATGCCTAAAAAAAAGGATTGCCGACTCTACTTCTTTCCATTGTATACGCATACAGATGCCTTCGACTTATCGTCTGAATTGAAAAAATACTTAAAGGGCAAAACTTGTTTTCATCTCAAAAAGATGTCCGCAGAACTAGAAATGGAAATAAAAGAAATGATTGCGCAGGGAGTGACTTTATATGCAGCGGACGAATTGGTTTAGGGGTATCGGTTTCTAGTTACCAGTTGCCCGTTTCGAGGTACTAACTGGCAACCACTAAAACAGCGAAGCCTCAATGACAAGTCATCGAGGCATTCACCTTTTATTGAGAGAATAAATTTTGAATGGTCTATTTATTATGCTAAAATAAAAATTAAATTGCTAATACTTGTTTTTTGTTGTGAATTTGACTCAAAAAAAGTCTAAAGTCACTTAATTTAACGTCAATCGTCGTTTTTTCTACTAGATTTATCGGCTAAAGTGGTCACTTTCCTTCAATTCCGCCTATATTGAAGGGTAGTATCTTATTTTCTAACTAAACCCAACTAATGAAATTTTTTGATCGGTTAAGTAATGGCTGGCAATTAGCTAAAACAAGTTTAGCCATTATTGAAGAAGAAAAATCCTTATTGTTATTCCCCGTTTTATCCACTTTGGCACTCATTATGGTTTGTGCTACTTTCTTTGGTGGCGGCTATTTTATCTTTGGTGACCAATTATTAGCCGCCGCAGATACCGCAGAAACAGGTTCAGGCACTAGTCCTTTTGCTTATGTATTGGCTTTCCTTTATTATTTTGTCACTTACTTTGTGATTATCTTTTTTAATTCTGCTTTGGTGCATTGTGCCGTACAGGTTTTAAATGGAGAAGCCACTAGTTTATCCGCAGGCTTGGAATTTGCCACTTCTAAATTAGATAAAATTTTGGCCTGGACGAGTATTGCTGCTACGGTCGGCTTATTCTTAAAAATCTTACAAAGCAATGAAAAAATTGGTCAGATTGCCGCTGCCATTATTGGGGCAGGTTGGTCTATTCTAACCTTTTTTGTGGTACCCGTTATTTTATATGAAGAGAAAGATGTAATCGGATCAATCAAAAGATCTGGTGGGATTATGCGAGAAAAATGGGGTGAATCATTGGGCGCTAACTTTGGTTTTGGTTTTATTAATTTTATAGGTATTCTACTAATTGGGGTACTTGCTGTTGTTTTGGCTCAAATCAATATCTTCTTAGCCATTATCGTAGGTATCTTTTCTTTGCTTTTATTAGGAGCGGTGATGTCGGCTGCTCAAACGGTCTTTTTAGCGGCTATTTATCAGCATGTTAATCACCGACCTACGGGTAATTTTGATGCCAATGTGTTGGATGATGCTTTTATGGTGAAGTAAATAGTGATGTCAGAAGTCAGACCGTAAATTAAAATTTACTGTCAGAAGTCAGATTTAATCTGTGCAAATCGCTAAATATCAGTAAAGAATGCTGAATTATCCGACCTTTGACAGTTTATGAAATAAACGGTCTGACTTCTGACTTCTATCTTCTACACTAAATAACCAATATTTTCTTACCTTTACGCTCTATTTGTTTGATGACCACAACCTATAAATATGAAGCGTTTTTCCATAGTTTTTAGCATTCTTTCCCTTTGTTCTGTTAGTTTAGTTGCCCAAGATATTCCCGTAACGGATGTCTATGCCTTTTCTATGAAAAAGCTAAATGATACCACCTACAACTTTAGCAATCCTAGATTTTTGACCAATTTCAATATGGATGGCTATAATAACCAACCTCATTTTTTCAAAGAAAATGAATTATACTTGACTGTTCAATTTCCCGATGCGACGCAAACGGATATTTTCTCTTTGAATTTGGACAATAATGAATTGACCCAAATCACCGCTACCCTAGAAGGAGAATATTCGCCGACCATTATGCCCGGCAATACTGAATTCTCAGCAGTACGAGTAGAAGCAGATGGCAAATCTACCCAACGACTTTGGAAGTTCCCCGTCAATCGAAGTACGATGGGTGAACCTGTTTTTAAGCACATTGAAGGGGTCGGTTATCACCATTGGCTGAGTCCTTATAAAGCAGCCCTTTTTGTAGTGGGGCAACCTACCAAACTCGTTTTAGCCAATACCTTAACGGGTTCTACCATCGAATTGATGGATAATATTGGTCGAGGCATGCAACGTTTGCCAGGCGATAATCTAGCATTTATTCATAAAACTAGTGTCAATAATTGGGTCTTGAAAGAGATGGATACGTACACTTATCGCTCTAAAGATGTAGTTAAAACCTTACCCAATAGTGAAGATTTTCTCTATTTAGAGGATGGTACTTTTATTATGGGAAATGGTAGTAAACTCTATAAATTCAACAAGTATAGCGATCAGAATTGGGTGGAAATTGCTGACTTTCGGTATTATGGAGTTAAGAATATTACTCGGTTGGCTTTGAGTGGGAATGGGACGATTGCTATTGTGGATAGGGTGAAATAAAAGGTTACAAGGTTGCGAGGTATCAAGGTATCAAGGAGAATACAAGCAAAATTACAGATAGTATATTGAACTACACAACATCATTTTTAAACTAAAAAAACAAATAACTATGGGAAATTTTAAAGATTTATGGGTCTGGAAAGAAGGAATAGAATTAGCAGCGAATATCTACGAAATAACTAAACAAAAACCTTTTTCTAATGATTATGGGCTTAGGAATCAAATACAACGGGCAGTATTGCAGAAGGAGATGAAAGAGACTCTAATAGACAATCTGCTCATTTTTTTAAAATAGCAAAAGCTTCTAATGCAGAAGTCATTACGCAACTACATATTGCTTACAGAGTTGGTTATATTGATAAAGCAACTCTTGATAAATTAGAATTACAGGCTAAAAAAATTAGCTCAGGATTATATAAATTAATTGAAAGAAGAGGTGGGTATGACGTTAAGAACATGCTAAAATGGTTTATTCTCTCCATTTTTGTTCCAATTTAACCAAAGTCTACTACTCTACGCCCCTTATAACCTCGTAACCCTTTCACCTCGTAACCTTTAACAATATGAAGCATTTAATTGCACCTTCCTTACTAGCCGCTAATTTCGCCAATTTGACGCCCGACCTAGAACTAGTCAACAACAGCCAAGCGGACTGGTTACATTTCGACGTCATGGATGGCAAATTTGTTCCTAATATATCTTTTGGATTTCCGCTTTTGAAAGCCTGTAAAAGTGTTTGTACCAAACCCATTGACGTGCATTTAATGATCGTCGAGCCAGAAAAATACATTGAGCAATTTGCAGAGGCTGGGGCAGATATCATTACGGTACATTATGAAGCTTGCCCACATTTACACCGAACCATTCAGCAAATTAAAGATACGGGCGCAAAAGCTGGAGTGGCATTAAATCCGCATACGCCTGTTAGTTTATTGGAAAATGTGTTGGAAGATGCGGACTTATTTTGTTTGATGTCGGTCAATCCTGGGTTTGGAGGGCAGAAATTTATTTATAATACCATTCCAAAAGTCCGAACGTTGAAGCAAATGTTGATTGAAAAAAATACGCAGGCGCATATTGAAATTGACGGTGGCGTTGGCTTGCAAAATGCCGAAGCTTTATTAAAAGCAGGGGCTACTGTCTTGGTAGCAGGAAGTGCTGTTTTTAAAGCAAAAGATCCTGTGGATACCATTCGACGCATGAAGTCAATTGGAGAAGATTTGTATATGGTATAAAATTGCATATAAATATCCGCCTACCGACCAATAAATTATCAATAATTAAGTTATGGTGATGTAACTACCCTTTATAGAAAGAGTAAAACAAGTTTAGTGATTGGTGATTGGTTAACTAGTGATTAGTTAGCAAAAAACTATCTAATTAAACCCAAAAGATTAACTTTCTTAGAGTCACAGGACTCCGCATTTAACAGCTAACTTAGTATTAATGAGATATATTTACGCCTTTGTATTTGTCTTATCGACCATTTCCTTATTTGCGCAAGACAGAGATGCCTCCGTTTATGGTACGATCAGAGATGCTGAATCCCAAGAAAACATTGATATTGTTACGGTCTATATCGAGAACACTAATTTTGCGGTAGAGACCAATTTATCTGGATTTTATCGCATCAAAGTTCCTTCCAATCAACCTTTCACCATCGCTTTTTCTAGAATTGGCTATAAACCAACCTCCGTAGAAATTACAGGAATCAGTACTGGAAAGTCTAAAAAATTGGATATTGCAATGGTGTCAACGACTTCTGATTTGGAGGTCATCGTAACTGAAAGTAAGATTGAAGAAGCAGGAATTGTGCGAGAAGAGGTGACAGAATTAAAATTATTACCAACCACAACAGGTAATTTAGAGAGTGTTTTGCCTTCGATTGCCTTAGGAACTAGTAGTGGGACGGGTGGAGAATTGAGTTCGCAGTACAATGTACGAGGTGGTAATTATGATGAGAATTTGGTTTACGTCAATGATTTTGAAATCTATCGCCCCCAATTAATTCGTTCTGGACAACAGGAGGGATTAACCTTTCCGAATATTGATTTGATTAGCAATTTATCTTTTTCCTCAGGTGGTTTTCAAGCTAAATATGGGGATAAATTATCCTCTGTTTTGGATGTGCAATACAAACGACCAGAAGAATTTAAAGCGTCTATTGGGGCAAGTTTCTTGGGTGGTTCGGCACATATTGAAGGAAGTACGGGAATTGGTAAGGACGATTATCGAAAGCTTCGGTATTTAGTCGGCGCTCGTTACAAAACGACTCGGTATCTATTGGGCAGTTTGGACACCAAAGGAGAGTATATCCCTAATTTTGGAGACATTCAAGCTTATATCACTTATGATATTAGTCGAGATTTACAATTAGGAATTATCGGAAATTATAACCGAAGTGAATATAATTTTGTTCCGACCGAGCGAAGTACGGCCCTAGGCTTAATTGACTTTACTTTAGAATTATTCTCTGTTTTTGAAGGCCAAGAAGCCGATGATTTCACCACAGGAATGGGTGGACTTTCTTTGACTTATTTACCCGATAGACAAAAGAATCCTATTTATTTAAAATTATTGACCTCTTCTTATCAAAGTAATGAAAATGAACGATTTGATATTTTAGGCTTTTATCGCTTAGGCGAAATTAATACCGATATTAGTAGCGATAATTTTGGGGAAGTGGTCAACACTTTAGGAACAGGTACGCAACATCAATTTGTCCGTAATTCCTTGACTTCTAATGTCTCTAACATCCAGCATAAAGGCGGAATTGAATTTCAATTAACCGATCCGAATGCTCCTAAAACGGTCAGTCATTTTGTTCAATGGAGCGCACGCTACCAAAGAGAAACCATTAGTGATAAATTGAACGAATGGGAACGGTTAGATTCTGCGGGCTATTCCCTACCTTTCGACCCTAACTCCGTCCAAGTTGCTAGTGTTCTGAAAACGAGTAATGATTTAGCCTCTAATCGCTATACAGGTTCTATCCAAAATACCTATACCGTTCGAGAAGAAGGCAAACGGGAAATGCAACTTACCGCTGGTTTGCGAACCGCTTATTGGGATTTAAATAAGGAGTTTTTTGTTACACCAAGGGTACAATTTTTATACAAACCTTTAAATCGTAAAAAAGATATTTCCTATCGTTTAGCGGCTGGTTTATATTATCAATCGCCTTTTTATCGGGAATTAAGAAGAATAGATGGCTCGCTTAATCGAGATTTAAAATCTCAAAAATCATTGCATATAGTCGGTGGGTTTACGAACGACTTTTATATGAAAAAAGTCAGTAAAAAACCTTTCCGATTAATCGTGGAAGCATATTATAAAAAATTATGGGATGTTGTTTCCTATGATGTAGACAATGTAAGAATCCGTTACTCTGGCGAGAATGATGCTACAGGGTATGTAGCAGGTTTGGATATGCGGATCAATGGCGAATTTGTGCCTGGTGCAGAATCTTGGATTAATGTCTCCTTATTAAGGGCAAGAGAAAGTTTAAACGATGTACAACATCAAGTTAGAGAAATTGGCGATGCGGAAGGTAGAAATGTTAGTGACGTTCCTAGACCTACGGATCAATTTTTGACCTTAGCCATGTTTTTCCAAGATTACTTACCTGGACGGGAAAACTTTAAAATGCACTTGAATTTCACGGTAGGAACTGGCCTACCCTATGGATTAAGAGGAAATAATGAAGTATTTAGAAATACATATCGTTTCCGTCCTTATCACCGAGTAGATTTAGGTTTTTCTCTTGGTCTATGGGATAAAAAGAATTTAGCTAAACGCCCGAAACATTTCTTGCGTTTTACAGAGAAAGCTTGGTTAAGTATGGAAGTCTTTAATTTAATGGATGTACAGAATGTGGCGTCGAATACTTGGATTAAAACGGTTTTTAGTCAGCAATATGCAGTCCCTAACTTTTTGAGTTCTCGACGGATTAATTTGCGGTTGAAGGTGGATTTTTAGATAAAAGAAGAGAGATTAATTCTATCTATTTCTAAAAATGAATTATCGAGATGTTCAAAATCTTTGTCAGTTGTAACCAATTTGGCATTGATAGCATAAGCTGTAGCAGCTATCCATAGATCATTTTTTTCCATATTTCTAGCCGTCATTCCTTTTGATAAAGGTTTATTAGCTAACTTACTTTGACTATAGGCATCAATATTGGCATAGTTATCAAGAATTGATTGTACTTTAATGGGATGAATGATGTACTGAGTAATAGCATCTAGAAGTTGTTGTGTTCTTTTATCTCCCCAATTTCTCTTTAAAGCAAGAGCTTTCAATTCTCCTACAGTAACTGCTGAGATAACTAAATCATCCCCTTCAATTCGATAATTTGACTTGATGTAAATATCAAAAGATTGATTGCGCAAAGAGGTGAAAATTATATTTGTATCAAAAACATAAATCATTTTAAATCTCTTTTAAGGCATCTTCTAATGATTCTCCTCCGCAAATAGTTCTATCTAGATTAGCATAAAAAAAGTTCATTTTTTTAATACTATATCCCTGTTCTTTTTTTAAAGTATCTAAAGAGATATAAATAGGAATTGGTTCTTTGGCGATAGTTAACACATCTTCAACAGGTTGTACATAGCTTTTTTTAAATTGCGGTAATAAAGAAAGTATCTGATTAATTAAAATCTCACTTTCTGATTCGGCAATTGCCTTAATTATTTTTAATTTTGTAGTTTCTAAATTCATATATTTTTTGAATAGCTAGGATTTTAGTAAACTGTTTATTTCTTAAAAATACAAATTTTTCGATAAAAGTTCCAATTCACCAAACAATATAATTTCATTTATTCAAGCAATTTAAATCCATCATGCCCGAACAAGAAAAAAAAATCCTCTCTAAATTTGAATGGTTTCTACTTTCCGTTGCACTTGGCCTCTTAGCCCTTGTTTTATTACAAAATCAAGGCATTCACGCCGTAGAAACCGTAGAACATACCGAAATTACTAGTGCAGAAGAAGTCTCTAAAAAGGCAGCGATTCGCAAAAAAGAACGCTCTAAAGAATTAAAAGCGTTAGCCAATTATTTTGCAGAAAATCGAGCGAATGCAAAAGCGGCAGGAGAAGACGTAGGGTTTAACTGGAATAGCTTAAAAGTGGCGAAGGATGAGGAAAATTACTTAAAAAACAAATATGGGCGAGCAGTCGAAGAAAGCCCCTCTTCGGATTGGTTGTCTACGATTACGGAGTCGTATAAAACCTACAAATCTGTCAAAAGTACTTTTGAAGAATTAGGCATTGATGCTAGTAAAATTATCAATGCAGAAAATGCAGCGAAGGCTTTGTCTAATCCAGTTATTGCCAATTCTGTTTTTAAAAAAATGGAAACTGATTTTGGTATCCCCGCAGAAAGAAGTCGTGCTTTTGCAGAGAAAAATCAACAGAATTTGGAAAAGTGGGCAAGTTTTGTGGAGGAAGAGATTGGGAATTAATGGCAGTAAACAGTCGCAGTAGGCAGTTAAGCCTTTAGTTTCCAAACCTAGAATTTCGTACAAACAAAGTTAACTGAATAGTCTCAATTCATTGCTTTTCTTGCTTTTCTAACCAATCCAAAATTTTCCGCCTAACCTCATTATCTTCATAAGCCCAACTCACAGCTTTTAAATGGGAGCCATTTGGAATGGTATAAAAATCTATAGGTTTGGTACTGACTTTAGTTAATTGCGTTACAAATTCAACCGTACTTTGGTAATTGACTAACCCATCATTTGTTCCATGAACCAAGAGTAATTGTTTAGAAAAAGAAGTAGGTATGTGGTTAATAGGGGAGGCATTCTTAAAAGTAGCATGCTCTTTTTTACCTGCATAACTGGTCAACAAAAAAGAATCCGTCATACCTGCTAAATTGACAGGCGCACCGCAGAGAAAAGCACTAGCAAATTGATTCGATGTAAATCCCGTGTTTTGCAAAAGACTGTGGTCTAATAATAGTAAAGCGGCTAAATTCCCTCCAGAGGACATCCCTCCCAAGATAATTTTTTTATGCAAGATTCCCTCCTCCTCCATAATTGCATACACCTTTTTCAAAGTCAAGATCAAATCTTCTCGAATCTCTGGGTAACTATTAAACGGTAATTTTCGATGGGCTGGCATAATGACTTGGTAACCTGCTTCGGCAAATAATTTAGCTCGATCGCTAAAAGTTTCTGGTTTGCCAAATGTCCAACCGCCGCCATGATAAAAGATAATAATATGGTTTTTGGTCGATTTTGCTGGCTCAAACCAACATAAATATTGCTTGCGGTGTTTGCCAAAGGTGTATTTCTGATGTGGATAGACCCCATTTTTCAGTCTTCCTTGAGTGACCTTATAGGCATGTCTTGGTGCACCTTTGACTTCTCTGAGGACTTCTTTGACTAATTTTACTGAGAGCATAATAGTTGCGAGTTACAGGATGCGGGTTAGATACGATTAATTACCTAATATTTTGGTGAAACTTTCTCAATACTAAAAACCATACCCGAAGTTTTAGTGACCTATAATTTTCGACGCTGATTTCGCTGATTTTTATGATTTTTTATGTTGTTTATCATTATAAAATTACAAAAAACTCCTATTCCTTAACTCGCAACTCGTAACTCGCAACCCACCCTATTTATCTAACCACTTCTTAAAATCGCTTACTCTATCTCGGCTTACGATGGTTTCTAAAGCGGTAGTAGGGGCTAATTCTAGTTTTAGGCGACTATTAAAATAGGTATGAATTTTTTTGATGGAGTTGAGGTTGGTAATAATTTTTCGATTGATTCTAAAAAAATCATCTGGATTTAAGACCTCTGCTAATTGGTCTAAGGTATAATCTAAATTATGGCGTTTCCCATTTGCTTGGCAAGCAAAAATTAAGCCTTCATCCGAATAAAAATAAGCAATGTCAACTACTTTTAAATAAGTCAATTGCTGTCCAATCTTTACTAAAAATCGTTCTTTATACTCTTTTTTGGTAAGCGTATTCAATAACTTTTGGATCGCAGAATTATCTACATCTTTACTTTTAGTTTGATGATATTTGTCATATTGACAAAGTGCCTTTTCTAAATCTTCTGGATCAATTGGCTTCAATAAATAGTCTAAACTATTGACCTTAAAAGCTTGTAGTGCATACTCATCATAAGCCGTTGTAAAAACAATGGGAGAAGTCACTTCTGTTTGTCCAAAAATCTCAAAGCTAACCCCATCTGCCAATTGTACATCCATAAAAATCAGGTCTGGTTTTTTGTAGGTTTCCAGCCATTCCACCGCTCCTTCTACACTATCTAAAACACCTACAATTTCACAATCGGGCCGATATTGTTGCACCATTTTAGTTAATCGTTTGGCAGCTGGTTTTTCATCTTCTATGATTAATACTTTCATGTGTGTAAGGTAATGAGTTTATAGGGTGATGAAGGTAATGCGTTCATGAGGTTTAAAGGTAACGAGGTTTAAGGGTAACAAGGTTTAAAGGCATTGAGGAATCAAGATTACGGAATTTTACTGCCTACGAATTTATTGCTTACTCCATTTCTTCACCTGAATAACCATGTTTTTTGGAGATTGGTTCAGTTCAAATCTAGCAATATCATATTTGGGTGCCCCCCACTTACTTCGAGCATTATTGGAAAAGCCATAAGGCTCGGTGGGTACGCCGAATAAGTTAGTGTTCAACTTTTCATTCCCGTTGACATCGTGATAAACTGCGATAGAATAATCGTCTCCAATGGGCAAATTAGGAAAAGTCGCCGATATTGCTCCTGTTTTTTCTACCAACGCTATTTTTGCGGCGATAGCCTTGCCATCTTCTAAGAAATTCTCTTCGCCTTTAAAGACGGCTATCATTACTTTTCCTTCTGCTTTTTGAATATTTTGGACAGTTAAATGGATGGTGCCGTTTTGGGCATGAAGTGATTGAGTTGTGAGGAAAGTGATAAATAATGGAATACTAAAAAATACTGTTTTTAAAAATGTCATGTTGATAAATTGTAGTTGAACGATGTTTTTTATTGTAAGCAATTCTGAAGGAATTGAACATGAATAACACCGTATGTAATGCGGTGGCAGATAAAATTATCCAGTTTCCCAATCCTGAAGGGATTGAACGTTAATTTACTTACTGTATTCATGTTCAACTCTTCCAGAGTTGGGAAATTAAAGAATCTATTAGATTGGGACTGTATCAAAAGACCTGTTTTGAAAAAAATCACCATTAAAAGTTCTGATTTTTCGGATTGCACAGAACTTTTCCCCCTTTGGATGCAGGGGGGGTAGGGGGAGGATTTTGAAATATTATTCGGCTAAAAAATATTTGCCGAATGTTTTGATACAGCCCCCTATTCTAATTCAATCCTTTCAGGATTAGGTGTAAAAAACACCGTTTATTTCTTAAACCCTAATGAATTTCTACCCTATTTAAAGTACAATAATCTATAAAGTCTGGCAGAATAACCAGCTTTTGGAATTAATTAATAGGAAGTTAAAGCCCTGTTTCTTTTCCATCCCATCCGCAAGCGGTTCACTTCCCAAAATAGTCCTCTAGGACTTTTTTGCTTGCTCATCACGAATAACAGATTTCACCATATTTAAGGAAGACAACCCACCACCAGAAATAAAACGCATCCCATATTGCTTTGGTAAGTTCATTTTATCTCGAATCTGTTTAGGTGCATATCCTTGCGTATGCCAATCAACAACGGTTTGGTAAAAGTTTTCTAAAAAGTCTAGTTTTCGTTGTAGATGAATTTTTCCATTTTTCATTTTGGGGTTATGGCTACAAAATAATACCTCAAAATCTAATGTCAAGGCTGTTTTGAGAGAGCTTATTTGTTGAGCGATGCTTTCTGCTCGAAGGCAAAATTTGATATAATCATAAATATATAAATCCGCAGAAAACAACCAACCTTCGTTTGGTTCAAATAAAGCGACCATATCCCTCGCATGCCCAGGAATTGGAATTAGTTGAAAGGTGTATCTATTCGTCTTAATTTCTTTATTAATGGGAATAATGTTTTGATTGGCGTCGGTATTCCCCCAAGTCAACCATTGGCTAAAGGATATTCTGGGTGGACTTTTCATGATCTCCGCACATTTAGTATAGGCGTAAGCGGGTACATTAAAATGATTTTGCAGAGGCTTCAAATTTCCATTATGGTCTTCGTGGTGGTGGGTAATAAAAAGTTGTTCAATTGGTAGTTTTGTTAAATGGGACATTATCATTTTTCGCGCATTGCTATGGCCTGTGTCGATTAATAAGCCATCTACAAAATAGGAATAGACATACATTTTAGGTTTGCCGAAAGGCGAAGAACCGAATTGGAAACCTTGGACGGGTCTATGATGGAATGGATTGGTTATTTGCATAAAGTTGGAAAACAGTACAATCGAAAAATCAAATAGCCTTACAGAGCCTGCATAAATGAATTAAAGCGGTTGTATCTTTTGCTCCTGAACGAGCCAACATATTCTTTCGATGCGTCTCAACTGTAGCAGCACTAAGGTGTAATATTTCTGCAATTTCTTTGGTGTTTTTTCCTGTACTAATTAGTTGAAGTACTTCCTTTTCTCTTTTAGTTATGATATCTGAATATTCTTTTTTAGCCCCTTTAGAACGAAAAAAATGACTAGAAGGTATACTACTTTTTGTATTCCGATGGATGCACCAATAAAAATCAGCTTTCATCAAATGTTGTACATCTTCAATGAAAACTAAGGATAAAAAGTGTCTATTTTTTTCAAAAGCAATAAAAGTCTGCCGAAGAAATATTTTTACAATTCGACCTGTTTTACTCCTTAATTTTAATCCACAATAATAGGATTCCTTGTGCTTAAGTTCACTATTAGGATACAATTGATCGACCTTTTTTCCCCATCTTATCACCTTTAATGGAAAATCAATATGCTCCCAAACAATAGCTTTAAAATAAAGTTGAACATTCCAGAGATTATAGTCTTTCCTTTTATAGCCAAATAATCCCTCAAAATTACCTCCCCAATAATGTATTTTAAAATCCTTTGAAGAAAATAGTACTATAGCTCGCTGATCATCGGATTGTATCTGTTCATAAATCTTTATTTGCTCAATTATTTTGTCTATATCTACATTGGACTGGATTGGAGTAAATTCATTCCAAATATTGAGGAAATTTTTAGAAGCTGCTTCCTTAAGCCCTTTATAATCACCTTCCATTTTATCTGTTTTTTCGCTTCAAAATGCGCCCCAAAGGTAATTAAAATTAATCCAATCCTATTAATTGTTGGCTTATGATAAAAGGTTTTCTTATGAAAATAAGAATAGTCCTTACTTATGATACTCGCTCAATCACAATCGAGCTAGCACCACCACCACCATTACAAATAGCCGCACAACCAATAGTCGCATCCTTCGCTTGCAAGACATTCGTCAAAGTCGTCACAATTCTAGCACCTGAAGCACCAAGTGGGTGTCCTAAAGAAACTGCTCCTCCATGCACATTTACTTTATCAATTGACACGTCTAAGACTTGATTAAAGGCTAATGGCACAACGGAGAAAGCTTCGTTGACTTCAAAATAATCCACATCTGTCATCGTCATTTTTGCTTTCTTTAAGGCTTTTGGTGCGGCCTTAGTCGGTGCTGTGGTAAACCATGCAGGCGCTTGTGCTGCATCAGCAAAGGCTAAAATCTTAGCGATTGGTTGCAAGTTATATCTTTTGACTGCCGCTGCACTTGCTAAAATTAAGGCAGAGGCACCGTCATTGATGGTTGAAGCATTGGCAGCCGTTACCGTTCCACCTTTAGAGAAAGCTGCACGTAATTGTGGTATTTTCTCGAATTTCACTCTTTTGTATTCTTCATCTTCAGTAATCAAAAGCGGTTCGCCTCGTCTTTGAGGAACAGAAACGCCAACTATTTCATTGGCAAAAATGCCACTATCCGTTGCGGCTGCAGAGTTTTTATAAGACCGAATCGCATACGCATCTTGGTCTTCTCTAGAGATTTTATATTTGGTAGCGGTTTTATCCGCAAATACCCCCATGGCAATTTCATCGTAAGGATCAAATAGACCATCTTTATGCAAACCGTCTACTAATTCTGCATTGCCATATTTATAGCCGTATCTCGCTTTGGGTACATAATAAGGAACGGCAGACATATTTTCCATACCACCCGCTACAATTATATCACCTTGTCCTAGTAAAATACTTTGGGCCGCAAACATAATTGATTTTGCTCCCGAAGAGCATACTTTATTGACCGTCGTACAAGGTACGGTATTAGGTATTCCTGCTGCTAAAGCGGATTGTCTGGCAGGTGCTTGCCCTAAATTAGCGGAACAAACGTTGCCCATAAACACCTCTTTGACTTTTTTAGGGTCTACATTAGCTTTTTCTAAAGCTCCTTTGATAGCGGCTGCCCCCAACGTGGTTGCAGGAATATTGGCGAACATTCCACCGAAACTACCTAGTGGAGTACGAACTGCGGAAACGATATAAACTTCTTTTTTTGCCATGATTTTAAGGTATCAGGTATCAGGTGTCAGGTGTTAGGTAAGGCTTGAAAAACCTATCACCTGACACCTGATACCTGATACCTCGTTTAGCGAATATTCGCAAAAGTCTACTTTTTCTACTAAAGAAATAGAATTTTATGCCAGTTTATTACAATAATTTCAAAAACTGTTTAACTTTAGCAACTTTTAAGAGAAAACTACTAATTATCAAAAGGAAAACTGTTTGATTGTTGAAATTGTTTGCTGCTTATGTTGTTAACGGCTTTACTAAATGCTTTAACAATTCCCCCATAAGCCTTTAATAAACCATTAAATTTCTACCCTTTCTTTCCTTCCTATATAATTTGTCGTTTTTTCTTGCGTTTATTAAAACTCAGAGTAGTTTTATAGTTCATCCATTTTACAAACTAAAGTGAATAAAAGTAATCATACGTGATTGAAACATCCTCGGTGAATTGCGTTTACGATTCTATAGCGTTCGTAACCAATCACTAGTTACCAATCACTCATCACTAAATTCACTAACCCAACTAAAAAAAGTTATAACATGTTTCAGCCTCTATTTTTGCAGACAGTTGATATGGAAGGAGAAGTCGGTACGCAAAGTTTTTTCGATTTAATCTTCCAAGGAGGTTTCCTAAGTGTAGCGATTGTCGGTATTTTAGTATTCTTATCTTTTATAGCTGTATATATTTTCTTAGAACGTTATTGGACGATCAATAAAGCAGGTAAGATTGACCAAGGCTTTATGAATAATATTCGCGCGAATGTGCAAGCAGGTAATATCCACGGCGCCAAAGCCTTATGCCAAACGACGGATTCGCCCGTTGCTAGAATGATTGAAAAAGGGTTGATGCGAATTGGAAAACCGCTTAGAGATATTGATACCGCTATCGAAAACGTAGGTAATTTAGAGGTCTTCCGTTTAGAAAAAAATCTCTCTACCCTCGCCAGTATCGCAGGTGCAGCACCGATGATTGGTTTCTTTGGTACGGTAACAGGTATGATTTTGGCCTTCCGAGAAATGGCCACTCAGCAAAATGTGACGCCTGATGTTTTAGCAGGTGGTATTTACCAAGCCTTAATTACTACGGCAGCTGGCCTACTAATTGGTATTTTAGCTTTTGTCGGCTATAACATTTTAGTAGCCAATGTAGAAAAAGTAGTTTTCCAAATGGAAAGAACCACCGTAGAATTTATGGATTTATTGCAAGAACCTTCTGCTTAATAGTTATGAATTATAAATTGTGAGTGATCTATTTGGATTCACTCATAATTCATCATTTATAACTCATAATTAAAAAAATGGGTTTAAAAAAGAGATCTAAAGTAAGTGCAGAATTTAGTATGTCTTCTTTGACGGATATTATCTTTCTGTTACTGATATTTTTTATGTTGACTTCCTCTTTGGTCAAATTCGATCAATTTGATTTGCCTGTCTCTGATTCACAAACTATGGCCCCAACTAATATTGTGGTGACCGCAGAGGCCAATGGTAAATATACCGTCAATGGAAAGTCAACACCAAAAAGAGCTTTAAAAGGAGCAATTAGTCGAACGAAGCGTAGTATGGGGAACGAAGCAGGGGCTACTTTAACTATTGTTGCCGAAATAGGTGTTCCTTTCGACCGAGTAGTAGAAATGATGTCTATTGCCAACGGCTTAAAAATGAAAGCTATTTTGGCGACGAAGCCAGAGAAAAAGTAAAAAATCAGTTACCAGTTACCAGTTACCAGTTTTCTATCTCCAGACAACTGGCAACTCGCAACTGGCAACTCGCAACCGATAACTAAAATGGGTTTAAAGAAAAAAAGTAAAGTAAGTGCAGAATTTAATATGTCATCTTTGACGGATATTATCTTCTTGTTATTAATCTTTTTTATGTTGACTTCTTCTTTAATTAATCCAAATGCGATTAATTTAAAGTTACCAAGCAGTTCTAAGGTAAGCACACCGTCTCGTTCTAAAATTACGAAGGTCCGAGTGGGTAGTACCGGTAGATTGTATGTTGATGGTAAAAAAGTAAGTAAAGCTGGTTTGGATAAAGCAATGGCTAGTTTGGCTAGAAAAAAAGGCAAAAATGCCAATATTGTTTTAGAATGGAATAAAAAAACTGGGGTCGAACATGTGGTGACGGTAATGGATTTGGCGTTAAAATATCATGTGAATACCATTTTGGCGGCGGAGAAATAGTTAAAAAAAACTAAAAATTGCGGTTTATTTATGTAGTTTTTGAGTTTTAAGCATCTTCTTGAAAACGATGTAGTCGTTCTTAAAGAAAAAGTTGATTTATTATAATCAATCATTAATCAACCAATCAACTAAAAAATGGCGGAAATAACGATAGATGAAATAGAAGCAAAAAATAAACGTAAAGGATTTTATACCAGTCTCTTTTTGCACATCCTTTTGTTACTATTGGCGTTATTGCCTTTATTAACATTCCCAACGCCTCCTCCTGGACAAGAAGGTATTTTGGTGAACTTAGGAATGCCTGATGTTGGACAAGGAGAAGAAAATGCGCCGCCTGCAAAAGCAGAACCTGCGCCGCCTTCTAATCCAGAACCAACGCCTCCTCCCCCACCTGAGCCTGAACCAGAACCTGAGCCAACTCCACCAGAACCTGAGCCAATTCCTGAACCAGTAGTGGAAGAAACACCTCCTAAAGAAATCATTACAGATGATAACTCTAAGGAAATTGCTTTGCAAAAAGAAGAAGAGCGGAAGAAAAAGGAAGAAGAAAAAGAAAGAAAACTAGAATTAGAAAAGAAAAAGAAAGAGCAACGAGAAGCGGATAAGAAGAAAAAACAACAGCAAGAAGCTGACAGAAAGAAAAAAGCAGAAGCGGATGCCAAGCGGAAAAAAGCACAGGAAGAAGCTCGTAGAAAAGCTAAAGCGGAAGCAGACAGAAAAGCTAAAGAAGAAGCGGATAGACGTGCTGCTCAAGCAGCCGCAGCAGCTAAAGCCAAAGCAGAGGCAGATGCTAGAGCAGAAGCAGCAGATCTGATTGGCGGATTAGGTGGTGGCAATGGATCAGGTAAAGGTAATACAGGCTCTGCCGGCAATCAAGGTGATCCTAATGGTGATCCAAATTCTAATATTTTAGACGGCGTGAGTGCTGGTGCAGGAAGTAGCGTTGGTGGTGGATTGAGAGGTCGTGGTATTTTGAATTCACCAAAAATCAATGATGACTTTAATAAGCCAGGAAAGGTCGTCGTTAAAGTTTGTGTAGATGCCACAGGAAAAGTTGTTTCTGCTGATTTTACGCAAAGAGGTTCTACCACTACAGATAGTCAGTTGGTTCGAATTGCTAAGAAAAATGCTCGATCTTATAAATTTTCTAAAGGTGGAGTGGATAAGCAATGTGGAACGATTACTTATGTGTTTAAAGTGAAGTAAGACGATATAGATAATCGTTAAAAAAGGAGTAATCAAAGGAGAAGTCAGATATCAGGCCATTTATTGCATAAACTGTCAGAAGCCAGAAAATACAGTCTCCATAAATTACCTATAAAAAAGGCAGGACGTTTGTTCTGCCTTTTTTATTAGCTGCTTTTAAGGTAGTTCATTCAGCATGTATGTCATACAGAAAATTTGTTACTTCTTAGCCTCAACGAGGCGACATTCTTTAACCTAGGGTTCGCACCCTAGGATATTTAAAAGTAGTACTTAAAGTCCCGAAGTGGATGATATAATACGACTGGCTATTCAATTACACGCAAAAAAAAGCCGTACTAAAAGTACGGCTCATTTAACAAATTATAATCCCATGAACATATCCAAAATTAATTCTTTAGTTTTCTATTTGGTATTTATATATTAAAAGTAAATTTTATCTAGTTGAGTAATTTTAGTTCCCGTCAAATCTTGCTTTCAAAGTATGAATATTAGCAAGGCATTCTAAATCCCACTAAAGAGTGCCTTGCCAAATTCAAATCCCATGAACATATCCTAAAATTATTAGCTAATCTTTTATTAGCTTTTGCGTTAATTACTTAACACACTACAAAGATACAGGCAAAGGAGAGTTATCTAAAGTACAAAAACAGGCTTTTGTGAAATATTAATTACTTCTTACTAATTAATAATTAGCTCTTAATCAATAACTTAAATTAAATATTTAATCTGTTTTTGTGAAAATAAAGTAATTTTGAACTTTCATTTTTTGTCAAAATTTCTACAAAAAAATCGAAAAAAAGTAGAAAATAAACTTGACAAGTCTATTTTACCCTGTTTTTGCTGCTTAAAAACCTATCTTGTAGCTGCTATTTCAAAATAGACTTTGGCTATTATTACAAAAACGAAAACCATCATGCTCAATTTTAAAACGATTATCTATCCATTATTTTTTGGAGCGCTACTTTTTTGCACGTTTAGCTGCCAACAAGCACCCAGTAATTTAAGTGTACCTGCCCTTTTTTCTAATAATATAGTTTTACAACAAAATACCCAAACAGCTATTTGGGGAAATGCAACACCTAGTACAGCTATTACTATCAAAGGTAGCTGGGGAGAAAGCCAACAAGCGGCTACCAATGCAACGGGAAATTGGCAAACCAAGATCAAAACACCAACCGCAGGAGGACCTTTTAAATTGACGATAAGTGCAGCAGATACCACGATTGTTTTACAAGAAGTACTGATTGGAGAAGTTTGGCTATGTTCAGGACAGTCCAATATGGAAATGCCCTTAAAGGGATGGCCGCCTAATGACCCCATAGCGAATTCCGCCACAGAAATTGCGAATGCTAATTATCCTCAGATTCGGATGTTTACGGTAAAGAAAGCGATTGAAGTAGAAGCAACTACTAACTTTTCTGGAACTTGGGAACATTGCAGCCCTAGCACAGCACCTGATTTTAGTGCAACTGCTTATTTTTTTGGTAGAGCATTACATCAAAAATTAAAGGTACCTATTGGCTTAATACATACCAGTTGGGGTGGCACTCCCGCGGAAGCTTGGACAGAAGGTAAACATTTATCTAGTTTAGGTGGTTTTACGGAAGTCTTAGATCTGTTAGCCAAAGCAAAACCTCAACAAGCAAAACTAGAAAATTGGTTAGCGACCAAAGAAATCATAGATAATAGTAACATACCCGAAGCGACCCGCTGGGATAATTTAGATTTTGGAGATACGGAATTACTTCATAATACGGAAATAGAAAATTTAATAGCTATTAATAATATGCCAACCCTATGGGAAAATGCGAAGGCAGATGTTGATGCTTTTGATGGCGTTGTTGTTTTTAAAACAGCATTTTCAGTTCCTAATGAATTTGTTGGCAAAACAGCAACCATCGAATTAGGAGCGATTGATGATATGGATGAAACGTATATCAATGGGCAAAAAATAGGCAGTATTCAAGGTTGGAATGTCAATAGGGTTTATACAATTCCTAAAGGTTTATTGAAAAAAGGAGGTAATATTTTAGCCATTCGGGTCATAGATACTGGCGGCGGTGGCGGTTTTAATGGAGAAAAAGAAGCCATGAAAATTTATCTACAAGATGCTCCTCAATCAACGCTTCAATTAGGCAATAACCAATGGTATTTTTTACCGGTTGCAGAATACAGAAAAGGAAAGTTTTATAATTATGGCGGTACTTTAGCAGCATTTAAGAATCGCCCTAAAGTGGATATTGATTTGAATTCCCATTCTCCTTCGGTTTTATATAATGGCATGATTGCTCCATTGGTTCCTTATACCATCAAAGGAGCAATTTGGTATCAAGGAGAATCGAATGCCAATCGAGCCAAACAATACGAAACCCTTTTTCCAAAAATGATCAAAAGTTGGCGGACTGCTTGGCAACAAGGTGATTTCCCCTTCTATTTCACGCAGATTGCCCCTTTTAATTATGGTGCATCCAATGCACTTCCTTCCGCCCAATTACGAGATGCCCAACGGAAATCTCTGATGACTCCAAATACAGGTATGGCAGTCACTTTGGATATAGGAAATCCGACAAATATTCATCCTGCTAACAAGCAAGATGTTGGAAAGCGGTTGGCTTTATGGGCTTTGGCAAAAAATTATGGACAAGCAGAAATGGTATATACGGGGCCGTTGTATCAAGGCATTAAAATAGAAGGAGATAAAATTCGAGTTACTTTTCAGCCATCTAGTAGTGATTTGGTTTTACAAGATCGAGTAGATAACGGATTTGAAATAGCAGGCGCAGATGGTCAGTTTGTCCCTGCAAATGCGGTAGTAGACGGAAAGGATATTATCGTTAGCAATGCTGAAATTAGTACACCGACTCAAGTTCGATATGCTTTTAAGAATGCAAGCGCTGCAAGGTTGTTTAATGCAGCGGGATTACCTGCTTCTAGTTTTTCTTCGGAAAAATAATGGGTTATTTCCAATAAAATAAATCTAATTCATCTCGAATGGCATCTTGGTCAATGGCTAGAATTTGTTGCCAAGTTTCCGTTCCTTTTGTTTTGTCCCGCAAGCCACCGTAAGCCCGATACAAACATTTTAGTAATTCGATGTCGGTTGTCTTCGACGTTTGGATGGATTTAATAACTGCCTGAAACTTCCCTTCGGTCAAAGCTTCATTATAGCCCCAAAGCAAATTCCCTTCTTGAAAATCTGGATCTTTATCATATACAATACAATCTTGAATTCTTTGTCTATCTTCCATCAAAGCGACTCCATCGGCAGTATGTTTTAAAGCCAATTCTATGTTTTTAGTGGCCTCCATATAGTCCCCTAATTGTTCATAAACTAATGCTAACCAACGATATGTATCCTCCGAAAATGGATTAAAATGGAGACTGATTTGATAACAAGTCACCGCCTGATTAGGTGCATACAATAATTCATGCACCTCACCAGCAATTAGCCAAGCTTCTCCTATTAAAGCCGTTTCCACCGTCCCATATTTTTCAGATGCTTCTCTCAAATTAGGGGTTAGCGTCTCTTGAAACCAACGATAGCCTTTGATTAAAACAGCTTCACTTCCTTCGTTGCAAAAATCTTTTAAGAATTGTAATAATATTGTTGAAGACATAGTTGTTTTTTCCTAAAAGTTACTAGATTAGCTACAAATAATGAGAAAACTACCGCTCTAGGCTAATCTATTTTTTCTAAAAAACTCAATAACGCATCTGTAAAAACGTGATTAGAATCACCTGCAACCATGTGTCCTGCTTCTGCCACATCCACGTAGGTCAATTTTGGTGCAACCACTTTTAATTCCGCTACAATTTCCTTACTTACTACATCACTAATACCACCTCTAACTAACATAGCGGGTACTTTTAAGTTGACCAAAGCATTGGTTAAGAACTCCTCTGTTTCCTTTTGGGTGACATCACTCGTCTTAGATTGCCAGACCTTTAGCATATTAGGATCCCAATGCCAGCTATATCGACCATTTGGCAATTGTCGTAAATTCTTTTTTAAACCACTTAAACTACCAATATTTTTCCGATGTGGTAAGTAAGCACGGACAGCTTCTTGTACTTCTTCTAAACTATCATAGCCTTCTGGTTTTGCAGCCATAAAAGCAAAAATACGATCTGTTCCTTTTTTTTCAATTCTCGGAGAAACATCTACTAAAATTAGTCCTTTTGCTAAGTCAGGATGATAATGTAAGGCTGCTAAGCTACTTATTCCGCCCATAGAAGCACCAATCAAAATAGGTAATTTATCTAAAGACCGAGCAATCGTTACCAAATCTTGTCGGAGGAAGTCAAAATGATAATTTCCTTTTTTAGACCAACTACTATCACCATGTCCTCTTGCATCCGTTGCAATGACATACCAACCTTTGGCCGCTAAAATCTCTCCTGTTTTTTTCCAAGAGTTGCGAGTTTGCCCGCCACCATGTAATAATAAAATAGGGTCGTCGGTAGGATTACCATAAGCATCTGCCACAATGGTAATTTCTTCGTCTGTTTGGAATTGTAAGATATTATGTTGAATAGTGGTCGTACGCATTGATTATAGTTGTCTAATTTTTAGTAGGGGTAAATTTACTAAAATTAGTATAAAAATACTAAAACCGACCTCAAATTCAAGGGTTTTCTGATAAAATAAAAGTTGCCCTTTTCAGCGTTTTTCTGTAGAGGCAATGCCTTGCTCATACCCTTTTCATGAACACATTCCCTGAAACTGGGCAGCCATAAAGGATTGCTCCTACAAGATTTTCGTCAAATTGAAGGATTTTAATACCAATAATTATTTACAAGAAAACCTTTCCTCAAATTCAAGTAAAACTCCCATTTCAATTATCTGGGATGATAAAATTTAGCCATCTACTTATCTGGTCAAGACAGAAGCTAATTTAATCGCTTTAGCAATCGTTTTTTCGTCTAGGGAATAAATTACTTGATGGGCTTCATTTTTTTTGCTCGTAACAAGATTAGCTCTGGAAAGAATATTGAGGTGCTTGGAAACTACAGATTGTTCTAATTTCAATGCTTGTGCCACTAATTTAGCCGTTGCATTTTCTTCCAAGTCTTCGATAGCAGTAATAATATTTTGGCGGATAGTGTGGTCTAATGCTTTTAGGCAAAAATAAGATTTTCTTATATCCCCATAGTTTAAGTGAAGAGGTGGTGACACCTTTCCTTGATTAGTCATAGTCAATTCCATAGAATTATAATGTTTTTTAGTGTACTAATTTATATGGAACTAACAGAAAATAGTTTCAAAACATTAAGAACATCTTTAATATGCAATGATGAAAGATAAACGATGAACGATGAATTGTATATAGGATGCTTATTTCTGGGCAACTTTTTATTGACAAATTGATTGTATTAGGTTATTCATTGAATTCATCATTTATAGTTCATCATTAGTCTCGCTTATCGTTTGAATTATAACAACCAAGGATTGAATCGCAAACCGAAAGCCACCTTTCCTATCATCTCATTATTGCTTGGCGCCACTAAACCATGCTGGGTTAAAACCAACATATCTCGTTGCAACTCTTGTAGTTTAACACTATTCCAGATGGTCGAACCGCCGCCAATTTTATAACACCAATCGACTACTTCTGCGGAAGCAGTCACTACATGAGTCGCCGCCATTCGCAATAAATTTTTGGTATGAATATCTGGAATTCCTGTTTTAGCGGCTTCAAAATTATCTATCGCTGCCTTTTCTAGGAAGGCTTTAGCTGCTTGGTACTTAGCTTCCGTTTCCGCTAATTGAAATTGGATAAATGCTTTTTCGGAAAGTGTTTTTTGTGCCATTACTGGCTTTTTTGTTAGGCCCAATTTTTTAATTTCATCTAACGCTCTTTTAGCAAAACCTAATCCTACTGCGGAAACGCCTGCTGCTAAAGCACCATAAAAAGAAACTCGATAGATGGGCGCATTGACAACTGATTTTTGTACAGGAAAATGCATCCATCGACCATCTGGTACAAACACGTTTTTTAGTTCGTAATCCCCACTACCTGTTCCTTTTAAACCATTGACCTCCCAAGTGTCATGCCATTGCACATCTTTTGGATAGAAAAGGGCGACTGCTGGAGTTGGTCGCTGTTCTCCTTCTCCTTGAATCATAATGCCACCAATCACCGTGCTACAATGAGAAGTACCAGAGCCCCAACCCCATCTTCCATTGACGACTAAACCACCGTCCACTCTTTTTGCTCGCCCCACAGGTGCTGCAAATCCACCTAACATGGCATCAGCTTGTCCAAATGCTTCTTGGGCAAAAGCAGGCTGTAAATAACCAGAAGTTAAGGATCCTGTTCCAGTTACGGATGCAATCCAAGCTAGGGAACCATTATAATAGGACAAAGTTTGAATGGCATTGATTAAGGATAATACATCTGCTTCTTTTCCTCCATAAGCTTTTGCTACCCATAATCTTAAGACGCCCGTTTGTTTTAGGGCGGTGGCTAAATCATCTGGTAATACGCCCATTTTTTCTATTTCTATTCTTCTGGCTTCTGCTTTTTTGCCTACGGCTATAAGTTGGTGATGCATGTAATACAAATTATTTTTATTAGGTAGTATACGAAGTTCTTTTGACGCTGAAGGACGCTGTTTGAAGATATGAATTATTATGTTTTCTTGTAAAAAAATTATGTTTTATGAAAAACCGTAAAGAAAAACATAAAAAAGTCATAATTGTCAGCGTCCTTCAACGTCGAAAATAAGCATATTCAAAACTTCGGTCAATCCTTATTTTATTCACAAATTTCTCCGACCCATCGGTCATCTATCTTACCAAATTCATCAATATGGAAAACAGCTCCAATGACACAATCATTTTCGCCTGTTTTTTCGGTTAAATACCGAAAATCAAAACCCATATCAAGAGGTTCGCCTAATATTTTTCTAATGATGGCCGTATCTGTTTCTGTTTGTAATAACGCCATTGCCTTTTCTAAACTTTGAAGGTCACCCTTTTTTTGGTATTCTTGTCCAAGCTTTTGCAACTCGGTTTTGCAACTAGTTAATATCACTAATACGATTACCAGTAGTGGAAAGTATTTTTTCATGAGGTTTCAAATTTTGTCGTTAATAATAATTGAAAAGCACGCCAAAAGAAGAATAGATAATAGCTATGATTTCTAAGCAAGTTGAAAATTGAAAATTAAAAATAATAAATTGAAAATTCCCCCTACCGATACCGCAAAATAGGTCGAGTCAAACAAGTCGGACCACCACCACCTTTCACGCTTATCTCCAATCCTTCATAAGCAAACACCTGACAACCAGCTGCTTCTAATCTAGCTTGCGTAATCGGATTCCCCTTGACCATCATGCATTTTCTAGGAGCAATCGCCAACACATTACAACCCATAGATTCAAACTCTTCGGTGGGCACTTCTACCAATTCATAGCCTCTTTTAATTAATTCGGCTCTAAAACGAACGGGCATTAGCGGAGAATAAACAACCGCCAAATCTTTATCAACAGGACTAAAAATAGACATTAAATGAAAGACATCTGAAGTACCTTTATAATGCGGCAAATCTACTTGCATCACTTCTACCCCTAGTGGTTCTAACAAATTTCCTAATTGTTCAAATCCTTTGTCATTGCTGCGGTATCCATGTGCAACGGCTAACGTGTTTTCGTCTAACCAAGCGACATCTCCACCTTCGATAGTCCCAGGCGCATTAATGCTGCCTAAAATCTGAATTCCTGCATCCTCAAATGCCTTTTTAGAAGCTGCTGGTTCCGTATCTCTTTGCCCTTTGCCCATATTGCAAAGAATCATTCCACCATTGGTAGAAATAGAAGCATCTCGGCAATACATAGAATCCATGCCTACCGAAAAATCTGCTGGCAAATAATGGATTTTTGTTTGCTGATTTTCTAATAATTGTACAAAATGATCATATTCACTAATCGCTTTAGATAGATCTGGTTTACTCAAATAATTCAAATCTTCCCAATTGGCATCTACCGTGTATTCATCCATAAAAGCATCGCTTACTTTTTTGATAAAGACCGATTCTAATACCCCATATTCAGAATGAGCCGTTAGTTTGGCGTGATTCTTTGGTTTGCCAGCAACTAAGGCTTCATTATATTCCGTATATCCGCTTTCGACAAATTCCTCGAAAGCATCATTCAAGCGTAAATATGCCAACATATCATGCGTTAGAATAGCATTTTCATCTTTAAAACCATGTTTCTTGGCATTTTTTAAAGCTTCAAAACCATCTCCCGTTTTTTCTAAGACCGAATAAATACAAGCTAAATGGAAATATATTTCTGCATCTCTATCATCAATTTTTAAAGCAGCTTGGAAATCTTCTAATGCTTCTTCTAATTGGTATTCTTTTAGTTTGACTAAACCTGTCTCCTTTGCTTTATTACGTCTGGGGACATATCGGCGTTCAACAGGTTTTCTTTTTCCTCCAACATTGACATTCCTATCGAATGTAGTCGGTTTTCGAGAACCTCTTTGTAATAATATATTTTTGTACAACACTTGTCCGTTTCGACGTAAATCTAGTAATACTTGTCCTAAAACATTTACTTTAGAGGTTAAAATATATCGAACTTTTCGCCGATGCTCTAGGATGGTAAAATAATGATTTGTTCCTCGAACGGAAGATTTTTGAGAGACTACTCGCCCATTTGCCGACACCGTTTCCATGCCTGACCAGTCGTTATGAAATTCTATGACGGTGTCGTTTGATACTAGCTTTTTATAATACATGCTTAATTTTCAATTTTTAAGATTTTTTTACTTTGAGATACCCCACTTTTACATTTTGATTTTTAAATTTTAAATTAAACTCATCGCTTTATCCAAACATAAATGGGAATTCCTGCCATTAAAGCTAAAAAGCCATAATAGACAATTTCTGCTCCAGACCCTACAACTGCCCACATAGAAAAAAGGAAGGCGAGACTTCCCCAAATCCAAGACCATTTCTTACCCGATCGTAAAGAAAATAATAAATGTGTTGCGGTCGAAAATAAGTAAGGAACTAGACAGGTCAAAGTTGCTAATAAAATCATGAATTCAAAAGTTTTGACTAAACTTTTGCTGTAACTCATGAGCATTAAACCTGAGATTAATAAACTTGAAAACATCAAGCCCGCCGCAGGCATTTTATTTTCATTGACTTTACCGAATAGTTTAGGGAATAATTGGTCTTTTGCTGCTGCCATTGGAATTTGTCCTTGCATCATTATCCAGCCATTCAAAGCACCAAAAGTAGAAATTACGACGCCTAAGGCGACCCAGTTTCTAGCAGACTCTCCCCAAATCACCACCGCCGCATCGGCAAACGGTGCAGCAGAATTTTGTAGGGTTTCAGGTGGAATAATGCCCATAACGGCTACTGAACCAAGTACATATACAAAAATAGCAACCCAAGTTCCTATAATTGTTGCTTTAGGAATCGTTACAGTTGGATTCTCAATATTATCTGCTGGAATAGTGCCTGATTCTATCCCTAAAAAAGCAAAAAGTGTTAAAGTGGCGGTGGCGGTAATTGCCGAAAGGTCGCTTTCTCCACTTAAATTAAAGGGTTGAAAATGGGCTATTTCTATAAAAAACAACCCAATAATGGCAATTAAGATAAGTGGCACTAATTTTAAAATAGTTGTGACTAATTGTATCCAACTCGCTTCTTTAACGCCTCTTGTGTTTATATAAGTTAATAACCAGATAGCGCCCAATCCTGTGGTTGCCGCAGCAAATGGAGAGGTGTTTAATATCGGAAAAAAGGTAGATAAATAACTCAACATCGTCACCGCAATAGCCGCATTGGTACAACAGATAGAAATCCAATAACCCCATGCGACTAAAAAAGCAGGAAAATCGCCAAAACCTTGTTTGGCAAAGGTATATGGTCCACCTGTTTTAGGAAACATTTTGCTTAATTCGGAAAATACTTTAGCTAAAGCTATTCCCCCTAAAGCAGAGACAATCCAGCCAATGATGCTAATTCCTCCGAAGGAAGCCAACGAGGCAGGTAATAAGAAAATACCTGAGCCAATCATATTGCCTAATACTAAGGAAGCGGTTGCCCAAAGGCCTATTTTTTTAGTTTTTGTGATGGTCGTCAAAGTTTTACAAGATAACAGGATGATGCATGATCAACAGGATTTTTCCTTTAGGTCATGTGTTGAAATGGAATAGTCGACAATATAGTTAAAACCTTTGGGAAATTTGAATACGGATGAGTTTTCTGTAGCGCCAAGCTCTGCTTGGTGAATCACTTCGTTCATAGGTTTTAGGTAATGGGAAAGTTAGTTTACTTCTATTAGGCTTTACAACCAGTTATTCACAACTCTAATTAATTAAGCGGCAAAACCATTGCTTTCCCATCCTCTTTTTGAGCTTCCAAAAACTGAACAACGGTTTCGTTAATCGTTTGATCAATAGGCGTGTAAGCATAATTAAATACGATTATAGATTTTTGGTTTTCATAATGGTGCTGCCCCAAAGCGCTTTGAACCGTTTCTTTCGTAATACTTGGTGCTTTGCCCGTTATTTTGGACAATACAGCAACTATTCGCCAGCCAATACCAGAAAGAAAGGCATTAATTTTTATAGAAGGTGCTTTGACATCTGCTTTTGCACTTATTAGGTTAAATACTTTTTGAAAGGATAAATTTTCGCCACTTACTAAAAAGCGTTCTGCCGTTATATCAGATTCCATTAATAGAATAGAAAGTTTGGCGACGTCTCTGACATCTACAAAACCATTGGTACCATCCGAATAAAAAGGAAAACCTTTGCCGTATAAATTAAAAATTTCAGTACTACCACTATTCCAGAAGCCACTTCCTAAAATAACGGAAGGATTGATAATTGCGGCATTCAAGCCTTCTGCAATGCCTCGCCAAACTTGCATTTCTGCGGCATATTTACTCTTGGCATAGTTCGAGTTGAGTTTATCGGTTTGCCATTTGGTGTCTTCACTAATGGCTTTTCCATATTGTTCTCGACCAATTGCTGCAATAGAACTTAGATGTACTAGTTTTTTTATTCCTAATAATAAACTTGTATTCACTATATTTTCTGTACCTCCTTCATTGATCTGTAGCATTTTATCTGCTTCACTCGGCACAAAGGAAATCATAGCCGCACAATGATACACTTGGTCTATGCCGACCAATACTTCTTCTAAAAAAGGAAGATTTAAAATATCGCCTTCTACCCATTCAATTTGATCTCGAATAGGTTCGACCAAATCCATTTTACTCGTCGAACGCTTTAAAGCTCGAATATTGGTATAGCCTTTTTGGATTAAGTACCTTAGTAAATAAGACCCTACAAAGCCTGTTCCTCCTGTGACAAATATTTTTGGTTGTGTCATTTACTACTAGTTGATTCACAGTAGACCGTAAACTATCTACTGTATAGAAAAATATTATGATCTACGCAATATTGCTCGTTGCATTACTTTTAGTGGAAAAGCTTGAACTGGAGGTATGGTGTCTCCATTCACTACCTCATTTCCTGTAACACTTACTGGCGTCATCTTCCCAACAATGATTTCAAAAATTAGTTCTTCACCAACCAACTGTTCTGTAGTGAGTAACAGATTTCCCATTACCTCAAAGCGGCTAAAAAATTTATCTTTGATAAAATAACCTTCTAATTGAATGGAATTTTTCTCATCAATCGCATATATCCCTTTTTCGACATCCAAAATTACTAGCTCATAAGGTCTTTTCCCTGCTACTTTATCTTCGCCATAGATGATTGACCAAGTAAAACGGTTCGTGCTGTCCGTTGGTAGGATATGCAATTCCATTGGGACAGTTTGGCTTAAACCTTTGGCGGTGTAAATTTCTAAATCACCTTGCCATTTGCCTTGCCAAGAATAGGGAAAAGAGAGCGTGTCTTGTGCCGTAACAGCACATATAAATAATATTTGTAGCAAAAAGAGTATATAAATACGTTTCATATTCATCAAAATAAAATTAAAACGACCTCCGATAAAAAATCAACACCAAAGTAGTCATAAATAAAAAGCCAGCAAAAAGATACATACCATATATCACATTATCTCCTGTGGTAAAAAAAGGAAGGGAGAAAAGCGATAAGAAAATAATTCTAAAGAAGATATTGGATAAAAAGAAAATACTACCCGTTCTGCCATAGACTTGATTCGGAATATTTTCTAGTAAATACGTAATCCGTTGAATTCGAACTCCTGCATTGATGATTCCTAAAAATAAAAGCATCGCATAATAAACTGATAAATCTTTAGACATCGCCAAGGTCAAAAATACGCCTGTGCAAATTAAGGTCATCAAGGTAACCGATTGTGGAATGGTCATTTTATGGAAAACTTTACGAATAGCTAAGCCTGCAAAGATAGCTCCGATAGCATAGTACATATCTCCTGCGGCATAGACATCTCCATTTTCCAGCAACCTATTTTTTACGTAGGATGGGAATAAATAGAAATGAGCAATAAGCATACAAACAAAAACAGAAAAAGAAGCCACGCCAAAAATACTAATCCCCTTTTCTGACTTTAAATAATCCCAACCTACTTTAAACTGCGCCAATACATTCCCACCTTCTTTTTTTCTAACGACTAAAGATTCGTATTGAATTAAAGCTATAATCCCAAAGGCTAGGACATAAGTGCTGGCATCCATAAAGAATATTTCGTAAATTTTCCAAGGTTCAATTCGCCAATCCGTTTGAAATAAAAAGCCAAAAAAATTGATTTCCCCATTCATCGTTCCTTCCAAAAGAATAGCCGCTAAAGCACCCGCCGTAATCGTGGTAATTTGATGTTGAATTTCTAAATAGGAAGAAATTTTACCATAGTAGGTTTGGGGAACAATCTCTTGAGCAAAAGCATAAATGGCGGGAAAATGTAAATTATAATTCAAAAAAGTAATCATAAAGACTCCACCAACCCATAAAGAAGATAAATGACCTTGATAAAATCCCAATCCGCTTATCGCAAATAAGGCAGTACCTGTAACGACACAAAGACCTAGAAAAATAGATTTTCTATTGTATCGATCTATTAAAGTCCCACCATACGGACTCCAGAAAATAGAAATCAAGGTGGTAGCTAAAAAAATTAAGGCAAATAAGCCCATTTCTTCCTGTAGTGCAAAATACCAAGGTACGGCAATCATACTAATACCTTGTGCTATTGCAGAGATAGAATTGGCTAAAAAAAGTAATAAAACTGCCCTAAGATTTTTCATAAATACATTTGAGGCGCAAAGATAGGGAAGTGTCAATAGATGACAAGTATTCCGCCACTTTCCAATAAAATGGTGTTAGGTTTCGGGTATCAGGTGCCAGGTTAGATGTATTTGCAGTACACCTGACACCCGATACCTGCTATCGAATACCTAAAATAACTTAAATTTCCTTTTGACTAATGTACCAATAAGGTCAGAGGTTGTTAAATAAATTTAGATTTACTCATTTTTCAGGTATTTAGTTCATGCAAGCCTCCAAACTTTATTATATTTGTAAACCAAAATTTGTTTAAAGGTGTTTCTAAGATGATTTACGTATTTTAATGCTTTATTTCCAAACGAAATAGGCGAACTTACCGTAATTAAATTAGAGAACATTCAGGTTATCAAAACATACAAATTGTTAATTCAACCAATTTATAAAATCAAAATCCTAAGAAGAACATGAAAAACGGATTCCTTTCCTTATTAGCGATCGCCTTAATAGGCCTTCAATTTGGCTGTGGTGATAGCAATGCTGCTGCTTCTGCCCCAGCAGGTGGACTAGCCATTAGTGGAAAAATTACTGGAGCAGAGAACTTAAAAGTATATTTAGATTTAGAAAATTTTGTAGCGACTAGAGTAATTGCTAAAGCAGATATTGATGGTAGTGGTAACTACAGTATGGTCATTCCAGATGGTGTAAAGCCTGGCAGATACCGACTGAGAGTAGGCGCTAGAAGATTAGCACTAGTGTTTGACGGAACAGAAACAAACGTGGATATTAGTGGAGCAATGGCCGATTTAGATAAATATCGCTTACCCATTAAAGGGTCAAAGACTTCCCAAGAGTTAACGGATGCCATGAATGGTTTTTATACCAAAAGTTTAAACGGACAACAACTGGCAGATAGAATGAAAAATGCTAGCAATCCTTTTGTGGGATTAGCACTAGGTATGACGCATTTTAGAGCATCTACCGAAGAGAATATTGAGTTGCACAAAGCGGTATTTAATCAATTAAAATCGGCTGGCATCAATAATAATGAATTAGGTGGTTATGGTGGTTTTATCGGCCAACTCGAAAAACAAATTTCTTTGCAGCGGATTGCTGTTGGGAAAGTAGCACCAGATATTGATTTACCAAGTCCTAAAGGAGATAATTATGCTTTGTCGGATTATAAAGGTAAAGTAGTTTTACTAGATTTTTGGGCGAGCTGGTGCGGACCTTGTAGAAGAGAAAATCCTAATGTCGTAAAGGTTTATAACAAATACAAGAGCAAAGGTTTTGAAGTATTTAGTGTATCGCTAGATGGTTTGGATGATAGAACAAAAGCTAGATTTGGGACACCAGAGCAAATCGAGCAACAAATGAAACGGTCTAAAGAGCGATGGGAACAAGCCATTCAAGCGGATGGTTTAGTTTGGTCTGGCCACGTAAGTGATTTGAAAAAATGGAATTCTGCACCTGCACAAACTTACGGCGTGTCAGGTATTCCTAGAACGTTTATGATTGATCGAGATGGTAAAATTGCAGCTATTGGATTACGTGGTGCTGAAGCGATTGAAACAGAATTATTGAAGTTGCTGTAAAGCTTACGATTAAAATATATAGCTAATGCTAGTTGTAAAAGGCAACCTCCATACGTTTGAAGGTTGCCTTTTTTTATTCTTTGCACTCTTTGTCAGCCCAAATTGAATGGGTAATAATGCAAATCAAAAAGACAAAAAATTCCCTCTTCAATAATTATTAAACCTAATCTGATGAGCAGTTTAGATAATAGAATATTATATTAGCAAATTGAATTATTAGTTTACTAATCGCCAATGTATAAGTTTAGACAGCTTGATAATCCGTATTACCTTTACCATTCGCTATTAAAAGATACAATTATATTTGTAGTTTTGAAATTTGGTTTTATTTAAAAGCAAATACATTATGGATATCCTCATTCTAAAAATACTTATCCCTCTCCTAGGATATATTGCACTATGGAATTTTGCTTCATATCCACGTAAAAAAAAAGAAAGGACGAGATGGCGGTTTTTAGGCTTCCTAGTTTTATTAGCTACCTATTATGTTTTGTTTCATGATGTTCAATCTAATTCGATAAAGCAAAAAGAAATGGTTGCCTTAAAGAATACAGTTGGTTATCTTCAACAATGTGTTGATTCATTAAAGAACTCTAATTGCAACGAGATTGATTTAAAAGAAACTTTTGGCTATAATCTAGAAGAGTTAAAATTAATAGCCAAACGATCCTATTCAAATATGATGCTCAATTTCAAAACCTGATAGACTAACAAAACTTCACTATTTTAATTCCCTTCATAAATGTAGACTGTATAAACAATGAACTCTTTTCGAGCAGCCTGTTTTGGATGAGATATGCCTATTTTTAAAACATGATAAGTACCAACTCATAATTAGTTTAAAATTTCAGGGAGATTATTTTTTCGATAGTTTTCTTTAAAAAATCTAGTCATAGCACCGCTACGGCTTGATTTTTTAGAGGAAAATAGCGGAAAAAGAAGCCGCTGAAAATTAATAATAATTGTGTGTTGGTACTTATATCTATTATTTTCAAAAATAAAATCTTAACATAGGGTTATTTTTACTACCTGTGTTTGTTAAAAAACGACTTTTAGAAGTGGACTCAACAATAAAAGCTAGTTTCAAAAATATATTTATCGTATATTTGAAAAATACATTACAAAAACTTTACCCTTTTAGGCGAAACTGCCATGATTTTTGTAATACAAATACTAGATACGACTATTCTAAAGCTACATTAGACATCTCCTATAACAAAAATTGCTTTGCAATTTCTTAAAGACTTCAACCTTTGCTATTCATATATTAATGAATGTAATTTAATTTATTATTCATAGCTATACTATTTTGCTATTGAATTATTTGACAATCATTAATACGCCGACTTAAAATATTACCGCCCTATTTATTTCAAACTGAAAGTGAACACAAGATTTATTTCAAATAAACAATTGGTTATTTATGCATTTTAGAAAGATCCTTCTTTTTAGTTATCTAACCTTATTTTCTTATTGTCTTTTTGGACAAAATGGACCAATTACGATTGGTGCTGGAAAATTTAGCGATGTAATCGTAACGAGTAGTAGTGCTTCTAACGCAAGTGATGCCAATAGTACAGTCCAAGAAAACGGTTTTTTACCCAATTTGACCGCTGCTTCTAGATTTTTAGGACAAACAACACTTGGCGCTAATTATGAAACAATAGTAGCCACCGCAGAAAAAGGAGAGCAAAAATGGCTGGAAGAACAATTTTTGTTGCAACCTGAATTTACGATTGAGGAATATGTCAAAGATTTAACGCGTTGGGCAGCAGATTCCGTTTTAACCAACGGTGGTGATGTTACTCGAATTGAACCGCAATTAAGATACTGGCATTTTGGATGGTGGAAATATGTAATGAGTACCCAAGATTTATTACGGAGTAGAGTCGCTTTAGCCTTGAGTGAAATTTTTGTGGTATCCGAATTGCCGCAGCTTCGAAATGTACCACTAGCATTGGCGAATTATTACGACATGTTGATGAAAAATTCCTTTGGGAATTTTAGAGACTTATTGAATGATGTCACCTTTCATCCAGCTATGGGCGTTTATTTAACGCACATGAATAATCCGAAGTCTGACCCTGCCACCAATCGGTTTCCTGACGAGAACTACGGTCGAGAAGTCATGCAATTGTTTACCATTGGGTTATATGAATTGAATGCGGACGGCACTAGAAAATTAGATGGAGATAATAACCCTATTCCAACCTATGATAATGAGGACATTCAAGAATTTGCAAAGATTTTCACAGGAATGACTTGGGGTGATAATTTCTTATTTGGTAGAAATCCAACTAGAGAAGAAAGTTATACAGAACCGATGCAAATGTTTAATTTTTGGCATGAATCGGGTACTAAAACCTTATTAAATGGGGTCGTCGTTCCCGATCGAAATCCTGTGGATGGTTTAGCTGATGTAAATGATGCTTTAGATAATTTATTTAATCATCCAAATGTAGGCCCTTTTATCGGCAAATTATTAATCCAGAGATTGGTGAAGTCCAATCCTTCTCCAGCTTATGTAGCAAGAGTTACCGCTGCCTTTAATGATAATGGACAAGGTGTCAGAGGAGATATGAAAGCTTTCCTTACCGCTATTTTGATGGATGCAGAAGCTAGAGATTGTCCGAACGCAGATGATGCTTTTGGTGGAATGTTAAGAGAACCAATGGTACGTTATACGCAAGTATCTCGTGCTTTTAATGCCGCAAGTGAAGAAGGTACTTACCGAAATAGAATGGACGATTTTTATAACCTGACTTTCCAACGTCCTTTAGGTTCACCTTCTGTTTTCAACTTCTTTCAATCCAACTATCAACCCATTGGTAGTGTAGAAGAAAATGGATTGGTCGCTCCTGAATTTCAAATTACCAATTCGGTTTCTATCATGGGCTATGGCAACGAAGTACACGATTGGGTGATGAGGGATTACGATGTCATGCAGTACTCTTCTATTTATAATGGAGAACCTACCACCTTTCCCAAAAGAGTTAACCTGGATTTATCTTACGAGATTCAATTAGGCGAAGAAGGAAAAATAGACGAGCTAATCGAACGCTTAGATTTGATATTAACCCATGGTCAAATGACCGATAAGACGAAAAGTCTTATTCGATCTGCCGTAGCAGATATTCCAGATCATCGAGCTTATTATCGAGGCAGAACGGCCATTTTCTTAACCATGATGTCTCCCGATTATCTCATTTTTAGGTAATCGAAAGATAATTATTTAGAACAGAGAGACGAGAATAGAGATGGTTTAGTGCCAGATCGCCTTATTTTTCGTCGTTATCACCAAATTTTTAGGAACAAATCTCTAATCTCCTGAATAGTTACCTCAAAACTTACTAAAAAAGCAAATTATGCACCATAAACTCAATAGACGAAATTTCCTAGGTCAAGCAAGTTGCGCAGCCATTGGCTCGATCACCTCTCTGAATACACTTTATAATTTGATGGCGACTAATCGACTATCTGTTGCTTCGGCTACGCCACCAGACGATTATAAAGCATTAGTCTGTATTTTATTAGCAGGAGGAAACGATTCTTTTAATATGTTGATGCCCAAAGGAGATGCAGAACATGCTAAATATGCCGTCACTCGATCTAATTTGGCTATTCCAAAAGACGATATTATTGGGTTATCTGGAACGAATAGTGGCTACAGCTTAGGCCTACATCCTTCTATGGGAGCGATGGCAAGCATGTACGAGGCAGGTGATTTAGCCTTCATAGCGAATGCTGGGACATTAGTGGAACCGATTGCAAATGTAACAGAATACCGTTCTACTGCTAAGAAAAAACCGCTAGGGCTATTTTCTCATTCCGATCAAATTGAGCAATGGCAGACCTCTATACCTGATCAAAGACAGGCTATTGGTTGGGGAGGCAGAATGGCTGATTTATTGAACGATACGAATAGCAGCAATGGTATTTCAATGAATATTTCGCTATCAGGTCGAAATGTGTTTCAATCTGGGCAAAATGTATTAGAGTATTCTATTAGTAACAGAGGTAACGGTGCCTCGGGAATTGAACAATTCGGGACAAGTGATGCGGGCTTATTAAATCGACTGCGCAATACAGCTGTAGATAGTTTGATGGGGGATATTTATGGCAATGTTTTCAAAGAAACTTTTGCGAACTTAACAACTAAAACCATTGCTTCCCAAAAAGTATTTGAGGCAGCAATGAATCAAATAGGTACTTTTCCTACCGTTTTTGAAGATGATGACCACTATCTCTCTCAAAACCTGAGAATGATGGCAAGGGTCATTTCTTCTGCGCAAGCATTGGATCAAAAGCGACAGATTTTCTTTACCACTTTTGGTGGATGGGATCATCACGATGAAGTATTGAATAATCAGACGGCTATGTTGGGGATTGTCAGCAAAGCAATCAATCAATTTTATCAAGCCTTAGATGCCGCTGATCCTGGATTAAGAGATCAAGTAACTTTATTTACTGTTTCGGATTTTGCTAGAACTTTAACCTCAAATGGCAATGGTTCAGACCATGCTTGGGGCGGGAATATGATGGTCGCAGGAGGGGCCGTTAAAGGTAAACAAGTATACGGTAGTTATCCAGATTTGGATTTAGCCAATGATCTAATGGTCTCTCAAAGAGGTAATTTATTGCCAACTACCGCTTCGGATCAAGTCTTTGCAGAGATGGCTAAATGGTTTGGCGTTTCTGATACAGACTTAAACGACTATGTCTTACCGAATTATAAACGATTTGATCAAAATCCTTTAGGTTTCTTGATGTAAATATTACCCAGTAACTTCCTATTACTGGGTAATATTAAGACCATTTGAAGAAGATTAAATCATCTAGCAACATTAATTGTCGAATTAATGTTGGGAAGTTACTTGATGATGGGCGTACCAGATTTTTGATTCTAATAATTAGCCAATATGCACCGAACTTTACATAAATTCTCTTTCTTCCTCCTTTTCTCTATTGTGATGCTCAATAATTTATCAGCACAACCACCATGCCTCGGTACTCAAGGGCAGCTCAAATGGTTATTATGGGAAGATGTGAGAGATGATGAGTTGGATGACTTGACACATTTACAAGCTTTTCCGAATAACCCAGACGTACATGAAATCATTACGGGGTTAAAATCACTTGGAACAGTTACCGACGTTACAGTCGAAGGAAATATATATGAAAGTGCGCAGTACGGTAGTTATTACGGGTCGATGGTTCGAGGGTATTTAACCGTTCCTCAATCGGGTACTTATAGCTTTAATCTAACGGGAGATGATGAAGTGAATTTTTTATTAAGTACAGATGATGCCAGAGCAAATTTAGTTTTACAAGCTTCTGTCAGTACTTGGACGTATAGAAAAGAATTTGCCAAAGCAGAAGAAACCAATCAAACTTCTCCTAATATAGCCTTAACTGCTGGTACGTATTATTATTTTGAAATTTGGCATAAGGAACATAGTGGAGGAGATCACTTTGAAGTATTATGGAAAACACCAACTAATACAAGTACTTGGGAAGATATTCCGAGTAATAATTTATACGATTATGCTTGTGCTTTAGATTGCCCTGCTACAGGAACAGCCTGTGATGATGGCAATACTGCGACTACGAATGATCAACAAGATGGCTTTTGTAATTGTGTGGGCACCCAAACAACTTTACCTGCCTGTGTAGGCGCTCAAGGCGAGATCAAGGCGCTTTACTACTTAGAAATTCCAGGTAATAGCATGAGTAGTTTCTTAGCAGCAGAAAAATATCCACTCATGCCTGATACTGCGGAAATTTTAGAACGCATTCAAGGGCCACTAGCAGGAGATGCAAGAGATACCTTTGGGACAAAAATTGCTGGATTCCTAAAAGTTCCTGTAACAGGGGCTTATCAATTTAATGTGACCTGTGATGATCGAGCCTCTTTTGCATTAAGTACGGATGATAATCCTGCTAATTTGGTAGAATTATCCTATTCTAATTGGTCAAGTGAACATGAGCATTATCGCTATGACTATCAATTACAACCAGCCGTAACCCTTAATAAAGGCAATTTTTATTATTTTGAAATGCACCACAGAGAAGGAACAGGAGGAGACCGATATAGTGCGTATTGGCGAACGCCCTTTACCCAAGATACCCTATGGCGGTATATTGATAAAGCCTATATCTATGGATATGCTTGTGAAATGGCATGTACGCCAGAAGGAACGCCTTGTGATGATAATAATAAATTTACTAAAGATGATAAATACGATGCCGAGTGTAATTGTGTGGGCACACCTTGTCGAGATTGTGACGAAACACCTCCTCTTGATTATACCCCAACGGAAGTTTGTGGAGTCTCTGATAAAGCAGATAATACAGCTGAAAATGCATGGGAATCGTGTACGCCTCAAGCGCATCCAACTTCAGGAAGAGGTACCAGTCATTGGATTCAATATGATTTAGGTAAAACCTATTTATTGACCGAAAGTCATGTATGGAATTATAATGCAGCAGGAGCAACAGGCAAAGGATTTAAAGATGTTGTTATAGATTATTCTTTAGATGGAACAAACTGGACACAGTTAGGAGGTGTTTTTCAATGGCAACAAGCTTCTGGTACTATTGGATATGAAGGTATTGCTGGACCTAATTTTAATGGGGTTTCTGCAAGGTATATTCTAATTACCGCCTTAAATAATTGGAATGATGATGGACTCTGTACTGGTCTTAGCAAAATTACGATCAATGCCACCGATTGTTTATTAATGGGGCAAAGTTGCGATGATGGAGATCCTAATTCTGTGAATGACTTATACGATGAAAATTGTAACTGTGTGGGCGAAGGAGAAGGTTTTTCTCCTTGCGGTACTACGGAATTAACGCAGAGTAATATCGTATTGTCTAAAAGCGAGTATCGAGCAGTCACCAGAATTCACTCTAGTGGGATGGTCGAAAATGGAAGTGATGTCAAGTTAATTGCGGGCGAATCCGTCACCTTGATGAGTGGATTTCACGCCGTAGCAGGAAGTAGTTTCCTTGCGGTCATTGGAAATTGTGAGGCGGTGTTTACAGCCAAAGCACCTACCGATCCAACAGACTTGAGTCGACTAACAGAAAATGAAGAAATCTTAACTACTGAAAACCCGCTAACCGTTGCCGCTTCACCAGATGAGGTTTTGGATGATTTAGGAAAGATAAGCCTTAAAGTATCTCCTAACCCTACTAGTAGTTGGACAACGCTCCATTTCAATTTACCCAAAGAAACAGTTGCTTCTTTATGCGTTTATTCAACCGATGGTAGAAAAGTTATTTGTTTAGCAGATGAGCAAAATTTTTCGGAAGGCATCTACACAAAAGGATTTCCTGCACAGCGATTGACCGCAGGCACGTATTTTGTGGTTTTGAAAACGGCCAATAAAGTGCTAACAGCACCTTTAGTTGTAATCGAGTAATACCTTATTCCTTACTTGACAGAACACTAGGCATAAAAAAAGTCGTCCGTATGGACGACTCGAAACAACAAATTATAATCCCATGAACATAAAAGGTATATTAAATTGGCGTCCTAAAAACGCTACTTAATGATCAATTGATTAACATCAATTCTAATGATGTCTTTCTAAGAAAAATCTTTCCTAGAGCATATAAACGTTCCAGTTGTACTAATTATTATGTCAAGTATTTTAATGCTATTAATTAGTTTGTTTCCTTCAACGCTTCTTCTGTTACAATGATAAAACTTTATTTTAAAGAATCCAAGCTAAATTCTTAATTTTTCTTTTGTTATAAAATTTTTTCACTAATTATAAATTATTGATAATGAGCTTTTTGAATATCATTTAGAACGTCAGATTAAAAATTGATATTAAAAATCTCTTCTAGTTCGTCCTATCCGTTGACTTCATTCATTCGTTGGTAAAAAAGGTACCAACGGATGATTATCATTTTTTTTACCTGACGATCTAACTTAGAGGTTATCAAATAAATTAACACTCGAAAAAACAATAATTTAGGCATTTGAAAAGAAGTATCTATTAGTGTTTATTCTGAAATTATTCGTACGGCAACCCTCTTGCCATTAGCCCTTTGCCTTTCGCCGAACAAAGTCTATTGGGTAATTATATCTCCTGAGGAAAATTTAAGTTCGACGGATTTTTTTGTCGTTACTAACTCAAATTTGCGTATTTTTAAAATAAATTTTATCGAATGAACCTAAATCAAATAACCGTTCCCTCTTTGAATGTAGAAAAGTCCACTAGTTTTTACGAAAAACTGGGCTTAAAACTAATTGTCAAAGCATTCCCTCATTATACCCGATTTGAATGCCCTAATGGCACCGCCACTTTCTCTATTCATTTGGTAGAACAATTACCTCAAGGCGAAGGTGTCTACGTTTATTTTGAATGTGAGGACTTAGACGAACAAGTTAAGCAACTACAAGCGCAGGGAATAAGCTTTGATCATTTACCCAAAGACCAAACTTGGTTGTGGAGAGAAGCTAGATTAAAAGATCCTGATGGCAATCAACTTATTCTTTATTATGCTGGAGAAAATCGAAAAAACCCACCGTGGCGGGTTTAGTATAAGCTTACAAAAAGTCCCATCTCAATTAAATTAAAAAAATCGAAATATCCTTAATAACCTTAATAGACCACTCGTTTTCACGTTAATTTTTTATTAAAGTCATTTAATAAAAGCATATATACTATAAAATTTGCTTTACTTAGTAACTAGAAGAAAATCGTACAATAGATTGGAAGAGAATTTGAAGTAAAGAACACCAATGAACGCCCATATTCTTTCATAAAAATAGGTTTTGAAATCATTCAGGGACATGAAAAAGTATTATTCAATTATAGGATTATTTTTCTTTTTTTTGGTAAGCCATCAATACTTACAAGCACAACAAGTGGAGTGGATGAGTTTTGAAACAGCCATGAAAAAATCAAAGACCGCACCACGAAAAATATTTGTGGATGTATACATTGAATCTTGTTCCTATTGTAAAAAAATGGACAAAGAGACTTTTGCTAACCCATATATTGCCAAATATTTAAACGAAAACTTTTATCCCGTCAAATTAGATGCCCAACAGCGAAACGATATTAATTTTAATAATAAGGTCTATCATTTTGTTAATCGTGGTGGACAGAACTCTTACCATCAATTAGCCGCAGAAATTATGAACGGTCGATTGAGCTATCCAACCATCGTTTTTTTAGATGAGCAAGCGGATGTCATTCAATCTATTCCTGGCTATAGAGGTGCGCTAGAATTTGAATTATTTATTACCTATTTTGGGGAAGATCAGCATAAAAGAATGCCTTGGTCTAGTTATAAAAGAAGGCAGCCTAAAGGGCCCACACAAGCTGCCCCTCAAATAAATGTGCGAAATTAATGACAAAAGGCGAAAGGCTAATGGCAAAAGGGCTGCCGTAAGAAATATTTCAGAATAAACAATAATAACTTTACCAAATAAAAAACCGCAAAAGTAGTAGTGCTACTTTTGCGGTTTTTTATTTGGTAAAGTTTTCTGAAAAACATGTGTTACTACTCGGCAAAGGGTAAAAGGTAACTACCGAACAAAATTGGGGAAGATAGTAATTGACCGTTTCCCATGAGTTTAAACCCTTCGTCCTTTGCCGAATAGTAATATTTCTCTTTCCTAATCCCGAATCAAAAATAATTTCTTCGTCAATACACCATCCTGCGTGCGCATTGTCAACCAATAAGCCCCATTTTCCAATTGATCACTATTCAGGATTAATTGATGATTGCCAGTTTCGCTAGTTGCTTGATGTTGTAAGACTTTCACTACTTTGCCCGTAATATCATGCAAACCGATCCAGAGTGGACCTTCTTTAGTTAACTGATAAGCTATAATAGCTGTATGCTGGAAGGGATTTGGTCGAACGGATAAGGTGTTTTCAAGAGAAGGCACACTTGTATTAGTTCTTGCCGTAAAGCTAGGTGCTTCAGTTGTCAAAGAAGAAGGATTATCTTCTTCACAGGCTTCAATAATAGCAACAAAATTACTCCCATTTTCTGCAATGAAACCAGCTTGGAGCGTGATGGTATTCCCTGCATAAAAACCTACCCTTTCCCCGTTTTTCACAATCCCCGAAGAGGTTAAATCATTGGCAAATCGGTAATCATCAGAAGGGACTTCTTCGTCTAAATTCACATTCAAGTTATCTAAACAATTACTTGGTTCAAAATCAATTTTAGTTGGACTAGCAACGGTGGTGGAACTTGTCAAGTCCCCATTTCCAATTTGAGCGGTATTGAGTACCGATAAACCTAAATTCGTAATACTTATATCATCAATAAACCAACCTTCCTCAAAAACACTATAATCATAACGCATCTGAAAACGGATCAATACTTTTTGATCGGCATAGTCAGATAAATCAATTTTCGTTTCTACCCAAGCATTGGAATTTCCATAAAAGCCTTCAAAGCCATAGAAAGTACTACCTGTATACCCATTTTGGGTTATTTTACTCCCTAAATCCGTCCAATTAGCGCCATTATTAGTAGAAATTTCTACAACGCCAGCATCCCATCTCGATTCAATATCATAATAATGATGGAAAATTAGTTCGCTGGTTTCCGTCAAACCAAAAGCAGTCGTACTCGTTAAGTTGGTATAACTATCTGGCGCTACTCCAGGTGCATGGAAGGCATTACTAGCAGAATTAGAGCGAGTATTTTGGTAATTCCAAGTAGCCGTACCGCCATTATTGGTTACTTGCCAATTGCTAGTGCCACTTTCTAAGTCATCTATAAAAGTCGGGTCAACTTCATCAATATCACCTCTTACTTTAGCAACAACGGTTCGGGTAGCACTTTCTCCCGCCGCTAAAGAAATAGCAGGCCAAGTAACGGTTTGATTGGTTGCTCCTCCCCCATCGGAAGCGGAAACAAATTCAAGATTGTCGGGTAAATAGTCCGTAAAAACTAAATTATCTATCGTGATACTTTGTTGATTTGATGCCAATAACTCGTAAGTAATAGATTCTCCTAATTTAGCAGAAGTTTTATCCGCCGTTTTGCTTAGAGAAATAGTACAAGAAGGAGGCATATCAAAGGCTTCTGTCCCATCCGATTTATTACTAGTACTTCCTTGATTGGCACTATATCCCAATCCTCTTCTAGCAAAGGCTTCCCAAATCAAACATTGATTATCGCCGCCATATAATAATCGATCCGCTGCTAAAATAGCATCTCGTCCATCTACAAATCCAGGAGAACAAGGCTGCAATTTTAAACCTTCTATCACTAAGGACATGGTCTTATTATTTCCTCCTGTTCCATTATATAAGTCTGCATCCCAACCATAACGATCGATCATCGCCCAAGTTAGATCCCATAACATAGTGGCCCAAACAGATCCTACCCCGTGCGGGACAGAAATAGAACTACTAGGAAGCGTCCCGTAAGTCATTGGATTCACATTCATATCAGTAGTATAGGGATGAGGTCGAATGCCACTTCCTGTTGGCCCTTGTCCAAATAACCACGTCCCCATTGGCCGAGCTTTAGTCGCTACGTCTCCTGCTTGCATCGTCATTACCGTACCAAACCAATCAGACCAACCTTCTCCCATTTGTTCTTGATTGTTCAAACACCCCGAAGTACTAGGCCCTCCTGTTAGGCGAATAGAAATTCCATGCCCATATTCGTGTACAATGACCGAGTTATCAAAATCTCCATCCCTAGACCCACAAACATACATTTGCATTCTTGGATTCCCTCCGTCACTTGGTGTAGACATATTGGCATTACACGTCCCTGTTCCATCTTGTGCTTCGGCATACACATAATCCCCACCATTACCACCTCGACCATAATTCTCTTCTTGAAAATTACCAGAAGGTTCATCAAACCCATAATTATACCAAACATCATGGATGATATTATTCCAATAAAATAAATTCGTAATGGCTGCTGGTTTATAACTTGCGGGGCTACCGTTGATATCTAAAGGATTATCAAACTCTAGAGTTGCGCCACCATTCACTCTAGCCGCATCCCCATTTGTAGGGGTATTCGTCGCATTACTATCTTCATATGCATCAACATTATTTCCTTTGGTCGTCGTATAGTTGGTACTACCGATTTGATGCCAACCGTTTGGAGAAGCAATTGTATTCGCCTCCCAAGGACTAGTGACCACAGAACGCCCTCCAAAATTGGGGCTTTCAATTGGAATCGGATAGACGTTATAACTATTCGCCACTTGGATTTTTTCGCTATTTTCGATTGCTTTATGTTCCTTTAAAAGATTAGTCAAACGATCATTCGTTACAGGAATATCTTTATGTAGATGACTACTATGGTCGTGTGCTATATTGCAACTAATCGTTAAATTAATTTCCTTTTCAATGGCACCAGTTGTCGCATTAATCAAGAAATTCTTATAATTCGCTCCTTCTTTTTCATCAATAAAAACACTCCAAGCTAATTGTAAATCCTGATTCGCATCCTCCATAAACACCAATCGCAATGGAATACTCCGATTAGCAATACCATCTGCACTAATATTGGTTGGCTTTGATGGATTTGCCTCATCCGCCGAAAGAATAGTGAATTCTGTTTGACTAAGCGGATAATTTTGATTTTGTGCCAAACGAACCAAGGCTTCAACTGCTTGTACTTGAAATTGATTTTTAATATTTCGCTTACTAATTCCCTTTAAAAAATTAAGATTGGAAGAAAAGACCTCATTGTCTTTGATATGCACCGCCGCACTCGCTCCAAATATGCTAATTTGATCCACCGTTTGTTGGTAATAAATATGCGTGATACCATTGGAAGTATAATAATCAGAAACAATCGGATGGGCAACGTCTTCTTCTGCATACGCTCTTTCTCCCGCTAATTCCATTAATTGGTCATTTGCCAAAGCTAAGTTGACATCTTGGGCAAATAAAGAGGTAATCGAAAATAGGAAAAGGACAACTAAAGACAATAAATTTCTAGTACGCATCATCGGTTTGGATGTGGTGAATAAAATTTGATGGTAAAGAAAGAATGTTGTGGAATAGGTGAATTCTAAAGCCTTCCTATTTATTGAATTTAATAAAGGAAGGTTGATTAAGTTTATTTAAGGGAGTTTTTAAGTTAATTCTTTCTACAAAGATGCTGATTTTATATCGTTAAATCAATTATTTGTTATTATTTCGTAGCAAACTGTCCTCCTTACTTTATTTAGTTTACTATTGACGGCGTTCGTAAAACACAAAAGAATAATCAAAGATATTCTCCGAATCTTTGGAATGCCTAATCCTCTTCTTTTCTTCCCACTGGTTTAAGTCAATCGTCGGAAAAAAGGTGTCGCCCTCAAAATTTGCGTGAACTTCCGTCAATATCATAGTATCGGCGACCTCCATTGCTTGCTCGTAAATAGTTGCTCCACCAAGAATACAAAGCTTTTTTGCCCCGTCGATTGCGGCCTGTTTAATGGCTTCCTCTAAGGAATGCGCCACTTTACCCAACTTAGGTTGATATTTTTTGTTTCTAGTAATAATGACAAATTGCCGATGCGGGCCAAAGACTTCTTCTCCCTGGGCAGATTCGTAAGATTTCCGTCCAGTCGCTAAGTATGCACCTTCAATAGTTGCCATAAAAAAACGTAAATCCGCAGGTAAATGCCAAACTAAATCATTATCTTTTCCAATTACTTGGTTGTCAGACTTGGCAGCAACGATAATTATTTGCATATTGCAATTATTATTTGAAATGATGAACTATGAGTGATTACAAGTAATAATCTTACTTTTAAGTTTTTATAGCTCTATTTCTCTAAAATGGTTTTTAATCTAATTATTACTCCCCATTAAACCTACTATTACTACCTCCTATTTTCCCCTTTTCCCATTAAACTTCAGTTTCCTTCACATCGCATTTTATACCTACTACCATAATAACCTATTTGTTAATTTGTTCAAAATGACGTAATGCTTTTATTAGTAGGACTATAGTAAGAAATTTGCAAGTAGTGAAAATAACCCGTTGCAGTATACCTCAACTCGCAACCCGTAATTCGCAACTAGCATTCATTTTTAAACCTAAATTCAATACACTTACAAAATCATGAGAAACTTTTTAAAGAATTGTTGTTACCTCGCTTTTTTAACAGGCTTTTTATTTGCCTGCAATCCACAACAACCGGTAGTTGCCCAAGTCGGCAATACAGGTTTTGAAGCTAATTTCAAAGGTGCTGGTACCGCTTTTTATACCATTGACAGCAAAACAGGACAATTGTCTTATATGACCGATAATGGGGAAGATGCAGGCAATTGGCGAAAATTTGGGAATAAGTATCGAGAAAATGGTACCTCCAAACTTCATTTTAAAGCAATTGAAAGGGGACCAAATTTTGGTACTTCTTTTTACATCCTCAATGGAGGCACCGGACAAGTTAGCTTTATGCTAGACTATGGCGAAGGTGCAGGTACTTGGACGGGCTTCGGCAATCCTCTACGCAATGTGACAGTAACCGAATTTGAAACCAATTTTTCTGCAAGTGGTATGATTTTCTACGTTTATGATGGCGTGGCAAAAAAGATGCACTTTATGCAGGATTTCGGTCCCAAAGCAGGTGCTTGGCAGGCTTATGGAGTAGATGAGAATTAATTGATGGAATAATACGTACCAAGTTCAAGGCTTATTATGGTTTTGGACTTGGTACTGCTGTTAATGGACCTTAAGATAGGCTATTTAGAATTGTGGAAGTATATCTTTTCTCTTCGTATTTTTATAATAGATATGAGATTAGATTAGGTTTATTAAAATCTTGGTTCTAGATGATTTCATTTGGTCAAGATTTATGATAGTTCGAATCGTAGCTTGGAAATTCATTTCCAAGAGGGTAACTTTATTTATATTTTTCTTGGAAATGAATTTCCAAGTTACGTTGACCAAATGAAATCACTTAGAGCCAAAATCATAAATCTTAAATCAAAATTCTTACATCATAAATCTGTCACGTAAAAATAGATGGATTTATGAAGTATGATATATGATTTTAGATTTATGATTTTGCTCCCCTTTCAAAATCGAACCTTATTTCTCATTCTGAACCTCCTAACTCTAAGGAATCATCACCTTACAATCCCCACCAAAACAAGCCATGTCCGCCTTCGTCAGCAACTCACCGTGTACCAATTGACAAGCTTCATTTTTAAAATCGCTTAAAAACCCTTGAAAATCAGCGAGCGTAGTTGGTAATTTTTCGCTTGGTAACTTTTCGATACTCACCTTTTCTATTTGCTGAAATTGCTCGGCAATCGTCGGTAAATGATTGATTTTTTCTAGGTAGGCTTCAAATAGCGGCTTTTCCATTTGATTGAGACTATCGGGGTGTGGATAACGTTTATTGAGTCGTTGTAAAGCCGTTAATTGTAAGTCACTAAAACATTTTCGATATTTTAATTGCTGATTTTTTAAAGCAAACAATTCCGTTCGCAACTCATCATCAATCGACTGTTGAATGCGTTGAATATGGTCGTCCGCTTCGTGCTGACAACTTTCACATAAAGGATACTGATTTTTAAGCGTTTGTAGTTTTTCTACCCTTTTTTGTTTGTCCCCAACGGGCGGCACATTAAATACTTGTGGGTGAAAAGTAGCCTCAATTTGATTAATTTGTTCTCGAATTTTATAGAACAAATCGCCCTCTATTTGTGGAACTTCAGCGGCAATTTGTCGATAAGTCGCTAACTGTTTTAGATAGTTGTATAAATCTATCGGCGTATTTCTTTTTAAGTCGGTTTGCTCTAAGTCAGCTAAAATAGTCGACACTTGTCCGATTTCTTTTAGTTGCTGATCTTGGAACAAAATATTATCTACCAACTTAAAGAATTTATAATAGGTCACTTCATAATTATCTTTAAAATAAGCCAACTTTTCTGGGTCGGTTGCGACTCTAGCTAATTCCTTTTGATATCGATGCTGCAAATCATAATGCTGTTGGGCAATCTGCATCATCAAGGCATTTTCTTCTTGTCCTTTGTCTTTCGATCGGCGATAATTTTCACAGTTTCGTTGCATGTCGATTGCCTCTCTTAATAAGGCTAAGAAGGCTTCTTCTGTTTGATATTGATTGCCATCCTTGCGGAATTCTTGCAAGTTGTATAATCGTTTATCAAAATAAGACTGGGCAATTTCTACGTTTAATTTATGTTCCTCTGGTAAAGAATAAGCCGATTTATAGCGCATCACAATCAAATACGGATGCTTATTAAATCGAGATAAACGACTCGGGCGGTCTTTTAATTGAGCTTCGGTTACAGCTGCTTTGCCTTGCAAATCAGACCACATATTGCCTTTATACGTTTTCACTAATGGTTGAAAATCCCATTTGATTTGATAAATAGACGCAGAATGCATTCGATACTCAAAATCTTCGTTGCCTGGCAGAATGGGAATCGTAAATTCAGAAACAATTTTACCTCGGTATTTATCCTCAAAAAAATCTTGCGCCTTCCGCATGACACTCGCAATACCAGGATTTTGAAAAATTCGATTGGCTAATATTTTATTAACACTAGAAGAAATCTGGTAGGCTACCTCTAGCAACTGATTTTTTTTGATGGTCTCAATCTTGGCTTTCGCTTCCAAACCTCTGCCATTTAATTCTTCATCCGTAATTCGATCAATGATTTTACCTTGATTTCTAGGCACTTGAAAAGACTTGGAATTATTCACATCAAAAGCATACAAGGGAAAATCAATCATATCGTTTTCTTGCCTTGGATTCGGTAATTGCAAAGAAAAATAGAGGGATTCTATCATGTCAAAATTGCGAATGCCTGTTTGCTTGCGTTCTTCCTTATCTAGGTTTTCTGGATTGAATAATTCTAGCGTTTTATCTTCATTTAATAAATAAACGGCAACCGAATTATAATGATATTCAGGAGAAAATTGCTCCTGACTCTGCCAAGTGCCTACTGGCGCCGCATGGATACCAATGTTCTGAGCGAGTAAAAATAAAGGGTTAACTAATTGGATTAGAATAAAAAACGAATAACGAAAATTTTGCATAAACTAGTGATTGCATTGGTTTAGGTTTATAGAACGAAAAAAATCACAGGAGTTGCATTTTTGGAGCTTCTTTTTTTTACAGGATGACGGGATTTTGCAGGATTAACAGGATGGGGTTGTCAGGATGTCAAAACTCATCACTCACCACTAATAACTCATCACTTCATCAAATCCGCCCGTGGGCAACGTTTAAAAACAGAAAAGTCATCGACTAAAATATTGCCAGGGTAAGGAACGTAGATATTTTTGGCATAATAGGCTTCTAAAATGATGTAATCGTAGGTTTCTTTGGGGAAGACATCAAATTTATAGGATTCCCAATCGGTATGGCTAATGGCTTCCGATTCGCATAATAATTGACTTTTTTCACAAAAGGATTTACCGCCATAAATCCGGAGTCGAACAGGAATATTATAATTGACGTAGCTTTTAGAATGGGCCAATTGTACGGTAAAAGCGTAACATTCTTTAGCTTCCATCGGGGCCGTTAATCGTTGACCAATTACTTCATACGAACCATCTTCTCTAGTAATCAACCCTACATAAGTTTCTCCATCGTAAGGTTCTAAATAGACGCCCCAAAATCCGGGTAAAATATCAGGTGTTGAGCCTTTTTTACAGCTATGCCAGCGTTGAGGCATGGTCGCATCCTGCGGTTCATCTTCAAAAGAAGCATTTTCCAAACGAATGTCCTGAGAGAAGGAACATAAAGGGCCGAAAATCAGTAAAAAAAGGAATATTTTTTTCATTAACAAAATTGAATTAAAGCATATTTTAACTTTCATCTTACTGATAATGAGCCACTTATCTTTCTATTAAAATTTTGATTGTTAAACCAGCCCGTTCCAGTCTGGCGGGTTGTTTGATTGCTGAATTGTTGTTAGGGGTAAATAACAATCAAACAATTTAACAATCACAACAATTTTTAGGAAAGACAAAAAACAGCTTCAATTTTTTTAAAAACCGAAATAAGCTTTTTAAACATACGCTTATACTAAGCAAGATGCCCAAAAATAACTATTTTTTAGCTGGTAAATCAAGCTGATTTTTTACTAAATAAGTCAATAACCTTTCATTAACCCAGATAAGCAAGAAAAAATGTTAATTTTGCGATTGAGTAATGGATAAAATAAGTTGAATTATTTACAGTTAATTCCCCATGGATTTTAGTTGTTCTATTTCAACGATGCTAAATGATAGAAACGACGTGAATGAAGTTTAAAATGATGAGTCTTTCCTCATTACCTTATAACCTCATTACCTCTTAACCTCTTAACCACTAACACTTTAATCAATCCATGTCTGATTTACTAGGTAAATCTTCCGCTAAACGGGCAAAACCCAATTATGCCTATTCCATTGTCAGCGTGGCTTTGGTGCTATTTCTATTGGGTTTCTTTGGGTTAATTTTATTACAGACCCAGAAATTAATTGACATTTTTAAGGAAAGAGTAACGGTATTGGTTGAAATTGCACCGGGGGCAGACGCTATAGCGAAAGAGACGTTGATACGCGATTTGCAGGCGATGAACTATACCAAAAAAGGATCGATTCAATACATTTCCAAAGAAGAAGCCATCCAATCTTTACAAAAAGATTTTGGCGAAGAATTTATGGCATTGGATTTACCCAATCCACTTTATAATGTCATTACGTTTAATGTGCAGTCCCAATTTATGAAATCTGATTTATTAAGTCAGATTAAGAAAAACTTTAAGACAAGAGCTTACGTAAACGATGTATATTACCAAGAAGGCTTGGTTAATATTATCGCTAAAAATATGAAAAAGATGAGTTGGTTTGCCCTTGGGTTTAGCTTATTGTTTTTGGTTGTGGCGATTACCCTCATTCATAATACCATCCGTTTAGCGCTTTATTCCAACCGTTTTTTAATCAAAAACATGGAATTAGTGGGCGCTTCTTGGGGATTTATTAGTCGACCTTATATTAAAAAAAGTATTTGGCATGGCGTTTTGAGTGCTTTTTTAGCAATTGGCGCTTTACTTTTAGTACTTTTGTTGGCGCAAAGAGAAATAGTCGAATTGAAAACTTTACAAGATTTTACCAGTTCGCTGATTTTATTTTGTAGTTTATTGGGCTTAGGCATGTTGATTAGTGGAGCGAGCACTTGGTATGTGATTAATAAATACTTAAAAATGCGCTTGGACGATTTGTATTAATTTTTTTATACGGTTCGCAATTGACAAGCATTAATCTATAATTATTTTTTTTGAATTAGTTGGTTAAGTTTAATAAGGACTATTTTGGTATCTGATTCCTAACTTAACCTCATTACCTTAAATTAAAATGAGTAAAGCCAAAAAGAAGGTTTCCCCAAAGAAAAATAGAAATGCAGTAAGCGCTACCGCAACTGCTCCTAAAAAAAGACTACAACCGACTCGATCTAGAAAGAAATCGACGGTTGCTTCCTTACCAAAAGAACCTCTAATTTTTGGTAAGCAGAACTATATTTGGATGGGTATTGGATTTGGACTCATCGCCTTAGGTATGTTGTTGATGAGTGGTGGCGCCATGCCAAGTCCTGATGTGTGGGATGAAAGTATTATCTATAGTTTTAGACGAACGGTTCTAGCACCGTTTGTGATGTTGGCTGGATTAGTCGTAGAAGTTTATGCTATTTTTAAGAAGTAGTAGATTAGACGGTATAAGTTAATTCCTTACAACATATAAGTAAACTTGTACGGTTGTGTAACGGGCAAATTCATTTGACGAATCGAGAATAAGTTTCAACTGATATAGATAAATTACTTACTTCTATCATTTTAAAAATTCGTGCCGTAGGTACGAAAGATAGGTAGACAAAATGACATTTTTTCGTAATAGGAAGAATGTCATTTTTAGTTGTAAAAAAAATTAAACATGAATATTATAGACGCCATTATTCTAGGCATCATCCAAGGTTTAACCGAATTTTTACCTGTTAGTAGTAGCGGACATATCGAAATAGGGCAAGCGCTTTTAGGGACAGAGAGTTTAAAAGAAAATGAGCAATTACTAAGTGTAGTCTTACATGCGGCTACCGCTTTGAGTACGATGTGGGTGTTTAGAAAAGATATTGTTGAAATTGTTCAAGGTTTGTTTCAACCTAAGTGGAATGAAGAATGGCAATTTTCTGTCAAAGTCCTTATTTCTATGATTCCAGCAGCTTTTGTTGGGCTTTTTTTTGATGACATTTTAGATGCTTTATTTGAAGGGCAATTGAAGTTAGTTGGTGCGATGTTGTTTCTAACAGGAGGTTTATTATTCTTAGCAGATCGGGCTAAAAACACCAATAAAGACGTAGGCTTTGGGCATGCCATTATTATTGGATTAGCACAAGCGATTGCTATTTTACCTGGCATTTCTCGTTCTGGCGCTACGATTTCTACATCTGTCCTCTTAGGAATTGACCGAGCAAAAGCGGCCCGATTCTCTTTCTTGATGGTGGTCCCTCTAATTTTGGGTAAAATGGCCAAAGATATTTTAGATGGTAAATTTCAGTTATCAGAAGAATTAGCCATGCCGTTAGTCGCAGGATTCGTCGCTGCTTTTTTTACAGGTTTAGTGGCTTGTTTGTGGATGATTCGTTTGGTGAAACAAAGTAAGTTGAGTTGGTTTGCTATTTACTGCTTTGTGGTAGGAGGGATTGCATTTGCATTTGGCTAATAGTTTACATTTGATGAAATAAATATATATTAATCCTCATTCAATTTGACTACAATCGGATTTTTACCGAATTTTATACTTAGTCTATTACCAACAATTTTATAAACCTACGGGCATTATCAAAGAAAACTAATTTAGATAATCAGACAAAAAGCTAATAATTTTCTGACCGTCTAATTTTGTAAGTTCTCAAGATGTCTTGTCTAAACGTACCGACGAATTCATTCGTCGCTCATTTACACAGGCTACGACGAATGAATTCGTCGGTACATTAAAGACTTACCTGATTTCAAGTTAAATAATTACTTTTCAATTATTTACACTTAACGTTTTCTTTGTGAACTTTAAGAGAATCTTAATTGATTTCTTAGTGACGTTTTGGCATTTTTGCGTCAAAAGTAAAGTATTTACCCGCAGTTTATTAAACTCTTTTTGATAGCCAGAACTTAACAAACACTAACAGACAAGCCTCGTTTTTGTGATCTAGTATGAAGCCCCTTGTCTGCCAGAAATCGATTACGTATGAAAACGGTCTTGCACCATTACCTCCTACTAATTCTCCTATTATTGGCACAAGTTGCCTTCGGACAAGATAAAGATACTGGTCTCAATATTGCCAATACCGAAATCGAGCAACTCGCCGAAAAAAAGAACTATTCCACCTCAGACATTGCTGGTACGGTTGTTTCCGATGATTACATATCTGGAGGAATTCGGCATATTTATTACCAACAAACAATTAATAATATTGGGGTGTATGGAACAAGTGGTGCGGTGCATTTAAAAGACGATCAAGTTATTTCCTCGAACCTAAATTTCTTGCCACAAGCCGATAAGCGAAATATACAAAGCGAATTTCAAGTACAAGCATTAGAAGCATTGGCTAGATTAGCCATCGATCAAGGATACCCGCTCAGTCAGACGGAAATCATCGTTTTAGCAGCGGACGAAGCTGCCCCTGCAAAAAACACTTTGATTCAAGCAGATGGTATTTCCAATCGAGCGATTCCACTAAAATTGGTCTATTTTGTGAATCAAACCGAAGAGGTGCAATTGGCATGGAATCTATTTATTGATGAAGTTGACGATGCGGAGTATAAAAACTATATGGTAAGTGCCTCAACGGGCGCTATATTATTTGAAGAGAATCTGACCCTCACTTGTACTTTTGATCATGACCATAGTCACAATCACGCCACTACTCCACTCCACCGACCAATCACAGGACATCATCAAGAAAAAATTCAACAAACAGATAGTTTATACAACGTTTTACCTTATACGATTGAGAGTCCCAATTTTGGCACTAGATCTATTTTAGCCAATCCTTGGGAAAACCCTACTGCTTCTCCTAATGGTTGGCACCATATTTCAGGCGTCGATCATCAATATACCATTGGTAATAATGTGGATGCTTATGCGGATCGAGACAATACCAATTCCCCAACTGGCGGAAACGCGGCGAGAGCTTTTGGTGGTGCTAATTTAGTCTTTGATCATCCTTGGGATCCAAATGGCACACAAACAGATTATACTGATGCAGCGGTTACCAACTTGTTCTACCTGAATAATGTGGCACACGATATTTTTTACAACTACGGTTTTGATGAAGCCTCAGGAAATTTCCAAGAAGATAATTTCAATAATGGAGGTATGGGAAGTGATGGCGTCCAAGCGGAAGCGCAAGATGCCTCCGGTTCTTGTAATGCTCGAATGTCTACCCTAGCAGATGGTTCCAATCCACGGATGCAAATGTTTTTGTGTGGTGGACGAGATGGAGATTATGATAATGGGGTTATTTTACACGAATTTGGACATGGCGTATCGAATCGTTTAACGGGCGGTCCACAAGCAGTCGCTTGTCTTGGAAACGTCGAACAAATGGGGGAAGGTTGGTCTGACTTTTTTGGTATGTTATTAACCATGAAAGCCTCCGATGTCGCCACTACCAATCGAACAATAGGTACCTTCATGTTTAATCAGGACGCCAACGGTGCTGGATTGCGCCCTTATCCATATACGACGGATATGAATGTCAATCCAATGACCTATAAAACAATTGATGATGTGGGGATTACCCGACCACATGGAGTTGGTGCAGTATGGGCAACCATGCTTTGGGATTTAAATTGGGCATTAATCGATCAATACGGTTGGGATGCGGATATGTATAATGGAACAGGCGGAAATAATATTGCTTTACGTTTGGTGATGGAAGGGTTGAAAATCCAACCTTGTTCTCCTGGATTTGTGGATGGTAGAGATGCGATTCTTGCAGCAGACGTTGCCCTGTATAATGGCGCTAATCGCTGTATAATTTGGGAAGCTTTTGCTAGAAGAGGATTGGGTTATAGTGCTGACCAAGGTAGTTCTAATAGTCGGACAGATGGTGCAGAAGGCTATGATATGCCACCAGCATGTACGATTGAATTAAAACATACGGTTGACAAATCAGTTGCTTTTTTAGGAGAAAGGTTGACTTTTCAACTGGAAGCGATTAATCATTTAGATGCCATTGCACCAAATGTGATTATTACGGATACCTTACCTGATAATGTGCAATTTTATTCCGCTTCTCATGGTGGGGTACTGAATGGAAATGTAGTCGAATGGCCTGCTTTTAATTTATCCATTGGTGAAACAAGAATGTTAGAATTAAAAGTAACGGTTAACGATGCAATCAATTTTGACCCTGATTTCTTAGATGATTTAGAAAATGGTGGCGCTCAATGGAAAATGGTGCAAGCTTCGGGGAATCATACTTGGGATTTGCAAAGTCAATATTATTACAGCCCATCTAATAGTTGGTTTATCACCAATGCTGGTTCTACTACCGAGACGCACTTAGTGTTAAAAGATGCCTTGGCACTAACCGATTCAAGTGAGTTGACCTTTAATCATTATTTTGATTTAGAAACAAGTTATGATTTTGGCCTAGTAGATATTTCTATCGACGGAGGCGAAAATTGGACTTCTTTAGAAAATAGTTTTACGCAGAATGGCTATAATAATGCCACTCAATCTGGCTTTAATGCCTTTAGTGGTAATAGTGTAGATATTATACCGAATAATGTTGGTTTCATTACTTCCAAAGCGGACTTATCGGCTTATGCAGGAGAAGTAGCGATTATTCGATTCCGAGTTTTAACCGATATTAATACTAGTAAGTTTGGTTGGATTGTCGATGACATTGGTATTGCTAACACCAATTATGCCTTACCTAATTTTGGTAATATTCGCAATAACGATTATAATTTTGATACACAAGTAAAAACACCTGTTATCATTAATCGCTCGTTGGTCAATCATACGGTGGAAACAATGGCTGACACCTTGTTCTCGTATGAAAATGCTCCTGCCCTTTTTGCTGATGTACAAGCAAATGATATAGATGCAGATGGGGTTTTAGATACTTTAGTCACAATAATTATTCAAGCAGCAATGAATGGGACGGCAACGGTGATGAACGACGATAGTATTGGTTATACGCCAACGGCAAATTTCTTAGGTAGAGATACGATTGTGTATCAAGTTTGTGATAAAGCCAATGCCTGTGAAACAGATACGTTATTTGTTTTTGTAGAAATAGCTAATCTTACGCCAGTAACTAATCCTGATTTTATCACCGTCGATCAAAATACAAGCAATCACTTTATTAATGTGCAAGGAAATGATAGTGATCCAAATGGAATAGCAGATACTTTAGTGACGAGTATTCTTCAAACTGCCTCTAATGGTACGGCGGCAGTTACCAATAATGATAGCATTCATTATACTCCCACTTTAGGCTTTTTTGGACTAGATACCCTTGTTTATCAAGTTTGCGATACCAGCAATTTATGTGCTGCTGATACTATTTTTGTTACGGTTATAGATATTAATGAAGCACCGACAGCAATGGCTGATTATTTGGTGATTGATAAAAATACTACGGCTAATATTGTGGAAGTGCAAGTGAATGACAATGACCCTGATGGTGCAGGTGATTCCTTAATTACGAGTATTGTAAAAATGCCCGCAAATGGGTCAGCAACAGTTGAACAAGAACTAACAATTAGCTACACCCCAACTACCGATTATTTTGGTTTAGATACCATTATTTACCAAGTCTGTGATACGGCGAATTTATGTGCTATTGATACCGTTTTTATCACAATTATTGATGTTAATGAGGCTCCAGAAGCCAATGCGGATTATCTTACTATTTTAGAAAATTCGACCAATCATTTTATAGATGTACAAGCCAATGATACCGATCCAAATGGTGTAGGAGACTCTTTATTAACAACGATTGTGGCAATGCCTTTGTATGGGACTGCTGCGGTTATCAATGACGATAGCATCAACTATACCCCAAATACAAATTATGTTGGCTTGGATACCATAGTCTATCAAGTTTGTGATACGGCTAATGTATGTGATATTGATACGGTCTTTATTACGGTGAATAATGTCAATGAAGCTCCAATAGCCACATCGGACTTTTTAGTTATTGATAAAAATACAACGGCTAATAGCATTAATGTACAAGCCAATGACAGCGATCCTGATGGTATCGGAGATACATTGATTACCAGTATTATCACCATGCCTACCAATGGCACAGCTACGGTTCTTAATGACGACAGTATTAGTTACACCCCAACAACGACTTACTTCGGTTTAGATACCATCATTTATCAAGTTTGTGATACGAGTAATGTATGTGCTATTGATACCGTTTTTATTACCATCAATGATTTTAACGAAGCGCCTATCACCAACCCAGACTTTTTGACTATTGAAACCAATACGATAAATAATTATGTGGATGTACAAGCCAATGATAGTGATCCTAATGGCATAGGAGATCCTTTGGTAACTATCTTAGTAATGGCTGCTACTAATGGCGCGACTATTGTAGCCAATGAAGATAGCATTCGCTATACGCCAACTGCCAACTTTATCGGCTTAGATACGATTGTTTATCAGGTCTGTGATACGAGTAATTTATGTACGGTAGATACTTTATTTATTACCGTTACCGAAGTAAATGTCGCTCCAGAAGCGGTGGCTGATCTAGATACAATTCGTAAGAATAGTGAAAATGTTTTTATTGATGTACAAGCCAATGACCGAGATCCTAATGGAGAGACAGATATTTTGACTACTTCTATTTTAGTTGGTCCATTGCACGGTACCGCAGAAGTAGCCAATGATGACGGCTTAATCTACACGCCGACTACGGAGTATTTTGGTGGCGATACGATTGTTTACCAAATCTGTGATTTAGGCGGCTTATGTGATTCCGATACCCTTTTTATTATTATCGAAGATGTCCTATTCTGTTCTTCTGAAAATTTAGTACAAAATGAAAATGGGGTGGTAACGGGTAATTACGTAGCCGCTAATGAAATCAATTCAAAAGGAGTCGTCAATTCAGGGGTAAAAGTGAAATTTATAGCGGGTAATTCAGTTACGCTACTGCCAGGTTTTCATGCAGCGGCAGGCGCAGACTTTACAGCAATGATTCAGGAATGCGAATCCGTAGTAGCTGATGCAGGCCTTACAGATGAAATACCACCAATCATCGCACAAGATAGAACAAACATTCCTACCGGAACGGAGGGAAACAGTCTACTCGTTAGACCTAATCCTTTTAGGAATACCGCCATCATTGATTATGAATTGGCTAAAGATAGTCCTGTTTGGATTGGCTTACATGACTTGACAGGAAAGGTGTTACATGTTTTTGTCAATCAAAATGAGCAAGTGGCAGGTTCACATCAATATCAATTATCGGCAAGTCAATTGCCAAACGGCGCTTATTGGGTAGCTATGCGGACGCCTGATGCGGTAGTGACTAAGCAGGTTATTATTTTAAGGTAATGGAATAGAATAACTTCCTAATTTTGGACGCCTATTATCCAATAAATTCCTTTTGCTGGATAATTTTAGGTGCATTTTCTGGAAAAATCTTCCAGTAACGGGAAGTTACTGGAAGATACCCAAAGCTAGAATTATCAAATCATTTGAGTGTATCACAAAACGGTGGTTAAATAATTGAAGATAACTGGTAGTAAAGTCTTTAGGCTTTCCCGTCACCGACCTTCAGGTCGGAGTATTCTAGCGTAAAGCACTAAATTATTCGCATGAAAACAGGCTTAAAAGCCTTTGACCCGAAAGCCTGAAGGCTTTACTACCAATATGTGATACACTCAAATCATTTAAATCACCCCTTCCGAAGCCGCCTCGTCTTGCACGCCACGCATTTGTACAGGCTTATTGGTTTTGCGTAATTTCATATTTAAAAACTCTACACCCAAAGAAAAGGCAATCGCAAAATATAAATATCCTTTTGGTACAGCGCCAATTTCTGAGCCTGCAAAAGAGAAATGTGCTAAGTGCGCCCCTTCTACAATTAGCATAAAGCCAATTAAAATCAAAAATGCCATACCTAGCATTTGAATGGACGGATGCTTGTTTACAAATCGACCAACAGGCGTAGCAAAGACCATCATGATTAATACAGAAAAAACAACCGCAATAATCATCACCACTAAAGCCCCTTCTAAGCCATTGGTCATCCCTACAGCCGTCAAAATGGAATCAAAAGAAAAGACAATATTGATTAAGGTAATTTGAAAAATTACACTAGATAAAGTAACCGCTGCTTTTTTAACCGTACTTGCTTCTCCAACTTCCTCCCCTTCTAATTTGTGATGAATTTCTGTCGTACTTTTATACAATAAAAAGATACCTCCTATTATCAATATGATACTCTGCCCCGAAAAACCACCTTTCATTAAAGCGTTGTCTACTTTTATCCAAGGTTCAGACATGCCAATTAGCCAAGAAATACCAAATAGCAAAGCAATTCTCAAAGCCATTGCCAATATTAAACCAATATTGGTCGCTTTCCCTTGTTCTGCATCAGGTAATTTTCCTGCGGCAATCGCAATAAAGATAATATTATCAATTCCTAAAACAATCTCTAAGAAAGTTAAGGTCAATAAACTTAGCCAAACCTCTGGGCTGGCAAAATTAGGCATATCAAAAAGTAGTAGTAAATCCATATGATGTTAAACTTTCATTTATTAAACGTCGATACCTTCATCGACAGCAAAAAGCGCAATAAAAAACACAATTTTACTGATTTTTTTTCAAAGTCAATAACTTAGTAACGGATAAAAAAGAAGTTGGAGAGGTTGTAGCTAATTCCCCACGAATTTATAAACCCCACGAATTACTATTGTTCAATTTGTTTTTGGTATTCAGATTGTTAACTATAATATCCACCGAAGATGGTTGAAAATTGAAATTAGGACTGTTAAGAGAAATATTTTGATCATCATTTTTGCAATTTTTTTAAGATTCGAAAGGAGCAATTCCCCCTTTGAAGACAGGGCTGTTAAGTTCTGTTTCACAAGAGGGTAAATGTTAAAGTTTTTTCCTAAGATTTGAGTTTGCACGGTGCAATTCCCCCTTTCAAAGGCAGGGCTGTTAAGTTCTATTCTGCAAATATTTAGATTCTGAACTAAATTTTAACATTCAAAATTTCTCTTAACACCCTTAACTTGAAATTGAAAATTAAATTTTACTCAGTCTCTATTCTCTAATCTCGCCTCTCTCTTCTCAGACACAGCAAAGGCGTAACCGAAATTCAAATTCGATTACGCCTTCCCCTTAATTAGTTTTCTTTCGTAGTTAGTCTTGGCTTACGCTACTGCCGCTAATGGCTTTTCGTCCTTCACAAATCGCTCGCCAATCTTACATTCGCCGTTGTACTGCGCACCTGATTCCACTTGAATCGCTTTCGCTAAAATAATACCATCTACATTTGCTGTACTTTCTAAATGTAGCACTCCTTGCACAATAATGGTTCCTTTGATGTACCCTTTGATCGTCGCCGAATGGGTATGGATTGTTCCCTCAATCCATCCTGTTGGTCCCATCAATAAGCGTTTCTTGCAAATTACTTCCCCTTTAATTGTCCCATTAATTTGAGCATCTTCGTTACTGATAAATTTCCCTTCGATGGTTGTCCCTTTTGAAACCATGCAAGTAGCACCTGTTGAAGATAAAGCAGTAGTTGGTTGAATAGACCGTTCGGCCTCAGTTTTGGTTGTTGTTTTGAACATGTTTCTATAGTTAAGTTTATTTAGAGAATAGCCAAATCAGCATAAAAGCCTAGGACAGACTTAAACAGTTCCTATCTTTTAGGTGTCTATATCATCAACTGATTGATTCGTTGCCTTAGGGAGGTCGAAAATAATAACCTACCAGTCTGATGGATTATTTATTTCTTTGTCCCTTAATTTTAAAATTCTCTCTATTTAAAACTTGGGTTAAGAAAAATATTGGATTATAATTATAATTTTGCGCTGCGGGATTTGAGGTTCAGTTCTAAAAAATGAATAAGGGCACTTCTTTTTTAAAACTGAGAGGGCTTTATTTTATACACATTACGAAAAAAACAAATAATCGTTTCATGAATATCAATATTTTAGCCATAGAATCTTCTTGCGATGATACTTCTGCCAGTATTATACAAAATGGACGTATTTTAAGTAATTGTGTAGCCAATCAAGAAGCGCATCAATTATATGGAGGTGTAGTGCCGGAGGTAGCATCTAGAGCACATCAAGCAAATATTATTCCAGTTGTTGATATGTCCATCAAAAAAGCGGGCATCCAAAAGGAAGATTTAACCGCCATTGCTTTTACAAGAGGCCCTGGTTTAATGGGTTCCTTAATTGTTGGGGTGTCTTTTGCCAAGGCGTTGGCTTTAAGCCTAAATATCCCCATGATTGAAGTCAATCACATGATGGCGCACGTTTTAGCTCATTTTGCCGAAGATCCCAAACCGAGTTTCCCCTTTCTCTGTTTGACTGTCTCAGGCGGACATACCCAAATTGTCTTGGTCAAAAGTCACCTTGAGATGAAAGTGTTAGGCAATACGATTGATGATGCCGCAGGAGAAGCGTTTGATAAATCGGGCAAATTATTGGGCTTAGGTTATCCCGCTGGGCCGCTAGTCGATAAATACGCCAAATTAGGGCAACCCGTATTCCCATTTACCGAACCAAAAGTAGATGGCTTAAATTTTAGTTTTAGTGGTCTAAAAACCTCTATTCTCTATTTTCTAAGAAAGGAATTAAAAACCAACCCCGATTTTATCAAAGATAACCTCAACGATATTTGCGCCTCTATTCAAACTAGAATCATTTCTATTTTAATCAATAAATTGAAAAAAGCCGCCGCCCAAACAGGGATTAACCAAATTGCAATCGCTGGTGGCGTTTCTGCCAATTCTGGCTTGCGAGCTACTTTGACAGAAACGGGCAAAGAGTTAGGCTGGACAACTTATATTCCTCGATTTGAATATTGTACGGATAATGCAGCTATGATTGCGGTGACTGGATATTATAAGTATTTGGCAGGGGAGTTTGTTGGGCAAGATGTGGTGCCTATGGCTCGGATGAGGCTTTAAGTTTTTTGTTTCGCATTTTTATATCAGAATTTATCAAATAAAACTCTAACTAACTGCAATTGCATTGCATGATATTTGCCCTTACCTTTGCAGTAAAATATGAAATACCTAACAATCATACTATCTACTTATATTTTTGCCTTATCACTGCTACCTTGTGGGGATGCTTGTGGAGGCGTGGTAAAGATATGGAATGATTGGTTAGGGGTAGAGCATATTGCACATGATGACCACCAACAACATTCCAATAGTTGTGGTGACGACCCTTGTTCACCATTATGCGGTTGTACCTGTTGTTCAATAGTTATGGATTATCCTATAAAGGTAATTATTGCTTTAATTGCTCCTCCAAAACCTTCTACTTTCTTGCCTTACAGTCAAGTTGACTTTACAGGTATTCTTCCCACCTACGATATATGGCAGCCACCAAGATTAGGTTAAATACGTTTATAGTATTAACCTGATTGATTAACTTTAATTTATTGAAATGAAAAAATTATGGCTGTCATTGCTGACAATGACACTCCTATGTATAGGATATGGGTATGGTCAAAATAATTTCCAAGCCACCATCTTAGATGCAGAAACTAAAGAACCATTGATAGCAGTCCATGTTCTTTTTGAGAAGATAGAACGGGGAAGTATAACTGATGTCAATGGTGTTGTAACTATTGATAACTTACCAAATGGGACATTCAAAGGTAAAATTCTATACGTAGGTTATGAAGAGAAAGAATTTAGCATAACTTTTCCACAAGAAAATAGCTTAACAATTGACCTAAAATCAACAAGTGAGGAATTAGAAGTTGTTACTGTTACTACTACTCGAAGTAGTCGTTTGATTCAGGATATACCTACTCGATTAGAGGCGATAACCGCAGAGGAATTGGGAGAAAAAGCCTTTATGAACTCGGCTAACATTTCCATTCTATTACGAGAAAGTACAGGGATTCAAATGCAACAAACTTCTGCTAATTCTGCCAATCAAAGTATTAGGATTCAAGGATTGGGTGGACGCTATACTCAATTACTTAAAGATGGTTTTCCGCTTTTTGGTGGCTTTTCAAGTGGTCTTAGTATCATGCAAATACCACCTTTAGATTTGCAGCAAGTGGACATTATCAAAGGTAGTGCCTCAACACTTTATGGAGGTGGGGCAATTGCTGGATTGATTAATCTAATTACCAAGCGACCCGAAGAAGAATCGCAACTAGAACTAATGTTAACCCGAACCCAAGCAAAGGGAACGACACTAAATAACTTCTATGCACAACAATTTGGGAAATTGGGTTTTTCGCTCTATACTTCTGGGCATCTACAACAAGCCTATGATGTAAATGAGGATGATTTTACAGATATTCCAGAGGTAAAAAGTCTTAGCGTAAATCCTGCTTTCTATTATGACTTTGACGAAAGTAGTCAGTTACGAATTGCACTTAATAGTGCTTTTGAAAACCGACTAGGAGGAGATATAACTGCTATTGAAAACCAACCCAATAGTGAACATATTTTTACAGAAGAAAACCAATCTACTCGATTATCTTCACAAGTAAGCTATCGTAAGGAATTTTCCGAAAATGCAGAACTAACTATTAAAAATAGTATCAACTTTTTTGATAGGTCAGTTGTTCTTCCCGATTTCAATTTTGATGGTAAGCAAACGGGTAGTTTTTCCGAAATTAGTTACATGACCCAACAAAAAGACCTAGATTTAGTCGTTGGTGCAAATCTATGGACAGACCATTTTTCCGAAATGCCTACGAACCAAAATCTTGCTCGTAATTATACACATAACACCTTTGGTCTATTTGCACAAAGTACGCTGCCATTGTCTGAAAAAGTAGCTATCGAAGGAGGTCTAAGAATAGATTACAATACCAACTACGATTGGTTTGTGTTACCTAGAGTTAATTTACTGGTAAATCTTAACCGCAATTGGACGAGTAGAATAGGTGGAGGTTTTGGCTATAAATTACCAACAATATTTACCGAAGAAACGGAGTCGAGAAGTTATCGAAATATCTTACCGATTGCCATTAATCAAACCAAAGCGGAAACCTCTTTTGGTATCAATTGGGATATTAATTATAAAACCATTCTCTTTGACAATATTAGTTTTTCTATCAACAATTTACTTTTCTATACTCGATTAAATGACCCTCTAGTATTAACTCAAAGGAATAATAATCTATTCGCTTTTGAAAACGCAATCGGTAAAGCCAGTAGTAGCGGATTAGAAACCAACGTTAAGTTTGGGTATGAAGATTTCAAACTGTTTTTACAGTATGCCTTAATTGATGCTCGATTGAATTACAATAATATCAACCAACAAAAACCATTGACCCCAAAGCATAATGCAGGGGCAGTATTGATGTTTGAAAATGAAAAATGGCGAATTGGTTATGAAGTATATTATACAGGTAAACAAACGCTTTCTAATACCGCTACTGTTCCCGATTATTGGATGATGGGTTTATTGGTAGCCCGTCAAGTGGGCATGTTTAATGTATTCGTTAATTTTGAAAACTTTACCGATACCCGACAATCTAACTTTGGAGATACGGTAATCCCTCCCCATATTAATCCTTCTTTTAGTGAGATATGGTCGCCTACGGATGGATTTATTTTCACAGCAGGCGTTAGAGTAAAAATATTTGGAGAAGATGACCACCATTGATAAAATATTAAACCAGAAGGCTGTCCGCATTACCCCAATGCGGCAGCTTTTGCTAGAATTTCTAGTGCAGGAACAAAAGTCTTTTGGACTAACAGAATTAGAAAAGATGTTTCCAAAAGCAGAGCGAACCACTATATATCGCACCTTGAAAACCTTTGAAGAAAAAGGTATTGTTCATAGTATAGATAATGGTGTTGCAGAGGTAAAATATGCCTTATGCAAAGAGCATTGCACCGCACAACACCATAGAGACCAACACCCTCATTTTCATTGTCTAACGTGTCAACAAATAACTTGTTTAGAAAGTATTTTTATTCCTGCAATATCATTGCCCGAAGGATTTAAGGCTAAAGAAATAGGTATGACCATAAAAGGTATTTGTAATGAATGTCAAGAATAAATTTGCAATTTCATTGCATTAAGTATCTAAGTAAATTTGCAGAAAAAAAATGCGTACAGAAATCTATTTATTCCTTTTTCTACTAATCTATTTTTTCTTTGTCTTTTTCCTTCGCTCTTACCTACTTTGGAAAAAAACAGGGGTCAACCCTCTGACTTTTAATAAAACGGATGATGCACATGGCTACAATGGCAAGGTATATACCTTTATTGCCCTGTTAGAATTTGTTGTTGTAGTTATCTATGCTTTTAAAAATGAATGGTATCAATACCTTTTGCCCTTCTGGTATTTAGAACACGACTACTTAAAGTATATCGGATGGGGCTTATTGCTGTTATCGCTGATTTTAGTTTGGATAGCTCAATCTCAAATGGCGAACTCTTGGCGAATTGGGATTGATGAAGTTAATAAAACCGAACTTGTGACCAATGGCTTATATTCCATATCAAGAAATCCTATTTTCTTGGGGATTATGATAGCTAATATAGGTCTAATGTTAATCATTCCAAATGCGTTTACTTTACTCATTGTTTCGCTTTCAACTATTAGTATCAATACGCAAATTAGGCTAGAGGAAGGTTTTTTAAAAAGAAGTCATGGAGAAACGTATCAAAGTTATCTAAATCGTGTTAGGCGATGGTTGTGATTTATAACTTTGGTTCTTATCATTTCTAATACGTCCCAACTTCCCCATTAATAACAGTATGACCTCACCACAAAGTCCATATCTTAAAACCAGTTCCTTTTTGATAGGTTAGACTACTATACATTTTAGAAGACAGAATTTTTAATCTACTCAATTTTGAGTACATTAACAGGTAATCGAATTCGGTTACCTCTATAAAAATAACCCACCACCTTTACTGCTATGATAAAACAGGAATTAACGATTCAACTTGGGGTAGGTAAATAATCCCATTCTTGACCTGTCTTTTGCTGAAAAGCGGTAGGCGCTAAAGATAAGAGTGCTTCAAAAGTGAATTCTTTTGGCATTTTTGTAGCGTCCTTTAGGACTGCTTCATAAAATTTTTGACCATTGGCAACGACTGCTGCCCGAGCGTATAAAAAGACATCTACTGAAAAGTTTTTATTGCCTCCATATCTACGACTCCCTATATTTTCTGCAAAAACTTGTTGGTCTAAAGCGTACAACTTAGTCGCTAAAAGGTCTTGAAATTTATAAAGCAATGCTACCTCAAAATTCATTAAACTCTTAATGGCAGGTGCCAAAATAGCTGCTATACCTTTTCCTTTTTTCCAATCCAGTAATTCAATAATTGCCCAAAAAACAGGATCTGTCATCACCGTTCCATCGCTGGTCTCTTGTACTTTTATCTCTAAAGTAGCATCCTTATGTGTTTCTTTAATTTGTTCTATCCACTTTGCACTAAGGTCTTCTACTTTTACATTAATGGTTTTAGTCATTTTCTTTGTTTTAGGAATGCAAAAAATGATAGCCCATTAGTAGCCTACTGTTTTTTTAGCATTAACATAGGTCAATAAACTTACAGTAAAAATACAACTATCATTTAAGCTTCTCTTCGGCAAGCTGAATCAATTCATCCATCGCATCAATAACGGGTTGAAGCAATTCTTTTTTATGATACTTTTTATCCGCTATAATTTTGTCTACGAGTTTATTACTTTTTTTCACACTATCCTTAAGTGCTGTTATCTTATTAGTTGTTGTATTCATAATTATTTTTTTTAAAGATAGACAAATATCATTTCCGAAGCAATTTTTTTAACTTAGCTTTATTCGCTTTGTAGTATTTTATCAAATTACGCAGCCATTCTTTTTCAAAATCTGATAAATTTGGATCTCTTAAAGCATCTTCTATTAATTCTTTTTGCCAAGCTATTTCCTCTAATAGTTTTTCAATTGGGTTTTGTTTATCCATAATTATATATTTCCAAACAAATATATGAATTTTTACACTATAACAATACTGTATCAATCCCATTACGTTATGCCTTTATTAGGGTTAGGTAATCTTTTTAGATTCTTATTCCCTTCCCTATTTTTAATTCCTTCACATCCGAAGGAATTAAAATCTTTATTGTGCATCATTTCCCATTCAACCAAAAACATTACGATACGTCCAATACCATCATATTAATTCCTCCATCAAACCTCTAATCCCTTCCCCTCGATAAATCAACTCAACAAATCCCACATATTTCTCGACAAATCGCTCATTCCCAACAAGCTCCCCAAACAGTTCAGGCTGCCGAAGAAAACCCAAAGTATCATCGGCTGTCTGCTTAGCCGCCTGATGTAACTCAACTTTCAGCGCATCAATAATTTCCAATGGTTTGTTATTTTCATCAGTCCCTTTATCACTATAATAGCACCATGCCGCCAAAATCAAGGTGGCATAGTCGATGCTGCCACCTGTCGCTAAATTTTCTTGTAGGGTAGGAATTAAAAACTTAGGCAACTTCGCAGAACTTTCCGAACAAATTCGACTGACGCTATCCTTAATATTGGGATTGGCAAAGCGTTCTTCCAAACTATCTTTGTATTGTGTTATATCCACGCCTTCAATCGTACCTAAAATAGGACTTACTTCCTTGTCCATAAATTGACGCATAAATTGGGCAAAAACAGCATCTTCCATACAAGCATTAATCGTCGGATGTCCGTGAATAGCCCCTGGAATACCTAGCACAGAATGTCCTGCATTTAACAATCGAATTTTCATTGTTTCATACGGATTTACATCTGGCACAAACTGTACGCCTAATTTTTCCAGCGGCGGTCTACCATTCGAGAATTTATCTTCTATGACCCATTGAATAAAAGGCTCACAAACAACGGGCCATTCATCTTTTAAGTTGTGGGTATCTTGTAAATAAGTGATCGCTTCGGGTGTGGTTACAGGCGTAATTCGGTCCACCATAGTATTTGGGAAATGGACGTTTTCGGCGATCCAATTGGCGAGTTCGGCATCTTGTTTTTGCGCAAACGACAATACCATTTTTCGGGCGACATCACCGTTATGCTGAATATTATCGCAAGATAAAATAGAGAAAGGTAGCATTCCATTGACTCGTCGTTTTTTCAAGGCAGCCGTCAGAAACCCAAAGATTGTTTTCGGTTGATTCGGATGTTTCAGTTCCTGTTGAACAACAGGATTGTCAAAATTAAAATCTCCTGTGCTTGGATTAAAATTATAACCGCCTTCTGTAATGGTTAGGGAAACAATCTTAGTTACTTCATGCGCCATTCTATCAATCACCAAATTAGGCGTATCTACGGCTAATAGAAAGTCCTTTATAGCGCCAATTACTTCACTTTTTACCGTTCCGTTGGGATGCTGTACGATCAGCGTGTATAAGTAATCTTGTTTTTTAAGCAGGTTATACATCTTTCGGTCAGCTTCTCTTAGCCCTACTCCACAGATGCCCCAATCCAAGGCATTATACTTGCCTAACAATTGATGCATATAATGCGCTTGATGCGCCCGATGAAAACCACCGACACCAACGTGAACTATTCCTGTTTTTAAGGCTTGCCTATTATAAGTTGGGCAAGGAATCTGTTTAGCAATTTCGGTAAGATTAGCTTGGTTTATTTGAATCAATTCCATATTTTTTATGAAGGTTGTCTATAAAACATTGTCTCTGAGAAACTCTGTGATATAACCTACTCATAGAGTTATTCCACAGAAGTTCGCAGAGAAAAACACAAAGTTTCGCAGAGAAGTATATTACATTAGAAACTGCTGCTCCTAATTTACTCAAACAGTTGCCATTTTTCCTCTTTTCATCACCCAATAAGCGGTAATAAAATAGAGAATGGTACAAATAAATCCATAAAAGTAAAAGGTTTCTCTATTGATAATATAAGCGTCTTCGTCTACACTTCCGAACAAGACATTACCTGCCAAAACCAAGGTTACGGCCAAAGCCATTAAAGCAATGCCGTTTAATACTTTAGAAAAAACGGAAGTATCTTTAATAAACACAGGCTCCGCATCTGCCATTTTTTGTTGGTATAATTCGATATTTCTGTTGAGCGTTTGTTCTGCCGCTTCTGCTTCAGGATAGGTTTCTTTTGCCCCGTATTTACCAGCCAATAAAGTATATACAATAATGGTAAAAAACCAAGTTGGAATAAAGAGATAATAAAAAGACATCACATCCAAGAAATTCAAACCAAAACCGAATACCAATCCTAAGCCCCAACTCAATACGGCTGGCAAACTTTGGCTGTAATTCTGAAATTTAGACCAATATCTGGTATAGCCAATTCTTGGAAAAATTTGATGCTCGGCAAAGACAATCGCTCCAACGGGTACGACGATTAAACCTGCATAGGTCAATAGGGGTAAAAATTGGGTAAACACAAAGGGGAAACAGCCAATAATGACCATTGCTATTCCTACGACGGTAGTGGTTTCTTTACGAGATTTATTACTAAAAATAGCTTGTGCTGCCAAGCCTGCTCTATACAAATTGGTAATCGCCGTCGTCCAGCCTGCCACAATGACGATAACAAAACCAGACCAGCCCAAGGCGTAAAAAGCCACATCTCCTGGATCTAATTCCACTATTGATTTTCCTAGTATTACTGCTGCCCCTGCGCCCATAATACCAGCAGCAATCCATGCGATATAATGTCCGAATAACATGCCTGTACTGGTCGCCAATCCATAAGATTTCTTTTTGGCAAACCGCAGCAATGCCATATCTATCAATCCAAAATGCGTAATTGAATTCGCTGCCCAACCAAAGCCGATGACCTCTATCAGACCGATACCGGGTTCACCGCTGCTATTCACGCCCGTCCAGATAGATTGATCGCCAATACTTAGAATATCTGCCCAACCACTTGGCAATGTTTTACCTAATACATCTAAAGACAAGGCGGGCAATAACACCAAAGCGCCACTTGTAAACATGACAAATAACCAAGGCGCACAAATACTAGAAAATTCCGCCACAGCATTGAATCCATAGATGGCCACAAATACCGCAAATGAACCAACTAGCAAGACAATCAGTACAAACCACATATTGGTCGGATACCAATTCAATTGGGCGGGGATGTCAAAGGCAAAGCGCACCGCCGAGGCAGATACTGTTATCATAGCCGCAGAAATAACCGTAAAAATGAGGACATTCGCCCAATTATACAGTTTGGACATCGAATTGCCCGCAATTTTATTCAGGTAAGTATAGAGACTTAAGCGAGCCTCCACTGCTATGGGTGTCGTAATCAAAGTCCAACTCAGTACGGCTAAGATATTTCCAATAAACAACCCTAGAATAATATCCATAGTCTTTGCGCCCAAAGCGACAAAGGTAGCGCCAATCACAAATTCTGTAGCCGCAACGTGCTCAGCGGCGTATAGTCCTGCGAAGTGCGTCCAATCATGGAGTTTATGCTTAGGAACAGGTAGCTGTTCCTCGTGCATTTTTTCAAATTGGGGAAAGTTGGTTGTTTCGTTCATTTTGTTGATTTAATCGTTTTGTTTTTACTTAAGGCAACTTATCCTCAAGTTACCAACGAAAGTAAAAATTTAAACCCAAAAAACAAAAATGGCTTACAAACATCCGCTTGTAAGCCACTTTCAGGAAAATTAATCAATCCATCAATTAAAAAGTCTCCTTCGCTTTAGGCATCGGTTTCTTCTTCTTTCGGCGAGTCTTAAACAACTCTACGACTTCTTTCTTTTTCATAAAACCTAACTCTATAAAAGTAGAAGCAACGAACTTTTTAATATCTTGGTAATCTTTACCTCGTTTGTCGGTATATCTTTTTAGTAATTTCTTGATGTAAACCATACTAGAATCCTCTACATCCTGATTGAATTGTTGGTTACCAAAAATCTTCATGTAGACAGGGTAACTCTTTCTAGCTAAGTTAATCAATTCATTATAATCTCTTTCTTCAAGATTATTGATTAATCGAGTGTAATAGCCATAAATTACTTTCCGCACACATTCATTGATTAAAGAACGACCTTCGTGGGCATTATAGAACGTATTCACTTCTTCGATGGTTGCTTCTTCTAAATAACCCTTGGTGTGAATCGTTTCTACTAAATTGTAGTATTCCGTCAATTCATCGTCAATATCTCTGGAAACAATCGCTGACACTCTATTTTCAGCCGCCGCATCCACGTTTAATGAGCTATTCTGTAAAAACATTAAGTTCGTCAAAAACTTCTCTGGGAAATTAGGAATCTCGGTTCTCACTTTATTAAATACGCCATTTAGGTGCGCCATATAATCTTTGTCCAATTCCCAGAAATTAGCATATAGACATAAGATTTCTATAATTTCATCCGTCTTTTGAAATTCTTCGTTACTAATGAAATTAGCGATGGGCGAAATCAAACTTTCGTTATTCGCTTTTAATTCTAATCGGTGTAATAAAAAGGATTTTAAAGACGTAAATAAAATCTTTAATTCCGACATATTGGTTGGAAAAACAGCAGATAAATATTTAGCATCTTTAAATTGCCGCTTGTATCGATTATATCCTGCAATTCTTTCTTTTAGAATTCGGTAGTCGTCCTTTTTCATACTGCGCAAAAAGTAGCTAATCCGCTTATTGGTTACCTCGTTTAATAAGTTGGTAATCCAAATATCACTACTTAAGGCAAAGCCCATTTGCACACTCTGCCCAATCCGTTGACGAATAATGTCAAAATTAGCCGAGTTACAAATCGCCATCAATACATCCTTAAAATGATCTTGTGGTAAAATGTACTTATAACGGTCATTGATTTCTCCTCTTAAAACGGTAAAACCAATAATTTTTGGTAAATATAAACCTTCAAATCGTTCGTCTAATAAGTACTTCTCCAGCGCAATTAATTGCAATGGGTAATAAGCTGAAACAGATTCATAGATCGCGCCAATCTTTGGCTCAAACATTTCTTGCAGCAGCTTATAATCCGACTCCTCTTCTTCCTCTAAATACTGTGCTAACTCCTCCGAAGCTTGGATTTCTTCTGCAATTTCATTCAGTTTGTCAACATAATATTGATCTAATGCTTCCATAATTTTTTATTTTACGGTACACGGTTAATGGTTAACGGTACACGGTTTTATAGAATATTTTTAAAATCATAAACAGCGACTTTTTTCTTGTTAATTGAAATCAACCATCCTAAAAAAAAAGTAGAACCTAGTAGCGCAATTAAGCCCTACTAGGTTCCTATATATCTTAGAATTAAGATTTTATTCGCCTTGAGAGTTGAAAAAATAAAGTAAACTTTATCTTTCAGGACACAAATATAATGGAAAAAAAATATTTATGTCGGGTATTTTTGAAAATTGTTTTCAGTTACCAGTTGCCAGTTGCCAGTTTTACTAGAATAATAACCTGAATTGTAGCATTTCAAAATTTAAATTATTATTCCAAAATTTGAATAGAATTATACCTAATCAATAACTGGTAACTGGTAACCGTCAACTGGCAACCGCTAATCCAACACCGGTTTCCCAGCGTTCGCAAAAAGCTGATTGATCTGATCCGTAAATGCTTGATCGCCTAATTCTCTAGCCATTCCTTCTAAGCTTCCTTTAGCGTTTTGTGCTAAATTCTGGTCTCTAGCAAATCCTGCTGCTAAATCTGCGGGGTCTAGAGATTGATAGAAATTCAAAAATTCTGCAGATTCTTGTGCTAATATCAATGCGTGCTTTTTGGCTTTTTCTGTCTCGCCTGCTGTCACATAAGATTGTATGAAATAAAAAGAATTATAATCATACGAGAAATTCATATTCGGAAATGCTTCAAAATATTTATCACATAATTCGATGGCTTTTGCCTTCTCCCCTCTTCTAATAAATTCTTGGACTGCTCTCAACATCATGTACCGATGACTCTGCACACTTGGAGCATAACTTTTATCGACAAATAATTCGTATTTGTCAAAGTTCCCCCACATGAATTTATTCATCACATTATCGTACACTTTGTCCGCATCTACTCTACCTTTTCCTAATACACCAGGTACTAATGGATCTTTTCCTGCTTTTACAGGAATTAATTTCAAGCCTAAGCCTTCCATCTGTAAATACTCATCTAAGCCTAATAAGGACTCTTGCCTAACGGTTACCGCAAAGTAAATTGGTCGTTCCCAGGCGTTATTCGCAATAATATCCATTACTGCCAAATCCCCTTTTAATACATAACTTTTGTTGAGGTCAAAATTAATGGCATCTATTACATTACCCATATCGCTGACAACATTATTTTGCTGAATCAAACTTCTATTGACTGGAATAGAAAATTTAGCCGTTGGCAAATAACTTTCTAAAGTTCGACCGCTACTGACAGGTACAGGGTGGTCTTCATTCACAAATTTAATCGCATCCTTCACGTTCATCCTTGGGCCATTTTTATAAGGATCAACGAATACTTGGTTTCGTTTATACCCTCGAATGGCATCGGGTGTCAAGGTTAATTTAATAGGTGGCGAGTCATTGACCTTTCGATTCAATTGATTGATGTACCAATCTACGGCAATCAAACTTAAATTGACTACCCGCACATCTCGACGAATGTTTTCGACTTCTTGCGCATACCATAATGGATAGGTATCATTATCTCCATACGTAAAAATAATGGCGTTTTCATCGCAAGATTGCAAGAAATTATTCGCATAATCTCTAGAACCTGTATGGTGTCTTCGACTCATATCATCGAAATTTTGGAAACCCATCAAAAATGGGGCAATCAAAACAATCGCACTTGCGGCTATCGCACCAACGGGTAAATTACTTTTGACTCTTTCTCTATAAATTTCAAATAAAGCCAATACTGCCATTCCAATCCACATCGAAAAGGTGAAGAAGGAACCGACCAATACATAATCCCGTTCTCTGGGTTCATTCGGCGGCTGATTGGAATAAACGATAATACCTAGTCCTGTAATGATGAATAAAGCCAATAGCCCCATAAAATCTTTTCCTCTATTCTTTGCATGGAAAAACAAACCTAGCAAACCAAATAATAAAGGCAATAAGTAATATTTATTTGTTCCTTGGTGTCGCTTCATGGCAGTTGGCAATGCATCCATATTATGCAAGCGAGCCTCGTCTAATGGCTTGATACCTGACATCCAATGCCCACTCTTTTTATCCCAAGAGTAAAATCCTTGTTCTGCATTTTGTTTCCCTGCGAAATTCCACATAAAATAACGGAAGTACATCCAACCAAACTGATAGGAAAACATAAATTTCATATTATCCGCAAATGTTGGTTCTCCTTGTTGTTTCCCTATCCATTGTCGGTATAAATTAGGACGCCCTTGGCTTCCATCACTCATTCTAGGAAATAAGACTTTATCTTTATCCGCATACACGTAAGAGATTTTTTTATCTACAATTTCATACCCATCTCCTACTCTACCAAATCTATCTTCTTCCTCAACTCTTTGCGGAGAAGCGGTAAAATTTGGGCCACTTAATAAAGCTCTTTCCCCGTATTGCTCCCGATTTAGGTACGGTAATAAACGCATCGCATCGTCGGGATTGTTCATATTAATCGGTGTATTTGCATCTGCTCGAATCACAATTACCCCAAAAATAGAGAAACTAATCACCACCAAACTAGCGGCTACAATTAATTTCTGTGCCAACCCATTTTGGGCTTTATGCGCATATCTTAAGCCACCATAAATCAATCCGCCGATAATTAATAAGACAAATAATAAACCACTATGAAATGGCATGCCTAATCCATTGACGGCTAATCGTTCCATCAATGCCCATAAGGTTGGAATACCTGAAATGATGACATTTTGTATAAAAACAATAAATACCAAGCCTATAATAGAAGCAATGGCCATCCCCAAAAGGTTTACATTTTTATATTTTTTGAAATAGTAAAATAAAGCCAAAGCGGGAAAAGTCAATAAACTCAATAAGTGAACCCCTGCCGATAGTCCCGCTGAAAAGATAGCAAATACTAACCAGCGATCATTCCCTACATAGTCTGCACCATCTGGTAAACCATACCACTTGATAACTGCCCAAAGGGTCATCGTGGTAAACATCGTGGACATCGCATATACCTCGCCCTCTACTGCGGAGAACCAAATAGAGATACAAAAAGCGGAAGCCAACCCTGCTACTAATCCAGAACCTGCTAAAGCATAAGATTCTGCTGTGTCTGGTTCTCGGTCTCTACCCACTAATGCCAATCGACCTAAAGTAATGGTTGACCAACAAACAAACATAGCGGCAAAGGCAGACACCGTACCCGACATTAAGTTAACCGCAAAAGCAATATCTGCGGGATCATTGGAAATTAACTCGGCTACCCAAGTAAACATTCGACCGACAATCATAAATAAAGGCGCGCCTGGCGGGTGAACCACTTCTAATTTATAAGCACCTGTGATAAATTCACCACAATCCCACAAACTTCCCGTTCTTTCTACTGTCATCGCATAAACGACAAAAGCGATTAAAAAAACGAGCCATCCTGCTAGCGTTTCTGGTTTTCTAAGAGATTTCATATTTTTTAGTCATTAGATTACTAGTCAATAGTCATTGGTCATTCGTTATGATTACTCGGACCGTTCAGCTATTTTACTATTAAATGGACAATGGAAACTGATTTATAATGGATTCGATGAAAAGATTGGTAACAAAATCTAAATAAGTAACCATACATTCATCAAATAATTCAATTAACGGCAAAACATAGTTTCATAAAAGATGTATTAGCATCGTAATTATTTGCTAAATCAACTTACTCTATACATCATTTAAGTACCCCATATTCAAAATATCCTTAATTTTTATTTTCTTTGCGCTTTCAAATTTATGTGTAGAAAGGCAAATGCACCGCAAATGTAAGAAAAGAATAACATCTTGTAAATGCTGGCGATATAGGTTAACCTCTTATTAACCTGTTGTTTGGCTTTTCGACAATAGATATTCAAGTAAAAAACGACAAAGTAAAAATTACTATTTTGTCTAATATCCGTGTCCCTTCATCTATCCGTGGTATTAATTGCTACCACGGATAGATGAAGGGACACGGATATTAGATATTCTTTAATTCTATTATTAATTTTTGTACTATCAATTTTTAAGCTGACTATCTATAATTGCATTAAAATCCTGACATAGATTGCGCAAAAAATCACTTTTTGTTGCAGTAATACCAAATTATTTACCGTTACTACTAATTTTAATTGAATTAATTCTAAAAATTGGTTTTGATTAGGATTCAACCAATCACTAATCACCAATCACTAATCACTAATATGTTAAAAAGAATCAATCCGACAGAAACAGCAGCGTGGAAAGCATTAGCAGTACACTTTCAGACAATGAAAAATGTGCAAATGAAGGATTTATTTGCCGAAGCCGAAGGGCGCTTCGAGCAATTCTCGGCTACTTTTGAGGATGTTTTTGTGGATTACTCCAAAAATAGAATAACCAAAGAAACGCTAGATTTACTTTTACAATTGGCGGAAGAAGTGGATTTAAAAGATGCCATTGCCCAAATGTATAGCGGACAGGTCATTAATGAAACAGAAAATCGAGCGGTATTACACGTAGCTTTGCGGAATCAATCGGACGATGTGATTGAAGTGGATGGTAAAGATGTCATGCCAGAAGTGAAGGGTGTTTTAAATCAAATTAGAAATTTTTCGACGGATTTATTATCTGGGCGGTTACGAGGATATACAGGTAGCCCGATTACCGATGTCGTGAATATTGGGATTGGTGGTTCGGATTTGGGATTGGTAATGACAACAGAGGCGTTAAAACCGTATTGGCATCCCAATATTAAAGTCCATTATGTCTCTAATGTGGATGGTTCGCATATCGCAGAAACACTAAAGGATTTATCCCAAGAAACAACGCTTTTCATTATTGCGTCCAAGTCTTTTACGACTCAAGAAACGATGACGAATGCACGATCTGCTAAAGCTTGGTTTTTGGAATATGCGTTCAACGAAAGTTCGGTAGCAGAACATTTTGTAGCTGTTTCTACTAATATCGAAGCGGTTACCGAATTTGGAATTGCACCAGAAAATATCTTTGCTTTTTGGGATTGGGTCGGCGGTCGTTATTCGCTTTCATCGGCAATTGGTTTGTCTATTGCTTGTACCATTGGCTATAAAAATTTTGAAGGTTTATTGGAAGGCTTGCATTCCATGGACAACCACTTCAAAACTGCTCCTTTTGAAGAAAATGTACCTGTTTTATTAGCCTTAATTGGGGTGTGGTATAATAATTTTTTTGAGACGGAAACGGAGGCGATTTTGCCTTATGACCAATATTTGCACCGTTTTGCTGCGCATTTTCAGCAAGTAAACATGGAAAGTAATGGTAAATATGTCGATAGAAGCGGCGAAAAAGTAAGCTATCAAACGGGCCCTATTCTTTGGGGAGAACCTGGCACGAATGGGCAACATGCTTTTTACCAATTGATTCACCAAGGCACTAAAATAATTCCTTGTGATTTTATTGCCCCTGTGATTAGTCAAAATCCAATTGGCGACCATCATAATATTTTACTTTCCAATTTCTTTGCCCAAACTGAGGCTTTAATGATGGGCATGGATATGGAAACTGTCGTGGAAGATTTAGAAAAATCGGGCAAATCTGCGGAGGAAATTATGGAATTAGCCCCTTTTAAAGTTTTTGAAGGCAATCGACCAACCAATTCTATCCTTATTAAAAAGATTACTCCACAAAGTCTCGGTCGATTAATTGCGATGTACGAGCATAAGATTTTTGTACAGGGCGTGATTTGGAATATTTTTAGTTTTGATCAATGGGGCGTGCAATTAGGCAAATTGTTGGCGAAGCAGATTTTACCTAAATTGACGGATGATGCGCCTCTTGACGGGCATGATGGCAGTACGAATGGGTTGATTAATCAGTTTAAGGTTTGGCGTAGTGAAAAAGGGTAATTATCTTTGGTAAAACCTTTTTCAATATGGAAAATTTACTTGTAACCAATCAACTCATTTTTGAACAAAAATTTTCTGTTAAAAAATTCACCAAACTAACAGAAAAATATCCAGATTTAAGGCTGGAAAGAAGTAAGACTGGTAAAACAACTATCAAGCCTTACCTAAAATTTGGAGATAGCAAAAGAATGACTTTGGTTTTAAGTCAACTTAGCAAATGGTGGTTTGACAATGGTAAAAAGGCGTAATGCTAACTTCCTCTATTGGTATTGAATTACTTGATTCAGCTATTTTAAGTCCAAGTTGCTGCTGGATAAGCGAAGAAAGACTTGCCCTGAATCCTGTCGATAATGAAGAAGATAATTTTCTAAAAATTGCACCTGATTTCATCGTAGAAGTTAAATCAAAATCGGATAGTCTTAGGAAATTAAAAAAGAAAATGGCGGATAGTTGGATTAAAAATGGTGTCCGCCTAGCTTGGTTAATTGATCCTTACAAACAAAAAGCTTATATCTATCGGGAAGGTCAAGAAGCCGTAGAGGAAATTAAAGGTTTTGACAACACCTTTTTGGATGGTGAAGAAGTAGTTAAAGGATTTAGATTATCCCTAGAAAAATTCAAAATTTTTAATCGAAAAAAATCCTAGAATAGTCAAATATTATTTTTCCAATATATTTAAAATTAAAAAAGCCCATAAGTGCAAAACTTCTGGGCTTTTTTAATACTTTTAACCTTCCATACCTTTCATCCAAACAAAATCAATTTTTACATTAAAACGATATGAAAAACCAACTATATTATTTTTCTATAATCCTCCTTCTTTTTAGCTGTAGTGCAGATAAATCTACGACGGCGACAGTCGAAGATGCAACAACATCCGCAAAAGAAGCCAAAGCAGCGGTCACTAAAAATCCGAATAAAAACCTCTATTGGGGCGACACCCATATCCATACTAATTTTTCAAGTGATGCCTTTTTGTTTGGAACTATTATGGCAACGCCTGACGATGCTTTTCGTTTTGCCAAAGGCGAAGTAATGACCTATCCACCAACGGGGGAAAAAATACAAATCAACCGACCGTTGGATTTTTTGGTGGTCACCGACCATGCCGAAGGACTAGGAACGATGATTAAAGCAAGAGATAAAGCACCGTTTTTGATGGCAACGGAAGCAGGTAGAAGATTGGCAAAAATTGTAGAAGGTAAACCAGGCATTCCAATGTTTTTAAAATGGCTAAGAGCCAAAAATCTTGGAGAAACAGGTTTAACTGAAATTGATACAGGGAAAGTGATGCAAACCATCTGGGAAGAACACAACCAATTCGCTGATGACCATAATCAACCAGGAAAATTTTCGGCTTTTATTGGTTGGGAATGGACGTCGACTTTAAATGGTAATAACCTTCACAGAGTTTTATTTACCCCACAAGGCGCTAAAGCAGCCAATCAATTCCAACCCTATTCTGCTACGCATAGCTCCAATCCAGAAGATTTATGGAATTGGTTAGAAGAAACAACTAAAAAATATGACGTAGATTTAGTGTCTATTCCTCATAACTCCAATGTAAGTGGTGGCTTAATGTTTCCTGATGAAAAGGATTCTAAGGGCAATCAACTCGATGTTTCTTATGCTAAAACGAGAGCTAAATGGGAACCAATTGTAGAGATGACGCAGATAAAAGGAACTTCGGAAGCACATCCTGCTTTATCGCCCAATGATGAATTTGCTGCTTTTGAATTATGGGATATTTTACTAAAATCAACGGGTGGTAATACGGCGGCTAGGACAACGCCACGTAGAGCAGATTTTGTTCGATATGCTTTGCAAGATGGGTTGAAACTAGAGGAAGCATTGGGTACTAATCCTTATAAATTTGGGTTTATTGGTTCTTCTGATACCCATACAGCACTTTCTTCTGTGGAGGAAGATAATTTTACAGGTAAAAATTTAATTGATGGTGGAGCTGCGGATAAATCAACTCCTTGGATTAATGACGTTAAAAATTTAGATTTTTCTTCTTCTGGTTATGCCGCAGTTTGGGCAGAAAGCAATACTAGACGAGATATTTATGATGCCTTTATTCGAAAAGAGGTTTATGGTACAACAGGTTCTAGAATACAATTGAGAGTTTTTGGTGGTTGGGATTTTGAGCAAAAGGATGTGGAGCAAGCAGATTTTGTAACGACTGGTTATCAAAAAGGCGTTCCCATGGGAAGTGATTTAAATAATGCAGGCGATCATAAATTACGATTGATGATTCATGCAGCTAAAGATGCCGAAGGTGGTAATTTAGATAGAATACAAGTCGTCAAATCTTGGTTGGCTGACGGAAAAACGCAAGAAAAAATCTATAATGTCGCTTGGGCAGGAGATAGAAAGCTGGACAAAGCAGGCAAATTAGCGCCACTCGAAAGTACGGTGGATGTAAAAAATGCCACTTATACGAATACGGTTGGGGAGGTAGAATTGGCAAAAGTTTGGGAAGACCCAGATTTTGATGCGACGCAACGTGCGGTGTATTATGTACGGGTATTAGAGATTCCAACGCCTCGATATTCTACGATTGCTTCTGCTAAATTAGGAAGTGATCCTTGGGCTGGTGCTGAACCTGTTATTCAGGAGCGGGCTTATTCTTCGCCTATTTGGTATACACCTTCGAAGTAGGTGCTGATAGTTGGTCTATTTCATTATTAAATTATAAAAACGAAACAGTTTCTAGTTTATCACACATTCAAAACTTTCCTCTGCGAAACTCTGTGAGAACTCCGAGTAACTCTATGAAACAACTATACTTCAAGAGTTATTCCACAGAGATTCACCGATAAATACACAGAGTTACACGGAGAAGTTTCTTTAATCCATTTATAAAATGACATTCACTAAATATCTTTCCTTCCTATTCGCCTTTAGTCTTTTAGTAGCCTGTGCTGCTGAAAAGGAACAAAAAGAAGCCACCATTCAATCAACTACGGAAAAGAAGACCGTTGTTATCCCAGCTAATAACCCCAATAAAAATTTATACTGGGGCGATACGCATTTACATACCACCAACTCCCCAGATGCGTTCTCTTTTGGCGCACGTTTAACACCTGATGATGCCTTAAGATTCGCCAAAGGGCAAACAATTGAGAGTGAAGGGGTAGATATTCAATTGTCTAGACCTTTAGATTTTTTAGTGGTGGCAGACCATGCGGAAGGCTTAGGAATGATTAATGAAATCATGAAAGAAAATCCTTTGTTGATGAAGGATGATCAGCTAAAAAAATGGGCAACCCAATTGCAAGCAGGTGGTGAATCAGCGGCACAAACAGGTCGAGATTTAATTAATAGTTTTGCGGCGGGCAAGTTACCAAAAGTCTTAACGGACCGAGCGGTTTTAGGAAAAGTGATTACCAAAATCTGGTCAGATTATTTGACGACGACTGAACAACATAATGAACCAGGAAAATTTACCGCTTTTGTAGGCTACGAATGGTCTTCCTTACCACAAGGAAATAATTTACATCGTATTGTCATTTACAAAGATGGGAAAGATAAAGCCATCCAAACCATTCCTTATTCTAGTTCCATCAGTAGCAATCCGGAAGATTTATGGAAAGCTTTACAAAGCTACGAAGATAAGACGGGTGGAAAAGTGTTGGCGATTCCGCATAATGGGAATGCCTCCAATGGATTAATGTTTACATTAACTGACTTTATGGGCAATCCAATGACCAAAGAATATGCTGCTTTGCGTTCAAGATGGGAACCTTTAGTAGAAACAACGCAAATAAAAGGAGATAGCGAATCCCATCCATTTTTATCACCGAATGATGAGTTTGCTAGTTATGGTGTGGCAGGCTGGGATTTGGGTAATTTAAATTTATCTGGTCAGAAAGAAAACGAGATGTTCCAATATGAATATTCTAGAGAGGCTTTAAAAAATGGCTTACTTTTAGAAGAACAATTAGGCATTAATCCTTATGATTTCGGATTGATTGGCTCGACTGATTCTCATACCGCCTTGGCGACTGCGGATAGCGATAATTATACTGGAAAATTCACGAATATGGTGAATGATAAGAATCGAGCTCTAAAGATTGAAGAGATTGGCATTGCCAATGGTTCTGAAGATGCTAAAAAACGGTATAGCTGGCAATATTTAGCTTCTGGCTATGCGGCAGTTTGGGCAGAAAACAATACTAGAGGGGCGCTTTGGGATGCCATGAAAAGAAAAGAAGTGTATGGCACAACTGGCCCTCGCATCCAATTGCGCTTCTTCGGTGGCTGGGATTTTCAGGCAACAGACGTCGATGCGGCAGATTATGTGAGTATTGGTTACCAAAAAGGTGTACCGATGGGGTCTGATTTATTAAAAAATGAAGCGGCTAAAGCCCCTACTTTTATGATTGCTGCGACTAAGGATGGCGAAGGTGCAAATTTAGACAGGGTGCAAGTGATTAAAGGTTGGGCGAAAGACGGTAAAACTTTTGAAAAAATATATGATGTTGATTGGTCTGGTGATAGAAAAATAGGCGCTGATGGTAAATTACCTGCGGTTGGAAATTCGGTGGATGTAAAAGCCGCTACTTATGACAATTCAATCGGTGCTGCGGAATTGACAACTGTTTGGACTGACCCAGATTTTGACCCTGCTATCCGAACTTTTTATTATGTCAGAGTTTTAGAAGTCCCAACGCCAAGGTGGAGTACTTATGATGCTGCTCGACATGATTTAACTTTGCCTGATGAGGTACCTAGAACGGTGCAGGAACGAGCTTATTCTTCGCCTATTTGGTATTCGCCGAAATAAATAAGCAAGAGAGGTCAGAAGTCAGATCGTCCATTTCATGGACTGTCAGAAGTCAGATAAAGTGTGGTTAAACTACTAAATATCAAACATTTGTACTTGGCTAATCTGACTTCTGACAGAAAATTTCAATTTTCGGTCTGACTTCTAACATCTAAAAAATAATATGTTCAAAAAGATTATAAAAGAACCCTTAGTCCATTTTCTACTAGCGGGTTTTCTCTTATTCGTTTATTTCAATATTTCTGGAGGTGATAGTGGTTTGGAAAACACCATTACTATCAATAAAGAAACCTTGTTGAATTTTATGCAATTCCAATCAAAAGCGTTTAATAAAGAAGTTTTTGATGCAAAATTTGAGCAGTTTTCTGAAATAGAGAAACAGCAATTGCTAAAAAATTTTATCCAAGAAGAAGTGCTTTATCGAGAAGCAGTTAAATTAGGTTTAGACCAAAATGATTTTGTGATTAAGCGACGGATTATCCAAAAGATGGAATTTATTTTAGATGATTTTGATGCCTCTATGATTACTATTTCTCCCGATAGTCTGAAAGCCTATTATCAACAACATCAACAGCGATATTTTCAACCAGCTCAATATACTTTTGCTCATATTTTCTTTAAAAAAGGAACGAATGAAGCTGGTTTAAAAAGAGCGGCTGCTTTTATGCAATCCGTTACCCATCAAAATCTATCAACGACCGAAAGTTTACCGTTTGGCGACCGCTTTTTATACCATCGAAATTATGCCGAAAAAACGGTCAATTTTTTAGAAAGTCAATTTGGTACGCCCTTTACACAAGCACTCGCAAAAATGGAAGCTACTGACACTAAATGGCAAGGACCAATTGCATCAGAACACGGTTGGCATTGGATCAAATTAACCCATCAATCAACTACTGGTTTTTCTAAATTAACGGATATTCAATCGACCGTAAAATCGGATTATTTAGGGTATTTGAAGCAGCAGCATAAACAAGCACAAATTGAGCGATTAGTCAAGGACTATAGGGTTTCGATTGATTTGTGATAGGTCTAGGGTGGCGGATATATAGATAACCAGATTAAAAATTTATAATATAATTTAAGCATATCCAATATCCGTGTCCCTTCATCTATCCGTGGTAGAAATTAATACCACGGATAGATGAAGGAACACGGATGTTAATCATATATTCAAAAATTCACAATCACACTCAGATACCCTTTGTAATAGATAACTATGAAAAAACACCTACTTCTATATCTCTTTTTCACCCTACAAATCACTTCATCTTTCGCCCACGAAAGCCGCCCCCTCTATCTAAAAATCACCGAAACTACCCAAAATATTGCTTTTGAATTAAACTTACCAAATACCGTTAATGAAAGAAATGCGCCTATCATTTTTTTAGACAATATAGCGATTAATGACCAACAAAAATGGCGCGTATTAACTGCTGGTTATCGGCAAAAATGGCAACAAACTAAAACTGAATTAAATCTTAAAGGGGCAACCATAAAAATAGACTATCCACTTTTCAATCCTGTTTTATCAACAATTATTGCCATCACTTATTTGGATAAATCAGAACAAATACTAGTGATTCCCCCTAATCAAAAAGAGACTATCATTCCTAAAGAAGCAAATGGTTTAGAAGTCCGAAAGCAGTATAGTATTTTAGGGATAGAACATATTTGGGCAGGCATTGACCATTTATTATTTTTGGTTTGCTTGGTGATTATTACAGGCTTTAGTCGCAAACTATTTATTACGATTACAGGCTTTACTATTGCCCATTCTATCACACTTATTTTGTCCGCTTTAAAAGTCATTCAATTACCCATTCCCCCCATTGAAGCAACCATCGCCTTAAGTATTGTTTTTTTGTGTTATGAAATCATTCACCATCATACTACTAAAGACTCTTTGACTTATCAGTATCCTATTTTGGTGGCTTCTTCTTTCGGTTTATTACATGGATTGGGTTTTGCTGCAGTTTTAGGAGAAATTGGGCTGCCTAGAAATCATGCGACGGAAGCTTTATTATTTTTTAATGTTGGGGTAGAAATTGGACAAGTTATTTTTATTCTAGCACTTTTTTTAGTGTCATTTATTATTGGTAAAATTGGCAATCAATTATTCCATCAAACAACTAAAAAACAATTACTCTCAATTGGCTTAAAAGTGGCGACCTATTTTGTGGGTATTTTGGCGGCTTATTGGATGTTTGATAGAATTGGTTAATAATTACCGCTTAATATTCGTCAAAGTTTACAAAAAAAACTAACTTTAGGATTTAGCTAGCTGATATTTATTACTCACTTATTGATAAAAAAATCAATCAATAATGGAAACGCTCGAACGGAGACAACTTACTGCTATTTTATTTGCGGACATCGTTGGCTATACGGCTTTAATGCAATCCAATGAGAAACAATCATTGGCTAATCTTCAAAAATTTAAAACAGAATTAGAAAAATCGGTTCCTACCAACAATGGCACCATTATTCAATATTATGGGGATGCTTGCTTAGTGACTTTTAATAGTGCTGCGGATGCAACGAACTGTGCGGTAGCTTTACAAGTTGCCTTTCAAAACGAACCAAAGGTACCTGTGCGTATTGGTTTACACTCAGGAGAGGTCGTCTTTAAAGAAGGGAATGTTTTTGGAGATGCGGTCAATATTGCGTCTCGCATAGAATCCATGGGCGTTCCGGGAAGTATCTTATTGTCAAGCAGTATTCGCAATCAAATAAAAAATAAGACGGAATTTAAATTAGCCTCTCTAGGAAAATTTGAGTTTAAGCATATAGAAGAAGCCATAACCGTTTATGCATTGACTAACGGCAATTTGGTGCTACCGAAAAAAGAAAACCTCAAAGGTAAATTCAAAGCAACTAAACAAACTGTTACACCTGCTAAGCTCAATCAATATCCGATTCTTATCGGTGGATTATTCTTGGCGCTAGTAGCGGCTTTACTTTATATTAGCTTAACGCCTACTGACGGGCAAGCCATGACGACTAAAGAAGTCTCTATCGTTAATGAAATAGGAGAAGCAGAAACTCGAATGGTCCCTATTGCTGAATTTACGAGAAGATTTGTAAGTTTTCCCTTTGAAGTGGACTTAGACAATGAGGAAGCCGATTGGTTATCTATTGCACTACCGACCCTTTTCAATAATGATTTGGAGCAAGATATGAGGTTATCCAGCATTGCTCCAACGGAATTGAAAAGCGAATACGACATTTATAATCAGCCCTTTCCAAATCCAGTTTCTTTTGCCACGCAAGTTAAAATTGCCCAAGATTTCTTTACGGATTATTTTGTTTCAGGTACGGTAAGTAAAGGGGAATCCGCTACCTACAAAGTAACGATTAAAGTCAATGAGACGGAAAATGGGAAAGTATTTATGGAATCTGAGGTAGAAGGGAATGATTTATTTAGTTTAATTGACCAACTAACGGTCCAGCTGAATGATCAATTGTATCTACCAGATGCTCAGTCTAACAAAATACAAGTCATTGATTTACCCGTTAAGGAATTAATTACTTCGAATAATGATGCTTTGAAAAATTTTATCAAAGCCAAAATTTTATTTACTCAAAACCCTCAAATAGGGAAGCCTGCCATTCAATTACTTGAAACAGCTATTGACCAAGACCCTAATTGTACAGATTGTCATTTCTATTTGGCCAGACTCCAATTTTTGTCTAATAACCAAGAGGCCGCTATTGAAGCCATCGAAAAAGCTAGATTATTAGCAGAGAGTCAACCCGAACGAAAAAAAATGGCTATCCGAGCCCTCCAATTAAACCTGAATCAGGAGATACCAAAAATGGTACAGCTTTTTGAAAATTGGCGAAAACTATATCCTAATGACCTAAATCCTTACACTAACCTAATGCAATTCTATCGGATGCTCCAGCAGTATGACAAAGCTAAGGCGGTAGGTTTAGCCGCCATTGAAAATGGTCATCGAGGGAGATTTATGACGCAGTTGGCTAGTGTGTATACCCATACGGAAGAATTTGATAAAGCCGAAAAATTATTAAATGAATTTGCCGAACTCTATCCCCACAAAGCCAATAAAACTTATGAATTAGCCGCTATTTATACCGCCCAAGGTAAATTAAAGGAAGCAGCCGACTATTACGAGAATATGATGGTGATGAATGGAGATGATGCAAGGGCAATTATTGGGCTTAGCAGTACACAGGATAAATTAGGCCAATTTGAGCAAGCGGAAAAAACGTTAACTAACTTTCTCGCAAATGCTCGTTTACCTCGAGATTCCATAAGAATTTACAATCAACTAGAGAACCATTTTATTAGGTTAGGAAAATACAAACCCTTTGCCAATAGTTTTAATCGCCGTTTAGCAATTAATAACCGTATAGCTCCACCCATTACGAAGCTAAATGTTATTCTCCCTCGTTTAAATCATTTTGTTGCTTTCCAAAAGATAACTATTGCCAAGCAGCACATTACGGAGTTAGGAAATCAGATAACTCCTTTTAAAGAATTAATTCAATGTATAGGTGGTTTTTTCATTGCCTACCAAACAAAAGATTTACCAGCCTTTAATCAAGTAATCAATGATGGGGTTTGCAAACCTGCCATGATTAATAACTTTGGAACAGACCATGGTGCAATTTTTTTTGAAGGATATGTTGCTAGTGCTAATGGAGATTATGGGAAGGCAGCAGAAAACTTTGAAAGTTATTTTGAGAAACAAGGTGTTTCAATGGACGGTTTCAAAGAAGAAATAACGGAAATTTATCGAAAAAATAAAGATTTTGACAAAGCAACTGCCGTATTGGAAAAAGCACTTTTATCAGACCCCAATACACCTACGCTACTATTTATAAATGCCAAACTCAAGTTTGACCAAGGAGATACAGCAGGAGCAACAGAAATGTTGGCTAAAGCCTTAAACATTTGGTCTCAAGCTGACGATACCTACTTTACTTATATGGAAGCCAAGCAGTTCGGTAAAGAAAAATTAGCACTTGCATTGTAAAACAGAACCTATTACATCAGAACTTAAACCCATAAGTCACAAAAGGAACAGGCCATTCCGTAAAATATTCGCCTTGCAAATCAAAGATAGGCTTATCGGTAGCATTAGGATTATATGCTAAAAAAGTAGCATAAGGATTAATTTGTCCATAGACATTATAAACACCAAAAGTCCATTGGTGCTGAAAACCCTTTTCACTTGTTTTTTGACGACTATAAGAAATGTCTAAACGATGATTCGCTTTTAATTGAAAATTATTAACCACCTCAAAATCAGGTACTAAAACACCTGATTGACTAATAAATCCTCGTTCGGGCAACGTTGCCCATTGTCCCGAAGCATAAGACCATACTACATTTAATTGGCTTTTTTTGCCCTTCTTTTCTTTTAATTGATGATTGATATTGACGTTAATAACATGCCTTCTATCCTGCTGATGTGGAAAGGGTTGGTTATTGATTAAACCCTCAAATTGTCGTTGGTTTTTGGATAAAGTATAGGCAATCCAACCTTGGGTTAGCCCTCTTGTTTTGGCTACTAATAATTCTACACCATAGGCTTTTCCTTCGCCACCGACTGTATTACCTTCCCATTCTTTGATGGTATTTGTAACCGTTGCACCAATTTTAAAACGCCTTAAATGTTCCATTTTTTTATAATAGGCACTTAACTTTAATTTCCAGTAGGGATGAAAAAAGGATTGGTAGTTAATAGCCAATTGTCGAGCGGTCGAAGGTCGAATATTATTGGTGGTCGATACCCATTTACTATTGCCCACTTCAATACTAGAATCATTTAATAAATGAATAAATTGCGCCATTTCTCCATAGGACAACGACCAATAATTTTTAGGGTTGACAGCATAGTTTACTAACAAGCGAAATTGAGGCGACCACCAAGTTTTTTCTCTTACATTTATTGCCGCTAAATGAAATCCTGCATTAAAATTGACTTTATCATTTAGCTGATATTCGTCCTCCACATAAAAATAAGGCTGGTGAGAAGCAATCAATTCGGAAGTTTCCGACAAATGAGTATCAGTTCCCTGTATTTTTATAACTCTATCTAATGTCCCTGTATTATTTTGCAAATATCGATAACTCGCCCCAAAACGAATATGATGTTTGGTAGAAGGGACATAATTTAAATCTGCCTTTAGCCCATACTGATGAATGAAAGAGGAATAATTCAGGTCAACCATATTATTCCTAAGCGAATCTGCTATCTCTTTATTCTGAATCCCATAATCAAATTTCCCTTGAAATAAGGTCGTATTTAGAAATAATCGTTTATTCAGCACTCGATTCCAACGCATCGACATCGCCGTATTTCGCCAATTTACCTTAATCGTTTCTTTAAAAACTGGATTTATCGTGTCCTCATCTTCTACATCTGTTATATCGTCTTTCCCCGTATAAAAACTAATAAATAGTCGGTCTTTTTCAGATAATCTAAAATTTGCCTTAGCATTTACATCATTAAATTTAAAATTAATTGGTAACCAGATTCTTCGGGCAGAAACGATAAAAGAACTTTTGCCTTTTTGGATAGGTCCTTCTACATATGCCGTACCAACAGCAACGCCAGCAGTCATTCCTCCATGAATTTTTTGTTTGTGTCCTTCCCTTGTCCGAATATCAACCAACGAAGATAGTCTGCCTCCATATCGGGCAGGAATTCCATCCAAATAAGTTTTAGCACTATGAATAATATCTCCATTAATAATGGAAATTAAACCAAAAAGATGGTTCAAATTATATAGTGGCACATCATCCAATAACACTAAATTCTGGTCTGAATGTCCACCTCGAACAAATAATTTATCCCCGTTTAAACCGCCTGAAATAACACCTGGTAATAATTGAACGGCTTTTAAAATATCGCTTTGCCCAGAGATAGTCGGCAAGGATTTGGCTTTTTCTACATTCACTTGTTCCCCACTATCTTGACTTTTTTGCAAAATAGCGGTTGCCTCAACAGTAGCATCTGGATTATCCAGCACAATGATTTCTGCCAAATTATTTCCCGCTTTTAAAAATATATCTTGTTGCATATCCTGATATAAATCAATCGTATCTGATAATGCTTGGTAGCCAATAAAAGTGGCTTTCAAAAAATGACTGCCTTCTGGCAAAGACAGGCTATAAAATCCATAATTATTGCTACTCGTTCCTCTAAAATATTGGGTCTCAAAAATATTGGCGGCGATTAATGCTTCTTCACTTAACGTATCTCGGATGTAACCGCTAATCGTATGGTAGGGGATGTTTTTTCGGTATAAAATCAGGTAGTTTTTATTGGCTTTGAACTGAATATTTGTGTCCTTGAATAATTGAGTTAATGCAGTTTTCAAAGATGAATTTTCAACCACTACGGTAAATTCTTTATTGATGGGGATACGGTTCTTATCAAAGGTAAATTGAGCTTTGGTTTGAATAGAAAGGCTGTCTAAAATAGTAGCTAAAGAAGTATTTTCAACACGAATATTAATAGTTTCATCTAAAATAGATTGAGCATGAATACCAAAGGGTAAAAGGAAATAGAAAAATAGAAATCTAATTTTCTTTATCATGATATTTTGCTTATCCGTTATAAATGAAAATTACAATTAAACCCATTCCAATCACTATTAAAAAATAAATAAGACAACTATTCTCTTTCCATCTACTTTTTGTATAAAGGTAAAATAAAAATAAAAAAAGGAATATAAATCCAATCATTCCTATACGCTCTCTTTGTTTATATGCTTCATACTCCTCAATTCCATAGATTATTTCCCCATTGGCTTTAAGCGCATAAACTTCTTTTTTATTTTGATAAGCTCTATGGTTATTTACATGTATCTCAATAGGCATTCCCTTTTTTAAAGAGAGAATTTTATCTTTTTGACGGCGGTCTAAATCTCGGTAGATTGAGCGGATTTTATGAGAAAATCCAGGAGAATTCTTTATAGTAAATACAAATTCAGCAGATTTAGACATTTTATGGAATACTGGTTCATTCCAAATAATTCCTGTTTCAATATCCAATTCAGGTTCGGTAAAAATTCCTCCAAAAAGCAAAAAAATACCAAAAATCAAGAAACCAATAAGCGTAATTTTTGTCTCCTCTATTTCGTCTTTTGTTTCCAATTAAAATGTTCTTTAAGTTATTATTTAGATTTTTTGATGCCTTGCCTTGTACCTTACTGAACTATTGGCTTTATAGAAAATTACATCTATCTAAAAACCAAAAATCCTGTTCATTTTTGTAATTTGTCGGGGAATTATTCTTCTAACCCACAACTATTCTTAATCACTTCCAAAACCATGCTCAACTCCTCTTGTTCAAACTCACCTACAACAGAACAATCAACATTAGCCGCAATATTCACATCAATTTCTCCATAATATTTAGATAATTGAGCAATTACTTCCTTAATGGGCAACGAACCATCAAATTCAAAAATACCATTCTGCCAAGCTCGATAATTTTTGTCGGTATTTATAGTCTCTTTTACTATAGCATTTTGATGGATTCCCTTTTCTCCTTTCGTCAATTCTACTACTTGTTCGGGTGCATCTTTTGCAGACAATTGTACTTTTCCTGTATTCACAATTACATTCGTTTCCTCAACTGAACTTTGTACATTAAAAGAAGTCCCTAAAACCCGAATCTCACTAGCCCCTGCCTCAATAATAAATGGTTTGGTCGCATCTTTTGCTACTTCAAAAAAAGCTTCTCCTGTTAGTTTGACCGAACGAGTTGATCCAGCAAAGGTGGCTGGGTATTCCAAATTTGCAGCTGAATACAACCAGACTTTGGTGCCGTCACTTAATAAAACAGGTGCTGATTTTTCGTCTTGGTTCAAGTAAATGGATAAAGCTATTCCTATAACTGCTAAAGGCAATAGAATCGCTGCTATTTTTCGAATAAAGGAGATGGAAAGAATACGAGTTGCGGGTTGCGGGTTGCGAGTTGCGAATTTTATATTGCCAGTTTTAGCTTGTGCTTTTACGGCTTTTAAATCTGCTTCAATATCCAAATCATGGAGTACACTTGCAGCTCCTGCACCAGTCCATATTTTCTGAAATTCATTAAACGTTGTTTGATTCGCAGGCGATGCTAATAACCAGTCGTTCAACTGCTTTTGTTCGGTCTCGGTCGCATAGCCATCGAGCACTCGAATCATTAATTCATCGTATGGATTTATCGCTTCTTTCATTATTATCAATCGCTATTCTTTTCTAAGACTATGCTCGATCATTATACACTTAGTCAAATCTCTATTTTTTTAAAATTTTCTTTTTATATCCCGGTAATTTAGCTCAAATTGTTATTCGTAGCTTGGAAATTCATTTCCAAGGAAGCGTTTTTAGTTATTTTTTCTTGGAAATGAATTTCCAAGTTACGATTGTGCCGCAAAAAAAAACGAACTGCGACAATTTGGGATTCACCTGACCTTGGAGCATTTCCAAAATCTCCAAGCGTCTAAACAATTTTTCTAACTAACAACTATCCGAATAACTGTTCCAAAAACAAAAGTACCACCAATAATTCCTTAGGCAATTTATTCCGCAAAGCTTTGAGCGCATAACTTATTTGCGCTTCAACTGTTCGAATAGAAAGTCCTAATTCTTCCGCAATGGCTTTATTCTTTTTACCCTCAAATCGATTCATTTTAAAAATCAATTGACAACGTGGTGGCAAAGCAGCAATCAATTCATTGATTTTATTAGCCAACTCTTCGTACGCTAAGGGGTCATTATCTTGGGTAGCCGTTTCTTTTAAAGCAAATGCCGCCTCAGAATGTCGGGCATGTGTTTTTTCTTTTTTCAAATAGGTAAAAGCAGTATTTCTAATCGCTCGAAAAATATAGGCTTTAACAGAAGTTTCGATGACTATTTTATCCTTTTTTTCGTAAATTTTGCAAAAAACCAATTGCGCTATTTCCTTTGCTGCATTGCTATCTTCGACAAACTTTTGGGCAAATAGAACCGCTGCTGGATAGTAGGTTCTAAACAGTAAATCAAAATCTTCGATATGTTTGTCAGGTGATAACATTTTGGCAAATGTATAAATTTTTAAGGCGTTTGCAAGTCCTTAAAAAATAAGTATTGCGATTTTTTTTAGGGTTAAACCCAATTTTGGTCATCTTTATAGTACAAAATACGTTCCTTATTTAGATAGCTATTTCTTTGCTTTTATTCTAAACCATACATGAAATTAACTAATTGGTTATCAATATTTTACCTTCTTTTAATTGTCGCTTGTGATATTTCTATTCCGCTGCCAGAAACGGAGGTAAAACAAGTAATCGTTGCTAATGCCTTTTTTAGCCCCGATTCTATTTGGCAAGTTCAATTGACTAAAAGTTTTGCTTTAAGCGAAGCGGACCAAGTGGAATTGGTTTCCAATGGAATAGTAGAAATTTTGGATGTAGAAAATCGTCAAACCATTAAATTAACCCATCAACAAAATGGAATTTATACAGCTACAGAAATATTTCCTATTTCCAATAAGGCATACCAATTAACCGCTCAAGTTGATGGTTTTGAAACAATTCAAGCCACCAACCAAACGCCGCTTCCTTTTATCGCAAGCGTAACTAATTCTAGTTTTACCAATTTTAGAAATCGTCCCAGTTATTTATTTGATTTGCAACTAGTTGATAGTCCAGCAGCTAATAATTTTTACTTGATAGAAGTGACTTATTTATTTTCAAAAAACGATAGCTTATTTACGGAAAAAGGAGGGCATTTTTCTTTAGATGCCAATAGCGACAATGAAATAGTAGAAATTGACCATACGGCACTCAAACAAAGTTATTTGCCTGATACTAATTTTAATGGCGAAACCTATTCCACCCAAATTGGTGCAAGTAGTTCGCTATTAAATGATTTAGCAACCATTGACCATTTGACTGCTATTATCAATATAAAATCTATTAGTTCCGAAGGCTACCAACATGCTAAAACGGTAGAAACCTTTGAATTTGGTGATTCTTTTTCTTCACCAGAACCTATTAACATATTTTCTAATATTGACAAGGGATTTGGGGTGTTTGCGGGCTTTGTTTCGCAGCGAATAGAGGTGAAGTTGAAGTGAGCCTTTTAAATCGACTACCTGTGATTCCCTTAAAACGGCTTTTTGTTTATGCTATCCTTTCGAAGTAGATTTCTTGTGAATGGCAAAATTTGCTGAACTAATTTAATTTTCCTACCTTTCCTATGACGAAAACCATTAATAAATCTCATTCTGCTTAAATATGAATCTTAAAACCCTACTCTTAAATAGTATTATAGCCCTAATTTATTTACTTCCCACTAATAATATAACCGCCCAAGTTGGCATTAGAGATTCTACTGATTTAGAAGCTTTTTTAGATGGGATTATCGAAGGCAATATGGACGCTCGACATATTGCAGGAGTGACTGTTTCCGTAGTCAAAAACAATCAATTATACTTTTCTAAAGGATATGGTTTATCCAACGTGGAAGCAAGAAAAAAAGTAAACCCTGAAACCGATTTATTTAGAATCGGCTCCGTTTCCAAATTATTTGTCTGGACAGCAGTCATGCAATTAGCAGAGCAGGGGAAATTAGATTTAGATGCCGACATTAACCAATATTTAACCCATTTTAAAGTTCCAGATACTTACGAACAACCTATTACTTTAAAGCATTTAATGACACATTCGGCGGGTTTTGAAGAATATGTGCTGAACCTATTTTCTACCGACAGCCTGCCTCCTCCTTCTTTAGAATCTATTTTTATTAATGAAATGCCCACTAGAGTTCGACCTCCAGGCACTTTCTCTTCTTATTCCAATCATGGAACAGGAATAGCAGCGTATATCGTAGAACAAATTTCTGATTTAAAATGGGATGACTATGTTGAGCAGAAAATATTTGCGCCGCTTGGAATGCGTCAGTCCACCTTTCGTCAACCTTTGCCAAACACTTTCAAAGCGAATCATTCCGAGGGATATACTTATGAAAAAGGGGAATACCAACCACATTCTTTTAAAACCATTCCATTAGCGCCTATTGGCGTTGCTAGCACGACTGCCGAAGATATTATTCCTTTTATGGTCGCTCATTTGCAGCATGGACAATATGGTGATAATCGAATTTTAGATAGTGCAACAGCAGTCCAAATGCACACGCCTTTATTCCAACATGCGCCAGGGTTAAATGGCATGTGCTACGGTTTTTTTGACCATAGTCAAAATGGACATAAAATAATCGGGCATGGCGGAGCAACAGAGTTTTTCTTTTCAATGCTCTTATTGTATCCTGAACATGGTGCTGGTATTTTTATTTCCACTAATACTATTGGAGGAACTGCTTTAGTCAAGAATGTCACTACGGAATTTACCAATCGCTATTTTCCGTCAACTGCTGATACCCCCAAGACTATCTCCTTATCCAAAGAATATTTAGCACAATTCGAAGGAGACTATTTATCCAACCGCCGACCACATAAGCGTATCCTAAAATTAGCCGCTTTAATGTTTGGAACAACCAATGTTTCTGTCTCCGAAAAAGGATACCTAACAACTTCAGGAAACCCTTCTACGACTTGGATGCCGATAGATTCCTTAACTTTTGTAGATATAGCGAGTGATAGAAAATTAGGGTTTAGGAAAGACGACCAAGGAACTATTCAGCATCTGTACTATAGCACTTCTCCTCATACAGCTTTGGATAGAGTACCTACCTCCTTATCCAATTCTTTTCATAGTCAACTATTTTTACCCGCTTTTGGAGTTATCCTACTAGCTTTCTTTATCTGGATAATCAATCATTTTTTCAAGTGGTATTATAGCATTACAGATGAACAGGATTTGCCTGCTGCTGCTAAAAAATTAGCTTTGGTGAATGGCTTATTCATCATCGGTTTTTTTATCTCCTTTTTAGTATTAATGGATGATAATGACTTAGTTTTCAGAAAACGGAATTGGACGGATTATGCCCTAATGAGTTTACCGCTTATCTCTTTATTATTAACCGTTTGGCAACTTATTAAAATGATAGGCATCTGGAAATTGGATAAAATTCGTTTGAGAAGCCGATTATTTTATACCCTACTTACCTTAGGTTTTGTGGTATTAATGGGGCAGTTTTATTTTTGGAATTTATTAGGTTTTAATTTTTAAATTCAAGGGCAGAGGGTATATTGGAATTGATTTCCTTTTATAACAGATTCTACAGTAAAAACGGTGAGCAGATTATATAGATAGCGTACGATTCAGGAGAGTCGTGTTACTTTTTTCTATCGCAATGGTAACCCGACGCTCCTGTTTTTTAAAACCAACAAATTCCAAAAATAAATCTGCTGCAAGCCTAAGTGTATACAGGACGAGCGTCGTCATAACTACAGAAAAGAGATTTTAATAACACAATTTCCCTGTAGTCATCCACTTCATGCCCGAAACTGAAACGCACTTATATCAACAGATTAAAGCAGGCAACCGTACTGCTTTTGACAAACTATTCCATTTATGCTATGAAGAATTAGTCCAAAAAGCTTATAAAAGCACCCAAAATTTAACCGAAGCAGAAGACATCGTACAAACCGTTTTTATTAATTTTTGGACAAAAAGAGACCAATTAACTATCGAAAAATCTGTCATTGGCTACTTAACTAGAATGGTTCACCATCGTTGTATGGATTATTTTAGAAAACAAAAAAGTATAACCACTCAACAGGAAAAGTACTTCCAAAATAGCCTTTCTTTAGACATTGTCTCTCCTGAAGAGGATTTGCTGAATGCAGAAAATTTGGCAGCTATCCACGATAAAATAGATGCGTTACCTACCAAATGCAGCATCGTTTTTAAAATGAGTCGTTTTGAAGCAATGAATTATACAGAAATTGCGGAACAATTAGGGATTACAAAGAAGACAGTAGAATATCATATCTCAACAGCTTTGCGCCTCTTAAGAAAGAGTATATTTACGTTGGTTATTTTCACATTCAGCTAATTCTCTTAACTTTAGCTTAAAATAGCATACGAATGAACTACCAAGCTAAAAGCATTAGAACCTTCATAGGTGCAAAAGACTACCAATCATCCCGTACTTTCTATCAAGCCTTAGGATTTGAAGAAGTTGTCCTTTTTCCTAAGATGTCTCTTTTTAAAGTAAATGAAAATTTAGCCTTTTATTTACAGGATTATTACGCTAAAGAATGGTGTGATAATTCAATGGTATTTTTAGAAGTAGATGATTTAGATAAATGCTGGAAGGACATTCAACAACTCCATTTACCCAAACAATATAAAAATGTAAAACTCTCCACCATTCAGGAACTTGATTGGGGTAGAGAATTCTTTTTGCATGATCCTGCTGGTGTTTTATGGCATTTTGGGGTGTTCAATTAACGCTTGTTCAACAATTACCACCCAATCTCCTCTTGTGCCTCTACATTCCAAAAAGTACCCGTTTTAAAGTCACGCAGTACAAAATCAATGATTCCTTTAGCTGATTCTGCCGTAGAAAGTGGCGCATATTTACTACTACTTTCAGAAATAGTTGTCCGTACCCAACCAGGATGAATAGCCGCTACTTTATGAGTTCCTGTCAACCTATTGGTCAAAATCTTGGTGTACATATTTAAAGCAGCTTTGGACATTCTATAAGCCACCGAATCTGTCGTTCCACAAGCTTCAATCGACCCCATTTTGGAAGAAATATTAATGACTTTTCCACCTTTTTTAATGTATGGTAGGATTAATTCTGTAAAGAATACCGTTCCTCTGGTATTCACTTCAAAAGTGTCCTGATAACTTTCTGCTTCGGGTTTGTCAGCGCCTAAATCTGGTCCTATTCCTGCATTATTGATTAAAATATCGATTTTTATATCGTTTGTTGCTAACCAATTTGCTAGTTCGGCTCGGCTTTGCTTGGCTGGCAGATTTAGTTTTTTGGCGATTAATTTATCGGCTGGATTATTTGGTAGAACGCCTGTTCTACTAGTTCCTATTACGGTGAAGCTTTTATCTATCAGTTGTTGAGCCAAGGCTGCCCCGATCCCTCTACTTGCTCCTGTTATTAACACTGTTTTACTCATTTTCTATTTTTTGATAAATGTAGGTAATAACTAGGTCATCGAAAAAATCAAACACAAATTATTTCACAAAGATACTTTTTGTTTTTTCAAAATTAGTCCAATCATGCCTTAGTAACTAACTTGTTTTCTTCCCTAGGTTCTACTAAATAACGTGAGTTTTGGATAAGCAAAAGGTCTGGAAGACCGAATCTGTTTGTAGAAAAAATTTGATAAACCCCTCTTGATCAAAGGTCTGGAAGACCGACCCTGTTAAAAATTAGCCAAAAATGGGATCGGTCTTCCAGACCTTTGGAACATTTTTGAATCATTTTCTACAAACAGTACCGTTCTTCTGGAGCTAAATCATTGATTATCAATTAGTATTATCCAAAACTCACGTTAAATAATAACCTAAACATACTCTCAGCATTTTAAATTCGGGTTTAGTATTAGAAAGAGCGTTCACTAAATCCTCTTTAGTGTTAATTAAGAAGTCTTTCTCATGATACAAGGAGTCTAAATCATAAGCAATAATTTCTTGGGATAACAATCTTATTAAAATATAGGGGTAATAATACTTACCCTCTTTGATAAAGACCTTTAAATTGACGTACTCAATATCTTCCCAACTAATATTGGTTTTATCAAGCCTTATTCCTGCAGAGTCAACTATCAAGGTTCTATACGCTTGATATCCACTCAATTTTTTAATTGCAGGTATAGTATGCGTAAGTCCTATTAGTGTAAAAAAGCAGACGAAAACACCCAAAACTATGGGAAAGGTATTATCGGCAGTAAATCGGTTAGACATGAACCAATTTAAGCATACTATTAGTAGTGGCAGGAGTCCTATGAGTCCCATCACTAAATTTCCGTAAATCTTTTCTGTCGATTCAGTTAATGTTAATGATTTTAAATAACGCTCCTGAATTGGTACTAAAAGGTAATGGGCATTATCATCGTGTAAGACATCTGGTATAAATGATTCAAAAGAATTGTTTTCAGGCATTATGGAAGTAAAATTTTTAAATAAATTCAAATGGGTATTCCACTATTAATATAATCAAAAATTCCATTCCAATACTGCTATTTCGACATACTCCTTCCTATTTTCGGCTAAACAAGTGCTTTCCCTTTTAAAATATTTGAGTCCAAACCTAGGGTACTACTTCCCCACTTCCGTCCATCAATAAAAAGCTATTATATGGAAGAATTTCGATACCAACAAATCTGCGATTTTCTAGACGGGAAATTGTCTGCTACGGAAAAAAAAGCACTCACCCAATGGCGAAAAATCCATGCTGTAAATGAAAAACAATTCCAAGAAGTTAAATTTCTTTGGCAGAAAATGCCTGTAGCACAAAAAGGAAAAGTTGGCCTTAAAATTGATGTCCATGCAGCCTTAGCCAAAGTGCATCAACAATTACCACAGACTACTAAAGTGATTCCTTTACGAAAGCAAATCATACGTTTTTCCGCTGTTGCCTCCATATTAATCATCTTAGGATTTATTGGTTGGATGACTTTTTTACAACCCGTAGCAATGGTAGAAGTGGCAACGCTTTCCAATGAAACCAAACAAGTGACGCTACCAGATAATAGTATGGTTTGGTTGAATGAAAATTCTAGGTTGAGTTATCCTAAAGAATTTGATACCCAAACTAGAACCATCGCTATGACGGGCGATGTAGTGCTTGAAGTAACCCACAATCCACAGCAACCTTTTATTGTTACCACCAATGATTTAGCGGTCAAGGTATTGGGTACTAAGTTTAACGTCCAATCGGATAAGGATAAAAATACATCGGCTTTTGTCCATGTCATTAACGGAAAAGTGGAAGTACAAAAAAAGGAAGCACCTACCGAAAAAGTGCTATTAACTAAAGGGATGACTGCTCAACTTGATGCGCAAACGAAGCAATTAGAATTGACGGATGCTTTTTCTAGCAATCAACTTTTTTGGTATCATCAGACCTTAACCTTTAAGGGAACGATGTTAAAAAATGTTCTTCAAACCCTCAATCAAGCGTATGATGTCAACATTGAATTAACAAATCAAACATTACTTACTTGTCCTTTTACAGGTGAATTTAAAGCCAATACATTCCCAGAAGTATTAAAGATATTACAACTAATTTATGAATTTGAAGTGAAAAATATTCATTCAAATGCCCCTCAATTAAATAATGGAAAATGCAAATAAATTATATAAATATAGCTCAGACATTCTTGTCTGAGGCACGAAATTTCATTCCCAGACAAGCATGTCTGGGCTACTTCTTTTTTGGTTGCCTGTTACTGTTTACAACCGCCTTAACCGCTCAAAACAATACCGACCTGCTACAAAAAAAGGTACAACTTAACTTAAAAGAAGCAACAACACTTGACGTACTACACAAAATCCAAAAAGAGGCGCAAGTTAATTTTGCCTTTAATCTCAATAATTTGGATGTTGAAAAACTATTTACTTTTCCTAAAAAATCGCTGACTATCGCCAATATTTTAATAGAATTATTTGCTGAAAGCCCTTTGACGTATAAAGTGGTTGGTTCACAAATTGTCCTGTATAAAGGTCAGGTAAAAACCATGAGTTTTCGAGTCTATAAACCACCCCAAAAAGCAAAGGACGTTGTCTTTTCTGGCTACCTTTTAGATGCTACGACGGGTGAAGCAATGATTGCCGCGACGATTTATGAAAAGACGAGTTTGATAGCGACAACGACTAATAATTTCGGCTTTTTTAGTTTGACTTTGCCTGCGGGTAAACATACGGTGGTGCTGTCTTTTTTGGGTTATGAAACCAAAGAATTTAACCTAACGACCTCTAAACAAAGTACGATTCGCTTACAACCTGCGACGAATGAATTAACCGAAGTAGTCGTCAGTTCAGCAAAGGCAAAAGAGGTGGAAGAAGACGTGGTACAATCTGCTCAAGTTGACGTCATGCGGATTGCGCCCAAAAAATTAAAAGCGATTCCTGCTTTGGCGGGTGAGGCGGATGTCTTGAAAGCGATTACTTTATTGCCAGGCGTGAAACCTGGAATTGATGGGGCAGCAGGTTTTTATGTACGGGGTGGCGGAGCTGACCAAAATTTAATTTTATTGGATGGTGTGCCGATGTATAATCCTTACCATTTATTCGGTTTTTTATCGACGTTTAATCCCGATGCTATCAATAATATTGAAATTACTAAAGGGGCTTTTCCTGCTCGATATGGTGGACGATTATCTTCCGTTTTGGACATTACGACCAAAGATGGGAATAACCAAGCATGGGAAAAAAGGGCATCTATCGGTTTATTATCAGCTAAATTTAGTGTTAATGGTCCGATTATTAAAGACAAGAGTTCTATCTCTATTTCTGCCAGAAGAACTTTATTGGATTTAATTATTGCTCCGATTGTTGCTCAAAGAGATAAAGGTTTTAAAAGTGTTATAACTTATAATTTTGGAGATATTAATGTGAAGTATAATTATAAAATTTCTAATAAAGACAAGTTGTATGTAAGTGGTTTTTACAGTCGAGATGCCCTTAAATTTAGAGAAAAATCGAAAGAGGAAGTGGCTATCCAAAAATTAAGGGATAGAGAAGGTTGGCAAAATGGCTTGGGGGCCTTTCGTTGGAATCATTTATTTAGTGATAAGTTATTCTCGAATACCACAGCTTATATTTCCAATTACAACTACTTTTCTAATCAAAAAAAGGAAGTCGATAGTGCTGATGAATCTTTGATTGCTAGCTCTCTGCAAGAAACGGAATATAATTCAACTATTAATGATTTAGCCATTAAACAAGATTATCAATATTTTCTGAATCCCAATCTTACCATTCGGTTTGGGGGAAGTGCTATTTTTCATACTTTCAAACCGGGCGTAAATACCCTTTTTCAAAAAACAGGAGAACAGACTTTACAAGGTCGCTCTCTAAATAACACCGTAAAAGCTAAAGAATTTGCGGTGTACGCAGAAGACCACCTATCCATTGGCAAAAAACTAAAAATTAATGTGGGCGTTCATGCCTCTGCCTTTGCAGTAGAAGACACGGCTTATACCTCGGTTCAACCTCGGTTTAGTGCTCGATTCTTGGTCAATAAAAATTGGTCAATTAAAGGAGGCTATGCCCAAATGGCACAGTATCTTCATTTATTAACCAGCAGTAGTTTAAGTAAATCTTCTGATTTATGGGTACCTGTCACTAAAAAAATAACGCCACCAACTTCTACCCAATATTCACTAGGTACGGCTTTTAATATCGGTCAATACGGTATTGAAATCGAAGGTTATTACAAAGACATGAATCAGTTAATTGATTATAAAGAGGGCGCTGAATTTTCTGTTTCTAATGACAATTGGGAAGAAAAAGTCGAAAGTGGTCAAGGGCAATCGTATGGCGCAGAAATATTTTTACAAAAGAAAAAAGGACACTTAACAGGCTGGTTCGGCTATACCCTTTCGTGGACGAATCGACAATTTGAATTCATCAATTCAGGAGCTGCTTTTCCTTATAAATATGACCGACGCCATGATATTTCGGTGGTTGCCAATTATAAATTCAATGAGAAATGGGCGTTTAATGGAACCTGGGTCTTTTTCTCAGGGGCGCTTGTGACCGTCCCAACGGCCAATCACATTAATCCAAACTTTAAATATGGCGACCGTTTCGCTTGGTTTCAATTCCCCAATACAGGTAGTAATATCTTTAATATTACGGGTAAAAATCCGGGCATCAACCAAACTACCGCTAAAAGAAATAATTACCGACTACCCGATTATCATCGACTTGATTTATCTGCAGTTCGGAAAGTGACCACCAAAAAGGGAAACGCCGCTGAATGGACTTTTGGCTTGACCAATGCCTATAATCAATTCAATCCTTCTTTTTTTAGTGGAGAAGTACAGCTCAATCCCTCAACCGATAATGCTAACGGTGTGGAAAGTTCGATTAATGCCTTTTCTCCTTTTCCTTTGATGCCGACGGTTAGTTATCAATTGGATTTTTAGCTAGTAGGGGCACTGCCTTGTGCTTGCCCTTTTAGGATTTATTAAGCAACTAGGGCAAGCACAAGGCATTGCCCCTACAAAAAATAAAAATGAATAATTATAAAAATATAGCCTTTTTCTTTATTGTCTGCCTATTATGCCAAAGCTGCTACAAAGAATTAACATTAGACCTAAGTCAAGAAGAAAATCAAATAGTCATCAATGCCTTATTCAATAATACCGAACCGATGAGTGCAACCGTTACAAAAAGTTTTATTTTTTACGAAGATGTGAAAATTGAAGCACTCAAAAATGCGGAAGTAGCAATTTATGAAAACGACATTTTTAAAGAAAACATGGTCTATCAAAAAACACCAGCGATGGATATTGGCGAATTTACCGCTAGTTTCTATCCGAAAATGGAAGCAAATTATAGAATTGAGGCCAGCAATGATGGCTTGTCATCTGCTAGTGCTAGTGGGGTGATGCCAACAGGCGTAGATATAACCAATGCAAGTGTCAAATATGGTGGGGACAATGCTTATGCTTTTGATTTTAAGTTGAATGATTTACCCGAAAAAAATTACTACTATTTAAAAATGTTTTTCCAAGGCTATGAGATAGATTCCATCACACAAGAGCGTATAGATAGAGGTCCGTTTGTCGTCGAAATTCCCGAAAGTGCGATTCCTAACAAAGCAGAAAGGTATATACGCAATGGATTCATTTTTAAAGATGATGGCTTAAATGGACAAGCAATTATTATTTCTGGTATTGCCAAATCGGGAGAGGCTTATTTATCTGCGGCTACTTTTCCTGGTGAAAGTAGGGCGCATTTAAGAAATATTATTTTAGACACTAGCATGCTTTATATTCATTTACAAACCTTAACGGAGGATGTTTATAAATTCTATTCAAGCAATGCCACGCCCATCCAAAATGATAGTGATCGTTTAGCTGAATCTAGTACCGTTTATGGGAATGTGGAAGGTGGATTGGGGCTTTTTTCGGGGATTTATATTTCGGAAGTTGGGGCTGTAGTAGAACAGTAACGCAGATTGTTAATCCGCATATTTTGTCACCGATCAACTAAGTGTAAATACCAATAGGATAGTCTTATAAGAAATATTCAAGCGGATTAACAATTTCGCATTATTTCACTCCACTAAAAATTTAAAAATCATGAAGTATTCACCTTTAATGTGCCTAGCATTGCTATGCCTTTTATTAACGAATTGTAAGAAAAATACAAGTGTTATCGAACCTCCTGTTGAAAGCCCTGAAAAGATAGCTTTTACCAATAAATTAAACGATTTATACGAGGCTTCTGAGTTACCTGGATTCGCAGTAACGGTGCTTAAAGAAGGCAAAATCGACTATCAAAAAGCCTTTGGTTTAGCCAATGTTGAAAAAAGCATTGACTATACCAATCAGACCACCCAACCGATTGGTTCTATTAGTAAAACCTTTATCGGAGTGGCTTTGATGAAAGCAATTGAACAAGGGCATTTTACTTTAGAAACAAACATCAATGATATTTTACCTTTTGAGATGGCGAATCCGCATAATACGACGCCAATTAAAGTCAAACATTTGGTGACTCATACTGCGGGTTTAGAAGACTCGGAGGAAACTTATGAACTACAATATTACCTCAAAGAAGACGCCAATATGCTATTGCTTTCAGCACAGGTCATCTTAGATTTTGGCGTAACAGTTAGTAATGGACATGATTTAGGCGATTATTTACACGCAGTTTATGCTGAAGATGGAGCATTATTTGATGAGGATACTTTTCTAGAAGAAGGCCCAGGGCAGACTTATGAATACAGTAATATTGGCGCCTCCTTAGCAGCTTATTTAATTGAGGTTAAAACGGGAAAAAAGTATGCTGATTTTGTTAAGAGTAACATTTTTGACCCATTGAACATGACCAATACAGGTTATGACCGTAGCCTTTTAAACCAAGAAAAATTAGCGAATCTCTATATTGGAAAAGCATATCCTTTACCAGAATATAGTCATTCTTCTTACCCCGATGGTTTTGTGAATACCTCGAATGAAATGTTGAGCAAATTTTTACTGGAAATGATGCAAGGAGCAGCAGGAAACGGCACACTTTTATCTAAAGAAAGCTATCAAATTTTATTCCAACGACAAAGTCCTGAAGGTATGGAGGCAGGTGAAATACATAGCGTCTTTTGGGATTTAACGGACGACGGACGAATCGAACATAATGGTGCTGATCCTGGAGTTATTGCATTCCTATCTTTTGATCCTGCAACCAACACCGCTCATCAAGTAATAGCCAATATCAATGAAGGTGGCTTGGGTGGACCGCTTGGTGTAGATGGACAAGTTGCTTTTGGGCAGTTTTTTGAAATTTTGAATGCGGTGCGTGCTTTTGAAAAAGAATAAAAAACTGGTAGCACAGGATTTATCCATACTGATTACAAATTGCACTAATCAATGTTTGTTAACCTAAAGGTCAGCGTCCCAAACAGGATAAATCCTGTGCTACCAGCCTTTTTTCTATCTTCTAACTACGTGTAAACCAAAATTAAAAAGTCTTAAGACTAACTAATGAAATTGAAATAATTAATATGACAAAAATAACAAACACCCTACTGTTCTTTTTTTTAACTACTTCGGCACTATTGGCACAAGCCGATTTAACAGGAATTGTCTATGATGCCAACACTAAATCGGTTATTGAATTTGTGAATATCGGCGTCATAGATAGTACGATCGGCACCGTTTCCGACGAACAAGGCACATTTATGCTAAAAGGTATAGCTGAAAATGCGTCGGTTAAATTTTCCAGTATTGGGTATGAATCAAAAACTGTTTCGGCAGCCACTTTAAAACTTAGTCCATCGGTCTACTTAACACCTGTTGTTTATCAAGTCGAAATCGTTAATATCAATGCGCAAAAATTTGGATCAGAAAAGAAGATAGGAAAAGAACTTAAGCGAAAAAACACTATATGGGGCCTGCCTTTTAGTCGTTATTTAGGAGCTGAGATTGGCACAAAAATTAAAATCAATCGAGAAACGATTATTAAAAGTGTACACTTTGGGATGCACGCAAGATCCCCAGATTCGATATTGTTTAGAATTAATTTATACGATTATAAAAACGGGAAAGCAGGAAAAAACCTAATCACTAAAAACATTTATGCATACACACACGAAGTAGCAGATTATGGGGCAATTGATTTGTCCGATTTGAATATAGTGGTCTATGATGATGTATTATTAACGGTACAAATTATTAAGAAAGAAGGTGGATTTTCGGATAAGGAATACGTGATGTTTCGCATGAGAACTTGGCTATATGGCACTAATATTTTATATCGAGAGGCAAGTCAAGCCGAATTTAGAAAACCCAAAGAAGGGATTGTCAACGATAGAATTGGCTTTTATTTGGTAGGGAAACAAGCAGGAAAGACTAAGAAATTGAATATTATCCCCGAACCAATTATTGAAACACCAACTACCTTAAATACTTGGCAGGACAGTCTCGCTTATCTATTTGAACAATCCACTATTCCTGGTCTAGCGGTGACGGTTGTCAAAGCGGATAGTATCGCTTTTCAACAAACTTATGGACAAGCTAATGTAGCCGAAGACATTCGGTATACTAATCAAACCACCCAACCAATTGCCTCTATTAGTAAAACTTTTATTGGCTTGGCATTGATGCAACTCGTTGAAAAAGGGCATTTTACTTTGGAAACGCCCATTAATGATATTTTACCATTTAAAGTCGTTAATCCGCATCAACCAAAACAACAAATTACTATCCAGCAACTAGTTACGCATACTGCAGGTCTCTATGACACCACCGCTTATTATGAGCAATATTATATTAAAAAAGGAGAAAATTTGATGTTGCCTACTTCCAAAGCTTTGATTAAAGAAAATATAATTGAACGAACAGATACAGACTTGGGTGCTTATTTAAAAGCTGCCTTAACCCCCAAAGGTGGTTTATACGATCCTTCAAATTTTATAAAAAAAGGCGCAGGAAAAGTTTACCGATATAGTAATATGGGGGCATCGCTCGCTGCTTATTTGGTTGAAGTGACTACGGGAATTTCCTATGCGGAGTATGTTAAACAACATATTTTTAAACCTTTAAGTATGCATCAATCCGCTTTTTATCGCCATGAACTATCTGTCGAAAATTTAGCGACTTTATATACGGCTAAAATTTTTCCTTTGCCAGAATGGAGTCATCCGTCTTATCCCGATGGAAATATGAGTACCTCAAATGCAGATATGGCACTTTATTTACTAGAAATGCTCAAAGGCGTCAATGGGAAAGGAAAGTTATTATCAAAGGAAGGATATGCCACTTTGTTCAGTCGAAAAAGTCCCAGTTTTATCAATGGAAAAAATGGACAAATTCATACTGTATTTTGGGATATAGCAGGACCACGCATTCAACATTCTGGTGGAGATTATGGCGTTATTTCTTTTCTCTCTTTTAATCCAACTACTAATGCTGGTTTTTATGTTATCTCGAATATTAACCCCGATAGTATTGGGAAAGCATTAGGGGTGGATAATGAGGATATTTTCAATCAATTATTGGCGATATTAGATATTGTGGAAGATTTTGAAAGACAGTAATTGCCCCTTATGTGCTTAAAATGAAGGCTACAAATTCCAACGCTGCTTAGATAAAAGGATCTTTAGCATAAAGAAATCTTAAAAAAACATTATGAAATTATTCCAATTAGACAAGTTAATTGTTGGGCTATTTCTATGCCTAAACTATACTACTTTACAAGGTCAAAACGCCTCTAATAATTTGGCAAAAGCCACTTCAACAATTGATAAACAGTACGCCAAGCTGATAAAAAAACACAAAGTCGTCGGTGCCAGTATGGCCATAATTGATAACGGAAAAATTGTTTATTCTAATGGATTCGGTTTTGCCGATAAAGCGAATAACATTAAGGCTACTCCCAATACAGTGTATAAAATTGCCTCCATTACTAAATCTTTTACTGCTTTGGCTGTCATGCAATTACACGAAAAAGGGGTATTCGATATCAATGAATCCATCAAAAAATATATTCCTGAATTGACTATTCCAAGTCCTTTTCAAGATGGCAATGAAATTCATATTAAAGACGTATTGTCTCATATTTATGGTTTACCGAGTGATATTTTGAATGGTATGATGGCTACCGAAGTACCTGATATGGCTTGGACGATAAATGAATTAAACAAACAACAAACGATTTCACCAAATCACTATACGATGGCTTATTCCAATGTTGGATATGGTCTATTAGGCGAATTAATTCAAAGAGTGAGTGGAGTATCTTATGAGGAATATGTTTATAAAAACATTTTCAAGCCACTAGAAATGAGTGCTAGTTCCGCCGCCAATTCGATTCCTAAAAACTTATCCAAAGGCTATGCTAATAAAAAAGAATTTACACCCGAAAAATTCAGAGATTTTAGTTCAGCTTGCATTTCAAGTAGTGGGTTAGATTTAGCTAATTTCACCCTAATGATGCTACAAAATGGACAATTTAAGAGCAAATCAAAGAATAGCCAATACCCACGATTACTCCATTAAAGCAATGTTACTCGGATTTATTCCTATAAAAATCAAAGATGTCTTATTTAGATTTGAAAAGATTAATCATCAAATTTATTTGAATCAAGTAGATACAGAAAGTCGAACGGGAGAATATTTGGCTGTTAAAACAGAAAAAATACCGCTACCTACTGCTTGGGCTAGTAGGTTAGGCCATTATAAAATTACCAACCCTTATAAATCCAATGCCCCTGAATTTGATTTTTCCAATGCGACCGTTCGTTTCTTTGAGGAAGACGGTTGGGGGATATTGAACATTAAAACTGCTGGGATGGACTTCACCTACTATTTAAATATTGTCAATGACACTTTAGCCGTTACTGGTGGGATAGGTCGGCAAGCTGGAAATACCATTCGTATTTTAGACAATGGGCAGCTTTATTTTAGTGGATTTGAATTAACAAAAATTAATTAAAATGATTTCAGAAAGGAAATGACTGAAACAAGGCGGTTGTGAGAAACAACCGCCTTATAGTTGCTTATTAGGCGGCTGTTTCCCACAGCCGCCTAATTTTTTGGATCATTCAACCCAACCATTTGTCTTAAAACTCAGTCTTACAAGATAGATAACACCTGATTTTTTAATACTAAATAACCATAAACATGAAATTATTCCAAAGTACGGTTAACGGTTTCTGTCTTTTATTACTTTGTTTTTTAATAGGGACAGGATGTGAGAATTCAGAAGATTCCCTTTCTGTCAATCCTACCTTAGATAGCAGTTTTGCTAGTAACGCAGATGGAAATTTTAGTGGTGTTCCAGCTGGCACTCCTGATTTTACGGGAGAAAGCTATAATGAAATCGTAGAAAATCCTTTTATTGAAACTGCGGATGAACCGATTTCAACTTTTTCCATTGATGCTGATGGTGCGTCCTATAGTAATACGCGCCGTTTTTTAAGTTACGGCCAATTACCTCCCAAAGAGGCTATCCGAACAGAAGAATTGGTCAATTTTTTCACTTTTGATTATCCTTCTCCGAACCGACACCCTATTTCTTTAGACGGAGAAATCACAGCATGTCCTTGGGCCGAAGGGCATCGGCTAGTTCGGATAGGTTTAAAAGGAAAAGATATTGCCAGAGACGCTTTGCCAGCAACCAATTTTGTCTTTCTAATTGATGTTTCTGGCTCTATGAAATCAGAAGACAAATTAGAGTTACTCAAAGAAGGATTTATCCAATTTACCGATTTTATGCGCGATGAAGACCGCATTGCCATTGTAACTTATGCAGGTTCATCAGGTGTTTTATTAGAATCTACTGCTGCCAAAGACCGCAATAAAATTAAGCAGGCAATTGGGAAACTAACAGGAGGTGGAAGTACAGCGGGTGCAGAGGGGATCAAAACAGCCTATAAAATTGCAGAAGAAAATTTTATTCAAGGAGGAAATAACCGAGTCATTTTAGGAACCGATGGAGATTTTAATGTAGGCATTTCTGACCAAGAATCACTAGTCAAATTAATCGAAGAAAAACGAGAAACAGGCATCTTCTTAACTGTTTTAGGAGTTGGCACAGGCAATTTAAGAGAAGGGCAAATGGAACAAATTGCCAATCATGGCAATGGCAATTTTGAATATTTAGACAATGTAGACCAAGCCAAAAAGGTTTTCATTGAAGAATTTAATAAATTTTATACAGTAGCTAAAGATGTAAAAATTCAAATCCAATTTGACCCTACTCGCATCCAAAAATATCGTTTAATTGGTTATGAAAATCGACTGTTAGAGAATGAAGATTTTGAAGACGACACCAAAGATGCAGGAGAAATTGGGTCTAGCCAAACCATTACCGCCTTGTATGAAATTGTGCCTCGGAATGACAGCAGAAATCCAGGAAATTCTGTTTCTGTAGATTTTCGGTATAAATTACCTGACTCCGATGTCAGTCATCCAATCAATTTGAACATTAAAGATGAGTTCAACTCTTTTGATAGTGCTTCTGAAAATACACGATTTGCGACAGCAGTTGCTGGTTTTGGTTTATTATTAAGAGACTCGGAATACAAAGGAGATTTAAGTTATGACCAAGTAATTAAATGGGCAAATAACGCCAAAGATTTTGACCCTTTTGACCATCGAGCAGATTTTCTATTGATGGTTAATAAAGCTAAGGAATTCTAAAGTATTAAACCAAGAATATCGTAAAGAGGGAAAGGACAGGCATTGCAAAGTGCCTGTCTTTTTTGTTTAAAGTTAGATGTAAAGACATACTCAGTACACCCATAATTTATTGGAAATTTTAAAACCATCCAAGGTATAGTTTTTCGCTGACTACGTGTTTTCTTCTTTTCGCTAGTCTATTAGTAAAAGCAAAAAATGAAAAATACTCTTTATTCTTTCCTCCTTTTATTTAGTGTCTTGAATTGCTGTCTAGCTCAATCTAATGAAGGCGAAAACAGCTTCAATGCCTTCCATTCAGACACAGAATTAACTTCCTTTAATTTAGCCTATACTTATAAAGTGGGTAAAAAAATATGGCTTGGTTTAGGCATCGGGGGTGGTTTATCCATAGTCAAGGGCAATTTTAAAGCCCCCTTTGAAAATGATTGGACTAAAGAAAACTATCATTTTAGGTTCTATTTGTCGAATAATCCTAAAAAGAAATTCAACTATGAAATTGGTACTTTATTTGGTCAAATAAACCATGATGCGGAAAAAGAGGAGTACATTCAAGGACAACGCATTGGTAGTGGCTATATTCGGCTATTTTACGGCTGGGAAAAATTTAAAGTAGGGTCTCAGTTTTCGATAGGAGGCTTTAGCAATGCTAATGAAACGATTTGGATGTGGACACCAATAATACTTAGATACAATATCTTCACGCCTTCCTCCAATAAATAAAACGTACATTCTTATTAAAAAAACACCCAGCAACTAAGTGTATTTTTATTATCAATAGTCTTATAGGTGTAATCACATTTATGATTGATTTCAAAACCTATTCTCCCTTAATTACACATTGATTAAGGCTAGGAATGGTCTGTCAACATGTAATTTTAAAATCACCTAAATTAGATTGTTATGAAAAATTTGAAATTATTAGGCTTAGTTATGATAGCCAGTTTTTTATTCGCTTGCCATACGGACTTATCCATTAACACTATTAATATTGATGTCTTAAATACCCATAATGAAGTGTCGGAAGGCGAAAAATTGAGAATTGAATTTAAGATCAGAGACAGCGAAGGTATCGACTATGTGCAAATTGAGATTCCTGTCCTCAATGTGGATGTTAAGATTGAAGATTACTCCAACAAAAACAAATGGGAATTTGAAGAACATTTCTTAGTAGAAAATATTGATGTAACGGGCGAATATGAAGTGTTTATTACCGTCTTGGACAAAGCAGGTACGGAATATATGGAAACTAAGAATTTTACTATTGAATAGCCTCCCCTATTACTGGATAACTTCCCGTTATCCAGTAATTTAAAATGATATATTCCCAAAATAAAATTGGATTTTTGACTTCAGTCAACGCCTTAGTTATCCATAAAACATCTCGCTCGTTGACCGAAATGTACCGTCGAATTCATTCGACGCAGTTGACACTTATTAGCGACGAATGAATTCGTCGGTACAAAATAAACCCTTAATAACATGAAAAATTTAGGATTACTATTGCTATGCTTTATAGCAATAGCCACTCATTCCTTTGCCCAAACAGTCCAAAATAACAAAGCAGTCATTAGCGTTTCGATTTTCAATGAAAATTTTGGCTTATCTCCTTTTCCTCAAGGAAATCCCCTTCATTTGGGTGGAACGGTTGCCATTGCTTTTACAAAAAAACAAAACGGTATTTATCGTAAAAGTAACAATGTAGAATTGGGCTATTTCAAACACGAATCCGTTTTTCAAGCAATTTATTTAGCTTGGAAACCGCAATATGAATGGCAGTTTAACAATGGTTTTCAGTTGCATACTATAACAGGTTTAGGGTATGCACACATTTTCCCATCTCAGACCACCTTTGTTCAAAATGATGGCATTTATGAAGCGGCTACTAATCTAGGCAAACCTGGTGGCGTGGCTAGTTTTGGACTTGGTTTGGGGTATCAATTTGGCAAAAATAGTGGTACACCAGTCACGTTATTTGCTCGTCAAGAATTCCTAATAATTGCTCCTTTTTTGATCAATGAATCCTTTCCGCTTAGTGCCAATTCCACACTAAAATTAGGGGTTACCATTCAACTTTTCTAATCTAAATAATGCCGGAAAAATAATTGGAACAACTATAATCCGTGGGGGTAATAAATCCGTGGGGAATTAAATACTAAATGTCCAATTTATTTTTTATCCGTTACTAAAAATCAAATCATGAGAATTACGTATTTTATATTTCTATTGACTATTCTTTTAAGTTTATCTGCTTGTGTTAAAGAACCTGTCATTGTTGCTGCAAAAGTTTATGATTGCGAACACCTACTTGAAAATACACATCCCAAGAGTGACCTTTTTGATATTTTTATAAAAGACAGGATGCTGGATGGCTTACCTGGTATGACCATGTTAATTGATTCCCCCGAAGGATTCTGGGCAGGAGCAGCAGGTTATGCGGATATCTCCAATAAAATCCCCATGCAAGTTTGTAATATTAGTCGAATTGGAAGTGTTACCAAGACTTTTACCGCTACCCTTATTTTACAATTAATGGAAGAAGGACAACTACAATTGGACGATGTAATGAGTCAATATTTATCAGCCGATTTGGCTAGTAAAATCACCAATTCAGACAAAATAACGATTCGACAATTACTCGACCATACTAGCGGATTAGCAGACTTTTTTGACAATATTCAATATAGTGTTGATTATTTCAACGACCCTAGTAAACCTATTTCTGCTATGGAAGAATTACGCTATATTTTCAATCAACCTGCTAAATTTGAACCAGGTATTCAACGACAATATACCAATATCAACTTTGTTTTACTCGGCATGATTGCAGAAAATATTACTGGAAAAATGGGGGCTACTTTATACCGTGAACGAATTTTTCGACCACTTGGCATGACCAATACGTTTTTTAAACAAGACACAAATATTCCAACAGCAATTGTCAGAGGTTATTCTGATGAGGAAGGAAACAAAGTGCTGATTGACCGAACAGAAATGGCTTTTGCACATACCTCAATGGCTGGAGGAATAGTTTCCAACGTTTTAGATTTAAAAAAATATATGCAGGCAATCGTTACCCAAGAAGGTGGCTTACTGAATTCAGCTATCGTCAATGACTTAAATGTTGTCAAACCAACTGCTGGAAAAGATGCTACACTATCTACCAAAGATTACTCCTTCAAGAATGCAGGAATTGGTTTAGGTTGGTTTAATTTGAAAGGAAATACCCCTGATAGAAATGCGGTTGGACATGGTGGCTCTATGAGAGGCTATCAAGCATTTATTGCTTATTTTCCTGCTACTCAAACGACCTTATGCTATTTGGTGAATGGTAATGATGGACAATTAGATTATCTGGAAGATGAGATGCGAGGGAATGAATTAATGGCTTTATTGTTTGAATGAGTGAGTGAGTGTTTTTTTTGATCCAAATCTTAAATCTTAAATCTGTGTGGTAAAAACTAGTGTTCGACCAAGTATGATTTGACGGATAAAACGTAACCGCCAAATGAATGTCTTGCGGCGTAATGTTGTGACTATTAAACCGACAGAGAGTTGTGACTATCTAATCTTAGCTTCAAAGGAGTGAAATATAATAACATGGGGCACAGCCCTATGATTAGAGCATAACGCTCGCTCGGTTAAGCTCTGAAAGAGCGACATAAAGGATGAATTTATGTCACCCCGTTGGGGTTTTGAGACCATTATATTAGATTTATTCCTAGGGCTTTTCGCCCTAGGTTATCATATATCACCCCCTTGGGGTTAAGTAATATCAGTAAACAGCCACAACTTTTTGTCGATTAGTTTGGCTACAACATTACAGCGCATGATATGAATTTGGCTGATTTTAATTCTAGCTTGAACCAGCCAATTAAAATTGGCGGTTACGAGCGACACATTCACCCGTCATTTTAAATTTGGTTGAACACTAAACGGATGTATGATTTGTGATTTATGATTTTTGACGCCCTCAAAACCTAAGGCTACTTTATTACCCTACAAACTTATACCCCACCCCACGAATAGATAAAAACCGACTTGGTTTCTTTGGATTGTCTTCAAAATATTTTCTAAAAGACAAAATAAAATTATCAATCGTTCGAGTAGAAGGATAAACGTCGTAGCCCCAAACAGCTTGTAAGATTTGCTGTCGAGAGACGACTTCGTTTTTTCTATCGACTAGTAATTTTAGTAACATCGCTTCCTTCTTTGTCAAGGTAAACGTACCATTATTGCCTTGTGCCTCGAAGGTTACAAAATTGACAGTATGACCGCCGAATTCGTAAATTTCAGGCGTATTTTCTGGTGCTTTGCTCGTTCTTTTTAATAAATTATTGACCCGTAATAACAACTCTTCTAAGTTAAAGGGTTTTGTCAAATAATCATCCGCACCTTTTTTAAGCCCAGTCACTCTGTCTATTGCGGTGTCTTTAGCCGTCAACATCATGATGGGCACACTCATGTTTGTTAAACGTATCTGCTCGCAAACTTGAAACCCATCAATTTCTGGTAACATCACATCCAATAAGATAATATCAAAGTGTTGCTCTTTGAAATGCTTGAGGGCAGTCTTGCCATCTTCTGCCGTCACTACTTCGTAGTTTTCTAATTCTAAATTTAATTTGACTACGTCTCTGATATTTTCTTCGTCTTCTACTAAAAGGAGTCGCATAGGTTTGTAATTTATAATTTTCAATTTATAATTTTCAATTTTCAAACTTCTCGGGAGAATTTTGTTATTGAAAATTTTGGCTACCCGTCTATAGTTGTAAATAATTGATTGTATTTCAAGGTACTCAGGTTTAAACCTTCGACTTTTGACCTTCAACCTTTGACCAATAGTCATTTTTTTAGCAAAAATCCTATAAATCAATCATTTATGCGTCATTGGCAGGTAAAGAAATATTAAAAATCGTTCCTTTGGGTCGATTATTTGTCACCTCTATGGTGCCTTTATGTGCCAAGACTATCTGATTGACAATGTATAAACCCAATCCTGTCCCTTTTGTTCTGCGGGTATCTTCATTTCCGACTCGGTAGAAGCGTTCAAAAATTTTACTTTTTTCTTTATCAGGAATTCCTATGCCATTATCGGCAACCTCTATATTAATTGCTCCTTTTTCATTTTGTCTTAAAACAGTAGCTATTTTGGGGTTTTCTGCGCCATATTTTACTGCATTTTCTAATAAATTTACTGCTACAGAAGTTAAGCCCATTTTATCTCCTTGAATGATAATGGATTGCTCAGGTTGCCGAAAACTAAATTCAATCGCAGGATATTTATTTTGTAATCGCTCAATAATTTCTCCTAAAAATTGCTTTAAATGGATGGTTTCCAAAAAGGGAGTATAAGCAGTCTCTACTTTGGCAGCTAATAATAAATCATTTACCAACTCATTTAGTCGGTCTGTTTCTTTTAAGGCATTGCTTGACAGTTGATTAATATGTTGGGCACCTAACTCCCGTTTAATAAAGGTTTCTAAGACTAATTTTATCGAGGCAATAGGTGATTTTAACTCGTGGGTAATGGATAACAAAAAATTTCGACGCTGTTGGGCAGCAGCTATTTCCTGATTATATCCTCGGTTAATTAAATAGACACCAACAATTAAACTCAATACAAAAACGATAGATTCTCCTAAAATCATCCATTCTTGTCTTTTGTATTCTGCTTCTAGTTTCTGATAAATTTCTGTTTCAAAGAAATCTTTATCTGATTGAACTAAGCCCTCTGCCACCATGCCCATTTTATTCAATTCTGATTTGGCTAAAAAAGCATCTCTATTTTTAGTGAATAGCAATACCGACCACCATGCAATAGCGATTAACATAAAAAGAATCACAAAATTGGACAATAATCTTAACCGAACGTTTTGTTGCATACTATTTACAGGATGACTGGATTAAGTAGGATTGACAGGATGTTAGCCTCTATCAAATAAGCTATGTTTCAAAGATACTAAAAAGGAAGAGAACCTTATTGTTTACAAAATATTTTGACATTATTCGGAGGCATTATATTCCTTATTCGGCGAGCGGCTAATGGCTAACGGCGAAAGGGTGGCGGTACGAAAATTCCCTCTGCGCCATAATTACTATTTTTATACATTTTTAAACAACTAATCCTTATGATAATAGGAATACTAAAAAATAATGATATATTAGCGTTTATATTATCAAAACAAAATTTTATCAATCAGAAATTTTCAATTATTAAAATTACTCCAAATCACCCTACACTAAATTTAATACGCTATAAAAAACAGCTAAATTACTTTTCCCTGAATATTAAGTTTTTTAGGTGTTGTGGGGTAATAGAATAGGAATAAATTAAAATTTTAGGCAATTCATTAAAACAAAACGAAAAACCACTTGCCTTTCTTTTAATGATACAACCTATTTAAACCCCTACCTACACTTCTTCGAGAAATACATTTTTATAACCACAACATTTTTCTAATTAGTCGCTATTGGAAATGCATTTTCTTTGGCTACTAGTTTAACAGGTCTCACATTTTTAAATTAAAACTCACTAAAATGCTAAAACGTCTTCTTAACATTTTATGTGCTTTACTGCTACTGTCTACAGTAGCATTACAAGCACAAACAACGGTTAGCGGGGTCATTATGGACGCCGAGCTAAGCGAACCATTGATTGGTGCCAACGTCATTATTGTCGGTACAACTATTGGTGCTAGTACCGATTTAGATGGAGCTTATACCATTACGAGTGATCATCCACTTCCTTGGAATTTAGAGGTCAGTTACACAGGTTTTGCCCCTAAAACGATGACGGTCTCTGGCGCTAATCCAGCACTCAACATTAGTTTAGAATCTAGTGCTATTCTTGGGCAAGAGGTCGTTATCTCGGCTTCTAGAAAACGAGAAAAAGTACAAGAAGCGCCTGCTTCTATTTCGGTTATTGGTGCTAGAAAATTAGTGGCTACCCCAAACGTAGAAGCAGCTCGTGCATTAATCAATGCGCCTGGTGTGCAAATTCAACAACAATCGGCGGCACGGATTAATATCGAATTAAGAGGTGGTTCTGGTTTATTTGGTACAGGAACTTTCCCTATACAGGATTATAGAAGTTTAGTAGGGCCAGGTTTAGGTACTTTCGATGTATTAAATTCGCCATTGAATACAATTGATATTGCTCGTATTGAGGTAGTTCGTGGTCCAGGTTCTGCATTATATGGCCCCGGAGTAACAACTGGTGTTGTTCACTTTATCACGAAGAGTCCTATTGACGCTCCAGGAACGACGATAGAACTGATGGGTGGAGAATTGAACACTTTAGGTGTTTCGGCAAGACATGCCACTAAAGTTTCCGACAAATTTGGATTTAAAATCAATGCTCATTATAAAAAAGGAGATGAATTTACCTTAGATGGTTCTGAAGGAACGACTGACGGTGCAGGTGTCTTCACGAGTCAATTAGATAAATTTTCTCGTACAGTTATATCCCCAACGATTACAAATGATGTAGTAGATGTCACTGGCCCAGGAAGAGTGTTATTAAATGAAAGTGATTTAGACCCAGATGGTGATGGCAATATGATGCAGGATCATTGGTGGAATTATGCAGCGAATGCGACTTTAGAATTTAGACCACAAGATGATTTAAGTATTTCTGTTTCTGGTGGTTTGAATGCAGCTTCGGCTGTTTTCTACAACTCCCAAGGGGAAGGACTATCCCAATCTACAGAAGCTTGGGGACAAGCAAGAATGCAAAAAGGTGGGTTGTTCGCACAAGTATTTTTGGTCAATAATAACGGAGGTACAGATGAAAATCCTACTTTCTTATACCAAACAGGAAATATTACGCCAGTTGGTAGAACCCAATTAGAAGGACAATTACAATATAACTTTGGGATACCTTCTTTTTTAGATGCAGATTTCACAGTAGGAATGGATTACCGTTCAGCAATTAATGATACCAGAAATACGGTTTATGGTAGAAATGAACGAGATGATGATTATAGAATTTTTGGTACCTATTTACAAGGGAAATTTGCTTTAGCCAGCAAATTAGATTTAGTCTTAGCAGGTCGTTTTGATACCTTTAATTTCTTAGAGGATAATTCTTTTTCTCCAAGGGCAGCTTTAGTCTATAAGGCTAGTCCAAAGCATACTTTTAGAGCGTCTTATAACGAATCCGCTGGTCCACCGAGTACGTTACAGGTAAATATTGATTTCCCAGTAGCTTCGCCAGTTCCTGGTTTATTCGATATTTGGTTATATGGTCAGAAGCAATCACATACTTGGAATAACCCAGTAATTGATGTGACGGTTCCAGGTGTTCCTGATTTACCAGCTGGCACACCAGGGCTTCCATTGGCTGTTCCTTATGGAGCAGTTGCGGGTCAAGTACTACCTGCTGTTTATGCAGGTTTAGCAGCTAATCCAGCGGCGGCGCCTTTAGTACCTGCCATTCAAGCATTTTTTGATGGCTATGTACCAGGAGGAACTACTGGAAATTTCTTCAGATATAATATCTTCAATGGTCAACCTATGCCTGATTTAGTGCCAACGGCACCCGCTACCTTAACCAATACGACAACGCTAGAAGTTGGGTATAAAGGTTTAATCGGTGATAAATTAGGTGCTTCGGTTGATTTATACCACGTCACCACCAAAGGATTCACTCAATTTACAGCAGTTGGTCCAACAGTAGCATTAGTAAATTCTGATGTTCCTGGTGATTTATCCGCACAAGTAGGTGCAGATTTAACGCCCTATTTAACAGGCGTATTGACACAGTTGGGGCTTCCTGCCGACCAAGTAGCAGGTACAGTAGGGGCATTAGTCCCATTAATTGCTGGTGGTTTTGCGCAAGGTGGTGCAGGATTTGATGCAGCAGCAGGTCCACTTTATGGTATCTTTGGTGCGATAGAATCTGACCAATTACCTCAAGGAGACGGAATTACACATGTTGCTGCGGGTTACCGTTCTTTTGCAGATGCAGAAAGAGATAGACTAGGATTAGATGTAGGTTTAGAATATTTTGTCAATCAAAATGTCTCCTTTTTTGGTAACTACTCTTGGGTAGACCAAACAGAATGGATTCCTGGGCAAGATGATGATGATGGCTTACCATTTAGTTCTTTCTTAAATATCCCTAAAAACAAGTTCAGATTAGGCTTCAATTTAGCGCCAGAATATGGATTCAGAGCAAATGTTGCGTTCCAACATGATGATGAGTTTTTAGTAGATGCAGGTCAGTTTTCTGGAACTGCTCAAGAAAAGAACTTGGTAGATGCAGGTGTTGGGTATCGTTTTGATAATGGTATTTCTGTTGATTTAACCGCTACTAACTTATTTGATAGTGAGTATAGAGCTTTACCAAATATGCCATTGATTGGTAGAAGAGTTTTAGGTAAAGTAACTTTTGATTTTGGTGGCGAAGGAAGAGCGGATGCAGACGGAGACGGTGTTCCAGATAGCAAAGATGCTTGTCCTAATACTGCAGGTTTAAAAGCTTTCGGTGGCTGTCCTGATTCTGATGGTGATGGTATTATAGATAGCGAAGATGGTTGCCCATTAGCGGCTGGTCCTGCTGGTTCTCAAGGTTGCCCAGATACAGACGGTGATGGAGTCTTAGATAAAGATGATGCTTGTGCAGATGTTGCAGGTACGGTTAATGGCTGCCCAGATGCAGATGACGATGGTGTAGCGGATGGCGATGATAAATGTCCAAATGCTGCGGGTGCTTTAATGGGTTGTCCTGATGCAGATGGCGATGGTGTAGCAGATGGAGATGATGCTTGTCCGAATGATGCAGGTCCTATCAACGGTTGCCCTGATGGTGACGGAGATGGTGTGGCAGATAATGTGGATAAATGTCTAGGCGTAGCAGGTGACGGTGCAGATGGATGTCCTTCTGATCCAGATTCTGACGGCGACGGTGTAGCAGATAGCAAAGATGCTTGTCCAAATGCAGCTGGTCCAATCAATGGCTGTCCTGATGGCGATGCAGATGGCATTGCAGATAAGGATGATAAATGTCCAACACTAGGTGGAAATGTAACGGCTGATGGTTGTCCAGTTGTGCCAACTAGAGTGACCGAAGTTTTCAACCGTGCACTACAAGGCATTCAGTTTGAGACTGGTAGTAATAGAATCCGATCTGCTTCTAGAGCTATTTTAGGAGAAGTTATTACAATTATTAACGAAAATCCTACTTATCTTTTAAATATTGGTGGACATACGGATTCTATTGGTTCTAGTGAGTCTAACCAGCGTTTATCTCAAAGAAGAGCAGATGCGGTTAAAAAATATTTAACGGATAGAGGGATAGATAGTAGTAGAGTTTCTGCTGTTGGTTATGGCGAAAGCAACCCAATTGCGGATAACAAATACAATGCTGGTCGTAAGCAAAATAGACGAGTGGAATTATCTGTGACTTATCGACAGTAATTTTCGTTGCTAAATAATTTACTGGATAACGGGAAGTTATCCAGTAAAATTTAAGCCGCAAGGATTCTTTGGAATCTTTGCGGCTTTTTTGTTTTCAACAAAAAAATATTATCTTTAGCTAAAATAATTACCTGATAACCATTATAAAATGAACCACCCGAAGCAAACACTCCTTTGTTACTTATTTTGTCTCTTCACGACTAACCTCTTCGCCAGTCATTTTATTGGCGGAGAAATTACTTATGAATGTAAGGGAGATAATATCTACGATTTCACCCTGACAGTTTATAAAGAATGTGGACTCGGTGTTTTCTGTTTTGATTCTGATTTAGACTGTGAAAGTGAATTAATTTTTGTAGGGGATATGACTATTTACAGAGGAACAGAAGTTTTTGGGCTTTTTCAATTAGACGCCCCTGAAACTACCGATACCATTAGTCCTTTTATTGAAAATACCTGTTTGGTTTTGCCACCCAATATTTGTGTTCAGAGCGGTGTGTATAAATTTTCCAGAGTATTACCTCCCAGTAATTTGCCCTATACGATGGTTTATCAGCGTTGCTGTCGAAATCGAACCATTCTAAATATTACTGAACCCAGTTTAACAGGTACGACCCATGCTGTAGAGATTTCTCCCTTGGCTCAAAGCGCTTGCAATAGTAGTCCTACCTTCAACGATTTTCCGCCCCTTGTTATTTGTACAAATGAGTTACTAAATTTTGACCATTCTGCTACGGATATCGATGGAGATAGATTAGTCTATTCTTTTTGTTCCCCATTAAAAGGTGGGGGTCAAAACCTCGGCCTTCCATCTGCTATGAATGGTACCGCACCACAACCTGAATCTCCTCCACCTTATGATTCGGTAAACTTTGTCACAGGATTCTCTAGCGACAATCCATTAAATGGAGACCCTGTAATTACTATTGACCCAAATACCGGAATCATTACGGGTCGTCCTCAGATTCAGGGGCAATACGTAGTTGGTGTTTGCGTTGATGCCTATAGTGGAAATGAATTGATGAATACTATTCGCAGAGACTTTCAATTTAATGTAGCGGATTGTGAAAGAATATTACAAGTAGATTTGCCTATGGCAGAAATAGCCATTGAGAATGATAACCAAATTTTGGCTTTAACTAATTGTAGTTTAACCGATATTGAAATCGTGAATAATAGCACCCCTTTAGAGGAAATTAAAGCAGTAGAATGGTCTTTTGAAACACCCTTTGGTACTGTAATTTCTACTGAATGGGATGCCGCTGATTTAAGTTTTCCTGAGATAGGAGTCTATGAGGGTACTTTTCGCATCAATCCTGATACAGAATGTAATCTTGAAGAAAAAATAAGATTTGAATTATTACCAGATATAACAGCTAATTTTGAGTCAGATTTTGACACTTGTGCTATTGGGGATATTCAGTTTACAGATTTGTCCATTTCCGAAGAAGGTCAAAATGCCATTCAATCTAGGTTTTGGGATTTTGGTAATAATGCTACTGCTGATGAACCGAATCCATTATTTTTCTATGATGAAGCAGGCACTTATCCAGTTTCTTTAAAAGTCATTGGAAATAACCAATGTGCAGATAGTATTACTAAAGAAATTTCCTATTTTCCTCTACCACCACTTGCGGTCATGGCCCCATCTGCAGCGGAAGGTTGTCAACCATTCTCCGTTTTATTTGATAACCTCTTAGATCCAATTAATGAAAATTATGATATAAATTGGACTTTTAGCAATGGTGTCAACAGCTCAGCATTAAGTCCGACTATTACCTTTGAGGAGACAGGCACTTTCTCTACTTCGCTTGTTATAAAAACACCTTTAGGTTGTACCACCAGTCAAGAATGGTCCGATTTAATTACCGTATTACCAACTCCTACTGCTCTTTTTTCTTTTACCCCAACTGCTCCAACTAGTTTGGATAAGGTCATTGAATTTACGAATGAAACAAAAGATGCTGACCAATTTTATTGGCTATTTAATAGTCAACGAGTTTTTGAAGAAAACCCTGTTTATCAAATTCATGGTTCTGGTTTGTTAAGTACTTTTCTAGTGGTAACTAATAAAGAAGGTTGTCGAGATTCAACGGATTTAGTAATTGATATAAAACCCTTAATTAGATTTACTTTACCCAATGCTTTTTCCCCAAATAGTGATGGGGTCAATGATTTTTATATAGGAAAAGGCAATTTAGCAGAAGCAAGTACTTTTGAAATGACTATTTGGAATAGATACGGTGAATTACTCTTTAAGTCAAGAAATCCTAATGCTGGCTGGAATGGACAAAAATTAAATTCAGGTCGGGCATTACCAGAAGGGGTTTACACCGTTAAAGTCATCACTAAAAATAAACGGGAAGAATATAATACACTAACAAGTTTTGTTACGTTGATAAGGTAATAGTAAAAAGCGTAAATTAACTTTGCTTACTTCATTTTACCTCATTTGCCTCAAAATAATAAAACAATACATTTTCATCTATTATATTTTGTTCCGTTAAACGTTAGTAGTTTAGCAGTTTTAGGTCGTTGATATTTCATTGTAATAATTCGATATTTAAATTAGTTATTCATTCCTAACTATAAATACCAATAATTGCCACAAATTTTCAGTAATTAATAAAGGCATAAACAGCCTTAAACCCAATAAAAATAAACCTTTTCTAATTTAATTAAAATATATATTTTAATATATATTTTTTTTACTACATTTGATGCATTCAAAATAATAATTTAACCACCAACATTACTAACGAAGAATATTTTACGATAACCACAAATTGTTAGTAAATCATCCGCCTCAAAACTTTATTTTTTTAACGGACATTTCATAATGCCACGCTAAAACACTTTTGTGTAATTGCAAAATTAAGGTAACTATCTGCTAAAAGATAGGATGGTATTTTTATGCCTAAACTTAAGTTATTAGTGACTATCAATAAAATTGCAGTTTACCGTATCATATCGTAGAAGAAAATTCTTTCTCTCCAAGAGCAGCAATTGTCTATAAGGCTAGCCCAAAGCATACTTTCAGAGCTTCTTATAACGAATCTGCTGGGCCTCCGAGTACTTTACAAGTAAATATTGATTTCCCAGTAGCTTCTCCTGTTCCAGGTTTGTTTGATATTTGGTTATATGGACAAAAGACGGCGCAAACTTGGAATAATCCAACGATTGATGTAACGCTTCCAGGCGTGCCTGATTTACCAGCGAATACCCCCGGTTTACCTTTAGCTATTCCTTACGGGGCAGTTGCGGGTCAAGTATTACCAGCAGTTTATGCTGGATTGGACGCAAATCCTGCGGCGGCACCTTTAGTACCTGCTATTCAAGCTTTTTTTGAAGGGTATGTGCCAGGAGGTACAACTGGAAATTTCTTCCGCAATAATATCTTTAATGGAGAACCACTACCAGATTTAGTATCAACTGCTCCTGCTAGATTGACTAAAACGAAAACACTTGAAATGGGCTATAAAGGTTTGATTGGTGATAAGTTGGGTGCTTCTGTTGATTTATATCGGGTTGCTACGAAAGGCTTTACTTTATTTACCGCAGTTGGACCAACCATTGCATTGGTAGGTTCAGATGTTCCAGGAGATTTATCCGCCCAAGTAGGGGCTGATTTAACACCTTATTTGACAGGCGTGTTAACTCAATTAGGTTTACCTGCTGACCAAGTTGCAGGTACCGTTGGCGCATTAGTTCCACTTATTGCTGGAGGCTTTGCACAAGGTGGTGCGGGTTTTGATGCAGCAGCAAGCCCACTTTATGGCATCTTTGGTGCAATCGAATCTGACCAAGTACCTACAGGAGATGGCATTGTCCACTCTACTGCTGGTTACCGTTCTTTTGCAGATGCGGAAAGAGATAGATTAGGCTTGGACATTGGTTTAGAATACTTCGTTAATGGGGATGTTTCCTTTTTTGGTAATTATTCTTGGGTAGACCAAACCGAATGGATTCCCGGTCAAGGAGATGATGATGGCTTGCCGTTTAGTTCTTTCTTAAATATCCCAAAAAATAAATTCAGATTTGGGTTCAATTTATCCCCTGAATATGGATTTAGAGCAAACGTTGCTTTCCAACATGACGATGCGTTTGTAGTAGATGCAGGACAATTTTCTGGTACTGCACAAGCGAAAAATTTAGTAGATGCAGGTGTTGGATATAGATTTGATAACGGTGTTTCTGTTGATTTAACCGCAACCAACTTATTTGATAGCGAATATAGAGCCTTACCGAATATGCCATTGATTGGTAGAAGAGTACTAGCCAAAGTGACTTTTGATTTCGGTGGTGAAAAAGAATAATTTTAGTGGGTGGCAAGGGTCTTTTTAGATCAGCCCACTAACATTTTAGTAGAGTTTTATTCCGCAAGACGTAGCTTTAACGTCTTGCGGTTTTTATTTTTTAAAAGAAATTTTCTAGGTCGTATTCCTACCATAAATGTTAAAATCAAGGAGAAATACATTAATATTAAATCCAATGTTATTTTTTTTTATGTTTAACCTATTTTTTTTGCGAATTTTCACTACATTTGTCGACTTCCAAAATTATACTTTGAACACCTAGCTTAAAAGCAAACATAATTTTAACACTTAGCCCAATTCTTAAAAAAACGGCTAACTCTACAATAACAAACATTTCTGACAAAGCTAAATACAAGAAAAAAAATTGTCAGTTTGGGTTAAAAAGCTAATCCAATTTTATTTTTCACAAATATTATTTTAAATCAAAACTCACTTAAGATGATGAAACGATTACTCGTTATGGCGGTAGCAATTCTTGCCTTTGCTACGGTCACTCTTCACGCCCAAACTACGGTTAGTGGTGTGATTACAGACGCCGAATTAGGCGATCCATTAATCGGTGCGAACGTAATTATTCAAGGTACTACCGTTGGTGCAAGTACTGACCTTGATGGTAACTTTTCTATTACTAGTGATACCCCTCTTCCATGGACACTAGAGGTTAGTTATACTGGTTTTGCACAACAAGATTTACAAATCACTAGTGCACAGTCTGGTATGGCGATTGCACTTCAACCAAGTGCTTTAATTGGTCAAGAAGTAGTTGTTTCTGCTTCTAGAAGACGAGAAAAAGTACAAGAAGCACCTGCTTCTATTTCTGTATTTAATGCTAGAAAATTAGAAGCTTCTCCACAAGAAAACCCTGTTAGAAACTTAATTTCTGCTCCTGGGGTAACTGTTCAACAACAATCTGCGGGTAGAATTAACATTCAATTACGTGGTGACGGTGGACTTTTTGGCTCTGCTTCTTTCCCTATCTTAGATTACCGATCGCTTTCTGGTCCGGGATTAGGAACTTTTGATGCCTTAAACTCTCCTTTGAATAATTTAGATATTGATAGAATTGAGGTGGTAAGAGGCCCAGGTTCTGCCTTATATGGTCCTGGTGTAACAGCGGGTGTTGTTCACTTCATCTCGAAGTCGCCAATTGATCAACCTGGAACGGCTGTAGAATTGATGGGCGGTCAATTAAATACATTTGGTATTACCGCTAGACATGCTACTAAAGTATCTGATAAATTCGGATTCAAAGTAAATGCGGTTTATAAGAAAGGAGATGAGTTTACTTTAGACAATGTAGAAGATGCAGCTCAGATTGCTAAATTCCAAAAGACAGTAGAATTCCCAGCTATTACAAATGGTATCGTTGATGCAACACAACCGGGTAGAGTTTTATTATCGGAAAGAGACTTAGATCCTGATGGTGATGGTAACCCAATGCAAGATTTTTGGGAACAGTTTTCTACTACTGCTACTTTAGAGTTTAGACCACAAGATGATCTTTCTATCAATGTTTCTGGTGGTTTAAATAGTGCTTCTGCGGTATTCTATAACTCTCAAGGAGAAGGATTATCTCAAGCAACGGAGACTTGGATACAAGGTAGAATGCAAAAAGGTGGTTTATTCGCACAAGTTTTCTATTTAGGTAATACTGGAGGAAAAGACGACAAGCCTACTTTCCTTTACCAAACAGGTAATACCACTAGAGTTCAGCGGAAGCAATTAGAAGCACAAATACAATATAACTTTGATACACCTGGTTTCTTAAACGCTAACTGGACAGCTGGTTTTGATTATAGAAATTCTATTGCTGATACTAGAAATTTAGTATACGGTCGTAACGAAGATGATGATGATTTCGGAATTGTTGGGCTTTACCTTCAAGGTAAATTTGCTTTAGCTGATAAATTAGATTTAGTATTAGCTGGACGTGGTGATAGATTTAACTTTACAGATGAAAGTGCTTTCTCTCCAAGAGCGGTGATGGTTTATAAGCCTTCTCCAAAGCATACTTTCCGTTTTGGTTTTAACCGAGCAGTTGCTTCCCCTTCTCAATTACAAGTAAATATTGACTTCCCTGTTGCATCGCCTGTTCCAGGTGCTTTTGATGTATGGTTGGTTGGTAACAAAAACGAACAAACATTTAACAACGCAGTTATTGATATTAATAACCTATTACCTTTCCCTGACCTTCCAGTTGGTACACCAGGTTGGCCAAATGCTTATACTTATGGCGCTGTAGCTGAACCTGTGTTAGGTGCATTAATTCCAGGTATCGCAAGTAATTTAATAGCAGGAGGTGTTCCTGCTGACCAAGCGGGTGCTATTGCAGGGGCTATCCAAGGATATTTAGCTAATCCAGCTAATGCACCAGGAGGATTTACTGGAGCATGGACAGGTATTAACTTGTTTAACGGACAACCTTTAGGTATTTCTAATGCGCCACAAGCGGTACTTAGAAAAGAAGATACTTGGGAATTTGGATACAAAGGCTTACTTGGCGACAAGGTAGGCGTAAGCTTAGATATATATAATAGAAAAATTGACGGAGCCACTTTATTTACAGCTATTAGCCCATCTTGGATTCCAGCTGGTGCACAGTTCGGTGCTGATTTAGGTGCTGCAGTTGCTACTCCCGAATTAAGAGACTTCATCTTTAATACTTTAGGTGGAGGAGCTAATCCTGCTGCTGGTCCAACGGCTGATGCATTGACGGCAGCTGTTGGTGGTGCATTTACTGCTGGTGGTGACGGATTTGCGGCGAATGTTGCCCCATTAATCGGTGGTGCTATCTTTGCGACGACTCCAACTGATAATGTACCACAGAATGGCGTAACGCATTTAGCTGCTGGTTATAGAACTTTTGATGCTTATGATTATACAGGTATTGATTTAGGCTTAGAATTCTACGCTAGTCAAGATTTATCTTTCTACGCTAACTATTCTTACATTTCTGAAAATATCTTTAATCCAGAAATTAAAGGTGGTGACGGTGCTACAGAAACAACCTCTATTTCTGCTCCTAAGAATAAGATTAGATTGGGTGGTAATTACGCAGCTCCAAAAGGATTTAGAGCTAACCTTTCTGTTCAGTATGATGAGTCCTTCATGGCTTTACTTGGACAATTCTCAGGTGAAACAGGAGATAGAACTGTTGTTGATTTAGGATTAGGTTATAAATTCAATGACACGATGACTTTCAATGTTTCTGCTCAAAACTTATTTGATAAGAAATATAGAGTTTTCCCATTATTCCCTCAAATTGGTAGAAGAGTTTTAGCTACATTGAGACTCGATTTTGGAGGAAAGAAATAATAAAATCGGTTTCCAGTTACCCGTTGCCAGTTTCATTATAAATTGGCAACAGGAAACTGGGAACTCACAATACCTTTACTAATAAACATGTAAAACAAAACGAACTTTGTTAACTCTTTGAAGTCGCTCTATTTTTAAAATGGAGCACTTCCCAACTTTAAAAACAAGAAATACATTTTAGTAGAGTTTTATTACCGCAATTCGCTTTTTGAGTGAATTGCGGTTTTTTATTGGAGAGGTGTAGAGGTGTAAGGGTATAAGGGTGTAGAGGTATAAGGGTGTAAAGGTCACGCCCCCTTTGTACCTTTGTACCTTTGTACCTTTGTACCTTTGTACCTTTGTACCTTTGTACCTTTGTACCTTTTTACCTTTTTACCTTTACCTTTGCAGAAAAATTCAAAAATGAGTCCATCAACCAATCCATATCAATTAGGCATTGCTTTAGCAGGCGGTGGCGCTAGAGGTATCGCCCATATCGGCGTTTTACAAGCATTAGAAGAAAACGGTATTTTTCCAGACTGTATTTCTGGTACAAGTGCAGGATCTATCGTCGGTGCGTTGTATGCAGCGGGTAAAAAACCTGCAGAGATATTAGATTTTGTGGTAGCCAATAGCAATATTTTAAAAGTGGTTAGAATAGGATTGCCGACGGTTGGTTTAACTAAATTAACCAAACTAAAAGAAGCTTTAGCAGAAATTATCCCTGTAGATAGTTTTGAATCTTTAAAAAAACCTTTACATCTAGCGATTTGTAATTTGACTGCTGGTAAATTAGAAATTCGAAATTCAGGGGAATTATATAATGTGGTGGTTGCTTCTTGTGCAATTCCCATCGTTTTTCAAGCAGTTCGCATGAATGGATCAACTTACGTCGATGGTGGCTTAATGCTTAATTTACCTGCCGAACCACTATATGCTTGCTGTGACCAAATTATTGGCGTCAATGTAATGCCTAATGTGGCCGTTAAAAATGAAGCGGTAGATAATCTAATGGAAATTGGGATGCGTTGTTTTGAAATGACGATTGCCGCTAATACAGAAATGCAGCTCGCTTTATGCAATCAAATTATTGAGCCTAAAAAATTACATGATTATCATCCTTTTGCTTTTAATAAATATAAAGAGATTTATGAAATTGGATATGAGGAGACGATGAAGCATATGGTGGGTATTAAGGCTTCTATTGGGGGTTAACTTAGCCATAAAATCCACTAAAACTGCTCCAACTGGGAGTAAAACTCATGCTCTAGCCCCATCGTAACTTAGGGTGTTACCTAAGGAAAAGATAATAAACTATTCTCCCAGCCCTGAAAAGGTAGGGTGTTCAAAGTAATAATTTATTTTTATCTAGGATCATTTATAGTTCCAATAAATCCAGCCAACAGGAGTATAATTACTCACTTAGCCTACCTCTGTTATTTCATAAAGAAATACAGTAACTCAAATGATAATTTCATACATTCTTCCGCATTTACCACTCTGTTTATAATACGAAAAAGCAAAAGTCGGTTATCTTTGAATAAGGTTTTATTCACTCCCAAATTCCGATTATAAAAATGCGTGATTTTCTATTCGTCTTCCTATTACTTGGTACTACTATTTTACAAAGCCAATCCACAGATAAACAACAACTTGCCCAATTACAACAGTCCTTAGCACAAATAGAAGTAGAGAAAAAAAACCTCTTAAATCAAATAGAAGATACCAAGCTTAACATTTATCATAAATCACTCGTAACGAATGGTTTACCAGCCTTAGAAAACAACGAAACCATTATTCACCATACTTTATTATCGCTCGTGTATAGTGAAGCACACGAACAAGCAAAATGGGTAGCTCACATCATTGCACCAGATATTTTAAACGGCGTAGCTGCAAGAAGTAACGATTTTAGAGAAGATCCTAAAGTAGCAACTGGTACCGCTATCGAAGAAGATTACTTTTTGAGAATTATTGATGCAACAGGCAAAACGACTTATGATGGATTTGGCTGGGATAGAGGTCATTTAGCGCCATCCGCAGATTTTAGATGGTCCAAAAAAGCCTTATCCGAATCTTATTTTTATTCCAATATGTCGCCACAAGTACCTGACTTCAATCGAAAAAGTTGGGCAGCTTTGGAAAACGATTTACGTGCTTATGTTTATCGAGAACAAGTACCGCTTTATGTCGTCACAGGCGGTGTATTAACGCCTGATTTGCCCGTTATTGAAAGGGGGATTCAAAAAGTTGCTATTCCTCAATTCTTTTGGAAAGTCGCGATAGATGTAGCCAATAAACGAGGCATTGCTTTTCTAATGCCTAATAAATTGACTGACTACCCTACCGAACATTATGCCACCACCATTGATGAAATAGAAAAATTAACGGGCATTGACTTTTATGCAGCTTTAGCAGATGATTTAGAACAAAACCTAGAAGGTCAAAAACAGACCAAAGACTGGTTTAAATCCGTCGCTTTGGGAGATGTTGAACCACTAGATTTTGCTACTCTTCCCAATAAACACTTTAATACCATTATTGGTAAACGACAAGCTAATCATAATAAACCAGTACACATCTGCGGCACAGTCGTTCGAGCTAGAACAACTCGAAAAGGCAATGTGATGTTTAACCTAGATAAGGCTTACCCCAATGAAATTTTCAACGTTTTCATCAATAAAGACAACTTAATTCATTTTCCAAATAACCCTGCTAAAGATTATCTGAACCAGCAGATTTGCGTTTATGGACAGGTTGGTAAAATTGGGACTACACCGACTGTTTATGTGGAAGATGGGCAGAAGATTAAGTTATTAGATTTAGGGATTTCGCAGTAGGAATCGGATAACGAATAGGTTGAATAACTTGTGCTTATTCCCCACGAATTTAATCCCCCCACGAATTTTAATTTGTTTTTGAGATTGAGATTGTAAAATCCGTCCCAACCCGTTCAATCTGTTTAAATCCGTTTTCCCATCCTCCTAGCTCGTCAGCGTAGTCTGCCCCTTCAAACCCTTTTCCCCATTTCCATCGTCAATCCTCCAATCCAAGCTAATACTACTGCAAAAGATATTTTTTGAATCAAGGGCAAAAATTCAATACCCCATTCCGTGTAATAGATAATGTTATTAATGCCAAGTATTGCGATACATAAAACACCCGTCAGTTTATAAAAATATAGTTCACTTCTATAAATTTCTACGAGGATGCCAATCACTGCAAACAAACCAAAAAAACTAGAAAGCAGCGTCATCAAATCATGATAGTCCGTAAAGATAAAAAGGGCAAATATCATGGAAACAGTTCCAGTTATTGGAATGACTTTTTCCCAATATTTATGTTTTGCAATTGTCGAGGCAAACTGTAGGAAGAATTGAATAAAACTCGAACACAAAATAACCATTGCTAAAATGGCAATCGGTCTTGCTGGATTTAGCTGACCATTTCCACTCTTCTCGTTTAATAAATTGCACCAATAATTATGTACCCAATCGTAACCAACTGAATTTACATTATTTTGCGAACCGCCAGGGTAAAGCGTTGATGCATAGAAATATAAGCCTGCAAAAGATAGGATACCAAGTATGGGTAACAAATCCACAATTTGACTCTGCTGTTTATTCATGTGCTATTGCCAAACGATTATGATCTAGGACTAATTCAGTTGACCATTTGTAAGTTGTAAAAACAGCCACCATTCCCAAAAGAATTACGGTCAGTAACGATCCTTCTATACCAAACTCTCCACCTGTCCACCAATCTGCCCCATTCATCTGCAAACTCAAAACAGCAGGTACATCTAAACCACTCACATCAAAGCCTAAAATATTACCGTGGTAATAATTCCAGAACCAATGCATACCAATGGGGATATATAAATTTTGGTATTTTAAATAAAGGATGCCCAATAAATAACCGCCTAAAAAAATACTCCCAAAACCCATCCATGTAAAATCTGCATTCCCAATATGAACGGCAGCAAATATTAACGAAGCAATAATTAAAGCAGGAATGAAGTGCATGTTTTGTGCTAATAAAGAAGTCACATAGCCTCTAAAAATCACCTCTTCATGAATGGAAATCAATAAGAAAAAAGCTAAAAATCCTAATAGATTAATCCATTCAAAAGCGCCTATCGTTACTGAAATAGCGCCCGTTAAATACAATATAAAAAAAACGATACTTTGAATACCTATAGCCCAAGCTCCACCTTTGAGTATTTGCGGGAGTACATTTCCGCCCTTAAACCCAACTGTTTCAAAAACTTGTCTATCTACAACTGTTCTAAAAAACCAGGTAGTTATTATTGCACCAATGGTCATCCCTATGTACAAAAAAGTCATAGATCGCCAGTCATTTATACGCCCTAACTGCAAATCTTCTGGATTTAAATTGGGCGCTAATAAACTTGTGCCCGTTCCTAATAAACCACAAACAATAATAACTGCTAGAAAATAACCGAGTAATTTGGCAATAATAATAAATAGCTTAATATACCGTGGTAAGGTCTTCGGAATGGGGGTATTTGGTGGTGTTGGTTCGTCCACTAGTTTGTTTTGTTTGTTTGAAAACGCCAATTTATAAATAATAGACCGTTCTTTCATAGGATAAGTCACGAAAATCTATAAATTAGGTACGAATGGGAGCATTTAGTAACGTAAGACAGGTTGTTTAGAATGCCTACCTCCAGCGGCTTGGAATTCCCAACTATTCCACCCACCATTCTGGCTGCTCCGTCGTACTATTTGGCTCACATAAACAATTACAACAGTTGCCTGGTCCACTACCATCGGGATTTGCTAAAACAGGGCAAACCGGCTTAGGAAGATCGGCTAAGGCAGGGGCAACAAAAATGCGTTGCATCTTTGATTCTGTAGCAAAGAAATAACCAAAAACAGCTTCTTTTGAATTTCCTACATTTCGAATATTACTAGTAACTCGACCTGCTGGCGCTTCAAAAATCGTTCCTTCCCGATTGGTTAATTGTTCAACGGTAGACCAATATTCATAAGCTCCTTCACTTAAGGATTGTTGGAAAACGGTTAAATAATAGCCTTCTGAAAAAATAAAAGAATTGGCTTCTTGCGTTAACAACACAAAGTCTTTTACTTCATTTCCAGACAAGTTACGCGTCCCTAACGTTTTATAATTTTGCAGAGAATTGATGTTAACAAAACAGGTTTTAGGGAGTTTATCTGGATTGGTTGGTTGGCATTCTCCCAAACAGAAGGAATAGAAGGCTGGAGAATCCGTTAATTTAAAAGTGTTTTCCATTTCCCATAATAAATTAATTTTTTGCCCTTCAAAACTGGGAAAATTGGTGCTCGTTCTAAACTCCATGAAGCTGACGGTGTCTGTTGTCCCTACATTATTCGTTGTTACTTCTTGCTTTTTCTGAACACTCAAATCCGTAGCCTCGGTTATCGGATATAAGGTATCAAAAGCAGATTCGTAGATTACTCCATTATTTAATTCTGTTTTGATTTGATACCCTTTTCCGTAGTCCACTTTAACCGCCATTTCTGGTAATATATCCAAGGTATAAATGCCTTGTATTTTAGATACCAATTCTACGCTATTGCCACTATCATCTATTAATTCCATGTATTTTGCATCTATTCGTCTGGATGCGCCCGAAAAATTAAAGACTTCACTTATTTGGACTTCAATCTGACTTGGATTGCCTTTAGTTAGTTTACCTTGAATACTAATGGCATCTTGAATGGTTTCGGATTGGACAAAATCTATTGTATCTATACAAGTCAACAGGCTAATGCTTAAAGCGAACAAGGCAAGCAGGTAGATAAAAGTTTTGGCGGTCATTTCTTGTACTATTTTCCTTTTTATAGTGCAGATAAACTTTGGAAAGTTGCTTTGTCAGGTGCATTTCAGTTTACCGAAGTTTTTAAGGAGACTGTATCATAAGACCCGTTTTGAAAAAATCCACCATTAAAAGTTCTGATTTTTCAAATTGCACAGAACTTTTCCCCCTTTGGAGGCAGGGCTGTTAAGTTCTGTTTCACAAGAGGGTAAATGTTAAAGTTTTTTCCTAAGATTTGAGTTTGCACGGAGCAATTCCCCCTTTTGAAGGGCAGGGTTGTACAGTTCTAAAGAATTATAATGTGATATTTTGAAAAGCGAAAAAGTTGTTTGAAATTGTTGGCAAAAAAACTATGAGTTTACTAGAATGTTTTGATACACCCCCTGTATTAGGCTGGAGTAAAAAACTCTACCAAAGCCTCTTTACTAATCTCCGACCGTTGCACATCTTTCACTAATTTCCCATGATCCAAAATAATTATCCGAGTGCAAACTTCGGCAATATGGTTCAAATCGTGACTACTAATTAAAAAAGTTTTATTCGCACTATAGTCTGAAATAAGTCCTCTGATTCTCAGCTGGGTAGAAGGGTCTAAATTGGAAAAAGGTTCATCCCAAATCACCACTTCAGGGTCACCGATTAAGGCAGAAATCAGACCTACTTTTTTTTGATTCCCTTTAGACAAATCTCGAATGTATTTCTTTTTGCCTAAAATTTCGCCATTAAAAATGGTCTCAAATTGTTGGACAAATTCCAAGGTCGTAGAAGGCGTAAGGTTATGTAATTTACCAACAAATTCAAAGTACTCTTCTGGTTTTAAAAAGCCAATCAAAAAGCCTTCGTCTAAAAATGCCGCCGTATATTTTTTCCAATCTTCGCTTTGACTGACATCTTTTCCTTTGGAACTAACGGAACCTGCGCTGGCTTGGATTAAATCCAAAATACAACTAAATAAAGTTGTTTTTCCTGCGCCATTATTCCCGACAATGCCAATAATTTCTCCTTTCTCAAATTTCAATTCGGGAATATTTAATACTTCGACTCTTTTATATAACTTTCTTAAATTATTTATTTCTATCATGTTATTTGTTTTGGACGGAGGGCATGGGGCGAAGGGTTAGGTTTTCCCTATACCCTTCGCCCTCTGCGCTCCGCTAATTAATTATTTTCTGAATGCTGCCGCAATTTTGTGGCGATGATTTCTAAAATTACTAACGACACCGTTTAGTAAGCTTTTATAAAAAATAAGCATCAAAATACTTGGTAATACAATGGCTAAAAGTCCGCCTGTTTCTCCGCCAAATGTTGATCCAATTAAATACATTAAAAAAGGTAAACCCATAATTGGGAAAATAATGAGGTAATGCGCAATGCCAAAACCATCAAAACTCATGGCGCCTCCTTCATTGGGGTCTACTCGTAAAGCGGTATAACTCGCTAAAAATAAATAGCCAAATAGTGAAAAAGCTAAATTGTACAACAACATCACAGATGAAAATAAAAGGATTTTCGGATTGAGGAACACATAAGGCGTACTGAGCACAAAAAATAATAGACAAGCCAAAGCTAAGAAATAATATTTTGCCTTAAAAATATCATGAATCGTATTACCTCTAGACATCAATAAATCAAAGTGCAAACTATTCCAAGATAATAAAATCTGTCCATGATTGATGCCGACCATTCCTGTTAAAAATAACCCTATCATCAGTAAAATATAAGGGCTGTCCATTGACGTCTCGCCCATAGGTGCGAAAAGAAGTGGATAAAACATAAATAAAACACTCGTCATTAAATAAGCTCTTGCCCGCTTGGAGCGTAGAATTAGTTTCAATTCTAAATCCATCAATTTACCAGCATCACCAAAACGATCAAACCAGCCAATGGAAAGATTAGCACCTACCAAATTTTGTTGACTTTGTGTTTTTTCTAAATATAATTCCTTTTTAAAAAAGCGGTGTAGGAATAGATAAATTCCTCCTGTTAAGGCTAATGGAACAGCACTTAATAATGAACTAGCTAATATTGTAGCAACCCCATTTTTCAAATGTGCAAACAAAGAAAAATAACCATTATACTCTAAAAAAAAGAGTCCCATTACCCCAATGATGATAATACCCGCCCAACTACTACGAGCCGCCATATACTTACTGATTCCTAACGAAAGGTAATTGTTGAACAAGACCATACCAACCGTAAAAATGGCAAAATTGACCGCTACTGCAGGATAAACGGGTAATATTTCTTTAAAAAAGAACGGTACTAAGAAAAATAGTGGTAAGAAATTAAAAAAACTTCCCAAAGACCGAAAGAGTACATAATGACTCAGACTGCTTTTCTTAAAAGGTAGGGGCAAATAAGGTTTTACTGCCAAGGCTGGAAATTTTTGGATAAAATAACGCATGAGTATATCCATCACAAAATAATATCCAATCAAACCACCTGCAACTAATAGAAAATCTTGTCCCGGCAAAACATCCTCTAAAATCGGTCTTAGGGCAACTGCCAATCCTAACATCGTCAGGATAAAATACAAGCCAAAAAAACCAATCAAAATCGATTGAGCAATGTTACGAGTCAGGGCTGGGGAACGGCTAAATTGTAGCCACGCATGTTTAAGAAGTTGTGCTTTCATGGTTTCAAAGGTAATGAAATTACGCTTTGATCCTCAAAAATTCTAGATGAACTTTGCCTTTTTTCTGGTGAAGAGCATAGAACTTAAAGTAAACGAATAGTAGTTATTAAGGAATAAAATTTTTAGACATATTCTGACTTGTATTTAGCTTAACTAACTCAAGGTGCTATTATAACCCCCATGGCAAATAATCAGGCAATACTTCTTCCTCTTCCCCATAATTCTCCAATAACTGCCGAGTCAATAAAGAATATAACCCCATGTGACGCATGATCGTATATTGAGCGGTATCTACCTTCATTCCTTCGGTAAAACCATGTTGATGAAAGGATTCCACGAAGGTTGAGTCTTTACTAATAATGTGAATCGGCGTTGCCCATTTATTAAATTTATTGAATAATTTATATTCTAGTCCACCAGGATTATGATCACCGATAATAATGTAGATACTATTGTCTTGCCCTTTATTTTTAATATAATGCGTTAACATTTTTAGTTGGTACTCCATCGCCATCCAATAGCTAAAAACACGCATATCTTTAGGAATCACTTCGTCTCCGAAGGGCTTTTTAATATCACTTAAGGTACGCCAATCCTCCACAATAGGTGGCATTTTATAATGCCAAGGCCCATGAGAATTCATAGTGATAGACGTATAAAAAGTAGGTTTGTCCGACTTTGTCAATAGCTCATCCGTTGCCCAACCGAGGGCATATTGGTCAGGAATACCACCATATAAATCATACTGATAACCTTTATAAGGAATATCTGGAAAAAGATAACGATGGTCGAATTTCCAAAAACGATTGGGTATTTCTATCATCGTCAAAGAATCCATATCTGCCCGCCGAATCCGCATCGTCGAAACACGGTAGGTTTCATATCCTTGTTGGTTAAAAAAGTCTACCATGTGTGGATAACTAGGTCGATTATTAATCAATTCGCTATACTGAATTTGGTCTTCTATTCTCGCCCCAATCATCGCCGTCGTCATAGCTAACCAAGAACGTCCCCCAATGACCGTTGATTTAGAGTAATTGGAGGCGATAGACCAACCTGCACTATCTAATTCGTGGGTTAACTGAGTGGTTAGCGCATCATAAGGCGCTTCGCAATAATCAGACATAACGGCTACCCCACCGTAAGATTCTACAAATAGCAAATAGACATCTGGCTTTTGAACTAACTTCTTTTGTTTATAAAAATCATAAATCCATCGTTTTTCTAGATGTTTTAGGTGGTCTTCTCTATCTAAAGTCGCACTCGTTTGAATAGCTGGATAAATCCAATGTAGCCAATTCATAGCACTACTATCTACTAAAGTGTCTACTCTGCTTAGGGCTATTCTATCCTCTGACGATTTATCAACCGTATAATTGGCTGCTTCCTCCATTCTATCAGGTAAGCCAAAAAAACCTATCATTGATAACGCAATTCCTATTCCCCAAAATAATGGTTTTTGCTTATACTGTAAGAGCTTATATTGCATAAATACTACCCCACTAAAAATCAAAATCGAAAGTAGTATAAATCCTAAAAATCCACCTAAATAAGTACTTCCCTTAACCGAAATTTCTCTTAAAAAAGTAGGCAATACTTCTTTGACAATCACCCAGTCATTTTCAAAAATTGGATGAACGGAGTACATGCCTTTATAGCCCTCCAAGTAGATGTTATAATATAGTAAAAACAAGTAGCCTAAAGCCGCTATCGGCAAGTAGTTTTTTTTAAACCAGTGGTCTTTTTTTAAAAATAAGACAGGTACTAATAATAATAGAAAATCTCCACAGAGTTGATAAAAGACATTATAATTCCCTACTAAAAATGGTTGCCACCAAGCGTCTGTAATATCGCTAGTTTCGGAGATAGGATGTAACTGGCAATCTACTCCATAGGCAGGAAAAAAAAGCAAACTATTCAACAAAAAGAATAATATCCAACATAGAATAGCGTAAAATAGATGACTTTTTTTTAGCATTGCCTTTTTTAAGTAATATGAATTGTTGTATTGCTCTATTGTTTTATTGTTGACGACTACTTCTACCATAAAACAAAATCTAAAATTATAAAATAATTGGAACGAACAAAATCTAATTGGGTAATATGTAATTCGATTGTAATGACCATTGCATTATTAGTAGCCATTACCGCTAAATCCGTAATTTGGCTGCCGCTAATTGCAGCTTTTTCCTTTTTTTATCTTTTTTTTCATCATCACCCGAAAAAATCGACTACTCCTATTTTTTTGAGTAGTTATGCTAACCAAGTAACCGCTATCAGGTTTATTATCAGCTCCGTAACGGTCCTTTTTCTTGATCAACTACCAGAATTATTTAGTTTTGGTTTATTTGGATTCGCTGTATTGTTAGACGGTCTAGATGGTTTTTTAGCTCAAAAATATGATCAAATGAGCGAAATTGGTGGGTTATTTGACAAAACAGTAGATGCCTATTTTGTGGTTCTACTTGCTTTTATTTTAGTGCAAAAATATGAGGTATCATTCTGGTTTCTAAGTATTGGGTATTTACATTATGGATACGAATTACTTGTACTCGGTCTAGGTTGGCAACATTTAGTTACCCCTAAAAACCCGATTGGCCAATATGCAGCGGCTTTTTTATTTATTAGTCTATTAAGTCCATTTATTCTTTCTCCTTCTTGGTATTTCCCTATTGTTTACTTCGCCGCCGCCTTCGTGGGCTTATCTTTTGGCTGGTCTTTCTATCATAAATATAAAGTGTCTTCCGTCAGAGTATAGACATAATTGATTAAAAAAAGAATGATTTTATGGACAAGTCTTACTATAAAATTGAATTAATACCTAATTTGGCGCAAATTTACGAATTCATCAGTCAAAAGCATCATTGGAAAATATTTGGAACGCCATCCTAAATCTTAAAGAAGCTGTTAAGGCTTTTAATTCACCTATTCATACTTGTTGGATTCATGGAGACACCGGTATCGTACATATTAATGAAATACCCTCCGATATTAACAACCAGATTTTGATTCTTTGTGAAAAAAAAAGACCTGCTAAATTAGCAGCAATCACTACTTTTGAATTAACCGCAGCAGGCAATGTCACACCTATTCGGCAAATAGGTATAGATGCAGCAAGCATTCTTTTTTTGAAGAAATATCTGCCTTATTGCTTCCTTTCTTTGAAAGCTCGGAGACTCAATCGAGCCGTTAGTATTTCCCATTTTGCACAAACTTTAGATGCTAAGATTGCAACGAATACAGGGGATTCTAAATGGATTGGCAATACGGAGAATTTGACGCATGCCCATCGAATGAGGGCTATGTGTGATGGGGTCTTAGTAGGAAGTAGGACCGTAGAAGCAGATCACCCTAAATTGAATGTGCGGCATGTGAATGGTAAAAACCCTGTTAGAATTGTCTTGGGGAATCCTAAGAGTGATTTTAAAAGTTTATTAGATTGTTCTAATGAAAAAATCTTAGTTTTTGGTAAAGAAAAAATAATTGTTCAGCCACCTTTAGAATCTATTGTACTTTCTAAAAAGTGTCCTAAAAATGATATTGAACCGCTTGCTATTTTAGCCAAGTTATTCAAATTAGGCATTCATTCTGTATATGTGGAAGGAGGCGCAAAAACGACTTCTAACTTTGTTAATGCCAAAGCCATCGATATTTTGCAATTGCATATTGCGCCGATGATTTTTGGTTCTGGAAAAGCGAGTATTGTTTTGCCCAATATTGGGGCTGTTCAAGAAGCGATTAGTTTTAAGGAATACAATTTTTTGCCTTTTGGGGATAGTATGATGTTTACTGGGTTTCTTACAAGATGATAGGATTTTGCAGGATTTAACAGGATGGTTTTACTCATAAACTAATAATAGATTCCTAGAATTTCATAATTGTATCTTTAATTTTCGCTATGAAAAGTACTGCCCTTTGGCATCTTTCTCCTTCTAAATCTTCTCTTCAACAAGAAGCACTAGGCACTCCCCTATCTTCCCAGTTAATCATTAAAAGTTTATATTCTTTGGTTAGTACTGGAACAGAAAAATTAGTCGCTAGTGGACAAGTGCCTACCTCTATGCATCAATTAATGCGCGTGCCTTGTATGGGTGGCGATTTTGGATTTCCTGTAAAATATGGTTATTCTTTAGTTGGAGCAATTACAACTAAAGGGCAACATCAAGGACAATTAGTTCATTTACTACATCCACATCAAGATGCCTTACTTGTTGATAGCGCTAATATTAGCCTCGTTCCTAAAGACATTCCTGCAAAAAGGGCAGCTTTAGCTAGTAATATTGAAACGGCTTTAAATGCTATATGGGATAGTGGCGTAAGTGTTGGAGATAAAGTCGTCGTTTGTGGATTTGGAATGATTGGTGGTTTGGTGACTAGGTTGCTTTCTTTAATGCCTGCGGTGGAAGTAGTGGTACTAGAAAAAAACGGTTATCGAATCGCTCAGGCAACTCAGATGGGCTTTTCAACCAATCCAAATATCCTACAAAATTTTGATTATAGTTTCCATACGTCTGGTTCTTCAGCTGGATTGCAAACTTGCATTGAAGCGGTCGGAATGGAAGGGAAAATTATTGAACTAAGTTGGTATGGCAACAAAGCTGTTCAATTACAATTAGGGGCTGATTTTCATTATCATCGCAAACAAATTATTAGTTCTCAAGTTGGGCATGTGCCTTTTGCTAAAAATGCTCGTTGGGATTATCAACGGCGGAAACAAGTGGTTTGGGAATTACTCAAAAATCCCGTTTTTGATGCGCATATTACGGATGAAATTGCGTTTGCCGATAGTCCTGCTTTTTTTGACGCCTTACGAGGTGGTATTTTGTTTAATGAAGGATTGGGATGGGTTATTAAATATTGACAATTTTCAATTTTCAAAGACGTAGGTAAGGAATTCGACCTATAATATTAAAGACGATAACTAGCTTATAACTCAATTCATGGCAACTAACAAATTAATTAAATTGACACGGATATTTATCATTTTTTCATCTTACGCTCTATTCATTTGTTGCAAAAACTAGACTTTGAGGCAACGGATAATACGACGTTGATTGATTGATTGATTGTTCCTGTCATATTAATGTGAAGTGATAAGGTTTATAAGGTTATAAGTTAATGAGGTGGTAAATCAGCAATTATTAGTTTTACGTTAAATATATCGGCATATTTAATAGGTTGTACGGATTAAGCGGATTTGGTTGATTGTATACTGATTTTTTCAAGTCTTTTAAAAATCCGCTCCATCCGCTTAATCCGTACAACCTAAGTACCAACTCATAATTAGTTTAAAATTTCAGGGAGATTATTTTTTCGATAGTTTTCTTTAAAAAATCCAGTCATAGCACCGCTACGGCTTGATTTTTCAGAGGAAAATAGCGGAAAAAGAAGCCGCTGAAAATTAATAATAATTGTGTGTTGGTACTTATTCTTAAAAGATTTAAAAATCAACATGCCCATCCTGTCGGCAAGGAGCAATTTAGAAATGCTGCTAACTGCTGATTATATGTTTTAAAAAACAATTGCAATTTAGTTTTAATTTCTTCGTCCATACTAGCCTTTGGTGCTACATTAAATTTTTGAACTAAAATAGTTTTGTAATCAAAAAACGGCAAATTCAAATATTCCTGTATATCGCCCATCACTTTATCCGCCATTTCTACCTTCGCCAAATCTTCGGCAAAGTAGACCCTAATTTGGTCTTTTCCAAAAATAGTCATCCAACGCTTTAAAGTCGGCAAGTAAATACTTGGAGATAAGTAATGCCCTTGTCCGCCTTTTTTAATTAATTCCATTTCTGCTAAAATATCTGTAGCAAAATCATTGACTTTAAATCCTAAGTCCCTGCCCTCTTCTTGAAAACGTTGAAACATTCGGTGATGAGAAAAAGCTCTGGCTACTGGATTTCGAAATAAGACAATTAATTTGATTGTTGGTAAATATTGTTGTACCAGTTGTGGGTTGACATCATAAAAAGTATTCACACTTGCTTCTCCTGTGATGTATTGAACACCTGTTTTTCGTGCTACCGTTACCGCTTCATGATATAAAATGCCTTTTTCGTTTAGTTCTGGCCAGTCAAATTGAATAGCCTCATTCGTTTCTTTTTTTGGAAACAATTGCCAATAAGTGGCTATGTTTTGATGGACATGTACAACTCCTTTCCCAAAGAAATTAGGTTCTTTTAGTTGACAAGGCAGCACATTGGGATGCGCCACTAAATAGCGATATAAGGACGATGTGCCGCATTTTCGTTCTCCAACAATAAAAAAAGAAGGTCTTAGAAATTCCATTGTCCTTAGTTAATTAGCTTTCGGCTTTTTTATTGATAAAATTCTGCTAGTTTTGCGGCGCTTATAATACAAATTTTAGTCTGTATTTTTTAATGTCATTTTTCCTGACTAATTGAAATTTAGTAATTATTAGGCGTTTTTGAATTATTCATTTAAACCGATAATATAGTAGGGGCGATGCCTTGTGCTCGCCCTTCTCTGAGAAAAATCCATTGCCTGGGCAACCACAAGGGATTGCCCAGACAGTATCCGAATATTCAAAAATCACAGATTATTTCATAAATTTCAATAAGTCTGGGCCATTCAAAATTACTCTACATGTTTACTGTAAAAATAAGAGAACATATCATGATTGCCCATTCTTTGCCAAGTCCTGCTTTTGGACCTGCGCAAAAGCTACACGGCGCAACGTATGTAGTCGATGCCGAATTCAAATCTAAAAAATTGGACGAAAATAACATAGTTATGGACATCGGCATAGCTATGGATGTTTTAAAAGAAGCTTTGCGTCCTTTGCAATACCAAAATTTAGATGATTTACCTCAATTTAAAGATAAACTGACTACAACAGAATTTCTGGCAAAATATATTCATCAAGAAATTTCTAAAAAAGTAAAAGCAAATTTCAAAGGTAAACTATTGGTTACTTTAGGGGAAAGTCATGTGGCTTGGGCTAGTTATGAAGGGAAGGTGAAATAAGGGGTGACGAGGTAACGAGGTGACAAGGTTAAGGGGTTACAAAGCAGACTGAGGGATCGGGTTTGGGTAAATCTTACATCATAGTTCATAAATCATACATCATAAATCTGTAACGTAAAAATTAGATGGAATTTATGATGTATGATCTATGATTTTTTCCCCCCATTAAATCAAGAGAACTTTATCCTAACTTCTGTCCTCCCTCGTTATAAGGTACACTTAGATCTCCTATAACCTTATTACCTCTGAACCTTTCAACCTTTCAACCTTTCAATCTCGTTACCTCATCACCCTTCAACCTCGTCACCTTTGCACCTTTCAACCACTATTACCTTCGTCATTCCTGATGTCAACGCATTTCAATCAGGAGGCAATATTTATAATAAAAATTTAATCGCAGGACTGCGAGCAAATGAGCAGTTTATTGAAGTGATGGATTTAGCGACCTTTCAAAAACAATCCGTTGCACAATTGAAAGGACATTATTTTTTTGACACCTTATATTTTTCGCAATTAGCATCCATTTTCACTAAAAGAAATAAGGTTTATATGGAGCGTGCTTCCATAACTCGGAGTTCTGGAAGCACTAAGTCTTTTAATGTAAAAGCTAAGAAAAAGGTGCATTTTTGGTTAATTGTCCATCATTTAGAAAGTTTATATCCACCAAAAAATTGGTCAAGCAAAGACTATTTTCAACAAAAGGAATATCCCTTTTTACAGCAATTTAATGGCTTTTTAACGAGTAGTCAATTTACGGCTGATTATTTAGTCGCTAATCAATTATCCCAACCGAAAATAGTCGTTCTGCCTGCTATCGACGATTTACCAAAAGACGATTTTAATAGACAAACAACGCCTATTAAAGCGCTACTAGTCGCTAATTTAGTGGAACGAAAAGGGATATTACCATTCTTAGAAAAACTCACTACTAGCTTCTTGCTTCAATCATCTGACCAGCTACACATACAACTAATTGGCTCTGCGGAAATTGAAGCAGACTATGCCCAAAAGTGTATAACTTTTCTTAATAAAAATCCTGCTTTACAAAAGATAGTTAACTACAAAGGGCAACTTTCTTCGGTTCAACTGCACTCCTATTATCAGGAGAGTAATTTATTTATTTCTACTGCTTTTATGGAGACTTACGGCATGGCTTTACAAGAAGCACGAACTTTTCGATTACCCATTTTAGCTTTAGCTGGAGGAAATGTCAAACATCATATTCGACATGGTTTAACGGGCTATTTAGTGGGGGATTTAACTGATTTAGCCTATCAGTTGGAAAAATTGGTATTGATGCCTAATTCCTTAGCAATTTTGCAGCAGTACATCAATGAAAATATTCCTACTTTTAATACTTGGAAACAGGCAGGCATACAACTCATTCGTCAACTTTCGACTCTTTAGTATAGAAGGATGGAGGGAAATAAAGGCGTAAGTATGGGATAGTATGCTAGAATTTAGCGATTTAATATCAAGTTTAGCCAGCATTTAATCATTAGGCTTTATTTTGAAATTATTCATATATCAGCCCTTTCGCCATTCCCCCTTCGCCTTTTGTCGAATAAAGTCTATTTCTTCATTTTAATAGTTACTCATTCTAGCATTTCTTGAGGAAATGCAATCAAGAATGTCGGTGCTACGCTCAAAAAATTAACAACAAAAAAGTACCTCTAAACGTTTTTTTGATAAACAATTACTAATTTTCGCTTTAATTCGTTTTTCTGAGTGCAATAAAATTCACCCAATATGTTCAAATATATACTCCTTTCCTGCTCGCTGCTTTGTCTAGTCGGTAGTTGTACCTATGTCCAGAAGATTAAAGATGGTACGACCGCTTTTGAACGCAAACAATTCAAACGAGCCATTCCGATGCTCAAATCAGAATATAAGCGAGCTAAAAGCCGAGTAGATCAAGGAAAATTGGCTTTTTTAGTTGGAGAAAGTTATAAATTCACCAACCAATCTGATGAAGCAATAGAATGGTATTTAACCGCTTATGATTATTCTTATGGCACAGATGCCTTAGAAGAATATGCTTATGCCTTGAAACGAACGCAGCAATATGCAGAAGCAGCACAAGCTTTTAAGGATTTAGGGAATGAGATTGGTAGCCCTTATGAGTATAAACGAGAAATTCGGAATTGTGAAATTGCGATGCAATGGTTAGCCGTTGGCGCTTATGAAGAATATACAGTTGGAAAGACCCGCTTCAATAATCGAGCAGCTGATTTTTCTCCTACTATTTATTTAGGCAATGCTTTGGTTTTTAGTTCTGATCGAGCGGAAAGTATGGGGGAAGAAGAATATACCTGGACGGGAAAAGACTTCATGGACTTATTTATAGTAGATTTGAATACGAACGAGGTGACCGCTTTTGATTCTCCGATTAATACGGTGCATAATGAAGGTTCGGCGGTTTTTACGAAAGATTTTAGTGAAATGTATTTTGTCCGTTGTTTTGGAGATGAAAATAATGCAGCTTATTGTAAGATTATGAGGAGTGAACGAAATGGCGATAATTGGTCTGTCGCACGAGTTGTTGACTTTATAGAACCTGAAATAAATTATATTAGTCCTGCTCTTTCTGATGACGGGAATACCTTATATTTTTCGGCTAATCACCCTGACGACGGCTGGGGTGGATTTGATATTTATGAAAGCAAGCGCACCCCTGCAGGTTGGGATATTCCCAAAATTTTGAGTAGAAATATCAATACGATTGGTAATGAAAAGTTTCCAACGGTAGATGCCGATACCCTCTATTTTTCTTCTGACTTCCATGCAGGAATGGGCGGTTTAGATATTTTTAGGGTTTATAAAAGAGATAATGGGGAATGGTCTTCTCCATTTAATTTAAAAGCACCTATTAATTCTGGGGCAGATGATTTCAATTATGTGGTAGATTATCGAGCACCTATTGTCAATCCTAAAGTGATTCATAAAGGTTATTTTACGTCTACTCGGGATGAAGGGAGTGGTTTAGATGATATTTATACTTTTGAAAAATTAATTCCTCCTCCTCCCCCACCGAAAGATACCACTAAAGAAGAACCACCTGTCGTTTACTCAATGACTTTAAATGGCTATGTTTTAGAAAAAATATATGAAGATCCGAATAATCCGAATAGTCGAGTTTTGGGTCGCAAACCATTAGAAGGTGCGAATGTACAAATTACGGTAAATGGTGAAAATGAAATGGTCAAAGTAGGTGCCAATGGGTTATTTGAATTAACCTTAGTGGAAGACACGGATTATGACTTTTTTGCGTCCAATGAAGGGTATTTGAATAATGATGAACGATTTTCTACCAAAGGGATTAGCAAAGATCCTGCTGACCCCGATCGCTTGTTTGAAATAGAGATTGTCCTAGATAAAATCTTCAAAAACCAAGAGATTGTTTTAGACAATATTTATTATGAATTCGACAAGGCAGATATTCGAAATGATGCCAAACCAACCTTAAATGAATTGGCAGATTTATTGAGCCAAAATCCAACAATTAAAATAGAACTAGCGGCACATACCGATTGCCAAGGTCCCGCCAATTATAACCAAGATTTATCTGCTCGACGAGCAAAGTCTGCCGTAGATTATTTAATCTCTGCTGGTATTGAAGATACTAGATTGTCTTCTCGTGGCTATGGAAAATCTTCGCCTGCAGTAGATTGCGTTTGTGCTCGATGTACGGAAGAAGAACATCAGGCTAATCGACGGACTACTTTTAAGATAGTGGATTAAAGTTGCGGGTTGCGGGTTGCGGGTTGCGGGTTGCGGGTAAGTTACCAAGACTGATTAAAAGAAAGTAATCTGTTTTGTTATTTTTTTGTAATTTCGTGATATTAAGCGACTACCAACTGGCATACAATCCTTTGAAAGAATGATAAATGAAAAGCCAACCGTTTCCTCACCCGTGGAAACGATTGGCTAGTTTTTTTTGCTTACTAGGCAATTCTTAAATGTTGTAATCTTTGAAAAATTCAGTTAATCAATAGGCGTTATTGTTAACTGCTACTCCAATCGAAGCATCTTTTGAATCCGTGTACCAAATTCCGTTTCTAATTGATAGAACAACAATCCTTTTTGTTGAACATCACTCATTTCCACTTCATTGATCCCTTTTTCAAAGCTTTGCTCGACGGATTTTAGTGTTCGTCCTGTGCTGTCTAAAATGGTCAATTTGCCCTGGCTTTTTGCAGGTAACATGAATCGAATAGTTGTCGCTTGCTTAAATGGATTCGGTTGGTTTTGGAATAATGCATAATCATATTTATTACCCAAAAATACTAAGCCCATTTGATAAACCGTTCCTAGTCCATCATAAGCTTCGGCAGGAGTGAAAGCAGAATTAATTGTAAATAATTCGCTTACTGCCACGGTCTTATTCGCCTTCACCTTTAGTTGAAAACTTAATGGTTCGTTCGTGTCTATTGGTTCCTCCCAACTCATAGTTAAAATCCCTCTATTCAAGAAACGAGTACCAAAATTAGCAGCGCTAATTTGGCTCGTTGCAGGAATATCCACTAGTTCTACTAGACTAGGATCAAAACTAAGCGTCATTTGTAGTGCTTGAATAACTGTTTTGTTTAATGTAAAAGTAATTGTTTCAATAGTGTTTTTACTGATTTGTCTGTCCCTTAAGGAAAAATCAATTTGCGGTTGATTTCTAGATTGTGCAGATGAGTTGACTGCTTTACGACCTACCGCATTGCCGTTTAAATCTCCAATTTTGATGGCGACAAAGTCTATTTCCATAGCTTCCTGTAATTCAGGAATATTGGCATATTCTGGCATTTCTCCTACAAAAGGATTCGTAGGATCGGTAAATTGGTGGTCTGCCTTGATAAACCGCCAAGAAGTATTATTTTTAAAGATCTCGTCTATCTGTAAGATAACTTTTCTTAGCGCTACAATGTCTGCTGTAGTAATCGAATTACTACGATTCACATCCGCTGCTATCATTTTGTAAGGAGAATCTAGTTCTGCAAAACCTAGAATATGTCTTCTTAATTGTAAAATGTCAAAAGTAGTGACGCCATTTAACACATCATCTTCTTTTTTAGGATTAATATTCACATTGGAGCTTCTTGCAAATTCAAAATTATACTGACCTTCCGTATTCGTCAATGATTGATCCATCATCTCTAATAAATGATTTTCAGCGGTTACTTCCACTAATTCTACCGCTTCTCCAGATTCTTGAAAAATTTGTCCACCTATGCCTGCCATTCCCCCTAGCGTATCAACCGTACCTGTCGTATCTTGTCCTAATTCAGCACATATTTCGGCGCCTTTGATAATAAAAGTAACAGGGCATAAACCTTGATTTCCCGCAGCATCTGTTACCCAAATTTGAACTGATTTAAGGCCTAAATCATCACATCCATAAAACCTTACGGTTTCGCTTGTATCTTGAGAAAAAGAGAAAATATAGTCATTGCCACAATCTTCGCAATTATCAATTATTTCTTGATGGAAATCATTTGCCCATACTTCTACTTCTCCTGCATCATCTAAATTTAAAGTTAACCCTGGAATACAAATCACTTCTGGTGCTTGACAATCTATAACGGTATAATCTCTTCTACAAACCGCTTCATTTCCACAAGCATCGGTTGCATAAAAATCAACCCATAATTGCCCCTGTCCTACTTCTGGACTCATAAAGCCATTTCCCGCATCTTCAATAATACCAGTCGTTACTTCCCCTGAGCATATATCCGCTGGGGTAAAAGTCCATACTGCTCGAATGGCTACTTCACTACTACAATCCAAAGCAGTTACGCCTCCTACTTCAAAAGAGCGGGTGCACGCACCTCCATCCAAACATATATCAAAAAATTCGCCATTACAATCAAGGATTGGCGCTTCTACATCCATTACTTTTATCATTTGTATGTGCTCATAAATAGAATCCGTACAAAGATTCTTTGCTAACCAAGTTCGATAAAAAGTCATACAAGATGGATCATCGCCATGAATAGGCGAATCCTCATAGAAAAATTCTACAGTTTCACAATCATTTCCGATTATTTCTAAATCCCCTGTTCTATCGGGTGTTAATGCACTAACATCAGTTACACAAGTCGTATCCAAAAAGTCTGCTGGAAAATTAAGCGTTACTGGTGTATCGTCTATAAATGCTACTAATTGTTCGCAAGTACTTGGCCCATTTCCAGCAGCATCATATACTTCCCAAGTATAAATAACTGCACCGACGCCACAATCATTTCTAAAATCTTCCTTCAACATCACCTTATAATTAAGTCCTCCGACGCAATCATCTTCGGCAGTTGGTGGTGTTAATAAACTATCTCTAATTTCTGTCAATGTTACTCGGCTTTTACATGCTATTGTAACTGGTTCTGCACAGCTAATAATCGTCGGTGGTGTTTTATCATCTATTAATACTTCTATCATACAAATGGCACTATTGCCATAACAGTCTGTCACTTGCAACATGACCAACAAAGGGCTATCTATTTGGGTATCTTCGCAACTAAATTCCACATATTCCATAAATACCGTAGAATCAACGTCCATTCTTCGCACCAGGAAGCTTTCGATACAACAATTATCATAACTACCATTATCAAAAGATTCTGCATAGATAAGTCCTTCTCCATTTCTGTCTAGCGACAACTTGGTTAAGGCATTGCAAACAGGTGTGGGTGGAATATCATCTTTCACTTCTATAATACAAGGATTGTCTAGATTATTACTAATGTTTCCGCAGGCATCTGTTGCTTGATAATAGATTTCGTATGTCCCAAACTTCAATTCTTGCATAAATCCACCATTGGCATCTTCTACACGAGCAATTACTTTCTTTTGACCAGTTTCCGAATCTGTTCCATAAATTTTTGTAATTACATGGATACTCTCTGGATTGCTACAATCATCTGTGATAGTAGCCGATGGAATCATTACCGTTGCCAAACAAGAAAAAGGCGCTAATTTCGCCGATGCAACAACGATAAGTTCATCGTTGTCGCAAGCAATTGTAGGCGCTGTTTTGTCCGCCACTTCGATCAATTGAATGTGTTCCCGTGTTTCTTCTGTGCATGTGTTAAGTAATGTCCAAGTACGCTCGATGGTAAAAGCACCATCGCATTTTGGTATAATAACATCTTTATGTTGAGTAGTGATTTGACAAATATCATACGGTATCTCCAAGTCATGTAAGTTAGGCACACCTACTAAACTTAAATCTTCTGGGTCAAAATCTGCGCAAGAAAAAGCATTTTCGCCAATATAGTTTGGTGGAAAATGAATTTCTGTCAATTCTGCTAATCTTAAAGTAATCGTTTGGACACAGGTATTACAATTACCGTTATCATCACAACTTGTCCAAGTTCGGTAAATTGTTCCCGCTATTCCGTTAAGATGTTCTTCATCTCCGCATACATTTAAAACGGTTTTATCTTCATAATTCATTGCTACTCCGGAACAATCTTCGGTACAAAGATCCATCAAAACTGGATTAGGCACACTTCCACCTTCTGAGACAGGGGCGGTATTTTGATTGCACCATAATTCAACCGATTCACAGCTAATTCGCGGTGCTATTTTATCCTCTACTACCACCTTCGACCAACAACTATTTCCTGAATACCAATGTTTTACCTTGACTAATAAAGTACGACCAATATATTCACAAGTAATAACTGGACTGGATGGAATTTCTACCCCTTCCTCATCCATTACCACTACTTTATAAGCAGAGGGGCCATTAGGGCTACAAATATTAGAATTATCAGGATCTCGTAGAATCATCCGATAAGTAATCTCTGCCTCACATTCATTATTTAAAGAGACTTGGATTTCATCGTCGCAAGACATGGAGCATTGTCCATAACTGTAAAAAGTAAAGGAAAGTGTAAAAAACAAAAGGCTTAATATTCGCCTACTAACCAGTAAATTAATTGGTGTAAAAGTTTTTAACTGCATACTCATAGATGTTTAATCTTCCCGAAAATTGGTCTCTATTCTTTATTTAAATTACCCATTCTCTCGAAAAATATTAAGACTCAAATTTTAATGATTGATGTTTTTTAATATATCTAAATCGCTACAGTCTCTTTTATTTGACTATTACGACTGTACCATAACATTTAGTTGTCAGTCATTTTAAACTAACTACTATCCAGTCATCACTAATCTAAAAATCTTATTTTAGTGATACGGCGAACCTACTTTTATTATAGAATGTGAGTATATAAAAGTTAGAGAATTGATTTTGGCTATTTAAAATCTATACCTAACAAAACAGAAAATGACCTGTTATGCTAAATAAACCAATTCGTTTCTGTGTCTTAAAGTGAGGTTTGAGTGTTGCTTGTTAGTTGAATAAGCATTGCTAAAATGAGGGGAATTTTAGTAGAAATGGGGGAAGTTTGATGGTGTGCTTTGTTTAATTTTATGCAACATAAATAAAAAAAAAGAATTTATCAAATAAAAATATATTATTTATTGAGTAGCATTTTGTTATAATTTGTAAAGGTCAGCATAATAGGTTTTTAAATGTTATTAGTATTTTTTATAGGAAAAAGAATATTAGTGAGAGTACTAAAAGGACAGTAAATTCTTTTATTTAATGGTATGATTCCGTTGAATATTTCCAAAATCAACATACGCTTTAGAATTCTTTGGGTGTATCTCAAAATGTCTCATCCTTTTACTTATTCCGATTGAAGTAGTTTGTAACTACGGCGTTACTGCATTATAACCGTAGTTACAAACTACTTCAATCGGAATAAACGACATTTTGAGATGCCCCCATTTCTTTTGTTTAGTTTGTGGTTGATTATTTTTTTTCTATATTTACGTTAGTATACTTGCTTTTCTATATCTAGTGGTTCAATAAATAAATCATTGGTTTCTCTCACTAATTATTTCCTAGTATTTATCAATATGGCAATAGGATTAATTAATAATCAATGATTTAATCAACTACCCATTAATGCAGTAAATCGGTCTGCCCGACTACCGTCAACTGGGTGGGTTTCGAGTAATGATAACACATTGATTAGGAATTTCTTGTAATGAATTTAAACTATCATTTACTTAATTACTGAACCATCTAAGTTAAAGCATTTAGATTTCCTATCCTATTCTCTTTTCTCTCTCTTTAAATTGTATTGCTTTGCCTAGCTAAAGAATCATCATTAGTTTCACCTATAATAACTTTTAAATTTTGAAATTTCGTTTTTCTAACCTTTTCGTTTTTCCATTTTTACCAGTCCTACATAAAAATATCTTAAATAAAGTTATCTTATTTTTATCTTTCTGCATTTTACTTGTTCCCTCTAAAAGTTTTGCAAAAGATTTAGAGGACTATTCAGAAGAAGAACTTATTTTATTCCTGGATTCAGCTACTATAGGTACTACTCATTATTTTGAAGCTTCTCATGAATTATTATTAATTTATGAGAATAATCACAACAGAACTAAAGTAGATTCTTTAGCTAATCAATTAATAAAAATAGCAGGACAATTCAATCAACCAACATATCAAGCAACAGGGTTGAATATAAAATCTCGCTTGGCAGAAAGACAAGGTAATTATGATTTAGCACTTTCTTTAATGCTCGAAGGCTTAGAGTGGAGTAAAAAAGGAAAGGATAAAAATGAAATAGGTATTATCTTAGGGCGAATTGCATTACTAAATTGCTATGCTGACAATGAAGCAACAGCCATCAAGTTTATTGAGGAGGCCATTTCCTTTTCAAAAAAAAGCGACTTACCAATTAGAGAGTCTGTTAGCCTCTATTACAAAGGCTATATCTATTTAGATTTTTACAAGAAAAAAACGAAAGGCTTAAAAAATGCTACATCTGATTATCAAGACTACCTTATTGAAACAAAAAATGCCTTTGAACAAGCAATGAACATTGCTCAATCCCTTGACAATAGTGGTCTTATCGATGCGATTCTTTTAGAGCAGACCGAATTATTCCTACAAAATAAACAGTTTAGAAAAGTTATTGATATTGTCTCAAAATTGAAGCAAACTAAATTCGATTCCTATTATTATCTTCACGACTACAGATTGGCCGTGGCTTATCAAGGTTTGGGTAAAGAACAATTAGCTAACACCCATCTTGATTCAGCTATTCAATTCGTTTCCCAAAATGGTATAATTGACGAACTAAAGGATTTCTATGAACTAAAATACGATTGGGCTTTTGATAAAAAAGATTATCAATCAGCTCTTCATCATTATAAACAATGGGAAGGTATAAAAGATAGTTTATGGACAGCTAAAAAACAAATTGCATTTGATGAATTAAATGTAAAGTATAAAACCGAAACGCAAGAACAACAAAATCTTATTCTAGTAAATGAAAAAGAAAATTTAGAAGTCAGGAATAAATGGATTTCGCTAACAGCCCTATTATCTTTATTAGGGCTTATCTCCTTCGCTTTTTTATTTTTAAAAATCCGCAAGCAAAATAGTATTATAGAAACCCAAAGCAAGGCAATGAGCCAATCCTTAAAAGAAAAGGAATCTCTGCTCAAAGAAATCCATCATAGAGTCAAAAATAACCTACAGATTATCTCTAATCTAATGGCAAAACAGGCTCGAAAAACTACGGATAGTACCGTTAAAAAAATGATGAAAGAAGGGCAAGATAGGGTACAATCTATGGCATTAATCCATCAAAACCTTTATCAATCTGAACATCTATCAAGTATCGACATCAAAGCATACCTAGAAGAATTAACCCAAAATATAGCCCAAACTCAAAGGGTTTCAGGAAAAGAGATAACGATTGTGCTCAATACAGACGATTCTAAATTGGATATAGATACCGCTATTCCTATTGGCTTAATTTTAAATGAATTAATTACAAATGCCTATAAATATGCTTTTCCAGAAAGAGATGCTGGGGAAATTAAAATTTCTTTTCAAAAAACAACGGAGAAAGGTTTTCAATTGCAAGTAAAAGATAATGGTATCGGCATATCCAACGATATTAATATTGATAAAGCCAAATCACTTGGCTTAAATCTAGTTCGAGGCCTAGTCGAACAATTAGATGGCACTATGAAATTCATAGGGTCTAATCAAGGAACTCAATTTGAATTAGTTTTTTGAGGTGACAAGGTTACAAGACAACAAGGTAACAAGGCCGAAAAGGCTACATATAATTACCTTGCAACCTTGTTACCTCATTACCTTGCAACCTCATAACCTCACATCCATGAAAAATCCCCTAAAAATATTGATTGTAGAAGATGAATTTACCACCATTGATAATTTGATAGATTCGCTCGAAGAGGTGGGATATGAAACATCTGGTTATGCTATGACCGCAGAAAAAGCCTTAAAGATATTGGATAAAGGAACAACAGATATGGCTATTCTAGACATCCATTTAAAAGGCGAAAAGTCTGGAATTTGGCTAGGCGAACAAATCAACAAAAAGTACAAAATTCCTTTTATATACCTATCTGCCTTTAGCGATAAAGCAACCATTAAAGCTGCTTCTTTAACCAATCCTTCTACCTACCTCGTTAAACCTTTTGCGACTGCTGATATTTATGCTGCCATTGAAATGGCTTTAACTAATTTTTCAAAAAATGCACCTGCTATAGTACCTCATCCAAATGACGAAACGCCTGTCAATGAAATGGTGATTCATGAAACCATATTTGTGAAAGAAGGAACGGTCTTTAAAAAAATACAAATTAAGGACATTCTTTTTATTAAGGCCTTTAAAAATTATTTAGAACTTCAATTTCCTAATCAAAAGACCGCTATTATTAGATATACCTTGCAAAATTTTATTGCCCTGCTTCCTTCCAAATATTTTATCCAAACCCATCGGTCTTATGTTGTAAACATTGATAAAATTGAACAAATTGAACACAATACCATCCGCATTCTTCCTCATAGTATTCCCATCAGTACAACCTTTAAAAAGAGTGTTATGGAGCAATGGAAATTTTTCTATTGAAATAGCACCTTATTCGTCCCAGCTTTTTCTTGACTCGTCCCTTAAATCCTAATTTTTTTCAATGATACTATAGCTTTGTTGTAAGCTAAGTAATGAGACAAAAATAAACTTACAATATTTAATTTGTTGCGAGTTACGGGTTGCGAGTTGGTTTAGGTAAATTAAGCTTATTATTCAATAGTTCATTTAATTTTCGCCGCTTTAGATACAAAATCCTTCCCTTTTAACCCGTAACTCGCACCCCGCAACTATTCTTAAAGTTGTTCGATTATTTATGTCCGAGTACTTATTATTCTAAAAGTCAACTGCTTAATTTTCACTTAATCAGTCAATTTTGCAAACCGTCTAATTTCTAAACACACCTAAATAACAACATTCAAACAAGCCAATCCTACAAAAGACTATCCCCTACAACAATTAACCAATGTAGGCCAGTCAACCCTATGCCTAAGGTGAAAACTAGCGAATAAATAACATTTTTTTATCAACAAAGGCAATACGCTCTCTACCTACCTGTTTCTGACAGCGCTGATGAACAGAACGAGTCATGCCCCAAAACAAATTTATCATGGAAAAGTATTACTTTAACAACTTAACGATTGCTACTATTTCTTGCGTTATTATTAACGATGTAGGAGATTTATAGGAAAACTTTGTAAGGGCTTCTTTTTTGAAGAAGAAGCCCTTACTACTAAATCAAACTAGCTGCCTTTTCCATTAACCAATCTCTCCCACTAATTGGCGTTGATTGGTTCAATTCACCTAATAGCCACTTTTTAATATAGATTTTCTCTTCATTTTTCATTAATAGTCCAGTTAACTTATGTATTATTTTTAGCTGATTACGATGTGGTGCTTTTTTTTGAAGAGAAAAATTTTTCCGCTTCTCTAAATATTTTTCAAAGGACAACAATTTTTGATTCAGTAAATCAAAATAAGTATTATCTTTTAGAAATAATTCAAAGATGGTTCGGATCATTAAGTTCCTATAAGTTAGCTCATAGGCGATGGGCATCCTATATTCTATTAATAAAGGGAGTATTTGTTCAAATTCTTTTTGGTAATAATGCCATTTTGCTAGGTTATAGTTTAGGATAAATGTTCGATTTTCCGCCTCTAAGTACTGTTGATAGTCTTGCATAAAATTAAAAGCCCAGGTAAATGCTTTTACTTTACAAGCATAAGTAATAGAATTACTATAATGAATTGCATCTATACTTTGTCCATCGAAAATCAATTGATATGTTATTCCTTTTTTATGCCATTCGAAGGCTATTAACTTAAATTTATGGTCTCCCCTATTCGCTTGGTGTATGATATAATTTAACCCATGAAAAAACAGCACCTTTTGATCTTCCTTTCTCAATTGAGCAAAAGACTCAAACAATAATTCCTCATACCTTTCAAAATCAATTGTTTGGAGCGTGCTTTCTAAGTTTAAAGACCACCAAAATAATTGCAGCACCGAGTTCTCCTTCATAGCCCCTTCTCGCTCTTGTTTTTCAAGTAGCTCCATAAATCGGAATTCATAGGGTTTATTCAAAATCCTTTGCATAGATTTTAGAACGATACCATATTGCATTTTAGCATGGATAAAATATTGGTCTAGGCTATCCATTCCGTCCTCAAAAGAAGTATCTTTCTCGTCGTATCTATCCTTTAACGGATGAGCATACCAAGCCTCGTTTAATAGTGCTTTTTGTAAATAGTAATTTTTATCTCGATAAGGTGATGCTTCCAATTCTGCTAAAAGGCTTTTTGTACCTTTTTCAAAAAAATCATACAAATTGCGCTTTCCATAAGCTACAGTCAGTTTTTTTTGCCGTTCTTTCGGATCCACCTGTTCTAATAAGAGCAAATAATCTTCCGTCAATCGAGTAAGTTCTCTAAAAAGGTTCCGCAGTTTCCAATCATCAAAAGATTCTCCTTCCCAAATTTTATCAAAAAAAGCTTCTTTTTTTAAGAGCGATGGCTTAAATTTAGGATAATACCTTCGGAGCGCATCATAGCATTTTAGATGGTCTGGATTACTCGTATAAATAGGCGATTGGAAGATTTTTCGCATTCGGCGAAATTCTTCTGGGCTTAATGCCTTTAATAATTTTATTAGTTTTCTCCCTATCAAATTATTTTTTGTCAATTTTCAGTCCACAATTAAACAAACAAAAGTACTATAACTATTTACCAATCAAATATTTGCAATTTTAAAAGACATTTTAACTGTCATTTTTTCACCCACAAAATACAAAAAAAGTAAAAATAAATAGCAAACCATGTTATAATTTTGCAATACTAGCAATAGCAATATTGAGAGAATTATTTAGATGACTCTATATGTGAGAGTGTAGAGTCTTCTTTTTTTGTTTAGTAATTAATTAAAATAATAGTGTTAAAGCCTGATAAATGTTCAGGGTTAGCAGCATTTTCTCCTCCTTTAAAGACAGGGCTTTTAAGTGCTATCATCGAGTTCTATACTTATTCTTAAACAAATCAAATCATGCCCAGATTATTTACAGGTGGATTGCCAAGTGACCTAAAAGAAGCAACACTCGAAAAATTATTTACCCCTTTCGGAAAGGTGGTTCAAGTTGATATAAAAAGAATCAACGGAAAGGGTATCGGTTTTGGCTTTGTAGAAATGGCAGATATAGCCGCAGCAGAAAAAGCTGTTTGGGCATTAGATGAGACCATTCTAGATCAACAAAGCAAATTAATGGTACATATCATTGCCGAACCGCCGCCAAATTTAGATTTTGCTCCTAGCTCATAGCATCTCACTCCTTTAGGCAGAGATCATTGCTATTGCTATTTAAAAGATCTCTACTAACACCTACTTATTTGACCAATTATAGTCATTTTTTGCCTTATTTAATGATTTTTTTCGTCACTTTTGTCAATTCTAAGCCCACAATTCAATCCACCAAAATAATTTCAACTATCTAATAATCAATTAATTACATCAAATTAATATTTTAAATAATTTAATTTTAGCACCCACAATATCTATTTTTTTCTTGAAAAAAAAGAAAACCTTATGCTATATTTGAGCGGATTAAACAATGCTACTTTTTTAATATGCATTGACAGTATCAACCTACCATTTTGAAACAATAACACCAATCTTTGAGAAACTACACACAACAATTTAAAAATCATCCTTGTGGGAGGGCTAAGGGAATATTGTTCCCGTTCGTATTTCGATGATATTTTTTTGGGCAAAATTACTATTGGTCTAATTAATCATAGGCTAATAATAAACAAGCCTTACTGAGTCGGTGATACTCATTTTTTGTAGGGTAACGAACTAAGGCTTTTAATTACCTTGAGAAATTTTCACTAATTACATAACAACCTAGTTCAAACAAAAAAAGTAGCGATTTAGTAAATGTACTAAATCGGATGGAATTACCATTTACAAAATAACGTTTTGTTTTCGGTAAAAACAATTGCGAAATAGCCTATTTTTCTATCGCAACCAAAGAGTCCTAGTACATTTCGCAACCCGTTAAAACAGTAATTTATTTTCTAACTATTTATATTAAAAAAATTTAAAATGACATCAGAATCAGAAAGACTAGCAGCCTTTGATCAAATTGACAAAAATGGCAATGGCACCATTGACTTTTAAGAATGGTACAAACATTTTGATAAGTTGATCAGAAAGTCCCGTTCTACTTGGACCGCAGAAAAATTATTGAATTTGTACAAAAAATATGAAGGAGACGATAAAGGCATCAATTATAAAGAATATTCCAATTTTATGGATGATGTGTATGGAAGGGGAGTTTAGTTTTATTAAATAACGTGAGTTTTGGATAATACTATTTGAAAGTCAATGTCTTAGCTCCAGAGGAGCGATACGGTTTGTAGCAAATGAGTTGAAATCTCCTAAGGTCTGGAAGACTGACCCCATTTTGGGTCAATTTTTAACGGGGTCGGTCTTCTAGTAATAAATCCCAATATTTAGGCCGTATTCAAGAAGCCAATTATTTGACATATAATCATTTGAAAAACTATAAATTAACCGCCTATGTCATCGAAAAATTTACTGCGTTGGCTAGCATTCAAGCAAAAGCATTTGGATAGTTTATTACCCTAAAAAATGAAAAGACTTTATATAAGCGGCATTGCTAATCAAACGACGGAAAGTGATTTTAAAGCCCATTTTGAAAAATATGGACCAATCGAATCCTTAGAATTTTTTATGGATGCCGAAACCAATCAGTCTAAAGGATTTGCCTTCATCACTATGCCTAATAAAGCTGCTAAGAAAATACTGGAAGGTTTAAGTGGTCAATTATTGGATGGGCAAGCAATTGAAATTACGGAATTAGAGAAACCCTTAAGGGAATAGGAGAATTATTTTTTAACCTCAACTAAATCGCAATAAGCATTAATAACTGATGTTACGCAAAGAAAAAATATTTAGCACCAAAGGTGCGGTATATACCAGCATTGGGTGTCAACCCAATGTTTCTAAGTCATTCCGAAATAAAGCGCCAAAGGCGCGACATAAATCGGGTGATGTTTCCCATGTCGCTCTTTCAGAGCTAATGTTTATACGGCATTCCATTTTCATAGGGCTTTCGCCCTATGTTGATGAATACCGTACCCTTGGTGCTTCAGTTAATAATATTTTTAACCCGAGCCACCAATCAAAACAAGCGCTTAATTTCATCAATCACAAATAATATTATTATGGATTTAGAAAAATTTGTAGAAGACAAAATCAATAACTACGCCCAGATGATTATCGATGGCAAACCCAGAGCCGACGAACTAGCATTAGGGGAATTACAATTTTACATGGCATTGCGCCGAATGTTAACCAATCGAGCCACCAGTCAGGATGTTGGTATGCTAGATGCGATTAATGATGTACTACAAGAAAAAGGACTCGTAAAAAAAGGAACGACTTTTTATCATTAAAATTCAACGCTAAGGCGCTGAATTACAATTCTTTTATTTATAAAATATTATTCTAAAACTAGGGGTAAGTACAGCGATTCAAAAATTTCTTGATATTCCGCCTCATCGCCTTCGGCGACTCGGCGAGGGGTTCTTAAGGGGGCGAAAATTTAAGTTTTCCATTGGAAAACTTAAATTTTCGCCCCCTTAAAGTCCCTTTTAGTAGCAGCATGAACGAGCAAAAGAGTCCTAGAGGACTGTTTTGTGAAGAGAACCGTGAAACGGTTGGGAGTGCTGCGCTCGGGGGACACGTTAAAATGTCAATTTATTTTTGTTACATTGAACTTACGCTATCTAAAAAAAATAAAATGGCAGTTAAAGTAGCAACCGAAGATAATTTTGAAGAAACTGTATTGTCTAATGAAAAATTGGCAGTCGTTCATTTTAAGGCTGATTGGTGTGGCCCTTGCAAAATAATGGTGCATATACTAGAGAAATTTAGTGAGGAATATCAAGGAAGAGTTGATATCCTATCTCTGGATGTAGACGCTAACGAAAATATTGCTATGAGATATGGTTTAAGTACTATTCCTACATTTATAATATTTAAGAATGGGAGATGGGATGAACAGCTACGTGGACCAATGTCACGTTCTCAATTGAGAGATAAAATTGAATGGCATCTGATTTAGGAGCAGCGGAGCTTTATCTGTCGGACATTTTGAAAGTGTCCGACACGTTCGCTGGCAAAAAAATTAAAAAAATGGCAAAAGAAAAAGTACAAAAAAGATTTACCATTCTCCATTCCAATGACATTCACGGCGATTTCCAAGCCGAAGTAGTGGATGGAAAACCGGGCAAAATGGTCGGTAGATTAGCCCTGCTTTCTGGCTATATTAAGACCAGACCTATAGCGTTTGTTTACAAGAATATTATTACGAAAATTCCGAACAAAAATTAGGGATTCCAAAGGATGCTTTAGTTGCCAATGGAACGAATAATATAGCCACTTCTTTTGTGGATATTATTGAAGAGTATTTGCGGAATAATCAAAAATTGGATAGGGACAAAGAAGGGCGAATTGTGGTGAAGCAGGCGGTAGTTGGTTAAGTAATTAATCTATGTACAGGACAAAACTTTAATCAGATTTCATAGCGCGCCTTTTATTCCCAAAGGAGGCCCTCCCGCGGGTTGATTTCCCTTTAGGGCTAGAGCGGGGGCAGCAAAATCAGGTAGATCTCTTTTGTCCAGTATATAGGTAATTAATATAAAATCAATTTTTTAAACTTATGGATTCGATGAATTTAAGCGATTGGATTGTGTAGAAAGGTAAAGTTGCTCGTAACAGTCAAATTTATTTGGCTAGTTCTACTTTATTTGAATTATTTTAGAATAATATTTTGATTTATTTGAATCAGCCAAATAAATTTGGCGATTACTTTAGACCAAAATATTTTCTACACAACCCTTATAGCCTATTTTTTCGAATCCGCTCATAACATTTTTTATTATGAAAATTTTTGTTACAAAATTAAGTTTCAGTACTACTGAAGAGGACTTAGAAGACTTATTTGGCCAATATGGAGATGTGGCAAATGTAAAAGTTATAATGGACAGCGATACTGGAAGATCAAGAGGCTTCGCTTTTATAGAAATGGATGATGAGGAGGCAGCTAGAGAGGCTATTGAGGAATTAAATGCAACGGATCTAGATGGACGCACTATTATCGTTAGAGAATCTGATGATAGGGATGGTCGCCGTGGTGGTGACAGAAGAGGTGGTGGCGGTTATCGTGGCGGTGGTGGTGATCGTAGACGTTATTAAATCGTTCCTCTCCTTTTCCAATGGCTGCTAAAGCCCGCTCCAAAGCAGTCTTGCGCTACATTTTTCATAATCCCCTTGTAAAATAGTAAGGGAAGAAACCTCGGTAGGATTAGGTACTTTGGAGTAGGCTTGTTTTGAGTTGGAGGGGAATGGGGAAAAAATTAAGAAAAAACCTCCATAAAAGTGATTTTAGGTTGCTTTAAGCCAAATCATATTAAAATTAATTTCAACAACTAACTACTGAATTGTTAAGTAGTTATCAAAACTCTAATAAAATTAAAAGATGGTAAAAATGATTATTTTAAAAGGTGTCAATACTTCAATTTCAGAAAAGGAAATCGTAGATAAACTAATAAAATTTAAAGAAGGTAGTATACATACTTATAGAATAGAAAATTTCCGTAGAAAAGGGAAAATTGTTCAAATTCGTTTTAGTCCGGGTGGTATTCAGTCCTTTGATACAGAAGAATTCTACGATTATATTCGTGATAATACATTTAGTGACGGCTCACACTGTCGAGCTGCAACTAGATGATTTGTTTGTGAATATACTGGATTATCTATAGTTGGAAGTTGTCTCAAAAGTCATTATGAAAAAATTATTACCAATAAATTATAGGTGTCCCGCAGATACCGCAGATTTTCTATAATTATTCAAAATGAAAATCTGCGTTTATCTGCGAAATCAGCGGGAAATTTATGGAGGGTACAGCCTCTTGATTTTACCGAAGAGGGCGGAAGAGCTTCCCTTAAATTCTGCACTCGATGAAGTCCTTGTAGAACAAAAAAATAGTCGCTTCAAATATGACGATTACTTAACATTAGGTACTTAAAAAATTCAATTATGTCTAAAAACATTGAAAAAATTGATGCCGTCGCCAAACCAGGCGGCACTACGTCAGATGGGAAAGCCTATGCCCGTTTGGAATATTATATGGTGGACCATCCAGGTCAAAAAGAATGGCGAAAAATTCCAGGCTTTGTTGTTGCGGCAGACCAAGCGAGTGCCCTAGAAAAAGCCAAAGCCATTGCCAACCAATTGGACGGCTTAACCCTAAGAGAATTGCCTGCGGCATATAGAGCCTTATTTGCTGATGGTAATTCTGCGTTGCAAAAAAGATTGCAATAAAGCACTAGTATTTTAAAAAAATTATTTCACTTAAGTTTATGATAATTGGAAGTGGTTGTACAATTTCAGATAGGTCTTTGGCTTTGCTGGTATGCTTCTGTTATCATTACTTGACAGACTTTGTATTACAAATTCAAATATTGTCTATTGACCTTTAAAAAATAAAATTATGTCACATATTATTGCTGAACCCTGTGTAGGCGTAAAAGATGCTGCTTGTGTCGATGTATGCCCTGTAGATTGCATTTATGGCTCGGAAGATGAGAGTACTGATCAACTTTTTATCAACCCAGAAGAGTGTATCAACTGTGGATTATGCATTGATGCTTGTCCTGTAGAAGCTATTTTTATAGAGGAAGAAGTACCACCACCAGACTATGGAGAATCCTATGTTGAGAGGAATTATCGTTACTTTGACTTGGAACCTCCTGGTTGATAATTATTTCTTCAAAGCCGCACTCACCGCTTTTGTAATGGAAAATAAATCGAAGGAGCGAGACGCTCTTTTTGGCAACCCAAAATAAATTTAAATTTAATAACAAGAAGCGCTAAATAGCCCTTCAATAAATCTAAAATCATGACTACCGCAGAAAAGCAAAAAGCATTCGACCTCATTGACGCCAATGGCAATGGAACCATCGAATTTAAAGAATGGTACAAACATTTTGATGCCCTAATACGGAAGAAGAATGCCACCATGACCGCCGAAAAATTATTGGGTTTGTTTAAAGCCTACGAAGGAGATGATAAAGGCATCAACTTTGACGAATATTCCCAATTTATGGATGATGTGTTAGGGAAGGGATAATAGATTTTTCAGCGCAACTTCAACTTCAAAATCTGCTCTGATAATTTTCGGAATTCAAACCACCTTTGGTAGGAATTTGAGGTTGAGGTTGCCATTGTCATTGTCATTGCTATTGCTATTTAAAATTAGAAAATTAGAACCAATCACCCCTTGCATGAACAACCAGCGGAACATCAAGCCATTTTAAGATTTAATCAAAATCGAATTTATTATGACAAGAGCAGAAATAAGCGATAAAATAAGAAACAATATATCCGAAACTACAGGTTATGAGCTAGAAGAAGTCCAAGAAGACTCCTCTATTGTAGACGATTTAGGAGTTGATGACGAACAGACTTTCAAAGAAATAATTTGGGAGGCGGAGGATAAATTTGGGCTTGAAATTGAAAACCCAGCAGAAAGGATAGTATCGGTTGGCGACCTTATAGATTATGTCTGGACTTACACGATGTAGCACTATAAGCAACGACAAAAAATAACTAAGCCATCTTGACGGCTTCTTCTGCTCCTATTTTTATGCTACCCTACTGTTTTGAGAATTAATCAAAAAGCTGCCTTATAGTAATAAAAAAATAACTTGGCAGCAGGACAATGGGGTTTGGGGCGAGAAAATTCAAAAAAGAGGAGTCGAGGTTTGGGTTTGGGCGGTTAATCCTTTAAAACGAATGAAACGATTGCATACCAGAGGCTTTGATGGGATAGTTACGGATTATCCTAATTTGCCTTATCAACTTAATAGTAAACTATCCCGATAGGAAAGACCATTAACAACTAACCCAATGCTTATGAACTTAATTCGCCATTGTGCACAATTTTTTCCCTGCTTCCTCCTTACTTTCAGAAAGGGTTTAAGGTTGTTTCTATTAGGGCTGATTTTATTTTATGGCTTACCTGCTACTATGGCTCAGACGGATAATGGAGAAATAGATAGTTTAGAACAAGTACTACAAATGGCAACTAAGGATACTACAAAGATGAACGCCTTATCTCTATTAGGCGAAAAACTAAAATATACCAACCCCCCAGATTCTGAAAAATACCGCCGAGAATATCTCCGATTAGCCCAGAAATCAAAAGATATTATTCGCATTGCAGCAGCTATGCAGGAATTGGCTACTTTTTATATCCCAAACAACTATGATTCTGTAAGGATTATTTCCCTCAAAAATTTAGCCTTGATAAGGGAAGCCAATAATGAAAAATTAAATACTATTGAAGCAAGAGTATTATTTCAGTTGGCTATTGTTAAAAATTATGAAGGACAATTTGATGAAGCCTTGGCGTATTATGAGCAGGCCAGACAAAAAATAGGGACAGAATCTGCTAGTTACACAATCCTACATAACATAGCTATGATTAAAGCACAAAAAGGAGATTTAGCAGGTGCTTTGGAAGACTATACCGAAGTTAAAGACTATTGTATTCGGGAAGGGCATAGCGACTTTGAAGCAAAGGCTACTTATAATATTGCCTTTGTTTATCAAGAAATGGGAGAAAAAGAAAAATCCATAGAATATTATCAAAAGGCTATCAGGCTACGGGAAAAACAAGGAAATGAACGTGCCATATTGTGGGGAAAGCTCAGTATCGCCAATTTTGATTTATACGACAATCCATTCAAAGCACTTCAGCAATATCACCCTATTTTAAAAAGAAGTAAAGCACTAAATAATGAAGTGCTTACTGTTTGGGCATTACGGGTGATGACCAAAGCCTACTGGAACTTAAATGATTTGGAAAATGCCCTAAAATATGCTTTTCAGCGCTATGATATTGTAAAACATTATTCCCTAGAAAATGAAAAAAGGAATATTTCTCTTTTCTTTTTAGCCAGAATCTATAATTTAAAAAAAGAATATCCTATCGCTTTAAAATATGCGCAACAGGCAATTGATGGTTTTAGAATAAAGGGAGGAACAGATAGTGAACACTATGCAGAAGCATTACACGAATTAGCTACGGCTTTGCAATTTACTGGTTCTTACAAAGCAGCCTGGGACATAATCGCTGCTAAAGATTCTATCGTAGCAAAAAGAAATACCGAACTGCAGAAAACCGAATTGGCAAAGGCAGAAGTTAAGCTCCAACTGCGAGAAAAAGAACTGGCTTATGAAAATAAAGAAAAGGAAAAGGAACTCCAAATTACGAAAATCGAAGGAGAGCAAAATTTGTTACTAAGTATTTTAGGTGCCTTAGGCATTATCTTTATACTTGGCTTTTTCGCTTATCGTCGAGTTCAAGCAGCCAATAAAACCATTGACCAGCAAAAAGATTCCTTAACCCAATCCCTCCAAGAAAAAGAAGTCCTACTCAAAGAAATTCACCACCGAGTCAAAAACAACCTACAAATCATTTCCAATTTAATGGCGAAACAAGCCCGAAAAACCACCGATGAGACCGTCAAAAAAATGATGCAAGAAGGGCAAGACCGAGTGCAATCAATGGCACTCATTCATCAAAATCTCTACCAATCGGACAATTTATCTGAGATTGATATGAAAGCTTATTTAGAGGAATTGACAGATAATATAGCACGCACGCAGACAACTGCGGGAAAAACCATAGCTTTACAATTAGACATTGATGATTCCAAATTAGATATTGATACCGCTATTCCACTCGGTTTAATTTTAAATGAAGTTATTACCAATGCTTATAAATATGCTTTCGCAGATAAGGATGAGGGAGAAATTGCTATTGTTTTTAAAAAAATAGCTGACCAAAAATCGTTATTGCAAATAAAAGATAATGGCATTGGGATGCCTGATAATTTTAGTTTTAAAAAGGCTAAATCTTTGGGCTTAAATCTAGTACAAGGATTGGTACAGCAATTGGATGGTACGATGCAGCTTGATGGGAAAGATGGGACGGCATTTGAGTTGGTGTTTTAGATTGCTGGTAGCTGAGTTTTTAGATATGCCAAATTTTGAAAATCTTCGGCATGCACACAAATAGCCCCAACGGGGCGGAATATTAAAACCTAGGGTAAAACCCTAGGAAAATGTGCTGAAATCTACAGATTCCAGCCCTGAAGGGGCGACATGAATGAGTAATATAAATCGAGTAGGAGGAAATAAAGATACCCATTTAGACCTGCGGACTCCGCAAAGGTGTTTATCTTTATTTCCGACCTCTCACACCACCGGACGTACGCTTTAACGTATCACGGCGGTTTCTTCTAACAGTTGAACCGTTTCCGAGTAACCAAATCAGTAAGAGAGTGTAGCCCCTTTTGGTCAAACCATCTCTTATTCATCGTTCTTTGACATACAATCTTAGTTGAAAGATTCCACCAACCTCCTCCGTATAAGGTCGCTGCCCAAGATTCTCTTGGTTGCGCTCCTAGTTTTCGGAGGAATTTGAAGATAGTGTGTCTTCTGCCACATTGTTTAAGTCGATAAGTACGCAAGCGATGTCTTATCCAACTGTCTAATTGTCGCCATGGCAGCCAACAGTTTGCTAGTTTGAAATAGTTTACCCAGCCTTGGTGAATGGCGTTGAGTTCAGCGATTACCCTGGAAAAGCTTACCCCTCTGTTTCTTTTTGTCACTTTTATGACTTTCTCTTTGAAACGGATTAGGCTTTTGTCTGCTATCCGTATACCACCATTTGGTTGTATCGTATAGCCCAAGAATTTCACCTGATCACATCGTCGAACGCCACTCTTTTCCTTATTCACTTTGAGCTTTAATCGACTCTCTATGAATTTGGTAATTGATTGGAGTACCCGTTCTCCTGCTGCTCTACTTTTTACGTAGATGTTGCAGTCGTCCGCATACCGTACAAACAGATGCCCTCTTTTCTCCAACTCTTTATCTAGTTCGTCTAGTACTATGTTGGATAGTAGTGGAGACAACGGTCCACCTTGTGGCGTGCCACTTGTCCTTTGTTGTTCCAGTCCCCCTAGCAGCATTCCTGTTCTTAGGTATTTTCGGATTAGGCGCAGTAGCCGTTTATCCCCTATCCCTTTTGACAGTCTCTGCATTAAGCGGTCTTGGTTTATCAAGTCAAAGAAGTTCTTTAAATCTATATCTACTACCCAATGGTAGCCTTGAGATATATATTTACTCGATTGTTCTATGGCTTGCAACGCACTTCTCTTTGGTCGGAATCCATAGCTGTGTTCACTAAATAATGGCTCGTACAATAGTCTTAATTCTTGATGGATTGCCTGTTGAATTAATCGGTCTAATACGGTAGGTATGCCTAATAGACGTACTCCTCCGCTCGATTTTGGTATTTCCACTCCTAGTACCATTGAAGGGGCATATTGCTCCTTTAGTACCTCTTGGATTAGTCTTTTCCCATTTTCTTTTAGATACGCTTTCAAGTTCAGTATATCCATCGAATCAACGCCTGATGTGCCGCCATTGCACCTTACTGTTTCATACGCTTTGTTTAGATTTGTCGGTGACATTACTTGTTCTAGCAATGTCTCGGTAAAGGCTCGATTCCTTGTGAGTAGCGAAAAGTAATTGGACTCCCTCAATCCCCTTTCGATAGTTCCGCTATCTGCTTTGGGTTTAGGGCGTAGCGATACTATCTGCTTTGGAAATAAGCTGAGTTGTTCGCCTTTACTTTGCTGTCCTTGCTTTTTACGCATCTTCAAGTCTGCTCCTTTTGTTAGAAAATTCAGTCCTTCGAAGTTAGCCTCTCTTGTCCTATTCTCCTTTTTTTTTTCCTTCAACACAGAAGGTGTATTTGACAAGGTTTGCTTTCCTACTATGACCTCTGCTGACTTCTTGGACACTAGTATAACGAAACTAGTCCAAGACCTCCCGAGGTAAGACATAACTCTTTCATTAGGCTCTGCCAGATTTACCCCCGCAAATTTCCGAACGACTTTTGGGAGTCCCGATTCAATGATCGGTTGCCCTTTTGCGAAAGCCTACTATCTGATTTCTGTTCGTCAAAACCTAATTTTGCCTACGGTTTCCTTCAGATTCCTCCTCACGGTGGACACCCTTACCTTCAGCTAAGATTCCTTGTCGTTTAGGCTCTTTTGGGACTTGCACCCGTTAGAGGTATGTCATGCTCGGCGCACAAATATGTCGCCCCTTCAGGGCTTGGAAAATTTAGGTTTAGGCCCTTTTAAACCTAGGACTTCATCCTAGGTTAAGATATTTCGTCCCTTCAGGACTATTTTTAAAAGTTAAAAGTTCACATCATCCTAAAAAAGATGTGTGCATGCCATAGATTTTCAAAATTTGGCATATCTACCCACTTAATAAACACAACAAATACATGAAAATCCCAATCAAAATACTCATTGTAGAAGATGAATTCACCACCATTGACAACTTGATAGACTCTCTGGAAGAAGTCGGCTATGAGATTGCAGGTTTTGCCATGACCGCCGAAAAAGCCTTAACTATCCTAGATAAAAAAGAAACGGACTTAGCTATTTTAGACATTCGACTGAAAGGCGAAAAAACAGGTATCTGGCTAGGGGAGCAAATTCGAGCAAAATACAACATCCCCTTTATTTATCTCTCTGCTTTTAGTGATAAAGCCACCATCAAAGTAGCTTCTCAAACCGCTCCTGCCACCTATTTAGTCAAACCCTTTGTTACAGCGGATATTTATGCAGCAATTGAAATGGCTTTGATAAATTTTGTCAATAAAGAACGTCCCCCGACAGCAGTTTCTAGCAAAAAAAAGCCAATGGAAGAAATGGTCATCAACGACCACATTTTTGTCAAAGAGAAAAAAATATTTAAAAAAATACAACTTAAAGACATTCTCTACATGCAAGCTTTTAAAAACTATGTAGAATTAACTCTCGCCAATCATACCCATATTATTCGACACACCTTGCAAGATTTTTTAAAAATGCTTCCCGTCCAACACTTTATGCAAACCCACCGTTCTTTTGTGGTCAATGTCAATCAAATCGAACAGATTGATACGAATGCCATCCGTATTCATAAACATACCATTCCCATTAGTGCTTCTTTTAAATCTGGGGTAATGGAGCGTTTGAAGTTTTTTTATTGAAGCCCTATTTCGTCCCAACCTTTCCCGCACTCGTCCCTAAAGTTTAGCAATTACTTATTTGTAGCGATAAATTTGTACTATCCAATTCAACCAACCGCACGCTAAATAACAATACAATAACCATATTTTATTCCACTAACTAGACAGGCTTAAAGCTTTGTTGCTGATAGTAAACCTATACAAGCGACCTGCTCAAGTCATGCCTAAACTAAAAAAATTGTCATGAAAAAGTATCCAACGAATGCACCATTTAATTTTATCATTATCATTGAAGTAGGAGATTTATAAACGCTGAAAGTTGTGCGCTTGGTAACTAAATATTTTTGGTTGCCTAGCGGCGCTTTTAGCTAATGTTAGCATAAGTACTTAAGCCCTCTATTTTCTCCAATAACCATTGCTTACCTACCATATTCGAAGATTCTGTTAGTTGGGGCAAAAAATGCTTGCGAATGTAAAGTGGTGCTTTCTTTGTCACCAGCCTTTTTGCCAAGGCACGAAGTATTTTAAGATAATTCAGATAAAGGGTTGCTTTAGAAGCGACAAAGGTTTTAGTAGCAGAACCTCTTAAATAGTATTCAAAGGATTTGATTTTAGCAAATAGTAATGCGTGGTAGTCATAATCTTTTAGGAAAAGTTCAAAAATGATGCGAAGCTCTAAGTCTTTAATGGAAAGCTCGTAAGCGACGGAGACCTTACAGCTTGCCAATAAAGTAAGATAGTTGTTCAAGTTATTTGTGCAGTATTATTTATTTAATTTTTTGAGATTGTTGTTGGTTTTGAGATTGACTTTTGAAGTTGATTTTGAGGTTGAAGTTTTTAGTTAAATATAGAACAAATTCTCAATTGTTTTTCAAATACCATATTCAATAACAAGAGGCATAAAAAAAGGGAGCCCCCCTTTCCCAAAGGAAAGAGAGGTCATCCCTAAAACTGTTTCTTCTGTAAACCTATAGTACAGTCTGAATCAACAGTCAAATAGGTTTACAAGATATATAACTACTGGGTAGCTAACGATGTATCTTGGAGATTAGTCCAAAATGATCATCTTCTTAGTAGCTACGTTATCAGCAGATTCTAATTGATAGTAAAGTACACCAGTAGTGCTTAATTGCTTAGCGTTAAGGCTAATTTGGTTAGCACCCTTCGCGAAGTCACCGCTGTTTTGTAATAATACTTTACCTTGAACATCCATTACCGTTAAGGTAGCAGTTCCTGCTGTTGGTAAGTTGAACTTAATCAATGTCTCACCAGTAAACGGGTTAGGTGTATTCTGAGATAACTGGAAGTCAGCAATTGCTGTTGCTCCTGCGTTGAAGTTTAAAGCTACGTCTAATGCTTCACCAGCAGTAGTATAAGCTTCAGCAGCAGTATACTCAGAGTTAATGCTAATTAATTCGCTTAATTGACCAGTCGTAGTTGCTACGAAAGATACTGCGAATAAATCGCCATCAGTTGCTTCACCGTCGAAAGAAGTAGTTAAGATACCTCTTGCAGCCAAATTAGTGTTGAAGTTTGCAGCCTTAGCAGCACCTTCTACTAATTCAACCATTTGAAGACCGTTGAAGTCCATAGTGAATTGGTAACCAGCAGCGTTTGACATATCTGCAGTAAATGCTACAGTTACTGTTTCACCAGCCGTTACTAATCTATCAGTTGTATTTAACGTTAATGTACCAGCAGTTGTACGAGACTCAGCACCCATTAAAGAGTTAGGAGTAGCCGTTCCATTCAAGTCACCAATCTTAACCGCAACGAAGTCAATCGCCATGTTACTTGCTAAGTTATTGATGTTATATACTTCAGAGAAGTTTTCTGCTAATGGATTATCTGTAGTGAATTGGTAGTTAGCATCTACAAATCTCCAAGAATCATTGTTCTCGAATGTAGGTACAACTTGTAAGATTACCTTACGTAATTCAACCATATCAAATGTAGTAATAGAACCAGACTTATTAACATCCGCAGCAATTAAGTTGTATGGGTTGTTGATTACCTCAGTTCCCAATACGTGCTTACGTAATAATACTAAGTCATAAGTTGACACACCATTTAATGGGTTCATGTCTTTTTCAGGAGTGATTGTGTAATCACCACCTACACTTAATTCAAATCCGTAGTTACCAGCAGCGCTTGTCGTTTCAGACATTGAGTTAGCACCGTTAACGGATACTGTTACAGACTCGATTAACTCACCGTTAGTGTTAGCAACCTTACCTGCTACTGCAGCCATTCCTGATGGAGATCCACCTCCTGCACATCCATTTTGGTTATCTTGAACCATTACGAAAGTTCGGCAGAAATCTTGGTTTCCAGCGTGGTCAGTTACCCATAACTCAACTTGTTGAGTTCCGATATCATCACAAGTGAATACTCTTACATTATCATTTTTGTCAGCAGAGAAAGATACGGTTACTGCTGAACTTGCACATCCGTCACAGTTATCAAAAGAACCTAGGTCTAAATCAACTGCCCAAACCTCAACTCGGCCAGTAGAAGGCATGTTCTCGATTCGGATTCCGTCTCTACAGTAAGGTGTTGGTAACTTACAGTCAACAACTGTATAAACTGCATCGTCCTTAGTTACGTTATTACATCCATCATCAGCGATGAAAGTTACTGTTAAAACACCAGGATAGAATGCTGGCGTTACAAATCCTTGAGATGCGTCAGCAACAACACCAGAAGAAGAAGTACCACAATACCAATCGTCAGCAACGAAAGACCATTCAGCTCTAACTCTTACGTCAGAAGAACAATCTGTATATACTGGAGCACCTACAGCTACAGTTGTTTTACAATCATCAGTTCCGTCGATACATACTTTTTCATCACCAGGAGCTTCTAATTCAGGAGCTGTTTGGTCTAAAATCTTAATGAATTGTGCGTAAGTGAATACCGCCTCTTCAGATGGGTGGTTAATATCATAAGCACACCAGTCAATTACTGTCCAGTATCTAACAATCTTGAAACAAGCATCGTCAGAAATTGTTAACTTCTGATCTTCGTAGCTAATTGCTACTAATTCACAGTCATCACCAGAGATAATTGGTCTACCTGTTACATCTGGATCTAAAGCATCTTGGAATCCGCTTCCGTCAGTAGCAACACATTCGTCCGCATAATCAGCAGGGAAGATAACATCTAATGGCGTACAATCTTCAACAGTAATTACTTGATCAACTGGAGCAGATACGTTTCCATGTCTGTCAGTAGCAACATATGTATAAGTTACTGTTCCTAAATAACACTCATTTCTCCAATCAGAAACTGTTCTTTCAATTGTATAACCAGGACAGTTATCATGTACAGAAGGAGCAGGAATTAAATCTTCAGGAATCACTCCATTATTAGCTAATAGATCACAGCAGATAGTCTTATCTGCAACTGTTACAACTGGTGCTTCTTTGTCATCAACAAATACCTCTACCATACAAGTGTTAGAGTTACCGTGACAATCTGTCACTTGTAATTCAACCATGCAAGGTGTACCTTCAGCAGATTTCCATACATCTTCTTCGTTGAATACTACGTGAGGCTTAAATTCGCCACCTACGTCCATTCTTCTTACAGCGAAAGTTAATGGTCCTTTATCACAATTATCGTGAGAACCGTCATCAAATGTTTCTGCAAAAATATGTGCTTCACACTCTCTATCAACTGTTACTTGTGTAATTTCATCACAAACTGGTGTTGGAGCAGTCTTGTCTTCAACAGTTACGTTGTACTGGTGAGAAGCTTCATTACCACAATGGTCAATGTACTCATAAGTTACAGTAAACTTAGAGAAATCTTGATCACATCTTGGTCCTTCTAATTTAACAGAACCATAATCGATCGTTACAGGGTCACCTGTTGCAGATCCAACAATTCTACCTTCTCTCTTGTGTAATACTTTGTACTCTTCTTCAGCCCAACTAGCATAAGGGTGCTGAACTAATCTGTAACCAACAATAGTTACATAAGCGTGTGCTACTTCACCACAAGCTTCCCAAATCTTTCCATCAGGAATATTGAAGTCAGCTTCACAAGCTTTAGTATTAGTATTTGTTTCTAAAGCAATATCACCTGGGCCATCAATAGATGCCTCAGCGTCAACAACCTTAATGATCTGAGTATGCTCAACGATTTCGTTGGTACACCAGTCAATTAATTTCCAAGTTCTAAGAATTTTGTAAGAACCAACACATACTGGCACTACATGATCTTTATACTCAACGTTAATTTCACAGAATCCGTAAGAATCCCATGGGTATTGGTAACCAATATTTAAGTCAGTACCATCTGCCTTATACTTAGTTACTGGAATACCATGAATCATAGGGAAACCAGTAGGCTCATTTGTTCCACCACCGTTTCCTGCACGAGTAGTTTCACCAACTTGATTACCTTCTCCATCTGGGCAGTCACCTCCAATTACTAATCCTGGATCAGTATTAGGGTTACATCCATTACCTTTCTTAGAAAGGATTGCATCTTTATCTCCTGGAAGACCAGTATAGTTAGGAAGAGATACGGCTAAGTTGATATTGCCAATAGTAGCACGCTTCAACTTAATAATTTGTGTACAATGTGTTTCGTTTCCTGATGCATCAACTGCCCACCAAGAACGCTTAATTACTGCGCTATAACCAGAATAGTCAGCATCAACACACTCAATGTCAATTACCTCATCTTTGTGAGTTAAAGCAATTGGTCCACAAGTTAAATCATTAGGATTTGGATAAGAAACTGGCGATCTTAATTCGTCACAATTATCTGTAACTTTTGGGTAACCAAACCCTTTTCCAACGTGACACTCAATGAATTCAGGAGTGAAAGGTTGATTACACCAAAGCTCTACATCTTGGCAGTAAATCTCAGGCTTGATCTTGTCTTCAATTGTTACGGTTCCCCAACAATTGTTACCAGTTGCCCAGTGCTTTGCCTTAACTCGGAAAGTGTTGCCATCATTAGCTAACACATCCTCGCAAGTGATGTAGTCTTTGTCAGTTCCTGTCTCAGCAATCACCTTATCGTTGTGGTCTAAAACAACAATAACGAATGCCTGACGGCCATTCGGTGAGCAAAGATTAGAATTGTCTGCATCTTCTAGAATCAAATCGTAGGTAATTTTAGCTCTACAATCTGTTCCTAAAGACACTTGAAGGTTGTCATTACACGCTATCGTACAGTACGCCTGCGCATTGGCATCTGTATTGGAAGCGAGCATAAATAACATCATGGATAGGACTGTCCATCCGCGTAAAAACCACGAAGTAGAATTCGATCTTTTCATGTGTTCAATTTTATAGGTTTACAAAAACAAAAAAATGTGAGTATATAAGCACCTGATTATCAGGCATTAATATCCAGTATTAAATAACAAGTAATTTGAGTGAATTTATTCATGGGAAGTATTATCAAATAAGGAAGGTTTACAAATTCCTTAGCACTTGATAAAATGTTTTGTGTATTTTTTGCGGATCTCGACTATGGCGATGCTACATCAAAATTGAGTAAGAACTAATGAGTAGTTCTTTAGAGTTTAATATTAATTACGGTAGCGGTAATTGGGACTTACGGTGAAGATATATTAAATACACCACAGATTATGATATATTTAATGGGGGTAATATATCCAATAGTAATTTAACGTATTTTTTTTTCCATTTAAGTATTTATGGGGGTTTAGTAATAGGGTTATTTAATGCTAACAAAAACAAATATACAACACGGCTTCCAGTCATTTTATACCCCAAAAAGGGTATTTTAATATTTATTTTTATGATATATTAAAATATGTTTTTCATATTCTGAATAGACTTAGTCAATTCAATCGTTTTTAGGTTAATCTGTAGCTTAATAATCATTGGGTTAAATATAATATAAAGTGAACAAAACAAAGAAAAATTATTTATATTTTTTTTATTTTAAATATTCTACTTAGAGATCGGTTTAAAATTTTATTTCGTTAATTTGAAAAATTGGGAACATATACTTGATTTTCATGAAAGATTGAAATGATTAAATGATTGTTTTTGCAACGCATTCACAATCATTCAATTTTACAATCACACAATCAATTTTTTGGCGCACGAACAAAAGTTGAGTTTTCAAAAACATTAAAAATTTAAACATACTCTTACTACTTCAAGTTAAGTATTTTGATTATTTGACCTATTTGGCAGCTAAGAAACATTTCTTATATCCAACCTTTTAAGTACCACACACTAATTAATTCGGTATTTTATGAATATCTTTTCCGCTGCCACCCGTCCGCTTTGCGGTTCACAAACAGCGTTTGTTCATCTTAAAAAATAAGTCCTTAGCTACGGCTATGAACTGATTTTTTTAAATAAAATATCATGAGGAAAGTTAATTCCGAACCGCAATGCGGATGGGGGCTATCTTATCCCTAAAATTTACCGAATTAATCAACGTGTGATATTTATATATGGTTAATTTCTGTTTTTCAGATAGTTCGATTCAAGAGTACTAAAAAAACTAAAATCAAAAAGAAAATTGATGTTTGATTTGCGAAGAATTATTTAACGCAAAAATCCCTCCTCAGCATTGCTGCCGAAGAGGGATTGTATATTCTATTTAACGTCTTATTAATTGGTTCTTCCTCTATTTTTTGTAGAGTATCCCCCATTTAATAAATTTAGTCAATTAAAATCATTTTCTTTTTTGCTGTATGTGTAGCAGTTTCTAATTGATAGAAATAAACGCCACTTCCTTGTAATGCTGCTTTTTCTACTTGTACTTCGTTGTATCCTTTTGGATAAACTGCTTCTTTAGCTTCTACTATTCTACCAGAGATATCAAAGATAGTTAATCTAGCTGTTCCTGCATCTGGTAAATCAAAGCTAATCGTTGTTATATCTTTAAATGGATTTGGCTTATTATTATGTAGCACAAATTCACTTTCTGTCGCTGTTCCTTTATCAAAAGTTAACGCTACATCTAAGACTTCGCCAACTGTATTGTATGCTTCGGCAGTTGTCAATTCAGAACTAATACTTAGTACTTCACTCAAGTTTCCTGCTGTTTTCGCTCTCAAGACAACGCTAAACATTCTTTCTTCATCTTGTACTAATTCCACTCCTTGATTCCAACTTGTTGTCAATTGACCTCGCTTAATCATTTTCTGACCAAAGTTTCCTGTTCGTGCAACGCCTTCTTCAATCGTTACAATCTCTACTTTAGATAAATCAACATCCAATGTAAATTGATACCCTTCTACTTTTTCAAGATTTGCTAAGTTAATATCTGCATTAAATACATTGCCTGCTTCAAAAGCAACATCTTTAGTAGTAAAGGCTAATGTTCCGCTAGTCGTTCTAGACTCACCACTCACTAGACCTCTATTTGCAGTTGACGTAATGTTAACATCTCCAATCTTTACTGCAATAAAGTGTGCTTCTGTATTATCTGATAAGTTACCGATACTTGCTACCTCTGTAAAAGATTCGGCAGCTGGATTTTCAGAATTAAATTCGTAGTTCGCATCTACAAATCTCCAAGAATCGTTATTCGCAAACTCTGTAGTTACATTCAAAATCAATTGTCTTAACTGTACTAAGTCATAAGCGGTAATCGTTCCTGAACGGTTAATATCTGCTGCAATCTGCTTATATGGTGAATCTAATTTATTCAATCCTAAAATGTGCTTGCTAATCAATACTAAATCAAAAGTTGATACGCCATTCAATGGCTCCATGCTCTTGACTGGTGCGACAGTATAGTTGCTATTATTTGGTAATTGATCAAATTCATAGGTTCCATCTGTTCCTGTAATTGTTGGCGTCATATTATAGCCACCAATACTAACCGTTACTTCTTCTACTTTTTCTCCAAGTTCATTTTCTATTGTTCCTGAAATCATTGACCCTGTCAAGCTAATATCTGGACAAATATTCATGTTATCTTGAATAGTTACCGTTACTCTTACGTAATCCCAATTGCCTGATGCATCACTTACCCAAAGGTCACCTACTTGCTCTCCTTTAGTCGCACAATTAAATGTCCATTGAGAAGAAGTATCTGCTGGTGGTTGCGTCAATCCAATTCCTTGTGATGGGAATCTTAATGCTTGCGTACCGTCTCCTAAATTACAATCAGAAACTTTACAGTTAAAATCAGAAGCCCAAACTGTTACCCAACCTCTATCATCACTTCCTGCTGGTTCGTCTGCTTTTAAGGTTAAAGTTGTTACTAAATCATCACAGAATACTGTTGGTCCCTCATTATCTTGTACAATAATTGTAAGTGGCATCGAAGTGCTATTATTACAACCATCTACTGCAGTATAAATTACGTTATACGTTCCAACTGGTACAGCTAATATGGTGGTTCCTGCTGTTGCATTTACTAAAGTATCAACCCCAATGATTCCATTGATTCTTACTGTTGGAGTAACTCCACAACTATCAACTGCGGTGAAAGCTGGTAAAACAACTGCTGCGCTACATTCACTATGATCCGCGTTAACAATCATTGTATCCATCGTGTTAATAAATGTTGGTACAATGGTATCAATCAATTTAACAACTTGAGTTACTACTCTGTAGCCAGGCATTCCTGGTGTAGCTGTTGGGTTTTGACACCAATCAATGATTTCCCATGTTCTTAAGACTTCTTTACATTCTCCTGTAGTATTAAATACTTTTTGGTTATATGAAACTGCTAATAATTGACAGCCTGAACTTTCAACTTGTAAACTATCTTGTCCTAATGCTTCAATATCAATCCCCTCACTACATTGAATTCTAACTTCTGGTTGTGGCATTCTAGTAATCTCAAAGCTAGTGTTTGGTACTAAAGTTACAGTTATCGTTTGTGTACAAGAAACAGTCGTTCCTGGTACTGTCCAAGTTCTAGTAATGGTTCCTACACCGCAGTTGTCAAGATTTCTAGTTTCTACAAGGTCAAGAGAGGACGCGTTACATGCACCGCCTGATACGGTTGCAGGTCCAAAAATAGCTAAGTTAGTTAAGTTGGTATCACAAGTAACTGTTACATCTGGCGGACAAGTAATTGTTGGTGTTACTTTATCTTGAACTTGTACGATGACCATACAACTGTTAAAGTTTCCAACTGAATCCCATACGCCTAATTCTACCATTACTTCTTGTCCAACATCGCAACATTGGAAATCAACAATTCTTCCGAAAGGTAGTACCATTGCGGTTCCACAAGAATCCATTCTTCTCACTCTGATACTATCTAATTGACAGTTATCATAACTTCCGTTATCAAAAGCTTCTGCTCTTACTTGTGCTGTTCCACTCTGTGTTAAAGCTACTACTAGGTTCTCTTTACAAATTACAGTTGGTGCAATGTTATCGCTAATTACGATACTAACTGTTGCGCTGCTTGAATTTCCACAAGCATCTGTTGCGGTATAAGTAACCGTTTGTGTGCCAAATGGTACATTTCTTAAAGTACCTCCATTAGTATTAATAGTGCTTAATCCTGCAGAAACGCTTACGGTAATAGACTCACCAGAACAAACATCACTTACCATTACAGCTGGTACGGTTACATCTGCAGTACAACTATTTTGATCTGGGAAAGTTACTTGTACTTCTGTAATAATTGGTAAATCTGTAATTGCTGGTCCAACTGAATCCACTACTTTGATTAATTGTGGTCCTTGTGGCATTAAAGCATTTGTAATTGGCGCTGTATTTGGTCTACACCAGTCAAAAATTGTCCATGTTCTTAATATCTTTCTTTCACTCGCACAACTTGTTGAAAATTCTTGATCTTGGAAATTTAAACCAAATGAACAGAATTGATCTACACTCACCGTATCTCCATTGAACGAAATCATAGGAAAACCAGTCGCTGTTGGCGTTACATCTGGATTATCTCCACAATACAAAGTATCGTTTGCTGGCCAAATTACATTAGCTAGGGTCACCTGAGGTTTTACAATATGAATCGTTTGCGTACAAGTACTGCTATTTCCAAATGAATCCGTTCCCCTCCATGTTCTAACAATTCTGCTAATTGTATCTGGTGCAATTCCCGTCCCTACTAAACAAGCAAAGCTAGTAACATTGTCTGAGTAAGTAAAAGTAATATCACTATTACAAGAATTTGTAGCTATTGGCTGACCGCCGATAACCGCTGGATCGGTTGATTTATTACAAATGATTGTTGTATCAGTACAAGTCAATACTGGAGGTAACTTACTTTCTACAGTAACTGTTCCCCAACAACTATTTCCTAGTGGACTCGTTACTTTTACTTGAACCGTTTGTCCTAAATAACTAGCATCTAGTGTATCCTTACCTATATTTGCTCCTTCCAATAATTCTACTGTAAATCCATCGTAGCACATAAAGTCTCCTTCCAAAATAACATCTGGTGTCAATACTGCTCTGCAATTAGCATCTAATGAAACTTGTACATTATTATTACAAGCAACTGCTGGTGATACAACATTTGAAAAACTTATTGATACTGTTCCATCTGCCATGCAAGTAGTGCCTGCTACTGTAGCTGTATATTCAAAATTCATTAAGGACTGAACCATGTTCAATCTAAGTACATTATTCGCAGCGTCTAAAACAGCTGCATTCGCATTACCTGGCATTGTAAAAGGGCTAGAAGGCAGGTAATTGAAGGCAGCAAGTGCCGCATCAGATAAATCTGTAATTAAAAAATTATCTACTGTATCTGCGTAGCATTGAGCAGAGAAAGGTGCTACAATAACTCCATTATTACTCGTAATAACATCTGTTCTCGTCGTTAAGTTACTATTCAACGAGTTATTTGGATCAATCACAATCCCTACATTATTGATTACCCCTGAAACTGTTGCAGCAGGTGCGCTCGACTTAATAATTGCATTATTCTGAAGTCCTGTTCCTGTAAAGGTAGATGCTTTAATAATTTCTAATATACCATCATTTGTAATTGCTCCTGTAGTTTCTGCTGATCTAACATCTCCATCTAATTTCATAGTAGAACCATCGCTATTATTAACTGCTCCACTACCGATTAGACCTACTAACTTTACATTCCCTCCGTTTGATCCTGTTGCTATACTTGATTTCTGAATACTATTTAATGTTCCTGCTACTTGAATACCGTTTCCATTTGTATTATCTACTGTAATTATTCCTAGAGAATCTCCAGCTGCTGACGCTCCGTTGTTTAAAGTTCCTGTGATAAAAAATCCATCACCTGTTACTCCATTTATTTTAATGATACCTCCACCTTCAGCAACATTACTAAAGTTGCTAAATGTACCAGCAGTTATTTCAATTCCTTCATCTCCTATGTTTGCAGGCGTACCATTTCCAATGTTAATAGTCGCTCCATCATTTACAAATGTACCACTAGTGGTAATACCATCTTGTGCAGTACTCATAATCGTTAATACGGCTAAAGAGTCATTCGTAAAAGTTCCGGTATTCGCAATTCCATTAGCGGCAGTAGTCCCATTTATGGTAATATTTCCTGAACTTTCAAATATTCCTGCGTTTTGAATACCATTATTGGCTGATCCCGTAATTTCAAGTGTTTTTCCTTTTCTGTGGTCAAATGTACGGCCTGCATCAATTTGTAGTCCGTTACCTCCTGACATAGCAATTTTTAAAGAACCATCCATTACAGAAGATCCTGTTCCAGTAAGCATGATACCATTCGTTCCTGAATTAGCAACATTAATGGTTCCTAAATTGGTTAAAATCGTTCCATCTTGTCCAACTTCTAAGCCATTCATATTGGCATTCTTTACATCTAATGTTCCAAGTACTGTCAAATTACCTGTTGCTGAAGTAATCACTCCATCTAAAGCTAGAGAGGTACCATCTACCTCCACCGTAACGCCTGTAGGAATGGTAAAAGGTGACATTACTAATAATTGCTTCGCAACAATAGTTGCTGGTAAATTTGTTGTTGGTGCATTGGCTGGCGCATTAATTGTTAAAATACCTGTACCCGCAATCACACCACTCAATGGTGCTGAACCATCCATCCAGTTGGAATTTTTCGTCCAATCTCCATCTGTTGTACCAATCCAGATCTCTTGGGCAGAAACACCGATGGATAAACAAACTAATAAACTAAAAACTAAACTAATTTTTTGTAGCCAATTTTGTTTGGCATACGTGGATACCCTTGTTTTACGACCATTATTTTGTCGTAGTTGGGTTGAATCAATGGGAATAAAATTTGTAAACTTCATAAGTGTGTTAATTATGGTTTAACTAAATTAAAAGTGGTTATAAAAAAATAAAAAGGGTTCTTGGTCTTTTGAGATGATTACTAAAAGATATTGGGAAAATACCTCTCGCATGCGCAATAGCTAGGCATCTCAGCCAACCAAAAATATTGTTATATCTCCTTACGAACTAGCCCTATTCTTACACAGAACAGCTAGTAATAAGTGGAATTATTTATATTAAAATCAGTAGTTGATGGTATTGGAAAGTAGGGATATTATAAGCAAATAAATCGTTTATCACTCCTCTCAGTTTCACTAAATCGGTACGATTGCATTCTAATACACCCTTTGATATAAAGTATTAATTATCAATATTTTACATTATTTTAAATCTCTATTAGCTCGTTAAAAGATGGGGGATTGAACGGTATCAATCCTATAAAGTACCGTTCAAAACCCATCGTCCAAAAACCTTAATAATTTAACCAGTTCTTAGCATGAGCCAAAAAATGATTCGGGGAATCATTTTTTGGTGAACCGCTTAGCGAATGGGATGCAAAATGATTCGGGGAATCATTTTTTGGTGAACCGTCCAGCGGACGGGAGGCATTACTCATCTTAAGAGCAGGTAAATCGGTTATTCCTTATCACTTGTAGTTGATCAATAATTAATCTTTCGTGCGTGGAAAGTCTTTCTATGTTATAGTAGTAGGGTATCTGAAACAAGCTGTTATATTCGCTTATTCCTAGTAGTCTTAATCTCTTAAATTGTCATTAACTGTCGGTGCTTTACTCTGTAGTATCAACTGGATGGTTAAAAAAAGAGTGTTGGGATAATCAAGTTTAATTACTTTAATCTTCCTTAAAATTGGATAAACTAGTACCCCAACACTTTCATCATGCACCCAGTTAATTTTGTCTTTGTTTCATTAGTTGATTAAGTTGTTTGTTTGTCGGTTGTTTGGCTGTCTGTTGTCGATTTTACAGTCATTAATAACTGATAACCGACAACTGATAACCGTTAATACTTAAATCTTGTGGGCATAGGTGTCCTATGACCTTTCAAATGCTACTTGAATCGGTTTTGTGAAAATTTATAACTAAACGTATAGCTATACTTTCACTATGGAAATATATGTAGAAGTGAGAAATGGTTACTGTAGTGCTTAAGCTACACCTGTTTCTCCTTCCTGAAAAGGTTGTTTTATTTTTTGTGTGAGATTAGTATAGTGCCGATTTGGTCTAGTCGCAATCAATTTATCCTCTTTATTTCAAGCATTTTATTGCTCTGAGAATTAGTGCTTGCCAATGGCATTCTTCTGGGTGTGTACAGCTATTTTAGCTGTAATTACCTTTTCTTAGAAAAGGCCGGTTGTAGGGATGGTTGGTACTTTTAAGATAAATAGAAACCTGCATGTTTGCTTTTCATCTTTGTAATCCAATTGATTACGTATTATCTATTTTCAAACATTATGCCAAAAATTAATATGATTTAAATTTTGACTTCTTCATTTTTAATAAGTGTATCTTTATTCACTTTATAAAAAATATTAATGTATAAGAACTATACTTCCATACTTGTAAATATTGTGCCAATTTTCAATTTGTTTGTAAAAATATTATCCTAATGTCAACTTAATCACTCTCAACATTTTAATTATCAACATTTTATAAATTTAAATTATTTTATTTTATTAGTATTTGCTACCCATCTTGCGTACCTATGGCACGATTTCTTAGAAATACATGCGCTTAAATAATTTAGCTGTACATGTCGAAGTCCGCTCTTCTTCATTCATCCAATAAAAAAAACCGATCCAAGCAAAAGCCCAGATCGGTTATAACACACTTTTATTACCATTAATTTTTTAGCTAGGTATTCTTAAAAAACAAGAAGTTCCTAATTGAGGAAAGAAATAATTTCTTTCTATTTCTTTTAGTTAAAATACTTTGGTGTTGGATTGTTGGTGTAAAATAGGTAATAAAAAATATTGAGTCTTTTAAAATAAATTCTTTTGAGTTTCTGATTTTAGGTTCAGGTATTTGATATCAGGTATCAGGATAAACTTGATTCGTCTACCCTGTAACCTGATACCTAGCACCTGTTACCTCCTTCTTATTGCTTTAATAATATCATCTTCTTCGTTTCTATTCCATTATCTGTTGCTAATTGGTAATAGAACATTCCGTGATCGTTAAAGGCTTTTCCATCAATTAAGATTTGATTATAGCCTTTTTCGTAGTTTCCACCAAGTACTTTTACTACTTTTCCAGACATATCGAAAATGGTCATCGTCGTAGCAGAAGCCGTTGGTAAGTCAAATCCGATAATGGTTTCTCCAGTAAATGGATTTGGTTTGTTCTGATACAATTTAAATCCTGCATTATTCGGTGTTGACTGCTGAATGTCTAAATTAACGTTAATCAACTCTTCAGTTCCTGTATAAGCTTCTGCGGCAGTAATGTCCGAACCTATTTGAAGGACTTCACTCAAGCGAATATTTTCTTTTGCCTTGAATACTAGACTAAATAATACTTCATCCGTTGCTATGTTAGTCGCTTCTGGTTGACTCCAACTAGTGGTAATCATACCTCTTTGAATCATGGATAAGTTAAAGTTTTCAAATCCTGCTTTTTGCCCAATCAAAATCTGCTCAAACCCTAATGCATTGCCATCAAAATCCAACGTAAACTGGTAACCTAAAATGGATTGGAAGTTATTCGCTGTAAAATCAACGGTTATCACTTCCCCTGCTTTTTTCACCTGTTCTGCTACTTGGAAATTCAATGACTTATTGGTATTTCTACTTTCCGCAGTCATTAATTGATTGGCAGCAGCTGAATTATTGACATCTCCAATTTTTACCCCTATAAAATCTAAAGTCATCATATCTGCTGATAAGCTATTAATTTCATAAGCTTCTGGATAATTTTCTACAAATGGGTTTTCTGGTCGTAAAAACTCATAATCTGCGTCGATGAACCTCCAAGAAGTATTATTTGGGAAATCATCTTTGACTCCAAGAATCACTTGTCTCAATAAAACCATATCATAAGCAGAAATCGTCCCTGAATGATTAATATCTGCTGCAATCATCTTATATGGAGAGTCTAATGGTTTCAATCCTAAAACATGCTTACTCATCAATACTAAATCGAAGGTAGTGATCCCGTTGCTATGATTCATATCCTTTTCTGGCGTAATCATGTAATTGCCCGTTAATGGAATTTCTTCAAACATAAACGTCCCATTTGCTCCAGTCACTTCGGGTGCCATTTCGTAGCCGCCGATAGAGATATTTACATCCTCTATCAACTCCCCATTTTCGTTTTGGATATGCCCTGCGATACTTGCCGTAGAAGTAGGTGCAATACTAGATGCACATTCTGTAATGGAAACAGGATTGTTTACATAAGGAATCCAACAATTAGGTTGACTTGTTTCTCTGATAAAAACATAATTATTCTCATTCATCCCAATCATATTAAAGGTAGAAGTCGAATTTAAAAAGGTAACTCCACTATCAATGCTATATTGAATAGCTACCCCTACTGGGACTTTTGCAAAAATGTTTATCGTACCATTATTATTATCTCCACAAGTAGGAAGTGTTGTGCGTACAGAATCTATGACTGCGGTTGTCATACATGGTGTACTAGGGCAATGTCCTCCTGTGTCTGTAATAGATGCTTCTCTAGCAGCAGTCGCCACATTTCCTGCTTTGTCTACTACTTTTAAAGTCAACGTTTGCACGCCAATATCACTACAATCAAAAGCGATTCGATCCGCAAAATTGATGCCGTCTTTAGAAATTAAAACACTATCAATAGCTCCACAATTATCGGTACTTCCTCCATCAAAAGAGGTCGCATATACCCATGTGTTCCCTGCTCCATCTACTAGATTGATCGTTAAATCTTTTGCTAGAGCTAAGGGGTCTGTCGTATCCTCTATTTGGAAAGTCAACGTATCTCTAACTTGATTGCCACAACTATCAGAAATAATATATTCTAAAGTATGCATCTCTCCTAAGGGTACATTAGTAAAAGAATCTAATGGATTATTATAAATCGTTCCTGTAGGGCCTAAGATTTGGTAAGTTACTCCACTACATAAATCTGCTAAATTCTGTGGTACTGGTGGTTTTACATTCGCCATACATTTGTGTGCAGAAACTGTCAATACTTGTAATTCACTCAATCTAAGACTATCAAATGTTGGTGCAATGGTATCTACAATATCAATTACTTGCGTATCTGCCGCTACCGCATTGCCTGCACTAATATGACACCAATCCCAAATAGTCCAAGTTCTAACAATTCTCGATTTTCCAGTACATCCCAAGTTGGAAATTTTCTCATCTAAATCAACGCCAAATTTACAGATAGCTTCGACTAAAATAGTATCTCCATTGATTAAGAAGAAAGGTCTTCCCGTTACGTTAGGATCTGTCTTTGCATCACTACATTGTAGCGCATTACTTCCTGTTAAAGAGGCTGGAATTCTCACATCTGCCATGGTTGGTCTTAAAACATAGATTCTTTGCACACAAGTACTTGCATTTCCAGATTCGTCTCGTCCTGTAAAAGTACGAATGATGGTACTCATCGTATCTGGATTACTTGGATCCACCCCACAACTAACACCAACTTGGTTAACATCCGTAAAAGTAAAAGTGACTGGGCCTCCACAAGCATCAACGCCTGTTGGAAATCCTAATAACTTAGCATCTGTACTTTGGGTACAATAAACAAAGGTGTCTCGACAAACAAGTACAGGAGCATAAGTATCTTCTATGGTAATCGTTCCCCAACAACTATTCAATCCACTTGGGTCGGTTACCTTAACTTTTACCGTTTGACCTAGGTAAGTTGAATCTAGCGTGTCCGTTCCAATTTTGCTTCCTTCTAATAATTCAACTTTATATCCTTCTGTACAACCACCATCGTCTTCTAATATCATATCTGGGGTAATCTTTGCAATACAATTATTATCTAAAGCGATATTTACATTGCTATTACAAGCAATAGCACCAGCATTTCCTCTATCAAAAGCAAGAGATGCCTTACTAAAAACGTTGCAAGAAGTACCTCCTGCTAGTATTTCAAAATCTAAATCCATGACCATTGTACCTACTAATAAGGTTAATTGGTTAGTCGCAGTATCTAATGTAGCTGCGGGTGCACCCGACATTGTCCAATTGGCAGTAGGAAAAAAGGAAATCCCTAAGGCAGAAGCATTTGGATTACCAAACAAATAATTGGAAATTACTCCTGTTCTACACATTGCTAAATAAGGGGCAACTACTAAACCATTGTCTATTAAATCCACCATGTTGTTTAACGTCCTCGTTGGCATATTATCCAATGCAGATAAAATAGACCCATTATGATCCACTATAATCCCTGCATTTCTCAAAGAGTTAGCCAGTCCAGCACTAGTGTTAAAACCTCTTTCCATTAAAATAATGGATTGATTAATAACCATCCCTCCTGTAATATTAATCCCGTTATTCGTTTCGATGACGACAAAATCATTGTCTGAGGTAATATTGTTTGTAAATGTTCCTGAATTATTAATACTAAAAGTAGTGGCATTGTCCAAAACTATTTTAGTTCCTTTATTGTCCGTTGTAAATATTCCACTATTCGTAATGTCAGCAAGCCCAATGGCACCTGTTGTACCACCAACACCTATTTCTAATAAAGCACCTGTGTTCAGATTAAAGGTTCCTGCATTGTTAATACCACTCATTGTTATTCCTGTTGGTATCCTAATAATAGCGGTATCCCTACTGATAAAAGTACTTGTACCATCTATGTTTATTCCATTTCCTTTTGCGTTTTGAATCGTAAGAATTGCTGAATCATCGTGCGTGTAACTTCCACCAATACTAAGGCTAATTCCGTTTCCTCCTGTGCTATCAATATTGACGAAACTTGAATCAATAAAACTACCTGGTCCTATAATATTTATGCCATTTCCGCCTACTCCAGAACCGCTTCCAATATTAATGAGACCTGATGGTTTGTTTCTAAAATTACCTGCCGTTATTTCGATCGCGTCTTTAGAAATTCCTGTCACCCCAGTTGCATCATTTACGATACTTGCTAAACTCAAGGTACCCGTATTGCAAAATTCAGCGCTTGACACAATCCCTGACATATCAATGTCATTGATTTCAATATTTCCTCTATTTGTAAAAGAACCACCACTTGCTCTAATTCCATTACTACTCGTTGGAATATCAACAATTTTGAGCTTACCACTTGTTTCGTTAATAAAAACAGGAGTACCTCCAATATTAAAAATACCGTGCCCGTCATCAGAAGGATCCCCATTCGCATTGGTTGAATCAATAGTAATTGTTCCTGTATTAATTAAACTATCCGCATTTAAAATACCATGCCCCCCAATTGTTGCTATATTTACTATAGATGTATTGGTGAATTTTCCGTTACTTAGATTGATCCCGTCCCCTGGAACATCGTTTGAAACATCAATATTATTGATATTTAAAACGCCTGCATTACTTACTGTCGCATCTCCGGCTATGTTAATACCATGATATCCTATTCCTGTATTACTGGGACTTGTACCATCGATACTAATCGTCCCTTGGTTGGTTAAATTACCACCAACTGCAGTAATATTAATACCATGATTAACTGAGTTGCTTACATTTAAAGTTGCGCCTGTACTAACTGTTAAACTGGTACTTGCCTGAATCTCTACTCCATTAGTGGTTGAATTCGTTATATTAAGGATGACTCCACTTGGCACAACAAGGTTTTGACCAAGTGTCAACTTTGTTCCTCCTATCGTTCCTACACTACTCATAGTCGCACCGTTCAAAGCAGTTGCTGGTAAAACTACGGTAGGAATAGTAATCTCATTATCAAATCCTGCTTGTGGGTAACCTAATGGAGCAGATCCACTTGCTATAGTCCAGTTACCGCTATCATTCCAAAGTCCATTCATAGCGTTTCCAGTCCAAGTAGCTTGTGCCCAACTAGAAAAAGATAAACAACAAAAAATTAATAATAAACTAGTACTCTTAAGTAGAGTATTGAGTTGCTTTGACTTACACCCCCCTCCCGAAGGATTTGGATTTTGATAATTTAAAAATCTGTGTTTCATAAAAAAATTTTAATGGTAAAAAAAAAGTGTGAAAAATAATTTCAAGCATTAATCTCCAACCGCAAAGACGGTCAAGTCCTTACAATCTAGGTACTAAATGCTTGAAGTGTGTTGGTAATAAATCCCCTAAGAAGGAGTCATTTATGAGATATTAATGCCTGCTTATTACAGCTATTATCCCCATATAACTCCAACTTTTGATTGAATTATGATATTTTTAGTATTCAGCTACTGAAATTTGCTATTTAAAAATCAGCCGCTAAAAGGTTGTTATCAGTTCTCGGTTATTGGCATCATTCAACTAGTTGATGATAGTCTTAAGCTATTAGTAATCATTCACGAATCAAAATTTAGCTTAAAAAGGAAGATTCGGATTGGCAAAACAACCATTGTTCCCATAGGGTTAACTGCTGTGCAGTACCCTACAACAGCTCTTTTGTCAATCCAGAATCTCCTCTGAAAAACCACTTTGTAATAACACACTAAATTAATCTTGAAAGCTAGTGCTAGCTTATTTTTTGTAACTGGAATGCAGAGAATGGGAAATAAATTAACTGGGTAAGCATTTTCAAAATAAGTACTGTCCATTAAGCTATAGGCCTAGATATATACACTTTATTTCAGCCATTCATAGCTGATTAAAGACAGTACTAAATTAAAAAGGGTAAAAGGGTAAAATAGTTAGGAATGTCCGTTTTTAGAAAATAATTTATTGGCTATTCCTACTATAAGCTGGTGTGCATGAAAGGATAAAATCCTTAAAAAATAAATCTGGAAGATTAAGTATAATTTGTATTAACTGCTGCTTGGATTAGTTCAAGTTCTGTGCCAAAATATTCATATTAAAATTTATACACATTTGATAATCAGTATTTTATATTACAAAAACATTAAATACAAATACACTCTATCTTACACATTAAATAATTATATAATGTTTAACCTTTTGTTTTTCAATATTTATTTATTTCAAATAATAATTAATTTTAATATTAAAAATCATATCGTTTTATCTTAAAACATTTAATAAAAAATAATTTATTTTTATTCATAATATAAAATTTATTCATAAGTGCTCTAAAAAAAGACAGCCAGAAGGTCACCTTACGGCAACCAACTGGCTTCGTCCTATTACCATCACCTATTTTACTTCTTTAGTTTCTTTTGGCTGTTTATTTTGAGCAGTCAGATATCAGACTTGCTTCTTGCGAAAATCGAAGATTATCAAAGAGGTCTGGAAAACTGTCTCATTCAACAGCTTTCCAGTTGCCTATTACCATCACCTATTTTACAACCTATTATGCTTGCAAACTCACAGGCTTTCCTATGATGTCTGGTTTTCTTTTTGGTTTCTTGAAAATTATAAATTGAAAATTGTCAAAGAGGTCTGGAAAACTGTCTCATTCAACAGCTTTCCAGTTGCCTATTACCATCACCTATTTTACAACCTATTATGCTTGCAAACTCACAGGCTTTCCTATGATGTCTGGTTTTCTTTTTGGTTTCTTGAAAATTATAAATTGAAAATTGTCAAAGAGGTCTGGAAAACTGTCTCATTCAACAGCTTTCCAGTTGCCTATTACCATCACCTATTTTACAACCTATTATGCTTACAAACTCATAGACTTTCCTATGATGTCTGGTTTTCTTTTTGGTTTCTTGAAAATTATAAATTGAAAATTGTCAAAGAGGTCTGGAAAACTGTCTCGTTCAACAGTTTTCCAGTTGCCTATTACCATCACCTATTTTACAACCTATTATGCTTACAAACTCATAGACTTTCCTATGATGTCTGGTTTTCTTTTTGGTTTCTTGAAAATTATAAATTGAAAATTGTCAAAGAGGTCTGGAAAACTGTCTCGTTCAACAGTTTTCCAGTTGCCTATTACCATCACCTATTTTACAACCTATTATGCTTACAAACTCATAGACTTTTCTATGATGTCTGGCTTTCTGTTTGGCTTTCTGGAAATTGAAAATTATAAATTGAAAATTGTCAAAGAGGTCTGGAAAACTGTCTCGTTTAACAGCTTTCCAGTTTCCTATTACCATCACCTATTTTACAACCTATTATGCTTACAAACTCATAGACTTTTCTATGATGTCTGGCTTTCTGTTTGGCTTTCTGAAAATTGAAAATTAAAACTCAGGTTTCTTAAAAAAACAGGGGGAAACGTATCAGATACTTTAAAAGTATCCGATACGTACCTAATATGATCTCTAATTAAATGCTATTATTTTTCTAGTAAAATCATCTTTTTGACAATTTTATCATTCGCTGTTTCTAAAGTATAATACATCAATCCTACTGTAGGTAAATCCGCTTTTTCGATCGTAATACTATGCTGTCCCTTGGCATAATCAGCTGTAAATTGCTTGATGACTTGTCCACTAACATCATAAATCGTTAGCGTTGCTTTTTGTGGACTTGGTAAAGTGAATTGAATTTTCGTTTGTTGGCTAAACGGATTTGGCTGATTTTGAGCCAATTCAACCGATGTAGCCGTAACTGTTGGTTGCTTGAAATTTAATTGAAGATCATATATTTCTTCAATATTACTGTACACCTCTGCTGTAAATCCTCTTGTACTTAAAGATAGTACCTCACTTAATCTTCCTGCTTGCTTCGTTTGAAACTGAATGGTAAATAAGGTTTGTCCATCCGCAAGCGTTATTCCTCTTGCTTCATCCCAACTTGTTTTTAATTGTCCTTTATTAATTTGAGTTAGCCCCAAGTTATCTTCAGATAAACTAGTGATAGCACCTTTCTTAAAATCTTGATAATCAATAACTTCTTGATTAAATAATAATTCAAATTGATAGCCTAATATTTCTGTAAATTCCTTTGCTGTGAAAGTTGCTGTAACAGTCTCTCCTGCTTGGAATGTTTGGTCATTTAATTCAAAAAATAAAGCTTCGTTTTCATTTCTACTTTCACTACTTGCTAAGCCATTTGATTGAGCAGAATAATCAACATCACCGATTTTAATCGCCTTAAAATCAACTTGTGCATTATTGGCGTCTTCTGCTGCAATGACTGCAATTTCTGGGAAATCAGTTGCTAATGGATTATCTCCTGCGGCAAATTCGTGATTAACAGGGACAAAACGCCAAGATTCATTATTTGGAAAATTTTCAATTAATCCTAAAATTAATTTTCTAGTTTGAATTAAATCAAGGGTAGAAATAGTACCTGATTGATTCACATCAGCCGCAATGTATTTATAAGGGGAATCAAACATTTCTAAAGCGATAATATGCTTTCTCATTTTGATAATATCCAAAGTAGATACCCCATTCTTTGGTGCGGTATTTTTCTCTGGAATCAAAGCATAATCTAAATTCCCTGGTAATTGTTCGTAACTAAATCGACCATCATCACCCGTTAAATAGGGGTCTTTACTTGGGTGCGTAATTTGTACCAATACATCGCTTACCGCATCGCCCATTTCGGTCGTTACTTTTCCTGATAAGGCAATTTGCCCTTCTGGATCAACAACTCCACCACTACAAGCATTCGCTACATTATCTTGTATCTCTACCGTTGTGATACAGAAATCTGCATTTCCATTTTCATCAAGCACCCATATTTCTACTTGTTGGACACCTAATTCACTACAATCAAAGGTAATATTTGTCGTTCCTGGTGCTACGGTAGAATTTGCGACATATTTTCTGATTCTAAAATCTAAATTAGCTTCTGCTGTACAATTATCAAAACTCTTAGCATCTAAATCTTTTGCCCATAATTCTGCATTTGCTGGGTTACCTCCTGTTCCTGCTTTCATAGAAAGTACTAAGCCATCTACACAAATTGGCGTAGGTTTCTTAGCATCTCTAACTGTGATTTTCACATCTCTTGTTGCTTTATTTCCACATCCATCCGTTGCTATATATTGTACATCATAGACACCAGGCACTACATTGGTAAATGGTCCAAAACCACTACCCAATGCACTTTGTGCCGTTAAAGTGGCATTCGGACTGCAATCTGAAACGCCCACATTTGGTATCATTAGCGTCCCTTCACAAGCGTCATCTAACATATCTATCGTATAGTCAATTGGTTCGCTGGCAAAAGTTGGTGCTATATTATCTATTACTTTAATGACTTGTTCGTATTCGTAACGACCTTTTCCATTCGTACTGTTTACTTCGTATTGACACCAATCAATCACCGTCCAGGTTCTTAAGATTTTGAAACAAGCGGGTGCTTCAATGTCTAATACTAAATCTTCATAATTCGTTGCTATTAAAGCACAAGCGTTATCTCCTGTAAATACAGGCTCATTAAATCCTGCTGGTAAATCTTCTGGATTAAGTGCCGAAGCAGATAAACAAGTAGAAGTTTCATAGTCTTTTGGCCAAGTGATTTGGTCATTATTCGCATTCCAAGGAACTGCATTAATTACCGTAATCGTTTGCGTACAAGAAGTGACACCTCCTCCATTGTTGCCCATCGCTGTCCAAGTTCTTTTAATTGTTCCTTGTCCACAATTGTCTAAGTTTGTTTGCGTAGATTCAACAATATCAAATCCGCAATTATCAAATACTTGTGGTTCACCAAAGATGCTTAAATCGCTATAATCAGCTTCACAATCAATCGTTTGATCCGCAGGACAAGTAATACTTGGTTCTACTTTATCTTGAATAGATACATTGACCATACAAGTATTGGCATTTCCGTAACAATCAGTTGCTTGTAATTCAACCATTACATCACTATCGGTACATAAGAATTTTACGCTTGAACCAAAATCGTTGTCCCCTACTCTTCTTACTAATAATTTATCTAAACAACAATTGTCATAACTACCCCCATCAAAACTAGAAGCAAATACAATGGCAGTACCATCTAAATTTAAAGAAACAACGGTTTCATCATTACAAACAACGGTTGGTGCATCATCATCTATTACGGTCACTTTCATTGGCTTAGATGCTGTATTTCCACAAGCGTCTGTTGCTTCGTATACTACTGTATGAACGCCAACTGGTATATTTAGTAAGACTCCGCCATTAGCATTGATCGTATTAAAATTAGACGTAATTCTTACGGAAACGTCTTGAGAACAAGCATCAAAAATTGTTGCTGGTAATAAAGGAACATTGGCAAAACAATCTATGGTTTGTGTACCAACTGTGACATCTGCAGGTACCGTAATAGTTGGTGGTGTTTCATCTTCTACTTTAATAATTTGAATAGCTTCTCTTAATTCACTTGTACACCAATTGAGTACTTTCCACGTTCTTAAAATTTTATAACTACCGCTACAAGCATCAATGATTTGGTCTTCAAAGTCTGCATTCAATTTACAGACATCTCCACTTACGCCTGTAATTGGTTGGCCATTAATGGTTGGATAGCCTGTATATTCTGGGTTGGTTCTATTGCTATTGGCATTGACGTCTACACAAGAAATGGCCGGGTTTGTAATGCCATCCACGTTTTGTGGAAAAGCGACACTACTAGTACTTGGGCGAGTAATGCTGATAATTTGAGAGCATTTGCTAATATTGCCATGTAAATCTTGTGCCGTCCAAATTCTAGTAATTTTTCCGATCGGGTTACCACAATCTAAATCTGAATACACATCTTCATAAGTCAAGCTACTTCCTGAACCACAATCTGAAATAATCGCTTGTCCAGTAACGGAAGGGTCGGTTGATTCGGTACAAGTGATAGAAACATCGGCAGGACAAGTCAACCTAGGTGCTATTTTATCCATTAAATTAACGGTTGCCCAACAGTTATTTCCAGTTGCCCAATGTTTTACTTTTACTGTGAGGGTTCTACCTACGTATTCATAGGGAATAGTGGGGCTGGTCGGAATTACGTTGAGGTTTTCATCCATTACATCAATGGTAAATGCTTGGTAACCATTTGGGGTACAACTTCGAGAATTGTCTCCATCTTCTAAAATTTGATCATACAAGATGGTCACACTACATTCGTTGCCAACCGAAATATTTAAGTTGTCATTACAGACCATTGTACAATAGACTTGTGCAGTAGTCGTATTATAACTTAATAATAAGGTTAGCATCAACAGGGTTAATAATACCGTTCTCCAAATAACACCAGCTGAATTTCCAATAGGGGTAAGAAGTTGTCCTGCCTTAGATTTTGCCTGGTTATTTTTAAAAGGTGTAAAAGGTTTGTTCATTGTTAAAAATGTTTTGCTCCAAAAAACGAAAAATTCATTTTTTGTCTTTAAAGTGGATTTGATGATTAAATAATACCCGAAGTACTGTTAATTGTGTGTTTGTGTTTGTATGCGTACTTCGAGCGAATCGGTTTTGGGAGAAAAAATACCATCAAATCTTTATGATTGGCAAAATCCTTCCCTGTTTGGCAATGGTGATTAATCATTGACAAGCAAATCTTTTCCTATGCTAAAGTGGTCTATAAAGCCCCTTAGCGGCGGGAATGTCCATTTAAATAACAAATTGGTGTACTTCTAGTGATGAGTTATAAGTTGTGAGTTATGAGTGGTAAATTGGAATATTTACCCCATATCATCTTATAAGTTCATTACTTGAAAGTGATTTTTTTGGATAGTAATAACCAGCGTAGGTAAATTTTTTTGGCGAGACTTGAGTGTATTGGTTAAATAATTCAAAAAATTAAGCTTCGTTTTTTGAGATGATTATTTTTTCAATGAATAATTTTTATTTAAAAAATCATCAATTCAAAAAATCAAATCGAAGCTTTCCTTTTTTGTCTTAGAATTATAAGACTTCGCTCAAAACGTTTTTTCTACTTTTGTTGTCCTTAAACAATTAATTTATTTGGGAACTGTAAGTGGCTGGAAGGCCAAAATGGAGAGAAATTTTCAATGTAAAATTTTCAACTTTCAATTTTCAAATGCTGCACATTTTGAAAATTTTGATTGAGTTTTTTTAAGAGATTAGTTTCTTCCAATTAGTAAGGGAAAATTTAGAAATACTTTTAATGTAGGATTAATAACTACGCATTTTTCAAGCAATTCCATACTAATTTTTTAGGCTTCCTTCGGCACAGGAGATGAAAAGACGTACTGCTTTTATTTTCCTGAAAACATAGGAAATCTAGCTAAAATTTAGCCGATTGTAAAAATGCTGCCTTGATATAAGATAATTATTTTTTTCTGAGGAATCAGAAAATAGATGTGGCTGTTTTTGTAAAGTGTTAATGTTCATGGATGTCAGTTTTTGGAAAACCTTTGAAAAATTAATTTTCAAAAAGTTTCTTAAAAAAAATTTAGTGTTGTCTGTTTTTCTGACGAGGCTGTTCAGACCTCTGGGATAATTTGTTGATGCAAATGTATATCATAAAAATGGTTCATGCAAATCTATTTTTCAAAAAAAATCAAAATAGGTAGAAAAAATGATAATATGTAAAATAATAGCGGTTTGGACTTAACTAACTACTTATCAACTATTTATTCTATTTTAACTACGCCAAAACTCTTGTATTTATTGAGTTAAATATTTAAAAAAAAAAGTTTGGAATCATTTTTTCTAAGGGGCTTTTTTGTACTAAAATCAATTTTTATTTGAAGTATCCCAAATTAATTCTTCCCTTCAAGTTATGATAAGCTTGCTTTTTCTCTTTTTTTGAACAGCTTTAATTTCAAAGATACAAGCAAATTTCAAACACCATTTCAACTTCAAAAAAACAAAAAAGCCCCCCAACAACTGTGTGCTGAGAGGCCATCCCAAAAACCGATTTAAGTATATATCTACAGGATGACAAGATTATTCAAGATTAACAGGATTTGTATTATTCTTTAATTTCTTATCTAATCCCTTGTTTCAATTTTGGCTTTTTGTTTAATTTTTTGTCTTAAATCTAAGTTTTGAGACTACGGTAATTTCTTTATTTGTTTATTTTCTAATTTATCTCAGTCAAGAAGTGGTACTCTATTTTTACAGAATGACAAGATTATTCAAGATGAACAGGATTTTATAAAATGTTCTTCCTATTTTTTTTCTTGCCCTGCCTTATTTTTTATTCTATGGTCTTAAAAATCTGGTGTAATCTATTTAGCTTAACTAATACAACCTAGTAATTCTAGTTCCTTTGTTAATTCTCATGTATTATGCTAAATCAACAATCATGTATTTGGTAATCTCTTTAATCTTTAACAATAATCATGTAGATCATGCACGATCCTGTTATCTTGTAACTAAAAATGGAAGGAGACCGAAGCCTCCTTCCAAATATGAAGTATATTATTCAATGATAATCATCTTCTTAGTTGCTACGTTATCCGCAGACTCTAATTGATAGTATAGTACGCCTGTCGCACTTAACTCACTTGCTTTTAAAGTTACTTGGTTAGCACCTTTAGCATAGTCAGCTCTGATAGACTTTAATACTTTACCCTGTACATCCATTACCGTCAAAGTAGCAGTTCCTGCTGTTGGCAAGTTAAAGCCAATTACAGTTTCTCCTTTGAATGGGTTTGGTGTGTTCTGAGCTAATGTGAAACCAGCAGCAGCTGTAGTTGTGAAGTCAATGCTTACATCCATTAACTCACCAGCAGTGTTGTATGCTTCAGCAGTAGTTACATCAGAACTTACAGAAACTAATTCGCTCAATAATCCAGATGCAGTTGCATTGAATGTTACAGCAAATAATTCATCGTTAGCAGTCGCTTCTCCGTTCCAAGAAGTTGTGATAACTCCTCTTTCCGCCATGTTCGTATTGAAGTTTGCAGCCTTAGCTACTCCTTCTACAACTGTTGCTGCACCAGCAACGTTCAATGTGAATTGGTAACCTTCAACGCTTGCAATATCAGCAGCAGTAAATGCTACCGTTACTGTTTCGCCAGCTTCAACAAAACGGTCAGCCGTTGTCAAAGTTAAAGCACCATTTGTTGTACGAGATTCAGCACCTAATAAGCTATTAGCTTGTGCGTTTCCGTTAACATCACCAATCTTAACACCTACAAAATCCATATTCATCATTTCTCCGTTTAACGCGGTGATGTTATAGAATTCGTTGAAGTTCTCAGATGCAGGATTAGCAGAAGTGAATTGGTGACTTGCATCAACAAATCTCCAGCTATCGTTGCTTGAGAATTCAGTAGTAATATTCAAGATCAATTGTCTCAATTGAACCATATCAAATGCTGTAATAGAACCTGACTTGTTAACATCCGCTGCAACATACTTGTATGGAGAATCAAACTGAGTGATTCCTAAGATGTGCTTGCTGATTAATACTAAGTCAAACGTAGATACTCCGTTTAATGGATTAATATCCTTAACTGGAGTTACCGTATAATCTGCTCCAGTTGCTAATGCAAATTGGAAAGCTCCATCAGTACCAGTAGTCATAGACTGCTCAGCACCACCTGTTACTGTAATATTTACAGCTTCTACATTTTCTCCGTTAGCGTTAACAATCTTACCAGCAACCATTCCACCTTGTGGATCAGTAACACAAACATTCATGTTATCTTGTACAATTGCGTAAGTCTGAGCAAAATCCCAGTTTCCTTCTTCATCAATTACGTAGATGTAGATAACGTTAGTTCCTACTCTATCACAATCGAATGTCAATACTTTACCAAGGCCACTAACACCTGAAGCATCAGCATCTCCTTTTCCTGTTCCTGTTGGTGCATCTCCTTCTAAGAAATCCGCCCAAATTCTGAAATCTAAGAAAGACTGATCCGTACAGTTATCGAAACTGTTTTGGTTCAAGTCAGTTGCCCATACTTGAATAGTTCCAGTTTCTCCTAAATCAACTGCTATACCATTTAAGACATAAGGAGTTGGTTTCTTACAATCCCAGAATTTAACATCTGCGCCTCTTTCTCCTGCAGAGTTTCCACAGTTGTCATAAGCCCAGAATTCAGCATAGTACGTTTCTTTGTTAGAAACGATGTAAGTGATTTCGTTCGTGTTACTTGTCTTCACTACTGCTCCAGTCGCTTTGTTATAAAGCTTACCTTCCCATGTAATGTTAGAAGAACAATCAACAGCTACAGCAGACCAAGTCTTTTCTTCATCACACTCAAATGGTGCAGATCCTGGTGTAATGTCTTCTTCGCCATAAGGCTCAGCGTCAAATTCGATACCATTAATACATGGTTCTGGATCGATTACAGTTACAACTGGTGCAACATCATCGTGTACTTTTAATACTTGTGTATAAGTCCAGTATCCTTTGTCAGCATTTCCTTCGCTAGTAACCATTAGACCACCAGCAACTCCGTGTTCGCCTTCAACTCTTGAAAGCTCAACTGGATCTTGTCCAGCTTGGTACTTACACCAGTTAATTACATGGTAAGTTCTTTCAATCTTGAAACATGCATCACCAGGAATATCGAACTGTCTTTCAGTTACTTCATATCCTAATAAATCACATGCACCGTTGCTAATTACGATGTCTTCAGCAGGAGCAGTTTCGCCACAAGCACCAGACCAGTCAGCTGGGAAAGTAATTTTCCAGTTAGCTTTGTATACAATTGTAATCTTTTGTTCTACCCAAGAAGAGTAGTTACCAGACCAATCTTTTGCACGGTATCTTCTGTGAGCAATTTGCTCACCACAAGGCCATACAGATAACTTGTATTCTTGTACAATTTCTAAATCACCACATTCAGTAGCTTTTAAGTTGTCTTCACAAACTTTAAGCGTTGCAGGATTTCCGAATTGTGCATTATAGAAAGCTAATAAATCACCTTCTAAAGCAACATAAGCATCAGTAGCTTCTCCTAATTCACCATTGTGATATGCATCACAATCTTTAGTAACATCATCAATATCTTCACAGAAAGGATTGATCTTGTCTTCAACAACAACATCTAACCAACAGATATTCTTGTTTCCTTTCTTATCAGTAACTTGCATTTCAACCTGTAAATCAGGGTGTACGTACTCACATCCTATGTCAATACATTCTGTCCAGTTATCACCAGAACCTTTGATTCTGATTAAGATAGACTCAATTCCACAAGCATCGTAGCTTCCTGCATCAATGTCATCTGCACAAATTCTTGCACCCCATTCGTTTGGAAGAGATACATTCAATTGATCTTGACAAGCCGCAGATGGCTTTGTAACGTCTTTGATAACAACGATTTGATTCAAAGTAGCAACACCAGTTTGCTCATGACAATCGTCTTCAGCAGTCCAAGTTAATTGGAAAGAATCACAATCCAACTTAGCCCAGTCAGCTTTATCTATTGGCCATAAGCCACCATCTTCAATTCTGTTTACAGCTGTTAATGTTACTTCTGGAGTAGCATCACAGTTATCAGAAGCCTTAGGCTCTGTAATCTTGTAAATATCGTAAGTACAAGAGAAATGATCTAACTCAATTGTTTGATTTGCACCTTGTCCTGAGTTAAATGTAGGAGCAGTTTCATCTGTATATTCAACAAAAGTAGTATCAATTCGCTTTGGTCCTCCACTAGGAGCACACCAGTCTAAAGCATCCCAGTATACGTATTTCTTCTCTCCACAATCAGTTGCAGGAATCGTTTCTTGTGTGTTTACTAAAATGTAACCACATACATAAGTTTCTGTATTTAATTGTACAGTTCCTGTTGAGGTAAATACACCATTCTTCAATACACCAATCTTCAATTTAGGTGCTACATAAGTTGCTGTTTCCTTACATTCAACTTTCACATTCGGACTCTTTTCAATGAATCTAGTATCTGTAATATCAGGACGAATCATAGTGATTACCTTAGTTGCCGTTCCAATATTTCCACAATCATCTACTGCGCTGAAAGTAACAACCGCTCTAGTTGTATCTTTCTTCCCTAATCCGTTGAAACAAGGATCATTCTCATCTAAAACAACCGTAAAAGTTACCTCAATATCATCATCACAATTGTCAACAGCTTCTGCTTTTAACATTGCTGCTAAACCAGTTGTATCACAAGCGATTAAGGTATCTGGAGCAGTCTTAAGATCTACCCAAGGTGCAGAATCATCATTGAATCTAAGCGTAGTTGAAGCATTTAATACTTTCGTACCATTATCACAATCAACAACTGCTGGTAAATCTGGATTACCATCTTTATCTCTATCTCCGTAGTAAATTCTTTCAATTTTTACAGTTGCAGTTCCTCCACAAAGAGAAACACCAGCTGCTTTGATTGTATCTCCTGTTATGATTGGATACTGTACCGCTCCCATCATATCATGTCCAGTTGTCTTTAAAACAACTTTGTCTTTTCCTTCTCCAATAGTTACCTCAATATTATATTGCATAAATCGAGAAGTATCACATGGTTGCTCCAAAACATCGTCTGGCGTCAATACGATCATACAAGCTGCACCAAATGGAACTCTAACTTCATCGTTAGCTACTAATGCTGGTGCTTGTACAGAGAATGGTACAGATAAAGTCTTCGTAGTATCAGACTTTAGCTTATATTCTGCCATATATTGACCAATAGCAAATTGTCTTGTAATAGCTTCTGGTAAACCTCCTGGTGTCTTAGAAAGCATTTCATCAATACAAACAATTCCGTGTTGATTTCTTACTCTTAAGAATACAGAATCAATAATTGCTGCTCCACATCCCTTTACATCAGGTGCAGGAAGTGTAACATCTGCATAAACTGTATCCTTACACTGTAATCTAACATCAGCGATAGTTACACCACTTAATTCGATCTTTCTTTCTTCACAATCAACCCAAGCATCCCAACCCTTTCCTTTTCGGTTGTCACCATCTGTTTCGAAAACAAATGTTAAACATCCTGTAGGGTTGACAGCTGGATCACAGTTAGCATTTAACCATCCGCCAAATGCTTTTGCATTTCCAACTCCAGCACCTGTGCCGATTCCAATCATAGTCATTCCAGCAGCAACCGCTGCTTTATTACCATTAAAGGCATGAAGTGAATCACCTTCTTCAAGGTCGAAATCTGTAAAAACTACTTTTACTCTACTCCATTTGTCCTCAGGGCAAATTTCAACGGTATCAGCACGCATATGAGAATCTGTATAATTCCCATCGTTAGTACCGTCATCTGTAAATCGTCGATCAGTATCCGTTACGACTCCGTCGCCACAAGGATCTAATTTAACGACATTGCAGGTAGTATCTGGTTTAGCATCAAAAAGTGCTACAATATTTTGTGCTTGCACCTGATTGAGTCCTGAAAATAGAACTGCAAAAAGGAATAGTCCAAAAGATTGTGAGAACCACCTATATTTGGTAAAACCCATTTTTTTCATGAGATTAATTAAAATTTTGGTTAATAAAGAGGTAGGGAATCAAATGATTCCCTACCTTATTACTACTTATATTATTCGATGATAATCATCTTCTTAGTAGCAACGTTATCAGCAGATTCTAACTGGTAGTATAGTACTCCTGTCGCACCTAACTCATTTGCATTTAAAGATACTTGGTTAGCACCTTTTGCATAATCAGCTTTGATAGACTTTAATACTTTACCTTGTACATCCATAACTGTCAATGTAGCAGTTCCTGCTTCTGGCAAGTTAAAGCCAATAGTAGTTGCACCATTGAATGGGTTAGGAGTATTTTGATTCAATTCAAATCCTGCTGCAGTTGCAGCGCTATTGAAGTCAATACCCACGTTTAATAATTCACCATCAGTATTGTATGCCTCAGCAGCAGTAACATCTGAAGAAATTCCTACCATCTCACTTAATAAGCCAGTTGTGTTAGGAGTGAAAGTTAAAGCAAATAATACATCGTTAGCAGTAGCTTCACCGTTCCAAGAAGTAGCAATTACTCCTCTTCCAGCCAAGTTAGTATTGAAGTTTGCAGCCTTAGCTACTCCTTCTACGATTGTTGCTGATCCAGCAACGTTCAATGTGAATTGGTATCCTGTAGCAGCTGCAATATCAGCAGATGTGAATTCTACAGTTACTGTCTGACCAGCTTCTACGAAACGATCCGTTACATTTAAGTTCAATGTACCGTTAGTAGTACGTGATTCAGCTCCTAATAAGCTGTTAGCTAATGCTGTTCCGTTTACATCACCAATCTTAACTGCTGTGAAGTCCATGTTTGGCATGTCAGCAGATAAGTCATTAATGCTCATGAACTCGTTAAAGCTCTCAGCAGCAGGATTAGCAGAAGTGAATGTGTATCCACCTTCTACGAATCTCCAACTATCATTATTAGGGAATTCAGAAGTAATATTTAAGATCAACTGTCTTAGTTGAACCATGTCAAATGCTGTAATAGATCCTGACTTGTTAACGTCAGCTGCGATGTACTTGTACGGAGTGTCGAATTGAGTAATACCTAGGATATGCTTGCTAATCAATACTAAGTCGAAAGTAGAAACACCATTTAATGGGTTCATATCTTTCTGTGGTGTTACGGTGTAATCACCACCCATTGGCAATACGAACTGGTAGTGTCCGTCAGCCGCTGTAGTCATGTTCTTCTGATCTGCGCCGTTTACAGCGATAGATACAGATTGAACATTCTCACCGTTACCATCTACAATTCTACCTGCTACCATGCCACCTTCGTTAACTTGTGCACATACGCCCATGTTGTCTTGAACGATTACATAAGTTTGAGCATAATCCCAGTTTCCTTCTTCATCAATTGCATAAATTTGTACTGATTGAGTACCTACTCTATCACAACCTAATGTGATTACTTTTGGTAAATCAGTTACACCTGCTTCAGCAGCGTCTCCTTTTCCAGAACCAGCTGGAGCATCACCTAAATCTTCGTGATAGATTCTTAAGTCTAAGAAAGACTGATCTGTACAGTTATCGAAAGAACCTCTATCTAAGTCAGTAGCCCATACTTGGATACTTCCTGTTTCTCCTAATTCTACTGCAACACCGTTTAATACATAAGGTGTTGGTTTCTTACAATCCCAGAACTTAATAGTTTCTCCTTTAGCTCCACCTGAGTTTCCACAGCCATCATAAGCCCAGAATTCAGCGTAGTAAGAAGTCTTATTCGTTACATTCCATGTAATAGAGTTTGTATTTACAGTTCTAACAACGTTTCCGTTAGCATCGTATAATTTACCAACCCAAGTGATAACACTTTGATCAGAACAATCAGTAGCAGTAGCAGTCCATGTCTTAGGCTCATCACACTCATATGGTGCAGATCCTGGCGTAATATCTTCTTCACCGTATGGCTCAGCATCAAATTCAATTGCATTGATACATGCTTCAGGATCAGTAACAGTTACAACTGGTGCATCATTGTCATGTACTTTCAAGATTTGTACATAAGTGAAGTACCCTTTGTCTTCGTTTCCTTCGAAATTAATCGTTCTATCAGCAGCAACTTCTTTGTGCTCTCCTTCTATTCTAGCAATCTCTACTGGATCTTGTCCAGCTTGGTACTTACACCAGTTAATGATGTGGTAAGTTCTTTCCATCTTGAAACATGCGTCTCCTGGAATCTCAAATAACTTAGAAGTTACTTCGTATCCTAATAAATCACATGCGCCATTGTTAATAGTAATAGCTGGTGCAATTACTTGGTCTCCACATTCTCCTTCCCAGTCAGCTGGTACAGTAAATGACCATCCTGCTTTGTATTGAACTTTATTGTTCCATTGGTAAGCCCAATCAGAAACATTACCAGACCAATCAGTTGCTCTTCTTCTTCTGTCTAAGTCAATTTCACCACAAGGCCATTCAGTTAATCTGTATTGCTCTTCTTCTACTAAATCACCACACTCTTCTGCTTTCAAGTTATCTTCACACTTAAATTTACCAAAGTATGCATCATGTACTGCTTGTAAAGCTGCACTTGTAGCCGTCCAATCAGCTGAAGGTGCACCTAATTCTCCATTGTGTAATTTATCACAATCGATTGTTCTAGGAGCCGGAGCTTCACAGTAAGGATTAATCTTATCTTCTACGTATACATCACACCATGCGATGTTCTGGTTACCTTTATTATCGATAACTCTCATTTCAATTTGTAAATCTGGGTGTACATACTCACATCCAATATCAACGTGATCAGCCCATCCATCATTAGCACCAACGTGTGCTCCTTTGATTCTTACTTGAATAGATTTGATTCCACAAGCATCGTAACTTCCTGCATCTACATCAGATGCTTTTACTCTTGCTCCCCATTCGTTAGGAAGAGAGATATTCAATTGATCAACAGTAACTGCTGATGGCTTAGTAACATCTTTAATAACCACAATCTGGTTCAATGTAGCAACCTTAGTTTGCTCATGGCAATCATCTTCAGCAGTCCAAGTTAATTGGAAAGAATCACAATCTAACTTAGTCCAATCAGCTTTATCTATTGCCCATAAACCTCCATCTTCAATTCTGTTAATTGCAGTTAATGTAACTTTTGGCTTAGCAGTACAGTTATCTTCTGCTGCTGGTACGTCTAATTTGTAGATGTCATAAGTACAAGAGAAATGTCCTAATTCTAAATCTCTAGTAGCTCCCTCACCTGTCTTGAAAGTAGGTGCTTTTGTATCAGTGTATTGAATAAATGTCGTATCTACTGCAGATGGTCCTTGCTCTGGGTTACACCAGTCAAGAATAGACCAATATACAAACTTCTTCTTTCCACAATCGTTAGCTGGAATCTCAACTTCACGCTTAGTTAAAATATAACCACATACGTAAGTTTCTTCATTTAAATCAATCGTTCCTTTCTTAACAAATGCACCATTCTGAAGTACACCAATCTGTAATTTAGGAAGTGCTGCTCCGTTATCTGTAGCATCACATTCTACTGTCTTATCAGCAGTCTTCTCAATGTGGTCGTTCTCGTTAGGTCTAATTACTGTATATACTTTTGATAAAGTACCAACATTTCCACAATCATCCGCAGCAGAGAATACTACTGTTGCAGTTGTTGTATCAGCTTTTCCTTTAGCTGCAAAACATGGATCTGTTTCTTCCATTGTAACTGTATAAGTTACTGGAATATCATCATCACAGTTATCAATTGCATTTACATCAATCAATGCTGCTAATCCTGTAGTATCACAAGCAATCAATGTATCAATTCCCGGTGTTAAATTAATCCAAGGAATAGATTGGTCAGAGAAGTTAAGTGTAGTCTCACAAGAAGTAGACTTCGTTCCGTTATTACAAATAGTAGGTGTGCTAGTTCCGTAGTAAATTCTTTCAATCTTAACAGTTGCAGTTGCATTACAAACAGTCATTCCTGCTGCTTTTACTGTATCTGCTGTAATTACTGGATAAACTACTGGTGTTCCAGCATTTGTATGTCCTGTTGTCTTTAATTCTACTTTGTTCTTACCAGAACCTAAAGTAACGGTAATGTTGTAGTACATTGTGTCTGTAACCGTATCACATGGTTGCTCCAATAAATCATCTGGAGTCAATACGATCATACAAGCTGATCCTAAAGGTATGTTGATATTATCATTACATACTAAAGAAGGTGCCTGTACAGAGAATACAGCAGACTTAGTCTTAGCTGGATCACTCTTTAATGTGAAAGTAGCTTTATAGCTACCAATAGCAAAAGTGTCTGTTACTGACTTAGCAGCACCAGAATTAGTTAAACAAGTATCAATACAAACAACACCATGTTGATTGGTTACTACTAATTTAACTGAATCAGAAACCATGTTAGTTACTGCAGCAGCACAGATTTTCACTTCTGGTGCTGGAATAGTAATAACACCATAAGCTGAACTATCACAAGTCAATTTACGACTTTCGATATTAGGATCAGCTAAAGAGATTCCTCTGTCTTCACAGTCAACCCATGCATCCCATCCTGCACCTTTGGTATTCTGACCATCAGTATAAAGGATGAAAGTTAAACAGCCTGTTGCATTAGAATCAGGATCACAGTTTGCTGCTATCCAACCGCCAAAAGCTTTAGAAGCTCCTGTACCTGTTGCAGCATCAATTCGAGTGCCTAAAGCAGCTTTAGTACCATTGTAGGCAACTAAAGAATCCTTTCCATCTTCCAAATCAAAAGCTGTAAATACAACTTTTACTCTGTGCCATTTGTCCTCAGGACAAAATTCGATAGAATCTCTTCTTTCGTGATCATCAGCGTAATTGCCATCGTTTGTGCCATCATCCGTCCAACGTGGGCTGTTAACAGCAGCAGCGTCTGATGGTCCAGCATCATTACAGGTAGTTAATGCATAGCAAGCAGACACACTGTCTTTTGCTACATGTGGCATCTTTACCACAGCACCTCTTGCAAGGTTTACGGCTTGGGCACTCGCGTTCTGAACGCCAGCAAAACTCCAAGCTAAAAGAAACATGAGTGTAAATCGTCCTAAAAATGACGAATACCTCTGTTTAGTAAAACTCATTTTTTTCATGAGATTAGCAAATTTTGGTTAATAAAATATGATTAATAAATTTGGATAAAAAGCCGTATTAGTAATGCTGTTTAGGGGCAATAGTCGGCCCCCTGATTATAAGGTAGCTAGCCTTAACCAGTAACTATTTTAATTCAAAACAGCAGTATTATTATTGTTATTCTTTATTTTATGATACAGGTATTACTGGCTGGTATCAGCCATTACGATTCTATTGCTTAATCAAAAGCAATAGCAATAAACTGGTAGGTAGTCTTATACAGGTGTTACTTCCCTGCGATATTTACTCATCAATTCTATAGCTCATATACAAACGCTACAAATAACCTTACGCTTATAGAAGGAGGCAAATTTAAGGGAAGTTAATTTCATTAATCGCCACTAGGATTAGTGACATTATCTATAATGCTTTGTAGAAACAATTGGGGAGAATTTGTGTGTGTTCTCTTTTTTTGGTGTAAATCAGTTTTTGTAAAAGTTCTTTTCATGAGATTGTGTAATTAATTTTGGTTGTAAGTTCGTCTAAATCTTATCTATAATTTGCTATATGGGATTTGATTAACTAGTTTAAAACTATTAATCTTGTCTTGCTGGCTTTCTAACCAGTCTTTTAACTCGGATTTATGCTATTCTACGTTAAGTAGAATGTATTTTTTTGTAAGCTTAAGGGTTTCGCTTGCAGTGGAGTGTTGTGTATAGTTTTGGCTGCAAAATTAAGCGAATCTCTAATACAATGTATACCTAAAAATAGGTAATTATAATATATTTATTTTATTAATTTATAAATTACTATAAAACAGTTTGTGTGTAAGTTTATTAATAATTAAATCTATTTTTTACTTATAAATATAATTACTAATAGAAAATTTTATAGTTATTTAGTATCATGAATTCCCTTACAATAGAGTAAAAACCATACCAAAAACTAATTGAACTCAACCATTTTATTTTTTTCAACTACTTTTTTTTGAGTTATTTTTTTAGGCCAATTATATAATTCAAAACAGCTTATGAATCAATAAACAACACATTATAAATTAATAATATTAAATTATATTATATTTAAAATACTTTTACTAAAAATGAAATTCATCACTTATTTCCTCAAAAGGGTTAAATGCAGCTCTTTTAGCTAATTTCTCTCCCACGCCTTCTAATCCTTGCTGATATTTCTTCCAATCCGCTCTTACTAAGTACTTTAGCCAAATTCTCGGTAATTCTTTTTTGGCGGCAGGGCTTTCACGAAAGGTCCAGTAATAAGTTTTATTTTTTTAGTCGCCTTTTCAAAATCAATAATTGGTATTGGATAGTCCATGCCCATTTTACAATCATAAAAGGTCTGCTCCATCAAAGTTAGTTTCCAGGGCTCATATATATGAGGTATAGGCGCTTTACTTAATTCTGGTAGCAATTGGCGAATAAAGATGCCTTCAGTATCGCGCTTTTCAATTTGAACGGTTGGATTATAAATCCGTAGCATATGATACCCAGTCAATCCTGTGCATGGTCTCGCAATCGCAAATCCCTTTCGAATCAAACTATATTTATAGCTTGTTTTAGCATATTCACATAACAATGGTCTGAATAGAATGTTGAGTGTAAAATACTTTCCTTACTTTTGCAGCCTTAAGTAATAGATAAAATAAATTTAACTAATATAAATCATTCTGTGAGTAATAATCTAGTTTTCGGACGCCACCCAGTTATAGAAGCCATCAATTCTGGTAAAACCGTTGATAAGGTACTTTTGCAGCAAGACGCCGCAGGAGAAATGGCAAGAGAAATTCGCAAGCTTTGCAAAAGCAAATTCATTCCTTTGCAAATGGTGCCTAAGGAGCGCTTAAACCGCTTTGCAGGAGGCAACCATCAAGGTGTCATGTGTTGGCTATCTTTAATTGAATACCAAAAATTAGCGGACATTCTACCTGCTATTTACGAAAAATCCGAAGTTCCCTTAATTTTATTATTAGATGGGGTAACAGATGTTCGAAACTTTGGGGCTATTGCTCGTTCTGCAGAAGTATTAGGTGCGCATGCTATCGTGATACCTCGCAAAAAATCTGCACAAATTACGCCTGATGCCATTAAGACTTCCGCAGGCGCTTTATTGGAAATTCCTGTTTGTCGAGAACCTAGTATCATTGCCTCCATTGAATTTTTACAACAATCTGGGGTACAAGTTTTTGCTAGTGATTTAAAGAGTAGGAGAGAACTGAAAGCCATTGACTTTTCTATTCCTTGTGCTTTAGTCATTGGTGCAGAAGATAGAGGCGTGAGTCGGTCACTTTTACAAATAGTGGATAGAACGTTTCTTATTCCTCAAGTCGGGAAAACAGATTCTTTGAATGTTTCAGTGGCTACAGGGATTATGTTGTATGAGGCGATGAAACAACGAGGGTAGTTTTTTTTTAATAAAAACTTGTATCTTTATTAAAAACTATCACAACAAATGGTAAAAGTAGATTATCAAGGTGAACAATCGGTAGATAAAGAATATATACCTTCTTATCTAATTAGAGATATGATTGATGGGAAACCTTTTTATTATAAAAGATATAAAGACGTACTAAATAAAACAAAAACTATACACGATATTATTCCTTGCTGCACACTACAAGCAGAGATAATCATGTATCTCAATTTCTTACTAATTCAAACCCTAGGAATAAATAAGTATCGAATTTTTACTTCTGAATCAGGGAGTCATTTAGCCAAAAATGTAAATTATGGATTAGATATAGCAGTTTATGATAAAAAAGTATTGACTTCAAAAAAATCAATAAACATTACGCCAATGTCCCACCAGAATTAGTCGTAGAAGTAGATATAAAAGTAGAATTAGAAGACCTGAATGAAATTGACTTTATTAATAAAAAAACGCAAAGCCTTTTAGACTATGGTACAAAAAGGGTGATCTGGGTAATTTCCGAATCTAAGAAAGTATTAATTGCAGAAAGTGGGAAAGAAAAAGATTGGTTATTGAGGGATTGGAATAAAGATTTTGAATTATTCAATGGTATTACCGCTAATATTGGGCTGTATTTTAAAGAAAATAACATTGAATTTTAGTTAGCGATTTGGTTTGTTCTAATAAAATTTCTGTTTGCCTATTCATAATATTGGCTTGCCGAATAGAAACGTAGACGGCAGCCATACTGATTAGCAATACACTAAAACTTAGTATCAATTGTGGGTCAATTTTTCGCTTCATCTAACGAATATACTAATTCTTACTAACAACTATATTCAACTTGCTCACCATTTCTTCTGGTGCTTTTAATTTTTTGTTATTCCTTCCTTTTAACCCCATTCTCGGTTTCTGATAAATAACTTCTACTCTAATCGCCTTCAATCCAGAAATCCCCTGCAAATCTTCCAATTCTAACATTTCTACTTTCCCTAGTTTATTTTCTGATTGTAAAAACTCTATATAATTTAAATATTCTGGCACATCCGAATCTTGGGAATACACGATGGCAATTTTTCCTGCTTGGGTTAATCGTTCTTCTGTTCCTTTAATATAGGACTTATCAATACGCTTTTTGACAATCTCATAACGGGCATTATAAGCACCATCCACATCAAACTGTTTTTGGTCCATGTGGAATTTGATGGACAACGGACTGCTATATACCAAGATTAAAGAAGCTACTCTCAAAGGATAAGGCATTTCATTCACCAAGTCATAAGCCACATTTTCTATTTTGTACATGGTCTCCAATTGCCATAACCGTAGATTCTGTAAATAAATGGGGTCAAATCCTCGATTATTGACCAAAGAAGCACCGATATACATATTATACTCTACTCCATCGGTTTTGTATCGTTCAAAATAATGTGGAAACATTTCCTGCGCTTCTGCTTGTTGCCTATCTAAATAGCCTGCTAGTTTATCATTCAGTAAATTAACGGATGCCTCATAAGCTTTTCTTTGTCTATAAATCACTTTTAACTCGGGGTCAATCTGTGAAACATATTCGTCTACTACTTCTTTGATTTCAGGACTTAAAGTCATCACATGATTAAACACAGGATAAATTTCCATTTTAAGAAAATCTAGAATTCCTGCTTCATCTCCTGCATTCAAACCTTTCTTGACACTCTCTAAACAGGTTTGTACCCGATATATCAATTTTTTATAAATCGGTAAATGCTGCATTTCCATCACCTTCTTAAAAGTATCAATCACCAAAGATAATTGCAATTCTAAATCTGCTTGTATCGCCATATTTCGTGCAGTAGAAGAACCAACAATATCACTTTGTCCATATAAAGGATAAATATTTTCAAAGACAATATCTTCTAATATGGGATTTTCTGCCCCTGTTGTTTTTTGCGCATTATAATTGGCTGCTGCCTGTACAAATTTCCATTTCACCGTTGGATGAATAGAGGTATAATTTTCTTGTATTGTACTTTCAATAATATTTTCACTTTCTTCGTAATAGCGTTCTGCTGCAATTTTTATGAATGGAATAATGTCATCTAACTTGGCGCTAACCAGCGTATTCAATTCATTTTTTTGACTCGAAGCAATTTCAATTAATTGGATATTCCGATCCTTAATTTCAATTGGAATCAAAATGATACTTCGAATACCTTTCTTTTTTAATCTTTTTGAAAAAATATTATGATTGGTCTTTGAAGCATAAGTGTCAACATCCGAAATGGCTAAAACTTTGATATGATCTAAAACACAGGCATTAATCCCCCCACAAAAAAAGCTTCTATAATCCATTTCCTCTCCTTCTTTCATAAAAAGGCTTTGAGAGGCTTTATTTAAGAAAGAGCTAATCGATTTTTTGCTACAAGTATCATAATTGGACACCCCAATCATTAAGTCTTTATTGCCAAATAAGTCTCGGATATTCTGCTGAAATTCAGGAAATACTTGGTCATCCGTTCGTAGAAACAATGCTCTTGTCTTGGAAATCAATACATCAGGCGTGGTATCAAATAAGTTCATGATGCCAAAACCTTTCAAGATATAGCTATTTGGTGGAAATTTTCGCTTCCATAATTCCATATCCTCTCCATTTGCTAATAATTCATCAATATCCGACTGGGTTAAATCCGGTGCTTTATCCGTTTTTATTATCTCTATATTATCCGCATTAAACATCAGCCGATAATGATGCAATTGTCCCGTTTTTTGATTTGGAATGTCTAAAAAAATCGGCCGATTCATTTTAAGTATCGGTTGCCCATAATACTTGGCTAAGATATAGGAACTAGCATATAAATAAACCTTTTCTATATTGCTTCCCGTCATCTCCACATCATAATCTGGTCCTGCATTTTTGATAATTTCAGATAACCGACGGGTTGGGTGAAAAGCTTTATATACAAAAGGGATAGCTATCGCCTTAATCTCATTGCTTTGTAATAAGTCAGGGAACAAAGGTTTGAGCATTAAGCTTAATACTTCCTCATATTTATCCAATTGACTAAAATCCTCTATGCCTGTTCTCAATTCGGGGAATTGATTCACATATTCTAAAATAACCTTGCTTGATTTATGAAAAAAATGATTTTCATCTTTAGCATACAACTCCACTTCCTTAAATAAAGGCTCCATACTCAATAATACTTTTACTGGTAATTCCCCCACACTTGTACTAAAATTCAACATTTTCATAAGCATCTTTTTAAAAGTGACTTAAAAGCTATTTAAATATAAGGCGTTTTTAACTAAAAAGTTCTAATTCTAGGTTTAGCAATTGCTAATTGCCATTTAGCAATAGGATTAATCACCTAAAATTAGACGCTTATTCTAATTCAAAATGCGCTCCAGGGGAGGTTAAAATTGAAAATTTGAAATTGAAAATTAAAAATTGATTTTATCTAGCTACCTTAGCCCAACCATTTCAGTATGATTAAACTTATAACGATGAATCGACTAATATTCTACTTGATTATTTGCCTCCCTGCTTTTCCATTCTTTATCAATGCCCAAAAAGTAACTATTCCAACTCCTGAATCATTTTTAGGTCACCGAGTAGGCGCAGATTTTAAGTTAGCGACCTACGACCAATCGTTGGCGTATTTTCAAAATCTAGCAACGATTAGCCCTAATATTAAAATGGTCGAAATTGGCAAAACCTCTCATGGTCTACCTTGGTATTTTGCCTTAATTTCCTCCGAAGAAAATTTAAAGAACGTAGAAAAATATAGAAAAATAGCCCACCGTTTAGCACATCCAACTGGCTTAACGGATGCCGAAGCCAAACAATTAGCCAAAGAAGGCAAGCCTTTTATCCATATTGACGGTGGACTCCATTCAACAGAAGTCGCTTGTGGACAGCATGTCATTGAATTAGCTTACGATTTAGTGCAAAAAATGGATGACCCAATGATTGCCGAAATATTGGATAAAACCATTGTGATGCTTTGGCCTTCTCTAAATCCTGATGGGCAAAATATGGTCGCTGATTGGTATCACTCTAATGTTGGTACGTCCTATGAAGTAGCGCCCATTCCAAAACTCTACCAAAAATATGTAGGGCATGATAATAATCGAGATGCCTATATGAACAATATGATTGAGTCCAGAGTAGTCGCTCGAACTTGGCGGCATTGGGAACCCAATATCATTTATGTGCATCACCAATCCTCTCCTTTTCCGACTCGAATGTGGTTACCACCTTTTGCAGAACCAATTGCTTCGCAAGCGCCACCCATTGTTTCTAGGGAAGTTAATATGATTGGAATGGCAATTGCCCAAGCCTTAGAAACCAATGGTCAAACAGGTGCAGTTCACATGGGCAAAGGCTTTGATGCTTGGTATCCTGGGTATATTGATTATATGCCCGTTTTGCAAAACATTCCTGCTTATTGGACAGAAACCGCACTATATAAATATGCTACGCCCTATTTTTATACGATGAAAGATTTTCCAAAAAATCGGAAAGATTTGCGGATTGAATCGCTCTATAATAGCCCATGGAAAGGCGGTTGGTGGCGGCTAAGAGACCCCATAGAATATATGCTAACTGCCTCTAAAGCTACTTTGGATTATGCAGCAAAATACGGTGAAGTACTTTTATACAATCGGTATCAAGCTGGTAGAAACACTATTAAAAAATACGAAGAAGAACCACCTTATGCTTATATTATTCCGCAAAAACAAAGCGACCCTGTAGCGACAGTAGAATTACTTAGAAGATTGGCATTCAATGGAATACGAGTGCATCAACTGAGTCAACCTACGAATATAGACGGTATTAATTATCCAAAATATACTTGGGTCATTCCTATGAACCAGGAATATGCAGAATTAACCAAACAGATTTTAGACATACAAAACTATCCAGATTTAAGAGAGTATCCTGGCGGTCCGCCCGAACAACCTTATGATGCTGCTGGTTGGACTTTGCCCTTATTATTTGATACGAAAGTTGTTGCAGTTGTGAATCCATTAAGCAAAGAAATTCATGCGATTTTAAAACCCGTCGAAGGTAAGATAGCGGATTGGGCGACGGAAAATGATACGGATATTGCTAAATGGGATTCTGCCCCAGATATTGGTTTTAATACGAGTGCTAATGCCGCAGGAATTGTTCCTCCAAAGGCGATAATTAGTGGTTCTGGGAATACTTTAGTTTTAAATCCGAAAGAAAATAATACCTTTAAAGCCATCAATCAGGCGCTCACAAAAGGCGCAACTATTCATCATTCTAACGGAAAATATACTATCTCTGGGCTTTCCAATCCTAAACAATTAGCAACAGATTTTGCCGTAAATGGGGAATTAATTAATCCTAAAAAAAACGCAATTCCCGTCAAAAGTAGAATTGCCCTCTATCGTCCACATAGAGTCAGTATGGACGAAGGTTGGACGAGATGGGTTCTAGAACAATATGGATTTAACTTCGCTAATATTGGCAATGGCGATTTTAACGCAGGGGATTTGGGCGAGCGTTTTGATGTCATTTTAATGGCTTCCGACCGACCTTCTGTTATTACTGATGGTTACACCAAAGGAACTGTTCCACCAAGATACGAAGGTGGTTTAGGCGCTATCGCCATCTCCAATTTGGACAAATTTATACAGGCAGGTGGTACTTTGGTTTGCTTGAATCAAAGTAGTGATTTTGCTATTGATGCCTTGCACTTACCCGTTAAAAATGTAACGACTGGTTTACCTAAAAAAGACTTTTTTACGGGTGGTTCTATTTTAGAAATGGAAATCAATACCCAACATCCTGTCATGGCAGGTATGGCGAAATATGCCAATATTTTTGTATGGCGCAGTCCAGTTTTCGCTACTTTGGAAGGCTTTAAAGGACAGGCATTAGCAAAATACAGCTCAAAAGGCAATCCTTTGCGGTCCGGCTATTTATTAGGCGAGGAATATTTGCAAGGATATGCGGCTTCTTTAGATGTGGAACATGGAGATGGACATGTCATTTTGCATGGATTTAGACCACAATGGCGAGGACAGACTTTTGGTACTTTTAAAATCTTATTTAATGCTGTTTTTTATACTGAGGCGGTGGCAAATGGGATTAGTGGCGATACAGAGTTTTGGACAGCACCGATTAAAAATTGAAGTGTCCTCTTCTGTGAACCTCTGTGTTTTTCTCTGAGTATCTCTGTGGAATAATCCTTCAAGTCTAGTTATTCCACAGAGTTTCTCAAAGGGTTCACAGAGTTACTCAAAGTTAACTTTTGAATAACTCTAACAACTAACAATCAACTCATTTCATCCCATCTTCCAAATCATTTAAAGTCCGATTTAAGCTTCGTTCCGTAATACCTAAATAATTAGCTATATCTTTTTTTTCGATAATGGTATATAAATTAGGGAACTGCTCTTTTAAGCGTAATAAGTTATTCTTAATCGGGTGAGATTGATTATAGGAATGACGAAGTGCAGCATATTTAATTTTTGCAGCCAATGCTTTTAAAAGTAACCGATTAAACACTTTATCTTCTGCTAACAATTGATGAAAATAAGGTTTTGGAAGCTTATAAATAACTAGTTCTGTAATGGCTTCAATTGAACAGAAACTAATGTCTTGATTAAATAATTCTATCTCACCAAAAATCTCTCCTTCTCCAAAAAATTCTTGAATAAAATCTTTACCTGTGTCCTCGGTTTGATAACATTTAGCAATCCCTCGCTGGATGATGTAGGCGGCATAAACATTTTTCTGTTGTTCTAAGACAATTGACTTAGGGGCATACTTTTCTTCAATGATTAAATCCGCTTTTTGAGATTGATATAATCGGTTGACGTATGCTATTAATGCCCTATTTTTTCTAATCATATTTTATTATTGGGACAAATGTCCTTTCTATTTTAATCTCCTACTCCGTTCTTTGTCTTTTTTAAACTTAAAATTATACCCTATGTCATTAGAAAGATTAACCAAGCAAATTGAATTCATTAAAGAAATTGACAAAGTTAAATATATCCAACGCAAAACGAAATTATTCAATAGCAACCGAACCGAAAATGATGCAGAACACAGTTGGCACTTAGCTATGATGGTGCTTGTTTTATCGGAATATGCCAATGAATCCATTGATTTGTTGAAAGTGGTAAAAATGGTTTTAATTCACGATATTGTGGAAATAGATGCAGGTGATGTGTTTCTGTACGATACTCAAAAAAATCATGATAATACAGCAGAAGAATTGAAAGCTGCTAAAAGAATATTTGGCATCTTGCCTTCCGACCAAACGAAGCCATTAATCAATCTTTGGGAAGAATTTGAAGCTGGCGAAACCGTGGAAGCCAAGTTTGCTAGAGCCATCGACCGTTTTGAACCGATTCTACAAAATACAACGAATAATGGGGGCACTTGGAAAGAGTATCAAATCGAATTTGATAGAGCTTATCAAAAATCAAAAGTCATTGACAAAGGCGCAAAGATCATCTGGGATTATACCGAAAATTTAATGCAAAAATCTAAAGAAAAAGGTCATTTTGGAACGTATTAAAGCCCCTCCAAAGTAGCAATAACCGCCTTTTCTGCTGCTTGCTGCTCAATAATCAAAGGCGAAGCAACTCTAGCATCACAATCTCGAATCCCACAACGTTCGCAAGTTGTATGCACTTCTCGATACTTTAATTTGGGGTCTTTTAAAAAATGAAAAATGCCCTTTGATTGTGGATTCACCAATAAACCAATCGTGACACTTACGCCCTTTTCTGGGTTAGAAAAAGCAGGTTTGGCTAGAGAAAAGCAGAGGTATTCTTTATCGGTGCCCCAATATTTAGAAATTTGGGCATCCGCTAATATAGACTGCCCTTTGTTTTTTTTGGCAAAACGCAATTCTTTAATACTTGTAATAGAGACCCAGCGATTGCAATAATGTTCATCTAGTTCATTATTATAGGGATTGTGCAATTGAGATAAATGCAAATCCTTGGTCATATTAAAAGTTTGCAAGTTTTTATCTCCTGTCAAACGAATAAAAAACAAATCTTCTAAGCCAAAATGATGCGGTAGAATATTCGTGAGGCGTTGAAACAACATTTCACCTGTGACATTATATTTGGTCAACAAATTCAAGAATAAATCGGGTTTCCAAGTATTCTCTTTGGCTAATTTTTTAATGTCTTTTGCTAAAATATTTTCATCCATCAATAAAGCCGCCGCAAAATGAGAGGCTTTATAATTATTCAGTAATTTTTCAAAAGAATCTATATTGATAATGGTTGTCTCGTAAGGTCTTTCTTTGATTTTTAAATATTGAAAACCCAATTCTCTTGCTATTAGAAAATTTTCCTGCGCTTCACTTAGTTTCTTTCTTAAATAAAAAGTCTTATTTTTCATGCTGTAATACGAGCGAATATGCCATAAATTGGCGTGTTCGGCTAAATCTGTTCGGTTGACGGTAATATCGTATAACTCCAATAATTGGTCTTCCAAAAAACGAGCGGTAAACGGTAACGTCCCTTTAATAGAAAATTCTTTTTTAAAATCTTTTGATGCTTTTTCTAGTTCAGGGAAGTAATTATTGTGCATGTCTTGGTAAGACCGCAAAGCTTCTTTATAAAATTGCTGTTCCCCTACTTGGTAATTTCGAGCAATTTTTACCATTGTCGAAATAAAAGCATTGACTTTATCGGGTGTTTGCGTAAATAACTCTAAGACCTTTTCCAAACTAATCCCAAATTCCTGTAAGGGAAATAACCGAAACAGCTTAGAATTCAGCAAATCTATAATCGGTTGCAATTTTTTGGACGCATTGGTCGCCACCATATAATTGTAGTCCACTTCCAAGGCAGTTGCCAAAGCCGTTATTTTATCTGGTTTAGGATACCGTTTCCCTTTTTCTATATCATTTAAATAGGACGTCGAAAGCCCTGTCAATTTACTTAATTGTTGATAAGAAAAGTCTTTTTGCTGGCGCAAGTAACGAACTTTAAAACCGAATATTAGCCGTATAATTTGATTGTCGTTTAGCATTATGTTGGTGACTAGTGATTAGTGATTAGTTGCGCAACCGATATTTCTAGTCTCAGACTAGATACGACTATCCTCAGGTCTCCTGACGATTGGGTTACACAATTCAGCGAGTTATTTCATAGCTAAAATAGAGAAAAAACATCCTAAAAAGATAGTATACTTCGCTTTTAAAAATCGAAAAAATAACTTTTTAAGAAATATTTCGACTCGAATCAAAATTATTTTAATATTTTTTTAACAAAAACGTATTTTTTAAAATTTTAATTCAAGCTAAAAAACAGATTATTATTTCAATAAAATAAAAATAACCGAAACTTAATTTTAAAAACTATTTCAAAAAACAAACTCACTTCACAAAAATAAACAAATTTTCCATTTTCAGCAAAAAAAAATAATATTAGCGGAATTTCCGCTAATTGAATATTTTACATATATTGCAGACATATTTATTTATAACGTAAAAATCTTTGCTGATGGATACTTTAACATTGACTACTTTTCCAAAAATAAAAGACCTTGAAATTTCAGGCGCTTGTAAAGCAGGTTATGAAACGATATTAACTGCGGAGGCATTGGAATTTTTAAAAGGGCTGCACTTACAGTTTAATGCGCAACGAAAAGCATTACTAGTAAAAAGAGCAGAAAGACAAACGGCTATTGATACTGGTCAAATGCCTGATTTCCTGCCCGAGACTAAACACATCAGAGAAAGTGATTGGGAAGTAGCCCCTTTGCCTGCTGATTTACTAGATAGAAGAGTGGAAATCACAGGGCCAGTTGATAGAAAAATGGTCATCAATGCGCTGAATTCTGGTGCGAAGATGTTTATGGCAGACTTTGAAGATAGCAATACGCCAAATTGGGATAATAATATTGGTGGACAAATTAATTTAAGGGATGCTATTAATGGAACAATTGATTTTACCAATCCAAAAAATGGGAAGTACTATCAATTGAAGGAAGAAACTGCTACTCTTTTGGTTCGTCCCAGAGGTTGGCATTTAGAAGAAAAGCATATCCAAGTGAATGACGAAAATATGAGTGGTGGATTTGTAGATTTTGGTTTGTATGTATTTCATAATGCTAAAAACTTAATCGCCAAAAATAGCGGTCCTTATTTTTATTTACCAAAAATGGAAAGTCATTTAGAAGCTCGTTTATGGAATGATGTATTTGTTTATGCACAAGATAAATTGGGGATTCCACAAAAGACGATCAAAGCAACGGTTTTAATCGAAACGATTTTGGCGAGTTTTGAATTACACGAAATTTTATGGGAATTAAAAGACCACTCCGCAGGACTGAATTGTGGCCGTTGGGATTATATTTTTTCTTTTATTAAAAAATTTAGAAATCTCGATGGTTTTACCATGCCTGACCGTGGCAAAATTACGATGGCTACGCATTTTATGAGTTCCTATTCTCAATTGGTCATTCAAACTTGTCACAAAAGAAATGCCCATGCTATGGGTGGAATGGCGGCACAAATTCCTATTAAAAATAATCCCGAAGCAAACGAGGCAGCAATGCAAAAAGTACGTAATGATAAATTGACGGAGGTGCAAAATGGACATGATGGTACTTGGGTAGCCCACCCTGCTTTAGTAAAAACAGCAATGGATATTTTCAATGAACACATGCCAAGCAAAAACCAAATTAACAATAAACGCTCGGATGTAAATGTGACGGCAGCAGACTTGATAAAAGCACCAAAAGGAACAATTACAGAAGCAGGGCTTCGGAAGAATATCAACGTTGGTATTTTATACATTGAGAGTTGGTTAAGAGGAAACGGCGCGGCTGCGATTTATAACTTGATGGAAGATGCCGCTACTGCTGAAATTTCTCGAACGCAAGTTTGGCAATGGATTCATAATGACGCAAAATTGGAAGATGGTCGACCTATTACTTATGACTTATACCGACAACTTTTACCCTCAGAACTAGATAAAATAAAGGATTATGTGGGTGAAGAACGATTTGATAACGGGAAATTCTCTGAGGCTACTTTGCTTTTTGATAAACTAGTAAAAGACAAAGAATTTGTAGAATTTTTGACGTTACCTGCTTATGAGTTAATTACTACAGGATGACAAGATTATGCAGGATTAACAAGATTCACTCAAAGAAATAAACAAGATAAAATATACACCTTTCAGTATCTAAAAATATACTTTTCAAAGATAAATTCACCTTTGAAAACCCTAGATAATTATACCTGAAATTAATTTATTAATAATAAAAAATAACAATCATGAAAAATTCAAAAATCACAGAATTAGACGCTAGTACACCCGATTATATTGGTTTCTTGCCAGATGAAAAGGATTAACCTTTCAATCAATTATCATATTATCAAATCTATAGTTTGGCAATATCCATCCTCTTAATCATGGATAATCAGGTCATTCTGTAAGTACACCAAATCACATTTTCAACTTCTTTGTTTGACGGTATCCTTATCCTGTTAATCATGGATAATCCTGTCACCCTGTAATAAAATATAACTATCATGACAACTTATAAATCAGCAATTGAAACCGTACGTGCACTTAAAGCAAAACATGGCAATACTTGGGCAGCAATTAGTACGGAAAATGCCGCAAGAATGGCGGTACAAAATCGTTTTAAAACGGGCTTAGACATCGCAAAATATACCGCTGCTATTATGCGGAAAGATATGGCAGCGTATGATGCAAACTCCGCCAATTATACCCAATCTTTAGGTTGCTGGCATGGATTTGTGGCACAACAGAAAATGATTGCGGTGAAAAAACATCACGGCACTACTGAGAAGCGGTATTTATACCTTTCTGGTTGGATGGTCGCTGCTTTGCGTTCTGAATTTGGACCTTTGCCAGACCAGTCTATGCACGAAAAAACGGCGGTTCCTAAGCTGATTGAAGAGTTGTATACTTTCCTAAAACAAGCTGATGCCGTTGAATTGAACGATTTATTCCGTCGCTTAGATGCGGGAGAAGATGTGCAAACAGAAATAGACAATTTTGAAACCCATGTAGTACCTATTATTGCAGATATTGATGCGGGTTTTGGTAACGAAGAAGCGACTTATTTATTAGCAAAGAAGATGATTGAAGCAGGTGCTTGCGCACTACAAATCGAAAACCAAGTTTCTGATGCAAAGCAATGTGGTCACCAAGATGGGAAAGTAACCGTACCGCATGAAGATTTCATTGCTAAGTTGAATGCTTTACGATATGCTTTCCTAGAATTAGGCGTTGAGGAAGGGGTAATTGTCGCTCGAACAGACTCAGAAGGTGCTGGGTTAACCCAAAAGTTACCCGTTTCTAATGAACCTGGTGATTTAGCTTCTAAATACTTAGACTTTGTGGAAGCTGAACCTGTATCTATTCACGAAGTAAAAGAAAATGAGGTTTTATTAAAGCGAAACGGTCAATTGGTTCGCCCAGTTCGAATGCCGAATGGTTTGTATAAATTTAGAGAAGGAACAAATATTGACCGTGTGGTTTTGGATTGCGTAACGAGTTTACAAAATGGTGCAGATTTACTGTGGATTGAAACGCCGACACCGCACGTTGGTCAGATAGCTCACATGGTGAACCGAGTAAAACAACAAGTATCGAATGCTAAATTGGTGTATAATAATTCTCCATCTTTTAACTGGACGATTAACTTCCGTCAGCAAGCGTATGATGCGATGTTGGAAGCAGGAGAAGATGTGTCCAACTATCGAAGAGCTGCTTTAATGGATGCTAAATACGATGGAAGCCCGTTAGCCAACCGTGCAGACGAAATGATTCGTACCTTCCAAGTAGATGCCGCTAGGGACGCTGGCGTTTTCCACCATTTAATCACTTTACCGACTTATCATACCACCGCCTTACAAATGAATAATTTGACGGAAGGTTACTTTGGGGAAATGGGAATGTTGGCTTATGTGAAAGGTATTCAACGGCAAGAAATACGAAAAGGCGTAGCTTGTGTCAAACACCAACGTATGTCTGGTTCAGATTTAGGAGATGACCACAAAACGTTCTTTGCTGGTGATAAAGCGCTGAAAGCAGGCGGGGAGAAGAATACAAGTAATCAGTTTGAATTAGTTTTACAAGAGGCGTAAGAAATGATGAACGATAAACGATGAATTCGTAAAATATTGAATAACATAAATGGTTGGGCATCATTAGCACTTTGCCCAACCGTTCTTTAATAATTGAAAACTGCCAAGTCATGTGCATCAACCAATTAGTCCAAAAACATCAGCACTATTTAATCCAAAAAGCCAATCACATTGCACCCAATAAATCGGAAGCAGAAGACTTAGTACAAGATGCCATTTTACGGATTATCGAACAGCAAGATAAATTTGATGCGACTCGAAGTTTCAAGGCTTGGAGTTTACAATTGATGCGCAATTTGTACATCAATCAATATAACCGACGGAAACGATATCAAGTCTATGCCAAATTACCCGAAGAAATGACACCTTTCTTATCCGATACACAAAATAAAGGCGAGGAAAATTTATATGTAGAATTTTTGCAGCAATCCATAAAAAAGTTAAAAAAGCCTCATCGAACCGCTTTTCAACTCTTTTTTGAAGGGTATGACCAAAAGGAAATTGCTGACCGATTTAAGCTTCCGTTGGGTACAGTGAAATACCATATTTTTATGGCTAAAAAGGAATTACAAAATATAATTAAGCAAGCTTGTTAGTACATTCTCTAGATAAGATGGCTCTTTGTCAATTTTTGCGAAAGATACTTTTTTTAGCTCATCGGACGGCGTAGCCATCCGACGAGATGAGCGTTTCCATCGGATAGCTGCACCGTCCGATGGAAATGATGTAAAATTATCAAAGAATCGATATAATTAATAGTGTTTAGAGGGGAAGGGTTTTCTTATAAAAATCTCAGCACCTAAAAAATCAAGTCAAAGACTTGAAAAATATCGATTCGAAGATACAATCCATAGCCGTCAGGTGGATAGTTCAAAAGAAATAAAAAAAGACTTTCTATTTTTGTGTATTCAACCACAACAAAAAAGAAAGTCTAATGTATTCAGAAAAAGAATACCAAGTAAAGATAAGACAATTAGGGAGAAAAGTCGAAAAACTAGAAGAAAAGAGAAGTATGGATAAGGAAACTTTGTCACAAGTAAGGTTATTGAATAAACGCCTGCGTCAACGAGAATCGGAATTAAAGGAGGGGCGGAATAACTGGAAAGGCAAATATAAACATAACCAACAGACAATCAAAAAGTTAAGGGTAGCATTAACTAAAGATGAAAAAGTGACACGTCATCATTATGGACGCTCGCTAATTAGCTTATGCGTACTACTTAGAGTAAAAGGTGGTTGCTCTTATCGAGGAGTTGTTCGAGTATTAAAAGTATTGCTACTATGTAATTTAATAGAGCAGCATAAACTACCTTGTGCAAATACGGTACAAAATTGGACATCAAAAGTAGGATTAGATACCCTGCAAGGAGCTGTTAATGAACCAATTAGTGAACAAGTAACGCTGATAGTAGATGAATGTATAAGAAAAGGAAAAGAGAAACAATTAATTGTTTTATTAGCCCCATTTGAAAAAGAGAAAGAAGAATCCTTAACGTTTCAAGACGTTCAAGTAGTTCATATGGAAGGCGCTAAAAGTTGGAAAGGTAAAGAGATAGAAAAGACCTTATCTTTTTTGAAGACAAGTCAAAAGGTAATAGTAAAAAATGTATTGAGTGATGAAGGCAAAAATTTAATTAATTTTTCCAACTTAAGTCAGCTAAGCCATATCCCTGATATTGCCCATGGAGTAGCGACTTGTTTGAAAAAAACTTTTTTAAAAGATGCGGACTATCAATCATTTATGAAGTTAGTGGCTACTTATATCTACAAAGGAGTTAATCAGGATTTTAGTTATTTATGTCCGCCAAAACTAGGTAAGAAAGCTCGTTTTATGAACCAAACGGCTATTGTAGATTGGGCAGAAATTTTAACCCATCGCATTAGTCAATTAGATAAAAAATCACTTACGTTTTTTGAACAATTACCGCAACATTCTTCTATGATTAAGCATTTATCGGCTTGTTTAGATATAGGCCAGCGGATTCAAGTTCCCTTGAAGAAACAAGGAGCAAATAAAAAAACATTAGCAACGGCTAAACAAATGATTGAGGTAGGTAAAAAACAGGAGGGGTATGTCAAGACATTTGTGAGTTATCTGGATAAATATATCAATTTATATGATGAATTTATAGACCAACATGATGTTAGAAATATTCATGTAAGTTCTGATATTATTGAAAGTCCGTTTGGTAAATATAAAAGTATCGCCAATCATTCTGCTTTAACAGGATTAACGAAATTAAATTTGGAATTAGTGATTTATTGCATAGATACAAATGAACTTTTAACGACGATTCCAACGGCTATAGAACGTATTTTTATGACCGACTTAGAACAATGGGTTAATGACCATTCTTCTGATAATCAATTGGTTAAAAGAAGAAATTTCTTTAAAAAAGAACCCGTTAAGGCAGAAGTTTCTACGTTTTTGAACTAACCACCTGACGGCTATGGATACAATCTTCGATCCAGTATTTTTCATGTTTTCAACATGATTCCCTGTAAAATCATTTTTATAAGAAAACCCTTTTTAGAGGGGTTTCTTATAGTGTTTATTCTAAATAAGATCGTATGGCAAATTTTAAATACTGATAATCAGCAAGTTAACATCATTCAAAATTAAGTCTAATGTTTATCTTACCAACATATAATTCACAACTTAACTCATTTTTTTATTTCTAAGAACATCTTTAAAACGGAAGAATCAAGCATTCTCAAACTCATCTAAAATAGTATAGTCAAAATAAAGGTCATCAAAAGTACACTTATCTAGAAATTTTTTCCAAGTAGTTGCAGATACGTTTTCTGGCTTTTCAGGTTGATCGGTATCAATCTGAAAGACTCGACCATCCGATTTTTTAACCAATGCTTCTTTAATCGATGGTAAGGGGTGTACCCAAGGTGTTCTTAAACCCAAGGCCCAAGCGTTAACAGCATTGATCATCGCCGTAAATTCTTTTCCATACTGACCTTGTCCCATCCAAGATAAGTTAGCATAATCACTATCCTCTTCGCCCTTAAGCGTCGCATTATGACTACCGTGATGCCCTACCTTATACAGAACCGTCTTATTTAAAATATCTTTAGCGGTGAGGGTCGTCCCATCAGTATCGGTCCAAGTATGATCTGTCCAAGAAATCCAATTTCCTCTTTGTGCATCTCCAACGAATAGTAGGTTTTTCTTAGTATTTGGTAATTCAAAAGCTAAAACTAAGCTACTATTATTGACGCCTGTATTTAATTTGATGGCTAAATTTTCGGCAGCATATAACCACTCTTCGTCAATTCGCCTCCAATCGGCATTGTCTTCACAAGGCTGCATATTTGCTAAAGCTTCTCCCATTCCTTTTTGACCATAATGTTGCTCATAAAAATCTTTGCCAACTGATTTAGCGCTAAAAGCTCCTGCATGGCTAATTTGGCAATATTTGCCAAAAGGGGCGGTAGCTTGGCTATCTAAATCTAATGCTCCTGCTAAGGATAGATGCTTGTGGCTATGAGGACCTTTAAATGCCTCTTTGCCTTTTGGATCTTCATCACGCAGTTTCTTTTTGTCTTTAGGAGGCCCTAAAACAAAAGCACGAATATCTTTTGCCTCCTCTATTTCACAAATATTTCCTGGTTCAAGATAGTCAACACCTTTATTTTTATGAGCTTTATCTCTAACTAAATACATGCTTTTCCTATTACGAGATTGTTTTTTACCACTAGCGGCTGCCAAAGCTGTATCCAAGTTAAAATTAGCGGCTTCATGCCCTAATTCTAAGTCGATAAAATTATCCAGTTTTGCTACAGAAGTATTGTCGTCACCAACTGCTAAGGATAATTTATGTCTAGCAGACACTAGCTGCCTCACTTGCTCTCTTCTTCCTCTATCCAATTCATTGGCTAATGGATCATCAGGGTCTTCCGTCCAAGCAAACCAAGCTTTATCTATATGAAAATCCGAAAAATATTTATCCTTAATACCACTAACGTGATCTTCATGTTCATGCGTGATAATAAACAAATCTATTCGTTTATCGGTGGCTTCTGCGATGTTGTCCGCAATCTTTTCAAAGTCTATATTCGGCAATGCCGGGATTCTCTTGCTGGCGTCCGCTGGATCTTTTCTTTTTTGAGACCCTCCTTTTAGTCCACAATCAATCATTACATAAAAAGGATCTTTTTTCCTTCTGTCTTTTCTAGGAAAAGCTAATAAATAACAATCTCCATGACCGTGTCGATACATCCTGATAGTTACGCCGTTTTTAGGTGCTAATAATTGAGCCATGATTATTCAGTTATGTGGTTATGTAATAGGGCAAAAGGTTCATTTCTTTGTTGAGCATCTCCTTCTCTTAGGCTTTCCGCCAAACCTGAGTCAAAAGCATTCCCGTGTACAGATGGGTCGCCTTGTAAATAAGTCCGAATACGGTGAAGTTGCACATCATCATTTATGTCTCCACTCGTTTTGATAATCCGTCGAATATCTTGGGTCGCTTGGTCAATAATCAAGGTACAACCAGCTCTATAATTAAAATCTCCCGAATCATCTTGAGTCGCTCCTTTTTGGTCTTTTCTTGCTTGTTCTGCTGGATCAAAATACCCCCTTCTCCTTTGGGTAATTTCTACTACATAATCCGTCCGAATACCTCCATAAATGCTTTTCCGAATAGTCGGTCGAACAGAATGAATTTCCACAGAAGGATTCCCTCCTTTATCTCTAAAAACTGTACCCTTGGCATTTTTATCCTCCAATACTAAACCAAATTTATAGGCCAAAAAGCCTGCGTATTCATTTTTTTTCAACCAATACCAAAACTTCTTTTTTAACTCATTCAATGCTTTCCAAAGCTCAAAGCGATCTTTTTCAAACATCCAATTGGCTTCTCCTTTTAAGCCCTCCTTAAAAAATTTTTCTTTCATATCCATTTGAAAAGAACTTTGAGAATAGCTATTACCATAAGGCATATCTAGCGCAGAATTCAAATCAGGGTGTGTGTTTTCCATTTCTTTTAAATCCGATATGATACTCATGCCACTTGGCCAAACTAAAGTATCCAAACCGATGGAGGTAACGTTCTGCGGGTAGATTCCCCATTCCCTAAAGCTTTGTAAAAATACCAAACGGTAACTATTGGTATCTTCTGGTGCATACTCCAAATCTGCGGTAATCACACTTCTTAAAAAATCCCCAAAGGTAATATCTACTGGTGGGCAATAATCAATGGCTCGGATACACATTTGTAGTACTCGATCCGCACATTTTGCCGCTTCCTTAGCTAAACGTTTCGTCAAATCAGGGTGAATATCTCCGTCTGGTAATTTACCTGTACCCTGCGTTGCAATTCGGAATAAATCTTTACTTTGATCTCGATAGATTAATAGGAAAGCACGAAAAACTGCTGCTACTAAGATAGCGCCTCTATTATGTGGTTCAAAGGTTTCATCTAAAGCTCTAGGATCAGGCTTTTTTAATTCCCATTCATTCGTTAATTCATTAATTCCTCCCAAAGCATCTCTTAAAGCATTCCCTCTACCCGTCGAACGACCAAATTGTTGAGCTAATTGGCTCAATAAATTCTCTGTTCCCAAATTCCCCCTCGTTTTACTAATCTGGTTCTCTAGTAATTCTGGGTAGGTAAAATGTTGGAAAATAGCGACAATATCAGAAAAAGCTTCGTGAAAAGCGTGTACGTCAGGATTCGTAGGCTCATTAAATCGAGGGTGCAAGCCATCTAAAATAGCATGCGTAATCTCATGAGCGATTATATCGTGCGACAAGCAAGTAAAGACTACTGTGCCTGGCACATTATCCTTGTCCCTTTTTTCAACGGGAAAATACCCAAACAAAAGTGCTTTTTTGGCTGGGCTATAATAGGCATTTCGTTCTCTCAATGCATGTGGGTAAATTCTTAAGCGTCGAACAAATTGGGTTACATAGCTACCATCTTCTTTTTTCACTTTATGATCTCCCCAAAACAGTACCCGACCTAATGCTCGTTCAAAATTGCGAATCGTTATCATCGCAACCGCATATACCATCTGCTGATGAAAATGAGGATCAGATTCTGAAGGAATCACCCCTTCCCGTGCCAAAACATGCGGATCATTCAGATCTACGGGGCTATAAAAAACACCACTTGCAGGATCATAGTCTATGACTTCAACATAGTCTCCAATTGGCCCTTCTTTTAAGTTGTCTTCCCAAGGAATCCCAAGGGTCACGAAACTAATTTTGGATGTCTCTAGCTTAATAGCAGTACTAGGATCAAAGGCAAATACCTTAAGGTTTCTCTTTATGGGCGTTGGATTCATCTAAAAAATTATTTCGTTTTAAAAAACTAACTATTTATGCATTTAAACCAAAAGTAAAGAAAGATAAAAATTAAATTTATGACATTTTTAAGCCTTTGTTGCTTACAATAAATTCATTTTTTTTCATAAACACCTATTAATCAATCAAATATAGCTAAAAAGTGTAACGTGAAAATTACGCTTTTTGAAGATATATTATTTTTCCTTAAATAGTCTCTATTTTTTTTCTATGTTTAAACTTTATTTTACTAATTTTCCCTTTTAAATAACTCAACTCCTAAAAATGAATTATAAAAAAATAGGCTATTGGCTATTGACTGGATTAATGTGTGGCTTGTTCTTATACTCCGCTCAAATGTATTTCTTCAATACCGAAATGGTCAAAGGTTTCTTTACTTCATTAGGTTTTCCTACTTGGGTCGTTATCCCTTTGGCTATTGCTAAGGTATTAGGCGTCATTGCGGTACTGACCAATAAGGTTAGCATTTTAAAAGAATGGGCGTATGCTGGATTTTTCTTTGATGCAGTTTTAGCAACTGCTGCTCATTATGATGCTGGACATGGGTTATTAGGTTTTTCTTTTTGGGGTATCTTTTTAATTTTAGGATCTCGGTTTATGGAGCAATATAGGAATGATTAATTGATCTGGTTCAGAAAATTTGGAAACTTTCCCAATTAATTATTATCTTCCGTTTTCTTATTTATTTACAAAACGAATATCAATATTCCCGTATGGAAAAGTATGAATTAAAATTCTACGCAAACGAAATAAAGCATGCCAATGATCCTTTTTTGCGTCAACCTTTCGAGGATAAATGGGAGGTTTATACTTGGGCTGAAGTTGGACAGATGGCTCGTAAATTAGCGACTGGTTTAAAATCTTTAGGACTCCGAGACAAAGCACATATCGGGCTGGTTTCTAAAAATTGTCGAGAATGGGTGATTGCAGATATTGCCATTATGATGGCAGGATACGTGTCTGTTCCTTTCTACCCCACTTTACAGGCGGACCAAATTAGTGAAGTACTCAGATTAGGAGATGTAGATGCTATTTTTGTAGGTAAATTAGATGATTGGAATAGCATGAAAGATGGGATTCCTGCGGAAATGCCGATGATTAGATTCCCTCAATATAAAGATAATGCGGTAGTAGATAGAGGGCACGACTGGAATGAATTCATGGATGCACATGAACCATTACCAGGAAAACCATCTCCTGATTATGATGATATTTGGACGATTGTTTTTACTTCTGGAACTACCGGAACGCCCAAAGGGGTCGTACAAACTTGGCGGACATTGGATAGTACTAAAATTATTATGGAACATGATAATAGCTTAGAGGTCTCGCTTGAAGGAGATAATCATTTTTTCTCCTACTTACCTTTAAATCATATTGCCGAAAGGGTAGTCGTAGAAAATTCAGCCATAACTTATGGTGGAGATATTTCCTTTACCCAAGATTTGGCTCATTTTTTCAAAAATTTACAAGATACTCGCCCTACCCTATTTTTTGCCGTTCCTCGGATTTGGACGAAGTTCCAAATGGGTATTTTAGCTAAAATGCCGCAGAAGAAATTGAATATGATGTTAAAAATCCCAATCGTGGGTGGCATGGTCAAAAAGAAATTATTGGCAGGCTTGGGACTAGACAGAGCAAGAGGTACGTTGACAGGTGCTGCGCCGATGTCGGAAACGCAAAAAAATTGGTATCGAAGTATTGGACTTTATATTTTTGAAGGGTATGGCATGACTGAAAATTGTGCTATTTCTACGACCTTAAACGGCAAAGATATTCGACCTGGTTCGGTCGGTAAAGCTAGGTATGGTTCAGAGGTAAAAATTGCCCCAGAGACTAATGAAATTTTGTTCAAAGCACCTTGGAATATGGTTGGCTATTATAAATCCCCTGAAAAGACCGCCGAAACTTTAAAAGATGGTTGGTTACATACAGGAGATGAAGGTCGGTTAGACGAGGAAGGATATTTATACATCACAGGTCGAGTGAAAGATACCTTTAAAACTTCTAAGGGTAAATTTATTGTGCCTGCTCCAATTGAATGGGAATTTGCTAGCAATTCTGATATTGAACAGATTTGTATTGTAGGTTTGGGTTGCCCTCAACCGATGGCATTAGTTGTCCCTTCTGAAATAGGGGCTGCTAAATCGCAAGCGGATTTAAGGGCTAGTTTGGAAGCTACTTTAAAAGAAGTCAATACAAAAATGCCGAATTACCGAAAGGTATCGACCATTATTATTACCAAAGATATTTGGGGCGTTGAAAATGGTTTATTAACCCCTACTTTAAAGGTCAAGCGTAATGTAATGAACCAACGGTATCGAGACTTATTTATGGGTTGGCATGAGGATGCAGAAAGTGTAGTATTTGAGTAGAAATGAGTAAATGTATAGATGATTAAATGAGTAAATAATGAACGAAAAAAAAATAGTTTCTGCGCCTGCTAGACAGGCAGAAAAATATGTTGCAGGTATGATGGGCGTAAAGCCAGTTGTCCCTTTTGATTATCGAAAATTGGAAGCCCAAGCTAAGGCAAAAATGACACCCGAAGCAGCGGGTTATATTATTGGTGGTGCTGGTTCGGATGATACCATTCGAGAAAACCAGGATACTTTTTCCAAATATCGAATTTATCCCCGGATGCTAAAAGATGTCTCTGCTAGAGATACGAGTGTGGAATTATTTGGGGATAAAATTCCAGCTCCGATGTTAACTTGTCCCATCGGCGTTTTGGAAATGGTTCATGATGAAGCTGGCAAAGCAGTCGGAAAAGCTATGTCGAAATTGGGCTTACCGATGATTATCTCTAATCAGGCTTCTTTCTCTATGGAAGAAATTACGGCAGGCATGGGAGATAGTCCACGTTGGTTTCAATTATACTGGAGTAAGTCTAATGAATTGGTCAAAAGTTTGGTACAGCGAGCGGAAAAAGCTGGTTGTTCTGCTATTGCGGTGACCCTAGATACAACGATGTTAGGCTGGCGAGTACAAGACTTAGATTTAATGTTCTTGCCCTTTTTAAGAGGACAAGGCATTGCTCAATATACAAGCGACCCCGTTTTTAATAATATTGTTAAAAATATGGATTTTGGAGATGAATCGATGCTTCCGCCAAACGTGGATGTAGAAACTTTTAAATCTGTCCAAGCCTTTACTGGCGTCTATTCTCGTCCTTCGATTACCTGGGAAGATTTAGCTTTCTTACGTTCTGTAACGGATTTACCAATTTTATTAAAAGGTATTTTACATCCTAAAGATGGCGCTTTAGCTGTCAAATATGGGGTTGATGGCATTATTGTTTCTAATCATGGTGGTCGCCAAGTAGATGGTTCTATTTCCGCTATTGATGCCTTACCAAAAGTAGTCGATGCTGTTCGCAAAGCGGGTAGTAATATGCCTATTTTGATGGATTCTGGCATTCGGACGGGCGCACATATTTTTAAGGCATTGGCATTGGGTGCAAAAGCGGTTTGTATCGGTCGCCCTCATTGTTATGGTCTGACCCTTGCTGGTCAAGCAGGTGTTGAGGAAGTCATGTCTAATTTAATGGCAGATTTTGAATTGACGATGGCTTTAGCTGGCTGTAAGGATTTATCGGAGATTGGGGGGCATTGTTTGGTTTAGAAACCTTGGAGCGTCTTTTAGACCTCTAAGCGTTTTGAAAACCATTTTCGGTGAATCAGACGCTTGGAGGTCTTGAATACGCTCCAAGGTCTGGGGTTAGAAATCGCTTTCTAAATATTTTTCGAAGCCATACTCTTCGCTAGGTTTTCGACCATGAAAAGCCAGAAAATTATCTCTTCCTCCAAACCAATCCAATATCCTATTTTTTGCCAACTTAGTTGGGTGTTTGGAAATTAAGGTATGATATGAACTATGCGGCCAATCTAGAAAATTGTTAACAATCCCATGGTGAGCCGCATTGTAATGTAAATAATGAATTACATTTTTAAAATAGTCACTATTATTAACCAACTTTCGATTAGTATTTTGCCTTAATAAACTTCCTTTTCTATTGTTTTGCTTATTAAAGGCTTTGACATAGCTACCTAGAAAATTCGTGACCTGTTTTCTCACTAAATAGTTATAGTCTATCGGTTTTACTTTAATTCTTTCTATCAATTTTTCCTTCGTCAAATCAAATTTTTGTTGATAAAAATCAGTCAATTCTTCAATTGGTTTGACTTGTAGGAGTAAATGAAAATGGTTCGGTAATAAACAATAAGCTAAAGTGTCTACAACCTGAGGTAAATATTTCCCCATTTTTTCTAAATAAAAACGATAGTTTTCTTCGGTCTTGTAAATGTTTTCAAAACCATTGGCATGGTTGTACACATGGAAGATTCCATTCGGTACAAAATCTGGTTGTTTCTCTGTCATTTTGGGTAGTTTTCTCTTTTTTGAAGTAATTGTTACAGATCGAATTTACCATGTTATGTTTAAATCACCAAATTTGCAGCAAAAAACCTTGGAGCGTCTTTTAGACCTCCAAGCGTTTTGAAGCCGAAAATCGTTCTGTTTTTAGACGCTTGGAGGTCTTAGAGACGCTCCAAGGTCTGCACCAAAAACCATTCTTTCTCTGGCAAGTTCGTTTCCTCGGCAATTTCAGCTGCCAATTTCGCACGCTCCCCTTTATTTAAAGCCCCCAAATCCAACAATTTATGTGTATATCTAATTACATTTAAACTATTCAATTTATGGTATCCAATCATAGATTTTCGGCGAATATAATTCTCCATCGCCTTCAAGTGAGCTATCAATAATTCCCAAAGTGCTTCCTCATAGTAAATTTTTACCAATAATATTTTAGCCGAAATACTCAATAATACATCCTTTCGATTACCTCTTTGCAATAATTGCATAGCTACTTCCTTTTGACCTTGGTGATAAGCTAATAAGGCTTGATTATAAGCATAAGAAGAAGCGCGATAACTACGAGCTAAATTATTTTTATAGTCTAAAATGAATTGAGCAGTCCACTCAAAATTAGCGGTTTTCAAACCTGCTTTGACGATATTATGATAAGTAAATCGAGACAGCACATTATTTTCTAAGAGCCATTTTTTTGCTAACCCTTGTTGGTATAAATCCAATGCTTCCCGATAAAAGTCAACCAAGCCTTCATTGATTTTCTTAACACAATAATTAATCGCTAATAAATATAAATCTCGAATTTCCGCAGTTGGAAAAAACTGATCTTTGGCTAATAATTCTTTTTTAAACAACTGAAAATGAGCTATTTTTTGAGGCTTCGTCAACATTAAGTAACAATAATAATAAACTCCAATTGCAGGAATGTTTAGCCATTTTTTTGTTTGCACCAATTCCAATACAGGCTCTAAAAGTCCCAAATCATACTTAGTCTTATAGACTTGTTCGTGGGTAATTTGCAAACAAGCCGTCTTAAGTCGATGTGCAGCATACGCTTGGTCTAATTGATTAGATAAGGATTGTAATTGCACATCTCCCGTTGGTTGTTTTTTGGATAAAAAATCGTACTGTTCTTTTTGAATCTCAAAAGAATTCCACAGATAATCTGCATTTTGAAGGGGGGCTTCGTGTCTTTTTTTATTGATTTTATGGAGTAACTTTTCAAATTTATGAGTATCCACCCGCTCTTTATACGCATCCACTAAATGCACCGCAACCTTATCTTTCGATCCCATCCAATTCGTAATGGCTAAATATTGCTCGGTTGCCCGAAAGGCATAACTTATCAATAAACGCATTTTTTGGTCGTCATAAATTTGATTAGGATATACTAATTGAAATGCGGTTTCTTTTAGTAAGGGTTGTTGTTTTCGAAGCTGATCCAATAAAAAATCACTCAACAAAACGACCTTAGCATTTTGTTGAAAAAAAGGGGAGTGCATAAATTTATGCCAGTTTTTTAACTCTTGCTGGGAAAAATCACTCAATAATTGAAAAAACTTCACACTTTCCATACCCTAAATGTATTAATTCTTTTCTACAAACAAATCCAAATAAACCTAATTATCAATAAAATTTATACATTATTGTGTAATTATTAATCTACAATTATAAAATTATGAGGTTGTAAGAAAGATTTACATTTTCCATCTTTGTCTTGTAGTTAATCCTACTTGTAAGAAATCGTCCAAAAAATAAAATCTGACTGGCTTATGAAAAACAATATTTTTCGATTGACGATCAAATTCTTGTGCTTATGTATTTGTTTATTTTCTGTCAATTTAATGAATGCACAGTCTCATTGTATAAATGATACGGTTGCCCCCATTGCTATTTGTCAAAAGGATTTTAGTATTGAAATTTTTGATTCAACCATTTCCTATACGCTGCATGCTAAAGACTTAAATAATGCAAGTCTTGATAATTGTACCTCTAAAAATGAACTTCATTTTGCATTTTCTGAAAATCCAAACGATACCATTTATGTCATATTGGATGGTCCAGAAGTAGCTAAACGAAGGCGATTTCTTAGTTTATTCGCCTTTGATAAAAATGGTTTATTTAGTTCTTGTCGAACTTCTATCATTATTAATTATAATTACCCATGTCGATTGGCATTGGATACCATTCCTCCAACTGTTCCTTGTGATAGCTTGGGAGTAGCTTTTATTGCAGGTACTGTTGAGCTAAAAGCTAGTTTCTTTTGTCGAGGGAGTACAGATAATTGTACAGATACAAAAGACATTAAATTTTCTTTTTCGACTAACCCTTCTGATACAATCAGGCGAATTACGAAAGCAGATTCACTTGAACTTTTTACGATTTATGCTACGGATTTGTCAGGAAATCAAAGTAAGTGTATAACGAATATTTTTCCTCTAAAGAAAACCAGAATATATTTCAATTATTTTCATGACCAAAATTTGAATTGCCAGCTAGATGAGAGCGAAAACATGGTTGCTTCTAGTGAGATTAAAGATACTTTTAAACTTCTACTTATTGAGTCTGTCTATGATAAAGATTTTTTAGATTTAGGGAATAGAAATTCTTATATTTCCTTTTTTTCGGGGCCTATTTCTTTAAATAATATTACAATAGGTAGTTTTATAGATAATGGGGATGGCTCTTTGGATTTATATCATAACAATAGCATTAATAATCCAGAAATTTTCAAAGAGACCAAAATTAGTTTTTACACAAGCACTCCTGATACTGGTCAAGAATTATTTTTCTTATTTATTAATGATAATCTTCAAACACTCCAATTAGGAAGCTCTTTTTTTCCGTTTTCCTGTGACTATGAATTTACATTCACGACAGAAAAATTTCAACAAGATTCCACATTCATCGATTTTCCAGTTTATCTACCAGAAGCGGAATGCCCTGTAATGTTCGTAGATATTGGCACGCCATTCATCCGTCGTTGTTTTGACAATATCTATACCATTCAATATTGTAATTATGGTTTAGAAACAGCCAAGAATGCTTATATCGACTTATCTTTCGATGAACATCTAGACTTAATTAGTAGTCAGAAAGAATATGAATTATTAGACGACCAGCAAATTAGAATTCCTCTAGGTGATGTTCCTTCTGCTTTTTGCGACCGATTTCAACTAACTTTCAAAGCTAATTGTAATGCTGAGTTGGGGGCAACTCATTGTGTAGAAGCCAAGATTTTTCCAGATACCTTGTGTACGCCGCCATCGGAGGATTGGTCAGGTGCAGCGATTGAAGTTAGTGGAAATTGTAGTGGCGATAGTGTACAATTCCAAATTAAGAATATAGGAGATGGAGATATGCTGACACCTTCTAAGTTTATAGTGATAGAAGATGTTATCCTACGGCAAGAAGGGGAGGTACAATTATTAGCTCAAGAATCCGTAACATTTTCCTTACCTGCCAATGGTTCTTTTTATAGAATGCAAGCAGCACAAGTACCTGATTTCCCCTATCCTTCCGCTCCAACTGCTAGTATTGAAGGTTGTGGTATAGATGAAAACGGTAATCAATCTTTTGGTTTTGTCAATCAATTTACGCCCAATGATTTTCAGTTATCTACTGCGATGGATTGCCAAGAAAATAGAGGTGCTTTTGATCCGAATGATAAACAAGTTTTCCCAACAGGAACAGGCGAACAGCATTTTACCGAAAAAAATATCCCGCTAAAATATAAAATTCGATTTCAAAATACAGGAACAGATACTGCTTTCAATGTAATCATTAGAGATACCCTTTCCGAACATCTTAATCCAATGACTTTAAGAATGGGCAGTAGCAGTCATCCTTATGATTTCTTGCTGTTAGAAAAAAATATTTTAGTCGTTCGATTTCACGATATTTTACTACCAGATAGTATGAGCAATGAAGCCGCTTCGCATGGTTATTTTGAATTTGAAATCGTACAGGATGCCGATTTGTCAGACGGTACGATTATTCAGAATCAAGCCGCTATATATTTTGATTTTAATGAACCAATTTTTACCAATCGTGTTTTTAACACTATTGGATTTCCCTTTACAAGAGTCATTTCGACTATTCCAACTACCAATTTAGCAGATTACCAAGTAGTAGTTATGCCCAATCCTTTTAGTCATCAAGCAATTATTGAATTAAAAGGAAAACCGATAGAAGGAACGGTCTCCATTTTTAATACACTCGGTCAGGAAATTCAGCAATTACCACTACAAAATAATCGAGTTGAATTTATTCGTCATAATATGGAGAGTGGTCTATATTTTTACAGCATTGCAAATAAGAATAACCAATTGATAATTAGTGGAATGATGGTTATTCAAGACGAATAATAGACAGATATTTTATACTTCGTAAAAATAGATTCTACGGATTGGGCAGGTTTAATGAATTAAAAAATCCGTTTTTCATCAGTTAAATCCGCCCAATCCGTACAACCTATTTCATATTCTTCAACATTTCTGTCGCATTATTATTCTTAGGATTCAATTCTAATGATTTTTTATAGTTTTTAATCGCCAATTCCTTCTCCCCTTTTTTCAAATAAGCCTCTGCTAAACTGTCATAGGTATTATAGGCTTTAGGATGTAAAGCAACATTGAGTTTAAAAATATTGAGAGCTAAATCAAGATTCCCATTGCCCATTGCCTGATAGCCGCCACGATTAATATATTCTTCGTGTGCAGGCATAAAATTAGGCTGTTCTTGCTTTTTTTGTTGGTAAATGGCTACTGCCTTTTCTAGGTTACCTTCCATTAGCCATTCTATGCCTAATTTTTCAGCTGCATCAACTCTTACATTCTTATAATCTAGTGCTTCGCCTTCTTTTTCAGGTAAAAAGACTAAGGATTGGTCTGCTTTAAGTGGGTCGTTCAAAAACTGAATAACCGCTTTCCTAGACCTTCTGACATATTTATTTTCTGCCACTTTAATTAATTCTTCGGGTGCAGGATTCGTTAAATATTTCAGAAATACTTTACCGTCTTCTGCATAAACGGTTATATTTTCATCAAAACTATAAGCATATTTGCCAGCAATACGAGCTATTTCAGCATTTGTAAAAGCTAATTTTTCGTGCGGTTGAGGTGCAGCGTTTTCCCAATTATACACTCTTGATACCGCATCTATTACTTCATTAATAAAATCTGGTTGGTTGGCATTAATCATGACCACTACACCATACCCATCTTCCATATGCCCAGTCATTTCACTAGAAAAACCTTCATTCCAGCCACCATGCCCAAAACGACCGTCTCTTAAAAAAACACCTAAGCCAATAAAATCTCCTTCTACTGGCGTAACCATTTTTTTAGCCATTGCTCGCGTTAAAACCTTTTCGCTGTTACCTTTTAAAGTCTGTTGTAAATCAATAACAAATTTGGCGAGTTCTGCCGCATTCGTCCACAAACCTGCTGCTGCCATTTCTGGATAGGTGTGTCGTTCCCCTTTGGTCATAGAACCATCAGGCACATAGCCTGTTGCTGCTAATTTTAATTTTTCTGCTGGCAAAGGTTGGGCAAACGTACTTTTCGTCATCCCAATTGGGGCTAAAACTTGAGCTTGCATGATTTCTGGAAAAGACTTCTTTTCTATATCAATCATCATTTGCTGCATCACACAGTAACCTCCACCAGAATACCGCATACTGCCACCAGGTACTTTATCTACTAAAATGGCTGGAGAATTCGCTGGTTTTTTACCTTCTAGTAATTGTACTAAGGTGGGTACTTTTAATCCTGGTGAATAGCCTAAAAATCCATGAACGGTCAATCCTGCTTTATGGCTTACGATATGTTTTAGGTTAACTTTCTCCTCTTTCGTAAAGTCATTATCTGGCACATACCAAGAAGTCAAAAACTGATTAACATTTTTGTCCAAATCTAACTTACCTGCTTCTACTAAACTTAAAGCAGCATAAGCAGAAACGGGTTTACTAATAGAGGCTGCTTGAAATAGCGTATTTTCCGTAACGGGTTCTTTCGTTTCCTTATTTACTACGCCATAAGTTTTTGTCCAAGCCACTTTATAATCGTGAATAACCGCAATACTCATACCGGGCACACCGTAATGTTCCATTCTTTCTGCAATCGTCCAAGTGGGTTCGCCTTTGATTTGGTGGTAATTAGATAAGCCGTTTTCGACTTGTTTTATCTTTGAAACAGTTGATTGAGCAGTTAGGAAAGTGGTTGCACTAAAAATGATGGCAATAAGTAACAATACGAAAGGGGCATTCCTTTTCATGTAATAAAGATTTTAGTGATTTCTGTTAGTTTTAATTCTGTAATTATATTTGAAAGATGCAGTAAATCACTAAAAGATGCATGAATGTTTAATTTTTTAACAGGGAGATCTATATTTTAGTAGTGCTCGAATAAAGTATGATGCGCTTCAAAATCACCCCGTAACGGGAATGTCTTGGGTCGTTATTGGGCTACTTTCTTAGCTGAATATAGCATGATCAACGATTATTTACAAGTCTTTCTAGGACACGACCAACCTGATACAACGCAGCTATAGATATTCAAAAGATATTTTATGATACTGGGGAAATAGTCAGTACTAAATTTGACAACTTTTATAGAAATAACAACTTTTTGAGCGTATCCCGAACTTCCTCCAATTTGCCTTGTTCTAGTTTTTGATTGACTCAACATCATATACAAACCTTAGTAACCAGCAAAGAATAAGGAGTCCATTTGGAGCTAGACTTTTTTCTAAGGTGTTGTTCTCTTCTACTCGTTACTTAGTGCCAACATTGTAATCTAAGAATAATAAAATCAATGCAAAGTATAGCCATATTTCCTTTCAAAAATATTTCTAAGAGAACAGAAGATGCTTATTTGTGTTCAGCCATCCCTATCGAAATCACACATTTACTTACTAAGCACGAAAAATTGAAGGTTATTTCGGCGAACAAAGTTGCTTCTCTAAATGAAGCACCTAATTATTATAAAAAACTGAAAGCGGATTTATTGATAGAAGGTTCCTTATTTGCTTCAGGGAATCAAGTACGAATCATTATACAAATTGTGAGCAGTAAAGATCACACCTGTTTGTTTTCCTCAAAATTTGATGAGTCCACTACAAATCTATTCGACCTCCTTGACAAAATTTCAGCTAAAGTTGTAGGGTACTTAGACTTAGAACTCATAGAAAACAAAATCAAGGTAACCCCTAGTGCTTACCATTATTATCTAAAGGGAGTCCATCATTGGAATCTTTGGGATGAACATAACATCAAAAAAGCAATCTCCTTTTTTGAAAAAGCAATAGCCATTGAACCTGAATTTGCGTTAGCATACGCCCGTTTATCTAGTTGCTGGTCATTAATGGCGGGTATTCAAAAAGGAAACATATTAAAAAATTATAATGTCGCAAAAATAGCAGCCTTAGAAGCTATCAAGTTGAATCCTTCTTTATTGGAAGCACACTTATCTTTGGCACTCATTAAACTAATTAATAATATTGACATTTCAGGCGCCTTTTATTCTTTTCAAAAGGCGTTTACTATCGGTAATCATTCTTCAGAAGCTCATTATTATTATTCCTTTTATTTACTGGTGGTAGGGGAATATAAGAAAGCAATCAGACATCTTAAATATGCATTGGATCGCAATCCATTTAACACTCAAATGAATAGTACCTACGGATTTGCATTATCACTAGCGGAAGATTATGAAGGTGCTGAAAAGCAATTAAAAAAAACGCTTTCTTTTGCGCCTAATTCAGATGCTACCTACGACGCTCTTTTTTGGGTATATATGAGTACAAAAGAATATCACCTTGCGGAAAAGTTAATCAAAAACAATGCGTCCAGAGTCTTACATTCTCCTGCCGCACAAGTAGTACTGTATAATCGAATGGGATTAAAGGAAAAAGAAACCGAATGGATGGAGAAAGTAGTATCAAGCTTAAATAAAGACGCTCACAAAACCCGTTTCAGGGAAGCTTCTATTGCCTATCTTAATATAGATAATCTAGAAAAAGGAACCTATTATCTAGAACTATTTTATAAGGAGCGGATAGGGTTTATTATGGTATTAAATCATCCTGCATGGAAAAAATTTAGAGAAAGTAGAAAATTTTATAAATATAAAAAACGGTTAAAGTTACTACGTCCTCCAATTTTATCAGACGAATTTACTCCAGTCGAAGACGAAATGATTGTCATAACCTCCTCCACCAAAGAAGAATTATCCGTCAGTATATTTGATTTATTATACATTGAAGCACAAAATATTTATTCCAAGGTGACTTGGAAGGATAATGGAAAGATAAAAGAAAAATTTTTGCGAGTACCGCTCTCCAAGATTATAAACCAGACCATCAATCACCAACTGTTCAGGTGCCATAACTCATTTATTATCAACACCAATATTCCATATCAAATCAACGGGAACAGAAAATCAATGAAATTAACGCTTAAAGGCTATTCATTTGAAATACCTGTTTCAAGAAACAGCGCTTCAAATATTCATAAATACCTTAAAATAGAGTAGTGAAAAGAAGTTAATAAGTTCGATTATAAATCGAAAATATTTTGTTACCTCCATTTAAAAGCCCACCTACAACTTTTTATTCCTGATTGCCACGTAATTTTCTATTTTCAATGATGCTCTCCGATATTTGTATTTCAAATCAATGTATTTCAAATTAAATTTAAAAAGGAAGTATTATGAAAGTATCAAAATTAACAACCACATTCTTTTTGCTAACAATTTTAGTCTCGTGTACTGTAAATTCTCAAAATGAGATGTCTATGAATCATCAAAAAAAGGCTACTGCCAAAATGATGGAAACGAAAACTCCATCTAGTCAGACAATTAAATTAAAAAAGGGGGAATTATTTCTGGTAATCTCCTCTATCACCAAACCAGGAACTGAAAATTCGATGAATGAATACTTTGGGAAAATATTTCCAGTTGCTTCAAAACATGGATTCAAACCATTAGCTACTTTGCCAATCGATAAAGTTTTATCTGGAGATTATAAACCCAATAATTTTTTTGGATTATATAGTTGGCCCAGTATGGCAGCAGTTCAAGCATTCTCGAAAGAGCTACCAAATTCAGAACTGCTACCTATGAGACAAAAAGTTTGGGGAGAGTTAAAACAGAATATTTTAAGTGTAGAGCAGGATCTTGAATTCACTATGCATAAGGATAAAGTCTATGAAATACAAACAATATGGAATGGCATGCCTAATGATGAAGGCAAAAATGAATCCTTAGTAAAAAAACATAAAGGCAAAATTTTACTAAGCGCTCCAGTAGCAGGATATGAAGATTTAAATAATGGTAAAGCTCCCAGTCAAGTGGTTATAATAGAATGGAAATCTGAGAAAGACGCCAGCAAATATCGAACAAAAAAGAAGAAGTATATGGTAGAAGAGTCTTTTTTAACTCACTTAACAATACCAGAAAAAAAATAACTAAATCAAGCAACGGAGAATAGCATTTAATCATGTATCTGTCTCGCCACCTTCGTCGTCTCACAAAGGGATTGTTTAGGGTTGACTTTATTAACTCACCCAGTTTAAATCATGACTAAATTAATGTAAAAATAATATGAAAGTAGCAAAATCATTCCTAGGAATTGTATTAATCATCAGTTCTTATTTTTTAATTCAAGGCTTCCAAAACCATAAAGTAGATTACACGACAAGCAAAAAAGGAGTCCGTTTATTTCAGAAATATTATAAAAATTATTCTTACTTCATTGAAGGTGTAGGTAAGGTAAAAATAAACCAAGCCTCCTTAAAAGGAAAAAAATTAACCACAGCGTACCATTACTTCTCAGAAGGAGAAAACAGAAAAGGAAATAGTGCGCATGAACTTCAATCGGATGGTTCTTATAAGGGCACTTGGAAAACGACCGCTGGTAATGGAAACACTTATCAGGGGACTTCTCAGTACAAATTCAATTCTGATGGAACAGCATCTGGCAGTTGGAACTCGAAAGGAATGCCTGGAGCCTATGAAATCCGCATTGACAAAAATTAATGACTACTTAAAATAAAGTTCATTGGTCTTAAAAGTCAAATGACTTTATATAGAATCTTAACGTTGACTTAATCTGCATTGCGCTTAGAACAAAACTCATAGCTGAATCTTCCTCTTTTTCATATTTGTTGTCCCAATAGCGAAGGTGATTTTAACGCTCTTTTACAAATCATACTTTATTCGAGCAGCTTATATATTTTTAAACAAATAAAAAAGACCTTCAAAGTCTATTATAACTTTGAAGGTCTCCTTATTTAAATGCTAATTTTTCAAATCCTAATTTCCAGCTGCTTCTTTTGCATCTCTTTTATCCAATTTTTTTACTCTACGTCGACTTTTCAAAGGCATATACCGATAAGGTCGATCTTGAAAATCAGTCATTAAAGAATCTAAGCGAATCGCCATGGTAGAAAATTGAGTGACGATACTTTCATCCGTCATCAACTTACCGATAGCCCCTTCCCCGTTATTTACTTTTTCTAATAAATTGGTTAATTGTCCAACTGCTTTATCGGCTGATGCCATTGTGGTTTGCAAACTGGCAATCGCATCGTTTGCCCCTGTTAAAGTCTTTTCTATTTCTAAATCTACAAATTTAGCCGTCAAAGAATCGGTATTTTGCATGATCCCTTTGATATTTTGGTTACTTTCATTCAAGTTCCCAGAAAAAGTCTCTGCATTTTTTAATACACCATTGATTGGACGAGCATTCGCTGCCATAATCTTGTTCATATTCGCAGTCGTCGCTTTTAAATTTTCTAATACAATAGCAATATCCCGAATACTTTTTGAAATATCATCATTGGCCTTAGGATCAGTTAAGCTTGCTTTTAAAGAATCCATCATAGGGCGTACATTCTTTTTTAATCCATTAAAATAAGGATCAATTTCTTCGGGTCTGCCAATAAAGGATTCTATGGCACTTGCAACTCTGCCCTTTATGGCATCTCCAGTTTGTGCACAATCGGGACCACCACAGATACTGTTGTATTGCAATTTAATAGCCGCTCCCCCCATAATACTTAAACTGGTAATAACAGCTTCTGCATCCTTTGGAATTTTGTAGTCTTTCTCGATATTCATCGTCACTCGAATCGTCTGCAAATCGTCTAAAAAATACATATCCTTCACCACGCCTACTTGCAGTCCATTAATCATAACGGGGGCTGAAACAGTTAAGGAAGCTACATTTTTATAGTCAGCAAATAACTCATTTGGCTGATTGACTAAATTGATGCCTTTTAAAAAATTATACCCAATGACGGACGCAATGATAGTAATTACTGCTAAAAGACCGACTTTAGTTTCGTTAGTCATTATTTTTATTTAGAGGTCAGATGTCAGACCGCTTTGCTGTCAGAAGTCAGACAATTAATACAATCGTAAAAAATATTATTACATTTTTTACGCCATTTTTTAAGGTTACCTTTTAATAACCAACAAAAAGTCCACAAGTTTAGGGGGAATTAAGGAATAAAAAAATGATTTAGGGTAGGAATTTAAGTTTTGTCTGGTTTTGGATAGTCTAAGCAGTAGTCATTTGACTAAATAATCAATGATTTTAACTACCTGTTCCGATTGTTTTCCGCATAATTCTTTTCCGAATTCTACTTAAGGATTCTGGTTTGACGCCTATGTAACTCGCTAATTGATAATGCGGCACTCTATCCAATAATTCTGGTCTATTTCTTAATAATTTCAAATACCGCTCTTCAGGAGAAGAAGTCATAAAAGTCGCCAACATTTCTTGATAATTGCCCAATTCTTCTTCCAAGGCTATTCGAGACAATCGCTCAAATCTAGGAAACCGTCTAAACAATTCATTCTCATCTTCTTGAGTCATCATCGTAATCGTCGTATCTTCTACACAAGCTAAATAATGTTTAGCTGGCATTTTATTATTGCTCCCTCTTTGTGCATAAATGGTTTGGTCTTCGGTATAGAAAAAGGTCGTTCGCTCTTCTCCGTCTATCAAATAATATTGTCGAATGCAGCCTTCTAAAATGGTGTAACAATTGGTTGAAATTTGCCCTTCTCGCAATATTAAAGTCCCTTTTTTGAAAGTTCTAATAATCATTAACTCTGCAATGGTTTCTTTTTCTGCCGTGCTTAGCGGAATACAATTATTGACTAACTCTTGCTTTATTTCGTTCTTAACGATTGCAGGTAAAGCTATTTCTTGAGGTTTACTTTTTTTCATTTTTTATCTTTTAGATGCTTGCTGAAGATATTTAATAGTGTTTATTCTGAAATTATTCGTTTGGTAGCCCTCTCGCCATTAGCCCTTTGCCTTTCGCCGAATAAAGTATCAATTTACTGCCTGACTTTCTATCGGGGAACTAAAGTTCACCTATACGTTTATTTCAATCATCACTTTCCCTTTTGCCTGTCCACTAGCTAAATAGCTCAATGCCTGAGGAACTTCTTCTAACCTAAAAATTTGACTATCTATAATAGGCTTTAGTGCTCCAAGTTCTAATAATTCCAACATAGTTGCCAAATCTTTTCGTTTATATGCATGCGCTAACATACCTAATTGTTGACCATGCCATTTTCCAATAATAGGACCTAGAAATAAGGTTTGAAACAATCGCTTTAATAAGCCACCAACTAAAATATATTGTCCTTTAGGTACTAATACCTTTTGATAATCCAATAAAGAACGATGCGCTATAAAATCTATAATTAAATCGTATTTCCGCTCTATTTTCGTAAAATCTTCTGTCGTATAATCAATCACATGGTCTGCACCAACCGAACGCATGAAGTCCAACTTCCCCGTATTATCAATGCCTGTAACTTCTGCGCCATAATATTTAGCCAATTGGATAGCAAAAGTGCCTGAGCCGCCACCTGCACCATTAATTAATATTTTCTGCCCTGCTTGAATTTGTCCTTTATCTCGCAATCCTTGCAATGCTACAACGCCTGCTTGTGGTAATGCCGCCGCTTCTTGAAATGTGCAATTTGCTGGTTTTAAAATTAACAAGTTTGCTTTAACACAAACATATTCCGCAAATCCCCCCCAAGTATACATGATGTCTCCAAACACCGCATCTCCTACTTTAAATTGGGTCACCTCCTCCCCTATTGTTTCTATAACACCCGCTATGTCTGAGCCAAGAATCGTATATTTTGGTTTGGCAAAACCCCAAAAACGCGTATATATCGGTGTTCCTCGCACAAATTCTACATCCGAAGCATTTAAGGAAACCGCCTTCACTTTTACCAAGACTTCGTCTTTTTTAGGTATTGGTTTATTTACCGCTTCCAATTTCATTACTTCGGTTGGAGTACCATATGCTTTATAGACAATTGCTTTCATAAATTTACATTTTCATAAGTAATCACCACATTTCCTGTCTTCTGTCCAGTCAGTACATAGCGATAAGCATCCGCTATTTGTTCCAAAGGATAAGTTCTGTCAATAACTGGTTTAAACTTTTGGTTCACCATCATCTTTTTTACTAAGCCTAAACTTTCAGGGATTTTATGAGGAAATGGAAAAACGACCTTTTTACCACCAAAAAGCGGTGTAAATAATGAATAAAATAAATTTTGTGCCCCTGGTCCCAATTCTGAGGAAATATAAATACCCTTAGGTGATAACAAGGATTTACATTGTCCAAAAGTACTCTTTCCTACCGCATCAAAAACATAATCGTATTTTTCAGGAGTTTTAGTAAAATCTTCTTTTTCATAATCAATTACTTTTTTCGCCCCCAACTTCTTTATCAAATCTATATTTTTAGTATTACAAACGGCTGTTACTACGCCTCCAAAATAAAGGATTAATTGAAGCATTGCCGAACCAATTGCCCCTGTTGCGCCATTGATTAAGACCTTTTGTCCTGCTTGAAAATTTACTTTATTGATAAAATTATAGGCATAATGCATCCCCTCAATACTGGCAGCCGCTTGCTCAAATGATATATTTTCAGGAATTGTTGAAATCGCTTTAGTTGTTGAAATGGTCAAATATCTCGCTTGGGAACTCACGCCCATATCATCAAAACCAAAAACTTTATCACCTACTTTAAATTTAGACACAGCTTCTCCAACAGCCTCAATTGCTCCTGCAAAGTCAGTTCCTAAGATTGGATTTTTAGGCTTTACCAAACCCGTTAAAAAACGCATAATAAAAGGCTTAGCAGTCAACATCGCACAATCGGTTCGATTGACCGTAGTCGCTTTCACCTTTACTAAAATCTCGTTCTCCTTTGGAATTGGTTTTGGTACTTCTTTGATTTGAAGCACTTCTGGGTTGCCATATTCCTCATAAATACTTGCTTGCATATTCTTATTGATTGGGGTTAAACAATAGATTTTAAAGATCGCTATTTCTTATCAAGACAGCCCATTTTATTAGACGAAACTGATCTGTTTCTAGTCCTATCATTATACCTTTTTTAAAACATTAAAAATAAACTCGATACATCAAATTAGGAAAAAAACCGAATTGCTTCAAATATCCCGTATTATTCGGTTCATCTGCATCGTAGTATTCTAGCAATCGACCTTGGGTATTGGTCACATTATCCAAATTTAAGAAAATTTCATGGGTTGCTTTACGCTTGTTAATCTTATAACTCGCTGATAAAATAACGGTATACACATCTTCCAATTTATCGTCATAGGCTTTTTCGTAATCATAATATTGGTCGGTAGCGGGATTAACCGCTATATTTCCTTGATTGTCTCTTAACAAGGGAAGTATTTTTTTACCACCGCCAAAAAATATTTTTGCATTCAATGCCAAGGTTTTATTTTTCTTTTTGCCCAATCCATCAAATTCTTTTCCTGTCAAAATATTGAACAAATAATTGCCATTATAAACGGTATTGCGTTCGATACCTTCTAAAGATTGATAGGTTGAATTAAATAAAGAACCGTTGATTAAGAAATAGTAATTATTATCAAAAAAGCGTTCTAGGGTAAATTCTACTCCATAATTTTTGCCTGTTCCTTTATTCACTAAATCTACATATCTAAAATCTGTTCCTTCATTAATCGTTGCATAATAACTGGTATCCACATTTTCAACAGGCAAATTGTATAGGTCTTGATAATACAATTCTACTTTTGCCATTAAGCTCTTGGAAAATCGCTTTTCATAACCCAATACAAAATGATGCGCTTTTAGTAAACCTAGTTCTTTATTAGGCTCGCTGATACTGCCATCTGCTTGCAGTACTTTTGCAAAATAATTATGAATGCTTTCCATTTTGCTATGCTTGCCATACCCAACATTAATAGCGCTGATTTTATTTAATTGCCAGTTCATAGCGATTCTTGGCTCGATTGCCCCTGTATGATTGAACAAAACATTGAAAGTATGTAAACCAGAAACAATGGTTACCTTTTCATTTAATCGGTGTTTCCAACTAATAAAATTGCTAATGGTGCTAATATTTTCTTTAAAATTGATGGCAGTAAATCGTTCCCCAAGTTCGTCTTCAAACCAACTTTGTTGATAATCATACCCAATTAAAGCATATTTTGCCCCTACTTGAATTTTGTTCTTGGCATTTATTTTATGATGGTAAGTTATCGCCCCTCTTAGCGTTGAATTGGTTAATCTGCTTTTATCATCTAAAAATCTATTCCAAACAGAATCTCGCATTGTTTCGCCTGTTTCATCTGCAACACTAAGCGTCTCCATCTCAAAAACATCCTCGTCAATGCCTGTATTGGAATACGCCAAGGTGGTCTTGATAAAACTATTTTTAGAAAGCGGTAAAGTATGATTCATACCGATATTCATCAAATGATTTCTTTTATCATAATCTTCTCGAATTGCCGCACTTCTTGGATTATCGCCTGGCGTATCAAAAGTACTTCGTTTTACATCTTCTAAAGAAAAACTACTAATCCCACCCAAGCCAAAGAAAGAGAAAACACCTGCTTTTTTGGTCGGCAAGACTACTTTAAAAGCAGCATCTTGAAAATTCAATAAGCCGTCAATTTTCACCAAGCCTAAATCAGAAATCAAAGAAATGGTAGAATATCTATAGTTTACCAAGTAAGAACCACCATATCCTTTTTTAAAGGGCCCTTCCATCGTCACATCTGTTCCCAATAAACCAAACCCAAAAGTAGCTTCTCGTTTCTCATTATTCCCTGCTCGTAATTTCACATCATAAACGCCTGATAAGACATCGCCAAATTCAGGCGAAAAAGCCCCTGTATGAAAATCAGAAGTCGCTAATAAATTATTATTTAAAGCACTAATGCCTCCTCTGACCCCATTTTGGTCACCAAAATGCGTCGGGTTAGAAATTTCCATGCCTTCCAATCGCCATTGTACATATTTCGGCGAATTCCCTCTAATGATGATGTCATTATCACCATCATTGGTTGTCGCTACGCCTGCATAAGCCGAAACTATCCGAGAAGGATCACTAAAACCGCCAGCATAACGTTCTGTTTTTTCGGCAGAAATAGAACGGCTACTAATTAGCGCCATCTCATTTAGTGCTTTTCCCTTTTCTTGATTAGCCGTCACGACTACTTCGTCCATTTTGACAATTGCTTCTTGCATATTTAAGGTCAGTACCACCTCTTTTCCAGAATTAACTTCAATATTTGGTAAGGTTTGATTTTCATAACCAAGGTAAGACAATTGCAAAGTAATTCTGCCAATAGGCACCTTTTCTAATCTAAAATTGCCATCCATATCGGTAGTCGTTCCAATGATTGGCGTTGTATTTTTTAAAACGACACTTGCGCCAATTAAGGGTAATTGATTATCTACATCTTGAATTGTTCCTCTTACTGTTTGCGTTAATTGCTGCCCAAAAGCCAGCGTCGAACAGAGGATAAAAAGGCAAGTGATTAAATTTAGCTTTTTCATAATTGTCGGTGATTTTGTTTGTATTTATAATTTTACAACAAAATTAGACCGACTTTGGAGGGAAGTCATTGACTTTGGTTAAGAAGTGGATTTTTTATTAGATTTATCTAAAATGGAGAAAAATGGTAGGATATTATTTGATTTTTATATTTTCTAAAAGTTTATAAACTCGTGTTCCTATATTCGTTGGCCATTTATCAGGATGCCCATTGTCTATTAATTTAGCTCGCTCAATAGCTATTTTCGTAAGTGGTAAAAATTTATCTACTGGAAGTATAGATTTCTTATAACCGCCTAAAATTTTACGCAATTCTAATTCACAGTTCTGAGGGGCTTTTCTATTTCTCTTATTATCAAATACTGGATTTAAATCAAAGCTAGTTTCAGATAAATCGGAAAAGTGAAGGAGTAACCAAATTTCAAAACAAGGTGTGCTTATCGCTAAATTCATTTTCTCCGTTTTACAATCAATAGCCGCTGCGTTTAATTCCCCATCATTATTTAAATCCATATCAGAAAACACCCATATCTCGTCTTGTCCTTTTTTAAAATCAGAAAAGTCACCTCTAAATTCTAAAGCATTTGTCACTAAATGTTTAATCGCTGTTCGCCCGTCATCTTTATATGACTGAACCCTAAATTTAAATCTTTGTCTTTCTTTCTTATCAATGATTGATAGTAGTCCATTAAAATATTGTTCTTCGGTGAGTCCTTCACCTACTATCAATTTATAGGTAGCACTTCGAAAAGATTCGTTCTTTTTGTACCCTCTGTTTAATCTTGGCATTAGGCTATTTTTGCTTTCTCATTTATATTAGGTATTGCTCCAAATCGTCCATTCAAATATCCTTTTCTAACATCAATATCATAACGAATTTTGAATTCACTTAACGGATATAGTTCCGATGCCCCATCATCATTTTTCTGAACAAACCATACTTCGTCAGGACGTAACACATCCATATCAATTAATAAATCTTCATGAGTCGTACAAATTAGTTGTCCTGTTCCTTTATTTGTTATTCTTTTTTCTATGAAGTTTTCTATTATTTTTTTGGATAATAGTGGATGAAGACTACGGTCTATTTCATCAATGATTACTACTCTGTTTTTAAAAATTGCTAAATATAAGGGTGCTGATAAATCAATTAGTCTTTGAGTACCGTCTGATTCTTGGTGGGTTTCAAATGTTATAAAATTACTATCACTTTTCTGATGAATTCCCATCAATTTAATAGCCTCCAATTCTAAGGTATTATTTTCATTTGATTTAAAACGAATACTATAAATAATGCCTCCCTCTGATTCAAAAGCTATCCCATTTCTTTTTACTAGAGTAAAATTGTTCTTGATGTACTCTCTAAGTTTAGGGTTGGCACTTACTAGCTTTTCTGCGTCAACTGCCCTAACATCTATTGAAACATTCGTATCTCCTATATCTAATAATTGATTGGTAAAATCTAAAAGTTCTTTATTGTAAAAAGTATGTCGATTAAAAATTATATTCTGAGGAAAAATTATCATCAAACTTTGAAACCAATCTAAAACATCGTCAAAAAAACCTATTTCTCTTCGATAGGATTCTGTTAGAAATAATTGATTTTTTCTAATTCCTCTAACTTCATTTTGTAAAAATTCTAACTCTGTTTTTTTTTTGGTCAATAACGGTTTAAATTCAAAGTTTTTATTATTTCTGATAAAAAGTGGTTTATCTTCTTTTTTTCCTGAAATTAAGTAAAGCCATTCCTCAATGACTCTATCATAATCTATAACAAAACCATAAGCATAAGTATTTTTAGCTGTTTTAAATTCAAATTCAAATTTTGAGGGCTTATTGAAGTAACTACTCTCTAAAGCATACTTCTCAATTTGAAAACTACTTTCTTTTGATACAGTTCCTACAATAATTATTTCTCTTGCTACTTTTATCGCTTTAACCAAATTACTCTTCCCACTAGCATTCCCTCCATAAATCACCGAAGTCGGCAAAATATCAATCCCCTGCTTAGTATGATGTACATGACTAGGATGCTTCCGAATATTCCCTGTCAACAGATTAAATTCCGTTTCTTCTTTAAAAGATTTAAAATTCTCAACTACAAATCGAATCAGCATTATTATACAATTAAAACGAAAAATCGTTATAAAATAATTATTTATTACGAAATTAGCAAAATTATAGTTCATTTGAAACATTTTCACGACCTTTTTTGATTCAACTGAACTATTTCAAAATTTTATATTCTTTTATTCTAATTTATATTTTCAAACAAAGTCAACTATCTTTACAACTCCGAAACCAAATTCCAAAACAATCTGTTCTATTTCTCGTAAATCAACATCTAAGATTTACAACATCTACTTTCCATAAGCTACCTAATATTTTTACAAATTTTCTATATCGACCAATTCGGTATGGCTTTACTATTAACCATTCAATCAATCCAGAAAAAAAATGACTAAATCTGTAACGGAAATTATCAAGGAACGCATCCTTGTTTTGGACGGTGCCATGGGCACGATGATTCAGCAATACGAACTAGAAGAAGCCGATTATCGGGGTGAACAATTTAAGGATTGGACACAGGACATCAAGGGCAATAATGATATTTTGTCTATTACTCAACCGCATATTATTGAAGCAATTCACAAAGCTTATTTGGATGCTGGGGCAGATATTGTAGAAACGAATACTTTTAGTGGAACAACTATCGCACAGGCAGATTATGCGATGGAAGATCAAGCGTATGCCATTAATTTTGAATCTGCTAAGATTGCCAAAAAAGCTTGTGCGGAATATACGGCTAAGAATCCTGACAAACCTCGTTTTGTAGCAGGCGCATTAGGCCCGACCAATAGAACTTTGTCTATTTCCCCTGATGTAAATAATCCAGGTTTTAGAGCAGCGACTTTTGATGAAATGGTGACGGCTTATAAAACACAAGTGGAAGGATTGATTGATGGTGGATCAGATATTATTTTGATTGAAACTATTTTTGATACGCTTAATGCTAAGGCGGCGATTTTTGCAGTAGAATTGGTCTTTGAAGAAAAAGGCAAGAAATTGCCAATTATGATTTCGGGAACAATTACGGATGCAAGTGGTCGAACACTTTCTGGTCAAACGGTGGAGGCATTTTGGATTTCTATCATGCACGCCAAGCCATTTTGTGTTGGGTTAAACTGTGCCTTAGGGGCACAAGAAATGCGGCCTCACTTGGAAGCATTAGCAAAAATTGCCGATACCAATGTCCATGCTTATCCGAATGCTGGTTTGCCAAATGAATTTGGGGAATACGACCAAGATGGCGAGGAAATGAAAACGTATATCCAAGATTTTGTCAATTCAGGGTTTGTAAATTTGATTGGTGGTTGTTGTGGTACGACACCTGAACATATTCAAGCAATGGCAAATGCAGTAGAAGGATTAGCCGTTCGTCCAATTCCTGAACCAACGGGTCTGTCGATGTTAAGTGGTTTAGAGCCCTTGATTATTCGTCCTGATGCGAATTTCATTAATGTTGGAGAAAGAACCAATGTTACAGGGTCTCGAAAGTTTGCTCGTTTGATTAAGACGGGTGCTTTGGATGAGGCTTTGTCCGTTGCTTTACACCAAGTAGAAGGTGGCGCACAGGTGATTGATGTGAATATGGATGAAGGCTTATTGGATAGTGAACAGGCGATGAAAGACTTTTTAAATTTGGTGATGGCAGAACCTGATATTGCCAAATTACCCATCATGATTGATAGTTCTAAATTCCATGTCATTGAAGCTGGATTGAAATGTGTGCAAGGAAAATGTATCGTGAATAGTATTTCCATGAAAGAAGGCGTGGAGGAATTTAAGCGAAATGCTACCTTAGTTAAAAGATACGGTGCAGCAGCAGTTGTCATGGCATTTGATGAAGACGGACAAGCGGATACCATCGAAAGAAAAGTGGATATTTGTAAAAGAGCATACAATATTTTAGTGAATGAAGTGGATTTTAATCCAAACGACATCATTTTTGACCCGAATATTTTTGCAGTTGCTACTGGAATTGAGGAACATAATGAATATGCCATCAATTTTATAGAGGCTTGCCGAGGTATCAAAGCGGCTTGCCCTGGGGCAAAAATAAGCGGTGGAGTCAGTAATATTAGCTTCTCTTTTAGAGGAAATAACGTGGTCAGAGAAGCCATGCACTCTTCTTTCCTTTTCCATGCGATACAAGCTGGAATGGATATGGGGATTGTGAATGCTGGTTTGATTGAAGTTTATGCGGATATTCCAAAGGATTTATTAGAACGAGTCGAAGATGTTTTATTTAATAGAAGAGCAGATGCAACTGACCGATTAACGGAATATGCGGAAAGAGTAAAAGGTGACGGCGGAAAGTCCGTTGTCAAAGACTTAGCTTGGCGAGAAAGTACCGTTGAGCAGCGTTTATCACATGCTTTGGTAAGAGGAATTACTGAATTTATAGTAGAAGATACAGAAGAAGCTCGATTAAAATATCCTGCACCAATTGAAGTGATTGAAGGACCTTTAATGGACGGCATGAATGTCGTAGGTGATTTATTTGGCGCTGGAAAAATGTTTTTACCGCAGGTAGTAAAATCTGCTAGGGTCATGAAAAAAGCCGTAGCACATTTAACGCCTTTTATAGAAGCATTAAAAAAAGCAGGTGATAAATCTACCAAAGGAAAAGTCTTAATGGCAACCGTAAAAGGAGATGTACATGATATTGGAAAAAATATTGTGGGCGTTGTTTTAGGTTGTAATAATTACGACATTATCGACATGGGTGTAATGGTGCCCACCCAAAAGATTTTGGATACTGCCATTAAAGAAAATGTCGATATTATCGGTTTAAGTGGTTTGATTACCCCTTCTTTGGATGAAATGGTTCACGTTGCGAAAGAAATGCAACGTCGAAATTTTAAAATTCCTTTATTGATTGGTGGCGCTACTACTTCTAAAACGCATACAGCGGTAAAAGTCGAACCGCAATATAATGGACCAGTTGTCCACGTTTTGGATGCTTCCAGAGCCGTTGGTGTTTGTAGTAGTTTATTAAGTGAAGAAAAAGATACGAGTAGTAATTTCATCTTAGATGTAAAATCAGAATATCAACGAGTTAGAGAAATGCGCTCTAATCGAAAATCTAGTAAAAAGTACCTGACGCTGAAAAAAGCGAGAGAAAATAAATTGCAATTGGATTGGGCTAATTATACGCCTGTCATGCCTTCCTTTACAGGTACTAGAGTTTTTGAGGACTATGATTTAGCAGAATTAGCGACTTATATTGACTGGACGCCTTTCTTTTCTAGTTGGCAATTAGCGGGTAAATTCCCTGCCATTTTAGCAGATGAAATTGTTGGGGTAGAAGCCACTAAATTATACGAAGATGCGCAAGTGATGCTTAAGCAAATCATTGACGAAAAATGGTTGACCGCTAAAGGAGTGATTGGTATTTATCCTGCTAATACGGTAAATGATGATAGCATCGAAGTTTACGAAAGTAATAAAAGAGATCGAGTCAAAACAACTTTGCATCACCTTCGTCAGCAAGTGAAAAAAGCACCGGGGCAGCCTAATTTGTGCTTAACCGACTTTTTAGCATCAAAAAATTCTGGCGTACAAGATTTTATTGGTTCATTTGCAGTTGCTACTGGTTTTGGTATCGAAGACCACGTGAAGCGGTTTGAAGCAGACCAAGATGATTATAATGCCATCTTATTAAAAGCATTGGCAGACCGTTTTGCCGAAGCTTTTGCTGAATGTATGCACTTAAGAATGCGTAAAGAATTCTGGGGCTATGCAGCGGATGAAAATTTAGATAATAACGATTTAATCAAGGAAAATTATAAAGGCATTCGTCCAGCGCCAGGTTATCCTGCTTGTCCTGAACATACCGAAAAACGTACCCTTTGGGATTTGATGCGGGTAGAGGAACAAACGGGTATTACCTTAACAGAGAGTTGTGCAATGTATCCTGCTGCTGCGGTTAGTGGTTGGTATTTTGGCAATCCTGCTTCTAAGTATATGCGCGTTGGGCAAGTGAGTAAGGACCAAGTGGAGAATTACGCAGAACGTAAGGGTTTTAGTGTGGAAGAAACGGAGAGATGGTTGGCGCCTATTTTGAATTATGATGTGTAGTGTTGGTTAGTTCTTAATAGAAACTATAAAAAAGCTCCTTGAATCACTCAATTCAAGGGGCTTTTTTTTTATGGTTTCAAGCATGTCGGATTTGTTATATCCAATAAAAACAGTTTGGAATGAATTTTGAAAACAATTTATTATATATTTTAAATATAAATTGACAATGTTAAATTATTGAAGTTCATAGAATGAATTAATGGTTTGATTGTTTGATGGCTAGATTGCTAGCAAAACAACCACCATAATTTATCCCGAATTTATTTCGGGACAGTCAGGTAATTCACCAGACTGGAACGGGCTAGTCTGACAATCAAAAACACGTTTTCAGGTGAATTCAATGCTTCACATTTAGATAAAATACAATTTAACGAAGTCAAGCAAATATTCCTGTACAACAAGTTTAGCTTTTATTCAATTTTTTCGATTAAAAAAACATAAAAATGAAGCTAACTTCTATTTATTTTTTGCTTTTCTTGGCAATCCCTGCCTTTTCTTTCAACTATCATTTTGATGCTGATCCACAAATTTCTATTACGGCTCCCATTGAAGGAAGTGAATTTGCTAGTGGTACTACGATTAACCTAAATCTTAGTGTGACTTGTGACTGCGAAATGGACCAAGTCTTGTTAACGATGATGAATAGCGAAACTGATAAGGAAACGCTCCTTTCTGATATCGCCTCTTCCTTGGCTAGTGATCCTTCTGGCTATTCCCAATCTGTTACTTTACCAGTAGTAACCGAAGAAACGGATATCACTTTTGAGATAGCTGTTATGGATAAAGATGGAGAGGATATGGAATCGGAAGCCATTACGATTACGGTCATGCCTTAGTAACGAGCAAATAATAAGTGGTGCATTTGGAGCTAGATATTTTGTTCTAGGACTAGGCATTTTTGTTCGGAATAGCACCGCTATTGCTAACAAAAATAACGAAGTACTAGGACAAAAGATCAGTTCCTAAATGGGTTAGTTATTTTTTACTCGTTACTCAGTAGTTTATCAAGCTACTCTTATTGGCCAAACTGACTTTTTTGTTTTATTAAACTTTTGCAGCTAAATTTTAAATACCTCCTATAATGAGAAAATCAATTTTCCTACATAGCCTCTTACTTTTTATTTTTTTTAGTATATCTACTTTTAATGATTTACAAGCTAACGGCGTCTTTGATGGTGGTGGGGATGGTACTAGTTGGGATGATCCCTTAAATTGGGGCGATGATCTAGAACCACTAGCCACAGATATCGTAACCATTCCTGCGAATACCAACATTCAAGTGAGCATGGCTGGTGAAGTTGCACAAAGCATTAATTTTACAGATGCCACAAGTGTATTAACCATTCTATCGGGCGATTTGACTTTGGATGAAGGAACAACAGGCGATTTAATTGATATGCCTAGTGGTGGTACGATTAATATTAGTAGTGGCGGTACCCTTCGTTTACAAAACGGCGATGATGGGATAGATGGAGGTGATATAATCATCAATAATAGTGGACAACTCATCTTTGATGATTTAGATAGTGAAGCTTTTGATATTGATGGTGGTCCAATGATGCTGACCAATCAAGCGAGTGGCTTGATACAGGGGATTGCACCTTTTAATATTGATTTTTTAGATATTGGTAGTTCAGCGGATGGAAGTGTTATTGATAACTTTGGTCGGATTGTAGTGGATATGAATGATCTCGGCGTGGATTTTTTTGATATTAATGGCGTGACGACTATTCGGAATAATGTGGGGGCGTTGATAGATATAGATGATGTGGATGATAATGTGTTTGATTTTAATACTAGTGCGAGTGGTTCTACTTTTGATAATTTTGGTACCCTTGATATTTTTGAATCAGGAGATGAAGGTTTTGAATTGGCAAGCGGCATCATAGTGACCAATCATCCTTCTGGCATTATTAGATCTTCCGAAGTAGAAGATGAACTTTTTGACATAAGTGGGAATACACAGGTTATCAATAACGGTCTGATTGAAGTGAATAATATTGTTGGTACAGGAAGTGTAGAGAATACGGATGAAGTAGTAGACATATTTGAGGCAGCCGGTAGATTCACCAATAACGGCATCATCACTATTACAGGGGTAGAAGATAATGGTATTATAGAAGTAGATAATGGGATTTTCACCAATAATGGGGTCATTAATATGGGGATGGGCTTTCCTGCTGCTTTACTAACCGATGAAGCTATTTTGCTTGGTACTAGTGGTGGTACTGGGCAGCTAATTAATACTTCTTGCGGGATTATTAATATCACTTCCACTAATCCCATTGGAATTCAAGCCAACGGAAGGCTAACAAATGCAGGAATCATTACCACCATTTTCACAGGAAGTAATCCGATAGATGGTATTTTTCTCAATCAAGGAATAGTATCTGCACCAAACGCAACTTTTTCGAGTACACCAAACCGTCTAACAGGAGATGGCAAATTAACTGCAGGGCCTATCCCTGCCACTATACCATTCTGTGAAATACCTGTGCCTACTATGGGACAATGGGGACTATTAATATTTGGTCTACTATTGCTCAATTTAAGTCTTTATTTTTTAAAGAGGCTAGAAGTTATTGGTTTACTGAGATAATCTTACGCCATTTGAACGCTAGAAAAATAATGTACTAAAGGCCTACAAATGAGCTAATTTGAACTTCTAGAACACCAAATTATGGAAGCGTTTAAAAATTAATGCCGCCAAAAAAATAAAGCCTCTTGGAATTCTTCAAGGGGCTTTATTGATAAGCTGAATAAATATCCGCATTTTGGCCTGCATCTAGTCTGGTTCTCCTACAAACAACTAGTAACCACTAACAATTTTAAAATTTCTTTTCACTTAGTGAAAAAATATAAATAAGCTGTGCCAACTTTAAATCTAAAATTGAAAATTCAAAACCCGCCAGAATGAACTGGTTCGGGCTGGTCTAAAATCTAAAAGTAAATTCCCTACGATTATGAGCTTATCAGCTTGCTAACTAGGCTTTTTTCGATACTTTTAAACCTGTCCGCTGCGCAGTCAGGCGGGTTTGAAATTTTACATTTTACATTTTACATTTTGAATTAAGTAATTATAGTGGCTCAATTTATTTTTAAGCTTTCACTTATTTAGGTCTTGGACTAGTAGGTTATATTTTTCCAAAGCCCTGAGGTGATTTTTTCTGCTATTTTCATTTTCTTTCTGTACCTTCGCCCCATGAGAGAATTACAAATCAAAATTTCTTTAGCAAATAGTCATATACCAATTTGGCGACGCTTCTCTATTACAGATGATTATCGGTTAGATCGATTTCATCAAGTTTTACAAATCGTTATGGGTTGGTGGAATTCGCATTTGCACGAATTTGAGATTAGTGGTCGGAAATTTGGTATGAATATAGGCGTGGAATACGATTGGCAATTGGTGGAAGAAGAAACCAAATTTTATTTAAAACACTTTCCTTTTGAAGTAGGTCATACTTTCAATTATGTATATGATTTTGGCGATAATTGGCAGCATACGCTAGCAATAGAAGCGATCAAAGAAGTGAAAAAAAGTTGCTTAAAATGTTTAGAAGGAGCAGGTCGTTGCCCGTATGAAGATGCAGGAGGTGTTGGTGGCTATCAATATATGCTAGAAGCCATGTTTGATCCTAAACATCCTCAACATCGACAATTTATTGGCGATAGCTGGACAGAAGACTTGCCCGATATGACTTTTTTCGACCTCAAAGAAACGAGTCGAGAACTTCGAAAATTTAGTCTTTGGCATAATAAGCATCCTCGAAAAAAATCTACTCCTTGGCATCAAATTTCCTAATAAATAGGCTCTCCATTAGTGTGGTAGTTTGCTAACTAATTATAGTTGCAAAAGCCAATACCCATTTAGCTTTTATTGCACTAACATATAGTGAGTGATAATAAGCACTTTCCATTCTAATTTAATCTTTGAAGTGTTTCTTTTATTTAAGTACTTGCGAGGGAAAATTCAATATTTTCTGTCCTAAAATTGGACTTACTTTACTGAATTTAAATTAGTCGAGTGAAAAATAGTGCTTAAAGTGTCTGCTTGAAAAGTGGTTAGGCAGTTGCCTTTACCTTTTTTTCGACATTCGTTTGGATGGGTCTTAATTTAGCCGCAGGTGCTAAATCTTCTAATAATAATTCTCTTGGACCGAAGTCTGTGATTAAATTAGCAATATCTCCTTGAGATAAAGTAATCGCCCTCTCTTCTAGTTTTCTAGCAATTACCTTAACTTTGGCAATAGGTTTTGTGGCTTGGAGTACCGCTACATACTCGGGCATAATACCACTTAACCCTGTTTTGTTTACGATTAACGCAGCAACTATTTCCTCATTTTTTTCTGCGGTTAATACAAATCCTCCAAAAGATGGAATTTCTTTGGTTGCATATTCCACCGCTTTTAAAATTGCGGTTTCATCAACCCAAGAAGCTTCTAAATGATTTTGCAAGAATCGTACGATCGCATTTTTTTTGGAAAAGCTTATGCCCGTAAACGCATCATAAAGATTTTGTTGGAACATGATAGCTTCAATTATTTAAAGTTTGGTTAAAATTATGATGTTAATATACAAAAATATTCTACATCAAATAAAATTTAATTCAAAAAATGAATATTTATTACCAATAAATCATTCATAATCATATAATTACGTAAAACGACCTACAAATATGCGTAAAATTACTGCCGATTATATTTTTCCAATTTCGCAAGCGCCTATCAAAAATGGGGTCATTATCATCGATAATAAGGGAATTATTCTACAAATTGGACAACGACAAGACTTTGACGAAACGGAATTAGAAAGTCACAAAGGCATTATTACCCCAGGCTTTATTAATACCCATTGTCATTTGGAATTGTCTCACATGAAAGGTAAAGTTAATACGGGAACTTCTTTGATTCCTTTCATTTCTAGTGTGGTAAAATTTAGAGACGTTCCACAAAAAACGATTGACAAAGCGATTGAGTTGGGAGATAGGGAGATGTTCAAGGAAGGGATTGTTGCGGTCGGAGATATTTCTAATCAAGCAGATACTGTACCACAAAAGCAAAAAAGTGAAATAAAGTACTATACTTTTGTAGAAATGTTTGATTTCTTGCAAAACGGCTGGACAGAAGACACTTATAAACAATATAAAGCGGTATATGATGCGCAAGCGGAAGGGAATGGCAATAAAAAAAGTATGGTACCTCATGCACCTTATTCTGTTTCCGAAAATCTTTTTAAAAAATTAGCCGCTGCTAATGTGAATGGCTGTACGGTCAGTTTGCACAATCAAGAAACACCTGATGAGAACCTCTTTTTTCAAAAAAAGGAAGGCGCCTTCTTAGATTTTTATAAAAATTTCGATATTAATATCGATCACTTTCAAGCAATGGGAAAAAATTCCATTGATTATGCATTGGACTATATGAATCCAAATTGCAAGACCATACTCGTCCATAATACCATAACAACCAAAGCAGATATTGAAAAGGCACATGCTTGGAACAAAAACTGTTACTGGGCAACCTGCCCGAATGCTAATTTATACATCGAAAATCGTCTACCTAATTATCAATATTTTTTAGATACCAAAGCCAAAGTAACCATCGGAACAGATAGCTTGACCTCTAATTGGCAATTGTCGATCGTAGAAGAAATGAAGACTATTGCCAAATATCAATCTTATGTACCTTTAGAAACGCTCTTACAATGGGCAACGCTTAATGGTGCCGAAGCATTGGGATATGAAGATGAATTGGGTAGTCTAGAAGTTGGTAAAAAACCTGGATTGGTCTTATTAAATATGGGGCGAAACTTGACTTTTAAGGCATCTACTAAAGCTAAGCGATTGATTTAAGATCAATTCTTCTGATGCTGATTATTATTATTTACGTACTAGGAGGATTGAAAACGGATTTAGACGGATTGAACTGATTAAAACGGATTTTTCCTTAGCACAGATTTATTATTTAAATCAAAAAGAACTAAACTTTGCGACTTAAGGAAAAATCCGTTCTCACCCGTCCAAATCCGTTCAATCCGTTTCCCATCCTCCTAGTACTTCTATCATGGTGATTTTAAAAATCACCATGATTTAGCAAATTTTTATTGAAGCAGAATCATTTTCTTGGAGATTTGCTCTTTTTCAGTTTGAAGTACTACAAAATACATCCCCGCATTAAATCCGCCTAAAGAAATTTCTTGCTGATAATGACCTTGATCCTTTGCTTGTTTAGGTGACAATATGCGTACTTGCTTTCCCGTAATATCAAATAAACCAATTGAAAAAATTGTTGTTTCCTTTAATTGATAATCAATGATTACAAAATCTCTCGCAGGATTTGGATGAACAGCCATTTCTATAGTTGCAGGAGTAGTTGTATTTTGTAAATTGATTCTAGATTGATTAACGCTATTATCTGGACTGGTCAAAGGCGTGCAATTAATAACTTTTGCCGTAAAAGTAGACATGGCTACTGCATGGAAACCTGGCTTTAAGATAACTTCTTTACAACCTTCATAAGTTACCGTATAATTGGCAGGTATTATTTCAGCAGAACTTACCGTATCACAAGTATAAGTCGCATTATCATTCGAATTATCTACATTTAGCATATCATTGGTACAAATAGCAGTAGCATTTACCGTAATCGTAAAAGTTTTCGTAGGTCCATTACAGCTATTTAAAACAGGCATAACGGTAATGGTAGAAATACCAGCGTTGGTCGCCTCAAAAGCAGCAATGTTTCCTGTACCACTAGTGCCTAACCCTGTATTCGGGTTATCATTCGTCCATGTATAAGTACCTCCTGTTCCGCTAAAATTAATGGGAGCAGTCATATTTCCTATGGTAACGGTTTGGTTGTCGATAGCATCGACACTTGGTAACGGTTGAACCGTAATAGCCGCCGAACCGGTATTATTTGTACTAGCACAGCCATCAGCATCCGTTACAGAAACGATGGTGTAGGTGGTCGTAGAGGAAGGGCTAATTGAAATAACCGTTCCAGAAGTATAATTATTGACCGTGCCTCCACTATGTATCAAAGTATAAGGAGCAGTTCCTCCAGTAATTGCTACTGAAATATTAGTAGACTGTCCATTGCAAATTGTATTCGTACCGCTTATTACTGCCTCGGGACAGGTAGTTACTGCACAATCAGCTCCAACTACATAAGTAAAATATTTGGTCACTCCTAGTCCACCAGCAAAAGCAAATTTACAAGCATAACTAATACTTGCACCAATTGTTTGGCCCGTTACCGTTTTAGAAAAAGTAAGCCCAGAAACATTGTCCATTTGGGTTTCCATAAAAGGGCTTTGCCTCCATAGATAAGCTATCACCCCTGTTTTATCTGTATCCAACAATTCAAAAGTGAAGGTTACGGCTGTTCCATTCGTTTGGAAACTATAATTATAACCAATAGAAAAAGCCCCTTGCTGGGCTTCAGAAGCCATTCCAGAACAGGCAGAATTCGTGCTTGCCGTTGTAGTGGCGGCTAATATTATGGAATTATTAGCTGCTTGGTTTCCTGTTAAATCACTTGCTTTAACACTAAAAGAATAAGCTGTTTCAGGAGTTAATCCTGTAATGATTAATGATTTTTGTGAACCAGATGTCCCCGAAGTAGCACTAGTGTTACCTCCATAGGTGACATCATAAATAACCGTCCCCGAATCATCTGTTCCATTTAATAATATTTCAGCTGAGGTTGCGGTAACTGCTCCAACTGTTGCAGTAAAATTAGTGGGTGCTTGGGTATCACTACCGCCTCCTGAACAATTATTGCCCACTTGATAACTAATATATTTAGTCACCGCTAAACCTCCAGCAAAAGCAAATTTACAAGCATAATTAATGGTAGAACCAATGGTTTGTCCACCAATCGTTTTGGTAAATTTCAAGCCTGAAACATGATCCATTTGCACCTCTCCAAAAGGAGATTGCTTCCACAAATAGGCGACCACTCCTGCTTTATCCGTATCTGATAACTCAAAAGTAATCGTTACATTCGTCCCGACTGTTTCGAAAGTGGCTTTATAGCCAATGGAAAAAGCGCCTTGTTGAGCTACATTATCACTTTCGGCACATTCTTGTACCGCACTTACGGTTACATTAATTATTTGAGAAGTTCCTGTTGCTCCTCCATTATCTGTGGCGATCGCTTTAATTTGATGTGAGCCAACGCTTGCGCCTGTCCATGCAAAACTAAATGGTTCGGTTGCGTCCTCCCCTATTTTAACAGTACCATCATAAAATTCTACTAAAGTAATAGTGCCATCTAAATCACTTGTAGTAGCCGCTATATCTATAGTCGAACCCTCAGAAAAGGAAGCATTATTACTTGGGGAAGTCAGGCTCACGGTAGGCGTAGCATTGGCAGTTGCTTGTACAACGACCAAAACAAAACTACTTGCCGTATAAGTACCATCACTAACGGTTAATTTACATTTATAAACACCTTCTTCTAAATTAGAGATATTCGGAGACGCTGCTGTATTATCATTAAAACTGATGACAGAAGGTCCGTAAATTTGTTCCCAATTATAGGTGATTGCTTGTCCACCGGGGTCATTACTTCCTGATCCATCCAAAGTAGCGGTGGACGCAGGTAGAATAACGACCACATTATCGCCTGCATCAGCAACTGGCGGCACATAACTTAACGGACTTGCATAGGCAAAATTCATTGCACCCAAATTAAATTCTCCATTGGTTACTACTAATCTTAACACATGTCTGCCTTTAGTTAAAGCTACATTATTGACTACTTTATTTGCCCATGTTCCCCAATCACTCGTCGTTGTACAATTAATCGCAGGGCTTATCATATTGCCATCTATTTCAAAATGGAAAGGACCGCCGCCACTTGCATTACCAGATGCATAGCGCATCGTCACATCATATAAACCTGCTGTTTGCACGTCTATGCTATATTCCAACCATTCTCCAGCACTAATCCATCCAATAGTTGGGCCTTCTGTTCCATCTAAAGTAGCATCCACATATTCCGTCGTTCGATAATCGCCTTGGTTATTTTGATCACCATCTAGATAAGCAATATTTTGACCAACCCCTCCTTCAAATTTATCATAATTACCCGCTTGAATTATCCCTGGTATGTCGAAGGCAGTACCTGAATAGGGCACTTGTTCCCCAACCTGCACGGTTATAATATTAGTCGTATTGAATTTATCATTAATAAAAACCTTGGCATACATTCCATGAATGCCTAAAGTCAAATTACTTGCTTTTATTTGATAAGGCGCCGTCGCATCTTCTCCTAAAGAAGTATTTCCATCAAAAAACTCAACTTTCGTTACGCCTGCTCCTGAAATAGTGGCGGTTAGATTGACACTTCCATTTGGATATGCCTGGGTAAAATCAGAAGCTAAAACACCAGATACTTCAATATCTCTACTCGTTGCCATCTGGTTAGCTGGAACATCAAGCGTATAGCCATCGGAAAAGGTAACCGTAATTGGACTATTTGAATAATTATGCGCCACATACGTAATCAATCCGTCAGTTGTAAAAGAAGCAGCAATAGGATAATCGGCTGTGATGTTAGTATTCACCGTCCCCATCGCATTCATGGCATGAAGCCAATGATAAGTTTGCGCATCAGAGACCCCAAATTTGATGGTACGATCTGGATAAGAATCGTATAAATCAATAGCTGCTTGTGGGTCAATAAAAGAAAGGTATTTCCAATAGGTATCATGCCATAAATTAACGTTTGCGTCGTTATTTAGAACGCCCGTATTGGTAGATATTTCCGTCCATAAAGATTGGACATAAGAAGTGTGATGTCCTAAATATAAAGAACCTCCGTGTATTGGATATAATTCAATCCCATAAGAAGCTTCAATATCAGACGTCCAAAAAGTGCCATTATCATAGGAATTCCCCCAAACTCTAGAGACTAAACTATATTGTTGAGATGGAGCAAAATTGCGCTTATGAATATCTAACCAATATTCTTCTACAGCTGTTTGTTCGGTGGTGTATAAATAAATCCCTAAATCCCGAACCTCGTCATTTCCAGTAATCGTTCCCCAATGAATCAGCGAAGAATTAAATTGCATACTTTCTGAAGTCGATTCTTGGTCATTTCCTTGTGGGAAAGAAGCAGTACCATTCGCCCAACAATGTCCACCATAAGGGCTGAAATTTCTTAAAAAGGGAAAAGTCGAATCATTTCTATTGGGAGATGCTGCATCTCGAACTAATAGGTTGACCATCTCTCCCCATTGACTAGCCCAACCAGGTTCAAACTGTTCCATAAATGCTGCCGCATGAATAAAATAGCCCCAATGAAAATGGTGGTCATTAATATTAGAATCTTGTCCATGACCAGCAGGATAACCTAATAAAGCAGACCAATCACTGTTATAATAAAATAAAAAAGCTACTTCACCCGATTGATAGGTCAACCAATCTTCTAATCGTTCTTTCACGGTCGCTATCATTTTATCTCTCGCTGCAGTATTGCCCATTTCATCGGCAATTCGAGCCGTTTGAATCAATCTATTCATTACCTGCCCTTCATTATAAGAATCCGTCCATGCCGCTAAACCATCATTTTCAATTTGAGCTACTTTACTAGCTAATTCCGCTGGGCTAAATCCATTACTATAATTATCGAGATAAGGTAAGGTTGGCAAAATGCCCTTAAAGGTATTTTCAACCGTAAACATATTGCCATCTAAGGTTTTCAATTCTCCTCTTACAGAACTATAACTCGTTCCACTTGGGCTTGCTGAACTAGTAGATAAATTACTCCATTGGTGAGGTAAAAGTCCTAATAATACATTGGTCTCTGCACCTTCTTTGATTTCTGTTTCCACTAAAAAATCTGTTTTTAAGACGGAAGTGCTTTCATTATAAGTCCAAGTGGTGGTAGTATTAGTTGGAAAAACATAAGCATATTTTTTGTAGGACTGAGCAGTACTACTAACATTCGTCGTACTCTGTGGAAGCATTGCCATCGACCAGTAATCTTTGCCATTTAAAGTAGAGCTATAAGTACTACCCGATTGTGTCCAAGTACTACCAACTGGCGCATAAAAAACAAAATCTGCGCCACTAGTCGCATTTTCAATCATTAACAATTCATTGGATATAGTGGCGGTTCCTGAATTGACTTTAATTTCAACAATATCGTCATTGTCTTTTTGAAAATACAAAAAAGGCATACCAATACCAGCAGTAGCTTGTAATTCATGACCACTATCCTTCCAATTCATGGTTACTGTCCAATCCGAATAATCCGATACTGTTGTTTGGGTGGTACTCAAACCTGAAAGTCCTACTTCAATTGGCGCAGAGTCCCCAATAACTCCCCAAGGAATATAGGTAACGATTAGTCCTTGATTGGTCGTCTTTAAAGTCATTGGATAGTTAAATAAATTATCCGCATGGTTTTCTTTGACCAATTTTGACCACCAATCATTGGTTGGTACAGGTTTTCCAAGCGCATTGCCACTTAATTGTGGCGTACCAGAAGGAAACCCGTTTCGACCAGCAACATCTGTTCCTGGGAAAGTATTGGTGTAACTTCCACTACCGATAGTGGTGGTTTGAGCAAAATGAAAATTAGGCAATATTAAAAGAAGTAGAATAAATAGTTCTTGTGCAAACCATTCCTTAACATGAAGCATAGTCTTTATTTTATGGATAATTAAGTTTCCTAGCTATAGAAGTAAAGCGAGATTTTTAGCAGGTTGCTACAAGATAGGTGGCTAATACGGAGGGCTAGGAATTTCTGACTACAATTAAACTACTACATTTGAAATAAAAAGAGGACTTGGTATCTTTTTACTACTACATTTGGAAGGAAAATAGAATTCTAGGTGAGTATATGGGAACTTAAGTTCCTATAATCTTACAGTATGAGTTTTTTTTTCTTGTTACCAGATAGTATTATTACAGAAAAAGGAGGTCTCCCAATACTATCAAATAGATAACATAAATTCCGTTAAGTTAATCGTACTATCTAAGTCCAATTTTTTCCGTAAGCGATACCGCCCAACTTCTACGCCCCTGATAGAAATATTCATCAATGGAGCTATTTCTTTAGTGGATAAATTCATTCGAAGGTAAGCACATAATTTTCGGTCGTTGGCAGTTAATTGGGGATATTGTTCTCTGATGCTTTGTAAAAAATCGACATGGACTTGGTCAAAATGATTGGCGAACTGATCCCACGATTCGTCCATTTTTGCATCTTCTTGCAACAATTTGTTAATTCTTTTAATTTCCGTAATAGCCGTTTTATCAGTAGTCTTGCGTAGAATCTGTGCTAAAGGTTCTTGTAATTTATGGATCAACTCATTGCGTTGCACCAAATTCATCGTCGTTAATGCTAACTCCTTGTTTTTATGAATAATTTCCGCTTCTAAATTTTTATGCTTTAAAGTTTTAATTTCAATTTCATTTTGAGCAACTGCTCGTTGATGCTCTTTTTCTTTGATGGCTTGTTGAGATTCCAAATTTGCTTTTTCGGAGGTTATAATCGCTAACTTCCGTTGAAAACGACTTTTCGGAATAAAAACCAAACCTATTAATAGTAATAAACCCAATAATGAATAAATGGTAATCGCTATAGTAGAAGTATACCAAGGACATTTTATATGAAATATATAACTTGCAATTTGGCTTTCTTGCCCTTGATTCGATTTAGCTTGTACCAAAAAACGATAATCTCCTGACTCTAAATTGGTATATTCTTTTGCTGTTTGCTCATTCCAAGGAGACCACTGTTCATCGAAACCTTCTAATTTGGTTCGGTAAGAGCGCTTTTTTACCGTTGGAAAATTAAGGCTTGTATAGTTGAATCGAAAAGCATTCAATTCATTAGGAAAAGTAGCTATTGCGGTACTCTCTCTCCCATGATATTGTCCATATAATAAGGTACTATCTTTATTATTATGAATGGCTTCTACCTGAACGATATTCGCAGAAAAACCTTTATCCTTATTTTCTGTATTATCTTTGGATGGGTTGAAGTGAATAAATCCTTTCTCTGCCCCAATAAATACGTTATGGGCATCATAGGGATAAATAAACTCAAACCCTTTAACCATTTTAGAATGAATAACTGGATAAACTATTTTGCTAATAGATTTAGAAAGACCCGCATCTTCTATTTTTAAAATGCCTGTTTCAATAGTCGAAGTGTACCAAATATTCCCTACCTGGTCTTCAAAGAAATTTCGTGGCTGTTTATCTATACCGATTAAATCCTCAAATGCTTTATAATGCAAGAAAGTATCTCTTTTAGCATCATAATTAAAAACTCCTTTTTTTCCCGTAAAAATGACTTCTTTATTGATAATAGTGAGACTTTCACAAGGGTAGCCTTCTTTTTTATCATAAAATTGGACTTTTAGCTCCTTCAAATCTGCTGTTAATTGGACTTTAAAAACCCCTCTATACGGATGTGCTACCCAAATATTCTCTGACTCATCTTGTACCATGATTCGACAAGATTCCTTAAGTTCCTCATATCTTTTTACAAATTTCCAAGTTGTTCCTTCTTTGTGGTATAATTCCAAGCCAGTATAAGTCCCTGCAATTAAGTAATTAGGATGATTTTTCAATTTAAGAAACGTCCAAGTACCAAAAGTAGGCGTTATTTCTTGTAATTCATTCTCTTGGAGCACAAATCCACCTCTATGATGACTCAGCAATAGTTGCTGATCTATTTGATTAATCCCCCATACTTGTCCTTCACTTTTTTTCAGTAGTTGAAAGTTTTGCTCTTTTAGGGGGTCATAATAAGCCTGCCAATCTTTTTGGTATAAACCATCTGTAGTCCCTAAGTATAGTTTATTGTTAAAAATACTTGCTGCATACGCAATACCTTCCTGTTCTTTATCAGGCATTATTTTAGTAAAAGGGGAATTTACTAAGACGTGGTCAATCCCATTATTGAGTCCTAACCATAGATTTTTGTCCTTATCTTTAAATAAACTAAGGATATTATTATTTTGTAAACCATTCCGTTTATTTAGATGATAGAGTAACTTTCCTTCTTTATTAATGATGACTAGCCCTTTTCCGACAATTCCTAAAGCCAGTCTATCTTCATTTATTGCCGCCATGCAGTGAACTTCATTATTTTTCAAAAAATCTGTCTCTATGGATTTCTTGGTAACCAATGAATGCTGCGTTAATTCAAATAAACCTTTGTTCTTAGTTGCAAAGACTAATGTTCCTCCTTCGTTTTGTACGACATCTATTACCACGGCATTATTCAACTGCTTGTCCCCTTCTACAGGGATAATCATTCCATTTTTGATTTCTGACAATCCTTCGTAATTTCCTATAAATAGTCGCCCATTACCTTTACCAATAAATTTAATTTTTCCGTTTTTATATACCTTGACCTGTTCATTTGCATATTCATAAACTTTATCAGAGGCATTAAAATAAATATTGTCTTGAAAACTGATCAATTCCCAAACATCAGAAAACTGTCGATCCTTTTCAGGAATAAGTGCCAATAAGGAATGATACATTAATTGTCCATTTGCACTCGGCTCAAAATAACCAAACTCTCCTTGTCCGCCTACATAAATTTTGCCTGAAGGGTGAATATGCAAAGAACGAACAATGGTATTATTTGGCAATTCAAAAGTTTGCCAATTTGTCCCATCAAATTGTAATAAGCCATTATTATTACCAAAAAATAAAAAGCCATTAGGATGTTGTTCTATATCCCAATTTTGGGTACTTGCTTGATAAACTTGGTTGGAATAATTTATGGTGAAAGGAATTCCAATATTACTATTTTGTCCATTTAAATAAATGCTGGTGAGCAATAAAAAAAAGCTGATTAAATAGCTAATTTTAAGAAAAGGTTGCTCCCTTTTTTGTTTGAAGTATTGTTTTAAACTAGCGGTTAAAAACATGCGTTTTTTAATTCTTGGCAAAGAAAGTTTTTAGTTATAGTGTTAAAATTACACGAACTAATTCATTTAAAAACATATTATCACCTCAAAATCAACTTGTAGTAGTATTGTAGTAGTAAAAAATCAGATTTGTAGTACAAAAATTGTAGTTATTTTATAAAAAAATTAAAAAGTAGTATTCAAGTTGAGGTTGTTTATTTCGGATTAAAGACTATATCACCTAATTTTGTAAGGGAAGGGTTTATTTATCAAAATATTGTTTTAAAACGCAATCCCCTAAAATTATTGCTAAATATTTTATCAAGATAGCGTTTTGTGCAAGTCAAAACACCCTTTTTCAAAGTCGTAATAATTGTTTTAAGCAGATAAATTAAACAATTATTTTCTTTAAAATTGGTACTAAATAGTACCTAATTATTTTCTATTTTCCCTCTACCGATTAGCACTTCTTAATTACCGATTCCAAGTATATAAATAGGACAAACATTGTCTTGACCAATCACCACACCTATAAGGTTTTTATTATTTGTTGAATAGCAGATACAGCTTGCTATTAAGGTATTTTTTTCAACTGTCAAAAATACTTCTAGTAACACTATTGATAGATTCCTCAAACCATTTCTTCAAATCTTTTATAAGAAACTAATCTTTACCATGAAAAAAATTCTATTCTTATTTGTATGCTTCCTAGTGGGTATCACTAGTTATGCTCAATTTAATCCGCCTGTCAATTTTGAGTCTACAACGACCTTAAAAGATTTTGGTGAGAACGTTTCTGCCATAGTTGCAGACCCTGCTGGTGGTTCCAATATGGTTGTAAAAACAATTAAGCCTACTAATGCCCCATTATGGGCCGGTACGACTATTGGTGGTGACGCTGGATTTAGTAGCCCACTTCCTTTCACCGCTTCAGCTACCACTATGTCTGTCAGGGTTTATTCTCCTGATGCGGGTATCCCTGTACGTTTAAAAGTCGAAGATAAAACGGACGATACAAAAACCGCAGAAACAGAGGTAATGACAACAGGCGTAAATACTTGGGAGACTTTAGTTTTTGATTTTAGTACAGTTGCTTCTGGTACTAATCCTTATAATCCAAGTCTTACCTTTGATAAAGCCTCTATCTTCTTCAACTTTGGAACAGATGGCGCTACTGCGGGAGAAAAGACCTATTATTGGGATGATGTGACCTTTGGAGGAACAGCAATAACTTCTTATTGTGATACAGATGTCACTCATTTGGGTGTAGCAGCTGAAACAGCTTCTGCTATCAAGTTAAAGATTGTGAATGTTGATGCTCAGTCTATGAAAATAACGATTGAATCTACAACAGCTGACCCTGTAGATGATTTAATTGTCAATAACTCTAGTGGGCCAATTACTGGTTCTCCAGCAGTATCAGCTCTTGACAACTCTGTTGCAGGGAAACTAAGTCGTACGCTTACTTGGACAGGCACACCACCTGCCAATATAGCCCTAAATGTACTTTGGAGTAAAATGACTCAAGGTGGAAATTCTCAATTGATTGGTGGTGGTGCTAATACTACGGTTGCTTTTAGTGAAAGTTGTAGTGGAGGAGGAAGTACAGGAGGAGGTACAACTACTCCTAATTCAATTGCCTTACCCTTAGATTTTGAATGTGAGCATACGACTTATACTTTTGATCAATTTGGAAACATAGAAGCAGGAGTAGTAGCGGATAATCCAAGTAAAACGGGAATCAATACATCAAATAAAGTTGTAAAGGTGACTAAAACAGCAGGATCAGCTACATACGGGGGGACATTTACTACACTAGGGAGTAATTTGGAGTTAGGCACAAATACGGTGGTCAAGCTGAAGGTGTATTCACCTAAAGCAGGTATCATGGTTAAGCTCAAATTAGAACATCCGACTAATAATACAATATTTACAGAATTAGGGCAAACAACAACAGGTGCAGTTAATACCTGGGAAGAAGTTTCGTTCGATTTTGCTGGATCAACTATTGCTAGTCAACCTATAGGTAAAGTCGTCCTTATTTTTGATGCGGCGAATGCAGGTGATGGCTCCGTATATTATGTAGATGACATTATCCAAATGGGAAGTACGGCAGTTCCTAATTGCCAAGCGCCTACAACGACTCCAGCGAACACAGTAGCCTTACCCTTAGATTTTGAATGTGAGCATACGACTTATACTTTTGATCAATTTGGAAACATAGAAGCAGGAGTAGTAGCGGATAATCCAAGTAAAACGGGAATCAATACATCAAACAAAGTTGTTAAGGTAACTAAAACAGCAGGATCAGCTACATACGGGGGGACATTTACTACACTAGGGAGTAATTTGGAGTTAGGCACAAATACGGTGGTCAAGCTGAAAGTGTATTCGCCTAAAGCAGGTATCATGGTTAAACTCAAATTAGAACATCCGACTAATAATACAATATTTACAGAATTAGGACAAACAACAACAGGTGCAGTTAATACCTGGGAAGAAGTTTCGTTCGATTTTGCTGGATCAACTATTGCTAGTCAACCTATAGGTAAAGTCGTCCTTATTTTTGATGCGGCGAATGCAGGTGATGGCTCCGTATATTATGTAGATGACATTATCCAAATGGGAAGTACGACAGTTCCTAATTGCCAAGTGCCTACAACGACTCCAGCGAACACAGTAGCCTTACCCTTAGATTTTGAATGTGAGCATACGACTTATACTTTTGATCAATTTGGAAACATAGAAGCAGGAGTAGTAGCGGATAATCCAAGTAAAACGGGAATCAATACATCAAACAAAGTTGTTAAGGTAACTAAAACAGCAGGATCAGCTACGTATGGTGGGACATTTACTACGCTAGGGAGTAACTTGGAGTTGGGCACAAATACGGTGGTCAAACTGAAAGTGTATTCACCTAAAGCAGGCATCATGGTTAAGCTCAAATTAGAACATCCAACTGATAATACAATATTTACAGAATTAGGACAAACAACAACAGGTGCAGTTAATACATGGGAAGAAGTTTCGTTCGATTTTGCTGGATCAACTATTGCTAGTCAGCCGATTGGTAAAGTCATCCTTATCTTTGATGCGGCGAATGCAGGTGATGGCTCCGTATATTATGTAGATGACATTATCCAAATGGGAAGTACGACAGTTCCTAATTGCCAAGCGCCTACAACGACTCCAGCGAACACAGTAGCCTTACCTTTAGATTTTGAATGTGAACATACGACTTATACTTTTGGTCAATTTGGGAACATAGAAGCAGGAGTAGTAGCGGATAATCCAAGTAAAACGGGAATCAATACATCAAACAAAGTTGTTAAGGTAACTAAAACAGCAGGATCAGCTACATATGGTGGGACATTTACTACGCTAGGGAGTAACTTGGAGTTGGGCACAAATACGGTGGTCAAACTGAAGGTGTATTCACCTAAAGCAGGCATCATGGTTAAGCTCAAATTAGAACATCCAACTGATAATACAATATTTACAGAATTAGGACAAACAACAACAGGTGCAGTTAATACATGGGAAGAAGTTTCGTTCGATTTTGCTGGATCAACTATTGCTAGTCAGCCGATTGGTAAAGTCATCCTTATCTTTGATGCGGCGAATGCAGGTGATGGCTCCATATATTATGTAGATGACATTATCCAAATGGGGAGTACAACAGTTCCTAATTGCCAAGCGCCTACTACTCCGACTACAGCTGCTGCAACTCCACCACCTTGTGATAATGTAACCTCTATATTTAGTGATGCCTTTACAGATTTGACTGGTACTAATTTTAACCCATCTTGGGGTCAAGCAACGGCATTCAGCATGGAAACAGTCGCTGGTGGAGCCGTTTTGAAATATAGCAATTTTAATTACCAAGGTGTGGTCTTAGCAGCAGCTAACGATGTATCATCGTTGACTCACTTACACGTAGATGTTTGGTCACCAGACGCAACTAAAGTAAATATTTATACCATTAATTCTGGAACAACACCAATAGAAAAGCCTCATACTTTAAACTTAACAAAATTCCAATGGAATAGCTTTGATATTCCATTAACGGCTTTCTCAGATGTGGTAGATTTAACCAAAATAGACCAACTAAAATTCGCAGATGGAGACGGTCAAATTTACTTTGTTGATAATCTTTATTTTTATGGTGATTGTAATGCAATTCCTGAATGTCCAAACTTAGTGTGGTCTGATGAATTTGAAGGAAGTAGCTTAGATGGTACTAAATGGGAAGCACAGATTGGAAATGGAACTGCTGATGGTCTTCCTGCTGGTTGGGGTAATTCTGAATTACAATATTATAGAGCAGAAAATGCTACGGTTGCTGGTGGTAAATTGACTATTACAGCAAAACAAGAATCTTTTGGTGGACTGAACTATACTTCTGCTCGACTTCGAACTAAAGGCAAAACGGGTGGTGATATTACCTATGGACGTTTTGAGGCTTCCATTAAATTGCCTACAGGGCAAGGTTTCTGGCCAGCATTCTGGTTGTTACATACGGATGCAGTATATGGTCCTTGGCCTGCAAGTGGAGAAATTGACATTATGGAGCTAGTTGGTCATAAGCCAGACGAAGTATTTGCTACGATTCATTATGGAGCTAATTTTGCTGGTCGTCAATCTACTGGTACGACCTATAAATTATTAGAAAATACCTTTAATGATGCATTTCATACATTTGCCATAGAATGGGATGAAAATGTGATCAGATGGTATATTGATGATTATTTATACCTTACTAAAACAGCTGCCGACATTTCTCCTGAATTTTGGCCATTTAATCAAAATTTCCATATGCTATTAAATTTAGCAGTTGGTGGAACATTTCCTGGTTCTCCTGATGGTACGTCTGTATTCCCTCAAACAATGGAAGTAGACTATGTTCGGGTGTATAAAGGGCAATTCCCTTATTTGACAGGAAAAAGAGAAGTAGCTAATGCGGCTACTAACGAAGTATACACAGTAGAAAATGCCAAGGCAGGAAGCACCTTTAACTGGACGGTACCAGCAGGAGCAACTATCGTATCTGGCCAGGGTACCAAATCTATTACGGTCAATTTTGGTAGTACCGATGCTATAGGAACTATCTCTGCTACTGAAGGGAGTGGTTGTACTACCAATACCATTCAAATGAAGGTTAAGGTAGATGTAGTTAAGGTAGATGTATTAGAGTGTGCATTAGAGAACTTTGATAATGATGGCTTAATCACCTACAAATCACAAGAGACAGGTACATTTGAAGACAATGTTGCTAATCCTGCAACAACAGGCATTAATAGTTCTGCCTTAGTAGGGAAATTTACCCGAGATGCGGCAGGGTCGTTCAGCAACATCCAATACCTTAGCAACGCTGTGATTACAGATGCGGATGCCTTTAAGAATGGTTTAAAGACCTTCTATATGGATGTTTATTCAACGGCAACAGTAGGCAAAACTATCCGAATTCAATTGGAAGACAATGCAAAAACAGGAGGAGCCTTTCCTGCAGGACGGCATAGTTATTACGATGCAGTTACCACGAAGCAGAACGAATGGGAACGCTTGGTCTTTACCAGAAATGCAAGTATTGCAGAAGACGGATCAGTAGGTACAGCAGCTATCAATCAAATAGTTGTCTTATTCGATCCAGGTAATGCTACTTCAGGTACTTATTATTTTGATAACTTCGAAAAGCATTGTACGAACACAGCTGGGAATTGTGCATCCGTTAAGCCCTGTATTACGCCTGCTACTTGTAGTATTACTGATTTAGCAGTATCTGCTTGTCCGAATGGTTCAAGTGGTACAGAACTAATTACCATTGTAGATGCCAACAATCCGAATTGCTTCGCTTCTATTGAAGCACCTATTTGTAATGATGGATCTAGAGTAAACATTACTTTTAATGCAGGACAAGCAGTTACCGCAGGGTTAACTACATCTGATCCAGGAACCACTTCTGGTACATTCATCTTATTAGTTAATGGTCAACCTATAGCTAAAGGAGGAACACCAACTGGTGGTAGTGGTTTTGTTTTTGGTGGTGTGATTACTCCAGGTTCAGGTACCGCTGGTGGAGTCGCTTCAACGGGTTCTACTACTCCAGACGCCAATGTTTCAGATCCTTGTAACTGTGAGGATACAGATAATATTAAAAATGCGGATGGAAGTATACGGTTGTTCAAAGATGTACTGACCTTCACGGGAGTAGGTGCAGTAGTTTGTACCAGTAATTGTGGAGCGTTTTTAGATGCTAATGGTAATCCAATCACTAATTTTGGTAATTCGCCTGGGACGGTTGATTTCTACAGAGTACCGGGTAATTATAGTGCTTCTACGTTTACAATAGGTGGAGTAGCTGCCACATTAGATGCAGGGACTTGTGTTGATGATTGTCAAATCTTAGAACCTATTCCAACCATGTCTGAATGGGGCTTAATGATTTTCGGTTTATTAATGTTGAATTTAGGTTTAATGTTTATCTATCGAAAAGAGGAAGATTTGAATATATAGCGCTGATTATTTATCAACAAATGGTTTAATACGAATTTGATTACTAGATAATCCGCTCAACTTTAATAACGTTGGGCGGATTTTTTATTTTAAAGCATTCCCTAATGCGCTCAATTAGGATATAAATACTAAAAAACTTTCATTATAAGAAGCATCGTAGTATCTTTGACAAAACATTATCGAAAAGAAGCGAATGAAGAAGACACAACACAAAATAGTCAAAACTGCCATTCAATTATTTAATAAAAATGGAGTTGCCAATGTTCGAGTGCAAGATATTGCGGTTACGGCTAATATTAGCCCTGGTAACTTAACATACCATTATAAAACAAAGAAAGATTTAATGGTTGCCGTCTTAAGGTATATGAAGGCGATGCAAAAAGAAATGTTTCCTTACCAATCTGTTATTGAAGCGCAGAATTGGATTGAGTTAGTACAGACTTACCTGAGGTTTCAGATTCAATTTCGTTTTTTTTATCGAGATATTTTAGAAATTGCTAATCTAGTTCCAGAGAGTAGAATTCAATATGCCAAGCAAATTGAAAGTGTCATTAATTTTAATAAAAATGGCATCTATTTATCGGTTGGTAAAGGCTTTATGATTCCCGAACCACACGAAGGACATTATCAAGTACTTGCTACCAACTCTTGGGCAATTCTAAATTCTTGGTTAACCGTTAGAGAAGTATTAGGGGAAGAAGTCGCCAATGTTAAACGAGGAATGAATGGTTTATTAGAACTAAATTATCCTTATTTTACAGAAAAAGGCAGAGAATTCTACCACCGCATTAAGCAACAAATACCTGAAATGGTGAAATCTGAAATTAGCTTGATGGAAGAAGCAATTGAAGATTAATTCCGCACTATGTCTACTACCTCTACAGACCTAAAGACCATCTTAACAAGTAGTTGGCAAATGCTCTCTAAAGGAGCATTGCAGAAAAAAAATCCACTACATACCGCTACTATCGGGACTGTCGCCAACCAAGTTCCTCAGTTAAGAACGGTGGTGCTCAGAAAAACAGATATTGCCCATCGACAACTTTTCTTTTATACAGATATTCGAAGTGCTAAAATTCATCAACTAACCGTCAATCCTACCTTAAGTTGGTTGTTTTATCACCCTAGTAAAAATATTCAGCTTCGAGCAATTGGTCAGGCAACTATTCATCATCAAAATGACTTCACCTTAGCTCGCTGGCAAACACTTCCAACCTATGGGCGCAAAACTTACGGCACCCAACAAGCGCCTAGTACTCAACTACCAACTGCTTCAGATAATTTACCAACCGTTTGGACTTTACCAGAAATCACTTTAGCAGATACGGAGTACGCTTACGCTAATTTTGCCGTAGTTACTTGTGAGATTCATCACTTAGAATGGCTACATTTACAGCGATCTGGGCATCGTCGAGTGCAGTTTGATTATGAAAATAATGATTGGAAAGGGCGTTGGATAGTACCTTAGACGGCTAGTCTTAGTAGTTTTTGGCAACGGATTCTTGGCAGCAGATGCTTTCCCAACGGATTTTAAGCCCCAACTGATTTGCTGTAGCTTAACTCTATTGCAAAATTTATCAATGAACCCAATTGTAAATCAAAAAATTCGTGGGGAAGGAACATTCGTGGGGAAAGAAAATCCGTTGTCAATTAGTAAATGTAATTAACAACGGATAAAGACCTTTAGGCGCTTATTCTAATAATTTTAACTTCAACCTCAAATTCAAACCTGCCCGCATGACGCAGTCGGGCTGGTTCAACTACAATTAGTACACCTCGTTTATGAATCTTCGATTTCCCACCAAAGGTAGTTGAAAATTGAAAATTAAATCCCTTACTGCGGGATAGCAAATTTAGCAATCCCATTCTCATACAAAGACCCAATATAAATATCCTTCCCAACTTGCTGAACACTCGTGTTTTCTGCAAATTTCCCTGCTGGATTCTGTAAATTATGGACGACCTTTCCATTGCCATCTAATCCTAAAACAAAGCCATAATGAGTAGCCGCAGGTTGTAGTGCAGCAGGCATTTTTGCGACTACATTTTTCAAAAAGACACTATTCGCAATACCATCTAATCCTTCATCTCTTGGAGATACAATCGCCAACCAAAAGAGCCCATCCTCTCCTTGAGAAATACCATCAGGAAAGCCTGGTAAATTTTCAATAAATAAATCCGATTGCCCTGCTTTTGGGCCAGTTAACCAATAGCGATGCGTTCTATACCTACCTGTCTCATTCACTAAAACGTAAGATTGATCGTGGGCAACGGCAATGCCGTTAGCGAAGCGCAAATCGTCCATTAATAAGATGGTTGCTTTAGTGACTGGGTCATATTCGTATAAAAGTCCATTTCCTCTGCCCTCTAATATGTCTAGTTTATTGTCATGAAAACCCCATTTAGTAGACGCATCCGAAAAATACATTTTCCCATTTTCTGCTACTTCTACATCATCTACAAATATCATCTTCTTTCCTTTATAGGAATCTGTTAATACGGTGATTTTTCCACTTGCGCGATTGATCGATAATAATCCAGCGCCTGCATCGGCTACTATTAAATTACCGGGTAAATCAAAATCCAACCCCAAAGGTCGCCCACCTGTATTGGCAACTACTCGGCGTTTTCCTTGATCAAATTCAACAATATCCCCATTCAATTGTCCACCGTAAATTTTACCTAGCGTATCAATCGCTACATCTTCACATTTATCACATTGTCCAGCATAGAGAATTTCTAAAGCAGCCAATTGATCGTTTTTTTCATAGATACCCGTTAGTTCAGGAGCGTTGGGTGGTGTCCAAGCTTCGGGGTCAATAGGGCTAGGCCATAAAACAAAATATCCAATAATCAATGCAATAATAGCGAGTAATGATAAGCCAATTTTTTTAAACATGATTGTCGTTTTGCGTTAATTTTTGGTGAAGCTAAGAAAAGGGATAATTAAAACCGTTATTTTTAATAGGAAGTTTACAAATTGCTGGAGAATGCCTTGAAAATATTACTTTTGTAAAAAAATAATTATCCTTAAATATTTGCCATGCATAAATTAACCTACTGTTTATTTGCTATCCTTTTGATAAGTGCCTGTAAAACGGTACAAAACGTTCCAAAAATTCAACCTGCGCCTTTATCAGATAAAGATTTGACCGAAAAAACGGTTGAGGTCAATACTATTAAGGGACATATTTATTACTTAGCTTCTGATGAAATGGCTGGCCGAAATACACCTTCTCCAGAGTTGAATATAGCCGCTCGTTATCTAGCAACCTCCTTAATGCGTTATGGCGTAAAACCTGTTGATGGGCTCAATGACTATTTTCAGTCCGTTCCGATGAAAAAGATTACGCCTGCTCAGTCGGGTAATCTTACTTTTGGAACAACGACTATGGACTTAGCCAAAGATTTTCTTTGTTTAAAAGGAAGTGATATTGACACAGAAGCAGAAGTTGTTTTTTTAGATAGAGGTACTGCGGAAGATTTTGAAAAAACAGATGTAACAGGTAAAATTGTATTGGTTAGTGCAGGTTTAGAAGGGCAAGACAATCCACAGCAATGGTTCTTTGCGGGTGCAGATAAATTAAAAATAGCGAAGGCAAAAGGCGCTAAAGCCTTAATCGAATTATATAGTTCTGCTCAATTACCCTGGAATTATTTGGTCAATTTCCTTAATCAACCGCAAACAATTGTCGATGATAGCAGTACTGAATCCTTCCCTCACATTTGGTTAAATGCCAGCGATGCAGCGGCAATTGCTCCATTAAAAAGTGGCAATGGTATAAAAGCAAAATTAGAAGTAGATGGTATTCAAGAAGAAATCTTAGCAACACATAATGTGGTTGGGATGGTGGAAGGAACAGACCCTGTTTTGAAAGAGGAATACATTATTTATTCTGCTCATTATGACCACGTAGGTATCGGCCGCGCAGATGAAACAGGCGACACTATTTATAATGGTGCGAGAGATAATGCGGTTGGAAGTGTTACGGTGCTGTCTGCCGCCGAAAATTTAGCTAAATATCCGACCAAACGCTCAGCGATTTTCATCTTTTTTACCGGAGAAGAAAAAGGACTTTTAGGTTCTGCCTATTATGCCAATCATCCTGCAATTCCTTTAGAAAAAGTCGTCTATTGTTTTAATAGTGATAATGGTGGCTATAATGATACCAGTAGAGCTAGTATTATTGGCTTAACTCGAACTGGCGCACAACCTTTGATTGAGCAAGCTTGTATGGCATTTGGCTTAAAAGCTATGGAAGATGCCGCACCAGAACAAGGGTTATTTGACCGTTCCGACAATGTCAATTTTGCCAAAAAAGGTGTGCCCGCACCTACTTTTAGCCTTGGATTTACTGGATTCGATGATGAAATCACTAAATACTATCATCAACCAGGAGATGAACCACAGACATTGGATTACGCTTATTTAACTAAATTCTTTCAATCTTATGTCTATGCTTGTCGCTTGATTGGGAATACCAATACTTCTGTTTTTTGGAATGAAGGAGATAAATATTATGATGCGGGGAAAGCTTTGTATGGAGAGGGGAAGGAATAAAATTCAACCTCAACTTCAACTTCAAGATAAAAATAAAAAATCAATCTCAATATAGCTTAAACTCCTCAATGAGGTTAGATTGGGTTTGGAAAATCATAAACCACAGTTCATAAATCTTAAATCTGTCATGTAAAAACTAGATAGATTTATGATGTACGATTTAAGATTTATGATTTTCTGCCCTCTCAAGCAACAAGGGAACTATATCTAAGCCTTCAAGACTTCCAAGTGTCTATATAAGATTAATTCCCCGATAATTCTATTGCTACTGCTTCAACTATCATTTCTACTACTAATTAGCCACTACCTCCTCTTTTTCCATTGGGCTATTTGCCGCCATTGTATTACTGGCAATGGTTACTCCTAAACAATAATGATGGTAATCTTTCTGCACCATAAGATAATACCATACACCGATAGCAAAAGGAAGAATTATCCAAAAAACAAAAAAACCAATCATCGTATCGGCTAAAAAACCAGGTAATAAGTTAGCTTCGGCTAAATGATAACCGATGAATAAAAATAGTACATAACTTAATGCTTTAATCAAATATCTTTTACGGTCTAATTGTGGATAACAAAAAGCAATAAACACACCACTTAATAACTGCCATCCACCAAATACCATTAAGAGCAACATTGGAATAAATATAAAAGGAAGGGTTACGCCCATTAGGATTAACAATAGGGTTTGTAGATGATAATCAACTTTCAAAAAGGTTTTCATGGCTATAAATTTTAGTGAAGAAATATTTAATTTATAGCAAGATAAGGTATTTTTGTCAAACTTTCAATTTTTTCTGAAAATAATGAATACTAAATATTATGCAATAAAAAAGCCTATCTATTGACATAATTATCAACAAACAGGCTTTTAAATGTAGTCTACTTAGTACGTTTCGAACTAGTAGTTTGTCTATTTATATTTTAAGTAATTTTTTCTCTTTCTACTATAATGCCTCTATCTTGAAAAATACGCTTGATGCGTAGAATCAATTCTGTTGGTTTGAATGGTTTTGTTACAAAATCATTCGCGCCCAATTTGAATCCTTCTAAGATGACTTCATCGGCATGATCTAAATCTGTAATCATAATAATCGGTACCTCACTTTTCTGTTCGCTTCTTACATAATCAATCAAGCCCAATACATCTGTTTTTGGTAAAACCAAGTCGGTCACAATAAATCCTGGTTTGTCTTCTGCTATTCTTTCTCTTGCTTCTTTGCCATTTTTAGCCCGAACTACCTTAAAACCCGCTTTTCTCATTCTAAATTCAATAGCGGTTAACATTATCTCTTCATGTTCGCAAATCAGAATTGTCATATAAATAAAATCTATTATAAGAGGCCCTAATGATACTGCCAAAACAAGGTCAAATAAAATTACTACTACCTATTTTATTCAATTGTTTTGGGAAATCGGTTTCGTAGACGTAAGCCTCTTGCTTTCAAAGATTGTTAGTTACTAAATAACTAAAATTTAGTTGCTAACCGTATAATAATGAACCGCAAAGATATAACAAAAAAAGGAAAGGTTTCGTGGAAGGCTATATTAATATAAAATTTAATATGAATTAATAGACAAAAGCGGAGCTAAATTATTCTTAGGAACAGGTTTCGGGGCCACTATCAATATGGGCGTTGCCTGAAACCTGTCTCCTGATACTTGAGGGCGGTGTGAGTGGAAATTAATTAGACTTCTAATCCTAATAATTCCATTTTCAATTCAACTAATGCTTTAGGATAAACATCAAATAAAATGCCTAGTAGTTCAGGTAATTTTTCCGCATTTTCGCCTCCATCTTTACCTATTTCTTCTACTTCTTTATTTGCTTCCGTCATAACATCATTACCAACAAAGGCTAAAGTAGATTTCATTTTATGGCTAACCTCTCTTAATTCTTTCCAATCAGCGGTTTCATACATCTGCTTCATCTTTGCCATCTCTTCAGGTATTTCCTCCACTAACATTTCAATCATGGTTGCCTTCATGTCATCATCCCCATCCGCCATCAATTCCAAGTAATCTAAATTTAAAAATTTGTATGTGCTCATTATAATAGTTTTTTTTGAGTGGTTATATAATAGAACAGAGATTAGAGACTATTCATGGAGAGAGCAGAAATAAAAGAGAAACCAAAAAGGGTTACTCTCCACTCTAAATAATTATGCTAAAACCTTGTATTTAAAGGTATATTCCGTAATCTTTCTAAATAGTTCTTTTGGTTCAAAAGGTTTAAGAATACAATCATCCATTCCGTATTCTCTATATTTTTCATTCTTAGCAACATGAGCATGAGCAGTCATAGCCAAAATAGGAATCTCTGCTTTTTTAGGCGACATTTTATGTCGAATATAAGCCGTTGCTTCATACCCATTCATGTTAGGCATTTGGATGTCCATCAAAATGATGTCTACATCTTTTTCTGCTAAAATCTGTACGCATTCTCGACCATCATTGGCAACCGTTATTTCAATATCTGACCAATGTTTTTCTAAAGTTTTAATGGCCACTAATTGATTCATTTTATGATCTTCCACCAGTAAGACCCTAATAGCCCCTTTATCTAGGGTAGCTGCTGATTTTGCTTGAATTGGTTCTGGGAAGACCTCCTCCCCTATTTCAAATAATAAATCAAAATAAAATTGAGAGCCTTTTCCTACTTCACTTTCTACCCCAATCTTTCCGCCTTGCTGCTCTACTAAATTCTTAGCTATTGGCAATCCTAAACCTTTCCCTTCTTGCTCCATTCCCTGCTCTCTAATAAGCGTAAAGGTCTCAAAAATAGCATCTATCTTGTCACTCGGAATACCTATTCCCGTATCGGAAACGGTAAACTTCAATTGAACGAAATCATTACTTTCATTCTGATTTTCTACCAAAATAGTTACGCCGCCTTTTTCCGTAAATTTAATGCCATTTAACGCTAGGTTGTATAGGATTTGGTTCAACCTCAATTTATCTCCTTGCACTATTTTTGGTACTCCTTCTTTCAGCTGAAGCGATAAGGTTAACCCTTTTTCTTCCGCTTTGAATTGAATGACGTTAATTAAATTATGTAATAATTCATACAAATCAAAAAACTTATAATCAAATTTTAGTTGACTATTCTGGATTTCAGAAATGGCTAGAATATCATTCACAACGCCTAGTAGAATTTCCGAAGATTGTTTAATAGAACTTACATAATTATGTTGTTCCTTAGACAAATCGGTTTGCATCACCAAATTACTCATCCCCCAAATTGCATTCATGGGAGTCCGCATTTCGTGACTGATGTTGGCAATAAATTGCTCTTTCATCTTCGCAGACTGTCGAGCAATATCTCTGGCTTTTCTTAAATCATTCGCTTTCTGTTGTTCGGTAATATCTTTTAGTAGCCCTGAATAACCTGTAAATTCTGGCGTTCGGATCATACTCGCCGAAATCAAACATTTTCGAATTTTACCGTTTTTTTGCTCTATTTCTATGGAAAATTCGGTGACCGATTGATTTGCAACTAGCGTATATAAAAATTCCCTTTTTCTTTCTTGGGTATGAAATAAATTATGTACTTCTATTTCTAGTAACTCTTCTTCTGAAAAGGCGAATAATTCAAATGTAGCCTGATTAAAATCAACCAATCGTCCTTCCAAATTACAGATGTAAATGGCGTCTTTTGAATTATTAAAAATATCTAGGTATAGTTGTTGATTATTTTTTTTGACTTTGCTCACTTTCTCTACGATCTCTTGCTGAATCAATTGTATTCGTTCTACCGCAAACTGAATGGTTGGATAAATATTACTACTATTTAGCACCTCTTTCAAAATAAAATCTTGTGCCCCTGCACGAATAAAGTCAATGCCTAAATACTTATGTCCATCATCGGCTAAGACAATAATGATCTTATTGGGAAAGCCTGCCTTTAACTTCTTTATTCCCTCCAAACCCATTCCGTCTGGCAAAGAAGCATCCAATAAAATAATCGTAAATTCAGGATGCGCCTGCAAAAAGGAAGTTGCCTCTTTAATAGATTGGCAGGCAGATAGATGATTGCGTAAAACCCCTGAAGCTGCCAAGTTATTCTTGACTACCGCAATAGCTGATTTATCCGCTTCAATCAAGAGTATAAATGGACTTATAGATTGATTTCGTAGGGTATTGGACATTGCAATAATCACTTAAAAAGGTTCAAAAATAGCGCATAATTAAGGGGTGTAAAATAGATAGGAAAACAAAGTATGTATACTTTAAAGCAACAACAAAAAAATAATGCTGCTGAATTTAGTTAATGATTATTGCTTTAGGAATAAATCAAAGTTAAAATCAATCCGCTAATCAGAAATAAGCGGCTACTAATTTATAATAGTAAATTTATTGTTCAATATTACTTTGATTAATATTATTACTAGCAACTTAGTTTTCTCAAGTATTTAAAGATTTCTATAGTAATGATTTTCAAATTATATTTTTACATAATACGTTAAATATCAACACTACAACTCCCTTTTTTGGGTAAAATAGAAACAAAAAATATGCCATTTACGGAGCTATCAGGCAGCCCCTCCCCTTTTATTAAAGCTAATTTTCTAGACATCGAGACCATGTCGAAAAAACTGGATACCGTTTCTACTTTCTCAGTAAGGAATAAGTGGTATTAACACCTTAAAAATTATTTTTTTATTGGTTTTTTAGTTATTTTATAAAATAAAATATACAAAAATTGCATTAATACAGAATATAACATAAACTTATAATCTAATTTAACGAATATAAAACCTAAATCTATGGAAAACCTTCAAAGCATCCGATATTCAGAAGCGGATTTAGCCATTTTTAAAAAAGCAGTTGAAAAGAAACTTGCTAAAGCAGAAAGACAATTAGCCTCCCTAGACGCCCAATTAAAAGAAACGACACTTAATAAAGGTAGTCAAAGTGATTGGGTAGAAGATTCTTCTAGTAGTGCCAATCTTCAATTACTAGACACGATGGCGAACCGTTTGCGTAAGCATACGGTAGATTTAAAAAATGCCTTGCTTCGAATTTACAATAAATCTTATGGCATTTGCTCTTTAACGGGGCAACTGATTGGTAAAAAAAGATTATTAGCTGTTCCGACTACCACAAAAGGTGTAGCTGCTAAGACTGCAAATAATAAAAGAAATTTAAGACAACCTTTTAGATCTAGTAGACCTAAATCGAAAAGCCCTAAAGTGATTAGTAGGGTCGTGCAAAAGGGTTCAACTTCTATCGCCAAAACGAATAAACCTAACTTGCCCGAAGGATGGGATGAGGAAACAGATAATTTATTAAAAAATGTGGAGCCACTTAATTTGAAGAAGGAATTGGAAGAGTAGCACAATCAATAAAATGATGACAATCCGTTTTTTAAATCCTAGGAAGGAATTGTTGAATTGTTTGATTGCTATATTGTTGGGTGACAATCCGTTACGTTAACAATATAACAGTTTTAACCATACAACAATTATTTCCTAGGATTTGTAAGGGTTTATATACTTATTAGTGTTTATTCTAAAAATTTTCGTATGACAGCCCCTTCGCCTTTCGCCCTTCGCCGAATAAAATCTATTGCTAAGTAAATTTTCAGGTAAACTATTTTACACCTTCTGCAATACCTCCAAAATTCGAACCATCGCTAAAGTATCCAATTCACAGTATTTCAATAAATTAGCAAAGGTATCTTTTTGTTCTTTTTTAGTCATTCGCCCATCGGTCGCATGGTGCCATTTGATCGTCGCTACCATTCCATTTTGAATGGCTAAATCTGAATAACTAACTGTTGGAGATAAGACAGGTAAAATACTTTTTAAGGAAGTTTTTCCTTTAAATGCTGGATGCCGATAATATCCTTTTTGGAAAGGCACTCTTAAATCGTATAAGCGCTCATTAAGTGCCGTCAAAAATGGTTCGTAGGCAGGGAATAGCACCGCCATTTCCTTATTTCGTCCCTTTTCAAAGCTTTCATTCCACACAATGACCGAGCCTTCATCGCCTATATCCTTTCGCAAACTTTTAAGCAATTTTTCAACAGATGCTGCTTTATTTTTTAGCAAAAAATCCTTATGCGTAATTGCGCCATTAGGTTCTTCTTGAATATGCAAAGAGTACTGAAAAACCATTTGCTGATATGGCTTATAATTAGGTTGTGGTGGAATTACGTAAGAAAAACTTTCATAATCTAAGTAGTACAGCGGGTATTCTAATTTTTTAATTGCCCTTCTGATACTGCCTCTTTTGATGATGATTTCATCTTCTTGTGCAATTTCCACTTCTTGCCGCTGCGTTGCGGAGAGTTTAAAATCTTCGGGAACATCTTGTATATCCAGAATATTGGCTTCTACTAGTTTTTTGATTTTACTTTTACTAATTCGAGAAATATTAAAGATCGAATAACTGGGTAAATCAGGATAATGTAATTGGACAAAAGGGCATTTTTGCTTTTTACTACAGCCAAGCGTTATCCGCTTTTTAGGCGTTTTTCCGTTGACCCATTTTAGCACTTTTGGTGCAGTTGCCCTTGTTGCTGGCATCAATTCATTGACAGCATCTGTAATATCCTCAATGACCAATAAATCACAATGGTCTACTGCTTCACTCGTTCGATACGCTTTATTCACATGCACTAAATAAGTCGCACTAATTTGGTAGCCACTATTCTCGAAAACCATTCGCTGAAAAGCTAAATCATCGTAATGCTCTTTTTTTACAGCAGTAGCCGCTTTCACTTCAAATAAAGCTATGGTATTTGTCTTTGGCTGATGTACCGCAATATCGGTAATTGCCAACATTCCCCCCTCTTGTGCCTTCATTTGAAAAACCACTTCTTTGGGGTCAATCGCCCAATCTGCAATCACACAACCGTCTAAGAACCAATCTTCTGCGAGTTTATCAATCAAATTTCCTTGATCCAATTTATATTGTCGATCTAAATCTATGGGCGGTAATACTTTCGGTTTATTCTTTCGCAACCACAATTCTTCTGGGCAATCTAAATACTGAATGTAATCCGTTTTTGAAAGGGTGTGCTTTTTTTTCATATTTCTTTGTTGAACTTTAGCCAAAGTGGCTAAAAGCATTGCTCAAAAATACGCATATTATTGACAATACTTTACCTTATCAACAGCTTATCTTAAACTTATCTCAACTATGACTGCTATCAGCAAAACCTTAACATTTCGCAATATCATATCCTTTTAGCAGTCACTAAAGGCTGTGGTTCATGAATCGTTAAGGCAACCGCTTGGTTATCTTTTACCGCAAAATGAATTCGTACAGAGGGTGCGCCATTAGGGGAAAAGGTAGCATCTCCTACCCTATTTAACGATCTACCAAAAGTCCCTTTTCTACCTATCGACAACATTTTTCGATTATTCAACTTCACTTCAAAAATGTCCTCTGCCTTTTCCCCAAAACGATAGATTCCTATATACCTTTCTTTTTCTGCTTCCGAAGTTTCTAAACTTTTAGCTGTTTCATTCGCATCTCCTAGGGATTCCAAATAAGCAATCGTTTTATCGACCTTTACTTTATCTTCTGTCGTAATGCCTTTATGCCACAAACGATGTTTAGCATGTTGCAATAATGGAATCCCATGTGGTCCAGGTACTTTTTGTAAACCAGGTCGAGCCGTCAGCATGGCTTTTAAGGCATCCAATTCTCCCAACATGGCAAAGGTGAAATGATCAGGTCTTGCTCCATGACTCATCAAGAATTCAGCAATGTCTTTTCTGCCCATATGCGCTGCTGCACCAATCGCCGATTCCCAATCTCCAAACCCCCAATCCCAAGCAGCATTGGCTAGTTCAGGACGGTTATTGACCAAATTTTTGACCTTGTCTATATTTGTATGTGCAGCCCCGACTACCGCACTTACACTTTCATCATCTAAGGACGGATAGCGATAAAATAATTTCTTTTCTTCGGCTGATTCTGGTTGCACTACTGGCTGAATGCTTTTGGCGCAAGCGGCAGTAGTAGAAATAGTTAAAACACCAAAAACGGAGCTTTTTACAAAATGGCGGCGAGTAGGTAGTGAATTTTTCATGATTTATTTTTTTTGATTATAGGAGTATCAAAGAAAAGAAATTACTACTGCTTATTGCTATTTTTTATTTAAAAACTAAAATAGCCATTGGATAAACAGGATTTGGCGATGCCAAGTCTAAAATACTTGTTGCCCCTTTGAAAGGGATATTTGGCATAAGATTTTGTTCTTTCAATTGAAGAAAACGTATTTTTGGAGCGTAGGGAAGGTATAAAAAGTAACTTGGATACATGACTTTAAGTGCCCAACGGATTTTAGGTTTTTTTCCTGCTGTTAAAAAAGATTATTCCCAATAAGTAACGGATTATAAATAAAGTGTACAACTACAACAAACTTATTTAGGAAAAAACATCCGTGGAAGTTATTCGTGGGAATCGAGTAGGAGTTAATTTTCCATGGATGAAAACTTGTACATTTTATTTTTATTACTAATTTAGTTTTTATGCCATTAAAACACATTATCGCTCATATTACCTTTTGGCTGGTTCTCATGCTAACGTATGCTGCCTCTGAATGGGGGTATCGGAATAACTTTCAAGAAGCGATGATTTTTGAGTTTTTATACTTACCGATTCGGATGATTGCGGTTTATGTCAATTGGTATATATTAATCCCAAAATATTTGTATAAAAATAAGATTTTGGAATACCTCGTAAATTTAATAGGTTTATTATTTTTACTTGCGATAGCCCAACGATTTTTGAATGTGTATTGGGGCTACCCTAATTTTTTTCCAGATTGGTTCAACAAACCAATAGAAGTATGGGTGTTTTTTAGAATTATTCAAAATTTAGTAATCCTTGCTTCTCCTGTCGCCTTTTCTACGGGCATTAAATTTTTTATGGATTGGTATGAACAGAAAAACAAAGCCAATCAATTAGCCATGGAAAAACGAGCAGCAGAATTAAAGTATTTAAAAGCCCAAATAAATCCACATTTTCTATTCAACACTTTAAATAATTTATATGGTTTATCTTTAGAAAATTCCCAAAAAGTACCGCAATTAATCTTAAAATTATCCGACTTCTTAAGCTATTCCTTATATGATTCAGCAGTAGAAAAACTGCCCTTACGAAAAGAAATAAAATTGATAACGGATTTTATTGATTTAGAAAAAGAACGTTATGAAGGTCGATTAGAGTTGGATTGGCAAATTGAGACAACAGTTGACCAAGAATTGGCAATAGCGCCTTTATTATTAATGCCCTTGGTAGAAAATGCGTTTAAACATGGTGTGAAAGAAAATATTGAACAAACGAAAATTGCTATTCTTTTGGTGCAAATAGCAAATGAATTACAATTTAAAATTAGCAATACTATTCCAGTACAAAAAAACGAACAAACACCAAATGGGATTGGGTTGAAAAATTTAAAAAGGCGATTAGATTTATTATATCCGAATCAATATCAATTGGAGATAAAACCTACCCAACAACAATTTACCGCTATTCTAAAACTACAAATTGATGAATAAATTCAGATGCCTGATTGTGGATGATGAACCGATTGCCCAACGAATCATTGAAGGGTACTTAGCTGATTTTGAAGAATTTGAAGTCGTTGATAAATGTTTGCATGCGCTTGCGGCGAGGACAATACTTCAACAAAAAAACATTGATTTAATGTTCTTAGATTTAGAAATGCCTAAATTAAAAGGGCTTGCTTTTTTAAAAACTATTCGAAATCCTCCTGCGGTGATTATTACAACTGCCCACCGAGAATATGCCTTAGAAGGTTTTGAATTGGAAGTATTGGATTACCTTTTAAAACCTATCTCTTTTGAACGCTTTCTGAAAGCAATTAATCGTTTTCAGAAATTCCATTCAACTATCAATTTACCTACTGATCCACCTCCAAATACAACGGAATTTCTCTATGTAAAAAGCAATCGCAAAACCTTAAAAATTAATCAGCAAGATATTGATTACATCGAAGGCATGAATAATTATGTAAAAATTTATTACCAGCAAGAAGTGCATATTGTTTATACTTCCCTACAAAAAATACTCGGCAATTTGACCCCTCAATTTCTACGTATTCATAAATCCTATATTATCAACAAACAAAAAATTAAAGCTTTTAATCAGGAACAAATTGAGGTTGGGAATAAACAATTACCTATTGGAAATACCTATCGAGGAATTATTGAGCAATTTTGAAGACTAGTATTTTGATATTTTTGCTTATCATTGTTTTTTCCTCTTAAAAATAGGACTAGAACTATGCGACAAAATTCAAAACCAATCCTTTTGCTTCTTTCCCTTTTCCTAACGGCTAATTTATTTGCCCAAAATACCCAACCCAATATCGTCTTCATTCTAGCTGACGATTTAGGCTACGGTGATTTAGCCAGCTACGGACATCGTCATATCAAAACACCAAATCTTGATAAATTAGCCGACGAAGGCATTAAATTCACCAATTTTTATAGTCCTTCGCCTTTATGTTCTCCATCGAGAGCAGGTTTTTTAACAGGTCGAACGCCCTATCGAACAGGCATCCAAAGTTGGATTCCGCTAGGAGAGGATATTTACTTGCGTCCAGAAGAACAAACGATTGCTACGATTTTGAAAGGTCAAGGCTATCAAACTTTTTTGGCGGGAAAATGGCATTTAAATGGTGGTTTGGATGATAAAAAACATACGCAACCCGACCAACATGGCTTTGATAAATGGTTGGCTTTACATGCTTTTGCTTTGCCAACTCATAAAGACCCGAATAACTTTTATGAAGATGGAAAAGCTCAAGGAGTAATCGAAGGATTTAGTGCACAAATTGCGGTAGATAAATCTATTGACTACCTGACCAATCGAAATAAAGACAAACCATTTTTTCTGTACTTGCCCATGGCAGAAGTCCATTCCGAAATTGCTAGCCCCGATGCTTTTAATGCCCAATACAGCGAATTTACCAACGGCGACATTGATTTAAAGAACTTAAAAAACCGAGGACCAGGAGAATATTATGCGAATGTCACTTATATGGATGACCAAATTGGTCGCTTGTTGAAAACTTTGGACGAACTACAATTACGAGAAAATACCATAGTTATATTTACGAGCGATAATGGTCCTGTGACTACAGATTGGCGTAGATGGTGGGAAGTAAATATGTATGGCGAAACAGGTAGCTTGCGAGGTAGAAAAGCAGATTTATATGAAGGTGGATTAAAAGTACCTTGCATAATTCGCTATCCTAACCATATTACGGCAGGCGCTTTGACAGATGAACCTGCGCATGGTTATGACCTTTTACCAACTATTTGTGGCTTGTTAAATATTCCTGCTCCAACGGATAGAGTGATTGACGGTACAGACCTATCTCCTATTTTTGACAACCAAGTTTTAAATAGAAAAGACCCCTTATTTTGGGCATTCCAGACTCGTCCAGGCGATGCGCCCGAAGGTTATTTATATGCAGTTAGGGATGGTAAGTGGAAAATGATGAGTGATAAAAAGGTAGAAAAAACCTTATTATATAATCTAGAAACCGACCCTTATGAAACGAGAGAGTTAAGTCAAAACCACCCAGAAGTAGTAAAAAGACTGACTGACTTTATTAAAAAACAAAAAGAAAGTATTCAAACCGATCCACTTCGACCCATTACTAAAAAGGAAACGATTAAAGAAGTAACGATTTTATATACTAATGATATTGAAAGTGTCTACGATCCGATTGATGCCTATTGGAATGATACGATCCAACGAATTGGCGGCATGGCACAATTAGCGACTTTAATTGACCAAACACGGCAGCAAGAACCGCTACATTTTCTATTCGATGCAGGAGATATTTTTACAGGCGCTTTATCTAAAGCGACTTATGGAAAATTGCCTTTTGACCTCTATAGCAGTATGGGTTATGACTGTATGACTTTAGGCAATCACGAATTTGAATATGGTTGGCAAAAATTATTGGATAGCAAACAAAGAGCAAGATTCCCCGTCCTCAATGCGAATATTTTTCATAAGGATACCGATATCAATTATGGGCAACCCTATACTATTTTAGAAAAAGAAGGTGTTCGGATTGGTTTGATTGGCGTTATGGGTGTAGAGGCTTTTAAAAATACGATTCACCCTGGCAATGTGAAGGAGTTAGAAGCTCGACCGCCTATTCCAATTGTGCAAAAATTAGTCAATCAATTAAAACCAGAGGTAGACTTAATAGTAGTTTTAACCCATCAAAATAAGTCTGCGCCTATGCAGTCAGACAAAGAAGTCGATTTAGACGTTCAAAGAGGTTTTGATGAAGATTATGAAATGGCAGGAGCCGTCGATGGTATTGATGTCATCTTAGGTGGGCATTCTGATCATGGACTTTGGCAACCTGTTGAGCATCCCAAAACTGGTACTTTAATCGGCATCACTTTTGGACAGGGCAAATATTTGGGGTATATGAAATTTGCCATTGATAAAACGACTAAAAAAGTCCAATTGAAAGAGGGTAAATTAATTCCTGTCATAGCGGATAAATTAGTCCCTCATCCAGCCATCAAACAGTTGATTGATAAAACTAGAATCGCCAATCCTCATTTAACCAAAGTGATTGGGAATAATCTAAAAACGGGCTATCGTAAATATAATCGACCCTCTAACTTGGGTCGTTTTATCGCTGACATTGTCAAACAAGGTGCTAAAGCAGATATTGGTATGGTTAACCCTGGTAGCATTCGAGCAGATTTAGATGTGGGGGAAATAACGGTGGAAGAAATCGTCAATATTTATCCTTTTATAGATGAATTGGTTACGGTAGAAATTGATGGTAAGGCATTAAAAGAATTATTGGAATATAGTGCAAGTTTGACTTATGGATTGGTGCAATTTTCTGGTTTAGATATTCAATACGATTTTAAACAAGCTATTGGGCAACGCATTCAGAAAGCTAGGGTTAATGGTAAAAAAATAAAAGATAAACGCCGATATTCGATCGCTTGTAGTGCTTTTGTCGCAGGTGGTGGCGATGGTTTTTCGATGCTTAAAAATGGGATTGTTTTGGTGAAAAGTGAAAAGAAATTTATTGACTTTTTGTTGGAGTATATTGAAGGGCAAAAGGAGATTTTATTGCCAGAAATTGAATAAGCTAGCATTGCCCAACGGATTTGTACCCAACGGATTTTATTTATTAAAAATATCGGTTTGAAATATATGGCACTATGGTAAAAAGTGTGGGTAACTAAAAATGGATGACGACTCGGGAGAGTCGTGTTACCTTGATGCAAAAGTAACACGACTCTCCCGAGTCGTCACCCCGTAATTTTACCATAGAATCCAAATATATTAACATGCTGTTTTATCTCCGCTAAAAACAAATTAACTACCGTTAAGAAAAGGTTATTTAACAATAAAATTTTATAGACTCCTTCTAATTTATATACTTTCATCCAATCATTTACTTTCATCCAATCATTTACTTTCATCCAATCATTTACTTTCATCACCTAAATCTTCAAAATGAAAAACAGGATTTGTCTACTTTTTCTTTCCTTCTTATCTTTTCAATTAGTTGCACAAGAAATGGTATCCTTAGAATCGGACGTAATGGATACCCGATTTTACGAAACGGATAAAATACCAGTTATTAAAGGGAAATTATTACACTATTCCCCCGAAGCGTTTAAAGACCTTGAGATTAAATATAGCCTTGAGTATTTTGAAAAAAGAGCTTTTGAGCAATATACCGATATTAGCCCCGATGGACAGTTTGAAATTAAGTTACCACATCCTTATGCTTACCAAGAAGTATCGCTACATATAGGTGATTATTTTTATGGAAAGATGATTGCCCACGATGAATTATTAATTGAAGCAGATTTATCTAAATTAAAGAAAAAGAAAGTTCGTTATCATGGGAAAGGCATTCAATTTAAAGGGCCAGATGGGGAGTTGAATACTTATTTTAACAAATTTGAAAACTTTAGAAAAAAAGAAAAGCGTAAATACTATGATGTTTTAAAACCTATACTTATGAATAGGGAATCAAGTGGTAGAGATAAACGAAGAAAATATTTGGAGCATTATCAGACGTGGGATAAAATACTAGCCGATTACGTTCAACAACATCCATCCAAATATTCGGCTTTACTAAAAAACGATAATGATGCTAAGTTTTATGCATACTTGTTCTCCCCTGATATGCAACAAGACCTACAAGATGAATTATTTAAAAAAGGAGTAGCGTATCAGCCACTCATAGTCAGTAATGCTGGTACTCGTTATTATAAATCTATGAATTCTCTGTTAAGTTGGCTTTCACCAGCGGCAACAGTAGCACTACTTAAAGAAATTCTCTTAGATAAAGTTGAGCATACCGCTAATTACCAGAAATTTGACCCTTTTTTAAAAGTCTACCAACTTCGATTGGCAGGAGAACCTTATGATAATACCCTTTACGCAGTAGGCGATTCTTTATTTTTAAGTCCCTATAAAGACCTCATCGAATCGGCAAAACTGGCTTCCATTAAAGAAAAAATAGAACAGTTAACACCAAGAAAAGCAGATATAGTGAAATTCTCTGGTCGGCGAGGAGATAAATTGGCAGAACGAACCTATTATGAAAATATGCTGCTTTCTACTCAGACTAAATGGGTCAAAGATTTGATGCAAAAAGCATTACAAGAGGCAATTGCCTATAAGGAAGCCGTGAATAAACGGTTACAAAAAGCCAATGAATTAACTACGGCTTCTTCGCTTGGCAAAAGTATCCAAAGTTTTCCTTTTGGCGCTAACTTATACAAAGCGGAAGTAACCGAAGCAGAAATGCTTTTAGCCACTATACAAAATGCCTTCCCCAACAAATCCATCATTTTAGATGTATGGGCAACTTGGTGTGCTCCGTGTATTTATGATATGAAAAATAGTACAGCCACTAAAAAAGCACTCAAAGAACTGCCTGTGGAAGTCGTCTATTTATGTGTAAAAAGTGGTTCCAGCCATAAAAAGTGGGCAAACATAATAGCTGAATTAAAAACTACTGGCAATCATATTTTTTTAGAAAAAGAACTATACGAATCTGTGATAAATTTCTTTGATTTAAAAGGTGTTCCTCGTTATATTTTTATCAATAAAGAGGGGGAATGGGATAAGCAATTTATTTCTTCTATAGCAAACTTAGACATATATCAGTTGAAAAAGAGACTATAATCCAATTGAATGATGAACTATAAACGATGAATAATTAAAAAATGAGCTGGTCATAATTTATTATTCCACCATTCATCGTTCATCATTTATAGTTCATTGTTTGGCAATGCTATTAATAATCAAAAGCGATTTGAATTCAAGGCATCAATAGTTTGCAAATTACCTCACGGTTCTCTAATTTGCGAACTTTTGATACTTTTAAATCTGCTTAATATCCATGCCAAAATCTTCCCTAGTCATTCGTTCTCCACATTTAAAAGGCGCAGAAGTCGCTTGGTTTGCCCCACTTTGTAATGGCGATGATGAATTTTTGAGCAAACATGATTTGCGTTATAAAAGTGATTGGAGCAATACCTCGAATGTATTGACGACCGCAGATAGATTGGGTTATCGAAATATTCTATGTCCTTCTTCTTATCAAGTTGGGCAAGATACGATGACTTTTGCTTCGGCTGTTGCCCCTTTGACGCAGCAAATTAATTTATTGACGGCTATCCGTTGTGGCGAAATGCACCCGCCGATGTTGGGTCGAGCGATTGCGACTTTAGACCATATTTTAAAAGGGCGATTGACGATTAATATCATTTCTTCCAATTTGCCCGGGACAGATTTATCATCGGCAGCCCGCTATCAACGGTCGAGAGAAGTGATAGAAATTTTAAAACAAGGTTGGACGCAAGAATATATTGATTTCAAAGGGGAGTTTTATAATATCAAATTAGACAATACTGATCCTGTTAAAACGTATCAACAAAATGGTGGCCCACTTTTATATTTTGGCGGTTATTCTCCTCCAGGGGTGGACTTATGCGCAGAGCATTGTGATGTCTATTTAATGTGGCCTGAAACGGAGGAAAAATTACAAGGCTTGATGCAAAATATGAGTGATAAAGCAGCAGGTTATGGTCGAAAAGTAGATTTTGGGTTGCGGATTCATGTAATAGTAAGAGAAACGGAAGCGGAAGCCAAAGCAGCAGCAGCTAATTTGATGTCTTTTGTAGATGATAAAAGAGGGGAAGAAATTCGATTACGAGCTTTAGATGGTAAATCTTATGGCGTTTCTCGCCAAACCGAAATGAGAAATTTAGCCGATGATGATGGATTTGTAGAAGACCAATTATGGACAGGTATTGGTCGAGCAAGGTCTGGTTGTGGTGGTGCAATTGTTGGGACACCTGACCAAGTACTCGCTAAAATTCAACGCTATATGGATATGGGCATTCGGTCTTTTATTTTCTCTGGTTACCCGCATTTGGACGAATGTAAATTATTTGGACGGTATGTTTTGCCACGAATAAAGACTTTTTCTATGCCTGTGGAACAGGGACGGATGCCTATTGGAGAACCTTTGTCGCCTTTGGCGGGAGGAATTAGAAAATAAAAAAATACCGTAGCTTAGACCTCTGGTCTGAGTAGTACTTAGCAAGCAAGTGAATAAAGTGAACGTTATGCTACTCAGACCAGAGGTCTAAGCTACAAAATTTACTAAAAATAACTTATGAGTTTCAACAACCAATCAATCGGCAATTACGAAGCAAAAGCCAACCGTTATGACACGATGAAATATCGACGTTGTGGCAAAAGTGGTATTTTATTACCTGTTATTTCTGTAGGCTTATGGCATAATTTCGGACATTCAGATGATTTTACCAATATGCGCCAGATATTAAGGACTGCTTTTGATCATGGCGTAACGCATTTTGATTTAGCTAATAATTATGGTCCACCTTACGGAGCAGCAGAAGAAAATTTCGGTCGTATTTTTGATAAAGATTTTCGCCCTTATCGGGATGAACTAATCATTTCTAGCAAAGCAGGTTGGGACATGTGGCCTGGGCCATATGGGAATTTCGGGTCTAAAAAATATTTAATTGCGAGTCTAGACCAAAGTTTGAAAAGAATGGGACTCGACTATGTAGATATTTTTTATCATCATAGACCTGATCCAGATACGCCACTGGAAGAAACAATGGGAGCGTTACACCAAATGGTGCAACAAGGCAAAGCTTTATATGTCGGGGTGTCTCAATATCCTGCGGAATTAACCGCTAAAGCAGCGGCTATTTTAAAAGAAATGGGTACAAAGTTATTCATTCATCAGCCTCGATACAGTATGTTAGATCGTTGGGTGGAAACAGATGGTTTATTGGATGAATTAGAAAAACAAGGAACAGGATCAATTGCCTTTTCTCCTTTAGAACAAGGGATTCTAACTAATAAATATTTAAAAGGCTTTCCTAAAAAATCTAGAGCGGTTAAAGATGGACGGTATTTGAAAAAAGGTCAGATAACTCCTGAATTATTAGCAAAAGTCAAAGCATTAAATGAGATTGCCCAAGAAAGAGGGCAAAGTATGGCACAAATGGCGATTGCTTGGTTATTAAAAGATCAGCGAATTACAACGGTCTTAGTTGGTGTGAGTAGCCCTAAACAAATGTTAGATAATATTAAAACAGTCGGTAATTTAAACTTTAGTAAAGGGGAGTTAACGCAAATAGAAGCTATATTAAAACAGTAAACCTGATGCAAGTTGTAAATTAGGTTGTGAGCCAATCAGAAAAAAGATTGATAAAATAATACCAGCCATTCCATCCAACATCCGTGTCCCTTCATCTATCCGTGGTAGCAATTAATACCACGGATAGATGAAGGGGCACGGATGTTTATCATTTTTTTATCTGACGCTCTAGAGGGACTCTACTGAACATTTCCAATCGTTATCCACGCCCTTTATTATTGCAAATTATTCCATCTAAAGACAGTTAAATGTTAAAATCTACAACAAATGTCGTAGATTATTTGCATCTACAACACTTGTCGTATATATTTGCATCAGCTTTATGATCATAAACTAATATTACCACCGAATATGAAAGAAGATAAAAACTATCAACCTACAGAATCTGAGTTAGAAATATTGCAAATCTTATGGGCAAACGAGCCTTGTACGGTGCGCTTCATTTTTGAGCAACTTAGTCAAGAAAAAGAAAATTTAGGATACACGACCGTTTTGGTACAGCTACAAAGAATGGCCGATAAAAATAAGAAAGGACTAGTTAGTCGCTTTAAGGAAGGCAAAACACATTATTATCAAGCTATTCCTAAAGAATCGGAAGTTCAAGAAAATTTGTTTAAACGATTGGTCAAAACTGCTTATAAAGGGTCGGCACTCAATTTAGCTTTGCATGCTTTAGGGCAAGCAGGGACTTCTGACGAAGAATTGAAAGCTGTTCAAGAATGGTTAGATCAACAAAAAGACAAGAACAATGGATAATATAACTTTGCTTACTTTCCAATCACTAGCAGAGCTATTAGGTTGGACGATTTTGCATTCTCTTTGGCAAATAACATTAATTGCGCTAGTTTTAAGACTACTGCTTTTTTGGACAGCCAAACAGGATGCGACGATTCGTTATGCTTTGTCTATTAGTGCTTTATTTGTTGCTATTTTTTGGAGTGGTCATACTTTTATAGACACCTTTAATGAAATTCAAGTTATTGATAATTCAACGATAAGTGTCCTGGCAGAAAGTACGAACACTTCTATAGTAATAGCTACAGACCAAACATTTTCTCCTATTGCTTATATGAAAGAACTAGGTCAGGAAGCGGCTCTGCTAATAGCGCCAATCATGCCTTTCTTAGCCATATTTTGGTTCATTGGAGTCTTGTTTTTCGCTTCTAGAATACTAGTAGGCTTCTTTCGATTACATCATTTTTCCAATAATGGGATCCAATTATTACCAAGTTCTTGGAGCACCCGACTGTTAACCTTACAACAACTATCTGGGATTCAACGACCGATCAAAGTTCGTTTGTCCCATTTAGTTGAATCCCCGATTACCTATCAATTTTTTCGACCGATCATTTTATTACCCGTAAGTCTTTTCACCCATTTATCGGACGAACAGATTGAGGTGCTTCTTTTACATGAATTAGCCCATATCAAACGACAAGATTATCTCGTCAACTTGCTGCAATCATGTATAGAAGTCTTGTTTTTTTATCATCCTTTGATTTGGTGGATGTCTAAGCAAGTTCGCTTAGAAAGAGAGCATTGTTGTGACGACAGGGTCATGAATCTTCGTCACAATCCCATGCTATATGCACAAACCTTGACCCAGATTCAGGGTCAACATTATTCACTTAAAACAAAATTAGCCATGTCTGCAACTGGAAATACAGGAGATTTCTCCAAAAGAATATATAGGTTATTTATTCAAAAAGAACCTCATGCTACGCTTCGAAATAGTGCCGCTGCCTTTTTACTATTGCTTTTTAGTGGTGCAATGATGGCATTTTATCCGAAGCATTCTACCCCCATTATTAATGCTGCTACTCCTGTAATAGTACAAGATACGATTCCAGAAAAAGAAGCAAAAGTAGTAGCATTACAAACTACATTAATAACCCTAGAAAAAGAATTACAGGAAAATATTAAGTCTTTAAAGATAGAAAAGAGCAAGGAGAATGAATTGAATGAAGCTAAATTAGAAGAGCTCCAATTAAAAGCAGGTGCTCTGAAAAAAGAATTGCACTTAAAAACGCAGGAATTAAAACAACTGACAAATAATTCGCCTAAAGTCTTTCGAATTAATGCCAATGAAAATGAGTCTCTTGATTTAAAAATGAAGGATGGCTTATTGACTTTGAAATCATTCAAAGGTAAAAAACCGATCGTTTATGTAGATAATAAAGTGTATCATAAATGGAAAATTGATGGGGAAGGTACATTAGTAGTAGACATTCCTAATGCGGAAGTAAATGCTATCAATGTTTTTAAAGAAGATAAAGCTACCGCAATGTTCGGCCCAGAGGCTAGTGACGGAGTTGTCTATATTAACACTAAAGCAAATCCTCATCCTGATGTACTCATCCAGGAGCAAAAAATGAAATTGCGCCTTGAAAAAGCTGACAAAAAGCGACTAGTAGTGATAGATGGTAAAGTCTCTGAACAAGCGGTTGAAGATATAGATCCCGATAATATTGCGACCATAACTGTAAAAGGTAAAGTAGCGCTTAAGCAGTACGGAGGAGTGGGTAAAGGGGACGTCGTTGAAATCTATACCAAAGGCAATGAACTGAAATCATCTGATAACAAAACTATAAAAGGCAAAGCAGAAGGTAATTCATTTACATTTCAATCCGATGATGAGGAGAAAAAAACTTTGGTAGTAGTTGATGGAAAAGTCTCCAAACAAGCGGTAGAGGATATGGATATGGATCAAATTGGGACTATGAGCATTTTAAAAGGGGAAGCTGCCCTTAAAAAATATGGTGAACAAGGAAAAAATGGAGTTGTGGAAGTTTATACTAAAGGTAATGAACCTACTGAAAAGGCGATCAAAAAAATTAAATTAAATGGAGCAGTTGGTACGCCCAAATCAGAAAAAAAGGAATGGATTGCCACCGTAGATAAATTAAATGATGTCCAACCTTTATTTATAGTTGACGGCAAAAAACGACCTAAAAAAGGAACGAGTGGTGAGACTATGGAGGATATTGATCCTAATGATATTGCTACTATTTCTGTGATTAAAGGAGCAGAAGCACTTGAAAAATATGGAGCAGAAGGCGCAAATGGCGTTGTTGAAATCATTACCAAAGCCAATAAAAAAGAATTGAAGAATAGGGAGAAGGAGCTAAAGGCTAGAAAAAAAGAAATGAAAATTAAACAGCAGAAACTGACCAAGAAAGAAAAGGAGCTAAAGGTCAAACAAAAAGAAGTGAAAGAGAAAGAAAAGGTATTAAAAACAAAAGAAAAAGAGGCTAAAATCAAGCAAAAGGAACTAAAGGCTAAAGAAAAGGAATTAAAAGCCAAGAAACCTGTTCTAGCAGGAAAGGCTATTCAATCTCCTGCTGCTGGTTTATCGGTCTTTCCTAACCCTACTAGACAACTTACAAATATTCAGTTAAACTTGGAAGAAAAAGGAAGTGTGAAAGTGGATATTTTGAATGTTAATGGACAAGTCGTTCTTAGCTTAGTCAATGAAGTTTTAGATAAAGGAGTACACCAATTTCAATGGAATGCAGATAAGCAACCTGCTGGTTCTTATTTTGTCCATTTTAATTTAGATGGGGAATTGATGAGTAAGCAGGTGGTAGTTAAGAAGTAATAGAAGATGACCTAATTCGCTAGTGAGTTGGGACTAAATATTATTTTCTTTCTTTAAGAAAGACAGATTACTATAGTCGCTTTAATGGAAATCGTCCATTAAAGCGATTTTTTATTGCCGTCAAGTAGCCAATTCTAGCCTAATATCAACATATTTTGTTTTTTTTAAATAAATTAATATTAATAGTATATTTAATTTCGTTTTACAGAAACCTACCTTTAAACAACCATTCTACGAGTTTCCATTTTTATCATGCCAGGCATTTTTTAATACGCCAACCATCAATACAATCACATAAAAATTTAAATTTCAATGCTCAATTCGATTGAAAATCCCATAAAAAAGCTATGCCTATGTACCCTCCAACATTTATCGAAAAAATAGAAAAATTAGTCGCTAAAGGTGAGACGCAGAATGCTTTAAAGGAACTCAATCAATTTCCATCTACTAAGTTAGACCCTGCTTTAAAAAATCAGCTTATATTGTTAACTGCTCAATGGCACCATTATCAACGTGGGCAGGTAGAAAATATTAAACCTAATAATGAATTAAATAAAGAGCTAAATCGAATTAATAAAGCTATTCTTTCTGTTTTACAAGGAAATATTGTTCAAATTGACGACTCGCCTAAGAGATACCATTCATTACTCCCGAAAAAGAAAAGGTGGATTTGGATTTTTTGGATCATTGGTTTGATAATAGCTTTATTTATTATGTTTCTGTATTATTTTTTTTGGAAAATAGATTTCGGTGCATAATGATCTTACTATTTACTCAAAAGCCTTCAAAACCTCCCTAGTCAAATCCCACCGATTAAATCCTTGCCGTCCATAATCTAATCCTCGTCGAACAATCACCAAATCATGCGATGGCACAATAATCACATATTGCCCTCGATTACCTGCTGTGGAATAAGCATCTTTTGGTACATCTGTTCTATCATCTGGTACTAACCAAAATTGACCACCGTAAAAATTACCGATTTTAGCCGTCGAAGGGGCTGGTGTACGAACAAATTTTATCCAGTCTTCTGAAATAATTCGTTCGCCACTCCATAGCCCATTTTGTTGGTATAAAACCCCAAACCGAGCTAAATCTCTAGCATTCGTATACACTTGACTACTTAAAATAAAATCACCAAAACGGTCGGTACTTAAAAAAGTATTCCGCATCCCAATTTTATCTAATAAGGCTTTTCTTGGAAACTCCATATAGGTTTTAGTATCTCCGCCCAATGCTTTTTTCATCGCATAAACGGCTAATAAAGTCTCATAGTTTTCATAATCCCAATACGTCCCAGGCTTACGAATTAACCCACGATTAAGTGCGCCTTTTACAGAACTTGCCCCTGCCCAATAAGCCAATCCTGAACCTGTCGAATATTCTGCTCGGCGCACATGACTATCCACATTATACAAACCACTAGACATATTCAATACATGCCGCAAGGTGATTTCATTTCGAGGATCATCTGTTCCAGGAGACTTAATTTTTGGTAACCACTCAAAACCTAAAGGTTTGTCTAAATGCATTTTTCCTTCATCCGAAAGAATCCCAAATAAGGTAGCGGCAATACTTTTAGCCGTTGACCAAGTACGAGTCTTTGTATCTTTATTAATCCCTTCGGCATATCTTTCGTGGATAATTTTTCCTTTATGGACAACGATTAAGCTTAGTGTATTTTGCTCTGGCGTATTCCGATTAAAAGACCAGTCAGAAGCAGCCAATAATTCCGTTGCTTTTACGCCTTTTGGCAAATTAATAGTCGGTACTAAATCGCCATCAGGCCAAGCTATTTTGGATGCATCATCCGTTAAAGGGGGCAAAGTTTGAATTGGTAAATCGTCAATAACTTCAAAAGTTTGGTCAGGTGCAAGCATTACACAACCTATCCCTTCTCGATAAACTGCTCGCATCACAGGAACACCACCAGGCAACCCTATCGCAACAGTCTTTCTATCGTAATCAATTTTATAATCTCCACCTTTTGCCGTTCCAATTGGTTGCGGCAAATATTTTAGTTCTTGGTCATAAACTTGTTCAATCGTTCTGTTGGACGTAAACAAACCATTACAGGTTAAAATGGCTTGAACACCTTGCGTAATCATGTCCTTGTCCTGCCGGAAATAATCGTAAGATTCTACCTGTTGAGCCTGAAGTAAGGTAGTAGCAAAGACAATAAAAAGGAGTGTTGATAAATTTTTCATGATTTTATTTTGGCACAAAGTAGTGATTTTAAGGCAAATTCTATATGTTTTCAAAATAGGAATTATTAGTAAACAGTTGGTATCTCTATTAAATAATTGCCTCTTTAGAAAAAAGGGGTAATGGGTTGATGAGTAAATGAGATGAATGAGATAATATTCGAGGTTCAAGCTGAATACTAATTCATCTACTCATTAATCTTATGAACTCATTACCTTTCTAGTATAAAACTACACCTCCCGTTCCAACTCAATCACCGTAATCTCAGGCCACATCCCAATTCGCCCAGGAAAAGTCAAAAAGCCAAAACCCCGATTGACATATAAATACTGCTTCGCTTCTTCATACAAGCCCATCCATTTATCGTAGCGGTATTGCGCAGGTGACCATTTAAACCCAGGCATATTGATACCGAATTGAAAACCGTGCGTATGCCCGCTTAAGGTAAGGTGAATATGTTTTTTGTGCGGAATGACTTTATCATCCCAATGGGTCGGGTCATGGGAAAGTAGGACACAAAAATCATCGCTACTAGTATTGCTTAATGCCTTATCTAAATCACCTCTTTTGGGAAAATACCTTGCACGCCCCCAATTTTCAACGCCTAATAAACAGATGCGTTCGCCCTCTTTTTCTAAGATAGCATTTTTATTATTGAGCAATTGGAAGCCCATTTGCTCATATTTTTTATAAAAATCTGCCCAATACGCTTGTTGGTTGGCAGTACCATCTGGCACCCCATAATAATCGTGATTACCTAAAACGGAAAATTTACCTGACTTGGCTTGAATATCTTTAAATACCTCAATATAATCATTCACTTCATCCTTATCGGAGTTGACCAAATCACCTGTAAAAACGACAATATCCGCGGCTTGCTCATTAATCATTTCGACCCCTTTGGCAACACTTGAAATACTATCCAAACTGCCTGCATGAATATCTGATATTTGTACTATTTTAAAGCCATCAAAAGCAGCGGGTAAATCGGCAAAAGCTAATTTTACTTTATTGACCGTATAAGCATATTTGCCTTTGGTAATGCCATAAAACATAGTAGAGAAAGGAATGGCGGCTAATCCAGTTGCGGCTAAAGTCAGAAAGCGTCGACGACTAGGGAAAGTTTTATGGTCGTCTGGAAAATCTTTGCCAGAAAAGAAAGTGTATAGAAAATTACCAATGCCATAAAAAAAACGCCCGACATCTTGTGGGAATAGAAAAGCGACGAAGGTCAATTTCGTTGCAAGTGCTGTTAGAATAATCCCTAAATAAAGATTGGCATCGGTGCTACTAAAAAATCGACCACCTACAAATGCTTCATGAAATTTATAGAAGCAATAGTAAATGAAAGCACTTAGTATCCAATAGCCAACGGAAAAAAGGAGCTGTTGCGTTTTGTTTTTGATGAGCGATTTTAAACCAAAAAAAGTGTAAATATCTAGGAAGGCATAAACAAAGCAAATGGTATAAAATGTATTTAATCTGGACCTCATTATTAGGGATTTGTCGGTGATTATATAAACTGGTAGCAAAGCCCTTTAGGCTTTCCCGTCAAAGGCCTTTAGGCCTGATTTTAAGCAAATAAACCCGTATTTTCCGACCTAAAGGTCGGTGACCCGAAAGCCTAAAGGCTTTACTACCAGTTAAATTGCTTTAGTATTATTACGAATTACAAAAATAACCTAACTTTCCGTAAATTGGTGCAAATTAAAACGAAAAACGATGTTTAAATTCTTAAAAGATTGCTTACCTATATTTAGTTGCTTGTTTTTATTGGCTATTCCCGTATTTAGTCAGAATATCCAAATTTTTAAAGAACAGCCCCTATTTACAAAAGGAAATGACGGTTATAAGTGCTACCGAATTCCTGCGATAATTACTGCACCGAATGGCGATTTATTAGCTTTTGCAGAAGGTCGAGTGAAGGGGTGTAATGATTTTGGTGATGTAGATATTATCCTCAAAAGAAGTGCAGATAATGGGGTGACTTGGAGTGATTTAGTGGTTGTTGCAAATAATGGAAGTTTACAAGCGGGTAATCCCGCACCAGTAGTGGATTTTTTAGACCCCAAATTTCCAGATGGTCGTCTTTTTCTTTTTTATAATATTGGCAATGCTTCCGAACATGCCATCAGAAAAGGGAATGGATTAAGGGAGGTTTTATACATCACTTCCACGGATAATGGGCAAACTTGGGCAGCACCAACGAACATTACCCAATACGTGCATAAAGTAAATCAACCCGATATAAATCCAGCTTATAATTTTAAAGAAGATTGGCGGACACATGCTTGTACGCCCGGTCATGCGATTCAATTAACCAAAGGGCAATATGCGGGTCGTTTATACATTCCGTCCAATCATTCCCAAGGAACACCACAAGCCAAATTTAACGATAATCGAGCACAGGCTTTTTATTCAGATGACCATGGCAAAACTTGGCAACTGAGTGACCCCATTGATTTGCCTAGTTCTAATGAAGCGATTGCAGTAGAATTATCGGATGGGCGAGTGATGCAGAATGTTCGACAACAGAATGGAGAAAGTAAAAAACGAATTGTGGCGATTAGTTCAGATGGTGGACATAGTTGGGACAGGACTTATTTAGATGCGCAATTACCTTCGCCTGTTTGTCAGGCAAGTTTGATTGATTTTAAAAATAAGAACGGTGAAAATATTATTCTATTTTCTAATCCAAATAGTACCAAACGTCGAGAAAAAATGACCGTTCGAGCTAGTTTTGATGATGGTCAAACCTGGTTAGTAAATAGAGAAATTCGGTCGGGCGAATCGGCTTATTCGGATTTAGTCATTCAAGCAGACAATCAAATTGGATTGCTGTATGAACAGGGAAATGGTGGCGGGATTCATTATGCCCATTTTAATGAAGCTTGGCTAATGGCAGACCAAAATTTTGTCTATGATCTAGTTATTCGGAATGGAATGATTTATGATGGTTTGGGCAAAGCAAGTGTTAAAGGTGATATTGGCATTAAAGGCGATAAAATTGTAGCGATGGAATCGACTATTAAAGGTAAAAGCAAAAAAGAAATTGATGCCAAAGGAATGGCAGTTAGTCCAGGATTTGTAGATGTGCATACCCATTTAGAACCTTTGCCATTATTCCCACAAGCAGAAAGCCACATTCGACAAGGCGTCACGACTGCTTTGGGTGGACCAGATGGTTCTTGTCCTTTGCCTTTGGGTACTTATTTGAATGATTTGGAAAAAGAAGGAATTGGTTATAATATCGGTTATTTAGCAGGACATAATTCGATTAGAAGCGAAGTTATGAGCTTAGACAATCGAGCGCCTACTTTTCCCGAATTAATCGAAATGCAATATTTAGTTAAAAAGTCGATGGAAGAAGGCGCTTTTGGTATTTCTACAGGCTTAAAATATTTGCCAGGCGCTTTTTCTAAATTGGATGAAGTGGTAGCCGTTTCCAAAGTAGCGGGTGCAATGGGCGGCATTTACACCTCCCATTTGCGAGAAGAAGGATTGCAATTATTAAGCGGTGTGCAAGAAGCGATTGATATTGCGGAACAAGCGGAGATTCCAGTTGTTTTGACGCATCATAAAGTAGTGGGGCAGCCGATGTGGGGCAGTAGTAAAACAACGACTAAAATGGTTAGCGATGCTCGAAAAAAAGGTTTAGATGTCATGATTGACCAATATCCTTATACGGCTAGTTATACGTCTTTGAGTATTCTGATTCCATCTTGGTCGATGGCAGGTGGGCGCTATGATGCTTTTGCTAAAAGATGTGAAAATCCCATTTTAAGAGATAGTATCAAACAGGGTATTATTTTTAATATTATCAACGACCGAGGCGGCAATGATTTAAAAAGAGTGCAGTTTTCTAAATTTAATTGGAAGCCTGAATTTGAAAGTAAAACGCTTTACGATTGGGCAATTGCAGAAGGTTTAGCACCAACGCCAGAAAATGGGGCAGAACTAATTATTCAAGCTCAAATTCATCGAGGAGCGAGTTGTATTTTTCATGCGATGGACGAAGGCGATGTTGCTCGAATTATGCAGCATCCACAAACGATGATTGCTTCGGACGGTCGATTAACGCCTTTCGGAAAAGGACATCCACATCCAAGGGCTTTTGGTACTTTTCCAAGAGTGTTGGGCAAATATGTGCGAGAAGATAAGGTCTTGGATTTACAAACTGCTATTCATAAAATGACCGCTTTGCCAGCTAAACGCATGGGCTTGACTGACCGAGGAACCTTAGCTGTAGGTAATTATGCCGACATTACTATTTTTGACCCTGTGACGATTATTGATAAGGCAGATTTTCAAAATCCACATCAATATCCAGAAGGGATTTCTTATGTGATTATTAATGGGCAAATAGTGGTGCAGAAGGGGCAATATTTTGATGTTCGAGCGGGGAAGGTTTTGCGGGGGAAGGCTTATTTGGCAGAATAGACAATTTAATAACTGGTAGCTAATAAAAATCGTCCTTCTTTGGATACCGTTAAAATGGAGTTGTCTAAAAAATAATTTAATGTTATAACGTGTAATATAGTCGTGATAAGCTGCAAACGAAAAATTACATTATTAAAATTTATCTATATTGCGGGTTAAATAATTAGTACAACTCAACGGACTATGTCTAAACCTGATAAAGAAATAACGTATTATTTTAATATTGAATATGAAAAAGTGTTAACGACTTTAGCAGTACAATATAATAATACCCAACCAGAAAATATAGCTCCATTAATTGAACAGATAAAAGTATTAGAAAAATTTGCCATTACTAATGAACGAATATTTGTACTATTCTCTCAAACTAAATTTTATCCCCTTTACATAAGTGAAAATATTAATAAAATAGGCTATACACAAAAAGAAGTATTGACAATGAGTTTGCGAGAAGCTTTTAAATTTGTTTATTGGAAACAATTTTTTTTAGGCATCAAGGTACATCAATGGGGAAATAGTTTCAGGAAATTAACGGGGGGTAAAACGACGATTAATCATAAAGCATTTTATTGTGGTATTGTACTAAAAAACAAATTAGGGAATCCCATCAAAACACTTATTAAACAAAAATTTATAAGTGTTAATGAGAAAGGCATGCCTTTACTTTCTTTTTTAGAAGTAGAAGATATCGGTCCTCATTTTAAGGCTGATTTCTGCTGGTGTAGAATGACGAATGGAAATGCCAAATTTCCTGTAAATAGAGTGTATTTGTCTAGCGGTAGTAAAAAAGAATATCCTGATTTATTGAGTCAAAGAGAAATGGAAATCTTACAATTAATCATAAATAATAAGGATAGTGCAGCTATTGCCGCCTCCCTTTCTATTAGCGTAGAAACCGTAAAAAAGCATCGGAAGAATATGATTGCTAGAGTCGGTGCTAAAGATATGACTTCTTTAATTTATCTTTGTCGATTATGTGATTTGATTTAAATATAATTCAAAACAAAATGTCAGAGCCTACCAAAAAAATAAGCGATAAAAAGAGATATGTCTTACGAATGTTAGACATGATGGAAAATGATCCTCAAATTAAAGAACTGAAGCCCAATCCCGATGTAAGAGCAGCTATCTGTGCGGAACCAACGCTTGATCGAATGATTGATGCAGCATTGACGGGGTATAGTAGTAGACCTGCTTTGGGAGAGCGAGATTATGAAGTTGTAACAGAAGATGGCATCAACAAACGAAATTACCTACCTAGTTTTAAAACGATAACTTATGCTCAATTTCAAACACGGCTAAAAGCACTAGCAAATGCTTGGCACTACCATCCAATTCATAAAATAAACCCCAACGAATTTGTAGGTATTCTTGGTTTCACAGGGATAGATTTTGTGACGCTTGATTTAGCTTGTGCTTATGCGTATACGGTGACTATTCCACTACAAAGTAGTACTTCTGGCGCAGATTTAAATGAGATTTTTGAGAACACCAACCCTGCTGCTTTGGCAACGACTATTGGTGACTTAGAGGTGGCTGTTGATCATGTTATTCTGCATGGTAGTATACGCAGTTTGATCGTTTTTGATTATGAAGAAAAAGCGGATGCAGAAAGGGAATCCTTTGAAGCAGCTAAAGCTAAATTAAAAGAATCGGATGTGCCTACTCAAATTATTTCGCTGAATGATCTACTAGTTTTTGGTGAACAAAAAGACTTTGCTTTTTTACCACCCAACGAAGAAGGAGAACGTCGAATGATGGGTATTGTTCATTCTTCGGGCAGTACAGGAAAACCTAAAGGGGCGATAATGCCAGAAAGTGCAGCCAAAGAATTATGGATGGGCAGGAAGACACAAATGCCTTCTTTATCGGTTTCTTTTTCTCCGCAAAATCATTTGATTGGTCGAAATGGCTTGATTGGAACGCTGTGTTTAGGCGGAACCATTTGCTTTACCTTAAAACCAGATATGTCTAGTTTGTTTGAGGATATTCGGATAGTCCGACCAACTCAAATGGGCTTTTTTCCTCGAATTTTTGAATTGATTTATCAACATTATCAAAGTGAAGTAACCCGTCGAGTAAAAAAAGGAGAAGGAGACGAAGCGACCATTAGCGAGATGGTCAAAAAAGAAATGAGTAAAACCTTTTTGGGTGACCGATTGACTCGGGCTTCTGTCGGCGGTGCCCCCACTTCGCCAGCGGTCATGAAATTCATCAAAGAGTGTTTTGAAATTTTAATTCTGGATGGCTATGGCAATACAGAATCTGGAACGGGCGGAGTAGCAGTAAATGGCATCATCAATCGTCCGATGATTACAGATTATAAATTGCGAGATGTACCAGAACTCGGTTATTATTTAACCGACAAACCATATCCAAGAGGGGAATTATTATTCAAAAGTAGAGTTGGAATTAGTGGCTATTATAAAGCACCTGAAGCAACGGCAGGCTTATTTGACGAAGATGGGTTTTCCATTACAGGCGATATTGTAGAAGAACGTGGACCAGACCATATAGTCGTGATTGATCGTCGAAAAGATGTGATGAAATTATCACAAGGGGAGTATGTCGCAGCAGGTAAATTGGGAACTGTCTTTGAAGGCGGAAGTGCCGTTATTCGACAAATTTATATTTATGGTAATTCTTTTCGGTCTTATTTATTAGCAGTCGTTGTACCAGAAGAAAAAGTGGTTCAAACGATGTTGGGCGCAGATTATAGCGAAGCTAGTTTAATCAGTTTAATTAGAAGAGAATTACAACAAGTCGCTAGTGCCAAGGAGCTAAAAAGCTTTGAAGTACCTCGAAATTTCATTATTGAAAAAGAAGAATTTACCCAAGCAAATGGTTTATTGTCTAGTGTGCGAAAACGCTTGAGGCCTGCACTTAAACGCAAATATGCTAAGCGATTAGAAGCCCTTTATGAGGAGCAAGCTCAACAACAGGAGGCAGATATTGAAGCGTTAAAAGACCCAAATTCTCTATTAAGTACACTAGAGAAGATTGTTAAATTATTAGAAGTTAATCTTAAAATACAGGAAGTAGATATTTCCCAACCATATACTTATGCAGAATTAGGGGGAGATTCTTTGGGTGCAGTTGCTTTTTCTATGTCTATGGAGAAAGTATTTGGGGTAACCATTCCTGCCAATCAAATTTTAAGCCCTACGGGCAGTCCACATCGTTGGGCAGTATTGATAGATAAAATGTTGTCAGACGATGGTGGTAATGAAGCCACTTTCGCCAATATTCATGGCAAAGGCGCAACCGTTATTCATACCAAAGATTTAACACTTGACCAATTTATAGACGAAACGACCTTAAAAAATGCAGCTAATCTAGAAGCAGTTACTAAGGAAGTTAATACCGTTTTATTAACAGGTGCAAATGGTTATCTAGGACATATTTTATGTTTAGAATGGTTACAAAACCTAGCGGCAAAGAAAGGACAATTGATTTGTTTGATTCGAGGAAAAGATGATGTCGCTGCCAAAGCTAGATTAGATGCTCAATTCAAAGGCGTAGATGAAGCACTAGAAACATTGTATATTAGTTTAGCCGAAAAGCACCTAATAGTTTGGGCAGGAGATATCACCGAAGCAAATTTTGGTTTAAGTAAAGAACGCTATTATCAGTTGGCTAATACAGTTGACCGAATTTGTCATCCTGCTGCTTTAGTCAATCACCGCTTAGGCTACGAACATTTATTTGGTCCAAATGTAGTGGGAACTGCTGCGGTTATTCAATTGGCATTAACCCACCGAAAAAAAGCAATTGATTTTGTCTCCACCGTAGCGGTAGAGCGATTTTTGAATACTAAAGAAATTAATACCGAAGACTCGCCTTTATTAGAAAGTATCACTTTAACCGACCACTACGCCGCAGGATATGGCGCTAGTAAATGGGGTGCAGAATGTTTATTGCAACAAGCACATCAGAAATTTGGTTTGTCGATTAACACTTTTCGGGGAGATATGATGTTGGCGCATCAGACCTATAAGGGGCAAATCAATACGGCGGATATGTTTACTCGCTTATTATATAGCATTATCAATACAGGTTTAGCGCCGTATTCTTTTTACCGATTAACGGCGGATGGACAAAAAGCAAAAGCACATTACGATGGAACACCTGCCGATGTGATTGCAGCCGCTATTACTGGTGTGCATAAAACAAGTGGCAAAACCTATCAGACTTTCAATATTAAAAATTATCACCAAAATGATGGCGCTTCCTTGGATGCCATTGTAGATTGGATTGAATCTGCGGGGTATTCCATTCAACGGATTGTAGATCATAAGGATTGGTTTACCCAATTTAAGGCTAAGTTGAGTGCTTTGCCCGAAGAAAAACGACAGTATTCTGCCTTGGAAGTTTTGGCTGCTTTTAGCCGACCTTATCCTGCCAAGTTTCGGGTTGCAGATAGTACTAATTATCAAAATCTAGTACAAGAATTACAAGGCAATGCGCTCGTGCCTAGTTTGGCAGAGGCGTATATTCATAAATGTTTGGCGGATATGCGGATGTTGGGGATCTTGTGAATTGTTAAAATCTAAAATCATAAATTTTAAATCATACATCGTAAATCTATCTAATTTTTCATGGGACAGATTTATGAAGTATGATTTATGAACTAAGATTTATGATTTAGCAACTAGAACCATCATCTGGTATATTATTTGCTTTTCCAATATTAAGTCTCTCCCCCTCTACTACGCTCCTAAAATGACAACCTCCTAGCATTTCAAAAGTTAATATTCATTATATTTGAATTTTAAAATTAAATATATGATTTTTGCGATCTAATCCGTCTGCAATCTATAAAAGACATACTTGCCCAAATGTTCTCAAAAGGGTTTCCCCTTAATTCTTCCTACAATCATTTCTGAAAGCAATTTGTTTATACACATAACAAACTAAAGCCCATTATATGGATAACCTTTATCAAAGGCGGTTTGTCGTCTGGTTGATTAGTTTATTAACACCTGTCTTCCTCTTTGCGCAAGCGACTCCACAATTAATTGGGGTGGGGCAAAAGCCTAATGTTACGGTTACAACGAGTAATACTCAAACAGGTACAGCTGGCGAAAACACCTTATCCAACGAAGGATTTAAACCTAATAATAATGCGGCCTCTAGGTTCTTACAACAAGCTGGATTTGGGCCGAATTATAATGAAATAATGGCTTTGAGCAATACGGGTTTAGAAAATTGGATAGACCAACAATTTGCTATGGCAAGGGGATTAAATTGTGTGAATCGAGTCGCTGAAATTACGTCTACTAAAAATATAGGCGCAAATGACCCCGATGGAGGTCCATTTCTTTGGTTTTGGGATTATGCCTATTGGGAATATTCTATGCGAACATCGGATGTCTTGCGCCAAAGAGTTGCCTTAGCTTTATCAGAGATTTTAGTAATTTCTCAAAATTCGGGTTTTGGTGAAAACGCCTATGCTTTTGCTAGCTATTATGATATGCTCTTGGATAATGCCTTTGGGAATTATCGAACTATTTTAGGGGCGGTTACTCGACAACCTTCGATGGGTATGTATCTTACGTATATGAATAACCCGAAACAAGATACTATTTATGAAATAAATTGGAATGTTTCCCCTCCTGATACACTTAATCGTCAAGTAATTTTTCCTGACGAGAATTATGCGAGAGAAGTCATGCAATTATTTACCATTGGATTATGTGAATTGAATCTAGATGGTACTTGCAAAAAAAATGAAAATGGAGTGGATATTGCCACCTATGATAATGTGGACATTGCTGAATTTTCTAAGATTTTTACGGGTTATACTTGGGAAGACCCTTGGTGTCCTTTTGGTTGTGGTAGTTTAGAATTATATGATGATGTGACAAAAAATATGGTCATGAATAATGACTATCATTCTCCTGGCACTAAAGCCTTATTGAATGGTCATGTAGTACCAGCAAGAACCCCTGTAGATGGCGAAGCAGATATTGACGAGGCATTGGATAATTTATTTAACCATCCAAATGTTGGGCCTTTTATTGGGAAATTATTGATTCAGCGACTAATAACTTCTAATCCTAGTCCTTCTTATGTGGAAAGGGTCGCTAAAGCTTTTAATGGAGAGAGTCACTATAGCAATCAAAGAGGAGATATGCAGGCCGTCATCAAGGCAATCCTTTTGGATGATGAAGCGAGAAACTGTGCATCCCAAAGTGATCCCAACTTTGGGATGTTGCGAGAGCCTTTTATCCGCTATTTGCAATTGGTACACAGCTTTGATTTAAGTTCCCCTAATGATGTTCATCGAAATGTTATGTATTCCATTTCAGAACAATTTGGACAAAAGATTTTTACCTCCCCTAGTGTTTTTAACTTTTTTCAACAAGATTATCAACCAATCGGCCCTGTAGAAGAAGCGGGACTTTATGCCCCAGAATTTCAAATAACCAATTCTCAAACCATCGCAGGTTATATGAATGCTTTGAATAATTGGTTGTTTTATGGCAGAGTCGTTGATGACTGGGGACAAGGCTACGCCAATTCCGTTGCTGATGGCGATTATGCTGAATTAGATTTCTCCACTGAATTAACCTTGGTAGATGATGATAAATTACCTGAACTTTTAGATAGGCTGGATTTAATTTTAGCGCACGGTCAAATTTCTCAACGAACTAAAGATGCCATTCTACCAGTAATTAAAGACATGTCTATTTCTGGTTATAATGAAGAAAACACCCAATTTCTAAGATTAAATCGAGTACGCATGGCGGTCTATCTCATCATGGCTGGCCCAGAATATTTGATTAATAAATAATCGAGTTGCGAGTTATGGGTTGCGATTTTTTTGGCAACCCGTAACCCGCAACCCGCAACTCGTCAAACATGAGTCGAAAAAGAAGTATTTCTCGTAGGCAATTTCTAGGTCAAGCCAGCTGCGCTGCTATTGGCTCCACCGCTTTTTTATCTACTGCCTTGAACCTAGGGATGATTAATACCGCCGCTGCAAGGCCGCATATTCTCTCTAATGGAGATGATTACAAAGCAATGGTCTGTATTTTACTCGCAGGTGGTGCAGATTCTTTCAATATGTTGGTACCAACTAATGCAAGTGAATATGCCGAATATACTTCCGTTAGGTCTGATTTAGCGCTTAATTATACGCCTGGTGTTCCTGAGACCAATCAACTCTTAGACCTAACTGTTGGTGGTACACCTTACAGTAAAAGTGGTCAAACTTTTGGTATCCACCAAGGTATGAGTGGCATTCATAGTCTATTTGATAGTGGCAATTTAGCCTTTCTCAGTAATATTGGCACACTAATCGAACCCATAACAGATGTGGATGATTTATACGGTGGCAAACAAATTCCATTGGGTTTGTATTCTCATGCGGACCAAATCATGCAATGGCAAACTTCTGTTCCGCAGAATAGAACCGCCGTTGGTGTTGGGGGAAGAATGGCAGATATGCTGAAAGATATGTGTGGCATAGATGGAGTATCTATGAATATTTCCTTGGATGGTAAAAACCGTTTTCAAGCGGGAAATTCGGTGATAGAGTTTTCCATTCCTAATTCTGCGACTCCTGATAATTTAGGTTTTGAAGCACCACCAAGTTGGTGGCCTAGCCAAGGCTATTTATCTCAAACTAGAAACAAGGCAGTTAATAGTATGGTAGAGGATGTCTATTCTAATATATTCCAAAATACCTATAGTTCACTCACTCGACAAACGGTAGAAAGTATCGATCTCTTTCGGTCTGCCTTAGCTAGAAAACCAGACATTCCTGTCAATTTTAGTAGTAGTCGCTTGTCGCAAGATTTGCGGATGATGGCAGAGGTCATTAGTGTCCAGCAACATTTAGGCAATCAACGGCAAATCTTTTTTACGACTTTCGGTGGATGGGATCATCATGACGAAGTTTTAGGTAATCAAAATCGAATGCTTCCTATTTTGAGTAATGCCATGAGTGAGTTCCAGCAAGCGATGAACCACCTAGGCCTACAAAATGATGTAGTTACGTTTACTATTTCCGATTTTTCTAGAACCCTAACCTCAAACGGAAATGGTTCGGATCACGCTTGGGGAGGTAATTCCATGATTATGGGTGGTGCAATTGACGGAGGGAAAGTCTATGGGAATTACCCGATACTTAATTTGAATGAATCCTTGAATATTGACGAAAGAGGCCGTTTTATCCCAACAACTTCCGTAGATGAATTTTATGCAGAATTGGCTTTATGGTTTGGCGCTTCCTCAAATGACTTGTCTTACATTCTGCCCAATCTTGGTAATTTTTATACCTATTCTCTGAATTCGTCACCGATAGGAATGTTTTTGTAAAAAACCAGTAACTAGCAACAAAAAAATATGCATCGTATTTTCCTATTTATCTGCGTCATGCTTTTTTCCCAATTGGGCTTTAGCCAATGCGACACCTTACAAGGGGAAGCTAGGTTAAGATATTTCTCTGATGTTTTTGTTTACCAATGGGACAATCCTTTTGTTGATCTGGACCATACAGATGCTTTTCCAAATAATCCTGATTTTGTCCGTACGGTCTATTCATTGGTTACTCCAAGTAATTATACTGATTATTACGGATCGCAAATTAAAGGCTACCTTCGGACGGATATTGGTGGGCAAGTTGTTTTTAATGTAAATGCAGATGATACGGTCTCTTTCCGTTTAAGTACTGATAACACGATTGGTAATTTAGTAACCATCAATGCAGATACGAATCAAATTGCCGATTTGGATACCGTCACCCTAGCTGCCAATCAATATTACTATTTTGAAATGACGCATTTTGAAATAGCTGGGGCGGATTATGCAAGTGTGGAATGGAAAGCAGATTTCTTAACGGGTGGAATCAGTTCTCCTAATTGGTCAACCGTTGGGGGAGAGCATATTTATAATGTCTGTGAACCTATTTGTGACAACCAGGGCACGACCTGTGACGATGGAGATCCCAATACCCAAAATGATCAATGGGATGGCAATTGCAATTGTGTGGGCGATCCGATTACTGCTAATACTTGCGTTGGAGAGCGAGGTTTGATGCAAACGTATCTTTATTATAATATGACCGATCCCAATATTACACCTGTCAATACTGCCATTGATAATAATGTCCAACCTGATACGGTAGAAACCTTAGATAATCTTTTTACAGAAACCTATTTTGCCAATCAAGGAGCCATTCCCAATTATGGTACTTATTTTCAAGGATATGTCTCTGTTCCTGTTACAGGTTATTATAGTTTTAATATTACAGGAAGTCACCAAAGTGTATTTTACATTAGTTCCGATGATGCGCCAGCCAATAAAATGGCGAACCAAATTTGGACTTATTGGTGGGCAGGACCTTATGATCATGATGTAGATTATGGAACCAATCCCCACGATCAGACCGCAGAAAATATTTATATGGAAACGGGGCGTTATTATTATGTGGAGTTGAGGCATAAAGGAGAAGATGATGCTTGGCAGAATTTCAACCTTTATTGGAAAACACCTTATCAACCACAAGATGAATGGAAACGTATCCCTACTTTCTACTTCTTTGATTATACCTGTGAGACTATGTGCATTAAAAGTGGTGTTGGCTGCAATGATAATGACCCATTTACAGCGAATGACCAATGGGACGGTAATTGCAACTGCGTAGGCACGCCCTGTACTGCACCCGATTGTGATGATCCTACTACCTCCTATACTTCTGCTGAAGAATGTGAAACCACTAATTTGATTGACAATCGAGCCGATGATGCTTGGTTATCCTGCGCCCCTTTAAGCGATGCACCCAATGCTGCTCGAAATGGCAATCATTGGATTCAATACGATTTTGGAGGTGCTTTTAATTTAGGAACAACTCAAGTATGGAATTATAATGTGGACGGAGCAACAGCTTCAGGTTTTCAACAAGTGGTCATTGATTATTCTACGGATGGCATTAATTGGCAAGAATTAGGGACTTATAATTGGAATTTGGCAAGCGGAACAACCAATTATGAAGGGTTTGTTGGTCCTGACTTCAGCAATATTACCGCTCGATATGTCTTAATTAGTTCTATGGATGATCCAACTTCTTGTCGAGGTATTCACAAAGTAGCCTTTAATGCAGTCAGTTGCCCAAGAATTGAATTTAGTACGCCTACGGTTGACCAGTCGCTAGTGGCCAATACGGATGTCTCGCAAGTAGCCATTAATATTACAGGCGGAGAAGCAAGTATCAATTCTGTCGCCTTATTTTTAGATGATATGTGGATTGTCTCAGACAATACCGCTCCTTATGAATGGACGGATGTCGCCGCTTTGCAAAATTTAGCCAATGGAGATTATAAATTATCAGCAGTAGCGACTGACGCCAACGGCACAGAATGCGAATTATCCACCCAAGTTCATGCGATTGGTTTAACGGATTTCCCCTGTCAATCGGCTGCCATTGTTTTGGATACAACCGAAGAAATGGTTTATAGAACCGACGCCACGATTACTTCAACTGGAATGGTTGAGTCCGCTGACCCCACATTTTATGTTGCCGAAGAATCCATTACTCTTATGCCTGGTTTTCATGCTATGGCAGGTAGCGAATTTACGGCAATGATTGCTGACTGCTCGACTTCAACTTTAACGGAACCATTGGTACAAGCTAGAATAACTAATACTGCCTCAATGGGAGCGCATGAAATAACACTTTTTCCAAATCCAGTTATAGATAATTTTACGCTGGAAATCAATGCCTACCAATCAGGTAAAATGGTTATTCGAGTTTATGATGTATTAGGTAAAGAAATGGGTAACTTAACTCGACAGCAATCAGTTGACAAAGGCGTATCTATTATCGTCTTGCCTGCTGCATCTTTGACGGCTGGTTTGTATTATTGTAGTATTCAAATAGGGGAGCAGGCTTTTACTAAGTCTTTTGTCAGGGTTGACGGGAATTAATAAACCAACGATTTGTATTTAGAGCAGTTGGTTTACAACCACCTAATTTCACTTTACCAACCTTGCAATTTCCCCTTTTTATCTATTGAAAACCAAATAATTATCCCTAACTTTAGGTCAATTAAAATAGGGCGCAGTCGGAATTTGTCCCCAAGCAAATAATGCCATTAGGTACTCAAGATGGGTAAATTAGATAATATTTGACAATTTTCTTTTTTCGTGCCGTAGGTACGCAAGATGGCACGTTGGGGACAATTCCCGATTACAAATAAAAGATTCCATCATGAAAAATATCAATAGAAGAGACTGGTTAAAATTATCTGGCTTAACGGGTGCAGCGTCAGTTATAGGTAATCCAATCAATTTAACAGCCAATAATTTCCCAGCAACTAAAGGAACTGCGGAACAACCTATCAGATTAAGTTCCAACGAAAACCCCTATGGACCATCTCCAAAAGTAAGGCAAGCGATGACCAACGCGTATGATGACGTTTGTCGTTATCCTTATGGTTGGTATAAAGAATTGGTAGAAATGTTGGCGAAAAAACATGGCGTTGGAGCCGACCATATTATGCTTACCGCAGGTTCTACGGAAGGCTTAAAAATGGCAGGCATTACCTATGGTGGCGAAGGGTCTAACATCGTAACGGCAGATCCTGTTTTTATGGCAATTTCAAGATATGCGGAACATTTTGGCACCTATGCCCACCGTGTTCCTGTTAATAAAAATATGGGACATGATTTAGAGCGAATGGAACAACGCATTACGCAGTCTACCCGATTGGTTTATGTCTGTAATCCGAATAACCCAACTAGTGCTTTAGAACCAGCTAAAAAACTAGAAGCTTTCTGTTCGGCTGTATCTAATCGAACGGTTGTCTTTGCCGATGAAGCTTATTTCGATTATATTGAAGCCCCAAATTACCCCTCAATGATTGAATTGGTCAAAAAAGAAATGAATGTTATTGTCGCTCGAACTTTTTCTAAAGTCTATGGATTGGCAGGCATTCGAATTGGCTATTTAATCGCCCGCCCTGACATTATTAACCGCATCGGAAAATCCGTCATGTCTGGACCAAATATTTTAGCTGTTGCCGCAGCCAAAGCAGCTTTGCAAGACGAGGAATTTTATAAATTTTCTTTAGCAAAAAATAAGATTGGTAAAAAAATGGCGATGGATACATTGGATAGTTTAGGACTAGAATATGTACCGTCTGCTTGTAATTTTTTATTTTTCAAAACGGGCAGGCCGATTACGGAGGTATATGCAGATTATATAAAAGTAGGCATTAAAGTAGGTCGCCCATTTCCGCCAATGTTGGATTGGTGTAGAATTAGTATGGGAACGGTAGAGCAAGTGGAACAGTTTTGTGAGGCTACAAAGAAAATTTTCGTATAAATATTATGATTGATTTTGAAGAAATAAGATTAATTCCAAAATGGAAAAAACTTAAAAATGTAGATTATTCTGTATACCGAAAAGATTTTTTCCGGTATGCAGAAAATATACGTTCTCCAATTGAGAACAAATACAATTTAGCAATTAATCATTTGAATACTTATCCTAATGAAATTAAACTAGAGGCAATTTACCCCAATGGTTTATTGAGGTTATTAACAAGTTTTCAACCCTATTGTGCTTTCCTTGGTAAGGAAAAAAAATTCTCAAAAAACAAAGGAAATAAATTTAGTTATACCGTTACTCGAAAGAGTAAAATAAAGTCTCTAACCAATTTACAACAAATTAATAAATATGGATTTTGGCTAGAAAAAACTATTGGTAAGTCTACGTTTAAGAAAAAGAGAAAAAATCACTTAAAAGAAAATATTAGCTATTTTTTGGAGGATGAAGTGGTCAAAAAAGATTATTTATTACGAGATTTAGAAATTATTCATGCTTATTATGGAGTCTCCTTTTCAGAGCCAATGACACTTGATTTAACGGAAGATACTTTCCCTGAAAAGGAAGAACTAAGTAAAAAACGAATACCTAAAAAATTAAAAAAAATAGTTTCTGACTTAAAAGACGATTATAGTGGATTATCTTTATTGGACATCCAACAAAGTGAAACTGAATTGATAATTAACTACATTTGGGGAATAGATTTACTTTCCGTTGATGCTTCTTTGAGACATGACTTCTCTAAGATTAAAGATACCTTTATTAAAGGGGATTTTAATATTGAAAATTATTCAAATATAACTTTACATCAGAAGGTTTATAAGTATAGTAGAACTGATAAAATTTTAAACTTTTTTAGCCACAAGCAGCGAACTGTTAGTGATAAAATGGATAAAATATTAGATATTATAATAGAGAGGAAGAAGGCTTGAAATTATAAAGCATTTAAATGACACCCAATTTACTAAACGATCAATCCCTCGCTAATTCTGCCATTGTCGCCAACAACCGCATGAACCGACAACGAAAAGCAACGGGTATCAATAGCTACGAAAAGGATATTGGGCTGAATCCTATTCAGTTTCTAGAAAATCGAATAACACAATCAGCCATTCATTGGTTAGATTTATGCTGTGGCGAAGGTAATGCGTTAATTGAAACAGCGGAATATTTTCAAAAGAGCTATCCTAAGCAGTCCATTCAGTTTACCGGAATAGATTTAGTCGATTATTTTGGACACACAAATGGCGTAAACAACCTTAGTTTAAAAACCGCTAACTTATCCAACTGGCAGCCTTCCCAACAATATGATTTAATTACGATTGTACATGGTTTGCATTACTTGGGCGATAAAATTGGATTGATACAAAAAGCTGCTGCCGCTCTAAAATCAGATGGATTATTGGTAGGTAATTTAGCCATAGCCAATTTAACAATAGAAGAACAAATACCCGCCACTACGCTTTGGAAAAAGTATTTTAAGCAAAACGAAATCAAGTATGACGGGAGAAAGAAATTAATACAAATTCAAGGAACAAAAAATCTAACCAACGTCTTTATATATTTAGGTGCAAATGACCAAGCTGGTCCCAATTATACGGGAATGGAAGTAGTTGATTCTTTTTATCGTTCCGAATAAAGTACTTTTGGAAAAATGCCCAAAAACAAACGCTCCATATTAGCCCGACTGTTTATAGTCAGCGTGTATGCCTTTGCCTTCAGCAGTTTCCAAATGTGGGAAACAGGCGCGAAAGGTGGTGATCCACTCGGATATTATTCCTATTTACCTGCTACTTTTCTTTATCAAGATTTTGAAGATTTAATTTTATATGACTGTGGAGAATGGCAACCCGATTCGCATCAATTGGCACTTAAAGAACGTCTTTATTTTAATGACTTTGAAAAATCGGATTCTTTAACCATCATAACTCCACCAGTTGCTTATGATGGAAAAGCGTATAAAATGGGCGCATCTAAGAAAATAGTGTTGCTGAAAAAAAGCATCCAAGAATTAGGTTTAAAAAAAGGAGAATATATCAAGGTAACCACAAATGCTATGAAAGCGACAGGGGGGGCAAAAGTTTATAGTTCTTCTATATTAGCTATTCGGTTCGAGCGATCAACAGGACGTGGATTAAAAACTAGAAGAATACGCATGGATAATAAAATTGCCAACCCAACCCATTCTTTTTGGGGACATTATACAGGAAACGTATGGAGTGAAATACCCTTTTATTCCCATGTGCCTAACCTGCCAGATAATGCCGTTCTGGAAGTTTACCTACAATATGGTTCTCCTATGGCTATTTATGTGGATGATTTATCTATAGAAATTTGGAAGGAAAAGTAGTGAATTAACGTGAGTTTTGGATAAGTAAAAGGGTCTGGAAGACCGAATCGGTTTGTAGAAAATAGTTGATAAACCCTTCTTAATCAAAGGTCTGGAAGATCGTCCAGTTGAAAATTAGCCAACAACGGGGACGGTCTTCCAGACCTTTAGAATATTTTTGAATCATTTTCTACAAACAGCACCGCTCCTCTGGAGCTAATTTATTGATTATCAATCAATATTATCCAAAACTCACGTTGAATTAATAAGGTTATGAGATTTATGAGGTAATGAGGCTTCCCTTCCCATTACTTCATAACCTTATCATCTTACTGCTATAAATGCAGACCACATTCCGTTTTTGGACTATTATTCCAACGACCTGCCCTCCCCTTTCCAGGTACGGTACAATGTTTACACCCAATAGAAGAATACCCTTTATTTACTAAAGGATGAAAAGGCAAATAGTTTTTCTTGATGTAGGCTTTTCTTTCTTCTTCCGTCACATCTAATAAGGGATAAAATTTCAGAATACTATTTCGTTGTTCGAAAATATTCAGCGTAGATCGGTGATCACTTTGCCATTCCATCAAGCCTGATACCCAAACGGTAAAGCGTTCTTTAATCAAATCTAATGGCTTTACTTTATTAATAGAACAACAGAAATCTGGGTTTTTTGTCCACGTTTTATCCTTTTGAGTAAAATTATGTTCGTAGGCATCGGCGGTGACAGATTCGACTTGTAGCCCATATAAATCTGTTAAAACCTCTTTATAGTTTAGCGTTTCTGTAAAGTGATAGCCCGTATCTATAAAATAGATTTTTTGTTCTTTATTAACTTCTGAAAAAGCATGTAATAAAAAAGCCGAAGTCGCAGCAAAAGAACTGGTCAACATTACTTCATTTACATCAAAATCTTTATACAATTGAGCAATTCGTTCGCTAACAGTTAAGTCTTTGTATTTAGCATTTAACTGAGTAATTTCTTCTGCGGTCAATACCCTCTTTTTTACGGCTGTTGGAAACATATTTTTACGCTATTTTGTGAAGGAAAAGGACTGTAAGAACAGGGCAATCTCCTTAAAAGTTCAATGAAAAACTAATACAAAACTACGAAAAAAATATAGAGGATATCAATATTTTATTCTCACTCACAAACTACTGACAATCAATTATTTGAAATTAATTTTTACATGAAAAAACCAACATATTTAAGTGTTTTTTAGCATTTATTTTTATATTTCCTCTTGTTTTTACAAAAAGCAAACAACCCTATTTTGGAATGACCCCATTGTGCTTATTGAGTATTATGAATAACGTATAAAACGCAAGTTTCAAGGTCCCGAAAATCACCTAATTTAGGGTATTTAAAAGTAGTAGACAAGGACATCCCTATCTTCTTCATGACGGAAATAGAAGGACTATTCACAAGCGGTGCTACCGAATAAATAGTCTCCAATTTCAGGTCGTTAAAAGCATAATCCAAACACGCTTTGGCTCCTTCTGTAGCGTAGCCTTTGCCCCAAGCACCTTGCTTTAAACGCCAGCCAATATCTACACAAGGCGTAAATTCCGCTTCATAATCTTGGTACATAATACCGATGAAACCAATAAATTCTTGAGTGTCCAAAATTTCTGCCGCAAAGTAACAATAGTTAGTTTTGGCAAATTGGGCTTGCATTCTTTTGATGTACTCCAAGGTTTGGGTTTCATCAGACATAGATGGGAAAAACTGCATGACTTTGGGGTCTTGATTTAAGGCAATCATGGCTTTTAGATCAGTTTCTTTCCAGTTTCGGAGGCCTAGGCGTTCGGTTTGGATGGTATACATCTTAGCGGTATTTATCGTTTAAAGAGGATGCAAAGATGCGGTCTACAACTGCACAATATGCCCCATCTTTGGATTCATCTTCCCTTCCAACATTGGCAAATACAACGCTGTCAATTCATCCATTCCATCCGCTTTTTTAACCGTCATCCAATTCCCTATTTGGCTCGTAAATTTCATCCAAGCGAGTCCAATCCGTTTTTGGAATCCTGCTACGCCCCATTCTTTATTTCGCTTTAAAGCTTGCGAAGGCGCAAAGAAGAATTTGCCATTTGTAGCGGCACTTTTGGTGCCACCTCGTTGTGTCCAATCGACCATTCCTACTAAACAATTATAGATTAATTGGCTTCCTAAATGGCTTTGTAAATTTTCTTGTAATTGCGCATTTCCCGAAAAATCGACGATGACGCTTGGGGTATTATTGTCTAAATTGGCTACTTCATCATAGGAAAGTACGATATCGTAATAGCCTAACCCTTTGACAAAATCCATATTGCCTTTAGAAGTTAAACCGACAATATTCAATTTATTTTCTCCTTTTCTTTGGGTTAATAACGCTGCCAAACCAATCGCTGTTTTACTAGAGGCACTTGTCAAAATAATTTGCTCGCTACCATAGAAGTCGTTGTCCGCCATAAAATCATCAATCAAAAAGGAGGTGGTAAATAATGGACGAAAGAGGCTTTGTATCGCTTCTCCTTCTTTAGAATATCCTGGATCTGTTTTGGTATTGATGTAGTTATTATAAATCGGGGGTAAAGTTTGTCGATGTTCGATGACATCCATAAAATTAGTGGGCTTTACTTTTCCTGGTGACATAATTAAATGAGAGCCCATTGGATAGTACCCATAAAAGCGCTCCCCTACTTGAATAGCAGCATTTTTAGAAGCGATCACATCCGCAAAACCCCATACTGGTATAATGCCCCAATCGGCGGAAACGGGGAAAAATTTCCAGTATCCTACCACTTCTCCTACCGCAGCATAGGTGATATTATTAGCCGTAAAAGCAAATTGGTCTACTTTTACTAATATTTGCCCGTCCGCTAAATCCTTAGTCGTAGGGATATTTTTTGAAACGGCTTTATAATCGTGGAAATTCTTTCGATTGACTTGAATATCAAATGCTTGCATAGCTAAAAGGATGATTTTGATTTAAAAATTGGTAGCCTATAGGTATCGGGTGCTAGGTATCGGGTATCAGGGAAAACCTTATAAAAATTAAAATTACTATTTTTCAATCTCCCCCGACACCTGCTACCTGACACCTAATTTCCGTACTTTTACCGCTCAAAGTTAACCATTCAAAATATGAATTTACAGAAAATAGAAGATTACCTCATTCAGTTTAAACGACATTTAAAAAGTTCCCGCAAAGAAGCGACTTTATATAGATGGGAAAGTTTACAGCATTTTCAACAAAACTGGGACTTAGCGACGGACAATATTACGCAGATGTATGACCAAAGCTTACAAAATACCCAAACCGTTCGCCTTTGGAAAGGCAATCAATATTTCCCCAAACAAATCATGCTTTTGTTCTGTGACTTGCAGCCCGAATATGTAAAATTTGCCTTTACCGATTTATTCAACGAAGACAAAGATATTGCGGGTAGAATGGATCGTTTCATATTTTACTGCGATGAATTAATGAAGGCTTACAAAGAAAAATATCCTTTAAAAATTGAAAATAATCACTACCATCATTATCAAATAATTTCGCTTTACCTTTCTTTTCGGTATCCTGAACAGTACGCTTTATACGATTTTGAAATCTTTCGACAAACCATGATTAATTTGGGTAGTCGAAATATTCCTGTTTTAAATGATATAGAACGATTTTTTAAAATTAGTCGAACCCTAGCTAAGTTTTTAGCAAGAGATCCAGACATCTGGAAGTTACACCAGCGGCGCTTGCACCCTAAAAAACATTATCCTGATTTTTCTCTATTATTAGTGAATGAGTTTTGTGAAATGATTAGTCGAGATAAAAGATAGTATGTGATTTGGCAAAAACGCTCAAGGTGGTCAATTTTAAAAAGTTAATAAAAATGCTTAAATTTGATTAAAAATAAGTCATGACTAAACCATTAGATAAACAACTAATAAAAAAATTATTAGCACATCCCAATGCACCGTCCTTGGTCAAAAAGGCAGAGGCGATCTTGGCAGAGGAACAAAAAAGAAGGCAACAATTCTATGAGGATATAACAGATGCTGAGAAAGTCGAATTTATTAATGGAGAAATTATTGTCCATTCGCCAGTAATGAAAGAGCATAATGATGCTACTAATCTTTTACACCGAGTAATTAGTGTTTTTGTTAGTAAAAATAAATTGGGTTATGTCGGAATCGAAAAAGTAATGATTACTTTAGAGCGAAACGATTATGAACCCGATATTTGTTTTTTTGAAAATGCTAAAGCCAAACATTTTAAGAAAGGACAAAGTCTATTTCCCGCGCCTGATTTTGTGGCAGAAATTCTTTCCAAAGGAACAAAAAAGAATGATAGAGGCATTAAATTCACAGATTATGAGGCGAATGAGGTGGGGGAATATTTATTAATTGACCCCAAAGCGGAGACAGTTGAATTGTACCGTTTAAATAAAAACAAAAAATATGAGTTAATCCTAAAATCTGGTGAAGGGACTTTGCATAGTAAAGCGATTAAAGGATTTACCATTGATATTAAAGCTATCTTTAACGAAGACAGCAATCTGAAAGCGTTAACTAGCATCCTTTCCGAATAACATTCCTAACTTACATCTCAATTTTATGCGTTTATCCCTTTTCGTAATGCTACTCCTTAGTTTTACGCTTACTTCTAATGCTCAAGAACAAACAACTCGTCAAACAGGGCCAGTCATCCAAGATTTTGGTCCAGTATTTTCCGTTGAAAACCCTGATTTCCTAACCGATACCAATCAAGTTTATCGAGTTATTTTTGACATTCATGATACACCAGACGATCCCAGTAAGGTTAATCCAATGTTGAACACCTTAGCTCGGTTTCTCAATATGCATGCCCAAGCAGGTGTCCCCTTAAAAAACTTGAAAGTAGCAGGAGTTTTTCATAATAAAGCCACCCATGATATCTTGAATGATGAAGGATATACAGCAAAATATGGCGTAAAAAATCCTAATTTGCCCTTACTGGATGCTTTAGATGAAGCAGGAGCAGCGCTTTATATTTGTGGACAGTCTATCGGTGCTAGAGGCGTTGACCGCAGTCAGATTGCTGAAGAAGTGGAGGTTGCATTATCTGCTATGACTGTCCTATTAGCTTATCAATCTAGAGGTTATCAATTAATCAAGTTTTAAATATTTCAAAGAAATAAGCTCCCCTTATTAACATTTGTTCGCAGTTTACGTAAATTGCATATCCCCTAATTAAACAACAAAATAATCCACAAAATGGCAAAGAAAGAAGGTAGGAAAAAGGGATCTCAAAAAAAAGGAAAGCAGAAAAAAGAATCGACTTCTTTTTTTACAAAATATTGGCAAGAAAAATCTCCTGTTTTTAAATTTATAGCAGGATTTGCCGCTTGTATTCTCGTTTTTTATGCACTTTATTATTCTTCTTGGTTTGAGACCAATTTGAAAGCGCCCATTTTGGCAGTACAAGCAGCGGCAGGCGGTGCTTTATTAAATTTATTTGGTCATTCTGTAAGTGTTGCCAACGAAGTCATTTCTGGCTCGGGGGCAACTGTAAAAATAGCAGGAGGCTGTGATGGCTTAGAAGCTACGGCTTTATTTTTAGCGGCTATTTTAGTTTTCCCGTTACCTTTTAAGTTTAAATGGCCAGGGTTATTGGTTGGTTTTATTGTCTTGAGTTTAGTCAATATCCTCAGAATTGCAGGACTCTATTTAACCCAAAAATATTGGCCAGAAGCTTTTGATTTCATGCATATCCAAGGAGGCTTATATCTGTATTCTATCATTACCATTTTACTCATGTTAATTTGGGCAGATTGGGCATTGAAAAATTATAAAAAGGAACGAGTTTCCGCTTAGTCAAAGTCTATTGCATCCCCAATTCGAGTCACTATGAATTTAAGGAATTTAATTTTAAAGAAGTTTTTACCGTTGGTTGTGCTCTTTATGACACTCTCGATTATTTCGATGAGTTCAACGGTGCAAAAAGTATATTACCCTGTATTTGAAGCCTTTACCGTTTCCCTTTTAAACAACGGTTTAACGGATACTTATTTTAAAGGAAAACCCAAAGGACCTACTACAGACTTAGATTATAATACCATCGGGGTACTTTTTCAATCCAAAAGAGTGCTTACCGCTATTACCAAGGAGGCGAAGCGTCGAAATTTGCAAGCTCAATACGACTATCAAGGCTTTACGCTGGCCATTGATGAGACCTTTATAGCACCTTTATTATTTTTCATTTGTTTACTCATTTTTACGCCTGGTTCTTGGAAAAACAAAGGACTTTCTTTATTATTCGGCACTATACTTATCATGGGCTTTGCTTATTTAATCGTTTACTTTAAGGGACTGTACATGGTGGGTAAATCAGGCGTAAGAGATGTCAGTTATGATGGGAATAGCATCCAATTTTTTCAATTATTGCATTTCTTTTTTAGTTCTGTTACTATCGTGAGCGTTGTGCTATTGACATGGATTTTGGTAGCCTTTAGAAAAAGTGACCTAGCGAAATTATTTGATGTAAAGTGATTCTTTAGGTAGAAGGTGGGCGGTCGAAGGTATAAAGATCAACTCTCTACCTTACAATTTTCCACCTAGTTATCAATATAAATAATTAATCAGGTATTTGCTTATTTAAAACCGATAACCTTCACCCTCCAGTTAATTAAAAAATGAAAATCCAAGCCGTTTTACAGTTTTTAGAAAGTATTGCGCCACCTGTTTATCAAGAAGCTTATGATAACGCAGGGCTAATTGTAGGAGATACCGCTACGGAAGTGACCAATGTGTTGTGTTGTTTGGATGTAACTGAGGCAGTTGTGGAAGAAGCCATCGCCAAAAAATGTAACTTGATTGTCGCCCATCATCCGATTGTCTTCAAAGGATTAAAACGATTTAATGGCAAAAATTATGTCGAACGAGTAGTTATTAAAGCCATTAAAAATGATGTCGCTATTTATGCCATTCATACCAACCTTGATAATATGTTGTATCAAGGCGTAAATACTAGAATCGCCGAACAATTAGGTTTGGAAGATATTCGAATCTTGGCACCTAAAAAGAACCTGAAAAAATTAAACGCCTTTGCAGAAGAAGCGATGCTCCATAATTTACGCAACGATTTATTTGAAGCAGGCGGAGGATCGATTAATGGGCAGCAACAACTAAGTTATGCCACTTTAGGTGTAGGGACAAAAGATGGTACAGGAAAAGCAACCTTAAAACTAGAAATCGTCTTTCCCATCGCTATACAAGGAAAGATACAAGCGGTTCTGGCGAATTATGCCGCCCATCAGGTGACCTATGATATCGTTGCTATAGAAAACACCAATCAACAAATTGGTTCTGGTATGATCGGAACATTGCCAAAACCAATGAAAGAAAAAGCCTTTTTCAAACATTTGAAAAACAGTATGCAAGTCGCTTGTATTAAACATACCGCACTTAGTGGGCAATCGATTAAAAAGGTTGCTTTTTGTGGTGGAGCAGGGGGCTTCCTATTAAAGCAGG
>CBDICY010000012.1:0-31786 GCA_965277445.1 Saprospiraceae bacterium | reverse complement strand
AGCTAAGAAGCCACACTTCTACTGAAACAAGGGGGAGACTCGGAGAGAGGCAGCAGTAAAGAATCTTGTGCAATGTATGAAAGTATGACACAGAGATACCGCATTTTTTGTAAATTTTATAGAATAAAGAAGACTGTCAAATATACGTGCCAGCAGACGCGGTTATACGTAAAGTCTAAGTTTTTATTGGGAAAGGCGTAAAGGGTGTGTAGGCAAAAATTAAAAGGTTTAATGGGGTAAATGGAATATTTATGTAGCGGTAGAATGCTTTAATATAAATTAGAACATCGGAGGCGAAAGTAATTTACTAGGAAAAACTGATGCTAAGACACGAAAGTAAGGGGAGCAAACAGGATTAGATACCCTGGTAGTCTTTACTGTAAACTATGAATATAAGATCATTGTTTAAATTTTGTTAGTTTGAGAATTAGGTGGTTAATGAAAACTTAAGAAGGTTCCGCCTGAAGAGTACGATCGCAAGATTAAAATTCAAAAAATTTGGCGGTTCACTAATCCAATTAGAGGAGCGTGTAGTTTAATTCGATAATCCGCGATTAACCTTACCAAAACTTGAATGTGTTTTACATACAGGTATTGCATGGCCGTCGTCAGTTCGTGTTGTGAAAGAAATAGAATGAACTTAACCCTTAATCAGAATTATTGATTTATAAAGTTTTTGATTTAAGGATGATGTCAGGTCCTTATGATCCTAATGTTTTGGGCGATATATGCGCTACAATTTTATATACAAAGAGAGCAAAAGTAAGCTTTAAAGTAAAAGTTTGGATTATTCTTTGAAATAAGGGGATGAAGTTGGATTTAATAGTAATCGGAGAGTAGAGGGTTCCGGTGAATATGGCTCTAGTGTTCGTACAAATCGCCCGTCACCTCTACCAAGTAAATAATTTTAAAGTGTTAAATGATAAATTAGTAAAAGTTAGAAAGAAAAAAAATTAAATATGACTCAAGGTTGTACAGGTTAGAAACTTAAATTTAAAGTTTAGCATTATGAAGAGTTTATAAGGTTGAGGAAGTCGTAACATAGTGAGGGTATTGGAAAATGTCCTCGGATTAATGCACGTATAATTTAACAGGTAAAATAAATGATTTCCAATCATTAATAGTAGGTTCAAGTCCTGCTATGTGCATTGAGAGAGGTTTATTAGTATAAATGGGTAGTAAATGGATGACTAGAATGTTATAATAAAGACGTTATTAATACGAAAAGTCAGTGAAGAAAGGATAAAATTGAAGTTCTATAGGTAAACACAATTATAAGTTGTATTTTTAGGAATTGAAACATCTTAGTACTAAGAGAAAAAAATCAAGCGAGATTTCGTAAGTAGTGGCGAGCGAAAGCGGAGGAGGTTTTATATATCTCTGTAACAATTAAAATTCAAAGAAGGTAACAGTCCTGTTGATTGTAAAGAATTTAGTTTGAGAGAGAAAGAGTAGAATTATTTGAAGAGAGGTGTTCCATACATCTAAAATTAAAAATTATAACATATCGAAAGTTTATTAGTACTGTAAGGGAAAGTTGAAAGAGATTAAAAATGAAATAGATTCTGAAATTTGTTACTCATAAGCAGACGATATTCGTTGTACCTTTTGAATAATGGGTTCGCAAGAAAAGTATTTGGCAAACTTAAGTTAATAAATGTAGGTGTAGTGAAAACGAGTTTTAAGAGCATTAGTCAAATAGAGCCCGAAACCAAGTGATCTAGTTATGAGCAGTTTGAAGCTTTCTTAACAGGGGGGTGAAGGAACGAACCGGTGATTGTGGCAAAAATTTCGGAGGACTTGTGACTAGCGGTGAAAAGCTAATCGAACTTGGAAATAGCTGGTTTTCTGCGAAAACTATTGAAGTAGTGCGTCGTTGTAAGGGGGAAACTTTGGTTTTCTTATATGGTAAAGCACTGAATGGACATATCTATAGGGTGTGTAAAATCAAACTATGAAAGTATAAGAAGAAAAACGATAGACAGACAATAGGCGAGAAGGTTTATTGTCAAAAAGGAAACAACCTAGATCAGAAGTTAAGGTCATTAATAATATAGCTAAGTAGGAAAGAGGTTTATTTTAGGGTTAGATCAGGACAATGAGAAAGTAGGCTTGAAGCCAGCCATCTTTGAAAGATTACGTAATAGTTCACTCAATAAATTAATAAACCTTGAAGATTCTGGTGGTTTAAGTTATTTACCCAAACTCTGAATATTAGATTTTAAGGGATTAAAGTTTGATATAATGGTAGTAGAACGTTCTGTAATAAATGTAGAATTATTGCGAAAGCATATCTGAAGTGATAATGCGAATATGAGTAAAAAACAGTGTGAGAATCACTGCTCATGGCCTAAGGTTTCCAATAGAAGAATTATTCGGATTGGGTTATACAGCCCCTAAGAGAAAACTTAAAATTTTGTTATTTGACTAGCGATGGGATAAAATAATAAATGTAAGAAATTATTTTTTTAGGCTGTACTAAAACTAACGCAAGTAGGCTAAAAGTGATGGTATAATTTATCTTAAGGAACTCGGCAAAATGATCCTGTAAGTTCGCAAGAAAGGGTGTTTATTTTTAATAAAGTATTTAATAAAAGAATATTAAATATTTGTTAGGGATGGATCTCAGAAAAGAGGGGGTGTCGACTGTTTACCAAAAACATAGCTTTCAGCGAAGGGCTTTAAGCGTGAAGTATTGAAAGTGAGGCCTGCCCAATGATTGTATCTAAATTTAAGGAATAAAAAAAGTTATTTAATTAAGGACAATTAAATGGCCGCGGTAAATCTGACCGTGATAATGTAGCGTAATCAATAGCCAATTAATTGTTGGCAAGTATGAATGGCGTAACGAATGCCCTACTGTCTCAAGATAAAAACCAATGAAATTGAAATCGTAGTGAAGATGCTACGTTCAAATTGTAAGACGAGAAGACCCCATTGAGCTTTACTGGAGGCTTATATTGTTTTTTTAAAGTTAAGATATAGATGATGCGGGTGTAGGTGCTGTTTTTAAAAACGGTTTTATAATGAAAAACCGTTTTTTAATTATAAAAAATCTTATTACTATAAAGTAAAAAAGTGTAAGTTAGACAGTTTGGTTGGGGCGACCGCCTTCTAAAGAGTAACGAAGGTGCACATAAGGTAAATAATGTAATAGTATAAAGTAAAAAGCTTGACAGTGAGGGGGACTTCCAAGCTGACACAAGTTGGATTTGGAATTAAGGATTCAATATTGTGGGTTATAATGACCCGTTAATTAAGAGTGGGATTGTTAACGAGCAACGAATAAAAGTTACCATGGGGATAACAGCGTAATATTGTTTGAGAGTTCATATCGATGACAATGTTTGCGACCTCGATGTTGAATTGCGATATCCTGGAGGTGCAGCCGTTTCCAAGGGTTGGACTGTTCGTCCATTAAAATCGTACATGATTTGAGTTCAGACCGGCGTGAGCCAGGTCGGTTTCTATCTACAATTTGTTAAGGAAACATAAGATATAACTACATTTTAGTACGAAAGGATTAAATGATAGTTGTCCGCTGGTGAGCCAATTACTTTATAAGGTTGTTGGGTAGCTACGACAGTATAAGATATTGTTTAAATATATGGAGAAAGTTTCTCTAAAGTCTAATCCCTGAAAGTATCTCAAGGGAGAAGTAAAATATTGTGTTTTCTTTATATTAAGATTGTTTGAGATTAAAACATAAATAGGGTCAGTATGTTATTTGATGTATAAGATTACTAAAGGTATTTAAGACTAATAGCTCAAATTAATTAAAATTGTTTGTTTGAGTGGAAAGTATTTAGGGCTGATAGCTTAAAGGTAAAGTGTGTTGCTCATAACAATGAAGAAGTTGGTTCAAGTCCAGCTCAGTCTATTTTATACTTTGAAAAAATGAAGTGTTATTTAGCATTATGTGTTTTATTTATATTTAAAGATGTGCCAGAGCCATGACAGTTGGAGTTTCAAGACGCCGCCACTCCAGTAATGGAGGAAATAATATTTTTTCATGATCAAATAATGTTTATAATCTTTATTATTTTAACGATCGTGGTTTGATTAATTGTTTCGGCTTTAACAAATAGATATTATAATAAGTATTTATTTGAGGGGACTTTAATAGAAATAATTTGAACTTTAATACCGGCGGGAATATTAGTATTTATTGCGTTTCCTTCTTTAAAACTATTATATTTAATGGATGAGGTTATTGACCCAGCTTTAACGATTAAGGCAATAGGGCATCAATGATATTGATCATATGAGTATTCCGATTATGGTCCGGAAACAATTGAATTTGATTCTTATATGGTTCCGACTTCGGATTTAAAGAGTGGAGATTTAAGATTACTAGAGGTGGATAATAGGTTAATTGTGCCTATTCAAACACAAGTGCGAGTATTAGTGACAGCGGCAGATGTTTTACATTCATTTGCTGTTCCGTCTTTGTCGGTTAAAATTGATGCTGTGCCAGGTAGATTGAATCAAACAAGTTTTTTTATTAAAAGGCCCGGGGTTTTTTATGGTCAGTGTTCAGAAATATGTGGTGCGAATCATTCTTTTATGCCGATAGTAATAGAGGCTGTATCATTAGATAAGTATATTAATTGAGTAGCAGCTCAGTCAGAAGAAAATTAATAAGGTTTAAAATTACATTAAGACTTGGATTACTTAGTCCAGGCCAAAAGGCCTGGACTAATTTTATTTAGAGTGTGGTGTATAACTCATGCGGTAGAGTGATAAGCTTTTAACTTATAAGCGATTGGTTCGAGCCCAATTACACCAAAATGCCTCAAATAGACGTAGTAGCTTATTTAACACAATATATATGAACATTGATAAGTTTATTATTATTATTTTCATTTGTTGTTTTAATTATATTGCCAAGAATACAACAACAGTTGGCATTACGGGCTCAGGCGGAAGTTAGTTCTAAAGATTATATAATTTCAGTTAAGGGCAAATCTCAAACAGGCCCGATAGGAATATTTAAAACGATATTGAATTTAGATTATGATAGTTTAAGAATTTAATTTATTAGAAATTTTATGGCAATGTTAGCTGCTTTTTTTGATCAATTTAATGTTGTAAGATTAATAACAATACAGGCTTTTCCGGGGGACTGGTTAGTTACTTTTACGAACTCTTCAATGATGATGGGGTTAGTAATTACTATAATTTGATTATTATTAAGGGGGGAAAGGTTAGTACCTCGTAGATGGCAGTCTATAATGGAGTTAATTCATAGTGTTATGCGTTCTGTAGTTCAGGATAATTTGGGCAGATCAGGTCAAAAATATTTTCCTTTTGTGTTGTGTCTTTTTTTGTTTATTGTTATGCTAAATATTTTAGGGTTGTTTCCTTATATTTTTACTCCAACAGCGCACATAGTAATAACTTTTGGTTTGTCTTTATCAATAATAATAGCCGTTATATTATTAGGATTTATAAACTTTAAATTAAATTTTTTAAGTATGTTGATGCCCGGAGGGGTGCCTTTAGGGTTAGCCCCTTTTTTAGTAATAATTGAGACACTAAGTTTTATGGTTCGGGCCATTTCTTTAGGGGTTCGATTGGCGGCCAACATATCGGCCGGGCATTTATTATTTGGTATTATATCGGGGTTTGCGTTTACTATGTTATCGAGTGGGCTTATGGTTTTAAGTGTTTTTCCAGTAATAATTTTAGTTTTTATAACATTATTAGAAATAATGGTGGCTGTGATTCAGGCTTATGTATTTTGTTTATTAACAACCATTTATTTAGGGGACACAGTAACATTACATTAATTTATGAAAATCGATTGAATTATTAAAGTAATTCAATCGGTTTATTTATAACTTGATTTTAAAAAAACAAGAAATGACTTATAGCTCAATTTGGGAGAGCATTTACCTTCTAAGTAAGAGGTTGTAGGTTCAAGTCCTACTGGGTTAAGATTGAGTTTATGATGCAACAAACATATCATCCTTATCATTTAGTAGACCCAAGTCCATGACCCTATATTGGTGCTTGTGGGGCTTTTTTTACTACAGTGGGGGGAGTGATGTATTTTCATTATAGTCAAGTTTGAGTATTAGTTTTAGGGTTAATTACAATTGTATTTACAATGGTAATATGGTGGCGTGATGTTATAAGAGAGGCAACTTATCAAGGGCACCATACGTTTATAGTTAAACAGGGGTTAAAATATGGAATGATCTTATTTATTGTATCTGAGGTTTGTTTATTTTTTTCTTTGTTTTGGGCTTTTTTTCATAGCAGTTTGGCCCCAACTATTGAAATTGGTGCAGTTTGGCCACCGAGGGGGGTTAGTCCTTTAGATCCCTTTTCTGTTCCTTTATTAAATACAGCTGTTTTATTAAGTTCAGGTGCAACAGTAACTTGGGCACATCATGCAATTATTAGTGGAAAAAGAAAAGAGGCTATAATTAGTTTGGCTTTAACAGTAGTATTAGGGGTAATATTTACTGCTTTACAAGGGATGGAGTATTATGAGGCTCCTTTTACAATATCAGATTCAGTGTATGGTTCAACTTTTTTTGTAACGACTGGTGCGCATGGGGCTCATGTGTTAATTGGAAGTACTTTTTTGTTAGTTTGTTTCTTTCGGTTAATAAATCATCAGTTTACTAGACACCATCATTTGGGGTTTGAGGCAGCGGCTTGGTATTGACATTTTGTAGATGTTGTTTGATTATTTTTATTTATTTTTATGTATTGGTGAGGCTCATAGTTTTGTTTATAAAGACGAGGTATCCCGCCTGGAATGGGCGGGATAAAATGATGGATAGGGGTTAGCCAAACGGGAAGGCATTAAGTTTTGATCTTAATAATTACAGGTTCAATTCCTGTACCTCTAGTTAGAGGGGAGATTAGGTTAATGGTAGACCAAGAGCCTTCAAAGTTTTAAGTGTTGGTTCGATTCCAGCATCTTCTGGTTGTATAATAAGTATTAAAGAAGGGGGTTTAAGGAGTGTCATGGAATGGTATACATATTTGGTTTAGGGTCAAAGTTTTATAGGTTCGAATCCTATCACTCTTATAAAATAAAGGTCTACAATAGCTTAATGGTTAAGCTTTTGGCTGTTAACCAAAATTATATCAGTTCGAATCTGATTTGTAGAGGGAACAAATTAATTGTTTAAGGAGAAAGTTTAGAAAGAATGACTAAAACAATTAGAAAAGAAAATCCAGTTATATCATTGGTTAATGGTGTATTAATTGATCTTCCTAGTCCTTCAAATCTTAGTTATTTTTGAAATTTTGGAATTTTATTGGGGTTGTGTTTAGCAATTCAAATACTTACTGGAATTTTTTTGGCTATGCATTATTGTTCAGAGATAAATTTAGCTTTTTCTTCTGTGGCACATATAACTAGGGATGTTAATTATGGTTTTATTTTAAGATATTTGCATGCGAATGGAGCCTCTTTGTTTTTTTTGTGTGTTTATTTGCATATCGGAAAGGGCTTGTATTATGGCAGTTATACTAAAAATATAGTTTGAAATGTGGGAGTTTTGCTATTTTTATTAATGATTGTGACCGCTTTTTTAGGTTATGTATTACCGTGGGGTCAAATGTCTTTTTGAGCCGCGACAGTTATAACTAATTTATTGTCCGCAATTCCTTATGTGGGAGATGATATTGTAAGATGGATTTGAGGGGGGTTTAGTGTATCAAATGCCACTTTAAATAGATTCTTTAGTCTTCATTATTTATTGCCTTTTGTTTTAGCAGCTTTAGGGGTTGTTCATATAATAGCTTTACATGAGGGCGGCTCAAATAATCCTGTTGGGATAAGATCAGATATTGATAAGGTTCCTTTCCATCATTATTATGCTTTAAAGGATTTATACGGGATTGTTGTATTTGTGATAGTGTTGTCTATAGTAGTGTTTTTATTTCCATATGCGGGAGGAGACGCTGAAAATTTTAAACAGGCAAATCCGTTAGTTACTCCGGTACATATAAAACCAGAATGATATTTATTGTTTGCTTATGCTATATTACGTTCTATACCGAATAAATTGGGGGGAGTGATTGCTTTATTGTTTAGTATATTAGTGTTATTTTTTTTGCCATATTTACATAAGAGTCGATTTAAGGGGTTAAGGTTTAGGCCCTTAAGTAAGATTATCTTTTGATTTTTAGTCGGGGATTTTTTAGTTTTGACTTGAATCGGGGGTCAGCCTGTAGAGGAGCCATATATTTTAATAGGGCAGTTAGCATCAGTATTCTATTTTTTTTATTTTTTAATTTTAACGCCAATAGTGGGTTATGTCGAAAATAAATTATTAGGGGTAGCACCTGTAAACTTAATTTAAATGGAATTGATTGGCTCGGGTGAGAGTCAATCAATGAAATTAGCCTTTGTAGCTCAATTGAGAGAGCGTTTACCTTGTAAGTAAAAGGGTGTAGGTTTAAATCCTGCTAGGGGTATTTAAGGGAATATAATAAGGATAATAATTATTTAAATGGCAACTGAGGTTTTAACTGCAGGGAAATATGTAGGTGCTGGCGCAGCTTCTATTGGGGCAGCCGGAAGTGGTGCAGGGATTGGAACTGTTTTTGGAAATTTAATCATAGGATACGCAAGAAATCCTTCATTAAAACAACAATTATTTACGTATGCAATATTAGGATTTGCTATCTCTGAAGCAATGGGGTTGTTTTGTATAATGATCGCTTTTTTAATTTTATTTGGGCTTTAATAAATTCCGGATGAATAATCCGGAATTTAGTGTAAGATTAAGGCAGGGGGTATATCAATTGGTAGATTATCTGCTTTGGGAGCGGAAGGTTATGGGTTCGAGTCCCATTTCTCTGAAATATATTAATTTCGAATAAATGTTAGAATTAATATTTATATTGCCTTTAATTGGTTCATTTTTTCTTTTAATAACGCCGAGACATAATATAGAGCGTTTATGAAAAATTGGATTAGAGTGGTCTTTATTGACGTTAACGATTACAATTCTTTTGTGGGCTTCTTTTGATGGAGAGGGGCAATTTCAGGCAATTAAAAAGTTTGATTGAATTTTTAGTATTGAGCCGGCTTTTGGGCCTTTAATTTTTGCGGTAGATGGGATCTCTATTTTTTTTATAGTATTAACTGCGCTATTAACTCCTATTTGTATTTTAATAAGTTGAAACTCTATTAAGTTTTTAGTGAAAGAGTTTATATTGTGTTTATTGTTAATGGAAGTTTTATTAATGGGGGTTTTTACTATTTTAGATTTAGTTGGGTTTTATATATTATTTGAGGGGATTCTGATACCAATGTTTTTAATAATTGGAATATGGGGGTCTAGGGAAGAAAAAATACAAGCATCTTATTATTTTTTTTTTTATACTTTTGTTGGGTCTGTTTTTATGTTATTGGCTATATTTTTATTATACAGTCACGCGGGAACTACAGATTATCAGGTTTTATGTAGTCTTAAATTTGAAAGTGAGTTACAGTGTTTTTTATTTTTAGGTTTTTTTTTGAGTTTAGCAATTAAAATTCCAAAAGTGCCTTTTCATATATGATTACCCCAAGCTCATGTAGAGGCTCCAGTGGCAGGTTCTGTAATTTTAGCGGGTGTATTATTAAAATTAGGGGGATATGGTTTTATGAGATTTTCATGACCATTATTACCGGAGGCTTCTGAGTATTTTGCACCTTTAATTCAAACTTTAAGTTTATTTGCTATTATTTATGGGAGTTTAACAACTTGTCGACAAGTAGATTTAAAACGGATTATAGCTTATTCTTCGGTTGCTCATATGGGGTTAGTAACTTTAGGTTTATTTAGTCATACAATTCAAGGGTTGGTAGCAGCTGTTTTTTTAATGTTGGCGCATGGTTTAGTGAGCTCTGCATTATTTATTGCAGTAACTTATTTATACGAGCGGCATCATACGCGTTTAGTAAAGTATTATCGAGGGGTGGTTGTAACTATGCCGTTGTTTGGTATATTAATGTTGACTTTAATTTTAGCTAATGCTTCAATTCCTTTAAGTTGTAATTTTGTAGGTGAGTTTTTTTCTTTATTAGCGGCGTTTGAGTACAGTTTTATTGTAGGGGGGGTGGCTTCTTTAGGGATGGTTTTGTCCGCCGGGTATTCTATATATTTATATAATAGAGTATGTTTTGGTGTGCCATCAAATTATCTTTATTTTTCAAGAGATTTAAATAGGCGAGAGTTTTATGCTTTAATGCCATTAGTTTTATTAATTTTTTTGATGGGTATTTTTCCTTTTCCAGTCGTAGATATAATAAAAAGTTCTATTATATATCAAGAGCGCTATTTAGTAATAGAAAGTGCATAGGGAATTGGGAATGAGGTGAGAATAGCTTAGAGGGTAGAGCGTGGGCTTGTGGTGCCTAAGGTCAAGAGTTCAAGTCTCTTTTTTCACCATTAATTATGGTGGGGCTCCTATGGTCTAGGGGTTAAGACATTAGGTTTTCAACTTAAAGACAAGAGTTCAAGTCTCTTTAGGAGTGTTGGAGGGGTTATTTTATTTATTTGCTTTTAGTGTTATATTATCCGGAATAATGGTAATATCAGCATTAAACCCGGTTCATTCTGTGCTTTGATTGATTGTGGCTTTTACTAGTGCTGCTGTTCTTTTTATTTTATTGGAAGTAGATTTTATTGCATTAATTTTTTTAATTGTGTATGTTGGTGCGATTGCTATTTTATTTTTATTTGTGATAATGATGTTAAATTTAACGGATTTAGGAAATAGTTTTCAAGATATGTCAAATTATATGCCAGCCGGGTTTATAGTTGGGGTTATAGTATTTTTTGAGGTATTAATATTTTTAAGTTGGAAGGCGAGTGGCGTGCCGGAGGTGATAAGTTATTTTAGATGGGATTTTATTGAAAAAGCTTCTAATATTGAAGCTTTAGGGCGTGTGTTATACACTGATTATTATTATTTATTTCTTTTGGCTAGTTTTATTTTATTGGCGGCAATGATTGGGGCTATAATATTAACTCATGAGATAAGAGCTGAAATAAAAAGACAAGATTCTTTTATTCAGATTAGTCGTCAATTGATGTAGAAGACTTGGGTAGGAGCCCAAGTCTGATGAGGGGGGTTATAATTTAAAAGGTAAAATAGTCGGTTGTCATCCGATTAATATGGGTTCAATTCCTGTTAATCCCGAATTAGATATATTTATTTGAGGGTTAAGAATAAATTGATTTGGGTTTAAGGCAATGGATATGGAGTTTTTAGGTATATTTTTATTAATATTGTTTAGTATTATTCTTTCTACTATTATATCTGGGGCGTCTTATATAGTAGGCGTTAAACAACCAGATAGTGAGAAAGTATCTGTATATGAATGTGGGTTTGACCCCTTTGGTTCGTCTAGAGTGCCGTTTTCGGTTAAGTTTTTTTTAGTAGGAATTCTTTTTTTGATTTTTGATTTAGAAATTTCTTTTCTTTTCCCTTGGTGTGTGGTTTATAATCAAATTGAATTATTTGGGTTTTGAATTATGTATTTGTTTTTAGTTATTTTAACTATAGGTTTAGTTTATGAATGAGTAAAAGGGGGGTTAGAGTGGGAGTAGGATAAAATACCCATGTGACCCGGGGTGATATAGTTTAAAGGTAAAACAATTATTTCATATGTAATAAGATAAAGGTTCAAATCCTTTTTTCACCTTAAAAGATTAGATTATGAGTAAAAAGATAAAAATAGTGTTAAATAATAGAAGGAATTAGGTTTTTTGGATTTTGAAAGGGACAGTATTATGAAGAATGGTGTCTATAATTTAAGGGGAAAATATCTGTCTTCGGAATAGAAAATAGGGGTTCAATTCCCTTTAGGCATTGTGTATTATGAATATTTAACAATTGGTATTATATTATTTATTTTAGGTATTTTAGGTATAGTTTTAAATAGAAGTAATCTTATAATAATGTTAATGTCAATTGAATTGATGCTATTGGCTATTTCTTTTTTATTTTTAATTAATTCAGTAGTAATAGACAATTTAATTGGTCAAATATTTACTATAATGATATTAACGGTAGCAGCTGCGGAGTCAGCTATAGGACTAGCAATTTTAGTAGCTTATTATCGAGTAAGGGGGACAATTGCAGTTAAGTCTTTAAATCTTTTAAGAGGATAAGGGTTATTGAATGCTTGGGTGAGAAATCCAAGTTTTCGATTAAGTAAGATGGCAGAGTGGTAATGTGTTCCGCTGTAAACGGTATTTACGAGAGTTCAATTCTCTCTCTTACTATATTAATATTGAAAAGGTGAGTTTATATTTAAGTCGATGATTATTTTCAACTAATCATAAAGATATCGGGACTTTGTATTTGTTATTTGGGGCATTTGCGGGGATGATAGGAACAGGGTTTAGTATGCTTATTAGGTTAGAATTATCAGCTCCAGGTTCAATGCTTGGTGATGATCATTTATATAATGTTATAGTTACTGCTCATGCTTTTTTAATGATATTTTTTTTAGTTATGCCAGTGATGATTGGGGGGTTTGGGAATTGATTAGTTCCATTATATATTGGTTCTCCAGATATGGCTTTTCCGAGATTAAATAATATAAGTTTTTGATTATTGCCGCCTTCTTTAACTTTATTATTAGGTTCAGCTTTTGTAGAACAAGGAGCGGGTACAGGATGAACAGTGTATCCTCCTTTGGCAAGCATACAGGCGCACTCTGGTGGGTCCGTTGATATGGCAATATTTAGTTTGCATTTAGCTGGGATTTCTTCTATATTGGGTGCAATGAATTTTATTACTACAATATTTAATATGAGGGCTCCAGGTATAACAATGGATCGAATGCCATTATTTGTGTGATCAATTTTAATAACTGCTTTCTTATTATTATTATCTTTACCAGTGTTAGCTGGGGCAATTACGATGCTTCTTACAGATAGAAATTTTAATACTGCATTTTTTGACCCTGCAGGTGGAGGGGATCCAATTTTATATCAACATTTATTTTGATTTTTTGGGCACCCAGAGGTTTATATTTTAATATTACCTGGGTTTGGAATAATATCTCAAATAGTGCCAACATTTGCAGCAAAAAAACAAATTTTTGGGTACTTGGGCATGGTTTATGCTATGGTGTCAATAGGCGTTTTAGGTTTTATTGTGTGAGCTCATCATATGTTCACAGTAGGCATGGATGTAGATACTAGAGCTTATTTCACAGCAGCAACAATGATTATTGCGGTTCCTACTGGGATTAAAATATTTAGTTGAGTTGCAACAATGTTTGGTGGGTCATTGAGATTAGATACTCCTATGCTTTGGGCGATTGGTTTTGTATTTTTATTTACTGTTGGTGGGGTAACTGGTATTGTTTTAGCTAATGGTTCTTTAGATATTGTATTGCATGATACTTATTATGTGGTAGCACACTTTCATTATGTGTTATCTATGGGTGCGGTATTTGCAATATTTGGGGGATTTTATTATTGATTTGGTAAAATAACTGGGTATTGTTATAACGAGGTTTATGGAAAAATTCATTTTTGATTAATGTTTATTGGTGTAAATTTAACTTTTTTCCCACAACATTTTTTAGGATTAGCGGGTTTACCTAGACGGTATTCAGATTTTCATGATAGTTTTGCGGGATGAAATCAAGTAAGCTCAGTTGGCTCTGTAATTTCGATTGTAGGGGTGGTTTGATTTATTTATATTGTTTATGATGCATATGTTCGAGAGATAAAATTTGTAGGATGAGTAGAGAATAGTGGTTATTATCCTTCTTTAGAGTGAGCACAAACATCGCCTCCAGCCCATCATACTTATAATGAATTACCTTTTGTTATACAAGGGCGAAATAACTAACCCCGTCAAATATTGACGGGGTGAATTACCGGCGTTTAACTCAATTGGCAGAGTGTTGTGTTTACGCCACAAAAGTTGAAAGTTCAAGTCTTTCAGCGCCGACATAATTTAAAATATAGTGTGGCAAAGGTTAAAAAGTTAAGGCGCTATAGCATAATAGGTATTGTGAGGGTTTGCAAAACTTTTTAGTATGGGTTCAAGTCCCATTAGCGCATAGTAAAAATTAGAATTAGATGAGATGGCTGAGCATGGTAAAGCAGCAATTTGCTAAATTGTCAGGGGCATTAGCTCTTGCATGGGTTCAAATCCCATTCTTATCGGGTTTATTGATTTTGAGAAATATGGGAATAATAATTATAAAAATATTAGTTATTTTAGTGCCATTATTAATTTCAATAGCTTATTTAACATTGGCTGAACGAAAGGTTTTAGGTTATATTCAATGCAGAAAGGGGCCTAACGTAGTAGGTTTATATGGTTTATTACAGCCAATAGCTGATGGGTTAAAGTTATTTACTAAAGAAATAATTATTCCAAATCATGCTAATATCTTTATATATATTTTAGCCCCGATCTTGTCGTTAACTTTAGCATTTATCGCTTGAGGGGTTATTCCTTATAGTGAAGGGGTGGTTTTAAGTGATTTAGGCGTAGGTATACTTTATTTATTTGCAGTATCTTCAATTAGTGTGTATGCTATATTGATGTCAGGTTGGTCCAGTAATTCAAAATATGCTTTTTTGGGGGCAATTAGAGCGGCAGCGCAAATGATAAGTTATGAAGTGTCTATTGGGCTAATAATAATTTCTGTGGTTTTATGTGTAGGCTCATTAAATTTAACTGAAATAGTTTTAACTCAGAAAAATATATGATTTATTATACCATTGTTTCCTGTTGCAATAATGTTTTTTGTGTCTGCTTTGGCAGAGACGAATAGGGTCCCTTTTGATTTAACAGAGGGGGAGTCCGAATTAGTATCAGGATTTAATGTTGAATATTCTAGTATGTCATTTGCTTTGTTTTTTTTAGCGGAGTATTGTCATATAATATTAATGTCTGCTTTTGGGGTTATTTTGTTTTTGGGAGGGTGATTATCCCCTTTTGAGATTAAATTAAATAGTTGAATAAATTATGGTTGATTTGGGGGGAAAATTGCGATTCTTATGTTTTTATTTATATGAATAAGGGCTTCTTATCCAAGAATTCGGTATGATCAGTTAATGGCTTTATTGTGAAAATCTTATTTACCGTTGAGTCTTGCTTTTGTAATATTGGTTTCTGGGGTTCTAATAGGATTTAATGCTTTGCCTCCTTTTGGTTTATAAATCTCCAGGGTCTTATAGGTCCTGGGCGGCCTTTTTTATAGCGGTATGTAGCTTAATTTGGTGGAGCATAGTCTTGATAAGGCTAAGGGTATTGGTTCAATCCCAATCTTACTGATTATGTGGAAGGATGACAGAGTGGTTTAATGTGTTTGTCTTGAAAACAAAAGCTATTTATGGTTCGTGGGTTCGAATCTCACTCCTTCCTTTGATGTTGGTTGTGTAGAGTTGATTAAGGGTTAGTCATCAGACTCATTATCTGGGCATGTAGGTTCAAGTCCTGCCTCTACTTGTTTGAATTATTTGCCATTGTGGTGGAAAAGGTAGACACATTAGATTTAAAATCTAACGGCAGAGTAGCTATATGAGTTCAAGTCTCATCAATGGTATGAGGGTCTATAGTGTGACGGGGGTTTCATTTTATAGGCTAAAGGGAAAAATGGAGTTAATGATTACAATGTACCCAGAAATATTGTTAAGTTTTGTGGTATTAATTTTAGTTTTTTATGGGATTAATTTATCTATACTTAAGGTATCAATTGGGGCATTATTTGTTATAGGTGTGGTTACTACTCAATTATGGGTTGGGGTTTTTTATGTAAATGATTATTTAATATGATGAACTGATGGATTATTGTTAACAAATAGTTGAACCGTTATATCAAAAATAATTATTGTAGTTGGGTCTGTGTCATTATTATTAATGTATAGGCCTATGCACCAAGAAGGGGCTTCTTATGAGTTTCAAGATAGAGGGGCGAACGAGGGTTCATGAATAGTTTTAATATTAATAGTTGCATTAAGCTCCCTGTTATTAGTGTCTTCAGTAAATTGACTTTCTATTTATTTAGCAATGGAGTTACAAACTTTAACTTTATTTATTTTAGTGGCTATAAAGAGGGATAGTGCTTATAGTACAGAGGCTGGGTTAAAGTATTTTGTATTAGGCGCAATGTCTTCTGGATTATTTTTATTTGGGTGTGCTTTATTATATGGGGTTTCAGGAGAAATTAGTATTCAAGGGATTAATTCAGTATTAACCGCAGATGTTGGGAAAATATTGATTACAGTTTCTTTATTATTTAAATTATCTGTGGCACCTTTTCATATGTGAGCTCCAGATGTTTATGAGGGTGCTCCAACAATAACAACCGCGTTATTAGCAACAGTGCCAAAAGTAGCGGTTTTTTCTATTTTAGTTCAGGTGGGACCTGTAACTAATATAGTTTTAATATGTGCATTATTATCTATAATTTATGGCTCTGTGGGGGCACTTAATCAGACGAAAATAAAACGTTTATTGGCTTATAGTGGGATAGCACATATGGGGTTTACGTTGTTTGGTGTTGCAATAGGGTCTTTTGAAAGTATTCAGGCTAGTTTAATATATATGATTGTGTATATAATAATGTCAGTCTGTAGTTTTTCAATTATATTGTCTTTAAATTTAACAAAAAATCTTATAATTGAGGTTAGTGGTTTATCGAGAGATAACCCTGTAATAGCGTCAACGTTAGGATTAATTTTTTTGTCAATTGCTGGAATTCCGCCATTAGCGGGGTTTTTAAGTAAATGGTTTATATTATTGGCTGGGGTTTCTAGTGGGTATTATTTAATTAGTGTTGTGATAGTGATTAGTTCAGTAATTGCGGGGGTTTATTATGTGAGATTGGTTCAAATAATATATTTTCCTTATGGGTCGGGGGAGTATTCTATGTTAATTTGGCAAAAAGTCTTAAAGAAAGAAAAACGAATTGATTTTAGCAAATCTGTGTTAATAGGTCTAACTTTCTTTATAATATTATTTTTAATAATTTCGCCAAATTTTTTATTACAAATTACTCATGACGCAACAATAAGCTTATATGTGTAATAAATTCGTTTTGGACAATGTATATATTAGTATTATTTATGCCTTTATTAAGTGCAATAATATCTGGATTATTTGGAAGGAAAATAGGGACTAAGGGTGCTGGGATATTTACATCTGCTTGTATTAGTTTTAGTGTAATTGTGTCTTGTTGTATTTTTTATGAGACAGTTTTGAATTCTTCACCAACTTATATAAAATTATGAAGGTGATTTGATTCTGATTTGTTAATTACATATTTTGGATTACAATTTGATAGTATTACCTCTATTATGTTAATTGTGATTACCAGTGTATCCGCTTTGGTTCATGTTTATTCTATTGGTTATATGTCTGGGGACCCACATATACCTCGATTTATGTCTTATTTATCGTTATTTACATTTTTGATGATTGTATTAGTAACAAGTGATAATTTTGTTCAATTATTTATTGGTTGAGAGGGTGTAGGCTTGTGTTCATATCTTTTAATAAATTTTTGGTTAACTAGGATAAAAGCGAATAAGGCTGCAATGAAGGCGATGTTAATAAATAGAGTCGGAGATATAGGATTAGTATTGGCTATGATTAAAATTCTGGATGAATTTGGTGCCTTAGAGTTTTCTACGATTTATAGTGTTATGAGTTTAAACTCTTCAAATATATATGTCAGTAAAGAGAGTATAACTATAATTTGTTTATTATTATTTTTAGGGGCAGTAGGGAAATCAGCCCAATTGGGGCTTCATACTTGATTGCCAGACGCAATGGAAGGCCCAACCCCGGTTTCGGCTTTAATACATGCGGCGACTATGGTGACTGCGGGTGTTTTTTTAATAATTAGGTCTGGACCTTTATTTGAGGGCTCTCCTTTAGCTTTGACGGTAGTTACTATTTTAGGGGCTTTGACTGCCTTTTTTGCGGCGACTACTGGTGTGGTTCAAAATGATTTAAAAAAGGTAATTGCTTATTCTACTTGTAGTCAGCTAGGTTATATGGTTATGGTTTGTGGTTTGTCTAATTATTCAACTAGTTTGTTTCATTTAATGAACCATGCGTTTTTTAAAGCTTTGTTGTTTTTAAGTGCAGGTTCTGTTATACATGCGGTTAGTGATGAGCAAGATATGAGAAAAATGGGAGGATTAATAAAATCAATTCCTTTTACTTATACAATGGTCTTAATCGGGTCCTTGTCTTTAATGGGGTTTCCTTATTTAACGGGGTTTTATTCAAAAGATTTAATATTAGAGTTAACTTATGATAAGTATTATATTGCTTTTGCTTATTGATTAGGAAGTTTGTCTGCGTTATTGACGGCTTTTTATTCTATAAGGTTGATATATTTAACATTTATTACTAATACTAATTCTAAAAAAGAAACTTTGATAGGAGTTCATGAGCCCTCTTTTAATATTATTTTTCCGTTATTGTTATTGGCTTTTGGAAGTATATTTGTGGGGTATTTGGGCAAAGAAGTAATTTTATCTAATGTAGTTCCTCCAATTATATCAAATTCTGTAAAGGTGGTTCCTTTGGTTTTGAGTATGTTAGGGGTTTTTTTAGCTTTTGTGATATATGAGCGGCTTGTAAGGGTTTCTAAGGCTTGATATTTTCCAATTAATTATAAGAAGATAATAGTTCAAAATATAAAGAATGAGGGGTCTTCAATGAAAGATGGGTTGTTTTTAAATTTGACAATTGGGCATTCAGGGAGAATTGTAGTAAATATATATCATATGGTGTATACTTTTTTAAATTCTGCTTGACAGTTTAATTATGTTATTAATCATTTTATTGTAAGTAATATATGGAAATTTGGCCATTTAGTGACTTATCGAATTATAGATAGAGGAGTATTAGAGGTTATTGGGCCAAAGGGGATATCAAGAATATTAATTAAATTGACTCAAAATATTAGTAATTTTCAATCTGGGATGGTGTTTAATTATGCTTTAATTATGATTGTATTTACAACTTTATTTATATCGGGGGCATCAATATTGTAGGTTAAATAAATTTATAATTGGTGATTGTTAATTCGTTGGTGCATCGTGCCAACGAATTAAAAATTATTTGTGAATGGGGTTTTAGCTCAATTGGCAGAGCGTAGGCTTTGCAAGTCTAAGGTTGCAGGTTCGAGGCCAGTAAACCCCGTATTATAAATAAAAAATTAAAAATAGTGTTTAATATTAGAAATAATTAATAAAGTTTATATTTATTATTAAGGCTTAGGTAGCTCAATAGGTAGAGCAAAACACTGAAAATGTTTGGGTTATTGGTTCAAGTCCGATCTTAGGCAAGTCCTTTGGTTTTGGGGAAAATATAAAGCGAGCGGTACTTATAATACATGCTAGGGCACATATTTCTGTCTTTTTATATTTAAATAAGGGGCGGGGGTATGTCTCGTACAGGTGAGTAATGTTCTGAAATCAATCAATTAGGTATTAGACAAATATTAGTTGATGAGTAGGAATCGTATTAGGTGGGGTTTAATTGCCAACCAAAGATGCGTAGCTAAGAAGCCACACTTCTACTGAAACAAGGGGGAGACTCGGAGAGAGGCAGCAGTAAAGAATCTTGTGCAATGTATGAAAGTATGACACAGAGATACCGCATTTTTTGTAAATTTTATAGAATAAAGAAGACTGTCAAATATACGTGCCAGCAGACGCGGTTATACGTAAAGTCTAAGTTTTTATTGGGAAAGGCGTAAAGGGTGTGTAGGCAAAAATTAAAAGGTTTAATGGGGTAAATGGAATATTTATGTAGCGGTAGAATGCTTTAATATAAATTAGAACATCGGAGGCGAAAGTAATTTACTAGGAAAAACTGATGCTAAGACACGAAAGTAAGGGGAGCAAACAGGATTAGATACCCTGGTAGTCTTTACTGTAAACTATGAATATAAGATCATTGTTTAAATTTTGTTAGTTTGAGAATTAGGTGGTTAATGAAAACTTAAGAAGGTTCCGCCTGAAGAGTACGATCGCAAGATTAAAATTCAAAAAATTTGGCGGTTCACTAATCCAATTAGAGGAGCGTGTAGTTTAATTCGATAATCCGCGATTAACCTTACCAAAACTTGAATGTGTTTTACATACAGGTATTGCATGGCCGTCGTCAGTTCGTGTTGTGAAAGAAATAGAATGAACTTAACCCTTAATCAGAATTATTGATTTATAAAGTTTTTGATTTAAGGATGATGTCAGGTCCTTATGATCCTAATGTTTTGGGCGATATATGCGCTACAATTTTATATACAAAGAGAGCAAAAGTAAGCTTTAAAGTAAAAGTTTGGATTATTCTTTGAAATAAGGGGATGAAGTTGGATTTAATAGTAATCGGAGAGTAGAGGGTTCCGGTGAATATGGCTCTAGTGTTCGTACAAATCGCCCGTCACCTCTACCAAGTAAATAATTTTAAAGTGTTAAATGATAAATTAGTAAAAGTTAGAAAGAAAAAAAATTAAATATGACTCAAGGTTGTACAGGTTAGAAACTTAAATTTAAAGTTTAGCATTATGAAGAGTTTATAAGGTTGAGGAAGTCGTAACATAGTGAGGGTATTGGAAAATGTCCTCGGATTAATGCACGTATAATTTAACAGGTAAAATAAATGATTTCCAATCATTAATAGTAGGTTCAAGTCCTGCTATGTGCATTGAGAGAGGTTTATTAGTATAAATGGGTAGTAAATGGATGACTAGAATGTTATAATAAAGACGTTATTAATACGAAAAGTCAGTGAAGAAAGGATAAAATTGAAGTTCTATAGGTAAACACAATTATAAGTTGTATTTTTAGGAATTGAAACATCTTAGTACTAAGAGAAAAAAATCAAGCGAGATTTCGTAAGTAGTGGCGAGCGAAAGCGGAGGAGGTTTTATATATCTCTGTAACAATTAAAATTCAAAGAAGGTAACAGTCCTGTTGATTGTAAAGAATTTAGTTTGAGAGAGAAAGAGTAGAATTATTTGAAGAGAGGTGTTCCATACATCTAAAATTAAAAATTATAACATATCGAAAGTTTATTAGTACTGTAAGGGAAAGTTGAAAGAGATTAAAAATGAAATAGATTCTGAAATTTGTTACTCATAAGCAGACGATATTCGTTGTACCTTTTGAATAATGGGTTCGCAAGAAAAGTATTTGGCAAACTTAAGTTAATAAATGTAGGTGTAGTGAAAACGAGTTTTAAGAGCATTAGTCAAATAGAGCCCGAAACCAAGTGATCTAGTTATGAGCAGTTTGAAGCTTTCTTAACAGGGGGGTGAAGGAACGAACCGGTGATTGTGGCAAAAATTTCGGAGGACTTGTGACTAGCGGTGAAAAGCTAATCGAACTTGGAAATAGCTGGTTTTCTGCGAAAACTATTGAAGTAGTGCGTCGTTGTAAGGGGGAAACTTTGGTTTTCTTATATGGTAAAGCACTGAATGGACATATCTATAGGGTGTGTAAAATCAAACTATGAAAGTATAAGAAGAAAAACGATAGACAGACAATAGGCGAGAAGGTTTATTGTCAAAAAGGAAACAACCTAGATCAGAAGTTAAGGTCATTAATAATATAGCTAAGTAGGAAAGAGGTTTATTTTAGGGTTAGATCAGGACAATGAGAAAGTAGGCTTGAAGCCAGCCATCTTTGAAAGATTACGTAATAGTTCACTCAATAAATTAATAAACCTTGAAGATTCTGGTGGTTTAAGTTATTTACCCAAACTCTGAATATTAGATTTTAAGGGATTAAAGTTTGATATAATGGTAGTAGAACGTTCTGTAATAAATGTAGAATTATTGCGAAAGCATATCTGAAGTGATAATGCGAATATGAGTAAAAAACAGTGTGAGAATCACTGCTCATGGCCTAAGGTTTCCAATAGAAGAATTATTCGGATTGGGTTATACAGCCCCTAAGAGAAAACTTAAAATTTTGTTATTTGACTAGCGATGGGATAAAATAATAAATGTAAGAAATTATTTTTTTAGGCTGTACTAAAACTAACGCAAGTAGGCTAAAAGTGATGGTATAATTTATCTTAAGGAACTCGGCAAAATGATCCTGTAAGTTCGCAAGAAAGGGTGTTTATTTTTAATAAAGTATTTAATAAAAGAATATTAAATATTTGTTAGGGATGGATCTCAGAAAAGAGGGGGTGTCGACTGTTTACCAAAAACATAGCTTTCAGCGAAGGGCTTTAAGCGTGAAGTATTGAAAGTGAGGCCTGCCCAATGATTGTATCTAAATTTAAGGAATAAAAAAAGTTATTTAATTAAGGACAATTAAATGGCCGCGGTAAATCTGACCGTGATAATGTAGCGTAATCAATAGCCAATTAATTGTTGGCAAGTATGAATGGCGTAACGAATGCCCTACTGTCTCAAGATAAAAACCAATGAAATTGAAATCGTAGTGAAGATGCTACGTTCAAATTGTAAGACGAGAAGACCCCATTGAGCTTTACTGGAGGCTTATATTGTTTTTTTAAAGTTAAGATATAGATGATGCGGGTGTAGGTGCTGTTTTTAAAAACGGTTTTATAATGAAAAACCGTTTTTTAATTATAAAAAATCTTATTACTATAAAGTAAAAAAGTGTAAGTTAGACAGTTTGGTTGGGGCGACCGCCTTCTAAAGAGTAACGAAGGTGCACATAAGGTAAATAATGTAATAGTATAAAGTAAAAAGCTTGACAGTGAGGGGGACTTCCAAGCTGACACAAGTTGGATTTGGAATTAAGGATTCAATATTGTGGGTTATAATGACCCGTTAATTAAGAGTGGGATTGTTAACGAGCAACGAATAAAAGTTACCATGGGGATAACAGCGTAATATTGTTTGAGAGTTCATATCGATGACAATGTTTGCGACCTCGATGTTGAATTGCGATATCCTGGAGGTGCAGCCGTTTCCAAGGGTTGGACTGTTCGTCCATTAAAATCGTACATGATTTGAGTTCAGACCGGCGTGAGCCAGGTCGGTTTCTATCTACAATTTGTTAAGGAAACATAAGATATAACTACATTTTAGTACGAAAGGATTAAATGATAGTTGTCCGCTGGTGAGCCAATTACTTTATAAGGTTGTTGGGTAGCTACGACAGTATAAGATATTGTTTAAATATATGGAGAAAGTTTCTCTAAAGTCTAATCCCTGAAAGTATCTCAAGGGAGAAGTAAAATATTGTGTTTTCTTTATATTAAGATTGTTTGAGATTAAAACATAAATAGGGTCAGTATGTTATTTGATGTATAAGATTACTAAAGGTATTTAAGACTAATAGCTCAAATTAATTAAAATTGTTTGTTTGAGTGGAAAGTATTTAGGGCTGATAGCTTAAAGGTAAAGTGTGTTGCTCATAACAATGAAGAAGTTGGTTCAAGTCCAGCTCAGTCTATTTTATACTTTGAAAAAATGAAGTGTTATTTAGCATTATGTGTTTTATTTATATTTAAAGATGTGCCAGAGCCATGACAGTTGGAGTTTCAAGACGCCGCCACTCCAGTAATGGAGGAAATAATATTTTTTCATGATCAAATAATGTTTATAATCTTTATTATTTTAACGATCGTGGTTTGATTAATTGTTTCGGCTTTAACAAATAGATATTATAATAAGTATTTATTTGAGGGGACTTTAATAGAAATAATTTGAACTTTAATACCGGCGGGAATATTAGTATTTATTGCGTTTCCTTCTTTAAAACTATTATATTTAATGGATGAGGTTATTGACCCAGCTTTAACGATTAAGGCAATAGGGCATCAATGATATTGATCATATGAGTATTCCGATTATGGTCCGGAAACAATTGAATTTGATTCTTATATGGTTCCGACTTCGGATTTAAAGAGTGGAGATTTAAGATTACTAGAGGTGGATAATAGGTTAATTGTGCCTATTCAAACACAAGTGCGAGTATTAGTGACAGCGGCAGATGTTTTACATTCATTTGCTGTTCCGTCTTTGTCGGTTAAAATTGATGCTGTGCCAGGTAGATTGAATCAAACAAGTTTTTTTATTAAAAGGCCCGGGGTTTTTTATGGTCAGTGTTCAGAAATATGTGGTGCGAATCATTCTTTTATGCCGATAGTAATAGAGGCTGTATCATTAGATAAGTATATTAATTGAGTAGCAGCTCAGTCAGAAGAAAATTAATAAGGTTTAAAATTACATTAAGACTTGGATTACTTAGTCCAGGCCAAAAGGCCTGGACTAATTTTATTTAGAGTGTGGTGTATAACTCATGCGGTAGAGTGATAAGCTTTTAACTTATAAGCGATTGGTTCGAGCCCAATTACACCAAAATGCCTCAAATAGACGTAGTAGCTTATTTAACACAATATATATGAACATTGATAAGTTTATTATTATTATTTTCATTTGTTGTTTTAATTATATTGCCAAGAATACAACAACAGTTGGCATTACGGGCTCAGGCGGAAGTTAGTTCTAAAGATTATATAATTTCAGTTAAGGGCAAATCTCAAACAGGCCCGATAGGAATATTTAAAACGATATTGAATTTAGATTATGATAGTTTAAGAATTTAATTTATTAGAAATTTTATGGCAATGTTAGCTGCTTTTTTTGATCAATTTAATGTTGTAAGATTAATAACAATACAGGCTTTTCCGGGGGACTGGTTAGTTACTTTTACGAACTCTTCAATGATGATGGGGTTAGTAATTACTATAATTTGATTATTATTAAGGGGGGAAAGGTTAGTACCTCGTAGATGGCAGTCTATAATGGAGTTAATTCATAGTGTTATGCGTTCTGTAGTTCAGGATAATTTGGGCAGATCAGGTCAAAAATATTTTCCTTTTGTGTTGTGTCTTTTTTTGTTTATTGTTATGCTAAATATTTTAGGGTTGTTTCCTTATATTTTTACTCCAACAGCGCACATAGTAATAACTTTTGGTTTGTCTTTATCAATAATAATAGCCGTTATATTATTAGGATTTATAAACTTTAAATTAAATTTTTTAAGTATGTTGATGCCCGGAGGGGTGCCTTTAGGGTTAGCCCCTTTTTTAGTAATAATTGAGACACTAAGTTTTATGGTTCGGGCCATTTCTTTAGGGGTTCGATTGGCGGCCAACATATCGGCCGGGCATTTATTATTTGGTATTATATCGGGGTTTGCGTTTACTATGTTATCGAGTGGGCTTATGGTTTTAAGTGTTTTTCCAGTAATAATTTTAGTTTTTATAACATTATTAGAAATAATGGTGGCTGTGATTCAGGCTTATGTATTTTGTTTATTAACAACCATTTATTTAGGGGACACAGTAACATTACATTAATTTATGAAAATCGATTGAATTATTAAAGTAATTCAATCGGTTTATTTATAACTTGATTTTAAAAAAACAAGAAATGACTTATAGCTCAATTTGGGAGAGCATTTACCTTCTAAGTAAGAGGTTGTAGGTTCAAGTCCTACTGGGTTAAGATTGAGTTTATGATGCAACAAACATATCATCCTTATCATTTAGTAGACCCAAGTCCATGACCCTATATTGGTGCTTGTGGGGCTTTTTTTACTACAGTGGGGGGAGTGATGTATTTTCATTATAGTCAAGTTTGAGTATTAGTTTTAGGGTTAATTACAATTGTATTTACAATGGTAATATGGTGGCGTGATGTTATAAGAGAGGCAACTTATCAAGGGCACCATACGTTTATAGTTAAACAGGGGTTAAAATATGGAATGATCTTATTTATTGTATCTGAGGTTTGTTTATTTTTTTCTTTGTTTTGGGCTTTTTTTCATAGCAGTTTGGCCCCAACTATTGAAATTGGTGCAGTTTGGCCACCGAGGGGGGTTAGTCCTTTAGATCCCTTTTCTGTTCCTTTATTAAATACAGCTGTTTTATTAAGTTCAGGTGCAACAGTAACTTGGGCACATCATGCAATTATTAGTGGAAAAAGAAAAGAGGCTATAATTAGTTTGGCTTTAACAGTAGTATTAGGGGTAATATTTACTGCTTTACAAGGGATGGAGTATTATGAGGCTCCTTTTACAATATCAGATTCAGTGTATGGTTCAACTTTTTTTGTAACGACTGGTGCGCATGGGGCTCATGTGTTAATTGGAAGTACTTTTTTGTTAGTTTGTTTCTTTCGGTTAATAAATCATCAGTTTACTAGACACCATCATTTGGGGTTTGAGGCAGCGGCTTGGTATTGACATTTTGTAGATGTTGTTTGATTATTTTTATTTATTTTTATGTATTGGTGAGGCTCATAGTTTTGTTTATAAAGACGAGGTATCCCGCCTGGAATGGGCGGGATAAAATGATGGATAGGGGTTAGCCAAACGGGAAGGCATTAAGTTTTGATCTTAATAATTACAGGTTCAATTCCTGTACCTCTAGTTAGAGGGGAGATTAGGTTAATGGTAGACCAAGAGCCTTCAAAGTTTTAAGTGTTGGTTCGATTCCAGCATCTTCTGGTTGTATAATAAGTATTAAAGAAGGGGGTTTAAGGAGTGTCATGGAATGGTATACATATTTGGTTTAGGGTCAAAGTTTTATAGGTTCGAATCCTATCACTCTTATAAAATAAAGGTCTACAATAGCTTAATGGTTAAGCTTTTGGCTGTTAACCAAAATTATATCAGTTCGAATCTGATTTGTAGAGGGAACAAATTAATTGTTTAAGGAGAAAGTTTAGAAAGAATGACTAAAACAATTAGAAAAGAAAATCCAGTTATATCATTGGTTAATGGTGTATTAATTGATCTTCCTAGTCCTTCAAATCTTAGTTATTTTTGAAATTTTGGAATTTTATTGGGGTTGTGTTTAGCAATTCAAATACTTACTGGAATTTTTTTGGCTATGCATTATTGTTCAGAGATAAATTTAGCTTTTTCTTCTGTGGCACATATAACTAGGGATGTTAATTATGGTTTTATTTTAAGATATTTGCATGCGAATGGAGCCTCTTTGTTTTTTTTGTGTGTTTATTTGCATATCGGAAAGGGCTTGTATTATGGCAGTTATACTAAAAATATAGTTTGAAATGTGGGAGTTTTGCTATTTTTATTAATGATTGTGACCGCTTTTTTAGGTTATGTATTACCGTGGGGTCAAATGTCTTTTTGAGCCGCGACAGTTATAACTAATTTATTGTCCGCAATTCCTTATGTGGGAGATGATATTGTAAGATGGATTTGAGGGGGGTTTAGTGTATCAAATGCCACTTTAAATAGATTCTTTAGTCTTCATTATTTATTGCCTTTTGTTTTAGCAGCTTTAGGGGTTGTTCATATAATAGCTTTACATGAGGGCGGCTCAAATAATCCTGTTGGGATAAGATCAGATATTGATAAGGTTCCTTTCCATCATTATTATGCTTTAAAGGATTTATACGGGATTGTTGTATTTGTGATAGTGTTGTCTATAGTAGTGTTTTTATTTCCATATGCGGGAGGAGACGCTGAAAATTTTAAACAGGCAAATCCGTTAGTTACTCCGGTACATATAAAACCAGAATGATATTTATTGTTTGCTTATGCTATATTACGTTCTATACCGAATAAATTGGGGGGAGTGATTGCTTTATTGTTTAGTATATTAGTGTTATTTTTTTTGCCATATTTACATAAGAGTCGATTTAAGGGGTTAAGGTTTAGGCCCTTAAGTAAGATTATCTTTTGATTTTTAGTCGGGGATTTTTTAGTTTTGACTTGAATCGGGGGTCAGCCTGTAGAGGAGCCATATATTTTAATAGGGCAGTTAGCATCAGTATTCTATTTTTTTTATTTTTTAATTTTAACGCCAATAGTGGGTTATGTCGAAAATAAATTATTAGGGGTAGCACCTGTAAACTTAATTTAAATGGAATTGATTGGCTCGGGTGAGAGTCAATCAATGAAATTAGCCTTTGTAGCTCAATTGAGAGAGCGTTTACCTTGTAAGTAAAAGGGTGTAGGTTTAAATCCTGCTAGGGGTATTTAAGGGAATATAATAAGGATAATAATTATTTAAATGGCAACTGAGGTTTTAACTGCAGGGAAATATGTAGGTGCTGGCGCAGCTTCTATTGGGGCAGCCGGAAGTGGTGCAGGGATTGGAACTGTTTTTGGAAATTTAATCATAGGATACGCAAGAAATCCTTCATTAAAACAACAATTATTTACGTATGCAATATTAGGATTTGCTATCTCTGAAGCAATGGGGTTGTTTTGTATAATGATCGCTTTTTTAATTTTATTTGGGCTTTAATAAATTCCGGATGAATAATCCGGAATTTAGTGTAAGATTAAGGCAGGGGGTATATCAATTGGTAGATTATCTGCTTTGGGAGCGGAAGGTTATGGGTTCGAGTCCCATTTCTCTGAAATATATTAATTTCGAATAAATGTTAGAATTAATATTTATATTGCCTTTAATTGGTTCATTTTTTCTTTTAATAACGCCGAGACATAATATAGAGCGTTTATGAAAAATTGGATTAGAGTGGTCTTTATTGACGTTAACGATTACAATTCTTTTGTGGGCTTCTTTTGATGGAGAGGGGCAATTTCAGGCAATTAAAAAGTTTGATTGAATTTTTAGTATTGAGCCGGCTTTTGGGCCTTTAATTTTTGCGGTAGATGGGATCTCTATTTTTTTTATAGTATTAACTGCGCTATTAACTCCTATTTGTATTTTAATAAGTTGAAACTCTATTAAGTTTTTAGTGAAAGAGTTTATATTGTGTTTATTGTTAATGGAAGTTTTATTAATGGGGGTTTTTACTATTTTAGATTTAGTTGGGTTTTATATATTATTTGAGGGGATTCTGATACCAATGTTTTTAATAATTGGAATATGGGGGTCTAGGGAAGAAAAAATACAAGCATCTTATTATTTTTTTTTTTATACTTTTGTTGGGTCTGTTTTTATGTTATTGGCTATATTTTTATTATACAGTCACGCGGGAACTACAGATTATCAGGTTTTATGTAGTCTTAAATTTGAAAGTGAGTTACAGTGTTTTTTATTTTTAGGTTTTTTTTTGAGTTTAGCAATTAAAATTCCAAAAGTGCCTTTTCATATATGATTACCCCAAGCTCATGTAGAGGCTCCAGTGGCAGGTTCTGTAATTTTAGCGGGTGTATTATTAAAATTAGGGGGATATGGTTTTATGAGATTTTCATGACCATTATTACCGGAGGCTTCTGAGTATTTTGCACCTTTAATTCAAACTTTAAGTTTATTTGCTATTATTTATGGGAGTTTAACAACTTGTCGACAAGTAGATTTAAAACGGATTATAGCTTATTCTTCGGTTGCTCATATGGGGTTAGTAACTTTAGGTTTATTTAGTCATACAATTCAAGGGTTGGTAGCAGCTGTTTTTTTAATGTTGGCGCATGGTTTAGTGAGCTCTGCATTATTTATTGCAGTAACTTATTTATACGAGCGGCATCATACGCGTTTAGTAAAGTATTATCGAGGGGTGGTTGTAACTATGCCGTTGTTTGGTATATTAATGTTGACTTTAATTTTAGCTAATGCTTCAATTCCTTTAAGTTGTAATTTTGTAGGTGAGTTTTTTTCTTTATTAGCGGCGTTTGAGTACAGTTTTATTGTAGGGGGGGTGGCTTCTTTAGGGATGGTTTTGTCCGCCGGGTATTCTATATATTTATATAATAGAGTATGTTTTGGTGTGCCATCAAATTATCTTTATTTTTCAAGAGATTTAAATAGGCGAGAGTTTTATGCTTTAATGCCATTAGTTTTATTAATTTTTTTGATGGGTATTTTTCCTTTTCCAGTCGTAGATATAATAAAAAGTTCTATTATATATCAAGAGCGCTATTTAGTAATAGAAAGTGCATAGGGAATTGGGAATGAGGTGAGAATAGCTTAGAGGGTAGAGCGTGGGCTTGTGGTGCCTAAGGTCAAGAGTTCAAGTCTCTTTTTTCACCATTAATTATGGTGGGGCTCCTATGGTCTAGGGGTTAAGACATTAGGTTTTCAACTTAAAGACAAGAGTTCAAGTCTCTTTAGGAGTGTTGGAGGGGTTATTTTATTTATTTGCTTTTAGTGTTATATTATCCGGAATAATGGTAATATCAGCATTAAACCCGGTTCATTCTGTGCTTTGATTGATTGTGGCTTTTACTAGTGCTGCTGTTCTTTTTATTTTATTGGAAGTAGATTTTATTGCATTAATTTTTTTAATTGTGTATGTTGGTGCGATTGCTATTTTATTTTTATTTGTGATAATGATGTTAAATTTAACGGATTTAGGAAATAGTTTTCAAGATATGTCAAATTATATGCCAGCCGGGTTTATAGTTGGGGTTATAGTATTTTTTGAGGTATTAATATTTTTAAGTTGGAAGGCGAGTGGCGTGCCGGAGGTGATAAGTTATTTTAGATGGGATTTTATTGAAAAAGCTTCTAATATTGAAGCTTTAGGGCGTGTGTTATACACTGATTATTATTATTTATTTCTTTTGGCTAGTTTTATTTTATTGGCGGCAATGATTGGGGCTATAATATTAACTCATGAGATAAGAGCTGAAATAAAAAGACAAGATTCTTTTATTCAGATTAGTCGTCAATTGATGTAGAAGACTTGGGTAGGAGCCCAAGTCTGATGAGGGGGGTTATAATTTAAAAGGTAAAATAGTCGGTTGTCATCCGATTAATATGGGTTCAATTCCTGTTAATCCCGAATTAGATATATTTATTTGAGGGTTAAGAATAAATTGATTTGGGTTTAAGGCAATGGATATGGAGTTTTTAGGTATATTTTTATTAATATTGTTTAGTATTATTCTTTCTACTATTATATCTGGGGCGTCTTATATAGTAGGCGTTAAACAACCAGATAGTGAGAAAGTATCTGTATATGAATGTGGGTTTGACCCCTTTGGTTCGTCTAGAGTGCCGTTTTCGGTTAAGTTTTTTTTAGTAGGAATTCTTTTTTTGATTTTTGATTTAGAAATTTCTTTTCTTTTCCCTTGGTGTGTGGTTTATAATCAAATTGAATTATTTGGGTTTTGAATTATGTATTTGTTTTTAGTTATTTTAACTATAGGTTTAGTTTATGAATGAGTAAAAGGGGGTTAGAGTGGGAGTAGGATAAAATACCCATGTGACCCGGGGTGATATAGTTTAAAGGTAAAACAATTATTTCATATGTAATAAGATAAAGGTTCAAATCCTTTTTTCACCTTAAAAGATTAGATTATGAGTAAAAAGATAAAAATAGTGTTAAATAATAGAAGGAATTAGGTTTTTTGGATTTTGAAAGGGACAGTATTATGAAGAATGGTGTCTATAATTTAAGGGGAAAATATCTGTCTTCGGAATAGAAAATAGGGGTTCAATTCCCTTTAGGCATTGTGTATTATGAATATTTAACAATTGGTATTATATTATTTATTTTAGGTATTTTAGGTATAGTTTTAAATAGAAGTAATCTTATAATAATGTTAATGTCAATTGAATTGATGCTATTGGCTATTTCTTTTTTATTTTTAATTAATTCAGTAGTAATAGACAATTTAATTGGTCAAATATTTACTATAATGATATTAACGGTAGCAGCTGCGGAGTCAGCTATAGGACTAGCAATTTTAGTAGCTTATTATCGAGTAAGGGGGACAATTGCAGTTAAGTCTTTAAATCTTTTAAGAGGATAAGGGTTATTGAATGCTTGGGTGAGAAATCCAAGTTTTCGATTAAGTAAGATGGCAGAGTGGTAATGTGTTCCGCTGTAAACGGTATTTACGAGAGTTCAATTCTCTCTCTTACTATATTAATATTGAAAAGG
>CBDICY010000011.1:0-29780 GCA_965277445.1 Saprospiraceae bacterium | reverse complement strand
TTTTGAAGAGAATCCAAACTCAATATTTAATTGGAGTTGTTCTGAGTCGTTCACCTCCTGCTTTTGCAACAGAAATAAACCGTCTTCAATCCAGTTTTTATACAGTTCACTTTTAAAGCGTCTACCCTTCCAAGCGACATTAACCGATAATGGTTTTAATGGTATGTTTACCTTCATCGCATACGAAGATATTATTTTTTTTTTATAAGTGTTTTTCCTTACTTGTATTCTTTTTTATATTTATTTATCCAAATATGTATTACTTATTTGATTCAAGTATTTTCTCAAGGTATAAGGTCGCATCCATCAATTCTTCCTGTAAATGAATAATCCATTCTTTTAGTTCTAAATCGTTTCTATCTAAAGTTGTTCCGTATTTTTTTATACCGACATCAGACCTTTCTTGGTACTTATTGACTACCTTTTTTACAATGGTATCTTCTATTTTTTTGTTTTTCATTTCATTTCTTTTTTAAATTCTTTGAATAGAATGTCCAATTGATTTACTGTAAATTCTACGCCTTCAGCTCCTCCGCTCACATAAAATTTATTAAAAAGGTCTGAGCCTATTATTCTGTCAATCTCCTTCTTCGTTCCTTTGGTTAGGTTCTTCAGTTTATGTTTATTAAAATGGCTGCCTTCGTATTCTTCCAGCCTTTCTTGTAGGTGTTCAAGCATTGCGGCTATCCAAATAAATTGAAATTGACTTTTCATATTGCTATTATTTTAATACTTTGTTTTATGTCAATTAAACCTACATATTTCTCTTTCTTATTTTTGTTTTGAAATTCTGAAGTGGCAGGCATTTCTTTCCATTCCCATTTGAAATTATAGCCTTCAGCAATCAAATCTTTAATATCAAATAAGTATATTTTATTATCCATTTGAACAGCATACACAAACTCTTTTTTTAAGTGGGATGAATACATAAAGTTGTAAGCGTATTTGTCAAACTCGATTATTGTTTCTTTATAATATTTATGCCTGTATTTTATTTCAAAGATGGTTGTTTCGTTGTAAGCATCAAACCTGCTGTATTCAAAATCGCTTATCTGAATAGGTGTTTTTGCAAATTCGTTTAGTCTTTTAATTATAGCAATTTCATTTTCCTTCATCCCAGTTAATCAAATATAGTTAATTGTTGTTGATGTTGTTTTAATCTTTTAATTGCTGAGTTGTAATATTCTGTATCTAACTCACAAGCTGTTAAATCAAATTTAAGATTATGACAAGCTATTGCAATACTTCCACTTCCTAAATGTGTATCAAGTATCTTATCTCCTTCTTTTGCGTAGTTCATTAAAATCCATTCGTATAATGCTATTGGTTTTTGACAAGGATGCCATCTTAATTCATTTTCCCAATCTATTTTATTACCTATTACATTACCTATTGATATATAGTGATAAATTTTCATATTTACCCCAAAACTATGACTTGCAATATCACAATCAGATAATCCTTTAGGTGCGTTCCTTTTACCTCCTCCAGTTTTATCGTGTACAATTCTACCAACATCGTCAACGTATTTATTATAATAATTTACCCCAAATATTATTCTATTCTTTGTAACTCTTACTAACTCTTCAAAATATTTTTTTGTAGGAATTTCCTCATTCCAATTTATTTTTTTATGAACCTTTTTTGATTTTGTATTTCTAAAATCTCCAATTCCATAAGGTGGGTCTACAATAGCAAGGTCAAAGTAGTTATCTTCATACCTTGCCATTAGTTTTATATTATCTTCGTTTGTTATATCTATCATTAGTAAAAACTTTCGGGGGTTATGTCGTTAAATACTTGTTTGCTCATTTTAGTTTTAGTTTAGTTTGCAATTTCTATTTTATCTTGTATTGATATTCGTTTTTTTTTACTCCAATTATTTTATAACCATTCTTTAGCTGTGAAGCCGTCAAAGTCCTTTCTATTTTGGTATGCTCTAAAATACCTATCTCCATATTCATAAGAAGCAAAACTATCTTCTTCTTCATCCTTTTACGGTTAACCAATATTTCAAAGGTGATAGTACATTCATTTAAGATGTCATCTTTGGTCATTGGTTCATTCATTTTAAAATTCTGTATTTTTAAATAAATCAGCAACCATTATTCTATGACATTCTGCTTTTACTCTGCTGGTCACAGTCGATTGTTCACCGATTATAACAGCCTCCATTTCGTTCTTCGCCTTCTTGTACTTGTATATGTCTTGCAACTCATTTTGTTGCCTAATTATAGATTCTTTTGCCCTTTCGACTATTGCCCATTTTTCTTCATTATTAACTTTAAAGTGGCCCATATTTTTGAGGGTTTCATAACATACTGCAAGCAAAGCAAATTCCTTTTTCTTATATTTTTTTTGTTGGTCTTTTATAAATGAAAGGGAAACTTCTTTTGAAGCTGCGATTTGTTTCGGCTCTTTATCTCCAAAGAACTTTCCATTTGCTATTGAAGTGGCGTGTCTTTTAACCCAAACGTCTTTGTGGTATTTTTTCATCCAAAAAATTAAACGCTGGGCGTGTATTCCTCCACCCTGCTGCTCGTCATTATCTCTTCCGTATCTTAACCCTTCACGAAGTTCATCGGGTGTATAAGATTTACACTTTTTTAAAATGTAATCAGAAAATTCTAAAAAGGTAATATTTACTATTTCTTCATCAGCGTTTGACTGGCCCACGCTTTTCATATAGAAATAAATTAATTCTAAAATCAGGCTCTTTACTTCCTTTTGCTCCGTCTTTTTAATTAGTTCCATTGGTCGCTATTTAGTTTGTTTTGTAAATTTATAAAGGTTTGCTTAGTCTTATCTTTTTTATCTTGTGGTGTTCCGAATTTAGTTTCGTTACGCTTCCAAGTTGCAAGCCTTCGGTTTATATCGAAAGACGTTTGCTTTTCAAAACGCATTTTTTTATCTTTTAAACCGTGTTCTGTCCAGTAGCTTGCAAAATCTTTTAATAAAGTAGATGAATTATCTGAAATAAAAGGGTGCAAGGAGTTGATAAACTCCGCTTTTCGCTCCTCTATACTTATTACATTTACTTTTACTTTTACTTTATCTTTTACATTTACTTTTACTTTATCTATTACTGTTGGATTCGTTGAAATATTTTCAACGGAATCAACGACCGTTGCATCTCGTTGAATTTTTCTTAACGCTGCTGACCTTTTTCCAGCCTGGCTTCTTTGTGCTTTGGATTCTTGAAACTTTTCTAAATCCCTTTTTAGCTGCATTTTAATAGGCTCAAAAGCTATTTCTATAAGTAAGTCCTCTGCTTCTGGGTTTTCGTCGTTAACGTAACTAAAAATATGCTTTATGAGTTCGCCAGCCTTTTCATTAGGTAGCTTTTTAAATAGGTTATGCTGGTCAGCGTATAATATGAATCCCTTTTTATCTGTTGCCATAGTTTTTTATATAAAAAAACCCCCATAAACGGTAGCCGCAACCACGAGGCGTTCCATTTACGAGGGTCAAACTAAAAAAAAAATTTTTCATAGTGGTTACTATTTAACGCAAATATATAATTAAAATGGTAAATTATCCCCTTTTTCCTCATTTATTTGCTTCTGGTTTTTTATGGCGTTAACCTTGCCATCTGTCCAAAAGACCTTTCCGTTCATAACGTATTGCCTCTTTTCCTTTGCTTCCCTTTGTTCTTTCGTTTGCTCAATATACATTGATACGTTTTGGTTGAACTGGTTTTCTTCATCGCTTATTGCGAATGTTAAAGCAATACCATTTGCTTTTTCTTTTTCTAAATTAGCGACTATTTCTTTCGCTGTCTTTAATTTTAAATAGGTTGTTCCTAAAGTTGCCATAATTATTGATTTTTGTTGATTAAATAAATGAAAATTATTGTTAGTAAAAGTACAAAAGTAAAAGAAAATAGTAGAATTTTCTGCACTTTTTTATCATACAGCTTCCTGTTCTGCTGCTTCTTGTTCTTTATTTTGTTTAACATAATTGTAATTAAAATGGTTAATAATCTTGCCAGCAAAAGCCTTGTATTCATAATCAAATTCTGCCAATTGCTTGTGCTTTTTGATGTTGTATATTACAGTTGAATGGTCACGATTAATAGCTTTGCCTATATTTAAAAGACTTTCTTTTCCGTTTTCTTTAGCTATAAAGCAATAGACTTGTCTTGCCCAAACGTATTCTTGCTTGCGATTAACTTCAGTTATGTCTATGTCCTGAAACTTAGATATAAACAAGACCAGTTCCTTTATATTAAAGTTGGCTTTGTCCAGCTCCATTAATTCATCTATTTCATTTCGCAATTCCAAACGTAATTTTAAACGTAAATCCTGCATTTGTTCTTTTAGATTATATATTTCATTTTCAGTATAATCCATTAATCTTTCAATCTCTTTTATCTTCATCTTTTTAATATAAATTTTGTTCTATAAAATAATTGTCTACACTTTCTGTGGCTTGTTTGCTAAAGAATTTATTGTAAACTTTCAAAGCCCGCTCTACCTTTTCCTTTCCTGATTCAACAAATGAATCAGTTGCTCTGTAAACGCCCATTTGCCGTGTAGTTTTATCAATGACTATGAAAACCATAGGCCTATTAAATAGCAAGCCGTAAACGTAAGCCTGTGAATCGTAGTTGTAGTTCTTCGCTGACCATTTAAACTTGCTGATGTCACCAGTTGTTTTAAGGTCAAGAATGTGGGTATTGGTTACGATGTCAGCTTTACCCTTGAACGGTATCCCTTGAATTTTTGTGACTCCAGGCCTCTCAAATTCGTTGCCTTCAGCGTAAATCATATCGTATAATTCTATGTTGCTTACAACCGTGTCAGCTAAATATTCAGCCCATTCCACCTCTTTTTTCAGGAGCAGAAAATCTTCTCCGCTATCTTCAACAGCTTCCTTGTAGGCTTTGCTTGTCCGTGTTTTAATATCAACAAACTTAAATGCAGACGCTTTTTCTGGTTCAAGAATAAGCTGATGAAACAAACGCCCGAAGGCGAATGCTTTATTATCAGGTTGTCTAACTCCAAACATCTTTGGATTATTTAAAAGAGCTGATATGTTGCTATTGCTTAGGTATTGCTGACCAAACGCCCCATAGTATTCTGAATCATCTCTAAGTCTTTCTATTACTTCGCTCATTTCAATAAGAATTTAATGGCTGATGTAGTTTCCTTTTCTATAAGGTATTTTGCTGAAAGCCTCTTTGTAATTTCAGTTAATCCAAGTTGCTTATTGGCATCAATGTATTTCAGAACTTTTGCCCAGTTAGCATCGTCAACTTCCAGCTTAACCAAAGTAGGTTCTACTTTGTCAGCTTGTGGTAAATCTTCGCCTGCGTATATGTATAAGCCTAAACCGTGTCGAGCAATTGCCTTTGTTAAACTTCGCTGTATGCTTGTGTTAACATTGAAAGAGGTTAGACTATCAATCGCTATGCTTTTGTTCCGGTAATCCAGCACAGGCAAATATTCAATATGTTCAATTCCTCCTATGGTTACGCCTGTCTTTACCCAAGCAGTCTGCTGGTCGTGATGGTAGTTTAAACCGTCAGCATTTTCATACACAAGGTAAGTTGAATCTGGGTAGTGTTTTTTAACCTCTGACCAAGCCCAAGCCCAGCTTAAATAGGTTAAGCCGTTTTTCTTTTCGGCCTTTGCATTTACATTGATTTCGTTCAATGTTTCGAAAACGCTTTTCTCTTTTTTCATATTACTATTTTATAAAATAATGGAGCTTTCTTTAAACTGCTGCTCCAATTTAGCAATCTCTTTTTCTATTTCTTTAATTTTTTCAATGCCTTTGTACGCTAAATTAGGGAATAAATCTTTAAAATCTTTACTGTAATTTAAGTGGCATTCCACCTCTTTTTTCAAAGAAACAATTGTTTCAACTATTTCAATTTGATTTTCTAAAATGCGTATAATCTCGCTGTACTTTTTCATAAAGGCTAATATTTTATATTGATTAATTCAGCTAATAAATCTTCTAATTCCAAATCCTTTTGAGGAATCATATTTGTGCTTAACTGTGTGAATATTTCTTTGACTTTAAAAGAATCAATACTTATTTCGCCTTCTATTATTCCTTTTTCTTCTAAACCTTGAAACGAAGTTAAAATGCCTTCAACGTATTTTGAAGACCAATCAACTATTATTTCCGTATCTATTTTTTCAAATTGAAGTGAAAACTGTCCGCATTCTTCGGTTATGTTTAAGCCTGTCGTGCTGTTGTATTCTACCTCGAAATATTTAAAGTCATTGTTTTTAATATTTTCCTTTAAAAATTGGCTGCTTATTTTTCTCATAATTTTTCTTTTTTGTTTTTGTTTTTATTTAATTAACTTTAAATTTAATTCACTTGCTACATAATTAATATGCTTTTGAGTTGTCACGCTCCAATAGCCAAGCTGATGTAACTCATCATCTTTAATGGTTGCAACGTGAGTTGTGTAACTCCATACTTTGTTTCCTTCTATTCTTAAATTTTGTTTGTATTTTTTCATTTTGTTTTTGTTTCGTTTTTAGTTTGTTTGTTGAAACAAATATAAACAAATGTTTATAACTACAAATTACATTATTAACAAATTTATTTAACATTAACCTAAATAAAGGGCATAAAAAAAAGGGCGAAAGCCCCTTTTTAGTGATTAAGTATGTACAATTATCTGTACAATTATCCGTACAATTTATTTCGTGCTGTCTATGCTCGGAAAGAAAGTTCTGTCAGCTTTACGAATCATTCTGTCCATAATAGCTATTTTTTTATTCACTTCTTTCTTTTCCTTCACACTTGAATCTATGCCTAAATTAACACATAACTTCGCTTGCATTCTTAAAAGCCTATCGATTTGATGGCGTATTAGTTCGTTGTCGATATATGGCATAGAATTATCCAATCTCTTTATTTATTTCCTCAAAGATACTCATAAAATCTTCAAACGTGATTGCTCCTGTGAATAATTCATAGGCCGCAAATACTAAAGCTACTAATACAAATACGAAAGTAACCAGGCGAACATAGTCGAAAGAGCCTTCGTTTACTGGGCTATCTATATTCTTCAGAACTTCACCTTTAAGTGAATTTACAACGCCTCCCAGTATTCCTGTTATCGGTGAGGAAACGCCTGCTAAAGCTCCTGTTGCTATTGACTTTAAAAAGATGCCTGCTTTGCTATTAAAAAATTTCTTTACTTTTTTCATAAATTACGGTTTTACTATTTTTAATTCTTTTTGATTGGTTGTTCTAAAATCTATATGTGTCCAAGTTGGTGCATATTTAATGCTTTCAATAGTAGTTATTCCAAATGAAGCATAGTTAGCAAAGATAAATTCATTGACTTCTGAAACTTCCATTCCTTTAACATTAATATCAAAACCATTGCCGACTCTGTGTTGGCTAAATTTAGCCCCTGTCGTGCTGTATATTGAACGATATCCTCTATTTGATAGATTACCACCTAAATGGTAGTTGTTTACCGTTATGGGCTTCCCTATGGCTTTTCTTAACTTTATTAAATTAGCAACAGCATTTGAATTTAGCATCCAGATGGAATTTGCACCCAGCTTTTCAAAGGTAAACTTGTCGACTAATTCTTCTATTTTAAAAAATTCCATAATCAATTGAATGTTTGCTTGTAATTTATCATAATTTCCTCCTCTAACATTGACTTTTCATAGAGGGCCTTTACAGCGACATATAATTGGGTGACGTCAAATGTAACGCCTTGTCCATTGCTTTCAAGAAATAGTTCAATATTGCCATTGTCTTCTAAGCCGTCATTGCTCAAGATAAGCTCCTTTGCAAAAGTGCCTGTACTATTGTATTCATCTGAATCACCGACTATTTTTATTTCCATTATTTGCTAAGTCTTTCGAGTATCTTTTCCAAAAGGTTGTCAACCTTATCAAGTCGCTTTAATATGTTGTTGGTTAACGATTCCATCACCGCAATTTTAGTATCTCTAACTCCGTCACTTCGTTCGTTACTATTCAACTTCAACTTAATGTCATCAATCTCTTTGGTGTTTTGTAAAACCTGATGTTTTATATAAGGTATCAGAGCAATAGCCGCACCGCTTCCAATTGTGATTTGCATTATTAATTCGTTCATTCTATCCCTTCTTGTGGCGTGTTAGCCGTTCTCCACTCATTAAATAATTCAGCAGTCGAAAAATAGTTATCTATCTCTGTTGCTCCTTCGTAGCCAAATACGATACTTTCATCATTTAGCTTTATCTCTCTGCTTTCTGTCCAAACGTTATCATTTGGAGTATCCTCTATATTTTCTAAAAATCCGTACATATCTATATCTCTATTTGTGTTATTTCAACTTCACCAACCGTAAATTGAATACCCTTCGCTTCAAGTTCTGCCCTTGCTTCTAATTGTAACCAATACACACCGCCAACGGTATTGTTTGTAGGATTCCAAATTCCCCCTGCATCTGCATCAATCGGAAACTGTTTGAATTGCTCTTGTGTAAATATTAGTGCTTGTATCATCTTCCTAAAGCTGTGTTATATGTTGTAATTGCATCATATAAATCTTGTACTTGGCTATCTGTTAATCCTTTATGAATAGATATAAAATCATAAAGCACAATACTCATCCTATTTGCTGAACCTTCAAAATTACCACCTAAACAATAATAACTATAACTAGATAACCCGTTACTAACTTGAGCTGTTGTGCCTACTGATGAACCATTTTTGTATAATGTGCTTAAAGTTGACGATGTTCTAGTTCCCGTAAAAACTCCCGCTGTTTGCAATCCTAAACTAATAGGTAATGACGGGGATTGATTTTGTACGTAATTATAAGTGGTCTGTTCTAGTGAAATTTGAGTATATGAAGTGCCATTATTTGTTCCGATAGACTGACCCAACCTTGATGTTATAGTTCCTTTTGCGCTTACTGTAATTCCATCATTGTCTTGAACTCCACTCGCACTAGGGATAAATTTTGTATCTCCGTATTGATTAGTCCCGTTACCTGTTACTCCTGTTGTTGCCGCTGTTGGTGTATTAACCCAATCAATCCTAAATGCTGCATCTGTATCTAATGGGTTAAGTAAATTGTATTTAAAACCATCTAACGTAGCTGTTGAGCCGTCAATAGGGCACATAGGATAAAGAGCATACATATCACTCCAAACATCTGTATTATTAGTTGTGCTTCCCGTTCCTTTTAAATCTAAAACAAGCTGCTTAATTGCTTCCTGTTGAGTTGTTCCTGTGATTGCAGCCGCTGATATAAACGCTGCCGCATCTGGGTCAACAGCAGGAGTATGTGCTACCCACATTCCTGAAGTAGGGAAGTTGTTTAAAGTTCCGTTATAATTACCTGTTTCATCGGTTGCTGTTGTATCAGTTCCGCTTTCGTTCATCCTCCAGTAGGCAGTAGGTGACGCTATAATATCAGAGGCTAACGCTCCGTTGCCGCTATTATATAAATCAATTGCGTTTTGTGATGTTGCTGTTGTTCCGTTATATACTGCTACTTCGTCAAAAACGCCATTTAATTTTGCTCCGCCCGTTGCATATTGCCCAAAATATAATTGATTATTTACATTCGCAACATCAACTAAGCTACCTGTATAAGATAATTCAAGAACACCATTGCAATATAAATTGCCACTATTTCCATTTCCTGTTTTGGTTATCATAAAATGATTCCAATTACCAACAGAAAAACCTACGGATGTATAAGTTCTATATGATGAAGATGCGCCCCAGTATAAAGTACCTGCCGTTGCTCCTAATTCAAAGAAGAATTTACCTGATATATTTGAGCTTGAAAATAAGACAGGCGCACCCACAAGACTATTAGGCTTTATCCAAAATGATACTGTATATTGACCGTTTGCGTTATAAAATAAATTAGCAAAAGAATTAGTATCTGTATTTACATAATCATTAACCCCATCAAAAGCTAAGGCGTTGCCGAACTCAAAAGCAGGAGGCGCACCTCCACCGCTTACCAATGGTAATGAAAAAGGCGATATATAAGATGGGCTAATTATCATTTGTATGCGATTATTGAACCGCTTGTTAAGGTCAAAGTCTTAATGGTTTGGCCGAATGGAATAACAATTAAAGCCCCTTGCTTTAAAGTTATGCCTGTCAATCCTATTTCAGTAACATAATTAGTTGCTACTGAAGTTCCTGCTCCTCCTAATAATTCTGCAACCACAGTATCTTCTTGAGCGATAAAACCGTAATATTCTTTACCAGTTCTTTGTGTTGCGTTACCTATATATTCGCATCCTTGAAATGCACTAATTCTTGCTGTACTCATTTTTTTTTATTTTTATTTATTTTTTTTATTTTTTTTCAAAATGTATTGCAACAGCTTTTCCAAATTCTTTTTATTTGGCGCTGTTTTCCTCTTAATATCTTTGTCCACCGCTGAGTCTTTCATATCTATTTGGCTTTACATTATCTAAAGAGATGCCCCTAAACGCTTTGCTTCTAATTGGGTTTAAATCTTCGTTTGAGTTCGTGCTATATTCTGGGAACAAAGAAGAATTACTGCAAAGGTAATCAGTTAACCTTTCACCAAAATGTTCGCCTCTATCTCTTTGCTTTTGCTGATAATAATTTAATTCAGAAAGTGAAGCTGTTGAACTATTTTCTGCGTTACTTCTGTACACTCCACCCCTTGCAACTTGAACACTAACATCTGGTATCAACTCGCTAAAGGTGTACCAACCCAAACAAGGAGCAACCCAAGTATTAGTCAAAGTCGCATAGTTGCCAGATAAAGTTCCTGCTATTATTTCAGCAGATATTTTATTGTATAAATCTGTACCCAAAATAGGTTCAATGAACATTCTTTGAGTCGCTAAAATTATAGTCCTTATTTTAGAATCATCTACGTTATCATTTAAAGGCGTTGTTTCCTTTAAATAGCCGATGCTTATAAACATACTCTTTGTTACACTCATCCTACTTTTTTATTTTGTTTGGTGGCCCTTTTATCGTTTACTCTGCTAACTACATATGGTACATTTCCTACCTTTTTAGCTTTGCCAGTTTCATTATTTTTGAAATACAATTTTCGCTGCCAGACGTGACGGCAATTATAAGAACCTTTGTACCAAAAAACGTTATATGAACCGAACTGTGGATTATTAAGATTCTCCAAAACTTCCCTTTTAAAGACTCGGTTTCCATTTTCAGCAGAATCTATTTGGTGGATGCAGAAGTTGCGTGAAGTATCAATCAAATTAGGCTCTCCTTGATTCTTTAATTTTTTTGATAAAGCGTACTGATAGCGAACTAACCAAACGCCAGAACCATCTTTGGCCTTAACATCATATTTCGAAAGGCTGTCTGCATTTACGCCCCAATCTTTCGCTAAATTATAATCGCCATCTTTGACTTTTAATTCGTCATCTCCTTCACAATCTTCTGTTTCTATGACCTCAAACCCATTCTCCAACAATTCCTTTTCGTCTTCGCCATATTTATCAAGCTCGCCATTTAGCCATTCAGCTTCTTCATCATTTAATATTTTAAAAGGACTTTCCTCTTTTTCCATTTTCACTAAAGCCAAATCGTTTTTCGTTTCAGCTTCAGCTATTGATAAAAATGGTTTATAAAATAAGCGACTGCTCACCTCCATATACGCCAATATAGGCTCGTAGAAGTCGATAATATCGTTTTGTATAGGTTTTATAACCGTGTTTTGAAATAGTTCATTAGCAGTCCTTATTTCATCTGCGTTGTTACCTAAACCAGTAGCTTGTCTAATTCCCAAAAGCATCGGGCTTGTAACTTTATGGGCCACTAAAATATTATCTCTAATTTGTGTAGCCATCTGCTCATACTGCTTGTCCGCATCTGGAAGTTCAGCATTGTAAATGTCAGCAGCTCGTTCCTTTGAGTCGTTGTACATAAATACAATCTTTTCACCGTGCGTGCCTGTGAATTTCTGTTGGAATAATTTTTCAATTTGCATCCTTTCGCTGGGGTCAGGTATTCCATTATTAAATTGAACGATGGTAGCTCCCGAAAAACCCGATTTTATATTTGAAAGATGGTAGTTTGCTATCTCAATATCCATCTCAGCCCACTTCGTACCACCTAACCAAGTAGGTACTCCAAAGTAGTAAGAGTCTGGGCAATAGCTTCTGTAATAATAAATAAAATTACCTGCCTTTGTTTCCTCTGGATTCCACGCTTCAATCTCTACTGGCTTGTATTCTTGCTTTCGTATTTCTTCCCAATTGCTGCTGTACCAATAGCTTTCAATTTCGCCATCTTCATTCGCCTTATTTGGTAGTATAGTATGAACAGGCAGATGCTCAACAGATGCAATTCTTCCTGCTCTGTCTGTTACTATCTGTAATGCTCCATTGCCTTGTTCGTAAACATCAAGGATAAAACGCTTTTGTTGTTCTTTATTAAATACAGCTTTGAATTTAGCTAATCCGACAACTTCATTTGATTTAGTACCTAAGCCTTCGCCATAAATTCTGTCCGAAATGCCAGTAATTAAGGCGTAGTTCAATGAACTATTTTTAAAAAGGTAGTTTATATAAGAAAAATAGCCTGTTGGGCTTCTTTGGTCTAAGCCATAGCCAACCCATTCTTTATTTCTTTGGATAGCCGCTTCTGGTCTGTTCTCCTCTTGCAAATTTACAATCGAAAATTCGTATTTATTAGCTTGGCTCATTTACTTGGTATGTTGTTGTAATGTCATTAAAGTCATAAGTAACATTGATTGTTGCATTCAAATATACTAATTCTGTATATATATTAGAATCGCCATTATTCACCGTTATGCTGTAAAAGCCATCTGGTGAATCAGCCAAAACGCCATTTACGTCAAACTTAAAGTACCTATTTGTTATTGCTGAAGCAGTAACAGTTGTTGCCACTTCAATTTTAGTTGCTTGACTTTCAAAGGTTAGCGTGTATTGTTTTACAGAATTTAAAGGTTCACCCCTTTCAAAAAGGTTAATGTAAATATATGATGTGCTTTGTTTAATGTAAATCATTCTATTATAATAACGATAAAATTAAAAGACTGTTGCAAAATAAAAAAAAATAGCCCCGATAAACGAGGCTATTTTATGAAAAGAAAAAAAAAGAGAAAAGAGAAAAGTATTATCTATGTAGTAATGGTTGCCCCAAGTAAATCCGTGAAAAAAGGTGCGCCAACTGGTTCAGAACCAGTCATTGAAATCACATAACCGCTTAAATCTCCTGCTGCTGTTCCTGTTTGTGCTGCTGCTGTTGTTACGTTCATTCCTTTACGCCATCCTGCTAAAATAAAATTACCATTGTTATCTTCAAGAATTACGTTTGGTCTTCCTGCTGCTAACAATTTGATTTCGTTTCTGTCGTTTGCAGATAATTTATGTAGTGTCAACTCAATAGCTTGTTCGTAGAACAAAGTGCCGTTTTCAGGTGCTGAAGTTAGAGTTTCGGTATAGCTTGCCGTGTATTCTGGTAAAGCATATTTAAATAAAGATGCTGCCGTTGCAGACCCATCAATGTCAGCTAAAACATTAGTAGCAAAAGTACCTGTTGAGCCAGCCGTTATCATAGTTGTTGTATTAAGTTCAATGTCATTTGCAAAATAGACTGCTACAATGCCGCCAACTTGTTCTTTACAAACCCATTCTCTACCGTCGGTAATTGTACAAGGCATATTTTATGAATTTTTTTTTGTTAATGAATTAAAAAAAGTAAAAAAATGGAAAGGGCAAAAGCCCCTTCCAAATGTTTTTTAAGAATATAAAACGATGTCAGCACCGTTTGTGTTCTGTGTTCCTGCTGAAAATCTTGCAATGAATCTTACGTTGTCCGAACCATCAAGTTCAGCCATATCTAAAGCTCTAACTTCAGCCATATCCGTCATTACGTTTGTTCCAAAATGTAAGTCAGCAGCTCGTGCAGCAACCATTTTGTCATCACTCATTCCCGGTGCAACTTTTAAAGGAATACCTTCAAAGTTCAAACCAGTTACGCCATCGTGATAAAGATTTTGGTAACCCAAAGCAGCTTGAGCAGCTATGTAATATTTCTGAATAGAAGTAGGAATGTAAATTGCTAAATCTTCTTTACCATATACAGAATTTGGGATAGCATCTCTTACTCTTCCAAGTTGTGCAATGATAGTGTCAGCTCCGATAACAACAGCTCCGATTGCTACATCATTAACAGTTCCATCAGCAGCCAATCTTGTTTCCAAGCCTGTGAAGTTTCCTGTTGCATCGTTTGCTCCTGTCCAAAGTAAAGTTTCTACCTGTGCAGAAATTAAAGAAATATTTTTCTCAATGAAAAAGTCCAAAAGTGAAGTAGGTAGCTCTTGACCTAACATTCTGCCACGCATTTCTAAAGATTCCCATTGGCTTCTAAAGTCTTGTTTGCACAAAGTTCTGTTAATCATTAAGTCAACTGGAGTTAAAACAGTATCGTTAATAGTTACATCACCTGAATCATTAAAGTCACATCCTGCTGCTTGAAAATTAGCTGCTGTTCCTGTTATGTTTCTTACATTTAATTTGTAAGCCACGTTTTCGTGAATTGTTACGTTACCTTCACCTAATGTTTTTCCTGAAAGTAATGCTGGGTAGATATATCCTGCTGCTTTTTCGCCTGCAAAATTACCTGTTATTGAATCTGCCATTTTTTTTGGTATTTTATTTTATTTGTTAAAAATTAAATTATTTCTGTAATATCTCACTCTTTCTTCCGTGCTGAGTTTTCCTAATTCTTGTTTGCTTAAAGTAGTTTTTTCTACTTTTTTAGCCTCTGGAGTATGTTTCAATTTGGCCATTGGTTTAGACAATTGAACAACTTCGTTTGTTATAACCTCTAATGAACTTGCTAAAATTGCGACCTTGTCATCTATCTCACTTTTTAATTCGCTGATAGTATTTACCAATTTTTGGTATTCTTCAGTTTCTTCAAATTTGATTTCCTTAACGATACTTTCGGTTACCGTTTTTGGTTGTGTTTCAACAGCTTGTTCTACATTTTCGCTTTCTACTTCTGGTGCTGCCTCTTCTGCTTCAGCTTCTGCTGGAACATAATTTGCAACGATTCCATCGTTTTCAACGACTATCATACCACCATCAGATAAAACGTATTCGCCAACTGGCAAAGGCATATTTTCTTCCGCTTGTATAAACACTTCAACTCCTGCTGACCATTCGTCAGATGGTGTAACTATCATTGTAGTACCATCTTCTAAAGTAGCTTCTGACATTAGATTGGTATGAACAGCTTCGGCTTCTTCTGGTTTTAAACCGTTTTCGTCAGTATTGCTTAGTTGGTGACCTAATTTCAAAAGGTACTCCCCAATAGTTTCTTTGATATTTTTATCCATAAGTCGCTTTATTTGCTATAGATAAAACGAAAAGAGGTTAAAGCTGTTGCTTTTTAGGAAATAATGTATCGACCCTTGTTCGGGTTGTTAAGGTGATTGCTTGCCCAATAACGCATCGCATCAATGCCGTGATTAAAATAGCCTATGGGTTTATTTGTGGCGTTTCCATCTCTGTCTTCCTGCCATCTGTACTTTCTTAATTCATTTATTAGGTTTAGGGAATGTGATGTCACCAAAAATTCAGAACGCTGAAGTAAATCAATTCCGTGAAGAATGCTGTCCTTTCCTTTTGTTGCCCCTCTTATTTCTATTCCGTGCCTCCTTATTTCTTCAATACTTTTTGGTTCTGCTGAATCGGCTATGATGTACCTTTTAAAATCTTCTTTTGCGATAACCGCAATTTCGTTATTGGTCAATCCTGTCTGATACGTTTTTTCGTTAAATATGTATGTATTATCTAATTTATAAACGTCAATTAAGGTTGATGGGTCGTTTGTATAGCCAAAGTCACAGCCTGTACCAACGTACTTTGCTTCTTCTGGTATTATTTCAATTTGCTTCCAATTGTTAAAGACAACACCTTGTAGTTTACCTATTTCGCCATCAATATAAACTTGACACCAATTCTTCCAATAGGCATCTTTTTTACTCCATTTTTTCCGCTGCTCTAATTCCTTTACAATAGTATCTGGACAACCTTCGTTATCTGTGTACTTTAGCAAAAGAAATTCTGAATCTTCATTTGGCAGTATCTCAGTATGCGCCCAAAATTCATTGTCTGGGTTAAAATCTACCCAAATTGCTTTGGTAGTACGAACCATTAAAGCATCTGCAATAGTGTATTTAATGTGGTTTGCTTCATTTATGAATAAAACTTCACGCTTTCCTGCTGCTTTTGCTTTGCTGACGTTGTCAAAAGACTTGAATTGTATGCTGCTGCCATTAAAAAAACGATATTCCCTGTCGTTTCTATTATAACTATTATGATTAAAACGCCCTGTTTGTTCCATAATCTCAATAAATTGAGAAATAGCACCATCTTTTAAGGCTGGTATCGTTTCAGCAACAACCGTTATTTTTTCCTTTGGATTCTTTGTTGCGTAATCAATTAATACACATAAAATGCCATAGGTTTTCCCAGCAAATGTTCCTCCTTGAATTACCCTTTTTCTCTTTTGTAATCTAAGAAGTTTCTTGACTGTTGTCGTTACTTTCATTTATATGAAATAAAGGCTGTTCCTGTCGAACATTAGCATCAATCTGTTGTTTAGCATTTGCAATCCTATAATATTCTTCTTCGTCACCGATTATTTTATACAAAGCTAATTGTAAAAGTGGGTTCTGAGAGTTGTACCATTTATTCCGCATTGAATGTTTAGTTTCAATTTTATGCTTATCCAAAAGTTGCAATATTTCTTCATCTTCGTTTAGCTTATGATTGTACGCTGTTATTCTGGTAAACGTTGTGTAAGCAAATATATCTGAAAAGAAAAATAGTCTTTGTTTGTTTACTATATTTATTATTTGTGCTTTATATTCTTCTGTTTTTGTCATATTATTTATGTATATTTGTCTTTCAATATGCGATGGAAGTGTTATTGGTTACACGCTAAGCTTCCAGCTTAGAATTGGCGTTCAAGTCGACCTCATCGCTCAAATTAGCCCTCCTATCTTGGAGGGTTATTTTTTCTCCTTTATACATTCCTGCACCTTGTTTATCTATTTCGCTAAAAGGAAGTATCTCTTTAGTTATGGTCATACTTTTGTTTATTAAATAAACATACTTTAATTGATAACCTTTTAACATTTCAACTTTATATCCTTGTTTTTCTAATTTAGGAATATCACTTTTTTTTAAAAAACTACTTGTCAAACCTAAATCGTAAGTTCTTTTTATATGTACAACTTCATTATTTAATTTGCATATTCCAGCATTTTTAGAAACACCAACTAATTTAAATCCACTTGCTCTATATATAGTACCATCACCACATTGTGTTCCGTCTGCAAAACTTATTATCCATTTTATTTGTGGAGCATTCTTTTTAATTAAACGAATGCTAATAGCTATACATCTACTTTCAGAATACTTTGGCAGGTAATCATCAAAAGCCATTCTGTTTAATTCTATAAATTCATTCCAACCTGTATTCTCTACTAAATTAATAGTTCCTTTTTTGTTTATACTTGGTCCATATTGCATAACTCCGTGTAACTTGTCATCTAAAAAACAACCAAAATGTAAAGTACTATTAGGAACAACCTTTCCGCTATAATGAGTTTTTTTTACAAAATCATTAGCAACCTTTGAATTTATAACTTTAACAATTATCTCTTTTGCTCTGCCCATTGCGTAATAATTAAATAAAGTGCGTTGCCATTACTGTTTTCGTTTTCAAAAGTTTCCATATATTTATACTCGTCAGTCTTTTTAACGTCTGCTATTGCGTTTTTAATTTCAATAGCCTGTGCATCTGCTAAAGTATATGTTTGCTGCTGGAAAGGTTCTTTATCTCCATCAGGCAAACTAAAATCATCGCTTGTATCAATATCATCCATATTCTGCCAGTTATCCAATCCCCAGCCTTCCAATTCTTCAACATTCCATTCATTAGTTAACAATTCCCAATCGTGTTCACCAAAGCCAACATTGTCAGCTATAATAAATCGCCTCGCTTCATCCTCTGTTAAATCGTCTGCTCGCTTAACCCATTCAATAGGCACTTCTTTATAGCCCAACTCTTTTAAAGCCTTTAAACGCATATTGCCACCTAATACGATACTGTCGGAATTTAAGACCATTGGCCTAAGCTCCATCATTTTAGGAAATTCCTTTATTGATTGAACCAGCTTTTTGAACTTGTCATCTTTTATTACTCTTGGATTATTTGGATTGCTTTTTATAGCACTTAATTTAATTGAATTTTCCATAATACGAATGTACTATTTTATTATTTCATTTAAAAATGATTCAGACTCAGCCACTATTTTGGAAAGTGTTTCACCGTTTTCCTTGACTTCTAATTTATTCGCAAAATATGCCTCAATTGAAAAGCCTTTGGCGTTTCCGCTTTTTATCTGGTCTTCCCAGATTCTTTCGTTGTCAACTTTTACTGCAACCATCCACGTTCCAATCGGAACATTCAAGCCGTAATCTTTGCTTTTGTCGTTCTCACTTTCAACAATCCAAGATTCAGCAACATAAAGCCCATCTATATCTTTTTCGTGCTGCAAAGTATGATTGTGATGTGCATTGCTTTTAAGGAAGCGATAAGCTGCTTTTTTTACCGTGTCCTTTGAAAAATAAACGTAGTAATCATTTTCCTCCGCATCCTTTCTGTAAATCTGTTTGTTTGGAATTAATGCAGCCCCTACAAGCATCTTTTTTTCTTCATCAACTTGAGCCAAACTGTACTTGGTTTGTCCATCTTTTGATAGTGCTATAAAATTTGATTCTATTGCTGGAAAATCAACAATTGAAATGGCATAGATGCCACCTTCTTCTTCTTCGTTTAGTACTAATTCTACTATTTTGGTCATAATGTTGCTCTTTGTCTTATTCGTTTATCCAATGCATTTTGGTTGCTTATGTCGTTCTGTACAACATACGCCCTAACATTGTTTTGGTTATTATTTTGATTAGGATTAAAAGTTGGTATCGCTGAAATTGTAGGCGTTGATGCTTGGAAGCCTGCTCCTGCTCCTCCAAAAGATGGAGCTGAAATGTTACCACCTCCTCCACCAGCTCCAAGTTTACTCGATGCTGATTTGGCTGTCCTTACAGCACTTGCAATTGAAGCAAAAATGCCTGCTGTTTGAGCTGCAAAACCTAAAAGCAAAGGAATGTTTGCAGGAAATGGAACTGCTGCTGCTGTTTTCATTGCTCCTGAACTTGCATCAACTGCTGCTTCTGCTGCTCTTGCTGTTATCTTTCCCAATGTAGCTTTTGCTGCTGCAATTTGCTCTGCAATTAGTAGCCCTTGTTTAAATAAAAATATACCTTTACTTATCTTTGATTCCTCTCCTGCTATTGTTCTAACTGCGTCTAAAGTAGCATATATATTTGCCCTTTTTTCTTCTTCTATTTTTTTCTGCGCCTCAGATAAACCTTTAATTCTGAGCAATTCCTCATCATCATTTTGTGTTTTTCTGTCAGCAAGTTCTTGATTTAATCCGACTTCATTAATTAATTGTTCTGAACGGAATCCTTCTATTTGGGCTAAAACAGCCTTTCTTTCGTTCTCCGCTTGAAGTAAAGCAATATAGTTTTCTTGGCTTGCATTCTTATCGAAATTTAATTGAGCTGAAGCAATTTGAATGTCAACATTTGCAAGCATTAATTTTTGCTGTTCTTCTAATATTTCGCCTAATTTATTATTTGCAATTATTCTTTCTTCAATTGTCTTGCTGGTGTCATCCCTTATTTGTCTTTGCTGTTCTGCCTGTCTGTCGTAATCTTCAATAAGCCCTTGATTAATTACAGCACTCAGTTCAGCTTGTTTATTTAATTCAACAGCAGCGCTTGCAGCCTTTACAGTTGATGCTGCATACTCAGTAATTCCCTTTACTATTTTAGGCAATGTTTCAGCTATTTTATCGACTGAATTATTAACTCCTGTAAAAACATCAATTGATTCTTTACCAGCTTGCTTTGTAGCTTCTAAAGCTCCTACAAAATCTCCTGCAAAAACCTTTTTTACTGCTATTGCTAAAAAGCCTAATGTATCTAAAAAGCTATTAAATCTTTCTACTAAATTTTCTTTTACAGCGTTTCCAAACTCAATCAATTTTTGTTTAGGGTCTTCAAAAAGACTTTTAAATGCGGCAACAATAGTCCCTGTGCTGCTCATTATAAACTTGAAGAAGTCATTAAAGGCAATGCTTAGAGCCTCAAAAGCTGTTGCACTTGCATCCATAATAACTTGATTTTCACCAAGCACTTCTTTAAATAAATTAAATGCCTCTATGACTAAGCCAATACCCATAGCCTTCAATGCTAACCCAAAACCCTTAACTCCTTTCGCTGCTTTTTTAAAGTTACTGTCTAAATCTTTGGTTGCTTTTCCTGTTGCTTCTGTTGCTTTTTTATTGTCATCAATAGAGCCTTTCATCTCTTTTAAAACGTCAACAACGTCATTTAAATTAGCTTCCGCTTTTTGTGTGTCAACCTCTAAATCTACTGCTATTGTCTTTGCCATTACACTTTCTTTTTTAAATGTCGGAACATATCCTTAAACGAAAACGGCAAATAGTATTCGCCCATTGCAAACTTCATAAAATCGCTGCTCTTTTTAGGTGTTTTTTTCATCTTGCTTAATAGTGCCAAAGTTTCGCTTATCATCGTTTTTTTGTTTTTTATTTATTTTGTTTATCCTTCTGGTGAGCTTACACCTTCGGTTAAAAATGGGCTTCCGTTGTCTGTGCTTAATGGCTTCCATAAACATTGCGGAGTATCTCCTCCAATATAAATATAGCCATATGCTTCACAACAATCTCTGCTGGCCTCTCCTGCTGTTCCTGTGTCTGGATTAGTAAAGTTAACAACACCACTTAAATCAAAGGAGGTTGGTACTAATCTACATTTATTGCCAAGTCCTTCATTACTTTCAAAAATCTTAATTAATTCAACTTGACAAGGCTCAGTATTATTTGGTTTATAGCCACTTATTTTGTTAATCCTATAAAAGCAATCCTTAACGAAAATCTTATTATTAAATCTTAAATTGTGGATGTCTAAAGGTGTCAAATTAAATGAGGCTTTTAATATTCTTGCTTCTGGGCTGTATATCTCGTTTAGGTATCTATTCCAATACTGCTTGAAAGGATTTAGGTTGCTTCCTTCACTAACCCAGTTGCTAAAATCATAGATGCCAGAATAAGTTTCGCTAAAATTTAGATTGTAGGTCGATGAATCTGAACGTACATCTGAATAATGGCCATAGTAGCCATAGTTGTTAGAGTTGTCAACTACATCTGTAGCTTCGTTGTACATTTTTATTTGGTTGCCTGCACCATTACTTTTCTTTTTAAAGTAGGCAATTCTGGGTTTCCCTTTTAACGGAACGATTCCAGCATTTGAATCCCTTGCTGTTAAATCCATAACGCAAATGTTGAACGCCTGTGTTGTTCCGCTTGTATTTATAAGCCTGTTTGTAGGCTCTCCAAATTCTGTGAAATTGGTAAACTTACCAGAAGTCAAGTCGCTTTGGTCTTCATAAACATATGAACCATAATTTTTTAAACTTATGTCTTGCCTGTACTTTGCCAAATAGTTTTTATCGGGTGACCATTTCCATTCTAATTTTGATTTACGAAATGAAGATGTTGTATTTAGCTGTACTTCCTTCTTTAAATTTAATTTGTCTGTCCAATCTAAACTTATTCCCCTGTCCATATAATCAGGATAAGGCTCAATAATGAGCTGTGTTGGGTCATCTTGCTTTGGTTCTATAAACATATTAAAATGCTCAAATATTGCCTTCAAATAGTTTATTTGGTTTATGGTGGCCCAGTTGTCTTGTAGATATATATTACTATTGTTTGCAAGGTCTGGCTGTTCTGTCAACTGAAACTCTGAATATTGTCCGCTATCTGTTTGTAAAATAAAAAAAGCTGAAACGTCTTGATTGGTTACAACATCAACATTGATTTTTATTCTAACGTCATCATTCTGGTTTAAGTTTAAACGGATGCTGCCTTCAAAAACTTCTATTAATTTGCTTCCAATGGCTGACGGCTGGATTGAACTACTTCCTAAAGTTGCTACTTGTAAAGTATTAATATAAACTTCAACAGAATAAATTGCTTGCGTTGAATCTATTTGTCTTGTAAACTCTAAAAGTAGTTTTGTTCTGAATCCATATGTGCCGTTTGCAGGGGCTCTAAAACTGTTGTTGGCTGGTGAAAAATTTGAAGATGGGTCGTAAACTTCAGTAAAAAATTGAATTGTTTCGTCATTTAATGGGCTTCCTATGCTTTGGTTTCCAGAAAGGTTAGCAAGAAAGCCCTCTACATTTGGTCTATATTTTACAACTTCAGTATTGTTTGCCAAAGTCATATAAATGTCAGAAAAATTAAAATCATTATTATCAAGAAAATTAGAGTCGTAGGTGTACCCTGCCTCCAAAAGTATCCTGTCTAATATGGTTTTAACCTTCATCGCTGGCTTAAATTCATAAGGCTGAATCGCACCGTCAGATGTTGTTATGTCGTTTAAATTTGCTCCTCCAATAGTCCAACCTTTGTTATCTATTCCATAGTTCACAAAAGGGTATTTAATAACGCTTTGGTCAGCTCCACTTGTTAAATAAGTTATGTTGTCATCCCAACTGTTAACGATATTACTTTTGGTTAATGCGTGGGCGAATGTAGTTTGCCAAGCATCATCTAAATTTACTAATTTCTTTTCGCCCAGTTCATCTTTTAAATTACCTATTTCACCGATAACGACAACACTATAATTTTGGCTAACTAAATTAACACTTTCAATATACAAGTAGCCTTGCAATTGCGTAAGACCGTCAACCAGTATTTCACAATCTGTTTTTTTGTAGGCATCAAATGAAATCTGAACGTCTTGCAAAGTACCAGAATCATATTCATAGTTACTTAAATTAACATCATAGAAATGATTAAAAAAAGTATTATTTGTGTCTGTAAAAGGTAAAGTAAATGAGTTACTCCTGCTTGATTGCCTGCTGCTAAAGTCTTTAACCTCGCTTACGGCAAAATCCAAAGAAATATCCTCCTCAGAATCAACATCCAAATAAATTTGCTTCTGGTTAATTTGGTTTTTTGCTATTAATTGCAGCATCTATCTTATTTTATTGCCTAATTTAAACTTCAATTGTAGGTTATTCAGCTTCGTGTTTACCTCTTTCTTTACGTCAAAAGAATTATCTGTCAATATTATTGACGAAAAATCGCCATTTTCGTTGACATATTTAACTCGTTTACTGGTTATAAGTTCTTGCAGCCATACAAAGGATGAATCTTCAAGCCAATCGGAATTTATAGTGTATTCTTTTTCGCCTTCCACTTTGTAAATTGTATCACCAGCTTCAAATTGGCTGTAACCGTAAACAGCACCAGCACCCCAATTGCCAAAAGGCGTAATAATTGAACTTCTCGTAACCTTTAGACTTTCAATTGATGCTAATTCAAAGGTGTAATAATCCCAAGCCCCAAGCCTGTTAATCCAAGCAAGCTGAACTGGTGTATATTTACAGTCTTGAACAACATCAAATCTATATGTCTTCGTATTGTATTGCCCACTTGTATCAATTATTCCAATTTCATAGTATGCTAAATTAGTCTGTAAAGATGGCCTCATTGAAGTATTAAAAGTTTGTTCCTCTAAATTCTGGTAACCAACAGGTATTGACTGGTATAATTTATCTGCATTTGCTGAAGATTTAACCGCAACAAAAGGTTCTAAGCCTATATCAAATCTATCAATATCTTGACTCAAGATTAAAGTTCCGTTTGCAGTATAGAAACTATAATTTACTTCAATATCTGTGCTTACTGTTGCTATTAATCCACTTGCTAAAATTGAAGCGACTTGATATTCTCCTGCTCTTGTTCTGGAGGTTGTCGGCATATTAGTTAACCAACTTATTTTTGTAGCATCATTATTAAATTCATAAACGCCTGCAAGCGTTGGAATAACTCCGTCAGTAAATTGGCTGGTAGTATCAATTGCAAGGAAAGAATCAGTTGCGTTTCCAGTACTCGGAAATTCTATCGGGTTTGCGTCAGCAGAAGCAGCATATTCTTCATAACAATTTAATTCAATGAATTTGGCTGAATCGTTTAGTTCGGTTGCCGTTAAAGTTTTATGTATGGAAACTCCAGCCACCTCATTCGTTTCTTTTAGATAATCCCTAATAATTCTGCTAATGTCAAAATGAACCCAGTTATTTTGATTTTTTTGTTGCTTTAATTTAACTACTTCAATACCATTAACATCGACAGTTAGAACGTACCTAAATTTTGCTTGGGCTGTATTTGTTGAAGTTGCTGTTAACACCAGAGGCTGTTGGTGTGCTACAACATCAGCGAAAGTGTTTTGAATTGTAATTGCCATCTATCTTAAATTTTCTTTTATTGTAAAATCCAAAAGTTTATCTACGCTTATGCTCATAGCCTCCTCTATTTTTGGTGTTAATTTTTTAAAGTTCTTTTCGAAAGCAGCAGAGAAAAACTCCGTTGCTCGTATTCCCTTATTCCAGATTGACCTTCTAATAATAAAGGCAGTTGATTCATAGCTTAAAAATTGGCCTCTTGTTCCTTCTTGTCTACTTTGAAACTGAAAGCGTCTGGCCCTTACCCATTTATTAATTCCTTTTGTAAGGCCTCCTTTTTTGCCTTTACCGCTTCCAAATCTTGGTTTACTATCTCCGTCTGTCTTATATTTTTCTTGCGCTCTTGCTGTTTCTGGATAGGTGCTTTTTGTTCCTTTTACTCCTATATCTTGGAATATGCCATAATCATCCATATTAATGACAAAGCGAAACCCACCTTTATACCCTTCAAATTCGTAATCTAAAGAGCGTGAAAGGTTGCCGCTTACATCTTTATCCTTTGCGGCTAAATTAGAACGTGCATCCTTAACGACCTTCTTTCCAAAGTCATCAAAAGCCTTCTTTATTTCTTCAGTATCAAACAATTTTTTTTATATTTCTTGTTCTTCCCAACTTAAATTATCTTCATTCCAAGTATAATCACCTTCAGGCTTTTCAATCGGAGATTCCCATTTGCAAGTTTCAGTATTTAATACCCAACTATTAAAAGGCTTGGGTGCAATAAAAGCATCTAAATTTGAATCATATGTGTATCCTATACCAGCAAAGTTTTTTCTTATATTATTATTATAACTCGTTTGAATCCAAGTACCACCTAATAAAGCTGTACAATCTGAATCTGTATAATTGTCATTAAATACAAGTACCCTTGTAACTATATTATTTGCGTCTATTTCTGCGAAGTGTGCCATTACTGAAATTTATATTTTATTATTACAATACCGCTACCGCCGTTTGCCGCTAACTCTGAGATATAAATACCCGCTCCGCCTCCGCCTCCTGTGTTTGCTGCTCCAGCCGTTGCGTTTAATGCTGGTACGCTCTTTCTGTTTGCGCCATTACCGCCGCCGCCGTTTCCTCCTACCGGTGTGGTTCCTGTGTGTATTGCGCCACCACCACCACCACCGTAAAAAACCGCCGCTCCGGAAATAGTTTTAGAAACTCCAGCGCCTCCAATTCCAGAAACATTGCCCGAAGCACCAACCGCCCCAGCGCCTCCGCCTCCAGCCCCTCTATATGGTGGTATTGTGGAAGTCATCCCCGCGCCTCCTGAGAACGCTTCATCACCTCCGGCTGCTGCTCCTCCTGTTCCGTTTGGTGACGCGCCACCTCCGCCGCTACCACCGCTAAGACCGTTAACAGAACTAATTGGAACAGCGCCGCCGCCGCCGCCTAATACTGCCGAGCCTAACGCAGCAAAACTACTTTGTGTTCCGTTATTTCCTAAAACTTGATATGCGGGTGCTGCCGCCCCGCCCCCAACTGCTACCGCGTAAAGTTGAGCAGTAACCGATTGTCCGGTAACAGAACGAACAGAACCACCGCCACCGCCACCGCTTCCTACTCCATTTGAACCACCGCCACCGCTTCCGCCGCCAGCTACTAAAAGCACATCTACTACGTTTCCATATGTAGGGTCTGTTCCAATTGAAGAAACCGTAAAATTAGAAGATGAACTAAAAGTGTGAATTTTATAATCTCCATCAGTTGTAATCGTTCCACCTGTTGCAGTCATAAATGTAAAACCACCGCCACTACTTGCACTATTTCCAAAAGTCGTTCCTATCATATTTCTAAATTTTACCGACTGCTATCCATTCGTTAGTAGCAATTAATTTAATTGTAACGCCTCCCCATTGAGCCGTGACCGCTACTGAACCTGCGACTGCACCATTTAATGTAACTCCTGATGCTGCTGTTAGTCTCAAAGTGCCTGCCGTCTTTTGAATGAAATCAATTTCTGTTCCTTGAGTAAATGCTACTGATGCATTTGTTGGAATAGTTACTTCCGTGCCTCCTACATTTTCAGCACTTATAAAAGTGCCAGCATCGGTTAAAGATAAAGTTCTTTCCGTTGTCGTTTCCCTTGAATATGGTCTAAAGCCTTGAATAGAAATGTTGCCGTCTATGCCTGTAACCTCTGTTACTCCTGTGTTTGAAATAGTAACCTCGCCAGTAACAGCCGTTGCTACACTTTGATTTGTTGCGTTCCCTAAAAATATTTTTGCAGAATCTAAATTAGGTGTTTGGTTTGCTCTGCCTGCTCCACCTACTCTTATAATTCCAGCACTTGCGTGACTTCTTATAACTCGACCAATATTTTGAATGTCGGCAGCTTCGCCAGTTGGTGGTGTTGTTGTTAAGCCTCCTGCTGTTGTATCAACATAAAGAGTATCACCTTCGCTAAATGCTGATGTATTTAAGCCTGCTAATTCGCCTAATGTTACAACTTCAACGGCTGCATTATTATTTGCATCTGCATAAACTAAACCGAAAGCTGGTCTTGCTGATGCGTTATCTGCATCGGCTAAATCAACCGTTGTTTCTGAACCGCTCACCCCTATAATTGCGACAACCTTACCCTTTAATAAAGTAGCACCACTTTCATTTTTTGCAGCAAATCGAACAGCCCCATTTAAGTCACCTATGAAATCTGGAGCAGTAACGTCACCTGTAAAGGTTGCCCCTGTTAAATCTGCCTTTAAATTTAGTTCATCTTGTAAATCTGTTTGACTTGATAAAGTTCCAGTAATTCCTCCCCAAGCTGCCGATGATGAAACCGTTAAATCACCAGAACCTAAAAGAGTTTCACCGTTGACCGATTTAATATTTGTTTGATTAACCAGCGTTGCTTGCTTGCCATCTATTTGCGTTTGAATTGCTGAAGTAGTTCCATTTAGATAACTAAATTCTGCATCTGTTACGCTTCCGTCTGTTAAGTTTGGGACTCCGTCTATTAACGCTTCAAATTGTGCTTGAGTTGGTTTATCACCTGTTTGAAAATACCCTTTTAAGGTTGTTCTTGTTGCCATATTTTTTTTTATTGTACTGTAAATGTATCTTCTATTATCCAAACTCCAATGCCATCGCTTATAGTTGCGTCATAAATAATTGAATCAGCACAACCTGTTTTCGCATATTTTACGGTGATATCTAATGAAGCAGTCCAGGCCAACATCCTATCATTTTTATCGATGTTTGGAGAACTTGGGGAAATTGAAATGTCTGTATCTAAACTGTAATTTGTGTAATCTTTAAAGAGGTTACCATTTGCAAACTGGCCGATAACGTCTTGAATCATATCGAAAAGTTTCGAGTCAACTTCTAAATCATCGCTCCTGTCTTTGCTTGGGATATCAAAGCAAGTAAGTAAGATTGTAAAGGTGACAAACCCTTTTCCACTTTGGCTGCCTTGAGGCTCTACCAAAAGAGCAGGTAACTTGTCTGTCTTTGTGTCTAATTGGATTGAATCTCCGTAGTAAAATGAAGTGATTTGGGGATGCGCTGTTGCCAGCTCCTTAATTTCATTTACTACTTGGTAAAGTGTCTGCATAAGTATAAAACGAAAAAAGTCACGTTCTGTTTTTCTTTAATCTATTTGTTTGCTGTTCATTCTTGTCTTTTCGATACATCAGAAATAATAAAGCCTTTTCAATAGGGATTTCACCGACTGCATCTAACTTCAAAACGTCATCGTTTGCTAACTCAATTAAGAAGTGGTACCAGCCCCATTCGATTGTTCTGCTTGTCTTAAAAGTTTCCTTCGTTCCCTTCTGCTCAAAGAGGTATGCGAAGTTTGTAATAACTCGTTTCTCAAAGTCCAAAAAAAAACAATAGAACCGTCAACTGCTTCGCAAGGAAAATGCTCTTTAAAAAGTTCATCCCTGCCTTCTAAGCCAGTATAAGACTCCAGCCTATACAATCCGCTTGCTTCTTGAATTATGGGTCTGTAAAGCACAGCTAATATTTTATGGAGGTTTTCTGAAAACCCTTTCTTTTCAAACTCCTGAATGTCTGCAAACTCGCTTGTACTTATGTCGCTCAAGTTGCTGTGCATTCCGTATTCTTTCCCCTTTATTGTTACCCTTTGAAATAGCTTGCTTTCGCCCTGTTGGAATAAATTAAGAACCGTTTGGAATATCTCCTCCAACTTTGATACTGGCAATTTTTCAATCTTGGATAGGTCACCCTTTACAAAGATGTTTATTACCTGTATCATATAAGAAACTTGGTCAATTTCCTTTTCGCTAATCTCGTCTTGTAGCTTCAAAAAAAGCTGATATTGATTCAATTTTATTTCGTCAATACTTTCAGGCACTACATATTTAATCTTCATTGCACTGGTTTATGTATATGTTTTCTAAAGTGGTTCTCCAACCTTTAACGCAAGAACCGCAATTGCTTGGCTTTAATCTTGTACCCATTATTTCGTTGTGCAAAGTTCTAAGGCTCTCTACAAAGTCACGTTTAACAGGGTCAAGAAATAGCATTGGCCTTATCCTTTCGTATATCTTAAATTGGTCTTTCGTCATCTCTATGTCTTTCTTGTACGGAAACAATTTATTCAATTTTTCCCTACGTTCATCACAACCACAAGAATCACCAGCGACTGCCTTAACTACTTTGTCTATGCCTGTTGCTTTTGTTACTTTAGCGATTGTATCGCCAAGACCTTTTGCTTTGTTTTTACTCCCTTTTTTTCTTCCCATTATTCAAGTGCTTTATGTTTCTTTAGTTTTTGTAATTCTGTTTTTGCTCTGGTTATCGCATTAAAGATTGACCTTAAATTAATACCTGTCGCTTTGCTTAATCCTCGCATTGTCATTTCTGAGCTTACATACTCATCAAATAGCCTGCTGTCAAACCAGTACAGCTTTTCCATAAAATATCTAATGTGGTCAGCTTTTTCCTGTCGTTCTAAAGCGTCAACATCTTCACCGAAATCCTCAAGGAAATGATAGAAAAACTCCTTTTTGTTTTTCCTTTTGCTGTCCAGAAATAGTTGGTTTATAATACGAACGCATAGGAATTTTGAAACTCCGTTCTTGTGCATATCATCCAGCTTCACTTTATCATATCTGTACAACTTCAAGTACATATCCTGAACCAAGTCATCAGCATCGCTTTTATGCTTACAAATATGTAAGGCCATAGAGCGAAAGTATGAATCGTTTTTATTCGCTATTTCAGTAATCGTTTTCAAAGTAGTTCCTTGATTTCAAACTTGATATACTCTTTCCCTTTTTTTACCACCTTTTTTTTAATGTACAATTTGTAAAAGCGATTATCATTAATTCCGTACTTTTTCGTGATTAAATCTAATAAGGGTTTAATAGGGTTGTCAATGTCTGAGCCTTTTGAAGAGAATCCAAAC
>CBDICY010000010.1:0-428977 GCA_965277445.1 Saprospiraceae bacterium | reverse complement strand
TTGGAACAGGAAAAGCAACGGATGCTATTCGTAAATATTTGTATGAATTAGCTTTTTCTTTTAAGAAAATGGAGATTGTGGATATCGGAAATTTGCGGAAAGCGAATGATGAATTTTTATTACCCGTTGTCAGAGAATTATTGGATAATAAAATCATCCCCATTATTTTAAGTGATAAGGCTTTACAATTTGCGGGGCAATTTAAAGCTTACCAGAATATCCGAAAAAAAGTGAATGTAGCCGTTATTGATGAAGGTACTCCTTTTCATACCGAAGATATTCATTACCTCTCCACTATTCGCAATGCGAAAGTACCTAAATTAGATAACTTAGGTTTAGTCGGTTACCAAACGCATCTGACCCCACCTGCTACCCTTAAATATTACGAACGAAAAAATTATGACTTGGTCCGTTTAGGCGTAGCTAAATCGAATATGGAAACGGTAGAACCTATTTTGCGTGGAGCCGATACGATTTATTTCAATGTAGGAGCACTCAAACAAATTGAAGCGCCTGGACTTTGGGTCAACAGACCGAGTGGTTTTACCTCCGAAGAGGCTTGTCAATTATGTCACTATGCGGGAATGAGTGATAAATTAACTTCAATAGGTTTTTATGGTTATCATCCCAAAAAAGATAAAGGTGACCAAACGGCTCAATTAATCGCCCACCTTATTTGGTATTTTATAGAAGGTATTTATAATAGAAAAAGAGATTTTCCTGCCTCCACGGATGGCATGATAGAATATATCATTTCTTTTAAAGATTATGATCATAATGCGACTTTTTGGAAAAGTACGAAAAGTGGTCGTTGGTGGATACAAATGGATAGCGAAACCGAAGGCAAACACGAGTTGATTCCTTGTACTTATGACGATTATAAAATGGCTTGTAAGGATGAGTTGACGGAGCGAATTTTGACTATTTTGGAGCGGTATATGTGATGTAAACTGGAAATTTTAGTGTAACTAAACACTAATAGATGCTTGATTGGCGATTCGTTTTCTTTTTTACTCATTCTTTTTCATTGGAATTTTATCCAAATCAAGATTCATTTTAGTCAACCTTTTTAGATAAGCATCTAGAATATGATTCATATTTCCTTCATCGTTTACCCTTGTAGAAGCACCGTCTACAACTTTTATCAACTTTGATAAATCAACTTCATCTTTATTAATTTTTTGTTGTGCAATCAACTTTTGCTGTTCAATGACTTTCTGCGTAATTTCTTTCAAATAGTCGTTAATTAGTCCTGTAATTTTAAATTGCCCAAATGCTGTGGCAATTACTATTTGAGGAAATATAACTAAAAAATCCTCTTCCTCTTTTTGAATTTGATTTATTTCCTCTATATCAAGAGTTTGCAATTTAGGTAAATCAACTTCTGACCACCCCCAATTTTCAGTAAAATATTCTGTTATAAAATCTAAGATTAAAGAATCCTCATCATATTCATTTAAATACCATTTTTCTAATTCTCTTAAAGTTTCCCAACCTTCATCGTTTCCAAATGGCGAGAATTCATCAATTATGTCTATATAAATGTCATCTTTCAGTATTGAATTAAAATTTGGATGGCAAGTTTTTCTTGTTGTCCCTTCTTCTTTGTTATCTATGTAGTATTTTTTCATTTGCATTTTTCTTTTTTTAATGACCACCAACTAGATTATTGATTTAATTTACCGTGTACCGTGTACCGTGTACCAAGTACCGTTATCACTTCACTAACCCAATCAACACCCCATAATCATCAAAAGGTGCATTGCCATCCTTCATTTCTAATAAATCCATTAATTCCCCTTCGTAAATTTCTTCCAAATCTAATTGGGTTTGCTTAGTACGGATTTCGATGTTTCCTTTCTTTAATTGAGCTAAACGCCAACGCAAAGTCGCTTCCATTTTTGCCCAAATTCTTTCATTGATTTCGATGTGGTCACAATCTGGATTTACCGCAACGCAATTTTGGAAGGCTTGGTGGTTTCTGGCAATCATTTCGCCTTTTTCTAGTATAAAATAAGCTGTATGTGCCCAAGTGGCATCGGGCGTTAGTAATTTGGAATACATGACCAACTGTAAATCCTCTTCATTTTTAATTACAGATTTCCGATAATTTCCGCCTCTCCATTTTAAATCAACTACACAAAGTTCACCGTCTCTTTCTAACACCAAATCGGCTTTTCCTTTCATCGGAATGCCAATAAAATGTCCTTTTAAATCCATCTCGGTACCCTTTACTTTCCATCCATTTTGCTGAATACTAGACACCAAACTCCAAGCTGCATATTTAATGGTATTTAAAAAAGCCAATCGTTCGGGTTCTCGGCCGTACATCAATAGGGTAGCGGCTTCTCTGGCAAATAGCCGAGGGGCTTTTTGATCAATCCAATCTTCTACTTGCGCTTTTTGCCAAAGTAAAATGTCTTCTTTTAGTAATAATTCAATGAAGCGGTGCGCCAAATTCCCTAATAAGGCATTATCACTTACGACACTTAAAATGGAGGATTTGTGTAGTCGAACTTTATGTCGGAAAACCCATTGATAGGGATAATAAAATAAAGAATCTAAACTGGTGAACGTCTCATGTTCTCTTTCGTTGAATAATTCATCCCGTTCTACATCTAAAACGGGAATGGGCTGACTGATAAATTGTTGATTTAGATTAACCCAATTCGGGAGATTAAAAGCCCCTTCCAAACAAGCGGCATTTTGTTGTTTATCTATGTCAAAAGTAAGTGCTTCTAAATTTTCAAAAGTTGCTTCTAAATCGCCTAATAATGGATGAGATAAAACCTCCTTACCTTCTACTCTTTCAGGAATGATTAAAATAAGTCGTTCGCTTGCCTGAAGCATCGGACGCTTGCGTTGCCAGATCAATACATCATTTTCTTTCTTTGGAGTCTCCAATTCAATTCCAATCGTTTTAAAATAATTGATTTCTGGTTGATACCATTTGGAAAAGAAAGAAGGCTGTTCTTTTAAAGAAAAATTCCACCATAATAAATCTGGTGTAGGTTGAATGATTGCACTTGGATGGTAAACGAACGGTAAATGACCTACTTCTACTTCTCTAAAAAGAACGGGCGAAGGTTGGTAAATCGTTCGGACAATTCGCTCTAAGTCTAGATTGTTGAGAAAATTATAAGCGTCTGGCAAAGCTTCCATTAACTCTTTAATCCGTTTGGATTGTTCGCTTAAAACGAGCAAAGACTTATTGGTATTGCCATCTGATTCGTACTTCTGAGCTGCCCAATCTGCTATATATTCAAATACTTCAATAACCTCATCTTTGGGTAAGGATTTGGAAATATCATAGCGCCGTCTTTCAAACCAAAATTGGTATTCTTTTCGAATTTTATCAATTTTTATCAACGGATCGGCGGCGGCCTTTTTTTCTAACTCTTCAAAATATTGATTGATAGAAGCATACCAATTATCACTATTTAAGCCTGGTCTTTGTGCAATTTGGCGCGCAATAATTACGGCTAAGTCTGATTCTAAGGGTTTGATCGGTAAAGTCACAAACTCCAGTACCTTATAAGGATCAATTGGTCGCCACAAAAAAGCGGTCACTAATTTGATAATCTGTAAAGTTGGTCGAGCTAGAGATGCAGATAAAATTCCTAAACTTGGCAAGCCTTCTTGGATTAAGGCATTGTCTAACGCTCGATTCTTTTCTGGGATTAGACAAACAGGTCGATAATCTGTATTGAGCTGTATTTTTTTAGCTAAAAAGGCAGCAGCGTCGGTCTCTCTTTTTGTTCGAATAACCAGTAACGAACCATCCTGTTGTGCCTTGACCTTGCCTCTTTCTCCTTTCAATGCTTTTTGGAAAACGGCTAAATCGTGTTGCCCCTCAACTACAGGTTCTGGTAATTGGTTAACTTCTGTGCCCTGTTCTTCTAAATACGTAAATATTTTTTGCCAATGGAAGGGAAATAGAACACGAGGTTCGTTTAATAACAACTGTTTAATGGGTGTGGCACGTTCTTCACAGGCTTCTAAAACTCGAATAAAACGATCGGCAAAACCTGTCGCAAAATCGTAATCTGCATTTTCTAAAGCTTCTTCTACGCCTGCTAAATCATTTAATCTAGCTGGTAAATCATTGGCAGACTCAAAATCCCAGCCTGCTAATTTAAGTTCGTCTCTTCGGTTTAATAATTCTTCTGCAGCAGCTAATTGATCGGCTTCAAAGGATTGTTTGTAAAAGGCATCAGGGGCGTGGTCTAGATGCTGTTGTAAGGCATGTCTATATTGCGCTATCCTTAGATAATCAATGGTATTCATTGGACCGATTAACCCAAGATGTGCTTCTAACAAAAACAAGAAACCTTGTGGACCTAAATAGTGTACGCCTAATTCGTTCGCTGTTTTTTTAGGAACTACTTTATCATCAAGTTCTAAACCAAAATGGACGGTTAGGTACATAAGACGGTATACGGTTTACGGTGAATGGTACACGGGTAGATAAATGAGAAAATTCAAATAAGAAGCTCCCCATTTAAAAGTAAAATCGTTACTGCCTATTGCTAACTATTTACTGCCTACTGATTTAGTGTAGTATTCTCTTTTATTAATAAAATCCGCAATATACGAATAAAATTTAATTTAATACGCAAATAAGTGAATTTTATTATAGGTGCTCCCCTATAACCTTGATTAATTCCAATTCTGAAACAACGCCTGATTGTCGCCATTTCTTTTCGCCACCTTTATACAAAATCAACGTAGGGACGCCTCTAATTTGTAATTTATTGGCTAGCGCTTGATTTTTATCAATGTCTATTTTGATAATTTTGGCTTTATCACCTATTTTTTTTTTGACGTTTTTAATAATGGGCGTTAAAGCTTTGCATGGACCACACCAAGTGGCATGAAAGTCGATTAATACAGGCGTTTCGCCATTGATGATTTGTGAGAAGGATGCCATTTATGTTTTAGATTTTGTAAATAATGGAGTTGGAGATGTTGTGTTTTATTCCCCACGGATTTATTGCCTCCACGAATTATAGTTATTTGTTAGTTATTGCTACCATTAAAAACCTTTCAATACAGACAAAGTTCGCTCTTTTTTTTCAGTAAATACTAATCCGTTGGGCTTTAAATCCGTTGGGAAATGACTTACTATTTTAATCCATTACTAAAAATGTTAAAATCAAAATAATCCAAAAAAAAAGAACAAAGAAAATTGACATCAACTCTTTTTACCCTTAATTTTGTGGGCGAATTACAGATATGTTTTATTAAAAAGTCGGGCGTTTTCAAAATGGCCCAACAACTATTAAAGTTCTAAGAGTAAGGGTTCTTTTATTTTGTTTTTTAATCATTTTATCTGTCCTTGACCTTACTTGGTTTTTGTGCGTCTATCTGATGGCAAAACCCGTCTTGCCGAGTGTTGAAGCCACAACTTCACTCGGCAATCTTTTTTTATACAGGATGACAGGGTTTTTCAGGATTAACAAGATTTTTAAGGTACTAAATAAACTTCAACTTTAAATATAATTTCAACTTCAATTTTAAACTACCTGCAAGAGTCTAAAGAAGTTAATTAGACTTAATTCTTGAGTATTATACATAGTTATTTCCGTTTTTCTATTTATCATTCATCGTTCATCGTTTTTTTAGAGTCTACGTAAAACCGCCTGCAAAAATCTCTGCTGCCCTTTCTCCCCAGCCCTAAAATATAACTCTGGATCAATCAATTCCGCTTCCATTAACTGAAAATGACCATTATGAATGACGCCATCCATACGAGCGTATAAAATTTCTTCTGTATAACTCTCTAAAATAGCTTTTGCTTCTGTAATGATGTTGGCTGGTGGTTCTGGATAAGTAATAGAACCGCCTAATTCACTTTGTACTCTAAATTCCCCTTGTTTTGGTGTTTTTAAAGCCGACATACAGTATTCTTTATCATAAAAAACTAGAGACCATTCTCCTTGTGCTGTAATTTCTTTCGCAAATTGTTGCACCATGACTTTTGTATCGCCATAATAATGAATTAATTGGGCTTGTAATGTTTGACAATTAGTTTGGTCAAAAGAATAAGTATGATAAGCAGACATGGAAATGACAGGCTTAATGACGCCTTTTTCCCATTGTTGCCTTGCCATAATTTCTGCTAAATTAATGGCACGTACATCATCAAAAAATAAAGTTGGAATAATTGGAAAACCTTTGTCTTGCAATTTTTTTAAATAGCGTTTATCATAATTTTCTTCGATAATAGAAAGCGGATTGTAAATTGGCGTGTTAATTTCTTTCAATTGAGTTAACCAAGTTTCAAAGGCAGCTGTTTTTTCATGATAATCCCACGCAGAACGAAAAAGAAATAAATCAATCACTTCATAGTTGATTGGTTGATCCCAAATCACAGGAACGATTTCCATGCCTGCATGTTTAAAAGGTGCTATTAAATATTGTTCATCTTTTGCTAATTGATGATATGTTTGACAAGTGATAAAACCAACTTTTTTCATAATTTTATTATTTTGCAACTTTGGGTCATAAAAATAGTCTTTAGAGTGTAGATTAAAGAAAGATTAGTTTCTTTTATGGTAGAAAAAAACTAACTTGTCCTCACTACTGGACTTATTTTTGCTTTGAAAAGTTATAACCTCCCTAATTTTCAGTCTAAATATAAAAATTGTAGGATAAAACAATTTACCTCCATTCAAATAAACATAAGAAACTTAATTTAATGTCAAATATTCCTATATTTGCTCCTACTTTTTAATTTATATAATCGGATGACTCTTTTTAGAGAAAACATATTATAACTTTAACTAAATCAACTGTTTAGAAGTTGACATCCTTATTATTTTTTTCTTAAAACTTAAACCTATTATGTTGAGGAATAATTTTTTACTTGCAATAGTAATTAGTTTATTTGGGGGAACCTTAACTGCCCAAAGTGTTACAGTTGGATATGCGCCACCAGCAAAACATGCTGCTGAATTTGGCTTGACTGTAGGCTATGCGGCTAATTACGGAGATATTGATAACCGTCCTGGTTTTGGGATAGGTCTACATTACCGAAAAGCTATTGATTATTTATGGTCAGTCAGAGTAGAAGGGAGTTTCCTTTCACTTAATGGCGAAACAGATGACCAGACTTTAGAATACAATACAAAAGTCGCTGGTCTTGGTCTTCATGGAATCATGAGCTTGAATAACCTGAGATATGATGGCCCTAAAAAGACAAACATTTATGCTCTTTTTGGAGGTGGTGTAAATAGCATTTCTCCAGACGTGACTTCAAGTACGGTAGCTGACCCCGATAGCTATACTAAAGTGAGTATTCAAGCTGGTGTAGGTTTTGCTTTTAAAATTAGCGATAAATTCAACGTAGCTATCGAAACTATGGGGATTCGTCCATTTGGAAAAGATCAAGATTTAATTGATGGATTTGCAGGTAATGATAATGATTTTATCAACTTCACAAATATTCGATTGAATTTCAATATCGGTCAAAGAGAAGGTATTAAACAGCCTTTGTACTGGGCTAGTCCTTTTGAGGATGTTATGCGAGATATTGCAGAGTTAAAAGCTCGTCCAAAATTTGACTTAACAGACGAAGATAAAGATGGTATCGTCGATATGTGGGATGAAGATACATCAACTCCTGCTGGCGCTAGAGTTGATGCTAAAGGAAATGCAATGGATAGTGATGGCGATGGTGTCGCAGATTATAAGGATAAAGAACCTTACTCTGCACCAGGTTATACGGTTAATGGAGAAGGGGTAGCGCAAATTCCAGAACCATCTTATATTACAGAAGGAGATGTAAACAGAATTGTAGATGCGAAAATTAAGGATTACGACCTTACTGCAAAAGATGCAGTTATGAATTGGTATTTACCAAATGTCAATTTTTCTAATAATAGCTATACGGTTGCCCGTTCTGAGTATGAAAAACTACACCAAATCGGCAAAGTAATGAAGAGTAATCCTCAAATGAGATTTGTGGTAAGAGGCTATACAGATCAAGCTGCTTCTGAAAACTATAATAATGTATTGTCTTATAATAGAGCTGCCGCTACGGTTGATCATTTAGTGAATACTTATAATATTGCTAGAAACCGCCTTGTTTTACAATGGGGAGGAGAATCAGAAAATATTATTCCTGCTAATAAAAGTAAAATCAACCGTCGAGTTGAAATCGACGTAGCCAAAGCTGGTGATGCGGAAATGGGCAAACCAGAAGGACCTGATGCTGGTGTTGGTACTTTTAAGGGAAATAAATCTGGGTACTAGTAGGCAGTAACACAGTTTGCAGTAGGCAGTTTGTAGATGATTATTCAAAAATTGTTTAATTGTACTAAATAAAAAGCGACTTAGGGGATAAACTCCTAAGTCGCTTTTTTAGTTTGTAGATTAGCATAATTGATTATTTCTTGCTGCCACTCAGGTTGGAAACTTGGTTGTTCAGAACTATGGAGATATTGAAATATCTTCTCCTCGCCTGGTATGCATAGGCAGGTATTTTTAGAACTGATAATGATGTTGGATCGGGTTTAAAAAATGATAAATCTGTTACGTGAAAATTAGATGGATTTATGATGTAAGATATATGATTTTTTCCACCTTATCAAAAACCAGGGGAACTTTATCCTACGTTCTGAGCAACCTAACTGGAAGCCTAAGCTACTTAATAATCTCCAATCGACAACATCACTAAAGTACAAGCAATTTCCGTTTCAATACCTTTGGCTTGTGCCAATTCCATCAATTCCATATTCTCTGTACCGGGATTAAAAATGATTCTTTTTGGATGTAGACCAAGGATATAATCGTATAAAGCCACTTGTCGTTTAGGATTCATGTATAAGGTAATCGTATCAATATTATCTAAATCTGGCTCTCCTTTAATAATAGGAACGCCTGCCACAATGCCTTCTCTTAACCCAATGGCTACTACTTCATGCTGATGATTCACCAATCTATTGACCGCCATATTGGAATATCTATGTGGTTTTAAGGAAACGCCTAACACTAATGTTTTTTTACTCATTGTTTTACTATTGTATCAGAGAGCTTATTGAAATTCGTTAATTAATTGGTGGTTTTGAATAGCATGAAATATCTGATACCTTCGAAGTATCTGATATATTTTTCTAACAAAATAAGGTGCCAGATAATTTAAATTTATCAAATCCCCACTTCAAAAAAACACCGTTTATTTTCTGAACCTCAATCAATTCCCTGTGTTTTTTCGTGGAACTAAAGTCCCACTATACAAAAAAAAGCCATTCGTTATTGTGTAAAACAACGAATGGCTTTAAAAGTTAATTTTTTGGAAAAGAGAAAAAATAATGGCTATTTATAGGTTCTCAACAAACAGGAACTTCAATCCCAAATAGGTATATTTTATTTTGAAGTTGAGGTTGTTTGTTCACCTTTAAACCTCTATTTACACCAACATTCTAATCGGGTCTTCCAATATTTCTTTAAATGTTTTTAAGAATTTAGCACCAGCAACGCCATCCACTACTCGGTGGTCACAAGAAAGGGTTACTTTCATGCGTTGTCCAATAGCTAATGCGCCATCTTTAACTACAGGCTTTTCGATAATCGCACTAACTGCTAAAATACAAGCATTGGGTCGATTAATAATAGCCGTAAATTCTTCTATACCAAACATACCTAAGTTAGAGATCGTAAAAGTGCTACCTTGTTGATCTTTAGGTTGTAATTTTTTCTCTTTGGCTTGTCCTGCGTAAGCTCTTACTTCTGCATTGATTTGAGATAAAGATTTCATGTCGGCATGTCGTACAACAGGGATTAATAAACCATCTCCTGTATCTACTGCTACACCGATATTGACATCGCCATTATATCGAATTTTATTACCTTCTAACCAAGCTGCATTGATGACAGGATGCTGGCGTAATGCAACAGCTGCTGCCTTTACGGCTAAATCATTAAAGGAAATTCTTGTAGGAGAAACTTCATTCATACGGACACGAGAAGCAATTGCTTGTTCCATATCTATTTCTGTCGTCAAATAAAAATGGGGTGCAGTAAATTTATTAGCAACTACATTTTTTGCAATAGCCTTTCTCATTTGGCTAATTGCTACCTCTTCATAATTTGCCTCGCCACTATTCATCGAGAAAGATGGTGCAGGCATGGAAGGTGCTGCTTTAGCTGGTGCAGGTACTTGTGGAACAGGAGCTGCTTTTGGTGCAGCAGTCGTTTGTTGTCCACCTAAAATTGCTTCTATATCTCGTTTGACAATTCTTCCATTGTCACCACTTCCCGATACGCCTGCTAAATTGATGCCTGCTTCTTTTGCCATACTTTTGGCAAGTGGAGAAGCTTTAATTCTTTCTTCCATTGATGGAGTTGGTTCACTAACCGTTTCTTCAACTTCAGCAGGTGCATCTGCTGTTGCTGCTTCGGCAGGTGCATCTGCTTGTCCACTATCTCCCGCACTTGCGGCTGCGATAGCTGCTTTCCAATCTTCCCCTTCTTCTCCAATTACAGCAATGACCCCATTGATAGGTACTGGACCTTCTTTAACGGCAATATGTAATAAGACACCATCACTATAGCTATCTAATTCCATAGTAGCTTTATCGGTTTCTACTTCTGCTAGGGTTTCACCAGATTCAATTGCTTCACCTTCTTCTTTTAACCAGCCTACAATAACACCTTCTTCCATCGTATCACTCATTCGAGGCATGCGGATGACTTCAGCCATAATTTTTTTTCTTTAAGAGTTGGAAAATTATTTTCTATTAAACAATTAATTGGTCTATTTAGTTTGGAAAGACAAAAATAGGGTATTCAAAAACGATATTTAAATTTTTTGCAAAAAAAGAGAATCATTTTATTGGTTCAACGTTTTGGCATTTAAATCCATGCTGAATTTGAAGGTTATGAATTCTACTCTTTTTAGCGTTCGACAACCAGAACGCTAATTTTATGAAGGTATAAAACAAGAAAATACAATGTTAGAGGACTGAAAAAACTAAATCTACTCAAAATTGATGACTTAGCAATAAAAGACCTTTTAATAAAAGTGATTAATCCAATCATTAATCACCAATCACAAGTCACTTTTTCACCTAAATTCCAAAGTGACATGGACTATTTAGTTGGGTAGGTTATTTTTTCCTACTCCCTTTTGTCTTTTTTAATTTTATGATTATTCCTCATTAATAAAGAAAAATAAGGATTAATTGCTACTTAATTTATTGAAATACAATCCTTTGGAAGAAAAGGAGGCTATTTTTATCGAAAATTCTTTTGTTATAAAAACATACTTAGTATCTTCATGCCTGTGACGCTTTCTTTTTTAAGACGTATAAATAATACATTTTATAATAAAAACTGTTATATAGGCAATTAGGCTAAACTTGTTAAACTTATTTTCTTGCCTATTTCATGTAAAATATTAAAAACTAATTTTTTTAACCTACTTAAACAAGATTAAAGGCTTTAAGGTCATCTTGTTTTAAACTAAAACAATAATAACTATGGGTTTTTTAAGTGACATGAAACGTTTAGTATTTGGCGCAAAGGCAGTTGCTAAATCAGCAGCGGAAAAAGCTGCCGAAGCAGGTAAGGATTTAGGTGGCGATTTACTAGAAAAAGCAGGGGATGCAATGGAGAAGGCAAAGGACATGGCAGAAGATACGGTAGAACAAGTAAAGGAAAGCGATTTATTGGATAAAGCGGGAGATATGATGGCCAAAGCGAAAGATGTGGCAGGTGATGTGGTAGAATCAGCAAAAGATGCTACTGGAGATTTATCGGAGAAAGCAGGAGATATGTTGAGTAAAGCAAAAGACGTAGCAGCGGATGTGGCAGAAGTTGCGAAAGATGCAACGGGGGATTTGGCAGAAAAAGCACAAGAAATGGCGAAAGATGCCAAAGGAATGGCGGCAAATGTTGGCGAAAGTATACAATCTGGTGATTTGATGGAGAAGGCGAAAGGAATGGCAGCGGAGGTTTCGGAAGTCGTCAAAGATAAAACTGGAGATTTGGTAGAAAAGGCAAAAGGAGTTGCAGATGAAGTGAAGAATAGCGATCTTGGCAAAAAAGCGGCAGACATGGCGGCTAATGTAACAGAGAAAGCGAAAGATGTTGGCGAAAATTTAGCAGATAAAGCTAAACAAGCCAAAGATGATTTAGACAAAATTGTATAAGTTTAATGATAAATTATGAGTGATGAGTTAGGAATAACGCATACTCCTAATTCATCACTCATAATTCATAACTAATAATAGATGGGTTTTTTAAGTTCTTTAAAGCGTTTATTTTTTACGACGGAGGCAGTAGCAAAATCAGCAGCAGAAAAAGCGGCGGATGCTACAAAAGATGCAGGAAAAGATATGTTTGAGAAAGGCAGTAATTTGTTTGAAAAAACAAAAAGTAGCATGAGTGATAACGTCATGGATGTCGCTAGTGATTTGGCGGAAAAAGCGAAGAATGCTACGGGGCAGTTTGGCGAAAAAGCATCAGCTGTTACTGGGCAATTAGGGGATAAAGTGAAAGATATCGCTGGTAATGTGAGTGAAAAACTCAAGGAAAGTGAAGTGTTGAATAAAGCGGCTGATTTTACAGAGGGCGTTGGCAAAAAAGTATTAGAAAGTGATGCTTTAAAAAACGCTGGTGAATTAGCGGAGAATGTCGGTGGAAAAATTATTGAAACTACAGAGAATGTCGGAAAAACCATTTTAGAAAGTGATGCGTTGAAAAAAGCAGAAGGACTTGCCGAAAATGTAGGTAGCAAAATCTTGGACAAAGGAGGCGATTTGGCAGACACTTTCAAAAATGCTTCCACTACTATTGGTGGTGCAATTTTGAATAAGACAGAAGGGCTAACGGATAAGATGGAAGATTTGTCTACGAATCTCGGTAGTTCGATTTTAGATAAAGGAGGTAGTATAGCAGATAAAGCAAAGGAGGCTATCAATAATCCCGAAGAATCTTTAGACGCTATTTTAGAAAAAGCGAAAGGATTAGCGAATGATATAGAGGAGAAAGTTAAAAATTCTGGTGGAGAATTATCTGATAAAGTGGGGTATGAAGACTTAAATAAAAGTACGTTGGAAGGGAAAGATGATTTTTTTGCAAAAGCAGATCGTTACGCTAGAGGAGATTTTCAGAAGGAAGGAGAAATTAATATTGTAGAGACCAAAGAAGATGTAAATAAAGCTAAAGATCCGTTTAAAGGCGATATTCATGGTTTTAACGATACGGACGGCGATGGTGATCCATTGATAGATGATGCCATCATTGAAGAATAAATAAACAATTCATCGAATAATGCTTTTAAAGATTGTTTAGTCTATAGAATTTTTGTTTATTTGTTGGTAAACAAAATGGCTTTTTCTAACAACTTATTTTATGTACTTGCCGTACAATTAAAAGCTACACTAAAACTAAAAATGAGCGCAATGGTAGCATTTGATACTATTGCGCTCATTTATTCTTTAAACTTAGGAAAATTAAAGAATTTAACCAAAAAATGGTTGTTTGTCAATTAATTGAATTGATAAGCAAATTCAAAACTCCTATAATATATTGACCACTTGGCACTAATTAAATCAATTTCTGGAATTCGAGGGACTATTGGCGGCGCTGCGGGGAAGAACTTAACACCGCAAGATATTGTGGAATCTACCGCAGGTTTTGGTACAATGCTGCTGAAAAAGTACAAAGCACCTTCTGTTGTAATTGGTAGAGATGCTCGAATTTCGGGTACCTTAGTGAATAACCTAGTTTGTAGTACCCTACAGATGATGGGGATTAATGTGGTTGATTTAGGATTGTCTACAACGCCTACGGTAGAAGTTGCGGTGGTCAAAGAAAAAGCACATGCTGGGATTATTCTGACAGCTAGTCATAACCCTAAAGAATGGAATGCCTTAAAGTTATTGAACAAAAAAGGAGAGTTTATATCTGCTAAAGATGGACAAACAATCCTTAATACGATAAAAAAAGGAGCAATTGAATATGCACCTGTTGAGAAATTAGGAACTTATAGAAAGGACGATACTTATATCGCAAAGCATATTGAGTCTGTATTGGCTTTACCCTTAGTAAATATAGAAAATGTAAAAACAAAAGGATTTAAAGTAGTCGTAGATTGTATTAATTCTACAGGAGCGCTCTCCCTTCCTCCTTTATTAGAAGCACTAGGTTGTGAAGTTACCCTATTGAATGAAGAAATGACGGGAGATTTTGCACATAATCCAGAACCATTACCTGATAATTTAAGAAAGTTGGCTCAAGAGGTATTGACAAGTAGAGCACATTTAGGAATCTCTGTAGACCCTGATGTAGACAGACTAGCTTTTGTTTGCGAAGACGGAGAAATGTTTGGGGAAGAATATACTTTAGTGGCAGTTGCTGATTATGTATTAAAGCATACTAAAGGTAATACGGTTTCTAACTTATCTTCTACTAGAGCATTGAGAGATGTTACGGAAAAACATGGGGGCGTTTATCATGCCTCTGCGGTTGGTGAAGTGAACGTGGTAACGAAAATGAAAGAAGTAGAGGCAGTCATTGGAGGAGAAGGTAATGGAGGTATTATTTACCCTGATGCTCATTATGGTAGAGATGCACTTGTAGGTATTGCGTTGTTTTTATCTCACTTAGCAGATTTTGGTAAGCCTGTGTCTTTTTTGAAATCAACTTACCCTAATTATACCATTTCTAAGAATAAAATACAGCTTACGCCTGATATTGATATTGATTATTTATTAGTTCGCCTTAAGGAAAAATACAAAAATTATGAGCTGAATACCATTGATGGTTTAAAGATAGAATTGGATAAAGACTGGATTCACCTTCGTAAATCTAATACAGAACCCATCATTAGAGTTTATTCAGAAAGCAATTCTAAAGTCGTCGCAGATAATTTAGCTCGTAAAATTCAACAAGATGTCCATGAAATTCTAAAAGGAGTTCAGATATAATTGAAGCCGATGAAGGGTTGAACTTAATAATATAGGTAACGATCCACCCGCTTTCGGTAGCAGCTATTTATTCCAATTGTTAAGATTAAGTCATAAAACAGTAAAAAAAGTGTCATTTTTTTGATGTATAGACATTTTTCTTTACTTTCGCATCACTCAAAAATAACTATTTCATTTCCTACCCTAAAAAATCGTTCAACTTGACCAAGTTGAATAATAAATTCGTATTTGTTAATAACGCTGGATCAATAAGATAGTATGGATTTCTATTTAATGCTTCATCGCATTATAGCAATCTATTTATCTATAAATTAGTACTGATTTTAGTGCCTTTTATTACTATTTTAACTACTAAGATGGTTTTAAGTTATACTGAAAGCAATGCTTTTATGATAATTTAAAATAACTAGAATACCATTATTGAGTTAAGATTAAACCCCAATTAGAACCTACACACTATAATTGAACACAAAACCATGGACGAGTTAAAATTTTTAATACTAGAAGGGAATACTTCTACCGCAACTAGTTTAGAAGAACAGATTGAAGCTATCGGTTGTCACCCTGTAAAAACAGTAGATACGGCAATGGCAGCACTTCAATATATTGAAGAAGAAGTAGTCGATGCAGTTATCGCCAATGTTATCATTAATGGAAAACCTGAAGGTATCCAATTAGCTGCTCATTTAAAGACCAAGCTTCTGCCTATTTTTCTGATTGCAGCATCAGATGATCCTGAAATTTACCGACAGGCTAGACAAGTTCAACCAATGGGCTACTTTGTGCAGCCTTTTAGTAAATATACGCTGCAAAATACCATAGATACTAACTTGAAAAGGAAGCGTTATTCTGAAGTCGGTTTTATTCAAGATGCTTTCTTTGTGAAGCAAAATAATTTACTTCGAAAAATTGCCATAGATGAAGTACTTTGGATTAAGACGGAGGGTAATTATAGCTTAATTCATACCACTACTAAAAAATATATCCTAAAATTATCGTTGAAAAAAGTGTTGGAGCAATTGCCCTCAGATTATTTTGTGCAAATTCAACGGGCTTATATTATCGCACTATCTAAAATAGCCGATATTGATATGAGTACTAGTGAAGTGATTATTAACAAAGAGCGATTGCCTTTGGGAAGAAATTATAAAGAAGGGTTGTTTAATCGACTGAAAATATTGAAATGATTTCGGGGTACGAGTTGCGAGTTGCGAGTTGCGAGTATTTATAGTAATTTTGATTGGTTTCTTATTTATATTTGGTTTAAAGTTTTACTTAACACCAAAAAGAAGTCCTTCTCCCATACAGTTTGGAAGAAGGACTTATTTTATTTATAGTACACTAATATTGGTTAAAAATACTATGCCAACCTGCAACTCGTAACCCGTCTATTTCCGCTTAGTCCGAGAAAATAAAGTAATATCTTTATTAAACAAAAATCCATAAATTACACCAACCCAAGAATCATGCGCATGTAAATTATCGTAAAATTCTGGTGCCATTTTCTTTAACTGTGGCAAGCGACTTCCTGGAATGGTTGGAAAATCATGATGCTCATTATGATAGCCTACATTAAAGGTAATTTTATTCAAAGGACCATAATAAGAATACGTTTCTTGTCCTTCTTCAAATACATAATGTTCTGAGATAAAATGCCCTGCTGTAGGGTGTAAACTTCCTGCAAAAAACATAGACAGTAATAAATATAGTAAGCCTGACCAGCCTGCAAACGGTAAATAAATAGCCATGACTACTAGTTGAAAAGCTATATTATACTTTTGCCATTTGTCTAATTCGATTTGTTTGACAAAAATCGGTCGGAAAGCATACACCAGTATTTGATTAATATACCAAGTCAATTTACCAAATAACCCTCTAAAAAAAGAAGCTTCTTTGACCATCGGAATATCCACATCTATCCCATCTGTTCCTTGATGCCAATGGTGCAATCCATGATACACCTTAAAGGACATCGCATAAGGTGCAACAATTGGTAGATTGGCAAAAATGGCAAAAATATTATTATGTTTTTTAGACTTAAAAGCCAAATTATGCGTGATTTCATGGATGGCTAAGAACATTGCACCTGCAATCGTTGCGCCGACAATATAAGTCACCAACAAGAAAGGAACCCAAGATAATTGATGTGCAAAAAGTCCAATGGTTAATTGCACTATCACCATCAAGGTTGTCCAATATTTTAAATTTTTATCAATACCAAATAGCTGCTTTACTTCTGGATGCGCTGCTAAAATCTCCTTTCGTCTATCAAAATGAGGCTCCCGATCTTCTACCCAGTAAAAATCATCTTTTGGCGCTGTTTTCTGTGAGACCATTTTATTTAAAGTTATTGAAAGTTATTCACTAGAATAAATAGATGCAAACTGAAAATTTTGAAATTTGCCTAGTTATTTATTCTCTTCAAATTGGCTACAAATATCGAACATTTAATTGGTCTATTAAAGTAGGCATTGTAAAAGAAAGGCAATTTTGTTCATTTTTGATTTCAACAAGTCGTTTTAGAAGCAATTATTGGCGTTATGATTATTGCTATCTCGATTTAACCAGATCACTATACATTATAGTGGATGGTAAACTTATCATTGTTTTTAAAAATACATTTCCCGTTTATTCGACAATAACTTCTAATAACTTTCTATTCCTTCCAATAACCTCCTTTCAATCCATCTCAAAAGGCACATTCCGCTTAAATGCACAACCAAAATCAATAATTGACTCTGTTTTTCTCACTCCTTTAATATGGTCTATTTTTTCATAAAGTAGCTGCCGCATGTGTTCATTGCTTTTAGCGACGACTCTTATATATAAGGTATAACTTCCTGTAATGTAATAACATTCAACGACCTCAGGAATTCGCTTTAATGCTTCTATTACTTCCTCCGACTTAGCATCTTCTTTGAGGACGATGCCTGTAAAAGCGCCCCAATCAAAGCCTAATTTTTTTTCATCTAAGACAACTGTTGTGCCTTTTAATATCTTTAATTCCTTCATTCTTAGGACCCTTTGGTGTACCATAGTATTAGAGATACCTAAATCTGTTGCAATTTGGGAAAAAGGTTTTTTGCCATCTGCTTCGAGCAATTTGAGGATTCTTTTATCGAAAGCATCTAAATATTCTTGTGTAGACATAGTCGATTTAGGGTTTAAATAAAGATAGTTGATTTAAAATTGACTTAAATATAAGTAAATAAAGTTATTTTTTTTATTTGGATTAAAAAAAAAGTCAAAAATTAATGAATTGTATAATTCTATTTTATTCATAAAAAAAAAATAAGTATTTAAAGCTACATTTGCCCTCGAATAAATGATAACTCACTAGTTAAATTATTTTTTAATTAAAGCTTAATGCATGAAAAATTTATTACTTTTTACACTGTCCTTACTTTTTACCGTTCAACTTGCCGCACAACATACTGTGTCGGGACGAGTGGCGGATGATGCCAACCAACCTTTAATTGGGGTAAATATTCTTGAAAAAGGAACTTCTAATGGTACCATTACTGATCTTGATGGAAATTACAGTCTTTCTGTAAGTTCTAGTAATGCGACTTTGGTATTTAGTTATACTGGATTTTCCACAACTGAAATTGACTTAAATGGTGATAGCTCTTTAGATGTAGAACTAGCCGAAGGTATTGCTTTAGGAGCGGTACAAGTAGTTGGTTCTCGTTCTTACAGAAGAACAGCTACCGAAACGCCCGTTGCGGTCGATATTATTGATATTCAAGAGGTGGCTACTCAAAACGGTAACATCGAATTAAATCGTATTTTACAATATTTAGCACCTTCTTTCAACGCAACCAAGCAATCTGGAGCGGATGGGGCAGAACATATTGACCCTGCTTCTTTAAGAGGTTTAGGCCCTGATCAGACTTTGGTATTGATCAATGGTAAAAGAAGACACCAATCTTCTTTGGTAAATATCTTCGGTACTAGAGGTTTGGGTAATACAGGTACAGATTTTAATGCCATTCCTGCTTCTGCTATCGAAAGAATCGAAATCTTAAGAGATGGTGCAGCTGCACAATATGGTTCTGATGCGATTGCAGGGGTGATTAATATCGTATTAAGAACAGGAACAAATAAATTAACAGGTTCTGTTACTGCGGGTGCTTATAATGCGAGCCCTCCAGGAACTTTTGATTCAGATGCATCTAACATTCCAGGTAATTACACGGATGTTGACGGTGCTGGTGGAACAGATACAAGAAATGATTACCCAGGATTAGATGGTGCAACTTATAAAGTGGCTGCTAACTACGGTTTTGATATTGGTTCAGATGGTGGTTTTGTGAACTTTACGACAGAATTTGTCAATAGAGAAAAAACCTTAAGACCAGGTGCACCTTGGAGAAGAGGTATGGGAGAGGCAGAAATTAGTGGTTTTGCAGCATTTATGAATGGCGCGGTGCCAATCGGTGAGAAAACAGAATTCTACTTTTTTGGTGGTAAAAACTATAGAGATACAGATGCTTATGCTTTCACTAGAGGACCTGCGGCTGATGATAATCGTTCTGTAGCTTCTTTATACCCAGGTGGATTTACGCCTAGAATTACTTCTATTATTAATGATAATTCTATCTCTGGTGGGGTTAGAAAACAAATGGCTGGTGGCTGGAGTGTGGATTTCAATAATACTATTGGTAATAATGACTTCCACTATTTCATCAAAGGAACGAATAATGCAACTTTAGGAGATGCATCTCCAACGGATATTGATGCAGGTGGCCATACTTTGACTCAAAATACAACTAGTTTAGATTTCTCTAAATACTACGAAAAAGGAGATGGCATTGGTACAAACCTTGCCTTCGGTGCGGAATTTAGAACAGATAATTTTACCATTTTTGCAGGAGAAGAAGCAACTTGGGCTGCTTACGATGTAGATGGGTTATTAATTACTCGTCCTGATCAAGTTTCTACTGGTCGTCCAGCAGGTTCTCAAGGTTTCCCCGGCTATTCTCCAGCGAATGAAGTAGACAGAAGTCGTTCTAATTTTGCGCTTTATGGTGATGCGGAATTTGATATTTCTAAGGCATTTTTGTTAAGTGCAGCATTGAGATATGAAAATTATTCTGATTTTGGTAGTACGCTTAACTGGAAATTAGCGGCAAGAATGAAGGCGAGTGAGAACTTGTCTGTTAGAGGTGCGGTTTCTACAGGATTTAGAGCGCCATCTTTAGCACAGCTTTATTATAACTTAAGATTTACTTCTTTTGTAGATGGGATGTTAAATGAATCTTTACTATCTGCGAATAATAGCCCAGTAACTAAAGGTTTTGGTATCCAAGATTTGAAGGAAGAGGAGTCTTTTAATGCCAGTTTAGGATTCACTTATAAGGCAGGAGCTTTTTCTGCGACGATTGATGGATACTTGATTAATGTAGACGATAGAGTAATCATTACGAATAACTTTGATGCGACTCAATTAGGAATCGGTGTTTCTACTGCTCAATTCTTTGCGAATGGGGTAGATACAGAATCTAAAGGTTTAGATATTGTATTAGCTTATAAAATAGACTTAGCAAATGGTGCTTTAAATCTTTCTTTGGCGGGTAACTTAAATCAATTAGAAGTAGCCAATATAAGAAATGAAGGATTAGATGAGGAAACTTTTTTTGGGGCGAGAGGTCGCTCTTTATTAGAAGACTCTGCACCTAGTAGCAAATTTGCGTTTAATGGTAACTATAGTGCTGGTAAATTTAGTGCTAATTTAGGGTTGACGCAGTTTGGTAAAGTAAGTTATATCGGCTTCGCTGGCGAGCGAGTAGACTATGAATCTAGAATGACGGCTGATTTAAGTTTGACTTTAAGAGCATCAGAAAAATTAAATTTTACTTTAGGGTCTAATAATCTTTTCAACACTTACCCAACGCAACAAGATTACAATAGTACAGATAACTCTGGATATTGGGATTCTACGCAAATGGGTTTTGGTGGTGCTTATTACTATGCTAGAATTGGATTTTCTTTTTAATAGCTAGTTTTCAGATTTAATAAACCCGCCAGACCGTGTGGAGGTTGGTTTTAAAAATTTGCTAAATCTTTAGTTATATAGAAAAAAGGGTTAGGTATTTTCGAATATCTAGCCCTTTTTTGCTTTCTTGTGGACTACTAAAATAATAAAAATCAGCGCAATCAGCGTCAAAAAATGAGTCAAAAGCAACAAAAGATAGGCTGGAAAACCGCCGCCGCAATAGTAATTGCCAATATGATTGGCACAGGAGTGTTTACCAGTTTAGGTTTTCAAATAGCTGATATTAAAAACACTTGGAGTATTATGCTACTCTGGTTTATCGGCGGTATATTAGGCTTAATTGGCGCATTTACTTACGCAGAATTAGGCACAAAATTCAAAGAATCGGGTGGCGATTATATTTTTCTATCTCGTATTTTCCACCCTTTTGCAGGGTATTTATATGCTTGGATTTCGCTGACGGTTGGTTTTTCTGCACCTATTGCTATTTCCGCTTTGGCAATGACTAGCTATTTGAGTCCTATTAATCCTAGCATCTTTACCGATTGGTTTGGCATCGGCGTGATTATCTTAGTAACAGCTGTTCACTCCGTAAGTGTGGGGCAAAGTGGGAAATTTCAGAGCTATGCGACTATCTTAAAACTCGCCTTTGTTTTTATTTTGATTGCTTTAGGTTTCTATTTTATACCCGTAGAAAATACCGCACTTAATTTTTCATCCACTTGGAAAGAAGAACTCTTTTTACCAGGTTTTGCCGTCTCTTTAATTTATGTGTCTTATGCCTATACAGGTTGGAATTCTGCGGCATATATTACGGATGAAATAGAAGACCCTGATAAAAATTTACCGAAAGCTTTAATTCCTGCCACCTTATTGGTCATGGTGGTTTATATTTTATTACAAATCGTCTTCTTACGCCATGCTTCCGTTGACCAACTAGCGAATAATGTAGAAGTGGCAACCATTTCTTTTTCCAATGTGTTTGGCGAAAGTGGTAGTTTCTGGATTAGTATTTTTATTGGCTTGCAATTGGTTGCAACTATTAGTGGTTACCTTTGGGTTGGTTCTAGAATTTCTTATGCCATGGCTAAGGAAAATCCTTTGTGGAAAAGTATTGCGGTAAAAAATAAAAATGGGATTCCTGTTCGTGCTTTATGGTTACAAGGCTTAATTGCTATTGCCTTAACCTTGACGGGGACTTTTGAGCAAGTGATGTTATACGCCAGTTTTGCCTTACAATTAATGGGCACTTTAACCGTCGCTTCCTTATTGTGGCTCAAACGAACAGAAGGGACTTATCATAGTCCTGGTCGTCCTTGGTTGCAATACATTTATATAGCTTTTAGTTTATGGGTGTTGGGTTTTATGTTGAGAGAGCAACCTTATGAAAGTATGATTGGGATTGGGTTTGTGGTGGTTGGCGGGATTACTTATTTTATGCAGCCGACAAAACAGGAGAATTAACTTAAAATAACTACTAATTACTCTGAAAAATGATTTTCTTTATGGGTTATTAAAGTAGTCTTAGTAGGTGCATTTTATTATTACTCAGACCCGCCGTCTAAGCTACTTTAGAATGAAAAAACTATGAAGAGTATCCAACCAATATTATTTTTCTCACTTGCTTTTATATTAAATACCTACGCCCAAACCGACATCTGCACAGGCAACCTAGGCGACAACATCTTCACCTCAGGAGATTTCGGCAGCGGACAAATAAACATTCCAAGCAAACCAGCTGATATTATTTCTACTTATAGTTATGTTGGACAAGGTCCACCAAGAGATGGAGCATTTACTTTGACGAACAATACAGGCGATTGGGCTGGACTTTTTAGTGCTTGGTTAGCCATAGGCGACCAAAGTAATGACCCCAATGGCTATTTTATGGTCATCAATGCAGATTTTACCCCAGGCGTGATTTATGAACAAACGATTGAAGGGCTTTGTGAAAATACCTTGTATGCTTTTTCTGCGGATGTGATTAATTTGGTCAGAACGGGTGTAACGAACCATGTTGAACCGAATGTCTCTTTTTTGCTAAACGATGTCGAACAATATACTTCTGGGAATATCGGACAAACTGAAAGATGGAATACTTATGGTTTTACCTTTACAACCGATCCTGGCGTAACCACCATGACTTTAAGCCTTAGGAATAATGCGCCAGGCGGAATTGGCAATGACTTAGCCATTGATAATGTGACCTTTCGACCTTGTGGACCAATCGCCGAAATTCTTCCAAAAGACATTGCAAATATCTGCGAAGATGGTGATCCGATTGCTATTAATGCCACTATCAATGGCGATCAATTTGGTGCTGGTGCTTTCCAATGGCAGCAAAGTTTTGACGAAGGACTGAATTGGTTTGATATAGATATGGCGAATCAAAACACCATTGAGCATACCGAGAAAAGCGCTGGTTTTTATTATTACCGTTACTTATTATCTAACACGCCAGAAAATTTGAGTAATGTCAAATGTCGAGTGAATTCTAATACTAAAATTGTCCAAGTTGTCCCTAAATTATTTGATATTGAACGGTCTATTTGTGAAGGTTTGAGTTTTGACGTTGGTACATCTTCTTATAATCAATCAGGGATTTATACGGATTCGCTCATTTCTTCTTTGGGTTGCGATAGTATCGTTACCCTTGATTTGACCATTGTGCCAGACGAAGGGATTGACCCCATTATTCAATTTGATGATCCAATTTGCACAGGAGGTACAGGAGGTTTTATAGAGATTTTTAACATCCAAAATATTAATCCTCCTTATCGAATAGAATTAGGCGAACGGCGAGCCACTAGTTTTGTGAAATTTGTAGAACTAACTGCTGGAGTTTATGACATTTTTATAGAAGATGCGGTTGGTTGCACTTTTGAAGAAACCGTTGAATTAATTGATCCAGCCCAATTTGTAATAGATTTAGGTATGGATGTAGTGATAGACCTAGGAGAATCTGTCACCATTAATCCAATAACCAATTATCCAATCGCTCAATTTGAATGGTCGTCCAATCAAGAAGATTGTGGCAATAATTGTTTTGAACCTACTTTTTTGCCGACCATTTCTAGTAATTATACCTTAACGGCGACTTCTGAATTAGGATGTACCGCCATTGATTCTATTTTTATTGAAGTGAATCCTACTAGGAAGATCTTCATTCCCAATGTTTTCTCTCCGAATGCAGATGGCATCAATGATTTTTTTTCCATTTATCCTGCCATACCCAATGTACAAGAAGTCTTACAAGTAGCCATTTATGACCGTTGGGGTAACTTATTTTTTGAACGCCAAAATTTAGCGGCAAGCGCAGTAGACAATCTCTGGGATGGAATGTATAGAGGACAAAAAGTTGATCGAGGCGCTTATTTATACTATGCGACTATTTTGTATTTGGATGGGGTAGAGGAGATAATTTCTGGAACGGTGATGGTGATATACTAAATAAACCTCAAATTCAATTGCAACCTCAATCGCAATTTCAAATATAATTTCAATTTCTCCATTTATACTGAATACCAAGAAATATCAAAAGAATAACTTAGACATCTTTTCCGTCAGGTGTAGCTTCGATACCATTTGTTCCCGCAAAAGAGGTGGTAGTTGCATTTCCGTAGACATTTACTTTTGTGCCAGTTCCTATTTCTTCTACAATTTCTCCTGCCTCATTTATTTGATAAACTTTATTTTGTTGGCCTCCAGTAATATAAAAATGACAATTAGCATAAGATATATGACCTATACTTGCGGGTGTAGTGGCTACTAATGCGAGGGGATTATCAGATGCTATACGATAGATTTTTCCATTATTCCAATTAGCCACATAAGCTATAGATGTCCGACTTGTTTTTTATTCATTACTTAAGGGTTGAAATCATAATTAGAATCAGCTAAATTATTTTTAGCCACGGACTTAGTTGATAATTTTGCATCTATGCTACAAGTTAATGAAATCATGTTGTACCTAATTAGTACCTAAATTTTTAATGTTCAAAGACCCAGAAAACAGACTATCGGGAGTAGCTATTCAATCAAAGAAGGTGGAGTTTTTTTAATTATGAAGGGTTTTCTTATAAAAACTTTCGCACCTAAAAATCAAGTCAAAGACTTGAAAAATATCGATTCGAGGATACAATCTTCGAATATCGGCTTCAGAGTCTAACTAAAATTCGTTGCCGATGGTCGAAGATTGCATCCATAGCCGTCAGGTGGTTAGTTCAAAAACGTAGAAACTTCTGCCTTAACGGGTTCTTTTTTAAAGAAATTTCTTCTTTTAACCAATTGATTATCAGAAGAATGGTCATTAACCCATTGTTCTAAGTCGGTCATAAAAATACGTTCTATAGCCGTTGGAATCGTCGTTAAAAGTTCATTTGTATCTATGCAATAAATCACTAATTCCAAATTTAATTTCGTTAATCCTGTTAAAGCAGAATGATTGGCGATACTTTTATATTTACCAAACAGACTTTCAATAATATCAGAACTTACATGAATATTTCTAACATCATGTTGGTCTATAAATTCATCATATAAATTGATATATTTATCCAGATAACTCACAAATGTCTTGACATACCCCTCCTGTTTTTTACCTACCTCAATCATTTGTTTAGCCGTTGCTAATGTTTTTTTATTTGCTCCTTGTTTCTTCAAGGGAACTTGAATCCGCTGGCCTATATCTAAACAAGCCGATAAATGCTTAATCATAGAAGAATGTTGCGGTAATTGTTCAAAAAACGTAAGTGATTTTTTATCTAATTGACTAATGCGATGGGTTAAAATTTCTGCCCAATCTACAATAGCCGTTTGGTTCATAAAACGAGCTTTCTTACCTAGTTTTGGCGGACATAAATAACTAAAATCCTGATTAACTCCTTTGTAGATATAAGTAGCCACTAACTTCATAAATGATTGATAGTCCGCATCTTTTAAAAAAGTTTTTTTCAAACAAGTCGCTACTCCATGGGCAATATCAGGGATATGGCTTAGCTGACTTAAGTTGGAAAAATTAATTAAATTTTTGCCTTCATCACTCAATACATTTTTTACTATTACCTTTTGACTTGTCTTCAAAAAAGATAAGGTCTTTTCTATCTCTTTACCTTTCCAACTTTTAGCGCCTTCCATATGAACTACTTGAACGTCTTGAAACGTTAAGGATTCTTCTTTCTCTTTTTCAAATGGGGCTAATAAAACAATTAATTGTTTCTCTTTTCCTTTTCTTATACATTCATCTACTATCAGCGTTACTTGTTCACTAATTGGTTCATTAACAGCTCCTTGCAGGGTATCTAATCCTACTTTTGATGTCCAATTTTGTACCGTATTTGCACAAGGTAGTTTATGCTGCTCTATTAAATTACATAGTAGCAATACTTTTAATACTCGAACAACTCCTCGATAAGAGCAACCACCTTTTACTCTAAGTAGTACGCATAAGCTAATTAGCGAGCGTCCATAATGATGACGTGTCACTTTTTCATCTTTAGTTAATGCTACCCTTAACTTTTTGATTGTCTGTTGGTTATGTTTATATTTGCCTTTCCAGTTATTCCGCCCCTCCTTTAATTCCGATTCTCGTTGACGCAGGCGTTTATTCAATAACCTTACTTGTGACAAAGTTTCCTTATCCATACTTCTCTTTTCTTCTAGTTTTTCGACTTTTCTCCCTAATTGTCTTATCTTTACTTGGTATTCTTTTTCTGAATACATTAGACTTTCTTTTTTGTTGTGGTTGAATACACAAAAATAGAAAGTCTTTTTTTATTTCTTTTGAACTATCCAGCCGTCAGGCTAAGAATATAATCATTGATAATCAGTAACTTACGATGATGTCGATATTTTAAGATTGCATCTTAAAATCAATATTTCTTACGTTTTCAACGTAATTTGCTTGCAAAAATCCAGATTTTGAATCGTTAGCCTGACGGCTATGGATTGCATCTTCGACCCAATATCATTCATGTTTTCAACATGATTTCTAATAAAATCATTTTTATAAGAAAACCCTATTTAATTATGTTACCGAATAGTTTTTATTCTGAAATTATTCGTACGGCAATCCTCTCGCCATTAGCCTTTCGTCGAATAAAATCTAATAGTTTTTTAAATATATTTTAAAAAAGCGCCTTAAAATTATTGGTATTATGTTTATTTTTATATCTTTGGTATAAATCATTGGCAATCTGTAGTTTATAAATACTAATTATATTAGGTATACTCTGTTTGTTCTGTAATTTATACCTAACCACTTACCATGTTACAAGGAGTTGTTTGTTAATTAAACCTAACAACTCCAATTAATTCTTAGAGAGAATCCTATTTATTATTTATGGCTTGAACAGTAATTAAAGTTACGCTTCTAACAAATCGCTTATTGTCTATTTTTAAAAAGAAATTGATGAGGAGAAGATACTTAGTAGTTGCTAACGAATTCGTAAATACTTCAAGCCAGCCCCAAAAAAATTAGTTCGCTAAAAACAAAAGTAATACTCAGTATTACCCAAGTGACTATTTTTTCAATTCAAAGAGCACTAAAAATTCTCTCTATGTCAAACATTCATTACACCAAACTTCTCAACACTATTTCTAATGTATATGATGCTGGAAAAACAGCCGAAGTAATCTGTTTAGAAAATAGAACAGAAAATTGGAATGGCCAGGAATTAAACATTAATCAAAAAGAGCTGATTAATTTTGGGACTTGTGGCTACTTAGGCTTAGAAACGGATCGTCGGTTGATTGACCGTGCTATGGAATATACGGATAAGTTTGGTACGCAATTCTCCGTTTCCCGTTCTTTTCTGATTTCTAGTTTAGTCACCGATTTAGAAGATCATTTAAGCGAAGTCTTTGACGGACAAAAATTATTCGTTTTTTCTTCTACGAGTCTAGCCCATATTAGTGTTTTGCCGATTATCATCGGTAGCGAAGATGCTATTATTTTTGACAAACAAGTTCATTTTAGTGTGCAAAATGGGGCAAATCTAGCCAAGTCTCATCATTCGCCTGTAATGATTAAGCACAACAACATGATCATGTTGGAGCGTACAATCGAACGCTTAAAAGATAGCCACCAAAAGATTTGGTACATGGTCGATGGAGTTTATTCTATGTTTGGAGATTTTCCACCAGTAGACGAACTCAATGCCTTGATGTCGAAATACGAGCAATTGCATTTGTATGTGGATGATGCACATGGTATGGCTTGGGCGGGTAAGAAAGGTGCAGGGACTATTTTTAACCAAATAAAACACGCTGATCGACTGGTTTTAGCAACAACGATGGCTAAAGGATTTGGTTCAGTCGGAGGTATAGTTGTTTTTCCAGATGAGGAGATGTATACCAAAGTGAAAAAATTTGGCGGTCCACTTTCTTATTCTCATCCAATTCCACCAGCTATCGTTGGCGCAGGGATGGCAGTTACAGACATCTTATTGTCGGATGAAATTACGACGATTCAAAATGAATTAGCGAATAGAATAAGTTATTGTAATCAATTATTAGCTAATTCTGGATTACCGATTTTATCTCATCCTGATTCTCCGATTAAATTTATAGGGATTGGAGATTTAGAAACGGGATTTAAACTTAATAAAAAAGTATTAGATGAAGGCTATTTTGTCAATATGGCTTTATTTCCTACAGTATCCCTTAATAATACAGGCATGCGTTTTACGATTACTCGACATGTAAGCCTCAACCAGATTTATGATTTTGTGGAAGTCTTAAAATTTCATTATTTTAAAACGCTTCAAGAAGCGGGCATGGAAATTAGAACGGTTCAAAAATTCTTTAAACTACCGTTGGGTAAGAAAAGATTATTGCAGACTGGGTAATACTTGGCTTAATTAAATCCGCTGACCTTTAATTATCCGTTCGTTGTCTTAATTTTTTACAACGGATAATTAAAGGACAGCGGGTTATAGATTGTTTCTTCTATTTCTTCCGAGCAGAAGGTGGCACAGTTGGTCGTACTTCTACTTTACTAGGCAACGTCCGAGGATTCATCTTCAATAAATCTACCACCATTTGCCCAATATCTTCTGGTTGAATTTTCCAGCCATCTGCAGCAGAAGGAATATGTCCATTAAAATAAGTGGCTACAGAACCTGGCATAATCGTCGTCGTTTTAATCTCATAAGGACGTACATCCAACATAACCGCTTGCGTAAATCCGACCAAACCAAACTTACTAGCATTGTAGGCTGCCCCTCGCTGAAAGAAGTTCGTACCCGCCAAACTAGCAATGGTCATAATATAGCCCTTAGACTTTTTTAAGGCAGGAATTGACGCTTTTACCGTATGAAAAACACCCGTTAAATTGGTGTCAATTACCGCATTCCAATCTTCCGTACTCATTTCGTCAATGGAAGCAAATTTTCCCACACCCGCATTGGCAATACAAACATCTAATTGCCCCCATTTATCCAACACTTGCTGAATCGCATATTCCTCATCTGCATAATTTCTAACATTCGATTGAATCCCTAAAATTTCTCCTTTGTCTATTTTTTTTAACTCAACCACCGCTTCATCAATTGCCTTTTGTGTTCTAGCGGTAATGGCTACTTTATAGCCTTCTTTTAATAAGGCTTCTGCGATCCCTAAGCCAATACCTTTTGACCCACCTGTAATGTATACTACTTTATTCATTGTTTTTAAAAAGTTGATTTTGAAAAAAGGATGATTATCTTGTTGAATGGAAACCAATAAACTACCAAAAAGTTTGTCGTATCGGCGGATTCATTCGCCGCCGTAATATCTCAAGGCGAATGAATTCGCCTGTACTAAATATCAACCTAATGAAATTATTTAAACTCAAAATTAATTTTCCTAAATAACGCTGGAAAAATAACTTGAACAACTTTAATTCGCGGGGGGAATAAATTCGAGGGGAATTACCTACCAAAAGTCCAACTTATTTTTTATCTGTTACTAAAAAATAATTTTAAAAAATATTTCTAAATCTGTAAGAAATCAAAAATTGCTGCATCTAAAGAATAAATGAGCCAAAATATTAAACATATCATCGAAGTACATCAAGACAAAATCTACAAAACTTGTTTGGGATTTACTGGTAATTCCGAAGAAGCAAAAGATTTGCTACAAGAGGTATGTATTAACTTATGGGTAGGCTTAGAAAAATTTAGACAAGATGCGAATATCTCCACTTGGATTTATCGAGTTACCGTGAATACTTGCTTGATGTATCAACGGAAAAAAAAGGTAGACATGGTAGCTTTATCTGCCATCAAAGAATTACCAACTAAAGTATCTGATAATTCGGCGATGGATAATAAAGCAAAGCTATTACAACAATTCATTGCGGAGTTACCAGAAAAAGAACGAATTATCATCATTCTTTACCTCGAAAATCTATGTTATGAGGAGATTGCCGAAGTAACGGGTATTTCGACCAACTACATCGGCGTAAAAATTAATCGCATCAAAAAATTACTCACTAAAAAATTTAACGATTATGGAAGACTTAAAAGCAATATGGAATAAGGTAAATGATTTGCAGCAGCAAGTAGGAAAATTAATAGATGGGGATACAGTAGAAAACACTTATACTAATTTGAAGAAAGAACAGGACTTACAAAAGAAATGGACACCTTGGATGATTCCATATATTTTAGTTTTAATGGGATTTATGACGTGGTTGACCGAAGCATTTAAATCGCCTGTTTCTATGACAGGAATTGGTTTAATCACGATTGGAGGATTTGTAATGACCTATTTATTACAAGCCAATCAAATTCCAATTGAGCAATACGAACACAATCGAGATGCGGCTAGTTTTCTAAAAACAGTCAAAGAAAAATTAACCAAACGAAAGCATTTCTGGGCAACTGGTGTAGCTATTTATACCTTATCGCTAACTTTCGGTTTGCATCTACTGATTTTTGGGTTAGATAGTTTGGAAGGACAAGGCGGATATGTTGGTCTACTATATGGGACAATGTTAAGTTTGACAGGATATGCAACAGGAACAATGTATATAGCACATCAGTCTCGTTATGGCGATATGCTAAAAAGTATCAATCGCTTTCTAGCTGATTAAAAGTTTGATGAAAAATAGGGACGACTTAATGCTGTGATAAAACTGCTATATATCGCCTCGTTGGGGCTAGAAAATGTCAACTACTTTTCTCACCTTGATAAACTTGTCAAATTTTAGTACCTAGAAAACTAAATCAAAGACTTAAAAAATATCGATTCGAAGATACAATCCATAGCCGTCAGGCTAAGAATATAATCATTGATAATCAGTAATTTACGATGATGTCGATATTTTAAGATTGCATCTTAAAATCAATATTTCTTACGTTTTCAACGTAATTTGCTTGCAAAAATCCAGATTTTGAATCGTTAGCCTGACGGCTATGGATACAATCTTCCAATATCGGTTCGGTGTCTTAACAAAAGAAGGTGCTGACGGTCGATTAGGGACGTTCATTACTGAACTTCTCTAATTTTTTTGAGATTACCCACCAAACTATCATTCCTAAGAAAAAAACCTTATTTTGCTCGCCTAATTCATTTTAACATGCATCAACAAACAATAGACCTCAACTGCGATATGGGCGAAAGCTACGGGAATTACAAAATTGGCAACGATGACCAAGTAATGCCTTATATCACGTCCTGCAATGTAGCTTGCGGGTTTCACGGAGGCGACCCTCTACAAATTGAAAAAACTATCAAAAATGCACTAAAGCATGGTTTACAAATAGGCGCACACCCAGGCTTTCCAGATTTACAAGGTTTTGGCAGACGTCGAATGCAAATTCCTGTGGATGAATTAAGAGCGATTATAAAATATCAGATTGCAGCTATAAAAGGAATAACCGAAAGTTTAGGCGGAAAATTAGCCTATGTCAAACCACATGGTGCATTATATAATATGGCGGCAGATGACGCAGAAGTTGCCCAAAGTATAGTACAAGCTATCCAAGAAATAGGACAAGACATTGCCTTTATGGGCTTGGCAGGAAGTGAACAAATGGAAGGCATTGCTAAAAAAACTGGCGTTCGTTTTATAGCCGAAGCCTTTGCGGATAGACGCTATACGCCGAATGGTCGCTTGCAATCCCGTAGTGTTGAGGGCGCAGTCATTCACAATGCCGAAAAAGCAGCGGCACAAGTCTTATCTTTGGCAAAGAATAAACAGGTTATCAGTAGTGAAAATACGGTGGTTAAAATCAATGCCCAAAGTATTTGTATTCATGGAGATAATCCGAAAGTGGAAGGAATTTTACAAACAATTGGTGTGCTATTGCGCATGAATGGTATTGAAAAAAGGGCGTTTAAAAACTAAAAAATAATGAAAGGAAAGAAAAAATTAGGTTTGTATATTGCATTATTAGGAATTTTAGTACTGCTCGCTCAAATAATTTTGACGGTAATAAATGAGTCAGGAATTTACCTCTTTATGACGCCGATTGGTCTATCTATTACTTTTGCTGGTTTATTTACCCTATATTATCAAAATAGGAAAAAGGAAAAAGAATAAATTTGTTGTTAATTCATCCGATATAAAAAATATCCAAGATAAAGGATATACCAAACAGAGCTTGGCACTACATAAAAAATCCGTGGTATTATTCATCCGTGGGGAATTAAAATCTGCGGGGAAAAACATCCGAAACAAGAAATCATGCAAAAAAAATTCAAAGAAGTCATTACCACCGAAGCAGAACTTCGAGCAATCATGGGTACACCTAGCGAAGTGGTCAAAAATAAAACCATTACCATTCTTGACAAACATTGTCGAAAATTCATCGAACATTCGCCTTTTCTAACCATTGCATCCACAAATGCTAAAGGAGAAGCAGATGTTTCCCCAAAAGGAGACCCTGCTGGTTTTGTAAAAGTCTTAGATGATAAAACACTAGCCATTCCAGAAAGATTGGGCAATAAAAGAGCAGATACCTTTGTCAATATTTTGCATAACCCAGGGGTAGGCTTACTATTTTTTATTCCAGGTATCAGAGAAACATTGAGAGTAAACGGAAAGGCGCAAATTGTAACCGATTTAGCAATTAGAGAGCAATTAGCGGTTAAAAATAAAATACCCCAGTTTGCGCTTATAGTACACGTCGAAGAAGCATTTATGCATTGTGCAAAATGTATGATTCGGTCTAAATTATGGACAGATATTGATCCTGACATTCGTCAAAAAGTACCGACTTTAGCGGAAATAATTATTGATCATGCGAAATTAGATGCACCAGTTGAGCAAGTAGCAATTTATTTGAAGGAGAGTGAAAAGAATCATTTGTATTAATTCTAATTGGCTATTATGATTCCTTGTTTATTTACAGGACTTGCAGCTTTATTCCCAGAATTGAAAGAAATCTAAAAAGAACTAGCAACTAGAAATAATTGATAAAATCCATCAAACTATACGGCGACCAAGCAATCCTCATCAATTTTGAACAAAAGATTGATCCTGCCATTAATGCAGCTGTCGTTGTTTTGAAAAATGCCATCGAAAGAGCAACGATTTCTGGAATTACCTTTATGATTCCTGCCTATTGTTCTTTAACGATTGGCTATAATCCAACGGTAATTGAATATAAAATTTTAGAAAAGGTCATTGAACAAATTGCGGTAACCGCATTAAATACAAAAGCTAATCAAAACCAGAAAACAGCACGGCAGTTGAAAATCCCCGTTTGTTACGAATTACCCTATGCTTTGGATTTAAAAGAATTAAGTGAAGCTAAAAAACTACAGATTGAAGAAATCATTAAGATTCATACTAACGAAACTTATAAAGTATATATGCTAGGCTTTATGCCAGGCTTTGTTTTTATGGGGAAAATAGCTTCTAAATTGGAATGCAATCGAAAAGTAACGCCAAGATTGCGAATTCCTCCAAATTCGGTTGGTATTGCTGGTCTTCAAACAGGAATTTACCCAACTGCTTCTCCTGGTGGCTGGCAAATTTTAGGTAGAACGCCCTTAAAAATATTTAATCCAGAAAAAGAAAACCCTTTTTTGTTTCAAGCAGGAGATAAAGTCACTTTTTATCCAATTACAGCGAATGAATTTTTGAAAATTGAAAAAGAAGAAAGTCAATGAAACCAATCAATTTTAATAAACCACACCAATTATTTTGGGGAAGTACCCTACTGATTTGGTTAGCTGTTTGGCTATTACCTGCCGAAGCGATAGATATACAACTGCATGATACGTATTGGGTGATTCCCTATTATCATTTAGCAATTCCTATTACTGTTTTACTAATGGGCATAGGCTTATTATACTGGTGCTTTAGAAAAAAGGGATTGATTCAATGGATAACTATTTTTCATATCTTAACTACCGTACTACCCATTTGGGTACTATTTATAAAGTGTGGATTTCCAAAGGAAGATGGAGTAGGAGACTATATCGAAGGAGATACTATCAGTCGGAGTCTACCTTATCTAATCTTATTATTACTATTCATTTTGGGACAAATTTTATTCGTCCTGAATCTACTAATGGTATTGTTTAAAAAATAGAACGATTAAAACCTAATTAAACTTTATGTCCTTGCATCTTTACATCCGTTAAAACATAAACAATCATAAAAATCAGCGAAGTCAGCGTCAAAAAATATAAAATGACCACCTTTCATTTCCAAAAAGCAGGTCTCCAAACCTTAATCCAAGACAAAGGAAGAATAGGCTATCAATCCTACGGTGTCCCCGTCAGCGGTGTAATGGATAAAAAGGCTGCGGTTTTAGCCAATGAACTAGTGGAGAATGCAACCGAAACACCAGTTTTAGAAATAACACTTCTAGGACCAACCATTAAAATAACGGGCAATTGTCAAATAGCGATTACAGGCGCAGATTTATCACCAAAAGTCAATCAGCAAACGATTCCATTATATCAAACCATCAATTTAAAAGATGGAGATACCTTAACCTTTGGTGGTGCAAAAAATGGCTGTCGAGCCTATTTAGCTATTAGAGGAAACTGGCAAATCAAAAAATGGCTGGATAGTTATAGTGCCTTACCTTATAGCGGGGAAGCAGCAACACCAGATAGTTTAATTCAAAAAGGAACAACTTTACAAATTGAACCACTCCCTACTATTCCTATTAAAAATATTCCAAAGGAAGCCCAACCTAATTTTCCAAAAGTAATAAGAATTCGAGTATTACCTGGCCCTGAATTTGAAGCATTTTCGAATCATACCATTGCTTATTTTTTTAGTAGAGGTTATCAATTAACCAATGACTCAAACCGAATGGGCTATCGCTTAGATGCGACATTAATTGATTTCCAACCAAAAAGAGAAGTAATTTCTTCTGGTATACTGCCAGGCACTATTCAAATTACAGGTGCAGGCCAACCAGTTATATTAATGATGGATGCACAAACGGTAGGAGGATATTATCGAATTGCCAATGTCGTTTCAGCTGACTTAGATAAATTAGCACAAATGAAACCCGGAGACGAAGTATGGTTTTCTTTGGTTCGATTGGAAGAGCTAGTCGATTAATGTATTAGTAGTTAATAGATTTTATGGTCATAGTAAAATATTGCTATGTTGTCGGCTTGATGAAAAAAGCATTACAACATGGTAACATCGCAACTTTTAGCTAACTTTGCACTTATTTTAATTCAATAATTAGATCGAACTAAAAGTCAAAATCATAATATATAACTCATTGAAAAAACTGGTGGTCGATGTTTGAAGATTGCATCTTCAAACCTTTATTTTAAAAATTTTTAACTTTTACCAGCCGATTATCTATTATAAAATCGACTTTTCATTCACCCTAATTCAATAATAGAAGTTCCGAAATCGCAACTCGCAACTCATAACCTGCAACTCGTAACTCACATGGAAAAGCTGACAAAGCAAACCATCAACATCATTCGAACGACTCAACGTAATAATATAGACCTTACTCAGTTGGCAGATAATAAGGCCAATGTCCTATTGAGTTTGAATGCGATTATGATTACCTTTTTATTACCGATGATATTATCGAATATTGAAGCTATTATTCAAGGATATTTATTCATACCGCTAATTATTTTATCGATTACTTGCTTTTCGACCATCTATATTTCAGCTATTGTTTTAAAACCTTCCAACTTGGACGAATATAGAGCAAGCCCTTCAGACGATCCCGACACACAATTTAGTCCTTTCTTTTTTGGTAATTTTTATAGAATGGAGCCAGACGAGTTTTTTGAATATATGAGCGAGTCAGTTTCTAATTCAGAAATGGTCAAATCTCACCTTGTACAAGACCTTTATTATATCGGTAAACGATTAGGTTTTAAAATGGATAGAATTCGATTGGCTTTTAATATTTTCTTGGGTGGGCTATTTTTGACTTTGTTCTCTACGGCTATAGTGATTTATTTTGTATAAAATTGAACTTCTTTACTAAAACAATGTTGTAACATTGATTTTCTTTTTCGAATAGTAGTTTTATTTGAGAAAGCATATTTTATAAATCTTACAAAATTTGTTTTATATATGAATAAGCCCATCCTTAATATCCACCCTCTGGGTTTTCCTTGGAAAACCCAAGACCCTTTTTTATTCTGTGTTTACCACAAAGATGATTATCCGAAAGGAAATGAGGAATTAGGCCCCGCTGCCTCCTTAGCAGATCGAAATCTTGGACAAGATTTTACTATAAAAGATGGCTGGCGCATGTATCACGGACATAAAGTGCCCGGTTTTCCATCTCATCCCCATAGAGGATTTGAAACGGTAACGATAGTGAATAAAGGCTTTGCCGATCATTCCGATTCACTAGGTGCTACCGCTCGCTTTGGCGAAGGAGATGTGCAATGGTTAACTTCTGGCAAGGGCTTACAACATTCCGAGATGTTTCCTTTATTAAATAAGGAAGAAGCAAACCCATTAGTATTATTCCAACTTTGGTTAAATCTACCCAAAGAAGATAAAATGGTCGATCCGCATTTTAAAATGCTCTGGTCAGAAACTATTCCAATCATCCAACATCAAGATGCTGCGAATAAAACAACCAACATTCAATTAATTGCGGGCAAAATAGGGGAGACCATTGCACCAAGTCCCACCCCCAATTCTTGGGCAGCAAATCCCAATAATGAAGTAGCGATTTATAATATTACCATGGAAGCAGGGGCAGAATGGACTTTGCCAATAGCTTCCGAAGGCATCCACCGTTCTTTCTATTATTATCAAGGAGATACCTTGACTATAGCAGATTTAGACATCCAACCCGACCATGCTATAGAATTAAACCCAACTGTCGAAACGATTATCAAAAATGGGACAAAAGAAAGTCGCATTCTAGTTTTACAAGGCAAACCCATTAACGAACCCGTTGCCCAACATGGCCCATTTGTCATGAATTCTCAGCAGGAAATCATGGCCGCTTTTCAAGATTATCAGCGTACGCAGTTTGGTGGCTGGCCTTGGGCAAGTAATGCACCCGTTCATGCTAGAGAAAAAGGACGATTTGCTAAACATATTGATGGGACGGTGGAGGAGAAGGAGGTGTGATTCTTTCTTTTTTGCTCCCTGTTTAAACCCTTTTTTACAAATTTTGCCGTTTAGTTTACTCCAATTAATCGGAGATACGGCAAAATTTGTCATTTGATGTGAGAATTCTATAACCTATAATTTTTATAGGAAAACCCTTTGTCAGCGAAAGGGATAAGCTCGCCTTTAGTTTTTCAAATGACTAAAGTCTAGATAAGTTATTTTTATTTATTACCATAACCAACACTCCGCTCACTCTCTATAACCTATTTTTAAAGAAAAAATCAGCGAAATCCATCTAATATAGAGAGGAAACTCAACTTCCATTTAGACCTATTTTAATATCAATTCTTTTTTACCTTTCGAACCAAGCCGCTCTTTTAATTTTCTTGTGTTCTATGAGTGATTTTCGGTAAATGGTTAAATCCATTTGTTGTTGTAACATGCTATTTGGTAGAGACAATTTTATATAGAAAAAACAGAACAACTATTATGAAAAAAATAATTTTTATAATTTGTGACAGGGTTTTTCCGTAAATATAATAATTTTTTTTAAATTTAACTTTTAAATTATAACCCCTTCTTATCAAAAGTTACTACTATAAAAGGCAGCCTGTTTATGGTGATTTCTTTTAGAACCAAATACTGCTTAGATGTTATACCCAGACAACTTTCTCTACTTCATTACCCTCTTTTTTGTGGCCACTTCCTTGGGCACCTATTTACTGTTGTCTTATAATAGAAGCCATCTGATTATATTGAATGCCATTCTATTTTATCTAATTGCTATTCGTGCCTGTACAGAGTATTATTTACCACAAATGACAGACTATGAGACGGTAGAAAATATAGCCCTTTTCCATAGTCTTATTTTACTTTTTTGGGCCATAATTATGTGGTATACCCTTTGGGCCTATATTCGACCTTTTAGAGGATTTAAGTGGGAAAAGCGATTTAATTTATTTTATTATTGGGGAGTATTATTTGTTCCATTAATTCCAACATTATATCTATTCTACAACCGAATTTCTTTTACTATGTACCCTGAACCAATAGATGGTTACTGGAGGTATAGTACAAATAGTGAAATTGTTCTTGTCAAGATATACTTATTTTATTCCTACATATTTTTACCTGTTATAAATTATTCAATTTTATTCATTGATATTATTAGAAATAAAAAACAACGATTCCAAAAACTAGTAGTTTGGTTTTTTTTAGTTTTTATACTTCCATTAATGATTCAACAAATCATTTTTCAATCAACAGGAAAATTTCGGATTCCAAATTTTGCTTTTACGCACTTATTACAGACGATTATTCTGAGTTGGTTTATCTCTGAATATCGTTTGTTTAAGGATGGATTTGATGAAGCCAAGAAAGACCTATTAAATTCCATTTCTGATTATGCTATTTCTACTGACCTTCAACTAAAAATCACCCACGCTAATGAGCAAGTTCGACAATTACTAAAAGTTGATCATCAACCAATTGTTAGCCTAATCACAGATTTTAGCCAAGCTACTGCCCAACAAATGAATACAAAAATCCAACAATTAATTCAATTTCCTGAGCAGGCATTAGAACTAAGCTTAGATATTCCGGATGCTGGTATCAAAACCTTCACTTGTAGGGTCGCTCCTTTTAAAAGAGGTAATCAAAAAGTGGGGTATACTTTTCTCTTAAAAGACCTCACCTTAATTCGAGAAAAAGAAAAGGAACTGGCAGCGACCAACGAATTGAAAGACCGACTCTTTGATATTATTGGCCACGATTTAAGAAAACCAAGTCTTGCCTTTCGGAATATTGGTCAAAAAATTAATTATTTAATACAAACCCAAGATTTTAAAAGATTGAGCCGATTAGGGCATACCATCGAGAAAAACGCCTTATCCATGAATAAATTGATTGACAATTTATTGAATTGGGCATTACTCAAGAAAAACATCGTTGCCTATGAACTCGGAATCATTCATCTAGAAAGTGTTACGAATGAAACGCTTCTATTTTTCAATGCAATTATCGAAGAAAAACAATTGACTGTTCACATCGATTTTAAGGCAGGAGATCAAGTACAAGCAGATTTACAAGCCACTAAAACCATTCTTAGGAATCTAATAGACAATGCGCTGAAATACACGCCCAGTTGTGGTGAGATTTTTATTGCTACCCAATCCGACTCGGAGTGTGTCACATGGGTGATTAAAGACACAGGATTAGGCATTGCACCAAATAAATTAACCCAACTTTTCCAGTTGCAAAAAGGTAAGAGCGAGGCAGGTGCTGATGGAGAAAAAGGGACTGGTTTAGGGTTATACTTAGTTCAAGAATTAGTGCAATTAAACAAAGGACAGATAAGCGTGACTAGTGAAGTAAATAAAGGAACTACGTTCAAAGTTACTTTACCCAAATAATTAAAATATCTTCCCTTATGCTTCAGCCTGATAATTTTTTGTACACCATTACCCTATTTACCATTGCAATTATAAGTGGGGTGGCGTTACTACTAAGAAATAAACGAAATAGCCTACTGATTATCAGTTCATTGGTGTTTTTTCTTTGTGCTATTAGAATACTCACCGAATATTATATACAACAATTGGATAATCATGCCTTAGTCCTTAATATCATACATTTCCACAGGATACTTGTCGTGCCTTTATGTACTTGTCTTTGGTATATTATCTGGTTTTATGTGCGTCCCTTAAGTGCTTATAAATGGGAGCAAAAGGCGAATCAAATTTACTTTTGGTTAGTCTTAATCGCACCAATGCCCTTGATCATTTATGGCAATTTTTACGGTGACTTTTACGAAATTCCGCCTTATAAAATAGATGGTCTTTGGAGATATAAATTGATGGACACTTTACCAGCCATCCTTTTATTGCGCTTTTTTTTATTAATTGTGTTAGGTGGTATCATTGCTTTTACTATGTTGACGGAAATTATCCGTAAGAAAGAGAATAGGACGCAAAAAATAATCGCTACGTTGCTTTTTTTAGGACTGCCATTTATCGCTTACTACCTGATGAGTACGAAGGATGAAATGGGCTATCAAACGGCCAATTTAGGAATGGTCTATTTAATTTTTGGTTTAACCATTACCTGGTTTCTTTCCGACTATCGAACTTTTTTTAATTCCTTCCAAAAAACGATCGAAGACCTCTTAGATTCGGTTTCGGACTTAGCTTTTTTTACTACCCTTGATTTTAAAATTACACATAGCAATCAACTGGCTACTCAAATGTTCGGTCAACAGACCATTCATCAAAATATGGTTCATATTTTGGCAAATTATACTGAAAAGGCACCTGCGGCTATTGAGCAGATAATTCAAAACTTAACAATCTCTAAAGGGCGTGCAGAAATCCTGTCCTTGAAGCATCTTGAAACTTCTCAAAAGATGCAACTTAAAATAGCCAAATTTGAACAGGGGAATTTACATTTGGGCTATACCTTCCTCTTTACAAACCTGACCGACATCTTGGAAAGAGAAGCACAACTTCAGCAAGCCAATACCATTAAAGACCAACTTTTTGCTATTATCGGACACGATTTGCGGAAACCTGCTTTGGCATTTAGAGGAGTCGCTCAAAAAATCAATTACTTGACTCAAACGGATGATAAAAAACGAATCCAACAATTGGGAACAACCCTTGAGCAAGCAGCATTGGATTTGAATAAACTATTAAATAACATTCTAAAATGGGCACTCAATCAAAAAAATGCAGTTGTACAAAATAGGCAAGAATTAGTACTTTCTTCTGTGATAACAGAGGTAATTGCGCTATTCAAATATCCCGTTCAACATAAAAAAATACAAATTCATAATACCGTCTCTCCTCAACAAACCATTTTTTGTGACTATGATATACTATTAACTGTCCTCAGAAATATCTTAGATAATGCCATTAAATTTTCACCTATTGCTAGTAAGATTAACATTTATACAACCGTAACAGATAAATACTTATCCATCCATATTCAAGATTTTGGTATTGGCATGGATGAACAACAAAATGAAAACCTATTTACCCTAGTCGCCAATAAAAGCCAACAAGGAACACAAGGCGAAAAAGGGACAGGCATTGGTATGGTCTTAATTAAAGAATTAACCACCTTAGTAGATGGAATCATACAGGTTAATAGTCGGGTTAATCAAGGAACGACCGTCGTGTTAAATTTACCCCAGCAGAATATGATACCTCCATAGAATGTTTAATTTTATCAAAGGACCATTTTGGTTTAAGCCCCTACACCATTAATCCATATTAAAACAACACCAAACAACACAAAACAATGGCACTCAAAGACTTATCTATATTAATTGTAGAGGATGATTTTTCCTTTGCGCTAGAACTAGAAATGCTGGTCAAAGAAATTGGCTATCAAGTATTGGCAACCGTTGACAATTCGGCGGAAGCCCTAGAAACCATACACGCCGATGTACCTGATTTAATCTTAATGGACATCGACATCAAAGGTAGATTTTCAGGGGTTGAAGTAGCAGAAAAGATCAAACCACTACAAATCCCTGTGTTGTTTATCACCAGTTTAAAGCAACAAGCCACCTATGAACGAGCTAAAAATACCAATTTTATTGGTTATATGGTCAAACCATTAGCCCCTTTCTCTTTACGTTCTTCTATTGAGTTGGCTATTCAGCAAATTCAAGCTACCACAGTTGCCACTACTAAAGATAAAATTATGGCAGTTTCTTCGAAAAAGGATTTGTTTTTTAAGAAAAAAGGTATTTTCAAAAAAATTAACCTCGATCAAATCAATTATATTGAAGCAGCTGGAAATTATAGCCAAACGGTCACCGCTACTGAAAAATTGATGACTTCTTTAACCTTAACAGAACTAGAAAACATCCTAGATAGCCATCACTTTATGCGAGTACACCGAGGTTTCTTAGTTAATCTACAAAAGATCGATTACCTAGACATCAATAATCTGAAATTATTGATTAATGAAGTGGCCATTCCTATTAGCCGAGGGAAAAAAACAATCCTGTTAGAGCGCATTCAGTTATTGCAGTAAGGCTAAATACCATTCACCCTCCAATTCCTACCATTCACCATTTTTTCGTTTAATATTCACGATTATTTTATGTGTTAATGATGGTTCTTGCAGGAATCGGGAGTATCTTTGAATCACACAAAGAAAGTATACTACCTTTATGGATTAGCCATTAGTTAAAAAGTGATAAAAGACTTTTACGATCCTTGACACTTAACTAATTGCTGACACCTCTTCACTTCTCTCATAAAATAAAGCAAGTTCGTTGCACTTTGATGCAATCAGGCATTTTTGGGGTACTACTGTAGTTATATCGGTCTCACATTTCTGATTCCATTGGGAATATTTCCTGTTTGCAAATAACGTCTTTCTAGTAATAACATTTTAATTACTGGGCTTGGACACTATTGGCTAAATGGAACATGAATTGGAAAAGCTATTTGGATGTAAACACAAGTTGTAGGATTGACTAAAATACCATCAGCTAACAAAAATAAGCAAAATAATTTTATCACATTTTAAAGTAAGTACAATGAAATTTAAAACAGATTTTAAGCGGGTCAAAGCCAATGCAGGCGACATGGATGAAATATTCAAAGAGTATGACGATTCACGGACGTTGCATAAAAGATCCCAAAAACCTAATGAACATAATCTATTGTATTTTGGAAATATTCTGAGTGGATATAATCTTTTATACATGGATCCAAAGGACCCACAAGCTAACCAGCCTGACCAACAACTTTTTGCGAGTCCACAAGTAGATAAGGAAGATTTTTATGAAGACATCAATGTGGGAAAAAACGTACCCCATATGATTGAATATGAAAAAGAAAACGTATATAGTGTTTCGCAGAGATACTCTATATTAAACTCTGCTTATCATTTTTCGAAGTTTTATGAAGCCAGCCTTTCAACAAGTGCTAGTGGAAATGTTGAAGGTATAACCCTATTTTCAAAATATAGTGGTACTATTACAGATAAATTAGTAAAGAACCATACAGCGAAAACACTTTTTAGAGTAGCTCATGCGGAAGGGTCTATTGGAAAATTTCAATTAAACACTAGTGTAAATTTTAGTACTGCTTGTAGTAATGGTATATCTGAACTCTTAGAAATAGCTAATGGGGGGTACGATAAAGACAAGTACATTAGTTTTATAAAAAATTTTGGGACACATTTTGCTGGGATTTTACATATTGGATTTAGAGCATATTCAGAAGAAGAGAGTCATGCAACAACTAGCGAAGAGTTGGAAAGAAAGGGCTGGGATGTGTCGGCAGAAGTAGGGGGAAAGGCACCAAAAATAATGGAAGGTGATGTAAAAGCACATTATAAAACAGATACTGAGGAAAGTAAGATGTTTAAAAATGAATCTGGTCAAGTAAATTGGCATTACTTAGGAGTGTCAGATGCAACAGTAGATGATATTAAGAAAGTAAAAACTGATATTAATAGCGCTGTACCTATAAGGTTTCGTTTTTTCCCTGTTTCTTATTTACTAGACGCTGTTTTGCATGAAAATGCCAAAAAAGTTAAAGATAATTTAGATAAAGCGTTGCTAGAGTATGGAGTAGATAATAAGGTAGTTAGTTACAATGGTGAATATGTCGAGATTGATACGAAAAATATACCTAGGAATAATGGACGATATGAACTTTCTCCTTACAAAAGCAATGCTAAAAAATTAGGCTCTTTTTGGGACGGAGGTACTTGTTGGATAGGGGTAACAGGCATTTATGAAAATAGCAATACTTACTACTTAGAAGCATCAGAACAGTTTGAGGATGGAAAGGTCGCTTATAGGATTAGGTCTAATATGGCAGGTCTTGGAGAAAGCTATTACTTATCAGTTGCAGAATACCGTAGGTTTTATAATAATGGTTTTTTTGTTGATCATCAAAAAAAGGCAGATGATGATCTTAGTCCAGACGGATTGAAACAACTCTGGATTTTTACAAGAAATGATGCTGAACCAGGGCATTACCATATTATTTCGTTATTTAACTACCCTGGCAGAAGAGCACAGAAACTATATCTAGACTACCTTGAGGGCGGTGGCGATGATGATTGGGTAGGTGTTTATAATAATACTGGTGATAGAGATAATCAATCTTGGAAACTTATGGGCTATACCCCAAAGAAGAAAAAGAAAGATTTAGAGCTAATACGTTAGATGTATCACACTTTTCCCTAATTTTTAATCCTTTTCTATAGAGAAAGGAACCTAGTGTTTTAAGATTACATTCATAGTCATTAGATGAAGAAGATAGTTCATGATAATCAACGATTTACCTTGGTGTCGATGTTTGAGGGTTGTATCCATAGATGTTAGGCTAAGAGACACTTGGCTTGACAAAAATGTATCGAAAGCCATCAAGAGACGACCGTGATATTGATTTTAAGTTTGGAAACTTAAAATATCAATAATTGTAAAGTGTTGAATATTCATAAACTAGTTTTTAGTCTGATGGCTATGGATTGTATCTTCAAACCAATCGGTGGAAAAACTTGTCCCGAATTATTTCGGGAGTTCTTAGGCTTTCCCATCAATGACCTTTAGGTCGGTTTTCAGTAGCCAATACATCATTTTCAGACCTGAAGGCCTTAATTAATCTGCATTACTTAAATCAGGGCAAACTCGTGATTGGTGAACTAAGTTTTTACCAGTTTTGAAAATTAAACGAGTACTTATTCAGTTCTTGAATCACTAGACAATACAAATTTGTTGATCATTAGAAGTTGTTTGAATTTAACACTTAGAATTCGTTATAACTCTTTTTAGGCTTCCATCCGCTAAAGCGGTTCACTAAAAGAAAAATATTCCCTGAATTTTCCTCTTTTCATTCATTCATCGTTGATAAAATGTTCATTTAGCTAGGCGAAACTCCCATTTTATCGCCTCGATTAGACAAAAAATAGTCTATAATAATTTTCAAAAGCCAAATTCAAACAGCTTCTTAAAAATATAAATAATAATGGCACATTACACAGGAAAAGACTTAAATCAGTTACCCATCTCTGATTCTTTTAGCATCAAAGCGGATATTGTACTCGTAGGCGCAGGCGTATCTAGCTTGTATTTAACTTGGCAACTGCTAAAAAATGACCCAAATTTAAACATCGTCATCCTCGAACAATTAGGCCGTATTGGTGGTCGATTGGATTCGGATGTTATCAAAATTGGCGACAAAGAAGTAAAAGAGGAGCAAGGTGGCATGCGCTTTACTTTTGATACGATGGACTCCCTCATGGCCTTGATTCAAATGATGAACCTTGATAAAGACATCGTTCCGTTTCCTATGAATAGTGGCGGGAATAATCGCTTATTTTTCAGAGGGAGAGCAATGACCAATAGCGAATCTGCGGAAGATAGTTACTCAGTTTGGGCAGACCTATACAACTTAGAGCAACAAGAACAATACATCAATCCCAAACAAATCATCAACACGGTCTTCAATCGAATCCTAGACGTTAATCCTGATTTTACAGAACGCCCCAAACACCGAGACCCTTCGTTTTGGCAAAGATTCCGACTACAATGTAGCTGGAAAGGCAAGCGTTTGATTGATTGGCAATTGCAGGGTTTACTGAGCGATATGGGCTACTCTACGGAGTGCATTAATTTATTATACCGACTCTCTGGGTTCAATGGAACTTTCCTTTCCACCATGAACGCAGGAGTTGCGTATCAGCTATTAGAAGACTTTCCTGCTGACCCCAAGTTCAAAACCTTCAAAGAGGGCTTTAGTACTTTAACCAATGCAATGGTTGATGAAATCAATAAAATAAAATTTCATGGCCTAGATGCCAACCGCTTTGCCTTGAAAACTATTGTTAACCGTATAGAATTTAAAGATATAGACGGAGACGAAGACAAAGAATTTTTAGTATATTTCACTAATATTGGCGATAAAGGGGAACATCGAGATGGTGTGATTGCAGCGGATAAAGTTATTCTAGGCCTGCCTAGATTGGCGTTGGAAAGATTATTTATCCAATCTAACATCTTTAATATCCTACCGCCCGAAAAATCGGAAAAACTTTGGAATACCCTGCAAACTTCCTCCAATCAACCCTTGCTAAAAATCAATTTATACTACGATAAGGCTTGGTGGGGCAATAAAATCAGCGGGCAACCTTCGATAGACTTTGGGCCTAACTTGTCTGACTTACCGCTGGGTTCCGTTTATCCATTTTATAGCATTAGCGAGGACTTAGCTGCAGGACTAGAATATGCCAAATGGCTAAAAGACAATGGAAAAGAAATTCCAGCCGCCTTACGAACCTTGCTAGACTCCAAGCATCACGAGCCAGCCGCTTTGACGATTTATTGCGATTTTATGAATATTAACTTTTGGAAAGTACTGCAAAACCAAGGCGGTGATTATCCTGCTAAGATGCAAGGAGACCATCCGAACTTGCAGGCGGCCTCTGCTACAGTAGTGGAAAGAGCGACTGCTTTTTCAAAAAATTATTCAATACCCATTACGTACCAGCCCCCGTTTTGACGAGTGCTAGAATCTGGTCTGGTAGTCGTTTTTCTCTCGAATATCACAAGCGAGCAACTGATAATGCGGATAAAAATACGCAATATCAACCGTACGATTTTGGCGTGCACCAATGGGCCATGGGCGCAGAGGACGACCAAGTGATGCAGGATTTAATCAAGCCTATCGAAGGAGTACATTTATACACTTGCGGAGAATCTTTTTCTGATTATCAAGGCTGGGTAGAAGGCGCATTGCGGTCTGCCAATTTAGTATTAGGACACGAAGATTTTGACATACCTAATATTTTAGCAGATTTTGCCGAAAAGTTTGAGGCAGAAATCAACCCCAAAGATCCGAATCCTGCCAACACTCGAATCAAGCAGCAATACTGGGAGGAATATGTCAAAGACATCAAAAAATTGGGAAAAAGTAGAGGGATTAAAATAGACCCAAAATTAAAAAAAGGAAATAATCCTTATTTATATAACACAGAATTGGCGGAACAATCTGATACGGCAGATGAAGCAGTTAATTATGGAGTAGACTTGAATTATTTTAGTTAGAACTAGTAAGGAGTCGGAAGAAAATAAAGTGCAATTTTCTGGTAGTAAAGGCTTTAACCTTTCCCGTAATGGGTCTTTAGACCTGAAAATAAGTGTATCAACTAAATAGATGAAAGTATACAGTATGATAATTAATCCCAAAAAGGAAGACTTTGATACGGAGCAACTAAAGCATAAAATTTATAAATACAAACAAATAAATTTAAAAAATTATGAAAAAATTTAAAAAAGGGTTAAGATTAGGTAGACCAGTAAAAGATTTACACTCAGACTTAGGACCTCTTTCAGAATTAGCGGGCACTTGGGTCGGAAATAAAGGATTAAACATTGTTTCTGTACCAGATTTTGATCCTTCTAATAGCAGCCATTTTAAACTGTTAGCTCGAGATTACATTGAGCAGATAACTTTTACCCCAGTACAGTCCCTTGTACCTAATCGAAAGAGTGATGGACCAACGGAACATATTGCAGCTCTGTTATATCACTTAACCATCTGTGATAAGGAAACCTTAGAGACTATGCACGTAGAGAATGGAATGTGGCTTCATTTGATTGGAAGTGATAAGAACTCTTGTATCGTTCGTCAAACTAGCGTACCTCATGGAAATGTTTTCTGTGCTGTTGGAGGATGGGAGACCTCAGATAAACCAGAGTTTCAGATTATGAACCCTGCTCCCGATGGTCATCCTGTTGGTACTCCTGCAAATGGTTATGCGGATGAGATTATGTCTTTGGGTTTACTAGAACCACCAAAAAACAATATAGCTTACCTTAATAGTGGTATTAAAAATCAAACAATTTTAAATACGACTACTTTAAGTGTTAGTACAGATTCAGAATTAGGTGGTGGTGTAGTGAGTATCCCGTTCATCAATAAAAATGTACCTACTCCTAGTTTTGCTGCTAATTATTATATAGAAGAAGTACAAAATGAGGATGGAGGTACTTTTATGCAGCTACAATATACACAAAATACATCAATTAGATTTCTAGGGAGAGCGGCTGATAAGGAGGGGAAAAAACCTTTATTAGGAGGTGAATTGATTCTTTGGCCACATATCAATGTAAATACTTTGAGGAAGGTATGATAGTTTACATCTTCAAACCGATATTACCTTAGGTTTTTAACCTACTTTACTTGATAAAATGATCGAATCATTACTTTAATGTTTGTAGATCACATCTTTGATTTTAGGCTACCAATGCTTCTTGTATGTTTATAAATAAGTCTAACCTCAATAGTCGTTTGCTTTTTAGCAAATGACTATTGTTTTTTAAAGCATCTTGTGGATTTATCTTAATTGATTTTCTTTATTTCTTACTTTCGACCTATCATAATCAATAGATCTTATTCTAAAAAATTAAGACCTCCAAAGTCTTTAGAGACTGGATAGGTCTCTTCTTACGAGAAATTTTAGAATAATTACTAATAAAATAAATGAATTTAAAGGTAATATCAGATATAGTGTCTTTATTTGGTATTATCTGCTTTATTTAGGTAGATAATACCAAATACTATAGATTATGGAAGGGAGTATATATAATAAGGTATAGATTGACCTTAATAGATAATTTCTAGTGATTGATTCCTTAAATTTGTAATGCCCCGCCTATAATAATTGTCTGCTATATATTGTTTGTGAAATTAAATTTTGTATTTATTTTAAATAAACAGGTTTTTAGAATTTAAATTTTTTATTTTAAAAAAAAGCGAAAAAAATAGGGCAAAAGGGTTGTGCGAACTTCATATATATTATACTTTTGCACCCGCTTAGAAAGCTAGGCGTTTAAGTGATAAAAAAGGGCATAAAAAACTATAAAAATAAAATAATATTTTTTTAGAAAAAGCTTGGAGTTATCATTTAAAAGTTAGTATCTTTGCGCTCCGATTCAAACAATCGGAAAATAAAAAGACATATAAAAGTTGATTTATAGAAATCGGCTGAATATATATAAGACTTAGTTTAGTTTGTTTTTTCGGGAATAAATTAAATTACAAAAGTTCCTTGACAATATGGGAAGAAGACAATAAGCATTTTAATAGTGTATTCAAGAGTTTAAAATACGAAGTGGTTAACTTATTCCACTCAAAAAAAATAACTTGAATTTCTTTTTGAGATTCAGGAAAGAACTTTACTATGGAGAGTTTGATCCTGGCTCAGGATGAACGCTAGCGGGAGGCTTAATACATGCAAGTCGAACGGTAACAGGGAACTTTTTCGGAAGATCTGCTGACGAGTGGCGCACGGGTGAGTAACGCGTACACAATCTACCTATCACAGGGGGATAGCCTCGGGAAACTGAGAATAATACCCCATAGTATTTATTAATCGCATGATTTGATAAATTAAAGTTCCGGCGGTGATAGATGAGTGTGCGTTAGATTAGCTAGTTGGTAGGGTAACGGCCTACCAAGGCGACGATCTATAGGGGGCGTGAGAGCGTGATCCCCCACACGGGTACTGAGACACGGACCCGACTCCTACGGGAGGCAGCAGTAAGGAATATTGGACAATGGGCGAAAGCCTGATCCAGCCATCCCGCGTGCAGGAAGACGGCCCTCTGGGTTGTAAACTGCTTTTGTATAGGACGAAACGCCTTCATTTATGAGGGTCTGACGGTACTATAAGAATAAGCATCGGCTAACTCCGTGCCAGCAGCCGCGGTAATACGGAGGATGCGAGCGTTATCCGGAATCACTGGGTTTAAAGGGTGCGTAGGCGGGAAAATAAGTCAGAGGTGAAATCTGGTCGCTTAACGATCAAATTGCCTTTGAAACTGTTTTTCTTGAAATATGATGAGGTTGGCAGAATGTGACATGTAGCGGTGAAATGCATAGATATGTCATAGAATACCAATTGCGAAGGCAGCTGACTGGTCATTATTTGACGCTGAGGCACGAAAGCGTGGGGAGCGAACAGGATTAGATACCCTGGTAGTCCACGCCCTAAACGATGTATACTCGATGTTTGGATTTAATTCTGGGCATCCAAGGGAAACCATTAAGTATACCACCTGGGGAGTACGTCGGCAACGATGAAACTCAAAGGAATTGACGGGGGTCCGCACAAGCGGTGGAGCATGTGGTTTAATTCGATGATACGCGAGGAACCTTACCTAGGCTCGAACGCTACAAGACAGGTGCTGAAAGGCATTTTCCCTTCGGGGTTTGTAGTGAGGTGCTGCATGGTTGTCGTCAGCTCGTGCCGTGAGGTGTTGGGTTAAGTCCCGCAACGAGCGCAACCCTTATTCTTAGTTGCCAGCACATAATGGTGGGGACTCTAGGAAGACTGCCGGCGTAAGCCGTGAGGAAGGTGGGGACGACGTCAAATCATCATGGCCTTTATGCCTAGGGCTACACACGTGCTACAATGGTGCATACAGCGGGCAGCGAAGTCGCGAGATGGAGCTAATCTTGTAAAGTGCATCCCAGTTCGGATCGGAGTCTGGAACTCGACTCCGTGAAGGTGGAATCGCTAGTAATCGCGCATCAGCCATGGCGCGGTGAATACGTTCCCGGACCTTGTACACACCGCCCGTCAAGCCATGGAAGCTGAGGGTGCCTGAAGATGGTGACTTAACGTGGAGCTATCTAGGGTAAAATTAGTAACTAGGGCTAAGTCGTAACAAGGTAGCCGTACCGGAAGGTGTGGCTGGAATACCTCCTTTTAGAGACTTGGCGATACAGCTACTTGACTTGTATTTATATGAGTCATTCAAAATGTTTATTATCTTCCCATATTCAAGGTTACTTTAAAAATGTTATCAAAGGAAAGCTTTTGATAATTTTTTTTTGAAAGAAATACAGCAAACGGGACAGAGGAATTATCGTTCCGAAGTACAGTCTCGTAGCTCAGCTGGTTAGAGCACTACACTGATAATGTAGGGGTCGGCGGTTCAAGTCCGCCCGAGACTACCACTATTAGTAGGCAGTAAACAGTAGAAAGTAGGCAGTATAACCTGCTGACTGCAAACTGCTAACTGGCAACTGAAAGAGGGGGATTAGCTCAGCTGGCTAGAGCGCCTGCCTTGCACGCAGGAGGTCAACGGTTCGACTCCGTTATCCTCCACTATTTTAATTTAAAATTGAGAATCTAAAATTTTAAATTAAAAAGTGGCAACACATAGAATATTACCCAAAAGCGGGGGTACAATTGGTTCGAGTCCAAGATATTAACAACGGATTCACTTCAGCTAGACTTATTAGCACCAAATGAAACTGACAAGCTTAATCGCGAAAAGTTAGATTGAAGTGGTAAAATAATCCAAAAAAGTTCATTGACAAGGATGGGAAGAGAAGTAGATGCTATGAAAAGATATTTATATCTGGACATAGTAACCAGCTTATATATTAAACTTAATCGTTGATATGATATATAAGCAAGCAAAAGAGCAAAAAGAATAGGAAGCAAATAAGGGCGTACGGGGAATGCCTAGGCTCATGAAGAAGACGAAGGACGTGATAAGCTGCGAAAAGCTGCGGGGAGGTGCAAATGACCTTTGATCCGCAGATGTCCGAATGGGGAAACCTGGCTATTTGAAGAATAGTCGTCGAAAGACTGCAACCTGGAGAACTGAAACATCTAAGTACCCAGAGGAAAAGAAATCAACCGAGATTCCGTTAGTAGTGGCGAGCGAAAACGGATTAGCCCCAAACGATATATACAAATAGTGGAACTATCTGGAAAGTTAGACCAAAGAGTGTGAAAGTCGCGTACACGAAATGCGTATATATCTTAAACGAGTAGGGCGGGGCACGAGGAACCCTGTCTGAATATGGGAGGACCATCTTCCAAGGCTAAATACTCTCATGAGACCGATAGTGAACAAGTACCGTGAGGGAAAGGTGAAAAGAACCCTAAGTAAGGGAGTGAAAAGACCCTGAAACCGTACGCCTACAAGCGGTCGGAGCATTTTCGAATGTGACGGCGTGCCTTTTGCATAATGAGCCTACGAGTTACTCCTCAATAGCAAGTTTAAGGTTTTTAGAACCGGAGGCGAAGCGAAAGCGAGTCTGAATAGGGCGTTTAAGCTATTGGGGGTAGACGCGAAACCAGGTGATCTACCCATGAGCAGGTTGAAGTTGGGATAGTCTCCCAATGGAGGACCGAACCCGTTCACGTTGAAAAGTGTTGGGATGACTTGTGGGTAGGGGTGAAAGGCCAATCAAACCTGGAGATAGCTCGTACTCCCCGAAATGCATTTAGGTGCAGCGTTAATTTAGTTTACCGGAGGTAGAGCTACCGATAGGGCTAGGGGGCTTCACCGCCTACCAACCCCTGACGAACTCCGAATGCCGGTAAATGATGATTAGCAGTGAGGCAGTGGGTGCGAAGGTCCATTGCCAAGAGGGGAACAACCCAGACCATCAGCTAAGGTCCCCAAGTAATTATTAAGTTGATCTAACGAGGTGGGAATGCATAGACAGCTAGGATGTTGGCTTGGAAGCAGCCATTCATTTAAAGAGTGCGTAACAGCTCACTAGTCGAGCGTTCCTGCGCGGAAAATAATCGGGCATCAAATAATTCACCGAAGCTATGGATTTGTCTTCGGACAAGTGGTAGGGGAGCATTGTAGTGGGGTAGAAGGTTAGCTGTGAGGCTAGCTGGACTAACTACAAAAGCAAATGTAGGCATGAGTAACGATAAAACGGATGAGAAATCCGTTCGCCGTAAGACTAAGGTTTCCTAGTTCGATGTTAATCAGAACAGGGTTAGTCGGGACCTAAGGCAAACCCGAAAGGGGTAGTCGATGGACAACTGGTTAATATTCCAGTACTTGCATACACTAAAAAGGGGACGGCGTCATGTAGACTGCGCGTAGTGACGGATTACTGCGCTGAGGGAAGAGCTTAGGCTTGAACCGAGTAGTTGAGTTGACGTCCAAGAAAAGCCGAAGTATGCAACCCGTACCGTAAACCGACACAGGTAGTCGAGGAGAGTATCCTAAGGCGCTCGAGTGATTCATGGTTAAGGAACTAGGCAAAATCGCCCCGTAACTTCGGGAGAAGGGGCGCTCTGAAAATAAATTTAGAGCCGCAGTGAAAAGGCCCAGGCGACTGTTTAGCAAAAACACAGGACTTTGCAAAATCGAAAGATGAAGTATAAGGTCTGACACCTGCCCGGTGCTGGAAGGTTAAGGAAGGTACTTAGCGCAAGCGAAGGTATTAACTGAAGCCCCAGTAAACGGCGGCCGTAACTATAACGGTCCTAAGGTAGCGAAATTCCTTGTCGGGTAAGTTCCGACCTGCACGAATGGTGCAACGATCTGGGCACTGTCTCAACCATGAGCTCGGTGAAATTGAAGTATCGGTGAAGATGCCGATTACCCGCAACGGGACGGAAAGACCCCGTGAACCTTTACTACAACTTCACATTGTGCTTGACTATAAGATGTGTAGGATAGGTGGGAGACAACGAAGGTGTATCGCTAGATATGTTGGAGTCGTCCTTGAAATACCACCCTTCTTATAGTTAGGTTCTAACTCGGAGACGAGGACATTGTGTGGTGGGTAGTTTGACTGGGGTGGTCGCCTCCCAAAGCGTAACGGAGGCTCGCAAAGGTACCCTCAGCATGGTTGGTAATCATGCGAAGAGCGTATAAGTAGAAGGGTGCTTGACTGAGAGACCGACGGGTCGAACAGGTGCGAAAGCAGGCTTAAGTGATCCGGCATTTCTGTATGGATGGGATGTCGCTCAAAGGATAAAAGGTACTCCGGGGATAACAGGCTGATCCTACCCAAGAGCTCATATCGACGGTAGGGTTTGGCACCTCGATGTCGGCTCGTCACATCCTGGGGCTGGAGAAGGTCCCAAGGGTTGGGCTGTTCGCCCATTAAAGTGGCACGCGAGCTGGGTTCAGAACGTCGCAAGACAGTTCGGTCCCTATCTGTTGCGGGCGTAGGAATATTGCGGAGATTTGTCTCTAGTACGAGAGGACCGAGATGAACTGACCTCTAGTGTATCAGTTGTGGCGCCAGCTGCATTGCTGAGTAGCTATGTCGGGCACGGATAAGCGCTGAAAGCATCTAAGCGCGAAGCCAACTCCAAGATGAGTATTCCAGTTCTTCGGAACGAAGGGTCGTAGAAGATGACTACGTAGATAGGCTATAGATGGAAGTGCAGCGATGCATGGAGTCAAGTAGTACTAATTACCCGATAGCTTCCTTTTTTTCTTTTAGATTGGTGACTTAATCACTACTAAAGAAATAGCTTTAAATGGTTATATCGAAATCTCTTCCCATGTCAATGTATTTACAGGGTGACAGAATTATTCAAGATTTACAGGATTTTGAATAAGGTCAACTTGGTAAAGGATACTCAATTAGAAAACCAAAAAAGAAAAACTAAAGAAATAGATGAGGAAGTATCAAAGCGATACTCCGAGGAACAATGTTCCACATCAAAAGACTAAGGTGGCTATAGCATAGGGGATCACCTTTTACCATTCCGAACAGAGAAGTTAAGCCCTATCGCGCTGATGGTACTGCCCTTCATGGGTGGGAGAGTAGGTCGCTGCCTTTTTTTTTACTCTTTTTTTGATAGAGACAGAGTAAGTAAAACAAAAGAACGAATATCAACAAAACGCTTCGACGGAAGCAATCAAGCTCAACCTTATGGTTGGGCTTTTTTTGTTTTTAGGATTTGTTTCTTTCCTCTAATTGTTCTTATTTATTAGCATCTCTCTTGCCTTATTGTATTTCTTCTTTCCATTCCTATCATAGACGCTAAAAATAGTCTTACCTACTTCGGGTAGTTTATAAACCTTTCCTCTTAAAAAAATCTATTTTGGCTGATTTATAACCAATCACCTATAGATGAGTAGTTCTATTTTTATAAAATCTAATAATATATACCACAAAATTGAAACAGCGGATATAAATTTAATTCAATCCGATGGCAATTATGTCATTATTCAAACGAGTGATGGTAAATTTATGGTGAAAAAATCTTTAATTAGCGTAGTAACAGAATTAAATGACACCAATTTTATACAAGTTCATAAGCGCTTTGTGGTGAATATAGCAAAAATTACTGCTTTAGATACGGTGAATAATGAACTGATTATAGGTAAAGAGACTGTTTCTATTGGAAGAACATTTAAGGCTGATTTGATTAAAAAATTGAAAATATGGTAAATTCGTTGTTGTTTTAAGATATTGGCGAACGTTTTAGAAATCCCGCCCTATTTTGGCACATTATATTTTTTGTTATAGTCGTTTTTATTAAGTTTATTTTAAAATATATTAAATAAATTTTTTATTATAATATATTAGGCATTGATTTTGCATTCTTTACAAAAGAATCTCTTGTTTCAATTTCACGTCCATTCAGAGTATTCTACCTTCAACTAATCTCACATCTAACTAATCTCCAACAACAACATTAGGCAAAATTGTCTAATTTTTAAGCCACAAAATATACGACCAGTAGCAAGGCTACACTATTATTATCCTATGAAACAGCACTACTCACTTTACCTAAAAGGGATATTTTTACTATTCCTACCCTTATTTTCCTTTAATTTATTGGGCAATAATTCCTTATATTCAGGTCTAAGTACATCTGCTTGTAATGACACTATTAATTTAAGTTTAGACCTAAATTGCGAAGCGATAATTATACCCGATTTGGTACTAGAAGCGCCAGATTTGGGTAATAAATTCCGCATTTTTATTACGGAACCAAAAGATTCAGTAGGCAACTATTCGAATAATGGAACAGATAGTGTGAAAATTTTGAAGACAGGTATTTATACCTATGCTATTATTGATAGTTTAGGACGTTTTTGTGGAGGAAGCATTATTGCAGAAGATAAATTGGCGCCGACTTTTAGTAGCTTGCCGAGAGATACGATAGTAAATTGCCAGTTTAATCTAACAAAAGAAGGAATTGGTGCAACGCCCGTAACAGCAATGGATAATTGTAGTATGGTAACGGTGTCTTTCGAATCAGCGTTTATCGAATCAGGTAATGCACCTTGTGATACGAGTGTGATCGCATCTTTGTGGAAGGCAGTAGACGCCTTTGGAAATTTAGTAATAGATACGCAACGAACTATATTTATTCGACCTACCGTCAATCAATTAATTGCACCGGAAGATATTATTTTGAGTTGTGGAGAGGATAGCACATCAGCTATAAATGATTTTACCAAAACTGGATTTCCAAAATTACAAATAGGTAAAATTATCAATGCGGCCTTTATGCCTACGGATACTATTACCTTAGATGGAGAGGCTAATAATTGTACTTTGGGAATTAGTCATCGAGATATTATTGAAAATGTGGATTGCGAAATAAAAATAACTAGATTTTGGGAGGCCATTGATTGGTGTTTATCGAGTTCAATTAGTAGTACGATTGATACCCAGTTTATCCAATATGTAGATACTTTAGCACCCGTTTTTGAAATGCCAACGCATGGGAGTTTACAAAATCCACAAAGTATTGCCTTAAACAAAGCTTGTCAATTTGCTACGGGGTTAATACTTCCGACGGCAACCGATAATTGCGATACTTTACCTCAGGTAGAATCTTTTGAAGTAGCTCAATTAGTGAATGGAATTTATACGAATATAGGCACTAATCTGCAAGCTATTACGTTATCAGCCGATACTTTTCGGATAGGTTATCGAGCATTCGATAATTGTACCAATCAGCTAAAAGAAGATACAACTTATACTTACTTAATTGCAGCCGATGTTATTGCGCCAGCGGTTATTTGTGCTAGTGATTTAGTGATTGCTATTGCTAATAATCAAGGGGCTATTTTAGAAGCGGAAACGGTAGACGGTGGAAGTTTTGATGCTTGTGGAAAAATAAGCAAAGCTATTCGGAAAAAAGGAGATACCACTTGGCAAACGGCGATAGTATTACCTTGTGAATTAATTGACAGCCAACTAGTGGTTGAATTGCGAATAACAGATGCTGTGGGAAATGAAAATTTCTGTTGGACGACGGTTACACTAGAAGATAAAGTAAGTCCGAACTGTCAGAATTTGCCGAACGATACGACGATTTGTGCAATTATTAAAGCAAATGATTTTGGTCAATCAACGGATATTAATAATAACGAGGCATTTGATGAATCAGAGTGGCGAAACATGACGAGTAACCAAATGCTGAATTATAACGAAACTTTTGGCCTGCCTCCTTGTCTCGATAACATTGACTGTAAATTCTTTACGGTTGAGCAACAATATCAACGACTTGAAAATGGATGTGGTATGGCACGAATTCAACGTAGATACCGAGGAATTGATGCGCAGGAAAATATTGGAACTTGGTCAACACAGCAGTTGGTTGTCAATTATCAAGCAGATTGGACGGTTACTTTTGCACCAGATTGGGAAGGTGATTGTCGAGATGTTATTCCTATTCCTTTCATTCAATTGCGAAACGGAGCTTGTGATAATTTAAATATCAGTATTACGGAAAATGCCTTTGAGGCAGAAGATGATTTCTGTTTAAAAGTGGAAAGAATTTATCAAATTATTAATCCTTGTTTATTGACTACTAGCACGATTCCGTTAACGATTATTCGATCAGAAGATTCAGCTGGTAGGGTAAAGGATTCATTAACTATTAGTAGTGATAGTTTAGGTGCAAATGCCCATTTGTTATATAAACAGATATTGAAAATTCGGTCAACGGAAAAACCTACACTAGTCATTGAAGATGTAGCGACTTGTCTAGAAGGTACACATATAGATTCCTTAAATATAAAGACGGATAGTATTAATAATTGTGCAGAAAATAGAACATTTAGTGCCAACGGACAGGATTGTTTAGGAAATGACATCACCCAGTTTCAATGGAATTTCTATGAAGACGAACAGTTAACCGCTCGTGGAACAGGGAACACTTTTACCAAAGCGGTAGAACCCAATATAGACTATTCAGTTCAATTTATTGCGATTGATGCTTGTAATAATCAAGCGGTAGAAAGAAAGGATTTTGCATTTACCGATTGTGCCAAACCAACCTTATTTACTCGAACGGGTATTACTTTAGGTTTAACAAAAAAGTCAATTGAAATTTGGGCGAATGATTTTGATAAAGGGAGTTCTGATAATTGTACTGATAAAGCCACTTTATTGGATAATTTTAGAATATGGCACCCAAAACTAGGCTTTGAGTATCCAGAAGATATAGCCAGTATTAAAGCATTGCCTAAAAATCTTACGTTTACTTGTGATGAACTGACAACCCAAGAAGTTTTTATTTACACTTTTGATGGGGCTGATAATTTTGATTATGTCTCTGCTTTTACGGTTATCCAAGACAATCAAGAATCTTGTTTAGAACTTGATTGGGCAATGATTGCAGGACAAGTCGTAAACGAACAAGGGGAACAAATTGAAGCCGTCAACCTCCATATTTCTGGAGATAGAACAATGGATAATCAAACAGATAATAGTGGACGTTATTTATTGGAACTACCAAAAGGCAAAGCTTATACAATTGAGCCAACCAAGACAGATAATCCGTTGAATGGTATCACTACTTTTGATTTAGTGTTAATCAATAAACATATTTTAGGAATTACGCCTTTTACTTCTCCCTATCAATACATTGCGGCAGATGTTAATAAATCAGGGACTATTACTGCTTTTGATTTAGTGCAATTGAGACAAGTTATTTTAAACCTTATTCCTGATTTCCCTACTAATGATAGTTGGCGATTTGTAGATAGTCAGTACGAATTTACTACAGAAAGACCAGCAGAAGAAGCTTTTACAGAAAAGATAGTAGTCAATACGCTTCAAGTAGATCAACTGAATGTTGACTTTGTTGGGATTAAAATTGGGGATATTAATGGTAGTGCAAGACCAAATAGTTTAGCAATTGCAGCGCCTAGACATACGAGTAAATCGCTTGATTTTGAACTTGAAAATAGATGGGTTCGCAAAGGAGAAATAGTTGAAATACCATTTGCAGTTGATGATTTATCTGAGATAGAAGGTTTACAATTTGCGCTAGATTTTAAAGATTTAAGAGTTGTTGATTTTAAAGAAGGAATAGCAAAAGGTGAACACTTTAATTTAGAGCAATTAACAGCAGGACAATTGAAAATGAGTTGGCATAAAACACTAGATTTAACTCCTCAGCAACCATTATTTACCTTAACACTCCAAGTAGAAAAGGAAGGTCTATTAAGTGAATTATTACGAATTATACCTCATACTTTAATACCAGAAGCTTATACCAAAGCTAATGAAATTATTGATGTTTCCTTGAAGTTTACGGATGCAGGAATACAAGATAAATTTGAATTATTCCAAAATAAACCGAATCCATTTTATCAAGAAACGACGATTCCTTTTTATTTACCTAAATCTGGAAGCGTTCAATTACGAATTTTAAATCTGCGAGGGCAAGTACTGAAAACAATGGTTGGGGAGTACGAAAAAGGCTTTCACGAAATAAGCATTAATCAGCAAAATTTGGGTGCAGTAGGTGTGCTATACTATCAATTGACGGCGGGAGAATATTTTGCTACCAAGAAAATGGTGCTATTAAATTAACTCCAATTCGGCGAACGACTAAAAGCGGAGGGGGAATGAAAGTATCTTTTTAGTAATAAAAAACTGTTCTAAACTTAGAATTTAACCTTCTTCCTTTGCTTTAGCTAGATAATAACTAAATTTAACTAAGTACCAACTCATAATTAGTTTAAAATTTCAGGGAGATTATTTTTTCGATAGTTTTCTTTAAAAAATCCAGTCATAGCACCGCTACGGCTTGATTTTTTAGAGGAAAATAGCGGAAAAAGAAGCCGCTGAAAATTAATAATAATTGTGTGTTGGTACTTATAAGCAATCACCTTTACACTCGTTGGGCATTTTTCCGAAATTTAGCAGGAGAAACACCGACTTTTTGCTGGAAATTATCATAAAGTACAGAATTAGAACCGAATCCGCAATCCATTGCTATGGATAAAATTTTATCGTTCGTATCCACCAAAAGCATTTTAGCATGAAAAAGTCGGATATCGGTAAGATGTTCTTTAATGGTAATGCCTAATATTTTTCTAAATAAAGACATTGCATAATTGCGAGACACACCGCCAACTTCCGCTATTATATCGACCGTAAGCCGTTGATGAAAATTACGGGAAATAAATCGCAGCATTTTTTCAAATTGTGTAACGGCACTTAATCCGATGAAGTTTTTTCCTGGTGTATGATGAGGAGGAAGTAGAACTTCCCAACCTTCAATGGCTAAACGATTAAGCCTGCATTGTATTTCCATCACATGCATACGTTGCCAATTGGAACTCGTATGATTTATTTCTTTACGCCATCGTTCTACCATCAAACGATCATGCTCTGATACCGATTTACTTACCAATACCGCACCTGAAAGTATTTGATTGATAAAATCTGAAGGGATTTGCCACCGTAGGAATTCTGAAAGCGAAACGTAGGCATTTGTAATCGACCCATTTTCATTGACCCCTTTTGCTCGATGCGGATAAGCCGCCCAAAACACGCAGATTCTTTGCCGTTTCAATTCAAATTCATTTCCAGAAAAAGAATAGGTCATATCACAATCGTGCAGATAATTAATTTCTATAGAAGGATGGAAATGATAAGGACTTTTTTGTGCTCTTGGTTTATGATGTTCTATAAACACATACTGGTCACTTGGACAGTTTCTTGCCCTAGCCAAATCATTTCTTAAATGCTTATTTTTTAATAAATTTTCCATAGAATTTTCTGATTTTACTGTACTCGGGCGCTAACATTTTAACCAACCATAAAATGAAGGGAGAAAAATAGAACAAGTAGTCGAGATTAAATAGTTTCTGAATTTTAGCGAGATGATTTTTTTGAATAACAAGGCAAAATTTTTTAGCATAGCTGGGCTACGGTCAAAATTTTTAACGCAGTAATTCGGAAAAAGCAGCCGATAAAAGCGGAAAATATTTGGTCTCGACTACTTAAATGTGCTTTTTCGGAAATATTAACTAAATTACCAGAAATTTATAACCTTTCCTTGTTGTTACCTTTGATTTTTAAAAATAATATTTAAACAACTACTATTTGTGGATGTAATTTCCTGTTGAATTAAATAGGTTCTCTGACAAATCCCGTGGAATAAGATTTTACCCGTCCGATGACTCCGTCGTCGGATGGGTAAAATCAGCTCATCTGACGACGGAGTCATCGGACGAGATGATTTTTCACGAGATTTGTCAAAGAGCCATTAAATATTTTTATCTTAGTAATACTCAAAAAATAAATTGGACAACTATAATTCGTGGGGGCTAATAAATTCGTGGGGAATTAAATGCAAAATGTCCAACTTATTCTTTATTCGTTATTAGTAATTTTTTATGAAAAAACAACTAGACTTTTACAAAGTGCATTCTCCTAATGAAGCCATAACACTTAGGGTGAAAATGACGGATAAAGTCTATTATGCGGTAGATTATAAAAAAGAGAATGTGCTTTGGTATTCTCCTTTAGCGATGGATTTAGGAGAACATGGGATATTAGGGCATTTTCCAAAAGTGAAAGAAGAAGCATTTGAGATGGTGGACGAGACGATTAAAACCGTTTGGGGGATTCGCAATAAAATTAAGGATCAATATCAAGAATTAACCTTGAAAATGGAAGGTAATTACAACTTGATATTTAGAGTGTATGACGATGGGGTAGCTTACCGTTTTCAAACTAATTTTTCTAATAAAATTAAAGTTAAGCAAGAAGAAGTTGCTTATCGTTTTCAGAAAGATGCGGAATTATTGGCACATGTTGTGGGTGATTTTCAGACCTCCTACGAAAAGTTATATACCAGTTATAAGATTTCAGAAATTGTCGAAGCAGAATTTATTAGCCTACCTTTATTAGTGAAGCAACCACAAGCCAGAGTTTTGATTGCGGAGTCAGATGTTTTCGATTACCCCGGTATGTATATCCAAAGAATAGGGAATAACAACCGCTTTGATATGCAAGGTTTGTTTCCTGCTTATCCAACTAAAACGGAATTGGGTGGTCTTTGCCAATTTAATGATAGGGTAGTAGAGCGTGCGGATTATTTAGCAGAAACAGATGGTACTAGAAATTTTCCTTGGCGACTGATGGTTGTTGCTGGAGAAGATAAGGATTTAGTAGATAGTGATTTAGTTTATAAATTGGCACGTCCTTGTGCTATAAAAACGAATTGGATTAAACCAGGGAAAGTCGCTTGGGATTGGTTCAATGATTGGAATTTGACGGGGGTTGATTTTGAAACAGGTGTTAATAATAAGACCTACGAATACTATATTGATTTTGCTGCCAATAATGGGTTAGAATATGTGATTTTGGATGAAGGTTGGTCGGATGTATTTGATTTATTATTACCCAAACCGACGGTAGATGTGCCTTATTTGGTGAAATATGCTAAAAAGCGAGGCGTAGATATTGTCTTATGGGCGGTTTGGCACACGATTGATCGACAAATGGAGGTGGCTTTAGATCAATTTGTCGCATGGGGCGTATCGGGTGTAAAAGTCGATTTTATAGATAGAGATGATCAATACGCCATTAATTTTTATGAACGAATTGCTAGAGAAACCGCTAAGCGAAAATTATTAGTGAATATTCATGGCTGTAGTAAACCAACAGGATTGCATCGAATGTACCCAAACGTCATTAATTACGAAGGAGTAAGGGGGAATGAATACAACAAATTCGATAAAGAGGAAACGCCAGATCATAATGTCAATTTAGTCTATACTAGAATGGTCGTTGGTCCGATGGACTATACGCCTGGCTCTATGCGTAATTCCATTGAAGGGAAATTTTTTACAGACTATCATCAGCCGATGAGCCATGGTACCCGTTGCCACCAATTAGGCATGTATGTGGTCTATTATAGTCCAATGCAAATGCTTTGTGATGCGCCGACTGCTTATGAGCAATACCCTGATATTTTAGCTTTCCTTGGAGAAGTTCCTGCTGTTTGGGATGAGACAATTGTGTTGGACGGAAAAATTGGAGAATATGTAGTTATTGCTCGGAAAAAAGATCAAGATTGGTATGTTGGCGCTTTAACTAATTGGACAGCAAGAGAAATAGCGATTGATTTTTCTTTTTTAGGAAAAGGGAGGTATGCTGCTAAATTATTTATAGATGGCGTCAACGCTCATCGAAACGCAGCAGACTACCAATTTAAAAAGAGTCAATTGAATGCTAAAAATCAACTTCAAATCCAGTTAAAACCAGGAGGCGGAGCAGCAATTCAATTAAAACTTGCGTAAGAAACATAAGGATATTATTTAAATTTTCGATAAATAATGAAATTTAGTATAGGCTTACTAATTATTTAAAAAATAAAATTTTGTTTTCTAGATATACAGGTAATTAGTTTTTTTGCTATATTCGCCTCTAGTCTAGTTTACAATAACAAACTTGCCATAACTACAATTGGTTATCGAAGGATAAGCACTATCGGATTAGCATTATAAAATAATTAAGATTGGAATAATTGATAAGCGTGATTTTATTAAAAAATCACCTAAAAAAATTTACAAAAATTTATAAGCGTAAAATTTACGCATTTAATTTATCTTTAGTTTACTATACACATGCTCATTGATATTATTTACAGGAAACATTAGAAATAAACTTACTTGAGAACACCTGAAATACTTACTTTTTGATTGAAAAATTGCTTAATGATGATTATTAATGAAACTAACCTTGTTGAATAATCAAAATCTTTTCGTATGAACCAAAAAAATTTAAAACACTTCTTATTTCTTCTGGGAGTGCTATTTACTACTACTGCCTTTAGCCAATCTACGATTACTGGTACAGTAACAGATGAAGAGAATGGCGAAACGCTTATTGGGGTAAATATTCTCATCCAAGGTACCACAACTGGTACGATTACCGATTTTGATGGTAATTATTCTATTGACGCTAATACGGGTGACGTATTGGTTTTTTCTTATACTGGTTTTGCAGAACAACAATTAACTGTAGGCGCATCTACAGTTATGGACGTTGTAATGGCAGCAGGTTCTCTTTTAGATGAAGTGGTCGTCGTTGGTTATGGCTCGCAAAAAAAAGCGACCGTAACTGGTGCGGTAGCACAATTAAAAGGAGATATTTTAGTAGCGTCTCCATCGGTTAACTTGGGAACTTCTTTAGCTGGTCGTTTGCCTGGATTGGTTGTTATTCAAAATAGTGGACGACCTGGGGATGACGATGCAACTATTCGAATTAGAGGCACGAATACCTTAGGAAATAGTAGCCCATTAATCGTAATTGATGGAATTCCTGATAGAGCGGGTGGTCTTTCTAGATTATTAGGTCAGGATATAGAATCTGTTTCTGTCTTGAAAGATGCTTCTGCCGCTATTTATGGAGCTAGAGCAGCAAACGGTGCTATTATCGTAACGACTAAAACGGGTAAAGCAGGAAAGCCAAAAATTTCTTATAGCTTTAATCAAGGTTGGACACAACCAACGGTTGTTCCAACGATGTCAAATGCGGTAGAATATGCGAATATCATGAACGAATTGCCGATTTATAAGGGGGTACCTGCAAATGAATGGAATGCCGCTTCGGCAAGTATCAAATCTACAGGTACTTATGATTCTCCAACTGCTGGTGTTGGTAGTTTGAGTGCGCAATTTAGCCCAGCTGCGGTTGCAGCACATGGCAATGGTTCAGATCCTTGGGGGTTCCCAGATGCAGATTGGTTTGGTGCTACTTTTAGAGAGTGGGCGCCACAACAAGTTCATCACTTAGGGATTAGTGGAGGATCAGAAGATATTGGCTATTATGCTTCTTTAGGCTATACGGATCAAGACGCTATCTATAATAATTCTGCTACTTTCTACAAACAATATAGCGCCAGAATTAACTTGAATGCGAAGTTAAATGATTATGTCAAGGCAAACTTAGGCATGCATTTAAGAAGAGAAGATAGAAATAACCCTACGGAAGCAGAAGGCGCTATTTTTAGAATGTTGATGAGAGGCCGTCCAACGGAGCCTGCGGTATGGCCTAATGGCTTACCTGGACCAGATATTGAAAATGGACAACAGCCAGTAGTTATCACAACAAATGCTACAGGGTATCAAAGAAATCCATCTGATTATATCCAATTTAATGGTTCTGTAGATATTACAAACCCTTGGATTGATGGTTTAAAATTGACTTTATTAGGTTCTGCTGATAAATTAAATACGACGAATAAATTATGGCAAACACCTTGGGAATTATATTTCTGGGATAGACAAACTTTAGGCGCAGACGGTAATCCTCAATTAGAAGGGAATATTCGTTCTAACTTCAAAGCACCTCAGTTAACACAAAGTTCTTTTAGTGGGTTAAATACCAATTTAACGGCTATGTTGAACTATGATAAAGAAATTGCTGGAGGTCATAAGTTGAACGTTTTAGCGGGTGTGACACAAGAACGATTTGAAGGAGAATCCTTTTCTGCCTTTAGAAGAGATTTCGTTTCTCCTGCTATTGACCAATTATTTGCAGGTGGTGCAGCGCAACAACAAACTAATGGTAGTGCTTTTGAAAGAGCAAGATTGGGGTACTATGGCCGGGTGCAATACAATTTCCAAGAGAAATATTTAGCAGAATTTATTTGGCGATATGATGGTTCTTATATCTTCCCAAGAGACAATCGTTTTGGTTTCTTCCCTGGCCTTTTATTAGGATGGAATGTGAGTCAAGAACCATGGTTTAACGTAGGTGCAGTTGACCACTTAAAACTGCGTACTTCTTATGGACAGATGGGGAATGATCAAGTATTCTTTAATGGAGACTTACAAGAATTTGCCTTTTTATCTGTTTTTGGTTTTAATCAATATCCTGTTGGTAACCAAGTAGTAGCTACTTTAGAAGAGTCAGTTTTAGCAAATCCTAGTTTTACATGGGAACGTGCGAAGAACTTCAACTTTGGTTTAGATGCAAGTTTATTTGGTCGTTTAGATGTGATTTTAGAATACTTCAATAATAATCGAGATCAGATTTTGATTCAGAAAACAGGTTCTACACCTGCTTCTTCTGGTATCAGTTCTTTACTACCACCTGAGAATGCAGGAGAGGTACAGAACCAAGGGTTTGAATTTTCTTTGGTTTATAATGGTGGACAAGGATCTGATTTAAAATGGTCTGCTGGTGTAAATGGTGGTTTTGCTCAAAATGAAGTTATTTTCTTAGATGAAGTACCTGGTGCGCCTGATTATCAAAGACAAGAAGGTCATCCAATTGGTTCTTATTTAGTATACGAAGCAGATGGTGCATTTCTTGACCAAGCGGCAATTGAAGCGAATACGGTTGATTATAGTGCCGTTACGCCTCAATTAATTCCTGGAGATTTAAGATTCAATGATGTAAATGGTGATGGTAAAATTGATGGAGATGACCAAGTTCGTTTGGATGAAAGTATCATTCCTAAATTTAACTTCGGTGCTACTTTTAGAGCGGAATACAAAGGCTTTGATTTCTCTATTTTATTACAAGGTGCTACTGGTGCAAGATTACCTATCCAAACGGAGTCTGGTGATATCGGTAACTTCTTAAAGTATAGCCACGATAACCGTTGGTCAATTGATAATCCAAGTGCGGAGCACCCAAGATTGGCATCTAGAGGAGATACTTATTATACAGGAGGTAACTTCGGTAATAATACTTACTTCTTATTTGATAAAGATTACATCAGAATTAAGAATATTGAATTGGGATATAATTTAACGGGTGGTGCTTTAAAAAGTGCTGGTTTAGAAAACCTTAGAGTTTTTGTGAATGCCTTTAACTTAGTTACATGGGCGAAGCAAGATATTTATGATCCAGAAGTAGAAGCAGGAAATGGGGTTGTTTATCCACAAAACCGAGTATTGAACTTTGGATTTAACGTAACTTTCTAAACAATTTATCAAACTATTTGTAATTTCCTTGACAGGTTTAAGAGAATTTTACAATCCTTTGATAAATCAGAAGAATATTCTGAATAATTTTAAAGTCCAAACTTGTGGTTCAAACCGTAAGTAAGTTGAGACTTTATAAAGTAATATAATAAAATTGAATAATTATGAAGAACATCAGTAGAGTATCCCTTGTCGGATGCTTATTAGCAATGCTACTATTTGCTGTGTCTTGTAGTCAAGATTTTCTAGATACACAGCCATTAGATAAAATTTCGAGTGACGCAACTTGGTCAGATGCTGCCTTAGCTGAAGCATTTGTTTTCGGTGTGTACTCTTTCTTAGAGTATGGTGGTTTTGAAGAATATGGACTGTCGTCTTATTCGGATGAAGCCTTGTACACCCACTCAGGTCGTCCTATTCCTCCTGTAAATGAAGGGACGGAGAGCCCAACGAACTTGGCTTACATGAGCCCTAGTTACGAATGGGGCAACATGTATTTAGCTATTAGAGAAGCAAATATTGCTTTACAAGAATTACCTAATGCAACGATAGATGAAGGCGTGAAAACTCGTTTAACGGGAGAAGTACATTTTTTAAGAGCTTATTACTATCAGCAGTTATTAAGATTTTATGGTGGCGTGCCGCTTATTGATCGCCCTTATGGTTTAGGAGAAGACTATAGTATTTCTCGTAATACCTATGGAGAAGTGGTTGATTTTATCGTAGCTGATTTAGATAAAGCAGCTACTTTATTAGATGGAATTGGTCGTACTTCTGGTCGAGCGACTACTTTAGCTGCTTTATCCTTAAAAGCAAGAGTTTTAATGTATGCGGCAAGTGATCTACACGAATCATCTAAAGTTTCTGGCGACATGGCTGGCGAAACATTTGCTTATCAAGGTGGACAAGAAGCTAGATGGCAAGCAGCTAAAACAGCATCAGAAGCAGCTTTAAACGCAGGAAGTGGTTATAAATTAGATTTATCTGCACCAGTTTCTGCTGCGGAAGGGCAAGCTAATTATATTGCCCTTGCAATGGGTGGAGGTAGTGCAGCAGCAGACCCTGCTGGAGGAGAAGATATGATCTTCGATAGAAGTGCAACGATTGATTTTACCCAAGAATCTAACTGGCCTTTAGGTGGTTTGCATAACGGAATCAATAATGGGCCTAATGGCTACCACAACTGGGCGGGTAATACACCCATCCAACAATTAGTGGATGATTACGAAATGTTAGATGGTAGTCGATTTGATTGGAGTAACCCAGATCACGCAGCTACTCCTTACGAAAATAGAGATCCTCGGTTTTATGGAACTGTTTTGTATGATGGAGCAGATTGGAAGCCAAGACCATCTGATGTAGCAGCTTTAGATCCAGCTAATCAGATTCAATCAGGCGCTTATGATGACGGTGCTGGAGGGTTAATCAATGGAATTGACACCAGAGAGTCTGCTATTGAAAACTGGAATGGTAGTAGAACGGCTTACTATACTCGGAAATTTACCGATCCAGATCCAGCGGTTCAAGATAATTTATCTTCTGGTCAAGCCATCCCTTATCCGTTCCTTCGATATACAGAAGTTGTTTTAAATTATGTGGAAACACTTTTGGAAACAGGAGACGAAGCAACCGCTAGAGATTGGTTAAACCGAATTCGTTTCCGTGCAGGTATGCCTGCGATAGATGATTCAGGTGCTGCTTTATTAGAAAGATACCGCAATGAGCGTCGAATAGAATTGGTATACGAAGAACACCGTTACCATGATGCTAGAAGATGGTTAATTGCACCTACCACTTTAGGTAGAGGAGCAGAAGCGATGAATGTAAGAGCGACGTTAAAAGCTGGTCAATCTCCACATGTTCCTTATCGTTATGACCCTGAGGTTTATGATTACTCTTATGAAGTATTCATTAACACGGACGTAGAAACGAGAACTTGGTTAGATAGAATGTACTATCGACCAATTAGTAGAGATGAAGTTCAACGAAATTCACAGTTAGCTCAGAATCCTGGGTACTAATTACATAAATCACGTTGATTTTTAAAATCACCATGATTTAATGATAAAATAAATAACAGGGTGGCTATTTTGAATAGTCACCCTGTTGTTGTTTATGCTAAATAGATTTACTACTTTTGGGAAGGTCATCCAATATTTTAACTAAGCCTATATCACTAATATCTTGCACCAATCACTCAAATATTTCGTTTGTTTTTGTCTGTTATTTTTAGGAATTGCTTGTGAAAAAGATACTACTAGTGTGTCAGGAGAAGCAGTTAAGGAAGTACCTCAAAATCCCCAATTCCAATTATTAGCTCCCACCCGAACAAACATCAACTTCCAAAACACGCTTACTGAAGGATTAAACACAAATGTCCTACTCTACGAATATTTTTATAATGGTGGCGGGGTAGCAGCAGGTGATTTTAATGGCGATGACTTGATAGACCTTTATTTTACGTCTAATATGACTGAAAATAAATTGTACTTGAATAAAGGCAATCTACAATTTGAGGAGGTAACGAAAATCGCTAAAGCAGGAGGTAGACCAGGTCCTTGGAAAACGGGCGTGACCCACGCAGATGTTAATGGAGATGGGAAATTAGATATTTATATCTGTTATTCAGGAGCATTGCCAGACGATAAAAGACAAAACCAGTTATTTATCAATCAAGGAAATAATGCAGAAAACATTCCCATTTTTGAAGAAAAAGCCGCAGAATATGGCTTAAATAGCCCCGCTTTTAGCAATCAAGGGTACTTTTTTGATTATGATAGAGATGGTGATTTGGATATGTTGTTATTAAATCATAGCCCACAATCTCTCCCTGTTTTAAATGAAGTGCAGACGGCTAAAATTATTAAAACGCCCGACCCTTTACGAGGACTAAGACTTTTTAAACAAAATAACGGCAAATTTCAAGATGTCACGGAACAAGCAGGCATTAGTGGTTCGGGATTGAGTTATGGTTTGGGCATTGGCATTTCAGATGTCAATAATGACGGATGGGCGGATTTTTATGTTTCTAATGACTATACCATCCCTGATTATTTATACCTCAATAACCAAAATGGTACTTTCACTAATAAATTAGGAGAAAGTCTGGGACATACTAGCCATTTTTCTATGGGTAATGATGTGGCAGATATCAATAATGATGGATTGGCAGATATATTATCCTTGGATATGTTGCCAGAAGATAATCGACGACAAAAATTATTGGTTGCACCGGATAATTACGCCAAATTTGACTTAAACCTACGTAGTGGATTCCACCATCAATATATGCGCAATATGCTGCATACCAATAATGGAAATGGCACTTTTAGCGAGATTGGACAATTAATGGGGATGGATAAAACCGATTGGAGTTGGTCAGCTTTATTAGCTGATTATGATAATGACGGTTGGAAAGATTTATATGTAACCAATGGGTATCATCGAGATTATACTAACTTGGATTTTATTAAGTACATGGAGGATTTTACGAAAAGTAAAGGTCGATTGAAAAGGGAAGATGTGATGGAATTAATCAATAATATGCCTTCCTCTGATGTGGTTAATTATGTTTTTAAAAATGAGGCAGGTACTCATTTTTCCAAGATGACTCAGCATTGGGGCATGCAGCAAATAGCGAATAGTAATGGTGCGGCTTATGCCGATTTGGATAATGATGGCGATTTGGAAATCATCGTGAATAATGTCAATAAACCTGCTTTTATTTACGAAAATAAAAGCAATGAAAAAGGAGAGAATTATTTACAAGTTGACTTGAAAGGGAGTAAGAAAAATTCTCAAGGTATTGGGGCTAAAATCACGATTAATATCAATAATCAAATACAAACTAAGGAGCAATTTACCGCAAGAGGTTATTTATCTTCTGTTACGCCAATCTTGCATTTTGGACTAGGAAATCAAGCAAAAATTGATGAATTAACCATTACTTGGCAAAGTGGGTATCAAGAAGTATTGACCGGTATTGCTGTGAATCAAAAGTTGACGTTATCCGAAGCCAATGCAAAAAAACAAGCTAATAGGCAAAAAGAGGACGCCCCCATTTTTAAACCCATAAAATCCCCGATTGACTATAAAAGTGCAAAGAGTTTTATTAGAGATTTTAACCGTCAACCATTACTAATTAGCCAATTATCTCACGAAGGTCCCGACTTGAAAAAAGGGGATTTGAATGGAGATGGCATACTAGATATTTTTATTGGTGGCACACATGGAGACGTATCTAGAATCTTCTTTGGGAATCCGAATGGGCAATTTAATTCAAGTCCTACTTTTGAAGTATTAACTAGAAGTCACGCTAAAAGCCATAGTACAGATGCTGCTATTTTTGATGTCAATGGAGATGGTCACCTAGATATTTATGTAGCCAACGGCGGCTACCATGATTATCCAGCGAATCATCCCATTTTATTGGATATTTTATACCTCAATGATGGAAAAGGAAATTTTAGTGCTAATGCTTTACCGCTCTTGCCTACTAGTACAGAAACGGTTGAAGTTGGTGATGTAAATGGAGATGGAAATCCAGATATTTTCGTGGCTGGTGGAACGATCCCAGGACGTTATCCAGAAACTTCTCCCAACGCTTTGCTAATTAACGATGGTAATGGACAATTTATAGATGCAATTACCATTACAGCACCCGATTTACAACGGTTTGGAGAAATTACAGATGCTGTTTTTCTGGATATAAATAATGACCAACGAGAAGATTTAATAATAGTTGGAGCGTGGTTGCCTGTTTCTATTTTTATCAATCAAAATGGAAAATTAGTTAATGAAACGACCAAGTATATAGCAGGAAATTATCAAGGTTGGTGGAATACTATTGCTGTTGCGGACCTTAATAAAGATGGACAACCAGATTTTGTAGTGGGGAATCAAGGCACGAATAATGCCTTCCAAGTTTCCCAAAAAGAACCAGCAGAATTGATTTATAAAGATTTTGATAAAAACGGTTCTATTGACCCTTTCTTTACTTATTACAAAGAAGGGAAAAGTTATCCTGATGTGATGCGAGATGAATTGCTGGGACAATTAGCACACTTACGGTCAAAATATACCAGTTTTGATAGTTATGCGGATGCCACCATGGAAACTATTTTTAGCCCTAAAGAATTAGCAGATGCGCAAAAAAAATCAGTTAATCATTTATCTACTAGTTTGTTTTTAAGCAATGCGACAGGAAAATATGATTTGAAAGTATTACCTATTCAAGCCCAATACGCACCTATCAATGCTATCCAAATTTTAGATATAGATATAGATAAAGATGGTCAATTAGATATACTCCTTTGCGGCAATAATAGTCATCAAAAATTACGAATGGGTAAATCTGATGCGAATTATGGGGTGTTGTTAAAAGGGAACGGACAAGGAGATTTTGAGTATATTCCTCAGACTCAATCTGGATTGGTCATAAAAGGCGATGTACAAAGTATACTACCATTGGAAAATCGCCTACTATTTGGGATAAATGAAGCTGCTATTGTAGCTTATGAATTGAATTAAACTGGTAGCACAGACTTCAGTCTGTTCGGGACGCTGACCTTTAGGTTAGCAAGCCTAGTGAATTTTATAACCCAAAATTTAGCAGGCCTAAAGACCTGTATCCAGAACAGACTAAACCTGCCCACTGCGCAGTCGGGCGGGGTCTGCGCTACCGATAGAACGACTAATAAAAAACGTTTTATGAGTAGACACACTTCTATTTTTACTAAGTTTCTTTTGGGGATAAGCTGTTTGATTTGCTTATTTTGGCAATGCACGAATACCACACCAACTATTGAAATAACCGAACAAAATATAGCCACAAAGTGGGCAGAAATGACCCTACATGTAACTCAACATACCCCAGCGAATTCTCCCACTTTTGCTTCTCGCTGCTTTGGTTATATTGGCCTAACGATGTATGAATCTATTGTTCATGGTTACGAAGATTATAATTCTTTAGTAGGACAACTCAATGAATTAGATAAATTGCCCTTACCAGACGAAAAGGTATATAATTGGGAATTAGCACTCAATGCTGGACAAGCAGAAATTCTAAGAAGTATATATATTCAAACAGCGGATACCAATAAAGTAATGATTGATAGTTTGGAAAGGTTAATATTGAATAGTGTTGCTACAAAAATTACGGACGAAGAAATCATTGAACGTTCTGTCGCCTATGGAAAAAGTATTGCGCAAAGTATTTTTGCATGGTCAAAAACAGATGGTGGTCATCGAGGCTATTTAAAGAATTTTGATAAAAAAATGGTACACCCCGATTTTCCAGGTAGTTGGAAACCACCCTTATTTTCCCAATCTTTTAGTCATCATCCACTACATCCACATTGGGGCAAAAATCGAACCTTTGTTGCCAAAAATGCTGCGATTCCTAATCCAAAAATTATACCTTATGACACGGCAAAAATTTCTCCCTATTACCGTGAATTTTTAGCGGTTTACGAAAAAGATTTGACCCTAACTCAAGCAGAAAAAGAAGCCGCCCTTTGGTGGGGAGATGATCCTGACGACACCTTTACACCACCAGGGCATTCTTATTATATAGCAACCATCGCTATTAAAAATAAAAAGCCTTCTTTGATAAAATGTGCAGAAACTTATGCGAGAACAGGAATGGCCATAGCCGATGCTTTTATTAAATGTTGGAAATGGAAATACGATTTCTTCTCTGAACGACCGAATACCTTTATCCCAAAATTTATTGATATCGAATGGGAATCTTTTTGGCCAGACCCACCTTTTCCTGCCTTTCCCTCTGGACATGCGATTCAAGCAGCAACGGCAGCGACGATTATGATTGATTTATACGGCAATGAATTTAGCTTTGTGGATAGTGCGCATGTCGGTCGAGAACGGGATGAAGTCCGAGAAGTAGATTTTGTGGCTAGACCTTTTAATAGTTTTTGGGAAGTGGCGGAGGAGACTGCTGATTCTCGATTTTATGGAGGCATTCATACGCCACAGGATAACGAGGTTGGTTTAGTAGAGGGGAAAAAGATAGCGAATCATGTGAATGAATTAAAATGGAAAAAATAATATAATGGCTTTATTGTTTTATTGTTTTATTGTTGGTAGCTATCAATTGCTTATAAGTAGCTTAAAGTTGCCAAATTGGCGAGAATTTTTTATCTTCTCGAGTAGGATTGTTAAGATCTGTTTTACAAGAGAGAAAATATTAACGTTTTTTTTCCGAGATTTTGGTTTGCAGGGAGGAATTCCCCCTTTGAAGGGGGCTAGGGGGATGTTTTCTTTATCTAGTGAAAATTCTAAATATTTCGATAAATTACTGAATAACATCCCCCCAACCCCCTTCAAAGGGGGAGAGAATTGTGCAAATTTTGAGAATCTGTGCAAAAAATCAACACTAAAGATTTGCCAAATAGACCTTAATAGCTCTGGGTTAAGGGGAGGATTTTTTAAAATATTAACCTTTCTTTTTGCTATCAATTCTTTGTCGCTTCCAGCCCAAACAAAATTCACGAATATCACCGAATCAGCAGGTATCGACCACCAATTTACGGTAAAAGATGGTTTTTTAGGCGGAGGAGTCTGTGTATTAGACATTAATAATGATGGCTATCAAGATTTGTATTTAACAGGAGGTAAAAAAACAGACCGCCTTTATTTAAACCAAAAAGATGGCACTTTTAAAGATATTTTAGCGAGTGCTGGAATAGGGATAATTACGAAAGAATTTGTAACGCAAGGCGTAGCGAGTGCAGATGTCAATAGAGATGGATTTGTGGATTTATTTATCACCACCAATACCACAATGGATTCTACCCAAGTTATTCCAAGAGCCATCAATTTATTCTTTCTAAATAATGGAGATAATACCTTTCGGGATGCGACGACCGAATTTGGTTTAGACCAAATGAATTCTTTTAGTACAGGTGTCAATTTTGGGGATTTTAACGCCGATGGGTATCCTGATGTGTATGTCGGTAATTACTTCCACGATTATATGGGCCCATTGGATGAAATTAATGACCAAACGATGGTCAATGCCAATAATACAGCAGAAGGCTATTTATTATTAAATGAAAAAGGAAAACGGTTTAAAAATGTTTATGCTGATTATGGGATGAATCATAAAGGTTTTGGCTTTGGTGGGGTATTTACGGATTTTGATAATGACGGTGACCAAGATTTATTTGTGTTGCATGACTTTGGTTATAAAGCAAAGCCTAATTATTTATTAGAAAACCAATATCCTAAGAAAGTTTTTAAATACGTGGAAAAAGAACTCGATATGGATTTACGAATTAATGCGATGGCGTCGGCAGTAGGGGATTACGATAATGATGGTTGGTTCGATTATTTTGTGACCAATATTCGTTTTAATTTTTTTATGGTCAATCAAGGCAAGGGCAAACCTTTTGTCAATAAATCTAAAGCATTAGGCACTCAATTATTTAAAATAGGCTGGGGGGCGAACTTTGCAGATTTTGACCACGATGGCGATTTGGATTTGTTTGTGGCGAATGGAGATTTAAATCCCAATTGTACACCTATGGATAATTTTTATTATGAAAATCAAAATAACCATTTTAACCAAGTTGCTTATAAAGTAGGCTTAAATGATTATGGTTTAGGAAGAGGTTCTGTCGTTTTTGATTTGGAAAATGACGGTGATTTAGATTTGTTGGTTGTGAATCAAGAACCTGTTTTGGCTTATCCTGTTCCTTCGAGTACTTTATTATACCGAAATGATTCAATCAATGGTAATTGGCTTAAAGTCAAATTAAAAGGGATTAAGGCAGAATCGAATGGCTTGGGTTCAAGAGTAAAAGTAGTTAGTGGTAATAATCGGATGATGCGAGAAATTGATGGTGGTGGCTCTAGTCATTTATCTCAAAATTCAACAATTGCACATTTTGGTGTGGGAGACGCAACTACTGTGGATTCTATTATTGTAACTTGGGTTGGAGGAAACAAACAGGTTTTAACCAGCCAATCGACTAATCAATTATTGACTATTGAGGAAATTCCTGAAGAGGAGAGGCCGATACTTTGGTATGGTCTGACGGGATTATTTTTATTAGGATTAATTTTGTTATTTTTTAGAATACGAAACTGATTTATGTTTTGTAATAGTAGCTTCTGGAATGACATAGTAGTATATTGACGAAAACTACACAACCAGCAAATGAACTTACAAAACCCACATAACGACCTTTTTATCAGGAAATCTTTATATTTGTAGAGCAACTTAAAGAGCATCCTAACACAGGAAATTTCTTAGAGATAATGATACTCTATTTATTCCGTACTTATAAACTAGAAAAACAAGAAGTTATGGATATAGTCAAAGATTTGCCAACAGATGTGCAAGATACTGCTATGACGACTTATGAAATAGCAGTAGCGGAGGGAGAAAAAAAAGGATTAAAGAAGGGAAAAATTATAGGATTAAAGCAAGGAGAATTTCACTTTGCTCTGAAAATAGTGCTAGATTTATTAGTAGAGAATAAAAGTATGTCTAATCAACGTATTGCTAGAATAGCTAAATTACCAGTATTATTCATCAAAAAGATTAGAACGCATTTTCAACAAAAAGAGTTGGCGAAAGCAAATGAAGTGGTACTAAAAGCTTTCAAAAAAATTAGTGTTCTAGAAAAAATAGAAATTGCTAACCTGAAAAAACTTGTCAAAAAGCATTACTTGAAATTTCAAAAGAAGCAAAAATAAGGCAGAGATTTAATCAAACAATTTGATTAATAGCAATTAAAAAACACCGCTTAATTGAGTATAATTAAGCGGTGTTTTTTTATATTTACCCAAACAGGATTTACTTATTTTGAAAAACTAATCATACCAGTATAACCATGAAATTCTTCGACCTAAACGTCCCCCTAGAAGACTCCCCCAGCGAACCATTACCCGTAAAGGTACAACACCAAACGCATGCACAAAGCGCCGAACAGATGGCTGGCTTTTTTGATGCCACCGTGGATGATTTGCCCAATGGCTATGGCTGGGGAAATGATATGATTGCACTCATTACTCATGCTGGTACACATGTAGACGCACCTTGGCATTACTATCCGACTTGCGAAGGCAAAAAAGCTAGAACGATTGATGAACTGCCCTTGGAATGGTTTTATGGAGATGGCGTTGTTTTAGATATGCGGCATAAAGAGCAAGGTGGATTGATTACAACCGAAGATATACAAACTGCACTTGCCAAAATTAATTATACCCTCAAAGCGGGCGATATTGTGTTAATCCAAACAGATACGGATAAAATGTGGGGGAAAGCCGAATATTTTAATTCAGGTGCAGGTGTAAGTGGACCAGCAACTCGATGGTTAATTGACCAAGGCATTAAAGTGATGGGCATTGATACTTGGGGCTGGGACCAACCCTTTTGGGCACAGAAAGAACGTTTTAAAGCAACAGGCGATAAATCTGTCATTTGGGAAGCGCATAGAGTAGGGCGGGATAAGGAATATTGCCAAATTGAAAAATTAGCGAACTTAGATTTATTACCTCGACCTTTTGGTTTTAAAATCAGTTGCTTTCCTGTCAAGGTGAAAGGTGGAAGTGCGGGATGGACTAGGGTAGTGGCGATGTTTGAAGATTTATGAGTGATATTTAAATATTTATTTATAGGGCGACTTTTCAAATTTTAAAGGTATATTTACAACCTACACTAAACCCAACTATGAGCAAATGGATTTACACAACCCACATAATGATCTTTTTGGATTCACCTTCAATGATAAAAGATCTGTTATTACTTTTATAAAGAATTTCTTACCCAAGCAAATAATAGAAAACTTAGATTTTAACTATTTTATTCGGGAAGATACTAGTCATATTACAAAGGAGATGAAAGCATTTTTCTCGGATAAAGTATGGTCTAGTAAATGGAAAGGTACAGCAACTAATGTCAAAGTTAGTTTTTTATTCGAGCATAAGAGTAGCCCCGAAAATCCTTGGATTCAACTAAATCAGTATTTAATTGAAGGATATAGACAGCAGATTTTAGAATTAAGATCGACGAATAAAAGAGTTAAACAAAAACGGAGAATTCGTTTTACTGTAATCATTCCAATTTTATTCTATCATGGAGAACAAGCTTGGCATTATCGACCTTTTGAAGACTATTTTGATGTGCCAGACCCTTATTTAAAGCAGTTTATACCTTCCTTTCAATATTTGTTGACGGATTTATCCAAATACACAGACAAAGAACTTTTTGCGTTAGAAATTGGTTTCTTATTTAGCACTTTGCTATTGTTGAAACATAAACGGGATAAAGACTTTATCAAGCAAAACCACGAAGAAATCTTTATATTTGTAGAGAAACTAAGAAATGACCCGATTTCAGATGATTTTTTAGAAATCATGATATTATATATTTTAAAAACCTACAACATGGAAAAACAAGAAGTCATAGATATTGTAAAGACCTTACCTCCTAAAGTTAAATTGGAGACGATGAGCACTTATGATAAGCTAATAGCAGAAGGTGTGATAAAAGGAAAGGCAGAAGGAAAGGCAGAAGGAAAATCGCTTGGTTTAAAACAAGGTAAATTAGAAGTAGCTTTATATTTATTGGTGGAAGTAAAAATGGATATTGCTCAAGTAGCTAAGGCTACTGATATTTCTAAGACTTTTATTCAACAAATTTTGACAGGTTTTGATAAGAAGGCATTAATTAAAACACAAGAAATTGTACTGAAAAGCATAAAAAAAATAAATGTTTTGACAAAGAAAGAAGAAAACGATTTATCAAAATTGATTAAAAAATATTACCAACTTTTTCAAAAGAAAAAGAAATAGTATATAGTAAACCTTAATAAAAAACACCGCTTAATATGTAAATTATTAAGCGGTGTTTTTTATTTTGAGCCAAATTGAAATATTATGAAGTATTTAAGTTTAGCGATTTTGTTTTTGTTGTCTATTAGTATAACTGCACAAGACGATCAATTAAACCTTTGGGAAGATGAAAAAATTCCAAATTTTCAAAAAACGGAGGAAGTAGAAGAAACGAACCTCAATCAAGGGATTCGTTGGCTGACCAAAGTCCAAACGCCTTCGATGGATGTCTATTTACCAACGCCTAAAAATGCGACTGGACAGGCAGTTATTATTTGTCCTGGTGGAGGGTATGCTGGTTTAGCTTATGATTGGGAAGGAACAGATGTGGCACGTTGGTTAAATGCTAAAGGAATTGCTGGTATTGTTTTAAAATATCGCTTGCCGAAATCTAAGAGTCAAATAGAACCACATAAGTCTCCTTTATTGGATGCTAAACGAGCTATACGCTTGGTGCGTCACCACGCTAAAGATTGGCATATTGACCCTGACCAAATTGGGATAATGGGCTTTTCGGCAGGTGGACATTTGGCGTCTACACTAGGAACGCATTTTGATTATGGACTTAAAACTGCAACCGATCCTATTGACCAAATCTCTAGCCGACCGAGTTTTATGGTATTGGTTTATCCTGTAATAAGTACGACGGCAGATTTTATTCATGAAGGATCGAAGATTAATTTGGTAGGGGAAAATGCTAACGATGAATTAGTGAAGCATTATTCTAGTGAGCTACAAGTTGGCTACGATGCGCCGCCGACTTTTTTGATTCATGCAGGAAATGATAAAGCGGTTCCTGTAGAAAATAGTCTCGTATTCTATCAAGCGTTAAAGGATAAAGGCGTAGAAGGAGAATTACATGTTTACCCCGAAGGTGGACATGGTTTTGGATTGGCCGTTGGAATGGGCTATTTGCAAACTTGGACGGACCGATTAGCAGATTGGCTAGGTCGCCAAAACGAAAATGACCCAACAGAAGAAGATTGGCAGCCTATGTTTAACGGCAAAGATTTAACCCGTTGGGACATTCACATAGCAGGACATGAAATTGATGAAAATTATAAAAATACCTTTGTGGTAGAAGATGATATGTTGCGCATCAAATACGATGAGTATGAAAACTTCGATGATAAATTTGGACACATGTATTATGAGCAACCAATGGAATATTACAAAATGCGTTTTGCCTACCGATTTACGGGCGAACAAACACCGGGCGGAGCAACTTGGAATGTGCGCAATAGTGGGGTCATGTTTCATTCTCAATCTCCTGCTAGTTTGGGCAAGAATCAGCATTTTCCAGTTTCGGTGGAATTGCAATTATTAGGTGGATTGAGTGATGGTAAAGCTAGAACAACTGCTAATATATGTACACCAGGCACTTACTTTGAAATTGATGGTAAACCAATTAAAGATCATTGTTATAGCTCTACTTCTAAAACGTATGATGGCGACCAATGGGTGAATGTAGAAGCCATTATTTTAGGGGATTCTACTTGGATTCACATTGTAGAAGGAGATACTGTTTTAGTTTATGAACATCCAAGACTAGATGCTAATTATATTGCGAAAGGTAGCCAAATGAATTGGGAATCAGCGCATGTGGATAAGTCTGTCGATTTTATTAGCCGAGCAGATGAATTGATTCAAGGTGGCTATATTTCTTTACAAGCAGAGAGCCATCCAATTGATTTTAAAAATGTGGAGTTGTTGAACTTGAAAGGTTGTATGGATAAGAAGGCTAAGAATTATAAGGCTTATTTTGTGAAGGCGGATAATAGTTTGTGTAAGTATTGAATTATGAAGAGTTTGAAATTTGAAAAAATGCCGAATTTTACTAAAGTCAGTAAGATGATGGAAGAGGATGAATTTTGGGCAATAATTGACCAATCATTGGAGAAATCTACTAATAAAGCTGAACAAAAGGCTTATATAGAAAATGAATTAGATAAATTACCTCTAGATAAGATAATAGGTTTTCAATTGAAGACTATTAAACTTAGATATGACACTTATACCTCCGAAATGTGGTGTGCAGCTTACCTAATTAGAAATGGATGTAGTGATGATGGATTTGAGTATTTTAGAAGTTGGTTGATTCATAGAGGAAAGGAAGCATTCTATAATGCTAAAGAAAACCCCGATTCTTTACTGGAAGTAGTGAAATCCATATCGCAACCTTATAGCTACTCCATGCAATATTTTTGGAGTATTGCAATGAAGGTTTTTAGTAATAAAACGGGATATTTTTTAGGAGAAAATATTGACTGGGATAATTTTCAAACAACGGAAGGTATCTATCCTCGAATAGAGTTTAATTGGCATGAGGATGATAGTGAATCAATGAAAGCTATTTGCCCAAGACTTTGGAAAGCTGCTTATGATACTTATTCTTCTTTATTGCCGACAGATTTATCTTAACTTTGTCTTGCTAAATGAGTAGGGAAAATAGCAGATTATGAGGAAAATCTGTCTAAATCCGTTTAATCCGCTGAATCCGTACAACCATCCTCCTAGTTCGTCTGCGTAGGTTATTTTCTGCGAACTTTCTCATCTTTGCATGCGGAATTATGTACAAAAAAAACACTTAGTCTGGTGGCCTTTGGATATGTTGAACGAATCTACTTACTTTTAGCGAGGTATTTTTAACATATCTCGCTAAAAGTTGTATTTTTTGATACTTTTAGCGAATTATATTGATAATAGAAATTTATGAACACCCAAGCCTACCTAAAAAGAATCAACGTCACCCAGTCTCTAAAATTGGACAAATCAACCCTCGTCCAACTCCATCAGTCACATCTCTATAATGTTCCTTTCGAGGATTTAAACATTCATTATAATATCCCCATTATTTTAAAAGAAAAGAATTTATACCAAAAAATAGTGGAAGGAAACAGAGGCGGCTTCTGTTACGAACTCAACGGTTTATTCAATGAATTATTAAAAGAAATTGGGTTTAAAACAACGATTATCTCCGCTAAAGTAATCAATAAAGAAGGAAGAGTAGGCCCACCGTTTGATCATGCAGCGATTATAGTAGACCTAGAAAAAAGGTGGTTAGTCGATGTTGGGTACGGTGGCGATTCCTTTGTCTTACCAAAAGAATTGATCTTAGATGTAGTGCAGAAAGATATTCATGATTATTATAAATTCACGAAGCATACTGAAAATGAATGGTTATTAATGCATTCTGCGGATGGTGAAAACTTTAAAGGACAATATGTCTTTAGTTTTGAGGAACAACCATTAGAAAATTTCAAACCAGAATGTGATCGTAAACAAACGCAACCCGATTCTCATTTTATGATTAATTTGATTTGTACGATGGCTACGCCTACAGGAAGAATCTCCATAATTAATGATAAACTGATTATTCGTGTGAATGGAAAAAAAGAAACGAGACTTATTGTTGATGAAGCAGACCGCTTGGCTATATTAAGGGATAAATTTGCGATTCCTACTACTGATTTAATATTCTAAAAGGGACTCATCCGAATAGAGACCGTTATATTGAACGGAGAGAGATTAAAAATTAGTAACTGTTGATTCAATAAATTCAAAATCAACTAAATTTCTGAAAGATAAATCCCTGTTCTTCTACTCTCTATTCTAGTCCCTATACATCTAAAATAAAATAAATATAATTTTTTCATAAATTATTTTAATCATTAATTTAAAGAAAATTATAAAGTGACTAAAAATCATAATATGTAATAAGATAGTTTTCATTATAGTACAAAACTAAAACAGTTTTAATATTATTAATTTGTTTTATGTGATGAAATAGCGCAACTTTCTTTCCCTAAAAGAATCTGAAATTTACCCAAAGTTGGAACGGCTTTTGGATAAGAGTAAGCATATTAAGTTTTACCGATTATTTTTATTATAGTATTTTAAGTATTAAGTAGATAACCTTTTTTCCTAAAAAAATTGACTTGTAAAAGTTGTTCCCATTATTGAATTTTTAAGTGGACTATTGCACCCGCTTTCTAAATCTGGACTGCTGTTTTACACGATTGTTTTCCTTCCTTATTAAGTCTTGCAGAGTGCGTGAACTGTTTCGGGTTCACTTGATAACACTTTGGCTGGGGACTTATGTATTGCACCGTTTCCCATTTCGCCTTATTTGATAGTAGCGTTACCGATGTTTTTCGGTAGAGGTTATATTAGAAAATGCTAGATTCATACCGTGAGTTATCGGTAGGGTTACTATCAAATAAACTACTGTTTATCAGTCTTTTATATTTAAGAGCGTACTACAAAAACATATTTTTATATTTAAACCGATTTAAGTAATGATGACTCTACAATTAATTGGAGCAGAGCTAATGCTATGCTTACCAAAACTAAAAAACTATGGGCTTTTCATTGGTCTGTGCATGATCTTTGCACTAACTACTGCCTTTAGCTCTACCGAGTTCTCTATTGACAATCATGCTACTGTATTAGAGGAGCTTGCGACTGAAAAGACGCGTAATACCGCTATGATGACTCAAATTATTCGTATCCCAACAACAAATTCTGTGGATACCGTAATGATTACAGATTGTGGAGAACAAGTTAGTTTTGAAAGCGATAGTACGGCTAACTTACAATATGTAGACGTGACTCCTAGGAATAGTGTAACGGTTATTTGCCCCTCCGATAGCAGCCTTTTCTTAAGAGCTTCTTTTTCCAATTTTGATTTGGCAATTGGAGATACGCTTTTTGCCTTTGATGGAAAAGATACCACTAGTACTTTGATTGCCTCAGGGACTGGTTTTGGAAACTTCCAAATAAATGGTGGTTGGGTTGGCTCTAACTGTGATAAAACGGTTAATTCAAATGGTTGTTTGACTTTTCAATTTAAAACGAATGGTGACAACATCAAGAGCGTTGGTTGGGAAGCATGGGTTACTTGTGAGACAGGAAACGTGACCATCACACCGCCTACAAATCAGTTCTTAAGTTTGGATTGTGCAGATTATAAAACACCAGTTACCATTACTGCGGCTAGTACAGGTGCAACCTGTGGTTTATCTAATGATAGTTTATTAGTACAAATTTTTAATGCGAAAGGAAGCCTTTGTAAGGATACTTGTATTCGTGCGGATAGTTCTTTTGTGATTGATACTTTAGCCATTGGACATTATACCGTTCAGCATACTTTAAAGACCACACCTACGATTACGACTAGAAGTTATGTGGTTATTTCTCCACCTGCTTTGAGTTGTAATGATGAGGTAGAAGCAGTTTTAGGCTCTGCTTGTTTAGCGGATATTCGACCAGATTATATTTTAGAAGCGCCTTGTGACACTTCTGCTACTTTATATTATGATATTGTTTTAAGAACAGAAAGTGGTACTATTATTAAAACGGGAACGAGTCGAGGAGCACAATATCCTGTCGTAACGAGGGACGATGTTGAGTTATGTGGAGATACAAAATATGTTGTTGAAATCACTAGAGTTTATGATTATAAAGGTGGTTGTTGTGCAGATGATTTAATCAAAGATGTTTGTTGGGGATATATCAATTTCGTGGATGGTACGAAGCCTCAATTTATGACGCATAGCGTTGATACATTAATGGCTTGCGGTACGATTAATTTTGCGGATATTGGAGGTAGTTTAACGAAACCAACTATTGTGGATAATTGCGATTCTATTACCTTGACAGCTATTGATAATGAATTGATTAGTGGTGATGAATGTGCAGATATGCGGACTTATTTAGTTACTTGGGAAGCAGCAGATATTTGTGGGAACACGGCAAGACAAATAGATACCTTAAGAGTGATTCGACCTAAACTAGAATTAGCCCTTAAGCTACCAGATGTAATTTTAAGTTGTGGCGAAGATAACCCTGAAACAATGGAAGATTATGACCGATTAGGAATCGTCAAAATTCCAATGCCAGGAGATACGATCACCTTAAGTACGGACGAATATGTTTGTAATTATATATTAGTTAGAACGGATGAAGAAATACCGCACCCAGGAGGTAAGAAAATTGCTAGGTACTGGGCGGTAATTGACGGTTGTGGAGCGATTCCATTTCCAATCATGGTAGATACGCAACTGATTGAATTCATTGATACCTTAGCACCAACGATTGATTGTTCTCCTTACGGTTCGTTAGCAACAGCTCAACCTTTTACGTTACCTCCGTTTGAGTGTACAGGAAGAGTGAATTTGACAGCCCCATCGGTTTCTGATATTTGTGCTGAACCAACCATATCGATGTATACTGTCGAACAGTTGAGAAACGGTACTTGGGTGAAAATTGCTAATAACTTACAAGAAGCAGGTGATCTTGAATGTGATACCTTTAGAGTTGGCTGGCAAGCCATGGATATTTCTTTAGAAGAAAATGCATTAAGAGATTCTTGTTTACAATACTTTAGATTAGAAGATCGAACACCACCAAGAGCGATTTGTGGAGATGAAATTCAGATTTCCTATGATTCGGATGGCACTCGACTATTTGCTTCCGAAATAGATCACCAAGCGGAAGATGTTTGTGGTATTGTCAAAGTAGAAATTAGAAAAGAAGGTAGCCCTTGGGGCGAGCATATTGATTTTGTTTGTACCGATGTGCACAAAACTTTCTTTGCAGAACTAAGATTTACAGATAAAGGGGGGAATACTAACATCTGTGGATTTAATGTCAACTTGTTAGATGTTATTCCTCCATTCTGTGCAGATTTACCAGATTTTACAGGAACTTGTGATAATTTTCACAATGATCAATTTGGTGTTTCAACGGATATTAATGAAGATTATGCTTTTAGTGATACAGAATGGGTAGATTTAACGGATGATTTATTAGAAGAATATAACAATCAATTTGGGAATCCTGTTTGTGAAGATAATTTAGCTTGTGTACCTTTCACTAGTCAGCAGCAATATCAAATCATCTATGCGCAATGTGGTGTAATAGAAGGGAGAAGAAGATACCGAATTACTGACTGGAATGGCCAGGGACTTTCTTCTGAATGGAAATATCAAAACATTAATATTAGTTATACCCCAGGCTGGCGGTTTACCTTACCCGTAGATTTCTTTGGAGAATGTGGCGACCAAGTTCCAGATGCGAATATTACGATTGAAAATGGTGCTTGTGACTTAGTAGGATGGGAACATGAAGATCAAGTTTTTGATTTAGTCGCTGATGCTTGTTATAAAGTGGTCAGAACTTACCACATCATCAACTGGTGTAATTATGTCCAAGGTCAGGAACCAATAGAATTAAATAGAACAGAAAATGCTTTAGGATTGGTGGACATAGAGCGAACAATTTCTTACGAAGATGTCTCTAACTATGGTTATTACACTTATATTCAAATATTAAAAGTAACCGATAATGTAGCACCAACTTTATCCATCAATGAGGTTTCCACTTGTATCTATGGAGTTGGAGATGCAGATCCCGCGGGCGTAGAAGACATTACGCCTGGAGCTGCTCCTTATGAATGTGATACGATCAGAACATTCTCAGTAGAAGCAAGTGATTGTGAGCAGAACGCATTTGAGAATTTTTCTTTTACCTATGAAATCTATGAGGATAGCATCTTAGTTGGCACAGGAGAAGGCAATAAATTTTTCTGGGTAGTTCGACCAAAAGTAGCGTATACAGTTCGATTTACAGTTTATGATAATTGTGGAAATGAAGGGATACTAACTAAGGATTACGAATTTTGGGATTGTAGTAGACCATCTGTGGTCTGTATTCCAGAAGTAGCAGTAGAAGTAACACAAGATTCTACGGCAAGAGTTGATGCGATTCAATTTGACAAAGGAAGTTGGGATAATTGTACCCCTCAATCTAGGTTGACTTATAAAATTTGGCATAAAAGTGTATCTGTATCCCCTCCAAATGATAAGTTAACGGTAGCTAATTTACCAAGTACTATTTATTTGGGCTGTGAATACAGAGGATTACAACAGATTTACTACTATGTTTTAGACGAAGAGAATAATTACGATTTCTGTATTTCGACGGTCATGGTAACTAACATTGGAGGTGTTTGTGTGGGAGATCCTGAAGCAGTCCAAGCAATTGTTGCAGGAAATATTCAAACAACGGAAGGAACAATGGTCGAAGCCGTTAATATTACGATCAATGGTGTTGGGGAGATGCCAAATACGCAAACAACGACTGGTGGTGATTTTTCTTTGAATTTAAATACAGGAGCAACTTATGATGTCATTCCTGTCAAACAAGATGCGCCATTAAACGGTGTGACGACTTTTGACTTGATCGTGATCAGTAAACATATTTTAGGGGTACAAAACTTTACGTCTCCTTACGAATATATTGCAGCAGATGTCAATAAATCAGGCACCGTTACGGCTTTTGATTTAGTTCAATTAAGACAATTAATTTTAAATATTATACCTGACTTTCCAACGAATAATAGCTGGCGATTTGTAGATGCAAAATATGCATTTACGACGACAACGCCTTTACAAGAAGATTTTAAGGAAGCCATCGAAATCAATAACCATCAAGCAAATATGATGGATGCTAATTTTGTAGCGATTAAGATTGGTGATTTGAACAGTACCGCAACGACGAATAATTTACAGCAAAGCGAAGCAAGAACAAACAGAAATAAAGTGACTTTTAAATGGACAGACAAAGCCCTTGAGGCAGGAGAATTAGTTACATTAGATTTTACTGTAGCAGATTTACAAACACTAGAAGGGTATCAGTTAGCATTAGATTTTACTGGATTAGAACTGACAAACATTCAAGAAGGATTGGTGAAGCACCATCACTTCGGACAACAGTTACTCGACAGAAATATTTTAATTAGCAGTTGGGACAAATTAACCAGTCCCACCGAATCTACAACCATACACACACATTTATTCTCGCTAGAATTTAAAGCCCGCACAGCTGGAAATTTGAGCGAATTCTTACACTTACAACCAAAAATTACACCTACAGAAGCTTACAATGTAACGGGAGAAATACTTGATATAACCTTAGATTTTGAAACGACAAATACAGAATTTACACTTGAACAGAATCGCCCGAACCCTTTCAAGGAACAGACGACGATTGGCTTTCAATTACCTCATGCAGGAAAAGTGACTTTAACGATTTTAGATGTACAAGGACGAGTTTTATTACAAGAAACAAAAGGTTTCTTAGCAGGTAACCAACAATGGTTAATTGAAGGTCAAGCGTTGACCACCAAAGGTATTTTATATTATCAGTTAGCTACTGAGAAAGAGGTGCTTACCAAGAAAATGATGTTATTAGAATAAGTGTAGTTATCAGTTGTCTGTTATCCGTTATCGGTTGTCTGTTTGACCGACAACTGACAACCGACAACCGACAACCGACAACCGAATTACTAGAAATTACTGAGAATGAAATCCCATGTTGTATCTTAAATACAGCATCTAAAATTTTACAATTTATAATAGCTTTTTAGTTGAATGATAAGGTGAGTACCGTATACCTTTTTACCGTATACCGTCAACTGTTTTTTCTTCAACACTATTAAAAAAAATTTACCACACATGAAAAAATGGTACCCATCCCTAGCCTTAGGAGCACTTCTTTTTGTGCTTTGCTCCTTGTCTATCCCCGGTACTTTGAGTTTCGCTGATAGTGCGGATAAATTGACGGAAACAACTTCAATTTTACACACCAATACAGCAGCAAACTCGGCGGAGAGTACAACGACTTTCTCCTTTATGGCAGGCGATACCCAAGTTATCAATATGCCATTGGATTCCGCAATAAAAGCAACGATTCAGGACTGTGATGCCATCAATGCTTTCCAAAATAGATTTGAACATTTATACCCTGATGTAGTTGCACATCGAGATACGATAACCATTTGCCCGCCAGCAGCGGATAAGCGAGTTTATATCACTTTTACACAATTTGAAGTAGCACCAGACGATACGCTTTTTGTTTACGATGCAGATAGTATCCAAGCTGGCCGACAAGTAGCGGCTTTCTCTGGCGCAGGCGTAAGTGCTACAGGCGGTTGGATTCGTTCTGAATGTAACCCTTCTGGCTGTTTGACCTTTGAGTTTGTCACTAATGGAGACAATCGTAAAGGACTCGGTTGGGAAACTTGGGTGACTTGCGAAGATTTAGAAACAACAAGTATCGTTTGCCCAGCGATTCCTAATGGAACAATGGCTTGCGGAGAAGCTTACGATATTGTGCCTATTCAAGCACCAGACTCTCTAAATATTTGTGGAGAACCTATCGATACTTTTTGCCTGACGATTTACAATGCACACGGCGTAGCTTGTGTAGTAGATTCTTGCGTGAAATTTAATGAAGTAATCCGAGATACTTTTGGTGTTGGCTTATTTAAAGCCGTATGGAAGGCGAAGAAATTCCCAGAACATAAGGTAGAGAAAACGTTTGTTGTTTCTGCACCTACTTTGATTTGTAACGATGAAGTTTTTGTACCACTAGGTTCTGCTTGTGCTTTATATCTAACACCAGATATGTTGTTAGAAAGCCCTTGTGATACGATTACAGATACGATGTACTACCGCATTGATATAGAATTAGGGTCAGGTAAACTAAAAACTACTATTTCTGGTGGTGGTGGCCCTGGTATTCCATATCCAACTATTTACAAAGATACCTTATTGAAATATGGTGTGGCTGATTTATGTGGCGGAAATATTACTGCTCGTGTTTCTAGAATTTTTTATGAACACATGATGGATGATATTACGATTTGCACGAATGGTATGGCAGAAACTTCTTGTGAAACCAAAGTTAACTTTGATGACCAAACGCCTCCATTTTTTGTGAATTACCAAAATTTAGATACCGTTGCGGCTTGTGATACAACGGGACTAATGGCATCACTTCAAATTCCTGAAGTAATTGCTAATTGTGATACTGCTATTGTCTCTTTAGCCGATATACAATTGATTGACAATGTCAATGCTTGTGCTACTGGAAAAGTAGCCATCAGGTGGAAAGCAGTAGATTTATGCGGAAATACTAGTTACTTAAGCGATACGATTTACATTATTAGACCGACTCAATTTTATAATCCTGGGCGAACCATTTTAAATTGTAATGAAGGTCATTCTTACGAAGATGCCGAAACACCAGGATTGATTACAGGAACGATTAAAAATGGTGTATTAACACCAAGAGATACCGTACATTTAAGTACAGAAGATTATATCTGTGGCTATATTTTAGTGAAAAAAGACCAACAATTTCCATCTGATTGTGGAGAGAAATGGACTAGAAGCTGGAAAGTATTAGATTGGTGTAATCCTTCTATTGGTCCAGTACAAATTGCGACACAAGCAGTAACCATTACCGATACTATCGCACCTACTTTTGTAGACTGTCCAGATTCTAGCGCTGTTGGTGGAGCAAATAACCCGATGATTGTTGATTTAGGACATTTTGAATGCGAAATTAATATGACGCCTGAGAAATTAGTCCCACCTACTGCTACCGATAATTGTGATCCAAATCCAACGGTAAGTATGTTCTGTGTGGAGCAATTACACCTTGGCGCATGGAAAAAAATCGGAACAAACCTTTCTAATTCAGGTGCATTATTCTGTGATACCTTTAGAATTGGTTGGGTAGCTGCTGATGCTTGTCACGAACAGATTAAACAAGATACTTGCTTTAAATATGTGATTATCAGAGACGTAACTAAACCATCTGCTGTTTGTGTAGATCAATTGAACTTCTCTTTAGGAGATGATTGGGCAAGAATAGTTGATGTAGACGAAATTGATGGTGGAAGTTGGGATGCTTGTGGTATCGCTAAACGAGAAATTAGCTTTGATGGCATTAATTTCGATGTCCAAGCTGTTTTAGCTTGTGAAGCTATTCATGATGATCCGAAAGTTTACTTGAGAATTACTGATACTAAAGGGAATCAAAATACTTGTTGGACGAACATTAATATTAAAGATGATATTTATCCTTCTTGTGGTAAATTACCAGATGTTGATTTATACTGTGATGAATTTAAAACAGGTGACTTAGGCGCTTCTACCGATACCAATAAAAATGGTTTATTTGATGACGATGAATACCTACCGTTAACAGGAGATATGTTGGCCGCATTTAATGCAGAATATGGTGATCCATTAGACATCTGCGAAGATAATGTCAAATGTGCGCCAATGATTATTGAGCAAGAATACCAATTGACAGAATGGCCTTGTGGTCAAACTAGAATCCAACGTAGATACCGAGCGACTGATTGGGGGCCTAATAAGTCTCCATGGGAAACACAATTAATTGCTTTACAGTACCGACCAAGCTGGCAAATTACTTTCCCTGCGGATTGGGCTGGTGAGTGTGGAGAAGCTTTTCCAGAGGCAGCGCTTGATATTCAATCAGGTGCTTGTGATCAAATTGGCTGGGAGCACGAAGATAAAGTATTCATTATCGAAGATGAAGCTTGTTACAAAGTAGAACGAACTTACCACATCATTAATTGGTGTTTATACAAAGCAGGAGATGACCCAATTGCAATTTCTAGAGTAGAAGACGATCATGGATTTGTAGATTCTACTAGAACAATTGATCATACAGGATATGAGACAGATGGCTATTTTACCTATATTCAAGTACTAAAAGTACATAGTTTTGGAGGCCCAGATATTACGATTAGCGATGTAGATACTTGTTTAGCTGGCGAAGGTATGGCAGGAGAAACCGCTACTACGCCTGATGGCATGTATGATTGCGATGAAATGAGAACTTTTTCTGCGGAAGCGACGACTTGTGTTGATTTTGCTGCCTTAGATTTCTGGTGGTCACTTTATGTAGATCAAGTGAAAGTTGATTCTGGAAAAGGAAGCAAATTTACTTACCCTGTAAATCCAGGCCGTATTTACCGAGCACAATTTTCTGCTAGTGATCCATGTGGAAATGGTTCTACTGTTAGTCGAGAATATACTTTTACCGATTGCAAACGACCGACTGCTTACTGCGAGTCAGGTATCCGAGTAGAAATGGGACAAGAAGGACGAATTACAGTTTGGTCTTCTGATGTTGACCGAGGAAGTTTTGATAACTGTACTCCCAAAGATTTATTACGTTTCCGTTTATGGCATAGTACTTTAGGGGATCCACCTGCTACTTTGGAAGAGGTGTTAGCATTGCCAAGCAATGTAGACTTCGATTGTAATAACTTTGGTACTCAACTAGTTAGAATGTATGTAATTGATAAAGATGGGAATTATGCTTTCTGTGTTTCTACGATTGACGTACAAGATAATATGCGGGTTTGCCAACCACTTAATGATCCAGATGGTTTTGTGAGTGGAAGCATCCAAACTACAGATGATAAAATGATGAATAACGTTACTGTAACAGCGACTTCTAGCGATGGAATAAGTATTGCAACCGTCACCGAAGACGGACTTTTCCAATTATCGCTTCCTAAAAACGATTCTTACACCTTAAAGCCTGAACTGGATACCGATCCACTAAACGGCGTTACAACCTTTGACCTTGTCTTAATCTCTAAACATATATTAGGCCTTCAATCATTTAATTCTCCGTACCAATATGTTGCCGCAGATGTGAACCAATCTGGCACTATCTCTGCATACGACATGGTACAGTTAAGGCAGTTAATCTTAAATATTAATCAAAAATTCCCTAATAACACCAGTTGGAAATTCGTAGATGCGACTTACACCTTCACGAATGACAACCCAGCCAACGAAGCTTATCGAGAGACAGTTGAACTGTCAGACATGCAAGACGAGATGCAAGCAGACTTCATGGCGGTAAAAATTGGGGATGTTAACCAAAGTGCTAGTTTCGACCAAGCGGTGGCAGCGGATTCCAGAAGTTTTACTGGTATTCAAGTAGCTGATCAAGATTTGGAAGTTGGACAGACTTATACGGTTGACTTTGTCTTACCAGCAACTACAACGTTGGAAGGCTATCAATTTACGATTGATTATCAAGATTTAGCGTTAATTGACTTGGTAGAAGCGACTGCCAAGGAACATAATTTCGGATTTAATTTAACAAAAAGAGGTTTGCTAACAACTAGTTGGAATACTTCTGGTGCAGTTCCTACTGCGACCGATACTAAATTATTCAGTTTAATCTTTAAATCCAGTACTGCTGGGCGATTGAGCGAAAAGCTAAGTATCACGTCTAGTATCACAACTGCAGAAGCTTACGATACTGAGGGTAACATTACCAATGTGAAACTTGATTTCATAGGTTCCGAGCCAGCAGGTATTCAACTTTATCAAAACCGTCCAAATCCATTTAGGGAAACAACCTCTATCGGATTTTACTTACCAGAAGCGGGTAAGGCTGACTTGAACATCTTGGATGTGCAAGGAAAAGTGTTAAAGGAAATCTCAGGTGTCTATGAGAAAGGACATCATGAAATCCAACTTAACGCAACAGACTTAGCTGGCAAGGGAGTTCTTTATTACCATCTAGTAATGGATAAAAAGCAGGTGATAAAGCGGATGATTGTGATTGAGTAACCATACTCGTTGTTGATAGTAACTGTTCGTAGTTACTGCTTCACAGCAAAACTTTTAATATTATCTCATTTTAATTTTACGGTCAGCAAACGTGGTTTGCTGACCGGTTTTTGTTTTATACCATATTAGTAAACTGAACATCGTTTATTCAACATCTTCTGTTACTCAATTTAATACAGTACTAACATTTATCTCCAAATGATGGACTTATTATTTGTTCTGATTTATAAGTTAACGCTAAGCCCTCTATAAATCCAATGGTCTTTCCGATAAGTCCGAACGTCTTCCCGATAAATCCGAACGTCTTCCCGATAAATCCGAACGTCTCAAACTCCTTTCCAATCTACATTTGTACTCATCAATTTTACTGAAAAGTTTTTTATAGCTTTTTAGCAATTAAAGTTTGGACGAAAAGTCGTCTGAAAAAAAAAGGCAAAACTATTGCAGGTATAAATGTGTGAAAAAATCTACCAGCGAACAGTTCTGCCATGACTTATTAAACCTTGACATAAAATATGCCAAAGCTTTTACTAATACGTCATTGGCACTAGCGAGTTACGATTCCGCTCAAAGCATAGTCGAATTGAGCGAGAGTCCCTTGTTTCATCATCAGTATTCTTCTATACGAGACGGCATTCATGGCGTTGGACAAAGTCAAGAAAATCAATCGAAGACGATGTCCGCTCTTCGGAATTTAGGGCTAAGCCAAATAAACTATAGCAAAGAAGAATGGTTATTACTTCAAACAGATGCTAGTGGGGTGACAAAAGCTCATTCTGAATGTTTGGAAGATCGCCAATACATCAAGATTTCCAACAATGTGATAAAAAGTAATAAACCTATCAGTATTGGTTATCCGATCTCTTTAGTAAATGTAAGTATTCCACCTTTGAATAATAAATGGAGCGTTCCGATAAGTATCAAACGCATACCATCAACTCAAAGTGCTGTTGATTGTGCGGTTGAACAGATGGAAGAATTACAGCAACAAGAAAATCTTGAATTAGTTGAGCAATCCATTATCAATACCTTAGATAGTGGCTATGGCTGTCCGAATTATATTGAACCGACCTATAAACACAAGAATTTAGTGAATATTATTCGGTTTCGATATGGTAAAAAGGTATGGCTGCCAGCCGAGTGTTCCAATTCAGAGCAAGGTGCGCCTTTGGTTTATGGCGAAAAATACTACTTGATTGATTTTTCTCAAACCAAGACCTATACTAGAGAAGGAAAAACTTATGATGTTTACCAAAGAAGTGTTTTTGAATTAGCCCATCAAGATTATATCGAATTAGATGGACAAACAAATAAGGGCAGAAAACTCAAAATTATGATATGGAAATGGACCAATTTATTAGTCCGCACCAAAAATGGTCATAATATGAAAGATAAAGCCTTTGATTTAGTTGCCTCTAAAGTAATTGATGCGGATACAGGTCAGTTAGTTTTTCAAAAAAGCATGTTTACCACGATTCATGGTCAGCGAAAAGATGAAATTACCACGAGGCAAGCTTTTGAAAGTTATCGACATCGGTACGATATTGAGCCATCCATCAAGTTTTGTAAGCAAAAACTTATGTTGGAAAAATATCAGACACCTGACAAGCAGCATTTTGATAATTGGTTGGTAGTAGTAATGGCTGCGTTTTGGTTACTTTTTACTGCTGCATCTAGTGCCAGCTATAAACCCAAAAAATGGCAACAGTACAAGGAAGTCAATAAGAACACAGCAGAACCGAACACAATTTTGACCCCATGTCAGGTACGACAAGCGGCTCAAAACTTTTTTTTGACTTTTGATAAAACCCCATTTCTACCTGTAAAGTGTAAAAATGGTCCTGGAAGACAAAAAGGAACTCCAATAAATCAAAGAACTCGGTATAAAGTGGTGAAAAAATCAGCACAAACACCAGATACCAGTTAAATTTCACTAAAAATGAATAGCAAAAAACAACACATAAGTTTTATTTAAAATGTATGGCATAAAGGCTAATAACTTTTTGCTGTCCAAACTTTAATAGCAAGCAATGTTTAATTTTTTAACTTCTAAAACATTTTTTTATGAGTGCTTCAAATTCTTATTTATCAAAAGCCCCTTACACCGATGCTGATACTCCTACAAAGAAGATGGATGTGGTTGTCGCCACTACGCAAGCCAGTATTAATGCTACTATGGCACAGTACCTTTCGAATCTAAATGAGCCTGAGGTTAGTTATTATTATATATATCAGGAAAACGCTAACGGCCGTGGTGGAAGTAATGTAGCCATTAGTTATGAAGACTTAATGAAACTAACGCATAATGTGGACCCGTTTACTATTCCAGATGGTACTCCTCTCATTGACCCACGATTGTTAATGCTACAGAGTGTTAAGTTTGTATATGCTTGGAAAGCTAAAATTGGCCTTCCTCCAGGTTATGATCCTAAAACAACACCAATCGTACAGTTAAATGATGATGCAGAAAAGGTTGGCTATAATTTACTTTGTTCAGAGTTCGAAATTGCTTCTTTTATTATAGAGGGATATGGTCTTGCAGGATGGCTTAACCAATCTCAGAATACCCAGTATATCGCTAGTCAGCTACAGACTAAAGCTCATGCACATTCTGATCAAATCCAAACTGACAAAGATTATATAAAACAAAAGTATGCTCATCAAATAGAGGTTACTAAAGATGCTAAAAGCTATGAGATTCAAAATTATCAAAACCAGATACAAACAATCAAAGAGCATCCTAAAGTACTAAAGGTGCCTAAAGCAGTAAATGAAGCTCTTCAAATGAGAGCAGCCGTACGTCAAATCTCTGAATATCCTTATGCGCCTTGGGTATTTTCTACAACTACTAATTTGACATTAGCTGATGGTAGAATAGACCAATTACCAGAAGATCAACAAAGTCAGGCAAGGGCGAATGCTTTCAGTATTCAACAATTATTTTTGGATTTAAATAATGTAGCTTTGGATAAAAGACCAACAATTTCTGGACTTGACCCTAATTCTGAATTATATATGGAGTTAACAAGAGATTTTTGCAACACCTACTGTGATATTTTAAAAGACAACGGTCAGCCTGTATTAGGACTTACAGCTACACAATCCACTAATGAGGATCCTAGTCAATTAGTTTTATCTAACCTTAAATATAGCGTTAATCCATTTGTACATGATGGTCAAGCTGTAACAGATCCTACTCCTGAACAGGAGGATGCAAGTACCTTATGTTATAACGGATCAGCAATTGGTAGTACTTTGCCAACTCCTGCATTATTTGGTTGGAACTGGCTAGCAGTACAAGATACGGCTAGTTATCATGGAGCTATTTCTGTTAATAAAAAGTGGTTTGTTGATTATTTTGTTGCCGCATTACTACCTTATGCTAAAAACAATTGTTTTAATGTGCAAGTGGATACAGAGTATGACTGGACTTGGTGGGGAAATAGCCATTACTTATTAATTAATATGATTCCAGGTCAAATGCCTACTATTTCAACACCAGAAAATGGAGAACTGGTTATTCAGATGTCCTATAATTCTGATGATGATGGAAATCCTGATGATGAAAATGAGGGAGGAAAATCTAGATCTTCAGGACATGCGGTTGTTCGTTCAACTTATGAGCTTACGGTGACTTTTTCTGGTCAAACAATTACAGTATGTCAGCATTTAGTAGTATGGGCAGATCTTACATCTGGTATTACCCATGTGGAAAGTACAGGAAATGTTTTTGATAAGAGTCTTACAGATGTCTATACTATGGGCGTAGATCAAAAAGGAAAGATAACAGTTGATATTACACCGGGAGATATCGAAGATAACTCTGAGGACCTTAGTAAAGGTTTTGGAACTGAAATGATATCTGCTTTAAACAAAAATATAGAATGTATTACGGATCAAATTAATGATTTTACAAATACTTCGTTGGAACATATACCTATTGGATCAGCACAGAGTTTCATTTTCCCTGGAGGCAACACTTTTAGTTATAAAGATGTGGCATTCTCCCAAAATCAAGATTTAGTGTCTCACATTACTTACTTGAATCCTTCATAAACCTTTTCTCTGCATCTCTTCTAACACGCTCAATTAGTTTTATTCAAAAGATGCAATTCTAATATTGCTCATTTTCCTCTAACTCTACAAGAGTTAGGGGGAATAGGCAATTCTTTGCTCTTTTTTAAACTATTGTAAAAAATGGTTAGAAAAGAGAGACAAAAACAATTTATTAAAGTTATTAAAATTTAGACTCATGCCTAATAGTATAAAATATTCTTCAGAATTCATCCAAAGTTATGTGCAAACAGAAATTATGTCTCCAGAAAATAAATTCCAAGCTTTGCAGACCAATCTTGGACTATCCTTATTTTTTTCAATAGGAACCGACGGTAAATTTTATGTTACCAAAGAAACACATGGAGCCACCAAGACGGGTTGGGAAAAGATCAGTTTAAGTCAACAAATAATGGACGATTTTGATAACCCTAGTAGTATTACTTGTAAATTATTTGATACTGCTCAGGATATAAAGAGTGGTAAGATTGGATTAGCAATGGTATTGAATGATACGGTAGATGATTATCTATACCTTTGTATGGGAAACTCCAATAAAAATATGGCATGGTTAGATAATCCTAATTGGGTTCGTTATGATTTTGATGCCGCTAATCCGCCAAGTACGATTGAATTTAGTAATCTATTTATTAGTGAAACAAAATCTGGACAATTCATAGTGGCTGATATCGTCGAGGATCCAACTAGTGCGTCTAAAACCGTAGCACGATACAACATCATCACTACTGCTTCTGCTGCTCCTTTTTGGCAAGTTAATGGACTTTCTATGGACATTAATACCGATAACTACGAAACCTGTATCGGAAGAAGGTCAAGCCAAGATGATATCGATGGATTGTACACGATTGGTCATATAAATAGTTCTCCCCAATTCAATTATCAGCCGTTATATAATAAATGGAATCCAAGTATTGCGGCTAATCCTACCAATCTGGAATTGCCTGGTAATATTCAGCCAGAATCTATCGCATCAGCCCGAAATAGTAATGCTACGACAGACTTATTCTGTACTTCTGGAAATGGGTTGTATTATTTCCCCGCAGATGGGCCAACAGTAGGTATTTTACTTTTTAATAATGATTTGTTTCAAGGGACTCGTAAATTGTATGCTTATAAAACAAGTTCGATAGTAACTGTGTGGGGATTGGATCAAGCCGATCAAGTTTTTTATACTTCCTGTGCTATTGATGAAATTGAAACAGCAGATGCTTGGTCTCTACCCATCCCTATTTTAACAGGAGTAGATAATATTTCCCCATATATCAATCGAGTGGATGATGGTAACGTATTTTTTGGGGTAGCTGGAGGAACGCTTATCAAAATGAAAAAATCATCTACTACCAATATTTGGAAAAAACAAAACATTACCCTGCCTCCACCTGATACAACTACACCTGCTACTAGTTTTAGTTCTTACACAACGCAAATTCAATTGACGGATGAACAAAATCAGCCCGTTCCGAATACTGATTTATACATTAGTGCAAGTAGTACAGGGCATTTTTATATTAATAATCTATACTATGTTTTAAGTCCTATTGCCATTCCAATCCCGACGGATAATATGGGGCATATTACGATTATTGAAGCTTCGGATGATATCAATGGTAGTCAGTTAATGGTTACTCAAAACGAAGGAGATACGAATCCTTTTATTATTAGCCCAATGGACGGACCTGTGGATCAAGTAGGGGAATTGGACACTTCCGATTCTCTAAATGATGCCGTCATTACGAACCCTGATGGGAGTACTCAACCTTTATTAGATCCAAATGCTAGCCCTACTGATGTAGATGATACAGCACAATCTAATGCCAATTTGTCGACGGCCTATACCGATGTGAATACAGCTCAAAAGAAAAGTAAAAAATTTCTAATTGCGCAATCCATCAGAAATAGACGTAGAATAGATGCTAAACAAGAAGATGATGGTATCATAACTGACGTAGGCAACCTTTTTGGTTGGTTAGAAACAGGAGTGGAGCATGTCTCAGAGGTTGTTAAGGATGTAGCCACCGAAGAATGGCATTTTGTAACGACTATTGGAGGAGTGGTTTACCGAGGTGTTTTGGATACCGTTGAGGCTGTTGCTGGCGCGATTAAATGGGTGTTTGATGCAGTTGTTCTTGCTATTGAGGATTTGGTTAAGTTTTTGGAATTCTTATTTGCTTGGGGAGATATTACAAATACGAAAGAAGTACTCAAAAACTTTATTGAGGTAGCAATACAGCAACATATTACTGAACTTCCTACGTATAAGGCAGCGATAAATGAAAAAATAGATGCTTTAATTAATGAAGTTGGAGGTTGGGGAAATATTGATGGTTCTGGTGATAACCTAGGAGCAGAAGGGCAACAAACTACAGCTACTAATTCTAATCCTAACGATGACCAGAATGCTTCCAGTTCCTATTTAGCTTATCATTTTGTCAATAATGCCGATCAAACTACATTTGTGGATGGTGATCCAGATAGCCCAACTGGTATTGATGGATTACTCCAAATATTAATCGATACGATTGAAGAGGAAAGTGAAGTTATGGAAACCGCTATTGGAGAGCTATATGATTTAGTAAAAGATGTTGGAAATAAAACGGTGGTTGAATTATTGGAAGGAATAATAAGTATTATAGTAGATGCGGTATTGCAAAGTGCAGAAAATATCATTGACAGTGCGATAGATCTTATTACTGTGTTAGTGGATGCAGCTTTTGCCATTATCGATAAAAAAATCCATATTCCAGTAGTAACTGAAATTTTATCTTTTTACGGAGTGCCACACTTTTCTTTCTTAGATATTATTACCTATGTTGGAGCGATTCCTGCTACTATGAGCTATAAATTATTGAAGCGGACTGCCCCCTTTCCTGATGGCCCTACAACGGACTTTTTAATCAATACTAAAGATTATAATACCTTAGTAAGTGCCATTAATCCAAGTATTTCCCAGAATGCTAAAATGGTTGATGACAATGCTCCAATGTATGAACAAGCAGCAGACTCTGAGGGAGCCGGTCAAGCAACTATCTTTTATATGGGACATGGTTTTACAGGAGCAATACAAATAGTTTCTGCGGCTATGTCAAATTTGGAAGGAGAAGCACCAGCGAAATTGAATCTTTTTGAGAGACCAGCACAAATTACGAATGTTGCTAATGTCGTACTCTCTGGTTTTACAGACATTGTAGCCCCTATTAAATATCCGCTTCAGGGGACTTTATATAATTCTTTGAACTATATCTGTGTGGGACTTAATGGTCTGGCTTCTCTATGCACGCTTCATCCTAAAGCTGGAGAGAATAACAGAAAGATTATAGCTTCGGTTAAATCTGCTCTGACCGCCCCTTTATTGCTTAATTCTGCAATACATCTTACTCAATTGTCGAATGGTTCAGCTTTGAATAAAACGATAGCAATTTCGGATGAAACTAGTAATATAATTTATAATTTGAGTCAATCTGCTTATACATTTGGGATTTTGTTACCAATGGGACCAGACAGAGCACTGTGTCTTGGTGTTATGTCTTTTGCAAAAATACTTTCGGGAGGGATACAAGCAGTCGAAGCAGATTTAGGTTTGGCTGATGCTATAGTTAGTTAATTATTTTTGAAAAAATAAATCGTGTGGAAAGTGCTTCCAGAACTTCAAATTCTGGAAGTACTAACCCTCTTAGAATAAAGCCTAATAATTGTTTTAATTCACCTATAATTTTACTGTAGAACCGAAAAAGGAACATGTTTATATTTGTGGCTTCCTAATAAACCCAATAATTATGTATAAAAAGCGTTACATGTAAATCCAAACCCCGTCCAAACATAAAAAGTAATCATGAAAGTAATTATCATCGCCATCCTAGTAACAGGTAGTTTATTATTTCTAGCCTCCTGCAACACCACCCAAAAAGTATTAACCCAAGAAGAAGTAGCTGCTTTACCCAAAGTACTAGAGTATTCAAAAGGTGGTTGTAGAGGCAAATGTCCTATTTTCGATTTGACCGTTTACGAAAATGGATGGATGATTTTCAATGGAAAATCGTGGACAAAACAAGAAGGAATGGCAACTGGACAATTAACCAAAGAAGAATTTGCCCAATTACAAGCCGATTGTGAGAAAGCGGATATGTGGAGCAAAAAAGGGGAATATGGGATGAATATCATGGATGCGCCCACCACAACGATTCATTTGTATGAAAAAAATCGAGACAAACAAATACAATGGCGAATTCGAGCACCTGAATCGCTTCCTGTTTTGAGTAGTAAAATAATGGACATCTTGATTGATAGAGGTTGGATAGAAGGGCTTAAAAAGGATACGGCTGCTAGGTTACCTACTGGTGCTATTTCCGATGAAATTATAGTGCAATTTGCCGAAAAATTAGATGCTAAGGAATGGTGTACCCAATATGCCCTTTATGGGTTGAATGTTAAAAGAACCTTATCCACCATGACACCCCTATATTTATTGAAATTTGATGCGGAAAGAACGCCCCCAAATAAAATGCTAGCCATTATTAAGCGCAGTAAAAAGGTAGCTAGTGCAGAATTTAATAAACGAATGAATACGAGTAGTCGATAAGATTTAATACTGAAATCAATAAGGTTTATTTACTATTGTTTATCTTAGCAGCTATCTTCAGAAAACGGACATTATTATCACGGCTACTGATATGAACCTTCGGAAAAATATCCTCTTATTCCTACTATTATTCCTTTCCTTCTGTAAACTCTACTCACAGGAATACCTCTTTGATGCTAAACTATTGACGACCGAAGAGGGACTCGCCAATTTAATGACGACTGCTGTAGTAAAAGATAAAGATGGATTTTTATGGGTAGCTACTGAATATGGACTCAACCGATATGATGGTTATCAATTCAAATTATATAATAAAGAAAAAAACGGTTTATATAGTAATAAAAATATTCAAGATATAAAGGTAGATGTAGCTGGTAATTTATGGCTGTATTATGAAGATTTTGTACAGCAAACCCTTCATAATGGAAACGGAATTAACGCCATTGATATTTTTAATCCGAAAACTGGTAAAGCAGTACCGATTCGGCTTTTCTTTAAGAATGACCTCCCTTTTGACTTAACAGATACTTATTTAGCTCATCTAATTGACCCGAAAAAACGAATATGGATACCTACTAGAAAGGGCGAACTTTTTTTATTTGAAGCAGGTCGATTCCAAAAAATATTTGAACAAGAAGGGATGCTTTTTGAGTACATCACAGTCGATGAGCAAGATAATATTTGGGTAGGTCATGATAAAAAATTATTAAAAATAAATTTAGCTGGTGAAATTGAAGAAACTATACAACTATCTGGTGTTTTAAAAGGAATTTGGGCAGCTGACAATCAACAAATCTGGTTGAATATTGCACAAGAAATACAAGTAAAATATATTGACAAATTTGTTACTCATTATACAACAGAAATTTGGTCTAAGTCGAAAAATGGTGATTTACTTCCTTTAAGTCTTCTAAAAAATGGATTGCCTTTGGACATAAAACCGACTTCGGGTTTGTTTACTCATCGAAGCCAAGCGGGGTATTGGTATTTAGAGGTCGATCACGAATTATATATTTTTGATAAGAGGGGAGTCTTTTTATACAATTACCATGACTTACTAGAAAATATATATACAGGATACAGCCATTATTTTGAAGAAGCGGGCGAACTATGGTTGCCTACACCAATTGGCTTATTAAAAACGGAGGTTACCAAGAATCCATTTAAGCTTGTTCATTCTTTTAGCGTTTTTTCTGATTGTAGAGGTATTACGGAGGACAAGGAAGGGACTATTTATTTTCGCAATAAAAAATTGTACAAATGGCAGCCTAAGTTGCAAAAGATTGAAGAGATTGCAGATAGGTGGGGTTCCTATAATTTGACTTGTACGGAAAATTTATTATGGATGGGGATTGGAAGACAGCGTATAGTCGCTCAACTTGATTTAGAAACAGCTGAAAATAATTTTTACCCAACCTATAATGGTTATTTGACGTTTACGGCTTTTGAATTAAAAGAATCAGGAACTTTTTTGGTAGGAACAGAGAAAGGGATTGATTTAGTTACCCCAAAAGAAAAAAAATACCTTCAGTTTACGAAGTATAACGAATTTGATATTTTAGAAACGAGTGAAGTTTACCATTTCTACGAAAATGAAGCGGGGATTTGGATAGCTACCAATCAGGGTATTTTCTTGATGACAAAAGAAGCGGGAGTTATTCGACATTTTAGTAAAAAATCAGGGGATTTACCTTTTGACTATATTCGACATTTTCATGAAGACGAGCATGGCGATTTCTGGTTAGCAACCAAAGGAGGAGGTCTTATTCGATGGAAGCCTTCTTTAGTGGGAGGGAAATTGTCTGAGAGTCAACAAATTACAACTGAAGAAGGTTTGTCTAATGATTACCTTTATGCGGTCTATGAAGATGATTTTGGAAAGCTTTGGATGCCTAGTGATGAAGGTTTGATGTGCATGGATAAGCAAAATTTGACCATTAAAACTTTTTTAATAGAGAATGGCTTGTCGCATAATGAATTTAATTTTACGGCTCATTACCAAGCAAAAAACGGAGCACTTTATTTCGGGGGATTAGGTGGCTTAATTAGTTTTCATCCAAGGGATTTTTTGGATTTACCCGAAAATAACACCCAACTTGCTTTTACTAAATTCTCTTTATTTGAAGAAGGGCAAAAAGCAATTGTTGATAAAACCCAACAATTAAAAACGACTAATAAAATTACCCTTAATCCAACAGATAAATTTTTAGAATTGGAATTTGCCTTGTTAGATTTTGATCCTCCTAAATTACATACCTATGCCTATCAAATAGAAGGATATAGTGACCAATGGAATTATATCAATGAAAACCAATTGCGGATTACTAGTTTACCTTATGGCGATTACCGATTAAAAATTATAGGTAAAAACAGTAGTCATGGCTGGTCTAAACAAGAACTGGCTTTAGATATTAAGGTGCAAAAACATTACTGAGCGGCAGGAAAATAGCAGAGGTTAAAAACTAGCACGATACTTTCCATAGTAAGGTTTCATCACAAAACTTACGATATGGGAACTACCTTTGCTGTACTAATTAAACCTCTGCAGGAATACATTGAAAAGAACGGAGAAGCCATAGATAAATCTAGTGGTTCAAGAACATTCAAATTTCAACACTTTACTCTTACGATGGTATTTGCTTATTTGATGCAAGTTCCTTCGTTAAGGAAATTGACCGATAAATTAGAACTAAGTGATTCAGCCAAGCAATTAGACTTAAAAGCTTTTGCCTGGACAACAATTCGAGATGGATTTACTCGATTTAGTGCTAATTTTTTCATCAAAATGTATCGACATGTACTCCAACAAACTAATATTGTACGTCTAGATTCTATAGACGAATTAGGAATGATTAGTCTAGTTGATGGTAGTATTTTTCCTACGATTTCAAATATGTGTTGGGCAGAGTACAAAAAAACGAAACAGGCTATTCGACTGCATGTTGAATTTAGCTTAAACCAAATGATTCCATTGGAATTTATTGGCCAGAAAGCCAACTCTTCAGAGCGACATTTTTTATTAAAGATTGTCACTAAGGGAGTTACATATGTAGCAGATAGAGGTTATTTTAGTTTTGATGTAGCCGCTAAGATTTCAAAAGCCTTTGCTTTTTTTATTATCCGAATAAAGGATAATATGAAATTTAAAGTGGGCAAACAATTAACTGTTAGTGGGCAAATTCCAAATTGCTTAAATCAGGTATCAGACCAGTTAATTCGATTTGATAATGACCCTAATCAAATTGTTTACCGATTGGTTATGTTCAAAGTATTAGATAGTGAATTCAAAATTTGTACGAATCGCTTAGATTTGTCCACCTTAGAAGTCATCATGCTTTATGCTTATCGGTGGCAAATTGAGCTACTTTTTAAATTCATCAAACGAGTACTCAATGGTATTCATTTATTTAATCATTCTCAAAATGGCGCAAACATTCAATTTTGCCTCCTTATGATTATGAGTGTGCTTTATCTGAATTTGCGACAATTTTGTAAAATCAATGGCTCTTGTTCTAAGTCAAATGTTAAAAACAAAGAAATTTCGACTTTTGAACAAAGTAACAACATCAACGATTTTAACACTTATTCCGGCAATATGCCCGATATTTGGATTAATTCTATTAATAAAGCCTTTGAATCACTTTGGAAAATAAGTTCCTATTGGATTGAAAATCTTAAGGAAGTTATAACCAAACCTTTTGATTCTCAGGTGATTAATATTTTGGCGCGTGATTAATTTAGCCCGTGCCGCTCAGTAATGGTGCAAAAACCTTTTTATTTAGAATTATGGTTTATCTTAACTGCTTTGCTAACGGTTACTGGTTCAATTATAGGGGGGATAAGATGGCGATTCTATCAATTGGAGAAAAGTAAACTCCGACTTGAAGCAGAAGTTAAATTGAGAACTAAAACCATTCAGCAACAGGCGGAACAATTGCAAGCCTTAGATAAGGCCAAAACTCGATTTTTTTCCAATATTACGCATGAATTTAGAACCCCTTTAACTTTAGTAATAGGTCCTTTAGAACAAGTAGTAGAAAGAAAACTAACGGAAAAAAGTAAAGAGAAACTAATGAGTGTATTAAAGAATGCTCGTCATTTATTAGGCTTAATTAACCAATTACTGGATTTGTCTAAATTGGAAAGTGGTCAAATGAGAGTGGAGATAACGCATGGTGATATTAATGCCTATACCAAAGAATTAGTTCAGGATATAAAACCATTAGCCGATAAAAAAGAGCAAACGCTTCAAATTGCTATAGCGGAATCAGTATGGAAAACACAATTTGATAAAAAGAAATGGACTAAAATTATTTACAATTTATTGTCTAATGCCATTAAATATACGCCCGAAAAAGGGACGATTCTGCTTGAATTAATGTCTAGAGAAGCGCAGATACATTTAAGGGTTAAAGACTCGGGAATAGGGATTAAGAAAAGCCAATTGCCGCAGATTTTTAACCGATTCTATCAAGTAGATGATTCTTCTACTAGAAATCAAGAAGGTACAGGGATTGGTTTAGCTTTGGTCAAAGAACTGGTCGAATTGCAAGGCGGAAGTATCGACGTAGTTAGTGAACATCAAAAGGGGACCACTTTTGTTATAAAATTACCCATTTTTGAACGATCTAAGGTGATGGAGAAGGAGGTTTTACCCATTACTCAAAGGCGACCTTTGTTAGAATTACCTTCTGCTGAAACGAAACATGTTCTTGTTAAGAAACCCAGCCTGTCAGAAGAGAAGGAACGACTAGAAATATTGATTATTGAAGATAATGCAGAAATGCGCATTTATATCCGAGATTGTTTGGATGAAACTAAATACCATATAACAGAAGCGAGTAATGGAGTTGAAGGAATTGCTAAAGCGATTGAAACGATTCCGGATCTAATTATTTCAGATGTAATGATGCCTGGTAAAAATGGTTTTGAAGTAACAGGAACACTTCGGTCAACTGTACCTACTTCACATATTCCAATTATTTTATTAACTGCCAAATCTGCTTTAGAGAGCAGATTAGAAGGCTTTCAGAGTGGAGCAGATGTATATTTAACCAAACCATTTAGCCCTAAAGAATTAAGTCTTCGCATTCAAAAATTAATAGAAATTCGGGAATTGATTAGGAATAGTGTTCACTCAATTACAGTTGTTAACAATCCTAAACCTATTATTAATGAAACAATAACATCTTACCAAAAGGAAAATCACTTTGCCCAACAAGTCCGTGCTATTATTGACAAACATATAATTGAAACAGGACTGAATGGCGAGTTTATTGGCGAGCAAATAGGGATGAGTAGAATGCAAGTTCACCGTAAACTCAAAGCTTTGATGAACCAATCCGCTAGTGAACTCATTAGAACAATTCGTTTGGAAAAAGCTTATGAATTATTACAAACTCAGAACTATAATAGTTCTGAAGTTGCTTACCAAACGGGGTTTAATACACTCTCTTATTTCTCTAAAATCTTTAAAGAAAAATATGGTTACTCGCCTTCTGATTTATTGAAACAGGAGATTACCTAATAGTATAGGTGAACCTCAGGTTACCCATTTTTTATGCAACGTAATTAACCGCTACTACCTTTCGATAATAACGGCTAATTATTTTTAAGTGGCTCAGGGATTTACAACGAATTCATTGTTCATCGTTCATATTTCACCGTTCCTTAAGGAAATTTCTTCTTCTTAGCTTTCTGCATAGGATTCAACAAGTCTTTTGATTTATGCTTTTTAAAGACTTGGAATCGACTCGGTAATTCTTTCACCGGCCAATTATTATTACTTTCATCAATATCTGCTGTTTCATGATAAGGGTCAATCACAATACCTTTTACCTCTTTATTTTTCACAAAGACCTTGGTAAACTTCGTTTCATTTTTACGCCAAATTTCTACAGGAATTCTTTCGATTTCCTTCGTTCCATCTTTAAACTCCCATTCAATAATGACAGGCATTACCAAACCACCTTTATTACTGAAATTCAGTTCGTAATAATTTTTTTTACCGAATTTTTGCTCTTTCTCCTTTTTAGAAAAAGTCTCCTCGTATAAATAGGTGGTATAATTGATAACAGAATCTGCGGTATTCCAAGGCTCGTAATTGGTATAAATATCTCGCAAAGCAGGGTCTTGACTGACGGCTGTTTTGATACCCGCTTTTTCATTATTTCTTTGCGCAATATGCTTGCGAGGTTTCTTTTGCTTGTACGGATAAGTACTTTCTCGTTTGGTCGGATCATTTTCTAAATCCACTTTATACCATTTGATACTATCCAAAGAAATATCAACCGCATCCGTACCATAAAACCAACCCTGCCAAAACCAATCTAAATCCACGCCACTCGCATCTTCCATCGTTCTAAAAAAGTCCGCCGGTGTTGGGTGTTTAAACATCCAACGACGCGCATATTCTTTAAACGCATAATCGAATAATTCTCGACCCATAATGGTTTCTCGCAACATATTTAAACCAACCGAAGGCTTATCATAAGCATTTGCGCCAAAATTGACGATATTTTCACTATTGGTCATAATTGGTTCTAACCGATCTTTAGAAGAACGCATATAACTCGTAATCAAATCTGGTGTACCGCCCCAATGCTTGAAATTGGTATCAAACTCTTGTAAAGTGACAAACTCTAAGAAACTATTAATCCCTTCATCCATCCAGGTCCATTGACGCTCGTCACTATTGACAATCATCGGAAAATAATTATGCCCAACTTCATGCACAATAACTACTAATGCCGCAGATTTAGCTCGTTCTGTATAAGTTCCATCTTCTTCTGCTCGCCCTGGATTAAAGCAAATCATGGGATATTCCATCCCATTCGCTGCTTCTACAGAGATAGCGGTAGGGTAGGGATAAGGGAAAGTATATTTAGAATAAGTCGCTAAAGTATGCGCTACTGCTTTGGTTGAATATTTATTATAAATCGGATAAGCTTCTTTGCCATAATAACTCATACACATTACTCGCTTGCCATCTTCGTTAAAATGTGGCATGGCATCCCAAACAAATTTTCGGCTACTGGTCCAAGCAAAGTCTCTTACATTATCTGCCTTGAAAATCCAAGTTTTAGTACCTTTTGCTTTCTTCTTCTTTTCGTTCTTTTTTGCTTCTGCTAAAGTAATGATTTCTACGGGTGCTTTAGCTTTTTTTGCTTGTTCCCAACGCTTCTTTTGTTCGTCTGTCAATACATCATCATAGTTTAAGCACTCTCCTGTAGAACCAACTACATGATCCGCAGGAACGGTCATTTTAACTACATAATTTCCAAAATTTAAAGCAAATTCTCCTCGTCCTGTAAACTGCTTATTTTGCCAGCCTTCCACATCGGAATAGACACACATTCTAGGAAACCATTGTGTAATGGTATGTAAGTAATTGCCATCTTTTTCAAAATATTCGTAACCACCACGACCACCTGCTGCGCCCATCCGGTCTGAAATATTATAATGCCATTTGACATTAAAAGAGAATTTTTCTCCTGCTGCTAATGGTTTGGGTAATTCTACCCGCATCATGGTGTAATTAATGGTATACTTTAATGGTTCACCATTCTCGTCTGTTACCTCATGGATTTTATGACCCAAGCCTTCTAATGATTCTGATATGTTTAAATTTCGCATCGCATTCTCACTCATTTGTGGACGAATACTGCTGCCATCATCAAAATTATCTGGATTATGTGGATCGTGTTCATTCTCATCTAATTGCAACCATAAATACCGCAAAGTATTTGGCGACTCATTATGATAAGTAATTAACTCTTTGCCATTTAAGCGTAGATTTTTTTCATCTAATTCGCACTCAATATTATAATCGGCATTTTGATGCCAATAATCTGGGCCTGGTGCACCATCGGCTCCTCTGAAACTATTCGGGTCTCTAAGTTTTTGACCTAGTTGTTCAAATTTATTACCGTGATTGGAATTAGGATTGTTTTGGCTAAGGGCCAAAAATGGAATGGATAAAGCTGCTACTAAAATGAAAGTAAACAGCGTGACTGATTTTTTTTGCATGGTTTTACAATAGTCAGGTTAGTGAAAAAATATGCCCAAATTTAATATATTTTAGAGAAATCAGTTTTTTATGGATAAGGAAAGTTTAAATAGGCTGCTTAAATACCCAAAAAAAGGAAGAATTAAGTACCTTGACAGACCGTTTTGAGTAGATTCAAAAAAGTAAGCCATGAAAAATAAGCCCAATCTTACTAGAAGAACTTTCCTAGAACAATTAAGCATTGCAGCAAGTGCAACTATATTGCCTTTGCCATTCTATTCGAGTTGTACATTGAGTGGAAATAATGCTCCATCTCCTCTTACCTTTGGCATAGTGGCAGATGCGCATGCTGATTTAATTCCAGATAAAAATGAGCGAATAGAAAAATTTATTGAAAAAGCCATTTCAAAAGAAGTAGACTTCATTATTCAATTAGGCGATTTTTGTTTTCCTAAAAAGGAGAACCAAGATTTTTTAGGTATTTGGCAGCAGTTTAAAAATCCAAAATACCATTTACTAGGGAATCATGATATGGATGTTTCCTCCAAAGAGGTGATTATGGATTTTTTAGAAATGCCGAATAAGTATTATTCTTTTGACCAGCAAGGCATTCATTTTGTAGTGTTAGATGCTAATTACCTATATGCAGATAATCAATATAGCGATTACGATACCGCCAATTTTTATGTAAATGATAATTTGCGAACTTACATTAACCCCGCACAAGTTGAATGGTTGGCGAATGATTTAAAACAAACCAATTTACCAACGATTGTCTTTTCTCATCAAAGTTTAATTAATCCTATTTGGGGCATAAAAAACCGAGTACAAATCCAAGAGTTACTCGAAAAAGAAAACCAACGAGCAGGCTTCCAAAAAGTCGTCGCTTGTTTTAATGGACATGACCATATTGATTTTCATCGAACGTTGAATAACATTCATTATATTGAAGTTAATAGTATGTCCTATCAATGGATTGGAGAAAAGTATAGTAATAAAACGAGATACCCCGCAGCTTTATATGAACAATATGGGAATCTTGATAAATTAGCGCCCTATAAAGATGCTTTATATGCTTTTGTGGAGTTGGATATTTCAAAGGGGCAGTTAAAAATGGAAGGTATTCAAAGTGAATGGTTGTCCCCTTCTCCTGCTGATTTAAAAATGCCTAAACAGGTTTATGGTGCGCAATCTTCTCCGACTATTTCTAATCGAGCGTTGGGATTGAAATGAGCTAAATTATATTACAGAAAACGGACTATATGCAAAAAGAAAAGAAAAAATCACTTGCTAATTTATACAAAACCACATTATTAAACGACGTCCTTCCTTTTTGGGAGAAATATTCAATTGATAAAAAACATGGAGGCTATTTTACCTGCTTAGCCCGAAACGGGGAAGTATATGATACGGATAAATTTATTTGGTTGCAGGCTAGGCAAGTTTGGACTTTTTCGATGCTTTATAATCGAGTAGAAAAAAAGCAGGAATGGTTAGCTATTGCTAAAATAGGCATCGACTTTTTAAAAAAGCATGGACGAGATGACAAAGGCAATTTCTACTTTTCGCTAGATCAAACAGGCACACCTTTAATTGAAGCTTATAATATCTACGCCGATTGTTTTGCGGCATTGGCTTTTTATGAATACGCCAAAGCGACTGGGGATAAAACTTGTTATGACATTGCCCTGCAAACCTATCATCAATTTTTGACTAGAATAGAAAACCCTAAAGGTCGATTTGAGAAATCAACGGGTAATCGAAAATTACAATCCTTTGGTTTACCGATGATGACGGCTTATCTGACTTCGGAATTTGCCGATGACCTAGAGGAGGCGCTTTTACAAAAAGTATTGGCGACTTGTGTCCAAAAAATAACCAAAGAGCATTACGATGCAGAACTAGGCATCATTCGAGAATTTACCGATGCCAAAGGCGCATTTATAGATTGCTACGAAGGTCGCTTAATCAATCCTGGACATGGAATAGAAGCGATGTGGTTTTTGATGGCGTTGGGGAGAAATTGAAAGATGAGCAATTACTGGTTTGGGCAACAGATGTTTGTTTGCAAATTCTTGACTATAGCTGGGACAAAGAACATGGTGGCATTTTTTATTTTATGGATGCTAAAGGAGCGCCGCCGCAACAATTAGAATGGGATCAAAAATTATGGTGGCCACATCTCGAAGCTTTAATCGCTTTATCCAAAGCTTATGCAAAAACGGGAAGGCAAGATGTAATGGATTGGTATGATAAAGTTCATCAATATACTTGGGAGAAATTTCCAGACCCAACTTATGGAGAATGGTATGGATATTTAAATCGGGCTGGAGTGCCTTTATTGAACTTAAAAGGTGGAAAATGGAAAGGCTGTTTTCATGTCCCTAGAGGTTTATTTGAATGCTGGCAGAATTTTAAAGCATAGCAATTGGGTTTTCCCTATCATCCAGTAACTTCCCAACATTAATTCGACAATTAATGTTGCTAGATGATTTTATTAGAAATAATTACCCTGAAATCACCCAGTAACGGGATTGTTACTGGGTAATAGGACAAAACGAATGAACCAGTAACATGAAAAAAAATTTACTTTTAATAGCGTCCCTCTTTCTATTATTAAGCGCTGTCCTAGGCGGTAATTACTCCTTATCCGTTCAAATTGAATGGAGCAACTTAACCCAACTTCCTCCTGCTAATGGAAATACTATTCAACCAGGCGTTGCAGGCGCTTTTATTGGCGTGCATAACGATGTGTTATTAATCGCAGGGGGTGCCAATTTTCCCAATGGCCCAGCTTGGGAAGGCGGCACAAAAGTGTATCATAAAGCGATATATATTTTACAAAAAAAAGGAATAGATAACTATTCTTGGTTAACCAAGAAAGAATTTAATTTACCAGAAAAAATAGCTTACGGTTTGTCAATTCCTACCGAAAATGGACTTATTTGTTTAGGCGGAATGGACGGGACAAAACTTTCAAAGAAAGCCTTTTTAATAAAATGGGATAATATTGCCGAAGAGATAATTATAGAAAACCTACCAGATTTACCCGTTCCTTTAGCGAATATGTCAGGAGGAAAAATAAGGAACGAAATATTTGTAGCAGGGAGTGATGAAACGAATGGAAAAAAATATTTCTGGAGTATCCAATTAGCGGACAAACATAAACGATGGACTAGTTTACCAACTTGGTCAAGCTCGGCTCGGACGCATGCCGTGGGAGTCGTTCAAAATAATGGAGAACAGGATTGTTTTTATTTGTTAAAAGGACGAATGAAAAGAAAAGATGGCATTAGTGAATTACTAACAGATGGTCAGGTCTATAATCCTCTTAAAAAAACTTGGACGGAAATAGGGCAGCGTTCTTCAAAACAAGCCATAGATTTTACGGCTTCCGCAGCAACTGGCATCCCGATTGGTGCGCATCATATCTTATTTTTTGGAGGTGCAGAAGGACAAGTATTAAACCGATTAGAAAGATTGAATCAAATAATTGCTACAGTAGATAGTCTTCTTTTGTTAAACCTACAGGAGGAAAGAGATAGTATTATGCGCAATCATCAAGGTTTTTCTAAGGATGTTTGGGCGTTTCATACCATTACAGAAACTTGGACAAAAATAGGTCAATTACCCAAAGGTAGTCAAGTAACTACCACCGCTTTAAACTGGGATGGAGATATTATCATTCCGAGCGGTGAAATTTCTCCGTGTATTCGAACCCCTGATATATTAGTAGGCACACCGCAAAGTGGACAGTATTTTGGCACTTTGAATTATATAGTTGTTATAGTTTACTTATTGATGTTAGTAGCCTTAGGTTTTTATTTTTCTAGAAACCAACAAACAACGGATGATTTTTTTAAAGGAGGGAATCGGATTCCTTGGTGGGCGGCAGGATTGAGTATATTTGGTACCCAATTGAGTGCTATTACTTTTATGGCGATTCCTGCAAAGACTTTTGCCACCGACTGGTTGTACTTCTTTTTGATGATGACCATTATTATGATAGCCCCTTTCATCATTCGATATTTCCTGCCTTTTTATCGCCGATTTAACTTAACAACTGCCTATCAATATTTAGAATTACGATTCAATTTATTGACCCGACTAATTGGTAGTTCGATGTATATCTTTTTGCAGTTAGGGCGCTTGGGCATTGTCTTATTATTGCCCTCCTTTGCACTTTCGGTAGTGACAGGAATTAGTGTGGACACTTGCATTTTAACCATGGGCGTCTTAAGTATTTTATATACGGTGCTTGGCGGAATCGAAGCCGTTATTTGGACAGACGTTTTACAGGTTTTTGTTTTATTAGGCGGCGCATTACTCTCCTTGGTGATACTCTTTTTTAATTTAGATACGCAAGACATCATTACCCATATTGGAGATTATGACAAAATGAAAATATTTGATACGACTTTTGATTTTTCGTCGGCTACTTTATGGGTCGTTTTACTAGGTGGTTTTGCTTCTAATCTAATCCAATATGGTAGTGACCAAACCGTCGTACAACGATACTTGACAACCAAAGATGAGAAGAGTGCTGCTAAAGGCATTTGGATAGGTGCTTGGATGACCATTCCATCTACGCTTATCTTTTTTACCTTAGGCAGTTTATTATTTGTCTTTTATAAAACCCAACCAGCTGCTTTAAACTTTACCCTTGAAAAAGCGGATGCGATTTTTCCTTGGTATATTATTAGTAATCTACCAGACGGAATTTCTGGCTTATTAATAGCCGCCATTTTTGCCGCCTCCATGTCTAGTTTGGATAGCAGCATGAATTCCGTTTCAACAGTCGTAACTACCGATTTTTTTCGGCGTTTATGGCCTTTGTCAAATGAGAAAGCCTATTTAAAATTAGCGAGAAGTACCACCGCAATTATTGGCATTTTAGGAACTGGTTTGGCATTAATGATGGCAAATTGGGGAATTTCTTCTCTTTGGGATCAATTTAATATGATTGTTGGACTATTTACAGGCGGCTTAGGCGGAATCTTTATCTTAGGTATATTTACTCAAAAAGCAAATGGGACAGGCGCCGTTTGGGGCTTGATTTTGAGTGGAATTTTACAATTTTTAATCAAAGAATATACCGATATTCATTTATTATTATATGCTTTTACTGGCTTGGTTTCCAGTTTTACTTTGGGTTATTTGATTAGTTTATTAACTTATAATCCAAATGAACCCGCTAATAAATGGACGATTAAAACCATTGACCAAGTCGAATTGAAGGAGCATTAATTTTACAGAAAAAAAATACACATGAAATTAAAACTAAAAGGATTGATCGCTGCCCCATTTACCCCTTTTGACAAAAAAGGAAATTTAGCTTTATCACAAATAGACCAGTTAGCTAAATTATATGAAAAAAACGGTGTGAACGGTGCATTTATTTGTGGCTCAACAGGAGAAGGCGTAGCCCTAACGTTCAAAGAAAAAAAGCAAGTAATGGCTGCCTGGGAAAAAATAAAAAGTACCCAATTAAAAAAGATATTTATGGTAGGCGGGACTTGCTTAAAAGAGATGAAAGCTTTAGCAAAATTAGCCCAGAAACAAAAGATGGATGCTATTTCCATTCTGTGCCCTTACTATTTCAAACCTGCTAACTTGGAGCGATTGGTTGATTTTTGTAAGGAGGTAGCCAATGCTGCCCCAAATTTACCTTTTTATTATTACCACATTCCCGCTTTGACAGGCGGACATTTTTCGATGCATGAATTCCTAAAACTGGCAGATGGTCGCATTCCTAACTTGGCAGGCATTAAATTTACCTACTTTGATTTGATGGATTTTCAAAATTGTAGAGCCTATAAAAATGGTAAATATCAAATTTTATGGGGAACAGATGAAGCCTTACTTTCAGGATTAGCTGCGGGGGCAACAGGTGGAGTAGGGAGTACCTATAATTATGCTGCTCCATTATATAATAAAATTATTACTGCTTTTAATGAAGGCAATATGAAAGAAGCGGGACGTTTACAGGATAAAGCTGTTCAAATGGTTAATTTACTAGTCAAATATGGTGGTAATGAGGCAGGCAAAGGATTTATGAAATTGATTGGCGTAGATTGTGGTTGGTTTCGTGCGCCGCTTAAACCATTGAGCAAAAAACAGTATTCGGCACTTGAATCAGACCTAAAGAAAATTGGTTTTTTTGATTTTTGTAGTAAGGTTTGATTGTATCACCAATACTAAGGAAGATAGATTATAATAAATGGAAGAAGAGCTGTTTTTGTTAAGTACTGTGACAAAAATAAACGAACAACTTTTAAATTATTAGTAACTGCTGGTTAGGATTTGTAATCCGACACCTTTATTGGCTCGCCTCTGGCGAGTGTAGGGTATTTATCTTTTGATAACTCAACTAATAACACTTGCCAGAGGCAAGGAAAATAGAGGTGTCGGACTAAAAGTCCTAACCAGCAACATTTTTTTAGTTGTTAACTTATTTTTGCCTGACTACTTATAAATATGAAATGCCAACTATTTTTAAGCAGTTGGCATTTCATTAAGTCTTTATCGATATGGCGCTATTGTCCGAATGTTTCCAATGGAACATTGTAGATAAAATAAGCTAATTTTTATTTCCCCTTCATAATCCGAGCCTTAATCCGCTTATACTCCGTCTCCGTCACCAATCCAGCTTCTTTTAACTCCTCTAATTTAGTCAACTTCGCCTCTAATTCATTTTCAAATATATCTTCTGTACTAGTCTTCACATCTTCTAGCGTTTCATCAATAGTCGTTTGCCATTCTTCCACCATTTCCTTGCCTTTTTCCACTTGTTCTTCGTAAAAGTCTTTCAAATCGGCACTATCAAAATCTAAAATAGACCCGCCAGAATCAAAATGTCGAGCAACCACTTGACCGATAGCATAAGTAGTGGCACCAGCAAAAGCAGAAACAGTTGCACCACCTAAAGCGGAACCAATAACAGGAATGACTTTAAAAACAGAGCCAACACTACTAGCTGCAATTCTAGCTAAAGTCGTACCTGTAAGTGCTCCTACAAAAGCTTTGCCGCTCGTTTCATTATAATCCTGTCCATATACTTTACATAGCTGTTTAAGCATATCTAGTTGTACCGCTGTAACGGCAACTATATCAAAAACAGGAACGGGAATAAAACCTGCACCCATCGCAAAAACGACATGGCGTTGGATAATTGGTTCGGTTAGGGCTAATTTATTGACTTCAGGATTGGACATTGGTTGAAATTTAAATTTTTATCGACTTAAAACACTTGCAATTTGCATTAAAAAGCATAAAAGGCAATCGTTTTTTATATGAATCCCTTAAAATGATAGATGAATGACGGTATGCAAAAATTTGGTGTTTTACTAATAAATGTAATTAATTAAGATGCTTAACTCATTGGTTAGAATTAAATATGGTTTTATGTAGAAATAACAGAATTTTCCCCTTTTTTCATTTTAATTAATGCTCAAATCCTTGATTTTCACGACCTTAAAAACATTCAATTTTTCTTAAAAAAAGATGAAAAACCCCTTTTTTTAGCAACTATTTAGTAATACCTTTGCACCGATTTTTGAAAAGAGGCTAAAAAGTAATAAAAAATAGCCATTTAGGTCGTTTTTTGGACTTGGAGCCACATTGCCCTTTAAAAAGCAGAATTTCAAAATAATTAATACATGCTTCGTTTTTTCTTATCTACCATATACATTCTTGCATTTGCCTTATTAGGTCTAGCTCAACACGACCACGATCACGGAGATGGACATGACCATAGTAGTCATGCACATGCAGAAGAAGGTGGTCATGGACATGGTGCTACTATCTGTGGTGAAGAAGCTCATCATGAGTTCAATGCAGGAGATAATGCAATCCACCATATTTCTGATGCCAATGTTTATAGTATCGGACCAATTCAAATTCCTTTACCTGTTATTTTATATGCACCAGACAAAGGATGGGATTTCTTTATGGCCTCTAAATTTCATGCAGATTTTATCGGTCATGGAGATGGACACGTTGCTTATAACGGATATGTATTAGATGGTGGCTCTGTTAAAAGAGTTGTAGATGCGGGTTTTCCTGATGGAGAAGTAAATATTAGTGGTGTTATTCATAAAGATATTACAACTGCTGATGGAAAGAAAAAAGAAGGTGCTTTTGTTTGTTACAATAACAACTTATATAAAACCGATGCAAAAAGTACGGCAGATGGTGGGTTGTTCGGTGGAGGGATTACTTCTTTCTACGATTTCTCTATTACGAAGAATGTAACTTCAATGGCAATTGTATTAGCTTTCTTAAGCTGGTTATTTTTGTCTGTAGCTAGAGCAGCAAAAAAGAACGAAGGAAAAGCACCTACTGGTTTGCAAAACTTCATGGAACCTTTCGTTGGTTTTATTCAAGACGAAGTAGCGATTCCATTCTTAGGAGATAAAGCAGACAAGTTTTTACCTTTCTTATTATCTATCTTCTTTTTCATTTTAGGTTTAAATTTATTCGGTCAGATTCCATTTTTTGGAGGCTCGAACGTAACAGGTAATTTAGCAGTAACGGCTGTTTTAGCTATCATTACTTTCTTCATTACGAATATTAACGGAAATAAGGATTATTGGGGGCACTTATTCACAGCGCCAGGTACGCCTTGGTTTGTGAAGTTGATTTTAGTACCCGTTGAATTATTAGGTTTATTTATTAAGCCTGTTACTTTAATGCTACGTTTGTTTGCTAATATTACGGCAGGTCACATGGTAATCTTGATTTTCGTAAGTTTCATTTTTATCTTCGGTAAGAATGGTGAAAGTATTCCAGGAGCGATAGGAGGTATATTTGGAGCAGGATTATTGACTTTATTTATGATGGCGATTGAGTTGGTCGTAGCTTTTGTACAAGCTTTCGTATTTACGATTTTGACGGCTTCATATATCGGCGCCGCTACAGAAGAACATCATCACGATGATGCACACGCTCACTAGTTTTAGTAAGCAAAAAGTAAATGATAGCGTGAAAGGATTTTAGTTAAAAGTGAAGGTTGCTAAAGGCGAACTAATCACAAGTCACTAATCACCAATCACCACAAAAATATTTTTTCATTTTTTATAAATACTTAAACAATGGTAGGTTCAATAGTTGCTATTGGTATGGGATTAGCAGTAATCGGAGCTGGTTTAGGAATCGGCTGGATTGGTTCAAGTGCTATGGAAAGTATTGCTCGTCAGCCAGAAGCAGTAGGTGATATTCGTGCGAATATGATCTTAATGGCTGCGTTCATTGAGGGTGCTGCGTTGATCGCATTAATCCTTTCTTTCTTAGTAGCTGGCGTTTAATTTCCACTACGAAAAAGACAAGACTGGCTTCGTAACGGTTGGTTACGGGTCAGTCTTACTCAATTTGAAAATTTAAATGCAAATCATAGTGATTTATAGAATCACCATGATTTAAGCTCTATAAAAATAGAATATTATGTTTTTTTTCTTAGCAGATTTTAATGTAATCAAACCTGATTGGGGGTTATTAGTTTGGACAACCGTTTTCTTTCTTTTGTTCTGGGTATTGATTGGCAAATTTGCCTTCAAACCAATCGTTGAATCTTTAAAGAAGCGAACGTCTGATATTCAGGACGCTTTGGATGAGGCGAAGAAAGCAAAAGAAGAGATGCAAGCTTTGAATAGCAAGAACGATGAATTAATCAAAGAAGCACAGGAGCAAAGAGCCTTAATTATGAAAGAAGCAAAGACTGCTAAAGATTCAATGATTAATGAAGCGAAAGTAAAGGCTAAAGAAGAAGCGAATAGAATTGTGAGTACGGCTAAAGCAGAAATTGAAGCACAAAAGAAAGCTGCTTTATTGGAAGTGAAGAACGAAGTAGGACAAATGGCATTAGAGATTGCAGAGAAAGTAATTCGTAAAGAATTGCAAGGCAATGCAGACCAAGAGTCGTTTGTAAATAAATTAGTAGGAGAAATTAAGTTGAACTAGTAATTGGTAATTATTGATTAGTGGCTAGTTTATACCGTTCACCAATCACCAATTTCCAGTTACCAATCACCAAATAAATGTCAGTAACTAGAATAGCATCAAGATACGCTAAGTCGTTATTAGATTTGTCTCAAGAGCAGAACAAATTGGAGCGAATAATGGGCGATATTCAGGCGTTCCAAAAGGCAACTGAGCAGAGAGATTTCTTTTTATTATTGAAAAGCCCAATTGTCAATCCAGACAAAAAAGGAACGATTTTAAAAGAAATCTTTGGTAGCAAATTTGATGAGCTATCTATGGCTTTCATCAATATTGTTTTGCGAAAGGGGAGAGAAAGTTATTTGCCAGAAATTGCAGATGAATTTATAACGCAATATAGAGCGTTAAAACAAATTTCAACTGTGAAAGTGACAACTGCTACTCCTATGTCGGATGCAGCATTGGAAGCTATTAAGACGCAGTTAAAAGGTAGTAATAGTACTGCTGCTAATATTGAAATCGAAACAACGGTTAATCCAGCAATTATCGGTGGATTTGTGATCGAATTCGATGATAAATTATACGATGCGAGTGTTGCGCATAAATTAGCGAAACTCAAGAAAGAGTTTGCTTAATCAACACATCAATTAAATGTAACTATTAGTGATAAGTTATGAGTCATAAGTGAGGAATCGCTCAACTCATAACTCATAATTTATAACTCATAACTTAAATATATTAGATATGGTTAATGTAAAACCTGACGAAATATCTGCGATTTTAAAGCAGCAACTTTCTGGTTTCAAAACAGCATCTGAACTAGAAGAAGTAGGAACAGTACTTCAAGTAGGAGATGGTATTGCTCGTGTTTACGGTTTGAATTCTGCCCAAGCAGGGGAATTAGTAGAATTTGAAACGGGCGTACAAGCAATCGTATTGAACTTAGAGGAGGATAACGTAGGGGTTGTATTGATGGGTTCAGGGGCTGGTATCAAAGAAGGTGCGACTGTTCGTCGAACTGGTAGAATTGCTTCTATCAACGTTGGAGAAGGATTCATGGGGAGAGTTGTGGATGCATTAGGTGCACCAATTGATGGTAAAGGACCAATTACTGGTGATACTTACGAGATTGCCTTAGAGCGTAAAGCGCCTGGTGTAATTTATAGAGAGCCTGTAGCAGAGCCATTACAAACGGGTATCAAGGCGATTGACGCAATGATTCCTATTGGTAGAGGACAACGGGAATTAATTATTGGTGACCGTCAGATTGGTAAAACTGCCATCGCAATTGATACTATCATTAACCAAAAAGAATTTTACGATAAAGGAGAGCCTGTTTACTGTATTTATGTAGCTTCTGGACAGAAGGCATCTACGGTAGCAAACGTGGCAAAGACCTTAGAAGAAAATGGTGCAATGGCTTATACTTGTATCGTTTCTGCTTCTGCGGCTGACCCTGCTCCACTTCAATACTACGCACCATTCGCTGGAGCGGCAATTGGCGAATTTTTCAGAGATACAGGAAGACCAGCATTGATTGTTTATGATGATTTATCTAAGCAAGCGGTAGCCTATAGAGAGGTTTCTTTATTATTAAGACGTCCTCCAGGTCGGGAAGCTTATCCAGGTGATGTATTCTATCTTCACTCTCGTTTATTAGAGCGTGCGGCAAAAATCATCAACGATGATAAGATTGCTAATGAAATGAACGATTTACCAGAATCTTTAAAGAAAGCTGGTATCGTAAAAGGTGGTGGTTCTTTGACTGCCTTACCAATTATCGAAACACAAGCGGGTGACGTTTCTGCCTATATCCCAACCAATGTAATTTCTATTACAGATGGTCAGATATTCTTAGAGACAAACTTATTTAACGCTGGTGTTCGTCCTGCAATTAACGTAGGGGTATCGGTATCTCGTGTGGGTGGTAACGCTCAAATTAAGTCGATGAAGAAGGTATCTGGTACATTGAAGTTAGACCAAGCTCAATACCGTGAATTAGAAGCGTTCTCTAAGTTCGGTTCTGATTTGGATGCGGCGACTATGGCGATCTTAGAAAAAGGTAAGCGAAATGTGGAAATCTTAAAGCAGCCTCAATATTCTCCAGTAACGGTAGAAAAGCAGGTAGCGATTATTTACTTAGGTACAAAAGGTTTATTGAAAAATGTACCCGTAGAAAAAGTAAAAGAATTCGAAGAATTATTCTTATCTACTTTGGAACAAAGAAGCCCTGAAACGTTGAAAACTTTCCAATCTGGTAAGTTAGCAGACGATGCAGTAAAAGTAGTAGTAGATTTAGCAGCAGAATTGACCGCTCAATATAAGTAATTAACCAGTCGGCAGTATACAGTAAGCAGTAGGCAGTAAGCCAAACTGCATACTGCATACTGCTAACTGCCAACTGATAGATATGGCTAATCTTAAAGAAGTAAGAGAACGGATTAAGTCCGTCAAAAATACCCAGCAGATTACCAAGGCGATGAAGATGGTATCTGCCTCTAAATTGCGTAGAGCGCAAATGGCGATTACGCAAATGCGCCCTTATGCAGATAAGTTGAATTCGATGTTGAAGAATATCTTATCTAACTTGGAAGGCAATGCCAACACTTCTTTTGGAGAAGAGCGAGCAATTGAAAATGCTTGTGTAGTAGTTGTTACTTCCAATAAAGGACTTTGTGGTGCTTTTAATACGAATGTAATCAAAGCGGCAGTAGCAACGATAGAAGAGAAGTATGCAGCGCATAGAGCAGCTGGTAAATTGACGATTTTGCCAATTGGTAAAAAAGGAAATGCTTACTTCAAAAAACGATATTCAGACTGCCCGATTATTGAAGATCACGTCTTATTGTTTGATGACTTGAGTTTTGATAACGTAGCAACGGTTTCTCAAATTTTGATGGATGCTTTTGAAGGAAAAACGTACGATTCTGTTCATGTAGCATATGGTCGATTTAGAAATGCGGCGGTACAGTTTCCTGAATGTGTACAGTTTTTACCAGTAGAGAAGTTAGAGACGACAGGAGGTTCAGATAGTAAACACAAAGCAGATTACATCTTTGAGCCAAACAAAGTTGATTTACTAAATCACCTAGTACCAAGTATCTTGCAAACACAATTTCAAAAGTTTGTGTTAGATACACATGCTTCTGAGCATGGAGCTAGAATGACGGCTATGGATGCGGCAACAGAAAATGCAGAAGAATTAGTTAAAGAACTAAAAATCTCTTACAACAAAGCTCGACAGGAGGCAATTACAAAAGAGTTGTCAGAAATTGTGGGCGGTGCAGCAGCTTTGGCAGGATAAGATACCGTAGTTTTATAAATAGCGTAAGTAAAAAAGCGCAATATTCGATTTTGAATGTTGCGCTTTTTTTTGTCTCTAGAGGACGGTATTAAAAAAGTGCACAACTTCCCTAAAATTTGCTTTTATATGTAAGTAGTATACGATGTGCTTAACCTGTTAAAAATTCAGTTTGCAATAGAACTTTGCCTTTAGATTCTCTCTATTACAAGTAATTGAATTACTCGTCCAAGTCTATTGACTATCAGTACTGTTTTACATAGAGACTGTATAGGGAAGTGTGCAATATTTTTGATTTATATTAAAATGATTAGCTCATTTGATAACTTAGTGATGAATTGTTTGGTGAGTCATAGTATTTTATAAAAGTAATAGATTCAAGTAGTTATACAAAATGAGATATGGGTGTATTTATAAATCAATCCCTATTTTAGGTGTTTTAACTAGGTCTTGTTGCTTTTAAGGAAATTTGGTTGTTTATTGAGGCTTTAACTCATTGGAAATATGTTCCAGATAATGACTTGCTGTGACGCCAGTACTATTCTTAAATGCTTTCTGAAAGGCAGATTTAGACTTGAATCCTGCTCGTTTGTAGATTGACTCTATGGTAAATTGTTGATGTAGCCCTTCTTCAAAAAAATGTAAGACTTCTTTTATTCGATATTCATTGATGAGGCTACTAAAGTTTTTACCAAAACCTTCGTTGATCGTTTGAGAAACGTAGCTGGTATTAGAGGACAAATGATCTGCAAATTTTTTTAAGGTTAAATCAGGAGACAAATAGACTTTATGAATTGTTAATCCATCTAGAATTTTTTGTTTTAATGCCTCATCAATTGCTTTAGGCGCACTAGAGGTATTTGTGTGTTTTTCTTTAACTAGTGGTGTATTATTTTGGGGGATAGTATTATTTTTTTGAAGTATAAAATTATAAGCTTCTCTCAACTCTTTTGTTTTGGTATAAAAGGAAATACCAAACCAGATAGATAGAACAGTGATAAAAGAGATAGCTAGTAAAATAATATTCTGTGAGGAAATAGTAGCTCTATTTAAGGCTAGTTCTTTCTCTAAAAGTAATTGTTCTTGTTTAATCTCTCGAAGTTTTGAACTTTCTTCTAATTTTAATAGATTATTGAATCCAGTAATTTTATCCAGAGAATCTTGTTCTATGGAAGCTTTATCTATCCAAAAGATTGCTTGTTCATAGTCTTGACTCATTTTAGCAATTTTACTTCTGAATTGATAAAAAATTACTTGATAGTTTCCGACGAATTTGTGATTGATAAGCCAGTAATCAATTTCGTCAGCATATGCTTTAGCAGCAATTATTTCCTTTTTTTCAAGTTGAATAAGCCCCATTCTTAGTAATGGAATGCCTTTATTAGTAAAAACTTGATGTTCTTCCATTAAGTCAAGCGTTTTTTGGAGATGTTGTTCTGCCAAATCATACTGTTTTAAGGAATAGTAATTTGATCCAAGATTATTATGAGTACCCAATAATAATTCTAAATTAAGATTTTCTGTTTCTAGTATCTTTAGCTTATAAGCTATACTTTTTTCTATATTTCCTAAATCAGACCAAGTCTTAGCTATATTCCCTATAATAAATCCATTAATAAATTCATGTACTGCTTCTGGAAGGTCAGGTAATAAATTTTTAGCTTTCATAAAATGATCTAAGGCAACTTCATAATCCTTGCTGAAATACCCAACTAATAGACCTATTTGATTATGTGCAAAAACACGACCCGTTGGAAAATTTATGCTAGTAGCTAATTCTAATCCTTTATAAGCATAATTCAAACCTTCTTTTTCTTTTGTATATTTAGAATGTCTAGCAAAAGCAACATAAGCAAGGGCTAATAATTTCTTTTCGGCTAAAGATGCAGTTGACCTCGCTTCAAATATTTCAATAGCCTTTAATATATTATTGGTCGTTTGTTCATATTCTCCTTTTACCTTGGCAACTTCAGCTTTAGTTAATAAAAGAATAGCTCCTTTCCATGCGAAATCATTGTTCCATAATGTCTCTCCTACGGCTAATTGTTGGGTTATTGCCTTAGGATTACTTAGACTTGATTTATAGGCATATATCTGCCAATTAATAGCTCTTTCGTAAGGGTCTTGAATTGCTGCTATTTTGACTAATTGACTTTCTTGTTGCTTTTGGGGAATTATCCCATTATTTGTAAAGGAACTAAAACAAAGCAAGCAAAATAATAGATAGAATGAATTTTTTAATACAGAAAAGAAAGAATAGAATAGAGTAGGTATCCCTAAATAATTAGTAGATGACCAAGTTAGGCAGTCGTTTTTGGTTTTCCCATATCTCATTTTATTATGGATAAGAATACTAAAAATGTGCTTTAAATTTGTGTTTGCTTATTTTGAAATTACTTTATTGTAACGAAGGTAGTTTTTTTAAAAGCTTAAACTAATAATTTACCTGAAATATATTATAAATGTACTCATAATACACTAAAAAGGGTAGTTGTCGCAATTAAATTAATGAATATTAGAGGACTAAAAATTATAAAATTAACTTATTTGATAATTGTTTTATCAACGGAATTACTCCAAAATAGAATAAGAAAAAACGAATTTTATCAATTTTCTTTCTGAGGAGCTACTGTTTTACTAATAGAAGACTAGCAAGTACATTGCATAAAGATGAAAAAATACTTTATCTATTCGCCAATTGGCCCTAATTCAACTCCCTCAGAATAAGCGACTTGAATACCATTATCACTAAATGCTTTCTTAATACGTCCCAAAGTATCGTAGGTAGCATTCCAATAATCATCAGGATGAATGAAAGGTCGAATGGCTAATACTACATTATGGCTATCATAACTCTCAATACCTACTTCTGGTTCTGGTTCGTTGACAATATTTGGCACATCTCTTAATGCATCTAGAATGATTTTTTTGACCCTTGGAAAACTTTCTGCATAAGGCATCGTTACATTCAATTCTAATCGAATGTGCCCTTTGGTAGAAAAATTAGTGATGACATTATCCGTAACTTGGCCATTTGGTACAATTAAGGTTTTTTTACCAGGACTCACCAATGTTGTATTGAATATTTGAATGCCTTCTACTTTTCCAAATTGGTCTGCTATTTGTACCCAATCCCCTACTTTATAAGGACGGAAAAAGACAATAGTAATGCCAGAAGCAAAATTTCCTAAAAATCCTTGAAGGGCTAAACCGACTGCAAAACCTGCTGCGGCTACCAAGGCAACCAAAGAAGTTGCATCGAACCCTAATCGCCCTGCTGCCAATAACAGCACTACTGCTTTCATCGCAATGTCTAAGAAAGAAGCGAAAAAAGAAGTGATTTCTTGTGGAACACCTGTTCTACTCAGAGCTGCAGCTGCTAATTTATTGATTCTCTTTATTACCCAAAAACCAATAACCAAGATACCTATGGCGATTAAAACGCTTGGTAAAAAAGTAACCACCGCATCTAAAGCCATTTGTGAGTACCTTTCTAAATTTCCTATTGCTTCTGAACTATCCACTTTGTTTATTTTTTATTATTAATGAATTGTTTGATAGTCTATTTTGAGTTTCTCTTAAAAAGTTGCAATATAAAACTCTTCTGTGGATAAAAATTCTTTCAGAAAATATTTTTTTTATTCTTAGATATACTAGCACGATACAACGAAAATCTATAAATTGGGTAATTAGGCTAAAAGGGGATCATTCAAATTAAATAATTTTCAATTATCATTATCCTAATATTTCTTTGGAATTGGCTAATTTTGAAGCGAATTTGTAGCCGTTGACTGTTTAGGCATTATCTAATTTAGAGGGAGGCATTCGAGCAATAGTCCCTTCCTATTTGCAGCATTGTAAATAGAAATTGCTGACATTTGCGCAATTGATAAATTAGTTGTTAAATAGCATTTTATTTTCACCCCCATAGAAAAAGGTCTATATATCCGAAGGATTCCTATAAAGCGGTTGTCTAAAGGAAACTAGCTTAGACCAATATTTAATCATTTATTTATTTCTACATTTACTCATTTTAGGAAAAATAACTTTTGTAGGGTAGCGTAATTAAAATCTATCTATGTTTGAATTTTTACTAACACATAATAATACAGATAACCCTACTGCATTAGGTATCCTAATTACGGTTTTGTGTGCTTTTTTTTTATCTTCTTTGATTGTATTGACCTATGAATTGACGACTAAAGCGATTCATAGACCTGTTCATTTTTTGCAGGCTATGGTACTGATTGCTATTGTGGCAGCAACGGTAATGCAAGCGATTGGCGATTCTTTGGCTAGAGGATTGGGGATGATGGGCGCTTTAGCGATTATTCGATTTAGAACGGTTTTGGATAACCCGAGGAATATGTCCTTTATGTTTGCTGCTTTAGCAACGGGGATAGCTTGTGGCGTTTTTGGATTTACTATTGCTTTTATTGGTACAACTGGTTTTTGTATAGCGGCAGTCATTTTGCGGTTTTCTCCTTTGGCGAATACAGATGAATTGACGGGGACCTTAAAAATAGACATTCCTATTAATAGTGGCTTAGAAGCTAAAATAGAAAGCATTCTGAAAGATTATTGTGAAAAGACCGTTTTACAACAAATTCGTTTTCTAAATTTAAGAAAAACAGGAAAAATAAAAGATGTTGCAGGTAATGTGATCGAAGAAATGGAATTAGAAAACCTGAAAGAACTGAACTATTCGGTTCGATTAAAAAAAGATAAAGACATGATGCATTTTGCCGATGATTTAGAAAAATTACCTGATTTAAGAGATTTGCGATTGAAATTTGGCAAGGAATCAATAAAACTGTAAACCAATTGTCGGTTGGGTTTGTGTAAAAGCATTAATTTATCTTAGTAACTTGATAAAGAGATTGTTTTTAATTGTTGAATTGCTATATTATTGTGAGACAATATGTTACGGTAACAATATAACAATTTTAGCAATACAACAATGATGTTCTAGTATTTAGTTACGAATGGTAATTTATTAAAAATAAAAGACTTTTTATACGCTCCAACTGGCAAATGATAACTGATTATAAGTGAGATATTTTAATGTTTTTTACCTTTTTGTACTATTAGTCGGCCTTTTCCTTTGGAGAACAAATGTTTCTATGCATCAGACGGTAGTGACTTTCTATGGATTTGCAGAGAATAAGGAAACAGAGATTAATTTTAATTATTCAGTAGCAGTTGGACAGATTCACGTTAGCCCAGGACAAATGGTTGAAAAAGATGAACCGTTATTAGATATGTATCGGATACAATCCAAGGAAACTTTAGTTGATCAGCCTTTTAAAATTAAAGAATTGCAGGCTAAGGAACAAGCTTGGAAGATAGAAAGAGAGGGGGATATTAAACTAATTCGGACTAAAAAACGCTTGAAATTAGAACAAATTGCGGCAGATATTCAACGATTGCAAGAAGAGAAAAAATTTCAAACTACTTTATATAAAGGCTTGAAAAGTATAAAAAATAGCGAACCGAATTATAAGGTGATAGATACAAAAATTGCTGCCTTACAAAAGGAACGAGGATTGACGATTGAAACTTTTGATCAAGAAATCGCCAATGTTACAAGTGAAATTAGTATTGGAACGAGCCCTTATAAGGCAGAGATTAAACGACTTTTAGCAGAACAAGCTTTTGATGAAACGAATAAAACGATTGATCTTCAATTGAAAGCGCCAACAGATGGAGTTATTGGCAATATCTATTGCAAAGAGGCAGAACATATTCCATCTTACAAGACCCTTATTTCTTTTTATGAGCCAAATCCATCTTTAGTGAAAGGTTTTGTACAAGAAGATTTAATGCTACATGTTGCTTTGCAAGATTCTTTTTTAATTCGATCGTCTAAAGATGCGACGACTTTTTGTTATGGAGTGGTGACAGGATTAGGGTCTAGAATAGTTGAAATCCCAGAACGTCTACGAAAAATTCCAGATTATAAAACTTATGGTCGGGAGATTTTAGTAAGTATTCCCAAACAAAATAATTTTTTACAAAAAGAAAAAGTTATTTTAGAATTTATCAATCCACCCGAGGGTGTTTCTCCGCATGCGAAACGGAAGCCAATCGTAGATTTGGAAGTTAGAGAATAGTCCTCTAACCTTCTATTTTGGACTATCCATTAATCTTTCCTATTCAACTCGCAACAATGTCCTAATTAAATGCTTTATTTTTATAACCGACCTTCCATTCTTTCATCCTTCTCGGCTTCCATCCTTATACTTTGCTTATGGTGTTTGGGGAGCCCTAATGCTATAGCTCAAACAACCCTTACTGTTCAAGATTATATTAAAAACAGGGTAGACGAATTAGACAACCTACCAGAAAATAGTTATAGTAATACTAACTTTCAGGCTGGTTGGGTGGATGGGATGGATGTACGTACCGAAACGAACCGTTTTAAATTTAATCGGCAAAAATACCTTTTTAGGGTTTCTCCAAGTACGCCAAAAATTCGGCAAGCACAGACTAACCTGCACCAATTATACCTTAAAAAGGCAGATTTGCAACAGACGCTTTTGCAGAAAGATTTTATAGAAATCGCTTACGAAGAGGTCTTGACTTTTTATGAAGCGGTTAGGAAATTAAAACTAAAAGAGGAATTACTCCTTATTTTACAAGACAAAGAACGAGTCTGGAGTAAATTAGCCTTGACCAATAATAAAGCCCCTTCCGATTGGATTGAAGTGCAGCAAGATATAACTCAATTGGAAGTAGCTATTTTTAAAGAAGAAACTTTGTTGAATGCTTGGCAAGCGGAGGGCGTTTGGTTGAATTGGGAAGACTTATTGCCAGTTGATAGTCTATTGATTTTACTTAATCAAGTACCTATTACAAATCGCTTTCAATTACAAGCAATGGAGTATGATGTGGATAATCTGATTATAGAAAGAGAAGAAGAACTGGAACAGGCAGAACAAAAAAAGTTATTAGACTTTGTGCAAATTGAATATAATGGGCCTCATTCAGATGAATTTGAAGAAAGAATTTCTTTGACTGCGGGATTTAGATTACCCTTTTCTTCTGGTCGGAAATTAAAGATGGAAGAAATCGCCATTGAAAAGGAAGTGTTACAACAAGAAAGATTAGCGGAAAAGAAATTAAGTCAATACAAAGAAAAAAATAGGAAACAGGAATTACAATTATTGATTGACGAATGGAATTATGCCAAGGATAAGTATGCGCAGCAAGCACAAAAAATGTTGGATTTTGCGCAGCAAGCACAAACACTTTCCGATAATTCTCCCTTGCTAATATTGGCACAAAAAGAAACGAATGTGGAAAGAGCTTTAGATTTATTCAAACTAGAAATGGCTATTTATCAAGCATACGTGGACTACCTAGCTTTTACCGAACAGTTATATCAACCAATGTTTGCTCAATTTTTAAGTAGAAATTAAGGAGTATCCATCTTTGGAATATTGCGTTTCTCCTTTATTTTCCCTAACTTGAAATTCTAATTATTACCTACTTCCCAACTTTACCTCCATTTATTTTTAACACTCAATTTTTACGAACAAACACTTTTTTTCAGTAAAAGGAATAATACATTTTCCTCCTTTTACCCTCCTGTATTCACCCTAAAAACTGTTAAACGGCGTTTTGTCGAAAGATCAAAATGGCTATTATGAACTTACATCTACTACAAAAAAGCCAGCTTTTGGCTGTCTTTATGCTATTTAGCACTTTTATTGCTGCTCAAGTCTCCACAAGCTTATCTACTAAATATCCAAAAAACTCTAAGGTTTTATACAAGACGATTGCCCCTAAAGATGATACGGGGAAAATTATCGTGACGATTGACGAAAGTCAACATTTTCAATATGATTATTGGGAAGGGGATGCTATTTTGCTGGAACAAGAGATACAATTAGAGAATGCACCGAATAGTGTGTTCAATGAATTATTGCGCAAAAAAAGATACACGATCACAGAATCTTTTCAGGCGAATACACTCATTTTAAAGTATGAAGGCATTGAAGGAAAAGATATTTTGATTAACTATAAAGATGTCAACGAAAAGATATTTTTGAAATTATTAGTGCCTGAAAAGATGGGCGTGGAATTGCGGCAGGGGTAAGTTTTCTGTAGTGCCATGCTATACAAATCATAAATCTGAAATCTTACATCATAAATCATAAATCCGTCACTATTTAACTAGATAGATTTATGATTTATGATGTGTGATTTGACAAAACACTAATTGCTCTAAAAAGGCGCTTGTCCAGCCTTAACAGCAGCGACTTCTTTTAAAATATCCTCCTCATACCAAGTACTCAGTTGGCGGCTTAAATCCCCGTATTTTCCAGTTCCAATGACTCGACCGTCTATTTTAGTGACAGGGGTTACGCCTCCAAAAGTCCCTGTAACAAAGGCTTCATTTGCTCCATATACATCGAATAGGGAAAAATTCTTTTCAAAAACGGGAATCCCTTTTTCTTTACAAATTTTCACAAGGGTACCTCTTGTAATACCATTCATACAGTACTGCCCAGTAGAAGTCCAGACTTCTCCATTTTTAACCATAAAAAAATTGGTTGCATTACAAGTTGAGACAAAACCGTGAATATCCAACATTAGGGCTTCATCACAGCCTGCTTCTATCGCTTGCACCAAAGCCATTACTTCATGTAATTTACTGTGGCAATTCAAACGGGGATCCAGATAATCTGGTGAACCACGACGAATGGTACTAGTAAAAAGCGTAACGCCATTTTCTTTACTTTTGGGTGAAGCGGCTTTATGTTCGGCTATGATGACTAAATTCGGGCCACTAATAGTCAAACGAGGATCTTGAGAAGGTGTCTTTTTAATGCCTCTGGTGACCATGAATCGACAATGCACATTATCTTGCATTTCATTGGCATTTAAGACCATCCAGATTTTTTCGACTAGTTCTGCTTTGGTCATCCCTAAATCCATGCCTACCGTTGCTGCGCCTTGCCATAATCGTTCGAGGTGTTCTTTTAAATGGACTAAGACGCCATCATGTAATCGTAGTGCTTCCCATATGCCATCTCCTACTAAGTAGCCGCTATCAAAGACGGATATTTTGGCTTCATTTCGAGGAAATAAATCTCCGTTGACATAAATTTTTATATTTTCATTCCGCTTATCAGGTAGGGCATTATGTGTTCCGTGGACCATTTTTTCTTAGGTTTAAATCGTATTGACAAGTTTATTCTTTGCAGTAATTTGAAGTGCTAAGGGGTTTACCAATACAAATTGTAAATATAAAAGCAATGATACGGAAAAGATGGAATTATCCTAAGGATATAGTAATTTTAAAGTTTACTGCAATCGAATTTGTTGCGCTCTAACGGATAAGGCAATTTGTTGTGCGCTTATTTTTTCCGAAACATCACTTTTTAGTAAATCGGTTAATTCAAAAGGATCAATAGTTAAGTCGTACATTTCTTGTCGTCCGTCCAAAGATTCTATTAATTTATATTGCACATCTCTAATTGCCCAATGTTCAGTCCCTCCAATGATAGATTCTGAATATAAGTGTTGCCTAGATTGAAGTTGATCACCAGTTAATAAGGCTTTAAAACTTCGACTATCGGTTGTTCTCTTTGTACTACCTGCAAAATCTGCTATCGTTGCAAACAAGTCAATACTGTTTACTAATTCTGAAGTTCGCCTTCCTTTTCTGTTAAGTTTGTTTCCAGAAACAATTAGTGGAACATTGATACCGCCTTGATATAAAGACCCTTTTCCTCGTTTACTAGGAATTTGGGAGACTTTTTCAGGAGAACCATTATCGCCAACAAAAATAATCCACGTATTTTCTTTCATGCCCGCAGATAAAGAAGCCAATAATCGACCAATTTCTTTGTCCATTGCTTCAGCCATAGCATGATAATAGGGTAGGGGAGTCTCTTGAATTGCTTGCTCATCGGTAGGAAGATCGCCTTGAGTATGTAAATCATTAGGAGGTAAATGTAATGGTTCATGTGGCGCAGTATAAGCTAGCCATAATAGCCAGGGAGCTTGTTGATCGTTGACCCAATCAATGGCTAAATCCGTTAGTTTGCTAGTGATGTATTCTGTTGAAATAGTGGTGACGCCGTTTTGGATTAAATCCCAATTATGATAGTCTTCGACTTTTCCCTTTAAAATTCCTGCAAAATAATCAACGCCCATTCTATTTGGTGTCGAGGGAGTAGGTGTTTCACCAGAAAGATGCCATTTTCCAATTAAAGCATTGGTATATCCTTGTTCTTTTAATACTTTATGAATGATATTTTCGCTGATGTCTAGTTGGTCATTTGCTCCTATCACTTTAGTTTCTAATCCATATTTACCTGTAATAAGGGCTGCTCTTGAGGGAGCACAATTTGGCGCAGACCAGAAATTATCAAAAACTAAACCTGATTGAATCAGTCCTTCTATATTGGGCATTCGAGCTTTTGGTAAGGTTCTAGAAGCTAAATAACCTGGACTAGTATCTATGCCAAAATCATCTGCAACTATCAATAGAATATTAGGTTGATTGCTATTATCGACGATAGGAACTGTTGGAGGCGGAGCAGGTGTAATAATAATGGAACCCCCCTCTTCTTTTTTACAAGAGGTACTATAAAGTAACAGCAGGATTAATAAAATGTGTTTGTTTGACATATAAATTCTTTAAACGTATAAATGATTTATAGACTTGATTGCAGTCTATTAAATCGCTTCTTTTACCTCCATATTGAAGAGGAATAATCTGTCATTTTATTAGAGGCGATAAAAATGTAGCTATAATATAAGTACATTTTATCAATTCATTACTTAACAAGATATTAAATGACCAGTTTTATAAAATTTAAAAAAGTTGGATAACAACTTCAAACTACTACAGTTAATTGCGGAAGGCGATAAACTTGCTTTTAGGCAGTTCTATGCATTGTTTAATGAAAAAATATACAATACGGCTATTAGTTACGTGCAAAACGAAGCAGATGCGGAGGAAATAACGCAGGATGTTTTTCTGAAAATTTATCAAAATGCCCTTAAATTCAAAGGAGATGCAGCTGTAAGCACTTGGGTTTATCGAATTACGGTGAATACTGCGTTAAATGTAGTGAGAAAGAAGAACCGTTTCTCTTTTTTAAAACTTGGAAAAGCAGAATCAACCATTCCAGATTTTGACCATCCTGGTATTTTATTGGAACAAAAAGAAGATGCCAAATTATTATTTGCGGAAATTAAAACTTTACCTACTAATCAACAAACTGCTTTTATCTTAAGTTTGATGGAAGGCTTGCCTCGACAAGAAGTAGCCACTATTATGGCCACAACTTTAAAAGCAGTAGAATCCTTATTACAAAGAGCGAAGAAAAATTTAAGAGCAAAATTGAAAAAACGTTTAACTTGACCGAAGGAAAAGTAGCATTTTGTTGTCAAAATAAAAAAGGATGACTATGCAAAAAGATGTAAATAAAAGGATAAACGAGATACTAAACAGTATTGAAGGTAGCCAAAGGGCAAAACCGAAGATGGATTTATTGGGAAAAATGGAACGAATAATTTATGAGATAGAAGGAATTATGATCCCCATGAATCGAATAAAATTAGTAGCGGCAGCAGCGGCTATTATGTTAATATTGAATCTCTCCGTCCTAAATCTTTATTTTCAAAGTAATCAAGAAGGAGACTTGTTAGAAATACAGCATTCGACGGCTCTAATTACAGATTTTAAACTTTACGATTGATGAGACCACTACAGTTTTATAAATACACAACATGGGGCTTATTGGCATTAAATTTATTGGCTTTGGGCTTTTTTATATTAAATAGACCTCCCGCTCACGGAGGAATGCGAGCAATTGATGCGCTAAAATTAGATGAGAAACAACATAGGGAATTTTTAATATCCGCAAAAAAACATGAAGGGCTCATAAACGAAGTTCAACTCCAACAAAAGGAGCTATTACGAACCTATTTCAATCAATTGGTAACGAGTACAACTGAAAGAGATAGGACTAATTCGTTGATGATGTACGAAGAGCTTGAAAGTCAGAAAATCAAAGTAACTTATCAACACTTTAAAGAAATTAAAGATTTATTAAGACAAGATCAACTTGCTGATTTTGAAAGTTTTATAACTCGGATGTTAAAGCGAATTCTAATTAATTCGCAAAGAAATGATCATCCTCCGAAGGATTTCTAAGAAGTACTGGTCTAAAGGGAAATATTTAATCAAAAACTAATTTAAAATGACTTTGAAGAAATTATCCCTTTTGACTTTTAGCTTATTAACCCTCCTTTTCGCTTGTGGCGATGATGATGCGACTACCAATGAAATGGAAGAAGAAAATCCAACTACACCTACTGAATTGCATAGTGCTTTTGCAGAATTTGACACGGAGAGTTATACGATTATGTTGGATGGCGATGAGGTCGTTATTGAAACGGACGGTTTGCCGAATCATACTTCTCCTTATTGGTCAAATACGACTGCAAGATCTGCTATGATGGGAACGATGACATTAACTACAGAAGCTGCTGCTGAGAATCACCCATTATTTGTTGCACCTACGGTTACTTCTTACGAACAGATGGCCCCAGGAAATATTGACAATTTTAATGGCTCTTATACTTTAAGAGTGCCTGCCAGCCCAACCAAAGCAGCAAATAGCTCGTCAACTGGTTTAGGAGCGATTGGTTTAGCGGTTAGTGGGTCGGTTATTTATAACGATGAAGAAGGCCCTAATGTACCATTGGATAACGCTGTTGGTTCTTTAGATTATACGGCTGCACACACAGGTCCACAAAGTTATCATTACCATTTAGAGCCAAAAGCTTGGTCTGATGACGATGATAAATTGATTGGTATTATTTCAGATGGCTTTTTTCTTTATGGTCGAAAGTGTGCTGCTACGGGTACTTATCCAACAGATTTAGATGTTTCTGGTGGACATACAAGTACTACGCAACACACGACTACCGAAGAATATCACTACCATATCCAAAACGAACTATATTTAAATGCCTACTACATTTTATTTCCAGAAGATTATCAAGGAACGCCAAATCGGATTAATTAAGACGAGTTGCCAGTTACCAGTTATCTGTTGCCAGTTATTTGCACCATTGAAAATTGGTAACGGGCAACTGGTAATTCTATTTTTTAGTCTTTGTCTATTTTCTATTAGTTGTCAAGGAATAGAAATAGTAGAAGAAACAATTATTCAAATACCTGAAAAGGAGGTTTTGAAAGATAGTCTAGTACTTCATGCATACGAGGGACTTTTTTATCATTTAACAGCACCCTTTTCTGGGTATTCTATGAAATATTATCCTAACGGAGAATTGGCAGAAAAAATAGGGTATTGGAAAGGCAAAAAACAAGGTGTTTATCAAAAATGGTATCCTGATGGTACGTTGAGTTTCGAGGCGCATTATCAAAAAGGTCGAAAGGATGGCATTTCCAAAACTTGGTGGAAAACTGGGGCTTTACGTTCTGAATCTATTCATCAAATGGGCGTCACACATGGTAATCAAAAACAATGGTACAAAAGCGGACAACTCTTTAAATCCATTCATATTGTCAATGGTAAAGAAGAAGGATTACAGCAAGCATGGCGAGAAAATGGTAAAATTTATAATAACTACGAAGCCAAGAATGGACGTATTTTTGGCTTAAAAAGAGCAAGTCTTTGTTATGGATTGGAAGAAGAAATGGTACAATATTCAGGTAATTGACCTTACGAGTTGCGGGTTGCGAGTTGCGGGTTTAAATGCTAGATTTAGTTTAATTTGCGGGCTAATATTTTTTTGTGTTTTTAGTATTGGTTGCCAAAAATCGGCGACTGAGGATAGTCGAGTAACGACTCTACCTTTTTATAAAGAAGCTACTTTTACACCTTATTGGTTAGCTAATAATAGCGATAGTTTAGCTAATTTTCATCAAATTGCTCCTTTTAGGTTGACCAATCAAAATGGTCGAACGATTACCGAAAAGACCTTTGCTAATAAAATATATATAGCAGATTTTTTCTTTACTTCCTGTCCTGGCATTTGCCCAAAAATGACGAAGAATATGGGCATCATCCAAGATGCTTTCATTGAAGATGGAGATGTTTTATTATTGTCTCATTCTGTTACGCCTGAATTTGATTCTGTCTCTGTTTTAAAAAATTATGCCATTAATAAAGATGTGGTCGATGACAAATGGCATTTAGTAACGGGAGCTAGAGATCATATTTATGATCTTGGACGGAATGCTTATTTTGTAGAGGAAGATTTAGGTTTGGAAAAAGACCCTGATGATTTTTTACATACCGAAAACTTTGTCTTGGTAGATAAGAATCGCCATATTCGAGGAATTTATAATGGCTTGAATAAAGCTGCTGTTCGGCAATTGATTGCGGATGTGAAGACTTTGCAGGAAGAGTAGGGGAGCTGAATTTAAAAATTGATCAACGGGTAATCCAATAAAAAATAGACGATATGGTGTTGATAACTTGTTTTGACAAATAATAAAATCCGTTGTCCTTTAATTATCCGTTGTAGGAGTTATACAGCGGATAATTAAAGAAAGACGGATGCTATTATTTATAAAATTTCTTTGCTGCGTCTGAACCTAAATTTAGCTAAACTTACTCTACCATTATTTTCAAAAACGAAGTGCCCACTCGAACAACGTATATCCCTGCTGTCCATTGACTAACATCAATTTGTGCATTTCCAAAAACAGTCGCTTCATAAACTGCTTTTCCTGCTAAGTTGTAAACGATTACCATCCTTTCTGTAGTTGTCAACTCATTGATAATCAAATTGAAAGATTGACTTGCAGGATTTGGATTGGCTGTTAAACCAACCTCTTCCAATGCAATGGTTGCTATACTAGTTGTCATACTATTTTGCGCATTAAAAGTAGGAATGATTTTTTGAAAATCCCCCGTCCCATTGGGATTTCTACCCAAACCAACATCCTCTTTTAGGTCACTATAATTAATTTGATCAATCAATTCGCCTACTGGACTGACTAAATAAACAGATTCTGCGGAAGCGGATAATTTGAAATTAGCATGTAAACCCTCTTGCATGCCATCTTCGTCTGCCCATACGGTTACATAACCACCCGCCGCTATAGCTGTACCTGTAGGAAATTCCCATTTTGTCAAATTATTAATATTATCCGATAAATAATAGCCTTCTAAGTCAATAGAAGCAGAACCATTATTATACAATTCTATCCAATCTTCAAATTCACCATCTTGGTCTGCCATCGTTTCACTATTCGATGCCATAATTTCATTGATGACTAAACCATTAGCTGCTGGTATAATGCCTGTACAAGTACAACCGTCGGATTGAATTTGGTCAGCTTGGGTAATATTAATACCATCATTACAAATCGTTCCTGCGGTTTGTTTGGCTCCTATGGTAGCATCAGCATCATTACAATCGTTATCTGCATTAATGCCGTCGCCATCACTATCCGCATTATTTTCGGCATTAAAAGTAGGTTTCATCACTTGAAAATCGCCTGTTCCATTAGGAATTCTACCAAACGAAATATCGGTTGTTTGGTCTTTATATTCGATGGTATCGACAAAAGCCCCTACTGAATTGGTTAAATATATCGTTTCTCCACCACTTGATAATTTAAAATTGGCATGCAATCCACTTTGATCTTCATCATCATCTGCCCAGATAATCAAATAGCCTTTGGCGGGAATAGTAGTACCTGCTGGAAAAATCCATTGTGCTAAATCCTCCGCATCGTCAGAAAGAGCATAACCTGCTAAATTAATAGAAGCACTTCCATTATTATATAATTCTATCCAATCCTCAAATTCGCCATCTTGGTCGGCGATGGTGGCATCATTGGACGCTAAAAATTCATTGATGACTACCTCTTGCGCTATAAGATTTAAGGTAATAAATAACAGAAGGAAGGGTAATAACTTTTTCATGTCTTGAGTTGTAGTGGTTAAATTAATTCAGAATAAATATTAAGTTAAAGGTAATAGATTAATTTAACAACACTTGGAATAATTTTTGAATTTGTAACAATCCTATCCCTTCTTTCTCTCCCTCCTCTACCTTATTTCTTAATGCTTCCCAAAAACTTTTGAAGATGAAAATAAAATGTGCCTTCTTGTTAGCGTTTCTTTTTGCTATCCCAGCCTTTTCCCAATCTTATAAAGAGGATGTGTTTGAATTTAAAATTTCTATGGATAATACTGGATTATATACCGTATTTTGGAAACCAAATATTGATATGGAAAATTATGTTATCGGTTCGGGACAAATTTCCTTTTCTGCACCAACAGGTAGTTTTGAATTGATGGATATGACTAGCCACAATGGAATATGGAATGAAAATATTGATATTGATGCTAGCCCTGAAAGTTCAAGAGATAAAGACTACTTTTTTATTGGCCTTCTTGATGGAGGAGCACATCGACCTGTTAAACAGACAGAAGAAATTATTTTGGTTACTTTTAGGAATGGGAAAAATTGTGCAGGAAAAGTGGAACTGATTGATGAAGAAGACCCTTACAACATTTATATTGATAGTTTAATAGCAAGTTGCCCAAATGGTTGTTGGGGGATTAATATTAATCTCGACCTTTCGACTTTTGACCTTAATGAACAGAAAGTCTATAATGTCGGAGGAACTTATGATAAAGGGAGTGCTACTTGTAATAACTTGTTTACAACTGAAATCCTTGGATATACACCAGAGCCTTTCTCTGTTTTTCCTAACCCAGCCAGTCATTTTATGAAGGTGCTAATCGAAGCGCCTTTAGAGGAGGATATTGCTATCAAATTGACAGATGTGACTGGGCGATTGATTACATCTACAGCAATACCTAAAGGAAATAAAAGTACTTCTTTAAATATAGCAACTATAAATGAAGGTATTTATTTTGTGCATTTTTACGCTACTGACTATCAAAAAACGGAGAAAGTAATGATATTAAGGAATTAGGGTAGTCTAAACGTTATTGGTTCTTTGATAATTTTTGCGTCGTCCGATGAGGTTGGAAAAGTATCTTTTACAAAATTATCAAAGCGCCATTTTATTTATTACATTTGTAGTAATTCAACTAGGTAAGAGCTGGATGCCCTCAATTCAAAAGTTAACTACACACAACATGAATCTACAAAAAACCGCTGCTGTTTTTATTATCATTCTGTCTACTATTTTCTTATTGATTTATGGACAAAGTATCCTAGTGCCTTTTATTTTAGGGATGTTGTTGTGGTTTATTGGTCGAGAAATTAAAAATGCCCTAGATAAAATCCCTTTTGTCAAGCGGAATTTACCTAATTGGTCCAAACATATTCTTTCCCTTGTTTTAATCATCACCGTGCTTTCCTTTGTCTCCAATATAATCACTAGTAATATCAATTATTTGGTTCAATCTTTAGATAAGTATCAACCGAATGTCGATGCAATTATTGGACAATTGGATGATTTGTTAAAAATAGATGTAGCAGCAAAATTAAAAGACTATTCTGGCAACCTTCAATTCGGTTCGATTTTACGTTCCTTATTTGCTTCGTTTACGGATATTATTAGCAACGCGTTTATGATACTTTTATACGCCGTTTTTGTCTTATTAGAAGAGGATAATTTTAGACCTAAATTACAAGCAATTTTTGTGGAGAAAGACCAAAGCGAACGAGTAGATATGCTTTTAGAAAAAATTGGCGGCTCGGTTTCTAATTACCTTCGCTTAAAGACTTTGGTGAGTTTAGTGACAGGTATTTTAAGTTATATCGCACTTTGGATGATTGGTGTAGATGCACCCGAATTTTGGGCATTTTTGATTTTTATCCTCAATTTTATTCCAACTATCGGCTCTTTAGTCGGTACCGTTTTTCCAGCGATTTTTTGCTTATTCCAATTTGGAGAGTTTTTACCAAGTATTTTAGTCTTATCTATTGTAGGCTTAATTCAGTTATTAGTTGGCAACTTTTTAGAACCGAAATTAATGGGTAGTTCGATGAATATTAGCCCTTTAGTCACCATCCTATCTTTATCTATCTGGGGTGCTATTTGGGGCATTACGGGTATGATTTTAAGTGTGCCGATTACGGTTATTATGATTATTATTCTGTCTCAGTTTGAGCGGACTAAGCCTGTGGCTATTATGCTTTCGGAGAAGGGAAACATAACTACAGGATGACAAGATTTAACAGGATTTCGATTACTAAAACTATTTCAGTTGAGAATTTATCCGTGGTAAAGCTTAGTAATGGATGATAAATAAAGTATTGCCCACCATCAACTTGCACTTATCAACCATTTTGATACATCACCAATAAAGTATACAACTACAAATTACATTTACACTATAAAAATCATCCGTGGAGGCTATCCGTGGGGAAAAGCGTACTTTAATTTCCCACGGATAGTCTCCACGGATGAAAACTTGTACATTTTATTTTTTAATCAGTACTTACCAGATATTTCCGAAATTATTGAAAAATATTGAGGAAAAATACCTGTTGACAAAAAAAGAATCACTTCAATTTCTGCTCAATCCAATCCTTAAGCAATTGCTCTGTATCCGCAATCGCTAAATCTGTTGTATCAATTAAATCAATGTTAGGAGTCACCTTATCGTGATAATTTTTAAACCACTCATTAAATTCGACTTGTGGTTTCCAATAGCTATCGTTATCACAACCTCGCCAAGCGGGACGGGCTTTTAATCGTTCAATTAATAAGTCACTATCACATACTAAGGCAAGATAATGTAATCCATCAAAATACCGCTTTTCAATGCTCTGTTCTAGATGCCCTGGAATATTGCAGCCAACTTGTAGGACGGATTTACCATTTTGATGAAGGTTTTTAGCAATTCTTAACCCTAATTCATAAATGGGCATTTTGTCAAAGGGAAGAATGTCGTTTTCTAAAACAACTACTTTTTGATAAGTTTGCTGTAAGCGTAAACCAATGGTTGATTTTCCAGCACCACTTGCACCTGTGAGGAATAATAAAGGCAATTTGTTGAAAGGATGGGGATGTTGACAATGTTTACAAATAGCAATATTCTGATTGTTTTGAATGGCTATTTTTTTATCGACTTGATACATTCCACAATTGGGGCAGACATTAAACATAAGGTACTATTTTTATCAATAACCGAGAGCGATTTATAAATAGTTCCGTTAAATCAACGCATCATACAAAACTTCCACAGGATGTAACCCCTTCCGCCCAGTCCCGTCCGCAATCTGATGCCGACAACTAGTCCCTGATGCAGCAATAATAACATCTGTTTTTGCTGCCCGAACAGCAGGAAATAAAACCAATTCCCCAATCTGCATGCTCACGTCATAATGTTCTTTTTCATACCCAAAAGAACCTGCCATCCCACAACAACCAGAAGGAATTACTTCCACCGAATAATTTTCGGGTAAGCCTAATAACCAAGCGGAATGATCCACACTCGATAAAGCTTTTTGGTGGCAATGCCCATGTAATAAAACTTGTTTCTTTTCTTTCCTAAAGGATGCTGGGGTGATGTTGCCATTTTTAATTTCATTGGCTATAAACTCGTCAATTAACAAGACATTTTTAGCTAAATCCTTTGCTTTTTGCCTATCTTTTTCAGCTACCAAGCGAGGATATTCATCTCTAAAACTTAAGATAGCGGAAGGTTCAATACCAATTAAAGGCGTGGTACTCGAAATAAGCGAACTGAAAATAGCCACATTTTCAATAGCTACTTTTTGTGCCATTGGTAATACCCCTTTAGATAATGCGGCTCGACCACTTTCTGGATGGTCTACCATTTTTACGGCATAACCTAAGCGAGTTAATAATTGAATGGCTTTAATGCCAATGGGCGTGTCATTATAATTCGTAAATTCATCACAAAATAAATAGACTTGTCCCTTGAATTCACCTTTAAGAGATAGTTTTTGAAAATGTTGTTGATACCATTTTCGCAAGCTTGTTTTTTGGATAGTTGGCAATGAACGTTTAGGCGCAACGCCTAACATTTTTTTTATCAAACTACCTGTCAATCCATTATTCAAAAAGAAGTTGGAAATGCTTGGTAAAATTGCACCTAAACCATTCAATTTATTAATATTCGCAAAAGCCTTGGCTCGAAATGGCACTCCATTCGTTTGATAATACTGGTGCAAAAACTCTGCCTTTAGACTAGACATATCTACATTAGATGGACATTCCGAAGAGCAACCTTTACAGGAAATACATAAATCCATGACTTCCTTTATTTCTTTATGGTCAAATGGATTGGTCTTGGTGTTTTCGGTTAAAAAGGTTCGTAATGTATTGGCTCTTGCTCTAGTCGTTTCTTTTTCATTTCGAGTTGCCATATAACTTGGGCACATCGTACCGCCTGATAAAGGTAACTTTCGACAATCACCCGAACCATTGCATTTTTCGGCTAATTGTAAAATGCCTCCAGTTTCAGAAAAATCAAGTAGGGTATCAAAACTAGGCGTTGGTTTAGTTGGTTCATAGCGCATCACCGTATTCATTGGTGGCGCATTGACGATTTTATTAGGATTAAAAATGTGCTGCCTATCCCAAGTGTTCTTGATGCGTTTGAATAAATCATAATTTGCTTCACCCACCATCATAGGGATAAATTCTCCTCTTAATCGCCCATCGCCATGTTCGCCACTTAATGACCCTTGATATTTTTTGACTAGTTTGGCAGAATCCAAAGAAATAGCCCTGAATTGGGCATTTCCTTCTGCTGTTTTTAAATTTAGGATGGGGCGTAAATGAATTTCCCCTGCGCCAGCATGCGCATAATAAATACTTTTCTGCCCATAACCAGCTAACATTTCCTCAAAATCGCTGATATAATCGGCTAAATCTTCTAAAGCAACTGCGGTATCTTCAATACAGGTTGTTGCTTTTTTATCTCCTGGAATATTGGATAATAAACCCAGACCAGCACTTCGCAAAGCCCATACTTTTTTGGTATTGGGTGGATAGACTTTTGGAAATGCAAAACCTAAATCCTTCGCTTTTAAATCAGCAATCAAAGCATCTGCTTTAGCTTCTGCTTCTGCGGCGTTCTGTCCTCTAAACTCTAACATCAATACTCCTTCAGGATCACTTTCGATAAAAAAGCGATTTTTGCTTTGTTCGATATTATCTTTGGTGCAATCCAAAATGATTTTATCCATCAACTCGCAAGCACTTGGCGTATGCTTCATGGCAAATTGGGTTGCTCTCATGCTGTCATTTATGGACTCAAAATGAGCAGCGACGACAATATCATAAGGTGCGGGTAAAGGATCAACGTGGATTTTTATTTCGGTGGTAAAAGCAAGCGTCCCTTCCGAGCCACAAAGTAATTTGCAGAAATTGAAATTACTTGCTCCTGCTGCAAATGGTGCTGTTTTTAATAAATAATCGACCGCATAGCCTGTATTTCGCCTATGAATTGAAGCCTTTGGAAAATTAGTCAAGATATTTTCTCGGATTTGCTCCTGACTTAATTCTTCGTAAATATGTTGATAAATCTGCCCTTCTAAATCATTTTGTGCTTTCTTTTCCTCAAAAGTAGCTAGGTCCATTTCCTTAAAAACAGCTTCTGATCCATCACTTAAAATGGTTTTTAGTTCCATTACATGCTCCCTAGTCGTACCATACACAATAGAAGTCGTACCACTAGAATTATTCCCAACCATCCCTCCAATCATCGCTCGATTAGCCGTAGAAGTAATGGGGCTAAAAAAATAACCATGCGGTTTTAGGAAATGATTTAACTCATCTCGGACGACCCCAGGTTGTACTCGAACCCAACCTTCTTCCTGATTGAATTCAATGATTTTGGTAAAATATTTGGAGACATCCACGACTATTCCATCTCCCACACATTGTCCTGCCAAAGAAGTGCCTGCTGTTCTTGGAATAATAGAGGTTTTATGTTTGCGAGCAAAAGCGATTAAGGCTTTAATATCTGCATCTGTTTTGGGTAAAGCTACAGCTAAAGGCATCTTTTGATAAGCAGAGGCATCCGTTGCATACAAAGTACGCATGAGGGCATCAAAGTGTAATTCGCCTTCGAATTGATTGGCTAATGCGGAGAGTTTTGAATGTAGCGGGTGTTGTGTCACGTTTAATAATTAAGCGGGTTACGAGTTGCGAGTTATATACAATTTTGTTTTTAAGATAAACCAACTAGATTTTGAATATTTAATACTCCAAACTCTATTTGTCTATGAACTCGCAACCCGCAACTCGAATTAATAATCTAATCAATCAAATCAGCCAATTCTTTCTTAATAACCTGCCAAGCAGCAGAATGTGGCGAAACCATATCAAAATGTCCTCCACCTTCAATGGTTAATACTTGTATATCATCGCCTTTAGCTTTGGCTTTTTTAGCAAAAGCGACACTTTGACTAATTGGTACAATATCATCCTTGTCGCCATGAATCATGCGAATCGGAATATTCGCGGGTAATAAATTAATTGGACTGCCTTTATAATATCTAGCGTCCATTTCAGTAGCTGAACCACCCATTAATTTAACAACAGCGGTACTACAATCATTACCAATCTCATCATAAGCTGTTAAATCAGTAATACCAGCTAATGAAATGACCCCTTTTAAAGGCAATGGATTTGGATTGTACAAACGACTATTTTTAGCTAAATTTTCTTGAATGGCTAACCACAACGCTAAATGGCCACCTGCGGAATGCCCCATGACAACCACATTCTCTAAATCCAAAGGATAAATATCTGCTAAGGCTCTGGCAAAATCGACACTTGCTTGAACGTCTTTAAACGTATTGGGATAACCACCACCTTCATCGCCGACTCTGCGATATTCTGGTGTCCATACCGCATATCCTGCTTTGACCAAATCCGAACAAGCCGTAGTAACATGGTCTAAATTATAAGCAGATAGCCAGCAACCACCATGAATAAAAATAACCAAAGGAAAAGTATCTTGACTTGAAGGCGTTCTTAATTCTCCAATCTGTAATTCAGCTTCGCCGTAAGGCACTAAATAATCGTAATCTACTTTGCCAAAATTACTAATTTCACTCCAAGGTACATTATGTGTGCTATAATTGGTGTTTGGTGTAGACACCGTGATTGGTTCTTTAGGTATTTCTTTTTCTGGGTTGATTTCTTGCTGATTGGCGCTACAAGCCATCATTAATCCGATTATTGCTAAGAAAAAGGTATATTTTAAATAAGACATTGATTTTGTTTAGGTCTAAATAGTACTTTTGTGGGGACTATTTGTAAAATAGTGACTTAATAGGCAGCAAATTCGTTTATAAAATGCAGACTTACTAGTTTTTTTAAGGATAAAATTAGTGCTTGTTTCATAAACTTTGCTCAATTAGGCGGGTTTTGTTTTTATTTCAATATTTAATCTAAAATACTATGTTGATACAACGATTTCGAGGAAAAATCCATCAAGTTAAAGTTACCGAGGCGCAATTAAATTATGTGGGTAGTATTACTATTGATGAAGATTTAATGGACGCCGCAGGTTTTTATGAAGGGGAAAGAGTGCAGATTGTCAATAATAATAATGGCGAACGTTTTGAGACTTATACTATTATTGGGGAAAGAGGTTCTGGTATTATTTGCTTAAATGGAGCTGCTGCTCGAAAAGCACAAGTTGGTGATATTTTGATCATTATTGCCTACGGTTGGATGACACCAGAAGAGGCCGCAAAGGTAAAACCAAAAATTGTTTTTCCTGATGCGAATAATCAGGTACCAAAGAAGAAGAAAAAGAAAAAGAAGAAAAAATGATTGATTGATGGTTGAATTGCTTAATTATCATAAGTTATGGCAGAAATTATTACCTACTATTTAGAAATGAATTCGCTAGAGGAATTAAATGCTAAATCAGTCAATAATGGTTTGGTTGTCCAAGAATGCGAGATTAAACAATTTCCCATCAATAAATTTTTATATCAATTTATCGGTGCGGCATGGGGCTGGACCGATAAATTGACACTTTCCGATGCCGCTTGGCAAACTTATGCAGAAAATGATAATCTACGAACTTGGATTGCCTATTATAAAGGAACTATTGCAGGTTATTTTGAACTCCAACAACAACCAACAAATACCATTGAACTTGCCTATTTTGGCTTAGCTCCTAATTTTATTGGAAAAGGTTTTGGTGGCTATTTTTTATCCCAAGCTATTCAAGCCGCTTGGAATTGGGAAGGGACGAAACGGGTTTACGTTCATACTTGTTCTTTAGATCATCCGAGTGCTTTGCGCAATTATCAGGCTAGAGGTTTTAGACTTTATAAGGAGGAAAGGGAAAAGTTGTAAACTAAGTTGTTCAGCCTTATGGAGATAAGTTAAGGAATTGCTCCTAGTCGATAATCATAAATCATACATCATAAATCCATCTAAATAAAAACGAAACAGATTTATGATTTATGAACTATGATTTAAGATGTATGATTTTTTCCATCCATCCCTTCCTATACTAATCCCTCCTATTTTTTTACTCCTAAATTCTCCAACCCTTCCATTTAAGAACCTTTGTCCATACCCCACGAACCTTTGTCCATTCTTTTAGGTCTTCTTTCCCTGCATCTTTGTGGTATAATTATTTAATCAATTAAAAATAAATATCATGAAAGAGATAAAAGATGTAAAATCATTCAACGAAGTCATTAGCCAAGATAAGCCAGTATTATTAGACTTCTACGCCGATTGGTGTGGCCCTTGTAAAATGCTACTACCAACGGTTGCCAAACTAGCGGAGAAATACGAAAATGACTTTGTGATTCGTAAAATAAATGTCGATAAAAACCCTCAACTAGCACAGCAATTTCAAGTAAGAAGTATTCCTGCACTTTTTGTCCTAAAAGACAAGAAGGTAGAAAAAGCATTAGTAGGACTACAGTCCGAGCATGCTTTAGAAAAAGTGATACAGGAGTATCTAGTACCAGCATAATACGCCAATACAAATAATACCCCTCAGAGGGCGGTTGTTTGTAGCAATCGCCTTTTTCTTTTTAGAAGCGAGATTAAAGAGCAGAGAATAGAGAGGACTTAGTGCTTAAATCTCTTTTCTCTAATCTCTGCTCTCTTCTCTTTTTTCCAATCCTTTCAAAATTTAAATATCATGACTGTACAAAATGTGAAGCAACAGCAAGCCCCTAAAAATCCTACTATTGAATGTGGAAATTGTTGGGGCCACCAAGAATGGAAGGATGAGGTGAGTGAGAAACAAGAAAAAAGAACCGATAAATCACTAGACGGTTTTATTTTAAAATTTGTTAAAAAATATCTTTAAACATGACTTTGCAATATCAAGTATTGAATCCGCTCGTTACGGAAATTGAAGATAAATTAAAAGAATTGTCTCTTGCCTTTAAGAAAGAACAGGTAAGCGGGCAAAAATCACCAATTCTAGTAGATGGAAAAAAGAAAATCGTTGGTAAAAAAGCGATTTTAGAGCATCTACGTTTATTGGAAGGAGAGTTGAATGCTTGGTATTACTGTGATTGTTGAAGCAAGTTACTAGTGGTTATTAAAGATTTAATGTTATTACTTGGCTAGAGGTAAAAGGCGAATTGTAAAAGGTAATTAAGGAAAGATAGTTACTTAAATTATACATGAGTAGTTAATCATTTTTCATGTCTTTAGACGCTAAACCCTCTGCCATTAGCTTTTACCTTTCGCCAAATAAAACCTAATGATTACTAATAATAACCTTTTTGCTATCAAACTAATAACGCCTTTTGATTGTTTTCCTACTAAATTAAATTTAATTATGGCATTAACGAAGAAGGAGACATATATTTTCGAAGATTTTAAATTAAAAGATAAAGCACCCTTTTTTGAAGTTACTTCTTTAAAAGTAGACACTTATTGTGTGGCGAATCAGAACGAAGTATCTGATTATTATAAAATCTACTGGATTGAGGATGGAACGGGTACGTATCAGATAGATTTTAAAGAATTTACGATTGAAGGAACAGGTATCTTTTGTTTGTCTCCTGGACAAGTTTTTACTATTAAAAATGAGAAAGTGAAATCTGCTTATCAAATTGCCTTTGATAAAGATTTTTATTGTGTAGAAACGCACGGAAAAGAAATTGCTTGTAATGGATTATTATTTAATAATGTACATCGAGCGACCGCTATTTCTGTGAAAGAAGCAGATAAAGCTGGCTTTCAACGTATTATCGACCAAATGTTTGCAGAATTGAAAAATAAAGGGAGTGCCCATCGAGATATGCTAGAAACTTATTTACGCATGTTCTTGATTCAAACTTTACGAATAGTCGATTATCATCAACCTGATGCTACGGTAGAACGTACCCTAAAACCAACTAGTTTGGCACAAGACTTTATTACTTTAGTAGAGAAGCATTTTAGAACGGAACATAGTGTTTCTAGCTACGCAGAAAAGTTATTTGTAGCGCCGAAATCCTTAGCGAAACGGTTACAAGTACTAGAATACCCTAGTCCTTCTCAAATTATCAAAGACCGACTTGTTTTAGAAGCCAAAAGACAGTTGAAATTTTCTAGTAAAACGGTCAGAGAAATCGCTTTTGAATTAGGTTTTGAAGACCCTGCTTATTTTTCTAGACTGTTTTCAAAGAATGCAGGGGTTTCTCCTGCAAAGTATCGCCAATTGGAATTGGTTTAATACCTGAATTTTTAGCGACTTGTGAAAACTTGCGAATAGTTGTAAAAAACCTGTTAAAAGCCTACTCGTTTTAAGCATTACAGTAACGGATTACCTAGTTTGCACTCCTTTTTAGATAGCTTAAAATTCGATAATGCACAAAGCCAACCAGCCTTTCTTTTTCTACTTTTTTATTGCTTTTATTTTTGTTTCCTTTGTCAGTTGTACAAAACAAATTGATCGTAAAACCATAAAAAATACACCACCAGGTTTAACTAATATTGCTTTAATTAATAAAGTTTGGTATGAAAATGACCAACAGTATATTCATCCTTCTTTTACCTATGCTGGAACAGGTTTTTTGATTGATACCAAACAAGGAGTGCTAGCAGCTACAGCTAAGCATGTGTTAATGATCGCCAATCCAAAAGGGATGAAAGGCACAAGCCCTAATAGGCATTTGGAAAAATGGATTATGCACCCAAAAAATAATAAGACGGACTCTGTAGTGATCGGTCAATTATTGAATGAAGATAAAGAAGAGGCACTTGGATTTGATAAAGCATCTATTCAATTGAGAGATTGGATTGTTTTTGCGACTAAATACCACTCCCCAAATATTAAAACCTTAACACCAAGATTTACGCCGCTAAAAGTAGGGGAAGCGATTTATTTTACGGGATGTCCTTATAAAAATGAGGACTGTATTATTGAACCTGCGACTGTATTGGGTATAAAAGGCAATCGGATTATTTTTTCGCAGGAAAATAAAGGGGCGAATATCGGCGGTGCAAGTGGTTCTCCTTTAATAGATGCCCAAGGGAAATTAGTTGGTGTTTTAAGCGGTACTTCGGTGAGTCCAAAAGATGGAGAGGATGCCCTATTTGGTATCTCTACGCATTATTTAGAAAAAATACTAAAAGGTGATAAGGACTTAAATCAACCAGTTATTACCGTCGAAGATTTCCTAACGAATTCGATAGCGAAAGTGGGCATGGAACAAACTATTCAGGCATATAAAAAACTGAAAAAGCAACCTAATTTTTATTTTAATTACTTTGTTTCACCTGAAGGTATTAATGGCGTCGCTGATCAACTGTTAGCAACTGGAAAAATTGACGCTGCTTTAAAAATATTGAATTTAAGTGAGACAGAACATGGCTTTTTCTCTAATACTTACACTTTATTGGGGAAAGTGTATTTAGCTAAGAATGATGTCGTCTTGGCAAAGGAAGCTTTAACGGAAGCACTACGATTATGGTCAGAAAATGAGACGGCTCAAGGACTTATGAAAGAATTGGCCAATAAATAACTAACTCAAATCGGTAGCACAGGATTCATCCGTACTGATTACCCATATCTTTTTAAAATACGAATACTTACAGTTTGCTAACCTAAAGGTCAGCGTCCCGAACAGGATGAATCCTGTGCTACCAGCTTTAATTTTGTTGCAATGTATTAGTTGATAACTATAAAACAACTTTACTTCATCAATTCATCCACTACTTTTCGAACGCCAGTAGTCGCCTTCTCTGCCATGACCTTCAAATTCTTACTTCGGCCCAATTCATAATTAATTGTTGGTTTAGGATCAATATAATAGACGGGAACGCCATCTGGCGCATAATCCACCAAACTTGCCGCAGGATACACTTGCATAGAAGAACCAATTACCATCACAATGTCAGCTTTCATTACCTCTGCTGCCGCTTTTTCTAACATCGGCACCATTTCACCAAACCAGACAATATGGGGACGCAGTTGGTAACCATCTTTGGCTTTATCGCCCACTTTTATATCTTCTGTACAATCGTAAATAACGGTATCATCTAAAACCGATCGCATTTTTGTTAGTTCACCATGTAAATGAATGATGTTGCTACTGCCACCTCTTTCGTGTAAATCATCTACATTTTGGGTAATGACCACAATATCGTATTTACTTTCTAATTCTGCTAGGGCTTTATGTGCAGCATTGGGTTCCACATCTTTTAAATGATTTCGGCGATCATTATAAAACCGTAAAACTAAGGCACGATTTTTTTCCCAACCTTGTGGAGAGGCGACTTCCATCACATCGTGATTTTCCCAAAGTCCGTCTGCGTCTCTAAAGGTTTTAATGCCGCTTTCTGCGGAAATGCCTGCGCCTGTTAGTATGACTATTTTTTTCATTGATAATGCTTTTTAGTTTTCATTTCCAAAGATAAAGTATTTATAGATTTTGCCAATAACCTTGATTTAATTTTACGCATTTTACTTATTTGTGACAGGCTACTTATCCTGTGGCATAATATTTGACAATACCCTTACAACTCTATCTTTAGTTTATTTATTTATTCAATTTAATTGAACTAGAACCCCTCTTTATATCTATTCCAAGTTAAAATTCCCTACTATTTTTCAAAAAATACACAGATAACTATTCAATAGTATATCAAAGGTTCACACCATATCCCTCGATATTTATTAGATAGAATAGAAATAGAATTATTTATAATTGTCAATGAGAGAATATAATTTAAAAACGATTCTTGCAGTAATGCTAGGTTTATTTTTATCCCCCTTTTTTGGTAATGCTCAACAACTAGAACTCTACAAATCTGTTGATTCTACCACTATTCAAGCTGGTAATCAATTGGTATACGTGATTCAATATAGCTGTGTTAGTACGACGGCTCATTGCGATAATGTCATTATTCGAGATACTTTACCTGCCGATTTAAGCTTTGTTTCTTTTTTAGCTAATCCAATCCATTCTAGTAATACCACTTTTAATGCGACTGATAATGAAGTGATTTTCGAATTGAACAAGGAAAATGGAGGGATAGGCATGAAAGCAGGATCTACAGGAGAGGTAAGAATTACGGCTCGTTTCCCTAATGGAACAACACCCAATAATACCTTAACCAACAATACAGCTTTTATTACTTCTATTACCGCTACGGATACGTTTAGTAATACCGTTCCGAGTACGGGGTTAGCTACTTCTCCTTGGGTATTAAATAAAACAGGAAATGGTACGGCCTATGTAGGTTTGCCTTTTATTTATACTTTGCGAGTGGAAGACCCGACCAATGGTGCGGTTGGTGGATTGAATATTGATAATGTAACCGTCATAGATACGTTACCAGCAAATGCCATGTTTAATAATGCCACTAATGGCGGAGTTTATGACGCTACCCATCATACTGTCACTTGGAACGTAGGTAGTCTGACCATTGGGAATAATAGTAATAATTTGCAGGCGACCATTACCTATGAGGATGCCGATTTTGATGCGGGCGATATGGTCACGAATGATGCCGTTTTTCTAGGACAACCTGTAGGAGAACCGAGTATAACGGTACAAGATACAGATGAGGTAACGAAGACTTTAGTTGCACCTGCCCCTAGTGCAGGGGTTACGAAAACAGTCGTTGGGAATACTTCGCCAATTATTGGAGATACCTTGCAATATGATATTGAAGTAACCAATTCGGGAACAACGCCGCTAGATACTTTCTATATGGTGGACACGATACCCGCTGAATTAAATTTAACCAAAATAGAAACAGGTACTTTTTCGGGAGCCAATCTAACCATACGTTATAAAACGAATATGAATGGCACTTTCCAAATTTGGACTGGCAGCCCTTTTGATGGTAGCGCCAATACCACTTTACAAGTAAGTGATTTAGGTCTAGCAGCTAATGATTATATCACCATTTTGGAATATGATTTTGAGAATGTTCCACTAGGTTTTGAAAATACGACGATTAAATTATATGCTGCCGTTATTAATCCTGACCATGCAGGCATGGCAGTAGATGATGGCACAACGATTACCAATTGTGCAGATTTACAGTATAAATTAGCTATGGTGGATTATGCAACCGAAGCTTGCGTAACCACTACAGTAAGAGATACGGTGCCACCTTCCGTCAATTTTGAAAAAGAAGGCAGTAGCAATAGCTCTATTCCGATAGGTAGTAATTTTTCTTACCTTATGATTCTAGAAATGGAAGGCGATTTTGCGATGGATAGTATTGTCATGATTGATACCGTTCCAGAAAATATGGCTTTTTACCAAACAGAATCTGGAGGTTGGAATAATTTAGATGAGGATGTAGAAGTCTATTACCAAACAAATTTGAATAGTACTTTTCAAGCTTGGTCGGGTAGCCCCTATGCACCCACTTCAGACACTCAATTATATACTTCTTCCCTTGGATTAACTACTAATGAAATCGTTACCATTGTCAAATGGGTTTTCAGAAACCCACAAAGAGGTTTTGTCCATAATGGTAATCGTCCTAGGATATATGGTACCATCAAAGAAATTTATCCTGATGGTAGCCCATCGATGAAAGATGATATCATTACCAATTGTACTTATGTGACCGCGTATTTGGATGGCACACCTTACCCAGTTAATAGCTGTGACTTTATTACTTTAGACGACCCAAAAGTAGAGGGAGATCCAGATAAAGATCTTATTGTAAATGGTTCAGAAATTAACACAGCAGGGCCTTTTGCACCTGGTGATACCATTACTTATCAAATTGAGGCACAAAACGATAACAGCTCTACGGACACCTTAGTTAATCCAATTTTAATGGATTTATTACCGACTCAAGTAACTTATGTAGCGGATAGTTGGACGACAGATGCCAATCCAGATGGGCATCCTTCCCCCAATTTTGAAGCTATTGCTAATTATAAAAATACGGGCAGAACACTCCTCCGATGGAGTTGGACAGCTGCTGTGGAAGCCAATTTTGTGCCTTCCGACTTTTATAAAATCAATTTTAAAGTAGTCGTTAACGCTGGCGTTTTTCAAGAAGAGGTCGTCTATAATTATGGATACCAAACAACCAATGATAGCCCTAATTATAGTTGTAATGAGAATGGTGTGACGGATAGTAATGACTTGGACGGTGATGGGGTAACAACTGATTTATTATGTTTGGATAATACAGATGTCACTTTTAATGTCTTTACCTTGCCTTCTTTAGAATCCGAAAAATTAGTCAAAGGACAATTAGATACGGTCTATACCAAATTTCCTGAATTTGGCGAAACGGTACCTGGCGGAGATGCCAATTATCAATTATTTGTTCGGAATAATGGAACGGTGCCGATGACCAATGTTAGGGTGATTGATATTTTACCTTTTGTGGGCGATATGGGAGTAATTGATTTATCCATGAGAGATACGCGTTGGCGACCATTTTTAATTAGCCCATTGAATGCACCAACGGGTGTAACGGTGTACTATAGTACCGAGCAAAACCCATGTCGAAGTGTAGAAGGGATTGTTCCAAGTGGTCCTGCTGGTTGTACTACCCCAAATTGGTCGACTATACCACCAATAGATATTACGACCGTTCAATCTTTTAAATTAGATTTTGGTAGCATTATTATTAATCCAGGTGATGAATTAATGATTGATTGGGACATGAAAGCGCCCGTTAATGTGCTGGAAACCATCGGTTCTCCTGCTGACTCTGTTGCATGGAATTCTTTTGGCTACATAGCCGACCGAATCAATGTGGACGGTAGTATTGGCGCACCATTATTACCTTCCGAACCCATTAAAGTAGGGATTCGAGTACAAGACCCAACTGATGCTGCTTTAGGGAATTATGTTTGGCTAGATGCTAATCAAGATGGGATTCAAGATATGGGGGAAGCGGGAGTCGATGGCGTTACGGTACATCTTTATGTTGATAATGGAGATGGTATTGCCGATCTATCCACAGATTCTCTAATTGCTACTACTTTAACTGCTACAAGAGGACTTTATCTATTTCCTGAATTACCTGCGGATGATTATTTTACTGCTTTTTATCCACCGCCAACTTATACCGTAACTTCTGAAAATATTCCAACGAATGATTCTTTGGATTCAGATGGGATTGACACCCTCATTAATGGCGTCCCCGTTGCACTTTCACAAGTAGTTACTTTAGGTTTTAGTGAAACCAATCCAACTTTAGATTTGGGGCTTTTTCAAACGGATATTGCAAGTGTCGGAAATTATGTTTGGTTTGATGAGAATAAAGATGGGCTACAAAATGAGCCAACAGCAAATGGAGTCAATGGCATTTCTGTCTATTTATATGATACGGGGGGCGTTTTACAAGATAGTATGGTCACCAAAAATGATTTAAATGGCCAGCCTGGTTATTATTTATTCGATAGTATTCGACCAGCTAATTACTATATAGAATTTGACATTCCTACATCTTTTAGTTATAGCTTGGCGCAACAAGGTGCTGGTGCTAGTGATGCCACAGATTCTGACGCAACTGCCTTGGTTGGAGATACTTTAAGGGCGAGAACGGAAACCTTCACTTTAGTTGCCAATCAATATGACCCGACTTGGGATGCAGGTATTATTTTACCAACGGGAAATGTGAGCCTCGGTAATTTTGTTTGGATAGATACGGATAATGATGGGGTGTTTAATAATGGAGAAAGTGGGTTAAATGGCGTGACGGTCAATTTATACCAAGATATCGATAGCAATGGCGTATTTACCCCAATGGTAGATGCCTTTTTTGCTACCACTACAACGGCTACCAATGCAGGGAATCTAGGCTATTATTTATTTGACAATTTACCGGCAGGCGATTATATTGTGCAAATAGCCGAATCGAATTTTAATTCTGGTCAAACTTTAGGGAATTATAATAGTAGTAATGGCAACGGCATTGCACCCGACCCTGATGATAACACCAATTTTGATGATAATGGAGAACCACTCGCTGGGTATGGCGTGATCTCTCAAGCTATTACTTTATCTGAAGGAGATGAACCCATCAATGATGAAGATACCGATAACACTTCTAATTTAACGGTAGATTTTGGCTTTTTCTCAGGAGATGCTTGTTTGATAAGTATCGAGAATTTTAGTTTTGGTAATTGTTCCGAAAGTACAGGTTCCCCCATTATTGAAATGAATTTTGATATCACTTGGTTAGATGCGCCCGATCCCGCAGAGATGATTCAAGTAGCAGCCAATGGCATTATGCAAACCGCTATTGCTACAACGGCCGAGGGTAACGGTAGCCAATCTTACACGATTACTATACCAGCAGATGGTACTGTCAGCGATATTAAAGCTTGGTTTACGACAGCTACTACTTGTGGCGACACTTTAGCCTATACTGCACCAACAGGTTGCCCGCTAACAATGGTTAAAACAGTTGATGATGCAACTGCTGCCATCGGAGAAACGGTCAATTACACGTATACCGTGTATAATAATTCAACTGACACCGTTACGCTTTCGGATATCACAGACGATAAACTTGGTACAATTTCTACCATCCAACAAGGGGCGATGAGAACAACTGATTCTTTAATTGCTTTGTATTTATTTGATAGTGGTTCAGGCACAATTATCTCAGATGTTTCAGGTTTTGGTTCGCCCTTAGACTTAACCATAGAAGGGACCAATTTTAGTTGGGGAACAGATTCTTTAAACTTTATTCCTGCCAATCGTGCTTCCAATGCAACTGATATGAGTAAAATTTTCAATGAAATAACGGCTAGTAATGCCCTTACTGTAGAAGCTTGGGTCATGTCAGCAGCAAGTAGTCAAGGAGGGCCTGCTAGAATGGTTACCTTATCAGAAAATAGTAGTAATCGAAATTTTTCTTTAATGCAAAATGGGACAAGTTTTCAGGTTCGACTAAGAAGTGGAACAGATAATGATAATGGCTCTGATTTTACCCTTAATGGCGGAACAAGTAATACATCAGCCCCTCAACATATAGTTTTTACAAGAGATGCTAATGAAGCAGGCGTACTTTATCAAAATGGAGTCGTAGAAGATATCCAAACTTTTACAGGTGATTTTAGTGATTGGGATGATACTTATGATTTTGGTATTGGTAATGAATTTGCTGCTGATCCAGATAACGGTAGTAGAGAGTTTCAAGGTACTTTTTATATAGTTGCTGTATATTCCAAAGCGCTTTCTGCTGCTGAAGTAACGACTAATTATACGGCAGGTTTAGGCCCATTTGCTGCACCAACCGTCTTATTACCAGGTGAAAATGCTGTTTTTACTCAATCACATACCATTACGGTAGCAGATTTACCAGGCCCGCTTATCAATACTGCCGAAGTTACAGGGACTTTTAAAAATGGTGGCGACATTACCGTTTCAGATACTGCTTTAGTAAATATCGTTTGTACCGACATTACCGTTATTTTTACTTTTGCCAAATGTCATAATAATGGCACAGCAGGAATAACAACCGATGATTATCAAATGTATCAAGTGACTGCTACTTATGTAGGCGCAGGCACGCAATATGAAGTGGTTTTAAATCTCGGTTTAGCATCTGAACAAGTTTTAGCTACCGCTAATTATGGTAGTACGATTTTGGTTGGTGCTGTAGGACAAATGCAAGCGAACAACAACAGTATTTACACTTTAACTATTCGAGATGTAATTGATACGGATTGTCAGGAAAGTGTGATTGTTCCAGCCATTGCGCCTTGTTCTGCTTGCCCCCCAGCGAATTGTTTGCCTATACAAGCTAACGTTATTAGAGGGAGTAAAGAGTAATAAATTGAATGACTAAAAAATAAGGAAAGAAAAGCGCCAACCTAAAGGTCAGCGAACGGTACAGACAACAAAAATCCTCTAAGCATAAAAACTTAGAGGATTCGCATGTCAGGATTAAACTAATCAAACAATAATTTAAGCGTCTGCTTACAAAAGTCTTATTTCGATTAGATAACAATCATCAATGAGGAAGAAGCTCCTACATAGCTGGTACCTGGTGTAGGTTTCGAAACATTACTTCGCTGAGAGATAGAAGCAATCTCTGTATTATCTTGGGTGATAGAATACTTAAAATTAAAAGGGTTGTTAGTTTTCCATGGACCGTAGTTAACACCATCCACACGAACCATATTGTCCCCAGGCATCAGAAACTTAGTAATATCTAAGCTCTGACCTCTACTAACGCCAGCAGAACCATGACTTGCCACGCATAAGTCATTTACATAAACATTGACCCAATTGTCAACATGTGCGAATTTAATTTTGAAATTTGCCATAATAGGTAATTTTTTGAGGTTATGAAAAATGAATAAAATTATTTTACACAAAAGTAGCACCTCTTGCTTTTTGAAAATTACCCGTATTGCGTAATTTTTTACCTATTTTGAGCATACCTATTTCTGAGGAATATTTTTCTAAATTGAGAAGGCGTACATTTATATCTTCTCTTAAAACTACGACAAAAGTGTGCTTGATTTCTATAGCCAATTAGATATCCGATTTGACCAATAGAGTACTCATCTTGCAAAAGCAAGTTCGAAGCATAGTCCATCCTCATCGTCCAAATTAATTGCCCTGCTGGTTTATTAATTAATACATTCAGCTTTCGATTAAGTTGAGAGACGCTCAAATGAACCTTTCGAGCAAGATCAGCGACATCAAATTGTTCATTATTAAAATTTGTTAGGATAAGCCCCCTTACTTGCCTAAGGAAATAGGGTTCTTGAATTTTAGTTTGACTTTCTTTTTTAAGATTTTTTAAATCTTTCAAATAAGATGATTGTATCGTTAATTCTAGCATAGTAAGTGTGGTTCAAAAAGTTTTCTCATAGTTATATACTATCGCAAGGTAGGGCGACAAAAAGCAAAAAGAGTGGACTTTTCTTGCAAAGACTAGCATTATTTTAACAAGACCAATAAAAAACTAGCATTATTTTAACAAGACCAATGATAGCACTAGGATAAATTTATCAATGATTGGTAATTGCAATTATTTCCTAAAGCCTTTTGTTTTCTCCTACTTATAATTACCTTTGATTCGATTCCTTAGATTTATTAGATTGCCTCAATAACCAAACTTTTAAATAATGTTCAACGGTATCGTTAAACTGTCAGTTATGGTACTTTTTTTGAAGGTATTTATGCAAACCAATCAAATAGCAAGCGATTTTTTGCTTACCCTTTATCTTTATAAAAACTACTTAGGTATTTTACTTTCTACTTCCCCTATTAACCTTCCATTTTTTGATAAAAAATAAATTATATCTATGCGGATTCAATTTACAGGAGATGCCTTTATTCATTCTGACATTCATGATTTAACAGTAAAGCATATTGGGGCGCTTTTTAAGGGAGTTGTGATCGAGGTAGAAGAGGAAATGCTAGAAGGTGCGCTTTTTAAGGGGAATAATAAATGGTATAAAAGTAAGAATGAGGAATTTTACTTTTGGAGCGGTCGAGCAAAGATAATCGACAAAGCTCCTTCTTTTGACATTAAATGGTCTACCTTAACTTTTGATAAAAATAAAATGAATTGGGCCATCAAAGATTTAAGTATCTTAGAAAAATTTTGGAAAGAATGGAATTTAACGGGTGCAGGTGTCAAAGTAGCGATTCTTGATTCTGGGATAGATACAACCAATCCTGATCTTAAAATTGCCATAAAACAAGTTAAAAACTTTATTCCTGGAGGACGAGAAAAGGATGTTATGGATACTGTTGGGCATGGGACTAAATGTGCAGGACTAATTGGGGGCAGAGGCTTTCAAAAAGTATTTGGGATTGCACCAGAGTGTGATTTATATATTGCTAAAATAGGAACTAGAGACGATATGCCAACTTTAGATCGTTTTTCTGAGGCGTTGGATTGGGCAAAAAAAATGAAAGTAGATATTATCTCTATGAGTGTTAATTTATTGGAAGATGCTTTTGAGGGGGATTCGAACAAAAAAAAGCAATTTCAGCAAAAAATTGATGATTTACATGATGACGGCATCCTATTGGTTGGTTCTACAGGTAATAATAATATATCGTCCGATGTGATGCAATATCCTGCTTACTTTACCAATTGTTTATCTATTGGTGCGGTCAAAAAAAATGGTGAAATACATAAGATGTCGGGGAAAAGTAAGCAATTAAATCTGGTAGCGCCTGGAGATGACTTATTAACAACTGGTTTGCAAAGTACAGTTTCTAAATTTGGTCAAACAAGTGCAGCAGCAGCTGTTTGTAGTGGTATTTTAGCTTTGTTAAAGCAATATATTAATCAATCTGACAATCCAACCCTACCCGTATCCGACTTAGTGAAAATGTTGACAAGTAGTGCTGTCTATAAAGGTGCACGCCACAAAAAGTGTAAGGATTTACATTTCGGTTGTGGAACGATTAATCCAGTTGGGGTCAAAGAAACAATTGATATACAAGTTATTAGCTAGGAATAATTGCTGGATTCTTTGATTCAAGTCATAAGTAATTGACGATTAATATTTAAAATTGCCATATTGCGTTGTTGCCATGTATTCTCTATAACATGGCAACGAGGTAACATGGCAATAATATAATCTGTAATCTTTAACCTCAAAACGTCTTAAAACGGCGTCCAACTAAACAATTATGAGAAACTTTATTTATCTATCATTCACCTGTTTACTTTTTCTAGGTACTTTATCCGTAAAAGCTCAAATCGCTTGCGAAGATGCCATTAAGATGGCAAGAGCCTACGAAAATAGCGAAGATGCAGGGAAAACGGCACAAGGAGAAAGCCTCGTTCCTTTTCTTTTGCATTACATTCCTGATGCGCCTGAAAGTTCTAACCTAAGTACGGTTAGTGGTGTTATTAACCCCAATCCTTTTTTAACAGCCTATATTCCTAGAAATATTTCTGCCTTTAGTTCCTCTGATATTCAACGAAAAGCGCCCGCAATTTCTCGTTTTATTGGTAGTATCAATGTGCCTAGCACGGTTATCACAGGCTTAACGGATTTTCTGGTCGAGAGAACCAAAGAAGAACTGAACATTGCTTTTTTTCAAAAATTTCAAGCGACTCTTAAAAAGCATGAAGAGCTGAGACTGCTTTTTCCAGAGACCGCAGATGAGTTACAAACGATTAATACCAATATTTATCAGTTCAATTATTTTATTCAGTCTTTACGAACTAAATTTTATGTGGATTTAAGGAATATGCCTGATCATTTGGCAACCTTAATGCAACAAAATCACTTGATCAAAGACCCTACCCTGAACCTTATTGCTTATGATGTCTTAGGCGTCGCAAATCAAATCACCAACAAAACAACCCCTAATAGAATCATTGACTACTTAGCGAATGATGCCTATTTTCAGAAAAGGATACCAGAGGGTATTTCTACGGCTTCTCAAAATGCACTACAAGATGTTAGAGCAGGATTTAAACTACTCAATGTCTTCTCAGAAGGTTTATCTAATTCCGATCCAAACGAGCAATTTGTTAGTATTCACGACTTGGATGCGTTGATTAAAGATACCACCGCTTTTAAGATGTTTTTGGGCTTAATTTATCAAAAAGGAAAAGACATTCAATTTGGTAATGGAAAGACACTTGGTCAGTTATTTGATGCTCAAAAAATAGAAGGCGTCAAAAGAACAATTACTCAATTGGTGCTTAATGGGACTAAGGTTCAAAAAGCTTATGCGACTATTCAAGATAGGATTCAAAATAAGCAGACGCCTGATTATGCAGATTATTATAATTTTATCAATCCCACTTTGCAGACCCTTGATTTGAGTATTAAGTTTAAAAATATTTTTACTACCGCTACCGACCCTGTGACGGTTGCCTATTTTCATAATGTCATTGATATCTTAAGAAATGTCAACATCACTATTTTTAATTTAAAACAAAACGATTACCAAGCAGCGATTGTTAGTGGTAGTCAAGTAGTCAATGCGGTGTTATCAGACAATGTAAAAAATACACAAGTTTTTACCGATTTTATCCGTTTTGGTCATTTTATGGCGAATGTTATTGAAGCGAAGACCTCTAGTCAAGTTTCTACACTGATTGAAGCAGCAGCATTGCCCCCAGGTAGCTCCGTTGTGAAAAAACGAACGCCTTTTAATATAGCCCTCAATGTTTATCCTGGCGGATTTTTGGGGATGGAAGATTTAGATGGCATTAATCATCCAACCGATAATGAATTTAATACTTTTGGGGTAACTACACCTATTGGTATTGCGATTAGTAAAGGATTAGGTAGTGCAGGTTCTTTGACTGCTTTTGGTAGTTTATTTGATATCGGCGCCATGTTCGCTTACCGTTTTAATGACGATAATAATGAAGCGAATGATTTACCTGCGATTAAATTAGAAAATATCTGGTCGCCGGGGGCTTATTTAGTGTACGGATTTGGTGCAGATATTCCCGTCTCTTTTGGGGTAGGTATACAAAAAGGTCCTTTGGTTCGGAAGGTCGATCAGAATATTTACAATATTAGCCAAACTAGTGCGACTCGATTTACATTGTTTCTTTCTGTAGATATTCCTTTAACCAATATTGCGACTACAGGAGGAACGTTAAGTCGGAACTGATAAGTTAATCCAAGACACAAAAGTAGTTGACATTTTTAAATCTAAAATTGAAAATAATAACTGATGTTACGCAGCAAATCCGAAGGATTTGAATATGAATAGCCGTAGATGTAAATCTACGGAGAAATATGGAAAAGATTCCCCAACTACGAAGTAGTTGAACTACTTCGTAGTTCTGGGGCATCATCAATTTATCGAACCCAGCATTTCATACTGGGCTATTCATAGTTTGACTACTTCGTAATCCTGGATTGCGTAACATCAGATAATAAATCTCAAATTCCTAAAAGTAGACTAAATCAGTTATATTTTTGATAATCAAATAAATATATCCGATACCCTACTTTTGAATTTTACATTTTGAATTTAAAAATTAATAAAAATATCAACTTCTTCGATAAACTTGTCAAAATTTCTAGTTGAATGGCTATTACCATTAAAAAACAGGCTTACTCTCCCAAACAATCCACAGGATTTACCCGAGCTGCCTGCACCGTTTGCAAACCAACCGTTCCCCAAGCAATCAATAAAACCAAAATTCCAGGTATAATAAAATACCAAGCCGTTAATTCAATACTAAAAGCAAAATTAGCCAACCAGTTTTTTGCAAAAAGATAGCTTATCGGTAAGGAAATAACAATCGCTACTAAAACAGTTTTAGTAAAATCGCTTGTTAGCATGCGGACAATACCAAATACACTAGCACCTAAGATTTTACGAATACCAATTTCTTTTTTTCGTCGTTCTGCAGTAAAGGTAGCTAAACCAAATAAGCCAAGGCAAGAAATCAAAATGGCCAAACCAGCAAAGTATTTAGATAGGATAGATACTTTTGCTTCTGCCTCATATTGTGCTTGATAAGCATCATCTATAAAAGTAAATTCAAAATTATATCCTGGAAGGAATTTACTATGTAATGTTTGTAATTGCTCAATCGTTTCTCGTTCTGTACCATTTTCTATTTTCGCTAATATGTTTCTTCCATTTTGTTCGCACCTAAAAATGAGTGGTTCTATGTTATTTCGGAGTGAGCCATAATGAAAATCTTTGACGACACCGATAATCTCTGAGCCATCATTTAAACCAATACTTTGTCCAATTGGATTTTCTAACTGCATAAATTTAACGGCTGCCTCATTCAGCACTACTTTATCATATCCATCTTGATGTTCTTCAGAAAAGGTACGCCCTTCTACTAAGTCAATTCCAAAAGTTTCTATAAAATCATAGCCAACTATTGGTGATTGGAAATGAACGTCTTTTTCTGCCTCCTCACCTGTCCAAGTAATCCCTGTTTGTCCATAAATCTCTTCATAAAGGTCTCCCGTCATATTGGAGGCAGACACCACACCAGTTAACTTCTTTAGTTCGTCCATAAAGGTGTAAAAATGCTCATTTGATTTACCTTCTTTTAAACCATTAAATTGATTGTATAAATTACCTTTCCATTCAAAAGAAAGAATGTTATCTCGATCGTAGCCCATATTTTTGGTCTGCGCCAATTCAATTTGCTGATGTATAATGGTTAAGCCAACTATAAACAAAATAGTCAACGCAAATTGAAAAACAACCAAGCCTTTTCTTATCCATAATTCACCAAAGGAAATATTTAATTTACCTTTTAAAACAGCGATTGGATTAAATCCAGAAAGATAAAAAGCGGGATAACAACCTGCAATAAAACCAGTCAATAAAGTAATTCCTAAAAAGCCTAAAATAACAGTTACATCTATATTCAGTTCAAGTTGTTTATCTGCTATTTCATTAAAATAAGGCAAACTAATCGTCACTAATTGAGTGGCAATCAATAAGGCAATTAGTGCTAATAAAATAGATTCTGTTAAAAACTGAAAGATTAAAGATTTTCTGGTGACGCCAAGTGTCTTTTTTACGCCCACTTCTTTCATTTTTCTCGATGCCTGTGCCGTCGATAAATTCATGAAATTGATACAGGCAATTAATAAAATGATGAAAGCAATCAAAGAAAATAATTGAATGTAGGCAATTCTACCACCCGCTTGTACGCCGTTTTCATAATTGCCGTACAGGTATTGATTGGTATATTTCTCTGCAAAGAGATTGAAGGTTGACGCAAAATTATTCCCCTCATTCCTTTTGTTGACAATATTGACTATTTTTTTATTAAAGGCAGCCAAGTCTGTACCTTCTTTTAAAATGACATAAGTTGCCACACTATTAGAATTCCAACCACTCGCATATTGATCTACCTCCATTAAAACTTCTGTACTCAATATAAAATCAAATTGCTTGGTAGAGTTAACAGGTGGATCCTCAAAAATACCAGCTACTTGAAAGTCTTTCTGATAAGTGCTATGTTCCCAGTTTAACGATTTACCGATGATGTTTTGAGTGGTAGCAAATAGTTTTTGAGCTAATGTTTCGGATAATAAAATATTATTTTTTTCCCTTAATACTTGGTCTTTATCACCTTCGATTAAGGGGTAAGTAAAAACATTAAAAAAATCTTGACTGGCATAAATACCTTTAGTTTCTATTTTATGTTCACTTTCGGATAGTATCCCTTCCTTTTGCTGATAATCAAAATCATTAATGCCTGCAATATGTGCTATTTCTGGCATCTCTTCTTTCAATTGTTTTAAGATAGGTGTTGGCGTATAGTCAAGCGTCAAGACATCAAAACTCAATTCTAAATTCCCTCGAATATGGTATAATTGTGTTCTTTTCTCATGGAACTTGTCCATGTTTAGTTCATCATTGACCCATAAATAAATCATTAGGGCGCAAGCTAAACCAGTTGATAAACCAATAAGATTAATCAAGAAAGCCGTTTTATTTCGACTAAAATTTCTAAAAGCTATTTTTAAATGATGTTGAAACATAACGATTAGGGTTTTAAACTGGGCGATTTGTTTTATAACTTTCAATGGTTATGCCAATTTTGTAAATAGTTGATAATCAATATTTTACTACAGGTTATTTTTTGATTTCTATTTTTGTTTGTCCGAATTTGGACGATGTTTGTTCAGAAATGGACGAAAAGAAAACCGATTAACAATGAAAACGCTTTCTCTAATTTAATTAAGGTTCGATTTTTGTAATAAAATTAATACTGAGCCCTCTCTTCTTTGTTAACTAGCATTAATTCGTATGCTTATGATGAGTGACTACCCAAAAACGACTCGATTTCGAGCTTCTATTGTGCTATTACCTGCTAAAGATCGCCTATCCTTTTATCTTTTATTAAGCTTCTTTTATCTGATTTCCTTGCCCGTCTTTGGCCAAATAGATTCTTTAGAAAAACAATTAGTTAACCTTCCCGAAAACACTCAAAAAGTAGACGCTTTAAATGAATTAAGTTATTTCTATCACAACAATGATATTGCACAAACTTTTGCCTACGCTAATGAAGCCCTCGCTTTAACTAATCGACTAAATTATACCAAAGGAAAAGCACATGCATTCCATAATTTATGTATCGCTAATTCAATTAGTGGGAATAGTCAATTGGCTATGGAATTCAATGATAAAGTGATTCAGTTAGCCGATAGTATTAAAGCTTATGAATTATTAATTAATGCTTATAGGGCTAAAGGAATTATTCAAAATAAGGCATCCAATCCAGTATTAGCTATTGAGTTTTTTCAAAAATCTTTTGATTTAGCTCAGCAAGAAAATTACTCGTCAGGGATTATTATGGCCTGCTTTAGCTTAGGGAATGCTTATATGGAATTGGACAAGTTTGAGCAAGCAAGGGATTATTACCAATTAGCTCTAGCTACTGCCAAATCTATTAAGAATAAAAATGATCTAGGTTGGGGAAATAGATGTATGGCAAGAACCTACTATGATGAAGGGAATTATGTAAAAGCGGAATCTTTTTTTAAAAAAGCCTTAGAAATTGCCAGAGAGATCAAAGATAAAAGGTCACTAGCATTTGCCCTAAGTGATTTTGCTAATAACCATTTAAAAATGGGCAAAAATGAATTGGCGGAACAGTATCTTTTGGAATCTATTCAGACTATTCAATCAGTTGGAGATAATGAAGGAACTGTACAGGGGCTTCGGGATTTAGCAAAATTATATTTAGAGACCGATCGTCCTAATAAAACTATTGAAATTAGTAATCAAGCTTTAGCTTTAAACAAAAAAAACAACATCTCTAATCTTCAATTAAATCTATTAGGTTTTCTTTCAGCAGCTTATGCACAAAAACAAGATTATAAAACGGCCTATGAAATTATTCAATTGACTCAATTGAAAAAGGATTCCTTAGACTATAAAAGTAAATTAAAGCTAACCGCAGAATTAGAAGAAAAATATCAATCCAAGAGGAAAGAAACAGAAAATGCTCTTTTGAGAGCTGAACAAAAACAGCAAGCGGCGACTATTCAACAGCAAAAATCGTTCAATTTTTTCTTAGTCACGATAGCCTGCTTATTAGGACTTTTGGGATATATTGCCTTTCAAGCTTATAGAAATAAAAAACGAAACAACTTAATATTAGAAGAAAAAGTGGCTGAAAGAACTCAAGCCTTGCAAAAAACAAATAAAGAGTTGTTGCAATCCAATGAAGAACTCGCTCGATTTGCTTATGTTGCTTCTCATGACTTGCGGGAGCCTTTGCGGAATATCACCAATTTTGTTCACTTACTAAAAAGAAAGATTCAAACAAGTAATCAAGAGGAGGAGACTTTACAATTTATCGAGATTATTGACGATAATACAACACATATGAATAATTTGATTGTGGATACGCTTGAATTTACCCAGTTATCCAAAATAGATAATCAAGAAATAATTATTGATCTTAATCAGACACTTCAAGACATCCAAGCTAATCTTGCTGCCACTATCACTAAGGCGAATGCTCGTATAGAAATAAGCCAACGTTTACCTACTATTTTAGCTATTGAAGGATTACCTTTTTCTTTGTTTAAAAATTTGATAGCAAATGGTATTAAGTATAATGAAAACGCTATTCCAGTTATTAAAATAAACCATACCAATAAAGAATCTTTCTATATTTTTACAGTTCAAGACAATGGCATCGGTATTCCTAAAGCCTATCACAAAACGATCTTTGAGTTGTTTAAACGTTTACAAAATAGAGGAAAATACGAAGGTTCTGGTATGGGTTTAGCCAATTGTAAAAAAATAATTGATAAACTAGGAGGTGAAATTTGGGTAGAAAGTGATGGACAGAATGGGACTACTTTCTTTTTTACGATTCCTACTGTCAAACAGAAAACGTCAATTATACCACAACAGAAAAAAATGATTAAAAAACACGCTTTATCTATCTAATAAAATTCCCTTAATTAATTCAAGAATACGTTCTTTCCAACCAGTTAAATTAACCTGAAATAAAGTCGCTCCTTTTGATTCTGGCGTGGTAATAGTCAATTTAGTAAAACCAATTATCAATGCCCAAATAGTCAGAAATATTTCTTCAGGTTGATTTCGGTTAGTAATACTTCCATCTTTTTGCCCTGCTTTAATTTGTTCGACCATCACAGTTAAGGGTTTATTATGCATATCTTTGACCCGTCGAAACCATTGGCTATGTTTGAGTGACTCTGTTAATTTATTTTCTTGCCCCTTACCAGATATAGACCGTATAAGCGTTAAATATTCTAATAATAATTGCTGATAATTGAATTGCTTTTCACTAAATTCCAAATAGGCTTTAAAGATAGTTGATACTCTTACCAATCCTGATTTTTCGTAACAAGTATCCAAAGCTTGGTAGTATACTTCCATCAGGTTTTCAAAGGCTCGATACGTAATCGCCATATACAGATTTTCTTTGCTGTCAAAATAGGTGTATAAGGTCGTTTTACTACAATTGGCTTGATGAGCAATAGCCTCCATTTTAGCATTCGAAAAGCCCACAGCAAAAAACACCTGTTCCGCTGCTAAGATCAGCTTCTCCTCCTTTATTTTTCGGGTGCTTACTTTCATTTAACTTATTCATTGTTAGTAACTTTCAAATTAAGATAACCTAATTTTAAAAATCATCTTTACTCAGAGTACATTTTCTTTCGCCCCTAAAACAATCTGTATTCATTGTTTTGTTTAGAATAAAAATTTACAACGACTCATTTTACTAAAATAATAATTCTGAAAAAAACAAAATTAGCTACATAAATATAAAATAAATTAGGATTTAACTAAAGTATTTAATTAAATTTGTACTTAAAGTTCATTTTTTAAAATAAAACCATTGATTAATACACCACTTCCAGATTTTATTACTAAAAACACCATATTGCCGCTAATTGCAGCGCCCATGTTCTTAGTCTCTGGACCTGAGTTAGTGATAGCAAGCTGTAAAGCTGGAATCATTGGTTCTTTTCCCTTTCCCAATGCTCGCCCAATCGAACAATTAGCAACTTGGATGGAGCAAATTACCACCGAATTAGCCAAAGCTAAAGCAGCCAATCCAACCGCTAAAATTGCGCCCTATGCCGTCAATATGATTATGCATCGGAGTTATGCCCGATTTGAGGAAGAGGTCGCTTTATTAAAAAAGTACCAACCTAAAATTGTGATTACTGCCTTAGGAAGCCCTGAGCGAATTATTCCTATTGTTCACGAGTATGGAGGTTTGGTTTTTGCCGATGTTAATTCATTAGGTTTTGCGCATAAAGCAGCTAGAATGGGCGTCGATGGTTTGATTTTAGTGGCAGCAGGTGCTGGTGGACATACAGGGCAAATGGCTGGTTTTGCTTTTGTAGATGCTGTCCGAGCATTTTGGGATGGCTACCTCGTTTTAGGTGGCGGTATATCTACTGGAAATGCGATTCGAGCCACCCAGGCATTAGGCGCAGATTTGGCATATATGGGGACTCGATTTATTCCAACCAACGAAAGTCTAGCGGTTACCGATTACCAAGAAATGGTCTTAGAAGCCACCGTTAATGACTTGATTTTAACGGATGCGGTGACAGGCGTGAAAGCTTGGTTTATGCGCCAAAGTTTGGAAAAAGCAGGCTTTGATATTAAAAATTTAGTGGCTAAAAAAATAGATTTTACAGAAGGTGTAGGGGAGAATAAAGCTTGGCGGGATGTTTGGTCGGCAGGGCAAGGGGTGGATATGATTAAAAAGACCAGTTCTGTAGCAGATTTGGTTCGGCAATTACGTGCGGAATATGAGGCTGTTTTGCAGAGAGAAAAAACAGGGGATGCTTGGTCTCTTTAATAAAAGATAATGGATAATTTGAACGACTAGTGTTTAATAGGTAACTATAGAGCGTCAGATAAAAAAGTAATAATATCCGTGTCTCTTTATCTATCCGTGATAGAAATTAATACCACGGATAGATAAAGGGACACAGATATTAGACATTATTTAGTAATATTATTATTTCTTAAAATATCAATTTTTAATCTGATTGTCTATAGATAAAAAAATGATAATTATCCGTTGTCTTCATTCATCCGTTGGTAGAAAAAAGAGACCAACGGATGAATGAAGACAACGGATTTAATACCCAACGGATAATATAGTTTATTTATTAGTTCGTGGTGGCTTATAAAAATCGTGTATGAAATTTGTTTTGATAATTCATGAAGTAGCAGATTATGCAGCATGGAAAATTGGTTTTGATAAGGCTGCGAAGATTAGAAAGGAGGCAGGGGAAATAGCTTTTCAAGTGTTGGTCGATAATAAGGAAGCAAATAAAGTAGTTCATTTTTCTCATTGGGAAAGCCACGAGCAAGCTAAAGCATTCTTTGAATCTGAGAAAGTAAAAAAAATACGAATAGATTTAGGTGTTAAACAACCCGATTTTATTTATTTAAATGAATTGGAAAGCGGTACATTATAAGCTGATACAGCAATAATCTAAAATCCGTTGTCCTTTAATTATCCGTTGTCTAAAGAAAAATATACAACGGATAATTAAAGGACAACGGATGCTTATCGCTTTTTAGAAAAAACAGAAAATTAATATCCTTACAATATGAAAAAAGTATTCATCCTAGGCGGTTACCAAACAGACTTCGCCATCAATTATAAAAGAGAGGGTAAAGACCTTTATGACCTTTTACAAGATAGCGTAATCGGCGCATTTGAACAGACAGATATAGCGCCAAAAGAAGTAGAAAGCGCCCACATCGGAAATTTTGTCGGTGAATTATTTTGTGGACAAGGACAGTTAGGGGGCATGTTTGTCAGCATTCATCCAGATTTAGCGGGCATTCCTACGGCTAGACATGAAGCAGCTTGTGCATCTGGCAGTATGGCCGCTTTTAATGCGATGGCAGAAATAGAAGCAGGGCGCTATGATTTGGTTTGTGTATCAGGGATTGAAATGATGCGGAATGTTAGTGGCAAAGCAGCGGCAGAACATTTGGGGGCAGCCGCTTGGATTGGCAAAGAAGCACAAGATGCGCAATTTCCATGGCCTTATTTGTTTAATGAAATTGGAGAGATGTACGAAGAACGCTATGGTCTGAAACAAGAACATTTAGCAGAAATTGCTAAAACCAATTATGAAAACGCCAAAAGAAACCCTAAATCTCAAACTAGAACTTGGGGCTTAGACGACCGATTTTTTACAGCAGATGAAAATATTAACCCTAAAATAGAAGGCAATTTGCGCAAATCAGATTGTGGTAGAATTACGGATGGTGGTTCGACTATATTTTTAGCTTCTGAAAAGTATGCGAAGGAATATGCTAAAAAACGGAATATTCCATTTGAAAACATCCCGCACATCAAAGGTTGGGGACATCGTACCGCACCCATGTTATTAAAAGATAAACTGGATGCTGGCAAACAATCCCCTTACCCTTTTCCTCACTTAAGAGGCACCATTGAAGATGCTTATCGCCGAGCTAATATTTCAGGGGTAGCAGAGTTAGATGCCATCGAAACGCATGATTGTTTTACGATTACCGAATATGTGGCTTTAGAACATTTTGGGATTACTGCCCCAGGAGAAGCATGGAAAGCAATAGAAGAAGGACGGATAAAAATAGATGGTTGTTTGCCTGTGAACCCTAGTGGTGGATTGATTGCGAATGGGCATCCTGTGGGCGCAACGGGTGTTAGAATGTTATTAGATTCTTATAAGCAGGTGACTGGAACTGCTGGTGATTATCAGGTGGAAGGCGCTAAAAGTGTGGCTACTTTGAATGTTGGGGGGAGTTTGACGACTATGGCTAGTTTCATCGTAGGTAATTAATTAAATCATGGTGATTTTTAAAATCACCATGATTTGGATTGCTGTAGCTTGATTTTTCAGTATAATAATATAAATGAAAATACAAATAAAAAATGGGGCAAAAAATAAATAACATATTTGCTACAAAAATTCAAGAGTTAGTAGCTGAGGATAAAATAGATGACGCTATTATAGAATTGAGCAAATTGGCAAACAATAGCAATTGGACAAGAGAAGTCATTATGCAAAGTGCCAAATTTAACGACATTGAAAAACATTTACGAAATGGCACATTAAGTTTTGAAGAAGTTACAATTCATAAAAATAGAGTGAGAAATGCTATCTTAGATATTTCTTCAAGAATAAATAATTCAACAAATAATTCCTTGAAAGAAGATATAGAAACCATTGAAAAATGGGATAAAAAAGAAGAAGTAATTGCAATACTTGAATCAATCTATAAAATTGTCAACTCCATATTGATTGAGAATGAAGAAATATTATCCCCTCTTTTTACTCATAATTACAATATTGAAGAAGTACATGACAAAATGGTTTTACTTTTCAATAACCAAAGAAATAGAGGTAACTTTAAAAGATGGATTATTTATCTTACTAAACAATTGAAATCTGATTCGCTTCCAGAAGGTTCTATTACACATATAAAGAACGCTATTCACCTACTAAATGAATTTTTTAGGTTCTTTTACGAAAAAGTACCGCAAGATTTGAAAGGTAATAACTTAAAAATCGCTATAAACGAATTACAAGATGAATATCCACCAACAAAGGGAATAGTTGCAAATATTATAAATCCAAGCCAAAATTATGAAGTTAGAGAAATGCAAGTTTTAGCCTCAAGATACCTTGATGATATAAGAAATGCTGTTGAAGATTTTGGAGAATCAATTGAATGGTTAAAGTAAAAATACTGCTATCAAACATATTTATATGTCCTGCATGATTCCAATGATTATGTATTAGGGACGAGGTAGAAAACCAAAGGCTTATAATAAAAAATAACGTAATAAATTACTCCCTTGAAGTGAAACCATCATAGAAATTAATGTTATTGTGACTGTCTCTTAAAGTAGAGATTTTTTTCAGCATAAATCAGATTATATAAAACGATTTGCTAATTCTATAAAATCTAAATGTTCAATAAAATGATGCTATTCACAGATGGAAGCGTCCACTCCAAATCAAATATTGGTTTTGGCGCCTACTTATGGATACCCGAAGAAAAATGGACAGTAGAAAAGTTAAAGAAAGACGTTAAAATAAAACGATTTGACGATACTTCTTCCACCAAATTAGAATTACAAACTTTACTTTTTGCCTTAAGGGAAGTGTCTAATAATGGTCAAAAAATAACCATTTATACGGACTCTCAAAATATTATCGGTTTACCAGCAAGACAAAACCGATTGGAACAAAACAACTATTATTCAGCAAAAAATAAATTATTGAATAACCATGAATTATATCGGAGGTTTTTCCAAGTGACCAATCAATTAGATTGTGAATTTGTGAAAGTAGTTGGACATTCACCAAAACATACAAAAAATACTATCGAGCAACTTTTTACTTTAGTAGATAAAGCCTCCAGGAGAGCTTTACGGGAAGCAACTCGAAATTGAATTAAAAATAGAATAATTATGATGAAGAATGATGTAATGAATTATGCCTTAGAAGCAGGCAACCCCTACCTATTGGGTGCGTATGCTCCAACTTTCAAGGAAATAATAGCAGAAGATTTAGAAGTAATTGGTGAAATCCCAAAAGATATCAATGGCGTCTACGTCCGCAATGGGCCAAATCCAAAATTTACACCGATTGGACATTACCATTGGTTTGATGGTGATGGCATGTTACACGCTTTACAAATTAAAGATGGTAAAGCGACTTATAGAAATCGCTGGATTAATACCAAACATTTTAAAGAAGAAGCCAAAGCAGGGCATACCGTTTGGCATGGGGTAATGGGCAATATGCGTGAAAACAAAATGGAAGGTCGCTTGCCTTTAAAAGATTCGGCGAATACTGCTGTATCCTTTTTTAATGATAAATTATTGGCAGGGTGGTATATGTGTGGTGATTTATACAAAATTGATCCTTTTACCTTGGAAACTGAAGGCGTAGAAGATTTCAATGGCACGATGAAATCCAAAGCGATGGCGCATGTCAAAGTAGACGAAGTGAAAAACGAGATGGTTTTCTTTGATTATGGGCCGCAACCGCCTTTTATGACTTACGGTGTAGTTGGTAGTGATGGAGTCGTCAAACACTTTGCAGAAATTGAATTACCTGCACCTCGTTTGCCACATGATATGGGCATTACGGAGAATTATTCCATTCTGATGGATTTGCCTTTATACCATAGTCAAGCTGCTTTAAGAGCAGGAAAAAGTAGTATTACTTTTAACCGAGATATGCCAAGTCGATTTGCGATTTTACCTCGCTATGGTACTAACGAAGATGTTCGATGGTTTGAAGCGGATCCTTGTTTTATTTATCATGTCGTGAATGCTTGGGAAGAAGGTGATGAGGTTATTATGGATACTTGCGTGACCATTAATCCAACACCTCAAAAAGAGTATTCCAATGCCATGGAAAAACTCAATGCTTATTTGCGCTTAGAAGCCAATGTCAAACGGTATCGGTTCAACTTAAAAACAGGGGAAACCAAAGAGCATTGGATTGATGATGCTTTTACCGAATTTCCGCTAATTAATAGTCGGTTTACAGGTCGAAAATCTCGCTATTCTTATATCCAGCATTTTGATAATTCAACGATTATGCGCTTTGATGGGGTGGTCAAATATGATACCGAAAAAGATAGTAGCAAAACACATTGGTACGGGGATGGTAAATTTGGTAGCGAATCCCCCTTTATCCCTGCCGAAAATGGAACAGGTGAAGACGAAGGTTATGTCATTTCCTTTGTTACCGATGAAAGAGATGGGACTTCGGAAGCCATTATTTTAGATGCACAAAATATTGAAAAAGCGCCTTTGGCTCGGATAAAAATGCCACAGCGAGTGCCTTTGGGTTTTCATGCTTGTTGGGTGAATGGAGATAGATTGTTTACTTAACTTGCTGACGTACTAGGAGGATGGTTAACGGATTTAAACGGATTGAACGGATTAGAATAGATTTTTTTCAATAATTGAATAAATCCGTCCCTACCCGTTCAATCCGTCCTAATCCGTTTCTCATCCTCCTAGAAGACCATCCTGTTAATCCTGTTATCCTGTAAAAATAAAACGAAAAAACATGATTTTAGACAACCCTCAACGTATCAAAGCATACACCGAAAAAGGCTATTGGGACAATACCACTATAGACGATATTTTTAAAAAAAATGTTGAAAAATACCCAGATTTTGAAGCCTTAGTGGACCCAGTCAATCGAACCACCTTTACCGTTGGCGAACAACAGCGATTTACTTTTGCCCAAATGGACGAAAAAGTCAATCAATTAGCTACTGCTTTTCTAGATGCTGGAATAGGGAAAGATGATATTATCGGTATTTTCCTACCCAATGTATTTGAATTAGTTATCGGCTTTTTAGCCATTGCTCGAATTGGAGCGATTGCCAATCCATATCCGCCTTCTTTACGAGAATATGAGATTTCCAAAATGGGAGGTTTTACGGGTATCAAAGCCATGATAACCACAGCCCAGTTTAAAGACCGAAATTTGGTCGAATTGGTGCAGTCTGTGCAAGCAGATATTCCTTCTTTACAAACCATTTTTGCCAATGGGGTAACAGATAGCGAAAATGTAAAATCACTAGAAGCTATTTTTTCTAAAGGCTACGACCAAGAATTTTTGAGTGTTTATTTACAAGATAACCCCGTAGACCCCAATGATATATTTACCATCTGTTGGACGTCTGGTACTACAGGTATGCCCAAAGGTGTTCCTAGAAGTCATAACTTATGGACCTTCATTGCTTATGCTAGTACAGAAGGTGCAGGTATCAACCACGATTACGTCTTTTTATGCCCTTTTCCTATCGTAAATATGGGAGGCATTGGTGGCGCTTTAGTCCCTTGGCTACACGCTGGATGTAAGTTTGTCTTGCATCAACCTTTTGAATTGCCTGTCTTTTTAAAGCAGATAGTGATGGAAAAGGTAACCTATTCTATTGCGCCTCCTGCTTTGCTAAATATTTTACTGAAAAATGAGGCGATTTTAGCGAATGTCGATATTAGTTCTTTAAAGGTATTAGGTTCTGGTTCTGCACCCTTGTCCCCTTGGATGATAAAAGGTTGGTATGAAAAATACGGTATTCAAGTGACCAACTTCTTCGGCTCAAATGAAGGGATTGTTTTATTAGGTGCTCCGAATAGTATTCCAGATTTAGAAAAAAGAGCCACCTTTTTCCCTGCTTTTGGTGCGCCTGGAATGGATTACCCAGATATTAAAGTAGTGCAAGGTTTGCAATCCAAATTGGTCGATATTCAATCAGGGGAAACGATTACTGCTTTAAATACACCGGGGGAAATCTGTGTCAAAGGCCCTGCCGTTTTTGCAGGATATTATAAAGCCCCCGAAGCGAATCAACAGGTTTTTGATAGTGAAGGCTACTTTAAAACGGGGGATGTTTTTGAATTGGTGGAAGATGAAGGAGAAAAATATTATCGTTTTGTCGAACGCTGTAAGGACATCATTATCAGAGGAGGTGCCAATATTGCTCCTGCTACCATCGAAGCTTTATTAGTCGATATGTCTAAAATTGCCGAATGTGCCATAGTCGGTTATCCAGACGAAGATTTGGGCGAGCGATTGGCATTATTTGTCGTGCCCAAAGAGGGGCAGGAAATCACTTTTGAGGAGGTTATTGCTCATTTGAAAGGAAAGAAAATTGCTTCCTATAAATTGCCTGAAAAATTAGAAACGATTGACGTGTTGCCAAGAAATCCAGTTGGTAAAATATTGCGACGGGTATTGCGAGAACAAGTGAAGTAGCAGGATTCTCTGAGTTGTGAAAATGCTATACCAGCCAGCAATTTTAATAAAGCAGAAAAACATCTTGTTAATCCTGCATAATCCTGTCATCCTGTAAATATGAAAGAAGCATACATATTCGATGCCGTTAGAACACCAAGAGGTAAAGGCTCTGCCAAAAGTGGCGCATTAAAAGACATCAAACCTATGGATGTCCTCTCTCAATTATATACTGCCTTGGAAAATAGAACCAACCTTGACGATAAAGATCTCGAAGGCATCATTCTCGGTTGTGTCGGACAAGTAGGCGACCAAGGGGCAAATATTGCTAAAATTTCTGCTGTCTATCACGGATGGGGCGACCATATTGATGGGGCAACCGTCAATACTTTTTGTTCTTCTGCTTTGACAGCAATAGGCATGGCAACTGCTAAAATCCGTTCGGGTATGTCCGATATGGTGATTGCTGGTGGTATAGAAATGTTGTCTAGAGTGCCGATGTTTGCCGATAAAGGCGCTTGGTTCTCGGATAAAGAAGTTGTAGAAAATTCCCATTTTACGCACATGGGTGTAGCGGCAGATTTAATTGCTAGCATCGAAGGATATAATAGAACAGATTTAGATGCGTATGCTGCCCAATCTCACCAACGAGCAGCTTTTGCGACTAAAAATGGGCATTTTAAACGGTCGTTGATTCCAGTAAAAAATGCAGCTAGAACTATTGTCTTAGCACAGGATGAGTGTATTCGCCCACAAACTTCGGTTGAATCTTTGGCTAGTTTAAATCCTATTTTTGGCGCACATGTCACGCCCAGTATTCGAACCAAAATGAAGGAACGGTATCCTAATTTAGGCAGCTTAGAACATTTTCATCATGTCGGCAATTCTCCTGCGATGGCAGATGGTGCTTGTTTGATGTTAATTGGTAGTTTGGAAAAAGGAAAGGCAATGGGCTTAACGCCTAGAGCAAAAATAGTTTCCTATGATAGTACTGCTTGTGAACCGATTATTATGTTGTTAGGCGGGCAGATTTCTATGGAAAAGGCCGTTAAAAAAGCAGGTTTAACGATGCAGGATATAGACTTACATAATTTTGCAGAAGCTTTTGCTGCGACTTGTTTAAAATATCAAAGAGACCTGAATATTGACCCCTATAAATTTAATGTCAATGGTTGTACGATGACGATGGGGCATGCGCAGGGGGCTAGTGGCGCTATGATTACGACTACCTTATTGGATGAAATGGAGCGACGAGAGGTGCAGTTTGGGGTGGCTGGAATTAGTGGAGGTGCTGGACTGGGGGCTGGGATTGTTATTGAACGGGGTTAAAAAATTGTTTAGTAAGTATACTCCAGATGGGGTAGAAAAGTGATTTTCAATTCTAGTGCTTAGTAACGACGAGAAAATAAGATCATCATTTGGACGAGGTTATTTTGTGCTCAGTTTTTCTTTAAAAGAAGGAATATTGCTGATGCTATGACTGATTTTAAAGAAAAAATGGAGGTCAAAGACCCCATCCTAAATGGGGATGTTGTTGTTTCGCCGCTTTTTATTTGTATCAATTGGTCAAATATACATTAAACGGCATAAAAAAGGAATTCTAAAATTGTACAGGCAATCGCCATAGAATTCTATGATGAAATTTCAAGCATCGGTGCATTAGCCGCCCAATTTAATCTGAATTAAGGTCAAACTAGTCGATGATACATTATATCTTTTGCCACTTAGAAAAAACCAGACATCCCCGCAATAGGTTCTTCTGGTATTTTAGGTAAATCAATATTCTCTCTCGAAATGATAAAATCAATATCTATAATTTTGTTTTTATTAATCTGCTGTGCTGTAGAATATTCAAATTCAATTGTGCCATCAACTTTTTTAAAATTCAATTTTTGACTCCATTCATAGGGAATAACCATCGATTCTAAAATTATTTCACAAGCATATTTCTTACTATCTTCAAGAATTCCACATATATAAAACTCTTTATTTTTCGATACAAGCCGATTATCTTTATTATGTGTAATGTCAAATCCATTAGGTAGATTAACATCTATTATTTTGGCAGGATGGCTTCTGTTTTTCAAAGATATATGAGTTCTTGGATTCAACGATTTATCACCTGTTTCATTTGAAGAAAATTGATAAATATTTGGTCTCAATAAATATCTATATTTTTCTAAAGTAAAATATCCATAAGTAGAATGATTAATTATTCTTTGTGCCAAATGATACTTTCCTACATCTTCAATTTTTCGATTAATAATAGAATCCTTAAAACTTTCTAAAATTTGAATCTTAGAAGTTAGTTCCATTGATTTCAATTGTTCATTTAATGCCATTTGACTTTTCTCTTGTGCTTCAGCAGATTTCTTTAACTCTTGCCTTGTTTCTTTCAATTCTCGCATCTGCATTAAAATGGTGATGAGTACACCAGCGAAAGCAAAGCCAGAAAAGATAGTATTTAATCCACCAAATAAATCACCAAATGTACCTCTTGATTCATTAGAAGAATGAGTAATTTCAACACCTATAAAATATAGTACAGAAATTAATACCATTAAAGAACAGATGTATAAAAAATCATTAAAGTAACTTTTTTCATTGTTATTACTTAGAGAAGATAACACAAAGCAATGCCTATTTTTTTGCCACCAACTAGAGGATTTTGTATTTATTTTCATTAAATTTTATATTTGTAGTTTTATTAATATCAATTTAAGTATTAACAAAACTACAAATATAAAAATAACTAAATGTTTCAGTCGTCGATAAATAACTCCTATTTGTCCTATAACTCAGTTTTTTACTCCGATTTAATAGACTCCACAGGATTAGCCAAAGCCGCCTTCAAAGATTGCGTCCCAATCGTTACAAAAGCAATCAGAATAGCCACTAAACCAACCACGACAAACACCCACCAATTTATTTCAATCCGATAGACAAAATCTTGCAGCCAAGCATTCATACTCCACCAAGCTAAGGGGGCAGCAATAATAGTGGCCACCACCACCAATTTTAAAAAGTCTTGAGAGACAATTTTAACTAAATTAGCAACCGAAGCACCCAATACTTTCCGAATGCCAATTTCTTTGGTGCGCAATAAAACACTATGCGTCACTAAACCAAATAAGCCGATACAGGCGATAAACAAAGCCAATAAAGTAAAAATATTGAAGGCATCGCCAAAGCGTTGTTCTGTTTGGTACAAGTTGTTATAAGTTTCATCTAAGTAGTTGTAATTGAAAGCAACTTCTGGTAAAACCGTACTCAAAGTTTGTTTGACATGTGCCATTGTTTCTTCTGAGTTTTTGTTCTTCACTTTCATAATAATAGAACCAAATTCAGGAGCTGTTTCTTCGTTCATCAAGGTAACAAACATGGGTTCAATAGCCAAATCAAAGGGCTGGAAATGAAAATCTTTAACGACTCCAACGACCTTCCCTCCTTCAAAAGATTTACCTATAGGATTGTCCCAACCAATGATTTTTACTGCTGCTTCATTTAAAATATAAGCTTTGGTTGCATCCGTGGGGAAATTTGGAGAGAAATTACGCCCTGCCGCCAAATCCATCCCAAAAACATCAAAATAACTATAGTCTGTTCGTAGGCGATAAATATGTAATTGGTCATCATTTGCGGTTTTTCCTTCCCAGTCATTTGCTATTCCTTGATTACCCGTATTAATTGGCAAATCACTTGCAATGGTCACTTTTTCAATATTAGCCTGTTTTTCTAATTCATTGACTAAAGTAGTCGCTTTATCAAATATTTCTTGTCTTTGATAAGGAACATAAACGATTTGTTCTCTATCATAGCCTAATTTTTTAGTTTGAATAAACCGCAATTGCTGATAAATAATCACACTACCAATGGCTAAAACTATAGCCGCCGTAAATTGCCCAATGACTAAGGTATTTCGCATCAAATTTCCACTTCCTCTTTTGAGCTTAAACCAATTGCCTTTCAACGCTTTAATTGGAGCGATGGTCGCCGATAAAATGGCTGGATAGATGCCTGCACAAATACTTAGGAAAATAGCGACTCCTGCTAGACCAAAAAATATTTGTTGGTTATTAGCCCACTCAAAAGCAATATTTAAATCCATTAATTGATTAAAAGCAGGCATTGTCCAGTTGGCTAAGAATAGGGCAAAGACAAAACTGATGCCTGTTACCAAAGCAGATTCTAACATAAATTGGTTAATCAATTGCCTTTTTTCCGCCCCTAATACTTTCCGAACGCCTACTTCTCTACTTCGTTGGGAGGTTCTAGCGACTGCCAAATTCATATAATTTATCAACGCCAATAATAAAATAATCAACCCGATTGACATCGCTAAATAGAGGTAACGCATATCTCCATTTGCTCCCATTTCCATATTGATATTGGAATGTAGATGAATGTCGGTTAAGGGTTGCAGAAACAGTTTTGGCTCAAAATTTAGATTATATTTGGCTAATTCAGCTGCTGCTTTTTGACCATAAGGTATCATTGCTGCTTCTATCTTTTTTGGGTCGGCACCTTCCTTTAATACCACATAGGACCGATAATTATTACTCGACCAACGCCAATTGTCATGGTCCCCTTTATATTCGGCATAATTCGATAAAGCGGTTACAAAACCAAAACCAAAATGTTGATTTTTGGGAATATCTTTGATAACCGCTTTGACAACTAATAGCCGTTTATCTCCTTGTTCCATGGTTTGACCAATCGGGGACGTATGCCCAAAATATTTTTTTGCCACACTTTCGGTTAAGATAATAGCATCTTTGTCTTTTATTGCTGCGGTGGGATCTCCTTCAATAGTAGGATAAGAAAACACCTCAAACAATGCAGTATCTGCATATAAACCTCCTTCATTAATCACCTGCCCATCTTTTAGAAAGGGAATAAAGGCAGGCCCAAAAGTTGTACCTGCATCTACCTCTGGTATATCCGCTCGCATCGAAGGAATTAAAGGAATAGAAGTAACCGCAAATTCATCACTTCCTCTAAAGGTATTGCCTTCCTGTTTCTGGGCTACTCGATAAATTCGGTCAGCCTTTTCATGTTGTTTATCATAACTGAATTCGTATTGGATATACAGCGCAATCAAGATAAAACAAGTCATCCCAATCGTCATTCCCGTTACATTAATCAAGGAATACAGTTTCTGTTTAAACAAACTTCGCCAAGCAATTTTAAAATAACTGTTAAACATAAAAAAAGGGTTTAAGTCGGTGATTATTGAATTTTTTATAGCGAAAGGACGGAGATAATTGATCGTTTGATAATAATAATTTGCCTTTGCTTTGAATGGTGATTTTAGTGTGAGTTGTTGATGGAATTTTTCATCTAGGTCGCCCATTACCTCTTCTGCTAACTCGGTTTTAAGTAACCAGTTCAGAAATTTCTGAGCGTATTTTGGTGGTTGCGGCTGTTTTTGTTGCACGCTATTTTATTTAGAGTAAATTAAAGGTTTTTCTCAAATAACTTACTAGATTGTAGAACAAATATACTAAATGATTTTTATTTATTCTACAATTAAGTAAGTTATCTTTTATGGATAGACAGCACCCTAAGAAAAGGGTTGCACAGAATAGAGGTTATTTTACAAAATAATAGGGATTGGATGCAAGCTTTCCTAACAATTTATTACATTTACATTTATAGTCCCCCCCGAATTAAAATGAAAAAAGAAAGCTACTCAACTATGGAAATTCTAGCCCTTTTAGGCATTATACAAGGCATGTTGCTTTGTCTATTCTTCTTTAAAGTAGAAAAAAACAAAGCGGCTAACCAAAATATATTAATTGGCATTTTGTTAGCAATTAGCTATATGCTACTATTTGTCTATGCGGATAATCCCTTCGTAGCAACTGGCAATATTCCATTAAAATTATTACTCCGTGTTTTAATTTTTCCGATTCCTGTTTTCTTTTATTTTTATTTTCGCTTTTTGGCTACAGGGGCAAAAAATTATCAGAAATGGGATTATATACATGCCGTCCCTACCTTTCTCGCTTTTGTTATGGTGTTATTTCCTTATGTTAATAAAGGCGTCGCCAAACCTATATTAACTAGCGGCGCTACTTTGGATTTTGCTAGAACCAGTTTTTATTTTATATTTTGTCAATCCATGACGGTGTTGCTATATGCCAAATTGAGTTTCTATTCCATTTTTGATTTAAAATTAGAAGTCTATGATGTTTATTCCAATTTGGTGGAAAAAGAGCAGAAGTGGTTAAAAACAACCATCCTCGGTATGTTTGTAGTGGGCTTTTTAGGTCTTTTAAGTTCTGCTTTGGGCCTTAAAGCTATGCATCACCCCTTATTTGATTTTTCAACCATTAGCAATTATGTGTATGTATTTTTTGGGGCTATTGCTATTGCTTTTTATTGGATAAGTTATAAAGCCATTCAACAACCAGAATTATTTCGCCCCTATACGGATTTAACGAATAAAAAAGAAAAATATAGTCATTCTGCCTTGACTTCTAAAAATGCTAAATCTCTCGCTATTTCGCTCACCGATTTGATGTCGGAACAGCAACTATTTCTTCAACCTAATTTGAAATTAACGGATGTTGCCAGCGAATTAAATATTTCAACAAAAATATTGTCTCAATTACTCAATCAACATTTTCAACAAAGTTTTTATGATTTTGTCAATAGGTACCGCATTGAAGCGGCTAAAACTAAACTAATCGATCCTAATTTTACGCACCTTAGCATTCAAGGTATTGCCCTTGAATCTGGCTTTAAATCTAAATCTACTTTTTATAGTTTGTTTAAAAAAGTGATGGGGATGACGCCTGCTCAGTTTCAGAAGACTGGTGGTTTGTGATAGCTGTTTTGTTTCCCAACGGATTTTGTTCCCCAACTGATAAATTACTAACGGATATATTTTGCAAATTTATCGATTCAGGATCGACGAAATCAGGTATAAATAGTCCGAAAGCATCGGGACGGACTTGGAATATTATCAAAACACCCTTTTATAATACAATTTTAGCCATTTTTGCCAAAAGGCAACTGCCATCAAATCATTCTATTCTTATAACCAACAAATTTATTCCGATGCCTCAAAATGGGAAAGCGACTACAATTAAAAAAACATTTAGCCGTGCAACTTCTGTGCAAATTGACATTAAAGCAGAAACTTCTACTATCTGGAAATTATTAACCAATGCAGCCGATTTTCCAAGATGGAATTCAACGGTGTTGTCTATTGAAGGAAAAATCAAAAAGGGAGAAAAAATTAAACTAAAATCTTACCTAGATCCTAATCGCACTTTTAAAATAAAAATTAAGGAAATGCTGCCTGAACAAAAAATGGTTTGGGGAGATATGATGGGTACTCGGACTTTTACTTTGACGAAACAAACCAATGGGGTAGTACAGTTTCGAATGCATGAAAAAATAGGCGGCCCATTTTTTCCTTTATTTGCTAGTAAAATTCCCTCTTTTGATGAATCTTTTGAAAAATATGCTGCGGATTTAAAAAAGGAAGCGGAATCGAATTAGTTGAGTGATTAATAATTATTGATTATATTTTCGGTTTATCACTCAATAATTTTAAATCTATGAAAAAGCTAAATTTAATTGCCGCCATTTTATTAGCATTGCCCTTAATTATTTTTGGAAGTAATTATTTCCTGAATTTTCTTCCTTTTCCTGATACAGCAGATGGCAATTTGGGTTTTGAAATGTTGAAATTGATGCGCGATGGAGGTTTGATGATTTTTATAGCACTAACACATATTGTTTTAGGCATTTTATTACTTATTCCTAAAACTCGTTTTTTTGCTGCCTTAATGCATTTGCCTTTAACCATTGGAATCGTTTGCTTCCATATGACTTTAGAACCTATGGGTTTAGTTGTTGGGTTAGTATTACTCCTATTAAATCTACTAGCTGTTTTTGATAAAGCTAAATTAGCAGCACTTTTTTCTACTTAAAAAAAAATCAATCAATGAATTATAGAGCAGTAATTGGCACCAAAGAAAATCCTCTTTCCCTAAAAACGCCTCCTAACACTTCTGATTATACTATGCATGTGGAGGAAAAAGATGGTCAAGATATTTTGGTTTGTACGGTCGGAAAAACCAAATTACATTATAACATTCAATGTTTAAACGACTTGCACCAAATGCTTAAAGACCACGGTGATTGGATGTTAATGGGTAGCAAAGATGAAAAAGTAGCGACTAAAGAAGGAACAGTCGAACATTGGGGACGCTCACCTGAAAACCCTGTTGGTGGTTGGTATGGTTTAAAAAAGAATTTTAGAGGTCGTTTTGGAATGTATATTCCACCGTTGATGGAACATTTGGGATTGGCAGAAATTGAACATAATAAGCGAAATAATCGGATGCGGGCGATTTAGTAACGGATGATAAATAAAGTGTACAACTACAAAACACATTTATACTATAAAAATCATCCGTGGAGGCTATCAGTGGTGAAAAACGTACTTTAATTTCCCACGGATAACCTCCACGAATGACAACTTGTACATTTTATTTTTTAATCAGTACTTAGTTGATTAGGGATTGATTATTGGTTGATTCCTTATTTTCAATCAACCATTTTACTCTTTTTCTGTCAATTTAACTACTTGCGCTTTCTTTTTTCCTTCCACTAATAATTCCGCCATTTTGGGGTGTAGATAATCCCCCATATCTGCATTGGTAAAAATGATATAGCCCATTTTTAAGCCATCATACATCTCATAATAACATTTAAAATCTCCATTACTTCCACCATGACCGAAGGTTTGACCAAATGGTGTTTTCCGAATTGCAATACCTTGTCCCATCCCGTTAGGATAAGGTCTTTGAGGTTCCCCTTCGAGCATTGGATATTCATTATAAAGGGTCAGCATTTCTTGATAAGTTGCTAGTTTTAATCCTTTTTTATTCAATAAATGAATAGCAAATTTGGAAAAATCTTTGGCTTCTGTGTACATACTCCAAGCCATACCGGGGTCATTAGGCGGTGTTTGAAGGGTCGGATTCTGATTAAAATGCCCTTCAGAAGCTACTTTAGCTAAATGTTTATTTTGAGAAAAATAGGTATTGGTTAAACCAATAGGATTTATCACTTCTTCGTCTAAAATTTGTTGCATGGATTTACCCGTTATATGCATGACAACTCTTTTCAAATATTCAAACCCTTCCCCAGAATAACCATATTTAGTGCCTGGTGTATTCTCCAAATTCTGTCCCCAATTAGGTAAACCTGACAAATGCCGTAAAACATGTCTTCCTGTCATTAGTTTATAGTCCTCTTTTTTCGCAATGGCCTCAAACGGTAAGTATTCATGTAATGGTTTATCTAAATCAATCAATCCCTTTTCGACTAAGCGGTGAACCGTATAAGCAAAAACTGTTTTGGTAATCGAAGCTGCTTCAAAAAGAGTATTCTCGGTAATAGATTCATTTGTCATCGTATTTCGGACGCCATAAGTTTTATGATATACTACTTTTCCATCCTTAATTAAAGCTAGAGAAACACCTGGGATGCCATAGAAACCCTGATAGCTTTTGATAAAATGGTCTACTTTTGTAGTAGCTTTTGTATCAAAATCATGGAGCAATCCTTTTTCTGGTAATAAATCTGGTGCAGCTATTTTCTGCAAACGAACACGGGCTATGTTTTTTCTTTCTCCTGCTTTTACTTCGATAAAAGGTAGATTTAATGCTTTTGCTTGGAAAATATCAAAATTGTATTGCCATTTTTTTTGGAATAATAAGCCTTCTGCGAGCCTTAAACTATAGACTGCCTCAGGTAATTCTGCCTCATAAATACCATTGGAATCTACCGCTACTTGTACCCAAGAATCAGGTTGTTCCATTTTTGTTAATCGGACATATTTTGGATAGTCTTTTAATCCTTTTCCTTCCCAGTTCAAATGCCCCTTTATCTTCCCAAGACTAGTGTTATTTTCTACAAAAACAAGGTCACTTAAATTATTAGCATTATCGTGTTTCCCAGGATTCGGTCCCCAATTTAAAAAACCAAAACTACCTTCTTCATCATTATCAATAATGGTATAGTCAAAGCCGATAGTCCGATTAACGGTTAATTTATCTCCTAAGAATATCTTCCATTCACAAACGGTCTTCCCATCTTTATGAGTCATTTTTACTTCCACATCATCCCAACTAGCATTTTGAACTTGGGCATTCCATAGGTTCGATTTTTGATGAACGATATAACTTGTATCTTGACTGTATTCATAACCAATTACGCCTGAATTGTCTTTCGAGTGGTCTATATCTAAATGTAGCGTCTGTAAATCAATCAATTGCCAAGTTGGGTTTTCCGGATTACGCACATGTTTATCGTCGATTAATTCAATACCAACATACAGAGATTGCTCGGATAAATTGTATCCCAATCGAACAGTTGCTTGACAATCCTTATCGTTTTCTGGCTGAAAACTCCATAAATAATGTGTAAAAGGAGATGGCTGAATATCGGTCGACCAATCAGACAAATCCCCATCTATTCGAATGTTGTCAACGGGATAGACATAACTAATTTTACCATTATGGGCATTGGCATTAAGCGTAAAAATACAAGCAAAAAGGAAGTAAAGCATGCTTTGATAAACATAGCAGGATTCTCGTAACATAGGGTTAAGTTTAAGGTGTGGTGATGACTATTTTAAAGCATTTAATTTACTTTAGAGTGTAGGCAATAAATAACCTAGATTCTTTTTTAAAGACAAATGGCGCAGTAAAAAGGTTGCACGACTAAAAGGAACGCTAATTCAAACTATCTATATTGACGCCTCTTTAATTTTTGTATTGGATTTACATTTTACCTAAAATCTCTTTTGCATTTTTATTTTCGGGGTTTAACAGCAAGGCCTTTTCGTAATTTTGCTTAGCTAATTCTTTAACTCCTTTTTTCAAATAAGCTTCTCCTAAACTATCATATACATTCGCATTATTAGGATAAAAGGCAACATTTAATTCAAACATAGCAATAGCTTCCGCTAATTTGTCCTGTTGCAATAAGTTATAGCCCAAATAATTGATATAGCCCACCAAAGGTTTTACTGAATAACCATAATCCATAGACACTTTTTCATAATACTGTTTAATCTCTTTAGCGCCTAATTGAATAATAGAATTGGGTAAATTAAAGGCCTTAAAGATATACTTAAGCCCATCTGGCAGACTGTTGTTCGGTACCTCCCTATGAGAAATTGTAGGATAATCTTGGAATAAATAATTTATGGAAAGCTGCTGACTATCAATTACGGTAGTAAATACTTTGATTAAATCTTCATAATCCGTTGCATCTTTGTCCCCATTTAAATATAGAAACTTTAGAGATTTAAGTGAATTTTTTAACTTTTGTTGGGCAAATTTAGTCACTACCTGCTCATCATATTCTAAATTGGGGCTACTAGCAATATACCCTTTGAATAGATTTGGTCGCTCTACTAAACTATACAAGGAAAATAAACCACCTAAAGAATGCCCATAAATTACTCGAAAAGTTTCTGTTCTAAAGGTCGAATCAATTTTAGGAATTACTTCTTTTTCTAAAAAAGCTAAATAATTTGGTCCATTACCGCTTTGTGGAATAGGATAACCCATATAATCCGCTGTTTGGGTAGGGCTCAAATCCCTCCATCTATCTTTTGTATTGATGTCAACGACAATCATTTCTGGAATTTCTGTACTCAGTTTGCTTAGGCCATGGGTAGTGGCGACCGCATTTAAAAAATGATAAATGGATTCATTCACATAAAGCACAGGATATTTTCCTTTATTTTTTTCGTAATCTTGGGGTAAGTAAACGGAAATCGTATGTGTCTCATCAGTCAGAATAGCTGACTCAATTTTTAATTGGTCAATTCGGTAGTCAAAACCATTGACCATTCCTTGTCCAAACAGTAAGTTGGCCCAAATAATAAATCCTAAAAAAGCATTAATTTTATTCATTGTTTTTATTTTGTAGGACAATTGCTTATTGAAAAAGCCGCAAACATATAGCTAAAAATGATTTCTGAAACTATATGATAGTAGTAACAGAAATCATCGTTACGCATGAGTTTTTTATTTATGTCATTTATGTCTTGATACTTTAGTAGTTCAGGTGCAGTCGTTTTTACAGGACTTAGGTTTGTAGTTTCTTCTTTAGAAGTATCCGAAACGGTTTGATTTGGCTGTATTTTATTGGTACAACCATAGATTGTCAGCAAAGCGAATAATAAAAAGTTGATTCTATTCATTTTATAAATATTTTAAGGCAATTTTCTTTTGCTTATTAAAATTTATTTCAATAGTTCAATTCCTTCATAATCCGATAGTTTGGCAATAAAACCCCAGTTCATTGCCTGCATTCTGCCTAAATAAGTAGGATTGCCAACGCCTTCCTGCCATTCATCATCCGAACGTATCATAAAAACTAATTCATTTTTTCCTTTTTCTAATGGCAAGGATAAACTTTCTTCTCCGTCCATAACGCGCATAAAATTATGGGTATCGAGTTCTTTTCCATAAAATAAAATCGTCCCATTTAGAGCAATGACCATCGTTTGGGAATAGTCAAATAATAAATCAACTGTTTTTTCGCTCGTTGATTCTATTACCGTTTTCAGGATTGCAGATTGTTGAGGAACTTCAAAATATTTTGCTAGATTAATGATGCCATTTTTGTCTGCTTTGACCCGCTTCCAAAACCCTGCTTTTCGGGCTTTATTGAGTTTGTCATAAAATGCACCTTGCGTTGAAATATTTCCTTCAATTTGAGGTGCGGTTTCCCAATTACTTAAATACATTCCCTGTTTTTTAGCTATTTCTAACGGAATGGGTGTGGTTAAGGATTTGATTTCCACATTGGCAAAATAAGCATCTGAAAAGGTGGTTTTTAAAAAAATCGCTCCTGTTTTTTGACCTTCATGTAATAACTCTATAGCCAAGTTTGGTTCCGGTATATCTCCAATAAATACCCTCATTTTATCTTCAAAAACTTCCATTTTCAGATGCACCCATTCCATACTTTTGAATTCCGCTGTTTTTTCATAAGTCGGATAATTATATAATTGCCAACCTTGTGCGCCATTAAAAACTGGTAAATATTGGATGGCATCCTGTTTTCCGCTGGCATGCATTCGGCAGTAGAAAAATTCATAATTCCACAGGTCTGCCGCTCTAAATCCAAGCCCTGGCATAGCGGAACCTGCAATATCCATTTCTATAATAAAATTATCAAAATTGCCTTTTTTTAAAACAGCTATTTGATGTCTTTTTAAGTGAATGGCTTTTTTACCTTTGAATTCAATGGTTTGTAAATCCATCTGTTCGTGATCATCATTATTGATGATTTGCCAGTTTTCTGAGGTAGGCGAAAAAGCTTGAGCAAATATTAAAGTAGGGATGCTTACTGCCGCAATAAGGGTTATTAATCTAAAAAGTAATAAGTTCTTAAAAAAAAGTTGCATAAAAATTAGATTTGATGGTGATTTCTATAGATGATATTTCTTATGTTTCCTATAAATTTCACAAAAAATTTCATTCCATTTTCAAAGCCTGCACAGGATTCAATAAAGCCGCTTTAATAGCCTGAAAACTTACCGTCAACAAAGTTATCAATAGTATGCCTGCTGCAGCAATAGCAAAAGTCCAGCCTGAAATAGCCATTCTATATTCAAAATCAGCTAACCAATTTTCAGCAAAATAATAAGCAATTGGGATGGCTATTAAACAAGCAATAAAAACCAAGACTACAAAATCTTTAGATAACATTTGCCAAATATTCCCAATTGAAGCGCCCAATACTTTTCGGATACCGATTTCCTTCGTCCGCCGTTCTGCCATATAAGCCGCTAAACCAAAGACCCCTAAACAACTAATGATAATTGCTAAAAGGGTAAAGAAACTTGCTAGTTTGCCAACCCGTTCTTCATCTTCAAATTTCTTAGCATACTCTTCGTCGGCAAAGCGATAATCAAATGTATTCACAGGGTCGTATTGCTTAAAAACGGCTTCGGTTTTGGTAATGGCTTCTGCCATATTAGTACTGGGTTTTAATTTAAGATTTGCCCAAAAAGAGCGATTATAATCCATGTAAAAGATGGTTTGTTTGATGGGTTGATAAGGGTTTTGGGTAATCATGTCCTCAATTACGCCAATAATTTTCCAGTCACCATTTCCTTCCCATCTTACCGTTTGTCCGACAGGATTTTCTAGACCCATATATTTGGCGGCGGCTTCATTAATCACAAAACCCATCGAGTCTGTTGCCATTGCCTTGTTAAAGTCTCTTCCTTCATTGATTTTCCAATTAACCACTTTCCCAAAGTCATGGGTGACTCGCATCGTCACAAATTCATCCGCCATATTTGGGTCTTTGCCTTCCCAGATATACCCACTATTCGTCACATTGGTGGAAGTGATTCTCGATTCTGATTTAGCAACTGATTCTACTAATCCAGTACTTAATAAATCATTTTTGAAAGCTTCATACTGCCCATTCATTTTATCTGTTTGAATAGGGAAAGACAATATATTGTTATAGTCATATCCTATTGGTCGATTTTTGACATATTGGATTTGGTTAAATACCACCATTGTTCCAATAATTAAAGCGACAGAAACGGTAAATTGGGTAATGACCAGTAATTTCCGAGGTAATAAAGCACTTTTCCCCGCTTTAAAAGTTCCTTTTAAGACCTTAACTGGTTGGAAAGAGGATAAATAAATGGCAGGGTATAATCCTGCAAAAAAGCCAGTTCCTAAACTAAATCCTAGAATGCTGGCTACAAACCAATTATTATTTAATGGTAAAAAAAGCTGTTTGTCCGCCACTTGATTAAAAGCAGGCAATGCTAACTGTACTAAAAATAGGGCTGCTATTAAAGCAAAAGTAGTCACGATAAAAGACTCACTAAAAAATTGCGCCATTAATTGTCTACGATGCGAACCAATTGCTTTTCTAACACCTACTTCTTTTGCTCTTTTTTCAGACCGAGCAGTACTTAAATTCATAAAATTGATACAGGCTAATAGCAGAACAAAAATGCCTATAATGCTAAATAATCGAACATATTGAATGTGTCCACCTATAATTACTCCATTCTTAAATTCATAAAATAACCGCCAGTTTTGCATAGGTTGCAAAAAGATCTCTGGTTGGTATTTTCCTCCATTATCTGCCAGTACGTTTTTCATTTTGGCATCTTTAATAGCCGCAGATACCGTAATCATATCCGTATTCTCTTTAATCTGTACAAATGTTTGAAACCAACTATTTCCCCACCCTGTTCGTTCTGCTAGGTTAAATCGTTTGATATAAAAATCCCAAGAAGCCATAAATTTCATTTCCTTCAAAGAAGCATTTGCTGGCAAGTCTTCATAAATACCCGCAACCTTTAATGTTGGACCACTATCCATTATAACCGTTTCGCCCATTGGGTCTTTACTACCAAACAACGCAAGCGCCATTGATTTGGCTAATAATACCGAATTAGGGTCTTCTAATGCGGTTCGAGTTCCCTTTAACATTTTTAAACTAAACAGTTCTGGTGCGCCCGTATCCATATAATACCCTTCACAGCTAATCTTATCGTCCCCATACTCTAATAAAACGCCTCGTTGAAAAGAAGCCATCACGACCTGTTCAAAATGACTCCCATAATTATCTGCTAATTCTGGTCCTATTTGTCGGGCTTGGGAATTCCAAGTTTCTATTTCGCCATTGAAAGTCTGGTTTTGCATTACTTGGGCAATCGTCTCATAATTGTCGTAATTTTTATTAAAAGACAATTCGTCCCAAGTCCATAAACCTATCAGTATCGCTACGGCCATGCCCAAGGCCAAACCGCCAATATTAATCAAGGAAAAACCTTTATCCCTCCAAAGGGTACGAAAACTAATTTTAAAATTGTGCCGAAACATAAAAAATGGATTTAGTTGGGTGAGTATCGTGTTTTTAATGGCAAAGGGTCTTAGGTAATTAATGGCCTGATACCAATAATTTGCTTTTGCTTTAAACGGTGTTTTATTTTTTAAATGTTGATAAAACTTTTCTTCCAAATCGCCCATGACTTCTTCTGCTAATTCATTTTTAAGAAACCAGCATAGGAATTTTTGAGCGTATTTTGGTGGACGATATTTACTATTCATTTCTCAAAGAAATTATAGGATTCAAAATGGCTGTTCGATACATTTGAATACCAACAATTACAAACACAATTGATAATAGAAATAGAATTGGTAACACAAAAATGGGCCAGCTTAAGCCAGTATTAAAAGCAAAGTTATTCAACCATTGACGTCCGAAATAGAAGATGATGGGTACAGCTATTACATTAGCCATCAACAGCATATAAATAAAGTCTTTGGAGACGAGCAATAAAATACGCTGAGGACTTGCGCCCAATATTTTTCGGATACCAATTTCCTTGCGACGTTGTGCTAACAGTAGGGTAGAGAGTCCGAAAAAACCTAAACAAGCTACAAAAATGGCTAGTGCGGCAATTAATTGGCAGACCTTCCCAAACTGCTGTTCGGCTCGATATTGGCGGTCAAAAAAATCGTCTAAAAAGAAGTATTCAAAAGAATTTCCTGCAAAGGTAGCTTCGTATTTCTTTTCTATCATGGCAATCGTCTCCCCCCAATCTTCGGTCTGAATATTTAAAGAATAATATTTCCACGGGTCATAACTAGGATGCAAGTATAAAATGGGATCATAGTCTTCTTTCAACGAACGTTGGTGATAGTTTTTTACTACCCCAATGACTTGTGCTTTACGGTCTTCTGGACCTAATTTGAATAGAATAGATTTTCCTAGGGCATCTTCTGGATTACGGAAACCTAGTCTAGTTGCCAATATCTCATTTAGCAATATTTTTGTATTATCTGAATCAAAAGGATTAGACCGCTCTGTTTCCGTAAAATTTCTTCCTGCTACTAAGGGAATATTGAAAGTGGATAAAAATTGGTCGTCAATACTTTTCAAGTGCATAGATATATTCGCCTCTTTGTCCAAGCCCTCCTTTCTTGATTCACTTCGCAAAGCAATTAATTTCCCTGGTACTTCGGTAGATTTAGTAAAGGAGGTAATCGCAGGATATTGCAATAATTCTGTTTTTAAAGCGGTCGTTTTTAGAGTTGTGGTAGAATCGGTAATAAGTGGAGATTTTATGACCAGTACTTGGTCTTTTTCATAGCCTAATTCTTTGTTTGCCATAAAAGATAATTGATTGGTAATCAATAAAGTACCAGCAATTAGCACAATGGACAAAATGAATTGAAAACTAACTAATGCTTTTCGGAGCGAAACCGTTTGTTTAGATTTATGCAAATAACCTTTCAACACCTGAACAGGACGAAAAGCAGAAAGGACGATTGCAGGATAAAAACCTGATAATAAACCACCTAATAAAGTAACTCCTAAGAGGATTAACCAGAAAATTGGCTGACTTAATAACTGGCTATTTAATAGGGCATTGCCAATGTTTTTACCAGTTAATTGAGCAAATTGTGGGAGAAATATATTAGCCAATAGGACTCCTAAAATAATGCTTACCCCATTCAATAACGTTGCCTCTACCAAAAACTGTCCAATTAATTGCTTTTTCTCCGCACCTACTACTTTTCTAACACCGACTTCTTTGGCCCTTTCTATGGCTTTGGAAGTGGATAAATTGATATAATTTACCCAAGCAATAATTAAAATAAATAAGGCCAATAGGGATAAAAAAGAAACTGTTCGTTCGCTGCCTGTGGCAACAATTTCATTAGCACATTCCGATTTTAAATGAATATCCAATAGCGGTTGTAAAGAGAAATAGGTTTGGAAATTATGCTCTTTATGGATAGACGCCATGTATTTCTTAGTAAATTTAGGAAATCTAGCTGCTATCGCTTTCGGATTAGATTCGGGCTTTAATAATACATAGGTATAAAATTCTGGCCATAACCATGCACTAGTTGGGCCAAATGGCCTACCAAAAAAAGTATGGAAAGAGATAAGTCCGTTAAAATTAATATGGGAATTGTCGGGTATATCCTCGAAAACACCGCTAACTGTCAACTCAGCTCGGCCATTGGCATTAATCGTTTTACCGATAGGATTTTCATTACCAAAATATTTTTTTGCCATAGTCGCTGATAATACGACGGTATTAGGTGCAGACAAAGCCGTTTTGGGGTCACCTAATTTAAAAGGAAAGGAAAAAATATTAAAGAAAGAAGAATCGGCAAAATATATTTTATCCTCTGCTGCACTTACTCGCTGACCAGGTTTACCAGTATAGGAGAAAGCCAGCTTCATGCCCATATTTGCAGGATGAAAAAGTCGAGCAAAATCTTCGACTTCTGGGAAGTCCGCTTTCATAGCTGGCCCTAATGCTGGGTGGGTAGCCGCTGTTTTGGGAAAGGCACCAAATCCTTTGGAATATTCAATTGGTACTCGATAAATATTTTCGGCATTTTCATGAAAGGTATCATAGCTTTTTTCAAAATAAACGTATTGCATTATCAATAGACAGGCTGCCGTTCCGATAGTCAGGCCTAAAATATGAATGAAAGCAAAGACCTTATTCCTAGATAAGGTTCGAAAGGCTATTTTAAAATAATTGCTATACATAATATGTTGGATTAAGTGAGTGATTTGGCTATTTCTTAGGGCAAATGGACGGAGGTAATTTAAAGTTTGATACCAATAATTCCACTTTGCTTTTGTTATAGATTTTCGTTTAATTGTTTGATAGTACTTTTCTTCTAAGTCACCCAATACTTCTTCTGTCAACTCAGGTTTAAGTACCCAATTGAGCATTCTTCCGGCGTATTTTGGTGGTGTCGATTTCAATATTCTGCGATTTTCAAAGGGTGAAGTCTACTCTGATTTTAGTGCTTCTGTAGGATTTAAATTAGCCGCTTTTACCGTCTGGATACCTATCGTTAACCAAGCAATCGTCAAAGCCAATAAGCCTGCTCCTAGAAAGAAACAGAGTTGTAAATCAATCTTAAAAGCAAAATTATTTAACCAATTTTGGGCGAACCAAAAACTAATTGGCAGCGCAATTAGAATGGAGGTAAGTACCATTTTTGTGAAATCAGTACTTAGCATTTGCGTAATATTCCAGACACTTGCACCTAATACTTTGCGAATCCCAATTTCTTTTTTTCTCCTTTGAGCCGTAAACGCTGCTAAACCAAATAAACCTAGACAGGAAATCAAAATAGCGATGCCTGCAAAGCATTTAGATAGGGTAGCTACCCGCTGTTCTGCGGCATACAAGCGCTGATAATTCTCATCTAAAAACCGATACTCGAAAGGTAAATCTGGATTAAAACTAGTGTAATATTTTTTTAGTGTTGCCAAAGTCACCTGCTCTTGTCCAGCTTTAATTTTTATCAAAATATTATTGCCATAGGTACCTAATCTTAAATAACAGGGTTTTACTTCTTCATAAAGGGATTCAAAATGAAAATTTTTAACAACTCCAATAATTCGATGCTCGTCTCCTCTTCGCTTAACCGTTTTACCAATAGGGTCTTTCATGCCCATAGCTTTGATAGCAGCTTCATTAAAAATATAAGCTCCAAAATCATTACTTTCTGTAAAGTTTTTGCCTGTCAATAATTCCATACCTAAGGTCTCTATAATATCCTTGCCCACTATCATCGTTCCAAATCGAATAGGGTTATTTTCTTGGTCATCGCCTTCCCAATGCATACTCGTAGTGTAGCCATAATTGCCCATTAAATCCCCATCAATGGTGGAAGCGTTAACGACCCCTGCAATATTTTTAACTTCATTTAAAAAAGTAGCTAAATCTTGCTCTAAATTGCCTCTTTTTTGCAAAACAATAATATTGTCTTTTTCATAGCCTAAGTTTTTATTTTGAATCAATTGAATTTGTTCATAAACAACAACAACTGCAACAATTAGTATAATAGACAAGGCAAATTGAAAAACGACCAAGCCTTTTCGGGCATATAATTCCCCAATAGACTTTGTGATTTTGCCTTTAAAAATACTCGCAGGGTCAAATCTAGATAAATAAAGTGCAGGATAACTACCAGCGATTAAACCAGTTAATAAGGTAATGCCTAAACCCGCTAAAACTAAAGGCGTATTCCAAGCTAAAACAAGGCTCTTTCCTGTTATTTCATTAAAAGTCGGCATGCCTAACTTTACAAAAAATAGCGCTACTCCTAAAGCAATAAAAGTTACTAAAAAGGACTCATTTAAATATTGGGAAATTAAAGCTTTTCTATCTGCTCCAATGGCTTTTTTTACGCCCACTTCTTTTAAGCGTCTAGTTGCTTTAGCGGTTGATAAATTCATAAAATTGATACAGGCTATCAATAAAATGAAACAAGCGATAATTGAAAATAAACGAACATAAGTAATTCGACCACCAGCTTGGATTCCATTTTCGTACTTCCCGTACAAATATCTATCAGAAAATTTTCTGGTGAATAGGATTTCTTCATCTCCGTCCGCTACTTTTTTTCTTTGAATGAGTCCTGCTATTTTTTGATTGAATTGTTTGACATCCGTTCCTTCTTTTAAGGCTATAAAAGTTAGCGGGTCGCTATTTTTCCATTCCAATAAATTGGGTTTGTTGTCTAGATAAAAATCGTAGGAGAATAATACTTCAAATGGCAAAGTCGAATGAATGGACGGATTATCAATAATTGCAGAAACAATAAATTGACCGCCTACTTCTCGCCATCTTCGTTCCCATTCTATCGTTTGTCCGACCACATTTTTAGTGGTATTAAAAAGCTTAATAGCTAAATCTTTGGTCAAGACGACTGATTTTTTGTCTTGCAGTATGGTCGCTTTATTTCCCTCAATGATTTTATAAGAAAATAGTTTAAAAAAATCGGGACTGACATATCGTTCTTTGGCTTGGAACCGATTATCTTCTTTTACTATTATCCCCTTGCTACCAAGGGAAGTCACATGCGTTGCTAATTCGACTTCAGGCATTTCTGCTTTCAAGGTTGGAGCTAAAATACCAGGTGTCCATTCCCAAGTCAATACATCATTTTCATTGACAGGGATATGCTGCATAACTTGATGGAGTTGCGCATCTTTTTTGTGAAATTTATCAAATTTCAATTCATCCATTACCCACAACGCAATCAATAAAGTACAAGCCAAACCTGTAGACAAACCAATTAGATTGATTAAGAACGTACTACGTTCTCTCTGAAAATTTCGGAAACTAATTTTTAAATGATGTTGCCACATAAAAAATGGATTGGTGTCCGTGATTAAATTATTTCTGATAGCAAAAGGGCGTAAGTAATTGAGGGTTTGGTACCAATAATTTGCCATTGCCCTGAATGGGGATTTATATTTTAGATGCTCATAAAATTTTTCTTCCAAATCGCCCATAACTTCTTCTGCTAGTTCCTTTTTAATGAACCAATTTAGGAATCTCTGAGCATATTTTGGTGGTTTAAGCTTCTCCATTTATTAATATGATACTAAATTGTATAACAAATATAAAAAATAATTTCGTATTTATTCTACAATTTAGTAAGTTATATAATTTAGAGACAATAGCATTTAAAGATAGTTGCTCCTAAAAACAAAATTATTTACCAAATTTCACAATCTATATAGTAAAAAATTGATGCTAGATTATGCTTATTTTCAAGTATTCATTTTACATTCCTTTAAAGAAGGTTATCTTGCCATAAACAACTTTACAGCAAAGCAACTGATTTTCTCAAATCCCTTTGTAAAATGTTTCAACAAATAAATATTTGGATATCGAATGGCACTTATTTTATGAGTAGCCTTATTTTCTGTTCCTTGATGCTTTTAACCAATTATCAGGCATTAAATACATTGCCCGAAGGTGAAATTTGCGATAACGCAATAGATGATGACGAAGACGGTTTAATTGATATGAATGACGAGGATTGCCTATGCTCGGAAATTGAATCAACTTCGCTTATCCCCAATCCTTCCTTCGAAGAAAAGGATTGCTGTCCTGGATTTGATGCCTTATTAGATTGTGCGACTTCTTGGATTCCTGCTTCTGCCGCTCCTATTCATTACTTTCATTCATGTGCATTCACAAATTTTCTTATTCCTCAACCTATTCCTGATGGAGCAGGAGTCATTGGGTTAACGAACGGAAAGATAAAAGAAATCAGTAATTACAAAGAATATATCGGTACTTGCCTATCTGAGCCCATGAAGGCAAATGTGCCGTATAAATTTCAATTTGAAATCGGAATATCCTCTGAGCTGGAAATAATGCCCATGAATGTTTCCTTATTTGGTACGACAAATTGTGAGTACTTACCTTTCGGTGGATCATCTGAAACTATAGGTTGCCCGACTAATACACTCGATTGGATTTATTTGGGAGAAACATTTGTGAGTTCCATTGCTGGATGGAAAACATTGGCAATTAATTTTACCCCAAGTGCTGATATTACCGCTATAGCGCTTGGTCCACCTTGTGTTCCAAATGATTGGAGAGATACGACCTTATCTGCCTATTATTTTTTTGATAATTTAATACTCCAAAAAGCCTATAACTTTGATTTTGAAATTCAGATGAGCGATCAACCTTGTGCCAATAATTTGAAATTCCAAGTACCTTATTTTGAATCATTAGCTTATCAATGGTATAAAGACGGAATTGCCTTAATTAATGAAAGAGAAAATGAATTGAAAAATATTGCTGGTCCAGGATTTTATCAAGTAATGATTATAGACGAAGCGGATTGTTTTCTTAGTAAAGCGTTCGAATATAGCCCACCGATTGTATATCAGGAACTAAGAGATACAATATGTGAAGGAGGCACTTATGCTTTTAATGGTCAAACGCTTAATTCGAGTGGGTTTTATCAGGATACTTTAAAGACTGCTAATAATTGTGATAGTATTTTACAGTTAGTGTTAATTCAGGATACAATGACCCAAAGGTCAATCTTTGCGAAAATTTTCCCATTTGAAACTTATGTTATGGAAGGTTTCAAATTTAATCAACAAGGTACATATACTTTTCAAACTCAGTCCGAACAAAATTGCGAGGAGAGTATAAATTTGACTTTAGCCTACTATAAAGTATATATTCCAAATGTATTTACCCCAAATGGCGATGGGATTAATGATGTCTTTACGATTTATGGCGATGAAGATATAGAGCTGATTTTATCTCTTCAGATATTTGACCGTTGGGGCGGAATGGTTTACAATAAGGAAAATTTACTACCTAATTCGGCTAGATTAGCATGGGATGGTCTATCGAAAGATAGGGATGTGAACGAAGGCGTATTTACCTATGTGGCATACCTCTTGATGGAGGATATGAAATCGCAAGTAGTTTCAGGAAATATCTCTTTACTTAGATAGATTCTTTTACCTTTAATTGAAAAAATAAACGACCTAAATCCATTGGCGGCATATCTGTTGGAGGATTATCCAAGCAAATAATGGGAATAAGATGACTAAGACAAAATGAGCGACAATTTGAGCCGACCCTCTTATTGTATCAATTTCAATATCCTGTCGTTTTATTCAATTACTTTCCTAAAAATCATATTTCGCAAACTTCTATCTCCTCTTGGAATATCTACTTTCAGTTTAATAATTTGATTAATTGCATTTCGTTCAAAAGAAATAATAGCCTTTGATGATTTATCTAAAAATTTATCCTCAGCAATAGGAATTAAGTTAGTTAAATAGGTGTTCGGTGATTGTAAGAATTGCTCAGATAAATTTAAAGTGATATTATGGTCGAGTTCTTCAGAATAATACTTGCCTTGATATTCCGTCAAATCTGCTTTAGGCGCGGGTAATTTTTGGAAAACGATGTCCGTTCGTTCACCGATTTTATGGAGCAATTCTTTTTGGTCACTTGAAAGTTCGTATTTGTAATTTATATCCTCCTTTTCTGCAATAGTTTTATCAGCTATTAATACTCCATCATAACCTTTGTCATCTCCATTTAACCATTTGATAGTAAACTGCTTGTTTGCTTCCTTAAATTGAATGTCAAGTACTAAAAGTTGTGCTTCATTCATATAAAATCCATTAAAAAGCTGCTTTTCTTTTTCGTTAATTTTTATGGATTCAATGGTCTTTTTAGCAAGGCTTTTTTGTTCCTTATTTGTTTGAATTGGCTTGCTGTCTAAAAATAGATTGACCACTTGATTTGCTTTATCAAAGGCATTGCTATTATCTGCATTACTCAAAACAATTACGCTAAATTTGGCATCTTCTAAGCGTATATAAAAACTCCGATAACCACCGCCGCCGCCACCGTGTGACCAACTTTCCTTCCCAAAAGGGTGCATGGTATTTATCTGGGCAAAAGCCATATTATTTGATGAACCATTCGTTAATTTTTCTCTGTATTTCATTCTCTCCATCAAAGAATTTTTACCTTTCCCAAGTTTATTTTGATAAAAATTGTTATCCCAAAGTAGCATATCTCTGAGGGGCGTATAGACGCCGCCATCTCCAATTACATGGGTTTCATAAAATGCTTTTTCGAATCCATTATCTGTAGGGACATAACCAACTGCCTTTAAAGGAAAGTCTGCTCCTTGATTCAGGTTAAAGAAAGTAGCTTGCATTCCCAACGGTTGAAAAATATGCTCCTTTGCATAAGTTTCTAATGGCAGACCACTTACCCTATTGATTATCTCAGTCAGTAACACATAATTGGCATTGCTGTATTCGTATTTTGTAGCAGGTGGAAAATTCAATGATTGTTGTTTAAAAATAAGGTTCAAGGCATATTCATTGGTCATATAATCCCCATAAGGTTCTAGTCCTTTTAACAGCATTAATTCTTCCTGGTCTTTGATGCCACTTGTATGAAATAATAAATGCTTTATTTTAACGGTCGTCGGATATTCAGGTAGTTCGGGTAAATATTTTCGAATATCTTCGTCTATAGTTAATTGCCCATTTTCTTCTAAAAGCGCTATACACATAGCCGTGAATTGCTTGGAAATAGAACCGATATCAGTAATTGTTTCTTTAGAAAATGATTCTCCTTTTTCTAGATTCGCTAGTCCAAAATATCGTTCATAAATTAGCTGACCATCTTTTATAATACCTACTGCTCCGCCAGGTCGTTGCCCTTCCCAATCAGAAAAGATAGCATCTACTTCCTCTAATTTTTCTGTTAAATCACCTTCTATATTAGTACATCCATAACCTAATATTAAGGCAATCAGTAAGGTGAAAATGGAGTAACTATTCATTAAATAAAGGTTTTAAATGGAAAATCATTAAGATTGACATAGCTATAACTCTATTCCGATTTCAATGCCTTTACAGGATTTGCCCGTGCAGCCTGTACCGTCTGCAAGCCAACTGTACTCCAAGCCACCAATAAAACCAATAGCCCTGGTACAATAAAATGCCAAGTATTTAAGTCGATGCGGTAAGCAAAATTTGCTAACCAGTTCTGTGCTACCCAATAACTAAATGGCGTAGCGACTAGAATGGCAACTAATACCGTTTTGGTAAAATCTTTGGTTAACATTTGTACAATACCGAAAACGCTGGCACCTAATACTTTGCGAATCCCAATTTCTTTTCTCCTCCGTTCTGCCGTAAACATGGCTAAGCCAAATAAACCTAAACAAGAAATGATAATCGCCAAACCACTAAAAAATTTGGATAGAATCGCCACTTTACTTTCGGATTCATATAAGCGTTGATAGTCACTATCCAAAAAGGAATAGGTAAAGGCATGTTCGGGATGGAATTTTTTATACAAGGCTTCTATTTTAGGAATAGTCGTTTGTTCTTCTCCTGCTTGGATGCGAGCAATTATTCTTCTGGAACGTGCTCGAAATCTAAAAATGAGTGGCTCAATTTTTTTGTGGATAGAACCATATTGAAAATCTTTGACCACGCCGATTATTTCTTGTTGTTGCTCAAATGCGCCACTTCCTTTTTTCACGAAAGTACCGACAGGATTTTCTAACCCCATCATTTTTGCAGCAGATTCATTGATGACTATTTTGGACATGCTATCTTTTAATTCTCTTGAAAAAGACCTGCCTGCGGCTAGTTCCATCCCTAAAGTTTCAATGACATTATAGCCTATTCTAGGGGCTTCAAATAAGATTTTTTCATCTGCTGCTTCTCCTCGCCAATTATACCCACTTTGATTATCATATCTATTGGTTATTTTATTAGCAATATTTGCGGCATTTATAACTCCTGGAATTTTACTCAATTCTGTTAGGAATACTTGTGGGTCGCCATTATTACTGACTCTTTGAAAGGAAATGACGTTTTCCCTATCATAACCCAAATTTTTTGTTTGCGCATAATCCATTTGTTGCTGAACTACCAGTACGCCCACTATAAAAATAATGGATAGTGCAAATTGAAAGACGACTAAACCTTTCCTCACCCATTGGTCGCCGCCTATTTGGGCATTCCATTTTCCTTTTAAAACGGTAATTGGGTCAAATTTGGAAAGATATAATGCTGGATAACTTCCTGCTAATAAACCAGTTAATAGACCAAAACCTAGAATAGCCGCGACTAACATTGGGTTAAAATCCAATAATAATTGCTTGCCTGTTAGATTATTAAAATAAGGTAATAAAAGATGTACTAAAATAAGCGCTAATCCTAAACCGATAAAAGTGGTAATGACGGATTCTCCCAGAAATTGGGAGACTAAGGATTTTCTACGCACACCCATCGTTTTCTTTACCCCAATTTCTTTCATCTTTTGAGTCGCCTGTGCGGTCGATAAGTTCATGAAATTGATACAAGCAATCAATAAAATGAAAAATGCAATGATCGTAAATAACTTTACATAGGCTATTCTTCCTCCTGACTGTACGCCATTTTCATAATGGCCATAAAGGTATAAATCGGAATATTTTCTTAAAAACAATTCTCTCGGTTTATTAAAATCTTTCCCCCTATTGGCATAATACAATTTGGTCATCTTCTCATTAAAAGCGGGAATGTTCACCCCTTCTTTTAAGACTACATAAGTATTAGCATAACCACCACTCCAATCATCGGCATAGCGGTCAACATCTACCAACCATTGATACTGAATAACGGCATCAAATTGGTTGGTCGCATTAGTTGGTGGATTTTCACAAACTCCTTTTACTTGAAAAATTTCATTAAAATATTCATTTTTCCAAGTCACCATTTTATTCATTGCTTCAGTAGTAGAGCCGAATAATTTGGTCGCCGTAGCCCTGGTAATTACAATACTATATTTGTCTTTTAAAACCGTTGTTTTGGTGCCTTCCAGCAATGGATAAGTAAAGATGTCAAAGAAATTTGGTCTAGCGTACATGCCCTTGATTTCCAATTTTTTATCTCCATCTACTAATATGCCTTTGGGCTGCATAAAGTTGTTATGAGTCGAAATAGCCGCTTTCACTTCTGGTAATTCAGCTTCTAAAGCTGCCGCCAGAGGACCTGGTGAATTGCCCCAAGTATGGATGCCTCTAGGCATTTCTGCATTGATGGCGACCTCGTATAATTGACTATCTTTTTCATTAAATTTATCGACACTTAATTCATCTTGTACCCACATAAAAATCAATAAAGCACAAGCTAGACCAGTTGATAAGCCAATCAAATTGATGCCAAAAGCGGTTTTGTTTCGCTGAAATTTTCTAAAGGTTATTTTTAAATGATGTTGCCACATAAAAAATGGATTTAAGCCGGTGATTATATTATTTTTTATCGCAAAAGGTCGGAGGTAATTAAGGGTTTGATACCAATAATTAACTTTTGCCTTGAATGGTGATTTATACTTTAAATTTTTATCGAATTTTTCTTCCAAATCGCCCAATACTTCTTCTGCCAATTTCTCTTTGAGAAACCAGTTTAGAAACTTTTGAGCATATTTTGGTGGCTGATTCATGTATTATTGAGGTTTATTTAATAAGCACTATGGTGAAAAGTGTGGGCAGCTAAAAATGTGCTACGACTCTACTGAGTCGTCAACTTTAATTACCCTACTCCGATTTCAAAGCCTTCACAGGATTTGCCACCGCAGCCCGAATCGTTTGAACACCTACCGTCAACCAAGCTATCCCTAAAGCACCTAAACCTGCCAAAAGGAAATACCAAGGTTGCAAAGTGACCTGAAAAGCAAAGTCATTTAACCATGTTTGCGACAGCCAATAACTAAGTGGAATAGCTAAACCAATCGCCATCAAAACCATTTTAGAAAAATCGCCAGTTAATAAACGGACAATACTTAAAGGACTTGCTCCTAATACTTTACGAATGCTAATTTCTTTCTGTCGCCTTTCAGCGGTAAAGGTGGCTAAACCAAATAGCCCCAAACAAGAAATCAAAACAGCCAAACCTGCAAAGTATTTAGCCAATACCCCTACCCGCATTTCTGACCGATACTGTGCCTCATAAGCTTTATCTAAAAAATGATAATCGAAGGTATACCCTGGATTGTATTCCGCATGAAATTGTTGTAAATCGGCGATGACTTGTTGTTCTTTGCCTTTGTCAATTTTTACCATGATATATTCCAAATCTTCGGGGTCTAATTCCATAAACATGGGTTGGATCTTTTGATGTAAAGATTCAAAATGGAAGTCTTTTACTACGCCTATTATCGTCAAATAATTATCAGGCTCCCAAAGTTGGATTTTTTTACCGATTGGGTCTTCTAAACCCATTACCTCAATGGCTGCTTCATTTAAGACAATATTTTTCATTTCATTACCAAAATCTTTGGAATAGGGCCTGCCTGCTGCCATTTCCAAGCCCATCGTTTCTACCAAATCGTAATTCACAAAAATGGCATCGAATAATATATCTTCTGTTTTACCCGGCCAGGCAATAGCGGAAGTTCTTTGGGTGGATTCGACCATTAGCCGAGAAACCGTTGAAACATTATTGATACCTTGAGTGTTTTTGAGTGTTTCCAATACGGTTGGCACGGTTTCGGATATTTTTCCTTCTGGTCGAAAATAAAGGATATTTTCTTTATCGTAGCCTAAATGTTTATTTTGTACAAAGTCGATTTGTTGGTAGACAATCGTTACCGCAATAATTAACACAATAGATACTACAAACTGAAAAACAACCAAGCCCTTTCTTACCCAAATTTCGCCGCCACTCCGATTGACTTTTCCTTTTAAAATAGCAACTGGATTAAAACTTGATAAAAATAAAGCGGGGTAACTACCTGATAATAATCCTGTGATTAAAGCAATGCTTAAAAGAGATAAAATCATCGACCCATTCCAATGGAGGGCTAATTCCTTTCCTGTTATTTCATTAAATTGGGGTAGTAATGCATAAACGAACCCAAGGGCAACGATTAATCCAAAAAAACTCAACAAAACAGATTCACTTAAATATTGACTGATTAAAGATTGCCGAGTTCCGCCAATCGCTTTTTTTACCCCTATTTCCTTTAATCTTTTGGTGGCTTTAGCAGTCGAAAGATTCATGAAATTGATACAAGCAATCAATAAAATAAACAGAATAATTGCCGAAAATAAGCGGACGTAAGTGATCCGTCCACCTGCTTGTTTTCCATCTTCAAAGCGTTCAAAAAGGTATCTATCCGTAAATTTCTGTAGAAATAAATCGGAGTCTTCCGTTTCCTGTTTTCTATCCATCAATTGGGATAGTTTCTGATTCAATTCAGGAATTTTTGCTTGTTCATTTAATAGGACGTAGGTACATAAAATCCGATTTCCCCAATCAAATTCGTCTGCGTCTCTGGATTTATATAATACCATTGGTAAGAGATAATCGAAACGTAAACTAGAGTTAGTTGACGGTTTTTTATAAACGCCCGATACTGCGAGTAAAGTCTCTTCCTCCCCATTTTTCATTTGTAGGGTCTTCCCAATAATATTATCCGTTGTCTTAAATAGTTTTAGCGCCACTTCATCGGTTAGTACAATAGAATTCAGGTCTTTAAATAATTGATTTTTAGCACCTTGTATTAATTCAAAAGAAAAAACATCAAAATAATTATCGCTTACAAAACTTCCCTGCGTCTTTATTTTTAAATCCTCCACGGCTAAAATTATGTTTGCCTCATTTCGTGGAGGAGTAAGCGCCACCGACTGTTCAATTTCTGGAATTTCGGACTTAATGGCAACTGGTAAAAGCCCTGCTGTGTGTTGTAAAGTAGAAATTTTGTTTCCATAATTCAAGTTTTCCATGACTTGATACAAACGGTCACCTTGCTCATGAAATTTATCTACACTCCGCTCATCATGCACCCATAAGGCAATCAGAATTACCCCCGCCAGTCCAGTCGATAAACCAATTAAATTGATTAAAAAAGTAGATTTATTACGCTGAAAATTTCGGAAACTTAATTTTAAGTTGTGTCGCCACATAAAAAATGGGTTAGTGTTGGTAATTAAATTATTCCTGATGGCAAAAGGTCGGAGGTAATTGAGGGTCTGATACCAATAATTTGCCTTTGCTTTAAATGGTGATTTTAGTTTTAAATTTTCCTCAAATTTTTCCTCTAAATCGCCTATAACTTCTTCTGCCAATTCCTCTTTAATGAACCAGTTTAAGAACTTTTGGGCGTATTTTGGTGGCTTATTCAAGATGATATTATTTATTTAGGATGACAGAATTGATTATACCTGATTAACAGCATTCAATTGTATAGTTTCTTGCTTTTTTCCGCAGGAAACTACTAACGCCTCACCCTCCCTCACTACGCATGTCATGTCGCAGACATCTACTAACATCAGGCTCGATTAGTTCGTTATTCGTTAGTGAACTTCTGCGAAATGACACTTAACGTGTAGTCGTGTGGCGTTAGTGGATTTCTGCGAAATGACATCGTAGTGCTGTTAGTAGATGCCTGCGGCATGACGCCGAATAATCACTCCGATTTCAAACAAACCGTAGGATTCACCCTAGCTGCCTTCATCGTCTGAATCCCCACCGTCAGCCAAGCAATTAATAAAGCACCCAAGCCTGCGACGATAAAAAATACAGGTTGCAACTCAATACTAAAAGCAAAACTATCCAACCAATTTTTGGCGATGTAATAACTAATAGGTAATGCAATTGCAATTGCTGCAACCACCATTTTTGTGAAATCCGCAGATAATAAACGAACGATGCCAAAAGTACTCGCACCCAACACTTTTCGGATGCCAATTTCTTTGATTCTTCGTTGTGCAGAAAACGTTACTAGACCAAATAAGCCTAAGCAAGAAATCAAAATAGCAATGCCTGCAAAGTATTTGGACAAAGTCGCCACTCTTGCTTCTGACGCATAAAGTGCGGCATAATCGGCATCTAAAAATTGGTAATCTAAAGGCAATCCGTTGTTAAATTCCTTGTGAATGACAGACAGTTGAGCAATCGTCTCTTTTTCTGTTCCTGCTGCCATTTTTACCATAATATCTGTGGTTTTATCACCAACGGAAATAAAACAAGGTTTAACAGGTTCGTATAAAGATTCAAAATGAAAGTCTTTGACGACACCAATAATTTGTTTGTCTTTGCCCCATTGACGGACGGTTTTACCAATTGGGTCGGTTAAGCCCATTGCTTTAATAGCGGATTCATTGAAGATAATTTTGTTGGATTCATCGCCAAAATCTTTAGAATAAGTTCTACCTGCCGTTAATTCAACTCCAATTGTTTCTAATAAATCATAATCTACTTGGAGGTATTTAAAAGCAATTTCATTCCCCTCTGTTAATCCTTCCCATCGAACACCTGTAGTGCTGGTTCGGTTATTGATTAAATCGCTTCGAATACCCGCTGCATTGACCACATTCGGCAATTGTTTAATTTCATTTAAGAAGGTATTCATATCCTGAGTCAGTCGCCCTTCCTTTTTAAAATGAATCACTTGGTCTTTATTAAAACCCAAATTTTTATTTTGAATAAATTGGATTTGATTGTAGACGACTAAAACGGATACAATTAAAATAACAGAAATAGCAAATTGAAAAACGACCAAACCTTTTCTAATCCAAGCCTCTCCGACGGAACGACTAATTTTACCTTTTAAAACTTCCACCGCTTCAAATCCCGATAAATATAAAGCTGGATAACTACCAGCTACCAAACCTGTAATAAGGGTAATGCCTAGAATAGAAGCAATGACTTTCGGTTCAATAATAAATGCTAATTCTTTACCTGTCAAGATATTAAATTGAGGCAATAATAAATGCACTAAAACTAGGGCAACAATCAAAGAAAATAGGGTAATTAAAACCGATTCACTTAAATATTGGCTAATTAAATGGCTGCGTTCTGCGCCAATTGCTTTTTTTACGCCCACTTCTTTAGAACGCTGCGTTGCTTTTGCTGTCGATAAATTCATGAAATTAATACAAGCAATCACCAAAATAAAAAGGGCAATAATGGAGAACAACCAGACATAATCAATTCGCCCACCTGCTTGCTGTCCATTCTCATATTTGCCGTATAAATATTTATCTGAATAAGGTCGGATAAATAAAGACTGGTATTCCTCGCCACTTTTTTCTTGTAAGTAAGTACTTATTTTTTCTTGAAAGGCGGTTACATCTGTTCCTTTCTGCAAAGCAATATAAGTATCTGGCCCACCGTAGCTCCATTTATTCGTCTCAGGAAATTTATCGATGATTAAATCAAAGTGAAAGACTACATCAAATTGATTCGTCGCATTTTTTGGTGGCATTTGATACACCCCTGCAATTTGGTAAGTACCAGAAAAAGGTGCTTTTTCCCATTCGATTGTTTTACCAATTAGATTAGAAGTTTGTCCAAAAACCTTCCGAGCAAAATTATCAGAGATGACAATATCTTCTTTTCGTTGTAAAAATTGCGTCGCATCGCCATCTAGAATTTTATAAGAAAACATCTTAAAAAAGTCGGATTCAGCGTACTGTTCCGTAAATTTTAACTGTTTGTCTCCTGCTTGTACAATGCCTTGTTGGTCGCTTTGTCTTAATCGAATACTGGTGGAATATTCCACTTCTGGCATTTCCGACCTCATCGCTTTTGCCAAAGGCGCAGGTGTCCAAGCAAAAGAATTAATCCCACCACTTGGCGATTCGGAATGCTTCATTACCTGAAATAATTGAGCATCTTTTTGGTGAAATTTATCCACACTCACTTCATCTGCCACCCATAAATAAATCATCAACGCACAAGCTAAACCCGTGGACAAACCAATCAAATTGATTAAAAAAGTTGATTTATCTTTGTTGAAATTTCGGAAGGTTAGTTTTAAATTATGTCGGAACATAAAAAATGGGTTATAGTCGGTGATTAAATTATTTCTAATCGCAAAGGGGCGCAAGTAATTGATGGTTTGATACCAATAATTTGCTTTTGCTTTGAATAGGGTAGTAGTTACTATCTTCTGCTCGTATTTTTCTTCCAAATCGCCTAATACTTCTTCTGCTAACTCAGGTTTGAGCACCCAGTTAAGCATTTTTCGAGCGTATTTTGGAGGCAGATTATTCTTCATTTTAGATAGTTTAATCCGATTTCAATGCCTTCACAGGATTTGAAATAGCGACTCTAAAAATTGTGGAACTGGTCACTAAAAGCCCAGTTACAAAAATCAATAAGCCGCACATAGCTATAGGCAGAATCTCCAATGGTACATGATGAGGGAAAACCTCGGTAATCATCATTCTTATTAGAAAATAACCTAAGCATGCACCAATAATGGAGGCAATAGTGAGAATAATTACAAATTCCCGATTAACTAAGGCAATAATATTTTTAACCGAAGCGCCTAAAACTTTTCGAATGCCAATTTCTTTAGTTCTTTTAGCAATATTTAGAGAAGCCATGGCATAGATTCCTGCTAAAGACAAGAGTATCCCTAAAAAGGTCAGAAAAATAAAGACGGTACTCATCGTCCTATTCATATGATGTAATTTCTTCAATAGAATGTCGGATTGATAACGCCCAACAAAGGGTTTATTTATAATGTTCTTTTGCCACGTTTTTTGTGAAAACAGGTAAGTTGCTGCTAAATCCGCTGGTTTGGTACTGACTGCCAGTATCGTATATTCTTTAGGGTCAGCTCTATAATAAACAAAAGGTTCATCAATATGTGCTCGTTCTCCTCGTTCTTTATGGTTCGCTACTACACCAACGATTTGTCGGTTTTCATTATTCACAATAATCTGTTGGTTTAAAGGATCTTTAATGCCCACTTTATTTATAAAGGCTTCATTGACTAAAACATTACCTTTTGCGTCGGATTGACTTCCTAAATCTGTTGCTTCTCCACTTATTACCTTTAAACCAGCCGTTTTTAAATAATCGGTACCAATCCTCATTATCATTGACTGATAATCAGTTTGATTAACCGTTACAGGAGTTTGATAGGTACTAAAACTGATGTGATTATGTGTTCCTGCAAAATTTTCAATTTTTGGGTTATTGTTTATAGCAGCTGCTAGTATATTAAACTCTTTTTCACTAGAAATTTCTACCGCAATCATCTGGTCAGAATCATAGCCAAAATCAATCGTATCCATAAATAGATTGTTCTGGAAGAAAATTGTACCTCCAATTAAAAAAATTACACTCAGAGCAAATTGTATGGTTACCAAAGAACGAGTAAACCAATTAGTACCTTTTAATTTGACATCTCCTTTGACCAAATTAACAGGATTTAAACTACTATTAAATAAAGCGGGGTAAATGCCTGCCAACAACGAAGCCAAGAATAATACCATCAGTAAGGTAATTATTAGATTCGTTCCATCTAAATCTACTAGACCATAACCAAGGTTAAACATGGCGGTAAATTCGGGCAGCAAAAAAGTTTTCGCCATACTCAAACCAACTATCAAGGCGATAAATATGGTTAACATTGTTTCCATTAAAAACTGAAAGATAATCTGCCGACGAGTGGCCCCTATCGCTTTTCTTACCCCAATTTCTTTCAATCTTTTGTGGCTCATCGCAATCGAAGTATTGGTTAAATTAAAACAAGCAATTAATAAAATCATAAACGCCATTACACCAAAAATAACTAAAGGCACCGTACTCATTCTTAAATTAGCCCAGCTATTTACTTTGTCTGCTTTAAAACCAGAAAGAAAAGGTTCTAACCGATAATCTTTTACAATTACGCTCTTTTCTGCCTCATTTTGAATAGGTATATATTTAGCTAATTGTTGGTTCACTTCTGGAGCAATATCGGTAGAAACTAACTCAAAAAAAGTAGCAGGATTCCGCCAGTCAGACCAATCAGTCGTCTCCAAATCAAGCACCTCTGCAAAATGGTCAAATCGAATCATGGCATCATAAACAAAGCTATTGTTTTGAGGCATTTGTTCAATGACAGCACCTACAGATAATAATAGCTCTTTTTCATTTGGAAAATGAATCACTAAATCTTCTCCAATTGGGTCGGTTTTAGCAAACAGTTTTTTAGCCAATTCAGCGGTTAAAATAATACTATGCTTTTCCTTAAAAGAAGATAAATCACCACTTACAACAGGAAAGTCAAAAAGGTCAAAAAAAGTAGCATCCGCAAAATGAATAGCTTCACTAAAGGTTTTTTCCTCATTTTGAATAAATCCGTCTTTTGGAATATAGCGGGTGAAACGTTTGATGCCCGCAATATCTGTAGCCGCTGCAGAGGCAAGCGGTGCGGAAATCATCATTGTCTCTGAAAAGTATCCCGTTTTGCTTTCTTGTTGTGCATGAACTTTAAAAATATTTTCTACTTTTTCAGCCTGATGCATATTATCAAACTCAATATTATGGGCAAAGAACAAATAAGCAGCAAGACAACAAGCTACTGCAACTCCCAAACCTAAAGAATTAATTAATAGATAAGTTTTGTTTTTTGAAAACAGCCGATAAGTAACTTTGAAATAATTCTTAAACATAAAAAATGGGTTTAGGTGGTTAAGAATATTGTTTTTTATGGCAAATGGACGCAGATAATTTAATGTCTGATACCAATAATTGCGCCTTGCTTGAAATGGTGATTCCTTTTCTAGTTTTTTATAAAATTTTTCTTCTAAGTCTCCCAATACTTCTTCCGCTAATTCCTTTTTGAGTATCCAGTACAGGAATTTTTGAGCGTATTTTGGTGGCTGTTTATCCATTTTTCAATAATGTTATTCTGACTTCAAACTCTCTGTGGGATTAATATTCGCTGCCTTAATGGTCTGAAAACTTACTGTTAACCAAGCAATACTAAGTGCGCCTAATCCTGCTACCATAAAAAACCAAGGGGCTAAAGTTATTTTAAACGCAAAGCCTGCTAACCAGTATTGAGCGATGTAATAACTGATAGGTAAAGCGATAAAAATAGCGACTAAAACCATTTTGGTAAATTCTGCCGATAATAAACGAACCAGACTGAACGTACTCGCACCCAATACTTTACGCACCCCAATTTCTTTTTGTCTACGTTGAGCAGAGAAAGTCACTAAGCCAAATAAACCTAAACAAGAAATGATAATCGCTAGACCTGCAAAGTATTGTGCCAATGCAGATACTCTTGCCTCTGCCTTATATTGTGTGGCAAATTCGGTGTCTAAAAAAGTGTAATTAAGCGCATACCCTGGATTATTGGTTTTGTAAAAAGCTTCTAAATTTTGAATGACTTCTTTTTCTTTGCCTTTTTCAATTCTTGCCATGACGGTAAGTAAAAATTCAGGGTTGAATTTAAAAAACATGGGGGTTACTGCTTGATGTAAAGATTGAAAATGAAAGTCCTTTACAACGCCAATAATCGTTGCTTTACCGCCCCACATATCAATCACTTTTCCCACAGGGTCGGTTAAGCCCATGACTTTGATGGCGGTTTCATTCATGATTAAATTATTTTCCTCTGTGCCAAATTCCTTGGAAAAAGTACGTCCTTCCAACATTTCGACGCCTAGTGTTTCAACAAAATCATAGTATACGCCGAGGTTTGAAAATCGAACATTCTCTTCTGGGTCTTTTCCTTCCCAACTTAAACCTGTTGTCCAGCTTCCCCCTTCCGTAAACGAATAGCCTGTACTAGAAGCGTTGATAATGCCAGGCATTTGTTTTATTTCATTTAAAAAGGTTTCCAGATTAGTCGCTGCCATGCCTTCACTTGGGAAGGTCAAGACGTTTTCTTTGTCGTAGCCTAAATTTTTGGTTTGGATAAAATCAATTTGTTTGTAGACCACCAATACTGCCACAATCAAAATAACCGATAGGGCAAATTGAAAAACCACCAATACTTTTCGCACCCATAATTCCCCTGTCGAACTACTCGTTGCTCCTTTTAATACTTTGGCAGGGTTGAAACTAGACAAATATAAGGCTGGATAACTGCCTGCCAAAATACCTGTGATGATAGACACGCCTAATAATCCACCTAAAATGGGTAAACTAGTAGGAAAAGTCAAGGTTTTACCTGTCAATACATTAAACTGGGGTAAAAAGAATTGCACCAACACTAAGGAACTTAATAAGGCTAAGGAAGTAATAAAAATAGATTCGCCTAAATATTGTCCAATTAATGATTTTCGGTCTGCTCCAATTGTTTTTCTGACCCCTACTTCCTTTAATTTACGAGTCGCTTTTGCGGTCGATAAATTCATGAAATTGATACAAGCAATCAATAAAATAAAGAAAGCAATCATTGAGAATAAGCGTACATATTCAATTCTTCCACCTGCCAATTTGCCATTTTCGTATTCGCCGTATAGATAATTTTCCGCATAAGGTTTTAAAAATAAGCCTTCTTTTTCATTGCCTGGTTTTTCTTTGATATAAGGCGTCAATCGAGCATTTAAAGCATCCACATCTACGTTTTCGTGTAATTGCACAAAGGTTCTAGCATTATAATTTCCCCATTGGACATTAATCAAATTTTCGTATATCTGAAAGGGTAATAATAAATCAAATTGATTGGTCGAGTTAGCGTTAGGTCTTTTAAAAACGCCTGTAACGGTTACTTTTTCTTTTAAACTTAATATTTCCCATTCAACAGTTCTGCCAACCGCTTCTTTGGTATCAAATAATTTTAAGGCTAATTCTTCCGAAATAGCAATGGATTGTCTATCTTGGAATAAAGTTTTTCTATCTCCTGCTTTTAAATCGTAAGAAAATAAGTCAAAGAAATTGGGGCGCACAAACTTGCCAAATCCTTTTACTTTTTGTGCTTCTTTGGTCAAAATAAAAGGCATCGGAATAGCTTCTGATTCTTGCGTTGCCGCTGCCACTTCTGGAAAGTCTGCTATTAATGCTTTATCTAATAACCCACCTTGTGAGAAATCTCTAGTCTTGATGCCATCAGATTGCTGATGGTGAATCATCGCCGTATATAATTGCCCTTCTTTTTCGTGAAATTTATCCACTTGCCATTCATCCATGACCCATAAGGCAATCAATATCGTACAAGCCAATCCTGTCGATAAACCAATCAAATTAATCAAAAAAGTGCTTTTGTCTCGAATACTATTTCGGAAGGCTAATTTTAAATTATGTGTCCACATAAAGAACGGGTTTAAGTCGGTGATTAAGTTATTTCTAATAGCAAAAGGACGTAGGTAATTTAAGGTTTGATACCAATAATTTGCTTTTGCTTTAAATGGTGATTTTTTATTGAGTTGTACCTCGAATTTTTCTTCCAAATCGCCCAATACTTCTTCTATCAAATCAGGTTTCAAAACCCATTCGAGTAGGCGATTCGCCCATTTTGGTGTCGGTTGATTTGTTTCTTTCAATACATTGTTATTTAGTCCTACATTGAGTTCATTCAATGCGGTTCTTGGTCAACTAGTGCATCAATAAATTTTTATTTTAGGAGTCTGTCAGGATTGAAATATCGAGTAATTCGTAATCGCCAAATGAATGTCTTGCGGCATAATATTGTAGCTGATTCTGCTTACAAGCGATGCATTCAGCCGATATTTTAATCTTAACGAACCACAAGCAATTTTCCTTACTAGCTTGAATACTAAGTCAAGCGAAACGCTAAGCCAGGAAATTGACTCCACAAATCCATCTTGAAATCTCGAGAGGCTCTTAAAGTACGCTCACCATAAGCCGTAATTTCATAAACTCGTTTTCGTCGCCCGCCCCGTGTCGCAGAAGGTGCGCCCATTTCCGACTTTAAAAAGCCTTTATCACTCAAACGACTTAAAGTAGAATGTACCGACCCAATAGATACGGATCTACCCGTTTGGGATTCAAACTCCTCGGCTATCTTAAAGGCATAAGCATCGTCTCCCAATATGCCCACTAACAGTAGTAATACTTCTTCAAATTCGCCTAGTTTGGTTTCTTTCATTAGTTCTATTTCTTTCTTAGTTACTAGATTGTAGAACAAATATAGGAAAAGTTTTTTATTTATTCTACAATTTAGAAGGTTATTTGATTTTAAGGACAGGGTGGAGTTTGGAAGGGTTGCACTTTACTGATATAAAATTCTATTTACAATGTTGATTTATTAATTTTTTTGCCATATCATTATCTTTATTTATATCTAATGACCAATCAATACAGGCATCTTCTATATTTCCTATTCTAATCTTCGCCAAACCTCTATAAGTAACTATGATTGATTTTAAATCTTTATTGCTAAAGGTAGATTTTCGTAGAGAAAAAGAGTTATAGGCTTTATCAAATAATAGTATTGATTTCTTGAAATCTGATTGTTCAAAAGAAAGTAACCCTAAATTCATATAGGCAAGATAAAATGTTGAATCTAATTCAATTGCTCTGTAAAAATCTTTTTCTGCATTTATGGTATCCCTCCTTTTTAAAAAAGTTTTCCCTCTACTAAAAAATATACTTGCATTTTCTTTTACAGCAATCGCTTTATTGTAATAACTAAAGGCTATTGAATATGCTTCTTTTTTACTATAAATCTCGCCTAAATTATTCAAAGAATAAAAATCTTGGTTCTTTGACAATTTTTGCAAATTACTGCTTAAAGGCGAAAACTCTAAATTTGAAATTTTCAAAATTAGTCATGTTAAAAGTGAATCGTTTGACGGTTCTAAGTAAATTATTAGTTCCTTCAACTGCACCGCTTGATACCTTAGTTTTAAAATAATTGAGGATGTTTTTTTGGTGACGTTGAAAAAGTGCAATAAATTTATCAAGATACTTGTTTTTCCATTCGGCGGCATAAGCTAACCAATGGTCTATTTGTTGAACAGCAAAGTCATACGAATAATCTGTATCGAAAATAGACTGCAAGGTATTTCGTAGTTGATAAGCATCTTCTAAATCTGGTGCTTTATCAAATGCTTTTCGCAAATCTTCTTTGTCTTGCTTGCTAAGATTTTCAGGTCGCTTTGTAAGTTTCCATTTGAGCCTTTTAAAAACTTCTTCTTCTTTGTCGGTTCGACGAAGTTTTTTGCGCATATTATCTAAAACATCATTTAAATGAGTTGTCCAATGAAAGCGGTCAACATGTATTCGGGCATTAGGAAAAAGTTCCTGTCCTAAATCTTGGAATGGTCCCCACATGTCAGAACAAAAATCCTCGATTTGTGCACAAAAACTTTCTCCAAGTCCTTGAAAATAAGCACGTAAGAAACTTTTATCTCTTTGCTCTAATATATCAATAATTTCATGAGTATCCAAGTTAATCAAGATGACTATGAAGTCTTTGTGCCCTTTTTTGAAAGCAAATTCGTCAATACCAATACGCTTAATTTTAGACCAATCAATTGATCTTTCAAGCACTTGGTCATAGCAGATTCGTTCTACCGTTTTATGGCACATATCAACTATAGCAGCTACTTGTAAATGACTTTGTTTAGCACTCATTTCAAAGATATATTTAGCTTGTCTTTTGGTATAGCTTTTTCCAGAAGAAACGAAGTCAAAGGATTCACTAAAAGTGCGACCACATTTACACCGATATTGATGAACTTGAATATGTAATATCACTTTTCGACCACTAATATCTAGGTCTCGAACTTGACGGCGATATTTTGGGGTTTTACTATCGACTAATTGAGCGCAATCTGGGCATATTTCTCCTTCTATTTTTTTTATTTTACAGAAAATATGAATTGCATTTTTTTTAATAGAAACTTGTTCTACCTCCAAATTTGGAATATTAAGTAGCATTGAATAAAAGCTTAAATCTTGACTCATTTCTCTATTTTTTAGAAGAGAAATTTAAGCTTTTTTTCCGCTTTTGCAAAAATTGTCAAAGAACCAAAATCTTTTTCATTTAATGCTACTGCTTTTTCAAAATCTAAAATTGCTCTTGCATCTTCTTTTAATTCCTTATAAACTAGCCCTCTTTTAAAAAAAGTTTTGTGATTTAAAGAGTCTAATGAAATGGAATTATTAATATAGTCTAACGCTAAATTTAGATTTCCTATTTCAAATTCTCTATCATGTCGCATTTCCCATTCTTCGGAGTTTACAGAACAGTTAACAATCAATAAGGAAAGGGATAAAATAAATACTGTTTTCATGACTTTTTTTAAAGCAATACGGGAAAAACTCAACATTGATGTGCTTATTAAAGAACAAAACTACAAAGGAGCAAATAAAAAAGTAATTGATAGTCTTATTGAGGAGATGGCTATAGAAGAACCAATTGAAGATTTACTAAAAATGATTTGAGTAGCTTATTTAATCACCCGATTAACCAACAACCGCTCAAAATACCCAGAAACCAAAACATCGCCTCGTTTAAAAGTCTGTTTATCCTGATATTCGCCATTCTTAGGTTTTGAATAAACCTCAATAGTCTTAGCTTTCAAGTCCACTATCCATGATTCAGGAATACCATATTGGGCAAATAAAGGCATCTTCGTTTCCCTATCATATTTCTGAGTAGAATAAGCAACTTCTATAGCGATAAAAACATCTGCTGCGGTAGGGTGATTCTCTTCATAAAAGTCATCCCTATATTTCACTAAAGCTAAATCAGGCTCAGGTTCAGAATGCGTACCTAAAGTAATAGGATTTTGACTTCTGACAAATTGATTGTCTTGTTTTTTTTGCCTCAGTAACTCTCCCAATCGTTCTACGCAAGCGGCATGAGGACTATGTATTGGACTCATAGGAATAATTTTGCCTTCAATTAGTTCTACTTTATCATTAGGTTTTAGTATGCCAACCTCAGTTAGTTTGTGGTAGGATTCCACAGAAAAATCATAAGAAGGTATGGAAATAGGAATGCTTTCTGCCATTTTATTTGTATTGTATATGCAAGATAAAAAGAAAAGCGTTACCTAACAAGAAGAAAAAGGGTTATTCATCTACAAATTCTACTCCTACAAAAAACAAAAATTCCCAATATTTCCCCTACCTTACTACCCAATTTTCAAATAAACCATCAACTAATAGTAACTGAAAATGGGAATTATCAGAAGCATCATAGGCATCGTCCTTCTACTATTCATCGCCTATCTACTCTCCAACAACCGCAGCAAAATCAGCCGAAGAATAGTCATTGGCGCATTTCTTATTCAACTAGGGTTTGCCTTTATAACACTTTATACCGAGTTTGGAAAGAAGATACTCTTATTCCTATCCAACATCGTCACCAATATTTTAGCCTATACCAAAGAAGGGACAAAGTTTGTCTTTGGCGGCTTATCGACCGATAAAATGTTTGAGTTATTTGGAGGAGATGGATTTATTGTAGCCTTGGAAGTATTACCGGTGATTTTGTTTTTTGCTGCTTTATCTGCCCTATTATTTCACTTAGGCATTATGCAGCTATTTGTAAAGATAATTGGTGGTGGATTGCAACGCATCTTAGGAACTTCTAAAGCAGAATCTTTGTCGGCAAGTGCCAATATTTTCCTTGGTGTAACGGAAGCACCTTTAGTGATTAAACCTTATTTAAGCCGTTTATCCAAATCGGAATTTTTTACGGTCTTAGTAGGCGGAGTAGCGTCTATTGCAGGGTCGATGTTATTGGCTTATGCCAATTATGGGGTGAAGATTGAGTATTTGATTGCCGCTTCTTTTATGTCTGCACCTGCGGGATTGATGTTTGCCAAAATTTTATATCCAGAAACCAAATCTAAAGAAGCATTAGATGCTGCGGTTGCCATCACTTTTGAGGAAGAACAGAAATATGCGAATGTCATTGACGCAGTTACCAAAGGAACTACTTTAGGCTTATCGTTGGCTTTAAATATTGGTGCTATGTTAATTGTGATTGTGGCCTTGGTGGCGGCGACCAATGGATTGTTAGGTTGGGTAGGTGGATTGGGAGGATTTGACTTATCGCTAGATTTAATTTTGGGCTGGTTGCTTGCGCCTCTTGCTTACCTCATGGGAATTGATTGGCAGGAAGCAACTTTTGCAGGGGCTTTATTGGGGCAAAAATTGGTGTTTACAGAGTTATTGAGCTATAGCAATTTAATGCCTTATTTAGATGGACAAATTTTAGAAGCCACAGGCGCTCCACTCAGCGAAAAAGCACAGATTATATTATCTTTTGCCCTTTGTAGTTTTGCGAATATTGCGACTTTGGCGATTGCTATTCCTGGTATTGGTGGCATGTGCCCAGAACGTAGAACGGAGTTAACGGAGATTGCGGTAAAAGCATTGATTGCTGCCTTATTGGCGAACTTTATGAATGGAACAATTGCGGGATTGATTTTGGAATTACAGCAATTAGGTTAAAGTAATACAACTCTCTGAGTTGTGCCACGCTATTTGAACATATATAACCCTTTCAAAAAACGAAGTACTAATCATTTAAACGCTGAACAACTTAGAATGAAAATTATTTATGTTTTCTGAGATAATCAATTAAGCATTCTCGCTATGCCGACCTGTCTTAGAAGGATTCATCACCGGCATTCTACGTTTCCAACTATCAGGCGTTACTTTTACGGTTGGTCTTAATTTAGAAATTGCTTTTAACACATCACTGCTACTCAACTGCCCAACTAATTTGCCATTTTCTAATACAGGAAATCTTTTATATTTGGAATGCGCAAAATTGAAAGTCGCTTCTAATAAGGTTGTTTTAATATCAATAGTTGTTGGGTTTACTGCCATGTAGTCTTTTACTTCCCCCAAACCACCAGATTGATTATTATAAGTACCTTCTAATACGACTCGCATACAATATACTCCTGAAAGCATCCCCACTAACGCGCCTTTTTCGTCTACGACGGGCGTTCCCGAAATCTTATTTTTACAATAATATCAATGGCATGCCATATATCATCTGTAGGCTTGAAGGTAATTAATTTAGTAGCCATGTATTTGGAAATAGATTCATTACGATTCATAACTATAATATTTAGGGAATGAAGAATGGTTCAGGTCATAATAAAATTAGGATTTTTTAATTGAAAACAAAATTTATTTTCAATTTTTAAATTTATTTGTTGTAATTTATGGTTAAAAATGATGTTTATTTAAAATAATATTCTTTTCCTGTAAATGTTCTCTTCCTAGAGATTTATTTTGATTGACTAAAAAAAGGATTATAAATATTGCTCATCTAATATTCAAAAAAGTAACAAAATAAAATTTTGAATTAAACTATTTTCCATTTATTTAGACCAATAAAATTTTGAATTTATTAAATTTTATGCAAATAATTTTACCCGAAACTTTAGTTTATGCTTCCTTTGTGCAATAAAGCCGCTATAAGCAAGTATTAAAAATAATAAATCCAAAGATTTAGCCATAAAACCCTTCGGTGTCAATTAATAGGCATAGCTTTACTACAAGTTTAATAGATACAGCTATCTACGATAACTTGTTTTTTTTATTTTTTTAAATTTTTTTTATGAATATTTTTGTAGCAAAGTTAAGCTTTGACACACAAGAGAGTGACTTAAAAGCCGTTTTCGAAGGGTTTGGAGAAGTTGATTCTTGTAAGATTATTATGGACAAATTCTCAGGAAGATCGAAAGGTTTTGGATTTGTTGAAATGCTAAATGACGATGAAGCAAATGCAGCAATTGAGGATTTGAATGAAAGTGAGCTTGATGGGAGACAAATTGTTGTCAAAGTAGCAGAAGATAGAGGTAGTCGTGGTGGTGGCGGTGGAAACCGTGGCGGTGGTGGATACGGCGGCGGTGGAAACCGTGGCGGTGGTGGATACGGCGGCGGTGGCGGTCGTGGTGGATACGGCGGCGGTGGTGGAAGATATTAGAATTGAATTCAAATATTTTTATCGCATAAATGAAAAGCCTCTGCAAATTTGTAGGGGCTTTTTATATTGGCTCAATAATAGCTATCTTTAAGGCATCAACGAAATCTAAAAATCACCAGATGTTTCTAAAAGTAGTCTTGATTATACTAGCGGGGTTTACCTTCTTTTTTGCTATGACAGGTAATCCATTCAGGCGCTGGAAAAAACCTAAAAAACCGTTCCCTCCTAAATGGCGAATTATTCTTAATCGCTATGTCAATTTTTATAAAAGTCTGAATAAAAAAGAACAACAATTATTTGAATATAAAGTCAAGGAATTCATCCTTAATTGTAAAATTACAGGGATTGATACACCGATTGATGATACGGATAAAGTCTTGGTTGGCGCTAGTGCTGTCATTCCTATTTTTGCTTTTCCCGAATGGAAATACAAAAAACTAGCGGAGATTTTAATCTACCCAAGTAGTTTTAACCTAGACTATGAAAGCACAGGCAATGATCGCCCTATTTTGGGGATGGTTGGAACGGGCGCCTTAAATGGTAAAATGATTTTATCTAGGCGCGCCTTGCGACAAGGATTTCAAAATGAGACTGATAAACGAAATACGGCGATTCATGAATTTGTACATATTTTGGATAAAGAAGATGGTTCGATTGACGGCATTCCAAAAGTCTTTTTAGAAAAACAATATTGTATCCCTTGGGTCGATATGATTGAACAAAAATTGGAAGAATTGGTCAAAGATAAAGCGGATATTCATCCTTATGCACAGACTAGTCGAATCGAATTCTTTGCCGTTTTAGCAGAATATTTTTTTGAACGACCTTTGCTTTTGCAAAAAAAGCATCCTAAGTTGTATGATTTACTAGAGGAAATCTTTGATCAAGATTTGGCGGCTAGAGAATTGAAGTGGCGGAAGAAGTGAGGTCATGAGGTTGCAAGGTCATGAGGTCAGAAGATAAAACACAAGGTATCTTTTTTGGATTTTTCTTAATTCTATAGGCATAACTGACATTTTTTAATAGGGTAATGAGTTGGTCAGATAAAGGAATAGTTAAATTTGATGTTGAGACTTGAGGACTCGCTCATTTATCTCATTACCTCATCAATTCATTACCTTTTTACAGTATATCACATTATTATTAGGAGGTGCTCACCTAAGCCCTCCGCCCACAGCCCTCTGCTAATAACATCTAAACCATAAAAATGGGACAACTCAATCAAGAAATAACAAATTTATACAAAAGCTTAAAGCGCAAGGAAAAAATTGCTATTCGATTACAAACTTTGGAAGCATTAATTTCGCAAAGAACCACAGAAGTTGAGGTATTAGCCATTACTTTACAAAAGGAATTAGCAGATGTTGAGAAATTATCAGGTACTAATTTTTATGCGCTTTTTCAAACGATGTTAGGAGATAAGGAGCAGCAATTAGAAGTAGAGCGGCAAGAATATTTAGATGCTTTTTTAAAACATAAAGGAACAGTTGAAAATTTAACTGCATTAAAAGAAGAAAAAGCAATTTTAGAACAGACTTATAGTAGTCAATTTGGCGTAGAAAAAGATTTAGAAATCTTATTGGTTAAAAAAGAAAAATTACTGCTTCGACAAGATCATCCGATGACGGAAAGTATTTTGATTGCCAATAAAAACATCATTAATCATGAGGCGAAAATAACCGAAATTGAACAGGCTATTTTTGAAGGTAAAAGAACGAAAAAAGTATTGCAAAAAATGATGTTGGATTTAGACCAAGTAGAATCCTGGGGACTAAATCCTAAAAATAGAAAACGGAAAGTCAAAAATAGTCAGCTTATTCTACGGATTGAACGCAATACGATGAAAGTCAACAAATACTTGCAAAAATATGAGGAAGAACTAGCAGATTTATCCATTCATTTCAAAATTGATTTTCGTCGTCAAGTGGATACCATTCGAAATTTCTTAGATGATTTTGTAGATAGCTTGATTACAGATTGGGTCATTAAACGAAAGATTAGTAATGCCGCTCATTTGGTGAATCATATCTTTGATAAAATAAGTCGGATCAATGCTTCATTAGCACAAGAAATTACTAAAACAGAAGGTTTTCTACATTTAGAAGAAGAACAAAAGCAGTTATTATTGATAAATGATACCCCTCCTAGTCAATAAAATTATTCGATCCACCATTCAGGTTTTTCGGTGGAACTTCCTTCTTGACACAAACAGTTATCACAAAGTGGTGCTGGGGGAGGAGAGGGGCATGCTCTTTTGGGATTACCTGCAACATCAGGGGAAACATAAATTCTTTTGACGAAGCTTTCCGTCACATAGAAAAAACCGAAAATTTCTGCCTTTGGATTGTCTATATTCCTAATGTTTGTCGTTATCTTCCCAGACGGTTGTTCAAAAATAGATCCATTTCTATTGGTTAATAAATTGACTTGTTGCCAATAGTTAAAGGCTTGTTCGCTGATGGATTGTTGAAAGACAGATAAATAATAGCCTTCGGCAAAAACAAAAGTATTTAGATTTGAGGCTTCGTAAAAGGTAAAATCTGTCACTTCATTTCCCGATAGTAAATCACTATTTAAACTAATGTAATTAGCGGAAGGATTAATGCTTACATAACAAGTTTTAGGTTCTTGACTAGTCGCTCTACAAGGATAAAAACCGAATCCATTTGGCGTGTCAGAGAACTGAAAAACACCACTAAATTCCCATAAGAAACGTGTTTTTGTCCCGTCCGCATAGGTTAAAAAAGGGGTACTGATATTGAAGGCTAAAAATTCTTCTGAGGAGATTTCGCCCGCTGCATTTTGTACATTCTTGAAGGTTTTTTGAAAGTTTAAATTGGTAGGAGCAGGGGCTTGGTATAAGGTATCATAATTGGATTCATACGTTTCCTGATTTTTCAATCGGACACTTATTTTATAAGCTTTTCCATAATCGACTTTAAAGGCAGGGTGATCGTTTGGAATATTTAATCTAAAAATACCTTGTTCCCGACTATTTAAAGAGAGTGCCTGCCCAGATTCATCTATAATTTGAACAGATTCGCCTACTAATAAACTAGGATTGGTTGAAAAATTAAAAACTTGCCCAATTTTTACATATGCCGTACTTGGTTCTCCCTTGGTTAATTTACCTTCGATAAAAATCGCATTTTTTATGGTGTCTGGGGTTTCAAAATCAATTACTTCCTGACAAGTCGATAAGAGGATGCCTAGTAAAATGATACTTGTAATCTTTTGTAGTTTGAACAACATTCCTTTATGGTTTAATCCTTTTTATTTGAAGTGGTAATTCTAAAAGTAGTACAGGAAAAGGGCAATGGGTTGCAGAGTTATATAAAAGAGGTCAGAAGTCAGATCGAAAAAATTATTTTTCTGCCAGAAGTCAGATTGGATAGCGGTCAGCCTGATCTGACTTCTAAGACGTAAAGTTGAATATTACTTAATAAAATATAGTACGAGTTAAATGTATAGGGTAAGTAGTTTCGTAATAAGGGGCTTGCCCTTGATTCCAAAGCAAATAATCTAAATCAACTGAGGTGAAATTAAATCCTCGTTCTTGAAATTTAGCCTTCAACAATTCAACGACATGAATCGCACAAGCTCGAATTTCAACTTCCATAGGAGCACCTGCTGCTACTAATTGCTGATTATCAACGATGTCCGCTAAAGCCGCTTCATAGGTTAAAATGCCATCGCAACGCAAGACATGGGGCACCATATTATCCGCAAAAATGGTGAGTTGATCGAGGTCTTTGAAATAACCAAGTCCTTTATTTTTAAAGGCTAAAGAAATATCTGCTACGGCAATTTGTGGTCTTTTTAGAATAGGTACGATTAAATTATTATAAGGAGCAAAATCTTGGAAGCAAGGTATTTGTATCAGTAAATTAACTAACCCTTCCGCAGAATGCTGAACGGATTCAAACATTAATTTCACCTCGCCCTTAAATCTTTCTAATAAGAAATTCCCTACTTGATTTAAAGCAGCGGCAAAAAATCCCATTAATGTTACAATAGCTTTATTGCCCTTTGATTGCCCAAAAATAGTGAGGCAGTCTTGAGGAGTTAATTGAGTTAAATCAAAGGCAGTAACTGGTGCATTTTGCTCAAAATAAACCTTCCATGCTTTCGCTACCGTAAAATACCCTGAACCTGCTACACTATTTTTTAAATGTGGAAAATACCCCGAACCAAAATTGATGGCTTCTAAAGTGAGGAAATATAATAAAGTCCCTTCCTTATGCCCCAAATAATGACAAGTTTCATCCAGCGGAGGATTGGCAATATTTTCAATAGGGAGTACTTTTGCATAAGCATCCAATTTACCGTATTCGATGGTGATAAATTGAGCAGCTTCTGCTACTAGGCGGGTTTTATGTCGAATTTCTTCAAATATATTCATGTCAGTTTTATCGGTTTGTGGTACACTGTTTACGATAGGGTTGTTAAGTTTTATTTCTTAAGATACTGCGGGTTAGGATTTTCAACCCGATACCACTATTTTTCTTGCCTCTGGCAAGTACTTTTTGCAAAGAAATCGCCAGAGGCGAGTAAATAGAAGTGTCGGGCTACAAACTCTAACCAGCAACATTATAACTTGGATCACTAATAAAAAAATCCGTGGGGAAACTAAATCGATGGGGAATATTGCCCTTACTGATTTAACTCCCCCACGGATTATTACTTTATAGTTGACTAAAAATTAGTATCAAGCATTCAACCAAGCCCGCTTTGCCTCTAAATAATTATCATTTTTAATAGCATTTCTTACCGTTTCAAATAAACGCGTCATAAATCGGATATTATGCACCGTCAATAAATGCATGCCTTGTAATTCTTTTGCTTTTAATAAATAATGAATGTAAGCTCGACTATAATTTTGACAAGTTCTACAATCACATTCGGGGTCTACCGCTATGTCTGATTCTCTATGTGTGGCATTCATCAAGTTTAATCTATAACGCTTTTCTGTACGGACTAAGGCCCAACCGTGACGAGCGATTCTAGTTGGAGACACACAATCAAAGGTATCAATGCCCTTGGCGACATTCTCCCAAACATCTTGTACACCACCAATGCCTAATAAATGAATCGGTTTGTCTTTTCTTAGACCAGCCATTGCCATATCCACCACTTCATACATTTGCGCCTTGTTAGCGCCTAAAGAACCACCGATAGCATGTCCAAAGAAAGGTTGTTCAGAGATAAAATTAGAAGCCCTCAATCTTAAATCCTCATAAACGCCACCTTGGATAATGCCGTATAAGCCTTGCTTACCATTATGCCCCCGCTTGAATTCTTCTAAACTTCGCATAGCCCAGCGATGACTCAATTCCATCGACTTTTCGGTGTATCTTTTGTCTACATTAAAAGGTGTACATTCATCAAGTACCAAAATAATATCAGCGCCTAATTTTCGCTGAGTATCAATGGCAGATTCTGGCGTTAAGACTTTTTTGCTACCGTCAATATAAGATTTAAAGGTGGCGCCTTGTTCCGTTATTTTCTTCAAACTTTTGGCGTAACCAGAGCTTCTTTTCCCCTTTATCTCTTCTGCCACCGAACCATGCCCCAAACTAAAAATCTGGAAACCACCACTATCCGTTAACATTGGCCCATCCCAATTCATAAACTTATGCAAACCACCCATTTTTTCAATCAAATCTGGACCAGGTCTCAATAAAAGATGATACGTATTGGCCAAGATAATATCGGTATTGGCTGCTCTTAGGTCTTCTGGACCTGCTCCTTTTATCGCTGCTTTGGTGGCGCAAAAAATAAAATTAGGGGTCTCAATCGTCCCGTGCGGGGTCGTTAAGGAGCCTATTCTAGCGTTTGTTTCGCTCGATTCTTTAACTACTTCAAAATTAAATCCAGGATATTCTAACATTTTGCAAAAATACAGATTTTTTAATGATGAATGATGAAAGATGAAAGATGAATTTACAAAACACCTAGTAATTATTGTAAAATCTACACCGAAATCGTATTTATTACCTAAACAATCCTTTTCTGCCTATTCTCTCCAAATCACCGAATTTATCATTCATCATTCATCGTTTATAACTCCATTTTTTTGACAAATAAATCATAGGTGTATCTAAAACGGCAATAAACAATCGTAACCAATAAGTGCCTAAAATATAAGTCACCAAAACGGTCATAAAGGGTAGTGGATTGGAACTTAAAACAATCCAAGCTAAAACAGAGAAAACGGTATTGTCAATCAAGGCAGAAACCATCGTAGAAGCATTATTCCGAAACCATAAATATCGTTCGCCTGTTTTTCTTTTAATCCAATCGTAAAACCAAATATCGTATAGTTGACTAGTTAAATAAGCAGCTAAACCTGCAAAGAATAAAGAAAATTGTAGGGTGAATAAACTAGAAATGTGTTTATGATAAGGTAATGCCCAAGCCATATCTTCTCCTGCTTGTTCTGGCGTCAATGGAGAGAACCCTAAAGTGAATAACATAATCAACGAGAAAAAGAGATGGGCAAATAATCCCATAAATACCCCATTTCGAGCTTTTTTTATGCCATAATTTTCTCCTAAGATATCGGTGGCTAAATAAGTAGAGGAAAATAAAATAGTTCCTAGCGCTACAGGTTCTGGGTATAAGGAAAACTGTACGGCTTTTAATACTTGAATATTGGCAATGATAATAGATACTGCTATGTAGGCAAATAAGCCACTTGGTCCATAATATCGATTCGCCCCCAGAATCGTCATAAAACAAATCAATAACATCAACACCCAAATCACCTCTGGTGGCCAGGCATTCATGGTTTGAATCAATTTTTCAGAAATAACATCCATTCGCTAATGCTTATAGGTGGCAAAGTACAATATGCGCTTTGTAATTAAAATTTCGCAAAAGTAAGGTTTACTTCTTTTTAAAGCCTTTATTCTTGCTTAAAATGTTTGTTAAGTCGTCTATTGAAAAATAATTTGACTGAAAAGAAGGTCAAATCAAATTATTCTTAGAAATTCGCTGCTTTTAAGAAGTATTCCTAAACCTAATGGATTAACTCCCGTTTTGCTTAAAAAATTCAACATCAAGACCTTTATGCAAAAGATAACTAAACCGTACTGCCAACAACTGGATAAAAAGGACGAATTAGCGTCGCTTGGAAAAGCTTTTTATTTGCCAAAAGGCAAAATCAATATGGATGGTAATTCACTAGGTTCGCTACCAAAAAGTACAAAAAAACGCTTGCTGGAAACCATGCAAAAAGAATGGGGCGAAGGCATGATTGGCTCTTGGTCTCAGGCTGGTTGGTTTGATTCACCGATTAGAGTAGGGAATAAAATAGCGCCGTTAATTGGGGCGAATGAAGGGGAAGTATTGGTGGCGGATACCACTTCGGTTAATATTTATAAAGCTTTATGCGCGGCGATTAGTCTAAATAAAGGGCGAAATATTATGTTGTCAGAAAAAGGCAATTTTCCGACTGATTTGTATATGATGCAAGGCATTAGCGCCTTTTCTGAGGGGCAATTAATTTCGAAAATCGTTGACCCCGCAGATATATTAGATAATTTGAATGAAGAAGTGGCGGTTTTATTATTAACCCAAGTGCATTATAAAACGGCTGCGATTAAAGATATGAAAGCCATTACTGAAAAGGCACATGAAAAGGGTGTTTTAGTAGTTTGGGATTTAAGTCATAGTGTTGGCTCTATCGAAGTGGCTTTAAATAATTGCCAAGTAGATTTTGCGGTGGGTTGTGGTTATAAATTTTTAAATGGCGGTCCTGGCGCACCTGCTTTTATCTATGTTGCCAAAAGACATCAAAAAAAGGCCTTGTCTATTTTATCTGGTTGGATGGGACACCAAGACCCTTTTGCTTTTACAGATGACTATACGCCTTCCCCCGACATTGCTCGATTTCGCTGTGGGACACCTGGTATATTAGGTATGGCGGCATTAGAAAATGGACTTGATTTATTTGCCCAAACCAGTATGCAGGCATTAAGACAAAAAGCCATTGCTTTGAGCGAATTATTTATGGAATTAATGGTACAAGAATGTAATGATTTTGGCTTTGTTTTAGCCAGTCCAACAGCAGCAGCAAAACGAGCGGGACATGTTGCTTATAGCCATGAAGAAGGGCATGGTATTTACCAAGCCATTAAAAAAGAAGGCGTCATTTCTGATTTTAGAACGCCTGATATTTTGCGTTTTGGGATTACGCCGATGTATTTGCGATTTCAGGATATTTATAACGTGGTAAAAATTATTAAAAAGGTGATGGAGACGGAGGCTTGGGATAAGGCGGAATATAGGATTCGGGCGGCGATAACTTAAAAATACTTAAATGAAAATAGTTGAGGAAAAATATTGGATGCTTATAAGAATGCTAGAAGCCGTTAAATTAGAAAATGAGGTAATTAAAGAATGTCTGTCTATGAAATTAGCAGAACTTTCCTTTTCTTATTTTCCTTCGGATGAGCATAAAACTAGTAAATCACATATTTTTGATATTTATAAGACTAGAAGCATTGTATTACCATATAATAAAGAGAAAGAACCATTTGCTACTGGTTACGAAAACCTATTACCAGCGCTGGAAAAAAGCGATGTAGCTTTTGTTAACGTAAGTGCCTTGACAACTGAAAAAGGCACTTTTATGATTTTTTCGGATTATGATTACCAAAAATATATAGGCATCTTAAAATCTAAAAGAACTTTGACAGAGGTTAGGGAAACAATGACAGGTTCTCCTTATTATGACGAAACTACTTTTTTTAATGGGAAACTATTTGATAATTCTAAATAACGGTTTAGTGATTTATTTTGTGCGGTATGGATTTATTGGGTTGCGGTTTTGGAGTTATTGACGTTCATACTTCACCTTCCCCCCAACAATAGTATAAACCACGGCTGTCGCTGGAATATCTTCATTAGGAATCGTCATAATATCCTGCGACAAAACCGTAATATCCGCCAATTTCCCTACTTCCAAAGAGCCTTTAATATCTTCTTCAAAAGCAGCATAAGCATTATCAATGGTGTAAGATTTTAGTGCTTGTTCCCTAGTCATCCGTTGTTCGGGCTGAAAAATAGTACTATTTCCCAAAACCCGACTGACGGAACAATGAAAACTAGCAATGGGGTCAATATCTTCTACGGGTGGGTCGGTGCCATTCATTACCCGAATGCCTTCGTCAATTAAAGTGCGCCATAAATAACCTCTTTCTTTAGTCCGAGCTTCGCCTAACCGAGTTGCCACCCAAGGCCCATCCGAACAAGCAAAAACACCTTGAATCCCTGCGATTACGTCTAAATTTTTAAATCTTTGTAAATCATCTGGATGAATTACTTGGGCATGTTCTATCCGCCAACGCCAATCCGATTGATTGGGATTGTCTTTGAATGCTTGTTCATAAATATCTAATAAGACACTTGTTGCTTTATCGCCAATTCCTTGAATCGCCATCTGATAACCATGTTGGACGGCTAATGCTGCGGATTTTTCTATTTCTTCTACGGGTGTTACATTAAAACCTGAGGAATGGGGCAAATCGACGTAAGGCTCATGTAACCAAGCGCCGTGTGTCCCTAATGCGCCATCTAATACTTTTTCGCCAATACAACGATTGGTCAAATAATTATTGCCATAACCTATCATTCGGAATTCGGCTAATTTTTCTGCCATAATTTCGGTTGGGTCATGAATAGCCATATACAATCGAACGGGTAAATTGCCTTCGGCCGCCATCGTTTTTAAAAGTGCCACTTCTTCAAAGGAAGACCCCATATCTTGAAAACTAGTAATGCCATTTTCCAACGCTTCTTGTGCGGCAAGCGCTACTTGTTTTCGATGTTCTGTTTCTAATTCCGCTGCTGGGCGAGTTTTTTCATAGGCATTATATACATCGTCAATCAATTGTGCAGCGGATTCTCTTAACATGCCAATAGCATTGCCTTGCGCATCTCTGACAATCTCTCCGCCTAATGGATTGGCTGTTTCTCTAGTAATTCCTGCCATTTCCATAGCTTTGGCATTGATGTATTCACCATGCCCGCTTGTATGTGATAACATCACGGGATTATCTGGACTAATCGCACTTAAAGTGTGATGAATGGGTAAACCTTCATGTGATTCAAAGGGGACCTTTTCCCATTTATCCTGATGCCAACCCCAACCCAATATCCAATCTCCTGGTTTGGCACCTTTAACTGCTATTTCGACTTTATTGACAATTTCCTCCCAAGATTTTGTTTGACTTAAATTTATTTGCATCAATGTTCGCCCCAAACTCATATAATGTCCATGTCCTTCTATTAATCCTGGAATAGCCAATTGTCCTTTTAGGTCAATTACTTTAGTTTGTTCGCCTTTATACTGATTCATTTCCATATCTGTGCCCAAGGCTAAAATCCTATCTCCTTTAGTGGCAATGGCTGCTACTTCTGGATTGGTGGCATCTACTGTTAGAATTTTACCATTTAGTAGAATTAGGTCAGCGGTTTCTTTTTCGGTGCAACTGAAGATAAGTACTAGAAAAAGCAGAAGAAAGGAGTGATTTTTCATTTTGTCGAACTTTAGGTATGTAAGTTTGATGAAGCACAAATTAGTGATTTTTTCTAATATGGCTTGAAATTCTCCTTTAAATTAGTAGGAATAAGTACAAGTACCGTATCTGCACCTTTCGACCTTCCTTTTTCTTTACATTTTCTATCCTTGCGAATAGTTTTGTCGCTGTTATCATTCTTAATTAAAAAACAGTTTATGAGATTTTTTCAATTATTAGCGACGTTATTATTTATTGGTTTATCCCAAATTGCTTTGAATGCCCAATCCAATATCAAGTCCTTTGACTTCAAAAAAGGAGAAGTCTTAGACATCCTTTTATTAAGTAATCAACCCGACAATGAAGTACTTTTCGATAAGTATAAAAAAACAGCTTTTCCTGTTGCTATGAGATTAAGTTATCAGCCTTTGCCAGGATATGCAATTGCAGCATCTACGCAAGGGAATATTCAGCCAGAAGTTTTTGCTTTTGGAAAATGGAGTAGCTTGGCGCAAAGAGAAGCGTTTCTTACAGAGATTGAAAAGGAAGTCCCTGATTTTCATGAACAACGTCGGGCGCTTTGGTCTATTTTTAATTTGACTTATTATGAAATGCCAACCGATGTATCTTTTCAGATTGATAAAGATAAATTAACGGTGGCAACGGCTTATTGGCAAAAAGAAGCTGGTGATTTCACCAAATTTAAAAAAACTTTAGCCAAAAAGACTAAGAAATTGGGTGGTAAAACAGTTCTAGAATTAATGAACGGGAAATCTCCTTTTGGATATTATTACCAGCCTGATTATTTGGTGATTACTGAATGGAAAGATAAAGCTACCTTTGATGCTTTTTATCAAGCAAATATTAAAATGAAACATGGGGGAGTTAAACATGTTAATCAGTTTATGTTAAAATAGAAAAGAGATTAATAACTATATCCTTTTACTCGTCAGTAAACAAAATGGATTTGGACACAGAGGCCACTAAGAAGACACAGAAGTCACTAAGCGTTAAGAATTAGAAGTAATAAATACTTTGTGCGCTTTGTGTCTTCTTTGTGTACTCCGTGTCCTAAAACTACTTTTACGGTCTTACTCAATATTACTTATGCAAACCTTACTAAATCAGTTGGTATACTTTGGCTTTTTCCAAAGTATATTTTTATTAGGCATTTATCTTTTTTCTGCGAAGAACAGAAGAAATATCAATGGTTATATTGCTTTTTTAGTTTTTGTACTACTAATTGGTTTGAGTGGGCGTATTTTATATCTGTCGGACATTTTTGGCCCGAATCCTAGATTGATTTCCTTTTCTGAATTTTCTATTCTCTTATTTGGTGCGACCGTCTATCTTTTTACAAAGTCATCCTTATTGGGCAAACGTTTTTCCTACATAGATTTAGTCCATTATATTCCTGGGGTATGTTATATTTTGTTTATCGTTTTTTATTTTATGTTGTCTACGGATGAAGTATTGAATGAAAGAGTGCAAAGTGGAGAATTATTTAGAGTAGTAAATATTGTTGTTGGTTTTGGCCTAGCCTTTAATGTTACTTATTGGGCAATGAGTTTGTATGAATTTTTACAGTTTAAAAAACAGCTACTCAATGAGCTAAGTTACACGGTAAAAACGCAATTCTTTCTCAATTTTTTAATAGCTATTGGGAGTTGTTTATTGGTTTGGACGATTATTTATTTGTTGAATCTTGCTGGATATGAATTATTAGAAATAAAATATCGACCAGCCATTTGGATAAGTATTGCCTTCATTATTTTGTTTATCGCTTTTTATAGTATAAATGAACCAGATTTATTTAGGCAAAAGCCTATGGAAGTCCTACAAAAATATGCTAATTCTAAATTAACGGTTGCCGACTTAAATCAACTTAAAGAAGCCTTGGAACAATTAATGGAGCAAAAGAAACCTTATTTGAATAATAAACTTTTGAAAGCAGAACTAGCTGAAATGATGGGCATTAGCAACCCAGAATTGGCTCGTTTGCTCAATGAGCGCATTGGTATGAATTTCTTTGAATATGTGAATTATTATCGGATTATGGAATTTATTAAGTTGGCACAGTCTGAAGAAGGTAAAAACATGACTTTCTTCGGTTTGGCGCAAGAGGTAGGGTTTAATTCTAAAACTACTTTCAATAAATCCTTCAAAAAATTAATGGGTGTTACGCCAAAACAATACTTAACGTGAGTTTTGGATAAAAAAAAGGTCTAGAAGACCGTATCTGTTTGTAGAAAATGTTTGGTAAATCCCTCTTAATCAAAGGTCTGGAAGACCGACTCTGTTAAAAAATAACCCAACTTGGGCTCGGTCTTCCAGACTTTAAGCGCATTTTTAAATCGTTTTCTACAAACAGCATCGCTCCTCTGGAGCTAATTCATTGATTTTTAGATAGTATTATCCAAAACTCACGTTATTTAGCAAAGGGGTAGAGGGACTATGCTTCTTTTAATTTAAGTAGTAAGGCGTTCGCTTGTTCTAAGTGCCGTTGTTCATGTATCACGATAATATCAAAAGCTGTTGCTAATTTATAAAAAATGTATTTGTTAGCAGGAGAAGAAATGACAGCACCTTTTTCTATGAATTCTTTTGCGGCGGTCATTTCTTGTTTTAATTGTCCTTGATGTTTTGTAAATCGGTCTAAAATGTCTCCCGAAATTTGACTAGTAGCAGGTTCCCAAATTGGAAAAGTTTTGATTTTTTTCTTGGTGGTCGGCTTTACTGCATTTAGTAGCATCTTGCCAAAAAAAGAAGTCAATAAACCTATTTTTGCCATGAAGTGAGGTTGATACGTTCCTGCTTTCAAAGCGGCTAAAATAGGAAAATAAGTTTCATTAATGGTGATTAGGTGATCCATATTTTGAGCAATGCTCCAAGTTGTTGGATTGGGTTTCCAATTCAATTGTTTTTCTGTTAATGTGCCAAACGATGTTTGAAATGCTGCAGTCGTTTCGTCTATTTGTGTTATCCAATTTTTCATAACGATTAATTTTTACACAAAGGTCGGCACTATCATTTATTTTATTCTTGGTATAAACCAAGATTCTAAAAAACAGGACAACTCGGGAATTTATAGCTATCCATATTGTTTACTCAGTACCATTTATTTTTCCTATTTACGAATTCATCGTTTATCATTTATAGTTTATCATTCTTTCAAATTCTTGTATTATTTATCAATTTACTAAAATTAGTCGCATCAATTCGTAAATAAGATGCCAAATCTTTATGGGATACCATGTTCAATAAATGAGGACTTCTACTTGTGAAAGATTTAAACCGAGTAGCCATGTCTAGTGCCATTAACTCGTAATACCGTTCTAACACACCAATTAGTAAATACTCAGTTGTTTTGCGAAATAGGGTTTCAATTGCCCGATGTTCTTGCATTAATTGTTGGTGCTTTTCAAAGGAAATGCGTAGAAATTTACTATCGGTAATCGTTTCTAGGTAATATTTGGAAGGTATTTGGAGAAAAAAAGATTCTGGTATCCCAGTAAAGGAAGGTGGATAGGTAAAGGCAATAACATGCGACTTATGCCCTGTTAAATAATAGGATTTTTGAATACCCTCTAATATATAATACCAATATTTTTGGGTATCGCCGGGGGCAGTCATTATTGTTTTTTTAGGTAGGGTATAAGGCTTCCAATGAGCGATGTAGGCGTCTAAAATGTCCTCATCTACTGGATGTATTTTAGCTAGGAAATCTTTCATCAATAATCAATAATTTAATAATCATTCAACTACTCGTCTTCTTTTTCCGCTTGCGTCACCATCGGTCCTAATTTCTTGCCGCCCATGATATGCATGTGCAAATGAAAAACAGATTGTCCTGCATCTTCATTAATATTCATAGACAGTCGATAGCCAGTTTCTGCAATGCCTTTCTCTTTTGCTAATTTTTTAGCCACCAAAAACATTTTTCCTAAGACCAACGCATCTTCATCTTCGATATCATTAATCGTCGGTATTTCCTTTTTCGGGACAATTAATAAATGGACAGGTGCTTGTAGTCGTAAAGGTACGAAAGCGATAATATCATCGTCTTCATAGACGATAGTAGCAGGTGCTTCTCGGTTGATGATTTTGGTAAAAACAGATTCTTTTTCTATTTTTTTGACTTTTTTTGCTTGGTAAGATTCGCTTTGTCCCCAACCGATAGTGGTCAAAAGAAATAAGGAGAAACTAAGGCCTAATATTTTTTTCATATTCGTTTAATTGTAAAAATCCGTTGGGAAACAAAAATCCGTTGGGAAAACCTAAAGCACATACCGTTCAAAAATATCCGCCAACATTAGTTTTGGGTCCGAACAAAGCCCAGGGTGTGTAGCTGAACTTTGAATAATAGAACTCCGATTAGCCGTCAACCACCGAAACCGAACGTGTCTATCTAAAGCACCAATTTCTCCGCCTACTTTACCTCCTTGACAAACTAAATCCCAAGCCTTTAAATAATTGGTAATTAATGGAAGGTCAATATTTTTTCCGAATGCAGCCAATCGTTCTTCATCAATATGGTACTTCATGCCTAAAAACCTTTTTCGTTTGGCATAAAGAATTACGCCAACATTGATGAATTCTTCTCGCTCGACGATAGGTACCACTCGGATAATTGCATATTCGTAACTAATATTATCTGGCATCGGCGGCTTCTTTTGCTAATGAATCAATATTGTTCAATTTTGCCATCAAATAAGTCACATAAGCTGCTCGTCTTTCGGTAGGCGTTAAATCGCTTGATTTATCGGTTAACCAATCTTCTGGAATGGCAGCAATGATATTTTGAATTACTTTTTCGTTGACCAACCTTTTAATCTCTTCTGCTGCTTGTACTAAATTATCCGCTCGTTCTAATAGCACATGATTTTTAATCATCGGAAAAGTACGAGGAACGGAGGCTTCCCAATTGGCCCAATTATGATGAAAATATAAACTTGCCCCATGGTCAATTAACCATAATTCGTCGTTCCAATTGAGTAGATTCGTATTCTTAGCCGTTCGGTCAATGTTGGTAATCATGCTGTCTAGTAGCACCGTTTTGGAAGCGGTCGCTCCATCGGCGATAGACACTAAGGGGTCATACGTAATGGCACTAGACAAAAAACTCATCCCTAAATTTAAGCCTACACTAAATTTTAATAAATCTTGAATCTCCTCATCAGATTCTAATCGACTAAAAGAATCATCCAAATTCATTAAGACCAATTCGGGCATATTTAAGCCAATTGATCGAGCCAATTCGCCACCAATTAATTCTGCGATTAAGGCTTTTTTGCCTTGTCCAGACCCTCGAAATTTGAGGACGTATAAGTTATTATCATCCGCTAGCACAATGGCAGGCAAGGAACCACCTTCTCGTAAAGGTTGTCGATATTGGACGACATTGAGTGTTCTAAGATTTATTTTTTGCATAAGGTTGCAAGATAGGGAAATTAAAGAAATTTAAAATTGAAAATGATAAATCTAAAATTTAAAAGTAATAGCTAACCGATCATGTAAATTCTAGTAAACAGTAAGCTACATCTTGGAGTTCCCTTCATCCTTCTAAATACTTTGCTATCTTTAGCCTAGAAAAATAAATTAACCATAACCTATGTCTCGACTGTTGACCAAAAATAACGCTTTTTATTTTTTTTTAGTCATTGCAATAATAAGCCTATTAAATTGTGCCAAAAATGAAGCACTTACACTAACCGAACAAGAAGATAATTCCTTGTTTTTTGAATCTTTCGTTTTTGAACAAAAAAACAATCCTAACTTAAAAAAAGATGTAGCCTTTGAGATTAAAGGAAACACCATTAATGGTCCATTAAAACATTATTATTTTAATGCCATTCCAACCTTTACGACTAATGCAGCATCCGTAGAGATAAATGAAGTAGAACAAGTGAGTGGAAGTAGTTCCGTTGATTTTAGTAAGGGAGTGACCTATACTTTAAAATCCGCTACGGGCACGACCAAAAATTATATCGTTAGCATAGCCTGGGATAACAAGTTACCACAAGTCAATATCTCGACCGACGGGCGAGTTGGCATTAATTCCAAAACTAATTTTATACCTACTAAAATTACCATTGATGGGCAATCAAGGTATAATGACTTTACAGGTAGAGCACAAATTCGAGGTCGGGGCAATTCAACTTGGACATTCCCTAAAAAGTCCTATAAATTTAAATTGGACGAAGATGCGGAAATATTAGGCTTGAAGGCAGAAAAAGATTGGGTGCTTTTGGCTAATTTCTTAGATGGCACGCATCTATTAAATGCTGTTGGGATGAAAATTGGGCAATTATTGGAAATGCCTTATACGAATACCATGATTCCTGTAGAAGTGACTTTGAACGGCGAAACCCTAGGTATTTATATGTTAACGGAGCAAATAGAAGTCAAAAAAAATCGAGTTGATACGGGCAAGGATGGATTATTATTAAGCTTAGATACTAATTTTGATGAACCGTATCAATTTCAATCTGCTAGTTATCGCCTACCGGCGACCATTAAATATCCGAAAGAAATTGACGCCAATATTAAGAATGAAATCAGAAAAGAATTTGAGACATTCGAAGCATTAATTGCGGATGCTAATTTTCCAAATAATAATTACCTTGATTATTTTGATAAAACAGCTTTTGTCCAATATTTGATAGTTTATATGTTGACGGGCAATGAAGAAATCAATCACCCCAAAAGCACTTATATTCACAAGACAAATGGAGGAAAATATACCATGGGGCCAATCTGGGATTTTGATTGGGCTTTTGCCTTTGAAGGTTCTTTAGAGCACTTTAGCAGTTTTGATAGACCGTTATTCTGGACGCCTCCAGCCAAAGGCACTCAATTTTTTTCTAGATTATTAGAAGACCCCGAAATGAGGGCCTTACTCAAAACAGAATGGGCAACGTTTCAAGCCAATCAGTTGCCTGAGCTATTAACCTATATTGACGAATATGCTTTTATTGTTCGAGGTGCACGCACTAGAGATTTTGTCAAATGGGCACAGGGGAAAAATAACTATGATGTAGAAGTCGCTAATTTAAAAAATTGGTTGAGTAATCGGGGGCGGTGGATGAATGGATTTATTGGAGCGTTGTAATATGGAAGACAGCGTAAAAAAGATACGCTACCCTCCATTTATTTAAGCGATTAAATCTTCTCCAACTCCACCGTAAAATGCCGTAAAATAGCCGCCTGTTTTTTTATGGTAAACCCAGTTTTTATGTCTTTACTTCTAACAGCCACATTCGCCAAAGTCGCTGCAATATAATCCATATGATTCCTAGAATAAACCCGTCTTGGAATTGCTAAACGTAATAACTCCATTTCTGGTAACCTATCTTTTCCTGTAATAGGGTCTCTATCCGCTAATAAGGTGCCGATTTCTACACCTCGAACGCCTCCCTCTATATACATTTCTACGCCAAGTAATTGCGCAGGATATTCCGTTTGGGGAATATGCGGCAACATCTTTTTAGCGTCAATATAAATCGCATGTCCACCAACAGGTTCTTGAATGGGGATGTTATAAGCTTTTAATTTTTCAGCTAAATATTGGACCTGTTTGACTCGGTCATTTAAATAATCATACTCAATCCCTTCTCTTAATCCTACTGCTAAAGCCCCCATCGCTCGACCACTCATGCCCCCATAAGTCAAAAAGCCCTCATAAATAATGGTGAATTGCCCCAGTTTTTCGTATAACTCAGCATCATTTAAAGCAATAAAACCACCGATATTCACCAAACCATCTTTTTTGCTACTCATCCAAACGACGCTCACTTCCTTGAACATTTCTTTGACAATTTCGGCAATCGTCCAATCTTTATAGGCTACTTCTCTGGTTTTTATGAAATAAGCATTTTCGGCGTAACGAGCGATGTCCATATAAATAGGAATGCCATATTTTTGCCCTAATTGACAAGTCGTTTTAATGTTGGCTAAGGAAACAGGTTGTCCTCCAACGGTATTACAAGTGACCGTAATATTGATAAATGGAATGCGGTCTTTTCCATATTTTTTGATGATTCCTTCTAGTTTATCTACATCAATATTTCCTTTAAAAGGATGATAGGTACCTGTATCAAAAGCCTCTTTAATGGTACAGTCAATCGCTTCTGCTTTTCGGAATTCAATATGTCCTTTGGTGGTATCAAAATGAGCATTGCCTGGCACGACATCTCCATCTTTGACAACTGCTGAAAACAAAATATTTTCTGCTGCTCGCCCTTGGTGGGTTGGGGCTAAATACTCAAAGCCCATAATGTCTTTAACAGACCGTTTTAATTTAAAATAAGATTCTGAGCCAGCATAACTTTCATCGCCGAGCATGATTTCTGCCCATTGTTGCTCGCTCATTGCACCCGTTCCAGAATCGGTCATTAAATCAATAATCACCCAATCGCTGTGGAGGTTAAATAAATTATAATTGACTGCTTTTATTTTGGCAGCTCGTTCTGCTTTTGTTCTGAAGTAAACAGGTTCTACTACTTTTGTTTTATAAGGAGGAATGTGTGGTAATTGCATAAAATACGGTTGATGGTACACGGTTGACGGTGTACGGTTGATGTACGGTAGGAAGTTTATACAGAGTAACTTTGTTTAAAGCATAAACAGCGAACTACAGCAAATTATACTGTACATCGTAAACCAAGACCAATTAAAAAATAGAAAATTTGTGCATACAGAGATGTATGCTAAAAGGAAAGATTAAGCGCTAAAAGAATCACGCTGTTTAATATTTTTAAAAATTAAAAATTTCATGGAACGAAGTTAAAAAAAATAAAGTTGAAAACCAAAAATAGGAATGGAACAATTTTTTCAGGGAATTATTAGAGAACTAGAAAATAATCCACTAATAAGCTAGACAATTAATAACTTTGTCCGTTCCACTATTTTTGGTTCTTTGACAATTTTTGCAAAAGCGGAAAAAAAGCTTAAATTTCTCTTCTAAAAAATAGAGAAATGAGTCAAGATTTAAGCTTTTATTCAATGCTACTTAATATTCCAAATTTGGAGGTAGAACAAGTTTCTATTAAAAAAAATGCAATTCATATTTTCTGTAAAATAAAAAAAATAGAAGGAGAAATATGCCCAGATTGCGCTCAATTAGTCGATAGTAAAACCCCAAAATATCGCCGTCAAGTTCGAGACCTAGATATTAGTGGTCGAAAAGTGATATTACATATTCAAGTTCATCAATATCGGTGTAAATGTGGTCGCACTTTTAGTGAATCCTTTGACTTCGTTTCTTCTGGAAAAAGCTATACCAAAAGACAAGCTAAATATATCTTTGAAATGAGTGCTAAACAAAGTCATTTACAAGTAGCTGCTATAGTTGATATGTGCCATAAAACGGTAGAACGAATCTGCTATGACCAAGTGCTTGAAAGATCAATTGATTGGTCTAAAATTAAGCGTATTGGTATTGACGAATTTGCTTTCAAAAAAGGGCACAAAGACTTCATAGTCATCTTGATTAACTTGGATACTCATGAAATTATTGATATATTAGAGCAAAGAGATAAAAGTTTCTTACGTGCTTATTTTCAAGGACTTGGAGAAAGTTTTTGTGCACAAATCGAGGATTTTTGTTCTGACATGTGGGGACCATTCCAAGATTTAGGACAGGAACTTTTTCCTAATGCCCGAATACATGTTGACCGCTTTCATTGGACAACTCATTTAAATGATGTTTTAGATAATATGCGCAAAAAACTTCGTCGAACCGACAAAGAAGAAGAAGTTTTTAAAAGGCTCAAATGGAAACTTACAAAGCGACCTGAAAATCTTAGCAAGCAAGACAAAGAAGATTTGCGAAAAGCATTTGATAAAGCACCAGATTTAGAAGATGCTTATCAACTACGAAATACCTTGCAGTCTATTTTCGATACAGATTATTCGTATGACTTTGCTGTTCAACAAATAGACCATTGGTTAGCTTATGCCGCCGAATGGAAAAACAAGTATCTTGATAAATTTATTGCACTTTTTCAACGTCACCAAAAAAACATCCTCAATTATTTTAAAACTAAGGTATCAAGCGGTGCAGTTGAAGGAACTAATAATTTACTTAGAACCGTCAAACGATTCACTTTTAACATGACTAATTTTGAAAATTTCAAATTTAGAGTTTTCGCCTTTAAGCAGTAATTTGCAAAAATTGTCAAAGAACCCTATTTTTATGCGGAAAGTTTCTGGGAAAGCCCCGTGAACCGTATACCGTGAACCGTAAACCGTCTATAAAATGTCAGAAGTTGTAACCTTAAATATAAAAGATACCCTGAACGAATTATTCACAGGGGCAAAATTAAATAAAAAAAGAGCCAAAGCGATTTTAACTGCTGTCGGTAAAGGTCAAGTCAATCCACACCAAACGACTGCTTTATTAACTTGTTTTCAGATGCGCCCGATTACAGGGGAGGAATTAGCAGGTTTTAGAGAAGCGATGATAGAATTGGCTTTATACATTGATATCTCGGACTTAGATACCATTGATATGTGTGGAACGGGAGGGGATGGAAAAGATACATTTAATATATCGACCACTTCTTCTTTTGTGGTAGCAGGTGCAGGTTATAAAGTGGCCAAACATGGAAACGTTGGCGTTTCTTCTAACTGCGGTTCTTCCAATGTGTTGGAATATTTAGGTTACGAAATGACAAACGACTATGACAAATTAAGAAGTAACTTAGACAAAGCCAATTTCTGTTATATGCATGCCCCATTATTCCATCCTGCGATGCGACATGTCGGTAGCATTAGAAGAGGATTACAAGTGAAAACTTTTTTTAATATGCTCGGGCCACTCTTGAACCCTGCTCGACCCAATCATCAATTAACAGGTGTTTTTTCTACCGCTTTATTACCTTTGTACAAAGCCGTTTTTGAAGATATGGGTATCAATTATGCCACGGTACATTCATTAGATGTTTATGATGAAATTTCTTTGACCAGCCCATTTGAAGTGCGATCGAACCATTTTGATGGCGTGCTTAGCCCAGAAGATTTAGGTTTACAAACGCTTAACCCAGATGCTTTAAAAGGTGGTGAAACCATAGCCGATTCTGCTAGAATTCTAACCAATGTGTTGAGTGGAGAAGGAACAACTGCTCAAACCTCCGCTGTTTGTGCCAATGCAGGTTTTGCCATTCAACGCTTTAAACCAACGGTGGATATTAAGGATTGTATCGCAGAGGCAAAAGAAGCGATTGCTAATGGAAATGCGATAAAAATGTTGAAGAATTTGGTAGGCTAGGGTATGGGGGAACTTGTTGAAATTAAATAAATAACCGCAAAAAAATTGTGATAACTCTGTCTGGGCATCGCCCCTACAGCATTTTCGATTAAAATAAATGGACCTTTTTTGTCCGGTGAATCTAGTCCCAGACTAGATTTGGCTATCGAGTCGTCTCCAGTCGACTATTACGGTCGTCAGACGATCAGATACCGATTCCTAGTCTGAGACTAGGAATGTCGAAGCAAAAACTACGGGGCGAAAAAATTCATATATCTCCGTAATGCTGAACAGCCTAGCTTGAAAGCTTTACTACTAGTTTATTTCTTCCGATTATCCCCCATCTCCCGATCAATCAATTTAAAATAAGGATCAACCCCAACCTCTGCTGGCAAGGTATCTACAATAAGAGAAGTTCGATTTTGAATATTGGATATTTTGTGCTTTTGCAAATATAATTCCTGCCCATTTTTATCAAAAATACCTACCTCTACATAATCGACTAATGGTAAAGAATGTACTACTTTCTCGACATGGGGTAATTGATAAGTCAAAGAATCGGAACTGTTGTCGCTATACACTTCTTTACCTTTTCCCCCGTGTCGATATTTGCGTACTAAAAACTCCATATCGACCTGATATTGCCCATTTTCTAAGGGGGTAGCTGTCCAATCCAATACTCGATTATCGTATAAGGTAATGGTTTCAAATAAGTCATGGATTAAATATTGTAAACTGTCTGGCGTGGCAGACCGAATATAATCCACTAATTCAATCGAAGTTGTATAGCTGCCTTCTTGAAAAGCGACTTTTTCGACATATTTTTTAATCGCAGCATTTAAACGATCCTCACCAATATAATCACTCATCGCATACAAGACTAAAGCACCTTTAGGATAATGAATATAATTTTGATGCGGTTCGGCGTACATCAGCGGCAATTCTTCCAATCGGTCTCTTCGACGTTGTTCTAAGTATTGTTTTAATTTGCCTTTATTAGTTCGGCGCATGGTTTGAATGCCTTTTTCCTTTTTTTCTACCATCGTTGTCACATACTCTGCCATACTTTCGACCACCATTTTTACGCCCATCACATCTGCTGGAATCACTTGATTGCCCCACCATTGGTGGGCTACTTCGTGGACACCTGTGGCAAAAGGCATATCCCAACCATCATGTTCCAAATGCGCTACATCTGCAATAAAACCTGCTCCTTCGCCTGTGGGAATAAAGCCGGGATATCCGTGGGCAGAGGCACCTCCTGTTTGGGCAAATTCTACCAATCGCACTTGTTTAAATTGGTAAGGACTGAAATTTTCGGAACAATAAGCTAAGCTAGCTTTCATGCCTGCGAGCATATTATCCACATTATGAGGGTGTTTTTTGTCGTGATAAACTGCCAAATCTATATCCTTCCATTTGTCTTTTTTTACTTGATGATACCCCGAAGTGAAGACATATTGTGACGATATTTTTTCTTCCGTTTTATAATGAAAGTAATTTCGATTATCAACCGTCCATTCTTTTTGTAAGGCGCCAGAGGTCAAAGCAATTTGGTTAGCAGAAGTACTGACGATGGCTTCAAAATCAATCCTATCTGCATCAATAGCCGACCAAGACCCAAGCGTGGCTACACTATCTGTTGGGTGCGGTCGATACGTGTGCTTGCCCATGCTATTGACTTCTCGCCAATAGAATAACCAATTACCCAATCGAGGAAATAAGTCATCTCGAATTAAGGTACCATTTTCCTTAACCAAATCATTGGTACTTAACCAAGTTACAGGATCACTATAATTGGTGAAAGTCATTTGTAAACTATCACCTGCAGCCAAACTATTTTCCAGTAGAACAATATCAAAATGAGCCAAGTCTGCAATCGTGTCTTTACTAAGTATTTGATAGTCTTTTTCAAAACTATAAGTGGTATGCAAGTCAGGAACATAATTAATGACCAGCGTATCAATTGCTTGATTGGATTGGTTTTTTAACCAATATTTGCCACTTGCTTCGTATCGCCGTGCTGCTGGAAAAATATCCAGCTCCATTGTCAATGCTGTAATCTTTGGTTGCACAAAACTTTCGTAGTGCTGGTATTTTTGTTCGGCTTGCGCCAATAAAGTTTGTCTATCTACTCTAGAGTAGTAATTGTTGGCAATATTCCCTTCATGGTAAAACATAAACCCCATGCTTGAAAAGGCGATTAATATTGTAAAAAAACTTATGGCTATGCTACGATTAAACCGCTGTTTGACTAAACTTAATCGCTCTTTAAAAGCATAGGTAAATCCTCGTTTCCAAAATAGTAAAGCAATGATTATACATAAACTACCTGCTAAAAACCAATATAATTTATAGAGGAAATAAAGCGGCAAATTTGCTCCATAACCATCCATATCTGAATAACGCAACCCAAAAATAGCTCCTGGTCCTTGGTTGTACCGAAACATCCATTGCTCAAAAAAGTCCATGCCTAAAAACTGTGGACCAAATTCTGAAATACCAATACAGCCAACAGGAATGAATAAGAGTAGAAAAAAGGTTAAATATGGTTTGTCTAAAAAAGTGTGCATAAAAATGGCTAACATTCCCCAAATCACAAAATGAATGAGATTTAAACCATAAAGCGTTAAGATGTATTGATCAATTTCAAAGTTAAAATAGCCTTTGTTAATTTGTGAAATAATCCCGCCAATCATCACCACAAATAATAAAACCATTTGCATCTTTACCAAGGCTAAAAATTTTGCGCCTAAAAAGACCCAATTCGGAAAAGGGCTAATATCAACCAATTGCTGCATCTTAGCCGTTTTACTTCGCTGTATTAAAAAACCAGCAAATAAGAAGGTCATAAAATTGATAATCCCCGAAAAAAACTGGCTGGGCAATTCTAATATTTTCCAAGTCATCGGTAAAGTCTCTGTATCAAATCGAGACTGTACCGTTTGCATCATTAATAAAACCAAAACCAACCCACCGACTAATAAACTTAAAAAGGCTTTATTCTTTAGAATGTATTTAAAATCATAAATGGACAATCGCCAAACGGTTTTGAACTGTTGAATAGTTGAAAATAGGAGATCAATCTTAGGTAAATTTACTTTGGTAATAGCCCCAAAAGTATGGGCTTTACTTTTTAGTACTTCCTGCTTTTTAGAACTGCTCCAAGGCAATCGTCCAAAAGAAATAGCAGTCGCTTCTTGATGTAATTGAAAACGTTGATAAATACCCAAGAAACTTAACGCTGTGATGAATAACCAAAAAAGTCGATTATAAATGGTCGCTGTTTGAACGGGTAATAACAGGTCATTCTGTTCTGCAATCGTCCAATTTTTAGTATAAAATGTAATGGCTTTAGTACCCAAAGGATCAAAAATAGCGGCTAGATAAGTTGCAGTTTCTCCCGAAAAATAAGCACCTGTAATTCTAGGAATCAACAGAAACAATAAAACAGTCACAAATCCCAAATAAATATTCCGACTTAATAGTACCACACCAAAAACCAGTACACTTAATAAGAGAAGATTTGGTAATAAAAAACCACCAAATACCTGTACATAAGCTAATGGTTCAAATTGTTTTAATAATGCAGGGTTTGTCCAAGGCATTTGTGTGGCTACAAAAAATCCTAAAGCAGAACAACTAACAATAAAAGTCAAGATGGTAAATCCACTTAAAAATTTTGCCCTAATAAAATTACTTTTGGTAATCGGATAGCTATTTAAAATAGGATGGACATTGGCGTCAACATCTCGTTGTACGGATTGACCAACGATAATTGGGACTAAGAAGAATAGTAAGAATAGTACCTTGCGCATCAGGTCATACATATAACTGACGGAATTGAGGAATCGCCCATTAAAGCGGTTGGTAGATTCGCCTGCCATGCCCGATATAGCTATAAAAGTGATGCTAAAGAAGATTATTGCAAAAATATAGGTTGCTGGCTTTTTGAGCCAGAATTTTAATTCGTATTGATAGATGCTTTTGAACATTTGCAGGTAGTTGAGTATTAGAGAACTTATTATGACTACAAATGTATTGACAAATGGGGCTTTGCCCAATTTTTAGTGATGAAGGGGGAGAAAGGGAGGATGAAGGCTTTTCTACCAGTTTAAAATCGAAGCTGCAAAGCCTTTGGTGCAGCAATAAAAGTGGGGAGTAAATTATTCCGTTGAAATTCATGCTGTTGCAATAGCAAATAATCATTTGGACTACTCATATTGGTAATTAATGGATTGAAAGCGGGGCTAGGCAAGCCTATGGAACCAAAGTTATTATTATTGCCTGCATTTAAGAGATAAAGCGAATTAACAACAAAGGAAAGGGCTTTATCTTTCTTTAGTTGGCGTTGGTTTAAGACTAACTTAGGAACACTTTTTTGTTTGCCAATGACTGGTTGATAATAATCGCCAGCTTGAAAATTGGTAAATCCATTTTGGTAAGGGGTGAATTCATAGCTGTCCAGAGACAAACCTGCTTGCAAAGAAGTTGCTTGGCTATAAACGGAAGGAATAAGGACACTTGTTAAACAAATAATTAAAAGGAATGTACGTTTCATAGAGGGATTTTTAAGGTTTATATTTGTTCCTAATTTATTCATTTATTCTATATTTCGCAAGCAGTCACATGGTCTTTAACATAAAACGATATTCATTTTTTTGCTTACTATTGGGGTTGTCTAGCCATTTAGTGGGACAATCGGAAAAGGTAATAAAGCATTTATCGGTTGGAAAAGCGCCCTACCAATTTCAACAAATAAAAACAGATAGTTTATTCGATAGCCCGCAAGTAATCAGTATGGTTCGGTTGCTAAAAAAGGATACTGCTGCTTATTATTTTGATTTAGCACATCATCCAAATCAATTATTTACCACTAGTCAATTTGCCAAAGCAGAAAATGCATTGATCGCTATCAATGGTGGCTTTTTTAATATGGATACAGGCGGAAGTGCGACTTACTTAGAAGAAAACGATTCCGTATTTCACCAGCATATACCTTTAGGTGAAAAATGGGCGATTGCCGATTGGGCAAAAACGGGTGCTGTTATTATTGATAAAAATGGACAATTAAAATTGGAAGCTGCTAAGTCTTCAACGTTTTACACTAATTCAATGGCGGAAACAAGTGTTTTAATTACAGGCCCCTTATTAATTGAAAATGGAAAAAAGGTGGATTTAATTCATACTAATTTTATCAACAAAATGCATCCACGAACTTGTGTCTGCGAAACATCCGATGCTTTTTTATTACTTACCATAGATGGGAGAAAGCCATTTGCTAAAGGGATGAGTTTATTGGAACTACAAACCTTTTTAATGGAACAGCAATGTGTGCAAGCGATTAACTTAGATGGAGGCGGCTCGACTACGATGTGGCTAAAAAAACAAGGAGTTGTCAATACACCTAGTGATATTTTTGGCGAACGGAAAGTGGCAAATGCATTGCTGGTGAAGTTGAAAAGAGCGTAGAATTTGGTAAAAAAATATTTTTCAATAAAAATTAAATAAAAAATGATGTGTTTCTTATGCGTTTTTATTGAAAAATAATAGATTAATTTGTTTTGTAAAATATTGATTTGTAACTATTTATGTAAGTTTAATAACTGAAAACAATTAATTAAATATTGAAAAATAAGCTTATTTGTAATTTTTTAAACCTTGTTTCGCCTATATCTTTGTAGTGTAATTAATCGGAAAACGTTTCGAGACTTACAATCCCACAAAAAAAGAACAACGAGTTATATTCCCATGAGCAAATTAAAGTAGGGATCTGAACAATCCCACAACAAATTACAAAAGAAAATATTGATTTAAACCCCACATTAAAATCAATATTTTCACCCATTGACATATTTATACTCGGGACTTGAACAATCCCACAACAAATTATAAAACGAAAGCGGCGGTTTAAATAATCAACGTTTTCACCCATTGACATTGAAGGTTGGTAAAATCATGAACATTTATCCCAACACAAGAACCACCTTCTCCATGAACATATCCTGACATTATTCTCAATGCTTGAAAAACAGCTTGTAATCCCATGAATGAAAAGACCGAGTCAATTAAGACTCGGTCTCTTCAAAAAAGAGTTTGAACAGTTGACATTCCAAAATTATAAGAACAAAATATCCTAAAACAGACACATTATTCTTTACAACAAACACCGTTATTATAATCCTATGAACGAAATGCTCGACCTAGGTGCCGAGCTTCTTTACGAGAAAATTAAGACCATTAATAATCAAACACAAACACTCCCTTCTATTTACATTTAGCACAACAAACAAACACAAATCCCAAATTTTGGGGAATTAAGCACAAACACATCCCATGAACCGGTCATTAGTACCGGTTTTCTTTTGCATGTTACCCAGCTTCCGTACTTACGATACGATAGCAATATAACAATTTTAAAGTTCAATGCTGGCCTTATTATAGTATACTACCTTATTGAAATTTTTAGAAACTTTTGTCAACCAACCAACAAAATCCAAATTGCCAAAGTTATACACCAAAAAAATAAAAGCAGCTATTCTCAAATATTCAAAACTTTTATATCTTGCCCAAGTAAAAGAAGCCTACACTATTAGCGATGCAATAAATGTATTTTTTGAATATAAAGTTTTGGTTATCAAAGACTTAAGTATTTTTAAATTAAACATTCATTAGTACAGCATTACAAATCACTATGGACAAATACTTAGAACAATTACTAGCAGACATTCAGTATGCTACTGAAAACGTTACTTGGCCTTATGCCAGTAGCGAAAAAGATGCAACTTCGCTTTCTGATTGGATTTCTGATGAAGAAGAAGAAAAAACAGCTCCTCGCATTCAACTAGAAATATGGACAGGCATCCAACAATCTCAACTTCCACCAGATCGTTTACTATCAGACGAACAAATAGAGCTATTGTATAAGGCTTTGGAAACGATGTTGATGGCCTATAATTATTCTGCTACTTTTATTTTTACCTTACCCACTCGCACTCGATACCAAGTAGTTCGAGCAAACTTTAGTCAAGAAGCGATTCAGAAACAATGGCATACGGGCTTTTTTGAATTGTGTAAAACCAATAAATCACATCCTGATTGTTTAATGGGCGATTACTGTCATTGTGCCTATTTTGAAGAATTATCTGCCAATTTTGTTCAAGAAGATTTAAGCCCCGAAGAGGAACGACAACGAAAATTAGAAATGGAGGTGGAGCATATTAAACGTAAATACGGCGATGACTATATGAAATACTATCCCTATCATCTTGACCCTGAATACGATGATGAAAATGGCAACCCACATGATTGGGGATTTGGGGCAGGAGAAGAGGAAGAGGATGAAGACGATTGGTGGAAAAAGTAATGCTGAAATTTTAAGCGTTTTAAATATTTAAAAATAAAATGAAGCCGCTGTCCTATCAATCATTCGATTTTAAGACCAAGTTGTAAACAATATTTTTTTTTTGATGATTGCAGGATATATAAAAGCAAAATTAGAGGCATTGCATACGGAAAGCTTTGCATGGGCAGTTCATTGTTGCTACAAGGATCGAGCCGTTGCCGCCGAAGTTTTGCAATCCAGTTATTTAAAAGTATTAGAAGGAAAAGCGGAATTTAAAGAACAAGCACAGTTCAAAACTTGGTTATTTGCGATTATTCGATACACCGCTATTGATTATTACAAAAAAGCACAGAAGCAAAAAATTATTCCTTTAACCAATCAAGAATTTGTAATAACCTCCGATACCGATCAGCTACCACAGCAACAGGTCTTTCTGCAAGGATTAAAGGAATTATCCCCCAACCAAAATCGGATTTTACATTTAGTATTTTATCAAAATTTAACTATCCAAGAAGCAGCAGAAGTCATGAATATGCAACTCGGTACGGCTAGAACCCACTATAAACGAGGTAAAAAACAATTAAGAAAATGGCTAACCGAGGCAGGTTTTGCTGTAAATGGCAAATTTATCCTGCCTTAATTGAAAATTAGAGGAGCGGGCAGAGAAAAGAGATTTAAGCTGGGTTATTAACACCAAAAAGTATTAAAAATGAATCAAGAAGAAAAGCAGTTGCACCAATTATTCCAAGAGAAAAAGGCATTTGATAGCTCAACCACTCCTACTTTTTCTACCATTTTTGGCAGCGCACAGCGACAATATCGAGCTAAACAACGAAATAGATTTTTCCTAATGGTTGCCTGTATTTCGGTACTGACGATTATTGGTTTTGCGATTAATGATGATACCTTACCAGTCAACATGGAAAAAATTACGATTGCGAAAGGAAGCATCCATCTTTTTGAAAAATTAATGGCAGATGGAAAAATAGTGACCAATGACATTCATTTTGAATATGATAAATCGGTCATCAAGCCTAGTTCTTTTAAGACACTTCAAGAAATAGGCACCATGCTTAAGGAAAATTCGAAAATCCATTTACGTATTGAAGGACATACAGATAATAGCGGTGCTAGTGACTATAATTTGAAATTATCCAGTAGTCGAGCAGAAGCCGTCCGTGTTGCCTTAATTAAAATGGGGGTTAATTCCGATCGGTTAATGGCTCAAGGATTGGGGGAAAGTCAACCAATTAATCTTAATAAAACGGAAGCAGAAAGAGTTTTGAATAGACGGGTTGAATTTGTCTTGATAAAGTGATTTGAATTGCGAGTTGTCGTGTTGCCTTGTTGTCAATAAAGGACAACTCCGTTGTCGATTGTCGAAGATTGTATCCATAGCCGTCAGGCTAACGATTCAAAATCTGGATTTTTGCAAGCAAATTACGTTGAAAACGTAAGAAATATTGATTTTAAGATGCAATCTTAAAATATCGACATCATCGTAAATTGCTGATTATCAATGATTATATTCTTAGCCTGACGGCTATGGATTGTATCTTCGACCCAGTATCATTCATGTTTTCAACATGATTTCCAGTAAAACTATTTTTCATAAGAAAACCCTTATTAAGGTAATTGAAAAGACATATAAATCTAAAAGAATTACCTTCCATTAACTAAGCTATTAGTTAAAGCATTACATTTAGGAATTAAATTAACAAACAACGCATTCCTAAACTAATGAATTTTTTAAAATCTATTTTTATCTCTACTTTTCCTGTTGCTGCCTTAGCCATTGCCGTTTTTGCTGGCATGGAAGTATGGAAACATGGCTTTTCATGGCAATATGCGGGTGCTTTTGTAGCAGCCTTTCCGATTGTATTATTCTTTGCTCTGGTATTTATTAATAAAAAACCACGGACCTCCGCTAGTTTGTTGCCTTGGACGATGACTATTGGCGCAGGGTTATTGCTGAGTGTAATTGGAATTAGCGAAGGGGAATCTGTAGGAATCAGTTTGGCTGCGAGTGCTACTAGTTTGTGGTTAATGTATTTAACTTGGTATTCTAAATTTAATGATCGGGAAAAAAATCAAGTCTTAAAAGTTGGGCAGACCTTACCTAATTTTCAATTAGAAGATGGGCAAACCAAAACGGTTTCTTCTAATACTTTTATGGGAAATCCGAGTATCTATATGTTCTATCGAGGAAACTGGTGTCCACTTTGTATGGCACAAATCAAAGAAATAGTGGGACAATATAAAGAATTAGAAAAACGAGGAGTAAACATGGTTTTAGTTAGCCCGCAACCACATAGGTATACTGCATCTTTGGCTAAAAAATTTCAAGTAGGTTTTCATTTTTTGGTAGATAAAGGAAATGAGGTGGCTAAACGTTTGCAGATATTAAGTGAGAATGGATTACCTTTTGGCTTTCAGGCATTGGGATACGATTCGGATACGGTGATGCCGACGATTATCATTACCGACAAGAAAGGTAAGATTCTTTTTGCCGACTTAACGGATAACTACAGAGTCCGCCCAGAGCCAAGTACCTTCTTAAAAGTATTAGATATGGCGGGTGCTTAAAAATATCCTATTAAGCACGTATTATTTATAATTTATTTTGTTGTGAAGCCTTTGGATTAGGCCAACTTTACACTAGGATTAGTCTTGTATAAAAACGGTAAGTTTAAGAATGAGCAACTACTCCTTTATGTAGCGCTTTATTTAAGTAGTCAATGGCATGTTTGACCGTACAGATTTTTTCTGCTTCCATGGTAGGAATACTAAGGTCGAATCGAAGCTCAAATTCCATCACCATCTCGGTGAAATCGAGAGAATCTAGGCCTAAATCCTTACTAAAATTAGCTTTTTCGGTAATTGCTCTTTCAGCAATACCCATATCACTTAGCACAGAGATGACCTCTCGCTTAATGTCAATTTGCGTCATATTTTTTTAGTTTTAAATGCAGTTCTTAAATCGAATTACTTATAAAACAACTTTTTATGCAAAATAGCTGCCTGTGAGTGTATTCAATTTTCTTTTAAGAACGCAATATAAAATTTTTTATTTTGGTAGAACAGATTATAGTTAAAAATGATATATAAAATTATTTTTTTAACTAGTTATGCACGCTACTTCAAAAAGGGTTTTCTTATAAAAATAGTACAGACTATACATAAACCCCTTTTTTACAAATTTTGCCGTTCGATACGGCAAAATTTGTTGTTTTACCTAAAGATTCCATGGCATATCATTTTTATAAGAAACCCCTTCTACTTCAATTAAAGGAAAGTCGCAGGGAATAATAAATTAGCATAAGAAAAATCATTAACTCTTCTACAAATTATCAAACCGAATACTGACTACCAAAATAACTTCTTTTACAGTTAATAAATTGGGTTTAGCTAGGTTTAATACTGACTTCAAATTGTCAAAAATGTAGATTTTATACAGAAGCAACGAATAGCTTAATTCCTAGCTGCATACCGTTCAAAGTACAAACACTCTTCCACAACCTCTTCATAAAAAGCTGTTTCTGAGTAATAATCTTTTAGGATATTAAAATATTGACGGTACTCAGCTGTGACATAAGGAATTTGATTATTATAGATGGAATAATCGCTTCCACGATTGGTGAAAAATTGATTTTGTTGGCATTTTGCCGCCATAAATGCTGCTCTTGCCCCTAATTCAGGGTTGTTGGTTAGTCGAAATGCTTTATCGTAATAATAAAGTGGCAAAGAACAGTTGACCGTTTCATGATTGCCAAAAGGCGCACCAATACTAGCAAAAACGGTTTCTCCAGATTTTAATCCATACCAACTTGATCCACTTCTAAAATAATCTGCCACTTCCCATTCATAACCAAAATAGGTCATATTATACAATGCATTGCCGATTTGATAATAATAGGCAGCGCCTTTTTCCATGTCTGCTTTGGCTTTATATTCTAATTCTAAAATCTGTTCTAAAATTACTGTTTTATTGTAGGAGGCAGTATCAATAATTCTACAGTTGACACAATCAACTGGGTGTTCTCTAAATGGATTAAACAAACCAAAATTGTCTCTATCTTTTCGGGGCATTTGTCGATAGGCTTCTAAGGCAGATTCTAATTGCATTTGTCCTAAATAATAAGTCCCTTTTAAGTCCCATAGATCACTCTCTATGGTTGTTACGCCATCGCCTTTTAACACCATTTCATCTTCTAATTTGCTCCTGTTTTCTTTTTTACAAAGCGCAATTAGTTCTTCGATTAACTCCAATTGAGGATTATATTTCAGTTCCTTTAAGGTATGTTCTTCCAAAAAAGCTTTGCCTTCGTATCCTTGTTCGTGGTATAAATAAGTTAATTTATCTTTGACAAACCTTCCGAAATCTGGATATTTTTTAAACAAGGGCGTTTTTTCATAGCTGACAATTAAATCTTCCATTTTAGTATTTACTTCCTCTAGACCGTCAATGTTTGCTACCATGATTAACACATCTAATTGTTCCGCTAAGACCTCATCTTCAATTTTTCCCTTAAGGTGTCCTAAAGTATTCTTTGCTGCATAATAATCACCACCTAATAACTCTAAATACCCTTCTGCTATTTGCCATAAAATTGGATTATTTACCTGTTGTTCTTCTCCTGCTAATAGGGCTAATTTAAGTAAATCCAAAAGATTTTTGCCTGCTTGTTTCCTTGGTATTTTATGATAGCGCCAATTACTTTTTTTCTTTTTATTAAAATCTCCACCCAATAAATCCTTTTCCAATTTTTGAATTTCTCGGACTAATAGTAACTCTAAATGTTCATTTTTAGGATTGATGTGATAGATTGCTTCCATGTCTTCTACTGCTAAACTGTTCGGATCGTTGGCTCTTAGTGCATAGAGCATTGCCCGTTCCTCATCAGACTGGCATAAGCGAAGACAGGCTTCCCATTCCTCGTCAGATTTAATGGTGAAACTCTGATAAGCACTTGCTCTTTTACTGGGTGTTTTATGAAAAATTTTGCTGTATAAATAAGCTGCTTCTACATTTCGACCTAAACCCATTAAAGCCCCTGCCTTATGCCCTTCAATCCAATCTTCAATCAAACTAGGATTATTATCTATTTTGGGTAATAAGTAATCGTATAATTCCAATGTTTGCACATAATCTTTCTTGTAATGCGCCAATCGAATCAGTTGATAAGCATACCGCAGTTTAAAATAATGAGACTTTGTTTTTTTGAATTCCTTCAAACCATCTTTTATTAAAAATTGCATGGCGACGGTGTCTCGCTGTGTTTGATTCCAACTACTAGTGGACACGACGTGCGGTTCACAACGTTTGGCAAAAATCAAATAGTCAACTGCTTCTTCACATTTATTTTGCTGTAAATGTCGAGCAAAAGTATTGCCTGCTAATTGCCCAGATAAACGACCATTTTTTTGTCGCATAATCGTTTTCAAACGCCGTATTTGTGTTAAGGAAGCTTTATAGATAATGAATTTAAAATCCAATAGCTTCGGTACGTCACAAAACCGTTCTCTCCACTCTGTCAAATTGTCTTTTTGTTGCACGTCTTCCGTTGGCCGTAATCGTTTAAAGATTTTTTCAAATCCAGCAAAATAAGGTGCTTCAGGGGCATCTAAATCAATAACATTTGGATTTAAAAAGGAATAACCGTAGAACGCTCTATCAAAATAAGGGCCACAGCCTTTAGAGATGTTATTGGGCAGGCAGAGTAAAATAATAAAGCAACTTAGGCTGATGCCAATAGAAATTATTTTTTTTAGCGACGAATGCATTAATCGGAAATTTAAGTGCTGGGCGGTTAGCTATATAAATTGCTAAAGGATTTTTTATGAAAAATCGTTTAGCAATTTTCAATTTTCAATTTTCAATTTTCAATTTTCAATTTTCAATTTTCAATTTTCAATTTTCAATTGACTGACTATTTCTGCTAAGTCCTCCACTTTAAAGTGCTGGATAACAGTTGAATCCAGATGATAAAAAATGATGCTTCGATTATCTATTTTCAAATGTTGTTGTAGTAAATCCGCGGCCTGCTGCAAATCCTTGTATTCACTTCTTTCTAATCGAATTTTATCCCCTTTGTATAAATAGACTCCATTAAGGTACGTACTTTTTATTACTTCCCAATGGTTTTGACTGATTTTGGCGAATCGTTCTTTGTCCATTAGGGTGGTTGCCGCTAATTGATTCAGTAACTTGATCATTTTATCCTTTCTAAACAAAACACCCCATTGAAATAGTGGCAAGGCGACGTCTAATGGCAATGGGTACTCAGCCAACTTGCCTAGATATTTTGCACCAATAGTATTGTCCAAAATAGAATTTATAGTCGATGCTTTCTGTACAGCACCCATATTATAATACATCAGAACGCCTCTTTTGACGGGCGGAATACCTGTTTTTGGGGCATATTTTATTTGGTGTAACCGAATGGTGGCAGATAAGTCAATTCCACGAGTCTCAAAAGCTTGATGGAGTAAGGTCAATAAACTAAAATAGTTAGCTTTTGTACTTTGAGTCCAATCACAATCCAATTGAATTTCTTGAATTTTAGGAGCATTGAAAGCTACCATTAAATCGGTTAACTTCTGGACTATTTTATTGGCTAAATCAGGTAATTCTTCAGTAGGAAGTTGTACTAAGGTTCTATTCGTGATAAATACCGTTGGAATAATTTCTATGGTTGCTAGTGGAGTAGGCCATTCAGCAGGAATAGAAATGGTTGCTAGGGCTACAGGTTCTTGTATATTAAAATCCCAGTCTACATCAAAGAATTTAGGATAGAGTTTTTGAACGGACAGTTGTTGTAGATACTCAATTTCTGTATTGGAAAGCTCAAAATTTGTTTGCCAATGGTAGAAAGCAGGGATTGTTTCAACGGTTTGTTCTTGGCAACTAGTGATAAAAAAGGCTAAGAAAAAAATTATTATTTTATAGAAGAAAGGTAGCCTAAGTCTCAATTTTCAATTTTCAATAACAATTTTCAATTTTCAATTATAACATTCAAGGCAAGTTGCTTTAATCTTAATAGTGTTTATGCTAAAATCCTCCCCCTGCCCCAAAGGGGGAAAAGTTCGTGTTAAAAAGAAGATCTAGAATTCTAAATGGAAGTCTCTCTTTTAAAATGACGATTCTGAAAATTATAAATTGAAAATTGAAAATTGAAAATTATTAAAGATGTCGTTCTGCGTGATAAGAAGACCGCACTAAAGGACCACTTTCCACATAATCAAACCCTTTCTCCAAACCAACGACTTTATATTCTGCAAATTTTTCTGGTGTAACAAAAGAGTCTACGGCCAAGTGCATTTTAGTAGGTTGTAGGTATTGACCGATGGTAATGACATCACAACCATGCGCTACTAAATCATCCATTGTTTTGTAGACTTCTTCATCCGTTTCTCCCAAACCAACCATAATACCTGATTTGGTCCGTTTTCCAAAATCTTTAGTGCGTTGGATTTGTTCCAAACTTCGATGGTATTTTGCCTGTGGACGAACCTTTCGATACAGTCGTTCAACGGTTTCCATATTGTGGGAAACCACTTCTTGCCCGCCACTAATCATTCTTTCTAGCGCTGGCCAATTTGCCTTTGTATCAGGAATCAAGGTTTCAATAGTTGTCGAAGGAGATAGCTCTTTGGTCAATTTAACCGTCTGATACCAAATTTCTGCCCCTCTATCTTTTAATTCATCCCGATTTACGGACGTTAAAACGGCGTGTTTGACCTCCATTAACTTAATGGCTTCTGCTACTCGTCTTGGTTCGTCTTCATCATATTCAGGTGGTCGCCCTGTTTTGACGGCACAAAAAGAACAAGATCGAGTACAAGTATTGCCTAAGATCATAAATGTAGCTGTACCTGCGCCCCAACATTCGCCCATATTTGGGCAATTGCCACTCTGACAAATGGTATGCAGCTTATATTTATCTACCAAATTACGCACCTTCTTAAACTCTTCGCCGATTGGCAATTTAACTCTTAACCAACTAGGCTTGCGCTTTCTAGGTTCTTTTGGTGGTTTATTGACTATGGGTAATTCTATCATTTTTTACAATTGCGGGTTGCGAGTTACGGGTTACGGGTTACGGGTTATGGCATCTCGTATATCAACAACTTTTTACTAAAGAAAAGGGTTTACCTAACATAAAGTTGGTAAACCCAGTATATTTTTAAATAACAATTTTTAATCGAATTGGTTGTTAGAAATTAGTTGAAAATATTTGTTGATTCAACCAATCACTAATCACCAGTCACAGATCACTAATTTAACTTCGTTTACCTAATTGCAAACTTACGAATAGATTTATAAAAAACTGTCGATTTTGCACACCTTCTAAGCCATCGTCCACTAAAATATCCGCTTTCTTTAAATAAAAATCGCCCATGATTCCAATATCCATTGCTTTTACATATTCATCGAAAGCCCCCCAATCGAAATGGAAACTAAATTTAGCTTGCGCACCAGGTAAAAAAGCGAGCTCAGTAATCCCCTTACTAAATGGCGCAGCGCCCTGCACTCGATTAACATCTAGGAAAACGTCTTGATTTTCTGGGGTATATCTTTCTTCTACTGGTGGCGCATCAATAGATTTAATAATTTCTAAATAATACGGTTTTAAGATACCAATAGAAGGGCCAATTTCATAACTAATGCCCACCGCTACTCCTCTGGTACTTGCTTTTTCGGAGAAATATTTTTTAGTTCCCCAACCACCTCTTAGGGCAAACATAGAATTTTGTTTCCCAAAAAAGAAGGAGCGTTGTCCGCCAAATCTTCGAGAAAATTGATCATTCTGCTTGAATTCTTTCGGGTGTCTAAGGTTGCCAAATTCAAAATGATAAAAACGGGTTTTATCATAGGAAATAATCTTACCTACATTGACGGCAAAGGAAAAGCCACGAAAAGTATTAATCCTAAAATCAAAGGCTAATTCTTTATTATAGACAATTCCTTGGCTGGAAAACGTACGGTTTCTAGGCTGCACCGTCTGTGCCTGAAGACTGAGATAGCCAAAACAACCAATTGCGAGAAGGAGGAAAAGCTTTTTCATATCGTTAATACAAGTAAAATTAGTAAAATGTTTAAGGTTCTAGCTGAAGGTTATGACCAACAATGAGAATAAGCCTTGCGTTTAATTGAAAAGTATCAAATACGACCAATTCAATTTTCTTTAGTTAAGTATTCGTAGATTGATAGTTAATTGATTTGCTCTTAAAAACAAATTATTGAAAATCAATTGTTTAAAGATTGGTTCCGATGGAGATTTAAGTTCGGAAAGATAAATTTCTTCGCTTGTTCTCAAATATATGAAAATTAATCCGCTAATGATAGTTTATTGACCAAACTAAATGGCTTTTTTTTAGGGGAACGAAGAGAAATATTTGGAGAAGTAGGCGAGAAGACGTTATTAAAGGAATATTAACATAAGGCTAATGGATATTTTTTAAATCGTTGCGAGTTGCGGGTTGCGAGTATTTGTAGTAGCAATTTGTATGGAAAATACGATTTTGAACACCAGTAATTGTAACATTAATCCATAAATGTTACTCAACCCGCAACTCGTAACCCGCAACAATACCTGTGATTAGGCCTATATGCATTAGAGTAGATTTAATTTTTCCAATTCCCTTATTTACCAAAATTAGGTTTCCGTTTCTCTGCAAAAGCATCTAACCCTTCTTTTGCATCTGGTTCTAAAATATTACATACAATTTTATCACTAGCATAAGCATAAGCTGCTTCTATATCCATGTTTAATTGCTCGTAAAACATAGATTTACCAATGCGTAAGGCATCAGGTGCTTTTTGAGCGATAGTACTTGCCATTTTCCAGACAGCCTCCTCTAATTCCTCTGCTGGGACTGCTTTATTGATTAAACCTTCTGCTTTAGCTTCTTGGGCGGATAAGAATTCGCCTGTTATTAGCATCTCCAAAGCTTTCTTGGGATGAATGCTTCGGCTTAAAGGGACGGCTGGAGTTGCACAATAAATACCATAATTGATGCCTGAAGTCGCAAAACGAGCATGATCAGCCGCAATAACCAAGTCGCAAGTGGCGACCAATTGACAGCCCGCAGCAGTTGCCACGCCTTGTACTTTAGCAATAACAGGTTGTTGTAAATTTCTGATTTTTAACATCATTTCGGTACACTTCGCAAAAAGCGCATCACCAAATGCTCTATTTCTATTATTTCTGATTTGTTTTAAATCATGACCCGGGCAAAAGGCTTTTCCTGCTGCACCTAAAATAACGACTTTTATCTTTTTGTCTTTCTCAATGGAATTTAGTTGGACTAGAATGGCATTGAGCATTTCCATAGAAAGCGCATTATATTGCTTAGGCCTATTCAAAGTCAATTCGGCAATACCATCCGTATCTTTTCTGAGCACAAAGTCAGTAGTAGTTAGGGTATGAGACATCTTGGATTGGATTTTTAGTGGATAAAAAGAAGGTGTAATTTACGGAATTATTGGGAGAAAGGCGAAATAAAAATTTCAACCTCAACCTCAACCTCAACTTCAACTTCAACTTCAACTTCAACTTCAATTTCAACCGATATTCAATTGTATCTTCGAATCGGTATTTTTAAGTCAAAGATCATAGCCGTTAGGCTAGGCTAAATAACAATCAAACAATATAACAATCACAGCAATTTTCAGGAAAGACAAGATAATGTTTCCAAACCTTAAAAAAACGAAATAAGAATTCTAAACATACGCTTACTTAAATGAATAAAATGCCATCGTAAGCAAAATTTAATATGGAAAGACTAGTATCCTAAGCCGACATTCGATATTTTTGCGTTAAATTAAAGTAAACTGAAAGTTTATTATTTGTTAACTATTAGAGAGCTACTGTTAAAATGAGTAATTTATCCAAGGATTATTCTAATTTGGGCATTCATCAAAATAAAAAAAGACATCTTTTTAAAAAAGAGGAAACGACGGTTGTCATAATGGATAAAAAAATAAAAGTTTTAGTAGTCGGGGAAGTAGGATATTATAGCTTATTTGCAGAAGGGTATTTGCGGTTTTATTCCGCTCAAAAATTAAGGATTAAAACAACTGCCTTAGCTAAATTAGCAGTTAGTAAAAAGGTAGCCAAGATATTAGAAGATGATATGATTCCTTCTAAAGAGAAGCTAATTCCACTAGAAGATGCGATTAAAACAGATTCAGATTATGTGCTTTTAATTGGGGAGATACCAGCTGATTTTTCAATTAAGAATAGTAAAGTAGCCAAGCAGGCAATTAAAATAAAAAAAGACCTATCACTAGAAGAAGAAAGGGATACGATTAAAAAGAAAGTCTTGAAATTTTTAGATAAGCAGGGATTATACGGGGGGTAAGCATTTTAGTAGGTAGATAAAAATTTCAACCTCAATTTCAAATGAACAATAAGACTAAGGTTAATTTAACGCTGTTTTTAATAGAGAATATTAATTAATTTCCCAAATGTAAATCTTCTGTTCATGGTAATTAATAGACATCTTGCCCTGTTTAAAAAAAGGATAACCTAAAAGCCCATCAATATATAAGCCACTTTCTGTTTTCAAATGACTTAGATCTGTAAAGAGATAATTCATGGACAGTAAAGATAAGCCTTTTACACTCGTTTGCTGAACTGTAGCGACTTGTACTTTTTTGACTTGTTGATCCACCCCTTGAATTTCACCAACTTGGTGATTGGAAATTAAAGCAGCATTTATTTTAGAAAATATTTTTTGATCCAGAATATTAGATTCAGAGGCAGTATCTAGCGCTAATCTTAGTTTTTTCTTACCAATTCTAACTTTAATAACAGGCAGATGCGCTTGCATAGTAAAAGGAATGACTGCTACTGGCTTTTTTATATTGCTAGTTTTAGTTTTAAGCGGACTTAATTGTACCGTTTGTGTTTGATAGTCTACTAAAAGCTCTACTTCTTTTAAAATATCATAGCCAATAATACCTGCTAAATCACGACCAGAAATTTTTTCTAGATGGCTAATATCCACCATAAAAGCATCTACATCTTTTTTGTGTATTCCTGACCAATTGAATTCTTGAATAATTACTTCCTCTGTTAATAAACCATTACTAATACCTCTGCCCAATTGGCTAGAAGCAGAAGGTTGTTCATTGAGGACTAGAGTAGGAGCCCCTGTATCGATAATGTAATTGCCTTTTTGTTGATTAACTGTTGCTTCTACGACCATCATGCCTTCGAGTATGGTAAAAGGAACGATAGTACTATTTGCCAAAGGAGTAACTTCTTTTTCGGCATTATTTATATCAGCAGCTACATCTAGAAAAGAGATAAAGTTCTGAGCTGATGCAAATTGTGTTAGAAATAGGAATAATATAAAAAATCGCTTCATCTTGCTTCACTTTTATTTTACTCAAAGTTAACGTTAAATTAACATTGAAACAAGTTGTAGTGAAGATTATACTTAATCAAATGTGTTAGTTTATTTAAAAAAGTAATGCTTTGATATTTTTATACTTGATTAACTAGTGGTAAGATTTAGAAATAATTGACAACTTAATTATAGGCTAGGAAATTGATTGTCAATGAGGTAAATCAACTGGATATGATCAACTGTTTATTGTCTATGGGACTAGTAAAATTCAGGAAAATACCATTTTGGGTGGTAATAATCGATCAAATTTAAGATCTGGTTTTATTGATATTAAATTAACATTGACTTGTTCTGGAAATTAGTAATTAATATTGAGTTAACTTAAAGGGTAGGATTGTTAAGTTTTGTTTTATAAACAGGTAAATTTTAAGGTTCGAGGTCAGCACAAAGGCGTTTCTGCCTTGAAGAAAGTCATTTGCCATTGCTATTGCCATTATAGGAAACCTTGGTAGCTTCGGACAAGGTAAGTTTATCAAAAGAAGCCTGAAAATAAAATGGGGGCTAACACAATCTCTTGTGTAGCCCCCTATTTCTTTATTTAGTTGAGTAGTATAGATTTAGACTTTATTATTTAGCATCCATAGTAGTTAGCGTAGTAGCCTCTATAGATGTATCAACTTTCTCCCCTAATACAATATGGTTAATAGTGGTATAAAATGAATCAACGTAATTAATAAGTGCTTCTCTTTTATTAACATCTAATACTCGAAACTCATTAATAGTATTTAATAGATCCAATCGTTTCGTTTTGAAATAAGCCAAGGTGGTTCTAAGATTTTCCATATCTTCTTTATATCCCAAAAAGATTCGCGTTTTAACGGTAGGAATACCAAAGTTAGGATTAGGAATAGCATAGGGCGCATCGACTAAACCAGAGAAATCAAAATCATAAGGGATAGGAATTACTTTTTCATTTTTGATTAAGTACTTTACATTTCTCCCTACGTTCAAATCCCAATCGGCATTCCCTATCATGTATTGAAAAATAGAAGCAATTTTTAATAAACCGTCGTGAAAAGTATCTCTAGGTAAGTTCAAATTATTCTCAACTTTAGCTGTTGCCTGAATTCTATTTTTTAATTCTGCTGTATCTTCAATTAAGAAGGCCCAATGTTTTGTTTTTTTTCCTGTATTAATATCAACATAATTGATTTTTAATAATTGGACTCTATAACTGTATTCCGTTATCTGATTGTATAATTTGTAGGCTAAATATTCCTTTTGTAATAAAGCCTTAGCTTCCATTTTGCTACTAACGCAATGCGTCACTAGCTTCATGTCATCGAACTTAGCTAAACCTGCCGCTTTTAATTCCTTCTTTTTGAAATTAATTTTTAAGGGCGCCATTTCACATCTTAATCGACGGAAATTACCTCTAGTCGTTAATTTAACATTCCAAGTTTGGTCAATGCCGTTTTTATCTTCAAAAGTGAAGACCGCAGGAATTTTATCCTTTGTTTTTCTAGCACTATCTACCTTAGCAAAGTCTGCTTTTAACGTCACCGTCAGCACCTCTTTGTGATTCATAACCTCAAAAATACTAGCGTCTTGCGCAAACAAAGAAGTCGTCAAAAAGAGGAGTAATAAGATTGAAGAATAATGTTTTAAGTTCTTTAAATTTAATACTAACATATCGTAGTGTTTTTGCTACTTTTTTTGTGATTTTCTATTTTTATTCTATTCGCTATTATAACGCAAAGATGTACTAAAAAAGTTCACAAAATCTATGCTTATTGTAGATTTAACACTAAGTTAATATCCGTATAAAATTTTATGATAATCGACTAGTCGTTTTATTTCATTCTTTTAAAGTAGTATTTTTAGAAAAATAAGAATATTATTTTGGTTTAAATTAAAGGTAGATAATTTAATACTTAAACACAAAACCGTAATAAAAAGGGAGGAAAGTGAGAAAAAAATTAAGAAAATTAATCTTTTTTTGAAATTGTCAGGAAAGAAGCATTATTGTCTAGAAGATAGTTGCTTAAATCACTCCTTTTTGTCTCTAAGATTGATGGATTTATCTGTTATTTTAGATGATATTTATGGTATGGTAACAATCAAGTTAGCGAATGGTAATTTTTTTATATGTAATCAACTGATACAACAATTTTAACAATACAATAGATGGTCAAGTAAAAAATTGATAATCATCCGTGGTCTTCATTCATCCGTGGGTAGAAAAAAGACCCACGGATGAATGAAGACCACGGAATTGAAGCACTAGAGGATATTTTTAATATTTTTTTAATATCAATTTTTAATCTGACGCTCTAAACCATTTTGTCCTATTATTTACAACTCCGACAAATCATACTCTGCTAATAATAAGCGCCACTCCATTCCTTCGGTATATTCCAAAATCTTTTGAGAAACAAGTTTATTCAATGCATCATGCTGATCAGAAAAAGCAAAAGCATAGAATTGTAAATCAAATTTAATAGGTAACGTTTCAAGCGATTTATAGTTAGGCTCATTCGCCAAACGGTATTTTAAAATAGGGGCATCGTACAAAAACGCTTTTACTTCTCCAGTAAGTAAACCATCTAAACCTTCTGTTAAGCCATTGTAAGACGTAATTCTTTTGAAAAAATGGTGTCTCAAATAATCTTCTGTTCCCGTTCCTTTGATTGTTCCAGATTTACGTTCTTTAAAATCATTAATACTCTCTGAATTCCAGTTTAACTGATTGACCGTCAAACTAGAAGCAATACTAGCCGTAAATCCAGAAATAAACAGGAGACCACTAAACATCCAAAGCAAGGCAACCATTTTTCCTCCTCTACTTTTAGGTGCCTTGTCGCCATAACCTACCGTTGTCATAGTGACAACAGACCACCAAACACCATCCCAAATACCATTCCAACCAGGACGAAAATGTTCGGGATTTTTCTTGCGTTCAAACAACCACGCAATAGTGCCAAAGACCATAATAATAAAAATGAGGCCTACTAAGCCACTTAAAAAACTCAAAGAAAAGAACGATCGAAGGAATTGAAAAAACTGCTGTACCGTTGTTGTTTTTTTGACGACGACCGTCGAATTAGCCGCATAAAAAGGGTAAGTAAAATTCATTTTTTTACTGCGCTCACTCGTCACTGTCAAAGGGTTAATGCTCACATCTACTGTTCCATTTTCTAAACCTTGTAGTATATTGGCAAACCCCATTTCAACCAATTCATATTCAATATCTAAGTTTTTGGCTATTCTATCCCAAAGCCAGATACTAATACCCTCTGGTTGACCGCTATCGGTGATAATAAAGGGGGCCGCACGGGTGTAAGCCACTTTTAGGGTATCATTGACCCCATTTGCAAAGAAATATGATAAGCAAAAACAAAAAACTAAGACATAACGATACTTTTGCATAAATCATTTTTTGGCTAAAAGATACACATAAAATCATTGGGCATTTAGAACAGCCCCAGGTGTTTTTCCAAATTGTTCTTTAAAACAACGATTAAAATAAGTAGTACTACTAAAACCTACGGAAAAAGCAATTTCACCTACGGTAGCAGTTCTACTTGTTAATAATGCATAAGCCTTTTTTAATCGTACAGTTCGAATAAAATTAGATGGATTTTGACCTGTGATCGCTTTGAGTTTTCGGAATAACTGGGTTCTATCAAGCCGCAATGAACGACCTAATTTTTCAACGGTAAAATGTTCGTCTCCTAAATTTTCTTCTACGACTTTTAATGCTTTTTGAATAAATTTATCCTCCATCGAAGGCAAGTTTAAATTAGTTTGCGCATTACTCGCGGTACTTTGGAAGTGGTTAATCCATTTTTGTCGATTATTGAGTAAATTTTTAATGCGCAAACGTAATTCTTTGGCATCAAAAGGCTTGGTTAAGTAATCATCTACAGCAGCTTCTAAACCCTCTATTCGGCTTTCTTTTCCAGATTTTCCTGTCAACATGATGATAGGAACATGGCTAGTAGCAGCATCTGCTTTCAACGTTCTTGTCAATTCATATCCATCTTTTAAAGGCATCATCACGTCTGTAATAATCAAATCGGGAACTTGCTTAAGTGCTTGTTCAATACCTTCTTTACCATCACTAGCTACAACTAGTTGATAATCTGCTACTAGACATGATTGAATGTATTGTTGAATGTCTGGGTGATCTTCAACAATCAAGATAAGGGGTTGGTTCGCATTATTTTTTGTGGCAGTTACCGAAGTAGGAGTTGACATAGGCTCAACTACTAGTTCCAAATTAGGCATAACTGCTTTTTGGGTTTCTATAATAGAGGCGTCTATTTTAGCTATTGGTATTTCGATGATAAAACTCGTCCCTAGTCCACGTTGACTTTTTACCTGAATCGCTCCTTTATGCAAATGGACTAATTCCTTGGTTAAGGATAATCCAATTCCACTACTGGGCTGATTGGTAGTAAAATCTGGGTGTTCTCCTTGGTAAAAATGCTGAAAAATATAGGGTTGTTCTTTGGCTGATATACCTACTCCGTTATCTCGAACGATGACTTGTAAGGTATTTCCATCGGCTATCAAATTTGATTGTATCTCTATTCTCCCTCCATCTGGTGTAAATTTGAGTGCATTAGCAAGAAGATTAATGAGAATTTGTTCCATCTTACTTTGGTCAAGCGACACTTGAAGATGGGATAAGGTAGCGGTGAAATTTAGTTGAATTTGTTTTTGTTTTGCTAATGATTCAAAAGAGTAAGTAATTATTTTTGCCACTTTTATCCAATCAAAGACCGTTTCCTCTAATTGCATTTTGCCAACTTCCAATTTAGTTAAATCCAGAATTTGATTGACTAATCGAAGTAAGTTATGCGCATATTTTTCTACCGTTTTCAATTGCTGTTTTACAACTGGATTTTCTGTTTCAGTTTTAAGTTGTTGAACGGGGCCTAAAATTAGGGTAAGTGGTGTTCTAAATTCATGAGAAATATTGGCAAAAAATCGAGATTTTAGACGGTCTAATTCTTTTAGTTTTACCTTTTCACGCTCTGTCTCCAAACTTTTATAACTCAAACTCAAAGAAAAACTAAGGAGTTGTAAGACAATTGTCCCTTCTAAGAACAAAATACCCCAAAAAGAAGCACTACGCACATCAAAAAATCCAATAGCCCCCACATAAGCAATCAAAGCACTAGTGATTAACCCAAGGAGTAAGAAAAAATTATTCAAAGCAACAAAACGAGCTAGTCGATTATTGGACTGCCAATATTGCCAACTTAAATAAAAAAGCCCTGATAAACCTATTACGACTACAGGAAGATACAACCATTGGGTATGTAATAGCTTAAAAATAGCTGGTGCAAAAAATAGTAACCCCAAACTCGTCACAACTCCCATGCCCGCCAGCCCTTGATTAAAAAAGACTAATAATTTTTTTAGCGTAGGTCGCCAATTATCGATATGCAAAAAATGAATCAAAAAGAGATTGTAAAAAAAGGGAAAAGCATATTGACTCAAATTGGTAAGGACACGACCTAAACGGGGATATTCTGCCAAGACACTAAAATTTTGAAATTCAAAATAATACCCTATAAACACGATAATCGACAAAGTATATCCCGCATAAAAAAGATACGCTCGGTCTTTATTCAGTAAAAACATGCCTAGTGGAAACAAAAACATTAAAAGCAAAACTCCATGAAAAAAAGATTGGGTCGCAATGGTTCGTTGGAAATAGTGCGTAGAATGATTTAAAAAGAAAGTTCGATTGCAAAGTTTTGGCTGTAAAATAGTATTTACATCCGTTGCACCGACTTTAATATAAAGCGTTGTTGCCCTATCAGGTAAAATTGAAAATTGAATGGTGTGCGGGGAGGTATAAATGGGTTGATGTTGACGGCTATCCCATGACTTTCTTGGGCGTAAATTACCTCCCGTTTGGTGTTGCCATGTCCCGTCTAGTTGTTGAAACCAGACATCTAATAAATCCGCATGGACTAGCAAAGTTAAAGCCTTTGTTACATCGGTTGAATTATCGACCTGTACCTTTAACCAAATATTATGAGTCCAAACTAAATTGGTCTTCCCTACTTTTTTCCAATTGGCATTAAAGGAATTGTGTGCTGGCGAAAAATCAGTCGCTAATTCTTTTTGATAATATAAATAGGGTTGGAGGTCATACCATTGGTGTAAACTATCTTGATAAAAACTTTCAGTTAATTTTAGGACATTACTTTGACCGTAAATAGGAATACTGCTATTTATGATTACCCCTAAAAGACTAATCCAAAATAAATATGACTGCTTTTTATACAAAGATGGTCCCTTATTTTTTGATGAGAAATCAATGTATAAAAAGTATACTTGTTTTCAAAATATTTATAGAGAACTTATAAGGGCTTTCTCGGCTACAATAATAAAATGTTAGAAAGACAAGAAAGCCCTTAGTATGTTATTAAGGGGGGACTTATAAGAATTATATACCACAAAAATCCTCATGCCAAATAACAATTTTTGCCGTATCTCCTATAAATTGGAGTAAACTAAACGGCAAAATTTGTAAAAAAGGGTTAAAGGATAGAGGGTTCAAAATATAATAGTAAAGTTGCGTTGCTTTTTAGCTCCAACGGAGCGAAATATAGTAACCTAGGGTGCAAACCCTAGTGTAGAAATAAGCCTATGACAGCCTAAAAGCGCTGAAAGCGCGACATAAAACACTAATATATGGCTTATATGTCGCGCTTTCAGCGCTTGAAAAACGTTAATAATTATTCGCATAGGGCTTTGCCCTATGCTATAATATATCGCCCCTTTGGGGCTAAAAACTGACGCAACTTTTAGGCGGTATTTTGAACACCCTAGGGTTAAAGGGGGAGCAAAATTTTACTTCATTTTCAGTAACTGCTTCCCCAAAGCTTCAATAGATTTAGTAGGGTTTTTCAAATTAAAATTAAACTTCATTTTATGCGATTTACCTATCCACTCCAATTGGGTATTCAATTTAACCGCTCCGCCACTAACTTTTCCTAACTGTCCAGCAAAATCCACTTTTTTGATATTTATTAGTAAATCTACCCCTTTTTCAATAGCAAAAGAAGCTACATTTCCCGTAATTCCTAAAGTCCATTTTATGCCTTCTAAAGTCTTTTTAGCACCTTCTAATGTACCTATGGCAGTTGCTTTGGTCGCATTTAGGCTGACAATTTTTGGATGCAAATCAGGGTTAGTATTCATTCCTTTGAAGCCAGACATTACTAGTTTTGCTGCTTCTAAAGCTCCCAATGCCGTTAATTTAGTACTCTCCAATGCTAAGATTTTAGAATTGATGGCACTTCTTTTAACAACTTGATGTTTCTTCAAAGCATTTTTCTGCTTTTTTAATTTTTTAATATCCTTATTCAATTTATTGACCTTTGTTTGTGCTGCCGTTAAATTCTTTTTAGCAACATCGTATTTTTTTCGTTTAGCGGCCATTTTCTTACTAATAATGGCGCGCTCTTTTTTAATCGTTTTATTAATTTTATTGACTTCTTTTTGCGCTTTAGTCAAGTTTTTTTGCGCCTTCGTTAACTTCGCTACCGCCCCTTTGGTGCTATTTTGAATAAATTTAGTGGTCTCTTTGTCAATAAAATTCAATAAATCATTTTCCATTTTCACTTTCAATCCCATTTCTCCCACTTTCGCTAAATCTTTACCAGTTGCAGTAATATCTCCTTTGAACAATTTAAATAATTTACCACCCACTTTAAATTTAAATCCATTCGGTAATAAAGCAATATCCGTTTCTCCTTGAACCCCCATTAAATTCACTAAACCGTTAATGCCAATTTGCCCCTTTTTACCTTTTCGCAAGTCCAATATAAAACTTGGTTTTGCTTGACCTTTTGCGCCTTTTAATTCAAATACGCCTTTTTTAATCGGTTCAATGCTACCTTTGACTAAAATACCATTCAAATAATCCATATCTAGTGCCGCATGACCTTTAAAATCTGCAATGTTAATATTGCCATTCGCTCTAAATCCCGCTTGGTAGTTTTTTTCTAAAACCTCCATTTTTTGCGGTACTATTTCCATTTTTACCGCTTGCATACTGATGGTCTGTAACGTTTTTTTCATCTCTTTGGGGATACTTTTTTGTATATTAGGGCTGGTTACCAAATTGATTAAATCCATCAATCCAATTTTATTAAAGCTGGCGGCAATCATACTTTTAGTTGGATTCCGAGTATCAAAAGCTAAATGGGCTGCACCTGAAAAACTACCTATTTTTAATTGCCCAGTAATCGCTATATTGGGTAAGATTAGGGGAGCGGTGGTAAAACTTGCGCCCATTTGCATGCCAATGTCCGTCATGACTAAACCTTTTGCTCCTAAAGGTTCCTTCCAATTACCATCCATCAAGGCAGAAAAATTTAAAGCTTGACTTTTAACATCTACTTCCACACCACCTTTAAAACTTAATTTGTCTTTTCCAATTTGAGTGTCCATCAAACCAACTAAAGTGATTCCAAAATCATTCGGGAAAGGTTTTAGTCGAAATAATACTTCCGTTAATTTGGCATTAGCCCCTAAGGAAATATTGGTCGTTAAAGGCGCTTCTAAGACAACTCCATCTAAGTGAGCAGTCAAGGGCGAATTCACGATTAATTCTTTTACCTGTAATAAATGGTCTAATTTTAATTTTCGAATATCCAATTTGGCAATAATATTGCCTCCTTTCCGAATGCCTGTTTTGATTTGCTTTAAAATCGGTACTTTCTTGGCTTCCGTTTTAGATTTTTTAGCAGAAGAGAAAACAATGTGCTGATTGGCCAAATTAACTCTGTCTAATGCCCCCAACTTTGAATGAATTTTAGATATTTTAAAATCAGTTGGGGTGGCAATCTTTACTACATAATCCAATTTCTTACCATCCTTATCAGCCTGCTTTTTTTGCTGTGTCCATACCTCCGTTTTACCCCAATTAGAATTAGCTGCCAAGGTTATCCATTTTTGATAGGGGGCGATATTTAATGTCCCTTTTTCTAATTGAAGGTTAAATAACACATTAGGAACATCCCAACCTTGAATATTCGACTGGCCAATTATGCCTACCAAACTATTTTTAAAATTCAATTCCTGAGTTTTTCCTGCTAATATTAATGCTTCTTTTTTGGATGTTAGCTGGGCACTTAATTGAATAGGTTTATTACCAATTGTGGTCATACCAACTAATGTACCACTAACCTTTCTTGAAGTGGCTTTAGTAATAGGATAGTCTATTATAAGGTTTATCTTTATCTGTGATAATGCTAAGGTACTTCCCTGTAATATTTCCCAATTATCAACTCCTTTAAATTGTAGGTTTAATTGTTGTACTACCTTATATTTTTTATTAAAAAGCAAACTAAACTGTTCTAATTGTATACTTTCTCCTAAAGCCGTAGGCACTAATTTTAATAGATGTTTCCCTGATAATCGGGCAAGTTCCTTGTTCCTTGTAGTAATTTTTGCATTTGGTGGCATGACGGCTGTAAATGAAACAATCGAACCATCAAGATTAATTGTAGCTTTAAAAGCAATATTGGGTTGTTTAAAAAAAGTACCCTTGCCTGTGATATTTTTTTTATCAATAGAAATGGCCAATTCATCTAACGAAAAGGCAGTACTCGGTAATAATTTATTGATTTGAGTTGTCAATTCATTTTCCCAACCATCTGCTGTTTGATGAGCAAACATCATTGTAGTCGAACTAAAAATAAAGGTCATTAAAAAGAAAAAATTCCAAGAGTATGAAAAAAATTGATTGCACTTTTTTACTTGCTTTATCATAATGCTACTATTTTAGGGTTTATAAAATCAGAACAGAATTATATGTTCCAGTTGATGGTTCAAAGGTGCAGGTAAAACACAAGCAAGGGGTAACACTTATGTTGCAAGTTGATGCACTCATGTTGAACAACTTTGATTATCAATAACTTATGATTTTATTTCAAGTATGAGTTTTCAATTTATTTTTATAGTTTTAGGAAAGCTTTAACAGATAGAAAAACTATTGGAGTGTTTTTTGACTATTAAAAAGAATAGGAATAAGGCTTAGTAATGGCGCTAATAAAACTTTTTAAGAGATTTTTTCCTTTTTAATTAAGACTTATTAGTTTTGTCCAAAGTATAGAGGAATAGCCCTTCTTCTATAAATCATTCACAAGGGAATATTGATTTCCCTATACTCATCTAAAATGAACAGAGAATACAGCAATTTAAAAAAGAAAGTTACCAATTATCAGGAAGTACTAACTAATACTCGTGCTTATCGACAAGTTTGGAAAGAAGAATTGCGAGATAAAATTGTAGCACAATTAACCCATATTAGTAAAGAGGTAGAGTTAGATGCTAAAATTGATGTGAAATCAGATTTAGAAAATTTGGAGGCGATAGTCTTTTCTTTAGGCGCAGTTAAAAGTGGGATGTATCAAGAAGTGAATGACTCCATCAAGCGGCATATGATTAAGCATAATGGCTCGCTGATTTACCAACAATTGTTTAATGGAAAAGTCATTGTAATTATCAACTATCCTTTTATTGAAAATTACGGACAACCTCAACCACCTAAAACAGTTGCCATTTATCGACCAGAAGAATTAAAAGAACCCTTTTTTATTCGCCATTTAGAAGAATTCATTACGGAAGTATTCAATTGGGAGGATTATGACGATGATGAAAAGCCAGGAGCAGAACGAGATCAGAAGATTGGATTTAAATTGAATTTTGAGAAGAATAAGGAATAGGAAACAGTTGTCGGTTATCAGTTGTCAGTTTAATACGTCAAACTGATAACTGACAACTCACAACGGATAACTGTTTATTTCTCTGGCAAAAACACCTCCGCCATCATACACCGAGCGCTCCCACCTCCATACGTTTCAATTACTTTCAAATCGCTGTGCAAAATTTGGGTATGTTTTTCAATTTGCACTATTTGTTCGGTAGTCAAAGAAGCATGTGCTCTAGAAGACATCACTAAGTAGTGTTCCCCTGTTTTATTCTTGACTTGTAGCATATTACCAGCAAAATTCCCCATTTGCGCTAAGGAAATGTCAATAATGTCTTTATTTGTTTTTGCAAAAGAAGCGATAATCGCAGCTCGTTGCTTTGGATTTTTGATACTATCCAAGCAAATAACAGCAAAAGTAGTCCCTAATGCCATCATTACATTGGTATGGTAAATCGGAATATTTTGATCATCAACTGCATCAAAAAGCATTTTTTCATAACACATGAAGTAACAAAACTGGTCAAGTAATTCTTCGTTAGTTCGCACAGAACGACAAGCATAAACAATTTTATGGTGTCTATCCAAAATCATACTGCCTGTTCCTTCCAAAAACTGATCGGCTTTCTCCCATTTTTCTAGTTTAATATGGGTTTTAATTTGGAATTGATTATTGAGCGATTCGACTACCTTAGAATGTCTTTCCGTCCGTCTAGCCTGTGAAAACATGGGATAAGTGACCAGTAAACCTTCTTGGTGACAAGAGAACCAATTATTAGGAAAAACGGAATCTGTACTGACGGCATCGGTTCGTTCTTGTTCTACGAGTACTTTAATCCCTGCTGCTTCCAATTGCTGGACAAAACGGTCAAATTCTTTAATCGCAGCCGCTTTAATTTTAGCCTTCGTCAAGCTTTTATCATTGGTTTGGAAGCTGTTATTGTCAGCCGTATCCTGATTAAAACCAAAATTAGCAGGACGCACCATTAATAGCGTATCTGTCAATTGGGTATCCTGAATGGGATTAGGTAAGTACTTTTGTTGCACCGTTTTGGTGACCGCATCAAGTACTGCAAAAGCAGTCTCCGCCATTTTATTTCCTCTGTTATCTAGTAAAGGATTAACTTCCACAAATTCCAAACAGGCTACTTTTTTAGAATGAAGCAATTGATCAATAATCTCAATCACCTCGTATTGGTCAAAACCTTTTGGAACAGGCGTACCCGTACCATAAGAAATAATATCACAATCCAAGCTATCCACATCAAAAGAGATATAAATATGGTCGCAATCTTTTAATTTGGCCAATGCCTCGGCTACACATACTTCCAAACCTCGATGCCGCACTTCGGCCACCATATAATTTTTGATCCCATATTTTTCTATCTGTTTGTCTTCTGGTTCTTCGGTATCTCGCACCCCAAAAAAGATAATATCTTCTGGTTTTATCTTCGGTCCATTGACCCCTGTATCTTTAATTTCTTGCCAAAAATATAGGGTATCTTTAGTTACTTCGTTCACCTGACAATCCAAATTGTCATCACCAATTGCGGCCGCCAAAGGCATACCGTGAATATTTCCAGAAGGAGACGTATAAGGAGAATGTAAATCAGCGTGTGCATCAATCCAGACTACGCCTAAGCGCAAATCTGGCCGAGCATCCTTAATGCCACTAATAGTCCCTAAAGCCGAAGAATGATCTCCTGACAAAACAATCGGAAAATGACCTCTTTTGACATTTCTTTCTACGACATGACAAACCCGCAAACATTGCTCCATTACATGCTCAATTCGCTTAGCAAAGGAATTGCGCACCATGTTATAGATACTCTCATTATGCGTGTCTACATCCTCGTGTTCGTAAGTATTAAAATAATTATTACCTTGATTGATCGCTGCAATTTCTATGGCATCAATGCCCATATCTGCCCCACGGGTACCTGCACCAATATCAGAGCGATTCTTGATGAGTTTAATCGATTTTTTCATAAAGGAAGGTTACAAGGTAGAGAGGTCACAGGGTTACAGGGTCAAAGCGTGTTGTACCTTTAAACCTTGTTACCTTGTCACCTCGTTACCTCTTTTATGCTTGTAAAAACTCCGCCAAGGAGCGATCAATAATATCAATACATTCGTCCATTTGTTCTGCTGTAATCACTAGTGGTGGGGCAAAACGAATTTTATTACCATGCGTAGGTTTGGCTAATAAACCATTATCTCTAAACTTCATACAAATATCCCAAGCTAGACCAGAATCTTCGGGCGTATCAATGACGATTGCATCCAGTAAACCTTTTCCTCGGACTAATTTAATCAATGGATTTTTCTGTGCAATTTTATTTAAACCATCTCTTAGTTGTTGACCTAAGATTTCTGATTTTGCTGCTAAATCTTCGTCAATCACCACTTGCAATGCTTCCATTGCTACGGCACAAGCCAATGGGTTTCCACCAAAAGTAGAACCGTGCTCCCCTGGCTTAATGGTCAACATAATTTCATCATCTGCTAATACCGCAGAAACAGGCAAGACCCCGCCAGATAAGGCTTTTCCTAAAATCAGTATATCTGGTCGAGCTTCATAATTGGCTTCACATTTATTGCCACAACCACAATTGCCACAAACTGCTAACATGCGACCCGTTCGAGCAATACCCGTTTGGATTTCATCCGCTACAAATAAGACATTGTATTTTTTACAAAGTGCTTGCACACCTGTTAAGTAGTTCGCATCAGGTACCACAACCCCTGCTTCTCCTTGAATAGGCTCCACGATAAATGCCGCTACATTTTTATTGCGCTTCAACACATCTTCTAAAGCATCTAGATTATTGTACAAAACCGACTGAATCCCTTCCATATAAGGACCAAAATCCCCTCTAGCATCTGGGTCATTAGAAGCGGAAACTACAGATAGCGTTCGCCCGTGAAAATTATTCGTTGCAAAAACAATCGTTGCTTGATTTTGTGGAATCCCTTTTACTTTATACGCCCATTTTCTACATAATTTCATCGCTGTCTCTACTGCTTCCACCCCTGAGTTCATCGGCAACACTTTGTCATAACCGAATAATTTGGTGATGTATTCTTCGTATTCTCCCAATAGATTATTGTGAAAAGCTCTTGACGTCAAGGTTAATTTAGCTGCCTGAGTAGTCAAGGCATTAATAATTCTTGGATGGCAATGCCCTTGATTGGTAGCAGAATAAGCAGATAGAAAATCGTAATAATGTTTCCCATTCACATCCCAAATAGAAGCACCTTCTCCTTTTTCCAATACAACTGGCAATGGATGGTAGTTATGTGCGCCATATTTGTCTTCTCTTTCAATAAATTGTTGGGTTAGATCTTTTTTGACGGCTGATTTTATCATGGTTAGGAATTTTTAGTAAGAGCTTGTTAGGCACTTTTTTATCCCGAAGGATAAATTCCGACTAAGCTCTAAGATAAAGTGAACGTTATTTTTGCGAAAATCGTCAATTATAAAATAAAATGAAAATAAAAAGTCAAAATAACTATATAAGGTTGTTTACTAAGTTAAAATAACTTTTTAATTTATATCTCTAAAAATAGGGCGTCTAAGGTTAAAGATTTAGCGATTAAATCCATACTGTAAGTATTAGGTGTTAAACCAAAGGTAGAAATTAGAATAAAAAACAATTGCTTTTTGGTCTGCGTCACTTTTTTGAAAACACTACGTTTTTGTCTTAAATTTTCAGCATAACTTTTGCTTATCGAAAAAACATCGTTATAAAATTTAATCTCGATAAGATTAATTACCCCATCTTTTCTATCAATTAATAAATCTATTTGAGCACCATTTTCTGCCTGATTTCCTTTGTGATAAAAGGAGGAGGAAAGGGAATAAATTCCTGCTATATCTAAAGCTTTTTTTATTTGAGGAATGTGTTTAAGGCATAGGCTTTCAAAAGCATAGCCACTCCAAGTTTTATATAATTGAGTTTGGCTAAGGTGGTTCCATATTTCTTTACCTTCATATTCTTTATGCTCCATAAATTTCAAATAAAAAAGAGAATATTCATCCGTTAATCTGTACAATTTTGTTTTTTTCTTTTTCCCAAAAGGGCGATACGCAGCAATAAATCCAGACTGAATTAACTCATCTAACACTCTTGATAAACTCCCTCCTTCTATTACTTCAGATAATTGTCTAATTTCTTTTCTAGTGAGTCCTTGCCATTTTGTAGCTAATGCACGAATAACGGCTATGTGATTGTCTGCATTAGCAAATAAAGCAGGATAAAGCCTAGAAAATTCTTTCTTTAATCTAGCGTTGGGACCAAAGCAAATTCTATTAATATTTTGAACCGCACTTTGCCCTCCTTTTATTTCTTTCAAATAATGTGGTATGCCCCCCAATGCCATATACAACCGAACAATTTGATAACGATCAAATTGTAAATTTCTAGATTTCAGGTAAATTTCTGTCTCCCTTAAAGAGAAGGGAGCTAGTTGAATTTGCCTCGTAATTCGATTATGCAAACCTCCTCTATTATTCACCACTTTTTGTATCATCCAAGAAGCTGCTGACCCACAAATAACAACAACAATATTTTGTTTAACAGCCCAACTATTCCAAAAATAACTTAGTCCATTTAGAAACCTTGATTTATGCGTAGCTAACCAAGGCAATTCATCAAAAAAAACGACTAATTTTTCATCCCCTTGTTTTGTTTTTAAATAAGCGATTAATAAAGCAAATGCTTGTAACCAACTTGTAGGTGTCTTTATTGGAAAAGTACTTCCAGATACTTCTGCTAACTGAAGTACAAAATTTTCTAATTGTTCCTTTTTAGTTACATGTTGAAGACCTGTAATCTCAAAAGCTATAGAATGTTTATAAACAGATTGAATTAAAAAGGTTTTTCCTACTCTTCTCCTTCCTATCACAGCTACCATCTCCGCCTCATAAGATTGTAATGCCTCATTTAATATTTCTGCTTCTTCTTTTCGCCCAATGAATAAATGTTTCATAATCAATGATTTTACGGTAAAATTAAGGATTTTTCCACGGATAATTTATGATCGGTGGAAAAATGTAGGTATTTTAGGATTGATTTTTCCACGGATAGGTAATTATCCGTGGAAAAATCTTTTGAAATGTATATCCATTGCCCAATTATTTTTCAGGAATAAAAGCATTCGTCTGACCTTGCCATACCTTTAATTTTTGATATAATTCATTTGCTTTAATAGGATGACTAATAGCTAAATTATTTCGTTCTCCAATATCCTTAGCCAAATTATACAACTCTAATTCACCGTTTTCAAAATATTCCAATAATTTCCAATCACTCTCCCGAATCACGCTAACAGGCGTCGTCCTAAAATGAGGTTTTCCTTGTGAATCTTCAAAAGCTCGATCTTTTTTATACATTTCTAAATAGGCGGGGAAATGCCAATACAACGCTCTATCCGCAATGGATTTTTCTTGTAGTAAAGGCAAAATACTGACACCATCTAATTGTTCTTGGACAGATTTATTATTTAAAATGTCCGCAATCGTGGGAAACAAATCATTGCCAATAACAGGTGTTGCATTGAGTGAATTAGGGGCAATCTTTCCAGCCCATTTTATCAACAAAGGTTCTCTGATGCCACCTTCATAATACATGCCTTTTGCACCTCTTAATGGTCTAGATAAAGTCTGTCCACCATGTGCGCCATTATCTGCGGTAAAGATGATGATGGTATTGTTGGCTAATTGTAAATCATCAATAGTTTGTAAAACCTTTCCTATCGCCAAATCCATTGCTTCAATCATGGCGGCATATTCGGGTTTGTTATGGTGCTTTTCAGCGGGTTTTTGTTGATATTTTTCAATTAAATCTGTTCTAGCTTGAATTGGTGTATGTACTGAATAGAAAGGAAAATAAGCAAAAAAAGGCTGATCTTTCTGCTGCTGTATCCAATTGGACATTTCCGTAGCCAACCTATTGGGTAAATGTTCTCCGTCTGGACCATCTGTTAAATTTGGATTTTTATAAGGCGAAAAATAGGACTTTGGATGTCCTGCTTGAAAGCCACCAAAATTAGCATCGAATCCATATTTAGTTGGATCCTTGGACAAATGCCATTTTCCTGCAATGGCAGTTTGGTAGCCGTTATTTTGTAAAAAAGTAGGTAACGTTAAAAGATTGGTATCTAGGACGGTTTTATTGGTGACGGGAATTAACTGTCGATTGATAGCTTTACCTCTAGCTGCATTGCCTACCGTATAAATACCATGCCTTGGTGGATATAAACCCGTCATCAAACAAGCACGAGAAGGTGCACAATTTGCTGCATTGGCATAAGCATTGGTAAACCGCATCCCTTCTTTGGCAATGCGGTCAATATTTGGGGTTTCGTAATAGGTTGAGCCTTGAATGCCCAAATCCATCCAGCCTAAATCGTCGGCATAGAAAAGAACAATATTGGGTTTAGTGCTGGCTGCTTGATGGACTATTTTTTGAGTACTAGGAATACATTGAAATAGAAAGGAACAGCTTATTACTAAACTAAATACAATAAATTGCCTAGATTTGATCCGATGAAGAGGCGTTTTTATGGTCATAATTTTCGAGTTACAAAAAAGTTTAAAATGAAAAAAGGAATCGGTGTTTTCTTAATGATGCTATCTCTTTCACTACTCCTCCAAGCACAAGGTGAAACTAAGGATTCTACCTATATTTTACTAAAAAATGCTTGGATTATTGATGGCATTTCCATAATCACTAAAAAAGGAGATGTATTAATCAAAGACCAGCAGATTGAAAATATTAAGTATCAGACGGTCATTATCCCCCCTAAAAACACAATTATTTATGACTTAACCAACAAATATATTATCCCTGGTTTGATTGATGCCCATGTGCATTTGGGGACTGACCCAAGTGGTTTTGATAATTTGGAGGATACTAAAAAACGTTTGATTTATTTGTTGAAAAATGGCATAACATCGGTAAGAGATATGGCAGGAGATACCCGTTTTTTAGGGTATCTATCCCGTGCTGCGGCCTTAAATGAAATCCACTCACCCGATATTTACTATTCCGCTTTAATGGCAGGCTCTACTTTTTTTGATGACCCTCGTACGCATGCTTCCGCTAAAGGGGCAGAACCAGGAAATTGTGCTTGGATGAAAGGGGTCGATTTACAGACAGATATGAAATTGGCAATAGCCGAAGCCAAAGGAACGGGAGCAACGGGCATTAAGGTTTATGCTGATTTAGAAACGGATGTTATTCAAAAAATAGTGCAAGCAGCGCATCGACAAAAACTAAAAGTATGGAGTCATGCCGCCGTCTTTCCTGCAAAACCACAAGCGATAGTCAATATAGGAGTTGATGTGATTTCTCATTCTACCTTATTGGCTTGGGAGGGCGTGGATTATTTGCCATCGTCCGCCAAAGGAAGATATGTCAAACAAGCCAATTTTGATATTAACAATCCTGTTTTTAATAAATTAGTTAGCTCCATGCAAGCAAAAGGAACTATTTTAGATGCAACTTTAGCTACTTATCAACATGAACGATTTGATAGTACCATCTTTTTGCAAGGGGTGGCTTTAACCCAATTGGCGCATCAGAATGGGGTGAAAATAGGCGTAGGAACAGATATGAGCGTACATGATTTTCCAAAAGTGGCGCCGCTTTTTCAGGAAATGGAAATCTTAATAAACCAAGTAGGGATGTCTCCAATGGAAGTTATTAAAGCAGCTACCTTGGTCAATGCAGAAATGATAGGGATGGATAAAAAGATAGGCAGTATTGAGATAGGAAAACAAGCGGATATAGTTGTATTGAATAAAAATCCTTTGGAGGATATTAAGCAGATTGGAACGGTGGAGTATGTCTTTAAAAGAGGAGAGCGGGTAAAATAATTTATAATTACATAGGTAGAAGGTAGATTGGTGGAGGGTAGAAGGCAAACAATAATCCAAAAAGGGTAACTGACAACCCGCCTAAATTTATTTAGTCTTTGCATAGTTTATTTCCCGTAAACCGAATAAACGCCAAGAGCGTATTTTCGTTAAACCCATCATAAATTTCACATATAAACGAAACATTTATTAATTGTCTGCTATTCCATTTTTCAACAAGAAGCCTTATTTTGGTCGAAAATAGCTACAATGAACCAAGCAGACCTTGACGTATTCAGAGAAAATATACGTCTAAAAAAAGCCTTTCTAAAACTCAATTTAGATCTAGCTCCAGTCATGGAATTCATGCCTTACCATCTGGATATTGAAAATCGTCGATTGGCTAGTTTATTAGAGTTTGTGGAAAAATACCAAGAATGCCAAAGCCGACAAGTCATGGAAATATTAGGTAAGCCATTTGCGCCTATTTTTCCAAGTATCTCTCCTGAGAGTGATTGGTATCGGTTTAAATTATGGTTGGACGGAAAGCCTGTCAAAAAGACGTTACGTGCCCAATTACCCAAAGATTTTCAATTCATTCCACCAGAGAAACTCACCGAAATTACGGCAAAAGAAGCGTTGAATAAGCTGGGTGACGCATTAGGCGAAATTGGCTACAGTTTCGATTTGCGCAATGGTATTCCCGCCAAAGTCATGTATCAATATTTATGGGAAACCTTAGAAGAAGAATTTGATTTGGACGGAGAAGGTGGCTGGGTTTTAGATGGTTGTAGTGGTTATTGCCCAGGCTGTTTTCAACGTCCTTGGTGCGAGACTGGCAAAGAAAGTCATTGGCCAGAAGATGAGCGGGCAGGAAAAATGGCGTTACCAGATTTATTAAAACCTTATCTGTCGGCAAGCTCTATTTCTTTAGCTGTTTTAAGAGAATATAAAGAAGATGAACAAGCGTATGAAATGGGTGACCGTGACCAAGATTCTGGCTATGTGCCAGATCCACTAAGTCGGGGTTTATATGAGCCTAAGAATTATAATTTTGAAGATGATAGGGATATGCCTTTTTGAAAACTGATATTAACATTTTAGACTTCCGCAAATAAATCATCCATATTAATTTCTGAGTGGATTTCATCTAAATAATATTTATTCTGAATGGCAGGGTAGCTTGAAAGCAAAGTAGTAACAATAGATTTTTTAGTTTTGGTGACTTGACCAAATACTGCTCGTTTTCGACGTAGTTTAGCGGCATAATCTTTACTAATAATATACTCTTTATTGGAAAACTTTGCCTCACATAAATTAATGATGCCATCTTGTCTATCAATTAATAAATCTATTTGAGCGCCAGGTATTTCATCATTTCCTCTATGATACCAAGAAGAAGTATTGGTAATAGTTCCACTTAAGCCCAATTTCTTTAATATTTGTGAGGTATGTAGCAGACATATATTCTCATAAGCATATCCACTCCAAGCTAAATATTTGTTTTCATTCGAAAGCATTTGCCATGTATTATTAACCGTATTATCCTTCATAAATCGAAGGTAAAAAAGAGAATACATATCTATTAAGCGATAAATACTATCTTTCTGCTTTTTTTGAAAGGGCTTGTATTTAATAATAAACCCACTTTCTAATAATTCTTCCAATGTTCTGGTAACGGTTCCACCATCTGCTAACCCTGACTTTTTTACTAATTGATTCCTTACTAGACCATAAGGATGATTCGCTAATGCTTCAATAATGGCAATATGATTAGTCGCATTTTTAAACAAAGAATGATACAATTGTTCATATTCATCAAACAATAAACCTGTAGAAGAAAAACAAATATCGTTCACCAATTGATTGACACTTTTTCCTTTACTTAGTTCATTTAAATAAAAAGGAATCCCTCCCATAATCATATACAATTGTGTAATTTGATACCGAGATAATTTAAGGTGTCTTTGTTGACAAAATATTTCTGTTTGTCGAAGATTAAAAGGTTCTAATTTTATCCTTCTTGTAACCCTATTATAAAGCCCACCCTTAGATTTTAGTAATTTTTTCTTTATCCAAGAAGCTGTAGAACCACAAGCCACTAATAAAACATGATTCATTTTTGAACCGTGTTGATTCCAAAAATATTCCAAAGCAGAGACAAAACCAGATTTAGGTGTATCTAACCAAGGCATTTCATCTATAAAGACGACTACTTTTTGATTAGAGATGTTTTTTAATTCATATAAATAATCTGTTAAATAGGAAAATGCTGTACTCCAATCTAAAGGCTGCTTCGTTTCTTTTTGTCCCTTAGTCGAACGAATGTATTCTCTGAAAAAGTTACTGATCTGAAATTTAGCGGGTTTCTCAAAAGCGCCTGAGAAAGAAAAGACAATATTTTTTTGGAGGTATTCATAAATGAGGTAAGTCTTTCCAACTCTTCTTCTGCCGTAAACCACTAAGAATTCGGCTCTATCGGAAGCTAGAATCTTATCCAACATTTTTAACTCTTTATCTCTGCCTATTATGGTAGTTGCCATTGTTCTTTAGTTTTATACGTGGAAAAATCTAGGTAAATTTACTACATTTTTCCAGATATAAAATTGATAACTGGAAAAATGTAGTAAAAAAGAAGACATTTTTCCAGTTATCGGTATTTTCGTTAGCGATAAACAACTGATACTGCCCCTCTTATTAAAATTAGCCACTACTTGAATATAACCCAACCGAGCCTTAATTATACTAAAGCAGCCGTTTCTTACAGACCAGTTGTGGAAGGGGATGGTTATTTGATTTATGATAAAAACCGTTTGTATTTAAGTCATACGATTACAAATTTTATTTTTGATACGAAAACTACTCGTATTAGTAATGGTTGGTTATTAATCCAATAAATCCTCCACAAAAGCCTGATCCAATTTCATTTCCTCCGCTACTTGCAGGATATATTTTTTCTCCAAACCATCTACTGAACCACTTCGTTTCCCCATAATTGCCATTTCCATAATTAAGGCTTCATCTTCTTCGTATTCTTTGAGGAAATCATAATCTAATTGGAAATTAGAGCCTGTTCGCAAAGATTCTTCTAAAAGATGATTTTTTTGCGATTTAGGAATGTCAGCATTTTGGATAATTGGGCCAATAAAAGCAATTTGTGCTTCATTGATTTCATTATTACATTCTATTAAATTAGCTAATCCTTTAATTTTTTGAACTTGTAAGGCTGCAGTAATTTCTGGTGTTTCTTCTGGTTTATAATGTTCGATATAAAGGGCGTTCTTGTCAAAGAAAGATTTGGAAGTAGTCGCAATTTTATTAGTGGTCGATTTTGCCCAGATGCCCATAATAATTGGTCCACCTACAGGAATAAACTGAGCAATGGATTTTTTCATGGTTCTTTCAATAATTCCTTTACCTAAGGTTTGTACTTTTTCTTGTAAAACAGCTACTGGAGCATCCACTAAATTTTCTGCGCTATCTTGCATAGACATTAACTTGGTGTTTCCTCCGAAAGCAGCAATAGGAATGTCTAATAATAAATCCTTATTCAAAAAATCCTCTTTATCATTGGCACAGCTTAAGTCATAGATCATCCCAAATTGATTCTTGAAATTTAGTAATAACTCAGGAACTGCCCCTAGAATTCCTAGTGGGCCTGGTACAACCGAAGAAGCTGCGGCTAAAATCATATTTTGTTTGGCATAGCCATTGACTATTTTTTCAATATCGGCAGGGCTATATGGGCTATTCCCTTTATCTGCCATACAAGCTTGAAAAGCACTTTCCATCGTACCAAACAAGCCACTATCCCAATTTTTTCTGCAAGGCAGATAAATCTATTAAATCTTTTTTTGGACTGACAAAACGAGTAAGGTCTTTAATTTTTGAAAAGAACATGATTTTGTGATTAGTAAATAGTATTTGATGGACAAACACGTTACGAATTAGCTAATTTGGGGAGAAACCATCTTTTCTTTTACCAAAAATAAGAAAAAAACAAACCATATTAAGTTTAATCCGATTTAAACTTCCCACTAGCTCCAATTAAATTCAAGATCAAGCCAAAAACATTAATCCCCGGACCAACAACCATAGCTGCTGTACAACAATATAATTCGGGAGACGCTTGCATTAAACCAATATGTTTTACTACTCCGCCATAGCCCATCAAAACAACGGCTACTACCATTAAAATCCGATAAATAGTTACCTTGTTGAGAAAGCCTGGAATTAAAAAAGTTGCATAAAGGGTCATAAACATAGCAGCGGGAATAGGCGCATTCGGAGTCCATTGTTGCTGCCCGTTAGATACGCTGTAAAGGCTGCCTGCGTTGAATAACATGCCTAGTACATAGTAGCCTAATTGGAGGCGGAGTAAGGTTTTTAGTGTCATCTTGTTTTGTTATTTTCTGAAGCGCTTGGTGCTATAATAGCTAAAGGTAATAAAGTTTTAACTTAAAAATAAAAATGGACCAATTAAAGAAAAGATGGTAAGAGCGTGGCTAAAAGACTCGATGAGCTTAGTTGTTTTTTAGCTATATTGTCGGCAGTACACTATTTCTTGATCTTATTAAGTTAACATTATCAAATATTAATGAAGTGTTTTTAGTTACTTTGTAGCTGATCTTATTATTTGATCATCCAATCAAAATTATCCAATCTCCTATTTAAATTATGAAAAAATCACTCTTTTTAGCACTATTCTTGTTGCCTTACCTAATAACTGCGCAAACCATAGAGTACAACCAAGAAAAAGGATTTGTAGCAAATGGATATGATGTAGTAGCCTATTTTCAGGATAAAGCAGCAAAAGGAAAGAAATCATTGACATTTAGTTATGATAATGCGCAATTTCGTTTTTCTTCCCAAGCTAATTTAGATGAGTTTAAGGTCAATCCAAAAAAGTATGTGCCGCAACTTGGTAGTTGGTGTGCCTATGCAATGGCTAAAACAGGCGATAAGGTAACAATCAATCCAGAAACTTATGAAATTAGAGAAGGGAAATTATACCTGTTTTATAATGCTTTTTTGACCAATACTTTAAAAAAATGGAAAGCAGAAAACCCAACGGAATTAGAAAAGAAAGCGCAAGTAAATTGGGCAAAAAATAAATATAAAAAATAAACTCAACTCAACTTCAACCTCAATTTTAACCTCAAAATTACTCGTAAGCATTGAGATTGAAGTTGAGGTTGCGATTGAAGTTTATTTACTCTCTTCAGCCCTAAAATAATTAAAGGTCGTCCCATCATATCGACAAATTCCCCTCAAAGTACCGAACCAAATATTGCGGTCTGCATCCTCGATAATCCCAAAAAACATGTTTTGTTCTGCTCGAATTGGTGTGGCAGTTGGGCGTTCATAGGGTAGGGGCTTGGCATCATACCGAGACAGCACCCAATTGCCTCCACTTTCTCCTTCTGCATTGGTCCAGATATTTCCTTTTGAATCTTCGTAAATATAGCCTACAAAATTGGTTGTGAAATTAGTTAGGGATTCCAAGTTTTCATCAGGACCATATCTCCAAAGTCCATCATTACCACCCAACCAGATATAACCGTTTCTATCTGCTACTATGCAACGTACATTTTGAAAAGGTTTCCCTTGCCAAGTTCTAAATGTAGTAAAAGTTTGTCCATCATAAAAACAAGCATTGCCTCTAGTACCAAACCAAAAAGTGCCATTTTTATCCTCCATAATCGTGTTGACATCATTATCAACTAGTCCATCTTCTGTTGTGAAATTTTGAAAGACCTTACCGTCGTATTTACTAACGCCATCTGTTGTACCAAACCAAATATTGCCTTTTTTATCTTCGTAGAGACAAGTGACTTTGTCATTAACGAGTCCATCTTTGGTGGTAAGATTAGTGAAAGATTTTCCATCATAGCGATAGACACCTGCCCCAATTGTGCCGAACCAGAGGATACCCGATTGATCTTCTAAAATGGTAAATACCCGATAACGCCTTAAATTTTCTTTATTGGTAAAATTGGTAAAAATGGTTCCATCATAGCGAATGATGCCATCCCAAGTAGCTAACCAAAAATCACCCTTGCTATCTTGAAGCACATTACGAGTAATACTTTTTGGACCATAAGGGGTAGTGATGGTAGTTGTTCCCGCAAAATAGGGGTCATTATCCAGCACGTCAATGATGGGTTTTGCAGGTTCGTTGATAACTTCTTTAGGTGGACTTTTGGGTGTTTGTCCTTTGCAAGCAGTAATTAAAAGGAAGCAGAAGGATAGGGAGAAGAATAGTAGATACCTTTTCATATTTTTCTTTTTTCTTACGAAGAATGGATTAGCTAGGTTCATCAAGGTTTAATTTTACCTATTTTTGCCTTTTATTAATTTATATCCTTAGCATTTGCGACTAATTGATCGAATCTTTCCAATTGCAGACAGTTTAAAAGGCTATACTAAAGCTACCTTTAGTAATGATTTAGTAGCAGGTTTAACAGTAGCTATCATGCTTGTACCACAGGGAATGGCCTATGCTTTATTGACGGGCGTACCACCTATTTACGGGTTATATGGGGGACTAATTCCTCTGTTTTTGTATGCTCTTTTTGGTACTTCTAGGCAAATGTCTATTGGGCCAGTTGCTATTTCTTCTTTATTGGTGCTAGGAGGGGTCAGTCAGTTTGCCGCACCTGAAACACCAGAATTTATCAGCTTAGTGATTACGGTTGGTTTATTAGTAGGGATTGCGCAAACCTTATTGGGGTTTTTAAGATTAGGGTTTTTGGTTAACTTTTTATCTCATCCTGTAATTATAGGTTTTACGTCGGCAGCAGCTATTATTATTGCGATTAGTCAATTAAAAGATTTATTAGGTTTTCCTATCCCGAGAGGTTTGAGTGTAACAGGCGCTATACAATATGCGGGTCAACATATAGGAGAAACGAATTGGATTTCTGTAGCCTTGTGTTTAGGAGGCATTGCTTTAATGTTCCTACTTAGAGCCATTCATAAAAAGATTCCAGGGGCATTAATTGTAGTCATATTGGGAACTTTATTAAGTTGGGGATTAGATTTACAGCAGTATGGATTAAATATTGTGGCAAACGTGCCAGAGGGCTTACCGTCCTTTCAACTGCCTGATATGAGTTGGGCAACCATCCAAATATTAGGCGAAACCACTTTGACGGTGACCATTATTTGTATTGTAGAAAGTTTAGCGATTGCCAAAGTGCTAGAAGCTAAACATCAGGATTATACGGTGCAACCCAATCAAGAGTTATTTGCTTTGGGCATTTCAAAAATTGGCGGTGCATTTTTTCAAGCTATTCCAACGTCTGGAAGCTTTACCCGTTCAGCTATCAATAATGAATCAGGCGCAAAAACAACCATCTCTTCTATCATAACGGCGCTTTTAATTGGTTTAACCTTACTCTTTTTAACGCCTTTATTCTACTATTTACCCAGAGCTATATTAGCAGCGATTATCTTATTAGCAGTCAAAAGTTTGTTTGACCTACAAGAGGCCATGCATTTATGGCACACCCATAAAGAAGACTTCTGGATGATGTTGATTACGTTCATAGTGACTTTAGTCGTAAGTATTCCTGTAGGCATTTTTACAGGCGTACTATTATCCATTGGCGCTATTTTATACCATAGTACTCATCCTCATATTGCCATTTTAGGAAGAATAGAAGGAACGAACTATTATCGAAATATTGATCGTTTTGAGGACGCGATAGAATTTGATCATAAAATCATCCTACGCTTTGATGATCAATTATATTTTGCGAATGCCAGCTTTTTTAAAGATACGATTAAGCAAATTGTCCAAGATACCAAGCGACCGCTTAACTATTTTTACCTTGATGCTTCCGATATACATAAGATGGATAGTAGTGGGCTACATGCTTTAGAAGAAATTCATCAATATTTACAGCAACAAAATATCGTGCTTTGCATTTGTAGCGCCCGTGGTCCAGTAAGAGATATGTTGTTTAAGTCGGGTCTCATGGAAACTATTGGACGAGAAAACCAGTTTCTTAATATTCAAGCAGCGCATCAATTTCATTCGCAGCAAGCAGATAGTGGACGAATGCCTTCTGAAGATGCCTTGCAGACGGATTATGAGTAGTGCAGTAGGCACTAGGTAGTTAGTTTATCTAATTGTAAGTTCTCAATGCTGGTCAGGAGACCAGCGGATAGTCGTGTCTAGTCTGGAACCTAGACACATCGAGTGTCGATTTTTCTAGTCCCCAGACCATAGCCGTCAGGCTAAGAAAATATCTGCTGATAATCAACGATTTAACTCGGTGTCGATGTTTGAAGATTTTATCCATAGCCGTCAGGCTAACGATTCAAAATCTGGATTTTTGCAAGCAAATTACGTTGAAAACATAAGAAATATTGATTTTAAGATGCAATCTTAAAATATCGACATCATCGTAAGTTGCTGATTATCAACGATTATTTTTCTTAGCCTGACGGCTATGGCCCCCAGACTTGAATCTACTATCTGGTCGTCTCCAGACGATCGTGAATTGAGAATTTACAGTTAATTAATGATCACAATTAAAGAAACATTAAGTACATCAATTTTAGGACTTAAACTTGTCGGTGACTAAATGAGATTATTTTATCTTAGAAGATTATGAAGTGAGGATTGAAAATTGAAAATTGAAAATTATAAATTGAAAATTTCCTTATTCCCCATATTAAAAAGTCTGAAAAAATACTCAAAAGCTACCTTTAGTCATGATTTGGTAGCAGGGTTGACGGTAGGAATTATGCTCGTTCCGCAGGGAATGGCCTATGCATTATTGGCAGGGATGCCTCCAATTTATGGCTTATATGCGGGATTAATACCTTTAATGATCTATGCCGTTTTAGGAAGTTCTCGACATTTAGCGATTGGACCAGTTGCTGTTTCTTCGCTCTTGGTTTTTGGAGGAGTGAGCCAATTAGCAGAGCCACAAACGGCAGAATTTATTAGCCTAGTAATTACAGCGGGTTTATTAATTGGTTTGATGGAAATCACGCTAAGTTTTTTAAAATTGGGATTTCTGGTCAACTTTTTATCGCATCCAGTTATTGCAGGATTTACCTCAGCGGCAGCCGTCATTATAGGAATCAGTCAATTAAAAGATTTATTGGGATTTGCCATTCCTAATTTCCCTCATCCAATGGAGAAACTAGCTTATGCCTTTGGTCACTTAGCCCAAATTAACTGGATTAGTTTTGGACTTTGTGTCGGTACCATTGGTTTAATCTATGGCTTACGGTATTTAAATCGAAAATTACCAGGCGGATTAATCGTCGTGGTAGTAGGCATATTTTTAAGTTGGTTTTACGATTTAGAAAATGTAGGCTTGGCAATCGTAGGAGCTGTTCCCGAAGGCTTACCTGTTTTTCAAATACCTGCTTTGGAATTAGGCATTATTGAAAAATTGATACCTACCGTTTTAACCGTTACCATCATAGGATTAGTAGAAAGTTTGAGTATTGCCAAAGTGATTGGGGCCAAACATCAAAATTATGTAGTACGTCCCAACCAAGAATTATTAGCGCTAGGAATGGCCAAAATAGGTGGTGCTTTTTTTCAATCCATGCCAACATCGGGTAGTTTTACAAGGTCTGCCATCAATAATGATGCGGGGGCAAAAACGACCGTCGCTTCTATCATAACAGCACTTTTAGTAGGTTTAACCCTAATTTTTTTAACGCCTTTATTCTATTATTTGCCCATGGCAGTATTGGCGGGGATTATATTATTAGCGGTTAAAAGTTTATTTGATTTAGAAGAAGCAATTCATTTATGGCATGTCCATCGACTGGATTTTTTGATGATGCTGACTACTTTTGTAATTACCTTAGCCATCAATATTCCTATAGGTATTTTGACGGGGGTATTATTGTCAGCAGGTGCTTCCTTATACCGTAGTTCCAAACCGCATATCGCTCTTTTGGGGAACATTTCAGGGACTACCCATTATCGGAATTTAGAACGTTTTCCAAATGCACAAGAATTAGAACACAAACTTATTTTCCGTTTTGATGATCAATTATATTTCGCCAATGCCAGCTTTTTTAAAGATACCGTACGGCGGTTATTAAAAGAGGCGGGTAGACCCATTCAATACTTTTATTTGGATGCCACCAATATCCACGACATAGATAGCAGCGGTTTGCATGCTTTAAAAGAAAGTTATTATTACCTCAAAAAACGAGGCATCCAGTTATGTATTTGTGGGGCAACAGGTCCCGTGAGAGATTTATTATTTAAATCTAATTTAATGGAAGAAATCGGTAAAGAGAATAACTTTGTCTATATTCATACCGCCCATCAATTTCATCTAAAACAAATGGGGCAACTCCAAGAAGATTTGGAATCGGAAGAAGATGCATTACAAACCAATTTTAGTAGAAATCGAAGAGTATTGAGGTGATTTTTTACCTGAGTAGCAGACTAGCGCTGCTCGAAATTTAACTATTTGTTGAAATAAATGCCTATTATTGGAATCTTGTTCATCTTGCAAAATCCTGTTATCCTGTAAATGAAGTATTTCCTCCATTTAGCCTACAAAGGCACGCATTATCAAGGCTGGCAAAGACAAATAAATGCTTTAAGCATTCAAGCGGTGCTAGAAGATGCCCTCGGTCGAATGTTTAAGCAAAAAATAAGCTTACATGCTTGTGGGCGAACAGATGCGGGCGTACATGCGAGTCAATTTTTTTGCCATACCAAGATTGAGCAGGCATGGGATTTTGATGCCGTATTTCGCATTAATAAAATGTTACCTGATGACATTCGAGTTTACGAATTTATACCAGTCGAAGCGACTGCTAACGCTCAATTAGATGTAATTGCTAGAACTTACGATTATTATATCCATACGAAAGACGATCCATTTTTGGCGGAGTTAAGCACCCTTTACTTAATGGACAATCCTGCTTTAAAAGAGATGCAGAAGGCAGTTGAATTATTGACCCAATACCAAGATTTTCGTTCCTTTTGTAAACAACCCGATTTATATCCGACTACTTTATGTGAAGTGATTTTTGCCAATTTAACGGTCGATGCCACCAAAAATCGCCTACACTTTCGTATTACCGCCAATCGGTTTTTAAGGGCCATGATTCGTATGTTGGTTGGCCATTTGATTAAAATTGGACAAGGAGAAATGAGTCTAACTGAATTTGAAGCACTATTAAAAAAGCCTCAATTAAATACCCAACCTATTTTTGCCTATCCACAGGGACTTTATTTGTCTAAGGTGACTTATCCTTATTTGGAAAGACCGTAGCAACTTCAAACTCAAACTCAAACTTCAGATTATTGCCATTTTACATTAGAAAATAGTTGCAATAAAATGACAGATTTATCAAAATAATTGACATTTTCAGCCCTGAAAGGGCGGCGTATCGTAGCATAGGACGAAGAGCCCTATGGGAGTTGATAAAAAAAAGAAAAACCGGTGCGAGTGACCGGTTCGTGGGATGGATGTGTTTGTGTTTGTTCTAAGTTTTTGTGTTTGTATTGTCTTAAACTAAAAGGGAGTGTTTAATGGATATATATAGTCTTGATTTTTGTGTAAAGAAGCTCGGCACTTAGGCCGAGCAATTTCGTTCATAGGATTATAAAAAACGGTGTTTGTTCTAAAAAACTAAGGTGTTTGTTTTAGGATATTTTGTTCATGTTGTTCTGGAATGTCAAATATTCAAGCTCTTTTTTTGAAGAGACCGAGTTGTGATTGGATTCGGTCTCTTCATTCATGGGATTATAGGTTGTTTTTCAAACCTTAAAAATAATGTCAGGATATGTTCATGGTGAAGGTGGCTATAATAGTTAAGTTGTTCATGGATTTTGCCAACCTTCAATGTCAATGGGTGAAAACGTTGATTTTAATGTAGGATTTAAACCGCCGTTTTCGTTATTATAATTTGTTGTGGGATTGTTCAGGCCCCTAATTTAATATGTCAATGGGTGAAAATATTGATTTTAATGTGGGATTTAAATCGCTATTTTCTTTTGTAATTTGTTGAGGGATTGTTCAAGTCCCTACTTTAATTTGTTCATGGGAATATAAATTGTTGTTCTTTTTTTATGGGATTGTAAGCCTCGAAACGTTTTCCGATTAATTACACTACAAAGATATGGGCGAAACAAGGTTTAAAAAATTACAAATAAGTTTATTTTTCAATATATAAATTAGGTTTTTTAATGTAAATTTAAATATAAATAATTGATTGTTAGTGTTTTGTAATTGTTTGAAAAATTTGTTTTGTCAAAAAAAAAGACTGAAAAATATCTAAATTTTCTTCAGTTTTTCTGATAATTTTTAAATAGACTAGTTATCTATCCCCAATCATCGTATTTAAATAGAATTGAGTGTATCACAAAACGGTGGTTAAATAATTGAAGATAACTGGTAGTAAAGTCTTTAGGCTTTCCCGTCACCGACCTTCAGGTCGGAGTATTCTAGCGTAAAGCACTAAATTATTCGCATGAAAACAGGCTTAAAAGCCTTTGACCCGAAAGCCTGAAGGCTTTACTACCAATATGTGATACACTCAATAGAATTAATAGTTATACAAGGCTTTGAGTTCTTCTAAAAATCATTCAAGGAATCGGGCAGAAATATTTATTTAGTCGATGTTTATAGCTGTAGTGAAAGGTTAGCATAAGTAATAACATAGGGATGTTACCAAGCAGCGCTTGGCACTACAAAAAAAGTGTATTAATCAAAATTTGTGGGGAAATAAAATCCGCGGGAAAAGAAAAATCCGATACCAAAAAAGAAAACCGACGCGTGGTCGGTTCTCTAAGGATGATTCGTATGTGTGTCAGTGTTCTAAAGGAAAATGTGTTGTTCAAAAATGTTTGTAAAGTGCTTGAGCTGTAATATTTTTAGAATGTTTGCTTGCTTGTTCTGCTGAGATTATTTATTGAGTTTTGGTTGTTGCTTCTGGAACCTCGACCAAATTAGTCGAGGAGATTGTTCATGGGAGTATAAAATGTTTGTGTTTGTTCTAGGATTTGTTCTTTGTTCTTGTTGTTATTTTTTGCGAAGAGACTGGGCGATTGTTCAATTCGCCCAGTCTTTTCGTTCACAGGATTATGTGTTGTTGTTTTAAATGTTCTTCTACTTGTTGTTAAGGTTCATGGTTGAAAGTAGTACTTTGATAGATCGTTTTCAACGAAGTACAACTTTCGGGTGTTGTTGAAAACGCTGGTCTAGATAATCGGTTTGGGATTAATCGTTTATCTTTCTTAAATGTGGGATTTAAATGCAACCGCCGTTTTCTTTTTTCAAAATGTGATATGTCAATGGGTGAAAATATTGATTTGAATGTGGGATTTAAATCGCTATTTTCTTTTGTAATTTGTTGAGGGATTGTTCAAGCCCCTACTTTAATTTGTTCATGGGAATATAAATCGTTGTTCTTTTTTTTATGGGATTGTAAGCCTCGAAACGTTTTCCGATTAATTACACTACAAAGATATGGGCGAAACAAGGTTTAAAAAATTACAAATAAGCTTATTTTTCAATAAAAAAATAAATAAAAAATAAATATATTTACTTCAATAGATTGGTAATCAGTAAATTATAATTTTGTATTTTCAATAAAAAAACGATTAAAACGTGTTAAAAAAAGTCAAATTATTTAAATTTTATACTTGAAATAAAGGTTTGATTAGTAATTTATTGATTGGAAGTGCTATTAAAAGACTATTCACTTCAACTCATCCGAGGTTATTTTATACTTTTTTAGGAAGAAATCTGCCTTCCTAATCAATCAATTTCCCGTTCTTTGCAAAAAAATAAGAAGACCAACGAGTAAAATAACCAAAAATATGAGCACACTTAACAGCACTTTGTTAGAAAAAATAGAAAGGGTTTGTATAGAATTGGAGAAAGAATTCTCCTTAATTCCTACAGCAAGGAAACAACAATTACATCGACTAAGCGAATATCTGACCGATAAATTCCAAGAACAAGCCACCCCTCGATTAATTGTAATCTGTACGCATAATTCTAGACGAAGCCATTTAGGACAAATTTGGTTGACCGTTGGTGCGGATTATTATGGATTGCCTACTATCGAAACGTTCTCTGGTGGTACAGAAGCGACGGCTTTTAATAGTCGAGCAGTAGCAGCCCTACAAAGAATGGGATTTGAGGTAGATACCTATAAAAACATTTCGCCAACAAATCCAATTTATGAAGTAAGTTGGTTAGCCGAAAAGGCATCGTATCCAGCATTTTCCAAAAAATACGATGCTGCTGCAAATCCAACGCAGGATTTTGGGGCGATTATGGTCTGTACCTCTGCGGATGTTGGTTGCCCCGTTATTGCTGGGGCAGATTTTAGAATAGCTTTGGCTTTTGAAGACCCTAAAGCTTTTGATGGTACGCCTTTGGAAAGTGAAAAATATACAGAACGTTGTTGGCAGATTGGGCGAGAAATGTTGTACGTTCTGAGCCAAGTTAAATCATGATGACAGATTTTTGTAATGGCTTCTGCCCAACGGATTTTATTTCCCAACGGATTTTGAATAACAAAGCTAAGTCCTTAGGTAATTACTGATTAAAAAATAAAATGTACAAGTTTTCATCCGTGGAGGCTATCCGTGGGAAATTAAAGTACGCTTTTCTCCACGGATAGCCTCCACGGATGATTTTTTAGTATAAATGTATTTTGTAGCGGTATACTTTATTTATCATCTTACTTGATTTAGCAAAAAATCAAAGAATCCTAAAGTATAATCGTTGAAAATTAATGTTTAACGAATTCATCATTCATCGTTTCCAAACTTTAATATCTTTTATAATGAAAAAATATATCGCCGAATTAATCGGTACTTATGCACTTGTTTTTTGTGGTACGGGAGCTATTATGATTAATGACATTTCTGGAGGTGCAGTTGGTCATTTAGGCATTGCTTTGACTTTTGGCTGTATCGTAATTGCTATGATTTATGCGATTGGGGATATTTCTGGCGCACATATTAACCCTGCAGTGACCATTGCGTTTTGGAGTGCAGGAACATTTGATAAAAGAGAAATCACGCCTTATATAGTAGCACAACTAATAGGCGCTATTCTAGCAAGTGCCACCCTTTATTTTTTATTTCCTACTGCAACGACGATGGGGGAGACCTTACCCTATGGTACAATCTTGCAATCTTTTGTCTTAGAAATTATCCTGACCTTCTTTTTAATGTTTGTCATAATCAATGTCGCAACAGGTTCTAAAGAAACGGGGATGATGGCAGGTATAGCGATTGGCTTAACCGTTTTATTAGAAGCGGCATTTGCAGGGCCAATTTGTGGTGCTTCTATGAATCCTGCACGTTCTATTGCCCCCGCTATTTTCGCAGGCAATTTAACGCATTTATGGGCGTATGTTTTAGGACCTATCCTTGGTGCTGTATTAGCAATAGGTGCTTGGAAAATTATTAAGTCTTAATTTCGGGTGCGAGTTACGTGTTGTGGGTTGTATACGATTTTATTTAAATTCAGAGGTATTAATTGAATTTTAAACATTCTAGACTCAAAATTTACTACCGTTCAAACCCGCAACTCGAACTACTTAATCACCTGTATCCTCGGATTAATAGGATAAATCCATTCTACGCCTCGACTAGTCACAATCGCATCATCTTCCAAAGGAATCCTTAATTTTTTGCCTGCCCATTCGGGTACTTTGGTATAAGCGAATAACTCAATAGATAAAAGGTTAGAAGGTTTAATTTCATAATTCATTCGGACGGGATTAAAAAAAGCAATCGACGGCCCAACGCCATGCCCCCAATTACCGACAGAATGACAACCAATAATCACATCTGTTTTTTCTCCATCAGTAAATTGATTAAAGCCTTTCATTTTGTTAAAGCCCGCTTCGGTAAGCGCTGCATAAACCGCCGTTTCATTTTCTTTTGCCGTCAAACCAGCTTTTATAGTGGCTTTGATAATATCTCGAACCTTTACCCCTTGATCAAAAGCATTTTGAATACCTTCGGGAACAGTCGTTTCACCTTCTCTCAAAACATAAGCGATTCGTTTCATATCGGTATACATATTCATTAAGCCAACACCATAGTCCAACATAATCACATCGCCTCGTTCAATAATTTTATCGGTAGAAGTGGCAATAACGCCTCGTGGACCTGTAATATATACAGAAGGCATTCCAAAAGAAGATTCTAGGTTATGTTTAAATTGTTGTTCTTTGATCCACCAAGCCACATCTTCTAAGGTCGTGACTCCAGGCGTAATGACCGCATTAGACAAGGCTTTTTCAGCAATCGTATACGATAATTCGCAAGCTTCTCCATACACCGCAATCTCACTTGCTACTCGTCTTGACCTAAAATCTGACACTAATTTTTCCGCAGGCACAAACCTATCCGCATATTTTTGTCCCAATACTTCTACCAGTTCCTGATAGCCTGAATGAGATAAACCATCTGCCCCACCGATAGACTTTGATATATTGAGTCCAATGCGCTTTGGATTTCGCTCGCTGACATATGTTTTGAGTTCTAAATCTGATCCAAAATGATCATAAGCGCCACCTTCTTTTAATAAGTACCCACTAATGCCCAAAGCAGCTCTTTCAATATGACCCTCTCCATTATCCGTAAAAACATAGTATCCTGTAGAACCAACATAACCTTCGCCCATATCTGAATAAAGTGGATCAAAATTGCCTTCTCGGTTCATGATTATCCACATGTCGATGTTATTCTCTCGCATTACCTCTGGGAGAATTAAATCGAATTTATCGTTGCGAATTTGATTCATTTTTCGCCACCTGCGGTGGGCTTCTTGACTGAAGGCGCTGAACGAAATGCATAAAATAGAAAGGAGGAGTAGGTATCGCATATTCAAGTATTGAGCAATTTTATTTGTTGGAAAATAAGGTAGATATGGATGCTGCATGCTTTTAGATTTTGTTCGATTAGTATAGCAGAATTTGGAATGTAAGGTATAACAAATAAAGTAAAAAGCACTTGGGTAAACCTAATAATTTGTTAGAATGCCCAATTTTATAGGCTAAAAAATCAAGATTGGCGGATAATAAACAGTAAATGCAAGATAAGTACCAACACACAATTATTATTAATTTTCAGCGGCTTCTTTTTCCGCTATTTTTCTCTAAAAAATCAAGCCGTAGCGGTGCTATGACTGGATTTTTTAAAGAAAACTATCGAAAAAATAATCTCCCTGAAATTTTAAACTAATTATGAGTTGGTACTTAAGTCCAAATAATTGCAGATTTAGTATAAAACGGCTTTTATTTTTGTGCTTAAATTTGTTGAGGAGATTATATCCTGTTGATTGTCAGATGATTGATAGTTTAATATGTTAAACCTTTAATGAAGATGTAAGCCTTTAAAACGGGATTACTTAAATTTTTTAAACCTCAAAGAGTAGCCAAAATCACCCGCTACACTTTACAAAAACGTGTAAATGAGAAAATTAATGAAACTGTTTGTATCTGCTTTAATTGCTATATGTCTATTACAGGCATGTACCAACGAAGAACTTGTCCCCGTTTTGGGGTGTACAGAAACAGATGCTTTAAATTATTATACCTTTCATTAAAACTTATCCTCGTGGATATTGCAAGAGATTTTTGATTTTGACACCTTCATAACTTCTAATAATTGTCAGAAGACGTTACAAAAAATATCTTAATCAAAACCCATAACTAACCCGTTCCAACTCCCGCAAATTCTTAAAAGGTTTATTAGGCTTCAATTCCTTCCCCAAAAAACGATACACTTTCAAGCGAACCTGTTTCGCAAACCTCGTATCAATCCGATCAAAAGCATGTCCGCCAGGAATGTCTTTATAAATCTCATATTCAAATTTTTTGTCGTGTGCCTTGAGTGATTTGATTAAGTGTTCCACTTCAAAAACATTGACATCGCCATCATTGGTGTTCGTATGAATCAATAGCGGCACATCTTTTAATTTATGGGCTTGCCAAGCGGGGGAGCGGCGACGATATTCTTCTACATCTTGATACGCCGATTTGCCAATATGATAATCTGCGGAGTATAAATCTCGGTAGCGTTGGGTTTTGTAGCCCATTCGAGCGATCAAATCACTTACGGGGACGCCTGCATAAGCGACTTTATAGGCTTCTGGATAGTCAAAAATATTCATCAAAGAAATAAGTCCACCGTGACTCCAACCAAAAATACCGACTCGATTTTTGTCAATTAACTCATAATTTTCCAGCATATAATCTCGACTCGCTTTTACATCCTGCACTTCTAAACCGCCATAATCTATTTTTTCATAAAAGCCTTTCCCATAACCTGTACTGCCTCGATATTCGGCGGCCACTACAACGTATTGTTGTGCCATTAATTCTCGAATAATATGCGAGTAGAACGTATTGAAATTGCTATGTACGCCACCATGCGGTAACACCAGTAAAGGATATTTTTTGCCGCTGTCAATATTTTTAGGAATAAACACATAGGCTTTAAAGCGCAATGGGTTTTTCGCACCTTGCCCAGTTGGATTTTTAATTTTTGCAGGTGGTGGCCCTGTTAACTCCACTTTATCAATAAAAGCAATATCACCTACTTTATTATACCACATAATATCATCCACCGATTTATTAAGGCGGTCGAAGCTATGGCGCATATTAGACAATTGATTTTTTAGGCCTTCGATTTGTTTTTGAAGATCGTCATTGGATTGTGCTGATAGGCTAGAAAGAGCCAATACGGAAATGATAAAAAACAATATTTTTTGGTACATGATGAATGGTTTTGGTAGGTAATAAAATATTATTTCAAGCAAACATACTGATTTGAATTAAAAAAATAATGTACGGTTTCGATGGTTCAAGCCTCCAGACTTGAAGCCTTCATCTCCCAATCGCAAATCACAATCATAAACTTAAATCTATCTTCTATTTCACAATAGAACATTTACCCAATTCTATATCTTTTTTTACTTTCTTATATTTTACTCCTTTCTTGATGGTCCCATCCTCATATTTCACATCTACTTTTTCATTTCGACCAATTTTTTTGGGGGCTGTAATAGGATCATGATATGGAATAGCGTCTCCTCCCCCAAGTAATCCCGCCAAACCTTGTTGTTGTTGTAACATCATATATTTATCCAATTCTCCTTCATCAGACAAATCTAAACCATTCTCCATAGCAGGCATCATCATAGATTTTGCCATGTGCCAATTTCTTGGGTCTGCCGCTTTCTGAGGAATTTCCTTTGCTATTGCTTTCGTTGCGGATTGTAATTCTTCAATATCGGTTAAGATTCCCTTATCTTTTAAAAACTGGAAAAAGAGGAGGAGTACTTCTGCATACTGCTCAAAAAATGCTGGTTCCATAGACACTTTTCCAGGAACATAATGCAGACAGACTTCCTTTATCGTAGCTGTATTCCACTCTTTTGGCGATGCACCAATATAACCAACCGCATAATGCACAAAATTATCCGCTATAAAGTCAGCATGCTGCTGTTTCTCTAGGGGCAATTTTTCCATCAATGGGCTTTTTGCGAACTCATCCGCTAATTGCCCTAAATCTTCTCGAAGTTTTTCTAGTTCCTCCATCTAATATTTATAAAAATTAACAATAGTAGTTCGCTAATAACGACATTTTTACCGTCCCTGACAAATTTCTAACAACCAATTTCGATTATATAAACGCTTGGTCTCATTGATTTTTTCGATGATGGTGGGGTATTTATATTTGGTGGCTCGAACTATTCTGCCTAGAATATTAGTGAAGTTGAGGTAGGCTTCTCTTGTGTCTTTAGTGATTTTTTTATTTCGTCTTAAATAAATAGAGAACGATGCTATTAAGGCGAAAAGCGCTTCGCCTTCGTTGGTTTCGTAATAAATTTTTAAAAGCATAGTTTTAGCTCCTAGATTATAGGAAAGATCAGAATATTCTACTTGTATTAAATGTATTTGCGCCTCTTGGTAATTTTTTTTTCGATAATTAATGTCCGCTAAGTTGAAATGTAAGGCATCCTCTTGAAATTTGTCTTCTAAATTTTTGTGATACTTCTGAATAAACTCTTCTGTAAAATCGTATTTTTTTAAATTAAGACCTATTTTAACAACATTCTTAAAGTGCCAAGGAGATAAATAACCTTGATTAAATAGAATTTTTTCTTCAATTCCTTCCAAATATAATTCTAAACTTTGTTCTGCATAATGTCTAGGATTATTATTCTTAGTAACTTGAAAGATACAATAGTTGATACCATATTGATAAATTATTGCTTTTTCTACGGGCGGAATTATGCCTTTGTATTTGATTAGTAACTTTTTTAAATTTTCAAAGTTAGATTCCGCATTGTCTTTTTTCAATATAAAATAAGTTTCCAGATACACAGAAATAAGTGGTGTTTTAAGTTTAGTTGTGGTTTTAAGAAAATTAATAACCTCGGTTTCTAGCATCGGCTGATAAGGAGCATTCATCAATTTTGACTGACTGACCATCTCACAGCAGTGTTTTAGTTTCTGTATTAAATAGAATTGATCTAATTCATCTGACGTTGCTTGCAAATTAGGGTCATATTTTCGAAGATTTTTATTATGATAATGGACATTAGCAATCTCAGATTTTTGATATTGGAATAGGTAATAATCAATATTTTCTTTTTTTCTTTCTTCAAATAATTGACTAGATTTATCATATTGATAATTATAATGTTTTTCTAGTTGTCTTTTAACTAATGACCGCTGTAGATAAATATTAGTTACAGGAGTCTGCAATTCAAATTCTCTTTGTGCTAAAAATCGCTCCGCTTGGTTTAATAAAAAATTCATAGCATAGCTCATCTGTTTTTCATTATAAGCTTGCTTAGGATATAACTTCTTAAAAACCTTTTCTTTGTTAACTGCCTTCTCCTTAAAATCAGGGGATTGACTTCTCAAATAATCACAAAAAACAACTAATTCTTCTCGACTATTAAAGTAAGGAGATAACAAAAATTTGCGAAACCAACGCCAATCTTCCTTTTCAAAGGTTTTTAATAAGTCTAATAGCTTACTATTTTGCATATTTTTTTTGAAAAATTATTTATTTATAATTTATTGTAAATAATTGATTTACAGTATTTTACAACATATTTTCATATAGTGTGTACCTTGAAAAAGATCGTTTTATTCTGGAAAAATACAAAAAATGTAATTGTGACTAACTATTTTTTAAGATACTTTTACAAGAAATGCCAGTCTATTACTTATTGAATAGCTGTGTGAACAAGATAAAGATACAATAAACCGATTCTCCCAAGGAATTAAAAACTGTGCAAACAATGAATAAATTTAGACCTTTTTTGCTCTTTTTACTGGTAATGACGACCTCTTTATCTGCCCAAGATATTGTATGGCCGGGTGATGTAAATAATAATGGGGTTGTGAACGAAGCCGATTTACTATTTCTTGGATTGGGCTTTGGGGATAGGGGACCCCTTCGGAAAACAATTTCTTCTGCTTGGGAACAACAACCCATTACGACTCCCTGGGCAACTTCTGCTGTTCCTGGGTTAGATTTATCTTTGGCGGATTGTAATGGGGATGGTATTATTGACTCAAATGATGTAGAAGTTATTAAGGCAAATTTTGGGCGAACGCATAATGATGTGGTGTTCATGCCCGATGAAATTCCTTTGGCCGTCGCTGGAGTGAATCCCGCTTTTAGTGTGCCAGAAGATACGGATTTAGATGTTTTTCCCAATACTGAATCTATTACTATTCCCATAAATCTAGGAGATGCCAACTTACCAGTTACTAGTTTACGCGGGATTTCTTTTTCGGTTAAAGTTAATGGAGAAGCATTTGATGAGGCAGCCACTAAATTTGAATTAAGCGGAAATGGCTGGTTACCAACTGATAATGCGGTACTAATAAGAAGTGAAGACATAACGAATGAGATAGCGACCAATCCAGAAGAATATATTGTTGCTTATACTAAAACCAATAAACAAGCATCTAGTGGAAATGGCTTAATTGGAGAACTTACTTTAACTCCTGGGTTTGTGGTTATTGGTGATTTCCCAGATTTCAGAGTAATTATAGATAGCATCATCCTAATAGATGATCAACTCAATAAAACCCCAGTCGTAGGCACAGAAATTATCTTAAACCCAGTAGGTTTCCGAGATAGCACAATGGTCGATACGACTATTTGTGCAGGACAAAGCATTGTTTTTAATGATAGCATTCTAACAACAGCAGGAACTTACCGAGATACCTTGATGAATTCGGTTGGCGGAGACAGTATTATTATTTTAAATCTAGCGGTATTACCAACCTCTGAACTAACCATCAATGATACCATTTGCCAAGGCGAAACCTATTTATTTGCGGGAGATACTTTGAGCGCAGTCGGTACTTATATAGAATTTTTGTCAGCGGCGAATGGCTGTGATAGTGTGACTATTTTACGTTTGGAAATGCGAGATACCAGTCAAACCGTTTTGGAGCGAACGATTTGTCAAGGAGATAGTTTTGAATTTAATGACCAGGCTTTAACAGTAGCAGGAACTTATCGAGATACTTTAATTGCACCTAATGGTTGTAACCAATACATCATCTTAAATTTAACGGTGAATGATACCTTGCAGACAGTCATTGACCGAAATATTTGTCAAGGAGACAGCTTTGATTTCAATGACCAAACTTTAACGGAAACAGGGACTTATCGAGATACTTTAGTCGCAGCGAATGGTTGTGACCAATATGTTGTTCTAAATTTAATGGTTGATGATACCACTCAAACGGTGATTGATCGAACGATTTGCCAAGGCGATCTTTTTGCTTTTAATGATCAAAATTTAGGAACAACGGGTACTTATCGAGATACCGTAGTAGGTGTCAACGGCTGCGACCAATACATCATTTTAAACTTAACGGTAGAAGATCGCTTCCAAACGATGTTAACCGAAACGATTTGTCAGGGGGAGGCTTATTTATTTGCGGATGTAGCGAGAGTAGCAAGTGGTGTTTACGAAGAGGTTTTACAAGCAACGAATGGTTGTGATAGTGTAGTTACGCTAAATTTAACGGTGAATGATACTATAGAAACAATCATCAATCAAACCATCTGCGAAAATTCTACTTACGACTTTAATGGTCAAGCGCTAACCGAAGCAGGCGTTTATCGAGATACCCAAGTAACTATTAATGGTTGTGATAGCACGATTGTCTTAAACCTAAAAGTATCTGATCGCTACGAAACGGAAAGAAACGAAATGATTTGTGGAGGAGATAGCATCACGTTCAATAATCAAACGATTGGAACAGCAGGGACTTACCAAGAGAATTTTGTAGCTACTAATGGTTGCGATAGTATTATTATCTTAAACTTAACCGTCAATCCAGTCAGTTTTACCGCTGTTAGCGAAGAAATTTGTTTTGGTAGTATTCGCCCTTTTAATGGACAAGACCTTACAGAGGCAGGCACTTATTTAGATACTTTGACTACAGTCAATGGTTGTGATAGTGTAGTTGAATTGACCTTAACGGTTGCGCCAATTTTAGAAAGTTCCTCCGAACAAACGATCTGTGCAGGCGACACCATTGAATTTTATACCTTCGTTTTAACGGAAACGAATTCTTATACCGCTGTTTTAAAAACGCCAGAAGGTTGTGACAGTATGGTTATTTTAAACTTACAAGTTTTAGAAGCTATCAAAACAACTATTGATACGACGCTTTGCCCACAAGATAGCTTCTTATTTGGTAATCAAATGTTAACCGAAGCAGGTATTTATACCCAAAATTTAACCTCGACTAGTGGTTGCGATAGCATCGTTACTTTAAACCTTAGTATGGGCGTTGCAGGCGAAGGTGGCTGTATGTCCGTAGGTATTGAAGAAGAATTTTTACAAAGTATCGAAATCTACCCAAATCCAGTTCGACAAAGTTTGTTTATTAATGCACCAACGGTTGCTGTAAATCATATCCGATTGATTAATTTAACGGGACAAGTTTTATTTGAACAAGCGTTTAATCGAGGAAATTCACCAACGCAACAGGAAGTGAATATGCAAGATTTTGTACCTGGGGTTTATTGGGTCTTGATTCAGACGGAGTATGGCTTGCGGCAGGAGAAGGTGGTGAAGTTTTAATGAAAATGTAGCTTAGACATTCCTGTCTGAGAAAAAAAAACGTAGCTCAAATCAATGATTTAAGCTACGTTTTTTTATGTGATATTTACTCGGACAAGAACGTCCCAGCTACGTTTTGCTATATTAATTCCTCAAAGTCTTAATCTTCCGTCCTGGTGTATAAGGGGCTTTTGCCACTTCCAATTGTTCTTCTAATTTCACCATATCCACATCTGCTACTTCTCGAATAGCCGCCAAAATTGGCGCAAATTCTTCTTTCGCAATGGCGAAACTTTCTTGATGCGTTTTAGTCGTGGCAGAAGTCGTATTTTTCTGCTCGTATAACACCCAATTCAATCGACCCATTGGGGTTGGTGGTGCCGCCATATCTAAAGTGCCTTTATTCCGATCCCCATATAATTGACGTTTGATGGTATTGAGTTTTTGTTCTACCACATTAGCAGCAGTCGTTAAAGCAGCCATTGGTTGTTCTGCTAATTTAATCGCTTTTCGAATATGGCGTAACTTATTATCCATTTCTCGAATAGTATTACTAGCACCATCCATAGACCGATTAAGTTCTTCAACTTCCCGTTGAAACGCTACTTTTGCTGCTCGATTTGCTGCGGGTAAAACCGTATTATTTAAGGCTTTTACCTTAAAGGAAACCTCATTTCCAACGGCTTGATATTCGCCATTAAAGTAAGTGGCCATTGAGACGGTGTAAGTGCCTGGTTCAACAAGTGTGCCTTGCGCTACCCCTGCAAATGGATTATAAAAGCCAGGGCCTCTCAAACTAATGGCATCTTTCGGCGTATACCGCAAATCCCATTCAAAACGCTTAATGCCTTTCGTTGGAGATTTTGTGAATTTACGCACCACCGTTCCTGCACTATTTTTGATGGTAAAAACTAGTTCTGGTTTAATTTCCTGTGTTTCAGCAGTCAATTCCTCAAAACTTGGGTAAGTATTATCACCACCATCTTTGGCTGCTTTTTTCTCGGCTGCTCGACGCTTATCTTTGAGTGTTTTTACATTATCTGGGAAGTAATACGTAATCATTGCGACAGGTCCTAAATTATCACCCATATACAAATTGTCCCCTTGAAAAGCCTTACCAGGTAAACCTAATGGATTTGCTTTTTCAAACATTACCGCATCTCGAATTGCAAAAATATGTGCCGCACTATCCATTGGAGTGGCTTCCACAGAACGTAAAGTAGTGTAATCATCCAAGACAAAAAAGCCTCTACCAAAAGTTCCTAAGACCAAATCATTTTCTCGGCGTTGAATCGCTAAATCTCTTACGGCAATAGTAGGTACACCTGCTTTTAATTGCTTCCAACGGCCACCCGCATTTGGCGAAAAGAAGACGCCAAATTCCGTTCCACAGAAAATTAATCCACTATCTACATGATCTTCTTCGATGCTATAAACACTTCCTCTTTCGGGTAGGTTATTGCTGATATTTGTCCAAGTCAGACCCTTATTGCTGGTTCTATAAACATAAGGTTTAAAGTCACCTGCTTTGTGATTATTGAACACCGCATAAATCACATTTTCGTCGTGATGCGAAGCATAAACCGAATTAACATAAGTGCGATTTGGTACACCTGCAATATTATCTACTTTTCGCCAATTTTGTCCACCATCTTCGGTGATTTGAATCAATCCATCATCTGTACCAACGACCAATAAGCTTTCATTAATCGGAGATTCCGATAAAGCGACAATGGCGCCATACTGGGAAGTAGATCGATTTTTAGCAACTGCATCAATCCCCCAAATTCTATCTTGTACTTTCAGTTCATTTCTATTGACTTTTCGGGTTAAATCATCGCTAATCACTTCCCAAGAATTACCTCGGTCATTGGTTTTAAATAATTTATTGGCTGCAAAATAAAGCCGTCCAGAAGCATGCGAACTAACGGCCAAAGGCGAATCCCAGTTCCAGATATACCCATCTTCCCCTTTGCGTTCTTTTGGCTGAATGCCCACTTCTTCGCCACTTTTTCGGTCGTATCTAACTAAAACCCCATGCTGAGATTGTGCATAGACAATATCTGGATTTTCTGGATCGACCTGTGATTCAAAACCATCACCACCGTGGGTAATGAACCAATCCCGATTCGTAATACCATGTGAAGTATTCACTCTACTTGGACCACCTAAACTAAAATTATCTTGTGTGCCGCCATAAATGTTATAAAAAGGTAAGTCATTATCTACTGCCACTTTATAAAACTGCGTAACGGGTAAATTTTCTTTAAAATCCCAATGCTTGGCGGCATCCCAAGTTTCATAAATTCCCCCATCACAACCGACCAACCAATGTTGGTTATTTTGCGGATTAATCCACATACTATGGTTATCGACATGTTTATAATCTTCCCCACAATTATTAAAAGTCTTCCCACCATCCTTACTCACTTGCATCCAAGTATTCATAGAATAAACCGTATTGGGTTCAATTGGATCGGCAATAATTTCTTGGTAATAATTACCACTTGAACTATAGCTACTTTGTCTAGCCCAACTTGCGCCTCGATTGGTCGATTTGTAAAATCCTCCTTTACCTTGTGCCGCTTCCACAATTGCATAAATAATTTCAGGGTCAGCAGGAGAAATAGCTAAACCAATTCGCCCTATATCCACCGTTGGCAAGCCTTTATTAATTTTCGTCCAAGTTTTGCCGCCATCGGTTGTTCGGTGCATACCTGAACCTGGGCCACCACCTAAATAGGTAAAGATTTTTCGAGACCGCTGCATTGCTGCCGCATATAAAATATCAGGATTCCGAGGATCAATAATCAAATCCGTTACCCCTGTATACTTATCAATTTCCAAAACAGCTTCCCACGTTTTACCGCCATCCATTGTTTTATAAACGCCTCGTTCGCCACCGTCACTCCATAAAGGGCCAATAGCTGCTACCCAAACTACATCTGAATTCGTTGGATGCACAATGATTTTGCCAATATGCTCCGACGTTTTCAAGCCTACATTTTTCCAACTTGCACCGCCATCTTCCGACTTATACACCCCATCGCCGTAAGCAACAGACCGTTGGTTATTATTTTCCCCTGTACCGACCCAAATAACATTTGGATTGCTAGGATCAATCGTTACGCAGCCAATAGAATAAGAGCTTTGTCCATCAAAAATAGGTTTGTAAGTATTTCCCCAATTATTGGTTTTCCAAACACCACCAGAAGCAGTCGCTACATAATATTCGGATGGATTGGTCGGATTGACTGCAATGTCTGAAACTCTACCAGAAGTAATCGCAGGGCCGACATTTCTGAATTTTAAGCCAGATAGACTTACTTTGTCTAAGGGCGACTTCTTTTCTGCTTTTTTCTCGGTTGCCGCCTTCTTTTTGTTTTTCTTTTTTTGGGCGGTTGCCGAATTTGGAATGGCAAATAATAGCAAGGTTAAAAAGCCTAGAAAGGCTAAGGGTGATTTATTCATAGTTAAAATGGTTTTATTTTTTCCATCGGACGGCGCAGCCATCCGACGGGAAAAAAGGCTAGGCAAAAGCACCTAGAAGATAGTAAATAAAATTGTCTCTTACTCATCAAACAACTGTACAAATGAATATCAGTATCCAATGAGTATTTCTCTCGTCGGATGACTGCATCGTCCGATGAGAGAAATAGAATGCAAGTTAACAAAATACCTAAAATTAAAGGAAAAGAGTGCTCATAAAATACTCGTCGGATGGCTGCGCCGTCCGATGAGACTTGTCCTATCGAATACCGATAAACGATTGAGTTAATAAAACAACAAAATGTGTCCAACTCAATTGTGTCACCAGCGGTGACACAATCTTTTAATTGTCGTGCCAGCGGAACGACAATTTCAAAATCAGGGAAAACGTTTGCAAATTGCATCATTCTACGAAGATTTTTTAATTCAAAATTTTTACCATAGCGAAGCATCAATTGCTCCGATAAGTTGGCAACTACTTGTTTTCCATAAGCAGCTCTTTCATTTTGCAAAATATCTTCATTAATGCGTTTGCCCACTTGCCAGAAGACTAAAGTCAAGGCACTATTGACTTGGATCGCCAATTGCTTTTTCCTTGCTCAATAATTGCAATTAAATCTTTTAAAAGGTCGGAAGTAATAGGTAAGTTGTTATTTTCCATTGGACAAAATACTTTTATCGGTCTTGTTGTTTCATAGTCAACAAAACTTTAGATTAATTAAACAAAAATCGTTTGTGATAAAAGTCTTTGATTAGCAGGTAGCTATTTTTAGGAAAGCAAAGGTAGATTGTTTTGTTATTAAAAACAAATAGTTTTAATTGTGAAATAAATACACATTTGCTTAAAAAGTAATCATTTTGCAAAGATTGTCAAAGCACTTATTTTATTTCTTTATAATTTAACTGACATAACGTCGATTTCTTGAAAAAAAGACTTGAATTAAACAAGTTTTCCCTATCTTTAATCCATGCGTCTTACTTACTTATATATAACCATTTGCCTCATTTGCAGCGCCATAAGCTTCAACGCCTGCCAACAAGAAGCCAATGAAGCGCCCTTACCAGAAAAAATAGACTTCAATTTCCACATCCGTCCCATTCTATCCGATAACTGCTTTCTCTGCCACGGTCCAGATGTTAGTAGCCGAGAAGCAGATTTAAGATTAGATTTAGAGGAAATTGCCAAAGCCGTTTTAGACAATGGCAAACGTCCTATTCACGAAGGGAATTGGACAGCGAGTGAAATCATGCGCCGAGTAACAAGCGACGACCCAGAATTACAAATGCCGCCGCCTGAGATGAATAAGCGATTGACCAAAAGAGAAATGAAGTTATTAGAAAAGTGGATGGAGGAAGGGGCTGAATGGAAGAAATATTGGGCATTTATACCACCTGAATTACCGTCGGATGAGGCATTTCGTAACCAAGCAAATACTAGTAAAAAAATTGACTATTTAGTTGATAAATATTTGACAGAAAATGGTTTAAGCAAAGCAGAAAAAGCGAATAAATCTGCTTTGATTCGTCGCTTATCATATTTACTAACAGGTTTGCCACCGACTATTTCCGACATCGAAAAATTTACGATAGATGAAAGCCCGAATGCTTACGAAAAGCTAGTAGACAACTACTTAGCATCGCCTCATTTTGGCGAACGCTGGGCTAGGCATTGGATGGATTTAGTGCGTTATGCCGAATATAAAGGGCATGAATTTGATTATCCTGTGATTGGCGCTTGGCAATATCGAGATTATTTGATTCGGGCTTTTAATGGAGATGTGCCGTACGACCAATTTATCAAAGAGCAGTTGGCAGGTGATTTATTGGAAAACCCACGGATTCATCCTGAAAAGGGAACGAATGAATCGATTCATGGGACGCAGATTTTTACTTTTAGTGAGAGTAAGCATAGTCCTGTGAGTATCAAACAGGAAGAAGCGGATGTTTTTGATAATATGATTGATGTGACGACGAAGACTTTTCAAGGGTTGACGGTCGCTTGCGCTCGTTGCCATGACCATAAATTTGATGCGATTCCGACGACGGATTATTATTCGTTGTATGGGATTTTTGAGAGTACTCGGTTTGCTTTGATTCCTTCTGGGATGAGTTTGGATGTTTTTGCGAAAGTGGATTCTGTGGAGGTGATTAAGCGGAAGATACGGGAGTTGATTGCTGGAAAGTCTGTAGAGAGTGCTTCCAGAACTTTAAGTTCTGGAAGCACTCCGCTTCCTACCAAAAAACTAATTAATATTCCTAGTTCATCTTCTGCAACCATAATAGCCGATTTCAGAGATGGAACGCTAAACGGCTGGACATCCAACGGACTCGCCTTTAATAACCAGAATGCATTAGGCGAACCGATTTTTGACAAAAACGGAAAATTGGTCAAATTAGAGACGGCAAAAGTATCTAGTCGCATTTTAGGAACAGGCATTCAAGGTGCTTTGCGCTCCCCAACATTTATCATTGACAGCGATAAAATAGTCGTGCGAGCAGTAGGAGAGGAGGCAATGATTCGTTTAATAGTCGATAATTTCCAGTTGATTCAAAATCCAATTTATGGTGGTTTAGAAAAAGAAGTTATAGAAGGGGAAGTGCAAGATTATGTGCTAGATTTAACGATGGTGCAAGGACAAAAAGCTTATTTAGAATTATTGCCTGGACAAAAAACGAGTAAGAAGGGAAAAGGGCATTATTATGAATTTCTCCCCAATGCTTGGATAGAAGCGGAATATGCGATTGCTTTTGATGGGGAGATTGTACCAACTGCGCCGCCTCTTCAAGATTTTCCTTATACCAATAAAGCGGATGCTTATCAAAATTGGTTGAATGGAACAGCCAATCCTAGAGAAGTTGCTATGCTAAATCAAGATTTAAAAATTGGCAAATGGCGGTCACACACCACACAATTAAAACAATGGCAACAACAAGTCGAGCAATTAAGTCACAGCTTGTATGATTCTACCTTTTTTCAAGGCGTAACAGAAGGAGATGCCCAATTCAGCCCTGTATTTATTAGAGGCAATCGAACTACGCTTTCAGAAGAGAAAGTCCCGCATCAATTTTTCGATGCTTTAAAAGATTACAGTCCTGAGTTTTCTACTAAAGGAAGTGGTCGAAAAGAATTAGCCGACGGAATTGCCAATGCCAAAAATCCTTTAACGGCAAGAGTGATGGTCAATCGAATTTGGCATCATTTGTTTGGTAAGGGCATTGTGGAAACGGTCGATAATTTTGGTTTGCAGGGCAAAATACCTACCCATCCTGAATTACTCGATTATTTAGCTTTGCAATTTGTGGAAGATGGTTGGTCTATCAAGCAACTGATTAAAAATATTGTGCTAACAGAAGCTTTTCAACGAAGTACGATTCCTGCCAAACAAGCACTCAAAAAAGACCCACAAAATTTATATTTATCGCATTTTCCAATTCGTCGATTAGAAGCAGAAGCGATTCGAGATGGTTTATTAGCGGTATCAGGGCGATTGGATAAAACGATGTATGGCGAACCTTTTGAGATTTATTTGACCGATTTTATTAAAGGTAGAGGAAGACCTCGGCAATCTGGTGCATTAGATGGCAATGGTAGACGGAGCATTTACCAAACCATTCGCCGCAATTTTTTACCGCCTTTTATGCTCACTTTTGATATGCCTGCGCCTTTTAGCACTTTTGGAAAACGAAATGCCTCTAATGTGCCTGCCCAATCGTTGACGATGATGAATGATCCTTTGGTGCAAGCACAGGCGAAGGTTTGGGCAACTCATATTACCAAAGAACCACTTTCTTTCGAAGACCGAATTATAATTATTTATTTAAATGCTTTTGCTCGACAACCAACAGCAACAGAATTACAGGCGGCTCGGCAATTTTTTGAAGAACAAGCAGCAATTTATGAACTATCGAATATGGATGCTTTGACAGATATTCGAGTATGGGCAGATTATTGTCATACCGTTTTTATGATGAAGGAATTTATATTTTTAGTAGAATAGGCTTCTGTTTTTTCCACCCTCCTAGCTTACAAAATATAGCATCATTAACTATGCAAAATAAAAATCAATATTCTCGCCGCCAATTCCTCTCCCTATCCAAAAATGGGTTCGGTGGATTGGCAATGTATAGCCTATTAGCTGCTGCTGGATGTACGAATAATGACTTAACAAGTGGAAAAGCCTTTACTGATTTTGGTAGAAAAACACCTATGTATCCTGCCAAAGCAAAAAGTGTCATTTTTTTATATATGGACGGAGGAATTTCCCAAGTAGATTCCTTTGACCCTAAACCAAGATTGGCTAAAGAAAATGGTTTGAATCCCTACGAAAAATTTAAAGTAGATGCGACCCAATTTAATAATATTGGTAAGATTTTAAAAAGCCCTTGGGATTTTCAACAGTATGGCGATTCTGGGATGTGGATGAGTGATTTGTTTCCGCATATAGCGACTTGTGTGGATGATATTGCCATGGTTCGGTCGATGGTGTCTGATTTTCCAGAACATACCAATGCTAATTATTTTTTACATACAGGACATGGCTTGCAAGGGCGACCGAGTATGGGCGCTTGGATGAATTATGGGCTAGGTTCCGATAATGATGATTTGCCAGGCTATATGGTGATTGATGGTGGTTTGATACCGCCAGGAGGTTTGGATAATTTTAAATCTGGTTTTTTACCTGCTAGTTATCAAGCCTCTATTTTGCGAGCGGGAAATACGCCTTTAGCAAATGTTAATCCAAGCGAAACTAATCCTGCCTTGCAAGCCCAAAAATTGCGTTTAGCTAAAAAAATGGATGCTAGCTTACTAGGCAAATTAGGAGAGTCTGATCAAGTGAATGCCGCCATTAAAAATTACGAACTGGCTTTTAGAATGCAAGCTTCGGTGCCTGAATTAATGGAAATAAAAGGCGAATCTGACCTTACCAAAAGACTATACGGTTTTGACTCAGATGATCAACACACCAGAGGGTATGCCGCTCAATGTTTATTGGCTCGGCGGATGGTAGAAAGAGGCGTTCGATTTATTGAATTGACTTGCCCCAATGTCGGCGTTGATCGTTGGGATCAGCATAATAACTTACGAGATGGGCATATGCGCAACGCCCATGCGGTAGACCAACCTGTTGCGGGCTTAATTAAAGATTTAAAGCAACGAGGTTTATTAGATTCCACCTTAATTGTCTTTGCAGGAGAGTTTGGGCGTACCCCATTTGCCCAAGGAAAAGATGGACGAGATCATAATCCTTCGGCTTTTTCTATTTGGTTAGCTGGAGCTGGTGTTAAAGGCGGTACCGTTTATGGGACGACGGATGAATATGGATATCGGGTCATAGATAAGCCAACAACTATCCATGATTTACATGCGACGATGCTCCATTTAATGGGCGTGCAACATGAGCAATTGACTTTTCGATTTAGTGGTCGAGATATTCGATTGACGGATGTGCATGGGGAGGTGATAAAGGGGATTTTGGCTTAGGCTTTAATAGAGGTCAGAAGTCAGACCGTTTATTATATAAACTGTCAGAAGTCAGAAAATAGACTTGAAAATCTGACTTCTGACAGAAAATTCTAATTTTCGACCTGACTTCTGACCTCTTTTAGTATGATTTTTCAATCCCGCAACAACCACATCCGCATACTTTTACTTACCATTTCCGACTCATCCTGCTGCACAAAATGCCCCGCTTTCGGCAAAGTAACCATCGTTAAATCGGAGGCCACATAATCCCAAGTATTATTCAATCCACCTTTTAGAACGTATTTATCTTTAGTCCCAAAAATGACCAAAACGGGAGCTTTGACCTTAGGTAATTCGGGAACTTTCGGATCTTGTAGCCAAGCTGCTCGCTGGTCTTTAGTGGGCATATTCGCTTTGTAATAATTCACCATACTTTCTATAGAAGAACGACCAAAAGCCTTTTCATAATGCGGTTTGGCTTCGACATCTTTGACCCAACCAGATAACCATGCAACAGGTAAGGTTTCGGAAGTATGTTTCCGAAAGTCATCGGTATAAGAGGTATTCCCATTACCTGCCCAGGCTTTTAAATTTTCTGCGGCTTGACTTGTTGGATGAGTTAAATTACAAACAATCAATTTTTCGACCACTTCTGGACGGTGAATGGCTAATTGCCAAGCAATGCCGCCACCCCAATCATGCCCAATAATAATAGCTTTTTCTTTGCCATTGGCGTTGATAACAGCTACTACATCTTGCATTAGATGCTGCATTTTATAGTTGTCTATGCCTTCGGGTTGTCCGCTTAAATTATAGCCTCTTAAATCCATGGCGACTACTTGAAAATCTTCTTTTAAGGCATTCATTTGATCTCGCCAAGTGTACCAATAATCAGGGAAACCGTGTAGCATAACAACCAAAGGACCTTCGCCAATACTGGCATAATGGATTTTTACACCATTATTATCGGCATAACCGTGGGTGACTTCCTCTAAGAGGGGAGTGCTGGTTTGACTGAATAGGCAGATTGGTAAAAATAGCAATAGAGAAAAGAGGAATGATTTCATGATATTCTTTTATGGTAAAGTGTTTATTGGTGATAAAAGGTTGCAGAGGTGTACTTACTCAAATTTACGAAAAGAAGTGTAAGGACAAAAAAATAGTGATAACCTTTCGATTATCACTATTTTTTATGCTCTAAAACGCTTGGAGATCTAAAAGATGCTCCAAGGTTTTTGCTGGCAGACCTTGGAGCGTCTTCAAGACCTCCAAGCGTCTAGAGAAAAATTAATTCCCCACAATAATTTTCTGAGAAATCAACCCTCGTTCAAACTGAATCTTAGCAAAATACATGCCTTTAGGCAATTCTGATACATTCAGATTGTATTGAACTTGATTTATGGAATTCAATTCAACCGCCATTCGACCACTAATATCAAACAACTGAATCGCTTGAATCGCTTCTGCTGCTTTCAACTGAATGAAATTAGTCGCTGGATTTGGAAAAGCAGAGAAATTGACATCTTGCTTGATGCTGTTATCTAAACTAACTGTTTGATTCAAGCCCATTGCCAATACCAACCTTGGCGCAATATATTGAGCCATTGTATCTATGTACAACAACGAAGCTGCTGGGTCATTTGGATTGCCTTGACCTGTGTTATAAGTACACATAAATAAATCTGCTGGAATATTTTGATCAGGAATCATATCCCAAACAAAACTAAAAAATGCTGGATCATAAGCATTCCATGGATAAGTACTTCTACTCCAAGTATTTGCGTCTACCCCAGGTGTTGGATCACATTGTACTGCGCCTGGAATTCTAGGAGAATTAAATAAAAATAATCCTTCCATACCACCACTTCTTTCATTGGCTAATTGGGTCAATGGATCATCTAAATTGGCATTAATCCAAACATCATGATTCCCTAATTCAATATTTCTATGAATGATGGTATCTAAAAAAGCCCCATCCGCAAATAGAATTTCAGAAGTAGTCCCTTCTGTAACATCTCTAATTCCTACTTCATCAAATTTTTCGATATGTAAAAAACCAATAACTGGTGCATCACCTGCCTCTATCCAACTAAAATCACCCAATCCGCCTTCCATACTAATAACTGCACTTACTTCAGAAGAATAACCTGGATGGTTCGGGATATTAATAAACCCTTCCGTAGTTGCTTGTGGATTACCATAAAAAGCTTCGTCAATAAATGGCGTTGGAGGCATGGTAGATAAATCCAAAAATTTTGGTAAGAGCGCCTGATCTGTTGTTTTTAGATTAGCGGCACTATGCGCTGCAAAACCAGCACTATCGTATCCACCAATAGCTACTTTAGTAGCATCTACACCATACGGGTTTCCATCTTCCGCTTGACTTTTTCTAAAATATCGAACACAAGTCGTTAAATCTTGTCCAGCACGATAAGAAGCTTGTAAAATAGTTGATTTCTTTTCAAAAGAAGAACCAAATGGATTCCAACCAACTCGGTGATTCATACCGATGGCTACATAGCCTCTTCTTGCCAAATTTTTACATAATTCTGCAATGGCAAAATCTTCTTTTTGACCATAAGGTTGTTGGTTAATAAAAGCAGGTAAAAAATCACCTCTATGGGTAATAATCACAACTGGTCGATTGGTTAGACTATCGCCTGTTGGCGTATAAATATCCATTTTCATATCTTCAGGTGCAGGATTTTCAGATTCTCCTAAGATGATAGGGAGGATACTGATATTAGTCCCATAAACAATATCTGATGTAACGGTAACATCTGTGAAGATTTCATCTTGGTAACGCTCTTGTGCCTGCACTAAATGAAGTGCAAAAATGAATAATAAGGGTAAAAACTTTTTCATAAACTAAGGTTTTTGTTAGTAATTCGTTTTAAAAGGATGTTAATAGAAGTTATTAAAGATTATTAGAAGTTATTTTAATATAAGCTCAAAAATAACTTATAATAACACGAAGTAATAACTTCTAGTGGTATCAATTATAAGTAATTGACAAGTTATTCTAGTGTGTTTTTTTGTTAGGCAAGGCGTTTATTTTTTTAATAGCCGTAGCTATTCAACAAATAAACAACGCTGCATAACGAAAAAAGACGTCGATATAAATGTCAAAGGTTTATGAAGAATACCATTAGTGTATCTTTATCCGCCAAGAAGCATGCGCAAATCGCCCAATCGCTGGACCACCAACTAAACCAACTTGCGGTCTGTCTAGTAAATTAGAGCAACTTATTTTAAAAGTACTCTTTAATTTAGGGAATTCTTTACTGATTTGAACATTGATATAATACTGCGCGGGAATTCTTCCTGAAAACTGAGGCGAACTATCAAAAACATAGCCTTCGACCCATCTCGCGTTTGTACCAAAACTCCAATGTTCGGATTTACCAATCCTTATTTCATTTAGATTAATACTAAAATTAATTTTATTTTTTGGCGTATTATAAGAAGGAATTAAAGGGTCATCGCTGACTTGAAAAATTTGGTTATAAGAATGATTGAAAGAGAGATTAACCCGATTGTTAACTCGATAGGAAAGCCCTGTCGAAAGCCCTCCAGTATAAGTAACATCTAGGGCATTTGCTGCAAATCTGAAAATAGTTGGCTTACCTGGGAAGCCTCTAAAAAAGGGTACTCTTAAACCAATCCTATTGCCAATAAAATCTTCATACCGATTATAGTATAAAGTCATTTTTAAATCCAATTTACCATTAAAAAAAACATTGGCATAAGCTAATTCTGAACCTAGTACTTTTTCTGGCACCAATGCTGGAGAACTAAAATATTCCAACAGATTCGCATCCAAACCATTATCCAAATAATCTTCAAAGGAGTCTAAATCAATTAAATCTTCATAGCCTTGCGTATTGCCTAATAAAATGGCAGAACCTACTCTTAAATAATAATACTGCTCTATTAAAGTAGGACTTCTAAGCGCAGAAGAAAAAGAGAATCGGAGTGAAGACGCTGGAGACAAACTATAAATAGCCGAAAAAGTAGGGCTAAACAAATAATCATAGTTTTCATGTTTGTCCATCCTTAGCGCAAAATTCAATTTCATGCGGTCATTTAATAGCCATTTTTCCACCCCAACATAAGCACCAAATTCATATGTCCTGATAAGAGTACCCGAAGTGTCACTAAAAATACTGCCTTCAGAATAAGGTCTATACAATCTAAGATTCCCACCAACCGTAATTTCATCAACGAAAGTCGGCTTAAATTTATATTCGGAATGCCAATGATATAGTTTAGATTCATCGACAAACATAGTTCCGCCTTCCAAAACAGGCGTGCCTGTTATCCTATCGAAAACTTCTTGGAATTCAGGAGTTCCAGATTGTAAGAAACCACCATCTTGGGCAGCTCTGGTCTGTTGATGAAAATCTACAACTGCTTCATTATTTGCAGCTAAGACTTCTGTTCCTTTTTCAAAATCATAGAAAAAATCAGGTGGAGGACCAATGGTAGGGAAATCTTCAAATGCTTTTACTTGAGGATTAATATTTCTAAACCAATAATTTTTATACCCTGTCAACCAATCTCCCTCACTTTTCCAACTATTCTGTACTTGCTGTGCGGTGGAAACAATATCAAAAGACTTACCCGCATCCTCTCTAGTTGTATAAAATCTAAGGAAAAAGCGATCTTTTTGTTTAATTTCAAGTCTATATTGGGTCGCCCATACATCTTTTAATTGCAGTCGATTCTCTAATTGCATGACTGTCGTCCCTGTTCCATATTGACCGAAGGCAATAGCTTCCCAATCTCGTCCGAAACGATAATGTAAGGCGGTAGTTGCCTTTAAATTGTAACTATCGTAATCCACTATATCCTCTTCTCTATACCCTGTTCGATGATATCTATTTAATCCGGGATGCCTAAATTGCTCAAATAAAGTACTGAAGTTAGCACTTGATTCGTCTCCATACACATTGACCGCATCAAAACCACCCGGATTGGCTAACAGACTATCTCTAGTACGACCTCGTCTGGGGGTATAATCATCTGCTTCCCAATCATATACTTGATTATAAGCCGCATTGATTTTAAAGGCAAAAGTTTCCTTTCCGCTCTTATTTTTAAAGGCTTTGGCATATCGAAAACCAACTTCTAAAAAGTCTCGTTCTCCTGCTTTCATTACTACATCTAAACCTTGATGTTTATAAGGGTCTTTCGTCCGCATATTCACCACCCCATTAAAAGCACCAGGACCGAAATAAGCAGATGCAGCACCGATGACTAAATCCACGCCCTCAATATCCAATTCTGCTGCACCAAAAAAGTTACCCAAAGGATAATTTAGCCCAGGAGAAGCATTATCAACGCCATCAATCAATTGCAAAGACCGAGTAGGCGTACTTGTATTAAACCCTCTAGCGTTAATGACTTTTACGCCAAAACTTACGGCTATCATGTCAATTTCTCTAACAGAAGCCAAGGCATCGTAAAAACTACTTTCTGTCGTACTTTCGATTTCTCGCAATCCAATAGATTCAACCGTTAAGGCGACATCTCTTTTTAGAGATGAATTTTCAGCAGAAATAGTGACTGTTTCTAAGTTTAAGCTGTTGGTTTCCATTGCTAGTTGGACGGATTCGCTCAAACTAGTGACGTTATAAATTAGGGAATCATAACCAAGGTAAGTAACTTTAATGGTGAAGGGCGGGGGAGGTGTATTTTCGATAATGAAACTACCATCGACATCCGTACAATTGCCAATTTCGGTATTTACAATCACGATACAAGCACCAATTAATGGCTCACCGTTTTCTTTATCTATGACTTTACCTTGTAAATTTTGACTGAAAATTGGACTACTAATTGCCAAAAAAAGGCAACAAAGCAGAAAAGACAGATGCTGCTGTTTTATAAACATAAGTATTGGTGGTTAATCGTTTTGTTTTAATGTTTTTTGTTAACCTATCTTTGATAGATAGGATATTTTTATTTTGATGTCGAGAAAGTGAATATTTTCAAGACTGTATTGAGTTCGGGTTTTTATAATAAGAATGAATCAAATGTAATAAAAAATAATTTATTTTTACTTATTGGACTCAATCGGATTTTGCCCTCAAGCAAATAGTGCTGTTAAGTACTAAAGATAAGTCGCTTGGATAAAATTGAATATTTTTCTTTTTTTCGTGCCGTAGGTACGTAAGGTAATATTCATAGCAAAGCATCTTACGTACCTACGGCACGAGAATTGGGAGATATTGATCCTATTCCATTGCTATCCATCTATGGTACCTACGGCAAGTTGGCAATACAGCCCAATTATGCCCATTTATTCTTATAAATAGATACTATCTACTGCTAGAACAATTAGGAATCTAGAAAATTGCACAGCTCAAAAAGCTATGTTATCGCAAAGTAGCCGATTGTCTTATCGCTGGATTTTCGTCCATTTGAGCAATCCAATTACTGATTAATTCGACGCCTTCATGATGTACGGTACTTCTTCCTAATTCTGGCATCATCGCACCGGGGTTGAGTGAACTCATTCGATAAACCATAATAGATTCTTCTGGGTGCGCTGGCACAATAGAATAGGTAAATCCTCCAGTTCCCGCACCTGCAGAAACGGTAGCTTTAAAAATTCCTACATTTAAATCTAAAGGCGCATCTGCCGTTAAGTGTAAGCCAGAAGTATTAGCTGAACCTGTTTTATTATGGCAATGCGCACAGTTAATGTCTAAATAAGCCATTGCTCTATCGTGAATATCGCCACTTTTTTCATCGTCCCAAGTCGCTACTTTAGGGTGATTGGCTTGTGCATTATAACCCGTTAAATAACCAACGGATGCCCATTTTTCTAATTGATTCATTTCCCCGTCCGCATAAGCAAAAGTTTTATTTAGGTTACGTACTTTAGGACCAATAGGAATTTGTTTTTTCCCATTCAAATGGCAACTTTTACATTGATTTTTATTGGGAATGATGTAATTAATATTTTGCGGTTTTCCATCCGTATTCATCCAGCTGACTTCTTTAATATCACCAATTACTTCGTGGTAAGCTTCGGTCTGTTCGTCATTCCAGATATAGCCAATTGCTTCCCATTCAGTTCCTCGGTTAATCAACAAGCGCGTTTCCATAATTCTTTTCCCTTTGCTAGCATCTGTTTCATCATTTTCATAATAAAAATTTTTGATAATGGCGGCGCCTTCTGGGAAATCCAAGACTCGCTCTGTCGTATAACTAGCGCTTGTTCCTTCTGGCATCCAGACAAAACGGGCTTTATGAGCATAATCAGAAAAGAGTGGTGAATTTAAATCATAAGGAAGCACTCTATCATTCGGTTGTAAATCTGCTAAATTCCCTTTGAAAAACTGATATTGCGATAGTTTCTCGTAAGGTTCTACAGGAATGACAATGCCTTTATTACCCATTTGACAGTTCGCTAGAAACAGTATTAATGCAAAAAAAGGAATCGTTAGTAGTACTATTTTTTTCATTCTTTCTAAGACTATTTTTGGTTATTAACTCAAGTTGCAGAAAATTGTTGGATTGCTATATTGTTTTATTGTTACGGTGCTAAATTGTCCTTAATTCGAGGTTTTTAGCTCCATTAGCAATAAAACAATTTAACCATTTTAGCGTCTCCGCTACTTAGATTATTAATTATTTGTGACAAGCCCCAAAGGCTGAGGTGGCTTATGCCCAGAGGCATAAATAGTTAGTGTAAAAAGATATTATAACTTAGGGCGCAAGCCCTAAGGCAAAATAATTAGCCAATTTTCCAAGCCCTGAAAAGGTAGGGTGTTCAAAATGAGCGGGTAAAGTTGCGTCACTTTTTAGCTCCAACGGAGCGAAATATAGTAACCTATGGGTGTAAACCCTAGGATAAAAATAAGCCTATGACAGTCTAAAGGCGCTGAAAGTGCAACATAAAACACGAATATATCGCTTATATGTCGCACTTTCAGCGCTTAAAAAATGTGTCTAATTACCCGCATAGGGCTTTGCCCTATGCTACGATATACCGCCACGTTGTGGCTAAAACTGACGCAACTTATGTCCGACATTTTGAACACCCTACCCTTTCAGGGCTTGGCGTTTATGGGATTGTTACCATTTACCATTTCCTAGGGTTTGTATCCTAGGCTACGTTATTTCGCCCCGTTGGGGCTATAGGCGAATTACCTATTTAGTCGCCAACCACTTATCATGCTCACTTGTATCAAAACTAGGTAATTCACAGTCAAATTTCCTGTAGTCCGTATCCATATTCTTAGCCATTTCGGCTGGAGAATTTCCCATGCTTGCATTTAAGTTAACAAACTTAATATTGTCCCCATTATTTTTAAAGCAGTAACCTGTTGGTTGACCCGCTATACCAATAGAAGTAGGTTTAAAAATACCATCGGTGATAATGTCTACAGGTTCGCCACCTAATACTGCTGTAAATAATTGACCATATTCGGTTGTGTTGTCAGTAGGGCCAACATTGTCGCTAATTACATTATCATGCAAATTGATATTGCTGCAATAAGGGTCAAAATTTTCTGACTTATAAGGCACGCCTGTAAATAACCAACTATTAACTGCAATCCCTAAAGTTTTGTGATTAGTGATGGTATTATGATGTGCTTCGATATTGGAGTGCGACATAATAATCATACCAGAACCTGGAGGAATTGTACTTACGACCATGCCTTTGGGGGCAAAGTTTTTTCCGTTATTGCCTTCCATAATATTATTATAGAATTTAATGCGGTCACCATTTGCTTGAGGTAAATCAGGCATGTCAAAGATCAACATTCCTCCAGTATTATTCTTGGCTATATTATTATAAACCTCCCCGTTAATTGTATTTTCGATTTCTAATCCTGCTACATTATGATGGACATAATTATCTCTGACGACTACATTTGTAGATTGACCCACATAAATGCCTGCATCCATTGCGTAGGAGGCTTCACATTTTTCCATTAACACATTTTTGCTACTAACTGGATATAAGCCATAAGCACCGTTGGTGGCTAACTGTCCGTTCGTCCAAGTCGTTTCTAAATCTCGCATGACGACATTGGTACAACCTTGTACTTTGATGGCATCTCCTTTAGAATCTGAGATGGTAAATCCTTCTAAGGTAATGCCATTCACATTTTTAATTAACATGCCTTCTGCACCTTCAATCTGTTCTTTGAAAGATAAAATGGTTTTTCCTTTTCCTGCCCCTTTAATCGTGATGCCTGGCGTATCGTTCAAAGAAATAGATCGCTTAAAATCGAAAGTTCCCGCAGGTAATAGGATTTGATCGCCTGCTTTGGCTTCGATTAATTGCTTCTGAAAATTTTTCACTAAATTTTCGGGCGTCATGGCTGCTGGTCCTTTCTCTGCTGTTTGGCAAGCAGTACCGAACAATAATAAGGCAGCAAAAATTAAGGAAGGGAAATAGGGTAATTTCATTTTGTTAATTTTTATGATGAATTAGAAGAACCTAAATTTTGAAAAGAGGGAAACCTACAGATTATGTAGGATCCTCCTCTCACACTGTGAAACACTACAAAAATTCAAAAATTATTAACATTAGTGTTTCTATTCAAGAAGACTCAATAAAACTAATCTAAAAATGAGAAATATTTATATAAAAATAAAAAATGGGGTAAAAAATATCTATTTGGGGTGAATTGGAAGGGAATAATTAGGAATTACTTAATCTGTTCTTCAAAAATTGCTTTATAAGTATCAGATACTTTTAGCGGCATTTCAGGTAGTTGAGTTAGTTGAATCTGAAAACTTCCTTTTTTTCGCTGTATACTAGCAATCTTTTTCAAATTGACCATGTAAGATCGGTGAATGCGCAAAAGGTACGGAAATTCGGTTAATTCGCTTTCTAGTTTTTTTAAATTAGTACGAATGAGTTTTTTTTCTACTTGCTCGTTTTGTGAAAAAAAGACTGCCGTATAATTATTTTCTGATTTTAATAATAAGAGTTGAGTTGGTTTAATCGCCAACATGATTTTACCATTTTCATCTTTGAAGGCGTGTTGTGTTAAGGGTAGGATAGGTTTTGGAGTTGGTGTTGAAATGATTGGTGCTTCTTTAACTTTAGTAGGATTAGACAATTTCTTTACAGCAATTATTAAACAAGCCAAAAAATAAGGAATGATGGTTAAAGAAATGGTGTAGTGGAATACCAGAAAGAATTCTTTCCAGAATGGAAATACACTCTCTCCGTACAGCACAAACATTAGGATGGCTATTAATAAAAATTCAAAGAGCACCCAAAGTATAAACCAACCAATGTTCAAGGAATTTAAGTTAACTAATGGGCGTAAAAAAAATTGGGTAATACTCAAAATGATCCCCCCTGTAATACCTGCTGTCCAGATGGTTAAAAAATTACCAATGGCAGAATCGTGATTCCAAGTACTAATATTAAGCGGTTCATAAAAATTGATGAAAAAAGTCGCAAAAATGCCGCAAAAGACAATTAAAAACAGTTTATCTTCTTTGTTATCCAACAAAGTAAAAGGACTTTCTAAAAAATCAACTAATTTATTTCGAGTCTGATTAAGCGACATATATTTCTAGCTCTTTATGACGCTAAAGTACAAAATATGTGGTAATAGTTGCGGGTTGCGAGTTGCGTTTTAGGAATTAAGCTTAATTTAATAATATGAATATAATTACTCCTATTTTAAATTCAAACTCCATTAGTTTAACCCGCAACTCGCAACCCGTAACTATTAAGAAAAAGCAATTGATTTAATATGTTTATCCAATAGTCAGTTCTTTTACATGTTATTCCGCCCCTTTCCGATATTCCAAAGGTGGTTTTCTATCGCCCAAAAGTGCTTCATATTTAAAATCGCCACCTCGTCGCTCCAATAATTCCGCTTCTGCTTTAATTAATTTATCGGGTTGTTGGTATAAATCTATTGCGGTTAGCGTCAATGTTTTGGCCGCCACCATCATTCCTTTATGACCAATCGTAGTACCACCTGCGGCTACCGCCTGCCAGCTATGGGCAACTGTTCCTGGCACCCAAGTGGCGGAACGCATTCCTGTTGTTGGTCGAACCCAACTAATATCCCCAACATCGGTCGAACCACCCATACCTTTAGTAATCACTTGTAAAGGTTTTACGGCTTTTGCCGTTTCAGGTGTTTTTCCTTTGGCGTCATAAGAAGTCATAATCTCGGCAGCAAATTGTCGTTCTGTCTCCGTATAATCTACGCCACCAACTATTTCTAAATTAGCATGCATCACTTCTGCCAAGGTTTTATTAGGCAATTTATTAAAATAGCCAGTTATCACTTCGTGACTAACTTCCGTTTCTGTACCCATCGCTGCAGCATTAGCCGCAAGAATCACTCTGTCAATCATCGCTTTACATTCTCGCATATCTGGATGTCGAATAATATATGCCACTTCTGCAAAAGCAGGTACAATATTCGGTGCTTTTGCCCCATTCAAAATAGCGTAATGAATCCTAGAATCTGGGGTGATATGTTCTCGCATCATATTGACCATATAATTCATCGCTTCCACGCCATCCAATGCACTTCGACCTCTCCAAGGCGCACCCGCTGCATGTGCAGCAATGCCTTTAAAGCGAAATCGAATAGAAATAGCGGCCAAAGAAGACCCTGCATCTGCATTATTTTCATCGCCAGGATGCCAAGATAAAACCGCATCCGCATCATCAAATAAACCTGCTCGAACCATATAAACCTTTCCACCGCCGCCTTCTTCTGCTGGCGTACCATATAGACGGATTGTTCCAGCTGTTCCTGTCTTTTTTAGCCAATTTTTCACATGAATCGCTGCTGCCATAGAGCCTGTTCCAAAAAGGTGGTGTCCACAGGCATGTCCTGCTGTTGTTTTTTGCGTTTCATTGGCGCCTTTCGTCGGACTCGCTGCTTGCGACATATCAGGTAAGGCATCATATTCTGCTAATAAACCAATAACTGGTTTACCATTTCCATATTCAGCAACAAAAGCAGTTGGCATACCTGCTACCCCTGTTTTAATCGTAAATCCTTCTTTTTTAAGGTGATCTTGTAGGATTTGGGTGCTCTTATCTTCTAGGAATCCTAATTCGGCTAAACCCCAAATTTCATGGGCAATTTTGCCATAATTTGTTAGCTCTTTATCCATCTGTTGGATAATTTGCTGTTTGTCAATTGTGGTTTGGGCGATTCCTTTTTGGTTAATTGCCAATAAAAGAAATGTTGCGAAAATAGAAATAATAGTCTTTACGTACATAATGAATTTGATTAGGTAAATAAGGAAGGAGTTTATATTGGGCTTGAAGGTACGTATATTTTAAAAAATGCCGAAGGTTAGCTGAATTATTTTGTTTTTGTTACCCATCTTGAATCCCTACGGCACGATAATTTGGATTGGGATATATATGGCTACGCATCTTGAGTCCCTACAGGGCCATTGGCCTCTCTCAAAATTGCAAATACCTTCCCTTTCCTAATGTCATAAGTGCGTAAGATGGGCATAACCACCTTATTCACAAGGATATTAAGGCAAGTCCAATTTGTCTTTAGCCAGAAAATAAATAATTCCTTTTTTTTAATTTTTTTTCTTAAAAAATAACTATTTGATTATCAGTAAGTTGTAATCTGTACAGAAATGTAATTCAATAAATTTTACCTTTTTTTTAAAAAAAAAAAAAAGAGATAGGGGCTGTCTTTTATTTCTTCGTCTGATAGTTGTAACCGCATAAAAATAATTATAACACAAAAAATTAAACAGCGGTTACCAATTATTTTAAATCCAATTTTTAAACTCAGGTCCAACAAAATATAGCGTGTAGCACCCACTCTATACCCTATATTTTAATGCCTATACAAAACTTTAAACGATGAAATTTATCCAAAAATTAATGTTAGTTGCTTTAGTTGCTTTATCAATGGTCGCTTGTAAGAAAGATGGCGACTTAATTACACCCACGAACACCCAGAAAAAAACAGCCATTACTAATTCACATAACCATAGTACTGCGGCGGCTAGAAAGAGTTGTGCTTCCACTCAACACATGGCAGAAAAACTAACAAATCCCACTTATCGAGCAGCTTATGAAAGAGCGACTGCCTTATTTGAAAGAACTATTAAAAGCAGAACGGCACAAAGTCGGTCAGCTTGTAGCAACCCAACTATTTTACCAATCGTTATTCACTATCAAGGGGTTACCAATCCTGATAAAGCTTGTTTGATTCAAACGGCAAAGGAAGCAGTAGCCGTTTTAAACGCTGACTTTCAAGGGAAGAATAGCGACATCGTACAATGGTCGAATAATGCAGCTGCGACTTATCCAGGAATTAGCAATGGAGAAGCATGTCTAGAATTCAAATTGGGTAGCAAAAACCACCCTGCTGGATTTGGCTTAAGTGATGGCGACTTAGCAATTACAATTAACAAAACAACAGAGGTTCACAACCCAGACTGGACAGGGTATATCAATATTATAGTAGGTGATGCAGATGGTAGTTTAGGATTTTCTCCACTAGGTGGAATCGGAATAGGTGATGGGATGATGATTTCGCAGGAAGCTTTTGCCGTCGGAACTGGTTGTAGCAATATTTCTAGCCAATCTCCAAACGATTTAGGTCGAACCTTAACCCACGAAATGGGCCACTACTTAAACTTAGACCACATTTGGGGTGAAGGTTGTGGCACAGATGATTTAGTAGAGGATACCCCTAGTCAAGAAGGACCAAATTACGATTGTCCTACTTTAGGAGGCACGAAGTCTTGTAACACCGAAGATTTACACATGAATTATATGGATTATGCAGATGATGCTTGTATGTATATGTTCTCCGCGGGTCAAGCAAGCAGAATGGAAAGTTGGGTAGCTGGTGGCTTGTTGGAGAACTTAAAGAAAGCAAGTGATGTTTTTGGAGACGTAACTGGCGGAGACAATACAGGTGGTGGAGATGATAACACGAATGGTAGTGATAATACAGATGGTGATGATTCAAGTGATAATACGGATGGCGATGATGGAACAGATGGTGAAGACAACTCGGATAATGGGGAGGATACTGACGGCGGTGATGATTCAGACGATGACGAGGGTGACTACGACGATGAAGGGGATTATGATGAAGAAGAAGGAAATGCAGATGAAAATGCAATAAGCACCATTAGCATCCAAGTAAGATTAGATGATTATGGTTCTGAAACTACTTTTGAAATTGCAGATGCTGACGGTGAAGTATTAGCTAGCTTCGGACCTTACGAAGATGGACAAGAAGGAACAGTCATTACAGAAGCAATTGATTTACCAACGGGCGTTTATACTTATGTCATCTATGACGCTTATGGTGACGGTATTTGCTGCGATGAAGGAGACGGAAAATGGAAATTGTTCAAAGATGATACTCAATTAGCTGCTTCCAATGGGAACTTTGGCGACTGGGAAGCTTTTGATTTTACAGTAGGATTGGCAAGATTAAATGCCCCCGCGCATAGAATAGATCAAAAAGATGCGAATTTAGTTAGCAAACAAAAGGCTGCTCTGAAATTAGCAGTTAAGCAATAGGAATTTAAATGGCTGATTGGGTTTGTTTAATAAACTGTGTCAAAAATTAAAAAATAGTTTAAAAATATATCAAATCAGCAATTTTCAGATTTTAGAATCCTAACTTTACCTCATCAGGCGAAGCGGAGTATGGCGATGCTGAGGAGCAACCATACGAGGAATAACCTGTGCTGACTAGCATAAGTCAAATCAAAGCCAACTGTCAGAAATGATGGTTGGTTTTGTCATTTTAGGCATACTCAATGGGGCTAAATATGCGTGTTAGCCAATGCCTAAAAAAACCTATGTTAGAGCGTCTGTCTAGCTTAACCAATATTTAAATCAAGCTTCATTCTATCCTCAAAATAAATGGCTAACTGTTGAGCAGATAAGGCCCAATTAGAAATAGAAGTTGTCCATTTTTTTTGAATATCCCTTGAAGCTAAAAATATCATTTTTAGTAATGCCTGTTCGTTAGGAAATACGCCTTTAGATTTAGTAACTTTACGAAGTTGTCGATTAAATCCTTCTACCGTATTGGTTGTATAAATGATTCGGCGAATATCTGGTGGATACTTGAAATATTGACTTAATTCTTCCCAATTATTTCGCCAACTCAAAAGCACAATTGGATACTTCTCTCCCCATTTTTTCTCCAGTTCATCTAGCATTCCTTCCGCTGCATCTTTAGTACTTGCTCGATATACTTTTTTCAAGTCTCTCAAGAAAGATTTTTGATCTTTACTTGCCACATATTTTAAGCTATTCCTGATTTGATGGACAATGCACAATTGAACTTCTGTTTTTGGAAAAGTGCTATGAATTGCCTCTACAAAGCCCGTCAAGTTGTCAATACAAGCTATTAGTATGTCTTTTACGCCTCTGTTTTGCAAATCTGACAGCACACCAAGCCAAAAATGCGCCCCTTCATTTTCTGAAGCATACAAACCTAAAAGATCTTTTTGTCCAGAACAACTGACTCCTAAAATCACATATATCGAACGGCTAACTGTCCTACCATCTTCTCTTATTTTATAATGAATACAATCCATCCAAATGATAGGATAAACTGCCTCCAAAGAACGACTACGCCAGGCTTGCATTTCTGGCAAAACTTGATCCGTAATTGCAGTCATTTTACCCTTGGATATTTCCAAGCCATAAAGATCTTCTAAGTGTTCACTTATATCGCCATAGCTCATCCCTTTGGCGTACATAGATATGATTTTATCATCTAGACCTTTGCCTAAAAATGTTTGCCGTTTGGGTAATAATTCTGGTTCAAAACTACCAGTTCTATCTCGGCTCGTTTCCAGTTCAAATTGACCGTAATCGGTCTTTACTGTTTTGTTCGTTTTTCCATTCCTCCGATTGGTATTGCCTGCAGCTTTTTCTTCATATAAATGAGCATTTAATTCCCCTTCCAAACTCGCTTCTACTATTCTTTTAATCAGCGGTGCTAGAATACCATCTTTGCCTCCTAACTGCTCGCCATTTCGCAACTGCTCAACTGCATCTTTTTCAAAATCGCTCAATTCTTCGTAACGATTCTTTTTCTGAGTCTTCTTTTTTAACGTCATCTGTTTTGTCTTTTTAGCAAATTTCTACTTTTTTTTGAAATTTACTACTGACACACTTTATTTAACAGTCTCGGCTGATTTAAAATAAGCGTCCTACTATCTTAAAAGTAGGGCGCTTATTTTGTTTTAGTACCTTTGGATAAACTAATTTTGACTGCTGACTATAAATTACCGTGGTCAAAAATAAGGACAACAAAACGATCATCCATTTATTTAAAATCATCCTTCTATTTTATAATGGATTAACTAAGTACAGGGTTTGCTACGACTTTATTACCCTTCTTTCTAGCATAATATTTTTCCAAATATTTCATCGCAACAACACCAATAATAGTAGGCGCAACCCAAGGAACAATCATCCAATAACCCGTAAAAAGCTCGCCTAAATAAGTTCGCCCACCAAAGGCAAAAAAGGCAGTATAAGCCGCAATGCCTGTGGTAATCATATCTTTGACATGCTCCATAAACCAATCCATTTTTTGCGGTGGATTCTTTATTAGTTTTATTACAGGTCGAAAATTACTAACGCCCAATATGCCGAAAATAATCATTAAAATTGCGCCTCCTTTGCCTTGTAAATAAATACCATAACCTAATAATAAAGCGCCCATGACTAAAATCATTATTTCGAATAGTAAATGATTCCGCTGAAAGGATTTAGAAAGCCCTTTTTTATGATTCAAAATGGCAATGCCTTTCCAAAGGGGATTCGCAGTAATGAAAGTTAAAAAGCCTAAAAAGGCAGCGGCCTCAATTCGACCGATATACAGGTTTTTAACACTTAATACCGCCGCTGTAATTACCACTATCCACATCAACCACATATAAATTTTACCAATTCTAACATGGTTAATTCCTCCCTTTTTGGTAAAAGCAGGAATCCAAAATAAAAGTAAACTGGAAAAACCAGCAGCCACGTGCAACATCATAATAATGGAAGAGATGGTTTTCATAATTAGAATGAGTAAAGGATTGAATAAATGAGTAAAGGAAGTCGGTCGGGTGAAGACTCGAATTCAAAATTAGGTAAGAATAGTTATTGCTGCCAAAAAAAGGGATAACGGTCAAGAAAAAGGGGCAATTATCAAGGGCTGGGACGAATGACAAGGGGTAAGGGGCTTATTGTCAACACTTTAGGGTAAGTTGTTTTTTGGGGCATAAAAATCATAAATCATAGTTCATAAATTTTACAACATAAATCCATCTAAATAAAAACGTAATGGATTTATGATGCAAGATTTAAAATTTATGATTGCTAACCTGATCTCAAATAGCGGACTTTTAAAAAAATTGGGAAGAAAAAACGTATCTATTCTTATTATTCTGAACAGCTTATCTTCATTTTTTTCTACCAATTAAGCCATCAACGCTTTCAAGGTAGGAATATATTTACGAGAAACAGGCACTTCAAAATCAGGTAAATCTTTTAAAGTAAGGCGTAATCCTTGCGCATTCCCAGCTACTTGTTCAATTAAATTGGTGTTGACCACGAAGGAGCGATGACAACGAACTAAAGGCGAATTAGCAGTTTGAGATTCCATTCGCTTAATCGTACTACGAAAGACTGTTTTTTCTATTTTTCCTGCTTGTAAATGACAAACCGAAACGTAATTCTGCATCGACTCAAGGTACAAAAGTGCTGATAAAGGAAAGGAGTGCACTTCTCGACTATTTTCACCAGTTAGCTTAATGGAATGTACTTTAGTTGGTTTAGGCGATAGGGTGGCTTGCATATCTTTTGCCTGTGTCTGATTGCGCTTATAAGCATTCATTTGCACCAGCATACCAGAAAAAATAATGGGAAAAATACCTACCGAAAAGGTGCTGATAATCATGTAGAAAAAGTTATACCACTTAAAACCATCCCACCCCATCAGAGACATCATAAAGAGATAATTGCAAATACTAATAAATAGAATTAGAAAAATGGCACTCACTATCCATTTCCACAAAGTCCAAGAGGGGAGATCTTTTTTTAAGCCTAAGACGTACAATCCAAATAGGTCATAAGCCAATCCTGCAAACACCGTCAATAGACCAAATTTAATACAAATCAATAGCTGACCATCGGGGTAATTATCAAGCCCAAAAGGACGTAAGACATACAGAAATAAGGTAACAAATACACCGACACCTATAATCGAACGGATATTATGTTGTAGCGATATATCTTCTGGAAAAGGTTCGTTTAATTTTTTTAGTATATTTTTCACAGTTCAAAATTAATGCTTTTGGGGGATTTTGTATCGGCGAATGTATTATTTTATCAATATCCAAACATGCCCTGATGCGGGAAGATTCACGTTTAGATTTATTTGATAGTTTCTATCTAAATCGTAGGGTTGAAATGCAGTACCATTAATACTAATTGCTGCATTATTTTTTAATCCTGTATAATAAAGCGGCAAACTAATCTCTCGTTCAATCGCATAAGGCAAAGGATTATACAAAACCGCATATCCTTTCATTGGTAATTGTGGATCGGCATGTAAAATACCATCCCAATCTCTGCCATCTGGTCGCCGCAAATGGATAACATCCGCATTCAATATATCTCGATACTTTTTGTAATGGTCAATATTGGATTTAACTAATTTTTTCGTTGCCTCCGTATCATATAATCTTGGGCCTCGGTAACAAGCTTGCACGCCTGATTTATAATTTTGGGTCATGTGGGCAGCATAGCTATCTAAATGATCAGAAAGTGGTTCTAATGTAGCGTCTTTTCCGCCACCGTGATACTCCGTCAAAGGAACAAAAGTCCAATTCATACTCGGTGTTTTTGTCCAAGTCCCATCATAGATATTTTGGCGACCTAAGATGATTTGTTGCGCTCTCGGCAAAGACCAATTGACTTCTCTATAACCAATGCCTACTTTATTAGAACCGCTTAAAAAGTAAAAATCTGGGATATTGGTATAAATACCCGCTTGTCTAATCCATTTATAAAAATCCGTCGTTTGCCGCCATTGTGTCCATTGCGAATCATAATAATCAACATGTCCGGGATGATTTTTAGAAGCGCAAAAGTCACCAGGATAAGGCCCATCATGTTCCAATATATCAAAACCTGTTTTGTTTAAAAAGGTTTTTAATTTTTGAAAATAGGCAATACCCCATTTGCTGCCACCACAAGGTGCATGACCACCAAATTTGGCACCGCCTGGCAAACCTGTTTTTATATCGACTACATCCGTGACATCATTAATTCGGCGACTTGAAAAAAGCGAATAGCCACCTAATTGAATATTTTTGCTATGTGCATAATCGGCCAAAGTTTTAAATTTTTGAATATTCGCAGCCGATGTATCTTCCATATTTAAGCCACTTCCAAAACTAAGAATGACCATTTCATACCCCGTTTCTGCACATTGGTCAACCGCTCTTTTGACAATCGTTGGGTCAGTAGAAGTCAAGTGCATGAAAATGGGATTTTCGGTTGCCCAAGGCGCCAGCGTTCGATACATTTTTCTTTTGGTAAGCGTATTTCGTTCTCTGTCTCCATTGTCTAAAGCTAATATAAAAGTGCGGAAACTTTCAAAAGATTTGCCTACGGTCAATTGTACTTGTGGCCCAATTTTAGATTGACTTTTAATAACACAAGGCATTTTCCGTTCCCAATTTACTTGCGAAGTATAGGCAGGGTCAGTTTCCCAAGTCAAAGCTTGATTAGACTCGTCATAAGTCATGCCACTAAAAGCATACTCATTTTCTAAATAAAGATTGGGGTAATCCCATTTTTTTGGAATATCAACAAAATTGTTTTTTTCTGGATGGGCAATTATTTCACTAGTAAAATGATTGATTTTTATTGGTTGATTGCCTTTATTTTCGACTGTTAGCCATTTAGCAATTAACGGAATATTATCATAGATTTCATAGTGGACTTTTACGGTAATTCCTTTTAAAGCAGGCAAGGTATGTTGATAGTAACAGACAAGTTCCTTGCCTTTTGCTGGAAGTTGAGCAATAGTCGCCCATCTTGTTTTTTTCCATTTAAATCGTTCTGCTAAATCTTTTACTTCAAATTTTGTAAACGCAAAAGCGGTAGAATCTGCTTGCATCTCTGCTAACCATTCTGGTAATAAATAGCCCATTTCTTTTTGCCCAACTAAACCACCAATAGGGTAAACAAGGCTATCAATCATAATGGTCGCTTCTGGTTTGACCGCCCGAATATATTCTTCTTTTGTTTGTAGGTTTTTATAACTGGTGGTCGCAAAATTTGGACTTATGCTAAAGGTTCTACTGACCAAACCATTGCTAATGACTAATTCGTTTCCATTTTTTTGAAAGACTTCTGCTTGCGTTTCTGGCTGCTCAATTAACCAATCTTTAGTACATGTTTTTGCTTCGTAAGCTGGTAAAAGGGCGAGTTGATTAGAGCGTTGTTGCTGATATAATAAGGTATTCAACTGTTCCCCAAAACGATGTCCTAATTCTATTTGTCCTGCTGCGTTATAATGTAAATTGTCTTTTAATTTGTCTAAATCATCGGTTTCGATAATAAAAATATTGGGCAAATCTTTAGCAATTTTCCGTTGAGCATTTCTGACAGTTGTTAACGCTGCATATTTTTCGGTTGGTGGATTGACCATTCCGAAAATAAAAGGCAAATTTGGTTTATCTAATTTTGCTCGAATAGACTCAATTAGTTGTTTGAAATTTTGATAATAATCTTTGCCTGCTTCAGGAATACGAGCATCTCTTTCGCCTTGCATCCATAAAAAAGCGGCTGGTTCAACCGTTTCATTTGCTAGTAGGCTATCTATTTTTGCAAAGCATTGTGCATAGACATTTCCAAATTTAGCATTTCCAGTAATTTCCGCTTTCTCTTTACTATAATTGGGTGCCCAATCCAATAAAGAAGCGCCGCCAATCGAATACTTTAATAATGTAAAATGTTGATTGGGAAAGGTTTGATTCAGTTTTTTGGAAAGCCCATATTCTGGACCAAAACGGTCTGGTCGTACTTTAAAGTTGCCAGTTAAACCATAATTAACAAAGGAAATATTTTTTGGAATTTTCGCATTACTCAAATGTTCTTTTTTTCCTAAACCTGACATATTGGACTGTCCGCCCATGATAATCAATTGGGATTTTGGCGAAATGGCGGTAATGGTTTTTCCTCTAGTATAGCCAATATAATTACGCCATCTTTCAGACCGATTGATTCTAGCACGATGTGTTTTTTGAAAAAAGGCATCTTTTTGAAGGAGGTTATAATCCGTTAAATGCGCATTGGCGGAATTTAGATTTACACCTTTCAAAAATAACTGCGCCATTAATAGATGTCCTGCCTCATTTGGATGAATGCCGTCTTTGGCATAACTAAAAGTGGGGTCAACTTTTCTTTTTTCGATTAAATCTTGATTAATCGCAGTATGCCAATCAATCACTTTTATATCATTTCCATCTAGGATATTTAACCAATAACTATATGTTGATAAAACTTTATCGTATTTTTCATAAGGCGTTTTATAGCTAAAATCTGGTGCATTTATATCGGCTAATCGTTTAGCGATAGGCAATGCATCGAAAGGAGTGGGGCTTAACAAAATCAATGGCGTATTTGCTGTCTTCGCTTTTTGAATTAACTGTTGAATCCCTTTTTGATAAGCATTCAATCGTTCATAAGCAGGTGGATGATAAATGCCATCATTGATACCATAACTCGAAACAATCAAATCCGGTTGGACAGCCGTTATCGCTCGGTCTAGTCGTTCCGATAAACAAGGTCTAGGGAAAGGATGGTCAGTTTCGGTCAAACAAGAAACCGTTTCACTTCCTAAGCCAATACTAATAATATCTATTTTTTGGTTTGGATATTCTTTGCGTAAAGCGTATTCAATTAGGCTCACGTATAAGCCATTATGCGTAATGCTATTGCCAAGGAATAAAATACGTTTATTGGTTAAATCAATCGTTGGTACTTTGGTAATGTTGGTAGTATCCGTTGATTTTACCGTATAGTTTTGGCAGGCCATCAATAAGACCATTATTAGTAAAACAATACTTTCCTTTTTCAACATTATTGGTAGGTTTGGTTTGAATGATTTAGAGAACACGCCATAACTATATAGTCAATTCCTTTTTTGTTAAATGTTTTATCTGTGGGTTTCATCCTAAATTTAGCGTAATACCCTGTTTTATTCACTCTTGCATTACACCAGATTTTTTTAACGCCCTTTTTCTGGGCTGTTTGGAATAAATAATGGAGTAACTGACTACCATATCCTTTTCCCTGTTCTTCCACCAAAGTAGCAAATTTTCTAAATTGACCCACATTTTTATCGTCAATAAATAAAGAAACCACCGAAATGAGTTGGTCATTTAACCATAAGCCAAAATGTATACCTGCTTCATCGGCTGGCAATTTAATATAATCGAAAGGTTCATTCGGCCACATGACTTGATGTCTAATTGGCCAAGTTGCTTGTGGGGTTATTGCTTTAATGATTTTAGTCATTGATATTTTAAGTTATGAGTGATAAGAGCATGTTTAAATTTTTATATTACTTACTTATCATTCTATTAAAATTTTGATTGTTAAATGGCTAGATTGTTTGTCTTGCTAGGGAGAAATAACAATCAAACAATTTAGCAATCACAACAATTTTTAGGAAAGACAGGACAATATTTCCAAATTTTAAAAAAACGAAATAAGGTTTTTAAACATACTTTAAGTCACTTTTTTCCATGTTAAGTTAACGTAAATTTTTTTCAACTAAAAAAAGGAACTAATAATCCATTTAATATTTTGTAAAAATAGAAAATTTAAAAATTAAATAAGGAGCTAGGTAAAAGTTAAACAAAATAATAAGTAGAATAATCCAACTGGATTTCCTAGAATTAAGTCACTATAATTTTCCTTCATTTTAACTTAACATTTCCCCCTGCATCTTTTACATAAGTTTAAACTTGCCTTAAATATTAGCTTAGATTCAAAATAGATATTTGCAGTATAAATTAAAATACTGTTTTAATCTATTTACAATCAACTATGAAAAAAATTCTGACTTTTTTACCCCTTCTTTTCTTAGGCTTGGCAATTCAAGCACAAAATGTTATTACGATTACGGATAATGACTTACAAGGAAATACCACTCACAATTGGACTTCAAATAATGTTTACTTATTAGACGGTTTCGTTTTTTTAGAAGCTGGAGGAGTTTTGAATATTGAAGCAGGAACAAAAATTAAAGGCAAAGAGTCCCCTTCTTCTAGTGATAATGCGACTGCTTTAATTATTGCTAGAGATGCTACCATTAACGCCTTAGGTACTGCGGATGCCCCCATTATTTTTACGGCAGAGATAGATGATTTAAATGACGACTTCGATTTGTTGGTGACGGACCGAGGATTTTGGGGTGGTTTAATCATTTTAGGAAATGCACAGTTGGCGAATACAACACCCGAAACCAGAGTAGAAGGAATTCCTGACGGAGAAACCAGAGCTATTTTCGGTGGAACGGATGATGCAGATAATTCTGGGATTTTACAGTTTGTTTCTATTCGACATGGCGGAGCGGAATTATCTCCAGGTAATGAGATTAATGGATTGACCCTTGGTGCAGTAGGAAGCAGTACTATCATCGAAAATGTGGAAGTCATTGCGAATGACGATGATGGCATCGAATTTTTTGGGGGTACGGTTAACGTAAAATATGCCGCTGTTTCTTTTTGCAAGGATGACCAATATGATTGGGATTTAGGATGGAGAGGGAATGGTCAATTCTGGCTGTCTCTTTCTGGAGCTGATGAAGCAGATAATAGTGGAGAATTAGATGGTGCAAAACCTGATGATGGAACACCTACTTCTAATCCTGCTATATATAATGCTACCTTAATTGGAGCAGGTTGCGAGGCAGATGCTAGAAACGCAACTGGTCTTTTATTTCGTGATGGCTCTGCTGGAAAAATTGCCAATAGCGTCATTACAGAGCAAAATTTTGGGGTTGAAATAGAAGACCGAGCAAGTGGTGTAGATAGCCGCCAACGAGTGGAGGAAGGACAATTGGTTTTATCAAATAATGTTTGGGGTAATTTCTGTAATGGAAATGAATTAAATGCAGGCGCTGATGGAATTATCAGAGCTACGGGTGATGCAGAAGATGCTACTGCTCAATTTTTGGTTGACCACTTGATTGCGAATAATAATGTAGTGCAAGACCCACAATTTGCTATTTCAAGAATAGACGATGGTGGTTTTAATCCCTTAGGCGAAGATTTGACAAGAACTGATGTCAATCACCTTGACACTTATCCTACTGACGATTTCTTTACACCTGTTTGTTTTATCGGTGCATTTGGTGACAATGCAGTTTGGATTCAAAAATGGACAGCTTTAGCTACTTATGGGGTACTAAATCCTGATTTGGCTTATGGGCTACCAACTGCAAATTCTAGCTGTGGAACGACTTCCGTAGAAGAAATTGAAATTTTTGATAAAGGCTATTCTTTAATTCAGAATACGCCAAATCCAACGACCAATACGACGCAAATAGGCTTCACTTTATCGACAAAGAAAAATATTAGTTTAACTATTTACGACTACACAGGAAAAATTGTGACGACACTAATTGACAATGCAGCTTACCCTGTTGGATTAAATACGATTGAATTAGACGTAACGGACTTAGCGAATGGCGTGTATTTCTACACTTTAAGTAACGAAGAAATTGTATTGACCAAGCAATTGGTTGTTTTAAAATAGACGAGTTGCGGGTTACGAGTTCAACCCGCAACTCGTAACCCGCAACAAAAAAACTGCTAACACCAGTACTTTATCTGCTAATAAATACTGGTTCAATTTATCTAATTATCTAATTTATCATGAAAATTAAACAACTTATTTTTTGCCTAACTGCCCTATTTTTGGCAGGAACCGCTTTCGGACAAGAAGGGATTATTCGAGGTACGATTAACGACCTAAGCAATGGAGAACCACTCATGTTTACCAACGTAGTGGTACCAAATACTAGCCCAGTAATTGGCGCACAAACCGATTTAGACGGAAATTACGAGTTGAGTTTAGCGGCGGGTACTTATGCTTTAGAAGTTTCTTACGTAGGATATGCAACGAAAACCATTACTGATATTGAAGTGAAAGCTGGCGAGATTACAGTTGTAGATTTCCCAATGGAAGAAGCGGGTTTACAGTTGGAAGAAGTGGTCGTAAAAGCAAGCAGAATTGACCGTTCGGAGAATGCTTTATTGATGTTGCAAAAGAAATCTTATGCAATTCAAGATGGTATTTCTTCTCAAGAAATGAACCGAATTGGAAGTAGCAATGCAGCCGAGTCTGCTAAAAGAGTATCTGGTGCATCGGTAATTGGTGGAAAATATGTGAACATTCGAGGGTTGAGTGACCGTTACATCAACACACAGATGAATGGCATGCAATTACCAAGTACCAATCCGTATAAAAACAGTACGCCACTAGATTTAATTCCATCTAATTTATTGGACAATTTGGTAATTACCAAGACCTTCACACCTGACCAACCGGGTTCTGTAACAGGAGGTAACGTAAACATGAAAACCAAGAGCTTTCCAGAAAGATTTACCTTATCTTTCTCTGCTTCTACGACTTATAATACGGTTTCTTCTTTAAATGATAACTTTTTAACTTATCAAGGTGGCAATTCAGATTGGTTAGGATTTGATGATGGAACAAGAGCGTTACCTGAAATTTTAGCCGACCCTGCCAATAAAGAATTGTTAGTTTCAAGTGTTTATGTGAGCGCTAGAAGAAACGACGAAATAGCTGCTTTAGTAGATAATGCGTCTAAGTCTTTGAATACAGAAAAGACCGCTACTACCATGAGTACACCATTAGACCAAAGCATTACTTTTTCTGTAGGTAATCAAGTACAAGTTGGCGGCAACCCATTCGGCTTTTTGATTGGGGCGAATTACAAAAGAAACTATCGGTCAAAAGGCAATTATCAATTGCAGAATTTGGAATTACCTGGTTTAGATGCGCCTGGCTTGAATGAGAACTTCAACTTGTTAGGTACGCAAGATACGGAGAATCCACAAGTAGGAGGTTTAGTGAATTTAGCTTATAAATTTGGCGGTTCAAATAAAATTAATTTCAATGCTTTCTACAATCACGATGCAGAGAAAACAGCCGTTTCTTTAGAAGGACCTTATTCTGGTATTATTTCTGGTCAGGATATTTTCCAAACTCGTTCGTTAATGTTTCAAGAAAGAGAATTATTGAGTTTGCAATTAATGGGCGAACACGTTTTCTCTGAATTAGGTAACTTGAAGATGGAATGGGCAGGTAGTACGGTAAGTTTATCTCAAGTTGAGCCTGATTTACGTTTATTTGCGAATACTTTTGACCCATTAGCAACAGCAGATGGTAATTCAGCTTTCTTTATCACGCCTGCGGAATATTCTCTACCATTTCATTATTTCCGAGATTTAACGGATGAGCAAAAATTGGGTAAGGTAGATTTTACATTACCGTTTACAGAGAACAAGGCCAATAAAATTAAATTTGGGGCAAGTTATTCTAACAAAGAAAGAGCTTTTGAGGAAGAGCGATTCCAATTTCAAACGCGTTCTGGAAATGCCGAAAATTTCACAGGGGATGCGGATGCTTTCTTTGCGGCAGATAACACAGGTATAATTGGTCAAGACAACCGAGATAGAAATGTCATTGGCTTATTTGTAACGGATGAAAAAGTTCCTGCGAATAATTACACCGGTACAGAAAATATTTTAGCAGGATATGCGATGACCACTTATGAGTTTAATAAATTCCAATTCATCGGTGGATTAAGAGTGGAAACGACAGATTTTACTGTAACAAGTGCAGACGTAAATAAGCCGCAAGGTAGAATCGAGGAGGTAGATTTCTTGCCGTCGGCTAACTTGATTTATTCTTTGTCAGAAGATATGAAACTTAGAGGGTCTTTCTCTCAAACGTTGGCTCGACCAAATATGCGGGAAGTAGCACCATTCTCTGCCTTTGACTTCATTGGAGGACCAATCTTTACAGGTAATCCAGATTTACAGCGTTCTTTAATTCAGAACTATGATTTGCGTTGGGAAATGTTCCCAAAAGCGGGAGAAATCATTGCGGTAAGTGCATACTACAAAAACTTTGATAATCCAATTATTTACGCCTTTATCCCAAGTTCTCAGAACCCAGAGATTAAGCCGGTAAATGTAGACCAAGCAAAAGTTTACGGAGTAGAATTAGAATACAGAAAGAATTTAGGGTTTATCTCCAATGCTTTAAGAGATTTCAAATTTGCGACCAACTTATCGTTCATTAAATCTGCTACGGATATTCCTGCTGACCAACTCGAAGTAATTAGAACGAACTTTATTTCTGGTTTTGATAATAGCCGACCGTTCCAAGACCAGTCTCCATTTTTATTCAATGCTTCTTTAGTATATAATAATATTGATGGTGGCTGGGATGGTGCCATTTCTTATAACAACTTTGGCAACCGATTGGCAGAAGCCAGTTTATCAGGTTTAGATATTTACGAAAAATCTCGACCTCAATTGGATTTTTCTATTAGAAAGCGTTTTGCTGAAAAATATAGTGTAAAATTAGGCGTACAAAATATTTTAAATTCCGATTTTGTCAGAATCGCCAATTACCTCGACACCGAAAACGTATTTGAACAATACGAAAGAGGCGTGTCTTTCAATCTTGGATTTTCTTATGATATTAGATAATTAGCTTATAGCAGTAAGTTAATATTTATAAAAGTCGGTAGCTATGTTGTTACCGACTTTTTTTTATAAAATAATTAAGGCTCTTGATACCCAACGGGGTGATCGTTTAAATATCCTCGATTTTGCACAAAAAAAGCACTTACAAAGCCTAAAATTGTTATAATTTGTAGCTTTTTTAGGTGAAAAATCAGTTTTATTTATAGCATTCTTGCTATCACCCCGTTGGGTTATAAGAGCCAAAAATTAAGTCAAAGACTTAAAAAATATCGATTCGAAGATGCAATCTTCGAATATCGACTCCAAAGTTGGATTGAAATTCGATGCCGATGGTCGAAGTTTGTAACTTCGACCCAGTATTTTCCATGTTTTTAACATGATTTCTTGCAAATTCATTTTTATAAGAAAACCCTCCTAAAACAAAATAACAAGGGGTATATATTTTGATTTATTTACTAACTTACAGCCCATTCTACGTTAACCAATAAAATTCGAAACATGGAAGACCAACACAAACCCTATATTCCAGCAAGCAAAACCCTACCAGAAGTCACCGTTAAAGCCTTCATTTTAGGGGCAATTTTATCCATCATCTTATCTGCTGCGAATGCCTATTTGGGGTTATTTGCAGGATTAACCGTTTCCGCTTCCATTCCAGCGGCGGTGATGTCAATGGCGATCTTAAAGTTGTTTAAAACCTCCAATATTCTAGAAAATAATATTGTACAAACTGCTGCCTCGGCAGGAGAATCGGTAGCAGCAGGTGCTATTTTTACCTTTCCTGCTTTGATTTTAATGGATTATTGGACGGACTTTAGTTATTTGGAAACCATGTTAATTGCGCTTTGTGGGGGTGTTTTAGGAGTTTTATTTACGATTCCTTTAAGATCAGCCTTGATTGTGAAGCAAAAACTATTATTTCCAGAAGGAGTGGCAACTGCGGAGTTATTAAAAACAGGAGAAGAAGGTGGCAAGTCCGTCAAATATTTAGTTTGGGGTGGTTTATTAGGCGCTTTCATTAAATTTTCAGAGGCAGGGTTTAAATTATGGGATGGCGTTGCTGAAGCTGCGACCGTCGCAGGAAATAAAGTATATGCTTTTATGGGCATGAATTTATCGCCTGCTTTAATTGCCGTTGGTTATATCGTAGGCGTTAGAATTGCGTTCTTAGTTTTTGCAGGCGGAGCGATTAGTTGGTGGATAGCGATTCCAATGTATATGGCAATGAATGGGATGCCCGAAGCTGGAAATGAAGTGGGGGCAGGCTACGATATTTGGAGTACACAGATTCGTTATTTGGGCGTTGGCGCAATGGTCGTTGGTGGACTGTGGGCGTTGATTAGTTTAAAAGATTCGATTGGGTATGCTGTAAAAAGTGGCTTAGAAGCCATTAAAAATAAAGACGCTGGTTTGAATGTGTTGCGAACAGAAAAAGATGCACCGATGTCTTGGGTAATTATCGCTGTTGGGGTAATGATTGTACCGATTTTCATTATTTATATTCGAGAGATTGAAGATGTAGCGATTACTGCCTTAATGTCAATTTTGATGATTATCGCAGGATTTTTATTCTCTGCAGTTGCAGGATATATGGCGGGTTTAGTCGGTAGTTCTAATAACCCAATTTCGGGCGTAACGATAGCAACTATTTTAACCTCTGCCTTGATTTTATTAGCCTTAATGGGCTCTGGCGCAGAAAAAGGACCAGCCGCAGCGATTTTAATTGGTGCGGTAGTTTGTTGTGCCGCTGCCATTGCAGGAGATAATATGCAGGATTTAAAAGCAGGACATATCTTAGGCGCAACGCCTTATCAGCAGCAAATTATGCAAATGGTTGGCGTGGTTTCCGCCGCATTAACGATTCCTTTGGTTTTACAATTATTAAATACGGCTTACGGTTTTGGTCCCGTTACAGAAGCACAACCAGATGCTTTAGCGGCTCCACAAGCTACTTTAATGGCAAGTGTAGCGGAAGGCGTTTTTACGGGAGACTTGCCTTGGACGATGGTGTATATCGGTATGGCAATTGGTGTCGCCATTATTTTAGTGGATAAATTTCAAGAATCAAGAGGAAGTGATTTTAGAGTACCCGTTTTAGCGGTGGCCGTTGGTTTATACTTACCTTTTGAGTTAGACTCAGCGATTATGTTAGGTGGATTGATTGCTTGGGCTGTTAGTCGATACCAACAAAAAAATAGAGGAAATGCCAGCAATGCAGACTTTAAAGTAGCATCTGAAGCTAGTAATAATGCAGGCTTATTATTCGCCTCTGGGTTAATTACGGGAGAAGCATTGATTGGTATTTTATTGGCGATTCCTGTGGCGATTTATGGTAGTTCCAATGTTTTAGCATTAGTTTCCGAATCTTTTGGTAGTTTACCAGGGTTGATTGTTATTCTTGGCGTGACTTATATGATGTATGCGATTGCTAAGCGGGTTTTTAATGAGAAGTAGAGTTTTAATTTTCAATTTTCAAAAAATAGAAAATAGATAACTTGTCTCAAAGGGTTGAATACTGAATAAACATAAAATTTAAAACATGAGTCATCCTGTTTACATTATTGGACAAATAGCAGTCAAAGATTATAAAACCTATTTTTCACAATATGCTTTAAAGCTCAAAGAAGTACTTAAAAAGTATCAAGGAGAAGCATTAGCTGGTTCCACTAAAGCAGAGGTATTGGAAGGCGAAGGCTTTGGCAATTGGATGGTAGTGATAAAGTTTCCATCCAGAGCATTGGCCGATGAATGTATGGCGTCAGAAGCATACATACAATTATCGGCTTTGCGAAAGGAGTTGTCAACTGGTGGAAATGTCTTTTTGATTTCTGCATAAAGAGAACGAAAAAATAATCCACATAAATGATTGATATAAAAAGCTAAGGGAAATCCGTATAACCTATCCTCCTGGCTCGTCTAAATAGATTAATTTTTGAACTATTCCTAAGTACTTTGAATATAAGGTTCAATTTTTTCTGAGGTTGCCTGCATCACGGTGGCGGCTGCCTGTTAAAAATTGCGGAGCGATTATTTTTAACTTGATTTTTTGTTTCTTTTTTATCTAAGAAAAAAGAAAAACATCTCGTTACTTTAGAATTCAAAAGTAGAACTAAACATAAATTTCATAAAAATAGTATATGAAAACCTACTTTAAAATAAGTTTACTTCTAGTCTTAATACTTGTTATAAATGCGTGCGAAACAGCAAAAGTCGCATCGAACAAACAACAAGTCGAAACAACAGTAGCTGACATCAAATTCCAAAATATCAATGTTATAGATGCCAATAAAGGCTTGCAAAAGAATATGACCGTTTTGGTCAAAGACAATCGAATTGTCAAAGTGGCAAAAGCTGCGGATATGGCGCCGACAGGTGCTAAAAAGACGGTGGTAGGAACTGGTAAATATTTAATTCCTGGGCTTTGGGATGCCCATGTACATTTGGTTTTTACCTCAGGATTAGAGTCGGCTATGTTTCGGTTGTTTTTAGCGCATGGCATTACGAGTATTCGAGATACGGGTGGACAATTGCCTTTGGTCTTACCAGAAAGAGAAAAAGCTAGAAAAGACCCACAAAATGCCCCTAGGGTAATGGTTGCAGGACCACTTTTGGATGGCAAACCAACCGTTTATGATGGTAGTACGCCCTTTAATCCGCATTTAGGTCTTGGTGCAGGAACTGTCGCAGAAGCAGAAAAAAATGCAGACGAGATGCTTGCCGCAAAAGTAGACTTACTAAAGGCTTATGAGATGTTGACACCCGAAGCTTTTAAGGCGATTGTTGCGAAAGGAAAAGCAGCAGGTTTACCGATTACAGGGCATGTTCCTTTAAGCATGGATGTCATCGAAGCTTCTGATGCGGGGATGTCTAGTATGGAACACATGCGAAATTTAGAATTTGCTTGTTCCTCGGATTGGGAAGACTTATTAAAAACGCGTCAAAAAATGTTATTTGATGGGCAGGAAGAAGTTGGTTCTACCTTACGTCGAAACATTCACAAAGCGCAGAGAAGTCATGCGGTAGCGAACCAAGATGCGGCTAGAAGAACAGAAGTTTTGAAACATTTAGCGGATAATGGTACTTGGCAAATTCCTACTTTTTCTATTATGACTGCTTTCTCAGAGCGATTTATTACTCGAAAGGATTGGCAGCAATCCTTTACTTATTTACCTGCTGAAATCAGAAATAATTGGACAAAAAATTCTATTGCTTTTGATAGAAATACTCCTAAAGATTCTGCTAGTGCTGCCTATGCTAAATGGATGTTTAAGATGATTCCACATATGCAAGAAGCAGGCGTAGAAATTATGGCGGGAACAGATTGTCCTATTTTTTACCTGACACCAGGCTATAGTTTACACGAAGAATTAGCATTATTAGTCAAAGCAGGCATGACGCCACTACAAGCAATCGAAGCAGCAACAACTAAACCTGCTCAGTACTTCAAACTAGAAAAAGAATTAGGCTTGATTCAAGCAGGATTTTTTGCGGATTTGGTGGTATTGGATGCTAATCCATTAGAAGACATTCGGAATACTTTAAAAATAGATGCGGTTATTCGAGATGGGAAATTGCATGATCGTGCAGCTTTAGATGTATTGTTGACGGCGACGGAATAGTAGCCATTATCATCAAGTAACTTCCCGTTACTTGATGATTTATAAACCTTAGAATTGCCCAGAAATCTCCTGTTATTTAATGATTGGTAGACCTTAAAATTACCCAGTAACGGGAAGTTACTGGGTAATAGTTGCACTCAATCTTTAGCAAACAAAGTATCCAAAACCTCCCGTTCCAATCGAATCACCAAGTCAAACAATTGCTGCTGTCCTTCCTTTGGGAGTTGGTCAAATAATAAATCTCCATTTTTAATAATGTCTCTGCCAATTGCTAATCCTCTTATATCGAGCGGTGTATAGATATCTGGACGTTTTTGCATTTTAGTAATGAGGTGTTCCACAATTTCTATGATCTTTTTGACTAAAACCCTATCGTGTAAAGTTTCAAACAAATTTTGACTACTATCTATAAACGCTTCCAAGTCTACTTTAGGTAATTGCTTCGTAAATTCATTAATATCTTCAATAGAGTAGGGGGGAGCTATATTCGAAGCAATGGCTTGTTGCACTAATTTATTTTCAAATTTTGTAGCTGTTCTAAAAGACCGCAATGCTTTTAATCCAGCGTTTAAAATCTTAGGTAAATGCCGTCCATACTTGAAAATAAGCCGACCAGAATCTAATAAAATGCGTAATAATTTGGCAGGTTGCTTGATGTAGCCGTCCAAACTTTGAAAAGCTTCATCTAATTCTGCTCTTTTGGCGGGTGGTGGATAAATATAATCCAGAAAGTAATTTCTAAAAAGACTGATTCTATCTTCGTTGAAAAAAGGTGGTAAGCCATATTTCTGATGAAGGGAATCGTATTGGTAACGGTCTTTGATGACCTTTCGATACCCTATAATGACTTCGTTTAAAATATCTTTTTTGGTAGGTTTCGTGCTCATTTACTAGAAAGAGAGTTAAATTACTTAATAAGGCAAAGGAATATACGTTTCATCTCCAGGTACTTGAGGAAATTTTTTATTCCGCCAATCCACTTTCGCTTTTTCCAATAATGCTTTACTGGAAGCCACAAAATTCCAATGCAAGAACCGTTCTTCTGGAAATGGTGTGCCACCAAATAATAAAATCCTAGAATTAGGCTCAGCTTGTATGGAACATTGATTATCCGTTTTGGAAATAAGCATTTGTCCTTCTTCTATGCAATGCTCCCCATCTTTGACCGAACCTTTAACGACGACGACCGCCACTTCTCCTTTTAATTCTCCATTGATCTTTAACTCATGGGCATCTTCGGCGATAATATCCACCATAAATAAGGGGGAATGAACTGGAACTGGTGCCGTTCTGCCAAAACCTTCCCCTGCCACTAAGGTATATTGAGTTTGCCCTACTTTCCAAGTGGGTAAATCTGTTTTATCAAAATGTACAAAACTAGGTTCAATTTCCTCTAATTCCTTAGGTAAGGCAATCCAAACTTGGTAGCCATGAATGTGATAAGTACCACCGTCTCGTTGATGAATAGGCGTTCGTTCCGTATGGGTAACGCCTTTGCCTGCGGTCATGAAGTTAACTGAACCAGGGGTAACAATTCTGAAAGCACCTGTACTATCTTTGTGCTCCATTTCGCCTTCCAGTAAATACGTCAAAGTAGATAAACCAATATGAGGATGTTGGTCGACATCCATATAATTATTTGGCCCAATTGTAGAAGGCCCCATATGGTCAATAAAAGTAAAAGGGCCGACTTGGCGTTTTTTACGAAAAGGCAGCAGACGACCGACAAGGAAATTGCCAATATCTCGGCCACGCTCCGCAACAATCATTTTATTATCAGCCATTTTGATTAAATTGTTGGATTTTCTAGTCAAAATAAGGCGGCAATGGGAAATTGCCGCCTTATGCTGAGTTGTACAAGGTGGTTGTTTCCTACAACCGCTTTGTTTTAGAAATCGACTTATTTATAATAACGAATTAAATTGTTTCAAATAATTCATGCAAAGGCTTCCGAACTTTTGGCGAATGCTGAGTAGCATCTTCCGCTGACCGATACCCAATAGGGCAAACAACTACAGCGCTTAATCCTCTTGCTGGTAAACCTAATAATTCATCATATTTTTCGGGCTCAAATCCTTCCATTGGACAAGCGTCAATGTTCAATTCGCCACAAGCGGCCAATAAATTACCTAGTGCAATATAGATTTGTCGAGCATTCCAATCTAAAATTTCAGCGGGTGATTTTTCGTCAATTTTACTTTTCATAAAATCACCATAGCCTTTTAAAGCAGGCAATGGAATATTTTGGGTACTTGCTTTTAAGGCAACATATTCATCTACCATGTCTGAAGTAATGGCGGTATAAGCACAGAAAACCAAAACATGCGACGCATCGGTGACTTGACTTTGCCCCCAAGAAGCGACTTGCATTTTTTTTCGTAACGCCTCGTTTTCAATATTCAGTACTTTATAAGGTTGCAAGCCATAAGAAGTAGCGGTCAATTGAATACATTCCATCAATGTATGTAAATCTTCCGCACTTATTTTTTTAGTGGCATCAAATTTTTTAGTGGCATAACGCCATTTTAAACTTTGAACCAAGCTACTACCTTTTACTTCCACTTCAGACATTTTCTTTAAATTTTATATGTAAGGAACGATGAAAAAATAAACTTACAATTTATGCTGCTTCTGCACCCCGTCCGCAAGCGGTTCACAAACGGTGTTTGTTCATCCTTATTTTCCTCCTTCAAAACAGTCATTATATCAACATAACTCCTGTTTTTAAGTAGAAAACTAAGAACAAAATAAGCTACCCTAAATTTGTAAATCTATTTCTACATCGTTCCTAAAAAAGACAAAGTTATGATAAAGTAATTATGTGTTTTGAATTTGGGAGAATTTTATCTCCTTTCTTATTTTGACAAAAATAAACCTAAGTTGCTTTTAGGTAATAGGTATCGGGCATCAGGTGTCAGGTGTGACGTAAATACGTTTATCTTGATACCTAATACCCGAAATCTGATACCATTATACTAATTTATCCCTGCATCGGTACATCCATCAACAAAACCTTCGTATCACTACTAGCCGTAATGGTCAACTTATCTGTATTCCAAATACCAAAACCATCTCTTTTGTTCAAACTTTGTCCTTCAATATCGACTGTACCTTCTAAAACAAAAGCATACACACCATTCGCCTTGTCTTTAATGGTATAAGTATCGGTAAATCCTTTTTCTAAATTGCCCATTGAAAACCAAGCATTTTGATGTACCGAAACCCCGTCATCAGCTGAGTTCGGTGACAAAATCTGAAAAAATTGATTCTTCAAATTAGTAGCCTTTAAACTAATTTGATCATAGCGAGGCGTTACATTTTGTTTATTCGGAAACATCCAAATCTGTAAGAATCGAACTGCTTGGTTCGCATTCTTATTCTTCTCACTATGATAAACACCCGTTCCTGCACTCATGACTTGGACATCTCCTTGCTTAATAACCGTCGAATTTCCCATACTATCTTGGTGTTCTAAATCACCTTCTAGTGGGATCGAAATAATCTCCATATTATCGTGCGGATGCTTGCCAAATCCTCTACCGCCAGAAACGACATCATCATTAAGGACTCTTAAAACGCCAAAATTCATTCGTTCTGGATTATAATATCTAGCAAAACTAAATGTGTGGTGACTATCTAACCAACCGTGATTTGCATGCCCTCTAGTTTCTGCTTTATGCAATACTGTTTTCATACCCATATTATTTTTAGAAGTGATGCCTGCATGTTCAGGCAAATGATTAAATCCTACTTGTTCCATCATTCGGTCATAGGTTGAGTTTTTAGGTTGGACAGTTGCTGCTTTCGAAAGCCCCTTTCCAGCAACAACTCCTGCTGCTCCTAAGATGGATTTTTTCAGGAAATTTTTTCGATTCATATTATTATCGTAATTTGATGTTTAAACATTGATTATTAAAACGCATTATTTTAAGAATAGTTCAAATTAAGAATAGAGTAGGGAAAGGATGCCAAAATAGCAAGAACTAAATGGTGTTTTATTAGTTAAGCTGGATATAGTTTTTTATAATCAGCTTAAACGTGCATTTTTGAGCTGTTTAAGCTTGTTATAATCTTTTGACTTTTATAGCATCAGATTAAAAATTAATAAGTAGAACTATAATTCATAAGCATTACATTTTTAATACTACCAATTGATAATTATCCGTTGGGAAATTAAATCCGTTGGGGGCTATTTTTTTTTAAACCCAACGGATTAGGCTTCCCAACGGATTCAGATTTTGATTCAATATTTTTTATAGCATCACTTTTTTAGCTGATTATCTAGTATATTAAATCGTTGACAATCAAGTATATTATTCATTTATTAATTCAGACTTAGTAGCTATGTGGAAATGCCCAAAATGTGAAAGACTTTTTAAGACAACGAATCAATCGCATAGTTGTGGTCAAAAGACCTTAGACGATTTATTCGAAAATCGACCAGATAATTTGATCTTGACTTTTGATAAATTATTGGTCATACTGATGGATTGGGAACCCAATAGTGTGGGCGTAGCAGTTAACACCGTCGTGTTTACCAATAAAAAAGCATGGTTAATCATTAAACCAATGAAGAAAGAATTAGATGTTAAATTTTATAATGACGAAGTTTTACAAAGTTTAAAGTTTGGACAGCAAAAAGTTATTAGCCTTTATGCCATACATTTTAAATAAAACTTATGTGTTGTTTTTTGCTATTCATTTTTAGTGAAATTTAACTGGTATCTGGTGTTTGTGCTGATTTTTTCACCACTTTATACCGAGTTCTTTGATTTATTGGAGTTCCTTTTTGTCTTCCAGGACCATTTTTACACTTTACAGGTAGAAATGGGGTTTTATCAAAAGTCAAAAAAAAGTTTTGAGCCGCTTGTCGTACCTGACATGGGGTCAAAATTGTGTTCGGTTCTGCTGTGTTCTTATTGACTTCCTTGTACTGTTGCCATTTTTTGGGTTTATAGCTGGCACTAGATGCAGCAGTAAAAAGTAACCAAAACGCAGCCATTACTACTACCAACCAATTATCAAAATGCTGCTTGTCAGGTGTCTGATATTTTTCCAACATAAGTTTTTGCTTACAAAACTTGATGGATGGCTCAATATCGTACCGATGTCGATAACTTTCAAAAGCTTGCCTCGTGGTAATTTCATCTTTTCGCTGACCATGAATCGTGGTAAACATGCTTTTTTGAAAAACTAACTGACCTGTATCCGCATCAATTACTTTAGAGGCAACTAAATCAAAGGCTTTATCTTTCATATTATGACCATTTTTGGTGCGGACTAATAAATTGGTCCATTTCCATATCATAATTTTGAGTTTTCTGCCCTTATTTGTTTGTCCATCTAATTCGATATAATCTTGATGGGCTAATTCAAAAACACTTCTTTGGTAAACATCATAAGTTTTTCCTTCTCTAGTATAGGTCTTGGTTTGAGAAAAATCAATCAAGTAGTATTTTTCGCCATAAACCAAAGGCGCACCTTGCTCTGAATTGGAACACTCGGCTGGCAGCCATACCTTTTTACCATATCGAAACCGAATAATATTCACTAAATTCTTGTGTTTATAGGTCGGTTCAATATAATTCGGACAGCCATAGCCACTATCTAAGGTATTGATAATGGATTGCTCAACTAATTCAAGATTTTCTTGTTGCTGTAATTCTTCCATCTGTTCAACCGCACAATCAACAGCACTTTGAGTTGATGGTATGCGTTTGATACTTATCGGAACGCTCCATTTATTATTCAAAGGTGGAATACTTACATTTACTAAAGAGATCGGATAACCAATACTGATAGGTTTATTACTTTTTATCACATTGTTGGAAATCTTGATGTATTGGCGATCTTCCAAACATTCAGAATGAGCTTTTGTCACCCCACTAGCATCTGTTTGAAGTAATAACCATTCTTCTTTGCTATAGTTTATTTGGCTTAGCCCTAAATTCCGAAGAGCGGACATCGTCTTCGATTGATTTTCTTGACTTTGTCCAACGCCATGAATGCCGTCTCGTATAGAAGAATACTGATGATGAAACAAGGGACTCTCGCTCAATTCGACTATGCTTTGAGCGGAATCGTAACTCGCTAGTGCCAATGACGTATTAGTAAAAGCTTTGGCATATTTTATGTCAAGGTTTAATAAGTCATGGCAGAACTGTTCGCTGGTAGATTTTTTCACACATTTATACCTGCAATAGTTTTGCCTTTTTTTTTCAGACGACTTTTCGTCCAAACTTTAATACAAAGTAGTTATTTAAAAAAAGTGTCCAAGCCTTATAAGGGGAAATTTGCTCATCATATTCGAGTGCGAACGCCTCATGAGATTAATGAGGAAGTCATTCAGTTATTACGGATTGGCTATGATTTTGCCTTGAAATAAGTTTAGAGTATGTTTGAATTTTTATTATTACTGATAATGGATGATTTATCTTTCTATTAAAATTTTGATTGTTAAATGGCTAGATTGTTTGTGTGTTGTTGGAGGTAAATAACAATCAAGCAATATAGCAATCACAACAATCTTAAGGAAAACAAGAAAATATTTCCAAATTTTAAAAAAGCGAAATAAGATTTTAAACATAGGATAGACTTATTCTAGCTACAATTGTTGCAAATCTGCCGAAAATGGTTTTGCAAAGGTAAAAGCTTCGGGAGACGAACCCTTTTGGGTTAATACGTCTAATTTTTCAGCAGCTTCTGCTAAAGTCGGAATATGTCCTGCTTCGACCCACCAAAGTACATAATGGGGTGTACCCAAATGCTGAAACCATTTCTTTCGACTCCGCACAAAATAACTATGCGCCGTATTATAAGTGAAATCTTTCAGCGTTTCGATATTGTCCCAAACGGACATATTGATGATGACCATATCGTTCCAAGGAGAAGGTTCAGTAGACTCACCGACTAAGCGCCAAATAAACCCTGGGCTTTCTTCCGCTAGTTTATTAATAGGATTCAAGAAGTCTACAAATTCCTTCATGATGGGATCGTCTTGTGCTGCCTTCATGTATGCTATATTAATTTGAGCTAGTTGTTTTTTTACCATATTTATTTTTTGACAAAGGTAGGAATAGACAATTATTTTTACTAGGTAAAATTGATAGGAATTTGGGTAATTTATTCGGTTTGCGGTAAACGGCACACGGTTCACGGTGTGTCGTACAAAAAGGTTTAGAGAAAATATTATGAGGTTGTGAAGTATCTTTATGCTACTCAGGCTGGAAGGGAACGACCATGAGCTTTTCGAAATTCACCAGGTGACTGCCCAATAATGCGCCGAAAATATTTCCAAAAATAATTAGCATCCGCAAAGCCTAATAAAAAAGCAATTTCTGAAATGTTCAATTGACTATAAATCAACTGTCGCTTAGCTTCTAAAATAACCCGTTTTTGAATCAATTCACTAGCGGTGAGGCCCGTTGCTTTTTTAATACACTCTTTTAAATGAGGAATACTAATATGCAATGCCGTTGCATAAAAATCTAGCTTCTTTTGATTGGTATAATATTCGTTAACTAAATTTTGGAATTGTTGGTTAATAGCTTGTTTACCATTAGGTGCATGCTCCGTAGCGGCTGGTAGGGCTAACCTATCTTTATAAACTAGGAGCATAGAGATAAGTGATTGCATAAGCCGTTCTTTACCTAACCTTATTTGATGAAATTCTTGATGAATTTGTTGGTAAATATGAGTGATTTGTTGACTATCGGTAGGATTAGCTGCACCAAAATGGAAAGTATTCGCTGCTTGTTTTTGGGTATGTTGCAACATAAATGCTTCCGAAAAATGCAAAATATATCCTTTCAAATTGGCATTACTGTGACAAGTATGTACGATGCCTGGACTTAGGGTATACAAACAATTTGGGCGCATTTTATAGGACGCTTCATCCATTGTATGTATACCATGCCCCTCCGTTACCCAAACCATTTGATATAAATCAGGATGCCGATGCGGGTGATGATAGTGCCCATATTTTTCATTAAACGCTTCAATTGTTTGAATATGAACATCTAATCTTTGATTGGCAGATTTTTGTTGTCCATATAATTGATAATGCGGAATGGTCGGTTGTGTAGACATACTAGGTGATTTTACATCCAAAGATAAAGTAGTTTTCAAAAAAGTGGGATTTGTAACTATCTTTGTTTATCTCGCTTAGTAATGCAGAAGAGTAATTTGAGCAACTATAATTCGTGGGGATAATAAATTCGTGGGGAACTTAATGATAGGAAGTCTGACTCATTTTTAATCCGTTATAAAAAAGAGCTTATGGAAAAACATACCGTATTTGGGGCTGGACTAATTGGTGGATTTTTAGGGGGCGTACTTACCTCTTTAGGCATAAACACCACTTTAATTTGCCGACCTGCCGTTAAGAAAAAATTAGCTAAGGGCTTATTATTGACCGATTATGCGGAGAATAAGGCAATAGCCGAGCAATTGCACTTGTTGGATAATGACAATTTAGCTTCGACAGCCTTTAAAGGGCGGTCCGCAGATTACCTTTGGATTACGGTTAAGTGTACGGCTATGGAACAGGTGAGTAAAGAGATTTCGCCTTTTGTGAGTAAGGATACGATTATTTTTTGTTGTCAAAATGGTTTAGGCTCAGACCAAATCATTAAAGCTCAATTTCCGAATAATACGGTTTTAAGAGTCATGGTCCCTTTTAATGTAGCCGAACCCAAAGCGGGGCATTTACATCGTGGATCAGAAGGGACTTTGTATATAGAAAATAGGCCAGCTCAAGCCAATATTATTAAAGATTTAGTACAGCGCATCCATACACCGCTTATGCGGGTGAAATATACGGATAACATGAATGCCATTCTATGGGCAAAACTCCAACTAAATTTGGGGAATAGTGTGAATGCATTGGCGGATATACCTGTAAAGTCGATGCTAGAACAGCGAGCCTATCGGCTAGTAAATGCGGCTTTGATGAAGGAATTATTAGCGGTTACCAAAGCAATGGATATTCAATTACCTAAATTGACGGCCGCTCCAGCACCCTACATTCCTACTGTTTTAAGCTTACCTTCTTTTCTATATAAACGGATTACTAAAAAAGTATTAGCGATAGACCCAACGGTGAGATCTTCTATGTGGTGGGATTTATCACAAGGCAAGAAAACGGAAATTGACCATTTGAATGGGGCAGTCGTTCGGGCTGCTGAGCAATTAAATATTCCTTGTCCAGCCAATAAGAATATCATTAAACTCATTAAAAAAGTAGAAAACACACCTTTAGCCAAAAGAACTGGCGGGATTTCTGGCAAGGCACTTTTAGCAGCCATTAAGTCCTAATCGGCTAATAAAAAGGCAGTCATGATCTTACCGACGGCTTCGGATTGTTGGCTATAGTTTAACAGTAAACGTTCTTCGTTTTGTATGAATTAAATTAGTACCTATTCTGAAATTATTCGTCTGGCAGCCTCTTTGCCGTTCGCCTTTAGTCTTTCGCCGAACACAGTCTAATTATTTATGGTCTAAATATACAAAAAATGCATTTTATTTTTATGGACTGCAACGGAAAAAACACTTTATGATAATACTAGGTGGAGATTAATCTTGTAGAAGGTTAATACTCCAATATTATAGGTGACTGGAATGGCAAGTATTTTATAATACTTGCCATACTTTTTTTAAGTAAAAAAATATTTTTTTCCTAGGTGCAACGGAATGAACAATAGTTGGTAATTATAGATGGAATTCCAAAGTACAGTCACCAAAAATTTAAAAACTAACAAATTTAAAAGTTACACACAATGAATAAAATTAGTTTATGGACTTTATATAGCTTACTGGCACTTTTGGTGATAACCAGTTGTCAAAAAGAGAATATTGACACAATAACCGAAAAAGAAGAGACCGTTTCGCCGACGATTACAACAATTTCACCACCTACGAATGCACTTTTTAGTAGAACATCTAGTGAAAATACAGCTGATGAGGCAGGGATTCATTTTGATTGCTTGACGATTATTTTTCCCTTTAATTTATTAGATAATACTGGTGGAATACATGAAATAGATAATGAAGAAGTGTTTGCTGAGTTATTTGAGGAAACTTTTGATACTACTCAATACATCGTGGATTTTGAATTCCCTTTAAATGTTAGTTTGAACGGAGAAGCAGCGATAGTTGTAGAAGATAATGATCAATTAGGGGAACTTTTTGCCGAATGTGTTCCCGATGGTGGATGGGATGATACTTACTTCCCAGCTTACTTGATTGATGATGAAAATTCCTGTTACAAAACGGTTTATCCAATTTCCTTAGAAGATGCTACTGATGGCAGTATTATCACCGTGGAAAATGAAGCTGCATTCATTGAAGTATTGGTAGAGAAAGAAGTCTTTTTTCATTTTCCAATTACTTTAACCGATGAAACGGAAGAGGTAACCGTTGCAACAGTAGACCAATTATTTGATGTGCTATTTTCTTGTAATGACTTTTATCAAGATTCTCTTGCTTGGGATTATGAAGATGGATTTGAATATATCTATTGTTATCAGGTTAACTTTCCATTAGAGGTAGTCGTGTCGGATGGAACAACGAAGACGGTCAATAATCATGAAGAACTATGTGATTTAATGTTACAAGGAGAATTAACAGATTATGCTTATCCTTTGACTTTGATTAGTCCAGAAGGAGAAGAAGTGGTCGCTGAATCCGCAGAAGCATTAGAGTTATTATTTGAAGCATGTGATTATGACATAGGGGGATTTGAAGAAAGCGACGTCTTATTATTAGCAGTTTTTGCCCAACCTTTTACAGAAGATTCTACAAGTGTTTGTTACACCGTTAATTATCCTGTTAGTGGAACTTATGTAGATGAAACGGGGGCTACTCAAACCGTTGTATTTAACAGCGAGGAAGAAATTTTTGAATCTCAAAACTTTCCTCCAAATGGGGACACAGAGAATACAGGACTAAACCTAGTTTATCCTGTAGAGGTTACTAAACAGTCTGACAACCAAGTCGTAACGATTAATACTATTGAAGATTTATTTGAGGTCGTTGAGGAATGTAGTGAGGGATTATAGACTAAATGAGATGATGAGTTAATGAGATAATAAGTTGATGAGTAAAGTAGTACTAGCCTCATTACCTTATCAACTCATTACCTCATCCCCTTACTTTTTAAAACTTTCGATTCGTATTTATGGTATCATTGGATTTGATAAATAAATGTATTGCTAGGGATAAATTGGCACAACGCCAATTATACGAAGCCTGTGCGCCCTATGTCTATACGATTATCAAAAATTATATTGCCAATGAAAGTTATCGAAAGGATGCCATGCAAGAAGCTTTCGCTCATATTTTTGCTTCTTTAGAAAGGTATGAGGTGGATAAAGGATCTTTTAAAAGTTGGATTAGTAGAATTACTGCCAATCGCTGTGCGACTTTACTGAAACGAACGATTAATTTCAATTTACGACTCGAAGAAACGATAACACCAGATACAACAGAAAATACCTTTGCCTATTTGGATCAACTGAGTAAGGTAGAGATAGAACAATTATTAGCCGATATGCCAAAAGGCTACCGTACTATTTTCTTATTATCGGTGATTGATGAATACAGTCATAAAGAAATTGGCGAGTTACTGAATATTACGCCTGAGACTTCTCGCTCACAGTTGTTTAGGGCGATCAAGTGGGTCAAAAAGAATATTTTTCCTAATGCTAAAGCAATGATTTATGGAACCCTTTGATAATTTAAAAGGCAAATTACGGGAGGAAAGTCCGTTGCCAGAGGGATTTGGTTGGGACGATATGCAAGAAGGTATCTTTGAGAAAATGGAAAATCTTACCATTCCTAAAAAAGAACCTAAGCAATTTGGTTACTGGAAATTGACTTTTTTCTTATTTGGCATGCTTGCTATGTTAGGATTGACCGTACTTTTTCACTTAGTAACAGATACTCAAAAAGAAGAAATTATACAAAGAGAATCATTGGTTTTGTTATCCGCATTAAATTCAGCAACAAAAACGGTAGAAAAGACAAAGACAACTACAAAAAAGGAATATAGTTACCCAGAGAAATCAACTGAAGTATCATTAAATACGGATCAAAATTACCCGACTGAAATAATAAGTAAATCCGAAGAAAAAGCAACGAATTCTTTAACTAGTACTAGTCTTTCTGCAAAAGAAACTGCTAAAATAGATAAGCGAGAAATTAATGGGATAGCTCCAAATAGGCTTAATAATCAATTCTCTATTCCTAAAAAAGAGGCAGGCGAGCTTGAAAAAATAGTACCTATAAATCAACATAATAATATTTCGCCGAATATTAAGAACGTGGGGCAGGAGACTAAACCTGCTCCACCAACTGCATTTAACAATTACATGATTTCTGAAAAAACGGAAAATAGTCGTCCTAATAATCAACAGAGAGAATCAATTTGGACCTTAACGTCTTTAAGAAAAGAGCCACTTAAACCGTTGGATTACCTGCATTTAATAATTCTTGACACGCTATCATTAAGCAATCCTTTAGCTGTGGAAAAACGGAATCATCAAACCCGTTTTTCTATGGCTTTTGGTGCGGGTGTAAATTATTGGACACCTAATTGGGGGGGCACTACAGGAAGTCAAGAACGTGCTACCTACGAAAAAGCCTTAATAGGAACAACTTATTCCCTACAATTAGATTACCAATTAAAACCTAATTGGGCATTGGCATCTGGCATCGTTTGGTCAAGGAATTATAGTAAATTTGACTACTACCAAACCGATACTTACCAAAAGGTCAAACAAGCTGCTGTAGTGGAGATTCAAGTTAATACTTTTACAGGAGATTCTACCCAAATTTATGGAGATCAGACGGTCAATGTAGAACGAACCAGAAAAGTTGTCCATTATAATTCCTTTCAAAAATGGGCGATTCCTGTATCCATAAAATATAGCTTACGACATCGACAAATGGAATATACTTTTGGCATAGGAACTATGTTTACGTTGTCAACTAAAACGACTGGTAAAACATTCAATCAAACCATTACTGATTATAATGCCGCCAACCCAATTTATAAAACAGGTTTGGAAATTGGCGCAATGGGATCTTTTGATTTGAATTATCATTTTTCTAATAAATATTTTATCGGAGCACAATTATCTGCGGTAAAGAGTTTAGGAAATTGGAGTCAAACGGAGGAGGTTATGCTAAAGCCAATGATTTTTCACAGTCAACTTCGGATCGGTAGGAAGTTTTGATTTAGAATACTCACTCCACCCACCAATCAGGTTTAATGGGCGTCCCTATTCTTCTACAATCACAGCAAAATCCAGCAACTGTACCATCTTCTGAAGTAATCGGGCAGCTAGGCATTCCTCTAGGTTCAATATAAAGGCGAATAGGTTGTTCTTCTGTAGCATAAAAATACCCAAAGACCGATTCATTAGGGTCATCTATATTTTGCAAATTATTAGTAACCAATCCTGTTGGTTGCTGAAATAAATCCCCTGTTCGATTCACCGCTGTGGAGACTTGAGACCAATAATCATAAGCCCCTTCGGTGAGAGATTGTTGTAGAATATTGATATAATAGCCTTCTGCTAAATTACCCGTAAAATTTATCGAGGCTATTAAGAAACTATCTAGGCGAGTGGCACTAGATTTTGTTCCATCAAAAGTGATATAATTCTTTACGGGCGAATCTGTAATGTAGCAGGACTTTGGTGCTGGAGCATTTCCAGCAAAGCATCTTCCTGCGGAAGGCGTATCCGTTAATTTAAACGTGCCATCTAATTCCCAAAGAATTCTGCTATTTTTCGAACTATTAGGTGCGCTAAGTGGCGTATCTATGAAATAGCCTAATTCCCTAAAAGTTTGGACGATACCAAAGCGATTGGTAACCTCCATTTCGACGTTATTGGTCACTAATTTTTCTGGAATGGGTACAGGTAATAATTCTTCCCAGCTGGATTCAAATATTTTATTTTTTAGGCCGCTTACTCTAATTTTATATTTATTCCCAGTAGCCACTTTGAAAAAAGGATGATCATCTGGAATTGTTAAATTGTAGAATCCTTGTCGGCGACTTTCTAATTCTAATTGATTGCCTGCCTCATCAATAATCAACACCTCACTAGCGGACAAAAATTTTGGAAAATTAGCAAAATCAAAAACTTCCCTAACAATTACTCGCACGGTCGAAGGAGTACCTTTAGCTATCCTACCTTGAATAGCAATTGCATCTTTGATGGAATCGGGTCGTTCAAAATCAAATTTGTCCAAACAATTAGAGAAAAGTAGGCAGGCTAAGAAAGTAAGAAGATAGGAAGTTCGCATAGGTTAAATTATTAGTGGAGTTGAAGGAGGTTCTTATATTGATAGATAATGCAAAAAAAGGAACTAAGGTTGCAAAAGGAAAACGAAAAATTTGTCTATCTTATTTGGTGTTCTGTCTAACCATCTTGTCATTTATTTGATAAGGGAATAAATTTACATTTTAAGTCACTCCTTCATTTATATTGTTAATCATGTATGAAAACCTGCGCAAAAAGGCCGAAAAAAAAGTAGAAGCAAAAAAAGCGTTTTATGCTTGTGCTATCATCTTTCCAACAGTTGCCATAGTGTTGTTAATGTTGAGCTTCTATCTACCTGGAGCTGCGTTTTGGCTAAGATTGCCGATTCCTATTCTCATGATGGTGCTAGGTGTCGTTTACCTTTCCGCCTTTGGCTGGTCTGCAAATGGAACGCTTTCTGAAGATTGGGAAGAGGAAGAAATCGAAAAGGAAATGATTAAGTTTTATCGACAAAGAAAGGTGGAGCTTCCACCCTTGGATGACTTATCAGAAACAGACATTTTAGAATTGAAAGAGTTGGAGCGCCTTAAGAAGAAATGGAATAGGAATGAGGAGTATGTATAAAACAACCAAAATAAAACCTAATTCAAGTTTTATTTGTTGAAACATCATTCTTGTTTACGCTAATAGTGTTTAGGTGGCAGACCGTAAACTGTATAAAGGCTATTACTAAATCAAATTTAAAATGGTTTATGAACAACTAAAACAGTACTTTTTTTCTTTTGTCGTCCTACCAGATTTAGAATGGGCGGATTTGGAGACTTGTTTCCATTTTAAAAAATTATCGAAAGGAACGTATTTGTTAAAAGCAGGTAAAGTTTGTCGAAAGATGTATTTTCTCAATTCGGGAATGTGTAGAAGTTTTACGATCAAAGATGGTAAGGAGATTACGACCAATTTTTTCTTTAGTGGAAGCTTAGTTGCGGATTATAGCAGTTTTGTGCAACAACAGCCTTCAACTGAATATATCCAACTGCTAGAAGATGCAGCAGTTGTTTACTTTTCTTATGAAAAAATGCAGCAGATGTACGAAAAATATTACAACATGCAGAAATTTGGTCGATTGATCGCCGAAAAGATTTTTCTAAATATCTATCAACGACAGCAAGATTTTTTATTGAGGACGCCTAAAAAAAGATACCTTGACTTAGTCCAACGGCGACCAAAAGTAGTCCTCAATTTACCACAAATTTACGTGGCTTCTTACTTGGGCATTACACCAGAATATTTGAGTCGATTACGTAGAGATTTGAAAACCATTAATGCATAAATGTGAGGACTTCTTCCAAGACACTTTCCGTTCGTAAAATTCTAAAATGTCCTGTTCCTTCAACTATTTTTAAGTCACAATTCGACCAATTATTACAAACATGTTTCGAGTAAGCTAATGGGACGACTTTATCGTCTTTATCATGGAGGATCAAGGCTTTTTGAACATTAATATTTTTTACAAAGCGACTAACACTAAGGGCGGAAACATCTATGTTCATTTCTGCTTCCAAACGATTAATCAATAAATGTTTTACTTTTTCAGAAACACCAATTTGGGCAACAACGGAATCAATCCGCTGGGAAAACTTATCGGGCGTAGTCAAAAGGACATATTTATCTATTTGTATTGCTGGATGATTAAATAAGGCAGAGATCGTCGCAACACTTCCAAAAGAATGGCTAATCAATTTCTTACAATTAAATTTTTTAAGTAGTTGCCCAACCAGATCACTAAATTCAAAAGGACTAGTTTGACCCGTTGTACTAAACCCATGAGATGGGCCATCAAAAGCAATCACATAATAATTAGCGGCGACTAATTTCTCAATCAAATCAGAAAAGTTACCAGCTTGCCCTTCCCAACCGTGGACGAGAAAAATGGCGTCGTGTTTTGGATTCCCCCATTTATAGGTTTGAATTTGAAAATCTCTAAATTTAATTCGTTTTTTATCGGCTTTGTCTAAAATTTTTAGTTCATGAGCCCTCAACTTTCTAACCTGTGGATTGGTTAATTGATTAAAAGCGATATTTGCCAACATTGCCGGAAATAGGGTAGATGCAATATTGACTAATTGTTTTGGTATATTCATATTGATAACTTTTTTGCAAAATTAATCGCTAACAAACCCTTACACATTGACATTTTTTAAGAAATAGAAAATAATTTTAATAAATATGGATCCGTTGAAAGCTTTACCACCTGCTACTAAAATATTGCTAGCCATCAATATTGGCATGTTTCTAATAGCAGCTCAATTTCCACAATTAAATCAATTATTAGCCCTTCATTATTACGAGAGTCCATTCTTTATGCCACATCAATTGGTATCGCATATTTTTATGCATGGTGGATTGGCGCATTTAGCCTTTAATATGTATGCTTTAGTCATGTTCGGGAGTGTAATAGAGAAGCAATTGGGCTTAAAACGATTTTTAATCCTCTATTTTTTCTCTGCAATCGGTGCTTTTTTACTACATATGGGAGTCGTTTCTTTTGAATTATCAAATGTAGCGGCTGATGTGATTAAAATGGTGAGTACAGAAGGCGCAGAAGCTATTGCGCAGGGACAGAATTATGTCGATGATTATTTAGGAGCTATTAATGCCAAGTTTAACGGGGCGATGGTTGGTGCTTCGGGCGCTATTATGGGGTTATTTGCCGCTTTTGCATTTCTTTTTCCAAATATTAAGTTACAATTAATATTCATTCCTTATCCAATAAAAGCCAAGTATTTTATGCTGATCTCGATGGGGATTGAATTGTTTTTAGGCGTAAAAGAATTTGAATGGGATAATATCGCGCATTTTGCGCATATCGGTGGGGCTATTTTTGGGTTGATTTTAATGTTTTTATGGAAGCAGGAGATAAATAAAAATCAAAGAAGTTCGAAGCCTTAATAGATATTGGATTATCGGAAAAAATCAAAGACCTTTGATTGAAAGTAAACTTTTAATTACCCTTTTTAATAAGTAGAGGATGCCGCACGAATTTATTTTAGATTATCTGTTTCCTTTAGAACCACAAGTCAAAAGAATGTTTGGTAACCATTCCATTTACATTGGTCCAAAGATTTATTTAGCAACTAGGAAGAGTGAGAAAAATCCCTTAGATGATGGTATTTGGATTGGGACTAGTTTTGAACACCATGAAAGTTTAAAAGCAGAGTTTCCGGCCATTATCAATTTGAGAATTTATAAAATCAAAAAGTGGTTACTCTTACCTGTAACAGTAGCAAATTTTGAAGAGGTTGCTATTAAAATCTGTGAATTGATTAAGGCTGGAGACCCAAGAATTGGTGTATTACCTAAGCCGAAAAAGAAGTATTAATTCTGTATTAGGAACGATGTATCAAAGCAGCTCTTCTTCGATATCTTCTAAATAAATTTTATCTACTTGATGGGTGTAAGAATCAAACATATAGGTTTTAGCGAGATACAATTTTTTAGCTTGCTGTAAATAAATTCGTTGTTGAGCTGGTTGTTTTAGCGCCTTATACAACAAGGCTTTGTAATAACAATTTTCTGCTAGTTCGTTGATGGTAGCTTGTTGGTCAAACGCACTTAAGGCAGCGGTATAATCGCCTGTTTCTAAGTATAAAACCCCTAAATGTAAATAATCATATAAGCCTACGGATTTGATGTTTTCTTTTATTTGTTGACTAATAATTTGGATAGCTTTATCCGTTTTTCCTAACATCTTATAACACAAACCTTTGGCAATATTTAAATGATAATGCCCATTCTGGCCATAGCCAATATCGTAATTAACCAGACTATCCAATAAGTCAATATCTTTAATCGCCCCTTCATAATCTCTGAAAAATTGGAATCGACACCAACCTCGATAATCTAAATGCTCTGTGGGGTTTAAAGCAACGGCTTTGTCGATTAAGCGTTTCCAACCAATAAAATCACCCGTTTTTAAATAGGCTGTAGATTTATGTCGATATAAGACAGCGTAGGTTGGACAAATGGCAATCGCCTCATCAATGATTTCATGATATGCTTTAGCTAACTGGAAATAAGTCGGTGCTGCTTCATAAAAGGTACAAGCTTTGTATCTGCAAGAATCGCCAGCATACAGAAAAACATTGCAGTTGTTTTGTGCGAGGACGCCAATAGGTAGAAGAAGCAATAGGATATTTTTCATGGCAAGATGTCAATAATTTGTCCGTTTTCGATTTTGAAAATTAAATATTGGTAGTAATCCCTTTCTGATTTATCCGTTTTAAAGATTTTCCATGCTAATTCATTTTTAGTGATGTTGACCAATTGTTTTGTAATGCGGTCATCAAAGACTTTTGCTTGGTAATTTTTATCCATGCCCATCACTCTAAATCGACCTGTTTCGCCCCGACAATTGACCAAAAAACGAACTCTGATTAAACCTGATTCAGCGGGTACATTGGTTGACTTATAATTTGCTTCAAATATTTTGTACACTTCCCTTTTTTCTTTACCATAAGTTGATTCATTAAAAGTACTCGTATAAGCGTAGTACTGAACGGCAAATTTATCCTCCCAACACAATTGAAAATCGGTCGTATCCAAACTAGCATCAGGGGCAATATCTCCGATCATTCGAGGATAGACCGTTTTTCTTGGAACCTCTTCTACTGTTTGACAAGCTAGGCTTGAAAATAGACTGATAATAAGGAGTGTGTATAGATGTTTTTTCATGATATGGCGATGAAAAACAAATAGTTATTGGCAATAAATCTATTTTTAATTTTCTATTCATAGATAGAGGAACGTGCCGTAGGTACGAGAGATGGGTAGCAAGATGAAGCAATAACAACGCTATGGTTATCGTGCCGTAGGTACGTAAGATACTTCATAATGAGCATTCTCTTACATACCTACGGTACGAAAAAAAAGGAAAATATTCAATGTTATATAGGTTACCCATCTCTCGTACTTACGGCACGTTGAAAACAAAGCCTGATTGCGTCCTTAACCTTTTAACCCGCTTTACTAACTTGCTGTTTTACAGACAATATCTTCTCAAACGTCAGATTTTTAACCCCATCAAAATTAACGCTAAAACCAGTAACCTCACCTGCTTCATTTCTTTCAAATTGAATACCTCCGAAATACCACTCACTTCCCATAAATACATCCTTTTTGACAGGAGTAAAAGAAATAGTTCTTTTGCGCAAATGACTAGCCAGTAATTGATTGTCTTTGACAGAAAAGGTATAAGTTGCATTCAAAGCAGGGCAGTAAAAACGACCTGAAAATTGCTGTAAAGTTTTTGCATCATAGGTAACGGGCGTATAAGCATCATATACATAAGGATCACTTTCTCCACCCTTAAATTGCATTCTTTTGTTGCCATTCTTTTGGTCAAAAGTTAGGATAAGGACATCATCACTTCCGACGACTATTTGAAATTTATTTTTAGACAAGGGCACTAATAAACTTTCTCGCTGACTGGCTAATCGAGCATACCTTAACGTATCATTCTTAACATACACTCGGCGAGCAAGTGCCGCATCGTTATCCCAATAATAGCCTTCGTGTGCGGCCAATTCTTGCGACGTTAATTGAACCGTTTTGATTTTGGTAAAATCGACACTAGGGGGTTCGGGAAAAATGTCTCCTAAAGTTTCATAAGCCATTGTCATTGCTGGCATCCCGTTATATTGATTGTTGTTGCCCAGCACAAAAGACGTTAAATTTTGCTCAGGAAAAGTAAAAATATTACTAGCATAACCACCCGTTAAGCCATAATTCCAATAAGCAGGATTCCCTCTTTCCAAGTGGTAAAATTGCTGGTCATAATGTAATTGACCATTAAAAGAATTGAAAGTAGCCCCATTATTCAACGTAACAGGCGACCTCATTTTTTTCATTAAACTAGCACTTCCAACTTTTGGATTATCAAAATTAAGGTACCAACGCACTAAATCTGCTCCTGAAATATAAAGATTATTCGGACCAACAGTAGCATTGGTAATCATTCGTTTTTTATAGCCATTTTCGTTTGCTTGATAGGAAATAGCGGCATTGGGAACAATCGTCTCAAAGTCTTCTTTAAACTCCGTATTCGTCATCTGCAAAGGATCAAAGATGTGTGCTTTGGTGTAAGCGGATAGAGATTGCCCTGTTACTTTTTTGATGACTTCTGCCAATAGAATATGCCCCGTATGGGTAAAAGAAAACTGAGTGCCAGGGACATAATCCAATTCCTTTTGCTGGCTAATTAAGTGAAGGACATCTTGATTGGTTAAAATTTCGTTTTGCCCAAGTCCTGCAATTTCTTTCAAAGCGAGATATTCGTGTAAACCGCTGGATTGACTCATCAAATGTTGGAGGGTAATGGTAGGTCCAAAGTTGGGTAATTCAGGAAGGAAGGTTCGCACATCATCAGTAAGCGATAGTTTGCCTTCCTCTTCCAATAATAAAACGGCAAAAGCAGTAAATTGCTGTGATAAGTTACCAATTTGAAATTTAGTATCTGGAGTAATGGGGATTTGATTTTCCATATCCGCCATACCGTATCCTTTTAAGTAAAGTACTTTTCCATCTTGGATAAGCCCACCAACGACACCCGGTAATGCTGGGTTTTCCCAATTTTTAAAAATAGCATCTAATTTTGCCGTAGCTTCGATAGACAATCCTTTTTGTTGGGCAGCCAATTGGGCGATCATTTTTTCTGCCACTAAGCCCGCCGCTGAAGGATCTTGTCCCGTAATTAATCGACCATCTGCTATGGCAAAACCATCCCAACCTTCTTTGGAATATTGAAAATCGCCGCCTCTTTTAGCTAATTTTTTTTCAATAGAAAAAGGAAAGGTTTTATAATATGCAGCATCCATATTTTCAAATAAATCGGGGAAGCCATTTACTTTTTTGCCATCGACTAAATACTTCCCATCTTTCGTTTTGAGATTAACCAAACCTGCCGAACCATGACAAACCGCCGCTACAATTCCTTGTTGTGCTTCGTAAACCGTCATCGCAATTTCTTGAATCGCTTTATTTTCTGGTACGCCAAACATCGCCGCCCCACCGCCGCCATAATAAACGGCTTGATAGTCGGAAGGATGAACCTCGCTCGGTTTTTTAGTCTCTTTCAATAAAGCCATGAACTCTTTTTTATACAAATATTCCTTAATCAAAGGCGTCGAAGTTTCAATATAGCCGATGGGAACAGCACCACCTTCTGGACTGACAAAATCTACTTGATAACCTGCCTTCACTAATTTGTCATAAGGGAAGACGATTTCTGCAAAATGATTGGCGGCATTCATTTTTGTGTCGCCATAAAAATGGGCATTGGAGACGATGAATAAAACCTTATGACCGATTGGCGTATTGGTAGTCGTTTGTGCACTTAAGCTAAAGGTTAAGAAGGATAGATAAATCCAAAAATGAAATCTCATAATTATAAAGTTGGGTGAAATAATTTTTTCTCCAAGATTAGGCACTATTGGGGGAGAAAACACTTTATTTTGCCTTGAGAGACTCCAGAATTATAATTTTGGACTTATTTGTACTAAAATAGAGTGTTTGGACATGATTGAAATGTAGCGTAATTCGTAATTGCCATTCATTTGGCTGATTCTAGGTATCAATAGAACCAACCAAATGAATTGATACGATAAGTTATCTGCTGACTTCTATACTCCAAAAGGGATAAAAAAGTGATTTTATCGTCTTCCGTCGGATGGCTTCGCCGTCCGATGGAATGACCACCTCATCGGACGGCGGAGTCATCCGACGAGATGATAAGGTGTACTTTACAATGACTTTTTTACCCCGTGCAAAGTATAACCATAAAGTGGTTGAATTTAAATAGCACCATATGAAATGCGGTGGAAAATGACAACTATTTCCTTCAAACCTCCAACTCTGAAAGAGTTGAATAGGAAAATATAATAAATCTAAGTACCTGAACTAACAGTTTAAAATTTGATTTCGATGTAAGTGATTGACTGTCATGAGCGTTCTTCAATCCTTAAATCCTTCATTAATTCAGTCCTTGTACTTAGGTTCAATCCCTTTAGGATTGAGAGACTGGAAAAATTTCAACCATCACCGCATTGCATACGGTGTTATTCATGTTGAATCCCTTTTGGGATTCCTAAATCAATCGCTATTAGAGTTAATCAAAATCACCCATCATGACTTATTTAATTGCTTCAAGTGATGCTGAAAGCGGCACCATAGAAACCTTGCCAGAAACGGAAGGGCTAACGATAGTCAACACCAATGACTTAGCCAACTCCAATTGGAAATTTTCTACAAAGGATAAGGTTTGTATTACTTCGGAAGCGGCGATAGAAGTGGTATTAGATCGACTAGAAGAGGAGGCTAAGATAAATGCAATTATTGCCTTAAAAGACAAGTACAAGTTCAGACAATTATTGACGAAGATTTATCCGAACTACATTTTTAAAAAGGTGGGCTTAGCAGAAATAGCCAAGCTAACAATCAAAGAAAAATCAGTCATCAAACCCTCAAAAGGATGCTTCGGAGCAGCCGTTAAGATTATTGATGCTAACACAGATATGAAGTGCCTTGAAACAGAGATAAAAGCGGAATTAGAAAAGAATGGAGCAGTATTTTCGGAGGTCGTTTTATCTAAAAATGAATTCCTGCTAGAATCTTTTATTGAAGGCGAGGAATATGCGGTAGGTATGTTTTATGATGAAAACGGTCAACCGAATATTACGAATATCTACTATCATCCAATCCCTAAACAGGCGGCTTATTTACACATGGTTTATTATACCAGTCGAGCTATATTTCAAAAGTTATATGACAAAGCCATTCAATTTTTCACCCAGTTAAATGAACTATTGCAGGTTAGTAATTTTATGATTCACGGAGAATTTAAATTGCACGACGATACTTTATTACCCATTGAAATGAATTGTATGCGCTATGGTGGTATGGGCTTGGGAAATCTGGCCTATCATGCTTTTGGGGTCAATCCCTACACCTGTTTTATCCATAATCAAGCACCAAACTGGGAGGAGATTTGGCAGCAGCAGTCTGACCAAAATAGTCTCTATGCCTTTTTTGTTGCCTATAATGGGCAGACAATTGATAAAGCAATGTTTAAACCCAATATTGCAAAACTAAAAGAGCAGTTTACCAAAGTGATCTTAGAAACTAGCTTTGATTATAAAAAGCAATTGGCGTTCGGAACTTTTTATTTAAAAGAGACGCCAGCAAATCTAGAACGATTATTGGGAATAGAATTTGATGATTATTTTGAAGCAATTTAGTTTTATTTTACACCAACCCCTTTAAAAAAAGTATAACAAAAAGTACCACCTGTGTCTGCCACTCGATACAAATTGGCAATGCCTTCTTCCATTTCATTTTTGGAAATAATCCCTTTGGATACTGCCTCTTCTTCTACGCCTTTTATCATAGCGGTAAACGTTTTTCTAATAAAGCCATCGACCAAATTAGGCTTGGACTTATCGACATATATTTGACGAGGACTAACGGCTATTTGTTGAAAACCACATTTTTCTAAAAGTGGATATAAGGCTCTGCCGATATTGGCATTGCCCCCATTCTTTTTTTGTAGTGCCACTTGTGCCGCTACCGCTTTTTGGGCGGTGGTGCTATCAGGATAAAAGTAAGTAGAACCGTGATCGCCTTCTACCACCGTAATGGTCCCGCCTTTTTTGAGGACTCTTTTAAGTTCGGTCAAAATCTGTAATGGGGTTGGGGTATGTTCTAAGACAAAACAAACAAAAATATGATCGAAATACTCGTCTGGGTAATTTAATTTTCGCAAGTCTGCTACAGTAAATTGCACATTTGTAATACTATTGGCTTCGATTAATTTCTTTGCTTCCGCTATAGATCGTTCGGAAATATCAACCGCAGTTATGCCACAAGTCGGATTGTTCGTAGCGATGATTTGTGTTTGCGCCCCGACGCCACAACCTGCTTCTAATATTTTGCTGTTTTTCTCCCAATAAGAATCCCAATGGATGAAATCTGCTACGGTGGAGGCTTGATCGTAGAGGCGATTGGTTTCTTGTGCAGAATATCCATGAATGTATTGATTGGCTTGAAATTCTTTGATTTCCGTCATTCTCGTTTTTAGCTCCGCCATTTCCTTTAAAATATTGGCGCCATAATCTCGGAATTCTTTTCCTGCCTCCGTAAAAATTAAGTTATTATTGATTCGATGAAATACTTTGACTTCCAAGGTTTCTTCCAATTGTTTTAACTGATGACTCAAAGCAGATTGGGATAAGTTCAATTCTTTAGCAGCTTTACTTAAAGAACCTTTGCGGTCAATGACTTCTATTAGTTTTAAATGCTTAATTGCGATCATAATTTATTATTGTCCAACAAAGATAGCATTCGTCATTTCCTAAGGAAAGTATTTAAATTGAAAAGAATGAATGGCAGGTATGCAAAAAATGAATGGCTAAGACGGGGTACGAGTTGCGGGTTGCGAGTTGTAGATGATTTTTTATTTAAAGAGGGAATCATTATATGAATCTTGATTATTCTATCTTAAAACCTACTCCTGTTGAACTCGCAACCCGCAACCCGCAACTCGAATTACTTATTCCCTTAAATCCAATCGCATATTAACCAACAATTTTTCAAAACCTACTTTTTCGTAAGCACGCAGCGCAGCTGCATTTTCTGCATAAACATCTAAGCGCATTTCTGAAACACCTTGCGCTTTAGCCCAAGCTGTCAATTGGTCAATCAAGCGTCGATTGATTCCTTTTCCTCTAAATGCTGGCTCGGTATACATAAAACCAGCATAGGCATAATGGGTAAATTGTAAGTGATCAGAGGCTGCTTTAATCAAAACATATCCTGAGGTAATTACGGTATCATTGATGGCCCCAACAATCACCGCAGCATCTGGTCTTTCGATCAACTTTGTCAAATCATAATAAGTCACGCCTTCTGCTTTTAAGTTTGGGTCGAAAGGGCGTTCTGCTTCGACAATGGCTTGTTCAAATTCAAGTAAGATGGGTAAATCTTTGAGCGTCGCAGGTCGGAAAATTACGGTATTCATTTTTTGATGAGTTTAGAGCTAATTAGATTTGCGAAAGTATAAATAAAAATACTATTCTACCCACCAACCAGGTTTTTCAGTTGTACTATTCTGCCAACATAGACAGTTGTCGCATAAGACACTATGTCCGCCAACTGGTGGGCAATGACTTCGTGGATTTCCTGCGTCCTCAGGAGCAACATAAACGCGTTTGAAATTACTTTCGGTCGCAAAGAAAAAGCCAAAAACTTCATCTTTAGGATTGTCTTCATTGGAAAAATTAGTCACAATTTTGCCTGAAGGGGCTTCAAAAATAGAGCCGTTTCTATTGGTTAATAGATTGGCTTGCGCCCAATATTCATAAGCCGCATCACTTAGAGATTGTTGATAAACCGTTAAATAATAGCCTTCTGAAAAGACAAAAGTATTGGTATTATCTGCCTCATAAATAGAAAAATCAACCAATTGGTCGCCTGAAAATGTTTTGGTATTTAGGGCAATGTAATTCTCTACAGGATTAATTGCCAAATAACAAATTTTGGAAGTGTCACTCTCTGCAATACAAGGGCCAACCCCGAAACCTGGTGCAGTAGGGTCGTCGCTTTGCTTAAAAAGACTTTCAAATTCCCATAAAAGATGTGGTTTACTACTGTTATTAGTTGTGGTCAAAGACGTACTAACTAAAAAAGAAAGAATTTCTTGGGTTTCTTGTTTGCCATCTGGAAAAATTACATTTTTTGATACCGTTTCAAATTTCAAATCGATCATTTCGGGTACTTGAAAGAGGGTATCATAACTCGACTCATAAATTGCCTGATTTTTTAATTGTAATCGGATTTTATACCCTTGTCCGTAGTCAATTTTAAAGGTAGGATGATTGTTGGGAATGTTTAATTTAAAAATACCTTGTTCCCGACTAGTTAATGCTAACGCCTGCCCCGATTCATCCAAAATCTCAACAGATTCTGCCAATAATAAACTTGGGTTGCTGACAAAATTAAAGACTTGTCCTATTTTCACAAAGACCGTACTAGGGTCACCTTTGGTTAATTTTCCTTCAATAAAAATGGCATTTTTAATGGTCTCAGGAGGTTCAAAATCAATAAGCTCTTGGCAGGTACTTAATAAGATACCTGTTAAAATTAGTCCTAGGGTCTTCTGTAGGGTAGACAACATCGCTTTTGATTTAATCCATTAAAGAATAGTGATTAATTCAAATAGTACCAAAAAGCAAACATAAGTTGCAAAACAAGTGAAACAAACTAATGATTAGAAAGCCTTACATATGATAGCATTTAATCTCCTGATACAATCGTTCTATCTTTTCAATAGACAAATAACCGATATTAGATTTTTTAAGATAGAAAGCTTATTTTCGCAACCAACACATTTTTACGAATAACCAATTAATATGCGATTAAAGTTAATATCGAACCTACCTTTACTGCTTTTTATGAGTCTACTGTTTTGGCAATGTCAAACGGAACCCAAATATGACAAAGGGACAGCAGCACACATTCAAGCAGTAACCACTAAAATAGATGATGTGGTTTTGGCGAATCAAGAAACCGAACATGGGGATTGGTTGACTTACGGACGAAACTATAAAGAGGATCGCTATGCTGAGTTAACGCAAATTAATAAAACATCAGTGAAGGAGTTGGGTTTGGCTTGGGCTTTAGAAATGGGGACCAAAAGAGGGATTCAAGGTACACCAATAGTAGTCGACGGAATTATGTTTGCTACTGGACCTTGGTCTGTTTTATGGGCAATTGATGTGCGAAAAGGCGAAAAAATCTGGGAATATGACCCAGCAGTACCAAGAGTAGAGGCAACTAAATTTTGTTGTGGAGTTGTCAATAGAGGGCCTGCTATTTACAAGGGAGCGATTATTTGGGGGACTTTAGATGGCCGTTTAGTATCGGTGGATGCAGCTACGGGGACTAAGAATTGGGAAACAATGACCATTCCAGAAAACAGCAAGTACTCCATTACGGGCGCTGTTCGGATTATGGATGGCAAAGCAGTAATTGGTAATGGAGGAGCAGAGTTTGAAGCGAGAGGTTTTGTAACAGCATATGATGCCATGACGGGCAAAAAAGTATGGCGATTTTATACCGTTCCGGGAGACCCATCCAAAGGATTTGAACATCCAGATTTGGCAGCAGTAGCTAAAACTTGGTCAGGTGAATGGTGGAAAAATGGAGGCGGAGGCGGAACAGCTTGGGATGCGATTACTTATGATCCTGAACTAAATACGATCTATGTTGGCGTAGGAAATGGAACACATTGGGATAGAGAAATTAGAAGCCCAGGAGGAGGGGATAATTTATATTTATCAAGTATTGTGGCGCTGAATGCCGATGATGGCGCCTATAAATGGCATTACCAAACTACGCCTGGTGATACTTGGGATTATACCGCTACCCAACCTTTAACGATGGCGGAATTAGTTATAAATGGAGTAGAACGGAAGGTCATTATGCAAGCGCCTAAAAACGGTTTTTTCTATGTTTTGGATAGAGTATCGGGTGAATTATTATCCGCTGAACCATATACCTATACCAGTTGGGCAACAGCGATTGATGATAGTGGTCGCCCGATAGAGACAGCAGGAGCACGATACACCGATGGAAAAACGCATTGGCTTTCACCTAGTTCTCACGGAGGACATAATTGGCATCCACAATCTTACAGCCGCCAAACAGGTTTGGTATACATTCCATCTTTGAAAATGGCGGAAGGTTATGCTCGGATTAATGGACAAGGTGCTTTTGAGAAAGATGCCGTTGGTGGTGGATTTGAAGCCAATGTTAGTGTAGCGGGAAAGATTTATAATCCAACCGTTTTTGATACCAATCCTAATGCCCCTATTCCAGGGACGGCAGCAGGTCGATTATTAGCGTGGGATCCAGTTCAGCAAAAAGAGGTTTGGGGTATTGATCAAATTGCGCATTATAACGGTGGAATCTTATCAACTGCGGGTGGGCTAATTTTTCAAGGAGACGCCGAAGGAAAATTTTCAGCCAGAGATGCTTTAACAGGGGAAGTCGTTTGGGATTTTGATGTTCGTTCGGGCGTAAATGCCCCTCCAATTACCTATTTAGTGGACGGCGAACAATATATCACCCTCCCAGTAGGCTGGGGTGGAGGCATGGGGCAATCCAGCAAATATGTAGATCGAATTCATACGGGTACTTTTTACACTTTTAAACTAAATGGTCAGGCGACACCTCCAGAAAAACTACCTGCCTTGGCAAGTACATTTACCCAATTAAAAACGGATGCTGCTCCCGAAAATATAGGCGAAGGGTTGAATTTATATCTACAATATTGCATGGGTTGTCATCGAAGCCCTGGAAAGGGCGGTGGTGCGATTCCTGATTTAACTCGTTCAAGTAAGGGCATCTTTAAGAATTATGAAGAAATTGTGTTGAATGGGATGTTGGCGTCTCAAGGAATGCCCAAGTTAGGCGATAAAATATCCAAAGAAGAATTGGCAGACATTCAAAGCTTTGTTTTATATACGGCTGATGCTTTGGGGAAAGGAATGAATCCTAAGGAGTATGCTACTAATTTAGCGAAGATGCAGTATTTAGCGGACACCAAGGGACCAATTCGCAAGGACATTCAATAGCCCTTCAAATCAAGTGTTGAGCTATCGACCATATCTACATAGAGTTTACTCTTTTTCAGAATCACTTTGAAATGGTGGACATTGTCAGGGCTAACGAAAGAAAGCGCTACGCCTGAATTTTCTGCCCGACCCGTTCGACCAATGCGATGGATATAATCCTTTGGAGAACGAGGCAACTCATAATTGATCACACAAGGCAAAAAAGCAATGTCAATACCTCTTGATAATAAATCCGTTGCTACCAACACGGGAAGGTTACCTGCTTTAAATTGATTCAACGCATTATTTCTAGCAGACTGACTTTTTTTGCCATGAATAGCTGCGGCTTTAATGCCATTTTTCCGAAGTTTATTGGCGACATTATCTGCTTTATAGCCAGAGGAAGTAAAAACTAAAACTTGTTTTAATGCCTTCGTTTTAATCAAATACCGAAGCAGCGACCCTTTTTGTGCTTCGGGTACAAAATAGCCAGCTTGTTGGATTTGTTGGAGATCAGTTTCTTTTGTTTCAATTTTAATGACCACAGGGTCTTTCATTAAAACAGCAGATAAACTATCCAAATCGGGGCTTAAAGTTGCCGAAAACAAGAGGTTTTGTCGTTTTTGGGGTAATAATGCTAGGATCTTAGTCATCTCTTCTTTAAACCCTAAGTTCAGCATTTTATCCGCTTCATCTAAAACTAAGGTTTCCACAGCAGCTAAATGCACCGCTTTAGAATCAATCAAGTCCAATAATCTCCCAGGTGTTGCCACTAAAACTTGCACACCATTCATAGCCATCATTTGTGGATTGATGGAGACCCCACCATACACCGCCAGCGTTTTAATTCGGTCAGGTAAAGCTTTGCTAAATGTTTTAAAAACAGCTGCCACTTGTACCGCTAATTCTCGGGTAGGCGTTAAGACCAACACCAATGGATGTCTATTTTTTGCGAATGCACTTCCTTGCAAATTGGTTAAAATCGGCAAGACGAAACTAGCCGTTTTGCCAGAACCTGTTTTGGCGATTCCTAGGATATGCTGTTTTTTTAAAATGGCAGGAATTGCCGCCGTTTGAATAGGGTAAGCAGTTGTATAATTTTGTTCGGCTAAAGCAGCGACTAACGTATTGGGCAATCCTAGATTTCTGAAAGACATAAATTGATTTGGAAGTGATGAGCAACGAAAATACAAAGCTACTGGAAATAAAATGAAAGCATTGAAATTATAGGAGACTTAGAGGGAGGTAAAAATAGCAATGATTTGGCAGCATTCATTTATTTTTATAATTTACAAGCATTATTTAAATAACACGCCTCTTAAAAAGAAAGAGAAATTCGCGGGGAAATATTTTTTACAGTTGAACAGATTAGATGTCCCAACGGTTGATGACTCTGAATTTTTTAGCTAAAAGTACTAAAAATGAGCGAACTAAAACTAATAATTAATCCTAAAGTAGCCGCAGTATTTGAAAATTATCCCGAAGGTTTTCCTGAAAAATTACAACACCTACGGCAGTTAATCATAGATACCGCAACAGAAATAGGTGTTCCTGAACTAGAAGAAACGTTGAAATGGGGACAACCTAGTTATCTAGCAAAAAAAGGCAGTACCGTTAGACTAGGTTGGAAAAAGGCCAATAATCATTACGCCATCTACTTTAAATGTACAAGTAAATTAGTATTGACTTTTAAAGAAATTTATGGGGATATCTTTAAGTATGAAAAGAATCGAGCGATAGAATTTACTTTAGCTGATAAAGTGCCAACGAAAGAATTAAAGCATTGCATTTCGATGGCCTTGCAATATCATAAAGTGAAACATTTGCCATTACTAGGAGCAGATCTTGAAGCGTTATCAACACCTCCAAGTGTCTAATGAGGATAAGGGAAACTGGTAGAAAAGCCTTTAAGCTTTCCCGTCACCGACCTTCAGGTCGGCATTGCATTACTTAGACATATTGGCTAGTTACAGAAAACAGGCCTAATTGAGATTCAGAAAATAATTCCGATGAATCAGAACAAGTTGTGCACTTTTTTAGGTTCGATATTCTGTAGGGGCAATCCCTTGTGGTTGCCCAAATTGTCGAAATTTACCTCGAAAAGGGTAAGCACAAGGCATTGCCCCCATAGCCGTCAGGCTAAGAATATAATCATTGATAATCAGCAACTTACGATGATGTCGATATTTTAAGATTGCATCTTAAAATCAATATTTCTTATGTTTTCAACGTAATTTGCTTGCAAAAATCCAGATTTTGAATCGTTAGCCTGATGGCTATGGGCATTGCCCCTACAGGTTTTTCGGTTAAAACGGATTTTCTAAAACCGTACGTTATTTAAATAATTCCAATAAGGCCTTTTTCTACCAATCATCCGTAGCTTGGAAATGAATTTCCAAGGAATTTTTTTATTTATTTTTCTTGGAAATGAATTTCCAAGTTACGATTGTACTGAAAAAAAACGACTTGCGAGATTATGAGATGTACCTAAATCAGTTATATTATGAAAATCCTAATCGCTCCCGATAAATTCAAAGGCTCACTAAGTGCACAAGAAGTTTGTATTGCTTTATCAACAGGCTTAAAAAAAGCGAATTCAAATTTAGAAATTATTACTCGTCCAATGGCGGACGGTGGGGATGGTTCGTTAGAAGTATTAGCTCATTACATTGATTTAAAAACAATAACAGTAGAAGTAGAAGACCCTTTATTTAGACCAATGAATGCCGCTTATAAGTTAGCAGGCACAACTGCTTATATTGAAATGGCAGCAGCTTCAGGTTTAGCTTTATTAAAAGAGAAAGAGCGAAATTGCATGGATACCTCTTCCTTTGGGACAGGAGAGTTAATTTTTGATGCAATTCGTAAGGGAGCGACCACTATTTATTTATTCATTGGCGGGAGTGCGACCAATGATGGAGGAATGGGGATTGCAAGTGCATTGGGCTGGTGTTTTTATAGTAAAAGCGGAGCATTATTAGTACCGATAGGAGAAAACTTAACCGAAGTGAGTCGAATAGAAGGCGAATTCCTTTTTTATAATCCAGCAAAGGTGAAATTCAAAGTCATTTGTGATGTCAATAATCCTTTTTATGGAGAAAATGGTGCGGCTTATGTTTATGCACCCCAAAAAGGAGCGACTGTTGAGGAGGTAAAAGCATTAGATAAAGGATTGCAAAATCTAGCCCAACTTTTAAAGTCAGCTAATTATGCCGATATAGCGGAAATTCCAGGCGCAGGTGCGGCAGGTGGAGTAGGGGGCGGTGCTATTGCTTTTCTGGATGCTGAATTGGTTTCAGGGATAAATACTTTTTTAGAAATTACGGCATTAGAAAAAGAAATAAAGACTTGTGATTTGGTGATAACAGGTGAGGGGAAATTGGATGCTCAAACAGAGCAGGGAAAAGTCATTAGCGGTGTTTGTGCATTAGCTAAAAAATATAATAAACCAGTTGTTGCAGTCTGTGGGACGACGGATAAAGGAGCTGCTCAAAAATTAGGCATCCAACAAGTTTATACCGTTTTAGAAAGGGTTAATTCTGTGGAAGAGGCGATGATCATGGCAAAAGAAAAACTAATGGGCATTGCTGAAAATATTGGTTTAAGGACACTTGAAAATTAGCATAATTTAGTGTTTGATTATTGTATGGAGTTAGTATTTAAGCGTTGTTACTCGGCAAAGGGCTAATAGGAAATGGTAAATTTAGTTTGGAATTTGCCTTTAGTCTTTAGCCGAGTAGTAATATTTAATCCTTATTACCTTGTTCCCTTAATTACCTTGTTCCCTTACTTTTCATCATATTGCTTTTTTAAATTAGGCAAAGGGTATAATTCTTTTTCTTCAAAACCACCAAAAGTAAAATCTCGGATAGACAATTGATGAAAATAATCCTCAAAAGAGGGGGTTGTTAAAATCCCATCATCTAAAAAAACAGGTAATAAAGTAGGCACTTTAAAGCCTTCGATTTCCCGATAGTTAAGGTAACCGATAGACCCATATTTTTGCCTAGTTAAAGGATTTGTATTGGCTCGAACAGTATAAACACAGTAGTCCACTAATTTTGTAGCTTGATTTATCCAGATAATATATTGATCATGTTCCTTATTGGCCATTTCACTTCCCCAAGACGCAAAAATTAAATCATACTGCTGATTTTTGTGTTTTTTTTGACCATAATAACGCTTTATGGGCGCTTTTTGCAAACGGTAAGGCAATTCTAAAAAATAATGATAAATGACCATTCCAAATTCTAGTGGATTTTCTTTCGTACCAGTATCTTTAATGGTCACTTGTTTTTGACCTTTCTTTTTTTCATAATACATCCAAGATTGAACGCCAATTAAGTCTCCTTCCTTTTCGCCATTTAAAAAAATCCCATTTCCGTCGAAGGTGTTGAAATTATGTTTAAAGCGGATATCCGTTTTTGTATCTGGCCAAATCTTAGCCATTTTACCCAAAAAGCCATTCCATTCATCTGTTCCAGTAAAAGCGTATACATTTTTAGCTTTCATTAGGTCAAATCCTTGGTTTTTGACAACTTCTGTCAGTTTTTCTGTAGCTATTTGTTCAGATTGTTCAACTGGTAAGTTACTGGATTCACTTATATCTGCAATTTTACAATTGGTCAAAGAGAAAAAAAGGGGCACTAAGATTATTTGAATGGTATTTTTCATTGTTATAATTTTATTACAAAACTACTATCCAAAAAGACTTAGAAATTGTCTTCTCCTGCCAATTGATTGACCTTAGGTGTCAAAGTAACACAACTCTGTGAGTTGTGAAAAACTATTTTGACGATTACGATAAAGATTTTAAAAAATACTCGTCCAATTTTCGGTTGCTGCTAAATGGTATAGTTCCTTACTTTGCATCAAAAAAATATGCAAAATTTTAAAGACCTACATTATCAAAGCACTCCTTTATTAATCGGTATTGTTTGGGATGTTGCCAGTACCAAAATAGCCGAGCAAGCTAATTTTGAGGCGATTGGAACGTCTAGTGCAGCCATTGCTAGTATGTTAGGGTATAAAGATGGCGAGGAAATGGACTTTGCAGAATTATTATATATCGTGCAAAGAATTAGTGCGAACACCACATTACCTTTATCTGTAGATTTGGAATCAGGTTATAGCAGAGACCCTTTACAAATTACGAAGCATATCCGTCAATTAGTAGAAGCAGGAGTTGTTGGAATTAATCTAGAAGATAGTATTGTTGAGGAAGAACGACGGCTATTAGGAGCAGTTGAATTTGCCGAAACTATTGCAACGATAAAACAGCAGCTCAAAAAGGAAGGCATTGATATATTTCTGAATATTCGAACAGATACTTTTTTATTGGGGGTAAGCAATACTTTAAAAGTGACTCAAGAAAGAATTCAACTATACGAAAAAGCGGGTGCGGATGGTATTTTTGTACCTTGCATTGAAAAAGCCGCAGGCATTTCGGCAATTGTAAAAAATACAGCGTTGCCTATAAATGTGATGTGTATGCCAAAGCTACCTAATTTTAAAACTTTGCAAGAATTAGGTGTTCGACGAATAAGCATGGGCAATTTTGTCTTTGAAAAGAATAATACCTTTTTTGGTGAGCTAATGAAAAATATAAAAGAGGAGGGATCATTTAAAAAGGTCTTTTAGCTGATCAGACGGGTACAATACATGTACGGATTAAGCGGATTATAAACGGATTTTCTCTTTAAATTATTTAATCAATCCGTATAAATCCGTTCGATCCGCTTAATCCGTACAGCCTATCCTTTTTAACTAAATTCATGGAAAAATCAAAACCAATTTATCTGTATCTTTCCGTTCTCGTACCTAAAGCACGATTTTTAACGCTAATTTATAAATATGCAAATAACCAACCCTGATAAAATCGCCCAATATTATCAAGCGCTATTAGAGAGAAACAAAAGTTTTGTGGGGATCTTTTATGTAGGTGTTAAAACGACTGATGTATTTTGCATTGCGACTTGTAGGGCGAGAAAACCGAAATTTGAAAACGTTATTTTCTACACCAGTTTTAAAGCTGCATTAGCTAACGGATATAGACCTTGTAAAATTTGCAAACCAACCGAAAATGCCAACGAAGCACCTCCACAAGTAGCAAAAGCCATCAAAATGGTAAAGAGTAATCCTAAAGTTAAGATTTCGGACGACGAATTTCGGGCAGAAAATATTAGTCCGATTGTGCTCCGAAGATGGTTCAATGAACATTATGGGATGACCTTTCATGCTTATCAAAGAATGTATCGAATCAATATCGCTTTTCAAGAATTAAAAAAGGGTAAGCGAACGACGCAAGCGGCTTATGAAACAGGCTACGAATCGCTAAGCGGATTTGGGTATACTTATAAAAAAATATTGGGCAAATCTCCTCAAAATAGTGGACAACAAGCCGTTATTTTGGTGAATCGGTTTACTACCCCTTTAGGTCCGATATTCGTTTGCGCAACCGATAAAGGCATTTGTTTATTAGAATTTGTGGAAAGAGATATTTTAGAACAAGAATTTGAGGAGTTACAAAAATTGCTAAAAGCAACCATAATGATCGGCGAAAATGAGCACATACAACAAGTGAAAAAAGAAATAGTCGAATATTTTGCAGGACAGCGAAAGATATTTGAGGTAGCTTTACATACACCTGGAACAGACTTCCAAAACTTAGTTTGGCGGCACTTATTAACGATTCCCATCGGCGAAAAAACAACTTATCAGACCATTGCCCAACAAATTGAAAAACCTAAAGCGGTAAGAGCAGTTGGCGCAGCGAATGGGCGCAATCGAATTTCAATTATCATTCCTTGCCATCGAGTTATTGGTTCAGATGGCAAGTTGCGAGGCTATGGTGGCGGAATTGAACGAAAAAAATGGTTGCTTAAACACGAGGAAAAGCACAAGCTTTAGGCTTGTTTACCCAGAAACAATTTCAACAAACTCCGAACATGATCTACGCCTCCAATATTAAACCGAGCCTCTGATTTAACATCTCCTACTTTTACCGTAAAAGCAGCTTTGGGTAAAGCTTTAAAAGTATCTTCATCCGTATGATCGTCCCCAATGGCAAAAATAAAATCCCAATCTTTGGCATTACTCCAACCAAGGGTCGCTTGCCCTTTACTAACACCAGCATTTTTAATTTCAATCACCTTATTACCTTCTAATACTTGCAAATCTAGATTACCCGTCAAATAAGCTAAGACATCTCTAAACTCTCTAATTCTTTTGGCGCCTAATTCTTTATCAATTTTTCTATAATGCCAAGCCAAGGAATAATCTTTTTCTTCAATGAAAGAACCTGGCGTACGTTCTACCATACTTTCCAAGACAGATTGCACATCAGGTTTCCATTCATTCCGCAAACCGGGGTTTTTCTTCCATTTTTTGCCTTTTTTCGTCCAAACACCATGTTCCGCCGCAAATTCAATGGGTAAATGACCCAACCAACGATTAATGGTTTCTTTATCTCGACCGGTGTTGATGACTACTTTATTACGTTCATCGGCACATAAAGCACTTAAAATAGACAGTAATTCGGCGTCTGGAACAACGGCTTGAGGATCATTTTGGAAACCCATTAGAGTACCATCATAATCTAGAATTAAGAGTCGTTGGGAGGATTGTTCATAAGCTTTAATAAGATCCTTGGCGGTATCACTATTGAGTAGATGCACTTCGCTATTTTTTTGTTGTTTGGTTAAATCAACTAGGTTATTAATAAAATTTTCTGCCCAATTTTTGACATTATACTTTTTCAGCCCTTCTTGCATTTTTTTGAGTCGCCACCTTTGCTCAGATGCATTCATCTCAATGGCTATTTTTAGGGTTTCTACAATATCGTCACTATCATGTGGGTTGACGATTAAGGCTTCTGTTAATTCATTGGCAGCACCTGCCATTTCACTTAAAATTAAGACGCCCTGTTCGCTCGTTTCTTTACTGGCAATGTATTCCTTAGCCACTAAATTCATTCCATCTCTCAATGGGGTAATCATTGCAATTTGAGAGACTTTATACAAGGTAGACAACACTTTAAAAGGTAAAGACCGATAAAAATACTGAATAGGCGACCAATCGTAAGAACCATATAAACCATTGATTCGACCGACTAGAGAATCCACTTCTGCTTTTAGTTCTTGATATTGATCTACATTAGAACGAGAAGGAACGACGACCAATAAAAGCGTTACTTTTTCAATAAATTCAGGATATTTTTCTAGAAAACTTTCAAAAGCTCTAATTCGCTGAGGGATTCCTTTGGTATAATCGAGTCGATCAATGGATAACACAATGGTTTTTTTGCGTGCCATCCGCTCGATTTTAAAGGCTTCATCTCTAGGGTCTAAGGTCACTTCATGTTTGGCATATTTCCAATAGTCGATACCCATCGGAAACACATCGACGTTCACCATTCTATCTTTGACGACCATTTTGCCAAAATTATGCTCAATCCCTGATATTCTATAAGCTGCACTCAAAAAATGGCGCATATAATTATAAGTATGAAAACCAATTTGGTCAGCGCCTAAAACGCCATCCAATAAATGTTTCCGCCAAGGTAAGACCCGAAATATTTCATAAGAAGGAAAGGGGATATGCAAGAAGAAACCGATACTAGCGGTTGGAAATTGCTCCCGAATCATAGCAGGCAAGAGCATTAATTGATAATCTTGTACCCAAATTAAATCTCCTTCTTGATAATTTTCAGCAACGGCTGTTTGAAATAGTCGATTGACCTTTTGGTAAGCTTCCCAATAGGTATTATTATTATAGGTAGTGAATTGGGTGAAATAATGAAAATGCGGCCAAATTACTTTATTACTAAATCCTTCATAAAAACATTCAATGTCTTCTTGGGTTAAAAAAACAGGGACTAGGCCATCTTTTTTTAAATCGTTTTTGATAGCAGCCTGTTCCCAATCATCTTCAATCGCCTTTCCTGGCCAGCCAATCCACAGTTTTTCGACCGATTCATCCAACGAACTTAACCCTGTAGCTAAGCCGCCTGCACTTGGATGGTACATTAATTCCCCTTCCTTTTTATCAATGGTGATTGGTAAGCGATTAGAGATGATAATGAGTCTGGGCATTTACAGGTAAAATTTTTGATTATTCGGCAAAAATAAGGTTAATAAGTACGAATTGCCTTAATACTATTCGAAAAATTGGAAATACAAGGAACATTTTTTAGTTTTCCGTTAATTTTTAGGAGGATCAATGCATCGTTGAATATGATAGAAAAACTTAGTAACATCATTAATAAGTTTCAGACAGAAGGTCAATTAGTACAGATAGCACCAATTGAGATAGGTCATATCAATGCGACTTATCAAGTTACCCTACAAGCAGGACCAGATAAAAGCCTATTTGTTCTACAGAAAATTAATACGCAGATATTTAAAAAGCCGTTAGGGGTAATGGACAATATTGCTAATGTTGGTCAGTTTTTGCTTAAAACGCCTTATCCAAGAGAAGTATTGTTGCCAATAAAAAGCATGGATAATCAATATGTAGTTGTAGAAAATAAAGACTACTGGCGATTATTTCCTTTCATTCAAAATACCCTTACTTATAATCAAGTAGATACGGCAGATCAAGCTTATGCGGCGGCTTTTGCCTTTGGAGAATATACCAATTATCTAAATGATTTTGAGGCGAGTTCTTTACAGGTGACCATTCCTAATTTTCACAATACGGAGTTACGGTATCAACAATTTTTAGAAGCGGTTAAAAATGGAATAAAAGACCGAAAAAAGAAAGCACAAACAACAATTGATAATTTGCTAACCTATCATTATTTATTAGCACCTATCAAGGGGGTGAAATTACCATTAAGAGTAACGCATAATGACACTAAAATTAATAATGTGCTTTTTAATAAAACGAGTAAAAAGGCAGTTTGTGTAATAGATTTAGATACGCTAATGCCAGATACATTATTGTACGATTATGGGGATATGGTAAGAACATTTACCCCATCAGTAGATGAGAATAGTGCTAATTTTGAACAGGTTTATGTTAGAAAAGAAATGCTGGAAGCGCTGACAGAAGGATATATTGCTGGACTAGATGGAAAACTCATGCCTATAGAAAAAGAATTATTAGTATATGGAGGAAAACTAACTATTTTTGAACAAGCACTTCGCTTTCTAGCGGACTATTTACTTGGAGATGTTTATTATAAGGTAGCCAATGAAGAGTTGAATCTAATCCGCACTAAAAATCAACTTTGTCTATTGGAAAGTTTAACCAAGCTTGATTAAATATCAAATGTTGTCAGTCGTTGGTTATCAGTTGTCCGTTTGACTTACTAACCGACAACTGATAACTGTTAACCGACAACGGATCTAAGCCACTTCGTCCTCCAAAATAACTACCTTCAAAATTCCATCCCCTTGACGAATATCATCAATAATATCTAAGCCAGATACGACTTTTCCAAAACAAGTATGATTTCTATCTAAATGAGCGGTATTATTTCGGCTGTGGCAAATGAAAAATTGAGAACCACCTGTATCTCTCCCTGCATGTGCCATAGACAAGACACCTCTGTCGTGATATTGATTGTCCCCATCTAATTCACATTTAATTTGGTGACCTGGACCACCAGTACCTGGCATTCCTGTTGCGCCTGCTCTAGTGTTTGGGCAACCACCTTGTACAACAAAATCAGGAATGACTCGGTGAAAAGCTAAGCCATCATAAAAGCCACTTTTTGCTAAATTGACAAAGTTAGCAACAGCGATAGGCGCATCCTTCTCGTAGAATTCAATGGTCATCACGCCTTTTTCAGTATGCATTTCTGCGGTCATTATTTTATTTTTATTTTGTGAAACAACAATCCCTGTAATCAAGGGAAAGACTTTTGTTAGCCTTTTTATTTAAAGAGCGCAAAAGTAGGTTTTTTTATTAAAAGTCAAAAAACTATTTCGCAAAACCACTTGCTTCATAAAAGGTAAACAATTTTATCAAATCTGCTTCTGAGGATAATCTTAGTTTTTCTTTTTTTGCAAAACTATCCAATTCCGATTTATGTCCTAAGAAAGTGAATAGAGGTTTCTTTTTCAATTTGAGTAAGGTAGGTTTTTTATCTTTTATTAAATAGTAATTTCTTTTGCTATAGAATTTTTTTAATTCTTCATTCTTCCCAACATTATTAATGATTTTTACCTCAATCTTGGAGATAAAATGTTCTACGACCCTAAAGTTGGCTCCTTCATAAACCACTCTTGTAAATTCATTGGTTAAGGGCGGTAAGAAATTCTTTTGAAAAGTAACATATTCATCAGATTTCTCGGCTTCTACTAAAACACGAATATACCATCTGGGATCCAATTCAATAAAACTATTGTCTTTTTTAATTTCAAACCCTTTGGTTTCCCCATTAAAATTTAATAGCACCCCTTCAATGGCATCAGCATCCACACTAATGATTTTACCTTTGCGCCATTCTTTAAATAAATAAGGATTCCCTTTGACGCCTTTATATCGTTCTTCATCCACTTTACGGCTATTGGTCATTAAAACATCAGTTTCTTGAGCTAGAAGAAAGGATGGTAGTAAGCTGGTTGAGAGGAAGAAAAGAAAGATATAGATCGAAGACTTGCTAGTTTTTAACATATTTAGTTAATTTTTACTTATTTCGAATAAAATTACTAATTTTAAGTTGAAATTGGAGGTGAAGAATCTTAAATTGAATAAAAGCAGACAAATAGAAGATAGAAATGGAGGCGTAATGGAAAACGGTCTATTCAAAGAATAAAACAAGTAAAACTATTTTAGTGATACTTATAAAGAACTAATTTTTAGGTTAATAATGAGTTGAGGCTTCCACGATGGAAGCCTTTTTTATTACAGGATGACAGGATTTTTCTGGATTTACAGGATGAACGAACGGAACCCGCAGGGTGAATGTCTGGGAGACATTCAAGCGAGAGAACCGCAAAGCGGATGGGCAGCTAAGCTAGGGAACTCCGAAGCAGATGTCTTAACCTTAATAGAAATATAGGTAATTCGATAATCGTTATCTCTATTTCTTTACTCAGACAGGATGCACAAGCTGCTTAAAATCGAATGATAATATCATAACTCCCACCTTTTTGACTTTTCTTTTTTTCTTCAGGTTTTGGGCTAACTTGTTTAGCAACTGCATAATTATATTGAATAGCCATTGGAGTAGGAGTTGGAATCTCCTTTTGCTTAGGAGTGGATTTAGGCAATTTAAAATGAATCTGCAAACTTTTGTGAAAGACAGCTTTTAGATTACGGTTTCTAGGGACCTTAAATTCAAGTAATTTGACCAAGCGAATCGCTTCTTCCTCACAACCATGACCGATACCGCTAACAATTTTGGAATCTACGACGGTTCCTTTATAGTTAATGATGTATCGAATATAGACCGTACCTTCTATTTTTTTTTCAAGTGCAGCTTTGGGATAGGAGAGTTCTTTTTTTATAAACGCTTTCATAGCAGCCATCCCGCCTTCGTAATAAGGTTTTTTGATAAATTGATGGTCTTTTCTTCCTTTTTTCATACTTGTAATACGTTTAACAGCGGGGATGGGTTAGTTCTGAGGGCTAATTTTATTGGTTTTGATAGCTAAAAAGGGAAATAGGTAGGAAATAAAAGAGGATTAAGATGTTCTTGCGGCGCAAATATATAAGAACATTTTGTAAAAAAGAACTATATGTTTTTTTATTTTTTATTCTCAAAATTACCCTTAAAAAACTTGCCTTTCTCTTTCCTTTTGCCTATTTTTATTTTATACTAAAATGAACCCTCCAATTTATCTACTATTTGTAGATACATTGGTATATGAAAAATTTTGCATGTGGCTATCAGCATAATAAATTGCTGTTTATAATAGTTAATTAATTTTTTGAAAAAAGCCATGGTCAAGATTAAAGCAACTAAATGAGGTTAACTAATTTTTTCTCCTATATAAGATTTGAAAAACGATTTTCCGAACATACAATAACCGCTTATGAAACCGACTTAAATCAATTTAAAGATTTTCTACAGAATACTTATGAAATAACGAAAGACGAGGTTATCGAACACATCCACATTCGAGCGTGGATTGTTAACTTATTAGAACAAAAAATTACGACCCGCTCCATTAATCGTAAATTATCTACCCTTAAATCTTATTTCCAGTTTTTAACCAAGCGCGCTGTGCTTGCTGCTAACCCTATGTTAAAAGTGATTGCACCTAAAGTGGGCAAACGTTTACCTATAGTGATACCAGCAGACAGGCTCGAATTTTTATTTGAACAAGTTGAATTTGGTAACGAATTTAAAGGGGTAAGAGATAAAATGATGTTGGAGTTGCTCTATCAAACGGGCATTCGAAGGTCAGAACTTATACACTTAACTTATCAAAATATAGATCTTCAAGGTCTAACCATTAAAGTATTGGGTAAAGGGAACAAAGAACGCCTAGTGCCAATTAGCCATAAATTAAGTAGAGCATTACAAAATTATATGACCGTCAGAAATGCCAATTTTCCCTTAGAATTATTTAATTTTTTATTCGTAACGGAAAAAGGTAAAAAATTATATCCGAAAAAGGTCTATTCCATCGTAAACCACTATTTATCGCTAGTAACCACCGAAGAACAGCGTAGTCCGCATGTCTTGCGACATTCCTTTGCGACGCATTTATCCAATAATGGAGCTGATTTAAATGCCATCAAAGAATTATTAGGCCATAGTAGTCTTGCGGCTACACAGGTCTACACACACAACTCTATCGAGCGCTTGAAAGAAGTTTATCAACAAGCGCACCCGAAAGCAAAAGAGTGAATGTATTATATTGTTGTATTGTTTTATTGTTAATAGGCTTCATGTTAATTAGTAGGATACAAACTATTTTAGTAGAGCATAAAGAACAGTATAACCATTTAGCAATATGACCATTGTAACTATTTATTAACATCCAAATTTTTTAGCTATGCAGGTACAAACCAGAGCTATTCATTTTTCAGCAGATCAAAAGTTAGTCGGATTAATCCAAAAGAAATTACAAAAATTAGAACAATTTTTTGACCGTATCTTAGCGGCAGAAGTAGTGATGAAGCTGGAAAACTCAGGAAAAATTAAGGATAAAGTTTTAGAAGTAAGAATTAAAGTTCCCGGTAACTTAATTATTACCAAAGCGACTCATAAAACATTTGAAGCAGCCATTGACAACTCGCTTGGCTCGCTCAAGAAACAATTAATTAAACATAAGGAGCGAGTGCGTAGAAAATAGCGGAAAGCATTTTTCTTGAAGCAGCCTAGTAACGAAGAAAAAATAAGTAATAGATTGATGATGATTTGTAAATCTACAGTGCATCAATCAATAATAATCCAAATTATTTTTATCCGTTACCTTAATATTTAGACTTTTGACAAAATCAAAGACTAAGATGCAGCTTGCATCAGTCCATCAATTCTGTCATATTGTGATTATTTTATATTTATACTTACTTCGTTATCCGATTTTTCTTCTTTTTTTTCTTTCTCCAAACAGGAAATCGCTCTCTTTTGGTTTGAGTCTGCCCTAGTTTCCTTCCTTTTCCATTTATTTGGAGTTTTGGTAAAAAGGGCTCTTGCTCAAAACCCAAAATAATTTCTGCCAAGTGTAATTGTGCCTGTGAAGGCGTTACGTCCATGCCATATTCTATTCTCTTTTTATAATGCTTATCGTACTGCTGCCACTTTCGACAACCGTGTTTTGCCTCTTTTTTGCCTACAAAAAGTAACCAATAGGCTAAATTCACTATCTCCATCCAGTTTTGAAAATGGTCTTCATCTGGTGTTTGGTACTTATTTAACAATAATCGCTGCTTGCCGAATCGAAAAAAATGCTCAATATCATATCGGTTGCGATAAGACCAATATATTTCTTCTGCACTTAAAGCCAATTTCTTTTTTCCAAACACACAAAGCCACATGCTTTTCTTAAATAAAGGAATGCCTGTTTGGGCATCTAGTAAGCGAATTCGAACTAATCGAAATGGCTTATCCTTCATATAGTGTCCTCGCTTGCTTCGTATCATCATATCTTCCCATATTTCCATATCCACTATACAGGTCTTGCCATTCGCTAATTTTACACCAAATTTAGTTTTAATATCGGAGCTTATTGCCCAAGTATTTACCGCTTTTAATTTATATAAATCACCATATACACTATTCGCTCCTCGATTATCTTTGTTGCCTTTTCTTCGCTCTGCTACTTGTTCTGGCATTAATTGCTTCCAGACATTCCTATTCGAAGGCATCCGTATGATATTGACTAATTCTTTTTGTTTATAAGTCCCTGCTATATATTCTGGACTACAATAGCCACTATCTAAAGCATTTACTGTCAACTCTTTATGAAATGGTAAGTCTTTATTTGACAGTAAATCATTGACTTGTTCCGCTGTAAAACTATTCTTATTCACTCCATAGGGGACTAAACGCATGCTTAATGGTGGATTCCACGCAGGTTCACTCATTCCGTAATGGGGCTGACGACAAGATAAGCCAACTGTGCTCAATTCATAGCCTATTTCTACTGGTCGGTTGCCTTTTATTTTGTTGTTCGCTTGATACACATACCTCCTTTGAGGTAGCGTCGGTGAATGTGGCCGAAATAAGGAACTTACATCTGTATTCAGTAACCAAAATTTCTCAAAGGGTTTTGAAAAATGTGCCACCTTTATAGGCAAATTTTTTTTCGACTTCTAATCGACTTAACTTTTCTGATTCCCCGCCTTTTTTTTCCCGTTCTAGTTTCTTGTCTAATCGAGATATCGTTTTATTGATACTACTATGTTGATAATGGTAGCAATTACTTAAACTTATTTCTACTACTGACCTTGCAAACGTTTGGCTCGCTAAACCCATCACTAAATTCGCTAAACTTTTGCTACTTCGAGTTACTATTCGTAATATTGATTTACAGAACTGTTCTACCATGACATTTTGATTTGTGGTTATTTCTCAATGTCGGGAACAGTTCTCGTTTTTTATAATCTATTTCAATTTTTTCTAATTATCAAAAGTCCAGTTAATATTTAACCATTTAAAATTTAAAAAAAATTAAGCGTCATAAAAAGGAATCAGAAAGTATGGAACTTTCTGGTTCCTTTTTTTATTGAAGGGAAGTATTTGTCCAAATAGGAACGATAGATTTAATGTCATTTTAATGTTATATCTTTGAATTGCTTGAGCAATAGCAATTCAACTATCAATATATGATTCCGACTCAAATTAAATGGGGTAATAATTGGCTATTTATAGATATTGATAGAGCGCCTTATTAAGGGGCAAATAGCATTTAAAAGGAATTCAATTATTTTTTTAAATTAAAAAAATAAAAATATTAAATTAAGTGTAACCTTCCTTATATAAAAGGGTTAAATGGAAGGCAGATTTAAAAGAAAATCAAGCAATAAAGTAGTGAAAAAAATATTTTTAAAAAAAAATCAATTTTTACTTTGTTTTTATTATTTAAAGATACTATCTTTGCATTCGATTTTGAAAAACAGGCTTTCAAAACCTTTTAATTTGACATATATTTAGACTTTATTTTTATTAAAAGTTATTCAATAAGCCGATATAGCTCAGTTGGCCAGAGCAGCTGATTTGTAATCAGCGGGTCGGGGGTTCGAATCCCTCTATCGGCTCTGTTTTCTTTAAGTATTTAACTTAATGAAAAACAGGGGGTGCGCCGGAGTTGGAGAGCCGGGCCAGACTGTAAATCTGGTGACTTTGTCTGAATAGGTTCGATTCCTATCACCCCCACGCTTTTACTAAAAACTAAAATGTTAGTCCCAATAAAAGTATTCAGTTTTGGAAAGCTGATTTTAATATTTTATTGGTTTTTTAATTTTTAGACAAAGTCGAATAAGCGGGTGTAGCTCAGTTGGTAGAGCATCAGCCTTCCAAGCTGAGGGTCGTGGGTTCGAGTCTCATCACCCGCTCAATTTAATTTAAAACCTAAAATTCTAAGTGTAAAAATTAAATTTTTTGCGATTAGTGCTTTAGAAATTTAATACTACCTAAGAGGTATTGTTTATTGAACTATCAGATAAACAACTATAGAGGCGAAGTTACTGTAACTTGTTTCAGGCTACAGCAGCACTTTGAAATTTTGAATTTTACATTTTAAATTTTGAATTTATATACATTGCCGATGTAGCTCAGGGGTAGAGCACTTCCATGGTAAGGAAGGGGTCGGGGGTTCAATTCCCTTCATCGGCTCGAACGAATGTTATAAAGCATTCTACCAATAAACGTAGTTTTTATAAAGTTCTTTTTGATAATATTATTAATGAGAACTTTCAATCATTTCATTTTTAATATTGCCTAAAAAATAATTACGATGGCTAAAGAAACATTTCAGAGGAATAAACCTCACGTTAATATCGGGACTATTGGTCACGTTGACCACGGAAAGACAACGCTTACTGCAGCCATCACAACAGTTCTTGCTGCTGACGGTTTAGCAGAAGTATCTTCTTACGATTCAATTGATGGTGCTCCTGAAGAAAGAGAGCGTGGTATTACAATTAATACTGCACACGTTGAATATGAGACAGCAAATCGTCACTATGCACACGTTGACTGTCCTGGTCACGCGGATTATGTGAAGAACATGGTTACGGGTGCTGCCCAAATGGATGGAGCAATTTTAGTAGTTGCTGCAACTGATGGACCAATGCCACAAACAAGAGAACACATCTTATTATGTCGCCAAGTAGGTGTACCTTCAGTTGTTGTTTTTATGAACAAGGCTGACCTAGTAGATGATGAAGAGATGTTGGAATTAGTAGACATGGAAGTTAGAGAATTATTAGATAAATATGAATTCCCTGGAGATGACACACCTGTTATTGCAGGTTCAGCATTGAAAGCTTTAGAGGGAGATGCTGACGCAGTTGCTAAGATTAAGGAATTAATGGCAGCAGTTGATGACTTCGTACCTGAGCCACAAAGAGATGTTGATAAGGATTTCTTGATGCCAATTGAAGATGTATTCTCTATTACGGGTAGAGGTACCGTTGCAACTGGTAGAATTGAAAGAGGTGTTATCAATACTGGTGATCCTGTTGATATTATTGGAATGGGAGCAGAAGACATTAAGTCAACTGTTACAGGTGTAGAGATGTTCCGTAAGATTTTGGATAGAGGAGAAGCTGGTGATAACGCAGGTTTATTACTAAGAGGTATTGAGAAGACGGCTATCAAAAGAGGAATGGTTATCTGTAAGCCAGGTTCAGTAAAGCCACACGCAAAGTTCAAATGTGAGGTTTATGTCTTAAGTAAAGACGAAGGTGGTCGTCACACACCATTCTTTAATGGATACCGTCCACAGTTTTACTTCCGTACAACTGACGTAACTGGAGATTGTAAATTACCTGAAAACGTTGAGATGGTAATGCCAGGAGATAACGTTTCAATGACTGTTGAATTAATCAACACAATTGCGATGGAAAAAGGACTTAGATTTGCGATTAGAGAAGGTGGTAGAACAGTAGGTGCAGGTCAGGTTACTGAAATCTTAGATTAATATACTGTAACATACAGGTAGTTTTTAAGAATTACTTGTGTAGGATAATATACTAAAAATTAAGCATCCCATCTGGGGTGCTTAATTTTTCACATTTGGGAACTTTATTTTCCAAATTTTTATACACGGGCGTAGCTCAGTTGGTAGAGCAGTGGTCTCCAAAACCAAAGGTCGCGAGTTCGAATCTTGCCGCCCGTGCCAAATAATTTAGCGTACAGAAAAAATTGGTCTAATAAGCCAACTATTTAGTAGATTTCAGAGATAATAAATAAACACTGATTTTTAACTTTGTTTTTTTCTTAAGCTAACTTAAAATAGAATTCAATGGAAAAGTTAACCCTTTACGTTAAAGAAAGTTATAACGAACTAGTTAATAAAGTAACTTGGCCAAACATGGCTGCTTTACAAAGTAGTACTATTTTAGTAATAATAGGTTCTGTTATTTTTGCTTTGGTTGTATTCGTTATGGATTTAATATCTAAGGGAATACTAGATTATATTTACCCCTCTGTATAGATTAAAACGCTTTTAACGACATAAGTCGTCGTTGTATTTAGTTTATCAAGGATTCTTCAAAAACTGATTATGTCAGAAGAAAAATTATCGGAAGAAGAAAAAGCTGAAGCTGCAGCTACTGAAGAGACATCTGTATCGACGGAAGAAGATTCAGCAGATACGGTAGTGGAAGAAGAAGATACCTCTTCATTTGATGATTTTGCGGCAGAAATTGACGCAGCTAATGATGAAGTGGAAGAAGTAGTAGATACTGCAACCGCAAGTGATGAAGCAGAAACAGCAGTTGATGCGCCTAAAGAAAAGGAAGTTGTTGATGAACGAAGATGGTATTCACTTCGGGTAATTAGTGGAAAAGAACGTAAGATTAAAGAAAGAATAGAATTAGAAATAGAGCGTTCTGGTTGGAAAAATTTCATCACGAATATTTTAGTACCAACAGAAAAGGTATATAAAATTAGAGCAGGTAAAAAAGTTATTTCAGAAAGAAATATATTACCTGGATATATATTAGTACAAGCAGTTCCAGAGATGTTTTCTGGTGAAATGATTAGTGCTATTGCCAACGTACCTAATGTTATTCATTTCTTAGGACGAAATAATCCAATTCCTATGCAACAATCGGAAGCAAACCGAATGCTAGGAAAAGTAGATGACTCTTCTGATGCAGGTGAAGCATTGATTGAACCATACATTGTTGGAGAAACCATCAAGATCATTGATGGTGCATTCAGCGAATTTGTTGGGGATATTCAAGAAGTGAACGAAGAGAAGAAGAAGATGAAAGTGATAGTGAAGATTTTTGGTCGAGGTACAGAAGTAGAATTAAACTTCATGCAAGTAGAAAAACAAGCTTAATAAATTTTAATATACGCAAGTGTATTAAAATTTGCTATTTGTACCAATGCCAATCAGGGCTATTTTTTTCGAGATAAACAAAACAAATCAAGGCTAAAAAATTAACAAACACCCACCTTGATCGCAAATTAGAAATGTTACGTATTTATATATAATGGAATCTTTTAGTTTTTTCTCCATTCTAAAGATTCTATCAACATCATTTAAGACTTTAATTCCTTTGTTTAGTCAAATATTAAATGTTTAGTTGGAATAATTATTATTTCAATTTCTATTTTAATTTTCATTAAAAAGGGACGCTTCTTTAAAGTCGAAAAATAAACTTCAAAGTAAAGACATGGCAAAAGAAGTAGAGGTATTTATCAAACTACAGGTTAAGGGAGGCGCTGCTAATCCTGCACCTCCGGTAGGTCCTGCTTTGGGTGCTAAGGGTGTAAACATCATGGAGTTTTGTAAGCGTTTTAACGCTAAAACTGCAGATGATAAGGGTAAATTATTACCAGTACTTATCAGCGTTTACAAAGACAAGTCATTTGACTTTGTTGTCAAGACAACACCTGCTGCGGTTCAATTATTGGAAGCTGCTAAAATAAAGAGCGGTTCTCCTGAATCTAATAGAACTAAAGTTGGGTCTGTAACTTGGGACCAAGTTAGAGTAATTGCCGAAGACAAAATGGCAGACCTTAATGCATTTACAATTGAGTCAGCAATGAAAATGATTGCTGGAACTGCTCGTAGTGCAGGGATCACTATTAAAGGTGATCTTCCTTGGGAAGCATAGTAACTAATTATTAACTAGAAGGGAGCTAATGATAAATTGAAAATGTAAAATCAAAAATCCTAAATTTAAAAGTATCACTTTTAGGTTTTAAATTTAAAACTTTGACTTTTCAATTTTGTTTGGCGCTATTCACCTCAAATTTTTTATAATGGCTAAAGTTTCTAAGAAACGTAAAGTAGCGAATGCCAAAGTAGATAGAGAAAAGCTATATGCTTTGACAGATGCCATGAAGTTGGTCAAAGAAGTCAATACGACTAAATTTGATGCTTCTGTGGATGTCCACATTCGCTTAGGGGTTGATCCCCGAAAAGCTGACCAAGCTTTGCGTGGTACTGTTTCCTTACCTCACGGTACAGGTAAAACAAAAGTTGTAGCTGTATTCTGTACACCAGACAAGGAAGAAGAAGCAAAAGCAGCAGGTGCTGATTTTGTAGGCTTGCAAGAATTGGTACAGAAAGTACAAGGCGGATTTACTGGCTTTGATGCCGTAATTGCGATGCCAAGTACAATGGCACAAGTTGGTCGATTAGGTCGTATCTTAGGACCTAGAGGATTGATGCCTAATCCTAAAACTGGAACTGTAACTATGAATGTAGGACAAGCAGTATCAGAAATTAAAAAGGGTAAGATTTCTTTTAGAGTTGACAAGTACGGTATTATTCACGCACCTGTAGGAAGAGTCTCTTTTGATGCAAATAAACTGGAAGACAATGCACAAGAAGTTTTATCTACAATCGTAAAGATGAAGCCTTCTACTGCAAAAGGTATTTACATGAAATCGGTAACGATTGCAAGTACCATGAGTCCAGGTATCAAAGTTGATCCTAAATCTATTAAATAACTGAAGGGAGGTTATTTAAAGTTATTAAAGGTTATTAAAGTTATTATTGACGCCTTTATAGTGCTAATAATTACATCCAATAACTTCTAATTACTTCCATAACTTTTCTTAACTATATAGCAATGACTAAATCAGAAAAAGCGGCTGTCATTGAAGAATTAAAGCAGGACTTCAGCGAACACGATTTCTTTTACATCACAGATGCGTCTACTATGACAGTAGCAGATGTGAATACTTTAAGAAGACGGTTCTTTGAGCAAGATATCAAAATGAAGGTAGTGAAGAATACCTTAGCTATCAAAGCTTTGGAAGCAGCAGATGCTTCTAAAGGTTATGAGGCTTTGTACGATTCTTTAAAAGGACCTTCTGCTTTAGTTTTTACGAAGACAGCAAATGCACCTGCTAAGGTTATCAAAGAATTCCGAAAGGGAGGAGGTGAGCGACCTGTTCTTAAAGCAGCATATATTGACTCTGGTGTATACATCGGAGACGATCAAATAGCTACATTAGCTAAGCTTAAATCTAAAGAAGAATTATTGGGCGAAATTGTTGGTCTATTACAGTCTCCAGCGAAGAATGTTATTTCTGCGTTGAAGTCTGGTGGCAATACAATTGCAGGCTTAGTAAAAGCTTTAGAGGAAAGAGGTTAATGTAATTTAAAATTCTAAATTAAAAATTTAAAGTTGACTTACTTTTCAATTTAAAATTTTACATTTTCAATTTTAAATTTCTTAAATAAGGCTTCCAAGTTGCCTCTATTATAATAATTATTGGAGTTACAACTAACTCTATTTCATTAAAGAAAAAATTTAAAAAGATATTAAAATGGCAGATTTAAAAGCAATCGCAGATACGCTTGTAAACTTAACAGTAAAAGAAGTAAACGAATTAGCAGGAATTCTTAAAGATGAGCATGGTATTGAGCCTGCTGCTGCTGCTGTAGCTGTAGCTGCTCCAGGTGCTGGAGGTGGCGGAGAAGAAGCTGCTGCACAAACTGAGTTTGATGTAATGTTAACTTCAGCAGGTGCTGCTAAGTTAAAAGTAGTAAAAGAAGTGAAGACTTTATTAGGTGTTGGACTTAAAGATGCTAAAGCAATCGTTGACGGTGCACCAGCAGCTATTAAGGAGAAAGTATCTAAAGAAGAAGCGGAGTCTCTTAAGGCAGCATTAGAAGCTGTAGGAGCAAGTGTAGAATTGAAGTAATTCAAGTTTTATAAATTTGACAAGCGGTATTAGTCTTATTTAATACGTTGTTAAATTTTATAGTGTGGTTTTTATTTCGATTTATTTCGGAATAAAAACCACCAACTTTTTTCCTTAGTTGATAGTCAGGAAACACTATAGTGAAAATTTAATCTAGTGGGTTAAATTTAAAGTGATTTATTTTTAATTGGATATGCATTCGTCATCAGAAAAATGATCAATCAATCAACTAATTATGAATTACTACTTAGATTATTGACTTTCAAGTTTTTATATACCAATGAGTATTTAGGCAGCAGTTAGTGATAACACAAATTCAAATCGGACTTTAAAATAAATTTGAGTTTGCAGTATGCTTAAATAATAAAAACCATTCCGTAAAATATGCCAAAAACGGCTACGCTTTTATAAATGGTAAGCAAGCTTCAGGCTTAGAGAGAAAAACATCTGTCTAGGCCTATTGTCGTATATATGTATAAGGAAAATAAGTACCTCTTGGAGTGGTTATTTAATTAAATAACCTCCAAGCATAATAGAAAGGAACTTTTTTATTTTTAAAAAAGTTAGCGATAATTCACCATGGAGGAAGGCTCCATATTTTCATCAATAGGTGATGATATTAAATATTCAAAAAGTACGCCAGAAATAGACTATTTGGTGAGTTATTGAAAAAACAATTTTTTTGCAAAAAAAGGAAACATTTTTCCAGAATATTATTGCAAGAGTTGTCAAAAGTATACTCCAAGATTGTCTAAAAAAAATGAAAGTATCAACTATTGATTCAATTTTTTTTAAAATATTTTTTGAATATGATAGCTGTTAGAAGTCAGAATATTTCGACTTATTGAAATTGTCAGAAGTCAGATTAAGAATCTATTTTAAAACTTAAATCTAACTTCTGACAGTCCATAAGGACGGTCTGACGTCTCACTTCTCACAAATTTCATCACCATCATAAACAGGTGTTTCTTATGACAGTAGAAGCTGCAAAAAAAACAGCTGAAGAGCGCAGGATTAGTTTTGGTAAAATTAAGTTACCAGATTCATATCCAGATTTGTTGGAGATTCAGTTGAAAGGATTCCAAGAATTTTTTCAATTAGAAACGACACCGGAAAATCGGACTAATGAAGGGCTGTTCCGCGTATTTCAGGAAAATTTCCCGATTACAGATGCAAGAAATATCTTCGTCTTAGAATTCCTCGATTACTTTATCGACCCACCTAGATACAGCATTGAAGAATGTATGCATAGAGGGTTGACGTATAGTGTACCATTAAAAGCAAAGTTGCGACTTTCTTGTAATGATGAAGAACACCTTGATTTCCAAACGATTGTTCAAGATGTTTTCTTAGGAAACATTCCATACATGACACCAAAAGGTACGTTTGTCATTAATGGTGCAGAAAGAGTAATCGTTACACAACTACACCGTTCACCTGGTGTATTCTTTGGGCAAAGTTTCCACCCGAATGGAACCAAAATCTATTCTGCCAGAGTGATTCCTTTTAAGGGCGCTTGGATGGAATTTGCTACGGATATCAATACAGTAATGTATGCGTATATCGACCGTAAGAAGAAGTTCCCTGTAACCACTTTGCTTAGAGCGATTGGATATGATACGGATAGAGCGATTCTAGATATTTTCGGTTTAGCGGACGAAGTGCCTGCGGACAGAGATATGTTAGAAATGTCTATTGGTCGTAAGTTAGCTGCTCGGGTATTGCGTTCTTGGACAGAGGATTTTGTGGATGAAGATACAGGAGAGGTGGTAACGATTGAACGGAACGAAATTATCCTAGAACGGGATGTCGTTTTAGATGAAAACAATATTGAGCAAATTCTTGATTCGGATGCAGAAACAATCATTTTGCAGAAAGATGATATCGAAGAAGATTACTCAATTATTTATAATACGCTTCAGAAAGACCCTGCGAGTTCTGAAATTGAAGCGGTTCAACATATCTACCGTCAGTTAAGAGGTACGGATCCACCGGATGATGATACGGCGAGAGGTATTATTGATAAATTATTCTTCTCTGATAAGCGATATAACTTAGGAGAAGTTGGTCGATATAAAATCAACCGTAAATTAGAACAAGACATCGACAAGGAAGTCTTGGTTTTAACGAAGGAAGATATTATCAAAATCGTTCAATATTTGGTGAAGTTAATGAACCAAAAGGCGGAGATTGATGATATTGATCACTTATCTAATCGTAGAGTAAGAACAGTAGGGGAGCAATTATATGCTCAATTCGGTGTTGGTTTGGCACGGATGGCTAGAACGATTCGAGAAAGAATGAACGTGCGGGATAATGAAGTCTTTACACCAATTGATTTGATTAACGCTAGAACTCTTTCTTCTGTGATCAACTCTTTCTTCGGAACGAGTCAACTATCTCAGTTTCTGGATCAAACGAATCCATTATCGGAGATTACGCATAAAAGAAGAATTTCCGCTTTAGGACCTGGTGGTTTATCTAGAGAAAGAGCAGGTTTTGAGGTTCGGGATGTTCACTATTCTCACTACGGTCGATTATGTACGATTGAAACACCGGAAGGACCAAATATTGGATTGATTTCTACCCTTTGTGTATTTGCGAAAGTGAATCGAATGGGATTCTTAGAAACACCTTATAGAGAGGTTAAGGACGGTGCAGTAAATTATGCGGTTGAACCTAAATATTTGTCTGCGGAAGGAGAGGATTTTGCGAAAGTAGCACAGGCAAACGCACCGTTGAACGAACAAGGTGCCTTTATTACAGATAGAATTAAGTGTAGAGAACACGGTGATTTCCCTGTATTAGGACCAAACGAGATTGAGTACATGGATGTTGCACCTAACCAAATTGTTGGGGTATCGGCATCAATGATTCCTTTCTTAGAAAACGATGATGCGAACCGTGCCTTGATGGGCTCGAACATGCAGCGTCAAGCCGTTCCTTTATTACGTCCTGATTCGCCAATTGTTGGTACTGGATTGGAAGGAAAAGTAGCGCGGGATTCTCGTATGTTGATCAACGCAGAAGGAGACGGAGTGGTAGAATATGTAGATGCTACGGAAGTAGTAATCCGATACGATAGAACAGAAGAGCAAAAATTAATCTCTTTTGAAGATAACCGTAAATCTTATAAGTTAGTAAAATTCCGTAGAACGAATCAAGGAACTTGTATCAACTTGAAGCCGATCGTAAGAAAGGGGGATAGAGTACACAAGGGCATGATTCTTTGTGATGGATATGGAACACAATTAGGAGAGTTAGCCATTGGCCAGAACCTAAAAGTGGCCTTCATGCCTTGGAAAGGATACAACTTTGAGGATGCGATTGTATTATCAGAGAGAGTAGTAAAAGATGATGTCTTTACCTCTTTACACATTGAGCACTTTGAATTAGACGTTCGAGATACCAAATTAGGAGAAGAAGAATTAACGAATGATATTCCAAACGTTAGTGAAGATTCTACGAAGGATTTGGATGAAAATGGTATCATTAGAATTGGTGCTTGGGTGAAAGAAGGAGATATTTTGATTGGTAAGATTACACCGAAAGGGGAATCTGATCCAACTCCAGAAGAGAAATTATTGAGAGCGATTTTCGGTGATAAGGCAGGTGATGTAAAAGATGCATCTTTGAAAGCACCACCTTCAACGAAAGGGATTATTATCAATAAGCAATTATTCGCTAGAGCGAAAAAAGATAAAGTACAGAAGTCTCAAGAGAAAGACTTGTTGTTGAAGTTAGATGATCAGCACGCAATTACAATCAACGAATTAAAGACCATTTTGGTGGATAAGTTGTTGGTCTTAGTTAAGGAAAAGGTAGCGAAGAAGGTAAAAAGTGTTTATAACGAAACATTGATTCCTGGTGGAACAAAATACTCGCAGTCTTTACTGAAAGAGATTGATTACACAACGGTTGATTATAGTAACTGGACAGACGACGAACATACGAATAAGTTGATTGCGAGTTTGTTACACAACTACAATATCAAGTTAAACGAAGAAGTAGGTAAGTACAAGCGGGAGAAATTCAACATCAGTATTGGTGATGAATTACCAGCAGGTGTCTTGAAATTGGCGAAAGTTTACCTAGCGAAGAAGCGTAAGTTGAAAGTGGGAGATAAATTAGCTGGACGTCACGGGAATAAAGGAATTGTATCCAGAATCGTAAGACAAGAGGATATGCCATTCTTACCAGATGGAACGCCAGTTGATATCGTATTGAACCCATTAGGTGTACCTTCTCGGATGAACTTAGGACAGATTTTCGAAACGGTTCTAGGTTGGGCAGGAGAGAAACTAGGGGTGAAATTTGCTACGCCAATCTTCGACGGAGCAAGCATGGATGAGATTGAAGAATACATCCAGGAAGTAAACCTTCCTTCATTGGGACAAGTTTACTTATACGATGGGGAAACAGGAGATAGATTCCACCAAGAGGCGACGGTTGGGGTCATCTACATGTTGAAATTATCACACATGGTAGATGATAAGATGCACGCTCGTTCTATTGGACCATACTCGTTGATTACGCAGCAACCATTGGGTGGTAAAGCTCAATTTGGTGGACAGCGTTTTGGTGAGATGGAGGTATGGGCATTAGAGGCATTCGGTGCAGCTAGTATCCTACAGGAATTATTGACCATTAAGTCGGATGATATTAACGGTCGGGCGAAAGCGTACGAAGCAATCGTAAAAGGAGACAATCTACCAATTCCAAATATTCCTGAATCGTTCAATGTATTAGTACATGAATTGAGAGGGTTGGCTTTGGATATTAAGTTTGAATAAGAGGTGCCAGGTGTCTGGTATCAGGTATCAGGTAGGGCGATTGTCTAACCTGATACCTGAAATCTGACACCCGATACCATTAGAATAATAAACCATTAATTAATCAACGGATTTCGGAAAATGGAAAAAGGTGTAAAAACCGTCAACCGTCAACCGTCAACCGTCAACCGAATTATGAATGGCATTTAGAAAGAATTTTAATAAAGCGGAGCAAAAGCGTTTTGAAAGCATCACGATTAGCTTGTCTTCGCCAGATGATATATTAGAACGATCTTTTGGAGAGGTGTTAAAGCCAGAAACTATTAACTATCGTTCTTATAAGCCAGAAAGAGATGGTTTGTTCTGTGAACGTATTTTCGGTCCTGTAAAGGATTACGAATGTTACTGTGGTAAATATAAGCGTATCCGATATAAGGGTATTGTTTGTGATCGTTGTGGGGTAGAAGTAACAGAAAAGAAAGTACGTAGAGAGCGCATGGGGCACATCAAATTGGTGGTACCTGTAGTGCATATCTGGTTTTTCAAATCTCTACCAAATAAGATTGGTTACCTTTTAGGATTGTCTTCTAAGAAATTAGAGACGATTATCTACTACGAGCGATATATTGTGGTTCAGCCAGGCGTAAAAGAGGCTGAATTGAGCAAGATGGATTTATTGACGGAGGAAGAATATTTGGAACACTTAGATTCTTTACCTGCTGAAAATCAGGGGTTAGAAAATGATCATCCAGATAAGTTTATCGCTTTAATGGGCGCTAGTGCGGTGAAAGAATTATTAATGCGATTGGACTTAGACCAATTGTCTTATGATTTAAGACACCAAGCAACCAACGAAACTTCTCAACAACGTAAGTCGGAGGCTTTAAAGCGTTTGAGAGTGGTGGAAGCATTCAGAGACGGACAAACGCGGATTGAAAACCGACCAGAGTGGGCGGTGATTCAATATTTGCCAGTTGTTCCACCAGAATTGCGTCCATTAGTACCACTAGATGGTGGTCGTTTCGCTAGTTCTGATTTGAATGATTTATACCGCCGGGTAATCATTAGAAATAACCGTTTGAAGCGTTTGTTAGAAATCAAGGCGCCAGAGGTCATTTTGCGTAATGAGAAGCGGATGTTGCAAGAAGCGGTAGATTCCCTATTTGATAACTCTCGTAAGTCAAATGCCGTAAAAGCGGAAGGTGGACGTGCGTTGAAATCTTTAAGTGATATTCTTAAAGGTAAGCAAGGTCGTTTCCGTCAGAACTTATTGGGTAAGCGGGTAGATTATTCTGGTCGTTCTGTAATTGTGGTAGGCCCTTCGTTGAAATTACACGAATGTGGATTACCAAAAGGAATGGCATCGGAATTATTCAAGCCTTTCGTTATCCGTAAGTTGATTGAAAGAGGTATCGTGAAAACGGTAAAATCTGCTAAAAAATTAGTAGATAGAAAAGACCCTGTGATTTGGGAAATTTTAGAAAATATTCTAAAAGGTCACCCAATCATGTTGAACCGAGCACCAACGCTTCACCGTTTATCTATCCAGTCTTTCCAACCAACATTGGTAGAAGGAAAAGCGATTCAGTTACACCCATTAGTTTGTGGTGCCTTTAACGCGGATTTTGATGGTGATCAGATGGCAGTACACGTACCATTGAGCCAAGCAGCTATCTTGGAAGCTCAGGTATTGATGTTATCTGCGCATAATATGTTTAATCCTCAGGATGGTTCGCCAATTTTGCTGCCATCTCAGGATATGGTCTTGGGACTTTACTACATTACGAAAGAAAGAAAAGAAGGAAAGATTAAAGGAGCAGGTGGTACTTTCTACTCTCCAGAAGAGGTAATGATTGCCTATAATGAAGGAAAATTAGACTTACACGCAGCAGTAACGGTGCGGGTAAATAATTTTGAAGACGAAGAAGGGAACTTAGTAACAAAGCGAGTGAAGACCACTTGTGGTAGAGTACTATTTAACTCAGTTGTTCCTCCTGGTGATATTCCTTTCATCAATGAATTATTGACGAAGAGAGCATTGAAAAAAGTAATCGCTCGGATTATTAGAAGGGCAGATTTCGGAGCAACGGCTTTATTCTTAGATGCGATTAAGGAATTAGGTTTCCTTTGGGCATTCAAAGGTGGATTATCCTTTAACTTAGGGGATTTGATTACGCCTTCTAATAAAGCAAGAGTTTTAGCTGAATCTCAGGAAGAAGTAGAGGAAGTATGGAATAACTACGAGATGGGATTAATTACCAATAACGAACGGTACAATAAAATCATTGATATTTGGACAACGGGTGATAATGACATCACGACCAAATTGATGACGGAATTGGCAGCGCATAAAGATGGATTTAACTCGGTTTGGATGATGTTAGACTCCGGTGCTCGGGGTTCAAGACAACAAATCAAGCAGTTATGTGGATTAAGAGGGTTGATGGCGAAACCTAGAAAATCTGGTGATACAGGTGGGGCGATTATCGAAAACCCGATCTTATCTAATTTCGTGGATGGATTGTCTGTATTGGAATACTTTATCTCTACTCACGGTGCGAGAAAAGGTTTGGCCGATACTGCCCTGAAAACAGCGGATGCTGGTTACTTAACGAGAAGATTGGTGGATGTTGCACAAGACGTTGTGGTCAAAGAAGAAGATTGTGAAACGTTAAGAGGTATAGATACGACATCATTAAAAGAAAATGAAAAAGTCATTCAATCTTTAGCAGATAGAATTGAAGGTCGGTATACTTTACATGAAGTGAAGCATCCTGTTACAGATGAATTGATTCTAGAGGCAGGGCAGTATATCACTATGGATACTGCGAAGTATATTGATGATGAAGGTATTGAGATGGTCACTATCCGTTCTGTATTAACCTGTTCAGTAAAGCGTGGTGTTTGTAGAAGATGTTATGGTAAAAACTTAGCAACTGGTAGAATTGCGGAAATGGGAGATGCAGTTGGTATTATCGCTGCCCAGTCCATTGGTGAGCCTGGTACACAGTTGACCTTACGTACTTTCCACGTGGGTGGTACGGCATCTGTATCTAAAACAGAATCTAGTTTATTATCTAAATTTGACGGTAAAGTTGAATTTGATAGTATGCGAACAACAGAGTATGTGGATGAGGACGGGAATAAAACAAATGTCGTATTGGCGAGAACAGGTGAAGTTAGAATTGTGGATACAAAGACGAAGCGTCAATATTCTTCTCACTTTATTACTTATGGTTCTACGATTTCTGTAGAGGACGGACAAATGATTAAGAAAGGAGATAAGATTTGTGAATGGGATCCATTTAACAACGTAATTATCTCTGAATTTTCTGGTATCGTTCGATATGATTCGATTATTGAAGGTAAGACTTTCCGTTCAGAGAGTGATGCACAAACTGGTTTCTCTGAAAAAGTAATCATTGAATCTAAGAATAAGCGAGTTATTCCAACGATTAAGATTATCTCTCCAGCTGGGGAAGAACTAAGAAGTTATAACTTACCAGTAGGCGCTTACATTTCTATCGAAGATGGAGCAGAAGTAAGAGCTGGGGCAAGAATTGTGAAGATTCCTAGACAATTAGGTAAAATTCAGGATATTACGGGTGGTTTACCACGGGTAACAGAGTTATTCGAGGCTAGAAATCCATCTAATCCTGCGGTAACTTCTGAGATTGATGGAGTTGTTGCGTTTGGTAAAATCAAGCGGGGTAATAGAGAAGTAATTGTAACGTCTAAAGACGAGCAAAGAAGAAAATACCTAGTTGGTTTATCTAAGCATATCTTAGTTCAGGAAGGTGACTTCGTAAGAGCGGGAACGCAATTATCTGATGGGTCTACTGCACCAAGAGACATCCTACAAATTAAAGGACCTTTTGCCGTACAGTATTACTTGGTGAACGGAGTACAAGAAGTATATCGTTCTCAAGGTATTACGATTAACGATAAGCACATCGAAGTAATCGTGCGTCAAATGATGCGTAGAGTACAAATCGAAGATGCTGGTGATACGACTTTCTTAGAAGGAGAAGCAGTTGAAAAATACGATTTCTTAGAGCAAAATGACTGGATTTTTGACAAGAAGTTCATCACGAATAGTGGTGATTCTAGCAAATTACGTCCAGGGCAGTTAGTGACTTTACGCCAAATCAGAGAAGAAAATTCTTACTTGAAGCGTAATGACCGATCTATCTGTAAGTTCCGAGATGCAATTCCTGCAACTTCTAGTCCTTTATTACAAGGGATCACTAAGTCTTCTTTAGGTGTAGCTAGTTGGATTTCTGCGGCATCGTTCCAGGAAACAACTAAAGTACTAAGTACAGCTGCCATCGGTGCGAAGCGTGATTTCTTAGAAGGCTTGAAAGAAAACGTTATTGTTGGTAAGAAGATTCCTGCAGGAACAGGTATGAAACATTACAAAGAGTTGTGGGTAACGACTAAAGCGCAAGATGAAGCGAATAAAGCTCGTGCCGCACAATTTGAAGATATTGAAGAATATCAATAGGATTGGTGATTGGGAACTAGTTACTAGTAATTAGTTCGCCGTTCGCTAAAACAACAGAAAAAGGCATCTCCATTCATTTTGGGGATGCCTTTTGTTGTTATAGGTACTACAAATTAGTAACAAACTCCTGTACAACAGCCGCCCGCTCTTGATACAAAAGCAATAATTTATCCAATTCAACTTGCCATTGCATCATGGAGTTAGGACTATCATGTTGAGCAATTTGTAAGGGAATTAATACCTCGATTTGTTGGGCATTATATGCTACGATTGTTTTAAATTGCTCAAAAGAAAACACACCTTTTTCTAACAGTAATTGATACCTATTCCAAAATGCTTGTTGAAAAGCGGATTCTGAATAAAGCAAGAAGAATAAATCCGTCAAGATATTTTTCTTTTGTTTATTATCAATAATTGCTAAGGGCGATTTATGCATGCTTAACCAAGCCACTTTATCTAAATCAAAGAGCACAAATCTAAATGGACCATCATTGACGGCATAAAATCGAGCATTATTATGCGGCCAATCGGTATTGCCTAAATAAGACTCAAAGATCATATAATCAATAAAACTGTTTATATCCAGTTCTGATGTTACATAGTCGATATCTTGTTCATTAATAGCGGCCACAAATCGATCAATACGGTCGAAATCGCCATCTTTTTTGATAAATTCAAGCGTCGTAATTTTAGCTAAAGTAATAGCGCTCTTTTTTACCCCATTTAAACCTGCCACCCCATTGGTATTAGCCTCTGTTCTTAAATTCATCAAGCCATAAAATGCCTCATTGACATAGACCAGCGTTGGTTCGCCGTAGGTCAAATCTAGATCTAAATCTGCATTTATTGCCAGTTGCGTCATACTCAAATCCTTTAACATGGTATTTCTAAAATCACTACCTGAATTTCTTAATCGAATGGCTTTGATTTTATTAATATTATGATGAGGGAGTACCTTTTTCGGATTGATTAAAGAGCGATCTGTATTATCATATTTTTTCTCAAACTTCACCCCCAAAGATTTTAAGGAAAATTTAGTAGAAAACCCTCCTTTTATACTCAATTCAACTGCTTCATTGGTCACCACAAGTTCCTTATTTCTAAACAAATTAAGCGTGCCGACTATTTCTAAGTCTTCGCCAGGCTGCGCCAGAAGTTGGTCAAAAGCAGTTTCATCAGCGATGATATTAATAATGGGTAGCGCTGTTTCGATTGTTGAAAAGGAAGGAGACGCAAGTGTGAGTTCTAAGTCTTCATTAAAGGAGGAACAGTTCATAACGAATAAACAAATGCACAAATAAATTAGCTTTTTCATGGGTTTATTTTAGATACTTGACAATTAATTTTTGCTTAAAATCGAAAAGGATGGTTGACCTTTAGTCAACCAAAAAAAGTAACTTTCAAAAAGATAACAGGTTGACTGAAGGTCAATCATCCTTCTCCTTTTTAGCCCTTTTTTTTAAACCAATCGCCTTCGTTAACCCAATAACGATAGCCATTTTAGGGTCATTAACAAAATAGGGATCGGGGATATTGCGAAGATTACTATGCCAAGCAATTAGTAAATTGGTTGTCGGGTTCAACAAATATCTTCCTTCTAAAGCATAATTAACGCGCCATGAATATTTATCCCTTAACCTAAAATCAAATTCTGTAAAATCCACATTATTTTGAAAAAGGAATCCACTCGCAATGGCGAATTTGGTATAGGGAATAGGAACGACAAATTTTAAGGGAACGGTTAATCGAAAGGTCGCCGCCTGAAAAGTATGTTGTTGCATGCGACCCGTTGCAAAAATTATTTTTCCAGAAATCCCAATTTCTGAAGTCATCCATTGGCGGGAAAAGAAGCGATAAGTAAAACCCGCATCTATGCTATACCCTTTAGATGCCTGCACTATTTCCTCTTTTAAGACAATGCTATTATTAAAGGTATATCCAGCCTGCAAAAAAATAGCACGTTTTGATTGAGCCGAACCATTGAAGGTAAAGAAGATGAAGGATAAAAAGAAATGGTATGCTATTTTCATATACTTATTTTTAACTTAGTGTTAGGCGTAATTGAAATTTGACCCCAACGTGCCGTAGGTACGAAAGATGGGTAGCATTAACCAATTTAGTAGCCTATTGGATAACAGTCAATTTCGGAAAACAGAATGGGCTGAAATGGAGATGTTTTGGGACGATGGGGTTAATGGGAAGGCAAGTGGGGTTAATTGGGCAAACAAAAAAGTAATGCTGCCTTGGTATTGACATGCCCCCAAACAATGGCTTTTTGTCCATATTTTTGCCCCATTTGCAGCGCATTTTTTTTAGATAAGTCAAGAATTAAAAAACTTTCTTCAGGTATCCAATCTCCTTCATTTGGTACACCTTTGCCTGGGTAATAAGTGAATCCTTTTGCTTGTAGTTCTTGGACTAAAGTCCGGTTTCGTTGCTCATTCTCGGCTGCGGGTAATGCCTTAGAGTTGGGATTCCAAGCAGTAATATAGGCCCATGATTCATGCCCTTCTAAGAATTGATCTAACTCGATATTGTGTTGATTAATGCGAATATGAAGTATTTTGGATAGAGTAGGGTAGACTTGGTAATCGGTGTTGAGGTAGGCTTGTAGTAATGCTTCGGCTTGTGAATTTGTAGTTGAATTTTTGCAGCTGTTCATACCGATCAAAAGACTTAAAAGCATTAAGTACAGTAGATTGTTATTTTTCATAAACTATGTCAATTTAATAGTGGTTATTCTGAAACTATTTGTAGGGCAGCCCTCTCACCCTTTGCCTTTCGCCGAATAAAGTTTAATACAATCAGGTTTTGTTCCTAAATTTCTAACGAAGTTAAAGGTAGGGAGAGATCATCAAAACTTTCACTCAAATTAATAAAATTCCTAATTGGTATCATATTTGTTTATTATGAATATGTGTCAAGCAATTTAATTTTCATTTCTTTTAACCTTTCTTTATAAATGCTCAATCATTAAAAACTTCATGCTCGATGGGTATCTAGTAATTTGAAGTTTAGCAGCAATTGAAGCATTTACCACACTCAATAGGAATTAAAGGACCAAAATATTAGCTGGTCAACTGCTATTTTACAATTCGCATAATCTACCAAAACAACTTTTACAAAACTAAAAGAGACTATTAGTAACTACTTAGTAGACCATTGTCTACTTATGAATGGCTAATGACTAATTATAATATTGACTATGAAAAAACAATTTTTACTTTTTAATTGGCTAAAATGGAGTTTATGGATTACTTTGTTAGTAGGTAGTTTAAGCAATTTACAAGCAGAAGGATCTAAAGATTTTAGAGATTATCCTGGTTATCGTTTGTTTTTCAATGCGGAACAAAGTCAGCAATTAAAAGTGTATGTTGCCGAAGGAGAAACGATTAATTTGGGAACGAGTCATGTTGGAATTTCTGGAGGGTTCATTACTGTTTATCGACCCGATGGACAGTTACATTATGTATTTAATGGAGAAGATAACATAGGGCTTATAAATAATGATATTGAAGAATTAGCAGGGCCAACTGGTGGAGGAACGACGAATGGAACGGGATATACCCCTGCGATTGTAAATGTAGGAACAGGGCAAAGCGGTGTTTGGACCATTAAATTTGAATATCCAAATTATAGTCAAGATGCTTTTGATAACTTATTAAACAATGCGGTCTGGGATCGTTTTGATCAACCTGTTGGTCAGCGGGTAGTATTAGCTTGGGACATTACCGTTTCTCAAAATGGCGCGGCTAATATGGGCGGGAATATGTTGGAAGGTCGAGTGTATTCCAATGAGTATATTTCTATTCAAAATGGAAATGATATTATGACTTCTCCTTCTTTTTATATTTTAACGAAGGACGGTTTTCAATATCGAATAGATTTCAAAGATACTGACCCTTGGGGATTTCCTATCTTTTCCAACTCGGTTGGTTTAGTAAGACCAGACGGTTCGCCTTGTTACCAGTCTGCTGAACAAACAGACTATAATAGATCTGGATTGACACAAGGATGGACGGTAGGTAATAAATATTTGTACGAACCGCAATCAGAAGATGAGGGGAGTTTAATTAATAACAAAATATTCTTTAATCAACCTGATCCAAATATGCCTACCGAGGCTATGGTAACGGACGTGCAAACATTTAATACGCATACGACATGGTTGTTTCGAGAATTAGTAGAAGTTGATCCTAAATTTGAAAATGTTAGTTTTAAAGGAATTAAGCAAAGTAATAGCATTTGTACCTTAGACAATGTGACGGAAGAGGGAAAAGGTGGACTTATAAACTTTGAAGTCAGTACAAGTGGAACGGCAAAAATCACTTTAGATTTAAACGAAAATGGAGTGTTTGAGGATGTAGTTGATAGAGTATACTTTAGAAGAGTAGAAGCGGGAACAAATACGATTGAGTGGGATGGAAAAGATGGCGAAGGAAATGTAGTAGCGGCAACCGTTAATTTACGTGTGAATTATAAATTAGAAATGCGAGGTGGAGAAATCCATATTATGATGTTGGATGTGGAAAATAATCCTGGCGGTGTTTCTTTTACCCGATTAAATGGACAAGAGAGTCCTTCTAAAGAATATTTTTATGACCATTCGACGATTGGCGGAGGTGTGAGTGGCGATGGCGAAACTGGCAATGCCAGAGCAACAGTTGAGCCTTATACTTATGACAATAAATTTGGCAATAACCGCCTATTAGATTATTGGTCTTATACCGAATATAGTTCTTCCGAGAATGGAGGTTTTTCTATAGATATTATTACCGACTGTAGTCAACCTATACTGGATTATGATCGAGATTTAATTCCCGATTTTATAGATTTAGATGATGATAATGATGGCGTAGCGGACTTTTCAGAATACTGCAACCCAGAAGGAGATTTCGTCTGTTTTCCCAATGGATTAGATCCAACGGCGGATGCGGATGACGACAATATTCCCAATTATATAGATAGTTCTGATCCAGCGGTCAATAATGACTGTGTGGATGCGAACGAGGATGGGATGTGCGATACCGTTAATGCGATTTATGATACTGATGGGGATGGCGTGCCAGACCACTTAGATTTAGATTCAGATAACGATGGAATCACAGATTTGGTAGAAGCAGGACACTTACAAAAAGATGCAGATGGGGATGGTGTCATAGACGGGGACCCTTCTTTTTTTGGACAAAATGGATTGTTTAACGTCATTGCGTCGGATCCTGATGCTTTTACTGCTTTTGAAAATTATACTCGTTTTGATGTAGATAATGATGGCGTGCCTGATCATGATGATTTGGATTCAGATAATGATGGAATAAATGATGTGGCAGAAGCTAACTTTGGATTTGCAGACAGCAATAATGATGGACGGATAGATGATGGAAACGGAAATCCTCCCGTTGTTTCCTATACTGGCTTAACGCCAATACTTGATCCAGTTAATACTGGTGTAGCCATACCATTACCACCAGATACAGATATAGACGGTGTACCCGATTGGCATGATTTAGACTCAGATAATGATGGCATTAATGATGTGGCAGAAAGTGTTAAAACAGACATTGATAATGATGGGATCATTGGAGCAGGAATGCCAATAGTTGATGTAAACGGACAAGCAATTTCTGATCAAGATAATACCCCATTACAACCTACTTCTAAACCAACGAATACGGACGAGGCGGAGGCGGCAGATTTTAGAGATTTAGATGCCGATAATGATGGTATTAATGATGTGGACGAAGCAGACCAACCAGATTTGGATGCCGATGGAAAAGTAGGAACAGGAATTCCAGTTGTCAATGCAAACGGACAAACTACTGCCGATGGTGAAGGAACACCGATTCAAGTTATTTCCAACCCAGAAGATACAGATACGGATTTAAAACCAGACTTTCAGGATATAGATAGAGATGGAGATGGAATTTTAGACAGTTACGAATGTCCAGAAGGTTGGCCTTGTATCAATACGGATGGCGATACTTTACCCGATGTAGATGATTTGGATTCGGATGATGATTTAATATTAGATCAAGAAGAATGCCCAGGTGGAATACCTTGTCCTGTTTCCTTAACGAATGCAATAGATAATTTTTTAACCTATACCTGTAATCCTAGGAATACACCAATGCCTGTTCAACCAATGGGTGCTGGACAATTTTGCGAAGGAGCCCCCATCCAATTAAGTGCGAGCGGAGATACCGCTTTTAATGAAATGATTGTTTTTCAATGGACAGGACCAAATGATTTTGAATTTGAAGAAAAAGCGTATGCCAATACTACTTTTCCTGTGGACTTAACAGATACAAGAAAAGAGGCAAGCGGTACCTATGAATTGACCTTAGAGACTGTAAGAGGTTGTCAATCTGAACCGCTAAAAGTAGTACTTGACTTAATGGAAAAGCCATTAGCGCCTACTTTAAATGTTGCTAAAGATAGACTGTGTGCAGGGGAGGCATTAGCTCTAGAAGTAAATACCTATTCTGGCGAAGTAGTTGAATATATTTGGTTTAAAGAAACAGATGGTGGTCCTATAGTAGTAGATACAACCAATATTGCTACTTTATTAGTAGAAGAAACGAAAGCGATTGATGCAGGTATTTATTCCGCAGTTGTTGCGGTCAATGGTTGCGCATCAAGTATTTCTAATGCAGAGATTGTGCAAGTAAAAACACCGATAGAAAGCCCCGTTGCAACTTCTTCTGCAACGATTTTAAATCCCGCTTGTGAAGGCGAAACGGTACAATTATCTGTCCCTTTTCAAGAAGGTGCAACTTACGAATGGACAGGCCCAAATAATTTTACCTCAGATCGAGCCAATCCTGCTATTGTCGATGCTTCTTTTGTAAATAATGGAAATTATAGTGCTCTAGTAACCTTTGGTGGTTGTTCGATACAAACGAATGAGGTGGCAGTTACGGTTAATACCAAACCAACGCAACCGACCTTGAAAATGGAGGACGAAAAACAATGTGAGGGAGCATCGGCTACCCTGAAAATTATAGAACCTGTAAGTTATGCTGAAAATGAATCCTTACGTTTTAATTGGTATACGATTGGTCGAAATACCCCAATTAGTACGACACTTTCTCCTGCCTTAGATTTGCTGAATTTACAAGCGGAAAATAATGGAGATTATTATGTTGAAGTCAGTTTAGCGGGGTGTACTTCTGCACCATCTAATGTGCAAACAATTGAGATTCAACCAAGCGTAATCGTTAATGCGAGTTCTTCGGCAACACCTACTGAACCTGCTTGTGCAGGAGATTTGGTGATGTTATCAGGCTCTTTATTTAGCAATGCCACTTATGAATGGTACGGACCTAATGGGTTATTGACGGATGAGGCTAGTACTTCTTTTAGGAACGCCACACCAGCGGTAAATGGAACTTATACTTTTGTGGTAACGATAGACGGTTGCACTTCTACAAGTGAGGCGATTGAGGTACAAGTCAATCCAAAACCAGTCGATCCAATTATTGTGTTGGATAATGCCAATCCGTGTACAGGAGAAGATGTCAGCATCAGTTTAACGAACGTAGATAATATTGATCTAAATAGTGACCTAAGTGTTGATTGGTATAATGCGACGAACAATGAAATAGTCACCACGACAGAAGGGATAACTTGGGAAATTGAAAGCTTAGAAAATATAGACGATGGCGATTATTATAGTGTATTGACGCTAGATGGTTGTGCTTCCGAAAATTCAAATATTCAAACGATTAATACCCAGCCAGGATTAGCCCAAGTAACGATTTTAAGTAATGCCGAAGCAAGTGTAAGTCCAGTTTGCGAAGGCACACAAGTCAATTTAGCCGTTCCTTTTGAAGCAGATGTAAATTATCAATGGTTCGGTCCAAACGGAATACTAGACAATACCACCAATAGTTTAATTATTGAAAATGCACCTGCTGTCATAAGCGGAGACTATTATTTGGTGAGAGAAAAAGCAGGTTGTTCAAGAGCTAGTGAACCGATTACCATTCAAGTGGCAGCAATGCCCAATACCCCCGAATTATCAGTTGTAGCCGACGCCCAATGTTTTGGCGGCGAAGCAACTTTAAAGATCAATAATCCACAGGAGATTTCCAGTAGTAGTGAGGCAGTATATAGTTGGTATCATGTCCAGACAGATGAACGAGTCGGGACGAGCACTCATCCTATTTACACCCTTACCAACTTATCGGAGGCGACTAACGGAACTTATTATGCCGTGCTAACAGTAGATGGCTGTAGTACACCGCCATCTAACGTCGGCAGCGTAATAGTCCAAGCGCCTACTGTTGTCCTCATTGCTACTGCTTCTACGGGATTGGATAGTCCGATTTGTGAAGGCGAAACCGTCTCTTTAAATGTACCTTTTATGATTGGTGCAACCTATGAATGGTTTGGCCCAAACGGTTTTTCGGCACAAGTACCCAATCCAAGTATTGCTGGTATTACTGCCGCAGATGCGGGAAATTACTATGCGGTAATTACATCAAATGTTTGCCCGATTCTAACGAATGAGGTAGCCATTCAAGTAAACGCTAAACCAGAGACGCCTAATTTAATCATTGATGCTGCTCAGAAATGCGAAGGCGAAACGGTTGAATTAGTAGTAACCAAACCAACTGTTTTTCCAGAAGGAACGGCTGTTCAATATGAATGGTTTACTGCCGATTCTGACATCAGTTTAGGAACGACTACCGAACCTCAATTCCTACAAGCAGACTTAACAACCAACAATAGCGGTTCGTTATATGCGGTGGTAACGCAAGATGGTTGTACAAGTGAAGTGTCAAATCAAGTAGCTTTAGAAGTCAACGCCATTCCAAATGAACTAGCTTTTATTATGGAGGAGGTCATGAATGCTTGTGACGAAAATGAGTTAAGCATTGAAGCCATTCAGCCGATGATGGGAACAGGTCAATGGACTACAGATGCCAATCTAGCCATTGTAGATCCATTAAATCCATCGACTATTTTACTAAATGTACCAGCAGGAATGAATACTATTTATTGGACTTTATCTTATAAAGGCTGTGAAAATTATTCCAGAGATTCTTTAGTCATTCAACAGGAAGCGAGTGTCCTTCAAGCACAGGATGATATTTATACCATTGAATTAAATAGTGTGTTAGAAGGAGCAAGTGTCCTTGAAAATGATGTCATTGCAAACGTTTCAGACCTTTCAATTGGCCTAATGACCGAACCAGAAAATGGCATCTTGACTTTTGAAAATGGCAGAGCGGAATACACCCCTACGACCAACTTTTTTGGTACAGATGTTTTTGAATACGAAATCTGTAATGAGTTATGTCCAGATAAATGTGATATAGCGACCGTTCAAGTCAAAGTAGTTGATAGTGGCAATAATGAAGATTGTTTTGCGCCAAATGTCATTACTCCTAATAACGATGGCATGAATGACTTTTTGCGAATCCCCTGCGTAGCGTCTGACCCAAATAGTCAATTAAAAGTCTTTAATCGTTGGGGCGATTTAGTCTATGAAACAGCTACTTATAAAAACGATTGGGGCGGTACTTATAATGGCAACCCATTACCAAATGGCACTTATTTCTATCTGTTGCAAATGGATACGAAAGGAGAAGCGATGCAAGGATATTTTACAATTGTGCGGTAGGTGTAATCAAGTAAAATAAACTGGTAGTAAAGCCTTTAGGCTTTCCTGTCACCGACCTTCAGGTCGGAATGTTTTGCTTAATTATCTTCGTAGAGTCAGGCCTAAAGGCTTTTGACGGGAAAGCCTGAAGGCTTTACTACCAATAAAAAATAAATATGAGAAACTTAATCTACACCTTATTCATTGCCACGTTTGCTTACCAACTAAGCGCCCAAAACGATGTGCAATACACCCATTTTTTATTCAATAAATTAGCTTTTAATGCAGCCTATGCAGGTTCGGCGGGTGTGCCAACGGCAATGGCCTTATACCGAAATCAATGGCTAAATTTAGACGGTGCGCCAACTACCGCCACCCTAAATTTCCATACGCCATTTTTTGCAGGTCGATCAGGATTTGGGCTAAATGTAACCACCGATAGAGTAGGGATGCTGCGGTCGAATTCGGTAGAAGCAAGTTATGCCTATCGTTTTTCGGTCGCTAAAGGCAAAGGGAAATTAAGTCTAGGTATCAACGGTAGAGTAGAGCAAGGCAAGATGGATTGGACAGTAGCCAACCCATTGGATATTGGTGACAGTTCCATTCCTGCGGGAGCGGCAACGGCAAATGTAGCGCCTAATTTTGGTTTAGGTATTTATTACGAACAATCTAATTTTTATGCAGGGTTGTCTTTACCGCAATTATTAAACACATCCATTTATAGAGACTTTGATGTAGTCAGTCCTACCCGTGATTTTCGGACCTATTACCTAATGACAGGCTATTTAATGTCCCTAACAAATTCAATTAAATTACAACCAGGGGCAATGGTAAGTTTCAACGCAGAAACCCCTTTTGAATTAGACATCAATGCCAATCTAATTTTTATGGATGCCTTTTGGGTAGGCGCCAATTATCGTTTAGGTGACGCCGTTTCTGCCTTAGTACAATACCAATTCAATCCCAATTTTAGAATCGGGACCGCCTTCGATTTCACGATGACGGAATTAAATTCTTATTCCAATGGAAGTGTAGAAGTAATGCTGTCTTATGTGTTTAACAAAAAATTGGAAACTGCCGAACAAATCAACCACCTCCGATTCTTTTAAACGAATTGCCTATAGCGCCAAGCTCCGCTTTGTGTATCATGGATATTAGACAGACCAAGCAGAGCTTGCGCTACAGAAAAATCCGTGGTAAACAAAATCTGTGGTATAATATATCCATGGTAAACAAAATCCGTGGGGAAAATAAAATCCCTGCCTGCGGCAGGCAGGCGTGGGGAATCCGCAACCAACAAGAATCCGACAACAAATAATAACATGAAAAGAAAATATTTCCTGTATGGCCTACTGTTATTGGCAACCAATAGTTGGGCACAAAAAGACGCTAAACTTCAAGCAGACCAAGCCTATGATCAGCTCAGTTATTTAAAAGCAGCAGATTTATACCAACAATTGGGAGAAAGTGGCTTGGATGAAATGGCAAAAATCAGGTTAGCAGATAGTTATCGCCTAAATGGAGATACAGAATCTGCGGAATATTGGTATGCGCAAGCTATACAAGCAGACACCCCACCTGAAGACATGTTACATTATGCGCAAGTATTACAAAGCAATGGCAAGTGCGAAACAGCTTTAGATTGGTACAACCAATATCGGGTATTAGTAGGCGAAGCACATCAACTACCCAGAGCTGAAGTTACGGATTGTGCCAACCTAATATTTTTACCAAAACAACAAGTTGCGGTTACGAATTTACAAGGATTGAATTCTGCTCATTTGGATTACAGTCCAGTCCCTTATAAAGGAGGTATTGTTTTTACGTCTACTCGCGGAAAAGATGCAGATGCGATTGAAGATACGTGGACAAAAGATAATTTTTCGGACTTATTTTTTGCTAAGCAAATAGGCGAGCAAAGTTTTACCGAGGCGCAAGTATTAGGAGGAAATATCAATGGGGATTTTCACGATGGTACTGCTACTTTTAACAAAATGGGCACTGTTATGTATTTTTCCAGAAATAATGATAAAGGAAGGAACAAAAATAACATCATTGATTTAAAGATTTATAGCGCCACTTTGAATAATAAGAAATGGGGCAATGTCATAGAATTACCTTTTAACGACGAAGAATTTGCGACTTGCCACCCAACTTTATCTGCGGACGGCAGCACTTTATATTTTGCTTCTAATCGACTAGGCGGTATGGGTGGTATGGATTTATATAAATCGACTCGATCAGGGAGTTATTGGTCGGTACCAGAAAGTTTAGGCCCTGAAATAAATACGGCGGGCAACGAAATTTTTCCATTTATTGATCAAACGGGGATGTTGTATTTTGCGTCAGATGGCTTACCAGGCGTAGGTGGATTAGATATTTATCAAACCTATTTAACGAATGGAGAATGGACAACCCCCGAGAATTTAGGCGAACCGATTAATTCTAGCAAAGATGATTTTGGTTATAGTAAAATAGACAATGGAACAGCGGGTTACTTTACCTCCAATCGAGCGGGTGGGGTAGGAAGTGATGATATTTATTTTTGGTCAGGTAATTTACCGCCTGCCCCAAATCGACAAAATATCATTACCATCGTAGATGAAACGTCTAATGATCGAATTTCAGATGCGATGGTGACCATTGTAGAGGGCGTTTATAAAAATAAAAATAGTATTCCAAGTGCCATTGGAAAGCAAGTAAAAAATGGAGCGGCAACCTCTAATCAGTCTTGGGCACAACCCATTAGTTTTCTAACCGATGTAAAAGGAAAGGTACAGCCAGAAGTTAGACATGGAAAAACGTATACCATACTCATTGAAAAACAAGGCTATACTGCTGTGAAAAAAGTCGTAAATTCCTACGATTTAATGCGCAAACCAGAATGGATTATTCCACTTAAAAAACGAAAAGGATTGGCCTTAAATGGTTCTGTTATTCACCAAGAATACAATCGAACCATTCCGAATGCAGCAGTTACTTTATTTAACTTCTGCACAGGAGAATACGAACAAACCAATACTGATGATGAAGGAAATTTTGCCTTCTTTTTAGAATGTAATTGTGATTATGAATTAGTGGCGAAAAAAGAACGTTTTGAGGACGATAAAAAGAAATATTCCACCTTGGGAATGGATTGTCAAACGGATCAAACGATCAATACGATTTTATATTTAAATGTACCAACAGTTGCCAAATCAGCGCCTAAGCCAGTTACTAAGTCCGTAACGTCGACTCCTGCAATTAAATCAGTAACAGCACCTCCTGTCAATGTAAAACCAACAGAGACTTTAAAGGTCGGACAAGTCATTACCTTAGAAGATGTTTTTTATGATTTTAATAAAGCAACCATTCGAGGAGATGCGTCTCAATCGTTAGACCATTTAATTGACCTATTGCACCGCTATCCAAGTATGGAAATTGATTTATATTCGCATACGGATAGTCGAGGAGATAAGCAATACAATGAACAGTTATCGCAAAGAAGAGCAGAAGCAGCGGTGCAATATATTGTGGAGAGAGGCATTGCCAAATACCGCTTGAACGGAAAAGGATTTGGGGAAGCTTCCTTAAAAAACGATTGTTTTGATAATATTGAATGTGAAGAATGGCAACATCAAGAAAATAGACGAACGGAGGTGAAAATTACCCATTTGGATGCAGATGTGAAAGTAGAATACCGCAAGTAAAAGGTTACCGCCATTGCTATTTGAGCAATAAAGGAAATTTCAATAAGTTGCCCTTTTACAAATATATTTTAGTTTAAAAATTCCCTTAAATAATTGTGACTACTTGGCTAGAGGCAAAAGGCGAAGGGCAAAAGGTAACTATCGAACAAAATTGGGAAAGATAGTCACTCAAATTATAAAAAATTAACCGTTTCTCGGGAGTTTAAACCCTTCGCCCTTTGCCGAGTAGTAACAAAAAATTACTATAAGCATCACAAAATCCGCCTGACTAATGATAGTTGAGCGGATTTTGTCATTGTGTTGAAAATTGAAAATTATAAATTGAAAATTGAAAATTACCCCCCTTTAACCTTAACTTTGTCGTGAATTAATGTGTATTTAACCTGACTGTTTGAAAAGAGAGAAGTTATAAAAAATACCTTCCCACTTTTTGATTTATATAAAATAGCATGAAACCGACGCTTTTTACCTTCCTATTTTTATTTGGCCTTCAAGGAGTATTCGCCAAGCAACCAATGTTGTTAGTGAAAAAGCGGAATACGCCACCACCCCGAATCATTCGGACTTGTTGTTCTTTTGGCGCAGACGTAAAATTAATGGGAGTACCTGGCTTGAAAATTACCGAAGTCATAGGCGTCGATGCTTTAGGCAAGCACAAATTTCTAGGAGATAAAAAGAAGCGAGAAGGCAACGGAATTATTTACACTAGAAATGGAGGGTTTATAGACATGGGCCATCTACGAGATCAAGCAGATTGGACGGCGTATTTATATAACTTAATCATCGAGAGTAAAGGAGCTATCATAGATAAAGTATTAGGGCATGAGGGGGGACAAAAGACCTTAAAAGTAGCCATTCCTGCGAATATTAGCTCAGCCGATGCCCGCCAATTAGCGGGTAAAATAGCCTACGATTTATCGGTCTGGCATGAAATAGCGACTTGGTATGGCGCTTCTTCCATTCCTTTTGTACCCGAAAGATTTTCTAGTTTTTCGGTAGAAGATGCCTATTCCAACCTATTAGGCGTAACGCTCGGAATACAAGCGATTGCTAGTGAATTACCTTACGAAGTGGCGATGACCGAATTGATTATCGAAACTTTAGACAGTTTAGATGCCATTCCAACCGAAGCAGGTAGTATAGCCGCGATGGAAGCCGTTCGAGATATTTGGTGGACGAGGGAAAAGAAGTTGCCTAGTAGAAAAATACTAAAGAAGCGGCAATTAAATGTTTACCCATCGATTGAACCTTTGTTGATTGATAGTTGGGGAGGAGCAGCACCAGCGAATAATAAATTAACCGTTCCGCAATTAAGCCAAAAAGGGGAGCTCTTATCCAATTATTACGAATTATCTTTTAAGTTAAATAATAAAGTCCCTTTCCGTAAATTATTTCCCAATCGTAAAAAAAGACAAATTACCCAGAACGATTTTCCGTTTTTAATTAAAGCGATTGAAAAAGAAATTTACCTTTTTGAACTAAAAGATTTAGCTGTTTTGGAACGAAAGTTGGCGAAAATAGAACGACGGAAGGAAAAGGAAGCGCAACAGTTAAAGTATAGATAATCAGATAGAAAATTGATAACAAGCCATGTCTGGATGTTTGAAAAAACTCTTGATAAGTTCCGTGTCATTTTTCATTTCATTTAGCGTTTTTGTGACAAGTTCTTTGAGTTCGCTGGTTGTTTTTACAAATTGATTGGCTAATTTCTTTTTCAAATAGCCCCAAACTTGTTCAATTGGGTTAAATTCGGGGCTATATGGTGGGATATTGCTTAACCATACAATCGGATTATCTTGATTTTGATTCATCAAATAGGCTTTCATTGTTTTTGAATGATGAGCAGGCGCATTATCCCATATCATGGATATTTTATCTCTACAATCCGCTACTACATTATCTATAAATCGAGTAAGTCCTAGTTGTTTAAAGCCTTCGCTTTCCCTGATTTCAAAATAAGAATAGCCATCAGGTGAAATTCCTCCTGATATACTAACAAATGCTTTGTTTTTTGAATCGCATTCTAATTCGGGCGTTTCACCTTTTGGCGCATAAGTCTTTGCTATACAAGGTAGTAAACGTACTGCTGATTCATCTTGAAAAATTATTCGCCTATTTTCATCTTCGGCTTTTTTTTATATCAACTGCCGTTTTTGATTTGAAAACCTCTACTTTTTCAGCATCTTTTCGGTAATCTTTCACTTGCGGTTTCTGAGAAGTATAATTTATACATTTCATTAAGTACCATATATAATTTTCGTGGTAATCGACCTCAAATTCTTGTTTAATCAAAGATTTTATACTCCATTTATCCCATGTGAAAAAACCATAATCTTTTGGTGATTCTAATAAAAGTGATTTTAATTGTTCTTTTCCTGTATTCGTTAGCCTTGATTTGGGGCCTGTTTTTGTTGTTTCTTCTTCTAAACCTCCATTTTTTATGGCTGTAATTATCTGACTAACAGCACTTTGTCCAATAAAGAATATTTCGCCAATCTCTGTTTGGGACATACCTTTCTTGTGACATTCATAAATCGATTTGTTTCTTTCTAATTTAGTCATATAATTTTTTATATAACTAGTTCAACAACCGTGCGAATTATTAATTCTTTATCTGATTATCTATTAGATAATCAGATAGAAAATTGATAACAAGCCATGTCTGGATGTTTGAAAAAACTCTTGATAAGTTCCGTGTCATTTTTCATTTCATTTAGCGTTTTTGTGACAAGTTCTTTGAGTTCGCTGGTTGTTTTTACAAATTGATTGGCTAATTTCTTTTTCAAATAGCCCCAAACTTGTTCAATTGGGTTAAATTCGGGGCTATATGGTGGGATATTGCTTAACCATACAATCGGATTATCTTGATTTTGATTCATCAAATAGGCTTTCATTGTTTTTGAATGATGAGCAGGCGCATTATCCCATATCATGGATATTTTATCTCTACAATCCGCTACTACATTATCTATAAATCGAGTAAGTCCTAGTTGTTTAAAGCCTTCGCTTTCCCTGATTTCAAAATAAGAATAGCCATCAGGTGAAATTCCTCCTGATATACTAACAAATGCTTTGTTTTTTGAATCGCATTCTAATTCGGGCGTTTCACCTTTTGGCGCATAAGTCTTTGCTATACAAGGTAGTAAACGTACTGCTGATTCATCTTGAAAAATTATTCGCCTATTTTCATCTTCGGCTTTTTTTTATATCAACTGCCGTTTTTGATTTGAAAACCTCTACTTTTTCAGCATCTTTTCGGTAATCTTTCACTTGCGGTTTCTGAGAAGTATAATTTATACATTTCATTAAGTACCATATATAATTTTCGTGGTAATCGACCTCAAATTCTTGTTTAATCAAAGATTTTATACTCCATTTATCCCATGTGAAAAAACCATAATCTTTTGGTGATTCTAATAAAAGTGATTTTAATTGTTCTTTTTCTGTATTCGTTAGCCTTGATTTGGGGCCTGTTTTTGTTGTTTCTTCTTCTAAACCTCCATTTTTTATGGCTGTAATTATCTGACTAACAGCACTTTGTCCAATAAAGAATATTTCGCCAATCTCTGTTTGGGACATACCTTTCTTGTGACATTCATAAATCGATTTGTTTCTTTCTAATTTAGTCATATAATTTTTTATATAACTAGTTCAACAACCGTGCGAATTATTAATTCTTTATCTGATTATCTAATAGATAGTTAAAGCGCTGATTATCAATACTAAAAAATTGCGAAGACACAGTTATTTAAACAGTCGCTTAAAGTAATTATCTTGTAAATTCATCGTTCATTGTTTCTAGTATATGCATATAAAAATCGCTCAATTCTGGCAATGGTTTACCTACAACGAAGCCATTTTTCGCAACGAACAAACGGCAGAAAAAGCCAAAGAGTTGCTAGATAACCAAATCCTCTCCTTCGGCAAATTTGCTTGGGGAATAGATGAAGGACTGCAGAAATCGTATCTGTTTACTTTCTCCCCTAATAATGACAAACAGTTACTAAGACTCAGTCAACAACTCGTCCAATTAGCGCCCAACTTACCTATGTGGGAATTCCAATACTGCCTACCCGCCCAACCAGATTGGGATTTTAAATTCCAAATGTTGAATAACTTAATTGTACTACAAACCTTTGACGCATCTGAATGGCAATTTGTCCTAATCGAAGAAGAAGATTATCGAGTGACCGTCAACATCAAAGCAGATAACTTGGACAGCTTGGATATGGATGATAAAAACACCGCCGTCAGTAGAGCCGTGAATAAATTAATCGGGGAAGAACTACGAATCAAAGAGATTTATGCGATTAAAGTGGTGCATCGGTTTGATCCTAGGGATGAAGCATGGGTTTTTCCTATGGGGGAGTTTCGGGAGCGTTTTTTGTATTTTGTGGAGTAACAGAGATTTACTAAATCTGTTTTAATTCCAACAGAATGGAATTGATACCGAAATAGCACCAAAACAAAGATAAGTCTAACAATTTTTTCGTTTATCCTATCGTTTAGATGGAAGTGAATAGGTTTAATTTAAACACAAAAAAAGGGAACAAACCGAAGTTCATCCCCTAATGTCTTTTATCTACCCCCCGATGATAAAAGACACTCGCAATATACATTCATTATATCTTTTTCATAGGCTAAATAAAAAAATATTGTGACGCTCCCTTAATTTAAAGGTATTAAAATATATTTTTATATACCAAAAACTAAATTGTCTTAAAGGCTAATAACCTATAGTAAATGAGTGTTTATTTTAATAATGTTAGGAAGGTGTATTTAATAATGGGCTAATCTGTGACAGATTACGGAGCGTAATTATTACGTCCTGTTGACGGGAATTTATATTTTTTAGACAGGATTTTATTGCACTCGAAGTCTCTATATTTCCTTATTATTTTTGTTGATTTAGCATTTTTCTCTCTGTAAATCTTCAAAGAAAAGGCTGTTTTTTAAACTAAAAATGCTTAGGCGATCTTCTGAAAAAAATGTGACATAGTAGGCTAAAAAGACTTAGTTGGTTGTTAATGATTATTAAATAAAAAAGCCCCGATATTGATACATCAAGGCTTTTTTATTGGTTGCTATGGATAAGATTAGGCTTCTTCAGGAGGTGCTACTTCCTTTACTTTTTTACCAACAGACAAAATATCATCATCCACTAACACTCTACCGCAATGTTCACAAGCAATGATTTTCTTACGGTTACCAATTTCCATCTGTAATTGAGGTGGAATCTTGTTAAAACAGCCACCACAAGAATCTCTTGAAACGGTGACCACTCCTAGTCTATTTCTATAAGTAGCACGTACTCTATCGTAAGCTTTCAATAAACGATCTTCAATCTTTTTACGAATTCTTTCAGATTTTCGCAATAATTTTTCTTCCGTTAAAACGGTCTTTTCTTGGATCTTTTCTAATTCTACTTTCTTAATCTCTAAATCCTTTTCTTTACCTTCGTACCTTGCTTGCGCTGCTTTTAAGGTTTCTTGCTTAGCTTCTAAAAGTTTTTTCGTTTCTCTAATTTTCTTTTCAGATAACTGAATTTCTAATTTTTGAAGTTCTAATTCCTTAGATAAAGCATCGAATTCTCGATTATTCTTCACATTATCCATCTGTCGATTGTACTTCTCAATCAAAGCATTGGATTCTAGGATATTTGTTTCATGCTTGCCGATATCGTAGTTGACACCATCAATATCTTTCATCAAGCGGTTCACTCTAGTACCTAATCCAGCTATTTCATCTTCCAAATCTTTAACCTCCATAGGCAATTCTCCTTTTAAGATTTCAATGCCGCCAATGTCTGAATCCACCAATTGCAATTCGTATAATTGCTTTAATTTTTCAGGTACTGTTAATTCTTTTGCCATAATTATATATGAGTTTGTGGGAATTAAGTATAAAGTTATTGGAAATACCCAGTTGTTATATTTAATTTTTTTAACTAAATGTAACAAGTAAGGCGCTATTAATCAACAATTTATATATAAAATCAAAAGTAATAGCTAACAGGATTAGTATTTACTTCTGTGCAATGAGCCGCAAAATTACTAAATTTTTGGGTTAAAACCTCATGTAAAAGGTTAATAGTGAATTGTTCGCTTTCATAATGTCCAATATCAGCGATAATAATTCGTTGATCGGCATCAAAAAATTCATGATATTTATAATCTGCGGTAATAAAAATATCTGCTTTTTGTCGAATTGCCTGCTTTAATAGGAAGCCCCCTGCTCCACCACAAAAAGCAACCTTTTTAATCGATTGCCCACTAAGTGCGGTATGTTTAATACAAGCGACTTGCATACTGTTTTTCAAATGTTTGAAAAAGGCTTTTTCTTTCATTGGTTTTGGCAATGTTCCGATCATACCAGAACCAATTTGTTGATTGGTGTTTTCTATAGCAACGATATCATAGGTCACCTGATGGGCGGCATAATTCGCCAGA
>CBDICY010000009.1:0-5993 GCA_965277445.1 Saprospiraceae bacterium | reverse complement strand
TTTACTTGAAAAGTATTTAACATTTCTTTTTCATAATAAATAAATTTAAATTGAATACCTACTCTTTATTAAAAGACTTTTCGGTTTCCGTCTAAAATTCGTTGCAACTAAAATTTCACTTCAAACTTCCAAAACAAAAACCAACATTCCAAAGACTTGTTGTTGTGATTTATAAATTAAGGGATGTTAATGTGTGCGTAACAAATTGTTTTAAAGTAAGTTAAATGCTATGAAGCCAAATAAGATTAAAAAGTTTATTTTTGGCTAAATTTTGCATTTTACCATGCTTTTATCAAAGAACCCTTATACCTTTTTTAATGAATATATAATTCGAGTTCCTATACTACCCTTGGGGATTTATCTGACATTAGGAGAGAAAAAAGAAATCACCAAAAATGATTTATTGCACATCTGGAGTTTTGCTGAATTTAGAGAAGGTCTATTTTTAGCTTCTCCAGATTTTTTTCAAATCTGTATTGATTATTTTAAAAACAATTCTGACACCAAAAAAATCAAGGATACATTATTAAAGTATATAATCCGTAGTTGCACTCGCTCTACTCCTTTTGGTTTATTTGCAGGTTTAACCACAGGAGGTTTTGGCAAGGATACTTCCGTAGTTTTAGATAAAACGAATACCTATACCCGAATCAGTCGTTTGGATATGAGTTTTATTTTTGCCTTATCACAATGGCTTTCAAAGGAAAAAAATATTCAACTTCAATTGCGTTTTTTCCCTAATTCGAGTTTATATACTATTGAAAATCAGTATCGTTATATTGAATATGCACTTCAAAAGACAGAAAGGAAATATTCAATTGAAGGCATCGAAAAAACACCACATTTAGAGAAAATTATTTTATTTGCGAGTAAAGGAAAAACAATTAACGAATTGGCAGAAATTCTTGTTGATAAAGTAATTACTTATGAAGAAGCAAAGTACTTTATTCAAACCCTAGTTAAACACCAATTATTGGTTAGTGAATTAGAACTAACGGTTACGGGAGAAGATAATTTATCACAATTAATCCAGGTTCTATCTCAATTGGATAATGCATTAGATTATTTAAATCAGTTAAAGGTAATCCAAGGACTTCTTATAGAGCTCGATAAAAAAATAGGTAATGAAAATGATCAATACCAAAAGTTGTATCAACAGCTTGATGCTACCGAGCTTGGTTACACAAAACAGCATGCTATACAAACCGATCTTTTTGTTAATTGTTATTCTTCTTATCTTTCTAAAAAATATGCTTATACCGTACAGAAAGCTTTACCAGTTTTAAACAAACTAACCCTTTCACAGGAATCTAAAAACCTTGAAGCATTTAAAAAAGTCTTTTTAGAGCGTTATGAAACTTGTGAAGTTCCATTAACAAAGGCGTTGGATATTGAATCGGGAATTGGTTATCTACAAAATCAATCTCAAACAGGAACCACACCTTTTCTTGATGACATAGAACTACCCAAATCACAACAAAGCCAAAAAGAAGAGATTTCATTACATCCTATTAATATTTTTTTGCACGAAAAATTATTAGAAACCATATATTCTAAGGATTATGTAATGGAATTGAAAGATGTAGAACTCAATGAACTTGGCTGTGACTGGGACGATTTGCCTGATACTTTTTCTGCTATGATTGAAATCATTGGAGAAAAAGATAAAGAACAAGTTGTATTGAAAAGTATTGGTGGAACAAGTGCAGCCAATCTTAATGCTCGTTTTTGTCATGGTAGTAATGAATTGAAAAAGCATGTGCAACAAATAATTGATTGGGAGGAACACGTACACCCTGATAAAATTATGTCAGAAATTGTTCACCTTCCTGAGGCAAGAACTGGAAATATTTTAAAACGCTCATCCCTTAGAGCCTATGAAATTCCTTATTTAGCAAAAGCAAATGCATCATTAAAACATCAAATCTCGGTGAATGATTTATACGTTTCTATCCGGAATAATAAAATCGTTTTGCGTTCCAAATATTTACAAAAAGAAGTTCTTCCAAGATTAACCAATGCTCATAACTATGCAACAAAAGCATTACCTATTTATCATTTTCTATGCGATTTACAAAGGCAAGATTTGCGAACGCGTTTAGGTTTTACATGGCCAAAAGAAACAGAAAAGTATTATTTCCTTCCACGCGTAATTTATAAAAACTGTATTCTTTCCAAAGCACAGTGGCGATTAAAAAAAGAAGACATTCATTTTTTTCTAGCGCTAAAAGAGGATGAGAATAAATTATTGAAACAAATAAATCAATGGAGAGAGAAATATTCAGTGCCACTATGGGTGCAATTGGTTGAATATGATAATATATTACCGATTCATTTGGGAAACATTACTTTGATACGCTTATGGTTAACTACTGTTAAAAATAAAGAAGAGTGTAGGTTAGAAGAGTTTCTATTCACAAAAACTGATTTAGTAAAAAGGGATCAGCATTCTTTTGGGCATGAAATTGTACTTTCTTTTTATAAGAAAAAGCAAAATCTTAATAGTGCATGAAAAGAAATTTTATTTTAGGAGAGGAGTGGTTATATTATAAAATATACTGTGGACATCGAACGACAGACACACTATTGATTGATGCAATAAGCCCTTTGGTTAAAACGCTAGAATCAAAAAAAAAAATAGACCATTGGTTTTTTATACGCTATTCAGACCCTCATCCTCATTTAAGGTTACGTTTTCATTTAACCAAAACAAGTTTTTTAGGAGTAGTAATTAGTGAAATTAAAAAAGCCTTTTCCCCTTATTTTGAGCAAGAACTAATATGGAAAATACAAACGGATGTTTATCAAAGAGAATTTGAACGTTATGGGAATACTACAATAGAAGAAGCAGAAAATATTTTCCATATTGATAGTCAAATTTGTTTAAAGGCAATTGGACTAATTGAAAATGAAAAAATAGCGTTCTTTTTTGCTCTACGCTCTATAGATCAATTTCTAAGTGCTTTTAACTTTTCTGTTGAAGACAAAATTTTATTTTCAAAAATAAATTTAGAGGCTTTTAAAAAAGAATTTCATTCGAATAAAACATTAAACAAACAATTGGTAAAGAAATATGAAGGACTAAAAATGGAAGCACAATCATTTTTAACTATGAACAAGCATAAGGAATATCAACCCTTACTAGATTTGTTTTTACAGAAGGATGAAAAACTAGACCAAACTATTAAAAAATTACTTCAAAAAGAACAAATACAGCAATTAGAAGTACCTCTAAAAAAATTACTCCCCAGTTATATTCACATGACCATAAATAGATTGTTTAGAGACCGGCAACGTTTTTATGAATTCCTATGCTATTATTTTTTATATAAATACTACCGTGTAAGGTCTGTTCATATCTCAAGTTTTGAAAAATAAAATAATCATTATAATAATTTGTATTGGCTCTTTATATAAGGGGATGAGTCAAGAATTAGATGCGTTTTATAAGTTCACTTTCGAGGAACTAGATGCTCATTTTCGTGACTTACCTAAGGATGAACAAAAGTACCTATCAAACATATATTTAAATCATTCTAAAACTCAAAATGACTCCATTAAAATTGTTTATGGTTTATTTCTAAAAGGTATAGAAAACAGCCATACCCCAAAATCACTACCTTATTTTGATAGTATTATTCAGTTGACAAAAAATTGGAAGCATAAACTTTTCCCTGGAATAGGTTATCTAGAAAAAGGGATACAATATTATTATTTGTCAGAATATGAAGAAGCTTTAAATAACTATTTAAAAGCGCATAAATTTTTTTCAAAGAAAGAAGATGAGTATAATCTTCTTAGAATACAGCACTATGTTGGTTTGTTAAAAAACGTGACTAACCAGCATGAAGAAGCTCTTATTCTTTTTGAGCAAAACATTCTTTTTTTTGATGAAGAAAAGAAAATAAGGCACGCAAATCAATATTTAAAATCCTTACTTGCTTTAGCGGATTCTTATAATAGAAATGGCAATTATGATTTAGCAGAACAGATTAACAAGAAAGGAATTGAGAAAAGTCTTTTGCACAAAAGTGAATTATATCCCTATTTTTTGATGTCATATGGCATTAATAAATTATTAAAAAATCAACCTAGGCTAGCTTTAGATAGCTTAATTAAAGTTACTGACTTAGCCTTACACTCAAAAACTTTATGTGCATCTTATATAAAGATAAGTGAAGTATATCTCAAATTGAATGATAGAACTTTATCTAAGAAGTATTTATTAAAGATAGACTCAATATATCAAGAAGAAAAAGGTGTTATTGAGTATGTAAAGATAGCCTATACAAAATTGTATAAAGACTTAAAAGAAGAAAATAAGGTTGAAGAACAGTTAAGTATTATCAATAAATTATTAACAGTCGATAGTCTTTTACAAGGGAAAAATAGACAATTAAGTAATCGTATTGTAAAAGAATATGAGACTACTAATTTGTTAGAAGAAAAAGAGAAATTAATTTTAATACTTGATAAGAGAATATTAAATAAAAATATCACGCTAATTGTTTTATATACTTTAGCTTTTCTTCTATTAACATTAGTGTTTTATGTTTTTCGAAGAAATATTAAAAACAAGAAACATTTCGATGCGTTAATGCAAAAGTTGAACGCGGATAAAAATACTTTTCAAAAAAATAACACTAAGAAAGCAGTTGATTCATTAGATATTCCGAATGAGATAATAAACAGTGTTTTGAAAAAACTCAAAGCCTTTGAAGAGTCTAACCGTTTTGTCAAAAAGAATTATACGCTTGTGTCTTTAGCGAAGGAGTTTAAAACCAATTCTAGTTATTTGTCTAAAATCATTAACTTTAAGATGGGGATAAATTTTCTACTTATTTAAATGAGTTGAGAATAGATTATATCATTCAACAATTACAAGTAGAAACAAAACTTCAGAATTATACAATTGAAGGTATTGCACAAGCTTGTGGTTTTAATACAGCACAATCATTTAGTGTAGCTTTTTATAAAAAAACAGGAATTTATCCCAGTTATTTTATTAAGAAAATAAAAAGACAACAAATAATTTTAACTCCCTCATAAAGAATGTTTTAGTCGCTATTTTTGTTGTTGATATTTATAAATGTCAACAATAAAATTTTCTTTAAAAGTATTTTAATTTTTAATTTTCAAAAATAATTTTAACCTTTAAATAATTAAAATAATGAAAAAACAAAAGAACAAATCAAATCAAGAAATGAGCAAATTAAGTTTCAGTAAATTTCAAATTGCAAAGATTGAAAATCCACAAGTGATTTGGGGTGGTAATGATACTGGTGACCGAACCGTAGATACTCAAGAATAATAGATAGGGAAAATAAACCATGAAGAGAAGTTTTAAAATAAATAAGCACAATGTGTAAGGAAATATTTTATTGTACATCTATTATACTAATAATGCAGTGCCAAATAATGAAATGTCAAGAACTTAAAACTTCTCTTCGTGTTCCTTCTTCAGTTTTTTTGAAAGAGAAGAGAGCTACAGACACTTTTTTTAGTGAAAAAGTATCTGACCCGTATCGATCAATTGAAAACCTAAAAGATACTTTGGTTATCAACTGGTTTCACGATCAAGATGAATTTACAAATAAACATATCAATCGAATTACCCAAAAAGAGAGAATAAAAACTAGAATAAAAGAACTTACTAAGGTAGGGGGCGGTTATGTTACTTCAAACCTTGAAATAGCTGATAATGGATATCATTTTTATTTAAAAAAGAAAAATTCAGAAAAAGTAGCTAAACTCTACTATAGAAAAAGTTTTGAAGGACAAGAAGAATTGTTGTTTGATCCAAAAGATTTTGATACCTCATCTTCAGACACGTATTCTATAAATTTTATCCAACCCAATTGGGGTGCTACCAAAATAGCTGTTGGCTTTACAAAAAATGATGAAGAGTTTTCAACGTTAACTATTTTAGATGTTGGCACGAAGAAACTAATAAAAACTCCATTAACAAACACATGGCCTTCTGAATTAGGAGG
>CBDICY010000008.1:0-2127 GCA_965277445.1 Saprospiraceae bacterium | reverse complement strand
CAAAAAATGGGGTTTCGGTAGATTGGGGCTACGGCTTGTTGTTGTTCTCCGTCCACTACAATGCGATGGAATGGAAAGGAAAAGAGCTATGCTAAGGCCATGCATCAAATAAGCCTTTATCTGCAAAATGCGGCAACAGATGTACATAGCGCGAATTTCTAAAAAAACCCAACATTTTATAGCCCTCTTGGGAAATGCAAATATAGTACCGAATATTTTTCTACCTAACACATTTCAAATATTTTTATTATTCATATTTGTTTACTAAATACATTTAGTTTTAAAAGATTATCTTTCGTCTTTTTCTGCCCTAAAAAGTGAAAGTTGGCGAATACCGACCGGTGATTATGAGGAAACAAACAACCCTTTTCACGGTTTACTGACTTTTTATGCCGAAAGGGCAACCTACCTACGTATGTACACGTACGCGGAAGAAACTCGGAAAAAGGCCTAGGGCACAAAAGAGGTCAAAGTCTGCGAAATATGGCAAGTTAGTTAAGGCTCAAAAAGTATTTCTTACCCTCCTTTTTCTTTGTTTACCTCATAAACGACGAAAACAACTTTTTCGACCTTTTTCTACTTCTTTGCCGAAAGTAAATAAATACGAAAGTATGTAGTACTATTGTACGAGTACTAATGAAAAGGAAGACATGTGAAATTGCAAAAGAGTAGGTAAAAATTTTGAACCGGAAAAAACTTTTTCTTGAAAACTTAGTACTCTTGCTTTCTGTCAACTAATTAAACTATTCTCGCCAGCATAAGTTTATTAGCTACTAGTGTAAATTATACCTTAGTAGTCTTATTATAGCGGCCAGCTTAGTTACGTATACCGAAAATCATGATCATTTATTTCATAATTATTTTCAAAACTATTTATTTTCTTTAAATGGTATTACTTATGAGTATAGTAAGTACGTACAGTAAACGTTCCTACCCGGCAAAGAAAGTTAGCTTCTTTCCTTCATCCGAAAACTGTCGCAACAACTTTTTTCCTACATCTCTTTTCTCCTCCACTGAACAGTGAACAAGCAAAAAAGCACTTTCTGGGAGCTCAGTCCAAGGTTTCGCAGTATTAACCAACCCTTTACTAAAGACTTTAGTATATACTGAAGGTAAAGGTCAAACATTTTGTGGAATAAGATCATATATTTTAAGTATATTTGTATCAAATTTGTATGAATACAATCAGAATCAAAACAATATTATATTCTTCAGGATATCGGCTAACCCCCCACCCCACTCTCCACCCCCCAAAAAATCAGGGTAATATGACTTACGAAAAGGGAAAAAGTCGAGATAGCTAGGAGCCTAGGAAGCCAGAGGTTAACAGACAGGTTATAGTACTACTATATGGTACAGCCAGCAGGCAGCCGATGGAGGGTTACTTGGTTAAGTTGGGTATAAGGGGCTTGGGGGCTCGCTCCCTCCAATTTCGGTTCTTCCTTCTTTCTCCTCTTTAGATGACTGTGATAAGTGCTCGGCATGACGTGACCCACATACTCGGATAGTAATAAAAAGAAGATAACTATGTCCTCTTCCTTAAAATTGGAATAATTTCTGAAAATATAAATTGACTGGCCGCACGTAAGGACCGTTCAGGAAAGAATGTCGTATGCCTTTAATCACGTTAATCTCAGCTATGAAATATTTATGTAGTAAATATATTTAGTAAATGTAACCATTTTGAGTCTTCTATATATGGGAAAATTCATATATTTGTCAAAAAGATCAAAGAAAGTTGCACCAGAATGTCATTCTAAAGTCAACTCACTATCCTAAATAGCTTACTACATACACTAGTAGTCATAGTACTAGATTTTAAGAGCTGTTTTCCCTAGGAAGAAGACTGTGATTTTTTGTTTTTTGGGTACCCTCAAGGGAAAAAAGCTGGGTCCAAAATGGTTGACCTGAGGGAAAAACTTATTTAATAAAATGTTTTATTTAATATCATAGGTAACTTTTTTGTTTTCTTCATACCCATTGATTTCGTAAAGGGAAAGTCAGAAAGCAGCTCCAAACTTTGTTTTACTTATGTAGTAAGCCATTTACTTCATTCAGTAAACTTTTCTATGGGCTTCTGGCACAACTTTTTGTGGCCTTTTTGCCAAATATACGATTTTTCCCATA
>CBDICY010000007.1:0-3042 GCA_965277445.1 Saprospiraceae bacterium | reverse complement strand
TAAATTTTATCGCCAAAATAAATCAAAGACACTCAGCTCTCCTGACGTTTTCGGGGCAGCTCCATCGTCAAAGTCGGCGTAGATTGCGCGCGATCGCGTGCGACGTCCCCGGCGCTGCCTTGAACTTTTCGTGCATGTGTGAACAGAAAATGCGCAAAAGTAGCGTTTTAGGTAAAAAGACACTTTTCCCTTTCAAGTAGTGTGAAGAGGGCCTAACGCGAAAAATCAGTTTCTTGGCGCAAATGCACATGTGCCGTAGTGAGGGAAGCTCGAAGATATAAATAATCTGTCCATGCGTTTAATAATTATCGCAATGACAGCGTTAATATAATAGTTATATTAATTAACTGGCAATAAAAAAAGTTTATTTATTGGAGTCACCATCTCAAATTGGGAAGGAGCGGAACAGGGGAGAACTGAGCGTTCTCAAGTCGTTCATCTATAAATTACATTTTGGTAGTGTCAAACCGGTCATACTAGGCGTTGCACAATTGTCGACGCTGTGAGTTGTTCTCCAAGTGACGACTTGCATTTCCTTGCGTCTAAAAAATAAAGGAGGCTTCATAGAGGGCTACTAAATCGTAGCAAGGAGATATTTGTCCAATACATCCATAAGTTGCTTGTGTATGAAATCTCCACAACATTCTCACGATAAATCTGACGGAGAACGCCTTGACAGGTACATCCTTTGGGGAATCCTTATAAATTAATAAATTAAAAATTAAATAAATAAATAAATATTCAAGAGGTTTGAGACCACGTGTCTCGCTTATTTACACTCCCGAAAGTTCACTTTGCAAGCCAAGTTGAAAAAAATGTCAAGCCGCATGACCGGGATTCGAACCAGGGAGATGCGCTAACCACTGTGCCATGGTGTAGCTCTCGTCCACAGCGGCGCAAACATGACACTTCTCCATCTTGCTTGCACTTACTGGCAACTCACACTACTCAAGTAGGCCTTAGGCCACAAACTATCGCAGGGAGCGCAACTTTCTTAGTCAAACTGCCAAGCTAGCGAACATTGGAGTGTAGGGAGTGTAAATAAGCGAGACACATGGTCTCAAACCTCTTTGAAGTTACAAAAGCTCCGAGAGTAAGTTTCTTTCAATCCAAAAAAATAAAAAAATAGATAAATACGTAAATAAATAAATACATAAATAAATAAATAAAATGAAATAAAAAATAAATAAATAAATAAATGAATGAATGAATGAATGATTGAATGAATGAATGAGTGAATGAATGAATGAATGAATGAATAAATAAATAAATAAACCCTCCTTAAGAATGTGAAAACTCCACTGCAATGTGTTGCTGTTCCGTGCAAACCTCTGATGCTGCGCAAACCTCTGATGCTGTACTGGCTACATGCATTGTGATGCAGTAATGCACTGGAAGTCGATTTTGGCCTTCTGTCTTCTGCAAGTTCTGGACAAGTCGTTACTGCCTTCACTAAAGTTTAGCAGTATTTCTATCTTCTAATTTTGTTGGCAAAATGAAATTATAAAATCGAGCGTATCCTTCTGTTCTTCAGGCGCCATGGCAAGGGAAGTGTTTTAGAAATTTTACGAGAAACGTTTCTAGCGGGCAACAATTATCTCCTAAAACATGTATGTACAGTAGAAGGTTTACACTGCGCAAACCTCTGATGACCTTAGGTGTGCACACACTGCGTAAACCTCTGGTAATCTGCGCAAAGCTAGCATCGGAGGTTTGCCCAAGGCGCGCAACCCTCTGATGTTGCGCAACCCTAGGCTTGCCCAACATCGGAGGCCTGCGCAGAACATTGCTATACATATTTCTTAGCCTCTACCGTATCTTTTATTGTGTAACTAAGTCCTTATTTTCTCATGAAATCTCTTTCATATTAATTTTCTCCAAGCCAATCTGATAAATCCGCTAAAATCATTGACATCAAATTTTCCACTGGGTAAAATTTCCAGTCGCGCACTTTAAAAAAATAAAAATAAAAATTGTAGCTGGAACAAATATGTACACACATTTGGCAAGTAGAAGTGCTGTAGAAATGAGTAAGACGCTAGAGAAACCTACACAGAAACAGCTGGTTTGTGTCACCGGTCAACAAAACATTGCCGTATTTTCCTGAATATACTTCGCTCCTTTTTACATGAAACTTCCAATCCGAAAAATGGGGTGCGGCTTACAATCGAGATGCGACTTACTTTCGGGATTTTTGTAAAATTGACAGTCAGACATGCATATGCATATGCAGTTTGCACAAAGAGTTACATGCGGGTGTCTCCTGATCTAGCCGATAGTAATTTTTGAAATGCAATGATTGACTGTAAGAATTGGAGGTGTGACTTTTAATCGAGTGCAACTTTTAAGTGGGGAAATATGGTACCTGCTTTCTTCAACAAACAAAATAACAAAAGAAACCAAAATACAAGTTTAAAATGAAAGTTTTTTTCTTCTTGAGACATCAGTTTCCTGATGAAGCGTGTCACGTAACTTTACCCCTCCTGTCGTTGTTTGGTTCATCAACAAGCTCCATTGCAAAAACTGGGTTTCTGAAGACAATAATTTTCACCACTGATAAGCTTTTGTTTGCAGATAAGGGGCTGCATGATGTTAAATAAAACCACAAAACAAAATGGCATCGATCTGCTAGGACTGTGCCTTGCATAACACACAGGCTACGCCGTCTGGGCTATGTCGTGTGGCATAAGTAGACCTGGATACTTGACGGATGTACATGTACATTGCTGTATACAGTACAAATTACGTATAAGGATATCGTATAGAGCCATATATTGCATAAAGTGAAATTTGGCTCTGATTAAAATCAAAACTTGATTTTAGACTATTTTTATTCTAATAGGCAGTGCATCGCATATAGTAGCATATCGTGTATCAGGATAAATTTCTGGATTCGAAACCACTAGAATGCATAGGGTTTGTATCGTCTATAGTAATGAAAGTGATCAGCACTCACTGTCAGCCAGCACCCCAGAGCTTGAAGAAACACAAATGCACACGCACACACGCGCACACACACACGCACGCATGCACGCACGCGCG
>CBDICY010000006.1:0-7010 GCA_965277445.1 Saprospiraceae bacterium | reverse complement strand
GAACAAGAAGCAGCAGAACAGGAAGCTGTATGATAAAAAAGTGCAGAAAATTCTACTATTTTCTTTTACTTTTGTACTTTTACTAACAATAATTTTCATTTATTTAATCAACAAAAATCAATAATTATGGCAACTTTAGGAACAACCTATTTAAAATTAAAGACAGCGAAAGAAATAGTCGCTAATTTAGAAAAAGAAAAAGCAAATGGTATTGCTTTAACATTCGCAATAAGCGATGAAGAAAACCAGTTCAACCAAAACGTATCAATGTATATTGAGCAAACGAAAGAACAAAGGGAAGCAAAGGAAAAGAGGCAATACGTTATGAACGGAAAGGTCTTTTGGACAGATGGCAAGGTTAACGCCATAAAAAACCAGAAGCAAATAAATGAGGAAAAAGGGGATAATTTACCATTTTAATTATATATTTGCGTTAAATAGTAACCACTATGAAAAATTTTTTTTTTAGTTTGACCCTCGTAAATGGAACGCCTCGTGGTTGCGGCTACCGTTTATGGGGGTTTTTTTATATAAAAAACTATGGCAACAGATAAAAAGGGATTCATATTATACGCTGACCAGCATAACCTATTTAAAAAGCTACCTAATGAAAAGGCTGGCGAACTCATAAAGCATATTTTTAGTTACGTTAACGACGAAAACCCAGAAGCAGAGGACTTACTTATAGAAATAGCTTTTGAGCCTATTAAAATGCAGCTAAAAAGGGATTTAGAAAAGTTTCAAGAATCCAAAGCACAAAGAAGCCAGGCTGGAAAAAGGTCAGCAGCGTTAAGAAAAATTCAACGAGATGCAACGGTCGTTGATTCCGTTGAAAATATTTCAACGAATCCAACAGTAATAGATAAAGTAAAAGTAAATGTAAAAGATAAAGTAAAAGTAAAAGTAAATGTAATAAGTATAGAGGAGCGAAAAGCGGAGTTTATCAACTCCTTGCACCCTTTTATTTCAGATAATTCATCTACTTTATTAAAAGATTTTGCAAGCTACTGGACAGAACACGGTTTAAAAGATAAAAAAATGCGTTTTGAAAAGCAAACGTCTTTCGATATAAACCGAAGGCTTGCAACTTGGAAGCGTAACGAAACTAAATTCGGAACACCACAAGATAAAAAAGATAAGACTAAGCAAACCTTTATAAATTTACAAAACAAACTAAATAGCGACCAATGGAACTAATTAAAAAGACGGAGCAAAAGGAAGTAAAGAGCCTGATTTTAGAATTAATTTATTTCTATATGAAAAGCGTGGGCCAGTCAAACGCTGATGAAGAAATAGTAAATATTACCTTTTTAGAATTTTCTGATTACATTTTAAAAAAGTGTAAATCTTATACACCCGATGAACTTCGTGAAGGGTTAAGATACGGAAGAGATAATGACGAGCAGCAGGGTGGAGGAATACACGCCCAGCGTTTAATTTTTTGGATGAAAAAATACCACAAAGACGTTTGGGTTAAAAGACACGCCACTTCAATAGCAAATGGAAAGTTCTTTGGAGATAAAGAGCCGAAACAAATCGCAGCTTCAAAAGAAGTTTCCCTTTCATTTATAAAAGACCAACAAAAAAAATATAAGAAAAAGGAATTTGCTTTGCTTGCAGTATGTTATGAAACCCTCAAAAATATGGGCCACTTTAAAGTTAATAATGAAGAAAAATGGGCAATAGTCGAAAGGGCAAAAGAATCTATAATTAGGCAACAAAATGAGTTGCAAGACATATACAAGTACAAGAAGGCGAAGAACGAAATGGAGGCTGTTATAATCGGTGAACAATCGACTGTGACCAGCAGAGTAAAAGCAGAATGTCATAGAATAATGGTTGCTGATTTATTTAAAAATACAGAATTTTAAAATGAATGAACCAATGACCAAAGATGACATCTTAAATGAATGTACTATCACCTTTGAAATATTGGTTAACCGTAAAAGGATGAAGAAGAAGATAGTTTTGCTTCTTATGAATATGGAGATAGGTATTTTAGAGCATACCAAAATAGAAAGGACTTTGACGGCTTCACAGCTAAAGAATGGTTATAAAATAATTGGAGTAAAAAAAAACGAATATCAATACAAGATAAAATAGAAATTGCAAACTAAACTAAAACTAAAATGAGCAAACAAGTATTTAACGACATAACCCCCGAAAGTTTTTACTAATGATAGATATAACAAACGAAGATAATATAAAACTAATGGCAAGGTATGAAGATAACTACTTTGACCTTGCTATTGTAGACCCACCTTATGGAATTGGAGATTTTAGAAATACAAAATCAAAAAAGGTTCATAAAAAAATAAATTGGAATGAGGAAATTCCTACAAAAAAATATTTTGAAGAGTTAGTAAGAGTTACAAAGAATAGAATAATATTTGGGGTAAATTATTATAATAAATACGTTGACGATGTTGGTAGAATTGTACACGATAAAACTGGAGGAGGTAAAAGGAACGCACCTAAAGGATTATCTGATTGTGATATTGCAAGTCATAGTTTTGGGGTAAATATGAAAATTTATCACTATATATCAATAGGTAATGTAATAGGTAATAAAATAGATTGGGAAAATGAATTAAGATGGCATCCTTGTCAAAAACCAATAGCATTATACGAATGGATTTTAATGAACTACGCAAAAGAAGGAGATAAGATACTTGATACACATTTAGGAAGTGGAAGTATTGCAATAGCTTGTCATAATCTTAAATTTGATTTAACAGCTTGTGAGTTAGATACAGAATATTACAACTCAGCAATTAAAAGATTAAAACAACATCAACAACAATTAACTATATTTGATTAACTGGGATGAAGGAAAATGAAATTGCTATAATTAAAAGACTAAACGAATTTGCAAAAACACCTATTCAGATAAGCGATTTTGAATACAGCAGGTTTGATGCTTACAACGAAACAACCATCTTTGAAATAAAATACAGGCATAAATATTATAAAGAAACAATAATCGAGTTTGACAAATACGCTTACAACTTTATGTATTCATCCCACTTAAAAAAAGAGTTTGTGTATGCTGTTCAAATGGATAATAAAATATACTTATTTGATATTAAAGATTTGATTGCTGAAGGCTATAATTTCAAATGGGAATGGAAAGAAATGCCTGCCACTTCAGAATTTCAAAACAAAAATAAGAAAGAGAAATATGTAGGTTTAATTGACATAAAACAAAGTATTAAAATAATAGCAATATGAAAAGTCAATTTCAATTTATTTGGATAGCCGCAATGCTTGAACACCTACAAGAAAGGCTGGAAGAATACGAAGGCAGCCATTTTAATAAACATAAACTGAAGAACCTAACCAAAGGAACGAAGAAGGAGATTGACAGAATAATAGGCTCAGACCTTTTTAATAAATTTTATGTGAGCGGAGGAGCTGAAGGCGTAGAATTTACAGTAAATCAATTGGACATTCTATTCAAAGAATTTAAAAAAGAAATGAAATGAAAAACAAAAAAATAGAAGATACCATTGTAAAAAAGGTAGTCAATAAGTACCAAGAAAGGTCTGATGTCGGTATAAAAAAATACGGAACAACTTTAGATAGAAACGATTTAGAACTAAAAGAATGGATTATTCATTTACAGGAAGAATTGATGGATGCGACCTTATACCTTGAGAAAATACTTGAATCAAATAAGTAATACATATTTGGATAAATAAATATAAAAAAGAATACAAGTAAGGAAAAACACTTATAAAAAAAAAATAATATCTTCGTATGCGATGAAGGTAAACATACCATTAAAACCATTATCGGTTAATGTCGCTTGGAAGGGTAGACGCTTTAAAAGTGAACTGTATAAAAACTGGATTGAAGACGGTTTATTTCTGTTGCAAAAGCAGGAGGTGAACGACTCAGAACAACTCCAATTAAATATTGAGTTTGGATTCTCTTCAAAAGGCTCAGACATTGACAACCCTATTAAACCCTTATTAGATTTAATCACGAAAAAGTACGGAATTAATGATAATCGCTTTTACAAATTGTACATTAAAAAAAAGGTGGTAAAAAAAGGGAAAGAGTATATCAAGTTTGAAATCAAGGAACTACTTTGAAAACGATTACTGAAATAGCGAATAAAAACGATTCATACTTTCGCTCTATGGCCTTACATATTTGTAAGCATAAAAGCGATGCTGATGACTTGGTTCAGGATATGTACTTGAAGTTGTACAGATATGATAAAGTGAAGCTGGATGATATGCACAAGAACGGAGTTTCAAAATTCCTATGCGTTCGTATTATAAACCAACTATTTCTGGACAGCAAAAGAAAAAACAAAAAGGAGTTTTTCTATCATTTCCTTGAGGATTTCGGTGAAGATGTTGACGCTTTAGAACGACAAGAAAAAGCTGACCACATTAGATATTTTATGGAAAAGCTGTACTGGTTTGACAGCAGGCTATTTGATGAGTATGTAAGCTCAGAAATGACAATGCGAGGATTAAGCAAAGCGACAGGCATAAATTTACGTTCAATATTTAATGCGATAACAAGGGCCAAAACAGAACTACAAAAATTAAAGAAACATAAAGCACTCGAATAATGGAAGACGCACAAAAACAAGAAATCTATGATTTTCAATTTGATTATTATATATCATATACCAATGAAGATTGTGATAAGCATATTTATGAATTCAATGAATTTTTAAATGCCAAGTCTTTTGATTCAGCTTCAAAAAAAGTAATTAAGTTTTTAAAAAAACGCAAAGATTACGAGATGAAATTAAAAAGCAATAAAGCCTTTAAGATTGAATGCGTTATGCTGGCTATTTATAACTTAAAAGGTAATCGAATTGTAGAAGAAGAACATAATGAAAATATGGATTACGTTAAATGGTGCTAAACAAAAATAGATAATGGGAAGAAAAAAAGGGAGTAAAAACAAAGCAAAAGGCTTAGGCGATACAATCGCTAAAGTAACAAAAGCAACAGGTATAGACAAAGTAGTTAAGGCAGTAGCTGGTGATTCTTGTGGCTGTGATGAACGCAGGGAAAAATTGAATAAGTTATTTCCGTACAAGAAAGACATAGAGATGACGAAAGACCAATTTAAGATATACGAAAGGATAAGGCCAATGCTATTTCTTGACCCTGTTAAAAGGGATTTTGTAGAGAGCCTTAGAAGCCTACACAACGAAATAATGGGTACAAGATTAAAGCCAAGCAATTGCGGTTCTTGCGTTAAAGGTTGGAGAACCACTTTAGAAAACATATATATAAACCAATGCAATGAAGATTAAATATGTAGTGCCTGAAAGTATTGACGAGATAAAATTGAATCAATACCAGCTTTTTTTGAAGCTACAAGACGAGATTAGCGAAAAGGAAATTGACCAAGTTTCTTATATGATACAGGTAATAAACATCTTTGTTAAGGGTGACCTATCCAAGATTGAAAAATTGCCAGTATCAAAGTTGGAGGAGATATTCCAAACGGTTCTTAATTTATTCCAACAGGGCGAAAGCAAGCTATTTCAAAGGGTAACAATAAAGGGGAAAGAATACGGAATGCACAGCAACTTGAGCGACATAAGTACAAGCGAGTTTGCAGACATTCAGGAGTTTGAAAAGAAAGGGTTTTCAGAAAACCTCCATAAAATATTAGCTGTCCTTTACAGACCCATAATTCAAGAAGCAAGCGGATTGTATAGGCTGGAGTCTTATACTGGCTTAGAAGGCAGGGATGAACTATTTAAAGAGCATTTTCCTTGCGAAGCAGTTGACGGTTCTATTGTTTTTTTTTGGACTTTGAGAAACGAGTTATTACAAACTTCGCATACCTCTTTGAGCAGAAGGGAACGAAGGAAACTTTTAAGACAAGCAGAACAATAGAATGGGGCTGGTATCACTTCTTAATTGAGCTGGCAAACGATGACGTTTTGAAGTTAGATGCAGTCGGTGAAATACCTATTGAAAAGGCTTTATTGTTTTTAATGTATCGAAAAGATAAGAACGAACAGCAAACAAATAGATTAAAGAAAAACAGAACGTGACTTTTTTCGTTTTATACTTATGCAGACACTTTACCAAGTAGTAAATGAAATTAAGGAGCTGGCAACAGCGCATCCTCAAATCACTTCATTTTACTATGGCGATTCAATCCAATTAGACACAAAGACAGACAAGTTACCTGCTCTTTTGGTAGAGCCTCAAGGCAGCCAAAGCGGAAAGGGGTTTGTCACCTTTACAATCTTACTTACTTGCTTTGATATCCCAAGCAAAGACAGGAGCGATGATTTAGAAGTTGACTCGAAACTTTTCGATATGATTCAAGACGTTATCGGCCAGTTTGCAAATGGTAACCTCTTTAAAGATTACACAAATTACAGTTTAGATACAGACATTTCAATTTCCCCAAGTTCTCCAAACATCGATAAAAATGATAGGATGTTGGCTTGGACTGCTTCATTAGACATCACGGTTAAATATGCGAAAACAGGTTGTGCTGATTCAATTATTTATGACGCAACTATATTAGCGATGGCATTGGAGTTTGGGATAATCAGATAGATACATTTACAGTACAATAAAAAAAAATATGGCAACAAGAACAACCTTAAAAGGGTATTTTCAAACAGGTGATAAACCAACTCAAAGCACAATTTGAAGAACGTTAATAGACGGAGTCCCAAACTTAACAGACGGAAGCGTAACAGATGCAGAATTTAGTTCAATCTAAATGGAACTACTTCAGCAATTCAAACGCAAATAGATGGCAAGCAAGCAACGCTGGTTAATCAAACAAATATTAAATCGGTTAACGGTGAAACTCTTTTGGGTTCTGGTGACTTGACGGTTTCATCTTCAGCAGCTTGGGGAGGAATTACTGGAACTTTATCAAGTCAAACAGATTTACAAGATGAACTAAATTTAAAGGCAGATTTAACAGGGGCAACCTTTACAGGTGACGTTACTGCTCCAGATTTCATAGGTGACTTAAATGGGGCTGTTCGATTTGCTGCA
>CBDICY010000005.1:0-16269 GCA_965277445.1 Saprospiraceae bacterium | reverse complement strand
AACGGTTGAATTGTATTGTGGCGTTTTTGATTTTGTGGGTATTTCTTTTTTTAGTATTTCTTTAGTTATATAGTTTGTATTAGTATTACTTTGTTGCGGATTTACCGTGTCCGGTTTTACCGCCGCGGTTTTTACCGTTGCGGTTTTTTCCGCTACGGTTGGCTTTACCTTCTTAGGTTTGTCATTTAGATAATAATTATAACCGGCAAATTTTCCGTTTTTTCTTATCTCTTTACGCACTAAAAACCCCGAATTTATTAGTTCTTTTAAGCGTGTATTAATGGCATCTTTGCCGTCTTTAAAATGCCCGCAGATAAATTGAACTGTCATTTCTGTTTTTGCCTCGTGTGAAAAAAGCCAACAATATAATCCGGTTGCGCTTGATGAAATTCCTTTGTGCCTGAATATAGTATTTGGCACGATTGTAAACCTCGCAAATTTCTTTGGTTTATATATTTTGTTTATGTCCATAGTGTAAAAAATAACCCTATCAAATCAGCGGTTGCGGGCGCATCATCAATAGGGTATTGAAAAAAGTTAGTGTTGCCGCAACTCAACTTTACAAATGTATAACAATATTTTATAAAATATGATTATATTTTACGTTATCACAAAAAGAACGCAAATCATCAAATATTTTTTTTAGTTCATCGATGTCAATTTCTGTATCTTCATATTTAAACCATAGTAATTCTATTAATAAATCAAATTCAACTCTTGTTGAACTACCAACGTAATGATATGTTACTGCAATTTTATCTGAATCCGATTGTGTCCATCTAATTTTTTGATTTGTATCGTCAAAATAAACTCCTTTATATTTCATTTTTTAATTTTTAAATTTCATTATTAAAATATTTGTTTATAGTGTCAATACAATCGTCAAAGTTATTATGCCAATTAACCGCCCAATTGCAATTTTCAAGCCATTTAAGCCACTTTTTTTGATTTGGTGTGGGTTTGTTATATTTGTATTTTAATTCAATCGCTAAACCGCCTCTATTTGCATTTGGTGTAAAAATTAATAAATCGGGGATTCCGGGTTTTGCGCCAAGGTATTTCATTTTATATTGTTCAAATGGCGTTCTTTTACCTTCGTTCATTGGATGAGTGTAAATTGTTCCGGGATATTGCATTTCAATGTAATTCATAACGGCCCGCTGAAGCTGATCTTCACCCTTTAAATATTTTTGATATGGATTTGCTTTTGCCATTTTTAAATTTCGTTATCCAAAACGCCTATAATATTTCTAATTTCAGAGCGCTCAAATTCACCAATAAATTTATTGTCTTTAGAAATAAGCGTTAATTTATAATAATCTTTTTTTGTTTTTTTTATTTTAATCTCTAAGTGCATTTTTTAATTTTTTATTTTCGATTTTTAATATATCGTTTTCAATTAAAAGTGAATTATATTTATAAACCATTGATTCGGCGCTGATAGTATAATCATTTATTTGATTAAAAACAAGTTTTTTTAAATTTTCAAATCTTTGATTAAATACTTTGTCAAATCGAATCCAATCATCAATGTTTTTTAAACTATGAATTACTGAAGCGTGATCACGGCCAACGGCTTGTGAAATTAACTTCATTGAAAACCGTGTTGTGTTACGCGCCAACCAATAAAATGCAGCGCGGGCCATTACAATATCCCTTTGCCTCGAGTTTTCACGAATATCAACGTTGTAATAATTATTTACATTTTTTATTAAATTATCTAAAGTCATTTTTTATAGTATTAAAGAGCCATCATTATTAAATTCATTCCAAATAAAACCAGATATGATTCCGGTTTCAGCATATATTTTCCAATCATTAAAGGCACGTTGCCAACCTTTGCGCCCTTGTTGAATCATTTCATCGCTTAACGCGTAAACCTCAACAGAAAACGGCCAATTAGTTTCAACGGCTATAAAGCGAAAGTTTTCAGCCGGAACGTCTAACATATCGGAATAAAAGGCGCATTGTAAATGATAGCCATATTTGTAAACATCGCGACGAAATGCAACCGGTGAATTATCTTGACACGTTTTAACATCTGAAATAAAGTTTTCAACGCGATTTAAAACATCAGGGCGAATCCTAACATCAACATCATCGTGCTTTTTATAATGCGATAATTCAATTTCGCCTTGACAATATTTTTGAGCCAAATCGTGATTTCTAAAATTTTCTAATATTTTAGTGATTTTATTATGTTCGTCAAAACCTAATAATAATTTGCCTTCGGCTTTTTTAGATTCTATTTCAAACGCTTCTTTTCCGGCCTTTGTACGGCGGTCAATCTTTGGCATAACGTGGTAATCCTTATAATAAAGTTCGGGTTCTAACATAGCGCAATGAACCGCAGAACCTAATGCCATTGCAGATGATTCAAAAGGTTTTTGTTTTAAGAAATGATAAACTGATTTCTTGTGTATTGTTTTAAGGCCTGAAGCGCTTATTCCGGGCGATGAATGATAAACTTCATTCGTGTCAAACTGTGTTTTCATAATTACGCCTCGTTTATAATATAATTGTTTTGTTCTTCAACAATATGTTTTAATTTATTGTTTTCTCTTTCTAGTGCTTCAACTCTAAATTGAAGAAATTTAATAGTGTCAATGTTCATAGTGTTTAAATTAAAAGGGCCGCGTTAACGGCCCGGGTTGTTATTATTAGTATATAGTTCTTATACAATTAGCGATTGAATTAACAGTCGTGTATTTTTTAGAAGCATATTCAAAATGAATATTAATCATTTCTTTAACATCATTTATGTTGTTTCCGTTTTTAATTAATTTTGCTATTACTTTATTTTTTAGTGTTTGCATTTTGTTTTTGTTTTGTGGTTGCTTCGTTGCAACACTTCAAAGATATATATTATTTTAGTTATAAACAAATAATAAACAATTTATTTTTAAAATAATGTAAAAAAAAAGCGATCCCCGAAGGAACCGCCATTTGTTTTGAATGTCATTTATTAGTTAAAACGGTAAATCGTCACCGCCTTCAGCAACCGCGGCCGCTTCTTGTTTAACATAAGGATCACTTAATTTTAATGAAAAGAACTTTCCTTTTGCGCCATCTTTTACCCAAGCAGCAATTTGTTGTTCCGTTCCATCTTGTAATTTAATCGTTCCTGAATATTCAGGTTGGTTGTCTGAAGTTTTGTTTGTGTTTTTAAACAAACTTCCGTTTCCGTTTTGGTGTTCATACTTTGTACTCATCTTTTATTTATTTTAAATTAAACTTACTTACTATTTTTTCTCTATACTCTTTTTTCATTTTAAAGGTGTTTAAAACCTTTTCCGCTTGGTCTTTGCTAGCTTTTAACGTGGCGTTCAATTGCGCCTCTGTAAGCCACTTCTTATCATCTTTAACGCTTGATTGATTCTTAACGGCGTTTTGTACTTCATTAGCCGATGCAATTGATGTATCGATTCCAATGCCTAAATATCCCAAGGCGCGGCCCAATGCTGAAGTGAATCCGTTTTCAACAAATGATGTTTTATTTATATAACTTGAATCTCTGTATTCTTGTGAATGTGCCGTTGCAACAAAATGACCTTCATTATTGCAGATGGTTACTTTAAATATTGCTTCTTTGTCATCAATTGAAACAATTGTTTCGTTGATTTGCCATCCTTTAAACTCCGGTTGACTTCTGAAATAAATTAGGCGTTCGTTAACTGTAATGTAATCTTTTCCTTTAATGTTTATTGTTTTCATTCTTTTATTATTTTGTTAAAAATTATAATTCCTAATAAATCAAAATCCGAATTGTGTAAAGTAATTATTTCACCAACAGTAAATGTATCCGAATTTTTTAAACGTGATTTTAACGTCGGCATTGTGCAACCTAATAACTCGCAAACGTCGTATCGTTTTAAATTAAGGCGTTTTAATTCCGCCTTGAAGTGTGTTTCAAACATATATTTAAGTTTTTATTTGATACAAAAATAAAAAAAAACTTTCAATAAAAAAAAGATTATAGTAAAAAAAACCGCCGCAAATCAATAAAGACAAACGACGGCTGACAAACAAAACAAAAAAAATTCTTTAACTAATTGTGTTTATTATAGTAACATCATCATCGTCATTTGGAATGTGTGCCTTTATTTTGTATTCAGCATTTTTAACATTGTAAGTCATTCGGTCAATGATACTTGTTTGCAAATCATAATCAGTTGCTGACCAATTAAACCAAATTTTATTGCTGAATGCCAATGGTTTGATTTCTAAGTTTCTAAATGAACCCTCATATCTTAAAACAAATTCACGATAATCATTTGCAATGTTTTGATTTTCCAAATCATACAAAGTTTTAAATTTATTAGGCGTTTGAAACGTTCCGTAATTGTCGCGAGATCTAACAAACGCATCAATCCGGTTTGTAAATACTGTATTGTAACGTTTAAATTCTTTTTTATATGTGTTAAAATTACCATCGTTTATAACACTTACTAAAGACAATGAACTTGCGGCTTCTAATTCAGTATTTAAAACCTCTAAATTGTCAAAATAAGTTGTTTCATAAAACGTGTTTTGTGTTGTTGTGTTTTGTATAATTACACTTAAAACAGTAGCGCTTGGATTTACCCAAGTAATGCCATCATTTGTAAAATCAATTTTTAATGTTTCAAACTGATTAAATTCAGTATGTGTTATTGAATTGTTTTGTAACGTTTGATAAACCCAAATTTTATCATCAAAATTCCATTCGTGATAATTACCCGGTGATCCTTGGAGTTCAACTCTAATTCTAAATTGAATATTTGCGGGCGGCGCGGTTGCGTTATCTTGTATATTGCATTTAATAAAATACTTACAGTTTAATTTGTAATTTACAATTTTTTCAAAATCACTAATAACAATGTTATCTGGACTAAAACAATTTGATTGGCTTGTCAATGGCGCTGATGAACTTAACTTCATTGATTTATTGCCTTGTGCTACAACTTCGTTTGTTGCTATTTCTGCATAATTATTAAATACAGTATATCCACTTAAACCATATTCAAAACCGGCATTGAATCCCGCTTGTGTAAAGTTAGCATCTATTGATTCGGTTTTTACACTTGCCAAAGGTTGTATAAACTCCTTAGTTAAATTCTTTTTTAAAGGCGTTAAATTTAATGGCACTTTTGAAAGAAAAGATTCTTTTGTTACTGACTGAAAAACACCGCTTGAATTGTAATTATAAACTTTTAAATCTTCGTTGTTTTTTATATTTAAAACGTTTGTGATTTGCTGCCTGATATTTGTAGGCACAACACCAGTATTTTGCAATTGATTATATATGCTATCTTTTACATCAACATCAAAAATATTAGTAGCTTCTACTATGTACCATTTATTATTGGATTGATAAATCCGCATATTGTAGGTTTTTAATAAATCTTCTAATTGATTTTTTGCATTAGGTATTTCGTAACCATTAACTAATTCATTGAATCCAGGCGATATTGAAACTGTATTTGGAAAATAACTATTAGTTGGATTGCCCGCAATTTTTACCGCGCTTAAATCATTTATAAAACATATTTCCAAATCTAAATCAAGATGCGCCAAAATTGTTGATATTCTTTCTGCATCTGATAAATAAACTGGGCTTGATGGTGTGTAATTAGTACTTAAAGGCGCTTCAAAATTGTCAAGTGTACCCAAACCATCAAACGCATTAAAAGAAACGTTAAACGGCTTTGGTTGTAGTTTTTCAATAAACCTATCAACTACTAGAAAACCACTCCAATAAGCGCTGTATTCAGTACTTATTCCGCTCGCTAATGTATTAACACAATTTAATGATTCAACAGTACCACCGTCAGCAATAACACGATCAGCGTAAACTTCGGAGTTACTTTTTAAATAAGAAACAACAACCTTATATTCGCGTTCATCAAATTTGTAAAAATCATCATATTGAACGGTGTCCGTTACCATTAAATTTAACGCACATTTTGAACCAATTATTGGTCGATAAAAATCATCTGATGCTTGCCATTGAATAACAACCGGGCTTTGAGTTCCTACCATTGGCAAAACTTCACCGGTATAATCTTTTTTTAATATTTCAACTTTTTTTCCGCGCTCTAAAACATCGGAAAATTCTAATCTATATTTAACGCCGTATGCCATTATTTATTTTTTATGATATTCTGTCACTTGTTTCAGTCGCTCTTTCAATTGCAATCAATAAATCTTGACCTTCTAATCTAATTTGACCGCCAACGTTTACGTTTGTCGCAGCGCCTGAACCTCCAATCATATTCTGTAATTTATTTAATGGCGCTATTACTTCGGGATTTTGTCGTGCGCCCGGATATTCTCCTACAAGTCCCATTGTTGGGCCGCTAACAATACCACCATTAGCAAATGCAGTAGCACCACCGCCACCGCCTCCAATTTTACCGGCTTGAGATTTTGCAAACGATCCTAATGCAACAAGTGCAATACCGGCCGCAATTGCAACCGCCGGATTTAAAGATTGAAGCGCTTTTTTGATACCTTCAACACCTATTCCAATACTTATTGCCAATTTACCCATTTGAACCGCCATATTCCCTATTGTACCCAATACAACTTTTGACAAACTTTGCGCTAAATTTCCGCCACCGGCTAATGCTTTTCCTAATGATTCACCAATTCCAACCGCCAAATCATTTAATCCGCCGGTTATTATTTGACTAATACCCATACTAAATTCAAGGGCGTTTGCCATTGCAATTGCTCTTTGTTCAGCTAAAACACTTTCTTGTTCAGACATCACTTCCGGTATTCTTAAGGTGTCAGCTTGAATTGCATCTGATATTGGTGTTAAACCGCTAACATCTAAACCGCCTCCAATTGCACTAACTTGACCACGACCACCGCCGCCGCCTACACCGCCGCCGCCGCTAATAGTTCCGCCAACCGATGCTTGCGTACCTGATGTTATACCACCTTGTGTTGTGTCGGTTAATACATCAACGCTGACAACCTCCGCTTCAACTTTTAATTTAGCTATTTTTTTTGATTCTAATGCATCATTAAAATTATCAACAACTGCTCCTCCTAATTCATTTGCGTTTGCTTTTATACCATCAATAGCGCTATAAAAGTTTTTTTGCATTGCCTCGCCTACACCTTTAAATCCGCTTTTTATTTTATTCATATCAAGGGTGAAAATACCCATCAAAACATCACCAACACCACCTAAAACTCCCATTGCGGCTTTTCCAAATAATTTAAAAACAGTTATAACTGATTTAAAAACAAATTTTCCAACGGCTAAAAAGTTTTTGAACTGCATAATTATTGCATTTACTGCAATCTTTATTGGTAATGAGTTATTATATAATTCAATAAAATAATTTCCAACTTTAATTAAAGCCGCTTTAATACCGGCCCAATTTTTATAAATTACAACTGCAATCGCAGTCAATCCGGCAATTACTAAACCAACCGGCCCCATCATTAAGGTAAAAGCAGCACCAATTGCGGGCGCTAATGTTATAAGCGTTCCTAAGATAGCAATAACCGGCCCTAATGCCGCAACAATTCCCGCAAATGCAATAATAATTTTTTGCGTTGTTGGTGATAATGCTTTAAATTTTTCTGATAAACTCGTAAAAAATGCACCAACTTTTTGAACCGCGGGAGCAACCGCCGTCAATATAACTTGACCAACTTCTAACAATGATGATTTCATTGCGTTTAGTCCTTGAGTCATTTTAAACGATGCCGATTGCGATGTTTTTTCAAATGCTTTGTCAGTTGCACCCATTGAGTTGGTTAACGCATCAAAAACTTTTCTATTATCTTCTAATCCAGCGCCAGTTAAATCTAAAACACCCTTTAATGCTCTAATATTTGGAAATATTGCCGTAGTATCTTGACCAGTTTGTTTTAAACCATTTTGCAGCATTTCTAAAGTAGACAAAAGACCTTGTTCGCTTAATGATTGCTGAACACTTTCGGTTGACATTCCCATTGAAGCAAATGCCGCTTCGGCTTCTGAAGTTGGTTTTTTTAACGATGCTAATATTGCCGTTAATTGCGTTGCACCGGTTGCCGCATCAGTTCCCGTTTTTGACATTGCTGCCATTGCCGCACCAACTTGGTCAAATGAAACGCCCATATTAGATGCCAAAGGAATCACGCCACCCATTGCGCCGGCTAATGCTGATGCTTCAAGTTTACCTTCACGAACCGCAGCCGTTAAAATATCTGTTGCGCCTGAAGCGGATAAATTTTCCGTTCCATAAGCATTCATTGCAGAAGTTGATAAATCGGCAATTGTTTTTGTTTCACCTAATCCAACGGCCGCAGCTTTTAAAGACATATTTAAAACATCCATTGCATCAGAACCCCTTAAACCGGCTGAAGTAATAAAGAACAACGCTTCAGCGGCTTCATTAGCGCTTTTACCGGTATCAACTGCCATTTTCTTTGCAGTTTCACCCATTTCAGCCACCTTGTCCGCAGAAACGCCAACAAGCGCTTGAATTGAAGTCATTGACTTGTCAAAGTCAAAAGCCATTTTAGCGGCAGCCGCACCAACGGCAACTAAAGGCAAAGTCAAAGAAGTTGTCATTGATTTCCCAACGCTTTGCATTTTTGAACCAAATGCTTGAAGTTTTCCTGATGCTGATGAAAGGGCGTTTGACAGTTTTGAACTGTCACCGGTAATATTTACTTTTAAATTTTGATCTGCCATAATATAGGATGTAATTGAAACAAAAATACAAAAAAAAAGACGCTTTTATTTTAACGTCTTTTTGTTGGTCATTGATTGTGATTTATTTTCAAACGCTTGCATTTGTTCACGCGTTGATTTTGGAATATCCCTTTTTTGTTTTCTTATTTTATCAATAGGCAATGGAAATATTTGTTCGGGTTTTAACATCTGGGATTTCTTCTGACAATTTACATTATAAATCATTGTTGAAATGTAACGCGCTTGCTCCCAACTTAAATTAACCTTATTGTGGTAAGATTCCGCCATTAAACCGTTTTCACGCCACGTTTGCCGCCAAAAATCATTAGGCAAAATTCCGATTTGCCCAATATAATAATCGGTTAAAGTTTCAAAGTTTATTGTTTCCTTGACGGCTTCGGCTTTGCCGCAACTTTTGATTCGTTTTTTAATGAATTACCTAATATTTTTGATTCAGTCATTGCCTCAACAATCTCGTTTATCTTTTGCGCATCAATATCATCAAGCCAAGTTCCAACCGTATAAAGGTTGTATTCAATCTCATTACCGCTTTCTAAGTCATTTGCAAGGGCCGCAGAATAAATCAAGGCACGCAATCCATTTAATGAAATACCTGATTCAAAAACAGTTCCTATTTCTTGTAGTGAAACGCCCATTTGTTCGGTAAATTCCGCCCAAAAGTTCATTGAAAAATGTAAAGTTCTTTTTTTGCCGTCAACGGTTATATCAATATAACCTCTTTTTTTGTTTGTCATTTTAAAAGATTTGATTAATAAAAAATAAAAAGCCATCGCCTAAAAATAGACGGCGGCTTTTTTATGAAAAAAAACTAATGTTAATTAGTTAGTTGATTTTACTATTGCGCCGGTAATTGTAAGTGATCCGCTATAAGTAACGGCAGCTTCCATTTCAGCAGACATTTCAACACTAGATAAAAATGCTTCAGCCGTATAAATTGCATCACCCGATTCAGCAGTTCCAAAAACACAAGTTAATTGAGTTCTAGCCAAAAGATAATCAGCCATTTCAATTGCATTTGCACCATCATCATAAGCAACCAAACCTTCGAAAGATATTTCTCCGCCTTTTACGCCGCCAATATATTCAGAAAATCCGTTTGAATCTTTTGTTGTCGCTTCCGGTGTGTCCATTGACAAAGAAAGAGAACAACTTGTTGTGTGACCAATTGTCGTGCCTTCTATTTTAAGCAATAAATTAGTTCCGTTAAATACTCCAGTTGTAGCCATTATATAAAAATTTTAATGTTATTTAATTTTTTGTAAATATACGAATTATTATTTATTATTAAATTCTAATTATTGTACTTCACAAAGTTGTGATTCAGCCATTTTTTCAAATGAACTGTATGAAGTTAATTTTTCAATTTCTAAATTTTGTAAACTTGAGTTATAATATTGAACCGTGTTTATTTCACCGAAAAAATTAAATAAACTTTCATTGCTTCCGTTAAATGCAAATGCGTTTAAATCAATTGGTGTTTCTCCGCTTGTAACTGTATGAACTAAAAAGCCGTTTACATAAAATTTAAAATTATCAACCTCCCAAGAAATAGCAATTTTATTCCTAACATCATAATCAACGTTTGTTGTAATTTCAGCAACAATATCTCCGTTGGCCCTAGTAATAAATAAATAAAATTGTGAGTTGTTTGTTTTCTTACTAATAACAACGGCGTTTGAAGTTGAACTGTCTGAAATTGATATGCGCCCTAGCGTTCTGTCTTTAAAAGATTTTTGTAAATCAACAAACATCGTTGAACCATAAGTTAAAACGCCGTCACAAAGAAATGAATTTAATATATCTGTTGTGCCTTGTAAATTTTCAAAATAGGTTGATCGTAATCGTAAAGGATTTAATAAATCACTTTGATAATTGCCATTGAATAAAACCGAATTACCGCCATCCTTACAAGTTTCTTTTAATCTTGTTTGTACTACTGTTGTCGTTTTAATATATGAAGTTAAACTGTCATATTCACATTGTGCGCCCCAAATAAAAACACTTGAATCACTTGCTGAATCTGTTGAATCAACTTGACCGCTTAAACTTCTTGGCGAAAATAATGCTGTTAATGTTGCAGCTTCGTCAGTTTCAAATGAAACATTTAAACGATACCAATCATTAGAATACTTTGTAAATGATGCACTTATAAATGAAAAATTACCATTTCCAGATTCGGATGAAGTTAATGTTTCATTACTAAATTGAAACAAAGTATCAACCCTATGCGGATAAATACCTTGCGCCCTAATTGCAAAGAAATCGCCAACATTTTTTTTGACAAATACAGATAAAGTCATTTCAAATGAATCTTCATCTTCTTTTGTAAAAGATTTGTTGACGTAAGATGCAGCCGTTGAATTTCTTGTTATAGTGTCCGCTGAAGCATCACCACTTGGCGATAATGTTGTGTTTGTCGTTGTTGTTATGTTAGTTTTTGTCCAGTTATTGAAATCGTCTGAATACGTTAAATTATTAACCTTCTGATCCTCCAATAATAAAACCGGGCAACCTCCGTTTGTATAATCTAAACGTGGAATGTTTGCATCAACAGTTTCAATAAAACCACTTTGATTAACGCGCGTTGCTTGTCCGGCCCTTGTGAATGTTGTAAAATCACCATCCCCATTGACTGGCAAAACTGAATAAACTTTTCCGGCTTTGTACCCACTTGGAATCATTGCCAAAGTTGGATTCGCCATAAATTACATTTTGTGCGCTAAATAATCAATTCCAAAGAATGAATGAACGCCATTTGAATCTAATTCAACGCTTGCAGATTTCCATCCGTGTGGATGATCGGCTTTAATTAATTCGCCATCTTCGTCAGTTGAATCGCTTAAATCCCATAAAACATCCAAGTGATAGTTTTCACTTAAAACGGCTTCTTTAGTAATCTCACCATCTTCATCAAATTCAGGTTGTTCTAAGACAATATGACCTAGTTTTACGATTGAATGTGAATGTGTTGGGTATTCATTACCGTCTTCGTCTTCGCTTACGCCTAAGGCCTTTATTTTGGCTTCGGCAGTTGCTAAATCTTTGAAAAAATACTTTCCTACTTTCATTTTATTAAATTTATTTAATTATTTACTCTTGTTAGTTTAATATGTGTATTTATTACTCTTGTTATATTGTTGTTAATGCTTGTAATTCAGCGTTTGATAATCTTGTGTTGTATAATGATGTTTGATTTACATCTGCATTTAATTTTCCAGTTCCTGCATAATTCGAGAAATTAACATTATTCCAAGAATTTGAAACAATAGAACCATTGTCAGTTGCAATACTTACTCCGTTTTTATATAAAACAGAACTTCCGTTCTTGTAAGCAAAAGCAAGTTTTAATCTATCGCCACCAACATACGAACCAACGTTTGCGTTTATGTAATCTGCATTACCTTGTCTGTATCTCCAGTTTATAGACAAATCAGCTCTTATTTCTAATTGAGCATATTCTCCACTTGTGCCTCCACCTATTGAAAAAGTAGTGTTTGATTGTATTACGGATGGCATTTTAACATCCAAAAATATAACCCCCTCTGTTTGTCCTATAACACCATCTGGTACAGTTTGACTACAAACATCTCCAACCCTCGTTACACCGCCACTCTGTCCAGATGTAGGAATATACGATGTAGGGTAACTGCCTTGTTCTACTTGTCCGCCCCAAATTTCTATTACATCGCCTACTGTTTGTAAGTTAATATATAATCTTCCAAATGTTGATGTAGATGTTGCAGTTGTTTCTATTCTTTTCCAACCATCACTTACGCTTAATTGAAAATTATTTTCTTCATTATTTACATTTCTTAAAATAATATTTCCACTACCAGAAACTCTCCTTACATAAATACTATTAGTGTAAACTTGACCAGATATAATAGAGCCAAAAATTGCAACTTGATTGTTTGATGCAGTTGATGTAACCCTATAAGCATTTGTTTTACCTTCTGGGTCTGTTGTGCTTGTAGGTGCAAAATCAACACTTCTTGTTGAACTTGTATTCCAAGAAGCATTACTAAAATCTTGAGAATACAATATTAAATTAGTCCTCTGCGGCTCTAACAATAAAGCACCTTTAGTATTATCCTTAAAGTCAATTCTTGGCTCTCCACTACCAACTGTTTCTATTAAACCAGATTGATTAACAACAGTAGCACTTGATGCTCTACTGAAATCGAATGGCAGCGGCTTAAAGTTATCCATTTTCGTCATTGAACGCATAGAACTGTATCTTTACCAGTTGCCCATTTTCCAGCTCCTAATTTTAGTGTATTAGCCATTGTATATTATATTTAAATTTAATTCGTTTACCATTGATGTCCAGCTCTTATAACTTGTAAGCGTTTCTAATTCAAGGTCTGTTAGTGCTGTATCGTAGTAGCCAATTTCTTTTGTTTTACCATAAAATATTTCAGTTGTTCCATCAGCATCAGAGAAATTTAAGTTATCTAAAACACCACTTGAAAAGGATACGCCACTTGTGTCTGTTCCTAATTCAAATCCATTACACCACAATGCAAAATCATTTTCTTTATATTTTACACTTAATTTATTATAATTTGTTGCATTATTAATTGTTACTGGTATATTTACAACTAAAGCACCCCCAACTCTTATAAAAAATATAATGCTATTTGCGCCACTACTATAACCAAGTATAACTCTATTATTAGATGTTCCATCTCCAATAGATATAAACCTTTGAGTACCATCATTAGCATTAGCAGCTATATCACAAAACAATACTCCTTCACTATCATTAAACACTTCGCTATTACCAGAACCACTTGCAGTTTCAGCCACACGAGTCGATGCAGAACCTTGCGTTGGTATGTAGGAAGATGCAAATGAATTTTGTTCAATCATTGCTCCGTATAAATAAACATTACCACTACCATCACCATCATAAGTAACTTGAGATACAGTTGTTGCATTTCCACAGCTTTTAGTAGCAAGTGTTATTTGATAAGTGTTAGGTGTTGAGTTAAGTTGTGATGTAATTTCGCATTTAAACCAACCATTACCATAATCTGTAATTTTAGAATTAGATAATGTACCACCAGAAATTAAAGATTCTCCTAAAGCACCATTTTCTAAATCAAAAACTCTACTTGATGTAGAACTATTTAAAGTATTAATAAGTGCAAGTTGTATGTTTGATAAAGTTCCTTTTTTAGCAAACACACTTAAAGAATAATTAGTAGATGCACTTAAAGATATAGAATCCCTTAACCTATGTATTCCATTTACAGTGTTGTCTGTTAGTGTAGAAGCGTTTAAAGTTCCATCTGGAGAAATTACTGAATTACTTGTAATTGAAGAATTTGATTTAGTCCAAATACTCTGACTAAAATCTTCTGAATAAGTAATCAAGTTTGTAGCTGCCTTCTCCAAAAGTAGCACACCATCACTTGTATCTGTATAATCTATTCTTGGAACGTTACTTTTTACAACCTCAATTAAACCTTGTTTATTAACTCGTGTCGCGGTTGATGCCCTTGTGAAATCCATCGGAATTGGCTTAAAGTTGCCATTCTGATCATCATAACATAACGTTGAACCCGCTTTTGTTGCGAAATTACCGTTACCAAATTTTAATGTTTGTGCCATTTTTTAATTTTTTATTTTTTTATTCAACTGTATATCCAAAATTAATTCCCAAATCTGAAAAACTCATCCAAGATACTAAACATTCCAATTCCAAATCGGTCAATGCTTCTTTAAAAACTGAAAGGGATTTAACGTTTCCGAAAAAATCTGCCCCGCCGCCTTCATTAATTTTAAAATCATTTAAAGTAGATGACGGCCATACAGTTGAATTTGTATCTGTATCTAATTTATATCCATTAATCCATAATTGATAATCGTTTTTCTTTATATTTTACCAAACATTTACTAAACAATGTAATGTCTAAAATAGTTGCACTTAAAAAAGCACTTTCTACACCACCAACCCTATTAAAAGATTGAATGATATTACTTTGATTATCATATTTTAAAACTAATCTATTAGTATTTGTTCCGTCTGACAAAGTCATTTGTCTATTTGTACTATCATCAGCCAACGCCGATATTTCCGCATATAGCACCCCTTCTGTTGAATTTATCAAATCACTTGATCCCGCGTTGTTTGCGGCATCTGCCAAACGAGTTGTGGCGCTTCCGCTATTGGATCTGATATAACTTGTTGGATATGAACCGGCTTCTATTTGAACTCCCCAAAGATATATCGCTTCTCCATTACCAGCATAACTTATATTATTATTGTTGTCGTTTATGTATAAAACAAATTGAGTATTTCCACTAGAATGAGCAACGAATTTATAGCCAATTCTATACCAACCATTACCATAATCTTCAAAAATAACATCTGTTGGACTTCCTTGTGTAATTACAAATGTTTGAGTATCTAAATCAAAAGTAACTACATCATTTACATACCCCTCATTTAATCTAATATAACGAGTTGTTGATTTTTTTACAAAACAAGAGATATAATAATTATTTCCTGCAGTTACAACACCATTTAAAGTTTCAAAAGAAGCGTGACTTCCACTATCAGATGTAACAGTTGATAAAGCAGCATTTAAAACTCCGTCTGGACTTATAGTTTGATTGTTTTGTACAGTAACTCTTATTGTACTCCAACCAGTAATTATGTCTTGACTATAAGAAATCAAATTAGTCCTTTGCGGTTCAAATTTCCAACTCCCAACCCCTCCAGTATAATCAATTCTTGGAAGGTTGCTTGCAACATCTTGAATAAGTCCGTTTGAACCAACTCGGGTTGCGGATGAATTTCTTGAGAAATTGAAATCGGCGTTTAATGCTTCTTTTACTGATACGTTGTCAACTTTTAGCGTAGTTGTTCCAATTACATCAAACCTTACTTGAAGCGCGCCACTTACTACCATATAAACAAAGTGTACACCTATAGAACTAAATGTTTGTAAAGTTGCACCCGTTCCCGCTCTCAATCCTACTGATCCATTAGTATATTCTGTTATCTCAAATTGAACTTTGTATAATTTATTATTAACTAATCCGTTGCCCGTTTGATAGGCAGCCGTTCCGGAAACATTTGTAGCTATTAAATTGCCTCCACTAATAGTCCAACCCGTTTCTTTATTCCAATCACTATCAGTTGCAAAATCGCCATTGGTTACAAGTTCAGGCCCGTAAGTTTCGACCGGTTTAACGCTTAATATTTTACCGGTATCATAAGCCGTTGGCGTTGTGATTATTGATGCTTTTTGTAATAAATTACTCATTTTGTTTCCCCTTTAAATTGAACATCTTTCAAACTCATCTAATATTTGAGTTGTTCCGCTTGCATTTTCAAAATATGCTGCGCGCGATTGTAACGCACTTAATAACGTGCTAACTTCACCAATGGCCTGATTGACCTGAATTTTTAAACCTAATCCAATCATCTGCTATTATCTTAAATAACAAACAACTTTCCCACTTGCAACGGCAACATCATCGAAATTCCCGTAAATAACAACCCCGGCAGCTAATGCCAATGATGTGATTGAAGTGTCACCGCCAATCGTGTC
>CBDICY010000004.1:0-15485 GCA_965277445.1 Saprospiraceae bacterium | reverse complement strand
TTTTGAAAGTGTTAATATGAATACTATTAGAAGTAGAGAAGCATTTAATAGAAAAGTTAGTTTTTAGAGTTCTGTTTCTTCGAAAGTATCTAATTTATGTTTATCTAAAATTGAGGCATTTTTATCAGAATGTTTATATTCTGCTAGTTGCCCAAAAGCTATTTCTTTATTCATATGTGCGCTAACTAAATCCCCTTTAACTCTATGATGAGAAACTTTATTATCTAATTCTTTTTTAATTGGTTTAGATACTTTTAAAGAGTCATGAAATAATGGTGTATAACCTGCATTAAAAGTATATGCTTTATCTACTCTATCCCTTATGCTCTTGCTTTCTTTTAAAGTATTCATCAATATACTTGCCCCAAGTGAATGGCCTGATAAAGTATATTTTTTATCATCTCCATATTCTTTCATTATTTGTCTTGTTTTCTTTTTTCTTTCGTTAAATTGAGGGTTTAAATTTTGAGTTCCTAGTGATAAAGAAACATCACTTATTATATCTCTTGGCGAATTTATATTTGTTCCTGAATAGTTTAAATGAATATTATTACCTTTTTTTATTGTTAATATATCTTTATCAGAATTATTTTCATCTAATTGATAACCAAGTCTATTTAATTTTCTATTTACTTTTTTATGTGCTTTTTCAATATTTGGTTTTTCCTGATAAATATAATGTATCTTTGAAATTTTAGCAATTTCATTTATTAATGGCATACCTGTTTATATTTATTTAGAAAAAAATATATTATAATTATATAAATGAATTATTTTGATTATTCCGTTTCTATAATAATTCCAACTTATAATAGAAAAAAATTTGAAAAATTAATTGAATATAATATTAATTCTCAGGATTATTCAAATATTAAGGAAATTATTATTTTAGATGACAGTGATAAAGATGATCCATTATGTATAAAAACTTTATACCCAATTAAATATTTAAGAGTTCCACGGATTTCTATTGGTGAAAAAAGAAATTATGGTGTTAGAGTTGCAACAAGTAATTATATTTGTATGATGGATACAGATGATTTTTATAATCCTGAATATATTAGTAAATCAATTTTTAATTTAATAAAAGAGGATAAAACTATTTCAGGAAGTGCCGACATGATTGTTTATGATAAAATAGGTTACTATAAACAAAGGTGTATGTTTTTACATATGCTTAATGAAGCTACATTAGTTTTTAAAAAAACAAATAATATTAATTTTAATAATAATTCAAGCAACGAAGCTGTTCCATGGTTAATTGAAAACATTCCAAATATAATTGAAACTGAAATAGATAATATTATGTGTTGTATTTCTCATAATGAAAATACTATATGCAAAAAAATTTGGTGTTCTCCAAAATATAACTATATAGATCTAAATATTAAATATGAAAATCATCTTAAAATTTTATCTACCATTACAATATAATAAAAATGTCTTTATCTCATAATACGGATACTCTCAAAGCATTACAAAATAAAACAATTCCACCGGGTAAATACATAGCAGAAGATGAAAGGTTTGCTGAAACTTTACAAAAAACAAATATGCCTTATATGATAGGTGAATCTTATGCCAGACAAGGTCAGACATTAAGACCAGCTAATTTTCAACACGATCATTTAAATCCAAGTTTTACTACTTTAAATCCTGAAAATAGTTTAACATTAAATTATGGTACATATATTTATAATAAAGTAACTGGTTATCAATAATTTTTTGAAAAATCACGAAGTGATTTTAGAAACCCCCCTTAGGGGGTTTAACAATACTTTTTTTAAAAAAGTACATAATATATTTTTTGTAAATACTTTTTTTTAAAAAAGTATGTTATAATATAAATGAGTTATAATTTAAATACACCTTTTAGCAATCAAGTAATTTTTTTAAATACAGAAAATTCCATAATTAGAAGTATTGATGGAGAAGGTAGTGAATATCAATATAATTTCCAAACACCAATTCAAGTTCAAAATAACTGCCAATTATTAATATCAATAACTGATGCACAATTACCAAATATTATGCCGAATGTATCAGTAAATAATAATAAAATTTCTTTTTATGTTCCAACATTTTCTAAATATTTTACAATTACTGTTATAGATAGTGATGGTAGTGTAAATAAAAATTATAATATTAATTCTTTTTTATCTTTTGTTAATGATAAAATAACTATTGAAGCTAATTCTCAATTTAGTTTATATGGTTATTATGACGAAAATAATGCTAAAATTATTTGGTATTCTAACTATGCATTTCAAATTATAAATACTATTAGTTATCCTACAACGTGCTTATCTTTAATTGGTGGTAAAAAAGATCAATTTAATAATTATATTTATTATGATGATGACAATGAAATTATTTTAAATAGTATTACAAATCCTTCTTATCATATAACTATGCCGAGTTGTGTTAATTTTTCTAATACAAGATTTATATTTTTGAAATTTAAGAACATTAGTGTTCCTAATATGAATTCTGTTGGTTTAATTGATAATGCTATTATAAGAATAAATAACAATTCTCCTTTTGGATATTATATATTTTATAGACCAAATGATATTCAAAGATTTTTAATAACTAAAAAAAGTATATCGAATATAGCTTTTAGATTAACAGATATGGATGATAATGATTTAAATATTTGGTCTAATGATGCACAAATAACAATTAAATTAGAAACTATTTATAAACCGGAATTAAAAAGTGCAGAAGAAGGAACAATTATTTATGAATTAAGGAAATTAAATAAAAATTTCCCTATTCAAGAGGAACTTAAAGGAAATTATAATCCTGAAACTAATGAATTTTTAAAATAATTATACTTTTTTTAAAAAAAAGTATCGGCAAAAAATGCTGAGGCATATAGAGACAATTAATTTGCTTAAGCAGTTTTGATAACACTTTTTAAAAAGTGTAAATAATTATTAAAAATTATAATATAATTATATTATATAAAATGAAATTAGGATTAAAGAAAATTCAAGCTAATAGACTTGGTTTAAAACGTGAAGCTCATAATATTGTTAGAATGGGACTTAAGGCTTCGGATATAGTTTCCGCAGCAGCTCCTGCTCTTGCTCTAGCCGGGCCCGAAGCAGTTCCAATTGCTTCTGCTTTAGAAGCCGGTGGTTTGACCGGAAAAGCTATTTTTAATTTAGCATCGAAAATAGTATAAAAAAGAAAAAAGAAAAAAGAAAAAAAAGAAAAAACAAAAAAATTTTTTTCTTTTCTTAAAGTATAAAAAAAATGTCTGACGCTTTTTCTGAATCTCTCGCTTACCCATCTCAAAAACAACGCGCTGTCGCCAGTCGTTCTTATCGTGTTAAAGTAAATCCTGCTAATGGTCAGACTTTTACTTCTGGACAAACCATTAACATAGATTTACCATCAAATTTAGCTGGAACTTATTTAAATTGGAATCAATGTTATTTAAAAATGAAAGTAACGAATGTTACATCTGCACTTGTTTTAGATCGTTGTGGGGCCGCTGGTTTTATTGAAAGAGTTCAATGCCAAACTAGTGGAGCTCAAATTTTTGATTGCCCTAATTGGAATGTATTAATGACTTTATTAATGGATATGGATTCATCCCCCGCTTATAAATCAGGGTATGGTAATGTTTTAATGGGGACTAATGGTGGTTTTCAATCAGGTGAAACATTAGCTGATACTGCTACTAGAACTTATTGTGTTCCATTCACTCTCCATCCGTTTGGATTAAGCACCCCTCATAGACTACAACCTCTTTTCAGTTTAGCTCCGGTTCAATTTAAAATATCTCTTGCATCAAAACAATTAAGTGGGAAAGCCACTGCTGACACTTCTAATCTTACTTTTTCGGAAGTTGAATTAGTATGTGTTTTTACTGAATTATCGCCAGGCGCACAAGCTCAGGTAGATGCTATGACCGGTGGTGTTTATAATATATTAGCTTCTTCATATCAAAATGTAGGAACAAACATGACTGACGGGGCTACCGCAGTAACAGCTAATTTAGGTGTAAGTGTTTCTTCTTTAGAAAGAGTAATTGTTTGCCACCGTCCTACTGATTCTCTTGCTGCAGCTTACTTCAATTTAGGTAACAGAGTTAAAAATTATCTTACACAATATCAAATTTTTGTAAATGGTGAATCATATCCTGCTCGTCCAGTTATTGTTGAAGACAGTTGCGCTGAAGCATTAGCAGAATTTCTTTTGTCCGATCATTCATTAGTAGATTTTAATAAACAATCTACTTTTAATGTTGCTGTTGGTGGAATAACAGATACTTCTAAATCTAATGGTCTAGACGGTCAGTCGGTATTTGGAGTTATTCTTCCATTTAAATTTGATACTGCAGATGGTGACGAAACTGGGTCGACGAGTACTTCTTTTTCAAATATAGGAACTTTCCTGACTGCTGTCGAAATGGAAACCGGTTTAAGTGATGGCAAATCTGCTAAAATTTATAGTGGAATTTCAACTATTTCTTCTACTGTCAATTATCGTGGAGTTTATGGAGCGTCATCTGAATCTGCTCAAATTGATTTCTTTTGTCAATATACTGTTCTACTATCTCTTAACATGAGAGGCACTGGGGTTTGGTCAGTGGCTGTTTAAACATACTTTTTATACTTTTTTAAAAAAAAAGTATTGATAAACCCCCTAAGGGGGGTTTCTAAAATCACTTCGTGATTTTTCAAAAAATGCTTAAGCAAATAATTAATAATTAATAATTATTAAATTTTTTTCTTAAAAAAGTTTAATAATGAAATTAATTTATATTAAGGTTTCAACTAATAAAAATAAAAAATTAATGGCGAAATTTGAATTAGAAAATGGAAGAACAAAAACAACCCATTTTGGAGCTAAGGGTTATATGGACTATACAAAATATTATAATCAAAATATAGAGATAGCAAAACAAAAAAGAGAATCTTATATAGCAAGACATAAAGAAAATGAAAATTGGAATGATCCAACTTCTGCTGGAACTTTATCTAGATTTATTTTATGGGAAAAACCAACAATTGAAGAATCCATAAAATATTATAAAAATAAATTTAATGTTTAATCAAAATTAATTAAGGTTTCAGTTTTTTCTATTTTAAATTGTTTTTCAGTTTCATCTATAACTTTATCTTTTGATGCTTCTGCTAAAATATCATAAACTTTTGGATCAAATCCGGGATATTTAGCTTCATACCAATCAGCACCTCTAATTTCAAAATTAACACTACTCCAATCTAAATTATCAAATTCTTCTTCTTCATTATCTTTACAATAAGATAATAAACCATTAAATATATCTTTAAAATCATCTTGATCATGATTAATCCATTCTCCTTTATTATTTTCATTTATATCATCTATATTAGGTATAGTTTCTGTATCTTTTTTTATTAATTTATTTGTGTTTATTAATGATTTTCTAAATTCATTTAAGGTTTTTTTATTTTTTAATAAATCATCCATTTATTAATTTATTTATTTATTTAATTAAGTTAGAAAAAAAAAAAAAAAAATCTCACTTAATATTATAAATTTAAAATGCCTAAAAAAATTATTGATGATTCTGATTCTTCCACTGAAAGCGAACCTGAACAATATGACAATAAAATTGTTAATGATACTAATCCCAAAGTAAAAATAATTAAATTAGAGAAACCAAAAAGAGTTATGTCTGAAAAACAATTAGAAAATTTAAAAAGAGGACGTGAAAACAGAGTGAAAGCAAGACAAGAGAGACAACTTCAAGAGAAACAACTTCAAGAAAAAGTACTTCAAGAAACAACTGCCCCAGCACCTGTCGCCTCTCCTACCCCAGCACCTACCCCAGCACCTACCCCAGCACCTACCCCAGCACCTGCCGAGGAAACTATTAAGGAACAAAAAAAACCATTATCAAAATTAAATAAAAAACAATTAAAAATAGAAGCTGATTTATTAAACATTGATATTGTTAATTTAACAAACGCACAAATTATTAAAAAAATAAGAGAATTACAAGGAGTAAATAGAACACAAGAAAAATCAGAAACCCCACTTAAAATAGAAAAATCACGAAGTGATTTTAGAAACCCCAAAGAGGGGTTTGACTCACCTAAAAAAAAAAAATTTGTTAAAGAAACTATTAAAGAAATTCATCATCATCATTATAAAGACGAGGAGAAAGCACCAAAAATAAAAAATCAAATTGAAGAGACCACTCCATCTGTAACTATAAAGAAAGAACCAAAAATAATAAATTTTGTTTAAAAAATAATTAATTTTGTTTAAAAAAATTATAAGTATATATTATTATTATAATGAGTTTAGAAATAACACAATATAAAAATAATAAACTAAAAATAATGAATAGTGAAAATAATCTCGATAAAGAATTATCAAATGATTTACCTGAGCCTTTACCAAATTATTCTGGGTTTTTAATGGTTATTGCTGGAGCACCGGGATCTGGTAAAACAACTTTATTAACTTCATTAATGACTTCTAAAAAAAAGAATGGTAAAAGGCAATCATATAGAAAATTATTTGATAAAATAATTATAGTTTCACCTACACTTGGAAATGGAAAATCTATGAAAAACGATCCCTTCACTGATATAAGAGGAGAACAAAAATTTAAAGAATTTAATTTAGAAACTATAGATGAGATTATGAATATCTTAGAAAAAAATAGAGATGATGATTTAAAAACAGTAATAATTTTCGATGATGTTGGTTCTCAAATTAGAAAATCTCAATTAGCAGAAAAAAAATTAATTAATTTATGTCAGAATAGAAGACACCTATTTTGTAGTATATTTTTTTTAGTTCAGAAATGGAAAGATTTAGGAACAGGTGTTCGTTCTTCAATGAGTCACTTTATAACTTTTAGACCAAAAAATAATATGGAAATGGAATCTATAATGCAAGAAACAATGCCTTATAAAAAAAATTGTTGGCAACAAATAATGAATTATATTTTTGATAATAAAGATAAATTCAGTTTTTTTATGATTGATATGAGTTTAAAACAAACTAACAAGTATAGGTATTTTAATAAATTTGATGAAATGATTATAAATGAAATATGTTAAAAATAGACTTTTATAAAAAAATATTTTTATATATTATAAATCATGCCTCCTAAACAAAAAGCAAAACAAAAAGTAAAACAAAAACAAAAACAAAAAACACAAAAACAATCTCAGAGCATTGTTGTTAATATAGGTAAAAATAGAACAACAGGAAGAAAACGATTACCACCACAACCACCACAGCCGCAGTCAATTCCATCAATAATTCAATTACCACCACAACAACAACAACAACCAGATTATTCATCTATATTAACTGCAATGATGCAACACCAAACAAGATCATTAAGTCAAAAAGAACCTATTATTAATAATTTAACACCAACCCCAACCCCATCACCAATGCAAACAGCTGAACCGCAAACACCATCACAAATACCGTCACAAATACCACCACAAATTCAAGCTTCACCAAATCAACAACTAACACAACAACAAAGAAGAGATTTATCTTCCGCAGCAGCTGAAAGAAGAGCAGGAAACACAGCATCAAATTTTCAAGCTCAACCTAGTTCATTAGCACCACCACTACCACCACCTCCATCTGAAGCAGAAATTCAAGCATATGAAGCATCACTAGCACAAGCAACACCAGTTCAAACATCACCAGGTCAAGCAACATTATCACCTGGTCAAGCAGCATTATCACAATCACCAGCTCAAGCAAGACTAGCAGGAGCAGGTGAAGCAACATTATCACCAATTCAAGAAGCAACACCAATAAGAGGACCAGATCCATACTATCATGAAAGGTTAGTTGAACCATTAAAAGGAGCAGCAGCAGGAGGAGCAGCAGGAGAACCAGCACCAGCAGCAGCAGCACAACCACCAGCAGGAGGAGCAGCAGAAGAAGAAATAAAAACAATAAAATTAACAAAAGAACAAGCAGCAGCATTAGCAGCAGAAAAAGAAAGAGAAGAAGCAGCAGCAGCAAAAAGAAAAGAAAAAGCAGATGAGGCCTCAAAAAGACAAAGAGAAGAAAAATCAAATTTTATGAAATCAATTGGAATTAAATTAAATAAAGGCGATCCATTAACTCAAGCAGAAATTAGCAGGTTAATGTCAAATAAAAAATTGGGAAAAAAAATTAAACAAAAATTAATAAGTAAAGGATATAATCAGTTTAAAGATTAAAATTAAAATAAAAATCTAATTATAATTATATGATTAAAATTATTTGTTGTCATTCAATCTTTAATGAAAATGCTGTTGTTTTATCACAAAAATTTAAATGGGATCTTGTAAAAGATTTTAATCCTGAACCAAAAGATATTTACATTGTTTTTGGAGCTCATGAGATGGCTCATCAACTTTTAAAAGCACAAGAAGATAAAAAATTTATTTTTGGATATATTATATTAAATAGCGAACAACAAGACTCAATATTTTTTAAAAATAAATTTTATTTACAATTAATTAAATTAAATGTTGTTTTTGATTATTCAAATAAAAATATTGATTTTTTAAAATCATCATTTAATATTAAGACATATTCATATTTTTTTTTTGAATTTATAAAATATACTTTACCAGATGAAGCAAAACCCACCAAAGAATTTGATATAGTTTTCGTTGGAACAAAAAATGAATTAAGGGATAAACTATTTTCTAAATTAACTAATAAATTTCCTTATTTAAATATTTATTTTGATTTTGATTGGAGTTATAAATCAAGCGAAGATTTAACAAAATTATTATTAAAAAGCAAAGTTGTTTTAAATATTCCTTATTATGAAAATAATACACTAGAAACACATAGAATTAATAAAGCAATTTCTTGTGATTGTGATGTTATTTCATATAAATCTAAAGACGATGATGCAAATGAATTTTATAAAGATTATATTTATTTGACTGATGAGGAAGAAATTTGTGATTTAATTGATTCTTATTTTAATAAAAATATAAAATTAAATAAAAAAAGTTATCAAGAATTAATTTCTAATTTAACAAAATTAATAAATCCACATTTCCTTTTTATTATAAATTCAATCGAACAAAATTTTATAAAAAATGTTAATCTATAATATACACTTTTAAAAAAGTGTTTGCAAAACTGCTTACGCAAATATATGCCTCAGCATTTTTTTGTCGAAACTTTTTTTTTTAAAAAAAGTTTAAATTTTATAAAAAATGTTAATCTATAATATAAATGTATAGTGTTCCAGTAGCTGGTTATGCACCTTCACAAGCTTCGATTACTATTGATACAAACATTAGTTCTTCTAATTTATCTTCAATTAATGCTTCTATAACAAATGCAACAATTAATAATTTAACAACAACTATTTTCAATCCAGTATCAATTACTTGTGACTCATTAGATGTACAAAATTTAACAGTTGATAATTCTATAGTATTATTAAATGTTGAAACATTAAATGTTTCTACAAAAAACGTATGTCAATTGAATGTATTAAATGCGTCAATGACTAATATTTCAGTTCAAAATATAAGCTGTACGAGTTTTACTTCACCTGATGTACAACCTTTATTAATAGCAGGAGATAATGTAAGTATTTTAAATAATATTATTAATGTAACAAATGATGCACTTCTACCTTCTAATGCTAATTTTAGTTCAATAAATACTAGTTCTTTATCAGTTAATAATAATGTAGTTATAGGCGGAACAACTTATATCACAGATTTAATTGTGAGCGATGTTATTAATTGTTCTACAATACAAGCAAACAACTTATCAACAGCTGAGATGCAATTTGGGAACTCATTAGCGTATGTAGCAGTAGCTAAGATTTTAGAAGTAAATACAACTGATACTATCTCTAGCGGAAATACTTTACCAGTTACAAGCGGTGCCGTTTATAATGCAATCAATACACAAACAACAACAATATCAACAATGTGGAGCTATATGCTTTCAGAATCCGAATTCGTTTTAGTAAATAGTACTATTAATGGAGGAGTTGAAGATACAATATGTTACTTAGATATAACACCTCAATATGAAGGAAGTAAGATTCATGTTGAATTTTGTTTTTCTTATTCAGTTACAGGTTTTGGAACAGATTCAATTGTCACAGAGATAAGAGTTGGAAAAAATAACAATACCACTCAAACAATTATTCAAGAACTTTTTCAAGAATGGACTGGCAGTGGTGGTGGAGGAACAAGAAGCGGGGCTTCAAATACTATTTCTGCTTCTTATCAAAATACTGATACATTAGGAAAGTATCATAGAATTCAATTAAGAGTAGATAATAATTCAGATGATACTTGGGGTTTAGATAATATTTCTTTTGTTTCTATTAAAGTAATTGAATTTATTGAAACTGCTGGATATTCTAATCCTAATATATTAATTGGTTCAGGAAATATAAGTTGTGGTAATATTTCTTGTAATACAATCACTGCATTAAATCACACAATAGATAATTTAATTACAACAGAAAATGTTAATGTTGGCGGGTCTATGGTAACAGTTGGTTTCCCTGAGTCAGGTGTAATTGTTTCGAGTTCTATGGTTCGTTTAGCAGGTGGAGCTGTTGTACAGAATTATGCGGATATGGCTTGGGATGGAACAACCTTTAATATATCTACAAGACAATCAACTAAAAATTTTAAAGTAAGTTTTGGACAAGTTGCTTATTTAGAAGTAGATAGTACAAATGTTTCCGTTCAATCTTTAAAAGTAAATCAAGGTTTAGAAGTTTTGGGTTCTCTTACATATAATGATTTAATATTGAATGATTCACTTTTACTTAATGGGACTTTATTAGCAGATGGTGGATCTTTCAGGAATGATGTAATATTTGAACGAGATGTAGATATAGAACAAACACTCAATGTAAGCAATATTAATGTAAGCGGAAATATTGTTGTAGCAGGAACATTAACAGGTTCTAATATAAGCACAGTTGCTTTAATACCCGGGACAAATATAACTATTACAAATAATATTATTAGTGCTTTCGTTCAAAGTGATGCTGATATAGTTATTAGTTCATTACATGTTGATAATAATGCAAATATTTATGGTGTATTAAATGTTAGTGAAACATCTAATTTCGGTCAAAGTCTTAATGTAGATAATCAATTGTTTGTAGGTAAAGCAGGAGAGATAAATGGAAATCTAGTAATATATTCAACCAATATTGGTGATAACTTTCAAATACAAAATGGGGTTACAGAAACTTCGTTATTAGGAACTGGTAATATAAGTAAATTTAATTTTTCACTTGGAGGAAATCAAACCTTGACTATAAAACCAACAGAAGTAAATATTACAGGTGATTTAATTGTAAGTGGTGCTATAACCGGAGCACTTGATTTTGAAAATTTATCAGTCACAAATTTATCAGTTGGAACTATGACAGTAGATTCAATAGAAGGTGATTTAAATGTTGGGAATATGTTTGCTAGTTCATTAACTACAACTGGACATGTAGAAACTGGTAAATGGTTAATAGGAGCTTCAGACAGCACAACTGCATCTTTATACAATAAGGATATTACATCTGTTACAACTCATTATGCTCTGCGTCAAACAGACGGAGGGGGGACAAGTTTAAATGGAACTGCGGTATATTTTAAAAATAACGGAACAGATGTTGGTGAATGGACTAGTACAGGATTATCAATAGGTAAGACAACACCAACCACAACCTTAGACGTTTTAGGTACATCTCTTTTCACAGGAACATTAAATGTAGAAGGGACATTAAATGTAAGCGGTGAATTAAAACCAAACTACATAGAAACCAATGATTTTAATCTCAAGGAAGGAACAGGACAATATACGAACATATACAGAAGTGCAAATCAAACGGTATTTGTAGGTAATAACAATACTGCAGGAAGTGATTTTGTATTTTATCCATTAACCAGTAGTGACCAACCAGCATTACAAATCAAAAGAGATTTAACTACAGTTATACAGGATTTACAGGTAGTTGCTTTAATTGAAGCAGCAAATATTTGTGTAGACAACAATATATCATGTACGGGCTCAATGACAATTGCGAACGATTTAGAAGTGGAAGGGAATATGAATGTGAGTGAATTAAACACAAGCCACATAGAAACAAGTGATTTTAATCTCAATGAAGGAACAGGACAATATACAAATATATACAGAAGTGCGAACCAAACATTATTTGTAGGAAATAACAATACTGCAGGAAGTGATTTTGTATTTTATCCATTAACGAGTAGTGATCAACCAGCATTACAAATCAAAAGAGATTTAACTACAGTTATTCAAGACTTACAAGTGGTTGCTTTAATCGAAGCAGCAAATATTTGTGTAGATAACAATATATCGTGTACTGGCTCAATGACAATTGATAATGATTTAACTGTAGTCCAAAATGTGAATATATGTGGAACGCTCACAGCAGATAATATTGTAGGTGTAGATTTATTAAATATATGCTCTACTAACATATCAACCACCAATTTAAGTGCAACCCAAACAACCAGTCAAAATATTAATTGTTCTACATTAACAATTGATGATACTGCTGGATCTATTGGGTTAGATGTTACTGGTGTTGGTTATTTTAGAACTGGATTGTTTGTTTATAACCCAGCCTATTTAGAAGGAACGGATAATTATTTTGGAGAACCAGCAGGAACAGACACGCGATCCCGGATTAACTTTTGGAGTCAAAAAGCGCCCGCAGAAGTTGGTTTGCGTTTTGGGTGCGACAGCGATGATATTGTAAGATTGAACCTTCCGAGATTTGGTCAATACACACATTACAATATCAACATTAGCAATACATCAACCATGGATATGGATAATACATCAACCAAGTTTCATCAAAATGTAAATATAAGTGGAACACTTGCTACTCAAAATGTATCAGCAGCCGGACATATCGAAAGTGCTAAATGGTTTATTGGAGCATCAGACAGCACGACCGCATCACTATACAACAAGGCAGTCACGCCAATCACAACGCATTATGCTTTACGACAAACAGACGGTGGAGCGACATCTATAAACGGAACAGGAGTGTATTTTAAAAACTTAGGAGTTGATGTTGGAGAATGGACTGCTACTGGTTTAGGTGTAGGAAAAACAACACCAAGCAAAAAATTAGATGTATTAGGTGATTCTCTTTTTACTGGAAATGTAAATATAAGTGGAACACTTGCTGCTGATCAAATTGTAGGAATTGATTTATTGAATATATGCTCTACTAACATATCAACCACCAATTTAAGTGCAACCCAAACAACCAGTCAAAATATTAATTGTTCTACATTAACAATTGATGATACTGCTGGATCTATTGGGTTAGATGTTACTGGTGTTGGTTATTTTAGAACTGGATTGTTTGTTTATAACCCAGCCTATTTAGAAGGAACGGATAATTATTTTGGAGAACCAGCAGGAACAGACACGCGATCCCGGATTAACTTTTGGAGTCAAAAAGCGCCAACAGAAGTTGGTTTGCGTTTTGGTTGCGACAGCGATGATATTGTAAGATTGAATCTTCCAAGATTTGGTCAATACACTCATTATAATATCAACATTAGCAATACATCCACCATGGATATGGACAATACCAGCACCAAGTTTCATCATAATGTGAATATAAGTGGGACACTTTCTGCGGACAACATTGCTGGATTACAATTAACCAATATATGTTCTACCAATATATCCACTAGCAATCTCTCTACTAATAAGATCACCTTTCTCACAAGCTATGGATTGTATCAAGACTTTACTGGAGCAACAAATGTTTCACTAGCACAAGTAAAAGGTGATATTTTATCAGCACTAGGAGCTACCTTTTCAGCAACCACATTAAACTCATCCACATTGAATAGTAGCACCATAAAAGCAAGAAATATATTTATTCAGGATTTAGGAGCATCACTTAACTTTTCTGCTACTGGAGTATTGAATAATAATGAAACTGGTTGTGTGACTAATTTGAAAACATGTAATATATCCACATTAAACTCTTCATTTTTAGATGTATTAAACGCTTCTATAACGAATGATTTAGATGTAGATGGAGTAATAGATTGTTTTAATTTATTATCGGATACTGGGATCATTACCACATTAGACTCAACCACAATCAACGCATCTACACTCAACGCATCAACTATTAATGGTGATAATTTATCTACTGCTTCAATGTTATTTAACAGCGATTTTCAATTTAGTTTGAATACACTATCATTAGCACCATCTGAAACATCAGCAGCAATTCAATCCGCAACTTTATCAACACTAGCCACACAAGTGGATTCACTTTTTGGTAATTTTAGCACATTCAACTCTGACTTTGGAACAATTGGTGGTGTATTAAATATGCAGTTTGCGAACACATCACAAATAAACGCAAGTAATTTGATTGGTATTAATGTAAGTGCTAATAATATATCATGTATCAATCTAAGTTCTACTGAAATAAGCACCGCCTCTGCTACGATGGGTTCTGACACTTTAACTATGGCGAGTAATAAGTATTTAGAAAGTGTAAGCAATTATGCTTTTTATTGGAGCAATATTCAGGTAAATATGACTGGAACGTTTCATTTAGTAGAGTTTCAAGCAAATACTTTGGAAAGTGCACTAGTAACTCAAACAAGTAATACTAGATATACAATTAATAGAGCAGGTTATTATAGGATTTCCTCTTCTTTATACCCTGAAAATCTTGCTATCAATGATAGAGTATGTTATAGAGGTTTGTTTTTAAAAAATGGAGTTGAAAACTCAATTTGGAGTAGTGATAGTTACTGCTATACACGAGACGATAATTTTGGTGAGTTTGGAACTTGCCCTTTGGAAGGTGTGCTTGATTTAGTAGTAAATGATTATATAGAAGTTGAAATGACTGCGAGGATAGGAAGTTCTGGTTCTTTTGGTAGTAATATGACTGGGTCAAGGATTCGTGTTCGTAGTAATTTAACATTTCAATTCAAGACGTGAATGCTACATAACTATTATAGATTGTAAATTGGTGTTTAACGCAACCCAAACTCATGAGTCGGTGAATCTAAAAATGGTTATTCCTACTTTAAACTATACTTCGTCTTCCAACGATAGTCCAATTGTTTCTATGTTAAACACCGCTGATAAAAAACTATTTGATATGCAACACACCAACGAAATCCACATACTAACCAACGACGCATTAAAAAAATGCGAGTTCATTTTAGAAACCAACGGTGGAACTGTCCTTACTATTGATGGTGATGATTCATTAGAGATTATGATTAAGATTGACTACGTAGACCAAGAGAGACAAACCGAATCTTACTTGAGTGAAGTGCCTAAACATCTATAAGTATTTGGAATCAATATTTACACAAGTCGCCTTTCCATTTGCCCTAAAAACACAGAGATTGCCTATTCTTTCATATGATCCGTAGGTCGCCATAAGTTTTCTAAACTTCGCAAGTTGGTACTGCTACTGT
>CBDICY010000003.1:0-27899 GCA_965277445.1 Saprospiraceae bacterium | reverse complement strand
GCTTGTCTGTCTCATGTCAATCAAACTCACTTCATTCATGTCATTCATCAGACCAGTCCCCGCAAATAAATCTTCAGTTGAACACATTACCATTTTGTTGGCACTCATTCCATGCGCGCAAAATAAACGTACACCGTCAAACATTAAACCGGTATCAAAACTTTGATTGTTTCCGCGTCCTTCATAACCGTTTGCACCTAAACCGTTTGCCGCGAAACCTCCTAGCGCTCTAGTATAGGCCTTGTAAGCGGAGATTGGTAAATAGATGAATGTATTTTCACGAGAATAGGTCGCGTCGCTTGAAGCGTCAATTAACTTTCCTAATTCTTCAACAATGTTTGCCGCATTTAAACCGCCGGCAACCGCCGCAACCGTTTGAGCTGCCGGAATTTCACCCGCAACAACCGCCGCCGCTAATTGTTTTTCCAATCCGTCGAACTCGCCGCTATTGGCGGCGTTGCCTTGCCAAATGTCAACTTCCGTTTTTGCGGCAATTTTACCTAAAACGTAAGAAATTAACCATTCTTGGAATGTTGGCGGCAAATTGTCATGAACTGAATACCCCATTGAAACTGCGTCCCAATCAGACCGGAACTCGTTAATACACAAAGTTTGCGAACTTTGTAGCTCTTTGGGTTGTAAAATACGCTCAGTCAAAACTACGGTTCCGTTGTCTTCGTATCCGCATGACGCATCTCGAATACCCGCGTCTAAATCGGCAAGTTTCATCGTTTGACGAAATTTGATATTTGGAACAACCGTAAGTCCTCCGTTTTCAATTGTGTTTGCACTTAAAAGTGCGGCGGCTAAATATTTCCCGCTCGATTCTCCTACATAAGATGTAGTAATTCCTGGATTTGGCATTTTTTCTGTTTTTTTTTAGTTAATATTAATGCTCTTTTTTTTACTTATATAATTTACTCATAACTCGGTCAAGTGCGTTTTGTGGCCTTTTGCCCGCAATTTTAAAATCAACCTTTTTAGCGGTCTTTTTTTCCGGGTTATGTCTTAACGGCTTGGCCGTTGTTTGTGCTTTTTTCTTTGCGTTTAATTTATGCAATTTTTCGATTTTTTCTTTTGCTAAATCAATACGCTTTTTATTTTTGCTTTTTACTTTTGAAAGTTTAGTTTTCTTGAAAACTTGTTTTTTCAACTCCTCGGGTGCCTCGGCAACAATTTCTTGTACGGCTTCCGTTACAACCTCGGCTATTGTTTCCGCAATTTCCGGCGTTACCTCTTCGGGTGTTTCCGCGTTTACAACGTCCGCAACTGCGGTTATAATTTCCGCTTCGGCGTCTTGAATTACGCTTGCCTCGTCCTCGGTCAATTTGTTTTTACCGTACTTTTTACGCTTGGTCATGTACTTATTTTTCAACTCTTCCGGCATTGCTTCCAATGTCTCGGTTACGGCCTCAACTACGGCAACCGCCATTTCGGACGCGTCGGCCTCGGTTATTGTTTCCGGTGTCAAGTCTTCAATAATTGCGCTAACTTCGCCCAATACTTCCTCTTCAACCGCCTCAACCGTTTCGACTACTTCCGCCGGTGTCTCTTCCTCGAAATAAGTTTCTTTTACTTTTGTTTCAACAATCGTTTTTGGTTTATCGTCTTTTTTAAGATCCTCTTCCACAACTTCCTCTTCCTCTTCGGCCACTACGTCCTCGGCTTGTTCGCCAATTTGCGCTATAATACCCTCAATTTCCACAACCAAAACTCGGCCGTCTTCCATTTCGTATTCTCCAGGGGCCAACGGTACGCGGTCCTCGTCCATTACAATGAATACTTCGTTTTCCGGTTCAAATGTTTCGGCCTCAATGACCGTTACGCCGTCCGCTAATTTTGCGGTTTCCAATTTTACCTCCATGTTTAATGCGGTTTTGATTTTATTTAATACTTCGGTTGCTTTCATTTTTTTATTGTTTAAGAGTAAAAACCTAAATTTTCAAAATTGCTAAATAGTCCGTTAAACTCTTGCTCAAGACCATAAAATTTTGTTTCTAAATCGTCAACTTCGGCACTATCAACGCCCAATTCGTTTAATTGCTCAACTAAATTTTGTAATTCCGATTTTTTGTCGTCAAATTCTCCGTATGCGTCGCGCAATGTTTCAAATGCACTACTATAATAGCTATGCGCCTCGTCCGATAATTGTTCGGTTTCGTTAATTTTGTCTCTAAATACGTCAATGTCTGTATAAAGGTCGTTTATTTTATTCAACTTAACCGCGCGTAACTCGGCCTTAACGTCCGTTGAACGTTTGTTGTTTCCCCAAAGTTTATTTAATATTGCTTTCATAGTCCTAAATATAATCTGTCATGGGATTCATGCCAATATTTTCAATTTCGCGGTATAATTCATTGTGACTTTCAATAGCATAATCAATGGCTTCTTGAACCTCGGTCACTTGGTCCGGGTAATCAACGCCTAATTCGTCTAATTTTTCTTTTATTAAGTCTAATTCGTCTTGAACAAATGTTGGGTTTGGTTCCTCAAAACGTATAACGTCCCGGCCTTTTATTAACAATTCTCGGCCCGGCAATACAAATTCCTCAATTGCGTATTGATAATTTGAACCGCTTATTTGCGCTTGCTCTAATAAGTCGGCAACTGCATTTAAAGTAACAACGTATTTTTTATATGCCGTTTTTAAACGAAAAGTTTTAACCGTTTTCGCTAATTTCATTTTTTTGGATTTTGACAATGCCGTTTTTGGCTTGTCTTGGGCCTTTGTAAATTTGGCCAACTTGTCGTAAATGTTTTGTTGTCGTCTCATAATATAAAAACCTATTTTTTACTTTTTGTCGTCTTTTTGGTTTCCGGGGCCTTAATATATTTAGCCAAACTTCCGGTTCTCAATTTTTCAATTTCGTTTAAAAGTCTTAAACCCTCGGTTTGTATTCCGTTGGGTTTCGTTTTAATAGACTTATTTAAGTCTTTTTTTAAACTCGTCAATTCGTCGTTTTCGTCTTTTAAAAAAAACTCAACTTCCTTAACCATTTGTTCAATTCGATTTGCCATTAAAAATGCTTTACGCGTTTTGGCTTGGTATTGTCTTATTGTATTTATCATTCGTTTAAATTTGTCCTATGCCTTGAGCTTGCAATGATCCGTCGCAACATTTACTGTTGTATGTTTTTTTGTCTTTACATAAACAACCGCGTTTCCCGCCTTTTGGGCTTGTCTTACTTGGTGTTACAAATTTTTCCTTACTTGGCATTTTCCGAAATTATTTGTTTAATCGTATTGAGCAATTTTTGGTCCGTTGTTTCTGTTTTGCTCAAGTCCAGGGCGTCCGCAAAATGCCCCTCAATTGAATAACCGCGTACGGAACCGTCCTTAACGGCGTTCCATACTTCATCGTTTTCAATTTTCATTGAAATAAACCATGTACCAACCGGGGCGTCAAAATTATATAGGTTACTCTTATCGTTTTCGTTGTCCTCTTTTATCCAACTTTCAAAAATAAAATTGCCGTCAACCGCGTACTCGTGTTCGAACGTAACGTTTTTTTGGTTGTAATTCTTAAAAAACAACTCGTTACATTTTGCAACCGTCGATTTGGAAAACCAAATATAATAATCTCCGTTTTCGCGGTCCGAACGGAAAATTTGTTTTTGGGGAATTAGGGCGGGACCGGTAATTATTCGCTTGTCCTCGTTTAATTTTAAAGCATATTTTTTTTGCTTATTAAGGGCGTACCAGTCCGTTTCAATGGCCGGTTCGCGAACTAAACTCACCGCGTCTACGGCAACGTGTTCTGCGTCCTCGTCAATGACCAATTCAATAATTTTCATGCTCATATTATAAAAACCTAATTTTGTTAAATTGTCGCATTTTCGACGCGCGCCCGGTCCAAACCTTGGGCCGTCGTTACGTCTTGGCTTGTAACGTAAGCTTGCAAAGGTTGTTGACTTCCTAAATTTTCTAAATCATTTATCCCGGTGTCGCCTACAATATTAAATTCGGGGCTTATAACTTCGCCGCCGCCTTGGGCTTCGGGTAACTCGGTTCCTTGGTCTATGCTTCCCCCTTCATTTAATGCGCTTAAACCTTGCGCGGTTGCCGCTACGGACGTTGCAATACTTAAACCGGCCGCAATATTATTTCGAGCAATAACCGGGGCCGCCGCCGCACCACTTGTGGCAACGGCTTGTGGGGTTGCTAATGCCGCCGCGTTTGCCGCTTGGGTTGATATTATGGTTTTTGCAACCCCCACCGCGTTTTCGGCAATGATTGCCGCCGCTTGTACTTTTTTGTTGTCCTTACCTAAACTTTTAACTAGATTAATTCCGGCTTCAATGTTGGAAATGTCCGCTTGGCGTATTTCCGCCAATGCTTTTGCTTTTGCCTCTTCGGCGTCTATTGCGTCTTGTTTGTTTTTCTCGTCTCTTGCCTCATCTTCTGCGGCTAGTTTATCTTTGTTTGCTTGGTCAATTTCGCCGTATTTTAAAGTTATATCATTCATGGCGTTTAAATGATTTATTTCTATAATTTCCAACGCTTCTTTTTGTGCGGTTTCATCTTCAATTTCGTTTTCCGCTAAAGTCTTTAATCTAAAATATTTTTCCCTCGCTTTTTGTTCTTCTAATTCTTGGTCCGTTTGTGTCGCGTCAAAATTGGCTTGTTCCAGGGCCGCCAACTCGTCCAACAAATCATTTTCCAATTTTTTCAAATTTTCTAAACGCTTATTTTCAATGGCCTCTAAATCTTGTTGTTTTTTTATTTTATCGTCTTGTCTTTTAATATATGCGTCATGATTTTTTTGTTGTTCGGCCTCCTTTTCTTTGTCTAAGTTTATCAACTCAGTATCTACGTTCATTAATTCGGCTTGCAATTCAATTTGACGTGCTGTAAGTTTTGCTTGCGTTTTTGTACCGTTTAACATATCCGTTAGCGCATTACTCGCTTTACTCATTAATCCGGCCATTTCAAACGATTGTTGTAACGCTTCCTTGTGCGCCAATGCGCGTTCTCTTCTTAATTCAATTGTGCTTTTTCCTAATGCCTCTAATTGTTTTATTTCGGCGTCCAATAAAGATTCTTGGGCTTTTTGCCGGGCCATGTTTTCCTCATGCCTTTTTTTTCTTTCTTCGGCTAACTTTTCCTCTTCAAAATTTGTTATTCCCAACCAGTCCCCAAGGTCTTTTAATTTTTGTACCGCATAATCTATGGCGTCCGTAAATACTGCAAAATATCCTATGAGACCAACAATCAATGTAACCATAAGGGCTAAGGGGTTGGCTTTCATAATTAGGTTAAATGCCTTTTGTGCTTTACCGGCTAAACCGGTGCTTTTTGCATAGTCCTTTATGCTTTTAACGCCTTCGCTCACGTTCATTGCTTCGCCAACTGTACTAATGATTGCGCCGGTCGTTTCACTTTTTTGGCCTAATAAATCCATAGCACCTTCTGCAGTTTCAAAACCTCCTTTTATATTTTTGGCAGCTGTATCGAACTTTGCAAAATTGTCTTTCGTTTTTTCCGCTTGTTTTGACGTATTTTTTAAACTTTCTTGTACCTTCTTTTGACTTTTTACAATATCATCGGAACCCGCAACGGTTGCCTTATTTAATTTATTTACATCTTCGGTAGTTTTATTTATTTCTTGGCCGGTTTTTTTAAATTCCGCCGTAACCTGGTCAACGTTACTTTTTACCTCTAATTTAACCGTTTTAGTTTCCGCCATTATTTCTATATTTTAAATGTCTTTTTTGCACCTTATATATACCGCGTATTGAGCGCGGTATTTTGTATTTGCCTTTTGCAATTTGTGTATTTTCGTTTTCCGGATTTTGGGTTGGAACTTCCAATAATGCCAATAATCGTTTAAGTTTTTTCATGGTCTTTGTATAAATATTTGGTTTGCAACTTGTGATCCGTCCAACAAAGTATAAGTTAAACAAATGGTTATTATTTCGGCGGCCTCTTCACTACTTTCTAAAATAATATTTTGGCCGTTTTCGCTTATTATTTGAACACTAAACCCCCCTTCAGTTACTAAATAATTCAATGCGCCCTCGTCTTCGGGTAAACATATTTCTACATTTCCCGGTTCCGTTAATGTTGTTGGGTTTATTGTTACTCCGGGAACTATTGTACCGCATTGCACTAAATCGCATTGCACCGCATTTTTTATAAATGGTATAAAGGCGTTAAAACATTGAGCGTCGGGGCTTGGTACAAATGGCGGAAATATTGGCGGTACTTTGTCCGCAATCATTCGCCTAAAGTCTTGAATTAAAACTAACGTTGTCTCCCCGGTTGTCAAATTGATTTTTACGTTGTTTGGTATATATCGTTTGTCTCTTATTTGGAAACGGTCGTTTAATTTAAACGTTGTTAAAATGTCTAAAGGTAAAATTGCCTTTATAGTGTATTCTCTATTTTTTGGGTTGTAAAGGTTTCCGATATATCCGGCATAATATGTATTATATAATCCGTTTACATTTGGTTGTAAATTAAACGTTGAATTTTCGGTACCCCAATTTAAACTATAGGACGTTGTTAATACGCTCATGTCTTGGCCAAAATTAACGCAACTATTAACTTGTACGGCGGGGTTTGCGCCGTCCGTTAAATAAAAATTTACCGCGTTTTCCTCGTTTTGATAAAGAACAATTGGCTTTGGCACGTAACCTTCCAAATTTTCGTCAAGACAATAACCAACTTGTAAAGGTACGCTTTCAAACTTACTAAATTGTATGTTTTCAAAAGCAACGGAAATTTCGTATTCGCCGCCGTCAAAATCAAAACTTTGCGATAGGTCGCCGTATTCTCGCATGAATAAACTTGCAAACTTTCGGTTTGTAATGCTTTCACTTTGTTCGTATTTGTAGTTTATTGTATTATATAAAGGTAACCTGGAAACGTCTATATTTTCGGTGTCTGTATATTGTGTAATATTATAAATTTCTCCCTCGTTATACCAATCCTCAATCGTTTGAATTTCATATACGTTTTGTTTAACGCCATAACATGTAAGGTTAAATAAACTCAAAATATTACTTAAAAAATCTTGTACGGTCATTTCCGGCGCGAACTGCGCTAAATCGAAACCGTCTTGGGTTGTAATTGGATTCCCTAAAATCGACAATTGACTACCTAAAGGGGTATTGTTTATGTCTTGAAAACTATATCTTATTTCATATGTCAAACTACAAGGTATTGACGTTCTAATTTCAAAACGCAATCTCGCGTTAATACTCGGGTTGTTTTCGTTGTCCTCAACGTATAAATTAGCACCCTCGCCGCCAAAATTAAACGCGTTTGTTAATTCAATCGTTGTATATAAACTTTCTTGGGCGGTACCGGCAACGCCTCTATATACGTCTATGTAAACAATTGCGTTGGCGGTTAAATTGTTAACTACGCAACTAACAACATGCAATCCAACGTCCGTTGGGTTTCCGTTAAAATTATAATTAACATAACTTAATTCTATGTTATGGTGAAACGGCGGTATTGTCGTATTTGAACCGTCAAAACTTACTATGGCGTTGTTGATTGCCAAACCGTCAAAATCATAATCTAAAGGATAAGGGGGCGCAATTAAAGGTCCGTTAAAACCTTTGTATATACTATTGAATGTAATTTCCTCTGGGGGTGTTGAATAATTTGTGGCAACCGTATTTTTAAACAACATAAACGCTTTTTTAAATCGGTCGTTTTGCAAAAAACCTCCTTGAAAAGTTATGCTAAAAAAGTCTTCAATAACTCCTAAAATTGCCGAAAGTTTAACCGCCGGAAATAATGAAGAATATAAAATGGCACCTATTGCTGTATCAATGTTTTCGTTTGGCGTTGTCGGGTTGTTGTATTGCCAATAACGCTCGCTTGCAATTAATGGAAACCTAATATCGTAATTTGTCGCGCCGTCTGTTATTCGGTCTTTTACGCTATTGAAATTGTACGAAAAACTTAATGCGGACCAATTTAAATCTATTAAGCGTATTTCGCTCAATGTATCTTTTAAGCTTACAAGGTCGCCATAAAAAGTAACGGTATAACTATAAGGTTCGTTTTTTTGTATGTTGGCTTTTTCTAATGCTATTGTGCCGCGTCTAAAAAATGTATTGTCTATTTCCAGGACCGCGAAACGTCTAATATTTGGGTTTATATATGTACCCTCAATAAATGAAACGTCGCTATTATAAAAGTGTTGAAATATTTGGTTATTTTTTGGGCTTGCCGCGCAACTAAAACTTTGCGTAAAATCTGTAAAAGTTTTACTTAAATCTTTTATGTTTTGTATTGTCGAATTAATACTTATTTGTTCGTCATTAAACAAGTCAACGCGTTGCCCCTCAATAAATAATTGTACTTGTCTTTTCATTAAACAACGTTGTTAATTGTGGCGTTTGCAAATGTAAATTCCAACTCGTAATTTATTTGTTTTTTGTTTATATGTTCAAATAATTCGGTTGAGCTTGTTTTAAGGGTTGCCGGCTTGCCGTTAATTCTTATTATTTCGGTCAACATCAAAGGTTTTAAAATGCGTTCGTTGTACTCTTCTTTAACCCAATCGGTGTTTACTTTTATACTTTGTGTTGCGTTTAAATTAAATACTTTGGTTTGCTCGACGGCCGGGTTGTAATTTATAAGGTCTTTATTTAATAAATTGTAATTTTTTTTAGTTACTGAAATGCTCGTTTTACTTACTTTGTAAAATATGATCCGTTGCCATACGCCGTATTTGTTGACAAAATCGCATACAACCGGGGTATATTTGCACTCGCTTTTTGGTGTAAACGTCCACGTTGCCAAGACAACGCCGGTGTCTGTTTTGTACTCAACAATATTTCCAACGTCGCTATATGTAGGAAATACCGTATAAAATTTTTGTACCGGACCAATAACGCCGGGGTTAAATGTAAAACTTTGGGTTGTACCGTCGGCCAAACTTGTATAAACAACCTCGTAATCTAATTTTGGGACAACGTGAATTTCGCCGTAACGGTTTAAAAAGGGTTGCGGGAATACCGAACCGGGGTTGTTTGCGTCGTACCAATATTCGTAATTTCCAGGGGTTAAATGTATCGTTCCCAATTCCGGGTTAAAGCCCTCTTCATAATATCCGAAACCGTCGAACGCATAATACGTTTTTGTGTCCAATTCAGTATAACCGGTTATTGTTAATTTTGAACGTACTACTTTTATATAAGCCCATTCATTATTTGGCGGTACCGTTGGCGTTGCCGTTTCGTTTATGTCGCTTTCAATAAAATTGATATACTCGCGAACGTAATTTGAAACGTTGTAAACCATTTCCGTACTACTTGGGGACGGTATCAATTTTTCCAATGTGTAGGTCGGGGACGTTGGGGGCGTTGTACCGTTATTCCAAATATACAATTCGACTTTTGAACCCAAAGTGTTTGGTTCGTCAACTTCTATTATGTACGGACTACGAACGTAAATTGGTTCGTTTTGTAAATTTACTATACTCATTGTTTTATTAATTCTAAAAAAATGGCCTCAACGTCTGAAATATACGCCATTGCCAATTGGTTATCAATGTTTTTTGTTGTTTGGTCCCATGCTTTCGAAAAGAATTTACGCGGCGGTAAACCTTGGTAAAATATGCTTTTTGACATTGCGCTTTTTATTGACGCCCTCGAAACAAAACGGCCTTTATTTCGCGTTCCTTTAATGTTTTTTTTTACAATCCATGGGTCCAAACTTTTAAATAAACTCCCTTGGCTTTTACCCGAACCAAATTTAAAACGACTCCCGGGGGCCTTTTGTATTCCCGGTTTTCCGTTTACTTTTACCGCCCCCGGGTTGGCACCTTGTACCCCCTCGTCTTGGTAAAAACCGTACTCAACCATTATAAACTCAAAAATAAAACCGTCCATTGTTTGGTCTATGTTGTACCCAATACTATCAAATAAAACGCCCGAACTTATCATTGATTCGTTCTTTAAGTTTTTGCGCGTTTCACTTACTACGGTTTCGCCAAAGGTTTCTATTTCTTTTAAAACCTCGTTTAACATATTGTCATATGGTTTGGTACATAAAGGGAAATGCTCGCGGACCAACCGGCCAACAAGTTAGAATAACTTTGCTCAAACGCTTGCATATTAAAACCAACTAATTGTACTTTGTTGTCCCAAAGATCCCCGCGTCTTAACTCTTCGTACAACCTCAACAAAACATTGTATTGCGTATTCATAACCGAATGTTTGTTGTTTACGCCGTCGTCTGAAATGTCGACTATGTCCATTGCATATAATGTAAACGTAAATTGTACCGCGTTTCCGTCGGGCGTTGCCGTCTCCATTACCATATAATTTAGCGGGTAAATGGTTTGCTTTGACAAGTCTATTTCGTCCCCCATACCCTCGCCAAATTCATTGACCAATGGGTTGTTTTCCATGTGTTCTTTAATGGTGTTATATACCAATGAATACCCCTCGTTGCTCATATTTTAATTTTTTGCTTTTCTAATTTGTCTTTTGCGCTCGTTGGCTTCGACTTTGTCTTTTTGCGTAATGTACGAAAGGAAGGTAAGGGCTTTAAATAAGGGACTATTCGTAACGGTGTCAATTCTTTCGAAATTTCCGCCGCTAAGTCTGAAAATGCTATGGTACCAATTCCACGATTTGGCAAATTGCGCCCATTCGCTGTATTCGTTTGTTTTGTCTTTCTCGTCTGTTTCTTTAAATAAAGTGTCAAATTGTTTAATAACTCGCTTTCTAAATTCAAAAAAAAAACGGACGTACTTAAAACGATATTTAACGGCAAGTTTTGCATAATTTCCATATAATTTTCGTTTGGTTCGTACTCTTCAATAATATAAGTGTCTTTTAATGTGTTTGTAATTGGACGGTATAAAACCGCAAATGCTTTGTGCAAACCGTCCCATTTTGTTATATGGCTTTCAACGTCTATATACTCGCCGAAACTCATATTTTCCAAGTCCGGTATTAAGCCAAATTCCACTCCGTTATATTTCCACCTTTTATGAAATTCCGGTTTTTGGTTTAATACTTCTTTAATTTTATTAATTATAAAATGTACGTCTTTGACGCTCATTCGTGAAACCGTTTTCATTTCCAGGCCGCAAAAAATAGATACAAATTTAAACGCCAATATTTCCTCGTCGTTTGTTGTCTCCTCAACCTTTAACCATTTTTGGTACGCGCTCAAAGGTATTTCTTGTAAATGCGTCGGGTACTTAATATTTATATTCATTCGTTTATTTCGTTTTCGGGTAACGGTTCAGACCATTCTGCTGAAGCCATAAGCACTAAAGCTTCATCGTGCGTTAAAGTTTGTAAAGGCGCAACCGTACCGTCTGCTATGAACGTGGGTTCTGTATTCCACTTTATTACAAATTGTGTTTCGTCTAAACTTTTACGTATCGTGTTTTCGTCAGTTTCGCCTACTTGACTAAAATCGATGTTTCCTAAATCTGCAATGTTTATTATTGCGTAAGTGTCTGCTATTCTTGTATTCATTTTTTTATTTATTAATTCGTTTTTATGTTGGCACATCTGTGCTAAAAGTTGTAAAGTTTGTCATCGTTCCGTCATTGCCTCCACTACCATTGTCTGTCAAAATAGGAGCCGTATCACCGTCTCCGCAACGCCACCAAGAAACTAAACTTGAGTAACTTGAAAGCGAGGAAGGATTACCGCCTCCATAGATAGATGTTACGTCACTTTGTGAAAGTTCTGAATTAAATACTGCCGTTTCGTCAATCAGTCCGTCTGCGTAGTTTGTTGCGTATTTTCCTATTGCAAAAGGAGCAGTTGTGTTGTGCATAGACGTGTAGGAACCACCAGCGCTATCGGTTACGTCTGCTCTAATTCCGTTTACATAGATTTTAAGTCCTGCTAAAGTACTGCTTCCGTCATAAGTTGCAACAAGATTTGTCCAACTTCCGACATTGGCACTTATATCCGATGTCATTCTGCCTATACGAACGGTACTCGCGTTGTCAAACAACCTAAACATTAAACGCCCACCCGAAACAAATGTAAATTGATATTCTATAATACTTGTAGTGCTATATTTACTACATATAGCAAAATTTGTGTCAGTATCCATTTTAACCCAAGAAGAAATAGAGAAAGGCGAATCAGTAGTACCATTACCAAAAGATAAATTGTTATTGTCTGCTACATTTACATAGTCATCAACACCGTCTAATAGTATGCTTTGTGTATTACTAAAAGGTGGTGTACTTGGCGTTCCTGTTATGTTAGTTTGTCCGGCCCAACTTGTTTTTTGAGATTCTCCCCAATTTAAGGTATTGTTTTTTGCGCCTTGGCCCCAACCAATAGTATTGTTAACTGCGCCTTGTCCCCATGTGTTACTCATAATGTCCGTTTATATAAAAACAACATCTCGCCTTTTTGTACCTAATAAAGATAGTATTTGCCCCGGTGCGGGTTCTCTAAAACCTGGCTTATAAAATACCGCGACGCGTCAATACAATGGTTCCAATCGTCCTTTGGCACCGTCTTATTTGTTTTGCTTATCCATTGATAATTGTTAAACTCCTTTATTAGATTTTCGCTTTTTGGTTCAATGATTATTTTGTATTCTAGCATTAAACTAATACCGCTTGTAATACTCCCTTGGCCTTTTACCGCACTAACTATATTTAGGCCCCGGGCTTTTAACTCACTTATTAAACGCGGTTCGGCACTATCGCCAACAATCAAATTTTCCCGCCCGGCATGTTGCATGTTTAATTCGTATATGCTCCCGGTACTTAACCCCACCTCATAAAAACATTCCCTTAAATGTATCGTCTTTTGCTTTCTGTTTATACTGCACTCTATTAAGGTCGTCGCGTCTTGACTAAATCCATAGTCTTGACCGAACCCCATTAAATCGGTTTGCTCAAATGGTCCGGTTGACCAATGGGAAAATACCGCGCCGGTTGGTTGTGAACGTTGGCCGGTTCCGTAAACGGTCCACCAATAAGGGTTGCTTATTTTTTCCTCAATGTCCTCAACTTGGCTTTGTGTTAAATGTGGGTTGTCCCGGTACGTCGAAATAAACGGTTTGTACTTTGGTATATAATGATCCAACCAATGCTCAACCGGTAACGCCGGATTATAGTCCGCAATTACTTTATGTCTCGTCCTTGGGAATAATTGGTTTACGGTGTCCTCGGGCAAATGGTTTGCTTCATTCAACCATAATATATCGCGGGACCGTCCATGTATTTTTTTGCTATCGTCCGCCCCATAATAGTTTATCGTATTGCCAAACAAAATGTATTTACCGTTGGTCATGTTGTGGCTTAATCGGTCGTACAATTCATGCTTTATTAGAATATCTTTAAAGTCTTTCCATGCCGTATTTTTTAGGGCCGTAAATGTATCTCGACAAATGTCAATTTCCATTCCGGCGTTGGGGTGTTCTTTACATAACCAAATTATGTAATAAATAACGGCCCACGTTTTGCCGGATCTTGTACCCCCTTGTAATAAAGTTACGCGTTGTTTAGGTACGGCCTCTTTTAAATATGTAAAATTTGGGTTGGCTTTATTCGTCATTTGTAAACCATTCGGGCAACGTTCCTTTTGATATGCTCACGTTGTGGTCGTTTGTTTCAATATACCCCCGGTCCCGCATTTTTGTTTTGGCGTAAAATATTGTAACCGTCGGGTTATCGTTTTCAATGTGTTGTCTTATTTTCCCCTCAACCCAATCTTTGTTCGCCTCTTCAATTTCTTTGACTGCGCGTTTGTAGTCTTCGTCAATCTTTAACCATTCGTAATGCGTCCACCTATTTATATTAATTTTTTTGCATGCTTCCGAAACGTTACCGCATGTTAAATTTAGGGCTTTAAGCATGTCCCTTTTTTTAGTGTTGGTTTTGTTGGGCTTGTTGTCTTTATTTTTTGTTGTCATTGTTTCCGTAATTTAAAAATATGTATAACCAACAAAACAATATAAAAAGTATTGCAACGTAACTAAATAATATTGTTGTCATTTTGTTTTGGGTTATATTCTAAATACAATTTATTAAGGTCTTGTACCTTCCATTTTATACAACCGCCACAATTTGACGCTTTGTAATTGGTGTTAAATACTCTATTGTAAATGTTTAATATTTTGGTTTGTTCTTTATGGGACATTTGGTGCCTCGTCTTTTGGAACCATAAATGTAAAAAATCGTATTCGTCTTCGTTTAAGCATTTCGGGTTTTTAAATGGGAACAATTTATTTAAGGTATCGCGCCGTTTGTCGCACCCGCAATCGTCCCCCATTATAAATTTGGCAATCCTGGCAACTCCGGTTTTTTCCAATACCTTTTCCACAACGTCCCCAACTCCTTTTAATGGTTGTTTACTCTTCCATTCTTTGTACTCCTTTGTTCTTTTGTCAAGGGCGTTATAATATGCCTCGTCTTTTTGTTTGCTCATGTTCTTTTGTATATTCTTATTTTATATTTAAAAATGTTTAACCTAAATATTGTTTTATACATTACAACCATTGTTCAACGTATATAAAACCGCAACCATAACGGCAACGAATTTGTGTTAAGTCTTCGCCGGCGTTTTCAATTATCGGGGTGTCCTTTGTTTCGTTTCCGCAACATGGCATAACGTAACGTTCGTAAATTTTCATTTCCGGCATAATTAACGTACGTTCCCGCATGTCATTAATTGTCTGTATTTGTCCTTTGGTTGGTACCATTACTTTATTTGGTTATAATCTTTATTAAAATAATCCTCAAATTCCTCGTTTAATTCGTCTCTAAGGCGTTTTCTACATTTTTTAATGGTATTGCTTATACTCGACAATGAAATACGACTATCGCGCGAAATTTTGCGCATGCTATCGGGACCGGTTGCAACCAAAATAAACAATTGTCGGTCGTACCAATGCCAATTTTCCATTACGGATCTTATTTTGGCCTCTAAAATATCGTTGGCAATATACCAATCGGTCGGGGCCTCGTCCCGGCTTGTCATTTTAAAGTCTTCAATTTGATATTTTTTTACTTTGGCTTTTTGTTTAGCAAAATTTATATGGTTGTTCCTTAATGCGATATACATAAAACCTTTATTTGCTTTTCCGTTAATTACTGCGCGGTCTTGGGCGTTGGCTTGGTGTATTCTCAAATAGGTTTCTTGTACTAAATCTTCGCAATATGTATATTCGCCAAATGTGCGCACCATGTCAACCCATTCGGCATGTTTTGTATTTAATATTTCCAACCAATGTTTACCCATTGAATATAAAAAAGCCCCGGTGTCGGGGCATGGTTTATTTTTGGTCCTTAATATAGGCATTTAATTTTTTTAACGTACTCAATTTAACGTCGTCGCCGGCCATAAATCGGTCAATATTGTATTGGTGCATTTTTTCGCCTTTTGCTTGTATTTCTTTTACAATATGTCCTCGTTTCTTAAATTTTAGAATTTCTAACATTGCGTTTCGCAATTCCCGGTCCTTAATATATGGCATGTCGTATTTGTTAAAAGGGTAAATCGTCGTCAAATTCGTTTTGTTCAGCTTGCAACTTGTCCTCAACAAAATTTTGCTCTATTCCGTCGCGCTCGCTTTTTGTGCTATTTAATCGCCAGGCCTCAACCGTATTAAAATATTTTACTTTACCGTCGGGTGCGGTCCATTCTCGGCCCCTTAAATTTATGTCAACGTCCATTTGTTCGCCAACGTTCCAAAGGTCCAACAAACCGCATTTATCTTGCGTCAATTGTATTAAAATTAATTGCGGGTATTTGTCTTCGGTTTCAATTACAAATTCGCGCTTGCTAAATTTTTCACTTACTTTTTGGGTTTCCCCTTTAACGTGTAGTTTTCCTTTTACGTTCATGTTTATTTTGTTTTTAATTGTTTATAATATTCTCGGCATTGCTCAACGCGTTCGTATATGCTTTTTATTACGTCCTCGTCTCTGTCAATTACAAAGTTTTTTACTCGTTTTTCTTTTGGTATGTGGTCGAACTCATGGCGCGAACGGACCATGGCCACAATTTCCGGGTTCTCGTCTCCGTCCCATACGCTATCGTTTAACCAATGCTCGCGTCGTATTTCGTCCAATACCATATTTTCCGGGGTGTTAATTAGACAATATGCAAGGTCGCATTTATCGTAACCGGTCAAAGCAAGGTACCCCATACATTGAAAATAATAATCTTTGTTTGGTATTTCCTCGTCAAACATTGGAAACGTTGTACCGTCCCAACTCGTCTTTACGTCGGCCAAAACGGTTTTGGTGCAAACGTCTGTATGCCCGGTTATATAATCATTCTCAAACGCATGTTGTTTTCCATGTATCGCGTCAAATGGTAACGCCCATTCCAAAACCTCGTTGGCTAATTCAATGCTTTGCGTTTCGCAATCGTTGCCCTTGTCAATATACCGGCTTCGGAACTCGCGTACAATACCAAATTCGTTTTCCTTAAAAATGTCTTGTATATACGTTTTGCAAGTTTTACTTAACGTCTTTTTTTTGGTCCTTGGGTTGGTCATTATTTTACCCAATGACGAACAACGTATTTTTAATTCGCTCATGACAATTTTTTTAATTGGTTCGTACTCAATTTAAAATTTTCCTTTAACTCTTCGACGGTGTATTTACCGTTGCTTATTGCGTCCAACGCATGCTCAAATTTTTCGTTTGTTAAACTTGGTTTTTGTGGTTCCGCTTTGCCGGCCATATCAATATCTTTATCCGAAACAAGGCCAAAAAATGAAGACAAAGCATAACGACGCCAATAAGAAATACCCGCCCCCTGGGCTTGGAATGGGTTCATTTTTGCCAATGCTATGTCTTGGGGAATTTCTGTAAACTCTTCCAACGTTTCTTTGGTTGGCCAATGGCATACAATAGTTTTTAAACCGGTTCCGGCCAATGGTTGCATTACAAACAAGTCATGCTTTTTAAGTATTGGTGTTATAACGCGCATTATTTCGGCAAGATCTGTATATTTATATCCGTACCCCTCACTTTTTTTATAAAGTATTGGTACCTCGTATTGAAAATTTGCTATTGCCTCGTAAATACTTTTTTGCTTTTTTACTGCGGTTCGTTTTTTTGGGATTGGCTTATCCATTTTGCCCCCCTTTTTGTACTTCATGCGAACGTAAAACGGTTTCGTTTATTAAAGAACCATGCGCCAATACAATTTCGTACATGGCGTTGGCTTGGTCTTCGTCCGTTGTAAATGATTTGTCAACGTATAAACCGCCTTTGGTTATTTTATAATACGTTTCGGTTTTGTTTCCGTTGCTTTCAATTATTTGTATTAATTCAACGGTTTCGGTTTTTGGTTTTTTAGACGCCAAAACGTCTGTTTTTACATTGTCCATAATTTATGTATTTGTTTATATATACCGCAATATAACTATTTTATACTACAATTCGTTTATTTTCTTTTTGTACTTTTCAACAATTTCGTTTAATTCGTCCCTTGTATATTTTTTTTCCTTGTGGGCCTCGGTGTATAATTCCAACAAATGATCCGCGCCAATTCTTTGTTGTATTTTTATTTGGTACTCAATTAAATTTCCGCTTAAAAAATGGTTGCACTTGCGACACTGTCCCCAAACATTTAAGGGGTTGTATGTAACGCTTTTAAAACCCCCGCTTGCAAAATAATGTCCGGCGTCGTATTCGGTTGTTAAAATTGTATTGCAACTTACGCATTCTTTGCCATGGTCCCTTTTGCGTATGTACGCGTTAAAAACCTTTTGGGCTTTTTTCATTAAAGACGTAATACTTTCGTTTTTTTGTTTCCATTCTTTTTTGGTTTTTTTCCAATTCTTAACCTTGGCCGTCTCAACCCATACTTTGACGCATTCAGAACGAAAACAAAACTTTTGGTTAAAATGCTTTGAATCAAATTTTTCTTTACAATTTTTACAGCTTGGCATTTACAATTTTAAGTTACTTTTAATATTTTGTAATTCCTTTTTTAATTTTGCAACCTCGGCTTTTAAGTCCGCGTTTTCGCTTTCAACCCTATATTTTTCTAATTCGTTTGTTTCGCGTTTTTCGCGTAACCAATTAAAAACCGCTTGGACGTTCCAAAGGTCGTTTAATGTTTCGGTCATGCTTTTTATAATGTCCTCGCGTCCCGGGTGTTTTTTTTCAATGTCCTCTAAACTTGCCTTTACTTTTAATTTGGTTGTTTCAAGCGCAATGCCCGCGTCTATTATTTTAAATTCTAATTTTTCCATAATGTATTTGTTTTTTCGTTTCTAAATTCTTTTAAGCAATCCACGTTTTGACATTTAAAACCGTTTCCGAAATTGTACTCAAACAATATTGGTTCCTCATGAAACGTTGGTTTTCCGCCGGTTTCTTTGTCCCGGATCTTTTCAACCGTTACCATTGTATAAAATTGCATTTCTTTACTACTAACTAAACGGTGCATAACCAAAATTTGGTCGACGCGATTTGCGGTCATTTTTCCGCCCTCAATATCGCTTTTTTTCGGGGCCTTAATCATTCCGGCCCAATTATGGCCCGGCGGGTAAACGTTACCGGCCCGCCCGGTTTCGCTTATTGGGTGCGTATTTATAAATAAACTTTTACCGGTACTATTGCAAAAATGCCTACAATCATTTAAAAACTTGTAACTATCGGCATAATTCATGGACCGGTCAAGGCCGGTTATCGGGTCCACCACGCATGCGTCCGCTTCGCAATCCTGGAAAACTTTTAAAATGTCGTCCGGCTTATATTGTTTTCTATTATCTACAAACTCAAAGTATTGCTCAATCCTTGTTTGGTGCCGGCGTATTTCCTCATGGCTTAAATCGCAAAAGTCCGTACCCGCTAACATTTGCACCATGTCCCGGACCAATTGTCCGGCTTGGTTTTCCCCGGACCAAACGCACCATTTAATACCATGTTGTAAACTTAAAACTAATTGAAACCATGTCGCGAAATATGTTTTTCCGATATTGTCATGGCCAACCCAACAATCGAAACTTCCTTGTTTGTATCGGTACCAATTATCTAAATCGCAACCAATGGTCAAACCTTTTTTTATTTTGCCGTCCCTATAATCGTATAAATAAGGTAGCGTTGTTCCTTTGCTTAAAATCATTTTTGTACTTGTTTCATTACGTGTTGGTAAAAATCATTTTTTTGCTCGGATTTTTTGGGTTCGCGTTTTAACCAACTTTTACATGTCAAATACAAATTTTTGTACGCGGTATTCTTTTTGTAATTCTGTATTTGGTCCAATACAAAATCTATTATTCCGGCGTCGTACTCGGTATTTAGTTTTTCAAACTCTTCATTTGTGATTTGTAAATGGTCGAACTCGCGGTATATGTTTTTCCTCTTCTCTTCTCTTCTCTTATCTGTTGCTTTTCGTTGAACGTCCGTTGACGGTCGTTTAATTTCGTTGCGTTTCTTTGCGCTCGCTTTTCCGGCCTTACTTGCCTTTTCGCGCATGTCATTTATACCCAACATTTGCTCATCTAAAAATTCAATATAAACGCGTTCGCCGTTTATTTTCAGTATTTCCAGGTCAACCAATTTTTTATAAACGTTTGGGGTAAACTCAAATTTACATTGCTTTACTGAAACGTCGCATTGTTTGTTCCAATAGGTACAACAAAAATTTAAAAATTCCGCTTGGGTTGTCTTGTTTGTTTTTGAGATTCGGCCCATTATCCAATCGGACGGCCGAAATTTAAACCATTGTAATTTATCCATAATTTGTATTTTTTGTTAAAATTAGTAAAATTTTTATAATTCGATTACATCGTATATAATCGGTTTGTAAAGGTTTGCGCGTTCTTTTGCGTCCTCTACGTTTTCGGCGTAAATTATTTTGTATGCCCGAACCCTTGTTTTGTTTTTTGAATTAACAAACCCCATATAACATATTTTAAAACGTTTTTGGCCCAAATGGTCCGGTTCCTTTTGTTCTGAATGTTTGTATTCTTTACTCATATTCTTTGCGTATTTCGTTTTGTAATATTTCGGTATGTTTTTCAATGCGTTTTAATTGGTCTTTAATAAGCTCTAATTGCACTTTATGGTCATTATCCAATAACAACTCCATTTCCAACAATCCGTTTTCCGAAACGCCCTTAATCATTTCGTTAAAGTCTTTTAAAGTTTTTCGGTACCCAACGGTCATTTTTTCGTATGCCTCGAGCATTAAAAAATAATCGTACAATTCAAAATCCTCGGTTTCGTCCGCGTATAAATTCCCGGTACCGTCGCATAAATTACATGTGTACGTTTCGTAACAACCCCCACAACATGCGCTCGCCGGTTTGCTACATTCTGGCAACGTTCCGTCCATTTCCCCGGCACCGTCGCATTCAAAACATTCTATTGTTTTCCAATCCATATTATTTTAGTTATATTTGTTAAAATTGGTTATCCATAAACCATTTGTATTTTTTAATCTGACAAAGGGACCGTTAAAAGTCCCTTTTGTTTATTTTAAAATATTGTATTCAACGCTCGATTCAAAATTGGCAAAGGGCAACCAATCGTTTTTTTTGCCCTCATTAATTCCGCTTTGTACCCATTCTTTTAATGTTTGTTTACTTTCGTTTGGCCATTCTTTAAATGGTTCTATGCCGTCATGCTCAACGTTTACTACTTTTTCAATTCTTTGGTTTTCCAATTTAACCGAAATTTTAATTGTTTCTTTAATTCTCATTTGTATTTTTTATAGGTTACTAATGTATTTTTTGCTCATTTGTTTCATGTGGTCAATGGCCAACCATTCTAACAACTCAACGGTATTAAATACCATTGTCAATTCCTCGCCGTTTTCGTCTGTTCCAACTAAAAAAGTTTCGTTGTCTTCGCTTGCCTGGAACGTATTTATATTATTTAATCTTTTTGTCATTTGTGTTTTTTTTAATTTTTGTAAAATTTCATTTTTCTATATACCAACATGTAATATTCGCATTTTGGGTTTGTCTTTATATCCTCTTGGATCATTTTTTGCGCGTCGGCCTCGGTTAAATGTTCCTCAACAATTCTTTGCTTTGCGCCGTTTTTAAATATTCTTACTACTTCATAATGACCAATATTTAATGCTTTACCAATGTTAAAAGTGTTCTCCATATTATTTATTTTTTAATGCTTTTTTAAATGTTCGTAAAATTAGACTTAAAGCCCATTTTAATTCTTCTTGGCTTCCCATTCCCTCTTCTTTGTTTACGTTATAACGTTTTTCGAAATTATATGAAAACTTGGATTTGTTTTCGTCAATATATACAAATTGGTTTTTTATTGATATTCCGTTAATATCAATTGAATACGGCCATGTCCCGCCGTCGTATGTTGAGGGCGTTTCTTCCAAATTTTTAATGTTCGAAATCATGTCGTTAATTTTGTTAATTCTGTTTAAAATTGCTTTTTTCATGTGTATTTTTTAGGTTATAATTAAATGATTATACGGCAATATAACGAAAAGGTTACAAAAAAACAAACGTCCGTTGAACATTCGTTAAAAAACGTTAGTTATTTACGCTTTTTTAGTAGGATCTTTTTTAAGATGTTACCAACCCAACCCCAAAATTTGTTCGTGCTTTGTACGTCAACTTTGGTTCCCTCGTCCGTACGCTCAATTTGTACGTCCAAATTCTTGGTGTCAATGTCGGCCGTAAATTTACCGTCTTTTCGGTTTATTTCAACGTCAATATTTTGACCGTCCAAGTTTAAATCAAGGTCTTTTTTATCCTTAATACTTTTTTTTGGTTTTCTTTTTTTATTTTCGCTCATAACTTTTTTAACATTTTAATCATTCTTGGGCATGGGTAAATGTCCAATTTATCCGGTCTTACTGAATTATGGGTAAACGTTCCGTTTTCGCCTCTTAATGCGCGTTTTGAAACTTCCCAAAAATCGCATTCGTTGTACGTTATACTAATTCCGTAACGCTCATTCCAAAAAACAAGTAATTGCCGGACGCTTTCAATTTGCGCGTCGGTGTATCGGTGCCAATATGTTTTACCTTTATATGCTTTGTCTAATATTGTAACCTCGTCTTTTGGTACTTCGCCGTTTACATAATTATAATATTTACCGTCGCGTTCTGTAAGGTACCCCCAATTGCAAATTTCAATACCTATTGAATTTTTATCAAGTAACATATAAGGGACGCCGTACGCCTTAAATATATCGCTTTTAACGCCTAAATGATACGCCCAATACTTACTACTATAAGCTTGGCATATTTCGCCGTCCTTGCTCATCTTAGCGTCCTTTCCGCTTATTACTACGCATGTTGCAACGCGGCCCCTTTTGTCATTGTTCCAATGTTGAATACAACGTACCCCGGAACTATTGCCGGCGGTATGGTGTAAATATATTTGTTTCTTTTCGGTGTCAACGCGTAAATATTCGTTGTCGTCCATGCCAACAAAATTTATTTTTGATAGGTCCAATTTCGGTTCGCTCATTTTTTTCGTTTTTTTAACAAAGTATAACAGACAAAAACCAGGACCAAAACCGAAACAACCGATTTTCCAAAATCCGGTTTATCAATTAATTTTTCAAGTATTTGTATCTCTTTTTCAAACGTTTGCGTTTCAACATAAACGGTGTCTTGTTTTACAAACGTATCAATTACAATATGTTTGTCCTCAATAACCGTATCGCAATGTCCGGTATGTACTATTGTGTCGCTCATTTTATTAGGTTTTTAAGTTTTTGGGCAAAGTAATTAAAAACGTCTTCAAAAACTAAATCTATTTTTTCCGTTAATTCGTTTGCAACCCAACCAACAATAAATGAAACTAAAATAATTAATCGGGGTGTCAATTCAGTATAAAAAATTTCCAATACCCCAATTAAACTAAACGACAAAATCCCGGCAACCGTCATTCCTATAATTATGGTTTTTACCTTTGCTCGTTTTTTCATTCCTTTGGCCATTGCGCCAATCATTCCCACCAATACGGCTATAAGATCCGTAAATTCTTCTAGTCCTTTCATTTTATTATTTTATGGTACGTTATTTACAACGCTATTAATTCCCATGTTAGACGTCGTTATTGGGAAAAGTCCGTTTGTATCGGGTACGGCCCAATTTGTACCGTTAAACGTTGCGTTTTCACTTCTCCACCAATTGTTCGGTGCAATTGCCGTTGGTAAATTATTCAAATCGCGGGCCTTTCCGTTATTATATATTTCTTGTGCTTGTGTAGAACTTAAAACGCTATCCCAAAAACTCAATTCATTTATGTTTGCATTAAGATATCTATTGCTTACTAAACCTACATTTAAAGGCGCAGTAAAAGGAAGTATTGTTGCTGTATAACCATTATTGGCCGAAACATTGCTAACACCATTAACATATAATTGATATCTATTATAACGCGATAACGTACCGTCGTATGTCCAAGTTATATTCGTCCATGTGTTTAAAGGTACCGCACCACTATTGCTTTGAATGTTATACGTACTTGAACGTATTGAACAATCAACTTTTCCACTGGACGTTACATATATAAAAATACGCCTACCACCAACTAAATAAACAAGACGTTGCGCGGTACTTGTATCATTTAATTTTACCCATAAACTGATAGTAAAATATAAACTATTATCTAGCATAGTATAATTAGCGTTGGTCTCCATATAATCGTCTACACCGTCAAATAAAAAACTCGATGTATCAAATTGGGTTATACCCCCGCTTGCTAAAATTCCATGTGTACTAACTAACATTATGCTTCAAGGTTTCCGGCTACATACCATAAATCCGTACTTTTTTTAATTAAAGACACAATACCATATTGCCCAACAATTTTAAGCTTGTTACCTTCTGCGTATAAATTTACGCCTACAGATTTGCCTATGCTTGTTTGGCCGGTCCCTAATTGACTAACTAAAATTTGGGTTCCTATTGGAAAAGCTACAACACTATTAAGGGGTATAATTAATTCATTTGCGGCGGCGTTGTTTATCTCAACCATTTTATTTGCGTCGCTTAATGTTAAAGTGTATGTTGCGCTTTGTGTATTAAATTCAATTAATGCGTTTTCGTTTAAAACTTCCGAACCGGTAACATATTTTGTTGTATATCCGGTTGGGCTTCCGGCGTCAACGGAAGCAATAGGAACTAAATCTCCGGTTTCCAGGTTTGCACCCTTTGCGGGTAACTCACTTATTTTTGTCGTTAATGCCATTTTTTGTTTTTAAATAGGTTAAAAGTTTTTTTAAATTAACCGGTTTTGGTTTGTAGTTTTTCACAATACCCAACCCCCCCAATAATTTTGTGTTGTGGGGTTAATGTCATCGTTTGTATTTTGGTTGTATTCGGGGTATTTACTCGAAAATTGGCATAAATGGTCAATAAGTCTTTGGGCGTAAAATTCGGCGGTACTGCGCGTTTCCTCAACTAAATCGTCAACCTCGCTTTTATCTACGACTTGGCCGTTTTCTTGGGTAAATTTAAAAATTCCTTTGTTGCTAACTTGAATATTACCCCATGGCAAATACTCAACCATTGTATAAAATAAAACAACGTCTTTTATTTTGTCCTCTAATAACTCCAAATAAGGCGTTGCCAACGTTCCGGCTTTAATTTCGTCTTGTATTTTTTCAAATAACTTTGTACCCAATAACGGTTGCAATTGTCGATCTTGGGCAATCTTACAAAATTGTAGGTATCGGTCAACGTCTACGTTACCATTCATGGCCGTAAATCTTACAATATCTTTTCGGGTTACAAACAATACATATTCCGCCATAATCTTACTTTAAATAACCTTGGTTTGGTTGGTTTATTGGGGCAACCGCCGTTTCGCTTGGGTTTCCTTTTACTCTATATCCGTATTTACGCGCTCGGTAAACGCTTATTTGATTTGCTAATTGGCTTGTCGGGTCCAACGGTACGCCAAAATCTACGCCAACCCATACTTGCCGGCGGAATAGATGTTTACAATTAGGCCCGCCCTTCCAAGCCATAATATCGTATGTATTAGAACCTTTTGGACCAAACCCGGGGTTTACGCTTGGGTTTTTGCTCATGGCGTCAAGGTCTTCTTTACGGTAAACATTATCGTTTTGTCTCATCATTGCCCTACAAAATGGCCGGCTTTCGCCTCCCTTACTTGGTTTGCTTAAATAGTCCGTTTCAACGTATCGGTACCTTGTTATAAAATACATGCCGTTTATAATCCAATCTTGTTCGCTCACTTCGTCCGGTTGTGGGTTTCCGGTACTTACCAACATTGCTTTACGCAATCTTTGGTACATGCTCAATTTTTCGGGCTTGTCCGCGTCCGCGTTTTTTTGCGCCAATTCAATTTCTTGGTCGTACTCGTTTTCCTTTTCAATGTCCGCGTCGAACTCGTCGACTAATATCCATTCCTTGTTTGGCTTTTCGCCGTACATGCTTAAATCAATTTCGGGCGTTTCTTTTTTTAAGTTTTGTTTTTCCTCTTCGTCAACAATTACGTTTCCGTTTGCGTCGTATTTGTCAAAAGGGTTTAACGTCTCAAAATACAAGTTTAAGTTTACATCGTTGTACGTTAATATTTTTTGTAGGCCGTCAATTAACAAGTCTTGGAACGGTCGAACCGTCATGTTCATATACAATTGAAACGACGTCATTAATTCGTCGCTTGCCGAACTAAAACCGCTTGCCGTTGCTATCCCGAAGATTGCTGAATTTACGACGCCATGGCCAGTGAGTATCTTGTGCATGCATTCGTCGCTGAGATATTCGTAATGGCTTGGCGCGTTATTTAAACTTATGTCTTGTATGTCCGTTTGGTTTGTGCTATCATGGTTAAAACTTACAATTGTTTTTTGGCCCCGCGCCCCGCTTAACTTTTGTAAAATTTCGTGTTTTATTTCCTCCCTTTTTTCAATGTCCGGCACCCCCGAATTGAGATTCACTATTCGGGTTCCGCTAAAACCGTTTTGGGTATCGTTAACAAGGAAATGCGATATTTCAGTTTCAAGCTGCGAATAATTTACAATTCCTTGCCAATCCGGGTACGAATAATAGCGCATATTTACGCTATAAGGCCGAATGTATAAAATTTCGGTATCGTCTTTTGACATGCCAAACGCGCTAATTCTTTGCGGTTCATGGTTTCGTAAATCGGACCAATCATTGCTAAAATAATATGCTTCGATTTCGCCGGTTTCAATACTGCATTTTTCGGCCCTTAACAATTGTATTGGTACATGGTTTGTTTCAACGATTTTTGAACGGTCCTTATTATATAAAACTTGTATTGCGCATTGTCCCAACATTTTAAGATCCGACGCCAACCGGCGCGTACAATCTTTTGAAAACAACATTTTCATTTGGGCGTATTGCTCCGGACGTTTTGACGCGTCGGACGCCATTAAACCTTTGCCGTATATTAGTTTAACAATATTGTTTATAACTGCATGGTTCGTTGGGCTTTGTATGTAACGTTCAATAAGGTAATCGAAATATAAATTGTCCTCTCCGAAAAAAACGAAATCGTCTTTTTTACTTTCGACTATTGCCGGCGGTTCGTAACTGTTCAAATTTATAACATGTACGTTATTTTCTTTATTGCTCATATAAAATATATTCGTTTGGCGTACTTGGTCCGTATTCGTAAACCCCGGCATTTACGCTAAATGTTTCTATTGGTTGCGCGGTCGCAAAAACCTTGTCCCGGAAAATCTCGGTTGTACCGTCGTAAAAAATGGCCATGTAAAAACGGCCCTCAATTAATGGTATTGTCAAATTTACTTCGTTGTAAAATGAAACCGTTGAAAAGGTACCCAATACCGCCTCGGCGTTTGTGTTTGTTTGCTCGTCCAAAAAATCAATTTTCGTTATGTTTAGATTTTCGGTTGGTTGTATAAATGGAATAAATTTATACGTTTGTTCGGTTGCGGTATCGGGCAATAATACGGTCATACTTATATAACAATAATTCGCTTTTTTGTACCAAAGTGTTAAAAACAAAAAAACCCAGGTTTTGGGTTTTGGCTTATATTACATACAAAAAATATTTGACATTTCCAAATGGTCAATTACGCATTTTAAGGTATGTTTAATGGCTTTATTTATACCCGCGTATATCCACGTATTAAAAAGTCGAGATATGCGATTAAACTAAAAAGCCATGTTTTTAACCAAGATCTTTGTTTAAAAACTAATCAAAAAAAAGGCCTTTAAAAATTACGTCAAAGGCCCTTTTAAACGATATATAAACAAAGTTTTTTTATGTCGTAACTATGTCTCCAATAACCAATCCGAAAACGTCAACCAATTCAGTTTCGTCTTTTATTGGTCGGTCTTCGCCGGTTACGGCGTCGGTTACGGACAAGAAATTGGCCGGCCTTTGTTCGGTCGCCTTTAGTACCAAATTGTAGCCCGAGAAGTCTGTATACTCAACTCCCGAATTTACGGCCCCCGACTCAACATCGGCCCCCTCATTTAAGCCCATTAAAAAGAACTCGTTGGTTCTAGTTTGAACTATGCAATGTGGTCTTCCGTATGCTATAAATTTTATATTTTTGTGCGTTTTAATGTCTTGACGTTTAAATTGAACCGTCAACATTTGTTCAAAAACCGTCGTTCCGTTTGCCCTGGACGACAAAATATTCTGGTCGAACCCATTAGCACCCTTTAATTCGTATTTGTAAAGTTTGGTAACTCCGGTTATTCCTTGTATATCGTCCCCCTCGTTCGGAGCGGTTCCGCTATATGTAACGGTGTCAATTTCGCCGAAGTTTATAAAAAAAATATTATAAATACCGCTTATGGAGTCCTTGCAAGCTTCCAGCCTACCATTTCCGATTAAACAACTCATATTAAGTGTTTTAAATGTTATTACTTAAACCCCCACTTTAAGTAGGGGTTTGTTTTGTTTCTTTTTATATTCCGTACGTTGCGATATTCGCCCCTTGGCCGTAAGTTACGCCCATTGTATATCTAACGATACATCTAATTTCTTGCGCTCCGCTTGTCTGT
>CBDICY010000002.1:0-466841 GCA_965277445.1 Saprospiraceae bacterium | reverse complement strand
GTTTATGAAATAAACGGTCTGACTTCTAACCTCTATTATTTGATAAAAGTCTAACGATATGAAAAACCTATATAAACTAATCAGTCTAACTATCCTAATAGGCATCTCCGCCTGCTCCGACTTCATTGACCTAGAACCAGAAACAAGTCTTTCCAGCGCGGTTGCCTTTGACAATATACAAGGAGTAGAGGCAGGAATTAATGGGGTTTACAGTACCCTACAAAGTGATTGGGTGGAAAGACAAATTATCTTCTCAGAAACTTTGGCAAGCAATGTTTTTGAAGTTAATTCTTTGGGCAATTCCAATTATCAAGCAACGCTAAGACATGAGACTTGGACGGATTTATTAGACATTGGGAATTATCTTTGGCGAATGTGTTTCCAAGCTATCGACATATCGAATCAGATTGTTGTGGCGATGCCAGCAATAGCAGAACCAAATCAGCAAATTGCCGCTGAAAAAAGTCGTTTATTAGGAGAGGCGTATTTTTTGAGAGGCTTAAATTATTTTGTATTAAATCGTTTCTATGGTCAACCACAAAATGGTTTATCCGTCCCTATTTTAACTGCCCCCTTCAAAATTGGCGATACGCCTGCTAGAGGCACCATTGATGCCGTTAAAAATCAAGTTATTCAAGATTTAAAAGAGGCAGAAAATTTGGTGGCAGGTATTGAAAGTAATGATGGTAGAGCCACTATATGGGCCGTAAAAGCCTTATTAGCTAGAGTATATTTTGAGTATAAAGATTATCAAAATGCACAGACTTATGCTAATGAGGTGATTACGAATGGTAAGGTAGATGGGCAAAAGTTAGCTTTGATTAATAGTGGCGATTTCACTTCCCTTTATAATTCCAGTATTTCTTCAGAACACATTTTTACTTTTTTAGCCAACCCAAGAGATAGAGCCAATAATCGCTTATTCGAAATATTCAGCTTGGAAAGTGCCGCCGTTGAATTGTCCATGTCTAAACCTTTTTATCAAATTATTTCCAAAGACAAAAAAGATTTCCGTATTGAGCAATTAACACAAGATTTCAGAACGGCATGGGCTTGCTTTAAATATGATGACCGAGAAATGAATATGCCCTATATTCGATTAGGCGAAATGTATTTAATTCGAGGGGAATCGAAGGTCAATAATAATGATTTAGAAGGTGGTTTAGCGGACTTGAATAGTCTACGCAGTAGGGCTGGTTTAGCCGAAACAACTTATACAGACAAGGCAGATTTATTAGAGCAATTATTCCGAGAAAGAACCTTAGAACTATTTATGGAAGGGGACAATTTTCATAATTTAAAACGATTAGAACAACCAATTGGTGGATTACCTTGGGCAGAGGCGGCTTATAAATTAGTCTTTTTTATGCCGACAAAAGAAGTGCAATTAAATCCAAATTTGGTGCAAAATGATATATGGTAATAGACTTAATTCTGAATGATAAATTTTGAATTTTGAATGAGGGTAACTCCTTGGTTATCAACATTCAAATTTTGCCATACGATTTTATTTAGAATAAACACTAATGAAGACTTAAATCATGGTGATTTTAAAAATCACCATGATTTAGTATTAAAAACAAAAAGGAAAAGTAAATAGAAAAATTGCAAACGAAAAACCTACATATTACCCTCAACACTTGTGTTTATCCAAAACACTATTTCTTTTTATTAGCGGTTGTCAATCTGCTAAGCACTACCCTATTTGCCCAAATTAAATTTACAGAAGTCACCAAAGAACTTGGCATTGACCATCATTTTTTAGGCATTAATGAAATGGGGGCAGGCGCTGCCTTTTTTGATATGGACAATGATGGGGATGAAGATCTGTGGCTAACAGGTGGGTTGAATCGAGATGCTTTATACGAAAATGATGGGCAGGGAAATTTTACAGAAATTGGAGTCCAAGCAGGCTTAAATGCCACCAGAAATAAAGTAGTCACAGGGGTTATTACAGGGGATTTGGACAATGATGGTTTTAAAGATGTATTACTCATCACGCATATTGGCTTTCCCAATGTTTTATTAAAAAATAATGGGGATAAAACCTTTACTGAATTATTCCGAACTGGATTAGAAAATGAAAAAGCTTATAGTCTAGCGGCGGCTATGGCTGATGTAAATCAAGATGGCTATTTAGATATTTATGCGGGCAATTATATTGAAAAAGATGAACTTTCCTATAGCGATGAAAATCGAGACACCATCAATGGATTTAACCACCAATGTCATGCCAATCAGCTCTATTTAAATAATGGTGATTGGACGTTTACGAATGTGACGGATGATTATGGTGTTGGCGACCAAGGATGTGCTTTAGCAACTGCCTTTTCTGATTATGATGGAGACTTTGACCCTGATTTACTAGTTGCCAATGATTTCGGTGCATGGGTCTCCCCAAATGCTTTATTAGAAAATCAATCAACTCAAAACCGCTTTCAAGATGTCAGCGAATTTGCGCAAATGGATGTGGGTATTTATGGCATGGGCATCGCTATTGGCGATTATGATAATGACCTTGATTTAGACTATTATATAACGAATTTAGGCGAAAATGTCCTCTGCCGAAATGAAGGTAATGGCATATTTAGTAATCCAACAAAGGAGGCAGGCGTACCAGATACTTACGCCCCAGATAGCACATTCGCTACTGGCTGGGGAACTGCATTTATAGATTTTGACAACGATAGAGATTTAGACCTCTACGTGGTAAATGGTTATGTACCTGCCGCCTCTTTTATTGCCAATGCCAGAGCAAATCCTAATCGACTTTTTGAAAATGATGGGAAAGGCTTTTTTACGTCAGTAGCCCCTGAAACGCAAAGCGCAAGTTGGGGCAGAGGACTGGCATGTGCCGATATTGATAATGATGGCGACATTGATTTTTTAGTGGGCAATGTCAACAAACAAGCAACTTCTGATACCATTCAAAAAGTGCAATTATTTAGGAATGATACCCAAAACGACCATCATTACCTAAAAATAAAATTAGAAGGGACGGACAATAATCGAGATGGTTTAGGGAGTCAAATTTATATACAAACAGGAGGACAATGGTCTATGCAGGAGGCGAATGGCGGCTATGGTACACATGCCTCTCAACACAGTTCAATCGTACATTTTGGCTTAGGTACGCATGCCGTAGTGGATTCATTAATCGTTTACTGGCAAGGTGGAAACGAGCAAATTTATACCAATGTATTGGCTAATCAAACCATGACCATTAAGGAAGAAAGCATCATTAGCAGCCAACTGGAATTAGTCGAGATAGATGTAGCCTTAAACGCTTATCCAAATCCTTTTCAGCAGTCGACCACTATCCATTATCAATTACAACATACAACTTTTATTACCATCAACATCTACGACCAATTAGGCAGAACTATTTTTCATTTGCCAAACAGTCGACAATTAGTTGGCAAGCATGAATTTTCATGGACTGCCCCAGAATCAGGCATTTATTATATCCACTTACAAACGGATAATCAAATTTTGTATAAAACCATAATTTCAAATTGAAAAGATTGTTTGATTGCAGGATTGTTAGATTGTTATTTGGACCTTTTAGCCCACAACAATTTAACAATAAAACAATTTCAACAATCATTTTTCTAACATTAAAACAGTTAAAATGAAGAACTTTTACCTTACTCTTTTTCTCACACTCTTCACCACTTGCCTTTTTGCGCAAGATGAAGAGGCCGAATTAATTCCCGGTGCAATGATTGGGAGTTGTATAGAACCTGACTCCAATCTAATCGTCTTATATTTTGATTATAATAAAAATTGCCCTCAGGCAGACCCTAGCGGTTTATTATCAGGTGTGCCCGAAATCGGTTTTCACTCAGGCATCAATGAGTGGTCAACTGTTGTGGAATTTACCGACCCCAATGTGAAAAATTTTCAAAATATTGGAAACAACATTTTTGAATTAAGAATCAATACCATGGAGTACTATGGTACAGCCATTAATGACATTGAGACCCTTCATTTTGTAGGTCGGTCACCAGACCCTAATGATTCTTGGGATGCAGGTATTAGAGATGATGTTGGTGGAGGTGGTTTTGGGATGGACGAACCTTGTAATGATTTGGTTTTGAGACTAGCTAATTTGCCCGTTTGCTCGGAAGTGGCAGCAGAATCTAGTGCATCCTTAATGGGGGCGACTACTGCTGCTAATTCTTGTGTGAATGCTGAGGCAGGAACAGTTACCATTCAATTTGACAATAGCTTAAATTGTCCAGAGGCCGATGCGGATGGTGTTTTGGCAGGAGCAACTGCCTTAGGTTTCCATTCTGGAGCCAATGATTGGGCGAGTGTCGTAGAATGGGATGCGGCAGGAGCTATGCAAGCCACGAATAATGGCAATGATATTTTTTCTGTTACGATAGACCCAATGGCTTATTATGGAGTCGCTTTGGCAGACCTACAAAATATCCAATTGGTCATGAATAATGGAGTGGATAATCCTGCTGGAGCTTGGGATGCTACTGGTAAAGATGAAAGAGATGGTGGATTTGGTGGAGCAGAACCTTGTTCTGATTTAGTGTTTGTCGTTGCAGAAGCACAAGCTTGTCCTGTAGTCGTGGAAAAAGCGACTAGTGTGGCACTTTCTGCGGCAACTGGTGATAATACGACCTGTAAAGACCCTGGATCTGGAAAAATTAGAATTGCTTTTGACAATAGTTTAAATTGTCCAGAAGCGGACCCTGATGGAGTCCTTGCAGGTGCAACAGGTTTAGGTTTCCACTCTGGAGCCAATGATTGGGCAACGGCTATTGCATGGGATGCAGAAGGAGCTGTAACGGCTAATAATAACGGAAGTGATGTTTTCACGCTTACCTTAGATGTAATGGAATATTACGGTATGCCTTTCGATAGTTTAAACAATATCAAATTTGTATTAAACAATGGCGTTGCCAATCCTTCGGATGCATGGAGTGTAGCTGGTCGAGATGAAAGAAATGGTGGATTTGGTGGAGATGAGCCTTGTTCGGATTTAGTATTTGATATGTCAGAAGCACCAACTTGTGACTTGGCAGCATTTAAAAGTAGTAGTGAATTAACTAGCGGCTTGGCGATGTCATGTGTGGATAATGCAAGTGGCAAAATTCGGATTGATTTTGATAGAAACCAAAATTGTCTAGCGGCTGACTCAACAAATATGCTAGGGGAAACGATTGGCTTCCATTCTGGGATTAACAATTGGGTAACTTCGGTAGCATGGGATGCCGAAAATGCTATGCAATCTACTAATGATGGAAATGGACTTTATTCTTTAGTAATTGATGTGGAAAATTATTATGGTGTTGCCATTGATGCAGTCGAAGAGGTTAACTTTTTATACAATAATGGTGTTGCTGCCCCTGATGATGCTTGGTCAATTACGGGTAAGTCTTCGCTAGCGAATGGGGATTGTGAAAACTTCCGTTTTGTATTGTCCGAAGCCCCAACTTGTGATTTGTCGGACAAATTAAGTAGTAGTGCTATTTTGGCTAATTCTTGTGCGGATGCAGCAAGTGGTCGAATTAAAGTGGCTTTTGACAATAGTTTAAATTGCCCAGAGGCCGACCCTGATGGTGTCCTTGCTGGTACTGCTGGTTTAGGTTTTCATTCTGGTGCGAATGATTGGGCAACAGCGATAGCATGGGATGCAGAAGGCGCTATGCAAGCAACAAATGATGGAAATGATGTATTCTCGGTCACTTTAGATGTCATGGAGTATTACGGCATGCCGTTCGATAGTTTACAAAACATCAAATTTGTGATGAATAATGGCGTTGCTGCTCCAGCAGATGCTTGGAGTGTAGCAGGTCGAGATTCCAGAAATGGTGGTTTTGGAGGCGATGAGCCTTGTTCTGATTTAGTGTTTACGATGTCAGAAGTAGCTACTTGTGATTTATCAGATAGAATAAGTAGTTCTGCTTTGACAAGTGGTTTAGCGAACTCCTGTGTTGACCCAAATAATGGTAGAATTCGTATTGAGTTTGATATGAGTTTAAATTGTTCGGATGCAGACCCTGGTAATTTATTGGTGGATTTAGCTCAAATCGGATTCCATTCTGGTATCAATGGTTGGGCTGTACAAACACCTTGGGACGATGAAAAAGCCGTTCCAGCGGTCAATGTTGGGGATAATTTATTTTCTGTAGTGATTGACCCAATGACTTATTATGGCACCCCATTAAGCGAGATTGGAGAAATCAATTTCTTATACAATAATGGATTCACCGAAGGCGCTGACCCTTGGGCAAATACAGGAAAAGATGAGACCGGCATGGGCGGTTTTGGTGGTGATGAATTATGTGATAATTTATTGTTTTTGCCATCCCAAGCTGCTACCTGTGAATTGTCTACAAGTACCCTTGATTTGAATTTAGACCGCAGTATGAAAGTAATGCCGAATCCATTTTCTAGCCAAGTATTGATTCAATTTGATAATCCTTCTAATAAAGCGTACGAATTGGTTATCAATGATTTATCTGGCAGAGTGATTCAAAGAATGACTGGTTTAACTGGTAATCAAGTAACGGTGCAAAGAAATGATATGCCAGCTGGTATGTATATCGCGCAGTTGCGAGATGCTGCTGGAAATTTTGCTACGACTAAGCTAGTGGTAGAGTAATCTATTACTACGAAAACATGGTGATTTTTAAAATCACCATGTTTTATACTAAAGTGAATTTTAGTTTCATACAAGCTAAATTTAGTGACGAATGGAGTATCTTTAAGCAATTTTAGATACTCCATTTTTTTTGGTTGATTAAAAAGGCTGATAATCCTTTTGCTATCGTACCAAATCATACATTAAAGTTTTATGAAAGATATACCTTTCCTTTTTATTATTTCCTTCCTATTGCTCCCCCTTTTTGCCTGTGTGGGATTTAAAGATACAACGATAAATAATAGTCAACTTAAAATTGTCAATGACTCGGAAACCCAAGAAATAATTTTTGAAATTGATGGCAGAAAACGAGTGTATTACCTGCATTTACCAGAAAAGCTTGCCCGAAATTCACCTTTAGTGTTCACGCTCCATGGTTATGGTGGCACCGCAAAAGGGATGATAAAAGATGCCAAAATGAATGAAGTGGCGAATAAAAATGGTTTTGCTGTCTGTTATCCACAAGGTTATTTAGGGGCAGATGGAAAAAATTCATGGAACGCTAGATATTCTAATGATGATGTGGATGATGTGAAGTTTTTAACCAAATTAGCTCAATATTTACAGAAAGCATATCAATTAAGCCCTCAAAATACCTTTTCTACCGGCATGTCCAATGGAGCAGATATGAGTTATATGTTGGCTTGCCATGCGCCTGATGTCTTTTCAGCAGTAGCACCCGTGGCAGGCTGTATGATGCAAAGCACTTTTGATGCTTGTACTTCGATAAAAACCATTCCCATTCTAGAAATTCATGGAGATAAAGATGACATTACTTTATGGGATGGAGATGTCAATTATTCTGAAAAATATGGCGCTTATTTAGGGACTCGACCGATTATTGATTTTTGGGTCAACAAAAATAAAACTACCCAAACGAGTATTGACACTTTGTTTGATTTTGATAAAACAGATGGTAGTTATGTGGTAGCCGAAAAACATTTTGGCGGTGCTCAAAATAATCAGGTTTGGTTGTATAAATTAGTCGGTGGCAAACATGATTGGCCGGGTACTTGGGGGAATAAAGATATTCAAACGGCTGAGGTAGTTTGGAATTTTTTTGAACAATTTATTAAAGAAGACCAATCTCATTTTGCTAAAGTAGAAAAGCATTTCACGAAAAATACACCTGAGGCAGAAGGCGTTTCTTCTCAGGGCATTCTTAATTTCATCAAAAGAGCTGAGCAGGAAATTGATGCTTTGCATAGCTTTATGATTATCCGCAATGGCAAACAAATATCGGAAGGCTGGTGGTCGCCTTATGATCCTGAATCGCCCCATGTCATGCATTCCCTGAGTAAAAGTTTTACTTCTACAGCTATTGGTATGTTGGTGGATGAAGGGAAAATAAATTTAAACGACAAAGTACTTTCCTTTTTTCCAGAATTTGCACCTGAAAAACCAAGTTGGCAATGGAATGCCATGCGAATTCGAGATTTATTAACCATGAATACAGGGCACATTGAAGAACCAATGGCTTGGTCTAAAGATAAAAACTGGGTTCAATTTTTTATTGAAACGGAAGTGCCTTTAGCACCGGGTACTCATTTTAAATATAACTCTGCGGCAACTTATATGCTTTCCGCAATTCTCCAAAAAGTAACTGGAGAAAAACTGGTAGATTACCTAACCCCTCGTTTATTTGAACCCTTGAAAATTAAAAAACCACATTGGGATATTAGTCCCGATGGCATCAATACAGGTGGCTGGGGACTGAGCATTACTACCGAAGACATTGCCAAATTAGGGCAGTTATATTTACAAAAAGGAAAGTGGAATGGGCAACAATTGATTGCTCAAAACTGGGCTAAAATGGCGACTTCCAAACAAGTTGCCAATGGGAGTAATCCAGACAACGATTGGAATCAAGGCTACGGTTTTCAATTTTGGCAATGCCGTCATAATGCTTTTCGTGGAGATGGGGCAATGGGACAGTTTTGTATCGTCCTTCCTGAATTAGATGCGGTAGTGGCAATTACTTCAGGCGTTTATGATATGGGACAGGTGATGAATCTGGTTTGGGAAGAACTATTACCTGCTATGCAAAATAATCCTTTACCAGATAATCCAACTACTTTAGCCGAATTGAAAGCAAAAACGGCTGCTCTAAAATTGGCTACCGTAAAAGGAGACCACCACTCCCCTATGGCGGAGAAAGTTTCTAAGAAAACCTATACCCTAACTGAAAATGAATTGGGCATTCAAAGCATCCAATTTAATCTCCATAACACGGCACCTAGTATCAATATAATTGAAAAAAATGGAGCAACTACCCTAAAAATTGGTGCTACTGACTATGAAAAAAGTGAATTAACTCAACACCTTCCTTATACCCAAAATTTACAAAAAGCGATTGCCGCAAATGGGGCATGGATTGACCCAAACACCTATCAAGTACGCATTCATTTTTATAAAATGCCAGATAGAATTACTTATACCTTTCGGTTTGAAGCCGATAGTTTGGAATGGGAAAGTCAATTAGCGTTTTCCTTGTTTGGTCCTAAAAAACAACCGCTACTTATTGGAAGTAAATAAGGGAGAATTTGGGTTATCAATTGTGTAAGCCCACCATCATAATGAATAATCATGAAAAGACGACAATTTATCCATCAAACGCTGGGGATTTCACTAGGTCTAAATGCCTTTAATTTATCCTGCGCTCCTACACAAAATCATCAAAAAACGAGTGGTCAATTTTTCAAAACTAAAAAACAAAAGGGTCGATGGATGCTAATAAATCCAAAAGGAGAACCATTTTGGTCCATTGGTTTAAATCATGTAGATGCGGCCAGGTTAAGACAATTGAATAGTGGGGAAATTTGGACGGAAAAATATGATAATAGCATGGAAAAATGGTTGAAATCTGTTCAAAAAGATTTGACAGATTGGGGTTTCAATACCTTGGGTTGGAATCAGGAATTGGTCACCTTTAATGCTCAGAACAAACACCATTCTCGGAGTTTCACCTATGAAGAATACCAATGGTTAGATATGCCTTATTGTCATCTATTGCCTTTTATTGAGTCTCATCAATGGGAGACGGAAACGCGCTTACCAGATATTCGCTCCAAAGGATTTGCAGAATGGTGTGATTATGTAGCAAGAGACCAATGTGCTAGAATGAAAGATGACCCAAATCTAATTGGGTATTTTTTTACGGACTGTCCGACTTGGGTGCATCATCGAACCGACAATGCCTGGAAAGCACCATTATTTGACCCCGATCAACTAAAATCTTCTGCGGGTCAAAAAGTCAATCAAACCCCTAGAAAATATATTCACGCCTCAGGAGATAGGTTCGATGAGTATTACGATATGATTCGAGCTGTTCGAGACAGTCGGTTTAAATATTTAAAAAATTTCAAGCCGAACCAAGGGTATTATTTACCTTTAGCCTATCGGGAAAACATGTCGACCATGCAAGAGCTACTGCGCATGAACAAAGAAGGGAAATTGAATGACATTCAAAGTCAATGGTTTAGAACTTCCAAACCAGCAGAAGAATTATTTGATACGAAAAATGACCCGCATGAGTTAAATAATTTAGCCAATAATCCCAATTACCAAGAAAAATTAATCGAATTGAGAACGGAATGTGAGCAATGGATGACAGCGATTGAGGATAAAGGATTTATTCCAGAGGAAGACTTAATTCGACAATTTTGGCCCGATAAACAACAGCCGATTACTGCTGCACCCATAATTAAGGAAATGGACGGAAAATTACATATTTCTTGTAAGACCGAAGGTGCTGCTATTGGTTATAAATTGCCAGCTGATGAACAGCCTGACATTGGTTGGCGGGTTTATCAACAACCTATTACTTTGCCTGCTACTACTATGAAAATTGTAGCACATCGAATTGGGTATTTGCCTAGTGATGCATTGGTTTATCCCAATTAATTATTACATTCTGTTAAAGGGCAGGGTATTACTAAATGCGGTGCAACTCCGAGAGTTGTGTTACTGTTGACAGCTTGAAAGTAACACAACTCTCTGAGTTGTGCCATGCTAATTGGGCAACTTTTGAACATCTTTTTTAATCATCCCCATCCCTCAATTATTAACTTTTAATAAAAATGAAAAACCACCAATTTAAACAACTACTTTTTCTACTCCTCATACAAACCTTATTTTTTGCTTGTGCAGTCAATCAAAATCCAGTTGAAAAAGCTCCAAAGCGCCCAAATATCATTCTTATAATGGCGGATGACTTAGGCTATGAAACCATTACTGCCAACGGTGGAAAGTCCTACCAAACGCCGAATATCGACCAAATGGCAGCAGACGGAATGCGCTTCGACCATTGTTATGCCCAACCACTCTGCACACCAAGTCGAGTTAAAATAATGACTGGCATTTATAATGTTCGGAATTATGTTCATTTTGGACTATTAGATACTACACAGACAACTTTTGGACATCTTTTTCAAAAGGCAGCATATGCTACTTGTGTAATTGGAAAATGGCAATTGGGTAAAGACCCAATGAGTCCCCGAAAAGCGGGCTTTGAGGAACATTGTCTATGGCAAGTGACCACAGGAAGAACAGATTCAACTGGACGAGACACTCGCTTTTCCGAACCCGTTTTAGAAACCAATGGCACGACTAAAACTTTTGAAAAAGCAGATTTTGGGCCTGATATAGTTAGTAATTACGGAATGGATTTTATAGAACGTGCTGCTAAAAAAGATAAACCCTTTTTATTATATTATCCAATGATTTTGACCCATTGCCCCTTTAGTCCAACGCCTGATTCTCCAGAATGGTTAACCGATAGCGCTGCGGTTAAAAAGTACAAAGGAAAGGTGGAATATTTTGAAGATATGATGGCTTATACGGATAAAATTATAGGACGAATCAATCAAAAATTGGTAGATTTAGGCATTGAAGACAATACCTTAATCATCTTTACGGGAGATAATGGAACAGATAAACCTGTAGTTTCTAACTTAAATGGTATAAAAATAGCAGGAGCAAAAGGAAAATCTACCGACGCTGGAACACGAGTGCCTTTAATTGCCAAGTGGTCGAAAACTATACCACCTAATTCCGTCACTAATGATTTAATCGACTTTAGTGATATGCTCCCAACCATTTGCAAAGCAGCTAATATTTCCATTCCCCAATCTCCAAAAATTGATGGTCAAAGTTTTCTCCCTCAATTACAAGGAAAAAAGGGGCAGCCCAGACAATGGATTTATAATTGGTATTCTAGAAGTGGAGAAGCCGAAAAAGCCAGCGTATTTGCTCGAAATCAACAATATAAATTATACACGAATGGACAGTTTTATGAAGTGTCCAAAGATTCTTCGGAAGAAAACCCTTTAGCAATAAATCAACTTCAAGGCAAGGCAAAAGCGGATTATGAACTATTAAAAGGTGTTTTAGATAAGTATCAAAGTCAGCGTTTGAATGCGATTAAAAAATTATAAATCATGAAAAATTTTCTCCCCATACTTCTCCTAGGATTATTAATCCTTTCTTGTTCACCAAACAGTAAAACAGCTCCCACCCCCCCCAATTTCATCATCATTTTCGCCGACGATTTAGGCTACGGTGATTTAAGTTGTTACGGACATCCAAGCATCAATACCCCTCATTTAGACCAAATGGCGGAAGAAGGCATGCGCTTAACTTCTTTTTATATGGCGGCGTCTATTTGTACCCCAAGTCGAGCAGGTTTATTGACAGGCAGATTGCCCATTCGGACAGGTATGTGTGGCAAAAGAGGCGTCTTATTTCCAGATTCCGCAGGTGGTTTACAAACAGAAGAAGTAACGATTGCAGAAGCTTTAAAAGCTAAAAATTATGCGACTGCTTGTATTGGCAAATGGCATTTGGGACATTTACCTCAATACCTGCCAACCAATCATGGATTTGATTATTATTTTGGCATTCCTTACTCTAATGATATGTCACCCGAGCAAAATAATTGGAAATATGCCCAAGCTGTTTTTCCGCCGACCCCTTTAATTGAAAACACAACAGTCATTGAATCTGAGCCCGACCAAAGTCAATTAACCCAACGATATACCCAAAAAGCTGTTGAATTCATTAAAGAAAATACCAACAATCCTTTCTTTTTATATTTACCACATACCTTTCCTCATACGCCGCTTTATGTGGATTCTACCAATGAAGGTAGAAGTCAAAGAGGGCTGTATGGAGATGTAGTAGAAGTTTTAGATGAAAGTGTTGGTCAAATTTTACAAACTTTAAAAGACCAAGATTTAGCCGAAAATACTTTTGTTTTGTTTACAAGTGATAATGGCCCTTGGGGTTGGGCAGGTATTCATGGTGGTTCGGCGGGATTACTCAAAGGCAAAAAAGGCAGTACATGGGAAGGCGGTTTTAGAGTCCCCGCAATAGCGTGGATGCCAGCAACGATTCCTGCTAAAACCAAGTCGGCCGCCATTGCTACCTCCATGGATTTATTGCCTACCTTCTCAGCTATGGCTGGTATCGAGTTGGATAAAAACCTGCAAGTAGACGGTAAAAATATCAGCGCTACTTTTACGAAACAAAAAGCCATTCAGGAAGAAGTTTTTTATTATAGAAATCAACATTTTACGGGGTATCGAAATGGCGATTGGAAAATATTTTTGACCGACCCTGATCCTTGGAATGATGAATTTACGGAAGCTGATATGCCCTTATTATACAACGTTAATCACGACCCTTCAGAGCACTTTAATGTGGCGGATAAGCATCCGAATATTGTCAAGCGATTAACTGCATTGGCAAACGAACATCAGGAAAGTATTAAAAAAGTGCCTTCGCAATTAGATACGATTCATGCGGATTATATTGCTGATTTTAAACGATTTAATCCTAATTTTTGAATTTTTGTTTTCCTAAATCTCCCTCACTTTATTGCTTCCCCATTGGCTTCAAAGGCTTAAATGGTTCAAAAGGATAAGTATCAGGCGTAACCACTACCCCTGTACTCAGTTTTAAAGGTAAAGTCCCAAGACCTGAAAAAGTTAATTCCACATAAAAAGCAGCATATCCTTTTGGAGGGGATGGAATGGAAATAGCATACTGCCCGTCAGCAGTTTTAGAAATTTCCGATGCTTGATAAGTCCTACCAATCTCGTCTATTTGAAAATTACGGGCATTAGGATTATGAGCTTGCCAAAGGGTTATGGAAGTAGGTTGAAATTTAGGATGAGTTTGAATATGTATAGTTCCATTTTTTACTGACCAATCAAAAGTTGGTCGTTCTTGCTTGGCTAATATCATTTGATAAAAAGAAACGACTGTTTCCAATACATCTGTTCCGCCCATTGAATGCTCAGAATTAGGGACATAGCGCAAATGTTTTTCTCCTTTTAAATCGTTCCAATAAAATTGCCAAGAGTCGGGAATGAAAAACTGGTCTCCTGTGGCATTCAATAATAATTTAGGTAAAGTCAATTCGTCTTTATAAGTATAAGGCTCTGTTATTCCCATTAAACGAGCATATTCTTTGGAATTTTGCCATTCCATAATACCCATTTTCTCGTAATCCCCAATAGCCGCTGCCCATTTTCCATAGACTTGCCAATGATGTTGAAAAGAAGGAATCGTATTGAGCATATCAATAACAATTGGAATAATGGCAACCACTCTATCATCCACTATCGCTGTTGTCCAAGTGGTCCACCCTCTTTTAGATGCACCTGTTACGACAAATTTATCAATAGTCGTAATATCTCTTTTTGACGTAAAATCAACGAGCGCATCCATTGCTCGAACGGCAGCATTTGTCATAGGAAAACGAGCTAACCAAGTGGCATCTTCATCTTTTGCTCCTCCGTCTAAAAACTGTCTCCAACCATAAGCTATCAGCTCATCTTCTACCCGAAGTCCATAATCGTCATTGACAAATTCCATGGGTTGGTTAGGTACATTATGCAAATTAGCAACGATACTTTGGCTACCCAATGCCAATTGCAAGGTCATGTCATCGGGCTTTGTAGGTAATGGACTTTTTCGACTCCCTCCACCAATCACCAACATAGCTGTATTTACTTCGACTCCATCAGGAACAACCACCGTTAACCAATGCCACCAAATAGGATCCTTCACTTCTTTATCGCTTAACCATTTTTGAGAAATCAATTTAATCATATAAGTGCTATACCCTTCCCCCTTAATTTCATTGACCACTTTATACTCATAGGAAGCATCTGGCTTTGCCGTATATTCTTTTAGTAAGGTCGTATTGGCACTATTGGATAGTTGATGCTTGCCTTGATTGGTAACAATTTTAGTACCTTGTTGGCAAGAAAGGAATAACAGTAGTAACATCATTCCTAAGAATCGGGAGTAAAAATTAAATTGTGGCATCTTCGTATTGCTTAAAATAAAAAATGTAAAATAAGGAAGTTTTAGGAAATTGAAGATAAATCTATGGAACATTTCAAGTGAAATGATGATAAGTTTATTCCACAATAAATTAACTTTACCCTATGATTACTTTAAACGATATTAGGGCGGCACAACAGCGATTAAAAGGCGTTAGCATTCATACGCCATTAATCCAATTTCCCAACACAAAACAAGATAGGCAATTATTCTTTAAACCAGAAAACTTACAACATGTAGGTGCCTTTAAATTAAGAGGAGCATATAACAAAATTGCCGCGCTATCAGAAGCACAAAAGAAGCGAGGCATTATTGCTTTTTCAAGTGGCAACCATGCCCAAGGGGTGGCTTATGCTGCGCAAAAACTAAACATCAAAGCCACGATTGTGATGCCAGCAATTGCCCCAACAATCAAGATTGCCAACACCAAAGCAATGGGGGCAGAAGTTGTCTTGCTCAAAGATGGTGGAGAAGAAGAATGGCGAATAGCAGCCGAGGAACTAGCCGCACAACATAATTATGTGATGATTCCTCCTTTTAATGATGAGACTATTATTGCTGGGCAAGCTACTGTTGGTATGGAAATTATCGAAGATTTACCAGAGGTTGGAGTTATCTTGGTACCAATTGGAGGAGGAGGATTAATTAGTGGTGTTTCAGCAGCTATGAAACTGAGTGGAAAGGCAACCAAAATAATTGGTGTAGAACCAGCAATAGCCAATGATGCGCAACAAAGTTTCCGACAAGGTAAAATTCAAAGCTTACCCTTAAGTCAAACGAGACAGACGATGGCAGATGGAATGCGTGCTACTCAAGTTGGAGACATTACCTTTGCTCATATTCAAGCTTTTGTAGACGATATTATAACCGTAACTGAGGAAGAAATAAAACACACCATGCGTTTGCTCATTAATACAGGTTTGGTTAGCGAGCCTAGTGGTGTAGTTTCTGTTGCTGCTTTTTTATTCAAGCAGGCTATTTTACCAAAACATCCTTTAACAGTTGCAGTAATTAGTGGTGGAAATATTGCCCCCAACCAATTGATAGAATTGCTCCAATAAATACTCTACTAAACAATATAACTCATTATTCTTGGCCCAACGGAGATGGTTGTGTCACTATTGAGCATTTTAAAGCCATTAATGATGGACACGATTGGCCAGGCACTTTCGGAAATATGGATATAGATGCTTCTTTGGAAATTTGGAATTATGTCTTTAGGTATGATATAAATGGATTAATTAGTTGTCAAACAACTTCTGTTCAAGAAGCAATTAAGTTTATTTTTGTCTCATTACTTACCCTTAATGTCGGATTAATAAATAGTGCTAAGCAAGAAGGTTACAAAAGGGCAATATTTCACTCTTCTTAGCATAAACCATATCCTATCAATTAGTACTCAAAACATGACCACACTAATAAAATACAACGTCTTCCAAAAAGCCCTTTTCCTTTTTCTCACTATACTCTTTTTCAACGCTTGTCAACCAAATCCAGCAACTACCACTAAATCCAAGCCAACCAAAGAATTACCCAATATCATCTTACTCATCGGCGATGACCAAGGCTATCCCTACTTCGGATTCATGGGGGCAGATTATGTCCAAACGCCCAGCATGGATAAATTAGCGGCAAGTGGCACGCTGTTTACCGATGGCTATGTACCTGCCAATCATTGTCGGCCGTCTTTGCAATCATTGATGACGGGGACTTTACCGATTGACCATGAAAAAGCAGTACAAGAATTATTACAAAAAGAGACCAGCAATAAACGCTTTGATTCGCCCGAAAGTCAACAATTATTTGAGCGAGATTTTAAGCACCACGCCATGAAAAGTTTTGAAACCCTGCCCAAGTTATTGGCACAAAAGGGCTATTCCAGTTTTCAAGGCGGCAAATGGTGGGAATTTAATTATCAAAATGGTGGATTTACGCATGGCATGACCAATGGTTGGACGGCAGAAGAACGAAAACCAGGACATAATTGGTTTAAAAAGTTCATAGGCGGCGATGGTCTGCAATTGGCAAGGGCAACGATGGAACCCGTCTATGATTTTATTGATAAAAATGGCGACCAACCTTTTTTTATGTGGTATGCCCCTGAACTGCCGCATTATCCGTTGAACGCTCCAGAAAAATATTATGGGCTTTATCGTGATAAAAATATGACTGAATCGGCTAAAAGATATTACGCCAATTGCACTTGGTTTGATGATGGTGTGGGGGAATTAATACGGTATTTAAAAGAAAAAGGGAAATTTGAAAATACATTGTTTGTATATGTCAATGATAACGGTTGGGAGCAAAATCCCGACCAAGAGTTTCGAGCGGATTCAATGCGTTGGCATAATGGAGGAGATAAAGGAAAGTTATCTATGTACGACCAATCTTTTAGAACGCCGATTATCTTTTCTTGGGAAGGACAGATTGCTAAAAATGTTAGAAAAACGGACTTAATACATAGCGCAGATATACCTGCAACCATACTTGATTATGTGGGAATGGATGTGCCTGAAAATTATTTTGGTCAATCCTATAAAGCAGTTATCAAAGGTAAACAAGCTAATCTAAGAACCGAAATTATAGGCAACATTACCCAAAGTCGCTCAGAGACCAATATGATGGGGCGGAAATTAGAAGGTTACTGGATAAGAGATAAAAATTGGTTTTTTAATTGGAATGTGACGGATGATGTTTTTGGACTTTTTAATATGAATAAAGACCCTTTAAATAATAAAAATTTGGAGGAACAATATTCTGATTTAGTAAAAAGCTATTCAAAAAAAGTAATGGATTGGCGAGCGGCTAAAAAATAATTACTACCTTTCCTCAAATTGTAAAATCAACTTTAAAATGAATCGTTCCATAATTTTAATCGCCAGTCTTTTTTTATGTTTTTTGATTAGTTGTGAAGAGCAAACAGCTACTAATAAAAAAGCCGCTTCTCCAAAACCCAATGTAATTTTGGTGATTACAGATGACCAAGGATACGGCGATTTTGCTTGTCATGGAAATCCTTATATCCAAACGCCTAATTTAGACGATTTTCACAAAGAAGCTATTCGGTTGACGGATTTTCATGTTAGTCCAACTTGCGCCCCTACTCGTGCTGCCTTGATGACAGGTCGATACACCAACCGAACGGGTGTGTATCATACCATTGGAGGATGGTCTCTATTGCGAGAAAATGAAAAAACATTAGGTGATATGTTTAGCGAAGCAGGCTATAAAACGGGGGCTTTTGGCAAATGGCACCTTGGAGATAATTATCCTTTCCGTCCTTTTGATAGAGGTTTTCAAGAAACGGTCGTCCACGGCGGAGGTGGCGTTCAACAGACCCCTGACTACTGGAATAATGATTATTTTGATGATACCTATTTTAAAAATGGTCATAGCGAGCCAAAAGGGAGAATTTGCCCACGACTTTTTGCATAACTAATTGAATTACATAACTTAACAAACATTTTTCATTTCCCAAAATCAATCCAAATCTAGCTCATAATTTTGGGAGAATAGTAAATTGAAAGAATCTTCCAGATTTTCAGCCGAAAAATCATAAGTTCCAGTAAAGAAAACGTGCCGCCAAGCATTGACCGTTTTTAGTTTGGCAGCCTTAATAAGCTCCTGTTTTTGTTGAGGTGTTTTAGCTTTCTGTACGCTTCTAGTAAGGTAGAGGTAATTCCAGCAGATGATGGCGTTCTTGATTAGGTTTTTACAAGCATTGGCAATTTGTTGTTCGTTTCGGGTAAGAAAAATCATTTCTCCTCCATTGGCAAAAAAGATAGCATTAGAAAAACGATTACTAGATTCAATAGCATTACCGCTTTTTCTACTGTCTTGTCTCATTTCCAAATCATCCGTAAATCTTAGAACATGTAAGGTTTTGACCATTCTTCCATATTCTTTAATGGCTGCATAAAGTGGATGCTGTTTAGAATAAGAATTAAAGCGGCTGAATATCTGGGAAGAAGTGCAATATTTAAGTTTTAAAGAAGCCAATAATCGTAGTACCTCATTCCAATTATCTTCGATAAGTTGCGTATTAATATATCCTTTTGGTAGGACTAAATACCCTTTGTCTCTATAAAAGGGAATTGTATGTTCTTTGAAAGTATAGAGTTTTTTTCGTAGCATCTTGGCGATATTGGGAGAAAAACCAAAACCTAACAAATCCATTAATCCAAATAGAGCCTCCGTGTAGCCGTGCGAATCTGTGGTGTGAATAGTTGATTTGATAACATCATTATGAAGTAATCCATCTAATACAAAACTAGCTTCTCTAATGGCAGCATCAATAATGACTGAATAAAAAGGAATGCAGCGTTCATCTGTAAAAGAATAGGAAACAATCCCCCTACCTTTTCGGTAATATTTGCCCGAATAGTTACCAAAAATAGTATCGGTAGAAATGAGTTTTATCTTTTGCCCATCGGATGAAGTTCTTAATGCTTTTTGTTCTTTTCGGTAAAGATTGGCAAATGGCAAGCGGTGCGTAAAATTAGAAATAGCATCATTGGCTTTGTTAATATTAGCGAGATTGAAATACCAGTTAGTCGTATTTTCAATCTGACTAGAACGCATTTGAGAGACTGATTTTGCCATTGCAGGAACACCCAAATTGCAACCGTAAGCGGTGATACCAGCAAAAAATAAAGATTTATCGGGTCGATTTTTGCGATAAAGGGGCTGCAAATGCTCAAAATGTTCTAAAAATCCAGTAGCGGTATTAACTGTAGCCAATACCTCACTCAAAGGAATAGCCGCTTCCGAAGGGAATAAAGCCATATCCGATTCTTCCTGTTCTACTTTAGGGGTGACTACATGGTAATTATTATTCTTGCTTTTACGAAAATACTTATTGCGACCCTTGAGGATATTGTCATTGGTGTTTTGATAATGATGGTGCAGCATCTTTTTGTAATCATTGATTCTAGCATTAACATCTTTCAAATGAGACAGATTCGCTTTTTCCAGAAAACTATCTTGGTCTTTATCCCAAAGTTCTTTGGGAATTAGGAAGCTCTCCATATCCTTGTATTTATAGGTATATTTTAAGTGAAGACTACCCCTGTCAATTGCATTGGTAACTCGTTGGAAAAATAATATCTTGTAGAGAGATACTTGAAATTTGCCGTCCTTATCCACTAAAGCTGCTTTATCTTCTTCATTCAAAAAATCGGTTGGGGCATTTTTAGTAATCACCCCTTGTTTATCTCGAAAATACTTAATGGCTTGCAATAATGGTTTATTGTTGGTTTCTGAATTGAAAGTTAGGTTCTTGATAATAGGAGAAGCCCTTTGTTGCAAACTTTGAGATTCATTCGCTAGAAAATTGTAAAAATAATCGTCACCATCTAATTGTTGCTCCTCTTTGATTTGCCCCAAACTATCATTAGACGAGGTTACTAGTTTTGGTAAAAGCTGTTGTAAACTATGTTCTTTTTGTATCGCAGGAACATCCATCCAAGTAATCTGGCGCACTTGTTCCAATAATTCTGTTGTGTTTTCGGCAATACCCATGACCTGCTGAAAGGCTTTTTTGCGTTTCTTACGTTCTTCAAAAAGTCGTTCTTTTTCTTTTGAAGTCGCTCTATTATTGGCTGCCTTACAAACAGTAATAAAGGTTCTCGCCATCCAATCTTCAAAAATATGGCGTTGATAGACACAAAAAACAGCTAGATGAAAATAGCGGTCAATAGGTTCTTTTCGGATAATGTGGGAAGAATCTGAATTTTGAACTAGTTCTCCAAAATGTTGAATGGCATTATCATTTAGAGCAATTTGATTGAGTATAGGTTGTATCGTTTCAAAGATAGATTGAACAATTGCTAACTTGGCAATATTATTCTTGATTTGAGTAGGAGAATCAGAAGGACTCAATTTTTGAAGGCGCTTAAAAAGATATTCTTTTCTACCTTTATCATCTTGCTTTTCAAGAAGCTTATCAAGTGCCGATTTATGTTCCGTAGTTAATAGCGTGTCAAATTTTTGCTTGATTTGTTTATCTCTCAATCGAATAGCATCGGTGATAATCCGTTGAAGATTGTAGTAAGTTGGACGTTCAATACGTCGCCACTCTAGCCATTCCAAAATATAGGTAATGATGAATTTGGGTTTTTCCCAAGAATAAATTTGTTCTCGGATGGCTTGGGCTACCAATGGATTATGTATTTTTGGCTGATAAGGCTGAAAAGCAAAATGTTGTAAGATTAGCTGTCGATGCCGAGAATAGGTACTACTTTTATATCTTGCAACATCAAAAGCAAAAGGCATCACCCCGTATTGTTTACAGAGGTATCGAATATCTTTTTGGTTAAATGATTCTGGTGGATAAATTTTCTTGGTTGCCAAAAAATAACCAAACATCAATCTGAAACCTACTTTGTTGCTGGTGCTAGGAAAAGAATGGACTTGGTTTTTAAGTGAAGTAGGTAGACTAAAAAAATGTTTTCGTTCTTTAGCACCAAAAGTTGGAACTTGTTGATATTCGTTTCGTTTTTTATCCGATAGAATTTGAATTAGGGGCATAAATTTGGGGTTTAGATGATAGAAAAAACGCTCGTTTTCACTAGGCAGTAATTGAGTATATTTAACACCTTTTATTTTTAGCAAAAAAGTGGTAATTTAACTCCGAAACAGGGTTTAATATAACAAAGCCAAAATATTGCCATGATTTATGCCTACATTCGGGTCAGTACGGACAAGCAAAGTGTAGAGAACCAACGGTTCGAGATTTTGAAGTATGCCGATGCTCAAAAAATCACGATTGATAAATGGGTGGAGGAAACGGTGAGTAGTCGAAGGAAGTTAGTTGACCGTTTGCTAGGGAAAACTTTAGAGCAATTAGCAGAAAATGATATTCTGATTGTTTCCGAATTATCTCGATTGGGCAGGAACTTAATGGAGGTAATGAGTATCTTGCACACCTGTATGGATAGGGATGTCAAAGTGCATACCATCAAAGAGCAGTACGAACTTGGCAATAATATTAACTCTAAAGTCTTAGCTTTTGCCTTTTCACTTTCTGCGGAGATTGAACGGCAACTGATTTCTCAACGTACCAAGGAAGCTCTTGCCAGAAAGAAAAGTGAGGGCAAGCAATTGGGCAGACCCAAAGGTAGTCTTTCCAAGCAAACTAAACTTACTGGAAAGGAAGATACCATTAAAGAGCTACTCGACAAGCAGATTAGTTATAGTGGAATTGGGCGAATATTGGGAGTGAATCGGTTGACGGTGAAGAACTTTGTGGAGAGTCGTAATCTTTCCTAGTTATATTTTTTTTCATTACCAAAATTAGACCAATGAGTAGCAATCAATTAGTCTTACTGTTATTCCTCAACGTTTCCGCAATCCAAGTTTTTGGTCAATTTGGGTCAGAAAAAGTAATTTATAGTTGTGAAGAATGTCAAGCCGCTGCGATAGGCTGCTATGATTTAAACGGAGATAGCAGGGTTGATATACTCGCTTATTCCCATGCTTCTAATACAGTTGAATGGTATGAAAATTTGGGAGAAGGCTTATTCTCTGAAACCAAAATTATCTCAGAACAAATTGATGGGTTTAATAATTTCATTGCTACCGATATTGATAATGACAATGACTTAGACATCATAAAGGGGTATTATTATCCTAGTGGGGCATCCATTTATTCCTATAATATTAGAGTCTCTTATTTTTTAAATAATGGGTTTGGTGAATTTTCAGAAGAGAAAATTGTAATAGTAGAAGAAATTGAAGGAGCTGGTATATATCCAAGTATGGGAGATTTGGACGGAGACGGAGATGTTGATTTAGTTTTCGGACTACAAAGTAGTATTATTTGGTATGAGAATTTAGGGCAAAATAGTTTTTCGGAAAAAAAGATCATTAGCCTAGAAGCCTATGAATTATCCTCAATAAATACAGCAGATATAGATAATGATGGAGATATGGATATGTTCACAACTCACTATTACGGTTCTACCATCTGGTGGGAAAATAAAGGTAATAACAATTTCTCTTCAGAAGGAAAAACCATTTTAAATACCAGTCATTTCTTTGGAGCAATAATTACAGTACCTATTGATATAGATGGTGATAACGATTTAGACTTTATTACGGGAGGAGATGTAACCGAGGAAATATTTTTATCTAAAAACGATGGAAAAGGCAATTTTGATAACCAAGAAAAACAAATTTTAGATTTTGTAGAAGATGTTACTTCTATCTTTTCGTCAGATTTGGACAATGATGGGGATAATGACATTTTATATACTTCAGGAGCTGGCAATACTATTTACTGGCATGAAAATGATGGTTTGGGTAACTTTTCAGTAAAAAAGATAATTGCCGAAAATGTCAATCGTCCTAAATGTATTTTTACAGATGATATTGATAATGATGGGCATAATGAAGTTCTGTTTGCCTCACAGTCGTTTTACAAAATTTCTATCCTTGATACAGATTTTACTGGTACAACCTCAATTGATGATTTAGGAAAAAAAGAAGAAATCAAAATTTCTCCCAATCCATTTCAGGATTTTATTTCCATTGAACAAGAAAACGATTCATCTTATATATTTTATCTGTTTAACTCTAAGGGGCAGCAAGTATATTCTCATACCCTAAATAGTACTATCCAACAAATTCCTGCTACTCATCTACCCAATGGTCTTCACTTATATCAAGTTATAAATGTGGATGGTCAGATGATGGCTAACGGAAAGGTAATTAAGCATTAGAGCAAATACTGGCTTCTGTGTTGTTTATCATCATTTTGGATGCTGTGATTGTTTTCTCGCTAAACGTGGTAGAGAGGGCTTTTATGTAAGTGGTTTGTTTTCGTGGGCAAATTCTCCCTTTTGGCTTTTAATGACCAAAAATGGAAAACCTCAAGCGTACCAAGGTTATTGTACCGATGTGTTTTTTAAGGAGGCCATGAATTTTATAGCAACCAATAAGGAAGCCCCTTTTTTCTGTTACATTGCTACGAATGCACCACATTGGCCCTATAATGTGCCAGTCGCATATATCGAACCTTACGAAAAATTTGGAACCGAATTATTAGCTCACCAAAAACGTTTTTTAGGGATGATTACGAATATTGACGATAATTTTGGTCAACTTCGAGAACAATTGCAACGATTAAATATTGCGGACAACACCTTGTTAATTTTTATGTCTGATAATGGAACAGCGGCAGGACTACAACATCGAGATGGCAAAGCCTACGGTTTTAATGCAGGGATGCGAGGTACTAAAAATCACCAACACGATGGAGGGCATCGAGTCCCTTTCTTTATTTATTGGAAAAACGGACAAATTCATGGAGGAAAAGATATTTCGGAACTTACAGCCCATATTGATGTATTGCCAACGCTAGCAGAATTATGTGGCATTGCACCACCTAAAAATCATCTGCCATTAGATGGGAAAAGTCTAGTTCCACTATTGAAAAAGGAGGATGAAAATTGGAAAGAGCGCATTCTTTTTACCGATTCGCAACGCAGACAAGTGCCTAAAAAATGGCTTAAAACAGCTGCTATGACCAATCGTTGGCGCTTAGTGGATAATAAAGAATTATACGATATGCAAGCAGACCCTAGCCAACAAAATAACGTGATTGACCAATTTCACAATGAGGTGGCTAAGCTGCGTAGTGCCTACGAGGAATGGTGGCAAAATACTGCTACTCATTTTGCAGAAGAACCCGCTATTAAAGTAGGGACTAACTTTGAAAACCCAGTCAATTTAACGGCGCACGATTGGCATACCTTGGATAAAGAAGTGCCTTGGAATCAATTTAATATACGGCAAGCCCAAAAAGGAAAAGTAGCTGGTTATTGGACAATTGAGGTGATGGAGGCAGGATCGTATCAAGTTCAGTTGAGGCGGTACCCTAGAGAAGCTAATCTTGCCATTAATGCAATTGTGCCAATCGTTTTGAGGAAAGATTTACCTGGCTTGGATGCGGATATTCCAGCAGGAGTAACTAAAAATTTTGTAAAAGCCGTCTTAAAATTAAACGATACCATTATAGCGGAAAGTGTAGTAGATAATTCCAAAACATCTGTTGATTTTGACGTCCCCTTACCTAAGGGGAAAGCTAAACTTTCTGCCGTATTTACCAATCAAGATGGGACGGAATTAGGAGCTTATTATGTATCTGTGGGATTGGATAACTGATGATGATTATCCACATAACGAACCATTGCTTTAAATCGACTTAAATTATCGACTCCTTTTTCGACAGGTGTCTCCACAAATGGCGTGTGTGGTAAGACTATTGGATAGTAGATGAAAAAGGGTTTTTCCTTTGGTCGTTTGATAAAGTCAATTACAAAATTTTGAAAAATATCGGGACCAAATTCATCCTGATAGGTTTTACTACCTGAATTGGTATAAATATATGGATTTTGATACCTCGCTTTTTTCATTTCTTTACCCAAAGAAGGATTCAATTGTTCATCATAATGTGCGCCTCCTCCCCATCTTGGTACATCCCAATGATTGACCCAGCCATGTCTAAAGGGATATTGCCCCGTTAAAAAAGTCAATCTACTTGGCGTACATTGTGGCATGGAATAAACGTTATGAAACTTTTGACCACTAGCAGCTAATTGGTCAATATTCGGCGTTTGGATGTCTGTTGCGCCATAACAATTGACCCATTCATTACCTAAATCATCCACTAAAATGAATAGGATATTAGGTCGTGTTTCTTTGGCTGATTCTGATTGGCAGCCCAAAAGGAACAATAACAACAAAATAGAGGTATGGGTTTTCATTTTAATAGCATTTATAGGAACTAGAAAATTCAAAAAGGCTGTTTATCTTGGGTTACAAATTACACTAATTTAACTCTTATTACCAAACAAGACATAAACCTATTTTATGAAAAAATTATTCCTTTTTTTCTTTTTTTGTTCTTTATATGCCTGCCAACAAGAAGAAAAATTATTACTCCACATCCCTTCCCCAAATTGGGAAGACCAAGTTATCTATTTCTTAATGACCGACCGATTTGCGGACGGCAATCCACAAAATAATGATTTTGGTGCCAATGAATACGACCCAAACGATCATACAAAATTTCAAGGTGGAGACTTTAAAGGCATTCAAAATAAGCTAGATTATTTAGACGACTTGGGGATAGATGCGATTTGGTTTACCCCGCCAGTCGCCAATCAATGGTGGAATCCTGATACAAATTTTACGGGTTACCACGGTTATTGGGCAAGCCATTTTATGGAAACGGATCCGCATTTTGGTAGCTTAGAAGAATTGAAAAATTTATCAGATGCTGTCCATCGAAAAGGGATGTACTTAATACAAGATATTGTGGTCAACCATACAGGAAATTATTTCTCTTATGAAGGCGGTTACGAAGCGAATAATCCTACTAAGTTTTACACAAAAGTTGGTGCACCTATACAAGCTCCTTTTGATAAAAATGACCCAAATAATCCCGAACATTTAGCAGCAGGTATTTATAATTTTACGCCCTACATCAATGATTATCAGGATGAAAGCCAAATTTTAACTTACCAGATGGGCATGCTGGATGATTTAAAAACGACCAATCCCGTGGTGCGAGCAGAACTAATCAAAGCTTATCAATTTTGGGTCAAAGAGGCAGGTTTGGATGGTTTTCGATTTGATACGCCCGTCTATGTCGAACACGATTTTTTTAATGCTTTTATGCACCGAGGGCAAGATGATTTATTGGGTATTGAACCCTTTGCTAAAACTCTTGGAAAAGACTTTTATACCTTTGGAGAAACTTGGGTATCCGCCAAACCTTATAATGATGAAGCAGAAATAAAATCCAAAGCCTTTATTGGTACACCCGAAAAACCAGAAATGGATGGGGCTTTAAATTTCCCCTTGCAACAAACCATTACTAAAGTGATTGCCCGAGGAGAACCAACGGCACAATTAGCTTATCGCCTAAAAAAATACCAAGAACATTATCCTAACCCTGTGCAAAGTGTGAATTTTATTGATAATCACGATATGCCTCGATTTCGGTCATTTGCTACCGAGAAAGCCTATCAACAAGCGATGCTACTTTTGTTTGGTTTGCCCGGTGTACCTGTGATTTGGCAAGGCACCGAACAAGGTTGTTTGGAAGACCGTGAGAAGATGTTTGACCTATTTGATACGTCCTCCAAGGATTTTAAATTCGTGCAACATCTAATTGCTTTTCGCAAAAAACAGCCAGCGACTAGACGAGGAAAAATTGAAATTTTAGCTGACAGCAAAAACTGTCCAGGTTTATTATTATTCAAATTAAACCATCCAACAGAGGACTTGTATTTCGCCTTGAATACTTTAGATGACCCTATATTAACCAATGATATTCCTTTGGCTATTAAAGAAGAAGTCGCATTTTCGGTGGTGAAAGAAATAGATTTAGTGGGTGATTGGCAAGCCAATGTGACGAATGGGCAATTAGATTTTCTACATTTACCTGCAAAAGAAGGACTCGTTTTTAGTGTAGAACCTTCCAAAGAAACTGCATTGAATACAACAGAAAAACCAACGATTCAGCGACTTAAGGATAAAAAGGTGCTTTTCCCAAAAATTGAAATACAAGGAACAAGTTACCAAGCAGATAGCACCTTCCTTTTATTGAATGGAAATTTAGCGCAACGTATTCCAGTAAAGGTAAAAGAGAACAACTGGGCAACAGCTATAAATGTAGCGAACCTCCAAAATGGCGACCATTTTATGCAAGCCGTCACTTATCAAGGAAATGAAATATTGCTCTCTCAAAAACAGGGATTCAATTTACAATTACCCGAAAAACAGGTTTATACTATTACGGATAAAGTGGGCGACGACCTTGGTCCAAAAGGGACTTACCACTACCCTATCCACGAAACTTTTTCTAGGCAAATGGACATCAAAAAGGTGAGTATTCATACCACAGGCAATAATTTTAGATTAGATATTCAAATGGTTGAACCGCTGTCTACCGTTTGGAATCCAACCAATGGTTTTGACCATGTGCAGTTTAATGTTTTCATTGATTTACCCAAACAAAAAGGAGCGACCGCTCTACCTAATGTTAAGCAAAATATGCCTGATGGGGCAGACTGGGATTATCTGGCAACTGCTGCGGGATGGAATACAGGTATGTATAATGCGATAGGCGCAACAGCAGAAAAAGCAGGAGCAATCATGGCACAAAAACCGATTATCACCACCATTCCGTCGAGTCATACCATCCAATTGCATTTCTCTGCGACTACTGTTGGTCGACCTGAAACATTGGAAGGGATGCAGGTCTATATCTGTACTTGGGATGGTGGTGGTTATGATAGTATGCGACCATTTGAAAAAGAACCAGCTGATTTTATTTTTGGTGGTTTTGAAGAAGGTTCGGCGGTTTGGATGGATGAGGTTTGGGTGAGGTGAGCAAATCATAAATCCATCTAAAATAAAGCATGACAGATTTATGATGTAAGATATATGATTTAAGATTTGGGGGTTACAAAAGCCAATAGCTGACTCTTTAAAGTAATAACAACTAATCTTTAAAAATGAAAAACCTAAACTCCTATTTTTTTGGCGTATTTTTTCTACTTAGCCTATATGCCTGCAAGCCGAATGTAGCAATTCCAACTGATACTTTTATTGCTAATCTAAAAGCATTAGATAAAATACTAGATAAATACATTGACGAAGGCTACTATCCTTTTGTCTATGCTCGCTTAGAAGATTTGGATGGCAATGTGTTGTATGAACATGGCAAAGCCAATCAACAACTGTTGCCCGATACGGAAATCAATGGCGATTCCTATGTGCGAATTTGGTCGATGAGTAAAATCATCACCATTTCTACGGTTTTAGATTTAATAGAAGATGGTCTTTTAAAAATGGAGGACCCCGTTACCAAATACATCCCAGAATTTGCCAATTTAAAAGTAGCCGTCAACGAAGAAGGACAGCAATTGGGTGCATTAGAATGGGACAAAAGAGAAGACGCTTGTCCTTATCAATTAGTCCCCTTAGATTCGGTGATGACCGTTTTGCATTTAATCAATCACCAAGCTGGCTTTTATTATGCCACCACAGGCATGCCTTGTTTGGATGAATTGGTGGCGAGTAAAAATTTGCCAAAGGCTAAAAATACCGATGAATTTTTACAAAAAATAGCGGAGCTGCCTTTGGTTGGGCAACCTGGGGTCAATGATTTTTATGGCACGAATACCACCGTTTTAGGGATGGTGGCAGAACGAGCAATAGGTAAAAGTTTAAAGCAGTTGGTAGAAGAAAGAGTGACTACCCCATTGAAAATTAAAGGCATCCAATATGGTTTGCCCAATCCAGCGATTTTACTCCCTGCCTTTTCGGGTAAAGATTCCATTTTGCGCCAAGCACATAAAGGAGAATTGGATATTTTTGGTCCTGATGTGCCAGATTATGACCTAAGTCATGAATTGTATTTAGGTGGAGAAGGCATGGTTGGTACTGCGGATGGATACGCTGATTTTGTGCGAATGTTGGTCAAAAGAGGTACGCTAAATGGGCATCGTTTTTTAGAAAAAGCAAGCGTCGAAGATATTGCTGCGCCCCATTCGCAATTAGATAATCCCTATGGCTATAATGGCTATAATTTGTGGATTAGTGGCGATTCTATGCGCCTCAAAGGACAAGGAGATGCGGGCTTATGGATTGGTGGTGGTTACGAAAGTACCCACTTTTGGGGCGACCCTAAGCGAAATTTTGTTGGGGTTATTTTATCACAAGCTAATTTTGTTCAAGCACCAGGATATGAGATGAATGATAAATTTAGAGGCGCTTTGTATGAGCAGATTTTTGAACAGGAACGGAACGAATCCAAGTGATAAGCGAATCCGAAAATCATAAATCACAGTTCATACATCTTAAATCATAAATCTGTCTCGCTAATATTTAAGGTGACTAGAATATGTAATAGATGATTTAAGAACAAACAGATTTATGAATTATGAATTATGATTTATGATGTAAGATTTATGATTTGGAAAACCAGCAATAAAAAATATTATGAAAAACCTATTACTCTTGTTCCTTTTGCTACCCTTATTTTTGGAAGGGCAACAAAAAACCTTCATCAATCCCATTATCCCCGGCGGGCATCCCGACCCATCGATTTGCCGAGTTGGAGATGATTATTACATTGTTAATTCCACCTTTGAATATTTCCCTGGCTTACCCATTCATCATAGTAAAGATTTGGTTAATTGGGAACTGATTGGTTATGGTTTACACCGTGAAGACCAATGTAATGGCGTGGTTAATTTGGTAGATGTACAGCAAAATGGTGGCATTCATGCACCAACGATTCGCTACCACGACGGACTTTTTTACATTATAACAACCAATGTTTATACGCCAACTGATAAAACGAAACCAACCGAAATGGTCAATTTCATCATTACCGCAAAAGACCCTGCTGGACCTTGGTCTGCACCCCATCACATTGAAGGTGCGCCTGGGATTGACCCAGATATTTTCTTTGATGATGATGGCAAAGTGTATTATGTGGGCACGCATGATACTGGTCGCCCTAATGCCAATGGTATTGGTGAAATTTGGGTACAAGAATTGGATTTAGCCAACTGGAAACTAAAAGGAGAACGTCACTCGGTTTGGCGAGGCGCCTGTGGCGGTTGTTGTGTAGAAGGACCACATATATATAAGGAACATGGTAAATATTATTTGTTGGTGGCAGAAGGCGGTACTTCGCATCATCATGCAGTTATGATGGCAGCAAGTGATAAAATAACAGGTCCTTATGAATCGAATCCTAGAAATCCTATTTTGACGGTTCGGCATTTATCTAAAAACAATTGGGTGACGAGTGTGGGACATGCGGATATGGTAGAATTGCCCGATGGACGTTGGTATATGGTCGCATTAGGTAAACGTAGTGATGTTGAAAGCGCCTCCAATATGGGACGAGAAACCCATTTAATTCCAGTCGTTTGGGAACCTGCGATTGCTCGATGGCAACAAGTCAGTAAAGACAAATGGGAGCCCGTAGAATATTTATGGCCCGTCTGCGCACCCGAAACAGGGACGGTTGAACGCATTACCCCACTTCCGTTTGCCGATAAACCACAGTATTACAACGATGCTTTTAAGGATAATTTTGATGCAGAAGTATTACACCCAGAATGGAATTTTCGTAGAGTTCCTCAAAAAGGGACTTATTCTTTGACGGATAAAAAAGGGCATTTGCGGTTGTTTTTAAAACCCGAGACCTTCCACCTCAGAGGTCAATTTAGTTTAATGGGGATTCGACAAAAAGAAAGTGAGTTTGCGTATGCTGCAAAAATGAATTTTCAACCTGCAAAAGATAAAGCGGAGGCTGGTATTAGCATCTACCAACAAGATAATAATTATGTCAATTTTACTATCGCAAAGGAAGGTAGTCAAACGATGTTAAAGCTTACGGTAAAAGGTCGAGACCAAGATTTAGCCATTTTGAAAAAAGAATTCCTTAAAAACTATGAAGGCAATATTTTATTCCAACTCATTTCAAAAAATAATCAGTATCAATATCGCTATTCTTTAGATGGGGGGCAGTCCTTTTCTCTTTTTGCAGAAACAGCGGATAATTTAGTGATTTGTAAAGGATATATCGGCACCAACATTGGCGTTTATGGGACTAGTAATGGCACAGCTACTAAAGAATATGCAGATTTTGATTGGGTGAGTTATCAGGGTTTTCCACGGTTTTAGTGGGGTGTAAGTTAAAATAATAATTGGCATTACTTTTAATGTGATAAATGGCACTCAGCAATTCTCGTAAAAACTTAGATAAAATGGAATTAGTATCACTCAAATCTTCTTCTTAAAAAAATACGAAATTATTCATCCTTTTTTAAATGGAGAAATTACAGTTTGTTTTTGAAAAAGATAATGATGATTGCAAACAGGCCATTACAAGTATTGTTAGGGCAACAAATGGTAATTTTCGACTCATTAATCGGTTATTTAGCCAAATCAAACGAATACTTGAAATTAATAAATTGGACAAAATCACTAAAGAGGCAGTAGAGGTAGCTTGTGATTGTTTGGTTATGGGTATTTCTTAAACAAGGCTAATTTTATACTAGGGGAATTCTCAATGAAGATGGTATTGAGGGTATCGATTTTCTGTTTTGCCATTTTTTGATATAGGGGTCAAATATACTATCGCATTGGTATATTTGACCCTTATGTTTTTCTAAACCAATTACAGTAAATAATCATCGGGATAAGTACTTGGATATTCAAAGGTATGTATCATTTTTGCTTTGGAAGTAATGGAAGCATATCGAAGAGCAAATTGAAGATTAGTAAGTCGATTTATTTACTCCGATACATAAGTACCAACTCATAATTAGTTTTCAAAAATAGGAAGATAAATAACGATGAAATACTGGAGAAAGAATGGATATTTTTTAGCGACCATAGCAATCTGTTATATAGGCGCCTCTTTTTTCTTCAGAAAAAGAGTGGCAAACTTCTCGAAATATTCAGCTATTCTTTTTTTAATGTAAAATTAAAATAAGACCGTTTTTCTGGGATTAGACAAGTTGTCAAAAAAAGTTTGCGTCTTTTTTCATTTCTCTCATCTATATAGATGAGGAAGTAGCACTTTGAAAAAAATAAACTACAAAATTTATAGTTTCTTCAAAAAAGAGACGCAAGTAAAGACAAAATATTAAACCTAAATAAATAAATATGGAAATTTTGACCGCCTGGAATGACATCAATGACCGATTGATGAACTTCGTTTATGGAAAAGTAAAGGATACTGAAGTCTCAAGAGATATTGTTCAAGATGTTTTTGTAAAGGTGTTTTCCAAAATTGATACCTTAAAGAATAAAGAAAAATTAGTTTCTTGGATTTATCAAATTACCAGAAATGAAATAGTATCTCATTTTAGGGAAACCAAGATTAATTTAGGCTTAGAAGAATTGGAAATAACAGAGGAAAACTTAACCTCAGAAGTTGCTGAATGTGTTGAACTATTTATGAATTGTCTTCCCGATAAATATAAAGAGGCATTAATTTTAGCTGATATTGAAAAAATACCACAAAAAGAAATAGCCGAAAGGCTGAATATTTCTTACTCAGGAGCAAAATCAAGGGTGCAAAGGGGAAGGGAAATGTTAAAAGCTATTTTTAATCAATATTGTGAAATCACAACGGATGTTTATGGTAATATAATTGACTATCAGGACAAAAGAGGTGATAATTGTTGTGAAGCAGAATGTGATTAAAGAGTAATAAGGGCTTGGACAATACTACTTCTTGAATAATTAATCTTTTTTGCGTCTTTTTCTTGGTGTAACGTCTATAGAGTGAAATAGAAATTATTAATGCTAAAAAAGATGGATTATGTCAACAGAAATAAAAGAAGTTGTTAAAAAGGCTTATACAAATGTAGTAAACACAGGCTCTGGCTGTGGTTGTGGACCTACTGGTGGTTCGCCAGAACTAGATTGGACCATGAGTCAAAGTTATGCTGAGGTGAAAGGATACGAAGCAGCAGCAGATTATGGATTAGGATGTGGAATTCCTACAGCGGACGCAAATATCCATAAAGGCGACACGGTTCTTGACCTTGGTTCAGGAGCAGGTAATGATGTTTTTGTGGCAAGTAAATTGGTTGGAGACAAGGGCTATGTTATTGGTGTCGATATGACAAATGCCATGATAACCAAAGCGAATGAGAATAAACAAAAGTTGGGTTATCAAAATGTAGAATTTGTACTAGGTGAAATCGAAGCACTACCTCTTCAAGAAAACTCTATCGATGTAGTTATTAGCAATTGTGTATTGAATTTAGTACCAGACAAAAAGAAAGCATATACAGAGGTACATCGTGTATTAAAGCCTAAAGGTCATTTTAGTATGTCTGATATTGTGATTAAAGGAGAATTGCCAGAAGGTATTCAAAAAGCAGCAGAAATGTATGCTGGCTGTGTTTCTGGCGCTTTGGAAAAAGAAACCTACCTTGATGCAATTAAGTCAGCTGGTTTTAAAAACTTAACAATTACCAAAGAACGAGAGGTGCGAATACCTGATGCAGTTTTGCTTCAATATGTTTCCAGCAAAGAAGAGTTGGAACAATTCAAAGCAAGCAATAATGCTATTCTAAGCATTGGCGTTTATGCAGAAAAATAAGCAGTAACCCTAGCCTTATTAAAAATGGCCTTACAATTTGTAGGGCTGTTTTAGTTTTTATCTATGGACAAAAATATCAATTCAATATGACAAAAATTATTAGAATTACTATGCTATTCCTTTTGTTGGCAATTATCCAATTTGATGTGCATAGCCAAACAAAATCATACACCACCATTTCAACTATTCATCCGATAGAACCTGTTAATACTCATTATAAAGATTTAAGTCTGCTAAGTCCACAAAAAAGAGAAAGTCATGCTTGGATGGATACCATAGTTTATCCACCAGAGGATCATTTAAGATTCACAATAGGCTATGCCTTGAATAAACCTCACTATTTAATGGGCTCTCAAGTGGACTTTATCATCAATTCCGTCGATTTTCCAGCTAATAGTTCTCAACAAACCAGAGCAGAATTGGATTTTTTGCTAAAACTTCAGCATGAAAGAACCCAAGAGCAAATAGACCGAGTCATGAAAATTGGTAATATTGGCTATTGGCCTGCGCTAAATGTTACCAGTACGCACCCCAGTTATGAAGAGAACTTGGAAGAGTTATTTTTTATGATTAAGGAGGTTTCTTCTGAAAATTGCTCCGCAGCGAAATACCCCAAAACAGCAAAATTATTGCAAGGGGTTATGAACGATACGCGCTTAGTGGAATTTGCCACAAAGTTTAATTTGATGCGGGTAAGGCCTTATCATTTGGATACCAATATAAACCCCTTGACGGAAATTCCTACCACCTCCTTTGCAAGTGGGCATACCTTATGGGCTTATTCAATTGCTTATACGATGAGTGAATTACTACCCGAAAAAAGAGCTGACTATTTAGCATTAGCTTATGAAGTTGGTCTTTCCAGAGAAATTATGGGTGTGCATTTTCCAAGCGATGAGGAAATGGCTAGACAGATTTCCAATAGAATGTTGCTTTTAATGTGGCATACTGAAAAATTTCAGAAAGATTTTGCCGAGGCTAAAAGGGAATGGAGGAATAATTAGACACCCCATCTTTATATAATACTGTCATAAGCTTTTGGAATACCTGCTTTTTCCGATTTAGCTTTTCAACTAGTGGTTCAAGAACTAAATTCTTGGACCATTAGTTTTGTTCAGCAATAGGTTTTGTTTAAACCTAAGTAACGACGAAAGAATAAGTTGGTCATCTGGACGAGGTTATTTTGTTCTCAGTTTTTCTTTAAAAGAAGGAGTATTGTTGATACTATGACTGATTTTAAAGGAGAAATGAGGACAAAAGAATCCGTCCTAGATGTTCAAGTTATTTTTTCGCCGTTACTAATCTAATAAATCAACGCAATTTTTCAGAAAAACTTTTATAGAGACCCTATATAAAAATGGTTCAACATTTGCTATTAGAAGAATAGTACCCATAGTTCTATATCCTGAAAGTGAATAATGAAATTTTTTTACACCATATTTAAATTTATCGAGACCAGAGGAGTCAAAGAAGACTTAGCGAATGAAAACTACCTCACAAGTTTACTTAATGGAATTAGTTTCTTTACTTTTTTGGGTGGCTTTGGACTCTTGTTAGTATCCATCTTTTATCAGGACTATATTTACTCTGCTATTATCCTGTATATCTCCCTTTATTTTGGACTTATTCCTGTTTTACATCATTTTACTACGATTAAGCATACTAGATTATTTTATGCATTAGGCGCCCCTTTATGGTATAGTGGTGCTCAATTATTAGTAGGTGGATATTTTGGTCAAGGAATTGCCGCTGGAGGGACTATACTTGTTGTTTATTTTATATTTAAACAACAAGTTAGCTTACGTAATAAATTAATTATTTACAATTTAATATTATTTATAGCAACCTCTTTATATATAACTTATCATCAACCTTTACTTGGAAAAATAGACTATCCATTTGATGAATTAGTGGTTACGCTTATGTGTATCGGTTGGATTTCTATTGTATTTTTTGTTTATGACTTAAGATTGAATAAAACCATCGATATCTTAAAACAAAAAAATCAAGAACTTACTCAAAAAACTCAGGAGTTAAAACGATTCAATTACATTGCCTCTCACGACTTAAAAACACCGCTCAGAAATATAACAAACTTCATTGGTTTAATCAATAGAGAGCAAAAAAAACGGCAAGCAAAATAGCATTGATAATTATCTAAAGTATATTGAATCAAATGCTCATCAAATGAGTGACTTAATTGAAGGAGTATTGGAGGTTTCAAGGATAGATTATATTTCTAATCCAACTAATGTAAAAATAATAGATTTAAATGAGGTTTTTAAATTGACTTTGTCAATAATGGAGGAATATATTCTATCTAAAAAAGCAATAATTAAATCGAATCCACTACCTAAAATTTATGGGAATAAACAAGACTTCCTTTCTATTTTCCAAAAAATAACTTATAATGGATTAAACTTTAACCATTCTTTTATCCCTTCCGTAAATATCTATCCAACCTATCATCAAGAATATTTTCAGATTCATTTCAAAGATAATGGGATAGGTATTTCAGCAGAATATTATGAACAAATTTTTGAATTATTCAAAAAATTACACAACCATTCTGAATTTAAAGGCTCAGGGCTTGGATTGAGTTTATCAAAAAAAATAATTTCAAAATATAATGGTACCATAAGCGTCGAATCTACTCCTGGCTTATCTAGCATCTTTACCTTGACACTTCCAAACAGTATGCTTATTAATGGTTCATCTTGAACAGATAGATATATCGATTTTTATCTCAGTTTTTTAATCAATACGTCATAAGTTTTTGGAACACCTACTTATCCCAATTTAGCTTTTCAACTAGGAATTCAAGAATTTAGTTCTTGAATCACTAGTCTTGTCCAGAAATAGGTTTTGTTTAGACTCACTCTAATAAGTATCAATCAATTTACCAAATATTGACATTCAAAAAGCGACACTTCAAATCTACAATGTTTATGGGCAGCAAGTAATGTCTCGTTCTATTGAGACCTTTACTCAAGAGGCTTTTAGTGTTGATTTAGATGGTTATGAAAATGGGATTTACATAGCTACTATTATACTTCATCAGGCTAAGAATTAAACTTTTAGAAAGCGTCTTTTGCTCCTATACTTCATTGCTTCCTCGCCTTAATAGCTAAGGCTATTAGACTGCGGAGCGCTTCGTATAGAAACAACATACATCTTTCAAAATTGTACACTTCCTAGCCTGATGAAGTATAAAACCAATGGCTTGAGTAGAGTTAGTCGGCGATTTGTGGTAGAGCATTTAAAGTAAAATTGAATTAATTCGCTAATTCAGGGGGTGTATTTATTTCACAATCCCAGAAGGATAAGGCTGTCTCAGTATTTCTGAGACAGCCTTTTTAATGCCCTAAATGGAGTATTTATTAATAGAATTATTTTTTTTGCGTCTTTTTTTAGATACATCGTCTATAGAGTAAAATAAAGAAAATTAACAAAAAAAGATAAAATGGAAAATTCAAATATTGTTGATTGCTGTACACCAGAAGTAGAAACTACTAATGCAAATACAGGTTGCTGTACACCAGAAGTAGAAATTACTAATGCAAATACAGGTTGCTGTACACCAGAAGTAGAAACTACTAATGCAAATACAGGTTGCTGTACACCAGAAGTAGAAACTACTAATGCAAATACAGGTTGCTGTACACCAGAAGTAGAAACTACTAATGAGACTAAAACCCAATACTTAACGAATAATTATGCTAAGAGTAGTCCAAACTATTTAAAGTCCATGTTTGGCACAACGGATGTCATGCCTCTTTGGATTGCGGATATGGATTTTAAAGTGGCAGAACCTATTACCAATGAATTACAACGCTTAGTAAATAGAGGTAATTTTTCCTACGAATTTAATGCTAGTCAAGTACATCAAGCATTAGTTGATTGGAATAAGAAAAGACATGGATTGCAACTGGAGGCTAAAAACTTTCTGCAAGTATCAGGTGTCTTGACGGGTATCGCTTTGTTAATCAGAGAATTGACTAAGGAAGGAGATGGCATTCTGGTTCAAACACCAGTCTATCACCAGTTCTTTAAAGTTATCGAAACGGCTAATCGGAAAGTGGTAAAAAACCCACTAAAAATAGTGGAGGGCCAATATCAAATGGATTTTGAAAATTTAGAAAGACAACTTAAAACACAACAAGTAAAAATAATTTTACTGTGCAATCCCCATAATCCAGTTGGTCGAGTCTGGAAAAAAGACGAGTTGCAACAACTCATTCAATTAGCTAATCAATATAATGTTACGATTATAAGTGACGAGATCCATTCGGATATTGTCTATGCTAATTCAGCATTTAATAGTATAGCCTCTTTTAGCGATAGCTCCCAACATATTGCTGTTTTGGGTTCTCCTGCCAAAACTTTTGGGATGCAAAGTATTTCTCATGGTTATCTCTATATACCAAATGTACAAACCCATAAACGAGTGAAAAATACCATCGCCTCCTTGTATTTAGACCACGGCAATGCACTCACCACTTTTGCCACCTTAGCGGCTTATACCAAAGGAGAAGAATGGTTGGATGAAACCGTGGCTTATTTTGAAAAAACAGTCAATTGGGTGGAAGATTATGTAAAGAAAGAAATACCCAATGTAAAAATGTTTCGCCCAGATGGCACCTATCAAATTTGGTTGGATTTCAGTCAATTGAATCTATCTACTAAAGTATTAAACCAATTGCTGGTTCAACAAGCCAAATTAGCCTTAACCCCTGGTTCTTGGTTTGGTGACGATGCTACGCAATTTATGCGCATGAATATCGCGGCTCCCCTAGCAAAGATTCAGCGCGCTTTTTATCAACTTAAAAAAGCAATAGACCAAGGAGCAGATGCCCTTGTCAATGTTAATGAAACCGAAGTAAATAGTTGTTGTGGCTGTTAAACTTAAATTTTTTTTGACTTTTTTGCGTCCTTTTTCAAGAAAGTCGTCTATAGGGTGAATTGAATTAATAACAAATTATTTAACACTAAAAATAAATTATAAATCATGGAAAATTCAAACTGTTGTTCTCCAAATCAAGATGCAAATTCAAATTGTTGTCCACCTAATTCAACTACGGAAAATAAGGTTGGAAAAGAAAAGAACCCCCAAGGATTTAAACAGAAAATTGGTCTGTTAATTATGGGTTTAGCCATTGTTTTTGCAATTTCTACCGCTTTTAAAAGTAATGATATAACAGATTTACCCCCTTCCATAGAAGATTTTGAATGGTTGGAAACCGATAAGAAAGTAGCTTATATTTTGCTGGAAGGAACAGATGAACAAAAGAATGAAAAAATTGCTGGCAAGGTAAAGTCTGTGGTAGATGAATTAAATGAAACAGATGGTTCTGCGTACTTTGCTACATTAAATTTGGACAATGAGCATTACGAAAAATTTGTTGAAGAAATAGGCATTGAAGAAACACCAAGTGTAGCAGTATTAGGTAGAGGAGGGAATGTTTCTTTATTAAATGCTTCCGTTAGTTCGTTAAAATTAGTGAAAGCTTATGTTTCAGCTACTACTCCAGCTGCATCTTGTAACCCTGCTGCTTGCTCTCCTGCCGCTAAAGCAAAATGTGCTGCCAAAAAATCAAAATCATAAAAAATGCTAGAAAATATTCAACTTTGGACAAACGGCATTATAGAGAGTCAGCTCAACTCCCCGATTTTCTTTGTTGCCGTTTTCCTTCTAGGCTTGTTAGCCGCAGTTGGTTCTGTTTGTAATCTTGGCGTTCTCGCAGCGGTTACGAGCTATGCAGGTTCTGATGCTGCTCAAAATGATAATGCTCAATCGCATCTAAAAACTGGATTTTCATTTTTTCTTGGAAATGTAATCTCTTTATCTTTAGTAGGTGCCTTAACTGGCTTTGTCAGTCAATCGCTTGGAAGTACGGTTGGCGAGTACTGGACAATAATTGCAGGAGTTTTTGTGGTCTATCTAGGCTTAGTAAGTCTAGATTTACTTCCGACTTCCTTTAGACTAGGAGGAGGTAATCTAAGCTCTAAGCTATCTGCTTTTGCGAACAAAGGATTTGTTTTTGGTTTGGCATTAGGTGGCTTTGCTACTGCTTGCTCTGTTAGTTGTAGTCCCATATTTCCAATAATATTAGGTGCCTCTTTTCTTCAAGGAAGTATGCTGATGGGATGGCTTACCCTTTTTGTATTCGCCATTGGTTACAGTCTTCCTTTAGGAGGTATATTGGCAGGCTTAGGTTTTGGTTTCAATAAGTTCTCCGATAGCATCATGAAAAATAAAAGTGTCATTAATGGTGTTTCTGGAGTTTTCCTAATTATCGTAGGTTTTGGTTTGTTATTGGGTTTAGTTTAGAAGAATTTTAAAGGTTATCATTCAGAAAATAATTTAACATGTCAAGAATTAATGTTTTAATTATAGAAGAGGATAATGCTTTCCGAGAAAAATTTGTTCAATATTGCTTATTATCTGAGCGATTAAATTGCGTATTTGCCGTAGATAGGACAGAAAAAGCAATAAAATATTTAACAGAGAGTTTACCTGTTGATGTTGCTTTAGTTAACCTTGTTCTACCTGGCTTAGACGGATTTGTAGCTATTAAATATATTCGAAAAATTTCTAGTCAAATAGAAATAATAGTGCTAACGGATATAAGTGACGAACAGTCTACTTTTCAAGCTATCAAGAATGGAGCAACTGGTTTTTTGCTGAAAAATTTATCCTTTGAAGAACTCGAAAAAAAAATAATAGCTACCAAAGATAAAGGAGAAGTTGCGTTAGCCCCTCCAATAGCAAGACGCATTTTACGCTATTTTCAACCATATGTAAACGAGGAAAAATTAGACCGTAAAGTTGACTTAACTGAAAAACAATTGCTAGTTATCAAACATATTACTAAGGGGAACAGCTACAGTAAAACAGCACAATTAATGGGCATTACGGACCATGGAGTTCGTTTTCATATACGCAATATTTATAAAAAATTAAATATTCACTCAAAAAGTGAATTAGTTAATTTGTATGTAGAGGGCTATTTTAAAAAGCATTTTTAAAATAAGGGCGTAGGAAATAATTTCTAATAAACTAACTTTCTATCTTTCCAAAAGCACAACATAACAAATGTTATTCGATGTTTACTCCTCTCTTAAGGAACGATAAAAATCTAGCTTAAGTAACGAGCAAAAAATAACCTCGTCAAAAAGACTGTCTTATTATTTGCTCGTTGCTTAGCTAGCATTAACTCTTAATGCAAAGTTGTTAAAGCACCATACCTTTTTTCCTCTCACAAGTTACTCACCCTTGAAATCCCCTTTTTACAAATTTTGCCATTCGATATGGCAAAATTTGTTATAATATCTAAGATTTTGAAGAGTAGAATTTTTTATAAGAAAACCCTTTACTTAGGTAGTAGGTACAACAATTAATTGTGTAAAATTCCTTACTAAACATTAAGGCTTTTAAAAAGAGGACAAAAATATATCTTACTCAATTCACTCAATACTACATATTTAGATAGTTTTTCTTTAATTACGAATATTTAATATTAATATATAATAATCAGTAATTGTCCTTTAATTGAAACATTTTAATTTAAAATATTTTTATGTTTCTCTATTTGTATGACTTACGAATCACTAAATTTATGTATTTAAATAGAAGCTCAATCGACACCTAGAATTTATGGTGTGTTTGATTAGTGCTTAGCATGTTACGGTTTTATACCTAGCACGTTCTTTGTCAACTCCTAAGGAAATAAGTTTACCGAATCCCCCAATAAATTTGATATAACAAATTACTTGAAAACTTAAATAAGGGAGTAGGTAATAAATAACCTACCTCCTAAATAATATGTCAAGGAGAAATTGTATGGTACTAATCAGCAAAAACTACTTAAAAATATCCTAAATTTTTAGTAATAAATTTAGGAGGCATCTAGCATGCCAAACTATGCTGAATCCAACCTTAATACTTTCTATTAATTGCTCAATTCTCTCCAAAATTGACATACCAGAGCGAATCCATTTTCATTAAGGCCACTTTATGTTTAAAAAAATTATCTGATTCATTCATGATGAGGGTAATGCTAATAGATTTAATGTTCTTTTAATAGATGGTGAGCTCTTGTCTTCGGACAAGGGCACCACTTTTCCCCTAGCTGTTAAAGCATTAATGAATTACTGTATTTTTTGTATTAATACCATAAGGACATTATGAAGAATTTAACTCATTTTAATTGCCTATTCCATTCCCTTCTTTTATGCTTAGGTATAGTTTGGAACATCTATGCTACTCCCCTACAAGCAAGCCCTTCCCTATCCACAGGAAACATTTTTATTGATGCGGAAGTACTCGATTTGGAAATTTCCCAAAGCCAATCTTCGGCTAGTTTTCATCTTTTGACCCACGGACGACCAGGAGAATTATTAATCGAGGGTGATTGGAAACAAGCATCCGAAATAGCCCATTGGTTATCTCAACAACAGCTATTAGAAGGCTATAGTCACCTCAACATCTACGGTTGCCACTTCGCCCAAGGCGAAAAAGGACTTGCTACTGTCGAGTATCTCGAAACGGCTTTAGGCGTTTCTGTCGCTGCCTCTGATGACCTCACGGGTATAGATGGGGATTGGGAATTGGAAGTGGGAACCGCCAAAAATGGACTAAGCATAGCAGACTATGCCTACAACCTACAACCTGCTGCTACGCTACCTATACAAGAAGGTATGGCAGCTATAACATGTGGTTCAAATACTGAAAGCAATGGGACAGGTACTGACCCCAATGGTTATGTCTTTGCTATCTATGATATCCGAGAGCCAGATTGTCCCGGTAATGATGCCCCGAATGCCACAGACAACTGGGATGCTGCGACAAATTCCGTGTATCATCACCCCTCATGGATTGCCGCCAATTTAGGGGAGGTCTTTGGTATTGATTTGGAATACAATAATTTGACAGCCCCTGATATTTTTTTAGGAGCAAACGGTATTACACGATTTGACGCCGATGTGCCACCTGTATCTGGAGGTACGGGAGGAGAAATATTCCGCATTGATGGTACGACAGGAGCAATCAGTACATTAGTTTCGCTACCCAATACCACATTTTCAGTAGGTGCTTTTACCAATTTTGTGGGCTTGGGTAATGTGAGTTATAATGCTGACAATCAGGTAGTGTATGCTACGAATATGGATGATGGTAATATTTACGTAGTAAATGCAATTACTGGAACCACACTTCAAGTATTAGACCCCACTCCAGGGATTGCTGATGACACCAATACATCCTTTACACAGCTTGAGAGACTTGTAATGGGTATTGAATTTAATATATGTGATAAGCGGGTTTATTTTGCTCGTCCTAATGCCACTAACCCTAATCAAACTCAAGAAATATACTCCTTGGGAGTGAATGCTGATGGAACACTTAATCTTACAGATATTAACCTCGAATTATCTCTTGACCCCACGCCTCCGAATTCACACCTCGGTGATGCCTTTATTTCTGATATAGAATTTTCTTCGGACTGTTCAGAAATTTTGTTCTCAACACGAACCTTGGAAGAAACAAGTGTTCGTTTGGTGCAACGTACGCATAAATCCCCTGTTCTTAAGTACACCTTATCTGGGGGAATCTGGACCAATAGCATTCGATATAGTATTGGAACCTTTGGAAGTTTTCATCCACATAATAATGCTGGAGGAGGTGTGGATTTTGGCAATATGAACTATGGTGCTTGTGGGTCCGGGGTAACAAATGGCTGTGATGATGCTATGGTAGCTACTGCTGATGCTTTGGTTTTTGGTGGCGTTGGCACTAATATCTATGGAATTCTAATTTCAGATATAGCAGGAAACGCAACTGGTTATCCAGGCAATTCATATTTCGTAGATTTAGATGGCAATACTTCTGGTACTTCAGAAGTGGATAAGTACACCAATTTTGACGTTGACGTGTTTCGGTCAAGTTGTTTAGAATTATGCGTGATTTCTTGTACGATTACTTCTACAACGGATATCTCCTGTGCTACAGCTACAGACGGTAGTATTACGGCAATGGGAGCATCAACCGACCCCAGCATCACCAATTTTGAATACAGTAGAGATGGTGGTAGCAATTGGCAAAGTAGTGGAACCTTTACAGGCTTAACGCAAGGCACTTATTTCATTATGGTAAGAGATGGTGATGGAAACGAAACCTGCGGCAACACCTGTAAAGCGACCTTAGGTTGTGCCAATGAAACAACAACCAATGTGACCGTAACTATTCCCGTTAGCTTTGCCAATGCTAGCTCGTCAGGAGGCAATAATGCAGGTAATATGGTCGGGGGACCATTAGCTACTTCGGCAAGCAGCTCTAATAGTACTCAATTAACTAATGGTGATCCAGAAGCAGTATTAGTCTTTGACAATACCTTACCCATTGGTACATCGGTCACCGTTTCTTTAGGAAGAGATAATAACGCAGGTGATGCGGATATCACCTACGGAACGAGTGGTTCGGTCTCTTGGACAGTAGGTGGGAATGATGTGTTAGTGCATGCTACATTTACATTAACAGAGGCTGTTTCTCAAATAACCGTTACTCGAACAGATGGAAGAATGTGGGTAGATGGAGCCTCTCACGAATCTTATGATGTGACAGGCCCAGTAACGACTTGTGATGCTTGTCCAGCTTGTATGATTGATGCCGATGGCTTAGCCAATGTAGCATGTGGTGGCACCGATGCCATTAGCTTGGATTTGAACCCAACAGGTACAGGATTAGCTACTACCTATAATATCAGCGTCAGCGGCGGTGGAGCGACCAGCATCAGTCCGACAACTGCCAATTATGGAGCAGCCACAACTTTTACTTTAAACAATAATAGTGCAGGTGGTGGTGATGTAATCATTACCATTACTGACGCTACGGACGGGGCTTGTACACGTATGGTGACGGTGACAGACCCGGGGACTTGTGCGCCTACTTGCTCTATTACAGCCGATGGTTTAGTCAATGTAGCTTGTGGCGGCACCGATGCCATTAGCTTAGATTTGAATCCAACAGGTACAGATATAGGCACGATGTACAATGTCAGCGTCAGCGGCGGTGGAGCGACCAGTATTAGTCCGACAACTGCCAATTATGGCGCAGCCACAACTTTTACTTTAAACGATAATAGCGCAGGCGGTGGTGATGTGACCATTACCCTTACCGATGTAACGGACGGTACTTGTACGCGTATGGTGACGGTGACTGACCCGGGGGCTTGTGTCCCTACTTGTCCCGCTCAACAATGTGGAACAGTAACTATTACCATTAATAACAACTAATAGGATGTTTTTAAACAAACAATTTTATTACAAAAAATTGAAATGCATAAACATTCTTGTGAGTGAATTATGTGGTTCTACATCTGAGCAATATTCAGATTATAATTTCGGTCTTATGAAACAGATAGCATTTACACTTTTTATAATCCTCTTAAATCTTCCGTTTGCTATTGCACACGAAATAGCAAACGATGCCATTATCCACAACAACAGCTACATAGATAGTGGTTTAGCAGAAAAAGAAGTACTCTCCAAAGCAATAAATCGTCAAACCGACGAGCAGAGCTTTCACCTCTTTTCTCACGGAAAAGCAGGTCAGTTATTACTCAAAAATCAATGGCTCGGAGGCGATGACTTAGTTGCTTTTCTTCAACCATTACTAAAGGGCAAAACCCAACTCAATATCTACGGCTGCCACTTTGCCCAAGGCGAAAAAGGACGTGCCGCTGTAGCTTATTTAAAGACGGCTTTAGGTGTTTCTGTAGCTGCATCTGATGACCTTACGGGTATAGATGGCGATTGGGACTTGGAAATAGGAACGAATAACAGTAATTTAAATATTCCCAATTACGCATATAATTTACAGGATTATGATATTGGTACTCATAATGGACAAAGCCTTTCTGTCTGCTCTGGAAACTTTTACGACGATGGGGGAGCAGCAGGAAATTATGCTAATAATACTGGAGTGCAGGAGGTTACTTTCTGCTCAGACAATGGCAGTACCATAACCCTTGATTTTACCAGTTTCGATGTAGAGGCCAATGCCACTTGTAACTTTGATGCAATGTATATTACTGATTTAGCAGCAAGTACAACTGCCTATAGTACTTATTGTGGCACTAACAGTCCTGGCACCGTTACTTCTACGGGGAATTGTTTGAGAATAGAATTTTATTCAGATAGCGCTGATAATCGCCCAGGCTGGGCTGCCAGCATTTCTTGTGGTACAACGGTTTTACCTACTGATTTTTGTTGTCCTAATAATAATCAAGTACTAAATGCTTCCTTAGAAGGTGACCTTGTTCCAACAGAAAGTTTTCCTGATGCGACAACAAGTCCTACTCAAAACGCTATTACTGCGAATACAACCAACCAATGGCAGGGATGGTTTTCAGAATCGAGTAGTACCTTTGATTTTAATGTAATATCGGATGCGACAAGAGCTTCTGACGGAGAAGAATTCGCTTATATCCCACAACTATCTGGGCAGACTAATAATATTTGCCTATCTCATAGGCAAATCTATTTTGGAGACCCTGCGGCAGATTGTGGAACCTCTAATTATGTGAAACCCAATACCAGATATGTAATTTGTTTTGATTGGGTGCCTTTTGATAAGGATAGTCCGAATGGAACAACTAACACAACTACTCCCAATGTGGAGTATGAGGAATATGCGGCGGGTGGAGCATTTACTGAACTTTTAATGTATGATAATACTGGTAATATCATCGGTCCAAAGGCAGGTGTAAGCTGGGCAAATGTTGCTACTTCTTGGGAGCAAGCTTGTGTTTCTTTCACTACAGTTAATATTCCTCCAGGGGAATTTTTGAGGTCATGGTATTCCCACAGTAAGGATGATAATTCAGGTATGCTGATAGACAATATAATTTTTCAAGAAATAGGGATGACGGACGCAGGTATTTCCAATATTGCTTGTGGAAGTAGTGCCGACCAAATCATGTTCGACCTCAACCCTGTAACTAATACAGCAGGTGTACCCAACTTGATGTATAACGTAAGTGCACCTGCTGGTTTTACAGTTGCTCCTACCCAAGGAACTTACGGTCAAACGACTTCTTTTACATTGACCACTACTACAGATGGTGATTTTACAGATGGAACTCCTGCTACGGTGGATATAACAATAACGGATGCGGTAAATGCAGACTGTTCTTTGGTGGAAACCATAACTAATAATTGTATGCCTATTTGTACTAACCCAACAATTACCACTCGTGACAGTACTATTTGTAACGGCAATATGGTCGATGTTGCTCTATTGGCAAGTACGACAAATGGCACATTGACCTTCCATAGTGCCAGCCCACCAGACAATAGTAATGAATTAGCCAGTACAACCCTAACACCGACGACGAATACCACGATATATGTATTAGCGACAGACGGTTCTTGTACGAGTACCTCCAGCTTAATGATTACACATGCTACTCCAGATATGGTGATGATATGCGATAATGCTTCTAACTCTGCGACCTTTACCGCACAAGCTGGATTGACAGGGGTAGAATGGTTTAATAGTGCCAATACATCTGTGGGTACAGGAGATATGCTTACGGTTAACTCCAATACTACAGGGATGGGAGATGGTTCAGATAGTTTTTACTATACCGCGACAGATGGTAGTGGCTGTGCTATTGGATTGTGTTGTCCGATAGAAGTGCAGACGGAGGTATGTGCAGGCTGTACTTTAAGTTTAAATACTACCCAATCCACCTGCACCGACAATGGCGACGGCACTTTTACCGCCACTTATGACCTAACACTAAATTGGTCAAACCCACCAGCGACAGGCGATATAACGATAGCCCTAACAGGGGATGGCACTTTAAATACCAGTACTGTTTCAGCAGTTACCATAGCAGGTGGCAGTACAACAACTTTAACAGGCGCATTCACCGTACCAGCCGATGGAGCAGGCAATACAACGATTACGGCAACTTTCGATGATGAGACGGCTTGTACGGCTACGGCTACTTTCAAAGCACCTGTTCCTTGTCCAACGGATGTAACAGCCTGTGGAGGGACAAATTGTATAGGCGGAAACGTCTTTGAAGATTTCAACTGCAATGGTGCAGATGATGCCAGCGAACCTGGCGTACAAGGCGTACAAATTCAAGTCTATGATTGTAATAATACCTTAGTTGGTACAGGCTACTCAGATAGCGAAGGAGATTGGCAAGTTTGTGGTCTGACCGACGGAACAGCATATAGAATTGAGCATGTTTTACCAGAAACAGTCGCTTGTTGGGCGCAGCCAACGCACGTGGGTACGGATAATATGTCCGATGTGCAGTTTTTGACAGCCCCTGCTTGTACGAAGTTTTCTGTGAGCAGCCCTGCCGATTATTGCGAAACCAATCCTGATGTGGCACTCCCTTGTTTTGAAAACGGACTGGCAGTAGGTAATAATAATATTGCGATGGTCGGGTTTCCTTATAACTCTACGGGCAATACAGGGACAAAGGATAATTTGGCAGATTTTGAGGAAATCGGTGCGACTTGGGGGACTGGTTACCAAAGAACTCAGTCTCGACTTTTTGCTGGAGCCTTACTCAAACGCCACGCAGGGTTGAACACTACAACTGGCTTAGGGGGACTGCACATGATTGATATGTCCGACCCTGCCATGCCCGTTACTTCCTTAAACCTACAAGGCGCAAGCCCAGCAAGTGGGGCGACTTTGGATTTTGGAACAGTCAATCGTAGTAGTGCCGCTTTTGGTCTTCCAGCCAGCAATTTTGAATTATCTGCTCTCAATACTTCTCCCAATATAGATTTGGATGCCTTCAATAAAGTAGGAATAGTGGGAATGGGAGACATCGAAGTGGACGAAACGGATAATCGACTATGGGGTGTTAATCTGCATCAACGTTCTTTATTCAATATGGACATTAGTGGCAGCCTTCCGGGGACAATCAATAATTATGATTTAGAAACAATTTCTGGTTATCCGACCTGTCCCGTTTATACTAATACAGCTACGACTACCCTACGAATAAATGCAGGAGGTGGGGCTTATACCGATGCTAATGGAAATGCTTGGATAGCAGATGCCCATTTTACGGGCGGCGGAACATTTAATAGTACAACTGTAAACAATGCGGATAATCCTTATGAAGGCACTATAGAGGCGGCTATTTATGAGGATTACAGGTCAAATGCAACTGGATATAGTTACGATGTCCCTGTAACGAACGGTCGCTATCATGTGATTCTTCATATCAGAAATCGTGGGGAAACTATGGAAGGTGAACAACTTATGGAAGTTACTGTAGAAGGGCAGATGCGAGGAAGTAACATTGATATTTACGAAAGAGAAAATATATCAGAGAGAGCAAGTACGATACAATTAGTTGTAGATGTAAGTGACGGGAACTTGGATTTAGACCTGGCCTCAGACAATGGTTCTGCTAGAGTGGCTGGAATAGAAATTTTACCTATTGCCTCAGGTGTTTCAGGAGTTGTACGCCCTTGGGCATTGTCTTTCCATAAGGGAAGAGGCTACTTGGGGGTCGTTTGTGATGCGTCCACGTCTATGCGTCCAGAAGATTTAATCGCAACGGTCTTATCTTTTGACCCTAATAATGTAGCCGCTGGCTTTACCACTGAATTGAGCTTTCCAATGGATTATGAACGAGAAAAGCAAACGCAACAAACTGCCCCAGATATTTTGTGGCAAGTTTGGCGAGAAGATATCACCATGTTGCGCAACCTTACAGTAACAGTAGCCAAGCGGTCTTTTGAACCACAACCTATTTTATCAGATATTACCTTTACAAACAATGGGTCAATGGTCATCGGCTTTATGGATAGAACAGGTCATCAGGAAGGCACGCTTAATCATAGACCTTTTGCCGGAAATACCGATATTGGTGGTTCTGGACCAAGGGTAGCAGGGGATATTTTGCATGCTTGCTATATCAATGGGGCTTTTGTTTTGGAGCAGGGTAATGGAAGTGCTTGTGGCACCAATGATTTGGGGGCGAGGATTAAAGAACAATCCGATGATGGTCCTTCCGGGAATGGAGAATATTACTTTGATGATTATTATGATGGTGCTAGACATACTGAAATTGCTACGGGTGGGCTTGCCGCTTTAAGAAACGGTTCAGAAGTCCTAACAACAGTATGGGACCCTACGACTAATGTTTTTAGTCAGGGTGTACATTGGTACAGTACGACGGCGGGTATTCTAACAGATAGCTTCGAAATAGTGCCTAATAATAGTGCGGATGCTTCGACTTTTGGTAAAGGGAATGGATTGGGAGACCCCGAGTTTTTATGTTCTCCTGCTCCCCTAGAAATAGGTAATTATGTCTGGTGTGATAGTTTAGAAAATGGTATTCAAGATGCTTGTGAGCGAGGTATTGCAGGCATTAATGTTTCTTTGTATGATAGAAATGGAGCCTTAGTCGGGGTTACGGAAACCTCTGCTTCAGGAAATTATGTGTTTAACCAAACCAATGTCGATACAACTGGTGTAAATACGGATGGTTCAGCGATGAATTCTTTTACGGGTATGAGTTACAGCACTCAATACTTTATTGTATTTGGAAATACGCAATTTACAACAGGAGAGTTTACCGTTGGTGGCGACATGTATGGTATTACCTCAGTAGTCAATGCAGGCAGTAATGACAATATTGACTCGGATGTAGATGGAAGTAGCTTAACCGCAGGTAGTTTGGGTGCACGTCCCGATGGATTGCCTTTTATAGATATGACCACAAATGCACAAGGTTGTGGTGACCATAAATATGATTTAGGGGTGACTTGTGCTTCTTGCTTTGAAATTGACAGCTTAATAACAGACCGAATCGTTTGCTCTGGTGATGTGGTAGATTCCCTTGCGGTGACCACTACTTTTATGAATCCAGATAGTATCGCCTTTGTCTATTTTACAAGCCAACAAACTGATAGTATTCAAATTTATACGGCTGGTATAGGTATTGATACTGTACAGATTGCTAGTGGAAACGATACCGTAACCATTACCAATGTAGCATTCCCTGCGAATACAGGCAGTAGCCCTGTGCTTTATTATGTTTATGCCATAGCGCAGCCCTCCCCTACTGACAATACTTGTCGACCTTATGAGGAGATTTTGGTGACGGTCAATCCATTAAGTACAGGTACGGTAAATTATACTGGTTGTCAAGGGGATGGACATAGCATTACGGTAAATAGTGTGGTTTATAATGAAGGCAATCCTTCAGGTAGTCAGACATTGACCAATCAATATGGATGTGATAGTGTAGTCACCATTAATTTAGTTTTCCAAGACACCATTCAAACCCCCATCACGCAGGAGATATGCCAAGGCGATAGTTATACGTTTAATGGACAGACGTTGACCATGGCAGGCACGTATCGAGATACTTTAACTCGTACCAATACCTGTGATAGCATTATCGTCCTGACTTTGAATGTCTTAGATACGATTCAAACGCCCATTACGCAGGAGATTTGCCAAGGCGATAGTTATACTTTCAACGGGCAGAGCTTGACCATGGCGGGCACTTATCGAGATACTTTAACTCGTACCAATACCTGTGATAGCATTATCGTCCTGACTTTGAATGTCTTAGATACGATTCAAACGCCCATTACGCAGGAGATATGCCAAGGCGATAGTTATACTTTCAACGGGCAGAGCTTGACCATGGCGGGCACTTATCGAGATACTTTAACTCGTACCAATACCTGTGATAGCTTTATCGTCCTGACTTTGAATGTTTTAGATACGATTCAGACCCCCATTACGCAGGAGATTTGCCAAGGCGATAGCTATACCTTTAATGGGCAAGCCTTGACCATGGCAGGCACATATCGAGACACTTTAACTCGTACCAATACCTGTGATAGCTTTATCGTCTTAACCTTGAATGTTTTAGATACGATTCAAACGCCCATTACACAGGAGATTTGCCAAGGCGATAGCTATACTTTTAATGGGCAAGCCTTGACCATGGCAGGCACATATCGAGATACTTTAACCCGAACCAATACCTGTGATAGCTTTATCGTCCTGACTTTGAATGTTTTAGATACGATTCAGACCCCCATTACGCAGGAGATTTGCCAAGGCGATAGCTATACCTTTAATGGGCAAGCCTTGACCATGGCAGGCACATATCGAGACACTTTAACTCGTACCAATACTTGTGATAGCTTTATCGTCTTAACCTTGAATGTTTTAGATACGATTCAAACGCCCATTACACAGGAGATTTGCCAAGGCGATAGCTACACTTTTAATGGGCAAGCCTTGACCATGGCAGGCACCTATCGGGATACCTTGACTCGTACCAATACTTGTGATAGTTTTATTGTCTTAACCTTGAATGTTCTAGATACGATTCAGACCCCCATTACGCAGGAGATTTGCCAAGGCGATAGCTATACTTTTAATGGGCAAGCCTTGACCATGGCAGGCACATATCGAGACACTTTAACTCGTACCAATACTTGTGATAGCTTTATCGTACTGACTTTGAATGTCTTAGACACGATTCAAACGCCAATTACGCAGGAGATTTGCCAAGGCGATAGCTATACTTTTAATGGGCAAGCCTTAACCATGGCAGGAACATATCGAGATACCTTGACCCGTACCAATACCTGTGATAGTTTTATCGTACTGACTTTAAATGTTTTAGATACGATTCAGACACCAATTACGCAGGAAATTTGCCAAGGCGATAGCTATACTTTTAACGGGCAGAGCTTGACCATGGCAGGAACCTATCGAGATACTTTAACTCGTACCAATACCTGTGATAGCTTTATTGTCCTAACTTTGAATGTTTTAGACACCATTCAAACCCCCATCACACAGGAGATATGCCAAGGCGATAGTTATACGTTCAATGGACAGAGCTTGACCATGGCAGGAACTTATCGAGATACTTTAACTCGTACCAATACCTGTGATAGCTTTATTGTCCTGACTTTGAATGTTTTAGACACCATTCAAACCCCCATCACACAGGAGATATGCCAAGGCGATAGTTATACGTTCAATGGACAGAGCTTGACCATGGCAGGAACTTATCGAGATACTTTAACTCGTACCAATACCTGTGATAGCTTTATTGTCTTAACCTTGAATGTTCTAGATACGATTCAAACCCCCATTACGCAGGAGATTTGCCAAGGCGATAGCTATACGTTTAATGGGCAGACGTTGACCATGGCAGGTACCTATCGAGATACTTTAACTCGTACCAATACCTGTGATAGCTTTATTGTTTTAACGCTTAATGTAAATGCTAAACCTTCTATTACAGGAATAGATACTTCTTTTTGCGGTACACAAACGATAAACCTATCGACCTTAATAAGCGGAACTACTATTGGAACAGTCACTTATGGAACTAGTTTTGGTTCCTATCCGACAACTATTGCTACCGATGTTTCTGTTAGTAGTACAACGACTTATTATGTTAGAGATAGTAACGAAACAACGATGTGTGTAGATACAGCTGTAATAGTTGTCTCTGTTTTAGATTGTGATTGGGGAGATTTACCAGATACTTCTACTACTACCAATGCTGGTGATTACCAAACCACTAGTGCCAATAATGGACCAGTACATGTTATTACTTCTGGACTAAGTTTGGGCAGTACTGTTGATGCAGAAACAGACGGGCAGCCTAGTAATAATGCGCTAGGAGATGACGCAGATGAGGACGGAACAGAAATATGGGAAAGTTTAGACATTTATCCAGGTGGCATTTTGAGGTTACCACTTAATTACACCAATACTACAGGAAATACGGCTTATATCGAAGCTTGGGTAGATTGGAATGGAGATGGAGATTTTGAGGATGATAATGAAATGGTATTTGATGTATCTGATACAGGAAGTAGTGCCTATGATAGGATAGCAATAACGGTTCCGATTGATGCGGTCACAGGACAGTTTTTGGGACTAAGAATCCGTATTAGCCATACAGACAATATGACACCTTATGGCAAAATCAATAGTGGCGAAATAGAAGACTATTTGATTGGCTTAGATTGTCCGACCCAAATTTGTGTACCAATACAATCAACTATAAATAGAAAAGATTAAAAAATATTCTCTTTGACAATTCTTTTTCAGTCCCTATCCTTTATTGGATAGGGGTTTTTTCAAAAAGGATAGTATTAAAAAATAATGTTCTTTAAATAGATGGTGAGCTCTTGTCTTCGGGCAAGAGTATCGCTTTTATCCTACCTATTAAAACAATAGTTCCAATAGATGCAGCAGGAGATGTTATACAACTAAGTAACACCGCAATATTTCCCTTTGATGAAATACTTCCCGTTGGGTTATAAGAGCCTATAAAAAATCTCTTTTTGACAATTTTTTCAAGTGCTGCCTGTAATAACAGGTAGCACATTTTTCTAAAAATTATATTAAGTATTGACAAAAAAATGAGCGTGTTGCAAATTAGAAAATTCAGTAGTTTGTAAACTAAATACCTGTTTGTCTACTACCCCTAAATTTATACTACCTATCATTCTATTCATTTTATCATCCATGTTAAGAATAATGGAATAGGCATATCTAAAGAATATCATGAACAAATATTTCAGTTCTTTAAAGACTCCATACTAATGACTAATTTCTAGGTACGGGATTGGACCAAAAGATTATTTGCAAGTGTAATGATACCATTACGCTCCAATCTGTTCCTAGAGTTTCCTACTACTTTTCTATTTTGTTTCCGAATGCTTGCCTTGGCATTATTTGCATCAAAAATAAATAAAGGCTCACCCTAGATAACACTAGATACTTTGATAGTTCACAAAAAACAAAATACATTGATTTTATAAAAATGCATTAATTAAGTAGGTTGCCAAAATTATTTAATGGCTTGATGATTATATATAAGACGTTGATTAACAATTACCTAACTAGCAAGCCAACTAGCCATAAAATAATTAAGTACATGTATCTACTTACTGATTACTAAATATTTTGATTTATTGTTATTAAAAACAAAAATTCTCTGGCATAAAGCTTGGCGTACTTAGATTTGAGGTTCTATTTTATCATCCCATTCAGAAATATTTAGAAATATTCTTACCCCTCAATGATTTTTCTTTGATAAAATTTTCATCTTTTTCTACATAATTACTGATTAGAATATAATACAGTTTAGTGGGAATTATATATCCATTCCCCATTTCATCCCCTGAAGAGTCATGAAGTATGATTTAAAATATATGATTTCTGTTAAACTGTATTCTGTTGATTGATCATTAATGACGAGCTGTCCCACACATAGTGTGGTTGCTATTTTAACACAAATACTTACTAATAAATACGCTCAGGCAGTATATCCGTCGAGCAAAAGACACACCAAACTTACACACGTCATTTCAACATTGACTATACATTAGTTAAAAAATAATTATGCAGAAAACAATTCCAAACAAACAATTACATCAAAGGCGAAATGGTAAATTTACTTTACCCTTTATCGAGACGCACTCTCTTTGTAATTTTTTTAGTAGAGACAAAATTACTAGTAGCTTTCTTTCTACAAATAGAGCTATTTTATTATTACTTTTATTGATAGGCAGTAGTACTTTTTTATCTGCTGATTCATTAGTGAAACTAAAAAAAAACGAGACTATTCAGTTGACTCAGGAAGACCCTATCAATGATTTCCTTCAAAAAATAGATATTTATCCAACATCAGAACTAATCAGTAAAGATGGAAAAATCATTCTTCAATTGAAAGAAAATGTGCTGACTCAGGTGCATGCATTAGTGATCGAATATGGTTTTGAGTTTGAGCGACAGTCTAACATCTTTCCGATCATTAATGGGCAGGTAGTCATCAATAATTTGGGCTATAATAGTTATGATTTACATTTTCTAGATAAAAATAATAAACCGCTCGCTAAGTCCAATTTCACCCTCCCCTTACCTTCTAGTCATGCGGTTTTTGAAGGCCAAACCAATTATTTTAAACCCTATCAGCAGCATCTTGCTAGTGGCAAACTAGTTGTTCATAACTACACCGAAAGATCCGCTCGTGCTCAAAGTCGTAGTTCTCAGACTTGTAATTATCAGGGATATACCTTAGATCGGGGGTATTGGTACAAAATTTCCAACGATAATGCCACTTTAGGCGGAGGGGGAAGATTTGTCTATATATCCTCCAGTTGCGGTGTTTCTAGTCCTTATGGGTTGAATTGTGCGCAATCGCCTGGAGGGGCTGGACGGAATTATAATATATCCAACCCTACGCAATGGGTAGAACGAGATGCTATAACAACATTTGGATTAACTACAACCAGAAAGCTAGGCTATATCTATGCCAACATGGGTGGACTTGGTAATGCAGCAGAGGATTTAATGCAGTGTGTAATAAGTGGCGCTCAATGTAATGATGCAGGCCGACTTAATGAAGTAAGTACTAGGTACAAAGAGGTGATGATAGATGCCAACTTAACTGTAACTACCGATGTGAACGGTGAAATAGAAATCAGCACCAATGCAGACCATATTAGAATCTTTGAGACGGAGGGTCTCAGCGTGTGTGGAGGAAATAGTGCTACTTTAAGTGGAAACGTTTTAAGCATCGCTGGTTCTGGTCAAAGAACGGTAACTCTATGTTCTGACATAGATAGACAATATAATTTTTGTACACATAGCATTAGTAGTAATGATTTACTATATATAGTATCTCACAACATGGTTCGGCAGTATTTTTTTGGATTAAGAAATCCATATTTACGTAATTTGTGTGTTGGTGTTACTAATAGTACTGCTTGTAACCTAAGCATCACTAGCCAACCAGAGAATCCAGCAGCCTGTGAAGGTGAAAGAGGTACTTTTTGTGTAACTGCTACTGGAAGTGGATTATCTTATCAATGGCAATATTCAAGTGATGGGACTAATCTAGGAGGAAATGCATCAGAATCAACCGCAACCACCCGCTGTTTGGAAACAGGCAATGATTTCTTTTATTTCCGAGTACGAGTTAGAGATGCTAATGGATGTGAAGAATTTTCTGATTGGGCAAGATTAACGAGAGCTAATCCAAGCATCACTAGCCAACCAGAGAATCCAACAGCCTGTGAAGGTGAAAGAGGTACTTTTTGTGTAACTGCTACTGGAAGTGGACTATCCTATCAATGGCAATATTCAAGTGATGGGACTAATCTAGGAGGAAATGCATCAGAATCAACCGCAACCACCCGCTGTCTGGAAACAAGCAATGATTGGCTTTATTTCCGAGTACGAGTTAGAGATGTTAATGGATGTGAAGAATTTTCTGATTGGGCAAGATTAACGAGAGCTAATCCAAGCATCACTAGCCAACCAGAAAATCCAACAGCCTGTGAAGGTGAAAGAGGTAGTTTTTGTGTAACTGCTACTGGAAGTGGATTATCCTATCAATGGCAATATTCAAGTGATGGGATTAATGTAGGAGGAAATGCATCAGAAGTAACCGCAACCACCCGCTGTTTGGAAACAAGCAATGATTTCCTTTATTTCCGAGTACGAGTTAGAGATGCTAATGGATGTGAAGAATTTTCTGATTGGGTAAAGCTAGTAAGGGGCGGCTCTTGCCCCGAAGTCTGCGATAACAGCTTGGACGATGACGGAGATGGAGCTATCGATTGTGCGGATAGTGACTGTTCTCCAAATATAAGTTCCATCAACCGTTCAAGTCCAAGTAACTGCCCAGATTTGAATAATGGACAAATTACAATTTCTGCGACTGGTGCTAATTTGAGGTATAGTATTAGTAATGGCAGTAGTTATCAATCTTCTAGTACTTTTACAGGATTATCAGCAGGCAACTATACTATTAGAGTTCGAAATATTAACACAGGTTGTTTTGTCAATCATAGCTCTAATACTAGTTTAACTGACCCAAGCTGTTCGGAAAATTGCACAAATGGCATAGATGACGATGGTGACGGACAGGTTGATTGCGCTGATAACGATTGCAATGCCCCTTCTATAAATGGGGTAAGCGAAAGCCACCCAGATAATTGTCCTAACATAGACAACGGGCAAATTACGATTTCTGCGACTGGGTCTAGTTTGAGGTATAGTATCAATAACGGAAATAGTTATCAGTCTTCTAATATTTTTACAGGTTTAGGTCCTGGCAATTATACTATTCGAGTGCGCAATAATTCAACAGGCTGTGAAATAACACATAGTAATACCATTACACTTATAGACCCAAATTGTGCAGAAATCTGTGATAATGGCATTGATGATGATGGAGATAATTATATAGATAGCCAAGACCCTGACTGCCCATGTACTGGGATGAATGGGTATGCAGTCAATCAAACCAATACTGGGACAGCCAATCCAAGCAATGCACTCAATTCTCCTGATGATAATTATGCAGATTTAAGAAGTGGTGATGTCCTAACGCTTGATTTAAATAGCATTATTCCTGCGGGTGAAGTACTAACCATCTATCTTGCAAGGGGCAACGATAACGGTCGTGTTACTATCGAAGGGGCATTAAATGTTTCAGGCAGTTATAGTGGAGCTGTTGTTTGGGGCAATCCGTCAAATGCAACTACTACGCTGCCTGCTACTCAAACAGCTGGTGTTTTTGAGGCAATTTCTTATACCATCCCTACGGGCGGTTTGCAATATTTAAGATTTACACGGAATGCAGGACAAGTTAGAGTAGATGCTTTAGGATATTGTTTTGTGGTGGAAATATGTGATAATGGGATAGACGATGATGGAGATGGACAAGTTGATTGTGATGATGGAGATTGTGGGAGTCCTATAATAAATGGGGTAAGCGAAACTAATCCAAGCAATTGTCCTGATTTAAACAATGGACAAATTACTATAACAGCTACAGGAAGTGATTTAGATTATAGCATCAATGGAGGTAGTACCTATCAATCTTCTACTATTTTTACTGGATTAAGTGCAAGTACTTACAACATTCGTGTACGCAATAGTATAACAGGTTGTGTGGTTGCACATACTGCTGCCATTACTTTAACTGCCTCTAGTTGTTCGGAAATATGTGATAATGGGCTAGACGATGACGGAGACGGACAAATTGATTGTGACGATGGAGATTGTGGGAGTCCTGTAATCACTTCTATTACCCCAAGTAATCCAACTTGTTCTTCTTTTGATGATGGAAGTATTACGGTTAATGCTACAGGTGCTAATTTAGCATATAGCATCAATAGTGGTAGCTACCAAACTTCAAATATATTTAATGATTTAATGGCAGGAAATTATACTATCCGAATCAGAAATTCGGTTACAGATTGTTTTATTGACCATAATGAGCTGATTAACTTGACTAATCCGAATTGTATTGAAATATGTGATAATGGGATAGACGATGATGGAGATGGACTAATTGATTGCCTAGACCCCGACTGTTTGTATTCAGTTGGTGTGCTTGCCAGAAATGACAGCTTAAACGCCTGTCCTGGTATGGTTTTGGAAGGTAATGTCGCTATCAACGACCAAATGAATAGGCAAAACACCAATTTTAACCTACTTCGTTTACCTATTCAAGGTAGTGTGATTATTGACAATAATGGTAGTTTTGAATATACCCCTAATAGCTTTGATTGTACAGTTGATGAATTTACTTACCGAGCTTGTAATACGATAAGTGGCTGCTGTGATACCGCTTTAGTCTATCTTGAATTGACAGACACGACCAAACCAGATTTATACAATGTTCCTGCGGATGTTACGATTAGCTGTGATGAACAGATTCCAACGACACCTTTAGTTTCTGCCTTTGATAATTGCCCTAGAATTGCTATTGATGTAACAGAAATGAGTACCCAAGGAGAAGATGGCTGTTCCTTATACGATTATACGATAACTAGAACTTGGGAGGTCACCGATGTTTGTGGTAATACCAATTCTGATAGTCAAATAGTAGATATACAAGACATAACAGCTCCCGACATTTATAGGATTTATACTTTGCCTAATGGCAAAAAAATGGTAGCCGGAGTGATGGAAAATGTTAACCAGAATTGGAAAACGATTTCTTTGCCCATTGATTTCCCAACGACACCTTTAGTCTTTACACAAGTAGTATCCACTAATGATAATGCCGCAGTTACTACTAGAATTAGAAATGTATCTACTGCTCAATTTGATTTAAAATTACAAGAAGAGGATGGTGCAGACAACAATCATATCCGAGAAAATGTGGCGTGGATAGCCATAGAAACAGGCAATCAAAATACAGGATTTCCACTAGAAGCAAGAACAGTTACGCTTGCTGATGCTTGGCAAACAATTAACTTTCAAGAGAGCTATACAAGTTTACCTAGTTTTTTTGCTACTATGCAGACCATAAATGATCCCGACCCTTCTAGTATTAGATTTGACAACCCTTCTTTTAATAGCATAGATATTCAGGTGGAAGAGGAAACTTCTATAGATGCTAATATAAGCCATAGTACGGAACAAGTTGCTTTCCTAGGTATAGAACATGGTATTGACTTGGTAAATGATAAAGGACATATCTTTGGAGAGACAGGTAGTATTTCTGTAGATGAGCGGTGGAAAACCATCACCACTCAACATCAATATTATAATCCTGTGGTAATTGCGGGTATTCCCCAAAATAATGAGAGCGACCCAGGAGTTGTGCGTATCCGCAATGTGTCTCCAAATAGTTTTGAAATACGATTTGAAGAATGGAATTATTTAGATAATAATCATGCCTTTGAATTTATTCCTTATTTAATCATGGAAGGAAGTTTACCTTTAGATGCCTCCATTCTTTGCGACGAAGGAATAGATAGTTTAGAGATTGGAAAAGATATATTAGCGGTTGACAATTGTGATATTAATGTTGCTTTGCAATATGAACAAACAGAGTTTGTGGATGGCAATGCTAGAAATTTTGTAAGAACTTGGTATGCAGTTGACGAATGTGGTAATGCAACTGGCTTAAGCCAAATCGTTCCTTGCACAGGTGTAGGTTTACAATTGAAAGCTTTTTTACAAGGTGCAATGCTCCATAATGATGAGGCAAATAATCTAATGAGAGATGACCTTAGAAGAAAAGGATTGTTGCCTATAAAAGAACCTTATACCTCCATGCTAAGCTTTGACCATATAGGAGCAGGAGGAGAAGAAGAGTGTCTTCCTGAAATGCTACAAATAACTGGTGAAAAGGCAATTGTAGACTGGGTTTTTATAGAATTAAAAGATGCTGATAATCCAGACCAAGTAATGGCTACCTGTGCTGCCTTATTGCAGAGGAATGGGGACATTATTACAGCACAAGGAGATAGCATTATCTATTTCAATAATCTTCCTCCAAGTAATTATTATGTATCCCTTAGACATCGCAATCACTTAAAGGTGGAAACAATGCACCCTTATTTATTTAATGAAACTAATATTCCATATATAGACTTCTCTTATAATTTTTTACCGACATTGGGACAAGAAGCCTTTGCAGAGAGTGACCAAGGTAACACCTTATGGTCGGGTGACTTAAATCAAGATGAAAAAACCATCTATCAAGGGCCTAATAATGATGTTTTTCCTATGTTTTTGCAAATTATTTTAGATGATGCTAATCAGGCCTTCTTACCAAATTTTATAAACAGGGGCTATACGAAAAATGATTTCAATATGGATGGCTTAACCATCTATCAAGGGCCTAATAATGATAGAGCTAATTTATTATTTAACACTATTTTGAAACATCCCACTAATAAAAATAAAGCCTCCAACTACATTTTATCAACTGCTGATAAGATTGCTGCTGACAATTTTGAAGATTGTTTGATTGATAAAACCTTATTAGGTTGCGATTTTGATGGCGATGGGAAATTAAATAAAACGGATTCAGATGATGATAATGATGGGGTTATTGACGGTAATGATATAGCCCCCTATAATCCACAAAGTGATAGCGATGGAGATGGCATTATGGATAAAATAGAATCTCAAAATGGCACCAATCCCTTAAATGCCTGTGACCCTTATCAAGACCATAGTTCCTGCCGTATTAAAGACTATGACGGAGATGGGAAATATAAAAACTATCCTAAAAATCATAGTTTATATGATCCCAATGATTTTGATGCATGCATTCCGAATCCCTATGCCTTGAATTGTGGTTGTCCTGATGAAGATAGTGATGGGTTTATTTTTGTTTGTCATACTACGGAAAGTGGGCAGAAACAAACCTTGAAAATTACGCTGGAGCAATGGCGATTGCGACAAGCAGTTGGTGACTTTTGTGGTAAGTGCCAGTAAATATTTAAGATAAATCGCAATTATCCCAACAGAGAAAATCTCTGTTGGAATGTACTGCGATGCAATAAAGACTACTTTTGCTTTTTTAATATAATCTTTGTATTAAAACTTTTTTGGTTAATACTCTTTGTTTTTCTACTTCAATATTTAAGTAGTATAATCCGTTTCCTAAACTGGAAGTATTTAACCGTAAAAGGTCTTCTTGAATAGTTGTTAAGTTGATTTGTTTGACTGCTTGTCCAAATTGGTTCATTAAGGTTAAATTGCCTTTTTTACCAATGTGTGCTTTCAGATTGACAAACAATTTTTCTTGGGCTGGATTTGGAAAGACAGAAACGCTTTCTAAATCTATATCGAACCCTACTTTCTTCACGTCTGTATAAGCAAAACTACCATCTAAATAGATTTCCTTAACTCTGTAATAGTTATCCCCTTGTGTAGGTTGTTGGTCTATAGTTTGGTGATATTCTAAGTCATTAGACCATAATTTATTCACAAACTGATTGGTTGTAGTAAAGTTTTCACCATCAGCGGAATGCTCAATTTCAAAATTGCTTACTTTATAGCCGCTATTAGTCAACCATTGTAACTCCACCATTCTATTTTTTCGGAAAGCTTCAAAATTTAGTTGAGGCGCATTTCTGTTACCTGCACTACTAGTAAAGCTACTACCAGAAATAGTGATTTCAACATCACAATGTGGGCTCCAATCTCCATTACGAATCGTAATTAGGTATTTACCATTAGGGATGTTATTGGCAACCTGGTGATGTCCGCAATTCCAACCACAACCAAATACTTGTGCCCATCCATTATCTAAGTCATTGATTTTAAAGTAATAATCTTTGCCATCTTGCCCCATCATATCAATTGTACCATTATTATAAGTAATATTTACTTCTCCACAGCTAATAGAATTACCGCCATCTGTGCTACCGCCATCTGTGCTACCGCCATCTGTGCTACCACCATCTGTGCTACCGCCATCTGTACTACCGCCATCTGTACTACCGCCATCTGTACTACCACCATCTGTACTACCACCATCTGTACTACCACCAGCAGAAAGCGTAATGACCTTTTCACATATTACGTTATAATTGGCATCTTTAATGTAAATTCGGTATTCTCCTACATCTAATCCATTTACTGTTTTGCTACTTCCACATTGCCAACCACAATTATATACTTCATTCCACCCAGCATCTAGAACTTGATAGAAACTTCCACCGTCCATTTTAATAGACCCGTTTCCATAAGTAATACTTATCCCCCCATCGCAAGATTCTGTCATTGTGCCGCCTGTGTTACCACCGTCTGTTCCACCACCTGTGTTACCACCGTCTGTTCCGCCACCAGCAGAAAGCGTAATAACCTTTTCGCAAACCATGTTATAATTAACATCTTTAATAATCACTCGATAATCTCCATTAGATAAGTTCGAAACTGTTTGGCTATTGCCGCATTGCCAGCCACAATTGAAAACTGTTTGCCAAGCCATATCAAAGATTTGATAATAAACGCCGCCTGCCATTGTAATGGAACCATTTCCATAAGTAATACTAGTGCCATTGCCACAAGTTTCTGTTGTTTCGCCATCATTGCCGCCGCCGCAATTGGCATTTACCTCAATTCTAACAATATTAGATTCTCCTAAATATCGATCACACCCTACCCTTCTAGCACATCTCATAAAACAAGTAGAAGTACTTACATTACTTAAATCTAAACTGGATGTATTAGAATTAGGAACTATTTTCCAGTTATAAGCACCTGGATTAGTCAACATTTGAGCAACTGTTCCAGTTGGACCATCACAAGAAACTTCATTTTTTAACCATATGTACTCAGTTGCACCTGAACCTCCCGATGGTAATTGACAGTTTCTAATCGAAACAGCAGCATTATCTGTACTACAAATTTCTACTGAACCCGCACATACAGTTCCAAAACCAATTTTACCTCCAAAATTAAAGTTATCACATACGCTCTGTGTAACAAATCCTGCATCAATGGTATTATTGGTTTCTCCTGAACTTAGGGTAAACACATCGGTCATACCAGTTGACGGATTATTATCATTATTATCATCTTGATTATTATCTCCAAAACCAGTTCTTGGTGCATTATTAAAACCACTAGGCGAATTGAACATAATCTTATAATCGCCTGCATCTAAATTAGCGAAACTATAAAAACCATTATTGTCCGTTGTAGTGGTTTGTAAAGTCGTACCATTTGGTGCTTGTAGCTTTACAGTAACACCGCCAATACCTGGTTCATTAGGGTCTTTTTGACCATCGTTATCTAAATCATTCCATACTTGGTTACCTACAGTTGCTTTAGCTGGTGGTGTAACAAATCCTGCATCAATGGTATTATTGGTTTCTCCTGGACTTAGGGTAAACACATCGGTCATCCCTGTTGATGGATTATTATCATTATTATCATCTTGATTATTATCTCCAAAACCAGTTCTTTGTGCATTATTGAAACCACTAGGTGAATTGAACATAATCTTATAATCACCAGCATCTAAATTAGTGAAACTATAAAACCCATTATTGTCCGTTGTTGTGGTTTGTAAAGTCGTACCATTTGGTGCTTGTAGCTTTACGGTAACACCGCCAATGCCCGGTTCATTAGGGTCTTTTTGACCATCGTTATCTAAATCATTCCATACTTGATTACCTACAGTTGCTTTGGGGGCACATTGTCCATTAACAGTTATCGTATTAGATGCCATACATCCATTAGATGCAGTTACCGTAGCCGTATAAGTCCCAGCGGAATTAACGGTAATAGAGTTTCCTGATTGCCCATTGCTCCATTGTACCGTTCCGTTACTTACATTAGCAGTTAGAGTAACCGTAGTTTGTTCACAACTAATATCACCACTCTTACTAAGACTAATCAATGGCAGATTGGTATCTCCGCTAACTGTTACAGAAGACGAGGCAGTACACCCATTAGATGCAGTTACCGTAGCGGTATAAGTCCCAGGGGAACTAACTGTAATTGAGTTTCCTGATTGTCCGTTGCTCCATTGTACTGTTCCTCCACTTGTATTAGCGGTTAAAGTCGCTGAACTCTGGTTACAACTTAAATCATTGCTCTTTGCGGCAATAATTTCTGGATTACTCTTTGTTAATTTTACCCAATTAGAAAATACTTCGCATCCACCACTATTTCTAACTCGCACTCGGAAATAATAAAAGTCATTTGATGTCTTTAAACATCTTTGTGTGGCAGTTGATTCTGAGGCATTTCCACCCAAAGAACTTCCATCTGAGGACCATTGCCATTGGTAAGATAATCCACTTCCAGTAGCAGATACACAAAAAGTACCTTTTTCACCTTCACAGGCTGTTGTATTTTCTGGTTGGCTAGTGATGCTTGGATTAGCTCTCGTTAATTTTACCCAATTAGAAAATACTTCGCATCCACCACTATTTCTAACTCGTACTCGGAAATAATAAAAGTCATTTGATGTCGTTAAACATCTTTGTGTGGCAGTTGATTCTGAGGCATGTCCACCCAAAGAACTTCCATCTGAGGACCATTGCCATTGGTATGATAATCCACTTCCAGTAGCAGATACACAAAAAGTACCTTTTTCACCTTCACAGGCGGTTGTATTTTCTGGTTCGGAAGTTATGGTAGGCTTATTATCATTTTCGCTAACCGTTATCGAAGCCGATTTTGTACAACCACCAGATGTAATTACCGTAGCCGTATAAGTCCCAGCGGAACTAACGGTAATAGAGTTTGCTCTTTCCCCAGTATTCCAGTCTACCACTCCAGTAGATACGGTAGCACTTAAGGTAACAGAAGACTGATTGCAAGATAAATCCCCATCCTTAGAGAGACTTATAGAGGGAGACAACTTAGAAAGGTCACCAGTATTACCTGATAGCCTAATAATGAAATCCCCTTCGACAGACCCATTGGAGAACCAACCTGAACCACCGAAACCACTATTATGAAGATTGGCCCTATTTCCTATTTGAAATTTAGTCCCTCTTTTACTAAGAATATTTCTGTGACCCAAAGTTCCAGAGAAAGAATTATAATAATACCAATTAGTTGCAACAGGATGAAGATTACATCTACCAGATTCGGGGCTACCCGAATTAGTTCTACCTGAAAATTTAACATTAATGCTACCAAGTTCAGAAGTTCCTGTTAGTTTAGCGGTACCATTAGAGTATTCAAAGAACCTTCCATTTTGGATAGTATAGTATCCTCCAGAATAGTAAATGCCAAAAGTTTTACCGTTTGTACATTCAATTGAATTTGAAGCGGTTCTGGTTATAGAACATTGAGCTAAAACGTTGGTAGAAAAAGATAGGAAAAATAAGCAATAAAAAAAACTTAAAAAACTTTTCATTGCGTGAGAAGTAGAAGTTCTTGAGTGTCTATAGACATCTCCTTTCTGTCTCTTACTAATAAGTAAAAGTAACTGTTTGTTCATAATTTTAAATGTTTAATAAATAGTGTTTATCCTATTCAATGCTTGTAAAGCAAATTAAATATCGAATACATGCTATTTAGTTTAACTAATTTGAGTAAAATTGTAAGTAGGAAATAAACAGAAGAGAATGGAGTTAGCCTAGCATTGTATTTGCTCTGCTGCCTAGAGGTCAAGAAGTATTTCTTGTTTTTCGATTGGAACAAATGCTTTTAAAAGCATTTGAAAAAGTAGTAGTCATTGTTCAAGTTTTTGAAAAAATCTTAAATACTCACGCATTAGTTATCACTTTAAATTAAAATGTAAACTAACGCTAAATAAGAGTGTATTAAAGCTAGGGGAAGAAGGTAAATTTTGTTGGGAGGGAAAAAAATACCAAGTTTTTACATTGACACAAATGTATGTAAATTTACTACTTAGTGGCAAGTGGTAAATTCTTAGTAGAGCTATTAAAACTTTTAATAAGAAGTGTTTTATTTACACAATATATCTCACAATAATCAATATGTTAACTATTTATAAATTATATTATTATAATATATGATTGTATATAAAAAGGGACGGGGCTTGTGTGTTTTTTTAAAAACTACATTTTTATCTAGTATAGTTAACCCTAGTTTTGACCTATATCTACTTGAATAACAAAATTAGATAACCTCATTGGATTATTAGGATGCTTTAAAGTTGGATTAAGCAACAATTTAAATTTATCATTATTAGGTCTTTGGCAAATAACTGAACCATCTAAATTAAAATCTTTTTCAGTTTAACTTCTGTGAATGTAGTTAATCAAAAAAACCTTGTTATCAATGTCAAGTAAAACTTTCAAAAACATAAAGCATGTAAAATATATCATTATTAGGTCTCTGAAAAAATGACTTTATTATCATTATTTAACAGTCTCATTCGTTCCAATAATAACTATCTGGATAAATTCTTTTTCCGAATATAGCAGTACCTACTCGAATAATGGTAGCTCCTTCTTCAATAGCAATTTCTAAATCTCCACTCATACCCATAGATAACTCTTTCATTTCTACGTTCGGCAATTCAAGCTTTATTACTTGTTGTTGGATAGATTTTAGTAATGTAAAACATTTTCTTATTTGTACTGGCTTGGCATCAAATAACCCAATGGTCATTAACCCCTTAATTTTTAAGGTATCAAATAAGGCAACTTGTTGAATTAGGTCTATTGCATTTTCAGGGGCGACACCAAATTTACTTTTTTCATAAGAAGTATTAACCTGAATATAAATGTCCATCGTTTTACCTTCAAAAACGAGTCGTTTGTGCAGTTTCTCTGCCAACGCTAGACGGTCTATAGATTGGATGCAAGCTACCCATTTGATGACCTCTTTTATCTTATTGGATTGCAAATGCCCAATGAAATGTACCTCGGGATTTAAGCCTTTTATAGCATCACATTTTTGTTTTAATTCCTGCACTTTATTTTCACCAACTAGATTTTCACCTTGTTTTAAAGCGAATTTTATGCGCTCGCTATCTACCGTTTTAGTGGCTAAAAGCAATCTAACTTCACTTGGATTTCTATTGGCTTTCTCGCAAGCTAAATTTATTCGACGGTGAATGATTTGAAGATTTTCAGTAATATGCTCTGTCATAGTTTATTGATTTTTAGCGACATAGACCCAAGTTTCTTTTCCTGATTCAGCAATGCCCAATACCCTTTCATAATCACCTACTTCATACTTGTCGGTTGCTAATAGTTCCTGTTGGGTGATTTCAAAAATAGTCCCTTCGATTTTGTCTTTAGGATTTTCTGTTTTTATGGCAATGGGGTGAATTTTTTTTCCGCTCGTCGCTACAACCATAGAATCCCTAATTTCTAGTTCTTCTATTTTATAGCCTTTTAGAGCATCCTTTTTACCTTTTAATTTTCGCCCATAGGTTGCTGTTTGAACTTGCTCCAATTGAAGTGTCCCATAGGAGAAAAGGAGTTGTTTTTGTTCCATTTCCTTTTGCTTTTCTGATTTAATAACTTGCGTTTTAATAGCTCTCAAGGTCAAATCTTTTGCCTCTGCATAAGAAATATTGTACTGTCTTTTTATTGGTTGAAACGACTTCGGGTATTGCTTTAAAAGTTCTGCATAATATTTATCTAAAGCTGCTTTACTGGGTAGTTTAAACTTCAATTTCAATTGAAAACGCCGCAATAAGGCAGTATCTATGCTATCTAAAAAATTGGTTGCTCCAATGAGTAAGGTATCATTTGGTAAGGTGTCAATCAATTGAATGACGGTATTCACTAACCGTTTCATTTCACCAGAGCCATTATTTGTCTCTTGATAATTCCTTGCTGTGCCAATCAAGTCAAATTCATCTATAAACAAAACTGCTTTCCCACGAATAGCTTGATTAAAAATGTTAGCAATGTTCTTTGCCGTGTCCCCCAACCGAGGAGACACAAAACCACTCAAATTGAGGATAATAATCCTTTTGTTTAGTGCTTTAGCGATGGCTCGTGCGGTTGCCGTTTTGCCACAGCCCGTATGTCCATGTAATAATATTTTATTGTCAATTGGTAGATTGAATTCCTTTAAGGCAGCGTAATAAGTAAATTCCTCCAGCAATTGAGTTAGCATCATGTTGTTTTCCTTGCTGAGATGAATTCTTTCTATCGAGAGAGCCTCTTCCTGAGGGGTAATAGTCAAATGATTATGGAATGACATATTTTTATTTTTCTTTAAATTCAGGGCAATCCAATCGAATGTCTGGACTGTACCCAATGTACTGGACACTTAACAATATACATGTAATTTTTAAATAATTTTAAAAGTTTTTCTTTTTAGTCCTATTTTTTCTTTTTTAGTCTTTTTTTTAAAAATTATCGTCCTGTTTTTAGTCCTGATTTTTTTTTAAAAAGTCTTGTTTTTTTAGTCCTGTTTTTCGTGTAATTGATTCCTGCTAATTAACAAGATTTATGATAGAGTTCTATTGGATATTTATCCCCAATTGAGCTGTGCCTTCTGCTTGTATTATACTTGTAAAAATAGTCTCGTAAACCCTTGTATAATAACGGTACTTCTGAATGTGCGTACAAATAAACATGCTCATATTTGACCAACTTCCAAAGGCTTTCAATGAAAGCATTATCCGTCGCTCTGCTGCTACCCACCCACTTTGTGGTTCACTCATTTCGATGTCCACAGGACACCGCCTCTTTTGCAAAGAGAACATTCCCTCATCATCCATACTCAATTTTACCTCATTTCCTATAACGGGTTCAGTAAATTCGTTGCTGGTAAATTGGCTACCTTGATCCGTGTTTATTATCTCAGGGCGTACCTTATTTTCTATGGCTTCCAAAAAATTAGTAGCGCACCAATTTGCATCCATCGTATTGGATAGCGACCAATGGATTACATAGCGACTAAACAAATCAATTATTGCCATCAAATACGTGTACCCATTTGGTATCGGGATGTAAGTTATATCCGTTGACCAGACCTGATTCGGGTACGTTATTGCTAATCCTCGCAATAAATACGGGTATATTCGGTGATTTTTACCTCGTTTTGAGGTGTGTGGTCCAGGAAATATTGCTCGTAGTCCCATCACTTTGTAATACAGCCGATTGATACGATTTAAGCTAACGGAATAAGCCATATCTTTTTTCAAATATACATACATCCTTCGACCTCCTTTATAGGGATGCTCCAAGTAGTGTTTATCTATTAATGCCATCAATTCTAAATTTAAAGCTGATTCCGTGGCTGGCTCATAATAGTAGCTTGACCTAGATAAATTGAGCAGCTTACATTGCCTGCTAATGCTCAATTTCTTGTTCGTGCTATCTACTAAACCACGCCGATAAAATACGCTGTTTAACGCAAACTTTTTTTTAGAAAATCGTTTTCTACTTTTAGTAAACCGATGGTTCTTAGTAGCTGGTCTCGTTCTTGTTCTGCCTCACTTTTTTCGCTACGTTTTTTACCTTCAAATACCTGTTTGGCAGAGGCTAAAAATTCCCGTTTCCAATTACTAATTTGCTGCGGGTGTATCTTGTGTTTTTCTGCAATAGTTTTTACAGAATCTCGCTCTTTTAAAGCTTCTAACACTACTTTTGTTTTGAAGTCGCTTGAAAACTTTTTTCTGGTCATGACAATAAATTTAAGTGTTTTTTATAACTTAACCTACTGTCCAGTTTTTTGGGGATAGTCCAGTCTGGACTAATCAAATTAATATTCATGAGGTTGCAATGGTGACTATCCTGTTTATTCCCACTATAATATTTACAACCAAAGCAATTCCTTTGGACTTGAATGATACCATTTTGGTTAAGTTGGGAAATTATTTTGTAAAAATTATTTCGTTCCTCTTCATTTATGTTATTCATAACAGCAGCAACAGGTAGGGTATAATCCTGTAGTTCTGCTGCTAAATTTTTTCCCTTTTTTGATAAAATTAGATTGTATCGTCGATTATCGCTAGGCGAAGAATCTTTTTCTATCAGCTCTTTTTTTAATAAAACTCTTACTACATTGCTAACTGTAGGCTTACTGACATTTAATTCCTTCGCTAAATAACTTACATTAGAAAGGTCAACATTATGGTTCGAGACAAAAAGTAATATTTGAATTTGAATAGGGCTAATACTATGCACTTTAGCTTTTTGCCAAAGTAATGCTTTAAACACTTCTCCAATACGTTCTAAGCCCTCCGCTATTTTTAAATTTAATTGTAGAGGAGCGAGTAGGTTTGTCAGACATGAATTTTAATATTCGCTCGGTTTTAAAAACTCTTCCTACTTCCCGTTGCCTTTTATAAAAATGGTTTTTTCCAGTATAACCATTCAGTCTTTTTAAAGCAGTAGATGCAGTAATGTATCCAAATACTGCAAACTCAATCTTCAACCCAAACACCATAAAATAAATTAGAAAGAAAAGACCGATTGGATTTTATTTTTTAATTGATCTACTTTTTCTGCCACAAGAGAGCTATGCTTTTTATAGTTTTGTGCGATATCACTCGTCTAAAAAATTAATCATGTACAGTAGAAAATTATTATTGGTAATCGGCTTATTATTGGTAGGTGCTTTGGGGTATGCTCAAATGGTGACGAATGCAACGGAATTAACCAATGCGATCAATGCGGCTTCGCCGGGGGCAACCATAATACTAGCAGATGGCATTTGGAAAGATGTCTTCGTGGAGGTAGATAAAAATGGTACTGTGGCTGCCCCAATTACCATTACCGCACAAAATGCAGGAGGCGTATTGATGATGGGTAATTCAAGAGTTTATCTAGAAGGGGCGCATTTAATTGTGTCTGGATTGGTTTTTCAAGACCCTGAAAACTTGGTGCTCGATGGTTCCTCTCGAATAGAGCCAGTCATTGAATTAAAACGATGTGATCATTGTAAAATAATCAATAATAAAATTGATAGTTATAATGGGACTGAATCCCAGAAAGAACTAATCTTTAAGTGGATTTTGGCGGATGGACAATATAATGAAATCGCTTATAATTCTTTTATAGGGAAATATGGCGTAGGAAGCATTATTAATGACAATCGAAATTCAAGTGAGCCAGATTATTTAAAAATTCACCATAATTATTTTGCGGATCGGACGCCTATTAATGGCGTAAATGATGATAACGACCAAGATGCTATTAGGATAGGGAATAGCGGCACTTCTCTTGATGACTCCTTTACCGAGGTTTATGATAATTATTTTGCTAATTTTTTTGGAGAAGTAGAGGTCATTTCCAATAAATCTGGACAAAACAAATACTATAATAACACCTTTAGAGATTATACAGGTACCTTAACGCTTAGACATGGGAATAACTGTGAAGTTTTTGGTAATTATTTTTTTGCAGAGCAAAATACATTTAGTGGTGGCGTTCGGGTGATTGGAGAAGGGCATAAGGTTTATAATAATTACATTGAGGGGATCAATTCTAGGAAAGATGGTGGCGCGCTTTCGAACGCAACTGGCGGGATCAACGTATCGAATGGTCGGCCAAATACCGCCTTAAATGGCTATTACCCAGTTAAAAATACCCAAGTTGTAAATAATACTTTTGTGAACTGTGATTATGCGCTAAGAATCGGTACAACGGTAAGTAGTGACCTCAGTATAGCGCCAGAAAATTTAATCGTGGCGAATAATATTATGTATAATTCAAGCGCAGAGGCTTATCAAATTAAAACAGCGCCTACTGGTAGTTCCCTTTCTGAAGGCAACCTTACGAGTTTGGCAGCCAACGATTTAGCTGACGATGGAAACTTTCATAGATTAACGAGTAGTAGTGCGCCTATTGATGCGGGAATTGGAGCGTACGCTTTTTTAATGCAAGATATTTTAGGAGGGGATCGAGGAACAAATTTTGATGCAGGTGCAGAAGAATTTGGAGCGAATGGGCGTAATTTACCTTATGCCGACCAAGATGTTGGGGTTAACCTAGGTTTTGGCGCTTTGTCTAATCCCACTTTAAGCCTAAACCCTTCCACCATCACTTTTGATATTAACGGTGGTACCATGACTTTTGACGTTTTTGCTAATGTGGATTGGATGATTACCAATGACTTAACTTGGCTAACTTTAGATGTATCAGCAGGTTCTGGGAGTACGACCATAACTGCCACGACTACGGAAAATATGACTGGAGCAGAAAGGACAGGTACGATTACGATCAATGAAATGGCAGGCGGCAGCGATTTGTCTAGTGGCCTCTCTGTTAGGCAGTTAAATACTTTTTTGCCTACAGTCATTCCCATTGTCGGAACGACAAGTGTTGGGATGCAGGATAAAGAAGAGATAGCGGAAGAAAATGCTTATGATAATAATACGACAACTTATTGGACAGGGAATCCTGATACCGATCCAGAAGTTGCTATAACTTTTGATTTAGGCTGTTGGCATACCTTGACCCAAATTGGTATCAATTTTTGGAAAGCCGATGAAAGAACGACGACCTTTTCCATAGCGATAGCCAAGGATACAATAGAGGGCTTCACCACTATCCTTGAGGAAGTTACTTCTGCCGGCGGAGAAGTAACTGTAAATACGGAGCAATTTTTTGGTTTAGACAATACTGTTGCTCGCTATGTGAAATTTATAGGTATAGGAAATAGTTCCAGTTCCAATTGGACGAGTATTGCCAACGTAAATATATATGGTAACCTGAATTGCGAAGCGACGACCAGTATTTTTGGGAATCCACTAATAGATCAAAGCATTACCCTATTTCCTGTTCCTGTAACCAATGGCATATTGAATATTTCGACTATTGCTAATGAATTGAGGGGGATTGACATCTATAACGTAACTGGTCAGCGCATTTTAACGATTAAAGATAATTATTCTAAACAAATAGATGTTTCTGCACTTCAATCAGGCATTTATTTTATTCGTATTGAGGAAGAAGGCATCGGTAAATTTATTATCAATAGGTAAACCTTTAAATCCACCTAAATTGTAAAAATAATTGATAACACTTTTAATTTAAAGACAAGATGAATGTTAACGAGAAGCTAATTGGAAAAAATATTTTGGTAACTGCTGGCGCAAAGGGTGTTACAGTCAATGTGGTTGTGCTAGGGCTTATCCTCGGGACGTCCTTTCATGATACACATACGACTAAGGCATCAGCAGCTAAAACCATAGCTGGTATTCCAATCGAGCGAGCAGATGTAGTACGGGCAGTTTTATATTTAGCCTTGGAATTCGACGGTTTTATTAAGGGAGCAACCCTCGACATTAATGGAGGTGTTTATAATATGTAAATTTTTAAGGTAGGTGCTATTTTTTTACAACCTACTGCATGCAGACAAATGTAGATTAGGTGGTGACAGAGCGATGTTCCTTAAAAGACGGGTATAATTTACCTTGATATCTACAGACGGTGACAAAGTTAAAGCCCTTTTTTATACCTGTTTGTAGAAAAAATAGTCAAAAATTGTAATAACTTTTCTTTTAGTGCTTTTGTGTGTATGTCATAGTTACTAATAAATAACTTATTTCTTTGGGGAAATTAGAGTTACATTACTGTATTGTTTTTTTTATTTACTCATTTATAGTTTTCTAACCATAAAAAAGTAAATGAGTAAAATAAATTATCAATTATAATTGTGAGTCAATGCGGAATAAAAATCTAAATTACCTCAATAAAAAATAAAATTACCTTAGGTTTATTACTTTTATACTTAAGTCTCTTTTAACCTAATATTTCTAAGGACCTCATAAATACTTGCTAATCAAATACTTATAAGGTCATCTAGCGTCAAAAAAGTACTGATTGCGTCAAATAGTTATTTAAATAGCGTCAAAATAGGGGGCTACTACGTCAAAGAAGTATCATAGTTATTAATACGCCATATTTATCTATAGCTATTACGCCTAATTAGTAAAGATTCTACAAATAGAGCATCTATTACGTCTAATTAGTACATTTTTTAGAATTTAGAAGAATCCTACTCCCCTATTACGTCAAAAAAGTCAAAGATTATTTATTTATCAATCCTATTACGTCAAAGAAGGACCTTTTTTACTATAACTATTACGCCTGATTAGTAAAAACTAAAATAAAATGACTAAAAATGAACTATTTAGACGTTATACAAAGTTTATTTTTTTAAATATCTATTTTTTAATCAAAATACCTCGAATTTTTAGTGTTAAGCTTCTAAAACAGTTTTGTTAGGTGAATAAAGTAGAGACAACAAAAGCACTAAATTTCATTATTGCGTCTAAAAAGTATCAATAAAGTAGTTCGTATCTTCCTATTACGCCAAAATAGTATCCAAAAAGATAAAATGTTGATAAAAAATGATTATTTGATTTGGTTAGCTTCATAAATAGCCTAAAATTTATGGATTATTGTGACGTAATAGTGTCAAGGACTATGAGTTTTCATTTAAATGAGTTGATTTTATTCAACCATACTACACAAAAATGCAACCATGTCAAAGCCAATGGAGCTACAACGACTTGTAGCCTTATCCAATGAAGCAGCGGAATATCCACCCGTTGATTTAAGCAAATTACAGTATCAAGCATTATTGGTATTAGTTTCCTGTATTGATAGTACGGAGAAACCTGTTTATGGCATTGATGACATTAAAGATGAGATCGTAGAATTAGGCATCACGAATAAGCGTGCTCAAATGGCTTATTTAGAACAAAAAGTAGTAGAACAGAATACTTACCGAATTCCTTACAAAGAATATGTCCGTTATTTTACTGGAGGCGAAACGCCTAGAGGAGGGGTCATCAAAAGAGCGATGGATGCCGTCTTATCGCTAAAAGATCGACCCATCAAAGTAAACAGCCCGCAATTAGAAGGAAGTTTTGCTTGGTTTCAAGCAGTTTTACACGAAAAAAAGTCTGGTGATTTAATTTTTGTCATTACATCCTTTGCCAAACCCTTTTTAATGGGCTTAAAGCGAAATTTTTTGCAGATGCTTGCGAGAAGTACGATGGAATTTGATGGAAAATATTCTGTGCCTATTTTTCTTTACATGAAGAGTAAAATTTATGATGGTAGGGCTGAATTTCACGGTGCTGAACCATTGATGACTTTTCGTCGTCGGTTTGGACTCGATACGGTGAAGACTTATGATCGATTTTATGATTTTCAACGACGAATATTAGATGTAGCCACAGAAGATTCTAAAAAAAGTGGGGACATTAAGTTTTTCTTTACGGGTATTTCAAAATCGGGTACTAAAAAGATTACAGAGATTAAATATAGCATCTATCGGACAGCAGATATTAAAAAAAGTTTAGGTGCTAAAAAAGGAAGTTCCAATCACGGAAATAAGGTAGCTCAATTAACGCAAGCTCAATATTATGCCTATAAATTTTTAGCGGACAATGGCATTAACAAATCCTTTATTATTGAAAATATTTTGTCTGACCCTAAATTGAAATATGAATTAGTGGTTGGTCACGAAGATTTGTATGCGAAGACGGTTTGGCAATATTTCCTGAAAGCCACCAAATCTAAATCAAAAGCAGGCGCCTTTGTTTCTTGGTGGAAAAATGGTCGATTAACCAAAGATAGCGTACATGCAGTAATTATTGAAAGATTATGGGAGACGACTAAAAAATTACCAGATAATATTAAAGGGCTACGAAAAGTAGCTAAAACAATGACGCATTCCGAATACCTTGCCTATATAGAAAAACATAAAGCCGAGGAGCGCGATGCACCCGCAAAAGAACAAAGCCCCCACCCTATTTCTTTTGAACAATCTATTGAAAAATTAGTCAGACCTACTGGTAGTATTCGCACTAAAAAAATATTTGACTATACGCAATTTAAATTGGATTATAAAGAAGAGTATCAACGCATTAGAAAAGAGCGAACTAATGCTTTTAATTCGTTTAAAGACATACCCAATTATAAAGCACAATTAGAGAATAGTATTAAAGGATATTGTGAGCAATGGTTTCGGACGGTTTATAAATAAGCCTCCTTTACTTCATTATTCATTAACGTTAATACCTAAATAATATATTTATTCCAATCGTATAATTTTTTTCGTCAAAACTGATTTTGCGGTTTGTAATACCACGAAATACATACCGCCTTTATGTACTCCCCCATCAAAGAATTTGGTATGATTTCCAGCAGGTAATCCCCCTTTCTGTAAAACACTAATTAACTGACCATCAATGGAATAAATCGCCAATTTAACATTTTGAGGACTAGCTATTTTAAAATCTATTTTGGTGGTTTGGTAAAATGGATTGGGGCTGACTAAAAGTTCATTTTTAAGGAAGTATGGAATAGTGGATGCGCTTAGATTTACTGTGGGATTAGGTGCTTTCTCTGTATTAAAGTTGGACGATTCCTCACAAGTGGTCGGTTCAATTATTGCGGTAAAATTGTTACCTGCGGTTGCATGAAAACCAGGTAATAAATGAATAACATCGCCAGCTTGATATATCGTTGTGCCAGATCCAATTATTCCTGCGGAAGTTATGGATATTCCTGCTTTATAATGATTTTCAGGAACTAGATTTTCATTGATTACCATTTCTTCTTCAGTACATGGGCCATTACAAGCTGTTACCGTTAAGGTTAGCACGATGAAACTATCGCAGGCATTGCTATTTTTTAAGGTATCCCGATATATTCCTACTTCTCTTAATTCTTGATTATTAAAGGAGTACGTCTCTCCTTGACAAATACTCGCCATTATTGGCGTTTGAGCCGTATCTAATACCGTTAAAGTTAAAACCAAGAAACTATCACAAGCATTACTATTCTGTAACGTATCTCGGTAAACTCCTGCTTCTGTTATTTCCTGATTATTAAAGGAGTACGTCTCTCCTTGGCAAATACTCGCCATTATCGGTGTCTGGGATGTATCAATTACTGTTAAGGTTAATTCGACCAAACTATCACATCCAAGATTATTTTGTAAAGTACTTTGGAACACACCACTTACCATAATAGGCTCATTATCAAAATCATAAGATTCTCCCTTACAGATAGTTGCTATTATTTGTGTTTTAGTTGTATCAATAATTTCAATTTGGGTAGTACAAGTGGAGACATTATTGGCTACATCTGTAACGATTAGTGCAATGTCCAGTATGCCTATATTTTCACAATTAAATTTGCTAGTATCTAATTCTACACTTAGTAATCCACAATCATCAAAACTGCCCAAATCTATTTCATTTACCGCTAAATTATAGGTTTGCTTTTCGTCTAAAGCGATGACCATCGGAGAATTTATAGTTGCTATTGGTAAACTCTTTAAATGATGGAGAATATTTCTTCTAAATTTTAAACTTTCTGCTTGAGGAGTATGAAAACCCGTTAAATTCATTCCCCCAAAGAGTACTTTTCCAGCGCCCCAATTGGCTTGAACTAATAAGTCCGTACCGTTTTGCGCTGCTAAAATTCGAGTGGTGTCCATGTCTGGAGGAATAATAACCGCACCCAAACTGAAAGTACCACCATAAGCAGTTAATACTGGTGTTAGCGGCCCATTAAACATGGGCAATGTAGGCGTGACCGCAAAAGCACTATCATAAGTCCCTCTAACTAATTGAACCCCTCCAAATCCAAAACTCATTCCGTCGCCTTCATTGGGACCCGCATTTAAAAATAGCGCATTTCCCGCGGCTACCCAATCTTCAATGAGTTGCTGATTCGTTTCTAAAAAAGCTTCTAATTCATTGGCGTTATTAGCCGTTCCTTCTAGAAAGATAAAATTATAACTATCCGAAAATAATTGTTGTGGATTGACGCCTTCATAGGTTAATTGATGCCAAGCTGCTCCAAAAACGGCATCCATTTCCTGGATGTAGTTAGGGTGATTATAAGGCAGCCCTACCGCAGCATGCACAAAGGCAGCATCTACCGCATTAGAAACACAATTGGCTTGGGGTGGATTATTATCTACTTTGGGTACTACAGTATAAGTCCCTAAATCTAATTCACAAGAAGCATCATTGATGGATTTGGCAATTACTTGATAGTCGCCAATCGCTAATCCTGTAAATCGACCATGCGTTTGACTGACTAATAAATTATTATTGCCATCATATAATTCATAATATAGATTTCTCCCTATGACAGAACTAGCACTCGTAATGACCTCTGCATCTTCTGTATCGGGGCAACTGGTTTCAATAATTCTCCCTTCTTCTTTCACTAAATCACAAGGTAATTCACAACCATTTTCATCTACTACATTGAAGTCATAGATTATCGAACTAGTAGTTGTACCATCAGTTACTTCTAGCATTACTTCATAAACGCCTGTATTGGTGAAATTGGGTAATGGGAAACTGACCACCGAACCGTCTACTTTCCAACTTTCGGAAGTAGCTCCTCGTGATAAATTGGTAATAACTGGGCTGGTATTTACTAAAATGGTAAAATTATCGGCAGAATAAGCGGCGATTAAATCATTTCCAATATTACCACATTTGGGCGCTGAAATCGTTACGTTTGGCGCACCAATATTAAAAGGATAATCCGCTGCAGATTGAATGACGGGCGGATTTGCTAAGGTATCAATAATGGATAAAGCTATATTGAAGGTACTGGTAATGTCTTCTTCATTAATATTGGTATTGCCCATCACACAGCCATCTATTCCCATAGAATCAGTCTTGATTAAATGAGTTTCTCCGCCATCTGCTCCTGGAATAGCGGCTAAATAGCCACCATCTGCGGTGGCTAAAAGATCCATCGTAAATAAATTATAACTGGGACCAGAAGGAATGATGACATTTAAGTCATTGATTTTTCTTTTCCAATTTAATTGCCCATCAAAGCTGACATTAATTAGTTGATAATCAACGGAAGTTGGGTAATTATTAGAATTTAATGCTGTTCCATTAATACCTAATAAAGTGATGCCATTATTGCCATCCCAAACCATATCTTGGAAGGAAATCAATGCACCATCTAAGGCATCGGGGGTACTATATCGTTTGGCCCATTGAATATTTCCGAGGACATTTATATGGACTAAAGTACTATTGGCATACTCGTTAGCATCGGCTAAAACCATGTAGCCACCACAATTGGGAATTTCCAGTAATTCCATGCGAGATCGACTCCCTGCTCTGGCAGTATAAGAATAAAGTCCCTCTTTCCATTCCTCTTGGAAGTTTCCATCTAACTTTAATAAATTAAAATATTCTGGATAAACACCACTTTGTGTCCAACCAAATAATAAACCTCCGTCGGACGTTTGAATCAAATCCCCATAATAATCCGAACGGGTAGCATCACCAATCCAAACTTGGTTGAGGATACTAAAATCAACTGCTTTTAATTGAACGAGGAATAAATTTTGTGCCCCATTATTTTGGTAAGCACCGCTGATAATATAACTCGTATCAGTAGCAATAATTTGAAATGGCATTAACCGTCCCGTGGAGATTAATTGTTTGCTGGTATTATTTATAATAGAACCATTGGTGCCATCTACTTCAATAATTAGCAAATTATCATCTTCTACGGTACCTGAACTGGGAGAAAACCCTAAGACGATTAAGATATTTTTATCCGATTTTTCTACGGCAGAGGCTCTATAATTGGGATAACTTAATTCAGGAAAAGCCGTCGAACTCCAAACAGTTGCCCCTAAGGCATCCACTTTATAAACCCTTCCTGTGAAGATACTTACGAAAATATATCCGCCATCGGTAGTTTGTAAAATCTCTTGACTATAGGCTCGTCCTCCCCCATTATCAATATCTCCTACTTGCAAGGCAAAGCCACTTGAATTGTCTTGTAGCACGTATAATTTTCTGCTTTCTTCGTTAAAACAATTCGCCGCAGTAGCAGTTACCCTATAGGTTACTTCGTAAATCCCTGCTTCGCTAAACGTATAATTCAAGTCCTGACTAGTGCCTACTTCTATACCATCTATCTTCCATTGGTAAGCATCTCCTATAATATTACCTGTAAAAGATAAGGCTTCGTCAATAGTGCCAGTAGTTGGTGCAGTAAAGGAATTGGTAGCATTACAAGCACCAATTTCAAAAGTCGAACTAATACCAAGTATATCCGAATTACTCACCCTGCCCGTTGCGGGGTCACCATCATCTGTTACTCGTACTCGAACGGTATTGCTATAATCAGAAGGGACTAGCCAATTATAAGTACCCGTATTAGCCAGATTATCGGTGATTAAATGCCAGACAGGATTGGTTTCTGTTTCTGTAGTATATTCGATTTTAACCTTAGAAGTGGCAGATAGCAGCGTATTACTCCAAGTAACTACATAATCTTGTCCAGCAGTTACTACTTCATTAGCGATTGGTTCATTGACGATGATGGTTGGGCCACAGCCATTTCCTAAACCTACGGCGCACCAAGCATCTGCCACGGCAGTTTGTACTGCCATATCATTCGGGTATAAAATTTGCGCAGCGTTGATTGACCCATTCATCGCATCTTCGTAGGTAGCGTTTGGCGTCATGTAATGGGTTAAATTATAATAACTAATCGCTGCTGCTTTTTGTAAACCAATAGGTAAAATATCGTAAGCTAATCCAAATTCATTGGTCCCACTTCCACCTGCTGTCAACAAATAAAACCAATAGTTTTGGACGCCACTATTACTATGCACGCCACCATTATCTCCTGCACCATCGAACCAATGCAAACCTAAGTAAGTCTTTGGATGCCCTGCGGTATTGGGATCTGCCATATTTCTAAATCCTACTTGATTGGCTAAATCAAAGTCTTCCCCAATCAGCCAATTCCCTCCATCTGGATGGTATAACTGTTCGACCACCGCACCAAAAATATCACTAAAAGATTCGTTCAATGCGCCCGATTCATCTAAATAAACCAAGCCTCCTGTCCCATTGTTTTCGGTGACTGCGTGGGTAAATTCGTGGGCGATAATGTCTAAGGAGGTTAAGGCACTCCAACTCGTTCCATTTCCATCACCAAAGATCATTCTTGTACCATCCCAATAAGCATTGACTAGATTACTCCCATAATGGGCTATCGTTAAAACGGTTGCGCCCGCATCATCATAACTATTTCTGCTAAACGTATCTAAAAAATACTGATAAGATTGGGTCGCTCCCCAATGTGCACCTACGGCAGTAGGATTTGACGCCCAATGATTATCTACATTTTCAAAATCGGTGAGGTGATTATAATTCCAATAATTATTGGCGTTTTTAGTTTGAATGGCTTGTGTACCTAAAGGCCCTAAACCGCTAGTTGTTAAGGTAAAGTTCGTACCATTATAATCAGTTGTTAAGTCCACTACTCCCCCACTCGCCGTAATGTAATTCGCTATTCCTGTTCCTGCTGAATCTGCAAAAATAGTTGTGTTTAGATTGGCGTTTTCTATTATTCTATGGTGGTTATGCTTAGCGTGTTTTTCGGGAGATTCGCCAAAACAATTGCCAAATAATACATCTAAACTTCGAATAAAATGTCCCGTTTTAGCATCAACAAAATATTCTTTTCTGGAAACAGGATCTACGGCATAAATATCAAATTTATAGGCTAATTTTAGAGCGCCACCTGTTTCTTCTTCTACCCAAACCAGATTTGCCTGTGGATAATAAGTAGCATTGGGATCATCTTTGATTGTTTGTAAATCTTGTTCCAAAGCGGGGACTTCCCAAGCGTATTGATTGGCGTTGATGGTCTCTAAGGCAATTCTTAAAGCTTGATCACTATTGAGTACGGGTATAGGATCAGGATTAGGCGGTTGTTCAAAAAAAGTACCTTGAGCAATATTGACTACACCATCTGCTTCGTGTAAAACCCAGAGATAGTTATCAATAGGAATTAATTTATAATACTGTTGGTAAATATGTCGAGTTTGTCCCTTTTTATCTTTGCTTTGACCAGTTAAATCAACGGTACTGCCTTCAGCAAAAGAAGATCCATTATTTAATAAATTGATAAAAGCTTTTGGATTTAAATTAGCATCAGGATTTAATGTTATCCAATTAGGGCGACTGTTTTCTGTTACGACATTGACCAAATCCCCTTTTATTTCTGAGTCTTGGGCACTTATACTAAGTGGACTCAAAAAACTGCATAGGAGGATACAGCTCATTAAGAGATAATGGTAATATTTGTTCATAAGATTCGTTTTCTCCAATCCTTTTAATTGTCAAAACAATAAAGGAATGGATTTTAGGCTAATTACCTTTCAGTAATTAATCGGTTTTACTTCAATTTCATCAATGGTTAGTCTAGGAATTGCGGAACATTTTAGTTCCTTTTCACTAAGCTTGCCTCCCCTTAAATCGATGATTGTGTGTAAGAAATGTGTAAGTTTTTTCGGACTAGTTTTATTCAGAGAGTTTCTAGAGGTGTGTATAGTTATTAATTTTCACTTAACGATTTGGTAATCAATAGCTTATTTGGTAATGTAAAATAACAAAATTTTATTAACAATGGTTAAAAAAAAGTGGATTAGGCATTTATTTGACAATTAATAACTAGATATAGCGTATTGTAAAAGGAGTATTAACATAAAAAATCCGTTGTTTTCATTCATTACCAATTGTCTATATTTTTGGGCAACGGATGAAAAACAACGGATTTAACGAGTTAAATGGCAGCTTACGGATTTCGCGATTACCATTTCTCTCATTTGAATAATTGATTCTAAAGCGTTACCAATTTAATTCTTTTCCTTTCGCAAATCTCCCCAAAATGTAGTTTCATCGACGAATTGTGCCAATCGGATTTTAGTGTCAAAAGAGGTCGGAACGAGTTCGGGGCGACGGAAATAGTGATACCGTGGTCCACCACGTAATCCAAAATCATACGCTATGCGATGGAGATATTGTGACAGCGGCAATGTACATTTTGGATCAAAATTAGTCCAATGGTCCTCCAAATTAAGTACGGTTGGATTTGATTGCCCTTGTTTAAATAACATTAAATTTCCATCGTCTCGAGCATAAAAATCAAAATAACGCAATTGCCTCCTAAAAGCTGCTTCAGAATCAAATGTTTGGGTGCCAAATAAGAAAGGTCCTGAGGATGATTCATCAGGTGTTTCAATGTATTCTACAAAGGCTATTTCAGGCGCAAAAGGACTCTCTTGTTCAATATCGTCGTAGCTTTTAATAAATACATCTTCAAGGGGTAATACGATAATTTGTCCATCAAAAGGAGGGCCATAATCCTCTAATAAGTCCATACAAAAAGGCAATTCGGACGTATCTACCTCATATTTGTATTTTTTAAATCTATCGGATTGTTTGAACATCCACTCTATTGCAAGTCCATTATGGTGACTATAAAAAGCTTTAAGTTCTGGATGTAATGGCGCGCCTAGATTCTTTTCTGCCTTTTCAATGGCTGCTGCATTTGCACCAGGAAGAAATTGAGATCGAGCCAACCAAATATCTGGGTGGGCTTCGAGTGCGTTGGCGAGTTCTTTAAAGTTGATCATTTTATGATGGTTTTAGTTCTTTTGTTTTTTCATAAGCCCACCTCAATTGTTCTTCAAATTCTTCTACAAATTTTTCCAAATAAGCCCAGTCTTCCCCCAACATGGTAATATCCGAAATACAATCAAATGTAAAACCTCTTCGGTAATCATCTGTATTGACAAGCCCCGATCTTGTGAAATCACATCTGAAAAACATGGAAAATCGACCAGTATTAAAAGCAAAAATGACCCCCGATTCTGGGTTAACCATAATCGAATGAATACTAAGATTATATTTGCATTCCTCAGGCACTTCTCTTCCATAATTATCAAAGAGTTCTGTTCCACCTTCATCAGGTCCGTTTTGACCGCCTATCCATTTTGTGAGGCGATAGTTTTTATGAGGCGTATCAATCTTTAGAAAATGTAATACTTTTTCATTGGAGGGATTTAATAGAATCTTAGTTAATAAATCATCCATTATTTGTTGTTTTTTTAGAATAGTCCACTATAATAATTGGGAGAAGAGAGGCGAAAATAGAGATAATTTTGTACTAAATCGCCTAATTTACCGTCGTTCTTACTAGATTTTGAAGATTAAATCTCTAATCTCTCAATTTAGATAATCAGATAGAAAATTGATAACAAGCCATGTCTGGATGTTTGAAAAAACTCTTGATAAGTTCCGTGTCATTTTTCATTTCATTTAGCGTTTTTGTGACAAGTTCTTTGAGTTCGCTGGTTGTTTTTACAAATTGATTGGCTAATTTCTTTTTCAAATAGCCCCAAACTTGTTCAATTGGGTTAAATTCGGGGCTATATGGTGGGATATTGCTTAACCATACAATCGGATTATCTTGATTTTGATTCATCAAATAGGCTTTCATTGTTTTTGAATGATGAGCAGGCGCATTATCCCATATCATGGATATTTTATCTCTACAATCCGCTACTACATTATCTATAAATCGAGTAAGTCCTAGTTGTTTAAAGCCTTCGCTTTCCCTGATTTCAAAATAAGAATAGCCATCAGGTGAAATTCCTCCTGATATACTAACAAATGCTTTGTTTTTTGAATCGCATTCTAATTCGGGCGTTTCACCTTTTGGCGCATAAGTCTTTGCTATACAAGGTAGTAAACGTACTGCTGATTCATCTTGAAAAATTATTCGCCTATTTTCATCTTCGGCTTTTTTTTATATCAACTGCCGTTTTTGATTTGAAAACCTCTACTTTTTCAGCATCTTTTCGGTAATCTTTCACTTGCGGTTTCTGAGAAGTATAATTTATACATTTCATTAAGTACCATATATAATTTTCGTGGTAATCGACCTCAAATTCTTGTTTAATCAAAGATTTTATACTCCATTTATCCCATGTGAAAAAACCATAATCTTTTGGTGATTCTAATAAAAGTGATTTTAATTGTTCTTTTTCTGTATTCGTTAGCCTTGATTTGGGGCCTGTTTTTGTTGTTTCTTCTTCTAAACCTCCATTTTTTATGGCTGTAATTATCTGACTAACAGCACTTTGTCCAATAAAGAATATTTCGCCAATCTCTGTTTGGGACATACCTTTCTTGTGACATTCATAAATCGATTTGTTTCTTTCTAATTTAGTCATATAATTTTTTATATAACTAGTTCAACAACCGTGCGAATTATTAATTCTTTATCTGATTATCTATTAAATAGTCTCTAATCTCTACTTTACTGAATAGTTACCATTATTTTAAGCATATTTTTCTGTTTTTTAATACAGTGTTCTGATGTACTACTCCAAAGCTTTTATATATAAAATTAATGTTTAATAAAGTGCTATTCTGTCCTGATTTATTAGTTGGTAGGATTGGTTGATTAATTGGTAGGAAACTACTATCCTTATGTAAGTTTTAAAATTAATGAGTTGAATTCGTCCATAAATTTCTATTCTAAGTATATGCCAAAAAGGTAGTAATGAAACATTAATGTTAATTAGGCTTATTGTAATTATAATATTCAGCATGATTTTTATGACTCCATCGAACATTTTTACCTTTTTCCTTGGATTACAACATAGAAGAACCATATTTTTGAATGACTCAGTATTATGGTGGACTTTTTTAATACGGATAAACGGTTAGCTTAAATCTATTTGTTTACTACACATTTTCGTTAAAATTGGATGTAAATTTTCATGTAATCTAAAATTGCCCAACTACTAATTATCAAGATATTTCCAATAATACGGTCCATTAAGTAGCCTTGAAGGGTTCAATGTAGGGGTAATTGGTTAATATAAGGGTATAATGTAGGAGTCGGATTTTAGCAATAAAAGCAAAGCTACCCTAACTTTGTCCTATCATAATACTTCGGATTTAAATAATCTCATCCCCATCTTTTTCATACCACTTACATTAACAATAGAGACCAATTTACTTTGGTACTCAGCACTAGTATTTGTACTTATCATCAAATACTTGAAATGAAACCCTTACAAGTTTTCACCTCCCCCCTTTATTTAATTATTAGTTAAAGTAGAATCTTTTACGACTCAACTAGACGTAATAGGTTGCCCCCCTCCCTCTTTAACTAAACAACAATTTATTCACAAGATTCTTTAACAAAAATTTTGAACACATGAAAAGTAAACGGTACTTTTTTTTACGCTTGTGTGGTATGGTCAATTTTGCAATGGCTAATGCTAACAAAGACTTCTCGAACGAGGCAAATCCATCGTTCAACAAATCATCCAATTTAGCTTATGAGGAAACGGAACAAGTCTCTTGTAAGCGTCAACTAGAGACTTACACAAAAAAAAGGTTCGTCTTCGGGAATTTGGAAGCCTGTAAATCTGACTATAGTTGTGATAAAATAAGGCAAGCAGCTTAATAGTTTTTTACTAAGTTTTATTATTATTTTTTACAAAAACAAACAACTATGTTTATGAACAAACATTACAAATTATTGGAGGAGAATAATTATGATCCTCTTACTTTGTTGTCGGATTTTCAAGAAAAAAGAGTAGCTAAATTACGACAACTTAAAAAACTAAAGATACTCCTATATGCTTTCCTCTTTTTAGCCTTTAATGTGTTATCTACTAATTCAGTTTCTGCTCAATATTGTTATAATTATGAAACTAAAATTAATGTTTACAATGCAACTAATTGTTCTGTAGAAGTTTATTGTTACGAATATAGTGCAGATGGCGCTACTTACCATATGGGAACACTTTCTGCTGGTAAAACATTGAGTTTTCACCCTTCTGCTGCAGTCGCACAAATATATTGCGTTTCTGGAAGTGGTGAAACTACTAACTCTAAGTGGACAAGTTATTGTGGAGACAATAAATCTATGAGTGTCAGTTCTGGCTGTGGCGGCGGCGGTGGTGGCTGTAATGATTATGACGGTGATGGTATTTGTGATAGCGAAGACAATTGCCCTTATACTTATAATCCTGCTCAAAATGACGGCGATGGGAACGGTGTTGGAAATGCTTGTGATGTCTGTTATGGAAACGGAGGCGATAGCGATGGGGATGGTGTTTGCGACAACCAAGATAATTGCCCTTATGTTTATAACCCTGCCCAAAATGACGGTGATGGAAATGGTGTAGGAAACCCTTGTGACGTCTGTTATGGAAACGGCGGCGATAATGACAATGATGGTATTTGTGATAACCAAGATTGCGCACCTTTCGATGCCAACTTCCCTCAACCTGTAGGTACTGCTTGTAATGATGGTACTGCCAGTACGGTAAATGATGTCATTCAAAACGATGGTTGTACTTGTGCGGGTACTTTTGATGCTTGCGCAGCGAAAGGCGGTGATAATGATGGCGATGGTATTTGCAATAATGATGATTGCGCACCTTATGACGTCAACTTCCCTAAACCAGTTGGTACTGCTTGTAATGATGGAAATGCTAATACTGTAAATGATGTTATCCAAAGTGATGGTTGTTCTTGTGTAGGCACTTTTGATGCTTGCGCAGCGAAAGGCGGTGATAGTGATGGCGATGGTATTTGCAATAATGATGATTGCGCACCATACGACTTCAACTTCCCTAAACCAGTTGGTACTGCTTGTAATGATGGAAATGCTAATACTGTAAATGATGTTATCCAAAGTGATGGTTGTTCTTGTACAGGTACTTTCGATACTTGCGCTTCAAACGGTGGCGATAGTGATGGTGACGGGGTTTGTAATAACCAAGATTGCGCACCTTATGATGCTAATTTCCCTGCTGTTGTAGGTTCCTCTTGTAATGATGGTAATTCAAGTACTGTAAATGATGTTATTCAAGCGGATGGCTGTACTTGTGCGGGTAATCCATCTGATAATGAAATTGACCTCTATTGCCCCCAAGATATTGTCGTAACGGCTCTCCCGAACCAATTCGGGAAAACAGTTGTTTGGAATACACCAACCGCCACAACCACTTGTGTGAATCAACCAACAGCCTGCACCGAAAAAAATCTCGCCTATTGGAATGTAGATAATTGTGCGTATGCTAGTGATTTCTCGGGCTATACACCTAGCTATCCTGAAAATGGCGGATGTAGTTCTATTAATGTTTCTCGACTAATGGGGTGTTCTCATTCTTGTCGGGATGGTGTATCTGGTTCGGCTTTATGTACCAATGGGAGTTTGAACAGTACACTTCCACTAAATAACGATTGTTCTGTAAGATTCAATGTTACATTAAACGCAGCCAATGCAAGTCAGTTAACCAGATTAAGTTTTTATGCTTTTAGTCCCACAGCAGTTCCCAATACGCCGGGTATTACTCCAGCTTATTTTTTGAATCAGACTTTTCAAAAATATGGGATAATCGTCAAAAGAAATGGAGCGATTATCTTTCAACAAGAAGGTGCGCTTGCTAACGACGATTGGGGTTTGGTAAACGTTCATTTCGGGGATGCTTTGCAATTACCAACAGGCAATGCTACTGCTGATTTTGAGTTTCAGTTAATCGCTTTTGACCCTTTAGGGCCAGCTAATTATCGTAATACGGTCGAAAGTATTTGGGAGCTTGATGAAGTTAGGTTATATGGTTGTTGTGCAAGTGTTGCCCCTACTACTGGGAGCGTTAGTGTCAATCAAACTGCAGGATTACCATCAGGAAGTAATTTTCCTATAGGTACCTCTACCATTACTTACCAAGCAGTTGATGATTGTGGAAATACCGAAAACTGTTCTTTTAAAGTGACGGTTAACCCACCTGCTGACCCATGTGCTATTAACTTATCCATTTTAAATAAAACTTGTAATAATAATGGTACGCCATCTGACCCAGCTGATGATACCTATACTTTTGATGTTCAGGTTACAGGAACAGGTACTTCTCCTGATGGATATGTATTGAGCTATGATAATCCATTTATAGGTACTGCTGCACAGGATGCTCAATATGGTCAAGTTATTACATTAGGCCCTTTCCCTGCTGGCACATTCACCGCTACCAATACCAATCCTCCTGTTACCATTACAGATGGTTTAGATATTAATATAGCCGCTACGGACAAATCAGATAGTAATTGTAGTGCCAACACCGTAGTGCAATCGCCTGGTCCTTGTTCTAATCAACTACCTTGTGCTATTCAAATAGCTGTTAACAATGTAGTCTGTAATGATAATGGGACGCCAACTGACCCTAATGATGATAGCTATACTTTTGAAATTTTGGCAACAGCTACTAATAGTACGAGTGGCAGCTTTAATGGGGAATATAGTGTTTCTGGTCTAGTTTCCGACCTTCCGCTTAGTGGAACTTATGGCGTACCATTTACCTTAGGTCCAATACAAATCGGTCGATCAACCAGTTTCTTTATAAGAGATAATAATGACCCTAATTGTACAGCAGGTCAATCGGTAAATTCACCAGCAGCTTGTTCTAATCAACCAGATTTGGCAAGTATAGGCAATCAAGTATGGAATGATTTAGATAATGATGGTTTTAAAGATGCCAATGAGCCAGGCTTAAATGGCGTAGCCGTAAAGCTATTCAATGCGAATGATGTTGTAATTTCGACAACAACAACTAGCAATGAAGGTAATTATAACTTTGATAACTTAGCATCTGGTTCTTATAGCATCATGTTTGGAACACCTACAGGCTTTAATCCATCCCCACAAACAGGCTTTGGTGATGATAATGTAGATAATAATAATGATAATAATCCGAACAATGGCAATAGGACGAGTTTGATTTTCTTATCCCCAGGAGAAAATAATCCAACGATTGATGCAGGTTTCTTTGCAGGTACCGTATGTGATAATTTGAATTTTGGCGGAAAGATTGGTTTTGGTAATACTTGCGCAGGTTCTACAGAGCTATGTGGCGCATCTGGAACAAGTCCACAAGTTGTCAATTGTGATTTGCCAATTGGTGGCTCTGGAACAATCGAATATATTTGGTTGAAGAATGAAGTTTCTTGTGACGGCCCAACAGGATCCGTTGCTCAAATGATTGCGAACCCAAGTGCTTACAATTGGAGAATTATTCCTAATTCTAATAACCCTTCTTTCAACCCTGGTACTTTAACTACCTCAACTTGTTTCTTGAGATGTGCTAGACGAACAGGTTGTACTGTTTACCTAGGAGAATCTAATATTGTTCGAGTAGAGGTTAATCCAAACTGTGGTGGAAATGGTGGTGGAACGACTACCGAAACTTGTGGCAATGGCACTTCTATTACTTATGGTAATGGTGCGATTACTATGGAAGGTGGTACTTTTTATCAGATTTTTGATACGGATTGGAACCAAGTTTATAACTGTGGCTGGGAATGTGGTAATAGTAAAACCGTAGATGGATTATCCCAAGGAGGATACCGAGTTATTATTAAAAACAGCAACTATGAAGTTATCTGTGAAAAAATAATCACCCTATCTGCAAATACTGGCGACGGTGGCAACACAGGCGGTGGCGACCCAGATAATGATGGAGACGGTGTCGTAGCGAGTCAAGACTGTAACGATAACGATCCGAATTTAACGACAGTTGGTAGGACTTGTAATGATGGGAATGCAAACACCCAGAATGATGTGGTACAAGGCAATTGTACTTGTGCAGGCACGCCAATTGATACTGGTGGCGGAAATACTGGCGGTGGCAATACTGGAGGCACCACGACAGAATCCTGTGATGGTGGTACTAGTATTACCTATGGAAATGGTGCAATTACCATGGACGGTGGAAGTTTCTATCAAATATTAGATGCTGGATGGAATGAAATCTATAATTGCGGATGGCAATGTGGAGATAGTAAAACGGTCAATGATTTAATGGAAGGAAGCTATCGCATCTATATCAAAAATAACAACTATGAAGTTATTTGTGAGAAAGTTATCACCTTATCTGCAAACACTGGCGGCGGTGGCAATACAGGAGGCAGTAATCCAGATAATGATGGAGATGGTGTCCTAGCCAACCAAGACTGTAACGATAACGATGCGAATTTAACCGCCCTCGGTGCGGCTTGTAATGATGGGAATGCAAACACCGAAAATGATGTTGTCCAAAGTGATTGTTCTTGTGCAGGTACCCCAATTGATACTGGGGGCGGCAACACAGGTGGTGGTTCTGGAAATGATATTACCTGCGGTGATATAGCAATTACCTATGGAGGTGGAACGATTGCCATTGAAGGAATAGCAGGACAGGAATATTTCTTCAAAATCAATGACTTACATAATGGTTGGGCACAAGTTGGCGGTTGCGGTTGGAGCTGCGGTCATCAATTAGAGGCTACTGGTTTAGCGAATAGCAAATACCTAATTACTATTTTAAATAGCGATTGGAGCAAACATTGTGAGATTGAAATAACCATGAATGATAGTCATTTTGCTGGAGGTGCTGGCAGCAGAAATGCCCCACAATTATCCTTTGCAGCTTATCAAGCTAATAGAGAAGTAGCATTACAATGGTTGACCAATAGTGGATTTAAAGTGACCAATTTTGAAGTAGAACGCTCTTTAGATGGGGAACACTTTAGCTCCATTGCTCAATTCGTCAACAAAGAATGGTCGGATGAATTGGAATACCACCAAACAATGGATGCTCAACCAGCAACAGGTACGAACTACTACCGAGTGAAAGAGATTTATTTAAATGGTAATTTTGCCTATACCGATGTGCAAAAAGTTGGATTTGCGATTGACTTAAATGGAATTGGGATTTTTCCAAATCCTGTTCAAAATGAATTGTTCGTTAGCTTAAAACCGTATGCTGGTCAGCAAGGTACCTTAACCTTAACTAACCAATTCGGGCAAAAAGTACGAAAAATTGAATTAGGAGCTATCAAAGAAGACTTGATTCAAATGAACACCGAGCAATTAGTCAATGGTTTGTACTACTTAAATGTACAGATAGATAAGCATAAATCCTTTACCAAAAAGGTGATGGTTAAGCACTTATATTAATTAAATAGCCTTATTGCATTATTAATAGTCAACAGGGCCTTTATGGCCCTGTTGATACTTTTCGACTACCTCTGAGTTAACTTAATAAACACTATAAACACATTAATACATTTAGTAATGTCTAAAAAAGCAAATTCACCCAATATCCCTCCCACTTATTTCCTAATAACCCAAAGTTTAATAATTGTCATCCTGCTAGCAACACTATTTTGGATGCAAACTTAAAGAAGAGTCATTGTTCAAAATTTTAGTATATCCGTCGTAATTATTACGGCGGATTTTTTCCACACCATCGTTCAATAAATCAACAAAAATATATACTTACATTCTTATTCAAATCTTTATTTATGTTGTCTGACATCACTCAAGCAGCATTAGGTAATTCTAACGTGAGTTTTGGATAACACTAATTGATAATCAATGCTAGCTCCAGAGGAGCGGAGCTGTTTGTAGAAAATGATTGAAAATGTCCCAAAGGTCTGGAAGACCGACCCTATTTTTAATAAGGATTTATCGAATATTTTCTACAAACAGATTTGGTCTTCCAGACCTTTTATTTATCCAAAATTCACGTTAATTATAGTAAGTACCAACACACAATTATATTTAATTTTCAGCGGTCTCTTTTCTCGCTGTTTTTCTTCAAAAAATAAACCCGTAGCGGTGCTATGCGTTGATTTTTTGAAAAAAACTATCGAGAAAATAGTCTCCCTGAAATTTTAAACTAATTATGAGTTGTCACTTAATAGTGACACTCTTTTAGTCAATCAAATTGAACCCCTCTAAAAGTTATTTTCGGATTCAAGGTAGCCTAATAATTTAAAAGAAGGAAAAGAAGAAAAGATTAATATTGGCTAATTATCTGGATGCGCAAGGTCATATTCAGTTGCCAAAAACATAAAAAATAGATACCCTTCAAATAAGTTCTTCCCCTCTTTAAAGAAAAATTGATTATCAGTTCAAACATTATTTAAACAAAACTTTAAATGGAGAATTTTCAACAAACACTTAAAACAGTCGGGATAATATTATTGTACATTTTTTTTAGCACTAAAGGGATTGCTCAAGAAAAGCTGACCCTAACTGCGGAAGAATTTATGCAACCTTATAAAATTGAAACGGCGACTTCTCGCTCAAATGAAACAAAAGAATTTCACACAAAAATTGACCAAACACAAATTCAATCAATTATAAAAGTGCGCCCTCCCTTATTGGATTTAGAACTTTATGATGATGATGGAAATTTGGTTCATTTAGAGCTAGAAATAAATAATTTTTTTACTGGGAACTTCCAGGAAGGTGCAAAACAGTCTAATAGTGGTAGCGCTAGCTTATATGACCCATTTATTCACGGCATCCACTATATAGGAAAAATAAAAAATGAGGAGGAATCATTTGCTGCTATCAGTTTGTATGGAGCGTCCTTGCAAGGCTCGATTGACCTATTTGGAAAGACGATTAATATAAGTCCTCTGGACAAGGAAAAACAGTTGTATAGAACTTTTCAGAAGGAATTAAGCACAGATATAAATTGTAGTATCAAAACAGAGAATAGTCAAATCCAGCAACCCAATAGAAATGCACCAATCGCCTCCTCCCGCTCTTCTAATACTTGTGTGAAAGCAACGCTATTTACTACGAATGGAGTTAGTACGGATGTTGCTTTGAATATCTTTAATGCTAGTGTTGCGCTATATGCAAGCATTGGGGTTCAATTAGAACTTCTTTCTGTAAGTCATCATGGACCTTCAGCAGATAAGTTTGTGTTGTTGGATCAGGTGCAAAATCCAAGTGGAAGTGATATTAGTATCGTTGTAGTGCCCGAAATAGTAGGAGGTGTCGCCATAACTGTAGGGAGTATGGGGCACACAAATTCAGTATGTGTAGGTCAGGCGGATAGAACTGTAATAGCACATGAGATTGGGCATTTACTTGGCGCTGCTCATACACATGATTGTGCTTGGAATGGAAATAATACACCAATTGATGGATGTGGATTTGCTATTGAACAAGGAGCTTGTCATGACGCTCCTATTCCTTCCTGTGGTACCATAATGAGTTATTGTCATGTTGGTGGGCCTATTTGTGTATCCTTTCAATTTCATCCACAAGTACAGACAAGAATAGCCAGCTATGTTCAAAGTAATAGTCCTTGCGGCGGTGGCGGCGGAACTGGAGGTGGTGGAACTGGCGGCGGTAGCGGCTGTAGCCTTAATGGCGGAGATCATGACGGCGATGGAGTTTGTGACGATATAGATAATTGTGTATTTGTTTTTAATCCAGGTCAAGATGATTTTGACAATGATGGAAGAGGGGATGTTTGTGATAATTGTCCTAGTATCTTTAATCCTAGTCAATCTGATAGCAATGGTAATGGAATAGGCGATGTTTGTGATATCAATACTGACCCATGTTATGCTAATGGTGGCGATTCTGACGGCGATGGTATTTGTAATAATCAAGATAATTGTGCATTTGTTTTTAATCCAGGTCAAGATGATTTTGACAATGATGGTATAGGAGATGTTTGTGATACCTATACCGACCCATGTTATGCTAATGGCGGTGATAGTGACGGTGACGGCATTTGTAATTACCAAGATTGCTCACCATACGATGCCAACTTCCCTAAACCTGTAGGTACTTCGTGTAATGATGGCAATACCAATACGGTAAATGATGTTATTCAAAACAATGGTTGTACTTGTGCAGGTACTTTTGATCCTTGTGCTGCGAAAGGCGGTGATAGTGATGGCGATGGCATTTGTAATAATGACGATTGTGCACCATTCGACGCCAATTTCCCTCAACCTGTTGGCATTTCTTGTAATGATGGTAATGCCAATACCGTAAATGATGTTATTCAAAGCGAGGGCTGTACTTGTGCAGGTACTTTTGATCCTTGTGCGGCGAAAGGTGGTGATAGTGATAGCGATGGCGTTTGTGATGAGGAGGATTGCGCACCATTCGACAAAGACTTCCCGCTACCTGTAGGGACTTCCTGTAATGATAATAATGCCAATACCCTGAACGATGTTATTCAAAGCGATGGCTGTACTTGTGCAGGTACTTTTGATCCTTGTGCGGCGAAAGGTGGTGATAGTGATGGCGATGGCATTTGTAATGAGGAGGATTGTGCACCATTCGACATAAACTTCCCTCAACCTGTTGGCACTTCTTGTAATGATGGCAATGCCAATACGATAAATGATGTCATTCAAACAGATGGTTGTTCTTGTCAAGGAGAAGAGTTGGTTCTAGGTTCTATTGGAGACAAAGTCTTCAATGATTTAGACCAAAATGGTATCCAAGATGCTAACGAACCAGGTGTACTAGGTGTAACCGTACAATTGAAAAGTTGTAACAATACGGTTTTAACAACAACGACAACAGATGGAAATGGTCAATACAATTTTGGTAACTTAGACCAAGGTTGTTACCGAATAGGTATTGTTTTACCAAACGGATTTAGTGTTAGTCCTCAAAATGTTGGAAATGACGCCAATGATAGTGATATTAGTCCAACTTCATTGATGACGGGTAATATCAATTTAGGTCAAGGTCAGGATGACCTTACCAACGATGCTGGTATTATACGCCAGCCAGAACCCAAAGCAAGTATAGGCAATCAAGTATGGAATGATATAAATAAGGATGGTTTTAAAAATGCCAATGAGCCAGGACTAAATGGTGTAGAAGTAAAACTAATCAATGCCAATGGTGATGTAGTTGCCACAACAACAACTAGTAATGAAGGTAATTATAGCTTTGATGACCTAACATCTGGCACTTATCAAATCATGTTTGGAACGCCTACAGGCTTTAATGCATCCCCTCAAACAGGGTCTGATGATAATGACGTAGATAATAATAGTGATAACAATCCAAATGATGGCAGTAGGACAGTTTTGGTTTTCTTATCCTCAGGAGAAAGTAATTCAACGATTGATGCAGGTTTCTTCGTAGGCACAGTCTGTGATAATTTAACTTTTGGCGGAAAGATTGGTTTTGGTAATACATGTGCAGGTTCTACTGAGCTTTGTGGCGCATCTGAAACTAGTCCGCAAGTGACCAATTGTGATTTACCAACTGGTGGCTCTGGAACAATCGACTATATTTGGTTGAAGAATGAAATTTCTTGTGACAGCCCAACAGGGACGGTTGCTCAAATAATTGCGAACCCAAGTGCTTACAACTGGAGCATTGTTCCTAATGCTAATAACCCTTCTTTCAACCCTGGTACTTTAACTATCTCAACTTGTTTCTTGCGATATGCTAGACGAACAGATTGTACGGTTTACTTAGGAGCATCTAATATTGTTCGAGTGGAAGTCCATCCGAATTGTGGCGAAAATGGTGGTGAAACGACTACCGAGACTTGTGGTAGTGGCACTTCTATTACTTATGGAGAGGGTGCGATTACTATGGAAGGTGGTAGTTTTTACCAAATTTTTGATACGGACTGGAACCAACTCTATAACTGTGGTTGGGAATGTGGTAATAGCAAAACGGTAGATGGATTAGCTCAAGGAGGATACCGAATTATTATTAAGAATAGCAACCATGAAGTTATCTGTGAAAAAGTAATCACCCTCTCTGGAAATACTGGTGGCGGTGGTAACACAGGCGGTGGCGACCCAGATAATGATGGAGATGGAATAGCAGCAAGCCAAGACTGTAACGACAACGATGCGAATTTAACCACAGTCGGTGCGGCTTGTAATGATGGGAATACAAATACTGAAAATGATATAGTGCAAGAAAATTGTACCTGTACAGGCACATCAATTGATACAGGTGGCGGCAATACAGGAGGCACTACGACAGTATCTTGTGATGGCGGTACAAGTATAACCTATGGCAATGGTGCAATTACGATGGAAGGTGGTAGTTTCTATCAAATATTAGATACTCGATGGGATGAAATCTATAACTGTGGCTGGCAATGTGGAGATAGTAAAATCGTAAATGATTTAGAAGTAGGGGAATACCGTATCTATATCAAAAACAGCAACTATGAAGTCATCTGTGAGAAAGTGATCACCCTTTCTGCTAATACTAGTGGCGGTGGCAATACAGGCAGTGGCGACCCAGATAATGATAGAGACGGAGTGGTCGCTAGTCAAGACTGTAACGATTACGATGCGAATTTAACCACAGTCGGTGCGGCCTGTAATGATGGGAATACAAATACTGAAAATGATATAGTGCAAGAAAATTGTACCTGTACAGGCACATCAATTGATACAGGTGGCGGCAATACTGGCGGTGGTGCTGGAAGTGATATTACTTGCGATGACATAGCAATTACCTATGGTGATGGAACGATTGCTATCGAAGGGGTTGCAGGACAGGAATACTTCTTTAAAATAAATGATTTACACGATAATTGGACACAAGTTGGTGGTTGCGGATGGAACTGCGGACATCAATTAGAAGTGACTGGTTTAGCAAACAGCAAATACCTAATCACTATTTTTAATAGCGATTGGAGCAAGCATTGTGAGATAGAAATCACCATGAACGATAGCCATTTTGCTGGAAATGCTGGTAGCAGAAATGCACCACAATTATCCTTTGCAGCTTATCAAGCCAATCGAGAAGTGGCATTACAATGGTTGACCAATAGTGGATTTAAAGTGACCAATTTTGAAGTAGAACGCTCTTTAGATGGCGAAGACTTTAGTTCAATTGCTCAATTCGTTAACAAAGAATGGTCGAACGAATTGGAATACCACCAAACTATGGATAAACAACCAGCAACTGGTACGAACTACTATCGAGTGAAAGAGATTTATTTAGATGGTAGTTTTGCGTATACCGATGTACAAAAAGTTGGATTTGGGATTGATTTAAATGGAATTGGGGCGTTCCCAAATCCTGTTCAAAATGAATTGTTCATTAGTTTAAAACCGTATGCTGGTCAACAAGGTACCTTAACTTTATTCAACCACTTCGGGCAAAAAGTACGAACAATTGAATTAGGTGCTATCAAAGAAGACTTGATTCAAATGAACACGGAGCAATTAGTCAATGGTTTGTACTACTTAAATGTACAGATAGATAAGCATAAATCCTTTACCAAAAAGGTGATGGTTAAGCATTTATATTAAATAAATAGTCTTATTGCATTGTTAATAGTCAACAGGGCCTTTATGGCTCTGTTGATATTTTTAAACCACTTTGGGCTTGACTTACGAACACTACAAATACATTAATAAACTGGATAATGTTTTAAAAAATAAATTGAACTGAGCACCAATTAAACTTATTTAAGTTCCAGCGTACTTAGAGCCTAAAACTAACAACCTAAGTATTTCTCACGATAACCGTCTATTGAAGGGGTTTGCAAGGTATGGTGTAATGTAGGGGTAATTAACCAATTGAATGGTTGAATGCTGTAATTAAATTTTAGAGTTAACAATAAAATTACCCTAATTTTGCCCTATCACAGTATTCTAGATTGATTCATTTTATTCTAGTCTTTATACCACTTACCATTAATAACAGAGACCAATTTAAATATTGGTACTCATCATTATTACTTTGTACAATAAATAAGTTAAAATTTCATCTCGCTACTTGCAGCAACTCAGTGAAGGGATATTAAGGAAACGATTTTTTCGTTTTCTTAAAAATCCCTCTGAGAGGCGACTTTATCGTATCGCGGAATTTATATCTATTTAATTTAAAATATATTGATTCCCCTCTTTATTGCTATGCTAAAATGAAATCTTATTTTGCAAATGAACAAACCAGTATCCTTTTGACTGGCAGTTGACAATTTACCAAATGATATGTTTTAGCCAGTAAAGAGCCTAAAAGGAGTGACTAAAAAGGGCATCATTGGTAGCATGTACTAAATGCGCAATCCTTATATAAATTATTGTTCAAACTAAGTTAATAGAGTTTCTAACGTGGAAGTAATTGTTTTAAAACAATTACTTCTTGTTTTTTCCTCACCCCGTTTAGTCCTTTTTGCGACAGATGTGATTGGTTCTTTCAAGGTGTTGAAGAAATTGAGTAACTTACTAGTTTACCACAAAATAAATGCAAAGTAGTCTTTATTGCATCGCAATGTTCACCAACAGGGATTCCTTTTCCCTGTTGGTTTTTTTACGCTTTCCCTATTAATTGCTACTGCCAAAATAGTTGTCAAACCTGTTTTTTTTACCGACTATTGAAATTTAGCCGAACTATTTTAGCATAAAAAAAATTACTGCATACCATATCTAACAATTCATAAACAATTGACCACTACAAAAAACTGACTACCACTACATTTACCCCTACATGGCTATTATGAGACGATTTAACCCTGTTTTTGGCTTATTTGTTGAAGTTTGTGACATATGCAACCTCTTGCTCTTAGAATATAAATCCCCCTTTAATCTATCCCCCATATATTTTTCAACAAATCATTACTGGCCAATATTGACATTTAAAATAGGAATTATACTTCTGTTTGCTTTTAAGATAATGTTCTTTTTTAAATGGTAAGGGAGTCATCTATAGTTATAAATGACTTCCTACTTTTTAGCTATAAACAACTATTGAATCAACTAGAATTCAGATAGAGAAGGGATAGATAATAATTGCAAATTTTAATTAAAGGCCATTTAGAACTTGTTGGGAATCTATCCTTTTAGTCAAAAAGAGGCTTTCAACAAGTGCTTAATAAATAAGCGTTTTACAAACAAATCTAATAGACTTGTTTCCCTTGAAAAAGACATTTTCAGCTGAGTGTAATTTTTAAAGGGTAATAAATCTATTAATAATTCATATGATACTTTAACTAAAAATTGCAAATAATACAGGTTTTATGAAAAATACACTACTAACATTTTTGATAATGTTTTTGAGTTTTCCATTTGCTTTTTCCCAACAAAATGCAAGTGATGTCCATAGCTATCAGAATAGCTATATAGATAATAGTTTAGAAGGTAAGGAAATGCTTGCCAAGGCATTGCTTAGTCAAGCAAACGACGGTAACAGCTTTCATCTATTCAGTCATGGTCAGCCCGGTCAGTTATTCCTCAATAACCAATGGCTATCTGGCAAGGACTTAAGTAACTATCTACAAGCCTTAGTGCTGGACAAAAAACAGCTCAATATCTACGGCTGTAACTTTGCCAAAGGCGAAAAAGGGCAAGCAGCAGTCGCATATCTGGAGCAAGCTTTGGGTATGACCGTAGCTGCCTCAGATGATATTACGGGTAGGGATGGCGACTGGGAGCTCGAAATGGGAAATTCAACCGCTATACATGTAAAAGACTATGCCTACAATTTACAACAATGTGAAGTAGATGTTAATACCGCTTACAATCAGCCTGGTGGTTATTTTGCCAATTCAGTGCCGCCTAATCGGTCTTTTGCTGCGCTGAATGCAGATGGGACTATTAGTGCTTGGGGTAATGCTACTTTTGGTGGTAGTGGCGAACCGACCGATAACGGCTACACGTCTATCACGGGTAACGTTAATGGTTATTCTGCGATGAAAGCGGATGGCTCTATTACTTATTGGGGTAGTTCAACTTCTTTTGTTGCTCCTCCCACCGATAACGGATATACGTCTATCGTATCAGCCACTAATGCTTTTGCTGCGCTGAAAGCGGATGGCTCTATTGCTGCTTGGGGGTCTGGTTCTCAAGGGGGCAGTGGCGCACCAACGGATAACGGCTATACAAAAATTTATAGCAGCCAAGGGACCTTTGCTGCGCTGAAATCGGATGGTTCGATTACTGAATGGGGGAATATTACGACAAGCAATCCCGCACCCACTGATAACGGCTATGTCTCTATCTTACCCAATTCGGACGCTTTTGCGGCGATGAAAGCGGATGGTTCTATTTATGCTTGGGGTGGTCAAGGCGGTACTGGCGCACCGACGGATAACGGATACACGTCTATCGAAGCCAACTATTATGCTTTTGCTGCGCTGAAATCGGATGGCTCTATTACTGCTTGGGGGCAAGCTGCTGCAGGTGGTACTGGCGCACCGACGGATAACGGCTATACAAAAATCTATAGCAACTTACAATCCTTTGCGGCGATGAAAGCGGATGGTTCGATTATGGCTTGGGGGAATTCTTCTGGCGGTGGTTCTGGCGCACCGACTGATAACGGATATGTCACTATTGTTGCCAATCAGAATGCTTTTGCTGCGCTGAAAGCAGATGGTTCGATTACGGCTTGGGGGGATTCTGGTGATGGTGGCGCTGGCGCACCAACTGATATGGGATACACATCTATTGCATCGGTCAAATTTGCCTTTGCTGCACTGAAAGAGGATGGCTCTATTACTGCTTGGGGGTCATCTACTGCGGGTGGCTCTGGCGCACCGACTGATAACGGCTATGTGGCTATAATGAGTAATGGTGATGCTTTTGCGGCGATAAAAGCGGATGGTTCTATTAGCGCCTGGGGCCGCTCTGGTTATGGTGATACTGGCGAACCGACTGATAACGATTATGTGTCTATCAATGGGGTGACTGCAGCTTGTTTTGATGCGCTGTATGATACAGGTCCTGATACGGATGACGACGGTATTCCAGATGATTCTGATTTAGATGATGATAATGATGGTATTACTGATGCCGTAGAGTTAGCAAGTGCTCCAGCAAACGGAGACACGGATGGCGACGATATTCCAGATAATTTAGATTTAGATAGTGATAACGATGGTATTAATGATGTGGTAGAATCAGGTGGTACAGATGCAGATGGTGATGGCATGGCAGATGGGACAGAAGGCACAACACCTACGACCAATGGTATTCCAGCAACTGCAGGTACAGGTAACACACCAGCAGACACAGACAGCGACGGACAACCAGACTTCCAAGATTTGGATTCGGATAACGATACCATTTCTGATTTAATAGAAGGTGGCTCAAATGCAACCGATGCGGATAATGATGGTGTTGCTGACGGCCCAGATGTAGACCAAGATGGTATTGTAGATACCGCAGATGGCGATGATGTCAACTTTGGGGATGCGAGTAGCCCAGCCTTACCAGATATGGATAGTGAAGGGACTCCAGATTATCTTGACCCAGATAGCGATGATGCCGCAGACAATACTGTTGGTGGAGCAGACGGAACGGGTGATGATATAGATGGTACCGCGAATGCAGCATTAGATGGCGGTAATGGTTCAGTAGATGACCCTACGGATGTGGACAAAGATGGTGCACCAGATGTTATTGATAGCAATACAGCAGTATTTGGCGGTATAGCTGCACCCCTTGCACCAAGTCCAGACTTATCTGCCAACTTTACCTTTAGCAATCAAATTTTTACGCTAGCAGAAACTAAAGATGTGGTGATTAATATTAATGAAATCAGCGGAGGAACAACAAGTGGACAAATTGAGTTCTTTGTACCAACTTCGGCAGGATTTACCTATGCTTTTAATACCTCACAAACAACCGCAACGGTATCTGGTTCAGTAGCCGTAAATAACGGAAATTGGACGATGACAACAACTGGTGCTGGTTTACTTTTTACAAGTAATACGGTTATTTCAGGTAATCAAAATAGCAAAATTGCCTTGAGTGTAACTGCGGATACCGCAGGAGCAAAAGCGAATTTGACAGTAAATATTACTGCAAATTCAGGAGGCGAAACAGAGCCACTTAATAATATAGCTGTATTAGCACAGTCTATCCAGAATTAAGGACGCTAAACAAATTAACAATTTTTTTTAAAATATAAAATTCCCATTTTGATAACTTCCTTATAAAAAATAAATAGGGAACAAAAACATTTTACTAATGAAATACTTTAACTTAAAATCTTTAATAACCTTTTGTTTTTTATTTTGCTTTGGACTGGCAACTACTAATAGTTTTGCCCAAACAACCGTCAACTTACCCACCGCCTGCGATAACTGCGCCGACCCAGATACTGACGGCGACGGCATAAACAATAGCACCGATACCGATGATGACGGCGACGGAGTGAGTGATACTATGGATTCTTGCCCATTGATCTATGGAGCAGGAACAACGAATGGTTGTCCTGTTGTAGATGGTAGTAGTGGTGGAAGTACTGGTGAAGTGAATCCAGATTATGCGGGTTCTTGGGTACCATCGGCATCAGATTGGATTACTACTGATGGGGATAGAGTTTTGAATATTTCTAGTTTACAGGCTGGACAATGTATTGAAAATTGGCCATCTGGATTATATTATGTGTGGTTCGCGAATACTACTGCCGAAGGAAATGGGACGGCTGCAATAACCTTTCAAGGTGTGCTATCTGAAAGTATTTCTAGTCAGGGAGGAGAAGTCATAGAAGTTAATAATTTAAATAATGGAGGTAGTACATACATTGTTCCTTATCTGGGGGACCCAGCTCTTCATACAACTCTATTTACTCAGAATAAAACTATATATAGTAATGGTCCAGGAAGTTCAGTACACAATCAATTTGGTACATTGAAAGTTCTATGCAGATATAATTAATAAACCTGTAAAGGATAACATGTTTGGATAAGTTATGAATTGGTACTTAATATATCTGCATTTTCTCTTTTCAAGCATTCCTGAAAATGGTATAAGGGAGTGGGAAATAAATAAGGTACCCAAAGATGTGGTTTTAGTTTGTTCTTATTCAAGGCGGGAAAAACGGAGTTATGCAGTAGCATAATGAGTATTTTTCCAACATGAGCAAAAGAGGAAGATTCGAGGAATCTTTATCTTTTGTGAACCGCCCTGCGGACGGGATGCCTAGAAGGACAAAATAAAGCCGCAGAATGGGTAGGTTATATTTTTCCTACTCCCTAAATACAGCAAAAGTTATTTTGAATATTCAGGAGCGAGTACATGGCAAGTTTTCTCGCTCCTAAAAATTCCTTGCCGAACTGAATCCCCTTTGGTAGCGAGGCAAAACAAGTCTAATGTATATCAATTCTTCTTCCTTTTGATAACTATTGGAAGGGAAGTTTAATGCGTTGATTATCAAGGTATATCATATTTTAAAAACTTTGCAAGTCCGAAAATAGGTAAATCCCCCTACCTAACCAAACTACAATAATTAAATCTATCTGAGAAAAGGTTAGAACTAGAGGATTTTGAGCCGCTTGATTCTATCACCATTCATTGTTAGATAATAATAAAATAAAATTTCATGAAAAAATATATTTTATTGTTTCACTTACTGTTGCTTAGCCTTTGTGCTATCGCTCAGTTTAGTGGTGCAGGTCCGGCAAACCTGACCACGCCAAGTGGAGCAAGTAGTATTCAATGGTATGAAGTAACCGCTAGTGGCGCAGCGGCGATAGCAGGCGAAACCAATGCTACTTATAGTACTAGTACTTCGGGTATCTTTTACGCGGACTACATCGACAGTAGCCAGCCAGCTACTTGTCAAGACCAACAAACGACTTTTACCTTTGTCATTGAGGATGGCGAAACCATCACTTTAGATGGTAGTAACAATAATGGTGGAGGCAGCAGTTACCAATGGTATAACGACGGCGCTCCTATTTCAGGTGCGACTTCAGATAGCTATGCAGCAACTGAAGGAGGTTTTTACCAACTTACCTACGACAATGGTATCTGTACAACTGTCAGTAAACCTTATTATGTGTTTTTATTGCAAGCTGCTGCCTCCATCGATGCAGTAGCAGATGATTACACAACTTCACCAATCGACCCAGTAGCAGGTGGCACAACAACTTCCGTTTTCGCTAATGATAGTGCTGATGGTGTAAGCCCAGCAACAGATGCATTAATTGATGATAATATCTCTATCTCAAACAACGGAGGCTTAACTGGTGTTACCATTGGAACAGATGGTGTAATTACAGTCCCTGCTAATACAACTGCAGGAACTTACACGGTAGCCTATACCATTTGCTTAGCCGCAGATAACGCTATATGTAATACTGCAAATGTCACTATAGTAGTCGCTTCAGGTGGTGTAACTATACCAGTTGTATCAACTGGTCAATATGCAGACCCCGCAGTAACAGGGACTCATTTTGCGCCAAATACTATTAATACTGGAGAGACGTCCAACTTGACCGTTAGTTTTTCTAACACAGGGTCTACAGACATCCCTGTTGGAGCAATCGAATTAACGATAAGCACAGCAAACTCCTATTATACCACAGATGGAACGACTGTTCCTGCAGGAGCTGGCGGTGCTTTATTTAACTGGACATATCAAGGTGCAGATAGTTGGAGAGGAACAAATAATGCAATTGTTCCTGCTTTTAGTGGAGGCGATATTACGTTAACCGTAACAGGTAATACCCTTTCTACAAGTTTTGAGGCGACCAGTATAAATGTTCAACCAATTAATAATTTTTCTGCATTTGCCAATTCATCAGCAAATGATAATCTTCAACCAGACTTATTTATAACATTAGATACCGATGGTGATGGCATTGCAGACGTCGACGATTTAGATGATGACAATGATGGGATTAGAGATGGCACAGAACTAGCAAGTGCCCCAGTAAATGGGGACACAGATGGTGACGGCATTCCAGATAATTTAGATTTAGATAGTGATAACGATGGAATCAATGATGTCCTAGAATCAGGTGGTACAGATGCAAATGGCGATGGTATAGCAGACGGCGTAGTGGGCACGACCCCGGCTACCAATGGTATTCCAGCTACCGCAAACACAGGTAACACATCCCCTGATACAGACAGCGACGGACAACCAGACTTCCAAGATTTGGATTCTGACAATGATACCGTTTCTGATTTAGTAGAAGGTGGCTCAGGCGCACCAGATGCGGATAATGACGGCGTAGCCGATGGTCCAGATGCAGACCAAGATGGTATTGTAGATGCTGCCGATGGCGATGATGTCAACTTTGGTGACCTAAATGACCCTGTATTACCAAATACAGATTCAGATAGTCAAAACACACCAGATTACATCGACCCAGATAGCGATAATCCAGCGGAAAATACGGTAGGTGCTACTGATGGTACAGGCGACGATATTGACGATAATGGAAATGCTGACTTAGACGGTGACGCTGATGGCTTAGTTGACAATCCAGCAGATACTGACGATGATGGTATTGCAGATGTTGTGGATGATAACACCGCTGTATTTGGTGGCTTAGGCATCCCAGATACAGACGGTGACGGTATCGTTGATACAGAAGATTTAGATGATGACAATGATGGAATTACAGATGTTGTAGAACTAGCAACTGCGCCAGCAAATGGCGACACAGACGGTGACGGCATTCCTGATAATTTAGATTTAGATGCTGATAACGATGGTATCAATGATGTCCTAGAATCAGGTGGTACAGATACAAATGATGATGGCATAGCGGACGGCGTAGTAGGTACTACTCCAACAAGCAATGGTATTCCAGCAACCGCTGGTACAGGCAACACCCCACCCGATACAGACAACGATGGACAACCAGATTTCCAAGATTTGGACTCTGACAACGATACCGTTTCTGATTTAGTGGAAGGTGGCTCAGGCGCACCAGATGCCAATGATGATGGTGTAGCAGATGGCCCAGATGCAGACCAAGATGGTATTGTAGATGCTGCCGATGGTGATGATGTCAATTTTGGAGATATGAATGACCCAACTTTACCAGATACGGATAATGAAGGGACACCAGATTATATCGACCCAGATAGCGATGATGCAACTGACAATACCGTAGATGCTGCCGATGGCACAGGCGACGATATTGATGGAACACCAAATAGTGGTTTAGACGCAGATGCAGACGGTTTAGTGGATAATCCAGCAGATTCGGATGAGGATGGTATTGCTGACGTTGTCGATGCTAATATCCCTATTTTTGGTGGCTTAGGTACACTAGACACCGATGGTGATGGCATCCCAGACACAGAAGATTTAGATGATGATAATGATGGTATCACCGATGTCACAGAACTAGCAAGTGCTCCAACAAATGGCGACACAGATGGTGACGGCATTCCTGATAATTTAGATTTAGATTCAGATAATGATGGCATTAATGATGTTTTAGAATCAGGTGGTACAGATGCAGACGGTGATGGTATGGCAGACGGCGTAGTGGGCACGACCCCAACGACCAATGGTATTCCAGCTACCGCAGGTACAGGTAACACACCTCCTGATACAGATAGTGATGGACAACCAGACTTCCAAGACTTGGACTCTGACAACGATACGGTTTCTGATTTAGTAGAGGGTGGCTCAGGCGCACCAGATGCGAATGATGATGGCGTAGCGGATGGTCCAGATGCAGACCAAGATGGTATTGTAGATGCAGCGGATGGCGATGATGTCAACTTTGGTGACCTAAATGACCCTGCATTACCAAATACAGATTCAGATAGTCAAAACACACCAGATTATATCGATCCAGATAGCGATAATCCAGCGGAAAACACGGTAGGCGCTACTGATGGCACAGGCGACGATATTGATGGCACACCAAATAGTGGCTTAGATGCTGATGGTGATGGTCTAGTTGACAATCCAGCAGATATAGATGACGATGGTATCGCAGATGTGGTGGACGATAACATCCCTGTTTTTGGTGGTTTAGGTACACTAGACACCGATGGTGATGGTATCCCAGACACAGAAGATTTAGATGATGATAATGATGGTATCACCGATGTCACAGAACTTGCAAGTGCACCAGCAAACGGAGACACGGACGGTGACGGCATTCCAGATAATTTAGATTTAGATAGTGATAATGATGGTATCAATGATGTCTTAGAATCAGGCGGAACAGATGCTGACGGCGATGGGATAGCAGACGGCGTAGTGGGTACAACCCCAACGACCAATGGTATTCCAGCGACCGCAGGTACAGGTAACACCCCTCCCGATACAGACAGCGACGGACAACCAGATTTCCAAGATTTGGATTCGGATAACGATACGGTTTCTGATTTAGTAGAAGGTGGCTCTGGCGCACCTGATGCGAATAATGATGGCGTAGCAGATGGACCAGATGCAGATATGGATGGTATCGTAGATGCTGCCGATGGTGATGATGTCAATTTTGGCGATATGAATGACCCAATCTTACCAGATACGGATAATGAAGGGACACCAGATTATATCGACCCAGATAGCGATGATGCAACCGACAATACCGTAGATGCTGCCGATGGCACAGGCGACGATATTGATGGGACACCAAATAGTGGCTTAGATGCTGATGGTGATGGTTTAGTAGACAATCCAACAGATATAGATGACGATGGTATCGCAGATGTTGTGGATGATAATACAACAGTTTTTGGTGGATTAGGTATTTCATCAAGTAATATGGGTGATGTACTTATTTCTGAAATAAGTATTTGTAATCAACAAATAGAATTGTACAATAGCTCTTCTGCTACCATTGATGTAAGCAGTTGGTATTTATGTAAATTCCCTATGTATGCTGAAATTGGTACGGATGTTAACATAACTACTATCTCAGGTAACATGATGATACCTGCAGGTGGATATTTAGTATTACAATGGGGGCATATCGGACAAAGCGATGGTGAAATTGGCTTATATATGAATAATTCCGATTTTGGAAGTGCAGCTAATATTAAGGATTATATCCAATATAATAGTGGAAATAACGGAAGAGCAGCAGTAGCTGTGAGTGCGGGCGTATGGGATAATGCTGGAAGTTTTGTGACCATTCCTACAGGGTCTGCATGCCCTACTGCTGGTGTTAGTAATCCACCAAACGGTAGTACTGGAACAGATACAGGAAGTAGTGATTGGTGTGTGCTGAATACTGCCTCTTTGGGAAGTGCTAATGGAAGTTGTTTGGATACAGATAGCGATGGTATTGCAGACGTCGACGATTTAGATGATGACAATGATGGAATTACAGATGTGGTAGAACTAGCAACTGCGCCAGCAAATGGCGACACAGACGGTGATGGCATTCCTGATAATTTAGATTTAGATGCTGATAATGATGGCATCAATGATGTGTTAGAATCAGGTGGCACCGATGCAAATGGTGATGGTATAGCAGACGGCGTAGTGGGCACAACTCCAACGACGAATGGTATTCCTGCAACCGCAAATATAGGTAATACACCTCCCGATACAGATAGTGACGGACAACTAGACTTCCAAGATTTGGATTCAGACAATGATACGGTTTCTGATTTAGTAGAAGGTGGCTCAGGCGCACTTGATGCAGATGATGATGGCGTAGCGGACGGACCAGATGCAGACCAAGATGGTATTGTAGACAATGCGGATGGCAATGATGTCGATTTTGGAGACCTAAATGACCATACATTAACAGATGCGGATAATGAAGGGACTCCAGATTACATCGACCCAGATAGTGATGACCCAACGGAAAACATGGTAGGTACTACTAATGGTGCAAGCGACGATATTGATGATACAAACAATGGTAGCTTAGATGGCAATGGTGACGGTCAAGTTGACAACCCAGCGGATACCGACAACGATGGTATTGCAGATGTGGTGGATAATGACATCCCTGTATTTGGTGGCTTAGGCATTCCAAATGTTAGTATTGCCTGTAACATCAACCTGTCAGTTTGGTTAGAAGGCGTTTACGATGTTGACCTGAACGAAATGCGTACAGACTTGAACGACCAACAGTTATTGCCAGGACAAGACCCTCTTTTCTTCCTTGGTACAGAAACTCCAGTTGGGCAACCTTATAATACTGCCCCATGGTCTTATAGTGGCACAGACGGAGCTACTTACAATTATACAACTGTTGGTGATGGCAAAGCAGGCTATGACCCAGATGTAGTAGATTGGGTATTAGTCACACTTAGAACTTCACAATTGGCTAGTAGCGCGGCTTGTACGCAAGCAGCTTGGTTGATGAAAGACGGTACGATTATGTTTCCAAATGGGTGTAGCTGTACTTTAGCTATTGGACAGAGCTATTACATTGTGATAGAACACCGTAACCATTTACCAGTTATGAGTCCTAATTCAGTAACGGTGACAGCAAGTGGTTTATCGTTTGATTTCCGTACTCAGCAGTCTTTCAAAACCTTTACAGGGGATGGACAGCAACTGCTGGAGGCGAATGCCTTTGGTATGTTTGCCGCAAATGGTGACCAAATAAGTAGTGCTGGTTCTCGAACAGATATAAATGCGACAGATGAGTCTATTTGGACAGGTAATAACTCAGAAGGTGATATATACAACATCGGAGATTATAACCTTGATGGAGATGTCAATGCGGATGATGAATCCCATTGGTTAAAGAATTCAGGGAAATCTTCGGATGTAAATAATTAATAGGAATTAGGTTCGGGTTGTGTAAAAAGTATTTGCGTCTAAGGTAATCGCCAAATTTATGTCTTGCGGCGTAATGTTGTGACTATTAAACCGACAGAGAGTTGTGACTATCTAATCTTAGCTTCAAAGGAGTGAAATATAATAACATGGGGCACAGCCCTATGATTAGAGCATAACGCTCGCTCGGTTAAGCTCTGAAAGAGCGACATAAAGGATGAATTTATGTCACCCCGTTGGGGTTTTGAGACCATTATATTAGATTTATTCCTAGGGCTTTTCGCCCTAGGTTATCATATATCACCCCCTTGGGGTTAAGTAATATCAGTAAACAGCCACAACTTTTTGTCGATTAGTTTGGCTACAACATTACAGCGCATGACATTTATTTGGCTGTTACGAATGACTTTGAACTTTTACACAACCCCTACTTTCCCTATCATCAAAATTAATGATAATGAATAAAATGAATGTTTTTATAGTTTTTATATTTAGTGTACTAGGTACTTTTCCCCTTGTCAGTCAATCCAATTGGATAGGCAAATTGAGTTTATCCGATTTAGATTGCGACAATTTGGAAGCCACTTATACCTTAAGTATAAAAGGGCTAGATGCGGAAACATGGGCATTAGGAGACCAAAATTACCGTTTCTTTTTTGATGCGGAAAATTTGTCCATGCTATCGGTTCAGAGTCTTTTGCCTGAAAACGTATATGCCAATGCACAAATCAATGAGTTATTGGAAATTACAGGACAAGGACAAGAAACTTTTAGTCCTTTAGATGCCATAGATAGTCACTTAGGGTTTTTAGATTTTAATATTGTGGCTTATAAGAAAAATACAACCGCATCTATTCAAATTAATGCGTTGAAATATACGCCAATTGCGGAACTTAAACTAGCGGTTGCATCAGAATTAATAGAAGCGGAAGCACCTCCTGTTCAGATTTATTTTTCCAGAGCAGAAACGGCTGGACAGATTACTAAGCAATTTGCCACTATTTCCGAAATAGATGCCCCTAATCACACTAAAGCGACCAATTCGGTTACTTTTTTGGATGTCAATGAAGAAATAGGTTTAGATGCACAACTAGCAGAAGTGTGTGGGCTATTATCTTCAACGGAAGATTTTTTAGACCAACAACAACTAAGTATTTTTCCTAACCCTCATGCTTTGGGAACGCCATTAAATTACGAAACAGCTTTAGCTAGAGATGCGGTACACGATGTATTAGTATATGATGTGCAAGGCACTTTGTTGAACAGGTATTCAAAGTTACCCGCTCAAAATAAGCAAATACAATTGCCGCTAAACTTAGCATCAGGTACTTACTTTTTTCATTTAAAAACAGACAAGCACCATTTAATAAAAACACTTATTGTGAAACATCAATAAACGGTATTGGAAGGTCAAGTGGGAGTTTGTATTTCAGTAAATTGAAAAACAAGTTCCCGCTCTAAGCTTTTTATTCAAAATAACAATTTAATTGCCCATGAACAAGATATTATTTTTATTGTCAGCTATGTTGATAACTGTTTCATCTTTTGCCCAAAACCAATGGGATATACAATTGACTAGAAACACTTTAGATTGTGAAAATAACCAAGTTTGTTATCAATTAGAAGTAAAAAACACCTCAGGAAATGATTGGACGCTAGGCGACCAAAATTATCGTTTCTTTTTTGATGGGGATTTAATGACCGTTAACTCGGTTACTTCCTTATTACCAAGTACCCATTACGGAAATGCAATAATCGACCAAAATATAAAAATCGAAGGACAGGGGCAAGAGGCGGCTAGTCCACTAGATGATATAGATAATAATCTGGGCTTTTTGGACTTTGGTATTGTGCAAACCAATAAAACCAATCCTGCGGCGGCAACTATAGTCAATGCAACTACTTTTACCCCCGTAGCAGTCATCTGTGTAGATACTGACCCTAGTGTCATGAGTGACCAAACGGGTAGTAATTGCTTAAGTTTTTACCATAGTCGCCCTAGTAATGCAGGGAGTATCACTAACCAATATACCACCATTTCTGAAAATAATGTATCAGGAAGTACGACTACTGCTATGGGTACCAATTATGATGATTTGACGAGCGCAGATGGTACTGCGGCTTGTGTAGGCATGGATTGTATAACCCAAAATCAATGGGATATCCAATTGACTAGAAATACTTTAGATTGTGAAAACAATCAAGTTTGCTATCAATTAGAAGTCAAAAACACATCGGGTGACGATTGGACTTTAGGCGACCAAAACTATCGTTTATTTTTTGATGGAGACTTAATGACCGTTAATTCAGTTACCTCTTTATTACCAAGTTCGCATTACGGAAGTGCAATGATTGACCAAAACATAAAAATCACAGGACAAGAGGCAGGTAGTCCATTGGATGATATAGATAATAATTTGGGTTTTTTAGACTTTGGTATTGTCCAAACGAATAAAACCAATCCTGCGGCGGCAACTATAGTCAATGCGACTACCTTTACCCCTGTGGCAGTCATCTGTGTAGATACTGACCCTAGCGTGATGAGTGACCAAACGGATAGTAATTGTTTGAGTTTTCACCATAGTCGCCCGAGCAACGCAGGAACTATCACTAATCAATACACGACTATTTCTGAAAACAATATGGTTGGAAGTACGACTACTGCTATGGGTATCAATTATGATGATTTGACTAGTGTAGATGGAGCTGCGGCTTGTGTAGGCATGGATTGTTCAATAGAAAACCAATGGGATATCCAATTGACTAGAAATACTTTAGATTGTGAAAACAATCAAGTTTGTTATCAATTAGAAGTAAAGAATACTTCAGGAAGTGATTGGACTTTAGGCGACCAAAACTATCGACTCTTTTTTGATGGAGACTTAATGACGGTTAATTCTGTTACTTCCTTATTGCCAAGTACGTATTACGGAAGTGCAATGATTGACCAAAACATAAAAATCACAGGACAAGAGGGGAGTAGTCCATTGGATGATATAGATAATAATCTGGGCTTTTTAGACTTTGGTATTGTCCAAACCAACAAAACCAATCCAGCGGCGGCAACCCTAGTCAATGCGACTACTTTTACCCCCGTAGCAGTTATTTGTGTAGATACCGACCCTAGTGTGATGAGTGACCAAACAGGTAGTAATTGTTTGAATTTTTATCATAGTCGCCCTAGCAATGCAGGAACGATCACCAACCAATATACGACCATTTCTGAAAATAATATGGCAGGAAGTACGACTACTTCTATGGGGACCAATTTTGATGATTTGACTAGCGCAGATGGCGCAACTGCTTGTGTAGGGATGGATTGTGCAGTAGCTTGTCCTCCTAAAATTTGTTTACCTGTTCGAATTGTGATAAACAGTAATAATTAAAAAGCAGACTAAATTTTTCAAAGGAATGTCAACCAGTAGGGATTTTTAGACTTAATTGAATAGTTTTTGTAGGGATTTAATAATTAATACATCGGACTTATTAATTAGCTTGAAACCATTTAACCCTACATCAACTCTAGATACCCTACATTCACCCCTTCCCTCTTCCTTTGAGGTGATTTTAGTCTGTTTATGGCTTATTTATTGAAAACTTTGACCATAGAAGATATATGGTCAAAATAAAAGTACCCCTTTTCTTTAAGCCTATAAACCATTAATGACCAACATTTCTATTTCAAAAAATTGGGTACGTTACTCATTAGAGTAGTTCGTCTCTTTTTGAAATAATGTTCTTTACTAAATGGTAGGGGAGTTATTTGCAACAGTAGGTGACTTCCTACTTTTATTTTACAACTCAGTACTTTGTATAGTACTTAGACATAATGCAATGATACATATAATCAAAACAATTAATTCACTTGGCCTTCACACCTTTCGCCTCTTAAAAATAGCCCTTCTAGTCAGTAGTTGTTGGTTAACGGCCAATGGTATGAATGAAACTTTTGATATTCCTGTTTCTTCTTTACACAAAAAAGCAACGCCAACATTCTTGAAAGGGCTTCCTAATCCAATTATCACGACTAGAGATACGACGATTTGTAATGGCGAAATAATAGATGTTTCGGTATTGGCGAGTACCACAAGTGGCACCTTGACTTTCCATAATGCTACCCCTCCAAATGGAGGAAATATGCTTGCCAGTACGACGATCACTCCGACTACGAATAGTGTCATCTATGTATTGGCAACGGATGGTCCAGATACAGATACAGCAGAGATAAGGATAACGCATTCAATTCCTGATTCTGTACTATTATGTTCGAGCGGCGCTAATTCCGCTACTTTTTCCGCTGAAAGTGGCTTGACAGGTGTAGAATGGTTTAATAGTGCGGGCACATCTGTCGGCACAGGAGATGACGTGACTATAGATGCGAATACAGCAGGTTTAGAAGATGGAAACGATCAATTTTATTATACGGCACAGGATGGAAATGGATGTACTATCGGAATATGTTGCCCAATAGTGGTGCAAACAGAGGTATGTTGTTCTACTACGCTAACTGCCAATCTTAACCCTACCGTTGCTTGTATTGGAAGTATCGATACTATAGATGCAAACCCAAGCGGTGGTTCGGGCAACTACACCGCCCATACTTGGACGACCTTAGGGACGGGTTCTGCTACAGGGTTTACCCTCAATAATACAGCCAACCAAAAACTAGCCATAGATGGCACTAATGCAATTACTGGTACTATTGACCTACAGTATACAGTAACAGATGATGCAGGTTGTTCGAGTACTATAAACCATACCGTTACTTTGACTCAATCAAGCATGGCAACTATTTGTGCCGATACGACCAACTATGCAACACTTCATGCAGATACAGGATTGACGAGTATTATTTGGTATAATGCGAATGATGTCCAGGTGGGAATTGGAGATTCTTTAACCGTAAATGCGGGTACGGCAGGATTAGAAGATGGAATGGAGACCTATTATTATACAGCTAATAATATAAGTGGCTGTCAAGTCGGACTATGTTGTCCTGTCCTGGTTACTTTGGAAGATTGTGGTACTTACGATTGGGGAGATTTGCCAGATACGGATCCCACTACTTCGACAAATAATTACCAAACTAATGCTGCTAATAACGGTCCCAGTCATCGGATTATTGATGGGTTACGACTTGGAACATTGATTGATGCGGAAACCGATGGTCAATCAAGTAGTGATGCATTTGGAGATGCAGGAGATGAAGATGGTTTACTTCTTTTTTCCAGCCTAGATTTATTTCCAGGTCAGACTATTAGACTTCCTTTTTCTTATACCAATACTACAGGAAATACCGCTTATGTAACAGCATGGATAGATTGGAATGGCGATGGTGATTTTGAAGATGTTGATGAAATGGTGGCGGATTGGAATGATGAAACAACTATGTTTTCAGATAGAATGGAAGTCACAATTCCTTCAATAGTCAAACTGGATACTGCCCTAGGTTGGCGAATCAGAATTAGTCATCAAGACAATATGACACCTTATGGTCCACAGCCAAATGGAGAAGTGGAAGATTATTTGGTGACTGTTGCTTGTTCAGAAATTTGTATACCGATAAAAGCGACGGTTCTTAAAAAATAGTATTTGACGAAACCCTTAAATGAATACTATGAGAGAATTAATTAATATTAGCTTATTGTGCTGCTTACAATTGCTGTGTGGCGATTTAGTAGCCCATTCATTGCTACCACAACAAGATGCTGTTATTTATTTCTGTGAATGGGAAAGTGTTTTACTAAAATCCCCTTTTGATAGAGGTGTCTATCCCTACGTTGAATGGTATAAAGATGGACAAAAAATTAATGAAAGTGTAACTACGCTAACGGTCAATGAAGCAGGTGTTTTTGAGATACATGCATATACCCAACAATCAGAAGCAAGCGAATCGGATAGATGTACTAAAATCGGAAAAATAGAATTGCGGACTAAAATATGTAAAGAAATATGTGGTAATAATCAGGATGACGATAATAATGGTCAGGTAGATTGTGCAGATATAGCCTGTAATTGTACCTGCCCGTCTCGAATTACTGGCACCTTAAGCCCAGCCGTTTATGATGACCACAATACCCCCCAAGATATTAGTGATGATACTTTTAGTTTTCAGCTAACGACCAATGGGCAGGGAATTGCCTGGCAAGGAGGTGGACAAACAGGTACATACGGAGTGAAAACTATTTTTGGACCTTATCCAGTAGGAAATGCCGCGGCTTTTAAGATTGTTGATACGGAAAATAGCAGTTGTTTTTTTTCGGTAAGTGTTAACATTGACCCTTGTGTTTATCTAGAAACTTGTACTTGCTGTGCGACTCAAACAGCTAATTCGAATAATTGAGTATTAATACCTTATATGAAAACAGAAGAAATTCATCTTTGACAATTTTTTACACCCACCCTTTTTGGGTGGGTAGTTTTTAATTCAAAATGGAATGCCTTCCCCTAAAAAAACTTATTAATGAAAACAGAAGAATATTCTCTCTTTGACAATTTTTGCAAGTGCTGCCTCCTATAGGCAGCACTTTTTTGAGCATAAGAGAGCAACTTTAAAAGACGCCATCCCCCATCAAACACAAATAAAATAAACCTTTAATTTGTAAAAGATGAGAATCAAATCAAACATTTTTAATAAATTCGACAAAGGGAGGGGAGATAGAACAAACATACAATTTATCCTTCTTTTTTTGATATGCTTACATTTTTCCAAAATTGGTATTAGTCAAACTTCCTGCTTGATCCTAAATATCCATGATTTACAATGTGAACCAGATGCAACCCCTAGTAATCCTTATGATGACACCTATACATTTACCCTAGAAGTGAATGGGGGGAGTACTGGTTGGCAGGCAGAGTGGAAAGACAAAAAGATTTACGGTAGTTATGGTAGTCTTATTACTTTAGGGCCATTTCCAATAGCAGATGGCCCACTTTTTTTACTAGTCTCGGATTCTACGAATAAAACTTGTGTCGCAGCGGAAAATATTATACCGCCTACTTGTAATAATTGTAGCACTTCGACCATTAATATTTGTGCTGATGAAAGTGTAGCATTATCAGCTTCAGCTCGTCTGCTTTGGGAGGGGATTTCCTATTCTTCTTTCCAATGGTATCAAGATGGAGTGGCAATTTCTGGAGCAACTGATTCTATTTATATAACGACCATTCCTGGTACTTATAACTTACGTGCTTTTAATGCGATTTCTAGTCAAAATCCTACTTGTTATGCCGAAGCTTGTTGTCGTTTTATCGTTTCAAATACAGGCATTGTGGCGGCAGATGATGATATAGATAATGGATGTCCAGGATTTCGTCTTAAGGGGAATGTTAGTCTTAACGATGTCAAAACATTTTCTGCTAGGTATTCACTAGTTAGTCCGCCTCTTACTGGCAACCTTTTTTTTGATGCGACTGGGTATTTTAATTTTACGCCAGCTGATAATGCTTGTTTTGTTGAACAATTTACCTATCAAGTTTGCAATAATGGATGTTGTGACACCGCAGTAGTCCATTTAAATTATCAAGATACCGATGCCCCAGACTTAATGAATATTCCAGCTGATGAAATGATTAGTTGTGATGAACAAATCCCTTCCCCACCGCTAATTGAGGCAGTAGATAATTGTCCATCTATTGCTATTAATGCAACCGAAACAAATACCCAAGGTGAAAATGGTTGTTCCTTATATCAATATGAGCTTACCCGAACATGGACGGCAAGTGATGCTTGTGATAATACAGCGTCCGATAAGCAGGTAATCAAAGTATTAGACATTACAGCACCTGATATTTTTAAAATATATACCCTACCAAATGGCAAAAAGATGGTAGCGGGAGTGATGGAAAATGTCAATCAAAATTGGAAGACTATTTCTTTACCAATCGATTTTCCTACTAAACCCTTAATATTTTCACAAGTGGTGACCAACAGGGATGGTGCTACTGTTGCTTCCCGAATCCGAAATGTGTCGGTTGCCCAATTTGAATTAAAATTACAAGAAGAGGAAGGTGCAGACGGAAAACACCTACGAGAAGCCGTAGCATGGTTTGCTATGGAAGAGGGCAACCAATCGACCGAGTATCCATTTGAGGCGAGAAGTATTAACTTGACAGATGTTTGGTCTACCATAAATTTTGAAGAAAACTACACTTCCTTTCCTAGTCTTTTTGCTAGTATACAAACCTTCGAAGAAAAAGACCCAGTCAATTTGAGATTTAGAAATCCAAGTCTAACCAGCATTGAATTGCAAATTGAAGAAGAAATATCTGTAGATGCAGAGATAACTCATGCTGCCGAAGAAGTTGCCTTCTTAGAAATTGAACATGATATCCTGCTTAGAGACGAAAATGGGCAGGTCTTTGGAGAAACGGGTAGTGTCTCTTTAAATCAAGATTGGCAGACGATTACCACCAAAAATAAATATTATAACCCTGTCATAATCGCTGGTGTGCCTCAACATCTTGATGACGACCCAGTCGTTATTCGACTTAGCAAGGTGTCTGCTAATAGTTTTGACCTACAATTACAAGAATGGAATTACCTAAATGGGAATCACCCCAACGAATTTGTTTCTTATATGGTCATAGAAGGAAGTATACCTTTGGATGCTTCCATATTATGCAAAGAGGGCACGGATAGTTTGGGATTTGGAAAGGATATCATAGCGATTGATAATTGTGATAGTAATATAGATTTACAATATGATGAAACAATTGTGTTTACCGAAGCCGAAAAACAATATGTTCGTACTTGGTACGCCATTGATGAATGTGGAAATCATACGGGATATAGCCAAATTGTACCTTGCGGCGGCGTAGCCTTGCAATTAGAAGCGATGCTGCAAGGAGCAGTAATAGGAAGTACCAATACTAAATTAATGCGAGACGACCTTAGAAAAAAAGAGTATTTGCCTACTAAAGAACCTTATACTGTCATGACTAATTTTCAACATGTCGGTGCAGGAGGAGGGGAAGAATGTGTGCGGGAATTATTTGATATTACTGGAGAGGAAGCAATAGTAGATTGGGTCTTTATTGAATTAAGAGCCGCCGATAATTCAGAAAAAATAATCGCCACCAGTTCTGGATTGATAAGAAGGAACGGTACAGTCATTTCATCTAAAGGCTCAGATATAATCTATTTTGAAAACGTACCTCCAGGAAATTATTATGTAGCTTTAAGACATCGAAATCATATCGGAGTGAAAACAAAATATCCGTATCTCTTTAATGCAGCGAATATTCCTTATATTGATTTTACCAATCGTTTTCTACCAGTTATTGGCAATCATCCATTGATAGCTATGAATGATGGAAATGCTTTTTGGGCGGGAGATTTAAATGGAGATGGAAAGACGGTTTATCAAGGACCTAGTAATGACATTTTTTGTATATTACTGGAAATATTGTTAGATAATAATAATTCTAGTTATTTGCCAAATTATATTCATCCTGGATACACCGTCAACGATTTTAATCTAGATGGCACCACTATTTATCAAGGGCCCAATAATGACCGAGCTAAGTTATTATTTAATACCACTTTAAATCATCCGATAAATCGTGAAAATTTTGCTAATTTTATTATAACTACCAAAGAACAGGTTAACCTCTCTAATCTAGAAGGTTGTCTATTGAATAATAACGAAATGGCTTTTTGTGATTATGACAATGACGGTACTTTAAATAATAGAGACCCTGATGATGATAACGATGGAGTCATTGATGGGCAGGATATTGCCCCTTATAACCCTCAAAGTGATAGTGATGGAGATGGCATTTCAGATGTTATGGAAAAAAATCAACAAACGAATCCACTTAATGCCTGTGACCCTTATGAAGGGGCAAGTGGATGTATTGGCTTAGATAATGACCTTGATGGATTTTTGAAGAATTATCCTAAGACACATCCGCTTTATGATGAATATGATAATGACCCTTGTTTACCAAATAGTAGTCATTCTGATTGCGCTTGTCCAGATTTAGAGGAGGATGGATATATTTTTGTTTGCCATCAGCAAGCTAATGGCAAGAAACAAACTTTACGTATTCTTAAGTCAGAATGGAAAATTCGACAAACAATAGGGGATATTTGTGGGATTTGCCCGAATTAAAACCTATATGTAGGGGCAAATGTAGTGGTGTTCATCTTGTTTAATGGTAGTTATGGCAGTTTCTTTGTAAATTAAAAGTAAAACCATCCATTTTTATGGATACTACATTTCATACGTCAAAGAGAGAATTGCTAAGTGCATAATTCATTAAAAATGTACCCTTGCAAAAAAAATCATGGAATACCTCAAAAAAATAAAAAGCATCATTCTGTTTCTTTTCCTATCCAATGTGTTACTGGCACAGTCTGCTAGGGTTGATAGTTTAAAGACCATATTAGAAGAAAAAGCCTCCTTATCGGATACCGAAGTTTTCTGTACGATTAATTCTTTATTGGAAGAATATATTTTTAGGGGGGACTCTATCCAAAGCCTATACTATGCAGATTTACTGATTGAGGAAGCAAGCAAAAGGAAAAATCCTTTTCAAATAAAACAAGGTCATTATTTCAAGGCCTACGCACTTTGTTATGTTAAGCAAGAACAGATAGTGCAAAGTAAAGCGACTATTGATTCTTTATTATCTGAAGCTATCCTTGCTAAAGATGATTTAATGATGGGCTTATGTTATGATTTTATTAGTGACCAATATGATGATTTAAGCCAGCCAGATTCCATTTATTTTTATATGGAAAAGGCATATTATCACTTAAATAAAACGAATAGCCCTAGGATAGTAAATGCTCTTTGGGGACTAGCCTATGCAGAAGCTTTAAAGGATACAAGAAATGGCTGGCAAAAATCTTTGAAGTGGGGAGATATGGCGCTGGAAAAAGCCAGAAAAACGAACAATCCAATTTTATTACTAAAAGCTTTAAAAAGAAAATGTGCTATAGAATTCTCCTTAGAAAATTACAAAATAATTGCTGACTTACTTTTAGAAGCTATCGATATAGCGGAAAAACATAATTATGTTGCCAGTCTACCAGAATGCTATTTATTACTAGTTGATTTATCAGCAATTAAAAAAGATACCAGTAATACCATTAAATATGCGGAAAAAGCTTATAATATGGCCAAAAAGGGAGATAATAAATATGATAAAAGTGAATCCGCCTTATTACTTGCTCGTTTTTATGATAAATTTCAAATAAAAACAGACCGATGTGAAGCATTATTCATAGAGGGCATTAAAATGGGACAAGAGGCAAGTGAAAAACATTTGGTTATACAAGGCCATTTATTTTATGGTCAATACTATGTAAAGCAAGAACAACCAGTTTTAGCGAAAGAACAGTATATCAAAGGGATTACGGTTAGCGAAACTGGACGTTTTCATAGTATGAAACTGAGAGTACAAGCAGAACTATCCGAATTATTAGTAGATGAAACCAATGATAGTCTAGATATTATGTCTTTTCTTGAAATTGATTCGATTAGTGCTACTGATTTATTGTCGAATAAATCCTGGACGGTTAAAATTCACTTAAATAGAGCTAAAAAAAATAAAAACTTTGAAAAAGCGCTTTTCTGGTCAGAGCAATTAAGGGAAATCCAAAAATTAGAATACGAAGCGAATCTAGAAACGACCATTAAAGAAAAATTATTAGCACAAGAAATTGAAAACAAAAAAAGTGAATTAAATTTACAAGAAACATTGGTAAAAACCACCACTTTCAAAAATAAACTTTTATCTGCTGCTAGTATTTTGGCTACCTTATTTATAGGTATTTTGTGGTATCTATTTCAAAATAAAAAACAGCAACATCGAGCAATTACAGCAAAGAACATTGAAATTTCAAAAACGAATAGGATAATAGTCGAACAGAATATTGAAATTTCAAAAATTAATACGATCATTTCCGAAAAGAATGATAAGATTTCAAAAACGAATACTACCATCGCAACTTTAAACGAAGATTTACAAAATAAAAACGGGCTGCTACAAAAAGAAGTCACCGATCATATTGCTTTCCAGAGTGGTAGAGAACAACAATTGAAAGAGATTAAAAAAGAAATTGATAAAACAGTAGACAAGAATAGTCATGATTTAGTCCATTGGAAAATTATCCAATCCAAGTTCAACACCCTCTTACAAGACCAAGATGATTGGGTGATTTTTAAGCGAAAAATAGAAAATCTTTACCCTGATTTCTTTACCCATTTAGCCTTAAAACATCCAGATTTGAGTAAAAGAGAGATGACGCATTGCGCCTATATGCTCATCGGGTTAAGTGGGAAACAAGTAGCACAATCTCTTTTTGTTGCGCCCAGAACTGTTGAAACCGCTAGATATAGAATCAAGAAAAAAATTGGTTTGGACAAATCGATGGATTTAACGGAATATGTTAAAGGGCTTAATCAAATTGAAGATACTTTAGTGCTATAAAGTAGGGTTTGACACATTTTTGCTTTGAAATAATGATAGCCCCTCCCCTACTCTCCCCTACTCATCACTACCTTTCGCTGAGAAATTTCATTGCCTACCTGAATGCTCAAAATATAAGTCCCCGCTGTCAAATTTTGATTGGTAAATTGAGCTTGATAAGTCCCTACTTTTCGACGCTTTTTTAACAAAATATCACGTATTTTTTTACCCGATAAATCAAATAACTGAATCGTCACTTGAGCTTCCTTGTTTATCCGATAATCGATGAAAAACTGAGTTTCAAAAGGGTTTGGATAGACCTGCATATCCAAAGCTGTTTTAACCTCAGGTTGTGTAATGATTGGAGCAATTCTTACTTGTGCTGGGGCATCTGCTATGATTCCTGCGCTGCAATCCTCAATTTTAGCTGTAAATTTAGCACCTGCTTTTACCGTAAATCCTGGCATCAAATGGATGTAATCTTTTGCCCTAAACAGAATATCTTGACCACTTTCAATCACCACTTCCCCACTACCGTTGATATTTCCCGCTTTGATATAAGAGGTGGAACTATTTAAATTGGGTAGATTATTTCTGTTTTCATAAACCATATCTGGGACACAATCTGCAATTGCTGCTCCATCCGAAGAAGACACAATTAGAAATTGGTCAAAATTGGTAATCGCATCAAAAGTTGCTTTATCATTGGCCGCATCAACAGCAGTCGCCGCCGTTACCAAAGTCCAAGTAGCATCACTATTAAAATTTCGACCATACAGTAAAACCTTATCAGGTGCTTGTTCGTCTCCAATAGTTAAATCTTCCGCTACTTTAAAGGTAATATTTCCTGCAAAAGCACCTGTACCATAGCGATGAATGGCCCAATACTGGCTATTGAAAACTCTGGCTAAACCTGTTGGGATAATATTGGGTGCTAAGTTAATTTTTGATACGACTACTGCTGCACTATTTTGGGTGGTAAAATTGATGTCTACGTCTGTATTAGTAAAAGAAATAGCAGTAACACTTTCAGTTTTAGTATCTGCAAAACCACCACCGACTGGAACAGTTGATTCAACTCTTGTGGCTCCAGAAATACTACGATGCATACTTCCTTTTATATTAAAAACAGTTGCATAGTTTGTCTCATTAAATTGATAGTATAATACTAAATTATCTTCATCTCCTTTGAGCGTAATATGCATATTTTCTTGTACTTGTTCTTGCGTTAAAGCGGTATTCCAAACCCGAACTTCATCTAAGATACCCGCATACTCATTGGTATAACCATCTCCAATAAAAACGGAATTGTTTCCAGCAGTTGCCGTTGTAAACTCAGTCGCAGTTTCAAAATCCAATACACCATCAAGGTAGATAGAAATTTTGCTATTGGTAAAGTCTCTTACGATACTTACATGATTCCATTCGTTAATAACCAAAGAATTAGCTGACTTAACTCCATTTTGATATGGACTGCCATTTCCTCCATTTGTACCATGATAATAGGATATTTTTCCATCCGTTTCTTGCGTGACAGAAAATTCTCCTCCATAAGCTTTATGAATAGGATTTCTTCTTTTGCTAAAATCGGTGGGTTTTATCCAAAATTGGATAGTTTGGTCAGCTACTATTTGCAATTCAGATGGATTCCCCATATCAATTCTGTCATCGATACCATCAAAACTTAGCGCCTTTCCTGGTAGGCCTTCCGCTAATTTACTACTACTGCCATTGATGGAAATAATTTTAGTCGTTGCCTTTTCGGAAACGTGTAATATGGAACCGTTGTAATTATTAACTCCTTCTGGCACAAATCGTACATATATTGTAGTTGCTGCTAAATTACCGTTACTAGGATTGAGCGTAAGCTTAGAGGCAAAACCTGAACCGCTTGACAAAGATATTTCAAAGCCTGCAGTAGTCGAAAGTGTCACTTCATCCAGTAAATTTGTACCCGAAATAGTATAAAATTTTTCTACAGATGTACTACCTACTAATTGATTGCCAAAATCCGTCAAATTACTAACGGCAATCGTCGGAACAGGATCACCCAAACCTGTTAAATTTAAGATATAAGAATTTTCATCTGAATCATTATTGATAAGGCTAATCATCGCAGATTTTGCCCCTGCTGAACTAGGGGTAAAAGTTACTTTAAAAGTAGTACTTTCATTTGCTGTTAGGGAAGTATCGGACGGACTTGCTGTTATAACAAAATCATTCGCATCCGTTCCAGAAACCGTTATAGTTGGTATATTAGGTAAATCTAAAACGCCTAAATCGGTGTTTTTTATAGTGAAATAAATATTTTTTGAACTACTTACCGCCAAATTACCAAAATCAATCGTATTGCCACTTGCCAAAATAGTAGCAGCTTGTCTTAGTTCAATTTCTGGTGAAATTCCAGTTCCATCTACCCTAATTAGGTGATTGCTTGCACCTGTACTGGTAACGGCAATATCGCCCGCTTGATACCCATTAGTAGTCGGTGAAAAGCGCACATAAATAGTTGTCGTAGCTACTGCCCCACCTGATTGTGCTATTGTTAAATTATTGGTAAAACCAGTACCACTTGCTAATGAAATTTCAAAACCAGCAGGAGCAATAAGATTGATATCTGTGGTCAAATCTGTACCAGCGACGGTGAAAGATACCGTTGTACTATTTGTATCGACATCCACATTTCCAAAAGCTAAATTATCTTTATCCACCGAGACTTTAGGAAAAGGGGCTTTGGTAATTAAGTATTGGTGGTAAGTCAGGACATTATTAAAAGTGGCGGTATTATTCGTAGCATCAATACTATTGGCTGTCGCAATCAATGTCCAATCTCCATCGCTTGTTTGATTTCTGCCATATAATTTAATACTACTTGCTGACGCTGACTCCGTTATGTCTTCTGCTAAGGTAAAGGTCAAATTCGCATCCATATCATTTGCCCCACCATAGCGATTGACAATCCAATATTGTTGATCTGCTGCCGTTTCACTTGCACCAATTCCTATATCGTCATTTGGAGCTAATATTAATTTAGTAGCGACTACATTATCTGTAGTGGCATTATTAAAAACGGCTTGAATATCAATATTGTTAAAAGTAATAGTGCCACTTGGACTTGTTTGGGTATTAGAAAAACCACCACCTACGGGTTCAGTTGCCGTACTACGAGTAGCTTCTTTGTAAAACGTTCCATTGAGGTTATTAATATAATCAATAGCATCTCCAAAAACCTCATTAAATTGATAATAGGCTAGTAAATTGGATTCATTACCCACTAAGGTCAAATGCATTTGTTCTCTTATTTGTTCTATGGTAATTACCGTATTCCAAATATTTATTTCATCTAATAAACCATCAAAGAAATATTCATTCTCTCCATCTCTACCAAATCCTATCGGGAATGTATTATCTATATCTCCAACATTTGCCATAGAAGTATTTTGTGCTAAAACACCATCAATAAATAAACTTACTTGTCCATCTCTATCAAAAGTGGCGGCGATGTGATGCCATTGTCCATCATTAATATTGCCCGCTTGTAAATCTGCTCGATTGCTACCATCTCCTACATTGATATCAATTCCTTGGCCATCGGTGGCTAGGGCAATATTCCAGCCTTTATTGTGCCCACTATCCCAATCTTTATTAGAAAGTAAGGAGGCGTCATTTTGCCAATTATCGGTTTTCATCCATAAGGCAAGAGAAAAATCGGTGTTTGCCCCAAATTGGAACAAAGAATTATTAGGAACCCCTACATAATCATCAGAACCATCCACCTTTAAAGCTGTTCCTGGAAATCGATCTAATTCAATGCCGTAAGCAGAAACACTCATTAAAAAATCTGCTCCTCCTGTGGTACTATGTGTGATTGATTCTTGATAAAAACGTTTTTCTGTTGGTGTAAAACGTACATAAATAGTCGTTGCAGCAATTTTTCCTGCCGTTGGACTTAAATTTAAACTATTGGTAAAACCTGAACCACTTGTGGTAGAAATTTCAAAGCCTGCTGGTGCGGTAATCTGTAAATTGGTGCTTAAATTAGCCGCAGAAATAGTATAGCTGCTTTCAGCAGAGGTAGCGTTTACAACTGTATTTTTTAACGAAAGAGGACTATCTCCTCGAATTATGGCAGAAGTTGATTTGACGATTAAATACTGCGCCCATTCGGATACAGTTGCCGTAAAAGTAATTTTATCGGTAGCAGCATCTGCGGAAGTCGCTGTAGCTAAATATCCCCAATCTTCGTCCGAACGATTGCCTCTTTTGTACAAAGCGTATTGGCAAGGATTGGCAGCATCACCAGTACTTATATCTATAGAAATTTTAAAAGTGAGGTTAGCTGCAAAATCTCCCGTTCCATAGCGGTGAATTGCCCAATATTCATTGGCTAAAGGTGCATCACCCGTTATTAGACCATTTAAATTATAAGGCGCATTATTAATTTTTGAAGCGACCACTTCTGTACCTGACTGACTAGTGAAATTAGCTTCAAAATCAGCGTCTGGAAAAGGAATATTGCCTGCACTCTCCGTTTGCGTTCTACTGCTTCCTCCACCAACAGGAGCAGTAGAAATTATTCTTTCTGCATTACCCAATAAACGAGCAGGCGTAACTCCCGCTTTGTCTAATATATTTCCTGAATCTTCATTAAATTGATAATAGGCTAATAAGTCAGGGTCAGTTGTGGGGTCTTTGGTTAAATGCATCAACTCTTTGATTTCCTGATCGGTTAGCGATTTTTTCCAAAAAGTAGCCTCTTCTATTTGTCCATTAAAATATTTGGTATAATGTCCGAAACCTAGATATAATTGATTGATGGTGGCAGGGTCGTGGCTAATGTAAGATTCCCATTTTTCTTCATTTAAATATAAGGTCACTTTATCAGGAGACATGACAAAAGCAACATAAGACCATTCGTCTAGCTTTGGATATAAATTACTAGCATTTGCCCAACCAGAAGTAGAACCTGGCCAACGATAATACAATCGGTCGCCCCAATAATTCATGACTAAACCTAAGGTTTGATCATTACAATGTGCACACCAAACTCCATTGGAAAATATTCCTTGAAAAGCTTGGAAACTTTCGCTTGGTTTTATCCATGCTGAAAAAGTGAAGGTATTGGTCGTGAGGTTAAAATCCTCCGTTACTGCTCGATCATTGGTTGTTCTATTGAGTTGAAGGGCTTTACCCGCAAAATTATCTACCTCTGTACATTTATTACCAACGGTAATCATTTTTTCTACCGTTTTTGTATATGTTTGCCCTCCTTTGGTGATGGACATCGTTACATTAAATTGTCCTGTATTGCCAAAAACTACTTTTGGATTACGCACATTTGTAGCGCTTACATAACTTGCGCCAGGAAAGGACCAAGACCAAGTTGCCCCAGCATGTTCTACTACCGAATAATCATCGAAATAAAAGGTATCTCTGGCACAATCTGTCGTTGTCTTTTTGGCACTTGGCTGCAATAACTGATTGGATAATTGTGGCGTCTCATATAATTCGGCTTTGTAAACACCTCTAGAAGTGGCAATCCTTAATTCCTTGTCTCTATAAAAAGGGCGAATATAATTATAAGAAGTATTTGCAGGTATTCCCGTCGTCAATGCAATCCAATCAGATAAAGTATTATTTCTATAAAATACGGCTCTAGTGGTCATTAAATAAATTCCCCCATTCGTGCCATCTACTTGCATGACCTTATGCCCATCGTAAGCAGCTAAAGTAGGCGTATTTAAATCTGCCCAAGTGATGCCTCCATCCGTTGTTTTGGCAATTTTGATTCCATACCTATCCCCCATCACGTAGAAAATATTTGCATCTTCATTAGAAACAGATACATTTAAAGTCCTTGGATTATTACTAAATTGACTAGGCAAAGTAATTTCTGTAAAACTTTGTCCACCATCCAAAGAACGATACAAACTACCGCCAGCATTATCTATAGTAGAAATGAAAATAGCATCGGTATTCGCTCTAGTCAATTCTATATCCCAAATAAAATCATTAGTACTTGGAAATTTATAAAGGGTGTCCCAAGTTACCCCAAAATTTATGGACTTCATCAAGGCATTTTCTATTCCTAGAAAATGGGTCTCCGTGGCTAAGGGATGAACCCCCACATTATTGCCTGAATAAGAATGAATATTTGGGGTCAAGTTATAACTAAAGCGATTATAAGCCCCATCTTGTGCATCGGGCATAGTATAACCATTGACAGAGCCATAGCCTTTGGAAACCATTTTTTCCCCACTAGGATGTGCTACTAAAGAAAAAGAAGGTTCTGCACCGCCTAAAGTGATGCCAATATTGGTTTCATAGTTTTCGTGCATGATGGACGTACCATTATGATAGTGCGTACCAGAAGATACATCCTTATTCCAGCCTTGATCGAAACTCCAATAACTGATGGCATTGATGCCTTTAGATTTAGCCGTATAGCTTTGAAAATTTTCATCTGCAAATAAAATAATTCCCCCATCATTAACGACCCATAAATCTGTTCCGTTAAATAAAGTTTCTTGCACATCGGCATGACCTAAACTGCCAATATCCTGATTAATGGTTTGAAAACCATCTTTAGTGACCCACCTGCCTTGCGTGCCACCAAAAACAACATTAGGGTTGGTATCCGACATTTCAATATCCCAATCGTAATACCCTTGTCCATCATTGATACCAAAGTCATTATCATAATCTACAACTGTTGTCCAACTTTCACCGTAGTCCGTACTTTTTAAAATTTTGATATTAACACCTTCTGGAGAAGCTGTCCAATTAGCACCAACAAAAGCATAGATATATTCAGGATGCCCATCAGAAGTGGTCATCTGGCCGCCTTTATTCCCATTAGATGATTCATTAGGCCAACCAGTAGACCTGACTGTCCAGGTATCACCGCCATCAGTTGATTTGTAAAAATCTGTTTGTTTAGTGGTTGAATTATCTACTAAAGCATAAATTGTCTGGGTATCTCCCGGTTTATATCGTAAATCATAGACTGTTTTGGCGGGGAGTGGATTGGTCCAAGTTGTTCCTCCATCTATGGTTTTCAGAATTCCATTTGATCCTCCGGCCATCACAATATCAGGATTAGTCGGATGAATAATTAGCGTTAAGTTGGAACTATTATTTGCGTTGTAAACAGAATTCCAAACATTCCCCCCAACCGTCGTTTTATAAATATCATGTTTGGTACAGAGGTAAACGATGTTAGGATTAGAAGGAGCTACTTCGATGTTTCTTGACCCCATATTTGTAATCAAATCATCTGAAACACTAAACCAGTTATCCCCGTGGTCAGTTGTTTTAAAAACCGTGCCTCCTGATTCAGAGGTGCAATATAAAATATCCGTATTCGAAAGCGATTGAGTAATGGAATAAATATTGATTTGTCGATCAGTCACTACCCCGCTTGTACTTTTCATAAAAGTTGGACCAACTAATTGCCAAGTGGTGTTATTGGCATTTAGGCTAGTCCTACGCTCGCCTTTTTCTTTCCCCTTAGCTCTATCTTTTAAAATTTTCGCACTTTCTGCTGCGAGTTCTTTATTGGTAGGAATCTCAATGAATCCATCATCATTCACAAAATTATTATAGGCTAGATAGCCTGATAACTTTCGGAAATTACGAGTATGTCCATTGCGAATGTCTGGATTTTTTTGCCGCCATTTATGGTATAATTTTCTAATTACTCTAATATTAGGATTGGACTCGTATAATAATTTTGCCCACTCAGGTGTCGTTTCCTCAATCGTTACGACCTTGAATGGAAAACTCGGATCATCTATTGGTGGTGGAAAATGATAGATTATTTTACCAGTAGACTGGGTATTGTTATAGCTTTGAGTAAAGGCTGTAGGAATGGCTAAAAGTAAACAGATAAAAGTAGTTAAAAAGCTTGTTTTTGTGTGTCTCATTAATGCCAATGGTTTGAGCGGATAAAAAACGAAGAGTAATTATATTTAAAAGTTGTATCAAAAATATAAATATTCGTTTTAGGAAAAAATGATTTAGGTCATTTTTAAATATGATTTGTAACCTGCTTTTAATGATTTTTTTGGAGGAAATAATTATGGGGAAATATAGTCTTTACTAAAACTTGGAAAGTTTATCAAAGATACTATTTTTTATTAAATGTTACTTAAAGAATTATGTTTTTTTGCTGATAAATTTAACTATTCTTCCAATAAAATGAATGGGCCTCATAAACTAGATTTTCTAATCTAAAAAAGAGATACTTATAATTTTGCAGGCTATCTCTTGGCGGCAGAGGAAGATATTATCGCTTTTTTGCAGTAAGTGTAGCTAGAAAGGGCTAAGCATCCGAAGAAGTTATTTTACTGCAACTGTCCCGCACTCCAAATCAAACCTAATCGATTCTTCTGATATAAAGTCAGTAATTTTACTAATTTCAATTGAGCATTAATCAACTTTTGTTCACGGCTATTTAGTAGAAAAATAGAACTTTCGCCGAACCTAAATTTTTCGTTTTCGGCAACTAGTAAATCTTGATAATTGGTAACCATAGATTGATTGACCGCAACCTGTTGTCGAGAATTATCTAAAAGTGCTTGATAATTTAATACTTTATTTTTGATTGCTTGGGTCTTTTGTCGTAGTTTATAATTGGTATCCAACAGCTTTATATCTACCAATGCAATATCCGCCCTTGCCTTTCGTCTAAAAAGGGACATACCTACTCTGATACCTGCTTTATAATTTTCGGTCAATAAGGAATTTAAACCATCCAAATTATTTGCATCTTTGGGTTTATTAACAAAGTCTATCCCGTCTGCTAAGAAGTTAAACTCGACATCTACTTGTGGTTTTAAGGCCTCTTGTTTTAAGCGTCTATTGATTGCTAAATCTTGTAATTTAAAGTTGTACTGTCTTAAAGTGGGATGGTTTTCGTTGAGATTCCCTAATATATCTTCAAGATCTATGTTACTTTCGGGTAAACCTAGTGCCTTATAAAATGGAGGGCTTAATAAATCACTTACTTCTACGGGCAATTCATTTTCATACCATAAAAAATTGGATAAATAACGTCGACTATTTTCATAAACGACTTTCGCATCATTGACGGCTATTTGACGGGTTTGTACTTGAATGGTACTTTCCAAAGTATCAATAGCGGGTTTGTCGCCCTGTAAAAAACTACTTTTGACTCCTGTTAATCTAACTTTCGCCAAGCGATGAGCCTCCTCGAAAATCTTTAAATCATTATAAGCATTGACCCATTCCCAATAGGCTTTTCCCGCATCTAAGAGTAGATCGTTGACAATTGCTTGCTGTTCTACCACATTTGCTTGAATCATGATTTTTGCTTGCTGGAGGGCAGCACGGCGCTCGTCAATCATCAAACCTCTAGCCAATGACCATTTTACGCCTGCATAGGCTTGTCCAGCTGAGGGTAAGTTATTTTCTGGATTTAGAAAAATACCATTCGTCCAATTATATCCTACTTTAAATTCTGCGCCTAACCAACTTGGAATTTTTAGCCCCGTCTCTCCTATCGTAAAGTAAGTTTTCCCATCAAAAGATTTTCGTTGGATATCTCCTGCAATTTTCGGATCAAAACCACCTCTAGCTTTTAATTGATAGGCGTCCCCTACCCTATTCAGTAAGTTAGCTTGTTGAATGACAGGATGATATTGCCGTACCCACGCTAAATAAGCCGTTTCTGTTAAGACTTTAGTACTATCTATTTTTTGAGCAAATGCAGGATAGGTTAGAAGAATCAAACATCCTACTTTCCCTATATCTTTAACTAATTGAGTCATTTTTATTTTATTTCAACGATTTCACAGGTGCTTTCATCTTTGGTTTTACTCCACTTCCAGTATCTTCATCATAAAAATCTGGCGGAAAACCATTCAATTGCCGCCACAATTCATACCAAATAGGTACATTATTGAGTAAAGCAATGCCTTGTGCACCAGAACCAACCCGTAATGCCTTAGGCCAAGGCTTGTCTTCGTGAGAACGGACCAATATTCGATATTTTCCATTTTTGCTGATATTATTTTCGATGGCCATTACATGACCATGATAGGTACCAAAAGACAACCCTGGCCAGCCGCTAAAAACAAAGGCGGGCCAACCATCAAAAATAAATCGGACTTCTTCTCCTAATTCTATCAGGGGTAAATCCATTGGCAAAACAAACAATTCTACGGCTAAATCAAAATCAGCAGGCATAATCGTCACTAAAGCCTCTCCTGCTTTCACCGTTTCTCCAATCCCTTTTTTCAAGGCTTGATTGATGTAACAATCTTGGGGAGCGGTTACATAATAAAAATCGGATCTGCGCAAATAATTTTGGTACTGATTTTCTAGTTTATTAATACTACCCTGCGCATCATATTGAGCAGATAGCGTGCTGAATTTATCACTCTGCGCTTTAGCAATTTTATTGGCGTATTCGTTTTCAATAGTGCTAAAATCTAATTGTGCAATTTGTTGATTATTTTTTGCCTCAGCTAATTTACTAGTTGCCGCGACTACTTTAGCAGAGGTGGCTTGCATTTTTAGGCGTTTTTCTTCCAAATCAGTCAAAGATTTGATGCCCTTTTGGAAAAGGGTATCCGTTCGACGATATTGGTACTCTGCAATTTGGTAATCAATCTCTGCTTGTGCTAAAGCTGCTTTAGCACTTTCTATCTTAAAAGCCGCTTGTTGGACTTTGTTTTCTAATTGTTCTTTTTTGAATCCTAATTCTTGCTGCATTGCCTTTATCTGCCGATCTAAAGCATTGGCTTTTTGACCATATGCGGTAATCGAACCAGATTTTGCTATTACCTGCTGTTGTGTTCGATTCACTAAATCGCTATCAAAATAAGCTACTTTTATCTCGGCTAAATGGGCAATCGTATCCCCCTTTTTGACAAATTGCCCTTCTCTAACAAACCACTCGTCTATCCGACCAGCAATAGTTGCCTCAATGCTTTGAGGACGTTGACCAGGTTTAACGGTGGTCACTTTTCCTTTGGTTTGAATATTCTGCGTCCAAGGTAAAAAGAGTAATAGAAATAGGATGATAAAAGTGTTATTTAACCAGAATTTAAACATCCGATTTGAAGCAGGTAATTCTATTTTTTGAAACGATTGATAATCGCTTTTATTCATTCGTTCTGTGACAGAATTGGGTGATATGTTTAGCATCGTATTTTTTTTGTATTGGAGTGATGTAGAATCTGGTATTTTAATAAATTCTAATTCGCAACTAGCTATGTGTAAATTGTTTGATGGTTATAATTGTTGAATTGTTCTCGTAACAACTTAACCATCAAACAATCTCTAATAATAGCCTTATAAAGTTGAAAGGATTATTTTTTATAAATTAAGGATTTTACCCAATCCCTTACTTAAACACTTTATTAAAATGAACACCTTCTTTGATTTCCTCAAAAGTGCCCGATTCAATGATTTCTCCTTTGCGCATAATGAGAATGCGATCGCATTTTTTAGCAAATTCGACATCATCACTTACCCCTACTAACGTCCAGTTATTTTGACGGTTGGTTAATAATTCAATCATCTGCGTTTTGTCATCTGTTTCCATATTCGCAAAAACATCTTCTAAGGTAAATAACTGAGGTTGTGTGACTAATCCACGAGCTAGAATCAGCTTATTTCTTACACTTCCTGGAATGTTTTTTCCACCAGGTAATAACTGTGTCTGATAGCCATTAGGCAGTTTTCGAATGAATTTATCTACCCCAATCATTTCTGCGACCGCAATTACTTCTTTAAGTGGAAGATTTGGATACCCCAAGCCAATATTTTCTAAAATACTGCCTTCAAATATATCCAAGTCGGAAGAAAATTCACCGATTCGATTGTGCAAATCTTTGATATTCAGATTGGTAACGGGAATACCGTTAAAAGTAATGCTCCCTTCGTACTGGTGAAAAAAACCAGTGATTAAACGGACTAAGGTACTTTTTCCAGCACGATTGTACCCTGCGATACAGATTTTTTCATTGGGCTGAATATCCATTGAGATATTTCTCAACGTATAATTATCATCATTCTTAAATTTAAAACTAACATTATTCATTTCAACCGCAATCCCTTTTCCAGTATCCACCTCTTTGAAGGAGACGCCTCCTTCTTTATCCAAAGGAATATCCATGACGAGTCCAATCTTTTCTAAGGCGGTGAGCATATCATAAATTGTTTCCATGCTTAGAATTAATTTTTCTACAGCGGCAATGACTAATAAAACGACAATCTCTGCTGCTACAAACTGACCGATATTAATTTGATTTTCGACCACTAATAGACTACCTAATAATAATAAGGCTGCGGTAATCAGGGTTTTAAAACCAATCATACTGGCAAACTGAATCATTAGAATCCTAAAGTGAGATTTTCGAGCATCTAGATAATTGACGACTAGACCATCCGTTTTTTGCATGGAAAAACGACCACCATTGGATAATTTAAAAGTAGTATTTGCTCTAGCTATCTCTTCTAACCAATGAGCGACGGCATATTTATATTTACTTTCTTTTAAACTCGTTTTTAGCCCTCCCGAAGCAGTTGCCCAAAAAATCATACTTACGGAAAAGCATAGAAAAATGCCAAAAAAAGCAAAAAATGGATGATAAAAAGCAATGAGAATTAAACCAAAAATAATGTTTAGTACTGCTGTAGAAAAATCCATCAGAATTTTAGGTAATCCTTTTTGAATGGTCAGGGTATCAAAAAAACGATTGACTAACTCTGGTGGATAGGCATTTTGCACACTTTCCAGTCGTATATTAGGAAGCCTCAATGCAAATTCAAAAGCAGAACGGACAAAAATACGACGTTGTAAAGTTTCTGCGACTACCAATTGCATGATTTTTAAAATCCCAGTTAGTGCAGTTCCTAATGTAACGATGCCCACTAAAATATATAAGGAATTAGACATGGTGCCACCTGCAATCAAACCAATAATTGCTTGAACCCCCAAAGGAAGACTCAAGGTAATGATACCTCCAAAAATAGCATAGAGATAAATATAACTAATATCTTTTCGATCTAAACTTAATAAACCGTACATCCGTTTTAATGGCTTCCAGTTTAATTCTTTACTATCCATTTAATTATTTTTGTTAGCTTAACTATTGTATATAAAAGTAAAACTATCTAAATTGTTCATAAAAAATCCGACAATTTTTAGATTGCCGGACGGATAAAAATTACTTATGTAGTAATTTAATTGCTACTAGTTTTCTGTTTTTGTAAGCCTTCTGCTAAATAAAGTATCTTTATACCAATATAGGTAATAATTTAGATAAGGATTTTCTTATGTCAAGTATATAAGAAACCTTTCAGTTTGTAGATACTCCTGTAGGGGCAATACCTGCTGATTGCCTTTTTTGGCGTAAATTTTTTAAGCTTATTGAGAATACGATGACTTTTGCAAATGCTAGATATTGCCTCTACAAAACCTTAGAAAGCTCACTTTTATAAGAAACCCCTTTAATCTAGCTTATATTACCTTCCAGCGCTACGACTGGAATTATTTTGAATTATTTGAATTATTCTTAAGTCGTTTTATTCTTTCTATCTTTCTAGGAAATACATATTGATGGTAGTAATCAATTTCCTCTCCCTTAATTTTCTGGGTAGGTGATGCTTGAAAAAACGATTTGATTTGCTGGCCTATTTTCTGCCAGCCTTTCTTTTTTGAAGGATTTGATAAGGTTTGCATGTAATTTAATTTTAAGGTGACTATACAATAAAATAGTGGGTGAAATTGACAATATAGAGATTAAAATAGTATTGAATTAGCTAAATTTTGGGCTTACATTTTTCTACTAAATCTCTGTTATTCTCGAAATAATCACTAACCGCCACCTTACCTTATAGTTACTTTTATGGAATGATGAATTAATAAAATTATTTTTATGCTTTTAAGGAGATTCAACTATTTTTCAATCAATTTAAAGACAAAGAATTCTAACATGTTTTCTAGTTCCTGCATATCTCCATTATTAATTTGTAAATCGGTCAACTGGGGCAGATGTTGGGCGAAATACATCTGATTATTAGCCATCTCTAGAAGATTGCTAGCAAGTGTCTGTGGATAGGGAAAATTTGGATTTACCTCTAAAATAATATTGGAAATCTTCTGCCCCAACGTTTTATAAGGAGTAAAGAAGCCCATTTTATTCTCCTTTTCCACTTGATTAATATGGTAAGCCTTAATGCCTTCTTTGACAACGATGTTATGCAATAAATCTCTATCAATATAATCGGCAGGTGTTGCTAACCGAATGATATCAATAATCGTCCTTATGGTTATTTTTAATTTTTGCCGTGGATCAACTACATTCATACAATTAAAATCAATTCGGAAGCGTACCCATTCCCAATACCAAGAAACCAAATAGACCAATAAGGAATGTTTGTTTTCAAAATAACGATAGATGGATGCTTCTGTTGACCCCATGGCTTGGGCTAACTTTTTGAAAGTAAATCTTTCAATCCCAATTTTATCAATCAAAATAATCCCCTCTTGAATTATCTTCTTACCAAGTTTAGTTTCTTGTGGATCTCTTAAATATAAATTGGCGTTAACTTTGATTTGCACAGAAACAGCCATAATTGTTGTAGACATGGATTTTAATTTTTAGACCATTTTAGGATTAACTTTTAAGTTCATAAATATTCCTGACTTTGGTATTTCAAATGGACTCATATGACTGTTGATTTAACTTCTTTTTAGAATAGTTTGATTTCTAAGTTTTGTATTCAAGCTATGTGGTATGATAGTAATACTATTACAATATAGCAAAAAAATACTATAACTTTAAATGGTTATAGTTTTAGTAAATATCGCTTTTAATTATATGGTGCTTTTACCAATTTTAAGATAGAATTATTAAAAAGAACAAAGTAGTGTTTGCTTGCAAATATAATAGCAATACTATCATAAATACAAGTTTTTTTATAAAAAGTTTAGGAATTCGCTTTTTTATTGAGAAAACCGTTTCTCCTTTTTAGTTAAAAATTCTATTAATGGTAGATAACAAAAAATGCGCCTAAGTTATTATTTATCTATTTAAAAATGGTTTCAGGCATTGGTTACAAGGTTGTAAGCGTGATATGGATACGTCTAGTCTGATACCTTAATATACGCGATAAAAGTGTTTTTTGCCTTTCTTTCTTCTACCCTACCCTATCTCTTACTTTTGTGTGGAGCCGAGATTTCTTAATGATATAAGAACAGGTCTACTCACTATCGAAAGATTTTTCTTTACTAAATCTACTAAGATACTTAATGTTTAGTATCCCTCCACTCAATGGTTTATGTCAATTATTAGATTAATCAATTTTCTTTTATAAATTGTAATTACCTGGTTGTTAATGATTTGATAGTTTTTAGATGGTCAGATAAAAAAATAATATAGTGGTATTGCTTAATTCGTGGGCAAAAATCTATAATCCGTTGTTCTTCAATTATCCGTTGTAAATTATGAAGACAACGGATAATTGAAGAACAGCAGATTTTTATCAATTTTTTACCTGATGCTCTATTTTTTTTCAGTAAATACTTTAATACTGAATAGTTTCTTTCTTATTAATCATTGCATATCTATTTTCTTGAATCAGGAAATCAGTATATAAAGAAGTACTGAAATCTGTTAAGTCGATGTGTTTAATGTATTGCGGAAGTACTTAAATAAGTAAATACTGAAATACTATATTTTTAACGAATTAGTGTTTCTTTGTTTCCTTGCATCAGTAAATAAGTATATAAGTAAGTGCTGAAAGCCGCAAAGTGAATGTATTTACTGCATTACGGAAGTACTTAAATAAGTAAATACTGAAATACTATATTTTTAATGAATAAGTGTTTCTTTGTTTCCTTGCATCAGTAAATAAGTATGTAAGTTAGTGCTGAAAGCCGTAAAGTGAACGTATTTGCTGCATTACGGAAGTACCTAATTAAGTAGATACTGAAATACTATATTTTTAGTGGATAAGTATTTCCTCCCATCAGTAAATAAGTATGTAAGTAAGTGCTGAAAGCCGTAAAGTGAACGTATTTACTGCATTACGGAAATACCTAAATAAGTAGATACTGAAACACTATATTTTTAAAGGATAAGTGTTTCTTTGTTTCCTTGCATCAGTAAATAAGTATACAAGTAAGTGCTGAAAGCCGTAAAGTGAACGTATTTACTGCATTACGGAAGTACCTAATTAAGTAGATACTAAAATACTATAATTTTAGCGGATAAGTATTTCCTTGCATCAGTAAATAAGTATGTAAGTAAGTGTTGAAAGCCGTAAAGTGAACGTATTTACTGCATTACGGAAATACCTAAATAAGTAGATACTGAAATACTATATTTTTAGCGGATAAGTATTTCCTTGCATCAGTAAATAAGTATGTAAGTAAGTGCTGAAAGCCGTAAAGTGAACGTATTTGCTGTATTACGGAAGTACTCAAATAAGTAAATACTGAAATACTATATTTTTAATGGGTAAGTATTTCCTTGTTTCCTTGCATCAGTAAATGAGTATATAAGTAAGTGCTGAAAGCCGTAAAGTGAACGTATTTACTGCATTACGGAAGTACCTAAATAAGTAGATACTGAAATACTATATTTTTAGCGGATAAGTACTTCCTTGTTTCCTTGCATCAGTAAATAAGTATGTAAGTAAGTGCTGAAAGCCGTAAGGTGAACGTATTTACTGCATTACAGAAGTACTTAAATAAGTAGATACTGAAACATTATGTTTTTAACGGATAAGTACTTCCTTGTTTCCTTGTATCAGTAAATAAGTATGTAAGTGAGTGCTGAAAGCCGTAAAGTGAACGTATTTACTGCATTACGGAAGTACTTAAATAAGTAGATACTGAGACACTATATTTTTAACGGATAAGTACTTCCTTGTTTCCTCGCATCAGTAAATAAGTATGTAAGTAAGTGCTGAAAGTCGTAAAGTGAACGTATTTACTGTATTACGGAAGTACTTAAATAAGTAGATACTGAAATACTTTGTTTTTAGAAAGAGTGAAAAAATTTTCGGCTTATCTTAAAAGTGATTTATTTAATCTCTGAGCAATGAAGGTGCTTTTTATTATATCAGTATCTAATGAAATACTGATCTTTAGAAGATATTTTTTTACTCTAAACCTAGGCACTTAATTTTTAGCCAATTTAAAGCTATAAAATAAGATTGCTTGGTTAGCCCTAAGACTGGTAGGAATCATTGCTTAAAAGGCAAACATACAGCCTAAAATGGAATTTTTACCTTGAATAAAATAAATGGAATTCAAAAGGAGCTTATTTTAGTTTTTTTGTGAGTTTCAAATAGGGGAGGGGAGGTTTGCTAAATTGGTAGAAAATTAACAATAATTAACTAGGCGACAGTAGCAGAAATTTCTATGCTTACTATGATTTCTAAACGAACACTTTCATCATTAAATACTGATTTCCGTATTTAATGATGAATGTAAGATGAATTAAATTCTGGCTATTAGCCTTGTTTGATCTTGATATTAAGTTGATTCAATTGTCGAATTGATTGAATGGTGTAATTATTAAAAATGGAAATGGCCCCTTAAAGGAAGTAAGTATAAGCCTAATAATGATTTATAGAACTTTATTTTGTTGATTTTTAAATAGTTACGAATTAAATTCAGTAATGCAGTAAATAAGTATTTACTGCAAAAATAACAAAAAATGACACTAATACTGACTTTAAGTACCATACACTAAATAATGGATAATATTTTATTGCTGCTATTTTGTTTCTAAAATTTGCTTCCTAATCTCTATGCTTCATGGTCAATAACTTGAATGGATTAGATTAATCGAGAAGCATCCTCTTATTTTTTAGTAATAAGTAACGGATAAAAAAATAAGTTGGACATTCTGTATTTAATTCCCCACGAATTTATTCCCCCCACGAATTATAGTTGTTCAAGTTATTTTTCCAGCGTTACTAAATAAGGGAGTAGGAAAAATATAACCTACCCATCTGACGGATTCTTTTTCCATTTAGCTGCGTTAAAATTATTCAACGTAGCAACGGCTATGCTGAATAATTTTGCCTTGCTAAAAGAAAAAAATAATCTCGTCATTTTGGGTATCTTATTTATTTCCTACTTCCTAAATAAAGATAGATTTTGTTCACGTATTCTATAGAGTGTTAGTGGGTTTATTGGTTTGTTGAGCTAATTACTGATTTCAGTAAATACTTTTTTACTGTGAATCGTATAAGATGATTTCAGTATTTGGTGAAAAAAAACTATATTGCAGGCAAATAATTCAATTCTTATTAAGAAGTGATATTATCCTTAAATTTTATTTGACTTAATTAACTAAACCATTCAATAAACTTGTATGAAAATTGGTGTATCTAATTTAAAAGGAGGTGTAGGAAAAACTACAGTAGCTCAAAATTTAGCGGTTTGTTTGGCGCATTTAGGATATAAAGTTTGTTTGGTAGACACGGATAGAAACCAGAATAGTATCGAATGGTCTGGTGTTCGAGATGATAGTTTACCACAAATTTTAACTGTTGGCGTAATTGATGCAAAGGCATTAACGAAAAATGTAGACCGTTTAGATGTGGATAATGATTTTGTTATTATTGATGGAACGCCTAGTTTATCAGAAATGACAACACGTATTATTTTGGCTAGTGATTTAATGTTAATTCCTACCTTAGCGAGTGCTCATGACATTCGGGCAATGCGACAATTTGTAGAAAGATACGAGCAAGCAAAGGAATTTAAAGACAGTATCCCTGCTTATTTTTTCTTTAATCAGTTCTCCCCAAGCTTTAATATCCATAAAAGTATTAAGGGAATATTAGAGCAATACGGCATTCCTATTATGGAATCTAGCTTTAAAGAACGGGTTGCCTATATAGAATCTGCAGTAGATGGGAGAGGAGTTTACGAGTTTTCTGATGATAAAGCGAAGGCGGAAGTTGTCCAATTTACGAAAGAAGTCTTAGGCATAGCAGAGGAATTGGGCTTTATCGGAGGTGAATAATTCCATTATCCCTTTATAACTTTATTTCAAAAAATTGATTAAAAACTAAAATATTATGGCGAAAGGAAAAATTGATATGTCTAAATTATCCCTTGGTGCAGCAAAACCACTTAAAAAGAAAACACCAGCAGTCGTTAAAAAAGAAGCAGAAGTAGATGATGTAGCCGTACAAATGATTCACGAAAAGAAAGTAGCAAAGCCTGTTCCACCACCCAAAAAAGAACCAATTGTAAGAATTACGGTGGATGTGAATAAGTCGATGCACAGAGCTATCAAGGTGAGGGCTATAGATAATGATGTGACCATACGAGAATATATTATCAGATTAGTCGAAAAGGATTTGAAGAAATAAGTATTTCTGTATTTTTTAAATCTGTTTTTGTTACGATTTCTTTTACTCAATAGGGTAGGGGATGACTACAATAATTTATCTACTACCTTCCATATATAAAAACATAAAAAGCCTGTTTTAAATTTTTATCAACTAATAAGGTCTTATTTCTGAATAAAGAAATAAGACCTTTATTATTTTGAGGACTTGCCTTTTTATCAGAAAGTTCTAACTATAAATTGTTATAAGAAATTGTAACAAAATCCTTCTGAGTCTTTAGTTACTCTACTTCTTATCCTAGTACCAAAAAATTAAGTTGAACGAATTAATGTTACGTCAACTTATCGATAAAAGACCGATATTCCGTTTATTTACCCATATTTTCCGTTTTTTAACTGTTTTAAAAGAATAGATCATCATAATGACTGTCACAAAAACTACCTAAATTTACAAAATAGTGTAGAACATACCACTTAAATTGCATTCAAATAGAGTAGATATCTTAAGAATAGACAAACAACCCCACTATAAGCTTAGTTAATTTAGACTAATTACTGAATTAAAATCAATTGTATTCTTTATTACGAGTTAACTACTTACTTACTTACTTACTTACTTACTTACCTTAAATTTTCAATAGTTAGATTCATTTAGAAGCCACAGAAAGAGTTAATAGATACTTGGTTTATCTTAAACCTAAGGTAATTTCTAATGCTTTTCAGTATTAATAATTTGATAAAAGGAGAAATGTCTTTGTGTTTTACTTTTATCAATAATTTTTCTATTAAAAAGGATAGGTTATCTGTCACAGAAAAAGAATTGTCAAAGATGAATTGGAACATTACAATTAGAAAAAATTATTTATTTGGTTTTTGTTTTCTTTTATTACTCTTTAGTTTCACGTGGAACACTAATTCTGAGCAAAAGATGCCAGGTTTTAGTATACGAGTGTTTAAGCATTTAAATGGACTTGTACAACAACAACTAGCAGCAATTGATCCAATATTTACCAAATATTTAGAATTAGGAGAAAATAGGAAAGAAGAAATATTTGGTAAACCTGAAATAGAACCAGGTGCAACATGTTCTGGTAATGCAAATGTAGTATCTATTAATACAGGAGTAGTCTCTGCCACAAATGCATTAAATGGAGCTGATGATACAGGGGCCTCCTTGAATGATTCTGGCGATCAATTAGGTTTAGACCTTAATGATATACTACAAAGTGGAGCAACTTATACTATTCGATGGAGAAGAAATACAGGTACTTCCTCGAATCCATCATTTACGGTAGAAGAATCTACTGATGGTGCTACCTGGGTTGCAGCAGACGGAAGTCCATTTACGATAACCTCTACTGCTTGGGCGGATAATAATTTTACTGCCAATACCGATACCCGCTATGTTCGTATTACTACCACAGATGTTTATGATCTGGATGTAGATGCTATTACCTACACTTCAGTAGAGTGTTTAGACTTAGAAACTTCGTCTACAGAATCTACTACTGCATTGTCTTTTGTAGGGGTAGAATGTGGTAATACCACAACGAACACTATAACAGTACCCGATAATATAACTATTACAGATATAAACATAGGGCTTAATGTTAGTTTGGACTATCGTCATCACCTTACAGCTACCGTAACAAGCCCAAATGGTACAACTGTTGAATTAACCTCAAATGGAGCTTATAGTGGCGGATCAACGACCATTCACAATTGGGATGTATTATTTGATGATGCAAGTAGTAATAGCCTCAATGACGGAGATAGTGATGATGTTGGTGCTCCTTATTATGAAAGTGAACGAATCGCAAATCCAAGTGGAACATTGAGTGCCTTTAATGGTGAAAATTCGAGTGGTGTGTGGACTTTAGCAGTCTGTGATGCCGTTACCAGTACCATTAATGGAGGAACGGTTAATCGTTGGAAGATAGATATCACAGGTATAATACCGTGTTCTGCTACGGCAGATGCACCTGTCACTACAACTGGAACTTGTAATGGAGGGATTGCCAACGATGATGGAATAGCAACAGTCAATAATATCACCAATGCAGATAAAATAGGTATTAGTTCAGCCTTAGCAAGTAGTTATGATGGCCCTGATTACGCGTCAGCTATTGCTATTTCTGGAAGTAGCCACATTTTTAGTAATTTAGAGCAGGGTAAAAATTATATAATTAGAGTTTATGAATCAGGAGGAGGAGCATGTCATACGGATATTGCTTTTACAACGGCAGCCCCTCCAGCAGCTTGCTCTGGTTTACCAAGTGGATTACCTTGGCCGGGTTCTCAATGTGCAGGTAAAGAAATAATTTTTCAAAATGGAGTTGGTATCTTAACTTGTGGTGTCACCGCCTCAACGTCTAATGCAGACAGATATACTGTTGCATTAATGAATTTTACAGGAACTGTTCCTACATCAGGAAGAACAGAAACAACCTCTAGCGTTGATGTATACCACCACCCAAGTTGGCATGTTGATTCTATCGGTAATGTTTTTGGAACAACCATCAATACTAGAACAGGAGAAATGTTGGTTACCGCCTCTTCTAATTATGGTGGTGGATTTTTGGGAAATAATGCAGTTATAAGATATGGGGCAATTGCAGGCGGTACTGCTGATGGTACGAATGATGCTGTGGCGGGAGGTGCGGTCTATAAAATAAATGCAAGCACAGGTCAAGCATCTGTCTTCGCTTTATTACCTCAACAGGCTACTAGTTTTGTCAATGACGACTGCGAATCAAGTGATGCGGTAACTAGAACCAATTCTGGGGTTGGATTAGGGAATATCGTTTATGATGAGGGTAATAATCAATATTTTGTCTCTAATATTGAAGATGGTCGAATTTATCGCTTAGGTTCCGATGGCACTATTTTAGATTCTTACGACCCTTTCGGGAATGATAATGGAAGTGCAGGTATTTCAGATTTAGAAGAATTAGTCTACGGTTTAGCTATTGAGCCCGGGACAAGTAATTTATTTTTTGGCGGAGTAGATGATGCCCCTGATGCTACCGATTATGCCTCAGCAGGTTCTCCAAGTGTTTATTCGATTACCCTTACATCGTCTGGTGGTTTCCCTGGTGCTGTCAATAATACAACCTTACCTGCTGGTGCGACTTATAGTAATTATGAGAATGCCACAGAAACACTACATATTACCGTTCCAACAGGTGAAGGTTCTTCTTTTGCGGATAACTATGTGTATCTAATTTCAGATTTAGCCTTTAACCAAAATAATCAATTGGTCATTGCAGTTAGGGTTGGATGTGAAAATTCCTTTTTTACCTCCTATAATCATTGGGCAGAAACTAGTATTGTGAATAAGAATAGCAGTACTGGGCAGTATAGTGATAACCTTTTTGAATTTGATATAACTCATACGGGGTCAGCAGGTGTCGATGATTCTTACGGTGGCGTTGCCACTTATGTAGACAATTCAGGAAATAATTTTATTGCAGGTAGTGCGGCAGATATATTACAAGAAAGCGGGCCACATGGCATTGCAGTATTTAATGACCCACCTGCTGCTGGGCAAATCGACCCTTTGGCGGCGGTATCTTATGGAGTTGCAGGTAGTGACCCAAAAGGAGTTGGAGGTGATATTGACATTTTTACCGAATGTACTGCTTGTGAATTAACATTGACGACAAATAATCAATCTATATGTAATGATAATGGAACTCCTTCAATAGGTGGTGACGATTATTTTAGTTTAACTTTTAATGCAACTGCCGTTAATGGAAGTACTCAATATGAAGTGGTAACAGGCGCGAATGCAGATGGTACAGGAGGAACCATATTAGGAACATCAGATTACGGAGTGGCTATAACTGTAGGAGATGGTACAAATGGAGTAACTGGAACTTTTTTAGCAGATGGAGCAACTACCTATAACATAACTATTAGAGATGCTTCGGATAATACCTGCCATCAAGATTTTACAACTACTATTTTGGCTAATTGTGCTATTCCATGTGCAGAAATCAACCAACTGATTGCAGATAGAACTATCTGTTCGGGAGATGCAATTGATAGCCTAGCTGCGACGACGACTTTTACCAATCCAGATAGTATTGCTTTCGTTTATTTTACAACTCAGCAGACAGACTCTTCGGTAATATATACGGGAGGAACGGGTATTGACACGCTACAAATTTCTAGTACTACTGATTCCATTATTCTAACTAATCATAGTATTCCTGCTTTTGTAAGCAATGGTAATGAACCAGATACTTTTTATGTCTATGCCATTAAGCATCCATTACCAAGTGGTAATACTTGCCGACCTTATGAGGAAATTTTAGTTATTGTCAACCCTATTCCTAGCATAATTACTAGAGATACTTTTCTTTGTTTGGGTTCTTCCTTAGAATTGGATAATATGATTAGTAATGATGGAGGAATTACAGCCGATACTTCTTGGTTTACCAACTATGTAGATGCACTTGCTAATATGAACCCAATGGCTAATTCAGTCATCACGCCAACTACAGATTCAACTTATTATGTTCGATTAATCAATACCGCTAATACGGCTTGTTTTGTTCTTGATTCAGTTACTATAAACCAGATTACTGAAATAGCTGTAAGTATCAATAGCACTTGTAATAATAATAATACATTCAATAACGACGGAGATGATTATTTCACCATAGAAATGACTGTAACAACTGCGACTCCGGGGATTTCTACTCAATTCAATGTCTATAATGGCGCTGATCTAATAGGAACAGGAACTTATGGAATACCCCTTACTTTAACTTTCCAAGATTCGGGCAATACCCAACGATTTTTAGCCAATGGTACGGATTCCTATAATTTAAGAATTGAAGACAATACCGTTTTGACCTGCGAAAAAGCGACAATAGTAACAGCGGTTGACCATTGTTCCTTCTGCCCAACAGGTAATTGTTTGGACATCACTATTCAAAAAAATTAAAATATTTCCTAGTAGAATAATTTATTAAAATTTTCATATCCAAAATTATGAGAAAGCTTTACGATGTTTTTAAAAATAAAACAACTTTTACCCTTGTTTTGCTCTTTGCCCTATCTTTTGTAAGTACGAATGAGTCATATGCTCAATGTTCAGACCCCGCCCCTGAATCGGTTTGTACACCACCCAGTTCTTTTGACAAAGATGTGGTGGCCTCTGGAACTGTCACTTGGAGTTCTTTGGGGCTAGGCTCTTCGGATAATGTGACCTCTAAAATTAGAATTTCGGGGACAGGAACGGTTCGGGTTCCTAGTGGTGATCTGCTATTAAAAAGTAGTAATGCGGTGGTTTTTATAGATGGGCCTACCCTCGTTTTGGAAAATGGAAATTTACAATTAGATAATTCTGGTTCTACCTATATTCAACACGGTGGAGCATTACAGACTTACGGAAATTTTCAACAAACGACTAATTCTTATATCTGTATCATTGGTACTCAAATCGAGATCGGAGAGGAAATGGCAGGGACCAATTTTACCTCTGAATCCTATACTTCTGCCAATTGGCAAAACGATGGAGGGTATAGATATTTGAAAAATGATTGTATCAACGTCACTCAAGATTTTCAGTTACAAAGTACAGGTTCTGGTACTGGAACGAGTGGGGTAGATGTGATTATAGAATGTTGTATAGAAATTGGAGATGCTGGACAAAATCATGCAACGCCTACTGATTTTGGTAATTCGGATGGAGATGATTCTGGGAATTGGCAAAACTCTAATCGGCAATATATTGCCAGAACAGATATAATTGTAGCCAACGGAAATTACCAAACAAGTGATGGGACAATGACCTTATGTGAAGTCGATATTAAGGTCAATAAATCAGGTAACTTCCAAGTCAACTCAGGTACGTTAAACGGAGATGATGTTTGTGTGGCTGTTGAAGATATTTTCGAGAATTCGGGCACTTGGTCAGCTACCAATGTGACTTGGTATTCTGATAAGAATGGGTCAACGAATGTACCGAATACTGGCTCCGAGGCCAATAAGAATACTATTTTAGCCGATTGTTTTGGTACTTGTAGTTGCGAAGGAACTTCCGAATCTATTGATTTGGAATTAGTTAAGTCTGTAAATAATTCTACACCAAACGTTGGAGGAACAGTAACTTTTACCATCCAAGTAGATAATAAAGGAACAGGCGATGCCACAGGTATTGAAGTAAAAGACATTGTGCCAAGTGGTTATTCCAACATTACTAACATTTCAAATAGTGGTTCAGAAAGTGATGGTACGATCACTTGGAGTGGTTTAAGTATCAATTCAAATAACAATATAAGCTTGACTTTTGATGCAACGGTCGCAGCAAGTGGAGATTATAAAAACACGGCACAAGTAACAGCTGTTATGGAGTCTACGGATGCTGATAGTTCTCCAAATAATGACGATGGTGACCAAAGTGAGGATGATGAAAATAGCGCAACGGTCACACCAACCCCTGTTATCGACGTAGAACTAACCAACACCGTCAATAATACCACACCCAACATTGGCGAAAATGTCACCTTTACGGTAAAAGTAGTGAATAAAGGGCCATCGAATGCAACGAATGTAGACATTAAAGATGTCGTACCAGATGGTTATACAAATATCACTAACATTTCAAATAGTGGCACAGCAAATAGTAATACAATTACGTGGACGGGATTTAACATCAATGCTAATGATAGTATTGAGTTGACATTCGACACCGAAGTATTATCAACGGGAGATTATAAAAACGTAGCTGAAGTAACAGCACATACCGAAACAGATATTGACTCACAACCCAACAATGATGACGGCGACCAAAGTCAAGATGATGAGGCCAATGCATCTGTAACAGTTAATACGCCAAGTGGTGGAACGGCAAAAATAGGCATTGCCAAAATGCTTAAAACCCTAACCGCTAATGGTGATGGAAGTTTTAATGCAACGTGGGTATTATTCGTTGAAAACATTGGAACAGACCCAATTTATGATATGCTAATTGAAGATAATTTGGCAACAGAATTTGGGACAGCACAAACAAGTGCAGCAAATGTTGATGCGGCTGGTGAATATGCGATTGCTAGTGCCCCGTCAGTAACGAATACTAGTGGCGGAGCTAATGTTGCTAATATAGTAAGTAGCTATGATGGAGGAAGTAATACTGCTATCATTCAACCTTCGACGGGCGAAAATTTACCAGTAGGTTCCAATTTTACCATTGAATACGTGATTAAATTTTATCCTTCTTCAGGTAAAACAAGTTTTTCTAATCAAGCAGAGGCCAATGGTGATGGAACTGAAAATGGAACTGCCGACAAGGAAAGTTCTGATTTATCAGATGCCTCAGGTTCTCCTTGTGGGGTTGGAGGAGCTGGCTTAACTGCGGGTGGCGCTGAAAGTATAGTACTGCCAACAGGAACGAGTGGAAAGGATTTTGGTATGGTAACAGACCCCAACTGTGACGGCAATGCCAGTGGGACAGGCGAAAATGACCCTAATACTTTTAGCATTCAAACTACAAGTGGTTGCTCTTTGAATTCAGGGACACTTAGTTACTAATTATAAATAGGAAAAGAATTGTCAAATTCTACTTAAGAAATTTAAGAGCATGAAAATAATAAAATATTCCCTAGTCCTTTTAATTCTACAGTTTTGTGCATACGCAGGTTTTGCTCAAACGGGCTGTAATTTTATGAAGGGAGATTCCATCAGCTTTACGGTAGTGGGAGCGGCAACGGGAGCCAATCAACAGTACGTATTAACGAATGCTGGAGGTATTATCCAATTTGCGTCTACCACTTTACCGATTGCAGATGTTCCAGTTGGGCAGTACCTAGCTTATACAGTAGTATACGACAATAGTGGATCTGCCCCAGATTTCTCTGCTGGGCAGGACATCAATAATCTTTCTGGTTCTGCTTGTCATTCCATTTCGGAGACACCTTTGACCATTGGCGTTTGTGATTGTAGTAATTCAACGGGTTCATTGTCTTTTCAATTATCAGGAGAAGATACCGATGCCAATACGACCCAAGTTTATGTTCTAACGGATGGCAAACATAAAATTGTCAGCACGCATAATAGTTCGCCTATTACGGGGTTAGACGCTGGAATTTATAATGTGTTTAGCGTGGTTTATGATAATACTCAGACTGCTCCTAATTTCACAGCAGGCATAGCAATTGGAGACATTGGAGGAAGTTGTTCTTCCATATCCACTCCTTTAGGATACGTTGTTTGTGTCTTTGATTTAGCTTTGACTAAAAGAGTTGTTGAACCAGCCGAACTAAAAGTAGAGGATGGAGAGGAAATAACTTTTGCGATAAAAGTGTACAATCAAGGAAATATTGACGCTTTTGACGTAAAAATCAAGGATTATGCAGGAGAAAATATGTCCTTCACTACTGCTCAAAATAGTAGTGCCAATACAGGGAATTCGAGCAATTGGGCAAATGATACTACCTACACGATTGGTGCCATAGCAGCAGGGGATTCTGCCGAGGTAATCGTGAAGTTAAATGTTAACGTAACTGATGCCATTGATCCAGAAACCTTTTTAAATAAAGCGGAAGTCGTTTTTGCCTCTGAAACGTTGGGCGGGCCATTAGCTGTAGATGACGATTCTACTTTTGATACCGATGGAGATAATGATATTATTGGCGGAGATAATAAACTGGCTAACGAAGAAAATGATGAAGATGATCACGACTATGCTTGGGTCAATTACAATGGACTTTTTGATCCACGTGGATTTATTTATTGTGACAAAACGGGAGCTATAGTACAAGGCGGTAGTATTACCGTTGAGACCCCACCTGGAGGTATTGCTTATATTATTGATGACGGTTCTTCTGGGGAATTTTTCTTTTTCACCAATAACGTGGCAGGTGTTTATACGGTTACTTATACGCATCCTTCGGGGTTCACCCTAAGTAATAATTGTTTACCTCAAGCAGGTGCTTTTGACCCCACAGGAACAGATGGAACGGGTATAGATATGGACGGAGTTGTCAACGGGGAAGTGTCCTTAGGGGTTGATACCATGGGTGCTTATATTACAGACACAGATTGTACCCAAAATCCTTATTATTTATCTTTTGATTTAGCACCAGGTGATCCTTTTGTAGTTGATAACCACTTGCCCGTATCTTGTGTTTATATTAGTGCTTTCGCGACACTTGACCAAAATGGGGATAACGTCAGAGATGTAGGAGATTTAGCGATTGAAAATGCAACGGTCAATCTATTTTCTTGTTCAGATACAATAAATGCGATAGCTACAACTAAAACAGATAATCAGGGAGCATACCGCTTTGATGGAATTCCAGCAGGGGATTATCGAATGCAGTTTATTGCACCTGCTGGCACCAATTATTCTTTTGCAACAGCTGATGTTGGAACGGATGAATACGTAGATAGTGATGTACTTGATCCAAACGGTTTTTCAGCGTGTAAAACCCTAGATTGGATGGAATGTGATACCACCGTTAGTGCTATATTCAAGTTGAATTGTTTAGATACTGTTTATCAGTTTTGTGAAGGAGAAAGTTTTACACTTTCTACCGAAGCAGGAGTGTCCAATGTTAAATGGTTTAAAGATAATGCTGAAATTTCGGGGGCTACAGACACTTTTTATATCATAACAGAAGAAGGTAGTTTTCATTATGAAGGAGTGGATACCAATGGATGTACAGGCGCAGTATGTTGTCCAGTTTCTTTTGCCTTTTTGCCAAAATCAGACCTAGCAACTACTGATACAACTATTTGTAATGAAGTAACGATTGACTTAAATAATAGAGTAACCGATAATGCTAATTTGGCTGGAACCATGACGTGGCATAGTTCCGCTGCGGACGCAAATACTGGAGCTAGTCCATTAACTAGTTCTATTACTCCAATTACGACTACTCGCTATTACGTCAGAAAAGTAACAAATGCTCATAGTTGTGTAGATATTGATAGTACTTTAATAACCGTCCAAGACGCTCCTAATTTATCTACGACTGACCAAACAATTTGTGCAGGAATAAGTGTAAACTTAGCTACTTTGGTAACGGATAATGCAGGTACAAGTGGAACGGTAACTTACCATAATAGCTTAGCAGATGCACATAGTGGTAGCAGTAATTTAGGAAGCAATTTGACACCAGCAGTAACGACTAAATATTATATTAGAAAAAATACAACGACAGGTTCTTGTGTAGATATAGATAGTTTGATCATCACGATTCAACCATTACCAGATTTGGCGACGACGGATGCAACGATTTGTCAAGGTACTTCTATTGATTTAGACAATCAAGTAGTGGATAATAACTCAACCACAGGTTCTCAATCCTATTTCTTAAGTATGGCAGATGCAGATGCTGGGGCAAATATTCAGAGTAACCCTGTGAGTCCAACCACAACGACTACTTACTATGTAAAGAAGATTACGACAGTAGAAAGCTGTACCGATATTGCTAGTCTAACGATTACTGTTCAACCGTTACCGAATTTGACCACAAGAGATACCACTTTATGTAATGGGCAAAGCGTTGATTTAGTCAACCAAACGACGGATGAGGCAGGAACGACTGGTACGATGACTTACCATGCTACGCTGACTGATGCCCAAAGTGAGGCAAATGTATTAGGTATTACGACAGTCAATCCATCAGCAGATGCAAAATACTATGTTCGAAAAGTAACAACGACTGTTAGTTGTATGGACATTGATAGTATCGCAATTACCATTCAAGCACTACCAGACTTAGTGCCAACTGATTCAACTATCTGTAATGGTATATCGGTGGACTTGAACGGTTTAGTAGTAGATAATAACAATACCATAGGTAATTTATCTTATCATAATACTTTAGCAGATGCACAAGGAAATAGTGGGGCTTTAGGCAGTACAACTGTCAATCCAAGTTCAACGACGAAATATTATCTAAGAAAAGCAACAACGACAGCTAATTGTGTAGATTTGGATAGCTTGATCATTACGGTTCAACCCAACCCAGATTTAGCTACAACCGATGCGACAATTTGTGCAGGGGTTAGTATTGACTTAAGTGTACAAGTAACCGATAATGCGACTACGACAGGGACAACTACTTTCCATAACACTTTAGCCGATGCACAAAGCAATACGAATGCTTTGGGTAATTCCACCGTTAGTCCTTCAGCGACGACTAAGTATTACGTATTAAAAACAACGACCACTACGAATTGTACGGATTTGGATAGTTTAACCATTACCGTACAGCCAGTATCCAATTTATCAACTAAAGATACTTTGGCATGTGCAGGAGATCATATAACTTTAGATGGTTTAGTAACCGACGATGCAGCCACAACGGGCACAACCACTTTCCATACTACTTTAGCCGATGCGCAAGCAGGAAGTAATGCACTCGGCAGTAGTACGGTTAATGCGGCGACTACAACTAAGTATTACGTCAGAAAAGTAACAACTATCGCCAATTGTCCAGATGTCGATAGTTTGACAATTACCAGACAACCTTTGCCTGATTTGACGACCTTGGATTCAATTATTTGTGCGACGAATGCGGTTGATTTAATAGGACTCGTAACGGATAATGCTGGAACCACAGGAACCGTTACTTTCCATACTTCTAATGGCGATGCCCAATTGGGAGTGAATGAACTAGGAAGTAGTAACGTTAGCCCAGCTTCAACGACAACTTATCATGTGAGAAAAGAGACAGCTACAGGAGGTTGTTTCACGGTTGCTAATTTAGAAATTACGGTTCAACCAAATCCTGATTTGGTGACAACGGATGCGACTATTTGTAATGGTGTAAGCATTGATTTGAGTGGGCAGGTAAGTGATAATGCAAGTACGACGGGTACGATGACCTATCATTCAAGTTTGGCAGAGGCGCAAAGTCAATCGAATCCCCTAGGTTCAACTACCGTAATGCCCAATACGACTACTAAATATTATATTCAGAAAACAACCACAACCGCTAATTGTCAAGACCTTGATAGTCTAACGATTACCGTACAGCCATTGCCAGATTTATTGACGTCTGATGTCTTTATATGTGCAGGCGAAACGGTAGACTTAATAGGTCGAGTTTCGGATAATAATGGAACGATTGGTACGACTACTTTCCATAATTCCTTAGCGGATGCACAAAGTGCGAGCAATGCCTTAGGAAATAGTATGGTTACGCCTAGTTTAACCACTAAGTATTACGTCAGTAAAGTAACAACGACTGCATCCTGTGCAGCGGTAGATAGCATCACCATCAATGTGCAAGCATTGCCAGATTTAACGACGGAAAATGATACCTTATGTGTTGGACAAAATGTAGACCTTGCGACTTTGGTAACTGATGCGGCGGGGACGACTGGAACAATGAGTTACCACCCAACTTTGGCAGACGCACAAGGAAATAGTAATCCATTAGGAAGTACGACGGTGAGTCCTACGGCAACGACTGAATATTATATCAGAAAAGAAACGACTATGGGGAATTGTGTAGACCTAGATAGTTTAACCATTGTCATGGAATCTGTACCAAGTTTAAGTACCACCGATATTGATCTTTGTGCAGGGGAAAGTGTGGACTTGGCGACTTTAGCAACGGATAATGCAGGTTTAACAGGCACAATGACCTATCATGCAAGTTTAGTGGACGCTCAAAATGGAGCTAGTCCGCTTGGTAGCACAGATGTAACGCCAGTTGGCACTACGAAATATTATGTCAGAAAAGCAGTAGGTACACAAAATTGTCAGGCTTTGGATAGTTTAACGGTTACGGTGAATCCTTTACCCGCAAATGCGACTAATCCTACCAACGGTCAATATTGTGATGGCGATTCACCGCTACCAACTATAAGTGTTGATGACCCAGGAGCAGGCTTTACAGTTACTTGGTGGAATTCGGCGATTAATGGAAGTCTAGTATCAGGAGCAACTATATCAGGTGTCAATAACCAAGCAATTACTTTATCGGGGGCTTCTTCTCCCGCGGCACCTGTAGTAGGGGATACTACTACGGTTTATGCTCAAGTAGAAAATACGGTTTCAGGCTGTATTAGTGCCAATCGAATTGGAGTAAGCTTAATTAATAATATCCCAACGATCATTAGCTATATTTCTCCAGCGGTTTGTGCAGGAGACATGACTACTCTAGGCGCAACGATAAGCCAAGGAACTGCACCATATAGTTATAATTGGCGAGTTATCGGAAGTATCATCACCCCTTTTGGAGGAAGTAATTCAAGTACGGATGAAAATCCAGTTTTTGACGCTTCAAGTGTTGCACCAGGAACTTATCAAATCGAATTAACCGTAACGGATATCAATAGTTGTTTTGATAGAGATACTTTTGACTTCAATGTTCAAGTTGGGGTAGATGGTCTAGTTGCTTCTTCTGAACGAACTGTTTGTGCCGAATCAGTAGATGAAGTATTTTCAATTTCCAATTTTGGTGCTGGTACTGCCTATTCTTGGAATGTAACCAATGGGGTCATTTCTGGTGGAGGCACAGCGACGGACACTTTTGTCTTAGTTGATTGGACATTAGGTGGAGTAGCAGGAGAGGTTGGTGTGACCATTACCCTTACTTCTGGTTGCCAAGGACAGAATACCACTCAGGTTACGATTGCCCCCAAACCAGACATTATGGCTACTTTGAATAGCCCTATTTGTGCGGGAGATACTTTAAAGCTAAGTGCTACGACAACCAGCGGAACAGCTACTTTTAATTACGATTGGTCCGGTACTAATGCTTTTACTGCAAATGTTGAAGACCCAATTATTGCAGATGCCACTATTGCAGCAACGGGCAACTATCAAGTGATTGTAACGGATGCAAATGCCTGTAAAGATACGGCTACTGTTGCGGCAGTCATTGAACAAATTCCGAACCTAATAACTAGAGATACTACGGTTTGTCCTAATGAATCAGTAGACTTAAGTAGTTTATTTGTGGATGACAATAATACAACGGGTACAACTACTTACTATAATACGTTGGCGGATGCAGAAGGAATGACGAATGCGATTAGTAGTACGGTAACTACCGCAATTGCTGATAAATACTATCTAAGAAAGATTATTACGAATGTGCCTAATTGTACTGTAATTGATAGCATAGAAGTGACCATTCAACCAAATCCCGCTTTAAGCACAATCGATGCTTTAATTTGTGATGGGGCAACCGTTGATTTAAGTACTTTGGTAACAGATAACGCTAACACAACGGGGACATTGACTTATCATAGTTCTTTAGTAGATGCACAGAGTGGGGTAGGGGACATCGGAAATTCCCAAAGTCCAACAACGACGACTAAATATTATGTGCTAAAAACAACTGCAACGGTTGCTTGTACGAATATCGATAGTTTGACGATTACGGTGCAGGACTTACCCGTTTTAGCAACACTAGATAGTACCATTTGTGGAAATGAAACGGTAGACTTAACTGGATTGGTGACGGATAATGCAGGTACAACGGGAACAACTACGTTCCATACTAGCTTGGCGGATGCCAATAATAGTTCGGGCGCTATCTCAAATAGTGTGATGCCAGTAATTTCGACTAAATATTATGTTAGAAAAGAGACAACCGTTGGTACTTGTGTAACCATTGATAGTATGACGATTACGCTACAGACCGTACCTAACCTAAGTACCAGAGATACTTTAGTATGTGATGGTCAGTCGGTTGAATTAACAACGCTATTTACAGATGAGGCAAATACAACAGGTACGACAACATTCCATACGAGCAAAAGTAATGCAGAAGGTAACATCGCTGCATTAGGTAGTACTTTGGTTACGCCTAACTTTACCAGTAAATATTACATTCGTAAAGGCACTAACCTTGGTAATTGTGTGGATATTGATAGTATTGTAGTTAATCTTCAGACGCTACCAGATTTGACTGCTACGAATACCCTAATTTGTGTAGGTGCATCGGTTGATTTAAGTACGTTGGTCACGGATAACGCGAATACGATAGGGACTTTATCTTACCATAATAATTTGACGGATGCACAGAATGGAGACAATGCCATTAGTGCGACTCAATCTCCAACCGTCAATACCGAATATTTTATTCTAAAAACAACGACCGATGCAGAATGTATTGATGTAGCATCCGTAATGGTCAATGTGCAGGTAGCACCAGATTTGGTGACTAAAGATAGTACGATTTGTGCAGAACAAGCGATTGATTTAGGGCCATTAGTAACCGATAATGCCTCAACTACTGGAACAACTACTTTCCATACGACTCATCCAGATGCATTGGCAGGAACAAATGCCATTACCAATACCGTAACACCAAGTTCAACGACTAAATATTATGTTAGAAAAATAACAACAGGTAGTAATTGTTCCACTACAGATAGTTTGACCATCACTTTACAAACCAATCCAAATTTGGTTACTAGAGACTCTTTGATTTGTGCTAGTGAAAGTGTGGAGTTAAGCAACTTAGTAAGTGATGCTGCTAATACAATTGGAACAACTAGTTTCTACGATAATTTAGCAGATGCACAAAGTGCAAGTAATGCTTTAGTTAGCACAAATGTAACGCTGAGTAGCACGACTAAATATTTTGTTAGAAAAGCAACCACAACGGCTACCTGTACCGATTTGGATAGTTTAACCATCACCATTCAAGACTTACCAGATTTGGCAACGACCCCTCCCATTATTTGCGCAGGTGAAAATGTAGACTTAAATACTTTAGTAACGGATAATACTCCTACTAGTGGCATTTTGACTTACCACGCAACTTTTGCAGATGCAGAAGGCGGAACGAATGATATTGGCAACAGTCAGACACCGACTAGTGATACGAAGTATTATATCTTAAAGACCACAACAGCTGGTGATTGTACGGATATAGATAGTGTAGCGGTTACGGTTCAACCATTTCCAGATTTAACACCAAGAGATACTACTATCTGTGGTGCAGAGACAGTTGATTTAAGCACGCTATTTACAGATGACGCTGGAACGGTTGGAACGACTACCTTCCATAATTTATTAGTAGATGCCAATAATGGAACAAATGCTTTATCAACAAACGTGACACCAATTACAACGACTAAATTCTACATTAGAAAAGTAACTACAACAGCTAGTTGTCCAATCGTAGATAGTTTGACCGTAAATATTGTCACGATGGCGGATTTAGTTACTAGAGATAGCAGTATTTGTGCAGGCGAAAGTGCAGATTTAGCCACCTTATTTACGGATAATGCAGGAACGACTGGTACCATGGCGTATTATGCCACTCTAGCGGATGCCAATGGAGGAACGAATGCGATTAGTAATACGGTTAATCCAGTCAATACCACCAAATACTATTTAAGTAAATCGGTTGGTAGCCAAAGTTGTTTAAGTATTGACAGTTTAACCATCACTATTTTGCCATTGCCAGATTTGGTAACAACGACAACAACTGTTTGCCCTAATGAATCTGTAGACTTAAGTACTTTAGTGACGGATAACGCTGGTACTTTAGGAACGACGACTTATCACAACTCCTTAGCTGATGCGACGAGTAGTTCTAATAATATCGGCGCCAATCAAAATCCAAGTACAACAACTAAATATTACATCAGAAAAATTACCACTAACAACTGTTTGAGGTATGATAGTGTGGTTGTAAATATTCAATCATTACCAGATTTAACCGTCTTACCCGGTTCTATTTGTGCAGGTGGTAGTATAGACTTAAAAACGGTAGTGACGGATAATGCTGGAACGACGGGCACCTTGACTTGTCATTCAACTTTAGCAGGTGCTTTAAATGGAACTGCGGTCATCGTAAGTACGGTTTCTCCTTCCATGGATACTAAATTTTATTTTAGAAAAGTGACCACTACGGCCAATTGTGTGGCAGTCGATAGCGTAACCGTCAGTATCTTACCAGATGCAAATATTATTGGAAGGGATACAACCATTTGCGCTGGATTCCCCGTTGATTTGAAATCATTACTAAGTGGTACTGTAAGTGGGTCGATTAAATACGGAACGAGTTTTGGCACTTATTCCGATACCATTTCGACTATTGCAACGGCCAATGGTACACAAACTTACTTTATTGAAAATGAAATAGGTGGAGGATGTGTTGATACGACGACTATTACGGTAACTGCGGTTAGTTGTGATTTAGGAGATTTACCAGATACTTCTACGACAACGGATAATTCGGATTACCAAACTTTACAGGAGAATAATGGTCCTGTTCACGTCATTATTCCAGGCTTGAGTTTAGGTGCAACGGTTGATACTGAACCTAATGGACAACCTTTAAATGATGCCTTAGGTGACGGTGAGGATGAAGATGGGTTAACGATATTCTCCACCCTTGATTTAAAACCTGGTATTACCTTCCGTTTGCCATTATCCGTAACGAATACCACAACGGATACCGCTCACGTAGAGGCTTGGATTGACTGGAATGGAGATGGTGATTTTGATGATGCCAATGAAATGGTGGCTGACCTAAAAGATGCCACAGATGGAAATTTCCCGTCTTTACTAAGTATTACCGTTCCTGCGAATGCGACGACTGGTTTAATAGGCCTCAGAATTAGAATCAGTAATACGGATAATATGACCCCTTATGGTTTTGCTAGTACTGGAGAAATTGAAGATTACTTAATAGGTATTCAATGTCCTTCGATTATTTGTATTCCAGCAACCATGGAGATTCAAAAAGACCGATAAAAAGCCAATTCTTTTTTGACAATATTTTCGCTTTCTACTTTTTAGTAGGAAGTTTTGTCAAAATTTAATTATAAAGAGGTAATGTTCTTATTTAATAGTTGGTAAGCTCTTGTGGTAACACAAGGGCTTTACTTTTGTTAAAGAAATGGTTGATAAAATTTGAATAAACCTAAACGCTAAAACGAGAAAAGCCGATTGATTTATATCAATCGGCTTTTCTATTAGCCTGATGAGTTTAGCTTACTATTGTTATTAAAGATATTGGTCCTATTAAAATTGAATTTATCAAGAGATAAAGTTACTAAAAGAAGTCGTAAAGTCGATTAATTTTTTCACATCTCTTATAAATGGACTATTTCAAATAAAGACACCTCTGGAACAGTATGCTTTTCACCCTGAGCTAATGCTTCCATGAAAATTGACGCAAAAGTTTAGAAGCCCGCTACCTTTGCGCTCCGCTTACTTTGTTGCGCTCATAAAATGAAATTTAGTTAAGAAATCGTTTTACAAATGTTGATTAAAACATTGTTTGTCAGACCCTTTGCAGGAAGTAAAAATGTAAATTAACGATTGAATGCTATTTTTAAAATTAATAGAACAAAAAGCGATAGGTAACACAATAAAATTATATGGCTTTTTGCTTAAGATTAAAGGTGAGCTATTTATAATAGTAGTAAACCATTTAATTATTAACAAACCTAAGTAAAAGGAAACAAAATTTAGCATAAACAAATTAAGCCCATTACTAGTATAACCCCCAATAGAAAGCACTTCCCTGCTTAATAACTCAAAAATAAATCAGTCAATTAGATTTAAAAATCTATTTCAGAGAAAAGATGACTGCCGATGGCTAAATTGAATCGTATTAAAACGATATGTATTAGCATTGCTCGCCCGAGGAAACACTTCCTAAAACCTATTTACATTTTACTTGTCAAACAACTAGAATCAAATGAATAAAACGTTTTTTAATTTTCTTCTTTGTATTGATACAAATATATCGTTTAATTTTGAATAAACAAATTTTAGTAAAATTATTTTAGTTTTTAGTTGGTGTAACTATAATAATGTATTAGATGTTTTAGTGATTACGAAATATAAATATTATGACTTATACGAGCCCAAATGATTGATGGCCAGTAGTATCCTTCAATCTTTGCCACTCCAAATTCTTCAATCCTTGCACTTAGTTTAAATTAATTACTCTACCACATAGGGCAGGTAGGGCTGTTAAGTTCTCTTTTGCAAATTTTAAAGCATTTATTTTTTGCACAAAATTTGAGGTTTTGCACGATATTTCTCCCCCCTTCAAAAGGGGGAGAAATATCGTGCAAACCAAAATCTCAGGAAAAAACTTTAACAATTTACCACTTGTGAAACAGAATTTAACAGCCCTGCTTCAAAAGGAGGGAATTGCACCGTGCAAACTAAAATCTCAGAATAAAATTTTAACATTTACCCTCTCTTAAAACAGAATTTAACACCCCTGCACATAGGGGGAAGCAAACAAAGCTTCGTCTGTAAAGGGAAATGAATAATTAATCAAAAAACTAAAAATCTTATCCAATGAAGTTGTCCAATTTTTCTTTAATCATTGCGCTTTTTGCTTCCTTTTTATTAACCAATTGTACCAAGGAGAATACTGTTCTAGAAACACCTATGGTAGATACACCCACCACGCTTAGTCAAGAAGGAAAAGGAAGAAATAGCGATAGTGCAACCCTTGTAGATTTTAAAGATTATTTACAAGAAGAAATGCAAGCACAGCATATTCCAGCTTTGTCCGTCTTAATCTTCGAAGCAGATGAAATCCTATACGAAGGTTGTTTTGGAAAATCCAATGTCGAAAAAAATATACCCTTACAAAATGACCATTTATTCCTATTGGCATCCGTTTCCAAAGTAGTGACGGCTACTGCTTTATTACAATTATACGATCAAGGGAAATTTGACCTAGAAGATTCGATTAATGATTATTTGGATTTTGAGGTAGCCATTTCTGGGTATAGCAAAGAGATAACTTTCCGTATGTTGTTAACGCATACTTCTGGCATCGCAGATGGAGCTGCTTTGGATGATCAATATTATTACGGAGAAGATAGCCCTGTAGAATTGATAGAATTTCTAGAAAGTTATTTAACGCCTAATGGGGAATTTTATGATGAAAGTGACAATTTTCATGATTTTAGACCTGGTAGTCAACACGAATATTCCAATGTTGGTGCTGCCCTAATCGGCGCTTTAGTAGCAGAGATTTCAGGAATGGATTTTGATGAGTATTGCAAGCAAAATATTTTTAGTCCCTTGGGGATGACGAATACGGCTTGGCACTTGGCAGATATTGATCAATTTATTGTTCAACCGTATGATTATATCAATGGGCGAAATGAGAGTATAGAGCAGTATACTTTTACCGATTATCCGAATGGTGGATTGCGATCTACGGCAGGAGATATGTTTAAATTTTTAAGCGCCTTAGTTCAGCAGGGCGCATCGAATAATTACCAATTGCTCAAGCAAACTACTATTGATAAAATGACGACTTTACAAATTCCTAATTTGAGCGAAGAGATGGGTTTGCATTTATTCCAAATGGATGAAGCAGCGAACCTTTGGGGACACGATGGGGGAGAGCAAGGCGTGGCAACGACGATGGCATTTAACCCTGATACTCAAATTGGGGTAATTATTTTAACCAATCAAGGTGAAGCGGATTTGGAAGAAATATTGGTGGAAGCTTATGAAGTAGGAACTGGTTTATAAGAAGGGAGTCGATTAAATTTCTTAAAAAATGGTATCGGGTATCAGATTCTTGGTTTCAGGTATGATGTAAATAGATCTAACCTGGAACCAAGAACCTGACATCTGGCACCTAGAGCATTTAATTTCTTTAAGAGAATAATCATGCCCTTTATGCAAGTGATTTCGCTACTGTCGGTTTTCTTTTTAGCTGCACCAATAACAAGCCACCAATGATCAAAAAGGAACTAACCCAATGAAAACCCAAAATTTGTTCGCCAAATAGAATGGCAAAAAAAGCGGTACATAAAGGGATGGCATTGGTAAAAACGGCTCCACGAGTGGCACCAATTTTAATGATGCCATAATTCCAACAATAATAGGCCAGCGCTGTTCCTAAAAAGCCCATCCCCATTGCTGCTAACCAAAATGGTAGCGGTAGAGAGCGCAAGTCTACAGAAGGCTCCCATAATTGAGTGATGCTAAAACCGATTAGACAACAGACGCTTGTAAGCATCGTAAAAGTCAAATTGCCTAAATCTTTGGAATATTTTCCTATCCATATATTATGCAAAGCAAAAAGGATATTTGCTACGAAAAATAAGAGATCCCCATAATTAAATTGCAAAGAAAAAATGGCGTTTATGTTTCCTGCCGTCAATAAATAAACGACTCCAGAGAATGCCACAATAGCTCCAATAATTTCCCGTATTTTTATTTTATACCCTTGAAAAATAGCGACTATGACAAGCGTGGTCATAGGATTTAGTGCAATAATTAGTGAGCCGTTAATGGCAGAAGTATATTTTAATCCTTGAAAGAAAAAGTAGATAAATCCAAAAAGACCGATAAACCCTACTAAAAATATACCTTTAAGATTTTTTTCAATTTGTGCCTTAGTAGGAAATTTAGTGACCGTCAATAAGACTAGTGCAATCACCCCAAAAATATACCGCCAAAAAGCAGAAGTATTGGGAGAAACGTATTCCATCATGATTTTGCCCAAATGAAAATTTAAAGCCCAAAATAGGACTGCGGTAAATAAGAATAATGCTCTTTTCATAATACTTTTTTAATAGAATTTTCTATTTTAATTAATAGGCCAACAACACAGGGAAACTTGCTTTAGATGCTACTAAAGTACGGACAACTGGCTATTTAAGGATATATTTTCATTATCTAAAATAAATATGGACGTAAAGTCTATCACTTTGACCTTATTGTCCATGTAGTCTTCCTAATATCTATTTAATTTTAAATACTAATGGTTTGCCAAACATGATTTGATGGGTGATTAGTATATGGGAACTTCAGTTCCCAGTCGATAAATTCTTCGGGGAACTGAAGTTCCCCTGTACTTTTGCTCTTAAAAAATTACTCGTCATTTCAAGCTTGGTGAACCATTAAATTAGCATCAAAACTTATATTGACCTTATCTTGTTCCGTAGAAATTATCTTAGAATTAGGTGTATGAATTTTAAATTAGTAATTTTATTCTATGACTTTAGCCCACCCGAAATTTAAATACCAAGATCAATTCATCATTGAAAAGATGAAGATTCGTGCTCCTTATCAATATGAGGCGATGTTCCAAAATACGGGCTGTTTTATCTATTTTAAAGGAGACAGACCTACGATACTTACCTCAGAAATGAATATGACCTTAAAAAGTAATGAGGCGATTCTTTTAAAATGTGGCACCCATTTTATAGATATTTTGAAAAAAACGGATAATGAGGAAGTCGAAGTGATTGCGGTTCATTTATTTCCAGAGATTCTTAAAAAATTATATGTGGGTAAATTGCCTGCTATCATCGAGCAACAAACTAAAAACCGAAGCAGTCAGGTAGTGGCCTCTAGCGAGAATATTGCAAGGTTCATTGATTCTTTAGAATTTTATTTTCAAAACCCTTCATTGGTTAATGAAGACTTATTAGAATTGAAAATTAAAGAATTAATTTTACTACTCGTACAATCAAATGAAAATCCACTTTTAGTCAATGATGATTTATTAGAATTGAAAATTAAAGAATTGATGTTATTATTCATTCACACCAAGAAAATTGATTCGGTTGGAGACTTGGTTGGGGATTTGACTACGGACAAGACCATTAAGATAAATGAAGTGGTTGAATTACATTTATATGCTAATTTAAAAGTAGAAGAGTTGGCTAAGTTATGTAAGCTGAGTGTACCCGAATTTGAACGAGCCTTCAAGAAAGAATTTAAGTCGAGCCCGATAGATTATATTACAGAGAAAAAAATTGAAAAGCAAAAGAGTTACTGAATTTTACAGAATTATCTATCAAGGAAATTACTAATAAAGTTGGTTTTTCAGACATTTTGTCTTTTACCAAATTATTCAAAAAGAAGACGAATATAGCGCCAGCTTCTTTTCGTTTAGTCACTAGACAAAAATAAATTTAATTTGATCTATTTGTCCATATTTGTGACCTTCTTTTCCTATAAAATAGCTATAAAAGCTTTTAATTTTGTTATAGAATTAATGCGGTCGAAAGTAACACAGTTTTCTTAGCTATGAAAAAAATCAGTTATATCTAGAAAATATTTTATTTAAAATAACAATTCGTGTACTGGTGTCGAGGCCTAGGTTTTGATGGCTTTACACTCTATATATACATTTTAATATCTTTTTTATTCACCCGTTTTGTTAACCTTATCATGACAAAATTAGTTGTTCTGGCAATTTCGATTGGTGTATTGGCCTACAAGGCTAATAAACAAGCAATTGATTAGCCAAGAGAGTAGGTGGTATAAAGTATCGTTAGCAATAATAGCTAATTTATACAAGCCTACTCTTCATTATTAATCTAAAAAAAATTATAACAATGATTACTCAAACAGCAGAAACCCAGAGTTTCACAGACTACCAAGAAGTGGCTAAAGCACTTGAACCGTATATCGTAAGTGCGAAAACAGGAGATGGCCAATTGAGTCGTTCTGCCTTTTACGACCATGCTCACATCGTAGGCTCAATAAGTGGCGAGTTTAGCAATGTAACTGCCGACCAATTCGGAGAAACAGTTAGTTCTATGGGGCCTACAAAAAATATTCAACACCATATCGCTTGGATAGATATTTCAGGTCCTGCGGCGGCAGCCAAAGTAGAATTTGTTGATTGGCATGGATTCCGATTTACTGACTTTTTTGTACTTTACAAAAAGAAGGAGAATGGAAAATTAGTGGAAAAGTCTATGATACGCACTCAAAAAATTAAGCAATAATTTTTATCTTTCATGATATCAAGAGCATGTTTAGACAGTTATTTTAACTTGATAAACATGTCTTTTTTTAGACTTTACACTACCCTCAAGCTCCGTAGGATAGAAAATTAAATGCTAATCACCTAATCATTAAAACAGAAATTAAAAATGAATCAATTAACAGCAGGCAATACTGCCATTCCGTTTACAGCAAAAGATATTGATGGCAACACCATCAATTTAGCTAGTTATAAAGGTAAGAAAGTATACCTAGTCTTTTTCAGAAAAGCCGCATGTCCATTTTGCAATATGGGCCTAAGAGAATTAATACAAAAGAATGAGGAATTTGAGGCAAAAGGACCATTTGTTCATTTACATGCCTTCACCCCATGCGCTACGCCCTTTGTTGGATAAATAAGAGATAATTGCCTATTGGTTACTTCGCAATAGCTACAGCAGTCATCTTATCCAAAGCACCACTTATTTTTTGTAAAACCCCTTCATTTTCCGTAATCCCATGTCGTTCTACCAAATAAAGTGGATTTTTAGTTTGTTGTCGAGCAGACAAATAGGTTTTTGTAAGTCAACTAGGACAAGTCTTTATGATAATTGCATTTCAGAAAATAATGTACCGTTTTGAAAACCTTAAAACAAGGCGGCTGTTTCCCACAGCCGCTCAATTTAAAAACCTCATTTTTTTACTCCTACAACTCCTTAATCCGAATATTCCGATACCAAACCTTATCATGATGGTCTTGTAAGGCAATTTTACCTTTGCGAATTGTACCAAAATCAGGCATACTTTTAAATTTACTTTTGGCAACCATAGCTTTCCAGTTGTCATTGAACATTTCAAATTCGACTACTTTTTTACCATTTAACCAATGTTCTACTTTTCCATTATTGATAATTAAGCGCACCGCATTCCATTCATTAGCAGGCTTGACGGTTTCTTCATTGCAGGAAATCATATCATATAAATCTCCAGCTCGGTGCGTTTTAATTTTTGCATCTGGATGACATTTATTATCGAGTACTTGCATTTCTGGTCCTGTTTTCCAGACGGCATTATAGCCTTCTTCTTTGACATTATAGATAATGCCACTATTGCCACAATCAGAAATTTTCCACTCCAATCGAAGTTCGTAATTTTCGTAGGCGTTATCGGTTACCAAATCCCCTCCTTGTTTACCCGGATTTAAAGCAATTGCCCCATCTTCGACCGACCAATAATTGGTGCCGTTTTTAAATACATGCCATCCATCTAGAGTTTCTCCGTCGAATAGCGCAACAAAACCATCAGTTTTTTCAGATTTAGTTACGCTATTAAATTTTGGGGTGCAATTAGCGATGAACAACATCAACCCTAATATGCATAATACATTGATTAATCTCATTGTTAGTAATTTATTATTTGTAGAATAAAGGTACTTTTTTGACGTAATATTTTCCTAGTTGACCCAACCTCGCTGATTCCGATCCATCTGTGCTTGCTTTTCGTCTAGTAAGGCTTTTAATTCGACAGCCTTTGTAGGATATTTTTTAATTAAATTATGCGCTTCGTTATCTAATTTAAGATTCGTCAATTGTGGTTTCATTTTATTAATTAAACCGAGCATTCCGAAGATTGGAATAGACATGCCAGGAACATCTTCATGGTATTTATACAAAGTATCTCGAACACCTTTAAAATCTCCAGTAATGGTCGAATTATAAAAAACATGACTATGTGGACTAGCTACATTATTTTGAATCGTAGCTAAAATACTTCGTCCATCAATTAATCTGTCTTTAGGTAAGGCAAGGTCTAATAAGCCTAAAATAGTTGGGAATAAATCCATATTGGTGGCTAAAGCATTCGTTTCAAAAGGTGTTTTAACAAAAGAAGGACCGTAAATGATCATCGGTACTTTTTGACCACCTTCAAAAGTTAATTGTTTCCGACCTCTTAAAGGACCTACACTTCCTTGCAAATCTCCTCCGTTATCGCTAGTAATAAAGACGAGGGTATTGTCCATTAAATTTAAAGCACTCAAGGTATTCATAAGTTGCCCAACACTCCAATCTAAGTCCTCGACAACATCCCCATATAAACCTGCATCGGATTTTCCATTTTGACGGCTAGAACTAAAATGAGGCACATGCGGGAAAGAGTGGGGGAGGTAGAGAAAAAATGGTTGTGCTTGATTTTTTTGAATGAAATTTATGGCCTCCTTGGTATAATTTTCGGTTAATTTAGTTTGGTCAATACCTTCTTTTGCTAAAGGGGTATCCATGTCATAATATCCTCCAGGGAAACTAGGATTTTTTAATTCCTTTTTATCGACTTCAATCAACTCCTCATTGCGATAAATATGTAGCGGAATCATATCATTACTATAATGCACCCCATAGTAATAATCGAAACCAAAATCATTGGGTAAATGCCCCGCTTTATCTCCTAAATGCCATTTACCTATAATGCCTGTCGCATAATCATTGGCTTGTAAGACCTCTGAAATCATTATCTCATCTAACGGTATCGCATTTTGGAAACCTCTAAATTTTCGATAATCGGCCATTCCACTTTCTTCTGGGAAATAAACATGGTCATTTGCATAAGCTCGTTTAGGATAACGACCAGTCATCAATCCTGCCCTTGATGGAGTACAGACAGGAGAACAACTATAAAAATTAGTCATTCTTACCCCATTTGCTGCCAAAGAATCCATGATGGGCGTATGAATTAATTGATTGCCATAGCAACTTAAATCACCATAGCCCAAATCATCAAAATTGATTAAAATGATATTGGGTTTAGTTGTAGCTTTGGAGGTTATATTTTGTAAATATTGCGTTTTTTCTGCTAATCGTTCAGGAGTTACTGGTTGGTAATTATTGATTTTAAAAGGCACATAAATATACCAGAAGACAGCCGCTAAAATAAGTAATGTCAAGAGGAGGTAACCAATTGTTTTTATTGCGATATTCCAAATTTTTACCAGTATTTTCATGTATTGTTTTGTGTTGATTTTGATACTTAAAATGCATGCCTAAATCGGCTGGAGTTTATTGGAAAAGATTCCCCACGGATTTGAATTCCCCACAGATTCTTATTAACTGATCGATAAGTATGTACAAAACCATTATTTCTTAAAAGCGAATATAGGTCAATATTTTGAAATAGCTAATAGATTTAGTTTCAAAATTCTGACACAGCAATTTAGCCGCCTTCCATTATTTCTATTTAGGGTTTTCTTATAAAAATGATTTTACAGGAAATCATGTTGAAAACATGAAAAATACTGGGTCGAAGTTGCAAACCATAGCCGTCAGGCTAAGAATATGATCATTGATAATCAGGAATTTACGATGATGTCGATATTTTAAGATTGCATCTTAAAATCAATATTTTTTACGTTTTCAACGTAATTTGCTTGCAAAAATCCAGATTTTGAATCGTTAGCCTGACGGCTGGTTAGTTCAAAAACGTAGAAACTTCTGCCTTAACGGGTTCTTTTTTAAAGAAATTTCTTCTTTTAACCAATTGATTATCAGAAGAATGGTCATTAACCCATTGTTCTAAGTCGGTCATAAAAATACGTTCTATAGCCGTTGGAATCGTCGTTAAAAGTTCATTTGTATCTATGCAATAAATCACTAATTCCAAATTTAATTTCGTTAATCCTGTTAAAGCAGAATGATTGGCGATACTTTTATATTTACCAAACGGACTTTCAATAATATCAGAACTTACATGAATATTTCTAACATCATGTTGGTCTATAAATTCATCATATAAATTGATATATTTATCCAGATAATTCACAAATGTCTTGACATACCCCTCCTGTTTTTTACCTACCTCAATCATTTGTTTAGCCGTTGCTAATGTTTTTTTATTTGCTCCTTGTTTCTTCAAGGGAACTTGAATCCGCTGGCCTATATCTAAACAAGCCGATAAATGCTTAATCATAGAAGAATGTTGCGGTAATTGTTCAAAAAACGTAAGTGATTTTTTATCTAATTGACTAATGCGATGGGTTAAAATTTCTGCCCAATCTACAATAGCCGTTTGGTTCATAAAACGAGCTTTCTTACCTAGTTTTGGCGGACATAAATAACTAAAATCCTGATTAACTCCTTTGTAGATATAAGTAGCCACTAACTTCATAAATGATTGATAGTCCGCATCTTTTAAAAAAGTTTTTTTCAAACAAGTCGCTACTCCATGGGCAATATCAGGGATATGGCTTAGCTGACTTAAGTTGGAAAAATTAATTAAATTTTTGCCTTCATCACTCAATACATTTTTTACTATTACCTTTTGACTTGTCTTCAAAAAAGATAAGGTCTTTTCTATCTCTTTACCTTTCCAACTTTTAGCGCCTTCCATATGAACTACTTGAACGTCTTGAAACGTTAAGGATTCTTCTTTCTCTTTTTCAAATGGGGCTAATAAAACAATTAATTGTTTCTCTTTTCCTTTTCTTATACATTCATCTACTATCAGCGTTACTTGTTCACTAATTGGTTCATTAACAGCTCCTTGCAGGGTATCTAATCCTACTTTTGATGTCCAATTTTGTACCGTATTTGCACAAGGTAGTTTATGCTGCTCTATTAAATTACATAGTAGCAATACTTTTAATACTCGAACAACTCCTCGATAAGAGCAACCACCTTTTACTCTAAGTAGTACGCATAAGCTAATTAGCGAGCGTCCATAATGATGACGTGTCACTTTTTCATCTTTAGTTAATGCTACCCTTAACTTTTTGATTGTCTGTTGGTTATGTTTATATTTGCCTTTCCAGTTATTCCGCCCCTCCTTTAATTCCGATTCTCGTTGACGCAGGCGTTTATTCAATAACCTTACTTGTGACAAAGTTTCCTTATCCATACTTCTCTTTTCTTCTAGTTTTTCGACTTTTCTCCCTAATTGTCTTATCTTTACTTGGTATTCTTTTTCTGAATACATTAGACTTTCTTTTTTGTTGTGGTTGAATACACAAAAATAGAAAGTCTTTTTTTATTTCTTTTGAACTATCCAGCCGTCAGGCTAAAGAATTTTCGCTTAAAATGGTTTGGGAAATACCGTCTCTACGAGACTCGAAAATTATAGAAAGTCGTCATTTTTAGCTTTTTACCGATATGCCGTACCTAAAGGCACTAAAATTTTGAAAATCCTAGTCTCATAGAGACGACATATCGGTAAAAATACGATGACCAGATATTATTTTTAATCTTCATAGTCTCGTAGAGACGGCATTTTTGTGCGCCGAGCATGACATACCTCTAACGGGTGCAAGTCCCAAAAGAGCCTAAACGACAAGGAATCTTAGCTGAAGGTAAGGGTGTCCACCGTGAGGAGGAATCTGAAGGAAACCGTAGGCAAAATTAGGTTTTGACGAACAGAAATCAGATAGTAGGCTTTCGCAAAAGGGCAACCGATCATTGAATTGGGACACCCAAAAGTCGTTCGGAAATTTGCGGGGGTAAATCTGGCAGAGCCTAATGAAAGAGTTATGTCTTACCTCGGGAGGTCTTGGACTAGTTTCGTTATACTAGTGTCCAAGAAGTCAGCAGAGGTCATAGTAGGAAAGCAAACCTTGTCAAATACACCTTCTGTGTTGAAGGAAAAAAAAAAGGAGAATAGGACAAGAGAGGCTAACTTCGAAGGACTGAATTTTCTAACAAAAGGAGCAGACTTGAAGATGCGTAAAAAGCAAGGACAGCAAAGTAAAGGCGAACAACTCAGCTTATTTCCAAAGCAGATAGTATCGCTACGCCCTAAACCCAAAGCAGATAGCGGAACTATCGAAAGGGGATTGAGGGAGTCCAATTACTTTTCGCTACTCACAAGGAATCGAGCCTTTACCGAGACATTGCTAGAACAAGTAATGTCACCGACAAATCTAAACAAAGCGTATGAAAAAGTAAGGCGCAATGGCGGCACATCAGGCGTTGATTCGATGGATATACTGAACTTGAAAGCGTATCTAAAAGAAAATGGGAAAAGACTAATCCAAGAGGTACTAAAGGAGCAATATGCCCCTTCAATGGTACTAGGAGTGGAAATACCAAAATCGAGCGGAGGAGTACGTCTATTAGGCATACCTACCGTATTAGACCGATTAATTCAACAGGCAATCCATCAAGAATTAAGACTATTGTACGAGCCATTATTTAGTGAACACAGCTATGGATTCCGACCAAAGAGAAGTGCGTTGCAAGCCATAGAACAATCGAGTAAATATATATCTCAAGGCTACCATTGGGTAGTAGATATAGATTTAAAGAACTTCTTTGACTTGATAAACCAAGACCGCTTAATGCAGAGACTGTCAAAAGGGATAGGAGATAAACGGCTACTGCGCCTAATCCGAAAATACCTAAGAACAGGAATGCTGCTAGGGGGACTGGAACAACAAAGGACAAGTGGCACGCCACAAGGTGGACCGTTGTCTCCACTACTATCCAACATAGTACTAGACGAACTAGATAAAGAGTTGGAGAAAAGAGGGCATCTGTTTGTACGGTATGCGGACGACTGCAACATCTACGTAAAAAGTAGAGCAGCAGGAGAACGGGTACTCCAATCAATTACCAAATTCATAGAGAGTCGATTAAAGCTCAAAGTGAATAAGGAAAAGAGTGGCGTTCGACGATGTGATCAGGTGAAATTCTTGGGCTATACGATACAACCAAATGGTGGTATACGGATAGCAGACAAAAGCCTAATCCGTTTCAAAGAGAAAGTCATAAAAGTGACAAAAAGAAACAGAGGGGTAAGCTTTTCCAGGGTAATCGCTGAACTCAACGCCATTCACGAAGGCTGGGTAAACTATTTCAAACTAGCAAACTGTTGGCTGCCATGGCGACAATTAGACAGTTGGATAAGACATCGCTTGCGTACTTATCGACTTAAACAATGTGGCAGAAGACACACTATCTTCAAATTCCTCCGAAAACTAGGAGCGCAACCAAGAGAATCTTGGGCAGCGACCTTATACGGAGGAGGTTGGTGGAATCTTTCAACTAAGATTGTATGTCAAAGAACGATGAATAAGAGATGGTTTGACCAAAAGGGGCTACACTCTCTTACTGATTTGGTTACTCGGAAACGGTTCAACTGTTAGAAGAAACCGCCGTGATACGTTAAAGCGTACGTCCGGTGGTGTGAGAGGTCGGAAATAAAGATAAACACCTTTGCGGAGTCCGCAGGTCTAAATGGGTATCTTTATTTCCTCCTACTCGATTGCTTAACCTGACGGCTGGTTAGTTCAAAAACGTAGAAACTTCTGCCTTAACGGGTTCTTTTTTAAAGAAATTTCTTCTTTTAACCAATTGATTATCAGAAGAATGGTCATTAACCCATTGTTCTAAGTCGGTCATAAAAATACGTTCTATAGCCGTTGGAATCGTCGTTAAAAGTTCATTTGTATCTATGCAATAAATCACTAATTCCAAATTTAATTTCGTTAATCCTGTTAAAGCAGAATGATTGGCGATACTTTTATATTTACCAAACAGACTTTCAATAATATCAGAACTTACATGAATATTTCTAACATCATGTTGGTCTATAAATTCATCATATAAATTGATATATTTATCCAGATAACTCACAAATGTCTTGACATACCCCTCCTGTTTTTTACCTACCTCAATCATTTGTTTAGCCGTTGCTAATGTTTTTTTATTTGCTCCTTGTTTCTTCAAGGGAACTTGAATCCGCTGGCCTATATCTAAACAAGCCGATAAATGCTTAATCATAGAAGAATGTTGCGGTAATTGTTCAAAAAACGTAAGTGATTTTTTATCTAATTGACTAATGCGATGGGTTAAAATTTCTGCCCAATCTACAATAGCCGTTTGGTTCATAAAACGAGCTTTCTTACCTAGTTTTGGCGGACATAAATAACTAAAATCCTGATTAACTCCTTTGTAGATATAAGTAGCCACTAACTTCATAAATGATTGATAGTCCGCATCTTTTAAAAAAGTTTTTTTCAAACAAGTCGCTACTCCATGGGCAATATCAGGGATATGGCTTAGCTGACTTAAGTTGGAAAAATTAATTAAATTTTTGCCTTCATCACTCAATACATTTTTTACTATTACCTTTTGACTTGTCTTCAAAAAAGATAAGGTCTTTTCTATCTCTTTACCTTTCCAACTTTTAGCGCCTTCCATATGAACTACTTGAACGTCTTGAAACGTTAAGGATTCTTCTTTCTCTTTTTCAAATGGGGCTAATAAAACAATTAATTGTTTCTCTTTTCCTTTTCTTATACATTCATCTACTATCAGCGTTACTTGTTCACTAATTGGTTCATTAACAGCTCCTTGCAGGGTATCTAATCCTACTTTTGATGTCCAATTTTGTACCGTATTTGCACAAGGTAGTTTATGCTGCTCTATTAAATTACATAGTAGCAATACTTTTAATACTCGAACAACTCCTCGATAAGAGCAACCACCTTTTACTCTAAGTAGTACGCATAAGCTAATTAGCGAGCGTCCATAATGATGACGTGTCACTTTTTCATCTTTAGTTAATGCTACCCTTAACTTTTTGATTGTCTGTTGGTTATGTTTATATTTGCCTTTCCAGTTATTCCGCCCCTCCTTTAATTCCGATTCTCGTTGACGCAGGCGTTTATTCAATAACCTTACTTGTGACAAAGTTTCCTTATCCATACTTCTCTTTTCTTCTAGTTTTTCGACTTTTCTCCCTAATTGTCTTATCTTTACTTGGTATTCTTTTTCTGAATACATTAGACTTTCTTTTTTGTTGTGGTTGAATACACAAAAATAGAAAGTCTTTTTTTATTTCTTTTGAACTATCCACCTGACGGCTATGGTTGCAAACTTCGACCATCGGCATCGAATTTCGATCCAAGTTTGGAGCCGATATTCGAAGATGAAATCTTCGAATCGATATTTTTCAAGTCTTTGACTTGATTTTTAGGGACTAAAATTTTTATAAGAAAACCCTTTATTTCTATTAGGTTGTACTAGTCGATAATATTCCTTTTTGTACCTTTAGCCGTTGAATTATTTTTAAAAAAATACCAGGAATGAAGAACTACTTATTTTTTCTAGGACTATTACTCTTTGTTTTAGCTTGTACCAATTCCCAAAAAGAGGCAACTACAAATAAGGATCGCCTACCACCAGTAACCGCTCCTTTTGAAAAACTAGACACCATTGCCACCAACGATTGGTGGAATCGCCAGCCCAATAAAATTATTAATGTCAAAGTTCCGAGAGAAGAGGTGGTAGCTTTTGGATTATACACCGTTTCCAATAAGACCTTAAAGATGTCTGCTCAATTATTTCCACTTTACCCAGAAGAAACGAGAACGGTTCGTTTAGAAACCAAGCAGGATGATAAATGGGTAGAAATCCAACAACAAAAAGTTAATGACATTGGGTGGTCTGCTTTGTTTAGAATAGCCAATTGGGATACGACCAAAGATATACCTTATCGGTTGCGACATGGAGATAAAGCGATGTTTGAAGGAATAATTAGAAAAGATCCAAAAGATAAGACGGAGGTTGTTTTAGCGGCCTTTTCGTGTAATAGTAATCAAGATCGTGGTGATCGAGCTAATTATATTCGAAACGTGAATCACCAAGACCCAGATTTGCTCTTTTTTGCGGGCGATCAATCTTATGATCATAAAGAACATACAGCGGCTTGGTTAAAATTTGGCATGCAATTTAGAGATATTATTCGAACTCGCCCCACCATTACCATCCCTGATGACCATGATATTGGACAGGGGAATATTTGGGGAGAATACGGTAAAAAGGCTTCCTCTATGGCAGGAAACGATGGCGGTTATTTTTTCCATCATGAATATGTGAAAATGGTCGAACGTTGTCAAACCGCACATTTGCCTGATCCTTTTGATCCAACGCCGATTCAACAAGGTATTGGTGTGTATTATACCAATCTAATTGTTGGTGGCATTGACTTCGCCATTTTGGAAGATCGAAAATTTAAATCTGGACCTAAAGGTAAAATTCCACAACAAGGACCAAGACCTGACCATATTCGCAATCCTAATTATGACCCTAAATCGGTAGACGTAGCAGGATTGGAGTTATTGGGTAATAGACAATTAACTTTTTTAGACACTTGGGGGCAACAAAATGAAGGTATTGCAATGAAAGCGGTCTTATCTCAAACAGGTTTTTGTGGAGGTGCTCATTTGCATGGCAAAAAAGAAAATCGTTTACATGCGGATATGGATTCTAATGGTTGGCCACAAACGGGGAGAAATAAAGCATTACAAGCTATCAAAAAAGCCAATGCCGTTCATATTGGTGGCGACCAACATTTAGCGACCGTAATTCAGCATGGCATTAATGAATTTGAAGATGGCCCTTGGGCATTTATTGTACCAGCGTTAGTGAATAATTACTACAGTCGTTGGTGGTGGCCAGAAGATGAAAAAGCAGGAAAAAACAGTAATGATAAACTACCTTGGACGGGGCAATATTTAGATGGATTTAATAATAAAATTACCATGCAAGCCTATGTAAATCCAGAAAGTACTTCCAGAGGTAGTGGATATGGGTTGATTAAATTTAAAAAAGCTGCCAATCAAGTCGTTTTTGAATGTTGGCCGAGGGAAGTAGATGTTTCTACAGATACAGCTCGGCAGTTTACAGGTTGGCCGATTACGGTAAATATGGATTGATTTTTTTTAAAGAAAACCTTATTTTAAACACGGGGAATTTACCGTGTTTAAAATATTAGGGAAAAAACGAGAAAAATATAACTTGATTATTGCAGAAACAGTAAAGGCAGTTGGAATTAATAGACTCCTCCTACTCTAAAAACGCTTGACTACTCCGCTTAATCCCCAACCGCTCAATTTTAGAATAAAGCGTAGTTGGTCGCAGACCTAAAATTTTAGCAGCACCATGATCGCCACTTACGCGCCATTCAGTATGTTGGAGGACGGCAATAATATGATTGCGCTGTATATTCTCTAAAGATAGGAAGTCTGCAGGTTGAATTTTCTTTTTCTTGGACGGGCTGAACCAATTTCCTAAACTTAATTTCCCTTTACTAGAAGTAATAATAGCTCGTTCAATTAAATTTTCTAATTCTCGAACATTACCAGGGAAATCGTAATCCAATAATTTATCGATTACTTTTTGTGGAATATCTGTTATTTTTCGCCCTAATTTGTTACCCAATTTTTCACAGAAAAAACGAGTTAACAACGGTATATCTTCTTTTCTTTTCCTCAAAGGGATACTGTGGATAGGGAAAACATTCAAGCGATAATATAAATCTTCTCTAAAATTGCCATTTTGAATTTCTTTGGGCAAATCTCTATTAGTAGCAGCAATAATTCGTACATCTACGGAAATTTGTTGACCTCCACCGACTCTTTCAATTTCCCCTTCCTGTATCGCCCGCAACAGCTTGGGTTGGAGTTCAATTGGCATTTCTCCAATTTCATCTAAAAACAACGTTCCACCGTTTGCCAATTCAAACTTGCCTATTTTCTTAGTTAATGCTCCTGTAAAAGCCCCTTTTTCGTGTCCGAATAATTCACTTTCAATTAGATTAGCGGGTAAAGCGGCACAGTTCACTTTTATCATCGGTCGCTTGGAACGCCGACTCAATTGGTGTAACGCTCGGGCAATCAGTTCTTTTCCTGTTCCACTTTCACCAGTAATTAATACGGTCGATGAAGTATCGGCTACTTGCTCTATTTCTTTTAATACTTTTTTAAATTTTTTACTAATACTGACAATTTCGCCAAAGTTATTTTGCACTTCTATCTCTTCTTGTAGATAGTTGTTCTCCGCTTCTAGTTTTTCTTTGAGTTCTCTGATTTCTAACAAAGCGCCTCGTAAGGCAGCTTCTTTTTGTTTGCGTTCACTAATATCTCGTACCATCGAACAGGCATATTCCATATCTTCAAATTGGACATAATGGGAACTAACTTCTACTTGCATTTTTTTTCTACTACTGTTTAAATGCACACGCTCGAAGACAAGCTGCTGCTGCATCTTGAGTTGATCCCATATTTCTTTAAACGTTTGAGTAGTAGTGGTATCGTAAAGGTCAGCAATATTCATGTTTTCAAATATTGCTGCTGAATACCCATATCGTTGACAGGCGGCATCATTCACCTTTTTGATTTTACCTTTTGGGCATAACCAAAAAATAGCATCTCCTGCTTTTTGAATAGTAAAGTCTGACAATCTTGCCAGCCTATCTGCTTCTTTTCGTTGAGTGATGTCCCGAACAATAGCACAACTATAAACGGTATCATTAATGGTGACAAAAATATCTGTGATGTCAACAGGGAAGATTGTACCATCTTTACGTCGATGACTACTTTCAAAGGTCGAAGCGTCTTGCTGTTTGGATGCCCAATGATCTGCCCAGATTTCAGGACTCATATTTGGATTGACATCGAATATCCTCATTTTTAAGAATTCCGCTCTTGTATAGCCCCATAATTTACAAGCAATCCCGTTGACTTCAAAGAAATTGCCTTTTTCATCAAACCAGAATACGGCTTCAGGTAATTCTTTTAGCGCTTGAAAGGATATATTAGAGAGGTCTTCTTTTGATAGCTGCATAAGGATTCAATTGTTTTGGTGACAACATTTCTTTTCTTTCTTCCGATCAAATATAATCGAATGCTCTTTTTAAGATGTTTTGAGCATTAATAAAGGGGCATTTTTATTTTTGGTAAAGGAGCGCTAGAAAAAAGATCTTACAAAGATAATTTTTTTTCGTAAAATTACGACATTTCGTAATTTTTTTTCATAAAAACATTATTGTTACACTTTTGTGATACTTTTATTTATTTGATTTTCAGTAAGTTATGTTTGTTTGTGAATTTTATTAAACCTCTGGCATATCTCTTGGGTTATACTAAGCAAATAATCAATTATGAAGAATTTAAAAAAGATAAAAAATTTAACCCAATTATTAAAAAGTCTAAAAGAACAAACAATGCCAATGTTCATTAGCCTTTGTTCCAGATGTGGAAATGATAATTTTTTAATGGACCAAGTCATCCATAAAATTCAAGAAAAATATGGAATGGCTTTGGGCTACGAAAAGTTACCAGAAGAAGCTTCTAAAATTATCCAAGACGAACTAATGATTTCTAAAAATCCAGTTTTGTTGCTAATAGAAAATGGCACGATCAAAGCGGTTTTTGGAGGTATCGTTGCCCAATACAAATTAGAACAAGCACTAGCAACCTTGTCTGAGTCAGCGACGCAAGGTCAAAATTAAATCACCCATTCATTAAAATAAGGTATTGTTTAAAATAAAAGAATAACTTTACCTACAAGAAAAATTTATCATGAAAATCACCATTAATTTTTTAATCGCTACTTTTTTAATCATCGGAAATAGTTTTGCTCAAACGAATTACCAACAATTTTTCCAAAACACAGATGCTTTCTTAAAAGCACAGGTTAAGAATGGATTGGTTAATTACTCCTCCGTAAAAAATGATGCCCAATTAAAAGCACTTATCCAAACTGTAGAAACAGCTGATTTAAGTGGAGCTTCGGATGCGACTAAAAAAGCATTTTATATTAATGCGTATAATTTACACGTAGTAAATGCCGCAGCCGTAGCTTATCCTCTTCAATCAGTTCAAGATATTCCTGGTTTTTTCGATAGAAAAAAAGTCAGCATTGCAGGCACAAGTTATACTTTAACCAGTTTTGAAAAAGAGCGTTTATTGACCCCTTATCAAGATGCTCGATTGCACTTTGTTTTAGTTTGTGGTGCTTTAGGTTGTCCGCCAATTACTGATTTTGCTTACACTCCAGAAAATTTAGAGCAGCAATTAAATCAACAAACTAAATTGGCTTTAGATAATCCTGACTTTTTAAAAGTAACCGAAAATAATCTTAATTTATCTCAAATTTTTAATTGGTATCCAGAAGATTTTGGTGGTAACAAAAAGGGAATCATTAGCTTCATTAATAAATACCGAACTTATACTGTTCCAACAACTGCAAAAATTAGCTATTACCAATATGATTGGACGTTAAATGATGCTTCTGCTGGTTCTACCGCAACTACGATTAATACAACAGGAGGTGGTGGAAATAATACTGCTCGTTATATCGTTTCCTCAACTATCCCAAAAGGTTCTTTTGAGGTTAAAATATTCAATAATTTATATACACAAAAAACAGGGAGTCAAGATAATTTGACCGACCGATCTACCTTTTTTACTTCTTCTTTGAGTGTTTTATATGGCTTAAACAATCGGTTTAATATTGGTATCAATACTCGATATAGAAGGACGAGTAATTCCAGATTGCCTTCTTCTGCTTTAGATGTTTTTGGGGGGACACCGACTGAAGGAAGTGCTAGACAAGGTTTTACGGCTTTTGGACCGCAAATTAGATATGCACCAGTAGAAAAATGGACTAATTTTTCTATCCAAAGTTCTTTTGTTTTCCCAATTGGTGAGGACTTAGCAGGAAGTGCTACGCAGCCTTATATTGACTGGACAGGCGCTACTTGGAATACCCAATTATTTAATGATTTTCCACTTGGCAATAACTTCTCTATTTTCACAGAAATAGACTTTTTACTAGAAGATATTGGCGCATCAGAAGATGGACATATCAATCGGTTTTCAACGCCAGCAACCCTTATCTTTAGCTATAATCCGAATAAGAAAACAACGCTTTATACGATCGGAGGTTTCTCTCCATACTGGCAAAGCGATTTTGATTACTTCTTGCAAGGCGGTTTTGGGGCTAAATACCAATTTACACCGAATCTAGAATTAGAATTACTAGTTACCGATTTCACCAACAAGTTTTTAAGGGATACAGGTGGTCAAGCTTCTACTTTTAATGTAGGATTTAGATTTAATTTGTAAAAGGAGGTACAGAGATGTAAAGGTATAGAGGTTTAAAGGTGCAAGAGCAAGGGTGATTGGTTCTAATTATTTGCTTGTTTTGCCCTAGAATTTAGGGATTGTGGGCAATCTTATCATATATCTTACATCATCAATCTACCTAATTAACAGATTTATGAGAAGGAATGTACGAAGTCTTCAAAGTTCCTATTTTTTGACGCTGATTCTTTTGATTCTTTATGATTTTTAAATACGCAAAACATAAATTTTCGTAAGAAAACATAACTACTCATAACTTTAAACAACGAAATCAGCGTCGGAAGAAAAACTTCGTACACGCTTTATTTACGATGTATGATTTTTTTTAGAACTAATCAACCCTGATGAAAGGGAGGTAACTTCGTAACCTTTATACCTCTATACCCTTGTACCTCTATACCTTTTAACCTTTATAGTAACTATCTTTGTAAATGTATAAGGATAATAGTCTATAGGTAGACGAAACTGAAATAGAAAATAGATACATGCTCCGATCGTTTATTATTTATTGCTTGTTTATGGGAATGGTTAATTGTCTTTTTGCCCAAGAGACTTCAAATACAACTATTGACCAATTGCAATTTGAAGGGTTAAAAAAGACACAATCCAGTTATTTATTATACTTTTTACAGTCACTTCCAGGTACTGCTATCACAGAAGAAAAGATTCAAGCAGATGTCCAAATGCTAAAAAATATTTCAGGTATTGGTAATGCAAATTATAAAATAGATTCGACTGGAAAGAAGACGAAACTCATTTATGAAGTTCAGGAAGTTAAAACCTTCTTACCGATTATTAATTTTGGAGGAATTGAAGGGAATTTATGGTTTCAGGCAGGATTTACCGACATCAACTGGCGTGGAAAAGGGCAAAGTTTGAGTGCCTATTATCAAAATAATGATCGACGGCATTCTGGTCAGATTTTTTATAAAATACCTTGGTACCGAGCCAAACCTTGGGGGGGTTCTGCAAGTTTGACCAAGTGGTCTTCGAGAGAACCCGTTTTTTTCCCAGAAGGAACGGTTAATTACGATTATGATAATAATAGTATTGCGTTATCGGTTATTCGGCATTTTGGCTACCGAAGGAATTTAGAATTAGGCGGTACTTTTTTTATTGAAAAATATACCAAAAGTGAATTACAATTTTTAGATACGCCCCCTGGCCCCGCAACCTTTAAACAGCCGAAATATTTATCAAAATTAGGATATAGTGAGGATTTTCTCAATTATCATCTATTCTATTTAAAGGGATATAGTTGGCGGTTGACGATGCAGAATGTATATAATACCGTTGATGAAAATTGGTTTAATACCCTACAATTTCAAGGAAGAAGTTTTAAAAGATTTGGGGAAAGAGGCAATCTAGCAATGCGTTTAAGATTGGCCATTTCCACGAATAACGATACCCCTTTTGCCCCATTTGTAGTTGATAGTCACGTTAATTTAAGAGGTGTAGGAAATAGGATTGATCGAGGTACCGCACAAGTCGTTTTTAATGCAGAATATCGACATACCATACACAATTCCAATCGTTGGGCTGGACAATTAGTCGCTTTTTCAGATATAGGTACTTGGCGAAATCCAGGAGGTGATTTTTCAGATTTATATAATAGTGAATATTTTCGACATTTTATTGGCGGAGGCTTCAGAATAATCTACCAAAAGGTATTCGGTGCGATACTTCGGGTGGATTATGGCTTCGATGTGTTTAATAAAAATCAAAATGGTATCGTTATAGGGTTGGGGCAGTATTTTTAGGGATTGGTTCTAATCAATTGAAAAAACTTCAATAGCAATGACAATCTCAATAACTTCCAAATAATAAGCCCAAACTGCTACACAAAATAAAATCATGGATAAAGCATTCAAATTATATCATATAATATATATTTTACCTTTATTTTTTTTTGGGCTTTTTTTTACACCAAGTAAATTAAGTGCTCAGAAAATAAATGGGATGAGCATAAGTGGGCCTCAAAAGCCTGGTTATGTCCCTGAAATGTTTGAAAATATTAAAGTGTCCAATGCCAATTGGGTGGCTTTAATACCAGAAGCTACCTTAGACCGAACGACTCTAACCTTAGCATCGGATGACGCAAATGATTGGTGGAGTGAAACCGTAGCAGCAAATATTCAAGGGATACAATTGGCAAAGCAAGCAGGCTTTAAAGTATTTTTAAAACCCCATATAGTTCTAGGCCCTATTCCTCCAAAAGCCACTCCATTTAGAGCCGTAAAAGTAGCCAATACCCATAGGGACAATCCACTAAAAGATAAGACCAGAGGCGTAGAATGGAGAGGAGAATTAGCACCTAGAAAGGAAGCCGATTGGCAAACTTGGGAAAAAAATTATACTGTATATATTTTGCAATTAGCAGAGGTGGCGGAAAGATTAGCCGTAGATTTATTGTCTATTGGTACCGAATTAAAACAGAGTACTTGGAGACGTCCTGCTTTTTGGCGGCAGCTCATTCAAAAAGTCCGAGCGACTTATAAAGGCAAATTAGTCTATTCTGCAAATTGGGATGAATATCAAAAAATTACCTTTTGGCAAGACTTAGATTATATCGGCGTGGATACTTATTTCCCGATTAATCGGACGGCGACCCCGTCCGTTAAAAAGACGGTGAAAAATTGGCGATCCATACAAAAGCAATTAAGGAAAATTAGTAAAAGCGCAAAAAAGAAAATAATCTTAACTGAATTTGGGTATCGAAATGTCTCTTATTCGGGTAAGCGCCCTTGGACACATGATAAAGGGCCAGCGGTCCTTAATAATGCGGCTCAATACAATTTATATCAGGCTTTCTTTCAAGCTTTCTGGGATAAAAAATGGATAGCAGGCGGTTTTGCTTGGCAATGGTTTTGTGTGCCTAAGCCTCTAGGGGATACTAGTTTTTCTATACAAGGTAAACCCGCATTAAACGTTTTACAAGAATGGTATATCAAAAAAGGATGATTAAAAAATACAGTTACTTATTGTTGTTTTGTTTGTTTTTAGCTTGTGGAGATGATGAGCGCGAAACGAATGTTTTAACCGATAATTTAGCGGATTATATTACCAATAATGCAGGAGAACTTGTGCAAGATTCTTTAATTGCCTGTGCTTTTGGTGGACAAATGGGATTTTTAGACAATGAACAATTCCCAATCTCAATCCTGTTTTACCCAGAAGGCAATGCGAGCGATTTTAACTACTTTGAAACGGAGACTATTAATGTAAATCCTGATGATTTCTCCAATTATCAATTACAAGAATTAGTCGATAAGCCTGTATTTAACGGTTATTTACACCGATTTGAAAGACCTGCTATTAATCAAAACGTTTGGGGCCGTATAACCTATATAAGAAATGGAGACACACATATTTCTAATGCCATTCGTATCAAATATAACGACAAACCAACTGAATATGACCCTACCTTATTAACAATTGACCAATCAGAAAAAGGTGCTCCCGCTTTTTCTTGGGAAGATGGCAGGACGCATGAAAATGCTATTTATTTTCATGCGCTTTTAGATGCGAACAATGATTTAGTATCGGGTACTTATTCTTTTGATCGGCAATTTCAATTTTACGATTTATCTAATGTTGTGCTGAATATTCGAGATATTACGCCAGCACCTAGTTTAGTAGCGAATGAGCGTTATAATTTTTTGGTGATGGGCGTTAGTGTAGACAATTGGGTGAACTTGATTTTGGATACTTCTTTTCAAGCGAAGGAATGAGGCAAAAGGTACATGAATTCGTCTATCCCTCTTCTCTCAATGTAATGGTCGCTATTCTATTAGATAGTTAACAAATAACAAGTAAAAAAATTTGTTTGAAGTCTACCTGTTAAGTGGCACTTTACTAAATTTATCCTTAACTTTGTCTACATTAAGACATTTGGTTTTAATTATAATTATAAAATAAGACCCCAAAAAAGTAGATTAAGAATTACCCCTCCTTCCTATAGAATTTAAAACTGCTTTTTTTTCAAAATTTTTCTAAAAAGAGGCCTTCTAATCAAAGTGCCTTATAGGACACCTTTGTCAAAAAGTACTACACAGATGAGAAAACACTTACTGGCGGCAAGCATTATTTGTTTGCTATTAACAAACTGCACAAAAGACAAAATTCATGTTGAAACAGCTCTAGATCGCTCCTTAACACAGGCATTAAATCGAGCTGCTGCCACCAACGATAAAACCCATTTCATCTTACCTGAAAGTGATGATTTTGGAGCGATTCCTCAAGATAAACAGCATAATCCTTTATCAAAAGAAAAAGTAGAACTAGGTAAATTATTATTCTACGAAACAGGCATTGCTTTAGCGCCCACTAAACACGCAGGACAAAAAACGTATTCTTGTGCTTCTTGTCATGTACCTTCTGCTGGATTTAGACCAGGCAGGGTACAGGGTATTGCTGACGGTGGTATTGGTTTTGGAATCAAAGGAGAAAAGCGATCAAGATTAGCTGCTTACGAAGAGGAGGAGATGGATGTCCAAGGGGTTCGTCCTCTAAGTGTTTTGAATGTTGCCTATGTAGAAAATACCACTTGGAACGGTCGATTCGGAAGTGCAGGCGTAAATGTTGGGACAGAAGATCGGTGGGATTTAGACCCTGCTTTACATATTAATGAAGCAGGTTTTGCTGCCTTAGAATCTCAAAACATAGAAGGTTTAGAAGTGCATCGAATGGAAATCACGGAAGAGGTTTTAGATGGTTATGGATATCGCCCTTATTTTGACACTGCTTTTTCAGAATCAGATACCACAGAGCGCTATTCTAGAACGAATGCCGCTTTTGCCATTTCTGCGTATCTAAGAACGCTACTATCCAACGAAGCTCCTTTTCAATCCTACTTAAAGGGCGAACTTAACGCCATGACAGAACAAGAAAAGCGAGGTGCGGTGGTCTTTTTTACTGACGCTAAATGTTTCCATTGTCATAAAGATAAAAATCTGGGTGCCAATGATTTCTATTCGCTAGGCGTAAAAGATTTATACCAAACAGGACAAGCTTTTAATACCTCTGCGGAAGATCAACGAAATCTGGGTAGAGGCGAATATTCTGGTAGAGCCGAAGATATGTTTAAATTTAAAATTCCTCAATTATATAATCTCGCAGATGCGCCTTTTTATTTTCATGGAAGTAGCATCACAGATTTAAGGGAAGTGGTGACCTACTTTAATGAGGCCATTCCAGAAAATACAAATATACCTGTGGAACAATTAGCCCGCCAGTTCAAACCTTTAAAATTGACGAATCAGCAGATGGAAGATTTAACGGCGTTTTTAGCAACAGGTCTGCGAGATCCGAATTTAGAACGATACGTACCAGATGAAATCCTTTCTGGATTTTGTTTTCCTAATAATGATGAGTTTTCTCAGAAGGATTTGGGGTGTGGGGAATGAGGAAAATGATGCGATGTTGCCTTATTACGATGTTGTGTCAAAACAAGGCGACATCGCAACATCGAATTTACTCTCTCCAAATCGTCTCTTTCGCATAAGCGGTCGGACGATTAGGAATTGTTACATTATTGTTTTTAACATAACCCTCCCAATCATTGATTAACTCCGTCAGGATTTCTGGTTGAGTTGCTGAAATATCATGTTGTTGACTAATATCGGTTGATAAATCGTATAATTCCCATGTTTCTTTACCATAAGGTTTTTCAATCCATTCCGCTTTCCACTTTCCTTTTCGAACCCCTCTACGACCAAATAATTCCCACGCGTGAACTTTGTCTATAGGGTGAACAGAGGCGGTTTTTCCTTCCAAATAAGGAAGTATAGAAGTGCCGTTCATAGGGAATATTTTGCGCCCGTTATATGCTGTTTGTGGATGTTGGACACTAGCTAACTCTAAAAAAGTAGGGGCTAAATCCATGACCGATACAAAGTCGTGGTTAAGGGTATTTTTAGCTATTTTTGATGAGGGATAATGAATGATGGCAGGTGCCCTAACCCCACCTTCGGTCGCAAAAGCTTTGTACCATTTGAAAGGTAAGGAACTGACTTGTGCCCAACTAGTACCAAGTTCAACGTAGGAATTCTTTCTCCCCATATTTGCTAAATTATTGTCAAAAGTCGTATCCACCCATTCTCCTGTACCTTGGTAGCCCATAATACTATTGCCTTCTGCGCCATTATCTGCCATGAAAATAATTAAGGTATTTTCGTATTCACCTTTGTTTTTCAAGTGTTGAATAACCCTACCCGTATGATAATCTAGTCGTTCTATCATAGCCGCATATAGTTCCATGGATTTACTAGATTTTTTTTGTGCTTCGGTGGTCAATACTTCCCATGGGTGGACATTCGGACTTAGTGGAGGTAATTCCGTATAGGCAGGAATGACCCCTTGTTCTTTTCCTTTTTCTAAGCGTTGAATAGCTAATGCTTCATATCCCTCATCATACTGTCCTTTGTATAAATCCACAAACTCATCAGGCACTTGCAAAGGCCAATGTGGAGCAGTATAGGATAAAAAATGGAAAAACGGTTTTTCTTCTTCGATACTTTCATCAATATATTCAATCGCTTTATCCGCATAATTTTTACTAGAATAAAAATCTTTGGGTAAGACATCTACTAAACTACTGTCTTGACCGTAAGCCGATTCTGGAATGAAAGATAAAAAAGGTTGTTTATCTGCAAAGTGTCCACCTCCACCAGGGAGCAAACAAAAAGAACGCGTAAACCCCCGATTGATAGGCCATTGTTTTTTTTTGTTTGGAGGGCCTAAATGCCATTTTCCAACGATAGAGGTATGATAGCCTCCATCCTGTAAAAGTTTCGGGATGGTGACGACATCAAAATTCAAATAGCCTTCATACCCTCGTAGCCCTACTTGATTCTCCGACCAATCTCCGACCATAGTGCCAAAACCATTGCGATGCGCATCTACTCCGGTAAGTAACATACCTCTTGAAGGCGAACAAGTTGGCCCCGTACAGAAAGAAGTTAAGCGAACGCTCTGCTTGGCTAAAGCATCAATATTAGGCGTTTTGATTTCACTACCATAGCAACCTAAATCGGTAAAGCCTAAATCATCTGCAACAATTAGTAAAATATTTGGTCGTTTAATCGTATTTTGACTAGTAGGATGATCATTCGTACAACTAGTCAAAAAGAGTAAACTGGTAAAGAGCAGGAAAGCTATTTTTGTAATAAATTTAGTGGTCATTCAACAGTAGTTTTAAATTTATCGACAAAATAGATATTTTTTAGAATTTACAACTTAAAAATCCATTCTAATACCATCTATTTTTCTCCATCTTTGGCCCAAGGCAAAGCCTGCTGAAAATCCCACATCAATTGTTCCCATTCTTGTACTTTGGGATTGATTGCATCCATTGCAGCTTTTTTGGCTGGATCATAAGTTTCATCCACTTCCATAATCATAAACATCCGATTGCCGACCAGGTAAATTTCCATATCCGTAATACTATCCACCGAGTTCCCTTTACCGAAATGATTGCAAATTTTGATAGTTGGTCGAAACCAGAAATGGGCGTTATTAAGGCGATGGTTAGTTTTTAGTACATGGAGAAAACGCAACTCAGCTAATCTACCTTTATTAGTAGGCACATCTGCAATAAGCCACTTGAAAAAAATAATTTCTCTAAAATTTTGACTATTTTTGAACGTGTAATTCAATGAGGATTGACAGTTGTGAAGGGATTATTACAAAAACCTAAATTTAGCAGCGTTACAAATAATTATAATGAGCAGACTACTAAGAAGCAATTCTTTTTTATGCCTCTTTTTTTGGGCAATCCTATTTTTAAAACCGAATATAAGTGCCACTCAAACAGCACCTAAATTATTCACCGCTTTACCTGCCGAACAAACCAATATTCATTTTAACAATCAGTTAGAAGATACTAAAAATCATAGTATTATGATTTATTCCAATTATTATGGAGGGGCAGGTGTTGGTGTCGGTGACTTGAATAATGATGGATTAAGTGATTTGTTTTTTGCGGGGAATTTAGTAGCGGATAAACTATACCTCAACAAAGGTAATTTTGTCTTTGAAGAAGTGACTGAACAAGCAGGAATTAAAGACAATGGAGGCTGGTCTTCTGGGGTAATTATGGCAGATGTCAATGGCGATGGCTGGTTAGATATTTACGTGACTAGAGAACTATATGACGGTCAACCCGAATTGAGAAGAAATAAATTATACCTTAATAATGGCGTCGCTAAAAAAGGGGGTAAAGTCACTTTTACAGAAAGTGCTGCTGCTTATGGCATTGATAATTCGGAACGAACTCGACACGCTACTTTTTTAGACTTTGATAAGGATGGCGATTTAGATTTATTCTTATTGAATCAGCCACCCAATCCAGGCGATTATTCTACTTTTTATGGAACGGAATTATTGAAAGATCAATATCGACCAAAGCTATATGAAAATCAGGGGCAAAAATTTGTTGATATTTCTGAAAAGGCAGGCTTTAATAAAACGGGTTTCCCCAATAGTGTGACAGCAAGTGATTTGAATGGCGATGGTTGGACAGACCTCTTCGTAGCCAACGATTTTTGGGTCGGTGATTGGTACTACATCAATAATGGCGATGGCACTTTTACAGATAAAATCCAAGAATATGCTCGGCATACTTCCTTTAGTAGCATGGGCGTCGATGCCGCAGATATTAATAATGATGGCTTATTGGATATTGGCGTGGTAGATATGGTGGCAGAAGATAATTACCGACAAAAAGCGAATATGAGTGGGATGAATCCCGCTGCTTTTTGGAAAGTGGTAAATGATGGAGACGGCTATCAATACATGTTCAATATGCTGCATTTGAATACTGGCGAAGGACAGTTAAGTGATATTGCACAAATGGCAAATGTGGCGAATACAGATTGGAGTTGGTCGATTTTGATGCCTGATTTGGATAATGATGGCTGGAAAGATATTTATATTACCAATGGGTTGATGCGAGATATTCGGAATAAAGATGCCTCTAAAACTTTCCCTAAGTTTATAGAATCCACCTTACACGAATTCATTCAAAAAAAACCAAATCCAGAAAATATTAGTATTTGGGATATTGTGGACATTAACGAAGCTTTGGCATTAGTGCCTTCTGAAAAATTAAAGAATTTTGTCTTTAAAAATAATGGGGACTTAACTTTTTCTAAAAAAACGGAAGATTGGGGGCTAGACCAAAAATCCTTTTCTAATGGTTCCGCCTATGCAGATTTAGACAACGATGGTGACCTCGATTTAGTGATCAATAATATCAATGATAAAGCTTTTGTTTATGAAAATCATGCCAATGAAAAAGGCAAAAATTATATCCGAGTTGAACCTATTATAGATAAAAAAGGAGTGGTCAATTTTGGAACAAAAGTATGGGTGAAAAGTGGAGTAGGGGAGCAATTTTCTGAAATTACAGGTGTGCGGGGGATGTATTCTACAAGTGAGACCATTGCTCATTTTGGTTTGGGAAAAAATACGACTATCCAACAAATTAAAGTACGCTGGGCAGACGGCAAAGAAAATATTTTTAAGGATGTCAAAGCAAACCAAATACTTAAAGTGAAATATAGCGAAGCCAATGTGCCCAGTTCTGGCAAAGCACAAATTACCCCTCCGATTTTACAAAATATCACAACCGAAATTGGGCTCAATCATCGCCACGAAGAAAACGTATTTGATGATTATAAAACACAAGTTTTATTACCTCATAAAATGTCCACTTTAGGGCCAGCCTTGGCAACAGGCGATGTGAATGGTGATGGATTGGAAGATTTTTATATCGGTGGTGCAGCAGGGAAAGAAGCGACTTTATATACCCAAAATAAGGAAGGAACTTTCACCAAATCCATCACACCAGCTTTCCAAAAAGACAAACGTCCAGAAGATGTTGGGGCGGTCTTATTTGATGCCGATGGGGATAAAGATTTGGATTTATACGTGGTAAGTGGTGGCAATGAAACTAAACCGAATAAACCCGCTTATCAAGATAGGTTATATGTAAATGATGGCTTGGGGAATTTTACCAAGGATGAAACCGCATTACCAACTTTAACCGCTAGTGGTTCAAAAGTACGCCCTGTTGATTTTGATAAAGATGGAGACATAGATCTTTTTGTAGCAGGACGGCATATTCCTTGGGCTTATCCTGAACCAGCGAGTAGCTTTTTGTTACGCAATGAAGGCGGCAAATTTACGGATGTTACTGCTTCCATAGCCCCAGAATTAAAGGACATTGGTTTAGTCAATGATGCTAAATGGTTTGATGCCAATAAGGATGGTTGGGAAGACTTATTATTAGTCGGAGAGTGGATGGCGCCTACTTTATTCCTTAATGAAAAAAGCGAATCTTTTACCAAATCGACTATTCTATCTTCCGAAAGTCAAGGCTGGTGGTTTAGTGTAGAAACTGCCGATATGGACGGGGACGGCGATGAAGATATTATTGCAGGAAATTTGGGCGTCAATTATAAATACAAAGCATCTGAAAGCGAGCCATTTGAGATTTATTATTATGATTTTGATGATAATCAATCCAAAGATGTGGTCTTGACTTATTATAACTACGGGATTAAATATCCTTTGCGGGGCAAACAATGTTCGTCTGAACAAATTCCTGAATTGAACAAACAATTTAAAACCTACGATATTTTCGCTTCTTCCAATGTCTCAGAAATTTATGGGGAAGATAAACTAGAAAATGCGCTGCATTACGAAGCGACTACTTTTGCGAGTACCTATTTTGAAAATAAAGGAGATGGGGAATTTGAAGCCCATCCATTACCACAAATGGCGCAGCTTTCTTCGATTAACGATCTATTGATTGATGATTTTAATGGCGATAATCAGTTAGATGTTTTGGTAGCGGGTAATCTCTATAATGCAGAGGTAGAAACTACTCGGAACGATGCAGGTTATGGTTTGCTATTGGCAGGAAATGGCAAAGGGAAATTTCAAGTGGTGAATCGAGCAGAAAGTGGCTTTTTTGTACCTGCTAATGTGAAGCAGATGTCAATGATTAATTATAAAAATGGACGATCCGTCTTGGTCGGTTGTAATGATGATTTTTTGCGGATGTTTGAGGTGAAGCGGTAAAAAGAGTTAAGTTAGCTTTTCTAAATATTCCTTAAAAAATATGTCTCGGTAGGTTCTACCAATGGGTAATAAATTACCGCCAATATCTATTTGGTTCCCTGTGACCTTGGATATATGTTGAACATTGACCAAATAGGATTTGTGGATTTGACAGAACCATTTAGGGTTTAATTTCTCTATCCAAAATTTCAATGGATAGGAAACTAAATGCTTGTCCGCTACCATAAATAACTGGGTATAATCGCCATTGGATTTAATAAATTGAATCTGATTGATTTCTATCTTTTGATAATCCACTCCAGCTTTAATAAAAATAAAGTCGGGACCTTTTTGAGATGGGATAGTAGCTATGGGTTGATTGGTGGTAGTAGAAATTTTAGCAACTGCTTTGACAAAGCGCTCAAAAGAAAATGGCTTTAGTAAATAGTCCAATACATCTAACTCGTAACTTTGTATGGCATAATCAGGAAAAGCAGTTGTTAAAATCACTTTTGGTTTCTGAGGTAGAATTTTTAAAAAGTCAATCCCTGATAATTTAGGCAAATGAATGTCCAAAAAAATTAAATCTATAGGGTTGGATTTTAAGAATGATAGTGCTACTAAAGCATCGCCAAACGTACCTTTAAGTTTCAGGTTTCCGATATCTCCGATATATTTCTTTAAGATTCGCTGTGCAGGTGGCTGGTCTTCTATGATGATACAAGAAGTCATTTATTAGTGTTTTTAAGGTCCATGATTAAGTTGACTTCATACCAATTTTCGGTATTACTAACCGCCAAAGTATGTGCATTAGGATATAATAAATTTAGTCTTGCTTGAACATTTTCTAAGCCTATTCCTTTGGCTAAATTCTTGGTATTGCCATTTGAGGAGAACGTATTGCCACAACGTAGGTGCAATTGCTGTTTATCAATAGATAAATCAACTTTAATTTGAATACCATCGCTTAAACTGGCGGTACTATGCTTAAAACAATTCTCAATAAAAACGATGAGAATCAAAGGTGCAACTAGCTGATTTTCTGCCTTACCTGATATATTAAATTCAATGTCTCCTCGGTTCTCAATTTGCAATTCTTGTAAATTAATGAAATCATTCAAACATTTTATTTCTTTCGATAATGCTACATAATCTGCTTGGCAATCATAGAGCATATACCGCAAAAGTGCCGATAATTCTAAAATAATTTTAGGTGTTTTGGGCGAATTTTCTAAGGCGTAGGCATACAGGTTATTTAAGTTATTAAACAAAAAATGAGGATTGATTTGAGATTTTAAAAACTGCATCCTGCTTTCTGCGACCATGGTATTTAATCGTTCTAATTCACTTTGTTTCTTTTGGGCATCCCAACCAAACTTGAACCCTACTAAAATCAAAATAGTGGGCAAAATTTCAACTAAAGTATGAATAAACCCAGGGAAACTCTGCCCCCTAGAATTAGGATAAAATATTTGTTCTACCACCAATTCTTCAAAACCAATGACACAGAGCAAGACAGCTAAAACACTTATGAAAAAGCGCCAATATTCTTTTTTATAAAAGAATCTGGGTAATAGAACATAACCAATAATCAAGGCGGCAAAAGCATAAGTCAGAAAAAACGATAGTTTAGGGATGGAAACGGATAGATCTGATGTTGCTTTAGGTCTTTCAACGGCGAATACCATCCCCAATATGGCAATTAGTATAAATTGGAATAGAAATTCTTTATTTATTTTTTTCAAAAAAATGGCTATCATTTTAATTAGGATTGTATAGTAGTGTTTATTGATAGATTGTATACCGTTAGTCGAATAAACGCTATTATTTTAACCAAAAGTACCCACTTTTTACTTCCTATAAATAGCAAATCGGTCAACGACCTAATTATTTGGTTCAACAACCATTTAATACCGTTAACCGTAAGATTTACAGTTGACCCAATAAATCGGTTGTTCAACGAATATTTTAGGAGATATATTAAGAACTAATGTATGTTTGTATTGTGTATTTTTAAGTAAACGAATCATCCACTAAAAAAATTAAGAAGATGAAGCATTGGATTTTATTTTTTGCCTTTTCCTGTATAGCCATTTTTTCTTTTGCCCAAAAGCAAGGCATTGAAATTCAAGGTAAAGTAATTGAAGGGAATACTAAGCAGCCCGTTGAGTTTGCCACTATTATGATTGGTGATAAGACGACTAAAGATCCAATAACAGGTGCAACGACGGATATAGACGGTAACTTTAGTTTAAAGACAACGGCAAAAGATTTTTTTGTGGAAATTAGTTTTATTGGGTTTACGAATAGGACCATTACTGAATTTGAGGTGCAAAATCAAAAAATAAATTTAGGAACGATTATCCTACTAGAAGATAGCCAAACGCTGGATGAAGTAACCGTTCGGGCAGAAAAGTCTTCTACTGAATTTAAGTTGGACAAACGCGTGTTTAATGTCGGAAAAGATTTGAGTAATGCAGGGGCAAGTGCCTTAGAAGTGTTGAATAATGTACCTTCTGTCAATGTAAATATTGAAGGCGATATTAGTTTACGTGGGAGCAATGGGGTACAAATTTTAATCAATGGGAAACCATCTGTCATTGCAAATGAATCGGGAAATGCATTAGGAACGATTACTGCTGAAATGATTGATAAAATCGAAGTGATTACCAATCCATCTGCCAAATATGATGCGGAAGGAACTTCTGGAATTATCAATATCGTCATTAAAAAAGAAGAGAAAAAAGGCATCAATGGTTCGGTGACCTTCAATACAGGGATTCCCAATAATCACAGTCTTGGATTGAGTCTGAATAGACGAACGGAAAAATTTAATTTATTTAGCCAAATTGGAGCAGGCTATCGAACTTTTCCTCGCACCTCAGAAGGGATTAATCAAGATTTGGTCAATCAAACGACCATCAATAATAATGGAGAGGGGGATAAAAATGAGACCTTTTATAACTTTGTTTTAGGTACCGATTATCATATTAATGACCTAAGTGTCATCACTCTTTCTGGAAGTTATGCGTATGAGGTAGAAACCGAAAATTCAACGACTGATTTTAGTTTTTTTGATGCCAATCAAACGCTCAATTCGGCATGGAATAGAATCGAAGCAACAGAGGCGACCAATCCGAAGTTTCAATATGAATTACAATACAAAAAGGATTTTAAAGATAATAAGGAACATCACTTAATTATGAGTGCAACGGGGCGATCTTTTGCCAAAGATCAATCTTCGGAGTTTGTTAACACGACGATTTCTGGAGTGAATAGAAATAGTCTACAACGAACAAGAACCGACTTTAGCAATGCGAATTATACGTTTAAAGCAGATTATACCAAACCTTTTTCTAAAAAATTCACGCTTGAAACAGGGAGTCAATACGATATTGCCGATGCCGCCAACGATTATGCTACAAGTGAACAAATCAATAATGAATGGGTGAATAACAGCCAATTGACGAATATCTTCAATTTTAAGCAAAAAGTATTGGCGCTTTATGGAACAGGCGCTTATGAAGGGGATAAGGTTGGGCTTAAATTTGGCTTGCGCTTAGAAAATACGGATTTGAATGCCTTTTCAGAAACGACTGCGGAAAAGAACGTTCAAAATTATACGAACTTATTCCCAAGTGTGCATAGTTCTTACAAATTGACCGATCATTTTTCTTTACAGGCAGGTTATTCTAAGCGAATTTATAGACCAAGATTATGGAGTTTGAATCCATTTTTTAATATCCGTAATAACTTTAGCATTCGTACAGGGAATCCAAATTTATTACCTGAATTTACGGATGCTTTTGAATTAAATACTATCTATATTATTGGTAAAACGTCTATGAATTTTGGTGTCTATCATCGCTATACCAAAGATGTCGTAGAGCGAGTAGCCACTTTTGAAAATAACGTTAGTATCAGTCGCCCCTTAAATATTGGAACAGAACGGACAACAGGTTTAGAATTCAACGCTAAATATAGTCCAGCCAAATGGATGAGTATGAATGGGGATATTAATTATAATTACGTGAACCGAAAAGGGACTTACGAGGCCAATTCCTTTGATTTTAACGCCGACCGTTGGACGGCTAAGATGACCACTAAATTCAAATTGCCCGCAAAAATTGATGTAGAAGTATCTGGCAATTATCGGTCTGGTTTTCAAACCTTACAAGGGAATCAATCTGGCAATGCCTTTGCTAATTTAGGTATCCGAAAAAAAATAATGAATGGTAAAGCTATCTTGAATTTGAGTGTGAGAGATGTATTTTCGTCTCGGATTTTTGAAAGCGAAACCAATCAAGAAAATTTCTACTTATACAACTGGTCTCAAAGAGGTGGTCGATATACCACCCTCGGTATTAGCTTTGGTTTTGGAAAAGGCGAGGCGATGGAATTTTCGGGGAATAAGCGGCATCATTAAATACTAATAAGTGTAGGTTTAAATTTTTATATCTCTGATAATGAATTGGTTACCATTAGTTAGATAGTCAGATTAAAAATTGATATTATATAAACTAATAATGTAATTAAAGGATATCCAATATCCGTGTCCCTTCATCTATCTGTGGTATTAATTGCTACCACGGATAGATGAAGGGACACGGATTTTTATCATTTCTTTATCTGACGCTTTAGTAATCGACTTGTCATCTTTTGAAAAAGACATTTTCAGACATGCATGATTTTAAAGAGTAACAGGTCTAATCATCCTTCCTTTATTCTAAAAATCTTATACTGTCTTGACCATTTTGTTGATTGGTGAGGTTGGATATGAATACTAAAAAATAATTCTGGACTGATGACTTGTTCCCATCCCCAAAGATTCACTTTGTTGGTTCGAAAATTGCCGCTTTCCCTAATGCCAATTTTATGTTCAAGATGGATTAATTCCCAAGCGGCGGCTACGGTTTTTCCTCCTGAGAGTTGACTAAAAAAGAATGGTTCGGTAGGCGTACCATTAAATCTAATTTCCTTTTGTCCGATCTCTACTTTTTGTGCTGGATTTACGGTTTCCCCAAATAAGGCAGGTTGTAGTTGAAAGGGGAATTTTAGCAGATAATTGCGTCCAATTAATTCTTTTTTGATGGCGGTAAAATTATGAACATATTCATCGGTGATAATGGCTTTTTCGCCCGTATTTTCTAAATTATAGTGAATGGTAAATCCATTATCAGTAACTTCAATAGTCTTTTCTAAGCAATAACCATAGCCATTGATAATAGTTGATTGGCAAGTGAGCATCAATTTATTCGATGCTTCTTTTATTTTAAAGGTAGTGGGTTGTGTCTCATAATTTTCATCAAAACGGTATTTTTTATTGGTCTTCTTTAAAGCACCGACGCCTATTTTGTGAAACCAACCGCCAATAGCTGCCTCTTCAAACCCTAAAGGGGTATCGATGCCAAATTCATTGTAAAATCCTTTTCCAAAAGTATGCTCGTTTTGATGATTCTTTTGTTCTTTGCTTGAAAAAGAAATATGATCGAATTTGACTTCCACAATTTTTCCTGTCCAATCAAATCTAGTGTTTTGATAATTTTCTAGTGGGGCATCAATGTGAATTTCTAGCTTTTTACTTTTAAGAATATAGGGCATAGGGAATTTTCAATTTTCAACCTGCCCGACTAGCCGTCAGGCTGGCGGGTTTTCAATTTTCAAAAGGGTTTACTACTGAAAAAAAGATTAAAAGTTTGCGATAAGCTTCCTTTTAGAAAGAATGAAAAAATAGCCTACGTAAATTTTATCCCCACGAATTTTTAAGGTTTTTTACATAGGTGATTTTTTGCCAAATTCCTTATCTGAAATTGTTTATCCGCTGCCTTACATCTGTTGCTAATCAATAGTTTTTTAAACCCATTCCTAGATTTTATTATAGCATCACAGCTGGCAAAGCGAGTAAATTTGCTTAAAATAAAAGCAGACAAATAGTAGAATTTTGGCTAAATTTACGGGATTAGTTGTTAAACCCATATTTTATGAATAGAATTTTATTTTTCCTACCTAACCTATTTGTGCTATTCTTTGGTGCTTGTACAACTAGTATTCCAGAAGAAATTAAACAGGTGGCTATTGACTTACCAGAGCAAGTAGATTTTAATTATCACATCAAACCTATTTTATCCGATCGCTGTTACAAATGTCATGGGCCTGATGCCAATCAAAGGCAAGCGGATTATAGAATAGACTTGGCCGAAGGAGCATTTGCTGCTACGAATGGAGAACATAGTCAAGCAGCTTATAACCTATCCGCTAATAATCTTGCGAAAAGTGAAGTATTTCATAGACTGATCTCGGAGGATACGGAGTACATGATGCCGCCGCCAACTGCCAATTTATCCTTAACCCCAAGAGAAAAAGCGTTAATTATTCGTTGGATAGAACAAGGCGCAAGGTATAAACCACATTGGTCATTCGTACCACCTAAAAAAGAAGCTTTACCCAAAGTAGTTAATGAAACTTGGACCAAACAACCCTTAGATTATTTTATCTTAAATAAGATAGAAACCAATAACCTGACTGCTTCCTCAAAAGCCAATAAAACGACGTTGCTCAGAAGGATAACGCTTGATTTGACAGGATTGCCCCCAACTCCAAGTGAAATAGAAGCTTATTTAGTGGATGAAACACCCGACGCTTATGAAAAGGCAATTGATCGTTTATTAGCGAGTCCTCAATTTGGAGAACGGCTAGGCGTAGAATGGTTAGATGTGGCAAGGTACGCTGATTCTCATGGTTACCAAGATGATGGGATGCGGACGACTTGGCCTTGGCGAGACTGGGTCATTAAGGCGTTCAATGACAATATGCCCTACGACCAATTTATTACGGAACAAATAGCTGGGGATTTATTACCCAATCCAACTAGGGAACAAATATTAGCGACTTGTTTTAATCGAAATCATCCACAATCTCAAGAGGGTGGAGTAGTAGCGGAGGAATATCGGGTGGAGTACGTATCCGATAGAACGAATACGGTTGGGAAGGCATTAATGGGCTTGACGATGGAATGTGCCCGTTGTCATGACCATAAATACGACCCTATTTCTCAAAAAGATTATTACGCCTTGTCTGCTTTTTTTAATAATAATAACGATAATGGCGTTGTTCCTTACATTGGAGAAGCTACGCCTACTGTACTATTGCCAACACCTGCCGAAGAAAAAACATTGGATAGTTTGCAAACTGCCATGCAGCCTTTAGTTGCCGAATTAGTGACCGATAATTATAAGGACGCCTTTAAAAATTGGTTAGCAAAACGAAAACCTACTATTCGTTTAAAAGAAGGATTACTAGTGGCTTTTGATTTTGATAAAGAATTAGAAGTACCTAAACGTAGTTTGAATTTAGACCGTAAAACGACTGGTGGTTGGGGAGGAATCGGCAAAAAGGGCAAAACGATTAGTTATATCAATCAAGTGCTAAAAAAGCCCGATGCAGCCGTTTATGGAAATTATGATAGTCGTCCTGTGTTGGTGGAGGGAAAAAATGGGAAGGGTTTGTCTTTTAAGGGCGATTGTGGTATTCGATTTAGCCGAGATTTAGATTTAGATAGGCATCAGCCGTTTTCTGTTTCTATTTGGGTAAAAGTATTAACCGAAGAAGAGAAAGGACCTATTTTTTTAAATGCCAATGGTGATTTTGAAGGGTATCGAGGTTGGGGTTGTTTTTTAAATGAGGATGGTACGTTGAATTTTCAAATGATACATACTTATCCTGATAATGCCATTATTTATAAAACTAAAGAAAAAGTATCCGTAGGAAAGTGGACGCATATTACGATGGCTTATGATGGAAGTAGTCAAGCAAAAGGGCTACATTTTTATATAAATGGGAAAAGACCAGAGGCGGAATTGTTGGAAGATAATTTACAAAAAAGTGTACTGCATGCTGCGGAGGGTAAAAATTGGACAAATTATCCGTTTACCTTAGGAAAAGAAAATGCCTCCTCTATTGAAAATATTGTGATGGATGAACTTTTGGTCTATGATAGGCAATTATCCGATGTAGAGGCAATTCGATTATATGATGAATCTGGGGCAGTTGAACCGACAGAAAACGAATTATTGGACTATTATGTACTAAGTGGAAAGAATAAAATGTATAACAAAAAACTAAACGAATTAACGAAACTTCGAGCTGCTGAAAATGACTTGACGACCAACTTTTTAGAAGTTATGGTGATGAGTGATAAAGAAGAAGTTCGCCCTACTTTTATTTTAGATAGAGGGATGTACGATGCGCCAAAGGAAGAAGTGCAAGCGAATACCCCTGAAGTTTTTGCTAAGTTTCCCGAAGGCTTGCCTGCTAATCGTTTAGGCTTAGCCAAATGGTTGGTTTCAAAAGATAACCCCTTGACTGCCAGGGTGCAAGTCAATCGAATTTGGATGATGTTATTTGGCAAAGGCTTGGTGGCGACCCAAGAAGATTTTGGCAATCAAGGCAATTTACCGAGTCACCCCGAATTATTAGATTGGTTAGCCGTCGATTTTATGGAAAATGGATGGGATATGAAAGCATTGATTAAAAACATCCTTTTATCTGCCACTTACCAACAGGGATCTATTGCCAGTAAACTAACCAAAGAAAAAGACCCGACCAATGCTTGGTATTCCTATTTTCCCGCCTATCGCTTATCGGCAGAAGTAATTCGAGATAATGCTTTGGCTGCAAGCGGTTTACTAACTCAAAAAGTTGGTGGACCAAGTGTTTATCCTTACCAACCAGATGGGATTTGGAAAGCTTTAGCCACCAGAAATGCCACCGTCTATGAAGAAGGGGAAGGCGAAGATCTTTATCGGCGAAGTATGTATACGGTTTGGAAAAGAAGTTCCCCGCCACCAGCGATGATGAATTTTGATGCGCCTGACCGCTATTATTGCATTGTGAGTCGGCAAAAAACAGCGACCCCATTGCAGTCACTCGTCCTAATGAATGACCCGCAATATGTAGAAGCGGCTCGAATGCTGGCGGAAAGAACGCTGCAAAAAGAGGATTTTAAGACAACGGATAAGCTTCAGTATATCTTTAAAGCTTTGGTTGGTAGAAATGCGGATGCTCAAGAATTGGCAGCGGTAACGGCACTTTTGGAAGAAGAAATCGTCCATTTTCAACAAAACAAAAAAAGCGCTAAGGAATTATTGGCAGTAGGCGCACATCCCGTTAATCCCAAATTGGATCGTTCCGAATTGGCTGCTTACGCAATGGTGGCTTCTACGATTATGAATTTTGATGAGTTTGTGATGAAGCGGTAGTTCAATTTTTACTGATTATAATAAACTTTATTCGGCGAAAGGCAAAGGGCTAATGGCAAGAGGGCTACCATACGAATAATTTCAGTATAAACACTAATGGATTGCGGTGATTATTCAACATGTCTTCTCTACAAAAAACAGGCGAACGGCGAATGGAAACACAAGGAAAATAATTGGCTTCATTTTTTCATCATTTCATCCATTTTATTATAGATGGTTCGCCTTTTGCCATTAGTCTTACTTTACTAACGAATCTAATTTACGTCCCATTCATTTTATCAGACATCAGCTGCATTCGTTGAATTGTTTTAGAACGCTTTAAGATAGGATATTGAAAATCATAAGCCTCCTGTAAAAAGTTTTCTCGTTCCTGTTTGCTGCAATCCCATTGTAGGAGCATGGCATCTAAGAACTCTAGATTATTCAAAATCGCTAATTCTAAAATACTGGCATAATCCCTTTGATTGCGATCTACTGGCTTATCCGTATTATGCATTCGCCATTCTTTGGAAGTATTGCCAAAAACAATTTTATTAATTAAGTCAACTTCTGAAGCAAATGGTAAGCGACTTTTATAAGGTTGTGGATGAGTCAATAAACTTTCATCTACCTGACTAAGAATTGCTGCGACCAATAAAGAATGATTGCCTGCTGCTAATTTGCGCTTATTGTAAAAGGGATCTCCTAATCTAAGGTATTCTTCTTTTTTGAGGCGTTCAAATTCCTCTACTACATAAAGATAAAAATCCGCATTGACATAAGTGGCAAAATGAAAGGCAATATTTTTATGGGCAAATGTTCCACCGTATTTTCCTCTAACAACCTTGATGCCTTGGGCATTGGTATAAGCAATCCATTTAGATGGAGAGACCGACTTTCCTGATAATTTTTCTGCGGCAAATTTCTCAAAACCTTTAAACACCCCCTTTTCGGTGTGTTTAAAATCAGGGTTGTTTTTACGTTCCCAAGCTAACAAGAATTCGATGGTTTTACTTGTCTCAATCCATTTTTGAACAGGTTTTTCTGGACGGCTAGCGTTTTTATACCTAGCAATGTCCGTTAAGTTGATGTACTCTTCGTTCTCAATTTTTCGATACGTAATATCAATCCCTAGTACTTGTGTGATTTTCTGCTTTGCCATATCCTACTTTTATAAAACTATGCTAATCTACGGATTGTAAAGTTAAAGAATAATTAGTAGAATAGGGTAGGGAGAAAATCTTTTCTTTCGGTCAACATGTTATTTCTTCAAATGGTTAATTTATGTTTAAATTCTACAAAGAAGCTACTTGGCGAAAAGAATCTTTTACTTTTGCGAAATAGGATGCCCATATACTGTCACACCAAAAAAATAATGGACAGGCTATTTTTATCCAAGCCTTTTTAGATGGGCAATTCTTTATAGTAGAGTCAGAAACTTCGACTATTCATTCAGGGTATATGGATGGCGCAGTTGTTAGTGCTAGGGAAACTAGTCAAAAGGTTAGTCATTTATTAAAAAATCAGTTAAAAAATCATGATAAATATATTTAAAATTACCAGTTTCCTAGAAGGCGTATCTTATGTTTTATTATTAATGGTCGGTGTACCCCTTAAATATTTTGGCAATAATGATATATTGGTAAAATTACTTGGTATGCCTCATGGGATGTTATTTTTGGCTTATGTTGTATTAGCCTTGTGGATTCGGAGTCAGATGAAATGGGATGGTAAAACTACCTTTATTGTCTTGATTGCCTCCTTGCTTCCTTTTGGTACTTTTTACATTAATAAAAAATATTTAGAGGCTGCGTAAAATTTAATTTTCAATTTCAAATTTTCAACCACTTTCGATGATAATTGCAGTTGAGGTTTAGGTTAAATTTACTCTACCTGATGGTTTTTAAATTATCGTAAAACGCCGCCTTTGGCGGCTAAAAAATGGGACTTGGGAGCGATAAAGCTAAATTTTGCTGAGGCAAAATTTAGCTTTATCGCTCCCAACCTCTCTTTTCACTCACGAAGCGTAGCGAAGTGAGTGACTCAGTAAAATCGTCGGGTAGAGTGGGTTTAATTTAAAAATTATAGTATAGCCTAACCAGAATTACCAGACTTTTTTATCACACAGATACAAAGTTTTTGACGAGCGCAGTTTAATTTTCACAAATAACAATTTATGAAAACCGTAAATACGGACATACTGATTATCGGAGGTGGGTTAACAGGATTAACCTTAGCTTATCTTTTACGGGATTCAACATTAAAAGTAAAAATTGTAGAAGCTAGAGATCGAATAGGCGGCCGAATACACACTTTATATAGCGATGAATTGCCTTCACTAGAGATGGGGGCGACTTGGTTAGGGAAAAAACATTCGGCTTTAGTGCAATTATTGGAAACCTTAAATATCGGCATTTATGAGCAAGTAATGAGTGATAAAACCATTTATGAAGCCGATGCTAGAAATGCGGCACAATTAATTCCGATTCCCCCTAATCCAGAACCAAGTCACAGGATTGAAGGTGGTAGTTCCAACTTAATCAATGCTTTAGCCAGTTATTTAGAAAAGGATCAAATTGATTTAAACCAGACTATTCAATCCATTCATAAGGAAGGTGGAAAGTTGACGGTTAAATCAATAAATCAAATCTATCAGACGAATATTGTAGTTTCTACTTTACCACCTTTTTTATTAAAACATAGTATAGATATTACACCAGCTTTACCTGCTAATTTAGCAATAGTTGCCAACCAAACGCATACTTGGATGGGAGAATCTATTAAAGTGGCGATTGCTTATAAAACGCCATTTTGGCGAACCATTAATGGAACGGGGACTATTTTTAGCAATGCTGGCCCCATCAATGAAATGTACGATCATTCTAATGAGGAACTAGGACGTTATGGTTTAAAAGGCTTTATCAACGGTGCGTATTTTACCGCCACCAAAGCACAAAGAGCACAAGTGGTTATTCAGCAATTACAAAAATATTTTGGGGAACCTGCTACCGACTATCTAAGCTACGAAGAAACCGTTTGGCGCAAAGAACCCTTTACCTTTACTCCTTATCAAGGCTATATTATGCCCCATCAAAATAACGGGCATACCGTTTATCGACAAAGTTTTTTAGACGGGCAGTTTTTTGTAGCAGGTTCGGAAACGGCCAGACAATATCCAGGCTATATGGACGGAGCAGTTAGAAGTGCTTATTTTGTTTATGAAGCGTTAAATGTTAAATTGGTAAAGGATTAAATAATTGATGTTTTTTAGGTGGAGGATATAAGGTGGATGGTCTGAAATCTGAAATAATGAACCTTTGACCTTCCACCAGTCCACCTTCGACCTAAGTAAATTTATTCATTGATTCACTAAGTAATTCAAAAATTATGAGACAAATAGACCATATTGTTTATACCGTTCCAGACTTAGCAGTCGCAATGGATTGGTTTGAAGAAATTTCGGGTATTCGACCTGATTTCGGTGGCTATCATACCACCCAAGGCACTAAAAATGCAGTTATTAATTTAGGCAATCAACGATATTTAGAATTATTAGCTGCTGATGAGAAAAATACGGCGATTCAACCTCCAAGATGGATGGGCGTAGATTTTTTGGAGAAAGCACAAATGACGCGTTGGTCGTTAAAATCGAATGATTTGTCAAAAGATAGCCGCATACTTAAAAGCTATGATCCTGAAATGGGACGCATCGAAGGTGGACAACGAAAAACAACAAGTGGAAGTTTGCTAACTTGGGAAATGATCATGCCATTGGCTGCGCCACAATTAGAAGTCATGCCCTTTATGACGGATTGGCAAAACTCAGATGTGCATCCAACCGATTCTATGTCCGACCAATGCCAATTAATAGGGATGAAATTTACTCACCCCACCCCTAATTTATTACTGCCCACTTTAAAAGATTTAGGACTGGATTTAGATTTAATCGCAAGCGAAACTATTAGCATTAAAGCAGTTATTCAATGCCCTAAAGGGGTTATTACGGTTTAGGATATACTGTAAATTGTGTAAAATTGTTTGATGGCTTATATCACATTGACTATCAAACCATCAAGCCAACTATCCCTCAAACGCCTTCCTGATATAGGTCTAATTTTCTATGACGGAGAGATAAATAATTAAAAAATGTGCTCGTACACGTTTTTTGATTATATTTGTTTTATCTTAGACTTGTTATTAATTTCATTAAAGCACATTCGTTGTCAATGGAAAAATTAGACAATATTAATACGACCAAAAATAAGCCGATTGAATTTACCTCAATTTACAGGCTTTTAGCTTTTTTCCTTTTAACCCTAAATTTTGGAGCTTGCCAACAAGATACCGTTGATACTACATTGGCTAAATCGAATAGTCGAAAGGAACAAATCCCAGATAAAATAGACTTCAATTTTCATGTAAAGCCTATTTTATCTGATCGTTGTTTTAAATGTCATGGTCCTGATAAGAATACGGTCGAAGGCGGTTTGAGTTTTGCGACGGAGGCCGCTGCCCTAGCAGCATTAGGAGATAAAAAAGATCATTTTGCCATTATCCCTTTTCAACCTGACAGCAGTACGCTAATAGAACGCTTATATACGGATAATCTAGACGATGTAATGCCGCCGCCTGAATCTAACTTAACAATCAGCGATTATGAAAAAGAGGTATTAAAAAAATGGGTCGCACAAGGAGCGGAATGGAAGAAGCATTGGTCGTTTATCTTACCACAACAACCTGAAATACCTGAGGTGAAAACGAAAAACTGGATCAATAATGAGATTGATAATTTTGTCTTACAAAAATTAGAAGCCAATCAAATAACGCCCAATACGTCTGCGGATAAAGAGAAACTATTGCGCCGATTGAGTTTTGATTTGACGGGTTTATCTCCTAGTATTGGAGAATTAACAACTTTCTTAGCAGACGATTCGCCCAATGCGGTAGAAAAACAAATTGACCGACTCTTGGAGAGTGATGCTTATGCCGAACAAATGGCCGTTCAATGGATGGATTTGTCGCGCTATGCGGATTCTCATGGATACCAAGACGATTTGGAACGAGTCGCTTGGCCTTGGCGAGATTGGGTCATTCATGCTTTTACTAAAAATATGCCTTACGACCAGTTTGTTATTTGGCAATTGGCAGGGGATTTACTACCTAATCCAACCAGAGAAAAAATCATTGCTACAGCGTTTAATAGAAACCACAAAATCACCCAAGAAGGTGGCGTGATTTCCGAAGAATACCGAACAGAATATGTAGCCGATAGAGCGCAAACTTTTAGTACTGCATTTTTAGGACTGACCATGGAGTGCTCCCGATGTCACGACCACAAATACGATCCACTTTCTCAAAAAAATTACTTTCAGTTATTTAGTTTTTTTAATAATATTCCTGAAAGTGGATTGATTCAACCTTATGGAGCCATCCCGAAACCATTTATAAAATTAAGCAAAAAAGAAATTGACGAAGTACTGACTTTTATCAATAATGCAGACACCCTTGAAGATATTCCATTGATGGTCATGGAAGAAATGAAAGAACCAAGACCTACTTTTGTTTTAAATAGAGGATTGTATGACCAACCAACGATTCCCGTCAAGCCCAATACGCCAGAAGCGGTATTTGCTTTCGATAAAGATTTTTCGCCTAATAGAAAAGGCTTAACAGACTGGTTATTTGATGATAAAAATCCCTTGACAGCTAGGGTGGCGGTAAATCGACTATGGCAGCAACTATTCGGGGTTGGATTGGTAGCTACTCCAGATGATTTTGGCAATCAAGGGGCTTTACCAAGTCATCCAGAATTATTAGATTATTTGGCCCTTAAATTTAGGAATGAAGGATGGAATGTCAAAGCGATGCTGAAGTATATGGCACAATCTGCGACGTATCAGCAATCTGCTAAAATTTCCCCCGAATTATTAGAAATTGATCCCGAAAACCGACTTCTAGCGAGAGCAGCACGTTTGCGTTTATCAGCTGAAATGATTCGAGATCATGCATTATCTATTAGTGGTTTATTGTCAAATGAGGTCGGCGGCCCAAGTGTCAAACCTTATCAGCCAGAAGGATTATGGGCAGAAACGATTGGTGGCGGTGGTGGTAGTTTAGCCAAATATGTACAAGATGAAGGGGGGAAATTATATCGACGAAGTCTCTACACTTTTTGGAAAAGAACAGTTCCGCCGCCGAGTATGATGATCTTTGACTCTTCCACTAGAGATTTATGTACCATTAAAAGACAAAATACCAGCACACCACTCCAAGCTTTAGTCTTAATGAATGATCCACAGATTATTGAAGCGGCAAGAGTTGTGGCACAAAATACGTTGGCAAAGGTTAGTTCTCCTGAAGAACGAATTACTACTATATTTAGGTTAGCGACTTCTAGAATGCCCAATCAAGCGGAAATAACCTCTTTGAATGATTATTTACAAGAAGAGCTGACTTATTTTGAAAGTGAACCAGAAAAAGCAGAAGCCTACTTAGCTATTGGAGAATATTCTTTAGACTTGGATAAACCAACTACTGAAGTTGCTGCTTATGCGATGTTAGCGAGTACGATTTTTAATTTAGAAGAGTCTTTTTCGAGAGGCTAAATAAGGTAGCATAAACATCAGAAATTGCTGGTTAGGATTTCTAATCCGACACCTCTATCTGTTCGCCTCTGACGAAACTAGAGCAAATGTTTTTTATACTTGCCAGAGGCAAGAAAAATAGAGGTATCGGACTTAAAGTCCTAACCAGCAGTAGTTTTAAAATTGCTAGATTATTTTAATCGGATTTTAAGTTTATAGCTGAATTTTGAACTAATTGACTATGGAAAAAATAATAAAAGACCGTTCCCTGATATTAAATCGCAGAAATTTTTTATCCAAATCCAGTATTGGCATTGGGTCAGCGGCACTTAGTTCGCTATTGGGGATGAATTTCTTTAAAAAAAATGAGAAAGGAATTATTACTTCTGCGAATAGTGATGTTAAGGGGGCTATCGAAAATTTACACTTTGCTCCAAAAGCGAAACGAGTTATTTATTTATTTCAAAGTGGCGGCCCGTCTCAATTAGATTTATATGACTACAAACCGCTATTAACTAAAAGAAGGGGAGAAGACTTACCAGAGTCCATTCGAAATGGACAACGATTGACAGGAATGACTTCGGGACAAACCGCCTTTCCTTTAGCAGATTCGGCTTTTTCTTTTAAACAGTACGGACAAAGCGGTGCCTGGATGAGTGAGGTATTGCCTTATACGGCAAAGATAGCAGATGAGATTTGTGTCGTAAAATCCATGTTTACTGAAGCGATTAATCATGACCCTGCCATTACTTTTTTTCAAACAGGCTCGCAGCAACCAGGCAGACCGAGTATGGGCGCATGGATGAGCTATGGCTTAGGAAGTGCCAATGAGAACCTGCCTGCTTTTTCTGTGTTATTATCTAGAGGAACGGGGAGACCAGCGGGACAACCACTCTATTCCAGATTATGGGGAAATGGCTTTCTACATTCGCTCCATCAAGGCGTACAATTTCGATCGGGTAAAGATCCTGTTTTATACCTAAAAGATCCTAATGGAATAGATCGAGTGAGTCGGCGTAGAATGTTGGATAAATTAGCAGAATTAAATCATCAGCAGTTTCAAACTTATGGGGATCCTGAAATAAGTAGCCGTATTGCTCAATACGAAATGGCATATAGAATGCAGACGTCTGTTCCAGAAGTAATGGATATTAGCAACGAACCCGACCATATTTATCAGATGTATGGACCAGATTCGACCAGACCAGGTACTTATGCCGCTAATTGTTTACTAGCCCGAAGATTGGCCGAAAGTGGCGTAAATTTCATTCAATTGTATCACATGGGTTGGGACAATCACGATAATGTGCCGACGCAAGTCAGGGGACAAGCATTAGATACCGATCAAGCCTCGGCTGCTTTGGTGATGGATTTAAAACAAAGAGGAATGTTGGATGATACTTTAGTCATTTGGGGGGGAGAATTTGGGCGCACCAATTATTCTCAAGGGGCTTTAACCAATAATAATTATGGTCGAGATCATCATCCAAGAAGCTTTAGTATTTGGATGGCAGGCGGCGGGATTAAGCCAGGTATGGTGTATGGTGAAACGGATGAATTTGGCTATAACATTATTGAAAATCCAGTCCATGTTCACGATTTCCAAGCAACGGTTTTACGTTTGTTAGGAATCGACCATGAGCAATTAACCTATAAATATCAAGGTCGTCGATTTAGGTTGACGGATGTGCATGGTAAGGTGGTGAATGATATTATTGCTTAGCAGTTTTCAGTTTTCAGTTTTCAGTTTTCAGTTTTCATCGGCGGAATAAAATCTTGAATTTGTTACTTAATTTTGAAGTTGAAGTTGAAGTTGAAGTTGAGTTTGAAGTTGAAGTTGAGTTTGAGTTTGAATAATTTTTAATTTATGGACATATTACAATATTTAGGTAAATTTCACCCCATCATTTTACATTTGCCCATTGGCTTTTTGCTTTTGGCATTTATGATGGAAATATATGGTCGTTGGAAAAAGTCACAACAGTTCCAGTCAGCGATTGGATTTGCTTTATTTTGGGGAATGATAGGGGCGATTTTTGCTGCGGGTAGTGGTTATTTATTGTCTTTAGATGGTGGATACGAAGCGGAATTATTGAGTTGGCACCAATGGCTGGGGATTGGGGTAGCCACCTTATCTATCTTGCTCTACGGTTTGCATCGACAACATGTCAAGCACAAGAATGCCCTTTATTTTCCAGTATTTAGTGTACTAACCATTGCTTTGACAGCTGCAGGGCATTATGGTGGATCTTTAACACATGGAAGCGATTTTTTAAGCCCGAGTGCGGCTAGTAAAACGGAAAAAAAAGCATTGGTTGATATAGAAAACGCCCAAGTATTTGACGATTTGATTCAACCTATTATTAAAGATAAATGTGTTCGTTGCCATAGTGAATCTAAAACCAAAGGCGACTTATTAATGGCAACGATAGAAGGTTTGCAAAAAGGGGGAGAAACAGGGGCTTTATTTGTCAAAGGAGATGTAGACAATAGTTTGATGCTTCAAAGAATTCACTTGTCGTTAGAAGAGAAGGAGCACATGCCGCCTAAAGGCAAGCAACAGCTATTAGCAGATGAAATTAGTTTATTGACTTGGTGGATAAAAGAGGGAGCAGATTTTACAGCTAAAGTTAAAGATGTCCCCAAAGGCGAACAGATTAATACAATTCTAAAGAAATTTGTCGTGCCGGCAGATGATATAAGTAATATAAAAGTGGCTAAAGTAGCAGATGGTACGCTACGAAAATTAAGAACAGCAGGTATTCCAGTCTTTAGATTAGCCAAAGAGAATCCTTTTGTAGAAGTGGATTTATCCAGAAAACAAAACATTGATAAAAACACCTTAAAACAGTTAAAACCAGTAGCGGAACAATTAGTATGGCTGAATCTGTCGAATACCGATATTCAAGATGCAGATTTGACCTATTTACCCAACTTCCCTCATTTGCAAAAATTGTTTTTACAACAAACAGCCGTCTCTGACAAAGGTTTGGATAACCTGCTCGAACTCGACTACCTAAGCTACTTAAATTTATACCAAACCAAAGTGACCGATGCAGGTCTTGCAACCTTAAGCCAATTAAAACGCCTACAAAAATTATACCTCTGGAAAACAGCTACTACCAAAGCAGGCATTGCACAATTTGTTAATCAGAAACCGAAAACGATGGTAAACACAGGTATTGATAAGGCAATATTTGGAGATGCGGCTTTAAAAGCGCCGATGATACTAGCAGCAAATGATCTGTTCAAAGATACGATGCAAGTAGCATTAAAAATGAATTTCAATAAGGTCAATATTTACTACACTTTAGATGGTACGACCCCTGATTCTACATCAAAATTATATACCGAACCTTTTGTATTGACTAAAACAACGATGGTTAAAGCGATTGCCCAAAAAGAAGGCTGGAAATCAAGCGAAGCATCCACCAAACAATTTGCGAGTGTAAAGTATATGCCTACTAATATTCAACTTAAAAAACCACCGAGTGAAAAATATAGCGGCAATGGAGCAGTCTCGTTGATTGATCTGCAAAAAGGAAGCACTACCTTTTCGGATGGACAATGGTTGGGATTTGAAAAAGAGCATGTTACTGCAACCATGGACTTAGGAGAATTAGTTTCAGTATCAGGCGTTACAATCGGTGCTTTAGAAGCCACTTCGTCCTACATTTTTTATCCTAAAGGCATGCAAGTTGCAATATCTGCTGATGGCAAAAAATATAAAACGATTGCTACCGAAAAATATCCAACAACGGCCGTTTCTAAACCAAACGAAATTAGCAATTTCACGGCTTCTTTTGATACTCAGATGGCACGTTTTATTCGAGTGAAAGTTGAAAGTAATTTGGTGAACCCAGCTTGGCATCCTGCGCCCGGTGCGCCTTGTTGGGTGTTTATTGATGAGATTGCTGTGGAATAGTGTTTATTCTGAAATTATTCGTATGGCAGCCCTCTTGCCATTAGCCCTTCGCCTTTCGTCGAATAAAGTCTAACAGATTACTTGATAAAATAGACTGTATTATTTTCTGAAGCTCAATTATTTCCAAGAGAGCAATTTTAGTTATATTTTTCTTCGAAATGAATTTCCAAGTTACGTTAACCAAATGAAATCATTTAGCGGCTTAAATTTAATAAAGCTAAGTTCATTGATGTATATTTTTATTATGATATATATAAAATCTTAGCGATCAACAAGCATAATATTTTTTATAAAAATATTAAAAAAATATCAATTTGTGACTAGGAAAAACCAATACTTTGACATATACTTGCACCATAATTGATTGTTATATTCCCCCCTAAACAATTAATTCCGTAAAAAATAGCCAACTGTCCAAAAACGGTTCGCAAACAACGGTTGCTCATCAAAAACAATACAAAGTTTCAATAAATCGAAGAGAACCAAAAAAAATTAGAAGGCAAAAAAAGTAAGCAGATGGCATAATTTGTAACCCAAATTGCTGTAAGTAATTACAAGGACACAATTGTTTTATTTTTATCTTAAAGTATTGATAAACAATTATTTATCAATATAAAAGTTTAATAATTACTACAAAATTACTTTTATCCAAGTAAGTACTTAGTTTATCGCTGTACTCTCTACATGCGTAAACCCGCAATAAGCAATAGACACATGAAAGCCAGTACGCTACTACTACTTTTAATAGGCATCTGCCTACCCAAAATTGTATTTTCTCAAGCCTCTATGACTGCTCCAGAGGTCGTCCAACCGACCTGTGGTGATTTAATGGACGGTAGCATTACGGTTACTGGTTCAGGAGCAGTAGATATTTCCTTTAGCATCGATGGTGTTGTGCAATCTTCAGGTACTTTTTCAGATTTAGGGAATGGTACTTATGTGATTCAAATGATCGTTCACGATACGATTAGTTGTGCAGGTTGTAGCAAAACAGTAGAATTGAATACTGCCGAGCGACCCGTTCCAGGAGAGCCAGTTCCCACCATGCCGACCAATTTTTGTAAGTCCGATGGAATGGTCGAAATACCGATTATGGGTGGAGTAGACCCACAGATTAACTTCAATGGAATGGGTTTTGTAGCGCCAATGCCTTTTGAAAACTTAATGCAAGAAGTGCCTTATGGGTACGAAGTACAAAATGGAGATGGCACTTGTGTCACGACCGGTTTTTCGGTGGAACTAGAAGGACTGCCTTCGGTGATGGTTCTTCCAGCTACAGAATTTATCAAACCAACAGATTGTATGGCGGATGATGGGCAAATCATAGTAGTAGCCAATGAAGACCCCATGTTTCCCTTAGAATATTCTATTGGCAATGACGAATGGCAGACTGACCCCGTTTTTACAGGATTGAAACCAGATTTTTATACCGTCGAAGCAAGACACGCTGGTTTGGAAGGGGATGGCGCTTGTCCATCCAATATGATTATGGATTCTATCGTCACTCGAAAACGCCCCAATTTAGATAGTATTCGGCTCACCGACCCAACCGATTGGTGTACCAAAGATGGTATCATCAAAATCTATGGTTCCGCTGGAGAAGGCGACCCAACGTATCAATTTACCATAGATGGTGGTGACACTTGGCAGACCGAAATGGAATATTTAGATTTAGTAGAAGGCGAATTTCCCATTATGTTAGCCAATTATGATACATCTTGTATCGTAGATAGTGGCATTTATATTATGGTCGAACCCATTATGCCTAATTTGTTGGGAATCAATACCGTAGACCCCTCTGATTGTCATGCAAGTGATGGCAAAATCATCTTATTATTTGAAGATCAAGATGGTGATCCTTACGGCTATTCTATTCGAGATTCTTCTTATTCCTATCCAGATATGCCACCACCGATTACGGATGAAGTGCTGGATGATCCATTGAGCTATAATACCTTGATCAATATGGAACAAGGGCCCGTCAAATATTGGACGGATGAGGATAGAGAACTGGATTTTTCGGAATCAGGAAGTGGCGTTCTTGCAGTAGAATTTTACGGTTTACCCCAAGGAAACTACGAAATATCTTATCGAAGAGACACCAATGTTTGTATTACCGCTCATAGCGATGTGGATCTTGTAGACCCACCTATGCCAAGTATTAGTGTATCAGAAGATCCCCCGATTAATTGTAAACGACAAACAGGAAGTATTTCCATTAATGGAAGTGGCGGAAAAGGGAGTTATGAATTTACCATTGATGGAGGTGCAAATTGGCAAAATAACGCAGGTATTTTTTCTGACTTAACAGCAGGCAGTTATTCCCCCATTGTGAGAAATGCAGATGGCACTTGTCCGAATGGTAGTGGCACGATTGTTTTTCCGCTCTATCCCTTAGAGCCAACTTTGACCAATGTAGATTTGACCCATCCTACCGATTGTGGTGCAGCAGATGGTACGATTAGCATCACCGCTACCCCTGGCACATCTAGCCCTGAATATAGTATTGGTGGTGCTTGGCAGGCTTCTTCTAATTTTACAGGATTGGTACAAGGCAACTACACCCCGATGGTGCGCAATAGTGATGGAGGGACTTGTGCAGTAGGAACGACTGTCACCACCTTATTGGATCCCCCAAATCCAAGCTTTCCCAGTATTGCTTCGGCGACTCCAGATAATGGTTGTAATCAATCGGGAAGCATCACCATTAATAGCACGGGAGGCCGTAGCCCCATTCAATACAGTTTGGATGGAGGGGTAACCTATCAAAATTCTTCTACTTTTACGAACCTAAATAACGATACCTACACGATATACGTCAAAAATACCGATGGTACTTGCATCATGGGGCCATTGACTTATACCTTAACGGGACCAGTACTCCCAATTATTACCGAAGTAAGGGTGACTGATCCGACCGATTGTAATCGTTCAGATGGTAAAATTGAAGTCTTTGCCCAAGGAGGAGCGACCTTTGAATATAGCTTTGATGGAGGCGCAACGTTTGGCTTAAATTCCGTCAAAAGTGGTTTGGATGAAAGTGATGGGGTACAGCATGTACTGGTCAGAAATGCAGGCGGTGGTTGCCATACGGTAGATGCAGGCAAATACCGAGTGACTGATCATATTTTTCCTGTTCTAGGCAATCAACCGATAGGAATTATTATTAACCATATTAATGCCTGTGGTTTAACCAATGGTCGAATAGAAATCCCTACTTTAACAGGGGATAAAGATCGAGTCTTTTTTCCGCAAGGCAGTTTTGCTGCACCAACGACTAGTTTAGTTGATGATGTGAGCAATTATCAATTTAGTATAGATAACGGAGCTACTTGGCAAGCTTCAGGTGTTTTTACGGATTTACCAGCGAATACGTATCGACCTATTTTTAGAAATAGCAATGGTACTTGTGCTGTTCCTCAACCTTCTATTACCATTACCACCCCCAATCCACCGAGTACCGTTATTACTAAAACAAGTGCGGATTGTGAAGCTAGTAATGGTCAAATCCGACTCGAAATTACCGACGGTCTAGGACAGTTTCAAGCTAGAATAGCAGAAACAGGCGAAAGTTTTACCAGTCCAGAATTGACACCCCCTCATATTTTTACTTTTTCTAATTTAAAAAATCAAGAACCTTATACCCTAATTTACGAAAGTGCCGCAGGGAATTGTACTGTATCAGAAACCGTCACCTTAGATGGTGGATCAAAGCCAAAAAATATAACAGTTGCAGTAGAAAGAGCCGATTGTATGACCGAACGAGGTAGCATTACCGTAAGCGCCACTTCGGATTCTCATCCAGTACAGTATCGACTGAATGGCGGTGCTTGGCAAAGTAGCGGGGTTTTTAATAACCTAACCGCAGGGAATTATCAAGTAGAGGTTAGTAATAATGATGGAAGTTGTGCGGTGGACATGGGCAGTTATGAAGTGGAACAAATCCCCTTATTATCTGTTAGCATACCTTCCTTTAGAAGCCCCTTAGATTGTAATGCAAATAATGGTGCTATTACGGTGTGGGTAGATGATGTTTCTAGTGATTTCCAAACGTCGATTGATGGAGGACTAACTTGGCATCCTTATAAAGGATTTTACCAAAATTTAGACGAAGGCGTATATAACGTTCGGGCTAAATATATTGATGGCGAATGCGAAGTCATCTATGGCGATGTTACGCTAACCGACCCTGCTGCCCCAGCAATCAATTTTGTTTATCGGCAAGCCCCCGCCAATTGCATGAATAATGGAAGAATTATTATTTCCCCAGTTACCAATTCAGGTTTTGGAACTTACGAATATAGTATTGATAATGGCGCAACTTGGGGCGATAATCGGGAATTTCTAGCCGTAGAAGGAGGTACCCATTATCCATCTATTAGAAATAAGGATGCCACCAATACCTGTAAAGTAGATGCTGCTCCAATTACCTTTGCCGCTGCCTCAGTTCCTCCCACAATTAGCAATGTCAGCAAAACAGACCCAACGAGCTGTATGAATAATGATGGGACAATTACGGTAACCGCAAGCGAAGGGATTGCGCCCTTGGAATACAGTAAGGACGGTGGCAGTACTTGGCAGACGAGCAATGTGTTTATGGGACTAGCAGGAGGTAATTATGCCATTCAAGTAGCAAGTGCAGGGCAGCAATGTCCAATTGATTATGGCATGGTCACTTTGACTAGTCCGCCAATTGTGACGATGATGCATACGGTACAACAACCCGTTATCTGTGTGAGTGAAAGAGGGAGTATTTCGATGACGGCTATTGGTGGTTCTGGTAACTATAGTTATAGTATAGATGGCGGTACAACCGAAGTCAGCACGGCTACCTTCACAAATTTAGAACCAGGCACTTATAATATCCAAGTAAAAGATATTTCTTTTTTCTGTACAGTCTCCGCTATCGTAACGCTAAATGCCGTACCAGCGATGCCAAGTCTTAGCCCAACGACTTCCACTCATCCAACAGATTGTAATGCAAATGATGGGGCAATAAGTATTAGCGCAACAGGAGGAACAGGAACGTTGCAATACCGCATTAATAGTACAGGAACTTGGACGATCAATCCCAATTTTACGAATTTAGCAGCTGGTTCGTATACGATTCAAGTCAGCAATAACGACTTATCTTGTCCACAGACTGGAGAGACGATTACCTTAGCCGATCCTCCAGCGCCGAGCTTTATGAGTGCAACCCCAACCCAAGCAACCGAATGTACTTATGAAAAAGGACAAATCACCTTGGCAGCAACAGGTGGTATCAATTTCTTACGCTATAGTATTGATGGTGGCAGCACTTGGCAAATAGATGACCCCGTATTCACAGATTTAGAAGCAGGCGTATATCAACCAAGGGTTCGCAATAGTAATGAAACTTGTATTCAAAGTTTACCAGATGTAACGATTAATACAGCGACACCTCCTATCCTATATTCGGGCTATCGAAGTAAACCACCGCTTTGTATAGCTGATGGAGAAATTCATATCAAAGCTACTGGCGGTTCGGGGAATTTAGAATATAGTATTGATGACGGAGCAACTTGGCAAATAGATAGTTTTTTTACAGGTTTAGCCACAGGTACTTATACGATCAAAATCGGAGACAGAGGCAGTATTTGTGAAGCAGACGGAGATGCTGTTACCCTAAGCGATGCCTGTGTTTGTCCAGATATCAGCGTTACGACAAGTGATTTGACGAGTTGTACCGCAGAAGACGCCACCATCCAAATTAGAAGTATTAGCAATACCCCACAATTTGAGATAGAATATAGCTTAAATGGCAGAGATTGGGGGCATCAAGATAGATTTGAAGATTTAGTACCGAATATAACCTATACGCCAAGTATTCGCTACGCCAATGGGGCTTGCGTAGTCTCCGAAGCAGTTATTTTTAGCAGACCTGAAGTTCCAGCTTTAAGTACCCCAGTTTTTAGTCATCCAACTTGTGAAAATAGTGATGGACAGATTACCATAAACACTACAGGCGGCGAAAGTGAATTAGAATTTAGTATCAATGGTGGTCAAAATTGGCAACGGTCGGCTACTTTCAGAAACTTAGGAGAAGGCACCTACCAATTAACGGCTCAAAATTTAGGAGATAATTGTTCGGCAGCCGTCACCGAAGTATTTTTAGACATGCCGAGTCAACCTATTATTGACACGATATTGGTTGACCCAGTTTCGGATTGTGGACGTACAGATGGACGAATAGAATTAGTTATTACGAATGCAGATAGAGCTTTAGAATACAGCTATAGAACGTTTAATGGCATTCCTGAATGGTTAGATATTTCCATTTTTGAGAACCTAAATGAACGAAATGAGCAAGTACGAGTCAGGAATGTAGATGGTACTTGTGCGACCGATGTTTATGGAGATTTAGCGAGAGTGGAAGCGCCAGAAGTACCAGTAGTACAAAGAGTATTTTTAAACAAGCACCCCTCAGACTGCGACGCTTCAGATGGGCAATTATTTGTACAAGCCGCAGGTGGTTCTGGTGATTTAGCCTATCGAATAGTTGGACGAGATTGGCAAACTTCTTCGACCATTGATACACTACCAGCGGGAACTTTCCAAGTACAAGTACGCAATCGGGTAGGGGGTACTTGTGTGGTAGATTATCGAGAGACGGTGACTTTAGTAGAACCTCGACGACCAGCATTGGGAAGTTTGCGGTCTTTTACAGAATGTGGCACCCCACTCGGTACGATAGAGGTACGAGCAACTGGTGGGCAAACTCCAGGGGCTTATCAATACACTTTAGATGACCAACCCAATTGGTCCGCATCAGGAAATTTACCGCAAACTGCTGGTTCAATGCATGCCGTTTATATTGCCAATGGAGATAGGTCTTGTAAAACCTTTGTGGATAGCATTAGCATACCCGATCCAAGAGATGTGACGTTTAGTTTAAGTGATATTGACACGATGGATGCAACGAATTGTTTGCGACCAGTCGGCAGCGTATCAATTATGGGAATGGGCAGAAGCAATAGAGCGCATGTCGTTTCTACGGAATACGAATTTAGGCTCAATGATGGTGAATGGCAATCTGAATTTGATTTTGGTAATTTAGAACCAGCTAATTATACTATAGAAGCTAGAACCATTACGGGGGCTAGTTGTCAATCTACTCCTTTATCCTTTGCAATTGCAGCCCCAACTGTTCCTGTATTAACCAATAATAACCAAGCTGCAAGTGATTGTGGGGTAGCAGATGGTGTTTTGGATTTAAATGTTGCAGTAAGTGGAGCAGTTGAATATACCATCAATGGGACGAATGAGGGTAGCCAATCTTATTTTGAGAATAAGGCGGCAGGAGATTATACGGTTGCTTATGAAATCTCAAGTACAGGTTGTAGGTCAACTGAAGTAGTCACCGTTCCTGGTCCAATTAGCCCTGTTTATCAAGATAAAACAATTCGTCAACCAAGTGACTGTAGCACTACTAATAATGGACAAATTACGATTGCTGCCCAAGCAGGAAGCGCCAATTTACAATATCGACTAGGCACGGGGCAATGGAAAAATTCTCCTACCTTCTCTGGTTTAGGAAATGGCAACTATCCTATTCAAATTCGGAATCAGGATGAGACTTGTGTGGTTAGTCCTGAAACGGTTAATCTTCAAAGAAATAATGAGTCGCTGACTAATGTTAGTTTTACGTCCACCGAAGCTGCGTGCGGTTTTGCTACAGGACAGATTACGGTATTGGCTACTGGTGGTAATAACGATTTGGAATATAGTATTGGCGGTGAGTTTCAGCCAAGCCCTAACTTTAGTAAATTAGCTACTAGAATCTATACAGTTAGGGTACAAAATAGTAATGGTACTTGCCAAATTAGCGAATCAGTAATGGTTGGAAATAATCCTGCGCCATCTGTTCAACCAGCAGATGTCCAAGTACAAGATATTTCTTGTAATGCGGCGGGGCGAATTGAGATACCAATTGCTAATCCTAGTGAGTATGAGTTTACGATTGATGGAGGGGCAACTTGGCAGAATCAAAATATTTTTGATGGCTTGGCGGCTAGTAGCAATTATAATGTGGGGGTTCGGAATGGGGATGAGAGTTGTGAGAAGGAGTTGGGGAGTTTTGTGATAGATGCAGTTGATGCGCCTACATTAAGTGCTTTTCAAGCAACACCTGCCGATGCAGGGCAAAGTAACGGTCAAGTAGAAATTAATATTGATTTTGGCGTTGCACCTTACACGATTTCTTTATTTAGAAATGGCGTGATGGTTGATGGTACGATTCGGCAGAATGAGGAAGATTTTGTATTGAGTGGGTTTGCTGCGGGAACTTATGAGGTGGAGTTGGTAGATGGGAATGGATGTCGGGTTGTTGATCCTGTGACGGTTGAAACTCAACCTATTGAGGACACTATTTGTGCAATTCTAAATTTAATAGACTTAGGATTATCTAATTCTAATAAATTGAGACTTTCTTTTGTACCTGATGGGGATACTCTTGCCTTTCAGCAACATCTTGCCGAAATGGGGATGACAAAGGATGAATTAGAGCAGAAAATTCAGACTTTAGAATCGGTGAGTTATATTCTTAGTCAAGACATTGAAGGTTTTACCATCATAGACTCCATTGATTTACAAATGGAAGATATGAAAAAAGATGTTCAATCATGGAAAATGTTAGCATTCACTACTATACCTTTAGTTGGAATGGTTGATGTTAATAAAGAATACACCACTTTCAATAGTATTAATTCAGAATCAGAAGAAACTTTAAGTGAATGTGTTGACCAGATTGTGCAAGAATTGAATCAAAGTGAAGTTGTTATCGAAGCCTGTAATGCCTGTATAACAAATGATGAAGCGACTGTAGATGTAAAAATAACTGGTGGAATAGCTCCATATACGGTAACTGTTTATCAACTCAAAGAAATTGATAAAGGAGGTGGCGGTAAAACGATAAAAGTTGAAATTGCTAAAATTACAGAAACACAAGGAGAAGCAACTTTCAGTATTCCAAATTTAGCGGATGTAGAGTTATTGATTGTCGCGCAAGATGCTAGTTTAGAACCAATGCTAGCAAGTTGTACCCCACGTATCCTTACTTTAAGCGAGATGGATTTTTCAGGGTTAGGAATTAGTATAGCCCCTAATCATACACTTTCTATAGATGATATAATTGAAAAATTACCTTGTACCAATTTAAATGATGCCTGTATTACTTGGTCTCTTAATGGAGGTACGCCTGTAGAAGGTAGTTCTTTTACTCCTACTACTGATGGAACGATTACTTTAACCATTACAAAAGATGGAGAAGTTATTTTAGAGACAACTATTCCTGTAAATACTGAGGTAGATGAAATTTGTGATAAAGTGGGAATGCCTTGTGATGACAATGATATTTGCACAATAAATGATGTCTATACCGAAACATGTGATTGTGTTGGTGAATTCCAAGATGCAGATGGAGATACTGTTTGTGATGCGGAAGATCAATGTCCACCTATTGACGGAAGGATAAATACTGGTAATGATTTAGCAGACAAAGATAATGACGGCATACCTGATTGTATAGATGATGTTGATGATTGTGACTTAAGTATTACCTTTTTTCCAGCCATTCCAGAAGTTTGTGATGGAGGAACAGTTACTATTGAAATAGTAGAAGGTTATGAAAATGTGATTTGGACAAATCGCTTTGGAACGGAAATAGGTATAGGCAACTCTCTAGAAATTGAAAGTTCAGGTGTTTCAGAAACCTTTAATGTACTAGTTCTTGAAGGTAATTGTGAATTAGCAGGAGCAATTGATTTAATTCAAATTAATGAACCACTTCCAGTTAACATTACGACTACCAATATTAATTGCGAGGTTACTTTAACTGCGAACCCAATAGAAAATGGAAGTTATGAATGGAATACAGGTGGTTTAAGTGAAAGTATCAATGTTACAACTACTGGTGAGTACTCAGTTACAGTGACTAAACCCAATGGTTGTAGTGGAGTAGCCTCTACTAATGTTATTGTAAATAATAAACCAACTTTTGAAATTATAGCAGATGCCGAATTTGCTTGTAAACAAGGATTAGTCCCAGCGACTCCTCCAGGAGGTGGAGGAACGAATGGATTAATCAATAATAGTGCCGCAAGATTTAATAAACCACCTAATTGTGATAATACGGGCGTTACTTTAAGTCTAACCCCAAACATTATCGCCAAATCTTATGAGTGGTCAAATGGAGAATTTGAGAGTAGCATTACTGTCAATAGAGGGGGCGCATATAGTGTAACTATTTCTGATAATTACGGATGTGAAGGAACTGCATCTTTTGCACTAGAAGAAGATTACTGCTTTGATGTTGTTTTCATAGATGCTGCTCCTAAATTATGTCCTGACCAAATTACCATGCTATCTGTAGCCGACGAATTTGTTAGCTATCAATGGACTTTTGAAGAAACAGGGGATGAAATTATTGGAAATAGTCAAACCTTAGAAATTTTAGAAACGGGTATTTATAACGTAATAGTTACAGAAGCTACAGGATGTCAGGGGAAAGGAATAATAACGGTTGAATCAACTCACTCAGCTATTAATATCAGCCCTGAATTTCCTGAAATCTGTTTAGGAGAATCTGTGGAATTAGCCGTAGAGGGAGCGGTAGATACTTATCGGTGGCTTGCTGATAATAGTACAGAAAGTACTTTTATGGCAACAGAAGGAGGGATTTATGAAGTAGAAGTAACCATAGGTGGCTGTACCTCCATTTATAGTGCAGAAGTAGCTCAGCAAGAAATAATTGACATAGCTATTGCCTCGGACAAAATGACAATATGCAATAATGAATCCTTAAACCTAACGGCTAATACTGGTTTTGTAAGCTATGAGTGGTCTCATGACGGTAATGTTGATAGGGCTGATGTTGAAATAACAGCTTCTGGCACTTATTCCGTTACGGTAACGGATGAATTGGGTTGTACTAATACAGGAAGTACTGTTATCACTCAAAGTGCGGAAACTTCCCCCCAAGTTACTATACAAGCAGATAAAACGAGTATTTGTAAAAATGAAACGATTTCCCTTGTTACAGTATCAGAGCCCTTACAAACATCTTTGACTTATCAATGGTCTATAGAGGGAAGCAATACATCTGATCTTACCATCAATGAAGGTGGGGATTATTCGGTAACTGTTTCAAATGATGTAGGTTGTACAGGGAAAGCGAGTATAAGCATTGACGAATTTAACCCATCTGATTTACAAATAACGCCCGAAATGCCCATTATTTGTAATGGAGTGCCTCCTATTGTAGAGGTTGCAGGAAATTTTACAAGTTATGAATGGAAAAATCTAGTTACTGGTCAAGTTGTCACCACTTTAGAGGTCGCAGGAACTTATTTACTCAAAGCTACGAATGCAGCAGGTTGTGAAACGTCAAAAGAGGTCAATGTGATAGCTCATCAATCTCCAGCATTAACCATAATTTTACCTAAAACAAATTTATGCAAAGGAGAAACTTTAACCTTAGCAGCTGAAGGAGATTTCGAAACTTTTACTTGGAGTAGACCAGATGAGGAGGCAGAGTTAGGTAATAGCCTAGTATTATCTAATGCGGGAATCTATCAAATAGAAGCAACCGATGAAATGGGATGCCAAGTGTTAGAATCGCTTACCATTATACAAACAGATACACCTACGGTTACTATTTTACCAAGCCCTGCCAAAATATGTATTGGAGGGGAACCCATACAACTTGAAACTACTGTAACGAATGATAATGAAGCAACTTATCAATGGTTTTTTGAAGAGGAAGCAATCACTAATGAGACGGGTGAAGTTTTAACTACGGATGTTGCAGGGAACTATAGTTATACGGTAACAAATGTTGATGGTTGTACAGGAAGTGCTACCCTTGAGGTACAAGACCTTTCTGATCCAGAAGCTATCAAAAAATATTTTGAGGATAAGGGATATATGCACATTCCCATAAAAGTATATGGAGAAGCAACTTTATTAAGCCCTGTTCCAAATAGTAGAAATAATACAACAATTCAAGACGATGCTAATTTAGATATATCCATTATTGCAGATATTCCCTTTAATATCGCAGATGAATTATTTGCTGGCGTAGAAAATCCAATTTTTGAGGAAGAAACGAATAAAGGTATTTTTGTTTCTAAAAATGAGAATCTTTGTGAAAATCCAAATTATTTATCCGAATTAGAAACTGCTTTTTCGGCTACGGATTTTGGTTTTCATGCGCATATAGCTAAAGACCCTACCAATCCAACTGATCCAGATACAGAAGCGACCTCTTCTTTATATATCCTAGGAAAAACTGGTTTCCATACTCAACCTGTACCCATTTCTATAGCCCATAAAAACTATGCAGAGGGTATTGTTGATAATATTAAAACAGGGTTAGTACCGCTCTATTCCTATGAAAATCAAGACAAACAAATTGTTGGCACTAGTATCTATACACTAATGGATCCCACGATAGATATTTGGGAACGATTTGGAGATGTATCTTTTAGAGAATATGCAAGGAAAGGAACGGGTAATAGTATCTTGGAAAATTTGTGTACAGATTTTTCTGATGCCTTTGGCATTTCACCTGCGGGAAAGGTAGTGGCATTGACGGGAGATGTGGCATTACGGTTTAATGGACGTACAGATGTTATTGAAAAGAATTATGACAAAAGAACTTTAACTGGTTTTACCAATAAAGACGGTATTTGGAAAGCCTTAGTAAAGCGAAAATCTGGTATCTTCCTAGGTTATGCCAATATTTATGATAAATTAGAAGAAGGGAATTTTCATCAATCCTCTGATATTAGCACAACTGAACCATCCTTGTGTTATCTGGGAGAGAGAAGTGGGACGCAGTATAATGTTAAGTTACATAATTATCGACCAAACCTAGCAGACCCAATTTCTAAAGGACCATTTGTAGCTGATTTTGCCACATCAGGTGATTTGGAAATACCTGCTTTAACCGACTTTGAGATTTTCTTTGGACAAAAGAGTATTCCTCCTAAGGATTTTGAACTAGCCCAGGAAGAAAATGCTCGCTTTAACCCCTTCGGAAATGGCGGTGTTTTGCTAAAAGTTAAAAGACCAAATGGGATGATTGATTTTGTCTATGGTCTTGCGGCAGGTTTAGACCCTGATGAAATCACTTACCATCGATGGAATTGTGCTGTAGGTGATTGGGTAGAATATGTTCCTGCAGGCGGAGAGATAGAAACGACCCAAATGCCCTTTTTAATGGCCATCTTACAGTCAATGATAGAGGTAGCAACGGGAGAAGTAGTTGTAAAACTGGAGTTGGAGCATTTGCAAACGGCATTAGATGTGGTCGGAGTGATTCCAATTTTTGGAGAATTAGCAGATTTAACCAATGCAGCTATCTATTTATACCAAGGGGATGGGACTAATTTTGCTATTTCTCTGGCAAGTGCCGTTGCCTTAGATGTCATTGCTAAGGGAGGGAAATATATCATTCAAGCGAAACAAGGAGAAAAGATTTATGATGTGGTTAAAGTGGCTAGAGGAGCCTGTACCCTTGGACGAAACATTAATATAACCGAAGCAACTAGTCGAAATAATCCTAATAAGCTTTGTAAAATTGACTTACAGAAACTTAATGAATTAACACTAGCTGCTCAAAGATTCGGTATTTCACCAGCGGATGCTACTAGGTTAATTAATAGATTGAAGCCTCCCAATGGAGATGAGGCGCTTTATAAATTATTGATTGATAAGCCTGAGAATCTGAAAGGATTTAAGGTCTTGGCGGAGGTTTTTGAAAAGGGACATGATTTAGTTGATAGAGTATGGGATACTAAACTTATTGAGACTGTTACAAAATTGTCTAACGATACAGATTTTTTAACGAAATTTGGAGGAGATGCAACTAAAGGAATAGCAGATTTAAAGAAAATGCTTAGTAAAAATAAATATGCTCCTTGCTGTGGTAGAAATTTCGTTACTAATGCAGGGTGGAGCAAAAATGCTATCCGTAATAGGCATTTAAAATCAATTGATGAATATTTGGAAGAAGCACAGAGTTTTGTGAAATTATTTAAAGACAAAGAAGGATCTAACGAGATAATTAGTTTAATGAAGAATGGGACAGAGTTTCAAATTACTAGTGTAGCACAAACAATAAGAATAGTTAAAGAAAAAGGATTTAAGTCAGCTGATATCGTTAGATTTGAGCCAAAATTAGCTAATCCTGGAAGCAATATAGGGCAGAAAGGAGATATTTTAATCAAATTGACGAATAATTCAGATAAATTCATAGAATTAAAGAGTATTTATAAAGGAAATCTAGGATCTAAAATTAGTAGCACTCAATTTGTTGATCAATTTAAAGCTTTTTTACAAAATAACGGCGTAGATAATTTTTCTAAATTAGAGTATATTTTTGATGAGCGAAAATTACTAAAGACCTTAAAAGATGGTACTAAAATTGGAGGAAATTCTCTTTCTAATAAAGCAGAAGCTTTAGCTGAAATAAAAGAAAAATTCCAAAATTTATTTGCTAAGAAAGCAAAAGAGATTTTTGAATCCAATAAAGATTTATTTACGAATGTTACTCTTCCAGATGGAAATATAATTAATATTCAATCTTGGCAACAACTAGAAGGACTTGCTAAAAACAATCCTGATTTTTGGAAGAGTTCAATTTTTGATTTTATAAAAATACAATAGTAGATGTATAAGATATTAAAAAGTATTTTTTCTATAAACCCATCAGCTCAACCATATTTTGGTTTAGAGTATATGATTATTTCAAAGAAAAAATCATTATTTATTTTTGATAAAAATAGTTTGAAATTAGTTTCTGAAATTAAACTTGAATTTTTAATAAATAATATTTATGAATACAATAATTCCTTAATTATTACAAATGAAAATAATGAACCATTTAAACTTCAAAATATAACTGTTAGTAATTATTTATTGGAACAATTATCTAAATGCCCAATTAACATTAAGAAAGGTTTTAACATAAGGGCTGGTTTGTATCTTTTTGAAATTTTTGAATGTTATTATCCCATTATTATTAAAAAGGGGGTTTTTAGTCTAGAGGAGAACAAAGTATTATGGGAAAGTAAAAATTTTGGAAACGGTTATTTTATAGAAAATTTTCTTTTGTGTCTTGAAGCTAAAGGTTTAGAATTATTGAGAATCAATCCTGATGACGGGAAAAAAATTTGGAAGTTTGATTTTTCCAATTTTACAAAATATAAAGAACATTCAACCAATCAAGATTGTCAAACTGGACAATTACAACGTTTTCTTGGTATTTACAAAAATAATTTACTAATAGCAACAACTAATCAAACAATTCTATCAATTAATATAATTACGGGTAAACTCATTAAAAAATGGCGAGAATTGCCACAAAACACTAAATGGGGTAGCCAAAATTCTGAACTGCTACCTTACCCAAAACAATCGATTTTACTTAAAGAAGAAGGAAAAATAATTGGTTTATTATATACTTACTATTGGGAGATTGATTTGAAAACAGAGGAAGTACATTTTCATGATGCTACTGAAGCATTTCAAAAATATAAAACTCAAACTGTGACAGGAGGTGAAATTTCTCATCAAGGAGATTATATCTTTTTCTGCGGTGATAAAAATAGCATCGGAGCTTTTAACAGAAAAACTAAAGTATTGGATTGGTTTTATCAATTTGATTTTGATGCCGAAACATTTATTACTTCTTATGCTCCTAAAGTAGAAGGTAATAGATTATTTGTTATGGATAATAAAGGAACACTTTACATTTTTGAAAAAATTCAAACTAAAGACTTGTAGATATTAAAAAATATGAAGCATTTAATTGCAATAAGTATATTGTTTTACAGCCATCTAGTAAATTCACAAGCGAATTATCTAGAGCTAAATACAGGAATTGCAGGACCTTTAGATGTGGTTCATTTAGGTATAAATTTGCCTATAAATCAAAAATTAGATATAGGATTTAGTGTCGGTGCTGGTAATGCCTTATTATCATCTGACCCAAGCAATTCAATTACCTTTAAAACGGAAGGAAAATATAAATTTGGTCAATCTAAAAAGCTTAAAATGAGCATTAAAATAGATGGTAAAAGAAAGCGAATTTCCTTAAAAACATGGTATGCTGGATTGAGAATGAGTCATTTAAAAGAAAAGCAAGAATGGAAGACCAAGAAGCAATATTTTTTCTTAACTCCTACAATTGGACGACATCTAAATATTGATCGAAAGAAGGGGGTTAACATAGATTTTGGTTTGGCATTTACCCTTTATGAAAAAATCAAATATAGTGGAAATAGCCTACAGGATAGTAAGTTTACTCAAGTTCATCCGACTTATCCAGTAATCCCTAATTTAAGAATACAATTTTTTAGAAGAATTTTTTGATAAAAATGACAACACCTAAAATATTTATTTTTTTAATAGCTTTTTTGTTTGTAGGCTGCTTTGATTATGAAGTTGATTCTCAAATAATAGCATTAAACGGCACCGTTATAAATGTTCATTCAGGCGACCCTATAAGTGATGTTAAAGTAATATTAGAGATTCACGAAGCTTGGGACAAACCTTTGTATTTTGATACAACACCAGAGGATGGTCCAATAAGTTATGATACTACTTTTTCAGATAATTTGGGGAATTTTGTTTTTGAACTGCCTTTTGAGGAAAGACCACCATGGCTTTTTGGAATTAACTTGATTAAGGAAGATTTTGTTGGTTTGAGTAGGGGCTTATCTAGTTTTGACCAATTTCAGCAAGAAACTATACGAAAGATGGGCTTAAAAACAACTTTAACGCTTGCAGGTCTTTTTGAAAAGGCGAATCGTGCTTCATTTGACGCTTTCGGATATTCAAATGTTGACAACGTTAAGCTTGATTTCAGAGGCAATCCGGTGGATTATACAGAATGGACAGGGGTAGGTTTAGATATTACAAGAGATCGTAATCGTATTTCGGTCGATTTTTATTATGATAAATATCAATATGTTTTATTAAGAACTTTTTTCTTTCAAGACCAAGAACTACTTGGACAACAGTTTGACACTATCAAAATGACTCAATTAGGAGAGTCTATACACGCAATTAAATTTTAGGTATGCAAAAAAAAATAGGATTGATACTATTAGTGTTTTTATTCCCTTTTTGTTTGACTGCCCAAAAAAAGAAGCGTAAAAAAAAGCAATTCCCATATCAAGCAAAGATTCAATTTGGTTTGATAAAAGATGAATTGTTTAGCACGGACTATTTGGGACCAAATTATCTCAACTTAGGCTTGAGAAAACTTGATAATAAAGTGGAAGAATTCGGTTTGGAATTAATTGCCTTTAATAAGAAGGAATTAGTGTACTATCCTGAATTTGATGTAAATGCAAGGCTACAACGAAAGGGATTTACAGCTGAATTGTTTTATTATAAAGCGCTTAAAGAATGGACTAAGGAAAAATGGAAGATACATATAGGTCCACAATTTACGGCGGGTTTTATCCAGAACACTTTAGAACCTGACACCATTTTATGGGTTCCAGTAACCTATAACGATTTTAAAATTGGAATCGGAGCGAGGCTAGAAGCTAATTTTTCTTTAAATGACCAAATTACTTTATTGGCAGGAACAAATCTGTCGTTAATAGATTTTGGATTGCGAAGGAAAAGATTATTTACACCTGTTTTATCTAGGAAATATGGTTTGGATGATTTTATTCAAGTAAATTTTATCAGAAAGCGCTATCCTATATACTTTGGATTGCTGTTTAATTTAAAAAAAGGAAAACGATAATTTAAGATAAACAATCAAGGCGGTATCAACCAAAATTACACAAAACAATTGATAATGAACCGTCTAAACTTTTTGAAAGTAAAGTCACTTTACTTTATTTTGCTATTGATGATGTTATGCCCTAGTTTGGCTATAGCTGCTATTGAAATTGGAAATACTGTAAATCCACATCCAGGCGCATCAGATGGAATGATTTCTGTACGACTTTCTGGAAAAGCGAGTCCTTTCAAAATAAGATTAGAAGGGCCTGTAAACTATTCTGAAAGGAAAGCCGATGAACCTATTCATACTTTTGATGAACTACCCGCGGGTACTTATACCATTATAGTTATAGATAAACAAGGTTGTCAAACCACCTTAACTTACGAGTTAAAAGAATTTTTATGTGATTTGGCTTTTAATATAACAAATATTAAGCATGTTTCTTATTGTTCAGATAATGCGTTATGCGGAGACCAAGGAATAGTGGGGTGTACTGCGGATGGTCGTATAGAAATTGAAGTAGCTTCGAGTAATAACTACGCTGTTTATTTAAATGGTAATTATAGAGGAGATAATTTAACGACTATTGATCGACTGGATGGCGATAACTATGTAATTCAGTTAGTTAATAAATCAGATGAAAATTGTACCTTGTCTAAGCAATTTCAAATCCTTTTTTGTAAGCAATATAATTATCTAGATCAAGAAGAGTTACAGTCACCGCCTAATCAAGGGATTAGTAGACAAAATTTAGGCGATTGTGTTGAATCCGAAGGAAATATAGGGAATCAATTCTTGTCCATAGAAACCTTAAAGGCACAAGGTGCAACTGAAGGCATTTGTAATGGGGAACTTGTATTTGATATTCAAGCTAATTTGGATGGATATGTGTACTATATTAGAAATAGTCAAGATGAACGTTTTTATGATGTAACATCCCTAAGTAATCTTTGTCCAGATAATTATTGTATAGTTGTCGATAATGGTTGTGAAGTTGAACAAATTTGTAGAGAGATAGGGGATTGTGCTATAAATCCGTTAGTCTTAACGCCGTTAATTAGCAAACCCTGTGTAGGTACGAATAGAGGTAGAATTTATTTATCTGTTAAAGGAGGTAAAGCACCATATACTTTCAACTGGAGTACAGGCTCAACAGAACAAGAGATAGAAGATATTCCTGCTGGTACGTATAATGTGACCGTTACAGATTTTAATTTGTGCCAAGAAACTGCGGAAATAATTGTAGAAGAAGAGCCAAATAATTTAAACGTAGAAATAGATGTTAACCCATTTTCTCAATATTCTGATGTAGGCGAAATAATTATTACAATAGATGGACCAGAGGGTTTCTATTCTCTAGATTTAGATGGTCGATCATATGGTACACTTAGAGTTGGAAAACCAAAGTTGCTTGAATTTAGAAGAGTTTCTCAATACACAGGACGGACTTTTGTAGTGGAAATATTTAGTGCAAGTGGCTGTGGTTTTATCGGGGAAGTACTTCTTGCAGATTGCGAAAGTAGTTTTGAAGAGCTTCAAGTTGACGTGATGCGTTCCAATGATAATGCCTGTAATGGAGGTAGTCAATTAATAGATGTTTTAATTGCTGGAGGTGCTCCACCTTATCGAATTAGTGCATCATCAACACCAGTAAATGCTGGAGATTCACCAGTATTTAAAAAAACAAAAGTAGTACATCAAGAAGGATTAGCAGCAGGTATAATTTTAGCACCAGAAGGTAGAATAAATATAGAAGTAACGGATATATGTGGTAATGTAGTTGGTCAAGGATTGACTATTTGTGATGGAAATTGTTGGACTTATAGTGAAATTACGAAAAGTGATGAAATCATATACTATGTAACAGATTTTTTAAAATTTAAAGTTGGAAAAGGATGTTTTGATGAATGTGGTAATTTTTTAGAAGGAAGATGCTCTGAAATAAAAGTTGAGGCAATAAATACGTCCAACCCGATAATTGCAGAAAGGGGATTTGCTTTAAACATTATTTGGCCAGATGGAGATATTACAGACCTTGGAGGACCAGTTGTTAATGGAAGGGCAACAATTAATGGTGTAAAAGGCTGGCAACCGACTAGTTCAGGAAGATACACTATAAAAGTAGAATGGACTCCAGAGGATGAAGCAACCTGTACGATGGAATTTGACGTTGAGTTTTCTGATGGTGGCAATATTACCTACGGGTTTATCAATGATCCTCCTGTATGGGATTCAAATCCTTGGAAAAATGCTTACTATGGGACGTACATGTGTGAATCATGTCTTCCTTCTTCTGCTTCTAGCTATGTGATTAACAGAAACGAATGTAGTTCAGAAGTTCAATTATTTAGCGATATTCAGTTTTTTGAATACCAACCTGAATTCATAGAGAATCCATGCAACGGTGGAGGCACGCTAAGAGCTTGGACTAATGTAGATGGGGAAGTTAGAGTAGAAACTATTATTGTCCCTACCAATGTTTCTTTAGATGGATTTGTGGCAAGAACTATTTGGGGAGGACCAGCGGATGGAATTCAGTTACCAAGTGACCAATGTGATATGGGAGGACGTTGTTTATTTGATGCTTTGGATTTATTCGGTGTGGAATTGCCTTATCCTGTTGGTTTAGGATGGTGTGCTTCCCAAAGTGTTTTTGTTCCACCAATTGAAGGAGGTGAAACACCTACAGGAACAACTGATGAAGAAGACGGTTTTGAGGATGTTTGGGATGAAGAAGATATTGCGGAAAATTGCACAAGAGGTGTAACTGTTGAATTGGATGATAGAGGTTGTAATTATAAACGAATTTGTCATGCAGAACATGGGCAGGAAATAGTATTAGAAGAGTCAGACAATGAAGATGCAGTAACAATTTGCAGGTTTATAACACGAGCAGGTAATTGTGCAAGTATTCGTGGAAGATGTAATTGTGGTCCAGAGATTGTAGATGGATATGAACGTGAAGAACCTTCTTTTAGAATTGCAGATCCTACTGGAGAATTATGTGATGATGAAACTATTATTAGTTGCCAACAATATCATATTGATAATAACTGTAAAGGATCTTTAGGAATTGGTCTTGGAGGTAACTTGATAGGTGATACCCCTCCTATAGATCAATGGTTCTTAACTTCACCAAATAACGAAATTCCAATAAATAAAATATTGTACCCTAACCCATTTACTAATGAAATCAATATTAATATATCCGTTGAAGTTGAAAAAGAACTTATCTTCAGTATAATGGATATATATGGGATTGTAATTTTTGAAGATTATAAAAAATTAGTTTCTGGTCAAAATACTTTTACTTTTCATCAATTAGCAAATTACCCTAATGGCATCTATTATATAGCTGTAACGGATGATATAACTGGGGATACAGAAGTTAAAAAAGTAATTAAAGCTTCAAATTATTAATCTTTAGAGATTTTCCAAAACACGCTAAAACAACAAAAAGAATTAATCTCATGACACACAACCAAAGCATCATCAAGCTAGTGCTATGCCTAGCCATCACCTACCTGCCTTTGCTGTCAACGGCCCAATGCCCCGACCCAAGCGCCAGCGATCCCACGGGTTTCTCTTGCAATGCCGTCCCTGTGACCATCCAAGAGAAAATCCCGACGACTGGTACAGGCGTCTTAACCTCAGGCTGGACACAATTTAACTCCGAAGGTGGAAGTGCGGTCACGAATGACTGGCAAGCAGGATTTGCAGGAGGCAATGATGCATGTGGTTGGCAGATTAAGAACAGGTACTAAAAAAATCTACTGCTGGTTAGGACTTAAAGTCCGACACCGCTATTCGTCCTGCCTCTGGCAGGAGTAGTTGTATAAAAAACAAAAGCAAGCAAACCAAACACCAAACGTTCTTTGACATCGAGGGCAGGTTTTGCTATACAAAGCAGTATAGGAAAAACGAAAAAAAGAATAGTTAGGTAAGGTGTTTATTCGGTTATCGCTATATTTGAGCGGTACCTAAATAAACACCTTACCAAGCTAACAAAATATTTACTATGGGAAAGTATAAAATACATGACCAAAAAGGACTTTATTTTCTAACGCTTACAACAGTCGGTTGGATTGATGTTTTTACCAGAGCAAGCTATCGAGACATCATCTTGGAGAGTCTTAACTATTGCATCCAAGAAAAAGGATTAGTGGTTTATGCCTATGTGATTATGAGTAACCATATTCACCTAATCGCAAAATCTAAAAGCGAAACGAATACCTTGTCTGACATTCTTCGGGATTTTAAAAGTTTTACGGCTAAGCAAATCAACAAAAAGATTCAGGATGTTAAAGCAGGAGAAAGTAGGCGAGAATGGCTCACTTATTTATTCGGTTATTTTGCCAAAGGAACCCAACGCAATCGGACTTTTCAATTTTGGCAAGCAGATAATCATCCAATTGAATTATGGAGCCCACGAGTAATTGAGCAAAAGCTAGCATATATTCATTGGAATCCAGTTCATGCAAAAATAGTGGCTAGCCCATCCCATTATCTGTATTCAAGCGCTAGTAATTATTTTGAGGGAACAGGTTTATTGTCCGTAGCAATTATTCCACCAATGAGTGAGATTGGGTATATTCGTCTTTAGTTTTTATTGCTTACTTTCGCCAGAGGCGAAATACATATAGCTGTCGGACTACAAGTCCTAAGCAGCAGCGGGGTTTGGGGGATGTGGTGTGCCAGCGGGGCAAGAAGAAAAAATACCTATGGACTTCCCCTGCGAAGACTGCACCACCGAAGAAGGCTTAATCAAAGAATTGGTAGGAGAAGGCTATTTTGATTTCTCAGATGTGGAGGCTATTGCCATTAGCGACCAATCTTATAGCAATATAGCAGGGGAAGGTAAAAAAGTCAGCCTGACGGTTAAAACAGCAGAAGATGGTTCGACTACGGAAATCATTGAATTGACGGATGATTTGAATGAATTAATAGGTGGATTTACTAGTTCTGGAGAAGGAACTGCCGAAGCCACGATTCATTATGTAACCGATGAAAATTGTGCAGCCACACTTTTGGAACTAAAATCTCCCATAAAAGGAAGCCCTAGAAGAATAGCAGATTACACCGAAGATATTTACATCATTGACCTAAATGGCGATGGGCAAGATGTAAAAATACTAAGCAATTTTGCTTTTTCAGAAACTTTTACGAATCAAGTTAGCGGTTTTAATCCAATCTATGCTCGGAATAAAGCTCCTTTGGGAGAATGGACAAAGAAGTTATTATTAAGGGGCTTTAAAAAAGTTACGACTTTTGTTGCTTCCAAAAGCCCTTGGTCAATTGCCATTAATGTGGTAGCAAGCTATGCTATAGGTGGAATGATTGAGTATTGGGTAGGAGATCATGAAAATGTGCCAGAAGCTTTTTTCGCCCATGTCATTAAAGAAGGATTCCGAGGTGCTTTGGCTAATTTAGTAGATGCTTATGGGGAGGGCTTGGCTTCTTCTGTAATTACAGCCACGATTTCTTATATTATCAAAACGCCCTTTGACCAGTTTGATGCACAGCAGATGATACTACAAGTAGCTATTGGTACCGTATTGAATTTGATTACGACTAGTAAGAACGTGGAACGGTTAAGAAGTGTTGTTGGAAATGTTACTACTTTTACAAGAGATTTAATTCGTGTGCCTAGTTTGATTTCTGTTTTTATGAGAAATAAGAAATTAGTAAAAGCTTGGGGAGGGCTTTTCAAAGCTCCTGATTTTATAAGGAGAAGTGAAATGATACTAGAGAAGGCAAATGAATTATTAGAGATAGGATTTACTAAAATTGATTTGAGTATTCTATCTGGTTCGTTAAGTAAACTTAAAAATAGAAATATTCCAAATAAAGACTTAGAGGAAATAGCAGAGTATGCTTTAGAAGCAAGGAAACATACAAATCAATATTCTAGCCTAAATATTGAGACTGATCTTTTTAAACAAATTGATGTCCTTGCTAGTTCGAGTAAATTTAAGAACCCTGAAGATTTGAGGCAATACTTGTCAAAAGAACAATTACTTCAGAATATAGCTGATAATCCAGGGAATTTAGAACAACTTAATGAGGGAGTCCGAGTACTTAAAAAAGGATATGATATTTTACTTGAAGGTAGAAGAAAATTGAGAGGAGATGTTGTAAATATTACAAAACTTGAATCTATTCAGTATAAAGCGATAACAGGAGTAGGACCTAGTACAAATAATTCTAATTTAAGAAAAGCTGCAGAACAATTTAAAACAGAATTTAGCGTAGAACAAGCAAGAGAAGGATATAAAAAGATAGTGAAGTTAAAAATATTAGAGCCAGGAAATCCACAATTTAATAGTAATGTGAATCAGCTAAGACTTAAAATTCAGCAGTATATAGATGCAAATTCTACGAATTCAATAGGTGATAATTTAAGAGCATTGACTCAAATAAGAATTGAAAATGGAACTGGTTTGTATAAATTTAAGATTGTAAACACATTAGTAATCATTGTAAATTAAATCTATGGTTGAAGAAAAATATTGGGTGGAACGTTTAGAAAACAAAAATTCCTTTGAATGGACATTTTCTTTGCCTATGAGTAAAGATAATTGGCAGGATTGTATTCTTGAATTAGATGAAGAGTTTTTACTCAAAGGGAAAAAATACGGACTATTTTATTTCAAGAAAGATGTAATAACCGATTATAAAAGGAAAAGAAAAATTTCTTTTTTTAATAGTCCAAATTTAAGAATTGAATTATTAGCATTTGAAAATTACTATAACAATGGGAGAGATGGGTATATTGAAGATTTATTCATTGATATACCTAGGCTAAGTAATGGAAAATTCACTACTGAATCTATTTGTTTTCATAGACCATTCATTAATCTTCAAATACTCGAATTAAATAATTCTACAGGATTATATTTATTCGATATTGAAAATTTAGAAAAAGGAAGTGAAGAAATTGTATATTTTTCAATAGTATCAGCGAGTAATATTTGGTGGGAAGAGATAAATTATATAGAAGATGAAAACGGTAATACAAGGGTGTTAGATTCGCCCAAGAATAATAGACCATGGGCTTATAGGATTACTCCTAGGTTAAATAGTTTCATAAGAGATTTAAAACAAAAAATAATACAACTTAATGGCAGTATCCTACTAGAAGAGTTTGATAAAAGATATGTCACGCAAGAAGGAATTTTACTTGATGAACATATAATTTATCAAGAAGATATTGAAGAGGGGAAGGTGAATTTATTAGAAATTGATAATCAATTTTCATGAATATTTATTTCATCTACTATCAATATAAAATTGAATAAAAATCTTAGTAGTCGTTAAAAAATAAAAAGATTTAATTTGACTGATAATCAAGATTCAACATCTTTAGAAATGAATTTCGGTTATCCCAAAATATTTTGACATGCCATTTTACAAGAAAATAGGCTATTTTAAAGCGACTCAAATTTCATAGGAAATAATAAAAAAAGGCAAAAATCAGTAAACAAACCAAACTAACAACAAAATAATCGATCATGAACATCAAGGGAAAACTACTGATGTGCCTAGTAGGCATATTGCCTTTAATGAGCCTTTTTGGGCAGCGAATAGAAACGAGCGAATTTAGTTGCAGTAGCAATTGTGGATTTGAAGTAAAAATTACGCCAAACCCAGCAGTCATTTGTGAAGGGCAACAACTAAAATTAGTTGCGAAAATAACTGGGGTAGGAACAGCCTTAACTTATAATTGGTCTAGCCCTTCTCTAGAAACAGTTGCTAATAATGAACTAGTCATCAATAAAACGGCAACCTACAAAGTAACGGTGACGGATGCAAACGGCTGTGAAGTAATAGCAACCAATCAAGTAAAACCACCTGACGAAGACAACTTAACTGAATTATTTGCCGAAAATTGTTTTATCAGCATTCCCGTCACTTACGAAGGTGGAAGTGGCTTACGAAATTTGGGGTCTTCTAGAATGGAGGATTTGGTGGTAAAGATAAAAGACTCAGAGAATACGATTAATGTTTCCCAAATATTTAATCAAGGAGCAATAGCAGGCCTGAATCATTTTTATTCCGACAATTGTGTGGATTTACAAATTGCTCGGACAGAATTTGAAGCAGGAAATACAGCGTGGGCACATGTTAGTGGAGAAGGGGAAGACGCCATGCTTTATATTGGTGCTAGTCCATCTAGTAGGAATAATTTTGGTCAGGAAATTGTCAATGCGTATCATTTATTTTGGGATTCAGAAATGTCGGATGATATTTTAAGCGCGCCCATTAATTATTTATGTGGCGGCGACCAATTTCTAGAATCCACCATCGGCGAAGGTTGGTTGATTACCCTTAGAAAAATTGTTACTTGTTTAAGCACAGACCCGAAGAAAGGTGGATTTGTCCCTAAATGCTTATGGGAATGTGCGGCTATTTTTACGCCTGGGGAGAGAGACTTGCCATTTGCAGCGGGGTTGTTAGATGGAGCGTATCAGATCATTACGGATGTAGTGGACTTAGGAAAATTAATCCTAGAGATTGCCGATTTATCTAGGGCTTTATTATTATATCCGTTCTGCCATAGCATAGAAATCAATGAGGATTTTTTCCAGAAACTGGAAAATAAGGCAAATGACAAAGATTTTTTCGACCAAATAAAAATTGGGATTAATCAATTAATTGACCTTACCACAGGGGCGGATTGTGAGGATGCCAATAAAAAACTAAAAGCAATCGGGAAAAAGTTAGATCAAACCATTGATTTTTTTTCCGATTGGGAAAACTTGGTAATGGTTTATGATGCCATTACGATGCAGTTCTTTAAATATCTGAATGAAGTTAGCGATTGTAGTACTCTAAAAAATTGCAATAATGCCAAATACGAACAAGCTAAACTCCTTTTCAATTTTGCGAGTTTGTTTTATGGAGGAGGAGAACTAAAAGCTTTTAATAATTTTGCTTCTACTTTCTGGATAGGGTTAATGAATAAACTACCAGCAGATCAAGCAAGGATATTGGCGAATTTGTTGAAGGATAAGAATTTTACAGATGGGGTTAAAAAAATTAACGAAAAACCCGATAGAAAAGAACTTTTGGAAGGGGTGATGGATGATTTACCGCCAAATACTTGGCGAAAAATTGTAGAAGACCCTGAATTGTTGGATGTTTGGAATAGATTAAAGAAAAGAAACTGTCCTTTTGGTGCTAGGAATCCCCCAAGCGGATGTGACGTACTACGTAAAAAAGTCTTTGCTGATTTAGATGCTAATCAAATTAAAAAATGGGACGCAGATGTCGAAAGTACGAATAATACAGAGTTTTATGATAAATTTGTTGGCGATAATGACTTGTTGGGTGCTTGGAAAGTGGTAGAGAATTTGTCTCCTGGGAAAAGTTGGGTTAGGAGAAATGGATTTATATTGAAGAAAATAAAGGATGTTGATGATGCGAAAAAACTTAATTTAAAAGAGTTTTATCGAACATTTAACCCAAACGGACCATATCCCACAACAAGAAATGGTATCGATTTTAATGAATTTGGATTTATTCAATTTCCAGAATCTGCTTTTGCGCCAATTTCAAATAGAAATTATTTTTCTACAAGTTTGGATGGCCTAAAACAAAACTCAAAGGATTATAATAATGCAGCAATGTGGTTTGTAGAAAATAATCCCAATGCAATTCTTTCTAATGGAGGTCAGGGAATTGTAGTTAACGGAAAATTTTACACGATGCATCATATGGAAGACGGTCAAACTATAGTACCTATATTACAAACTATTCATGTGGCAGAATCTCATACAGGAGGTGCCTCAATTATAAGAAATGGATTACAAGCTGTATTCAAAATTCAATAATTATGAAATTATTTATTAAAAATAGTGAAGATGAAAAAAAAGAGGATAAGTTAAAATTAGAAGGTATTTCTAAATCTTATAATTTTACTTTCCCTCCATTATATTATTTTTTTCAAACTCATTTTAAGATAGGGCAATATCTGGAAGAATGGGATACTTATTTAGATAAATATTTAAGACCTACACCAATATTTAAGGCTACTTCAAACTCTGATAAAGAAACAGGTGGAATATATTATAATTGGCTTTTAAGCCCAAACCAAATTCTTCATAGTTTAAAATTTTATGATAAAACACAAGATATTCTTTTAAACAAAAAGATGCTTCGTATTGGAGACTTTGTAAATAAGGGAGGATTGTTTTTGGGATTAGATGAAGGTAATAGAGATAAAGTTTTTAGATACATTTATGATATTGATAAAGAACCAATCCTACTAAGTAATCATATATTTGAATTTCTCAATGATTTAAAAATAAGTAAAATAAACCCAGATTTAAATTTAGTAAAACCAACTTTAAGCAAATATTGGTTGAAGATAGATGAACCTTTTGAGTATAAGAAAGAGGAACTTACTAAGTTAAGTGGACAAATAGATCATTTAGAAACTAAATTTATTTCTTTTGATATTTTTATTAAAGGTTTAAAAAAATCACTAAAAGATGTTCAAAATATTAATATCTGAGGCTATTAGTAGTAAAATTACTGAAGAATTTATTATAAATAAAATTGCTAAGTATCAGTATACCTGGGAAGTTTCTTCGGCATTAGATTCTATAATTAGCTTAAATGAAATTTTTGGACAATTAAATTCCAATTTATCGATAAATCCTTATCAATATCCCGAAATAGAAAAGGGAGTAAGATTAATTATAGAAACTTATTTGCCTTACTTTCTTTTTTACAAGATTAAAGATGATTGCGTTTTTATCTTCGATATTAAAGACAAAATGGAATTATTTTAGGAATATAACAGAATTAAGGATTTTAATTTTGAAGAAGATTTTGCTATTGAAAGAGATAAGAAAGTAAAATCGCCTTAAAATAAGAACATATGAAAATTGGCTTTAATTTATTTAAAACTCGACCAATAGAAGATTCACTAGATCTAGGTCAATTAGAATCAAAATATGGGGTTTCAATTCCACCTTTATACGGTTTGTTTTTAAAGTGTTTTTATCCTAAAATAGAAATAGATGCCTATTTAGATACTCATCAAAACGAAGAGTATTTGCTATACAGCAGCGACGAAGTATGTAATGAATACGTTATGATGGATAATTTTTTAGATATAGAAACAACTTTAAAAGATTGGAATGAAAACCAATATTATGATCAACTTTATGAATGGAATTTTTTGCCTATTGCGCAAACACAAACTCGTTATATTTTTTGTGTAGGACTTGAAGGAAATATGAAGGATAAAATTATTCTAGATATAGAGTCTTATGACTCTGAATTCGAAGTTGTAGCAAATGATATTTTTGAATTTATAAGAAAGATTAAGTATAAAGAATTAAACGGTCTTTGGAATGGAACTAAGTATAATCAACTCTACAAAAACTGGGGCGAAGACTTCTGGCGAGTCCGAAAAGAGGAAGAAGAAAAATAAAACTGATTAAAACCCTAGATATACCAAAACAACAAAAAGAATTAATCTCATGATACACAACCAAACAATTAAGCTATGGCTATGCCTAATTATAGCCTTCTACCTGCCCTCGATGCTCCTAGCCCAATGCCCCGACCCCAACGCAGGCAACCCCACGGGTTTCTCATGCAACGCCGTCCCCGTGACCATCCAAGAGAAAATCCCGACGACTGGTACAGGCGTCTTAACCTCAGGCTGGACGCAATTTAATTCCGAAGGAGGAAGTGCGCCTACGAATGATTGGCGAGCAGGTTTTGCAGGTGGCAATGATGCCTGTGGGTTACCGATGCATAGCAATGCAGCGGATATCCTCCCTTTTGTGCAAGCTCGATTAGGCGTAAGTGATAGTATTACCAACGCTTTCCCGACGGGGAATAAAGAAAATGCCCAGCAAGATGGTTGGTTGCTGATTCCGATTAGTTATGATTGTATTGATTTTCGCTTGGGTGGAGTAGATAAAGGAGAAGCTTCTGCTTTATATGCAGGCACGGGTTGTGGAAATATGACCTTGGTTGGAGAAAATAACACCTTATTAACTGGCTCAACCAATGATTTTTCCTATACTTTACCCACAGGATTGACCATTGTTTCTTCGCCTAGTTGTGATTATTTTTTAATCCGTATTCGGCTGTATCATAACGATCAAGGCGATGATGAATCCAATTCTGAAGTAGAATGGAATGTGGGCGAAGGCTTTGAAATCATTCCGACGGGGTATTTATTGCCCGTTTCGGCGCATGATGCCGATGATTTAATTCCTGCGGCGATTACCGAAATGGATGGAGCAAGTTTAGCAGGTTTATATGATGAATACGAAAAACTATGGCAAGTACCAGCGGATTGTAATACCGCTCCAACTAGCCAAATAAACATCCCTTATATCTGTTTTTCGGTGGAAGAAAATACAAGTGTAACTTGTAACCCTTGCCAAATAGAAATGCAGGAAGTGGGTTGTATTTGTGATAATACCAATAATACATTTAGTGGGACTAGCCCTCAATCGGTAAGTGTTTTTCAACAAACTTTATTGGTTACTAGTGTGGTGGATGCCGCTTATACAATCGGCAACATAACAGGTTTAGTAGCAGGCCCAACTTTAGTTAGCAATACCAATCCTGATGTCATAGAATACACCTATACGGTTAACCCAAATGTCGCTTATTCCTTTAGCTTAACAGGAATGACTTCTGGCGTAACAGTCGTCCATGCAGGCGCTTGTGCGCTACCCGACGATTGTAATTGTCCGAGCAAAGCAGAAATATGTGGCGATAATTTAGACAATGATTTTGATGGCGCAGTTGATGCAGCGGATACTGATATTGCAGGCAATTGTAATTTAGATTGTGCGGCTATTCCCCTCCAAGTACAAGGCAAAGTACCCGTAACGGATGGACAAGTACTCTTACAAATATGGTCCCAAGCTTGTGGTAATTTTTGCTGTACAGGACTCGCAAATACCCAACAATCTCCTGTAGGCATTGCGCCAATAGTTGGTGGAGGTGCAACCAATAGTACTCGTCCACTCATCATTCCCTTTACCACCACGATGGGTACAGGCACAGGCTATACCGCCGCTACTTTACCCCAACATAAAAGTGGAGCAGCAGGCTGTGTACAACAAGGCAATACCTTGGGCATTACAGAAAGCCTATTAGCCGATAAATTATCTAGAGGCAGAGGCGACCAAGTGCAAATGGATGCTTGGATTGTTTTACCTCCAAGTATTAGTTGTATTGACTTACGAGTAAATGACCCCAGTGCCCACGATGGAGCCGCCTTATTTTTAGGGCCAAATATCCAAGACATGGATTTTATTGGCGCATCTTGGGGTTTGCAAGGCAGTTATACCCACGATAAAACTGTGGATGGTAGCCAGACCCAAACCAGCAGTAATTTTAATTATAATGCCGTAACCGATGGAGTAGGGCTGACCACGCCAGACCCAACCTGTCCAACTTGCGGTTTTTATGTCGTTCGAGCTAGATGGTACGGTTCAGATGTCAGCGCCTTTCTCAATGGTGGAGTGCAATGGAATTATGGCGAAGGATGGGAAAATATTCCAGCCGCTAATTTACAATCTGTTGGTACAAGCGCTACTGATGCAGATACCGATAATAATAAACCATCTACCCTAAAAGAGGGCATTCCATTTTGTGTTTATCGTGATAGCGATGGCGATTTATTCACCCAAGCAGGTAGCCCTTTTGCTTTTAATCAACGTTATTGTGAAAGCATCAACACCACCATTGACTGTTTTACTTGCCCAACAGAATTAACTGCTTGCGTAGATGACTGTGTAGAAGAACTAATCAGTCCAGCTGCAATTATAGCAGATACGTTCCCCACTTGCTTTTTAGAAGTTTTTAATATTACGCCTAAAACGATTGCGGATGTAGGTGGTTTGCGCACTCAATTCTGGGATGGCAACGATGGCAAAGGCTTTAATCGACAAATCACCAATGCAGGAATTGACGTAGCTTTCGATCAATTTGTCAATGATAAAACCTGTCCTAATTGTTTACCTCAACATACAAACACGCCCACAGGCATCTATGAATCCAACACTTTAGGCATTAACGATGCTGCTCTAGCAAGCGTCGATACCGATGGCGATGAATTTATGCCCAATCTCGCTACTTTTAACGGCGGCGAAAATGCCCAACAAGATGGTTGGTTATTGATTCCATCCAATGTGAGGTGTATAGATTTTAAACTAGGTGGCGGTGGCGCTTATGATGCCTCCCGTTTATATCTAGGAACAGAATTAGATTCAATGCGCTTGATTGGCGAAAATATCAATACACAAGGAGGGAATGATTTTAGTACGTTTACTTATGAAATTCCTGATAGTACGTCCATTATAGACCCTAGTTGTGATAATTTGTTATTACCACTTCGAGCCGTTAGATTGCGATTTTATCACCATGATAATGGCGTTCGCTCCAATACGATCGTGCAATGGAATGTCGGTCGAGGTTTTGTGGATATTCCTGCGACTCATTTGCGAACCGTAACAGATGATTGTGATGAAACGCTACCAACTGCGCCCACTTATACCGATGGCACGGTGACTAAAGTAGTACGAGATGAAAGAGGCCGTTTCTTTTTGTACGATGATTTTCCAGCTACTCAGCCTTTAAATGGTGCGTATGAAGCAGAAGCATTAGAAATAGACCGTTTTGATACCAAAGATTGTTATACCCTTAATCCAGTATGTGGGGTAACTAATGAAGCAACGACTGATCCCAAAGGTTTATGTGCGACCTGCCGAAAGCCTTATCCATCTATTTCCGATCCTTGTATCTGTTTAGAAAATGGCGGTGTGGGCATTGGACAATTTGCTGAAACGGTGATGGTTACAGGTCCAAGCAATCAAACTTGGTACATCAAAAATGTCACAGGGTTAACAGCAGCACCAGCGGGCGCATTTCCACCAGCCAAAGGTGTTATACATCCAATTACCCCTTTTACCACAGGTGCAGCAGGCATCAAATTAACGGAAATCAAACAAGCAAGCGGGGTAAGTTTTTATACCCTAAAAGGTTTGCATATTGATAATATTGGTTACTCCATTACCCTAACGGACGGAACAACGGATTTATCCATTAGTAATAAATGTTCGGGTTGTGAAAAAATACAGAATTTACCCAATAGTGCTTATATCGAATCTTGTGGAGAAACCTTTGCGGATGATGGAGGCAACGATGGGAATTATACCGATACGGTGGGTCAAAAAATCTATACCTTCTGTCCGACCAACCCTGCTAAACAAAGTATTCGATTAGCGTTTACTAGTTTTGAAATTGCTGCGGGAGATACGCTGCGAATTTATACTGGCAATCATATTTACAGCAATAATTATTTAGAAATTAGAGGAGATGCAGTCAGTAAAATGAAATTTATCCAAGGCGTTGGTGCAGCTATTCCCGAAGGAGGGGCAGGTTGGGTAGATGCCACTTGTAATAATATATCTGGATGTTTGACTTTACGTTGGGCACCGAATGGCGATAATATCAAAGGCAAAGGTTGGACGGTCGTACCCGAATGTACCAGCCAAACGCCAACCATGGAAAATTGTGCGATTGACGATTTTACGGTGACTTGCAAAGTCGGGAAATTAAAAATTGGTAAAATTAAAGCCCCCAAAGTCACTTTAAAAAATGTTTGTGCGACTGATACGGTTTATTACCTTGAATACGATATTGACCATAAAAACATCATTCGAGATAGTTTTTCAATAGACTCTTTATGTCTAGATACAGTTGGTTTAGGGACACATGCCTTAAATGTGCGCTTAAAGTTTCAAGGACTAGATGGGATTCGAGGGACAACGGATGATTCCGTATGCGTCGCTCGCACCTGTATTTTTACCGTTCGCTCTACGAATTTACCCGTTTGTAATGATTCCTTGTTGATACCAATGAGTTCAGCTTGTACGGTTAATATCCGTCCAGATGATTTATTAGAAAAACCAGATACAGTTGGAAATGATTATAAAATTAACATTGAATTCTCCAACCCACCCCTAGCCCCTCCCTTTGGAATGGAGGGGAATCGACAGGCTGGAAATTCGATCGAAAATGCTACTAATAGCACAAAAGAAATCCCCTTCCCTTTGAAGGGAAGGGCTAGGGATGGGTTGGGAAATGGCATCTTAAATAACGAAACCGATAGCGTTATCTTAAGCAAAACGGGTGTTTATAATTACACCGTAACTGATGCCTGTGGGCAAAGCTGTCAAGGGAAAATAACTTTGTTTGACAATAGTCCACCAATATTTTCCGCTGCAAGTAAAGATACCATTATTGCCTGCGCCGTAGCATTAAGCGAAACAGGTCTAGGCTTAACTAAACCGAAAGTATTTGATAATTGTGATACGCAGCTTACCGCAAAATATGTGGAAGCCATTTATTTAAAAGAAGGTGGTGTTTGTGATACCAATATTGTCCAAGTGACTTGGGAAGCTACCGATGCATCAGGTAATCAAGCAGCGTTAACTCAGGAAATCGTTATTATCCGTCCAGATTTAAATAGGTTAATTAGGTTACCAGATGTGAGATTAAGTTGTGGGGAAGATAGTGATGAAGCAGTTAATGATTTAGCAAAAACAGGAGTTTTAGGGTTACAAATTGGTCGACTAAATGGGGGACAATTTACGGTAAGTGATACGCTCCATCTAAACGAAACGGATTATATCTGTGGCTATATTCTAAGCAAAGAAGATGTCCAAGTAACGGGATCAACTTGCGGAGAAAAAACCTTTCGTTATTGGTCGATTGCTGATTGGTGTGGAGACAGCGAACCAATGCGAATGGATACCCAAAATATCTTTTTAGCAGATACTTTAGCACCTATTTTTGTAATAAACGCAGCGAGTACACCTAAAGAAATCGTTTTAGCTCCATTTGCTTGTACTTATGACGCCCAAGAACTAACAAAACCAGTAGCAACCGATAATTGTAGTACCAATCCAAACGTGGCAATTCAACAAATTTCCCGTATTAAAGACGGACAGAAAACAGTAATAGACACAGCAGATTGGGCAGCCTTAACTTGCGATACCTTTGAAATAATTTGGGTAGCTACCGATGATTGTATCGAACAGACTAAGACTAGCATTTTAACTGACACCATTATTATTAGCGATAAAACCCCACCAACGGTAAAAATGCTGAATGAAATCCAGTTAACTTTAATTGGAGATGCGACCATAGTTCAAGCACGAGATATTGACGACGGCAGTTTTGATGCTTGTGGTATTGCAAAATATGAAATACGGATTAAAGATGCAGGAGGGGAGTGGGATAGTGTGGCGATTATTTCTTGTGATTATTTAAGCACCGATTTACAATTGGAACTAAAAGTAACCGATACCAAAGGTAATGAGGATACAGGCTGGTTGACCGTAAATGCCGAAGATAAGATTGACCCGATTTGTGCTTTAGCCGATTATGAAATTACTTGTGATGCGTATCATCGAGCACAGTTAGGCGCTAGTACCGATGCCAACAATAATAACCAGTTGGATAATGGCGAATATGTAGATTTAACCGATTCTTTATTGATCTTTTATAATCGAGAATTTGGTGACCCAATTTGTCAAGACAATCAACAAGAAAATAGCGAATGTGCCAATTTAACGATTGAACAACAATATGCTTTATTAGAAGAAACTTGTGGCAATATCACCATCAAACGTCGAGCGAGAGCCATTGATAAATCGGGCAATAAATCCTTTTGGGCGATTCAGTCGATTGACATTAGCAGCAAAGCCGATTGGCAAATTGCCTTACCTGCGGATTGGGAAGGCACTTGTGGAGAAAGCGCACCGATTCCAGAAATTTTAATCAAGGCAGGCACTTGCGATGTTTTAGCAACGGAAGTAAGTGAAAGACGTTTTTCTATCCCAGGAGATGCTTGCTCAAAAATTAAGCGAACTTATCAAATTATCAATTGGTGTCAATATGATGCGAACCAAGAAGCGGTGGTTATTGAAAGAATAGAAGATGAAAATCAATTTGCCGCAGCACAAGTGATTACCGCTACAGAAGCCTTTGCGAATATAGGAAAACTAACCTACATTCAAATCCTAAAAGTACACGATGACGAAGCGCCCGTTGTGACGATTGCTGCCCCAGATGCTTGTATTACTGCCATCGAATTTGATGCCGAACCTTTTGGAGAAGAAGATGAAACGCCTTTAATGTCGCCTTTTGAATGTGATGAAATTAAAACATGGACGGCAACTGCGGTCGATTGTTCGGACGACGAAGTATTTAAGTGGCTAGGTAAATTATACGATGCCGAAGGAAATGAATTATTGCGAGTAGATAGCAATGTCTTAAGTTATGCCGTTTATGATAAAGATGCCTATCGAGTAGAATTTTGGGCATTTGATGGTTGTGGCAATTCTGCCAATCAGCAAAGTGAGCTAATCACTTTTAGAGATTGTAAAAAACCATTGCCTTATCTTAAAAATGGCATTACCCTAGAATTATCTGAAACAGGAACCATTCAAGTTTGGGCAAACGATTTAGACCAAAATAGCTTTGATAATTGTACCGATCAGGAAGATTTAATCACTAGAATCTGGCATTCCACCCTTGGAACAGCACCCGATTCACTCAACGAAGTATTGGATTTACCGAGTAATATAACCTTCACCTGTACAGAACTTGGCACCCAAGCCGTACATATTTATGTGATAGACGAAGCAGGTAATTGGGATGTAGCCACAACGGATATTCAAGTGCAAGACAATCAACGCCTTTGTTCGCTTAGCCCAGCAGATAATATCGTAACAGGTCGAATTATTAATGCCAAAGGTGAAAATGTCGAAGGGGTAACCGTTCATTTAACAGGCAACAATAATCAATTGATGACGACTCAAGCAGACGGCAATTATCAATTTACCTTACCCACCAATGCCGCCTTTACGGTACAACCAGAGAAATTAATCAACCCTTTGAATGGTGTCACCACCTTTGATTTAGTGCTAATTAGCCAGCACATTCTAGGTGTAAAACCCTTTAACTCCGCTTATCAATACATTGCAGCAGATGTCAATAAATCGGGTAGTATTACCTCTTTTGATTTGGTACAATTGCGACAATTAATCTTGACTATTCGGAAGGAGTTTCCACAAAATAATAGTTGGCGTTTTGTCGCTAAGGATTATGAATTTGATACCCCTAATCCTGCCAAGGAGGCTTTTCCAGAAATAATGGACATTCCCGAAAATACGCATCAAATTGAGGTTGATTTTATAGGCGTAAAAATTGGAGATGTCAATGGAAGTGCTAATGCCAACAGACTATTAAGCTCCCTTGATAGACAAACGGATAAAGTATTTAGTATCCACCTAGAAAATCGAAAGGTAAGTAGGGGAGAAGTGATTGAAATTGATTTTACCCCAGCGGAATTATCCACTATTTTAGGCTATCAATTGACCTTAGGTTTTTCCAAATTAAGGTACCTTGGTTTAACCGAAGGATTGCTTAAAACAGCACATTTTAATACAAAATTAGCTACCAAAGGACAGCTAGCCCTTAGTTGGAATGGAACAGAACAAGGAAAGCCGACTTTATTTAGCCTGCAATTTAAAGCCGAAACAGATGCTTGGTTAAGTGATTTATTGACGATTAATAGTGCTATAACGACCGCTGAAGCATATACGAAAGAAGGTGAAATTACTAAAATTGATCTACAATTTTCTAAACAAGTCAAGCAGCCATTTAAGCTATACCAAAACACGCCTAATCCATTTAAAGAAACGACAACCATAGCTTTTGATTTACCCAAAGCCATGCCCATTCAACTACAAATAATGGATGTTAGTGGACGAGTATTGCAGACCATTGAAGGTACTTATTCACAAGGGCATCATGAGTTAGATTGGCAGGCTAAGCCTTTGAATGCAAGAGGTGTCTTTTATTATCAGTTGACGGCTGGAGAGTTTGTGGGTGTGGAGAAAATGGTGATTTTGGAGTAGGTAGGAGTGGGTTTTAACAGTAAATGGTGATTTTGGAGTAGGTAGGAGTGGGTTTTAACAGTAAATGGTTACAATTAAAAATAGCCTAAGGTTTTCTATTTACCTTAGGCTATTTTTGTTAATGCTAGATCGTACTATCCCCTAACACCTAGTTTTGTTAAAGGGTATTTAGAGTAATTCCCTTAAGCCAAAATAGGTTTCACCACATGCCCATGTACATCCGTCAAGCGATACCGACGTCCTTGATGTTTAAAGGTCAAGCGTTCATGATCAACTCCCATTAAATGCATCAAAGTGGCTTGGAAATCATGAACTGGAACAGGATCATTCACTACATTATAACTAAAATCATCGGTTTGCCCATAAGTAAACCCTGATTTTACACCTGCTCCTGCCATCCACATGGTAAAGCAACGAGGATGGTGGTCTCTACCATAATTATTACCTGATAATTTACCTTGGGAATAAACGGTTCGACCAAATTCGCCCCCCCAAACGACCAACGTATCTTCTAAAAGCCCTCTCTGTTTGAGGTCGGTGATTAAAGCGGCCGTTGCTTGATCGGTTTTTTTGCATTGATTGGCTAAACCACCTGGTAAATGACTGTGCTGATCCCAACCTTGATGATACAATTGTACAAAACGAACGTCTTTTTCTAATAACCTTCTTGCCATCAAACAGTTAGCTGCATAAGTTCCAGGGTCTCGACTATCTTCGCCGTATAAATCAAAAACCGAATCTGGTTCGTCCGACATATCCGTTACTTCGGGTACAGAAGCCTGCATTTTAAAAGCCATTTCATATTGGGCAATGCGATTGTCTACTTCTGCATCATGATAGGCCTCTTTTTGAAATTCGTTTAATTTTTTTAAATAATCTAACATCTGACGGCGGTCTGCTGCATCATAGCCATCTGGATTATTCAAAAATAAAACAGGATCTTTTCCAGACCTAAACTGTACGCCCTGATGCCGAGATTCTAAAAACCCATTTCCCCATAACCGAGCATATAAGGGTTGTCCACCTGCGTTCTTAGACACCAAAATGATAAAAGAAGGTAAATTATCATTCAAAGAACCCAAGCCATAATTCATCCATGCACCAATAGAAGGTCGTCCTGCAATTTGATGTCCTGATTGGAAAAAAGTAATGGCTGGATCATGATTAATTGCCTCCGTTTGCATGGTTTTGATAAAACAAAGCTCATCCACTACTTTGGCAGTATGAGGCATCAATTCGCTTACCCAAGCACCTGATTGCCCATGTTGTTGGAAGTCAAATTGAGAAGCGGCAACTTGAATCGCTGATTGCCCTGCACTCATTCCGGTCAGCCGTTGCCCTTTTCGAACAGAATCTGGTAAATCCTGTCCATGCATTGCTCTTAAATTGGGTTTGTAATCATATAAATCCATTTGAGAAGGACCGCCACTCATAAATAAATAGACAATTCGTTTGGCTTTTGGCTGAAAATGAGGAAGCCCTGATAAACCACCTATTCCACTTGCTAATGGAGTAGGAGTGGGGTTGATTGGTGTTGTGTTTCCTAATAAAGGATTACTACCAAAAAGACCACTTAATGCCATTGTTCCTAAACCTAAACTTGTTTTGGTTAGAAAGTCTCGGCGATTGAGTTGGTTTTGTATTTTATTTAAATCTTTATGCATGGTTTTATTTTTTAGTAGCATAAATTGAATCGTATCTGATAATTCCAAATTATCTGATACGTATGCTGTAAGTCCTTGGCTTTCAATATACGTATCAGACAGCCTTGAAGGTATCAGATACGAAATCGCCCATTCTCGGTCAAAAATTGAAGCCCCTTTTTGACGCTCGTCTTGTAAATCCTGAATAATCCTGTTATCCTGTCACCGCTTAACAATTGTTGCATCCGCATTAATAATAGTACTAGCTACAATAGTATTTGCAGCTAATCGAGCAGGTTCTATAGCTTCGGTTAATTGATAATCGCCAATAGCTAGCCAACCTTTAGTTTTAGCTGGATTCGCTTTAAATTTCTGATACTCTGCTTGTTGTAATTCCAATAAAACTTGTAATTCTCCATCAGATGGTTGTCGCCCTGTCAACTTCCGAAAGGCAGTACTAATACCAATAGATGGATTTTCTATTGTAGAAATACTTTGTCCTAAAACCTTGGCAGCCTCTGCAAAAGTAGGATCATTTAATAAAATTAAAGCTTGTAAAGGCGTACTTGTTTTTTGTCGTTTAACGGTACAATTACTTCTGTCGGGTGCATCAAAAGTGGCTTGGGTCGGATTCGGAATACTTCTTTTCCAGAAGGTGTACAGACTTCTACGGTATAATTTTTCGCCACTATCTGCGGTATATCTCCCTCCGTTTACACGCCAAAGCCCAAGTGGTTGGTAGGGCTTGACACTTTTGCCACCAATTTTATTCACTAATAAACCCGTAGCTGCTAAGGCATTATCTCGAATCATCTCCGCAGTTAACCGAGCGGAAGGCCCTCTAGCCAACCAACTATTCGCTTTATCTGCTTCCTTTATGGCTGGTGTTGTTTTAGAAGATTGCTGGTAGGTTGCAGAAAGCACTATTTTTTTAACCATTGCCTTCATATCCCAACCTGCTTCTTGAAAATCAACGGCTAACCAATCCAATAATTCAGGATGCGTTGGCAGCGTTCCTTGAAAGCCAAAATCTTCGGTAGTGGTGACCAATCCTTGTCCGAAAAACTGTTGCCAGAGTCGATTGACCGTTACTCTAGCGGTCAACGGATTATCTTCATGCACCAACCATTTAGCCAAACCCAATCTATTTTTTGGATAATTTTCAGGCATGGGTAACACACTTACAGGAGTAGCAGGCGTAACAGGTTCACCGTATGCATCATATTGCCCTCTTTCCAAAATATAGGACGGTCTAGGTTTTGACATTTCCTGCATCACCATAATCTCTTGAATGGTATCGACAGTTTGACTTTGTGCTTTTCTATTTTGCTGCAATATTTTTGCTAAGCGAGTATATTTTTGCTGCTTGTTTTGAATATACCAATCTTTCAAACCTGCCTTTTCAACTACAGTTAATTCGTTAATCGGTTTTTTAAATAAATTTTGCGTGACTTTCCAATCCGTTAATTGCATAACTGCTGGTGCAGAAAGTGCTTGATTAAAGACCGTAATGTCATCAACTGTTGCACCTCTGATACCAATACCTCGCCATCTAGCCCCAATTTGTAAGCCAGGTTCTACCTTACCATTAAATAAAATATCTTTATATAAATGGTTTTGATCGGTTGTTGTTGCTAATTCTTTTCCATTCAAATAAGCTTTCAAACCAACGGCTTTACTAGAGCCATCATAAGTCATGGTGAGTTGAATCCATTCATCTCTTGGCAAGTCCTCCGCATATTTTATAATGGCATTATAGGGTGTGGTATGTGCCATTAAAATTTCCAATCGATTGTTTTTTAAAGCCAAATGGTAGCCTCTAAAATTATATAAAGCCGCTCCGTCTCCTTTGTGAAAAATAACCCCATCTTTTAAACCTGCTGGAATTTTCACCCAAATACCCACAGAAAAAGGCATGGTTCGGTCAAAAACACCCACTTGTCCTAAGTCTAACCAAGCATCTCCATCTAAAGCTAAGCCTTTTCCATTTTTCCCTTCCGTTAACTCAAAAGTGACTTCTTTGGCATGTTGTTGTTTCATTACTCCTTTTTGCCTCGGATTGAGTCGATTTTTAAAACTACCTCGATTTAAATCAAAATGGGCAACGATGCTTTTGGGATGGGGAGTCGTTATTCTTTCTTTTAAGCGCCCCTGATTTAACCACCTTTCAAAGTCATTATTTAGGGTACTTTTTAAAGTGGAAATTTCCTGTTCTTTGTCTATTATTTTTTTATTAATAAAAGCAAGGGTCGCTTCCTGTTCTTTATCGGTTAGAAGTATAGTAGGAACAGGCATGGCATTATTATAACTTATTTGTCCTGCTTCTTTCACATTATTAAAAAAACTAAATAATTGGTAATATTCCTTTTGAGAAATTGGATCATATTTATGGTCATGACAACGAGCGCATTCCATCGTTAAACCCAAAAAAGCAGCACCTACCGTATTTGCCCTATCTGCTACATATTCGACCCTAAATTCTTCTTCAACAATCCCGCCTTCCATATTTTGTTGATGATTGCGATTAAATCCTGTTGCTAAGATCTGTTCTTTGGTTGGATTTGGTAGCATATCGCCCGCCATCTGCCATAGCGTAAATTTATCAAAGGACATATTTTTATTAAAGGCTTCAATCACCCAATCTCTCCAAGGAGACATGTCTCGATAACGATCAACGGTATAGCCATAAGTATCTGCAAAGCGAGCGATGTCCATCCAATCCGTTGCCATGCGTTCGCCATAATGCGGAGAAGCCAATAATCTGTCCACTACTTTTTCAAAAGCATTTGTGGAATTGTCTGCTAAAAAAGCATCTATTTCTTCGATAGTCGGTGGTAAACCTGTTAAATCTAAGGTGACCCTCCGAAGTAAGGTCTCTTTATCCGTTTGTTCGGCAGGTTGCCAGTTTTTGTTTTCTAAGGTGTTTAACACAAAATAATCAATTGGATTTTTTACCCAATCCGTATTTTTTACCGATGGCAAAGCTTCTTTTTTAGGCTTAGTAAATGCCCAATGTGGTTTGTATTCAGCACCGTCTTTTATCCATTGGGTCAATACCGCTTTTTCATAAGGCGTTAGGACTAAATTAGATTCAGGCGGCGGCATCATTAGTTCTTCATCTTCATTGATGAGTCGATGAAAAACCTGACTTTTTCCTAAATTTTTCGGCACAATGGCATATTTACCTGGGCTTTCACTTAGTTCTGCATAAGCATTCTCCGCTATATCTAGCCGCAAATCTGCTTTTTGTTTGGCTTTATCGTTTCCATGACAAGCAAAACATTTATCCGACAAAATAGGCTTAACATGAATATTATAGTCCAATTTTTCGGGTAAATCACCCATTTTGGCAGCAATATCTATTGGTATAGCTGGTCCACAAGCCATCATTAAAACCATGGCTAAAAAAATAAATATATAAGAATGCTGTGCTCGGATCATTATATTTTTCTTTAGAACCCTATTGCCTAATTAGTAGATGCAACAAATATCGTAAATTTTATAAGTAAAGGGGGCGCAATTGGGATTTGTCCCCAAAAAAATAGTGCCATTAGGTACTCAAGATAGGTAGCATATACAATATTGAATGTTTTCCTTTTTTCGTGCCGTAGAGTACGTAAGATGCTTTGCTATGGATGCTATCTTACGTACCTACGGCACGAGAATTTAGAGAGATTGCTTCATTTTTTTGCTACCTACCTTTAGTCCCTCTGGGACTTTGGAGACAAATCCCAATTGCGCCCATGTAAAGGACAATACAGGTGGTTGTTGGATGGGAAGAAATATTTTTTATTCCCAATAATCCCGCAAAATCTCCTGCATGACAGGATAATCATCATCTGTATCCCCAGATTCCATTCGCAACCGATTCAATTCTTTTTTCATTGTTTTAATCACGGCTGCATAGGCTTCCTCATTATAAGCATTATGCATTTCTTTTGGATCTTCTTGCAAATCGAAAAATTCCCAAGCAGGCTCCGTTGTTTCTTTATGCGTTCCTAATTTACCTAGTGGTTGACCATAAAAGAAAGCCAATTTATAGCGTTCATTCCGAATCCCAAAATGAGCAGGGCGATTGGACTGATGCAACCAATAACGATAATACATGGAACTACGCCAATTGGAAGGCGTTTTACCTTTAGCATTTTCTCTAAAACTCTGCCCCTTTAGAAAATCAGGTGGTGTTATTCCTGCATAATCTGCAAATAGAGAAGGAAAATCTAAGTTTAAAATAATATCAGAATTTCGAGTACCCGCAGGAATTTCTTTAGGATAACGCATCACAAAAGGCATCCTTAACGCCTCTTCATAAATCATTCTTTTATCAAACATGCCATGTTCTCCCAAAAAGTAACCTTGGTCGGCAGTATAAATGACAATCGTATTTTCTGCCAAACCATTTGCTTCCAAATAATCCAATAATTTACCAATATTATCATCAATCGCCGCACCTGAGCGCATAAAATCTTTGATGAATGTTTGATAAGTCTTTTTTCTTGCTTCCATCTGATCTAATCCATCCAAAGAAAAAGGTAAGGAGGGATAACGAGTCTTTTTGCCATTGGCTAAATTTTTAGTGTCATTGACATAGCGTTCGCCTAAAATCTCCAATTTTTGACCGATAAAAGTTCGACCATTATTTGCTTCTCCGAAATCTAATAAAGAAGCTGGTTCAGGAATACTTACTCCTTGATAAAAATCTTGATAACGAGCAGGATAATCAAATGGCTCATGCGTTGCTTTAAAATGAGTCATTAGAAAAAAAGGCTGTTCGGTTTGTCTATTTTTTAGCCATTCAACCGATAAATCGCCAATAACATCCGCTGAAAAACCTTTATGTTCCACGCCTCCTTTATTGCCATCTTGCCAATTGTCTTTGGTTTTTAAAATAGGATCATGGTAACGTCCCTGCCCAGGGAGTACCTTAAAATAATCAAAGCCAGTAGGTTGCTTTTTTAAATGCCATTTGCCCACAACCGCTGTTTCATAACCATTTTTTTGCAGCACTTTAGCAATATTATTACTATCAGGTTCTAATGCTTCTGATAAAGTATAGACCTGATGTTGATGACTGTATTGCCCCGTTAAAATAGTCGCTCGACTAGGCGTACAAATCGAATTGGTACAAAAAACATTGTCTAAAACAACGCCTTCTTTTGCTAACCGTTTAATATTATCATTTTTGACCAAATCTTTCAATACGCCTCCATAAATACCCCAAGCTTGTGACGTATGATCGTCGGATAGGATGAATAGAATATTAGGTGGACTGTTTGTTTCCTTTACAGCTTTAGCATCGGGTTGTTGGCAAGAAATACTAAAACTAATTATCACTAAAAATAGCGTAATAAATGGATAAAAGAGCGGTGTTTTTGGATTAGTCATTTTGATTTACTTTCTTGCTACCCATATTTCGTACCTACGGCACGTTTTTTAAAAGGCTAGTTGAATAAATTTATATGTAACTATCGAATGAATTTCGTGGGTACATTGAGCATTTACAGGATAGTCTGACTGCTCGTTTAAGACTCAAATACAATGGTGAAGATACATAATTTTACATTATCTCCTAAACTCAAATATTTTGGCGTTTTGTTATTCATTTTGTTAGGTTATGCTAACAAAGGAATGAGTCAAACCAACACCCCCGCACCCAATATCCTATTTTTTCTAATTGACGATATTAGAAATACCAGTTTAGGTTGTTATGGGCATCCAATTATTCAAACGCCAAATATTGATGAATTAGCAACGGAAGGCACTAGATTTACCAATGCCTTTGTGACTACTTCTATCTGTGCGGCAAGCCGAGCTTCTATTTTAACGGGGCTTTATGAAAGTTCCCATGGATATACTTTTGGAAAACCACCAATTAGTCAACAACAAACAACGGAAAGTTTTCCCAATCAATTAAAACAAGCAGGTTACCAAACAGGATTTATTGGAAAATGGGGCATGAAAACCGAAGTAAAAAGAGAAAGTCTCTACAATTATTTTAAACCCATCAATCGAAGCCCTTATTTTATAAAAATTAAATCCGAGGCAGATCAACATCCTTCTGGAATTTGCGAAAAGCATGACCAGCATTTTGATCCAAATTTTATTCAATTACCCGATAATCTAAGGCATGAAACGGAACTATGTGGAGATGAGGCGATTGAATTTATTCAGCGACAAAAAGAGGAGACACCATTTTGTTTACAAGTTAGTTTTAATGCCGTACATGCGGAAGATGGCGATAAAAAGAATCATTTTCCTAGCCCTAAAGCAGTTGACCACCTGTATGAGCACATGGTAATGCCCAATCCTCGGTTAGGGAATCCTATTATTTTTGAGGCCATGCCTGATTTTCTAAAAGTGTCAATGAATAGAGATCGTTATTATTGGCGTTGGGACAGGCCCGAAAAGTATCAAAAAAATATACGCGCTTACTTTAAAATGATTAGTGGCGTAGATCGGGTGATTGGTCGGGTAGTTGCGGCTTTAAAGGAAAATGGGATGGACGAGAACACCATTATTATCATTACAGGGGATAATGGTTATTACATGGGCGATCGAGGTTTTGCTGGAAAATGGTCTCATTTTGAAGAATCCTTAAGAGTGCCATTATTGATTTATGACCCACGACAAAAGGAAGCACAAGTAAAAGCCGAAATTGCTTTGAATATTGATATTCCAGCGACTATTTTGGCTTATGCGAAACTACCTATTCCTGAAAATTATCAAGGTAAAAGTTTAACTGCACTTATAGATAATCAAGCGCCAAGAGCATGGCGCACTTCCTTTTTTGCGGAACATAGAATGAATTATAAAACCATTCCAAAATGGGAAGGCATCCGAGGGAAGCGCTACGTGTATGCAAATTATTATGAACAAGAACCCGCTTATGAATTTTTACATGATTTGGAAAAAGACCCTGACCAATTAAAAAATTTGGTAGATGATCCTCGTTATCGTAAAATACTTCAAAAAATGAGACGGAACGTTAAACGAAAAGAGAAAAAATATTTTTTAAACTAACCTCATTCTTTTTTTATATTAAAATAATAAGCATTCACTTCATCCGAATTAGCGGCCATAATATCGGGGCGACCATCTCCATTGAAATCGGCTGCTAAGATGTCATAAGTGGAAAATTGGTTCGTTCCTAATTCCATTTTTAACCATTTTTTGCCCTTACCTTCATTGATAAAAACAGTATTGATGGCGTTTCTATTGCCAATAATGATGTCCATATCTCCGTCTACATCTAGATCACTAATGGCTACGGCATAAGAGCTACTTTTACTAGTGTCAAATTCGATAGTGTTGGTGAAATTTAGTTGAGCGTCACCAAAATAAAGGCTATTGGTTTCTCTAATATTAGCCGTAATAATGTCGAGATGTCCGTCCGAATTAAAGTCAGCTATGGCTACCGAACGGGTCTCGTCTCTGCCTGTACCGAAGGGGATCTTTTTATCAAATTCTAATTGTCCATTATTTAAGTAAATGTAATTTTGCTGCCCGTCTCGATTCGCTAAAATTAAATCCAAATCTTTATCGCCATCCATATCTCTTACGGCTACGTCAATCGTCGAATCATCCTTAGTGCCAAAGCCAATAGATTGGGTGAATTTTCCACTACCGTCATTCAAACAAATTTCATTTTCCCGCCCTCGATTAGTAATCAAAATATCGACATCTCCATCTAAATCAATATCAGCTAAAGTCAAGTTTCTGGTAGGGGCATACCGAACCCCAAATTCCCCACCAAAAGTAAAATCTCCCTGACCATCATTGAATAAAATAGTATTTGGCGCAAAATCATTACCAACGGCTATGTCTAAATCTCCATCTCCATCAAAGTCTGCCAATTCCGTCGCATAACTCGTCTCACTTTGCAAATGCAAAGGTTGCGAAACATTGAACTTACCATTTCCAGCGTTAAAGAAAATGCGATTTTGTTCTGGCCAATGCCGACCGTTTGCTACGACGGCATCCAAGTCGTTATCTCCATCCATATCTCCAAAACTGATGGACGCAGTTCGTTCTTTTTTTGTCCCTAAAATAAGCCGACCTCTTTGATTGGTAAATCGAAGCGATTGACTAAAAATTGTTGAAAACAAGAATAGAAAAAGTAAGGTATAGAAATATTTCATTCGCTAATTTGTATTTAAATATGGAGGAAATAATAGGTTGGCTATTATTGATAACTCGAAGGTACTATATTTAGGATGATAAATTTATAAAAATTTCAAAAGAAAAATATGGATACCATTGACCAACAAATTATTAAACTATTGCAGATTAACGGAAAGGCTACTATTAAGGAAATAGCGAAAGAACTCAACCTAACGACATCGCCAGTATTTGAAAGAATTAAAAGATTAGAAAAAGAAAAGATTATTAAGGGATATACCGCATTGGTAGACCCTAAAAAAGTAGATAAAGGACAAATTGTCTTTTGTAATGTTAGTATGCCTAATTATACGGACAAAAATATTAAAGAATTTGAAACTAAGGTCGGATTTATGCCTGAGGTATTGGAGTGTTATCACTTTGCAGGAGTTGTTGATTACCAGATGAAAGTGCTGGTTAAAGATATTGATGCTTATAATAAATTTTTACATAAAATTAGTTTGTTGCCAATGGTGCGGGTGCATAGTAGTGTGGTGGTACTCAGGCAAGTAAAACATACCACGATTGTGCCTAATGGTGATGGACGGTAGATGGTGGACGGTGGATGGTAGACGGTCAAGACGCAATCGACTATGAATCTAATAATGATTACGTCTCGTCCGTCCATGTTGACTGCCAATTCAAAAAGCTGCAACATTGATTTTATAGTTAATTGGTTGACAATTGCTTAGATATGTTAAATTTTTAAAATTTGGCATATCTTGGTTACAGCCTTTACCGTCCACCAATTTAGTTATTCTCTTTCGCCAGCATATTTTGCTTAAAAACCAAAGAAGTAAGATGACGAAAAGCATATTTTGCTTAAATATATCCTGAAATGCCATTTTTTGTATACAAAAAATAATTTTGAAAGAATATTATTTAATTTTCGCCAATAAAACGCCTAAATGAAGAAAAATATAGTAATTGCTACAGACAACTTATTCTTAACTGACAATGCTAAAACAGCACATGGTTTAATCAGAGGCTCAGAGCGCTTTAACGTACTGGCTGTTATTGATGAAAAAAATAAAAACGCGGATGCAGGAAACCTGCTTGAGGGCATTCATAGGAGTATTCCTGTAGTTGGTTCTATAAATGAAGCGATTAAAAAATTTGACCAGATTGATTATTTAGTGATAGGTGTGGCAACGGTTGGAGGCGTTTTATCCAATTCCCTTTTAGCCGTTGTCATGGATACAATTAAAAAAGGGCTTAGCATAGTGAATGGACTGCACGACCAACTACAAGAGCGGAAAGACATCGCACTATTAGCCAAAGAAAATCAAGTTGAATTAATAGACATCCGTAAACCAAAGTCGATTAAAGACATGCATTTTTGGACAGGGGACATCTTCCAAGTGGATGTTCCTATTATTGCTTTTTTAGCAATGGATTGCGCTATGGGAAAACGGACTACCGCTAGATTTGTGATGGAAGCCTGTTTAAAAAAGAAGATGCATGCCGAAATGATTTATACGGGTCAGACTGGTTGGATGCAAGGCAATAAATATGGGTTTATTTTGGATTCAACGCTTAATGATTTTGTTGCTGGTGAATTGGAGCATGCTATTGTAAGCTGTTGGAAAGAAGCAAAACCAGACCTTATTCTTTTAGAAGGTCAATCTAGTCTTAGAAACCCGAGTGGACCATGTGGGTCAGAATTTTTGATTTCAGGAAATGCGAAACAAGTTGTCCTAATTCATGCGCCGAATAGAAAACATTTTGACGATGATGCGGTATGGGGAGAGATTCCTTCCGTTAAATCAGAGATTGAAATTATTGAAAAATTTGGTTCAACGGTCATTGCATTAGCGTTAAATACTGCTGGACTGAGTAGAGAAGAAGCCTTAAAATATAAAAATAACTATCAAGCATCTTTGGTTATTCCTGTGGTAATGCCACTGGAGGAAGGCGTAACAGATATTATCTCCGAAATTAAAGGCTTAGAGAAGCGAATAATCAATTGATAAATAGACTTTATTCGGCGAAAGGCAAAGGGCTAATGGCGAGAAGGCTTCCGCACGAATAATTTCAGAATAAACACTAATGAATATATATAAACTTCCACTCACTTTACTATTGTTTGGGTTGTTACTAATTACGGTCTGTAAACAATCGCCAATACCCTACGATGTCATCATTCAAAACGGAACAGTCGTAGACGGCACAGATGCGCCTGCCTATCATGCCTCCATTGCGATTCAAGATGATAAAATTGTAAAAGTTTCAACAGAAAAAATAGCTGTTGCTCCCGAAACCAAGCTCATTGATGCTAAGGGATTAATCGTAAGCCCTGGGTTTATTGACATGCATACCAACGTGGAGGTGAATATTCAAGACTACCCGTTGGCTGAAAACTTTATTCGCCAAGGGATTACGACGATAATGGCTAGTTTACATAGTGGAGACCAAGCTTTTCCGTTGGATACCTATGCAGACACGCTGACTATGTCGCCGAACATGGGCTATTTTGCAGGGCATTCTTGGATTCGAAAGCAGGTCATGGGGAAAGAAAATAGAGCGCCTTCAAAAGCCGAGTTAGATAGTATGAGGTATTATGTGGCCGAAACCATGAAACAAGGAGCTATAGGTTTTTCTACAGGTTTAGAATATGTCCCTGGTAATTATGCTGATGAAGCAGAAATTGTGGAATTGGCGAAGATTGCCAGTAAATACAATGGGACTTACTTTACCCATATGCGCAACGAGGGAAGTGGTTTATTAACCTCTATTCGAGAAAGCATCAATATTGGAAAAAAAGCGAATATTCCCGTCCAAATTAATCATTTGAAAGCGACTGGTCAAACCCAATGGGGCTGGGCTAAAAAAGCATTGGCTTTAATTGATTCTGCCCAACAAGCGGGTATTGACGTCAGCCACGATATCTACCCTTATACTGCATTTAGTACCATTAGTTCTATTCTCATTCCGCAATGGGCAATGGCAGGAGGGCAAGAGGGCTTGCGAAAACGCTTAGCCGATAAAGCGACTTCCCAAAAAATAAAACAAGAAATGGCGGAGCTTTTCAAAAGAGATGCAGGAGGGGAAGATTTAACCAAAATACAATTTAGAAATTTCAAGCAAAATCCAGCTTTTTCTGGCAAAACAATGGCGGATTACGCCACACATTTAGGCTTGCCGCTGACCTTAGAAACGGGCATTGATTTAATCTTAGATTTGGAATTAAAAGGTGGCTTTATCGGTATTTTCCATGCGATGTCGGAACAGGATATTGACCATTTTTTGCAGCACCCTAATACAATGATTGATTCTGACGGCGATTTATTGAACTTCGGAGAAGGGCATCCTCATCCTCGTTGTTATGGTGCTTTTCCAAAAGTATTGGGGCATTTTGTAAGAGATAAAAAAATCATTACCTTGGAAAAAGCCATCCATAAAATGTCGTATTTGCCCGCCGAAAAAATAGGCGTGACCAACCGTGGGCGTATTCAAGAAGGGGCAATTGCAGACCTCGTTATTTTTGATTTTGAGACTATTAAAGATAATTCAACTTATATTGACCCGCATCATTTTCCAAGCGGTATTCGGTATGTTTTGATTAATGGGGAAATGGTTTTGGAAAAGGAGCAGATGACCAGTAAAATGCCTGGTAAATGGTTAAAAAGAGGAGTTAGGTAGTGTAACAAAAAAATAACCAATTTAAGCTCCGTAAAATTAGATTTCTTTTATATAAACTAAGGAACATGTGAAGAATGAATTATAACAGATTTCCTTATGTAATGTTTCTAATCATTAAAAGGGCCGTGTATTAAAGTGGTTGATGGTGGGCGATACTTTCAAAATATCGCCCACCATCAACTTGCACTTATCAATCATTTTGATACATTACCCATTAAAAGGTATAAATACTTGAAAATGGTTTACCATCCGAACTGAAAAACATGTACAGCGTTGTTGAAATTAAACTGTTATTTTTTGCAATTACGACAAATTGTCTAAATTTATACGCTCACTTTTAAGCTTGCAACACAATTGTTGGGTATAGCAGAGCGTATATCATTTAAAAAAATAAACATCAAAACAATGAAAAACCTAGTTGTATTTCTTTTAATCATTTTGTTATTTGCTTGTAATCAATCAAGTAATGACACTTCAAAAACTACAGCGCAAAAATCAGATTACTTGCAAAAAGAAAAGGTGTTGAATGAAAAAATGGCCTATTCTTGGGTGGACAATCTAAACATTCGTAGTGAACCGAATACTAAAGGAGCCGTCATTACTTCTGTAGAAAGTGACCACGCGCTAGAACTAACCGATAGCAAATCAGAAAAAAAGGAAAGCATTGTTTTAAGAGGAGTAGCCTATCATGATTATTGGTATAAGGTTCGCACTTCAGATGACAAAGAAGGGTGGATATTTGGAGGTGCTGTCAAGCAAAAAAATGAACAAAAAGGGAATGCTATCCTAACCAAAGAAAAATTTAATTTCCCACATTTTGGTGCTTTTGATTTGTCAGAATGGAAAAATATCAAATCTGATAAATTTGGGCAAGGAGATGTGGAGGGTACATCCACGTTCTACCAAAAAGGAGATAAAATTCTTGAAATTGAAGAATCGGATATGGGGGATTATGGCTATAGCTACAGTCAAAAATTGATGGACGCCAACAAAAAAACACTCAAAGAGCGAGCATTTCGATTAAGTCCGTCTATGGAACAGGATGAAAAAAGTAAATTTATTGAAGAAGTAAAAGATTTTACTCAAAATCCTGTTAAAAAATATTCCAGAGTGCAGGAGCTAAATGTTCCTAGTTATCAACTAAAACCAAAACCTGTAATGGCTTTCGGCAAATGGAAAATTGAGTCGTTGGATGGGTCAACTAGTATTGATAACGCTATAGCTATGAAATCACTTTTAAAATTGAGCCCCCTATCAATTTTTGAGAAAACTGCCGCAGGGTTAAGCAGTTCTGAAAAAGCGACCTTATTGCAAAAAGGAAAAACTGAATCTTGGGAGATTACTCAAGAAAGTCCTTCAAAATTGGTAGTAGCAGCTAGGGATAAGAGTGATGATGAGGTAAAATTGTACTTTCTTAAAAATAATAAAAATGCAGACGGTAAATTAGCGATTGAAACCACAAGTGGCAAAACTTCTGACATCCAATTATGGCAATATAACAATCAAAAAAATAGTCTTGAAAAAAGCGATCCTCTAAAAAAATATAGTGCTAATGAATTTGTGAGTAAAACAGATAAATTGCCAGCTTCTTATAAACCTCAACTACATTATACATTTATTGATGACCAAACGATAGAAGTCTCCCTTTATACTTGGATGGATAAAGCGTTTGAAAATCGAGAAATCATGAATAGGGTATTTCTAAAGTGGAATGGGGGAAATTTTGAGGAGCAGCTTGTGAAAAATGTCCAATTCAGCATAATGGATAAGCCAAATTATGACCTGTCCAAACTGAATCATGAGGGTAAAATTGGGAAAAAAAGATTTTGGCAAGATGCCAATGGTGAAAATATTGTGTTATTCACTCAAAAAAAAGAGGAACTATTTATCTATCACTACGCCATTAATGGGGGGAATGTTAAGTTGCTGAGAAAAGTATATGATTTTGAAAAAGACTGCGATTATGACCTTACCTTAGCATTTATTGAAAATTCAATCAAGGTTACGGATTTAGACAACAACAATTTTGGTGAACTTACTTTCGTCTATAAAAAAGCTTGCATTTCAGATGTTTCTCCTTTGGGCTTAAAATTGGCTATGCTGGAAAATGGCGATAAATTTATGATAAGAGGTACTACTTCAATCGATCAGCCTAGTATAAAAGTGGACGGTACTAAAAATGTCGACGCTTCCTTTAAGGATGCCCCTGATAGTTTTCTTTCGCATGCTAATAAAATATGGGAAAGTGTCAATAAATAAAGTCCTAAATAAACTTCAACTTCAATTTTAAACCACCTTCGGTGGGAATTTTGAGGTTGAGATTAAAAATTATCGACATTTTAAAACCTGCCTGACGGTAGGCAGGTATCGACAATTTGTTGGTCTTAAAGTTTACGTAAGAGCCTAAGTGATTTCATCACCGATTAAAATACGGAGTTAAAAACCTGATAAATCGAGGACAGGTTTTGGTGAATTGGTAAAAGAAATTTTTAGAGATACGCTAAATTTTTAAAATTTGGCGTATCTATTTGCACATAAAAAAATGACTTATTCGCCCACAGAAAGAATAAGTCTAAAAGACAGTAGAGATATTCAAGAAGGGGTTTTTGAAGACTTCGTTATTTTTGATTTTGCGACCATCAACAAATAATAAAAGCATAACAAAAAGAATCAATTAATATAAAAATAATGAAAAAATGCTCTTCCTTCTTTTATCTAAACCTAATGCCAATATTTCTTTTAACCCTGTTTATAACTTCTTTAACCATAAATGCACAAAATACGGTAATTAAGGCAGGGCATTTCTTCGATGCTAGAAATGGTAAAATGCTAAAGAATCAAATCATTATTATTCAGGATGGAAAAATTAAAGAAATTGGCACCCATCCAGAATTTAGTGATACAGACAGAATAATCGACCTTTCTGATTCGTGGGTTTTACCGGGATTAATGGACTGCCATGTTCATTTAACGCTGAATGCTGCTTATAGAAACGTCCACATAGAACAGCTATATGCACACGAAAGTACCACCTTCCGTGCTTTAAGGGGGACGGTCGTTGCCAAACAGTTTCTCGACAATGGATTTACTACCATTAAAGAAATAGGAAATGATGCCAACTATGCCACCGCTGATATTATCAAAGCCATTAAAATGGGTTGGATACAAGGGCCTACGATTATATATGCGGGTAAAATTATTGCGCCTTATGGCGGACAATCTAAAGGTGTCAACCATGAACATGCACATACTTGGGATTTTGAATATCTAGATGCCGATACGCCTGAGGAGATAATAAAAGCGGTAAGAAAGAATATTTATAATGGGGCAACGGTGATTAAATTGGTAGCAGATGCTAATGGAATTTATAATGCCTCGGATATTCAAGCAGCGGTGGACGAGGCGAATAAATATGGCTTAAAAGTAACAGTACACACAGTTGGCGGATTAGCTGCAACCAATACAATTTCAGGTGGGGCAGCAGGCATTGAACATGGGTTTGAATTGACCGACGAACAGTTGCAATTAATGAAAGATAACCAAACATTTTTAATAGGTACAGATTTTTCCTTTGACAATTGGTATGCATACGGTATGGACTCCACTAAAGCGACTCAATTAAATAATAATCTCGTAGATAGACTTAAAAGAGCCTACAAAATTGGAACGCCAATGGCTTTTGGAACAGATATTATCGTTGACCTCCCAGGACTAAACCGAGTCGCATCTAGTCTTAAAGTTTTAGAAACTTGGAAAGCAGCGGAAATTCCAGCACCCTATATTTTGCAAACAATGACGATTAAAGCAGCTGAACTTTTAGGCATTGAGAAAGAAAGAGGTATTCTTGAACCTAATTACTATGCCGATATAATAGCCCTTAAAAATAATCCGCTTACCGACATTGAGTCCATAAAGAGCGTTCATTTTGTCATGAAAGAAGGTGAAATCATTAGGAATGATAAAGAATAAAAGCGTAATTGTTTAATGGCTTGATTGTCAACATTACTTATTTAGAAAGTCAGGTAAAAAATTAATAATAATCCGTTGTCTTCATTCATCCGTTGGTAGAAAATAACCCAACGGATGAATGAAGACAACAGATTTGACGAGCTAAATTATATTTTAAATGTTATTTTAATATCAATCTTTAACCTGATGCTCTATTGTCACACAACAACCTAATTGTTATCCATTTTTAATCACGAAGTTATTACTAGGCCATCAGACAATCTTAACCCTCAGACCTAACTTACGCTCTAACCTTATAATTATGAAAAACCTTCTCCTACTATTTGTCTTTACCCTTTGCATGATGACCTGTCAGCAACCTAAAAAAATAGCAAACATTACGGTCATCGGAGGTGGGCTTATTGGTAGTTCAACTGCTTGGGAACTATCTAAATATGGGGAAGAAGTTTTATTGATTGAGCAACAAGATTCAATTTATACTTTTGGGTCAAGTTTTGGGGAAGCGCGTATTTCAAGAAGTTTGGGTTCAAAAAATGACCTATTTTCGTATCTACAACAAACTTCCGTACGGGAAACAAAAGATTTGATTGATTACTTAAATAATAATTCAAAGAACCAAACACATAAGATGGAAGATATTTACACTACTTCTCCTGTTACTTATCTCTACGATAAAACGCAACTAAAAGAAGTGGAAAATCTCCTTGATGGACAAACCGACAAATACGAATATGCTCCAAATCCTAGTAAAGCCTTTGACCTATTTGGAATGACTATTCCTGATTCAGCAATGGTTATAAGAGAATATAAGAAGTATTCTGGAACACTCAACCCTAAGGTCTTGATTTCAAAACTTCATAATGGTATTCAAAGAAAGGGAAACAGTATCCGTTATAATGAAAAGGTAAGCACCTTAAAAAAAGTAAACGGGCTATATGAAATTGAAATGAGGAATACCAAAACTGGAAAAAAGGAGAAGTTATTCAGTAAAAAGGTGGTTGCGGCGGCGGGTCCCTTTAACGGAAGTTTAGTGAAAGAAATAGCTCCCTATTTTGACAACTTGATTACACCGAAACGTTTGTTCCTAGCCTTTTTTAAAATTAATCCGCAGACTTATGAAAACTTAACAGAAGCCCAACAAAATCGCCTTCGAGAATTCTACCCTGTAGCTCATTTGGATTCGGAGATTTTTTATTCCATGATAGAAAAATATGACGACCAAGGAATACCTATCCTAAAAGTTGGCGGGCATTTTTTAAGGACGGATATTGACGACTTAAACTCGGTTTGGCAAACAGCATTAAGCACCCAAGAAATTGAATGGAGTAAAGACAACACCATCCAGTATTTAAGTTCCCTTAATTTGCCTATCACTAGGAATGATTTGGAATTTTTTAGTGGCTATTCTTGTGTATATTCGCTCACCAAGACAGAAATACCTTATGTTACCAATGTGATACAGGATTCCGAAATTGACCCCAATTTTGTATTGGCTGGTGGTATGTCAGGTATTGGCGCTAAAGGCTCCCTAACTTATGGGTTGATTGCTGCCAACCTCCTTTTAAATAAACAAGACACTTCTTTTATGTACGAAAAAGCCGTAAAGGCATTGGGTTCGGATAGGTTATTAAAGGATTTAGCTGGCTTGAATCCTGCTGAATAAATGGTAGGTTAATCGATTAGCCTTGTTCAAAAATAGCTTCGAAATCTTAAATCACCATGATTTTCAAAATCATGGTGATTTGGAATTCATTAAAAATAAAGACAATGAAAAAATACACTAATAATTTTTACTTAATCCTAGTCCCAATATTTATTCTTTTAAAGATTGGAATTATAGCCGCCCAACAAAAAAAAATTGCCTTCGATACCGATGAAGGCACTTGGATGACATTAGACATTTCGCCCGATGGACAAACCATTCATTTCGAGTTATTAGGGGATATTTATACACTACCAAGCAAAGGGGGACAAGCCAAATTATTAATTAGTGGTAATGCCTTTCAATCTCAACCTCGTTTTTCTCCTGATGGCAAAAATATCGTTTTTATAAGTGATGAAAGTGGGGCAGACAATGTTTGGATAGCGGATGTTGATGGTGAAAATGCTCGTCAATTGACCTCCTATAATCAGGAACTATTGGTGTCTCCCGAATGGAGTTCAGATGGAAAATCTATTCTAGTAACGGTTATCACAGATGGCTTTCAACGTATGGCCAACCTATACCGCATTGATATAGCCACCAAAGAGGCAACCCAATTAGTTAAAAACACAAATGGCGCAGCACCTAGACTCATCTCTGCCCCTGCACCTGGTCCGTATATGGGGGCGGTACATCGAGAAAATGGAGGCTTTTATTTCTCCTCCGTTACCCCTCGTGCTTATGGGATGAGAAAAGGGGCGACAAGTGCCATTAAATATTATAATCCTCAAACCAAACGCACAGAAAATGTAATTGTAGATAAAGGAAATACCATGAAACCGAGTATTTCTAAAGACGGAAAATGGTTGACTTATGGTGCAATGAGTGAAGGTAAAACAGGTTTGCGGGTGAGAAATATTGACAATGGAAAAGAAAAATGGTTGGTTTTTCCCTTTGTCGCTAACGAATTGGAAGCAAGAGCAACTCGAGATGTATTACCCAATTATGCTTTTACACCAGATGGTACGGCGATTATAGCCGCTTATGGCGGAAAAATTCATCAAATCCATTTAGTTAGTGGAGCAGATGTGATTATTCCTTTTACAGCGAAGGTAGCAATGGAAGTGCCAAAACCCCTGCATTTTGAACATCAAGTAGCAGAAAGTCCTGTAAAGGTAAGATTTGTCCAACAGCCTGTGCTGACGGCAAATGGCACTTTGGCTTTTTCTGCAATGGGGAGAATTTACATCAAGGAAAAGGAACAGATACAACCGATTCCAATATCCATTAATAATAATTGGGCGAGCTATCCAACTTGGTCTTCTGATGGCAAATTCTTAGTCTATTGTACATGGAATGAAACGGGTGGGCATATTTGGAAATATACCCTTGCTTCGCAATCGACTCAACAAATCACCAGGGAATCCGCTTTTTATTCGACGCCTGCTATGCATAGCGACAATCAACGTCTTGTAGCTTATCGTACTGCCGAAGGTGTCAAACGCAAAACCGAATTTATCGCTTTTCCCAATGAGGCAGAATTTATTGAAATCAATATCAATGATGGAAAAGTTAGCAACTTTGGGCTAACGGATGGCTTTTTATATCCTCAATATGCAGCGGATGGTAAAGGGATTTTAGCCACTTCTGGTTTTTCGGGGGTGATGTATCAACAATTGGGCAGTCCTAGAAAAATTATCGCTAAAAGCCCGATTCCTGCTAAAGAGATGAAAGTAAATAGCGGAGGGACGAAGCTACTTTTTCTAACGCGGGGCGGTACTTTGCATCAGGTTAATTTAACCACAGATTCCGCCTTTGCCGATTTAAAAACACCCATTCCATTTAATGCGATGACGGACGGTCAATTATTAACTGCCGACCGACCAGAGTATTATGCTTGGTCCAATGATGGTCAAACCGCACTTTGGACAACGGGCGCTACGATACATCAGCAATGGGATACAATAGCCCAAAAAGAAAATATCAATTTGACCTTTCTTCGCAGCCAACCGAAAGGAACATTGGTCTTAAAAGGGGCGACTTGTATTAGCATGAATGGCGATGAGATTATTGAAAAATCGGAAATTGTTATCCAAAACAATCGCATTATAGTTGTTGGTACTTTAGGAACAGTTGATATTCCCCAAGATGCGGAAGTCATAGATGTTACTGGTAAATATATTATGCCAGGGATTATAGATGTCCATGCCCATCTTAAAATGAACCCTGATGTATTGACGCCTATTTCCCCTGCCATGTATTCCAATTTGGCGTATGGCACGACAACGGTTAGAGACCCACAAGCGACTCCCGATGTATTTATGTATGCAGATGTAGTTGCAGCAGGTTTGGTAGATGGACCAAGAGTTTATTCAACAGGGCCAGGGCTATTTTTCTTTGATGGATTGAATTCTTATGAAAAAATAAAAGCTAGATTAGACATTTATAAAAATAGGTATCAAACCAATTATATCAAATCCTATCTAGTGGGCAATCGACAACAGCGACATTGGATGATACAAGCTGCAAAGGAATTGCAACTAATGCCCATTGCCGAAGGTGGGGCAGATGCCAAGCAGGATATTACGCATGTGTTGGATGGTTTTACCAGCAATGAGCATTCTTTGCCCAATGCACATATTTACAAAGATGTGGTGCAGCTTTTTGCCCAATCGAACATTCAATACACCCCTACCTTATTGGTTAGTTTCGGTGGACCATTGCCTATCTATCAATATTTAGCCAAAGAAAACCCTTTTGAAAACCAAAAACTACGTCGCTTTTTTCCGAATGATGCTTTATATAATAATACTGCCACTCGCTTATTATATTTTAGAGAAGAAGACTATCATGTTGCCGACGTAGCCAGAGGAGCGAATAAAATAATGATGGCTGGTGGCCATATCGCCGTTGGCGGACATGGCGAAATGCAAGGCTTACAAAATCATTGGGAAATGTGGCTATTGGCATCGGGTGGAATGTCCAATCATAATGTGTTAAAAGCGGCAACTATCAACGGGGCAAAAGCATTGGGACTGGCAGCGGATTTAGGCAGCATTGAAAAAGGGAAACTGGCAGATTTAATTATTTTAGATAAAAATCCATTAGTTAATATTAAAAATTCTATTTCGATAAAATATGTGATGAAAAATGGGGTGCTTTATGATGGGGAGACGTTGGATAAATTGTATCCTGTGAAAGGGGAAGTTGTTACGCCTTGGTGGCAGTTGGAAGAGGAGAAATGATACCGCAGATTACTGAGAATTTTCACTAAAAAACAAGTCCAAGAACATTAAATCTAAGCAAACAAGACGATTTCAAAGAGAATCTTCGAGATATTGTGGATATTAAATTCATAAAAGCCAGCAATTAAAAAATAAAGATTATGGATACGCACTTCTATAAAAGTCAAAAAATTCCTAAAGAAAAACTTCGGTTATTAAATAAACGAAGTGACCAACCAGCCATCATTCGTTTCGTTACCATGTTTTCCCTTTTTTTGATATTCAATATTTTAGTGGTCTTGAGTTGGAATGCTTCCTGGTTATTCTTTCTTGTGACTCAATTTGGATTAGGTATCATTTGTTGCAGTATGTTTGCTGCCCTGCATGAGACTGGACATGCGACTGCTTTTAAATCTCGGAAGCTCAATTTGATGGCTGCTAGATTAGCTGGTTTTGCCCACTTGTATCCACTAGGAATTTTTAGAGAATTGCATTTTACTCATCATCGGCATACCCATATTCCAGGGAAAGACCCAGAAATATCTATAGGCGATAAACCTGCACCAGAGGTACTCATCAATCCGCCACTTTATTTATCTTTTGTCACAGGCATTCCTTATCTTTTACTAAAAATTAATTTAATGATACTAAGTGTTTTTGGATGGCCAGAGATTATACGGAAAAATTTAGCGCCCTATATTCGTCCTAGAATGCGGAAAGTCTTAGCCATTGAATCTGGCATTATTTTATTCATTTATATTGGTTTGCTATTGCTTGCCATTTATGTAAATTCTGGCTTTTGGGGCATCTTCTTGGGGCAAGTGATTGGTCATTGTTTATTGTCCTTTTATTTAGTAATGGAGCATAATGGCTGCCCTCATGAAGGGGATATTTTAGATAGAACTCGAAGTGTGCCAACTAACCGATTTGTTAAATGGATTATGTGGAATATGCCTTACCATGCAGAACACCATGCTTACCCTAGTGTCCCATTTCATGCCTTACCATTATTGCACGAAGAACTAAAAGAGGAACTAAAACATAAAAATGAGACTCGACCGGAGCTTCATTTAAAAGCGGTAAAGAATTTTTTTAATTTAGGTTCATAAAAGGTTGTAAATGATTTCATTTGATTAAAGTTTATTATTGCTCGAATCGTAACTTGGAAATTCATTTCCAAGGAAGCAATTTTAGTAATATTTTTCTTGGAAATGAATTTCCAAATTACGTTGATCAAATGAAATCACTTGGAGCCTCCTAAAAATGATTTACAAGCTAATTCGTTTTATTCCCCATTTTGTAATTCCCTAAGCTTATCCTTGACCTGATTATTTTGAGGATTTAATTCAAGTGATTTGGCGTAATTTAAAATAGCCAAATCAGTTTCTCCTATTTTTATCCATGACACCATAATCCTTTGTAGATCATTTTATTCAAGATCAAACAGTCCAGATTTGGAAAGCTGTCGAGAAATGACATGAAGTTGACTGCTTTCACGATCCGTATTGGCCGTTCCGAAAAATGCGATAACCAAATCTTTCGAAGGGGAAATATAAAGGCCTTGACCTCCATGTGCTCCTTTATAAAAATCGCCATCATCGAATACTGCACCCCATTGATAACTGCTATATATCGTTTCTTTAAAATTCCGTGACGTCTCCTTGAGGTTTTTATTTACATTCCGGATTTTAGATAAGTGCGCATCAGAAATTATTGGATTGGCACTCTTTCTACCACTAGGCGTAAAGGCAAGACCAAATTTAGCAAGATCTCGAAGTGTTGTTGACATGCCATCGGCATAGGAAATAGAGGTTCCATTTTTATTGATTCCTAAAAGAGCACTATATTCTGCCCCTATCTTTCTCCATATTTCCTGTTCTACAAAATCACGAAAGGTAAGACCACTAATTTTTTCAACTAGGAGCGTTAATACCATAGCATCGGCATTCGAAAATTGGACCTCCGTTCCTGATGGCTTAGCAGATTTTGCAGTGGCTAAATCTTTAATTGGGTCAAAACTTACCTCATAGGTTTCCAAAGGAACACGATCAATTCCAGAACTCATGGAAAGTATATCTATTACTGGAACACCTTCCCAACCTGACCCTTTAAGCGCATCAAAGTAGTGATCAATGGGTTTGCTAGTATCGATTAAACCGCTATCCTCCAAAATTGCAATGGACGTACTCACAAAGGTTTGGGTTATTAGCATATTAATATGCAAATCGGTTGGGAACATTCTCGGATAGCCTTCAAAGACGATTTTGCCTTTATGAATTATAATTAACCCATTAACTTCTACTTGCTGTACATAGTCATTTACGGAGAGTCCACCGCCTTTTTTTAAATCTGTTGTGGTAATAAAATTTTTCACATCATCTCTTGGCGTTTCTTCAAGAATTTTCGGCGTATCTGACCTAAGTATGCGCGAGTGTTCCTTTATTTGGGAGAAATTTAAATAATAATATCGTTCCAGATCCCCATATTCGGTCCAATTGCCTCCTTCAAAAATGCGTTTATGGAATCCATAAATTTCTTCTTTTGTAAATCCAGAATAATTATACGTTTCATATTTTGGTCCCGTAGTGTTTAAGGTATCTGAGTCCTTTTTGGGTTCGTTCTTACATGCAAGAAAAAGAAATATTAAAAGTAGTAGTCCTGTTATGTTTTTCATGTTTTTATATTTTCTTCTTTTTTAAATGAGTTGTTATTGGGGGTTGAGTGTTTCTATAATCTTTGCATCCACCCAATACATACCCGCATTTTTTTCGCTTATATATCGGTTAAAGAAAAGATATTTTCCGTCTGGCGTTACGTAAGCTCCACCTTCCCAAGCGCTTGTGTTTATGGTATCCCCCAAATTAATGGCAGTACCCCATGAACCATCTTTCTGTCGAAAAGAAATGTATAAATCAGAATCACCATATCCACCTTCTCTCTCACTATCCCACATTAAATAGGATTCATCTGGCGCGATGAATGGGTGGGCTGTCCATTTGCCTGTGTTAATTTTCTTACTGAGTAGTTTTGGTTCTTCCCGCTTGCCGTCTTTGATCGCTGATATGCGGATTACATCATTGTTTTTAGCATCGTCAAAAACATAGGTTCCTTTGGCGGATGCTGATAAGCGCATGATGCCCCAGTCTTCTCGATCGAACATGGGCCCAAGACTTTTTATTTCCGACCATCCCGTTTTGGTACGTTCCATATAATGCTTGCCCAAATGCATAATCTTACCGTCTGGAGTAATAATGGGCCTACCCACTCTGGGGCCCACCACAGACTCACGCCACCGATTGTTTTCGGATTTAAAGACAACTAATGACCATTTTCCGTCTTTAAAGCTTCTCCTTGTAAAGTAGAATTCTTTCATATCAGGCGTGAAGAAACCATTACCGTCACGATGCGCTGTCGAAAGACCACCGGGCGCAAAAACTTCAGGAATTAAACCTGGTGGTTTTTGACCAAGATAGGGACCTTCGAGGACTGGCAATTTATCTTGGTTATTGCTTTGATGGATTTTTAACCACGCAGGTTGCCAACCATTAGCTATAATTTTTTTTACTGAAGAACCATCCTTGTTCATCCTATAAATACCTTTTTCTCCATGCCTATGTGATAGAAAAACTAGTTGAGCACCATCAGGAGACCAGGATGGTCCCCCATCAGGACCATTATTAAAGGTTAATCGTTTTTGATTGGAACCATCTATATTCATCACATAAATTTCACGATTTCCGTCCCTATCAGACGAAAAAGCGACTTGTTGACCATTAGGTGAAACCTTAGGATGCCATTCGTCAGCTTCATTATCTGTTAACTGAATCATGTTGTTTCCATCAACATCTGCTATCCTTATCCCGCTCTTTTTATCTTTAAATGCTGAGCAAAAGATTATTCTTCCATCTGGAGTAAAAAAAGGATTACTACCTTTTAGGGACTTTATTTGAGTTTGCCCACTACCATCTGAATTCATAATCCAGATTTCAAACTGCCAAACTCCTTCCACATTTTTATATTCTCTTGCAAAAACAATTTTTTTCCCATCTGGAGACCAGGAAGGGGTACTATCCCATTTATTTTTTGCGTGCGTTAATCTTTTTCTATTCGTACCATCACTATTCATTGTATGAATAGACCAAGTTTTTTTTCCATCATGATACGCATACATAGCTATGCGTTTTCCGTCAGGAGACCAAGCTGGGTAGCCATTATCACCGGTGGTAAGTCTTATTTTTGAGGTGCCTTCAATATTGGTAAGGCAAATTCCCTTAGACCCATAGGCAATTGGATAGGAAGTTGAATCCCGTTTTTCATTGTTCTTGGGTCGGAGCTGCTCAATAATCTGAGCATCCACCCAGTAACTTTTTCCTACCCAATTAGTACTTCCATCTTCTTTAACCTCCCATTCTCCCCTCGAAAAAAACAGATATTTTCCATCGTCGGTCACCCGCGCACCACTCTCATCGAATGGGGTATTTATCTTATCTCCCATGTTAACTGCTGGTAACCAAGAACCATCTTCCTGTCGAAAACTAATATAGATATCTGATCCACCAAATCCGTCTGCTCTTACAACATCCCATATCAAATAGGATTCATCTGGAGCAATATTGGGATGTGCAATCCATGTTCCGGTGTTAATCTCCTTACCCATTTTTTGACGGGGTTCATATTTCCCGTTTATAAGGCGGGAATAACTGATAGCACCAATTGTATCAGGTGGTGCAAATTGATCAAAGAAAAAAGTTTTTTTGCCTGAAACCGATATTCCCATGATATGCTTGTCTGTAAAAGGAGGTCCAAGACTTTTGTACTCCGACCAACCAGTCTCGGTTCGTTCCCTATATTTATTTCCACTATATATAGTATCTCCTCCACTAGAGAATTTGGGCCATTTTATATCGGTTTCAGATTCGTTCCCCCAACGCCCATTTTCAGATCGAATAATAAAAAAGGTGCGTTTTTCATATTTTCCATTTTTCCTAGAGAAATAGTAGGCCTTTTTATCTGGTGAAAATTTACCGCCTTCAAAAAGCCCTTCTGGAGAAACAATGGCAGGAGCAAACACTTTAGGAATTAAACCTGGTGGCTTTTCTCCAAAATAGGCGGGAGCTAAAGTTGGTGAATCATTGTCGTTTGCTTTCTGAATTTTAGTATTGCAAGCATTTAAACCCAGAGTCAATACAAATGTCAAAATAAAAGGTGCGTTTTTCATTATTTTAAATTTGTTTTAATAGTTTAGTAACGGATGATAAATAAAGTATACAATTACAAAAGAGATTGATACTATAAAAATCATCCGTGGAGGCTATCCGTGGGGAAAAGCGTACTTTAATTTCCCACGGATAGCCTCCACGGATAAAAACTTGTACATTTTATTTTTTAATCAGTACTTATTTTTTTGCAAAAAAGACATCTTTTCTCATGAATTCAATGTAAACTTTACCAACTGCTCTATAAATTAATGAACGACTCTAAGCCGTCCTCTATAATGGGTATCTTACATCTCTAAAACCAAATTAACATGAAGTTGAAATCGTTATCAAGTTTTCTTTTAATGGGTTTCCTGCTATTGGTGACGGCTTGCGCTAAAGAATCTGCTATTTTTAAGGCAAAAGAGACCGTATTCCAAATTGGAGATCAACCAGAATGGGCGGCCAAAGATCTGAAAGAGCAGTACTGGAAAACAGGAAAACCAATTGTATGGGATGGTCAGATTTACTGGTTACGGACACCAATTGAAATTTTGAAGGCGCCTGAACTCTTACATCCCTATGGAATCCAGCTGGATGTTTATGGAGAGTATGAAGTTTTTTGGGATGGGGTGTTAATTGGAAAAAATGGGAACCCCGGTCAGGAAGGGGTATTATCGCGGGAAGGTAAAATGTGGGCCACCTTTAGCGTTCCTACTCATTTAACAGAACCAGGCGAACATCTTTTGGCCATACGCGCAAGTCTTTATTATTTCCCAGATCATTCTGGAATATGGGGATTAAAGATGGACTATTATGACGATTTATTAAATGACCGACTCATCGAATCTTCCTACATGCATCTCTTTGCAGGCGCCTTTCTGATTGCGGCTATCTATTTTCTATTTCTCTTCCTAAGTGATAAAAAGGAGTATGCAACCCTAATTTTCAGTATCAGTTGTTTGCTCTTTTTCATCCTGATATTGGCAGAGTTCAATAAAGCCTATCTGCCTATCCATTATAGTATGCATGTTATCCGTTTACAGCTTATAGGCAGTTTGATGTTTGGTATTTCTTTTTTGATTCCATTCTATTTTTCCATGCAGTTTCCTTTCCCCAAACGAAAATTGCTATTGGCGGTTTACGCAGGTGTCCTATTGTACATTTTCCTATCTAGATATGTCTTCGAGTTGACCGCCAATAATATGGTTTTAAGCATGTGGTTGTTCTCCTTTGGGATTGTGGTGTTTGGGGTTTATAAACAAATGAAAGGTGCTCGCCTCGTATTGTTGACCCTTTTATTATCCGTGCCAATAGGTTTTGTCACGCCTTTTAATAAAAGTCTATTTGCAGGTTTCAGCCTTATTCTTTTGGGGATGTTTTATTTGCTTTCTCTGAGGATAAAGGAACAACGGCTGGCTTATGAAACTTCTTTAGTGCAATCCACCCGTTTGCGACTAGCATTACTTAAAAAGAATATTCAACCTCATTTTCTAATGAACACTTTGACCTCTTTAATTGATTGGATAGAAGAATCCCCTAAAAAAGGGGTTTTGTTTATAGAAGCGCTAGCCAAAGAATTTGATCTTTTTAATCAGATAGAAAACAAAACATTGATCCCTATTTCACAAGAGATAGCACTTTGTCGGACCCATCTTGAGATTATGGAATACCGAAAAGAAATCAACTATCTCTGGGAATCAGAAGGCATCAATCCAGAGGAAAAGATACCTCCTGGAATTCTCCATACTCTATTAGAAAACGGCATTACGCACAGTTTGCCCCAAGCAGATAATAGTATTCAATTTAAGTTGATTTTTGAATCAACTACTAGTACTAAAAGCTACATTTTTTTAACGTTTGCAACTAACGTGAGACCAGCAACGAATCATAAAAAAGAAGGGACGGGACTAAAATATATTAAGGCTCGATTGACAGAGAGTTATCATGATAAATGGGGTTTTACGACTGAACCAACAGCTCACGGTTGGAAAAACATCATAAAAATATATACTTAAAGAGATGAACATTTTAATCGTTGAAGATGAATCAAGAATAGCTAAAAGAATCGAGCGAATGACTCGGGAAATTTTGGGAGATACCTTACAATCATTAAACCGTATTAACACCCTACAAGAAGCACTACAATTTATTGAAAATAATGTATTGGATCTGGTGCTTCTAGATTTGAATCTTAATGGCGACAATGGTTTTGACCTGTTGAGGACAGCGGTTGCGGAATCGTTTCATACCATCATTATTTCTGCTTACAAAGAGCAGGCAATTACTGCTTTTGAATATGGGGTTTTAGATTTTGTACCTAAGCCCTTTAATAGAGAGCGCTTGGAACAAGCTTTACATCGGACCATCACAAATGAAAAGTTAGCAACGAAGGAACTTAAATTTTTAGCCATTAAAAAAAGACATAGAATACAGTTAATACCCATTGAAGATTTATTGTATATAAAAGGAGCAGGTCCCTATACCGAACTCTTTCTAGCTAATGGAAAAAAAGAGCTACATGATAAATCACTTGAAAAGCTAGAACAATTGTTAAGTCCTACTTTTGAAAGAACCCATAAATCATACCTAGTGAAGATGGCTGAGATAAAGGAAATTATTGTGGAATCTGGAAGCAAATATATGGCTGAGCTAAAGCATGGAGCACGTATCCCAATCGGAAGAACTAAGTATAAAGATATAAAAGCGAAGTGGCTTTGAAACTATTACACAAAGTTCAATAAAGGGTTTTCTTATAAAAAATTATAGCCCTCAAAACGCTGTGCAGCATAACAAATATTGCCATATCGAATGGCAATATTTGTAAAAACCTTTTTTGATTTCTTTGGGCTCGATGCCCGAAGAAATCAAGTTGCCAAGAACTATTTCCATTTTTATAAGAAACCCCTTAAGCTCAATATGATTATTCTATGACTAACCACCAGCGTACAATGAAATTTCCTATCATTCTTCTTTTTTCCTTAACTTTTGTGCATTTATCCTTTGCGCAAAAGAATAATCCTAATCAAAATATTATCACGTATTTCAATAACCTACCAGATACCTGTTTTCAGTTATGCGACTGGAGGTTTAGTGAAATGCAATCTAATGCCATCAAAACGGTAGATGTAAAAAATGGGTTTTTATCTTTTAGACATAAAGGGCAGGAATACGATGCCTTTCAAATAGCTTTATTCAAAGGAGTCGATAATGATTTTATTGCAGTATCGACAAAAGAATGTGAAGCTTTTGCATGTTTTACCCCAACTTCTTTCTTCTATAAATACGAAAATGAAACTTGGACGCCTGTTGATTCCATCATCTTACCAAATATTAAAAGCCTATTTTATAGTGACTCTTCTAACACTTTATTAATGGACAAATACAAAAGCTATTTTAACCTTCAATATAGGCTACCTCAAAACGGATTTGTGGTTAAAATCGAATTGGATATTTGTGATTATTTACAATTTGATTATCCTGAAGTGACAGATTACCAATATGATAAGTTAATAAATGGAAAAAAAAATGTCTATTTAGAATGGAATAAAGCGTCAAATAAATTTCAAATTAGTAATATGACTAGACACAATAAAACTGATTGAAAAAGGGGGATTATTATTTAGGGCAATAGGTTCATTAAATTATTAAGTTGACTAATAAATTTTAAACAAAAAACTCATTTTAAATAGCTACTTGGCAATTTTCCAAAATGTTTTTTATAAACTCTTGAAAAAGTAATGGGCAACTCAAACCCTGATTTGTAAGCCACTTCTGCGACAGACAAAACGCTTCCTTCTTCTAATAGCTGCCTTGCCATTTGCAGCTGTACGACTTGAGTAAATTGCTTTGGGGTAAGTCCTGTTGCCAGTTTTATTTTACGCTGCAATTGTCGTTCACTTAAGAAAATCCTTTTCGCTAATAGTTCAACAGTAGGAATCTCCTCATCATTTATAGATTTAAGAATGGTTGCCTCGACTTTATCCACCCATTCTTTTTGGATCGTTTCCGCTTTAGAAGTATTATCAGATAATGTGGTGCTTGAATCGGCTGTTAATTGTTGTGTCGCCAGTTTTCTTTGGTGCGCATTGTACAGTAAATTCTGAATGCGAACCGTCAACTCTACCACAGAAAAAGGTTTGGTTAAGTAATCATCTACTCCAATGGTTAATGCTTTAAGTTTGTCTCGTTCGGCAGCCAATGCAGTAAGCATGACTACAGGTATATTTTGCCATTTCGGATGCGTCTTGATTTTTGATAATAAGGTAAGCCCATCAACCTCAGGCATCATCACGTCAGAAATGACGATATCTATTTTCTGGTAATTTTCTTCTAATAGATTAAGCCCTTCCGCTCCATTTTTAGCAACTAAGACTTCGTATTTTTCGGATAATAATTGACAGATAAATTGACGCATATCCATATTATCCTCCACTATTAAAACACAAAAATCTCGGTCTATTTCTATTAAGGTTTCTTCCTCCAAGAAAAGCGTTGAGACTTGCTTCCATTTAGATTGGACAGTAGCCACTTTTTTAGGGAGTGAGAAGTGAAAACTACTACCTTCACCTAAGGTACTTTTTGCATACGCACGACCATTCATTAACTGAGCAAACTCTTGTACTAGCGCCAGACCAATCCCCGTTCCTCCATACATCTTTTGATCTGCCTGCTTGGATTGGTAGAAACGATCAAAAATATAAGGCAAGTCATTTGGATGTATTCCTTTGCCATTATCCTTCACTACAATATCAATAGTATTTTCGTTTTCTTTTACCCCCAAATTTATCGCTCCTCCTTTAGGCGTAAATTTCATGGCATTTGATAAGAAATTATTGATGATTTTTTCTGTTTTTTTACGATCTATCAAGACAGACAAATTATCACTTTGTAAGGAGATATCAAGTTGCCCCTCCAAGCCTTGTGTTTCAAATTGTGGTTCAAAAATGGAAAAAATCCGTTCAAAAAAGGCTTGAACAGGGGTAGCTTCCTCCTGTAACTCTAATTTATTGGCTTCTAATTTGGACAAATCCAAAATTTCTTCAATCAAATCCATAAGACTGCGCCCATTCCGCTGCATGACTAAGAGTTGTTCCTGCACTTTTTGTTCTTCCCAAGCAGAAGGGTTGTCCAAGATATAGGATAATGGTCCTAAAATGAGCGTCAACGGAGTCCGCAATTCATGTGAAATGTTAGCGAAGAAATTTGATTTTACTTGATCCAATACCTTAAGCTCCTCTGCTTGCTTAGCTATTTTTTCAGTTCGTTTTTGAACAATTTCTTCCAATTCTATTTGGCGATTAATCAACCGTTGTGTTCGCCATGTAAATAATGCAAAAAGGGAGCATATCATCAAACCAAGCATGGATAAAATAAACCACCATTGCAAATAAAAAGGTTTGATTACCTGAATGGTTGTTGTATCTGGATAATTAATCCAAGTGTTACTACTAGATGCTTTGGCTCGGAGTTTTAGTTCATAATTGCCATAGGGTAAATTGCTGATGCGAAGGTAATTTTCATTTTGATAATTCCAATCTTGATCGTAGCCGACCAATTGATAACTATATTGATGAGAGGAGGGTTGCTTGTAATTGAGTAAAGCAAATTCTAATTGTAGGTATTTATCTTCTGGGCTTAGAACAAGCTTGTTTTCGGTAAGTAGTTCGGAGGTCAATAAAGTCTGCTGCTTCGTTTTTTTATTTTCTTTAAAAGAACGGGTAAATTTCAAATTGGCATTCTTTTGAGTCCCTGTGAAATCATTGGGCTGAAAAGCAACCACCCCATTTTGCGAACCAAAATAAATGCGTCCATCTTTATCTTGTGTATGCGCAATCGTATTAAATTCATTATGTGGCAAACCATCTTCTTCGAGATAAATATTGACAAAGTTCGTCTCCTTATTGAAGGACATGATTCCTCTATTACTTGACAACCATAATTGACTCTGCTTATCTTCGTAAACGGCATAGAGCACATTATGAGATAATCCTGCATTATATTGTGTAAATTGCTGATATTCGCCTGTATTGGGATTCCATTTGATTAGTCCATCTCCTTTAGTAGCTAACCAGAATATTCCTTCTGAATCCTCCTGTAGGTGGGCAATACGGCTAGAAGGTATATAATTGTCTTGCTCTTGCTCAGCCTTATAATGTTGTAAAATCTTTTCCTTTTCCAAATCAACCAAATACAAACCTGTAGAGGTACAAAGCCAGGTTCCTTTCTCATTGGTGTAGAAATGAAAAACTGAGCTACGTTGTAGTTCTTCCGTGTAGGGCTTTCCTTCCCCGAATGGAATATATGTTCGTTTTTCTATGTCCAAACGATAGACCCCTTCTCCTGCGCCTACCCACATATTACCTTTCTCATCTTGATAAGGCTTCCATAATAGCGTATGTTTATCACTATATTTAAATGGATAAAATTGATGCTGATGCAATGCTAAATCAAACGCAACGAGACCATGATATTCTGTTGCCCACCACAATAAATTTGGATCGGATTTATCTTGTATAACTCCCGTTAGATGGAATTCATTTAAATAAATCCCTTCGGCAGAACTCGACCAAATTTTCCAATCAGGACTTTCGAAAAAAGAACCTCTCCCAGCGACGAAAGTTCGATTAGCATCTAATGCAATAATTCCTCTGGTAGGAAATGGAATATTTTGTTTTTGCAAACCCAATTCAAAGCGCATTGGGAAGAGATGGATATGATAAATATGTTTTTTGCTACTCCACCAAATATTACCTTCATTATCCATAAATAACTTACGGTAGCTAGTTGATAACTCCAGTTCTATTGGAATTTCTTGTATCAGTTTTGCATCGTCCGCATTATAGATTTTTAAAGCATTTTCAGTAATCGTATAGATTTTACCTTGATTATATACAAATTGCTCTTTCCAGTCCGCTTGGATTTCTATATTAGGTGTCTGCTCACCATTTACAATAAAAGAAAGCTGCCAAATATCATCTTGTGTATCGGATGCACCTAAACAAGATGCTAAATAGGATTGCCCATTAGTTTCGAATTGATAAACAGTTAAAGATGTGTCCTTGGATTTTTCTTCATGGTGCAATTTTCCATTATAATAATATTGAACCCTATTGTCCTGCTGTTTGGAAGCATCAAAAAACCAACGGAATAAGACAATTGAATCTTGACCTATTTTAATGGCAGGATCCATATATTCTTCAGCAGGAATTTGAAGTATTGGTTTTAATTGTTGATTATCCCATTCATAATAATGGTTGGTGTTCCCAAGCTGGGTTGAAAAAAGTATCTTTTGTTGATAAGATGGATACATCACCGTATTACTTTTATCAAATGGAGGAACTTGTTGGATATATTCTTCTATAGAGAAAAAAGTTTCAGTAATTGGGTTAAATACACACAGTTGACGTTCTCCTCCGAAATCACTTCCCCAGATCCAAATATTACCTTGATCATCTTCAGAGACTCGTTCTATTCTATCATGGCATAAACCATGACTTTCTTTAGTATAATAACGAATGGATGCTCCGTCATAACGGTTGAGTCCATAAGCCGTTCCAAACCACATCACTCCATCCGATGCTTTTAGGATAGACCAAATGTCATAACTAGACAGACCATCTTCGATGCCAATCTTTTGGACATGGGCAATCAATGCTTCTTGAGCAAAGCAATTATTGATACCAAAAGCATGGAATAATAGAAAAAAGTAAATGAGTTTTTTCATGTTTATTAGTCTAAATCGGTTCAAATGTAGCATTTAAACTCTATGGAACATATAAACTATGCGATAAAATCCGACATATCTAATTAAAGTCGCTTTTCATCTATTCGATGTCGGATTTACACGGCTCTCTTTCTCAAATACGCGCAACCTTTGCACCAAAGCAATTACAATTAAGAAACTTAAATGCGGAAGACATCCCCAATAATGGCATACTGAATCAACACGATTTATTTTGAATATCCATACAATCTGCATGCCCAGCAAAAGCTGGTCAAGATCTGTATAAGAAACTGTTCTATACAGATGAGAACAAAGTTATCCGTTATCAGCAAGAACACATTCGATTAGAAGAGAAGTAGAACGAATTTTTTTCAGAAACTTTCAAAATAAAAGGAGCAAACCGAAAATCCTATAAAGAGTAGGTGATAACTTATAAACATTAATTAAAATGAAAAAATTATTATTAAGTTTTTTAGCCTTAGGAGCAATAATATTCCATTCTTTTGCACAAGAGATTAGCATGACACATTGGAGAATGCACGAAGGTAATGAAGGAATATTAGCTCAAAAACTTTCTCACCACGGAGACCCTAAAGCTTATGATTTAAAAAGTATTCCAGAATTTAACGACTCTGGGTGGAAAAAGGCGCCTAGTCGTAACGGAATGATTGAATTTGGAGGAGGTAATGCATCTAATTTAAAAACGGAGCTAACAGAGGTCGATTTTACTTATTTTGAAACGGTCATCGATGTTCCCAAAAATGTTTCTATTGATAAATTAGAAGTATCATTTGGTCAAGTTGATGACGGAGCAAGAGCTTATATTTTTAATTCAAAACACCCTAATGGTGCCTATAAGGGGCAAATTAAATTAGGAGAACATCCTGTTACAGAGGATTATAAAGACTTAGTTGTACGAGGTGAACGTAATAGAATCGTAATTGTGCAGTTTGATGATGCACCAAAAGGAAATAATTTAAAAGATGCCCAGGTAAAAGTGAATGGCAAAGCTTTAAAGGTTAAGATTTCACCATGGAGAATACATGAAGGCAATGAAGGAATATTAGCTCAAAAACTTTCTCACCACGGAGACCCGATAGCTTATAATTTAAAGAGTATTCCGAATAGAGATGATTCAAAATGGAAACCTGCACCTCTTGACAACAAAATGGCAATCAGTTTTGGAGGAGATAACGCATCTCATATCAAAAACAACCTAGCACAAATCGACTTTACTTATTTTGATGCATTTATTAACATTCCTCAAGGTGTTAGCATTCAGGAATTTCAGGTGTCTTTTGGTCAGGTTGATGATGGAGCAAGAGCTTATGTTATTAATTCGAAGCACCCTGAGGGCATCTATAAGGAACAAATTAAATTAGGGGAACATCCGCTTACAGAAGATTATAAAGACTTTTTAATTGCTGGAGAAAACAGAATTGTCATTGTACAGTTTGATGATGCATCAAAAGGGAATAATTTAAAAGATGCTAAGATTAAATTGCGATACTAATTGATTTTCATAATGGGCGCAGTGAAATTGCTAGAATGAACGATTTTTTATGAACCACATAAGAGTTTCCTAAAAGTAGTATTCAAAAAAACTTTTGTGAAACTCTTATGTGCCCATTTGATACCTTTTGTGGTTCAAAAAAACAAATTTCTAAACGTCAATTAAATTAAAGTTTGGACGAAAAGTCGTCTGAAAAAAAAAGGCAAAACTATTGCAGGTATAAATGTGTGAAAAAATCTACCAGCGAACAGTTCTGCCATGACTTATTAAACCTTGACATAAAATATGCCAAAGCTTTTACTAATACGTCATTGGCACTAGCGAGTTACGATTCCGCTCAAAGCATAGTCGAATTGAGCGAGAGTCCCTTGTTTCATCATCAGTATTCTTCTATACGAGACGGCATTCATGGCGTTGGACAAAGTCAAGAAAATCAATCGAAGACGATGTCCGCTCTTCGGAATTTAGGGCTAAGCCAAATAAACTATAGCAAAGAAGAATGGTTATTACTTCAAACAGATGCTAGTGGGGTGACAAAAGCTCATTCTGAATGTTTGGAAGATCGCCAATACATCAAGATTTCCAACAATGTGATAAAAAGTAATAAACCTATCAGTATTGGTTATCCGATCTCTTTAGTAAATGTAAGTATTCCACCTTTGAATAATAAATGGAGCGTTCCGATAAGTATCAAACGCATACCATCAACTCAAAGTGCTGTTGATTGTGCGGTTGAACAGATGGAAGAATTACAGCAACAAGAAAATCTTGAATTAGTTGAGCAATCCATTATCAATACCTTAGATAGTGGCTATGGCTGTCCGAATTATATTGAACCGACCTATAAACACAAGAATTTAGTGAATATTATTCGGTTTCGATATGGTAAAAAGGTATGGCTGCCAGCCGAGTGTTCCAATTCAGAGCAAGGTGCGCCTTTGGTTTATGGCGAAAAATACTACTTGATTGATTTTTCTCAAACCAAGACCTATACTAGAGAAGGAAAAACTTATGATGTTTACCAAAGAAGTGTTTTTGAATTAGCCCATCAAGATTATATCGAATTAGATGGACAAACAAATAAGGGCAGAAAACTCAAAATTATGATATGGAAATGGACCAATTTATTAGTCCGCACCAAAAATGGTCATAATATGAAAGATAAAGCCTTTGATTTAGTTGCCTCTAAAGTAATTGATGCGGATACAGGTCAGTTAGTTTTTCAAAAAAGCATGTTTACCACGATTCATGGTCAGCGAAAAGATGAAATTACCACGAGGCAAGCTTTTGAAAGTTATCGACATCGGTACGATATTGAGCCATCCATCAAGTTTTGTAAGCAAAAACTTATGTTGGAAAAATATCAGACACCTGACAAGCAGCATTTTGATAATTGGTTGGTAGTAGTAATGGCTGCGTTTTGGTTACTTTTTACTGCTGCATCTAGTGCCAGCTATAAACCCAAAAAATGGCAACAGTACAAGGAAGTCAATAAGAACACAGCAGAACCGAACACAATTTTGACCCCATGTCAGGTACGACAAGCGGCTCAAAACTTTTTTTTGACTTTTGATAAAACCCCATTTCTACCTGTAAAGTGTAAAAATGGTCCTGGAAGACAAAAAGGAACTCCAATAAATCAAAGAACTCGGTATAAAGTGGTGAAAAAATCAGCACAAACACCAGATACCAGTTAAATTTCACTAAAAATGAATAGCAAAAAACAACACATAAGTTTTATTTAAAATGTATGGCATAAAGGCTAATAACTTTTTGCTGTCCAAACTTTAAAATTAAAGCAAGGGAACCAATAATTGTTTTTTTCGCTTTTGTCAAAGCACTTATTTGGATTTAAAAAACTTCCTCCTTACCTCTCCTTCTCTTCCAAATGTATTTAAAATAAAGTTATGTGAAAAAGATAGGATGTTGAAAAATAGCGATACATTTTTAATACAATTCTGCATCGAGCAGTCATAATGTTTGTAAATTGCCCTTTATTATGCGATCTACAAACAACTCGCTCATGAAAAAATATAGTCTAACCCTACTTTTTAGTTTAATACTTAGCCTAGCCTTCGGTCAATTAGAGAAAGAAATAACCAACCTCTTTGGAGAGCGGGAAAACCGCCCAGGTGGAATCATAGGCGTAATTGAAAATGGCAAAATCGAATACCAAAAAAGCTTTGGTTTAGCTAATTTAGATTATGACATTCCGATAACGTCCAAGACTGTTTTTGATGTGGGGTCTGTTGCCAAGCAATTTACCGCCACTTGTATTTTTTTATTGGAACAGCAAGGAAAATTGGCTATTGATGATCCGATTCAAAAGCACCTGCCCGAAATGCCTGTTTTTCAGAATGAAGAAGTAACCATTCGGCATTTGTTAAACCATACGAGCGGATTGAGAGATTATGTGGAAATGACAGCGTATGCGGGCGTACCTTTTGAAAATATTTTTACCGAAGAAATGGGGCTCGATATTATGACTCGTCAAAAAGAGCGCAGTTTTCCACCGGGGCAGCAATTTATGTATAATAATGGAGGCTATTTGTTGTTGGCGATTATTGTGAGACGAGCAAGTGGGGAATCCATCGGCACGTTTGCCCAAAAACATATTTTTGAACCGCTGGGGATGAAAAACACCTTTATTTTAGAAAACCCCAATCGGATTGTAAAGAATAGTGCGACGGGTTATGCGCCGCTTACGGATAGTACTTATGAAAAACGACATTTTTATAATATTGCTTTAGGTGGAGATGGGCAGGTGTACACGACAATGGAAGACCTCCTTTTATGGGACAATAATTTTTATGATAAAAAACTAGGCGGACAAGCCTTATTTGATCGACAACACGAAAGAGGTATTTTAACGAATGGAGATACCTTAGAATATGGCGGCGGTTTATTTATACAAGAAAATAAAGGACTACCTGTTGTACAACATACGGGCGCATGGGGCGGTTTTCGAGCCGTACTTTATCGCTTTCCCTCCTTGAAAAAAACATTGGTGGTCTTGGCGAACTGTACCGATTTTGCCAATGGACCTAAGTTTTTTAGATTAATAGATTTAATGATTCCTACAAAAAAAGTAAATCTAAAAACAAAAGAAATTGTTCCGACTACTATTGCCACTATCCAATTGTCTACCGAACAATTACAAAAATATACGGGGCTTTTTGCGGTAAAAGGGCAACCGCATCTTCGGGTACAAAGTGCGGTCAAAAAAGATACTTTGGTGATTACGCAATTATGGGATCAACAGTCTTATCAAATGATTCCTACTTCCAGTACTGACTTCTATCGCAAAGATTTTCGGATGGTCCGCTTTGTTTTTGATGAAACAATAGGTATTCCAATTATCCATGAAAGAGTGGAAATTTGGTCAACGGAAAAAGTGGAGACTTATGATGCAACCTTAAACTTAGCCGAGTTTACAGGCGAATATTATAGTCCAGAAGTTGGCGTATCTTATTCCATTCAAGTAGTGGATGACCAGTTAGCGGTCTTTCGAGGTAAGGAAAAAATAAAAACTTTAGTTCCTGTCAGTACCGATGTTTTTGGGAATCATTTTCAGGGGTATCAATTTACTAGAACAGCAGGAACAATTAATGGCTTTTTGATGCAGGATAGGCGCGTTCGGAACTTGCAATTTACCAAAAGGCTTTAAAATAAATGCTTGTGCTACTTCCTGCTGTATAAGCGCGAAAAGAAATGAATACTTAGTAACGAGTAAAGAATAACATGAACATTTCCTAGATAATATTTTGAGCCAATACATCGTTATTTTTCTCAGCAATAGTTACGGCTATTACCTCAAGCATCCCGTCCGCAAGCGGTTCACAAACGGTGTTTGTTTATCTCGTCTTCACTCAAAATATTTATCTCTAAATATCCACCTTATTTTTTGCTTGTTACTTCGTTATAAAACTAGAAAAATTCCCCTACCTTTATTTTTTGTTTAGGTAAATAAATTGAATGATAAAATAATGTTTGAATTAAAAGGAAAAGTAGCCATTATTACGGGTGGTGCGGGCGTTTTAGGCGGCGCAATGGCAATGGGATTAGCCAAAGCAGGGGCGAAAGTCGGCATCTTGAGTCGAACCAAAGCTAAGGTTGAGCAAAAAGTCCAAGAAATTAAGCAAAATGGAGGGAAGGCAATCGCTTTAGTGGCGGATGTATTGGACGAAAAGCAACTTAAAGCAGCCAAGAAAAAGATTCTTAAAAAATGGGCGCGCATTGATATTTTAGTCAACTCTGCTGGAGGAAATATGAAAGGGGCGACGATTATGCCCGACCAAAATATTTTCGATTTATCGATGGTAGATTTCACCAAGGTGACTGACTTAAACCTAAAAGGAACCGTTTTGCCAACGATGGCTTTTGGACAAACGATGGCTAAACAAAAAAAGGGTTGCATTATTAATATTTCTTCGATGGCAGCACAGCAAGCGATCACTAGGGTAGTGGGCTATTCTGCTTCCAAGGCGGCAATTGATAATTTTACCAAATGGATGGCAGTTGAAATGGCGCATAAATTTGGAGAAGGGATTCGAGTCAATGCGATTGCACCCGGCTTTTTTATTGCCGATCAAAATCGTCGTTTATTGACCAACGAAGATGGCAGTTTAACCGCTAGAGGACAAACAATTATTAATGAAACGCCCGTTAAGCGGTTTGGTGAACCAGAGGAATTGGTGAGTACTTTATTATGGTTGGCAAGTGATGCCTCTCGTTTTATTACGGGCATTATTGTGCCTGTAGATGGTGGATTTAGTGCTTTTTCTGGGGTTTAGTAACGAATGAATATGAAAAAATTAGAACAAACTTGGCGCTGGTATGGCCCAAAGGATGGGGTTAGCTTAGCAGATGTTCGCCAATCAGGTGCAACGGGCGTGGTCTCTGCCTTATACCATATTCCAAATGGGGCAATCTGGCCTGTAACGGAAATTTTAGCAAGGAAAAAAATAATTGAGGCAGCAGGCTTAACTTGGTCGGTCGTAGAAAGTATTCCTGTGCATGAAGATATTAAACGGCAAACGGGAAATTATAAAAGATATATAGAAAATTACAAGCAAAGTATTCGAAATTTAGGGAAGTGCAATATTAAAATTCTGACCTATAATTTTATGCCCGTTGTAGATTGGACGAGAACAGATTTGACTTATCCTATGTCCGATGGGTCAACTGCTTTGCGTTTTGAGAAAGCTGCTTTTGCCGCCTTTGAATTGTTTATTTTGAAAAGGCCAGGGGCAATCGAAGATTATAGCGAAGTCGAACAACAGAGAGCCAAGGAAAAGTTGGCTTCCATGAGTGCAGCTGAGATTAAAGTACTAACAAATAACATTATCGCAGGTTTACCAGGCGGAATGACGGAAAGTGCGGATAACTTAACTAAGTTTCAAGCTGTTTTAGATACCTATAAAGCGATAGACGCCAAACGACTACAAGCGCATTTATTGCATTTTATTAAAGAAATTGCTCCCGTTGCGGAGGCTTCGGGCGTTAAATTGGCGATTCATCCAGATGATCCACCATTTGCCTTATTAGGTTTACCTAGAGTGGTAAGTTGTGAAGTGGATGCTAAAGCTATTTTGGCGGCTTATGATTCGCCTTATAATGGACTCTGTTTTTGTACGGGTTCTTATGGTGTTCGAGCCGATAATGACTTGCCTCAAATGGTTCGCAATTTGGGGGGGCGAATTAATTTTATTCATTTGCGGGCAACTAAAAGGGATGCCGCAGGTAACTTTTACGAAGCCGATCACTTGGACGGAGATGTGGATATGTATGCGGTCATGAAAGCCTTGGTGGAAATCCAACAAAACCACCAAACGGCTATTCCAATGCGACCAGATCACGGACATAAAATGCTGGATGATTTAAGTAAACAAACGAATCCAGGCTATTCTGCTATTGGTCGATTGCGAGGATTGGCAGAGTTACGAGGGTTAGAATTAGGGATTATTGGGAGTTTGAGTGGGCGATAAGAAAATCTTACAAAATTTGACACGACAATACATTCCATACCAATCTAATGAAAAAGCTTTTTTTATTCGAAAACTGAGGGCTAATTTTGATGCAATGTCTATAGACGAACATCCGCATCGGCATGAATTTACAGAGTTTTTATACATCGAAGGTGGGACAGGGAGACATGAAATTGATGGCGTAGAATATGATCTTAGTCCACATACATTTTATATTATTTCCAAAGGACAAGTCCATCATTTTTTATATGCTAAAAATCTAGTAGGTATTTTAATTCGCTTTAACGACAGCATCTTACCTGCCGTTCAGTCTTCCAATGAGGGGTTTTATTATAATTTATTATTTAGTTTACGACAGCATAATGACTTGCACATTCCCGCCGAAAAAAGGGAGTTGGTCGATGTCCTCTTAAGGAATATGTTAGCAGAATATGAAATCCAAACGACAAAGGTTTTAGATTTAAGCCTTATTCAGCATTTGTTATACCCACTCATCATTTTATTGAATCGCTTTACCTTAGCAAAAATTAAGCAACAAGATTACGTTCAAGACCTCTACGCAGCATTTATTAATTTATTAGAACAAACTTTTAAGCAGGAAAGAAACCTAGGATTTTATGCTCGTACAATGGGTTTGTCTACTAGAAAACTAACCGACATTTGTCAAGTAAAATCTGGTAAGTCTGCTAAGAGAATTATCAATGAACGTTTAATAACGGAGGCCAAACGCTTACTAAAATATACGACCTTACCACTAAAAGAAATTGTTGATCAACTTGGCTATAAAGATACAGCGTATTTTTGTCGGTATTTTAAAAAAACTACTGGGCATACGCCCTCTGGATATAGGAGAAAGTAGCTTGTTTTTCTATACCTAGTACTAATTTTATAAAATAAGCGGGTTAATAATATATTTTCAAGAAAATTTAATCTAATTTTATACATTCTTACTTACCTACACTACTTCAATTGTAAATAAATAACCTATTTTTTATCTGCTCCCCCTAACAGAAGGAATACTGGATGACGTCAACTAGGCGCCTAATAGCCGTTTGAAACCAACAAATTGTCGATAATTTTCAATCTCAAAATTTCTACCGAAGGTGGCTTAAAATTGAAATTGAAGTTGCGCTTGAAGTTGAAGTTTATTTAGTAGCTATTAACCACTTTGAGTTAAGGTATACTCCTTCCTTTTTCTCTTTTTTAAATACCTAAATTATGAACAAAATAAAACTACTCCTTTTATGCTGTTGGTGCAGCTTTCTTTCCGTTGCTTCAGCGCAAACTGAAGGAGGGGTAAATTGCGATGCAGTAGCATTTATAGTAGAAGAAGGACAAATAACCTTAAATAATTTAAATGCACTAAGCGAAAAAATTGAATATTTTGGTGCAGCTACCAATTGGCAAACGGTAATAGTTTGTGATGGTAATTGTGCCACCGACCAAATAATTTCCGACTTGACTCCAGGAACGTATATTGTTAAGTTATTAATGATTGGCGAAGAAGGTGCGCTTTGTTTTAGAGAAGAGGAAGTAATGATAACCGAAAATATGGGAAATAATTGTGATAATCTAGGAGAGGATGCGGATGGAGATGGCATCTGTGCCAATAATGACTGTAATGATAATGCTGCTGCTATTGGGGCAAGGCAACCCCCTGGAACAAGTTGTGATGATGAGAATCCGAATACGAATAACGATGCTATTCAAGCGGACGGCTGTACTTGTCTAGGCCAAATTACAACAGGAGGAACAGCAAATTGTGATCTAGTCACTTTTACTGGAGGAGCAGGACAATTTACTTTAAGTAATTTATTAGCACAAAGTGAAAGAATTGAGTATTTTGGTGCAACAACCAATTGGCAAACGATAGGCGTTTGTGATGGAAACTGTGCAGAGAATCAATCGGTAACGGATTTATCAGCTGGAATTTATACTATCAAACTACTGATGGTAGGAGATGATGGTACTTTTTGTTACTGGGAAGAAGAAGTGGTCGTGACCGAAGCAATTGGTAATCCCTGTGACCAAAATGGGGGCGATGCTGATGGTGATGGTATTTGTGCAGATATAGATTGTAATGATAATAGTGCGGATATTGGCATGGCTCAACTGCCAGGTACTAGTTGTGATGATGGTAATCCGAATACGAGTAATGATGTCATACAGGAAAATGGTTGTACTTGTTTGGGTATAGTCGATACCAATCTTTGTGCGGACCGAGGAGGGGATGCCGATGGCGATGGTATTTGTGCAGATATAGATTGTGATGATACTAAAGCGAATATTGGCATAGCTCAACTACCAGGTACGAGTTGTGATGATGGCAATCCAAATACAGATAATGATGTCATACAAGCAGATGGTTGTACCTGTTTGGGAACGATCGATGTCAGTCTTTGTGAGAACCGAGGCGGGGATGCTGATGGTGATGGTATTTGTGCAGATATAGATTGTGATGATACCAGAGCAGATATCGGTGGCGCTCAAGTCCCAGACACAAGCTGTGATGATGGCAATCCAAATACAGATAATGATATCATACAAGCAGATGGTTGTACTTGTTTAGGCACCATTGATCCAATTTTTTGTGAAGAGCGTGGAGGCGATGCCGATGGTGATGGTATTTGTGCGGATATAGATTGTGATGATACAAGTGCGGATATAGGCGTTGCCCAAGTTCCAGGTACGAGCTGTGATGATGGCAATCCCAATACGAATAACGATGTGATTCAAGTAGATGGTTGTTCTTGTCTAGGAGATGTCGTTAATTGTGATGCGGTCACCTTTGAAGGTGGTGCTGGTACGATTACGGTATCGAATTTAACAGCCCCCTTTGAAGCCTTAAATATTATTGGCGCGCCTACTAATTTCGAGCTAATCAATATCTGTACTGGGGATTGCAATACCCAAGAGGTTATTTCTAATTTAGCCGCTGGTTCTTATTCTGTAAAATTACTTATGAGTGGGGCAGGAGGCTGTTATACGGAAGCAGATGTCTTGGTAACGCCTTCAACTACAGTAGCTAATTCCAGCCGAAATGCTACCGACTTCCATTTAAACGGTTTTGCTAATTGGCAAAATATTGAATTACAATGGGTACATACAGATGAGCGCCCTAAAAGTTATTTCGTCCTAGAAAAATCTGTGGATGGACAATTATTTGAACCTATTCAAGTCGTAAAATCTCAAGATATAGGTACTAATTTAGCGGCTTATACAGAATTAGATGAACAACCACAAACAGGGGATAATTATTATCGAATTGGCACCGCTTTTAGTGCTGGAGATTTTACTTATTCCAAAGTCATTCAAGTGAACTTTAAACCATTAGACCAATTTAGTATCTTTCCCAATCCAATTAATGATCAAGGAGTATTATTCATTAATTTAAGCGATTTTGTGGGTAGTGCTGCTGATTTAATTATCTATAATGGGGTAGGGCAACCGGTACAAGCTATGCGGGTAGAAAAAATTGAGAAGCGTACAGTTAGGATACAACTAGATGGTTTAGCCAATGGTGTCTATTCTTTAAGCGTTCATGTTCCTGGTAAACGACTTCAAGCAAGGCGATTTATTGTGCAAAAATTATAGATTCGTAGTTAGTTTAGATAACATAGTTCATAAATCTGTTACGTAAAAACTAGATGGATTTATGAACTATGATTTATGCCCTTTCAAAAATCAGGGGTACTTTATCCTTCATTCTGAACAGCTTAGCTTGGAGGTCTGAAACACGCTATTACCTACTTCAACTCCACCAAAAAAGCCATTAAATCTCGAATTTGAACTTTATCCAATATTTCACCTATATCAAACATGCCTGAAGGCAGATTTTCTCGTTCTTGAATCGAACTTTTTTCAACGGTTTGAATAGGTTTATTGCCAATTTTAATATGGAGTTGGTGCTCGGTTTCTTTCATTAGCGTACCCGCTAATTCTTTCCCATCCTTTAAGGTTAAAATGACGGTTCCATAACCTGGCGCAATTCGAGCATTAGGAGCCACCAAAGACAATAGTAAATCTGTTCGATTTAGTTGGGTGCCAATACCATCTAAAGCCGGCCCTACTTCGCCGCCAGCGCCTTTAATGGCATGACATCTTAGACATTGAGCAGTTGTATTTTTATAGAAAATTTGTTGCCCTTTGATTTTATTTCCTCCATATAACGTTGACTCATATTGCGTCAAAATAGTACTGTCTGCAAGATTATTTTCAAAAGCTATTTTTGCAGCTTTTAATTCCTCAAAAGAACTCTGTTCAATAGCCGTCAGCACATCTAATTGTAAAGTGGGATTCAGGGTTTTATGAAATAATTTATCCAACCATTTGCTTAATAAATCAGCTGCACTTGCATCGTTGATTTTGGCTAAACTAGCTAATGCCTTTTGCTTTTCTGTAATGGTGTTCTCGTCCAAAATTTTTTCCAACATATTAACCAAAGTCGGGGCGGGCAAATCTACCTTTTCCAATAAGGTCTGGGCATTATTTCTTAATGTTACCTCTTTATCCACTAAGGCGAGATTGATGGCTTCCGTTAATTTTTCACTTTTTAATGTGGCAAGGGTATTTAAAGCGGCTATTTTGACGGCTATATTTTCTTCTTTTTGTTTAAAAATGCTAAAGATTTTATCATTAGCTTGTTGAAACTGAATTCGACCTGCGGCAGTAATCCAAGCAATTTTTAATTGATTACTTTCTGTTAATAAGGGAGAATAAATCGTAGAAAAAGCTTTTTTTGCAGCTTCTACTTTATGTCCTTTTAATTTCCGATACCGATTATCTACTCTATCTAAAACAGGTGGATTTGCCCAGCAACCTAATGCCCAAAGTGCATCGGTGCGTAGCTTTTCTGGAAGCCCTTTAGTTCTTGCATATTTGGCTAATCTAAGCGCATGTGCCCCTTTAGCCATTCTTAAATTGGCATTAATGGCTCGACGAATAAAAGCTTCATTTTTAATCTCGGTTCTATCTAAGGCATTGGCTAAAGCAGGCAAGGCATCAGGGATCGAAAAATCATCATTAATAGCTCTGGCAGCTTCTGCTAATACCAATGCTTCTTTATCTTTAAGAAAGTCGGCAATTTTCGGAGATTGCATGGTTCGCAGAGCTACAACTGCTCCAATTCGCACATATTTAGAGGGATGATTCGTTAGTTCAGCTAGAGAATTAGCTATGTTCAATCTGGAAAGCGCATACATTACGGCATGTCTTAAATGAGGATCATTTTCTGCCACTTGTTCCAATAAATTAACGAGTGGTTGAAAGGCATTTTTATTACCTAATTTACCTAATGCTTCGGCTGCAAAAAACTGGACTTTTGGTGAAGTATCTTGTAATAATTTGATTAGTTGGTTATACGCAGGGTCATATTTTGCATCACCAATTACTTTAGCTGTTTGCGCTCGAATATATTCGTTTTCATCCCTTAAAAAGGACAATAAGGGAGCAGCTTCTTTGACGTCTTTTCTGGCCAATTGACCAATGCCCCAAATAGCATGAATTCGAGCTAATAAATTAGGGTCATTTTGAGCAATGGACAATAGAGTAGCGGTCTCCTTCTTTTTCACCAAAGCAAATTGTGCAGCCATCCGAATTCTTTGGTCAGCATGGGCGATTAATTGACTTAATTCGGTGACCGATTTATTGCCTACCCCTTCTTTCAATAGGGTCTGTGTTTCTTCTTGCAGAGGATGTTGATTTTTTGCTTTCAATCGCCAAATTCGACCAGTTGGTTTTTTACTATAACTATCTTTCCAGTCATTGATATATAACGCGCCGTCTGGAGCAAAGGTAATGCCTGTAGGCACTATACCACCAACTACCTCTTTTTCATCCGTAATTTCAAAAGAAGCTCCTTTGGGTTTGATTTTAAAAGCTTGAATTTTAGATCTAGCAGAAGACCCCGTAAAATAGGAGGCAAAAAAGTAATCTTCCCATGCTTTCCCTAACGCTGTTCCTGGATTGTAAGCAAATCCAGCAGGGCCATTATAAGCCAAGGCCAATGGTGGTAATAAATAAGCGGCTTGTCCAGGAAAATGAGGTACCGATAATTTTTCATCCATCCAAACTTTATACCTATCATTGGGTTCTTTATATTTCCCAAATTGCCAATTGATGCGCCACCCTGTATCGGAGCCTTCCACAATATGGATATAGCGTTCATGTTCGCCTCGGTGGTCGCCATCGTTATCGACACTTAATAAATTGCCAAAAGCATCAAAAGCAATTTCTTGTGGATTTCTTACTCCATGTGCATACACTTCAAAGTCAGAACCATCGGGATTCGACCGCATAACTGCTCCTTGATTGGGATAGGCCCAACGTTTGCCATTTGCATCGACCACATTCACGCCAATATCACCAATGGACCAATACAATCTGCCATCAGGTCCCATCGTTAAACCCGACATATCATGCCCTGCAAAAGCAATGTGAATGCCATAACCATGACTGATAATGCTCCGTTCATCCGCAACCCCATCTTTATTGGTATCTTTTAAACGGTAAACATCAGGGGCAACAGTTAAAAAAATATCCTCGTCATAACTTAAAATACCCGCAGCAACACCTGTCACCATCTCCTTAAACCCTTCCGCATAAAGCTGTGATTCATCTGCTCGTCCGTCGCCGTCACTATCCCAAATTCGTCGAATATATTCACTTTGCACCGTTAAATCTCGATAATCATGAATGCCATCTTCATTAAAATCTGCTTGCCATGTATTCTCTTCGCTTAATGCTGTCGCCAATTTTTTTAAATGAAACGCACGGGTATCTTCAATCGTCTGTAAACCAATATCTTCCACCATCCAATCTGGATGTTGTCGAATATCTATATCGGAACTTTTTCGTCGTTGGGTTTCTGAGACATAAGCTATTCCTTGATTATCAAAAGTCAAAGCAACGGCATTAGACAAAAGCGGACCTGGTGCCCATAAATTCATTTCCAAACCATCGGCTATAGTGGCAGATACTTGATTGGCTTCTTCAAAATCTTTGGCTTCGGCACTTGCTATGATAGGTGCTTGCGTTTCGGTAACTTTGTCAGCTTGACAAGCAAAAAAGCAAAGAAGAAAGGTAAAGAAGGTGAATTGAAGACACTTCATTGGTGAGTAATTTTTTCCTTATATTTTTAATACAATAAGTTATCCGTTGTCCTTTAATTATTTGCTGTATAGTATTTTTACAACGGATAATTAAAGGACAACGGATTTTTCAATCCTTCACCTTTTACTCTTTTATAGTATTAGATTTAGCAAAAAAACGCTCCTTATTCTGCATCACTTTAGGCGCCCAAACCTTAATATTATCAAATTGTCCCGTATCATCAAATGAACCAAAACCAATGTGCCCCATATCAAAATGCGTATCCGTTGCCTCCATAATTGGCGCATCCATATTATCAAAATAAACTCGAATCGTGCCTTCTTTAGTATTTCGTTCAATCCGAGCGGTGTGCCAGGAATTGGTTTCGCCCCAATCTGTACCTTTGGTCGTTTTAGTCGCTATTTTTACCCTTGGTTCATCATTGACTAAAAAGATATTATTGGCATGGTCATCTGCGGTCGTTGCTATATGCACATAATAAAAATTGGTAGGGTCTTTTACATTAAAAAATAAGCATAAATCTCTATGCCCATATTCTTTCCCTGATTGTGCTAGATTAACTTCTAAAATAAAATCACCAACGATCAAATCTTTGATTAAAGCAATATTAAATGGGGAACGAACCCTAGCGGCGTATTGGCTTTTGCCAAATAATTCTAACGTATTATTTCCTGCTGAATTATTTATTCTCCATGCGGTTTTATCGGTCTTATCAAAACCTGCTAAAGCTTGTGGAGTGCTAAAATCCTGCGCATATACTAGCGAATAATTTTCTGGAATACTGCTTTTTTGAGCAAGAGCAGAAAGGGTTATATTTAGAAAAGCGAGTAAAAAAAATATTCTTTTCATAGTTTAGATTTTTTTAGAAATAGTAAGTGATGCTTTTTGACGCTGAAAGATACTGGCTTTTTATTTTTTCTGATACACTATCAGAAAAAGTGTTGCGAATTTCTTTTTTTCTAGCCCCCAAAAGAAGGATGTTCTATTAAAGAACCGCCTTCTTATACATGTTGATTATTGATTCAATGTTTTGGTTGGCTGGCTATCCATCTCCAAAACTAATTTCCCACCTTTCACTAAATCTTTATGATAGAAAAATGGTTTTGCTAAAGGCTGCCCATTTAAAACCGCAGATTTTATATATAAATTTTCGAAGGAATTATTATTTGCCTCAATGATAAATTGACCACCAGGATAGTATCGTTTATCTAAATGTAGGGTGATTTTATTGAAAATTGGACTACCTAAATCATATCTAGGTTCGATGGAGGTGCCTCCTTTCATAGAGAATAAACCCATTTTCATAATAACGGCTAAGGAACCCATCAAACCTTGGTCTTCATCACCGCTATAGCCATAATCAGGAGAAATACCACTATAGACTTTATCAATTACTTGCCGACTCCAATATTGCGTTAAGTGTGGAGCATCCGCATAATTAAACAAATAAGCCGTTTGCATGGAAGGCTGATTTCCGTAATTCAAATATTTCCTACGGTTGGCGGCTTGTTCGCCTTTATCATGACTTTTGGCTGAGGTAAAGTCGTGCTTTTGTGCTAATTCAAAGGTATTATTTAATTTTTCGACAAAAGCTTTTTTGCCCCCCATTAAATCAATTAATCCATCCACATCTTGTGGAACAAACCAAGTGGACTGTGCAGCATTTGCTTCTACCCAACCGTGGTCATACCTTAAAATATCTATATCTTTTTCCCAATTACCCTCCAAATTTTTGACCCACATCCAACCCAATTCTTCATTCCAAATATTCCGATAATTCTGTGCTCTTTTATTGTAAGTAGTGTAATCTTTGTCTTTCCCTAAGGCTTTTGCTAATTGCCCCAACGTCCAATCTTGGTAGGCATTTTCTAAGGTTTGCCCAGAACCGTCTCTGTGGTAGCCTCCAGACCAATCACCCAAAGGGTGGGGAATATACCCTTTGCTCAAATAATGAGACATACCGCCACCAGTCATCGTTTTATGCTCGTAACCCGCCTTTGCCATAATGCCCTTTTCGGAATGATTTTTCACCAAACCTTCGTAGGCTTTATCCACATCAAAACCTCGAATCCCTTTCATATAGGCACTAACAATGAATGGAGTAGAAGAGGCGCCTGTCATTACATAAGTATAATTTCCACCAGATGGCCCACGAGGAATCAAACCACCGTCAGCATACATCAATAGCATAGAATTTACAAATTCCTCACTTACTTTTGGATAAACCAAATGCCACAATGTATTTAATGTCCATTGTGCGCCCCAAAAAGAATCAGAGTTATAATGATTAAATTTAGGTTTGCCTTTATCGTCTAATGGAATCTGACCAATTCGAGGCTGATCTCCCGTCATATCACAATATTTCCCATTGACATCACTTAAAATTCTACGACCTTGTAAAGCATGCCATAAATCGGTATAAAATCGACGTTGTTCTGTTTCTGTTCCTCCTTCAATTTCGATTTTGCTTAGCCAATTATTCCATTCTGTTTGGGTGGCTGCTACCGCTTTGTCAAAATCCCAATGCGTTAATTCTGTTTGAATATTCAATCTAGCTTGTTCTGTACTGACATAGGAAATACCGACTTTCATTAAGCGTTTTTCGTTGTTTTTGGTAGCAAAACTTACATAAGCGCCTGTTTTCTCCCCTTCGATTTCATTGCCTTCTTGTAACTGACCACTTTGCCAAGTGCCAAATTTCTCAACATCTTTATCAAATTGGATGACATAATACACATAAGTCGCCTTGGGCCTACGTCTAGTAGGTGCCATTAAAGCATAACCTGCGATTTCTCGATTATTAATTTTTTTGGCATAACCACTTTCGGTATCATTGGGCCCTAAAAAAGTAGAAAAATCTACATGAATATGACTCTGTTTAGCAGCAGGAAAAGTGTATCGATGAAAACCAACTCTGGTAGTAGCCGTCAATTCTACATCAATATTATAATCTTCTAAATAGACTTGATGATAGCCAGCTTTTACCGTCTCTTTTTCGTGTGTATATTTTGACCCGTATTTATTAGGGCCCAAATGCCCTTTAAAATCGCCTGTAGTTGGTAAAACAGGGATAGCTGATAATTGCCAAGCATGGACATGACTAAAACAACGAATGGTATCTTGGTTATACCGATACCCCGAATTCCAAGCGCCGTTGATGACCATGTCTGGGCTTAGGTTTACCATTCCAAATGGACGAGTCGCCGAGTTAAAGAAAAACCACCTTGAATTGGCAGCATCCACTAAAGGTTCTACTAAATCTACGGGTCTAGTATTTTTGACAACAGCGTCATTTATAACTTGTTTTTGGTTGATACAACTACTAAAGGCAATTAATAATAAGAGTAATAAATGGAGGTGGTTCTTCATGTTTTGAATGCTTGTTTATCTTAAATTTGCGTATTTTTTGACGCTGAGAGACTTGTTTGAAATTATGAATGATTATGTTTTAAAAATGTCTTTTTTCGCTATTTTTTGCTTAAAAATTCTTCAATAGAAGGACTATTTAAGAATTTTTAAGCAAAAAATAGCGAAAAAATTCAAATTTCATATAAGCATTTTTCAAAAGGTAACAAGTCTAATGGCGAATGGATTAGCAAATCGTAAAATACTAATGGATTTCTAGTAAGGAATACTATCTTTAGCATAAATTTATTCTATGAAAAGTCATTTAATCTTCCTTTTTTTATTAAGCATCATTGCTTATTCCTGTACTACGCAACCAAGCAATATCGATGAACCCATCAAAAATCCCAACATCGTTTTTATTATCTCAGATGACCAAACGTATACGGATTATAGTTTTATGGGACACGAACATATACAAACTCCTCATATTGATCAATTAGCACAGGAATCTATGACTTTTACGAGGGGCTACGCTACGGCACCTTTATGTAGTCCTTCGTTGGCATCCATCATAACGGGGCTTTATGCTTTTCAGCATGGCATTACGGGCAATGATCCTGTGGTAGATTTTGAAGGTAAAAAGTATCCTAAAAGAGCCACAACAAATGACCCTTTTTCACCCAATAGTTACCCCGTTCAAAGAGATAAGGTGTACCAGCAATTAGCGGCTAATTTTTATAAAAATAAATTGCTGACCCAAACCCTTGCAGAAAATGGCTATCGTTCTTTTCAAACAGGAAAATGGTGGGTTGGCTCAGCAGCAGATGCCCATTTTGATGAAGGAATGACGCATGGAGATTATACTAGAGGTGGACGACATGGGGATGAAGGTTTAAAAATAGGACGGGAAGGATTGGAACCAATTTATGATTTTATAACCAAATCTCAGGCTAAAGAACAACCTTTTTTCGTTTGGTATGCCCCATTTTTACCGCATACGCCACATACGCCACCGAAAGCATTAGAAGAGAAATATTTAACAATAGCCCCAAGCCCATCGGTGGCAAAATATTGGGCAATGGTGGAATGGTTTGACCAAACAACAGGCGAATTATTGAATCATTTAAAAGAAAAAGGGTTGGAAGACAATACGATTATCGTTTATACATGTGATAATGGTTGGATTCAATCAAAAGATAGAAGAGGCTATGCGCCAAGGTCAAAAAGAGCGCCCCACGAAGGCGGTATTCGAACACCCATTATGTTTAAATACCCTAAGGCGATAGCGCCAAAAATGGATATTGAAAATACGGTCAGTAATGTGGATTTGGTTCCGACAATTTTGAATTTATTAGGGATAACAAAAGGAGATTTGCTTGGCATTGATGTCTTAAATGAAGAAGCCTTAAATAATAGAAAAGTCGTCTTTTCAGAAACGTATAATCATGATATTCTGAATATTGACGTACCAACGGAAACGGTTTTATATAAAGTGGCGATTGAAAATAAATGGAAGTTAATCCTACCGAATCCTCAAATGATTCAAAAAGCCGCAACGACGACCAAGGAGGAAATTGCTGGTTATTATACTAAAGAGATTCAGTTATTTAACCTCGAAAATGACCCAATGGAATTGACAAATGTGGCTTTGGAATATCCCGAAATTGTTAGCAGATTGACTAAGGATATTGAGGAATGGTGGCGGCCTATTTGATTTTGAACGGCCAGAATCCCTAAAGGGAGCAGTTGCCATCCAAGGCAAACTAACGAAGGGTAACTCCTCTAGAGTAGCTATAGTTTTAAGAGATGTTTTTGATTTTTTTAATTATCCATTTGTTTTTTAATAAAATACTTTACGTTCCCAAGTATTGATGATTAGTTAGATGCACCCCTCCCTAAAGAAAGAACACTCAAATAATTTTGAATTAATTTATTCTTTTTCTACTTTTACGCTTGAATTGGCAATTTCATTTTTGATTTATTTGAAAATAAGCTATTCTAAAAAGTTAATCCATTAATCAATTGTAAACAAAATTAAACCCAAATGATTTTTTACGGAACAAAAGCAAATAGAATTGGAGAATTAGATATTAAAGGAACGGTCTGTCAACATTGTAACCAAGCTGAACCTCAAGAAATTACCATCTTCGGTAAATATGCCCACATTTATTGGATTCCTTTTTTCCCTATTGGCAAAGAAATTTTTTCAGAATGTACTGGATGCTTCAAAACCATCAGTCAAAAAGAATTCCCGAATTCCTTAAAACAGCAATTCGCTTTAGAAAAGCAACAGTTTAAAAGCCCTTTATGGTATTGGTCGGGATTAGGAATTATTGGCTTACTTTTTTTGTATATTAATTTCCTTTCAGCAACTGCTGAGGTAGACCCTAGAAGTCAATTATTGGAAGCCGATATGGAACAACTAACCACCCACCCATTAGCAGCTGACTCTGTTTCTACTACCTTAAAAACGTTTTTCGAAAATTTCACAAATGAAGAAATAGAACCTTCCTTCTTTGAATATCTAACAAAAATTGAATCGGATAGAGCCCTAATTATTGTAAAAATTCCTTCTCTTTCAGAAATAACAAAAGAAAGTCGGTTGCAAACAATCGAGTTAGTTGAACTGGTCGCCGCTTTGAAACCAGATCTAGATGAGAAAGACTTATATATTGGGATACATGGGGAATACAATTTTATGGTAGTCAAAACTCCCGAAATAACTAAGAATAGTAGGTTTGTATCCGATAAAGCCTTGTTGGAATTTTACGGCCCCAAGCCAATACAGTAAATAATCAATAAACCTTTTAAATACAAAAATAAATCTAATGAAAAATCAAATCATCTCTTTGGAAGAGAAAAATCGTAAAGTGTTCTGCTTAACGGATGACCAGATAATTACTAGCACTAAACGGCATAAAAGTATTGATGCTTTAGTTGCTGCTACTAAAAAATCTGGCCTGATGGAAACGGTTCAAACAATCCCCTTAACTGCTGTAAAAGAAATTGGATTCAATGAAAAAGACGAAACTTTCACCATCCATTATCAGAAAGGAGCAAAAGCAAAAAAAGAGCATATTCAACTCGCTCAACTATCCCTTAGGGAACCATTAGTAGGGGAATTAGCTGCTTTAAAAAACTTTTCTAAAGAAGTTACCGAAGAATCCAAAACCAAACCTTTATTATTGAACCTGTTAGGGGTTATTGCAATCCCCCTTTTTACTTGGGTATTTAGAGATATGGCTATTGATGCTCAGAATGGGATAGCCTATGAAGCATCGGGAAGAAGAAGTGGACTTAAAAGCCTATTGGCTGATTTTGTGGAAATGATTGGCCCTACAGGTGTTTTAATTATTGGTCTTTTAGGTCTGGGATATATGGTTTATAGAACCTATAATCGATTCCAGAATCCTGCTGCGGAAATTATTTATCAATAATTCTAAGGAAGAGTTCATTAAAAAAATGCTGCTCATTATTTGCTGTGCATGGACTCGATTATTACTACTTCCTTTAATTTCAAATATCGGTAGCTTGATATTTTAAAGGAAGACATGGTGGAAACATTGACGCTATTGTGTTGAAGATATAATTTTCAACAATTGGTGTGGTATTGTTCAAACATAGGACATCGGGTTTATAGTTACACTCATTGGAACTTAATTTTTCCACCCATCATCGTTAAATCGACTATAGCTTCTGTCAACGTTCCTGATAAATCCATTTGTTTGAAGGATACATGAACAATTCGTTCTCCTGCCTCATCCATGGTTACTTGTTCCCAAGTACTCATTGGGCCGTTTAACCAATTGTCAAAACCACTCCAATTCACACCACCATTATTATTATTATACAAAGACACTAAAGCCAAAGAATCTTGTGCAGTAACAGAAGCAAATAATTTTTGTGGGGCAACGTGAATATCCAAACCTGACACTAATTCACTTTGTGCTACAGCAAAATATTTACCTGAATTTTTAACGGCACCTGAATTAAGTTTATGGTTGCCTAGTATGTTTGGGTTTTAATAAATAGGCGCTACCGTAAAAAGTATGGGTATTTAAAAGATAGGATACGACTCAGGAGGAGTCGGGTTACTTTTCCACAGTAGGTGTAACTCGATCCTTCTGAATCGTATGCTCTTGACCTCTTTTTATTCCCGTTCTTCCGCCATCAAATAAGCAATTAAATCCGTTATTTCTTGCTCATTTAAGCGATTAAATAAACCTGGAGGCATTGGGGAGATAGGAGATTGTTCTTGTTTATCTATCTCCGATTTTGCTAATTTAACGGTGTAAGTACTACTGTAAGGATTAGGCATAATGGTAACCTCTGTATCTGTTTCAGATAAAATCCGGCCTGCCGTTTTTTTACCATCTTTTAAATGAAATAAGGTAAAAGCATATTGATCAGAAATTTCGTGATTAGGACTGAATACTGCATAAGCCAAATCATAGCCACTAAATTTAGTATGAATTTGGGTTAAATCAGGGCCATTAATGCCGCCTTCTCCACCTACTCTGTGACAAGCACTACACATAGCTGCTTGGAAAGCTGTTTTTCCATCTGATAAACTACCTGTATAATCTTTGGTTGCCTTCCGAACCAAGCTATTTAAGTCATATAATTTATAGGCTTTGCCTGGTCCAATTGGTTCTGGTAAATCGTCCATAGCATCAATAGGGGAGAAGACACCTGATAATTCTTCAAAATGACCTTTTTGTGCAGCTGGTACATTCGACATTGCTTTTAATCGAACATTTTCCATGAAGGGCTTAAAACTCAATCCTCCTTTGGCACTCATTACCTCATAGAACCATTGGAAATATTTACCTCTAGTAATATCTGTCCAACCTACCTCAACGTGACTTAATAAAAGACCGTAATAAATAGCCTCACTAGGGGGCATTTTTGCTAAAACTTCTTTGATTAAAGGACCGTATTGTTCGCTTCTATCAGCAACTTCTGTTGAAATCATATTATTGGAAATTAAGGTCTTTTCCCTAGTATGTTTTTCTAATAAAGCCACGACCTTTTCCGTCGCAGAAGGGGCTTTTAAGAAAAGTAATAATTGACTTAATTCTCTATTCACTGCATTATTGGCATCTGGAAAAAGAGGGCTAAATTTTTGCATGATCCTTTCTCGATTAGTATCATTCGGCATGCCCATCCTAATACCTATTAAATTATAGGCTCGGATTAAATCTAATTTTTGTTGATTGGAAAGCGTTGTCCAGTCGATAGTTAGTAATTTATTCAAAAGTTTATCCTGCATTCCTTTATGGGCTTGCCTAGCCAACGCAATGCCCGATTGAATGATTTTGTCGGTATTGGTTGCTCGGAAAAAACGAAGTTCCCATTGATTGGTAGGCTGATGTTCTAAAGCGATCCGAGCAGCATAGCGAATAAAACGGTCTGAATGTCCTAAATTATCCCAAGCCAAGGCAATGCCTGCAGCTGATTTTTCCGTATGGAATTTTTCAATGCTTTGACGCAATCCCCTTAAAGCAGTTGCGGCATCATTTTTAATTAATTTAGCTTCGCCTAGGTCATTGCCTTTATAACTTAATCGGTATAAATGGGATTGTAGGCGTCGTCCACCCGTAGCAAAGTATAAATGGCCATCCGAACCAGCAATCATATCTGTCAACGGCAATGGTGTCCCCGATAAAAACTCTTTTTTACTGCCAGTATAGGTACTACCATCTGCTTTTAAATCAACATAATAAATAGTTCCAAAACTCCAATCCATGAGGAACATTCCCTGCTTATATTTTGCGGGAAAATTCAATTGATTGCCCATTAAAATACCCGTTGGACAACCTTGTTCTAAATTAACTGCAGCGGGTAAATTATCAGGATAATATTCAGGCCATTTGCCAGAACCCGTTCGCCAACCATATTCACTTCCGCTAGTCACATGGCAAACCCTTGTTGGTCGATACCAAGGCATGCCAATGTCCCATTCCATATCCGCATCATAAGTAAATAATTCCCCATCTTGATTGAAAGCTAAATCAAAAGGATTTCGATAACCAGCAGAAATTAAATCCCATTCTGTACCATCTGGATTCATGCGTACAATCCATCCACCGGGTGCTTTGATGTCGTTAGCATGCCCTCTAGCATCCAAGAATTGAGGAAATACGTTATCTTCTCCCCAATTATTTGGCAAGCGGCTATTTTGCTTCACTATCTCAGGAATATGAACATGATTTCCTGCTAAAAAATATAAATCTTTCCCACTTGGACCGACCGCAAAATTATGGGGTCCATGTTCGCCTGCACCGTCCAATTTTAACAGCATTTCAATATTATCTAATTCCCCATCCCCATTGGTATCTTTTAAGCGATAAATACCACTTCCATATTTTTCATCCTCCTTCCATCGCTTATTGACCGCAACATACAGACTATTAAATGCCCATAATAATCCATGCGCACTACCAATTTCCAATTTAACACTATCAACGGTGCTAGGGTCTAGTAATTGATTGGCTGCTGGTAGTTTAAATTTGTAAATATCCCCGTATTGATCACAAGCATATACTAGCTGATTCGGCCCCTCAGTCAATGCCACCCAAGACCCTTGCGCTTTATCATTTGGGTTGTATAGATCTTCTAAAACAAAGCCTTCTGGCAGGTTAAATTGGATCTCCTCAGTTGATTCTTTTTCACCAGTAGTTAGCTCATTTTGACAAGCAAAGAATAGGCTCAAAAAAAGAATTACGAGGTAAGGTTGGTTTTTCATAATGTCTGAATTTTTCTGATTATAAGGGATTCCGGTGATTAGCTAGAAACTAATTCCATCAAACGCTCCTCCCCAAACGACTAAGATAGCTTCTTATAAAGGGTTTTCTTATAAAAATAGTACACCCTTTAAACCCCTTTTTTACAAATTTTGCCGTTCGATACGGCAAAATTTGTTGTTTTACCTAAGGATTCCATGGCATATCATTTTTATAAGAAAGCCCTTGCTTCTTATACTAGTCCTCTAGCTTTAGTACCGCATATTTCCCTTTATTCCAACCATGCACTAAAAGATATAATTGTTTTTCTCCATTTTCACGGCTAACATGATGAGGCCAAACGTGATGAATATTGGTTAAAATAGGAATATCTAAATCGCCAGGAATAATCGTAGAAACTAATTTTTCACCTGTATGCGCATAAATAGGAGCAGATTTCATATCCCCTAATGCGGTTAAGGCATTGAAGAAGAAATGTTCCGATTTATAGGATACATTACAGACCAAACTACCTTCAGGAATATCTGAAAACATTTCTACAAAAGCGCCATCTTTTCGGAATTTAACGACTTGTCCAGCAGCTCGATTGGCTACTAAAATATGACCCTCATGTGCATAGATTCCATGTGCTGTTTGGAATTGGCCGGGTACATTTCCTTTGCCACCCCATGCTAATTTCCCCCAATCCCAAGAACCATCTTTTTCTTCTAAAGTTAACACGAAATCCCCTTTGGAATAACCGTGTGCCGCATATATAATGCCATCTAAATAAGTGACATCCGTTATCCCAAAATTGCTTTCTTTTGATTTGAAGAAGTCATTGGCAGGGATAAAATCAAATTCAATGCCTTTAGGTTTTAAAATATCGCTGACAATCGTTCCGTCTAGATTTAAAACCAATATTCTCTTTCCATTTTGTGCAACTGCTAACTGCTTTTTTCCTTTATGTATAAAAAATACAATACCATGAATATTATCTTTCAATCGTTCATCTGTGCCTAATTTCTCCCACTTTTTAAGGTCAGGACTAATCGAACATAAACCATAACCTGGAATTCCAGTATAAATAATGCCCGTTTCGGGGTCTTCATTAAAACCACCATGCATATTGGGTTCAAATTCCCTCGCATCCATTGGAAGCGCATCCGTTAACTTTTCATCATAGGAAAAAACAAAATCCCCTTGCCCTGTTTTTAACTTAAACTGATCGTTGCCTGATGTGTTGTTGGTAACACCTTCTCCATGATGATGATTGTGCGGATGGGCATGACTATGGTTGTCCTCATGTGAATGATGGTTTTCTGCGATTACTACATTTTCTAAAGGAAGACTTTCTTCGTGCATCATAAAGGCATAGGAAAGTCCAATTATGCTTAAGGCAAAAAGGATTTTAATAGTTGGAAATTTTTTCATTTTAAGAAATTTTCTGATAATAATAGTTTGTCTTGAAAAATAGAAAAATTGTAAATATGCTAATGTGTTTCTTGTTCGGATAAAGATAGTTATCAATATGGAAGTTACAAATAATTCAATGGAAATTGTATTTGTAAAAGGTAAAGGAATTATTTAACACTCACACTTTTCATTCTTTCTCTTCCAACATTCGATTAAAAAAGTCTCCCGCAGCGTCAAAAGTTGCTACCCAATTCTTATGCAATAAAAAAACATGCACTTCATCGGGAAAAATCAATTGTTCAAAATAGACATCGTGTTTACGTAGGGCTTCTGCTATTTCTACCGTTTCACTAAAAGGGACATTTCGGTCATCAGCCAAGCTACCTTTTCTTGGGTAGTTGCAGTTGTTAAATTGGTCGGAAATGGCGCACTTAAGGCTTGTTTTACGGTGAATTGAGCCAAAGCAACTTAGACAACTAATAAATAGAGGAATAAAGTAAAGTTGATTCTCATAGTCGTATTTTAAGTAGGTTTAGATTAAAAGCGCTACAAATTAGTAATTTTTTGGAGGTTTCTAAAATTTTGTCCTACTACTTACGGAACTTAAAAAATAGCATTAGAAAGAAAAAAGCAATCAAACTATTAAATTGTAAGAGAGATTACCTACATTTAAGGAGTTTCTAACTTCTAGCAAGTCATTGATTAATATGCTACTACTTTTATCACATTGGATTATTGAATTAATGGGTAAATTTCATCCTTTATTGGTGCATTTTCCGATTGGGTTATTGATTGGTGCATTTATATTGGAAGGCGTTGCTCGTTTTCAAAAACAGGAAAATAAGTATGTAGGAATGGTTTATTTAGGAGCAGTTTCTGCCTTGGTTACGGCTATTATGGGGCAATTATTAGCACAATCGGGCGACTATCAAGGAGAATTAATTAACCAACATCAATGGCTCGGTTGGGGGACAGTTGGATCGTCTCTTTTGACTACTTGGATCTATTGGAATCGAGTAAAGTTGCCAAGAAAATTACCTTTTATTGCTTTAGGAATTACTTGTTTAACTTTAAGTTTTGCAGGGCATTTTGGAGCAACTATTACACATGGAACGGACTATTTAAAAATAAATACGCCCCAAAATCAATCGAATTTTAACAATGCAATCAATTTACAAAAATGGACGACCCAAGATAGTCTTTCTACTACGGAATTAGCTAGTTTAAACCTAGAAGTTAGAGCCATTTTTGCCCACAACTGTTACCAATGCCATAGTACTGCCAAAAGGAAAGGAGGTTTAGCTTTAGACCATGAAGCAGGTGTCTTTGCAGGCGGAGATACTGGAGCAATTTTAATCAAAGGAAACGCAGCAAAAAGTGAACTCATTAGGCGATTAAAATTACCACGAGATCATGAAGAAGCGATGCCCCAAAAAGGGAAAGTATTGCCAGTCAATTTCATCGAGTTAATCAGTCTTTGGATTGATAAAGGGGCGTATTGGGCAGATGATGGCTTAAAGGTTTTCCGAGAAGCACCAATGGCTCTATCCAAACCTGATTTACCGTCAGTCACTAAAGAATTTGATCACCCAATTGACCGTTTTGTCAATCAATATTTTACAGAGAAAAACATTAAATGGGGCGAACCAATTGATGATTATCGTTTTATTAGAAGGGCTTATTTAGATGTAGTCGGTTTATTGCCGAAACCTGTTCAAGTCAACCAATTTGTTCAAAATACATCGCCAAATAAACGAAGGGAGTTAATTAAAGCGCTATTGGCGGATAAAGAGAATTATACCCAGCATTGGTTAAGTTTTTGGAATGATTTATTGCGAAATGACTATTCTGGTCCAGGGTTTATTACCAATGGTAGAAAACAGATTACCAATTGGTTATATCAATCTTTAATGGAAGGGAAACCCTATAATCAAATGATCGAAGAATTAATCAATCCCGCCCAAGAATCGGAAGGATTTATCCAAGGCATCCAATGGCGTGGCGTGGTGAATGCTAGTCAACGAGTAGAACTGCAAGCGGCTCAAAATATTTCTCAATCCTTGTTGGGTTTAAACTTAAAGTGTGCTTCTTGCCATAATAGTTTTGTTAATAATTTAACTTTAGACCAAGCCTACGGATTTGCTAATATTTTTGCAGATTCTACCTTAGAAATTTACCGCTGTGATAAACCGACTGGTAGATACACAGGTACTACTTTTATTTATCCCGAATTAGGCGAAGTAATGTCAGATAGTTTAGTGGGCAGATTAAGACAATTAGCAACCATAATCAGTCAACCTAAAAATGGTCGATTATATCGCACCTTAGTCAATCGTTATTGGGACATATTATTTGGGAGAGGCATTGTTTCGCCTGTGGATGAAATGGATAGATTGCCTTGGAATCAAGATTTATTAGACTGGTTAGCGGCAGATTTTATTGAAAATGGCTATTCGATTCCTCATTTATTGGAAACAATAATGACTTCTAAGGTATATCAATTGCCCGCATTTAATTATGATTCTCCTTATTATATAGCGAGTGAAAAATTTGTTTTTCAAGGACCTACGCCTCGTAGATTAACTGCGGAACAGTTTGCTGATGCTTTAAGCCAAACGGTGAATCCATTGTATTATGGCGTAGCTTATTTACCTAATGATCCACCTTTTCCTGCTCAATGGATTTGGTTTCAAGATCGAAAATTAGATCGAAGAAGTTTACCTGAACCCGGCGAACGTTTTTTTAGAAAAACTTTTGAATTAGAATCTAATAAATCGATTCAATCCGCAACTATGTTAGTGACTGCCGACCATAGTTTTGACTGTTATTTCAATGAGCAGAAAATAGGAAAGGGAGCAGATTGGCGACAAGTTCAACGTTATGCTATTCCCGTCAATGCTATTCAATCCGAAAACATCATTGCCATCAAAGGTAGTAATGATGGTACTTTGCCCAATCCAGCAGGGCTATTATTTGCCTTAAGGATTATTTATGCTGATAGTTCGAAACAATACATTTATTCAGATAAATCATGGAGGGCTACTAATGAACAACCAACAGAAAATTGGACGAATATAGATTATGTTGAAATCGATTGGAAAGAAGTTTCCAGAACAAAGGCAAAAAATGCACATTGGGGGAAATTAGTTGATTTTGCCTACGAAAAGCAGGGGGATTCATCCGATTTTGCCAGAGCCGTTTTGGTTAAATTAGATCCTTTTATGAAAACTTTGGGGCGTCCTACTAGAGAAAATGTTGCGACGACTAGGGAAAAAAGTGCGACTTTATTGCAGGCTATGATGCTCACCAATAATGATTTTTTATATCAGCATATTCAGGAAGGGGCGGTTAAATTATTGGCAGCAAGCAAAAATGATATGGAAATTTTACTCCAACAATTTTATCAAAATGCCTTGGGAAGAATACCTACTCAAAAGGAGCAAATAACTATTTTAAAATTATTGGACCATCAATCAAAACAGGAAGTAGTGGAAGACTTGATTTGGTCGGTGATTATATTGCCTGAATTTCAGTTTTTATGAGAATTGCAGATAAAACTTTAGCTAATATTTAGAGCATGTTTAAATTTTCATCTTACTGATAATGAATCATTTATCTTTCTGTTAAAATTTTGATTGTTAAATTGCTAGATTGTCAAATTGTTGTTAGAAGTAAATAACAACAATTTAATAATCATAACACAATTAGGAAAGGCAAGAAAATATTTCCAAATTTTTAAACATACTCTTAAATTGTTTGAGTTGGCAAAACTTAGTAACGGATAAAAAATAACTTGAACAGCTTTAATTCCCCACGAATTAAAGCTGTTCAAGTTATTTTTCCAGCGTTACTTATATGGAGTAATTGGAAAATTATAACTCAATTTTATTCAAAACCACAAAAAATGGATAACGCAACTGAACTAAACCGCCGCCAATTCCTACAAAAAATGCAACAAGCAAGCATTGCTGCAATGGGCGCATCTGTATCAACGCTTCCATTCTTAACTTCTTGTAACTCCTCAAAGACAAGAAAATCAACAGCGGATGCCGTCATTTTACTGTGGATGGCAGGTGGTATGTGTCATACAGAAACCTTTGATCCAAAGCGATATACACCCTTTGAAAAAGGCATGGAAAGCAAGAAAGTCATCAGTACGTTTAAATCCATTCCAACTGCTTTAGACGGGGTGTCTTTTTCCGAAGGACTAGAAAATATTGCGGGGATTATGGATAAAGGGACGTTGATTCGTTCTTATAGAGCGGCAGATTTAGGGCATATTCTACATACTCGACACCAGTACCATTGGCATACTTGTTATGAACCGCCTCAATCTGTACAACCGCCTCATATTGGCGCATGGATTGCTAAGGAATTAGGCTCCAAAAATCCAGTTATTCCGCCCTTTATTGATATTGGACAACGATTTACCGTAGGGGAGGCTGAAGAATTAAAAGCCTTCCATTCCGCAGGTTTTTTAGGGAGTGAATTTGGTCCATTTATTATTCCTGAACCCGATAGGGGGTTGGCAAGTGTTTCGCCACCGAAAGGGATGAATTTAAAACGATTTGAAAGCAGAAATAAGCTCTATAAAGAATTAGTTAAAAACAGCCCCTTTGAAAATTTTGGCAGTAATTATCAAAAAGAATCTTTAATGCGGTCGATGGAAAAAGCATATGAATTGCTGAAATCTCCAGCAGCACAAGCCTTTGATTTGCGCAAAGAACCAAAAGAAATTTATGATAAGTACAATACAGGAAGATTTGGTTTAGGCTGTTTACAAGCTCGTCGGTTGGTGGAGAATGGGGCTAGGTTTATTAGTGTAACGACTGAATACGTGCCTTTCTTTGGTTGGGATACGCATGAAAATGGACATACCAGATTACGAGATATGAAAGCTCAGATTGACCAGCCAATTGCTCAATTAATTAAAGATTTGGAAGAACGAGGATTATTGGATACTACGTTGGTGATTTTAGCAAGTGAATTTAGTCGGGATATGCTGGTAGAAGGTCGACCGGGGCAAACCGTAAAAGACCAAGTCCAAGTTCCCGATAATATTGATAATTTGAAGCAATATGGAATGCACCGACATTTCACCGATGGTTGTTCCCTTTTAATGTGGGGTGGCGGCATCAAAAAAGGCTATGTTCATGGCGAAACAGCAGATGAACGCCCTTTTAAGGCGATAACCCAACCTGTGGTGATTGACGAAATTCATCAAAGTATTTATCATGCTTTAGGTATTCCTCCAGCAACCAATTATGAAATAGAAAAACGACCTTTTTATACAACTCCTGATGGGGAAGGGAAGGTTATCAAAGAGGTTTTTGCCTAGAAAAAGAAGCAATAAGAGTTTAGGATAAATCAATGACATAGCTATCTTCGCTACAACGTTAGCTAAATTAAAATTCATATAATATGAAAAAAGACCTATCCAGAAGAAAATTCCTAGCCTCCGTTAGTATGTTAGCAGCAGGTTGTGCGGTTTCGACGCCAAGTCATTTGATGCCTTCTCCCAATCAAAAATTAAAAATAGCCTTAGTCGGCACAGGTATAAGGGGATCTAGTTTTTGGGGTAAACGCTTAGTGGACCAATATTCTGATATTCTAGAATTTGTTGGTTTGAGTGATATTAACCCCGGTCGATTAGAAGGCGTGAGGCAATATATGGGCGTGACTTGTCCAACTTTTACGGATTTTGATGAAATGCTTAGCCAAACCAAACCAGATTTGGTCATTGTTACCACCAAAGACTCCACCCACCACGAATTTATTATCAAGGGGCTGGAAAGAGGTTGCGATGTATTAACTGAAAAACCTTTAACAACCGACGAATTTAAATGTCAGCAAATATTAGACGCTGAAAAGAAATCCAATAAAAATTTAATCGTAGGCTTCAATTATCGTTGGAGTCCCTATATGACCAAAGTAAAAGAATTGCTGCATAATGGTGCCGTTGGCAAGGTAACCTCTGTAGATTTTCATTGGTATTTAAATACTTATCATGGCGCTTCTTATTTTAGAAGATGGCATGGTTTAAAAGATTCGGGAGGAACCCTTTGGGTACATAAAGCAACGCATCATTTTGACCTACTAAACTGGTGGCTAGATTCCGATCCGTCAGAAGTTTTTGCTTATGGGGCTTTAGAACATTATGGACATAACGGCAAATTTAGGGGAACAAATTGCCGAACTTGTGATCATAAAAAGGAATGTAAATTTTATTGGGATATTACGAAAAGTGAATCTTCTATGCGCTTATATGTAGACCATGAACAGCATGATGGGTATCTTAGAGATGCCTGCCTTTTCCGTCCAGCAATTGATATTTATGATAAAATGTCGGCACAAATTAAATATGCGAATGATGTGGTAGTCAATTATTCGCTAACGACTTATTCTCCCTACGAAGGTTGGAAAATTGCCTTTAATGGTATGGACGGGCGGATTGAGGCATGGTTGGATATTCCTTATTTTGAAAATTCCCATATGAGTCAAGCCGAACTCCATGCGGCGGAAATGAATCAAGGTGGCACAAAAGAAATGGAAACAAAGCCCTTAATTTTGCATAAAAATTGGAACGATTTTGAACCTGTTAAAGTCAGTTACGAGCGAAAAGGGCATGGTGGGGGAGACCAACGGCTACAAGATAGCATTTTTAGAAACCCCAATAACCCAGACCCCTTAAGTCATGCTGCTGGCTTGCGAGACGGTGCGATGTCTATTTTAATTGGAATTGCAGCTCGACGAAGTATTGAACAAGGAAAACCTATTCGGATTGAAGATTTAACTGATTTAGAACCTCAGGCAAAAAGAATTTAGCCTTACTTTTGTCTTCCTACTAACTGATTTTTGAGTAGCAATAGATGTGCAACTAGTTGTTAGGGTACGTTTCCTTTAATCCTTCATACCTTCAGTTTTTATACTTATGAAACCCTTTTTAAACGAACATTTTTTATTAGAAAATAAATTTGCAGAGCAATTATACCATGATTATGCAGCAGAAATGCCCATAATTGATTACCACAATCATTTGCCGCCTGATGAAATAGCCAACAATAAAAAATATAAAAACATCACCGAAATTTGGTTAAAAGGAGATCATTATAAGTGGCGAGCAATGCGGGCAAATGGCATTCATGAAAACTATATTACTGGAAATGGTCGAGACAAAACGAAGTTTTTAAAATGGGCAGCAACCGTTCCATATACGATGAGAAATCCATTGTATCATTGGACGCATTTAGAATTACAGCGGTATTTTGGCATCAATGATCTATTAAATGCTAAATCAGGCGAAGCAATTTATGAAAATGCAACAGCGCAGTTACAATCGGCTGATTTTTCTGCCCAGCAATTATTGACAAAAATGCAGGTCAAGGTGGTTTGTACAACTGATGATCCAGTAGATAGTTTGGAACATCATCAAAAATTAAGTCAACAAGAATGGGGGGGTAAAATGGTGCCAGGCTTTCGACCTGATAAATTTGTCATGATTGCTAATCGAGTGTTCTTAGATAAAATTAAAGAACTGGAGGTTGTTACAGGGAATTCGATTCGCAATTTGATGGATTTATTAGATGCATTAGAAAATAGAATCGATTATTTTCATTCCTTAGGAGGTAGAATTTCGGATCATGGTTTGAGCCAACTATATGGCGTTGATTTCACAGAAGCCGAGGTTGATAAAATATTTAAAAGACGTTTAACGGGACAAACTATATATGCAGGAGAGGCTGTCCAATATCAATCTTGCCTTTTGTACCATTTGGCAAAAATGTATCATGCTAAAAAGTGGGTGATGCAGTTTCATTTGGGGGCTTTGCGGAATAATAACCAACGCTTGCTGAATATTTTGGGTGCAGACGTTGGTTGTGATTCTATTGGTGACTTCTCACAAGCACAAGGACTTTCTCGTTTTTTCAATCGCTTAGATGCCGAAGAAAAATTGACCAAAACGATTATTTACAATCTTAATCCAGCCGATAATGAAATATTTGCGACGATGGTTGGTAATTATAATGATGGAAGTGTGGCAGGCAAAATACAATGGGGATCAGGTTGGTGGTTTTTGGATCAAAAAGATGGAATGGAAGCCCAAATGAATGTATTGTCCAATATGGGCTTATTGAGTCGATTTGTCGGGATGTTAACCGATAGCCGTAGCTTATTATCCTTCCCTCGACACGAATACTTTAGACGTATTTTATGTAATTTAATTGGAAAGGATATAGCCAAAGGAGAATTACCAAATGACATCGATTGGTTGGGAGAAATGGTACAAAATATTAGTTATAATAACGCTAAAGCGTATTTTGATTTTTAGCGTAGATTGATCTTTCAGTAGTAAGAGATTGCCTAAAAGAATCAGCTCATTGAATTGAAAGATTCCTATGAATTTAAACCTTTTGCCCTTTGCCAATTAGTTTACCTAATCAATCTAGTTATCATGCGCTATTTTTTACTCCTGTTTTCCATTATTTTTTGTAGTTGCCAATCGACTAACCAAGAAGATATTTCTACAAAAGCACCTAACATTCTATTAATTATCGTTGATGATCACGGATATGCCGATATGAGCGTCAATGGCTTAGCAGCAGATGTGCAAACGCCCAATTTGGATAAATTGGCGAAGAGTGGTACTCGATTTACGAATGCTTTCGCCACTAGTCCTATCTGTAGTCCATCGAGAATAGGCTTATTAACTGGAACTTATCACCAAAGACAACAAGTCTTTTGGTATGGCGGGAATGGTTTATCGAATCCACAAATCCCTACCATTCCAGAGTTGTTGCAGGCCGAAGGCTATCAAACGGGAATGATTGGTAAATTTCATTACGGTAGTAAAGATGCGAATATCGAGCATCGAAGTTTTCCTTTAAATCATGGATTTCAAGAATTGTATGGATTTAATGGTGGTCGAAAACATTATTTAATTCATGATAGTGAAAAAGAGGCCGCTTTCAGAAAATTAATGGAACAAGCACCTTTACCTAAGCAAAGTTTTAAAATGGAGAGCTTTTTTCGTCAAGATAATCGAGAAAAGGCAGAAGGATTTGCTACCGAATTATTAAGTTCTGAGGCGATTGATTTTATCCAAAAGAAATCAGCTACCGAACAACCTTATTTTCTGACACTTTCCTTTAATGCGGTACATAATTTTACGCATCAATTACCCCAAGAGTATCTGGATGAACATAACTTAAAAGGCATGCCTGATTGGGACCCAACTAAAGAAACCTACTATGAATGGTACGAAAATGGTCGGAAACCAAATAACCCTGAAGGTAGGGCACATTACTTGGGACAATTATATTATTTAGATAAAGAAATCGGGCGCATTATGGAGTATTTAGCTGCCAGCGAACAGTTAGAAAACACCATTGTTATTTATGTAGGAGATAATGGCGGGTCTACTCAAATTTATGCGAATAACGGTGAATATGCTGGTGGGAAATATACGATGTACGATGGTGGATTGCGGATTCCTTTATTAGTCTCGTGGAAAGGCCAATATCAAACGAATTCAGTTTCTGATAATATGGTGAGCGCAATGGATATTTTACCCACTTTGATGGATGCCTCTGCCACGAAAATGCCCGAAACGATAGATGGGATTAGTTTACATCCTTTATTAAAAGGAGCAAATTCAAAAATCGAACACGAAATACTTTTTTGGTATGGTGGCGAACAGGCAGCCGTTCGACAAGCTAATTGGAAATATCGTTGGGCAAATGCTGAAGAAGGTAGTTTTGCAAAAAAATCTACTAAATATGAAGGCGTTGATTTAGAATTAGGAACGTTTCTTTTCAATACGAGTACAGATAAAGGAGAGCTATTGGATTTAAAAAATAAGCATCCTTATAAATTAACTGAAATGAAGAACTTATTGGAAACTTGGAAAATAGAAGTGGTGGGAGAAATACTTGATTAAATTTCTAAAAACCTAGGATAAATGTCTTTTTAGCGTAGATCATTATAGGAAATATCAGCTTACCGAATTACCCCTATTGTGGATAAAATTGGTGGAGGATTGATTTATGGATTGTTAAAATATCTGAAGGAGGACCAAAATGCGTTGAATTTTGGAGTAGTCGATATGCTACATTTTTATTTAGAGGACAATTCTAAATTCAGTTAGCACATATTTAAGATTGCTGCTAAGGGAAAATTGCTTATGTTTATTAGGTCTATACACGGTGAATTGATAGCCGTCGAATTTGTTAAGTCCAACATTTGTTCCAAACCACATTTATCAGCATCGGGTTGAACCAAATGTACCTATCGAAGACGTTGCTGGAAGAGTAAGTTATTCCAATAGTACTTATCTATTAACTTCGCATCTAGGTTTTGAGGGGCGAACAAATAGCTATTTTGAGTATGAAAAAGGGATTTGCATCTAGTAAATTGGGGATTTATTTTGGACTCTGGATAGTTTATGAAATGAAGATTTAGCCCGTTTAATTGAATGCTTTGGCGTAATTTTAAGCACTAATTTCTTTGATTAGGATTTATTCTTCTGTTCAATAGCATCTCTAATTTTAGAGGCACTTTCGTAATCTTCTTTTTCCAAAACTTGCTTTAATAAGCGTTCTAATTCTTCTTTTGAATAGGCAGAAAGTTGTCCTCTTTTGTTTGTAAAGGTTTTACTAGGACTGTCTAAAATGATTCCTGCAGCATCCATAATTTCTTCGGTGGTGTAAATAGGACAACCAAAGCGGACAGCTATAGCAATCGCATCAGAGGAACGAGCATCTACTTCTAATGGACTGCCATCTGCTTTTTTGCCGATTAGTTTAGCGTGGAAAGTACCTTTAATTAAGTCAGCAATAATTACTTCTGAAATGTTAACTCCAGAATCGTCAAGTGTTGTTTTAAATAAATCATGGGTCATTGGACGATTAGGCTGCATTTTTTCTAGTACAACTGCAATAGCCTCTGCCTCAAAAGCACCAATTATGATAGGCAAGCGGCGAAAACCTTTATCTTCCTCTAAGATAAGCGAGTAATTTCCCTTTTGAGATTCACTATTAGCGAGCGCAATGATATTTAATTCAACTTTCTTCATTTAATTCCATATCCATTTTAATGAAATTACATATTTCCTCTACGCCAGAAAAAGGAGCAATTACCTGATTATTTTGTAGTAACTTAAATAATTTTTTTCCTTCGATTTCGACGGCATATTCTTTTTCAATATAAACCATTTTGTCTTTTTCTGAAACCACTTTTATATTAAAATGATTTAAAGCAAAGAGCAGAAATTCTTTTGGGTCAAAATCCTCCATTGATTAACTTTGAATGACTAAATACAGCGTAACATAAGTTTTCTAATAGTTTACTCGGCTGCTGCGCAGCCTCGCAAAATCCCCCCACCGAGTCGCCGAAGGCAATGAGGCGGAATATCAAAAAATTATTGTTACAGAGTACTAAATCAAATTTTCAAAAATAACATACCCTCCATATCCTATACAAAGCAAAGAAGAAAATAGCACCAATCCAAATTGCAAACGTTGATTATGAGCTATCTTTTTTGAAAAAGGCAAACTAAAAATTCCCGCTGCAACTAACATTCCGATAATGGAGCCAATTCCAAATATTAAGAGATAAATTAGACTGTTTGCGATGGTTTGAATTTCGGTCATTACCAATAATACCATTGCGCCACTTCCTGCTAAACCGTGAATCAAACCAACGCCATAAGCTAAGTGATATTTGGCATCGACATCAATTAGGTCAACTTTATTTTCTTGATTGTAATATTGCCACAAGCGATAAAATCCTAAGACAATCAACATTAACCCAACCCCAGGCCATCTGACCAAATACCAGAAGGGTAGAATAGAGTAGATGCGTTTACCTTACCTTTCGAATTTCTACCCGTGGCAGCTTTGGCTACTTGTCCTAAAACAACATCAGGTTTTTGAAATTCTGTGGTAGGTAACTTGTTCCAAATAAATAACCTATTCTGTGCGGTATCGGCTACAAATAATTGATTATTCACTAGATAAACGCCTCTAGGGGCCAATAGCGGACTATCTTCTGCACCCTTGAATAATCTTGTATTGGTGGCTAATTGCTCTAAAACTGATGTTGATGCTGGTTCCAAATTTGTAATTTTAGTCGTTTCTTAGTTGCCAAACTCTAATCGTTTCTTTTCTAAATTTTTTACCTTTAAGTGCATGACAATGGCAATAGATTTGGCTCTTTCTTTTGTAATTTTTGCTTTTTCGCCTTCAAACAATTCGTCCACCGTTTCACTAAATGATTTTAACCAATGGTCAAAATGTTCTTTTTCCAGTTTGTGTAATGAGAAATGTAAATCCAGATGAATTTCCATTAAATCACGTTTGTATGTACCTGTATAAAACAATGCGTTTTCCCAAAAATCATAGAGGTGAGGTAGATGATTGGTTAATTCAATTTTAGCAATATCCGTGAAGATGTAGCCGATGAGTTTATCTTCCAACATTTTATCGTAGAAGGCATTGATTAGCTTTCTGATGTCTACTCTATTTTTCAGGTCTTCTTTCATTGATTGTAATGAAATATAATACGACTCTTTGAGTTCTGACATGTTATTGGTAAAACCAAACTGAGTTACTTTATGAAAAGGCACAACTCGGAGAGTTGTGTTACTTTAGCAGATTCTAGGCAATTGCTCACCAACCAACATATTCACTACTCGTTTCCCGCCAATAGCACTTGTCAAAATAACTTGCCGAGGATGGGATTCTACTACTTCTCCTATAACAGCAGCATGGTGACAATTATCAAAAGTTCGCAATTTTTTAATGAAGTCGGTGGCTATTTCCTCTGCGACGACTGCCATAAAAATGCCTTCATTCGCTACATATAAAGGGTCAAGCCCTAAGATTTCGCAAGCACCTTTTACTTGCTCGTTGACAGGAATATTTTTTTGATGGATATTGATACCTAGTTTGGCGTCTCTTGCTATTTCATTTAATACCGTTGCGACCCCTCCTCTAGTTGGGTCTTTTAATAAATGAATACCGTTGCCAAATTCATCCAAAAGGCCTTTGACAATGTGATTTAAATTTCGAGTATCACTTTCAATAGTCGTCTCAAATTCCAAGCCTTCTCGCACAGACATAATTGCAATGCCATGAGTAGCTAGATTGTCACTTACAATAATTTTATCACCTACTTTGACATTATTAATATCAATATTTGCTTTGGTATGTTGCTGTCCAATTCCTGTGGTATTGATAAAAATCTTGTCCCCTTTTCCTTTTTCTACAACTTTGGTATCTCCTGTCACTACTTGTACTCCTGCTTGTTCGCAAGCAAATTTTATAGCTACCAATATGTCCCAAAATTCTTTCATCGTCAATCCTTCTTCGATGATGAAACTTAAAGAAAGATATTGAGGAATGGCGCCACACATGGCTAAGTCATTGACCGTTCCATTCACCGCTAATTCTCCGATATTTCCACCAGGGAAGAAGATGGGCGAAATGACAAAACTATCAGTTGTAAAGGCTGTCGTGCCACTTAAATTTAAGAGTGCACCATCATGTCTCTTGTCAAGGAGGTCATTTTGTAGGAGTTTAAAAACGCCTGTATCTAGTAGTCTATTCGTTAAAATACCACCGCTGCCATGCCCTAAAGTAATGACTTCAATATTCAATTTGGGCATTGGACAGGACAATTGCATTTTTACTTTTTTCTGTTTTTGTGTTAATACGTCCATTTATTATTTTTGAGAAGGGGCTGTATCAAAAGACTCGTTTTGAAAAAAAATACCACCATTAAAAATTCTGATTTTTCTGATTGCACAGAACTTTTCCCTTTTTGGAGGGGGTTAGGGGGAGGATTTTGAAATATTATTCGGATAAAAAATATTTGCCGAATGTTTTGATACAGTCCTCTCTATTTTAAACTCCAACTGTTTCTTCCACCTGATTAATCATATCCGAGAAATGATAGTAAGCCGCACAAGCGCCTTCCGAACTAACCATTGGTGCACCTAAAGGGTTTTCAGGTTTGCACTTTGTCCCGAAATTAGGACACTCAAAAGGTTTTTTAATTCCTTTCATAATAGCCCCTGCAATACATTCTTCATTTTCTGGTACTTCAGGAATGTTGACATTAAATTTTTTCTTAGCATCAAATTCCGCATATTTGGCTTTGACTTCATACCCACTTGTCGGGATGACATCCATCCCTCGCCACATTCTATCGGTTACTTCAAAGACTTCATAAATGATTTCCATTGCCTTTGCATTGCCTTCCTTTTTGACCATTCTAGCATACTGATTCTCTAGCTTTTTCTCTCCTTTTTCCAACTGTTGAACCGTCATTAAAATACCTTGTAATAAATCTATTGGTTCAAAACCTGTAACGACAATTGGTACTTGATATTTTTCTACCAACGGATAATATTCTTCCATGCCCATTATCGTGCAAACATGCCCTGCGGCTAGAAACCCTTCTACCACACATTCTTCATCACTCATTAATGCCTCAATCGCTGGTGGAACTAATACATGAGAGGCTAGAATCGAATAGTTGGTTAAGCCTAAACGATGTGCATGAACAACCGAAAGCGCATTCGCAGGGGCAGTTGTTTCAAAGCCAACCGCAAAGAAAACTACTTGCTTGTCTGGGTTTTGCTCAGCTATTTTTACTGCCTCCAAAGGAGAATATAAAATCCGCACATCCGCACCTGTAGCTTTAGATTCTAATAGACTTCTTTCAGAACCTGGTACTCTCAACATATCTCCATAAGAACAAAGGATCACTCCTTTTTCCTCGGCTAAATAGACTGCTTTATCAATTAAATTTAATGGAGTCACACAGACTGGACAGCCTGGGCCATGCACCATATTTATTTCCTTGGGCAACATGGCTAAGATGCCATTTTTGACCAAACTATGGGTTTGTCCACCGCATACTTCCATGATAGTCCACGGACGAGTAACGATTTTATGGATTTGGTCTAGGTAGCGCTGGGCTACTTCGGGGTCTCTGTATTCCGTTAGATACTTCATATTAATATATTATATTAAGTAACACAATTTTTTGAGTTGTGCTCAATTTAGTTAAATTCACAACTCAGAGAATTGTGTGTTACAGTTGACTAACTATACTCCTTCTTATCAGGCAAAAACTCCGAAATATTCAACTCCTCTGCCACTTCCCCCATTTCTTCCAAATATTGGAACGTACGTTTGGCCTCCACTTCATCGACTATACTAATAGCAACGCCCACATGTACCAACACATAATCGTCTTCTTTGGCATAAGGGACCATTTCCAGACTAGCCTCTTTGATGATGCCACCAAAAGAGACTTTTGCCATTCGGACTAGCCCACCATATTTCATTTCGATGGATTTTATTTTTCCTGGAATTGCTAAACACATATTTAACGGTTAACGGTTAACGGTTAATGGTACATGGTTGACGGTTACGCCAATTCACTACTATCAACCTTTGTTTAATAATTATAAAATCTCTGCGGACTCTGTCCTCTTTGCGTGCTGTAACTCCGCTATTTGATAGCAAACCAACTGCCCAAAAGATAAATTTTCATCATTCGGGGGAAGTTGTTGATGAAAGTATAAGTCAAAGTCTGCACTTAAATGATGGTGTATCAAATCGACTAATAAGCCATTTTGAAAAACACCGCCACTAAAGGCTATTTTTTTAATTTTCAGATTAGTTGCTATCATTTCAATCAATTTCATTAAAGAATAATGGAATTTGGCAGCGATGAATGCTTTTGATTGTCCATCTTTCAAATCCTTAATAATTTTGGTCATTAAAGACTTGGTTGGAATGCATTGATATTTTGTCTTTTCCTTAAAATAGCTTGAAGTAAAATTGAGTCCGTGCCGCTTAATATATTGGGTAGCCATTTGTTCTAATTGCATGGCTGCCTCGCCTTCGTAAGTCTGTTTATCTAGGATGCCTAATAGACTGGCAACGGCATCAAAAATTCGACCAACACTCGATGTTTTTAGAGGATTCCCTTTAGCTAATATTTTATTATAAATTGACCATTCTGTCTTGGTAAATTTCTCTTTTACAAATTGCTCCATTCCTATAACATTCCAACAAGCTGATAATGCAGAAATTCGAGGTTCTTTAGGCATTTTATCTCCTAAAATGAAATCGAAATAATCAAAATGATGACTGCGTACAAACTCATAATTTTCGTACCTGAAAAATTCTCCGCCCCAAATCTGTTTATCATTGCCTAAACCTGTACCATCCCAAACTATTCCTAAAATAGATGTTTTTGAATGGACTAAATTATGTTCGCCTAAGACCGCTCCAAAGTGCGCAATATGATGTTGAATAGACTCTATTGGACAGTTTAAATTATTGGCTAACTGCTGCCCAAAGATGCTAGAGGGGTATGCTGGATGTTTATCCGTCAATATAATTTCAGGCTGCGTTTTAAACAAATGTAGAAAATGTTGAATAGTATGTTCGTAACTTTCTTGAGTGTCAAAATTGGCTAAATCGCCTAAATATTGACTGAGATAAACGTTGTTTTGATGCAAAAAACTAAAGGTACTTTTTAGCATCGCTCCTGTTGCTAAAATTGTTTTTTTAGGTAATTCTAATTGAGGATTAATATAAGTCGGTGCCAATCCTCTGGAACGACGCAGTATTATTTTATGCTTTTTGAAAGTTGTAAATTTCACCACACTATCATCTTGAGGAACGACTATTTTTCGATTATTCGTTACTACAAAATCCGCTATTTGAGATAACTCTTTAACCGCTTTTTTATCTTCAAAAACAATAGGTGAATTGCTGATATTTCCGCTAGTAGCAACGATAGGTTGACCAAATTTTTTTAATAATAAATCGAAGAGTGGGGTATAGGGCAACATTGCACCGATTTGGTTTAAATTTGGTGCTAAAGCCGCTAAAGAAGGAGGTTCTTTCAAAGAACCTCCTTCTTTTTTCAAATCCAAGATAACAATGTGCGAAATAGGACTCTTTAATTCCGCAATTTCTACACTTTGTAAATAAGTGACTTTATCTAAAGCATCAACACCCGAAAACATCAAAGCAAAAGGCTTAGTTGGTCGGTGTTTTCTTTTTCTTAATAGTTGAATAGTCGATTCATTACTAGCATCACAAGTCAATAAATAACCACCAATACCTTTAATGGCTACTATTTTTCCTGCTGACCATTGTTTGGTTATTTCGTTAATTATTACTCCTTGCGGAAGATTAATTGCTTGTTGTTGGTCATCAAATAAACATAGTTGAATGCCACAATCAGGACAAGAATTGGTTTGTGAATAATATCGACGGTCTAGTGGTTGATTATATTCAGTTTGACAATTAGGGCACATCGAAAAAGCAGTCATCGTCGTTCTTTCTCGGTCATAAGGTAAGCTGTCAATAATCGAATACCTTGGACCACAATTGGTACAAGTCGTAAAAGGATATTGAAATCTTCTACCTCCTTTTTTGTATATATCTGCTCGACAATCCTTGCATAAACCAAAATCAGGCGTAATTAATAAATTTGTATTCCCTTCAAGGTCGCTATGAATAACCTGAAAATTATCAAAGAACTTTTCGCTGCTAACAGCTGTTTGATGTTTGGTTATTTTTGCTAAAACGGGAGCGTCCTCAATTAATTTTTGATAAAAATTTTGAGCCACCTTCTCCTCCGCATTAATTTCAATATGGACGCCATCAATCGTATTATTGACCCAACCATTTAGCTTAAATTTGTTGGCTAATAAATAAACAAATGGACGAAAACCAACACCTTGTACTTGCCCCTCAATATGAATATGCCATGTCTGCATAGATGGATTAGTTGATTAAATATTGGTTGATTATCCGCATTTTACATCAGGAAACTGTTCTAATAATCAATAATTATTAATCAATCAACTAGTAACTACTTCTTTTCCTACGGTTTGTTTTTCTGCTACTTTTTCCAATAACCAACTGCACCATTCATCGACGCCAATATCTTTTATGGTAGATAACTCGATTACTTTAAGGTCAGGATTGATGTCTCTTGCATCTATGTCTCTTGCATCTGCTACTACCGCATCTACCGAAAAGGGTAAATAAGGCAATAATTCCACTTTAGAAACCAACATCATTTCACTCGTCAAGAACATCCGAGGATATTTTTTAGGTTTGTCATCACCCTCTGTGGTTGCCATTAAAGTCACCCGATAATCTTCTCCTAAATCAAAAGAGGCTGGACAAACCAAGTTGCCGACATTTTCCACAATTAATAACTCGACGCCTTCTAAATTCAGGTTTTCCATTCCTTGCCAAACCATCTGTGCTTCTGAATGACAAATACCTTCTGTGACAATTTGCAAAGCATCTGCACCTGCCTCTCTTAATCTATCGGCATCCCGTTCTGTTTCCAAATCACCAACTAGGATTTTCATTTTTACCTTATCGCCAATTCGTTTAGCTGTTTCTTGCAATAAAGTAGTCTTTCCACTTCTTGCCGATGAAGTAATATTTATCATTAAGATATTTTTCTCCTTCATCTGTTTCCGAATACTCTCTGCCACAAAATCATTGGCTTTTAATAAGTGCATCGTCGTATTGTCGCAAGTAACGGTTTCTCTAGCTGCTTTGGTTGATTTGGCTACTTTATCCATTATATCTTATTATTTGTGAATAAAAATTTGCTGGAATATACAATTTTTGGAAAGGTAGGAAGAATATTTTTATTAGAAAAATACTTCTATTGTTTAGAAAATTTTTTCTAAAAAATAATTAAGAATAACTTTATATGTAAATTATTTCTGGAAGTACCAATTAGTAGACAGATAAAATAATTTTTAGGTTTTCCAAACCTGTATAATAATTTAATACGTAGTAGTAAAAAGTGTGAAAAGTATTTTATTAAAAACAATGGATAAGTAAGAAAAGAATCATTTTGTCTACAAAAGAGTTTTTCCTGATGTTAACACAATTTTTAATAGAAAGGAGAAGGGAATAGAAAATATTTTTAAGGATGCTTTATTTGTTCTTGATGCTAACACTCTATTGGTACCTTTTAATACAGGAAAAGATAATTTAGAAGAAATTAGAAAGGTATACGCTCGATTGATTAGAGAGAAACGTCTTTATATTACAGAGCATGCAATTAGAGAATTTGCAAAAAATAGGTCTTTAAAAGTTAGTGAACTTTATACAAATATAGATAATTTACTTGCATCTACCCCAACAATTAAATCGTTTCAATATCCAATATTAGGAAAACTTCAAGCTTATAAAAAACTTAAAGACTCACGAGAAAATATTTTTTTTTCTTTAAAAGAATATAAACAAATATTAAGTGAATTAAAGTCTGGTATCACTAGTTGGAATTGGTCTGACCCAGTTACATCTATGTACTCAAAAATATTTTCTGATGAAATAATACTTAAAAATAAATTATCTGAGGGTGATTTAGTAGATGAATATAATCAGAGAATAATTGATGATATTCCCTAGGGTGTTGAAAATACTTCTGACTAGGGATATTTCGTGCATGTTCTTTTTAGATGAGAGATTGCACGCAGAGATAGCAGAGTTCGCAGAGCTATAATTAAGTCTAACTCTGCGAACTCTGCATCCTCTGCGTGTTAAAAAAAATTAGGCAACTGATTCCTTCAATTGAGCTAATAACGCCAAGTGCTTATCTGCCTCTTCTATCATATCTGCTTTATCCACTAAGGTTTTGACTTCCTTGGTTTCGCTAACATATCTTCATAGCGTTCTTCATTAAATTCCTCTGAGTCATTTCTAACCGTCCAACTAGCCTCTAAAAAATTGAGTAAAGTCATCGCTCTTTCATAAGGATAAGCAGGCGTTCTAACATCTAATGCCTCTTGATAATAGAAGAGGGCTTTTTCAAAATTATCGGTCAACACAGCTTGTGGGAATTTGGTGAAAGCATTGCCATAATTATTACAAATCATCCCATATTCATAAGGAAATTTATCCTTGGTATAATATTCTAGCGCCTCATTAAAAGAAGAAACTGCAACGCCTGCCCAAATCCCTTTTTTCTTTAAATCAGTTGGCATATCGGTAAAAATACTGGCTAGATTATGCTGAATATCTGCAAATACATCTGGCGCAACTTCCTTTTTAAACACTTTTAGAGCAGCTTGATAGCTATCAATAGCAGGTTTGAAAAATTGAGGATTGCCGTTTTGTGCCCAAGTATATAATAAAGTTCCTTTTCTTAAATGCGCATTACCTGCTAACTCCGTCAATCCTTCGTCCTCAAAAGTGCGTACTGATCTAGAGATGTAACCTAAAGACTCAGAAAAACTCTCTGATACATTGGCGATATGTGCCGCATCAATTAATAACAAACCCGTTTCTGCATTTCGGTTGGTTGCCTCATAATATTGGAGGACTTCCCAAAGTGTATAGTCCTGTAGGAAGTTGACAAACAAAGGTCTCAGGAGAACAAAGAGATGGATTGTCTCACATAACAAAGTTATTGTATTATGCTAAAAAACGAGCTTGAGAATCGTCTAAAATCAATCAAGCTGATGCCAAGGGATAGATTTCTTCCTAGGATGTTTCCGATGCCAAGCTCCAATTTTTTTTAATTCCTTGTTGACAGCATCTACCGAAAAAAGATTAGGATTGAATCTTGGAGGTAACCATTCTATATATTCTTCATATTCTGGATGACTAGAGTCTTTCAAAATTTCCAATAAATTAGCATAGCCATGAACACCGCCACAATCCTCAGGAGGACAAGCTTTCTCTCCATCTAAACAAATAGGATTTGCTAACTCGGTATTATAGGCAGTCTCTACATATAATACGGTTTCAGCGGAACAAAGAGGGGAGATGTCTCACTTGAATATGGAGACATCTCCCGTATAGTATGACTTAACAGTATATTTGAGACCTCCCCTTTACTCTTCTAAATTCAGGTCATAGTTTTGGGAGTTAAGTAAATTGAACGAATCAACCAGATATTCATCTGAAAAATCAAATAATCCATTGAAGTAAATGTGTCGCCAAGCAATGGCTGTGCCTGCCTTAATATGCTCAATCAACTCCATTTTTTCCTTTACGTCCTTTATTTGCTGTATATACCTGGTCATGAATAGATAGTTCCAGCATGTGATAGCACTCTTGATTAAATTCTTGCAAGCATCTGAAATTAGTTGTTCTTGATGTGTGGAAAATATCATTTCTCCACCATTAGCTACAGAAACAGCAGATGAAAAACGATTAGCAAGCTCTATCACATTTAATTGTTTCTGGATAGCTTGTCTCAATTCTAATGAATCTATGTATCGGAGTAAATAAATCGACTTACTAATCTTACCATCAGCATGATGAAATCCTTAGAGTCTTGATTATCAGTTGGCTATTCTTTAAATCCAATAAAAATGTTGAACGACATAAAATTAATGTTGCATTGTTTGAAAAGAAACAAAAGCAGAACGTACAATTTTTACAATATCTCGATGGAGAACCATCTAATGAAGCCCAATTATTAACAACTGGTCTTAATTTGGGTCAATTAAAATCAAAAGCTTTATTTACGGCTGTACTGTTTAAAATAATGGAAGGTAAAACGCTGAAAACCTAGAGCAACATACATCAGTTATTATAATTCTTGGAATGAAATCTCTAATTGAGGCGTTTGAGTATGTCTGCAAGCTCTAAATTATGGCTAATGAACGAATAATGTTATTTGAGAGATTTCCCCTGTTTGTTCTGCTGAGACCTCTCTTCCGAAAGGTATTCCACTAAAATAAGGATTGAAATTTTGCCTCTACTTTGGGTATTATCGAACAAAAATCGAAAATGCATCATGGAAAAATGTAATTGTTTGTCAGAATAAAAAAACAAATTACTTTTACCCTTTAATAATAGGACAAAAATAAACCTTAGTGAATCAGACAATTATAGGTTACGGTGAGCTATTACTGCGTTTATCACCAATAGAACACGGGCATTTAATAGAACAGACGGCGGCCTTGAAAATGGAGTTTGCAGGTGCAGAAGCCAATATCCTAGCCGATTTAGCAGTATTAGGTCATGATACGTCTTTTATAACGGCCTTCCCAAATAATCCTATTGGGCGCTCAGCCAATCATTTTTTGCAAAAATTTGGGATGCATACCGACCATATTATTTGGGACGAGGGTAGAGTAGGGGCTTATTATATCGAACATGGCACCTCTATTCGGGGCACTAGGGTGACTTATGACCGAGCAAATGCTTCCATCTGCAATAATCCTATTAATGCCAAACAATGGTCAACTATTTTTGAGCATGCCGTCTATTTTATTTTGACAGGAATTACCCCTGCCTTGTCTCAAATTTGTCGAGATAATATTAAAACTGCTTTACCCATTGCGAAAGAAAAGGGAGTAAAAGTGGTGTTTGATTTAAATTATCGTAGAACCCTTTGGTCTACCGCCGCCGCTCGTACTTCTTTTGAAAGCATCTTGCCTTTTGTGGATATTTTAATTGGTAATACGGGATCGGCTGCTGACGTTTTTGGTATAAAAACGGATCAGTTTACCGACTATTCCAGTTTAGAAAAAGCGAGTCAACAGGCAGCCGAACAATTGGAAAATCTGGGTGAATTTGAATGGATTGGCATGACTTTACGCTTACAAAAAAGTGCCGACAAGCAGTTACTTGGAGGCATGATAAAGCAAAAAACATACTGTTTTAGTGAACCCATTGACGTGAAAGTTGTAGATCGTTTAGGTGGTGGGGATGCATTTGCCGCTGCCATGCTGCACGGTATTATTAAAGCGTGGCCTTTAAAGAAAATTGTTAATTTTGGAACTGCTGCTTTTGGAGCAACCCAAACCCTTCAAGGAGATATTAATTATCTAACAGAAGAAGCATTATTAAGCATTGCCTCTGGGCATCTAACAGGTTACGTAAAAAGATAAAAATGAATAAAGAAGAAATTATAACGACCTTGAAGGCGACAAAAATCGTGGCAATAATTCGATTGGCTTCCGCTAAATATGTTTTTGATACCGCAATTGCCTTACAAAAAGGTGGCGTCTCAGCAATAGAGGTAACCATGGGAACGCCCAATGCTTTGGAGGAAATTAGCAAGTTGGCTCAACAGGAAGGTATTTTACCTGGGGTAGGTTCTGTAGTAGATGCCAAAACAGCAGTAAAAGCGATTCAGGCAGGCGCCCAATACATAGTTACTCCTGCGAGCAAAAAAGAAGTCATTGACGTGGCACATGCTTTCGATAAGCCTGTTCTTTCGGGTGCATTAACGCCCAGAGAGATTTTAGAAGCTTATGAATGGGGCGCAGATATAATTAAGTTATTTCCTGCAGCTACTTTCGGCCTACCTTACTTTAAGGCGGTAAAAGCACCAATGCCCTATATTCCAATTATGCCTACGGGGGGAGTTACTATTGAAAATGCCGCTGAATGGATACAGCATGGGGCAGCATGTTTAGGTGTTGGTAGTACGCTGGTTAATAAACCATTGATCCATCGTCAAGATTTTGCAGCTATTACTTTGTTGGCAAAACGGATGCGGGTTGCGATTGATTAATGCTGAAAATAGTTTAAATTGCTAGCTCCAAAGTATCTTCTTTTTGCGTAACTACTCCTCAACAATAGTCCACTCTTTTTAACGATCTGTCCACCTCTTAAAAATCATACAGCATGCAATAAACCTTGATGTCTTCCTATCTTTGTAGCAACCATGGTATTGAAACTAATATCTTCTAGGTGTTTTAAAACCAGATACGCTCAACAAATACAACCACTATAATGACTCCAACAATTTTATTAGTAGATGATGAACCGCAATTCGAGCGCTTAGTCAGACAAAGACTTCGACAAAAAATAAAGGCAGGAGCATTTAAAATGTTATTTGCAAGTGATGGGGTAGCGGCTTTAAAAATTTTGCAAGAACATCAAGGTATCGAAATGGTATTGACGGATATTAATATGCCTAAAATGGATGGATTGATGCTAATTGGAGAAATTAGAAAAGCCTATCCATTATTGAAATCGGTGGTAATTTCTGCTTACGGAGATATGAAAAATATCCGCACTGCTATGAACTTAGGAGCTTTTGATTTTTTAACGAAACCCATTGATTTTCAAGATTTAGAGAAGACCATTAGCAAGACCTTGGAAGAAGCGGTCTTATTAAGACAAATTGAGCAGGCTAAAGCATTAGAACAAGAAAAAAATCAATTGATTGAATTAGATCAAATGAAATCCCATTTTTTTACCAATATTTCTCACGAATTTCGGACACCTTTAACTGTCATTTCGGGAATGAACCACCAAATAAAATCAGCTCCTGTTAAATGGCTCGACAAAGGAACGACAATGATTGAGCGAAATGCAACTCATTTATTGAATTTAGTCAACCAGATTCTCGATTTGCGAAAATTAGAATCGGGTAAATTACAATTGAATATAATACAAGGAGATGCCTTGCCTTTGATTAATTATTTAGCAGAATCTTTTCAGACGATTGCCGAAAGTAGGGACATTAAACTCCATTATCTAAATACAACGGAGGAGATAATTTTAGATCATGATGCCGAAAAACTACAACGCATTATTTCTAACTTGCTAAGCAATGCTATCAAGTTCACTCCAGCGTGTAGAGATATTTATTTAATGGTAGATTCACAACCCAATTTACTAAAATTAATCGTTAAAGATACAGGCGTTGGCATTCCCGAAACACAACTACCCAATGTTTTTAATCGATTTTTTCAAGCAGAAAATGAGCCCATCAATGGGCAAAAAGGAACAGGAATCGGACTGGCTTTAACTAAAGAATTGGTTCATTTAATGGGTGGAGCTATTCAAGTAGTGAGCCAAATAAATAAAGGCACCACTTTTACCGTTTCCTTACCTGTTTTTAAAAATGCATCCATTAAGTCCAACACTACTTTTCCTGAGCCCCAACCTACTGCACTACTGCCTAATCATCCCCTTATTTCCCCAAATGAAGTAGTAGCGGGAGTAATTGCGCCTGAATTACCTACTGTCTTGCTTATTGAAGACCATCCAGATGTAGCACAATATATCATGACCTGTCTAGCGGACAATTACCAAGTGGATTGGGCAAAAGATGGGGAAATAGGCATCAAAAAAGCGCTTAGCGACATTCCTGATTTAGTAATTAGTGATGTTATGATGCCTAATAAAAATGGCTATGAAGTTTGTGAAACACTAAAAAATGATCCCACTACCAATCACATCCCTATTATTTTATTGACAGCAAAGGCGAGTGAAAAAGATAAAACAGAAGGTCTAAGTAGGGGAGCGGATGCTTATATAAGCAAACCTTTTGACCAGAATGAATTACTCATTCGATTGGCTAATTTGCTAGCTATTCGAGAAAAACTGAGAAAGCGTTATATCGCAGAAGAAATAACCCCAACAATAGCTGAACCACAGACCCCAGAAGAAATATTTATGGCAAAAGTAAGGGCCATTATTGAAGAAAAAATGGAAGATTATCGCTTTGATGGCAATCAACTATGCAAAGATATGATGATGAGTCGCACCTTACTTTTCCTGAAATTGAAAGCAATGACTGGTTATTCTGCTTCTTTATATATTCGCTTATTGCGTTTGCAGCGAGCAAAAAAACTATTACTAACGACCGATTTAAATGTTTCTCAAGCTGCTTATGAAGTAGGTTTTAAAGACCCAAAATATTTTTCTAGAGTATTTTCTGAGGAGTTTGGGATTCCTCCTAGTAAGGTTTGATATTGACGGGTTGAAAAAATCATAATTCATACATCTTAAATTTTGAATCTTAAATCTGCCTCGGATAAAATAACAGACTTAAGAATTATTGGGTCACGACTTCAAGTTTTGACACTTTAACAGAGATTTTGTTACCTGTTGCCAGTTACCAGTTAGGCTTCAAATAAACTGGCAACGGGTAACTGGTAACAATTTTTAAACTATCAAAGATTTCTGACTTGACTTACTATGATGTATGATTTTAGATTTCAGATTTTGTCGTAAAAACGCCAACAATATAGCCAACCAACCTACCTTAAACAATAATCCACTCTTCCAAAACAATAATCCACCTACCTAAACCACGTTCCCCTTTTTCTAAACAATAATGAGAAAGCATCAGCTACCTTTGCCCCTACCTTTGTCTTATCAATAATTTGCTCAAAAAGATTAAAGCTAAAACAGATAGGACAATGAAATTTACACTACAAAAATCACTATTCTTATTAAGTATTTGTTTACTTACCAATCATTTTGTAATCGCCCAACAAACGCCCAGTAATCTAACGAGTATTGCTTTTGATTTGGGCGATGGCGGCACCGCCTGTTCTAATAACCCATTTGGTATCGAGGGACCAGCTACCCCCACACCAATTGGTGAACCCAATAATTCGACTGGGCTTGTATTTCCTGGGCAAGTAGGACTTTGGCATCATTTCAATGTAGGTACTGGTATTTTAACAATTTGTTGCCCTAATACTTCTAGTACTACGAGCAATGGCATTTTGGTAACGCTAAATACAAATGGAGACACCTATGAGTGCTTCAACGGGGGAGCAGGTATATCAGATGCGCTAAGAGAACACGTTATTTTTTTGCGAAACCGTCATTGTCTAGATGGAAATATGGTTGCTGGCTTTATTTCCAGTTCTATAAATTGGCAAATTGCAGGCCTTGATCCGGCAAAAGTTTATAGTCTTATCCTGTTTGGTCAAAAAGGGGGAAATCCAGCCAATTTGTCAATTAATGGCCATGATGCCGGTAATGGTGTAGGCAATCCTGTTACGCTAGATTCAGAATTTGATGGTAATTTTATCAATGTCTCTCCAGATGTAAATGGTCATATTACAGGTGTTTTTGCCAAACGAGCTGACGAACAATTTTCTAGTTGGGCAGGCTTACAGATTTTAGAAGGCTATACGGCTGATTGCGGTGGTTCGACCAATTACACCATCCATGGTTCTTATATCAATAGCCATTATAATACATTTAACACGAATGGAACAATTGCTACGGAAGGAACGGTTAATGTTTCAACTGCCGATGGAGCAGTTCGTTTTAATTCTAATTCCTCTATTACCCTAAAACCGGGATTTCATGCACAGGCTAATAGTGACTTTATAGCATCTATCAGTAATATTTGCGCACCTGCATTCCGAGAGGAATCTCCTGTGGTTACTAGCCGAAATAGTAATACACTCAGCCAAGCAATCGCTGCTTTACCGACCCATTCCCCCGAACAAACTTTAGCCATATCTCCCAATCCTGTAATTTATCAGGCTAATATTAATTTTGAATTACCTAAGGAATCCCTAGTCAATATTGGTCTTTTTAATATGAATGGTCAACAAGTCAAGCATTTAACTAGTGGTGAATTTACAGAAGGGCAGCACGAATTAACTATCCAAACTGAAGACCTAGCAGCAGGTATGTATTATGTGCAATTGCAATCGAGTTATGCCAAATACATTCAGAAAATAATGATTGCCAAATAAAAGTGTTTTTAAAAACCCCATAAAAGTTTACCCTGATACAGAATTGGCCGCCATTGATTCATAGGTGAATGGCGAGTCAATTCCTTTCTCCTTCTTAATTGCAGACTCTTCAAATTTAAATCATGAAAAATAGATCTACCTCAAATACATTATGGCTTTCCTTAAAATTAATAGGAGTTTTTCTGTTAAGCTATCAAAGTCTGGTAGCGCAAACGCCAGCTACCTTTAATCATACCATGACTTTTAATGACCAAACGATAACGGTTAATTTTACTAAATTCTCCGTTAGAAGTGCTGGTTTCCAAATTTTAGAACAACAGGCTAACGGTTCTTTTACGAGTATCCCTTCTGGGGATGTCCGAACCTATATCGGTACGGTGCAAGGAATTCCTGGTACGATTGCATGTGCAGTTTTGAGGGATGGAGGTAGACCTGTTCAAGCCAGAGTTATTTTTGAAGGAGGTTATGAATGGGTCGATGATGGGGGAGATGTTACAGATTTTGATGCAGATACCTTAGTAACGCCTAGATTTCCTGCCTTGGAAGTCAGGGCAGGTGGTGCAGGAAATACTTTTTATTCCGCCAGAGTTGGGGTAGATGCCTCTGGTGATATGTATGCAGCGGCAGGAAATAGTACAGCAGCAGCCGTTGAAATGGCTGAGTTTGCCATAATAGGTAATAATCTACCTTTTATTAGAGACGCATCTATCACGCATCAAATCGAAAAATTAGTCATTAGAGCGCATGTGGATGCCGACCCCTATCCTAATAATAGCATTGCCAATGTATGGGCGAATGACCCTACTTTAGCTACTGGTACTTATGATATGTTGTGTTTGGCTGGTGGATTCATGGGGCCAGCAAGTGGTAGTGGAAGAATTGGAGATACGGCCCCTTATCCATTCAGCCTAAATACAGTAGAAATGAATGGAGATTTTGGAGGAATCACGCGGCATGAAATCGGACATATCTGGGATGTAGGACATAACGAAGGCGGAGCACCAGAGGGTAAAACCATTAGTACCAATAATGAATTAGCCAAATTTTCTGGCCCTGCGTTAGAAAAATTATTAAGAGAACGAGATAGAAAATTAGCTTTCTTAGAAGTATTGCCTACGCCGACTATTCCTTTGCCGCCTAGAGCAGTTGATGATGTAGTGCCTTATGAACCAGGAACAGGTGGAAATATTACCATCAATGTATTGTCGAATGATAACGATGTCAATAATGACGTCATTTCTATCCTAAGTTTTGATAACCAAACACTTAATGGTTTAACGGTTACGCAATCAGGCAATCAATTATTGATAGCGACTCCAACTAGTTTTTCAGCAGCAACCGACCGTTTTTCCTATCGAATACAAGATGCGACGGGAAGAACCAGTACTGCCAATGTGCATTTAAAAGCCAATATTCCAAATGATGATTTGGGCTATTGGACTTTTGAAAAAAGCCAAAAAAGAGCTTTTGATTCTGGTTCGAGAGCCAATCATGGCGTGTTACTTAATAATGCCAGCATTAATGCAAATGGAGAATTGGTTTTGGATGGGAATAGAGACTACGTAAAAGCATTGCCCGAAAGTGTAGTTACCAATACCATTACTTATTCAGGGTGGATTTATCGAGAGGGCGATCAAGTAGAGGCAACAGGAATTATGATGGGGAATACCACGGATAATTTTGAAGGAATGGTATTTGGTTTTGGGAATGAACTAGCCTATAGATGGAATCCATCCGCTTTTGGTTTTGATAGTGGATTGATCATCCCCAATCAAACATGGACTTTTGTGGCAGTCGTCATTGAACCTACCCAAGCTACCCTATACATGCAACCAACGGGTATGGCAATGCAATCAGCGACTAATACTGCTACCCATGACCCCGTTCAGTTACGAGAAGATTTTAATATTGGCGCAAATCCCGATGCAGCTCCCTTTGATGGGAATAATCCTTTTTTTAGCGGACGATTAGATGATTTACGGATAAAAAATAGGTCCTTAACGGCTGCGGAGGTAGCGGTCTTAGCTAACAGAGGGTTAGGGGCAAAAGACCCCACACCTTATCACGGAGAGGGTAGGGCTAGTGGAACGGTTACCTTAAGTTGGAATCCAAGCGCAGGAGCGACCCAACAACGACTTTATTTTTCTAGTAATTATGCAGACGTAAAAGATGGAACGGCTACTGCGGATCAAGGTATTATGACTGGCAATACTTTTACGTTGAATAATCTTAACGGCAGTTACTTTTGGAGAATAGAGACAACGGAAACTACAGGAACAGCAGCCACGACAGATGCTGGCTGTATTTGGAATTTTACCGCTACATCTACTAACCATAGCGGTACTTGTGGTGGCATTTTAGAACATTGCAACGATTCCTACGAAGTAGCAGGAATAGGTGTTGTTGGTAATGATATTTACTCAGTAGGCACTTATGGAACGCCCGAGGCCAATTACGAATATGTACAGCGGAATATGCCTGCTTGTGCCATTCCGCTGCAATGTGATGCAGGTACAGATGCAGGAAATAGATTTCCAGAAGATATTACCAGTATTAATGGCAATTTAATCGTAGCCATGGGACCCGCTGGCATTACTGCTTTAAATTTTAGTACCCAAAGCACTTGTAATAATTGGCTTTGGAATTTCGAAGAATTTACTACTGGAGTAGCCGTCCAAGGTACTCGATTATTTGTGGCTGGTGGGGTGGATATTCGAGAAATAAACCCCACCAATGGAGCAATTATTAACACTTGGACCAATCCAAATAATCAAACCATCTCCAGATTAACTCCAGGAGCAAATGGCATCCTTTATTATACCATCAGTACCTTAACACCCAACGGAGGTATCGGCAGTTTTAACCCCGCTACTGGCACTTTCAGCACCTTGCCAGCACCAGCAGGTACTACTTTAGCAAGAGCAACTGGCTTAACGACAGATGCAGATGGTAATATATTGGTCGCAGAAAGAGGAACTGGTCGAGTGCTTTCCGCCAATACAACAACAGGCGAATTGACCATCCTAGTAGCGGGCTTGACAGATGTTACGGATGTAGCTAGAATAGGTAGTACGATATACATTTCAGATAAAGGGGTTCATAAAATCTTAAGATTAACTAGTTGTAATCCTACCGATTGCCCAACCGATTTGCTGGTTAATAGTACAGCTACAGGCAATCAACAAGCATCCAATACGATCATCACCAATGGTGCAGTAAATGTCACAGGAGACATTACCTATCAAGCAGGAACGAGTATTACTTTAAACCCTGGATTTACCGCAAACGCGGGCAGTACTTTTACCGCCAAAATTGATGTTTGTACGAATAGTTTAGTAGCAGAAGATTTGGAATTGCGGCAAGCTGATACTTCGATTCCTATCTCATTGACGATGCGACCACAATTGGTAGAACCCCTTGTTTTCCCAAATCCATTTAGTCAATCCTTTTCCATTGAATATGAGTTAGAAGTACCAAGCGAAGTATATATTCATGTGTTTGATTTAAGGGGGCGCTTAATTGCTGAATCTTTAAATAATCCTCATCAAGTAGCAGGTTTTAACACCCTAACTATTCCTAGTGCAAACTGGATTGATGGTATGTATTTAGTACGCATACAGGTTGGGGATAAAGTTTGGACGAAACGGGTTGTGAAACAACTGTGATTTAACAAGGTTGCTTAAGTAATTTTTATTGCTCTTTGTCAGAAGAGATTATATCGTAAGACGAATTATGAAAAATGCCCCCAATTAAAGTTCTGAATTTTCAAATAACACAGAATTTTTCTCCTTTGGACAGGAGCAGGGAGAGGGTTTCGATATTTTATTCGGATTTAAAAAGTCCATTTTATATTTTGATACAGTCTCTTCTTCTTGGGAACAAATGCCAAAATTGTATATTCCAATAAAAGCAGGTATCTTGCATTAGCTTTTAAAATACCTTTGGATGACAATTAGCAAGACCTGTTCTCTATTCTTCGTAGTCTACACCCTGATACTTTTCAGTCCATTGGGGATACCTTCTTTGATTGCCCAAAACCAATCTAAAGTTGATTCTTTACAAGCAAAACTAGCGACCAATATTGAAACTACCGCACGAATAGATATTTTAAACCAATTGGCTTGGGAATTTACAACACATAATAATGAGGTAGCTATTAAATACGGACAAGAAGCATTAAACCTGGCACTATCCTCAGGGTATAAAAAAGGAACATTATATGCTAAATATAGAATTGCGTCCGTTTATCTAAATCAAGATAATTATACGCAATCCTTGAAATATTACCAAGAAATTGCCAGTTATGAAGATAAAATAGCTGATTATGAACTGATTATGCGGGCGCACCAAGGACTAGCCAATACATATATTGGAATGAGTGACCTACCCAACTACTCAAAGCATAGCTACATCGCTTTGCGGATTGCAGAGGAAAATAGAGACACTGTTCACGCACAACGACAACGAAAAATCATTGCACATTCATCAGGAGACAGAGAAAAATTATATGAAATATTACCTATTCATTTAAAGGATATTGAAAAGTATAAAAATAAAGGGTTAGATAGAGAATTAATCAATGAATACACGATGATATTTAATGTCTTCTTTAGGTTAGATAGTCTAGAGCAAGCACTTAAATACGGCCAACTTCTTAAAGATCAAACCCTAGCAGTTGGAGACCAATTTCAATTAATGGCCGTTTATTATCAGTTAGCCAGACTTCATTACAGACTCAACAATACCGATAAAACCTACCAGTATAATCAACAAGCGCTTGCTTTAGGAAGAAAAAATGGTTATCAAAATTTATTAACAAATGCTTTAGCCTTACAAGCAGATTTATTAATAGATAATGGTCAAATGAAGGAAGCAAGAAAGGTACTTAATGAAAATATTTCACTTGCATTATCTCTCAATAATAAAATTGCGATAAGTGAGGCTTATAATGAATTAGTAGCACTAGATACGCTTGAAAAAAATTATCAAAAAGCATTGGAACATTATAAACTGCATGTTGCAAATAGGGATAGTTTCTATAATTTAGAAGTAGAAAAAAAAATAATTTGGGAACAAAGTCAATACGAGAAAGAAAAAGCACTAGCATTAGAAAGAGTTGTCCAAAAAGAACGAAATACTAGAAATATTGCATTGGTCATTATTTTAGCCATCTTAGCAGTATTTATTTACGACTTGATTAAAAATCGAATACAAAAACGCAAACTAACTCGACTGGTAAAGGAACAAACTAAAGAGATTATGCAGCAAAATGAAAAATTAGCAGCTTTAGACCAATTAAAAACACGACTTTACACGAACATTACCCATGAATTGCGCACCCCTTTAACCGTGATGTTAGGAATGACGACCCAATTACAAGCGCAAGAAAAAACAACCACTTTAGCAACCGTTAGCAATAAACTAAACCTCATCCATCGGAATGGCAAAAATTTACTAAACCTTATTAAACAAATTCTAGACCTCTCCAAAGTAGAAAACAATCAATTATCGGTTCATTTAACCCAAGATGATTTGGTAGGTTATGTAAGGTATATAACAGAGAGTTTTCATTCTTTTGCCAATGCCCTAAACATTTTATTAACGGTAGAAAGTCAGGTGCCTAAAATTATTATGGATTATGACAGGGAAAAAATCCGCCAGATATGTAATAACCTATTATCCAATGCCATAAAATATACTTCTTCTGGACAAAAAATAATAATAAGTTTAGAGACAACAACTATTGCAGCCACTAATGAATCTTTTGTTATTTTGTGCATTAGTGATACGGGAAAGGGCATTCCAGCAGAAGATTTACCTTATATTTTTGACCGATTTTATCAAGCCAATGATACTATTTCGAAAGCTGGTGGAACAGGTATTGGTTTAGCTTTAACCAAGGAATTAATTCAATTATTGAATGGAGAAATTAAGGTAACGAGTGAAATTAATAAGGGAACTACCTTCACAGTAAAATTACCAATTCATAATAATGCGCCGCTTGAGACCGTGACAAAAGCTGCTCGCTCGGTTTCTCCTTCCCTAACTCCAGCAATATCAGAGGATGGTTTATATCAAAATGAAAGAACAACTGACCAGCCCAAATTACTTATTATTGAGGATAATGCAGATGTAGTGGAATATTTAAAATCTTGTTTGATAGCCGATTATCAACTTAGTTTTGCGTTTAACGGTAGAATAGGGATTGAAATCGCCTTACAAGAAATCCCAGATATTATTATTTCTGATGTAATGATGCCTGATAAGGATGGATTAGAAGTTTGTGATACGCTGAAAAATGATGAACGTACTAGCCATATTCCAATCGTTTTATTGACTGCCAAAGCGGATATAAAAAGTCGAATAGCTGGACTGCGTAAAGGGGCAGATGCCTATCTTGCGAAACCGTTTAATCCAGAAGAACTGTCTGTAACCCTCGAACAATTAGTGAAATTGAGGACTAAATTACAGGAACGCTATGCTGGACTTCAGTTGGGGACGAAGGGAGATACGAATGAAAACGGACAAGTACCTTTACCACCATCTGAGCAATTTTTACTCGAAGATGCTTTTGTACTTAAAGCTAAGTCTATTATAGAAAAAAACCTAAACAACGCTACTTTCTCTCCACAAATTTTAGCTCAACAATCAGGGATGAGTTACTCAGTTATGCGTCGAAAATTTAATGCATTAACAGGTCGCTCTCCTTCTTTATTTATCAGAACTATACGGCTTCATCATGCTAAAGATATGCTGATTTCCTCAGATAGTACTATATCCGAAATTGCCTATCGTACTGGTTTTAATGACCCTAAATTTTTTAGTCGAGTGTTTTCTAAAGAATTTGGTGTTTCGCCTAGTCAATATAGGGCGAACTATCATTAATGCTTCTTTTCTTCTTTTATGAATGCCCTAGGGCTTACGCCCTAGGTTAAAGAATGTCGCCTCGTTGAGGCTAAATTGTAACGAAACTTTTGCCCCAAATAGTCCACCTTTAATACCTTATAAGCCAATTAGTTATACTCTGAAATCACCTCGTACATCAACAAATAGTCCACCTTTTAAGTGAAATACTCCACCTCTTTGCCTAAATAGTGAACGAAGTTGAACCTTCCTCTTCCTTATCTTTACCCTATAGAATTCCTCTTTTCTTTATTCCGAAAAATTCTTCAAAATGAATAAGCTAAAATTTACTTTAATCGGATATTTGGTATTGGTTGGTATCCCCCTCTTCGCCCAATCCAACCTAGAACTCAGTATTCGAAACCAATCGGTTAATGGTACAAATTTTCAATTTGACTTGTATTTGAGAAATACGAATGCAGGAGATTTATTTTTAGGCAATGCGGATTTTGTATTACTTTTTAATTCAGGCAATTTTACCAACCCTTCTTTATCAAAAGTAGGAACGGCACCAGGCAGTAATACCTTTGTTCCTGTTACGCTAAACAGTACCAATCAAACAGTCACTCGAACGAATTATTTTAACAATACCAGTACGGCAGCCATAGTCGGTAATGAGTTAATTATTAACCTAAATGGGCCAACGCCATCTGACCAAACTGCTTTTAATTCAAGTGTGGCGAAAATTGACAATACCGCCAATACTCATCGATTGGGTACTTTTCAAATAAGCGGCTATAATGGAGGGGTGAATGACCTGCAATGGAAAGTTGCTGGTAGTGGTCTAGTTACTCAAGTTTTTATTTTAAGTAGTACCACTCCTTTTTCTTCTGCTAAGGCGAATCTTAGCACTAACCAAGGGTTGCCTACCTTTTTAGACCTAGCCAATAATACGATTAGTGTGGACTCGAATTTTTTAGCTTGTGATAGTATTCGGTCTAGAATGGTTTATCAAAATGGTGCAACGACCACAGATATAACTTACCAAGCAGGTATTTCCATTACCTTGCTACCCGGATTTCACGCTAGACAAGGCGTTAATTTCTCTGCAAAAATTATGAATAATTGTCAAACCAATTCTTTACAAACAAATGAAGAAATTGTGGCGGTAAGTAGAACCCTTCCGACGGAAACGGAAACTGCTTACCAATATGAAGCGCCTACTGATTTAGCCACCTTAAAAGTTTTTCCGAATCCATTTGTCCATAATACCAACATCGAATTTATACAACCCTTGGAGAGTCCTGCTCAATTAGGTTTATATAATCTAAGGGGACAATTGGTCATATCCATTATTAAAACGACCAATTTAACAAAAGGAATACACCGCTTTCAACTAGATGCTGGAACACTTGCCAAAGGACTTTACTTACTGCGATTATCGACTCCTTCTACTATAATTAGTAAAAAGTTAGTTATTCATTAATGTAGGCTTAATACATCGTTCATTAAATAAGTTGTAATCTTTTGTAGCCACCAAATTTATTTGGTAGGCCCTTTTCCAAGCAAAAAATGGAATCAGCCAAATGAATTTGGCGATTACGAAAAACGAATAAATTTATTGAACGATGTACTTAATTATTAAATATAAAAAACGGGGCTATTCAGTAATCAGTTAGCCATTATTTTCTGAATAGTTACCAAAAAAATATAAATATGTTTAAAGAAATAATTGTCAAAATTAAAGCACAAAAAAATAGTTTTTGGTCTATTGGTCGAATTCAACTATTATTATTATTATTATGCTGTTTCGCTCCTTATTGCCTTTTAGCACAAAGCAATCCACAATTCTACGCCTATCATACGGAAAGAAATAACTCCACTATTTTTGGTATTTATTCAGATATTATTGTGAATTTACCTACTGGGCAGTTCATTTTTGAGCGGAATCAAGGGTTTAGACCCTATTGGCAAAATACGTCCAACCAAGTTGCCTATTTAGGACCGACCAGTCCAGACAATAACGTTGAATATTCTTATGCTCGATTGATTTCGCAGAATGACCAACAGATTGTCGTGCATTGGCGGTATCCAACAACGACCAATAATGTGACCCTCGGCTTTGAAACTTATGTGCACGAACGCTATACTATTCGTCCAAATGGTAGTGTTACCCGAGTAGTAAAACAAGGGGCGAATCGATTAGAAGACTGGCAATTCCCTGGCAATCAATTTACCCAAGAATTGCAGCTAAATAGTCAAGGAATGTCTGTTACAGTTACTACGAATCCAACGAATCTACCGAGACCTCTAGCAGCAAAAACGAGTAATCTAGTAAAAGACCCAGTTGTGGGTAATCCTGTTCATCATTGGAAGTTTGATGAGGCGATTAACAACTATAACGATGCAACCACACTTGAAAGCGTTACAAAAACCAATTCGACCATCAATGGCTATCAGGCAAATTACAAGGCAGGCGTTTCTGGTACTGCGTTAGCCTTCGATGGTTATTTTTCTAATGTAGCCTTGCCCGCCAATGCTGCTACTAACGCCATTACTCGGGATATTACATTGGAGGCGTGGGTTGCAGTTAGTGCCAATCCACATAATATGGTACCATTAGTACATCAATCTAATTTTGGATTAATTCCCACTATTGGCGCTGGAGATGATGAGAAAGCCACTCCTTTCCAAGGAGGGCAAGGTTATTACTTGGGGATTAATTTTGAAGGACAACCTTCTTTGGTTGTTAGTATTGGCGGTACACTTTATTATTGCACCGCTCCAACGGGGACTGTTCCCTTAAAACAATGGGCACATGTTGTCGGAGTCAGGTTAGATGACCAGCTCTTTCTGTATGTAAATGGTACACTTGTAAATGCAGTAGATGTTCCATTGAATACGAATATAAGTACTGCCAACACCGATATTGGCATTGGGTTAAATAATGTCCGAATGTTAGCGGCAGATGCTTCGCCTACAGGTAGTCCACAAGGTGATGGTATCAATTTTTTTGGCTTGGAAGGGATGGTCGATGAAGTTAGAATTTATAACAGCGCTTTAAACGCTACGCAAGTTAGTAGTTCTTATAATAATTTTAATCCCGGTACGACGATTACCAATAATCCGCCTATTCAAAATAGAGTGCTACCGGGCAACACCACTAATTCTGCTACTTTTAGTGTTGATTATACCAAGTTCGCTTACCATGATTTATGGGATAATATGTGGCAAACGACGGACTTTCCAGATATATCTGTAAAATTTGAAAATAGCCAAAATAGTGTTGTATTCTGGCGTGGTATGAGCTATGGATTTGCCTTGGTATCGGAAAATAATATTTGGAATGGCAGTCAAAGTATTGAAAATGAAATCATAACGCCCGTTACCTATACGTATGAACACATGATGGATAAGGAATGTCGCACTTCTCACGTCCGACTTATCGAAGATACTCCTGCAAGGAAAATGGTGCATTGGCGATATGCTCCTCGTGCCCCAGATTTTACTACTTTTCCTACTGGAGGTGAAAACTATTGGGTAGATGAGTATTACTATATATTTCCTGATGAGACGGTCGTACAGCAAGTAGATTGGCATGGATTACCCAATTTACCTTTCCATGATAATAATTTAATCGTTTCTCCTGGAATGGATGTAGCAGATATGGTGGATACCGTTGGTGCTATTCAATTTGCTAATGATAATGGTCAAAAAGGAGCCATTAATTATCCAAGTGGAGGAGGACCAGGCATTAGTCAAGCTAGTATCAAATTAATCAATACAAAATCGGTTCATAAACCCTATAACCTATATCCAGCCGATGCTTTTCATTTACCCGTTACTTATGCAGGGCCATTTGCTCATTGGCCTGTTTCTCAAGTCAACTCCATTGGTGTTGGAGCCACTACACCAGATACCAAAACAAGAGCTCGTTCGGTAAGTTTTGGTGGTAATGATGCCATGGGAGAAGGTGGGGCTCCTTATACCTGTTTTTGGGGACTCACGAATCAGCCCATTGATAGTTTAGTCAAACTCCGAAAATCTTGGAATAGTGCACCTCTTGCCATTGACATTAACGGCGGAACAAGTCAGGGTTATGACTTGCTATCTAGAACCTACAAATTTACCCGTATCAGTAGTAGTGATAGTTTAACCTTTGATATTGCCGCTACTGAGAACCAACCCATTGTTAATTTATGTATTGAAATAGCTAATTGGGGGGATTTGAGTTCTGCAGAACTTATTGTAAACGAAGAACCTGTAAACAACCTCAAACAAGGCATTATAAGAGGAACGGATGGTACACCAATTTTAGTTGTTTTTCATGAATTTAAAACAACATCTGGGCTCAATTCTTTTGATATTAGAAAAATTTCATCGGGTATACAGGTAAATGCAAAAGTATTCTTAGAAGGACCTTATAATAGTGGAGTAATGAATGATGGGCTAAGAAGTGGTAACCTAATTCCTATTACTGAACCATATACCGCTCTAAACAATTTTACCCATACTAATGGAGGAAATGAGACGGTTGCAGCTAATATATTGACGACTATTGGTAATAATGCCATTGTAGATTGGGTCTTCTTAGAATTACGGAATGCCACGACCAATGCTACTGTCGAACATACCCGTGCTGCCTTACTTCAAAGAGATGGAGATATTGTGGATGTAGATGGAACTTCCCCTGTAACTTTTTCCCAAGCTATGTCAGGTAATTATTTTGTAGCCGTACGTCATCGTAATCACCTAGGAATTATGACGAGTACCGCTTTGAATTTAACCAGTACCGCTACAATGATTGATTTTACAACTAATGCAACAGGAACTTTTGGTACGAATGCCCGCAAGGATTTAGGGACTGGTGTTTTAGGAATGTTTGCTGCTGACTTAAATGCTTCGGGTGCAGTAGATGCGGCGGATAGAAGTTTAGCATGGAATAATCGCAATCAATCAGGTTATATAGCTTCAGATGCAGATATGAATGGAACAGCCGCTGCTTCGGATAGAAGTTTAGCATGGAATAATCGCAATCAAGTTCAGCAATTAGGAAATTAAATAAAGGCGATAGTCGCCTAAAAATTGAAAGGAACAATAGTCCACCATTCAAAAACAATAATGGGAAACAGTTCTACTAATAGTCTTCATATTTGTAATGATTTAGGTAAGTCCCCTCCTTCCAAAAATCAATACTTACTAATGCTTTTAATTAGTTGAGTAGAGTTGGTTAATTAATTGGGTAAAGGGTTTAGACGTAATTCTCTGATAATGAGCATTTCCTTCAATCCTTCATTCCTTAAATAATTCAACCCTTGTACTTAGGGATGTTTACATCACCTTATTTATGGAATTTAGGGTTTGATACTACCCGCTAATACTCAACTAGCATTAGTTTTTAAATAATGTATTTGGTAAAAACAAAAACGACGATATGAAAAGACTAACTCTGCAAGAACAGGCCGTACCCATAAACTTTGGTCAAGCAAAAGTCCTTTACCTAATAGTATTGATATTCGGATTATTAGTACCTGATACGGCTTGGGGCCAAGCAAGGCTACCTGAAAAATCAGCAGTTTCGATTGATTTTTCTGCTATTCGAAACAATTTGCTTCAACTACCAACCGAATTTTCTAGATGGAAGACACCGGGTGCTAGACAGGATAAGCTTAATTTGACAATTAAGAAAAAAAAATATGAACTGGAAGTATGGGAAAATCAACTTTTATCTACAGCATTTAAAAAACAGAACCCTACTATTAAGACTTATAACTTTAAATGCACGAATCAAGAGCATGTAGTTGGTAGTATTACAATGAACGACCAATGGTTGACCATTTTTTTGAATACACCCTCAGGATTTATGATAATTGAACCCATCGATAAATCAAATCCAAAAGCTTATGGTCTTCAGTCAGAGTTAGCATCCTTACAAAAATATACTTGCGATGTAGATGAAAAGCAACCAGAAATGGATAGGATTTTACAGCGAGTGTATCAACAAACAAGTAAAAATAAAGCTGTAGCTAGAACGACTATTCCAAACGGGGCAACGCTTCGAACTTACCGGATGGCAATTGCCTGTACGGGTGATTTTTATCTCAATAATGGAAATAATGATGCTGCCGTGAACATGGTGATTACAGCCAATGTCAATGCTTTGAATTCATTTTATAAGCAGGAAATGGCGGTGCAATTTAATTTAATAGGTACAAGGTTATATAGTGACCCAGCAACAGACCCTTTTATTCCACAACCACAAGGCGGGTGTAGTTTTGCAGACCAAGCGGGGAATGCAATTTCTATGAATTTTATGTATGCTCAATACGATATTGGTCATGTTTTTAATACAGAAACGGATAATAATGGTTGGCCTTTTGGGGGGCAAGCCAGTACAGGAGGCGTTTGTAGTATTAGTACCCTTTCTGGATGTAACCGAACAGCGCAAACAATAGGTGATACGCCTTCTAAAGCGCGAGGATGGAGCACAGGCCGAATACCTAATCAAGGAGTGAGCCTACAAGTTTTTTTTCATGAAGTAGGGCATCAATTTGGAGCGAATCACTCTTGGAATGGAACAGGGCCAGGTTGTAGTTTAGGAGGTATTGGTGATTTTGCCGCATGGGAAATTGGTAGTGGAACGACCATGATGTCTTATAACGGTCAATGTCAAGCGGATAATAATATTGGAAATGGTCGAGACCTTTATTTTCATACCCAAAGTTTGGAACAAATGCTGACCCATATAAATGCTTTTAGTACTTGTCCAATTGCTGTTGCGACCAATAATACGCCTCCAGTTGTGAATGCCAATTCTTGTAACTTAAATAATTTTACCTTACCTCCTGCTACTCCATTTATTTTATCTGGAAGCGGTTCAGATGCGGATGGAGACAATCTAACTTATACTTGGGAACAAATTGATGAAGATGGAATAGGGTCGCCTACTCAAGGGTTTATTGGTGCTATTGCGGGGGCTAGTTCCATTGCTCCTTTATTCAGAAGTTACCCACCCAGTATTGCTGCTAGTCGGACTTTTCCTGCTATTGATTTTGTTGTTAATAATACAGCTACTACGAATAGCTTTGAACCCCTCCCAACGGTATCGAGAACTATTCGTTTTAAATTAACGGCAAGAGACAATAACCCTAATGGCGGTGGAACCAATGGAGATACGCTGTCTATCAATGTAGATGCTACTTTAAATCCCTTTGCCGTAACCGCACCAAATGGTGGAGAAACTTGGACAATAGGCGATAATGCTACCGTAACTTGGAGCAATCATACTGCCGGAATTTCTAATACTGTAAGTATTCAACTTTCGATTGACGGTGGATTTACCTATCCCTTAACCTTAGTTGAAAATACCCCAAACGATGGTACTTGGACAGGAATGATACCTACCACCACGCCAACTTCAACTGCTGCTAGAATTCGAGTTATTTCAACAGAGAATACTTGCGTACAGATTTTTGATATTTCCAATGCTGATTTTTCTATTCTTTCTACTTCGAATTGTGGGTTACCGATTAGTAGTAATATTTGTCCTATTGATGCCATGACTTTTAATGCAGGAGCTGCTGATTTAAATTTAACCATTATCAATACGCCCATCAATTATGTAAACAATTTCACTTTTAATATTACGGAGGCAAGTGCCACCATGACGGAATTAGGTTGGGATGCGACGGGTACTAATTGTACGCAGTTTCCCGATAATACAGCTCCTTTTGAGGTAGTTAGTTTTACCGTAGATAGGGCTGGAGCTTATACTTTTACTTCAAATTTCAATAATATCTATCACTTATTTAGTGGTTCAACATTCAATCCAAATTTAGGTTGTACTGGTTTTTTAGCTTCTAGTTTTCAAGATGGTCTTTTTGGAAGAGATTTAAGGAATGTCCCCCTATTGAATCCCTGTACGGTTTATCATTTAGTCAGTAACCGTAGTGCTACCATAACTATTCAAGGACCAGGTAAAATTGCGCCAATTCTCACGCTGCCGACTAACACAAGTTATACGTATATGGCAATTAATACTGCCAATAATCAAATTGCTGCCGAAAGTGCTGCTGCTAATTTTACGACACTAGGAGCAGGATATTACCGTATTTATGGTGCATCCTATAAATCAGGAGGTAATACCCCCCCTGATAATATTATACCTGCTAACTTAATCGGACAAGATTTCACAGCCGTCCAATCCTCACAATGTATCATTTTTAGCAATCAATTTAAACCTATTAGTATTCAAGGTAATACAGGTATTCAAGTAAATATTAAAGCCTTTCTTGAGGGCCCTTATAATAATGGTTTAATGAATGATGGTTTGCGAAGCGGCAACCTCATTCCAATGACCGAACCATATACCAGTCTCCCCAATTTTACCCATGTTAATGGCGGCAATGAAATGGTAGCTGCCAATGTTTTGACAGCTATTGGAAATAATGCTATTGTAGATTGGGTATTTATAGAACTTCGAAATGGCACAACCAACACCATGGTCGAACATACTCGTGCCGCATTATTACAACGAGATGGAGATATTGTAGATACAGATGGAAGCTCTCCCATTACCTTTCCAATGGCAACAGCAAGTAATTATTTTGTAGCTATTCGCCATCGTAATCATTTAGGGATAATGACCAATGCTGCGGTTAGTTTGACTAATACGCCTGCAACGGTTGATTTTACGGTGGGAGGAACTACTGTTTTTGGCACAGACGCTAGGGCTGATTTAGGGAATAATGTATGGGGATTATTTGCTGCTGATGTAGATGCTTCAGGTACGGTAGATGCTGCTGACCGAAGTGATACTTGGAATGCTAGGAATCAAAACGGCTATCTTCTAATGGATGCAGACATGAGTGGAACAACGGCTGCGTCAGATAGAAGTATTACTTGGAATAATCGGAATCGTGTACAGCAATTGAGTAATTAATAAAAACTACCCCCCATCTTTTAATACAAAACTTTGAACAAACCTATAAACTCTTTAGTGATGAGATACCTTTTTACGTCAATTATCTTTTTGATTTTTTATGCTACCATATTTAGCCAAAATAATCCTGCCCCCTTTATTGGGACGAACCTTACTAGGGGCGATAACTTATTAATCCTTCGTTTGGCAGTCTCTGTTCGAGGAGAATTTACCCAAGCGACAGGCGGTGTGGCAGCTGTGGAAACCCAAATCAATAATTGGTTGCCCCGAATTAATGAAATTTATGGTCGAGAATATGCCGTCCGCTTTGAATTAATTCCTAATAATAGCCAATTAATTTTTACAGATGCTGCTACTGACCCTTGGGAAACTATCCCCGATGGTTCTGCTGGATGTGACTTTAATGACTTGATTCTTAGTAGACAAGCAACAGTTATTGATAGTATTATTGGGGCTGCAAATTATGATTTTAGCCATGTTATCTTAGGCAACTTTAACGGAGGTTGTGCAGGTGGGTATAAATCAGGATTTTCTGGCGGTTTTGACATAGGGGTAACCAGACATGAAATGGGGCATCAATTCCAACAAGGACATACCATCAGTAATGGAAGTAACAATAATTTTGAACCTCAGAATGCAGGAAGATCTATTCAAGGAGGTAATTCTGACCCGTTTGCCCATTCTAGGTCTTTTCATCAATTAGCCAATCATATTGCGGTAACAGAAGCAGGAGTAGGCACACCTATCGTTACTGGAAACACGATTCCAACAGCTAATGCTGGCCCTGATAGAACGATTCCTTTTGGAACACCTTTTACATTGAGCGCCACAGCTACTGACCCTGATGCAGGGGATGTATTAACTTATGTTTGGGACCAATTGGATGCAGGAATTCAACAGAACTTACCACCTAGTGACGATACGCAAGGCGCATTATTTACGAGGTTTATTCCGACGACTACTAATAATCGTACTTATCCCAATTTAGATAATTTATTAGCAAATAGTTATTCCAATAATTTAGAACATTTACCAACCCAAGCTAGAGATTTAAATTTTAGGCTGACCGTTAATGACAATCATCGGTTTTTGTATCAAGGAAGTATGGTCAACGCTAGTGGTAGTAATAATGATGATGTAAAAATAACCATAGCCAATACAGGCCCTTTTCAAGTTGCTGCTCCTAATACCAATGTAACCTTTATGGGAGGAACCAATCAAAATATTACTTGGGACGTTAACGGAACGAATGCAGCACCAATTAACACTACCAATGTTAAAATTAGTCTTTCTAATGATGGTGGTCGAACATTTCCTATAATTCTGGCAAATAGTACACTAAATGACGGTGCTGCTACCGTTACTTTACCCAATATTAATACCAATCAAGGAAGGATAAAAATCGAGGCAATTGATAATATTTATTTTGATATATCCAACCAAAATTTTACGATTAATCAGAATCCTAACATTGCGGGCATTAATATTGCTATTTCTGGCGCAAACACCTTGGTTAGTGAAACAGGACAAACAGACACTTATACCATTGCTTTATTGACTAACCCTACGGGACCGGTTGAAGTTACTTTGACGGCAGATGCACAGTCAGAAATTAGCTTAAATGGTATTAATTTTAGTCCTACCATAGTCGTCTCTTTTAATAATACTTCTGCTCAGACAGTAACCGTAAGAGGTCGCTTTGATAATGTAACAGAAGGGCCTCAAACAGGTCAAATTAATCATGTTGTTACAGCAACCAATGATGTAACTAATTATCCAATTGGAGTACCTGGTTCAACGGTCCCAGTTAATATTTCAGACGCTCAAATTCCACCTGTAATTGGGATAGATTTTGACGAACCTACTTCTACAGAGGTACCCGATTTCTGGACTTTACTCACGCCTATAGCTGGACAAGCAGTAACTGCGACCAATCTTTCTTTGGATGACGGAACTCCCACTTCTATAGATTTTTCGGCTACGGCTAGACGATGCGGGATTGGTGGATGTGATTTTGATTGGTCTCCTAGTCCTGGCTTGCCCCAACATGTACAACCTTTAAGTAGGTATGGGGGCCTTTCTGTATCCAGAGATTCCTTTGTGGCTATTTGGAGCGACTTGAAACCTAATACTAAATATAGGACTTTTGTTTTTGCAACTGGATTTATTGGAGGTATTAATCAAACGGTAACCATTACAGGAAATGGTTCAGACAACCCTCCTCCATTTGCCCAATCGGGCGGTGGACCTAATACCGTATTTATCAATGACCAAATCAGTTCTACTCAAACACTAATCAATTTTGGAAAGGAAGTAACTTCAAGCAACGAGGGTATTATTGAAATCAAAGTCAAACCAAACGTCAACGGAGGAGAAAGCAATATCTCTGCCATGGCCATTCAAGAAGTTTTAGGCGCTCCAACTGCTCCTATGGGCGTACAGGTAAGTACCAAAGCCTTCTTAGAAGGACCTTATAATAATGGTTTGATGAACGATGATTTGCGTACTGGAAACTTGATTCCCAATGCAGAACCCTATACCGCAAATAATAATTTTATTCATCTAACAGGTGGCGAAACCGTTGCCACTAATATACTGGCGATCACAGGCAATAATGCCATCGTAGATTGGGTCCTTTTAGAATTACGTAATGGAGCAGATAATGCACAAATTCAGCATACCCGTGCTGCTTTGTTGCAAAGGGATGGTGATATTGTAGATATGGACGGTATTTCACCAGTTACGTTTCCACAGGCAACAACTGGGAATTATTATGTAGTCGTTCGACATCGCAATCATTTGGGCATTATGAGCAATGTCGCTATTAGCCTTTCCTCAACCACCACTAATATTGATTTTACCTTAGCTACTACACCTACTTTTGGTACGAATGCAAGAAAAGATTTGGGCAATAATACGCTTGGACTCCATGCGGCAGATATTAATGCTTCTGGTACGGTAGATGCTGCTGACCGAAATACGGCTTGGAATAACCGAAACCAAACAGGATACCTAGGCTCAGATGTAGATATGAGTGGAACTACGGCTGCGTCAGATAGAAGTATTACATGGAATAATCGAAATCAGGTACAGCAAATCGTTTCAGGTATTGGTATTGATTAATTTGAGAGGAAACAGCAATTGAATTTGTACTTAATAATTTTTCAATAAACTTACAGCATTTTCTACTAAGTAAATGAGTAACTGAAAGGATAGGGTATTCAAAATTTGGTAATAAAATTGCGTCATTTTTCAGCTCCAACAGAGCGACATATCGCAACCTAGGGTGTAAGCCCTAGGAGCCTTCCACATCAAAAAACATTTAATGTAATTTTTATTCACAAGAGCGTCGAGTAAAGCAATTCCCCCAATGCTCATTCGACCCCTTAAAAACAATCGAACAATGAACAGACTTTACATCCTCTTATTTTTCATTTCTCTCTGGTTTTCCGCAGGATTAACTGCTCAAACTCAGGTCGAGGCAAGCGTTCAAAATTTGACTACTAATGGTACAAATGTCCAATTCGACATTTTTCTGCGTACTACTAATGCCAATGACCTCTTGTTTTTGGGAAATGCAGATTTTGTCTTAACTTTTAATACTACTAGTTTTACGACCCCCGCTTTACAAAAATTAGGGACTGCTCAAAATGGGAATATGTTTGTGCCTACTGACCCTGGGGCAGGAGGTACCAATACCTTAGTAACTGGAATTACCTATTTTAATAACATGAGTGCAGCGCCGATTAATGACAATGAACTTGTAATTAATTTAAATGGCCCAACTCCAGGTGACCAAGCAGCTTTTAATTCAGGTGTTGCTAGAATAGATAATACTGCCAATACCCATCAACTTGGAAGTTTCCAGTTAAGCGGTTATAATGGCGGAGCAATAAATTTAGCTTGGAAATTAGCTGGAACTGGTTTAACCACCCAAATTTTTAATTTAGCTAATTCGGCTCCTTTTGCAGCTACGGCAACTACTGTTTCTGGGTTAGTCCCTGCCACTTGTCCAACTGGTTTAGCCGCTAGTACTGCACCAACAATTCAAGTAACGAATAGTACTTGTGCGCAAGGACAAACCACGCCAAGTGGCGGTAGTTTTGCTGCACCAACAGGTTGCCCAACAGGTTCAACGGTACAATATTCTACCGATAATGGAGCTAATTGGTCTGCTACAGTACCAACCTATAATCAAACGACGGCAGTTACAGTTTTAACTAGATGTAATTGTGATGTAGATAATACGATTTCTAGTCAGACCGCAACGGTCACTTCTGTACCAGCAACTTGTGCGCCTGTCTGCCCAACTGGCTTGGCAGGAAGTACTGCTCCTACCACACAAGTAACGAATAGTATTTGTGCGCAAGGACAAACTACGCCAAGTGGCGGTAGTTTTGCTGCACCAACGGGTTGCCCGACAGGTTCAACTGTGCAGTATTCCACCGATAATGGGGCTAATTGGTCTGCTACAGTACCAACCTATAATCAAACGACGGCAGTTACGGTTTTAACTCGATGTAATTGTAATGTAGATAATACGATTTCTAGTCAGACCGCAACGGTCACTTCTGTACCAGCAACTTGTGCGCCTGTCTGCCCAACTGGCTTGGCAGGAAGTACTGCTCCTACCACACAAGTAACGAATAGTATTTGTGCGCAAGGACAAACTACGCCAAGTGGCGGTAGTTTTGCTGCACCAACGGGTTGCCCGACAGGTTCAACTGTGCAGTATTCCACCGATAATGGGGCTAATTGGTCTGCTACAGTACCAACCTATAATCAAACGACGGCAGTTACAGTTTTAACTAGATGTAATTGTGATGTAGATAATACTATTTCTAGTCAAACCGCAACGGTCACTTCCGTACCAGCAACTTGTGCGCCTGTCTGCCCAACTGGCTTGGCAGGAAGTACTGCTCCTACCACACAAGTAACGAATAGTATTTGTGCGCAAGGACAAACTACGCCAAGTGGCGGTAGTTTTGCTGCACCAACGGGTTGCCCGACAGGTTCAACTGTGCAGTATTCCACCGATAATGGGGCTAATTGGTCTGCTACAGTACCAACCTATAATCAAACGACGGCAGTTACAGTTTTAACTAGATGTAATTGTGATGTAGATAATACTATTTCTAGTCAAACCGCAACGGTCACTTCCGTACCAGCAACTTGTGCGCCTGTCTGCCCAACTGGCTTGGCAGGAAGTACTGCTCCTACCATACAAGTAACGAATAGTACTTGTGCGCAAGGACAAACTACGCCAAGTGGCGGTAGTTTTGCTGCACCAACGGGTTGCCCAACAGGTTCAACAATACAATATTCTACCGATAATGGAGCGACGTTTTCCAATACCGTACCGACTTATAATCAAACGACGGCAGTTACGGTTTTAACTCAATGTAATTGTAATGTAGATAATACGATTTTTAGTCAAACCGCAACGGTTACTTCCATACCAGCAACTTGTGCTACACCAACTTGTGAAATTACAAGTATCATGGTAAGTAATATTTCCACTTGTAATAATAATAACACGCCAAACGACCCTAACGATGATACTTATACCCAATCAGTTACCGTTAATTTTAATAACCCTCCTACAACAGGACTTTTAGTCGTAAGCTCAGGTGTAGGCAACGGGATTTTTATAGATTCGCAACCCGTCGCTAATATTGTTGGAAACTCCTATACCTTTACTAATTTTACGTTACCTGCCAATGGGCAATCGCTTACTTTTGGGGCTAATTTTTCAGTAGGCGATAATTGCACATTTACAGCTAATGATCTAGGTACTGCTCCGAATGCTTGTTCGACTACCCAAACTTGTCCTTCCTTAGGAGCAATTGTTGCACCGCCAATTCAAATTACAAATAGCACCTGTAGCGCAGGGCAAACAACACCAACTGGTGGTTCTTTTGCAGCTCCAGTTATTGGACAGGTCAATGCGACCATTCAATATTCTGTTGATAATGGGGCAACTTATTCCACGACTTTGCCGACTTATAATCAAACCACACCTGTAACTGTTATTTCTCGATATGCTTGTGATTTTGATAATAATATTGTTAGCCAAACAAGTTCGGTTACTACTGTTCCTGGAACTTGCTCCAATACAGGAGGCGGCACCGCTAATTGTGATGGGGCAACCTTTACAGGCGGTAATGGACAAATTACGGTGGGTAACTTAACGGCAGCCAGAGAAAAGATTGAAATTATTGGTTCAGAAACTAACTGGCAAGTAGTGGGAATTTGCGAAGATAATTGTAATGACCCACATATTATTCCGAACCTAGCAGCAGGCGTTTATACCGTTAAATTACAAATGTTTGGCAATGATGGTTCTTATTGCTACCGACAAGTAGATGTAACCGTTACAAGCGGAGGCGGAGGAAATGTATGTGATGGACAAGGAGGAGATAGTGACGGCGATGGCACTTGTGATAATGCCGATTGTCAACCTAATAATCCTGCTTTTCCTGCAACTCCAGGCACGGCTTGTAATGATGGTAATCCGAATACGACTAATGACAGAATTACGGCGGATGGTTGTTCTTGTGCAGGTACACCAAATACAGGTGGCGGCGGTACAGCTAATTGTGATGGGGCAACCTTTACAGGCGGTAATGGACAAATCACCGTTGGTAATTTAACAACAGCCAGAGAAAAGATTGAGATTATCGGAGCGGGTACTAACTGGCAAGTAGTGTTGAATTGTGAGGATAATTGTAATGACCCACAAGTTATCAATAACCTAACCGCAGGAGTTTACACCGTTAAATTGCAAATGTTTGGCAATGATGGTTCTTATTGTTATAGAGAAATGGACGTAACCGTTACAGGCGGAGGCGGAGGAAATATATGTGATGGACAAGGAGGAGATAGTGACGGCGATGGCACTTGTGATAATGCCGATTGTCAACCTAATAATCCTGCTTTTCCTGCAACTCCTGACGCCTCTTGTAATGATGGTAATCCTAATACGACTAATGACAGAATTACAGCAGATGGTTGTTCTTGTGCAGGTACGCCAACTACAGGTGGTGGCGGTACAGCCAATTGTGATGGGGCAACCTTTACAGGCGGTAATGGACAAATTAAGGTGGGTAACTTAACGGCAGCCAGAGAAAAAATTGAGATTATTGGTGCTAATACCAATTATCAAGTCATCTTAATTTGTGAGGATAATTGTAATGACCCACATATTATTCCGAACCTAGCAGCAGGCGTTTATACCGTAAAATTGCAAATGTTTGGTAATGATGGTTCTTATTGTTATAAAGAAATGGACGTAACCGTTACAGACGGAGGCGGTGGAAATCCTCCAACAGGTGGCGGAATAGCGAATTGTGAAGGCGCAACCTTTACAGGAGGCAATGGACAAATTACCCTAGGCAATTTAACAGCAGTTAGAGAAAAGATTGAAATTATAGGAGCAAATACCAATTACCAAGTCATTTTAGTCTGCGAAGATAATTGCAATGACCCTCATGTAATTAATAATCTAAGTGCAGGCAGTTATCAAGTAAAACTTCAAATGTTTGGTAATGATGGTTCTTATTGTTATCGAGAAGAAATGGTGCAAGTCGGGGCTAGTCTTTCTCCGACTTCTAGTAGTAGAATAGCCGGAAATCTTCGGCTGGCAGGCTATAAAAAAGAGACCAATATCGCCTTAGAATGGGCATATCCATCGGATTTAAAAAAGAGTTATTACGTCGTAGAAAAATCTTTGGATGGTGAAAACTTTGAACCGATGACCCTAAAAAAGGCAGAAGGCGCAGCTGATTTAGTCGTAAATACCGATTTCGATAATCATCCAAATGACGGGAATAATTATTATCGAATTTTTACTCAATTTGAAAATGGCGAAACGAGTTATTCTGAAACTATTAATGTCCCCTTTGCACATTTGAAACACTTGAGTTTGTTCCCAAATCCCGTACATCAAGATGGTCAGTTAAGCTTAAATCTAAAAGATTATGCAGGCTTACCTGCTGAATTGATGATTCATAATAGTTTGGGACAAAGCATGTTGCATATTAATATGGAATCCGTTCCTAGTGAATTAATAAGCTTAAAACTAGAAGATTACGAATCGGGGCTTTATGCTTTGTCCATCAAAGTGGCAGGCAGGAAAACAGTATCGAAGACTTTTATTGTATCGCGATTGTAGCTAGTAGTGATAGTAACCTGTGTGCTCCTTTTGGGAGCGCACAGGACTATAAATCTTATCAAAATATAGGGTTCTCTTATAAAAACTTTCGCGCCTAAAAATCAAGTCAAAGGCTTGAAAAATATCGATTCGAAGATACAATCCATAGCCGTTAGGCTAAGAATATAATCATTGATAATCAGCAACTTACGATGATGTCGATATCTTAAGATTGCATCTTAAAATCAATATTCCTTACGTTTTTAACGTAATTTGCTTGCAAAAATCCAGATTTTGAATCGTTAGCCTGACGGCTATGGATACAATCTTCGAATATCGGCTTCAGAATCTAACTAAAATTCGTTGTCGATGGTCAAAGATTGCATCTTCGACCCAATATCATTTATGTTTTCAACATGATTTCCAGTAAAGTCATTTTTATAAGAAAACCCTATATCAAAATAGAAATCAATAACAAAAGGTCAAATTATTCCCTATATTTACGGTTAGTCTTATAAAAGATCTACTATTAGTTAACTGTAAAATGCACTTTTTAGTAAAAGAAACGATTGAATTTTTTGAATTAAAGCTCCAATGGACGAGAAGTTGGTTGATTGTATTATTGCTAGTAGTGATGCAAATAAATGGCTTTTGTCAAATTCAAACAGATACTGAATATGAGGCTAAATTGGATAGTTTAAATCATTTAGAGGACGATCAAGAGAAAGCGCTCTATCATTATCAACTAGCTCAATCTTTTGGGTATGACCAAATTTTAAGATTATTATACCACAGTATTGAGGCAGAAAGATTGATTGACAAAAAGAATCCAATAGCCATTGACATCATTACGCATTTAGGGGCGACTTATGATGAATTACAAGTGTTTGAAAAAACCCTAGAACAGGGCTTAAAAGCAATGAAAATTGCTAAGGAAAATAATCGCCTAGCATCCGAAGTAAAAGCCATTTATAATATCATTTCAGCTGCCATCCCACTTGAAGCTTATGATTTAACCAAACAATATTGTTTACGAGCCATTGAGATTAATCCGCAAATAGATAACGTATTTGATTTGACTTACATTTACCAACTACTAGGATTAGCCAATTTAAAAACAGCCGAGTATGATAAGGCCATTGAATACTATCAATTAGGATTAGATTTTGCCATTGCAAGTGACTCTCAGATCCCTGCCAGCCATTGTCAAGAAGGCTTAGCTATCACTTATGCTAAAATTGGAGATAGAGAAAGCGCATTATATTATGCTCAAAAAGCGAAACAGCGGCCTGATTTCATCTGCGAAAAATGCTTAGAATTAGCAGAAATGTACACCTTTTATAAAGATTATAAATCAGCTAATGAATGTTTGAAAGAAATAGAGAGAATTCGCACCTATAATGAAACTACTTATAATAATTATAATATTGCGTCTACCTTATTGGCAGATAATTTCGAAAAACAAAAAACTGCTTTAGAACAGACCTTTCAAGCCGAACAAATTCGACACGAATTTGAATTGAGAAACCGAAATTTGTTATTGATGATTCTGTTAGGGGCAACCTTATTAGGCTTAATTATCGCTTACAATCAATATAAAGCCAATAAAGTAAAAAAGGATTTATTAGAAAAAATTAGTAAGAAAAATACAGCAATTAGTCAAGCCAATAAAGCCATTCTAAAAACGCAGAATCAATTAGTAATTCAAGAAAAAATGGCTTCTTTAGGCCAGTTGACTTCGGGCATTGCGCATGAGTTAAAAAACCCACTTAATTTTGTTATCAATTTTTCGGAAGGGTCAAGAGAAATGCTGCTAGAATTAAAGGAATATGTTGCTAAACATCAAGCACTTATTCCAAATGTAGACTATACCAATATAGTAGAATTAGTAGAAGAATTGGCGCAAAACTCCATCGATATTAATGAAAATGGAAATCGAGCAGTTCGAATCATTCAAAGTATGATGAATCATGCTCGGGGGACTCAAAAACAAAAAGAAGTCACCGATTTAAATAAATTGGTTGGAGATAATATTATGTTATTACAACATAGCATTCGTACCAATAATAGTGGAATTAACATTAAACTTGTGCCGAAATATGATGAACATATCACTTCAGTAGCTTTATTTCCTCAAGAATTTAGTCGAGTATTGATTAATTTATTAAATAATGCAGTTTATGCCGTCAGCGAAAAAATTAAACTAGCAGATAAACAATATCAACCAACCATTTCTATTAAAACGACTCAAAAAAAACAAACCATAACCATCCATATTAAAGATAATGGCATTGGAATTCCTGCTGATATTCGTACCCAAATTTTCGATCCTTTCTTTACCACCAAACCGACAGGTGCAGGGAATACAGGCTTGGGGTTATCTATTAGTTATGATATTATCGTAAAAAGACATGCAGGCAAATTAGCAATAATAAGCGAAGAAGGACAGTTTACGGAGTTTATCATCACCCTTCCTAATGAATAATACTCCACCAATTTAAAACAATAAGAAGAATCTCCAACCTAATAGCTACTTATCTTTGTATTGATAGCTTTAGATAACCAACTAAAATATTTAGCATATCAACCCTTTTACACAACTCCAAATATCAGAGGACTCGAAGTTAAAATTCTAAAAATTGACTGTTTATCTAGATTAAATCTCACTTCTGGCAGAAAATTTCAATTTTCGGTCTGACATCTGACTTCTAAAAAATTGACTGTTATGCAAATACTAATTGTAGATGATGAACAAAATATAGAACGCTTATTCCTACAACGATTTCGGAAAGAAATAAAGATGGGAACGATTGAATTGCACTTTGCCTTTTCGGGAGTCGAGGCCTTAGATTTTTTAGCCAATAATGATTGCTCAGACCTATTAATTTTATCGGATGTGAATATGCCCAATATGAGTGGTTTGGAATTATTAAAAATAGTCAAAAGTGAATATCCTACCTTAAAAGTGTATATGTTAACTGCTTATAGTGATGAAAAAAATCGGCAACAAGCTTTAGCTTTGGGTGCAAGTGATTTCTTAAACAAACCAGTTAATTTCAATTTATTGAAAGAAAAAATATTGACTGCTTTATGAAAACACTATACCAAAAAGAAACGTGGAAATATACGCTTTTGGGGACACTCTTCGGTTGTCTTTTTCCCATATTAGCCAGTTTTATCCAATCGTGGAAACAAGTTCGGTCCATTAATTGGGAGACAATAGTAACCATTCAAGCAACCGAACCTTTACTATGGATTATTGATACTGTGCCTTTTTTTCTGGGGCTATTTGCTTATTTCATCGGAAAGAAAATGGATATTATCCATCAAAAAAATGAAGAAATCCTGCACATGAATCAGCAATTAATCGCACAAGATCAAATAGCTTTAGTGGGCAAAATGACGGCAGGTATCGCCCACGAAATAAAAAACCCCCTAAATTTTGTTAGTAATTTTGCAGAAGGTTCGGTAGAAATAGTAGCAGAACTAACGACTGTTTTAACAACGGGCTATCGAAAGAAAGATTGGTCAAATTTTGACTTGATTCAAGAACTAATGGAAGAGTTAAGACAAAATGCTATTGATATTCAAGAAAATAGTGAACGAGCCAATAAAATTGTTTTTGACCTAATGGATCAGACCAATAACAAAAGAAAGGTATTTAAAAAAGTGAATATCAATGAATTGATTGAAGAAAGTATGAACCTTAGTTTGAAAAGCTTCAAGGCGGAACATCCACTTTTTAAGTTAAATATCAAAAAGGAATTATGCCCTGATTTAGCTACAGTTCCAGCCAATAGTAGTAGTCTAAGTCGAGTTTTAATCAACATTCTAAACAATGCTTGTGATGCTGTTAGGCAAAAAAAAACACGTTTCCAATTAAATTACCAACCAAAATTATCTATTCAAACAGTCGCCGAACCTGATGGTGTGCAAATAAAAATTAGAGATAACGGATTAGGCATTCCAGCGACCATCAAAGAAAAAATATTTATCCCATTTTTTTCCACTAAGCCAAGTGGTGCAGGCAATACAGGTTTAGGACTTTCAATTAGCCACGATATCATTTTTAACGAGCATCACGGTCAGATTTCAGTTGAAAGTGAAGAAGGGGAGTATACAGAGTTTTGTATTTTGATACCTGCGAGTTAGTTAAAATATGCCCTTGATACTTTGTCAAAGACAGGTACCAACACCCAACTAATATTTTAGATGGAGATTATACTATTGGTGTTTGGGCTTCTGCTAGTCGTCCAAAAATGACGGTATTCTCTGCTACAAGAGATCTTGTTCACTCTGGTGAGTATGTACAAGTTTCTAGATTGGAAATACCTTTAACGAATGAGGCAGTTATTCCAGTTGGACAAAAAGATTTTTGGAATACTATTTCTCCTTACGGTGAAATTTCTGATCGGAGGGTGGCTTTTTTTAGCCTAGGGCTTTATTAAAGTGACGTTTACGGCTGATTTTCTACTTTTTTCCTCTGCGATTTCAAAAGAGACCCTATCCCGTTCCTTTATTTTATCTTTTACTTCAGCAATAGGAACAAACAAATCGCCTCCTACACCATCAACGGTAATAAAACCATACCCCTTCTCTTCGCTAAAAAATTTAACTCTTCCTGTCTTCATTTATTATTTTATGTTATCAAATACGGTAAAGATAGGAATTTTAAAATCAAAATCTATACCGTAAATTTTAGAGCAACTCTTTAAGTGCTCCAACTTACACATTTCCAATTACATATAATTCCTCCAAATTAGGTGCAGGATTTCCGTCTCTTGCCTCCAAAGTAATAGCAAAAGCTTGCGCCTCACCATTTATAGGAATATTCATTTTTTAGGCGATTCTCTATAGCTTTACCTTTTAAAAATAAGAAAGGAATTTTTACTATTTAGAAGTTTTTTCGGTAGAAGGGTTGGAAAGTACCGAGCGAATGCCCGTTTTGAAATAAAACATTAACTTATTTTCGTCTTCGGGTACTTCTTTAGGAAATTGCCCTAAATATTTCATGGTTTTAAAAATGCTCCCTTTTTTTAGGTCATTATGTGGAAAACCAGGTTCGGTACAGCCCAGGTGGTATCTCCTGAACATGCACCTCCTTTAAGCCAGATTAAATTGGTCATTCTCACAGTTTATGTTAGTTGCTTTTTTACAAATGGCATGCAAAAAAGTTGGCAAATAAAAAGTTAGTCTCTTAAAATTGGGATAATTAATTGCTCAAATTCAGAGATTCCTTCTTTTGTAAAACAAGGGTAGATCTGATTCCAAATTGATTCTTTAAAACTGGCCTCATAAATTTGTCCATTTCCCCTAATCATATTTTGAGGCGTATAAAAAGTAATGGTAGTCAGAATAGTATTGGCAATGCTGTCATAAATTCCATCTCTCGGTTCTTCTTTGATTAACCCTCTTTGTTCATTAAAATCAAACCGATTTCTAAACTGATGAATCATTTTTGCCGCATTATGTTGCCTATTCGTATGAATTTCAGGATAGGTTCTTTCAATCTCTAATAAATCTAAAAAGTAAAAAGGATAGTTGTTGATGAATTGAAAATACTTACTTAATTGAAAATCAAAGTCCATTAGGTTAGGGAATCTTCTGTAATTGGATAAAATATCCATTACCTCGTCTTCCAAATTATCAACAACTGCCTCTACAATGGCCTCCTTATTTTTGAAATGATAGGCTAAATTGCCCACACTTATGTTGATTTCGCCTGCTATCTGTTGTAAGCGAACATTGGCTAAGCCATGCTCATTGAAAAGTTGGATAGCTGCGCTTAATATTTTCTGTTTTGTATTCAAATCCGCTATTTTATTAACCTATTACTTTCGATTATTTGATTTCCTATTCCTAAGCTGGCAGAGCCAGTACTATAGAAGTCAGACCGTTTATTTTATAAACTAACTATCACAAAGTTTAAAGTCTTTAATATCGACTTTCAATGTACCTCGCTGATCTTTTGCCGCCAACCGTTTCATATACCAAGCATTTAATTCGGCTTTTTGTTTACTAGCATATCTAGCAATGACTCTTTTAATTAACTTTTGAGGTTCTTGATAATGCGCAAAGACCAATTGGATTTCCCACATACCTTTTCTTTTGACAATGTTTTCCATCACAGCCGTATCCCTCAACCACCAATCATCTGATAGAAACTCCATATCCGAATTACCCCCGGGTTTCTCGGTAAAATGTTGATTGTTTAATAAATTCAACATTTCATTATACGCCTTTCTATCCAACCGAAAATTACTCATTGATTTTTATATAGGAATATTAAGGTTATTAAGAATATCTATTCTTTTGACAAAAATACTTAAAATAGGGGAGTATTAAAAGAAAAAATCATAAGGTTGGTGTAGCATCTGTTCATATTCTTGTTGCCCCATCTTAGTAAAATAAGGAATTAACAGCGTCCAAATTGCGGCTAAATAGTTTTTTTCAAGGTGTTGGGTTGCTCCTCTAACTAATTGTTGATTCAACCAATAATCTGCTGTCATCCAAATTTGTTGGGCCAATTTATCGAAATGGTCAACCACAGGCGCTGCTATTAAAGCCCCTCTAGCCACGTTAAAGTCTAACATGTTTTTAAGTTGAGTCACCTGATAATTGATGTGTTGTTGGTGAACTGTTCCGATTTCTGGATAAGTACGAATAATTTCTAAAGTATCTAAATAGAAAAAAACATATTGTTGTTGTAAATGGAAGGTATGACTAAACAATCGATTCATGTTATCAAATAAAGGGACTATTCGATATTCCGCTAATAAGTCTTTTTGTTTATTGGTGAGTTCCTCATACAAGGCCGAGAGTATAATTTCTTTAGTTGCATAATGATAAGCCATATTGCCTATACTGACAAATGCTTCATCCGCAATATGTTGCAGCCGCACATTTACCAAACCATTTTGGTTGAATAGCTTTTAAGCAGCAGTTATTATTTTTTTCTTTGTTTTACGCAATACAAAATATTTGAGCTAAGATAAGACAATTTAATCTTCTATTTTAGATTATGGCTCTCTTTCTGTTTTGAAAAAAGAGCAGTAAAGGAATTAAGTACCACACACTAATTAATTCGGTATTTTATGAATATCTTTATTTATTTGAGTGTATCACATATTGGTAGTAAAGCCTTCAGGCTTTCGGGTCAAAGGCTTTTAAGCCTGTTTTCATGCGAATAATTTAGTGCTTTACGCTAGAATACTCCGACCTGAAGGTCGGTGACGGGAAAGCCTAAAGACTTTACTACCAGTTATCTTCAATTATTTAACCACCGTTTTGTGATACACTCAATTGATTTTAAAATACCCTTATTTCCTCCTGCCATCACAATATCCGAATTAGTAGGATGAATAATTAAGGTCAAGTTACCTACATTCGTTGAATTATAGACCGAGGTCCAAGTATGACCACCTACCGTTGTTTTATAAATATCATGACCTGCACAGAGGTAAACAATATCTGGATTAGAAGGGGTTACTTCGATATTTCGAGACCCCATATTGGTAATCAGATTATCCGATACACTAAACCAATTTAGGCCATTATCCGTCGTTTTGAAAACGGTGCCTCCATCTTCAGTCACACAATAAAGCACATCCGTATTAGTTAAACATTGCGTGATAGAATAGACATTAATATGTTCATTCGCAAAAGTACCATTTGTCCGTTTCATAAAGGTTGGACCTTTTAATTCCCAAGTGGTATTATTGCTATTTCGAGCTTTTGATTGACGATTTTGTTTTTGAAATTTAGCTCTATCTCTTAAAATTTTTTCGCTTTTTGCTTGCCATTCTTCATTGCTAGGCAGGTCTATAAATCCTTCCGCATTGACGTTTTTCGGAAGTGGAAAATTACCCAGTAACAATAGGTGCTCATAGTGTGATGATTCGATGGAATTTCATTCAATGGACAAAAGAAAATGGAAACCGAGGGTTGCGTATATTAAATATTGACAAAAAAGATGTTCAAAATAAAAAATAACAATCATGAATTTAACAAAAAATATAATTTTTCTTTCTCTGGCTGTTCTGACTTTTAGTTCTTGCGAAAAAATAATATTCGAAGAAACCCCTGAAACCGAGGCATTGAATATTTTTGATGAATATGCTACTATAGTAGCAGAAAAATATGCTATGCTTGAATTTAAAGGAGTGGATATAGATATGCTTTCAGATTCGATTCGGGGTACTATACAAAACGGGATTACAGAGGAGGAATTGTTTTCAAAACTCGGCATCATTACAAGTCGTCTTCGAGATGGGCATAGTAATTTGATTCAGGATAAAAAAAAGGAGAATTCTTTAGTTGCAGGGTTTGATTTGTTAGCAGGTTATCCAGCTGGTATTGATTTAAATATTTTGACAAATAATTACCTTAAAAAAGACCTTAATCCAACAATTAAAACCTTAGAAGGCGGTGATTTAGGGGTCCGAGCAGTTTGGGGAACACTTGTTCAAAATAAAGAAATAGGATATGTATGGATTCCATCTTGGGGGGCAGCAATTACGGATGAGGAAATTGAGCAGATTTTTACAGATATAAAAGATACCAAAGGACTTATTTTTGATATGCGACTCAATGGAGGGGGCGACCCAAGTTTGGCGACTAAATTTGCTGCTTATTTTACGGACAAAGCTGTAGATACGGGATTCGAAAGATTCAAAATCGGCCCTAATAAAAATGATTTTTCTGATAGTCGGGTAATTATGCAACCAACCTCAAACAACAATAAATACCTCAAACAAGTTCGTGTGTTAACGGATAGAAATGTATATAGTGCCTCTACTACTTTTCTCTATTCGGTTGACCCAATCGAAACCATTAAAACGATGGGGCAACGTTCAGGTGGAGGAAGTGGTTCCGTTGCAGATGGATATTTGGCAAATGGTTGGTATTGGAGTTTGTCCACTAGCGAATTTATTGATGCCAAAGGAAGGCATTTGGATGATGGGGTAGATGCTGATATTCCAGTAGCATTAGATGTAAACGATGCGACGAAGGATGAAGTGATGGAAGCTGCAATTTTAGATTTAGAATAAACGCTGTTCTTATGGGCTGACCGCAAATAGTCAAGCTTTTAAGTTTTGGCTATTTGCGGTCGGCCTGTTCCAGAACCTTGGCTAAACTATACCTCCATAATTCTAAATGCAGAATAGTTCAAGTTTGTTTCCTCTATTAATTATAAGTAGCATTCATTTTTTAATTTAAGTATTGCAATCTAATTAACTCGGATTATTAATCAAAAACCCATACTATGAAAAATAAATATGAAATCATGACCATTGTTGTTACTTGGACTAGTTTTTTGGTATGGGAGTATTATGTACAACAATGGGCAATGAATCAAGAAGAACTGATAATACGAGTCGATTTAATTATACTGCTCCCTTCTTTAGTGTTATTGACACTTTGGATGTATTTTAAAATGAAGGAGAAGTCTTAAACCCTTACAATAACTTACACTCTAAGTTCACTTGGTTTTTTTCCCTTATGTTTTTTAAAAATCTTCGTAAAATGACTAGCATCCGTAAAGCCTAATCGAGTAGCGATTTGGGTAATTGTCAAATTACTTTGTCGCAATAATCGCTCTGCTGTTTTTAATTTGGTATCCATCACCAGTTGTTGAATAGATAATCCCGTATGCTTTTTGATAAAGATGCTCACATAATTAGGCGACATCAGATGTACCTCGGCAATGGTCTTAATTTTCACCTTTTCTTTATCCGAAATATGCTGTCGAATATAGGCTAAAATAGTACTTACCTTCTCCACTTCTTTATTTTGTCGGATAGCTGGTAAATTCCCTTTTTTATGAAGATTTCGAGCAATTATCAACATCATTGCACCAAATAACTCCAAGGTGGCTTGCCGGCTAAACATATCCGTTCGTTCATATTCTGCCCTTAAAATAGCTAATAATTGAAATAGCTTGAAACGGTCGTTTTCCTCCTTAATTATATCTTGAGGTTCGGCATTGGGATTACCTAAAACTCGCTCAATTTTTTCTTGCCATTTTGAATTAGGATTGTCTGCATTCTTTTCTAAAAAAAGCTGTTCGGTAAACTTGATATACGTAAAAGTGGTGGTCTCTTCAATTTCAAAAAAGTGTTCATCTTCTGGTGTTAATAAAAAAATAGCGCCTTTTTGATACCCAAATCTTACCTCATTAATCGTTTGAAAACCACTTCCTTTTTCTATAAAAATGAGTTCGAAAAAATTGTGCTTATGCAAAGGGTATTCCCATTTCTCTAATGCTAAAGTAAAAATATTCAATGCGTGACGGCTATAATATCGCTTTGCCATAAATTAGTTGATTTTTACAAAATTACAATGAATTATTACCATAAACAAACTTAGTTTCTTCTATACTTTTGTTATGTAAAACATTGGTAATCAACTAATAAATAAATAAAATTTGGTAATCGTATTTTAAATAAAAAAAGTCATAAAAAATCCAACATCGAATCAAACCGCTTATGTTTTATTACGAATGACGATGGGTATCAATTTACTAGGACATGGTTTAGTAAGAATCCCAAAAATTAGTGCATTCAGCGAATGGATGGTTGATTTTTTAAGGATAGCCCCTTACCCACTTCTATTGTTTCTATCTATTCTACAGTTTTACCTTTTGTAGAATTTGGATTAGGGGTAATGTTATTGCTCGGATTATTTACTTATCGAGCATCCATAGCTGGTGCATTCCTGATGATGGTGTTAATCTTCGGTTCTTGTATGGTAGAGCAATGGGAATGGGTTGGTTTTCAAATGGTTTATGCGCTGTTTTTTTATTTTTTAATCACCAAGTATCAGGACAATACCTGGGCAGTAGATAACAAATTAAATTTTTAATATTATGAAAGCGATAGGAATAAAAACCTCCTTACCAATTGGAGCAGAAAAAAGTTTTGAATTATTTGAATTGGAAAAACCCGTTGCAAAGGGCAGAGACCTTTTGGTAAAAATTGTAGCGACTTCAGTTAATCCCGTTGATTATAAAATTCGCGAAAATGCTGCTAAAAATAAAACGTTGGAACTGCCCAAAATCTTGGGTTGGGATGCGGTAGGTAGGGTAGAGGTAGTTGGGGAAAATGTCCAATTATTTAAGGTAGGGGACACAATTTTTTACGCAGGAGACATCACTCGTTCTGGAACAGATGCAGAATTTCAATTAGTGGATGAAAGAATTGTTGGGCATGCGCCTACCAAATTGAGTATCGCAGAAACAGCAGCCGTTCCTTTGACCGCCTTGACTGCTTGGGAACTTCTTTTTGACCGACTTCGGATTTCTCGGGAAAAAGATAAAAGCAAAAGTGTACTAATTATTGGAGGAGCAGGTGGAGTCGGTTCAATGGCAATTCAGTTAGCTAAAAAAATAGCAGGTTTGACCGTTTTAGCAACCGCCTCCCGAAAAGAATCAGCGGATTGGTGTAAAAAAATGGGCGCAGATTTTATCGTCAATCACCATGATTTGCTCAATGAGGTTCGCAAAGCAGGTTTCCAACAGGTTGATTATATTTTAGATTTTTATGATGTCAATCAATATTGGGATGCCTTTGTTGAACTGATTAAACCACAAGGAAGTATCGGCTCAATCAGCGACCCAACTGAACCTGTAAATCTTAGGCAATTAAAGGCTAAGAGTGTGAGTTTTCATTGGGAATTGATGTTCACTCGTTCGATGTTTCAGACGGAAGACATGATGGAACAACATCACATCTTTAACCAACTTGCTGATTTATTGGATAAAGGGATTTTACAATCCACCCTTACAACCACTTATAAAGGTTTTACGGTAGAAAACTTTAAAGCTGCTCACGCTTTGCAGGAAAGCGGAAAAGCCATCGGGAAAACGGTTATTGAATTTTAGCATGAAGTAGTGGAGGCTACTGTAACAGAACTTTCTGAGTTGTGCTATACGACTAGCACAACTCGGAGTGTTGTGTTACGGTTGATATTTTATGCTTTAAATTAATTTATAGTTAGCTAAAAGTAATATAAAAAGTATAGATTTAGCTGAATATAATTTTATAGCTGGCTAAAAGTACTTATTTTTACCTAGATTTAGCTAACTATAAACTTAAAGCAATGGCTCAAAAATTAATCGGTCGCAAGGAAGAACGTCAAATATTAAAAGCTGCCTTGCAATCGGATAAGGCAGAAATGGTAGCAGTTATTGGTCGTAGAAGGGTCGGAAAAACCTTTTTGATAAAAAATACTTATAAAGCACGAATTAATTTTCAATTCACAGGCATTCAAAATGCGCCGAATGTAGAGCAGTTACAAAATTTTACTTATGCTTTGAGTTTAGCGAAAGGAAAATCATCAAAAATAAGTACGCCATCTAATTGGGTGGAGGCTTTTATTTTGTTGATTGAATTTTTGAAAACACAACAAAGCAAAACTAAACAAGTCGTATTTATTGATGAATTGCCTTGGCTGGATAATCGAAAATCAGGGTTCTTACGAGGATTGAGCTTTTTTTGGAATTCATGGGCCATTGATGAAAATATAGTGGTCATCATTTGTGGTTCAGCAGCCTCTTGGATGATACAAAAAGTAGTTCACCACACAGGAGGATTGCATAATAGAATTACTCAATTTTTACAACTTAAACCGTTTACTTTAAGAGAAACAGAACTTTTTTTAAAACATAAAAATATCAATCTTAATCGCTACCAGATTGTTCAACTGTATATGGCAATTGGTGGCATTCCACACTATCTTGAAAAAATTAAAAGGGGTAAAAGTGCTGCTCAAATTATTGATGACCTTTGTTTTTCAGAAACGGGTATTTTAAGACAAGAATTTACCAAATTATATCCTGCACTTTTTGAAAATGCAGAAAAACACATTAGCGTTATTAGGGCATTAACCCAAAAGCGGCAGGGCATGAGTCGGAAAGAAATCATCAAAGCAGGGAAATTGTCTAATGGAGGGACGACAACTAAAGTACTAGAGGAATTGGCACAATCAGGTTTTATTACATTCTACCATCCTTTTGGCAAAAGGAAGAAGGAAAGACTTTATCGATTAACGGACGAATATTCCTTGTTTTATTTACAGTTTATGGAGCAAAATATTCAAGAAGGTCGCCAAACTTGGCAACACATCAGCCAAACTCAAAGCTATAAAATTTGGTCGGGTTATGCCTTTGAAAGTCTCTGTATCAAACATCTAGCTCAAATCAAAAAATCATTGGACATTGCTGGAGTGTATGCAACTTCCTATTCCTTTCTAAAAAAAGGTACGACCGCTGCACAAGGTACACAGATAGATTTATTGCTTGACCGTAAGGATGGCGTGATTAATCTTTTTGAAATGAAATTTTACAATAAAACCTTTACCATAGATAAAGCTTATGCCCAAAATCTAAAAACTAAAATGGACATTTTTGAAGAAACTACTAATTCTCGAAAACAACTGTTTTGGACGATGATAACTACTTTTGGTTTACAGCATAATGTGCATAGTTTGGGCTTAGTTGATAGTGTTTTGGAATTAGATGATTTGTTCGTAGAAGTGTGAACATGTTGAACTAATCAACCAAGTGTAAAAAAGCCGGCTCCATAGGAGGTGGCTTTTTTTATTGGTTTCATTACTCTTTTTTGAAAATTTACATTTAATAGAATTGTACCAAATAAACATGAATTCATACCATACGACAGCCTCTTTTCTCTCCTAACTTTGTCCTATCAATTTAATCCATAAAATTAGAAAAAGATGAAATATACAAAGCTATTTCAACCTTATAATATGAACGGAATCGAATTAAAAAACCGATTCTTAATGGCACCCATGACGCGCTCAAGAGCGAACGAATACGGGGAAGTGCCCAACGAATTAATGGCTACCTATTACGGTCAACGAACCTCCGCAGGCATTATCATTACGGAGGCCACTCAAATTTCAAAGCAAGGCATGGGCTACGCTCGAACCCCTGGTATTTTTACTAAGGAACAAATGGAAGGCTGGAAATTGACCACTCAAAAAGTGCATGAGAAAGGTGGAAAAATATTTTTACAACTCTGGCATGTCGGTCGAGTAGGTAGCTCAAAGGTCAATGGGTTGAGACCAATTGCCCCTTCCGCTAAAATAGCTAAAGAAACAAGTGTTTATATCTTCGATGGTGCGCCCAATGGAGATGCCACCTTTGTACCCGTTGAAAAGCCTAGAAGAATGACGCATACGGATATTAAGCAAGTGATTGCCGAATATCGAATAGGGGCAAAAAATGCTATAACCGCAGGATTTGATGGTGTAGAAATTCATGGTGGAAATGGCTATTTAATTGACCAGTATTTGCGAAGTAATGCCAACCATAGAAAAGATAGATACGGTGGTACCAAAGCAAATAGAATTCGATTTTTAGTAGAAGTCACTAAAGCGATTGCAGACGAAATCGGTGCGGACAAAACGGGCGTTCGAGTAGCCCCTTTTATCAAATTTAAAGATATGAACGACCCAGAAATTTTGGACACCATTATGTTGGCAGCAAAAGAGTTGGACAAAATTGGCGTGACGTATTTACACCTTTCGGAGGCAGATTGGGACGATTCGCCTAGTATTCCGATGGTATTTAGAGTGCAATTGAGAAAGATATTTGGCAATACCATTATTGCTACAGGTAATAAAACACCAGAACTAGCAGAAGAATTATTGCAGGGGGAGTTGGTAGATTTGGTAGGTTTTGGTAGAAATTTTTTAACGAATCCTGATTATCCGACCAGAGTAAAATTAGGCGCACCTTTAAATGGCATTAGCGATACGCATACATTATTTGGAGGAGGTGGTGCCAGAGGTTATACAGATTATCCATTTATGTAACACAACGCACCGAGTTGTGCAAATCGTATAGCACAACTCGGAGAGTTGTGTTACGGTCGACAATATTAAAGTACTACATTAAGTAAAAACGTTCAGAATCCTGTTTTAGGAAGTGCTAAAACACGATATAGGACTTAATACAGGTAAAAGATAGCCAAATTTGTAGTGTAATTAATCGTTGACCATCTAAAATTCTATTTGATGTAAATCATATTAAAAGTGGATACAAGTCCTCTTTTTTATACCATTAACTATTGAATTTTACAGTAATACATTCAACAAAAATCAAAAACTCGACAACATGAAAAATTATCAAAATTCATCCTTATTTATTTTAGCATTAGCTATTTTAACTTTATTTGCTTGTAAAAAAGACCCTGTTGTAACAATTGAACCGCAGCCAGAAGTTGCGGAATATATGGAGACGGTGATACCTAGTAATATTAGCGATTTATACGAAAGTAGAGGCGACATCAATGCAGATACCGTTTGGGTGTTTCTTCAAGGTGGTCCAACACCAGAAAGAGGGTATAGTTTAGAGGCGGAGGAAGAAGGAAATTTTCCTTTTTTTCACGATGATTTAAGAGTCTATCCTTATCAGGCGCAACATATTAATACAACGCTTGCTACCGCATCGGATTTTACTTTTGAAGACGCAAAAGTGGAAGATGCCAAGTCCATTGAAATGATTACAAGTGTCATTAATAATTTCAAAAGTCAAAATAAAGTCGTCTATGTAATTGGGCATTCTTTTGGCGCATTTTTAGCGCAAGAATTGGTCGCTGTCAACGGCGGAGATATTGCAGAAAAAGTATTGATTTTGAATGGTCGATTAAATATGGATGAGGCAGTCTGGCAGGGATTCAGCAAAGGCGAAACGTGGTTGTTTGATGAAAAAGGCTTAAATCCTACTTTTGCATCAGATAATGCAGGTAGTCAGCAAGAACAAAATATGTCCATGTTGGCAGCAGGCTTGGGGAATAATCGCTATACCCAAAGATTAGCTAATATCGATTTATCAAAAGTTATTTTTATAAGTGCAGAATTTGATGCAGCAGTTGGACGATTCAATGAAGAAGAAATAAATTTTGCTACCGAAAACGCAGAATTTGGAGTTATCTTACCTGAATTTGGACATAGCGATGTTTTCGACCCAGCAATTATGGAGGTTTTACAGCAGCGAATGATTCAATCGGAGGAAACAGTTACACCACCCACTACCGATGCAACTGTTCAAAGTTTATTAGTCCAAGCGGCAGGCAGCTTCATCTCTGGTGGTGCTGTAGCAGGGGTACTAAAAAGTGACGGCACAATGGATATTGGAGTAATCGGAAATTCTGAAAATAACACCCCAATCACTTCAGCAATGAGTATGGGTATTGGTAGTAATACCAAAACTTTTACTGCTGCTTTGATTTTCAAATTAGTAGAAAGTGGCAGTTTACAATTAACCGATAAGCTAAGTGATATTTTGCCATCAGTCGTTAATGAAAATATAAGTGGAGACATTACCATTCAGCAATTATTGACGCATTCTAGTGGCATTTATGACCCGCTAAATAGTGATGATGGTATCATTGAAGGGGTTTTTGAAAATCCATCGAAAGCTTATAGTTTAACAGAATATTTGGCTTTGGTTAAAGCACCTGTTTTTGCACCTGGTACAAAGCATAGCTATTCCAATACCAACTATATATTATTGGGGGCAATTATTGAAAAACAAGCTGGAACAACTTATCAAGATTACCTTAGAACTACCATTTTAGACCCATTAAATCTTAGCAATACCTTTATGATGGGCTACGAAACGCCTACCAATGAAGTGGCTTATTCTTGGTTTCAAGGCAATAGCTTAAAAGATTTCGACCGAGCAGGCATTGAGAGTTTGGCGTGGACAGCAGGAAGTATCTTTTCTACTGTAGAAGATATGACGACTTGGTATCAAGCACTATTTAGTGGTCAAGTCATCAATGAAACTTCTTTGGCAACCATGTTGACGACTTATGAAGCGGAAGAAGGACTGATGGGTGCAGGTATTTTTGAAACGGATTACAACGGTAACAAACTTTACTTCCATACTGGTGAAACGATAGCTTATAATTCGATAGCGATTTTTAATCAAACTACAGGAGATGTAATTGTTAGTATAGTGAATCAAACAGAAAATGATGCTACCCAAATTGGATTTGGCTTATTGGATAACTTACTCCAATAAGGATAAAGCTTTCTAAACACGCTATCAAATCCCACATTTTTGGTAAACTGGACAAGGCAATTAGCAATAGTTGCCTTGTTTCCCAAAAAATAAAATATGCACAGTCCACGTAATTATACGGCTCAACCTTTTAAAGTTTATGTAGAAGTAGCTGATAAGACAGCCTGTATCGAAGTGATAAAATCGTCATATTTAGATTTTACTTTAGAAAAATTAGAAGAAAATGAATTTGGTATTACCTTAGTGATTTCCAACCAAGTCATTCCAGAACTTATTCAATTATTAGCTAAAGATAGGCATGCCATTTATCAAGTTATTCGACAAGATTTAACAGCTATTAAATAATTCAAATCAACACTAGAACAATGAAAAAATACATTAATTTCCTTTTTGCAGCCATCGTCTTTTTCGGCACTTTTACAGCTTGTAGCATACTAGAAAACATAGGATTAGACAAGGCTACGGAGGCCCCAGTAGCGGATTATGCTAGTGATGATAAAAAAATTCGCTTTGTGGGCATGACGCATATTGGTCAGCCAGAATTTTATCAACATGCCCAAAGTATCGTTAAGCAAGCCAAAGCAGATGGCTATGTTTTATTCTATGAATTCGTTGATTTTGAAAAGGATGCAAGTGATGAGGAACTGAGAAAAGTGAGAAGAATGGTCGGTTTTGTTCCTACTTTTGAGGGCTACGAACGAGAAAACAAATCCAAAATGGAAGAAGGGTACGTTTCTCAAAATAATGAACTTTTTTTGGGACATTCCAATAATAAAGACTTTATTGTGGACATTACCCCAACGGATTTGGTAGGTGCTTACGAAAGAATTTACGAACCTATAAAATTAACCCAAATAGATTGGGATACACCGCTTGACCAAAGCTTACCCATCAATTTACCTGTGCTGCAAATTGCCTATATTATCAAAGATTATCGCAATGAATACTTGGCTAAAGAAATTGAAAAATCTCAGTACGATAAAATTTTGGTCGTGTATGGTGCTGCACATGAAAGAGGACTTTTTAAGGAATTGAAATCTTTGGATGGTAGTTGGAAAAGTGTTGGGGAGTAAGTATAGTTTTCAAGGTTTTATTATACTTTTGTTTCTTTGTAAAATTCTTTTGAAAGATAAATAACGAAGAACATTCTATGACGCTTGATTTTAACCTTGTAGCATTATTAGATTTATTGGCTTTTGTACAAGGAACTTTATTAGGGGTTCTACTAATGTTCAAATGGAAGAAACATTTCTCCTTTTTCTTATTAGGCTTGTTTTTATTTACCTATAGTTCAGAGTTAATTAACTCCGTACTTTTTGATACCAATATTTATTCACAAAAGCCAGCCTTCCTTTATCCGCCTGTTACCTTCTATTTTTGGTTTATGCCAGCACTCTATCTCTATGTTAGAAGTTTGAGCTCTTCTATCAACTGGAAAAGGATGATTTGGCTGTTTTTACCTGGAATCATAGAGTTTATTGTTATACTTTTCCTCTTTATACAGCCTGCCGCTACCAAATTACAACAATTCAATAACGGATGGGCTTTTCATTTTTATAGCAATTATGTGGATATTGCAATGGTTTATTCCATCCTATATGCGATAATCATTTTACGTTTTATCAAGCAACATCAAATATCTGTACAAAATTATTATTCCAATTCCCATGGTAAATTATTGAATTGGGTTAAATGGATTTGCCTATTTATCGTATTTATTAACTTAGGATTACTGTCAGGAAGTTTCATTGATATAAGAGCTTATCAACAACTTTTATATCCAGTAGTCTCTGGTTTAAATGTCATTCTTATCTTTTGGATTGCCCTTTCAGGCTTTAGGCAAAAGGTAATTGCCTTACCTGAATCTAAAGAAAAAAGGGCTAATAATATAGTTCCTTTAAAAGAAGTATCTTCAGATGATATAAAATCAAAAGAATTTGAAAGGGTATTAAATTATTTAACGGAAGAAAAGGTATTCATTCAACCAGAATTACATCTAGCAGATTTAGCCCAGCAATTAAATTTTTCTCAACGACATCTTTCGGAACTTATCAACCAAAATGCAGGGGTGAATTTTAATCAATTTATCAACCAATTCAGAGTATCAGAGGCCAAGAAATTATTAGTGGACAAAAAATATGCACATTTAAACATTTTAGGGATTGGTTATGAGGTTGGTTTTAATTCTAAGACCTCTTTTTATGCGGCATTTAAAAGGGAAACAGGCATTGCACCCTCCAAGTTTCAAAAACAAGCAAGGGCAAGCTCCTAAATCAAAATTTCTTTCTACTATAAGTGGCTCCTAAATAAGTTCGGAATTAAGTAAATAAGTTCAGTATTCTACATTTGGTAGGTATTTCACCTAATTCCGAACGTTTTCTTCCTACGATTTCTCCAAATTTGTCCTATCAACATTAATTAAATACTTATTACTCAAAACGTATAAACATGACCGACCCAAATTTAAAAAAATCAATCCTTATTCCTATTGGGGGAATAGTGGCCTTATTAATTGCCTCTATAGTAGTGGTTGCTTGTGGCTCTCCTGATTTATTCGATGCTAGTATTAGTAATCAAAACGATTGTGATAAAGAAGGAGGTTATTGGTATAAAGGCAAATGTTGGAGTGACTTTGAAGACGAAGATATTGCTATAGCAGAAATAGACCAAGTGGTAAAAGACCAAATGGCTATTATAGAAAAAGCGAAGATTACTTTTGATGGAACAACTTATCCAATTGATGGTTTTGACGTATCTCCTGAAGGAAAAGAAGTTTTGTTATTAGTTAATTTTTTGGATAAAGACCACCATTTAATATTAGTAGCAAAAATGGCTGATTTAGAAAGGGATAAGCCGTTTAAAATAGCTGGTTTGTATGCCATTGGTGATTTAGAGGATGACGAAGATTTTGATGAAAAACTGAAAGCCCAAGGTCAATTGAATGCTCAACCATTAGCAGGAGATTTAAATTTTAAAATAACGGGAAATTTGACGGCGACTAAAAGTGATAAAATTATTCCAATAGCAGTTCAAATTAGCGAGGCCATTACAGGTGCGGGTAGCTCAACTATCGAAATTAAAGGCAATGAGGCCTACTTGAATGGAGATTTAGGAACTCGTACTTATGCCCAATTAAAAGAGGTAATTGACAATCATCCTAATGTAAAAACTATTGTTTTAGGGGATATTTCAGGTTCTGTAAACGATGCAGTCAATATGCATACGGGTAGAATTTTACGAGCAGCAGGATTGACAACTAAAGTGCTGAAAAATAGTTCGATTGCCTCTGGTGGGGTAGATTTATTTTGTGCAGGCACAAAACGAATCGTTGAGAAAGGAGCAAAAATAGGCATCCATTCTTGGTGTTGTTTAGGCGATTTGACGGCGGCGGATGTACCTCAAGACCATCCTGCCCATCAGTATCAATTAGCTTATTTTACTATGTGTTTAGGAGAAAAAATGGGGCCTAATTTCTATTTTCATACCTTGACTGCTGCACCATTTGATGGAATTCATTGGATGAGTGATGCAGATATTCAAAAATGGAAGGTTGCTACGGAGTTTGTTGATTAATTAATCTATTTCTAATGAAGTAGTGATGAATGTTTTTCCAAATTCATCTAAAGAGGATGTCCATATTGCACTTGCTTTACCAGCATCAATGGAGACTCAATTATTCCTTTTTGATGAAATGGGCAGAACGACCAAAGAATTGCCAAAGCAACAAGTCGAGCAGGGACAATATGTAATCACGATACCAAAAAACAAGCTCGACCAAGGCTTTTATTTTATAAAATTAATAGCTGAAGATAAGGTTATTACTAAGCGAATTGTTCGCTCTTTTGAATAAGTGAATTGGTTAAAATAGGGTTTATTAGCATCAACTATTTTTATAATAGTTGATGCTAAACTTTTTAAAGTGCTTTTTCAATCAACCAAATCACATATTAAAATCATTTTTATATATGATATTAGCATTAGATGTCCCGCTATTGGTTTTGCATTATGACGATTAGTGCATTTTAATAAAAAGAAGAATAAAATAGTATCTTTACACCTTATGATTATATGTTTTAGAGATGAGAAAATCACAAAGGATTACCCTGTTATAACATAAAAAAGTACAAAATGGAGGACATGATTTTTTATGATAGATTGCAATTTGCATTTACTATCACCTTTCACTATATCTTTCCACAATTGACCATGGGATTATCATTACTGATAGTCTATTTCAAAGGGCAATATTTACGCACGCAAGGCGAACAATACAATGATGCGGCAAAGTTTTTCATGAAAATATTTGCTGTCAATTTTACTATGGGAGTCATCACCGGTATTCCAATGGAATTCCAATTTGGCACCAATTGGGCAAAATTTTCCGAACTGACAGGTGGCATCATTGGGCAAACACTTGCCATGGAAGGCTTGTTTTCTTTCTTTTTAGAATCCTCTTTTTTAGTGCTTTTTATTTTTGGCGAAAAACTCATGGGGCAGAAATTACATTTTGTCACGGCGTTATTAGTTTTTATTGGCTCATGGGCAAGTGGCTATTTTATATTGGCAACCAATGCCTGGATGCAACATCCAGTAGGTTATGAAATTTTGGATAATGGAAAATATGTGTTGGAAAATTTTTCAGCACTATTTAGTAATCCTTGGTTGATGCCCGCTTTTTTACATAATCAAATGGCTTCTTTGGTTACCTCTTCTTTTGTGGTAGCGAGTATTGGAGCTTTTTATATTTTAGCAAAATCGAATGTTGAATACGGAAAATTATTTTTGAAAACAGGTGTCATTTTTGGATTTATTTCAAGTTTATTAGTTGCTTTTCCAACAGGTGATTGGAATGCAAAAAATGTAGCAAAATACCAACCTGCTGCATTCGCTGCGATGGAAGGAATTTTTGAAACGGAACATGCAGGTGCGGAGATTGTCTTAATTGGGCAGCCCAACATGGTAGAGAAAAAATTGGACAATAAAATTGCTGTGCCAAATATCCTTAGTTTTTTGACCTATCAGGATTGGAATCGGCAGATTTCGGGAATGGACAAATTTAAAGAAGAAGAGTTGCCTGACAATATTCCTGCTCTCTACTATTCTTATCATATTATGGTTGGGTTAGGGACTATTTTTATAGGCGTAATGAGTTTGGCAGTCTTCTTTTTGTGGCGAGGAAAATTATATGATTTGAAACCCTTACTATGGAGTATTATGTTTTTAGCTCCTTTTGCTTACGTGGCAAATATCACAGGTTGGTATGTTGCGGAGTTAGGGAGACAACCATATTTGGTTTATGGCTTATTAAAAACAAGCGAAGGTATCTCGCCAACGGTCTCCTCTGGAAACACCTTATTTACCTTGCTAGGGTTTATTGGATTGTATTTTTTGCTAGGTGTTTTATTTTTAATCTTGGTTGGAAAAACCATTTATCAAGGACCTAAACATCATTAATAATTTTGAATTTTGAAGGAATAATTTTGAATATCCTTACGATTGCGAATCACCATTCTAAGGACATTCAAAATTCTTCATTTTTTATTCAAAATTCATCATTCAAAATTAGGATATGGAAATATATTGGTATATCATAATTGCTGTAGTGCTGGCAATGTTTTTTATTCTGGACGGCTACGATTTCGGAGCGGGAATTATCCATTTATTTTTTGCCAAAACAGAAAAAGATAAAGTCGTCATTGCCAAATCGGCAGGCTTATTTTGGGACTCCAATGAAGTGTGGCTGGTCGCAGGAGGAGGCATGCTTTTCATGGCATTTCCTACTTTTTATGCCTCTGTTTTTAGCGGATTTTATTTGCCCTTAATCATCGTTTTGTGGTTGATTATTTTTCGAGCCATTGGTTTGGAATTTAGAAGTCAATTCAACTTCCAAATGTGGAAAGATATTTGGGACACTTCATTTGGCATATCTAGCTTATTGCTTGCTTTATTTTTCGGAATGGCATTGGGTAATGTTGTTAGAGGCGTAAATTTAGGAGGGGTTGAAAATGGGGTTTCTGTCTATGAGGGGCATTATTTTTTCCTGCCTTTGTGGGATAGTAGTTTTAGTCCGTTGAGTGAAACGCCTGGAGTAATTGATTGGTTTACCATCATCATTGGATTAATTTCGGTGGTAACATTAGCCATTCATGGAGCAAATTGGGTGATTCTAAAAACCAATTCCTCTATCAACCAAAAACTTAAGTCTGTAATTTTTTATTTGACTATTGGGTTGGCAGTTTTAACCATTTTTTCCTTATCCGTTTGGCAGTTAGTCAATCCAAAATCTTTAGATAATTATTGGGGCAAACCCTATTTAGCTATTTTTCCATTGCTTTATTTTGCCGCCTTAATTGGTTTGTTTTTTATCAAAAAAATGAAAAACGACTTGCATCCTTTTCTCCTTTCTTCTTTGTTGATTGTAGGAGGAATTACTTCTTCTTTGGCATCTATGTTTCCAGTTATTTTACCTTCTACCAATTCGGTCAACGAATCGCTAACAATTTACAATACTTCGACGTCGGAGTATGGCTTATCAGTTGCATTTAATTGGGGAATTGTTGGAATAATATTGTTGGTGATTTACTTTATTATTCAAAAAAGAATGATGGCTGGTAAGATTGATAACATGGATTATGGGCATTAAATTTCTAAAAACGACTGACAAATGACCGATACGCTGATTTCATTAATTAGTATTTTGATAGGAATAATTGGAGCAAACCTGATGGGATTTGTTTTTAAAAAATATAGCTTTGACCTAGTTGGAAATACGATTGCGGGCGTTTTTGGAAGTATTTTTTTCATTAAATCATTTGGGCGATTAGGTTTTGACCCTAGTGCCATTATGGAATCAGGTAGCACTAATATTGCTCTATTTTTAATTAATGCAGCTGTATCATTTGGTGGGGGAGTTGTTGCCGTTTTTATTGCAAAAAAATTAAAAACAAGCATGGAAAACCCTCAATCTTTTAATATTTTTAAAACCAATAAATTATTCTTGCTAAATATTTTTAAAATCACAAGCCTTCTCGAAGGAGTTTCTTATATCCTTTTATTATTTGTTGGCGTGCCGATGAAATATTTTGCAGGTAATCCAATTTTAGTAAAATCATTGGGAATGCCACATGGGATGCTATTTCTCGCCTATATTATAATAGCCATATTAGTTCGTGGAAAAATGAATTGGGAGGGCAAAACGACCTTGATAGTTTTGGTCGCTTCGATTTTGCCTTTCGGCACTTTTTATATTAATAAAAGATACTTGAAAATGTATTACCCTAGTTGAAGTTGAGGAGGAACAAGAATTGATTCGTAAATATAAATCGTCTGTTACTAGCGTTTATTTTTTGCTGCAATTAGCCTACTTCAAATTCAAGCAACAGTTCTTTGTCTTTAATCCCAACCAAGTAGCGAAAGATGCAGTTTATTTGCAAGGATGATTTAAAAAATTGAAAGAAGATAAAAAGTCATTTTTTAGGATATTGTGAAATCCTAGTTAGAAACTCAAACTATAACGAATCAAAGGTAAAATAGGAAGTGTATGAATCTGCTCCAACCTTTTTTCACCAGTCATTCCTCCTCCGGCAATAATCGGAGTAATGTTATACTGAAAATAAGTGTTATCTCGATTATAAACATTTTGAACGCCTAAAGTCAACTCCTGTTTGACGGATTTGCCAAATCTAAGCATTATGCCTACATCTAGTCGGTGATAGGCAGGGAGGCGGTCACCATTGATACTAGACTCTTGGGCATCAACGGTAGGTGAAAAGAAATCAAGTGGAGAGTAGTTAGAATTACTACTGTAAAGGGTTTGATGGCTGCCACTATTAAAAATAAAATTGACGTAAAAGGATAATTTATCGGTTGCTTTGTAATTAGCCGTAATGGATAAATTATGTCTTTGATTAAAGGTAAAGGGGAATTTATTTCCTTCCTCTAACGCCTTAAATCTTCTTTGGTAGTCCGATAAGGTGTAAGTTAGATTAAGCGCAAATTTATCTTGGGTATAATCCATAATCGTTTCCCATCCTTTAGCAGTTCCTTTTCCCAATACTAGTTCGGTTTCCCAAAAACTATTATTATCACTAATTGAAGGAAGGCTGATATTAGATGGATATCGAACTAAATTTTTCATCCCTTTATAGAACAAAGAACTTTTTATTGTAAGGTTTTCATTGAGTAGGTAACGAAAAAATAGATTTCCTTGCCAAGCAGTTTGTGGCTTAATCCTACCGATGGAAGGTACCCAAATATCACTAGGAAAACCGAGGTCTGCGGAGGTTAATAAATGTAAGGCTTGGTCATTTTTTGAACCAGAAAGCCGAAATAGTATTTTTTGATTCGGGGTATAAGAAAGTGCAACTCTTGCATGCCAAAGATGAAAACGAGAGGAGGTGTTTTCTTGTAAATTTTCAGCATTTACTAAACCATATTTTCCCCCAATAATCAGATTTACTTTTGGGTGGAGGGTCATCTTTCGATTGGCATAAATGGCTAGATGTTGCTGTTGATAGGACCTATTCGCAGAAAGAAGGTCCTCAATATCCATTAAATCTAAAGAATCCATGCCTGAAAAAAATATCGTTTTTAAAGCGCCAGGAATAAATCTAGTGTGATGATAACTAATCCCTAAAGAATTTTGGATTCGCTCAGAAGGATAGTGTTCTATATCGTAGCGAAATCCAATTTCTCGATTATCAGATAATAAATCGACTTTATTTGAATCTGAAAAATCTATTCCGCCTGCAAGGCCAATAGCTGTAGAATTACTTTCAGCTTTACTCTGATAATCAAAATGAGATAAACTCAAAATAGCCGAACTAAATAATTTATCGCCAAACAAATGATTCCATTTTAGTGCAGTTGTTTGATTGGACCAGTTTAGATTGTTAATATAATTGGAACTAATCGAGGTACCTTGAAAGGAATCATCAAAACTGCCTTTATCATCGTATTTGTCTTTCCCTCGATAATAACTGAGATATAATTTATCATTTCTTCCGATAATATGATGCAATTTTAAGTGCATATCGTAGAAAAATAAATTGGTTGCCCCCTTTTCATTTCTTTCTTCTTCCTTTTGTTTAGCCGTTCTCGTTTTAATAAACTCATCTATATGAGACCGTCTAAAAGAAAAAAGTAGAGACGTCTTATCTTTTATTATCGGACCATTCGCAGATAGTTGAGAGGCTAGCGTACTAAGACTCACATTGCCATTCCATTTTTTAGTACTTCCTTCTTTTAAGGTCATTTCGAGTACCGAGGAAATCCCTCCAGTATTTTTAGGATGAAAATCATATTTGCTGAAATTCGCATTTTTTAGCAAAGGGGTATTAAAAATGGAAAATAATCCAAAAGTGTGATTGGGTTGAAAAATACGAACACCATCTAAAAGAATTAAATTTTGGTCGCTATTACCTCCTCTAACGTGCAGCCCTCCTAAGCCATCAGGCCCCGAAGATACACCAGCTTGTCTAATTAGATGTTGATTGATATCGGGTTCTCCACCTGACCCTAAATAAGCCCTAATTTGACTCGGTAAAATATCTTGACCATCTACCTTCGAGGCAGGATTATTCTGGAAGGTAGCAGTTTCTTGGGTAACAATAATTTCGGCTAATTCAATACTTGATTTAAGCAAGACCGCTAGTGGCTTTCCGTTTTTAACCAATGAAACCTCTTTTGATTCATAACCAATATACTGAACGCTTAGTTTTTTTGCCTCGTAGGGTAAGGTTAGACTGAAATAGCCATATTCGTTGGTATAAGTGCCTTTTTGAAGTTGAGGATGATAGACGGTTGCGTTGATAAGCCCTTCGTGGGTTAATTCGTCTTTAATGTACCCAAAGATGGTTTGCATTTTTATCAATCGAATTTCTTGATTTTGAATACGAAATTCGACCTTTGAATTTTCAAGTAACTGTTCTAAAACTTCTTGAATCGGTACTTGGTCTTTGGTGATAGTAACAAGTGGATGGTCTTTGAAATAACTTTGATGGAAGACGATATCATATTGATATTCAGCCGCTAAATCTAATAAAATAGTCTCTATTTTTTCCTGCTCATAGGCTACTGAAATTTGGGTTTGCTGTCCATAGATACGATTGCATGGTGCAAATAAAAAAGCGAGTAATAAAATAAAATTAGTTACATATACCTTCATCCAAGCTAAAAGAATTTGGTGCCGTTTCGCTGAGTTTCATGCTGAATTTGTCAGCAATAGCTTGTAGGATTTTTTGGGGATTATCCCCATTGAAAACACCTACTACTGGGCAATTTTTCATACTAGCATTCAAAATACTCACTTTAATGCCATAAATCAAAGCTAATTGATTCGAAATTGCGGCTAAGGATTCATTTTCAAACCGAAATTGATTTCGTTTCCAGTAATTAAAGTTGCGAGTAGATATGTCCTGCTTAGTTGGAATATCCGAATAACTTGCACAAGTTCCAACTTGACCTGATTCTAATAGTACACTTTGTTCGTTTTGCGTCAAAGATACCTTTCCAGAAGTAACGCTTACCGTAATTTGTTCATTTTGATGATTGACGGTAAATTGGGTACCTAGTACTTCTACAACGCCTTTATTTACATAAATTTGAAAAGGATGATTTTCATCTCTCTGTACTTTAAATTCCGCAATTCCTTCTAAAGTAGTTATTCGATTCTCCAGAAAAGGGATTTTGTATTTCAGAGTACTCCCTTTTTTTAATTCACCTTTTGACCCATCAGGTAATTCAAAAGACAGATTATCATTGGCAGCAAAAAGCACTTGTTCTGAACTAGTAGGCGTTGAAATATAATCTCTTATTAGGTAAGTTCCCACCGCAAAGACTAAAAAGGCAGCAGCTATTCTAAGTAGATTTCTCCTAAACGATACCACTTTAGCAGCCTTAATAGGCACTACCTTTGGTGCTTTTTTGGGTAACCGCTTAGTTAAACTAGCCAAGTCACCGTCCACATCCAAGCCTTCAAGGTTCAGGCTTTGGTCACTTAGTTCCCAACTGAGTTTCATATCAACGTATAACTCTTCGTTTTCTGGATGTTCTTCCAAAAACTGGTTCAGCTGACGGTTTTCGTCAGGCGCAATCTCTCCTTTGAGTTGCTTATAAATGAGCGATATGTAGTAGTCTTTTTCCATAAGTTTAGAGATTATTTTCTCTAATGGGTATCAATATTTAAGGTTATCCCCTATATCGTTGCAATAATAATTAATGCGAGAGTTAGTAACTGTTCTTCTTTTAAGCCATTTCTTAGCATTTTTAATGCCTTAGTCATTTGATTCTCAATAGTTTTAGTAGAAATATCTAGTTTAGCCGCAATTTCTTTATGCGATAAATTCTCTCGCCGACTTAATAAAAATACTTCCTTACACCTAGGCGGCATCGCATCTATAATAGTTTGAATTTTCTGATTGAGTTCATTTAATTCTATAGTTTGTTGTGCATTGTCATCCGATTTAATTTGATTGGCACTTTCATCAATATCAGCGGTAAAGGTTCTTTTTCGTAGGGCTGTTTTACATTGATTAATAATCGCCCCTCTCAAAAAGGCTTTAACAGAATAACTAATCTCAATGACGTCGTTTCGATTCCACAAACTTAAAAACACCTCTTGCGCCAAATCCTTACTTAACTCCATATCCTTTACATAACCAAAAGCGATGGTTACCAGATAACGATAATAAGATTTGAAAAGTTGGTCAAAGGCTTGTTTATCTCCTTGTCCAATTTGCGCTAATAACTCTTTTTCCATTACAAGGGTCTTCGAAGTATATTATGTTGAAGTACACAAACGTACATAATAGTAAGAATCTTTCCAAAAAAGAGAAAATTTTAAATTTTTTTAAAATGGATAGGGGGGAACCCTAAAAATTTATACTAGTAGGCAAATCATTGAATATTCAAACAAAATTATTATTGCTAGCACCTTAATTTTTTTATTAAAACTAAATTCATCAACAATTAAATACTAGAAAAATGACCAATATAAAATTTCAATTCATCGTAATCTTTGCGCTTTTAGTAGGTTTCACCGCTTGTAAAAAAGAAGAAATTCAACCCGTTGAGCCAACAAATCCAACAACGACTACTCCAGTTGATACGAACAATACAACTGGAACGGCGCAATCAGCAAATATCGACCAAGTCCTATTTAAACAGCTAAAACAAGCAGGCGACCTTTATGACAAAAATGAAATATGGGAGGGTTATGATTTTTCTAAACGGAATCAATATTTTGTTTTTAAAGATGCGAATGATAAAGCAATCAGAGGTTATTTAATTAACCCACACAAAGAAATTGCAGGTGCTACTAAGGTAGTCTCCGACAACTCAGAAGGACTGAATGTATATCGATATGATGCACTAGCGGAAAAAGCTAAAGCAGAATTAGCTACGGGAAATGGGGCGTACACTTTTGATTTCAAAATTGAAGGAACCGACTATTATACCCAAAGTTATACGGAAAAAGAGGTTAAGGATATCGAAAATGGAAGTTTAGTTTTGGCGACTCACGAGGTCTTCCACATGTTTCAATTTGATAAATGGAAAGCCTTTGGGGCTCAGGATGAAGAGAATTATCCACTAACCAAAGAATTATTGGCTTTACAAATATTGGAAACTAAAATTGCCGAAAAATTTCCAATGGAACAAAATAAAACCGAAATCAAAAAGTATTTGGAGATGTATGTGGCTATCAGAAGTAAAGAAATTGACATTGACCCTTCCAAAGACAAATTGGTAAAAAATATGGCGAATGCTCAGGAAACTTTCGAAGGTACAGCTCGATATGTAGAATTTATGGCAGCGAAGGAAGTATTAACTGACTTTAATCCTAAATTTTATCAAGAAAACACCAATTACCTACAATCTAAACGTGATGTAAGAGAAACCTTTGCTTTTGGCATCTGGTATGGGACAGGTGCAGCATTGGCTTATATGGTAGATGAATCGTCAGAAACCATTGAATCAGAATGCATCAAAGGTGTTTCGTTATATGACCAAGCTGCTAAAATTGTCAACCTAAGTGCCGCTCAAAAAGCAAACAAATTGGCAGCGGCAAAAGCTGAATTTGGTTGGACGGAGATTCAAACGGAGGCTGCACGATTGGTGGCACTTAAATAAAGTTTTTGCAATTGACTAATATTCGTAACCCGATTAATGCATGCGTATTAATCGGGCTTATTTTGATTATTTAGTTAATTGATTAAATTATTTTTGTTTAAATATTTTTATTGCTTGCACCATTCTCTTATTTTCTATAAGTGCTATATACATACCCGTTGCCCAAGATTCGCTTATTGTCAGATTCAATTGCTGTGTTTCAATTTGTGTTTGATAGATAAATTCACCTTGCAAATTATAAATTTTTAGATAGGTAATGTCTGTAATTGGTTCAGTCAATTCAAATGTAAATTGGTTGGAAAATGGATTGGGAGAAATCTTTGCAATGGGTTGCTCAAAAGTAATTTCGGGATTAGTTGAACTAATAATAGTGCAATCAAAAATGTTTTCAAGCGCTGTAGCTACTTTTTGCCAACCATTTTCATTATCTCTCAATCTTCCTTTCTCCTGTTCTAAATGAATAAATTGACCAGTTGCCGCATTTGCAGCATCACTACATGGATCATTGGAATTATTTATCAATCGCCCTTGTACATTGGTTGTACCTAATAAGCGTGTCCAATTTGCATCTAAATGCCCAATTTTGAAAGTCAGCACATTATCCGTAGCAACTAAGGCGTCTCTTAATTGAAGTGCATAATCGACTCCTGATGGAGCAAATTTGGTTCCATTACTCATAATGACATAAGGGTCGGTCGACCTTTTACCAAAGCCATGTAATTGGATAAAAACAGCATTAGGAATAGTGTTGGATAGTATTTTTGTAGTAAGTTGAAAAACATTATCCGTATGATGAGGTAAATCAGATGTTCTAAAAGCATCTGAACTACCACAAGTCGAGGTTGTGCCAGAACAATTTGAGGCATCATTACTGTTGCAACGATGCGTACCGCTAATAAAAAATGCTCGGGCATTTACATTTTTAAAGCAAAAAATTCCTTGTTGACCAGTATTCGTATCATTTTTAGGGTGAGGAGATTGAATAATCAGCTCTTTTCTACAAGCAGATGGATTAAAAATATAAGTTCCCCAGTAGTTAGAAGATTCAGGTTTGTGGCGTAAAATGTAATATATGGAGCCGCCCGATAGCGTTGTTTCTGTAAACTCCACTACTCCATATCCTATTGTATTCGCTAAACCGTTAGCGGCTACCGTTTGATTATCCATTAAGTTCAAAATACATTTTTCCCAAATTTCTAGCTCTGAGGCGGTAGGGGCGACAAAATCATCCCCAGATGAAGCAGGCATGTTCTCAATAATATTGTCAACTAAGATTTCTATATTACCAGTTTCAATACTTTGGGAAAATCCCAAAAAAGTAGTAAAGGTTAAAATAAGAAGGAGGTTAATTTTTTTCATATTTTTTGATTTTACGTCGCTAGAATTTGAACACTAACAGTTTATGAAATATACCCGCTTGAGCATTCGGGTAGGTAAACATCCTATTTTCTTTCTTCAAAGGTGACAAGTGCTTCTAAATTAACGTGAGTTTTGGATAAGCAAAAAGGTCTGGAAGACCGACCCCGTTAAAAAATGGTGTAAACGGGGTCGGTCTTCCAGACCTTATTCAACCATTTAAACATCCTTTCTACAAAACAGCACCGCTCCTCTGGAGCTAATCTATTGAAGGTCAATGTGTAATATTCAAAACTCACGTTAAATTAGGATAAAGTTACATTAGAAAAAAATAATGGAATATGCAGAAATTGCTTTTAACAGTCTTGTCTGAAAAAAAACTCTTGACTAACTACTGAAGAAAAATTTGAAATGGAGTTGGATACTAAGAAAACAGAAGTGGAGATGAAAATTTAAGTAAATGTCTTTTATCGAACCTCCATAGGCGTTCTTCCAAACTGCTTTTTAAACACCCTACCAAAAGCGCTATGATTTTCAAATCCTGAATCATAGCAAATTTCTTGAATAGTTTTAGTAGAAGATTGGAGTAAATAATGGGCTAATTTCATCCGTTCTTGGGTCAAAAATTGATGAGGAGTTCGCTGATAAACTGTTTTAAATAGTCGAAGGAAATGATAAGGAGACAATGCAGCTACTTTACTAATATCGGCTAATGTTATTTGTGCGCCCAAATGTGCCATCATATAGTCTTTGGCTATCCCCAAACGCTGGAATAATTCTTTTTTTACGGCTAATTTTTTTGATGGAATTAATTGGGACTGATTCTTTATTTTTTCGTGGACCTCAAAAATATTTTTAAAAAAATCAAAATAAAGCTGCTCAAAAGCCATCTCTTCTTTTGTCTCTTCTAGTATATGTTTTTTAAACTGTAAGAATAATTGCTGAATTTGTGGATCATTGGGATAAGTGTTTTCAAAAAAATTGACCGCCTTCGTATTACTATCAAAAGGATTATCTAATAAAACTTCTGTTGTTTTTGTTAAACTATGAGTTGCTGTATTTAAGAATGCTGGATGAAAAGCAATCACGATAGCTTCTACAGGCGTTTCAGATTCAATTTCACTTTCCCAAGTTTGTCCTTGATTGACAATCAAATAATTATCCTTTTTTACAACTCTGTCATTCCCGCCTGTTTTATAATAATGATAGCCATTAAGTACGCCTCGAACCGACAATCGAGCGATATGTTTGCCAGATTGCAAATGGTTATTTTGCAAGTAAAAGGCATTGGTTTTACTAGCCAAAATATTATCTCCTACATTAGAACAATAATTTTGACTGGTATCTGCCTTTTTTAATTGACTACAATATGGACAAAAATGAGACATACTATCAAATTTACAAATCTTAAGTAAAATTAGCAATTTCTGCATAGCCCCCTACCGCATTTCTCGCTTAGTTTTGTAGTATATTTTATTTCTTTTAAAACCATTTTAATAAAAATACTAAAATGATTAAGATATTACAAATCGGTTTAGGACCGCTAGGACAAAAAATTGGAAATTATATCACAGAACGCAAAGGCATAAAAACTATTGCAGCAGTTGATAAAAATCCGAACTACATTGGTCAAGATTTTGGTCAATTATGTGGTCAGCATCCATCAGGTGTGACGATTAAAGAAAGTGTGACAGCTGCCTTGGAAGGTAAAAAACCAGATGTCGTTGTTTTATCGACTGTTTCTGACTTAAAAAGGATTAGTCACCAAATTGAAGAAATTGTGGCATTCGGTATTCCAATTGTTTCTACCTGCGAAGAATTGAGCTATCCTTGGGATTGCGAACCCGATTTAGCGAATCAAATGGATAAATGGGCAAAAGACAAAGGCGTCGCAGTAGTAGGTACTGGAGTAAATCCAGGTTTTTTAATGGATGCCCTTCCTACTTTTCTAACAGCCGTTTGTCAAGATGTTCAAACCATTGAGATTAAACGCTATCAAGATGCTCAATTTCGCCGATTACCCTTTCAACAAAAAATTGGAGCGGGTTTAGATTTAGCGGCTTTTGAGGCTAAAAAACAGGCAGGCACATTGCGGCACGTAGGGTTAACCGAATCAATGCAATTAATTGCAAATCGAATGGGGTGGAAATTAGATAGAACAGAAGATATTATAGAACCCGTCATTGCCCAAAAAGCTGTTCAAACAGCAGCTCTATCTGTTGCAAAAGGAGATGCTTTGGGCGTGATGCAAACAGGAAAAGCTTATGTTGGAGAGGAATTAAAAATTTCTTTACAATTTAAAGCAGCAATTGGTGTTCCCGATTCTTATGATGAGGTTGCCATCAAAGGAACGCCCGATATTACATCTAAAATTGCAGGAGGCGTGAATGGAGATATTGCTACTTGTGCTATTGTTATTAATACCATTCCACAAATTTTACGGAGTACGCCAGGGTTAAAAACAATGGCTGATATTCCATTAGTAGCTTATTTTTCTTAGATTTGAATCTTCTCTGAAAAGTTGTTTGGAGTGGGATATGCTAGATTTAAAAAATTACTGCATGTACACATCTTTTTATTTGTAATACGGTGTCGGTCTTCCAGACCTTTGGGTCGTGTTTTGGAGTATTTTTCTTACAAACGGTGTCACTCCTCTGGAGTTTTTGGTAAATCTAAGGCCTGGAAGACCGAATCCGTTTGTAGATTTTGGATGTTTTCCAAGTTTTCTAGGCCTGGAAAACAGGTACTGTTAATAGTCACATTTGTGTGCATATCGTAGATTTTAAAAACAGGTATAACTCATTCCAAACAAATCTATTTAAAAACACATTTTTATGAAACGCCTAAGTTATCTTCTGCTCTCCTTGTTTTTATTATCCATTTTTTCTTGTAAAAAGAAGGAAATGCAAGTTGATATACTTATCAAAAATGGATTGGTCTATAATGGTAAGACTACGGAGCCTAATAAAGCTTCGATAGCTATCAAAGGGGATAGGATCGTTTTTATCGGAGTAGAAAAAGGGATAGTCATCAAGGCAACAAAAACCATAGATGCAGATGGACTGATTGTTTGCCCCGGATTTATTGACCCTCATACGCACGCCGATAGAGAATTGAGAAAACCTGACAAATCGCATAACTTACCTTTTTTAATGCAAGGCGTAACTACCGTTATTGTTGGAAATGATGGCAATAGTTTTTTCCCGACCAAAGAATTCAAGGAACTTTATGAAACGCATGGCATCGGTACGAATGCGGTCTTGATGGCAGGACATGGTACGATAAGAAAACTCGTCGTTGGACGAGGAAATCAAAAAGCAACAGCGGAAGAATTAAAAAATATGCAAACCTTGGTACAACGAGAAATGGACGAAGGCGCTTTTGGCATATCAACAGGATTGTTTTATGCACCAGGGAGTTATGCGGATACAGAAGAAATAATTGCTTTATCTAAAATTGTTGCTAAAAATGGAGGGATTTATGACTCTCATATTCGGGATGAAGGCTCCTATTCTATTGGTCTTAAAGGAGCGATTGAAGAAGCCATTGAAATCGGTCGGCAAGCAAAATTACCTATCCACATTTCTCATATCAAATGTCTAGGGGTAGATGTTTGGAATCAGAGTAAAGCGATTATCGAATTAGTAGAAAATGCAAAGAAAGAAGGCATTGAGGTTACGGCAAATCAATATCCTTATGATGCTTCTGCTACAGGATTAAAAGCGGCGACTGTGCCTCGTTGGGCAGAAAGCGGTGGACATGATTCCTTATTTGTGCGCTATCAACAAGCTGAATTTAAACAAAAAATATTAACAGAAACAAAGGAAAATATTATTCGCAGAGGAGGTCCAGATAAACTATTAATCGTCAAAGCTGCTGATTCTTTAATAGTTGGAAAAAACCTACAAGAAATTGCTGAATTGCTTGAACTTACTCCAGAAAAAGCAGTCTTTGAAGTCATAAAAAAAGGAGAAGTTCGAGTAGCTTCTTTTAATATGACCCCAGAGGATATTTCCAATTTCATGCAGCAAGATTGGGTCGTTACTGGCTCAGATGGAAATACAGGACATCCTAGAAAATATGGTTCTTTTCCACGAAAATACCATAAATATGTACAACAAGAAAAGGTGATTGATGTAGCTACTTTTATTAATGGCAGTAGTGCTAAAACGGCTGATATTTTTAAAATTCCTAATCGAGGACAATTAAAGGAAGGTTATTTTGCAGATATTATTCTTTTTAACCCCAACACTTATAAAGATAAAGCAGATTATACCGATGCTTTTCAATTCGCAGAAGGTTTACAATACAGCATTATTAATGGGCAATTAGTCGTTGAAAATGGAAAGTATTTGGGTGAAAAAAGAGGACGAGTTTTAACCAAAGTAGAGGAGTAGATAAAATGGAAAAGAGTAGTCGAGTATTGGGAGATAACAATGGCAACTTCAACTTCAAAAGGAGACATACCCAATCGTATCGGTCATGATTTGAAGTTGAAGTTGTTAGGAATTTTGTTTGCCTACCTACCCAAAATTAACAGAATAGAAATATGTTTGATAGACTGTTTTATTTCTTCTATAAGAACCTTGGATTGGAATTTTTCCTTTTCTAAAAAAATGCCTTCTAATTGCCCTAATATCCCGATTTAACAAAAGGCAACAATTTTATTGCGCCCTCTTTCTCAAAGTAACACTTTGCCCAAAACATGCCTTCTGGGTAAGTAGCCACATCTATTCCAAATTGGTTAAATCCTTCGGTCAATTGCATCTCTTTTTGATAGACAAGACTACCTAGCGTATTAAAGATAAGTAATTGCCCTCCTTGGTTAAATGCACTATTTACTTGTATTTGTAGTTTCTGATTAGCTGGATTAGGGAAAATTAGAAAATCAGAGTCGGCTAATCGATCAGTAGTAGTATTTGCTAATTTAGCAGTACTTTCGATAGACGTTTCGGAGATTGGACTAGGGGTACAATTGGCTATGGTAGCTAAAAAGTCTGCTCCTGCACTAACTTGAAATCCTGGTTTTAAAATAATAGCTTTTCCTGCCTGGTAAGTAATATTGGCAGTACCATTAATTTGGGCTACAGACATAATCGAATCTGCGGCGGCAATGGTTTCTATACCACTTATAGGCATGTCATTTTTAGTATAAGTAGCTAAGCAATTTCCTGCACATGGAGCACAAGCCCCTCCACAGTCCACACCTGTTTCATCTCCATTTTGCATGCCGTCTTCACAAGTTACCGCATCTTCATCTCTAGTGACTAAATACTGACCATATTGTCCAATTGATGAAAAAGTAAGGCTATTATTAGCAGCATTGGCAGCTGATGCCGTTCCTAAGAAAGTCCAAGTAGCATCGGCATTAAAAGCTCTACCGTATAATTTAAAATCATTCGACATACTGGCTTGCGCAGGAAGAATATCCTCCAAAAGGGTGAAGGTAGCTCCAAAATTTAAGGAACCTGTATTTATAAAATGATTGACAACCCAGTATTGACTATCTAGTGGCGAATCAGTTGGATTAATTCCAACAGCCCCATATGGACTCCCATTTAATAGCGTAGTGGTAATAGCTGCATTGGTATGGCTATTATAATTCGCCGAAAAATTAGTAGTCGAAAACGTAACGATTCCATTCACTTCTGTTTGAGAATTAGCTGTACCACTACCGATTGGTGCAGAAGAGGCAATTCTTGTGGCATTTGTTACTGTTCCATGATGATTACCCAACGCATCTAGCGCATTACCGCTCGTTTCATCCATATGATAATTGGCGATGATATTAGCGGGGCAACCTGTAAAAACTAGGTGCATACTTCCTCTAATTTCTGTTTCACTCAGGGCTTTATTCCAGATTCGTACCTCCTCTAGAATTCCTTCATAGTCATAATTGTTAAGTGCATCTGCGCCCATCGTTACATCTAAAGTATTAGTAATACTGCCCAAACTTGCTAGGCTGGTTTCACTTTTCTTTTTGCCATCTATATATAATTGTACTAAAGTATTGGTTCTACTGAAACTAACCGCTACATGGTGCCATTCATTATCATTAAAATCTTCTGCCCCTGTGCCAATATCTACCCGATTGCTCCCATCTCCTGCATTAAAAACCATACCTCCACTTTGTATGGCAATGACCCAACCAGTATATCTTCCGCTATCCCAGTCTTTATTAGAAACTAAGGCGTCGTCTCCTGAGGTAGTGCTAGTTTTAGTCCAAAAATCAATACTAAAATCTTTGTCATTGCCAAAATTAAAGTCTGCATTTGTTTTTGGGATATGTACATTTCCAGTTCCGTCAAAAGTCATAGCATTATAAGGTTTAACGATAACACTCTTTCCTGTAATGTTAATAGTTCGTTCGGTTGCTCCAGTTGAATTATGAGTAATTGTTCCTGTAAAATCCGTTGCTGTTGATGGTATAAATTTTACATAAATAGTGGTAGAAGGAATCGTACCCGAAGTAGGCGTTAAATTCAAGGAATTGCTAAAACCAGTATTATTTTGGGTAGAAATTAGTAGGTCCGTTGGTGCGGTAATAACTAGAGGTGCATTCAAAAATGCCCCTCCTATTTCATAAGACCGAACTTCGCTTTCTCCATTTAACTCAACTGGACAAAATGATAATTGACTGCTATAAAGTGCTAAAGTTGGTTGGGTATGTTTGGCGATTAAAAATTGCCCATAGGCATTGAGGTTATGGAAAGTCACTCTTTCATTAGTCGCATCTAAGGAAGCCGCATAAGTCAATAGCGTCCAATCTCCATCTTCATTAAAATTTCGACCATAAATTTTATAAATAAAAGGCTGACTTTCATCCGCTATAGGAATGTCTTCTGCGAGAGTAAAAGTGGCATTAAAGTTTAACTCACCTGAATTTTCATAGCGATTCAAGACCCAATATTGATTATCTAAAACGACATCTCCTGATTCAATTCCATTTCCACCAAAGGGAGTAAGATTAATTTTTGTAGCAGTCACCATCTGACTAGCTTGAGTTGAGTAGTTTATTTCAACAGCCGTATTTGTAAAGGAAAGACTACCAGTAGTTTCTGTTTGTGTATTAGCCGTTCCAATACCAAAGGGAGCAGAAGAAACCACTCTGGTTACATTAGTCGGCGTACCATGATGATGGCTAAAAGCATCCAAGGCATTTCCATTAGCCTCATTAAATTGATACATAGAAATTAAGTTCGCATCGCAATTATTAAGAATGCGGTGCATATTTTCTCTGATTTCCGTCACACTTAACGCCTTTTTCCAAATTCGAACTTCCTCAATTTGTCCTTCGTAGCGATATTGATTGTCTTTATCTGCTCCAATAACTATATCAGAGGCTAGGCTAATATCTCCTAAAGCAGATGGAATGGTCTCACTTTTTAAAACACCATCCACATAAAACTTTACATAACCTTGGTCGGTTCGACTAAAACTTACAGCGATATGGTGCCACTTGTCATCATTATAGGTTGCCCCATTTGAGCCAATATCAATTCGATTGGTGCCATCTGCTACATTGAATGCTAATTGCCCATTTTGAATAGCGATAACCCAACCTTTATTTTTTCCACTATTCCAGTTCTTATCAGAAATGATGGCATCATCACCTGAAGTCGTGGTTGTTTTGGTCCATAATTCAATAGAAAAACTTTCCTTATCTCCAAAATCAAAATCTGTATTATTTTTTGGAATATGAATTTGCCCTGTTCCGTCAAAGTTAACCGCTTGGTCAGGTGTAGTCGTGCTGCCATTTTCTTTTTTGACCAAATTCAACGTGAAAGATTTGTTAATACTACCACCCGTTTCTGTCAAAGTTAAAGTCATCGGATAAACACCCGCTGCAACAGCAACTAGATTTTCAATATTTATGGTATTAACGGAAGTGGCATTCACCATTGCCGGCATATTCAAGGTAGCATTAGTCGGTAAACCTGACAAGCTCAAATCAATGGTTGTAGAAAAAGTGCCAATAGCAGTAGTGGTCAATTGAAAAGTTGTCGTCGTCTCGCTACAGACGCTCTGTTTATTTGTGTTTAGTTTGGCAGAATAATCATAAGCATCTGCCGCAAATATTTCAAAATCCTCATTAGAAATATCAAAGAAAATATTATCCGCAGCCGCTACTTTTATTCTATTTTGTGTGCCAACCGCGTCGGGTACAGTCACACTTTGTTCGCCGTCATTAGCAACATTAGTAGCCAAAGTATGGGGATAGGTAAACCCTCCGTCAACGGATAATAAAATATCAACCAAAGCACAACTAACTGGTGCTTGATTGGTATTCGCCACGTCCCAAGTAACATTATAAGATTGTCCGATAGTCCAAGCCTCATATTGGTTAGGATAAGTTATTTCAAAAGGCCCTGCATCTGCGGTAACAGAAAAGGACATATTATCAAAAGCGACCCCACTTCCTCCTGTATGATTATCTCGCACACTCAATCTAAAATCTAAATTTCTAGAAACATCGGGTAATATTTCGCCTAAAGTATAGCCATTGATAATGCTTTCAATTTTTGGAATAGTTCGAGCAGGAGCATCAGAAAAAGGGAACATTTGAAAAATTGGGTCAGTAGCAGTAGGCGTTGCAGGATTAGATCCAACCCCTGAATTATACTGCTCCCAAGAATAAGTCAAATTACTAGCATCTTCTGCATCCGTAGCTGAACCAGTTAAGGTAAAAGGAGTTAATTTAGGAATAGTAAAACCACCAGTTGGCAAAGTGATAGTCGGCGGCGTATTTCCAGTAGACGTAACTGTGCCACAATTAGAATTGATGAATAATTTATTATACATCTGCTCCACACTTCGACTATGAAAATAGTTAATTCGACCATTTGGTACTTGATGACCTGTACTACAAACACCTGAACCACCATAACTCATAATCGAATTTCCTGCACCAGGTTCAATACCGTTTGCGCCCCAATCAGGGCAATGATTAAAAGTATGCCCTGCCCCCATATTATGCCCTAGCTCGTGAACAATCACCCAATGGGAGTTAGAACCTTGTGAGTTGGCTCTTCCGCTACCGCAAGTAATGCCCAAGTAGGAAACTCCTCCGCCTCCACCAACCATCCCATAGCCAATATCAAAATTTTCTGCACCTATCGTATCATTCATAATTCCAGTAATCGAGCCTAAACCATCATAAGGACTAGTATTGGCATCTGGAAAAATTAGATTTTGCGGATTAGGAGCTAATTCAAAAGTAATACATAAATCACGTTCGCAAACAAAGTTCATATCGGTCACTACTTCTACATTTCGGTCAATAATGGCACTCGTATCATTATTATAATTAGCTACATGACTAGGTGTCCAAAGTAAAGCCATTTTGTATTTTCGCAATTCTGTTCCCCAAGAAGTGACGGCTTGACTATTTCGAGGACTAGCCGTTCTAAATTCCTCTGGTGTAATTACGTCATCCGCCTGACAAGCAAATTCTGGTCTAACTTCATCTTTTGCATAATAACTCATATAAAATGCCTGCTTGTCTTTTTCTACTTTGTCAATAAAAAAAGTGCCTTCCTCACTATCGCCAATTAAATGAAAATTATTATTGGATTGAGAAAAATAGAGTACCTGTTTAGGATTAGCAATGCTAGTGCCTTTGAAGGTTTTAATATCTTGTCGTACAGCCCCTAATTTTTTAGGAATGATATAGGTTTCTTCCAATAAAAAACATTCGTTGCTGCCATCGGGCATCGGAATATCAATACATTGTTGTGTTAAGTTGTCGGCTGTTAAAGAACTTTCTAAGCTATTGATATTCAGTTCTAACAAGCGAAAACTGGTGGGCAATTGTTCGTGTTCTATAGAATTTAAATCCGTTGTGTCAGCGTTACTTTCTGACCAAATAGATTGAGAAAAACTAATATTACTACAAAAGCCGATTATTAAAACGACAGATAGGTGTTTCATAGAAAATAAGTAATTATTTGTATGGTAAACAGGGGGGTAGAATGAAAATAATTTTTCAATTCCAAGAATAGGTCATCTAATGATGTATCGAAAGGGTAGAAAGTAATCTAAATGATTTCTTTTAAAATGTATAGGTGATTTAATCCTTGCAAAAATAGGGCTAATTTTTAATATATTGTAATTTGTTTAATTTGAAAGACTAGTAATTTGTAACGCTACTTAGCAATTTTTAAAAAGAAGATAGTCTAATCGTTAATTGTTTTTTTGCACTCTAATTTTTTTTCATCTTATTTGACCCTATACATCTACACATATTTTCAATTCATCTACACAATCCTTTTTTTCCTGCTTTTTTTATTTTTAGGGTAGGGGGTACTATCCCTTTTTGATACTAGTAGGTGTAATCAATAAAAAATAAAATATTTTTTCTAAAGATTACAAAAAATACGGTTATCGAAAGAGATATATCAAGTTTGAAAGTGACTTTAATAGAGAAGAAAAAAAGTGAAATGAGAATATTTTGTTTTATTAAAAACCACCTACAATTTTAGAGGTAGATAAAATAAATGATATAAGCAACCATTTTAATTTTTGGATAGGGCTGTTTCTTTTTATTGGGAAACAGCCTGATTTTCAAAAATAAAAGAAAATCACTTTTTTATTTTTTTGAATAGGGGATACCAATCATTATTGATACTAGTACTTGTAATAAAGAAAGGGACATAAAAAACAGTAACCGTCCCAATAATCTTTTAGATTCTACTAAGCCCTAAAGTAAATTTTATAAAAAGACTGGAAGAAATATGGTCTAGCGAACTCGCTAATCCCTGTTACCCTTTTGGTCAATTTAATCACCCTTTTCTGAAGTAATGACTATCAGAAAGACGGTCATTCTATTTTTAATTTTAAACATCCAAAAAGAAATTACCATGAAGAAGTTTATTTTGTTTTTATCCTTAGTTACCGTTTTTGCTTGCCTTTGTTCTTGTAATAAAAACAATGACAAGGAATTAGAAAGTGTTGTTAAGCAGGCTGATAATTCGCAGCGAAATTCACAGGCAACAGCCAGAGTCTCCGCAGATTGTCCACCTCCAACTAACGTACGAGTGGATGCTTTGGCAGAAGTAGCGACCGTATCTTTTTACACAGTAGATGAAGGAGACCAATACCAAGTTTCCTACAGAGAAAAAGGGGATTCTTCCATCTTTGACGCAGTACACACCCAAAATCACTTAGCCTTACTTAGCAATTTAAAACCGAATACAGAATATGAATTGCAGGTACGAACGCTTTGTGGGTCGATTGGTTCAGCCAGAACACCCTTGCAAACATTTACCACTTCTAGAGCTGGAGAAGAACCAAGTTGTCAGACACCTACCTACATTGAGGCGTTTGCAATAGAAACATCTGCCAGTATTACTTTTCGAGCAGTAGAAGGAGCAAGCATACAATATATGATGCTTTATAAGAAACAAGGAGCAGCTGATTTTACTGCTAATGTTTTTCAAGGTAGCATAACCTCTTTGGACAATTTAGAAAGAAATACTACTTACGAATTTAAAATTCGAACACTTTGTGGAGAAATTGGCTCTGCCTACTCTGCTTTACAACAGTTTACAACCGCAGCTAATACCCCTTCTTGTGACCCTCCATCAAGTTTTGAGGCTGCTGCATCTGCAACTTCTGCTAGCATTAGTTTTCCAGAAGTGGAAAGAGGGACACAATACCAGATTTTATACAAAAAAGTAGGTGCACCTGATTTTAAATCAGATATTTTTCAAGCTAATTATACGGCTCTTTACGACCTTGAACCTAGTACTACTTACGAATTTAAAATTCGGACGCTTTGTGGAGAAATTGGCTCTGCCTACTCTGCATTACAACAAGTAACGACAGCAGCAGATGTTCCTTACTGTTTAGCACCTACAAACGTTCAACTTAAAGTAGTGGCGAATTCAGTAGAAGTGACTTTTACAAAAAATGCAGCTAACGGTACGGCAACCCATGTTTACTATAAGACAGATGCAGACGAATATGCTAAGACCGTATATACAACTACAGAAAGCGTAACGATTCCAAATTTAATTCCGAATACTAAATATACTTTAGAAGTAAGAACCTTATGTGGCTCAGCAGGTTCAGAGATAACTCCAGCCCAAACTTTTACAACTGGAGCAGCAGCAGGAAGTGGAAGTAGTGCTTGTACAAAAGTCGGATTCAAATTAACTTTAGATGATTACGGTTCAGAGACTTCTTATGCGATAGTAGATGCGAATAATAGCAGAGTTGGCGGTGGCGGTACATTCTCTAACGGAGAAAGTGGAGCAGTAAAAACCGATGAATTCTGTTTAGCAGATGGTTGCTACGTCCTTACGGTAAATGATAGCTATGGTGATGGAACTTGTTGTGCTTATGGTAACGGTTCTTTCCAAATCTTAGATTCCAATGGAAGTGCATTAGGCAATTACGATGGCAATTTCGGTAAATATAAATCTGTACAAATTTGTGTAAGCAACGGAAAAATTTCTTTAGGCGCGGCTCAAAGTGATGCTAAATCAAGAAACCTTTCTCGCAAAAAGCAAGGATAATAACAACAAATGTTCGTGTCCAAAAGGCTCAAATCCCAGGCTATTTAGTCTGGGGTTTGGCTAAAACAAGCTAAGGCAAAGTTTTCATTGTCTTCAAAAGGTGGCTGTTTAAAAAGATAAGCAGCCACTTTATTTTACAATGAAATTAAGGGATTTAGCAAATTATAACCTACGCATTCTGGCTTGTCCTTTCTCCTTTTAAAAAACTTAAAAAATAAGTCCGTAGCAACGGCTATGAACTGATTTTTAAAATTCTTTAAAAGAAAAAATTACTGCGCCATAATACATAGATTATTAATTTCTAAATCCCTGATAATATAAAATGCTAAGTACACGCTGTACTTACTTGGAGGTTGGGTGTAATTTTATGAGCGGATTTTGCAGGAGATGTTTGAAAGATAGTTTCGCTGTGGAGAATAATATCCCCATTGATAAATGGTAATAGTACAGAGAACCGCATCGAGATTAAAGGCTATAGCGACTGCATTCTTTGTAGTTATTTCCTTTGGAAAAAATCACAATCATTATTGCTAAAATCTACTTAACTCAATGATGTTATGCCCACTTCCAAGTTTTTTTTAATTAAAAAAGCTAATTTTTTTATTATTTAGAATAGGGGATAAGTTTTGATTTTGATACTAGTAAGTGTAACAAAAAAGGCTACTAAGAAATCTATTTTCACTAGATTAATTCACTATTAAACTACCATTTTTTTAAAGCGAAGTACTCGGACATAAATAATCGAACATTTTTTAGAATAGTTGCGGGTTGCGAGTTACGGGTTAAAATGGATGAATTTTGTATCTAAAGAAGCGAAAATTAAATTAGCCATTGGATAATAAGACTAATTACGTTAAACCAACTCGCAACCCGTAACTCGCAACAAATTAATTGTTGTAAGCTTATTTTTGTCCAACTACTTACGACTTAAAAAAACACAACCTTTTTTATCTTTTTCAACATTCTTAAAATTATTTAATGCCAACAAATTTTACTTTTTATTAATCAACTTATTTAATTTTTTAACAATCAAAATTTTAGAATTATGAAAAATGTAAAATTGAGTTTAGTAGCAATGTTCGCTTTTTTAATGATGTTCACAGCGTGTAACAAAGAAAAATTATTAACGCCTGATAGAAATCAAGAAAATATGGAACAAACGGCTGGTGATAATCAGTCTGACGATGACAACTGGGAAGATGATGGAAATTGGGAAGACAGCGATTCGACTTGGACGGATGACGAAAATTGGGAAGATGATTTTGGAGAAGGAGAAACCTGCGATGGAGGCGACCATGATGGCTCAGGCGAAGGAAGTGACGGCGGTACTGAGGGAGGAGACGATGGAGGGGATGGTGATAATGGAGGAGCCGCTGGCGAAGAAGGAGAATTAACTAGTTACGCTGTAAATGGCGAAACCATTACAAAAATCAAGGATTTTCAAGTTTCTGGAAACTTAGTAGCCTTCCAAAACGATGTAGCGAAACACGAACAAATGTGGGAATATTTCAAATCATTGATTCCTAGAGAGCATAGAGGAAATATTACAGAATTTATCGTTTTCCACGGTGGTGGTAGTTTATTAGGCTATGTCGCACCAATTGATTACAACGATTTAAGCAAATGGAAAATGGGCTTGGCTATTGATGCAGCGGGAGATTTGAGTCAAACCGACATTAAAGAGAATTTTGCCTATACCGCTATTCACGAATTTGCACATGTATTGACCTTGAATGACCAACAAGTTGATGTAAATGGTTCGGAAGGAAATTGTGGTACTTATTATACAGGAGAAGGCTGTGCTCGACCAGATTCTTATATCAACGAATTATACCAATTAGGATGGGCTGATATTATTCAAGAATTTAATGCTATTAATTCTGATGAAGGAGGATACCAATTCTATGAAAAATACCAAGACCGATTTGTTACAGACTATGCGTCCTCTAATCCGGGAGAAGATATTGCAGAGGTATTTTCTGTCTTCGTAACACAAGATGCTCAACCAACAGGGAATACGATTGCTGACCAAAAAGTCAATTTGATGTATGCCCGACCAGAATTAGTGCAGCTTAGAAAAGAAATTAGAAAAGACCCTGTATTGCGGGCTATGGTACCTGGAAGTTGGGTGAAATTGGGTAAAAAACATACCCACAAACACCGAAAAGGACAAGTACGAACAGAGTTCAAATTAAGATAAGGTTGTAATACAATTAGCTTGTAATTTCCCTTATTGCCTGCTAAAAGTAAAGATGGATTTAATTGTGATGAAATAAGGTGGTAGAAGGGTTTATACCACCTTATATTTTTTTGATAACATCACTTTTAAATTCTACTAATTAAAATTATTATGTTCAATCTAACAATAAGTATTTGTATCCTATTAGGGGTGCAAATTTATTTAGGCATCAAAATTATTTTTCCTGTTTTTAGGAAAAGAGTGAACCTATAGAAACCAGATAAACTAAATCATCCATCTTTAAATCTAAAAAAATACAAAAATGAATAGGAAAAAATTCTTAAAAAACGGAGTATTAGGATTAGGGTCAATCATCGCGATTCCAACTATGATGACCTCTTGTAAAAAAGACAATGATGTTACACCTAATACGGGTTCTGGTTCTGGCTCAGAAACTTGCCAAGTTACCCCTACAGAAACAGCTGGTCCTTTTCCGATTAAAACACCTGCTGATTGGGTAAGAGCAAATGTAGTAGGAGATAGAATAGGGGTTGCTTTGATGATTAAAATCAAAATCCAAAATACTAATAATAGTTGCCAACCTTTAGCGGGTGCTTATGTAGATATTTGGCAATGTGATTCCAAAGGAAATTATTCTGAATACGATGACCAATTAGATGGCAATTTTACCAATAAGCATTTCCTACGAGGTAGACAGCAAGCTGATGCGAATGGAGATACTGCTTTTATTAGCATTTACCCAGGTTGGTATCCCGGACGAGCACCGCATATTCATGTAGAAGTGTTGGATAGTAATAAGAAATCGCTTTTAGTGACCCAAATTGCTTTTCCAGAAAATGTTTCTACCATTGTTTATGAAACGGAAGGCTACAAAGGAAAATTTGATACTTCTAATGCAGATGATGGGGTATTTGAGGATAGTTTAGCGGAAACCTTGGCAGATGATATGACTGGGAATACTACCGATGGTTATACATTAACCAAGATTATCAAAGTAGCAGCTTAAAAACATAAAACGAAGGAGATTAAGGCAAAGAATCTCCTTCTAATTCCCCCCCTTTATTTGGTTCCCTTTTAAATCTAAAACTATGAGAAACCCACGGCTGATTAATGCGGTAGCTATGTCCATTATTCTTTTTATGTTCCTACAATTGATAACCTGTACGTCTGATAATCTACCACCACCTACTGTGCAAGAAGAACTTACAACTACTATAAACTGGACCGCTTTTAAATATACCAACCGAAAGGGGCTAAATGGACATTTCGATGAGGTGGATATTGATTATAGTTATTCCAAAAATACAGTTGAGCTTTTAAAAACAGTTGAATTTGACATTACCACGAACTCTTTAAATACAGGGCTTGATTTTAGAGATTTTAACATCAAAGAATATTTTTTCAAGCACATTGCTAGCGATTTCACCATTAAAGGAAAGGTTATTGCAGTTGAAGGAGATACGCATTCGGGTAATTGTCGGATAGAATTGAATTTAAATGGAGTGACCAAAGAAGTGATGGCTACCTACACTTTAATAGGTAGTTCAATAAAACTCGAAGGTACTTTTGACCTTGCTGAATGGGGTTTTTCAGATGCCCTGAATTTTTTGAATAATAAAGTGATTGAATACCATACGGGCTCCGATGGAAAAAATAAGCTTTGGTCGGATGTTGCTTTTCAAGTCCAACAAGTTTTGGATAGTCGCAAATATTAAGGACAAAAAAATCAATAAAAATAGACTTAGCAGCTTGTTATTAAAATCCTTCCTCTACAACTTTTTAGGGTTCTTCTACACAACTTGTAATTATGCCTTTTTTGCCCTCTATCTTTGATGTAATTTAGTTAATTTGCTTTTGAAAATAGATTCAAAAAACGTAGAAAAATATAACCTACGAAAATTTGACGCAGTTATTTTTGGTTCCCTTAAAATAAAGTATGCAGAAAAGAATGGATTTAAAATATGTCTTTGTTGGTATCCATTTACTTTTTTGGCTATTGGTTATCCAACTCTTATTTGATGTGTCGGGACTCTATAACTCCATAATAGAGATGCTAGATGGGACAAATCCAATAAGTGGAGCCATCTTTATTTTACCCCTTATGGTCCTCCTATTTTATGTCAATACTCAATATCTGCTACCAAAATATTTAAATCAAAAATATTGGAAACGCTATCTAATAGGCTTAGCTGGATGTTTTATTTTATTGCTACTTTCTGGACGCATTGTTTATCATGTTTTTGAATATTTTGGAATATTTTTTGACTTTTCTGCTAGAGAATTTATAGATACTTTCTTAGTAAATAATTTCTTTATAATTGGGCTTAGTACTGGATTGGGCTTTGCTCAATTAGCCTTCAAAAATGCAGAAAGGGTTAAAAAAGTTACAGAAAAACAAAAAGAAACAGAGCTAAAATATTTAACGGCTCAGGTTAATCCTCATTTCCTGTTCAATACCTTGAATAGCATCTATTATTTATCAACCGAAGAACCTGCACCAAAGACTACTGAGGCAATATTACAGTTTTCGGAGATTATGCGTTATCCAATAAGAGAAGGTAGAAAAAAGGAAGTACCTCTGTTAAATGAAATAAAGTTTATTGAGAGTTATATCACCTTACAAAAGATACGCTTGGGAGAAGAATATCCTATATCTTTTAAAAAAGAAGGCAATTTCGATAATATGAAAATAGCCCCACTTTTATTTATTCCTTTAGTGGAAAATGCTTTTAAATATGGTATTAGTATTAAACATCAACCTTCCATTCATTTCTCGGTTACCTGTCAAAAAAATCAATTAGCTTTTATTGCCTCCAACGAGATTACCAAAACAGAACATATAGTCTCTCATCAATTGGGTATTTCCAATTTAAAAGAGCGACTAGCATTAATATATGACCAAGATTTCCTATTAGAACAAAAAGAATTAGGGAATCAATATTTAGTAAGGTTAGCTATCAAATTTAATAATTAAACTTTGCTTAAAAAAAGAAATTATGGACACAAAAAACAGAAGACAGTTTCTGAAAAATACCTCCTTAACTGCGTTGTCTTTAGGTTTGCTATCTACTGGAAATGCTGCCAATACAAAAGAAGTAGTACAACCCTCCTCTTTGATGTGTGATAAAACGACCAATGATTTTTATGGAGAAGGACCTTTCTATACCGAAAATCCACCAACGATTGAAACAGCAAAATTAGCAACTGATGCGGAAACAGGAATAAGAATTATTATTAGCGGACGGGTAGCTAACTTAGATTGTTCGCAAGTCATACCTAATGCTATTATTGATGTTTGGCATGCCAACGACAAAGGTGAATATGATAATACAGGAGGGTATAACCTTAGAGGAAAATTCCTCACCAATAGCCAAGGTTTCTACATATTTGAAACCATTATGCCTGGAAAATATAAAGATGGAGATGAATTTAGACCAGCGCATATCCATTTTAAAATCACTCCTCCAGGATTCGAAATTTTGACCACCCAACTTTATTTTTCAGGAGATCCAGATTTAGCAAGAGACCCTGCCTCTTCTATTACAAGTGGTGAATTTGATGCGACTCATCGCATCATTTCGCTAACTGAAAATGCAGCTGGAAAAATGGAAGGTACTTGGGATATTTCTATTCAAGGGAATGGTGTGACGACTAGTACCAATGATATTCATCTAAACAAAGGTATCATCTATAAAGTGAGCCCCAATCCATTTTCTGATAGAGTAGTAGTTCGGTATGGCGTATTCAAGAAAGCACAAATAAGCCTTTTAGTTTATGATATAAATGGCAGATTGGTCGCTAATTTGGAAGAGAGGGTATTGCCACCAGAAAAATATGATGCCGTTTGGTCGCCAGCAGCTAATCTACCAAATGGTCATTACTTTATTGCATTAAAAGTCAATGATTTACAAGTACATTATTTAAAAATAATTCGACAAAGATAGTATACTGATATTTCTAAAATGCAGCAACCTTAGCTCTAATAGAGCGTCTTTAGAGTGGCGGTTAAATTCGCCACTCCCTTAATTTTTTATTAATCTCTAGCAATGAAAACTGTTATCTTAGACGATGAAGAACCCGCAGTAAAATTATTGACTCGCTTTGTAGATAAGATACCCTATCTAGATTTACAATTAGCTACTACGGATGTTTTCGTTGCGGCAGATTTTATCAATACTCATTCTGTGGATTTATTATTATCCGATATAGAAATGCCTGATATGACAGGCATTGAACTATTGAATAGTTTAGAAAAAAAGCCCCTTGTTATTTTTACGACTGCCTACGAACAATATGCTTTACAAGGATACGAATTGGCGATTATAGATTATTTGATTAAACCCATACGATTCGAACGGTTCTCGATTGGCATCTCAAAAGCATACGAATTATATCAATTAAGAGGTAATAAAGAAGAAAGCACTACCGAAAAATACCTTTTTGTAAAAGCAGCATATCAAACGGTGCAAATTGCCTTTGATGATATTTTATACATCGAAGGGATGAAGGATTATGTGAAAATTTATACCAAAGAAAAAATGATTATGACGCGCCTAAATCTAAAAGGAATAGGGGAGAAACTGCCCCAAGCGCAATTTATTCGGATACATAGGTCTTATATTATTCCTTTATCAAAAATTACAACCCTTCAAAAAGGTCATATATATGTTGGAAGTCAAAAAATCCCAATAGGGGAGACTTATCGAATAATGATAGCAGAAAAATTTAGCTGAGAAACGACGAAAAACGATTTGCCCTCCAAAAAATTTAATAAATACCCCGTTCATTTAAACAACTACACACATTGAAATCACTAAAACTTTACCTAAGTCTACTTTTTTTACTCCTATTTTTTCAGTCGTTGTCTGGTCAATCGGCAACAAATCGCTTGGATAGTATCAACGAACAAGCAACAAATTATTTATTCCAATTAGAATTCAATCCAAATAATACTGCTATTATAGATAGTTTCGAATTCTATAGTAACCAATTAAAAAGGATTGGAGAAACCGAAGATAATTATAAAGCAACGTTACTATATTTATTTGTACAAGGCATTTTTTTGGATTTTCAACAAGATTTACCAAAAGCATTGATCATATTCGAAGAAGGGTTAGAAATAGCTAGAGCAAATCAAGATAATTCGGAAGAAGTACTTTTTTTAAGAGAAATAGGCGTAGTTCTCCAACGTCAAGGAAAATTAGGCGTTTCGATGGATACTTTTCAGAAAGCACTTGGTTTAGCAAAAATACATGGTCTATCCGGTCTTGAAGTTTCGGTTGGGGCAAATATTCTTTATGGATTACAATCCTATTTTCCAGAAGATTCCGCCAATATTAAACTATTAGAAACATTATACTTGAAAGAGATAGTGCGTTGGGCAGCTATGGAAAATGAAATAGAGGCGCTTAAGTCAAGTTGCTACCTACATTTTGTGAAGAAGGAATACGATAAAGTTCCACCTTTGGTGACTAAACTTGAATCTATTTCTGATGAATCAGTCCCTGAATATAAACTTTTAGGTTTGAGAGCGGCCGCTTTATTAGTACAAGACACCACTAGGTTGATTGAAGTCTATGAAGACTGGTTAAAACCGTTCTTAGACAAGAAGGAGGAGCCGCCACTTTTTATAGACGGTATGAAAAGATTAGTTGATGTTTTGATAGTGCAAAGAAAAACGGAACGTGCTTTTTTCTGGGCAGAAAAATACCATCAATTGGGAAAAGATAGAAAGCTTACTTATGATATTTATAAATCTGCTGACCAATTAAGTCTAATCTATGAGCAAATGGGCAATTATGAACAAGCTTTTCTTTTTTCAAAGCTTAAAGAAGAGAAGGAAGTTGAAATGTTTGGTAGCCAAGGTCGTAACCAATTTAGGTTTAATAATTATAATTTAGAGATTCAGAAGAATCAATTGGCTAATACTTTATTAGAAAAAGAGCTTGAAATTGCAAAACAAAATCGCCAATTTTATCTCTTTTTAATTAGTACAATTATTTTAGCTTTAGTTGCTTTAGCCTTCTTTCTCTTCAAATCAAGACAAAATCATAGAGAACGAAAAGAGCAAAATAATCTATTAAAGCTAAATAATGAGGCATTACAACAAAAGAATGAGCTGATAGAAGAGATGAATCAAAAGTTAGATACTAAATCAAAAGAACAAGGAGAATTGCTTACCCAAAACACCCTTTTTCTATCTCATAAAAATGAATTAATCAAGAAAATGAACCAATTGCTATCTTCCTCGGAAGATATTAGCAAACTTAAAAAAGAACTTGGTGGAATATTGAGACAGGAGCAAAGTAAAGGAGATGCCAATTGGAATGAACTAAATCAAAACTTCGAATTGAATAATCAAGAATTTGTAGATGGGTTACTCTTAAAACACCCTAATTTATCTACCCATGAAATCCGCTTATGTATATTCTTAAAATTGAATTTAACAACTAAAGAAATTGCAGCGTTGACTTTTAGAAAAGCTGATAGTATTAAAGTCTCTCGAAGTAGATTGAGAAAAAAATTAGGACTTACCAATCGTTCAGATAAAATCTCTACATACCTAGCTAATCTATAAAAATTACTCAATTGAAATGATTTACTCCAGGGCAGAATCTTGGAGATTCTTTAGAATAAATCTTTTGAATTAGCAGTATAGAGGACTTTAGGTTTAATTAAAGCCCTCTGTTACTACATAAAGAGAGAATCTATAAGGTAATTGTTTTTGTTCGACTAAGAAAGTATCATGTGAAAGCTGTAAAAATGCACCCATTGTTTATGTTTACAAAGACAAACAAGATAGCAATAAGTTAACTAGCAATAAATAACAATATATTTTTGATGTAGTATACTTTTTGCTACCCCATTGCTTACCATATTGGTGTTGATTTTGAAATGATGTATTACTTGTACAAAACAATCTATTATTTTAATTTATGGTAATGATTTTCAAAAGAAACTTTAAAATTAGACTGTAATTGTTCTTAACAAGAATACATTTCTCTTTGACAATTTTACATGTTCCCCTCTTTGATAAAAAGAGGGGAATTATTTCCTATTCCTGTTACTTGAAAGATTTTCAAAAATTAAATTTTAAATTTCGGTCTAGTATTTGTTTAATAATAAGGTACTTAATGCTTTGTTTTTCCCCCTCCCATAAATTCGCATTAACTTAAAAATTTTTCATCTAATATATTTTCTTTTAAGAACTAAGATGAAATTCTTTAGAAATCATTATCTGCCATTAGGAATACTTTTTTAATTCTAATTCCTTTCCTTTTTTAATAGAGCGTTTCAAAAAAATTATCGGTCATTCAATACAGTTTTAATTGTTTTGAGGAAGGAGGTCTTCTCCTATTCTTCATCATATACTTTTATACTAAGAGAAAATAAATACCATGAAAAGTAATAACGCTTTACTTAAAATTACACTAGATAGCTTTCAAGCATACTTTTTTCAAGTATTGTTTTGTAGTTTAATTTTTGGACTTTCCTCTATTTTTAATAATGCTCTTCATGCACAATGCATTACCACATTAAAAATAAGCAATACAGAAGGAGGATTATCTACAGTCTTGGAAGATGAGGATGATTTTGGAACTTCTATGGCTTCTTTAGGAGATTTTGATGGGGACGGCATTCTAGATGTCGTGGTTGGTGCAATAGGGGATAGCGGTGGTGGAACGAATAGAGGGGCAGTATATATTTTACTTTTAAATGCAGATGGCACCGTAAAAGCGGAACAAAAAATAAGTAACACTACGGGAGGATTATCTCCAGTTTTATTAGATGATGATAGTTTTGGTTCTGCTGTAGCTAATCTTGGAGACCTTGATGGCGATGGCATTACCGATATTGCTGTTGGTGCAGGAGGAGATGATGATGGTGGAAATGTTAGAGGGGCAGTATATATATTGTTTTTGAATGCCGATGGAACGGTAAAAGCCCAACAGAAAATAAGCGATACAGAAGGGAATTTAATGGGCGGACTTGATGATATTGCCGTTTTTGGTGCTGCTATAGCAAATATAGGAGATTTAGATGGTGATGGAGTAACCGAGATTGCTGTTGGTGCTTGGCGAGATAGCGATGGTGGATTTTGGAGAGGGGCTGTTTTTGTTTTATTCCTTAATACAGATGGGACGGTAAAAGCCGAACAAAAAATAAGTGATACAGAAGGAGGACTATCCACAGCTCTAGAAAATACTGCTTTTTTTGGAGGTTCAGTAACGAGTGTAGGAGACTTAGATGGTGATGGAGTAACCGATATTGCAGTAGGTGCTTTTGGTGGAACGGAGGGTGGTTCTGTCTTTATTTTATTCTTAAATGCCGATGGTACGGTAAAGTCTGAACAAGTAATCGGCGATGCCAAAGGCGGTTTATCAGAACCACTAGATGGTACTACCTTCGGTTACGCAATTACGAATATGGGCGACCTTGATGGAGATGGCAATACAGATATAACTGTTGGAAGTTACAATGGAGCAGTATATATTTTATTGCTTAACGCAGATGGAATGGTAAAAGCGGAACAAACGATTAGTGCTACCCAAGGTGAATTATCAGCGACGTTAGTCACATCTGATATTTTTGGGAGTGCCGTAGCGAATATAGGAGATTTGGACGGCGATGGCAAAACAAATATGGCGGTTGGTGCATTCGGAGATGATAATAGCAAAGGTGCATTTTATATTATGGATGTTGAAATTATTTCTGGAAAACCTGCTTTACAGGCAGAGGCGCCTGGTAGTATTATCAATACGATTAGTGCAGCATCGACAATGGGCTGTTTGAATGATTTTATACCAGCTATTAATAATGCCAGTTTTGATTTAGTTAGCGAAGTTGGGTCTTCTGCTTTTGATGGATTTGAGATTGGGGTATTTCAATGGCAAGTGAGTTATGATGGTACAAATTGGGAGGATATTGCAGATGCGACGACAAGTGACTTGACCATACCCATAGAATTTCTCGGAACCACTTATATTCGTAGAACTTTTTTTGAGGACTGTAGCAATGTGACTTCTTATTCTAATGAAATAATCATCACCCAATCTGGAGAATCTCCTGAAGTATCTGTTATGCCATTGTATTATTGCCCCGGTGCAGGACAGAGTGCGATGATAGACATTATGGAAAGTGGCGGAACAGGACCATTTATCTATAGCTGGTCCCCCACTACAGGGCTAAGTGATGCGACAATAGCAAATCCTATTGTGACTTTTGGCAGTTCGGATTTATATACCTTGACGGTGACAGGTTCAGATGGTTGCTTAGCAACAGCATCAGCTATTATGATTCCCATTCAGGCAGATGCAGGAGGCACAACGACGTATATCTGTCATCCGAATGGTGTTGAAATAGGTATGTCTGCTATACCAGGGCTTAGTGGGGTAACTTATAGTTGGTCTCCTACTAATGACTTAAGTTGTACGGATTGTCCAAATCCTACGGCTAACCCAAGTAGTTCTACGACTTATACCTTGACCATTAATGATGGAAATGGTTGCACTAATAGCAGCCAAATAACCGTTGTACCAGATGCTTACCAAGCAGATGCAGGGGCAGATGTCTATGTCTGTCGAGGAACAGATGTACAAATTGGTACTGCGGCTCAAACTGGAATAACCTACGGTTGGGCACCAGGTTTATATGTCGATAGCATTACGATTGCGCAACCAACTTTTTTTAGTGGCGTTGTTCCAAGTTCTAATCCATATACCTATACCTTGACTACGTTTGACCCCAATAATGGAGATTGTTATTCTGTAGATACCCTTTTAGCGCATGTCGCTTGGGCAGATGCTGGGCTAGATGATACCACAACCGTTTGCTTAGAACCAGAATTAATCGGTACACCAGATTGCTGCAACGGACAAGCTACTTATGAATGGACAATTGTATCGGGGGATGCCAATAGTTTTTATGATACACTTACTGGTACTTTTTCTAATACCTCCAATCTACCACAGCCTTCTGTATTGCCTACAACTACATTGACGACTTATCAAGTTCGAGTAACTTGGGGGCCTAATGGAGATAATAGTGGAGGCGCAGATTGTACAGATTTGCGATATATTAAACCGGGATGTGGTCCTGGTTGTCCAGTCATTGATGTTACTTTTGTAAATGATGTAAGTTGTGGCGTTGGTACAGCAGGAACCATCATGGAAGTACCTTTGGATACCGCTTATTGGACAATTGATTGGAGTCCAACCACGAATCTAAGTTGTGCTAATTGTGCGAATCCTTCGCTACTTGCTGATGTGAATACGGATATTACTTATATGGTCAATTATACTAGCAGAATCGACCCTAGTGTTTCTTGTTTTTTAAATGTGGATGTTTATGACTCTAATACTGCACCTCCTACTCCTTTAGCACAAGGTGGAGTGGTTTGTACGGGTATAGGATTACAAATAGGAAACGCTCCTACCGCTGGATGGTCTTATGAGTGGACGCCTGCAACAGGGTTAGATGATGCAACAAGTTCTAATCCAACAGCAACTCCAACCGTAACAACTAATTATACTTTAACGGTAACGGATGATGTTACGGGTTGTAAATCAGATACTACCATTACCGTTGCCTTGTTAGATTTAACAGGCGTGACTGGTGGAAATAAATCTGTTTGTACAGGTGAAACGATGGTCATTGGTAGTCCTGCAATTAGTAACTACACTTATAGTTGGTCGCCAAGTACAGGACTAGATGATGCAACTATTGCACAGCCAACTGCTACGGTAAATAGCACTCAAACTTATACATTGACGGTAACGAGTCCTAATAATTGTACTTTTTCAGAATCCGTCACCTTAGAGGCTATTACTAATTTTACGGTAACGGTCGATGATATTTCAATATGCGATAATGGAACAGGCACATTGAGCGCCAAAGTAGCAGGTGTTGCTGAATCGGATTTATTATATAGTTGGTCACCAGCTACAGGATTGAGTAGCACATCTGTTGCCAGTCCAACGGTATCCAATTTAAGTAGCACACAAGTATATTCCGTTTCGGTGACTTCTACAGCTGGTGGTTGTGAAGGGACGACTACCGCTACTGTTACAGTCAATGCCGCGCCAGATGTTACCCTGACAGACGTCGATTTATGTAATGGGTCGGTAGAAATTGGCACCGCTAATGTAGCAGGAAATACTTATAGTTGGACACCTACCGTAGGGTTAGATGACCCTACTATTTCTAATCCTAATTCATCTATAGGAATGACCACCACTTATACTTTAACCATTTTGGATGTCAATAACTGTTCTAATAGTTTTACCCAAACGGTTAATGTGCAAGGCCCACAAGTTGCCGCAGGGAAAGACTTAACGGTTTGTGAAGAAACAGCAGTTAGTATAGGTGCAATTCCAGCTGCAGCAGGCGTAACCTATGCTTGGACACCAACTGATTATTTGGATGACCCGACAGCAGCACAGACAATAGCTCGACCTTTAGCCTCTATTACTTATACCCTTACAGCAAGTAGTGGCGGTTGTACCTCTATTGATACGGTGGCAATTACAGTTACACCTGGTCCGACAAATGTAGGAACACTTGACCCCTTTGCCATTATTTGTAAAAGTGATTGTCAAACTATAGGCATTCCCAATAATGCCGCTTATAGCTACCAATGGTTGCCAGCTGCTGCAGTAAGTAGTCCAACCGCATCAATGACAGAAATCTGCCCAACAGAAAATACGACTGTTTCTTTGAAAGTAACAGATTTAGCTACAGGCTGTACGAAGACCCAAAAAATGGCAATTTATGTAACGACGGGGGGCGACTGTCCAGTTATTTGTACTGAAATAAACGAATTAATTACAGATAGAACTATTTGCTCTGGAGGAACGATAGATTCTTTGGCAGTCTTAACTACTTTTTCAAATCCAGATAGTATCGCTTTTGTTTATTTTACGAGTCAACAAACAGACTCTTCTCTTATTTATACCAATGGAATAGGTATTGATACTGCTCAAATTGTTAATGGGAATGATACGGTTGGGATTTTCAACATAAATGGATTTACAAACACAACTACTACTGATACCTTCTATATTTACGCAATTGCCCACCCGACTCCAGCAGATAATACTTGTAGGCCCTATGAGGAAATTTTGGTCATTATAGAAAAACCGACTGCCTCTGTTTTTGCCATCCAACCCTCTTGCGATAATAATGTAGTGCAATCTGATGGGTTTCTACAAATTTTTGCTATCGCAAGTGGCGACAAATACAATTGGGTGACTGGTAGTGATTATATTGCAGGGGGAGGCGACCCAGATTATGCCGATGCGCTTACAATTGGTGCATTGCCATTTAAATTCAACGAAGGTATTTCCAATCCAACGGGTTCACAAGACTATACGGTAAGAATTTTCAACTCAAACGGTTGTTTCACAGATTATACAGTAACGATGAATCAGCAAGATTGTATGGTTGGTTGCAACTGCACCGATTATATGATTTTAAATGACCCCGCAGATGATACAAATGGTTTTGTCCATAAATTTAAAATCAATTCAGATTCAACCTTTACAGAAATTTTTAGCAATCCACCGACAAACACTTTGCCATGGATTCCGCCGGGTGCAGGGCTCAATAGTCCACACGGGCTTGGAGTTGATTTAAATGGTTTTTATTATATCGGCGGTTCAGGTAGCGGTATTCGTAAGATTGATTGCGACGGTAATTTATTTCCTACATCAGATTTTCATCTAACTGAATTTTCCTACAATCTGACTAGTCACAACGGAATTTTATACTCAAACCCTGATTATTCTTCGGATGATGTACGGATTACGGCTTACGACCCTTGTGACGGGTCGCTTATCGGTTTTATAAAATTAGATACAACGGGCGTGCTTGGCAGAGAAGATTGGGGCTTTGAAATCAATGAGGAGGGTAAATTTTATGTTACCTCAGGTTTTGGAGCGCAAGAGAAAGAGGGCAAACATTTCATATATGCCTTTACCCCAACGCTTGCAGATTTTACAGCAAATACAACTTATTCGCCAATTATCTCAAGTGATGCTTTTCCTACAATATCTAATAGAACAGATTTGTTTGGCATTACTTCCGACCCATCTGGAAATATTTATGTAGCACTTTGGGATTATTGCGAAGATTGGGCGTGTTTTGCTACTTTTAATACTTGGATTTTGAAATTCAGTAGCAGCGGAACGCTATTAGCACAAACCTTCGAACCAGGCGATGGCGTAAACGGCGGCATTGGTTATAACGGAGCCAGAGGTATTAAATATTATGACGAACTTGGACTACTATTTTTATCAGGTTTGGATGATTGCGTTGCGATAGTAAACCCGAATGATTTAAGTTATATCGGAACAGGAGTAGGTTATGTAGCAGGACAAAATCCAAAAGCATTAGCAATTGTGACAGAATGTTGTCCTACCAATAACAACATTACTGTTGATACTGCTCTGTGTGCGACCTCCGTAGGAGAAAATTTGTTTTTGCAAGAATTTATCAATTGCACAGGAACTATTTGCGAAGGAAATTGGAAGGCAGATGCAGGCAATACTGGAATTACCTTTAATGCTTGTGATAATAGTATTTCCATAAATAATACTTCGGCTTGTGGTACATTTACGCTCGAATCAGATGGCAGCGGCAAGAATCCCCAATGTGGTGCTTTTAAAATTACGGTAAATATTCTTGTAGGAAATGTTACAGCCCCTATAATTGCTGGCAACCAAACCGTTTGCCTAGGCGGCGACCCAGAAGTTTTTACTGTAACAACCCCTGCATCTGGCAGTAATACGGTTACTTACCAATGGCAAAGCACTACAGATACTTTAGCAACTTATACCAATATTGTTGGTGCAATTGATTCCGTTTATAATCCACAAATTGGAGTTATGGATACCACTTACTATCGAGTTATTAGTTCAGTTAGTGACAATTGTAGTTCAAGCACCTGCGCTGATACTAGTAATAGTATCGTAGTTTATGTGGTAAATTGTGATTACGGAGATTTACCAGATATAGCAAATGGAACAACAGGAATTAGAGACTATGAAACTTTTGATTCAACTGGTGGGCCTAGTCATCAAATAATTGTAGGATTATTCCTTGGAGATACAGTAGATGTAGATATTGATGGTGTTCCAGATACCTTGGCTGTTGGTGATGACAACAAAGATGGTTATGATGATGAAGATGGAATAAGTATTTTTCCGTCCCTAAATATAAGACCAGGAGGTACTATTAGACTACCTCTAAGTGTTACCAATACTACAGGAGATACTGCCTATATTGAGGCTTGGATAGATTGGAATGGTGATGGTGATTTTAATGAGACTAATGAAATGGTGGTTGATTATAAAGATAATAAAGACGGCGTTTTTCCAAATTTTATGGATATTTCAGTTCCAAAAAATGTGACAATTGGCAGCCTTCTAGGTTTTAGAGTTCGATTAAGCAACACAGATAATATGACGCCTTATGGTCGAATAAATTCAGGCGAAATTGAAGATTATTTGATTGGTATAGAATGCCCTCAAGTAATTTGTTTACCTATTACTTCGACCTTAATTCGAAAAGAATAAAAATCATTTCTCTTTGACAATTTTTGCTCTTTCTGTCTTTTTAGGCAGAAAGTCTTGTCAAAGTAGACATTTAAGATTGTAATGTAATGTTCATTTAATAGATGGTGAGTCCTTATTCTTGAATAAGGGCTCCACTTTTTTGACACATTTTAGAAATAATTCATCTTTGACAATTTTCAACATTCCCCTCTTTTCGCTAAGAGGGGATTTGTTTTCTACTCAAGTTTATCCAATTTACTGCATTTAAAGGGTAGCAATAAGTTAACTATAGCTATATAACAATTCGATTTTCAAAAAGTATACTTTTTGTTACCTCATAAATAACCACATTGGCGTTGATTTTGAAACGATGTTAGTACATTGAAATGATGTATTAAATCATTGTACTACGCCCTTCCCTCAAAATATCCCCTTCTTTTTCCCCTCCAATTACTCCCACTATTGAATAATCACATTAACTAAACATTCACACACTCACATGCAAAATCATTACACTAAGATTGTAAAATTTTTATTATTACTACTTTCATTCTGTTTTTTTATTAATGAAAGTCATGCTAGCGCAGATTCGGATTATGGCTCTTCAAGTTCGTGCAAAGCAACGGCAAGTAGTACTGATATTCCAAAAACTATCTCTCCAACTACTGCAACGACCATTACCTCCACTATCAATATTGCTGAAACGGGTATCATTGAGGATATTAACCTAACAAATCTAAATATTACCCATACTTATATTGACGATATTATAGTCACCTTAATTAGTCCCAATAACACAGCGGTAATTTTATTGGATAAACCTTGTAATAGTGAAAATGATATTCAGATGGACTTAGATGATGAGGCTACTGCTGAACCTTTTCCTTGCCCTCCAATCAACGGGCAAGCCTATCAACCTAATAATGCGCTTAGTGCTTTTGATGGGGAACAGGTTAATGGTACATGGACACTTAGTATTCAGGATGTTTATGGTTCATTAGATGGAGGGAGTTTGAATGGATGGGGGCTGGAGATTTCAGTAGTTTGTCAACAAGTAGAAATTTGCAATAATGGAATAGACGATGACGGAGATGGCTTAGTTGATAATTTAGATGATTATTGTATTTCTAATTCCTTTTGCCAAGGGACTAAAGGCGAAAATATTTTTTCTGTTACAGATTTTAGTAGGGTAGCCGATGGTATACATTCTAACCAACCCAATGCAACCAACAATCCAGGGGTCGTATTAGGAAATGAACTTCCTGTTGGTGCAACAAACTATACTAATGGTTTAAACGGAACTTTCGGGAGCTTAACTGGCGAGGCATCGTTTCCTGATGATGGTCATTATGTAATAGCCAATAATACAGGGGGAATGATACGTACACCCAATCCAAATTTGGTCTGGTGGGATTATATTGAAGATAATAGCCCTCATTCAGATGGTTATATGATGATTGTTAATGCAGATTATGCACCAGGTATTTTTTATCAGGAAACAATTACAGGATTATGTCCTAATACGACTTATGAATTTTCTACAGATGTCATTAATCTTTGGAAAACTCGCTATAAGCCTTATGGGAGTGATGATGCTTATTTTGGCCCTCCGCTTGTGCCAAATTTAGCATTTATTATCGCACCTGTCGGTATTTCTGCTACTGATTTAGCTAATTATCCAGCAGCTTTTAGTACAGGAGATATTATTAATAATGGCAATTGGCAATCACATGGATTTTCGTTTACGACAGGGCCTAATACAACAGATTTCGTTTTAGCCATGCGTAATAACGCACCAGGTGGAGAAGGAAATGATATTGCTATAGACAATATTTCTTTTAGCACTTGTGGGCCCAGTTTGCTCATTAATAATACTACTGATAGTATTTGTTCAGGAGCCACATTAACAATAAATGGAACGGTAGGTAGTGGTTATAGTAATCCTGTTTATCAATGGCAAACTAGTCTTGATGATGGCAATTCATGGCAAAATATTATTGGAGCTAATGCAATAGATTATTCCTCAGATAGTATTACTGATGGACAACAATTTCGATTGGTATCTGCTGAATCGGGTAATATTGAAAACAGCTTATGTCGCATTATTTCTAATGTGGAAGTTATTAAGGTAATCGTTTGTCCTGAAATCTGTGATAATGGCATAGATGATGATGGAGATGGAAATATTGATTGCGAAGATAATGAATGTGGTCAACCAGAAATTACGGAAGTAAACGTTATCCAACCAAATTCTTGCCAGTCTGGACAAATTAGAATTATAGCAAATGGAGCTAATTTAATTTATAGCATCAATGGAGGGGCAACCTATCAACCTTACCCTATTTTTCCTAGCTTAGCTGCTGGTGCTTATCAAATTCGAGTAAAAAATTATAGCCTTGATTGTTATGATGACTACGGAGCCATAACCTTAATAAATGAAAGAATCATCGATGCAGTTAATGATACATTGGAAAGTTGCCCAGGACGAAGATTAACAGGAAGAGTCAGTATTAATGACGTTTGTGGGGATAATTGTGCTTATACTATTATCCATCAGCCAAGTAATGGAACTGCTGTAATGGAGTTGAATGGGGCTTTTGAATATAGCCCTTCTGCTGCCATTTGCGGTAATGATATATTCACTTATCAACTATGCAACATTACCACCAATTGTTGTAAAACAGCAACGGTAACACTTCTTTTGACAGATAATACGATACCTACTTTAGTAAATATACCTGCTGATGAAACGATTAGTTGTGATGAGCAACTACCTTCCCCGCCATTAGTATCAGCTCTCGATAACTGTCCTTCTATTGCTATTGATATAAAAGAACAAAGTACCCAAGGCGAAGATGGTTGTGCTCAACATCATTATACCCTTACTCGAACTTGGACAGCAACGGATGTTTGTGGGAATACTACATCCGATGAACAAGTCATAGAAATTCAAGACATTACGGCACCAGATATTTACAGAATCTATACTTTGCCTAATGGAAAAAAGATGGTAGCTGGGACTATGGAAAATGTCAGTCAACGTTGGAAAACCATTTCTTTACCCATAGATTTTTCAAGCAAACCATTGATTTTTAGTCAAGTGGTAACTACTAATGAAAGTACGCCTGTTATTAGTCGTATTAGAAATGTTTCTGTTTCCCAATTTGAATTAAGACTACAAGAAGAAGAGGCAGAAGATGGCGTACATCTACGAGAGCATGTTGCTTGGGTAGCTCTTGAATCAGGTGTACAATCTGAAGACTTTCCTATGGAGGTTAATTCGTTAAATTTATCTTCCAATTGGAAAGCACTTAATTTTTCTGCTTCTTTTGTCAATACGCCTTCTTTTATTAGCAATATGCAAACTACTCAAGATAGTGACCCTGCAATAATTCAATATCAAAATCTTAGTGAAGAAGGCACAGAGCTGATAATAACAGAAGAAACCGCTCTTGATATAGAACAAATACATGCGAATGAAAAAGTAGGCTACCTAGCCATTAAAAATAATAGTCTGATTAAAAATAACAAAGGAGAAAACTTCGGAGAAACAGGAACAATTGACTTAACAAGCAATTGGCAAACCATCCCAACAAAAAACACTTATTATAATCCTATAATTATAGCAGGTATGACGACTAATAATGAAGTAGACCCAATAACCGTGAGAATTCGAAATATAGGAGAGAATCAATTTGATATTCGATTAGAAGAATGGGCTTACTTAGATGGAAATCATGGTCTCGAAACCGTAAGCTATTTGATTGTAGAAGGTACGGTACCTTTAGCATCTTCTATCATTTGTGAGGAAGGAACGGATGGGCTTATTCTTGGAAAAGATTGGGTGGCTATTGATAATTGCGACCCCAATGTAGTGATTGACTATAAACAATCTAAAACTTATGAAGGTGCAACTACCTATATTCATAGAAGTTGGGCAGCAACGGACGAATGTGGTAATACAACGACTTTAAACCAAACGGTAACTTGTGAAGGAGTCGCTTTGCAAATTAAAGGTACTTTACAGGGAGCATTGCTGGGCAATAGCGGTAATAATTTAATGCGAGATGATTTAAGAAAAAAGGGTTTACTGCCATTAGAAGAACCTTATTCTAAGTTTTCCCAATTTACTCATTACGGAGAAGGAGGAGGAGAAAAGGTAGCACCTTCTATGTTTGAAATTGATGGTGCAAATGGCATTGTAGATTGGGTCTTTATTGAATTAAGAGACGCCAATGAAAAAAACAAAGTAATAGCCACTTGCTCTGGTTTAATGCAATGCGATGGAGACATAGTTGATGTCAATGGAAATGACACCATTAAATTTAGAAATGTCTTGAATGGAGATTATTACGTTAGCCTTCGCCATCGAAACCATTTAGGCTTGCTTACCTCAAATACCTATACATTTCTACCTAATCAAATACCTTTTGTAGATTTGACCTATCCGTTTACACCTGTATTGGGTGAGGATGCCAATATAGAAGTAGATGGTCAGAAAGCACTTTGGTCAGGAGATTTAAATCATGATGGTCGCATCATTTATCAAGGGCCTAATAATGACATTTTCTTTATGTTGTTAGAAATTTTATTAGATGATGGGAATAAGGATTTTTTGCCTAATTTCATTAATCGAGGCTATACAGAAAAAGATTTTAATCTAGATGGTTCGGTGATTTATCAAGGGCCCAGTAATGATAGAGCTCATTTACTATTTAATACGATATTAAAGCACCCACAAAACCAATCCAAATTTTCTAATTTTATTATTCAACTAGATACTCCTTAACAGAAAGTATTTTATCTCTAAAAAAAGCAGCATTTTTTTACAAATGCTGCTATAATTTTTCAGTAAAAACCCCAATTTACATGAAAAACTAAAATAATGAACAATATTTTATTTAAGAGATAGAGACTATAAAAATACCAACAGGGATAACTATGAACCCTGTTGGACATCAATTGCGATGCAATAAGACTATTGTATAGTTTTTATTACTAAAAAGAGATTAACAAAATAAGGGATAAAAAGGGTAGGAGAGGGGTAAGTTAAAAGCGTGTTTTTTAGCTTGTTTTTCTATTTGTACTCAACCGTTTTACTTTATTTAAACCGCACTTAAATCTTCTTCCCAATAGGTGCAAGGTACAATTATTCTATACTTATAGTCAAAAAAATAAGGGTAGCAAAAAGTTAACAACTTGAATAAAATGGATTTATTAAAGGACTTATAATAAGCGAAAGACAACAAAAAGTTATCAATAATATTTTATCTATAAATTAATCCAATAATTGGCACTATTAACTTTGAGTCCTGACCGTACTAAAGGTATTTCAAGGAGCATTATTCTGAAAGTAAAATTCTACTTATCTTGCAGAAGCAAATCTTTTAATAAGGCCTTGGGATTTGACATAATCTTAGATTTTTAAAATTCCCATAATAATAATTATGTTAATTAGAGTGCACACTGTGTCTGTCTTGTCGTAAAAAAGGGTGAGTGCGACAGTAAGTCGCTTTATCATACTGTCAGCCATTAATTAAAAGATGAGCTGTCCATTTATGCTACTAAATGTTCCCTATTCTGGCGTGCGTTGCTGGTAACGGCAGGGTTCGAAGCCCAGATGAAAAAGGTAATCTCAGATGAAATCGTGAGAGAGTAATCATTTAGCGTAGTATCATCGCTAAAGATGCTTAGGGATGGATAATAAGGCAAACGTAATGTGAAGTTCCGTTAAAGATCGTCATTTTAAAAAAGCCAAAGATGCTGACAGGCTTTACCCAAAAGGGATAAGACAGAAGTAGTGTTTTTCGCCCTAACACTACGTAGCTCACAATATCGTAGCAGCTGTTAAGGAAAAAAAATGGGGAAAGGTTAAATCTTTACAATGGATTTTAACCCACTCCTTCTATGCCAAAGTGATTTCAATTAGACGAGTAACGGAAAACAAAGGGAGCCGAACCAGCGGTATTGACGGGCAAATTTGGGATACTAAAGCTTCCAAATGGAAAGCTATCAGTTCCCTAAAAAGAAGCGGCTATAAGGCAAAAGCTGTTAAGCGAGTTAAAATACTAAAAGACAACGGTAAATACCGAATGTTAGGTATTCCAACTATGCGAGACAGAGCAATGCAAGCTCTTCACCTTTTAGCTTTAGAACCAATAGCAGAGACAAAGGCAGATATCCATTCTTACGGTTTTAGACCATCTAGAAGTTGTCATGATGCCCTTGAACAATGCCATATTCTACTGAGCAGAAAGGATGCTCCACAGTATATTCTGGAAGGCGACATCAAATCTTGTTTTGATAAAATCTCACATGATTGGATATTTGATAATATTCCAACGGATAAACAAGTACTCAAACAATGGCTGAAAGCAGGAATTATTGACAATAAATCATGGTATCCAAGCGAAGAAGGAACTCCTCAGGGGTCAATAATCTCCCCTACCCTTGCAAACATGGTATTGGATGGAATGGCAGCAATAATAGATAAAGCTGTTGGTATCCGATACTGGAAAGAGCAAGCTGGTAGACCAAGGAGAGCCAAAGGGAGTAATCCACACAAAGTGAACTTCATTCGGTATGCTGATGATTGGGTAGTAACTGCAACTAATCCAGAGATTTTAGAGAATCAAGTAAAACCAGCGATTAAATTATTCTTAATGGAGAAAGGTTTGGAATTATCCGAACATAAAACGATAATAACGAGCATCCATAAAGGTTTTGATTTTCTGGGACAACACTTACGTAAATATAATGACAAGTTACTCATTAAGCCCTCGAAAAAGAGTGTAAAAAAGCTACTGACCAAAATCAGGCAGACTATTAAACATATGTGTACTGCATCAGCCCATACACTTATATCAAGGTTAAATGAGATTACTAAAGGATGGACAATGTATCATCGTCATTGTGCTGCTAAACAAACTTTCTCGTGGATAGATTATCATATCTGGAAAGCAATCTGGAGATGGTGTGTTCGCCGACATAGAAATAAACCTAAGAAGTGGATAGTAAAACGCTACTTCACCCAAGTGAATGGGGATAAATAGGTATTCTTCGGCAAATACGAACAGAAAACCTACCATCTATATAAACTATCATGTGTCAAAGTGGTACGATATACCAAAATCAAGGCTAATATCAATCCTTTTACTAAAGAGGATGAGCCTTATTTTGAGAAACATCTCCAAAGAAAGATGTTGTATACATTACAAAAGCGTAAGCGACTAATTGTGATTTTCCGAAGACAAGATGGCAAGTGTCCAATGTGTAATCAGTTAATAAATAAACAAACTGGTTGGCATATTCACCATAAGCTAGAACGCTATAAAGGAGGAAAGGACACACTCAATAATCTTGTCATGCTCCACCCTACTTGTCACCAGCAGGTGCATTATTGGCATATCCAATTTGACGGCGATGTTCCCATAAGAGCATCAGAATTTGCTTGAGCCTAGTGCGGTGAAAGTCGCACGCTGGGTTCTTAGGGGGGAAAGAGGAAGTAATCCCTCCGACCTACCCGACCCACTAATAGTGTTTTTTATGAAAAAGGGACAAAAACGCCCTTATTACGGGAAGCGTACCAAAAAACAAGTAATTGAAGGGTATTTTAAATCTTCAGCGTCCATGGATGAATTATCAGAAATTCATGGAATTTTAGGGAGCAATACAGTAAGTAGTTGGCTTAAAAAAAACGGAAATTTAGGCATTTCTAAATTTTCAAAACTAGAAGTTATGAATAAGCCACACTCCCCTATCGAGGAGAAAAATCAACGTCAAAAACGATTTAAACTGGATGTACATTTACGGATTGGTGAATTAGAATCTGATTTGGAAACCAACCAAAAACGAGTACAATTTTATCAGTATTCTATGACAATTATTAACGACCTAGCAAAAGAGCTGACAGGCATCGACCTTTTAAAAAAAACTGGACGAGAGTTGTCCAAGCGGTCTATGAAGCAGGAATCATGAGTATAGGTAAAGCATGTAAATTATTAGGTTATGCCAAACAGACATTTTTTAAAGTCCGAAATATTCGAATAGCTAGAGAAAAAGAATCAGCGAGAATTGAAGCTTATATTTTAGAAAAAGTCCGAAGTATTCGTAAAGAAATGCCCAGATTAGGAGGCAAAAAACTATATTACCTAATCAATAAGGATTCAGAGCGGAAAAAATATAAATTTGGGGAAAGAAGATTTTTTGAAGTACTTAGACTCCATAACTTATTGATTAAGAGGAAGAAAAGGCGAGCAATCACAACGGATAGCAAACTATGGACAGGACAATATCCTGACCTGGTAAAAGAAATTACTCCGTCTCGTCCTGAACAAGTATGGGTATCAGATATAACCTATTTTCGAACTAAAGCAGGCTTTATCTATGGGCATCTCATTACAGATGGTTACTCAAAAAAGCTGGTGGGTTTTGAAATATCGGATAATATGAAGGCAACCTCTACCCTATTGGCACTCAAAATGGCCATAAAAAACAGGGTATATAATGAGGAATTAATCCATCATTCAGACCGAGGAAAGCAATATTTATCTAAAGTTTATACTGATTTTTTGAAAAAACATAAAGTCAAAATTAGTGTAACGCAGGATGGTAGCCCTTATGATAATGCTGTAGCGGAACGAATTAACGGAATTTTGAAGGATGAATTTGATTTTGGTGGTGTGTTTGAAAGCTTGGAGCAGGCAAAGGAATTGATTGAAAAAGTGGCGGTAATTTATAATGATAAACGACCACATATTAGCAACCATTATTTGACCCCAAATGAAATGCACCAGCAAAGTAAATTGAAAATCAAAACTTGGGAAAGAGACGATTAAATAGGACTCAAATTTCAACCCGAAATTCCCATGAAAAACCTTGGGGAGGGAATAATTTTTTTCTTTTTCAAAAAGCCCTCAAAAGTGGGCGGGGCTATTTGGAAAAGAAAGAAATGCGGGTTGGCTTTTTTTTTAAATCGGTCTACTTTTTTGCAACAAGGCAGGTCAACTTTTTTTGCAACAAGACATGTATATAAATTTTAATTATATTTTACCTTTTGGTCGCGATATTGATGGAGACCCATATTAGCCTTTTTAATTTTTGTCGGGGCGAGTGAATAAAATTAAATTATAGTTAAAAATTTAAATTGGTTAATTCTTATCTCTTGCCACTGAGTATACCCTACTGCTTTTACCTCTTTGAATAGATAGCTGACAACAAATATTTTTTGCCACTTAGTTAAATTTTTTTTCCATCTATCTTCTTTTGTACGGTTATAAACTAAACCTTCACTTCTATTCTCTAAGTACATCGTATTAGAAATAGCAAGTTCCTTATTTTGCGTTGGGGTTATTAACTCCTCTACATACGGAATCTTTAAAAATTCACTAATTGACTCCATGTGTTTTTCAGGTTGATTTACTAAATCTTCATACCTAACGATGCTATAATACTGACTACCTAATTGCTGCTCATTATTAATAGCTGCTTGCAATTGTTTTTTAATTAATTTACTAGTCCTTAAAATATTAAAACGCTCCCCTTTATAAGTGAACATTTTTTTTAAGGAGGGTAAATTATCTAAAGGGTCTCTCGTCATATTGATAAATTTAGCTTTTGGATAGTTAGCTAAAAGTTTTTGTACTTGCAATTCATTAGTTGGTGTTTTCTCAACCCAATATTTCACCTCCCTAAGCTTAAGATAATCTGTAGCATAAATTGCTGAAATTACATCAAAAAATACATCTTTAGTTTTATTTTGATGATAAAAAAAATGTAAATACTGTAGGAAAATTTGATACTTTTCTTGTTCTTTGCCCAATAACCAAAATGGAGCTTTTCCTGTTGGGTTAATTAGTCGTTTTAACCAATAAATAGCTAATGATTCAAAATTACCTTTAAAATTTAGAAAGCTTTGAGCATATCTAGAATCCCCTGGCATTACTAGTAAATTAGGATGACCATCTAATAATTGAACCATTAAGGATGTACCCGTTTTCATCCCTCCACAAATAAATATGGGCTGATACCGTATTTGTGCTAATTTTGAAAGAATAACTGCAGTAGGTTGACTATTAGTTGTATCTAATTTGTTTAATAAGAGCTTAGCAAAAGTAGTGATACCCTGCTGTAGCTCAATATAATTTTTATCTCGAACAGGATAAACATTAGCTCTTTTATGCAATAATATTTCAAGTTGTGCTATCATTTAGAACCGTTTTCAGTTGTCCATGAAAATTGAGTGCCTAAAAGCATTTCTAAAGCATGATTATAAGGTTCATAAAAACTGTTTAATTCGGCGAGTGTTTTAACTGTTAGCCGCTGATACTGATAGGTGTTTTGAGGAATCATATCTCTTGGATACTGCTCGGATATCTCCAAGAATTGATAAATACCAAATAGCGTTTCTTTTGGATTCTTAAAAAAATGTTCGCTTTGTATAATGTGAAATTGAGATTTGTCAAAATATTGAAACCAGTTGTTTATTTGGTCTACATAGATACCTCGACTAAGATAGCTCGTGTTTTCATAGATATGATGTACTTCTAATGGAGCAGAGAGTAGTACTTGTTTAGCCTTTTCAATTCGGTCTTGTTCCCCTATTATTGCCTCTTCAAAGGTTGTTTTAAGCGCTCTATTCTTGCGTTTTTCCATTTGAAAATGAGAATAAGCTCTATGAACAGGATTTCTAAGTAGCACAATAAATTTACAGCCAGGCAACAATTCCGCAATCCTTTTAGGAACTAGGGGATGAAATAAATAAAAAGGAGTATTATCTCCGACTTGTTTTTTACGCCATTTAAATGGAAATTGATGCCTATACCAACGAATGCCTAAACGATAATATCTATCAAAAAACTTGCTCTCTTTATCAAAAGACATAGCAATTTCAGGATGTTGTTGGAGATAGTGATACAAAGTACTCGTTCCTGATTTTTGGGCACCGATAATGATAAAACTAGGCAATAGCCGCTGAGCAGTCGTCCATTTTCTTACTTGCCTTAATAATGCTGTTTTACTTTGAGAAAGTAAGCGTCTAATATGCTCAGGAAAAAGCTCCTTAAATTTTTTTATCACAAAATTATTTTAAAAATTAGGTTTCAAATGCATCTTTTGGGTATCCTTCTAAGGCTGGACAGTAAATAACTTGTTAAGGTATTTGTAACCCTAGATTAAAAATTAAAATATTGATTATCAGTTGTTTAAATATCAGGTTGTAGCCCTTTAGCTATATCCAAAAACTAAATGTCCAACCTTAGAAGGATACCCCATCTTTTTTCACGGCATATAAGCCAAATGACCCACTCATTTTAAAAGTGTGTTTCTTAGCTACTTCTGGATTTCTCAAAGAAGTAAGCACCCAATCAAACACTTTTTGTATTTTATAAGTCAACCATTTGAACCGACCAAGTCTAAGCCCATGGGATGCTATACTAGGAATAAATCCCCAACCAGGCCATAAATCCGATAATTCAAATCCTCCAAATGTACATAATTGGTCAATTCCTCCAGGGGTAAAGTGGAAACAAGAATTGGCGTGCCAACTCTCTAGGAAACTTCCACTTGCAATTAGCATTCCTTTTGGTTTTAAGACCCTATTCATTTCTTTAAAGGCTATAAAAGGATTATAAAAATGCTCTAAAGTTGCAGTTGTCAAAATCATATCAAATGACGCATAAAAAAAAGGCAAGCGATGGGCATCCACCAATAACTCAGCTCCTTTAGACAGATAATCTACGGAAACAATATTTGAAAATCCTAAAGATTCAAGGTATTTCTTGTTTCCGCCTTTCCCACAACCTAAGTCCAAAATAGCCGCCTTGGGACCTACTTCTTTCAATAGTTTATCTATATAATAGAGGACTTCTTTTTGCAGTTTTGTGCCATATCGTTTTCTGATTTCCTCCCGTGATAAACAGTCAAAATCAACTGCTGTTGCAAAACCGAATTGGTCCACAGTACCTGTCTTTAGTGGATGCTGAGGAATCGAGAATGTTAACACAACATCTGTAGATTTATTGATACCACGAAAATCTAGTACCAATTTCTCCCCATTACTAGCCATTGGAAATGGAGTCTTACATAAATTGCAAGTAGCCTCTCCTTTAACGTCTATAATTTGTCCATTATCAAATGGGCATTTCAAATTAACCATTAGTTCTAAATTAGTACCTTTTTAATTACTGAATTTGCATTTTAAATTGAGGTTTACAATAACGGTTTGACTATAGCATTATAAATCAAATTTTAGCCTAATTTTATACATTTTTTGTAAAACATATAAGTAAGATTTATCGCCGAAACTTAATTGCTTTGGGGCCATTAGCTTTTGCTTATTTAAATCATTCATTTTTTTTAAGAACAATTCATATTCTTTACCTATTGTACGGATAGTTGGTAATTGATGTTGATATTTTCCATAGTTATCTTCCATTTTTTTAAGCAAAGGAATAATATCTTCCACTTTATCAAATAATTCTCCCCCGCCATATTTTATTATCTCTGGATGTCCGCCATCATTTTTTGCTAGAGCAGGTAACCCACAATGAATAGCTTCTAATAACGCATTAGAACAGGGGTCTTTTTCAGAGGCAGTAATATAAATATCATGCTGACTTAATTGTTTAGCTAATGCTTCACTTGAAAGTGGAGGTATGTATTGAATATTTCGTAATTTTATAGGGCTATTGCCGATAAAAGTCATACTATATTTTTCGAAATCTAAATGCTCATCTAACCAACGATAAGTTTGAAACCCTTTTTTCCAGTTATTAGACCAACTAGTAGCTATTAATTTTATTTTATTTATTTCCTTAAATACCTTTTTATTAGCTGTATTAAAAATGGTTCTATCAGGGGCATTTATAATTTGAGTGGTATATTTAGTTGGGGTCAAGCCCATTTTTATTCCTTTTAGCTTACTCCATTCTGTTTGAAAAACCGTTGCATCAGCAATATAATTATTCAAAGCATACACTAGCTTGTCTCTTTGGTCCTTAGCATTATTATACAAGCGCATTGGCCCATCTATCCGATGTACAAATAATAAATTGGGGAATTTTCGTTTGTATCTTATTATTTCCTCATAAAACAAATAGCTGTTGAATAAAACAATATCTGCTTTTTCAATGTCCGCTTCATACAATCCTTGTTCTTGAAAGTAGCCTTTTAATGCTTTCAAAAATTGAAAGCTTCCCCCAAAAGGTTTTTCTGAAAAATGAAAAATAAAATGAACCTTCATATAGTCTTTTAAGTTTGTGCTACTTTCTATTTGAAAGAATAAGTGGTTCTATTTTTTTTAGTAAACGACTAAGCTTCCATTGGGCAAGCGGTATTAAGTCTTTTAGTGCATGGGGATTTTTCCCATCCGTTCGTTTTTGATATTGAACAGCAAATCTAGCAGCATGCGTAGCATCAATTTTTTTATCAAAATTGCTAGCCATTGTTTGGACTATTTCGTTCAACTTTAAAGAAACATTCACCTGTAATTTCTCTTTTTCTACTAATCCTATAGTTGATTGTAACTTTTGATAATGAGGGATAAAGAAATCTGGTGAAAGAGGTGGTGAACCTTCAAACAGTAATCCATCTGTTAATCCTTTTAAATTGATTAGGAAGTCTTTGTCTTCTGTCCAATGTTTAGACCAATGAGCTATCAATGTGGCAACCCAGTATGGATGTTTCTTTGCTTGAAAGAATCCCTTTCGGTAGATATCAAAATAATATTGTTCAAAATCATGAATGCCATAAACTTCAGCTTTTCGAACAAATAAATAACCATTTCTGACCATTTCATTCCTCACAAATGATTCTGGGCGTTTTTGTTCTGCTGATTTTGGGAAAAATGGAAAAGCTTTCTTTAAATGAGCCACCTTATAAAGATGAGGACCGCCTGGTCGATAGCGCACACATAATTTATCTTGAATAATTCCTCCGTAAAAGAACAGATTATTTGGTAATTGGGCTGCTTGTGCCTTCATTTTTTTGATAGTATTCGGAAATAATAATACATCCGCATCTACCGCTACCATCCACTTTTTTCGACTAGCTATACCTAATTCAAAAGACTTTTGAACCGCCTTAGAAAAAGGTTTTATATTTGATACTATCGCTATGTTTTCTTCGGATACTTGTAAACTTACTAAGCTTTTGCAAAGTTGTTGCGTTCGTTCTCCTACGCTTCTAATGACGACAAATACATCTTGCTCTTTCATAAATTTAGTAACTAAATAAGGCGGTGGCTTCAGCCGTTTCTCTAAGAAATTCAGCTTTTTCTATTGGACTCCAAATAGTGGTGTTTGTAGTGCGCCCTTTCCCCGGTCGCTTTTTAACGATGCGCTCAAACTGCCTTTTATAAATAACCTTTTCTATTCCCCAATCCGAAAATATTTGTTGAAGTTTATCGTGAGTTAAGGACTCTATTTTTAATACTGCATAATTCTTTGCAGGAATATTTTTCAATTGTTCCGCAATCTGAAGATTTACTATATTCCACATCCAAGCTAACTTCCCTACTCTAGTTAAGTTTACCCAATTTTCATAAGTTGCTCCAGTAGGTATGATTCGCCCAAAGAAATGATTGGGTTTCATGTTATATTGAAAACCCACCGCTAAATTTGTCTGACTAAACTGCGGAAGGTCTTTATACCAACCTTTGACAATATGTGAGCGAACGACTGCTTCGGGATTACGAATTAAAAAAATAAATTTCGCATCCATTTGTTGATAAAGTGGTACTACATGAAAGGATAAATAGGGATTAGCTTCAAAATAATGTTGCTTAGTATAATGGGCTGTTCCTACCCATAATTTTCGTTGCGCCAAAAAACCGGCATCATCTATTGGTAACTTATTCCAAGCAGCGTATCGATAGAAACTATCTGCCAAACTATCTCTTATATGATGTGACTGAATTTGCTTGTTAGCATCCATTAAGGCGGTCAATAAATGGGTGCCACATCTTCCTGTACCTACTGCAAATATTGAATTATATTTCATTATTTCAACCAGTTTAGCCGTTTATTATTAATTCTTACTTTTAATTTATCGAAAGTATTAAGATAGTACTTTTTATGGTTGGTAGGCATAAATCTGTTTAATAATATTAGGTCTTTTTCCAAGGTGTATTGAATATTACTAAAATTAGTGCCATTTGATAATAAACAACCTTGATAACCTAATGACCTAACCAGATCCAACGTAGTGTCATTATAAAATAAGCGATTGCCAAAAGGGATAGAAAAAAAGGAGGATTGAGGTAAGCCTAAACCTTTTAAATAAGTTTGGCCCAATGAAATTTCCTGATACTGTTCTTCTTGGGATAAACTAGATAATACATAATGATTGGCAGTATGATTTCCTAATTGGAGGTATTTATAGACGGCTAATTCTTCCTGTGTTACATATAAATTTTGTTGGAATGATGCAATGTCTATATTGTTTTTGTTAAAATAAATGTCTAGATATCCATCCAATTTTTTACTATTAATCATAGTTGCTCTTTTGGTTTGACCATAAAATTTTGAGGCACTAATATTTACAGTCACTTCTAAATCATTTTTAAGAAAGTCTAAAAATGAATTTTCAAGTTGACGGGTGATGATAAAGCGCACTTTATCCCTCCAAAAGGATTGTTTAGTTACAAGACTTTTTGTGATGAATAGAGTCGCAGGTATTTCCAATGTTTGTAAAATGGGTAAAACTGATTTGATAATGGAACAATAACCATCATCAAAAGTTAGGCTCGCCAAGTTTTTGGTAGATTTGCCTTGTTTCTTGCGCATTAATAATTCATCAACTAGCACAAAATGCTTTTTTTTTCGTACTTGTTGAAGATGGTTATAAAAAAAAGTTTCCTTTATTCGATGAATTTTTTTACTGACTAATGGATTAGAATTAGCATCAGAGATGTCATGATATAATAATATAATAGCATTTTGATTAAACATCTATAAGATTTAATAATTTTAAGAACTTAAAATAGATTTGAAAAAACAAAATTACATTCCCTCCAATATAAAGCATGAATTGATATTATGGGTATGGGAAGACTGTATTCTTAGATATAAACGACCTGTATTATCTAGTTTCTTCCTAAAGTCTTTACACTTATTTGCTCAATTTGGTTCTTATGCTGTCCTATTTTTTTATGTAAATGCTTTAGAATCAGGCAAAGTATTGAACTTATTCAATTATTCCTATGATGTGTTAACTTCTGGTTTTTTATTTTCTTGTATAAGTACTATTGTAAGCTTACTTTTTATTGCTACAGCGATTTTTGAATATTTTTCAAAAAAAATTGCTATTCAGTCTGCCAAACGCTATGAACAATTTTGTTCTCAAAGATTATTTGTTGAAATAAGTCAATTAAAGTATCCACAAATTATAGTACACAACCCTTTGTTAGCATTTAGAAATATTCAAAAATCAACCTTCAAGGATGTTCGGTTTCTTGGGAGAATACATTTAATATTTTTTGAAATATTTTTTACTTGTCTAAATTTAATTGGTAGTTTTTTATTTTTGGTATATATAAGCCCACTATTAGCTTTCATCATTCTTTTATTAACAACTGTTGCTTTTTTTCGCATTTGGCATACAAGTCAAAGTGTATTTGCTTTAACTAATTCTCGCGAAGAAATGCTGCCAGACTATATTCGTCAAAAAAAACACCTGTTAATGGAAGCGCTAACTAGTACCACCATGAACATTCCTTTAACGTATGATATCTTGAAGAAAAAAGAACAAAAAAATGGCATTCAAAAACAGTACAATCTCTTCTATGGTCGACTTATTGCGCAACAACAAAATACGTTTAATATTAAAATATTGATTGGAATCTGTACTATTGGAATCTTATTAATAGTTGGGAATTTAATATTTCACACGAATCAAATATCTTGGACTGTTTTTATTGCTTTTGCTTTTGCCCTACGTTTCTTCTTTGGAGGGCTTAATATGTTGCAAGGTGTAGTTAATAATATTAGCAGATCTTATGATTTTGTTAAAAATTATTGGAGCATATTAAAAACCATTCAAAAACTAAAAAACAATGATAATTATATACCTTCCAAAAAAGACCTCGCTATTTACAACCAGCAGTATTCTGTTTTAAATAATGATGACGATGATGATGAATAAATACAGCAATAAGCAAGGCCTCAAAAAGATTACTCGAAGAAGTAAATACTTAAGTGTCAGCAATTAACCAATGAGAAAGATCAATATCTAAAAAATCCGATAAAGCTTCTATATCTTCTTTAAAAAAATAGTTCATTTTTTTTCTAGTTTCAGGGGATAAATGTTCTTTTGTCGATAATTTCAAATCTCTTGTATTTAGATATTTTTTACATTCATCTAATGTGTAAGCAATTATTTCTCCCTTAAGTAGTTTTTTTAGAGTTAGTTTAATCGGAAGAAATGCTGATGGTTTTTTATAAGCATTTACTTTTTTATTAATAGAAATTGGTTCGTAAGTATCATCGATTCCTAAAAATTTAAAATTTGATTTTAGGAAAGCAGTTGCATCTTTTTTTATATCCTCATAGATATTCACTTTTATTTGATTCCTTGGAAAAACATCAAAGTATTGTTTAATCTTAGCAAAATAGATACTTGGCTCTATCCAAAGATAAAAAAGGTCTTCCCTCCCTACACCCCCTCCCATATCAAAAGTTGTATTGATATCTACTAATATCTTTCTGCCGTTCTTCCTATGATGGCCATAATGAGAACTCGTTCTATCAAAAGGATTGCGAAGATTGATAATTATTTTAGCAGCTGGATTGTACTGAAAAATTCGTTGCGCAGATTTTGGATTTCTATAGCTTGCTGGTGTAAAATCGCATAATACTATTTCTTCCTTGGCTTCTTTAAACCTATCATGGTACCAATCAAAACCTCTAAAGTAATTAAGAGAAAAAAAATTGATTCTATCTAATTTAGTAGTAAATGCGTCTGGATGTTCTTGTAAACATTGCCACATCCATGTTGAAGCTGTTTTTTGCCCACAAACAAAAAAACAATTCACTAATTTTTGTTTCTTCTTTTCCTGTGTCATTATTGTTTAATTCTTGTTTCTCAAAATAATTTCCGTGAACTACTTAAGTGTGGCGTGTTGATTAATTCGGTAAATTTTAGGAATAAAATTTTTTCGATAGTACACCATTACTGAGCGGCAGGAAAATAGCAGAGGTTAAAAACTAGCACGATACTTTCCATAGTAAGGTTTCATCACAAAACTTACGATATGGGAACTACCTTTGCTGTACTAATTAAACCTCTGCAGGAATACATTGAAAAGAACGGAGAAGCCATAGATAAATCTAGTGGTTCAAGAACATTCAAATTTCAACACTTTACTCTTACGATGGTATTTGCTTATTTGATGCAAGTTCCTTCGTTAAGGAAATTGACCGATAAATTAGAACTAAGTGATTCAGCCAAGCAATTAGACTTAAAAGCTTTTGCCTGGACAACAATTCGAGATGGATTTACTCGATTTAGTGCTAATTTTTTCATCAAAATGTATCGACATGTACTCCAACAAACTAATATTGTACGTCTAGATTCTATAGACGAATTAGGAATGATTAGTCTAGTTGATGGTAGTATTTTTCCTACGATTTCAAATATGTGTTGGGCAGAGTACAAAAAAACGAAACAGGCTATTCGACTGCATGTTGAATTTAGCTTAAACCAAATGATTCCATTGGAATTTATTGGCCAGAAAGCCAACTCTTCAGAGCGACATTTTTTATTAAAGATTGTCACTAAGGGAGTTACATATGTAGCAGATAGAGGTTATTTTAGTTTTGATGTAGCCGCTAAGATTTCAAAAGCCTTTGCTTTTTTTATTATCCGAATAAAGGATAATATGAAATTTAAAGTGGGCAAACAATTAACTGTTAGTGGGCAAATTCCAAATTGCTTAAATCAGGTATCAGACCAGTTAATTCGATTTGATAATGACCCTAATCAAATTGTTTACCGATTGGTTATGTTCAAAGTATTAGATAGTGAATTCAAAATTTGTACGAATCGCTTAGATTTGTCCACCTTAGAAGTCATCATGCTTTATGCTTATCGGTGGCAAATTGAGCTACTTTTTAAATTCATCAAACGAGTACTCAATGGTATTCATTTATTTAATCATTCTCAAAATGGCGCAAACATTCAATTTTGCCTCCTTATGATTATGAGTGTGCTTTATCTGAATTTGCGACAATTTTGTAAAATCAATGGCTCTTGTTCTAAGTCAAATGTTAAAAACAAAGAAATTTCGACTTTTGAACAAAGTAACAACATCAACGATTTTAACACTTATTCCGGCAATATGCCCGATATTTGGATTAATTCTATTAATAAAGCCTTTGAATCACTTTGGAAAATAAGTTCCTATTGGATTGAAAATCTTAAGGAAGTTATAACCAAACCTTTTGATTCTCAGGTGATTAATATTTTGGCGCGTGATTAATTTAGCCCGTGCCGCTCAGTAATGATAGTACACCCTTCGTGCTTTGTCCAATTCAAACTTTAACATTTTACATTTACGATGGTATTTACCTATTTGATACAAAATTTTGGGAACTCTCGTTCTAAAAACTGACATTTGTAGCTTTGAGGATGAATTTTAGGCATATGCTAATTTTTTTTCTAAAAATACTACTCCAAAAATATTTCTATTCCGTATCACTCTATAAGATACTGTGTTTATAAATTTAACCAGGTACTTAATTATATGGGCAACCAAATTTACTTAAAATATGTTTTTTTTATTAAGAGAATTTATTAAGGTTTTTAAAACCAAATTAAAAAAGAAAAAAAAGATTGGTTTTATTATCCATAACACTAATTTATATACTCGTGTAGAGCCTTCCATAAGACTTCGCGCTTATGATATTATTAATATATTCGCTGAAAGTTCCTGTTATTTTTTAGAATTATTTAAATTCTTTAGAAAGTATGACTTGGTAATTTTTGTTAAAGTATTCGATGAAATAGCTTACCAAAAAGCACTAGATTTGAGTAGAAAAGGAACTAAAATTGTTTTAGATATCAATACAAATATTTTTAATCCTAATTGCCCAATAGCTAAACAACGAGAAAAGGAAAGTGTAGTGAAATTTATACCACTTTGCGATGCAATTATAACTACTTCTCTTTACTTACAACAATATATTCAAAATCAATATCCTACAAAATTAATTCATTTTTTGCCCGAGCCCATTCATTCTCGATACTTTAAAAAATTAAAGCTATCTAGTTCAACTACTTTTACCTTTATTTGGTCTGGATATGTGCATAAGGCAAAGGCACTACTTCTGTTAAGAGACATTTTAGTAGATTTATACCAACAATATAATTTTCAGATAATCGTCATTAGCCAGTCTGACCCTGAATTAGATTTCGGTTCAATTCCTATTGTTTTTAAAAAATATGAATTAAAAAAAATTTGTCATTTATTGACATTAGGAGATGTCTTTATTGCGCCAAGAGACTTAACTATTCCCTATAATCTAGGACATTCTTTTACTAAAATAGGCGTAGTTATGGCAGCAGGCATTCCTGTTATTGCCGACCCCATTCCAGCTTATTTAAATGCTCCAGTCATTAGTTGTCATTCTTTGGAAGAATGGCGAGAAAAATTAAGGGCGCTACTAGCAAAAGAAGTTGATTTAGGACCTATCAGTCAAGCAGGGAGGCTATATTGTCAACAATATTATGGACATGGCGCTACTAAAAGGGCTTATGAAGATTTTTTTAAACAATTAATTATAAATTAGGAATGGAGAAATATCTTTTAACTATATGCATCCCAACTTATAATCGACCGAACATTACACTCCGGCTGATAGCCAATTTACCTCAAAACGATAGCGTTGAATATTTGGTAATTGATGATGGATCGACTCAAAAAAATTTATCTTTATTAAAAGCTGGTATTAACGCTAATCATTATCCTATTCAATTATTAACAAAGAAAAATGGAGGCAAACTTTCTGCTGTTCGATTTGGTTTGCCTTATGCTAAGGGTAAGTATTATATGGATCTAGATTCTGATGATTGGATTACCGAAAAATATTTAGACAACATTTTATCCAGTATTAAAGCAATCCAAAAAGAAAATGCTTTAGGTAATGATATAGTAGGAACTTGTGGGCTTTGTGTAAACAAAAAAGAGGAAATTATAGGTTCATCATTTTTTGAAAGCCCTTTGAAGACAAATTATCTAAAAATGCGTTATGAGTATGGTATTAAAGGGGATAAAGAAGAAATAGTTCTTACAGAGTCATTAAGAAATTTAGACATTCCTTTTTTCCAAAACGAAAAAAGTAATGTTAATGCTATTCAATGGGTAATGCAGGGAAAAAAAAAATTTTTATTCGTAAATAAAATTTTTAGTAAAAAAAATATTCATTGTCACTCCCAATTAACTGATGATGAATTTTTTAATACTTTTCTTCCGTCAAAAAGTCATTCACGTTTTTGGTTTAAATATCAAATTTTATTGAGTAATACTTATAATAATTTAATACACGAATGGATTTCGACAATACAATATCTTAGGTTTAGTTTTCATGGGGTAAAGCCTTTTATTGAAAAAGAAATTTTAAAAAAACGTTTTTTTTCAATATTACTTTTTTTCCCCTTTGGCCTAATTATTTTTATTAGAGATTTTTTGAAAATAAAAATTAAAGAAGGAAAGAAGACCTAGGGCAAAAGCTGAGATGAATAAAAAATTTGGAACTACTTATGAAAGACTTTTTTTTATGAACCATATTAATCGGATTAAAAAGCATAACCTATTAGACAATGGTTCGTGGATGTTCTTTAATTGATTGAAAATCAATACTTTATAAAATTCAGAAAAATAATCATGATAGCTCTGGCAATTAATTATGCATAAAATCCACATTCAGGATGAAAAAACATTTTGATAATCCGATTTGGATTATTTTTTAGTTTTTCCACATTCTGGATGAGTTTTTCTCTCAGTTCTTTGAAAGTTTTACAAGCAAGATTTCGCAAATCAGTTTCTTGTTTTAAATGTTTCCAAACCTGCTCATCAGGATTTAATTCTGGTGAGTGCGCAGGAAGCATATAAAGTTCCAATTGGTCAGGTTCTAACTGGCGTAATAATTCTTTAACTTCTTCCCCATAATGAGTAGTTGCTCTATCCCAAATGATGATTAATTTTCTTCTTGGAAATGCCTTTCTTATTTTTCGAAGAAAATCAGCCATGTGTACTCCCAAATATCGACTATTTCTTATGTGATAAATCAATTTCCCTTCTGGAGAAATTGCGCTTATTACATTGAGTGCTTTAAATCGAAGAAAACGTTTTATTATCGCTGGTTTACCTTTACGAAAATAGCTTTTAACTAAGTTAGGGAATAGACTAAAACTGGACTCATCTACGAAGAAAATCAAGGCATTACGCTCTAAGGCTTTTTTTTAATTTCTGGAATTTTTTCCGTTTTCCATTCCTCGACTTTCTCTTGGTTTTGTTCATAAGATTTAGTTTGCGGCACTTTTAAAAGATACCCTAATTCTTTTAGCAAATTTCCACATTGCCTAGGCTTTAATGATACTGAAAATTTTTCTTGAATAAAGCGACTTAGTAACGACGAAAGAATAAGTTGGTCATCTGGACGAGGTTATTTTGTTCTCAGTTTTTCTTTAAAAGAAGGAGTATTGTTGATACTATGACTGATTTTAAAGGAGAAATGAGGACAAAAGAATCCGTCCTAGATGTTCAAGTTATTTTTTCGCCGTTACTTATTCGCTTTTGGGTCCAGAAATTACCAGTAAAGCCACATTGTTCTGCCCCTTCTTCTAAAAAGCCATCTAGTTGCGATTTTTGAACCGCATTTAATCTAGGTGGACGACCACTATGAGTTGCTGCTTTTAAGCCATCATAACCTTTGGAATCGTACCATTTTTTCCACCGACTGATAGTACTTTGATCAACACTTAGAAAATTGCCTATCCGAATCTGAGACCAACCTTCTTTTAGTAGTTTTATAGCCGTTCTTCGGTCAGCTTCTTTTTTTGCTTGTAAACTTGATAATGACATATCTTTTTATAACAAAAATATGCATAATTAATTGCCAGAGCTATGATAGATAATCAGATAAAGAATTAATAATTCGCACGGTTGTTGAACTAGTTATATAAAAAATTATATGACTAAATTAGAAAGAAACAAATCGATTTATGAATGTCACAAGAAAGGTATGTCCCAAACAGAGATTGGCGAAATATTCTTTATTGGACAAAGTGCTGTTAGTCAGATAATTACAGCCATAAAAAATGGAGGTTTAGAAGAAGAAACAACAAAAACAGGCCCCAAATCAAGGCTAACGAATACAGAAAAAGAACAATTAAAATCACTTTTATTAGAATCACCAAAAGATTATGGTTTTTTCACATGGGATAAATGGAGTATAAAATCTTTGATTAAACAAGAATTTGAGGTCGATTACCACGAAAATTATATATGGTACTTAATGAAATGTATAAATTATACTTCTCAGAAACCGCAAGTGAAAGATTACCGAAAAGATGCTGAAAAAGTAGAGGTTTTCAAATCAAAAACGGCAGTTGATATAAAAAAAAGCCGAAGATGAAAATAGGCGAATAATTTTTCAAGATGAATCAGCAGTACGTTTACTACCTTGTATAGCAAAGACTTATGCGCCAAAAGGTGAAACGCCCGAATTAGAATGCGATTCAAAAAACAAAGCATTTGTTAGTATATCAGGAGGAATTTCACCTGATGGCTATTCTTATTTTGAAATCAGGGAAAGCGAAGGCTTTAAACAACTAGGACTTACTCGATTTATAGATAATGTAGTAGCGGATTGTAGAGATAAAATATCCATGATATGGGATAATGCGCCTGCTCATCATTCAAAAACAATGAAAGCCTATTTGATGAATCAAAATCAAGATAATCCGATTGTATGGTTAAGCAATATCCCACCATATAGCCCCGAATTTAACCCAATTGAACAAGTTTGGGGCTATTTGAAAAAGAAATTAGCCAATCAATTTGTAAAAACAACCAGCGAACTCAAAGAACTTGTCACAAAAACGCTAAATGAAATGAAAAATGACACGGAACTTATCAAGAGTTTTTTCAAACATCCAGACATGGCTTGTTATCAATTTTCTATCTGATTATCTAGAATTTCATAACTAACTAATAGTCAGATTTTTATAAAATTTAATTTCAATAATAATTTCGTTTTTTAAAAACCTTCACGAACTATTGATTAGATTAAGTGCATATAAAAATGGATAACACATCTAAGACAAAAAAAAAGGTAGCCTTCTTGGTTTACTCTATGAGAGGTGGAGGAACAGAACGAGTAATTGCTACACTATTACCTTTTCTGAATGAAGCGTTTGAGCTTCACTTAGTGTTATTTAATCAACCGATTGAATATGAATTACCTGAACAACAAATTGTAAAATATTTAAGAATAGAAAGCAGTACCCGTTTGTTTAGAATAGCTACTTTGCCTTTGGTTGCCACCCGTTATTATAAGTACTGTAAAAAAGAAAATATTCAAATAAGCATGTCTTTTGGAATTCTTGCTAATGCTATTAACTGTTTGGTTAAATCTTACGGATGGAAAGGACAGACTATCTTAAGTGAGCGCAATTTTTCCTCTTTACAGTTTAAAGAAGCTACCATTTCTAATGTAATCAAAAATAGTTTTATCAAATACCTTTACCCTATTTCCGACAAAATAATTGTACTATCTAAAAGCATCTATAATAATTTGAGAACCGTTTATGGTTTAAAGAATCCGATAACGATTATTTATAACCCTTTGGATATTAATGGCATCCTAAAGAAAATAAAACAAGCCCCAATAAGTAGTACCTCAAATTTTGTCTTTGTCCATGTAGGAAGATTTTTTCCTCAGAAAAATCATTTATTATTATTAGATGCTTTCAGTAAACTGACCGATAAAACTTGTGAATTATGGCTTCTGGGAAAGGGGCCGTTAGAAGAAGTATTAAAAAAGCGAGTCAAACAATTAGGTATCTCAAAAAGAGTGAAATTTCTAGGTTTTCAGTCTAATCCCTATCTTTACATTCATCAAGCTGATTGCTTTGTATTATCTTCTGATTTTGAAGGCTTTCCGAATGTTATAGCTGAAGCCTTAGCCTGTCAACAGGCCATTATTGCTACAGATTGTTCATCAGGACCAAGAGAAATATTGGCTCCTTCTTCAGATTTCAACTTACGATTAAAAGAAGAAATAGAATTAGGGGAATTTGGTATTTTAACGCCTGTGGGGAATGCTGAATTATTAACTAAAGCAATGGAGTTAATGATGGAGAATGAAACCCTGAGAGAAAAATATCAAAAAGTTGCGCTTAATCGTGCTATAAATTTTAAGGCTCCAGTAATTAGTTCGCAATATATTGAGGTATTGGCAAAAGATAATTAATTGCTATTGTTTCATAGTGGAATGTATAAAAATATTTATGTGACATTTTAAATTGTCCCCATGTAAACAGGACATTAAAACCTTAGCTTACACTTTTTAACTATGGTAAACTATCCTAAAGTACTATATACTTATCTAAGACATCAAAGGAACAAATTTAATACGCCCAATCCTCATTTAAATCATCCAACCATTGTTGTTTCTTTCCCAAAGTGCGGTCGAACATGGTTAAGGTTTATTTTTGCGGAATTAGATTTACCTTTTCGCATAGGTTTTAGTCATGCAAAATCTGATTTAAAAAACTGGATACATTGCAAAACATTTTATAAAAAGAAAGAGGTTTTTGAGCAAGAGAAAAAATTAATTCTATTGATTAGAGAACCTAAAGACATAGTGGTTTCCTACTACTTCCATATTTCTCACCGAGATAAAATATTTTCTGGTTCTTTTATGGAATTTATTAAAAATGAGTATCTAGGAATCAAAAAAATAATGTCTTTTTACGAAGCGTGTATCTTTTATACTAAACAATACAATCAAATATTGATAGTTGAATATGAAAATTTAGTAAAAGATACCTATTCTGAAGTTTCTAGAATTCTAGCATTTCTGGAGGTGGAGAAAGATTCAGAAAAAATAAAGGCAGCTATTGAGGCAACTCGGTTTAATAATTTACAAAAGAGAGAAAGAGAAAATTTTTTTAAAGAAACAACAAAAAATAAAAATCTTACACCTACAAAAATTCATGACATTAATTCTTACAAAGTAAGGAGAGGAAAGATTGGAGGGTATATTGATTATTTATCGGTAGAAGAAATCAAATATTGTGATGATGTAATTAGAGATTCTTTGAATGCTTTCTATCCTAAAAAATGACTATATCTAGATATGAAAGAAGCTAGTTTTTATCCTATCCTTAACCCGACGTAAGCCTACTATAAGAAAGTTTTCTTTTTCTGATACCAATCAACAAATTCTTTAATCCCTTCTCCAAAAGCCATTTTGGGAAGATACCCCAATAAGGATTGGGCTTTTTCTATATCAGCGTAAGTAATGGCAACATCTCCTGGCTGCATAGGAAGCTGCACTATATTTGACGGCTTGTTGCAAACTTCATAAATAATAGCAATCATATCCTTTAAAGCAACTGGCTGGTTATTTCCTAAATTAATGATTTCATATATATGCTTTTGTTTTCCTAAATACTGTATGGTCAATAATATGCCATCTATAATATCAGAGATGTAAGTATAATCTCTTGCAGAATTGCCATCTCCATACATAGTAATCGACTTTCTTGCTTGTATCAATCGAACAAATTTATGAATAGCTAAATCTGGTCGCTGTCTAGGACCATAAACCGTAAAAAATCGTAAACACATTGCATCAATACCATACAATTGATGATAGGCAGCTATCATTAATTCGTTTGTCTTTTTGGTGTAAGCATAAGGTGAAATTGGGTGATTCACTTCATCAACTTCACAGAAAGGTACTTTTTTATTATTTCCATATATGGAAGAGGAGGAGGCAAATATCAATTTTAGAATCTTGTTTGCTCGCATAAAATCTAAAACAGCCTGCGTCCCTGAAATATTGGTATCTATATAAGTTTGAGGATTTTGTAAGGAAGGAAGTACACTTACTTTTGCAGCTAAGTGTATAACTAAATCAATGCTTTTTGCATTTAGTACTAAACGCTTTAATTGACGAATGTCTCCTTCTATAAATTTAAAATTTGGATGTCTTTTACAAAGTTTTAAATTTTCTTCTTTTATATCCCGACGATAGTAGGAATCAAAATTATCAATGCCTAGGACATTGAATCCCTCTTGCAATAATTGTTCTGCTAAATGCCCACCTATAAAACCTGCAACTCCTGTTATTAATATATTCATAAGTTGTTAGGATTAGATGTGTTATTTTCTTGCCTTTGATACCAATTATACACTAATTTTAATCCCTCCTTGACCTTAATATCAGGCGTATAGTTCAATAATTCTTGAGCTTTAGAAATATCAGCTATACTATGCTGAACATCGCCAAATCTGGCTGGTCCATACTTAGCTTCTACGGAAGATTGAGCAATTATTTTAAGCGATTCAAAAAGTTCGTTAATAGAAATTCGCTCCCCACAAGCTATATTATAAACCTGGTTAACTGCTTTGGGATTTTTTGTAAACAATGCTAGTAGGTTGGCTTTCACCACATTTGTAACATAAGTAAAATCCCTACTTTGTGTCCCATCTCCATTTATAGTAGGAGATTTTCCTTCTAATAATGATTTTGTAAATAGAGGAATTACCGCAGCGTAAGCCCCATTAGGATCTTGTCGTAGTCCAAAAACATTAAAATATCGTAGTCCGATAAATTCCATATTATACAAGTCACCAAAGACTTTAGCGTACAGCTCATTTACTAATTTAGTGACCGCATGGGGGGATAGAGGAACGCCTATGTTATTTTCTCGCTTGGGCAATTCCTGACTGTTGCCATAAGTAGAGGAACTGGCAGCATATACAACCCTTTTGATATTCATTTCTTTAGCCGCAGTAAAAATATTGAGTGTTCCTGTTATATTCACATTATTAATCGTAAGCGGATGTTTAATTGACCGTGGAATCGACCCTAAAGCAGCTTGATGACATATTCTGTCCATCCCTTTACACATTTCTAAACAAAAGGTGTATTCTCTTATATCTCCCCATATAAATTCAAATTTTGGATGGTTTAGATAAGGCCTTATGTTACTACGATGACCTGTTGCTAAGTTATCAACTACTCTCACTAATGTAATTTTCTTTTCTTCTAACATTGTTTCGGCAAGATGAGAACCAATGAAACCAGCTCCACCTGTAATTAGTACTTTCATAAAATTTAATAATGATTAGATAATCTGCTATAGCATGCCAGTTGAAATTAATCTATGTTTGAAAACGATTAGTTTCGCATTTAATAAATCCAAATAATATCTCCTTTGAATTGGAGAAGCACAAAAAGATTTTAAAAGACTTAAAAACGCTCGAACAGGTTGCCGATTTGCTTTTTGTTGAAAGGATTTAAGGAGGTATTCCTGAGCTTTTTGTTGTTGCTCCTGATATTTTACTTGTTTTTCTTGAATTAATGTCAGCAAAAAAGATTCATCAAAAGAACTAATTCCTTTTTCCATTCGTTCTCTGTGTAATTGTTTTAGGTGGTCAAAACATACTTTTTGTGCTAGTGATTTTCCTCCTGTTTGGCCCTCAATGTGAACACGATAATACATTAAAATCTCATCCAAATTAGTTACCTGTTTGCCTGCATTTATAATTCGGTAAACTAAGTCATAATCTTCTGCATTGGGGAAGTTACGATATTTGCCTACTTCCAAATAAACAGATTTTTTAATGAACCAGGTGGGATGGGTAATAATATTACAAAATGGAAGCATCTTTTTTAACAGCACCATATCACTAACATGATTAGATGGCTTCAAAATATTTCCATTCCTATCCATTTTAAGAAGCTGACTACCGCACAAATCTATCATAGGGTGGGCTTCCATAAAATCATATTGCTTTTTTAACCTATTTGGAAAGGCAATATCATCAGCATCCATTCTTGCGATATATTTTCCTATGGCTAAATCAATTCCTTTATTTAATGTTCGAGGCAAGCCAATATTTCTTTTATTAATGACCAGTTTGACCCGCTTATCTACGCTATATTTTTTGAGGAAAGTACTTAATTCTTTATTAGTAGGATTATCTAAAAGAAGGATTAATTCAAATGACTTAAAAGTCTGATTGAGCATACTTTCTACCGATTGGGTAATCCATAATATAGGTTCTTTATAAATTGGTAAAAGAACAGATATTAAAATTGAATTAGATTTAACTTGACTACTATTTTTTGTTAACAATTTTTTTAATTATGTTCTTTTTTTGTATGACCTCCTTGTTGTGTATTTTCTTTTTTTCCATTTACTAGTTCCAAGTAATGTTTAATTACGAATTTCTCATCAAAATGTTCTTTTGCCATTAAGTAAGGGTAGTTTCTCTTCCAAATCTTCGAGGACAATCAACTGATTAGCCGTTAATTTTTCTTTGCGCCACAGTTTGAACTGCCTTTCATAGTTTTCAATAAACTCATTCTTTTCTTCGTGAAGTCGAATAATTCGGTTGACTATTTCATCATCTAAAACAGAAGGTTTATCTTATACAGGCAATAGGGTTTTATATTGGTCACGGGCCGATGATAAATCGCCATTGAGAGCCGTAGCAAATAAAGAAAGGTAAGAAATGGGTCGGTCGATAGGTTGTTTTTTCATAATACTGGTAATCTTCTGTAATTTAACAATATAGGGTGTAGTTCCCTTAATTCTCAGTTTTCTTTTTGGCGTACTCGGGCAGATGCCTTTCAATATAACTACTTACCGTTTTTCTATCTACTTTCATCATACGTCCAATGGCGGATACAGATACTCTATCTTTTAATAAAGAGGCAACCTGGTCATGATTAGCTGCCAATTTAGCATTAGTAGATTTTTTACCTTTTGGCCTGCCGAGAATTTTTCCATTTGCTTTAGCTTTTTTCAAAGCCTCTTTAGTTCGCATAGAAATAAAGGTGCGTTCAATTTCTGAAGCTAATGATAAAGTGGTGGCAATTATTTTAGAATTGAGTGAATTATCAAAAATCATTTGTTGCTTGGTCACATGAACGATTAGTTGCTTATCAGCTGCAATCTGTAAAACCTGTAAACATTGTAAAGTACTCCTTGCGATTCTGGATACCTCTGCAAAAATTAATAAATCACCAGCCTCTGCTGATTTGATGATGTGACCTAAAGCCCGTTTTTGCCAATCCTTCGTTCCCGATACAACATCTTCTACAAATTCATCAATTTGAATATTACGAGCTGCGGCATATTCTATAATGCCCAACTTTTGGTTTTCAGCATCCTGCTTATCAGTCGAGACTCTCAGGTAGGCATAATTCATAAAATGACGATTTTATCTGCTAAATTTTGAGGTAAAAGTACTCAAATTCTTAAATCATCCAAGATAAATATATTTTTGCAGTTTTTTTACCCAACTGTTGGGGAGGAAATACTATTCTTAGTTTTGCCCAAAAGAGGTCAATAATAACGACCAATTAAATTACCCAACTGACCCTGATTTTCCTTCCTACCACAAGCAAATTTCTTTTTTAATCACATAAATAAACTACACATGTCAAAACAACTAACGATTTTATCGGAGGGTGAAATTAGCAAATTGTATGACCTTCCTAAATTTGATGAGGATGCTAGGCAAGCCTATTTTGAATTTAACGATGCAGAAAAAGCTGCCATGAACCAGCATGGTCGGATTTTTACGAAAATCTACTTTGCCCTTCAATTGGGCTACTTCAAAGCCAAGCAACTGTTTTTTATCATTGAAGTCGAAAAGGTTCACAAAGATGCAGAGTATATTCGGCAGCGATATTTTCCACAGCATGTCCTAAATTTATCAGGGAAGGTCGCTCAAATGACTCGTCTCCAACAACAGCGATTGATTTTAAACCTATTTGGTTATCGAGTAGCGGATGAGGATATTCGTGCTACTTTGATAGCAAAGGCAGAAAAATTAGCCATGCTTTACTCTCGACCAGTCTATATTTTTCGGGAACTGCTTAACTATCTGGAACAGCAAAAGATAATTTTACCCGGTTATAGCGTAATTCAACAACACATCATCGCTAAAGCTTTGATTAAAGAACGGGTAAGATTAGAAACATTAATGGAACAGCTTTTGACCCCAGAGGCCATCGAATTACTAAGGAACTTACTGGAAGAAAAAGTGGTAGGTCCTTATTTATTGACTTGGTTGCAGCAGGAACCGAGTTCCTTCAAATGTTACCAGATGCGAGGTCAGGTACTTCGCAAACAGCAGATGGAACAAATCTATTTACTAGCCCAACTACTGATTCCTAAGTTGGAAATATCCAACGAGAATATTCGATATTATGCAACGTTAGCAGAACATTACAGCGTTTTTAGACTAAAGCGGATGAAGCGAAAGATGGTCTATATCTACTTACTCTGTTTTGCATACAGCCGATTCCGACATATCAATGATACCCTGATTGAAGCTTTTAGGCATTACGTTCGCAACTATGAGAAGGAGGCAGATGATTATTCAAGGAATACCATCTACGTTTATCAGTTGGAGGGAATGTCCCAGTTGATTAGAGTACCTGGTATCCTATCTTTATTTACTGATGAACAGATAGCGGATACTTCTACTTTTGGGGTGGTTCGTAAAACTGCTTTTGTCGGGTAAGTCAGGGGGATTACTCCCCCCTTCTCCCCTAAGAACCGTGTGTGCGACTTTCACCGCGCACGGCTCAAGCACACTAAACGCTTTTGAGGAGCGCAGCAGCCCCTACATTGTTTTGATGGACTTGAATATGGCATACTGGATGGAGGATAACTAAGTTTTTTGCTATCCACTTTCCTCCCAAATGTTTGGGGTTGATGTGATGAACATGCCATCCAGTTTGCAATGTGATTTTGTTTTTGCACATTGGACAGACACCATTTTGCCGATTGTAAAGAGAACGGAGCATGGTGCGCCCTGCCATTTTATTGGATACCAGAGTTTGGACTCTTCGCTCAAAATACTGTTCATCTTGCGCATCAAAAGGATTGGCTTTAGCCTTGATTTTGGTATGACGAATGATTTTTACTTGCTCTGAATGAAACAGTACAATGGTATCTCCTTTTTCCGTTTTGGCATGGAAGACCCAATTTCTGTTGCCTACTTGAGTATAGTATTTATCAACAACCCACCGTTTACCTTTTTTGGGGTGACGGCGAAGTGCCCATTTCCAAATCATATTCCAGATGCGATAATCTACATAGTTGAAAGTATCTTTTGAAACGAAGTGCCGATAATACATTGCCCACCCTCTTATCATTGGATTAAGCTTAGATATTAAGGCAAGTGTGGTTGACCCTCGGTATTCTCGAATGACTTGTTGTACTTTCTGCAAGAAAGCTTTGACTTTCTTTTTGGAAGGCTTAATAAGGAGAATGCCCCTATACTTCCTCACATGATGACCCAGAAAATCGAATCCATGATTGATAGATGTGATAAGCGTCTTTTCTTGTGATAATACCAGTCCTCGTTTTGCCAAAAATACTTCAATAGCAGGCTTGACTTTGGTTTCGAGAACGGATTTATCGGAAGACGTAACGATAAAATCATCTGCATATCGCACCATATGAATATGATATGGATTCGGTCGTCGAGGGTGTTTTTTCTTGGCTGTGGCTTTGATGCCGCAGGCAAGGTCAATTGCTTGTTGCATACCGTCCAAAACCATATTAGCCAATGTCGGCGAGATAACTGAACCTTGGGGAGTGCCGTGTTCCGACGGAAATAGCCGTTGTTTTTCCATATAACCTGCCTTTAGCCATTTGCTCAATACCCTTTTATGAATGGGAATGTTTTGCAACATCCATTGATGAGAAATATTGTCGAAACAGCCTTTGATATCTCCTTCTAGTATCCATACTGGACTGTACTTGCGACATAGAATATTAAAGCATTGCTGCATTGCATCTGCGCAAGAGCGATACGGACGAAAGCCATAGGAATGTCCATCTGCCAAGGTTTCGCTCACAGGTTCCAAAGCTAATAGAAAGAGTGCCTGCATCCCTCGGTCACCCATCGTTGGAATACCGAGTGGTCGCATCTTTCCATTGCTTTTCGGAATGTAGATTCGGCGTACCGGTTTGGTTCGGTATCCCTTAATTTTCAATTGACTAATTGCCTCAAACTTTTGTTGAGGGGTGTTCCATAATAATCCATCAATACCAGCGGTTCGTTTACCGCTGTTTTCTGTAACTCTTCTGATTGCCAGAAGTCGTCCAGCGTAGGATTTGGTTAAAAGATGTTGTAATATTTTAACCTTGTTCCAACGCTTTGCCTGAACTGCCTTTACAATACGTCTTTGAAACTGTTTAACCTGGCGCACGACTTTTTCCCAGCGAATATTACGCCATGCGATTCTTCCAGTCAAGGATGCACTATGACCAATGAGTGAGTAGATAGCTGGTAAACAATTAGTCATACCTATTGCTTTTCCTTGTTAGAAAATGTTACAAATTTCTTGTAATAGTGTACCAGATGGAAGTCTGCCCTCTTTCGAGTGCGGCAAAGTTTGAACCGCTATTCTTACCATTACAGTAAGACTTTCGCTTGCTCCATCCTCCTTTACCTGCACGTTCATCGGTTGATTTTACAATCGTCCTACTCCATTGTGGAGAAACATATAGGCTTACCAAGTTCCACTTAAAATACAGTTGTAGCTTTTGCTACTGATGACTTAGCGTCCGTTTATCTCCCGAGGGAATTCTAGATTGCGTACTGCCAAATGCGACAACAGTATCCATACCCTTTAACTTTTGTTCCAAGTGTATCAGCGCCTTTTCACTTGTCTGGGTTCACGAGAGTTACAACGATTCAATTATTTTACGCATATCATCTTTTCTTAGTTCCCCAACCACTTGGCGTTAATGATTACGGCGTCCTTTTACAATTCTGCCTTCAAGGGATACATTGTCTCCAAAGCTTCAGACCCAATCGTTACCAATTACGCCTGTTCGGATAAGAAACTGATAGCAATATATCAGGCTAAATCAAAGATTTCTAAATAGATATTTTATCTTTGTTTAGCAGTATTTTAAGCGACTTCTTGTCGCACCGTATCCTACCCAGAAAGCAGTTCCCCATTGTTAGCGACTACATCAATAATAATAAGCTGGATAAAAATGAATTGAAACGAGTCTTTTATGAAAGTATCCAGCAAAAAATCTCTCTTAATATTCGCTACTTGTTTGTCCATCTAACCTTCAAGGGAATGAGTGGGAATACAGATTTAATGGAGGCTATTGATTTTACTAAACCCATTTTAGGTAAAGGAAAATCATTAACCACTCTTTCTAAAGAAATGATAACCCAAATTCCCTGTCTATTTATTCCTAATCATCAGAAAAAGTATTTTTATAAAGGTGGAATTTTGCTGTTGAAGAGATATGAGTTTTATATGTTGCAAACCATCCGTAATCGTATTGATAGTGGAGATATTTATATTCCTGATAGTTTTGTTTTCAAGAGTTTTGACCAAGATTTGATACCAAAGGAGTATTGGAAGCGAAATAAGCAGGCTATTTTGGAAAGTATAGAAGCTCCTCGACTGCGGATGCCCATCAAAGAATTGTTGGCAGAATTGAAAGAGGAATTAGAAGCAAAGTTTAAGCGAGTTAATGAATCGATTTTAAAAGGCGAAAATAAGTATGTGAAAATTGAAGATGAGAAACCAGATGGTTCGACCAAGTGGACGCTACAATATCCAAGCATTAAGGACAAGGTTAATCATAAATTGTTTAGCCAGTTTAGGGCTCGAAATATTGCAGGGTTGATGAATCTAGTACACGGACATACTGACTTTATGGACGAATTTACCCATGTTTTAGGCAAAGAAGCTACTGATAACATCCCCAAACAACAGCTTATTGCCGCCATTTTAACCTTGGGTACAAATCATGGTATAAGAAAAATGGCACAAATATCTGATATTACTGCACAGCAGCTAAGTCAATGCTAAAATTATTGGTACACATGAACATGAAAGCTATTATGTCTTCGATGTCGTTTATAATAATGAAACGGATATTCAATCAGAAATTCACTCCACAGATACAGACGGTACGAACCAAGTCAATTTTGCCATACTCGATTTCTTTGGTTATCAATTTGCGCCTCGATATGCTTCCATCACATCAAGAGCAAAAATGATACATACCTTTGAGTATCCAAGTACTTATCCCGATGATTATTTGCTAAAATCAAAAGCCAAGATTGATACCAAATTGGTTGAAGAAGAATGGGATAACTTCCAAAGAATCGTTGCGTCACTAGGGCTTAAAACTACTACGCAGAGTACCATTATTAAAAAGTTATCTTCTTATACTCGCAATAATCGAACTCAACAGGCTATTATTGAGTATGACAAAATCATTAAATCGCTCTATTTGTTGGAATACATCGACTCACCAAGCCTAAGAAAAAATGTTCAAAAGGCATTAAATCGAGGCGAAGAATATCATCAACTCAAGCGGCATATATTTTACGTGCATGGCGGTAAGTTTAGAGTTCACACGGTTCAGGAGCAACAGGTCATTGCCAATTGTACCCACCTAATTGCCAATGTCATTATATATTATAATACGTGGTTGCTGTCTCAATTGCTGGAAAAGTATGAAAAGGAAGGGAACAAGGAAGCTTTTGAAAAGGTCAAGAAAATTGCTCCAGTAGCTTGGCAACACATTAATGTTTACGGCACTTACAAGTTTATTGTGCCACCTTCCTCAATTGATCCTGGTGATTTGTTGAGGGGTATTGAAGTGTAGGTAGCAGTTGAAAAGAAAAGCCTAGTTTGTAAATATATTATTTATGAACTAGTGCTTTTTTGCGCAATGTGCAAAGAACCCCTTAATGATATCAGGGTCCATATTTTTACATAGCTTTCCCCTTTCAGCTATTTGGTCGACTCGTTCAAGGTGGTATTTTAGTAATGCCTCTTGAAAGCTTTCCATATCACCAAAATAATAGTAAAAGGAGGACTTGCTTTTTTAACCCTTTTAGCCAGCAACTCCACATTTAATCCGTTTGGTCCTTGTCTACCAAAAACGTAATAGCCTGCTTTTATCCATACCAATTTGTTTTGACGCATAAACTACTTATGAAAAATTCGTGAAGAGAAGTGGCAAAAGTATAAACTTGGTGAATAACTAGTGTTTATTCTAAATAAAACCATATGACGCATTGACCGAAAAATAAGGGCATCGCTTCGGAACTGTCTGTAGAAAAGCCTTCAATAAATTTCAAAGGAGCGTAGCTTTGGCACACCAAAAATAGGGTGTCGGAGCGATGCTCCTTTGAAAATTGGTTTCTCGTTCTTATCTACAGACAGTTCCGAAGCTACGCCCCTTTATTTTGGGGTCAATGATATGACGAAATTTGAGTACTGAAGATCAAGGGGTTAGTGATATTCTTCATTCAAAATTCTTCATTCAGAATTAAGTCTACTTATTAAGTTAAAATTTTTAAAAGAATTATCTTTTTTAACTACATTTGTCTGGTCATACCAACAAAATATGCAAGACTCATCCAAATTTGAGGCGATTTACTTAAAATACTATGCTACTTTGTTAGTATATGGTAAAACTATGACCGCTCACGAACAACTCATTGAAGATGCCATCCAAGAGTTGTTTTTAGTGATTTTGCAAAAAGGCGAAAATCTCCTAATTAAATCCTCTTTTGAAAATTACCTTTTTGTGGCTTTCCGTAATAATTTAATTAAAAAGATAAAAAAACAGCGGCTTTCGGAATTAAACTTTGATTTACCTGCGGAAATCAACGAAACCGTTAGTTTGGAAGAAACACAGCAATTAAAAGACTGGTTAGAAAAATTGCCTCCTAGCCAAAAGGAAGTCATTTTCCTGCGCTATTATCAGAATAAATCTTACCTAGAGATTGCCGAAATATTAGATATTAGCTATCAAGTCGCTCGAAATTTTGCTTATCGGGGGATTAAGTTTTTGAAAAAGAATATGAAACGAATGCATAGTGTATTATTGCTATTTTAATCCCCTTAGAAATCATTTTGTAACAAACTAATTTGGTTTAATAAGCTACGCCTTTTCTCAAATTCATTTTCGTTAGTTAATTTTGTTTTTAATTCAATAAATCGAGTGGCAGCAGCTATAAATTTTTCTGAATCCATAAAATCATTGAGCCAAACTGAAAAATCTGCTAGTTTTGGTTGACGGTGCGAATAGTCCAAATTATCTAAATAGGCTATACTCCCAGCCCAGTCATTTTCTGATATTTTTAAGTTTTGCAAAGGCTTTCCAAGAAATTTGTCCAATAAAAAGGTATTTTGACAATAAGTTTTAAATATTTTTTGCTCGGTTTTTACCAATCTATTTCTTTTGAATAAAATGATGGCCCATTCGAACCAGAAAACTGGATAGCCACCGTCATTATCAAAATTTTTATCAAACCAATTTATATACCTTAAACCTCCAGTATAATCTTCTATTTGAATATATAAGGCAATCGGTAAATAGCGAAGTCCACTACCATCGTGATAATACCCGCCCCATTGTTTTTTATCGGCAGCTAGCCCCTTCTTAATTTTTAGAATTTTATTTTTAATTCGTTCTTTTTGTTTAGGAGTTACCATAGTAAGTTTTTAATGTTAGGGAACAGATAAAATATAATCTACCCATTTTACTCGTTATTTTTCCTTTATACTCCGTTGAAAATACTCGCCAGAGCTAAGGCTCTGTCTGTGTTTTTCGCCTTGTCTAAAGAAAAACTAACTTCCTAAAATTTGGGTAGCTTATTTATTACCTGCTCTCTTACTTTTTTTCAAACAAAATAAAATTTTCACCAAATTTAGGGTTACAAAATTTAATAACCTCACTCCTATCAATAAAAAGTTCAAAATCAACAGAATGAACATCAGCATTTATCAGCATTTAACAACTGAAAATTTTCTAGAAGACGAGTATTTTCGGGAATGGGTATTAAACCCCAATACAGAATCTAACGCCTTTTGGAATCGAGTGAGTCTCACTTATCCTGAACAAGAATCAGAAATTCTGGAAGCAAAGGATTTATTAATGGGGATTCATAACAAGTTTGAAACAGACATAAAGCAAATTTCTAAAAAGCAAGCTAAAGTTTCCTTACAAAAGGTCCTTGATAAAACTACGAAATCTGCCAAAGTAGTCAATATACGTCGAAGGTCTTGGTTAGCTTGGACTGCCGCCGCAAGTGTCTTGGTTTTAATAAGCATTGCCAGTTTTCTTCATTTTTCCAAGAATTTTAATCAACTGACTTTTACCACAGGAAATGGAAAACGGCAAACCATCCAATTACCTGATGGCTCAATGGTACAGTTAAATGCCAATTCTACTTTGCATTATTTTCCCGATAATTGGTGGGATAAAGAAGAACGACAAGTTTGGTTAGATGGAGAGGCCTTTTTTGAAGTAGAGAAAAAAGCGCTAGGCACTAAATTCATTGTCCATGCAGGAGACCTGAAAGTAGTCGTTTTGGGTACTCAATTCAATGTACGGTCGAGAGGAGAAGAGGCTGAGGTAGTGCTGACAGAGGGAAAGGTAGAATTAGATGTAGAGGCTCAAAAAATATTGATGCAACCAGGAGATTTAGTGTCCTATTCTAAGAAAAAGCATAAAGTAGCGAGCAAAAAGGTCAAAACGGCAGATTATGTGGCTTGGAAAGATGGAATAACGGTTTTCAATAATACGCTCAGCGAAGTGGTGAAAGAATTGGAGATTATCTATGGGGTCAAATTTCAGATACAAAAAGAGGCTTTGAAAGCGCGAAAAATTCAGTTGTCCGTCCCTACCAATAGCTTAGAACAAGTACTGGAAACTTTGGAATTATTATATCCTGAAGAAATAAGTATTAGCCAAGAAAATGGAGCCGTCGTAATTTTTTAAAAAAAAGTAGTCAGCTGTCAGATTTGCTTTATGCAAAATCTGACAGCTATTGCCTCTTAGGAATCCATAAATAATTGACTATCAAAATTTAACACTAGAGCATCTGACTTCTGACAATCAATGAAATTGATGGTCTGACTTCTGACCTCTTAAGAAAATAAAAACTAAAAACATGCAGAAATTTTTACTTTTTGCAGGATTATTTTTCTTATCCATTGCTGCTATCAATGCACAAGAAATGGCTTTGGCAAGTATTGATAATACCTTCCAATTGGCCGATGAAAAGGAATCCATCCCTTTAACAAGTGCTTTGACAACCCTTTCTAGAAAATATGAGGTCTATTTTAGCTACGATTTGGAGGCGGTGAAAGATTATGAAGTGGCTAAAAATAAGGCTAAGGGTAAGAATGTGGAAGAGGCCTTAACGAATGTTTTGGTTGATACACCTTTAAAGTATAAAAAAATAGGTACTAAGAATTACGTTGTTTTTAAGCAAAAAAAGGAGGTCAATACTCGCCATAAACCTGCCCCTACTACTATCCTATCTTTGCAAAAAGAAGAAGAGGAACCTAATAGTTTAATGCAAAATAAAACGATTGCATCCCTTTCTAATTTAAAACAAACGACTATTGAATCTATCAAAATCAAAAAAGTAACCGTCAATGGTCAAGTAATTGATGAGACGAATCAACCAATGATTGGTGTTACAGTTTTTGTGAAAGACCAACCTGGCGTAGGTACGACAACTGATTTTGATGGCAATTTTTCGTTGAGCTTACCTAATTTAGAACAAACGCTGATTTTTAGTTATGTGGGGTATCAGTCCAAAGAATTGGCATTGCAAGGTCAAAATAATCTTAGCGTTCAATTAGATCAAGACTTACAAACGTTGGATGAAGTGGTCGTAGTTGGATTTGGGACGCAGAAAAAACGGTTTACTACAGGGGCGATTTCTAAAGTCAATAGCGAAGATTTAGAAAATTTGGCGCAAACTACGGTTGAAAGCTCCCTACAAGGAAAAATAGCAGGCGTACAAGTAACCACTTCCGATGCCATGGCGGGTTCACCTGTTACCATAAGAATTCGAGGCACCTCTTCTATAGTGGCTAGTAGCGAACCGCTATATGTAGTAGATGGTATTCCCGTAGTTTCTGGAAATTTCTCCCATAATAATGCTAGTTCTTGGCGATTAGCTACTGCGCATGAATCTAATGCACTCTCTCAATTAAATCCAGCAGATATTGAATCCATTGAGATTTTAAAAGATGCGGCAGCGGCGGCCATTTATGGGTCAAGGGGAGCCAACGGAGTGGTTTTAATTACCACCAAAAGAGGAAAAGAGGGCAAAACTAAATTTGACGTCAGCATTCAATCTGGTTTTTCCAAGGAGACCAATCGAATCGAAATGCTAAATGGTACACAGTATATTGAGTTGGCCAAAGAGGCATGGGCCAATAGTGATGCCGATGCGCAATTAGACGACAACCCTAGAAATGATAATCGTTTTGACACCAGTAATGACTTTGCTAAGTTTTGGCAAGCCTTATTACCGCCTGGTTTAACTAGAGAAAAAGCAGAACAAACGAATACCGATTGGATAGATTTTGCCTTACAAGAAGGGCATTTTCAAGAGGCTAGTTTAGCTGCCTCTGGTGGTACAGCCAAAACGACTTTTTATATCGGAGGTACTTTTCGAGATGAGCAAGGCATTTTTGTTGGCAATAATTTCAAACGGTATAATTCACGGGTTAATTTAGACCATAAAGCAACGGATAACCTAACATTAGGTGCTAGAATGGCCTATACCGTTACAGATAATGACATCATCCCTATTTCTTGGGCAGGAGGTTTGGGTACTGCCCAAAGTCAATCTTTACCTTTTTGGCCAGTTTTTAATGACGATGGTACCTATTTTAATGCCCAATCTGGAAATAATGTAGCCGCAGAATTGGCGAATACAGAAATGAATCAAAAAGGCACTTCCATTTTAGGAAATGTCTATGGGCAATATAATTTCTTTAAAAATTTCTCTTTCCGTACGGAGTTCGGCATCAATAATATTTATAAAAAAGAGCGCTATTATCGGTCTGCTATTATCGAACCAGAGGCAATTGCCACTTCCGTTTTATCAGAAAGCATCAATTGGAATTTAAATAATACCCTCTCCTATTCCAATGTTTTTGGTAAACATGCCCTTGATTTATTAGTAGGCATGAATGCCACCAAAAATGATTATTTTACCAATATCATTAATGGGGAAGAATTTCCAAATCCTGCCTTAAAAAATCCTGAAAATGCAGCGATTCAAACGGCGACGATTGGAACCACTCAATTTGCCTTTTTATCCTATTTGGGTCGAATAAATTATCGTTTCAATGAAAAATATCTTTTAAGTGCGAGTATTCGTAGAGATGGGTCTTCTCGTTTTGGAAGAGGTAATAGATGGGGCGTCTTTCCAGCCGTTTCTTTAGGTTGGATTATTTCAGATGAAGGTTTTTTAGCGGGTAACTCCACTTTGACTTTCTTAAAATTAAGAGCAAGTTACGGGGAAACAGGAAATGCAGAAATTGGCAACTTTGAATATTTTGGTGCTTTTACTTCGAGTAATTATGTAGATAAACCGGGCATTATTGTGGAAGAAATAGATAATGATAATCTCGGTTGGGAATCGAATACCCAATATGACATAGGGCTCGATTTTGGGTTTTGGGATGGTCGAATTGAAGGAGGCATTGATTTCTATTTAAAAGAGACGAGTAATTTATTGACACAGATAGATGTTTCGGCTTTAGCAGGCGTAGAAAGAGTGACGAGTAATATTGGCTCTTTAGAAAATAAAGGCTTTGATTTTTCCTTAACGACGCATAATTTAACTGGAAAATTTAAGTGGGTCACTAATTTTAATATTGGCTATAATACCAACGAAATTACGGATTTAGGTGGCTTAGATTTTATTCCGGGGCAAGCTTTTGGTTTAGGAGCTGTTGGTTTAGGCTATCCAGTTGGCGCCAGATTTACCGTTCCTTTTATAGGTATTGCTGCGAGTGATTTCACAACGACGGTTACAGACCCAGAAACGAATAGTGCCAAAGAAATCCTCATTCGAGGCGGAGAAGAAATTTTCCAAAACCAGTTTGGAGAACAAACCAATATTTATGACCCGAATGACCAAGTTTTCATAGGTAATCCTAATCCTGTTTGGTCGGGTGGATTGACCAATTCTTTTTCCTTTAACAATTTCGATATAAGTGTCTTGGTCACCCTCGCTACGGGACACGATTTATCCAATGATGAACAACGTTTCCAATTTAATGGCTTTGGCTATGGTTGGAACATGTGGTCCTCTGCCACCAATCGCTGGCAGCAACAAGGAGATATTACCGATATGCAACGATTAACTTGGTCACCATCCAGGAATAATACTTCTAGCCGTGTATTTTATGATGCGAGTTATGCTAGACTCAAGGATATAACCATCGGCTATAATTTACCAAAACGCTTAATGCAAAGATGGCATTTAGGCAGTATGCGGGTATTTGCTAAAGGAACAAATCTAGCAACTTTTACGAGTTACCCCGGTTGGGACCCCGAATATAATCGAGATGGTGCTGGTAATGTTGGACAAGGGAAGTCTTGGTTGCCTTCTCCTCAGGCACAGAGTATTTCTTTTGGGGGTGAATGTGTCCTTTTGAGAAGTCAGAAACGAGACCGAAAATTGAAATTTTCTGTCAGAAGTCAGACTCAAGACGTCTCAGACTGACCGTTAATGCGTATTTCGTAACCGCCAAATTCATTTGGCTGGTTCAAAATATTGATTGCCAAAACGTTATAAAGAGCCAGTCAAATGAATTTGGCAGCTACACTAGATTTGCGGTCAGCCTGGTCTGACCTCTGACAGTTTATGAAATAAACGGTCT
>CBDICY010000001.1:0-844510 GCA_965277445.1 Saprospiraceae bacterium | reverse complement strand
GTTTTCATAGGTAATCCTAATCCTGTTTGGTCGGGTGGATTGACCAATTCTTTTTCCTTTAACAATTTCGATATAAGTGTCTTGGTCACCCTCGCTACGGGACACGATTTATCCAATGATGAACAACGTTTCCAATTTAATGGCTTTGGCTATGGTTGGAACATGTGGTCCTCTGCCACCAATCGCTGGCAGCAACAAGGAGATATTACCGATATGCAACGATTAACTTGGTCACCATCCAGGAATAATACTTCTAGCCGTGTATTTTATGATGCGAGTTATGCTAGACTCAAGGATATAACCATCGGCTATAATTTACCAAAACGCTTAATGCAAAGATGGCATTTAGGCAGTATGCGGGTATTTGCTAAAGGAACAAATCTAGCAACTTTTACGAGTTACCCCGGTTGGGACCCCGAATATAATCGAGATGGTGCTGGTAATGTTGGACAAGGGAAGTCTTGGTTGCCTTCTCCTCAGGCACAGAGTATTTCTTTTGGGGTGAATGTGTCCTTTTGAGAAGTCAGAAACGAGACCGAAAATTGAAATTTTCTGTCAGAAGTCAGACTCAAGACGTCTCAGACTGACCGTTAATGCGTATTTCGTAACCGCCAAATTCATTTGGCTGGTTCAAAATATTGATTGCCAAAACGTTATAAAGAGCCAGTCAAATGAATTTGGCAGCTACACTAGATTTGCGGTCAGCCTGGTCTGACCTCTGACAGTTTATGAAATAAACGGTCTGACTTCTAACCTCTATTATTTGATAAAAGTCTAACGATATGAAAAACCTATATAAACTAATCAGTCTAACTATCCTAATAGGCATCTCCGCCTGCTCCGACTTCATTGACCTAGAACCAGAAACAAGTCTTTCCAGCGCGGTTGCCTTTGACAATATACAAGGAGTAGAGGCAGGAATTAATGGGGTTTACAGTACCCTACAAAGTGATTGGGTGGAAAGACAAATTATCTTCTCAGAAACTTTGGCAAGCAATGTTTTTGAAGTTAATTCTTTGGGCAATTCCAATTATCAAGCAACGCTAAGACATGAGACTTGGACGGATTTATTAGACATTGGGAATTATCTTTGGCGAATGTGTTTCCAAGCTATCGACATATCGAATCAGATTGTTGTGGCGATGCCAGCAATAGCAGAACCAAATCAGCAAATTGCCGCTGAAAAAAGTCGTTTATTAGGAGAGGCGTATTTTTTGAGAGGCTTAAATTATTTTGTATTAAATCGTTTCTATGGTCAACCACAAAATGGTTTATCCGTCCCTATTTTAACTGCCCCCTTCAAAATTGGCGATACGCCTGCTAGAGGCACCATTGATGCCGTTAAAAATCAAGTTATTCAAGATTTAAAAGAGGCAGAAAATTTGGTGGCAGGTATTGAAAGTAATGATGGTAGAGCCACTATATGGGCCGTAAAAGCCTTATTAGCTAGAGTATATTTTGAGTATAAAGATTATCAAAATGCACAGACTTATGCTAATGAGGTGATTACGAATGGTAAGGTAGATGGGCAAAAGTTAGCTTTGATTAATAGTGGCGATTTCACTTCCCTTTATAATTCCAGTATTTCTTCAGAACACATTTTTACTTTTTTAGCCAACCCAAGAGATAGAGCCAATAATCGCTTATTCGAAATATTCAGCTTGGAAAGTGCCGCCGTTGAATTGTCCATGTCTAAACCTTTTTATCAAATTATTTCCAAAGACAAAAAAGATTTCCGTATTGAGCAATTAACACAAGATTTCAGAACGGCATGGGCTTGCTTTAAATATGATGACCGAGAAATGAATATGCCCTATATTCGATTAGGCGAAATGTATTTAATTCGAGGGGAATCGAAGGTCAATAATAATGATTTAGAAGGTGGTTTAGCGGACTTGAATAGTCTACGCAGTAGGGCTGGTTTAGCCGAAACAACTTATACAGACAAGGCAGATTTATTAGAGCAATTATTCCGAGAAAGAACCTTAGAACTATTTATGGAAGGGGACAATTTTCATAATTTAAAACGATTAGAACAACCAATTGGTGGATTACCTTGGGCAGAGGCGGCTTATAAATTAGTCTTTTTTATGCCGACAAAAGAAGTGCAATTAAATCCAAATTTGGTGCAAAATGATATATGGTAATAGACTTAATTCTGAATGATAAATTTTGAATTTTGAATGAGGGTAACTCCTTGGTTATCAACATTCAAATTTTGCCATACGATTTTATTTAGAATAAACACTAATGAAGACTTAAATCATGGTGATTTTAAAAATCACCATGATTTAGTATTAAAAACAAAAAGGAAAAGTAAATAGAAAAATTGCAAACGAAAAACCTACATATTACCCTCAACACTTGTGTTTATCCAAAACACTATTTCTTTTTATTAGCGGTTGTCAATCTGCTAAGCACTACCCTATTTGCCCAAATTAAATTTACAGAAGTCACCAAAGAACTTGGCATTGACCATCATTTTTTAGGCATTAATGAAATGGGGGCAGGCGCTGCCTTTTTTGATATGGACAATGATGGGGATGAAGATCTGTGGCTAACAGGTGGGTTGAATCGAGATGCTTTATACGAAAATGATGGGCAGGGAAATTTTACAGAAATTGGAGTCCAAGCAGGCTTAAATGCCACCAGAAATAAAGTAGTCACAGGGGTTATTACAGGGGATTTGGACAATGATGGTTTTAAAGATGTATTACTCATCACGCATATTGGCTTTCCCAATGTTTTATTAAAAAATAATGGGGATAAAACCTTTACTGAATTATTCCGAACTGGATTAGAAAATGAAAAAGCTTATAGTCTAGCGGCGGCTATGGCTGATGTAAATCAAGATGGCTATTTAGATATTTATGCGGGCAATTATATTGAAAAAGATGAACTTTCCTATAGCGATGAAAATCGAGACACCATCAATGGATTTAACCACCAATGTCATGCCAATCAGCTCTATTTAAATAATGGTGATTGGACGTTTACGAATGTGACGGATGATTATGGTGTTGGCGACCAAGGATGTGCTTTAGCAACTGCCTTTTCTGATTATGATGGAGACTTTGACCCTGATTTACTAGTTGCCAATGATTTCGGTGCATGGGTCTCCCCAAATGCTTTATTAGAAAATCAATCAACTCAAAACCGCTTTCAAGATGTCAGCGAATTTGCGCAAATGGATGTGGGTATTTATGGCATGGGCATCGCTATTGGCGATTATGATAATGACCTTGATTTAGACTATTATATAACGAATTTAGGCGAAAATGTCCTCTGCCGAAATGAAGGTAATGGCATATTTAGTAATCCAACAAAGGAGGCAGGCGTACCAGATACTTACGCCCCAGATAGCACATTCGCTACTGGCTGGGGAACTGCATTTATAGATTTTGACAACGATAGAGATTTAGACCTCTACGTGGTAAATGGTTATGTACCTGCCGCCTCTTTTATTGCCAATGCCAGAGCAAATCCTAATCGACTTTTTGAAAATGATGGGAAAGGCTTTTTTACGTCAGTAGCCCCTGAAACGCAAAGCGCAAGTTGGGGCAGAGGACTGGCATGTGCCGATATTGATAATGATGGCGACATTGATTTTTTAGTGGGCAATGTCAACAAACAAGCAACTTCTGATACCATTCAAAAAGTGCAATTATTTAGGAATGATACCCAAAACGACCATCATTACCTAAAAATAAAATTAGAAGGGACGGACAATAATCGAGATGGTTTAGGGAGTCAAATTTATATACAAACAGGAGGACAATGGTCTATGCAGGAGGCGAATGGCGGCTATGGTACACATGCCTCTCAACACAGTTCAATCGTACATTTTGGCTTAGGTACGCATGCCGTAGTGGATTCATTAATCGTTTACTGGCAAGGTGGAAACGAGCAAATTTATACCAATGTATTGGCTAATCAAACCATGACCATTAAGGAAGAAAGCATCATTAGCAGCCAACTGGAATTAGTCGAGATAGATGTAGCCTTAAACGCTTATCCAAATCCTTTTCAGCAGTCGACCACTATCCATTATCAATTACAACATACAACTTTTATTACCATCAACATCTACGACCAATTAGGCAGAACTATTTTTCATTTGCCAAACAGTCGACAATTAGTTGGCAAGCATGAATTTTCATGGACTGCCCCAGAATCAGGCATTTATTATATCCACTTACAAACGGATAATCAAATTTTGTATAAAACCATAATTTCAAATTGAAAAGATTGTTTGATTGCAGGATTGTTAGATTGTTATTTGGACCTTTTAGCCCACAACAATTTAACAATAAAACAATTTCAACAATCATTTTTCTAACATTAAAACAGTTAAAATGAAGAACTTTTACCTTACTCTTTTTCTCACACTCTTCACCACTTGCCTTTTTGCGCAAGATGAAGAGGCCGAATTAATTCCCGGTGCAATGATTGGGAGTTGTATAGAACCTGACTCCAATCTAATCGTCTTATATTTTGATTATAATAAAAATTGCCCTCAGGCAGACCCTAGCGGTTTATTATCAGGTGTGCCCGAAATCGGTTTTCACTCAGGCATCAATGAGTGGTCAACTGTTGTGGAATTTACCGACCCCAATGTGAAAAATTTTCAAAATATTGGAAACAACATTTTTGAATTAAGAATCAATACCATGGAGTACTATGGTACAGCCATTAATGACATTGAGACCCTTCATTTTGTAGGTCGGTCACCAGACCCTAATGATTCTTGGGATGCAGGTATTAGAGATGATGTTGGTGGAGGTGGTTTTGGGATGGACGAACCTTGTAATGATTTGGTTTTGAGACTAGCTAATTTGCCCGTTTGCTCGGAAGTGGCAGCAGAATCTAGTGCATCCTTAATGGGGGCGACTACTGCTGCTAATTCTTGTGTGAATGCTGAGGCAGGAACAGTTACCATTCAATTTGACAATAGCTTAAATTGTCCAGAGGCCGATGCGGATGGTGTTTTGGCAGGAGCAACTGCCTTAGGTTTCCATTCTGGAGCCAATGATTGGGCGAGTGTCGTAGAATGGGATGCGGCAGGAGCTATGCAAGCCACGAATAATGGCAATGATATTTTTTCTGTTACGATAGACCCAATGGCTTATTATGGAGTCGCTTTGGCAGACCTACAAAATATCCAATTGGTCATGAATAATGGAGTGGATAATCCTGCTGGAGCTTGGGATGCTACTGGTAAAGATGAAAGAGATGGTGGATTTGGTGGAGCAGAACCTTGTTCTGATTTAGTGTTTGTCGTTGCAGAAGCACAAGCTTGTCCTGTAGTCGTGGAAAAAGCGACTAGTGTGGCACTTTCTGCGGCAACTGGTGATAATACGACCTGTAAAGACCCTGGATCTGGAAAAATTAGAATTGCTTTTGACAATAGTTTAAATTGTCCAGAAGCGGACCCTGATGGAGTCCTTGCAGGTGCAACAGGTTTAGGTTTCCACTCTGGAGCCAATGATTGGGCAACGGCTATTGCATGGGATGCAGAAGGAGCTGTAACGGCTAATAATAACGGAAGTGATGTTTTCACGCTTACCTTAGATGTAATGGAATATTACGGTATGCCTTTCGATAGTTTAAACAATATCAAATTTGTATTAAACAATGGCGTTGCCAATCCTTCGGATGCATGGAGTGTAGCTGGTCGAGATGAAAGAAATGGTGGATTTGGTGGAGATGAGCCTTGTTCGGATTTAGTATTTGATATGTCAGAAGCGCCAACTTGTGATTTGGCAGAATTTAAAAGTAGTAGTGAATTAACTAGCGGCTTGGCGATGTCATGTGTAGATAATGCAAGTGGTAAAATTCGGATTGATTTTGATAGAAACCAAAATTGTCTAGCGGCGGACCCTGAGAATATGCTTGGAGAGACAATTGGTTTTCATTCTGGTGTCAATGGATGGGCATCTGTAGTTGCATGGGATTCTACTGGAGCAATGTCCCCAACCAATGATGGTAATGGTTTATATTCTTTGGTAATCGATGTTCAAGATTATTATGGTATTTCTATCGACGATTTAGAGGAAGTTAATTTTCTTTATAATAATGGTATAACAAACCCTGATGATGCATGGTCAATTACAGGTAAATCTACGCTGGCGAATGGCGATTGTGAAAACTTCCGTTTTGTATTGTCTGAAGCACCCGCTTGTGATTTGTCTGACAAATTGAGTAGTGCGGCTATTTTGGCTAATTCTTGTGCTGACCCAGCTAGTGGTAAGATTAAAGTGGCTTTTGACAATAGTTTAAACTGCCCAGAGGCCGACCCTGATGGTGTCCTTGCTGGTACTGCTGGTTTAGGTTTTCATTCTGGTGCGAATGATTGGGCAACAGCGATAGCATGGGATGCAGAAGGCGCTATGCAAGCAACAAATGATGGAAATGATGTATTCTCGGTCACTTTAGATGTCATGGAGTATTACGGCATGCCATTCGATAGCTTACGAAACATCAAATTTGTGATGAATAATGGCGTCGCTGCTCCAGCAGATGCTTGGAGTGTAGCAGGTCGAGATTCCAGAAATGGTGGATTTGGTGGCGATGAGCCTTGTTCTGATTTGGTATTTACGATGTCAGAAGTGGCTACTTGTGATTTATCAGAAAGAGTAAGTAGTTCTGCTTTGACAAGTGGTTTAGCGAACTCCTGTGTTGACCCAAATAATGGTAGAATTCGTATTGAGTTTGATATGAGTTTAAATTGTTCTGAGGCAGACCCTGGTAATTTATTGGTGGATTTAGCTCAAATCGGATTCCATTCTGGTATCAATGGTTGGGCCGTACAAACACCTTGGGACGATGAAAAAGCCATCCCAGCAGTAAATGTTGGAGATAATTTATTTTCTGTAGTGATTGACCCAATGACTTATTATGACACCCCATTAAGCGAGATTGGAGAAATCAATTTCTTATACAATAATGGATTCACCGAAGGTGCTGACCCTTGGGCAAATACAGGAAAAGATGAAACTGGCATGGGCGGTTTTGGTGGTGATGAATTATGTGATAATTTATTGTTTTTGCCATCTCAAGCTGCTACCTGTGAATTGTCCACAAGTATCCTTGATTTGAATTTAGACCGTAGCATGAAAGTAATGCCAAATCCATTTTCTAGCCAAGTATTGATTCAATTTGATAATCCTTCTAATAAAAATTACGAATTGATTATTAATGATTTATCGGGCAGAGTGATTCAAAGAATGACTGGATTGACTAGTAATCAAGTAACGGTGCAAAGAAATGATATGCCAGCAGGGATGTATATCGCACAGTTGCGAGATGCCGCAGGTAATTTTGCGACGACTAAGTTGGTGGTAGAGTAATCTATTCCTACGAAAATAGGGTAATTTTTAAAATCACCGTGTTTTGTACTAAAGTGAATGTTATAGAATTTTAGTTTCATACAAACTAAATTTAGTGACGAATGGAGTATCTTTAAGCAATTTTAGATACTCCATTTTTTTTACTATATTTAAAGACTTTTGATTTTATTACAAAGTATAATCGTCCATTCTGAGTAGTAGTGTAGCCTCAAAACCATAATTAATAATCATGAAAAGACGACAATTCATCCATAAAACCCTAGGTATTTCATTAGCGCTAAATGCCTTAAATTTATCCTGCGTTCCTACACAAAATCATCAAAAAACGAGTGGTCAATTCTTCAAAACTAAAAAACATAGGGGTCGGTGGATGCTAATAAATCCAAAAGGAGAACCATTTTGGTCCATTGGTTTAAATCATGTAGATGCGGCCACGTTAAGACAATTGAATAGTGGGGAAATTTGGACGGAAAAATATGATAATAGCATGGAAAAATGGCTAGTATCTGTTCAAAAAGATTTGACAGATTGGGGTTTCAACACCTTGGGTTGGAATCAGGAATTGGTCACCTTTAATGCTCAGAACAAACACCATTCTCGGAGTTTTACCTATGAAGAATACCAATGGTTAGATATGCCTTATTGTCATCTACTGCCTTTTATTGAGTCTCATCAATGGGAGACGGAAACGCGCTTACCAGATATTCGCTCTAAAGGATTTGCAGAATGGTGTGATTATGTAGCAAGAGACCAATGTGCTAGAATGAAAGATGATCCAAATCTAATTGGGTATTTTTTTACGGACTGTCCGACTTGGGTGCATCATCGAACCGATAATGCCTGGAAAGCACCATTATTTGACCCCGATAAACTAAAATCTTCTGCGGGTAAAAAAGACCTTTTTGATTTAGCCAGTACCTATTATCGAGTTATTACTGAATCCATTAAACGATACGATTCCAATCATTTAATACTTGGGGATAGATACGAGGCGATGCAACCTTTACCCGAAGCGGTCATAAAAGCAGCACTACCCTACGTAGATGTTTTTTCTTTCCAATGTTTCGCACCGACTAATACGATTGGAGAAAAGCTACAACGCTGGGCTAACTTCACCAATAAGCCCATCCTTCTAGCAGATAGTGCGACTTGGTTACCTACAAAAACACCTGGCTGGCCACCAAAAGAAGATAGACATATTAATGCGATAGAATATGGGAATATTCTTGAAACCCTAAGCCAAAACCCAAACTGTATCGGTTTTCATCTTTGTGGTGCTTATCTAAGGAATAAGGTCAGAAGATATGGTTTGAAAGATGCAACAGATGAATTGGATGTATCTACTGTAGCCATCAAAAAAATTAACCTGCATCATCAAGAATGGGTAAAAAGTACTTTAAATTAAAAGAGGTTCCATCCTCTTTCGTGAATGAAACCTCTTTAAATTTATTTCTTTGCTTAAAATGGACTTAGTTTTAAGAACCCAAACTGCCCATTATCAACTCCAATAATTGCCCCTCCATCAGCCGTTAAATCTATTGCTTCCCCCGCCCAATCAACGCCATTTTCGAGCGCATAGGTTTGTTCCCATTCTAGTTGACCATTTGCTGCATATTTTATCACATAAACCGCCCACCTGTCTGAGCAAACGCCATTTTGACAATTGGAATAATTGGCATATTCATCTCCTGTACCAGCAACAATGATACAACCGCCATCTGTAGTGGCTTTAATGTCCCATGCTTCATCATGGATATATCGAGGGTCAAAACCTCTCGGATTCCCTCTTTTTTGTTCCCATAAAAATTGTCCATTATTGTCTAGTTTCATGGTGTAGGTATCCCAATTTTGTGTGCCTGAAAGCGTATGTCCCGTTAAGAAAATAGCACCATCTTGTCCTACATCTAAGCCAAAACAATGGTCACCATTAGTTCCTCCATAAGCCTTTTTCCATTGAACATTTCCATTAACGTCCATTTTTATGACTTCATATTCCTCTGCTCCATTCGATAAACCTGAAATAATTAATTCGTTATTAAATCTTTTGACTCGATAGGCATGAGAAGTATAGCTTTTCAAATTTTTATCTGCCACTCTATTGCCATTATTATCTAAAAATACCATATAGCCTTCTCCTTCTGTATAAAAAGTATTATTGCCATCTTGCGCATTTCTATAACCAACCGCTGCGATGCCGTTTGGAATTAAGGCGATATGCTCAAAAGCATCACTTCCACCTGTATTATAGGTCTTTTTGAAAATAACCGCACCCGTTGATTTGGTTAGTTTCAATAAAGTAGAATTTTGATTGATGGCTCCTGCTATTAAATAACCATCTGCTACTTCTAATGCTGAATTTCCTAAATTATGTCCTGTATTGCCAAATTCTTTTTTCCAAACCAATTGACCAGTACTATTTGTTTTGACCACCAATATCCTAGCAGAATTTGGTAAAAATCCCGTTTCTCCTACTTGAAGATACCCTCCATCACTACATTGCAGGATGTAATGCCCATGTGATTCTTCTTTTGACCCTTGGATATCGGTAAACCAATCGACAGTTGAGGAGTTACCCGTATTGTCATTATTATTTCCATCCGTATCATCGGTATCTCCATCATCGGTATCATTACCATCATCTTGGTCGTTATCTCCATTACCATCATCTTGGTCATCATCCTCATTATTCTCTTCCTCCTCATTTTCGTCAGTATCCTCCTCATTTTCGTCAGTATCCTCTTCCTGTTCATCTGTATCCGCTTCATCACAAGCAGCAACTAATTTATCTAGTGCATTTTTATTGTTAATTCGCTTTGTTTTTCCATTTTCTAAAATGGCTTTAATAGGGTATTTGAATTTTGGTTCAGCTTGGTCGGCTTCATTTTCTGCCCACCATTCCATTATTTCAAAATATTCTTCATCCGCATAGATTCTTTCTCTAGTATCATCAAAAAGTATCATTATAACGGGGTACTTTAGTGTAAAACAGACAGTTTCTCCATTTCTACTTGTCGCTGATTTTTGGGTCAATTGAACGGTTTGTTTCAATTCGGTTTGTAATGGGATGTCTTTTTGGCAGGCTACAAATAAAAATAAACAGGCTAAGCCAGCCATGAACAACTTCTGGATACGATTCATTAATTATTGATTTAAATAAAAATTAGTAAATGTGTTTTCTATAGTTAAAACAAACATGCCTAGATTTACCCTACCTGATGTTTGAAAAAAGAATAGGATTATATTCCTTTAGGCCTTTTCAGGGGTTACAAAACAGTAAAATTTACTCCTATTAGTAAATCATCAAAACGAATCCAAGAATCAAAAATTGGTAGATTTAGGCATTGAAGACAATACCTTAATCATCTTTACGGGAGATAATGGATCAGATAAACCTGTAGTTTCTAACTTAAATGGTATAGAAATAGCAGGAGCAAAAGGAAAATCTACCGACGCTGGAACACGAGTACCTTTAATTGCCAAGTGGTCGAAAACTATACCACCTAATTCCGTCTCTAATGATTTAATCGACTTTAGTGATATGCTCCCAACCATTTGCAAAGCAGCTAATATTTCCATTCCCCAATCTCCAAAAATTGATGGTCAAAGTTTTCTCCCTCAATTACAAGGCAAAAAAGGCCAGCCAAGAAAATGGATTTATAATTGGTATTCTAGAAGTGGAGAAGCCGAAAAAGCAAGCGTATTTGCTCGAAATCAACAATATAAATTATACACGAATGGACAGTTTTATGAAGTGTCCAAAGATTATTCGGAAGAAAACCCTTTAGCAATAAATCAACTTCAAGGCAAGGCAAAAGCGGATTATGAACTATTAAAAGGTGTTTTAGATAAGTATCAAAGTCAGCGTTTGAATGCGATTAAAAAATTATAAATCATGAAAAATCTTCTACCCATACTTCTCCTAGGATTATTAATCCTTTCTTGTTCACCAAACAGTAAAACAGCCCCCAAACTACCCAATTTCATTATCATTTTCGCCGACGATTTAGGCTATGGCGATTTAAGTTGCTACGGACATCCAACTATCAACACCCCTCATTTAGACCAAATGGCGGAAGAAGGCATGCGGCTAACTTCCTTTTATATGGCAGCGTCTATTTGCACCCCAAGTCGAGCAGGTTTATTGACAGGCAGATTGCCGATTCGCACAGGCATGTGTGGTAAAAGAGGCGTGCTTTTTCCAGATTCCGCAGGTGGTTTGCAAGCAGAAGAAGTAACGATTGCAGCAGTATTAAAAACTAAAAACTATGCTACGGCTTGTATTGGCAAATGGCATTTGGGACATCTTCCGCAATACCTACCAACCAATCATGGATTTGATTATTATTTTGGTATCCCCTACTCTAATGATATGTCGCCCGAACAAAACAATTGGGATTATGCCCAAGCGGTGTTTCCTGCAACGCCCTTAATTGAAAACACTACCATCATTGAATCTGAACCCGACCAAAGTCAATTAACCCAACGATATACCCAAAAAGCTGTTGAATTCATTAAAGAAAATAGGGAGAACCCCTTCTTTTTATATTTACCACATACCTTTCCCCATACGCCGCTTTATGTAGATTCGACCAACGAAGGGAGAAGTCAAAGAGGCTTATATGGAGATGTGGTAGAAGTATTAGATGAAAGTGTTGGTCAAATTTTGCAAACCTTAAAAGACCAAAACTTAGCCGAAAATACCTTTGTTTTGTTTACGAGTGATAATGGCCCTTGGGGCTGGGCAGGCATTAATGGTGGTTCGGCGGGGTTACTAAAAGGTAAAAAAGGCAGTCCATGGGAAGGTGGTTTTAGAGTGCCCGCAATAGCTTGGATGCCTGGAAGTATTCCTGCTAAAACCAAGTCGGCAGCTATAGCAACGTCCATGGATTTATTGCCTACTTTTTCAGCAATGGCAGGTATTGAGTTGGATAAAAACCATCAATTAGATGGTAAAAATATCAGCACTACTTTTACGGAACAAAAAGCCGTACAAGCAGAAGTTTTTTATTATAGAAATCAACATTTTACAGGCTATCGAAATGGCGATTGGAAAATATTTTTGACCGACCCTGACCCTTGGAAGGAGGAATTTACGGAGCCCGATATGCCCTTATTATACAATGTCAATCACGACCCTTCGGAGCATTTTAATGTGGCGGATAAGCATCCAGAAATTGTTAAAAGATTAACTGCATTGGCTAAAGCACATGAGGCGAGTATTGAAAAAGTGCCTTCGCAATTAGATACCATTCATCCAGATTTTATTGCTGATTTTAAACGATTTAATCCTAATTTTTGAATAAAGGAATAAAGGAAAATTAAAATGCAAATAAAAACTAAAAATCTTCCCACCAATATCGTCAAAAACATAATAATCCATGCGTTATTTTTCCAACTTTCTATTCTGTCTAATATCCGTGTCCCTTAATTAATCCGTGGTATAATATAAATCACTACCACCGATTAATTAAGGGACACAGATATATATCGTTTTTTACCTAAAAGTCTAAACCCCTTACGTTATTCCTTCCCCATAGGCTTCAAAGGCTTAAATGGTTCAAAAGGATAGGTATCAGGCGTAACGACTACCCCTGTACTCAGTTTTAGCGGTATATCACCAAGTCCTGAAAAGGCTAATTCCACATAAAAAGCGGCATATCCTTTTGGAGGGGATGGAATGGAAATAGCATACTGCCCGTCAGCAGTTATAGGAATTTCTGATGCTTGATAAGTCCTGCCAATTTCATCTACTTGAAAATTACGGGCATTGGGATTATGAGCTTGCCAAAGCGTTATGGAAGTAGGTGGAAAATCAGAATGGGTTTGAATATGTATCGTTCCATTTTTTACCGACCAATCAAAGGTTGGCCGTTCTTCATTGGCTAAAATCATTTGATAAAAAGAAACGACGGTTTCCAATACATCTGTTCCACCCATTGAGTGCTCAGAATTAGGGACATAGCGTAAATGTTTTTCTCCTTTTAAATCATTCCAGTAAAATTGCCAAGAGTCGGGAATAAAAAACTGGTCCCCTGTGGCATTCAATAATAATTTAGGTAAAGTCAATTCGTCTTTATACGTATAAGGCTCTGTTATTTCCATTAAACGAGCATACTCTTTGGAATTTTGCCATTCCATAATGCCTGCATGCTCGTAATCTCCTATAGCCGCTGCCCACTTTCCATAGACTCGCCAATGGTGCTGAAAAGAAGGAATAGCATTGAGCATATCAATAACAATTGGAATAATGGCAACCACTCTATCGTCCACTATCGCTGTTGTCCAAGTGGTCCACCCTCTTTTAGAAGCACCAGTTACCACAAATTTATCAATAGTCGGAATATTTTTTTTTGACGTAAAATCAACGAGCGCATCCATTGCTCGAACGGCGGCATTGGTCATCGGGAATCGAGCTAACCAAATGGCATCCGCATCTTTTGCCCCTCCGTCTAAAAATTGTTTCCATCCGTAAGCAATCAACTCATCTTCTTCCCGAGGTCCATAATCATCATTGACAAATTCCATCGGTTGGTTGGGTACATTATGCAAATTAGCAACGATACTTCGACTACCTAAAGCCAATTGCAATGCTAAATCATCAGGCTTTGTAGGTAATGATTTATTTCTATTGCCGCTTCCAATCACAAGCATAGCTGTATTGACTTCGACGCCGGCAGGAACAACCACCGTTAACCAATGCCACCAAATAGGGTCCTTAACTTCTTTTTCGCTTAACCATTTCTGAGAAATCAATTTAATCATATAAGTGCTATATCCTTCCCCCTTAATTTCATTGACTACTTTATACTCATAAGCAGCATCCGGTTTTGCCGTATAGTCTTTTAGTAAGGTCGTATTGGCACTATTGGATAGCTGCTGTTGGTTTTGCTTGGTCGCAATTTTAGTACCCTGTTGGCAAGAAAGGAACAAGCATAGGAACATCATTCCTAAACATCGGTAGTAAAAATTAAATTTTGACATCTTCGTTTTGCTTAAAATAAAAAATGTAAAATAAGGAAGTTTTAGGAAAATAAAGATAATTCAAATAGCTTCTTTCAAAAGATAGCGACCTATACAGATAATTTTTTTCCTGATTTTTAACTACTAATTAGGCGGTATGGCTTGTACGGATTGGGCTGATAGTACGGATTTTTTAATCATTACTTAAAAAATCCGTTTTAAATCCGCCCAATCAGCTTAATCAGTACAACCTATTCTCCAGTAATGTAAAGCATAAATGGATTATAAAAATGATTTAGTTTTATCTGTACAGGTCGAAAAATAGACGGCTTTTTGGGGTTACAAAATAGACCAATATAACTCCTTAAAAAAAGTGAATTATTAACACCCTATTAAAACAAAATGCGAAAAAACCTACTAATCTCAACCATTCTTTTCTTTTGTGCTATTTCATTTACCCTACTGCTATCCTTTTCCGCTTGTCAAAATCCTAAAAATACAACGGATTCAAGGCCCAATATCCTCCTATTACTAGCCGACGACCTAGGCCACCACGAACTCGGCAGTTACGGTCAAAAAGTCATCAAAACCCCAGAACTTGATAAGCTCGCTCAACTCAGTATGAAATTCACAAATTTCTATGCGGGCAATTCCGTTTGCTCCCCATCCAGAGCCGTTTTATTGACGGGCAGACATGCCGCCAACGTACCCATCCGTGGCAATGCAGGCTTTTTTGGCAATGATAAATGGGAAGGCGTAGCTTTAGATAAAGACGAATTCACTTTAGGTGAAATGATGAAAGGGGCAGGTTATCAAACGGCATTTATAGGTAAATGGCATTTGGATAAACCAGATGAGGTCGATACTTGGGCAGTCGGTCATGGGTTCGATTATGCGGTACAAGAACAATGGACGGCTCGGTTTGGTGGTCGAAAATTTCCCCCCAATCGCTTATGGGTCAATGGCGATACAAATTTTGTACCCTACGATTATAAACAACACGATTGCAAAGATGCCTTTCGAACCAATTTTGCCATGGACTTTTTGGATAAAAAAAAGGCCAATCAACCCTTTTTCCTATTTATGTCCTACCGAGCGCCCCACTCTTTTGAAGGGCCAATCAGAGATACTTTATTATATGCCGACCAAGGTTGGCCAGAAATAGAAAGAGTGCATGCCGCCAAGATTACCCTGTTGGATAAACAAGTCGGTCGCTTATTGAAAAAATTGAAAGACCTAGGTGAATTGGACAATACCTTGGTCTTATTTACAAGTGATAATGGGGCACATTTTGCCGCCAATGGAAAAGGACATGATTTAGAATTCTTTAATAGCAATGGCAATTTAAAAGGCGGCAAAAGAGATTTATATGAAGGCGGTCTTCGAGTCCCTTTATTGGCTTATTGGAAAGGCAAAATTCAAGCAAACAGCACAACAGACCATATTGCCAGTTTTCAAGACATAATGCCCACTTTTGCGGAAGTAGCGGAAACGGATATTCCAAAACAAACCGATGGCATTTCCCTCCTACCGCTTTTATTAGGCAAGAATCAGCCTAAACATACTGCCTTAAACTGGGAAATACAATTAAGTGGTTGGTTTCAGACCATTCCTAATGGTGGTTTTCGGCAATCTGCTAGAATGGGTCATTGGAAAGCGGTTCGCTATGGGATTAACGCTGGAATAGAATTATATGATTTGACTGTTGATGAAGGGGAAACGAATAATATCGCCAATGAACATCCAGAAATTATTCAGCAAATGGAAGCTATTTTTAAGAATAATCGGACGGAAACTGCTGGTTTTCCTTATGGTGGTGTGGTGCAGGATTATAAGTCTATGGATTATTTTAAGTGGGATGAAGATAAGTTTGTTAGGAAAGGGAAATAAAATGAACGGTCAGCAGTCACCCAATTTATTCTAGTGAACAACGTAAATTATTAGCAGTTAATCAAGGTAAAAATCTTAAATCACAAATCATACATCTTAAATCATAAATCCGCCTGAATGGAACGGCAGGTCTGTTACATAAAAACTAGATGGATGTATGATTTAAGATTTGTGATTTATGATTTCAGATTTAGGATAGCCACTAATACTCCCAAGTACTCCGCCCCGTATATAGATAATTATCCCAAGGAGACTGCCCTTCCATTCTAGGGTCATTGGTAGCTTTTAAATAATCAAATAATTGTTTTTTCAACGCTGCTTTTTGTTCCACATAGTCCGCATCATCCGCCAAATTATGCCAATTTAGAAAGTCTTTTTTTACGGCATATAATTCTTCTTATGGACGTTTTCCGAAGGCCGCTGCAAATAATTCGGGCCATTTTTCTGGATTTTCTTCCATGACTGTTTTAGACGCTCCATCGTCAATATCGCCATAAAAACCTTGTGCCCAGGCATCAAAATCTGGATCTCCACCGGGCCAGCGGTCAGGTACAAACTTAGGGAATTCAATGCTTATTTTCCTAAACAGCTACCTATTTTTGTGCTATTTTGTAAAAAATTATGGGCAGCGTTTTTCTGGTTGTATAGCGAAAAAACTAACAACAAAAATTAAAAATCACTTCGGCACTTTACGCATATCCCGAGCCTTCAAAGCCACCGCCAACTCCGCCTCCATCCCCGTATCTCCCTGTTGACTCATCCAATCCCTCAACTCACCACGCAACTTGTCTTTGATATTTTGATGCTCAGCTTCGGCAGCCAAATTAACCATTTCATTAGGGTCTGCTGCTAAATGGTACAATTCTTCTGGCGGTCTTTTTTGATATAAACTAGCCCATTCCGCCCCAGTTTCCTTATTCGCTAACACCGCTAACCATTCTGCCCAAGAACCTGTGGTTGGCGAAGGGTCAAAATTCCAGCCATTGGTAATAATGTTTTGAAATTGTTCTTCGTGGTTTAGATTTATTATATACTTCCATTTCCCATCCGTAATACTCCGAATCGGATAAGCTTTTCCTGAATAAATGCCTCTGGTGGTATGTGCGCCATAAATGTATGGGTGAATCGCTTGCGTCGAGCCATTTAATAAAGGCACTAGGCTTTTTCCGTCAATATCGCTAGGAGGAATGCCACCAGCTAATTCTACAAAGGTGGGTACGATGTCTACAAAATTGGTCAACTGCCCTACCCTTTTGGCTGTAAAAGCTATCCCATTGGCTTGCATAAAAAATGGAATCCTTAAGCCTGCTTCATAACAACTCCATTTGGCAAAATACTCATACCCATGGTCGCTGGTAAAAATGGTCACCGAATTTTTGGCTAAATTATTCACCTCAATCGTCTGTAAAAACTGTTTAAATTCTTTATCTAAAGCTGCAATATCTGCATAATAGCCCGTCAATTTTTCCTTCGTGCTTTTTGTCCCAATCCATTTAGCAGGTACTACCACCTCGTCGATAGATTGGGTACTTTCGGCATGTGGGCCATGCGGTTCATTGGAGGCATAAAGCACACAAACAGGTTGGGTCACCTTTTGCAGATACTCGTCCAATTCCTCATAGCCTACATAATCATACGGGAAATTTTGTTCGGGTTTAATATGCCGTTTGCCCACCAATGCCACTTGATAGCCCAATGTTTTCAGATAAGTTGGTAAACTTTTTACCTGTGCATAAACGGCCCCATGATTATTATGGCAACCATTTCGATGTGGATATAAGCCTGTCATCAAAGCACTTCTAGACGGGGCACACATAGCGGAAGGGGTGTACATTTTTTCAAAAGCAATCGCATTTTTGGCAAAGGCATCAATGCTCGCTGTTTGGACATAAGGATTGCCCGTAACGCCTAAATCATTATAACTAAGGTCATCGGCTAGAAAGAGAAAGAGATTGGGTTTGATGGGTTCTTTGGCTTTTTTTTCGGCTGAAGATGGCTGTGGTGATTGACAAGCCAAAAATCCTAAAATAGCACAGAGAACGCTTAATAATAAATAGTCTTTAAAGCATGATTTCATAATAAGTGTTATTTTAATCGTAGGCGGTAGCACCCGTTTTTCAGCTGCTAATTTAGGACTATTTTTAAGAAGTATTATGAGGAGCGTTCTTTTGGGTATGTTGTGGGGTATCGGGAAGAGCTGAAAGATGCGCTATACTTTCAAAGACTATAGCATTTTTTCTACTATTATATTTTTCCCAAAATCATTTATGTCCTCCCCGATTATTTTGTACCCTAATCTTTCATAAAAACTTACGCTAGTGATACTTGACGGAAGCAACACTTTTTTGCATCCTTTCTTCCTTGCCATTGCTTCTAAGTAGCTCATTAGTTTAGTTCCAATCCCCTTTCCTTGTGCATTAACACCAACAAATACCGTTAAAATGATATTATCTTTCAGGCTTGCTGTGCCTATCACTTCTTCGTTTTCCATCATTACCACCATTTTTCTGTTTGATGCTTTATTGATAATGTTTTCTTCGGAGAAACGACTACACATTTTTTCAATTATCTCTTTTGAGTAATCTTTGCTATTTATCTCTCTCAGCGTATTGCGAATTAGTGCTGAAACCTGTTTAGCAAAACGTTTATCAAAGGGGTGAATTTCCATGTGGTAGGAGGGTTTTAATATAAAAGATGCTTTGTTTTATCCAAGCTTATTCCTTCTATAATTTTTCGGTTTCTTTTCTAGTGAGGTTAGTGTATTTCATTATTTTTCAATCGATTATGCCCAACGGTATTGGCTGGCTTCTTTTTTTTCAATAAACTCTGTTTCTCAATACTCTTTGAAAATCGTCTTTACTCAATTCTTTCTCTGCTGAAACTAAATATGAGTATGGATTCTCTCTTAACATTTCTCGTTTTCTTTGATTGAACGAAATTACGGATGTTACTAAAGAAATTCCTGCACCTGCCAATAATGCTTGCGGAACAGTAATACTAAACAAGTATGGTAATAATGCACCTGTTCCTGCTTTGAAGAAAGCAATTTTCATTACATGGTCATTTATCCATTTAAACTTATAACCATCTAATGCTTTTGCGAAATTATTATAAGATGGCTTAAATTCATTAATATAAATGTCTTTCACTTGTTGTTGTAATGCATCCAAGGGGATATCATCTGGAATTGTACTTACCAATTTTTCGAGATTATTTCGGAACAATCCTAATTCATCTTGATGGTCTCTTTTAAATTTTAGAATTTTTTCGACATCCGTATCTGGTGAAAATCTTATTCCTTTTAAAGCTAAATTAGATAGTAACCCTTGCGTCAAATTCAACGTGGTATTTTCATGTCTTTCTTGATAGCCGTATCTGTCCTTGCCAAATATTTTCCTTTGATTATCTAATTTTGCTTTTTCAGTAACATTAGATGCCAAGCTATTATCAGTTAAAAGCACCATTCTCTCTTGTTCACATATTCTATTTGCTAAAAGACTCATGTAGAAACCTGCAAATCTTGAATCAACTTGCATCCAACCGTTTCTTTCAAGGCCATCTTCTAACATGTGCCTAATTTCGTTAGACATTTTTTCAGGATGCAATCTTGATATTCTTCTTACATCTCTTGGCAACTTATCTTCGTGGATAGTACTATTTTTATTTTTTCCTTTCACTAAATAATCAAACGCTTCATTCGTCTCTAAAAAATTTGTTACATCTTGAGATAAATCACGAATCAATCTCATATCTGGATTTACAAAATGAGGGGTTAAAACACCTTCCCCGCTTAATACTTGTGTTACCCTACTTTCATAGGGTGATTGAATTGATTCGGGAACAATCGTTTGGATATTATCCCAAAATAAAGCGGCTGATTTTGCCCAATCCCAATTTCCAATATCAATTGTTGGGTAGTAGAGTGCTTTTGTGAATCCCATTTTGTTGAGTTTTATTGATTTTTATTTTTTTGCTTTGTTGGAAGCATGCTTTCTTTCTTGAAAAACCCAACCCCACCTCTTTGCAGAGAATGGAGCTGGGAATCTTTCAATTTTTAACGAACATCTGTCGCTATACGCTTCAACGCATCTTTGTTCAATACTAAATATTGAAATCATTTCTTAACAATTCGTCCCAAGTTGGAATTTGTTCTTTCTCTTTAATCTGATTTCCAAGAATATCAATTTCAATCAACTCTAATCGTTCATTATCTTCATATGTTCTTGTCACCTCGACATCTTCATCAAATTCTTCGACGAAAAGATTCCTCAACTGTCTCGTAACTGATTTTTTCTTTCCGTCGAATATATCTCTAAAAAAATTAGTAAACCTTTTGTCTAATTCAGAATTTTCAAAACCCCTTCCTAAAGATTCCCCAATTGTTTTTTGTAGAATAAAAATCGAAACACCTGTAACTATCCCATAGAGAACTATTGAACCTTCTTTACTATCAATCAACTTAAATCTCCTATGACGTTGACTTCTCAATCTTTCTAAAACAGCATCTTTTATTAATTCTTCTTTTGGAAGGTCAACCTTTCTGAAATATTTTATTACATCCTGATAATCTGATTTATATAAGGCTTTTTCAATTACATCGAAAATCTTAATTAACGTTTTAGCATCAATTCCTCTTTTTTCAAAATTGATATGTATTTTCAGAACTATATCGTTTTTTCCTGCTTTTAATTCCATTTGTTAAATTGATTTGTCTTACTGCTTTTTAATTTTTTATAGTTGCTGCGAAAGCTCCCCCCATTGGCAGCGGTGGCAGCTATTGCTGACAATGGACGTTGATGCAAGGTTCTGCTCAGTTTTAAATTTTATCTATCAACCTCAATAGATTTATTCGTATCCTATTAAATTCAATTACCTCATCATCGTATTTTAAAATTCCAAGCCTTGAATCAGAATTTAATTTGTTTAATCTTGCCTCAATAGCGATGATTTCCGTTAAATCGTCTTTATCAATAGTTATTTCTTCTAGTAAATTTAATGCACGTTTTAATTCATCTTCTTTTATTGCCTCTCTTACATCCTTGAAGTCATCAAACAAAATTTTCTTAATTTTTCTTAATTTTTGAATAACTTCAATCTTTTCGTCCAATAATGAATCAAGTGTCTTATTATCAAAACCTAATTCTTCGTGTGTATAAATTAACGGCGGAATTAATTCTTTTCCACCGACCTCAATTACCTCATAAGGGCAATTATTAATTTTACCTAAATTAATAATTGTTATTTCTTTGTAACCCTCAACTCTTAATGCCAAATAAGTGGCATAATCATCACTCATTATAAATTTACCTTCTTTTTGATAGGTTAATATACCATATTGTTGTATTTGGTCTAAAAAGATTATTCCAGTTGGTATTTTGTTTTCAGGATAATCTACTGCATATTGAATGCTAAATGGTTTAATTTCTTTAATGGGTACTTTCATCTTAAAACAACTGACTTTCCCATTTTTCACCTTGTGCAAAAGAGAAATCAAATAAGTATCATACGGAACATCATTACTTGAACTGATATTATCTGAATCATTGACGTGGTGTTCCATTTTCTCTACAACGTTTATTCGGTTATTCGCAGCATAAAAAAGCATTAAAAAAATAAATTCTTTTGTCTCCTTTTCTGTCTTATCTTCAACAATAATTTCGGACTCTTCGTTTGACTGAAAAAAAGTAATAATGAGTTCATTTGTATTTATATCCTTCTTAAATATTAGAATCGCATTAACTTTTGAAGGGCTGAATTCGGAAGTTAAAATAAGAACTATTTCTTTATCGGTTTGCTGTTCGTATTCGTCTTTTATTATCCAAAGGCAAAGTTCATTAGGTAGTGGTGAAGGTACTGAATTGATATATATTACCGATTCTCTAAGTGTCAATCTTTCATAAAGTTGGTCAAAGAGTTTTTCGTTTATATCAACTTTTTTCCCAGATGCATATTTTAAGATTTCCGAAAAATCGACTTTTTTGACTGATTTTAATGTAATAATTGAGTGGATAAAAAAAAGCCAATAAGAAGGAAAATGTTCAATTGAATTAAAGAACTTCAATGATTGATTTCCTTTCGGAAGAGTATTTTTTTTACCTGTTATAATTTCAGCAAGATTCAATCTAATTCTACCTGGTAAAGTTTTACTTTCTTCTTTTATAAAAAGGTCTTGATTCATTTTTGTTAATTGAGTAGAACTTCTTCAGACTACCACCTAATAGCAATCTATCCTTAATCGGAAGCTCCAAATTTACATAGACTCAAAGTCTTAATCTCTAAAATAAACACTCCACCAAATTACAATTTTCCTAACAATATAAAAGGATAATATTTATCAAATCTATATTTTAAAAACAAAACAATTTCACTAAAAATTCCCCAAAAGAGCATTTAAGCCTCCATATCCTTTTATTTTCAGACTTTTAGCCCATCCAATATTGACTTTGGAATAGCCCTCATAACTAGAAGTGATGCAGCACCATTGATTGGCGCAAATGTGCAAGTGAAAGCTGCTAGTACAGGTACGACGTTACCCCACTAACCTCTTTGAAATAAAGACTACTATTTTTTTACCTTTGCTATTAGCAACTCTTCAAAGCAATCACGAAATTTGTAAGAAAAGAAAAAAACCACGCATGAATAGTAAAAATATTTTCACCTTCTTTTGTCTAATGATTTTGGCAATACATTCCTTAATCGCTCAACAATTACTCAATAAAACGTTGCTCCATGATGGCCTAACTAGAATGTATTCGGTCTATATTCCAGCGAGTTATCAAGAAGGTTCAACAGTCCCCTTATTATTTAATTTTCATGGTGGCGCTGGGGATATTGCTTCTCAGATTTCTATTTCCGATATGAGACCTATTGCAGATACCGCAGGATTTATTTTGGTCTATCCACAAGCACTACCTGACCCCAATGGCGGAGGAGCAATTGCTTGGACCCATAAAGCGCCATCAACCGTCGATGACATTTTTTTTGTGGAGGCAATGATAGACACCCTAGCTGCCGAATATAGTATTGCGGAAGATAGGGTGTATGCTTGTGGGTACTCCAATGGCGGTGAATTTTCATTTGAATTGGCTTGCAGGCTCAGTCATCGGATTGCAGCCATTGGCGTTGTCGCTAGGTCTATGTTTATCGAAACGCTTAATAATTGTGCCCCCGACCACCCTACTGCTGTCGTAACGATTCATGGTTCTAAAGATGATTACGAAGGTATTACTTTTGGAGGAATTACTTACTACCCATCTTTAGAAACAGTCAATAATTATTGGCGGGATTTTAATCATATTACTGACAATCCAATAATAACTGACTTGCCCAATGTCAATACTGCTGATGGCAGTACCGTAGAACATTATGCATGGAATAATGGAGACGGTTGTGTTTCGGTAGAACATTTTAAGGTGATTAATGGCGGACATGATTGGCCGGGCAGTTTCGGAAATATGGATATAGATGCCTCTTTGGAAATATGGAACTTTGTCTCTAGATTTGATAGCAATGGATTAATTAGCTGTCAAACAACTTCCGTTCAAGAAGCAATCCCTCAAGAGAACGCTATTACTATTTTTCCAAATCCAGCAAACAATTTTCTAAGTATTAAATTGGATAATATTTCAACTCAAGCCTATCATATTTATTCAATTACTGGACAAATACTACGCTCAGGTCAAATTGATGCTCGTCAAAAAACGATTGATTTATCTGGTTTACTTCCCAATAGCTATATTTTAAAAATTGGCCCTCATTCAAGCAGGTTTGTGAAAATAGAATGAGGAATAGTGGGTTTAAGTACTCGGACAACATTAAGCATAGTTACGGGTTAAAAGGCAGGAATTTTGTACACCAAAAAGCGAAAATTAAATTAGACATTGAATATAGGTTGTCAGATAAAAAATGATAAATATCTGTGTCCCTTTATTAATCTGTGGTAGTGATTTATACCACGGATTAATAAAGGGACACGGATATTATGTATGTTCATGATTTTTGTAATATCAATTTTTTACCTGATTCTCTATAATAAGCCTAAATGCTCTAAACCAACTCGCAACAAAAATATTGTAAGTTTATTTTTGTCTCATTACTTACCCTTAATGTCGGATTAATAAATAGTGCCAAGCAAGAAGGTTACAAAAGGGCAACATTTCACTCTTCTTAGCATAAACCATATCCTATCAATTAGCACTCAAAACATGACCACACTAATAAAATACAACGTCTTCCAAAAAGCCCTTTTCCTTTTTCTCACTATACTCTTTTTCAACGCCTGTCAACCAAATCCAGCAACTAGCGTCAAATCAAATCTTACCAAAGAATTACCCAATATCATCTTACTCATCGGCGACGACCAAGGCTATCCCTATTTCGGATTCATGGGGGCAGATTATGTCCAAACGCCCAATATGGATAAATTAGCGGCAAGTGGTACGCTATTTACCGATGGCTATGTGCCAGCCAATCATTGTCGCCCGTCTTTGCAATCATTGATGACGGGTACTTTACCGATTGACCATAAAAAAGCGGTTCAACAATTATTACAAAAAGAGACCAGCAATAAACGTTTTGATTCGCCCGAAAGTCAACAATTATTTGAGCGAGATTTTAAGCATCATGCCATGAAAAATTTTGAAACGCTGCCCAAATTATTAGCACAAAAAGGCTATTCCAGTTTTCAAGGCGGCAAATGGTGGGAATATAATTATCAAAATGGGGGCTTTACGCATGGTATGACCAAGGGTTGGACCGCAGAAGAACGAAAACCAGGACATAATTGGTTTAAAAAATTCATGGGCGGCGATGGCTTGCAATTGGCAAGGGCAACCATGGAACCCGTCTATGATTTTATTGATAAAAATGGCAACCAACCATTTTTTATGTGGTATGCCCCTGAACTACCGCATTATCCTTTGAACGCACCAGAAAAATATTATGGGCTTTATCGTGATAAAAATATGACTGAATCGGCTAAAAGATATTATGCCAATTGCACTTGGTTTGATGATGGTGTGGGGGAATTAATACGGTATTTAAAAGAAAAAGGACAATTTGAAAATACCTTGTTTGTGTATGTCAATGATAATGGTTGGGAGCAAAATCCCGACCAAGAATTTCGGGCAGATTCGATGCGTTGGCATAATGGTGGGGATAAAGGAAAACTCTCTATGTATGACCAATCTTTTAGAACGCCGATTATCTTTTCTTGGGAAGGACAGATTGCTAAAAATGTTAGAAAAACGGACTTAATACATAGCGCAGATATACCCGCGACGATACTTGATTATGTGGGACTGGAAGTGCCTAACAATTATTTTGGGAAATCCTATAAAGCGGTCATCGAAGGCAAAAAAGCCAATTTAAGAACTGAAATTATAGGCAATATAACTCAAAGTCGTTCTGAAACTGATATGATGGGGCGGAAATTAGAAGGCTATTGGATTCGGGATAAAAATTGGTTTTTTAATTGGAATGCGACGGATGATGTTTATGCGCTTTTTAATATGAATAAAGACCCTTTAAATAATGAAAATTTAGGGGAACAATATCCTGATTTAATAAAAAAATATTCAAAGAAAGTAATGGATTGGCGAGTAACTAAGAAATAAGTATTTGCTTAATCAAGGGTTACAAAATTGGGAAATAAGCTCTTTTTAGTAGTTGAAATTCTTTTAGCTTTAGTATTAATTTTTGCATCATCCAGATATGCCAAATATTTGAGATTTGGCATATCTAAGTTCAAAACAAAACGAGCCAACACTTAATGAAAAAATTCCTTTTTTACAGTCTATTGCTATCCTTCTGTGCCTGTCAACAAACAGATAATTTACTCCTCCACGTCCCCTCTCCCAATTGGGAAGACCAAGTCATCTATTTCTTAATGACCGACCGATTTGCGGATGGCAATCCACAAAATAATGATTTTGGAGCTAATGAATACGACCCAAATGACCATCGAAAATTTCAAGGCGGCGATTTTCAAGGTATTCAAAATAAACTAGATTATTTAGACGAATTAGGGATAGATGCGATTTGGTTTACCCCACCCGTTGCCAATCAATGGTGGAATCCTGACACCAATTTTACAGGCTATCATGGCTATTGGGCAAGTCATTTTATGGAAACAGACCCGCATTTTGGGAGCTTAGAAGAATTAAAAAACTTATCAGATGCCGTCCATCGAAAAGGGATGTATCTGATACAAGATATTGTAGTCAACCATACAGGAAATTATTTTTCCTATGAAGGAGGTTATGAGGCGAATAACCCTACTAAATTTTATACGAAAGTGGGCGCACCGACACAAGCCCCTTTTGATAAAAATGACCCCAATAATCCCGAACATTTAGCGGCAGGCATTTATAATTTCACGCCTTACATCAACGATTACCAAGATGAAAGCCAAATATTGACGTATCAGATGGGGAAGTTGGATGATTTAAAAACGACCAATCCCGTCGTGCGAGCTGAGTTAATCAAAGCCTATCAGTTTTGGGTAAAAGAGGCAGGCTTGGATGGTTTTCGATTTGATACGCCTGTCTATGTAGAACACGATTTTTTTAATGCTTTTATGCACCGAGGGCAAGATGATTTATTGGGGATTGAACCCTTTGCCAAAACGCTGGGCAAAGACTTTTACACCTTCGGGGAAACTTGGGTGTCTGCCAAACCTTATAAGGATGATGCAGAAATAAAATCCAAAGCCTTTATTGGTACACTTGAAAAACCAGAGATGGATGGGGCTTTAAATTTCCCTTTGCAACAAACTATTACTAAAGTGATTGCCCGAGGAGAACCAACGGCACAATTAGCTTATCGCCTAAAAAAATACCAAGAACATTATCCCAACCCTGTGCAAAGTGTGAATTTTATTGATAATCACGATATGCCTCGATTTCGGTCATTTGCTACTGAGGCAGCCTACCAGCAAGCAATGCTACTTTTGTTTGGTTTGCCTGGAGTGCCTGTAATTTGGCAAGGCACCGAACAAGGTTGTTTGGAAGACCGTGAAAAGATGTTTGACCTATTTGATACAACGTCTAAGGATTTTAAATTCGTGCAACATCTAATTGCTTTTCGCAAAAAACAGCCAGCGACTAGACGAGGAAAAATTGAAATTTTAGCGGATAGTAAAAACTGTCCAGGTTTATTATTATTTAAATTGAATCATGCAGAAAAAGACTTGTATTTCGCCTTGAATACTTTAGATGACCCTATATTAACGAACGATATTCCATTGGCTATTAAAGAAGAAGGCGCATTTTCGGTGGTCAAAGAAATGGATTTAGTGGGTGATTGGCAAGCTAATGTGACAAATGGGCAATTGGATTTCCTACATTTACCAGCAAAAGAAGGGCTTATTTTTAGTTTAACGCCTGCTCAAAAAACAGCTATTAATACAGGAGAAAAGCCAACGATTCAGCCGCTTAAAAATAAAGAGGTATTATTGTCAGCAATCAAAGTAAAAGGAACAAGTTACGAGGCAGATAGTACCTTCTTATTATTGAATGGAAATTTAGCGCAACGTATTCCAGTAAAGGTAAAAGAGAACAATTGGGCAACAGCTATAAATGTAGCAAATCTACAAAATGGTGACCATTTTATGCAAGTTGTCACTTATCAAGGAAATGAAATATTGCTCTCTCAAAAACAGGTTTTCAATTTACAATTACCCGAAAAAGAGGTCTCTGCTATTGCAGATAAAGTGGGCGACGACCTTGGCCCAAAAGGGACTTACCGCTACCCTACTCACGAAACCTTTTCCAGACAAATGGACATTAAAAATGTGAGTGTTCATACCACAGGCAATAATTTCAGATTGGATATTCAAATGGTTGAACCGCTGTCTACCGTTTGGAATCCGACCAATGGTTTTGACCATGTGCAATTTAATATTTTCATTGATTTGCCCCAACAAAAAGGAGCTACTGCCTTACCGAAGGTAAATCAGCATATGCCCGACGGCGCTGACTGGGATTATCTGGCAACTGCTGCAGGATGGAATACAGGTATGTATAATGCAAGAGGCGCAACGGCAGAAAAAGCAGGGGCAATCATGGCACAAAAACCGATTATCACCACAATTCCGTCGAGTCATACCATCCAATTACACTTCCCTGCTACTACTATTGGTCGCCCTGAAACCTTGGAAGGGATGAAAATCTATATCTGTACTTGGGATGGTGGCGGCTATGATAGTATGCGGCCATTTGAAAAAGAGCCGGCCGATTTTATTTTTGGTGGTTTTGAAGAAGGTTCGGCGGTGTGGATGGATGAGGTTTGGGTGAGGGTGAGCAAATCATAAACCACAGTTCGTAAATCGTAAATCATAAATCCATCTAAAATAAAGCATGACAGATTTATGATGTAAGATATATGATTTAAGATTTGGGGGTTACAAAAACCAATAGCTGACTCCTTAAATTAACAAGCACTAATCTTTCAAAATGAAAAACCTAAACTTATCTTTTTTTGGCGTATTTTTTCTACTCTGCCTATATGCCTGCAAGCCGACTGCAACAAGTCCAACCGATACTTTTATTGCTAACCCACAAGCATTAGATAAAATACTAGATAAATACATTGAGGAAGGCTACTACCCTTTTGTCTATGCTCGCTTAGAAGATTTGGATGGCAATGTGTTGTATGAACATGGCAAAGCCAATCAACAACTGTTGCCCGATACGGAAATCAATGGCGATTCCTATGTGCGAATTTGGTCGATGAGTAAAATCATCACCATTTCTACGGTTTTAGATTTAATAGAAGATGGTCTTTTAAAAATGGAGGACCCCGTTACCAAATACATCCCAGAATTTGCCAATTTAAAAGTAGCCGTCAACGAAGAAGGACAGCAATTAGGTGCATTAGAATGGGACAAAAGAGAAGGCGCTTGTCCTTATCAACTAGTTTCCTTAGATTCGGTGATGACCGTTTTGCATTTAATCAATCACCAAGCTGGCTTTTATTATGCTACTACAGGCATGCCTTGTTTGGATTCTTTGGTAGCGAGTAAAAATTTGCCAAAGGCTAAAAATACCGATGAATTTTTACAAAAAATAGCGGAGTTGCCTTTGGTTGGGCAACCTGGAGTTAACGATTTTTATGGCACGAATACGACTGTTTTAGGAATGGTGGCAGAGCGAGCAACAGGTAAAAGTTTAAAGCAGTTGGTAGAAGAAAGAGTGACTACCCCATTGAAAATTAAAGGCATCCAATATGGTTTGACCAATCCAGCGATTTTGCCTCCTGCCTTTTCGGGTAAAGATTCCATTTTGCGGCAAGCACATAAAGGAGAATTGGATATTTTTGGTCCTGATGTACCAGATTATGACCTAAGTCATGAGTTGTATTTAGGTGGAGAAGGGATGGTTGGTACTGCGGATGGATATGCTGATTTTGTAAGGATGTTGGTCAAAAGAGGCACCCTAAATGGGCATCGTTTTTTAGAAAAAGAAAGCGTCGAAGATATTGCTGCGCCCCATTCGCAATTAGATAATCCCTATGGCTATAATGGCTATAATTTGTGGATTAGTGGCGATTCGATGCGCCTCAAAGGACAAGGAGATGCGGGCTTATGGATTGGTGGTGGTTACGAAAGTACCCACTTTTGGGGCGACCCTAAGCGAAATTTTGTTGGCGTCATTTTGTCACAAGCCAATTTTGTGCAAGCACCAGGATATGAAATGAATGATAAATTTAGAGGTGCTTTGTATGAGCAGATTTTTGAACAAGAACGAAGCCAATCTGAGTGATTGCGAGTCCCAAAATCATAAATCACAATTCATACATCTTAAATCATAAATCTATCTCGCTACCTAAAATGTTAGCGAGATAGATTTATGATTGACAGCAAACAAAAAATATGAAAAATCTATTAATTCTACTATTATTTTTGCCTCTTTGGCTAACTGCGCAACAAAAAACCTTCATCAATCCCATTATCCCCGGCGGGCATCCCGACCCATCGATTTGCCGAGTTGGAGCTGATTATTACATTGTTAATTCAACCTTTGAATATTTCCCTGGTTTACCTATTCATCATAGCAAAGATTTGGTCAATTGGGAATTAATTGGCTACGGCTTACATAGAGAAGACCAATGTAATGGGGTAGTTAATTTGGTAGATGTACAACAAAATGGCGGTATTCATGCGCCAACTATTCGCTATCACGATGGTCTATTTTATATTATAACGACCAATGTTTACAGCCCGATGGATAGAACGAAACCAGCCGAAATGGTCAATTTTATTATTACTGCTGAAAATCCTGCTGGACCTTGGTCTGCACCACATCACATCGAAGGCGCACCAGGGATTGACCCAGATATTTTCTTTGATGATGATGGTAAAGTCTATTATGTGGGCACGCATGATACTGGTCGCCCAAATGCCAATGGTATTGGTGAAATTTGGGTACAAGAATTGGATTTAGCCAACTGGAAACTAAAAGGAGAACGTCACTCGGTTTGGCGAGGCGCCTGTGGCGGTTGTTGTGTAGAAGGACCACATATTTATAAAGAGCATGGCAAATATTATTTGCTGGTAGCAGAAGGCGGCACTTCCCACCACCATGCGGTAATGATGGCAGCAAGTGATAAAATAACAGGTCCTTATGAATCGAATCCTAGAAACCCCATTTTGACGGTTCGGCATTTATCTAAAAACAATTGGGTGACGAGTGTGGGACATGCGGATATGGTAGAATTGCCCGATGGACGTTGGTATATGGTCGCATTAGGTAAACGTAGTGATGTTGAAAACGCCTCCAATATGGGGCGAGAAACTCACTTAATTCCAGTAGTTTGGGAACCTGCGATTGCTCGGTGGCAACAAGTCAGCAAAGATAAATGGGAACCTGTGGAATATTTATGGCCAGTCTGCGCACCTGAAACGGGAAGGGTCGAACGCATTACTCCCCTTCCGTTTGCCGATAAACCACAATATTATAATGATGCTTTTAGAGATAATTTTGATACGGAAGTATTGCATCCCGAATGGAATTTTCGCCGTGTACCCCAAAAAGGGACTTATTCTTTGACGGATAAAAAAGGGCATTTGCGCTTATTTTTAAAACCAGAAACCTTTCATCTCAGAGGTCAATTTAGTTTGATGGGTATTCGACAAAAAGAAAGTGAGTTTGAATATGCCGCAAAGATGAATTTTCAGCCAGCAAAAGATAAGGCAGAAGCAGGCATAAGTATCTACCAACAAGATAATAATTATGTCAACTTTACGATAGCAAAGGAAGGAAGTCAAACGATGTTAAAGGTTACGGTAAAAGGTCGAGACCAAGATTTAGCCATTTTGAAAAAAGAATCTCTTAAAAACTATGAAAGCAATATTGTATTCCAACTCATTTCCAAAAATAATCAGTATCAATACCGCTATTCTTTAGATGGTGGGCAGTCCTTTTCTCTTTTTGCAGAAACAGCGGATAATTTAGTGATTTGTAAAGGATACATTGGCACTAACATCGGTGTTTATGGGACTAGTAATGGTGTAGTTACTAATGAATATGCAGATTTTGATTGGGTGAGTTATCAGGGTTTTCCACGATTTTAGCGGCACAAGACTGCAAAATTTACTAAATAGCTCTATACTTATACTTGAAGATAATTGTGCTAATGGGATACTGAAAAAATACTGAAAGAACTAGTGCATTTAAGTTTTTCAAATGATTCTTTTTTCAATGGGTTAAAAACCTATGGAAAAAAGAATCATTTGAAAAACGCACCATTTATTTTTTTGTCGTTCCTTAATTATTTTGCTTGTGCTTTAAAAAAGTGGACCATCTGTTCGTAATATTCCTCAATCATCACCCCAGGACCATGTTTTCCATCCTTGATTAATATCAGTTCACTTTCCACTTCTTTATCCTGTAACGTTTCAAATAACTTTTCACTTTGGCAATGCGGTACTAAAGGGTCTTTATCGCCATGAAAGATTAAAAAAGGTGGGGTATCTTTTCTAACATAGGTAATCGGGTTTGCTAGGGCACAAGCTAAGGGATGTACTTGAATAGCTCCACCAACTAACGATGATTCTGGTGATTTGACATCATCATGAGAAAAGGAACTACCACATTCATCCATAATTAAAAAATCTGTTGGTCCAAACCAATTGACGACAGCATTTACTTGACTACTGGTTGCTGTAAATGCTCCCAACCCCCCTTCTATATCAATAGTCGTTCCCTCTTTTTGAAAAGTTCGCACCTCATTCGTTGCTCCTGCCAAAGCAGCTAAATGCCCTCCAGATGACCAACCTGTGATACCAATAAAGGAATTATCCAAAGAAAAATTCGCTGCATTCGCCCGAACAAACCGTATTGCTGCTTTCACATCTTGTATTTGAATAGGAAATTTTCCGTCTTTGCTAGACCGATGATTGATACTCACAACCGCAAATCCATTGCTTAATAAATACTGCCCAATACCAGTCTTAAAAGTATTTGCTTTAGAAGAATTGGCAAACCATGCACTTCCATAAATACAAATAATTACAGGATATTTTTCTCTTTCGATAACAGGCAAATGTATATCAAGTTTATGCCCAATTATATTATCTCCTACATAATCAACATCTAGCCAATACTTGGAAGATTGAATAACATTATTTGCAAAATTCAAGGCATCGGACTGTGCGAATAAAAAATTAGACAGGAATAAGCTAAAGAACCAAAATTTGATTTTCATAGTCTTGCTTTTTATAATCAATCATTCCAATACAAAGCCTTCGGATTATCCACCAAAATCTTTTGCAAAGTACGTTCGTCTCCGAATAGTGCTAATAAATCTACTAAATCTCCATCATTCGGCATGTGTTCTTTGATATTCGGATGGGGAAAATCTGTTCCCCAAATACAACGGTCTGGTGCTACTTTAATTAAAGCTTGGGCATAAGGTACAGCATCATAAAATGGAGGGCCTGCAGTTGAATTTCTTTCCGACCCACTCACTTTAACCCACCAATTTTCTCGCTGCATAAATTCTAGTAAAAGTTTAAAAGCAGGTTGTTCAACCCCTAGGTTAGTTGGTATTTTTCCCATATGGTCTACAACGATATTCATATCTTTAAACTGACTAAAAAAGCCTTCATATTCGATAATATCTTCTGCATTAACATGAATGACCAAATGCCAACCAAACTGTTTGACTCGTTCTAGCACATTTTTCATCCCGACTAAATCAGGTGCGCCACCTAGATGTTTGACAAAGTTAAAGCGGACGCCTCTAACTCCTCCTTCGTGTAATGCCTCAAATTCCTTATCCGTAAAATCTTTATTGGCAATACAGACTCCCCGCCAATATTTATCCCCTCTCCATTTGATGGCATCCAACATGGCTCGATTATCTGGACCATGGCAACTAGCTTGTACAATAATCGCTCGTTCCAGACCAATTTTGTCGTGTAATGCTTTTAAACGTTCCTTTCCTGCATCGGGTGGTATATAAGTACTAGTTGAATGATAGGGGAAAACATCGCTTGGTCCGAAGACATGACAATGGGCATCACAAGCTAGTGCTGGTGCTTTGAATTTTGGGATGTTTGGATTTGGGTCAGGAGGTATGCAAGTTTTCTTTGTCATAAACAGCGTCTAATATAACAGCCAAATTTATTTGCTGGTTCGGAATAGAAAGCCAGTCAAAAATTAAGCTAGTTAAAATATGAGTAAAAAATATAATTAAGAGCCAACTAAATAAATTGAAACTGTAAATTTGGTGGTTACGTAAAATGAGGAATATACACTTCCCCCTTACTAATAATCCGAGCAGTCCGAACCGTCCCAGATTTACTAATGACTAATTCTTTTCCCTGAAATTCAGCCTCCAAACTAACTGAAAATTGCCCAGAAGGATGCTCCACGGATAAAGCACTAAAGTCCGTTGGTATATTGGCAATTCCATCAGCAATTGAGTCTGGAATAAGACAACCAGTGGCAGCAGATACTGCTCCTAAAACTCCAATTGCCGCATGACAAACATGAGGAATAAAAGTTCTAGTATTTACTAATCCACCATTTTTAGCCGGTGAGATTAAAGACATTTTAGGAACAGTTTTTTGGGAAACATCTCCTAAATTCATTTTTGGTCCAATTTGCAAACGAATGCTTTCTAATCGTTTCTTTAATTGCTCATTGGCATCTAATTCCGCCTTTGATTCATAACCAGAAATTCCCAAATCTGTTGCTCTTATATTCACCACAGGCATTCCATTATCCACACAAGAGACCTCAATACCATCTATGATATCAATCACCTTTCCTGTTGGTAATAAAGCACCACAGTTCGCTCCTGCTATATCCAAATAATTACAAATTATCGGTGCGCCAGTTCCCATCACCCCATCCACCTTCGCATCGCCTGCAAAAACTAATGCTCCATTTGGCGTCTGAACTGTTACTTCGCACAAACCTCCACTATTTAACATGTGGATAGTAGCCCTTGTCGTCGGATGAGTCGCTTTTATTAATCCACTTTCGATAGCATAAGGTAAGACACCCGAAAGAATATTACCACAATTTTGAGAAGTAGATAGTCGTCCTTCTCCAATGACCACCTGCATAAATAGATAGTCTAAATGGGCTGCTTTTTTAGTAGGTGGACTTATAATGCCAACTTTAGCCGTCAATGAATCTGCTCCCCCCAAGCCGTCCACTTGGCGAGGGTCACCTATGCCAACTCCTTCCATTGCTGCAAGGATAACCTTGTCTCTTTTTCCTTCATCGGATGGTAGGTCTTTGGCATTAAAGAATACCCCTTTGGAACTACCACCTCGAATTTGCATGTATGGGATTGCTGTTTGCATAAAAAATTTTTAAAGTTTAAATGCAAATTCAAGCGCAAGTTCAAATATACTGAGGAGCTAGATTAGAGCCTTTTGAGTTTTTACTTGAACTTGGACTTGAACTTTTTATGTTTTCTTTATTTTAATTTTCAATAGTTTTCAAAGTGATAAACCCATTAAATTTTGTACTAGATTTTCAACTGCTGCTTTATCCTCAAATAAGTTGCTTAATTCTTGAAATTGCAACTCTTTTTCTACAAATGATTCTTCTAGATTTACATGCATTAATTTAGTAAACCAAGCTGTAAATTTTTTAACTTCCAAAGTGCGAGTTAAAGCACGATGAGTATAATTATTCAATCCAAATTTATCTTCTTTTTTATAAAAAGTAATCAAAGCTTCCGCCAAATAAATAGCATCGGCCAAAGCCATATTTAACCCTTTAGACCCCGTTCTTTCTACAACATGTGCAGCATCCCCCGCAATAAATAAACGTCCATGCCGCCAATTTTCCGTATGGAAATGCCGCATATAATCTAGCTTTTGCTGTATAACTTTCCCTCTATTCAACTTAGTATCTAAACGAGTTTCCAACTGTTGCCATAATGCAGATTCACTTGGTAAATCATCTTTTTCTGTACCTCTTTTTATTTGTAGATGTAATCGAGTTTTTCCATCTGAAGTAGGCATTTGTAAGGCAAAACCATTGGGATGATACGCATAAATAGGTTCCTTAATTGTAGCAGATGCATCCACCAACCAATCTAACCAAGCATAAGGCAATTCCTCTTTAATCTCCTTTCTTGTATTTACTGGAATAACTCGCCGACTAATTCCTCGAAACCCATCACAACCAATAACAAACTCACAATCTAATTGATAAAGGGCAGCATCTAAAGTATAATGAATTCTAGGATTTGGTGTATCTAATCCTTCATAACGCTGCCCTTTTCCTTCAAAAATGATGGGTTGCTGCGATTTTTTCCTAATGTCAATTAAGTCTCCTATCAGGTCATGTTGATTATAAATAATTGGATTTTTATCTCCAAAGGCTATACTTTTTTTTTGACCATTATAATGGAAATGGATTTCACCAACTTTAATCCCTTTTTTTTGCAATTGCTCCCCTACTCCATTATCAATTAAAAATTGGGCAATGGCTGGTTCTATCATTCCGCTTCTCCAATTAGCACGTAGATATTTTTCATTTCTATTTTCTAAAATGATGGTATCAATGCCTGCTTGCTGTAACAAATGCCCCAATAATAATCCTGCTGGTCCTGCTCCTATAATGGCTACTTGCGTTTGCATGAAAAAAGTGATGAGTTATAAGTGATGAATGATGAGTGAGCTACCTGCAAAATTCATCACTTCAAATATTTTTTCAAATTGTTAACAGCACCTTCTGACATAAAGGCACTTAAATTTTCTCCTTCTAGCATATTGACGACGGCCTCCATTTCGTGCATCCGTCTTTTAGCATGGATTCGACTTCCCTTGACAAAACGGTCAATTAAGGCATCATTCTCTCCAATAATAGAATTGATTTGAGTTCTAATATAGTCTTCTAAACCAAACTGTTCTCCTGCCTCCATTGCTTCACAGATGACCGCAGCTACGCCTTTATAAACTATTGACCGTAATAATTTTCGACCAGCTGCATCGCCTGTCTTTTCACTTAGAATAGATAAATTCAAGGAATAGGGACCAAATAATTTGGCTAATAATTTTGCCCCACCGCCACTCGCTAGTAAAGGCACTTTAATTCCTTTTGGTGGAACAGGTGCCATAATCGCCAAATCTACAAATTTGACATTGGCAGGTTGTAAGAAGGATTCAATTTCTTTTTTGGTGCTCGGAGCAGAAGTATTCATTTCACAATAAACACTTCCTGATTTTAAATGAGCGACTACTTCTTTGGCTATTGCCTTGGATTCGGAAGTATAATTGACACTAAAAATAATGTCTGCATCTTTTACAGCTACCCCATTATTCGCAGCAAAATGCACCCTTGGGTCTAATTCCCTTTGTAAATTGGGGTCCCAACCCCTGACTTCTAATCCCATTTCTACTAAATCGTTGGCAAAATGACTGCCTGCCTCACCTAGACCTATTATTGCTACTTTCACTTTCTAATTTTGAAGGATTCAATGAGGAATTTTGAATGCCCTGTATTCATTCATTCAAAATTCATCATTCAAAATTAATTCTAATACCCAAACTTTTTATCCCACCCATAAATCTGCAAAGAAGTTTCTCCTTGATTTAATCTCGCCCTTACCCTAGACTCTTTTTGTTCTCTCGCATAAGATTTTAAAATAGCTTCTTCTACCCTATCTTTTGGGATTACCATTACCCCATCTCTATCCCCTACAATAATATCGCCTGGATTGACCGTCACTTCACCAATCGTAATTGCTTCATTCAAACTGCCTTCTGGGTCTTTACCTGTGCCTTTAATACAAAAACCTCTACAAAAGACAGGAAAACCTAAGTCCTCTATTTCATCAGCATCTCGCACACAAGCATCAATCACCAAACCTGTGATGCCATGTTTCATCGCACCAGAGGTCAATAAATCGCCCCAATAACCAGCCTCATAACCACCCGAACAATCTGCTACAATTACATCCCCTTCTTTTGCGTAAGCATAAGCTCTGTGTAAATTAATATTCATATAGGCTTTTGCTTTGACCGTATAGGCAGGTCCACAAATGCGCATATTTTTGTTAATGGGTTTTATCTGATAAGGTAGATTCCCAATCTTGCCCAATGCCTCGTGAATCGTTGCCGTGCCGAATTGAGATAGTTCTGCTAATTGTGCTTTGGTTGCCATGTAATCGCCAAATTTATTTGGCTGATTCTTTTAATCGAATCAACTATTTATTATAAAAATGAACCTGCCACAAAATTGGCGGTTATGAGTTATGTTTGCTTAATCTGAGGGTCATGAACTAAAGTCGCTCTATACCTCGGTTTTAAAAAATAAACAAAAATGGTTAATAAGCTAGAGACTATAATAGCTCCAGTAATACTAAAAACGGTACTATTATAAAATTGCGCAGCGACTGCTGTTCCTATTGCGCCACCGAGAATCATTAATGCTCCTAAGATAGAGGAGGCAAAACCTGCTATTTGGGGTAAGGGTTCCATGGCAATCGTGTTGGTGTTGGGAAAAAGAAACCCCATAGAGGCTACGAATAAACAACAACAAATCCATACTGCCCAGAATGGGATCTCCTCAAAAAATTGAATAACCAATAAACCAATTGCGGCTAAACAAATGAAACCTATTCCATTTCTCAGCAAGGCAATTGGTGTGCTTTTGTTGAGTAAGTACCCATTGAGAAAATTGGACCCAATGTAACAGCCTGATGCCAAGGCAAATATTAATCCTACCTGACTTGCCTTCATCCCATAAATATCTACCATTAATAGGGAGGCATTGGTTAAGATAATTTGATAACCCGAAAATACGCCAATCAATATCAGCAATGCCCAAACACTATTTTTGGACGCAAAAAAGATTTTAGTGCTTTGAAATAACTGTTCTTTTAGCCCTAAAGAAACGGGTGATTTTGCTAAGGTCTCGTATCCTGTGAACCAAATGCCAAGCAACACAACTAAACCTAGTATTGGAGAAACTAAAAAAGTAGCTTGCCACCCCCAAAGGGCATATAAAACACTACCAAGAATGGGCGAGGCTAAAGTCGTAATGGCTAAGGCTGCAACCAATGCCGTCATTAATTTCGCTAATTCTTTTCCAGAACAAAGGTCTCTTGCAACGGCTTTAGCAATAACAGCTCCAACACCACCGCCAATTCCTTGTATAAAACGCCCCCAAAGGACTACCTCGAAACGCCATGCAAAAGCGACAAGAAATCCTGCTAAAATATAAATAAGTAAGCCGAAGTAAATGATTGGTAATCGTCCGTACCTATCGCTTAGCATGCCTAAAAAAATCATAAACAATCCATATCCTGCTAGGAAAGTGCTGATAATTAGCTGGGATTGACTTTTAGCTACCCCATAATGTTCCGTAACCATAGGCAATACAGGAATACTTACATCTATAGCTACTGCTGTGATGATGGCTAGCAATAATAGCGTTTTGGTGTATGCTTTTTTATTTTTCAAAAACATTTTTTGTAACCACCAAACCCGCCTGAATGAAACGGGCAGGTTTATTTGGTAGGTTCTAAATTTTAAAGTTTGGACGAAAAGTCGTCTGAAAAAAAAAGGCAAAACTATTGCAGGTATAAATGTGTGAAAAAATCTACCAGCGAACAGTTCTGCCATGACTTATTAAACCTTGACATAAAATATGCCAAAGCTTTTACTAATACGTCATTGGCACTAGCGAGTTACGATTCCGCTCAAAGCATAGTCGAATTGAGCGAGAGTCCCTTGTTTCATCATCAGTATTCTTCTATACGAGACGGCATTCATGGCGTTGGACAAAGTCAAGAAAATCAATCGAAGACGATGTCCGCTCTTCGGAATTTAGGGCTAAGCCAAATAAACTATAGCAAAGAAGAATGGTTATTACTTCAAACAGATGCTAGTGGGGTGACAAAAGCTCATTCTGAATGTTTGGAAGATCGCCAATACATCAAGATTTCCAACAATGTGATAAAAAGTAATAAACCTATCAGTATTGGTTATCCGATCTCTTTAGTAAATGTAAGTATTCCACCTTTGAATAATAAATGGAGCGTTCCGATAAGTATCAAACGCATACCATCAACTCAAAGTGCTGTTGATTGTGCGGTTGAACAGATGGAAGAATTACAGCAACAAGAAAATCTTGAATTAGTTGAGCAATCCATTATCAATACCTTAGATAGTGGCTATGGCTGTCCGAATTATATTGAACCGACCTATAAACACAAGAATTTAGTGAATATTATTCGGTTTCGATATGGTAAAAAGGTATGGCTGCCAGCCGAGTGTTCCAATTCAGAGCAAGGTGCGCCTTTGGTTTATGGCGAAAAATACTACTTGATTGATTTTTCTCAAACCAAGACCTATACTAGAGAAGGAAAAACTTATGATGTTTACCAAAGAAGTGTTTTTGAATTAGCCCATCAAGATTATATCGAATTAGATGGACAAACAAATAAGGGCAGAAAACTCAAAATTATGATATGGAAATGGACCAATTTATTAGTCCGCACCAAAAATGGTCATAATATGAAAGATAAAGCCTTTGATTTAGTTGCCTCTAAAGTAATTGATGCGGATACAGGTCAGTTAGTTTTTCAAAAAAGCATGTTTACCACGATTCATGGTCAGCGAAAAGATGAAATTACCACGAGGCAAGCTTTTGAAAGTTATCGACATCGGTACGATATTGAGCCATCCATCAAGTTTTGTAAGCAAAAACTTATGTTGGAAAAATATCAGACACCTGACAAGCAGCATTTTGATAATTGGTTGGTAGTAGTAATGGCTGCGTTTTGGTTACTTTTTACTGCTGCATCTAGTGCCAGCTATAAACCCAAAAAATGGCAACAGTACAAGGAAGTCAATAAGAACACAGCAGAACCGAACACAATTTTGACCCCATGTCAGGTACGACAAGCGGCTCAAAACTTTTTTTTGACTTTTGATAAAACCCCATTTCTACCTGTAAAGTGTAAAAATGGTCCTGGAAGACAAAAAGGAACTCCAATAAATCAAAGAACTCGGTATAAAGTGGTGAAAAAATCAGCACAAACACCAGATACCAGTTAAATTTCACTAAAAATGAATAGCAAAAAACAACACATAAGTTTTATTTAAAATGTATGGCATAAAGGCTAATAACTTTTTGCTGTCCAAACTTTAATAAATTGAATCAGCCATAAATTTGGCGATTACGAGAAGTGAATATCAGGCACAATCGTATCCAACACCACAGGCACCACTCTTTGATGCGCCTCTGCATATTTAACATGCTGTTTGCCAGAAATCCGACGAGCATGATTCCCTCTTCTTGCCCCTAATTCCGTATAATAATTTTTTAAATATTCCTGCGCTCGCATACAGCCCATTGCCGCTACTTTCTTGTCAAAAACAGAAGTAATATCAATAAAAGTATTAGGAACAAAGCCCGATAACTCTGGTTGATGTGGTTCAAAGGAATACCATATAGGCGGGTCAATTCTTTTAAATGCTGCTGCTACCCCTGCCCCTGCGGATAATAATCTCGCTTTTTCAACCACTTGATAAGCCAATGGATGGTCAGGATTAAAAGGGTCTAAGGGTGTATGGGTGATAATCACATTTGGTGCAAATTCTCGAATGATATCTGCGACCTGTTGGATGCGTTCATCATTAATTATCATCGGATAATCCCCCCAATCTAAACACTTAAATTCACAGCCTAAAATTGCCGATGCCTGTACCGACATTTCATGCCTGATTTGTTTGACTTCTTCTACTGAGCGATTAGGGTTTTCTTTCCACAGCACCCCTGATTCGCCTCTTTCGCCATAAGAAAGGGCAAGGTTTAAAACCTCGCCTCCTTGTTCTACAACTTTTGCTATCGTGCCTCCTGCTCGCCAAACATAATCGGCTGAATGAGCACCTACTACTAATAATTTCTTTGTCATTTTTATGGTTTGTAATCGCCAATTTTTTTTGGCTGATTAAATAATTGTTATGTGTATGAGCCAGCCAAATAAATTTGGCGGCTACTTTAATTACGAGCTACATACTCTAATTTGTGCAAATTCTCCATCGTCAAGAAACAACTATCCGCACTAGCCTCTGGTGTTCGTTTTTCTTTAATCGCCTCAAAAAATTCACGGTCTTGTAATTCAATACCATTATCAGATACGCCTTGCCAATCATATTCCACAGGTTTATCCCAACCGTTTGTCATATCATTATAGCGTACTTTAAAAGTGCCTTCTTCACAGATGTATCGAAACCAAGACCCCAAAGGCCCTTCGTTATTAAAAGAAAGCGCAACGGTGCATAATTTATTACTCGTAGATTTTAGACCAATCGTCATATCTAAAGGAACGCCAATAATTTTACTGACAGGGCCTTGTTGCGCCCAACGTTTGATAATCGGTTCACCCGTTTGCCAAGCAAACAAATCTACACTATGACAGGCATGATGCCATAATAAATGGTCAGACCAGTCTCTATCTACCCCTAAAGCACTCTTGTTAGTTCTTCTATGAAAAAGCGTTTCAACCACTAGGTGGTGTAAGTTTAGTTTCCCTTCCTTTAATTGCTGATGAATCCATTGATGTGGTGGATTGAATCGGCGAGTATGGGCGACCATTGCCGTTAAACCCGTTTCCTTTTGTACCTCACAAATCATTCGAGATTCTTCCAAAGACATCCCCATCGGAATTTCCACCAATACATGTTTGCCTGCTTTCATTACTTGTATAGCTTGGTTGGCATGCATCGGCGTTGGGGTACATAAAATAGCACAATCAACCCCAGGAATAGCTAATGCCTCGGCTAAATCTAAAGTCCAATGCGGGATATTATTAGCCGCTGAAACTTCTTTAGCCTCCGCCTCATTGCCAGCGACTAAAGAAACCACCTTGGCATAAGGTATATTTTTTAAAGCCGTGAGGTGTTTTCGGGCGATTGAACCCGCTCCTGCCATTACTATATTCATTTTCTAATTTTGAATGTTGAATGAATGAATTTTGAATATTACTCGTAATCACCAAAATTTGGCGTTACGAATATCCGAGTTTGGTTAAGACTTTTTCTAAGGTATCTTTTTTCAAATCATTGACATTTGCATGAATGCCTAAGGCATTGGCATATTCTACCAATTCGGGTTCTTTCATTGCTTTTACCTCCTTTTCTGATTTTTCTTCGGGGGCATTTTCAAAACAAATCAAGCCGAAGGCAGTATTGGAAGAGGCCACATGGTATTTTCTAAATTTTTCGACTACTTTCTCTTCCATTGCCCCCCGCATCACTTGCCACATCACCAGTTCAATACCTTCTGAGCCAGCCTCTCGAATATACTCAAGGTGGGGCCGATTTCGATTGACCGTATTATCACCTCCTAAGGCATTTAAATAATTTACGTCAAACTCCGTATTAATGACACCTGCTCTTTCACCTTGTAATTGATGGGACATTCCTCCTGTACCAGCAATGACCACTCGCAGGTCTTCATCATATTCTTGGACTGCTTTTCCAATCGCTTGACCTAACTGAAAACACCGTTCAGCAGTAGGTGGTGGATATTGAATAACATTAACACATATAGGAATCACCTTTACTGGCCACGCTTCTGGTTCACCAAACATCACCGTCATAGGAACGGAAAAACCGTGGTCTAAATCCATTTCATTGACTATCGTTAAATCAAAACCATCCAAAATACAAGATTCTGTAATATGCCAGGCTAATTCTGGCGCACCATCATAATTGGGAATTTGACGAGGGCCATAGCCTTCATCTGCATTTTCATAATAAGGAGCAACCCCAATTGCAAAGGTAGGAATCAATTTTAATGAAAAAGCTGAGGCATGGTCATTATAAACGACAATCACTACATCAGGCGCTAAATCCTTTAACCACTTTCGAGCAGCAGGTAGTGCTGCAAATAAAGGTGACCAATAGCCATCCTTTGTTATTTTTTTATCATGTGCTATGCCCACAGGTGGAACATGTGAACAGCCAATCCCTCCCACAATTTTTGCCATTGGAATTAAATTTAAAACCCGTCTGCATGGAACGGGCAGGTGTAAATGAAAGTTAAAATCGTAAGAAAAAATTAAATCTTGATAATCAATGAGTTAGCCTCATTCAAAATTCAAAATTCACCATTCAAAATTAAGTTTACTAATAATCACTTTTCTTACTTCGATTTCCAATAATCGACCGACCACCACTCAACATCATTTCTTTAAATTCATCAGCGGAAATACCAGACATTTTACCACCGACATGTTGCATCGACTTTTTATCACACATAGCAATTTTAAAAGTATAATAGATATTCCCACCAAGGTCTAGCATTTTTAACCATTCTCGATTCAACACCGCTTGTTTTTGCTCATCCGTCATTGGAAATTTATCCAAATAAGCCTTTTCATCTTTCCTAAATGCTTGCCGACCTTCTTCTTTGTTGAGGCTCATACAAAATTGATTGAGATGATACCCCATTCGACTTCGCTCAGGAGTGAACACCCTAGTACCAGGAATATCTTCAAAGGCTTTTCGTAATTCGGCTTTTTCTTCTTTTGTCATTTTTTAAAGGTGTCAGGAGTCAGGGGGCAGGGGTCAGCCTCTATTATTGACTTTTAACCCATGACTCCCGAGTCCTATTTTTGAATTTGAATTTGACCTTATAAAACTACATTCTACGGCTACTTCTTGTCAAAGCAAAAATAAAATTACTCCTTAAAAAAAAATGGTATATATGCTTTTAAAACTTGTATAATTCAAACATTTTACTCATTTTAGTAATCACAATTACTTAATTGTGATAAAATAAAAACATAAATGCTTTTCTAAGTAAAATCGTGCTATAAAAATTGAGTGCTAAAAATCCAAGCTTTACAGAGATTCATCCATACGGATGCCCGTCTGGGCAAAATTCAAAATTCCTCATTCAAAATTAAACCGATTATGCCTAAAAAGTTATTGCAATATAAAGGCCCTTATGGAGAGCAAATAAATCCAGTCTCGGATGAATTGATTGATTATGAACCTTTGAAAAAAAGAAGTGCCATTTATAATTATGAAATCACGGAACATTTGCATACCGATTTAATGCAGTTTTTTTTTTTTAGGGAAGGAGGTGGTTTTTTGTTATCGGAAGGAAAAAGAATTGCCTTACAAGCTCCTTGCGCATTAATTATTCCTAATAACACCTTACATGGCTTTGTGCTACAATCCAATGTACAAGGAGATGTTTTTACTTTCACCCATACTTTTTTTGAAAAAAATCTAGCAAATTCCAAAAAAATATTACTCCAACTCCAGCAATTGCAATACTTAGTTTTTGATGAAGACGCCAACAGTTTTCAAGAAATCGTCCTTTTAAAAAATAGCTTAATTAAAGAATTAGCAACGCATCAACCAGAAAAAAACTATGGCGTAAAACTTCATTTTCAATTGCTCTTATTACAGTTATATAGAGTGAAACAAGAAAAACCTGCTCAAACTTTACCAACAGAAAATAAAACCTTGGTTTATTTTCATGCTTTTCAAAAGCTGATTAAACAACACATCCATGAAACAAAAACGATTCAGCAATATGCTAAAGCATTAAATATCAGCCCCGTTCATTTGAACAGAGTCTGCCAGACACTTGTCCAAAAATCAGCCCTTCAGGTGGTGCATGAATACTTACTGATTGAGGCTAAAAAATACTTATTAGGGACTAGTAATTCCATTGCGGAAATTTCTTATTTTTTGGCTTTTAAAGACCCTTCGCATTTTAGTAAGTTTTTTCGGAAGATGGTTGGGGTTAGTCCTAGGGGGTTTAGGAAGGGATTGGATTAAATAAATTGCGTTCTCCAATTTGTAATATTGGTCTTTAGCTACTGTTAATTCATAAAGGTTAGAAATTAATTCTATTCTTTTGGTTTTTGAAATATGCTAAATGATTCCATTACTTCTTTTAATTCAGGTTTTAATCTTGAAACCTCTGATAACCAGTAAGATAAATCATCAAAATTTTTTCCCTTTGGTAAACATAAAACCAATGCACCTTTGAGAAAAAAGTCTAAAATATCAATTTCTAGATTATTTTCATGGTAATCTAAAATTGAAAGAATAGACTGCCGTTGATTATTCTGACTTTCTTCAATTTTATAAATTCCTATCAATTGAAGAGCATCAAGATAATCTTCATTATACCAATGAGCAAACGCATAGGTTTTATAAAAATAAATCATATTGAATTTGTCAAAAAGATTCTGTTTTCTGATAAAATCATAATGAATTGAAAATACATTACAAGCATTCTGAAAATCTTGTATCAAAATAAGTTGATACCCAAACTCAAATAAAGTTCTTTCATATCGAGTCCATAAACCATACATTCTACACAAATCTACAGTTATGCTAAAAATTTGAGCTGCATCTTGGTTTAATCCAGCATTTGCATATGTTTTTCCTAAATGGAAATAAGCATTATATAATCCATCGATTGCATTCATTCCAGATTCTTCCAATGCCTTTTCGTAGTATATAAAACTTTGGTCAAAACTATCAATTGCTTTTTGATACTCTTCTAACCCATCATAAGCGATTCCTAGTGTTTGCCATGCACCAGCAATAATGTTTATGGGAAAATCAGATGTGTTTTTTGAAAGGATATTTTCTAGTTCTTCAATGCACTTGCTATATTCTTTTCTATTAAGCAAAATAGACGTCAGAGCAATTTTTGAATGAAATACCATCGAATCATCAAGGGATTTTGATAATTTTTTATAAATTTTATCAGCTTCTTGTGAAAACATTTCTCCTCTTTCCCTTTCGATATAAGATAATATTGCTGCTTTTTCAAAAAGAGATTTTTCTCTTTCACTATTTTTTGTAGAATATTTAAAGCTTTTCTCATAGAATTCAAGTGCTTCCTTATAAAAATCTTGAAAACGGTGAATACGTCCTAACACATAGTAAATAAACCACCACGAATTAACTTTTTCATTATCTTTTAATTCTAAGGCCAGTCGTTTAACTAGTTCAAAATTTCCTTTGCCCATTTGATTTCCAAAAAAGCTATAAGTTATTTTTTCTGCAAAATCTAATAAATCAAGATAAATAGCATTTTCAATTATTGCCCAGTATTCAAATATCTCTGGTGATTTTATGGATGCTAAATACTTCAGTATGGCATTCGAATATTTTAGCGATTTAGAGAATTTAGAATTGATATAAGATTTAATAAAATCTGGAGCATCAAAAAAATCATCATTCACTTGAACAATTAAATATCTTTTCTGAATTCGCTTAAAAATAATTTTGGCGTTATCAAATGGAAGAAATTTAATTAAAGAATATCTAAAAGGAATACTTAAATTTCCTAAAAAATGAATTAATTCAAGTTCTGATTCATCCAGCTTTAAAAATACTTTTTCTCTAATAAAATCAGAGATTTCTTCTATAGTATGAGCCCTAAATTCTTCTACAATACTTTCTAGAGGTTCATATTCTAATAATGAACCAACTAGCTTTGCTAAAAATGGATGCCCAGATATTAATTGATATAATCTTATAAAATGGTTTGTTTCTGTATCTACATTTGATAATTTCAGTAAAGAACAGAATGATTCGAAATCCAATCCATTTAAAGTCAAAGAATAAACAGGATTACTCCATTGAACACTTTTAATATCTTCTATAGTTGTATAAAATAATTTAGTTTGTTTTAAATTTTTATTCAATGTATTAAAGACAGAATATAAATCGTGTTGTTTAGAGTTTATTCCATCAAAAACAAAAGAAAGATTATCTTTTTCTATAATGGATGGTAAGAATTTAAGAATTTCCTCAGTTAAATAATTTGACTCACTTATTAGTTTTTTTAATTGTTCATCTTGGAATTCTACTAAAAGAAAACTTGCGAGTTGCAATAAAAATTCTTCCTTTGAATCTGTATTTTGACAATCTATCCAAAATATTTTTTGTTTATATAAATTGCCTAAAAATTGAGCTATAAAACTTGATTTTCCTATGCCAGATACACCAGCTATCTGAAATGTATTATAGTGATTAAAAACTTCCGTTAATTCGCTAATCTCTTCTGTTCTTCCAAAAAAATATTTTATTAGAGGAGTTTTAAAATAATTGAAAGCATTAAGTTTTCTCTCTGTATAAAGGTCTGTTTTTGATTGTTTTAATTTATCAACTTTGCTTTCAATTCGCTTTAACCTTTCTGTATTATCATAAAATTGTTTTTGGAATTTATTAAAAGTATCTAAAACTTGTTGAACATAATTTGGATGTATTTGAAATGGAGTTTCTGAAAATTGTTTTTCATGATTCCTTTTAATCTCCTTCATTTTTGGAGTATCATAAATTGCTACATCATCTGTTTCTATATGATGCTTATAGCATAAAAAGAGTAAGTTATCATAACTTCTTCTATCTTCATTGCTTTGATTTTTATTAAATCTTTCACCATCAGAGAGTGCTGCTTCTATATGACAACATTGAGCTACTAAAATGTTATTATCATTATAAATAGGATTGTTACAATTTGGAAAAGCGCATTTATTACCTGACCTTAAAAGAAGTCTTTTTATTGTTTCTGCTTTGGGAGGTAATCGTTTGGGAATTTCCATATTCTATTTTTACTGTAAGGTAACAGTATTTCGTAATACATTAATAATAATTTTATACAAAGGTAAAGTTTATGATTAAATAAATTATGGCATAAAAAAACAATATTTGCACAGATGACTTCAATTATATCTAAACTTGATTTTTCCAGCCATATACCTCTTTCTTATTTCTCAAAAAAAAGGTATATTTGCTATAAAGGATTATTAAAAACAATAAAATGAGTGCAGCTAAAAAATTAGCAGAACAACAATACACTTTCAAAGAATACTTAGCATTAGAAGAAAATGCGGAGTATAAAAATGAATTTTGGGATGGTACAATAGTAGCAATGGCGGGAGGTACACCCAATCATAATAAAGTTGCAAATAGCATAGGAACAGCTATAGATATTGAATTAGACAAAAAAAATAAAAATTGTACGGTATATAGTAGTGACCAAAAAGTATTTATTCCAGACTTTAATAGAGGCGTTTACCCTGATTGTATGGCATTATGCGGAGACGAAGAAATGCACGAAGACAGTAGCGCAGTTATCGTTAATCCTTCCTTGATTATCGAAGTATTATCTAAATCTACTAAAGAATTCGATAGCAATGAAAAATTTGAAGGTTACCGAAGTATTCCTTCTTTTAAAGAGTATGTATTAGTTTGGCAAACCATTCCAAAGGTGCAATCTTGGTATAAAGAAGATAACAATTTATGGCGAATTTCCAGAGCCTTTGGTTTAGACAAAAGCATTAAATTGTATTCTATAGATTGCGAAATAAAACTTAAAGATATTTACAAACGAGTAAAGAATTTAGGAGATAAAGATACCCCAAAGGCTTATTAATCAGCTATCTTTTCTCTCCAACTATGTGAACGCTAAAGCACCTTAAGCCGCTCTCCGAATATCCTCCAAAAAAACCACTCCTGCCTTAGTCACCTTAGCATCAACTGTCACTTTAGCAGACCAATAATTTTTAACAATCTCTTGAATACGCTCGGTAGGTACTTGAATGAGGTAGATTTGTTGAGAAGATTCATCTTCTACGGTAATGATATTCTCTTTAGCATTGGCATTCGTAAATAAGCCGATTAATTGGAAAGAGGCATTTTTTAAATGTAATTTTTGCTGTAAGGCTTTTAGTTGTTGCGCTACATAAGCAGGTGGGTTTCCAGAAAGTCCTAAAAGGGTAAATTGTAAGGCATCTAATTGATAACCTGCGTCATAAGCCAAATAAGCAGCACTACGGAGATATAAGTATTTTGCAAAGGAAGCTTGTTCATTATTTGGAGTAGATAATGCCGCCTCTTTTTCTAAGAAAAACGCTTTTTTTAAAAAGGATTTAGCAGCGGATTCATTGCCTTCCATTTTCGCTAATTTAGATTCATCAACGAATTCCATTGCCTTATCATGTAATACTTTATATGGTGGTTTCATCTTTTACAATTTTAGCTTTAGGTCGTCCAAATTCAACAACAATTACATACGAAGGAAGTTCCTTATCTGCTGATTTTTGGACTTGGTTTAATTTTACCCTGATTCTTTGGTTGATTGTGTTGGTCGGTGTTTCTTTCCCGATACCAGATATTTCTAATTTAGCTTTTTGCAAAAAAAAAGAATCATCTGCACTCATTTCTCCTAAAATATAATCAACAAAAGTACCAATGTAACTTCTTTCTACTATGGTCAAATTTAATAATGATTCCGATAAAAGGGTCGCTATTCCAACCGCTGCATATTCGGTCGCCTCAATTTTATCTTTCCAACTTCTCCGAACTCTTTCATTTACTTTATCTGACCAAATAACTTTAAAATCTTCCTTATAAAGGCCAACTACCTCAAGAATAACCCCACTTTTATGTCCATTCTCTTCTAAAAAAAAGGAAGTTGCTTGTGCTAAGTAAGCACCCACCGCTTCTGTTATTCCAGGCGTTCCTTGTTTAAGATGGTCTAAATTTAGAATTCTCATAGTATTACAAAAATAAGGAAAAAAATATTCTAAAGTAAATATACATCTAATCCCAATAGTAATGAGCAGAAAATAAATTGGTCCTTATTAACTTAAAACAAACTTCTGTTATTTAGAATTCCTTTATCAACACTAAAATACACAACCTCATTCCCCATAAACAGCAGGCTGCTCCGCCAACCCCACCAAAGAACGCCCAACAAAAGCAGGATGACCAAGCGGTAAATGTTCCACTCGATATTGCATATAAATGAAAGGGCCTAAAGGCGTAGGCGATGTTCCATCGGGCAAGCGATAATTAAAGACATAAGGATTCAAATATTCCCAGACAATTTCTCCAGTTGGGGTGACTTCAAAAAAACGACCTCTGGGGCCAGAATTGATGAAGGTATTGCCACTTTGTAGGCGGTGGGCATTGGAGACAAAAGCACCATAAAACTCATATTTATCAGGGGCGGTATAGTCCCAAAGTGGTTGTTTAGGACCAAAAGCGGCTGTTTCTGGTAAGATATACGCTCCATTTTCATCAACGGGCGGCTTAAATTCGTAAATGCTGCTGTAATTATCACAATCAGCGATGGACACATCTGTGCTATGCGTAGCGCCCATGGCGGCAAAAGCATTAGGGAATTTGCCTTTTCCTCCAGGAATATCATTATTAAACAGCATTAAATGACCTTCCCCTGAAAAACCATCTTCAATCCAACGGATGTCATGTTGATAATGTAATAGTTGGTCAGTAGCTCCTCCCCTGCCATAATTTTGGGGATTGCCCCAACGGTATAATAAATCTCCACCATGTCCCCAACGACCACCTTTGCTACCTTTTGCCTCTTCCGTGGTAGTACTATGGTCGATGATAAAAATCTCACCATATTCTGGCGAACTAAAAGCGATTTGGTCTAGCTTTTCATTATAATGAATGGCATTTATATGAGATACATCCGAACCTCGGTTGTCCAAGGTTGCATTTTTTGTCTTATCCCCACTCGCCTTCATTTCGTCCAATTGTTCCTGAGTCATCGGTCGTGCAGGGTGATAAACATTGATATTAATTCTTCTTGGATGGTCGCTCAATTTACCATAATTGGGAAGTGTGGCATCATAATCTTGCACTAGATGGTCCCATAGGTGCCATTCCCAGACTATTTTTCCACCCTTTGGTTTCTGTGGCTCAATTTCAATAATTTTATCAGGCCATAAACCTGCTTTTGGAATTCCGTCGGGCTTTCGACCCGCTAATTTTACTTCTTCGGGATTCTTTACCTCGTAAGCGACTGCTAGGATATTTCCATTGGGTAAAAGTTCAATATCATGATGGGTCAGGTTTTCTTCATTGGCATATTCAAAATCCCAAATTAGCTCCCCTTCCCAAGTATATTCTCGAATTCTACCACCTTGACCACCAGCTGCAAATACAGGAAAATCATCATCCGTTTCTCCCCTGACTATATTTCCATTATCTTTTAAATAAGCGACTTGTACAAAGAGGTCTCCCGTCCATTGATGCACTATTTCTCCTGCCAAATTCATCAAGTAAGTGGTCGTTCCTACAAAAGGATGGAACATAATATAACCTGGCGTTGCCTTGTCTGTGTTTTTAATGAGTCCTCTTTTCGTATTTGTTCCCGTAATATCTCGTATTGTGGTTTCAGGAGAAGTTGACTTTGCCTTTTCTATTTCAGTTGGAGCAGTATTTTTAGGAGGTTCAGTTTTACAATTAATTAGGAAGGTACAGCAAGCAAAAGATAAGATGAACAGCAATCGGCTCATATTGTATTTTTTAGGGTATTGGAAAATTGGTGTACTTCTGCCTTGTTATCTACAACAACAGGAAAATACCACCACAAGATAGCAATGAATATACAACATATTCATTTATAGGGCATTTAAAAGCATCCAAATAAAAGCACTCAGCATTATTAGGACCAATACTATCAAAAATTTAGTAGTCACAGACATCAACCTAATTTTCTTTTTCATTTCTGCCTTGTCATTAACTCTTGGAAAGTCAGTTTTAGGCACTTCTTTGTCCAAAAAATCACATAATGGTTTCCATCCTTGGTCAACGGAGAAAATAAGTAACCGGTCTGCTGGAACTTTTCTTTTAACTTCAGCTATATGTGCATTATATCGTTTTATGGCTGCCTCTTTATTATCCATTGTATTTTTAAGAAACCCTTTCCAAATCAAATTAGAAGTCATTTTCTTCATTTTTTTCAGAAATGGAAGAATAAATCCAAGAATTTTAAATTCCCACATTTTTTCCATCGCATAAATGGTATCAGTCGTACTTTTATACCATCCCTCTGGTCCTTTTGGATGTAATGTTAATATAACTTTAGCCGTAGGATACTTTTCAACTAATTCTTCCCATACACAAGCACCTGGGAAATCTACGGTGGCAGCATAATTATGGAATACTTCATTCCAGTTATGGGGAGTCCCTAATGGTGATTCCGATACTTTTAGCCAAAAATCTAAATGGTTCTTGTTCGTTTTTTTCATCACTTCTGTCATGTGATAACAAGGATAACCAAGTTCATTGAGCGCAAATTGCGTTGATAATGTTCCAGTTCTTCCAAATCCAGCGCCAATGATTTTCAAACTCATATTTGATTATTTTGCTTTTGTGCTTACGGCACTATAATTTTGAATGATGAATTTTGAATCTGTACCTACACCCATTCAAAATTCATCATTCAAAATTAAAACCCATTATGCTCCTTAAAACGACCAGAAAACAACCCACCATCTGCAATAATATTTTGCGCATTAATCCATTGACTTTGAGCATTATCACAAAGAAATGCAATCACACCCGCAATTTCTTCGGGCTTTCCTGGTCGGTCAATTAGCTGTTTCTTCTTTCCTCTTTTGGCGATGGTTTCCATAAAGTCTTTTAAAATAGGCGTCTGGATAGGTCCAGGACTAACCGCATTCATCCGAATGCCTTGTGCTTTCCAAGTAGAATAGTTTATCATCGTCCAAACGATAATGACCTCTTTGGACAAATTATACGTAGCAGCATCATCGTAGCCTTTTGTTTCCAGAAACTCCCCTGCTTTGGAAAAATCCTTCAATGCTAAAAACTCTTTGATGTCGGCTAAATTTTGCGACCAACCCATTCCTGCTACGGAGGCTACATTCACAATGGATGCTCCATCATTTAATTTTGGTACTATCGCCTCCGTAAAGGCAATGGTGCCCATCGTATTTACCTGCATAATTAGCGGTAATGGCACCGTCGGTGGTACGCCTGCCACATTACATAAAGCATCTGCCCCACCCTCAAATTTACCAACTGCTTGTTGAATTGATTTTGGGTCGGCTAAATTAATAGGAATATATTCGTCCACATATTTAGCTGGCTCATTCATATCAAAAGCAATGACTTTTGCTCTTTTTTGTTTGAGTAATTTAGCGGTTTGTTGACCGATTCCAGAGGCTGCGCCCGTTACAATGATTCTTTTATTTCTTAATGACATATTTTTATTTTTTAGGTGTCAGTATAGACTAGTTGCCAATGCATTTTTCGTAACCGCCAAATTTATTTGGCAGGTTCAAAAGTCTAGTTATCAAAGCATTATTCAGAGCCAGCCAAATAAATTTGGCGGCTACATTTGACTCACGGATAGCCAAAATACAGTATTAACTCTTTTTGCTAAAAAAGACCTTTCCCCAACGATACCCTTGTAATATTAATACAGGAGCAGCATGTACCAAAGCAGGTTGCCAATGGTAGTGAATAAATGCCCAATGAAGAAATGCTAATAAAGCGGCTAAATAGCCCCAATTATGTATTTTTTTCCAAGTTCCTTTTAAGCTTTGTACCCAACCATTTGTACTGGTGATTGCCATGGGAATCCAAATAATTAAAGCTATCCAAGCAGTCAATAAACCAAATTCGAAAAATTCTTTTAAAACCTGATTAGTGGGCACTTCTACCAAATAAGCAATGGTATGGTATAATCCATAAGCAAAAGCAGCCACTCCAAAATATCGCTTATTCCGATTAAGCCATTTTGGAAATTTGAACTTGGGTAATAACATGATTAATGGAGTCGCTATGAGCGAAAAAACTAGAAATCTCGCACTAAATTCTCCCGTTGCATGCATGAGACTTTCATACTGCATTTTTCCGTTTACTAATCCAATAGTAAATAGCAGACCCGGCAACATTAACAACGCCCAAAGGACATATTTACTTCTCCACCTAGGTAATTTTAATTTATTTCCTAAACCCAAAATTTTTATTTTGTACTAGCCTATAAGTTCAGTATTGATACTATATTTTACAGCTAAAACGAGTTAGAAATAAGCAATAAATAACTCTTAACTAAACCTAAATACACTCATTTAAAATAATTAAAAATTTTGAACTCCTTATAAACAAAGTATGTTTTTAATAAAAATGGTATATTTGATTAAATATAAAAAATGAATGCTGCTAGAACATATATAGAAGTCAACCCTGAAATTTTAGGGGGAACGCCTGTTTTTCGAGGAACAAGAGTTGCGGTACAAACCTTATTTGACTATTTAGAATCAAGTTCATTGGATGATTTTTTAGAAGGGTATCCTTCTGTTTCTAAGGAACAAGCAATTGGTGTTATTGAATTTTCGAAATAGCCCACCCAATTTACTCCCCTTTGTACCCCATATTTTGAAAGAACTAGAACCTCCGATTAATAAGGAGATAGTTATCTTAGAATTGTGATAAATCTATTTCTCCACAAACGGCGGCGGATACTTCCGCTGTCCTTGGTCAATAGTAATCCAGCGAGTTGTCGTAAAAGAATCAATGGATGCCATCCCACCATAACGACCAATACCACTATTTTTTGCACCGCCAAATGGAGCTAAAGCCTCGCCGTAAATAGTTCCATCATTAACGTGACACATTCCTGAAACTATTTGTCGAGCTATCTCCATTCCTTTAGATTCATCTTCTGTGACCACCGCAGCGGATAAACCATATTGAGAGGCATTGACCATATCAATAGCTTCTTGTTCTGTTTTAAAAGTATAAATGGAGACCAATGGACCGAATGATTCTTCGTCAAACGTATCCATTTCAGGCGTAACATCGGTTAAAATAGTAGGCTCATAATATAGCCCACTTTTCTTCCCTCCTGTCAATAATTTTGCTTCTTTGCTAAGTGCATCCGTCACATGCGCGTCTATCATTCTCACTTGTTTTTCATTAATCAACGGCGCAATTGGACAGTTAAATGCCCTTATATCTCCTATGCCCAAAGTTTTAGTATGTTTGACAAATCGGTCGATAAATTCCTCCGCAATGTCTTCGTGTACCATAATTCGTTTAGTACCCATACAAATCTGTCCTGCATGAAAAAACGAGGCGAAAGTAGCACCCGTAACTGCTTTAGTCAAATCTGCATCGGGTAAAATTATCATGGCATCTTTACCCCCTAATTCCATACTTACTTTTTTCAATAAAGCCCCTGCTTTAGCGGCTAAAGCTTTACCAACCTTAGTAGAACCTGTAAAACTAATTGCTTTGACTGCTGGATGGGTGCTCATCACTTTACCCACTTTCCCTACATTTTTTCGAGAGCAGGTTAATACATTAAATACGCCTGCTGGTACACCTGCCTCATGGAAAGCTTTTGCCAATACCCAACCACCTGTCAAAGGTGATTCTTCCGAAGGTTTTAAAACGACGGTATTCCCTGCCGCTAAGATACCAGAGGTGGTTCGAGCCGATAAATTTAAGGGCACATTCCACGGGGTTATGACCGATACCACTCCTAAGGGTTCTCGAATAACTAAACTTTTTTTACCTTGCTCGGAAGGAATTTCGTAGCCATTAACCTGGGTACATAATTTGGCAGCCGTTCTAAAAAAATGAGGTGCAGATTTTAATTCAAACATTGCTTTACCAATCCATGACCCGACTTCTTGTATTAATAATTCTTTAATCTCATCTGCATTGCGTTCTATCGCATCTGCTACTTTATTTAAGTAATCTGCTCTGACTTCGGGGGCTAATGCTGCCCATTTTGGGAAAGCATCGGTAGCTGCTTGAACGGCTAGATTTGCTTGTCGAGTACCTGCGTCCGCTACTTGAGCAAAAACACTATTATTTGTTTCAGGACTACAGTCGTCAAAAGTCGATTTTAGTTTTGTGAATTTTCCGTTTATATAAGATTGGTAAACCATGTTAATATTTTGATTTTTATTCTTCAAAAACGCCAATAGTCAAATTGCAGGAACTATCGCTATTCATACCAGAGGTCTATGCTACTTCTCACTCAAAAACATCAAGGTCATTGCCATAAGCAACTGCCCCGTTATAATTCTGTCTAATCTCTTTTAGAATAACTTCTTCGGCTGCTTTATCAGATAAGCCATAGGCTATTTGATGCGTCAAAACGAGTTGTTTGGGCTTAACTCGTTTGGCTATTTTTCCTAGTTCTATTGCCCCTGTATGAACCTTTCTAAAATAATCCTGCGCCACTTTGGGTTTCTGCTGCATAATTGTTTCACTATATACTTCGTGGACTAATATATCACAACCTTTTGCTTTTTTATAAATTTGCTCTACGGGGCAAGTATCGCCTGAAACCACAATGACTTTATCTGGTGTCGTGAATTTAAAAGCATAGGCCTCAAAAGAGCCATGTACAACGGGAATGGCCTCTACTGTTATCAAATCATCTTTATAAAAAATGGGTTTTTTAATAGTGATGCCTTTCACCTTAAGTGGCGTCATTTGTTTGGGATTATTGTGTAGATGTTCATCAATACCATCTGAAAATACGTTTAACAAACCCTTTATCTTCTTCTTGATGCCTTTTGGTCCGTATATTTTTAAAGTGTTCCATCGTTGCATATTCCATGGAGCAATGATAAATCCAGGCAGACCAACTGTATGGTCAGGGTGAAAATGAGTAACAAATAATCTGGTTAATTTGGGGTTTTCCAATCCCTTGATGCCCATTGCACGGGCATTGGATAATCGTTCCAAAATACCACTTCCGCAATCCACAACATACGGTTGCTCATCCACAATAATAGCCAACGAACTTTGATATCGATTGCTCGCCATTACGGGTGTTCCTGTTCCTAGTAAAATTAGTTTCGTTCTACTCATTATTTTTTTAAAGGTGTCGAAAATCAGGAATCACAAATCAAATATAGCCTATGCTAATATCGGATAAATGTCCCCAAATTCCTCATTTCTAAATTTCTGGTTTATTATCTTTCTCCTTTTATGCTGTCGTTAGTTTAACCATTAAAATCATAAAAAGAAGAATCAGGCCGAAAGCTAATCCACGCTCGAATAAATTGTTGATAAATTTGCACTTTAGACAACTCCTTTCCCTTCAATTCCCCTTCTACACAACGACCAAATAAATCCCATTTGGATTGGGTATTTGTATCTGTAAGTTCATCTCCATTGATTTCAAAGGTTAATGTTTGACCATCCACCGTTCTATCATAAGCAAAAGGAGAAGTACCATCTGCTGAACTAAGTAATAATAGAGGTTTATCAACAATTGAATCGTGAACGATTCTCCTTTTTTGTAAATTGGTCCAATCATACGCTCTGCTCTGACCATCCACTTCTAAGCCAATAATCAAAGGAGGTGTCTTTTGGTTAAACCATCTAGGAAAGCTAGCCTCATAATTCATCAATTGGGTTAGAAAAGTATATTTATCTACATAGTTTGGGTCTTGTTGTAAGATGTCTGAAGTAGGATGTTTAGCCAACCAATTTTTCAAACTCATTTGCTCCATCGGTACGTCTTCTAGTTGCATCCCTTTTCGTTTGCCCTTGACGGCCTCCCCTGTTTCTTGTCGCCACCAAGTTCCTGTTTTGGCATCTTTTAAAATAGCATTATAGGTAATCGCACCCACTAAAGAAAGCTGCAATGGTTCCCCTTCTACCAAGCCGTCATACACCCGACCTGCTCGGCACATGCCACAATACGTCACTACAACTGGGTGATTAGAAATAGTATCAGAAAATTGATGATGATAAAACATCATACTAACAGGATATGCCTTTTGAACGCCTTTCCAATCCACGCCTATTACCTGCTCAGAGAGCGCAATTTTATTTTGAGCAGCCGACTTAAATACTGGATTTTTTAATACATGAAACTTGTACTTACCTACCCAAACAAAATTAAAGATGTAATAAATAACTCCCCAAATCAAGCCCAAAATAATACTTGGAATTAGCACCGAGGAGCATTCAGCAGGAGACATTTTCCAACATAGAAAAGCTAAAATAGCCACAAGTATTATTCTGAAATACTTAATGTTACTCCACATAAAATAGGCAAGGTCCAATTGCCAAGGATAACTTTGTAGTATAGGAGGCGTCCCGTTTGCACTTAAACTTTTGGTTAATTCTGCTAGAATTAAAAGGATGAATACGATAAAAAATATAGTGACCATTAAAATTAATTCTGAATTTTGAATAATGAATTCTGAATGCTCGTAAAACGTTGACTTTAAGCAGGATTTAATTTTGAATGATGAATTTTGAATTGGGTCGATTCAAAATTCAAAATTCATCATTCAAAATTCATTTCTCCAATTCTCTAGCAACAGACAAATAGTAATTTCGAGCAGGCGCATTAATTTGCGTAGCCGCCGCTTTTCTTAAGGCTTGAACTTTTAGCTGTTTTGCTGATTGGTCATTTTTATCTAATGCCAAAAGGTAATCTGCTAATTGCAAGCCCCATTGATAATTTTTGTCTTTCATCGCTTGTTGGAATTGCCCTTTTATTTTGTCGATTCCTCCTGCCAATTTTACAACTTGTTCCGCTTCTGCTTTGGGAGATAAAGGATATAATTGAGTCGGATTCCCATCAAACCAGCCAACCAAATGAAAGAAAATAGAACGCACGCCCCAAGGGACACTTCCATAAAATTCTTGTAGATTTTCAGCATCTTTTAAGTGAGCAGGTAATGCTACTTTTGCACATAATTCATCTACCGAAAGACCTTGATTCATCCCCTCAATTGTTTGGTTATAAACACTTAAAATTGCCTCTGCATAATTGGTTAGACTGGTATGAATTTCTTCTTTCCCACTTAATGGGCGAGTATGTCCTGGCACTAAATGTTCAACTGGCAATTCACTCATCTTTTGAATGCTTTCCCCCCAACTTTTTACATCTCGATATTGCGACCCTCTAATGGCATACAAATTCGGGAAAGCCTTATAATAATTGTCCCCTGTAAATAGGGTCTTATCGTCTGGCAACCACACGAATAATTCATCATTAGTTTCGCCATTTGCCGCTTGCAACTCAATATCTATTCCTGCAATAGTTAGGGACAAAGATTCTTCAAAGGTTTCATTAGGTGGAACATATCCTTTACCTGCTCGGTCGGTAGGCGTACGACCAGCCGCAACGCCTCGATTAATAATATCTTCATCTGGTAAATCTCTACCAAATTGTCGAATGTTCCGCTTAATTAAAATCTTTTTAACTGGCGAACTACCTTCTAGTTCTTCTTTAAAATGCGCCCGAGCAATAATTCTAATTTTGGAAGGGTCTTCAATAAAAGCACTTGCTCCTCCTGTATGGTCACCATGACCATGGGTATAAATCAATGCCTTGATGGGCTTATCTGTTATTTTTCGAAAATCGGCCAATAATTCTTCTGCTGCCCCTACTCCACGTAAGCCGTCTATAATGACGATACCGTCATCCCCAACAATCATTCCTGCATTAGACCCATCATAGCCGACACCCATATATACTCGGTCACCTAACTGAATTAGTTCTTTTTTAAATTCGTTGGACTGCGCTTTTAGTTTGGTAATGTTTGGGTGTTCTTTTTCTTCGGTGGCTACTTCCGTTGAGCTTGGTGCTTGGCAAGCCAAAAGTGTAGTTATTATTAGGAGAAGAATTAGGTTTAATCGTTTCATAAAAAGGGTATTTTGCTTTAATCCTATTATCCAGTAATTTCCTATTACTGGATAATTTTAGGTCTATTAAGGAAATCTTCAAATCTTCCCCAGTAACAGGAAGTTACTGGAAGATACGCTGCTAAAATCAGTTTCACCTTTTTATCCACTTCATATTAAGCGGATGTGCCTTTCGTTGTTCTTCTTTTTCACCAGTATGCTTTCCAACTTTCCATCCTACATCAGATAGATTTTCTGATGCCCAATCGACGGATTCTTGGTCTGTAACAGTGGCAATGGTATCATTCCAGCGATTCAACCAAGCCGCAGCTGAGCTTACCGCCAAGATTTCAATGATTTGCGTATCAGAATAGTGTTTACGCAGGTTTTCAAAATGTTCTGGTGTGGTCGCATTAGGAATCTGAGATGCAGCAAGCATTAAATCAAAAGCAGCTCGTTCTCCTTCCGAGAATGCATCTGAGGTGGCATAGGTCCAAATATCTCGAATACGTTCTTTTTCAACGCCCATATCATTCAGATGGAAAGCACCATGTGATTGGCAATGCGTACAACCACTACCGATGCTCGCCATTGTAAATAGCTCTTGTTTAAATTGTTCGCTGAGTTCTTTTTCTGCCCAAACAACTTGGATAACCTTATTAAAGGATTCCCGTAATTCAGGCCATTTGCCCATTTCAAAGCCTTGTCTATTTTTAAAAGTATTCATCTATTTGATTGTTAAATTGTTAAATTGTCTGATGGTTAATGTGATGCTGACCATCAAGCCATCAAACCGTCAATTAATTTTTATTTCTCTTTTTAAAAAACACCAATAGCCAAATAGAAATAGAGGCCACAATAGGTGCAATCATCGCAATATTATAAAAGCCTACGGCTCCAACTCCTGCCCCTAATAATACTTTACCAATTGGAGGGGTAATGATACTACCAACTCGCCCAACCCCAAAGGCTGACCCTACACCTGTTCCTCGTACACTCGTAGGATATAACTCTGCTGCAAAAGGAGCTAAAGCCATCATACTGCCTATAGCAAACGCACCCGCAAATGGCGCAATCACCCACCAAACATCTACATTATCTATATTTTGACCCAATAAAAAATAGAGTACAGCAGCTATGGGAAAAGTAGCAATAATAACCTTTGCCGCACCAATTCTATCCGCTAAATACCCCAACAGAATGGCACCTACTCCTCCACCTAAATAATAATGTCCAACGCCTTGTCGACTTAAATCTGCCGCCCAACCAGCGTTTTCCAAAAAGGTGGGTAACCAAATAGACATCAAAAAAACAATAACTTGTCCAGCGATAAAAGCTAACCAAATGAGTAGGGTAATAATGGCCATTTTGCCCTCAAAAAGAGATGCTAGGGAGCTTTTTGTCTGAGGCGGTTCATTGATAATTAAGTTATCTGCTGGTGTAATAGAAATGTCTGGATTTGCTTTTTGTAATAAGGCTTTTGCTTGGTCCAAATCTTTATGATTAACAACTAAGTATTTGGCAGATTCAGGCACCCAGAAAACCATCCAAAGTAGGATGGGGATTGCTAAGGTAAAGCCCATTAAAAACATACCTTGCCAACCAAAATTTGCAATAAAATAATTGCCTAAATAGCCACAAACAAAACTAGCAAAAGACGCACCTGAAAAAGCAAAAATAACCAACATATTCCGATACTTTATGGGGACGTATTCGGATACTAAGGCGATGGCAATTGGTAAAGCACCACCTGCTCCAAAACCCGTTACAAATCTTAGGGTAACCAGTTGAAACATGTTGCTAATGAAAAAACTTACGCCCATGCCTATAGTAGCTAAGGTAAACATCAATAGTAAGGACTTTCGTCTGCCAATTTTGTCGGATAATACGCCTGCTGCTAAAGAACCTACTAGGATGCCCACTAATACCGCCATGTGGGCTAAAGTCAAATCTCCAGGAGAAATATTCCAATCCTTAGCAATCTCGGTGGTAATAAAACCTAGACAAGCCATTTCTACGCCTTCTGCTACCGTAAACATAAAACCTAAGATGGCTATGGTAATATGGAAACCGTTTAGTTTCGATTCGTCAATTGCTTTTCCTACGTCGATATTCATAGTTTATTATTGAATGATATAATTAGCATCTACATCTTTTTGATGATACACTAAATAATTTCTTTTGCTGCTAAATATCTCTCTGCATCCAATGCTGCCATACAACCAGTTCCAGCAGCAGTTACAGCTTGTCGATACACATTGTCTTGTGCATCTCCACTCACAAATACGCCTGGAATTTTAGTTTTTGCGCTATCTGGTAGATTCAACAAATAGCCTGCTGTATCCATTTCGAGCCAATCTTTAAAAATAGTGGTATTGGGTTTGTGACCAATGGCTGTAAAAAAGCCTTTAATTGGAATGACTTGTTTTTTTCCCGTTTTATTATTGACTACTCTTACGCCTTCTACTTCCTCCTTGCCCAAAATTTCTTCCGCCTCGGTATTCCAGTAAATTTTAATATTCTCGGTTTTCATGACCCGCTTTTGCATAATTTTAGAGGCACGCATCTCATCTCTTCTCACCAACATATGCACCTGTGGGCATAATTTAGCCAAGTAAGAGGCCTCTTCTGCTGCGGTATCTCCTGCACCGACTACTGCCACCTCTGTACCTTTAAAGAAGAAACCATCACAAACGGCACAAGCAGAAACGCCTTTATTCATTAATCTTTGTTCCGATTCTAAACCCAGCCACTTAGCACTAGCCCCTGTAGATATGATTACGGTATGCGCCAATACTTCTTCTCCTCCTTCAGTATATACTTTATGAACAGGCCCAGTAAAATCTACTTTATCTATTATTTCATACTTCACTACTGTTCCGAAACGCTCTGCTTGTTTTTGAAAATGTTCCATCATGGCTGGTCCCATAATCCCATCTGGATAACCGGGATAATTTTCTACATCTGTAGTAATCATCAGCTGCCCACCGGGTTCTTTTCCTGTGTATAAAATAGGCTCCATTCCTGCTCTAGCAGCATAAATCGCTGCGGTATAACCTGCTGGGCCAGAACCTATTATTAAACAATTATGAATATTCGCCATTTTTTAATAATTTATTAGTTTTTACTAATGTCCTTTCATTAGTAGCTACAAGATTTTCTTAAAACCATTTAGGGGAAAATTAATGCTCCATTTGAAATAATCACATTATTTTCTGCTTGATACTGTTCCCAAGCTGCTATCATTTCTTTTAATTTATCAGGATATGTTTCCGCTAAATCATTTAGCTCAGTAGGGTCTGTTTTTAAATTAAATAATTCCCATTTACCTTTACCAAAATTAGGCTCTATCCAAAGTATTTTCCAACCATCTTTTTGTACCGCTTTCCGTTTGAATATTTCCCATCCAAAAATTTCGTCTTTTGGATGTATGCCTTTAGTGGGGTTATCTGTCAATACGTTAGCCAATGATTTTCCCGTTTGTGGTAATACCGTTCTGCCTTTATATTCCTTATTTGGGTAGTCAACACCAACAATTTCTTGAATGGTAGGCGCAATATCTCTTACAGTAAATACATGATGGTTAATCACGTCAAAACTTTTAAATTTTGTCCCGATTTTATTATCGGGATTAAATTTTGAATTTACGTACCCTCCGCCAACAATCATCGGTATCCGCAATCCACCTTCCGCAGTATGTCTTTTAAATAATCGAAAAGGCGTGGAAATAGCACTTCCCCAACCTGCCCCAATATAATTGACTGAACCTTCCTTTCCTAAATTTTCAATGGAATTGTCTGCCGCTGCATAGCGTTTTTGGCCGCCTTTAGATTGCCAGCCATTAAAGCCTGCCCCTCCATTATCAGACATTAAAAAAATTAGGGTGCTTTCATATTGTCCCGTCTCTTTTAGATAAGCTATTAGTTTTCCTACATTATCATCCACATTATCTACCATACCTGCATAGACTTCCATCCGTCGAGCCTCATATAATTGCTCCTCCTTAGTTAAATCCTCCCAAGGTCTAGCAGTTGGAGGTAAATTCGCTAATTTAACTTCCTCAGCAGTAATGCCCAATTCTTTTTGTTTTTGCAATCTACTTTGGCGCAATGCCTCGTATCCTGCTTTATATTTTCCTTTGTATAAATCAATATGGCTTTCTGGACAATGAATTGGTAAATGAACGGCACTAAAGGATAATACACCTAAGAATGCTTGTTCTTTGTCTTTATCTTCCTCAAGGTAGTTGATTAGTTTATCTGTATAGAAATTGCTGGAGAAAAAATTTACTGGTAGTTCTTTTTGAGGAACTTCATTCTCAAAATAGTTATTTTTAATACGAGGATTAGGTGGACTCCAATCAAAATGTGAACCAGGTGTTCCGCTTGCTTGCCACCACGCTTTGTCAAATCCCCTAGCATTTGGATGCGCCACTTCATTCTTTCCTAAATGCCATTTTCCTGTATAATAAGTTCGATAACCTTTGTCTTTTACTAATTCCGAGAACGCAACGGTTTTATTATTTAAATAACCTTCATAACCTGGTTGTCCCTTTTGATTAGGGCCCATTAAAAGCGCCATTGCTCCAATTCCTGCTTGATGATGGTCCATTCCAGACATCAACATCGCCCGAGTAGGTGAACAATTCGGGGAGGCATAAAAATTGGTAAAACGAATGCCTTCGCTGGCTAATGCATCAATATTTTTGGTATTAATTTCACTACCATAACAACCCAAATCTGAATAGCCTAAATCATCTACTATAATCAATAGAATGTTGGGAGCGGAATGTTTGACAATCTGTTTAGTAGTTGAACATTGTGCAACCAAAAAGACTAATCCAAGACCCAATAGATTTGTTAATAGCTTTCTCATGAAGGCTGGATTTCAACAAAAATGAAAAGCGTAAATTATCCGTTGTTAATCTTAATCTGTTGTTGAAAAAACGATTAACAACGGATTAAAATTAACAACGGATTTATACACTCATTTATAATTTACTATTTCTTCCCACCAAAGTGGTACTGTAAATTCAAAGTAGCCACCCGTGAAATTTGTGGTAATCTTGGGAAGTAGCTGTATTTATTATTAAATAGGTTAGAAATACCTAAAGTAGCTTTTAGCCCATTATCCATTTTATAACCAACTGTTAAGTCTACTAAATTTCTAGATTCAACTGTTCCTCTAAAAATACCGACGACTGCCTCATATTCTGAATTATTAGAAAAGGCGATACTACCAAATAAACCAGAAGATTGTAGATAGTTAACCCCCATTCGGATTCGACTTTTTGGCGTATTTAGAAACTGAGCAGGGAAACCAGAATCAGCTCGCTCTCCTAAATCTTCTAAACTAAATTGATTTTTATTGATGCCTGAATAGTTTCCAAAGATGGACAATTCTGGATTGATATAATATTCTAAACCTAAATCATAGCCCCAGTAAGAGGCCTCTCCAAAGTTTAGGAACCCAAAGTTGATTTGAGGTAGCGTACTTGGGTCTGGTCGAGACTGAGACCAATCAGATTCTGCCCAGCCAATATTGCCACCATTACCATAAGGCGTTCCATTTACTGCTGCGGTTACTGCTGCCCCGTCTAAGCCAGCACTAGTTGCCAAAGCACCCAAATCAGCTGCTAAACCAGGCGCTTGAATGAATGGCGTAATTGGCGTGGCATTGGATTCAAAATCTTGAATTTTGTTGTTATAAATATCTATCTGTACAGCTATATTATCTCCAATCGTTCCTTTATATCCAATTTCAAAAGTATTCGTTGATGGCAATTGCGCAGTAGAGGTGCCATAACCAGCTAAAGTGGCTACAGGAATATTATCTCTAAAGGTAGAATAGGTAGCCCCTGTAGTTTGACCCGCTGCTGCTGCTTGAAGAGCGGCAAAACCATCTGCACCTAATGCACCCATTAAAGCGCCTGCTAAAGGACCTGGGCCAAAAAATCCACCTAGTGGAATGACATCTCCTGCTAAAGAAGTCCCATTAAGTCCTTGAGAAAATGGCATTCCCGCTACAATCGGATTATTAAACGTAAATCCTGCTGCTCCACCCACAAATTGTAATTGTGCATTAAATGGAAGTTGTGGCCCTTTAAAATCTAGGAAAGTTCTTACAGGCACCATAGAAGAGAACGACCTATTATAAGACACTCTAACTTGGCTAGAACTATTTGGCTTGTAAATTAAAGCAGCTCTAGGAGAAAGGGCTGTTTTATTAAAAGCGTCAAATTTGTCATATCTCGCAACTGCATTTAATACTAAATTAGGCGCAATATCATATTTTGCCTGTAAATACCCTCCGAAGATGACGTAGCTTTGATTGGCATTTCTTCCTGCTGTTCTAAAATTATCTTCTGGTGTATAATTGATATAATCTCCACCTACCGTCAAGTCCAATGGACCTACCGAAAAAGGATATTGTATTTCGTATTTACTTTCTACAATTTTACCATTTGCCGCTATCGTTCCATTCGCATAATTGGCATTCCAACTTGGGTTTTTGTCTAAATCAGCTTCATCGGTACTACCCAAATTAACAAATCTATTAGCAGCCACAAATAAGTCTCCTAACTGTGCTCGAATCTGAAAGTTATTAGTCGTTTGTTTATTATAAAAGTCGCCCTGTACATTTCTTCTGTTTCCTTTATAAGAGCCATAATCAAAAGTACCAACTATAGAAACATTTTCAGATGGTTTGAAATATAGCGCTGCCGTTCCATATCTATTTCCTACATCTTTAATCATATTTCCGCCATGCGTTAAAGTCGCTCCTTCTAACAGACCGCCACCTGTCATACCAGGTTTTCCGCCCCATCCGCCTCCATTGTTACCAGCTGCTACTTGGGCTGCTAAGGTTTCTTCTATCTGGAAATCATCAGCACTCATGCCACCCAACAAAATTTTATATCCAAACTTATCACTAATAGCACCAGCATGTCGAACATCAAATTTCAGTAAACTTTGCTCTCCAGCAGTTACAGAAACGGTCGTTCCATCCTTATCCCAAGGGTCCATCGTCAAAAAGTGAACTACACCTGCATTTACACTAGGGCCATATAAAGCACCCGCAGGACCACGAAGTACTTCTACTTGTTTTACATCTATATTAGAGATAGGCGTCAATTGCGACTCGAAGTTAAGGTCTGCTATTTGCGTCATCGGTCGATAATCTCTAAAGACTTGTACTCTACCTTGATTGACAATCGCCGCTCCACGTAAAGTAATAGAGGACCTATCAATTCCTTGGTCCACTACAGAAACCCCTACGGTATTTTTTAAACTATTCACTATGTTTCCACCATCCGCTACTACAGACATTTTTTCTGCGGATAAAACGGAAATAGAGGCAGGCGCATCTACCGCTTTCTCTTGTTTCCGAGAGGCAGAAACGACTACTTCTTGATTGAAATTAACTCCTTCGGATAACACAATATCTTGTGTACCTGCTGCTGAAATTTGTAGCGATTGATTGGTAAAACCTGTATAGGATACTTCTAATGTCCAAGGCAATGCACGGTCACTAGTCAATGTATAATTTCCATCCAAATCAGTAGTGGTACCAATAGTGGTGCCTGTAATGATAATATTTGCACCAATCAGCCCTTCTCCAGATTCAGCATCAGTAATCTTACCTGAAACGGTAGTTTGGGCAAAAATGCTTATGCTAAAGAGCATCATGAAAAGGCCCAAGTAAACTTTTTTTAAGTTCGATTTTTTCATACGTTTTATTTTAATGAATCATTAATGATAGTAATTATCTGCTTTTGATAATTGTTAAAAGTGTCATTTGTTCGTTATACGAACATAAGTTCAAAATATGTCATAAATATACTTACTATTTTTATATACCAAACATAATTCTAATTTTTTTTATAAAAACAACTTTATTTTTGATAAAATAAGTAAATAAAGTATATATTTGTGCGAATAGTAAACTTTTAAACAAAAATGGAGATAAAAAAGACAGATTACGTACAATCTTTAGAGAAGGGACTTCGGGTGTTAATGGCATTTTCAAAAGAAAAGAAAATAATGACCTTAACCGAGGTAGCTAAAGTGACCAATTTAAGTAGAGCGGCAGCCAGAAGGTTTTTATTGACTTATGCACATTTGGGCTATATCAAAACAGATGGTAAATTTTTTGAATTGACTCCAAAGGTCTTGAATTTAGGGTATAATTATTTATCGTCTTTGGATATTAAAGAAATAGCCAAACCCTTTTTGATAAATCTTTCTAAAGCGGTTAACGAAACCTGCTCGGTGGTGATTATTGATGGGCAAGAGGTCGTCATTTTAGTGAGACAGCAAGTGACTAGAATTATGACTGTCTCCATAGGCATTGGTTCTCGTTTGCCTACTCATTTGACGGCAGTTGGAAGAGTTATCTTAGCGATGAATGAAAATCTACAGGACCAACTACTAGATACGTTTGACTATAAAGAGCATACTATCAATTCAATTAATAGTAAAGAACGGCTAAAAGCGGAGTTGGAAAGAGTCAAGCAACAAGGTTGGTCATTGATTGACCAGGAATTAGAGGCAGGAGTTAGAGCTATAGCTGTCCCAATATATTCTTATGATGGTAGTGTCAAATATGCGATACATATTAGTAGTAATACCAATAGAGTTAGTAAAGAGGAGATGATTAAACGGTTTTTGCCACATTTGCTGGAGGCTGCCAAAGGCATTAGTGAGGCACTTAGGAAACAATAGACTTAATTCTGAATGATAAATTTTGAATTTTGAATTTTACTAACTCTTTGATTCTCAGCATTCAAATTTTGAGCATATTTCACCCCACTTCTTTATTAATGTTTGCATAAAAAAAGTAAATATTTGCACAAATCGAACATTTATTTTTTTTAACCTCCTTTTTACCATTGTTTTGAAGAAAGAAATAGTAACACCCACAAGGCATTTAGCTTTGTATGCTTAACACCTACAAATGTTCCTGAAATGAATTCAACTAATCTAAAAGTCAGGAATTATGTCATCTATGGCAAGAAGAGTGAGACAATAACGCCTCATTTTGTTCATTGTGACCAAATAGTAAAAAACCATCCTGGAAAGCAAGACGGGCATGTGAAACCTCATTTACATTCCCACTTATTTCAAGTTATCATCATAGAATCAGGGCTGGCTATTTTTAGGAGTGAACACAAAGAGTTTAAAATAGATAAGCCTTGTATCATTACTATTCCTGAAAATACGTTGCATGAAGTCATCGAAAAATCAGAAATTAAAGGGCGAGTCATTACCTTTTCTACAAAATTACTCGAAGAGTTAATGGCATTCCACCCAGAAGGATTACTAAAATTTGATTCTATTTTATTGTTGGAACAATTGGATGAAAATTGCCAATCAGTATTTAAAATTAGTGAATCTATTGAGCAAGAATTGTTAGAAGACACTAAAGAGAAAGAAATGGTCTTGAGGGCTTGGTTGAGTTTATTGTTGGCAACGATGCTACGGTTTATGTCTATTAATATGTCGGCTATTATCTCGCATGGACAATCTAGCCACCAATATTTTAAGCAGTTTCAAAAAAGTATTAAGCAATCGAGTGATGCCAATAAGTCCATAAAAAAATATGCTGCTGAACTTCAAATTACCCCTACTCACTTAAACCGAATTTGCAAGGAGGTAATAGGAAAATCAGCCTCCCAAGTTATTCAGGGGTATGTGCTTTTAGCAGCTAAAATGCAATTGAAATATTCTAATCAAACCATTTCAGAAGTTGCTTATTTGCTCAATTTTAGTCATCCAGCTTATTTTTCTAGGTTTTTTAAAAAACATACCAACTTATCACCTAAAGCCTATCGAGCGTCGAAAATCGAAATGCTTACGGAAAAAAAATAAATCATTTTATGCAAAAAATAAAAACACAAGTAGGCATTATTGGCGCAGGGCCATCTGGACTACTCTTAGCGCAAATGCTACACAATAGAGGCATTGAATCGGTCATTTTAGAAAGTCGGGATAGGGCGTATGTCCGTGCTAGATTACGAGCAGGAGTCTTGGAACAAAATACGGTAGATGCACTTATCAAAGAAGGTGTCGGTGAAAATTTGCAGAAAAATTGTATGACCCATAAGGGAATATATATTCATTTTAATCAAGAGGCACATTATTTAAATGTAGAAGAATTGACGGGTGGTAAAGTCGTAACCGTTTATGGGCAGCGTCAAATTACTTGCGATATGATTGATATTCGGGAGCAAAATGGCTTGCCTTTATTTTTCGAGGCAAAAGCACATAAGATTAGTCGGCTTAAAGAGGAACAATCCCATATTTATTATACACATGAAGGTGAGGAAAAAGTACTGGAATGTGATTTTGTGGCAGGATGTGATGGATTTCATGGGATTAGCAGAAAACATATTCCTTCTACTATTCAAGAAAATTTTACTAGAACGTTTCCCTATGCTTGGTTTGGTGTATTAGCGGAGGCCCCACCTGCTTGCCATGAGGTGATTTATGCACATTCTGACAGCGGATTTGCTTTACAAAGTATGCGTGGTCCAAATCTGAGTCGCTTGTATATCCAAACACCCAATAAGGAGAACATTAACGCTTGGACGGAGGATGCTTTTTTTGATGAATTTGAAAAAAGAATTGGGGCAGGCTACAAAGTCAATCGAGGAAAAATAATCAATCGAGGCTTAGCGCCCATGCGAAGTTTTGTATCCGAACCCATGCGACATGGTAATCTATTTTTAGCAGGGGATGCGGCTCATATTGTCCCACCAACGGGAGCAAAGGGCATGAATTTGTCCATTGCAGATGTAACTGTCTTGGGCAATGCCTTTGAGCGTTTTTATAAAAATAATGATACCGATTTATTAGACCGCTATTCCGAAATATGTCTGCGGCGAATATGGAAAGTCGAACGCTTTTCTTGGTGGGTTACGACGAGTACCCACAAAGACCCTCGCCAAAGTAGATTTGAGGAGAAAATGCAGATTGCTACCCTCTCCTATTTAGTAGATTCTAAGGTAGGCGGACATTCTTTTGCAGAAAATTATGTTGGTCTGCCCTATGGTTTTTAATGTTGAATGATAAATTTTGAATTTTGAATCTGTACCCTATTCAAAATTTATCATTCAAAATTCAACATTCATCCATCAAAATTAATTATGAAAAACAACCCAATAGTACACAAAATTCCCCCACCTGCTAGTCCGAACAAAAAAGTTATTTGTTCCATCGTTTCGGAAGATGGGATGCGCAAAGAGGCAACCGTATTAGATTTTACAGGGGAAACTTGGAAAATCGTTTGTGATGAAGGGCCTTATTTAAATGGAGCTGATTCTGCACCACCTCCCTTAGCTTATTTTTCGGCGGGTATGGCTTTTGGTTTTATTTCTCAACTCAATTTACTAGCAGAGGAAACGGGTATTTTAATCGAAGATTACACCATTATTCAGGATAATTATTATACGATAGAAGGTTCTGCTATGAGAGGCACGATGATTTCTGGAGGGCTGCCTGTAGATGTGAAAATTGAACTTAAAACCAAAGGTAATCCAGCTGAAGTAGCACAATTAATAGAAAAAGCGAAGGCACAAAATCCTGTCTATCGGTATTTAGATACGCCCTTAGAAAATGGTTTTCAATTATTTCATAATGACCAAAAGTTACCTTTAAGTACTGTAACGGAATCTACTGATAGTATTCGAACACTTGACACCAAAAGCAATTATATTATCGGACAAGACTTGAATAAAACAGCGGCCATTGTCTCTAAACAAACACAAGTGGAAACATTATTCAATGTAGAAGGAGGCAAAGGAACGGCTTTAAAAGAAAGTCAAAAAAGGACGTTGCACATTCGAGCAATTACGACTCCCTCGGAGGATGGTTTAGCGGAAACAAACATTCAAATATTCAAACCTTTGGGCAGTACCTTTCGATTTTTCTGCGATTTACCTACTTCCATTGGTGGAGAATTGCGCACCCCTTCTTCTTTAGCCTATGCCTCCGCAGGTGTTGGTTTTTGCTTTATGACCCAAATTGGTCGCTATGCCAAAATCAAAAAATACGACTTAGCGGGCTACCGAATTGAACAGGAAACCAACTTTGAAGTACAGGAAGGAAAATCAGCTGCATTGCCCATTAATACGATTACTTATATCAATTCTGACCTTTCCGATGAGATTGCCGAAAATATTTTGAAAATGAGTGAGCAAACTTGTTTTTTGCATGGGGCGATGAAAGCGGTGCATGAAGTTAATTTTTCTTAGGAGCATCTACTGCTATATTTCTAATTTTTTTGTCAGTAATTCGTAACCGCCAAATTTATTTGGCTGGTTCACAACTAACTGAATTTCAATTATTTACGAATCGGCCAAATAAATTTGGCGATTACATAACCAAGCAATCGTCAGCATGACACTAAAAACAATTGTAGAAATCCTCTCCGCCATCTTAATTCTAGTGGGCTTTGAACTATTTAATCGTAGAAGTATCAAAGCTTTCGGGATTATGGCTGTTGGACAATTTTTAGCCATGATTATCTGTGGTTTGACTAATTTGTGGTTTTTAGCCTTTATGCATTTCGTTAATTTTTTAATGCAAATACGAGGATGGTTGAAATGGAAGAAGGAAGTGGAAACGGTACAGAATAATTAAAATTAAAATGTAAATTAAAAGAAAAAATGCGGCACATAATATTTGTATTCTTTGGATTGTTACTTTCCTGTTCGGACCAATCAGAACCCCATAATTCTACTTCTGAAATAGATATTCGCCCCAACATCCTCTACATCATGCTAGACGATTTAGGCTTTTCAGATTTAGGTTGTTATGGTAGCGAAATTTCAACACCGAATATTGATGCGCTAGCTGCAAGTGGACAAAAATTTGCAGGGTTTCGGACAGCTCCAATGTGCGGGCCTACTCGTGCGATGATGATTTCTGGTAATAGCAATCATATTGAAGGGATGGGCAGGATGATTAATACCAATCCAATGAATTCAAGATATAAAGGTTTAAAAAATTACGAAGAGGATATTTCAGACCGAATTGTTGCGTTTCCAAAATTATTACAACAAGCAGGTTATACCACTTCTTTTGTGGGGAAATGGCACTTAGGTTGGGAAGATGCGTCGCTCCCTTCTAATCATGGTTTTGATAATACATGGGCATTGCGGAATGCAGTAGGAAATTATTATAACAGTAGAAACTATACCATTTCTCACCCAGAGCGAATAGATTCGATTTCCTATTATTTTCATAATGGTCAACCCACCGAATATCCAGAAGGAAGGTATGCTACGGAATGGTACACCGATAAAATGTTAGCATTTTTAAAAAAGGAGCACAAAGAAAATAAAGATAAACCTTTTTTCGCTTTTGCGGCTTATACGGCTCCACATTGGCCTTTGCAAGTCCCCGTTGACTACTGGAATAAGTATAAAGGAAAGTATGATGAGGGCTACCAAATAATCATGGAGCGCCGATTAAAAGGCTTAAAAGAAAAAGGGATTATTGACGCTAAAATCGAAATTCCCAATTATCCAGATTTACAAAATTGGGAAGACCTGAGTGACGAAGAAAGAAAGTACGAGGCTAGAAAAATGGAAATCTTTGCAGGTATGGTTCACTTTGTGGATGAACAAATTGGTCGGCTTATTCAGCAATTAAAGGATAGTGGGGAATATGATAATACCATCATCATTGTACAATCTGATAATGGGGCGGCGGCAGAAGATTTAAGTAAATCTAGTCTTCATGGCCCTAATATTCTTTCTTGGAATGATAATTCTTATGAGAATATGAATCACCCAAATTCTTTTATCGCATTAGGGGCAAATTGGGCGCAAGTTAGCTCTGCACCCTTTAGAAAATACAAACAAAAAATGTATGAAGGAAGTATGGCGTCTCCTTTTATTATTGCTGGAAAAGGGATTCCTTCCTCAGCGGAAGTGCAAAAAGAATTTTTCTGTATCCAAGATATAGCCCCCACCTTTTTAGACATCGCCAATACCACCTACCCTAGCGAATGGAATGGCAAAAAAATAGAACCGCAAAGAGGCGTTTCTATACTGTCTTATATTCAACAAAAAGCAACTAAAGTCCACGACGACGATTTTGTTTTTGCCATAGAACATCGCCGTTCCGCATTTTTGAGAAAAGGCAATTGGAAAATTACCAATCAGGCAGATGCCGCTAAAAATGAGCTTTTTCAATTATATAATTTGGAAAACGATTTTTCAGAACAGCAAGATTTGACCAACAAACAGCCTGAAAAATTGACCGAATTATTGGGGGATTGGGAACAGTATAAAAAAGATGTTGGTATAATCTTTTTACCTAAAATGAATTAAAATGTAGCCGCCAAATTTATTTGGCTGGCTCTTTCTAATGCATTAAAAATCAATAATTTGAACTAGCCAAATAAATTTGGTGGTTACGAAATCATGACACCTTAAAACAATATGAACCATTATAAATTTAACATCGGCAAATACGAGTGCATTGCATTGAAAGACACTAGCAAGGTTATTCCCCTAAGCAAACAATTTCCGCAAGTTGCCGAAACGGACTTACAAGCTGCACTCACGGAATGTGGCTTGACAGAAATGAATCCAACCGTTGGTTTTAATTGCTTGTACATCAATACTGGTTTTCATAAAGTCATGATTGACTGTGGCTATGCCGACCAACAATTGGCAGAAAGTATGAAAGCGGCAGGCATTAACCAACAGGCTATTAATGCCGTTATTATAACACATGGAGACGGTGACCATATTGGAGGCATTGCTAATTTCCCAAATGCCCAATTTTATATCCCTGAACCCGCTTACCAATTATGGACATCGGAAACAGGGCAACAGCAACTGATAGCAGAGTTTGAACGAGTATTCAAACAGGTACTACCTCCCGAAATGCTCCCCAAAAAGTTAGCGCAACGACTAAAATATGGAACAACAATATTGCCTAGTATTAAAAATCGGATTCATTTAATTGATATTAGAAGACCTATATTCCCAGGCATCAGAATGATAGAGGCTTTTGGCCATCGAAGTGACCATTATGCCGTCGAAATTGAATCTGAAGGGGACGTACTTTTACATATCGTAGATGCTTTTCGACATCCTATTCAAGTTCTGCATCCTGAATGGTATTCTTTCATAGATTCTTATCCAGCACAAACGGTGGACACCATAAGGGCTTTATTAAAAAGAGCTAGAGAAAAGAAAGCTATGATTTTTGGGGCGCATTTGCCTTTTCCGGGTATGCTAAATCTCTGAATTTTAGTTTCTAAATAACTAAATTATGAAAGTCTTTCAAAATCCGTTGTTAATTTTAATCCGTTGTTAATAGCTTTTCAACAACGGACTAGGATTAACAACGGATAATTTATAGTCTCAATTTATTTGACTGGCTGTTTTAAATACTTTAATCATCAGTATTTTGAACCAGCCACAAAATTGGCGGTTACGCATTTAACACAAAATCATGGCACATTTAAAACCATTACCAAAGAATTTACACCCAGCATTAGAGCCAAAACTTGACCATTATCAAGCGACTCGTGGCTTTATTCCCAATAGTATTTTGACCATGCAACGCCGTCCTGAAATTGCCAAAGCATTCATGCAAATGAATAAGGTGGTTTTGTATGAAGGCACGGTTTCGGAGGAATTAAAAATGTTGATTAGTTTGATTGCTAGTCAAGCAGCGGGTTGTAAATACTGTCAAGCACACATGGCGAATTTATCCAAAATCTATAAAGCGTCTAAAGAAAAAATTGAAGCGGTTTGGGAATTTCAGACCTCTCCCCTATTTACGGAGGCAGAACGAGCAGCCTTGAACTTAGCTTTCAAAGGGGCTTTAGTACCCAACGAGGCCAATGCCGCTGATTTTGATGAGGTCAAGAAATATTTTGATGAGGGGCAAATTGTAGAAATTGTGGCGTCTCTAGCTTTGTTTGGGTATCTCAATCGCTGGAATGATACGATGGCTACTGATTTAGAGGATTATCCTAAGGAAGTGGCTAGGGAATTGATTGGTGCTAAGGGGTGGGATGTTGGGAAACATGGGTAAATAATTGAGCCATTTCTTCCAAATACTTAGCACCATTTAACATGGCATCTTCTAAATTTTTAGCATTTTTAGCAATAGAAAATATTTGTTTGATAGCTAAATTGTCTGTTACCTGTTTTGGTAAATCATTTTTTCCAACAAACAAATAAAGTGGTTTTTGGTGCTTTTTACAGAGACTTGCTACACCATCAATTACTTTCCCTTGTAGGGATTGGGTATCCAATTTCCCCTCTCCGCTAATGACCCAATCTGCCTGTTGGATTTGTTTTTCCAAATCTGTTAATTGAGCGATAACGGCAAAACCCTTCTCCATTTTTGCGCCCAAAAGAGCCGTCAACCCCGCCCCAATGCCACCTGCTGCACCTCCTCCTGGCAAACTACTCACATCTATACCTAACTGTTGGTGAACAACTTGACTAAAATTTCTTAACCCTTTATCCAAATACTCAACCTGTTCAGTCGTCGCTCCTTTTTGAGGAGCATACACATAAGCTGCTCCGTTTAGCCCAAATAAAGGATTGGTGACATCGCAAAGCAAGGTCATTTTTATATTATTAAAATCAAAATTGGGGCTAAGTTTTATATTTTTAATAAGCGGTAAATTTTCGCCAATGGGTTGGAGTTCCTGATTGTTTTTACCTAAAAATTGACAACCTAAAGCGGTAGCGATACCCATTCCAGCATCATTCGTAGCACTTCCACCTAAAAACAAGAAAATTTCGGTAGCTCCCTTATCCAAAGCATCTGCAATTAGTGTTCCTGTACCATAAGTTGAAGTGCGCATACAATTACGCTCTTCGGGTTTTAAAAGGGCTAAACCAGAGGCAATTGCTAGTTCGATATAAGCCCTACCCTCGCCCATTTTGTAAGTCGCTGTAATTGGGCGACCGAGCGGGTCTTGGACTTTTTTGGTGATGGTTTTTAAGGTAAAATAATAGTCCAAAATGGCTAGGGAACCATCTCCACCATCTGCCATCGGTCTAGCAATAATAGTCGCTTGTGGATTGGCGTGCAAGATGCCTTTGGACAAAGCAGCACATACCGCTTGAGCGGTTAAAGAGCCTTTAAATTTATCGGGAGCTAGGAGAATTTTCATTGTTTAGTAGCGAATAAAAAACAAGTTGGAGAAATTTGTTATAATAGAATTAATGCTGAATGATAAATTTTGAATTTTGAATGACATTAACTCATTGATTATCAGCATTCAAATTTTATCGTACGATTTTTTTTAGAATAAACACTAATGAACAACTGATAATCATTCATAACCTTATATTCTACGCTGTTTGCTAAGTTTATTTTTTAGGACAACTTTAGCTGTATCCAACCACTCTTTCCGTAAAATACTAAATAAGGCACAGTCTGTTCGACCATTTCCATCAAGCGCAGGAAATAAATTTCTAAGGACGCCTTCTTGTTGACAACCTACACTTTTCATCGCTGCCAAACTAATCGTGTTCGTCGCATAAGCACCGAAACCAATCCGTTCAACGGCTAATTTTTCAAAAGCAAATTCAAACAAGAGGTATTTACAATGTTTGTTAATACCTGTTCCTCTAAATGCTTTTCCATACCAAGTATGCCCTAATTTAATGGTTTGTAATTCGCTAGAATAATCGTAAAAGCGGGTCATGCCAGCGTATTGCTTTTTTGTTTTATCAAAAACGACAAAAGGATATTCTTTCTTTAATTTTTTTTGAGTCAATGCATTATTGATATAGGTTTCGTATTCCTGCCCTCCTTGCCCTTTTTCTAAAAAATAAGTCCATATTTCAGGGTCTAAAGTTAGGTCATGCAAAGGCTTAATATGCATGGACGCTAATGGACTTAACCGTACAAAGTTATCTTCTAAAACATAATTTTCTGACCAGTTTAATTGCATAAACTTTTATTGAATATTGAATGATAATGTAGTCGCCAAAACTTGTCCCGTATGGCTATCGGGATTCATTTGACTGACTTAAAAGTATCCACAAAAACCTTTGCTGCCCCCAGTATAATCGCTTGTTCATTCAAGTAAGAGGGCTGGACAAGTATCGCCTCTTTTTGAAACAACTCCGCTAATTCCTTCCCAAAATATCGCCATGCTTTAGCAATATTCCCACCAACAACTATCATTTCTGCTCCAAAGTCTTTGGCGAAAGGTAGTAGAAATTGGTAAAAATTAAGGGCAAATTTTTTAAATATAACTTGAATATAATCTTCAGGGGCTTTTTCTGTTAGTTCCCTTACGCCACTTATTTTTAAACCTATATCTTTTAGGACTTGTCGAACAAACCATCGAGTCGAAAAATAATCATCGGCAATGCTATTTTCAAAAGGGGATTCGTATAGTTCTCCACCAAGCGGTATGGATGAGTGGGTTTTAATAATCTTTTGCTGGGCAATAAAACTGCTACCAATGCCTGTACCCAAAGTGACGCCAATTATTCGTTGACATTTTTGACCAACGCCAAAACTAGCCTCTCCTAGTCCAAAGCAAGCGGCATCGTTTTCAAAAGTAATTTTTAAGGCTTTGCCAAAAAATGGGATTAATAATTCCCTGAGATGCTCTCCCACTAAACTGCCCATTTTACCTTCAGGATGCGTATGAAAAATGCCTTTTTCATAATCAAAAGGGCCTGGTATGGCAAGGGCTATTTGGTTGATATTTTTGATATTTGCTTTTTGGGCACTCTCTAAAAGATTATCTGCCCAGCTTTGGATGAGTGTGTGTTTTTGTCCGAAACTATTCGCCTTGGTTTCAATCATTTTAGTTGGCTCAACTATCCAATCATTTGTATTGAGCACAATTGAACTAATATGACTACCGCCAATGTCGGCAGCTATAAGGTATGGTGTCATGAAATTAGGAATTGGATTTGGCAGTAAAAGGTATGGTCTGTATATAAAAATTCACAGTCAACCGTAACAGCCAAATTTATTGGAACTGTTCCGTCTGAAGACGGAATCCGTTGATTTCCAATTTAAAATCCTGAAAGGATTAAACATGAATAACACCGTATGAAATGCGGTGGTAATGATAGCAAATGATGCGCCAACCCTGAAGGGGTTGAACGTAAAATGTTGATGTTCAACCCTTCCAGGGTTGGCGGACTTTACCGAAAAACATACACCCCGAATTTCATTCGGGGCTATTCATGTTCAACCACTTCGTGGTTATAAAACACCGGGTAATTTACAGTTCCAATAAATTTGGCGATTACACTAGACTAGTATCAAAAAAGCTTATCTACGTTCATACTAAATAATACAATTCCTGCAAAAAAAGCAATTAATAAACTTGCCTTTTGCCAATCCATTTCCCAACTAAAATCAAAATTAGAAGAGGTATCTTTATCGCTTGAAGGCAATACTAAACTTGCTAAATAAGCAACCACTAAAGTCGTTACTCCACCAATAGCATTCCACCAGAACCAAAATACTTCTGGTACGAATAACCATAAATAAACATTAATGCCTACTCCTGCTGCAATTCCTATATTAATCCCTTTAGAATTAATGCTTTTTATGCCAATAGCTGCAATAAATGTTGCTAGTATCGGGCCATAAAAAACAGAACCTACTTTATTTATCGCTTCTATGACTGTTGCTGCAATATCACCTGTAAAAAAGGCTAAAATGATACAAATAACACCCCAAAAAAGGGTCGCATATTTTGAATATCGCATATATTTTTCGGTACTCAATTGTTTTTTCCGATTGAAAAAATCTTCTACCGATGCTGCACTTAAAGAATTGACCCCTGAACTTAACGAAGACATTGCTGCCGAAAAAATGGCAACCATCAAAATACCAATCAAGCCATTAGGTAAATACTCTCTAATGAAGATAGGCATCATTAAATCTGGCTTATCGGCTGGAATGAGTTGGCGAAAACTCGGTTGAGTTATTACCAAAGTACCAATCACCAAACCCATTACACAATAAATAAAAGTAATCGGGAAACGCATTAATCCATTACTCAATAAGGTCTTTTTTACCGTCCCTAAATCTTGGGCAGAGAACAAACGCTGCACTTGACTTTGGTCGGTACCATAATAAGAGGTATATAGAAATAAGCCGCCAATCAACATGGGCCAAAAGCCAAATTCATCTCCCTTTTGCAAACCCATTGATTGGAAATTGACAGCGTCCAAACGACTGCGGTCTACTTCCTGCACAAAGACCTCCCAACCACCTAAATGATACAAACCTGCACCTAAACATATAAGAATCCCGCCAAAGAGAATAACCATTTGAATAACATCTCCATAAACTACTGCTTTCATCCCCCCTTGATAAGAATAAATTAGGGTCACTACACCAATAATAAGAATCGTTTGCCACATCGGAATGCTCATCACACTCGTCAAAATCAAAGCAACCGTATAGACCATTACACTCGTGGCAAAGGCTCGACTAACTTGAAAAACCCCACTTATTAAAATTCTTGTAGAAGGACTAAATCGTTTTTCTAAATATTCATACACACTTACAATCCCTGCCTTGTACATAGGTGGTATGAGAAAAATCATCAAAAAAAGCATTGCCAACGGGACCGCAAATTCATAAGTCAACCACATCATGCCGCCGCCTTCTTTCAGTCCTACAAAAGCGGGGGCAGAAATAAAACTAATTGCGGATAATTGAGTGGCGACCGTACTTAAAGAAAGCGATGCCCATCCAAAACTTTTGCCACCTAGAAAGTAATCTTCACCTGATTCTGACCCTTTAAAAAGCCTCCCTAGCATTAAGAATCCAGCGATGTAAACAAAAATGACGATGTAATCTAAGTAATTCATGAATGCGGTTTGAGAAGTCAGAGGTCAGAACACTTAGTTGTCAGAACATCTTCGATTGTTAGATTTAGACTTTTCTAAAAGTTGAAGAATGCTTGATTTTTTGGTTCTGACTTCGTCAGATTAAGGATTGTGTATGAAGTCAATAATTGAAGAGGCCGTCCAAGAAAAAGCATCTCCACCGTAGCCCTTATTAATGGTTTTGACGATAGATTTTTGAGACTCAAAATATTCGTAAAAGCCTAATTTTTGCACTAATTCCATTAAATCCTTTCTGACAATTTTTGCGGTTTTTTCATATCCATAAGCCTTTAAACCATGATAAATCATCCAGTTCATTTGCGGCCAAATTGGACCTCGCCAATAGCGTTTGGAATCAAATAATGGGCTATCCACATCAAAACTGGGGCAGATATAGTACTTTCGTTCGTGTAAATTTACTAGGTAGTCATTTATTCTTTCAGCCTGTTTCTTAGTGGGAATTTCAGCAAAAAGGGGAAATATACCACCAATTTCCTTATGTAAAATTTGTTTGTCTCCTCTTAAATCATAAGTCGTAAAACACCCCAAATCTTTATTCCACAATTTTTGTTTATAGGCCTTTTTACTTTGACTTTGCCATTCCTTTAATTCCCCTGTATCCAGCTTTAATTGTTTACCAATATTAATTAAACTCTGATTGGATTTAATCAAAATCGCATTGATTAAACTGTCTTGAATTAAAAAGGGACTTTCTTCTGCTATTTCTTTACCATCATAGCGGTATTTTTTTCCCAATTCTAATAAGTAAACGTATCGGTCATACTGTTCAGAAGTAGGACGCTCGGAAGGGTCGGCAATACTGGTATCTCTTCTAGTGTATTTGGGTAACTTATCATAATCAATCACAATTCTATCCATAGATTCATCCCAAAGAGGCGAATTATCTCTTCCAGATTCCCAAGGATGAAAAATGAACGTGAGCCCTTCTCGATTGGGGTCACGGTATTGATAGAAAAAGCGGTGGCTATCGACAATTCTTGAAAAAAGTACCTTGGCAAAAGCGATTAGCTTCTCATCTTTAGGATGCTGTAGTAATAGTTCCTCTAAAATAAAGCCATGAACAGGAGGTTGTGTAATTCCAGAAGTTTTGGGCTTATTAGGTGCACCAGCATTGACATTTGCCTCCCAAAAATCATAGTTTGGAAAATACGTTTTTTCCTTTTCAGAATGAAAAATAATATGTGGAATCATCCCATTTCTCCATTGTCCTGAAAAAAGGGATGCCAGCTCATTCATGGCATAATCTAAATTAAAATGCCCAAATCCCATACTTACAAAACCCGAATCCCAATTCCATTGAAAGGGATATAAATTACTGGTTGGAATGGTAAAACCATCCTTCCAATTATTTTCTAAAACCTGTTTCGCCTTAACTAACAAGTCTCCTTCTTTCCTACTCATATATTAAAATAAAGTTCATTAATAAAAAATAGAAGGAGACTAAGCCTCCTTCTTTTCTCACTAGTTAATGTATGAAACTATTTTCTTAAAAAAAATAAGGTTCTTTGACAATTTTTGCAAATTACTGCTTAAAGGCGAAAACTCTAAATTTGAAATTTTCAAAATTAGTCATGTTAAAAGTGAATCGTTTGACGGTTCTAAGTAAATTATTAGTTCCTTCAACTGCACCGCTTGATACCTTAGTTTTAAAATAATTGAGGATGTTTTTTTGGTGACGTTGAAAAAGTGCAATAAATTTATCAAGATACTTGTTTTTCCATTCGGCGGCATAAGCTAACCAATGGTCTATTTGTTGAACAGCAAAGTCATACGAATAATCTGTATCGAAAATAGACTGCAAGGTATTTCGTAGTTGATAAGCATCTTCTAAATCTGGTGCTTTATCAAATGCTTTTCGCAAATCTTCTTTGTCTTGCTTGCTAAGATTTTCAGGTCGCTTTGTAAGTTTCCATTTGAGCCTTTTAAAAACTTCTTCTTCTTTGTCGGTTCGACGAAGTTTTTTGCGCATATTATCTAAAACATCATTTAAATGAGTTGTCCAATGAAAGCGGTCAACATGTATTCGGGCATTAGGAAAAAGTTCCTGTCCTAAATCTTGGAATGGTCCCCACATGTCAGAACAAAAATCCTCGATTTGTGCACAAAAACTTTCTCCAAGTCCTTGAAAATAAGCACGTAAGAAACTTTTATCTCTTTGCTCTAATATATCAATAATTTCATGAGTATCCAAGTTAATCAAGATGACTATGAAGTCTTTGTGCCCTTTTTTGAAAGCAAATTCGTCAATACCAATACGCTTAATTTTAGACCAATCAATTGATCTTTCAAGCACTTGGTCATAGCAGATTCGTTCTACCGTTTTATGGCACATATCAACTATAGCAGCTACTTGTAAATGACTTTGTTTAGCACTCATTTCAAAGATATATTTAGCTTGTCTTTTGGTATAGCTTTTTCCAGAAGAAACGAAGTCAAAGGATTCACTAAAAGTGCGACCACATTTACACCGATATTGATGAACTTGAATATGTAATATCACTTTTCGACCACTAATATCTAGGTCTCGAACTTGACGGCGATATTTTGGGGTTTTACTATCGACTAATTGAGCGCAATCTGGGCATATTTCTCCTTCTATTTTTTTTATTTTACAGAAAATATGAATTGCATTTTTTTTAATAGAAACTTGTTCTACCTCCAAATTTGGAATATTAAGTAGCATTGAATAAAAGCTTAAATCTTGACTCATTTCTCTATTTTTTAGAAGAGAAATTTAAGCTTTTTTTCCGCTTTTGCAAAAATTGTCAAAGAACCAAAAATAATTATAGATAACGCCTTGCTTAATGTAATTTTAAAGTTGGTTTGCGCTTTGTTTTGTCCTAACATTAATTGTTGGCCACAAAGTAGCAATTTTATTATTATAGACAAATCATCATGATAAAATCGTGGTACTTTTCAAAAACACCATGATTTCCTTGCCATTAGAAATTAAATGTACCTGTAAAGAAGACTCTTCTTGGCAAGATAGGTCGGCCAAAGAAGAAAGCCTCTTCTGTTTGATTTAATGCTCTTGGATTTCCCTCCGTTATTCCTTGGGAATCCGATAAATTAAAGACATTAAATCCAAGGCGAAGTGTTTCTCCTTTATCTCCAATTCCTATGCTGTAACCAGCACCTATTCTAATTAAGCTGATAGCATCTAATTCAATATTATTATTATCACTAGCGAATTTTTTGCCTGTATAGTTAAGGCTTGCAAAAGCATCAAATTTACCATTATCATAATAAGCACCTAGGAAACCAAGTACATTTGGTTGTCTTGCTAATTTATTACCTTCATTAGAACGGGTTTCACCACCGTTTACTAAATCTTCTGAAAGATTTTTAGTAAGCTCATGGTCTTGTATAGTTAAAGTACCTCTAAGACTAAAGTCACTAGACACTTTGTAATCCACGTTAGCTTCCAAACCGACAGTAGCGGTTGTTTGCTCGTCTCTTCTGGCTGGTACTAAAGTACCATTACTAAAAGAATTTCTGATGTTGATTCTATCTTGCAAAGTCACGTAATATATGGCTGCTGACCCACTCAATTTTTGATTACCAAATTTAAGTCCAGCCTCTCCTTGCAAAATAACCTCAGGTTTAAAATCTGTACCTGTTATACCAGAGGCAATAGGTGTAAAACCTCTAAATTGAGGGAAGAAATAACCTCTAGAAAGGTTGACATAAGCATTCGTGCTCTCTGATAATTCATAAAGACCCGCTAAAGAAAGTGCCCAAGCAGAGGCATCGATACTAGCAGTAGTAAAGCTACCATCTGCAAATCGAACATTTGCTAATTCTGGACTTAATTCAGGATTGTCATAGACGCGTGATTCTACAATGCTACCATTATTGAAGGTACCTGTTGTTCTTTCATATCTAAAACCAAGGTCAAATCTCATTCTACCAGTAATGATTTCATCTGTTAGGTAGAAAGCCGTTCTATTCTGGCGCAAATATTTATTACTCGTCATCCCAATTCTATTTTTAACCCCATTCTGTGAATGAATCACATTATTGCCATCTGCATCCGTATAGTTAATATCCACCAATCTTGGGTTATTATTAAATTCTGAAAGCACTCTATATTGGTAATTGATATCATCTCCTTCTGAACGCCCAATAAAAGTTCCTAGGGTAAAGTTATGACTACCAGCATCCGTTTTAACTTTCTTTGTAAGTGATGCTTCTCCTGCAAAGTCGGTCAATGGACGAATTCTATCTACATGTATACTTTCCACTACCAAATCAGAACCATTTACAGAAGGTCCACTATGATAATTAGCTGTGAATCCTGTATTACCAGGAGCTACTTCTGCCACATATTGATTTAGGGAAAGTGGATTTCCTCCATTCACACCGTTACCCCCAACGTATAAAGCAAAGCTGTGCTTATAATTAGCCATTTTTGTCTTTGCTTTAAATTTCAAATCACTTGCTAAGTTATATTCAAATTCTCCTAAAACATAGCCTCCCTTTGTAAATACACCATCTTCATATGGACTTTCATAAACACCACCTGCTGTTAATAAAGAGGTATTCCCTAAAGCCCCAGTCATTAACTGAGAAACAGGTTCTCCATCATTCCCATTGATTCGTTCTCTAGAACCTCCTTGTAATGGAAGTGGCATTAAAAATTGCGCTCGGTCATTGATTAATTGGGTATGAACAGTAAAAGAACCTCTATCAAATACATTTTTGATATTTGCTCTAAATTGCCCACCTCTAGTGGGTACACCTGTTTCATAAGGCCCATTATCGTATCTTAAAAATCCTGTTACCGCATAATAAGTATTAGAGTCCTCTCCTCCCAATTTGCCACCGCTATAAAAATCTGTTTTTAATCTTCCTTGGTCTGCCAGTTCCACATTTACAATATTCCCTGGATTTGCATCTCCTGTTTTACTGATATAGTTAATCACACCAGCAGCAGAACCCGCACCATATAAAATAGCAGCTCCACCTCTCACAAATTCTACCCCTTTGAAACCAATATCTGGTCGGGCATAAACATCGTGTGCAGAAGAGTTCAAACCAAAAGCAGTCATCAATGGAAGTCCATCATACTGTAAAGGGTTGTATGTATATTGTCCACCAGAAGGCAAACCTCTTACAAAAAGGTTAGTAGCTGTTTCACCACCACCACCTTCTGCAGTAATACCGGGAATACTTCTAAGAATATCCGCCTGACTATTAGGGGTTAACTTAGTGATTTCAGCTTGCTTAAGGGTGCTAATAGATAATGGTGCTTGTTTTTGCGACCTAAAAGTTGCGGAAGCAGTTACTAAAACTTCATCCAAACCCGTACCCTGTGCTAGTGCAAAATCCTGAGCTAAAGATTGACCTCCGCTCAGCGTTACCTGAACTGCCTGATTAGTATATCCAGTATAGGAAACGACGATATTATAAGTGCCGTCTGCAAGGTCCAAGGAGTAATTTCCATCAAAATCGGTAATCGTTCCAGAACTTTTTTCTTGTACTAAAATGTTTGCGCCAATTAAGGCATCACTTGTGCTTGCATCTGTTACCGTACCAGATACCGTATTCTGTGCAGTAGCTGAAAAGGCCATTCCAACGGCTGCAAAAACAAGGATATAATTTTTTAACTGTAAGACTAATTTTAGTTTCATAATATTCCGTTTTGTGCTAATAAAACAATATTTTATTTTAAAATGAAAGGTTGACCCTGCAAAGTTAGTAGCAACCTCATCGCTTTTCCTTGCATTATTTTTTCCAATTAATAGACTATATTGTCAATTTTGCATTTATATACATTGAAAATTAATAAAATAGTCTATTTTTGAAGTAAGCTAAAAATCTATCCTAATCATTCACAGGAAAAAAACATGAAGCCAGAATTTGAAAAAATCCAAAACAAACCCTTACATTCTTTTATTGCAAAAATTGTAAAAAGACCTAAACGACCTACTCTAAAAGAGGCTTGGCATTTTCACCCTGAAGTAGAAATTTGTTTGACTTTAAAAAGTGAAGGAAAACGTTTTGTAGGGAATAATATTGCGGATTATCAAGTAGGCGATTTAGTATTATTTGGGGCTAATTTGCCACATGGTTTTATCACGGAATTGCCCTCTGAACAAATCGTTATCCAAATGCAAGAATCTTTTTTAGGAGAGGCTTTTTTGGATAAACCAGAAATTAAAATCATCAAGGAACTATTTTCTAGTGCTAAACGAGGTATACAGTTTTATGGAAAAACCCAACAAAAGGTAAAGAAAAAAGCCTTACGGGTTTTGCAAAAGGACGGATTCAATAAATTATTAGCCTTATTGGATTTATTAAATTTTTTAGCTAATTCTACTGACGCAAAATACATTACGCAGGATAGTTTCCAAGCGAATACAAAGATGGCAGAGTTGGAAAGGATTCAACAGGTATATGATTACGTTTTAAAAAACTATCAAGAACAAGTTTCTTTAGACGAGGCTGCCAACTTATTAGCCATGACGAAATCTTCTTTTTGTAAATTTTTAAAAAAGCACGCCAAAAAGACTTTTTCAGAAATTGTCAACGAAATTCGTATCTCTCATGCTTGTGAGTTAATGATACAAACGGATAAAAGAATCTCTACCATTGCCTATGAAAGTGGCTATAATGATGTCTCTTATTTTAGCCGGACCTTTAAAAAAATCATTCAGCAAAGCCCCCGGGAATTTATGGCGAAGTATTAAATGTTAGTAGCCTCTCTAGCTTTGTTTGGGTATCTCAATCGCTGGAATGATACGATGGCTACGGATTTGGAGGACTATCCTAAGGGAGTGGCTACGGAATTGATTGGGGGTAAGGGTTGGGATGTTGGAAAGCATTGAAAATAGTGGAGATGTATTGTTTAAAGTATAAATATTTATATATTTGGAAAAAAATTTATGTCAGAAAATGAAATCAAGTTAAAAGTAAATAATAATCCACAACCATATGAAATAACCCTAAAAAAAGGGAATTCTTTATTTCTTCTTGGTTCTAATGGTTGTGGTAAATCAGCTCTATTACATCACTTATTTTTACAAGTAAAACAGCGAGCCAAATTAATTCTTGCATATAGAAATATAAGTTTTCATTCAAATGGGGTGAGTGTAATTCAAAACCAAAGAGCAATAATTGAAATGAATAAAAAAAATGTAGAAAACAAAAGTAGTATAAGATATGATGGAGGTAACTTATCCCAAAGAGTAGGTCTTGCTATGACCGACTTTATTAATTCAGAAAATGAAGTTAATAAATTAATTGTTAATAAATTAAAAAGTGACGGAGGAGAAAAGGCGTTACAGATTGCACAAAATAACTCTCCATTATCCCACCTCAATAATCTTCTTAGATTAGCTGGTATAAATCTAGAAATATATCTAAAAAAAGGAGAATTATTTGCTAAAAAGCCTGATTCGGTTGAATACAGTATAGTACAACTATCAGATGGAGAAAAAAATGTATTGCTATTATGTTGTAATATTTTGACAGAAAAAGAAGGTACTGTTTTTTTTATTGATGAACCTGAAAGACACCTTCATAAATCAATTAATTCTAAACTATTAAGAAATTTATTTGCTCTAAGAGTTGATTGTTTTTTTGTAGTAGCTACTCATGAGATTTACATACCTATTGATAATGGAGCATCAGCAATTATACTAGTGCGTAAATCCTATTGGGATAAGCAAAATGTAAAATCATGGGATACTGATTATATTGAAGAAGTAAATAATATACCAGAAGATTTTAAAGAGACAATTTTAGGTGGAAAAAAACGAATAGTGTTTGTTGAAGGTAATAATTCAAATAGTTTAGATTATAGTATTTATCAGATTATCTATCCAGAAATAACTTTTAAACCTGTAAAAAACTGTAGGAAAGTTATTGAATCAGTAAGAGGAATGAAGAACTCAAGTTCAATACATCATGTAATTGCTTACGGTATTATAGATAAAGATGATAGAACTGACAAGCAAATAGCTGATTTTTTACAAGAAGGTATACTAGCACTTCCTTATTATTCAGTAGAATCAATATATTATTCACCGTCCGTAATAAGAGAAATAATAAATCTACACTCTACACTCACAGGAAATAATGCTACCCAAACATTAGAGGAAATAGAATCAGCAATAATACTAGAAATAAAATCTCACAAAGAACGACTTTGTAAAAAGATGTGTGAAAAAATTATAAGACAAAAAATTAATTCTTCTCTTCCAACATTAAGTAATATAAATAGAGGAGATAATTTCAATTTTCAATTATCGTATGACGATATTATAATCGAAGAGGAAAGAAAGTTTGAAAAAATGATATTAGAAAAGGATATTGTTGGTCTTATTTCTCGTTACCCATTTAGAGAAACAGGTGTAATTAATAAGATAGAAAGAATATCTAGAATTAATAAATCTGATTATCTAGCAATGGTAAGGAAAAGATTAATTGATAACACAGATTTCATGAATATGGTAAAAAACGAAATGCTAAGGAGCATAACAGATATATTAACTTAATTTTCCAAACAAAAGGCCAACAGTACAATACAAATTAAACCTTCAAAATATATAAGATTACATCGATAAACAATCCTAATGCCCACGAGCCTCCCCCACTCCCTTAGGATACCGTATCCCCTCCACCATCCGCTGCACCTCCTCAGGCGGTTCATTTCCATAATATTTATTCACCAAAAAAGTAGTCGTAAAATTCAATAACATTCCAACCACACCAATACCTTGCGAAGAAATATTCATCCAATAACCATCAGCTTTGCCGCCCATAAATTCGTGATAAACGATATAGGCAACGACAAAAATTAAGCCTACTAACATTCCTGCAATAGCTCCTTCTTTTGCTACTTTTTTAAAGAAAATACCCATTAAAATGGCAGGAAAGAAAGTGGAGGCGGCAATACTAAACGCCAAAGCAACGGTTTGAATAATAAAACCTGGTGGATTGATACCAAAATAAATACCAAATAAAAGGGCGATGCCAATACAGATTCGAGAAATCCCTAGTTCTCTTTTATCTGTCATATCAGGGTATAATTGTTTTTTGATAAGGTCATGGGAAATAGAAGAAGAAATGACTAATAATAAGCCCGCTGCGGTAGATAAAGCAGCTGCCAAAGCCCCTGCTGCGACTAAAGCAACTATCCAATTGGGTAAGTTCGCAATTTCGGGAATAGCTAAAAAGGTAATATCAAAATCAATTTTTAATTCATTGGCAGCCCCCCCTACAAATTGAATAATCCCATCTCCATTTTTATCGGTAAAGGACAAAAAATCGGTTTGTTCCCACACCTTAAACCAATCGGGGGCATTGGCATAAGGAATGTTATTCAAGCTTTCTAACATCAATGTTCTAGAAAAGGCAGCTAATGGAGGGGTTGCTAAAAACACAATGGAAATTAATAGTAAGGTATAAGCCACCGATTTACGAGCATCACTTACTTTCGGCACCGTAAAATAACGGATAATAATATGAGGCATTCCTGCCGTACCCAACATAAGCGTTAAACCAATAAAAAACATATCAATGGTCGGTCTGCGTTGTGCCGTAAATTCTTTAAAGCCAAATTCTCTGCTCAATCCATCTAACTTATCTAATAATAAAACACCATCCGTTGTTTGACCTCCCCAACTTGTAAAAACATTGGCATTATTGGTGACCATCACCGATAGAAAAATGATAGGCACTAAAAAGGCGAATCCTAAAATACAAAATTGGGCTACTTGGGTATAAGTAATCCCTTTCATTCCTCCTAAAACGGCATAAAAGAAAACGATGCCTGCCCCAATAATGACACCCCATTCTTTCGAGACGTGCAGAAAATGAGAGAATACGACCCCTACTCCTTTCATCTGTCCCGCCAAATAAGTCAAGGTGATGAACACCGCACAAACAACGGCTAAAGTTCGAGCAGTATTGGAATAATAACGGTCGCCAATAAAATCAGGAATGGTAAATTTTCCAAATTTCCGCAAATACGGCGCAATCAAAATGCCCAATAATAGAAATCCTCCTGGAGGGCCTAATAAATATACAGCTGCATCAAATCCAAGGTAAGCGATTAATCCCGGTACAGATAACATGGTCGCTACCGACATAAAATCTGCTGCGGTCGCCATAGCATTCGCTAAAGGAGATACCCCACCTCCTGCTACATAAAAATCATCCGTGGATTTAGCTCGACTTAACCAAGCAATAATGCCATAAATTAGAAAGGTGATGCCGACAAATATAATTGTTAATAGTTGGGTATTCATTAGACTTAATTCTGAATGATAAATTTTGAATTTTGAATGAGGCTAACTCATTTAATCCTCGACACCATATTTCTTATCCAATTGATTCATCAATCGAGCATAGACAAATAATAGAATGACAAAGACAATAATACTGCCTTGAAAGGCAAACCAAAAGCCTAATTTAAAACCACCAAGTTGGATGTTATTTAGTTGGTCAACCATTAAAATAGGGCAAATAAAACCGACTACGAACCATATAGTTAGTAGAATGATGAGGATTCTTAGATTGGCTTTCCAGTAAGCTTGTAAATTATTATCCATTGCTTTGATTTTATAAAATCAGATTTTCTTAAATGCTAAATTTTAGTACTAAAGGTACTATTTCCTTTGTATTTTTAACTAATTTCTCCCGATTCCTTCTGCGCTAAATTTTGCCAAGAATTCGTCCAACCTTTATCATCATAATCATTCATGCAATCTTGTAACATATTGCGATACCTATCCATTGATTTAGCTTTTTCTGCTTGTAATAATACGTCAATTCGTTGCATATCGTGATTCCCTGAATAATTTCGCTCATACAAGGCATGTCGGCCTGCAAACTCTGAATACATGGCATCCCAAACTAGTTTAAATAACTTAATTCTATCCACCGCATTTTTCCCCGTTCCTCTGTAATATTGGTCGATTAAAGGTCTGAATACTGGGTTGTGTAAATCCTTTGTGCTAGAAATAGTATAAATAGGAGCACCAGCTAAATACTTCTGGTAAATATCCCTCACTTTGTCCCAACTAGTCGCCATGTAATAGCGTAAACTGGCTGCCATTTCTGCACTCGGAACTACGCCATGCTCGCCAAGTGGTGTTACATCATTCACCATCGCAGTTGTCATTCCCCAAATAATATTTCTAATCCCCACTACTTCTCCGATTGCTGCTTGAACGCCTCTAAATTTATCCGTACCTGAAGTCTTAGTTCCCTCTTCTAATAATGCTGCTATGAACTCCATTTTGGTTGCTAACCTTACCCCTGCTTGTAGGTTATACCGATTAAAAAAACCTGAACCAGAGTAGAAGTTTTTAGCACGTTCAATATCTCGATACACCAACACATTTTCCCAGGGGATAAAAGCTTTATCCATGACCAATACCGCATCATTTTCATCAAATCTACCAGAAAGAGGATTATCAAAAGCACTTGTCGCTTTATACTCATAGGAAGGGCGACAAATCATCTTCAAACCTTCGGTATTCATATCCGCAAAGAAGATAACCGCCATGTCTTCATCTCGGTTGGCTTGCATTCTAGCCGTAATATTACCTGTCAATCCAACAAATGTACCATGCGTCAGCATAGAACCTGTTGCCACCATTTTAGCTCCACTTACATAAATGCCTTTGGAATCCTCCTTATCCACACTCACAAAAACATCTCGAACGTTGATTCTTTCTTTGGAACGGTCGAGCGGTGGGTCAACTAAGACATGGTTTAGAAACAAACATTTCTCTGCCGTTTTTTTATACCAATTGATAGCATTCTGTTGAAAAGGTTTATCATAAAAACCTGCATTATCAGCCAAATGTCCCATAAAAGCGGCTTTATAGTCAGGTGTTCTTCCCATCCAACCATAATTTACTCGTTGGCTGATGGCGATGGCATGGCGGGCGGCATCTAATTCTTTTCGACTATGGCTGGGGGCAAAAAATTTATGGGTAATAATGCCGTATTCATCTTCCAACAATAAATCCTCCTGCAAATCTGAGTTGTGCATGGCATCATAGAAACGAGCGACACTTCTAGCTGAATTTCGAAAGGCTGGATGTGTTGCTATATTTTTTACTTTATTCCCATCAAACCAAATTTCTCTGCCGTCATTTAAGGAGTCTAAATAGGCTTGCCCCGTGTAGATTTTATTTTCTTTTTTGGTTGTGAATGGCTTATTTTTCATAAAATTTTGTATTAACTTTTGTAACCACTAATTTAATTGGCCAGTACTGTCTCATTTGAATTATTTTTTAAATGGTATTTTGAATCAGTCAGATAAATCGAATACAAGTATTCAATATTGTGATGAATCTTAATAAGTTATTGAATTAAGATGCTCTCCAATAGTGCCCTATCTACGTAACGAATTTGCTAAAATGTTTAAAGAACTATAGAAAACAATAGTTATATACTAGAAACGGGATAAATTTGTGAATTTGTAAAAAAGAAAAGGTAAGCTATCTTTAAGTGACGAAACTAAAAAAGATATGCTTACCCTCAACATCAGCAAAACTGACATTGAGCAACTAAGATACGAAAGATATTCTTATCCATGTATGCTCGTACAAAAACGCTTAACAGCTATTTTAATAAAGGCTACTACAACATATAGTCATAAAGAAATAGCTCAACTATCTGATATTAGCTTGAATAGTGTAACCAATTATATCCACTTATGGAATAAAGAAGGTTATGAAGGTATCCTAAAAGTAGGATATGGCACCAATAAAAGTGAATTGGAAGCTCATAATGAAAGTTTATTGACCTATTTTGAAAAGCATCCACCCCATACAGCTAATGAAGCTGTTTACCGAATAAAAGAGCTGACGGGCTTAAATAGAAGCCCTACTCAAGTTCGAGAGTGGATGAAGCGACATGAATTAAAATATCGAAAAACAGGTCAAATTCCTTCAAAAGCAAATCCTGAAAAGCAAGCTGATTTTGTTGAAAATACGCTTAATCCTTTGATTAATCAGGCAAAATTGGGTCAAATTCATTTATTATTTATGGATGCTGCCCATATAGTCATGGGGGTATTTTTATGCTTTTTATGGTCAGTCAAAAGGGTATTTATTAAAAGTTCTTCTGGACGAAAACGACATAATGTACTTGGTGCAGTCAATGCCGTTAATCAACAAATACACTTTTTTACCAACCAGACTTATATCAATGCCAATTCTATAGTAGAGTTTTTGCATCAACTTAGAATCTATTATTTTGATATGAAGCCGATCTTTATTGTTCTAGACAATGCTCGCTATCAGAAATGCGATTTGGTTAGATATATAGCATGGCAACTCAATATACATTTGGTGTATTTACCTTCTTATTCACCAAACCTCAATATCATTGAGCGATTGTGGAAATGGTTAAAGAAAAAATGTCTGTATGCTAAGTACTACGAAGACTTTAATCAATTTCAACAAACCATTAATCAGACATTGAAAAAGGCAAACTCCGAATTTCAATCTGAACTAGAATCTTTGTTAAACCTCAAATTTCAGACTTTTTGATTTCACAAATTTATCCCGTTCGCAGTATATATAAATGTAAATTTATCAACTTCCTTTAGAACAATACATTGACCATAATAAAGCTTCAAAATCGACGGTTCAAATTAATAAAATAAATTCATAAAAAATTAGACAACAAGGAAAATGGTAAAAGCGATATTCTGTTTCAAAGATTCCTTTACCTTGTTTTACCACCTACGACTTTCTATCCAGTTTTCCAATTCTCTTACTTCTAATGTTTTAGCATTTAAGGCTTCCTCTAATAATTTTTTATCCATACCCCATTGTCCTTCTTTCTTCTTATTTGAAAAATACTGAATTATACCAAACAAGAAAAGTGCTACGATTAATAAAACTACAGGTACTAAAATTGCTCTAGTCATGATTTTTAGATTTATGTTTTTTAATTTTTTGTTTAACTTTTGATAACGAATCTTTTAAGCTATCCTTCACAAAAGATTGTTCATTATTGAACACTTGAAAAACACTAGCTAATAGTAATAATTCAAGAGGTTCGTTTGGGAACTTTCTTCTTAATGCTTTAAGGGCAGCATTAACAAATTGAACTTGATAATTGTCAAGTGATAAGTCTAAACCAAGTTTTGGAGGTTCTTTTTCAACGTCCTTTATTTTTTCAAGTAACTGATTATGATGCCCTAGAATGAGAATTTCAGCGTACTGAGAAGAACTCAAATCCATTTCTCTCGCAGCTCTTACTATCTCTAATTTCTCTTCTGGAAGAAGCCGAAAGGTCATAGTCGTTTTTCCCCTATTTCTTTGACTCATAACTTGTTATTATTTCTTGTTAAATAATTGTTTAAGTCGTCCTCAACTTCATCTTGACTTTGCACTTTACCTGAATCCAACCATTTTACTAAATCCTTCTTATGAAAAAATAATTTTTTATTGACCTTCTTGAAAGGAATTTTGTTTGTACTTGTGTAACCATACAAGGTTTGTTTGGCTAATCCTAAATACTCAGCAGCCTCGGAAATATTAAAAATATCCTTTTCAGGAATTTGGGGAATTGGCTGGATTTGCTTTACTAATTGATTAGCAAATTCGATTAAATCTTCTTTCGTAATTTCCAACTTTACATAGGAAGGAATTTTTTCTAAATTGATCATGATATTATAATTTTATTTAATAATACCACAAAAGACAGCTAAAATTTAGTACACATGCAATACTCATAGGTGTACATGTGTACTAAAGGTGTACAAGTATTTTACGAAAAATATTGAAATCTAGGTTTTAATTAGGAAAGTAAGTCTGAAATATCAATTCTACTGATTTTAGGAGGAATTCCATCTTTGTGATACATTATTCGTTTTAGGTAATCTTCTGAATAAGCAGTATACAATTTAGTCTTTGAGTTATAGTATAAGAAATTCTCTTGCAACCACTCCATTAAATCCTTTTTCTGAAGTTTTATTTTTTTACCTTCAACGAGTTGCCTAAAAACAAAACCTAACCTCTTACCAGACATTTCAAAACTTAATTTACCTTTAATGGGGTTTCCACCTAATAAATCGGCAAATAATTTACTCTCAGTTTCAGGAAAGTAATCTTTAAGAGCTTTGTAGAGTCCTTCCTCTATATCCTTACTGAAAGACACTTGTATAGGCTTAATTTTTTGAGATTCCTTATAACTCTCATTAGATGATGGAACCGAACTATCTTGTTCAAGATTAGCCTTTGTAACCTTTAGATGGTCCATCCAAATTTTCTTTGAGCCTAAATATAACGCAACAAAATATATTTTTTGAACACTATTTATTTCAGGAACCTCAATTTCCTCAATCCCAGGAAGTAAATCGGAGGAAGATTTTAATTTTATAACTATGTCCTCTATTGTTTTTATTTTATCATCAACGTTTAAATCTTTAACGCCGTTAATTTCTGTTTTTAGAATTAAAAGGCTTTCTAGTACCTCATCAATTAAATCAAATATTGATAAATCGCCTTCACCTAAAAAATTTCTTTGAACAGGTAAAGACTCAATTTCTGATTTCATTTTAGTATCATAGTCCTCAATAGAAAAAAACAATCTGTCTGTGTATAATCTAAGTGCATCCTTATCTTTAAAATATAAATTTGCTTCTATACTATCTTCTCTTAATATTTCCAGTTTGACTTTATTATCAAATGCCATATTTAACTTGGCGTTCAATAATTCTTTTCGTGCATCCAACGCTTTATCAAAAAAATTAAAGAGGTCAGGAAATTGTGTTCTAGTCATATGGCCAATAATATCAAAACAACGATGGTGCTTTAATTTATCATACTCTGATTGTGGTAGAAATGGAAGAAAGAAACTGTTAGCATTAGAAGTAAGGGGATTCTTCATTGTATTTAAGATTAGCCTATTAAATTGTTTATAATAACATTAACGAAAAACATTATATCAAGTTCCTTTTAATTGGCTGTAATCATCCTATTGCAAAGAAGACTTATAATACTTAGAATGAATTTTTGTAGGTTTATCAATTGTTCGTACACTTTCGTTTTTATAAGTACACTAATAAGTTTACAAAATGTGTACTAAGTATTTACTAACTATTGATAAACTCAACTAAACAAATATATCTAAAGTCATTATAGGTTTAAATTGGCTACTCTTTGAGTATTTTCATAGTAGGTATTAGTTGATTAACCCTAAATTTATTCTCATATTATCATCTCAAAATTAAATTCAGTTAAATTAACTTTGTTAGCTACTTATGTTTTACTTTTTATTGATTCAATGGTATTTGTTGTGAGGTTTTGGAAAAATTTCGGCTTAAATTACATAATAATTCCAATAAATATTTGATAATCAGGTAATTACCACTCATATTTATTATTACATTTTTTCTAATTCCCTTAAATATTTACATCCTAAAATTTTTATTCATTTTCTTTAGTCAATTGATTCTAATTTGCTAAAAACTGGATGAAAGGATTAAATTAACTTTGCCCAAAATTATCCAATTAACAAAATATCTGATTCCATTATATATAAAGCTTTACACATAGAGAAATTGAAATCAAGATGGTTCAAAATGTGTGAAGTAATATTAGCAACTTGATAAAGAGGAGGTTTGATAGAATAATAACTAGGCTTAAAAATTATAGAATGTTCCTTTCTGGTTAAAACTAAAATGCACAGTCCCCTTCTTAAATTTGTTTCCAAAAAATTCGAAAATCAAACTAAAAATTTCAATTAGTAAATTTTGAATTTTTAAAAACTGATACTACATGCATTTAATCTAATTTATCCAAGTTGCGGACAATGAAAGGAAATAAGGCAATTTTTGGAAATTTTACGGCATAGCAAGTAAAATGCACCAAAAATTAACGTATTTTCTTTCTTAAAGAATTGTCCCCAACTTGAATTAATTAGGCTAATTGGAATCCTTAAAAAGAAAAAGGTAAGTAAAATAGAGCAATTAAAAGGTAGGTTAAAAATGTGTACTCTTTTATGTAAACTAAAATAAAAAAGGAGCTATGAAAAATTCATAACTCCTTGATAATCAAGTCGGGGCGGCAGGATTCGAACCTGCGGCCCCCTGCTCCCAAAGCAGGTGCGCTAACCGGACTGCGCTACGCCCCGAACATTTTCCAACAACCGTTGGTCGAAGGATTTACCAAACAAAAATTTGGTAAAGCTTTCGATTCTTGGTATCCAAAAAAGATGCCAAGAAAACTGGCGGAGAAGGCGGGATTCGAACCCGCGGTACGCTTTTGGCGCACGTCGATTTAGCAAACCGGTGGATTCAGCCACTCTCCCACTTCTCCAATAATTTTTCTTAAATTTTACTATTGTTTTGTAAAAAAACTAGCTAGTAAAAAACGCTTTTCTTGTAAAGCAGCGCAAAGATATAACGTTTTAATCTTAGTTGCAAGTAAAAAAAAATATTCTTTTATATTTTTTTATTTTTAGGGTATTTGGGTTAAAAAAGGAAGCTTTTTTAGGAGCTTCCTTCTTTAGATTTCTTTTATTTATTACTTAAAAGTGGTGTATCTTATTTCGTTTTATTTTTTATTTTTCCTACTGCTTTCAAAACGGTTATTCTGTGGGTTTAGTTCAATTAACCATCATTTAAACTCATCTTTATTTTCTTCTCTAATTCGGTAACGGTATCATTAAAGATTAAGTCGGTATCTAACATATCTTGTACCGCTTTACAAGAATAAATTACCGTACTATGATCTCTACCACCAAAATTAGCACCAATAGCTTTTAAAGACTTGTCCGTTAATTTTTTGGCTAAGAACATAGATAACTGTCGAGCAATGACAATAGATCGCTTTCTAGTCTGTCCTTTTAATTTAGCAACATCTAACTCAAAATGATCCGCTACTAACTCTTGAATATATTCAACCGTAATCTCTTTGTTGATTTGGTTGACAAAGTTCTTTATCACCTCCTTTGCTAAGTCTACATCTATTTCTCTACGGTTTAAAGACGATTGTGCCATTAGGGAAACCATTACGCCTTCTAACTCTCGAATATTGTTTTTAATATTATAACAAATAAATTCGGTGACATCGTTTGGAATATCAATACCTTCCTTATTCATTTTGGATTCTAGAATAGCCATTCTAGTTTCTAAGTCAGGTGTCTGCAAATCTGCAGATAAGCCCCATTTGAATCTAGAAATCAATCTAGCTTCCATTCCATCCATATCTTTTGGAGGACGATCGGAAGTTAAAATCAATTGACGTCCCGTTTGGTGCAATTGATTAAATATATGGAAAAATATTTCTTGGGTTTTCTTCTTATTTTCTAAAAATTGAATATCGTCTACGATTAGTACATCTATCAACTGATAGAAATTCACAAAATCGTTTACTGCATTATTTTTAATAGATTGAATAATCTGATTGGTGAATTTTTCTGAGGACACGTATAATACAGTCTTCCCTTCATTGTTCTTTAGTACTTCATTACCGATGGCTTGAGCCAAATGAGTTTTACCTAATCCAACATCTCCAAAAACCACTAAAGGGTTAAAGGCAGTTCCTCCTGGATTACTTGCAACAGCCATACCCGCCGAACGAGCTAAACGATTACAGTCTCCTTCAATATAATTATCAAATGTATAATTAGCATTAAGTTGAGGATCAATTTTCAATTTTTTGATCCCAGGAATGACAAAAGGGTTTTTTATTTGAGCACCAGACATCGCTCCTGGCTCAATTGATTTTTTAGTTTTCTGAATTGGTCTAGTACTAATAGCATTTTTAAGGGCTTTTCGTTTGCCCATCAATATTTGATACTCCAATCTACCCGTATCGCCTAATGCTTCGCGGATAGTGCGTTTCAGTAATTGTACATAGTGTTCCTCCAACCATTCATAAAAGAATTTGTTGGGGACTTGGATTGTTAGTGCTTCATTAGCCAGCCTTACTGGTTTGATAGGCTCAAACCAAGTCTTAAAGCTTTGGGAATTGACGTTCCTGCGTATTGTATCCAGGCAACTATCCCAAACGGCTGTGTGATCATTTACCATTCTCCTGATTGATTTCGCCTCTGTGTGGGAGCCGTAGTTTAGTAATAGTTTTCTCATCGACTCAATAAAAATATACTCCTTACCATAATCGTATATCTTATTGAAATCATTTATTTAGTATGTCTGCCTATAATATGGTGTAGTTGTCAGAAAGAACAACTATCTATAAATTTTGTAGCTTATCATTTCTAATCTCCACGTAAAGCTAATGTCCCATTCATCTTTAAAGTGGACTACAAAATTGAGAAAAATTTCGAATAAAAAAAATGGATTGCAGAAACTTTTTAAAAAAAAATATTTCGTATTTGTTTTAAAAAAATTACTAAAGTAACAACTGTCACAAATTGGTGAACAAATCATTTTTTTGGTGACATAAGTGCCGCTAAAAAAGTGATGAAGTTATACTTTTAAATAAATTCTATTTTTCTTTTTTTATATAAAGTAAAAGAAATTTTAAAATTCATTTTTTTCTGCTAGTTTTTTGATACCTAACTTTTGATAGGGCTGCAAATTTACTGCTTTATTACTAGAATACCCCCATAGCTGAATGACTAATTTTTTCTTTTAGCAATTTTTTTTCTTGAAGGTCTATTAACACTCCTATTATAGGGAGGTTCTCTAGTAAGTTAAGTGGCAAGACAGTTTTTTGAACCTAGACTCTTAGTTCTTAAACAATCGAATACTAGCTTCAATTATTTAATAATCATTGGTATAAGCTACTATTTTCTTTTACAATTTAAGCCTTTTTTTGTGAAAAAAGAGACTATTTTAGACTAGTGGCCCTTTTGTACATAAAAAAATTATTTAATTATACTGAAACACAATATCTAAATATTTGATTATCAGTATTTTACAAGTTATTTATTTTCAATCAAAAAAAATAGCAGATTAAAAAAATTAGTCTTTGTGATTTTATTGGTAATTACTTACTTTTGTAGAGTAATTAGCTTTTAACAATATAGCATACTATTACTTTAAACTTTTTCTTTTATTGAAATAGTAACTTATATTTTCTTTTTATTAACAAAATTCTTTAAAAGTGGATAACGAGAACCAAAGGAGATTTGAGAGTGTTTATTCCAAAAAGGTGCGTGCAGGTAAAAGAAGAACTTACTTCTTTGATGTCCGAAGAACTAAAGGGGATGATTACTACTTAACCCTTACGGAAAGTACTAAGAGATTTAATGGCGATGGATACGAACGCCACAAAATCTTCCTTTACAAAGAAGACTTTAATCGTTTTCTTGCAAGTCTTGAGGAGGTTATTACTCATGTAAAAACTGAGTTAATGCCTGATTATGATTATGATGAATATACTCGTCGTCACGAAGAGTATGAAGCACGAAGAGCAGCTGGTGAGTTTGACTTACCTGCAGCAGATGCTACAAATAATGAAACTGTTACTAGTTCCGAAGCGGTAGATACTCCTGCTGCTGAAGTTGAAGCTCCAGAAGAAACGCCAATAACTCCTGTTGAGTCAGAAGATGATATGAGTTGGTAAGCAAAGGAACTTTTTACAAAGATATTATGTAAGCTAAATCGAACCTTTCGGTTTAGCTTTTTTTTTGCTTTAATCTATACTTGATTAAATACTAGGGCAAATCCCTCAAAATTAGATGAAGGTCGTCCTGTTCAATCAAGTATTTATTGTTTTATATTTCATTCAAAAACAACGAAATTATTTTGTTAGGAGATTCATTATAATACTTTTCTCAAATTGACCATTGCTAATCCGATATATTTTTTAATATTTCTAACAAAGAATTAAGTCGTCTAATAAAAAGGCACAAAAGAGTAAAGTTTAATGCTATCATTTTTTTGTCCCTCCACTAATACTTACAAATATGGCTAAAGAATCAAAAAGACAATTACAAGTTGCCCAATTAATTAAACGGAATTTTGGTATAGTTTTACAACAAGAAGGTAGTTATATATATGGCAGCGAAGTATTGGTAACGGTTACTTCGGTTAAATTAACACCTGATTTTGGTCAAGCTAAAATTTACCTCAGCGTTTATAATACAGAAAATAAACAAGCCGTGATCCTTCAAATGGAGGAAGAACACCACCGTTTAAAGCAAGCCTTAGCTTCAAGAATTAAAAAGCATGTCCGTCGAATTCCTCAATTTCAAGTTTATTTAGATGAAACTTTAGATGAAATGTATCGACTAAATGTACTTTTCAACAAATTAGATAATGATAAGCAAATGGGGTAACAACTTCTTCAACTTCAACTTCAACTTCAACTTCAAAAATGTACAAAGTGAATGCCTAAAAATAAATTGAGTCATTAAATTATTTAATGTAAAATTCCAAATTTAAAAGTATCGAAAAAAGCCTAATCAAAAAGCTAATAAGCTTATAATTGTAGGGAATTTACTTTTAAATTTTAGATTTAAAACGGGTACTTCTTATTTACATTTTTTCATGAAGTTCTTAAAATTGAAGTTGAAGTTGTTTAGTCTTTCAATCCAATTTAATAGTCGGCTCCCCTATCCTACTTCGATTAAGTTTCCAGGCATTAAAATCTAAATTATTAATCACCCCATTGCCATCGGCGTCCCAAGAAAGGTAGCGGTTTACTAAAGCACTATTCTGTTTCCAGATATTAAAATCTAAACTATTTATAATACCATTTTGGTCAAAATCTCCAACAATTTGGCAATAATTGGTTCCCTTTTCTTTTAACTGACTACTTCCCATCGCTTTTTCTGCCCCCGTTGTAAAATCATAAGCAACAGGAGAAGCTGTTATATCTATTACTTCGCTACTCATAATAGCTAAATGACTCTTATGTCTAATCACTAAATGTATTTTTGAAGCAGCTATATCCCCAAATTGAATCGCTTGTAAACCATCTGCTTGTACAATTGTCCCATCATTTAATAATAATCCTGCTTTTTTCGATAATACTTCCTCTAGATTATCAGGATTGCGCGCTTCGACCAATACCCAGTCTATTACATTCTCTTGAAAACTAGTAACGGATTCAACTCCTCCATAATAAAATGGAGCGGTTTTAAAAGGTTGAAAGGTTGGCAATAAAAGTTGATCCGTTGAATTAACTGTCATTTGTCCAACGGATGTCTTATAATAGCCTTCTAAAAATACCTTGATATTTATCTTGGTCTCGCTACCTTCACAATCACAAGCTTCATCCAAACAATCTATTTTCCCATCTCGATCATCATCTAGATTGTTACCACAAATTTCTTGTAGACAAGGCGTACATAATTGGCAGATTCCACCACAATCTATGGTTGTTTCATTCCAATCTAATTGTCCATTATTACAGGTACTTGGTAGATCGAAACTGGGTTTTAAGATAAAAAGTCCCTTCGAAATATCTGAGGCTAATATATTTCCAGATGGCAAATAAGGATAAACACCCCAGCAACCTTCATAACCATTATAAGTAGTATTATGAGGATGGGTATCATAATAAGCGATCGTATCAGGTTGCAAAGGATTGCTCAAATCAAAAATAACGATGCCATCTTCGTAATAAGAAACAACGGCATAATCCCCCGCCATATAAGGATTATGTGGTGTATTATTCAAATTCGGACCTAATAATGGTTGTTTAAAAGTTTTGACTACTTCTATATCATTACTTTGATAATTCGTATAATCTAAAACACCTAATGGTAAACCAATTGGTACTTCTTGAGCAAATATTAACAAATTATCTTTATTCAATCCCCAACTACTATGATTATAACCGCCTGTCTCAAGCGAAGCTTTAAAACTATAATTAGTAGGGTGGGTAAAATCATAGATATATAGGCCGTTATATCCATGAGAGCAAAAGGCTAAGTTGTCTTGTACAAAGATATCGTGAATATACCCACCTGGCAGTCCAGTTTTAGACAATAAAGACGGATTAGCCGGATCTTGAGCTAAATCATAAATAATGACGCCGTCGGTTTGGGTGTTGGAACCTACGACATATAATCTTTTGTTTTTTGCATCAATGAAAATATTATGCGCCTTTCCGAATACTTCATTTTTCTGATATACTTGTGCCACACTTCCAATAGCAATATTGCATAAATCAAAAATAACGAGTCCCTCATTAGAAAATCCTTCTGAAACCGCATAGGCATAATGGCTAAATGTCTTAATATCTCTCCATGAAGTATTACTACCTGGTGCAAATTCAGCAACTAAAGTCGGCGCAGTTGGATTGGTTACTTCTATAAAATGAATTTTTTTCTTAGATCCAATAATGGCATATTCTTTTCCAGAATAATCTGCATATCCCCAGACATCATTATAATCATCAATAACTTCGTCCCAATTAGATTGGAGCGTTATATTTTTGGATTGTCCAGTTCCCAAAATTGGAAATAATACATTAAAAATTAGCAGCAAGGTAAAACATAACATTAGCGATCTTTTCATAAAAAATGTCTGTATTCAACTTTAAAAATTCTCTAGGAAAGCGCATATATTAAAGGAAGGAATTAATAGGAGGAGACATACACTATACCGCCAAATACCAACAAATATTACTCCAAAAACAGAAACGGCCACTTACCACACTAGGTAAATGACCGTTTTGTTTATATTTTAAAAAGAATAGACTATACTATTTAAGTTAGCTAAGCTGTTTAGACTGCTTCTATATACCCTAACTTATCTAATACCTTATTTAAGGTGTCCTTCTTTAAGTCTTTTTCTGTTGCTTCTATCCCAATTGAATTAGCATAAGCTACTAATTCTGGTTCTAGCATTTTTTTGATTTCTGCTTTAGTTTTTTTATCAATAGCTGGAGCAGCTTCTTCTGTAGCTTCAGGTGCTGGCGTTGGATTAGCAGCTTCTTCCGCAGCTTTGGTCGCTTCCTCCGCAGCTTTAGCAGCCTCTTCCGCTTCTTTTGCCTTTTGAATCTTATTGACTAAAAGTGCAGATTTCATGGTGAAATCATCGTGATAATCGTTAAATTCTTGATAAATTAAAAACATTCTAGCGGCATCCCAAGCAGCAGTTCTAGGTCTTAGTTGACGCGCCGCAATTGGGTGAATCCAATATTTTTGGTTATTTGATTGCAAATATCCATCATCAAATCTACTATTAATAGCTACGCCCAATTTATTTAAAGAGAATAAGTAATTAAACTCCTTATTTAAGGCCTTTTGCAAATCAAATATCTTAGTTCCTCTGAACTCTACACCAGATTTTTCACAAAGGAAAATATCCCGCTTACCATCAAAGGTTACAATATTACGGATATTGTACTTTCTGAAATTCTTGAAAAAGAAACTCTTAATGTACCTACGAGTTGGGCGAATGTTTCTGAACGCTCTGTCCAATTCATGTTCATTAAGGGAGAATTCTTCGTTAAAACTACGCTTTCTTCTTGTGCGCAGGTTGATAACTTGTCGAGAACGACCAATCGTGTGACCTAATTCGTTTGTTTTTGAATTTACCCAAACAACATCAACATCTGTGTTAATGGCTAAACTTTCAATAAAAATTCGATTCGTACTGGGGTCGAAGACAAGCAAGGAAATATCGCTAATTGCAAAGAAATTAGCATAACCACCATAAATATTCCCAAATTTCAATTCTAAAAAAGCAATGTTGTCTCTCATGGTTTTGTTTTAACTCCTAATTTTTAGGGAAGCACTCATATTTAATTCCGCTTCGTCTGAAAAAATAATGTTTGATTGATGTTTTCAGCTTATACTTGGGCAGAGAACAGATTACTGTACGAATTTAGGCGTTGAAATGTTCAAAAAAAACCATTTTTTTTATGTTTTCTACAGCTAAATTAGTGGTGTATCTAATTCAAAGCGTAAAAATAAATAAAATAAATGATTTTTACCGCTTATGGTTGCAAAGTTAATAATGAAAACTTAATTTTGCTGAATAATTTAATGATATTTTTTATGTTCACTAATAATTTACAGCATCATCATCCTTTTTTCTACTACTACCACAAGTAGATTAGGGTGTCGTATGTATCATTTGTAGTGACAAAAAGCGGCTTACCATTTACTTGTGGTAAGCCGCTTTTTTTTATGCTTTCAACCTTTTATTTTCTCTTACAAGATTATTTTTAAAATATATAACCAATATATCAATGAGCAAGTTAAGAATTGCTATTCAAAAATCAGGTAGGTTAAGTGATGACTCCTTAAAGTTACTAAAAGACTGTAGTATTAAATTTCCCAAAGGAAAAAATAAATTGATTGCGGAATCAACTAATTTCCCAGCGGAAATTTTATACCTCAGAGATGATGATATTCCACAATACGTAGAAAACGGTATTGCAGATGTAGGTATTTTAGGGCAAAATGTGGTGGAAGAAGTCCAAAAATCGGTGCGAATTGATAAATATTTAGGGTTCTCTAAATGTCGATTGTCCTTGGCTGTTCCTAAAGAGGTAGATTATCAAGGGGTCACTTATTTTAATGGTAAAAAAATCGCTACCTCCTACCCTGTTTTAACCGAGCAATACTTAGCAAAATATAATGTCAAAGCGGACATAGAATATATAAGTGGTTCTGTAGAAATTGCCCCCAGCATTGGATTGGCAAGTGGGATTTGTGATTTGGTGAGTACAGGTGGCACTTTATTATCAAATGGGTTAAAAGAAGTAGAAATTATCCTAAAATCCGAAGCAGTTGTTGTTTCTAACCCCAATTTACATGGCGAGAAACAAGCTTTGTTAAATAAATTACTATTTAGAATTGACGCTACTTTAAAGGCGAAAAATTTTAAATATATTTTACTAAATGCCCCTAATGATAAATTAGATGCCATTATAGATATATTACCTGGCATGAAAAGCCCTACCGTTTTACCTCTAGCAAGTGGGGAATGGAGTTCCGTTCACTCTGTCGTGAATGAGAATGATTTTTGGAATGTGATTGATCAATTGCGGGAAAATGGTGCGGAAGGGATTTTGGTGGTGCCTATTGAGAAGATGGTATTATAAATTTTAACCCTCCCTTTAAATGGAGGGGAATTTACACAAGATTAAAAACAAAACTATGAGTAACTACAAAAAAATTCTGGGCTATGCACGAGAGATGAGAAAAAACCCTACTCCTGCTGAAAAATTAATGTGGAGCAGTCTAAGAAGTAGAAAATTTCATAATAAAAAATTTAATCGTCAATTTATCATTAAGCATGGTGGTTTTATAACTAGTGAGCATTATTTTATTGCTGATTTTCATTGTCATGAACACAAACTAATCATAGAAATTGATGGAGATATTCACTTAGAACAAGTTGAATATGATAAAATTCGAGAAGAAATATTAATAGAACTAGGGTACAAAATAGTTCGGTTTAAAAATGAAGAAGTTTTAACGAATATTTCAGCGGTATTCAATAAATTACGGGAAATATTTGGGCTTCCTAAGTTTATTGTAACCAAAAACACAAAATCAACCCATTACATTAAATACGTTTAATTGTAAAACTTTAAAATCATCCATAATCCCCCCCTCTTTGAAGAGGGGGCTGGGGGGGAGTTGCATTATGAAAATATACAATAATCCAAATAGAAAAGATTGGCCAGCTATCTTAGCCAGACCAACCTTTGAAAGTATTGCTTTAGAAGAAAAAATAACAGGTATTCTCAAAGACATAAAAACCTTTGGAGATTTAGCTGTCAAACGCTTTACAACGCAATTTGATCAAGTTACTTTAGAGACCACCAAAATTTCTAGTGATGAAATTACCGAAGCAATTGCTAAAGTGTCGCCTGAATTGAAAGCAGCGATTCAACAAGCTAAAAGTAACATCGAAGCCTTTCATTTAGCCCAAAAAGAACCTGTACAAATTATAGAGACCATGCCTGGTGTCAAATGCTGGCGTAAAAGTGTCGGGATTGATAAGGTAGGTTTATATATTCCGGGAGGGACTGCGCCTTTATTTTCGACGATTCTGATGTTGGGCGTCCCTGCTAAAATTGCAGGTTGCCAAGAAATTGTCTTATGTACGCCTCCTGGAAAGGATGGTCAGATAAATCCAGCTATTTTGTTTACCGCTCATTTGGTAGGCGTTACGCAAATTTTTAAAATTGGTGGTGTTCAAGCCATTGGGGCAATGGCTTATGGGACGGCAACCGTTCCTAAAGTCTATAAGATATTTGGTCCAGGTAATCAATATGTAACGGCCGCTAAGCAAGTAGTGCAAAGGGATGGATTAGCCATTGATATGCCTGCAGGCCCTTCAGAGGTGATGGTGGTAGCCGATAGTAGTGCAAATCCTGCATTTGTAGCCGCAGATTTATTATCACAAGCCGAACATGGGGCAGATAGCCAAGTAGTTTTAGTTGCCACAAATGAGTTTGTTGTAAAAGAGGTACAAACGGAATTAGCTAAACAATTAGCGACCTTACCTCGAAAAGAATTAGCTGCTAAAGCATTAGCAAATAGCTGTACCATCATCAATGATAATGTGTTCGACGTGGTAGACATCATCAATGAATATGCCCCAGAACATTTAATTTTATCCATTGAAGCGGCCGCAGGTGTTGCCAATGATATTACCAATGCTGGGTCTGTATTTATTGGTCATTACAGCCCTGAATCTGTGGGAGATTATGCTTCTGGCACCAATCATACCTTACCAACTAATGGTTTTGCCAGCGCTTATTCGGGCGTCTCCCTAGATTCTTTTTGTAAAAAGATTACCTTTCAAGAATTGTCTAAAGATGGATTAAAGAATATTGGTCGAACGGTAGAATTAATGGCAGAAGCGGAAGAATTGATGGCACATGCTCGTGCAGTTTCCATACGACTGGCTAGTTTATAGGCTAACTAGATGCTGGATATCAAATCGTTATTTTAATATAAAAATCATGAAAATTCAAATCACCCTACTCTTATTTGTATTAAGCTTTACGGTTCATTTAAAAGCTCAAGAACAAAAGGCTATAGGTAATGTAGCTAGTAATGCCTTTCAGAATATGGAAGACAAAAACTATACGGCTGCCGTCCAAAATTTTGGCTATTTAATTAAATCTCCCCAATACACGCAATTGGATAAGGTCAAAAAGAAGGAAAAGCTTTCTCGATCCAAAGCCTTAGCAGTATTTACTTATAATTATGCGACGGCACTTGCTTTTTCTGGAAAATATGAAGATGGTTTAGCCAGTTTGGTCGCAGCAGAAAAGGCTTCTGCTTATCCAGCTTTTTTCAGTTTTTTACAAAAGGTATATAAAGACCGTTTTTTCGATAATGCAGTAGACTTTTCTAATTTCGATGCAGCATATAAGGCATTTGATGATTTTCCAAATATTGCCTACGATGTAGCGCCAGTTTTAGTCGCAAGAGGTTTTTATGAAAAAGCGGCTAATATTTATGAAAAAGCATTAAAGAAAGATAAATCAGGCAGCAATTATTATAAAATTGGTCAGGTTTATAAAAAGATGGGACAGGAAAAAGAAGCCAAAAAATACTTTGAAAAGGGTCTAGCGGCTTTCCCAACTAAAAAGAACCCTGATAATTGTTCTTACCAAAGTATCCATATTTTACTACTTTTCGAATTAGGAAAATCCGAAGAAGCTAAAAAATTAGCTACTGAAATTTTACAAGCAAATCCTGATGATTTTTGTGCCCAAGAAAATTTAGTCAAACTCATCTTTTTAACCAAAGACTATGAAAAGGCTATATCAGCGTACCAAAAAGTAGTAACCAATAATCCTTTTTATGAAAATGGTTTTTTGAATATTATAAAAAGTTATCAAGCACTTGGACAAGTAGATCGTGCGCTAACCATGCTCGATGATTTATTGGACATTTATCCGAATTATGCGATGGCTTTGATGGAACGTGCTACTATTTTAAACGAAAAAGGAAAAAAAGACGCGGCTAAAGTGGATGCGGCAAAAGCTTTGGAATTGATGCCGAATCATCCTACAATAGAACAGTTTTAAAAAATTACCCAAACAAAATAGATAACAAAAAAATGAAAATAAAGGTACTTTTCATACTACTTTTAGCTAATAGTCTATACGCACAAGACAATTTTCATCGACTTGAATTAATATCTCTAGCTTCAAAAGCCTTAACCGAAAAAAACTATGAAGAAGTCATTGAAATTAATGATGAAATTATTAAGTCCTGCTATGAAGATTTATTGACGGAACAATCTTACAGCAGGAAAAATACCACTATTTTCTTATTAGCAAGAAGTCACTTTCAAAAAGCTAAGGCTAAAGCTTATTTAGGTAGATTGAAAGAGGGATTTTATGACTTGGATGCAGTAGAAGGGGCTCATCCCAAGAATCCTATTTTTCGTTTTTATAAAACAATATATAAAACCACTTTTTTTGATGATGATGTTGATGAAAACATATTCTTTGAAAAATATGGTTATTCCCAGAAATTCTTGACTAATGCAATAATTAAATCATTATATGATTTTGGCTATTACGAAGAGACATTATCCATTTATACCTCTAAATTAAACAAAAATAAAACTCCCACGAATTACTATAATGTAGCCAGACTTTTAGTTATAACAGGTAAAAAGAAAAAGGCCGCACAATACTTCAATAAAGCATTGAAATCTATTTCAGAACAATCAAATTCTTCTAGTAAATTTTTCAATCAGTTATTAACCATTAGAATTTTACAAGGATTAGATAAGAATGAATTAGCTAATAATTTATTAAATGAGTTAACTCTTGAACACCTTGACAATGTACATTTAATTACAATTAGAGCGCAAAATCATTATCAAAACAAGGAATATGAAGCAGCAATTGGTGCTTATAGCAAAATCCTAATAGAGGCGCCATATTCGAGTCACGCTTTCATTTATTTAGCTTCGAGTTATATAAAACTAGGAGCAACGGAAAAAGGATTATCCATTTTAAATGAGTTATTGGCAGAACGTCCAAATTATTTTTACGCACTCTCTCAAAGAGCAAAATATTATCTAGATTCCAATCAATTTCCTTTAGCGAAGGTAGATATAGAAAAAGCACTTAGTTTAAAACCCAATCATCCATTAGGTTTTAAATTACGAGGTGATTTAAAATTAGGCTTGGGTCAAAACAAAAATGCTTGTTTTGATTATAAATTAGCCAAAGAAAAATACTATTTAGGCGTTTATCCCCATAACAGACAATTTTTAGATAATATTAATCTAGCTTGTCCGAAATAAAGTATTCTAAAAATGATCCACCTAGCAAGAAAAAACATACAAAACCTAAAACCCTATTCCTCCGCCAGACACGAATTCAAAGGGACGGCAAAAGTTTATTTAGATGCCAACGAAAACCCTTTTAATAATGGGATGAATCGGTATCCTGACCCGATGCAATGGAAGGTCAAAGAGTCATTAGCAAGAATGAAAAGGGTCAAGCCTGAAAATATATTTTTAGGCAATGGAAGTGATGAACCCATCGACTTATTAATGCGGATTTTTTGTGAACCAGGGATGGACAACATCATCACCTTACCGCCTACTTATGGTATGTATCAAGTAAGTGCGGATATTAATAATGTGGAAGTTAGAAAGGTCAATTTAACGACTGATTATCAACTAGATGTCGATGGTATTCTAGCAGCAGTAGATAAACATAGCAAAATATTATTTATTTGTTCGCCGAATAATCCAACGGGCAATAGTATTGATCGGGACGATATAGAGACCTTAGTTCAACAATTTAAGGGGGTGGTGGTTATTGATGAAGCTTATATTGATTTTTCTAGTGAAGAAAGTTGCGTCGATTTTATTGAAACTTATGAGAATGTAGTAATATTGCAAACTTTCTCCAAAGCCTGGGGAATGGCCAATATTCGCCTAGGCAAAGCCTTTTCCAATACCCAAATTATAGATTTACTCAATAAGGTCAAACCACCTTATAATATAAGTGAATTGACGCAAAAAGCGGCACTCTTAGCTTTCAAACATCGAGCTAAAGTTAGAGAAGCCGTTGCTACAATTTTAAGGGAACGTTCTCGTTTAGAAGATTATATACCTCGTTTTGATTTTGTGGAAGAAGTGTATCCTTCGGATGCTAATTTTATCTTAGTCAAAGTAACGGAACCCAATAAATTATATAATTTCTTAGCTGCTAAAGGTATTGTCGTGCGAAATCGTTCGACGGTTACTTTATGTGAAGGTTGTTTGCGGTTGACTATTGGGCAGCCTCAGGAGAATGATGCATTGATCGCTGCTTTGAAGGCATGGGAGACGGTTGCCGCTTAAGTTCTTTTGAAAAATGCAGTTTTTTTACAACAAAGGGACAAAGAGCACACAGTACACAAAGTTTCTTTTTGACGAGCGTAGTTTGGTGGTATTAGAAGGACAAGTGAAGGGCTTTTGAAGAGTGCAGTATTTTTTACAACAAAGGGACAAAGAGCACACAGTACACAAAGTTTCTTTTTGACGGACGTAGTTTGGTGGTATACTATTAATATGTAAAACCGTAAAATAAAATTTATTTAACCCTAGATTGAAAACTATGAGAATTACTAAACAATATCTTAATAACCTGACTTATCAAGTTATAGGTGCAGCAATAGAGGTTCATAAAATTATGGGAAGTGCTTTAACTGAATCCACTTATCATAAATGCATGGCAAGAGAATTTGACCTAAAGGGTATTAAATATGAATCTGAAAAACAAGTGCATATTGAGTACAAAGGCAAAAAACTAAAAGATCCATTGAGATGTGATTTTCTGGTAGAAGGTATTTTAATTGTTGAATTAAAAGCTGCTAGTGCCACTTTACTGATTCATGAAGCACAGGCAATAAGTTACGCAGAATTACTAAAAAAACCAAAGTCCATTATTATTAATTTCCATGTTCGGAATATTACATCAGAAGGTGTAAGAACTTTTGTTAATCAATATTTTAGTGAACTACCCGAAGAATAAAATTGACTAAAATTTAAGCCACAATTTAGTTTTTGTTAAACATGCTTTTTAAAATTAAGCTATACTCGTCAAAAACTTTGTGTTCTTTGTGAACTATGTTTCTTTGTGGTGAAAAACAATCTATATAGTGAAAAAATTACTCTTACTAGACCGTGACGGCACCATCATCGAAGAACCACCAACTGACTATCAAGTAGATAGCTTCGAGAAATTAGACTTTTTACCAAAGACTTTGAAATACTTAGGTAAAATAGCCGAAGAATTAGATTATGAATTGGTGATGATTACCAATCAAGATGGCTTGGGAACGGCAGTCTATCCAGAAGATACTTTTTGGGGACCACATAATTTGATGCTCAAAGTTTTAAAAAGTGAAGGCATTGAATTTAAGGAGATAGTCATAGATCGCACTTTTGCCAAGGACAATGCACCAACTAGAAAACCTAATACGGGTTTAGTGGAGCATTATATGAATGGCGAATATGATTTAGAAAACTCTTTTGTCGTGGGCGATCGATTGACCGATATTTTATTGGCAAAAAATATGGGTACTAAAGGGATTCTAATTGGTAAATCTTTTGACGAATCAGATGACCACATGGCAAGAGGAATTGACATAACCGAAACTTTAGCCTTAAAAAGTACCAGTTGGAAGGATATTTATGAGTTTTTGAAATTGCCTGCTCGAATTGGGAAAGTGCAACGGACAACTAAAGAAACCGACATTTACATTGAGTTAAATTTAGATGGAATTGGGGTCTGTAATAATGATACAGGTTTAGGCTTTTTTGATCACATGCTAGACCAATTAGGCCGACATTCTAACTCCGATTTAACCGTCAAGGTAAAAGGTGATTTACATATTGATGAACATCATACGATTGAGGATACGGCTTTGGCTTTAGGGGAAGCATTTATCCAAGCATTGGGCGATAAAATGGGTATCGAACGCTATGGTTTTTGCTTGCCAATGGATGATTGTTTGGTGAATGTAGGCATTGATTTTGGCGGTAGACCTTGGTTGGTTTGGGATGCTGATTTTAAGCGGGAGAAAATTGGGGATATGCCGACGGAAATGTTTTATCACTTCTTTAAATCTTTTTCAGATACCGCTAAATGTAATTTAAATATTAAGGCAGAGGGACAAAATGAACATCATAAGATTGAAGCGATATTTAAGGGATTTGCTAAGACGATTAAGATGGCGAAGCGGCGAGATATTGAGAATATGCAATTGCCGAGTACGAAAGGCGTCTTATAGATAAGCGTAAACAATTTGAACTTTTTTGATAGTACAACTGATAATTAAAGGACAACGGATTTTTAATAGTCGATTGTTATTAAATCAAAACTACGTAAATGAAAGCAATAGGAGATATTTTAAACATTCTTTTATTATTACTTAACGCATTTCAATTTAGCATTTGTCTTTCTTTGAGAGAAATAGAATTGAATGTTGCTGTATCAGAAAAGCTTTTTAATTTCTTCTTTTTTTCCCTGTTAATAGCGCTATCTTGGATTTCACAATATGGCTATAATAGGTTAAAAATTCTACCAAATAATACAAGCAAAAAATATTTAAGCAAACATTTAGCACAAGAAAAACTAGGAAAAGCATTTGGACTTTCTAGTTTGCTTTATATTTTTCTTGGATTAATTACCCTATTCTTTTTAAAAGACAATAGATTTTTCTTACTTGATTATACCAAATTTGCTGTTTTTCTAATCATAAATGGCTTTTTTGTAATTCATTATTATCGAAAAATAAGATTTTGAATTTAACAATTATAGACTATAACGCAGGCAATACCCAATCGGTTATTTTCGCCTTAAATAGATTGGGCATTGAGCCAATTTTGACGGATGATTTCGAAGCCATTCAAAAGGCAGATAAAGTTATCTTTCCAGGTGTGGGAGAAGCTAGTACGACCATGGCTTTTTTACGCCAAAAAGGGTTGGATAAATTGATTCCTAGCTTAAAGCAACCTGTTTTGGGGGTTTGTTTAGGCATGCAATTAATGTGTACGCATTCCGAAGAAAATGACACGGCTTGCATGGGCATTTTTTCAGAAAAAGTAAAATTGTTTCAACCTGATAATGGGCAAAAAGTGCCGCATATGGGTTGGAATAATATTACCAACTTAAAAACGAACATTTTTGACGAAAGTCTAGAAAATGAGCGGGTTTACTTTGTCCATAGTTATTATGTAGAAAAGAGTAATTATACGGCTGCGGTTGCGGATTATTGTCAACCTTTTAGCGCCGCCTTACAAAAAGATAATTTTTATGCGACGCAATTTCATCCTGAGAAATCGGGGAAAGTTGGGGCTAGGATTATTGAGAATTTTATTAACATTTAGAAAAGAGAGCAGAGAGTAGAGAATAGAAATACGCTCAGGTAATCTCTATTCTCTACGCTCTCTTCTCGCATCTCAAAGAATATGCAAATTATACCAGCAATAGACATCATCGACGGAAAATGTGTTCGATTGACGCAAGGTGATTATAATCAGAAGAAAGTTTACAATGAAAATCCATTAGAAGTTGCCAAGGAATTTGAAGGCGCAGGCATTGAACGCTTGCATTTAGTCGATTTGGATGGTGCTAAAGCCAAACACATTGTCAATTGGAAAGTACTAGAAAAAATTGCTACTAAAACGAGTTTAAAAATAGATTTTGGTGGTGGTTTAAAAACAGATAAGGATGCAGAAATTGCTTTTAATTCTGGTGCTTTGCAAATTACTGGCGGGAGTATTGCAGTGAAAGACCGAGACACTTTTGAAGGTTGGTTGGAAAAGTATGGCAGCGAGAAAATCATCTTAGGCGCTGATGTTAAAAATGAGCAAATTGCTATTAGTGGTTGGCAAGAGACAACCAGTTTAAATTTGTTTGATTTTTTAGCAGATTATACCGCTAAAGGCGTCAAATATGTCATCTGTACCGATATTGCTAAAGACGGTTTATTACAAGGCACTTCCGTTGATTTATATAAAAAGATTAGAACGGAATTCTCCGATTTACAACTAATTGCTAGTGGTGGAGTTACCTCCATGGCAGATATGGAAGCGTTGATTGAATTGGATTGCTATGGGGCAATTATTGGAAAAGCTATTTATGAAGGAAAGTTATCCATCGAAGAATTGGTTGCCTTATAAAATCATAGGTCATGGATTTAATTTTCAGAAGAGCGACTAAAGCAGATGTCTTTTTCATTGTCCAAATGCTGGCAGATGATCCATTAGGTCAACTTCGAGAGGCATTTGATAATCCATTGCCGCCTGCTTATTATACTGCTTTTGAGAACATTAATAGGGATGAAAATCAAGAATTGATGGTCGTCGAAAATGAGAATAATAAAATAATCGGCACTTTGCAATTATCATTTATCCTTTATTTAACTTATCAAGGAGGCGTTAGGGCGCAAATAGAAGCCGTTAGAATTCATAAAGATTTTCGAGGAAAAGGATTGGGCGAACAGTTTTTTATCTGGGCAATCAATCGAGCAAAAGAAAGAGGGGCGCATGTTTTGCAATTAACGAGTGATAAAAAGCGACCAGACGCTATTCGGTTTTATGAAAAATTGGGTTTTAAAGGATCTCATGAAGGCATGAAATTGCATTTTCAGTAATAAAGAGGTAGTCAAAAATAACTTAAAAAGCAACTAATCTATTATTAGCGTCACTATAATTTTGATGGTAATTTACTTTTTAAAATCCAAAAAAAATTAACCGTGAAAAAAATTAAGCTTTACTTTTCCCTATTTCTGTTTGCTGCTATTTTTGCTTGTAATAATGAAGCATTCTTAGAAATGCCTGAATCTACTAAATTTAATTGTAATACCGTTTATGATGAATTAAGCCATATTCGCATTGATAAAATTGGCAAAGCGAGGTATAAATATGCAATGGTGGATGGAGCAGAGCGTCTAGTAGAGATTATAGATAGTGCGAGTTATACTACCAGTTATTATGACTATCAAAATGGTCAATTGTTTGCAAAAAGAGGCTTTGATAGATTACAGGAAGCGTCGAATAGTTACCAAGAATTTTCCTATTCCGATGGTCTAATGGATAAAGTCAGTCATTATTTATATTGGCAAAAAGAAGGGGCAACAGATGGGTTAAGTGAATTAGGGGGCTATTCCATTTTTTCTAGAAATGAAATGGGACAAGTTGTTGAAAGTATGCATTATACAATCGAAGACGGTCAAGAAGTACTAAACAGTATACTTGAATTGGAATGGGATGATTGCAATTTAATCCAATTGCAATCTTTCGATAAAAATAAAACATTAGGCTATACGACTACTTTTTTCTATGATGATAAAGTAAATCCTTATGGGCTGACTAAAGTTGCCAAAACTTCTGCTTGGTTATCTACCAATAACAAAGTGAGAAGCGAAACAATCGTAACAAATGATCCAGATTACTTATTTGATCTACTCATTGATTCTGGAACTTCAGAAAACACTTATACTTATAATGAATTTGGGTTACCAATTCAAAGAAGATTTAATGAATTCGATAAAGTCGATTATTTTTATACAATAGACTAAAACAGGCTATTAAATGCTCGCAAAGAGAATTGTCCCCTGCCTAGACATTAAAGATGGCAGAACGGTAAAAGGCATTAATTTTGTGAACCTTAGAGATGCTGGTGATCCTGTAGAACTAGGAGCCGCCTATAGCGAAAAAGGAGCGGATGAATTGGTCTTTTTGGACATTACCGCTACCCACGAAAAACGCAAAACCTTAGCGGCTTTAGCCAAAAACATTGCTCGCAATTTAAATATTCCGTTTACGGTTGGCGGAGGGATTGGCAGTATCGAAGATGTCGATGTTTGTTTGATGAATGGAGCAGATAAGGTCAGTATTAACTCTGCTGCGGTTCGCAATCCTGCTTTGATTGATGAATTGTCTTTACAATTTGGAAATCAATGTATTGTGGTGGCAGCCGATGCTAAATTCATTCATGGCGAATGGATCATTCATGTATCTGGGGGGCGAATTCCAACAGAACGAAGACTCTTTGAATTCACAAAAGAAATGCAGGAAAGAGGGGCAGGTGAAATCTTGTTTACTTCTATGGATCACGATGGTACGAAGGCTGGTTTTGCTATTGATGCTTTGGCTCAATTATCGGATAATTTAAACATTCCGATTATTGCCTCTGGTGGGGCCGGGAATATGGAGCATTTTGAAGAAGTATTTACTAAAGGAAAAGCGGATGCTGGTTTGGCAGCTAGTATTTTTCACTTTGGCGAGATTGAGATTTCGGATTTGAAGGGGTATTTAGCTAGTAAGGATATTATTGTTCGATAATTTTCACCCCAGCCCCTAAAGGGGAGTAAACCTGTTTTCAAATTGAGTTTATAAAAAATGATAAAAATATGTATGCTAAAAAAATACAGGTGCTGAGCTAAACTACAAAATATTACATTCACACAATCTTACTCCTTTTAAGGGGCTAAGGGCAAAAACCTAATCCAAAATGAAAAAACCTTCTATGCTTCAAAATGCTAGTGCACTAATTTTTCAAAGAGCACGAGTATTAAGAGATAAAGAAACACCAGCAGAAAAAGAATTGTGGAAACACCTAAAAGGAAAAAAATTAGATGGTTTCAAATTTAGAAGACAACATCCTATTCGTAGGTATATTCTTGATTTCTATTGCCATGAAAGAAAGCTAGTTGTGGAATTAGATGGAGGATACCACGAGGATGCATTACAGAAACAGCACGATGAAAAACGCACTTTAGATTGACAAAGTGATGGTCTTAAAGTGATCAGATTCCAAAATGAAGAAGTTTTCCAAGATTTAGAAACTATCCTTTGGAAGATCAGAAATAAATTAATAGATTTTGATTACTAGAACATAAATTTTACGAAAAATTTTAAATTTGCACAATCCTACTCCCCTGAAGGGGCTGGGGGCAAAAATTGTATATGAATTTCACCATAAATCAGCTAGATTTCCAAAAAAACGACGGCTTAATTCCAGTTGTTGTCCAAGATAATACAACCAATAAAGTGTTGATGCTTGGCTATATGAATGCCGATGCTTTGGAAAAAACAATCATAGAAAAAAGAGTCACTTTTTTTAGTCGTAGCAAGCAACGATTATGGACAAAAGGAGAATCTTCTGGCAATTTTCTAAACCTAGTTAGTGTTGCCAAGGATTGTGATAATGACACCTTATTGGTCAAGGTCAATCCAGTTGGACCAGTTTGCCATACAGGAGCAGATACTTGTTTTGAAGAAACCAATCAAACCGACAATTTTTTATTGCATTTAGAAAGTGTGATTCAAGATAGGCGAGATAATCCTTCTGGGAAATCTTATACGACTTCTTTATTCAAAAAAGGGATAAATAAAGTCGCACAAAAAGTGGGAGAAGAAGCCGTAGAGTTGGTGATTGAAGCCAAGGATAATGATAAAGATTTATTCATGGGCGAAGCAGCTGATTTGATGTATCATTATTTAGTCTTGTTAGCCGCTAAAAATTATACGTTGGAAGAAGTGATTGAGGTATTGAAAAGTCGACATAAATAAGTAAGCAGTATTACAGTTGGCAGTAAGCATACTCGATAAAAAACTACAGAATTGCACCAAATACAAAAACGGCTTAGGAATATGTCTCTTAAGTCGTTTTTATGTTTCTGCTAACTGCGTTACTGCGTAATGTATTACTACTAACTACAAATTATCCATTAGTATTTCAAAAGACTGCTTTTCGTAACCTTTTGGAATACGGCCAATTTCAGAAGAATTAGAAGGGCCTGTAGGATCAACAATATAAAATTTCTTGCCTTTGTAGCGAATAGATGGCCCAATTGGTTCTTCAAGTGCAACCGCTACCGTTAAATGATCGGGAAATGCCACAATAATCATTGGCAATTCCAGTAAGGCTTCTACCAAGCCGAAAAAGACCGCCGATCTATCTTCACAATCAGAATAAGGATAAAAGAAAACCTCATCCCTAATCATTGGCTTACTCCGACCAAAATAGGATTCATCTTCTTTATAAGTAAAGGCGGAACGAGTAAACGTCGCTAAGATTTCCAAGGCTTCTTTCGTCGTTTTACCTGCTATGATTTGTTTTAATTGCGGCAATAAGCTCCTTTGTAACATTGGAGAAAAGGGTGTTTTTACATAATCCGTCTCCCCTATTACTGGATATTTCTCCATGACTTTCACTAAGGTCTGATCACATCGAACCGTTAGTTCATAATTATTAGTAGCCCATTCAAAATCAAATTTCTTTTGCTGTTGCTTTGGTTTTAATTGCGGTAATTGATGCAAAGAAAAGGAGAACGGTTTTCCATTCGGTGAAGCTAAGAAATTTAATAAATAGACGCCTTTACTAGTAGAAGTTCGCTTATGTTGCATTTCTGTCAATCCGACAAACTTATTCCCCTGATCTTCTATTAGTGGGGTTTCATAAATGTCTTCTAGGGTTCTAACATAAATAAAAGTCTCATTTTTCAAAAAAGCCAAGCGCGTATCATAACCTAATTTAGATAGTAAGAACCAAGTCGCCAAAGTTTGCGTTTTCCGAGCATTTCCTTGATAAATTTCGGCAACCACTTTTTGAGTTAATTCATAGATTAACCATCCATTTAAGGCTAATTGCGCTTGTTGTTTTTGTAAGGCATTCACCAATGGTTCATAATCCGTATCTTCTAAGGCTTCATAATATCTAACAATGGTTTGTTCTTCTAATTTACCTGAGAAAGCTTGTTTGATGGCCGAATCATAAGTGAGCACTATTTGTTCACTATAAAACGGAATGGATATCGTTTCCACATTCGTTTTTCCCCATAAAAACGAACAATAAAAAGGGACTAGCAATAAAGTTATTTTTAACCGAAAAGAAGTTTGCATGTATTTTGTAATTGAGCTAAGTATATTGTAAAATGAGTAAACCTAACAGACCATTTCATAAGAATAAATAGAAAAATGAATAATGATCGTAATACTTACCAATACTCAATTCCAAAACGTTTTAAAAGGTAAAATATTCCAAATTCTAGGAAAGAATTCAAAAGAAAGGGCAGACTAATCCAAAAAGTAGCTGGTTGCTCAAAACACATAGAATTAAATTTTTTCCGTCTTGAGGGTAGATAGTGTTCGGATTGTTTTTTCTCTATTAGCTAAACAACCAGCAAAACCTCTATTATATAAATATAAAAGGGGCTATTATTGGGGGAAAAGGGGTAAGAAATGATCGTCAATTAAAATAGTCACAGATTGGACATAAAAGAAGCAATATAAACTATTCAGATGACAAAGGTAAAAAATAAAATGGTGCTATCCTTATAAAATATTACTTTTCTATGATTTTTCTATGTCCCATTTTTCAGTAGTACTAATAACGCTACTAGTGATTAAAACATTAAGACAATTATCAATTTAATAAATTTAAATTGTGTCTCTTAAATATTATCTCGACAAATAACTTATATCAATTAATTTTTTATTTTCCTTTTGACCTGTCATAAATGATTACTTTTAGACTTGCTTTTAATAAAAACATAAAATTGCCTTGTTTTATACGACAACATCGCAACAAGGCAACATCACAACTTTGAACCAAAAGTTGTCAATAATCCAAACAAAAATTTAAACCAATAATGACTCGTAAAAAAGAGCTTGTCCAAATCATTCTAAATAGTTTCATCAGTACCACAGGCATGGGGATGTTAACGATTCTGCCTATGATGTTGGGAGGAATAGTAGACGAACTATTATTGGACCGAACGATGGTTGGTTGGATTGCTTCGGTCAATATTGTTGGTGTTGGTATTGGCGGATTTATCGCTTCCCTCTATATCGGTAAAAAACCTTTAATACAGCTGGTCCGCATTGGATTAATCGGCTTAATTTTTTTTGAAATAGCTTCCATTTTTGCCATTCAACCTAATTATTTATTAGGTGTCAGATTTTGTTCAGGCATCTTTGGGGGCTTGATTTACGCAGGTGCATTGGGAGCATTTTCTGGTTTAAAAGATCCTATTAAAGCCTTTGGTATTTATGTGGTGGTTTATTGTGTTTGGAGTGGTATCAGCTTAATGTTTTTACCTTTTATATTAGGTCATTTTGGCATCAAAGGTGGCTATTTATTGCTAGTCTTTATGGGAATAATTAGCCTCTTATTAAGTCCCGTTATTCATCAATTAGCGCAAAATATTCAAGAAAAAAGTTTTGACTCGCTTTCTTCTTTACTGTCCAAACGAACCGTTTTATTTGCTTTAATCGCCTATTTTGCCATGCAAATGGCAGGAGGAACAATCTGGGCTTATACCGAACGAATTGGAAAAGAAGCAGGCTTGAATCAAGAGACCATTGGATTCACTTTAGGTGCAGGTACTTTTCTTTCGATGTTTGGCGGCTTATTAGTTTTCTATATTGGAAACAGCAAAGGTTTAAAATGGCCTATTATCATCGGTATAATTTCAATGGCGCTGAGTGGTTTATTATTATATTGGTCGAATATACCCTTAATTTTCTTGGTCGCTAACGGACTTTTAGGTGGTGCTTGGGGGTTTTTAATTCCTTTTTATCAACAGATTCAAGCCAGTCTAGACACCCAAGGAAAAGTGGTCTCCTTAGGCACCATCGTCAATATGGGCGGTCGTTCGTTCGGACCTGCGTTATCCGCACTTTTATTAGGTACCGCGGCTTTTATTAATGTCGTTTGGCTGGCAGTGGTTACTTTATTAATAAGCTTGCTTTTATTGATTCCTTTTTTTCGGAAGAAAAAGACAAAGATTTAGCCACAGGTAAGTCTTCCTCATTACAGAAATATGGATAGTATCTACCCTCAAAGTCCCAGCGGAACTAAAGAAGGGTAGCAGATAAATGAGATACTACCCCAATAATCTTCGTGTCGTAGGTACGTAAGATGGTCTATCTACTGCGGATATTATCTTACGTACCTACGGCACGAAAAAAGGGAAAATAATCAATATCATATTCGCTACCCATCTTTAGTCACTGACGGCACTTTTACCAATAAAAAAACTCGGGCAAACAAAGTACCCGAGTTGTATTCAATCAAAAGTAATCAAAAAAATATATTGTTAGGCTCTTTTTAAGCCGCCTTTTTCTTTAGACAATTTTTTAAAGTAATCCATTCCCTCAATATCTATATCTATATTTTCAAAATCTTCATAACGTAAGTTTCCCATTAAGTTTATTAATAAAAAACTATCTTCATCATCAACTACTAAAATAACGCCTGTAATCCTATCTCCATTTTCTTGAATCATAAAATTAACATTTGCCGTCCCATCTTTGACCATAATAAGTGATTCAAAGCGGTCTTTTCGCAAGTTTTTTAATAAACAATTCACTTCTTTCTTAGAAATAGGATTAAAATCATCAATCCAGAAAGCGGTCAGTTTATTTAATTTGTTTAAAGTTTGCTTCGCTTTAGGGCTATCAGATTGTCCTCCAACGAGCTGCAATAAACCGCCTTCTAAGCTTAATTTATTCACATTTTCTAGATTTGAATACTGCTCCATAAATTGAGTCATTCCATTTTGGGCAATAGTAGTACTAGTTGCAAAACATGCAACGAATAAGAATATCCAACTTCTCATACTGATTTTTTAAATGATAGGATTACGAAAATAAAGGTGTGTTTCGTAAAATAATCCCTTGAGTAATAAAATAATAATTTCAACCTCAATTTCAAATCCTCAAAAAAGGTAGTTGAAAATTGAAAATTATAAATTGACAAACCTAGTTCCGTTTCTTTAATTCTTTCAAGTCTTCGATTCCTTCCATTTCAATAGCATCTGAAATCTTGGAAATCTTATCTAAATCAATATCTCCAACAAAACTCATCAAGACAAAGTCGTGTTCTTTTCCACCAGAAATCAATAGCAACTCATCAATTTTATCGCCCGTTTCCTTGACGACAAACTCTACCCTATTTCCTTTTTTTGTCCTAACGGTCATCAAGAGTTCGTATTCATTTTTAGTATTAATTTTACTTTTGGCTTCTCGATACAATTCATAAGCATCCTCATCAGAAATTAAGATTCGCAGCCCTTTTAGTTTTTCGGTAACTTCTTTAAAGTCATCATAGTCTTCATCATCTGAGTCTAGTTTAGAAATCATGGAAAACATTTTTCCACTTACATAAACAACCGTAAATCGTTCGTCTTCTAAATACTTATCGAAATATTCAGAAATGGCATCCGCTTGCCCAAAAGAAATACCTAAAAAGGCAAAGAGCAAACAACAGCTTAAAGTGATTTTTTTCATAATTCATTAATTTTCGGTAACGATTTTAGTAAAAAAAGAGTTGGTAGCTAAAGCAAACAATTTACAGTCTAATTTTAATACGGCCTACTGCAAACTTGCAACTGAAATACTGCCAACTATCATTCGGGTGATTTAATAAATTGTCCTACTTGCTGCACTTTAGCGACTTGCTGAAGCGCAGCTTCTGTTCCATTATTTAATTTTTTGGAGACCAACAATAAAGCAGCTTTTGTTTTCAATAGAGCAACCTTAGGATCTTTGATTTCCTTACTCGCCCAATAAGTCGCCATTCTTTCTGTTTTACTAGGCATTTGCGTTTGCTGATAACCAAAACCTGCAAGTATTAAAACCAAAATAGCCGCAGCAACTTTTATAAATTGGAATCTTTTAGTTTGAACAGATAAGTGACTTTTCGGTAGATTTTCTTGCTGTATTAAGGCTTCCACAGAACTATCTAAAGTCTGCTTTTGAGCAACTTCAAAATAACTAAACATTGATTGATAAGGTATCAACTCTTCGGCCACATTATCTCCGTTGAAATAAGCTTTTAGGGCTTTTTCCTCTGCTAAACTGGTCTTTCCAGCCCAATATTTTTCTATTAAAGCTTTATAATTCATAAGTAGCTGTTTTTACTAAAGCTGTTTTCAAATTTTGTCTACCCCTAAATAAATTAACCTTTACTTGATTCATTGGCATATCTAATAGTGCTGCAATTTCTTTATACGACAATTCTTCTATATCTCTTAATTGCACCACCATTTTTTGATTTTCTGGCAATTGCTGAATCAATTGGTGAATGCGTTGTAAAGTATCTTTACTTTCTATTAGCTGAGCTGGGTTTTGGCTGGTACTTACCAAATTATACTGCTGATCTAATATTTCCGTCTGATGTTTCCTTCCACGCAACTTATCCACGGATAAATTACGGGTCAAGCGAATACTCCAAGCTTCTATATTATTGATATTGGCTAATTCCGCTCTTTTATGCCATAATTTAATCAACACTTCCTGTACCACATCCTCTGCCTCTACCGCATTATCAACCATCCGTAAGGCAAAGCGATACAGGCGATCTTTAATAGGCATTATCTGTTGTGTGAAGTTTTTTATTGTCATTACACCCCGAAGACGTTTTGATTTTTATAAATGTTACAGGGCAAGTAAAAAAAATTAAAAGTGGGTAAAAAATTAATTCGATGAAGGAAGTAAATTAATTGGATTAAGCACGGGATAAAGGTAAGTTGGTCGGACGTAATTGGGATTTGTCTCCAACCTGCCATAGGTACGTATGATGGGTAGCAATAAGCAATTTAACCTATAGGAAAGTTTTACTACGATAAGTAGCAGATCAAAAATGTAGTTTAAAAGCAGTAGTTAATTAAATCTTGTCAGGTTATAAAAGAAAGCGCATCTACCTTTTATCAGTTAAAACAGCTTAACAAGTTGCTTGTAACTCTTCTTGCAACTCTTGTAAATGTATTTCTGAAAGCGGTTTATTTTTAAATCCTTTTACCAATGGATTACTAATTGCTTTGTGCTCATCCGCAGGATTAATCGAAGTCGATAACATAATAATGATCGGTGATTTGATCACTTCAATTTTTGCATACCGCTCTAAAAACTCCCAACCATCAATCTTAGGCATATTAATGTCTAAAAAAATCGCATCTGGAATAATTGGATGCTCTTGATTTTTTAGGTCTGCAAAATATTCCAAGGCCTTCTCTGGTTCAGAGAAAAACATAAAATTTTCTACCAATCCCGAATCCCTGACAATAACTTTATGATAAAAGTTAGTCGCATAATCATCATCCACAAAAACTAATAGTTTTATTTTTTCCATAGAGTTACTATATAAAGGTTGATAAATAAGGAGGGATATTTGGAATAATTCATAAATCATTCCAATTCTATGTTTTTGGAGAACTTTAAGATAGTTTTAGCCCAATTTCAAAATAAAATAAAAAAAATTGATTTATTTGAAAAAAAAGTGGCTTAATTCCCAAGAATGTTTTAAGTTTGCACCCGCTTAGAAAGCTAAGCAAAAACTAGGTCCCATAGCTCAGCTGGATAGAGCAGCTCACTTCTAATGAGCAGGCCTCAGGTTCGAATCCTGATGGGATCACTAAAGCCCTTTCAAATTAATTTTTGAGAGGGCTTTTTTTATTGATTAATTTTTAGAACATAAACTCTCCTAATCAAACCTAGTACGCGTTTATTTAAATGTTTTCGTTGAAAATAAGCACAGAATTTACGTCCCTCAAAAAGGAAAACCAGGAATCATCTATGACTTATTAGAATTAATCAATGTTTCTATAGATATTGCGGAGGTTTTTAGTTTTGCAGAAACAGTTAAAACAGTTTCTGATTTGTACCTACCAATTTCTAGATAGATTATTAATCTGTTACTCCTATAATTATGGAAAGACTAAGTATTTTTGATATTTTTAAAATTGGGGTTAGTCCTTCAAGTTCTCATACTTTAGGGCCGTGGAAAGCAGCATTAGATTTTTCAACAGATTTAAAAGATAAGGTGTATGATGAAGTCGAAGTGCATTTATATGGCTTCTTTTTTCAAAATCTAATATTAGTAATTCAAAAATGAATATAACCACTCCCCTACTTAAGTTGTTAGTTATTTTATTATTATTCGCATTCCAAAATAAAGCTGCGGCCCAACAAAAAGTAAATGCTGTTAACTTTGTCCAAGCAGAAACTGTTATTAAAAAAAGGACAATTTGTTGTTTAGAGTACGCTTCATTTTATTTTTTAAAATCCGTTAATCCATCCTACCTAATCCGTTGGCCTCGTTCAACACTAACAACAAAATCGCCTCCAACAAATCATCTACCCCACTCCACAAAAACCATATTTCCCCACTAAATCCCCGACTTCTCAAAAGAACCCCTACCTTTGCACAAAATAAAGAATTATGACAACGTTTTCTAAATTAGGCATAAGTGGGGCGTACATCAAGGCACTCAAAGAACTCCATATTGAAAAGCCGACGGAAATTCAAGCAACCGTTATACCAAAGCTTTTGGGAAAAAAGACGGATTTAATCGGCTTAGCACAAACGGGAACTGGAAAAACAGCCGCTTTTGGCTTACCGATGTTGCATTCGATTGATGCGACTAAACCAGAAGTGCAAGGCTTAATCATTGCGCCCACACGGGAATTGGTGCAACAAATAAAAAAGCAACTTTTTAAATTTACGAAATACATTGAGGTGCCTATTTTTGTAGAAGGCGTTTATGGTGGGGAGAAAATAGAACGACAAATGAGGCGATTAAGAAGACCGACGCATATTGTAGTCGCTACGCCTGGTCGTTTATTGGATTTAATTGGGCGTAGAGCCATTAATATTAGTCCCGTTAAAACCTTAATTCTAGATGAAGCGGATGAAATGCTGAGTATGGGGTTTAAAGAAGATTTAAATAAAATTCTAAAATATAATAATCAATCTGACCGAAATACTTGGTTGTTTTCTGCTACGATGCGATCAGAGATTAAACAGATTGTGCAAGATTACATGTCTGTTGATGTCCTTAAAGTGGAAGTGAACAAGCATACAAAAGTCAATGAAAATATTTCGCATCATTTTATCAATACCCTAATTAAGGATAAGGTAAAATTGATTTCAAGAATCCTGCACAAAAGAAAAAAAGAGCGAGGGGTTATCTTTTGTCGAACGAAAGCAGGTACACAAAAATTAACCGAACAATTACAAGCCGCAGGTTTTTCGGTGGGGGCTTTAGAAGGCGATATGAAGCAAAAGGAACGGGATAAGGTCATGCGAGCTTTTACCAAAGAACGGATTCAGTTTTTAATATCTACAGATGTTTTTGCCAGAGGAATAGATGTCAATGACCTCACTTTTGTGTTGCATCATCAAATGCCCGACCAGCTAGATTATTATACGCATAGAAGTGGTCGAACGGCTAGAGCAGGAAAAAAAGGAGATTCTATTGCGTTGATCATTCCTGGGGAAATGCAAAAAGTGTTAGATGCCCAAAAAATATTGGGAATTACGTTTAGGCAAATGACGGTATGATTTTGGGAGGTCAGCAGTCAGATTCATTTCAATTACTGATTCCCAATTGTTTATTCCTAATACATCTGACTTCTGACCGTCAATTTTATTGACGGTCTGACTTCTGCTTCTTCTTTATAGAGCATACAAAAGATTTATAATCATGCAAGACAAATCAACACAAGGCGAACGCTTCAGCGACGCCCTCACCAAAGCTATCAAAGCAAAGTTCTATCATGTAGATACAGACCCAATTACGAATAAAAAAAGATTATTTTTCGATAATTCTGGAGGTTCTTTTAGGCTGAAAGCCGCCAATGACATTTTTACAAAATTAGACCAATTACCCGACTGTCCAGAGCATGGGAACCAGACGGCTAAATGGTTGATGGAGGTACAAGAAGCAGGTTATCAATCCGTCGAAACCATTCTAAATAGTAAAGGAGGAAGCATTGTTACTTCGTTGACTGCTTCTATGGTGATGTTTGATATGGTGAGCGCCGTTATGGAAAATATTGCTGGTGGAAATGTAGTCACCACCATGTTAGAACATCCATCTGCTTATGATGCGATGGTCTCTTATGCTGAAAAAACAGGTAAGGAACTAAGAGTTGCCCCAACAAATCCGTTGACGGGTAGAGTTGATGTCGAATCGATCACACAACTGATTGACGAAGATACCTGCTTATTGAATTTTATGTATGCTTCTAATATTTCTGGAGCTTTACTGGATGCCCCAGAAATTGTGGAAGCAGCAAGAAAAATTAAATCGGACCTATATATTATAGCAGATGCTGTTCAGCATGCCCCACATGGGCTTATCGACCTTCAAAAAGTGACCGTTGATGGAATAAATTTTGCATCCTATAAATTTTTTGGGCCTCGTGGTTTTGGGATCGGTTATGTTTCTGAAAGACTATCCAAACTAGCACACCATAAATTAATTGCTAAGCCAGCTAATTTTTGGCAACTCGGAAGTCCTGCGCCTGCTCATTTTGCTGCCATTACGGAAGTCCTTAAATATGTTTGTTGGATAGGAGAACAATTTATAAACGCAACCGAACAAAGAACACTTTTTGAGGAGGGCATGAATCGAATCAAATTACACGAAAGAGCCTTGATGCATGCGATGTTGGAGGGAACATCCGAGATAGAAGGAATTAGGCAGATGAAGGGGGTTCATGCTTACCTAGATCATAAGGATTTAACTCAGAAAGATTTTATAATCCCGATTGGTTTTGACAATATAGGATATAAAAAGGCGGTAGAACTATATGAGGAATCGGGAGTGATTACTTATGAACGGTTGTTGTCCAGTCCTTATTCTGCAAGAATGCTTGAATCGTTTGGGTTGACTGGTTCTATTCGAGTATCGCCTATGCATTGTCATAGTTTAGCGGATATAGAAGCTTTTTTAAACATAACAAAAACGCTTTGTCATAAGTATTCAGCTTAGTAAAGTCGGCTATAGTTACTGCGTTTACAGAAAATTTGGATTCAGCAATGTGAGAAAAACATCAATAGGATAGGTTAAAAGCAGGGAAAAAAGTATAATCCTCTATTTTTCTTATTAGCTTGTTATCAACTCATAGAAAAGAGAAAAATAAATACTCTACAATTACGAAATACAATGGAAGGCTTCAGAAAACACATTGAAAGGTTTGGCAACATCAAAGAGGAAATTTTCAGAGAATTAAAAGCGAATTATCAACAAACCTATCTATCCAAAAAAGAAATATTCTCCAAAGAAGGTGAGTATGCCAGAAAAGTAGGTTTTCTAGAAAAAGGGATAATCAGAGCCTTCGTTCGAGACTATGAAGGAAAGGAATATACCAAACAATTCTTTTTTGCCCCTTCAATTATTGGTGCCTACACTTCTTTATTGACCAATCAGCCGAATAAAATAATTCAACAAGCTTTAACAGATTGTACCATATGGACAGCCGAATATTCAAAAATTGAAGCCCTCTATGACCGCCACCACGAAATGGAGCGAGTAGGAAGAAAAATAGCAGAATATTATTACTTAGAAAAAGAAAGAAGCTTAGTAGAAATGGCTCAATTTGATGCCGACAAAAGATATGCACTCCTAAAAGAACGGTTTCCCACCATTGAATCCCAAGTTCAACAATATCATATTGCCTCTTATTTAGGCGTCTCTCCTACTCAATTAAGCCGCATCAGAAAAAAGATAAAAAATTCTTAATCGTCTTTACATATGTAAATGAAAATAGCGTACTCCTGCTATAGCTTTGCGACTAATGAGCAGCGTAGATGTTTTCATTTGTATTCAATCATTGTAAATCGTCTTCTACGCTGCCTGCTAATCGTATCTCTAAATTACTCGCTATTTATGAAAAAGATAATCGCATATCTTGCTATTTTAATAATACTATGTGTTGGTATCATTTTATTACTTGAAAAAATTGAACCCATGCCTAAAATGAGTAAAGAAAATCAATTAGAAATAATCTGCTATAGTTGTGGACGTGGAGAAAACCCTGAAAACACCATCGAAGGAATTAGACATTGTCAAGCAATTAATCCTAACTGGAGAATTGAAATGGATATTCAAATGACATCGGATGAGCAATTGGTCTTGTTCCATGATTACGAAACAAAGAAAATAACAGGAGAAGACAAGTTAATAAATCAACTAAGTCTAAAAGAAGTAAAGAAACTGAATGCTGGGTATAATTTTAAAGTTCAGGGACATTATAATTATAGGGCAACTCCATTAAGGATTCCTACATTAAAGGCAGTATTTAAAGCATTTCCACAGGCAAAATTATTGCTAGATATTCATACCAATAACCCTAAAGTGGTGAAAATATTAATTGATTTGATAGACGCTGAATTTAAAGGTGGAAATTTTATAATAGCAAGTGAATACGATCAAATTATAAAGGAATTTAAAAAAGAGCGACCAAATTGGCAATATGGAGCATCCGCAAAAGAGGCAAAAAAAATGCTTTACAGTAGTTTCTTGTATTTAGATGGACTTTTCCCTATCGAATCTGATATCTTAATAGTCCCTATGAAATATGGGAAAATAAATGTCCTAAGAAATAGGGTTATCAATCATGCAAAGAAGCGAAACAAGAAAATTTGGGCATGGATGTATGAAGGAGAAGAAGTAAGAACGGTAAATTCAGTAAACAATCTAGAAAAATTGAAAGCATTAGGCATTGATGGCATCTTTACAGATTCTCCCGAAAAGTTAAAAAAGGAACTACAATAGCTGTCCTTTTCTATTACTAATATATTATTTATAGCCGTATAATAAAACAGCATTTTAATCCTAACAAAATCCCTAAAATTCGTTCAAATTAATTATTAAGTAAGCTTTTTGCAGATTAATTGTTCAGATTTCTAATTTCTCCTATTTAGGATCAACAAAATGTCTTTCTCTAATCTACAACACCCAATTGAAAAAAGGAGAATACCTTTATCGTATTTTTTGTTCCGCCTTCCAAAATTTATGTACATTTGATCCTTCATACAAACAACAAAACAACATGGAAAACCATAAAATTTCATTAAAAGAAAAAATCGGCTATGCCCTTGGAGACCGTGTCGCAAATATTGCATGGAGAGAGGTTGCTACCTTTTTATTCATTTTTTATACCGATGTATTTGGCTTAAGCCCAATTACCGTAGGTTTTTTATTTTTAGTGGCTTGATTTAAAACAGCTCATTTTCGATGAATAAATTTCCAAATGATTTTATCTGGGGTACAGCTACCTCCTCTTACCAAATAGAAGGGGCGGCTGCCATAGATGGTAAAGGACCTTCCATTTGGGATGCTTTTTCCAGTATTCCAGGAAAAACCCACCGTGGAGAAACGGGCGCAATAGCCTGCGATCATTACCATAAATTTAAGGAAGATGTCCAGCTAATGAAAAATATGGGTGTGAAAGCCTATCGTTTTTCTATTGCTTGGGCGAGGGTGATGCCTACGGGAAAAGATACCATTAACGAAGTAGGGATTCAGTTTTATTCGGATTTAATCGACGAACTACTAGCCGCAGGAATTACGCCGTGGGTAACTTTATACCATTGGGATTTACCCTTGGCTTTACAGCTAGAAGATGATGGTTGGTTAGGAGATGCTATATGCGATTATTTTGTTGCTTATGCCGATTTGTGTTTTAAACACTTTGGCGACCGAGTCAAAAATTGGATTACCTTAAACGAACCTTGGGTCGTGGCTATTTTGGGCTATGGGCAAGGTGTTTTTGCACCAGGTAGAACGTCCATTACTGAACCTTACTTAGCAGCGCACCATTTAATTTTAGCACATGCCAAAGCGGTTCATATTTACCGAGATCATTATAGCCATCAAAAAGGACAAATTGGTATTACCAATAATTGTGATTGGCGAGAACCCTTGACCAATAGCCCCGAAGACAAAGCTGCTGCTGAACGGGCATTACAATTTTTCTTAGCTTGGTTTGCTGATCCTATTTATAAAGGCGATTATCCACAAGTCATGAAAGAACGATTGGGAGACAGACTGCCTACTTTCTCTTTGGAAGAGCAAAAAATGATTAAAGGAACTTCTGATTTTTTTGGTTTAAATCATTATACCACCATGTATGCTGCCCATGATGATGGAACGATTAAAGAACGGAATGTCTATGGAAACGGCGGCATCTCAGAGGATCAAGCAGTTGATTTATCTTTGAACAAGGCTTGGCCAGTTACTTTAATGAATTGGGCAGTAGTGCCTTGGGGTTGTCAAAAATTATTGGCGTGGATAGATGCGCGCTATGATCAACCAGATATATATATTACGGAAAATGGTTGCGCTTATCCCGATCAATTAGTAGACGGAAAAGTAGACGATCAAGAACGATTAGATTTTTATAAAGGGTATTTAATCGCCTGTCAAGCAGCCATTCAAGACGGCATTAAACTCAAAGGTTATTTTGCTTGGTCCTTTATGGATAATTTTGAATGGGCATCAGGCTACGACAAACGATTCGGTTTACATTATGTGGATTTTAAAACTTTGGAACGAACGCCTAAGAAATCGGCGCTTTGGTTTAGAGAAGCTATTAAAAATAATAGTGCGGAAATTTAGTACTACCGCTTTGTCAAGTAAGCTTTGACGAGCGGACAGAAAGCAGTTCTTTAATAGAACCTCTTTCTTTCTAGTCACTAAAAGAAGGAGGTTCTATTAAAGAACCACTTTCTATTATTCGACATTTCATTCTTGACTAACCACTAGGAGTTATCTTACAAAATATTTTGAGTAAACTGGTAGCGCAGGGTTTAGTCTGTTCTGGACGCTGACCTTTAGGTTAGCAAGCCTAAATTAATCTAAAACAGCACAGTTCAAGTCTAAAGACTTGTATCCCAAACAGAATAAATCCTGTGCTACCAGTTATATCTCCTAAATTAACCAGTACAAAGAAAAAATTATGAAAATAGAATTTTGGACGATTGGGAAGACCAACGAAGCCTATTTGAAAGAAGGGATGTCCATTTTTCAAAAGCGGATTCAGCGATATTTGAAACTGGAAACTGTTTTGATCACAGATGTAAAAAATGCCAAGAATTTGAAGCCACAGCAGGTGAAAGAAAAGGAGGCGGAAAAAATACTCAACAAACTCAATCCAGGCGACTTTCTGATTCTATTGGATGAAAAAGGCAAACAATTAGACTCTGTTCAATTTGCTAATTACATCGAAAAACAATTGCATCAATCCCATCACCGCATTATCTTTTTAATTGGTGGTGCCTATGGATTTTCGCCTAAAGTATATGCACGTGCCAATCAAAAATTGGGCTTATCTGCGATGACTTTTTCGCATCAAATGGTTCGCTTATTCTTTTTAGAACAATTTTATCGAGCGATGACTATTTTGCGAAATGAGCCGTATCACAATATATGATTTTAATGATGAATGATGAATAAACGTACAATTATTCATCACTCATCATTTATAACTCACCACTAAAAATCACCGTTTTATCTCCAAAAAACCACTTATCAAATCGCCTTCTCCAGTATCAAATAAGTAGAAATAAGTGCCATCAGGCAACAACGAATTCTCTCTTCCCCAATTACCACTCCACTCGTTTTTATAGCCTGGCATCTCATAGACCATATTTCCCCAACGATTGAAAATTTGTACCTTATTATTGGGATAATCTTCAATGCCATCAATTTGGAAAACATCATTGACGCCATCTCCATTCGGGGATAAGGCATTATAAATGGTAAATTCCCGATCACTTGTACAGTCTACAAAAACGACGACTGTTGCCGTATCACAGATATTTTCAAAACAAATGGCATATTCAAACATATCTGGAACTTCCTCATCACAATAATCTGTAATGGGCGTATATCGGATAGTTCCATCTAGATTAAAAGTTGCTAAACCATTATCAGGGGTAGTAACTAAAAACATATCGTCTAAAGTCGTAAAAATATCATTTCCGAGTGCATTAAATACAATGGGAGCATTTAGGGACGTACGGGTAGAATCTTCCACCGCAGCAAAGGTTGATCCTTCTGTACAAGGGATAGAAACATTAATCGTTGCCGTATCGCAAATATTGTCAAAACAAATGGCGTATTGGAAAGTATCTGGATGCACATCATCACAAAAATCTAAATTAGGGGCGTAATTAATCGTCCCATCCAAGTTAAAGCTTGCTGAACCATTCATCGGCATATCCACCAAATACATAGTATCTAGCGACATAAAGAAGTCATTCGCTAAAGGGTCAAATACCAGCGTTTGGTTGATAGTCGTACGGACTGTATCATCTATTGCACCAAAATCTGGCGGAGGCGTGTCTCCGCTTGTAACAATGACAACTAAAGTGACGGTATCACAAAAACCAAAGACATCACAGAGTTCAATACAAGCCGTATCTACACCTAATTCAACCCCCGTATAGTCAATACAACCTGTTGTGCCATCAATTGTAAGCATTGCCATTTCTCCATTTTTTTCTGGACAAAGATCTTGAACTGACTGAAATGGGCCAGGCAAACCTGCTAATTCTATACAAAAACGACCAACATCATTGACTTCTATGGTATCTCTAATCACTAAGTCTTCATCACAAGCAGGCGCATTAATAGCAATGATTACCGTATCTAAACAGTTTTCGCTATTGGTAAAAATTAATTGATGGGTTTTAGGCGTCCCAAAAAGCAAAGAACTTCCATTACCATTATCGCAAGGGCCCGCAACTCCAGCAAAAGGATTTCCATTATCCATAATGGAATAAGTTAGTAAGGAATCATAATTCAACGGAGCGCAAAGTTCAAAAAGTTGACAATCAGCTACTGTTACTCCAAAAGTATCTAAGTCAATAAAAGAGGTACAATTAATAGGTTTAGGGCTAACATTCACTCGAAGTGTAAATTGAATATTCACGTCATTTTCATCCATAATACTGTAACAGATGTCATCTGTTCCTTCCATTAGCCCTTCAATCGTCAATTCATTGGTCGTAGAAGATAAACTAAAACTAGCATTTCCATCCATCAATTCTGGACATTGATTTTCAGAAATCACTAAATTATCACCAAATAAATCAGTTAGCGAAAGGACACTATTTCTACCTTCAACTACTTCTACAATAATTAAGGTATCCCTGGTAATAAGATCACTACAAGGCTGGCTAATCACCAGGGTATCTGAACAAGTGCTACTTTTTTCTACTAAAATCAATTCGTGATTTCCAGAAGGAAAGGTTACCAAAGTACCTGTTGGGGTTAAATTCGTATTTAGATCGAAAGTCGTAGTAGAAGTTGTTCTTGGCGTCCGAATCGTCATTTCTCCGTATTGATTGGCTGGCAAACCGCCTTGGATAATCAATATATCGCTATCCAACACCCAATTTCCAACAGGATCCCAGGTATTCATAGAATCAACTAAAGCCGCAATATCTAGAAATCCGCCAGAAAAATTTTGTCCATTAATCGTCCACTCATCTAAGACATAAGGCCCTAAGTCTCCTCTACCAGGCAAAGTAAAATAAGTATAGGCATAAAAAGTATCGAATCGGCAACCTGTAATGCGATCCATATAAGACGCTCCATCTAAAAAGAGCGTGTAATTAACCATGCTATCCAAAGGAATCGGTAGGCAAAGCTCCCCTTGAGCAAAACAACTAATAGTATCTAGTTCAATAGCTTGCCCAAAAGTATCTAACAATCCTAAAGAACAGGCTTGAGCAGCAATAACTGCCGAAGCTGTTTGTACACATCCTTTATCATCGGTAATACTTAATTCATAAATGCCACTCGCTAAATCCATTAATTCGGTAGCGGTACTACCCGTATTCCAATTATAGGTGTAAGGCATCATCCCTCCAGAAACCGTAGATATAATACTCCCCATTCCAACCCCCATTCCATCATCCGCTACTAAGTCGATTAAAATGGGTATTGCATCGGGTAATAAAGTACTAACCGCCATTGAACAGCCATTAGCATCCGTAATAGTCACCATATAACTACCTGTAGAAAGGCTGTCTAAAATAGCCGTAGTATCACCGGTTTCCCATAAGAAACTATACGGCGCTTCTCCAGACATCGGAAATACCCGCAATGCTCCTGTGCTGTCTCCCACGCAATCAGGTGCTCTCATGTCTAACATCACATCTATCTCTGGACAATCGTGAAAATCTATCGTAACAGTTTGCAATTGCTCACAACCATTGGAATCTTCTACTGCCAAAGCATAAGTCCCTGGCAATAAATCAGTTTGCAAAGAATCGGTAGAGCCATTATTCCATCTAAATTGGTAAGGAGGGGTTCCTCCAGTCAAAGTAGGAGTAGCGGTACCATCTGCTATGGTTTCGCCAGTCGCATCCGTTTTAGCTATCGTTAGTTGTAATCCAGTTGGTTCGGTAATTGTAATTTCACTAATTGATATCGAATCATTTGCATCCGTCAAGGTTAAACTATAGTCTCCAGCACCCAAATTGTCGATTGTAGAAAGCGTATCTCCAGTATTCCACAAATAACGATAAGGTGCACTTCCTCCATTTCCTTTTGCGATGATAATTCCATCTCTTTCTCCAAAACAACTGATATCCTGTTTAACTATTTGTGCCCCTAAACTTTCTATAGTACCATTTCCTCCATCATCTGCACAGGCTACACCATCTCCTCTGATACCAATCGGTACATCTGCTAGATTAAATCCTGCCACGGTTAATTGCTGACCAACATTAGCATTTTTAGTATTAGGTGGAAAAAAGGGATCCGTCTGATTATCCATTAAGGTAATGACCCCTATATTACAAGTTTTTGAATTATTAAAGGAAAACAAAGCGATTTTTTCTCCTTTTTGAAAAGGAATACCTGCTGTCCCTTGAGAGCCTAAAGCGATAGAAATATAATCAAATTCAGGGGCTTCTACAGGAGTGGTATCCGTCCCAATCACAAAAAAGATAACATTTGGAAGCAGATTAGTTATTTCACCAATTTCCAACTGCCCCTGAGGTGCTTTGATGGTAACCTGTGCCGTACTTACCACATTATTAGGAAATTCCCAATTGGTATCTGGAATCATGGAAACTACAAAATCGCCGTTCTCTATTTGATCTAATTCAAGATCTATGAGACAATCTATCGTATCTCCTGTCATTAAGCTAGGTGCAAATCCTAGTGCTTGCCAACAGGTACAGCAGACCAAAAGGGGAATTAAGAATAAGTTTTTGCCGGTGTTCATAGACAAGGGGGAATTAAACTTTATGTGTCACATTCGCAAATTGCGAATTTCAGATTGATAAAAATGAGTAAATGAATAGTTGATAAAATGAATAAATGTGGGGCAATAACTCAGAAACTAGCGGTTTCAATCAGGCTCATCACAACATTTAATCATTTTCACTAATGCTCATCTAGTAAAATAATATTGGTGTTTTCTGAATTTTTGAGGATATGGTTAAAAAACGGTAAGCAGGAGCGGTTTTAGATATTGACTGATCTCTCTTTAAAGTGGGTTTAGTACTTATATAGCAGATAATCCGTCCATAATTTTCCAGAAAAGTGAACTTTTTCAAATCCAAATCCAGTCTAAAAAAATTTAGCTCCAAAAATATTTATAAAGCTTTCTTATTAGGTAGACAATAAATATACCAAATTATAATATGAATAAAAAATATTTATTTTTTCTTAGAAATGAGTTTCTAGCATGGTTATTGAAAAACTTTTACCTGTACGTCATGGTAGTAGCAATTTGTTTCCATTTTTACTCTATGCAATAATGAGTCAACAAATTATATTCCATATTTTTATTATAATCCATATTTTTATTTAAAATCCATATTCCAAAATTTTCGTTGCCAGCGCCTGACGTACACCCTTTTTTCTCTGTCTCTAGTCAATCAAAATTTACACAACACAAACAGTTTAGGTATTTTTTTCTACCAATTCTATCTACCTACAGCACGTTTTTAGGAAAGTAGCAAGGTCGAATTTATTCACCCCAAACTATTTGAGTCGATACACTAGATATACAGAGAAATCCAAATCTTACATGAACCAGTTCCCCCAGCAGTCCCTATTTACACTATTTTTCCTTTGTTTGCTTTTTAGCAAAATTTCGGCTCAAGTGGTCGGAAATATCTCCATCCTTGACGATAATGCTACATTTATCGTATCTATTACGCCTAATCAAACTATCATAAGTCCTAAGAATATTACCAATACGGGACAAATTACTTTAAAAGCACCAACAGGTAGTTTTAACATTTCAGATGTACAGTCTTTAACGGGTATTTGGCGACTAAATACCGTTATCCAACAACCCATAGAAGCACCCGCATTTGACTACCTTGTCTTCAATTTGGTCACCCATATTCCTAACCCTAGGTATCAAGCAGGCATTGAGTTACCTTTGTTTAGTTTTAAAAATAATAATGGGTGCATTGGTCATATTACTTTAATAGAGAATTTCAACGATGCTTTCTGGCCACCTAATTCACTAGATGCCAATGTTGGGAATCAATTAACGATCCTACAATATGGTATTGATAATGCCTATGAAAAAAACAACCCTCTTCAAACGACTATTACTTGCCCTAGTACCTTAGATGTCGCCTTACTAGTAGATCATCCCAAATGTGCAGAAGAAAAGGCAACTTTAAAAATTTTATTTCAAGATGGTGCTTTACCTTTTTATTATGAATTAACATTAGCTGATGGGCAAATAATAAAAGATAGTTTATTATATAGAGGGGATACCGATGATTTTACCTTAGCTGCTGGTAGGCATCATTTTGTAGGATTTGATCAAACCGATAGCCTAGAACAACATTTACAAATCGTCTCCCCTACTCCGCTCCATATTGATATTCTTCAACAAGATCAAATAACTTGTCATACTCCAAATGGTGCTACCGTAGCGCTTAGTGGACAAGGAGGACTTGTCCCGAATAGTTTCTTGTATAAATGGTCAAATGGCGCAACAGGAAAGAAAGTAAGCAATCTAGCCGCAGGAAATTATACCGTTACACTAAGTGATGCCAATAATTGTCAAGTCTCTCAAGTTATAGAAATTCAGACTATTCCAACTCTTAGCATTGACTCCGTCGAAATGTATCTGCCAACCTGTTATGATATGGAAGATGGGATGATTGAGTTGGTTAATATAAAAGATGGCGTGCCTCCGTTCCAATATGCATTGGATAAAGAGCCCTATCAGGCAACTAATTATTTCGAAAATTTAGCAGCGGGAACTTATCAATTAAATATATCCGATAGCAATAATTGTGTGACAACAAAACGGGTAACCCTTGACAACCCACCTAAATTAGTTTTTTCAGGTATCCAAATGGATTCTGTTTTAGTGATTGGGCAAAGCACCCAATTAGTGCCTATACTTACCGAAAGTACCGATTTATACTATAATTGGACGCCAAATACCTTTTTATCCTGTTCAGATTGCCCAAATCCAACCGCCACGCCCAGCACCTCTATTGCCTATACTTTAGTAGTAAGTAATAATCTAGGTTGTGAAACAAGTTATACTAGTCAAATAAAAGTCTTGCAGGAACGTCCCGTTTTTGCACCAAATGTATTCAGCCCTAATAATGATGGGGAAAATGACCTATTTGAAATATTTACCGGCCCTACCATTGCTTATGGACAACATTTACAAATTTATAACCGCTGGGGGCAGTTAGTTTACGATATGCACAATACTACTGCCAATACTAGATTAAACTGGGATGGATATCTTCAAGGAAAACTAGCTGATTCTGGTGTTTATATATATGTCGTAAAATTACAATTAGAAAATGGGGATACCGAAATTCAAAAAGGGGATTTTTTTCTGTTAAAATAACAAAAATACTAGCTTCCGAAATGTAGTCACAAAATCAATCATTTTTTATTTTTTAATTTCACTTATTTTATTTTTTCAAACCTAACACCTTACACATTTGTTTTATTTCGCTTTGTAATTTCCTATTTATTAACTTTTTGTGCAAAAATAATCTAATGCCGCTAGACGTACTTCCATTTACCCTCCCCATTTCCTAATTGTCACAACACCTATAAAATTTTTCATTTTTAAAATTAATTTGACACTTTTTTCTGTTTTTTTTTGCATTTAACCCTAAATCACCCCCATATTTGTATTGTCGCTAATAAATTAACCTTCCAACAAAATTTGTGACATTAATTTCCTCCCTTCTCATTCCCTCCAATTACTAAGATAAAAGATACTTTTAAATTTCAGTTCTTCCTTCCCCTCAACAATTAAACTGAACTAATACCACTTATCATGACTAACTTTAACTTCATTCGAACAATTGCTTTTTCTCTACTAATTACTTTAGTAGCTTGCGGTAAGAACAACGAGATTCAATTGAATAAAGAATATCAAGGAGTTGATGCTGAGTTATGGAGTTATTTTGAAAAATTTGAGAAAGAGGCAGCAAATAGAGGGGTAACAATTGATTTAGCGGCAGCGGGAATAACCGGTTCTATTGAAAAAATTCATGCTCACGGAACGGTAGGCTTATGTAACCACCGATTAGACCAACCTAATCACGTTATTCTTGACCTTGATTTTTGGAATGCTGCTTCTGACAATTCTAAAGAAATGATTATTTTTCACGAATTAGGACATTGCTACTTAGAAAGAGGACATAGAGATGATAAGAAAGGAGATGGTACTTGTGCAAGCATTATGAGAAGTGGAAGAGGTGGTTGTATTGATTTTTACACAAAATCTAATAAAGCAGAATACTTAGATGAGTTATACGCTGAAGAACATGTTGACTAAATTTGACGGTCGACGGTTAACGGTACACGACTAACAAGATACGGTTTACCATAGGAAATAATACAGAACAAATACTAATAATTATAAATTATCCTGCCAATAATAAAAAGAGCGCGTCCTTTCTGGGTGCGCTCTTTTTTTATGGTCAAATTTAGAATGACTAACAAATCTGCTCCAATCTTAAACAATTACAAGCTTTATCTCTTTAATAAATAATCTTTAGTTTCTTACAAAATTAATAAGTGTAAAAAAAACGCTTATCTTTGCATTATACTATCCTGTACTGTTAAAATAATATTACTACTCGGCAAAGGGCGAAGGGGTTAAATTCACAAAAAATAGTTAATCATTAATGATTTGAATTACTATCATGCTCAATTTTGTTTAGTAATTACCTTTTGCCTCTAGCCAAGTAGTAACAAAATAATTCTAAAACCTATTTTACTTTTTAGAGTTAACTTATTTAGTATAATTGTCTTAAACAGATAAATTGACGACTGTTTTAAAATAATATTTGTATGGAAACCCAATCTACATCTGCTATTCACCGTGTTACTACTTTAACCACTTTACAAGGCCAAGAATTTGACTTATTAGTCATTGGTGGAGGTGCTACTGGAACTGGTATAGCCTTAGATGCGGCGGCTCGTGGTTTAAAAACTGCATTGGTTGAAAAACGAGATTTTGCTTCTGGAACGAGTAGCAAATCTACCAAATTGATACATGGTGGATTGCGATATTTACAACAATTAGACATTGCTTTAGTACGGGAAACAGGCACAGAAAGAGCCATTGTACATCGTTTGGCGCCTCATATTGTATTACCAGAAAAAATGTTGATGCCGATTGTCAAGGGCGGAAAGTATGGTTATTGGATGGCTTCTTTTGGGTTAAAAGTATATGATATTTTAGCCAATGTTAAAGGAGATGATCGACGAAAGATGTTGAGCAAAGCGGGGTCTTTAAAAAAAGAACCTTTATTAAGTGCAGATAATTTAAAAGGTGGGGTCTTTTATGCAGAATATAGAACAGACGATGCTAGATTAACCATTGAATTATTAAAATCTGCAACTAGATATGGCGCAATTGCTGCTAATTATTGTAAGGTAGTGGATTTTACCTATGCAGATACAAAAGTCACAGGCGCACATTGCCAAGATGAATTAACAGGAGATACTTTTGTCATTAAGGCTAAAAAAATTGTTTCTGCGGGTGGACCTTGGGTCGATCAATTGCGAAAAAAAGATAATTCCTTAAAAGGAAAAAGATTACACCTCACCAAAGGGGTGCATTTAGTTGTTCCACATGAGAAATTTCCGCTTCAACATACCATTTATTTTGATGTGCCTGATGGTCGTATGATCTTTGCTATTCCAAGAGGAAGAACGACTTATATTGGCACGACTGATACTACGTATAAGGCAGATTTAAATCGAATCGTAGCCACACAAGCGGATGCTGATTATTTATTAAATGCTGTCAACAGTATTTTTCCTTCGGTTAATTTGACAATGGAGGATATAGAATCTAATTGGGCAGGACTTCGACCACTCATTCACGAAGATGGAAAATCCCCTTCGGAATTGTCTAGAAAAGATGAAATTTTTATTTCGCCACAGGGTTTAATTTCTATTGCAGGAGGTAAATTGACAGGCTATCGAAAAATGGCACAACGGATTGTCAATTTGGTCGTCAAAGAATTCCCAAAAACAGAAAAAAGGGCTTTTAAAAAGTGCCAAACTAGAAAAATTAGCTTAACCGAAAATCCCTTGGCAAACGCAAAAGCTGTAGAAAAGTATATAGCAGATTTACAAAAAAGAGTAATTGCCTTAGGTTTAGCGCCTTATTATGGTTGGTATTTAGCAACTGTTTATGGCAAGCAAGCAGAAACTATTCTTACAAAAATGGACGACTTCAAAGATAATCAACCAGAAATTGCCTTAGCTAGAGCAGAAGCTTGGTTTGGGGTTCATCACGAAATGGTCAATCGAGCGGACGACTTTTTTGTTCGTCGTACAGGTCGATTATACTTTGATATTGGTAGTATTTCGACTATTAGAGCTGCAGTTTTAGCGGATTTACAAAAATATCTAAATTGGGATGCCAATCGTTTAGCCAAAGAAGTGGTCCATTTGGATGAATTGATTTATGATGCGACGCATTATTATGAGGCGGAGTTGATGCCAGCGGTGTCGCAGGAAAGTGCTTTGCAGGCTTGATGAAATTTGATTTTTAAGGATATAATGGAGGGTCAGATGCTTTTGTGTCTGGCCTTTTTTTATTAAAAAATAAAATTGGGTAATTTGCTATCCAAAAAATAGTCTACAAACAAAGTATATAGGCTAATTACAAAGAATATTAATCCTACTATAAAGAAATAACAAGAAAGCATCTTCCTAAAATTTAATTTTGCCTTAAAATGGATCGTAAAATAAAAAAAACTAGGATATGTCTAATGAAAAAAAAACTAAAGATAATAAAGGCAGTAATTCAAAATCAACTGAAACTTTATTAGTATTAATACCGCTAATTCCATTAGCTATAATTGTGATCTTCGGAACCTTTTTGAATAGCTATAAGTATAGTGAATATTTAGTTCTTACAGGATTAATATGTTTTATCATTAGTTTTATTTATTTCCTGTTTTTGCATTTCAAAAATGAGAAATTAAAGGAAGAACCAACTCATAATTGGGCAAATATTCCTAATGACTATGACAATAATAAGAGTAGAACATTTTTGACTATTTGGATGGTTACAGCAGGATTAGCCATTATTATTTTATTTGGCCTTTTAGTATTTACCAATGCTAGAGATGTAAAAGACGCTAAATGGGTTTTCAATGGAACTATTCCACTAATAGCCACTTGGATTGGTACTATTTTAGCCTTTTATTTTCAAAAAGAAAATTTAGAAGCAGCTACTAATCAAGTTTTGGCTTTATCTAAAGAAAATCTCAATAAAGTTAAGGTTGAAAATATCATGATAAATGTTCAAACTATGGTTGCTCAAAAAATTGACCAAAAAGAGGACGACAATGTTAACCTCCATGAATTATTAGCCAAATACAAAGATATTGAAAAAGATAGGATTCCTATTTTCTTTAAGAATTTAAGTCCTCGACTTATTCTTCATACGAGTACCATCAATGAATTCATTAAAGATCAATATAAAAATCAGGCGGAAGCCGAAAAACTAACTTTAAAGGATTTAACAGATAAATATCCTAATAAATTTGCCTACAGAAAACCAAAAGGATTTGTTACAATTTCAAAAAACAGCACAGTAGAAATGGCGATGAACGAAATGGGTAGAGTTAATAATTGTCAAGATGTTTTTATCACAGATACAGGTACAGAGAATGGCAAAATATTAGGCTGGTTAACTAATGTACTGATTAATCGTTTTTTGACAGTTTAAAAATAAATTTATAACTAAAAATTATTAAACAAATCATAGGATGAAAGATAAAACCCTACAACAAACAAAAATTGTAGCAAAAAAAAATAAGAAACTTTTAAAAAATTTACAAGCGGGGATTCTTAAAAGTCACGGAAGGAATAATATGTTTTTACTATCCCTTCAATTCAATAAAAACAAAATTAAAAAAGTAAAAAAATTAATTGCAAACCTTCCCATAACTTCTGCTAAAAAACAAACGAAACAAGCAGCTAAAGCAAATAAGCATACTACTGTTACAAATTTCTATCTATCCTTTAAAGGGTATCAAACATTACAAATAGGCCTAAATACAGATTCTAATGCGTTTATAGATGATATGGCTAATAGGGTGACTGCTAATGAAGCAGGTATTTCTAACCATATTCTAGGAGACAATGTAGATGAATGGGAATTGCCCTATCAAGAAAACATCCATGCTATTTTCTCTATAGCTAATGATAATTTATCCATTTTAGAGAAAAAACTAGCCCTATATGTAAAAAAATTTAAAGGTTATTTAAAAATATTACAAATAGAGAAAGGATTAACCTATCGTAACCAGGCAGGTCATGTTATGGAACATTTTGGATATGTAGATGGCGTTAGTCAACCTCTATTTTTTGAAAAAGATTTTGAAGATAGAGCCACCAATAACTGGAATCCTGAAGCGCCTCTAAATTTAGTACTCGTTCAAGACATAGGACTAACTGCACCTTCCTGCTATGGTAGTTATATGGTTTTTCGGAAACTAGAACAAAACGTAAAGTCCTTCAAAGAGGCCGAACATCACCTAGCAGAAAAGCTGAATTTAGTAGGTAATACAGAAGAAGCAGCTGGTGCTATGATTATTGGTAGGTTTGAAAATGGGCTTCCAATCGTCAAATTTGGAAGTACTTCTTCTTCAGAAAAATTTACTCAAGAAAATAACTTCAATTATTCCGTAGACCCCAAAGGCGAAAGATGTCCATTCCAGGCCCATATCAGAAAAACAAATCCTAGAGGAGATAATGAACGCTTATTTGGCATAACAACAACAGAAGAACGAAGTCATCAAATTCTTCGAAGAGGAATGACTTATGGAAAAAGAATCTATGAAAACCAAGCATTTTCAGAAGACCACCAACCTACAAAAGGGATAGGTTTGCTTTTTATATGCTTCCAAAACAGCATAGAAAATCAGTTTGAATTTATACAAAGAAATTGGGCAAATAATAATGATTTCCCAATCCCATTTACAGGTATTGACCCAATCATTGGTCATGGAGAAAACCGGAAATATTTGAATGGGAAAGATTTGGAACAAAAATGGAAAAAGTCCAATGATAAACCTCATACGCAATCACTATCTTCCTTTGTAACCATGAAAGGTGGAGCTTATTTCTTCGCACCAAGTCTTCCATTTTTTAAAAAATTAAAATCATAAAACAAATCGCATCAGCATATTATCGCATTAAAGGCCTTAGTTCAAATGCTTTTTTCAAAAAGAAAAATCTTAAAATCCAATGAAGAAAATCACTTTTTTGCTCCTGCTATTATTTAGTCTAATCTCTACAAGTTCTGCTCAATCAATTTTTGAATTTGATTTTTCAAGAATGATCAATATGAATTACACAGAGTTACAAAATCGTATCAAACCAGTCAAGAATGGCGATTTTATGATCGTAAAAATTAATAATATAAATACTTTTCTTTACAAAGTAAGTATAGAAGGTAAACAAATCGAATTACAAACACCTATTCCTACTGAGCTACAACGATTATTTAGAATTCCAGACAATGAAACTAGGGAAGATGAAAAAAAAACATTGGAAGGCTTAGGGGACACCAAAGCTGCATTACTAACTATGGAAATGATTAATGAGAAGAAAAAAAATATATTATTGACAAATCTAATTAAAAATTGTGCAGAGTATGTTGAGCTTTCAGAAGAAATAGCAGAATTAAAATTTGCTCGAATGGAATTAATTACCTACGCCAAGCAAAACTTAACATTCGATGAAATGCAAGAAAACATTGGCGGACTTTATATTCCTACCGCACACAAAATGAGAACAACTTATAAAGACTTCATTAAGTATTACCATATAGTGGAGGTGCTTTACGAAGCGGCCCAAGATACCGTATCCTCCGCCGATTCAATGAAGGTAGTAAAGGCGACCGAGCATATTGAAGACGGTTTTGATAAAATGAATGAGGAGAATATTTTAAGTATGATAGAGGATATACTCGTATTACAAACTGGTCTGGAAAATGAAAAGAATTTTAATGTTTCTTCTCCTCCCATCCAAGTAGAAGGAGATTTAGTATCCTACAAGGTTAGCATTACCCCGACCCGAGTAAATAGCTTATCTTCCTTCAAGAACCCCTTAAGTTGGACGATAGATGCACCTGCTTACGGTGGCTGGAAAGCTGATTTTAGTGTAGGTCCAACTTTGTCTTTTGGTAAAAATTCAAAAGATGAAAAATTCTTTTTTGCCCCAACAGAATCAGATACGATAGCCACCTTTCAAATGAGAGATAACCAAAATTCCATTAACCCTAGTTTAGCAGCCATGATGCATTTTTACAAACGAACAGGCCAGAATAAGGCCTTTGGATTTATGTTTGGCGTAGGGGCAGGGTTTCAATCTGTAAATGATCCTAGTTTAAGTATTTTTCTAGGAGGGTCTGCCATTTTAGGTAAATCTCGTAAAATAATGATTAGTACTGGATTGAGTTATCTAAGTATAGATAAATTGAAATCACCTGAGTTTGTAGTTGGGCAATCTTATAACCCTCAAAAAATAAATATTAGTGAGGTAACAGAAAAAACTTTTCGGCCTTCTTTATTTGTTTCTATATCATATAGTATAGCAAATAGAGTGGACGTCAACTAATCCAACTATCAACAAAAACCGACTAACCACAAACCAAGCCCTACCAACTATAAAGGGAACAACATTCGATACTAAAAACCAATTTACCTTTGATTCTATCAAAAAACCCAATGAACATTTTGTTATTCTATTAATTTTTCTTTTTTTGAGAAAAACTAACAGAATAGCAAAAAATGAGAGTAATCATTATTGACGACGAGCAGCAAAGCCACAAAGCACTAACAACGCAATTACAAAAAAATCATCTGGATCTCCAAATTATAGGTCAAGCTTATAATGTGGAAGAAGGATATAAAACAATCCTAAAAACCTCCCCTAATCTCTTATTTCTAGACATCGAAATGCCTGATGGAACAGGTTTTGACTTATTAAAAAAGTTTGATACAATTGATTTTCAAATTATTTTTATCACCGCTCATAATCAATATGCTCAACAAGCCATTCGATTTGGGGCTTTGGATTATTTGTTAAAACCTATCATCAGGGAAGAATTAGCCATAGCTATTAATCGGGCTATAGAAAAATTACGAGAAAAAATATCTTTAGACCAACTACAACTGATGATGGAAACATTTCAGTTGTTACAACAAAAAAAATTACCGACTCGAATCGCTATTTCCACATCGGAAGGGATTATTTATAAACAAGTCAACGATATTATTCGCTTGGAAGCAAAGCAAAATTATACAGAGTTCACTTTTTCTGACACGCCTAAAAAATTATTGGCATCTGTGAATTTAGGAGTATACGAAGAACAATTTGCTCCTTATGAGGAATTTATGCGGGTGCATCGGTCGCATTTGGTGAATTTGCGGTTTGTGGAGCGGTTTGTTAAGAGAAATGGGGTATTTCTCTTAATGAAAAATTTAGAAAAAACAGCAGTTTCTCGAATACACAAAGATAATATTGAAACGAGACTAAAAAATATTTAATTCTAATTTCACTAATTTATAAACTTAAAACATGGCACATTATATTTGTGATTGGGCTTATAAAAGCGCAAATAAAAAAATATTACAAGATATTATTGATGGAGAAGAAATAATTTTCCATTATAATGATTTAAAGTTATTAATTGATAAAATAGAAGAAAAAGGAGGAAATTCAGCACCAGAATTATTTGGTATTTCTGTTAAAAAAGTTAACTTAAAACCTGTTGGAGGAGGAACACAAGAAACTCTTTATTATTTATCTGCTGTAAGTAGGGCTAAGGGACAATTAGGCTATCATAAATCTTACGATGATACACCCCAAGAGCCTGCTAAAAATTTAATCGTATTTTCATGTCCTCCATTAAGAGATAACAATGGCCTTGGAGAGAAGATAGAACTAGACAAGAAATATAGCTACCCAAAATAAAAGTCTAAAAAATAATGAAAAAACATACAAATGATAAAATTCTAGCTGAAGCTCAAGCAATTACACTTAAGGGGCATGGACGAAAATATGTTTTAACTTCGTTTGTACATTTTGATGGAGATATTAATCAAATAGCTCATTGGCTTACTTATTATTTAAAGAATAAAATTACATCAACCTTAAGTCAAATTGAAGATACTGAAAGATATAAACAACTTAAAAATCATTCTTCGATACCTATCATAGGATTTTATATATCAAGTGCAGGTTTCCATAAACTAGAAGTCATTAATTCTTCAAAAACAGATTTTACAACTAAGAATGAGGCTTTGAAAGGGCGTTTAAAAAATTTCCTGAAAACATTTCAACAGGAAACGATTATACCCTTTGAAGATGTTGCCTATTGGGGTGATATGTATGATGAAATTAACCAGCATTTAATTAAAGACCCTCCTCCTACTAAAAACTGGGATGAATCATTTTTGAAGGATATTCATGCTATGGTTTTAATTGCAGATGACAGCCTAGAGAGATGCAAATATATTACCAAAGAACTTAACAAATCTATGGAGAACGGAGTAGGTCGTGTCTTATTTACAGAACAAGGTGAACGGATGTATAGCATAATGAACAATAAAAGAGTCGAAATAGAGCCTTTTGGTTATAGAGATGGTATTACTAAAATAAACTTCTTTAAAAAAGGAAAACCATACACATTAGATGAAAATAAATGGAAAAATATACTAGATAATCATTATGGCAGTTATTTAGTATTTAGAAAATTGGAACAAGATGTCCATTTATTTAATGAAAAAATTGAAGAATTAGCTGATTTTTTAGGTATATCTAAAGATTATGCAGAAGCACAAGTAATGGGCAGATATAAAGATGGAACTCCATTAACGATTTTTAAATCTCCTAAAAAAGTATTTACTGAAGAGGATAAAAATGAAATAATTTCATTTGATAATTTCTATCATGACCCAAAAATACCAGACCCTGAAATTAAAAGTTATTATGACTTGGACGCAAAAGGAATGAAATGTCCTTTTCATGCTCATGTTAGAAAGGTAAATCCAAGAAAAAAGTTTTCTTTAAATGATGCAAGTTCAATGCCTAATCCAATAGTACGCCGTTCCGTTCCATACTCCAAAGATGGCAAAACGGGCTTATTATTTATGTGTTTTCAGGCTAATATTACTAACCAATTTTTAACAATTCAAGACAAATGGTGTAATAACGAACCATCTCAAATGTATGATGCTGCCCCTCAGAAAGGCTTAGACCCTATTGGAAGAGGAGAAAATGCTCAACCAAAAGATACCCAGGTATGGAATAAAAAATGGAAAGAAAAAGGAAGGCGATATAAAAAAGATTATTACGAAGGTAATTTTGATTTTAGCAAAAAAATTAAAAATGAAAATAAAGAAGAGATAATTAAAAATATAGTCACATTAAGAGGAGGTGGTTTTTTCTATGCCCCGCCCATTTCATTTTTTAATGATCCATTAAAAAAGATAATTAGTCAAAATGATACCTAAATGATTCCAAAGTACTTCAGATTAGAAACGACGAAAACAAGTCAATCACTTTTAAATGAGTTCTTTTTTAATGGCTTGAAATCTTATTGGAAAAAGGTTCACAAAAATCGAAAAGGTTTAATTATTTTTTCGTCAATACTTAAATGTAAAAATAAGCTTAGATTTCCTACTGAATAGTATTAGAAAATAATATATTCGCTCTATGATTTTTTTAAGAGCTGTTTATTGTTTTTGCTTAATATTCTTCTTTTATAGTTCATATGGACAAATTGAAAGGTTTGAGTTTCATCATCTCTCCTTAACAGAGAATTTAAATTCACAAAATTTTAACTTTTATATAAATAAAGATAAAAATAATTTTATTTGGATTAGTTCTTCGGAAGGGGTTAATCGCTTTGACGGATTAGAAATAACACAATATTTACCATCATGGAAAAATAAAAATGGTCTGATGGATGGTATTATTTTAAGCAATTTCTTCCAAGATTTAGATGAAAACATGTGGTTCAGCTCTACACAAGCCATTTATAAATATGATACTAATACTGATATTTTCATACCACATTGGATAAATGTTGATAAGAAAAAACTCGAAGGTCCTTACTATTTAATGCATATTGATACAATAACCCAAAGCCTTTGGGTTAGAATTAATCAAAAACTATATATAATTCCTAACTATGATTTTAATAACAGCAAATTTTTAGGTGAGTACCCTCTGTTTTTTGGAAGTAGAATAGTTAAAAGAGAAGCTAATAATAATCTATTATGTTTTATTACACAACGAAATGGTTTCTCCTATTTGGAATTTAATGGTAATGGTACTTTGATAAATAAAGCACAATTGTTAGAGGGGTATTCTACTACAAGTTTTTTTTATGATGGAAATGAAACCATTTTTGTTGGAACTAATAATGGATTAATCAAAAAAAAACTAACCGATAAATCTTATAAAGTAATATCTTCAAAAAATAAGGACATAATTAACATAGTTGACATTCAACCATTAAACTCTGAATCGATAGTAATTGCAACGATTCACAATGGCATATTCATATATAACATGTTAAATAATGTTTTTTCAAAAATTTATACTTCCGAAAAAGGTCAGCTCAGGCCGTTTGATTTACAGATAGAAAAAATCAATATTACGAATGAAATTTTATGGATTTCCACATTTGGTAAAGGCATTTACTATACTAATTTATTCAAAAAAGAATTTAAAATAATTTTAGAAAAATCCTCAGCAAATCCATCTGGAAATTATATTAAGGCAATAACCGAAGATAAAGATGAGAACTTATGGATTTTAACTGAAAAGAATATAAAGTTGATTGATAAAGAAGGTAATAAAATAAAAATTATGGAAGGGTTTAAAAATTCAGAAAAACCTTTTTTTGGAAAGTACCCGAATGATATTTTCATTGATTCAGAAAATTGGTCTTGGGTTGCAAGTCAAGATGGTCTTTATTTCTCAACATCAGAAAATCAAAATTTTCAAAAAATTAAAATAAATAAAGAAAAAGCAAATCTACCTATTTATAAAATAACCCAATTAAAAAACGGTAAGGTATTGGTATCTACTTTAAACGGGGTGTATGAAGTTGATAAAAAAAAATTAGAAATTAATTTACTGGAAGGGCTTGAAAAACATAAGACCTTATTTTCATGGATAGTGGAACCTATGGCAAAAGACATAATTATTCTAAGAAAAGAAGATGAAGGATTTCTTGTAGCAAAAAAAATTAATGATAGCCTTGTTATTGACTCAACTATTCCTTTTAAACATTTTATAAATGATATTTGGCTAGATAATGACTCTACATTTTTTTGGTTAGCATCTTCAATTGGGTTATTTAAACTCGTTTTCCAATCTAATAAATATCAAATTATTCCAGATTCAGCGTTCTCGTCTGTTTCTGTTAAAGGTGTAATCCAAATTCCAAACTCTAAAATCCTTTGGCTTTCAACAAATCAAGGTATCATTAAGTACAATCCCTCCAATAAGAAAACATCTACTTTCAATGTTTCCGACGGAATTCCCATTACAGAATTTAACTTTTGGTCTTCTTTAAAAACAAAATCCAATAAAATTATCTTTGGTTCTACTAATGGCCTCATTATGTTTGACCCAATGCTGATAAAACTAGATTCAGTTGAAGTAACACCCACAATCACATCCTTATTAATTAACGATGCAAAGCCTAAAGAAAAATTAATTTGTGAAAAATCAAATGTTAGTAGCATCCCCAAACTAAAATCTATCACTCAAACCTACCAAAACAACACCCTCTCCTTCCGTTTCGCAGCTCTAGACTACACCGACCCAAACGCCAACGAATTCAAATATCGAATAACCCCCATAGAAAAAGAATGGGTCCACTCAGGTACAGAAAATTTCGCCCGCTACGCCAACCTAGCCCCAGGTAATTACACCTTCGAAGTAGATGCTACCAACTCCGACGGCATCTGGTCTAACAACCCCGCCAAACTAGACATCACCATCCTCCCGCCTTGGTGGGAAACATGGTGGTTCAGAACCCTAGCTACATTAGCAATCGCAGGAATCATCTATTTAATTTACCAAAACAGAGTACAACAAATCCAAAAAGAAGCGGATTTCAAGCGAAAAGAAGCCGAATACAAACAATTAGCTGCAGAAACAGAAACAGCCGTCTTACGCCTACAAATGAATCCGCATTTTATTTTTAATAGCATGAATTCTATTAGTAGTTATTTACTACAAAAGGATATAGAAACAGCCAATGATTATTTAGGGCGTTTTGCTCGATTGATGCGAAAAATACTAATGGTTGCCGAAGAACCTTATCTTTCAGTATACGATGAGATCGAGTTATTAGAGCAATACATGCAAGCAGAAGCCATGCGATTTGAAGAAAAATTTCAGTATGAATTTGTAATTGACGAGGCTATTGATACAGATGAAGTATTGATTCCTACCATGATTTTACAACCCTTTGTAGAAAATGCTATTTGGCATGGCATCTCTAATATAAAAGGGCTTGGTCGAATTATTATTGAGTTTAAACTGACCAAAGAAAAATTTATTTGCACTATTGAAGATAACGGAGTTGGAAGAAAAGCAGCTAGTCAAAAAAAATCCACCGAACATGAATCAAAAGCTACGATCATTACCAAGAGGCGCTTAAAATTGTTAGCCACAGAAAATTATTTAGATTTCGAGCCTTCGCTTGCTTACCAAGATTTAGTCGATAGTAAAGACCAACCAATAGGTACAAAGGTCATTTTAGAATTACCGCTAATTTAGTTCCTACACCCAAACCTACCATTCCTACACTCAAACCCGCCCCTCGTTAATTCCCTATTCTTTCTACCACTATCCTACCCTATCTTTGAATCATCAACCCAATAAAATATGCTTCAAGACCTTACAAAAAGAGAATTATGAAAAAAAACAACCTAGCTATAACCGCCACCACAGGCCTAACCTTCGTCAAAAGAACCGACGTGTTATACTGTTGTTCTGACGGGGCATACACCAATATTTACCTAGAGAATGGCAAAAAAATAACCGTTTCCAAAAATTTAAAAGAAGTGCAGAACAAATTAAAAGATGCTTCATTTATACGAATTCATGCGTCTCATTTAATCAACCTAGACCATACCGTTGGCTACCTCAATAATAATTATAACTGTGTCAAAATGAGCAATGGGGAAGAGTTGAATGTGGCAAGGAGTAGAAAACAAGCGCTGATGGATTGTTTTACTAGAATATGATTGACAGTAGGTAGTTTGCCTAATTACCAATTGATTGGATAAAAAAAACCTAAATTATTTTAGGTAATAGGTGTTGGATACAAGGCATCAGGTGTTATGTGAATACGCCTAGCCTGACACCTAGTACCTGACACCCGATACCATTTTTTTTACAAAATAACAACCAGCAGTCTAAACAAGTAATCTTTAAAAACTAAACCAACAGACAGAAAACAATACACAGATTAAGGGAAATAGTCTCCTCTATCTATTAGACACTATTGCCTTTAACAAGCAAATTTCAGGATGGAAAATAGTGGTAAACGGACAGGAATCAACCTGTTTCGTAAAGCCTCACTCATTTATTAACCTACAAACTTTTTAAAAATGAATCACATTCAAGCAAAGATCATTTCCACAGATCTATTCGAAGCCTAAAAGGTAATTCGAGTCGTAGTTATTTTAACTACGGCTCCACCTTTTTATGGCTTCCATCTTTTCCCTAAACCATGGCTTTGCTATTAATGGCGTGGTAATCTCTATTTCTTTCTTTATTCGAACCAATTCCTCTTTAGTCGGTAATAAAAAAAAAGCGCCTAATAATCGGAATATTTTTATAAAATTCAGATACCCCTTTATTCGACTTTTAGAAAATTTATGATTCCGCCTAAGCCCTTTTTCGAGGGAATCTAATTGTGCAACTAAGGTATTCCAAAAATCTACCTGTCCTTCTAATACTAACTCAAATAGCGCTCTGATAAGTAGTGATTTAATGGACAAATAAAAATGCATTGTTTTTCCTGGTTGTAAAGTAGCTAATAGTATTATGACTGTTTCAAAATCTTTTTCATAGTAACTAACAACTGCTCTTAAATAATTAATGATTCGTCCTTTATCTTTGGACTTTAAGTAAATTTCATGTTTATTTAAATAGTTTTTCGCCCAATCTATTTTTTGATTTCTTACGGCAATAATGGTTGTATTAACCATTATTTCTTCATGAATATGATTATTCTCAATAAATACCCTTTGCTCGGCTGCCCATTTAAACAATTCAAACGATTCTTTTAGTAATACCAGCTTTCCGTTTGTATCTTCATTTACCAAATAGTTATTTAAATGCAATATTCCATCTTGCAAAATACTCTTGTCTGGCAACTCTTTCAATCCTAATAATTTATCTCTAAGGCTTTGATAAACGGATAAACTAGGGGCATTTACAAAATTATTAAATTGATTGATTAATATTAAGGTAGCATTGGATTGAATAACGGTAGGATCGATAGTTATCTTTAAATCAAGAAAAGGTGTATTATCTGTTGTATTGAGGTATTTCTTTCTAGTTTCTATTTCTGAGATGGTTTTAATTTTCTCAAAAGCGCTATAGGTATATAAACTGTAATAATTCTCTCTTAATTCACCATTATCAATTTGGTGCTTCTCTTTTTCAATATGATACCATAAGTCCCTTTGTAACAAATGTAAATCCAAGAAATCGTCCTGTATTAGTCGTTCTTTTTTCACCTTAATTTTTGAAATCAACGTTTTTGTTTCTTTTTCAAATCGTTCAAAATACCTTGGTTTAAGGGCGGTTATTAATAATTTATCTTTAGTTCGCTGATTGTTCTTGACTTGTTCCATTACTAGAAAGGATTCTGCAAGTGCATTTAGTTCAAAAAATATTTTCTTGAAGCTTTTGGCGTTAAATGGTTTAGTTCCAAAAATACCTTTCCAGATTCTGTGACGGTCAAATTTTAGCTCAGTAAAAGATGGATAAAACGGTCGGATCACCTCAAATAGTGTGATCAATAACGCTTTGTTATTGTGATAGGGAGATTGTAAAAAACGACTAAATCGCTTTATTTCTAAATGACTAAAAGTTTTTAATAGTGCAATAAGTTTAAAATTATCAATTTTTTTATGGAACTTTTCGTTCATTCTAATTATCTATTAACCAATACTTTAAATACAATATAGCACCCAATTTATTGAATTTTATTAGAACTTAAAAATTAATCGTCTTTTTTATTTCCTTTTAATTATTGGATTATTGCTACTACCCCTCACACTATTTCATTAAAGGCCAAAACTATGAGAAAAGAACATCTAGCTATTACCACCACTACTGGGTTAACTTTCGTCAAAAGAAAGGAAGTGCTCTATTGTTGTTCAGATGGTGCTTATACCAAAATTTACCTTGCTGGCGGTCGAAAATTAACCGTTTCTAAAAATCTTAAAGAAGTAGAATCTTCCTTGAATGATGAAAAATTTATCCGCATTCACAATTCCCATCTAATCAATTTAAATCATGCCGTTGGTTACATTAATAACTCCTACAACTGTGTAAAAATGAGTAATGGGGAGGAATTAGCTGTTTCCAGAAATAAAAAGAAAGACCTTATGGAATGTTTTACAAAAATTTAATCAACCATAATAGGTGTAATATTGGCAAGCACCTAAATTTATTCATTCCAATTCCGATACTAAAAAACCACATAAACTGGCTGATTTCTTTACAGGAATCAGCTTTTTTTATATTTCAAATCCCTCATCCTTCAATAAATTAAACAAGCCCATCCCTCGTTCATATAATTGTGCGACCGAATTAGCTCTCAACCGATGGTTTTCTTTATACAAAATCAAGTAATAATTAATGCCTTCCATATGCCAACCACGCTCTTGACTGAAAAAATGTAAAATCTCTTCACTCATTTTAAACCGAATATACTCTTCATCTTCTCCTTGTAGCAGGTAATTACCTGAAAACTTTGGAAAGCGTTCAAAATCAATGTCTTGTTTACCAAAATAAGTTGCAATTTTATCAAAAATGGTCTCTGGTTTCATCACAAACTGCGGCAAGCCTAAGTTTTTAGACCGCATGAGAAAAATGGTTTGCGCTACAATTCTTCGATTTTTATTAAATCCTGTCACAAATTCGTAATCAAAAATTTTGATATTATTTTCATTCCATTCATCTTGCTTTTGCATGATGTTGGTCGCCAAACGATTCCGCCCTTTTTGAAATAATTCAAAATCAGAAACTTCTCTAGTCACACTATATTCTTCTTGTTCTATAAAATCCATCCCTAGTCGATGCGCAACCGCTCTCAGTTGCCCTTCTCTTGATGGGTCATGATGTCTCGTCTGTTGACGATTACGTTGGCGACGGTAAGCATTATATTTCTTTTGGGACATAGAGTAGTAGTCTTTTTGATCAAAAAATCAAAAGTAAGAAAGCTTAGTTAAAAAAGATAGCCCTTGCAATAATTATTACAAGGGCTATCTTTTTTTTCTTTGAAAATCAGTTAGTGCTCATAAGAATGTCTCAACTAACAATTGATTAATAGAGCGGAATGTGCATTGGTTGAAACGTATCAAACAGTCTTGAAGGTCTCAGGTACGACTGCAAATTGCCAACTGGTTACTGTCTACTCACTAAACGGGGATCGCTTCTGCAATATTCATTCGCTTCATCAGCACCATTAAATCCTTATCATTCACCTCTTTCTTACGATCTGCTATACCTAAGAATTTTGGATAAGCTTCATCCAGTTCTACTTTCGTCAAATTAAAACCAATTTCTTTACAACGATAAGCTAAAGCCGCTCGACCACTTCGAGCCGTTAAAACAATCGAACTTTTATCTACACCTACATCCGCAGGATCCATGATTTCATAAGTCTCTCGTTTTTTAATCACCCCATCTTGGTGGATACCAGAAGAGTGCGCAAAAGCATTCTCTCCAACAATCGCCTTATTTGCTTGTACGACCATCCCCATTCTATCTGAAACCAAACCGCTCAATGGTTTTAACATTGGGGTATTAATCGCTGTATCTAAGTGCAATAAAGGATGTTGTTTCATAATCATCACCACCTCTTCTAAGGACGTATTTCCTGCTCTTTCGCCAATACCATTAATCGTACATTCAATTTGTCTAGCACCATTAGAGACCCCTGCAATAGAATTAGCAGTCGCCAACCCTAAATCATTATGACAATGGGTAGAAATAATGGCTTTATGAATATTTCTAACATTTTCTTTTAAATACTTAATCTTAGCGCCATAATCGCCTGGTAAACAATAACCCGTTGTATCAGGAATATTAACGACTGTTGCACCTGCTTTGATAACCGCTTCAATCACTCTAGCCAAGTACTCATTATCTGTTCGTCCTGCATCTTCTGCATAAAATTCTACATCTTCCACAAACTTTTTCGCATGCGCTACTGCAGCTATAGATCGCTCAATTATTTTTTCTCTAGTGGTTCTCAATTTATATTGGACATGCAAATCAGAAGTACCAATTCCAGTATGAATTCTCCCTCTTTTGGCATATTTTAATGCTTCGCCTGCTACTTCAATATCCTTTTGAACAGCTCTTGACAACCCACAAATAATAGGATCATTCACCGCTTTACAAATGGCTTCGACTGATTTAAAATCTCCAGGACTGGAAACAGGAAATCCCGCTTCAATAATATCAACACCCAGTTTTTCTAATTGTAAAGCAATTTCTACTTTTTCAGGCGTATTTAGTTTACAACCTGGTACCTGCTCTCCATCTCTTAAGGTCGTATCGAAAATGTACACTTTGTCGTTTGTCATTATGTCTGTTGTTTGATTTTTTTTCAAGTAAGACGGATAGATGAATAAAAGGTGACGAATTAAAGGAATTAATTAAAAAATTAATGGTTTTGGTTCATCTTCCAAGTACTACACTTTCTCTATCTATTAAATATTAGTTTTACCTTTGAATAATAGCTAAAAATAAGGTTCGGAGGTCGTATTTTAACTATAATTAGGATTAGCAATAAATGTTATTCAAATGTATCTTTGATTTGGGGTCTTAAAAAATCGTTTATCAATTAAACATACACTCCCCACAACTAAATATCAATTAATAAATACCTGACAATCAGATATTTAATACACACACTCATACAATGCGCAAGCAACAAACAGATCATTTAATTGAACTCATTACTTCTTTAACTAAGGCAGAAAAGCGACACTTTCGCCTATTTGTTACAAGAAATCAAGCATCTGATGAATTATTGTTTTTGCAATTATTTGATATGATTGATAAGCATAGTGATTATGATGAGGCATTAATCTTAAAAAAGATACCGCAAATTAAAAAGCGGCAATTGTCCAATTTAAAGGCCCACCTATACAAACAATTATTACTGAGTTTACGCTTATTGAGTCGGAATTATAATGTGGATATTGAAATAAGAGAACGAATCGACTACGCTAAAGTACTCTATAATAAAGGATTATATCGGCAGAGTTTAGAAATGTTAGATAAGGCCAAAGGCTTAGCTTATAAATATAAACAAAATACGATTGCTTTAGAAATTGTAGAATTTGAAAAATTAATTGAGTCCCAATATATTACTCGAAGCATTAATACTCGGGCGGAGGAATTAACGAATGAAGCAGACGAAATTGCTATTAGAGTTACTCGAACCCAAAAATTATCTAATGTCGCTTTACAATTATATGGCTTATATCTAAAAATTGGCTTCGTTAGAAATGAGAAGGATCACTTTTTTGTCAAGGAGTTTTTTCAGTCCAGTTTACCTAAATATAGTGTGGCAGAGCTAGGTTTCTACGAAAAATTATACCTCTACCAATCTTACGTTTGGTACCATCATACGACCCAAGATTTTTTGCATTGTTATAAATATGCCCAAAAATGGATTGACTTATTTCAAGAATCTCCAGAAATGAAGCAATTTGATCCCGCTATTTACATCAAAGGCTTGCACAATTTATTGAGTTCTTTATTTTACCTGTCGCACTACACCAGATTTGTAGAAGTTTTAAGCGAATTAGAAAATTTCAAACTCAATGAAAAAAATCGGCGCATTCATAATCTAGAAAGCATCCTCTATTTATTTAAATATACACATAAAATTAACCTTCACTATATAGAAGGTACTTTTGACGAAGGCATCCAATTAGTACCAGAATTAGTCCACATCATTGATTCCAAAAAATACCATTGGGATAATCACCGAATCATGCTTTTCCATTATAGAATTGCTTGTCTTTATTTTTCAAGTGGCGATAATGATACCGCTATTCATTATTTAAACCTGATTCTTAACGCTCCCAATCCACAAATTAGAGAAGACATCCAATGTTTTGCAAGGTTCCTAAATTTAATGGCGCATTACGAGTTGGGGCATACCCAATTATTAGAATATTTGGTCAAGTCTGTTTATCGATTCTTAGCTAAAATGCAGGAATTGCATCAAGCCCAGAAGGAAATCTTACAATTTTTGAGGCGCTTGCATAGAATTCAACGAAAAAACGGCCTAAAAAGAGAATTCACTAAACTAAAAGCTAATCTAGAGAAAATTCAAAATGATCCTTACGAACGCCGTCCGTTCTTATATTTAGACATTATTTCTTGGTTAGAATCCAAAATTGAAAATAAACCTGTCAAGGCAGTTATTCGAGAAAAGTTTCTAAAAAAACGATTGTCTCTCGGAAATTCCTAAATCTTGGTTTACCGTTCCATAACCTACAGCTACCGTATCAAAAGACAATAAGTTAAAATATATTTTTTTCCTATAGAATAACTACCACATAATTGCTAATTATCATAACTTCGCTTATATTTATTTTTATATAATAATAATTTTTGAGATAAAATTTCATTATTCGTATAAACAAATTTAGCTAACTGAGTAAAGTTAATTCCAAATTATTCAAACACTATTATCGGAATTTACTTTTTCGAAAAAACACATACTATGATAAATGCTGTAATTATTGACGATGAACCTGCAGGTGTAAGTAATTTAAGTAACCAATTAGGCTTGCATTGTCAAGGTATCAAAGTTGTTGGAACGGCAGAAGACATTGAATCTGGTTTGACTTTAATCAATAATCCAAAAAGAAAAATTGATGTTGCTTTTTTAGACATCAACCTTCCTGATGGTCTTGTATTTTCCTTAATCGACCAAATTAAAGATATAAATTTTGAAATCATTTTTGTGACGGCTTACGATAAGTTTGCCATCCGTGCCTGTGAATATAGTAGCATCGGGTATATCACTAAACCTATTGATGCCGATGATTTAATTTCGGCAGTCAATCGGATTCCCAAGGGTCGTAAATACTCAAATATTAAGGAAAAATTGGAGGTTTTTAAAGGCCATTATAACCCAAATCCTTTTAGAAAAATTGGTATTTCTTCTATGCAAGAAGTCCAATTTGTGCCAATCACAGATATTATTCGTTTGGAAGCAGACGATAATATGACCCATTTTTGGATTGTGGACGGTCGAAGAATTACCGCTTCTAAAACCTTAAAACACTACGATAATTTATTGACGCCTTTTAATTTCTTTAAAGTACACCAAAGTCACCTTATCAATTTGAATTATATCAAATCTTATGTTCGAAATGAAGGTGGTTATTTGCTAATGGAAGATGGAAAGTCTGTGGAAATTTCTCGTAGACGACGCCCTTTGTTTTTAGAAAAATTACGACAGTTGCAGGAGACTTTTGTTTCCGAATCTTAGTTTCAGATGTTTGGTTACTAATTCGGGAAAGCACATAGGAAATTATTTTCTTATGTGCTTTTTTTGTTTGCGGATTGCTTTTTGCTTTCCCCACGAATTATGCTTCCCCACGGATTTTTTTTATGGATTGCTTTTTGCCCCACGGATTTTAGCTCCCCAGGATTTTTTTTGCGGGTTGCTTTTTGCTTTCCCCACGAATTATGCTTCCCCACGGATTTTTTTTTATGGATTGCTTTTTGCCCCACGGATTTTAGCTCCCCAGGATTTTTGTTTGCGGATTGCTTTTTGCTTTCCCCACGAATTATGCTTCCCCACGGATTTTTTTTTATGGATTGCTTTTTGCCCCACGGATTTTAGCTCCCCAGGATTTTTTTTGCGGATTGCTTTTTGCTTTCCCCACGGATTTTTTGTTTGCGGATTTTGTTTTGTCTCATGAATTTTTTAGTAGGTATTTTTGTTGATGTTTAGTTGATAATTTCTATTTTGTGATTGAATGTGCTCAATTAAAACAAATGAAATGGGATTACTACACGAAAAGCTAAGTTATTCATTGATTGGCTGTTTTTATGATGTTCATAATGCTTTAGGGATGGGGTATGATGAGGGAAGTTATCATTTGGCGTTGGAAGAACGGTTAAAAATGAGCAATATTTCTTTTCAAACTAAGGTACAAAAATCTATTGAATATCGAGGGGTGAATATTCACACGTTTATTGCAGATTTAATTATTGAAGACAAGATTCTTTTAGAGTTGAAGAATGTAGCAACTGATTTTCATCCAGCCCATTATTTACAAATTCTATCTTATCTAAAAAATTGGCAAATGGATTTAGGGTTGCTAGTCAATTTTGGCACACCTAGTGTACATTTCAAGCGAATACTCTTTACCGAAAAAGAAGCACTTTTTACAGAAGATTATGCGGAATTAGCAAGATTGTTTTCTTTAAATCTTAAAAAGAATCTCCAAAATTTAAGAACAGCTATTTTGACTATTCTTGAATTATATGGTCTAGGTTATGAAGATACCATTTATATAAATTTACTTCAAGCAGAACTATCTTACAAAGAAATCCCATTTACTCCGCAAACAATTATTCCTATAAAATTTAGCAAAAAAGTGATTCGACATTTTAAATTAAAAGTGCCTATCATTGACCATAGCATTCTCTGTAAAGTCATTGCCCTAAAAGACGAAATAGCTCCTGAAATAAATAAAATGAAAACCTATCTAAAAGATACCAACTTACCAATCGGTCTATTAGTACACTTCGGAAAAGAAAAATTAGAAATCATCGGCATCTGTCCATAACTAATCTGTAAGGAATTAAAAAGCATCCAGAAAAATAATTCGTGGGGAAAAATGATTCGCAGGGAAAAGCATAAACACATCCAAAAAAATAATTCGTGGAGAAGCATAATTCGTGGGGAAAAAACACATCCAAAAAAATAATCCGTGGAGAAGCATAATTCGTGGGGAAAAGCAAAACACATCCAAAAAAAATAATTCGTGGAGAAGCATAATTCGTGGGGAAAACATAAACGCATCCAAAAAAATAATTCGTGGAGAAGCATAATTCGTGGGGAGAAGCATAAACGCATCCGTAAACAGAAAATGACAATAATCTAGTAGTTATCTCCAAAAAAATCCGCATCTTGCAGCCACAAAAAATCTAAAAATTATAGTAAATCAGCAATTAATATGGCAAAAGAATACATCAGTATCCGCAACTTAAAATTTATGTTACACGAGGTATTAGACCTCAATACCATTAATAGTTTACCAAAATATCAAGACTACGACGCAGAAGCTTATGATATGGCGATAGAGACAGTAAAGGATTTATCAGACACCTACCTCTACCCTATTTTTACGGAGATGGATAAGAAAAAAGCCTATTATGAGGAGAAAGATGGAAAAGTAAAAGTACATCCTGGGCTGCAAAAAGCCATTAAAGCCTTAGGAGATGGTGGATGGATAGGCCCTTATACAAGTTATGAAAAAGGCGGGCAACAAATGCCGCAATTATTACTTAATACCGCCAAACTAATTATGAATGCAGCCAATGCCAATGCGGCGGCTTATACCTTATTGACAGACGGTGCCTCCAATTTAATTAGAGCCTTTGGTAGTCAAGCATTGCACGATGCCTATGTGCCTAAAATGATGGCAGGAGATTGGCAGGGAACGATGTGTTTGACGGAGCCACAAGCAGGTAGCTCCTTATCAGATATTACCTCAAGTGCTTCGCCGAATGGAGATGGCTCTTATAATATCAAAGGGCAAAAAATCTATATTTCTGGTGGAGATTATGAAACCGCTGAAAATATTATCCACTTAACGTTGGCTAGAATTGATGGCGCACCTGCTGGAACAAAAGGGATTTCTTTATTTGTCGTTCCTAAATACCGAAAAACAGCAGCTGGCGTTGAAAATAATGATGTCGTAACGGCTGGTTTGTTTGGCAAAATGGGACAAAAAGGATACGTTGCTGCGCATTTGATGATGGGGGAAAGTGATGATTGTAAAGGGTATTTAGTTGGTGCACCTAATCGAGGTTTACCTTATATGTTCCAAATGATGAATGAAGCAAGAATTGGAACGGGTGCAATGGCAGCAGGTACCGCAAGTGCGGCTTATTATGCCAGTTTGCAATATGCCAATGAACGACCACAAGGTCGGCATCCATCTAATAAAGATGCTTCTCAGCCGCAGGTTTTGATTATTGAGCATGCCGATGTTCGACGAATGTTATTATTCCAAAAAGCAATTACAGAAGGCAGTATCGCCATTGTTCAACTTTGTGCTTCTTACGCGGATATTGCAGAAAACGCAACAGGTCAACAAAAAGAAGATGCGCATTTATTATTGGAATTATTAACCCCTGTCGTTAAATCCTTCCCTTCTGAATGGGGAAATTTATCCGTTAGTGCAGGGATGCAAGTATTGGGTGGTGCAGGTTATACAGACGATTTTCCATTGGAGCAATATTATCGAGACATTCGAGTCAATGCCATTTATGAAGGAACAACCACCATTCACGGCATGGATATTTTAGGTCGGAAGGTGATGTTGGAAAAAGGAAAAGCCTTAAAATTAATCTTGCAAGAAATGAAAGGAACGATGGCTAAAGCAAATGCTATCGACTCCTTAAAACCTTATGCGGGTCAACTAGAAGATGCCGCCAAAACTTTGCATGGTACAACGATGCATTTGATTGAGGTAGCGATGAAAAACAGACCAGAAGTCTTTTTGTCGGATGCTACTTTGTATTTAGAGTTCTTTGGTATTGTGACGGTTGCTTGGTTGTGGTTGAAGCAAGGAGCAGTCGCTCAAAAAGCGATTGATGCGGGTGCAGTAGGCGATGATTATTTATTCTACCAAGGTAAAGTACATACCATGAAATATTATTTTGAATATGAATTACCGAAGATTCAAGCTTTGCGAGATCGGTTGTTAAGTGAAGATCGTTTGACTTTGGATATTGATTCTGCTTTTATAAACTAAAACTGTTGCCAGTTGCCAGTTGCCAGTTTGAATAACAGGTAACTGGCAACTCGTAACTGGCAACAGTTTTCTATTTTTTATTTTTCTTTCCCTTCTTTTTACCTTTCTCCTTTTTAGGCAAATTTTGAAATTGCTCGAATTGAGCAGGCGTTAAAATTTGAGCTAATTCCGCGTCAAAAGCTGCTTTTTCTTGCTGGCGCTCCGCTTTTAATAACTCCCTCTCTTCTTTGGATAATTTCTTTCTATCCACTTTTTGCTTTGGTGCTTGCTGCAAAAACAGTTGATATACCGCATCTTGCTGATTCGCATCTAACCCTAAAGTCTCTGTTAATTTTTCAGTTCTTTTTTCCGCCCTCATTTCTCGAGTCACTTTTTCTTTGTTTTTCCCCTTACCTTTTCCTTGCCCCTTTTCACCTTTTCCACGACCTTCTTGACCTTTAGCACCTCCTCTTTGTCCACGATTCGCTTTCTTTTCCGTTTCTAACTTTTGAAAAGTTTCTAATTGAGCAGGCGTTAAAATAGTCGCAATTTTGCTGTCCATTTCCGCTTTATCTGCTTTACGTTCTGCTTTAAAGGCTTCCTTTTCTGCTTGACTTAAATCTCGCATATTTTTACCACCTGCTTTTCTACTTTGGTGTTGCTCCACAAAAATTTCTTTTAATTGAGTTTGCTGTGCTGTAGATAAATTTAATTCGGTAGTTAAGTGACTGACCATTTTTTCTGCACGTACTTCTGGTGAAGGTGGTCCACCTCTTCTTTGCGCATTTACCAAAATGGTGGTCATTAATAAGAAAGATAATACCAATAATTTTTTCATAATCAATTATTTTGTCTGGATGATTGAACTTGTTTACATCCTATTAGACCACAAAATTTTCAAAAACCTGCCTTCCGATATGTTAATATCGGTTAAGGGTTTCTTAAAGTTATTTTTCAGTTAATTTATTTGATAACTCTAAAACCATTTTCCGTAATTCCCCCAACTCCCGATAAATCGCATTACTCTTTACATAGTCTTGCATTGGCAAAACGGGCGAACCTGCATAAACGCCAGGTTTCGTAATATTATTAATCACACCAGCTCGATGTACCAAATACGTATTATCACAAATTTCTACATGATCTTTTATCATCGTGCCGCCACTTGCCACTACCCTATTTCCTAATATGCTTGATCCTGCACACAAAAAACCTGATAAAATGATGCAATTTTCGCCGATTTGTACATTATGCGCCACGTGGCACATATTATCAAAAATACAGCCTTTGCCAATAATTGTTGCCCCATAAGTACCTCGATCAATCGTATTTAAGGCGCCAATGGTTACTTTATTCCCGATAATAACATTCCCCGTTTGGGGAATTCGGTGGTGGTTAAAATGTTGGTCTTGGGCATAGCCAAATCCTTCTCCACCAATCACAGCGTTTGACAAAATCAAACAATCATCGCCTATTTCGCAATCCCAACCGATGATCGTTCCTGGGTGAATCGTTACCTTATTGCCAATTTTTGCGCCATGTTCGAGAACCACATTTGCCATTATCTTGCAGCCTCTCCCAAGTATTACGCCTTTTTCAATCACTACATTTGGTCCAATACTTGTTCCTTTGGGGATCTCTACACTTTCATGGATAATGGCTGAATCATGAATGGTTTCCCAGCCTGCTTGGGTGTAATCATGGTCTCCATATTTTTGTTTTAAACGAGCGTGAGAGATGCCAATGTTATTGCTTAAAATAAATGCTATTTCGCCAGTATTTGGTGGTATAAATTTGACTAGTTTTTTTGGTAGGATGATTAGGGCTACTTTATTTTTTAGTGCTGTCGTTAAGGCAGATTGGTTTGGGGCAAAAACTAGGTCTCCGCTTTTTCCTGATTCAAAGGCAGCTATGTTTTGGATAATTGCTGCTTTGTTTCCTAGTAATTGGGCTAATTCGTCTTTGGGGGTGCTGTCTTCGAATATTTTTTTTGCTGTTATTTGCATATTGGGGTTTTTCTATTTTTTGATAGAGGAGAATATTATTCAAAAGTAAGGATAATCTATATTTCATTCCTTATTTTGCTGGAATATACATCGGAAGACGAATGTAGTGGGTTTGAAGGAAGGATGGACAAACGTTTCAATCCTTATTTTATTGGAATACACATCGGAAGTTCAAGAGAGGTGCAGCAATTGCAAGTCCTTTTAAAGTTTCAATCCTTATTTTATTGGAATACACATCGGAAGTTCCATTCTCGAAACATAATTTTTTTCCCAATCTTCGTTTCAATCCTTATTTTATTGGAATACACATCGGAAGCTTTAGACAGTACTTGTGCAGTTAAGAAATTTGCGAGTTTCAATCCTTATTTTATTGGAATACACATCGGAAGATTTTTGGCACTTGGGAGCATCGAAACAAAGGACATTGTTTCAATCCTTATTTTATTGGAATACACATCGGAAGACAGCAATTCAGGTGGGGATGAAAGGGAACAATTACAAGTTTCAATCCTTATTTTATTGGAATACACATCGGAAGCTTTGATATTTGTAAGTATTACTAGTGTAATAATTAGTTTCAATCCTTATTTTATTGGAATACACATCGGAAGTAGTTTGAATCATACTCGAATACATAAATGGATTATCTGGTTTCAATCCTTATTTTATTGGAATACACATCGGAAGCGGTATTTTCTATCAAGTAATTACACTTATTTTTGGGTTTCAATCCTTATTTTATTGGAATACACATCGGAAGAACAATGTCTGGATGTGGGTTGAATTTAATTGATGGGTTTCAATCCTTATTTTATTGGAATACACATCGGAAGAATAATGCACCGATACCCTGACTTATATCAAGAAAGTTTCAATCCTTATTTTATTGGAATACACATCGGAAGATTTTCAAAATCGACTGCTTTCCAATTGCCTATTTTGTTTCAATCCTTATTTTATTGGAATACACATCGGAAGAAGTTAGATTTGCTGACTTTACGGTAGGGAGTGGCTGTTTCAATCCTTATTTTATTGGAATACACATCGGAAGAATATGGCCTAAACTGTGAATGTATTTTGCTGATTGTTTCAATCCTTATTTTATTGGAATACACATCGGAAGCCTGCTGCCCAATTGGAGGGAATTGTAGACAATGTTGAGTTTCAATCCTTATTTTATTGGAATACACATCGGAAGAAAGGATTTTCGCCCCTACATATATATCCATGCTTGTGTTTCAATCCTTATTTTATTGGAATACACATCGGAAGTTAATAGAGGTACAGGGGGAACATCATTTTTATCCTAGTTTCAATCCTTATTTTATTGGAATACACATCGGAAGAGCGCATAATCGAATGGTCGTCATATTGGCTACCAAGTTTCAATCCTTATTTTATTGGAATACACATCGGAAGATTTGAAATTGAAAATTACTTAGCGTCTATTTCGAGCGTTTCAATCCTTATTTTATTGGAATACACATCGGAAGTGCAAAATCTGACATAATGGAACTTGCTTTTAACGTGTTTCAATCCTTATTTTATTGGAATACACATCGGAAGCATGAAAGTATCGGGATACCCTTTCATGGGTTTGGTAGTTTCAATCCTTATTTTATTGGAATACACATCGGAAGCCTCAAAAAATCGTCTTACCTTTTCCTCTCTTTTTTTACGTTTCAATCCTTATTTTATTGGAATACACATCGGAAGCTGTTCAACCAGAACCAATTCCAGAATGGTATTCCTTGTTTCAATCCTTATTTTATTGGAATACACATCGGAAGAACATAGCCTTCTGCGTTGGCAGATGCCGTTCGACTAGTTTCAATCCTTATTTTATTGGAATACACATCGGAAGCGGAAAAATCTAAGGATTTTCTTACCTTTGAAGAATGTTTCAATCCTTATTTTATTGGAATACACATCGGAAGTTCTAAAGATGGTGTGAATGTAACGGTAGAAATTGAGTTTCAATCCTTATTTTATTGGAATACACATCGGAAGCAGGTGGTTGGCAAATGGCTTTTTTAGATACTGGATGTTTCAATCCTTATTTTATTGGAATACACATCGGAAGCCATCAAGCCCACCTATTGCGGTTGCTTTAGTACCATGTTTCAATCCTTATTTTATTGGAATACACATCGGAAGCAACAAGCGAGTACAAATAAGTCTCTAATTTCCGCCTGTTTCAATCCTTATTTTATTGGAATACACATCGGAAGTTACCGATTCGTTACCATAGATAACACCAGCAGTACCGTTTCAATCCTTATTTTATTGGAATACACATCGGAAGTATGGCTTATTTGGAGCATTATTGTAATGTGCCTAGGTTTCAATCCTTATTTTATTGGAATACACATCGGAAGAAATCTGATTTGCTACACCATCAACAGTTGGAAAACGTTTCAATCCTTATTTTATTGGAATACACATCGGAAGGTGTATCATCAGAGCAAAATGGACAATTAGTTTTTTTGTTTCAATCCTTATTTTATTGGAATACACATCGGAAGGTTGATACTTGTTTTCTATTCTACTAATGGACCTCGAGTTTCAATCCTTATTTTATTGGAATACACATCGGAAGCATTGCTTTATGGGCATAGACAAAACAGGAAACCACGTTTCAATCCTTATTTTATTGGAATACACATCGGAAGAGACACATCGTTAATATACAAGTTGCCATCTACATGAGGTTTCAATCCTTATTTTATTGGAATACACATCGGAAGGATGTACTAGGAAAAAAGGGGAATACGCCACAATTATTGTTTCAATCCTTATTTTATTGGAATACACATCGGAAGCCCTCTTCGGTAAGATATTTTCCTGCCACGATTACTGTTTCAATCCTTATTTTATTGGAATACACATCGGAAGGCAATATTAGAAAATGTACACATTTCCTCTAATCCAGTTTCAATCCTTATTTTATTGGAATACACATCGGAAGGAAATTTTGATATTCAAAAAGTACAATTTATACCAACGTTTCAATCCTTATTTTATTGGAATACACATCGGAAGCCTAGCATTTCCACCATTATCTAGTACCCAAAAGGCGTTTCAATCCTTATTTTATTGGAATACACATCGGAAGTGAAGAAGAAGATAATTATAATGAACAACTGAATAAGTTTCAATCCTTATTTTATTGGAATACACATCGGAAGAAAAAAAACAAAAGACAATAATGATAGCTGATCCGAAGTTTCAATCCTTATTTTATTGGAATACACATCGGAAGTAGTGTTTTTACGGATATTGAAATTGTAGAATAATGTGTTTCAATCCTTATTTTATTGGAATACACATCGGAAGAATCCACGTTGTGTGGTAATCCAATTTACATCCTCAAGTTTCAATCCTTATTTTATTGGAATACACATCGGAAGTTGAATGATAGTATCATTTGTTTTAATTTTCGTATCGTTTCAATCCTTATTTTATTGGAATACACATCGGAAGCTGTTGGGGATGCTGTTTTTTTGAAAAGTGGTGTGGGTTTCAATCCTTATTTTATTGGAATACACATCGGAAGCGTCATCCGCTTTATTAATCGCTTGCCTGTTGATTTCGTTTCAATCCTTATTTTATTGGAATACACATCGGAAGTTGGTACATTATGAAAAAGCGTAGTAGGAAAATCCTCGTTTCAATCCTTATTTTATTGGAATACACATCGGAAGTAAAGTGGCATCTATCACCACCTCTCTATTTCCGATGTTTCAATCCTTATTTTATTGGAATACACATCGGAAGCCGTCCACTTCCACAAATATATAAAAATCAATCGATTAAGTACTTCTTTGAGGTAACTATATTTTATTTTCAGTACGTCAAAGAACATGTTTATTATCCTTTTTTTATCTTTTTCCGAAACCATAACTTACTAGTTATCAACTAATTAATATACTATTTTAACTATCCAAAAATAAATTGCCACTCGGAAATCGATTATTTAATACAGATATTTCTATAGGTACAAGTTAAGCATCTTTTTTTGGACTTGGTTGCTTTAGGGTATTTATTTGTGGCTAAAATTTGTTTTATTTCATCCGCTACTTTTTGAACTGCTTCTATATCCTCTTCCCTAATGGCTATTTCTACCAACTTATTTTTGCTTCGGGTATAAACGATAAAACCTTTATTGACCGATTTCCCAAAATTGTCTTTGATTAACCACGCATAACAAAACAACTGAGTTAAGTACGTTTGATAAATTTTCCCTTCGTATTTTGCGAATTTATAGTCCAAGGGCGCCATGGTGTCATCTTTCAATAACAAAATTTCATCTACTTCGCCTCGTAATAAATCATTCGTTAAATATTGGTTTAAATACTTTTCTGTCACGCCGATTCTTCGCCTTAGGTATTCTATGTTTTGTTTGGCTTTTTGCTCATGTACTTCCCTACCCTTTCCTACTTTAAAATGCCTATCTTCGTATTGCGGTATTCGCAGCACATATTCAAAATAGGTGAACCGAGGGCAAAATAAGTATTCAATAATTTGAGAAGGCGTAATAGAGAACATGATGATTTTTTTGCTTTAAAAAAATAAGGCTTTTACTTTATCGCTGACCAATTTCTTATCAAAAGCTTGTCCCAACAATACCGTATCTTTTAATTCCTTTTTACTCATTGGAAAGATATACACCTTGTCTATTTCGGTATTTATTTCTGCTTCGATTTGTAATTCTAGTGTATCCTTACGATTGGAGTCGACAGAACCAAGGAAACAGCTGTACTGGACTCTGTATAAACCTGCCTGTTTGCAATATTTAGCAACTTTGGTTCTGGCTCGGTCATTTTGAATGTCATATAATACCCATATTATCATGGTGCTTATTTTTTATCAATAAGCTCATTCGCAAATTGATGTGCTTCTAATTGAATGACGTCTCCTCTAAATCTATTTTTACCCTTGTATCTAATTTTGTCTTCTTCCAAGTATTTATTAAAGGCTTCCATTAATAAGACCTTTCCTTCTTTATTGAGTCGATAGCCGTTGGTAATCGCATCCACCTGTCCCTTATTCACTTTTTTCGCTGCAAACAAACTAAAAACCACTTTATCCGCATACGCTCTATAAGGTTCAATAAAATCATAGACCATACTTTTATAATTATAATCGTCTCGATGCAGAAACCCCACATAAGGGTCAATCCCTGCAATAATCAAAGATTTTTCTACTCGACTATATAACACCCCATAAGCATAATTCAAAAAAGCATTAAAGCCATCTTTGGCAGGGCGATAAGACCGTCCATTTAGTTGGTATTGCTTGGGTAAAACAAAGGCAATGGTTTCAAAATACAATCTGCCTGCCGTCCCTTCTAACCCTCTAATTCGGTCTGCCACTTCATCTATATGAGTAGCCGTTAAGGCTTGGATAGAAGCTTGTAGTTTGTCGATTCGTTCTATCTTGTCTATTAAATAAACCTGATGTTGTTTGCGATGTTTTAGTAGGTTTTGAATAAAATCAGATTGGTTTTGTATTTTTTGGGTCAACCAATTTTTGGTATATTCCAACGCCCCCTCATTTAAACTCGCCACCAATTGTTTTTTCCGAATCAAGGAAGTACTCCCCAATTTGCTATGCCAGACTCGACCAATCGGCATACCATCATATTCCAAGAAAACAATATCAATGTTATTTTTTACCGCCAATCGAACTGCATCGGAGGAAAAGGCAATCCCCTGCCCTACCCATATACTCTTCACTTTATGTGCGGCAATATGATGTTTTTCGACCACTCCATCTGTCTTTTTTCGAACCTCAAAAAGTTGGTCTTTGATATGGAGATAGGTGCCATAAGTGTTTAGATGTATTTGCATTAGCTTATTTTATTTGCTTGATCGTCCCATACCCTCTAGAAACGGACTTCCCTAATCCTATATAATCTGGTAACTTAACATTCGTGACAAAACTGCCCATAAAGGTCAATAGTCGTTGATTCTTAAAGCCAGCCAATCGAGGTTCTTTTAATTGTAAATTCACCATAATCCGTTCTTTTTCATGATGTCCCACCGATTTAAAGAAGGCTAACATATTATTCGTTAAGACGCCCTTTAATTTCTGCTGCTTTTCATCGGGTGTCATGGTTAAATAAGCCTGGTGATTCTGTTGATTCAAAGCCATCCAAGGATTAATGAATTCATATTGGTATAATGATCCATTCACTCCCGTTATAAACTCCTGACTCTTCATATTCTTTTGGTCGGTAAAAAATCGTAAGCCATCGATGTCTACATACTGAATTTGTAGAAACCGTTCGACGATCAACTTTGCGCCTTCGTCTATACCAATTACCGTCGGCACCCCATTGACGATTTTATATTGAATTCTGGGGTATCGATAAATCGCTTTTCCCGCTGTATCGTGGTTGTGGAATAGGTCGGATTCTTCGCCGAATTGGTTGGCGAAGTAGCCTCTTAGTTTGTGACCGTCTCTTCTTTGGAGGCGGATTTGGGGGAAGGATAGGGTTGTTTGGTGCATGGTGTTTTGTTTTAAAGCATTAATGAAGTATCATCTTTCGACGGAGTTCTCTTAAATCCTGTTTCTAAATCATAATAATCTTTCCAAATCAAATTAGGCACACACAGAATATTATCTGACAAATTCTCCAAAAAACCGTCTAAGCACCAAGTAGGGACGTTAACCATTCTTTGATGAAAATCCCGTTTAAAAGGTTCAAAAACTCCCTTTCCTATTTTTTTCGCTTGCAAGTCTTCAAACTTTGCTTTTACCTCTTTTGCTTTGTTGTCAATTTCAATAAATATAGTACTTACACCACCTCTTTCTTCGATTACTTGAAAACTTGAAACAGTTTTATAGGCTTCCACCTCTTCCTTTTTTCCATCATATTTTAATGTTTTCATCGCCTTAAAAATAGACCTCGATTGGTCATATCTACTCTCCAAACTTACTCTTTTAAAATATTTCTTTATCAAATCAAGGTAATTTTCTTCTGCGACACCTTCTTTAAATTCCCCATCAAATGCTCCTCTAGAATGTTTTTCAGTTATACCATCATATATTTTACAACAATCTCCAAAATCTATAATATAAAGGGGGGACTCTTCTACTTTTTTATCTCCTCGGTTTATTCGACCTGCCACCTGAATAATGGAATCTAAAGGTGCTAAGTCCCTAAACCCCATATCAAAATCTAAATCTACTCCTGCCTCAACAACTTGAGTGGATATTAAAATAGGTTTTAGCCCATTCTTCATATCTTCTTTTATAGCTTTTATTCTTTCTAATCGGTGTGCGGGGATAATATTTGTAGATAGATAGTACAAAGGGTTTTTTGCTCCATTTTCATCTAAAAAGTTTCGAATGGAATTAAAAAGTGCTATTGAACGATTAACTGTGTTGCAGACAATTAAACATGATTTATTTTCAACCCATTTCTTATCAAATATCTTTTTGATAAAATCTTCTTCATTCTCCAACTTTTCATCTAACAATGGTATCAATTTAGTTCGGTTAAACCATCCAAACACCTCTTCATAATTATTAAGTAACTCTAATCTTTTAATTTTTTCTTTTGGCAGTAATTTTTGTATAGCTAATTCATAAGTTAATGGCTTCGTCGCAGTCATTAGAATGATTCTAGCATTTAAAAATTTAGAAGCATAGAAAAGCGCAGCACCAATTAAAGGTAAATGACCTAACTTTAGGGTTTGAACTTCGTCTAAAATTATTATCGAATCTGCAAGGTGATTAAATTTTTTAAGCACTTTATTTCTATAACCAATTAATGTTTGTAAGAATTGGACGAAAGAAGTAATGACAATATCTGATTGCCAGGTATCCAACTGCATTGTTTTTTGGTTATAATTCTTGTACTCATTATAATTTCTTGTCTGTTCAAAAACATCAGCAAATTGATAATGAGCTTGTAATTTCACATACCCAGGCAGTACATTTTTATAAACATCTATTGATTGTTCAATGATATTTATAAAAGGTAAGGCATAAATAATTTGAGTCTCATATCCTTCTTCTTCTCTAATTTTTGTTCTTAATTTTAAAGCAAAGTCTAATGCCGTAAGCGTTTTACCTATCCCCGTAGGTGCGGTTAATGTAAAGAGTTTAATTTGAGTAATATCCTTCCGTTCCAGATTTGAAAGAACTTGTAATCTTGCTTTTCTTCTTCTAATATTCTGAACGTCTTCTGGATTAACATTTAAAGATAAAATGAAAGAATCCACTAGTTTATCATCAATAAATTTCTTTTCATAAAATACTGTATCCGATGCGTCCAATTTATCCCCTTCAATAAGTATAGAAAAAAGATAATTTATTATAAAATAATTATGGATATTGTCTTCGTTTTTTAAATCATCAGATGGGCATAATAAATCAATTACTTTCTTTCCCAATTCTTGTTCATCAATAACTAATTCTAATTCTTTCTGAATTTGATTTAATTTTAACTTAATATCTTGAAATTGCCCTCTAAGTCGCTTATTAGCGTTTCCTTTTATTACTCTTTTTTGCGGATAACAATCCGAAATATCATTTAAATTGGAATGATGATGATAAATAATAAAATAAGCAATTAAGGCTAATTTTTCATTTTGCTTTTCCAATAGGTTAAAAATAGTACAAGCACCAATCATTGAATGAAAATGAAGATTATTTTTGGCTGGCTTACCCGTCAATAGATAATCTTGAAAGTACTTCGAATATTTCCCTAAATCATGGAGTTTTACGATTTTAATGAGTAATTCTTTATGTTCAATTAAATGTTTTGAAAGAGACTTTAAGGCAATTTTTCTAATACCATCAATATGCGTGATGAGTCTCTTCTCATAGTAAACATTGCCATCCTTATCTTTTTTTATGTGCGAAAGAAAACTCATATCAGCGCAATATTAAATTTAGTTTCTCTTGTTGAGATGGAGTAAATATTTTTATTATCGTTTAAGATTACTCCAAACGGTTGACCATCAATACTATAAACAAGTGATTGGACATCTGATGCTATTCTAGTAATAACTTTAGCGTTTAAGGCACTAGTTTTTTTCATTCGCAAAGGAAAATTATCCTGTTCTATAGAGATATTCCTTGTCGTAAAATCTTTAACCTGATTTGCTAGAATGGCAGTAGATATTAGTACATCGTTTGTAATAACTTCTTCAAATCCTTTATATTCAATCACATTCTCTATATACCCAATCAAATGTGCTAACCCAAGAGTAGTACCGAATTCATTTTGTTCAGTTTTTAAGTATTCAACAAGCTTTTGATATTTTTCATGATGCTTATTTTTACCCCCTACAAAAATTCTAAATTTTAAATCTTCTTCTCTAATATTTATTGGTATTATTAATTCTACAGAGGTTTGAGTTCGATTTGGAGCAATACCAGCAAATTGGTCTATATTCTTATTATCAATTTTCAAAAAATTAAACTTCTGAAAAATTTTCTTCATAGGAGAAATGACTTGTATTCCTATCAACAAATCATCCATACTCTCATAATATGTATCTCTGTATTCTCCTATGATTGCAGCAAGTATTCCTAAAATTGTCGTTCTAGGAGGTATAGTATGTGTTAAGGCGGAACTAGTAGAATAGAATTTTCTAAAATGAGCCACTTTCCCACATAAATCAAAACTTATCAAATTTTCGAGCATGATTTAGATAGTTAGTTGTTCAATTTTGTCTTTAGCTATACCGTTTTCTTGAGTTAAATGAGTTTTAAATGTTTCAAAATCAAAATCTAATGATGTCCATATTTTGACACACTTAATTTTATCTTTGATTAAGTTTATTTTTTCAAAAAGTGGCTTGAAGTCGATTTCTATATCTTCTAACTTTCGTACTTTAGAAAAATCTTTATCATCATTTCTACCTACTGCTTTCGAAGTCAATTTAATATGATTTCTTAAATCACCTAATCTACCATAAGTTTCTTTTGCGGTTTTCTTTCCATCTTTGTCTAATTCGCCGTTATACTCAATTTCTAAATAAAAGCGAGGGTATTGATTTTTCTTTGACTCAGTCCTAGTTTCTAAAATGGATTTTATTAAACTTTGACGAAATAACGGTAAATCAGTATCTTTTAAACCATTAATCTCTGCCTTTTTAGCATTAACTGTTCCTGAAAATCCAATTAAACTATAGAATAAGGTTTCGTTTTTTCCTATTGTGCTATTACCATCATCCGTTGATTTAGCTGGCATAATAGTCACCAAACTATTGGAGGTATTTAATTCGACAGGATGCAGAGAATAACCAAGATTTACTTGTACTGCTCCCGTAAACGTTCTAGAAAACCCTTTAGCGGCAAAAGACCCTCCAAAAAATCTAATATCAATAAAATTAGATTTCACTAAAGCTGTAAGAACTGCATTATTTATAAATCCTTTGCGAGTCTTTATAAAGGCATCTTCCTTAGTTTTAGCCTCTTTCTCATTTTTTGCAGTTCCAGAAATATTAGATTTTATTTTATCCTCTCCATCTAGAAGAAAAATTTCAAAATTAGATAGTTCAGAAACAGATTTAACATTGGATTTGAATTGCGCTAATAATTCTTCAAACTCTTTATTTTCTTTAACTAATCTATCAAATTCCTTTTGGTTCGTCTTTAAATCATTAATTTCTCCAGTCAATCTAGTTTCAAGACTAACTTTTCGCTCTCCCATTTGTCTAACAAAAACGTCTAATTTATCATTAGTTTCATTGTCAATTAAATAGTCTCGAACATATCGTTTTAAACGATAACTTGAAACTAAATTCGTTTTCGTTGCCCTATCCATTCTAGGCTTATTTTCTTGGTCAGGGTCACCGTTTGGATTACAATTTGCAGCATCATACAGGAATAAAAATTCTCTATTATTCATTTTTATTTAATTTTGTGGTTATAATTTTTTATTTATTCAGCAATTACTTCCTTAGGTATCTCTTTATCTTGTTCAGGCGGAACAGGTCGTTCTTCTTTTGTCTGCCAGTACATTCCATACCCTGTTAAGAGATAAAATACATTTTCCATTTCTGTTAATTGCCAAGAATTTTGCCCTTTAGCATTAGCTTTTAAAAAAGATTCTGAAAAGAATTTCCAATCATCGTCTCCATATTTTAAAGTTTTATATTTCCCTCGATTATATTGTTTTAATTTTTCAAATACTTCACAGCTAAGCCATTGTATATCTTCAATACCCATTCCTGAATAATTGATTTTCTCTAAAACTGCCTTAGCATTTCCTTGACCACTTTGTGCCTCAGCCACTCTACGAATTAACCGCCCTAAATAAAAAAGAGCCTTTTTACTTTCGGAATTCGAAAAACCTGACACCTCAAAGAATGTATCCGTTTTGTCTAATTTATTTACATTAATTTCCATATTTTGATTATTTATTCGGGAAATAAAATTTATTAAGATTAAGTACTTTAATGTTGCTACCCCCATTGCATTATCAGCGTATTCACTTGGTTCGTAAGGAATATTAAGAACACCAGCATAAGAGGATTTTTTACCTATTTTCTTCTTTTCATTCTCTTTACCATGTCTAATTATTTTTAATAATTTCTGATAATTATCCATCAAAAAAGATAAAGGAATAGGGGTTTTCTCAAAAAGCATTTTGAAAAATAAAAGAACAGGGTTTTTCTTCGGATTACTTGTCGAAATCGGAAACAAACGATAAGAAGAGGCAAGAGAAAAACGTGCAAGTTGTGTCCATTTCCCATCGGCTATTTCAGAAATTCTTTCTTGAGTATCTTGAAAAATTTCAAATAAATGATTGAAGTAATCTGGTTCAACTATTTGAATTCTATTTACAAAATCAATTTGACGGTCATCACCAATAAATCCAATAAATGATAAAGAATTTATTTTATTATTACTCAACCTAAATAATCTCTTTTTCATCCTATCATATTCCGCCTCCCTAAATACTAAATCTACTTTATCAGTCAGTTCAGATTTGTAATCTAAAATCTTAAAATCATTTGTAAAATCTGGTAAGATATAATGTGGAATACCTGCAATTCTAACAACCATTTTTTTCGCAATAAACCAACTACCCAATTTTAAGCAGTCATAAGCATTTCGGCTAACTGAAAAATTACTTCCTTGGAAGTTTGATTCTGTACTAGTTAAATTTGTGCTTATTTTTAAAAGATTAACGTTATCTCTAGGGAGGGATACATTATAAACTTTCGTTTCATCTGTAAAATAACAAGCTCCTTTTTTTAGATTTTTAGAGTCAATAGCAGCAAGACTTAAAAAACGATTCGTAAAAAAATCTTTAGCTTCTTTTTCTCTGTTTGAGTAAAAACCTTTCTTATTTTTTCCTTGAATAATTTTAGTAGTAATAAATGCAACATCAGCATTGCCTTTTGGTGAAGTATTTAATCTAGCACTTAAAGGCTTTCCACTTATTTCCTGCTTAGTTTTTTTTGTATCAAATGACTTTTTTTGAGAAAGTTCTACAAACAGTTTTAAGTTTTTAAGAATGGTATTAAGCTGTTTTATAATTAATGGATTATTCCTAACCGCATTTCTGGTTTTTACTAATCTAGATTCTACAAACTTTTCATTCAAGAGTTTCCCCTTAATCAATTGTGTATATTCTTTCTCAAAACCAATCAGTTCTTTCTTCTTTTTTGCCTGCTCTAATTTTCCATCTTTAATTCCAAAAAAATCTAATATACTTTTTCCTTTACTATAAGGAGTACACAAATAATAGCTAGTGAAATTTCCAGCCACAGAAGTAAAATAACTTTCTTTTACAAAGGGATTATCCGCTTCGTGTAATTCAAGTTCAATACCATCAAGTTGTCTTGAATCAAGTCTAACTTCATTTAGATTTAAATCAATAATTAGTTCTAGGATATAAGGTATTTTCCGTTCTCTAGAATCTTTTATGTAAGGAGGATAGTAAGAACCTTGATAAGCATTTTGCCAATTATATTTACCAGATTTAATTAAAGCCTTTCCTATTTTATATGTCTGTAACCATTCCATTTATTTCTGTTTTTAATTCTCCCACAAAATAAACACATCCAACCGACCAAACCTGTCGCACACGCCATTCACCACAAAAAACCTTTCTTTCGCCCCTGTAAAAATTTAATCAAATCAGGCGATTCCAATACTTTGATCTGTCCAGGCAGCCCCATACAAAAGCGACTAATCGGCAAAAAAGTAGCAATAGCCGCAGAAAATTTAAATTTAAAAATCTTATCCTCATAAGGTTCAATTAAAGCATCCGCCCCAGGGCGTTCTTCCACTAAAATTCGATAAGCCAATGGGGTCAATAATAAAGTGATGTGGTGTTTATCTTTATTAAAAGCCATTTGAAAAATATCCATTTCCACATCATCAGGCGATTTGGTACATTTTTCAGCTAAGATATTCATTTTAGTAATTCGGTCAATTTTGATATTGACGAATAAATCATCACTCGCCTCATAAGCAATGAGATACCGATAATTTGAAGTAAAGCTAAGTGGTTCTACAAATCGACTAATGCGTTTACCTTGGTAAGCAGAATAGTAATCTAAAATCTCAATCTGACAATGCATTTTCATCGCCTCCGTTAATTGGGCAATAATATTAGGTACATTTTTACGTATATCGTCTGATAGCCATCTACCCGAACCCGAACGAAAAATCAACTTAGTTTGAATAGATTGGGCAAGTGGATGTTCTGAATTGGTTTGAGTTATTAAATCACTTATAAAATCTGCCTCAGTATTGGTCAGATGAATTTTAGTGCCAATCAAGGCATTTGGAAAAAGATAATGTCGCCCTGCTTCATCTTTATCATAATCAAACCCAATTTCTTTAAGTTCAATTAAATCTCTTTCAATAGTTCTAATGTCATGTCCAAGGACACTTGAAAGGTAGGCTTTTGTTTTACCAGGATGTTGGAGTAAGTCAATTAATTTAAGGAGTCTTATTGCTTTCTTCATTGGTTAATAGATGGTTTCAACTGAATATTATCGTTTCAGTCATAAGTGTAATATTTGCATAATTGAATGGACAAAAATTGAAAAATGGTGATAGTATGGGGAAATTTTCTTAAAATCTACTTTTGATTCTATGTTTATATTTTGTTACGTGCAAAATTAAATATATGTTTCTTAACAAAGGCAGTTCATTACCAAAAATCACCCAGACACCAACACCTCCAAAGACAAAGGCAAAACCGTAAAATGCAAATCGTCGGCCAAATAATACCCTTCCCCATCAATGTGAACAGGCGTTGGTTTTTTACCGATTATTTTAATGTCTTTTCCTCTATAGCTGGTGACTAAACTACTCTTATGAAAAGAGGCGTTAAAAAATCGCCACAGGCTAAATAAATAGCGCCATTTGGGGGCTTTTTTGACTAACAAAACGTCGAGTAGACCATCATCAAATTTAGCTTGTGGAGCAATGACAAAATTATAGCCGAACATTTGGGCATTGGCAACTTCTATAACTAAACATTCTTGGGTAATGGTTTGGTTGTCTACCTTTATAGTATATTTTTCGATGGGATAAGACCATGCTTCTAGTATCGCAAATTTAGTGTATGCCCATAAGCCTCTTAGGGTACTTTGTTTCGCTCTATAAGCTACGAGCGCATCAAATCCTGTACCGCCTAGATTGACAAAAGGTCTGCCATTTAATTCGCAAGTATCAATGGTAATTGATTTAGCGGTATTGAGTAGTTGAATAGCTTTCCGGATATTTCTACCCAAGCCTAAATGCATGGCAAAACCGTTGCCTGAACCACCTGGCAGGATGCCTAGCTTTACTTTTGTGCCTATTAAGGCACTTGCCACTTCATTTACAGAACCATCTCCGCCTACCGCTACGACGATGTCATAATTTTCGGCAACTGCGGATTTGGCTAACTCAATGGCATGTCCAGCCGCTTCGGTGAAGGCAATATCATAGGCAAACTTATTTTTATCAATATATTTTTCAATTAAGGCAGGGACGTTTTTTTTACGACTTAATCCAGAGAAGGGGTTGATGATAAATCTTATTTTTCGGGTTGCGGGCTGCGAGTTGTGGGTTGTATACAATTTTATGCTATTTTTAGGAAGTGTAAATGCTTAGTAACAGATAAAAAAACAAGTTGGGCATTTTCTGTTAAATTCCCCACGGATTTATCGCCCCACGGATTATTATTGTTCAAGTTGTTTTTTCTTGGAAATGAATTTCCAAGTTACGGTTGTGCCGCAAAAAAGGTTGTCGACATTTTGGGATGCTCTATTCTTAGTTTATTTTTATCATTGAAAAATTGACATTCATCCAAAAAACCAACTCGCAACCCGTAACTCGCAACTCGTTTCCTCAATTCGGTGGGGACAAAAATAAGCCAATTTTTAAAAATGCCCCCGTAATTAGGTCTGGTTCAAATATATCATCCAAATTGGTCACCATTAAATATTCAGAATCAAAATTTATTTGTAGTCCCGCATGAATATTTGCCCAAATCCAAGGGCGGATTTGTCGTTCAAATTTAGCCCCAAAATTTAATTCGGTATGCCTAAAATAATAATCCTCATTCAAGGAAGGGTTTTCTCCTCTTAAGGCATAAGCCGCACTAGAAAACTCTGGACCAAACAAGAGTAAATTTCTTGGATTAAAATTATAGCGCATCAAAATGGAAACTGGGAAAGCCGCTTCTAAACCCCATCTTTCATTATAGGTTCGGTTGTACAAGAAAAAAGGAAGCGCTATTTTTCTAGTAAAATTGTCCGAATAGATTACGCCTATCCCCCACTCTAAATCGTCTCTTTTTTTAACGCCCCAAATAGCCGAAAACCTAATTTGTCGATAAAAAGCATCCGTATCAACGACACCATTATAAGCTCCATTATACGCCACTCTTGCTTGTATCCCTAGATAATTGGTTTCACTTATTGACTGTAATAAATAGGCGGTTAATCTAGAACTTTTTAACGTGGTGCCATCAATCAAATTGAGTTGTTGGGAAAAAACAGGTTGAATGAAGTTTAATTGATATTGCTCTAAAAAATGATCAACGCCTATCAGTAATTTAGTTTTGGGTTTGATAATTACAGGTACTTTTAAACGCAATCTTAAGCGACTTAAACTATTAACTTTGCTTGGACCAATACCAGTAGGTACTTCATCGGGGGTAAAATTACCGCCTGAAGTTAATTTGTATTCTATTAGTAAACCTTTCCCTGGTGATTTATTAATAACGCCTGGCGTGCAAATACAGCCTGCTTCTTCTGCTTCAAAATCAAAATCTGAAGGAATAAATACGGGGGCGGGTTGAGCCGATGAGGTTATCTGCATCATCAAACAGCAAGATAAAAGCCAGAAGCGCCCATTTAAAACATTGGTCATCCATTCTTTTAAAACAATACTTTCTGTTATTTGCTGCTCGTTTTTATACATATACTACATCCTTTGAGGTTTCTGGTAATTAACTACCAACGAATTTAGAAACTATTTTAGTAACCCCAAAAAATATAGTGTTATTGTTTTGGTAAAAAAAGAAGCCCTTGGTTGCGGACAACCAAAGGGCTTTTCATCAAAAGGAAAAAGTATGATTTAATAGTCGTTTTAAAAAGTTATTGGAGGGGAGGCTACCCCAATAACGAAAACCACTTACTTACTAACTTTTATGAGGTGAATTTCAATTGCAACCTCAATTTCACATAACCCCAATTCGGTCAAAATATTTAATAATTGGTCATTTTTAGAAGGGTAAATTTGCTATTGCTATTAAAAAATTACCTCCAATTCATTATTCCTAATTTTCAAAAAAAATAAAAAACTTCAATGGCAATCTCAATTGCAATGACAATGAGATAAAGGGGGATAAACGTATCAGATATTTTAAAAATATCCGATACGCTCTATGAGGATTACTACTGTCTATTAACCAATACTTTCTTGGTAATAATATTGGAATGATCTACTCGGATAGACAAGTGATATAAGCCCGTTTGGAAATTGCTCACATCTAATCTAACCATTTCCGTAGAAATTTCATCAATCGCTACTTCTTTTACGATTTGTCCATAAGTATTAACTAGTTGAATCTTAGCAGTTTTACCCATATAAGCTTTCAAGTTCACAAATACTTCTTCTTTTGCTGGATTCGGAAATACTGCTATTGGCGCTGTCGTCGTATTGATCGTCAATGGGGTTGCTGTTCTACTAGTTGCTTCAACATTTGCATTTACACTTGCAGGAACCGTAACTGGAATATCTACTTCACATTCGCCAATCCAATTCGCTGTATAGAAATTCACTCGAATTACGTAATTGCCTGGCGCTACTGCTACCGTCATGCTTTCTCCACAATCTCCTGTACAATTCTCAACTGGTACCCAATTTGAATTAAAGACTTTTACGATTTCGATTGGTGCCGTTAAGCCAGAGATCGAAATACCATCTGCTGTTACAATTGCGGTTACATTTCCACAATCCAATTCGCTATTGTCTCTGCCATCCACACACTCCGTTCCGTCACCAGAAAGATTGATATTGATGTCTCCATGTTGACCTTGTGCACCTGCATTTAAAATTAATTCAGGGCCATTGGTAGGTTGCGTCAACATATCTGCAACGAACCATCCGCCGCCACCAAAATCATAACCGTTATGCGTAATGTTAGCTGCAATGCCTAATTGGAACGCTGGACCAACTCTGTCGATACTCATGCTTGCACCTGCTGCATCATTAATACCTGTTAATGTACCTTCTAAAGTCTCATAGAAGTAGAAATCATTTACATCAGCTGTTAAGCAATTATGTTCCTTCGGTGCCACCGCTGCTAAAGTCGTTCTTCCACCAAAATTGACTTCAATTTTCCAGCCAATATTTGGACTAGTATTATTAATTGCCGTTGCGGTATAAAGTGCTGTTCCATCTGTATATTCAATGAAAGACGCATCACTTACAGCATAATATTCATCGAATCCTTCTAATTTCAAGTATAAACCGTAAATGATGTTAAACTGGCAGTTGTCTGTATTGAATACGTCTCTTTCAACACAGATTTCTTTTTCAGGTGTCGTCTCTTCTTCGCCTGCACAAGTACAACCATCTGCTTGAATCACATCGTTGATCGTTAAGTCATTGCCATCATCGCAGCTTGTTCCTGCTGCTTGTTTAGCTCCTACTGTTGCATCATTATCATCACAATCGTCTTCTTGACAAACACCATCACCATCAATATCTGTACAAGGGTTATCTCCCTCAGTTACCGTTACTCGAACATCCCTTCTACAATATTTATCATTCCAGAAACCTCTGTAAAATTCAACTACTACATTATAATCACCTGCTGGTACATTAAAAGTGGTTGGGTCTTCACAATCAACGCATTGTTCGATGATGCTCCATCCTGCATTGATATCATGAATTTTCACTACTGCGAATGGTGCAGACAAACCAACTAAATTAATTTTTCCGTTTCCTGTGGTGATGACTACATCTTCACAAATTGGTTCTTCACCACCTCCACAATTTTCTGTTCTAGAAACTTCGATTCGGTTAGACTTATCAAAACAACCGCTTAAATCAGCAATATTTGCGCCTGCTACTAAACCTTCAATATTTTCATATCTTAAGTAATACACATAACAAGTTCCTGCGCCTGCCCCTTCAAAATCAATTGAACTTGGTGCATCTGCATTTAAAATGATGCCGTTATTGTCGGTTACGACCCACGCTCGGTTAGTACCTTGACTGCCTGTTACGGAGAAGTTGACCATGTTTGGCTCGTTATCGCCCACACATAAGTCAGTTGTATCATCAGTCGTAGAAATTGTACCACCATCAACGGCACAAGTTGGGTCTCCACAGTTTTCTGTTCTAGATACTTCTATTCTATTTGATTTATCAAAACAACCGCTTAAGTCAGCAATGTTTGCACCCGCTACTAAACCTTCAATATTTTCATATCTTAAGTAATAAACATAGCAAGTTCCTGATCCAGCTCCTTCAAAATCAATTGAACTTGGTGCATCTGCATTTAAAATAATACCGTTGTTATCTGTTACTACCCATGCTCGGTTAGTACCTTGACTACCTGTTACGGAGAAGTTGACCATGTTTGCTTCGTTATCGCCTACACATAAGTCCGTTACATCATCATTCGTTGAAATTGTACCACCATCTACATTACAAGTTGGTTCACCACCATCAACAGTCACTCGTCTTTCTCCATAGCAATAGCTACCGTCTGCTCCCCATAATTGGATTTTTATCGTGTAATCTCCTTCTGGTAAATCTGTAATCATTTGTGGATTCTCACAAGCAGTTCCGTCCTCTCCACAAACTAAAGTTGGAATCCAACCAGTACCTGCACCTATTACTTCTACTTTCGCATTTGAGCCAATCAAGCCATCAACGGTCACTTTTCCTTCGCTAACCGTAGCTGTAACTGCATCACAATCAACTGGCCCGTCATTATCACAAGCATCTACTTTTTTTACCACACAGTCACTTTCAATCCATACATCACAACCTACTCTTCTAGCACATCTGACGAAGTAAGTTGTCTCTCTTAATACACCTGGATCGTAGGTTGCATCATTTGCACCTGGGATCATATCCGTTAATTCTGTTGGACACTCAATCGTAGAAGACAACCAAATATATTCTATATCACCGCTTCCACCAGAAGGTAATTCAACGTTTGTAATTGCTGCTGCATCATAAGGCCCACAAGCTTCTGGGTCTTCATCTGCTTCAATTTTTCCACCATCTGTAATATTATCACAAGGATCAACTGGCGTCATTACCATAACCATCGCACCTGCTACATCTAAAGCAGCACAAATGTCTCCACCTCCTTGAATTAATAAGCTATTGACCTCAACACCAGTTGTTAAACCAGGCACCACGATAGATAAATCTAAAGTTACTGCTTCGTATACTAAAGTATGAATCGTATATTTACCTTCGCTTGTTACCGTGAAAGATGGCGTTGCATTTGTTTGTTCAATCACTAATTCCGCCCCTTTTGTCAACACATATAATACCTCATAACCACTCGGTACTACTACATCTCCATTTGGTGTGGCAGAAATAGTTGCCGAACCGTCCGCCAATTCTACTGGGTCAGCATCAATAGTCAATGTACCAGCGTCTGCTGTACATGGGTCTGGTTGCGCTACAAAACCTGCATCAATTGTCTCATTCACTTCTCCTGCAACAACTGAAAATAATTCGGTCATTCCTGTAGTAGGGTCAATATCAGAATCATTGTCTATGTCATCTGTTGCATTACCTGATTGATTGGTTGGGTTAAAACCAAATGGCGTTCCGAACATTACTTGATAGTTTCCTGCAACAACTGAAAAGCTGTAGAAACCACCATTTTCTGTACTCGTCGTTTGTAAAATATCTCCATTCTCTGCTATTAATTTCACTTCTACCCCATCAATACCTGTTTCGTCGTCGTCCTTTTTACCATTGCCATTTTCATCTGCGAATACTTGGTTACCAATAGTAGCTGGGTCTGGTTCAACAACTCTTGGTTTAAAACCAGCATCTCTACTATCATCAAAACCAGTCACTAAAGTGAAAATTTCTGTTAAACCCGTTTCATCAATATCACTATCTTTATCATCATTGTCTCCTTCGTCTTGTAAGGTAGGCTCTAGATTATCAGGTTGTCCCATGAATCTTAAGCGATAATTGCCTGGATCTAAATCTCCAAACATATACATACCATTATCATCGGTCGTCGCAAATGCTACTACTTCTTCATCAGCATCTATTAATTGTACAAAGACATCTTTTATACCTGCCTCTCCATCGTCTTGAAGACCGTTTCCATTCGCATCATTAAAGACAATATCTCCTACTTTTACCTTTGGTAATTCATCAGAACAAGGGCCTGTAGATTCTACTACTACTCTATCTGTACAATTAGGGTCATTTGCATCTACAATGGATAAGTTAATATCTAAACCTCCTTCAATCGTAAGTGGAGGAAAAACATTAGGTGCTGTAAAAGTTCCTGCTGGGAATGGTCCTAAAGTTACGACCTCATCATAATCCGCTGTATAGGATGCTGTTCCTAGAAAGGCATTATCATAAGAACCAATATAAGAAGTCGCTGCTCCTCCTGTTCTCATAACAATTACATCAAAAGTATAGGTATCATCAGAAGGGTCTGTAGGTGTTCGATTATCATCACATACTTTGTTTTCAATGATAATATCATTTAGACATGGTTCAATAAATTGAACAACGGTGATGGTTAAAGAACATCTTTCCACTTCTCCACAAGCGTCTGTTGCTTCGTATACAACTGTATTTACACCAATTGGGAAGGCACTTCCTGAAGCTAAGCCCTCTACTAAGGTGACATTTAAACCATCTAATTCACAAGAAGTAATGGCAACTGGTTCATCATATTCCACAATAGCCGTTGAGACATCTCCACCAATAGTTATTGTTTGGTCGTCTGCACAAGTTAAGAAGATTTCACCTGTTGGGGCTGGGTTTACTTTTACAAGAAAAGCACATCTTTCCATGCCGCCACAACCATCTATTGCTTCGTAAATAACTGTCGTTGTACCTACAGGGAATACACTTCCAGAAGCTAAACCAGAAATGAAATTCACGGTTACTGTGCCAACTGGACAGGTAGAAGTTGCCGTTGGGTCATTATAAGTAACGACTACACCATTCTCTCCTACTGCTTCTGTTACTTCAATATCATCATTACAAACAAAAGTAATTTCTCCTGTTGGAGCAGGATTTACGGTTACCTCGAAGCTACAAGTTTCCTCTTCTCCACAGGCATCAGTTGCCGTATAAGTCACCGTTGTTGTCCCAATTGGGAACGTTTCTCCTGATGCTAGTCCTGCTGTTCTTTCTACAGACAAACCACCTAAAGAACAGGTTGTCGTCGCGGTTGGCTCGTTATAAGTCACCACAACACCATCATTCTCACCTACTGTTTCTGTTACAATAATATCATCATTACAAGCAAAAGTAATTTCTCCCGTTGGGGCTGGATTTACAGTTACCTCAAAGCTACAGTCATCTGCTTGTCCACATCCATCAGCTACGCTAAAAGTAACAGTAGTAGTCCCAACTGGAAATACACTTTCACTCGGTAAGCCTGCGGTTTGCGTTATGGTAAATCCATCTGCAGGGCAATTAGAAATAATGGAAGGGTCGTTAAATGTAACCACTACTCCATTCTCCCCTACTGTTTCTGTTACTGTAATATCATCTGCACATAATAAATCAAACATTAAAGGAGTCCCTTCGATAACAATATCAAAAGAACACATTTCCATATTTCCACAAGCATCAGTTACTCGGTATTTTATCGTTGTTGTCCCAATTGGAAAAACACTTCCAGACGCTAATCCTTCTATTTGGTCAATATTTAATCCATCTAATCCACAAGTCGTACTTGCCGTTGGGTCATTAAAATTAACCACTACACCCGTTTCACCAGGTTGTAATATTTCTGCAATGTCATCATTACAAACTAAATTAATTTCGCCTACTGGAGTCCCTTCACAAGTACAACCATCTGCCGAAATCACATCATTAATCGTCGTTTCATCTTCATCATCACATTGTATACCAGCTACTTGTCTTACATCGTTTAAAGTTACACTTCCTAAATCTACTGCACATTCATCATTCCCCCATCGAACAGATAGATTATAAGTACCTGCTGCTAAGTCGCTAAACATTGCCATACCCGCATTATCCGATACGTTTAGCGGATAAGTTTGTCCACCGTCTACACTAAATTCTATATTCGTTCTATTTGGATTGTCATTAAACAGAAACCTAACTTTTCCATTATTTTGACCACAGTCAGGATTTCTTCCATCCACAGTAACCATTGGTGAACCGTTGCCTGCACAAGGATCTACTGGCTCCTCTACCGTTACTTTGAACGTACAAATTTCAGTATTGCCACATTCATCAATTGCTTCGTATCTTATTTCGGTCATACCAATAGGAAAAATACTACCTGGTGCTGGCCCTGCAATTTGAGTAGTCACTACATTCCCTGGTTCCATATTTCCTTGGCATGGAATTTCCATGATAAATTCCGCTTTGAAGCTTGGACTTCTATCCGTCCATTTCCCTGTTGATTTTAATAATCTAGTAAAATCTTCATCTCCATAACTATTATTCGGTTCTCCCCTACTCCAATTGGTATACCCACAATCATCTCCTGTTACCCATTTAAAATTACCTTCTGAAACATGGTCAGAATAACCTATCCATGCATACTCTGCTAATAATCCATTTTGTAAAAAATCATTCTCTGCTTGACTACATACAACGGCTAATGTTCCTCCTGCTGCAATCGCTTTATCTCTTGCTTGTAACCAAGTATGATTATTTCCTTCAGAGCAATAATATCTGCTACCATTAAATTCTCCTAAATACTCAAATCCATTCAAATTACTAGATGTACAAGTTGAACCATTTCCTATCATACAAGTAGTAGTTGCTACTGGAGGTGTCCAGTTAACCACTTTGCCATTTGCACCTAACTGCGCTACGGTAGTAATATCGGTTGGGCAATTCAACGTAATATCGCTGCCTAAACAAGCAGCAGGATTACCATCTAAATTAATATTTATATCTCCATTTCCACCAGCTGTACTCGTTTGCAATTCTAAATTAAATCCTGTCGTTGGTTGAGCTGTTACGGTCATCGCTAACCAACCACTTGCCCCAAAAGTCAATTGGTTGTGCGTAACATTTGCCCCTACTCCAACTTGGAAGGCTTCCCCGACTCTAGTAACCATTATTCTTGCACCAGCAGTTTTATCTCTACCTTTTAAAGTACCAGAAGTCTGGGTGTAATAATAAAAATTGCTAGGATCAGCATCCAAACAAACATGTGATTTTGGGTCATTGGGTGCAGTCGAGGTGCGGCCAGAAAATTTAATGTCTACATCAAATTTAACATCGCTTCGCCCAATATTGACCCATCGTCCTGTCAATTGAGCAGTTCCATCTAAAAATTCTTGAAATCGACCATTCTCTAATTTGTAATGATTGTCTATCCCTCTTAGAAGAATATATCCTCCATATTGAGTGTTCAGGTAATCATCATTCATACATCTAGTCGTATTGCTAGCGGTACGATCGGCACAAGTAGTAAAAAGGTCTTCTTCAATTAGTAAGGGTGTTTCGGCCCACGAATTGAATACCATGAAACATAATAAAAATGTTACAACACGGTAGAAATGATTCATTGTTCATAATTTTAGTTAGTAAAATAGTATAGATTGGGCGGTGGAATTCTTGCTTTATAGAACAATAGGGGGAAAATCGAGGAGGTAATGGTGAGGGGTAAAGACTTGTTAATTGTCTATCATAAAACAGACAAAGTCACCAAACGATTTGCAAAATCTTTGATAATGAAGTAGGTAGTAGTAGGATGGAAATGTAGCCGTCTTTTATGGAGAAGATATATGCTCCAATTTTAAATCAATAACTATTTTTGATAGGTGATGATTTAAGAGACAACCAATAAATAATTTGCAGCAATCATAAGATTGCAAGTAGGTATAAGTAGGAAATTTTTAAGGAGAGAAAACAAATGGAAAGTAAGTCCAAGTTGTTCATAGTTTTGCTCTGCCTAATACGATAGTTTTATAAAAATATAAAAGGGGAATAAATAAGGGAGGAAGGGTTTCGAGATTCAAATGTATAGGAATTATTATAACAATGCCAGTTTTTTTTAATAAATCCTATAAAAAAGCCTCCAAACCCGAAGGATTGGAGGCCTTAAAACTACGTTTAAATTCAAAGCTTTTCAACCTCGAATTCTTCTTTACTTATTGACTATCAACAATTTAATTGAGCTATTTCTACAAACACCCCTTATAAAAAGTATCTATCAATAATTGTGTCTTTATTGCATTTTATTTTAAAGTAAGTTATACCAATCGAAGTGCCTTACACCCATTTAGGCACTTCGAGTAATATAATTTTTACTTTAGGTTTTAGTACATCTTGCCAACTACCAATTTCTTAGTAACACTTCTTAAACCACCGCCTGGCTGAATCGTTAACAAATAAATACCATTAGGTACATTGCCAACTTCCATTCGGACTGGTGCTTCATTAATTTCGTCAAGCGTTACTTGTTTAATTAATTGACCATATTGGTTCATAAGCAAAATATGTGCCTGCTTCCCAACAAATGGCTTCATGTTAATAAATAATTCTTGATTAACTGGATTTGGATACACTTCTAACGCTTCTAAATCAATATTAAAATCAATTGCTTGAATATCAGTAAAGTCAAAGCTACCATCAAAATGGACTTGCTTTATCCTGTAATAATTCATACCCATTTGAGGATTTCCATCTTTTTGCAAGAAAGATTCCATGTCTTCATTAAACACCCGATTTTCAACAAGGGTTAATGTTTCAAAATTATCTCCATCTAACGATTTTTCAACAACATAATAATCATTTTTATAAGTTGTGTTAGTAACCCATTGCAATGCAACTTGACGTTGTGCCTTATAAGCTTCCATTCCTAAATGAGCAGTATTTCTACTTTGTGAACATTCTGAGGCAGGGCTCAATACATTTAATGAACCAGTATTCCCACTTAGAAGGATATTTATATCTCCTCCGCCTGAAAGCCAACCTGAAGCGCCATAACCACTTTGATGATTATTAGCATTTGTACCAATTTGAAATGGATGGTTATTAGACGATTGTACAGAAATATTCCCAATTGAACCCGAGAAAGAAGCGTAATAATACCAATCATTGGTGTTTTGATGTCCGAAACAACCATTGAATACCGGCGCATTTCCAGGTGGATTTGTAGTTCTCTCATAAAAAGTAATATTTATATTACCTATACTTGTAGAACCTGACAATTTTGCCTTACGGTCACTATATTCAACAAACTTTCCGTTGGCTATAGTATAGTATTGATTATAAAGATAGATTCCAAAAGATGTATGATTTGCACACTCTCTAGCATTACTTACTGTCCTTGTAATTGAGCATATTGCACCATTTGGCGTATTGTCACAAGCATTTCCAATGCCATCTCCATCATTATCTGCTTGATTTGGATTGGAGGTATTTGGACAATTATCCTGATTGTCACAGACTCCATCACCATCTGAATCACCTCCTTGATTACTACATGGGCCATTCGGGGTATTATCACAAGCATTTCCAATGCCATCTCCATCATTATCTGCTTGATTTGGATTGGAGGTATTTGGACAATTATCCTGATTGTCACAGACTCCATCACCATCTGAATCACCTCCTTGATTACTACATGGGCCATTCGGGGTATTATCACAAGCGTTTCCGATACCATCGCCATCATTATCCGCTTGATCTGGGTTGAATGTAAAATCACAATTATCTTGGTTATCACATACACCATCACCATCTGAATCACCTCCTTGGTTCGCACATGGATTACCATTTGGTGTATCATCACAAGCATTTCCGATGCCGTCGCCATCATTATCTGCTTGGTCTGGATTCGGGGTAAAGTCACAATTATCTTGGTTATCACAGATTCCATCACCATCTGAGTCACCGCCTTGGTTCGCACATGGATTATTATTTCCACCACCTGTTACGGTTACCGTTATTCGGTTATAGCAGTATGGGTTGAACGTTTGGATCGTTACATTATACTCTCCTGCACTTAGGCCTGATACCATTTCCATAATAGCACAGTTACCACCTTCACAAACTAGTTGTTGACCATAACCTGTGGATGGGCCTGAGATTTCAATCTTTGCGCCTGAAGAAATACTGGAAATTGTTACTTTTCCATCTTCGCCAGTTACCGATACGCTATTACAATCTCCTCCACCGCCGCCACCGTTTGGTGTATCATCACAAGCGTTGCCAATCCCATCTCCATCATTATCTGCTTGGTCTGGATTTGGATTAAAATCACAGTTGTCTTGATTATCGCAAATACCGTCACCATCTGAATCGCCGCCTTGGCCATCACATGGGCTTCCTCCTCCGCCACCAGTTACAGTTACCGTTACTCGGTTATAGCAATATGGATTGAACGTTTGGATCGTCACATTATATTCTCCTGCACTTAAGCCTGATACCATTTCCATACTAGCACAGTTACCACCTTCACAAACTAATTGTTGACCATAACCTGTTCCAGGGCCTGAAACTTCAACCTTAGCCCCTGATGGAATACTGGAAATCGTTACTTTACCTGATTCGCCAGTCACTGATACGCTATTACAATCTCCTCCATTACCTCCCCCATTTGGCGTATCATCACATACATTTCCGATGCCGTCGCCATCGTTATCGGCTTGATTAGGATTCGGTGTATTTCGACAATTATCTTGGTTGTCACAGATTCCGTCACCATCTGAATCGCCACCTTGGTTCGCACATGGATTACCACCACCAACTACTTCAATGGAGTATTCTGCATAACAGTAAGGATTAAAATTCTGTGCTTTAATGGTATAATGGCCAGGAGCTAATCCTGTTACCATTTGAGAACTTCCACAATTGCTATTACAAATTTCTACTAAATTATAGCCAGTTGATGCGCCCAAATATTCTAATTTAGTATCGCCTGCTGTAATATTAGAAACTGTGAATTTACCATTTCCCGCAGTAACAGTTAGATTCTTACAAGCATCAGGGCTTCCGCCTCCACCACCATTTGGCGTATCATCGCAAACATTTCCTATGCCGTCTCCGTCATTATCCGCTTGATCTGGATTTGGATTAAAATCACAGTTATCTTGATTATCACAAATACCGTCACCATCTGAATCACCGCCTTGGCCATCACATGGGCTTCCGCCTCCGCCGCCAGTTACGGTTACCGTTACTCGGTTATAGCAATATGGATTGAACGTTTGAATCGTTACGTTATATTCTCCTGTACTTAAGCCTGACACCATTTCCATACTAGCACAGTTACCACCTTCACAAACTAGTTGTTGACCATAACCTGTTGATGGACCTGAGATTTCAATCTTTGCACCTGATGGAATACTAGAAATAGTTACTTTCCCTGATTCACCTGTTACTGTTACACTATTACAATCTCCGCCGTTTCCGCCACCATTTGGTGTATCATCACATGCATTGCCAATTCCATCTCCATCATTATCTGCTTGATCTGGGTTTGACGTAAAATCGCAGTTGTCTTGATTGTCGCAAATACCGTCACCATCTGAATCACCGCCTTGGCCATCACATGGGCTTCCTCCTCCGCCGCCAGTTACGGTCACCGTTACTCGGTTATAGCAATATGGATTGAACGTTTGAATCGTTACGTTATATTCTCCTGCATTTAAGCCTGACACCATTTCCATACTAGCACAGTTACCGCCTTCACAAACTAGTTGTTGACCATAACCTGTTGATGGACCTGAGATTTCAATCTTTGCACCTGATGGAATACTAGAAATAGTTACTTTCCCTGATTCACCTGTTACTGTTACACTATTACAATCTCCGCCGTTTCCGCCACCATTTGGTGTATCATCACATGCATTGCCAATTCCATCTCCATCATTATCTGCTTGATCTGGGTTTGGCGTAAAATCGCAGTTGTCTTGATTATCACAGATTCCATCTCCATCTGAATCACCACCTTGGTTCGCACATGGATTACCATTTGGTGTATCATCACATGCATTTCCTATGCCGTCACCATCATTATCGGCTTGATCTGGATTTGCTGTAAAATCACAATTGTCTTGATTATCACAAACACCATCACCATCTGAATCGCCTCCGTTATTCGCACATGGATCAGCAGGAGCATTCACCCTTACGGTAAAAGAACATTCCGAAGAACGACCACACTCATCGGTTGCTCTATATCGAATAGTCGTTGTTGAGCCAACGGCAAAGGAACTTCCTGGAGCAGGTCCTGCAATTTGAGCAACGGTTACATTACCAGGTCTAGTAGATTCATCACATGGGATTTCCATGACAAATTCGTATTTTGCTCGACCATTTCTATCTTTCCATTTACCACTATTTCTATGAAGGATCACATTATCTCCACCATGATAGGTGTTCGTATTATGCTCATTATTAGGTTCTCCAGAAGACCAGTTTCTATAGCCACAAGTAGCCCCATTTACCCAACGAAAATGGCCTTCATTAGCCTCATCATTTAACCCAATCCATGCTTCATCAGCTGGATTAGAAACGGCAGACATGCCATCTCGAATAAATTGATTTTCTGCTGCACTACAGATTACCGCTAAGTAACCTCCACTTTGTTCTGCTTTTTGCTTAGCTTCCCAATAGTTATAGTTGCTATTATCAGAGCAGTAGTACTTACTACCACCTAATTTTCCAATAAAGATAAATCCAGAAATATTATCACTAGGACAGTTTTGACCTGAACTTACCGTACAAGGCGTTGTTGCTGAAGGAACATTCCAAGATACGGTCTTCGAATTTTGTCCAGCGTTAGCAGTTTGTACAATATTTGAGGGGCAATTAATAACTGGGTCAGTAAAAAAATCTTCATTGGTACGATTAGCAGTAGATTCTGTCATTACATTGAACGATGGATTTGCCTCGTTCGGGTAGTGTTTGTCTGTATTGGCCATTACAAAATTGGTCATACAGCACAAGATTAAAAACAGGTAAACCTTGTTTTTCATGTGTTCAAAATTTTAGTTAAAGAATGTAAATAAGTAAGTTTTGACAGTTGAAAATTGATTAAGTACCTATGAGAGAGTGAACCACATAGGAAACCTGTTCAATCGACAACCAAATGGGGGGATTTGATTACCAATGGTAATAATTATAGCATAGGTATTGAGTGTATCTATTTGCGGATAACAAAAAAATACAATGCTATTTCTTCCATTTCATCTCGGAAATGGTTATTTTTTGTGAGTGGTGTAAAATAAAAACATCGCTTTTATTATAGTAAAAGTGTAGTTTTTTAAATTTGAAAGGAGTTTAATGGATATAATTTTAGACAGGGTCTTTATTGATTTAGCAAATATAACACAAAACAATAATATACCTAATTTTAGTCCATCTTTTTTACAAAAACAATATTATTTTTTTATAAAAACTGGTGATTTCGTATAAGAATAAAGTCTATTAGGAGAAAGGTTAACTGAGAAAAATAGTAAGAAACAAAGCGTTTTCTCCCTAATATGGGTAAGTTTGCATTCCTTTTACCACTAGGATTTAAAAATGATCAAAAGACGATATTTATAATATGGCAAAGTCAAAGAATAGAAAGAAGAAAAAACAAGTTAAGCAACAAGTAAAGATCAAACCAGAGAATTACATTAAAAAATATGCTAGAAAATTGCCTATTCACGAATGCCTCATTCAAGATAATTGGGAAGAAACCAAATTTACACCAGTTATAATTAGTAGAAAAAAAGCCAATGGAGAAATTATTGCAGCTACTTACATTGTGGATTTGCAATGTTTGGGCGTAAAGGATTCTTTTTTTGGTTATGGCTTATCTCCAATGAATTATCAGGATACGGTTAAAGAAATGAGTAGAGGGATGAATGTAAAATTTATTCCCATTGAATCTACATTGGTACATAATATTATTTACGGTGCAGTAGAATTTGCCGAAGATTGTGGTTTTGAGCCACATAAAACCTTCACTTCTACAACCGAATACCTCTTAGATCCTGTAGAAAGCATTGATTATATAGAAGTTGCATTCGGAGATGATGAAGGAAAACCATTCTTTTTTGCAGGCCCTTATGATGATTCCAGTAAAATAATGACCACCTTGACTAAAACGGTTGGCGAAGGAAATTTTAACTATACCATAGAGGTAGCTCGACCTGATGAATTTCAAGATTATGAGGAGACCAATCCACTCATGTCCAAACAAGAAATTTTAGAGACCTATTTACCGAACGATAAGGTAAATGAAAAAATGAGTAATTTTGAATTGGAAAGCTATAAAGCAGCTTATATTCCTCAGATTATTTGTGCAGGGCTGATTTTAGAAGAAGTAGAAGGACAAATACATTTGTTGGAAGAAGCACTTGAAAGACAAGATTTCTTAATCAATGTTTTGGAAAAATTAGCCAATTCTTACGCTGTCTCTCAGGGTATAAAAATTGAAGAAATAGAGGAAGATATTATGAGTGAACTGGATAACTTAGTGATCTTCCTAACAGAAAAGATGGTAAAATTTGGTAGCACCGATTTCCTTTTTGAAAAAACGTATACGCCAATCCCAAGAGAGGTGTCTAAAGAAGAATTGGAACAAATGACAGAAGAAGAATTGGATGCACACCAAGCACACCGTGCCTTCTATATGACCTCAACTGAAAAATACTACCATATTATTAGTGAATATGCTTACTATTATATTTCAGTAGAACATAAAGATGCTGATTTTAAGGATGTAGCTGTCCAACAATCCATCATCGATCAATTTATTGCGCAAGCAAAAACAGAACGGGAATTAGACGAAGCGACAGAAAAAGATTATCGAGAAGGTTGTCAGGCGATTCTTAATCACCATTTTGTTGGAGATTCCCTATAAAATATTAGATACGTCTATTTTTTTGACGCTGAAGGACACTATTTAAAGTTATGAATAATTATGTTCTTTCGAAAATATAAGAAATCATAAGAACCAGCGGAATCAGCATCAAAAATAAGTATTATCGAAATGTCTGATAAAGCTGCTTTATAATGGAACTTATCGTATCCATTTAACCATCCTAGCTTGAAAATTGAAATCACAAAATCTCTTCCTCATTTCCAGTAACCGCCTCCGTTTCCACCGTTACTTTAAAAGGAGAATTTTCTCGATGGTCTTTAATCAATAACCAAGCTAAGTAACTGCCAATAATGATGGTTACCAAACCAAATCCCATCAGCCAATCATAATATTGTTGTAGAATAAAAAAGTCATAAGTACCGTGAATCAATACAGCAAGGGTAAAACCAAAACCAATCAATTTCCATTTACTCCTCGCATGAAATTTTGCTAAGCCAATAAAATAGCCCATAAAAACAGCAAATATAGCATGGGCAGGAACTGCAGTAAAAGCTCTGACTATAATCGTATCCATACCATAATTATAGGCATAAATAATATTTTCTACGACCGCAAAGCCCATTCCAACCATCATACTATACACAATGCCATCCATTGGTTCATTAAAAAAGGGGCGAGGATAAGGGTAAGCTAATAACATGATCATTTTCACCAATTCTTCGCTAAAAGCCACCACTATAAACACATAAATTAACAGGAACCCAAAATTTACACTACTATCTAAACCTGTTTTTGCTGCTAACATTTGTATGCCTACCGCTGGTAAAGCACTCAACATGCCTAAACCGAACGTAATCAATAAGGGTTTTGCGCCTTCTTTTTCATGCTTGTCTAAAAAATAAATCAAGCCGCAAATTAGAAGGCCTGGAAGAATCGCTGCTAGTATTAATAGGATGTTCAAAATAGTAGTAGTTTGGTTGACGGATAATTCATTGGTTTAGGATACATTTTTTCCCACGGATTACTATGGTAACGTGAGTTTTGGATAAGCAAAAGGTCTGGAAGACCGAATCTATTTGTAGGAAATAGTTGATAAATCCTTCATAATCAAAGGTCTGGAAGACCGCCCTGTTAAAAATCAGCCAAATACGGGGTCGGTCTTCCAGACCTTTAGAACATTTTTGCCCCATTTTCTACAAACAGCACCGCTCCTCTGGAGCTAATTCATTGATTATCAATTAGTATTATCCAAAACTCACGTTATGGTAGTAAAGGATTTTCTTTTAAAAGTAATTGACATTTAATTAGCCCTGAAGAGGTAGGGTGTTCAAAATCAGGGGGTAAAATTGCGTCACTTTTCAGCTCCAGCGGAGCGAAATATCTCAACTTAGGGTGTAAACCCTAGTGTAGAAAAGAGCTTATAAATTAGCCTTAAAGCGCGGAAAGCGCGACATAAAACACGGATACATGGCATCCATGTCGCACTTTCAGCGCTAGAAAAATGTGAATAATTTCCGCATAGGGCTTTGCCCTATGCTATAATATGTCGCCACTTTGTGGCTAAAACTGACGCAACTTATGTCCGACATTTTGAACACCCTACCCTTTCAGGGCTTATTGCCCATGACAAATTCAATAAATCTATTTAAAATCCCAATCGTTTTTAGCTGTGCTTCAAACATCCCCATATGTCCAACATTCGGCAGTATATGAATGTCCGCTGTATTTGGTAAAAAGGTTTGATTTAAGCTATTTTCAGCAGGAACAGCAATATCATTTTCTCCGATAATAAAACAAACTGGCACTTTAATATTTTTCAGAACGGCCTGATTATCGGGCCTATCTCGCATAGCTATCAATTGATTAATCGTGCCTTCTATAGGTATTTCACTAGCAAAATCAATCAATTTTTGGACAACCGTTTCATTTTCTTTTAAAAAGTCTTTGGCAAATAACATCGGCATTAAACCTTTAAAATAAGGCCCACTTCCATGTTTTTTCACAAAATCAATTGCTCTATTTCTGCCCTGCTTTTTTTCTGGAGTATCTGCATTCGGTTGAGAATGAAACAAGCAATATCCCAATAATTTAGCTTCATATAATTTAGCAAAAGCAAGGGCAATATAACCGCCCATTGAATGCCCAATTAGGATACATTTCTCAATACCTTCTGCCATCAAAACAGCATTGACAACTTTTGCTGATCGAGCAACACTTGCTTCCATTACGTCAGAATTGCCTGCATTTGGCAAGTCAATCGTTAGCACCTGATAATCCCCAAAATAAGCGGTATACTTTGACCACATTTGTCGATTTTCACCAAAGCCATGCAGGAATACTAAAGTCGTTCCACTTCCTTTTAAATCGTATGTTGTTTTATGGTTGTAATAATTAATACTTTTCATAGATAATTTATTGGCGGAGGGTTTATCCTACAACTCGCCGTTAAACAAAAGCGTTATCGTAAATCGGGGCTAAAGTACGCCAATCGTAATGTTTAACAAAACTTTGGGTCGTTTCTTGCCGAATTTGGTCGATATTTAAAATGGTCTTTTTTAATAATTGATAAAATGCCTCCTCATTTTCATAAAAAAAAGAAGCCTGCAAATTCGCTGGAATATGCTCAGGATAAGCTAAGCGATTAGGTAAAATGGGGAAACAATGACAATACATGGCTTCGACGATACTTTGCCCAAAAAAATCTTGTTTATTGCTGACGGGCAATACATCTGCTCGCCATAACCATTTAGCATAATCTTCAAAACGCTTAGCTTTTCCAAATTGCACTATTTCATTCGTCAATACTTTTTTAGCGGTTTTAAATATAGCAGGTGCTTTTTTATAATTTTCTCCCAAGATAGCTACCTTAAAATGAATCCCTTCTGATTTTAATCGAAATAAAGCCTTAAAAAACCCTTCTGGATTTTTATCATATTCCCAACGGTGATTCCATACTAATAATGGGGCTTTCATTTTGTCTTCTAACTTAAATTCATGGAATCGCTGTAAATCTACCCCTAAATAAAGCACCTTACTTTTTTTGACAATCGTCGCAATATTTTCTATTTCTTGATAATCAGGGAATTGGGCTAAAAAATCAGGTAGGGCGGATAAAAAAGATGCTTTGTGATATGCAGAATTGAAGAACACTTTATCGGCAATGAAGGCACTTGTATAATTTTTAAAACCATATTGATTGTCTCGTTTTAGCGCTATATCGGGATCAGTTGCAGACCAAGGGTAGGTGATTTGATTTTCATGAAAATAAATAGCCGTGGGAATGCCATTCGATTTGGTGCTGGTCAACCCTAAAAAAGTGGCAAAATCTAACATGTCCGTAGCTACAATTAAATCAGGCTGAAAATCCATCGCTAGAAACTGTTTAGCCAAAGAAACGGCCCCACTATGCATCCGCCATTTCCAATGTCTCCCTGGAAGCGATAAAATTTTTATTTCCAGTTGACTAAAACGCTGCCATCCTTCTGCCCAAGATTGGTGACTACCCGTGAAAAATGGTTCTAACAGAAGGATTTTTTTCATAAATCGTTTTTTGTCCTAAAAAGAATCGTCTTTATCTAATTTTTTGCCCCAAATTAAGTATTTTTCTTTTATTTGGGTTAATATACAGGTATACCGACTAATTGATTTCAAAATTGACAATTGATTACCAATAATCAACTATCTAAAGTGAATTTTATTTAGTACTTTTATTGGTTATAAAGTAGTCTTTATTCTAAAATACCCAAATGAAACCGATCCATTTTATTCAAACGAATTTCACAACCATATTATAGTATGAAGAAAAAAGGGGTAGCCTTTGTTTTAGCATTTTTTTTAGGCGTTTTTGGCGTCCACCGCTTTTATTTAGGGCAACGGAAACTAGGCATGATTTATCTAGCAATTTTTCTATTAGGTTTTCTGCACATTACAACGGTTCAGCATTGGGATGGTCCGCCGTTATTTATATTTACGGCTATTGTTGCTTTCATTGATAGTATTCTTTTTTTGGCGATGCCCAAAGAGGAATTTAATGCAAAGTATAATCAAGGCAAAACGGCTTATCCTGCGTTAGAAACCAAAAGACCTGCTAGGCAAAATTTTCGAGCAGCCAATCGCAAAAGAAAAGAACGTTTTGCAGGAACAAGAACGAGTACTTATAAAATTAGTGGTTTAGAAAAATATAAGGATTACGATTATGAAGGAGCGATTCAAGATTTCAAAAAAGCCTTGGATGAACGGTATGAAGACCCTGCGATTCATTTTAATTTGGCTTGCTCCTATTCTATTATGGAAGAAACAGATAATGCCTTTTTCCATTTGGATAAGGCGGTCGAGTTTGGGTTTAATGATTTTGATAAAATTCAAGACCATGATGCCTTAGCTTTTTTAAGAACAACAGATGAGTTTGACCAGTTTCAAGCTAATAATTATAGAAAAATTGCACAAATAACTGCTCCAAAAGAAGATTTATTAAGTACGCCAATTCCAACACCTATTCCTTTAATGGATAGTGATATTTTAGAAAAAATTGCTAGTTTAGGCGAATTAAGAGATAAAGGCTTTTTGACGGAAGAAGAGTTTTCTATGCAGAAAAAAAGGTTATTGGAAATGCGTTAAGGGTTTAAAAATAGGCTCACTTTCCAAAAAAAGGTCTCTGATAGGACTTCTTTGTAAAATTGGATGCTTCGAAAGCAGTAAAATATAAAAATAGGCTATTGGAAATATTTTCAATAGCATATTTTTAGTTTTAGATGATTTATATTTGGTCAAAATTTATCATTACTAGAATTGTAAGTTGAGTTAGATTATCGTGTGGACGACTCAGTAGAGTTATGTTACTTGTATACTCCAAACGGTGTAAAAAAGTAATTTTGAATTTGAAGCCTTGTACGGGCAATCCCTTGTGGTTGCCCTAGTCGCAGGGCAACCACAAGGGATTGCCCGTACAGTTCCCGAATCACAAATTTATCCCGTGCAAAGTATGTATCAATTGAACCAGCCTCAAACAAAAGACGTTGATTGTAGGTCAGTCAATACTTTCCTTTTATTAAAGTCAATCAAATCATGCCAAAGATTACCAAAGTTTCTTTCAAAAATAATACAGGTTACGAATTATCTGCTCGTTTAGAGTTACCCATTGACCAGCATCCTGTGGCTTATGCTATTTTTGCGCATTGTTTTACTTGTAGTAAAAATGTCAGAGCCGCCAGAAGTATTAGCCAATGTTTGACTAAAAGAGGTATTGCCGTTTTACGGTTTGATTTTGCTGGTTTAGGAGATAGCGAGGGCGATTTTTCAGACACCAATTTCACTTCTAATATAGCTGATCTACTTGCCGCAGCCGATTATTTAACAGAAAATTTAGTTGCGCCTGCTATTTTGATAGGGCATTCTTTGGGAGGTGCCGCAGTATTGGCAGCAGCCCCAGACATTCCATCTATAAAAGCTGTTGTTACTATTGGTGCACCCGCAGAACCTGCCCATGTGCAGCATTTAGTCCAATCTGCTAGTCATGAAATTGAAGCAAACGGACAGGCAAGAGTACATATTGGACAGCAAAGTTTTAATATTAAAAAACAATTTTTAGACGATATTCAACAAACGACGTTGAAAAATAAAATCAATCGGTTAGGGAAGGCTTTGCTAGTGCTACATGCACCACAAGATAGAATTGTGACCATTGACAATGCGGAAAAAATATACTTAGCTGCTCGACATCCCAAAAGTTTTATCTCTCTAGATGGTGCAGATCATCTATTAACAAAAAAAGAAGATGGGCATTATACTGGAGAAGTGATTGCTAGTTGGGTCAATCGGTATTTAGATAAACCCGCAGAAAATCCTTTAAGAAGTAATTCTCAAGTCGCTGTTCGACTGAATACAGCCGATGCTTTTACGAGTGAAGTTAAATCTGGCAAGCATTATTTTGTAGCCGATGAGCCTGAAAGTGTAGGAGGTCATGATTTTGGTCCTTCTCCTTATGAGTTGGTTTCTTCTGGTTTAGGAGCCTGTACCGTGATGACTTTACACATGTACGCTAGGCGAAAAAAATGGGATTTAAAAGAAGTAACTGTCCATATTGATCATCATAAAAATTATGCCGAGACCTTAACTTTGGATGGTCGAAAGCCACAAAAAATTGATGTATTCCATAAATATATTACCTTAGTCGGAGATTTAGACGAGACGCAAAAAGCACGTTTATTGGCGATTGCTGATAAATGTCCTGTCCATCGGACTTTGCATGGTACAGTAGAAGTTGTTACTAAATTGGTAGATTAGCGGCTGGAGGTATAAAATCCGTTAGGACTAATTTTTTCCAACGGATTTTATTCCCCAACGGATTTTTTATTCTTAATTACTTGTTAATCAAATAACTATGGGTCGATTCAATAAAGATATGAAAACAAAGGATTTGCCTATTCCAAATCTAGGACTAACTGAAATAGCACTTTTACAAGTACTTTTTTACGCCGTCTTTTGGTTATTGAGCGACTACACCGCCACGTTGTTAACGCTTGTCCTTCCTATCATTTTCTTATTTATATTGATCATTAGTTTAGTCGCAGAGGTCATAGATACAGATAGATTGTCAAAAACACCACGATGGTATTTTAAATTTATGCTTATTTCTATTATTGTCCCTATTCTTACGGCTATTGTCTTTGTGATGGCGCTTGGGGCAAATTTTGATTGGACGAAATTATAAAACAGCTAAGGTTATAACTTATTTTCTAAAAAGAACTACTTGGTACAAATTCATCAACCTCTACCTCTGTATCATAAATCCACTTTGAATCTCCAAAACCTAATATTCTTTTTTTAGGGAGTAGGAAATAAATAAGGTACCCAAAATGACGAGATTATTTTTTTCTTTTAGCAAGGCAAAATTATTCAGCATAGCCGTTGCTACGTTGAATAATTTTAACGCAGCTAAATGGAAAAAGAATCCGTCAGATGGGTAGGTTATATTTTTCCTACTCCCTTATTTTATTTTTCATTCAATTCTAGACCCTGTACTTTCCCCTTTTCCATAGCAGAAACCCCACTTTCCATCCATTTTGGCATCGGTGCGCCCTTCAAATAATGGTCAAAATATTGTTGCATCCGAATATTGAAATCTTTCCGATTCGGTAATTTAACCGGCCAATGTGGCTCCCCATTATAATTCAATAACCACGCTGGTTTACCTAATCTTCTAAGAGCTACAAAATATTCAATCCCTTGGTACCACGGTACAGCCGAATCCTTATCGTTATGCAGAATTAACACAGGGGTATCCGTTTTGTATAGTTCAAAAATGGGTGAGTTTTCGATATAACGATCTCTATATTCCCAGATAGTACCCCCAATTCGACTTTGCGTATGTTCGTACTGAAACATTCGACTCATTCCACTCCCCCATCGAATCCCGCCGTAGGCAGAAAACATGTTGACGACTGGCGCACCACTTTCGGCACATTTAAATAAGTTCGTTTTATTCAATAAGTGCGCAATTTGATAGCCGCCCCAACTATGTCCTTGAACACCAATATTTTCTGCATCTACAAACCCTTCTCTGATTAATGCTTGCGTGCCAGAAACAACGGCGTTATAGCAACTCTTTCCAGGATAACCGACTTCATAAGGAATATCTGGATTAAAAATGATATATCCTCTGCTGGTATAAAATGGATAATTGATGGTAGAACGTCCTGCTGATGGCGCTCTATGCCGATATAATCCATGCGAATTTCGTTCATAGAAATTCACAATCATTGGATATTTTTTAGTTGGATCAAAGTTTTCTGGCTTAGCCAATAAACCTTGCAATTTCTGCCCATCTAAAGAAGTCCATTCGAATAATTCCATGGTTCCCCAAGCATACTCCGTTTGTTGAGGATTGGCGATGCTAATTTGTTTAGCATTATCGAAGGTATCATCTGTAAAAAACAAGTCTGGAAAAGTGTTATAATTGCCTCTTCTAAAAAGTATTTTATTGGCATTTTTTGCTTTGTATAAACGGCGCGTATAATCATAGCCACCAATCATTAAATTGGTGGTTTTGCCAGTTGACATATCTAAATAACTATAGCCACTTTCTTTCGTTGTCTCATCAAAAACATGTAGTAATAATTTGGAAGCAGGGTCAATTGATCGAACTTCTCTATCTAATTGGATATATCTATATCGCCATTTTTTAGTCCTACCATTCGTTAAATTAACGGCTGGCGCAATTCCTTTTGGATCAATTTTCCAAATGTCATAGCGGTCATTGATCAAAATAAACTGGTCATTGGTTGTCCAGCCTGCAATACTGTAATGAAAAGGATGCATCGGTCGATCATTCAATTCATCATAAAAAGGATGCTGGTCATTATTTGTTAATTGAATAGTCTTTTTAGTAGTCAAATCGTAAGCAAACCAAGCAGAATCTGCAGGTAAATACGCGTAAGCAAATTTCGCTTTTGGAGATAATCTTGGACTCCCTTTAATTCCCTTGCCAATCAATTCTTTTGTGCCTGTTTTGGTATCAATAATGTACATATCTTTTCCCGCTGGCCCACCTTCCCAAGAAGTTACTTTCTCGTAAGGTTCGGAGTTATATCCTAAAACTTTGATCGCATTTCCTTCATCTCCCATTCTAATTTCTGGAATAGATTGATCCCCCAATTTTACAAAACGACGAGTAGTTGGATGCCAAACTACTGTATAAGCCCGCTTTTCTTCTCGCTTTTGTCTTACTTTTTGTTGGGTATGTAATTGCGCATCATTCCAATGCCATACTTCCACTTTTACCATTTCCTCTTCTAATAAAGTCGTATCTTCCAAAATAGGTTTAGGCGACATACCAAAAAACAATTGCTGTCCATTTTTAGAGAATTGAGGTGTTTCATTTTCGCTAATGATCCAATCTTTTGGTAAGAAAGCAGCTGTATTTTGAGCAATGACTTTAGCAGAATCTGTTCCATTTTTCCAGTAAACCAATTCAAAGGGCGCAATGTCGGCATTGGTGGTATCAAAATTCGCTAAAAAAGCTACCTGATTTCCCATTTCATCCATCACCATTCTCTTATAATCGCCTTTTCCTCTATACAAGGGCTTTGTTGTTTGCTGTGCCAAATCCTGTAAATATATACCATTCAAAAAAGTAGAATCATTTCCTGTTGTTTGAAAAAGTATTTTTTTCCCTTTCTCTGCTAATTCGTAATTTGCCACATAAGGGAAAGTCGTTTCTTCTCCTGTTAATAGATTTCGGGCAACTAATTTTGTCCCATTTGCTCCACTTTCTTTTTTAGGTTTCTTGACTTTTTTTCTTTCCTTTGTTGCTGTTGTATCTTTTTTTAAGTTGATCGTCGTCGGTATTTCTTCCGCTTCTTTTTGGTAAACGAGGTATCCTTCCCACTCTTTAGGCATTTTAAAAGATTTCACCATTGGAATACGTTCTGTTTTACCCGTTTGTGCATCATAAATACCTAAGCTATCTTTAGGTAGATCTGCCTTCTTTACTTTTTTCAAACGCATTAGTCGGATGGTATCCTTCTGAGGTTTTATTTTAAATACCACAAATCGACTATCTGCACTAATTTTAGCACGTTCTCCTCTTGGAATAATTGCAGCGGCATCGTTCTTAGTCGTATAAATTCTCAACACGCCATCTCCTTCTTCGCCTTTTAATTCATACGTCACACAATTTCCATCATTAGAAATTTGCGTGTTATTCATTCGATTCCAAGTCACTAATTCTTCATGCCCAAGTGTTTTTTTTAAGGAATTTTGAGCATATAAAGTAAAAGGTAGACATGTAATGAGGATTAACTGTGAAATTCTTTTTATCATCGCAGATTGGTTAGGTTGATTTAGTTTGTAACTGGTAGAAAAGCCTTCAGGCTTTCCCGTCAAAGACCTTCAGGCCTGAATTTAGGCGTACAACTTATTTTTTTAAGCAATAACATTCCGACTGACAGGAAAGCCTGAAGGCTTTTCTACCGATTGCTCTGAAAGATGAAGGTACAATAAATATTAATATTTGAAAAAATACATTCCTTTTTTAATATGAACCTGACTCAAAAATTACAAACGATATTACCTTTTTGGTGCTACTGCTGCCTATTAACTTGGTGGGTTAGTGATCATGCTTTTTTTTGGGATACGGTTCAGTTAGGATCTAAACATGCGCATTGGTATTATGAGCAACAATTCCAAACCTTCTTTTTACCAGAAGCCATTAATAGCGGACATCCGCCATTATTTGGGATGTATTTGGCTTTTTGTTGGTCCTTTTTTGGTAAATCATTGCTAGTCAGTCACTTTTCGATCTTGCCTTTTTTGCTGGGTATTATTTGGTTGCTTTATGAAATTGGGAGTTTTTTTGGCAATGCTAAATCTGCTAAATTCCTATTATTGTTAGTCATTATTGACCCATTTTTTGCAGGGCAGAGTGTTTTAATCAGCCCAGATATCCTCCTCGTGTTTGCCTTCTTATTGGCTATCCATAGTATTTTAAAAGAGAAAATCTTCCTTATCATCATTGCCACTACGCTATTAGGGCTGATTAGTATGCGAGGGATGATGGTGACTTTTAGCTTATATCTTTGGTGGTGTTTTACTACTTTTTTTCTACAAAAAGCCCCTCCAATTTCTATCAAAAAAAGCATTGCTATTTTCATCAAAAAAATCCTACCTTTCTTACCTGCTGGACTAATTGCCAGTACTTTTTTAATCGCTCATTATCTCCAATTTGGATGGATTGGCTATCATGCAAATTCTCCTTGGGCAGGTAGTTTTGAATCTGTTGATTTCCTAGGGTTTCTTAAAAATATTGGTGTTTTAGGCTGGCGATTTTTAGATTTTGGTCGAGTATATTTATTGAGTGGATTAGGTTGGTTGTTATGGAAAGCATATTCTTCGGGGATATTTAGCGCTTCCAGAATTTGGAGTTCTGGAAGCTCTGTAAAATCGTTGAAAGCACTAAAACTAATTAGTTTAATCCTTATTTTAAGTCTAATTTTAACTCCTTCTCTATTGCTTCATAAAGGCTTATTAAGTCATCGTTATTTATTACCGATTACCTTGTCGATTACCTTTTTATTTTATCATTTGTGTTTTCAATTTCTTACTACCACTAAAATTCAAAAAGTCATTTTCAGCATTGCCTTTATCGGTTTATTGACAGGAAATTTATGGATTTACCCTAAACATATTGCGCAAGGTTGGGACGCTACTCTAGCACATTTACCGTATTATCAATTGCGAGAAAAAATGATTCGATATATAGCCGAACAGCAGATTTATCCTGCAACAGTTGGGACGGTTTTTCCTAATATTGGGCCTTATGGAATTTATGATTTAAATGAGCAGCAAGTAGGTTTTGTTAAGAAGGATTTTGAGACCAATCAATACTTTTTTTATGCGACTGTTTTTAATGATGTTTCGGATGCAGACTTTATGGAATTAGCGGCTAATTGGGAGATTGTTAAACAGTATGATAGTTTTGGCGTTGAGGTCGTTTTGTATAAAAAAAGGGAATTATTAGACAAAGATAATAATGAATAAAAGGACAATTAGTTTTTATCTTACGTACCTACGGCACGATTTTTTTTTGGGTGAAGTTAAATTAATTGAGTATTACTACTAATCTCATTCGTTGCCATTCATCCGTCGCCGTTCGGGCTAGAAGCCCAAGCTAGCGAGAGAGCTACCGAATCAAAGCCACATCACCTGTATAGGTCAGCGTCTCTCCGTCAATAAAATCAATCACCGTCTGCCAGATGTAGACTCCGTTTTCTAAAAACTCGGATTTAATTGTTCCATCCCAAATATTGGCTATATCATTAGGCAGAAAGTCTTCTTGAAAAAAGACTTGTTCTCCCCAACGAGAGTAGATACTAAAAGATTGGATGTTGCTGACTTCTGGGCCTCCATTGATTAATAATAGATCATTGATCCCATCTTGATTGGGACTAAAAGCATTCGGTACATAAACATCTCAATCCCCCGTATTTAGGTTATCAAATTCGGGGTTACTACTAGATACTGAACCATTTAAGGTGTAAAAATAAGGAGCGACCCCTCCAGTCAAATTATCCGTCACTACCCTACCCGTTGCAAGTCTTCCACAATCTGGATTGATAAAATTAGCCGTTACCTCTAAAACAGCTTGCTCAGAAAGTAATATCTCTGCCTCTACTAAAGAACCTAATTCATCCATAATGGTGAGCACATAATTTCCTGCCGCTAATGCTTGTTGATTAGCATTGGAGACTCCATCTTCCCATAAATAAGTGTAAGGTGCAGTTCCTCCTGCTGGAACGATGTGTTGCTTCTTCGCTAAGGAATAAAATAAAAATCGTACATGAATTTTCCTTCCTTCGTAGATAGAAAAGTGTAGTTCGTCTGATAACTATTTGCGCACTATCTGCTTTACGCAACCAATTTTCTACATTTATTACTTGAATAGAAATAAACTCGCAATAACCTGTATATCAGTTATTGCACCAATTTAGTTATTTATAAAATCACCTTAAATTTAAATTATGAAAAAGCAAATTTTGCTTACCCTATTAGTTTTTGCCAGTTTTACCATGGCATTCGCTCAAATTTCTACGCCTCCAAGCGGTGGCAATCAAAGAAGTATCACCACGCAATACATTGGAAAACTAGTTAGTGTGACCATTGATTATAATAGTCCTGATGTTACCAGTCCACAAGGACAAGATAGAAAAGGAAAAATTTGGGGGCAGTTAGTTCCTTACGGCATGACGCCTTCTGGTTTTGGGTTGAATGAATTAGCACCTTGGCGAGCAGGGGCAAATGAAAATACCACCATTGAATTTTCACACGATGTCCTTGTTCAAGGCAAAGCAATAGCGGCTGGAAAATACGGCTTGCACATTATTGTGGAGGAAACAGGGCCTTGGACGATTATTTTTTCCAAAAACACAGGCGCTTGGGGCAGTTATTTTTACAGAGAATCAGAAGATGCCTTAAGAGTCGAAGCGACACCAGAAAAGCATGAATACCACGAATGGTTGACTTATGAATTTATAGATAGACAGGCTGCTAACGCAACGGCGGCTATGATGTGGGAAGGAATCAGCCTTCCTTTTAAAATTGAAGTACCGAATTATAATGATTTATACATTGCTCAAATTGAATCAGAATTACAAAATAATCCTGGTTTTTCTTGGACAAATTGGGTAACCGCTGCCAATTTTACCTTATCGAATAATACCCATTTAGAAAAAGGGTTGGAATGGGCAAATGGTGCGATTAATACGCCATTTGTTGGTCAAGAAAATTATACCACTTTAGCTACTAAAGCAGCAATTGAAAATCAATTGGGTAAAACCGAAGAAGGTGCTGCTACGATGGACAAAGCCATTCATCATCCAAGTGCCAATCCAATCCAAATTCATGGCTATGGTCGCCAATTAATCGCGCAAGGTAAAAAAGATAAGGCCTTAGCAGTTTTCAAGTATAATCACGAGCAATTTAAGGGTGCTTGGCCAACTGAAGTAGGCATGATGAGAGGATTATCCGCAATTGGAAAGTATGATGAAGCATTAAACCATGCCAAAATTGCGTTAACTCAAGCTCCTGACAAGTTGAATAAAGATGGACTGACGAATAGTATTGAGAAACTTAAATTGAAGCAGGATGTGAATTAAATCGAATAGTTAAACCAGTCTACTACAGTCTGGCTAGTCGTTATATGGTTTTATTGTTGTCTATATCCAATAGTATAGGCAGCAATAAGGCCCTATAAGAATGATTTATTTTGTAATTTTCCATTTTATATTACAAAAAAGATAGTAAAATTAGTTGCTGATAAAAACTATGGATGGCTTATAGAAAATCTCACACTTTTACTGTAAAATTCAATATAGAACATGGAAAAGGAACAACTAGACGGCCGAAAAAGAAAAAATATTAAGATTGGAGACGTGGTAGAAATTGTCAAGAAACAACACCAACGAACAGGAGAGTTAACGGAAGGAATCGTCAAAAGAATATTAACAAAAGCGGCCACTCATCCGCATGGCATTAAAGTGATGCTACAATTGGGAGATGTTGGTCGAGTTAAGAATATTTTAGAAGAATAGCTTTTATTCGGCGAAAGGCAAAGGGCTAATGACGAAAGAGCTGTCATATGAATGATTTCAGCATAAACACTACTAATGATTAGCAATTAATGCAGAAGAGTTGTGTTGTTGCCGTGATGCTGTGTTACCATGCTCTATCGACATCAAGGTAACACAGCAACATCACAATAAGGTATAATTACAATATTTCTAATGCTAAATCCTTTAAGATTTTATCTTTATTACTCAACTTAATCGAATAATTCCCTGGTAAATCAGGTAATTTTAGGGTATGTTCTAAATCTGCACCTAAGGCTCCTTTAATGACGCCCTCTTGAACTAATTCCGCTTTATGGTTAAAAATTTGAATAAAAAGTGGGTCTCCCGGTAAGCTTTTTACAGAAAGTCGTACCTTTCCTAAATTAGATGGATTAGGCCAGACTTCTGCTTTGAAGGCACTATATTTATCAGGGTCATTCTTTGGATCAACTATTAAGTTTTCATTCGCAGAAATTGCCGTGATTTCTTTGGTTACTTTCTCCGTTACAACCGTCATACCAATGGTACTTGATTGAGCCATTATACAATTCGTACAGCTTAAAACAAAAAAGAAGGCATAGAAATGTTTAAGTGTTGTCATGGGGGCAGATTGATTAGTTAGAAATAATAAGCTTAAATTTGAATCCTAGTTTTTTTCACAATGCTCTACATCTAAATAAATAACTAGTAATCAAATTAATACATATTTTATTTTTATAATATCAAAATGTATACCAATTTTATCTATTAATAAATTCACCTGAAAAATGGACTATATTTTTGGCATTTTATTAGGCATCGCTTGGATAGGTGGCATTATATTTATGCGATCCATCACTACTTTTTTTCACGAAATGGGTCATGCTATTCCTGCCTTATTATTTACCAAAAAAGAAAGAGTCAACGTATTTGTAGGTACTTATGGTGATATCAGCAATTGTTTACAATTGAGTCTTGGGCGGTTATCGCTTTTTTTAAAATTGAATATATTTAATTGGCGCATTGGTTTGTGTACACATGGAGGCATTAAGGGATTTGTACCTCAGTTACTAGTCATTTTGGGTGGGCCGATCGCTAGTCTATTAATTGCCCTTGTCGCTTTTTATGTGATTATTTATGGAGCATACTCCCAAGGTTGGGTCGTTTTTATCGTCTTTTTTCTAATCTCTGCAGTCATTGATCTTATTGTTAATCTTGATCCAAGTCATACGCCGATTAAATTGTATAATGGCGGGGTAACTTATAGCGATGGCTATCAATTGATGAATACCTTTAAACGACGAGGTTTACCTGAAGCGTTTTTTATCGCAGAACAAGCTTTTCATCAAAAAGAATATGAATCGGCTATCCAACAATGCCAACAATTAATTGAATCTGGTCCTCAGAAGAAGCCAGTATACGATTTAATCGTCAACAGTTTTTTGACCTTAAAAGATTATGGGAATGCTTTGAATTTCTACGATTCCTTTAAAGCCATTCACCCTTATACTTACCTAGATTTCTATCAAATTGGTTGGTTAAACTTAAAACTAAATCGTTGGGATGAAGCCTTGTCTTACTTCGATCATTGTATCTATGAAAAACATATGGATGGAATGGCTTTAGCCAACAGAGGCTATATTCACCTCCAAACGGGCGATTACAAACGAGCCCAACAGGATTTAGATGCAGCTATTTTTTACACACCCGATAATCCAGAAGGTTGGAATAATCGAGGATTACTTCACATTAAAAGAAAAAATTTAGCAGCAGGCTTTTCAGATTTACAAATTGCCCACCAATTAGCGCCAGAACATCCACAAGCTATTTACCATTTAGGTCTTTACCACGAAGAAAAAAGAGATTTTAAACAAGCATTGAACTATTTCAAACAAGCAAAAACGCTTGGCTTAGAATATCATGGAATTGATTTAAAGATTGCAGAAGTAGAACAGATTGTAGAAGCATTTTTGTGACTACTAGACACTTCCCTCTAATTAGATTATAAATTAGGTTCTTTACAGAATATTAATCCTTCATAAGCTAGAAATAACGGTAACTACTTAGGTAAAAGGTCTAGTGGTTCAAGACCTAAATTCTTGACAGTTTAAATCGGTGTCTTTTTCCGCTATACTGCGTTATTTTTTTCTTAAAGAGCGAAAGCTATTCTCAAAAAAATGCCTTGCCTAGCGAAAAAATACATTCGATTAAACTATCAATTACTTAAGCCTTGAACCACTAGGGTTGAAGGTAGAAGGTTGAAATTACCAATACTGCAAATAGGAATTTAATGCAAATTAAACTATATTTGCCTCAATACTGCAAATAGGAATAAAATAAATCATGAAAGAATATCCCTTAGGAGAGTTTGAAGAGATCGTTTTACTAACCGTCGGTGTCCTCTTCGATGAAGCTTACGGTGTAGCGATTAAACAAGAAATCGAAACCCGTTTGAATAGAAAAGTAAGTGTAGGTGCCTTGCAATCAGCCTTACGAAGAATGGAAACAAAAGGCTATTTAGCATCCCGACACGGAGAAACTACAAATGCTCGTGGCGGTAAACGGAAACGATATTTTAACATTACCGCTTATGGCAAAAAAGCCTTACTGCACGCAAAAGAAACACGAGAAAGTTTGTGGAAGGATATTCCCAATATCGCCTTAGATTTTAATATCTAATCCAGTTATCAGTTATCTGTTTTGAGTTATAAAATGCTCGGAAACAGACAACTGACAACTGACAACCCACAACTGTTATGCTAAAAAAACAAGCACATAAATTTTTCCAATGGTATTGTCATCCCGATTACTACGAAGATATTCAAGGTGATCTAGAAGAGTTATACTTGGAGGCTTTGGACCAAACTTCTACTCGGAAGGCAGAATGGTTTTATGCCAAAGAAGTGCTGTTATTATTTAGACTAACCATCATCCGACCAATCTCTTTTTGGGGATTACAATACATCAAAGATATGTTCCAAAATTATTTAAAAATCGGCTTTAGAAACTTAGCAAAACACCAATTATATACCATTATTCATATCCTAGGATTGGCTTTAGGTTTAGCCGCTTTTTTATTGATTAACCAATATACCGACTTTGAAAAAAGTTATGACAATTTTCATTTCCAACCCAATCAATTACATCGTTTAACGACCGATAATGTAGTAGAGGACGTTATCAAAGTACGAGATGCGATGTCTTTTGCGCCTTCTGGCAAAGCATTACAAGATGATTTACCAGAAGTTATTGGTGCCACTACAACTTTTAAACGACGATTGATTTTTAGAAAAGATGGGCAGCCTGTGGAAGAAAGAGGCGTAATTGCCGTCGATTCTAATTTTTTGAATTTATTTAATTATAATTTATTAGCAGGTAATAAAACTGAGTTATTGAACGAGCCTTATACTATGGTTTTAACTCAAAAACAAGCCAAGAAATATTTTGGTAATGCCAATCCAATTGGACAAACCATTGAAGTTTTAGGTAATTTTAATCGACCTTTTAAAGTAACTGGTTTATTGGAAGACATTCCAGACAATACGCACTATAAATTTGATATTTTATTATCTCTAAAAAGTTATGCAGAACGTACCCAACAGGACGGCTGGAATGGTTATAATTATTATACTTATTTGAGATTATCAGAAAAAGCGAACTTGAAAGAAATTAAGCCCAAGCTCCCTGCGTTAACCAAAAAATACTTAGGAGACGAAACTAAACTAGTTTTCAATATCCAACCCGTCAAAGAGATCCATTTACATTCCGATTACACTTACGAACCAGCCATTCATGGTAGCGCAAGGTCGGTTTATTTTTTAGACATTATTTCTATTTTCATTTTATTAATAGCTTGGATTAATTACATCAATTTATCAACCGCTAGAGCAACAGAAAGAGCGAAAGAAGTGGGTTTAAGAAAAGTCGTAGGCGCACAGAAGAGTCAGTTAATGGGGCAATTTTTTACCGAATCTTTATTAATCAATATTTTTGGTGGAATAGTAGCTATCGGAATTGCCCAATTAGCCCTACCCTATTTTAACGACTTAGTTGGTAAAACCATTTTAACAGAAGTTTGGCAAAATGGAGATTTTCTAAAAAAATTAGGCTTTTTCTGTTTATTAGGAACACTCATTACAGGTGTCTATCCAGCCTTAGTACTCTCTTCTTTTAAACCTATCGGTGTTTTAAAAGGTGCGTTTAGTCGAACCAAACAAGGTACTTTACTCAGAAAAGGGTTGGTTATTTTCCAATTTACCGCCTCTTTAGTCTTGATTGCTGCAACGGTGATTGTTTACCAGCAAATTCGGTATATGACGAATGTTGATATGGGTATCAATACTGAAAAAGTAATTGGTTTTAATAATGCTTTTATGCCCAACTTAACGGATGAAGAGTATGAAAGTCGGTATACCGCTTTTATGGAGGAAGTAAGCAAACAAAATGGCATTACAAAAGTAGCTTCAATTTCCTCTTTACCAGGTGGTGGTAGTTCTGAAATTGGCTCTACTAGTGGCGGTTTCAAAATAGTGGGTAAAACAGAAGTGGTGGAAGGAACGATTTATAGAAATAGAATGAATGACCGCTTAGCGGATGCCTTAGACATACAATTAATAGCAGGTCGACATTTTGATAGAAATCGAGCAGAAGATACTACTGCGTTTATTATGAATATGGCTTTGGTCAAATTATTGGGCATTTCAGATGCCAATTCGGTAATTGACCAATACTTCCAATTTGGTAGAGACAATCAAGGGGATAAAATTAAAATAGTTGGAGTCATTAAAGATTATAATCGAAGTTCCTTAAAATCTACGGTAGAACCAACCCTTTTTTCCCATCAAATGGTGAATTCTAATACGGTTGTACGTTTAAGTGGCAATGAATTAACTAGCCAAATCGGTAATATTCAAGGGGTCTGGAATCAATTTTATCCAGATGCGCCTTTTAATTATGCTTTTTTAGAAGAACGCTTTGATAAATTGTATAAGGAAGATAAAAAATTCGGCTTTCTCTTTGGCAATTTTGCTATTTTAGCCATTATCGTTGCCATCCTTGGTCTATTCGGTTTGGCTTCTTATATGTCCTTGCAACGCACGAAGGAAATTGGTGTCAGAAAGGTATTGGGCGCTACGACAACTAATATCATTCTACTCTTTTTCAAGGACTTTGTTTGGTTAATTCTAATAGCTGTTTTGATTGGCATTCCATTGATTTATTGGAGTATGAACGACTGGTTAAATGGCTATGCTTATCGAATCAGTTTTCCTTGGTGGGTCATTTTGATTGCTATGATTTTAGTAACACTATTGGCATTTATTACAGTGAGTTGGCAGACTTTTAAGGTAGCTGCTTTGAACCCTGCTCAGACAATCAAGCATGAGTAATCCATTAAATCACATTCGCCATTTTACACAAATGTACCAAAGCAGTAGAATCGACTGCCCCAACTCGTTTAATCATATTCTTTCGATGAGTTTGTACGGTGAGTTTAGAAAGATGTAATAGTGCTGCTATTTCTGCGGTCGACTTCTTTTCTGCTAGTAATTTTAATACTGGTTTTTCACTTTCTGAAATTACATCTCTAAATTCTTTTTTACCACTTTGATTAACATAAGCCAGCGTTTTATTATCGTTCGCATGTCTCATCCAATAATGATCTCCTTTTACTAAATGCGTAACTTCTTCAATAAAAAATATCGTTACATCACTTTGATTTTGTTCGTCTATTTTTAAGCGTCTACCTTTAAGAAATACTTGCCTTATTTTTCTTTTGGCATCTACTAATTTCAAACCTGAGAAATAAGATCTTGAGTTCAGTAGTTCAGATTTTGATAGTCCTTTAGAAAATTTAAAGTCCCATTTTATTGCCTTATAAACATAAGAATAATGGGTATAGTGAAGGGCTTTAAAAAGCAGCAAGCCGCCCCATTTAAGGATTTTTTGGGAAGCGTATCCACCTGATAGATTTTCAATATTCTCGCTTATATAGAACAAAGAAGCAGTTCTATGGTCATACATTGCTATTACCACATTATCACTAAAAGAAATATCCCGATAAGCGTCAATAAATCGAACAAGATCCGATTTATTTTTTCTTTTTGTAGGATATTTTTCTTTTAAAATCGGTAGAAACTCTTCAAATTTCCTTTCTGCTAACGTAATATTATCTACCATGGATGATCTATAGTTAAGCGAATAAAAAATAATTCTATATAAGCTTACAAAGAAAAGAAAGTATTATTAGCTAACAAAATAATTTCTATTATTCTAATCTACGTTGGTTAGGAAATACATGATTCAAGGGAGATTAAGCATATTAATTTTTCCAATCGCCACATTTAAAATCATCCCCGTTATAGTTAAGGTGATTCCTAAAAAAGAAGATTTCAAGGGTATTAAATCCCCTAATCAGGGTTTGTGTACTAACAAAGAAGATAGTAACGAGTGGCATGAGTCGTCCTTTGATGTAAAAATTTAGTTAGTATAATAGCTTTAATGGCAGTTATTTTTAAATTCAAATAAAAGATATAATAGTACCTAAAAAACACAATATTTTTCTAGCTTTGCTTTGACTCAATAGAATTAGACAATGAAACGGGTAAGCAATTCAACAGAAAATAATGCTCAATTATGGCAAAAATTGCTCAACGGTGAAGCCACCGCCCTTGAATTAATTTACCAACAAAATGCTGCGCTGTTAACTGCCTATGGTTATAAATTGACTCAAAATAAAGAAATCATCAACGATGCCATTCAAGATATTTTTATTAATCTTTGGCAAAAAAAAGCACAATTACCCGTCGTTCAAAATATTAAAGCCTACCTATTAAAATCGCTACGAAATCGCATTTTACGAATTCTGGAATCTAGAAGCTTAACAGGGAATGGAGAGCAACCAAACGAAGCTATCCAAGATTCTTTTGAAAATAGAATTATTTTAGAAGAATTGGAACAAGAAACGCTTAGTCGCTTACATCTTTGTATCCAAAATCTACCGACTCGCCAAAAAGAAGTCATCAATCTTCGATATTTTCAAAACCTAAAAACGGAAGAGATTGCAGAAGTACTCGACATCAATTATCAATCTGTTTCTAATCTTTTATATAAGGGAATTAAGGCTTTGAAAAAGCAAATTCGATTGCCCTTAAAATAGTTCCTACCATATTTAATACTACCTTTTAATTTGTCAGGCTTTCCGTTTTGAAAAATTTTAGGGAGTTGGAAATAAATAAGATACCCAAATTTTAAGAAGTCATTTTTTCTTTAGACAAGGCATGAAAAAGTGTAAGCTTTTGAACCCGAAGGGATGGGAGGCTTACAGACAGAGCCTTCGCTCTGGCGAGTATTTTCAACGCTGTATAAAGGAAAAAGGGCGAGTAAAATGGGTAGGTTATGTTTTTCCAAGTCCCTTATTTCAAAAAAAAATAAAAAAAAATCATTTTTAGCGAGTATAAAATACATTAGCGGGTGTCTTAAGGTAAAAGCAATGATGGCAACAGCGCCAACATAGTCATATACCAACAAATAATGAAGCCTAACGGACTAAATAATATAGAAGATTTTATTGTCAATGACCTTTTTATTGAATGGGTTTTAGCTCCAAATGAGGAGAACATTACCTTTTGGGCAACTTATTTAGCCGATTTTCCTGAAAAGATACAGTTGGTGGAGGAAGCAAAAAATTTGGTTTTACAAATTCATGAAGTGGAGTCTATTACCGCACCCAAAGCGGAAATTGAGCAAAACTGGGCTATTATTAAACAACAAACCATTCAAGAAAAGCCTCAAAATATAGCCAAAGTGCGTACTTTAAGTTGGTGGAAATATGCAGCAGCAGTAGCTAGTTTATTATTAGTTGGATTTTTTAGCTTTCATTTTTATCAAAATTCAAGGGATGTTAATAAGCAACTGTCAGAGGTGATTGCTGAAAAATGTGAATGGAAAGAATTAAAAAATACGACTGCTGTAGCTACGACTATTATACTCTCTGACGGAAGTAAAGTAATTCTTGAACCATTTAGTAGTTTAAAATATCCTAGTTGTTTTCTGAAAAATCAAAGAGAAGTTGTCTTAAAAGGAGAAGCTTTTTTTGATATTCATCGAGATACAACAAAACCTTTTGTGGTTTATGCAAATGAAACGATTACCAAAGTTTTAGGAACGAGTTTTACCATTAAAGCTTTTGAGGGGGAAAAAGAAGTAGAAGTAGCTGTAAAAACAGGAAAAGTGGCAGTTTATGCACAGGTAAATTCCCTTCCAAAAAAAGTAATTGGCAAGTCTGAGAAATTTGTCATTCGCACCGATGAACAAATCGTAATCCCTATCCCAAACAAGAAATTAGAAGTAACGCCCAATCAAACGGTGGTTTTTAATAAAGTCAAAGCAGATATGCAAAAAATGGTGAGTGCCTTGCCACTCCCTGTACAGCCTATCAAACAAATAAGTAAACTAAAATTTATTGAAGAACCTTTACCCCAAGTCTTGGAGGCCTTGGGTAAAGTATATGGACTAGAAATTGCTTATGCGGATAATTTAGCAAATTGCTTAATTACCACCACTTTAGAAGAAATACCCATTTTCGATAAATTAGATATTATTTGTAAAGCAATGGATTTTGAGTATGAGCAACGGGAAGCAAGTATTTATGTGAGTGGAACGGGTTGCCAATAAAAAGAGGCTAGAAGTCTGACAGAAAATTTAACAGCCCATCCCTTCGGGTTCCCCCTACGGGTTCATGGTCTAGCTTCTAGAAAACAAAAATCGACGATGTTGGAGCATCGCCGATTAATAGGAATGTTAAAATAAACGCTTCGGAAACTTTGGACTCAACTGTTGGAGCAGTTATAAGCCATTCTTATATCCGAGAGCGTATTTCGTACATACAATTTCAAAATTATGCAAAAAAAGCGAAAACGGCTACACTTATTAAGTCAGGTTATGAAATTTACATTTTTTCAATCATTATTAATTGCCATAACCTTCCTAGCAGCTAATGCTAAGGATGGCAATGCTCAGGAAATTCTGAATCAGAAGATTTCCATTACGATGGAAGATGTGAAGTTAAAAAAAGCAATTTCCTTTCTAGAAAATTCAGCCTCGGTTTACTTCACCTACAATCCGCAAAAGATTAAGACCAGCCAAAAAGTGTCTATCACTGCGGATAATGCGACTTTAGAAACGGTGCTAAATCAATTATTTAGCCCAATTAATATTGATTATAAAGTTTATAATAATAGCCATATTGTTCTAAATAAAAGGAATACCGTTGTTTCTTCTATACCTCAAGCAACTGTAACGGGGCAAGTATCGGATACAGATGGGGAACCTTTAATTGGAGTAAACATCCTAGTTAAGGGAAGTTCTACTGGTACGATTACTGATTTTGATGGTAATTATTCTATTGACGCCCCTGATGGGTCAACTTTAGTCTTTTCTTATACAGGTTATACGGATGTAGAAGAAGTGGTCAATGGTCGTTCAGTAATTAATGTGGTTATGTCGGAAGGAGTTAACCTCCAAAGCGTTACCGTTTTGGGTTCTCGGGGAAAGCCTAGAACAAACGTAGATAGACCTGTTCCGATTGATGTAATTGGTTCTGAGGCATTACAATCTACTGCACAACCAGATATTGGACAATCCTTACATTATTCAGCACCTTCTTTTAGTGCGCCTAAGTTTGGTATCAACGATTTAGCACCTTTGGTAGACCCTGCCTCTTTAAGAGGATTATCTCCAGACCAAACGCTCTTATTAGTGAACGGAAAAAGAAGGCATAAAGTAGCTTTTTTCTCTAATAACTCAGGTGTTGGTAAGGGGCAAATAGCGAATGATATTAACTCTATTCCTTCCGCAGCAGTCAAAAGAGTAGAAATATTGAGAGATGGTGCAGCGGCACAATATGGTTCTGATGCGATTGCAGGGGTGGTTAATTTACAATTGAACGATGCTCGTTCTGGTGGTACGATTCGATTATATGCTGGTGGAACCAACACCAATCCAAAATATGATGGTATCACTAATGCAGGAACAGAAGGAGAAAGTATTTATGGTGGAAATGTAAGAGACGGTCAAACGTTCAATGCCTCTGCTAACTTTGGTTTGCCTTGGGGAGACGATGGTTTTGTGAATACAACAATCTCTTGGAGTCATCAAGAACCAACGGATAGGTCAGGTACTTATAGCCATAGTTCTGGCTGGTATCCTGATGAAGTTTGGCAAGCAGCGGGTGTAGGTTCTGATGAAGAATTACAAAGAATTAGAGGGATAGATTTAGATAGAGCGGTTTTAGGAACTGCTGAAAATACTAATATGGGGATTTTCGTTAATGCAGGGAAGTCTATCAATGATGCTTGGGATTTTTACACTTTTGGTGGAGTCACTAAGAAAGAAGTAATTGGAGGGGTATTCTCTCGTAGTCCTGCAAGAACAAATAGAAGAGTATTGGAAATTTTCCCTGATGGATTTAATCCAGAAGTACCGTCTGAATTAACCGATTATCAAGTAACTGCGGGTATCAAAGGCGATTTAGGTAATGATTGGAAATTAGATTTCAGTTTGGGGAATAGTGCTAATAATGTGGATTTATTTGCAAGAAATACCGTCAATCCAAGTTTAGGCGTAGATTCTCCTACTCGATTTTTTACGGGTGCATTGAATGTAACACAGACGTTAATCAACGCAGATATTTCTAAAACCTTTGGTAATACCACTTTAGCTTTCGGTGCAGAACAACGATATGAATCCTTTCAACAGTCTGAAGGTCAAATAGAATCTTATCGACCAGGTGATTTCGCAGGAACTAGAGATGTGGGTGCCTCAGGTAGAGAAGGATTTACGCCTAGAACGGATGGAGAATGGAGAAGAAATAACTTAGGAATTTATGCAGAAGTAGAAACAGATATTACGGATGCTTTCTTAATAGCAGGTGCCATAAGATTTGAAGATTATTCTGATTTCGGAAGTGATTTCTCTTATAAATTAGCGAGTCGATATAAAATTACCGACCAATTTGGCTTAAGAGGGTCTATTAACCGTTCTTTTAGAGCACCAGCGTTAGCACAGTATGAATATAGTAACTTCTCTCAAATTGAGTTTGACAATGATGGTAATTCTGTAGTGAGTCCAATTCTTCCAATTAGAGACCCATTAGTACAAAGTGCATTCGGCATTACTAACTTAAATCCAGAAACTTCTTTTGATATCGCTGTTGGTGCAACGGCTCAATTTAGTAGTAATTTCTCTTTGACAGTTGATGCTTACCAAATTAAGATTGAAGATAGAATCATCGCTTTAGGAGGTATCGACCCGAATGAATTTTCTCAATTTGCAGGTGCTGGTTATGATGGAATTACCATTTTTACCAATGCTTATGATACAAAAACTAAAGGTTTAGATATTGTAGCAAACTATAAAATGTTCTTAGAAAATCAAGGAAGTTTAGGACTTTCCTTAGCTGCCAACTTTAATGAAACGACCCAAGATAGAGTAAACTTACCTGCCGCATTGGCGAATCAATCTTTGAGTGGTAACGATTTAACCTACTTATTAGAAGGTTCTCCAAGACGTAAAGTGATTGGGACAATCGACTTTAATTCTGGTATTTTTGGTATTCTGCTAAGAGCCACCAATTTTGGAGAAGTAACCGAGGCTAGACAAAGAGATGCTGACGGTAACCGTCAAGTATTAGGTTCAAAAACAGTCATTGATTTAAATTTATCAGCTAAAGTAGCTAGAGATATTACGATAGCTTTTGGTATCAATAATTTATTTGATACTTATCCAGATATGTTATTGGCAAAGCAGGTGAGAAGTGAAGTTATTTACTCTAGAAGAGTCAATCAGTTTGGTTCTATGGGTAGATTCTTGAATTTAGCTTTGACTTATAATTTTAAATAATTTGATACTGATAATAGACTTAATTCTGAATGATAAACCAACCCGACTAGTCGACAGGCTGGCAGGTTTTGAATTTTAAATAAGGGTAACTCCTTGATTATCAATATTCAAATTTTGTCATACGATTTTATTTAGAATAAACACTAATAATTAAGAAGTAAAAATAAGTTTCATCATTAAGCTTAAGATAGGAGCATTTTGTTTGCTCCTATCCTTTTTCAACCCAACATAAGGTTAAACCAACTTTACATACATTAACTAGTGAAAATGAGGCGGTAGTTTTTGATTACTGCCTCATTAATTTTATACACCAGATTGCTTACCGTTTTTTAATACACAACTTATGAGTCATCCCGATATTATTGTAGTGGGGAGTGGAAACGCTGCCTTATGCGCCGCCATTGCAGCTCTAGAAAAAGGCGAAAAAGTTTTAATGATTGAAAAAGCAAACGAGGAAGAAATGGGTGGCAATAGCCGTTATACCGCTGGGGCTATGCGCTTTGTTTATAATGACGATGAAGACATCCTCCCCTTACTCAAAAATCCAACTGATGAAAAAATAGCCAAGACTCAATTTGGCAGTTATACCAAAGGAAAATTTCAAAAAGACTTATACGGATTTAATGAAGGCAAACCATTAAGTATTCATCAGCAGACCTTAATTAACGAAAGTTATGCGACGATGAAATGGTTAGCCAGTCATCATATAAAATTTGACCCAATTTATTCCCGTCAAACTTTTGAAAAGGATGGGCAATTTATTTTTTGGGGCGGATTAACTTTAGAGGCAGAAGGAGAGGGTGTCGGCTTAGTCGCTGCCGAATTAGCAGAATTTAAACGATTAGGTGGAGTAATCCAGTACGAAACGGCAGCAACCACGCTTTTAGTGGACAATAATAAGGTCATTGGTGTAAGATGCACAACCCCGAACGGAGAAAAAGACTTGTTTTCCAAAGCCATCATCTTAGGTTGTGGTGGCTTTGAGGCAAACCCCGAAATGCGTAAAAAATATATAGGTGAAGAATGGGGTGCTGCAAAAACTCGTGGAACTCGTCATAATATGGGCATTGGAATCAAAATGGCAACAGCAATAGGTGCTGTGGAACACGGAATTTACAGCGGTTGTCACGCCGTACCGATGGATTTAAAAATGCCTAATTATGGCAATCTAGAAATTCCTTATATTGAGCGCAAGCATTATCGAAAAATTTGTTATTTTTTAGGCGTTATGCTCAATGCTAATGGGGAACGATTTGTAGATGAAGGCATCAATTTCAGAAATTATACTTATGCCCAATTTGGACGAGCGACTATTGAACAACCAGGTGGTTTTGCTTGGCAAATTTTCGATAGTAAGGTAGATGATTTATTATATTCCGAATATCGTTTTTGGGATGCGCATTTTGTGGAAGCAGATACTTTAGAAGAATTGGTCACAAAATTAGAAGGTGTTGACCAAACACAAGCAATGGCTACCTTGACTGCTTATAATGAAGCAGTCGATAAGCAGGTAGCTTTCGACCCAACTATTTTAGATGGCAAAAGAACGAATGGATTAGCTATTGATAAAACCAATTGGGCCAATACCTTAGGTACACCACCTTTTAAGGCTTATCCCGTAACTTGCGGGATTACCTTTACTTACGGCGGCTTAAAAATTGACGAAAAAACAGGCGCTGTTTTGCGCGCTAATAATACATCGATTGAAGGGCTTTATGCTTGTGGAGAACTGGTTGGTGGGGTGTTTTATTATGGTTACCCCGGTGGTTCTGGATTGACTTCTGGTGCTGTTTTTGGGCGAATTGCGGGGTATGGGGCGGCAATTTCCGCAGTAAATCACTAACATCCCATTCCCACCCCCTAAATGTCATTTCGCAGAAATCTACTAACGCCTCGGAAATGACAAAGCCTGATGTTAGTAGATTCTTTCAGAATGACATGCTAGGCGTAAGTAGATTCCTACGGAATAAAAAAAAGAAACAATGACAAAAAAACTCAAACAAATCCTAACCCTCTCTACCCTATTCCTCTTACCAGCAATAGCTATTTCCTTTTTCCAAACAGATACGACCGCAGAAGAAATAGCCAATATCAGCACCTCTAGTAAAAACTATTTCGAAGGCAAAACCATCGAATGGATTATCCCTTTCAAAGAAGGTGGTGGCGGAGATACTTGGGCAAGATTCAATGCCCCTTTTTTCCAAAAATACATTCCTGGAAATCCTGCTATTGTTGTCAATAATATCCCTGGAGGTGGTTCGATTAAAGGCGCAAATTTGTTTGCAGAGCGAGTCAAACCAGATGGTTTAATGATTTTAGGAACTTCGGGCACTACTCAAATGCCTTATTTATTAGACGACCCTAGAGTTCGTTATGATTATAGCAAGTACAAGCCGATTATGGCCTATCCGACAGGTGGCGTGGCTTATATTTCGCCAAGTATTATTTCTAAAGAACTAGCTAATTTAAAAGTCAATTCAGTAGAAGAACAAACGGCCAAAAGTGTCGCTATTATTAAAGAATTAATAGCGAATAAAGTGTCTCTAAAATATGGTAGTCAAGGGCCCACTTCTTTAGATTTGGTAACGATGTATTCTTTTGATTTGCTAAAATTGGAGGTACAAGCCGTCTTTGGATTTAGAGGTCGAGGTGCAGGTAGATTAGCTTTTGAAAGAGGCGAAGTTAAAATTGATTATCAGACTTCTTCCGCTTATTTAAAAAATTCAGTTCCACTAGTGGAAAATGGCGAAGCAATTCCACTTTTCAGCTTTGGTGCTTTGGATGATAATGGCAATTTGATAAGAGATATTAGTTTTCAAAATTCGCCTGTAGGTGTTTTTGATGGAGATACAGTCCGAGTAAATGTACCTCACTTTGGAGAAATTTATGCCGCTTTAGGCTATCAGCAAACGGGAATAGAATGGAATACTTGGTTTGCCTTTATGTCTGCAGGTTTTGGGGGAATGAAGCTACTACTAACGCCCAAAGAAACTCCTGACGAAATAGTCGCAGCATTTCATAAAGGTATTAGTGCCATGAAACAAGATGAAGGGTATCAAAAAAATAAATTTAAAGCTTTGGGTGATTATGACCAAGTGATTGGGAAACCAGCAGATAAAATTTTCGATTTAGCCACCAATGTTCGGAAAGAAGAGAAGGCTTTTATGAAGAATTGGTTGATTGATAAATATGACCTTAATTTGAAATGATGAACGATGAATGATGAACGATGAATTCGGAAAATTTGAACATTAATTTTAATAACTAAAGATTCTATGAGATGAAAACTAAACAAATTTTTACAGGGGAAGACCCATTTAAAGAAAAAACATTGATTATGGCTATTCGAGTAGTCAAATTGTGCAAATACTTAAAAGAAGAGAAAAAGGAATATACGATTAGTGGTCAAATAATTAGGTCGGGTACAAATCCTGGCGCAATGGTTAGAGAAGCAAAAAATGCTGAAAGTCCAAAAGATTTTATTCACAAATTAAGCGTTGGGCAAAAAGAAACAGCCGAAACCCAATTTTGGCTAGAATTACTATATGAAACAGATTATATAACCAAAGATGAATTTGAATCCTTATACGCAAGTACAAAAGATGTTATGAATTTAATCAGAAGTTCCATTTTGACAAAAAAAAGAAATATTGGCCTTAAAGCCATTTCAGTCCTAGTCATTCTTAGTGGAATAGCTTGGTTAATTTTTTAAACCAATTTACAACGAATTCATCGTTCATCATTCATCATTCATCGTTCAAAACTATGCTAGATTTAGTACTTAACGCCCTAACCACCCTCTTCTCACCAGACCATTTCCTCTACTTGGTCATGGGAGTTGTATTAGGTTTAATCATAGGCGTTTTCCCTGGCTTAGGCGGAATTGCAGGTTTATCTCTTTTACTCCCATTTTTATATGGTATGGATGAAGTCTCCGCTTTAGCCACCTTGGTTGGGTTAGTAGCGGTTATCCCTACTTCTGCCACTTTTACGTCGGTCTTAATGGGCATACCAGGGTCGAGTTCGAGTCAAGCCACGGTCTTAGATGGTTTCCCATTGGCAAAAAAAGGAGAAGCTTCTAGAGCATTAGCAGCCGCTTTTACTTCCTCTTTATTTGGAGGTTTATTTGGGGCAATTATCTTGACCTTTTTTGTACAAATAGCTCGACCAATGATATTATTATTTGGTTCGGCTGAATTATTTATGTTAGCCATTTTTGGTTTATCAATGGTCGGTTCCTTATCAGGAAAAAGTATCGTTAAAGGCGTTTTAGCTTGTGGATTTGGATTGATTGTCGGGTCCATTGGCGCAGCACCTGCAACAGGAGAATATAGAATGATTTTTGGCGTAGATTACTTATATGATGGTTTGCCTTTAGTGGTGATTGCCTTATCTATTTTTGCCTTTCCTGAAATTTCCGAGTTATTCCGAAAAGACGAGGCGATTGCGGAAAGTGAAGGTTTAGGCTCAGGTGGTTGGTTAGTAGGTGTCAAAGATTTTGTAAAAAATAAGTGGTTAGCTATCAGATGTGCGGGTATTGGCACTATTGTAGGGGCGATTCCGGGCATGGGTGGAAGCGTAGTCGATTGGATAGCTTATGGTCATGCCGTACAGACAACAAAAGATAAATCTAAATTTGGGAAAGGCGATATTCGTGGAGTCATTGCCCCCGAATCTGCCAATAATGCTAAAGAAGGTGGTGCTTTGATGCCTACTCTACTCTTTGGGATTCCTGGCTCTGGTTCGATGGCAGTTTTTTTGGGTGGAATGGTTTTAATTGGTATAGAAGCAGGCCCAAGTATGGTCACCAAAGATATTCAACTCACCTATACCATTATCTGGTCATTAGCCATTGCCAATGTGTTAGGTGCAGGTTTATCTTTATTTTTAGCAGGGCCAATCTCCAAATTAACACAAATAAAATTTAGCTTATTAGCCCCCTTTATGATAATGGTCATCAGTTTTGCTGCTTTCCAAGCGACTAAAGATATGATGGACTTATGGATGCTTTTAATCTTTGGAATCATTGGCATTTTCATGAAAAGATTTGGCTGGTCAAGACCTGCATTTTTAATTGGTTTTGTCTTAGCGACGCAAGCAGAATCTTATTTAAATATGTCTGTTCAATTTTATGGTTGGGAAATGTTTTTGCGACCTGGAGTATTGATTATCTTGGCTTTATCGCTTATTTCAATGTACTTTTCTAGAAAAGGAACAGTTGATGAAAATGCAGAATTGATGGAAAAATCTAGAAATGATGGCTTGTCCTTAAGACCTCAATTATTATTCGCAGTATTCATTGTTGCTTTCATTTCTATTTCCATTTTTGATGGGTTTAAACAATCTTTTTTAGGAGGTATTTTTCCATTAACCATTGCGATTGCCTGTTTGCCTTTTGGCGCATGGTTATTATGGATTCTCATCAAAGAAAAACATGGCGACCCTGCTATTTTTGATGCGGAACAAGTCGCTGAACCTGGCACTTTTAAATCGCCTTGGTATGAACCAATTTTATGGATTGGTGGATTGTATGTGCTAAGCGTAATCATCGGATTTATTCCTGCTGTTATTCTATTTTTCATCTTGTTCTTAACCCTAAAAGGAAATACAGGATGGTTACAAACAGCTTTACTCACGGCAGGAGGAATTGGCTTACTATTGGCTTTTGGTTACTTTTTGAATTTGGAGTTTCCACAGGGTTTGTTGTAAATGGAGTTTATCATTCATCGTTTCACTATGCCACAAATAAAAATACCCTGCCTCTTCATGCGAGGAGGCACTTCCAGAGGTCCATACTTAGACCTTCGAGACCTTCCCCAAAATGAGGAAGAAAGAAATAAGCTATTGCTCAAAATTATGGGTTCTCCAGATTTACGCCAAATAGATGGCTTAGGAGGTGCAGAATTTGTCACTAGCAAAGTCGTCATGGCAGAACCTTCCAACCGAGAAGGGATTGATGTGGACTACTTATTTGCCCAAGTGATTATTGACAAACCCATAGTAGATACCTCGCCAACTTGTGGCAATATGATGTCTGCTGTTGGACCGATGGCAATAGAAAAAGGTTGGGTCAAAGCAACACATCCAGAGACTAAAATCATGGTTTATAACCATAATACTCAATCTATTATGGAAACGGTTATTCAAACGCCTAATGGGGAAATTAACTATACAGATGGTGATTTAGAAGTCACGGGAGTTCCAGGAACGGGAGCGCCAATTGTCATGAATTTATTCAAGCAAGCAGGAGGTAAAACGGGTAAATTATTTCCGACAGGTAATAGAATGGATACGATTCAAGGGGTCGAAATTTCAATAGTAGATGCTGGAAATATTATGATGCTCGCAAGGGCGAGTGATTTTGGGTTGACCGGAAAAGAAGATAAAAATTTCTTTGCAGAAAATAAGGAATTAATGGCTAAAATTGAATCCATTCGCCAACAAGCTGGGCAATTAGCAGACATGGGCGATGTAAGTGAAATGGTTTTGCCAAAAGTAGGTTTATTATTAAAACCGCAAAATGGGGGCACTATCAAATCCATGTATTTAACCCCACATTCTTTACATCCTGCGCATGCCGTAAGTGGTGCAGTTTGTATTGGTACCGCCTGTAAGGCAAAAGGCACGATTGCTGCGGAGTTAGCTAATGTGAATGACGAGCCAAAAGAAAAAATAATTGTAGAACACCCATCAGGGTTTATTCCTGTGATGATAGAAGTAAGTGGAGCAGGGAGAGAGTTTACGGTTGAAAAAGCAGGAACTTTGCGGACGGCTCGGAAAATTATGGACGGATTTGTTTTTGTGCCAGCTTAATAGCCTTAATTCTGAATGAAAAATTTTGAATTTTGAATAAAAGTAACTCCTTGATTATCAGTATTCAAATTTTGTCGTACAATTTTATTTAGAATAAATACTAATATAACTACCAATTTTTTTGGTAAGTTGATTTATTCCTTATTTAATTTTTCAATCAGCCAAATTGATTGGTAGGGTATATTATCCATTGAAAAAGGGCATCGCCCTGACGCCGTCTGTAGATTTATTAATAATTTTTAGTTTTTCAGAGGAGCATCGCTCTGACACCGTCAAAATTTCGTGACGAAGCTACGCTCCTTAGGAATATTGCTTAATCATCGAAACTACAGACAGGTCCAGAGCTAAAGCTCTTTTAAACAATCAACAGATAATATACAATACCAATCAACTTAGCGATTACTAATAGCTTATGACTGTTGCCATACCAGACGACTACCAACACATCATCCGAAAACTTGCTTGTTTTCAATTATTGAAAGACCATCAAGTACTCACCTTTCACGAATACGAAACGGAGGAAAAAGTCTTAGTGGATTGGTTTAAAGAAGCGGATGTTATTGTGTTGACAAGAACTCGAACAAAGATTACGGAAAGTCTTTTAAAACAATTACCCAAGCTAAAATTAATTAGCCAAACGGGAAAAAATGCAGGGCATATAGATATAGAAGCCTGCACAAAATATAATGTAGCAGTTGCGGAAGGTCGAGGAAATCCTATTGCTACCGCAGAATTGACTTGGTTATTGATTATGAATGGTTTACGCCAATTACCGCAAGCGATTGAAGGGATGAAAGCAGGGAAATGGCAAACTAATATTGGTAGTCGAGTTTATGGCAAAACCATCGGGATTTGGAGTTATGGAAAAATTGGCAAACGAGTTGCTAATTATGCTAAAGCATTTGGCGCAAATGTATTAATCTGGGGACGAGAAAAATCTATGCAACAAGCCAAAGCAGATGGTTTTGAAATTGCGCCATCTAAAGCTTATTTTTTTAAAAATGCAGACGTTGTATCTATTCATATTCGGCTAAAAGCAGTTACAAAAGGAATTGTCAAAAAAAGTGATTTACAATTAATGAAACCAACTGCCTTATTTGTCAATTCGAGTCGAGCAGCTTTGATAGAAAAAGATGCTTTATTAAGTGCTTTACAAGCTGGGCAACCAGGTTTTGCTGCTATTGACGTTTATGATGAAGAACCCATTTTTGACAAAAACCATCCCTTATTAAAAATGGACAATGTGATAGGTACACCACATTTAGGCTATGTAGAAAAAGAAAGTTATGAATTATATTTTTCGATTGCTTTTCAAAATGTGTTGGATTTTTTCAAAGGGAATTTGGCAAATATCGCTAATCGAGAAGCATTGAAAAATAATAAATGAATCAACAGCAGCCCCAAGCTTCCACGCAAAAAAAAATCTTTTCTACTGGTGTACAATTAATGCTACTAGCCACTTTTTGCTTTACTATCATGCAAGTATTTGTCAAACAATTGGCCACTTTACATACCTTTCAAATTACTTTCTTTCGGTCTGCGATTACCTCTATCTTTTGTTTTCTTTATCTATGGAAACATCAATTACCTTTCATTGGAAATCATCAAAAAATACTTTTTTTACGTGCTTTTCTTGGTATTGTCTCCATGACAAGTTTCTTCTTTACCATCCAATGGATGCCCTTTGGTGCATCGGTTACTCTAAAATACCTCTCCCCTATTTTTGCCGCTTTTTTTGCCATTTTTTTATTAAAAGAAACCGTTAAGCCTTTACAATGGTTATTTTTTGGAATGGCATTAACAGGTGTTTTGTTGCTAAAAGGATTTGATTCCCGCATCCCATTAACTGCTCTAAGCATTGGTATTTTAGGCGCTGTAGCAGGTGGATTAATCTATCCACTCATCCGAAAAATTGGCAATACGGAACATCCTATGGTTATTATCAACTATTTTATGTTTACTGCCAGTTTAGTTACGGGCATACTCATGCTTCCCTTTTGGAAACAACCTTCTTCTATAGAATGGTTATACTTATTCCTTTTAGGCATTTCAGGTTATTTTGCACAAGTTTTCATGACTAAAGCCTTCCAAATTGAAGCAGTTAGTAAAATTGCCCCCATGAAATATCTAGAAGTAATCTACGCCCTATTAATTGGCTTTTTATGGTTTGGAGAAAGCTATGAACTAATTAGTTTTTTCGGAATACTATTAATTATCTTAGGCATGTTTTTGAATTTGAGATTCAAACAGGGGCAAGGGTAAATCTGTTATTTTTAATAAAAAAATGTATCTTACTGATAAGTAATGCGGATTGATTAATCGGGTAAAATTTTTAGCTTGAATTTTTTCGATAGTTTTTGCCAAAAAATCAATGCATAGCACCGCTACGGATTTATTTTTTGGTGAAAAATAGCGAGAAAAGGCTGCTATAAAATTACCCGATTAATTGAGCTGCATTACTTAATAACAGTCAAACCGATTTTTTCAACTAAAAAAATATATATGAAAATTCACATTCATGCGCCATTCGAAGTAAATTCGGCATTAAAAGAATTAATTGAGAAAAGAGTCCAAAAATTAACGACTTTTTATGACCGAATTATTAAAGCGGATGTTTATTTAAAATTGGAAGATAAAAAATCACCTGATGGACAAATCGTAGAAATTAATATGCATTTGCCTGGAAAAGATGCCTTTGCAAAAGAAGGGGCAGATTCTTTTGAAAAAGCGGTTGCAGCCACGACTAATAAATTAGAACGACAATTGAAAAAAAGAAAAGAAAAATTAGCTAAATAAAAGACTTTACTCTAAAGAACTTAGTGCTTCCAGAACTCCAAATTCTGGAAGCACTTTTTATACGATTTCCTTTAGAATAAACACTAAAGTACTAGCAAACCTCAGTAAATTCTTTCTATATAATTTGGGAAGAATTTGCCGATTTATCTTTCCGTTCTCCTACTCTTCTCTTACCAGTATTCGATAATACACTTCCGTTTTTAATCCATATAACAAAAAAATAGGTATTGAAAAGTTTTTTGCTTTCTCTTTAAATAGGTAGCTTTAGTCCAAGTTGAAAACACAAAACAATACCCAAACCTATGAGAGAAATACAAATTAGCTCAAAAATGTTGGCACAGGCTAAAGAAAAATTAGCAGCTATTAATGCCAAAGAAAACCTTGGCTTAAGTAAATTCGGTTCTGAATATGACAGAATTTTAGTCGGTTATATCGGAGAACAAATCATTATGGAATATTTAAAAATCCATACCGATAGTGATGAATTTGACTATGATTTATTATACCGTGGAAAAAAATTAGAAGTAAAAACCATTTCTTGTAAATTCAAACCGCTACCACATTACTGGTGTACCGTTAATTCGCACGACTTAAAAGGCGTACATAAACAAACGGCTGATTATTATCTTTTCCTACGAATTTTGAATGATAAAAGTAAAGGATGGATATTAGGAGGTATGGCTTGTACAGATTTCTTTAAAAAAGGAAAGTTTGTACCCAAAGGGACTGACTTTGGGAAGTTTAAGTTTTATAAAGCCAATGCTACTATTTTGCCTATTAATGAGTTGGTGGATATAGAAGAAGTATTAATTCAGTAGGCAGTCAACAGTTTGCAGTAGGCAGTTTTAGTACAGCTTACTAATAAGCAGTTGATTGCGAAAAATATAAAACGATTACTTTTACATATTTAGTAACGGATAAAAAATAAGTTGGACATTTTGTATTTAATTCCCCACGAATTTATTCCCCCCACGAATTAAAGTTATTCAAGTTATTTTTCCAGCGTTACTTAGTTCTTAAACTACTGGATTAACAGGATATGGTATTTAACTCACAATAGAAGTACTAACAAAGTCAGGAATTACGCCAGAGGCTTGCACTTTTGTTTCATAATTTTCTATTCGGGTATTGCCAGAAAGGACTAATAAAGTGTTGACCCCAAATTTATTCCCGCCTAATATATCCGTGTGTAAGGTATCGCCAACCATTAAAATGTCTTCTCTTCTAATATTCAAATCCATTGGTAATTGGTTAAAAGCGTGCATAAACATCTGAGAATCTGGTTTGCCAAAATGGATAAATTCTCGACCTAAAATACTTTCTACCAATTGGGCAATACCGCCCGTTGCAATAGATACATCATTTTTAGCCACCGGATAAATTTTATCCGAATTCGCTACGATGGCTGGAATGTTCCGTTTTCTTAATAAATTAACGGTTGCATTGATGTCGTAATTCCAATCAAACCCTTCATCATCTAAAAAGACCATTGCAGTCACCTCTTCTATATTACTATCATTGACTTGTCCAACAGGAATCGCTTCTAGATTGGCAGCAATAATATAAGCCGCCGCTTGGGTCGTTCCCAAATAAGCTACTTTTCCCCCTTTTATTTTATTGGCTAAAAACATTTTGGCCATCATTCCAGACGTAATAATTTCTTCTTCTAGAATGCCCGACAATCCTTGTCTTTCAAATCTATCGGCTTGCCTTTTTGCCGTTCTTGCCGCATTATTGGTCAATACTCTTAGGGGAATATCCGCCGCCCTAATTTTTTCAATAATCGCTGGTACGCCTTGGATTAATCCTCTATGATTTTTTAATACCCCATAGGAATCTAGGAAAATGGCTTTGTAATTGGTGATGATTTCTTGGAAAGATACTTGCTGCATAATATTTTAAGTAGAAAGTTTTTTGAACGAAATGCGGCACAACTCAGAGAGTTGTGTTACTTTTTATTTATTGCCTGCCATAATTTTTCGCCATCAAATTCTTTATCAATCGAGTCAAAGTAACGCTCATAAGCTTGTTGCTGCAATTTAGAGGCATAAATTTCATGGAAAAAATAGCGCCCATCTTTTATCACATAATTAAGGATAAAAAACCGATAGACTTCTTTTAGTAAAAGTATCTCTTCTTTTATTAATGGAAAAACTTGATGGTAAGCTTTTAAAAATAGAATAAATCGGTCTTCCATCAGGGGACCAATATTATAGGTAAAAACAGTACGGTCGCCAACATCAGAAACAACTCGGCTTAAAAAATAAAAATCCAAAATTCTAGCACTCATTCTAAACCAATCATAATCCCATCTAGAATATAATTTAAAGGATTTCGTAACCGAGAAATTCCCAATATTCCAATCTACGAATACTGGAATTTTGGGTAATTGATGAAAGGCATATTTTTCTAAATTTTCAAAAAGTAATTTACTTTGTTCAAGGATAGTCGCCTCTCTTCCTCTATGTTCATAACTCCCAAACTCAGAATCCACAATTTCTAATAAATGTTGAATGTCTGTATTTAAATTCTTAGAAGCAGTTGGTAAAGTATTACGGATTAAATGACAAGCCTTATGAAAAGCTGCCATTTCTGCCCCAAGTTTCGTTATTTGTTTTTCGTTTAATCGCTTAGGAAGTCTATGCTTAATTTTTATCGGTCTGTAAAAAACTACCCAAGCATCTATTATACTATCTACGTAGCGATGTACAAACAACTGATTCCCTTTTATCAATGACCTTGATAAAAAATGTTCGTATGGACTTGGTAAATTATTAGAGAGCGAATTAATAATTGAATGGTCTTCGACAAAATGTTCATGCCGACCAAAATAGGACAATTTTCCTATAATAAATAAGCCATCTTCAAAAGTGATTCGATAGACGTGATTCGTAGAAACTTTGGCACTAATATCCTCGATTGATTGAATCGTTCGAGAATCATCATAAGCTTGCCACGCTAGTTTTACGATTTTTAAGAAGTTGATTTGGTGCATTAAATATCATCTAAAAAGTGTTATTATAGCTAAGCAGCAGCTCGAATTTCATCTAAATTGAGTACGCTCATAGATTTAGTAAAAATAGTTAAAATAAAATGACTTAGCAAGTTCTAAATTCCAGTATTCTACAAATCTCTAAAATCCCATCTTAATCTCCACACTCAAAGACAAAGCATAAGCGGTTTCATCAAAGCGATACAAATTAGGCAAACGATGTCCCTTTGCTTCTTTTTGTTCATTTAAAGGAATTAAAATATTAGCTTGCAACATCTTTTTTCTAAAATTACGGCGGTCTATTTTTCGTTGCAGAATAATTTCATAGAGTTGGTGAAATTGTGGGATGGTAAAGTTCTCTGGCAATAGTTTTAGCCCAATGGGTTGGGTGAGAATATCTTTTTTAAGCGTCTCCAATGCCTTATCAATTAGTGTTTTATGGTCTAGAATTAGAGGTGGTAAATCTTGGACATCCGCCCAAGCAAAACCTTCTGAAAACAGGCTAGGTTGTGGGTTGGTTTGTTGATAATTCACTAAAGCATAATAGCCAATAGTCACAAATCGTTGAAAGAGCCAATCGGCTTTTTTTCGGTCAATCCCTAAAGATAAAATGGCTTCCTGTAATTGGTCAGGGAAATAACGAGTAGGCTTTCCGAAGGTGTGAAATTGTTGTAAAAATACTTGATCTAAATTCGTTCGTTCTTTTAAATTTCGGAGGGCAGCGGTATTTATACTTTCGTCTTGATAAATAAACCCGCTTGGTAAATTTAGTTTTTCTTGGTTGATGCCTTTTAATAATAAAACCTTCAATTTATCTTCATGAAAGCTAAAAATCACACAATCTATGGATAATTGTGGGATCATTTTTGAGGTTTCAAATTCGAGAAAGTCTCTTACTCCTTTTCTTAATGCTGCTTGGTTCATATTTGAGGCTGAGTCACAAATTTTCAAAATAGAATAGAGAATAGAGTGAGAATAGAGAATAGAGAATAGAGACAAAAGACCTCTCACTCTAAACTCTTTCTATATTCAGTCACAAAAAATAACGCTTTTAAAAAGGGTATCGTAAAAAACCAAAAATTAGGCATCCACTAGTTTCTATAATTCTCAAGTACTAAATATTTTAGTTCCTTTTTAAATCTCTTTTCTCTCTTCGCTACTCTCTTCTAATTTTTACAGCAACAAACTTAAAAAACATTTACTTAAAAAATACATCATCTAAAGAAGTTTATTAGCTTTGCGTAAAAAATACGCAATACTTTTCTCTAATATGTTCCCAAACAATTAGCATTATGAAAAAATTAGCCTATATTATTCTTTTTGCCTTAGCAGGTTTCCTTACCTATAAATTTTTCTTCGCCAAAGAACGTTTTGTTTCTGTTCTAGTATTTTCTAAAACAGCAGGTTTTAAACATGCATCTATTGAAGCAGGAGAAATAGCTTTAATGGATTTAGGCAAAAAGCATGGTTTTCGAGTTGATACCACTAAAAATGCAGCCATTTTTAAAGAGGAAAATCTAAAAAATTATAATGTAGTCGTCTTTTTAAATACAACAGGTGATGTATTGGATGATGCCCAACAATTGGAATTTAACCGCTTTATCCAAGCAGGTGGTGGTTTTGTAGGCATTCATGCCGCAGCAGACACCGAATATGGATGGACTTGGTACGGTAAATTAGTCGGTGCCTATTTCGCTAGTCATCCTAATAACCCAAATGTTAGAGAAGCGGATATTGATGTAGTGGACGATGGACATATATCTTCTAAAATGCTACCTAAAAGATGGCATTGTACTGATGAATGGTATAATTATAAAGACATTAATCCCAATATCAATGTGCTGTTAAATTTGGATGAGACTTCTTATGAGGGTGGCACAAATGGTGAAAAACATCCGATTGCTTGGTATCATGAATACGACGGCGGTCGGTCTTGGTATACAGGTAGAGGGCATACAGACGAGACGTTTAGCGAACCAGACTTTTTAGCACATTTATTAGGTGGCATCCATTACGCCGCAGGAGATGGCAACCGAGTCGATTTCAATAATGCAAGTGTTGCCCCTGACGAGAATCGGTTTACAAAAGTGGTGTTAGAAGATCATTTAGATGAACCGATGGAATTGGAAATTTTACCTGACGGGAAATTGATGTACGTGCAAAGGCATGGGGCCATTCGAGTCTATGATCCAGCAGAAGAAAGTTCTTCCTTAGTCAAAAGATTAAATGTTTTTTCAGATTTAGAAGATGGTTTATTGGGAATGACTTTAGACCCTAATTTTGAGGCTAATAATTGGGTTTATTTTTTCTATTCTGACCCAGAAGAATCCCATCAAAATATCGCTCGATTTACCTTAAATGAAGATTATACTTCTTTAGTCGCAGGTTCCGAAAAGATATTATTAAAAATTCCTACTCAACGAGATCAATGTTGTCATTCTGGTGGTAGTATGGAGTTTGGACCTGGTGGGTTACTCTATATTTCTACAGGAGATAATACCAGTCCGAGAGCTTCTGACGGTTTTTCTCCTAGTGATGAACAAGAAGGTCGTGGTCCTTGGGATGCACAAAAGTCTTCATCGAATATGAATGATTTAAGAGGGAAAATTTTGCGAATTAAACCCGAAACAAATGGCACTTATAGCATTCCTGCCGATAATCTATTTCCAGCAGATGGTTCAGAAGGCAAACCAGAAATTTATGTGATGGGCTGTCGGAATCCTTGGCGAATTTCTATTGACCAGCATACGGGCTTTTTATATTGGGGAGATGTTGGTCCTGATGCAGATAAAGACAGTTTAGGCAGAGGGTCTAGAGGTTTTGATGAAGTGAATCAAGCACAAAAAGCAGGGAATTATGGTTGGCCTTATTTCATTGGTAATAACCAACCTTATAATCGTTATGATTTTGCTAAAAAGGTATCTTATGAGCCTTATGACGTAGAACGACCTGTCAATAAATCGCCAAATAATACGGGTAAAGAGGTGTTACCTCCTGCTACTCCTGCTTTTATTTGGTATCCTTATGCAGAATCGGAAGACTTTCCATTGGTTGGAAATGGGGGTAGAAATGCGATGGCAGGGCCTGTTTTTTATCAAGAAGATTATCCAGCGAATGACAATCGTTTTCCTGATTTTTACCAAGGCAAATTATTTACTTACGATTGGATGCGAGGTTGGATCATGGCAGTTACAATGGACGAAGGCGGCAATTTTAAAAACATGCAACGCTTTTTGCCAAGTATGAAATTTAGCAATCCAACCGATATTATCATGGGGCCAAATGGAGATATGTATCTATTGGAATATGGATCTGTTTGGTTTAGTGAAAATCCCGATGCTCGATTGGTACATTTGACCTACACCGCAGGAAATCGAAAACCTTATGCGGAAGTGGACATCGATAAAACTGTTGGGGCAGCACCTTTAACTGTCCAATTAAATTCCGATAAGTCTAAAGATTATGATGGTGACCAGTTAAGTTATGAATGGTTTATTGATGATGCGACAAGTCCTATTTCTACCGAAGCCAATCTAACGCATATCTTTGACCAACCAGGTGAACATAGTGCTAAATTAGTCATTACCGACCCAAGCGGCGAGCAAGGCGAATCAAAAGTAGCAATACTAGTTGGGAATGAACTCCCTGAATTAAGTTGGCAATTGACAGGCAATCAATCCTTTTATTGGGAAAATCAAGAAATTGATTACGAAGTAAAAGTAACAGATACAGAAGATGGTACGATTGGTAATGGCATTAATCCAAATCAAGTCAATGTAAGCATTGATTTCCTAGAAAGAGGCTATGATGTCAATGAAATAGCGATGGGGCACGAAGCGATGATGGAAGCTTCTGCCTTTTTATTAGGCAAGCAATTGATGGATCAATCCGATTGTAATACTTGCCATCAATTAGACATAAAATCTATCGGACCTAGTTATCAAGAAATTGCTAAAAAGTATAAAACAGATGACAAGGCAGAAGGTTATTTAGCCGATAAAATCATTAATGGTGGCGCTGGTGTTTGGGGGCAAGTCGCAATGGCAGCACATCCACAATTATCTAAAAGTGAGGCGAGTCAAATGGCAAAGTATATTCTTTCTTTATCAGGAGGATCGGCTAGTTTAGCCAATAAACTAAGTCCAAAAGGAAAATACACCTTAAATCAACATAAAGCAGGTTCGGCTACAGGAAAATATATATTGACGGCATCTTATACCGATAAAGGTGGACAGTCAATTGGTCCATTAACGGCACGACAAACGATTGTTTTACAGTCTCCATTAATGCAAGCGGCGAATTATCAAGACTTGGTCAAAGGGCAAAAGTTCAGGATTACGCCAGAAATGTCGCAAGGCATGGTGGAAGAAGAATTTGATCTAGTAATGGGTATGAAAGGCGGACATGTTTTGTATAAAGATATTGATTTTACAGACGTTAAAGGCTTGGAGTTCTTGGTTATAAAAGCAGGCGCTTTTTTATCTGGCGGTAAATTAACGTTACATTTGGATGAGGTAGATGCACCTGCAATAGCAGAAATTCCTGTTGAAATGGGCTTATTAGAAATGGGCTCTGGTACCGTTTCTGCAAATATTCCAGATTCTAAAGGCGTACATGATTTATATATCAAATTCTCTAATAATGGAGAGGATAAACCAATTACTGGCTTGATTACTATTTATTTTAGTAAGGAAGCTTTGGCTATGGAGAAGAGTTAAGTTTCTATGTTGATTATTAATTGATAATCATCCGTTGTCTTCATTCATCCGTTGGTCTATTTTCTACCAACGGATGAATGAAGACAACGGATTTCACGAGCTAACCGAGGTTTTAAATATTATTTTAATATCATTTTTTAATCTGTCCCCCTAATATACTCATTCAATATCTCTTCCAAGTTTGGTTTAGGCAATAATCCTTGATACCGTTCCACCAAATCTCCTTTATCGATAAACAAAATGGTTGGGATAGATTTTATTTTAAAATGTTGACTCAATAGCGGATTTTTCTCGGTATTCACTTTCGCCACCAAAGCTTTCCCTTCATATTCTTCTGCCAGTTCATCAATAATTGGCCCTAAAACTTTACAAGGGCCACACCAATCTGCATAAAAATCTAAAAGCACAGGTATTGCTGATTTTATCACCACTTCATTAAAAGTAGCATCGGTAATTTGGGTCGTTTGATATTTAGGCTTTTTCTTCCTCCAAAACATATTTTTGTGTTTTTTTGTAACTGAATAGATGCGTATAACTGCTTCAAATTATGCGCCAGTATTGAATTTAACAGGTTTTAGCAGTTAATAGTTTTCTCCTCTGTTCATAAAATATTTTAGAAGAGAAGTTCCTTTAGCTTTAGTATCCATTAAGAATTTAAACAGAATTTCCTTAACTTTACCCAATGAATTATATCGAGAAAATAAATACACAACTCAATCCACATATAGACGAAAATTTAGATAAAACAGTTATTGATTTATTTGCAGGTTGCGGTGGTTTATCACTTGGTTTTGAAGCGATGGGGTTTAAAACAATTGGTTATGAAAAATTAGATGACGCCGCTGAAACTTACCGAAAAAATTTATTAGGAGAGTGTTTGACAGAAGAATTAACGGTAGAAACAGCATATCCTAAAGCAGATATAATTATTGGCGGACCTCCTTGTCAACCGTTTAGTGTAGGAGGTAAACAGATGGGCTTAAAAGATGCTAGAGATGGTTTTCCTATCTTCTTATCCGCTGTTGAACAAGTTCAACCAGAAGTGTTTCTTTTTGAGAATGTAAGAGGTTTATTATATAAAAACAAATGGTATTTAAAAGAAATTTTAGATCATTTAAATGGCTTAGGCTATATTACCAACTTTCGATTATTGAATGCTAAATTTTATGGCGTTCCCCAGAACAGAGAAAGAGTAATCGTAATGGGAGCAAAGAAAACAATTCATTTTCCTTCAAAATTTAATTATACTATTACCGCAGGAGAAGCACTAGAAAAATTGGCTTTTCAAATACCCGAAAATGCTAAATTTTTAACGCCAAGTATGGACAAATATGTGGCAAAGTATGAAAAAGCATCAAAATGTGTGAATCCAAGAGATTTATATTTAGATAGACCCGCTAGAACTTTGACTTGTAGAAATCTTGCAGGTGCAACAGGTGATATGCATAGAGTAAGATTACCTGACGGAAGAAGAAGAAGGATTACCCCTAGAGAAGCGGCAAGATTACAAAGTTTTCCAGATTGGTTTGAGTTTCATGGTACAGAAACGCAAGTTTATAACCAAATAGGTAACGCTGTTGCTCCTTATTTTGCTTTATCCTTAGCAAAAACTATCAAAGAATATTTCCAGCCTGATTATGATGGAAATGATTATCCAATAAAAGACGAAAATAACCAACTACTCTTGTTCAATGAGCCAAAAGAAATACATTAATCCAAACAAGTCAAAAACTTTCGCATCAAAAACAACGAAAGTTCAAAGTTTAATAAACCATACTTTATTCATTCTTGAAAACTTTGGTATTCCTTTAACAAATACCCCAAGAAGGTTAGAAAGAATGGCTATTGCATTTTTAGCAGTAGCTGATATTAAATCTGTAAAAGATATTAAATTAGCTAAAGATCTAAATGATGGTTATGCACTTAAAACTAGAGTCATAATCGAATATGTCAATGAGCATTTTCAAGAAAGTATAAGTAGTGGTTCTTATGATGATATTCGTAGAAAAGATCTAAAATTATTAGTGGTTGGTGGAATCGTTTTACAATCAAATCCAAATTCCGCAACAAATGATTCAACGAGAGGTTATGGATTAAATCCAATCTATGCTAATCTTTTAAGGCAATATCCAAGCAAAATTTGGCAAAATATAGTCAAAGAAGCACTAAAAGATATTGAACCAATTGCGGAAAGGTTAAAACGAAAGCGAAAAATAAAGAAAGTTCCTGTTTTACTTCCATCTGGTAAAAAATTACAATTTTCTCCAGGTTTACATAATGACTTGCAAAAAGTTATAATAGAAGAATTCCTACCAAGATATGGATATAATGCAAAAGTCCTTTATGTTGGAGATACCTCAGATAAATACTTACACTTAGATCAAGATTCGCTAAGTCAATTAAATTTCTTCGATATTGCCCATGAGGAACTACCTGATGTAATTGCTTATTCTGAAGAAAAGAACTGGCTATATTTAATTGAGGCAGTTCATAGTTCAGGAGCAATTGGTGAAATCAGATTATTACAATTACAAAAATTAACAAAGAATTGTAAAGCAGATATTATTTACGTAACAGCATTTTTGGATAAACCTACCTTTCGAAAATTTATCGCAGATATTGCTTGGGAAACAGAAGTATGGATAGCTAATAATCCAGACCATTTAATCCATTTTAATGGCGATAAATTTTTAGGTCCATATAAGGGTTAATAACATTTCCAGTCTCTCATTATTACCATAAAATCAACCCAAAATATGATCGCCCCTACAAAAATTGAACATGCCGTCAAAGCCCAACTTTACCGATGGTATAATGGCTATGAACGATATTTGACCGCCTCTAGAATTGTCAATCAAGTAGCCCTATTAGCGGAAGATATTGTGATTACCACGCCTAGAGGTAAGATTGCAGGAAAAGCAAATTATTCATGGGGATTGAAAGATTATAAGGGAATGAAAATAGCCCATCAAATTGAAAATATTGAAATTGTTACTAAAATAAATGGGTCAATTTCAGTAACCGTTAGCCTTATTTATCATGGGATTCAACGAAATGGGACGGATACCTGTATGCGATTTACCTATGAAAATGAATTAGCTCAAATTCCCAATCAATTGCCAGTATTTAAGCGCATTCAATTGAGTGTCGCAGACGTTTTGGAATCGCCTACTTTTAAGGACACCTATCCAAAATTTCGGTCGCTAGCATTGATGCATTATTATCTTTTTCTAATAGAAAAATTACAAGAAAATGCGACGGAGTTTCAAGAAATATTAGCGGACGATTTTCAATTAAACCTCTCCCCAACGACTGTTATTACTACGATTGCCCAATTAGGTACTTGGTTAAAAGGCGTTGCTCAAAAGATTGCCATTACTAGTCATTACCCTAAGAATATAGCAGTAACTGCCCTTGCTTTGAATAAATATGAATTAAAAGTAGATTTTGATTGGGAAGGATGGACGATCACTAAGCAAAAAATGACCGCTAAGACGAGACATACTTGGGTCATTATAGATAAAAAGAATGAACGCTTTGCTAAAATTCAATCCATTGAAGTGGAGCAATTAGTACCTTTTACGATTAAAAAGAAAGATTAGAAGTCTGAATAGCATTAACTAAAATCACTAATAAGTCGCTTTTACGGAAATCAAAAAGGAACGAGTACTTGGGTTCGTAAAATAATCCAATCCAAAACCATTACTAACGCCCGTCTGATTCGTTTCGGGGTCAATGCCTTGCAAATTATCCCAAAGGAATAAATTACGACCAGCTAAAGTAAATTGTATAGCGGATAATTTCGATTTTTCTTGAAAAGTTGGCGTGTCCAAAGTATAACTTAAAGCCACTTCTCTCAATCGAGTAAACGTTGCATCTTTTATAGAGAAATTATAAGCTTGATTGTCGCCAAAACCACCGCCAATACCCGTCCGATACCAAGTCTCATCTAATAGAACTGTTCCACCACCAAAGTCTTTTAAATTTCCTCTTACAATTGTTCCTTTTGGAATCAGTTGTCCAGCATAATTTGTTAATTCTTGGGTAGTAGTAAACCGATTCGCAGTTTCTACGGTCGTGCCAAATCTATTTAATACCCATTGAGTTCGCGGAGAATAATGGCCTCCGTGAGCATGTTCAAAGAGTATGTCCAAGTTAATTTTTTTATAACTGGCTCGAATGCCTAGGCCACCTCTCCAATCTGGATTAGGATCTCCTAACACAATTGGGCTTGGGGTTAATTGAGGGAATCCATTTTCATTCAAAATAAAATCGCCGTTGTCATCCGTTAACGAACCTGTACCCACGAGTACGCCTAAAGGATAACCGACAACTGCTCTAGAACTTAAGGAAGAACCTGTTAAATCAATAGAGGTAGTACCTTTTAGGTCGAGGACTTTATTTTTATTTTGGCTAAAGTTCACATAAGTAGTCAATATCCAATTTCCTTTATGTAGCCACGCATAATCTAAGCTAGCTTCAAAACCTCTATTACTCATTTTACCTCCATTATCATATTGCGTATCATAACCAGAAGAAGGGCTTAAATCCAAATAAAATAAAACATCCTTAATCCAGTTTTGATAATAAGTAGCAGAGAAAGTTAAACTATTTTTGAGTAATCGAGCATCCAAGCCTATCTCCCACTCTGTTTTTATTTCTGGTCGTAAATTAGCATTTCCTTTATCATCATCAATTCTAAAACCGCCACCAAATAAGTTTACCGCTAAGGGATCACTATAAGTCGAATATTCAAATTGGTCTTCTGCTAGAATTCTAAACCGATGCGGTGCAGGTTGTATCCCTACCTGACCAAAAGAAGCACGCAGTTTGCCAAAATTCAACCATTTAGGCATTAGAATCGTCTTAGTAAATTGCCAAGCAGCATCCATAGCAGGATAGAAAAAAGTACCAGCAATACTAGAAGTCGCTTCTAATCCACCAGAGGCAGTTAGAAAAAGTTGGTCATATAAATTTGTGGAAAGGATGGCAAAACCTCGGTTAGACCGAATATGTCTTTGATTGTTATCAATGGTCGTTTGACTAATCGGACCATTTAAACTATTAATTTCGGAAATAATCGTCGCAGGAAAACCTTTTAATTCTTTAGAAGATATGGTTCTTTGCCGATCATTAATATTCCAACCGAGCGTAATCGTTCCCTTAATTGTTGGATTTATTTCATATTGTACCTTTCCTATCCCATCAAAATTGAGTTCTTGTTCTTCAATTAAGTCTTCTGCAAAAACCCCTGGGCTTCTGAAACCTGAAGAACTGACAGGAAAGAAATAATTTCGTTGATCTGAAGCTTTATCTAAGCCACCTCTAAGCGTAATTTTAGCCCATTTACAAGGCTGTATATTTACTTCATTGGCAAAAATAAACCGATTGACCATAGAAGCAGCCGTTTGTTCAAAAGCAGTCCATCCAGGGTTATTATAAACTGGATTTTGCTTACTACCTAAATAGCGTCGATAAGAACGATGTCGGTTTGGGTAAACACCACCTACCCCATCATGATAAGTTCCTTTATAGGTACGATTATCAAAATCTGGTGGTGTCCGCAAAAGCCCTAATAATAAACTGGTCGTACTAGAGCTTTGTTGAATTCGGTTAGATTTAGAATGGGTATAAGCAGCTTTAGTAGATAAAGTCAACCAATCGGTTAAATACAAATCGCCATTCAATCGTAGGTTGGTTCGATTATAATTCGCTTTTTCAATGATACCATCTTGATCTAATCGACCTAAATTAAAAAAGAAAGTTGCCTTTTTATTCCCCCCAGATAAGCTTAAATTATGCTGACTATAGCCCCCTTTCCCAATCACTTGATCCCAGTTTTCTTTGGTGAAAATTTCTTTCGAATGCTTTTCAAGAATTGGTAAATATTTAATCCCATTATCTCCTTCAAAATAAGCACCGTTTTGCTGGTAATCATCGGCTTCACCTGTTCTCTCTGGAATATAATCGCCCCAAGATTCTGCAGCTTTTGGGTTATATTTTCCGTGTTTCCCTTGTCCCCAAAGCGTTTGTAAGGGGAATACTTCCTTTACCTTATCAAAGGAAAAAGTAGTTTGATAATTTATGTTCAATTTTCCAGTTGTCCCCTTTTTAGTAGTCATCACCACTACTCCATTCGCCGCTCTAGAACCCCATAAAGCGGCTGCCGATGCACCTTTTAAAATTTGAAAACTGGCAATATCATTTGGGTTTAAATCACTCAAGCGATTCTGCTGAGCTACGCCTCCCGTCCGTCCTCCTGTAACATTATTACCTCCACCGTAAATGGTCGAATTACTAATCGGAATACCATCTAAAATAAATAACGGAATGCTAGACCCTGTAATAGTATTCGCCCCTCTAATTCGAATGTTGGTAGCCGCCCCTGGATCGCCATTTGTTCGAGCAATTTGTACATTCGCCGCTTTACCCCCAAGTGCATTTAAAAGCGAAACTTCTCCCGATTGTTGGATTAATTCAGGACTTACATTAGATGTAGTTGCGCCTATTCGATCCCTAGGTTGTGTAAAACCGATAGCATTGACCACAATTTCATTTAGAAAATTTTTAGCAGGATTTAACTGAAGGTTTAGTAGCTGTTGTTCGACAAGCTCAACGGTATTGGTTTCATATCCAATAAAAGATATTTCCATTAGTTGTTTGCCTGGTGGCAATAATAATTCGAAAAAACCCTTTTCATCGGTCGTTGTTCCAGTAGCCATTTTCGGCAAATAAATCGTTGCCCCAAGCAAAGGTCGTTGATTTTCATCAACAATTTGTCCTTTTATGCTTCGAGGAGGCGTTTTATAATTAATTTTCTTATTCCGTATCGGTTGGCTTGGTTTCTGGTTAATTCGACTACTTAAAATTCGCTTTTTAAACTTAGCTTTCTTAATAATATAATTTTGCCGCCCTACTTTTTTAAACTTTAAATGTACAGGAGGTAAGATCTTTCTTAAGATAGTTTTAATATCTGCACGATAATCAAAAGGGGTCGTAATTTTTATATTAGCAATCGTTTCAGGTTCATATAGGAAGGAAATGTCTTTTTGTTGTTTAAGTTGATTGAGTATGAAAGGTAAAGAATTGGGGGTGGTTGTTTGATAACTCACTTGTTGCTGTCCGAAGAAGGTTGTCGGAAAAAATAGAAAAAATAATATGTAATAAAATGAGTATTTCAACAACAACTAATTTATACACAATATCTTCCATTTCAAAAGTATAAAATGGAACTACTTATTTCTAAAATTAGAAAAGTAGGGGCTTAACAAATTTATCTTAAAATAAAGAATTAAATTCAGGGAGTAGGAAAAAATAACCTACCCAAATAAATAGTCCGTTTCACATTGGAACTTAGCTAGAAAAGTGACTAGTGATTGGTGATTAGTAATTGGATTAAACGTTGAATCAGAATAGCTACCCAGTCACTAATCACCAGTCACTTTTACTAAAAGGTATTTTATTGCAAAATCATCAATTTCGAGTAAATTTAATTTTTCCTAAAGATGATAAAAAAAAATAGGAACTAATAAAATGCTGAAGAAAAAATAGACAAAGGAGATAAAAAAGGCGAGCAAAGAATGACTTATTATTATTCGTTTTCTACTCTTTCGTTAATAAATAATTCATTGCCATTTATTCGAAAATCAATATTTAATAAATAAGAAAGAGACTCAAAAAGTACTTTTTGATTATCAACAGCTATACTACCTGAAGCTTGTTTCTCTAAAATAGTGATATTTTCCAAATGAACCGTCAAACCGAATGTTTCTTCAATTCGTTGAGCTATTTCTCTCATCGCTGTACCATCACCAAAGGACCATTTCTGATGTCGCCAATCTGTCCAATAGTCCGTTTGATTGCTTATGATATCAAAAGCAGCCGTTTGGGTATTAAAACTTGCTGTTTCTCCTGCTAATAAAGATTGTTCAGCCAATCCATTTTTATTTAATGTGACCTTTCCTTCTACTAAACTAATAATGGAATGGTCTCGATGGCTATTTACATTAAATGCTGTTCCAACTACCTTTACTGCCAAATCTTTTACTTCAACAATAAATTGTTTGCCAGTTGGTTGTGCGGCTACATTAAAATAGGCTTCTCCCGATAATTGGACTATTCGATTATCTGTTTCCATCAAGTTATCATCAAAAGCTAAACTAGAATTTGCTGCTAGAATGATTTGTGTCCCATCAGGTAATTCAACGGTTTGGTTTTCGGCATATCCTGTTTGATACTGGATGCGCTCGACTGTATTCAAGTAAGTAGACAGCCCCCAAGAGGAAAAGGCAACAACCGCAATAGTCGCCGCTATCTTCAACCAATTTCGACGAGTCGATGGTAATTGATGGATCGGATTAGCTTGTTCGGTTATTGACGTAGTCGTTTGGAGTCTAGCTGCTAATTTATTCCAATTAGCCTTAGCCTTAGCTTTATTGATAGATTGTTTTTTAAAAGGAATACCCTGTTCCATTATTTTGGCATCTTCTACCAATTGGGCATTTTCAGGATGTTCTTGCTGCCATTTATTCCAATGGGCATTCTCCTCCACGCTATCTTCTTTTTTAAGCCATCTCAAAAAAGAAGCATTTTTCAATAATTCTACTAGGTTGTTATTTTTGCTCATTACTTAATTAATCTGACGCAAGATAGTTTTGAATATTTGTTGTATGAAAGTGAGAATCGTAAAAAATGAATTAAAACTGTCAATAAGATCGTTTTAATTCAATTTTATACTCTGTTTTAATTCAAAAATTGCAAAATTAGTATTTTAAATGCTGTAAAACGTCCGCTTGACGTAGTTTTATCATCGCTTTATGTATATGATTTACGACTGACTGATAATTAATCTCCAGCACTTCCGCTAATTCCTCATAGTCAAGATTATTATAAAATTTTAAATAAATAATTTCTCGTTGCCTTGGAGACAGTTTATGCATAGCTGTTTCAATAGCTTTTTTAACAAAGTCATTATCCGTTTTTAATTGCAATTCTACTGGTTCAATAATAAAACTGACCGCAGTCGCAGCCGTAAAATCGGTCAACCGATTCTGCTTTTTAATCAATTTAAGGCATTGATTTCTAAGGGATCGTATCAAATAAAATTTTGGGGAATGGATATTGGTAATCTGTTTGCGATAATTCCATAAATCAATAAAAACATCTTGAACAGCATCTTCTGCCAAATCTGGTTGTTCTGTGATTTTTAAAGCGTAGTGGTAAAGGTCGGTGTGAAATAACGTATAGAGTTGTTCAAGGGCAGCTAAGTCTCCCTTAAGCATCTTCTGCCATATTATTAAGTGTTTATTATTTTGAGTCATACTAGCTTTTACCTTTCAAGGCAAAGGTAATAAACTAAGTGGAGTTTTAGTTTTTTTAGGATTCTTTTATCTGAGTAGTCATCATTTTTCAGTTGTCAGTTAAATAGTGGTTCAAGTCATAAATCCTTGACAGGTTAAATCGGCGTCTTTTTCCGCTATGCTGCGTTATTTTTTTCTCAATGAGCTAGGGCTATTCTTAAAAGCTAACCCTCCCGTAAACGGTTCACAAACGGCGTTTGCTCATCTTGCCTACCGAAAAAATACACTCGATTAAACTATCAATTACTTATGATTTGAACCACTAGTTCGTAAAACTGCTAACCGACAACTGAAAACTGGTTTAAACCGTCTGAATAATATCGTACTGCGTCAAAATATGCATATTTCCTGCCTTGTCTTTTGCGACTACCGCAGGGATTGTTTTACTAATGTAACGAGTCAAATTCTTCACAGGTAAATCCTCTGCTACTAAAGGAAAAGGAGGCCCCATAATGGTTTTGATCGGTTCTTCCGTATTTTTTAAAGGATTTTCCAGTAAATAACTTAAAACCGCACTTTCTGTAACCGCTCCAATAATTGCTGCGTTATCATCTACTACAGGCAATTGAGAAATATCTTTGTCTTTCATTAATTGAAAGACCGATCTAACTGTATCCGAAGGGCTCACAGAAATAAATTTTTCTCCGTTTTTTGCCGCAATCATATCTTTTACCGTCAAATCATCTTCTAAAAAGCCTCTTTCTCGCATCCAATCATCGTTATAAATCTTTCCAACATATCTACTTCCATGATCGTGAATGACCACCACTACCACATCATCCTTCGTCAATTGATCTTTGATTTGTAGTAATCCTGCAAAGGCGGACCCTGCTGAGTAACCTAATAACATCCCTTCTTCTTTCGCCAATCTTCGACACATTAAAGCACCATCTTTATCGGTTACTTTTTCAAAATGATCGATTAAACTAAAATCTACATTTTTTGGTAAAATATCTTCCCCAATTCCTTCGGTGATATACGGATAAATTTCTTTTTCATCAAATTCTCCTGTTTCATGGTATTTCTTAAAAACAGAGCCATAAGTATCTATGCCTATAATCTTAATATCTTTTTTCTGCTCTTTTAAATATTTAGCTGTCCCAGAGATAGTTCCACCTGTTCCTACGCCTACAATCATATGAGTTATCTTCCCCTCTGTTTGCTCCCAAATTTCTGGTCCAGTTGATTCGTAATGTGCTTGACGATTAGATAAATTATCATATTGATTACACCAAAAAGAATTAGGGATCTCCTTACTGAGTTTTTCTGCTACCGAATAATAAGAGCGTGGGTCACTCGGCTCCACATTGGTTGGACAAACGATCACTTCGGATCCCATCGCTTTTAACAAATCAAATTTTTCTTTACTCTGCTTGTCGCTTGTCGTAAAAATAGATTTATACCCTTTTACACAAGCAGCAATCGCTAAGCCCATTCCCGTGTTACCAGACGTACATTCGATAATCGTTCCGCCGGGCTGAATATCTCCTCTTTTCTCTGCATCTTCTAGCATCTTCAATGCCATTCGATCTTTAATAGAATGCCCTGGATTGGTGGTTTCTAATTTCACCAACACTAATGCAGGAATCTCTTTGGCAATTTTATTGATTTTAATTAAAGGAGTATCTCCTATTACTTTCAGGATATTTTCGTGGTACATTAATTTGATTTATTTGATAAAAAATCTTGATTGGTTATCAGATTTAGGTAGATATTCAATTTCCAAAATAACTTTAACCAACTATTCTGTTTGAAGAACGAAAAAAATGGAAATGAGTTTTAATACTGATGGAAAATATCTATTATCCGAAAAATAGTGCAAAAGTAGCTATATTTAAGCTAAAGATTGGAAGAACTATTGGAGGTAATATGGATGAAGGGTTTTAGTTTTTATTTCGGATGTTGATAACTACCCCATGGATGAATTTTCCCGCGGATATTTTTTACCATGGATGGATTTACCTCAGAATACAGGTGATGAGCGTAATTCATCTCGAATTGTTTTTAACTTGGATGAAAATACCACGAATGTAATTTGTCAATGGATTTTACTGCCTACTAAAATACTATCTTAAATACCGAGTTTTAACATAGAATTTTTTATCTCGGACGCCTAACATTTTACCAACTCTCGGAGAGACGACAATTTCTACATTTGCATCGTAAGTACTTGGTGTTTTAGCAATGACTTTGGCATAAAGGGTACGCTTTTTCATGGGGTTAGTAATCTGAACAATAGAACCAACAGGCGCATATCTATGCATCACCAGTAGATCAGAAGTGCTTTTTGTGCCTTCTATGAAAACGGCAGGACCTTTACGACGATATTCTTTTTTTCGGGTTTTATCTGAATAATATTTCTTTTTATAGACATAACTTTTTTGCCAAAGTGGATGCCCTCGCTTTTGCTGTCGATACGAATCGGGTACGCCTTGAATATTCATCCAGCCAATGTGTAATTTGTGACCAACAGATAAAACAGGTTCAATGAGGTAGTTTCTGTCCATAATAGTATCTATCGGCAATTTAAACAAGCGTTGGGCAACATGGTACATCGTTTCTCCTTTTTTGACCACATAATAAATGGGCACATATAGATCAGGCGTATAGTCTGTCGGTTTATAGCGAATAATACTTCGGTTTGGAATAGGAATTTTTATACGACTCCCCACACCATATCGTCCACCTTCATTTGCAGGATTATAAAAATACAATTCATCTAAAGAAAGTCCATAAAAACGAGAGAGGGAGTAGAGCGTTTGCTTAGGTTCCATGGTATGGGTAAAAACCTTTTGTCCATATAATCCCGAAGACAAAAATATAGTATCTTGCGGTGTGAGATAGTTCAAGCTATCTCCGGTAAGGTCAGCGGTTGTTTTCCCATATATGTTTAGCGGCAAGCAAAATAAAGTTGCCCAAAATAACCATTTGTTCATTTGTCAAAATAATTAGTGCTAGTATAAGGATACTGAATATCGGTTCTTATACTTAGTTTTCTGTTTTAAAATAATAGCTTTAAAAAATTATGCAAACTCTTGGTATCATCCCTTCTCGCTTTGCCTCTACTCGATTTCCCGGGAAACCTTTAGTGGAGATTGGTGGCAAAACCATGATCCAACGCGTCTATTTGCAAGCCTGTAAAGCTGAAATGCTATCAAAAGTTATTATTGCTACCGATGATGAACGCATCTACGATCACATACAATCATTTGGAGGTCAAGTAATTATGACTAAATCTAGTCACCAAAGTGGAACAGATCGTTGTGCAGAAGTAGCATTAGGCTTCCAAGATATGGAAGCTATTGTAAACATTCAAGGGGATGAGCCATTTATTAATCCTCAACAAATAGACCTTGTTGTAGCACAACTCAAACAAAATACAGCCATAAACATAGCTACTTTAGTCAAAAAAATTCGTCAATCGGAGCAATTATTTAGTCCAAATATTGTCAAAGTAGTATTTAATAAAAATGGCATTGCCCAATATTTTAGTCGCAGCCCAATTCCATTTTTAAGGAATATCGAAAAGGAAAACTGGGTCAATAAAGAGCCTTTTTATAAACATATTGGCTTATACGGTTATCGAAAAGAAACCCTTTTAGAAATTGCCCAACTACCAATGAGTCCGTTAGAAAAGGCAGAATCTTTAGAGCAATTACGCTGGTTAGAAAATGGGTATAAAATTGGCATAGGTTTAACAGAGATAGAAACGATAGGAATTGATACACCTGAAGATTTGGAAAATTTAAGCAACTTAGGGTATCAGTCTGAGTAGATTTTTTTACATTTCACAGCTCAGAGAGCTGTGTTACCTAAACGCAAACATTTTGAATTTTTGTAGCAAATGTGGTCATGCAGTCAATTTAAAAGAGGTGTCAGATGACCACCGTCCTCGATACGTTTGTGATAATTGTGAGACCATCCATTATCAAAATCCCAATATTGTAACAGGTGCACTACCAATTTGGGAAGACAAAGTAATGTTATGCAAAAGAGGTATTTCTCCTCGTAAAGGCTATTGGAATGTCCCTGGTGGCTACATGGAAAATGGAGAGACAGTAGAAGAAGGGGCAATCAGAGAAGTCTACGAAGAAACGATGTCTAAAGTGACCATTACTGGCTTACACATGGTTTACAGTATTCCCAGAATCAATCAGGTTTACATGCATTTTCTCGCCGATTTAAATGCCTTAGATTACCAACTCACCCCAGAAAGTATAGAAATTGAATTATTTACAGAGGAAGAAATTCCTTGGGAGGAGATTGCTTTTCCTTCTTCTAAATTTACATTAAAACGATATTTTGAAGATAGAAGGAAAGGGATTACGCAGGTGCATATGGGGAAGTTTGATTGGTAAAAATTGAGGTAATGAGTTAAATAAGGTAATGAGTTAATAAGGAAAAACCTCATTCACTCATTACCTCATTAAACTCATTTTTCTTACTCTTCTATCGCTCCATAAATAATAGCATAAAATCTATCCCAAAAATCAGGACGTACAAAAGGAATAATTTGAGTCATTCCTACGAAGGTTAATTCCTCAGCAGGATCAATAAAGAACTTCGTATTAAAAGCCCCGCCCCATTCAAAAGTACCTGGTGATTTCGGGTTAATCGCTTGTCCTTCTGCGGTTTTTAAAGAAAAACCTAAACCATAAGTTAGTCCCGGTTTCTTACTAAATCCTTTACCATTTTCGTTTTGTCGAATTAATTGATCGGAAGTCATCACATCAATTGTTTTTCTACCTAAAAGTCGTATCCCATTATAAGTACCTCCATTACAAAGTATTTGAATAAATTTGGCATAATCCATCGTAGTACCAGACAATCCACCACCGCCAGCGTAGTGATTATTATCTGCCAACATCGGGTAATTAGGATCTAGCCCGAAAGAATTATCCGCCATGACCATCTGTTTTTGTTCATTATAAGTATAAATAGGCACTACTCGATTATGCTTATTTTTTGGTAGGTAAAAGTACGTATCATCCATTCCAATTGGGTCAAAAATATTCTTTCTGAAATATTGGTTTAAAGGCATACCCGAAACAACTTCTACTATTCTACCCAAAATTTCCATATTTAATCCGTACATATATTGCGTACCTGGCTGGTAAATAAGTGGTGCTTTAGCAATTTGTTCCGCCATTTGAGCAGTAGTCATGGTTGGATGAGACAGCCCAAATTGATTCGCATTATTTTTCTCATAAATTGCCTGTATTTTTCCAGGATTAAAAGCGCCATAAGCAATACCTGAAGAATGTGTCAATAAATGACGGATGGTAACTGGGCGTTCCACAGGAACAGTTGTATAACTAGAGTCTGCTGGATTAAAAGTATCTAACACTTGTGTCTTAGCAAAACCTGGAATGTAATATAAAATAGGATCATCTAATCCTAATTTTCCTTGCTCAAATAACTGCATAATCGAAACAGTCGTCACCGCTTTGGTCATGGAAGCCAAACGAAAAATGTCGTCTTTTTGATAAGCCTCTTTTTTATCTAAGCTTGTATGTCCAAAGTTTTTATAATAAACGATCTTTCCCTTTCGAGCAACTAGAAATACGCCACCAGGCATTGTGCCTTCTGCAACATATTTTTGAATATGCTCATCCAAGAGTGCTAATCGTTCTGCTGACATTCCCACTTCAGCAGGTTGCCCTTCCATTAAACCTCCAATGGCATTTTGCGCAAAAGTAGGGAAGCTAATGGCTATAAAAACAAAAAAGGCGAGTAATTGACGTTTCATTATATTAATTATTTTGAATACTTATAAAAATTAGTACGAAAGTACTAAAAAATAGTAGACTTAAGCTAATATATCCTTCACTACTTTCCCATGTACATCCGTCAAACGATACCGCCTTCCTTGAAATTTAAAAGTCAATTGTTCGTGATTAATGCCTAACAAATGCATTAAAGTCGCTTGAAAATCGTGAACATGTACACCATTCGTTTCTACATTATACCCAAAATCATCCGTTGAACCGTAAGAAAAACCTGCTTTGACGCCTGCCCCTGCCATAAACATGGTATAACATTTTGGATGATGGTCTCTACCGTAATTATCAACCGTCAATTTGCCTTGCGAGTAGCTAGTTCTACCAAATTCTCCACCCCAAATCACTAAGGTATCTTCTAATAATCCTCTTTGTTTTAGGTCTGTAATTAAGGCAGCAGTTGCTTGGTCTGTTTCCTTACATTGGGTTTTGATAGCACTTGGTAAAGCTCCGTGTTGATCCCAACCTTGATGGTATAACTGGATAAATTTGACGCCTTTTTCTACTAATCGCCGAGCCAATAAAGCATTGGCTGCATATGTCCCTGGTTGGCGACTATCTTCGCCATACATATCATAAATATAATCTGGTTCGCCTGAAGTATCAGTCACCTCTGGAACAGAAGTTTGCATGCGATAAGCCATTTCATATTGGGCAATTCTCGCTTCTATTTCAGGATCAGCGATTTGTTCAAATTGTATTTCTTGTAACTTTTTCAAATAATTCAATTGGTCTCGACGAGATAAATTCGTCATTCCGTCTGGGTTATTTAAATATAAAACAGGGTCTTTTCCTGCTCTAAATTGTACGCCTTGATGTTCTGATGGTAAAAAACCATTTCCCCATAGGCGAGAATATAATGGTTGACCATATTTATTTTTAGTGACTAAAACGACAAATCCTGGCAAATTCTCATTATCAGAACCTAATCCATAATTTAACCAAGCACCAATTGATGGGCGACCAGGTAGCTGACTGCCTGTTTGCATAAAAGTAATCGCTGGATCATGGTTAATCGCTTCGGTATACATCGACTTCACAAAGCATAAATCATCCACAATTTCAGCAGTATGCGGCATTAAGTCACTAATCCAAGCACCACTCTGCCCTCTTTGTTTAAAGTCAAATATGGAGCCTGCTAAAGGAAAATTGGCTTGCCCGCCCGACATGCCTGTTAACCTTTGTCCACCTCGAATAGAATCTGGCAAATCTTCTCCATTCATTTTCTTTAATAGTGGTTTGGGATCGAATAAATCCAATTGCGAAGGGCCTCCACTTTGGAATAAATAGATAACCCTTTTAGCCTTTGGTGCAAAATGAGGTTTGCCCAATATGCCACCATTAAAGGGTAGCTTATTAACTGCCTGATTATTTCCTAAAGCCGTTATGGGATTTAGAAAAGAAGCCATAGCTGCTGCTCCTAAGCCTAGTGACGTTTTAGCTAAGAAAGACCTTCGGGAGTGGATTTTTTCGTAATTATTACAAGACATAAGAGTTATAAATTATGCGTGATGCTGACGTAAATTTGGACACAGAGAACATGGAAAAGACAAAGAAATTAAGTACATAAAATCAATACTCTGTGTCCTTTGTGGTCTCTGTGTCCTGAAAATTGTGTAAGTAGCGAATGAGTGATGAGTAGAATTCAGCTAAACAACTAATCTATCGTCGCATATAAGCCTCATCATGATTCAAAATAGTATTCGCCACCGTTGCTAAAGCAGCCGTAGTATTTCGATTAACCGTTTTATCCAAGGGATGATTACCGATAGCTAGTACCTCCTTCGCAGCTTTTGGATATTGTTGGAAACGAGCTTTTTCTTTTTCAAATAATTCACTTAATAAGGCGACTTCTTTAGCTTGTGGTTTTCTCCCTGTAGCATTTCTGAAGGCATAAGTAATTTGGTCATTAATTCCTTCACCACCTTCTTTTTGCATTCTTACCGCTAAAACTCTTGCAGCTTCTACAAATTGAGGGTCATTTAATAAGACTAAAGCTTGTAAGGGCGTATTGGTTTGTTCTCTTTGTACCACACATTTATCTCTAGAAGACATATCAAAAGTGGTCATAAAAGGAGGCGGAGAAGTCCGTCTTACAAAGGTATATAAACTCCGTCGGTACAATTTATCTCCTTTATCTTCTTTATAATGCAGTAACTGGTGAGAAAAATTACCTAAATCAATCCATAATCCGTCAGGCTGATAAGGTTTGACACTTGCGCCGCCCGTTTTTTCTACCAATAAACCACTTGCTTTTAAGGCATTATCTCGAATCATTTCAGCGGGCAAACGGTAACTTGTACTTCTTGATAACCAAATATTTAATGGGTCTTTTTCTAGTAATTCCTCAGAAGCCGTTGAAACTTGTTGATAGGTGGATGACAGCACCATTTCTTTGAGTAATCCTTTTAAATCCCAGTCATTTTCTTGAAAAGAAACCGCCAAATAATCTAATAATTCTGGATGGCTCGGTAACGCCCCTTGACTACCAAAATCTTGTGGGGTGCTAACCAATCCTCGACCAAAAATTAATTGCCAATAACGATTTACTGCTACTCTTGCCGTTAATGGGTTCTTTTCATCAAATAACCATTGGGCTAAGCCTAGTCTGTTGGCGGGAAATTCTTTTGAAAAAGCTAATACTTTAGTAGGCGTTGCCATTTCTACCGTATGCTTTGGTTGATCATATACGCCCCTATTCAATACATGCATGGGTCGGTTTTCAGGCGTTTCTTCCATCACCATCACTTCCATTACAGGGTCCATCAATCCTAGTCGTTCTGTCCGCAATTGTTTTAGTTCCCTTTCTATTTTTTTAATAGCGGGTTGCTGGGCAATTTTATAGGCTTCAAATAGTTCAGCATCCTCTTTTTTATTTGCGACATCCGCAATCCATTGAATTTCTAAAGGTGTAATTTGGCGGTCAAAAATCATTAATTCATCTAATTTCCCTTTGAAAAAACCGCTTTCTCCTGTATATCCTCGATAACTTTTACCAACTCTCAAAGGCGTATTATTCAACTCATGATTTCCCACTTTTATAGGGTGAATACTTTTATATAAATTATCAAAAGCAATCTCATTTTTAGCCGTTTGACCATCAATGAAAAGTTGAATTCCTGCTACTTTTCCAGAACCATCATACGTAAAAGCAACATGCGTCCAAGTATTTAAGGGTACAGATTTTTCGCTACGATTATGAATATAATTATGGGGTAAGGAATGAATTAATCGAGCAGCAACCCGATTGGATTCATCTAAATAAAAATCCCAACCTCGCCAGAAATTATTCTTTTCTCCTGCATTTCCTACAATCACTTGGGTCTTTTCTGGATCACCTTCCGAGATATATATCCATGCACCAACAGAAAACGGTTCAGTCATTTCAAATATGCCAACATCACTTAAATAAACCTCATCATAACCCGCAGGAAAAGTTACTGCTTGTCCTTTTTTGCCTTCCACTAATTTAGGCGCACCAACTGAAGTACATTTTTTATTCCCGTCAAAATATTTAGCAGGTCGTTTGCCTTTATTAATATAGTCCTTCATGTTATCAAAAGGAAAATACCCAACTAAGCCTTTTGGTCGTTTGGGCGTATTACTAATCAACTGTTTGATAAAAATGCCCTGTTCTGCTAGTTGTTCTTTAGTTAGTTTTAAAGTTTCTTCTTTTACTTGAATACTCGCATTAATTTCCGCTAACTTAGCTTCTGTTTTTTCATCTGGTAATGCCAACATAGGGCCATAATTCCCATCATCCCCCGTCATACCCAATTCTTTGACATTATTAAAAAATGCGGCAAATTGGTAAAATTCATCCTGAGAAAAAGGGTCAAACTTGTGGTCATGACAACGAGCGCACTCCATTGTTAAGCCCAAAAATGCTGTTGCAGTAGTATTGGAACGGTCAAAAACATATTCTAAGCGAAATTCTTCATCTACTGCCCCTCCCTCTGCGGTCATCGCATGATTTCGATTAAAAGCTGTTGCCAATTTTTGTTCCTTCGTCGCATTTGGCAATAAGTCACCTGCTAATTGTTCCGTAACAAATTCTTTATAAGATTTATTATTTTTAAAACTTTCAATCACCCAATCTCGCCAAGGCCACATTAATCTTGCCCCGTCCGCATGCATGCCATGAGAGTCGGCGTATCTGGATAAATCCATCCATTCCATCGTCATTCGTTCTGCATAGGCATCAGTTTGCAATAATTTGTCTACCACTTTTTCAAAAGCATTTGGCGAATTATCTGCTAGAAAAGCATCTATTGCTGGAATAGTCGGAGGCAAACCCGTTAAGTCCGTATATACTCTTCTTAGCAATCTTTCTTTAGTTGCTTTTGATGAAGGAGTGAATTCCTTTTCTACTAATTTTGCTTGAATGAACTGGTCAATTACATTATTCTGAATCCACCCATCTTGTTGCACGACAGGAGCTTCAGGTTTAACTGGTGGGATAAAAGCCCAATGTTCTTTCCACTCCGCCCCTTGTTCTATCCATTTTATAATCGTTGCTTTTTCTGTTGCATTTAAAGTCAGGTGACTTTCTGGCGTAGGCATTTGATATTCGGGATCATCAGAGACGATACGGTGGAAGGCTTCACTTTTTCTTAAACTACCTTTCACCAAAGCATAGCCCTCGCTTTCTGTTAAGGGAGCAAAAGCAGCGGTTTCTTGATCTAAGCGCAAATTAGCTTTCCGAGCAGCTTCATCCTGCCCGTGACAAGACCAACAGCGATCTGATAAAATAGGGCGGACATGCAGATTAAAATCTATATTTTCTGGTAATTCTTGATAAGCTACTTCCAGATTTTCTGGAATAGAAGGTTCGCAACTAAATACCAAGCATGCTATGAAGAGGAGAAAAAAGTAAGAACGGTCCATAATTATTTTTTATACTTCCGAATTCTGTCTAAAGATAGTTTTTTTTTGAAAAAAGCGAAAATTTCAAATATATATTCTGGCTTTTCTTACTTTGCGTCCCAGTTGGAATTATTTCAAAAAAATGGATAGTTTCTTGATTTTCATCAAAATAAAATCAATATGAATAGTATAGCTGTTTTTTGTGGTTCTAGTCCAGGGACAAATCCTGAATATACAAAAGCCACTCAATCTTTAGGGAAAATAATGGCCCAACAAGGTATTATGCTCGTGTATGGTGCTGGAAATGTAGGTTTAATGGGTGTAGTAGCAGATGCGGTGCTGTCTAAAAAAGGAAAAGTGATTGGTACGATTCCTCAATTTCTAGTAGACAAAGAAGTCGCGCATTATGGGATTTCCGAGTTGATTATTACCGAAACCATGCACGAACGTAAGCAGAAAATGGTAGACGTAGCAGAAGGTATAATTGTGCTCCCTGGTGGTATTGGTACTTTAGATGAATTTTTTGAAATGTTTACTTGGCAGCAATTAGGGCTGCACGATAAACCTATTGGTATTTTAAATGTCAATGGATACTATGATCATATACTCGCCCATATCCAACACATGGTTAAAGAGGGCTTTTTAAAAGATTTTCATGGTGACCGAATTAAGGTAGATTCAGATCCAGCACAACTAATTGCTAAAATGAAGGGGCAGAAAATTGAATATGTGGATAAATGGTGGGTGAAGTAATTGGTATTCCTCTAAGAATCGGTTATTTTTGCCGCTCATTGAAAATTTGAGCGATTTATCCTTAAAAGCACCCGAAAATGTTTGGGTTGTATCAAAACATAAAATTGTTTAGGGTTTTCTTATAAAAATGGTTTTACAGGAAATCATGTTGAAAACATGAAAAATACTGGGTCGAAGTTGCAAACTTCGACCATCGGCACCGAATTTCAATCCAACTTTAGAGTCGATATTCGAAGATTGCATCCATAGCCGTCAGGCTAAGAATATAATCATTGATAATCAGTAACTTACGATGATGTCGATATTTTAAGATTGCATCTTAAAATCAATATTTCTTACGTTTTCAACGTAATTCGCTTGTAAAAATCCAGATTTTGAATCGTTAGCCTGATGGCTATGGATTTTATCTTCGAATCGATATTTTCAAGTCTTTGACTTGATTTTTAGGTACTGAGATTTTTATAAGATAAAACTCTTTAAAATTGTTTTTTGAAAACGAATAAAATAGCAAAACTCTCCCCTAGCACCCTCCAAAGAGGGAAAAATTCTGTGCAAAAAGAAAATTCAGAACTTTAATTGGGACTATTTTTCCAAACTCGTCTTTTGATACAGCCTCGATACACTATGCTTTTTAGATAGTTTATTTTCATCGTTCATCATTTATCATTCATCGTTAATTAGTAAATATGTTAGATAAACTTGTCGCTAACGGTAAAAAATCAACCAGAGATGGTTTTGGAGCAGGATTAGCAGAAGTTGGTAGAAAAAATGACCAAGTCGTTGCTTTATGTGCTGATTTAATTGGCTCTTTAAAAATGCAAGAATTTATTAAAGATAGTCCTGAAAGATTTTATCAAGCAGGTATTGCAGAAGCCAATATGATGGGGGTAGCAGCAGGTTTGGCTATTGGAGGTAAAATACCATATACAGGTACATTTGCTAATTTCTCTACTGGTAGAGTGTATGACCAAATTCGCCAGTCTATTGCATATTCGCATAAGAATGTAAAGATTTGTGCGTCGCATGCAGGTTTGACTTTAGGAGAAGATGGTGCAACCCACCAGATTTTAGAAGACATTGGTTTGATGAAAATGTTGCCAGGCATGACGGTTATTAATCCATGTGATTACAACCAAACGAAGGCGGCAACTATTGCGATAGCTGACCATCACGGTCCAGTTTATCTTCGTTTCGGTCGTCCAGGATGGCCCGTTTTTACGCCAGATAATCAAAAGTTTGAAATCGGTAAAGCATTAATCTTGAGTGAAGGAACAGATGTAAGTATCTTTTCTACGGGGCATTTAGTTTGGCATACCATTGAAGCGGCTAAAGCGTTGGCGAAAGAAGGTATATCTTGTGAATTAATTAATATTCACACCATTAAGCCTTTAGATGAGGAAGCCATTCTTAAATCTGTTAGAAAAACGGGTTGTGTGGTAACTGCGGAAGAACATCAAAGACATGGAGGTTTGGGCGATAGTGTTGCACAAGTATTGGCGCAACATTTACCAACTCCACAAGAATATATTGCCGTTAATGATTCCTTTGGAGAAAGTGGAAAACCACTAGATTTAATGGATAAGTATGGGCTTGGCATTCAAAATGTCATTGATGCGGTAAAGAAAGTAATTAAAAGAAAGGGATAAAAGGAGGTATAGAGGTAGAAGGGTAAAAAGGTGTAGAGGTAGTGCTTTGGCAAAACAATTTTATAATAATTGCTGAATTGTTTTATTGCTAAATTGTTGTTTGATAATGCGTTATGATACCAATATAACAATTTTAACAAGCCCGACTACTTACTAGATATGATACATACCGCTTAAATATCTTTCATATCTTCTTTATTTGATACAATTAGACCTCCAAACTGTTTCGTAAAACATTTCGTGCAGTTTGGAGGTTTTTATTTTATTTTTGGTTATGAATGATTTCCTCATTTTAACCAATTACAATTAATCTTAACTACTTAGGTAAATGATGGGCGGTCAAAACGGGAAATAAACAAGGCAAAAGTTAAATAAATTCGGGGAATTACCCAGTTTTCCTGTTGTTAGTCTTCTACCCTCCACCAATACACCTTCTACCTAAGTAATTACACTTAATCATACATAGTGAAATTTGCAACTAAAGTAATCCACGCAGGCATTGAACCAGATCCAGCAACTGGAGCAGTTATGACGCCAATTTACCAGACTTCCACTTATGCGCAGGAAGCACCAGGTAAAAATAAGGGCTATGAATATGCAAGAACCAAAAATCCAACCCGTTCGGTATTAGAAAAAAACCTAGCAGCACTAGAAAATGGGAAAGATGCGGTCTGTTTTGCTAGTGGTTTGGCCGCTATGGATGCTGTGCTAAGATTATTAAAGTCTGGCGATGAAGTTTTAGCTTCCAATGATATATATGGTGGGTCTTATCGGTTAATGCGCACCATTTTTGAGCCTTATGGTATTCGATCTCATTTTGTAGATATGAATGATCCTAAGCAGTTTAAAAAACATATTAATCGAGGAAAAACTAAATTAATTTGGATTGAGACACCAACCAATCCAATGCTCAATATTATTGACATCAAAGCCATTTGTAAAGTAGCAAAAGCTAATAATTTACTAGTTTGTGTAGACAATACTTTCTCTTCTCCCTATTTGCAAAATCCACTAGATTTAGGAGCAGATTTGGTCTTACATTCTGCTACGAAATACTTAGGTGGTCATTCTGATGTCATTTTAGGTGCGGTGGTCGCTAAGACTAAAAAGTTAGCAGACCGTTTACATTACATTCAAAATGCAGTAGGAGCAGTACCTGGTCCGCAAGATTGTTTTCTTATTTTACGAGGCATCAAAACCTTACATTTGCGGGTAGAAAGAGCTTGTAAAAATGCTAAGAAAATAGCTAAATTTTTGAAGGCGCATCCAAGAGTTGGCAAGGTGTATTATCCAGGTTTTAAAGATCATCCAAATCATAAAATTGCCAAAGCCCAAATGAGAGATTTTGGAGGCATGGTTTCTTTTGATTTAGCGGTTGACGATTACGAAGACGCTAAAAAAGTATTGAGTAATACGCATTTGTTTACTTTAGCAGAATCCTTAGGTGGCGTAGAATCCTTGATTGGGCATCCTGCTAGTATGACACATGCATCTATTCCTAGAGCAGAACGACTAAAAGTTGGTTTAACCGACTCTTTAATTCGTTTAAGTGTGGGCGTAGAAGATGTCGATGATTTAATTGAAGATTTAGATAAAGCATTTCAGAATTTATAAAGAAAGGTTGATAGGTAAAGAGGTCACAAGGTATAAAGGTTTTCAAACCTACCACTTTTGTATCTTTATGCTAGACGATTCAGAATGTGAGATAAAGTGCTCCTGATTTTGAGAGGCGGCAAAAAATACGGGGAACTTTATCCCCTATACTGAACGACCTATCTTTGTGCCTTGTAACCTCTACACTTTTTAACCTCTATCTTCCGCTATGAATAATTTAGAAAAATTTCGCAGGGTTAAAGCCTTTATTTTTGATGTCGATGGCGTCCTTACTGATCATAGTATTTTCGTTTTTGAAAATGGGAAAATTGTCCGAAAATTAAACGATAAAGATTTAGTTGCTTTGCAGAAAGCAATAGACAACAAATTCAAGGTAGCCATTATCTCAGGAGGTAGTTTGAATGGCTTAGCGCCTATTTTTAAAGAAATCGGCATTACGGATATTTATGAAAAAACGAGGGATAAAAAGGAAGCTTATGATGAATTTAAAGAAATTTATAATATAGACGATGAACAGGTTTTATATATGGGGGATGATTTGCCCGATTACGCTGTCATGAGGCTTGTTGGCTTACCCGTTTGCCCTAAAAACGCAGCTCCTGAAATCAGAGAAATTACGCAATATCTGTCTCCTTTTGGTGGTGGGGAAGGTTGTGTTCGAGATGTCATCGAAAAAGTGCTTCGATTGAAAAAAGTTTGGTTACCCAAGTGATTCAATGAGTAAATGAAAAAATGTTTAAATGAGTAAATCTATCCAATCTATTCCAGCAGTTTTAACTTCTATCAAATTAATCCTTGCCTCTAAATCTCCTCGTAGAAGTCAGTTACTTGCCGAAGCAGGTTTTAATTTTAAAGTTCAAGCCAAAGAAGTTGAGGAAAATTATCCTTCCACCTTAACACCTCCACAAGTTCCTTTATTTTTAGCAGAGAAAAAGGCAACTGCTTGTAAGGATTTTTTAAAAAAAGGGCATATTATTTTGGCGGCTGATACGATTGTTACCAAAGGAAAAAATATCTATGAAAAGCCCAAAGATAAAAAAGATGCAGCTCGTATCTTAAAAAAATTATCAGGCAAATGGCATGAAGTGATTACAGGGGTTTGCCTCTTGTCCAAAAAGAAAAAAGTTAGTTTTATTGGGGTTTCTAAAGTAAAGTTAGAAAATTTATCTGCGGTTGAAATTGATTATTATATTAACAAATTTCAGCCTTATGACAAGGCAGGTGCTTATGCCGTACAAGAATGGATTGGCTTATGTAAGGTTTCCAAAATTAAAGGGACTTATAGTAATATAATGGGATTGCCAGTTGATTTGGTTTATCGGCATCTGCAAGAATTCTAAAAATTTAGCAAATCAACAATAACATGTAAAAAGCCTCAACCGAATAGTATCAGTTGAGGCTTTTTGTTGCTCAGACCAGGGGTCTAAGCTACGAATTAATACGACCAAAGATCATGCTCGAAGTTAAAGATTTCCATACGGATTTTTTCTGCTTCTAAAAGCATATCTACTCCTGTTAGGTAATCTTCTACTTTTCTATCGTAGACATTTGATCTTTTCATGATATAGCTAGAAAAACGACGTTCTTCCATCAAATCTTCCCAAGTGGTAATATCTGCATCATTCTCTGGATTGAATACTTTATGTCGAGCTAAAATTTCTCTACATTCAGGATAATAAGCCCAGAATAATGGCGTCGTATATTTATAATTACCATTCTCATCATATTCATCTTTTAAGGGTGCAATCCCAAGAATTCTAACTTGAAGCGTAGAAGACTCTTCATCAAAAAACCAAATTTCTTTGATTCTAAACTGTTTGATGTCTTCTGGATTTAAGTCATTTCTTACAATTGTAATTTCTTCTTCGTAAGTTTCTGGATCAAAAGCGATAATCGTATCGACTGTAGCCCCCATAGAAGAAACTTCATCAGGTGCTAATGGATAAGAAAACTTATCATCTTCTGTTCCATAAACTGTAATTTCACCTTCTTCAGCAGCTTTCATTAAGATAGAAAAAAATGGTTCTTCTGGATAAGAAAACGGAAGGTTTAATTTTTCTCTAACGTCAATCACTCTCCATATTCTTTTTTCCCAAAAAATATCTGCTTCTCGAATATCATCATAAGGCAAAACCCGACGATCCGTAATAATTTTCTTTTCTACAATACCGTCTAAAGGCGCATCAAATTCCTCGCCAGCTTCGGTTTTATATTCGCTTTCCGTTCCTTCTCGCAAGTCCTGTGCATTAACGAACTGAACAGCGAAAAAACATAAGAAACATCCAATTAAGCACTTAATATTCATAATCGATTTTAATAGATAGATTTTACAAAAAATTACAATGCTAAAACGCCAGAATAGCTACAAAAATTATGCTTAAAAATTCAGTATGCTAAAAGGCTGACATATTTATTAGAAGTCAGACCACTTTGTTGTCAGAAATCAGATAGATTCTATTTTAATCTGACTTCTGACAACAAAGTGGTCTAACTTCTAATTTCTTTTACTTTATCTAATTTTAAATACCATTGAGTTAATCTTTCTACCAGCCGCATCACCTGGGCAAGTAGCTTTCACGTTCTCAAAGTAATAAGTATCCCCTGGTTTAGCAGCACGTACTAATCTTTGTGACTTTTGATTAAAAGTTCCACCAGGATTATTACTAGCGACAGGATCTTGTCGCTTAGCAACTCTTACTAAGTTGAACCCCTGAATCTTACATTTTGCATCAAAATCAAAGCCTTCTAACCAAGGAATCACCCCTCTTTGTGCTTTAAATTCTCCATTCCCCATTGAGCCATCTTTCTTGTTTCCAAGCTTAGCTACTGGATCAGGAATACGCTTTACTCTAAAGTCTGCAGACTTAGATAAACCACCGCCAGCAACATTAATTTTAACATCACCAGGCTTGGTTACTTTCACAATGTATTTACCTTTTCCTCCTTTTAAGTTACAGCCAGGACCACTACAGTTCACTTTTACTGCATTACTAGATACCCCTGCAACAGAAACAGAAATTGGATTATCTACACCAATATAAAATACGTTCATCTTATCAGCAGATACCGTAGCAGAAGTTTCTCCTACTTCGTAATCAAAAGTTGATTTTGAAGTCGTTACTTCTCCAGTTAAAGGATTGGTTACGGTTGCACTAAGATTCAAGGTCTTTGTACCTAAACCAGAAGCTGCATCTGAAAAAACTGCTTTTCCATCTTTTCCAACTGGTAATCTTTTACCATTTACGGTCAAATTGATATTTGCAGGTGGGATATCAGAACTGTAAGCCCCTAAAGATACTTCTGCCTCAAATTTCCCGCCTTTAATCACATATGCTTTCTTAGCGTTGATTACAGGGAAAAATTGGTTAAATACAATTTGTTTACCACCTACTAACTCCGCTAACTTACTGACACCTAATGCTTCTGCATTTTTAGCATCCGTTTGAAATTTAGTTAATAAAGGTAAAACAGAGATTAATGGCATTTGTCGGAAACGGAAATCCGCCCAACTTGTCTTATTACCATCAGATTGCTCTTCCCAATTTTGATCAATATCTAAAGAGATATTATTAGCAAAGGAAGCAATATTAGCATCTGCTGCTGCTTGGTCTACTTTACCACCTTTAACAAAGCCGAAAGTTTCCTTATTTTCATTGATAACTTTAGTGTAGATATCAACAATATTTTTTCTTACTTCTGCTATTTTAGCAGCCAATTCATCTCCTTTTCCTTCTTTTACCAACATATTTGTGGTAACATCTTTATTTTTCTTACCCTTGATGATCTTTTTAGCAGGATTTTCAGGATAAAGAAAATCTCCATCATCAACAGCACCACTCTTGTCACCAGCTGCATCAATTAATTCGTCCTTCAATTGACTAATCCAATCATTGAAACCAGCAATTTCTGTTCGAATATCTGTTACGGCAACACCTAATGGCTTAAATTTTTCTTTTGATTGTTCGCCTAATAAAGCATTTAAAGCAGATGCTTGCTCATCAATGGCTTTATTAGTTGTTGTATTAGATTTTACTAAACTATCGTCAATAGTCTTAAATGCGTTCATCACTTCGGCAGAAACGTTTAACGCTAATAATGCGGTCAATACCAGATACATTAGGTTAATCATCAACTGCCTGGGATCCTTAGGAATAGACATTTTTATTTATTTTATAGAGCGTTGAGGACTTTATATTTCTTTGATTACTTTCTCGTAAACTCCATCCACAACTGTATTTTTAAAAATTGTTATATTGTTTTATTGTTGTATTGCTTTATTGCTCACAACAATAAAACAATCTAGCAATCGAACAATCGCATTAGCTTCTAGGCCCGCCGATATTAGACATTGCAGACAACATACCTCCATAAACACCGTTCAAAGAATTCAAATTGGTATTTAATGCAGTTAATTGATCTTTGTAGTGCTTTGTCTCATCTACAGAATCCGCTAAATCAGCCATTGCTTCGTTTAATTTTGAATAGAAGCTATTCATTTGTTTGATTTGCTGTCCAGTTCCAGAGAAATCAGCTTCTTGCAATGCTTTCAAAGAACCTAAGCTCTTAGACATTCCTTGCAATTCGTTTAACATACCGCCTAATTGTTGCTCTACAACTTCACCATTTAATCCTGGAGAAGCAGCACCTGGGCCAGCAGCTAAAGGTTGGATTTTTGCACCATATTGGTCTAAACCTGGATATAATTTTTCCCAGTAATAATCTTTTTCTGGTCCTAATATTCCTAATACTAAGAAAATTAATGCCTCTACTGATAATCCAAGGATTAACATTTCACTTGCATAAGGCCAGCTCTCTAATTTAAATAATGCGCCCATTAATACTACAGCCGCACCAACACCGATTAACAAATTCTTTAAATACTTGAATCCTTTTGACTTTACAAAACTCATAACTTCTGAATGTTATTGTAGGTTATTAAAATTGTTAGATTGTCACTTATAAAACGAATAAATGATTAAAAGTAACGGTTTTTGAAGGGTGTTTTGTTTAATTTTTTAGTTGGTATAAGTATTGACCGTTTTAAATGCCAATTAAGTCCTTTTCCTATTGATAATCAAAACATTATGGGTCAAAATAAAAGGCGAATAAAATCGCCTGTTTCAACCACATTCTTTTATAACTAAAATGGTACGAACATTATTGTGTTAAATATTCGTACCATTTTTATTTTTATGCTTTACCGATTAAAAATCATCGTTGATTGAACGACCTAAGAAAGTAAGCGCACATCTAAATCCAACGTAAGATTTTGTCGTATCTTGGTATTCCCAGTGACGCACACCACAACGTAGGAAATAAGCAACATCCTTCCATGATCCTCCTCTAATTACTTTACGCTGATCTGCTTCGTAATCATCATCCGTAGCGTCGTAACGAATATCTGGATTTAAATCATGTAAGAAAGAGTAAGCATTTTCATAGTAAGCTGAAGAAGTCCATTCTGCAACGTTTCCTGACATATTGTATAATAAGTAGTCATTAGGAAAGTACATATCTGCTGCTACGGTGTATAGTCCACCATCTTCAGGATAGTTACCTCTACCTGGCTTAAAGTTAGCTAATAAACAGCCCTTACCATTTCTAGTATAAAATCCACCCCAAGGGTATGGTGCTAAGTCATGTCCACCTCTTGCCGCATACTCCCATTCGTGTTCGGTTGGTAAACGGAAGTCTTCCGTATTCACCTCATTCTTTTGAGTGGCTTTGAAAGTATTCCAAAGTTCTGTTCTCCAATTACAGAAAGCCTGCGCCATTTTCCAATTCACCCCTACTACTGGATAATCATCGAAAGCTGGGTGCCAGAAATAATTTCTAGTCATCGGCTCGTTATAGGAATAAGAGAAATCTCTAATCCAGCAAAAAATATCTGGATAAATATTTACAGAATGCTCTGTTGAGTATTTATCAACATTAGAAAAACTTCGCGCTTGTGCTGCTTGCTTCCAATCGTAAGTTTTGTACTCGTAGACTAATTTATCAATGTCAACTGTTTTACCGCCCATATTAGGCTCATCTCCTGTGTAGATAAAACTTTCTTCATCATAAAATAAATCTTGGATTTCACTTTCTGTATCTTCCCAATCAATTTCATCTCGATAATCCCAATCCACTTTATCGGTTAAATCACCGTTGTCATCTTCTGCCATGTAATCCAAAAGACGTAACGCCTTTTCATCTCTTACCCAATCGACAAATTGCCGATACTCGTTATTAGTGATTTCCGTTTCATCCATGAAAAAACCTTGAATCGAAATAGATTTAGGTCTTTGTACGTAGGTACTTCTCAAATCCTGATCGGCAGGTCCAATATGCAAGGTTCCAGAAGGAATGTACTGCATACCATAAGGATTGATTCCATTGAAAGAAGGACGATCTAACACCCCAGTCAATTCACCACCTTCTTTTTTACCACAAGCAGTAGTAAGACCGGCTAATAAAACTAGGGAAAACAAAAACTTTGACATTTTTCTCATGTTGACGCTCATAATTACCTAAATTTGTTTGGGCTTTGCTTACCCGCAAAAACGACCGTAAAGTTACTCGGTTAAGTGTTTTTTCAAAGAATAAAAAAAAATAAATCTTGATGATTGGCGACAATTCGGAGATTAATAGCTAGAATTATCTACTTTTTGATAACTCTTTATTTTTTCAAGCTAAACGATCTGTGCCTTTATTTTTACATCAGCGAACTTAAAACGTCCTTATCTTAAATCTTAGTGCCTACTTTTTCAAAAAAAGTTGCTAATTATAACTTATTTCAAACTTTTGCAAACTGTCTTACATTTCTTCTATAATGGGCGACAGTTTAGGATATTTGGTATACGATTCTTCTACCCTATTGTTAGTGACTAATCTATATATCGAGGATTGAAAATAATTTTAGGTAATTTACCTTTTCCAATGTCTGTTCCTAGGTTATAACTAATCATTATCTCATGGCTTCCGTTGCTAACTAAGTTCAAATCAGATAACGTATAATCATAAGCATAAGCTAATTTAATTTTTTCGCTTAAATTCAATCCTAGGATTAAACTTGCCGCATCAAGGGTATTCGAGTTATATCCTCTTAACGAACCACCTACAAATATATTGTCATTATATTTAAATAAAATAGATGCTTCAATTTGGGTCTCTATCAAATCCGTTTTCATCAAGATAGAAGGATGTACAGTTACACTTCTCAATAAGTCAAATTGGTACGCTGCATTAAAAAAATAGTTGCGGCTTAATGTTGTTGAAAAGAAGGTACCTTCAATGACTGGTTCTTGAATATTTACGGTAGAAAATCCTGCTTCAAAAGTTTCTGTTTTAAAATAAATACCTGCATTAAAGGTGGGGGTTAATTCACTTACATCACCTGTTGGTAATGGTAAATCATCATTATGATTAATAGTAAAACCTTCATATTGTCCTTCAGGGGTTAAAATCCTTAAACCATCAAGGCCTTTTTGAAAAATTCCACCACTTGCACCGATAGACAAAATTCCAATTTTTCCAACGGGGAGTTGAAAATTATACGAAAGGGTTGCAAGTAGGTTTTGTTCTAAACCTATCTTCTCATTCTCAACATTTATGCCAATACCACCACTTAGAATATATAAGGGCATATGAATGTTTATATTTTGGGTAGTAGGGCTATCTGTTAAGCCAGACCATTGTTTCCGATAAAGCCCATTAATGCTCAATGAATTGTCCATTCCAGCATAGGCTGGATTGAAGGCAAATTGATTAAACATATATAAACTATAGTTACTCGGTTGTTGTGCAAAGAGGCTAAAGGTAGTGCAGCAAGCAATGACTAGTAGAATATTTTTTACCATATCGGATGTCGTGATGGTGAATTTTAGTGGATTGCGCTGAAGATTTAATATTTCAGTTTTGGATGCTTAGGGATGACGAAATAAATAACCTACACACCTGACGGACTCTTTTTCCTTTTAGTCTCGTTAAATTTTTCCAACGTAACTATGCCTATGCTGGAAAAATTTGCCTTACTAAAAGCAAAAATAGCCTCGTCATTTTGCGTAGTTTATTTAACCCCTCATCCCTTAAAACGAATTTTTATCTTCTTTAGTTATAAGAGTAATCATATTCGCCTGAAAGTTGCATCTGAAACACTATATTCTTTAGTTTATCAATACGATTCCACAAATTAAACGATAATTATTGATTCCTCGTTACTTTTTAAAGTTTTAATCGCTTACAAAGTTTGTCAAAATATAACTTTTCTTTTTCATTTTAGTTTAGAAAACGCTTTTTTTTAATAATTGGCGCTGAGGAGACGTTTTGGTTACCGCCATTTTAGGACGCTCCTTTCTAAAATAAGAATAACTAATCCAAGTTACGGAGAATAGAGAACAGAGAGTCGAGACGAGAGATAAACCTATTAAATTACCAAACTTTAGATGAATTTTCTAAAAATTTATGTTTTATAGGTAGTTTTAGTCGCTTTTCTCTTCTCTCTAATCTCTACTCTTCGTTGTACGCTACTTAAGTTAACTAATAAAAAATCAGTTGAACATTTTATGTTTTATTCCCCACGAATTCAAATTATTTTTTCTATTACTAAATTTTAAAGTTATAATTTTGCATTTTTGATTTTAGCAGATTTAAGGTTCTTGGTTGAGTTATTAAGTAGTAACAATATTTTCAGGTAGGAAACTCAACTATTATTATATACTGTGCTATTAAAATTTCAGGTATGACTAAAACGATGCAAGAAGTAAAATATGTAGGAAGTTATCCAAGTATCTCGTCCTGCCCTAAAGATAAAAAACCAGAATATGCTTTTATTGGTCGATCCAATGTAGGCAAATCTTCGTTAATTAATATGTTAACGGGTAGAAATGGCTTAGCACGTATTTCTAAAAAACCTGGCAAAACCCAAATGATTAATTATTTTTTAGTGGAACGAGCTTGGTACTTGGTTGATTTACCGGGGTATGGTTACGCTAAAATTTCTAAGAAAAAAAGGCGGGAATGGGAAATAATGATCGAAGGCTATTTACAACATCGTAGAACCTTAGCTTGCGCTTTTGTACTACTTGATGCGAATATTCCTGCCCAACAAATTGACATTGATTTCTTAAATTGGTTGGGCGATAAACAAGTCCCTTTTGCGATTGTTTATACCAAGACTGATAGATTAAAACCTGCCGAAGTACAGCCAAATATTGATCGAATTCGAGCTACTTTATTAGAACAATGGGAAGCATTGCCGCAAGAATTTATTACTTCTTCCGTTAAAAAGGAGGGGCAAAAAGAAATTTTGGATTTTGTTAGGGAAATTAATAAGGAGATATAAAATCGAATTTAATAAAAAAAGAATGCCCGACCGCCAAAACCGACCGGGCATTTACTAAAAACACCTTAATATATTTTTACAGGATAACCCGATTATTCAGGATTTACAGAATTATTTCTCTACCTAAAATACCAATCCTTTTTTAGTCAAAATTATTAGCTTAGCTAGGTTCTTAACAATCTTTTAAAACGAACAAATTATTGCTACCTACCGTCAGGCAGACTTTAAAATGTCAATAAATTTTAACTTCCAATATAGGAGGCTCAACGTACCAGATACTTTGAAAGTATCAAATACCTTCTAAATCACCCTACTCTGCCTACTGCTACTGCAAACTGCCTACTGTAATATTGCTAACCGCCTACTGAATTACCGATTGATCTGCACCCAACCAGAATACTTCTTCCCTTTTCCATCATCGAAAATATAGAAATAAGTACCATCGGGTAAATCTTTATCTTCAAAAGTACCGTCCCATTGGTTTTTATAGCCTTGCTGACTGAATACTTTTGTGCCCCAACGGTTAAAGATGGTCACGTTATTATTTGGGAAATTTTGTAAACCGTTAATTCTAAAGTAATCGTTGATCCCATCATTATTTGGAGAGAAACCATTTTTGATTTCTAGATTGCCACAAGGCACCCAAATTTCCACCATCGCTGTATCACAGCCATTATCATTACAAATACCATACATAATCAAATCAGGGCTGCTTGAATTACAGTAATCATCATTGGGCGTATAAGAAATCATATTGTCTAAGTTAAAGGTAGCTGTACCATTGGCTGGTGCCGACAAAATCTCCATATTTTGTAAAGTGCCAAAAATGGAATCATTTGCCAATACATCAATGGTAACCATTGTACCCTCTTCAGTTGTATCAATATCTCTTTCTGCTATTGGATTTAATAAAACTTTAGGCGTTACTTGTATGGTTAAGTAAGTCGTATCACAAATACCATTGGCATCACAAACAACCAAACAAGCTTTTTCCTCACCTGCTACCAATCCAGTAACATTCACACAGTAGTCAATCGTATCTAAAATTAGACTAGTCAATATACCTGATTCTTCTGGGCACATATTGACAATGGACACAATATCTCCGATTAGATCATCCGATTCAGGACAATAGATAACTGTTTCTCCTTCTTCTAAAATAAGTACTTCTTCTCTAGGGCTAGTTGCGCAAGTGACTGCTAAAATGATACTGTCTTTGCAACCTGTAGTCAGATTTTCAAAAAGAAAATTAAAGCCTCCCACCCCAACATTAAAGGCTGTTCCATCTGTGCAACTAGTTGGTATTCCGCTATAAACTTGACCATCTAGGGTAATCGCATATTGATTAATTTCCGCAAATGGAATATCAAGACAGAAGGTCACTATTGAATCGCAACGACTCACCATCGTAAATAACACGTCTTCTGTAATAAAATCTATACAAGTTACTTCCATTATCGTATCCGTTGGCGGAGTTACTATAGAATCAACTGGCGTAACCATTGTATCTGTTGGCGGAGTCACCATCGTGTCAACTGGCGTTACCATCGTATCCGTTGGTGGAGTCACCATCGTGTCAACTGGCGTTACCACCGTATCCGTTGGTGGAGTCACCATCGTGTCAACTGGCGTAACCATCGTATCCGTTGGTGGAGTCACCATCGTGTCAACTGGTGTAACCATCGTATCCGTTGGTGGAGTCACATTATCACAAGATACATTTACTAAAAATCGATCTCGACATCCTGAATTTTTATTATTAATTAAAACTTCATAATTACCTGAGACAAAGGTTAACTGCGTTCCCATTGGAATTAAGTTAGAATTAATTTCAAGAGTGGCAATTGATCCAGTAGTTGTCTGTTCGATATTAATAGCCCCATAATTTGTCGTTGGATTCCCTCCTTGAATCGTCAAAGTAGACACGTCTAACTTCCAATTTCCTGTTGGATCAATTTGATTCATTAATTGGGCAAACTCAGGTAAAGTATTGAACATTCCAGTATACATTTGTCCATCTACTATCCAATTGGTCACCTTATAAGGGCCTGCCGCACCTTGTCCCGGAAGTGTAAAATAAGTATAGGCAAACATGGAGTCATAATTACAAGGCAATGGAATTCCCTCAAAAGCACCATTGGTCACCTCTAAATCATAATTATTAAGGGTACTAAATGGAATATCTAAGCAGATAGTCGCCGTTTCTCCACAATCAATCATTTCTTCAAACTGATTTTGGGTAATGATTTCTTCCACACAAGGCTGTTCTTCTCCACATCGTGTTAAGACAATCGTATCTGAACAACAAGTCGCACTATTGGTAATAATCACCTCCATCGGCCTTGGCATATTACTAACATCCACTTCAATAATACTACTAGTCGCAATTCCTGTCACATCAGGTTGTAACATCGTTTCAATCCATTTGGTCAATTGAATGACTTTCATCGTTCCATAAGTCTTAGCTGGATTTCCACCAATAATGGTCAAAATGGATGGATTATTAATCCAATTACCACCAGGATCAACTGTATTCATCCAGAAAGTCAGTTCATCCATAGTTTCCACTTCTGTGGCATACATTTGACCATTGACTTCCCAATTTTCTATTTGGTACATGCCTGTCCTACCTTGTCCTTCCACTAAAGCGTATGAATAAGCCGTTAAATTTTCGTGGGCACAACCATGGTCTGGTAAATAAGTGCTGCCATTCACTAATATTTCGTAAGCGCCAATATCTTCTAAAGCAATCGGTACACAAATTTGCTCAGTCGTAGCCGTATCACTAATACATCGTTCATCTTCAGGGAACATATCAGGACAACCATTACAATCTTCCTTAATTTCAAACGTAAAGATGATGCTACAGCCTACAGCATCGGTTACGATTACTTTATAGAATCCAGCAGCTAAATTCGTTGCGGTATTCGTGGTAGAAACATTCGGTGACCAAGTAAAGTTAGCATTTCCAAAACCACCAGAAACGTTTAGAATAGCACTTCCTCCTGTTCCACAGCAAGTAGCATCTGTAAGAATTGGATCTACTGCTAATGGCAGGGAAACAGTTACCAAAACTTCATCAGTTGCTGTACAACCGAACTCATCAGTTACGGATACTTGGTAATTTGTTACTTGGGTAGCGGTGACAATTGGGTTCGCAATATTTGGGTTACTTAAATCTGTGGTTGGGCTCCATTGGTAAGAAACTCCACCCGAAGCCATTAATTGTCCTGAACCACCTGGGCATAAAACAACCGCTGGGCCTGCATCGGCAATTGGGCCATTATTTACATTGATCGTTATTTCATCTGTTCCGACACAACCATTTGCATTGGTTACTTGCACCGTATAAATGGTCGTATTGGTAACTGTTGCTATTGGGTTTCTACTATTCGGATCACTCAAGCCTGTGGTCGGGCTCCATTGATACGCTACACCTACCCCTGCATCCAGAGGCACTACGCCTCCACCACATAAAGTAACATCAGGCCCTAAGTCAACTGAATTTGGCTCATTGACAAAGACGACTACCTCATCGATATCTGTACAACCATTTTCGTCGGTTACGGTTACTGTATAAGTGGTCGTTTCCGTTGGGAAAGCAGTTGGTGTTCCACTCGTTGGATTTAATAAAGTATTCGTTGGACTCCAACTATACTGAGCATGAGTAGTAACAATTAATTGGATGCTTTCTCCTCGACAAATCATCTTATCTTCACAGGCAATCGCCTCTGGTCTTGGATTAACAAAAATGGTCACTTCATCTATTGCAGGACAACCATTTGCACTTACGCCTGTTACGGTATAAGTGGTGGTAGTAGTTGGCGTTGCAATTGGATTTGCAATGTTTGGATTATTCAATCCAGTAGTTGGTGACCAAGTATAATTTGAACCACCAAAAGCATTTAATTGAACAATATTTCCATCACAAATCGTTACATCATTCCCCGCAGAAATCCCTGTATTTTCCATCACAGAAACGGTAAGTTGATCCGTATTAGAACATCCATTTGCATCTACACCCGTTACGATATAAGTGGTTGTTACAGAAGGATTTGCAATGGGGTTCGCAATATTCGAATTACTCAATCCTATTGCTGGTGACCAAGTATAACTGATTGCACCTGAAGCACTTAGTCTAGTGGAGGCATTGGCACAAATGGTAACATCATTTCCTGCATTGACCAATGGCGGAGTGTTGACAAATACAGTAACTTCATCTTTATCAGTACAGCCATTTTCGTCGGTAACGGTTACCGTATAAGTCGTCGTTTCCGTTGGGAAAGCAATCGGTGTTCCACTATTTGGATTTAATAAAGTATTGGTTGGGCTCCAGCTATATTGAGCATGGGTCGTGACAATTAATTGAATGCTATCTCCTCGACAAATGGTCTTATCCTCACAAGCAACTGCTTCTGGATTTGGGTTGACGAACACCGTTACATAAGCGGTGTCAATACACCCATTTTCATTCGCAGAAACTACTTTATAAAGCGTGGTGACTGCGGGGGTTGCGATAGGGTTAGGAATATTTGGATTGTTTAAAGTTACGCCAGGAAACCAAGTATAAGTAGTACCACCTGAAACCTGCAATTGCGTAGATTCACCTTCACAAATGGTAACATCTTCGGTCATAATCATAAACCCTGTCTCTACATTTACAGTTACGCTATCCACAGAGACGCAACCATCTGCACTCATTACCGTTAAGGTGTAAGTCGTTGTTTCGGTTGGACAAGCTGTTACGTTTGGTCCATTCGTTGAACTTAAGCCTGCGGCTGGGCCCCATTCGTACCAAACACCTGTTCCACTTCCCGTTAATTCCACACAATCGCCCATACAAATAGACTGATCTACTCCTGCATCTACTAGTGGTAATTTTCTAACAAAAATGCTCTCGTATTCATCATCTATACAACCTCCATCATTAACCGTCAATTTGATTAATCGACTCCCTTCATTGTCCCATCTGACCACAATTTCTTTTCCAGCGGGATCGGTAGCTGTTGCTGGTGAACTAGAAATAAGTGTTCCACCATCTAATTCCCAGGTTAAATCCGCCATTGGCGTAGACGTACCTGTAAATAAGAGGCTGACTTCCATTTCTTTACAATAAGGCTCGATGACAACAAAGTCGGCTTCGGTATCTACAGCTTGGAAAATAGTAAATGATTCGGTGACTTCACAGCCGATGGCATTGGTGAAAGTAATTTCGTATTCATTGAATAAACCATCCACTATCGCATCAAAAGTCAAGGTAGAACCACTAAGTACTGGATTGATAATTGTTCCATTATTGACTTGATAAAAGGCAATGGAGTCATTTAAGGTAACAGATATAGCCATCAAAGTATCCGTACAAATCGCTCTACTAGGAATTGGTGTGAGGACGCTAAAATCATTCGATCCACCTACAATAACTGGATTATCTGTATAATCAATTTCACAAGTACCTGTTCTAAGTTTTATGTTGTAAGAGCCAGCCAATAAATTTGGAAAGAATGGGTCGCCTTGCCAAGTTACTCCATTATCAATACTGAATTCTGCATTAAAACCAACGTTAGCTTCTATGGAAATAAAGCCATCTGCACTATTACAATTGGATGGATCACTAACAAATACATTGGATATTGGGTTTCCCCCAATTTCACCAATCGTCACCGTTTGTGCATAAGTAGCTTGACAAGCTAAATTAGTGCTTCTTGCTCTAATGGTGTAAGTACCAGGAGCCACCTCCAAAAATTGATTATCAGGACGCCAAGTCAGTCCATTATCAATACTAAATTCTATATTCGTGAAAATATTGGGGAATATGATAATTTCTCCGCCATTATTATTACACACATCGCTATCAAAGGCAAGTACCTCTAGAATTTCCAATGGCATGCCTTCACCTAGGGTAATCGTGGTATCTAAAGCAATTTGACAATCAGTATCTGTTCTTCTAGCTAAAACGGTATATTCACCAGCATTCAGGTTTTCAAAAACCTCAAAATTCTGCCAATCAATTCCATTATTGATACTATATTCTACATTATCCCCTACTATATTAGTAAAAATAAAAATATGTCCATCATTAGATCCACAACCTTCTGGTCCATGTGCTATTACCTCAATAAACGCCAAACATCTTTCCGCTGTTAAAACAACTGGGATCGTATAATTTACTTGACAATTTCCATTCTCGTAGCGTACTAAAATGGTGTAGGTTCCTTCGGTCAATCCTTCAAAAAAAGGACTTGTTTGCCAATTTTCGCCATTATTAATACTGTATTCTAAAGGCGCACTTCCTGCGGCTATTACCTCTATTATTCCATCATTCGTATTAACATCACTTGGGTTAAGGCTAATTACATCCACAATTTCAATCGGTTGACCGCCGATAAGAATAATAGGACTATCGTATGCCCGTTGGCAATTAACACTTAATGCTCTAGCTAAAATCGTATAAACATCTGAGGATAGGTTTGTAAAAACATTACTCGTTTGCCATGACGCTCCATTATTAATACTGTACTCCAACGGTTGGATACTCTCCGCAGTAATAGTAATCGTACCATTTGTTCCTTCACAATTATCAGGATTGTTTCCTATTACTTCAATAATATTGATTGGTACGCCTTCGGTTAAAACAATTGGTTCATTATGCGCAACTTGACAAGTCAAATCGGTTGTTCTGACCAAAATATTATAAGTACCTGGTAGTAGATTACTAAACCGATTCTCTGGTTGCCAGTTAGCACCATTGTCAATACTATATTCTAGATTATCCGCACCTAACGCAGTAATCCTAATATCACCATTGCTTCCTCCGCAATCATCAATAGGATGGGTAGTAATATCGGTAATTCTTAAATCACCACTACTTATTAGACTAACTAAGGTATCGTGAGCTACCTGACAAAGTGCATCGGGTGTTCTAACTAAAATGGTATAATTACCAGCAGCAAGGTCAGTAAAGACATTGTTTGCTTGCCATATTCCACCATTATCAATACTATACTCTAAGTTATCCGCACCAGAAGCTGTAATCGTAATTGTTCCGTTTGTTCCATCACAATCCGTTGGGTCAGTATGCTCAACGGCTGAAATAACTAGGTCGCCACTTCCCATTAGAACAACTAAGGTATCATAAGCTACTTCACAAAGTCCATCTGTTGTTCTGACTAAAATAGCGTAAGTATCAGCAGAGAGGTTACTAAAAACATTACTTGCTTGCCAACTCGCTCCGTTGTTAATACTATATTCCAAATTAACAGTACCCGCTGCGGTAATAATTATTTGTCCATCTGAACCACCACAATCCGTCGGATTTGTACTATTAACCCCAGTAATCATAATATCATCTCCTCCCATTAAAATAATGGGCATCTGGTAAATAGTTGGGCAGAAACCATCGATCGTTCGTACCACAATCGTATATATTCCAGCAGTTAAACTATCAAACGTATTGCTCAATTGCCAAGTCTGACCATTATCAACACTATACTCTAGACTATCTCCGCCCGAAGCGGTAATCGTAATATTTCCATTATTTTCTCCGCAGCCAACTGGATTAGTACTATCTACTGCTGTAATGGTTAAGCTAAAATCACCAATTAGGAAAACTGGATCATCGTAAGCTGTTTGACAGGCTTCGTCGACTGTTCTTACAATAATCGAATAAGCATTGGTATTTAGTCCATTAAAAGTATTACTCGCTTGCCAAGTTGTCCCATCATCAATACTATATTCTAAATTAATTCCACCGTCAGCTATAATTTCAATACTTCCATTATCGTCCGCACAACCCGTTGGCGATACAAAATTAACGGCACTAATGTCGATTACACCATTTGTATTCAAGGTAATCATGGAATCTAGCGGCGTTACACAAGTACCATCTATATGCCGAACCACAACAGTATAATCGCCAGCGGTCAAATCGCTAAAATTACTACTCATTTGCCAAGACAGTCCGTTATCAATGCTGTATTCCAAAACATTCGTACCTGTAGCCGTAATGGAAATAGCTCCTGAGTTCGTCCCACAACCCTCAGGATTAGTGGTCATAATTTCAGTAATAGTTGCACAAATATCTAAGCTTAAAACGATTGGTTGATTGTGTGTTATTGGACAACTTTCATCCGTATATCGAACCATAACGGTGTAAGTACCTGTATCTAAACCGTTAAAGACATTGCTAACTTGCCAGTTAGTACCATTATTAATACTATATTCTACATCGCTACTTCCCGTTGCAGTAACCTCAATGCTACCATCGTTGGCGTCAATTGTACTTGGTGCAGTTCCATTCACCGTTGTAATTACTGGTGGATTCGCTGAGTCCAAAGTAATCGTGTTTGGAAATTCGGTCATACAATTTAAGTTTTCGTAGCGGACGAAAACAGAATAAGTACCTGCTGTCAAGGTATCAAACAAGTTATTTGTTTGCCAATTGATACCATCTAAGCTAAATTCAAAATTATTATTCCCCGCAGCAACTGCATCTACTTCGATATTTATGATGCCATCATTACTAGCACAAGTTGTAGGATTCGTAGGATTAACGGCTAAAATAATCGGCGCAACTGCTGGATTTAACTGGACAATCTGAACCGTAGTTATACAAGTCGTATCCGCATTCGCCACTCTAACGGGGTAATTTCCTTGTCCTAAACCACTAAAACTACTAGACAAACTCCAATTAGCGCCATCATCAATACTATAAATCAAGGGATCGGTGCCTGCGGTGGCAATATCAATCGTACCATTGGCCATATTACAATCGGTCGGATTATTCGCCGTAATGCTATCAATAACAGGACCTGGCGTATCTCGAATAATGACAGGATTATTTGGAAAAGCCATTACACAAGTACCGTTTGTTTTTCTAACTCGGACGTTGTATTCACCCGTTGCTAAATTGGTAAAACTATTGGTGGTAAACCATTCATCATTATCAAATAATTGAAATTCTAAAGTTCCTCCTGGCAAAGAAGCAAAGATGGTAATCACCCCATTATTTTCGCCACACATACTGTTCGCCGCAGATACCCCAATCGTTGGATTAGCAATCGTTACGGTTACACTATCCATTGTGGAACATCCCCCTCCATTTGATATGGTGACGTAGTAGGTCGTCGTTACCGTTGGGCAAGCCATTGGGTTGGCGATGTCCGTTGCACTTAAACCCTCCGCAGGTGACCAAGCATAAGTCGTTCCACCTGATGCTATTAATTGCGCACAATCGTTGGTACAAATGGACGCATCATCGCTTACCGTTCCCATTAATCCTTCACCTACGACGACTAATTTTGCTGTTGTACTTGTACAACCATCAGTAGTTGCGGTCGTTAATTGAACCGTATAAGTTCCAGCTGCTCCGTAAGTATGATTTGGATTAGCCTCCGTTGAAAGGTTTCCATCTCCAAAGTCCCAAGCATAAGTCATAATCGTACCTGTCGTGCTAGAGCTATCCATAAACTGGACAGATAAATCGGCACAACTGGTCATAAAAGTATAATCTGCGGTAATACTAGGTAAAACTGTTACCGTAATCGTATCCATCACAAAACAACCTCCTCCGCTATTCGTGAGGATGTAAGTGGTAGTGGTATCTGGATTAGCAATTGGATTTGGGCAATCGGTACAGCTCAATCCAGTAGTAGGCAACCAACCAAAAATTGGTGCATTACCAGTAGCGGATAAAGTAACCGCTGCGCCTGGACAAATAGTTCTATCCGTTCCTGCATCTACGCTACAAGGTTGGTCAATCTGGATAGGATTATTGCCATAAGCAACAGGACAAGATTCATCCCCATTACTTACAACCACCGTATAAGTACCTGTACCTAAACTAGTAAAAGCATTTCCATCAAAGAAATTTTGTCCACCGTCAATACTGTATTTAAGCGTACCAGAACCAGTAGCAAAAATGGTCAAAACACCCTGATTAGCAGCAAAAGTATTGGCATCAGTTAAGTCAACCGACATGATAACTGGTAAAGTTGTGCCATTTAAAGTCACCGTTAGATTGGCTTCACAAGTCGTTTCCACAGAATCTCTAACGAGAATATTATAAGTGCCAGCGGCTACATTTTCAAAGATGTTACTACTTTGGAAGGTTGCTCCTGTATTGATGCTATATTGTAAATTAGTACCTATGGCGTTGACCGTTAATTGTCCATTAGCAGCTTCACAACTTGCATTCAGGCTATCAACAGAGGTAATTGCAATCATACAGATAGGTGCACAATCTACATTTTGTAAAGTGACCGTATCTGTATTACTGGCACAAACTTCATCCGTAGTTCTAACACTAACTAAATAAGTCCCATTTTCTAAATTGGTGAATTCATTATCTGTCCCCCAATCTGTTCCGTCATTAATACTATATTCATAAAGACCAGTTCCGCCCGTAGCGGTAATAGTAATCGTTCCATCATTACAAACACCTGTAGTTGGGATTGTATTTGTGGTGGACAAAGCCAATGCCGGTGGCAAAATGCCCCTATCATTCACACAAGTAGCAATTGTATCCCCATTAGCAACTACCTTTGTATTCACATTTACACCATCAATAATTAGTTCCTCAAAAGAAGGACCTCTACCGACCAAAACAATACTATCCAAATTACAATTAAAGTTCTGGAAAGAGAACAAGTCTTCCGATTGACCTTCTTGGTAAGGAATAGTCGTTATAAGGGTATTATTGGTATTTAATTGATAAACAAAATAATCAAAAGCAGGATCTTCCGCAGGGCTAATGATAGAATTGATTAAGACAAAATCTGTACCTGCTAAAAGGTCATTATGATTCACTATTTGCAATTGTCCTGTTGGTGCTTTTAAGGTGACTTCCATCAAATTAGTCGCCGTCGGGAAAAAAGGGTTCGGGTTACTAGGGAATGGGAGTATCGTGTTCCGAATTGTTGTATCAGAAGTCATTCGCACCACATAAACACCATCGGCAAATCGTAAATCAAATTGTAGCGCACAAGTCGAATCTATTGCCGCTGGCGGTGGCGTTGCATCATTAGGACTGACTGTTATGATTAAAATAGTGGTATCACAGAAATCAGTCATTACCGCATCACAATGAACAACACACAAGGTATCATTTCCAGAAAAATTAGCAGCAGGGGTTAAAGCTATACAACTATCGCTATTAATTACGCCAACCGTTACATTATCTCCTTGTTCACAAATTGTCACATTCCCAACGGAATTTAGTAATTGTAAGGCAGAATCGATACAAACTATTCGTGGCATTTCAAAATCTAATACATAGTGTAAAGTATCTCTTGGTGCAGGATCTGGATCAACTACTGGTGGCGTGCAATCAGCCGTACCACCAATTGGGTTCACACAAAAAGGTGCACTCTCAGGTAAATATGCACCAATGGATAAAAAGGAAGTAATTTCTTCTGTATTAATAATTGGATTAGGAAAAGTAGCGCCTGACCCCACTAATTTAATAGTATCTTCTACACAATTCGGGGCGCGAAAAGAAAATAAATCTAAAGTATCTCCTGCCTGATAAGTCGGGCTAGGAATATTGCCAATATCAAAAAGAATATATCCATAATTAGGTTCTTCTTCATCCAAAAGCACGCCATTGCTCTTATTTTCAAAAGCAACGCCTGGTAAAAGGGTATTGATACTATCGGTAGGCACATTAAACCCTGATGCTGGAACTCGAATGGCGGTCAACATAGAGGTGGTAAAACTCAAATTACTTGGTATCGTTGCTCCGACGACTAATCTTACGGTATAAACATCATTGGTTGCTTCCAACAAATATTCAAATAAACAAACTGCTGGTGCTTCTACAGTAATCACAACCATCGTTGTATCACAGAAAGTAGGGTCAATGGCATCACAATGAATGACTAGCAAAGTATCATTGCCAACAAAACCATCAGTTGGCTGTAAGGTAATGCAATCAGAATTATCGTTAACGACTACATTTATTTGATTACCAGCAGATAAGATGGTAGCTGCTCCAATACTATTTAATTGTAGTGCTGTTCCTAAACAAACTGCTGTTGTATCATTAATGGTAAAATTGACCGTATCTGTAGGTGCAAATGGTTTTTCGTTAACCCTAATCACAAAAATGGTCGTATCTCTAAAACCCGCTTCTGCTATATCAAAATGCATCACACAAAGTGTATCATTCCCCACAAAATTAGCAGGTGCTTGGAGAGTCACACAACTATCATTATTGGCGACTACTGCATTAACATTCATTCCTTGAATACAAACATTCGCAACACCAATTCTATTTAATAATTGTAACACAGAATCTACACAAGTGGTAGTGGTACTATTTTCTTCCATTACCAAATGAATCGTATCCGTTTTCGGTACAATAATAGGGCAAATCGGCAAACCATAATTCATCACACAAGCAGGCACCGATTGGGTACCTCCTCCCCAGCCTTGAATGGCTAGTTTAGAAAATATGGGTTCATCCCCAACTTCAGGAGCAGCAACAGGGCTACCTTCGCCAATTAAAAATAAACTATCGCTGGTACAGTATCGGCTATTTTCAAAACTAAATAAACTAACCGTATCTCCTTTTTGGAAAGGAATATCTTGGGTGTTTAAAGTTTGTAAAACAATATTTAAGTAATCGTATCCTCCCTGGGTTGTCATGGTTTGTAAATCAAAATCCACCATACCAATTCCATTTTGGAGGTTGGCTATTTCAAATGAGCCCGATGGTGTTCGGATGGTAAATTGAGCAGAGATCACTTCATTTAAAGGCTCGTCCCAAGTGGTATCGCTGACCATTTTGCATTGGAAAGTGCCTAGAGAATCTTCAATAAAGAAATTGATTAAACAAGTTGGTTGCGCACTTATGGTAATATCTAAAACCGTTGTATCACAAATATTTGTATTGACGTTATCACAAAAAACAACCGTCACAAAATCTCTACCGACAAAATTAGCTTGGGCTAATAGTTGGATACAACTATCTGATGTCATACCACCAGAAACAGCAGCTCCTTGAAATAAAATCGAAGCAGTACCAATTTCATTAGGCAATTGAATGGTTTCCGTTAAGCAAACGTCATTCACCAAGCCTGCAAACATGGCTAATTCCAAAGTATCTCGTGGTGCGGGTAAACAGAATAAATCTCCTGTATTCGTCACGCAAGTAGGCGCAGTCCAACCAGAAAGCGAAATAGCAGACGCTACATCTTCGCCACCAATTATAGGCGTCATAAAAGGGGCATTCATGCCAACTAAAAATAGGCTATCAAAAGAACAAACACCACCATTTTCAAAAGAAAATAAAGGTTCTTTTAAAGCAGAAAAAATATTAATATTATTGGTACCGATAGAGGCAGCACTTAATTTAAATACAAAATAATCGTAATTCGGTGTTTCGACTGGCGCAACATAAGTTGTATCTAATTCAAACAGCACATTAATATCTGCATTCGTAAAATTGATCACGTCTAAAACACCCGTAGGCGCTCGTAGGGTAATTTTTGCGGAGTCTACTAAATTAGCATTGACTGCTAAAGAAGTGTCACTCGTCAAACTAACCATATAAGTCTCTCCTATTTTTTCTAAATCGTAGACAATTGGACAACCCCCTGAATTATTGACATTCATAGCCAATCCTCCTGGGTCAACAATCATATTGTCTACTCCCGTTGCATCTCCTACTGCTCCGTCCGTTAATTGGAACATTACTCTAGCAACCGTATTTCCCCCAATCGTTTCTTGCATCATCGTGACGGGAAAATCATACCAAGCAGAAATTGCTCCTCCCGGTATGGTTGGTCCATATTTTCTATAGGTAAAATCAGTTAAATCGGCTGTATTATGGAAGTATAAATTAACCGTTACCGTTCCGCCACAAGGAATGGTAAAGGCGTTTAATTGAAAAGGAAAATCATAATTTGGATCAGCTTCACTCATACTGCCTTCAGAATGAATGATGAATTGAGAAATCATTTGGCAAGTATTTCCAAGCACTTCTAAAGTACGATAAGCACCTTCATCATCTTGCGTCGTCGCTACATTAGCCTGTAAACAATCTGGTGTATCATCTCCATTACTATCTCCCTGATTTGGGCCAGCCTCTTCCATAGCCGTTAGAATACCATCTCCATCATCATCGTCATCTAGATAGTTAGGAATATTATCTCCATCGGTATCATCGTTCTCTAAATTCCCATCCATATTTAAGTCTTCCGCTATATCAAACTGTCCATCTCCATCAGAATCTTGGTTACAAGGGATACCATTTAACGTCAAAGAAGTCGTATCATAATCGGTAATACAAGTCGTATCTAAATTACTTACTTTTGGTAAATAAACACCATTTCCTAAATCAGCAAAAGTCGGTGTTAACGACCAAGTTGCCCCGTCATCTATACTATATAAATAGGTACTACTACCGTTGATAGCAGATAAAGTAATTGACCCATTGGTGCTATCTGCGCAAGTTGGAAGAATTGGATTTGCGGTAAAAGCAATCGCTCGGCCATCTGTAATCGTAACTGGATTTTGGCTATAGCTTAATTCACAATTCGTTGTCGTATTCCGTATTTTAATTAAATAATCCCCTGCTGGCAAATCATTAAATTCACTCGTAGCTTGGTAAGTTAAACCATTATCAATACTATATTCTGTTGCTGTACCTGTACAAAATGTCCCAATCGCTAAAGTACCATCACTTGCCCCACAATGGTTAGCATTTGATTTTAAAACTAGTTCGATACCAAAATTACAAATTGGTTTTGCTTCGGCTTGCACACAAAGGGGCAAGTCCGCCATATTCCAACCCAAGACGGTCATCTGGGAAGCCAGATTATCATTGACTTCATTTACAAAAGTACTCCCTTTTCCAACCAAAGCAATACTATCTGCTAAACAAGCATCATTCATTTCAAAACTAAACAAATTGGTTGGTACACCTTTCGTAAAAGGAATAGCAGTCGTGCCAAAAGAATTTAAGGTAATGCTTACATAATCGTAACCCGCTTCAACACTTGGGCTATTTTGGCGACTTGTTATTGCAAAAGTAGCACCTGCTATAGCGTTTTGTAAATTTTCAAGGATATAGCCGTCAGCAGGAATTCTTAGGGTAATTTGTGCGCTATTGACCGTATTTGCAGGAGCAATCCAAGTCGTATCAGGGAGCATCCCTACAGTAAATACATTATCTTGATTATCCAAAACTAAGTTAACCAAACAATCAGGAACTGATGCAGGTGTACAGATCGGAACTGTATTTCCTGCACTACAAATTGGCGCATCTGCCATGCCCCAACCCGCTACCGTTATTTGAGCATCAAAATTAATATTAGGAATACCAGGCTCAGCAAGTGCTCCTTCTCCAATTAGATTAACTTCGCCTCCAGTACATTGGCCTACATTTTCAAAACTAAATAATGCCACCATATCTCCTTTTACGTAAGGAATGGCGCTGGTAATAGATTGTAAGGTAAAGGCAAAAAAGTCAAAACCAGTTGCTACGGCTGGATTAATTTCTTCCCCTGTAACGGCAAACTGGGCATTGCTATTTTCATTCACAATATTTCCAATTTCAAAACCACCAGTAGGTACTCGAATGGAAACTTGTGCGTTGGAAGTAGTCGTTAAGTTACCTGTCCAAGTCGTATCTGTTTTTAAAGAAACGGTATAAATACCATTTGTTTCTGTTAAAATATAAGTCAATAAACAAGTATTTGCTACTGGTGGATTTGGACAATTAGGATTAACGACCACCACAGGGTTATTTGGATAAGTCGTAATACAATTAGTATTGGAGAGCTTGACTTTTAAATCATAAGCACCCGTCGATAAATTCTGAAAAGTACCGACCGTTTGCCAGGTCATGCCATCATCAATTGAAAATTCGTAAGTATCTTTTCCACCACCCATTGCCGTTAAAACAAGACTGCCGTCGTTGCCTATTTCGCAAGATGGTGGGGTATTGCTAACCAAAGTTAAAACTAAGGAGTCAGGTCTTAAGTCTACTGGGTTATTAGCGTAAGCCGTTTGACAAGTACCGTTAGCATTTCTTATTAGTAAATAATACAAATCTGCCGCTAGACTTTGATAATTAGCCATTGATTTCCAAGTAGTACCGCTATCTATGCTAAATTCATAATTCTCTGTTCCGCCATTTCCAATCATAGAAATAATCCCATCAGACTCAGCCAAACAAGAAGCTTCTGTAGCAGATGCCACCAACGCTAAAGCAGGCGTATTGAGTTGAATTGGGTTATTTACATAATTTGTTGAACAAGAGCCATCTGCATTTTTCACTTTAATGGTGTACATTCCGTTTCCTAAGCCCGTAAAGGAGCTTAGATTAGAATAATTTTCACCATCATTTATACTATAAATATAGCTACCTGAACCACCAAAAGCAGAGATCGTAATAGAACCATCGAGCGCCAAATCACATGAAGGTTGAATGATATTAACCCCAATATTAATGGCACTACCCGTAAAAGAAATTGGATTTAAGGCATAGGCAGTTTCACAAGATTCATCTGTATTTCGGACTTTTAATGTATAATCGCCATTTACTAAATTTTCAAAAATATTAGACGCCTGCCACGTCATCCCATCATCATTACTATACTCAAAAGTACCCGTACCGCCAGAAGCAGAGACTAAAATTCTATTGGTCATATCGTTCTCACAACCACCCGCAATCGTCGTAACTGAAATATTTATGGGCGCAATGGATAAAACAATAGGATTATTCGCAAAAGGTGATTCACAACCACCTCCATCTTTTCGAACAACTACATGATAAGCACCTGTATCTAAACTGGAAAAAGTAGTTCTCGAAGACCAATTAACGCCATTGTCAATACTAAAATCAAAATCACCCGCTTCGCCACCATTCAAAGCAACAACAATACTTCCTTGTGCACCTCCTGTACAAGGAGGGTCCGTCGAAGTAACGGTATAATTGATGGTATTCTCATTAATTACGACAGGATTATTGGAGTAGGCACTTGCACAATCTCCATTGCTATTTCTAACAAATACATAATAATTACCTCCTGCCAAATCTGTAAAACTACTAGTCGCCAACCAAGTTTGTCCGCTATCAATGCTATAATTAAAAGTACCAATACTGCCTGCTGCGGAAACATCAATCGTACCATTTGCACCTGAAGTACAAGAAACATCTGTTTTATCGACGCCAATAGTAATGCCTTGGGTAGAGAATACAATTAAATTAGGGTAAGTCGTTTCGCAAGTACTATCCGCATTTCGAGCTTTAACGGTAAAAATGCCATTGCCTAAACTAGGAAAAATGCCATTGGTTGTCCAATTAGCACCGTTATTAATACTGTATTCGTAGGGCGGCAATCCCCCGCTAGCGACTACCGTTATTTGACCGTCCAAAGTTGTATTACAAGAAGCAGGAATGCTATCGGTGACTTGTACCGTAATACCGGGTTCTGCAATTGTAACAGGGTTACTATCGTAAACTTGCTCACAAATATCATCTTTTACTTTAATGGTATAATTACCGATGCCTAAATTTGAAAAAGTATTCGTCATCAACCAATTAATCCCATTATCAATACTATATAATAAAGTACCTGTGTTATTCCCTGCTGAGATCGTAATCGTTCCATCATTTCCACCACAAGAAGTAATGTCTGTTTTACTAATATTATTTATCGTTAAATCACAAGTAGGAGCGCCCATACAATTGGCACTTCCCGGTTGATAAGCACCTGTATAAGCATTTGTCTGCCCAAAATTGACGATGGTAATCTGATTGCCAACATTCAAAGTAGGATCTTGTTCTCTAAGTGGGTCATTATCATTATCCATTAACTCAACTGCGCCTGCACAAGACAAATTATTAGCAAAAGAAAATAGATTCACCTCCAAGCTTGGCGTAAAAACAATGTCGCTATTGGGGTTATTTAAGGTAAACACAAAATAATCTCTATTCAACTCTCCGACAGGATTAACAAAAGTGCTAGGGCCAGACCAAATACCCGTTTGGTGTTCAATTGCAGTAGGCACTAATGCTCCAGTAGGCGCAATTATAGAGACTGTAGAGGAGGAAATAATATTATCCGATGATCGGGAAAAAGGACCTGTCTCCGAATACAGAGAGACCTGATAGCGGGAGCTATCACTAGAAAGGGCTACTTTAAATCTTACTTGTGCAACTGTCTCTCCAAAGCATGCGAGTGCACATAGGAAAAACAATGTTTTTAACCAGTATTTGTTTGGCATAACAACAGTTATATTAAGGTGTCGAATCTTTAAAAATACGCCTTTAGGAGTATTCTCTATCGTACAATTGCTAAAAGAAATGATTGATGAACGCTCGGTGAATAACCGTAGTTAATCAACTATATTTCGTTAAGATTTTGTACTTTCTCAGAATTCAAGGTTTGTAACTAGTTGATTGTCTATCTTTTAATTCAACAAACTCATGAAAAAATAGTGTTTTGGTTGTATTATTTCACTAGTCTATTTGATAGTCCATCAAAGGTGTTACAAAAAAATATTGCTAAATTGAGTTAGGTAAGATCGAATATATAGAAAATAAAAAAGGAAGTAATCAAACGGGTATTTATTGTTTTAACTATTCTTTTTTCTTTCTTTAATCAGGTGTAATTGGTGGTAGTGCTGAACCTCAAGAAGAGGTTTTTAAGAGACAATAAACAAATCGATTTAAATGAAAGTATTATTCATTTTCCAAAAACTAACAATCATATTAAAAATTGTTATCATTTATCTTTTTTCAATTACCATGCCAGACCAGTCTTTTGTTAGAAATAAATATTATTTTTTTTAATATATTAAAAGTAATCAAATAGGGTGAAATTTAATTAATGCCTTCGCTTGCCCTTTTATTCTCTAAAGGGGCTCCTCCCACAGGCAAATACTACATATCAAAATAAAAAAGGCTACCGAGTAACTCGGTAGCCCGATCTACAGAACGGACTGTAGACTTGGGGGGTAAAATGTATTTTAAAGGTCTAATTCCAATGACAATGGCAATTTCAATAGCAATGACAACTTCAATCTTCATCGTAATTAGTTCTGAAAAGAGACCTAATGTCTAGTAAAAGTACACTTAAATGATAGCATGCAACAATAAAAGCCGCAGAAGATACAGCAAATTGTCTTTATCGAGCAAAAAAATTCCTCCAGCAAAAAAGTAATTTATTGGAGGAATGAACAAAGGAAATTTAATATTGATTTTTCAAAACAGGGGTGAATTTAATATATTAATTTTAATCTTTTATTATAATAGGGTAATTTTTTTAGATAAGTTTTGATGTATCGAGTTGTAAAAAAGAGGTGGTCTTTTACGAGGGCGGTAACATACATTTTGGCTTTACTATTCTCGTTAACAGATAATTTTAATTCAATCGGATGGTCGTAATAGAAAAAAGCGTGGCATAATAACTCTAGGATATTTCGCAAACCTGAGATGCCCAATCTCGAATATCCAGAAATGGAACTATGAATAACGGCGACCAATTCCGATAAGATTTCATTCCAACAAAATTCCGTTCTATTATCCTTTTGGACATTTTTTTCTGATACTTCTAATACCGTATACAAACCTTTTAACACCTCCGTCAAATCGTTATCTGCCATCGTTCTTTTTTGAATAGCATCCGTCGCTTTGATGATTTGGGTTAAGGTTTGCGTGGTAAAGGTCATGGAATGATTTTTTGGAAAACTAGTTTTTTATAAGATTGATCGTTTTTTCGAAGGTACTTGATTGGGTCTTAACTATACGCTACTAGTTTTTTATAAGATTCGTATTTGAAGAAAGTAAGTACTTTGACAAAATTAGTTTAAATTTTTTTTGACAGGATTTATAAGATGAATAGGGTTTAAATAATTGAAAACCAACACCTTGCAAATATCATTAAGCTTGTTTAAAATTTAATATAGTTCTAGTTTTCTATTTATATTGAATTCAAAGTAATATAAAAACCCTACAAATTTATGGATTAAAGGTTCTTGATTCTGTTCATATTGGTGGTTATATCTATAAAAAAGGGCATATTTTGGATTTCTTCTGGTTTTCGATAGCTTGGTGGGTGGTTAGTTTACAAAAATCATCGGCACAAAATGCCTTGTTGTTACTACTTACTTGGGTATGCTTGACCATCGTTATTCCTGCCTCGGTCAATGCCTTGGTCATCAATTTATACTCTGTGCCCGAGGCTTATAGCACCGTAATAGAAAGTAGAGATGGTTACCACAATAAATGGGACCAAGCTAAAACCCCAACCATCAAAAAGTTTACCGACCATTATCCGCAGTTTGCTAATTATCAACACCCCGAAGGCAAAAGTTTTAGTTGGTTTTGGTATTTCGCCATGCAGCAAATGGGCGACGACGAGGCAGGAACTGCCAACCACGCGATGAAAGCCAAATTGCAACAACGCAATCAATTTAGTCAAATAGTAGGTTACTTTTTTCCAACCATGCATACGCAATTATCGCTCAATGCGCTTAGTCGGTCAGATATGAATATAATGGTTTAAAAAAAGTAGGTAGTTTGGAAAGAAATTTATCTACTCATCTGATTACCTTAGGTTCAAGGTTTGCTCTAAATCCCCGAATTCAATTATCAGCCTTTTATCAATATAATAGTTTTGATGAACAAGGTCGCTGGAACGTTCGAGCAAGTTGGAAATATCAGGCCCTATCTTTTGTGTATGTCGTTTTTAATAATACCCAAATTAATGAATTAACAGATACTTTTAATGAGCAACAGGTGGTGTCGAAAATTACTTTGGTGAAACAATTTTAGAATAAAGTGCTATACAAAAGAGGTCAGAAGTCAGATTTAATTCGCGTAACAACCTGACTATCGAAGTTTTAATCATTAATCATCTGACTTCTGACAATTTATGAAACCAGCCCAACCGAGGCGGTTGGGCAGGTAAACGGACTGACTTCTGATTTCTAAAATGGATAGTACCCAATCACTTTTACTAAAAGGTAGTCGATTGCAAAATCATCCGATTCGGGTAGATTTAATATTTCCAGTTCTCTTAAAAAATAAATAACAATATATTCTGTTTTATGGAGTTAAACGGGTATGAACTTAACTTTCGGTATTGTAACGATTAATTCTTACGCCAAATTAAACTATGAGAAACAAGCGATTTATGATAATGCGGTAAAGCATTTTAAAGAAGTTTTGTTAATTGACCCTAGAAAGGTTTCTTATCAATTTATTCGAGGAGCGAAAAAACCTATTATTCGGTATCTTGGACAAAATCTAGCCAATCTTTCTGCCTTACACGTTAGAGGTGCTAGCAATATGTCTAATTCCACTTCTATTTTAGCCCATTCCTTAGATTTTTGTGGCTGCATCATCAATGACCCGATTTACAAATTTAGAACCAAATCAGGTTCTAAACTCTTAGCTACTGTCGGACAATATGAAGAAAATACTGGATCAAGTTCTTTTATAGCCTTCAATTTGGAAGATACTTTGGAGCTAATTACTAGTATTGAAGCTAAAAAATTATTCCCAATCATTGTTAAACCGATTAATGGCAGACAAGGCAATGGCATTTTTTTATTAAAAACAGCCGCCGAAATGCTAACCTATACCAAACAGTTTTTTAAGGAAAGGACAGATGCTGACTTTCCGATATTTTTTCAAACGTATGTGGCTTTCGTCAAAGAATATAGAATCTTTGTGATTGATAAAAAAATAATCGGATTGGTGGTAAAAATTAAGGAAAAAGGACAAATCGTTGCGAACGCCGCCAAAGGAGCGACCTTCATCCCCATTGAAAATCCCCAACAAGTTATTGTCGAATTTATTCTAGATCACTTATCCGATGGTATTTATGGCGTAGATGTGGCTATTGATACGGAAGGAGGTATTCATTTAATCGAAGCCAATATGTCGCCCAATTGGAAAGCTTTTCAAGAAGCTACTGGTATTGATGTGGCTGACGTTATTATACAAGATACTTTGCGGAAGATTCGTAATAAATAGGAATCACCGCCGCAACCAAACCGCAGGATTCATCCGTTGCTTCCCCTTCCAAATTTCCAAATGCACCTCCGAATGACCATTTTGGGTATTCTGCCCCGCCCGACCAATGAGTTGTCCACTAGTCACCGTCATGCCTTTTTTTACGGCAACATCTTCTAAATTAGAATAAACCGAATAATAATCCCCATGTTGAATAATCAAGGTATTTTGGTAGCCCGGTACATATTGAATACCAGCGACTTGTCCATTATAAATAGCGGTCACTTGTTTGCTGGCTGTTGCTCGAATATCAATGCCATTATTGGTGATTTGGACTTGCTTATGGATAGGATGATTTTGTTTACCAAAGTGACGGGTAATCATACCATTTTGGACAGGCCACGCCAATTTGCCTTTTTGCTGTTTAAAGGCAGTATTGGACGCTGAAATATTCGCAGGGCTGGTCGTTGTCGGTTTATTAGGTCTGGTATTTTTATTGGTAGGGGCAGCATTGACTCTATTTTTAGCGACTCTACTTTTGATTTCTTTGGCAATCATATTTTCAATAGCAGCCGATAATTTGCGGTGGGCGACGCGCTTTCGGTTAATCACTCTAGAAATTCTAGCTTCATCCGCTTTCAGTCCTTTTAATAAATTATCTTTTAAGTTTAAGGATTTTTGTAGCAAGTCTTGTTGGCGTTCGTTGGTCAATAATAAGTCTTGTAGTTCTACCTTTTTTAGCTCCATGCCATTCAACTTCTCGGTCAAGGAGGTTCTCGTTTCTAGGATTAACGCCGCTTGTTTTTTTCGGTACTCATCGTATTGTTGAATATACCGCCAACGTTTCAAACCGTCACTCAAACCATCGGAAGAAAAGAGAAATAATAATTTATTGTCATTGACCTTATTACGATAAGCTTGCCTTGCCATTTCTCCGTATTCTAATTCCAATCGTTCCATATCTAGCTGTAAGGCATTAATGGTACTAGAAGTTCGGTCAATACTTTCGTTTGATAAATCAATTTCTTGTTGGAGGGTTTCGATAAGTTCTTGTCGTTGGTGGACTTGTCTTAGAATGGCGTAATATTGATCTAAAGCTGCCTTTTTATCCTTTTTGGTATTGGTTAATAATTTAGAAGCTTGGCTTATTTCTGCTAATAATTTTTGACGTTTTTCGGTAAGTTCGTCTCTATTTTGGGCAGTTGTCAAAAGTGGCAATACCAATAAGAGGAATAGCCAAAAAACGAGTTTTATGGGCTTATTTCTAAATGGTATTCCGTCTTGCATGATTTGAAAATTAAAAATTGAAAATTGAAAACTATTTTTCGACCAGTTTATATCGGCTAGAAATTGAAAATTTAATCGACTTAGGTACATTCAATTCTACTTTAGAAAAATTCATTTTAATTGTAGCATTTCCTGTTTCTTCGCTTTCTACTAGGAATTCTCTATAATTGGCAAATTGAAAAACACCTTCTAAAACAGGCGCATACTCTTCTAATAAAATATTTAATTTCCGATCTCGTTCGACATCAAAAAAGGACATTTTTTCTAAGGTATATGATTGACCATTCAAGTAATAATCACTTTGAGTTCGGACACCATTATCTCCTGAAAGTTGATATTGTTGATCGGTAATACTAGCCGATAATTTTTGTTTTTCAAAAAAATAAGGATTACCTAAAATAGCGGTTTGTAAAGCTTGAAATTGTCCGGGGAAGTTAAACTTCTCTTCGACCAATTTTAAATCTTCCACATAATACTCTTTCTCCAATCGGTTAATGACATAAATAGAATCGGTCGTGATGAGGATTCTAAAAGCTTCCACATTCAATCTCTTTACATTCATCCAGATCACACTATCTTTTCGCATTCGGATATTAGTCGTAAAATTTCTGGTCTGATTGGGATCTTTAAAATTAACTTTCGCTTTAGCGCTCAACCACTCTACATCTAATGCTTGTGATTGTAGTTGCTTTTGCAAATATTTCGCAGAGCGTTTTTTGAGTTTAGTACTTGAAGTATCTGTTTGAGTTAATTTACGGTTGACACTACAAGAAGCCAGTAATAATAAGCTAAATAGAAAGGTAAATATCGTGTAAGTTCTTTGCAAAATAAGGGTTTAGTTATTGGTCAATCACTCATAATTCATCATTTATAACGCATCACTCACAACGAGCGATTCGCTATTTTTCGCTCCAAAGATGCGGATTTTTTATTAAACTCCAAGGCTTTTTTCCATTGTTTAATAGCTGCCTCCTCTTCGGCGTTTTGGAATAAGACATCTCCATATTGTTCTAATAAAACCGTAGATTTAGGATTGATTTTCAATCCACTCAATACCGCATTTTTCGCCTTATCCAGTTTTTTCTGTTGACTATAAGTAATAGACATAGCGGCATAAATATCCGTAGCCAAAGCAGGATTTTTTCCAGACATCATCAACGCCAATTGATACGAATTAAGCGCTTCTCCATAATCTGATTGATGATTACTTGCTAAGCCATTATAATAATAGGACGCTCCTTGATTCGGGAATAAGTCCATTGCTTCTTCCGAAAAATCGGTCAATTCTTTATATTTTCCTAATAAATGATGAATTTCCATGGCGTTTTTCCAAACAGGATAAACCGTATCGTCCTCTTTTAATGTCATTTTATATTGCGCCAAAGCACCTTCCAAATCACTGACCTGATAGAGCATATCTCCATAAATGGAATAAGCTTTAGCGGCTGTTGAATGTGTTTCTGTCAACAATTTTCCTAAATCTAAAATAGCTTGCTTCGTCGCAGGGTCTTTCTCTTTCGCAACGGAACTTACGTAAGGAATCAGCTTAGCAATTTTAACATCAATTAAGACATTTTCCTTTTTAAATAATTCGCTCAATGTACCTAAATACCCTAAATCATTTTGCTTGTTGCCTGCATTGTAAGAAGCTAAGGCAATACTTGCCCTTGCATCTTCTGGATTCATTCTTAAAATCTCTTCGTAAACTACTTTCGCATTCTTTCTAGATTCAATTTGTTCAAAATATCGAGCTAAACTATGCTTATACACTAAGTTGTCTGGAAAAGCATCTGCTAATTTTGCCAATTCTTTCGCTGCCTCTTTTCGCTTGCCCATTTGATGATAAATCTTATGCTTGCGTTCTGCAATGTCCGAATTTACCCCCGTAATAGCTTCTAAGTTATCAAACACGATAATCGCTTTTGCTCCTTGTCCAGATTTTACTAAAAAATAAGCCCATTGATAATAATAATAATCGTTCTTTGGGTCTCTTTGAGACAATTGTTGATACACTTTCGCTGCTTCAATATCTAAGTTATTCTTTTCGTGTAATTGTGCTAAGTAGATTTTATACCAAGAATTATTATCATCTAACTTAATAGCTGTTTTAATATTTTTTAAAGCTTTTTCGCTTTCATCTAGAATATCATAAACCTTCGCTAACTCATAATAGGGTGCAGGATTATTTCTATCTTTTTTGGTTACTTCTTCAAAAAGATAAGCTGCATTTTCATATTTACGCAGCAATTTCTCTCGATTTGCTTCTATGAATAATTTTTGAATGTTCACTTCTTCCTCTGTATATCTCTGTCCATTTTGCGCCATTAAGCCACTTGTTTGTACCATCACAAACAGTAAAAGAGATATTCCTAACTTAAGCATCTTCATATTATTATTATTTTTCTCAGTAGCTTAGGCTTCTAGCCTGAGTAATACTTTTCGATTATTATTAAAGCTCAGGCTACATGCCTCAGCTACCGTTTATTCAACGCTGTAATTCGGCTAAATTATTGTTAAATCTTCAAAAAATAAAGCCAATATCACACCAAACAATTCTTTTCTTATTAGAAAGACAAAATAAGGGTATAAATGGTTAGCTAATCGCTTTATTTTAACGAAACTTTAGGCCAACCTGTCCTTCATCTAGGTATTGAACGGATAAACTGAACGGTAGTTTTGCCATTTTGTCAAAAAAGATTTTTACCCTCCGATTATTTTCCTATTTTCACGCCTTAAACAGAAGTCAGAAGTCAGATCGAAAAATAAATTTTTCTGTCAGAAGTCAGACAAACTAGAGACAACCTCTCAAATCTGACTTCTAACAATTCCAATAAATTGGAATTGTCTGACTTCTGACTTCTCAAAAGGATCTATGTCAAGTTTTGTAAGAAGAGTTTTAACAGCGATAGTTTTTGTGATTGTAATGGTCGGTGGCGTCTATTTGCATCCTTACACTTTTGTTGGATTATTTGGGTTAATTACCGTACTGGCAATTTGGGAATATTTGAATTTAGCATTAGCGGAAACCAAAGGTCGTCGAGATGTGAATAGAAAATTTTTGGGGCTGATTCTAGGAGTGGTACCTTTCATTTTAGTCGCCATCCACCAATTGGGCTTTGTACAGGATAGACAATATATTTGGTATGCTACCTTTTTGATGCTACCTCTAGTTTTCCTTGCTTTTATTTACGAAATGTATACCGCTTCCGAAAAACCCTTTGCCAATATTGGGATTCTTTTACTAGGTATGGTTTATATAGGCATTCCTTTTGCCTTGTTATTATTAATTGGTTTTTTACAAGGTACTTTCTCCCCCAATATTGTTTTTGGTTTATTGGCAATGACGTGGATGAATGATACAGGTGCTTATTTGGTAGGTTCTCAAATTGGAAAAACTAAATTATTCCCAAGAATCTCGCCTGGTAAAACTTGGGAAGGATCGACAGGAGGCGTGATCGTTACTTTTATAGTAGCTTATTTATTGAGTTTATTGTTTACTGATTTACGCTTAATGGATTGGTTCGTTTTAGCAGCCATCGTTTCTTTATTTGGCTCAATTGGGGATTTAGTGGAATCAATGTTGAAGCGTAGTTTAAAAATTAAAGACTCTGGGACAATACTCCCTGGTCACGGAGGCATCTTAGATCGTTTTGATGCTTTCATTTTTCTCTTGCCTTTTGCTGCAGCTTATTTATTATTATTGAACTAAAATATAATAAGGTAAAAGGTAGCCTGGTGGAGGATAGAAGGTTAACGCCCTTCAAAATTGGGTGATATTGCAAATTTATTTAGCTTTTCCCTAGTTTAGTTCCCATTTTGGTCGTCCATCTCTACCCCCAATCCTCAACCTAAGAAGTAAAAAAATTAACAATTATTAAACGTTTATATGTCACTTTTTATATTTGTTTATGCTTAAAAATGAATATTTCTAGGAAAATCACGTATTCATTTTTGTGCTATTCAACTTCTTTCTTTTTTTTATCCTGTCACAATAACTGTCTTTTTACTGTTACATAACCATTATTTAAAATTATATTTGTCTTGGATTCTAAATCCGATTTAAGTATATATCATTTTTTAGAGAATAACTCTCCTTAACAACTACTTTTATTTTTCAGGAGAGAGAATCAATAGGCATAACTTACCTGACCATTCTGGTCTATATAAAGTAGTTTGCCCATTTACACAACAACTTCCCAAACGTATTCCCCACTCAAATTACTACTTCTTGCATAGAAGAAAACCCCAAATACAAAAATAAAAATAGCCAAGGTTAGTGGAATAACCTCAGCTATAAGTTGGTTTGAAACACTCTTAGAGAAGCATTACAATTCGCAATTGCAAAGCTACTAAAAAACAGGTCATTTATTCATCTTTGCTCTATTTTTTACGAGCACTCCTCCTAAGTATCGTTTCCATACCAATTTTTAATACGGGTTTAAAAATTTAAAGGAAATTCCAACAAACGGAATACCTCCTAACAATTTTTCAATGCTCAATTTTTAATAAAAGAGAGAAGATTTAAAGTTGAATATTTCGACTTTAAACATTCTATTGGTAAGGGCTATCTCATGAAGTACTCAAACAAAGTTGGTGTAATCACCATACTATTCATTGCTATTTTTACTAGTTCATTTTCTAAATCAACCGAATATCTTCAACAAGATTTAGAAAAATCACAACAATTTTATGCCCATGTTTATCACAGTTATCAAATAGCTGATTGTGAAGAAGAATCTAGCCTATCTCAAAAGTTACAACAACTTTCAAAAGAGATTAGAACAAATATAATCAACACAAAAAAAGCTATTGAATTAACAGCTTTAAATCAAACCCAATCCTTATTCGACCAGAGCAATACAGCTACTTCATTCCTCACTACTTCCTGTCCCACCATTAGAGTTAAAGAATTACAGGGTGTCCCAAATTTTTCCGAAACAGATCAACTAGTTATCTGCGGAAAACCAGACACTTTAGCCTATTTAATTTTCATCGAAGAAGCAGGAAATATCTCAGGTACTCAATTGACCTTAGATTTCAAACAAGGTATGCAATATTCGGGTTTCCAATTAACCCATTATGATGGAACGGCTATTTCTGTAGTTGATCCTACACCAGAAAAACCTCGTTTTCTTTTAGATGGGGTTACCGATGGCGTTTATGTGGCTTATGTTGGAGTGGAAAGCACTTGTGAAGCCAATATTGATGCGATTGACTATACAGTAGACCTAAAATTTAATTTTATTTACGAAGATACTTTAGGGAATTTTGCTAGTTGTAAACAAGTCGTCACACCCGACCGTGTTTATAATACAACAATTAGGCAACCTGTTTTAAATTTCAGAACGGTAAATAATATTAATATCACTTCACTAGGCACTCAATTTTGCACCAATATAAATTTATCCCAAGACGGCATTAAAGCAAATTTAGAGGAGTTTAATTTTGCTATTTCAAATTTAGACTTAACTGGCAATTTAGCGCTTAATTCTCTGAAAGCGAATACGACCGACTTACCCTTCACTTACGATGCCGCTACCAAAACACTACAAGCAAGTCCAAATGGATCGCATTTTAATAATAATTCCAATCCATCTCCTGCGGATGATTTATTTGATACGAATGAGCAAATTTCCATTCAATTATGTTTCCAAGTTGATGAATGTCCAGACTTCTCCAAACAATTTTTAACCTATCTAGCCAGTTATGGCTGTAACGGCGATACTTGCGAAGTCGAACAAGCCAATGCTACCTTAAGCGTTGCGCCCACTACCCGTCCAATACCTATTGTCACTTCCTCCTTAGATCAAAATCCAAGCGTTTGTGGTAATCCAGGCATTATCAATTTAACGGTTACTAGCAATCAACAAGATTCCGCTATAGGGCTTTTTCAAGATCTAATTATTGGTTACGAGACTTGTGAAAAGCCTAGTTTGGATATTAGCAAAGTGATTATTGGGCTTGCACCTAATACCACAGAAATTGCGCCTAAAAACTTTTCTTGGGAAGGTAACGACTTAAAAATAGATTTTACGAGTATAGATAGTGATCCTGATGGAGATGGAATAGGCATAACCGATGCGGATGGAGATGGTTTTTATGATGATTTACCAGGCGGACAAATGATGCATATCGCCGTCGAATTAGATTTTACCTGCTCGATGCCAACCAATGCCACTTCTTTGAATTGTTCCAACTTGGATTGTTCGTTTTCTACATTTTATGTAAAGGCAAAAAGAGATTGTGGACAAGCATTTACGGACTATCCAACGGTGAACGATTTCCAAATTACCAATGGTGCTACTTTTGTCGGAACGAATCAGGAAGAAATATCAAATGGACTGTTTGGGATTGATTTTGGGGCAACAGGCACCTCAGGAGCAAAGACTAAAAAAGTCGAATTTAGTTATATTTATAATAGAGAAAATGTAACGCCTTGTAGCAATGAATTTGCTTCCAATAAATTACAGATCGTTTATAATGGAACACCTGCCATTGTGCAAGATGTGGTTTTAAAGCCTAATTCTATCAAAGTCAATGGACAAGCAATTCCCGATTCCAAAGCAACTTGGAGCAATATAGATAACGATACCAGAATCCTAGTCATTGACGCAGGATTAAACCTCTTGAATGAATTGGTCACTTATGAATACGAATTAACGGTAGATACCACACTCTGCTCTCCTCCAATTTATATGGAAGGGTCGCATCAGGTCATAGAATCATGTAACACAGGAAGTTGCGAATGTCGAACGGTATTGGCTTGCGATAAAATTTTATTTCGTAGTGATCCAAATGCCTCAGGTTGCGAGTGTGTCATGAGAAGTCGAGTCGTACAAATGTATCGCGAAAGTACGGGATTTACCGATGCAACCATGACCACCAAGGTTCAACCAGAAGACGTTCCCGTTGAAGATAGAAATCGCTACTTGCCCGGAGATACGATGGTTTATGAAGCAGGCTATCGAATCAACACTAGTGATGCCTTTACGGATATTTACGAATGGGGCATGGGATTTCGATTCTTAGATGCAGGTTTTATTAGTGGTAGAAGTACCCCTAATTTGGAATTAATGATGGATGCTGGAAAATCCGAATTACGGACTTTTGAAATCAAAAAAGCAGGAACAAATGAAAGAGTAACTATTGATTTTTCGGATATTCCAGCTTGTTTAGATGATGATATTTCGAGTACTACTGTTCATGGGATAACGATGTATTTTGGCGCTAATCCATGGGAGGAAACTATTTATAGTCGGTTTCAAAGATTTTCAGCCAATAGCGGTTATGATTATTATGATAATGCTAGGGTCTATATTCAGATTAGAAATCAATCCAAATTACAAGAATGTCGTAATGTAGATTATAGTAGTTGGTCAGATAATGGCAATTGTTGGGATGATTTTAATGCTAAATATCAATTTCAGGTGGGCGATTCCCTCTTTTTAAAAGTGGGCGTTCCAATGACGAAGAATCCACACCGAGTATTGACTCAGCAGCAAAATGAAACACCAGGTACGCCTTTAGTTTATCAAGATACATGGGTAACTAAATTGGATGAATTTGATGATAATTGTCTGGTTGGGCAAAGCATTTGTCGAGAAAATGTGCCTTTCCAAACCTATTGTCCAAGTGATGTAGTCGCTAAAACAACCTTGAAAATTGATGATTGTGGGGGTACGGCTACCCATACTTTTGGGGTAAGTAATACGACGCCAATCAATTGGTATTCCACCGAATATCGTCCTTATTTCCAATTACAAAATATGGATTTGCCCATCCTTTCACCTATGATGTATTGTGGCAATGCTAAAGGAATAACTAAAGGGGGGAATGAATTTCCATTGACCTTACAAGATACCAGTAACCATACTTGTGTCGTTGTTGGTGGGCAATCCTACTGTTCTGTTTCTTCTGGTAATCAAGGTACGATTACTTTCAATCCGCAGACGGATGGTTTTCCAGGCTTAGGAGTTGGTCTAGGAGGCTACCGAGATTCTTTTAAGGTTACTTATGATTTATGCTTGGTTTGTCCAGTAGAAATTGCTGGGTTAAATGATTATCAATTTGTTTATGATTATCAATATAGAAGTGATCCACCCAATGGTTTTTCTTATCGCTGTAATTTTAATGCCAATGATCCAACAACTGCCGAAATTGATGCCTGTGCCGCTTTAGGTACTCGCTTTTATTATTATAACGAGTGGATGTTGGATACCCTAACTATCAAAAATGACAATGTCAGTTCTGATAAAGTTATTGAGGACCAAAGATTAGGTTTCCCTGCCTTAACGCAAACCTTAGATAGGAATTTATTTTCTAGTATGGTGCCTGGCAGTAGCGAAGAAATTAATATCATTACCATTCGTGCAGATGGCAATGATTTATTAAAACCAACCCACAAAGGAGTAATGGCAACGATAAAATTAGCGAATTCTGTTGCCTTAAAAAACGTCTACGATGAAGATGGTACTGTTCGAACATTTACTTATGTAACAACAGACGGAACGACTAGTACTTATCGAACAACGCTACCCAATTTAGCACCAGGAGATAGTGTGACGATAAAACTAGGTACGACTTTATTATTTTGCCCTTTTGCGCCTTTGCCACCACCAAACATCTGTGTGAATGTCACCTCTGGTTGTATGGATCCTGAAGTCCAAGCAGCAGTAGTTGGTCATACGGAAGCCTGTAATGCAAATGAAGTTTGTTATGCCTACGTTTTTAGGGCTGCTGCTATTCAAGCAGATTTTTTAAAGCCTGCTGGCGGGTCGGAATATCCACTTTGTAGTGATATTCCAGTAGCTGTTTTAATCAAAAATGTAAAAAATGTTACAGTAACAGATTTAACCGCCGTTTTTGATTTGCCTATTACAGGGGCAAAAATTGTGGAAGGAAGTTTTCAAGCCTCTTATCCCAATGGAGGAGATTTCACCAAACCATTTTATGATATTGCCGATCCTGAGGTAAACGGAAATCAACTAATTTATAACGAAGATCAAGTATTCAGTCCTTATATTCATAGTAACGGGTTTAAAGGAATCAATGCTATGCTGGATTCTAACCAAATGGTGATTCAGTTTTTAATGCGAACAGTTTGTGACAGCTTTGTTTCCGCTTCTCGTTTAAATTTTAAAGCGACTGCTGCCGATCCTTGTAGCGTTAATCTATTATCAACGGGTACGCTAAATAGCGATCAAACCATTATCGAAAATGCCAATCCAAAAGACTTTGCTCAAATCTTAACCATTGCCGAACCAGCAGTTGCCTATTGTGGTGCCACCGATACAGAGTTTACACTTACTGGGCAAAATATTTCTCAAAAATCGTCGGGAGATTTAATGCAAATTTGCCTTACTTTTCCCGAAGAATTAATCTATCAAGATAATTCAATTGGGTACGCCATTCCTACTGGACAATCTGTAGGAACGGTTACTAAAATGGAAACAAATGGCTTAACACAAATCTGTTTTTCTGGGGTTAATAATCTACCATTAGGCGGTCAATTCACCTTGAAGTTTAAAGCAGAAATGCAGAAAACAGCGGAATGCGGCATGGTGGACATTGGCGTACAAATCAAAGAATTAGTAAAAGACCAAGTTTGTTCAACAGGTGGAATTTGCGATGTATTTGTCCAAACTTCTGTAAATGATGCCGCAAGTGTCGAACTAAAAGCACCAATAGAAACAGTTGATCTTCAATTAAATAGAACTTGTAGTGGCACCAATGATCCTGTAACAATTTGTTATGAAGCTAAATTATATAATCCAGGACTTGATTATACGGGAGACATCACGTTGGATATACACGATGATTTATTATCCAATAAAATATTAGACGATTACGATCCTATTTTAGCAACGCAAACATTTGACAATCAATTTATTGCCGCTGGAGACACCCTAATTTTAAGTGGTTGTTTTGAATTAGAAGAACTGAATGCTTGTCCTATTTTTGCCAATATTCGCTATGAAACAGATTGTGCTTGTGATTTTGATACCAAATATTTTGATGCGATTGCGCCCGATTTCATTGCGGAGTTACCACAAACGACAGTACTTTGTGCTGGAGAAGAATTAGGCATTGAAACTTGCGGGGAATATACTTATACCATTAATAATCCTGCGGATGCTTATATGCGCACAGTCGGTGACAGTCTATATTTTGGGTTAAACAATCCAGCCAATGAAGTCTCTATTACTGTCCAAGGAAATACAGGAGAATGCGCCTATCAAGAAGTCCTCTTTTTAAAAGGCTTAGTCCCTTTCACGCCTTATCTAAAAGATACAGAAGCTTGTGTGAATACGCCTGCTTATCTACAATTAGTTATTCCTGCGGAATATGAAGATGAAGTAGTCATCCGTTGGTCTCCAACCACAAATATTGATGATCCAACTATTTTAGATCCCATTTTCACCGCTGCTTCTGCGGGTACTTATACGTATACGGTCGAATTAACTTTTGGGCATGGTTGTATTATTTCAGAAGCAGTTTCTGTCAACGTACAAGCAACAACAGGTTTAAATATCGTTTCAGAAGTCGGCTATTGTATTGCCAATCCACCGAGAAAATTAACCACCGATTCAGGTTTTGATCGCTACGAATGGTATATTATTGAAGGGGGTTTTGAAATCATTCAAGCCGTAACCACGACTAATTTTTGGGCAGGTCCAAGTAAAGGCGGCAATTATATTGTAAAAGGGTATAAAAATGGTGTCCTCTGTCCTTCTGTTTCTCCAACGGAATTAGTCCCATCCGTCAAGTGTCCAAGTTTAGGGAATTTAGTTTGGGAAGATACAAATAACGATGGTTTATTTGCCAATGAAAAAGGGATTCCAAATGTAGAAGTGAAGCTTTACAATTTAGGGGCTGATCGACAAAAAGGTGGAGAGGATGATATAGTAGTCGATACAAAAACAACCGATGAAAACGGCTTTTATTTATTTACAAATTTAGATACAGGCAGTTACTATGTGGTATTAACAGACGGCATTCCAAGTGGAATGACTAGTTCGAATGGAACAGGAATAAATGGATCTAATTCCGCTACTTATGAACCTGCTGCTGACCCAGATAATAATATTAACAATGACGATAATGGTACACAAAACCAGCAACTAATTAGCTCTGACCCTATTACTATTAATTTAGAAGATGAGCCTACTAATGACGGAGATAATGATAATTCTACTAACTTAACCCTAGATTTTGGTTTAATTAGAACCGCTAGTTTAGGCGATTTTGTTTGGGAAGACCTCAATGGAGATGGCATTCAAAACGACGGAGCAACGGGCATTCAAAATATCCAAGTCATCCTAAGTGGAACGGACGGTGCTGGTCAGACCTTTAAAGACACCACCTATACAGATGGAATGGGTGCATATAATTTTAATCACCTTTTGCCTGGTGAGTATGAAGTAACTTTTGCTACTAAAAGTGGTTTTGAATTCACCCGATCGAATGAAGGTACAGGAAGTCAACAAGATTCTTTAGATAGTGATGCTGATGAAAATGGTTTAACTCAAACGGTCACTTTAGCGATTGGGGAACATAATCCTACTTTAGATGCAGGATTTTATCAACCTGCTAGTATTGGAAATTACGTCTGGTTAGATACCAATGCGGATGGTATTCAAAATGACGGTGACAATCAAGGTATTGAAAATGTTCAAGTTATTTTAATTGGAACAGATAGTTTAGGAAATCCAGTAGCAGATACGACATTGACCAACAAGGAAGGCTTCTATGAATTTACCGATTTAGTACCTGGTGATTATGCCGTAAAATTTGTAAATCCGACTGATTTTAATTTCTCCATGCCTAATTTGGGTACCGGTACTAGTCAAGATTCCTTGGATAGTGATGTTAATCCATTAACAGGTTTAACGCAAACTGTCACATTGGTAAGTGGCGAAAACAATCCAACTTTAGATGCAGGGCTTTTTGCATATGCGTCTATTGGAGATTTTGCTTGGATTGATATTAATGCCAATGGCAGTCAAGATACGGGAGATACAGGCATTGCCAAGATAAAAGTAGTTTTAACAGGAAAAGATAATCTTGGTAATGAAGTGACAAAAAGCACTACTACCCTAGCAGACGGCAGTTACCTTTTTAATAATCTAGTGCCCGGTCAATATAGTTTATCCTTTGACAAACCAAATGATTTAAACATCACCTTTGCCAATATCAATCCAAATGATTCTTTAGATAGTGACATTGATACAAAGGGAATGACCCAAGTGGAAATTTTGGTAAGTGGAGAACATAATCCAACCTACGATGCAGGGTATTTTGCGTATGCGAGTATCGGCGATTATGTCTGGGAAGACCTCAATGCAAACGGCATACAAGAGGAAGAGGAACCCGCAATTGCCAACGTAGTAGTCGTACTGAAAGGGGTCGATGCACAAGGAAAGGAAGTAGAATTAGCTACAAAAACTGACGATGATGGCTTCTATTCTTTTGGTAAATTAGTTCCAGGGGAATATGCAGTCACTTTTGAAACGCCTAATAATTTTGAAATCACCTTAGCAACCCAAGGCACAAACGATTCTTTAGATAGTAATATAGATTTGATGGGTGTTTCTGGTAAAGAAATACTGATTAGTGGCGAACACAATCCAACTTACGATGCAGGCTATTATCAATTAGCCAGTCTAGGCGATTATGTATGGTTAGACACCAATGCGGATGGCATCCAAAATGATGGAGAGAAGCAAGGTATCAAAGGAGTCCAAGTTATCTTAATTGGTACGGATGGTTTAGGCAATTCGGTTGCAGACACGACTTTCACCAACGAGGAAGGCTTTTATGAATTCACCAATTTAGTACCAGGTGAATACACCGTAAAATTTGTAAATCCAACTGATTTTAATTTTTCTACGCCTAACTTAGGTACAGGCATCAATCAAGACTCTTTAGATAGTGATGTTGACCCACTTACAGGGTTAACACAAACTATCACTTTGATTAGTGGCGAAAACAATCCAACCTTAGACGCTGGACTTTTTGAGTATGCTGCTATTGGTAATTATGTATGGGAAGACTTAAATGTGGATGGCATTCAGAACGAAATAAATACAGGTATCAAAGATGTTATTGTTCGATTAACAGGCACTACTGGATTTGGCGAAGACATTACTTTAGAAACCCAAACAGATGAAAATGGATTGTATCTATTCGATAATTTAATCCCTGGCAGTTACCAAGTTAGCGTGATTCCACCAACGGACTATTTTATTACGGCGGTTACAAAAGGAGAAAATGACTCCTTGGATAGCAATATTGACGAAAATGGAATGATGATGGTCGAAATATTGACGAGTGGCGAGCATAACCTAACTTACGATGCAGGATTATATAAATTGGCTTCGATTGGTGATTTTGCATGGATTGATGTTAACGGAGATGGCATGCAAAACGAAGAAGATACGGGGATTCAAGAGGTAAAAGTCAGCCTAAATGGAACAACAGCCTTTGGAGAAACCATAAATTTAGATACGCTTACCGACGAAAATGGTCAATACTTGTTTGATAATTTAATTCCAGGTAATTACAAATTGACTTTCGAAACGCCTGAACTATTCGTCGTTACCTTCCAAAACATAGGCTTAAACGATTCTTTGGATAGTGACATCAATAATATGGGCATCACAGCCGTGGAATTCCTAGAAAGTGGTGAACATAATCCAACGTATGATGCGGGCTACTTTATGGGTTCTATGTTAGGGAATTATGTTTGGGAAGACCTTAATGCCAATGGTATTCAGGAGGAAAACGAACCTAATATTACAGGGGTACTTGTAACATTAAACGGATTAAATGACTTAGGGCATAAAATAGAGTTAACGACGGAAACGGATGGGGATGGATTCTATCTTTTCCCGAATCTAATTCCAGGCAAATACACCGTTTCTTTCACCACACCAGACGGATTTATTATCACCCAATCCATGCAAGGAAGTAATGATTCTTTGGATAGTAATATTGATTTATTGGGCGTTTCCGAAATGGAGACATTAATTAGCGGCGAATATAATCCGACCTATGATGCAGGCTATTATCAATTGGCGAGTATTGGTAATTATATTTGGGAAGATACGAATGCGGATGGGATTCAAAATGAAGGCGACACTACTGGGCTTCAAGAGGTAGCGGTTTACCTAACAGGAACAACTGCAACTGGTGTCGATATTAGTTTAAACACAAAAACCGATAAAAATGGCTATTACCTTTTTGATAATTTAATTCCCGGAACTTATCAAGTCTATATAACGCCGCCAAGTAATTTCGAAATTAGTGAAGCCTACCAGACTACCAATGATTCTTTGGATAGTAATATTGATAAAAACGGTTTCATGCAAACCGAAATATTAATAAGTGGCGAACATAATCCAACTTATGATGCAGGGATTTATCAATTAGCTTCCATCGGCAATTATGTTTGGGAAGATGTAAATGGCAATGGCATTCAAGACGAACAAAACACAGGTATTCATGGCGTTATGGTCAATTTATCAGGAATAAATGCCAAAGGAGATAGTGTCAGTTTATCAACCACAACCGATGAAGATGGATTCTATTTATTTGATGATTTAATTCCTGGTGCTTATCAAGTCAGCATTATTTCACCAGAAGAATATTTAATCACTCCTACCCAACAAGGAACGAATGACTCTTTGGATAGTAATATCGACAAAAATGGAGTCATGATGGTCGAGATATTAACAAGTGGGGAACATAATTTAACCTACGATGCAGGACTTTATAAACCTGCTTCTATTGGAAATTATGTTTGGGTGGATGTGAATGTAGATGGATTGCAAAATGAAGGAGATACAACCCAATTAGCTAACGTTCCAGTCTTTTTAAAGGGGGTAAATGGTATTGGTGATTCTATTAAATTGAACACTATAACCGATGAAAATGGAGCATATTCATTCGATACACTAGCCCCTGGCAGTTATCAATTATCTTTTGAAATTCCAACTCAGTACAAAGTCACTTTACAACAAATAGGTAACGATACTTTAATTGATAGCAATCCAGATACTTTGGGAATTTCAACACCTGAAATTTTAACGAGTGGGGAGCATAATCCAAGTTATGATTTAGGTCTAATTCCCGATTTTGATTTAGCCTTAAAAATTCAATTAGCGGAAGGACAGGATAGGGATGTTACTAAAAAAGATACCGTTTGTTTTGATATTCTTGTTTACAATCAAGGAACAGCCAATGCTTTTGATATTCAACTTAAAAACTATATACCCAAAGGTTTAATCTTTGATGTTAATCTAAATCAAACCTATCATTTCCAAGGAAACACTTGGCAGGCAGATAGTAGTCTAACGGTTAATCAATTATTAGTCGGTAAAAGTATTTCTATTCCCCTAAAATTAATGGTGGATACTACCCTAATGGATTCTTTAGTCATTAATCATGCAGAAATTGCTTTTGCAAGTCGAGTTAAAGGAGATGGGAAATATGTGCTAGATATTGATTCCCATGCAGATAGTAATAAAGATAATGATATTATTGGTGGCAATAATTTACTACTCAATGAGCATGAAGATGAAGATGATCATGATTTTTCTTATGTAATTTTCCTAATGGAAGTTGACCCAATAGGTTATATTTATTGTGATAAAACAGGGCATATTCTAACAGGTGGTACTATTTCCGTACAAACACCTCCACGAGGTATTGCCTATATTGCCCAAGATGGTATCAATGGGATGTATCAATGGTGGACCAATGGGGTACCAGGGGTTTATACGATGAGTTATAACCATCCATCTGCTTTTCCATTAAGCGACAAGTGTTTGCCTCAGCCTGGTGTTTATGACCCTACAGGTAGAGATGGAGCAGCAGAAGATATGGACGGAATTACAGGAAATATGAGTATTTCTTTAGGTACTAATATGGTAGCAGGAAAATCATTGGCAGATACTAGTTGTGCTAATAATCCTTATTATTTATCCTTTCACCTAGAGTCGGGTGATCCAATTATTAATAATAACCATATACCTATCAAATGTGCATTCATTAGTTCCTCGGTTTGTGAAGACCAAAATAATAATGGACAACGAGATGCAGGAGAAGTAGGATTACCTAGCATTACAGTTAATTTATACACTTGTACAGATACGATTAATCCAATTGCGACTACTTTAACGGGTATAGATGGCGTTTATGAATTTGATGGTTTACCTGCTGGTGATTATATGGTTCAGTTTGTCACGCCACAAACCCATAGATTTGCTTTAGATGCAATGCCAATCGGTATATTAGAACAAAGAAATGGCTTTTCAGAATGTACGACTTTAACTTTTGGAGACTGCGATACGACCATCAGTATGTGTTTAGTTCCTTGTCCGAATGTAGCGATTACACCAGGCATAAAAACGGTCTTTTTTGGAGAAACGGTAACGGCAAAAGCTAGTGGCGGCAATAAATATCGTTGGACACCAAATATCGAAATAGATTGTGATACTTGTGAAACTGTCAAAATTACCCCATCAACTAGTCGAGTATACACCGTAGAAATTGAAGATGGATATGGCTGTAACAATCCAGCAACCTTAGCAGTAGATGTACTTTATAATACCGCTAGAATTTACGGTCCTTGTGAATGTACTGCTAATAATAACTTTAATTCATCGGTTAGTTTTAGCGAACAAATTGCGATTCTATCAACTACACCAAATGAAACTTGGAAATTAGTCAAGAATAACGGCATAATGACTGGCAATTCCTTTGCACCTACTGGAACGACGCTAAGCCCAAGTGGAAAAGAAAATGGCTTTTATAAATATATTTTAAATATCATTCACGAAGATGGTGTGGGTTATTCAGGAGAATTTTCTAATGGAACAGATATTCTTTCTATAGAAAATATCTGTTTCTCAGACAATTCCTGTAGAGTAATTATTCCGCCAACAGATTCTACGAGTACACCTCCACCGCCAATTCCTGTTTGTACCAATATCATCAATGTTAGTAATGCAGCGGCTATTGATACTTTAGCGGATTGTGAAGGGTGTGAATTCAGAAGTGAAGGCGCAGAAGATGCCACTTTATACAGAGACACAAGTGCAAGAAATAACGTCCATACCATCTGCCCAACCAATCAATGGCAAACCTTAAAAATCACCTTTAATCAATTCGATTTAGCCAATGGTGATACATTATTCGTCTATGATGGCTCAGATACTTTAAGTAACTTAATCGGGAAATATAGCGGCACAGGCGTTAGTCAAACTGGTGGATGGTTAGCGGCTAGTTGTCAGCCTAGTATCAATGCCTCGGGTTGTCTAACCTTCAATTTCAAAACAAACGGAGACAATAAAAAAGGAACTGGCTGGATAGCAGAAACAACCTGTTTGGAAGAAGCGACTACTTTAACGCCCCCTAATAATCTAGGTGCGAAGTTAGATTGCGAAGAAAGCTATAAAGTATTTGAAATAAATCCTGCTACCGTAACAACTAATTGTACAACGAATCAAGACAGTCAATTCGTTCGAATTTATAATAGTCATGGCGAATTATGTAGAGATACTTTAATTGCTTTTGATAAAAACTTCAAAGACACTTTTACCATCGGGCAATATTTAGTAGAATACAAATTAAAGACAGATACGATTAAATCTATCCAAACCACCTTTAGTATCCAAGCCCCTTCTTTAGTTTGTAATGACAATATCAGGATTCCTTTAGGTTCTGCTTGCAGTATTCAGATTAATCCAGATGATTTATTAGAAAATCCTTGCGATACAATTACTGATACCTTGTATTATCACATTACTTTAAAAGGAATAGACAAAGATGGACAAGAAGTAATACTAGCAACTGGCGGAGGAAAAGGTGGGCACTACCCTATTTTAGATAAAACACAATTTAATAGCTGTGGCAATACTATAAAAGCGGTCATCGAAAGACGATATTATGAAAATGCCAACCTAACGATCTGTAATAATGGTGTAAAAGGAATTAGTTGTGAAACGAATCTAGAAATATTGGATAATTCCGTTCCAATTTTCACAACAACAGCTTCTATTGATACTTTCGTAAATTGTGCTATTCAGTTAACGGAAACAGGATTAGGCGTAACGCCACCTACTGCCATAGATAATTGTGATAGCGTTGTTGTTACTTTCGCAGGAGCTAAATTCTTGAGTCCTAATCAAATTTGTGATACGACTAAAGTCCAAGTTGAGTGGTTGGCTATTGATGAATGTGGCAATCAAGCAACTCAAACGCAATTGCTTGTTTTTGTCCGACCAAGTTTAGCCGATATTATTAAAACAACCGAAGTCACTTTATCCTGTGATGGGAATGATGGACAGGATGTAGTTACAGCCATTCCAAAAATTAAAATAGGGCAATTAAAAAATGAGGTTTTAATTCCTTCTGATACTATTCCTTTAAGTACCCAAACATATATTTGTGGGTATATTTTACAAAATGAAGATGTCTTCTTACCAAGTACAGCTTGTGGTAAAAAAGTATTCCGTTATTGGTCAATTCTAGATTGGTGTAATCCAGATGGTGGTCCACAACCAATTGATACGACCTTTATCCATTTCAAAGATACTACTCCACCTAAATTTGTAGAAAATGCAGGATCTACTAAGGAAATTACTTTAGATCATTTTGCTTGTAGCTATGATATTCAGCAAATTAATGTGCCAATGGCTACAGATAATTGTAGTGAAGCAGTCGTTCGATTGAATGCAGTCAATAGTATTCAAAATGGTCAACTACAGCTTATTCCTGCCAACGATTGGGCGGCTTTAAAAGGCGATTCTTTCCAATTAGAATGGATTGCAACAGATGCTTGCCAAGAACAAATGATTGAGGATACATTGTATCAAATCATCCTTTTGAAAGACGTCACCAAACCATCCGTTAGTTGTATAGATAAAATTAATTTATCCATTCCTCAAACCGAAGCTAGATTGCATTACCGAGATATAGATGCAGGTTCTTTTGATGCTTGCGGATTACAACAAATAACAATTAGTCGAGATGAAATAAACTGGGATTCTATAGTGGTTTTCACTTGCGAAGACATTCACCAAGAAAATAAAGTCTATTTAAGAGTGACCGACCAAACAGGCAACCAAAATACTTGTTGGGCAATGGTAAATGTAGAGGATAAGATTACGCCAATTTGTGGGAAACTGCCCGATACAACTGGCAGATGTTCCGAAGTACATGCAGATGAATTAGGTCAGTCTACCGATACAAATAATAATGGACAAATGGACGAATCAGAATGGGTAGACTTAACAAAAGATCAAATCACTTTTTACAATACCAATTACGGTAATCCAAATTGTAGCGATAACGTCACTTGTGGAGGATTAGTCATTCAACAACAGTATCAACTACTTGAAAAATCATGTGGACAAATTAAGATTAGCAGACGCTATCGAGCCGTCGATTGGCAGGAACAAGGCAATATATCTAATTGGGAGGAACAAACAATCACCATTGAATATCAGTCTGATTGGACGATTACCCTTCCTGCTGATTGGTCGGGCGACTGTAACGATCAAATACCTGCAAATACTCTACAAATCGAAAATGGTCCTTGCGATGCTTTGGCGTATGAAATAACCGAGAAAACCTATTCTCCTTTAGGGGCTGAGGGCGAAGCTGCTTGTTCAAAAACCATTCGTACATTTACAATTATTAATTGGTGTGTTTATCAAGCAGGCACGCCAGCAGTTACAATTCCTAGAATAGAAAATGAACACGGAATGGTAACGGCTATGCAAACATTGCAAGCAGCAGACGTTTTAGCCAATGTCGGTCGATTAGAATACCATCAAGTATTAAAAATACAAGACCAAACGGCACCAATTATCACCGTTCAGCCTGTAAATGATTGCATTACCTCCAATAATTGCCAAAACGAAAAGACGTTTAGTTGTTCAGCAATTGATTGTAACGAGCAAAGTACTGCTGCCTTGACTTATGAATGGAGGCTGTATAAAAATAAAGAGGAAGTAGATGCAGGCATCGGCAATACTTTTACTAGAATGGTCACCGTTAATGAGCAATTTGAAATTACATGGACAGCAACAGATGCTTGTGGCAATGTAGCCGAAAAAACACAATTCTACTACTTTGTAGATTGTCAGAAACCACAACCATATTGTCTACATGGATTGGCGATTGACTTGATGGATAATGGACAAGTGGAAGTTTGGGCAAAGGATTTAGATGTTGCTAGTCAAGATAATTGTACCAATGAAGCCGATTTAGTCTATCGAATTTGGCATCCTTCTTACGAGGAAGAAGCACCAATTCATATTGCCTTCATCCACGCTTTACCAGAACGCATTCTGTTTGACTGTGATTATTTAGGCAATCAAAAAATTCGATTGTATTTAATTGACAAAGCCAATAATTGGGATTTTTGTGAGACGTACATCAATGTGCAAGACAATCAACAAGTTTGCGAAAGTACTGAAATTACACAATCCGATACTGCTTTTGTCAATGGACAAATCTTAAGTTGGAAAGGGGAAGCTGTAGAAGCAGTAACTATTAAAACTGCAACTACTCAACAAATAACGGATGCAACAGGACAATTTGAATTCCAGTTACCTAAACAGGAAAATTATCAAATCATTCCAAGTAAAGACGATCAACCATTAAACGGCGTCAGTACTTTTGATTTGGTTCTAATTTCTAAACATATCCTAGGGCTTTCCACCTTTAATAATCCACATCAATACATTGCAGCCGATGCCAATAAATCAGGTACCGTTACTGCTTTTGACATGGTACAATTACGTCGATTGATTTTAGCTATAGATCAACAATTACCAAATAATACAAGCTGGCGGTTTGTAGCTAAAGACTATGAATTCCCTATTGGCAATCCATTGCAAAAGGAATTCCCAGAAAGTATGGAAATTATGGAGTTACAAGCTAATCAGCAAATTGGCTTCACCGCTATTAAGATTGGGGATGTCAACGGAAATGCTGCGACCAATAGCTTATTTATTGCTGAATCAAGAACAAATTTACCTGTTTTTGAAATCAATACAGCAGATCAAACAGTCAAAGCTGGACAAAGCTATGAAGTGACTTTCACTAGTAACCAAATGGCAAATATTGAAGGGTATCAATTCAGCCTAGACTTTGGATCATTAACTTTTGAAAAATTACAACCAGCATTAGCCACTATCCCTAATTTTGGTTTACAAGCAATTAAAAAAGGTTGGTTAACGACTAGTTGGAATGGAACAGCAATTTCAACAGAACAAGCTACTACTACCCTATTCACCATGCATTTTACCGCTCAAAAAGACGGTTTATTAAGTGAGCAATTACAGTTACAAACAAGTCCAACAGTAGCAGAAGCTTATAATTTAGAAGGAGCATTAATGGATATTCAATTGAAATTCCATGTCACTCCAGATAATACTTTTGAGTTATACCAAAACCAACCCAATCCGTTTGATAAACGAACGGTTATTGGTTTCTATTTACCTGCAGCTGGTCCCGTTCATTTAACGTTATTAGATGAAAGAGGAGCTTTATTAAAAGAAATAAAAATGGTTAAAGCTGCTGGGTATCAGTCCATTAGTTTAGAGGATACTGATTTACCTAAAGGTTTGATTATCTATCAGTTGCAGACTGACTTTGGGACGCAGACTAAGAAGATGTTGCGGATTGAGTAAGCGGTTCTCCCCCACTGATTAATTTCCCCCACGGATAAGTAACACGGATTTGGACGAGCTAGGAGGATGAGCGAGCAAAAAAGTCCTAAAGGACTATTTTGTGAAGTGAACTGCAAAGCAGGTGGGATTGGTCAACGGATTTAGATGGATTGAACGGATAGGAACGGATTTTTTACGTGCTAGGAGAAATATTTAACAGACTTTAAGTAAAAATTAGTTGGGCATTAAATCCGTGGTACTTATCCGTGGTATTATTCATCCGTGGTACTTTACATCCATGGGGAAATTAAATTCGTGGGAAAAAATCCGTACAAACCCGTTCAATCTGTCTGCCTTCCCATCCGCGAGCGGTTCACTTCGTTCATGTTCCCCATCCTCCTAACCCATAAAATCAAATCCCAAGCACCTTCCGTATCTGCGCCTTAGTTTCACTAGGAAAATCAGCCCCTAAAACCCAATTACAATAACTCTTAGTATTCGTCAACAATTGATCCTTATGCTTTCCAAATCGCCAATAAACCTGTCCTTCTTTTTCATACAATTTTCCAGCAAAATCAACTCGCTTTAAATCACCCGAACAATAAGCTTCTAACTCTTTGGCATCCGAAGGCAACAAAGGATTTAATTCCAATTGTTTATTAAAAATTTTGATGGTGGCATAAATATCAATCAAAGCATCATGTGCGCCTTCCAATTCCTCGCCCGTATATCGTTCGTAAGTAGCGCCTAGGGTATGCCCATTGATTTTCCGTTCAATTTTTAAGACATCAATAAAGTTGGTATCTGGTTCTGGAAAGGTAATTCCAGCTCGATTAAATTCTTCTATCAGCAGCGGAATATCAAAATTATCCGAGTTATAACCTGCCAAATCACAACCCGCCAACCAAGCCGCAAAACTCTTCGCAATCTGCTTAAACTTAGGCTTATCTTTCACTTCCTCATCAGACACTCCATGCACGGCAGTCGCCCCCGCAGGAATCGGAATCGTTGGATTAATCAAGACATTTTTAACCTCTTCGCTCCCATCAGGCAGCACTTTAATTGCCCCAATTTGCACGATCCGATCTTGGGTAATACTAACACCTGTAGTCTCTAAATCGAAAAAAATGATAGGTTTAGGTTGGTATGCCATTTTTTTGGCGGCGAAGATAGGGAGAATTTGGTAAATCTTTTCAATTGAGCAAAAGATACTTATCCTTTTAATGCCTTTAGAAATTTATTACTAACCCTTAAAACAAATGGCTTCTAGACAGTCTAGAGCATCAAATAAAAAATTGATATTGATCAGTGCCCCTTTATTAATCCGTGGTAGTGATTTTATACCACAGATTAATTAAGGGACACGGATATTAAATGAAATTGTCATTTTTACTTTATCATTTTTTACCTGGCTAACTATCATCTTCTTTTTAACTAATAACCAACTTCCTACATATTGCATAATAACCACAAGTATTAAAACAGTCAAAGCCCAGAGGAATCAAATTGCAATTAAACAACATACATAACTAACAATCAATCAGTTATAGTAAATAATTTTGATATTAGTTGCTGTTTTTGGAATCATTTTTGTATATTAAATTTACATATAAACTATTTACCCCCCCCTTGCATACCCCTTATATTAAAATTAGGCAAAAAAGTATATTTATAATATACAAAAAAATGTTGTAAAACATGAATCAATTGTATGTTGAAATATACTAGACTTTTATTTTGGTAAAGACGATTTAAAAAACACAGCATCATTGCTACTCAAAAAACTCCACATTACAGAACGTCCGTTTTAAATACATTTAGGCCATCGTCTCTTACCACTAAAAAGTACCTGTCTTTATTTTCAAGCACTCCCTATTAAGCTGGCGTTAATCGTTGGCTTTTCATGCTGTTAGTTATTTATATTAATCTATTAATAAAGAATTGATATAGGTGCGAACAGTTTTTTACAATTTATGGTAAGGCTATTCTCATGAAAAAAATGTTTTTTGCACCCGTGCGAGCGGTCATCTCTTTGTCTATCGCAGTCTTCTTATTATCCTTTACAACCAAAGACACTTTCTTTGAAAAGGTATTTTCATCCCTCAAGTCTCAATTGCAGCTACAACTGCAACCTTTCGTCGATTCCAATCATCAATTATTTTCGAGTCAAGCCACACTAAGTTTTAGTCCAGGGGTAACCTGTACGAACTTGGCAGCAGATGCTATTGGTGGTATCGTTTGGGAAGATATTCATTTTGATGGCGACACTAGCACCGAGCAAACGGTTTATGGAGTCGCAGGTATTCAAGTGAGCCTCTTCAACGCCTTAAATGAGGCCGTCCAAACAACGACGACGGATACTGACGGTAATTATTTGTTTGCTGGTCTTTCCGACGATCAGTATCGAGTAGAATTTATGATTCCTGACAATATGCAGGGATATACAAAAGCTTCTGTTAAGGGAGTGAATAGTCATACTACGGTGCAATTTGTCACAACTGGAGATTGTGCCAATTTGGGCCTTGGCAGCCCTAGCCTTTATTGTGATAATAATCCAGATTTAATAACCCCATGTTATATAAGTGGCGAACCAACCATTGGTAGTAGATCAGGAAGCGGGGATGTTTTGGTGAGTTATCCTTATGGCGCTGGTGCTACAAAATCAGATGTAAAACATTTGGCTTTTAATGAAGAAATGGGAACAACTTGGGGAATTGCTTATGCTAGAACAAGTCAAGATGTTTATGCGGCATCCATGCTAAAAAGGCATGCAGGTTTTGGGCCTTTAGGAATTGGTGGTATCTATAAAGTCAATCACGCCAATCCAACTGAAGTAATTGAATGGATGGATTTAGCAGCAGAAGGTATTAATGTTGGTGCAGATCCTCGAACGGAATTATTGCCGAATGCACCAGATGCTAGTAGTCATGATCCTCATACTTTTGATGCCGTTGGTAAAATTGGTCTAGGAGATATGGATATTTCAGAAGATGAAAAAACCTTATATGTCCTCAATTTAAATAATAATGGGTCTTTAGTAGCTATTGATATTGCTAGCAAAACCGTTACGCAAAACATAGCTATCGAAAACCCAACACAAGGTTGTGGATCACCTGAGGACGTAAGACCTTGGGGTTTAAGTGTTTACAAAGGAGCTGTTTACATCGGTTTTGTTTGTAGTGGTCAAGTTGCTGGAGGTGGTGATATGCAGTTTTTTGTACAAAAATATGATGGCACTAGTTTCACGACGGTATTAAATGAGTCCTTAAATTATGAAAAAGGAGTTGTGCATTTAACTTATAATAAAACAGGGCCACCAACACTTTGTAAAAACTGGGAAACCTGGACGGCTGATTTCAACGATATTCATACAGCTGGTGAATCAACCGAAGGGCCAAGATGGTGTCGCCCTCAACCAATTTTATCTGATATTACCTTTGACGTAGATGGTTCTATGGTATTGGCATTTATGGATAGAACAGGTCATCAGACAGGTTATCTACAGGCTACGACTACTATTGGCGATACGCTTTTAGGGAATGGTTACATTGGCGGAGATATTTTAAGGGCTTATAACGATAAGGGTACATTTATACTAGAAAACGGCGGTAAAACTTTAGATGGTCGGGGTGCAGGTTTAAACAATCTACCAGGAAGTGTAAATGCAGATACGATACGTCAAGGACCAGGTGGTGGAGAGTTTTATAGTGGGGAAAAATTTGCCTTTACACACCAAGAAACTTCTTTAGGTGGCTTGGCATTTTTCCCACACGATAATGCTGTTGCGCTTAATGTGATGGATCCCACAGATTTCTATACTGGTGGAACAATGTGGTTGAGTAATATTACTGGTGAAAGTGAAAGAGTTTTTGAATTATATAATTCTAATCCAAATCGAACCCTTAATCCTCAAATCGGTACTTTTGGTAAAGCCGCTGGTTTAGGAGATTTAGAATTATCTTGTGCAGCAGCACCTATCGAACTAGGCAACTATGTTTGGGATGATACCAATGCAGATGGCATCCAAAATCCAACTGAAACGGGCATTGATGGCGTCACCGTTGAATTGGTAAAAGGCGGTGTGGTTATCGCCACTACCACAACTCAAAATGGTGGTCAGTACTACTTTACAGCAGATGGAGCAGCCAATCAAAACTGGGTAACTTCAGGAGACAAGGTCTTACCAGCAATGGAATATTGTATTCGTATTCCACTCACAGACAGCAATTTATCTGAAAGCATTCCAACTTCTGCAAATACCGATGCTTCTGCAAATGGAGATGCAAGAGACAATGATGCAACTTCAGTAGATGGTTATGCTAAAATTACCTTAACCACAGGAGGCGCAGGAGAAACGGCCCACGAATATGATTTTGGGTTCACCTCTAATTTATGTTTAGGAGATTTTGTTTGGAGTGATAAAAACTTGAATGGTATCCAAGAAGATGGAGAAACAGGCATTGACGGATTAACCGTTGAATTACTTAAAAATAATATAGTAATCGCTACTACTACCACAAGCAACGGTGGACAATATTTATTTACTATTGATGGAACCGCTAATCAAACATGGACGACAAGTGGTGACAAAGTCCTACCAGAAATGGATTATGTGATCCGAATTCCATTAAACCAAGCCGCTATTGCCAAATCTAAATTAACGGATAGGGATCAAACAGATGATGAGAAAGATAGTGACGCCATCATCGAGGGTGATTATGCGACGATTGCCTTAACTTCTGGAAGACCTGGAAGTTTAGCACATCAATATGATTTTGGGTTCCAACCAACTTTATGTGTCGGTAACCTAGTTTGGTTAGATAGTAATAATAATGGATTAGCAGAAAGTACAGAAACGGGTATTCCAGATGTAGAAGTCATTCTTTATCAAGTAGGTGGAGATGGTACCAAAGGAGCTGGAAATGATGTAGCAATCGCTAAAGATACAACCGATAGTGCAGGTAAATACTTATTCACCGGTTTAGCGGAAGGGGTTTATTATATTAAAATAAACGACGGTATTCCTGCTAACTTAAATAGTTCAACTGGTGGCGGTGTCGATGGCACAAACGCCAACAGCTACGAGCCTGGTTTAACCACTTCTACTGATATTGACAACGATGATAATGGGACGCAGATGGGTACTATGGTAATGAGTGATACTTTCACTTTGGCTATTTGTACCGAACCAACTACCGATGGGGACGACGATTCTAATACTAATTTAAGTGTAGATTTTGGCTTTAGCCCTAACTTATCTATCGGTAATTTAGTTTGGAATGATGTTAATAATAATGGCGTAGTTGATCCAATAGAAAAAGGAATTGCTGGCATTACGGTAGAATTATACCAATTAGGAGCAGACGGTGAAAAAGGAGGCGACGATGATGTATTAGTCGCATCTATGCCAACAGGTACTGATGGAGACTATTTATTCTCTCCCTTAAATCCAGGCAACTATTATGTAAAATTAAATGGTGGCATTCCTACGGGAATGGTTAGTTCTACAGGTCAAGGACCTGTTTTAGAAATTGGGCAAGGCAGTACAGAACCAGCAACTGATCCTAATAATAATCAAAATAATAATGATGATGGTAGCCAAATGGGTAGCATGATTATGAGTGGTGTGGTTAATTTAGGCATCGGACAGGAACCTGACGGAACAGATAATAATACCAACCTAAGTGTAGATTTTGGGTTGTATAGTTTTATGTGCTTAGGCGATTATGTGTGGGCAGATAAAAATACCAATGGTATTCAAGACGATTCAGAAAAAGGAATTGCAGGTTTGACGGTAGAATTAGTGAAAGACGGTAGAGTCGTTGCCACGACTACTACAGGTGCAGAAGGGCAATACTTCTTTACCCTAGATGGTGCCGCCAATCAAACTTGGACCACTACGGGTGATCGAGTTTTGGCAGCAATGTCCTATTCTATTCGAATTGCGGTTAATCAAGCAGATTTAGCCAATTTTCAATTAACGGAAAAAGATAAAACGAGTGACGATAAAGACAGCGATGCCGATATAATTGATGGCTATGCAACGATTAACTTAACTTCTGGTGCAGCAGGAACATTGACGCATCAATACGACTTTGGTTTCTTACCTACTTTAAGTGTGGGTAATTTAGTTTGGTTAGATGGCAATAATAATGGTTTAGCAGAAAGTACAGAAGCTGGAATTCCAGATGTAGAAGTGATTCTTTACCAAGTTGGTGGCGATGGCACCAAAGGTACTGGCAATGATGTAGAAATCGCTCGAATGAACACCGATAGAGATGGTAATTATTTATTTACTGGTTTAGTAGAAGGGGTTTATTTTATCAAAATAAATAATGGCATTCCTACCAACTTAAGGAGTTCAACGGGTACGGGCGCAACGGGCGCAGCAACTAGTATTTACGAACCAGGTTTAACCACTTCTACCGATATTAACAACGATGATAATGGTACACAAATGGGAACCATGGCAATGAGTGATACCTTCACTTTAGCTATTTGTACCGAACCAACTACCGATGGTGACGATGATTCCAATACCAATCTAAGTGTAGATTTTGGGTTTACGCCTAATTTATCTATTGGTAACTTAGTTTGGAATGATCTAAACAATAATGGCATAGTTGATCCAGCAGAAGAAGGGATCGCTGGTGTTACCGTAGAATTATACCAATTGGGAGCAGATGGAGAAAAAGGAGGCGACGATGATGTTTTAGTAGCATCCATGCCAACGGGTAATGATGGAGCATATTTATTTGACCAATTAAGTCCAGGTGATTATTATGTCAAATTAAATGGTGGTATTCCAGCCAATATGGTGAGTTCCACAGGAGAAGGCACCTCGACTGTGACGGGAGCTGGATCAAGTGAACCTGCACCAAGTCCAGATCAAAATGAAACGGATAATGATGATAATGGTAGTCAAATGGGCAGCATGATTATGTCTGATGTGCTTAATTTAGGTATTGGACAAGAACCAACCACCGATGGCGATACAGATTCCAATACAAATCTGTCCGTAGATTTTGGGTTGTTTGAATTAATGGCTCTAGGAAATTTAGTTTGGATAGATTCTGATAATAGCGGCACTTTCGATAAGGATGAAGAAGGAGTTGCTGGCGTTGAAGCCATCTTATTGCAAGTAGGCCCTGATGGAGAAAAAGCAACAGCTGATGATGTAGAGTTGCAAAGAGATACGACAGATAAAGATGGATATTACCTATTTACACATTTATTACCAGGTGAATATTATGTCAAATTAGCGGACGGTATTCCATTTGGATATGGCAGTTCTACAGGAGAAGGTGTAATGGATGTAGATGGTATTGGCGATTATGAACCTGCACCAAGTCCAGATCAAAACGAAGCAGATAATGATGATAATGGTAACCAAATGAACTACATGATTATGAGTGATTTAGTTAGCTTAGTCTCTCATTCAGAACCAGTCAACGATGGCGACAAAAGCGATCAAACCAATTTAACAGTTGATTTCGGCCTCTTCCAATTATTGCGATTAGGTAACTTAGTTTGGGAAGATTATAATAATGATGGAAAGAAAGATACCGATGAACCTGGTATTCCTAATGTAGAAGCTATTTTATACAAAGTAGGCCCAGACGGAGAAAAAGGAACAGCGGATGATATAGCTGTTGCTACAGACATTACGGATGAAGACGGACATTACATTTTTGTTCGATTATTACCAGGTGATTATTATGTCAAATTAAATAGTGGTATCGAAGGCTTTAGCAGTTCTACTGGAGAAGGCGTGAATCAAGTAACTGGAAACGGTATTTTTGAAACCGCACCAGACCCAGATAATGATGTAGACAACGAAGATAATGGTACACAAATGGGGGCTATGGTGATGAGTGATTTGATTACTTTAGAATTTATGGGCGAACCTTCGTTTGAAGATAACTTTGTTAACTCTAACTTCACCTTAGATTTTGGTTTATTCCAACCACTAGCTATTGGAAATTTAGTGTGGAACGATTTAAATAATGATGGCTTCGCACAAGGCAATGAGCCTGGTTTTGCGAATATAGAAGTAATACTTTACGAAGCTGGTGCGGATGGACAGAAAAGCGAAGATGATATTGAAATCAATAGAATGCGAACAGGGGCGAATGGGGAGTATAATTTCGGAAACTTAAAGCCTGGTAATTATTATGTAAAATTAGTCAATATCCCTAGACAATTTGTAAGTTCAAATGGACAAGGCGCTGATCAGATAGGAGGAACAGGACTTTATGAGCCGGGTGCAACGACTAATTCAGATATTAACTCCGATGATAATGGCACACAGACAGGCAACATGGTCATGAGTGATTTGGTGACGCTACAACTATATAGCGAACCAATCAATGATGGAGATGCAGACCGCAAAACAAATCTAGCAGTAGATTTTGGGTTATTAAGAGCCAATCAAATCAAAATTCACAATCCATGTACTTGTTTAAATAATGAGTCCAGTCCAAATGCTGGAGATGGTCAGTTCACCGAAACGGTTACGATCTTAACCAATCAAACGGGACAAACATGGACAGTAACCATGGTCGATGGCGCTTTTAATAGCGATAATACGCCAGTAGCAATTGGTGCGGTTGCCATAGAAAATGGTTCAGAAGATAATAGACATCGGTATACCTTTAACGTTCGACATACTGATGGACAAGGATATATGCTTAAGTTCACCAATGGAGCCGATAATTTAATCGCTACGAATTTATGTCATTATGAACAATCTTGTCATTTTGTCGCTCCCCCACCCGCTTGTACAGATTGTACGCCTGGGCCACCACAACCAGACCCATGTTTAATGACCTTCATTATGGGTACGGATGGTATGCACCGAGTAGATTCCTTAAACTGCTGTGACGATAAGAGTACCTTTACCGATGATGGATTAGTAGATGGTTTATATGCAGATACCTTGGGTAAACCAAGAGATGACATTTTCACTATTTGTCCACAAAATCAATGGCAACAATTAAGGTATAATTTTAGCGAATTTGGCTTAGAAGCTGGAGATACTTTATATGTTCACGATGGACGAACAGTAACCGATTCTCTTTTAGGGAAATTCTCTGGTTCAGGCGTTAGCCAGACTGGAGGCTGGGTAGCTTCTACTTGTAGCCCAAGTAAAAATGAAAGTAGCTGTTTGACTTTCCGTTTTATTACGGATGGAGATAATAATAAAGGCATTGGTTGGAATGGTAATTTTGAATGTATCGACAGAGACATCCAATTAACCCCACCAAATATTACCTCGCCTAAATTAACCTGTCAAGTAACGACTGCTACGGTGACCATTAACCCTGCTACCATTACCGCAGGATGTGGAACAGTTGTCGATACGCAGATTGTTAGAATTTATAATTCAAAAGGCGTTGTTTGTAAAGATACTTGCTTGGCTTTTGATAAGTCTTTCGATGAAGTGTTTGCCATTGGTCAATACAGAATTGAATATAAATTAAAGACCGATACGATTAAAACTGCAACCGCTACATTCGCTGTGCAAGGAGCGGCTCATGTTTGTAATGATTTAGTACGTGTTCCATTAGGTTCAGGCTGTACAGTCGCCTTGACGCCAGACGATTTATTAGAAAGAACTTGTGATACAATTCCTGATACGATGTATTATTTCATCACCGTCAAAGGATTGGATAAAAATGGACAAGAAAAAGTAATTGTAACGGGTGGTGGAAAAAATATTGCTTACCCAGTTGTTACCAAAGAACAATTTGTAAAATATGGTGGTCAGTTAATCGTAGATATTGAAAAGCGGTACTATGAAAACCTAAACCTTAATATTTGCAATGGTGGCGTACAAAGTGTTACCTGTAGAACGTTAATTGAAATTTCAGATAACAGCGGTCCAATTTTTGGCGGCGTAACCCGTGATACCTTTAAAGTTTGCGACATTGATTTAACGGAAGAAGGGTTAGCATTGACTAAACCAAAAGCAATTGATAATTGTAATGAGGTTGAAGTTGTTTTCTCTGAAGTAACAGTCATCAATGATGGTGGAGTTTGTGATACGACCAGAGCAGCAGTTACTTGGGCAGCAACGGACAGTAGTGGCAATAAAGCGGTAGTTACCCAAAATATTGTCTTGATCCGTTCTGATGCCAATGACATTGTGAAGCCAACAGATCGAACCTTAACTTGTGGCACAGATACTGAAGCTGATTTTAATAATTTTGAAAAAGCAGGGATTCCTGGAATCAAAGTAGGTAAAATAACCAATGGGGTTTTAGTTCCTTCTGATACGATCGACTTAGATACCGCAAAATATATTTGTGGATTTATTTTACAAAAAAGAGATGTACAAATTGAAGCAGATTGTGGTAAAAAGTTATTCCGTTATTGGGATGTCTTAGATTGGTGTCAACCAAATAGTGGCCCAGTTAAATTGGATACCCAATTCATCAATTTAAAAGATGTGACGCCACCAAGTTTCACGGCAGCAACCCTACCGTTTAGAAATTTAGCCTTAGACCACCACACTTGTACCTATGACATTACCAAGCTAGGAAATCCAACGGCAACAGATAATTGTTCTGCGGTGACCGTTAGCATGGATAAAGTTTATCGAATAGAAAACGGAGCACTTTGGGAAATAGAAGCAGCCAACTTTACACAGTTAGCTTGTGACTCTTTCCGTATTCGTTGGATAGCAGAAGATGCTTGCCATGAGCAAACGGAAATTGATGTAATTACGCAAGATGTACTCATCGAAGATTTGACCAAACCATCTGCGGTATGTACCGATAAAATCACCGTTTCCATTGGTACCGATGCCATTAAAATGCATTATTCCGCATTTGAAGCAGGTAGCTACGATGCCTGTGGAATCGAAAAATACGAAGTAAGTAGAGATGAATTAAATTGGGGCGAATCCGTCACCTTCGACTGTGCAGATGTTCACCAAGAAGCTTATGTGGTGCTTCGAGTAACGGATAAAAAAGGCAACCAAAGTACTTGTTGGGCTACGGTCATCGTAGAAGACAAGATCAAACCAATTTGTAGCGACTTAGCTGACCAAACGGGTACTTGTGATGCACAACATGCCGATGAATTTGGCCCTAGTACAGATACCAACGACGATGGAAAAATGTCAGATAGCGAGTGGGTAGATATGACAGAAGCACAAGTTGCTTTCTATAATGCCAACTACGGCGATCCATACTGCTCGGATAATGCAGGCAAATGCAATGAGTTAATCATCAATCAACAATATCAATTAATTCCTTGGCCTTGTGGGATGTTAGAAATTAAGCGTAGAGTGCAAGCGATTGATTGGATGGGCGAAGGCAATAAATCGAATTGGGTCGAGCAAAAAATTAAAATTGACTACAAATCCAATTGGAACATCACTTTCCCTGCCGATTGGACAGGCACTTGTGGCGCAGATATTCCTAGTTCGGAAACGTTTGTAGTCAATGGCAATTGTGACCTATTAGCAGTAGAAATGGAAGAAAAGACTTTTGTAACCGACGAAGAAGCTTGTTTAAAAGTCGTTCGTACATTCACCGTTATCAACTGGTGTACCTATCAATCAGGCGATGAAGGCATAACGATTAGCAGAGATGAGGATGAGCATGGTTTAGTGAATTATCCTCGCATCATTACCTCCTTAGGTAATGAAAAAGTGGGTAAAATAACCTATACCCAAATCTTAAAAGTAATAGATGATCAAGCGCCCGTTGTGTTTATTCAAGAACCAGATTCTTGTATTTATGCCCTTGACGGAGACGCTACGCCTTATGGGGTGGAAGACATTACGCCAGGAGCTAGTCCATTTGAATGTGATGAATTAAAAACGTGGACGGCGAGAGCAGCAGATTGTTCTGGAGAAGAAAACATCACTTGGGTCAGTAAGCTTTACAGAGATGGTGAACTAGTCCACCAAGGCAATAGCAACCGTATTGATTATGTAGTAGAAAATAAATCAACTTATACCGTCGAATTTTGGGCATACGATGGTTGTGGTAATTCTGGTGGTGCTAAAACAGAACCTAAAAAATTCTGGGATTGCAAAAAGCCAACGCCTTATTGTCTTCATGGCATTGCGACGGAATTAATGTCATCTGGTATGATTCAAATTTGGGCAAATGATTTAGATCAAGGTAGTTATGATAACTGTTCGCCTAGTGAGAAACTAGATGTACGAATTTGGCATTTAGCACTCGGATCACCTCCAACAACCTTAGCAGGCGTCCGTGCTTTACCAAAACAAATCACTTTTAATTGCACCTATTTAGGCGTACAAGATGTGCAAGTTTATGTAATTGACGAAGAAGGAAACTGGGATTTCTGTGTGACGAATGTCGATGTACAAGACAATATGGGTGCTTGTGACGGTCGAGAAGCACAACTAGCCAGAGTCGAAGGAACGATTATGGATTGGAAAGGCAATACGATAGAAGCAGTTCAGGTAACTGTTGGAAATGATCAGTCAATGATGACCCCAACCAATGGTGAATATGCCTTTGATTTGCCAATGAATGCAGATTATACGGTTACGCCAAGCAAAGATGTACAACCTTTAAATGGTGTCAGTACTTTCGATTTGGTTTTAATCAGCAAGCATATTTTAGGCATCACACAATTTAGCAATCCACATCAATACATTGCGGCCGATGTCAACCAATCTGGTTCAGTTACTGCTTTTGATATGGTTCAATTAAGAAGATTAATTTTAAATTTAGAAACGGAGTTTACCAATAATACTAGTTGGAAATTTGTCGAATCGAAGTACGAATTCACCACAGAAAATCCAGCAGCGGCAGACTTCCCTACCCTATCTTCTGTGAATAACTTAGCAGCAGATATGCAAATGGATTTCACCGCCATCAAAATTGGAGATGTCAATGGCAATGCTAAAACGAATGGGTTATCAACGACTGAAAGTAGAAATACTACGGCTACCTTCACCATCGAAACGGCCGATCTAGACCTAACCGCTGGTCAGCAATACACCGTTGACTTTAGCACCAATGAATTGGCAAATATCGAAGGCTATCAATTCACTTTAGGAACGGGCAATTTACAATTCGAGCAATTGAAAAATGGCATCACGAGCATTGATAATTTCGGTTTACACCAATTAGCGAAAGGATATATAACAACGAGTTGGAATAACCCGCAACCCGCAACCCGCAACTCGCAACCAACAAACTTATTTACCATAACCTTTACTGCCACCACCAATGGCAAATTAAGTGAGCAATTGAGTTTGATTGATCGCCCAACTGTGGTAGAAGCTTATGATACGGATGGCGAATTATTAGACGTCCAATTAAATTTCACGAATACCACTACCCTTTCTAACAATTTTGAGTTGTATCAAAATCAGCCCAATCCTTTTGTCAAGGAAACCAACATTAGTTTCTTCCTTCCAGCACAAACGGAAGTGACCTTGACTTTACGAGATGAAGTCGGTCGATTGATTCAAGAAGTTAAAGAAAACAAAACAGCTGGTTTACAAAGCTTTACCGTAAATAGTTCGGACTTGCCAAAAGGCTTGATTTATTATCAAATTAGTAGCCGATTTGGGACGCAGACTCGGAAGATGTTGCGGGTTGAGTAGGGTTTTGTTTTTATACTATTTTTGGTTGGGAAATCCGTATCGCTTTGGTGGTACGGATTTTTTTTGTTCTGCTCTATTTTTAATAATTTTTAGAAAGGTCTTAAAAGTTCATTGGATAATTTGAGTTTGTGATATTATTTGTAATTTTAGGAAAATTGATAGCATCTATTTCTTTTTTAACGTATGAATAAATACATAATATCGAAATCAATCCTTCAATCTCAATGCACTTATTCAATTGTAAATCAAACAATTATGATTAACGTAGAACATAAAGAAACAAAATAAAGACTTTGAAAATATGTACCATCTGGTGTTTATTGAGAAGTTGAACAAAACCGCGTTGCGGTAACTCGCCAATTCAGTCACATAAATTACTGTTAATCAATTGATTAAGTGTTTAAAAAGCTAAAAATTGAGTGTATAAATTTAAATAATTCACTCAAAAAATAGTTATGACACCACTTAGAAAAAAGATGCTTGATTATATGCTTATTCGAGGCTACTCGGATGCCACGATTAAAAGTTATATCAATCATGTCGAACTGTATGCCCTTTATTATAATTGCTGCCCCTCCACCTTAAATTTAGATGATGTCCAATTATATTTAGTGTACTTGGTTAAAGAAAAGCATTACACCCAATCTTCAGTCAATGGAGCATATAGTGCACTTAAGATACTGTTTGAAAATGTGTTAGAGCGAAAATGGGATAAAAAGAAAATACCTCGTTCCAAACGTTTTAAGACTTTACCAACTATATTATCGAAAGAAGAAGTTCACAATTTATTCGAGGTGACGACTAATACTAAGCATAAATCTATATTGATGATTTTATATAGTGGAGGCTTGCGTATAAGTGAGGTAGTGAGACTTAAAATTACTGACATTGATTCCAAAAGAATGTTGATTAGAGTAACTCAAGGAAAAGGTCAAAAAGACCGTTATACAATTCTTTCCCAGAAGCTGCTCCAACACTTACGACTTTATTATACAAGATATAGACCGACAACTTATCTTTTAAATGGAGCATTACCACTAAAACCCATTGGCATTACGACCATCCAGAATATATTCAGAAAAGCAAAAAGCAAAGCGGGTATTAAAAAACAAGCAAGTGTACATACTTTACGTCATTGTTTTGCTACTCACTTAATAGAAGATGGCGTTTCGGTAACAAAGGTACAATTATTGATGGGGCATACTAGATTAAGTACCACCTCCCGCTACCTCCATTTAAGTACTCGTCACCTTAATGAAATTACCCATCCAATGGATAAATAATGATTAAGATAGGGGAAGTTTTCGGTAAATATGCAAAAGCCTACTTGGAAAAATATGCAAGTCCTATTATTCATTTAAAAGTGATTGATGCGATTCGAAACTGTCGCACTTCTGCTTTAGGAAGACATGCTTGGGTGTGTACTTCTTGTGGCGGTGTACATGTGCATTATAATTCCTGTGGGAATCGACATTGTCCAGGTTGTCAAGCCTTTGAAAAAGAAAAATGGGTAGAAAAAAGAAAACAAGAATTATTACCTGTTCCCTATTTGCATTTGGTATTTACTATACCACATGAATTAAATGGCTTAGTGTTATCTAATGGCCGATTGATGTATAATTTGCTATTTAAGGCAACTTGGCAAACTATCAGTCAAGTAGCAAAAGATAAGCGATGGTTGGGTGCTCAAACAGGCATGATTGCAGTACTACATACTTGGGGTTCTAACTTATTTACATCTAATTATACCATCAGGCGGATTAAATGAAAGAGCAACAAAGTGGATAGCCACCAAAAAGAAAGCATTTTTAGCCCCCAATAAAAAGGTATTATCTCCTATTTTTAGAGCTATTTTTCTTAAATTATTGACCAAGGCTTATGAGAACGACCAGTTGGAATTTTTTGGAGAGGCAAAAGGCTATGAGGATATAGTGCAATTGCGTAATTTATTTGCCATTTTGCAGCGCAAAAACTGGAATATTTATGCGAAAAAACCTTTTGGTGGACCTGCTCAGATTTTAAATTATTTGAGTCGATATACCCACCGAGTAGCCATCTCTAATCATCGAATTATTGGATTGAAAGGGGATGAAATAACCTTTTCCGTCAAAGATTACAAGCAAAAAGATGAAAAAGGGCTTCCTAAAATCAAAAAATTAACTTTAAACGTTTTTGAATTTATTAGACGTTTTTTGCTCCATGTATTACCAAAGGGCTTTCAGCGAATTCGCTATTTTGGCATCTTGGCAATCAGAAATCGAAAAACTAAGCTCAAGGCAGTTCAAGTGCTTCTAAAACATCAGCCACCTGCAATCAATCCACTACATTGGAAGGAAAGATTGGAACAATTAACAGGAAAAGACCTAGATACTTGTTTTTTTTGTGGTCAAAAAACTTTAATGGTACTTGGATTTATTCCTCAGCAATGGATACCAATTGGTCGAAGTCCACCAGTTCAGGTACAAATTATTACCCCCGAAGGTGAATTTATCCCCTTTGCTGCTTAGTGGCTACTTAGCTTAAGGGAGAAATTATGCCTAAGATTTTAAGAATTGATAAAAATCACATGTATTACCTTCAACATAAAATTCACTTGTCTTCTTTTTTTATAATCTTTCTTTTCGTATTTTTCCATTTATTAATACGAACTCGTCGCTAAGCAACAAAGAGTTCATTGCTATTTGCATAGACTCCTGCTGAAAATGCGGCTATGTTCAACTTGTTTGTGATGCGTCATTGAGCCAATAGACTCAGGACTTAATTATTGGCTTTTTCGGAGGCTCAACGACTCATACAAACCTTAGTGATATAAGGGCATACTTCGTACAGCCCTATATCACCGAATCGTTAGTCACCATAAAATTTAAAAAATGAGAATAACAATCATTATAATTATTCTGACAATTCAAGTAAGTTGTAAAAACCGTACTGAGATGAATGTTAAGTCTGAAAATTCTACCATTACTGAATTGACAAAATGCAACTACAACAATGAATCAATTACTAAATATCACTTTCTAACTAATAAAGCTGAAATTGCAATTTGTGATGGTGATTTCGATAGAGCATCAAAAATTTATTCATTGGCATTTAAAGAAATCAAAAAACCTTTTGGTTCTGATGTTTATAATGCTGCACTTTCAAATCAACTCTCTAATAACTTAGATGAAAGGAATTTAAATCTTCAACTACTTATAAATAATTCTGATGATTTAAGTTGGCTAAGGCCAATTTTTGTCAACACATATATAGATGAAAACCTTTGGAATTCTTTTATAGAGAAAAGAACGACTGAATATGACCCAAGATTAAGAAATGAATTCAAAGCAATTTGGGAAAGAGATCAATTATTCAGACCAATGTACGATACTCATGATGACACTATTCAAGCTAATCGAATGATAAATATGAACAGGATACTTTCAATAACTGATTCTCTTGGCTTCCCTTCTCAAATAGAGCTCGGGTTTAGAAAATCCTTAAGAGGGCAAAATCATGATGTGGTTTTAGTTCATACATCTCAAAAAAGAAGCAGCAATAAAAACATAATTGATCTTGAACCAATTCTTTGCAAGGCAGTAAATGAGGGACGATTTGATCCTGAACAGGCAATCTCTTACCTCCATTTCCAAAATGATAAGGATAAAAGAGATTTTGAAGTTTACTCAACTTGGCAATATAAACATCACTTGTTGCCAGATTCTCTAAATAACAAAATATGGCTTGCAAATTTGAATAAGGAAGAATATGACCGTGCTAATGAAATAAGAAAAAAATGGAATGCTGATCAATTAAATGACATTGCAACAAAATCTGATTTTATTTCAAGAAGCAACATACCGTTCATATTTACATCAGTTATGACATTCATAGAAAATATGCCAACAGATCTTACTCTGGAAAAGGCTTTGGAACAATATAAAATGGCTACTTCAGATAAAAAACCATTTAAAGAAAAGTAAAAAATACGGTGACTAACAAGTGATATAAGGGCATACTTCGTACAGCCCTATATCACCGAATCGTTGCCTACAAGCAGGAAAAAATGAAAAAAGTCATAAACATATTGTCAAATAGAAATGAATGTTGCCTCTTGGTAAAAAAAGCATTTGATAATGACTTCTGCGACAAAATAATAAAAGAAAAAAAGATTCCTTTAAAAAAGGGAAAACACATTATCCAACATCCTACAGAAATAATGAAAGACAAGTAATAGATACGGAAGAATTATCGAATCAACTTTTCTATGAAATTAAAAATTAAATTCCAGAAGAAATTGAAATACAAGGGATAAGTAGACAAGAATTTGGGAAATGGAAATTAGATAGCTTAAATTCAAGAATAAGAATTTGTAGATACTTGCCTAATCAATATTTTAATAAACATTTGGATGGAATTCATTACGTCTCAGAAACGAAAAAATCGAAACTAACATTTATGATTTATCTCAATGGTTGTGAGGATTTTGAAGGTGGAAGAACTCTGTTTTTAAATTCAAAACAAGATGAGACAATCATAGAAAGTTATATTCCAGAAAAAGGAGACTTAATAATCTTTGACCATAATTTATGGCATTCGGGAGAAGAAGTTTTAAATGGAGAGAAATATATTTTAAGAAGTGATATAATATATCAGAAAATTGAAGGAGAAGAACACTTAGAAAAAGGGTTTTGTGGAGAAGAACATCTTGGATATATTTGGACTGCTACAATGATAGATGATAAATTGATTACAAGTGAAAATTGGACTGCAAGCAATCGCCCATTAACCTTTTCTTGACCATGCAAAGCGCCTTGCCCACTCAAAGAAAAAATAAAAAGGAAGGCGAAAAGATAACATTGCAAAAAAGAGAAAATGGCAGCGTCAAAATATAGCATCGAATTTCTAAAAAAAGCTCATAAAGAAAGTATTTATCACGAACCCCTAATTTTAAAAAGTAAACTATGTGGATGTTTCCATTGTAAGAAAACTTTTGAGCCAAATAAAATAATAGAATGGACAGACAAAAGTTCTAAAAAGGGAAAAACTGCAATGTGTCCAAATTGTGGAATAGATTCAGTTTTAGATGACAAATTTCCAATTGAAGACCAAGCATTCTTAAATCAAATGAATAAATTCTGGTTTTAGGTATGAAACGAATAATGTACCTAGAATATCAAGGTAAAAATCTAACAGTCTAAGCAAGAATCGGAAGAGTGACTTTTTCCAAGACAAAGAAATCACAATTGAACAATACAATCTTCCAAGATCGGATTATAATCCACAGATTCCATAATAAATTTCCCAAAACATCCGAACCCGATGTTTTAAGATTAAAACAGAAATTCCAATAATATCCTCTAAATTAGCAGACTACCGATTTTTGAAGATTGCATCCATAGCCGTCAGGCTAAGAATATAATCATTGATAATCAGTAACTTACGATGATGTCGATATTTTAAGATTGCATCCATAGCCGTCAGGCTAAGAATATAATAATTGATAATCAGCAACTTACGATGATGTCGATATTTTAAGATTGCATCTTCAAAACAATATCCAACAAGTTTTCAACTTTTCCTTAGAATTTATAATTCACAAAAAATAAATAAAGCATCCTATTTTAAGCGAGGTACAGCTAATTCGGGCAAATTAAAAACTTGCTGGATAACAATTAGAAAATACAACCTTCCAAAATCGAAGTTATAATCCACAGATTCCTTAATAAATTTACCAAAACATCCGATCTATTCCCAAATAAGAATAGCTTTGCAGCTTAATCGAAACCGTTCAGCAATTAAAAAAATAAAGAGTTATTCACTTTGCAAATAGAAACCAAAAATCCAAGAATTATATGTCGTAGATGCAGGAGACCTTCAAGCACCTGTATTTGTGAACACATTCGTCCGTTCCAGACGAATACTCGTTTTATTATTTTGATGCACCCGAAGGAGTACAAAAGAGAAAAAATCGGAACAGGGCATATGACGAGTCTTCAACTTGAAAATTCAGAGATTATAGTCGGTATCGACTTTACCAATAATAATCGGGTCAATGAAATAATAGCTAAAGAAAATAATGCCTCTTTTTTATTGTATCCAGGAAAAGATACTTTCAATTTATCGACAAGCAAAAGTTCAGCAATAAATTCATTGATGGGTAATAATCCACATATCTTCCTACTAGATGGCACCTGGTCCTGCGTCAGTAAAATGCTTAAATCAAGCAAGAATTTGCAACAACTAAAAAGAGTAAGTTTTGACAATAAAATAGTATCAAAATTTAGTATCAAGCAGCAACCAAAAGCGCATTGTCTGAGTACTATTGAGTCCGTCTATACGGTCCTTAATTTATTGAAGGAAAGTGGCTTAGAGCAATGTGAGACGAAGGATTTTCTTATTCCTTTTGAAAAAATGATTCAGTATCAAATCGACCATTTTCTAAACTCCAATCCTGAAAACTATCGTTTAACTGCAAACAGAGCGTTTGTTCCTAAGAACAAGGAGTAGTTATGAAAATCGATCCTATTGAAAATCCCCCTGTCCCACAAAGTATGAACAAGAACCTTAAAATTCACAAAACCCCAATTATGACATTTCAAAAAAACAACATCTTATTCCTATTCTTTTTACTAATTATTGTCTTTCAAACGAATGCCTGCAAAACGGCACAATCGGTTGCTTCCACCTCCAAACAAACCATCCAACCATTAAAACTAAGTGGTGGATCAAGTGGAATGGAAAAATTAGGAGACCAGTCTTATTTAGTCGTTTATGATGTAAAAAATTTTAAGGATGGGGTTCGATTGTCGATGATAAAATTAACAGAAAAGGCGATTAAAGTGGAGCCTATAAATATTGGGGAATGGGGAGAAGAAGGGCAATCAAGTGATTTAGAAAGCATCTGCAAAATTGCTGGCAAAACCAATGAATTTCTAATCGCAGAATCAGGAAATTGGAAAGGGGAATTGGGGCGAATATTTCACATCCAAGTGGATACCGCTCAGCTTTCTGCAAAAGTAGTTGGCATTACTAAATTACCATTCAAAAATCTCAATAATCGAACATTGGTAGGCGATCAATATGAATCCATTGCTTGTCTGCCTTATAGTGAATCAGAAAGAATCTTATTGTTAGCAGAACGTGGTGGATCAACGGTGAATCCGAACGGAATCATTCGATGGGGAATTTATAATTTATCGACCCATCAATTAGAATTTAAGGAAGCAGGCAGGCAAGGAATTACCGTAACTGCACCAGGAAATTGGTCAAACAAAAAAGGAAAGAGAGATATTACCGATCTACATATTGATTCGGAAGGCGGAATATGGGCATCCGCTTCTGAAGATATAAGTGATGTGGGGCCTTTTTATTCTGTGATTTATAAAATGGGAGAAGTAAACACCGCTAATAAAGAACAACCCTTTACTATTTATTCTAGTTTCCCCAAATGGGAAGCCGTACCAGGATTTAAAATTGAAGCACTCTCAGGGCCTAGTAAAAACATCAATTGTACCCACTCTTTTGGAACAGAGGATGAAATTTATGGTGGCGTTTGGAGAGCGATTTCTATAGAAGAATAAAAGGCATAATTTTACAGCAAAAAACGGTGAAATGGCTAACAAGAAAAAGACAAGTGCTGAATTGCAAGGCATTACTCGCTTAATTACGGAAGCGACCATAGGCATAACAGATCTAGTCGAAGCCATGCATCAACGAATCGTCCATCCTCCTTTATTGCCTTCTACGCCTATACAAAAGTTGGTGACCAACATTGCAGGAATTACCTATAAAAGTATCAAATGGAGTACTCTGTTAATTGGCAGTGGCATTGATAAAGCAATAGGCAAATTAACTAGTGTATTAGGGGAAATAGAAGCAACGGATGAAAAAGAAGCACTCCGTTCCGCTTTAAATGGCGTATTGGGCGACCATCTGGAAAAAACGAACAATCCTTTACAGATTATCATGCAATTCCGTCATCAGGGAAAGCCTTTATTACTTAATATTGAAAGCCTTAAAAATGTCTATCCAACCATCAATGGCAAAATTCTTTTGATGGTACATGGTTCTTGTATGAACGATATTCAATGGACTCGAAAAGAGCATAATCATGGGTCAGCATTGGCAAAGGAATTAGACAAAACACCTATTTATTTACATTATAATAGCGGTCGGCATATTTCGACCAATGGACAAGATTTCAGTAAATTATTAGCAGAATTAGTGAATCATTGGCCCGTACCTGTAGAAGAATTGGTCATTCTTGCGCATAGTATGGGCGGCTTAGTTTCCCGAAGTGCGATACATTATGGCGAACAACAGCAGCAATCATGGGCAAAACACCTTAAAAAAGCTATTTTTCTAGGAACACCACATCATGGTGCGCCATTGGAGCAAGCAGGTAATTATTTGGATGTCGTTTTAGAAGCGATTCCTTATGCCAAACCTTTTGCTCGATTAGGAAAAATTAGGAGTGCAGGCGTCACAGATTTAAGATATGGTAATCTAGTAGATGAAGACTGGCAAAACAATGACCGATTTGACATGCAAGCAGACCAAAGGCAAGCTATCCCATTACCAACACAGGTCACCTGTTACAGTATAGCGGGCGTTGCTAACAAAGCAGCAGTATCTAAAACGGCTCAATTATTAGGAGATAATATGGTGGGTTTAAAAAGCGCTTTAGGACAGCATAAAGACCCTGCTAAAAATTTACAATTTAAGGAAGAAAATACGGGTACTGTTTATGAATGTACCCACTCGGATTTGCTGAGCAATCCTCAAGTATATACCAAAATAAAGGAATGGCTTATTTAGCAAATGCTGCATTTTATTAGGTACAGCATTTTAAAATAATGGAACTAATTCTTTCTCAAAACTGTTCTCGATTTTCGCATTTTCACTTCATACTTAACTACTAAAGTCGAACCCAATGGAATTAATCGAGTATCCAAACGATGTCTACACCATTCAAAATTTATGATCTCCTGCTACTTGTCAACAATTTATTCAAAAAAGCGAAAGGGGCGGATTTGAAAAAGCATTGGTCAACACCATTAGTGGTCCCGTAAAAATGGACGATTTTAGAAGTAATGATCGTTTATTCTGGGAAGATGAAGATCTTGCCGAACAAATCTGGGAACAAATAGAGGAATTTATTCCTTGTGATTTAGGAGACTATCAAGCCATTGGCTTAAATGAATTGTTCCGCTTTTACCGCTACGATGTACAACAACAATTTAATTGGCACTACGATGCTCCCTACCAACGCAATCATCACGAGCGTAGTTTTTATACTTTTATGATTTATTTGAATGATGATTTTGAAGGCGGCGCTACTGCCTTCGACCACTTTAAGGTCGCCCCAAAAGTTGGCGATGGTTTATTCTTTTCTCAGGAATTGGAACATGCTGGATTGCCCGTTACTTCAGGACGAAAATATATTTTGCGTTCGGATATTATGTATACCAAGTTAAATTATTAGGCTATACTAAAACATCAGATAAAAAGTTGATAGTCAAAAACTATTTAATAGTTCATCTAGTTCATCAAATCCGTTGCTTTCCATCCGTTGCAAACTACAATGTATTGATTGGCAACGGATGGAAGGCAACGGATAAATATTAGTTTTCTATTTGACGATCTAACTTCTCATTTTAAATAAGAAAAGCGCTTCCAAAACACAAAGTTCAGGAAGCGCTAATCGTTTCAAAAATAATTTTGAATCCCTTTCTTTATTTCTTAATAAAAGGAGGTCGAACAACCACCGCTTTTACTTGCTTCTTTCTAATTTGAATCAATAATTCGGTACCTTTTTTAGTATTGCCTTTGGCAACATAGCCTAAACCAATGCCTTTTTCCAACATTGGTGATTGCCCACCAGAGGTCACTATCCCAATTTCATTGCCTTCTGCATCTAAAATAGTATAATCTTTTCGAGGAATCCCTCTTTCTAACATTTCAAAACCGATCAATTTTCTAGTGAGACCCGCTTCCTTTTGTGCCAATAAAGCCTTGGAATTAATAAAATCTTTATTGAATTTAGTTATCCAACCCAATCCTGCTTCAAGTGGCGAAGTGGTGTCATTAATGTCATTCCCATAAAGGGCAAAACCTGCTTCTAAGCGCAAAGTATCTCTAGCCCCTAATCCAACAGGTTGAATATTTTCTGGTTCTCCTGCCGCCATGACTGCATCCCAAAGCTGCAAAGCATCTTCATTTTTAACATACAATTCAAAACCACCCGCACCTGTATACCCTGTGGCAGAAATAATGACATTTGGAATAGACGCCATCGTATCTACTTGAAAATTATAGTACTTAATCGCACCTAAATCTATAGCCGTCAATCGTTGCAAAACTTGGGTAGCCAAAGGTCCTTGTACGGCAAAAAGCGAATAATTATCCGATTGATTGTCCATCTCTGCCCCCATATCATTTTGCTGACTAATCCAATTCCAATCTTTTTCAATATTAGAAGCATTCACTACTAGCATATACTCCTCCTCTGCCATTCGATAAACTAGAAAATCATCTACAATACCGCCTTGGTCATTTGGAAAACAGGAATATTGAGCATCTCCAACAGCTAATTTAGCGGCATCGTTACTCCCTACTTTTTGAATCAAAGCTAAAGCTTGTGGACCACGAATAAAAAATTCACCCATGTGGGAGACATCAAACACACCGACTGCATTTCTCACAGCTTTGTGTTCTATCATTAAGCCAGCATATTGCAAAGGCATAGCGTATCCTGCAAAAGGAACTATTTTGGCACCTAATGCTACGTGTTTATCGTTTAAGGCAATCGTTTTTAAAGTGGTTGTTTCTACGGACATGATTTGGTAGTATTTAGTTACGGATAAAAAATAAGTCGGACATCTAGTATTAAATTCCCCACGAATTTATGATCCCCACGAATTTTCAAGTTATTTTTTCAACATTACTGAATCGAAAAATGAATGTTTTTATATCAATATATTAATTGACCTGCTATATAAACCGCAAAAATAATAGAAAGTTACTAACTATTGTAGTGGAGGGATTTAATTAGAAGGGTTTTCTTGGAAATGAATTTCCAAGTTACGAAGTTCCTATAATTTCTCCTTAAAGTAATATTCAAAAACAGCTTAGGCAATTCTAATTCGTAGGGATAATAAATTCGTGGGGATAAAATGCAAAATGTCTAATTTATTTTTTATTCGTTACTAAATTAGAAAAAGTAGAATTATTTAGGTTATTTGCTTTCCGAATTTAAAAATAACTTATAATATTTTTCAAAATGGAATTTCCTCAGAAATTAAAAGCTTGTTGGCATCCAGTCGCTTATAGTAAAGAAGTGGCAGAAAAACCTTTTGGTACTTTTCTATTAGATCAAGCAGTAGTCGTTTGGCGAAATTCAGTTGGCGAAGTGCATGCTATGAGAGATTTATGCATTCATCGAGGAACGGCATTATCACTCGGTTGGGTCAAAGACGACTGTTTAGTTTGTCCTTATCATGCTTGGCAATACGATAAAAGTGGGGCTTGTGTTTTTATTCCGCAAGCACCAACGGCTAAAATTCCTAAAAAAGCGAATACGCCTAAGTATCATTGCAAAGAACAATATGGCTTAATTTGGGTCGCTTTAGAAGCACCCGTCTATTCATTGCCCGATATTCCAGAATTAGAAAATAAAGATTGGAAAGTAGTGCAAACAGGACCTTTCGATTGGAAAAGTGATGCATCTCGGCAAGTGGAGAATTTTACTGATTTTGGGCACTTCCCTTGGGTGCATCCAGGTTTATTGGGTGATCCAGAACGACCAGAAGTGCCGAAGTGTAAGGTAGAAAGAAAAGGAGCAGTTTTACATTATTCTATCGTCCGCCCAGAAGCACAAAATTCGGAGGAGTTTCCTGTTTTTGCGAATGAAGATGTTGTGAAACCAGAACGCCGAAGTGTTTATCGTTTGCATTTGCCTTATACCATCGTTTTACGATTGGGTTGGGGCGGTGAAAAAGGCATGGTTTACTTTTTTGTATCTCAACCCATTTCTAAAAATAAATGCAGAGGTTATTGTATTATCGGTCGAAATTATGACCATGACGAACCAGATGCAGTTTTACAAGATTTTGAACAGGTCATTTTTGATCAGGATAAACGAGTGGTAGAATCACAACGCCCAGAACAAGTGCCTTTTGATTTTGCGGAAGAATTGCATTTGGCTTTTGATGCAGTGGCTATGAATTATCGGCGCGCTATGAAGGCGGAGGGATTGGATTATTGAGGTTATCGGGTTTTAAAAATCATAAATCACAGTTCATAAATCATACATCATAAATCTGTCACACACGTAAAAACTAGATAGATTTATGAAATTGGGGTGTAACCAACCAAATTTTCTGTAATTTAGACCTCCCGCAAATGAAAACTCTTAGCCCGAGTCAACGCCTCATATCCCAAACCAGACAAAGTTACCCCTCGCCCACTATTCTTCACCCCTGTCCAAGCCAAAGCAGGGTCTAAATAATCACAACGATTCATAAAAAAAGTACCTGTTTCTATTTGATGACCGATAATTAATGCTTCGTCTGTATTAGTCGTCCAAACAGAAGCCGTTAAACCATATTGGCTATCATTCATTAAACGAATAGCTTCTTCGTCATCTTTGACAGACATAATTCCCACAACGGGTGCAAAAGTTTCTTCTGACATGATGTCCATCTGATGGTTCACATCAATCAAAACTTGTGGCGCCATATAAGGCGTATTCGTTTGATGGGCAGTAAATAAGTCAGGAGAAACCAAAGATTTAGCGCCAGCAGCTATCGCTTGATCAATTTGGGTTTGTGCAAAGTTGGCAGCAGCAGTTCTAACCATTGGGCCTAAAGTTGTAGCTGATTCCAACGGATTTCCTAGAATATATTGTTTGGTCAAAGCCGCAAAACCATCTACAAATTGGTCAAATTGGCTTTCGTGAACATAGATTCTTTCAATACCACAGCAAGATTGTCCCGAATTAAAGAATGCTCCATCTACTAAATTTTCTACGGCATGGTCTAGATTCACATCCGCCCGCACATAAGCAGGATCTTTTCCACCTAATTCCAAACCAGCGTTGATAAATCGACTGCCCATTGCCTTTTGTACGGCCGCACCGCCACCAACAGAACCTGTAAAAGCGACATAATCAATCCGATCATCTTTGATCACCCTCGCTACTTGCCGATGCGTCATGTGTACATACTGAAACACCCCTTTGGGTAAACCCGCAGAATCAAAAGCAGCAGCATATCTTTCTGCACAAAGCGGGGTTTGAGTAGCATGTTTTAAAATGACCGTATTCCCTGCCATAATAGCAGGAATAACCGCATTAACAGAAGTCAAATAAGGATAATTCCAAGGCGCTAATACGAGTACCGTACCTAATGGCGCTCGTTTAATAAATCGTTTAAATCCATCAATTGGTGGAGCTTGTATATCGGCTAAAGTAGTTTCCGCAATGTCAATCATATATTCCGCTCGCTCCTTAAATCCTTTAATTTCAAAAGGCGTATATCGAAGTGGGCGCCCCATTTGCCAAGTGAGTTCCTTCGCTATTTCATCGGTATGTTGGACAAAATAGTCGATTACTTTATGACAAACCGCCGCTCGCTCTGCAATACTGGTATTTTGCCAGTCTTTTTGAGCAGCTTGCGCCGTCGCAATTACTTTCTTTATTGTTTTAGCAGAGGCATTTTTTCTTTCCAGATAAACGCTGCCATCAATTGGACTAATGGTTTGAAATGATTGACCCATTACATATATGAAATTGAAAATTGAAAATAATAAATTTAAGATTGCTAAGTTTATTCTGGTGTAACATAAGCAGCCGTCAAACCGCCATCTACTAAAAATTCGGTACCCGTCGTATAAGAAGACTCATCCGATGCCAAATACAAAGCAGCATAAGCCATTTCTTTAGCTTCCCCAAATCGTCCCATCGGCACATGTACTAAGCGACGATTTTTCTTTTCATCGGTATTCAAAAAACTCATCAATAATTCTGTACGCAATGGCCCAGGACTCAGGGCATTCACTCGAATATTTTCCCTAGCATGGATAACCGCTAATTCGCGAGACATCGCCAAAACTGCTCCTTTACTAGAGGTATACGCCAATTGCGAAGTCGCCGCCCCAACATGTGCCACAAAAGAAGCCGTATTAATAATCGATCCACCGCCAGATTTTTTGATCAAGGGAATGCCATATTTACAGCCAAAAAAGACGCCTTTCACATTAATATTCATCGTTAAATCCCATACACTTTCTTCGGTATTTTCTGCATCACCATCCTCACTATGCATAATCCCTGCATTATTAAAAAGGATGTGCAAACCACCAAAGGTTTTCTCCGCAAAAGCGATCATTTTGGCACAATGTTTCGGATTCGACACATCCGCTTTAATGAAAGCTGCTTTACCGCCTGCCTTTTTTATTTCTGTGACAGTCGCTCTACCTGCTTTCTTATTAATATCTGTAACAATCACCTTTGCTCCTTCCTGAGCAAATAATAAACAAGTTGCTTTACCAATGCCATTTCCCCCACCAGTAACGAGGGCAATTTTATTTTTTAATCGCATAAGTTTGTTTTGAGAAGTCAGAAAGTCAGACCGTTTATTTCGTAAACTGTCAGAAGTCAGAGGATATTCGGCTACCCGTCTAAGGTGGGACGGTTTAGACAAAAGCGAATTTATATTCCCTGCTCCGAGCGTCGGAAAATATAGATTTTCCGTTGTCTTCCAAAACTGGAGTGTCCAACCTTAGGCAGGTAGCCGAATAGAAAATTAAAATACTAATAATCAGCACTTTACCTAAATACAGTCTGACTTCTGACAGCAAATTTTAATTTACGGTCTGGTTTCTGACCTCTATTTCCTTTAAATCTGTTCAAAATATCGTTTCCGTTCCCAATCGGTCACGGCTTTATTATAAGCGTTTTGTTCGGTCTTAAAATGGTGAGCATAATGAGTAACCACCTGTTTTCCAAAAACGCGCTTGGTAAATTCACTATTTTCAAATTGAGTCGTCGCTTCGGCTAAAGAAGCAGGCACACTTGGCAAGTCACTCGCCGCATAAACATCTCCTTCAAATATTTCTGGTGGCGTTATTTTATTGGCAATCCCATCTAAACCACAGGCTAACGAAGCAGCAAAAGCTAAATATGGATTACAATCAGCCCCTGGAATTCGGCATTCAATCCGCAAACTTTTACCTTTCCCTACTACACGAAATCCCGCCGTTCGATTATCGTAACTCCAAGCTAATTTGGTAGGTGCCCAAGAAGCATCTACATAGCGTTTATAGGAATTGACGGTCGGTGCATAAAAAGGCATCACATCGGCTGCATTGGCGATCCAACCACCTAAAAACCATTGGAAAATATCTGATCCTTGGACAGGGCCAAAAGTCTTATTTCCTGCAAAAGCATTTTCCCCATCCTTCCAAAGACTAATATGAATATGACAACTCGACCCTGCTCGGTCTTCATGGTATTTAGCCATAAAAGTAACCGATAAGCCCATTTTATCTGCTAACTCTTTGAGGCATTGTTTATAAACGGTATGCCGGTCTGCCATTTCTAGAATCTCGGCATATTTAACATTTAACTCATGTTGGCCTAGCCCCCACTCTCCTTTGGAATTTTCGACAGGTACGCCTGAATTTTTCAAATGTTTACGAGCCGCTGCCGTAAAATGTTCGGTTCGAGTCCCTTGTAAAATATGATAATCTTCTAAGTACCATCCGACTGGTTTAAGATCGTGGTAATGTTGTTCGTGAGCTTGTCGGTAATTATTTTCAAATAAATAATATTCTAATTCAGATGCCGCAAAACATTGAAAACCAATATTTTCTGCTGAGTCTAATTGTCTTTTTAAAATAGATCGAGGAGCAATATCAACTGGCTTGTGCGTTTTTTCATCTTGTACATCACACATCACCAAAGCGGTTTTATCCAACCAATCTGCAATCCTTAAAGTATTTAAATCTGGTACTAAATGAAAATCCCCATACCCCAATTCCCAGTTGGCAAAATCATAACCTTCGACAGGTTCCATTTCCATGTCCGTCGTTAGTAAATAATTGCAACTATGGGTGCCATCTTGTACTGCCGATTCTAAGAAAAACTCGGCATCAAAACGCTTGCCGACCATTCGACCATAGTGATCGGTGAAGGCGACAATAATCGTTTCAATGGTTTCTTTTTTCACCATTTTAACGAGCTTTTTTAAGGATAATTTGCCTTTTAATTTCATGGTTAGGGATTTTTTTGAATGATGAACTATGAATGATAAACGATGAATTGTAAACTTCAGGTTAATCGTTGGTTGCAAACTGTTTCACAACTCGGTAGAATTGTGTTACTGCTACGACATCCAATCTTTCCAATCTTCTGCATTCCATTTCGTTGTCCGTTTTTTTATTTTAGTCCAAAAGGAAATAGCACTTTTACCTGTGATGTCATTGACCCCAAAGCGACTTTCATTCCAACCACCAAAAGAAAAGGGTTCTCTTGGTACGGGTACGCCAACATTTACGCCAACCATTCCTGCACTTACATTGTCCATAATATAATTGGCTAAGCTACCATTTTGGGTAAAAACAGAAGCAGCGTTACCATAATTAGAGGTATTTTCAATTCGAATAGCTTCGTCGATGTCATTGGTACGCATGATGACTAACACAGGCCCAAATACTTCTTCTTGGGCTATTTTCATGTCTGGCGTCACTTTATCTAAAATGGTCACGCCCACATAAGCACCATTTTCTCTTCCTTCGGGAATCGTATTTCTGCCATCTACCAAAATTTCTGCACCCATTGTTTCGGCTTCTGTAATATAGCCTTCAATTCGTTTTTTAGCTTCCAAAGAAATAACTGCCCCCAAATTATTCCCTGCTTCCCAATTTTTTGCTTCTGCACAAATTTGTTGAATCATTTTATCGGTATTGCCAACCGCTACCATCGCAGAAGCTGCCATACATCTCTGTCCTGCGCAACCTGCCATAGACGCCACAATATTTGCTGCCATGTCTATATGTGCATCGGGTAGCACAATTAAATGATTTTTAGCACCGCCCATTGCCATACATCTTTTCAAATTACTTGTCGATCTTTTATAAACAATCTTGGCGACTTTGGTGGAACCAACAAAAGAAACCGCTTCAATATCTGGATGGTCGCAAATGGCTTCAACCATCTCTTTATCTCCATTAACGACATTAAACACCCCATCAGGCAAACCTGCCTTGGTTAATAATTCAGCTATTTTTAAAGCAGCCATTGGCGTCTTTTCGGAAGGTTTCAAAATCATACAATTCCCAAGGGCGAGTGCATTTGGAATCGTCCAAAGTGGTACCATGGCAGGGAAATTAAAGGGCGTAATAGAAGCCACTATACCAACAGGAACGTGGGTTGTTCGACATTCTATGCCTTGACTAACTATTTGAATTTCATCATTAATAAATTGGGGTAAGGAACAAGCAAATTCTGTTAACTCAATTCCTTTCATCACCTCTGCCTTCGCCTCTCCTATTGTTTTGCCATTTTCCAAATGAATCATTTGTCCTAATTCCTCTAAATGCTCAATAAGTAATTGTCGAAAGTTATAAAAAATTTGTACTCTTTGTTTTAAGGTAAGTCCAGACCAGTTTGGAAAGGCACTTTTAGCAGCAGCTACTGCTTTGTCTAAATCTTGTTGGTTAGACAACCCTACTTTTGATAAAAGTCGTCCATCGACAGGACTGATGATATCTAAATGCCTAATTTGCCCATTGGCTATTTGTCCATCTATAAAATTAGGCGTGACCGCTGCTGAATTTTCCATTAAGTAAAGGTGTTAATAACAGGTTATAATCTGCCAAAAGTAATAGGAAAAATTTAGAAATAGCCTATTTTTACGGGATAATTAGTACTAAATTTATTCGATAGGTTAGTACTTGCTGCTCTATTCTGTATATGTTTATGACATTTTCTATCCTTTCAATTAATACCTTATAATGCAACCAGCAATTAGACGCCTTTTCTCCCCTATTCCATTTTTTATATTTTTACTGGTTACGACTAGTTGTGCCAAAGAAGAAGTGCCTTATCAATTATCTGATGAACAATTTATCAACATTGTAACCGACATACATATTTCTGAATCTGCTTCTCAACATTTATCGCTTGCAATTAGAGATAGTATGGTCGTCGTTTATTTAGACCAAATATTAGCAATCCATGAAGTTCCGAAAGAAGTTTTTGAACCAGACTATCAAAAGTTAAAAAGAGATCCCGAAAAATTACAATTTGTCTATGCTCAAGTAATTAAAAGATTAAATGAGTTAAAAATAAAAAAGGAGGAGAAAGTTAGAAAAAATAAAATGGAAAAAGGGCAAGCGAAAAAAAAGACAAAAAAAAAGTAAAGTCTCCCATCAAGAAGACTTTACCGCAATAGAGAGAATCATTAAAGGCCAGTATACCTATAACAAAAGACTTGCCAACTTTTGTTTAAATAAAACAGTCTATATTTATTTGTGACAGTCTATATTAAAAACAAAATATTATCTTATTCCATTTTCTAAATATTTTACCATAAAAGCACTTAATAGTAAGAGCTTACTAAATAATCATCAACTTATTTCACCTATTTATCACATAATTCTGTGACAATAATAGCCCATAAAAAAGATGCTAAAGTATACATTTACTTTAGCATCTTTTTTAAAAACACCATCTTTTCTAAGTTAAAACTATTCGTCTGTATCTAAAATAGCAGGATTCATCCCCATGGAAGAAAAACCACCATCATGGAATAAATTTTGCATCGTTACCATTTTGGTTAAATCCGAAAACATACTGACACAATAATCCGCACAAGCCTCCGCAGAAGCATTCCCAAGCGGAGACATCTTATCGGCATATCCAAAGAATTTATCAAATCCTTTCACGCCACTACCTGCCGTAGTCCAAGTAGGTGATTGAGAAATCGTATTGACTCTTACTTTTTTAGCTGTTCCAAAATGGTAACCAAAACTTCTAGCGTAAGACTCTAAAAGTGCCTTCGATTCTGCCATTTCATTATAATCAGGAAAAGTTCTTTGTGCGGCAATATAAGTTAAACCTAAAATAGATCCCCAATCTTTAATGGCATCTAATTTCCACATGACTTGCATCATTCTATGGAACGACATAGCAGAAATGTCAAAAGTCTTTAGCATCCAATCATGCTTCACATTGGTATAGTCTCTTTTCTTTCGCACATTCAAGGACATTCCAATCGAGTGTAAGACAAAATCTACCTTACCACCAAAAATCTCCATTGATTTGGTAAATAAATTTTCTAAATCTTCCATACTCGTTGCATCTGCACCGATAATTTCTGCATTTAACTGTTCGCTTAATTCCTTCAATTTACCAAATCGTAAAGCAACAGGCGCATTGGTTAAAGTAATTTGAGCGCCTTCTTCCACACATCTTTCTGCAACTTTCCAAGCAATAGATTTTTCATCTAAAGCACCGAAAATGATTCCCTTTTTTCCTGCTAATAGGTTATTTGACATAGTTTATAGGTTATTGACTAATAATTTTAGGCTGCTTTTTAATAAGTTGAACATTAAAAAAATTAGCGCCTTGATAAAAACGATTGCAAATATGCGGAAAATGATTGGTAATTTTGATTTTGGGTTCACAAAATTGAAATAAAATCACTAATTTTAGATTTGTGAACCCTACGGATTTTATTACAAAAATTCATTTACCACTCGACGAAAGGCAACAGGAAAAAGGTGCTTTCTTAAGCCTTTATCTCCTTAATCCTCCACCTTTAGCGGAGTCGTAACAAAATCATTTTGTCAATCAACCATGAGAGAAATATTTGATGATTTAAAAAATACGATTTGGAAAGATGACAGAGTCCTTGCCTTTCATCAATTGGCCGAGACTGAAGGCTTTAAGATCAATGATCGAGAACGTTTCGGCAGTCAGGCAATCGGCTTAAAAGGGTTTCAACTATTCAAAGGCAAACGAGGCAAACGACTAAAAAATGTATTGTACAAGATAGATCATAAAAGTTCTTTAAAAGCTAGAATTTACGATTACGCTTATTTTGGAGATTCTAAAACAAGAACTAGTACGGTTATTGAATTTTATTTACCTCAATGGAGGTTTAGTGAAATGCTCATTCGCCCCAAAAGCAAATTGCACAAAATGAAGTCCTTTTTTGGGAAACAACGGGTTTTATTTCCTGAAATAGTTGATTTTCATAAAACCTACCAAATTCAAGCCCCCATTATAGATAATTTAAAATATGAACTCAACGAAGAATTTTTAGACCTTTTTGCCGATCAAAAGCAGCTTTGGATGGAAGCGAAAGGTAACTTTATCCTTTTTTATATCAAACATAAACCTATTCCCTTACCCAAGCTTTTAGAAACTTATGAATATTCGAAAGATTTACTAGATGCTTTATTGCATGGTCATTCTAGTGAAGAATATGTTTGATCGAAATTTACTGCACCACAATCGTTTTAGAACTTGTATACCCTTCAGCACTCAAAGTGACTTTATAAATACCCGCTTCTAAATTTAAAGTTGTTTTATCCAAATGAAGGACACTATTCGTATTCAAGGATTCATAGTTTTTTTGAAAAACTAATTGACCATTGATGTTATGAATTTGCAGTTGTAATCGTGATTTTCCACTAGACAAAGTACCGACTTTTATATGCAGACTAGAATCAATATTAGTAATTGGGTTAGGGTAAAAGGTAAAATCCAAATTGTCTTTTTGAATAGTAGCAATATTCGTTACCAGCCCATTTTCTACTATTCTTAACTGTTGATTTGGAAAAATATTCGTTAAGTTTTGACTGGTACCATTCGGCCATTCAATTTTTAGACTATCTACTTTAGTCGCATCTTTTAGGCCAAAATGAACAATTAAGCTATTTTGTCCTGCATAGCCTGTTTGAGCAGAAATATAACGTAATTGCCATACTGGTTTTTCCGCAATCGTTGCTTTTATCCATACTTTTGCGCCAATAGCATTTTTATTAGATACCGTCCCTTCTAATCTAATTTTCAACCAATTATTATCGTTTCCTTGATTAAAAAAGGCGCTATTCGTAGGTTCAGTATCAGTTGCTCTATTTTTACAGTTCGCAATGACTAAATCTAGAAACCCATCATTATTTAGATCTCCCCAAGCGGCGCCATAAGAACAGACAGCACGCAATCCTCGTAACAAATCATTTCGCTGAATAAAGGTACCATCTCCTTGATTTTCGTATAGCCAATCTGATAATTTATTATTACAAAAGCCATTGGTCACGATTAAATCTAAATCACCATCATTATCATAATCGCCAAAATTGGAGCCATAAGAACAACCACCACTCGTTACTATTTCTCCCAAATTAACTCTTTCCATTCCGCCTTTACCATCATTCAGAAAAAGATGATTGCTTTGTTCTGCATAAAAGCCTGCATTCGCTACAAAAAGGTCAAAATCTCCATCGTTGTCAATATCGCCCCAACTACTACTCATCGAACTTCGACCAGTAACCACCACACTTCCATTCGTATTTTTGACAAACCCGCCATTTCCATCATTAAAATACATATCATTGGCTGTATTTTCTTCATTGGCCATAAATAAATCCAAGTGTCCATCCATATTTATGTCTACCCAGTTGGCACATCGAGTAGCATCTTTTTCTTCCAATAAAGCACCAGTTGTCACTCGTTCAAAGTTGCCATTTCCTAGATTTTGATACAATAGATTTTCCTTAGAACTCGAACTATTCGTAACATATAAATCTAACCAACCATCTGCATTATAATCTCCCCAAGTAGCTGTTTCTGAAAAGGAACCTATGATAGTAGAACTTCCTCTAGCTACATTAAATGTCCCTGTTCCATCATTTTTATAGAGCAAATTCTCTTCTCCATACCAGTTCGTTACATAGGCATCTACGTCTCCATCATTATCATAATCTCCAAAACTAGCTCCTACAGAAGCGGAATTATCTTGAATAATATCTCCTGTATTTACGACACTAAATTTAAAATCCCCTTGATTAAGGAATAAAAAATCATCTTGTCCGCCTTGTAAGCCATTAGAAATAAATACATCTTCTAATCCGTCATTATTAATGTCTATAATATTTACACTTCGGCTATCTGAATTTGTGGCTACAATAAAACCAAAGCCCTTCGAAAATCCTTGGGAAAATAGATTGGTAATAGAAAAGGAGCATAATAAAAGAATGCTGTAGATGAGTCGTAACATAGTTTTAGTTTTTGAAATAGATAGATTTAGTCAATTAATTAATTCAAGGCTGCGGAGCATTGGAATAAACTGGTAGTAAAGCCTTCAGGCTTTCCTGTCCAAGGCCTTTAGACCTGTAAAATCTAACAAATCCGACCTTAAGATCGGTCACGGGAAAGCCTAAAGGCTTTGCTACCAGTTACCCACAACTCAAATTAATTGTCTTATTCCAAAACTAACCATACCTATTCAACCAAACTAAAAATTGATACAAAGGGAAGATTCCAGCCTAAGAATAGTCGATAGCTAGGGCTTTATGCCGTTAGACCTTCGCAAGCCGTTATTCGGTGAAAATTGACGGTCATTTAGAGATTTATAGCGCATTAGAGCAAAAAAAAACAGAAATTTGTGGGATGTCTAGAAGAATAACATGGCATATAGGATTTTGGGTGGCTTATACCTTGAGTTACGCATTACTAAGTACGGCTTTTGCGGCACCATCTGATTTGGCTTATGGTTTACCTATTCGATTCCTACGATTTTGGGTAAGTGAGTTAATTTTATTGCCCATCAAAATGGCTGCTGCTTATTCATTTATTTATTGGCTAGTTCCCAAATATTTATTAAAAAGAGCTTATTGGCAAATGGCAATTGGTGGGATATGCTTATTGATTCCTGCCGTTATCCTAAATCGAGTAGCGACTTATCATCTGGTTTCCCCATTCCTCTATGGAGAAATACCGCCCTATGAATTATATGCTGCTAAAAGATTTTTATATGCTTTATTAAATACGCTGCCCATTATTGGAATTGTGGCAACCATTAAACTATTACGACATCAGTTGGCGGAACAAAAACGAGTAGCAGCACTAGAAAAAGGGCAATTGGTAGCGGAGCTTAATTTTTTAAAAGCACAAACCAATCCTCATTTTCTATTTAATACGCTGAATAATATTTATGCTTTAGCTCGAAAAAAATCGGAACAAACTGCTCCAGTAGTCCTACAATTATCCAAAATTTTGCGGTTTATGCTTTATGAATGTAATCAACCCAAAATTCCTATTCAGCGAGAGATACAAATCATAGAAGATTATTTGGAGTTAGAAAAATTACGGTATAATGATCGCTTGAAAATTAAATTCACTAAATATATAACTGCTGCCGATCAAGTAATAGCTCCTTTATTATTATTACCTTTTGTGGAAAATGCTTTTAAACATAGCGCCAATCATACTCGATTTGACACAACAATTGATATTGCTTTAGCGGTGAATAAGCAGCAACTTAATTTTAAAGTGAAAAATCAGAAAGAAGGCGATAGCAAAAAAAATGAATTAGGGATAGGCTTGAAAAATATTCAACGGCAACTAGCCTTGACTTATCCAAAAAAACACAATTTACAAGTTAATGATGCCGATTCTTTTTATGAAATTGATCTAGTTATAAACTTGGAAGCATGAATAAATTAAACTGTATCATCGTGGAAGATGAACCTTTAGCAACAGAGGTTTTAACAGATTACATTGGACAAGTTCCTTTTCTAGAATTAGTGCATACTTATCCAGATGCTTTATATGCCTTGGAAGGATTAAAAACACATACCGTAGAAGTAATTTTTTTGGATATCCATTTACCAAAATTAAAAGGACTCGATTTTTTAAGAACCTTACCACATCCTCCACAAGTTATTTTAACAACGGCTTATCACCAATATGCTTTAGAAAGTTATGATTTAGCAGTTGTAGATTATTTATTAAAACCCATTGAATTCAGTCGTTTTCTAACGGCAGTTAATAAATTAGAACGGGCAGCAATGCAGTCATTAGTTAGTAGAACAAATAGCCTAACAGCAGCCAATGATTTTATGTTTTTTCCAACTAACAAAAAAATGGTGAAGGTGCTTCTAGCTAATTTACTATACGTAGAAAGTTTGAAGGATTATGTTAGACTACATACCATTAAACAAGTTTTAGTGGTAAGAATGCAAATTGGAGAGATAGAAAAATTATTAGAAACGCAGCTAACTGTATTAAGAATTCATCGTTCTTATTTGGTTATACTGGAGAAAATTGATGCTTTTGCGGCGACGGAAATTGAAATTGGTCTCAATAAATTACCAATAGGTAGGAGTTACAAACAATTGGTCCAAGCCAAATTAGCACAATACCAGCAAAAAAGGTAATTCCGTGTAGACGAAATCACCTTTTTAGTTGATACGAGTATTTCTTTCTAGTGATTAGATTTCTAAATAATTGACAACTTAATTACAGCTTCTTTAATTGATTACAAAAAGACTAACTGCCTACTGCCAACTGTTTACTGTACTAATAGGTGCTAGGGATGATTTTTGCCGTTTTCAAGCCTTGTTCTAACTGTCGTAAATGAACGGGTAAGTCTCTTAATTTTTCAATGGAACCAGTATGATACTTTTTAAAAGTACCGTCAATAGTTGCCGCTTTATGAGCTACAACGTCTAATTTGGCCAACAAGCCGTGCAATTTAATAAAATCGTCTTGGTTCATGCGTGATTCAATTTTATAAGTAAAATGGTTAGTTACTTTTTAAATACGTTTAAGTATAAAAAAAAGTTTTAATGTGAATGATGATTGTTTAGGCAAGTAATCTGTTCAGAGCTGAAATAAATGAAGTGTTTTTGTTTTCTTTTAACGAAAATACATTATTTTTAGTATATAATAAAGAGATTGGAGGGAGAAGAATGTAGTTTCAACGTCAATATCTTTAGGAAAGTTATCCTTAACTTCAATATTAATGCCAAACTAAAGCTCGATGAAAGTTGTGAGAAGTTTGTTTTAAGGAGGGAGAGGCACCAACCGACATAGGTATTTCTTTTAAGCCTTTTTGGAAAGTAAAAAGTTATAGCTAGCTAATTATTCACCTCATTCATTAGTTAGGTCAATGAATAAGGTGAACAATAAGTATTTATCATTTTATTTAAGAAAAGTAAGCATAAATAGCAATCACGATAACCGTAATAGCGATCCCTGTTTGATGTACATATTTCCAAGGAGTAATATCCACTTGCTCTGTATATGCTTGTACGTATTCCTCTGTTCTTGGCTTTAACTTGCCAATTACTAACATAATCAATACATTCATCACAAATAGAATGGCCATCACGTGTAAAAAGTGAGGATAAGCTAATTTCTCAATATCTGCTAGAGCTGCAACATCTGTAATTCCAGCAGCTTTAGCTTCTGCGAGAGCTGATTTAACCATACTTTTTTGAAGCCCAAATTGGCTAATAGCGTATAAAATTACTCCTAGTCCTAGAGCTACCTTAGCTGCGAGTGCAGGTACATTCTTGGTTAAATAACCAACAATAATAATCGTAAAAATTGGAATAGAATAACAACCATTTATTTCTTGTAAGTATCCAAATAAACCTCCAGGATCATTAGCAATAGCTGGAGCGACAAGCATGGCTAAAATGGCCAAACCAATACCAAATGTTTTACCTGCTTTTACAACCTGTTTTTCTGTAGCATCTTTATTGAAATATTCTTTGTAGATATCAATACCAAAAAGCGTGACTGAACTATTCAATGCACTATTAAAAGAACTAAGAATGGCACCGAATAATACAGCTGCAAAAAATCCAACTAACCCAGCAGGCAATACTTTCGCAACTAATTTAGGATAAGCTTCATCTGCTAACTCTAAATTCCCTTCAAAAATATGATAGGCAATAATACCAGGTAAGACAACAATTAAAGGACCCAACACCTTAATGAAACCAGCTAACATTAATCCTTTTTGGCCTTCTTCTAAGTTTTTAGCTGCTAAAGCTCTTTGAATAATAGCTTGATTCGTACCCCAATAGAATAATTGCACCAACATCATACCAGTAAAGATAGTTACAAAAGGAACAGAAGCAGTTGGTCCTCCCATTGATTTAAATTTCTCTGGATTAGCTGCCATCAAAGTCGATAAACCATCCATCACACTCCCATCACCCATATAGGCTAATCCAAAGAAAGGAATCATTAGACCACCAATTAATAAACCTACTGCATTAATCGTATCGGAGACGGCTACGGCTTTTAATCCACCAAAAACGGCGTAAATAGAACCTATAATACCAATGCCCCAAACACAGATCCATAAAGCAGCAGTTTTAGAAACGCCCATTAATTCTGGTAAATTAAACATCGCACTAAAAGCAACTGCACCTGAGTATAATACAACAGGAAGTAGAACTAATGCATAACCAGATAAAAATAAACCAGAAGTAATACTCTTGGTCGTCGTATCGTATCGTCGTTCTAAAAATTGAGGTACCGTTGTTAAACCACCTTTCAAATACCTAGGTAATAAAAAGACTGCGGTCACCACAATCGCCATGGCTGCCAAGGTTTCCCAGGCCATTACCAGAATACCTTCCGTATAAGCCTGTCCGTTTAAACCGACAATTTGTTCCGTAGAAAGATTGGTTAATAATAGAGACCCTGCTATCACGCCAGCCGTTAAACTACGACCTGCCAAAAAATAGCCATCTGCGGAATCTTCATCGGTCCCTCTGGTTGACCACCATGCAATTCCTGCCACTAATAAAGTAAATCCTAAAAAAGAAATTAAGCCCATTTTTGTAAAGTTAGTTTTATAGAAACAAGCGGATTCTTATCGCTTGAGTTTTGATGCTTTTACTGTATAAAAGACTTGCCATCCAAATAACTAATTTGTATATGAAATATCTTTTTCCATTATATTTTCGCTTTTTTTGCTTCCGTAGCTGGGCTATGCAAGCAAAAAAGAGCGTCATCTAAAGAAAAAATATAAATTCATCTATCAAATTCTTATTTAGATAGCAAGTCTAAAATAGAATTCGTGTAAAAAAGACAATAAGAACTCAAATATCCTAATTTTTAATCTTTTTTTTAAAAATTCGTAAGCGGATAATCTTGATTTTATTCAAAGTCCCAGAGGGGCTTTTGGGTGCGATGTCTAATTGGAATAGATTTTTACCCAATTCGTACCAACCGAAATTAATAATTCGATTCAATAATTTAAACCTTCTGGTTACAGGTACAAACTCAACCAAAAAACAAGTCCTAATCCAATATTAAATAATAAATATTTTCGCCAATTGAGGTAAGCCGATAAAGGAATTTGAAATTTAATATAATTATAACCTATCAGTATAATTTTATTAACGAGGTAAGCAATGACCGTAGCAAATGCAATCCCTGACAAACCATAATCCTCTACTAAATAAAGGCTTAATCCTAGATTAATCAGTACTTCAATAATCGCACTCCAAACCAAGACAAAATTATGTTGTTGGGCATAAATAATTACTTGCGGTAATAATAAGCGGCTGGAAATAATCAGTAGATACAAATTAAAAACAGTAGCAGATTCCTGAAAATTATCGGTGTAAACCAAGGGGAATAAATAAGGGCTTAGCAGCATTAACCCCATCGTGACAGGAAATAGCCAATTCGTGAGTTTATCCACTTCTATTTTTATTTTATCAATGGCTACGGTTTGATTTTCCACCGCTAAAGGAATTAAAGTAGCCGTTAAGGCGGCCGTCAATATGGTCACCAAAGGCAATTCTCTAGCGCCATAACGGAAAATAGCAAACATGCCTGTATCTTCAAAATGGCTGGTTACAATAAACCCATCTACATATTCCATTCCGCCTCCAATGAGCATGTGTAAGCTTAGTGGAAACATTAATAATAGGATATTTTTTATTTGTTGCCAATTTATCACACTAGTGCTTCCTGAATTTGCACTAAAAAGTAATTTTAGTAGCCAAATGAATTTTAAAATACTCCAAGCTAATAATCCTTGAAAGACACCTTTTAATCCGCAATTCAATAACAAAGGAAGGATAATAACTAGCAATTGACTACTAAAGAGAATGCTGCCGTACCAAAGTATTGCTTTTTCTTTTTTTTGTAATAAATAAATATATTCGATAATGGCAGTCGGTGCATTAAAAACAAGGAAAAGGCTAATCAACTCAATATGTGCTAGTTGGTCATATTGCGTAAATTGATGAATGATAAAATCTTGGAAAGTATATAGAACCCCACCTGCTAATAAACCGAACAGGAATAGTAGGAAAGCTAAATTGATGAATAAAGCAGCTTGCTCTTTTTCTTTAGCAAATTGGCTTAATAAACTTTTGATACCTGCCGAAATCCAGAAGAAAGACAGGAAATTCCCTAAAAAAAGTAGTACTTCGTACAGCGCAATTTCCCCAGTTGTTAATTGAAAAAAACGAGCTAATAGAATACCAATTAATAAGGTCGTTGCGAACCGCATTAATTGGTATAGCTGTAGTGGGTTTAAACTGGATAGTAGCTTGTTTTTCAAGCAGTATATTTTGTTAAATAAATAATCTCATATAAAGAAACAAAGCGTTGTATCATTTTAATATAAAGGAGTAGATTACTTAAAATTAAGCGGTTGTGGAAAACAGTCGCCTAATAAGCTCCTACAAGGCGGTTGTTTTCCACAGCCGCTTTGTTTCAAACATTTCTATTAAAAGATACAAAACAGTAAAGATAATTAGGAAAAAAGTCGTATATGGCGACACATTTGATTTTTTCGCAAATCACAAGAAAAATTGCTTTATGTATCCCATACGAAAAAATTCCTAATAATCTTTAGTCATAAAATATAATCGCCTTATTTTTTTATTAGTATTTTATCGGATAAGAAGCGTTGAGGGAGATAGGCTGTTCAGAATGACAGAGATATTAAAATATTTTTTCTCCGTATTTTTTGAATAGATAATCAGGTTAGAATTGGTTTAAAAAATCATAAATCATAGCTCATAAATCTTAAATCATAAATCTGTCACGTAAAAACTAGATGGATTTATGATGTATGAACTATGATTTATGATTTAAGATTTTTTGTCACCTCTTTAAAACTAAGGAAGCTTTATCTCCTATTCTGAACAAACTTCGATCCTATTAAACCTAAACCAGTTCTCCAACCTCCACAGGCACCCCATTCACCGCCGCATTCCCAGTCAATTCATCAATCAACAACTCATCCGTCAAATCATTCACACTCACCCCTGGATTCGCTTGTGCAATCCCCATTTTTATTTTTTTACGTCCATGTCCCCAACCGTGTGGAATACTGACTACGCCTTGCATCATTTCATCAGAAATTTCTACGGGTAATTCAATTTTTCCCACTCTAGAGCTAACAGCTACTTTTTGTCCCACCGTTAAATTTCGAGCGGCGGCATCAGTTGGATGCATGAGTACCGTACATCGTTCTCTACCTTTCACCAATCGTTGGCTATTGTGCATCCAAGAGTTATTACTTCGTAAATGTCTTCGACCAATTAGCAGTAAATGCCCATTGGTATCTGGTGCATTTTGAAGTCGTTTTAAATCTTCTTGAAATATTTTTGGTACTAAGTTAATTTTTTGCCCTTCGGTGTGTAATCTTTCAGGGAACCGAGGTTTTAATGGGCCTAAATCTATCCCGTGTTCCGCTGCTTTTACTTCTTTTAAGGATAAACTATACTCGCCTCTTTTCATCCCACCATCCAAAATCATAGCAGGTGTCATTTGATAACGCTGCAATAGTTGCTGACGAATGGTTTCATCCGTTGGCAATTCTTCGACTTGCATTCTTCTAGTCAATTCTTGGAAGATTTCATAATCATATTTTGCGCCTTCTGCTTTTTCAAAAACAGGGTCAGAATATTTCACCACATTTCTAATAGACAATTGATTGAATCCTATATCAAAATGGGGTACTTCTAAACCTGTTGCTGGAGGCAAAATAATATCTGCATGTCGAGTGGTTTCGTTTAAATAAATATCTATGCAGACCATGAATTCTACACTTTCAAATGCCTTATCCAATTTTGTACCGTTAGGAACTGACAATACTGGATTGCCACAAGAAGTGACCATTGCTCTAATTTGCCCTTCTCCTTTGGTTAAAATTTCATCTGCTAAAGTGACCGATGGAATTTCTCCATTAAATTCGGGTAAACCTCTAACTCTACTTTTCCAACGACCTAATTCTCTTGGTTTGCCCTTTGGTGGTCGAACGGGGTCAAAGGCAGGAGATGTTAGCATAAAGCCACCTGCTCTGTCCATATTCCCCGTCAGAATGTTTAGGCAATGCACCAACCATTGGCATAAACTACCAAACGTCACCGTCGAAACGCCCATTCTACCATAAGCAACGGCAGCACCTGCATTCCTAAAATCATTGGTTAGTTGTCGAATAGTTTCGGCTGGAATGCCTGTTTTTTCAGCAGCCATTTCCACATTATAAGGCGCCGCTAAATCTTTTAATAAATTAATTTGCTCGGCATCTATCAAGTCTGTTAGATGTCGTAGGTTTAATGTTGGTTGCTCTAGCACTTCATGTACCATCGCTAATAGTAACCAAACATCTGTTCCCGGCTTAATAAAAATATGTTGACTGGCTTTGTCTGCTGTTTCTGTTCTTCTTGGATCAACGACAACAACTTTCCCTCCTTTTTCTTTGATAGCTCTTAGTCGTTTTCCTAAATCTGGTGCGGTCATAATACTGCCATTTGACACCAATGGATTGCCCCCCAAAATCAACCAAAAATCAGTTCGGTCAATATCTGGAACAGGCGTAAAAGAAGGATGCCCAAACATTGTCATTGCCGCCAAATGGTGGGGCAATTGGTCTACAGAAGTTGCCGAAAACCTATTTTTTGTCTTTAGTGAACGAACAAAATTAGGAGAAAATAAGGTCGTTCCTACATTATGCACCGATGGATTGCCTTGGTAAACCCCAATGGCATTATCGCCATATTTTCGTCCAATATCTTTTAATTTATTGGCTACCTCATCGAATGCTGCTTCCCAACTAATTTGTTCCCAACCATTTTCCATCTTCTTCATCGGAAATTTCAACCGATCTGGATCTTCATATATATCTTTCATTCCCAAAGCTTTAGGGCAAATATGCCCTCGGCTAAATGGGTCTGCTTTATCTCCTCGAATGGATAATACTTCTTTATTTTGAGTCTTAATTTCTAAGCCGCACATGGCTTCGCAAAGGTTGCAATTTCTGTAGTGGGTTGTTGCGGACATCTTTTATTATTTGGTGGTCAATTTTTTAAAGAGGAAAGTTAGTGTAATTCGTGGAGATTTGGAAGGGATTTAGGATATTAATACTAGAAATGTCAATTTTCAATTCTCAATTTATAATTTTCAATTTTCAATAGAAAATCATGTCGATTTTAGTTCTTTCTAACGATTAATCAAATACTTAGTGACTCGTTTATCTCCCTCTTTTGTGATCAAATTCGCTTCAACTGCGTATTTTAAATCTCTACTAGCCGTTGCAAAAGAAATATCTTTAAAAGTTTTTCAGCAATAGTAGTAATTAACTGTAAAATTTCAGTAGTAATATCGTAAGGTGGTTTCATAAAATCAAAAGAGGCTGTATCAAAAGACCCGTTTTGAAAAAGTTCACCATTAAAAGTTCTGATTTTTCAAATTGCACAGAATTTTTTCCCCTTTGGAGGGAGTTAGAGGGAGGGTTTTGAAATTTTATTCGGCTAAAAAATATTTGCCGAATGTTTTGATACAACCCCAAGATAATCTTTTAGTCATTTCTTTTTTAGTATTATCTCCATCGGCAAACAAATCGGCTGAGGGCAATTGATTTCTATTAAATAATCTTCAACTTCCCCAGTAGGTAAAATACCATAGGGAGAAGTGATTTCACTTAAACTTAGACGGACTCTCATGCCTATTGGGCATCCTATTTTTGCAGTAGCAGGAATAGTTAACGCCAATACATTGGCAAAAGCAGCTATTTCATCATTGTTAGCAATAACCATTTCATCTGCATTATGGAAATCACCGTCCCCGTTCCAATCAATCCAAATTTTTAAATAAGCCGTTAAACCTGTCGAATTAGTATAAGAAAAAGGCAATCGCATCGTACCTTCAGGCATCACCTTGGTAGAAGCAAAAATCGTTAATCCATCTTCATCATCACCATCTCCTGAGGCATCGTCGGTTGCTTGGCCTTCTTTTTCCGCATCAACAGTTATTCCTAAACTTAATCCTGATGTAATAATATGCCGAGGGCCATTATTTACAGCTAAAGTTTGATAATCGCTCATTTGCGTAGCAGCAGAAGTGTCGGGCAAATCTCCCCAATCCAATTCAACGGGTTGAAAACCAAAATCAAAAGTAGTATCTACTTGACCAAAGGCAGGTGTACTAATTTTTAAAAATGGAAAACCATTAAAATCTAGATCTACATTAACCGCTACTATTCCATCACTATCTGTTAGATGGTTACCGATACTGTCTGTGGTTAATTGAAGAGAATCAAATAGTAATTCGAACGCTTTATTGTACTGATCTAGCCCTACGACTAAATAATACGTCGTATTGGCGTAGAATAAAGTGTCATTCGTATCATTTGCTAAGGCTAAAGTATCCGAATGGAAATAATAATAGCCATCCGTATTGGTCTGAACAGTCGTAATCCGCTCTCCCAGTTGATTGAACAAAGTTACATTGACCCCTTCTAGTGGTTGATCCGTTTCGTCTTGAATCCCATTTTTATTGCCGTCTATCCAAATATGGTTGCCAATTAAAATCGTCCCATAAATACCCATGCCCCAGCCTAATCTATCTTTCCCAGCAGCTAGGTCAATCGCTACAGTTCTACCAGTTTTAGGATCTGCATCCGAATCAGTAAGGGTAGTGGCATTAATTGCATGTTGAATCGTTACTCGGTCAGTACTATCAGGTAAAGCACTTAAATCAAAAATTGCGTAATAATCATTAGCTAGCAGGTCTTCGAAAAGATAAGCACCCGAAGTATCAGTCGTTGCTGTACCAATCAAAGAATCATTGGCAAATTGGTATAAACGCACCGTGATTTCAGCTATGCCGCCCTCTGAAACCTCCCGAATACCGTTGATATTACTATCCACCCAAACCGTATCGCCTATGCTTCCTAAATCTTCTCCAAAATTATAATTAATACCTCGATAACCGCTTTCCAATACAATAGCTTGAAAGGCTTCATTTCCATTTTGGATACCAATATTACCATGACTGATTAAGGAATCTTGTGGATTATTTCTCGTCCTTACAGCTATTCCTAATTTATTATAAGGCGATGATAACCAACCCCTCGGTTGCTCCTCTTCTACGGCATAAGTCCCTGGATTTAGTTCGGTGAAGCTATAAAATCCACTAGTATCCGTAGTCGTAGTTGCGTTTTGGGGCACTCCAAACATATCTGTACCCGATAAATGAATCGTTACCCCTTCGATACCTTGTTCTACTTCTTCAGTTCGTCCATTTAGGTTATCATCGTGCCAAATTGTTCCGCTGATACTAGGCAAGTCTAAAATTACAATTTCAGTTTCATGGGTAGTTTCGTTATCAGATAGGTTAGTTTCACTCGAATCCGTCTGAATAATAACTACGTTGGTTACCATTTTTCCAATCGAAGACGGCATATTCCCAACAAGAAAGTCAATTAAAATGGTATCCCTTGTTCCTGCCGCCAAATCACCGATATTACAAGTAATCGTTTGAAAATCAATACTACAATTGGGATTATTGGTTGATAAGGGTCTAAATTCATTGGGTATAGTGTCCGTTATCACCACAATTCCAGCATTATCCATACCATTATTACCATAAATTAATTGATATTGATTCGTCTCATTTAATTCGATGACGATAGGTCCTGATTGCTCAATGTATACATTTGCTAAAGTCTCTACACTAGTTAATACTTGGTTTTCATACGTTTTTTTTCGTTGATCATTTTTGTTGAAAACATTATTGCTTAAATTTTCTCCAAATGTTACATACTGTTCCTCGACCATAATACTTATCGTATCAGTCAACCAACCATGACTCGTATCCAATACTGGTGCAATGGCAAAGGTGTTTAAGGTCACGCAATAGCATAAATTCATTATTAATAGGGCTCTCATTCACTTAGCGGACTAATGATTAATTCTCTGAAAGTAGTTAAGGGAGGAAATGTATAATTTTAGGGAGATTAGTTTGGTATGGGAAGAGGGCAGGTAATTTATCAACAATGGTATTACAAAAATTAGACCAAATAAGCGCTGGCTACATTTTATTTGTTTGGAAAATTTCTTCAGTTTAGATAATGTTCGCCCTATCAAATAGGATAGGTTGTACGGATAGAGCGGATTAAGCGGATAGTATACTGATTTTTTATAAAAAATCGTGATAGTATCAAATGATATTATCACGATTTTAATTTTTTATCCTTTAAAATTTCGTCATTTACCCCACTACTCCACCGTCACCCGAATCCCCTCAGAATGACTACTAAATTCAGGCGCATACATACATTGTAATGAAGTCACGCCATTAGAAAAATCGCCTTGATGCGCTACTCTTAAAGGATATTCAAAAACATGCGTGCCTTTGGATAAGCGGGCGATAAAAAAGTTAGTCGCTAAATCTCCCGTACTTTCGTAATAGCCTAGTCCCCCACTCCATTTATAGCCACTCAAGACATTGATGGGTTCAAAACCACTTGCTCGCATATCTTTTAAATGCACATATTCCATATCTCTATCTACTCGGATTTCGATGCGTACTTTTAGCTTGTCACCAGGTTCCAAAGTTGCTCCTGCTGCAATTGGCGTCATTTGTGGGCCTTTATCAGAATTTGTTTCTTTAAATAACTGTTTATCAATCGTTAAAGGTGTTTCTTTAAAGGTTTTAATTTTATCTAAATCTTCAAAATATTGCCAGTAAACAGCACCCCAAGCAGGTTGTTTGTTTGGATTTTTTACTTTTATTTGTGCCATATCTGCACTTACCTCACTTCCATTCCAAGACGTTTTAAAGTAGCCTGTTCCCGCTTCCGGCGTTTTTTGAGCTTTATCAATTTGCGCTGTATAAGCTTTATTTTTACCTAGGGAGACTTTCACTTGTTGATCTTCCAAAATCCAATTATCGCCACTCATTAATAAAGCATAAGTTACCGCACTTGTGGCTTTCGTTGTTTTCCAATGATTGGTTTGTTTGTTCTTTAATAACCAAATTTTCAGCTCATTGACTAAAGTCGCATCTTGTGCCACTTCCTCAAATAACTCAATCGCTAAAGCGTGGGTTTCAATCGGTAATTGATACCATCTATACCCACTTGGATTATTCCAATACATCCCCAATTCTTCGCTTTGTAAAGCTCTTTCTTTCAGCGATTTTAGGATGTCTTGCGGTACTGCTTTTCTATCCATTCGATTTAAAGTCAAGCCAATCATACTTTCTTGGTAGACACCTTTTTTCAACCAAAATTTTTCCGCTTGACTTACATAATAATCGAAAGCTTTATTCGTCGATTGATTTCGCTCCACCTCAGGGAAGAACGATCGAGCATATAAATAATGAATCACTAAATTGGTTAAGTGATCATCCTCAAATTTAGTATGCCCTTTTTTTACACTTTTAGCCAATTCATCATATTGTTCCTTCATTCGAGCATCCGTATAGGCCAATGCTTGATGTAACATCTTGGACACCCCACTTTCTTGTCCAATATCTAGTGCATTTAATTTTTGTAAATGCCCCATTCCTTCCACTAGATTTTGGGTAATATACCAACTATCTCTGCCACCAGGAAACCACGCAAATCCACCATTGGCCAATTGTCTATCCGTAATTTTTGCTAAAGCAATCGACTGTTCTTCTGCCATTCGATTTAAATCGAATAATAAACCGATATTTTTCTTTTGTTCTTCCTCACTTTGCGCCGCTAAGACCCAAGGTGTTTCCTCTAACAAAGCAGATTTTAATTCCTGATTCTTAGTCAAGTTACTCTTCATGGCATCGGTTCCTTTCCAACTATCAAAAATAGATTTGACTTTTGGATGCGCGTTCGCTACCGTACTCGCTAATGCATTGGCATAATACCTATTGAAGATTTGCTCCGTACAATCGTAAGGATACTCCATCAAATAAGGTAAGGCTTGAACCGCATACCATGCTGGATTGGACGTAAATTCTAAAGTGTATTTATGTGGTGTTAGAGTGGAAGAACTGCCGACTTTTTTCAAACTTTCTAGAGTAAAGTTTTTCGTTTCTTTACCTCTTAATGCCAATGGCTTCGTTTCCGTCACCAACATTCGATTCGTTACTACAGGAATTGTACTTTCTTCTCCATCCGAATAATTACCAGCCGTTGCAATTACTCGATGGGTAACTGCCATCACTTCTCCAAAAGGAATATCCAAGGTCCAACTTAAGGGCGCAGATTGCCCCGCTTTGGCAGTAAACGGAATAATTGCTTTCTCTATTCCTAGTTTAGCATCAATTGGCTGCATTGTCAAGGCATCGAATAATTGGATCGTTGCTTCTCCCGTTAACTCATTTTCTGTTAAGTTACTGACTTTAGCCTTGAAATTAATTTTATCGCCTTCTCGCAAGAATCTTGGAGCATTCGGTTGCACCATCAATTCTTTTTGCGTGATAATTTCCTTAGACGTCTTCGCTATTTTTAAATCTTTGGTCGTTGCCAATCCTAAAAATTTCCACCGAGTCAAGGCTTCATTCATCGTAAATTTAATAACCACATTTCCTTCTTCATCCGTCTTTAAATTTGGTATAAAAAAGACCGTCTCATTAAGATTGGTTCTTACCTTTACATCGGCTAAATCTGTTTTAGGCTTTGTTTTGATAACTCCATCGGCTTCTTCAATTTGAACACCATTTGCTTTACCTGCAAGTGCAGGGGCAGCATCTGCCATAACTGACATTTCCATCATTTCCGCTTCTTGTTCAGGAGCAGCATCCATCATCATAGATCTAGGTGCAGCACTTCGTTTCATCACTCCACCTCTCCTCGCACTTCTGGAGTAAGCTACTGGTCGCCCATAAAAAGGGAAATTAAACCAATTTAAATACTGATAACTTTTTTGGCTCATCCGAACATATTCTGGTTGCCAGTTCCTAGCGTAAACATAGGTCTGCTGCATATTAAACCCATTGGTCACCCATTGAATCTGTGGATAGCCATCAACTGGAAAAACATCTAAATACCAATCATTTACCGCAAATTGGTCAAGAGAAGCATCATACATCGCTGCCACCATCTCTGCCGCTACTTTCTCGCTTTTAGGACCTGATATTTTAATCTGCCATTCTTCTTCTTGTCCTGGTTTTAATTTATCTCTAAAAGTCGCATATTCAATTTTTAATTCCTTATTTGACCAAGGGACATTCACCGTTTTGCTTTGCTTATACGTTCGATTATTATGTGTAAAAGTAATATGATAGTGGAAATTTCCTCTATCCTCTTCGGTTACAGGAAATTGTACATCTTCTTTGCCTTGAATGGTTTTCCATTCTCTACTGACCAATTTTCCTTTTTTCTCTACTTCTATTAAAGCATGAATTTCAGACAAACCTGTTCCGATACATACTTCCGCCGTTTCGGATGGTTCAAATTTCTTGGTTGGATGATTTAACCAAATCGCATCATTTCCAACAAAAGATTTGGCGGTTAAATCATATAATTCAAAGTATTTTTTTACTTCAATGGCTTGCCCATATTTATCCTTAGTCGTTAAAGTCAATTCGTATTGACCTTGTTCCCAATTCTGTACAGGCAATGCCCATAACCGCTTCAAACGTGTATCAATACTTTCTTTAAAAATGGCTTTATCGGCTCGCCAAGTCCGCTTCTCATCTTCATTTTTATAGGCAAAATTTGGAAATTGCTTTGTAAATTCTTGTTCCGAAAGGGCATATACATCTGCTTTCTCCCAAAATCTCTTTTTGTAAACCGTCGATGGTGTTTTTAATTGATGAACGATAATATCAGCAGTCGCCGCCTCAAATTCACCAGCTAGATTTTTCGTACTTACTTTCAATGGAAAAGGTTGATTCTGCTCAATTTTCTCTGGCACTTCCACATCCGCAGCTAAAGCAATATAACCTACAGAAGTTCGCATATCATTCGATTGCGTTTCGCCTGTGATATCGGTTACATCGGCAAAGACTTGGTACGTAAATTCTGGTTTTTTATCTGCTGGAATGGATTCATCTGGAATCGCCTTAAATTTAATCGTAAATTTCCCATTCGCATCCGTCGTGCCTACCCCATTAATGATTTCCATTTCTGGTCGCTGATAAGGATTGTATCGGTAGTAATAATAAGGTCTGTAAGGAAATCGAACTTGTCGCACCACTCTATACTGCACTTTCGCATTGTCAATATTATTTCCTGCAAAGGCTTTTGCCACCCCTTCTACCGTCAATTCATCTCCTAATTTATAACTGCCTTGAATTGGATTAAATGTCACCTCGAATTTAGGGCGTTTGTACTCCTCTACATTAAAATATTGACTCCCTCCTAAACTAGAAACGATACTCATATTACCCAACAAACCACTTTTCGGCGCTGTAAAAGAACCATTAACCGTTCCATATTCATTAGTGGTCAAATTCAATTTTTCTACTTCTTGTCGGTTAACGTCAAAGAAAGTGACTTCCACCTTTTTATTCGGTTGAATAGCAGGCATACCACTCGGTGTTTTTTCAATCACAATCCCTTTAAAATAAACCGTTTGCCCCGGTCTATAAATGGCTCGGTCTAGGAAAAAATGGGTATGCATAGTACTTGGTCCTTGACTGTTATAATAATAATTCGAGTAATTATCATCTAAAAATAAGACATCTTGCCCATGAATCAACTTGACCTTAAAATTCTCTCGTTCATTCATTTGCAAGCTTACCATTCCTTCGGCATTACTGGTGGCACTTGCTGCTTTTTTGTAATTGTATTTTCGAGTTAAAGCATTATATTTTCGAGTGTATAATTCAGCAATCACACCCGCTAAAGGTTTTCCAGTCGTTCTATCTACGATGACTAATTCAGGTTGTAATTGCCCCGATGTTCTTGACCAATTTGCCAAATTAGAGATATGGGTAAACGTATAACCAACTGCATTATTTTCGCCAGAAAAATCAGCGTTATCCGCAATCAAAACCCCATAGTACCCAAAGGGTAATTTATCTAATCCAATCTCTGTTCGATGCGTCCGATAATCTCCTTCTTGTGGTAAATCAATTGTTTTTTGTTGAACTGCTTTTCGCCCATTCAACCATACAACAACCTCCTTTTGGCTTTTGCCAATTATTTTATCTTGTTCTCCATACCCAATTTCTACTACTTTCAAATAGAATTTAGGTACATTTCGATAACTAATCGAAGCTAAAATAGGTGCGTCTGGTACATTGACTTTTTCAATATTTAGCTGCAATTCCTTCCGCAATAAATTCGCCTGTAAATTCCGACAAGCATTCGCCCCAATTGATTCTGGATACTTAGTAATCCCTTGTGTACATAAATTATAGGCTTTTAGCCAATCAAATTTGCCAATATTTTCTGGATTCGCTTGATATTGCTGCCCTCGGTTATAATACAATTCCGCAATTTTATGCACGATTTCTGCATAAGCAGGATTGTTTAAATATTTACTACCTAAGTCTTCTAAGGCTTTTTCGTACAAATTCTCTTTGTCTCCATTGATGATATTATCATAGACAAATTTCAAACGTTTTAAATCTACATCAATTAAAGCTTCGGGAGATTTATCATCCAAATGCGCTTTTAGTAAGCCTTGATATAAGAGAATCGTTTGGTATTTACCCGATTCGGTATCTTTTGTCTCAAAGTTAGCTTTGACAAATTCTTTCGCTGGGGCAAAAGCTACTTTATCTCGTAAGTAGAATTTATAAGCAGGTTCCGTTAAATTATTTCGTTGATTATTGAAAAAGTCTAAAGCTCGGTGTGCTAAAAAATCGTATAAAGTAGGTCTTAATCCTTCCGTATTTTGCCCTTTATTTAGGATAGCCGAAAAATTATCAACATCAATCTTCTTCGTCATTTGACCACTCACGGAAGCTAAATATAAGGTCTTACTTTTATCAATTAACTGCCCCATTGTCCACGTCTGCACATCGTCATTTTTAAAGTCCACCGTTTCTGTTCTTTCTCTTATTTTCCACAGATTATTTTGCAAATATTGGCTATACATTTCTGCTTGCATAGATTGCAAAACTGCCTTAGCTGGAAATTCCGCTGTTTCCATTTCTTGCTCAAAGGCATAAATCGCCTTCACCAAACCATCTTCCTCCAATTGCACTTGATATTTACCTTTATAGACAATGGCTTTAATGGTTTGGGGACTATTTTCCTCTTTTTTAGCCTTAATATAGATTGCTTCGACGTGTTCTAAAGCCGATTTAGGTAATCCTTTTTTTTCAAGAGAATCGACTATTTCCCAAGCCTTTTCATAATTCTCATTTTCAAAATTGGGCATCAGTTGATTTTGTGTGTTGGTGTAAAAATGTAGGGAAACCATTGCTACAACAGCAATGAATAATAGTGGTAATTTCCTCATAATTGCTTGTTTTGATTGTTTCATGGAGTTGAAATACGTTTCTTGCATAAGATAATCAATTGATATGGAATAACTTAGAAACGAATTTTGTGGAAGATAAAGTATTTTGCGTATGATTTCCAAAAAATCCGTCCTTTTTACTGATAAAAATCGAAGTCATGGAACGTTCATTTCAATGATACCTTCCTTTTCTGACAACCTTTCTCTAATAATTACTTATAGGACGCAGGAAGATTGGAAATTGCATAAAGGCGGGTTGTTTTTAACGAGGTGTTAACTTTTGGGTAGGGAAAGAGGGAGAAAAATAATAAAGTCAGCAGTTAAATTAGGCGGCTAAGTCGGCGGGTTGAATATTAAAGTCTTTAAGAATGATGCCTAATTCTTTTAAAAATTTATTTCGTCTATATTCATACTGGCTTTTCATAATTCCAGTAACATCATCTGAATGGATTTGAATCATTTCATCAACTGATTTGATTTGTTCTAGTAAATCAGCTACTCTAATTATCTTATCGTCCAGTTTATTTTCCATTATTTCTATATAAAATGTGTGTAGTTGGAATTTGTATCCAAGAAACTAGTGCCGTTAGGTACTAAAGATAGGTAGTTATTGCCTCAGAGATTCTCCCTCCCTTTTTTCGTGCCGTAGGTACGTAAGATTGTGTTTATAGCAATGCATCTTACGTACCTACGGCACGAAAATTGGGAGGTATCGCTTCCTTTATGTTGCTACCTATCTTACGTACCTATGGCACGTTGAGGATGAATCCCAATTATGCCTAACATATCAACTACCTAAAACTCAGGCGGCGTCAAATGCTTAAAATGTCCATTCATCTGCGCCCGTTTTTTACTCTCTTCCATATTTTTAACCGTTGGGAGTAATCTTTCTAAATGCTGCAACACAAATTGCTGACGTTCCAATTCAGAAGGTAAGGTCAACAAAGCATATTCTTGTTCGATGTTCAGTCCGATGTAATGGGCTATATTGAAAATTCTAAATAAGGAGGGGCTTTTTGGTGTTTTGCGATTCATTTTCAACACCTTAAACAACTCTTCTACTTTGGTTAGGATTTTCTCATTTAGCATTAAATCAGAGTCATCTGTATGTTGTAGTCGTTTGATATCTGCGCCAGGATAAAGTTTGCCTGGAGCAACCGAGTAAAATTCTTCCGTTTTAAATACACCGACCCCCATCGTCTTAATATCTAACTCTCCATTATCATATTTTTTTTCGATAGATAGTAGACGCAGTTCCGTACCCATTGGCATTATTTGCTTGTTAATAAAAGCAGGAATACCAAAGGTTGTTTTATTATGTTCCACCTCTCGAACCAACTGTTTATACCTTGGTTCAAAAACGTGTAGATTTAATTTCTCACCGGGGTAAACGACAAGTTGTAATGGAAAAAGTGGTAAAAAATGGGTCATGATTTTACTGTTGCCAGTTGCCTGTTACCAGTTTATCCGTTTGCTCCTTTTAACTGGCAACTCGTAACTGGCAACTGGCAACTGCATTATTTATTAAGCCAAGCTTTAAAATGTTTAGTATTGGCAGAGCTAACGATAATATCTCGTTTCGCTTTGGGTAATAAGTCTACTTTTAAACGACTTTTGGAAACGCTTGAAATCGTATCAATCGCATCAAAATGCGCAATAAAACTACGGTTCAACCGAAAAAATATTTCAGGATCCAAAATCTCTTCTAAATCACTTAGTTTATAATCGACGATAAAGCGATTACCATCTCTATTGATGAGATAAACGTAGCGGTCTTCCCCTTCAAAAAAAGCAATTTGGTCGGTCGTTAAACTCTTAATTTTATCTCTTCTAGTGACTAAAAATCGCTGTTGATAAGCTTTTTTCGGCTGCGTTATCATCGTTTGCAATTGGGAGTAATCCACTTTAGTCGCTGCTTGAGTTGATTTAAATTTTTCGATACTTGCGGCTAATTCTTCTTCATCAATTGGTTTCAACAGATAGTCAATACTATTTACCTTGAAAGCTTTCAACGCATATTTATCATAAGCCGTTGTAAAAATAACGGGTGTAGTCACCTTGATTTCTTCAAAGATTTTAAAACTTAAATCATCCGCTAAGTGTATATCTAAAAAGATTAAATCTGCACGATTATTTTGTAGCCACTCTACGGTTCTTTTGACCGATTCTAGTTTGGCTAAAATTTCAATCTCAGGAGCAATATTGAGCAATAAATGTTCTAAATTATCCCTTGCGTGTTTTTCGTCTTCTACAAGTATGACTTTCATAAAATAAGTGAATGAGCTTATGAGTGAATGAGAATATGAGTAACCAAATAAGATAAAACATTTACATCGATCTTATTTCAAGCATTTACTTTTGTCTATTTTAGCTAATATTTTTTATTTTGCCGAAAGTAGTAGTTATTTGGGCTAAATGATTTCTTAGACAGTATCAAAGAATACCCCCTAATAACGTCCAATAACACGAAGTAATAACCTATTTTATCATGCAATGTCAAAAACATCTATTTAACCTTCCAAGTGATTTAACTTATTTAAACTGTGCTCGAAGAGGGCCACAAAGTAAAAAATTAGAAGCACTTGGTATCGCTGCAGTTAGCAACCAATGCAACCCCAATTATTATAGCAATGACGATTTCTTTGGGTATCCGCAGCAGATTAAACTCGCTTTCGCTGATTTAGTTCAAGCAGAGGACTCCAATAACATTGCCATTATTCCTTCTACTTCTTATGGTTTGGCAAATGTAGCGAATAATTTAAACCTAAAAAAAGGGGAAAAAATTATTATTGTCGGAGCGCAATTTCCTAGTAATGTTTACCCTTGGATGAATGCCGTTGAAAAAGCAGGTGCAACACTAGAAATGGTAGCTCCTCCGAGTCTAACGAATCGAGGTCAAAACTGGAATGAGGCTATTTTAGCAGCCATTGATGACCAAACAAAAATGGTTGCGTTAGGAAATGTTCATTGGGCGGATGGTACTTTATTTGATTTAAAAGCCATTCGGGCTAAAACCAATCAACACAACGCACTTTTGGTAATTGACGGAACGCAATCAGTAGGGGCTTTACCATTCTCGGTTAAAGAAATTCAGCCAGATGCGTTAATCGTTTCGAGTTATAAATGGATGTTAGGGCCTTATTCTTTGGGCGTCGCCTATTATGGTCCTGCTTTTGATCAAGGTAAACCCATCGAACAAAATTGGATAAATCGACTAAACAGTAATGATTTTACCAATCTAGTTAATTATCAACCATTATACCGACCAAAAGCCAATCGGTATTCGATGGGCGAACAAAGCAATTTTATCCTCTCTCCGCTATTATTGGAAGCCATTCGTCAATTAAAAGACTGGGGAGTTGCAAATATTCAGCAATATTGTCGTACTATTACCGAATCAGCCGTTGCAGAATGGCGAGATATGGGCTTAAATATTGAGCAAGACGACTGGCGCAGTCATCATTTATTTGGTATCCGATTAACCGACCAATTTGATGGCGATATACTGAAACAGCAATTAGCAAAAAAAAATATTTCAGTTTCTTTTAGAGGAGACGCTATGCGGGTTTCGCCTAATATTTATAATGAGGAAAGCGAGGTAATGAAATTAGTTAACTGTTTTAAAAAAGCAAAAAAAACCGTGTACCATTAACCGTATACCGTTAATCGTCTTCTAATGTTCGATATAGGATTTATACCAATCAGTTTATGGGATTTTCTCGACGTTTTTATCGTCGGCTACCTTATTTTTCGCATTTATAAATTGCTGAGCGGTTCTGTAGCGTTCAATATTCTGTTAGGCGTTATTTTGTTGTATATGACTTCGTGGTTAGTCGGGGCTTTAAAAATGGATATGCTAAATACCATTTTAACCCAACTCAAAGAAGTCGGTATCATTATCATTATCATTATTTTCCAGCCAGAAGTTCGTCGTTTTTTGTTATTAGTGGGTAATACCACCTTAAAAGGACGCTCTAATTTTTTTACGAAAATATTAGCGAAAGACCAGCATAATCGAGAACAACAACAGATTCATATCGAAGATATCAAAGGCGCCTTACTAAAAATGAGCAAAAAAAAATTAGGTGCTTTGATTGTCCTTGCCGATAGGTTAAATGTAGAAACTTATGCACATTCAGGTACCGTCATGGGCGCAGAATTGAGTCAACAATTATTATTAAGTATTTTTCAAAAAAACAGTCCCTTACATGATGGTGCCGTTTTAATTTCTGGAAATAAAATCCAAGCCGCAGGTTGTATTTTGCCTGTTTCCAAAAGTACTAAATTGCCAAGAAGTGCAGGTTTACGGCATCGAGCAGCCGTTGGTGTGACCGAAGAAACGAGTATGAGTACCTTTATTGTTTCCGAAGAAACGGGGAGTATTTCTTTTGCTAAGGATGGGAAGTTGATTCGACGGTTATCAGAAAAGAAGTTATCGGCTTTGTTGTTGGAGCATTATCATTAACAGGATAACAGGATTATGCAGGATTTACAGGATGGACGATTAAGTAGTATTCACAACGGATTTAGACGGATTGAACTGATTTGAACGGATTTTAAATACAGACTGCTAACAGGTTTATTAACTATATCCTTTACGATTAAAAAATGAACTAAATCCACATCCTACAAAATCCTGTTAATCTTGAAAAATCATGTCATCCTGTAAACAAAAAAGCAGGCACGCAGCCTGCTTCAAAGAAATCACCGTGGTTAAAAAATATCTATAGAATGACTCGATTATGCAGGATTTACGAGATGTATTTCTCCTAAAATCTAATCTCTTGCCATCCTTTATATCTTGTACAGCATAATAGAATAATCCAAGATTTTGCAGGATTTAGTATTTGAACAACTAGCCTCCCATTTCACGGTTCTCTCGCTTAAATGTCCACAGGACATTACCCTACGGGGTCGCTCGTTTATCCTGTTAATCTTGAAAAATCATGTTATCCTGTAGTTACTTTTTCGTCTGTAGAAACCCAACCATCTAACAAATTAATAATTCTATGACCGTATTGGGCATTCTTTTCGGAGTGGGTTACTTGCACAATGGTTACACCGTCTTCCTCATTCAGCTTCTTGAATAATTCCATAATTTCCTCCCCTTGTTTGGTATGTAAATTACCAGTCGGTTCATCCGCTAGGATTAATTTTGGCTTACTAATGATTGCTCTAGCAATACCGACTAATTGCTGTTGTCCACCCGATAATTGATTGGGAAATAAGTCTTTTTTAGCGACCATATTAAAACGGTCTAAGACTTCTGCCACCATACTTTGGCGGTCTTTAGATTTTACTTTTCGGTACAACAGCGGCGTTTCGATGTTTTCATAAACAGTCAATTCATCAATCAAATGATAGGCTTGAAAGACGAAGCCCATATAGTGTTTATGAATATCGTTTCGCTTTCTTTCTCGAAGTTTATGAACGGGTTCATCAAAGAAATAATACTCGCCATCCGTTTGGTTTTCTAACATACCTAGGATGTTTAGTAAGGTAGATTTGCCCGCCCCACTTGGTCCCATAATGGTTACAAACTCTCCCTCTTCGATCGTTAAATCGACATTTTTAAGGATGTAGGTTTTGCTTAAACCCGATCGGTAGTATTTCTCAATGTTTTTTAGTTGAATCATGTAAATTAGTTATGAGTTATAAGTGATGAATTATGAGTGAGTTCGTTACTTATAACGCATCACTCATAACTTATAATTATTTTATTCACTTTTTAAAGTCTCTGCTGGATTCGTCTGTAATACAGAAAATAATTTACTGCCTATTGTCATAGCTCCAATTAGACAAACGCCTAAGACCGCTAACGTTGCAGACCATTTATCCACCTCTAGGAAAACTTCAAAAGCCAAATCTAAGGCATAATCAGCAAATCTTCCTCCTAAAAAGGCGCCTATTGTTCCACCAATCAGAAAGATGAGAAAATAATTTTTATTGATAATATAGGTAATGTTTTCTACGCCAGCTCCTAAAACTCGTCTGATGGCGATCTCTTTAGCACGTTTTTGGACATTCATAGCTACTAAAGAATATAAGCCTGTAATGGACAAGAAAATGGCAAAAAATGCTAAAAATAAATACAATTTAGCTCCACCTTCGGTTATCATTAAGGCAGTTGCCATTGTTTCATCTTGGTAATAACTTTCAAAAGGAGTTAATGGAAATACAGCCCCCCATTTTTCCTTTAAAAATTTATTGGTCGTAATCAGTTCACTTGGCGTAACCTTTATTTTCATGACTCGATAATCCTTTGGCTTTTCAAAATGGAAGACACTCGCTAAAGGTTTTCTAAAAAAGTTCTCAGGGTAAAAATCTTCGACGACTCCAATGACTGTTTTAGTGGAACCATAAGTTTCAATTTTTTTCCCAATCCCACTCTCCCATTGTTCCTCTTCCACCAATTTTTGGGTAATAAGCACCGATTCTGAATAATCTGTTTCTAAATTTTCATCAAAGGTTCTACCTTCTAATAAATTTAAATTCATCACTTCTAAAAATCGCTCTCCTACTAGATGGGTTCGGACATCTCGATTATCTTCTGGTTTGCCTAAATTCGTTGACCAACTACTAAAACCTAAATTATTTTTAGCGCCTGCAACACCTAAAACATGCGGATTTTCAGAGATAGCATTTTTAAATTTATTATAAGCTAACTCCCCTTCTACAGATACATTAATAATACTTTTGGCATCGTATCCTAAATCAAATCCTTTCTGATAAATAGCGTTTTGCATAAAAGCGATACCACCAACTACTGTTACCAAAGAAATCATTACTTGCATTCCTAAAAGGCTTCTTATCAGCCAATTATCTCCGCCAAATTTAGTCGTACCTCTAAAAATAGAAGTCGGTTTAAAGGAGCTTACGTAAAATGCGGGGTATGCACCTCCTAGTAATGCAGTAAATAGTACTACTCCAACTAAAAACAATACTAAGCCCATATTACTAAAATAATCTAAGGCAATTTTAATGCCTAGAAACTCCCACATATTATTGTGAATAGGCAATAGATATTCTGCTATAATAGCCCCCATAATCAATGCTAAAACACAGATTACTAATGATTCTCCTAATGATTGAGCGATTAATTGCTTCCTATCTCCTCCCATTACTTTCCGAACCCCCATTTCTTTTAATCGTTTATTGGAAAAAGAAATCGTCGTATTTGTAAAATTCAAACAAGCCGTTATTAAAATCATCAAAGCTAAAATACCCGGCAACCAAAATAATGCAGTGTTTGGCACACCATTTAATCGGTTATTATTCACTTCTCGGCTTTTTAAATAAACCATACTCATGGGTTGCAAAAGGTACTTTACCCTTGTTCTCCATTCATTTGATTGATTTATTTCAGGGATATATCCATTTAATTGAGCTTCTATCCTTTCCGCTGCTACTCCTTTATCTAATAAAACAAAAGAAGCATCCATAGCATAATTCCAACTAGATAAATCATAGGGGCTAGGCCCTTGTTCTAAGAAGTTAATATTCGTCAAAAAATCAAAACGAATACTGGCATTCCTTGGAATATCTGCCACTACACCTGCAATAGTGAGTATTTTTTGTCCTTCCTCTCCAGCATTAATGATGAGTTCTTCTCCGATAGGGTTGCCTTCTCCAAAATATTTCTTGGCTTTTTCTTCGGTGAGAAAAATTTTAGAAGGGTCTTTTATCGCATTTTTATCTCCTTCAACCAAGGGAAAAGTAAAAGCATCCATAAAATTACCATCCGTCACACTTAATCTTTCTCGAAAAACTGATTTACCATGTTTTATGGTTACGCCTTTATTGGCCCAGCGAATACCTGCTTTAACACCACTTACCTCATTGGCAGCTCTAGCTACTAAAGGAGCTAAAATATCTGCGGTCGGACGTTCAAATCCAACCCCATGTACAATCACTTGGTATAAATCATCATAGTTTTTGTGGAATTTATCCGCCGTTTGTCCTTGTTGCCAATTGACAAATGCAATAATACTTATAGCCAAGGCAATACCTAATCCTATGATATTAATAAAGACATAACCTTTATTTCGATTAATATGCCTAAGGGCTATTTTTAAGTAATTTTGAAACATGGTTTTTATTTTTAAATCATGGTGATTTTCAAAATCGCCATGATTTTTCTATTCACTTTTTAAAGTATCCGCAGGGTTCGTTTGTAAAACAGCATATAATTTCCCACCAATCGTTAAAGCGCCGATGATGCAAATGCCAATCATTGAGGATACAATCGTAATAATACTTACCCCTTGATTCACCGCAAAAGCTTGTTCTAATAAAAACTGAACAAACCAAGCACCTAATAATCCTCCCAAAATACTACCTACTAAAAAAATGAAGATATAATGCTTATTAACCGTATAAGTTATATTTTCTGCCGTTGCCCCCAAGACTCTTCGAACTGCAATTTCTTTAGCTCTTTTTAATACATTTAAGGATACTAAAGAGAACAACCCTGTTGCGGCTAAAATAATCGAAAGAATCGCTAAAAACAAATACGACCAGGCTATATTTTGGCTAATAATTAAGCCGTTAGCCGTTACCTTATCTTGATAAAAACTTTCAAAAGGGCGTAGCGGAAAGGTGGCTTTCCAAGCTTCTTCTAAATAAGCATTGGTTGCCAATAATTTATCCTTATTTACTTTTACTTTTAAGGTTCTATATCGCTCTGGTTTGTTAAGGCGGAAAACATTGGGAGATTGGTTGCCGACCCTAGCAGACTGATAAAAATCTCCAACTACTCCGATTACGTTTTGCTTCTCACCAAATATTTCAATTTGTTTATCCAAGCCAGTTTCCCATTGTTGATCTTTAATAAATTTTCGATTTACCAAAACCGCATTGGTGTAATCTGTAGCTAAATTTTCATCAAAAGTTCGTCCCTCCAATATATTTAAACCCATTACTTCAAAGAAGTTTTCCCCTACATTTTGAACTTGTGTCCAACGATTTTCTTCTCGTCTGCCAAGCGGATACCAATGTTCTCCAAAACCTAAATCATTTCTTGACCCTGTTATTCCTTGAATGTCAGGATTTTGTATAATCACATTTTTAAAAGTGGCATACCCATCTTTTCCATTCAATTTAACATTGATGATTTCTTTGGTATTATATCCTAAGTCAAAACCTTCTAGAAATTCCCCATTTTGAGCAAAAGCAATCCCCCCTATAATCGTCATAATAGAAATCGCTACTTGAAAACCTAGGAGCGAACGAACAAACCAATTATCTCCGCCAAATTTAGTACTCCCTCTAAAAATGTGCGTAGGCTTAAACGAGCTGATATAGAAAGCAGGGTAAGCTCCAGCAAATAAGGTAACGAGCAAAATGGTTCCACCTAAAAATAACAATAAGTCTGGATTCGTGAAGTAATTGAGGGTTAATTCTATATTCGCCATTCCCCACATTTGATTAAATATAGGCACAAAATATTCAGCCGCAACAATCGCTACTCCTGTGGCTAGAATACAGATAACTAAAGATTCGCCGAGCAATTGCAGCATCAACTGTGTTCTACCACCGCCCATTACTTTTCGGACGCCCATTTCTTTTAATCGTTTGTTGGAAAAAGAAACGGTCGTATTCGTAAAATTCAAGCAAGCAGTTAATAGAATCATCAATGCCATTGCCCACAATCCCCAATAAAAAACAGGTGGTAAACTTTTACTGATCCAATTATTATTTACATCATCTCCTCCTATATACACCTCTTTCATTGGTTGTAATAAAAATTTAATAGCACTATTGCCATTGTCTTTATTGTAGATGGGGATATAGTTTTGTAATTGTTGGGCAATTGCTTCATTTTCGGTTGAGTGCTCTAATTGGAGAAAGGTCGCCGACATGCTATTTGTCCAATTTATTAACGTATCTGGTCTTGGTCCCCATTCCACAAAGGCAATATTCGTTAATACATCAAATTGCAGGCTAGAGATTTTTGGCGGATCTTGTAAAATACCACCGACAATAAATTCTTTATGTCCTCCTTGTCCTGGATTCACGACAATTGTCTGGTGTAATGCCTCTGTTTCTCCAAAATATTTTTTTGCCGCCGTTTCCGTAATTAATACCTGAGAAGGGTCATTAATGGCATTTTTTTCTCCTGCTATGACTGGAAAATTAAAAATGTCTAAAAAATTAGGGTCTACAATGGCAATTTCTTGATTAAAAACTTCTGGGCCTGATTGAATAATCACGCCTCTTGAGCCAAAACGAATCCCTGCTTTCACCCCGCTTATTTCTTCCGAAGCCAATGGGGCTAAAGGGGTAGCAATATCGCAAGAAGGGTCTCCCAAGCCATCTGTCTGGACTAATACCCTATAAAGGTGCTCATGATTGTCATGAAAAGTATCAGCCCTTAGCGCCATATTATGGTTCACAAAGGCGATAATACAACAAGACAGCGCCAAACCCAAACCTAATACATTAGCAAAAACATAAGTCTTATTGCGAACAATATGTCGGAAGGCTATTTTTAAGTAACTTTTTATCATGGCTTTTTGTTTTTAGTTTTAAATCATGGTGATTTTGAAAATCATCATGATTTACGAGTCAAGTTTAGTCTATATTAATCGCATCAATTGGATTCGATAAAGCGGCTTTAAAGGTCTGGAAGCTCACCGTTATAAAGGCTATGGAGATAGCTATAATTCCTGCTAGTGCAAAAATCCACCAATGTAATTCGGTTCGGTAATGGTATTCTTGTAACCACATCGACATGCCATACCAAGAAAGCGGAATACCAATGAACGTAGCAATTAATACTAACTTCAAAAAGTCTTTAGATAACAAACCAACAATATTAAAAGTAGTCGCTCCGAGTATTTTTCTGATACCAACTTCTTTCGTTCGCTGTACAATCGTCATAATCGCAATACCCAATAAACCTAAACAAGAAAGGAAAATAGCAAAAATAGAAACGCCTATAAAAACTTGACTCAACTTTGCTTCTGTTTGATATTGTCTATTTGTGTTCTCATCTAATAAAGATCCTCGAAAAGTTCGATTGGGTACTAGTTTTTTAAAAGATCGTTCGACAATGGCCATTGTATGTGGCAAATCTTCTGGGGTGACTTTGACTAGTAAGTAATTCGGCCAAAAATCTTGGTCAATCACCATTGTAACCGGCTCAATCGCTTTATCTAATGCTTCGAAGTGAAAGTCTTTGGCAATCCCAATAATTTGTAGGCTATTACTGCGATTCATAAAGCTTCCAATCAGATCCGTTCGATTTAGTTTTTTAGCCAAAGTTTCGTTGATAATAACCTGCTGGATGGTATCATTTTTATAGCTTCTTTGGAAATCCTTACCCGCTACTAAATCTATATCCATCGTTTCAAAAAAGTTATAATCAATGCCATGCCAATGCGTTCTTACTTCTTTACCTTCCTTATCGGTCAAAGTCATAATAGAACTTGAACTCGAATTATCTTTTCCTTTACCAAAATTTCGGTAAGTGGCGCTCACACTTAAAATTTCAGGATGATTCGCCAATTCATTTCTAAATAAATCAACTGTTTGCTGGCTTTTAGGGCCTAAATGTAGCGGCACGCTAACCACTTGTTCTTTATTAAATCCTAAGGATTTTTTTTGAAAGAAATTTAATTGTTCGTTTAAGATTAATGTATTGCTAATTAATAGAACGGCAATAGCAAATTGTATGACCACTAAAGCATTTCGCAAAATGCCTGGTTTTTGCATTTTGGTTGTTCCTTTTAAAACATTCGCAGGTTGAAATTTGGCTAATAGCATCGCAGGATAAATGCCACCACCAAGCGTAATGAGCAATAAAACACCTCCTAAAGAGCCCAAAACAAAGGGGTTAACTATATCAATATCATTTTTAAAAAAGGCATTATATTCTGGTAAAATCCATTGGATAAGTGTCAAGGAAGTCACTAAAGCAATCAAAACAATTAATAAAGATTCGCCCCAAAATTGGCCCATCAATTGACCTCGATTAGCGCCCATTACTTTTCTCAATCCTACTTCCATTGACCTTCTTAAAGAGGTACTGATGGTTAAGTTAACATAATTGATACAAGCAATTAAGACAACAAAAAAGCCAATAATTAACAAAGCAATGGGGAAAATTTTATTAATCGCATCATTCATACCCAATTGTGGCGCAAAATGTATATCTGTCAATGGATGCATCATTAGGCTGATAATTGCCCCTGTTTCGTCTCTTTGAGAACCACTTTTTTCCAAAAATTCAATATCATCCGCAAAGTATTTTTCTGTAAAAGAGGATAACTTTTCTTGAAAAATGATAGCCTTGGTTTGTGTTGGTAGTTGAATAAAAGCTTCATGGTAAGAATTATCCCAATTAGCCTTCATTTCTTGGTAATTAGTAGAATTTTCAAACCGAGTTAGGATATTAAAATTAAGCGTTGATTCCGCAGGATATTTATCTATAATTGCCGTAACGACTAAATCTACAATTCTACCATCAAAAGAAAAAGGCAATATTTGTCCAATCGGGTCTTCGTCCCCAAAAATAATAGTTGCAGTTTCTTCATTGAGGACGACTGCGTTTAATTCTGTTAAAGGATTTTCGGTATTCCCCTTAATAACGGGAAACGAAAACATGCTAAAAAAATCTTCATCCGCAAAGTCTACCCCAAATCTATGTTTAGATTCGCCATATTTAATTTCTGCACTCCGCCCCATCCATCGAGTTGCCTTTAATTCAGGAAATTCTTCTTTTAAGGCTGGAACGATAGGTGCTGCCATAGTTCGAGACAATTCTACCCCTTCAGGTCGATTCTTTTTAAAGTATAAAAGGTGGATATCATTTTTGTTTGCATGAAATTGGTCGTAGGAAAATTCTCTTAATGCAGTAGAAAACAACAATACACTTATGGCAATAGCCAAAGACAAGCCTAATATATTAATAGTATTGAAAAAACGATATTTTTTCAAATTTCTAAAAGCTATTTTAAGGTAATTTTTTAGCATCTTTTTAGATTTCTTAGCCTATATCGAAGGTATGCTTGTTTAAAAATGTTAAGTAAATCTATTAAAAAGGTGTCGAGCAAACAGTCGGAAAAGCCCGACACCTTAGTTTCACTAGTATTAACGATTCATTAAGTCAAAAATCAGGTCGTTAGAATTGTACTTTTTCATATCTTTTCTTTTTAAGTCAGGTGATTTCTTAATCCTCTAAATAAATAGTATAGAGGAATACCTATATAATTCCAATGCTTATGCCAAAAGTATAAATTACTGATTATCAATTTTTTATAAAATTTTACAACTTAAGGCCAAGAAAAATAATGTCCGAAAATGGTCAGTCTGTGTTCGGATATGGACGTTCAATTAAGACTAGCTAAAAAATATCTTTAGTCAATTGGAGTCAAATATGAAAAAGCTATTTATATCAAAAAAATAATTAGCATGGTTATTGCCTTAAACAAAGTATATACCTCCTTGCAGCAAAAAATCCCATTCAAAAGAAATTATAACGTTAATTGTTAACTGACCTTGCTATAGATTACACACAAACAAGAGAGATGAATATTTTAAACCGCTTCAATTATATCTTTACTTTAGGGATAAAGCCTGAGCAAAACTCGGCCGAAAAGCGAGATATTATCTATACGAATCAAGCATTATTTATTCTATTGTTTAGTTCTTTCTGCATTGCTATTGCTAATTTTTCTGTAGGTTGCTATTTGAGGATTTTAGTGCCTCTTACAACTTTTATTTGTTTATTTAGTGCTTTACACCAACAATCAAAATTTGCTTATAAAAAAGCAAAGTTTTTAGCCATCTTGTTCCCTTTTTTAGCAGCCATATTTTCAACGGTTTTATTTGGTCCTTTAGCAAAAACTCAATTTTATTTAGGCGCAACTTTAGTCTTATCCATTATTCTTTTTCAAGGCTTAAAAACACATCTTAGAATCTTAATCATTCATTTAATCGCTGTTATAAGCATTCAATATTGGGTTGTAAAGGGCTATCCAATATTTCCAAATCAAGATTCTTTTTACCTAGGTGTTTTTAATATCAGTTTTATTGCTTTATGCATTTTTATTACTTTAGCACAGTTTAAAGTCCATTACCATAAATATGAAAGAAAAGTGGATGATTTAATTCTATCTGTGCAGGAGCAATCGACAGCCTTAAAATTGCAGAATATGCAAATTGAGCAACAAGCAAATCGTTTACAAGAAATTAATAGTTCTCTAGAACAGGAAATAAACGAAAAAGCAGTCATTCAAAAACAGTTACTTAACTCTAACGAAGAGTTGGAACGATTTGCTTATGTTGCTTCTCATGACTTAAAAGAACCGTTACGAACTATTGGTAGTTTTACTCAAATATTACACCGCCAATTAGGGGCAGATGCAGATGCAGAGACTAAGGAATATTTTCATTTTGTCATAGATGGTGTCAAACGAATGTCCTTTTTGTTAGATGATTTACTAGCCTTATCAAGATTGAATCGAGAATTTACGATCGCACCAATCAACCTTAGTAACATGATGGAGGTTGTCAATTTAAATTTGCGTAGTCTGATTTCAAAAAATCAAGGGCAATTAATAACAGGAGATTTACCAAACATCGTTGGCAACAAAACCCAGATTTCTCAACTCTTTCAAAATTTAATTTCCAATGGTTTTAAATTTAAAGGAGACCAACCAGCAAGAGTAGAAGTAAGTAGTCGAGAACTTGACCATCATTACGAATTTCAAATAAAAGACAATGGCATTGGTATTTCGCCAAAATATCAGGAGCAAATTTTTATTATTTTTAAGCGATTGCACACCCGAGATAAATATGAAGGAACAGGCATCGGCTTAGCCATTTGCAAAAAAGTGGTTAAAAATCATGGTGGAAAAATTTGGTTAGCATCTGAAGAAGGAAAGGGCACAACTATCTTTTTTACCATTGAAAAACAGGATCAAGAACAAAAGCAATTATTAAGTAAACAAGGTTTAGTAGAAGCTCAGTAGCAGCATTCCCCTTTCTATTTGCTAATCAATTGAATTACAAAATTAAAGTTCAATTACTAAAAGCTATTTCAACGATTGTCGAAATAGCCTCTAGTAATTAATTTCTTATAATAGTGTTTATTCTAAAACTTTTCGTATGACAGGCCATTAGCCTTTTGCTCTTCGCCGAATAAAGTCTAATGGTTTAATAAGTTTTTATAATATTAAACAAATCAAATTTTTTACCGTCTTTACCTTGATAAACCATTTTTTGTCTATACATGTCTATATTTATACCAATTCCTCTTTTATGATCTCTTAAGTAAATACTCCATCTATCCCGATGTGTCTCTTGAAAATAGTATCGCTTCCCATTAGATCCATTTTTAACCTCTACCCAATCTTTCGTTCCTTCTTCTTGAATAAATTCCCCAAGAGCTACATCACCTGGTTGACTAGCTAAATTTCCATATTCAAATTTAGGAGCGATATATAAAGCATTAACGGCAACTACATCTGGGTAACTTAATCTACTTCTTTGTCCCATACTATGTAATTCCTTATAAAATCGAACTATATTATCATAATTCCAAGGCTGGTGTTTTACAGGTAGTATAGTATATTGGCTATTATATTTAGAAAAAGCTTTTGGGTGGTAATGCATTATAGAGTTAAAATTATAATTTCCGTAATCATTCGCGCCATTGCATGTTTTTGTAAATTGGCTTTCTCTACCAGTCTTAATATTATCGTCAAAAATAGTAACATGCGCATCTCTATCGCATCTATTTTGCTCATGTATAAAACCTACAGCGTGCATAATTTCGTGAATGTAGGTTCCTACTGATGCATTCGCTTCTATATTAACTTGTTGTCTCCCACCTCGTCTTCCCAACTTTGAGTAGTTACCGTCAGTTGACTTTTTAAAGAAAATATAATCTGTTTGTTTATTGTTTCGAGTAACAAAGGTAAGAACCGTTTTATTTCCTAATTCTGCCAAGGCATCAGCAAGTTTAGCATTCATTGCTCGATCGCTTTTAATAGCCTGATCTATTACAATTGGGATAAATCCATTCTTCCATTTTAGGCTAGTATTATTTGTATGAACCGCCCTTGATACTGCTTTTTGTTGGTTTTGCATTACTTCTGCCTCTGTACCTAAAACCATATCTTTCCCATAGACCACCATCCCTTGTTTGATTTCTACTTCTACTTCTTTAAGTTGTCCGTCTCCATTTAAATCAATTTTTATTTTTTTAATAGCATCTGGCGCAACATCTGGTAAATAACCTTCTCGATTACTATGTTCCAATTCTTGTAAAACGGGTGGATTCTCTTCCAAATAATCTAGTAAAGTTTCCATATCAGTCACCCCGTTAACAGAAGAGGAAGAAGTCGTATCGTTAGTAGATTCCGTAAGTAAATTTTTCTCTTTCGTACAACTAACAAACATAGAGAAGCAAATAATAACAGCAAAAACATTTTTGAATAATTTCATGACACTTTGTTTTGAAAGGATTCCCTTTTAGGGTTTCCTTTAGATTAAAAAATTAAAGACAGGTGATGAAGGCAAATGCCGTAGCATACTTTTTTGAGGCTTTTCTGTTTGGTGTATCTTCCACAACAGTTGCTCCATTACCTAAAAAATAAAGTGTCGATATCTATGCTATAAAATTTATATTTAAAAGATGAATAAATTGAATGATTGTTTATTGATAATTGATACCACAAAGTTAGGGGGTAACTCTACTTTTTCCGATAGACCTAGGGTAGATAGCAGGTAATAAATGGTAATGTGACAGAAATAGAAAGTAAGTGGTCAAATGGAAGTTATGAATAGCAGGCAACAGGTAAAAAATTAATCTTATATTGCGTCATTATTTAGTAGTAAGATAAAATAAATTTACATTTTCGGAAGTCAGCCGTTTAGCTAAAACACTTAAAATGAATCGCTTATTTAACTAAACGACTGACAAATGATAAATTTATTTTTATCGCGTTCCTCAATTTTCATCGTCCTATTTTTTAAATAATGGCCTTAAAACATTGGCTTTCTGCCATTCGTCTCCGAACCCTTCCACTAGCCGTAGCCAGTATTGGTATGGGTAGTTTTCTAGCTGCTAAAGATCAAGTATTTGATAAAAATGTCTTTTTCCTAGCCGCTTTAACTGCAATTTGTCTACAAATTTTATCTAATCTTGCCAATGATTATGGCGATACCATTCATGGTGCAGATAGTGCAGAGCGAGCAGGACCTAAAAGAGCTGTCCAAACGGGTGCAATTAGCCAGCAGGCAATGAAAAATGCAATGATTTTATTAAGTATATTATCCTTAATTTCGGGCGTTCTATTGCTAACCTATGCCATTAATACTAAGCAAGACTTTTTCATTTTCTTAGGAATTGGTATTGCTGCTATCGTAGCGGCCATTACTTATACAAGTGGTGCTTTTCCTTATGGTTATCGAGGTTTGGGTGATCTATTTGTTCTGATATTTTTTGGTTGGGTCGCTACCCTAGCCACCTATTACTTACACGAACCTATTTTCAATCCCCTACATATTCTACCTGCAACTGCGCTAGGCTTTTTAACGGTCTGTGTCATTAATGTGAATAATGTAAGAGATATTAAATCTGATAAATTAGCAGGCAAATATTCTATTCCTGTTAGAATTGGTCGTAAAAATGCCGTTATTTACCATTGGTTTTTATTAATTGGCGCTTTAGTACTAGCTACTATATTTGTCTTACAAGATTTCCGTGGTTGGCAGCAATTTCTATTTTTGCTAAGTATTCCTTTTTTATGGATAAATGGTCGAGCCGTTCAAACCAAAACAGTTGCCATGGAATTAGATCCTTACTTAAAACAAATGGCTATTTCTACAGTTATATTTGTGTTGACTTTTGGGATAGGGCAGCTACTGATATAATAAATGAATCTAAGCATAGATTAAATCTAAAAGTCCCAACGGGACGACATATCTTAACATGGGGCGCAGTCCTATGAAAAACGCACAACATGAAACTAACAAGCATTCCAACCTTCCAAGAAATCCAAAAAGTCCACCAACGTATTAAGCCCTACATCAACCAGACACCCGTCATGAGTTCTAGCGCCATTAATGAAATGAGTGGCGCAGAAATCTATTTCAAATGTGAAAATTTCCAAAAAATAGGCGCTTTTAAAATGAGAGGTGCGGCTAATGCTATCTTAGCCTTAACGGACGAAGAAAGAGCCAAAGGCGTTGCGACGCATTCATCGGGGAATCATGCCCAAGCGGTTGCTTTATCTGCTAAAAATCATGGCGTTCCTGCCTATATCGTGATGCCAGAAAATGCCCCAAGTATTAAAAGAGCCGCCACAGCAGGTTATGGTGCAGAAATTATCACTTGCGCCCCTACCCTAGCCGCTAGAGAAAATACCTTAGAAAAAGTAGTTGAACGAACAGGCGCTACTTTTTTACATCCTTATAACAATTATGATGTCATTGCAGGACAAGCGACTTGTGCTAAAGAATTCATTGAAGAAATTGCCGACTTAGAAGTGATGATGACACCTGTTGGTGGCGGTGGTTTGATGAGTGGTACCGCCATTAGTACCAAAGCATTATTACCAAACGCTCAAATTGTTGGCGCTGAACCCAAATGGGCAGATGATGCTTATCGGTCGTTCAAAAGTGGGACAATGCAATATAATACCAGAGTCGATACGATTGCGGATGGTCTACGAACCAATTTAGGCCCTTACACTTTTGAAATTATCACCAATTTAGTCAATGATATTATCACCGTTTCAGAAGAAGAAATTGTCGCTGCTATGCGGATTATTTGGGAACGGATGAAGATTATTATTGAGCCAAGTTGTTCCGTACCGTTTGCCGCTGTACTACAGCAAAAAGAACGATTTGCTGGTAAAAAGGTGGGGATTATCATTACTGGCGGGAATGTAGATGTGAATAATTTACCTTTTTAAAATCTTAAAATAATTTTTTTTTGAATTTGATTTTACTACCTTGCCTTCAAAGTTTTTAACTGAGTACTATCAAAACGAAAAATGACAGAAAATCCACAGTATAGCCAACGCTACAAAGCGTATATCCTTTTAATCCTAACAGGAGTCTATACCTTTAATTTTATTGACCGACAAATTCTGGTCATTATCCAAGAATCTATTAAAGCGGAGTTGGGCTTATCAGATACCCAATTAGGCTTATTGACAGGTTTTACCTTCGCTGTTTTCTATGTAACCTTAGGTTTACCGATTGCTCGATTTGCGGATAAAAACAATCGTCGAAATGTAGTCACTTGGTCACTAGCTATTTGGAGTGGGATGACCGCTATTTCTGGATTAGTAACTAACTTTTTTCAGCTATTATTGGCTAGAGTCGGTGTTGGTGTGGGAGAAGCAGGTGGCAGTCCACCAGCGCACTCTATGATTTCTGACTACTTTCCTGCGCATCAACGAGCTACGGCATTGTCCATTTATTCCATGGGGATTTATGTTGGCATTTTAGCGGGTTATTCTTTGGGAGGATGGATTGATGCCACTTATGGTTGGCGTATGGCTTTTTATGCCCTTGGTATTCCAGGAATTATATACGCTCTATTATTATTTTTCACCGTCAAAGAACCACCAAAAGGGCATTCTGATGCTGCGGCAAAAATAATGGAGAATCAAAAAGCAATGGAAGAGGAAGCCTCTTTTTGGGAAGTTGTTCGCATTTTATTATCCAAAAAAACCTTTATTTTCGTAGCATTTGCTTGTGGTTTACACACCTTTGGTAATTATGGCGTTGGTAATTTCTTTGCCCCATTTTTAGCCCGAGTCCACGGAATGCCTGTAGAAGATATTGGGACTTGGCTAGGAATTACTTCTGGTTTTGGAGGTATTATCGGTACTTTCCTTGGCGGCTTTTTAGCGGATAAATATGGTAGAAAAGATCTTCGATGGTATATGTGGATTCCGATTATTGCAGGTTTATTAAATCTACCCTTTTCTTATTTTGCCTTTTTTGATGGTAATTTAAATGTAGTCTTGTTCACCTACTTTATGACCGCTTTACTAACCGCCTTATATTTAGGCCCAAGTATTGCCGTGACGCATAATTTAATTGATGCTAAAAAACGAGCCTTAGCTTCTGCTATCTTATTTTTAGTCCTTAATTTTATTGGTTTAGGCTTAGGACCGTTGGGTATTGGGATTATAAGTGATTATTTAAGTGCTGATTATGGTGCAGAATCCTTACGCTATGCTTTTACTATTACTTGGGTTACAGGTACTATTTCTCTAATTTTATTTTATTTAGGATCTAAATCTTACCAAGAAGAAGCATTAGTTAAAAAGGCGGTTACTACCAAAATAGCAAATAAGGCGAGTGATATGGGGCCTATTTTAAATATCGTCTTAGGCGTTTTCTTATTATTTGTAGTCGGATTATTCTTTTTACAAATGGGCTTAGCAGGCGTGAATGTATTAGGTATGTCGCTTTGGATTCTAGTATTGATTGGATTATTATTTGCCAGCGGGGTTTATTTGACGGCTAAAGGGTATTTGAATGGGGAGTAAAGTACGTTTTGGCTAATAAGAGACTTTGAAAAAATAGGGTTATTGTGTAATTTTAGACTTTATGATACAAAAAATAGTAAACAATCATGAAATCATTTCATCTATTCCTAGTTTTTGCCATCAGCCTTGTCCTTACTAATTTGGCTTCGGCGCAATCCTATCATTTAGCAGTTGATAGCGCTGCCACCATTACTGTAACGGGTACGTCTACTTTACACGGTTGGACAGTAGCCGTCAATGAAGTACAAGATGTGCCACAAGCATTAATTTTAGCTGGAGACAATGAAAACACCATTGATAGTTTTGCTTTTGGCGTTGTCGTCAAGAGTATGGACGGAGGACGTGGTGCTTCGATGAATGCCAAAATTACAAAGGCTTTACAAGCAACAGAACATCCAGTTATTTCTTACCAACAAAGTGAATCTGCTACTATTTCTGATATGGATGATAGTGGTAATTTCAAATTAATTTCTAAAGGTACTTTAAAAATGGTTGGTTTAGAAAAAGCAATTGAGATTGAAGTAATGGGACAAAAAACGGATAAGGGTATTACCCTAAAAGGTAGCAAGCCATTGAAGTTTAGTGAATTTGACATCGAACCACCTTCTGCTATGTTCGGGCAGATTGTTTGTGGGGATGACATTGCGGTTAATTTTGAATTTCGATACCAAAAATGATATTTTCTGTAGCGCCAAGCTCTGCTTGGTATGCGTTATACGCCAACGGATTTTATTCCCAACGGATTTTTAAATACAAAATAATTATTCGAGATACAGAATAAATTATCACGGATCTTATATTGTAAAAATAATTATTTATAGCCACACTCATTTTTTATGTTGAAACAATTTTTATTATTCGTACTCCTTTCTTCTTTATGTGCTTGTGCTACAACTGGTCAAAATAAAATGGCTAAAGAGGAGGTAAAAGATACTATTACTAAAACAGTTACCACTACAGAAAGTAATATTATAGACGCTAAAATACCTGCAACGGATGTTTCTTTTAAATTGGCATTAGTTCCAGCAGGAACTTATCAAATGGGCAGTCCAGCAGGAGAAGAAAATCGGGAAGAAGATGAAGGCCCACAGACAGAAGTCAAAATCGAAGCATTTTACATTGGCGTACATGAAGTGACTTTTGATGAATTCAATATCTTTCGGGAGAAGGAATTAGACAAAGCACCAGAAGGTCGAACAGACTGGAATGCGGATGCTTTCGCTAGACCTAGTCCACCTTATGAAGATCCTACTTTTGGGATGGGCAAAGAAGGATTTCCTGCGGTTAGTATGACCCAGTTTTCTGCCTTGCAATATTGTAAATGGTTAACAGACAAAACGGGCGATTTTTATCGCTTACCAACCGAAGCAGAATGGGAATATGCTTGTCGAGCTGGTAGTACGACTGCTTATTATCATGGAGATGATACCGAATTATTAGATGATTATGCTTGGCATTATGATAATAGTTCGGAAAAATACCATAAAGTGGGCAGTAAAAAACCGAATGCGTGGGGATTATACGATATGTTAGGAAATGTATCAGAATGGACTTTAGACCAATATAAAAAAGATGCTTATGCCACTATAGCTGCGGAAATGGCAACGGACGTTAATCCTTGGATACAACCAACTCGATTGCATCCTAGAACCGTAAGAGGTGGTAGTTGGGATGATTCCAAAGAAGACCATCGTTGTGCGGCAAGAATTCGGTCAAGTAGTAAATGGAAAGAAAGAGACCCACAAATTCCAAAGAGTTTTTGGTGGAATACCGATTCTCCTTTTGTTGGATTTAGAATTGTCAAACCCGCTAAGCAGCCAACTCCAGAAGAACGAGCAGCTTTTTGGTTGTTGGTACTTGGGGACTAATAAAAAGGTATCGGGTACCAGGTACTAGGTATAAGGCTAGACGTATTCCCGTCACACCTGATACCTAGTGCCCGACACCTGACGCCTCTATATAATTATTCATCATTCAAACATACTTCTTTATGAAAAATCAAAGCAATTCAGGAATAAATCGAAGAGATTTTGTTAAAACTTCGGGTTTAGTTGCAGGTAGCATGCTGCTTGCCCCGTCTTTAGTTTCTGCAAAGGCACATATTGATGGCTCAGATACGATAAAAGTCGGCTTAATTGGCTGTGGGGGTAGAGGAACAGGCGCTATTGTACAAGCTTTAAGTTCTGGACAGAATGTTAAATTAGTCGCTATGGCAGATGCTTTTAGAGACAATTTAGATAAATGTTATAAGAAAATTTATAGTGCTGAATTTCAAGATTGGTCGTCTGATGAATTGAAAGATATGCGTCCTTTTATTGACGTACCAGAGGAGCATAAGTTTGATGGATTTGATGGGTATAAACAAGTGATTCCTCTTTGTGATGTGGTAGTTATTGCAACGCCACCAGGTTTTAGACCTATTCATTTTGAAGAGGCGGTTAATCAAAATAAGCATGTTTTTATGGAAAAACCTTGTGCAGTAGATGCACCAGGGGTTAGACGAGTATTAGCAGCGGCAGAAGAAGCTAAAAAGAAGAAATTAAATGTGGTCGTAGGTTTACAACGACACTATCAAAAAATATATACTGAATGGGTAGAAAAATTACATAATGGCATTATTGGCGATATTATCCACTCTAGAGTTTATTGGAATAGTGCAGGGGTTTGGGTCAGACCAAGACAAGCAGGGCAAACAGAAATGGAGTACCAAATGCGTAATTGGTATTACTTCAATTGGTTATGCGGAGACCATATTACGGAGCAGCATATTCATAATTTAGATGTCGGCAACTGGGTGAAGCAAGCATACCCTGTGCGAGCAAGTGGTATGGGCGGTCGAGAAGTGAGAAATGGCAAAGACCACGGAGAGATTTTTGACCACCACTTTGTAGAGTTTGAGTATGCAGATGGTTCGATTATGTCTAGTCAATGTCGGCATATTAAAGGTTGTCAAAATAAAGTTACCGAGGCTTTTCATGGTACTAATGGTTCAGCACCAAAACCTGGAGTGATCAAGACAAAAAGTGGGTATACCATTATGAATCATAATGATAAAAAGGACAAAAATCCATATCAAGTAGAACACGATTTATTATTTGAAGCGGTGGCAAAAGGAGAGTATAAATATGCCGATGCAGAAAATGGAGCAAAAGCAACCATGACTTCTATTTTAGGTAGAATGGCGACTTATTCAGGACAAACTATTGAATGGGAGGATGCGATTAATTCTACCATAGATTTGTCTCCTGCAAAATATGATTGGAACGCTAATCCACAAGTAATGCCTGATGCGGATGGGCGGTATCCTATTCCTGTGCCTGGGGTGACGAAAGTGGTTTAGCCAGGAAAAAAAATCATAGTTCATAAATCCATCTAAACAAAACGTAATAGATTTATGATTGATGATATATGATGTAAGATTTATGATTTTTTATCCAGCAAATTAATAGCAAACAAAATTTACGAATAACTCCATAGGTCTCCAATTTTTAAAAATTGGAGACCATTTTTTTGTAACGTTATCATTTATGAAAAACATCAAAACCCTTTCCAAAAGAGGTCAAACCGCCTTTCATACCCAACTTAGAGTAGACTTCGACCACTTCTTCGAGGCGAGTGCCGATATGTACCATCCTACTGATAATCCAAACGGAAAATTCCCTTTAAACACCGCAGAGAATAAACAGAGTTGGCATTTATTAAAGGAAAAAATGGAGTTATTAAGCTTAGAAAAATCTATTCCTGATTGGGTACCTAATTATACTTCTTGTTTGGGGCATGAAAGTTTCCGATTGACAATGGCTAATTTTTTAGCTCGTTTTTTAACAAAAAGTCCGATTAATCCTGATCATTTAGCCGTTTCCGTTGGTGCTTCTGCGGTTATAGAAATGACTGCTTGGTTGTTGGGAAATCGTGGGGATGTGGCTGTTTTTCCAACTCCTAGTTATCCCGTTTACAAGCAAGATGTAGGGAATAAAGCAGGCATGGAACGATATAATTTAATTACCCACCATGAAATTTCAGAGATTTCGGAAAAGCCCATTTTAAAAATTAAACAACTTAAAAAGGCAAAAAAATATATTGAAGCTCAAGGAAAAACCTTTAAGGTATTAGTGTTAACGACTCCTGATAATCCAACAGGTGGAATGTATCCCATCAAGCGATTAGAAAAGGTCGCTAACTGGTGCATCAAAAATAAAATACATCTGATTGTCAATGAAATATATGCTTTATCTTTACTAGATACCAAGCATCCAGCTATCAAAAAAGATTATAAAAAACAAAGAGCATTTGTCTCTTTTGGGCAAATTATGCAAGCCAAACAAAGTCCTTATTTACATCTTTGGTATGCGCTTTCTAAAGATTTAGGCATTTCTGGATTTAGAGTTGGGATGCTCTATTCTTTAAATGATGCCTTGATTAAAGCCTATGATAATTTGAATGTCTCTCATTTAGTGTCCAATCATACCCAATGGTTATTGTCCGAAATTATGGCAGACCATAATTTTATGGAAACCTACATTGCGCATAATCAAAAAGCATTGACAGATGCTTATGTGTTTATGATTGAAAAATTACGGGCTTTGGATATTCCTTATGTGCCATCAAGAGGTAGCTTATTTATTTGGATAGATTGTGCCAAGTTTTTAAAGAAACCGACGCAAAAAGCAGAGACTAAATTCTGGGAGGATTTATATCATAAAACAGGTGTTTTACTGACACCAGGAGAAGGATTTGGCCATAGTAAACGAGGCTTGTTTCGGATTGTTTATCCTTGTTTTAATATTGCCGATTTAGGGGTTGCTATGGAAAGATTTGGAACTTATATCAAAGCATTAGAATAATTAGGGGTGTTGTATTAAACAATTCCCAATTCATCGTTCTTAAAAACCAGTAATCGTATAAATAACCGCTGAGGTATGTCCGTCCGCTGGTACTAAAACGGATAAGTTTCGAAACTCATATTGAATAGGAATATTACTTCGAGTATAAAAACCTTCAAAAAAAACTTGGTCAAAACTATCTAATTTCAGAAAATTAGTCCCCCCAAATATAGACCCTCTCCCTGAACCATTGCCTGTTCTACGCACATAAAAACCTAGTTGACTATCCCAATTAGTATCTTCCTGCCGAACGGTAATTCGATAATTCCCAAAAGACCTTAGAGATAGGTTAATCAAAGCTTGTCTAGTCGTATAAGTAGCAGCTATATCACTCCCAGCTTCTGGTAGTTCCGCTTCAAAATCAGAAAAACTTCTCGCTGCACTCACATGAATACTAGGTTTTCCTTGTGCAGATAAAAACTGCGTAAATGCTAGTAGGGAAGCTACCAAAATCAAAAATTGCTTAAAGCCTAATTGCATAAAATATAGTTTATAAAACGCTATTCCGTTATCGTAAAAATGACCGTTACCTGCTGACTTGATTCCGCTTTTAAAGCTTCATAATTGGCAATAGACAAAGAATAGATCAATTGATGTCCGTTATTATTACCATTTCCCGTATAACCTCTTCCAATATCGCTAATAATTGTTTTAGGACTATTATTCAAGGAAACTTTTCCCATAGCTTTCCCTAACATTCCTCCTCCATTCCCTTGATAAGTACTGGCTTCTAGGTAAAGTTGAAGACCTTCTGGAATGGAATTGCCCGAAATTTGAGCAGCGACAGAACGATTGGCACCACTTGGAGAAATAGCAGAAGTATAATTCAACCATTTGGAGGCATCCTCTTTGGGTATCGACACGGATTCTCCACTTTCTGTTGGAGCATTTATGGATAAGTTAATTGGTAAATTAGAAGGTTCAATATCGAGAATAGCAATTTCTGGAATCGTCAGACAGATCGAGTGCCGATAGGAGGATTGTCCTATTGCCGAGTTACCATAAAGGCAACAAAAACAAAAGATTAAATATTTAACTAAGGTCTGGGTCATTGATTATTTACCTATTTTGTAATAGTCTAGAATTTACTGCCTACTGCAATTACCTACATTCTACTTTTCCTTACGAATCATCGTCTGACAAATGAATCAGTTGCTTAAACTGAACCCTTCGCTTCTTTTTTTGAATAATAATTGGTAGAATAACTGCTTCTCCTTCTTTGATGTTGATCGTAAATTTTGTTTGTGTAAATTTTAAGTTCCTTCCTACATCTGGCTTTACTACCTTTACCGTCCAAGTACCTGGTTTTAAATCACCAAATTTATATTGTCCTTTTTCATTGGTAAAAGTTCGCCGAATGACTTTACCATTACTCACTTCTAACATCAAACTACCAATTGTTTCTAACGAGATTAATTGCGCTTTATTAGTTGCTTGCTTAAATTCTATACCTCCAAGAATAGCGCCACTTTGGATTAAGTTTAAGGTTATTGCTTGATTTGCTTCGGGCAGGACTTCAACTATTGGCAACTCATTATCCCCTAATATTTCATGTAAGGCTAAAGTAGATGGGTCTAATAGAATCGGGTATTTACCTGGCCGCATCCCTTTAAAATGGAAACGGCCTTCAGCATCCGTAATTGCCGTTTTCCCGTTGCATAAAACAATAATTCCTCCAGCTGCTTTATTATTTTTTCGTAAGATTTGGCCGTAAACATTTCCTGTTGGCAATTTAGGCTCTAAGCGAATACCTAACTCGTAGACGTATTTGGCAGAAACAGAAAAATCTCGATTATTTAAGGTATTTCGTTGAATAGTCTGTCGAGCATTGACTATAAAATGTTGATTTTCTCGGATACGATGCGTCAAAAAGAAATCAAAAGCATTCCTATTTTTATAATAAGCTTCTGTTTCAAAATCATTTTGATAGCGAATCTTAAATTGTGTGTGGTCTTTTATTTCGCCAGAAATAGTGCCGCCAAATAATAACTGTTTTTGGGTAGAAAATTGCAAACTATTTTCGTTATAATACTGACTAAAAGCCCGCATAGAAAAGTTCCCGACATCAAACCCTATATCTAGGTACGTCCGAAAAACGTTTCTAAAATCAGATTCTGTACTTTGTAGAAAATTTTTAGATTTCCCGTATTCTGCTGCTAGGCTATAGTTAAATTTTCGGAATTTGTGATTTAAGTTAGCGGTTATTAAATTTTCCTTTCTAAAAAATTGTTTTTGAGGCAAACGGTCTTCAATTTCATTTTGTCGTAAATTAAATTGAAGGAAAGCATTTCGGGCAAATCTAAATCGAAGTCCAATATGCTTGCGGTCAGAAAAAGGCGCTGCATCAAATAAAGTATCTAAAGCTGCATTCTTACTATCCTGCAATATCCCAATTGATAAATTTACTTTTTTAGTTAATTTATAATTTAAGTTACCAATTAGGTTTAAAGTATTCTGGAAATAACCTGCAAAATTAGGACTAGCATAGATAAGATTACCGTTGAAGTGTAGTCGGTTGAATAATTTAGTATGGGCTTTGGCATAAAGCGCATGTCCTGAATTTCCAGAAGCCGCTTCCGCTAATAAAAAGGTATTTTTAAAAGGGCTAAATTGACCAGAAATACTCATTACAGAAGCATTTCCTTGATTACTGTCCGTTCCCTTATGAAGATAATTAAAACGTAAACTGGTCTTTTTGGTGAATTCATTTTGAATGTATACCCCTATTTCTTGATTAATTTCTGCAAAAAATCGAGGTTTTACGTAAAATGCACCTACGGTTGCCGTACCAAAGTAACCTTCTGCGTGTATACCTCTCCCATTTCTAGAAAATTCTGTTAGGGTACTCAAGGCATAACTATTATCGCCTGCTGTCACACTAAAAGATTGGTTTTTATAACTAGCAAAATATTGATCGTATAATGTTAGTTCTGTCCCTCCTTGCTGATTTGGTCCTCTTAGACTTAAGGTAACTTCTTGCTTTTCTGCCTTATCTATCGTTCCTTGTAAAAATAGCTCTCCTTGCCAACCTTTCCCCTTTCGGCCGTCCGCAAATTGACGATATAAGTAATTTAAACTAGCATAACCTGGTAATTTTCTGGTATTATCTACCTCATATTCCATACTTGGTAAAACCTGATTATGAAGGTAGGCAATTTCACTAGTTTCTGTCCCTTTTAAGGTCGCTTTCAAATGAAGACTCAATCTACTTTGCTTTCTAGTTTCTGCAAAAGTACCCATTTCAATCGCCACTTTTTGGCTCGAAAAAGCAGGTAAATCTAGTATAGTTGCTCCTTTAATTTTAGCATTATCTGTGGTTAAAAGAATCGTTTGTGGCTGATTACTATTATTTTTAACCAAAAAATGACCTGTTATCTTCGTACCAGCTAATATAGTGGAGGGTGCGGTTATTGGAATGACTTTGATGTTATTCGTGGCTGCTACGTTAATATTAATCTTTTGAGTAAACTCAACGGAAGGATTTTGGGTGTCTGTTAGTCGGTATATTATTTCGTAGGTGCCAGCCAATGCCTTTGTAGGCACCACAAAGCTAATAATCTTAAAATCTTTTTCACCCGCTTTCAGCGAAAAGGAAGCGCTATTCGTAATGGTTTTCCAACTAGTTGGTAATTCTAATTGAGGGCGTAACCTAGTAGGATTGGTTCCTTTATTAAATAAAGCAATCGAAAAATTATTGACCTTCCCCGGTTTAGAAGTCAAAGTAGATTGATGAACCAATTGCATTTCTATATCATTCCCTAATACGCTAACCGTACATAAAAAGGAAAAGCATAAACAAATTACTTTAGTCATCACCTAAAGACAAGGATAAATTAAGTCCAAAAACATCTTCTTCGGAACAATCAGCTAAAATGACTGCCTCATATTTACCTTTTGGTAAATCTGCCAATTCCAAATAAAAACGAGTAGAAGTGCCAGGATAAATCTTCTTTTTAGTTGCTTTGACAATACTAATAGATTCCCCAACTTCATTAAATAATTCGATGGATACTTCGGGTGTTAATAATCTTTCTCCACTATTCACAACCGCAATTGACCCAACTGTATTGCCATCAATTTTATCTAATTTCGCCTCTATAAACTCTAAATTATTAGTGCCTGTTTCCCCAATATTCGTTGCCAATTGAATCGCATAACGCATAATCGTGGAAATATTGACCCCTCCTTTGGGTAATTCTGGTGAAATGGGTAAAATACCTTCTATCATTAAAATACTCCAATAACTTCCAGACAGTTCTTGTCCCGTTGGAATCGTAATTTCGTAGTTGATAACGGTCTTTTGTTGTGGTGCTAATTCTAGATAAGCTGGACTAAAATCTACCCAAGCAGCATTAGAACGGATATTACTTCCCGGTTCATTATAATAAACTTCTCCTTTATGGGAAAAGAGGTAATCTTTTTGATAAACGCGAACCGCTTTGGTTTCAAAACCAGTATTTTGAACTTCAATAATGCCTCGAATCACTTCTCCTTCACTTGCTTGGTGAATATGGGTCAAACCATTGATAACGACAATACTGCAATAAGCGGAAATTTGAAAAAGAAAAGCAAAAGAAAGGGTAATAAAAAAGGTAGCTACTTTTGTGTAATTACTGTTATTCATCTTAGTGTTGTTTCTCAAAGATAGTCAATAAAAGAAGCAGGCATTTAGAAAGGTGTAGTTTAATACCTAACGCTTCGTAATTTGGTGTTGACCTTTATTGATATTCTCTGAGTGAGTTGTTGTTCTTAATTTTGAGATTAGAGAAGCGAGCGTAGAGAAAAGAGATTTAAATATATAATAAGTATTTGGACAAAATTGCTATATTATTTTCAGTTCTCAATGTACCGTCGAATGAATTCGACGCAGTTAATACTTATGAGTGACGAATGAATTCGGTACATTCGATTAAGTCTTATTGAGAATTTGCATATTATTACTATAATGGCTTGTTAAACAACAATATAGCAATAAAACAATTTAGCAATTTTCATCTCTCTACGCTCGCTTCTTTATATTATTCTGAAATAGTATAAACTATCTTAATCGTCGTAGATTGATTGAAATCAATTTTTTCGTAGCTTCCAGCTGCCTCGTTCAATTCTAAAGCATAATTTAACTGGTGACCATTCTTTTCTGGGCTTCCAGTATAGCAACTGCCAATATCCGTAATAATCTCTTGTGCTGTATTAGATAATGTGATAGCCAATGGGTTAGGCGTACCCATTTTTCCATCGCCTGTACCATTATCCTTACTTGCGGTTACTTTAAGTAATAAGCCGTCAGGAACAGCTCCTTCTCCAATTTTAACATCAATAGTTCTACTTTTATCATCGGTTGATCCGACAATAGAAGAATAATTTAACCATAAATCTGAATTTAAGGCTTTAGAGAAATCCAAAGCTAACCCAGCTTCTTCTGGTTCTGTTGGTGCTAAAGAAAAAGAATTATTGGCTGGTTCTACATCTAAAATAGCAACTTCAGGAATTTGAATGGAAACTTCGTGACTAGCACTTGCATTGTCTGTTTGCGCTTGTGCTGTAAAAAAAGTACTTGTAACGAATAATACGATAAGAGTGTTAGTGAATAATTTGTTCATCTCTAAAAAAAATATTTATTTATTAATAAAATAGGTTATAAATCTATTTGAGTAGCGTTTAAATGGAAATCATCTATAGGATTTTTCAACTACCTCATTAATATCATTTGTCAACTAATAGTCAATAATTTTATAATAAGTAGAGCAATAGTTTAACAGTTTTTTTAAAAAACAAGGGGGAAGTAGGTTATTTAATACAATAGATAGGTATAGATTTGAGATTTACTTGTTGTAAAATCTATATTTTTTTTGCAAGAATCGTTTCGTGGGAGGTAATGTATAGGAGGTAAAATAAGTAGGTATTTAATTTATTTCAATAATCATTCCAAATCTTACTTTTTATACTAAAATCTTTATTTATTTTATGAAAATAATAAAAATGTATAATTCTGTCATTTTCATGTTAGTGATTAGTTCATTAACGGCGCAAGACTTAAAACGATTTGAATTTAGTCATCAACAAATGGGTACGCAATTCAAAATAATCTTATACACTAGCAAGAAAAGTAATGCTCAAAATATTGCTAATCAATGCTTTAGAAGGATTGGCAGCTTAAATCAAATACTAAGTGATTATGAAGCGACAAGTGAAATCAGTCAACTATCTGCAAGTGCGGGAAATGATCAAAAAGTAAAAGTAAGCTCAGAATTATGGACGATTTTAAAGCAAAATAAATTTTATGCAAAAAAGAGTAAAGGTGCTTTTGATATAAGTATTGGGCCACTTAGTAAATTATGGAGGTCAATGTTTAGAAAATCAGAAATTTTTAACGGAGTAAAAATAAATAATGCTAAAGGAAAAATTGGGTTTCAAAAAATTAAACTATTTCCATTTTCTAGAAGTGTTTGTCTGACTCAAAAAGGAATGCGTTTGGATGCAGGGGGCATTGCAAAAGGGTTTACGGTGGATGAAGTCGTTAAAATACTCCATAAAAATGGCATAACTCAATTCCTAGTAGATGGTGGTGGAGATATTTATGTAGGTAATCCCCCATCCGACCAATTGGGTTGGCAAATTCACATCCAAGTTGAAAATGCAAATGGTCAATTTATTGAAAAAAGACTAACCTTAAGTAATACGGCGATTGCATCTTCAGGTGATACCTACCGCTATTTAGAATGGGAAGGCAAACGCTATTCTCACATTATTGACCCCAGAACAGGTTATGGCGTTATTGATAAAAAAATTATTAATGTGCAGGCTAATTCTTGCATGAAAGCTGATGCTATAGCTTCTACTTTAAGTGTACTGAATGAAAAAGAAAGTAATCAATTTCTAAAAAAGATGAAGCAGGTTAAGGTATTTTAATAGAATTTGGTACTTTGTGAAGACACTTGACAAAGATGTCTACTAAAAGTATGTTTAAAAATCTTATTTCGTTTTTTAAAAATTTGGAAATATTTTCTTGTCTTTCCTAAATTGTTGTGATTGTTAAATTGCTTGATTGTTATTTCTCTCTAATAACACAATCAATCTAGTCATTTAATAATCAAAATTTTAATAGAATGATAAACTATTCATTATCAGTAATATAAAAATTTAAACAGACTCTAAATTAACATAAACAGAAAATCATGCAAAGAAGAAAATTTTTAAAATCTAGTACTTTAAGTGCTGCGCTTTTAGCAACTGGCGCAGGTTGTGCAACTGCTGCAACTCCATTAGCAAGAAAACCAGAAAAATATAAATACCAATTAAAATATGCTCCTCATTTAGGCATGTTTAAAAATCATGCAGGAGACGATCCAATTGATCAATTAAAATTTATGGCAGACCAAGGGTTTACTGCCTTTGAGGATAATGGAATGAAAGGAAGAGACATTGCCCTACAAGAGAAAATGGCAAAAACGATGATCGATCTAGGCGTGGAAATGGGTGTTTTTGTTGCGCATAAAATCTATTGGAAACAGCCTAATTTAGCAAGTGGTAAAGAAGATTGGCGTGCTGAATTTTTAACCCAAATCAAGGAATCTGTTGAGGTAGCCAAACGAGTGAATGCTAAATGGATGACGGTTGTTTGTGGGCATGTAGATTTAAAGCAAGATATGGGTTACCAAACGGCGAATGTAGTCGAATCTTTAAAACGTGCTGCTGAAATTTGTGAACCTTCTGGTGTCACGATGGTTTTAGAACCACTTAATTTTAGAAATCATCCCGGTTTATTTTTAACCAAAGCAGCACAAGCATTTCAAGTTTGTCAGGCGGTCGATAGTCCGTCCTGTAAAATTTTATTCGATATTTATCACCAGCAAATTCAAGAAGGTAATTTAATTCCGAATATTGAAAAAACTTGGGACGAGATTGCCTACTTCCAAATTGGCGATAATCCTGGTCGAAAAGAACCAACTACAGGGGAGATTAATTATAAAAACATTTTTAAGTATATCCATGGTAGAGACTTTGATGGTATTTTAGGAATGGAGCATGGCAACTTTTATGAAGGAAAAGAAGGCGAGCAGAAGTTGATTGCGGCTTATCAGGAGTCGGATCGGTTTTAAGGAAGAATGACTTATAGATGGCTTTCCCAACGGATTTAAATACCCAACGGATATCATTTAACTAGTTTTAGTTATGGTTCTAATTGGCCTATTGAGAACTTTTAAATAGTATAACCAAACCTTTTAGCTGTATCTTTCACTATCGGCCAAATTTGTACTACTTCCTCTGTTGTCAAATTCTCCCGCCAACGTCCCACTTTCACTTGATGATCTTGGGTCGAATAAGGGCGGGAAGTCATCGCTTCAACAAATTGAGCATTATTGGTATTTTGCACTCGGTTACACCAAGTAGCAATATTTTCATGTTCCTTACCATGGTCAACATTAAGTAAGTCACACATTCGATTAGCAAAGGTGTTTGTATTTAAAACAGCATCTTCGAACCTAGAAATCTCGACTAAAGTAGCCACCTTTTCATAGCCAACTGTATTCAAATAGTTCCAATGATGCGCACATTGTTCTAAGAGGGGCTTTCCTAACCAATCCTGCCAATCTATTGGTCTTGGATGATGTCCCCAATTTTTAGCAATCCCTATTTTTAAGGAGCAAATGGTATCTAGTGGATGACGAATTTGCCAAAAAATGGTCAACGGTTTAGGAATTGTTGCTAATAAATCTGTTAATGGAAAGGATAATCCTTCAGTAGATGGATACTGTTTGCTTTCAGTAGGCACTTTGATGGCAATAGGTTGGGAATAATCGTACTGTTTTAAATCAGTATAAGGAGGTTCACTATAATAAGTGTAAGGAGATAAATGTTGGAAAAATTCACCAAAGATAGAAGTGCCACTTCTTCCACAACCAAGAATTAGTACGTGATGACTCATCTATTTTTATTTAAGGCACAGTTTAAGGATTTACCATATACCGTAAACCCTTAAACCGTCTTCAACTATTCACTAATCTTCAATACTAATTTTCCCATTTTATTACCATTGAATAAACGTTGGAAAGTACCATAGAAATTTTCAATTCCTTCGTAAATATCCTCTTTAGACTTTAGTTTACCTTGCGCCATCCACATCCCCATATTCTGTGCAGCAGTTCCATAATCTTTGGCATAATCCATCACGACCATACCTGTCATCGTACCACGATTGACCAATAAAGAAAGGTAATTCGCTGGTCCTTTAACATTCTCCTTATTATTATATTGAGAAATTGCTCCACAAATGACGATTCTAGCATGTCTTCTAATTTGTGTTAAAGCAATGTCCAAAATTTCACCACCTACATTATCAAAATACACATCAATTCCTTTTGGTGCTGCTGCTTTTAAACCTTTATAGACATTATCATTTTTGTAGTCAATACAAGCATCAAAACCTAATTGTTCAACTACATATTTACATTTTTCTGGACCTCCAGCCGTACCAATGACTGTACAACCTTTGATTTTAGCAATCTGTCCAACCACACTTCCAACGGCACCTGCTGCTCCAGAAACTAAAACTGTCTCTCCCTCTTTTATTTTTCCTACTTCTAAGATACCAAAATAAGCCGTCATGCCTGGCATCCCTAAGGTACCAATATACATGGGTGCAGGAGCTAAACTCGTATCTACTTTATAGAAACCTTGTCCATTAGTTGCAATATATTGTTGCACGCCTCCCCAGCCTGTAACGGAATCTCCTACTTTAAAACCAGGGTGTTTAGATTCAATCACTTCTCCAATAGAACCTGCTCGCATCACTTCCCCAATTTGAACTGGTGGAATGTAAGATTTGGCATCATTCATCCAACCTCTCATAGCTGGATCTAGAGAAATATAATCTTGTCTCAATAAAAATTCACCTTCCTTGATAGATGGGATTGGGCTTTCTTCCAATGTCCAAGTATCCGCTGTAGGCATACCTATTGGTCGCTTTGCTAATTTAATTTGCTTATTCATATTTATATATTTAAGGTAATTAACGGAGTTGTAGAATTAATCAAAGGCAATATTAGCGAATTTTCGCCAACCTCCATAGATTAAGTTTAAGTATTTATGCAATTGTTTAGGTAAAAGGTGGACGGATGTAGAGTAGAAGGTTAACAGCCGTCACCCCTTACCTTCAGCCCTCCACCTAAGTATTAAGTATTTAAATTAAAAATTGGCATAATATTAGTACTATCGCTAATACCTACGGCTATTCTCTCCCTTGCACAATTAGATGAGCATTTGTCAAAAATTATACAAATCGGACATAAAATATATTATTTTTTCATATTCTATTTGATTTTTATTTGATTATTTTATTTATTTGTAGCGCAATACAATCAAACAACTTTAACAAATCAGAGATTATTCCCTTAAATCTCTTTGCTACCTAATTAAAATACTTTCGCTCATCCATCTTTCTTACAAATCATTTTTCATAAAAAATACTATTGTTTTGGCAATTTGAATTGTCAAAAATTGACGTCTATTAATTTATAGAAATAACGAATTTTACTACTTGACAGATCGTCTAGTCTACGGAAAAAGGAAAGGAAAATCGCATCTTTATACTTGGAAACTGCTTACACAACAACTGCGACTCTTCCTCACCAACTTCCAATATGTTTACGACTATTTGTCCTGAAAACCGATTTTATGATCATTCTGCAACGCTTAATTTGCATAAGGCATGTATATGCAATTCACCTGCAAGCAGATTATTTACCGTGAACATTTGATATTGTCTTTCTTTCTATCTCCTACCCTCACAACACCGAAAGACAACCTTTCTTGGAAAAAACGATGTCCTTAAAAAAATTAAAACTTTCAGCGGTTTTATAGCAGAATAGGCAGCCCTAAGTCTAGTAACTCACTATATCCGAGTCCTTTATATTTGTATAAGAATAGCATTAGGCCCCATTTTCGAGCAATTATTCGCTATAAAATCCATGGACTTTATAATTTGGCAGATTGGTCAATCTTTGTCCTAGCTTTATTATGAAGTCAACACTCAATCTCAGATTTAAATATGAAATTTTTACGTCTATTTTTAACCTTACTCACATTTTTTACCCTTACAAACTTATCCGCACAAGAGCAAAAATGCGGTTCTACAGAACATACCGAAAATTTAATGACGCAACCCGAATATCAACAAAATTATCGGGAAAGAATGGCTGCCTTTAAACAAGTCGCCGCATCTAGAACTAGTACCTCTAGATTAAATTGCACTAATATTGTAACCATTCCTGTTGCCGTGCATTTTCAAGGAATTAGTTCTTCTGATCGTAATTGTTTAGAAGATTTAGTCGATCAACAAATAGCTACTTTGAATGCTGATTTCCAAGGCAGCAATGTTGATATTGGCAATTGGGTCAATTCTACTGCTGGTTTATTTCCAGGCGTCTCTAATGGAGAAACTTGCGTTGAATTTTGTGTAGCTACTCGAAGCCACCCAACTGGATACAACTTAGCAGAAGGACAGAAAGCCATTACTATCAACCAAACAACAGGAGATAGGGTCAATAATTGGAGCGGCTATATGAATATCTTCGTTACCGATATTGGGGATAATATTTTAGGTTATTCCCCGCTTGGTGGTCGTGGAAATGGAGATGGAGTCGTCATTGCAAAATTTGCTTTCGGCGGAACAGGTGCATGTGGTGACGTCAGTACTTCTAGTTCTCTAGATAGAGGTAGAACCTTAACCCACGAAATAGGTCATTTCTTCTTATTGGATCATATATGGGGCGGTGGCTGTGGCCAAGACGATAGCGTAGCAGATACGCCAAGTGCAGATCAACCTAATTACGGTTGTCCACAAAATGGCAAGCAGTCTTGTGGGACAACAGATATGCACATGAATTATATGGATTATTCCAATGATGAATGTATGTATATGTTCTCTGCTGGTCAATCCACTAGAATGGAGAATTATATCCAAGCCAATTTACAATCATTTATTAATAATGGTGCAACTGCCTGTGGTCCTATAGCAGAACCTACTTGTGCAGATGGGATTCAAAATGGAGAAGAGACAGGAGTTGACTGTGGTGGTCCAACTTGTCCAACCTGCCCTGAACCAACTTGTGAGGACGGCATCCAAAATGGAGATGAAACAGGCATTGACTGTGGCGGTTCTTGTACTCCATGTACAACCGATCCAACATGTGAGGATGGTATTCAAAACGGAGATGAAACAGGCATTGACTGTGGCGCACCAGGCTGTGCAGAATGTCCAATTGACTGTGATGAGAATTTAGTATCTATTTTCATTCGACCAGATAATTACGGAAGTGAAATTACGTGGGTTGTACAAGATGAAGCTGGAAATGAAATGGCAAGTGGTGGTCCTTATGTTGATTTTAACACCAATGTTATTCAAACAGACGTCTGTCTACCAGCAGGATGTTACAATTTCACTATTTTTGACGCTTTCTCTGATGGTATCTGTTGTGAATTTGGCAATGGAGAATATGCCATTTTTGATTTAAACGGCAATCTTTTAACTAGTGGTGATGGTAATTATGGGGCTTCTGAAACTAAAACTTTTGCAGCAGGTGGTAATGACTGTGGCACAAATCCTCCTCCTCCGCCACCAGCAGATAGATGTACTTCACCTATACCAACCAATTTAGAATACTTTAATAATATCACTAGAGTTAGAATTAATTGGGATTTAGTTCCTGATGCGGATCGATACCAGATTCAATATAGAGAAGAAGGCTTTAATAATTGGACAAGAGTGAGTACTTCTAGAACTAGAAAGACGCTAAGAAATCTTTTCCCTAGTACTAATTATGAAGTTAGGTTCCGATCAAGATGCCCAGAAGGTTGGACAGATTATAGTCCTATATATGGATTTGCAACGCTTTCTGGAAGATTAACAGAGGAAACTCAAGAGGCAGTTGTAGCCTATCAACCAATCGAGTTCAATAAAATGTATCCAAATCCAACTTCTAATCAATTAACTTTGGATTATTTGCTGGATATTGATGGTCAAGTGGAGATTAATGTATATGATATGCTTGGTAGAAAAGTCATCAATCAATCATTACAACAAGAGGAAGGACAGCAAAAAGTACCCCTAAATGTGGCTAATTTACTAGATGGCACATATATTTTACAAATAAATGCAGAAAATCAACAAATAATTAGGAAATTCATAAAGAATTAAATATCTTTGTATCAGAAACTAAGTAGAGAGAGTTTCACTACGCCACGACGAATACCTTTTCGTTGTGGCCTTTTTTTTTTTAGCCTTTTTTAATAAACTTGAATTTATTGGTTCTATTAAAATAAACATAGACTAAATTCTTAGAATTAGTTATTGCTTATCTTTATTCTGCTATTTTTAGTGAAAGAAATACTACATTAATTATTTTATAATATTTTTATTTAATGTAAGTTTTTATATATTTGCATCGTTAAAAAATCTTCTTATGACAAAAAAATGCGTGATTTTTTGTTAAATATATTGATTTTTGTAACATTTTTCCCCATTTAGTCATAAAAGACAAATACAATTTTTCCTCAAAAAACGCACTTCCAAGCCGATTTTCTACACTTAATACAGGATTTTCTCAAACCTTTTTATCATCACATTATTTGGTTCTTATTTACTGAATTACCGTAAATAATTTAGTATCACTATTTTGCAGTCTAAAAATATTTAAATAGCAATATTTAAATAATTGACTTATAAATACGTATCTCAACAAATATTAATCTATACTTTTTTTAACCAAAAAGTGTCCTGGACACTAATCTCTTTAACCATTAATTTTCATTTTATGAAAAGACTTATTCCCCCGATGTTACTATTGGTTATTTGTTTTATTTTTCAAACAAATAATCTTTCTGCACAAACAACAGATGCCCGTTGTGTAGGTTTTGACATAGAAATATCTACGCAAGGCATACCTTGCGACCAATCTCGCGGAGAAATAGAGGTAAAAATTATAGGTGGCCGTTCTGGTGAATACGTTGTCGAGTGGGATAATGTAGGTGGCAGTATTTGGAATGAAAAAAATACGTTCTTCCCTTTTTATACTATTTCTAATTTACCACCTAGTACCTATAAAATAAAAGTACGTGATTTTAGAACAAGTTGTGTGGTTGAAAAAATGATAACCTTAGACAAAGGAAGCCTCCCAGAAGATTTAGCATTATCAGGAAATGCTGTAGGTTGTAATGGGATGGGAAGTATCTCCATAAATATTCCCAACAACAAACCACCCTTCAATATTTCGTTATGTGGCCCTGTAAACGCAAGTTACATAGCGAATAGCAGGAATTTCAGAATATATAGTTTACCAGCAGGCGAATATCAAGTTCATTTTGAGGAAGATGGCTGTACGGCAATTACCTCTACGGTCGTACCAGAAGGGGAAAATCTACCAAAAATGGCGGTTAGAGCAATACAAGGGAATTGCTCTATTAGTACAGGTGCTGTAGTTATTGATCCAAGTGGTGGCGAAATAAAAGAGGGCTATACCCTATCTTGGGAAGGACCAACAAAAGGAAGTACAGCTGTATCAAAAGAAACAGAGTTAACAGGTTTTATAACTGGCGAATACACTTTCGTTTTAAAGGATGATAATGATTGTCAAGCAATTTCCAAAGTAAACATAGATCGTAGTGGTCTGTCAATGGCATTAACTGCGACTCAATCTAATTGTAATCAAAATGGTTCGATTAAAGTTGACATTACTTCAGGTGTTGCACCATATACAGTTAATTGGAGAGGTGGAGGAAGTGAAGGAAGTAAAATCGTTGATGATAATTCAACCACATTTTCTTTAGCTCCAGGAACTTATATCGTAGAGGTTAAGGACGCCAATGGTTGTTCTACTTTTGCTAATGCTTCTATAATAAATGTACCAAGTGATTTATATTGTTCTATTACATCAAGAGCGACAACTTGTAATGAAGATAATGGTTATATGAAAGTTTTCATATCTGGTGGTAAAAAGCCTTACACGCTTTCTTATACAGGTCCAGTATCAAATACAATAGAAGTCAATGGTACGGCTTACTTTCATGATTTACCAGCTGGTTTATATACTACTTTTCTACAAGATGCAGAGGGATGTTCTGTAGCAGAAAGTAACGAAGTGTTAGTAGGCGCCTCTGAAACGGCTGCTGCTTCTTTTACTTATTCAGCAAATGGTACTTCTGTATTTTTCTTTAATAATTCTAGCCTAGGCACTTATTCATGGGATTTAGGAGATGGTACAACGACAACCGATGCTAGTCCATCTCACGAATATGCTAGTTCTGGTAGTTATGAAGTTTGTCTAACCACTACAGGAAGTTGTGGTTCAAATACGATATGTCAAACCTTGCAAATTGCTGCATTTAAAGATTTATCAGGAACTGATTTGCAAGCAGGTCAAGTATCCAAAGCATCCTTAAATGCCACTACAAATGCAGAAGGTATGCGAGTAGCACAAAATTACCCAAACCCGTTTGTCAATCAAACCGACATAGTTTTTGAACTTCCAGCAGCACTGTTAACCACTATTAGGATTCACGATAATACAGGGAAGGTAATTAAAACACACACCGCCAAGTATGATAAAGGGTCAAACCTTTTCACTTTTAACCAAAACAATCTGGCCGCTGGTGTTTATTACTACACTATTACATCTGGTGTCTTTAGTACTTCTAAGAAAATGCTTGTCAAATAAAGGATTCGCTAAACTTAAAATGTACTAAGCATTCCCCCTAAGTGATCGGGCAGCGTTATCGTTGTTCGATCATTTTTAGTTTTGGGCTAAATTTCGCAAAACTGCTGTAAAGTTTTGTTCTTTCAAATCGAGCCCAAAGTTATTAGGCACACCAAATAAAGCATGAAAACATAATAAAAATTGTTCCTTACACCATTCCGAATATTTTTGATAACCCGTCGCTTTACTACAAGCCGTAATCATTTGGTATTTAATCGGATATTGTTCAAAAATGATATTGGCCCTTTTTGAATGGAAGTCAGAGGTGACGACAATAGCACTTCTCATTCCTTTCTGTTTCATTAAGTTGACGGAATAATAGGCATTTTCATAAGTATTTTGAGCCAACTGTTCTACTATAATTGCAGCTTCAGGTACCTCCTCAGATAAGGCAAATTGTCTCATGGCAATAGCCTCCACACAAGCGTTATTGTTAGCCCCTCCAGAAACAATAAATTGAGCTGCCTTTTTCTGTTCATATAATTGAATAGCCGTTTCCATCCTAGCTTTTAGAGTAGGGTCTAATTCACAATTCCCCAATAATCCACCTCCTAAAACAATAATAGCATCAAATTCATGGGAAACAAATTCATCGGAAATAGTAGGTAAAAGTGTCGGAATTAACAAGAAAGCACCTAAAGAACAGGCGCTTGCATAATAGCAATAGGAGAAAATTTTTCTCATAGAATGTATACTGAAATCAGTTTTTTTTAGTAATCGGTTTTCGAAAATTCGGGATGTCTTAATAAAGCGTATGTTTAAAAATCTTCTTTCATTTTTTTAAGATTTGGAAATATTTTTTGTCTTTCCTGAAAATTGCTGTGATTGTTAGATAGCTTGAATGTAATTTACCCTAACAACACAAACAATCAAAATTTTAATATAGAGCATCAGATTAAAACTCGATATTAAAACAGTAGTAAAATATCCTCTAGTGCTTCAAATCCGTGGTATTCATTCATCCGTGGGTAGAAAAAAGACCCACGGATAAATGAAGACCACGGATAATTTATTAATTTTTTTACCTGACTGTCTATAGAAAGGAAAGATAAAAAATTCATTATCAGTAATATAGAAATTTAAACATTCGCTAATTCTGCTACATAAAAACGCTTAAATTAACAGAAAGTTGTTATTGTTTAATCATCTGTATAAAATCAGGCTTGCCTTCCTCTTTTTCAATTTTGATGGTATAGATTCCCGCAGTCCAATCCGTGGTATTCAAATTTATTAGTTGCTGACCTAAGGTTAATTGATGAATAGATTGAGTCATTATTTGACCAGTTAAATTCACAACAGTCAACACTATTTTTTCTGCTTTTTCTGCTTTAAAAGCTACCGATACCGTTGTATTTTTTGAAGGGTTCGGAAAAAGAGAAATTTCATGGATAATCTTTTCTTTTATCGGAGTAAAAATTAACGAAAGATCTAATAACTCTTCTTCAAAATCAAAAGCTTCCATTACTGTCAAGTCAGAATTTATCGAAATAACTTCACTTAGTTTTCCTGCTCTTTTCGCCGTAAATTTTAATGTAAATAATAAATCATCAGCTTTCTGATCGGTCACTTCCCAACTAGTAGATAAGATTCCTTTTGCTTTATTTTTCAGATTAAAGTGTCCTCCAAACGTTTGGTTTAATTCCTTTTCGTCCACATTATTTAACGTTAAAAAATCAGCATCAAATACTAAAGAAAATTGATAGCCTTGAATATTCTGTAAATCAGGTACACTCATGGTCAATTGCACGGATTCTCCAGCTTCAAATTGCTGATCAGCTATCGACAGTTGCAATGTCCCTCCGATACTTCGTTCTTCTGCTACTAATAAATCATTAGGGCTAGCACTTCCATTCAAATCACCCATCTTAATCCCTGTAAAAGACAAATCTCCTAACTCACTTAAATTTGATACCGTTACTTCACTAGGATCAAAAACCCAAGAAGGCGCGTTTGGAAAACGATCATTAATCCCTAAAATTAATTGACGCATTTGCACCAAATCAAAGGTCGTAATCGCCCCAGAGCGATTAACATCTGCTGCAATCTGTTGGTAATTAGTCGTAAAAGTATCAATCCCTAAAATGTGCTTAGAAATAAGCACAATATCTAAAGTAGTCACGCCATTTACAGGTTTGGTATTCTTTTCTAAAGATACTGTATAACTTTCATCAGCTAATAAATTAGTCGTTTGGAAAACTCCATTTTCAGCTGAAATGATCGTCGTATCAGTAGCACCCGTCAATTTAATTTCAACGCCACCTAGTCCAATCCCAGTCGTTGTAGTAATACCTCCTGTAATGATAGCGGTAGTAGGACTATTTTCATTAAATGCGGTTTGAGAATCGATAATTGCCGTTTCAATATTGTCAATATATTCATTATTATTTCCAAAAATTCTTTTGACATAATTGACCGTACCATCAGGCGCAATCACCACAACAGTTGGTGCCCCAAAATAAGTACCATAAGTACCATCTATATATGGCTCTGCCGCTTCCAAACTTTTACCACCAGCATGCGCAAAATACCAATCATGGTCAAAAGTCTTTTTAAATTCATTGACTGTTTCATCCGTATCATAAGAAACTACTGACAAACTGATAAAATCTACTGCAATTTCTTGTGCTTCCATTTTTTTATGAAGTCCTGACATAAAAGGAGCAAACGTTTTACAAGTCGGACAATCCACAAAAAATAATTCAACAACGACAGATTTACCTTCGTTTAAGAAATCTTCATACAAAGAAATGGTTTCGGCATCGGTCGTAACAACCGAAAAGTCGGGTGCTTTTTGAGCAGATAAAGTAAAATGAAAAGAAGCCAACAGAAAGGAAAATAGGAGTAGTAATCTCATGGGATAATTATTTATAAAATGAAAGTAGTTTATGTCTTCTACTACATTAATATAAGGTTAGTTTGTTGTTTAATAGTAGAAAAGTTCGCAATCAAAGATACTAAATATTACCGTATTTATACAGCAAAGGACTTAGAGAAATATAAAACGGCAAACAAGTGAAAAATTTCAAGAAGTATTCCAGAATTTTTTTCTAACAACTAGTAAATTCCTGTTTTCTCTCAAGGAAAATTAGCGCAATTATTGACGTATTCGATTTTAGTGAAATATTGAGATATTTATGGAGACTGAAGTTTAATTGTCTATTTTTAGGTTCAATCTCCTTAATTTCCTCCTACGGCCTAAGTCCTTTACTAAATAATCACATATAACATAACTATAATATAGCTAATGTTATGCCAGAATTTCAAAAATGATCCTTCTTATTTCCTATTCAAAATTTCGTGGATTCGATTTGGATTTTTTGAGGTAAAAGCATCAAATTTGTAGTGAATTGGGAGAATTAAGTAGTAAGTAAGTTATCAAAAATACTATTTAATTAAAAAAATTAAGAACTTGCAAATTGATTTTTTTGCTTGATCAGGCATTCGTTGTCACAGATTTTTCTATATTTACAAAAATTACAATTAACAAAATGTCCATGCTCAAATAGCTTATTCATTATCATCTATTTAAGCATATTTATAAGTCAATTTTATTTTTTGTAAATACATTTTTTAAGATTAAAATACAGAATATACGGTTAAACAAGGTAAGTGCAAATCATTTGCACTTGTTTTTCAAAACTATTTATTCAAATTTACCTATCTTAATTATTTCTGTTTCCACTACTTACCTGTAATGCACATAATATAAGGCTAAACATTTAATGAGGTTACTCAAACCTATTATTATCATACTATTATTTGGACTGAGTTCAAGTATAATAGCTCAAATTAATACGATTAAATTTGAACATTATACCGCTGATGAAGGACTCTCTCAATCAACTGTGAAGTGTATTCAACAGGATGAATTAGGGTTCATGTGGTTTGGCACGACCAATGGATTGAATCAATTTGATGGATTGCAATTCAATTCTTTTCATTTTATCCCACAAGATTCTTGCAGTCTAACCAGTAGCAACATCACGACTCTATTTGAAGACAGTAAAGGAAATCTTTGGATTGGCACAGAAAAAGGGCTCAACCTATTCAAAAGAGCAACTAATAATTTCCAACGATTTAACTACTTAGAAAATAATCTAAATAGCCTACCCCATAATTACATTCATGATTTATTAGAAGATTCGGCTGGAAACCTATGGATAGCTACCAAAGGAGGGCTTTGTAAATACGATATACAAGCCAATCGTTTCGAACGTTTCACCAAGGAAGATAGTCCTTCTAAAGGCATGAGTAGCAATAATGTTCGATGCTTGTATGAAGATAGTAATAAGGATTTATGGATTGGTTATTTTGGATTAGATGGCCTACAAAAATACAATGCTCAAGATCAACTATTTACCACCATACTCTACGACCAAGAAGAAAAAGATAGTAGCGCCTTAGACGTAACGGTTTGGGATATTTTTGAAGATAGTCGAGCTAATTTCTGGTTGGGTACAGATGAATATGGTTTACTATTATTAGATAGAAAAACTGGAGCTTACCAAGTATTCCAAGAAAACGAACAGAACAAGATTAGCATTAATGCTTCTACCATTACAGACATTGATGAAGACAATGAAGGCAATTTACTATTAGCTACAGAAGGTGGTGGGTTAAATGTATTAAACTTAGAAAATTTTGATGGCAAGACGCCTCAATTTGCCGCCTACCAAGTAGAACCATTAAATGTTTATAGCATCAATGATAATTTCTTAAAGTCTATTTACAAAGATAAATCAGGGTTGGTCTGGATCGGAACAAAAGATAGCGGTGTGAATAAAATAGATAAAGGTATCCAAAAATTCACGCACTACCAAAGTAATCAAATCGCAGTAAACAATCTAACGAATAAGGATATCTGGAGTATTATGCAAGACCATGTGGGATCGGTATGGGTCGGAACAGCAGATGGACTAAATCGCATAGATGAGGAACGAATCAATATTGACTATTTTTTCCATACCCCCGGTGAGCCATCCACTTTAACTGGTAATCATATCTATTCTATCTATCAAGATAAAAATTTAGATATTTGGGTAGGGACAGATGAGGGGTTAAACCATCTACCTTTTGCCAAAATACTAGCCCCTTCCTTCATTCAATATCGTCAAGAAGCGGGTGTATCAAACACCTTATCAAGTAACTTTATCAGTTCAATGATAGAAGATGATGACGGTAATTTTTGGATTGGTACCAACCGTGGTTTAAATCTAATGAATCGAAAAGATGGAACATTTGAGCAATTCTATAACCCTAAGAGAGGAGAATATGATAATATTCGTTGCCTGCTATTAGACAAAAAACAAAGACTTTGGTTAGGAACAGCAAAAGGACTCATTCGATTTAATACCAAGCGTAAAAAATTCACTAATTATGTAAGTGAAGAAGGAAACCCTAAAAGTCTGAGTAGTAATATTATTCATTGTCTTTTTGAGGATCCCAAAGGCAATTTGTGGCTAGGTACTCCAGAAGGGTTAAATAAATTGACAGAAACAGGGGGAAAAATTAGTTTTGAGTCTTTTACGAGAACGAATAATTTACCAGATAATACTATTTATGGTATTCGGGGAGATCGAAAAGGTAATTTATGGTTAAGCACCAATACAGGATTAACTAGATTTGATCCAAGAAAAGGAGGGATTAAAAATTTCACCAATAAAGATGGGTTACAAGACGGTGAGTTTAATCCAAATTCAAGTTATAAAAATTATAAAGGAGAGTTGTTTTTTGGCGGATCGGATGGATTGAATATGTTTTTACCTAAAGAATTGCCTATCAATCAACAAGAACCACAAGTAGTACTCACCGACTTTATGATTGATTACAAGTCTGTACCAATGGTAGCTGGTGGTCAATTGGAGGAACATATTAGTGTCGCCGATCAAGTTACTTTATTTCCAGAAGATGGGAATAAGTCTTTTTCTTTCAGGTTTGCCGCATTAAATTATACCCAATCTAATAAAAATACTTACGCTTATAAATTAGAAAACAAAGATGATACTTGGAAATACCCCAATCAAAATATTGCCTTCTATGATAATGTTCCGCCAGGAAATTATATTTTCAGAGTAAAAGCAGCGAATAATGATGGTGTTTGGAACGAAAAAGGTACTTCCATCAAAGTTGTTATAAAACCAACCTTTGTACAGACGTTTTATTTTAAAGCCATTTTAATCCTTGGAACAATTGGCTTGGGTTATTTAATTTACCTCAACCGAGTTCGATCTTTAAGGCAACGAAGTGTCACCTTAGAAAAGATGGTCAAAGAAAGAACAGAGGAATTAGAAAAACAAACGCATCAATTAGAAAGTCAACAAGAACAATTAGAACATAAAAATATAGAACTCGCTAGTACGGTAAAAACCCTTAAAGAAACCCAACAACAATTAGTGGTTTCAGAAAAAATGGCATCTTTAGGTCAATTAACAGCAGGTATTGCCCATGAAATCAACAATCCAATCAATTTCATTTCTTCGAATGTCCAAGCCTTAAAAATGGATTTCCAAGACATGCAAAATGTCTTAAAAAAGGTTAAGGAATTAGAGAAAACAACAGACCCTAAAAAATTGACCACCGAATTAATACACTTGGGGCAACAGCTAGATTTTGACTTATTAGAAGAAGAGATTAGCGAATTATTAGCAGGTATTGAAAGAGGAACAGAACGAACCGTTAATATAGTTAGTAGTCTAAGAACATTCTCTCGTAATTCTACGGATAATTTTGCTAAAGCAGATATTCATGAAGGCTTAGATTCTACCATTACCATTTTAAATAGTCAGTTTAATGGGCATATAACTATTGAAAAGGCCTACGGTAATTTACCTCCCATCAAGTGTCAAATTTCCCGACTTAATCAAGTTTTCTTAAACATCATTAACAACTCTATACAAGCCATTAACGCCAAATCGAACGGTGTCCTTCATCCGGGGTTAATAAAAATAACCACTAAGAAAATGGGCGCACAAGTTCAGATTAGTATCAAAGACAATGGAAGTGGTATGAACAAAGAAACTCAAAAACGTTTATTTGAGCCTTTCTATACCACAAAAGATGTCGGAGAGGGAACTGGTCTTGGTTTATCCATTTCTTATGGCATCATCGAACAGCATAAGGGCAAAATAGATGTCTTTAGTTCGCTTGGAGAAGGAACAGAGTTTTTAATTTATTTACCTGTTAATGGGAAGGAGGAATAGTTTTAGGAAATAGAAAAAATATAACCTACCCAAATTTTACAACTAATTTCAAGAACTATCAGGTTAAGGAAACAACATTGATAACCAGCATTTTATATACACATCTGTTTCTATAATAAAATCAATATTATTTACCTTTTCAACATAATTTCTTTAAAAAATAGTCCTTCTAATTTTTTAACCTGACAGCTATCCTCAATACTTCCCACAAAAAATATTTTCATACGTTCCCAATTAGCAGGGTGACCTTTTTAGTAATACGGTATTCTTATTTGATATATCTATTAAATAAATTTATTAAAAGTATTATTATGACAAAGGCATTTTATTTGTTCTGCTTATTTAGCATTTCTTTGACAACTCCCATTACTGCCCAACCAAATACTAAACTTGCCAGAATAATTAAAGTTATTGAATATTCGGATTTTACGGCTACCTACCTAGCGGCTAAAGAGGAGATGGAAGAAACCATCTTTTCCTTTAAACAACAACAGCATCAATTCTCAGAAGCAGACATTGCCATTATTAAAAAAGGGTATGATGCCTCTAAAATCAAATTTGATGGCATCTTAGATGGCCTAAAAAGAGAATTTACAAATAGAAGAAATAGAAAAAATATAGGAAAAAACCCTGAATCAGCATTGCAGGCAATACTTACCAATGATTTTATTGCAGCAAGGAATTACTATAATGATAACTGTAAGCTTAGAATTGATGCATTAATTAATGCAGATACAGGTGCATTCGACCCATTATTTATAATTACGGTGATAGGTATTACTGGAGAAACTTTTAATATCATAAATAAAATTAGAGAAGATAAAATAGCAGGCCTTGAAGACTATTTTGAAACACATTACGCTAAAAATAAAAGGCTAAAGGCTTGGGAAGCAATTTAATTTCGATAAAAGAAAATACGTCAAATAAATTCAAAATTCATGAAGCTCGTTTATCTTTTTTTAATTTGCCTCCTTTTTTCTACTTCGACAGTAATTGCAGAAAACATTGCTCCTAGCCCAAAAAAAATTAATCTAAAACCTTATTGTCCAACACCTGGGAATCAACAAGGCACACGAACTTGTGTCGCTTTTGTTTTTTCTCATGCAATGACTATTCTACAAGCGATTAAGCATCAACATAAACGAACAACGGTAATTGACTCTGCTAGATTCTCTCCTTATTTTTTATATAGTCAGATTAAATTAGAACAACAAAAGGGAGCAAAATATAGCACAGCTATTGATTTCTTGAAAAAGCAAGGAAATTGCAGGCAACGAGATTTTAATTTAGAGGCGCATCATAAGGCCATTTCTGATTCCACTATTATCAAAAAAGCATTGTCAAATAAAATAAAAAGTGGAGGTATGGTATTTGACGACATGCAAACAAATAAGCAAAAAATTGATTTACTCAAAGACTTATTGAATGATAGTATACCAATTATTATTAATTTTCGAGCATACAAGAGTTTTGTACAATTACCAAAAGGCAGTACTTCTTGGGTACAAAAAAAAGATAGGGCAGATACCTACCAAGACCACCATGGTCTATTAGTCATAGGCTATGATGATACACATTTTGAAGTAATGAATAGTTGGGGAGACGACTGGGCTAACGATGGCTTTGTTAAAATTGCTCATAGTGAGTTAGCACAAAATAGTGTTCGTGGTTACGCTATTAGTTTTGAACCAATTACTTCCGTTAGTTTACAACCTTTAACAGCAGAAAATTTAGCTGAAAATTCCAGTTTAGGGGGATATTTACCGCCTTCTATTTTTCAAAAACCTGATAAGATATTGATAGATAAAGACCTTCCTGAAAAAGGAGATGCCTTATTGAATAAAGCTATATCAACTAAAGATGGAAATATTTTAGCAGTTGGTTCCTATCTTAACAATCAGGATACAAGACAATTACTTTTTAGTAAAATAAAAATAAATGGCGCAAAACTATTTACCCACAAGGGGCAAATGAATGAATTATATCATGAATTTGGTGTATCCGCTGTTGAGTTAGTAGACCATACCCTTTTAGTAGGAGGGTATGCTACTCCATTAGAGGATAAGACTGATTTATTACAAAGTAATATTTGGTTAAATTTTCATCAAGCAGATGGGAAAAAAATCAAACGAAAGATTATAAAGCGATCTATTCTAGGTTTAGAACTAGTAGCAATGAAAAGAATAGGCGACCAACTAATTTTTGTTGGAATAGAAAACAAAAACCTATGGTTGGTGCTAACAGATTTGGAAGGGCGAGTGCTTATGGAAAAGGCAAATTATCGAAAACCCTCTACTGATTTAGCTTTTCAATCTGCTGAAATACTCATACAAAATCAATTTATCTACATTTATGGAAGCATTCGAATTTTACATAAAAAAACAAAAAGCTTCAGGTCTAAATCTGGAATAAAAAAAATACCTTATCTCTTTAAACTTGATAAACAGGGGGCGCTACTTAAGGAAGTAAAATTCTTAGATATCGCACTTGAAAAAACGGGGAAAATAGCCCAAGATCAAGAAGGGCAATTAATAGTTACTGGCACGCTTTCTCATGATGAAAAAGGAAAATATTTCTTCTTACGCATCCCTCCAAGTCTAGACAAATCATTATTAATCTTAGAAAAATTTGGAGAACAGGGGGATGATAATGAAGGCATTGATTTAGTAGCATTAGAGGGAGGAGAAATACTCCTGCTTGGAAATAGTAAGTATAATGGAAGTCGAACTTTTGATATTTTTTTAAATAAAATAAATAGATACGGAGAAAGTAAATGGAAAGTCCCTTGGCTTCATGGTAGTAAATATGACGAAAGAAGTATTCAATTTATTCAAAAAGAAGATCAATCACTCTGGATTGCTGGTTTAAAAAATAGTGGAAAAGGATTTAAATCAGACTTTAATTTCTGGTTTCTTTGCGTCGGTAAACAAAGAAAATCAAAACAAACTATTGAAGAATTAAACAAGATTGATATTAAGTCTCAACAATCGAAAACTTCTTTTTTGGTGAATCGAATAGAACATGTTTCCCTTAAATACAAACTAAAAAATAAGCACCTTAACCAAGCCATTAAAATAAAAATACAAAGTATTTGTACTGATTGTCCTTCGAATCTAGATTTAAGTCAACAACAAAAAACAATAAATATTCTTGCTGGAAAAACGCAAACTATTGATTTACTAATTGAGACCAATAGAAAAACGAAGTATGGCGACAATACGTTGACTATTAATTTTTTTAATGACGCCAATCAAATAATTTTCCAAGAAAACTTAGTCTTGCAAATTATAAATACGGAACAACAACCATTTGAATTAGTAAATTCAAGTTTTAACAATGGAAACAATATGATTGTAGAAGGAGAAACGGTAACCTTAATTATGACTTTTAAAAATAAGTCTAAGCGAGATTACAAGCAGGTTAAACTAAGGCTTGAAGAACAGGAGGATATGATCCTCTTAGGAGTTAATCATTTTGAAGAACAGATTTGGAAGTCAGGAGCAGAAAAAACATTTAAGCTGAAATTTATTCCCGATAAGACTATTCAAGTTAATCGTTTTTCTATGAATGCTTTTATTTTATTTGGTAAAAAATCAACACAGATAACTCCTTTTCTGATTGATCCTAAAATATTTTAAAAATAAATATAAAATATTTAAAAAAAAGGGAGACCTTTTTCTGGTCAGGGTATTAATAAGTGAAAGAAAGATTAATAGTTACCCTTTAATAGATAGTTTCCGAAGGTTTTAAGGTTTTGAAAACTCTACCTTCTGACAACAGTCGGAAAGAAAAGATATTCCCGTTTTTCTAATTTTTAAATCAGCAATTTCACGATATACAAAAACAAAATAAAATGTTGCACCAATATTTAACCTTACTAGTAAAAGAGCTTAAAGCATCTAAAAAGGTCAAGGCACATAGTCAGTTAAACGCAGAGAAATGGACAAAGAGTTGCTTTTTTTTACTCTCTAAGGTAATTGCAGAAGAATTAGGGAATATTATGTCTACGGAAGAATGTGTTGCCATTGGGACGACTATTTCTCCACGAACTTTGCAAAAGATTATACAAGGGGAGTATGCACTAAGTTATCCTATAGATCCTAGAATGCTTAATACACTTAACAAATTAGTCATTTTTGTTGGTGCAAAAGATTGGGATGATTTTATTAATCGAAAAACAACTACACATCAGCATCCTAAAAATAACCCTGAAAAAGAAATAATAACCGTGCTTCACAGGGCATTAAATGAGACTTTTTTATGCTATCAAAAATTACCTGACTTAAAAGAATTAAACTTGGGTGATTATTTTATTGAAGGCGAAGCAGCTTATAAAAAAATATTAGAACTAGTAGCTCGAAAACAACAGGAAAACACTATTATTTCTAACACATTCAATCCATCTACTTTTGAAGTCTTAGATATGACTATCAAAAAATTAGAACAAAATTATGCCCAAGTAGCAACAAAAGAATATTGGTTACTTTGCTGGTGGGATAGTAATACGAAAAAATATATTCACCGATATAAAGATATTAGCAAGCATTACTACATTTTACATAAAATCGATGGAAAATGGAAAATAAAAACGGACGCAACGACAAGTGACATTATTAAGATTAGTAAGCAAAAAAAGAAAAAAAAATACAAGTCTAAACTAGCAAAAGCAGTTTAGAAAAGTTCTACACAATCAATTTACTCCTATTAAATAAATAAATATTCCTTATAAATTAATTAGTTAATGTGAGTTTTGGTTAATACTAATTGATAATCAAGGGTTTAGCTCCAGAGGAGCGGTGCTGTTTGTAGAAAATGATTCAAAAATGTTCCAAAGGTCTGGAAGACCGACCCCGTTTTGGTTAATTTTTAACGGGGTCGGTCTTCCAGACCTTTGATTAAGAGGGATTTATCAAATATTTTCTACAAACAGATTCGGTCTTCCAGACCTTTTGCTTATCCAAAACTCACGTTAGTTATAAACTCAGTTTTATAGCCTCTAAGTTCTATATCATGAAAAAAAAATTACTCTTCTTTTATCTATTTAGCACACTCTTTTTTATTGAGATAAGCGCACAGCAAAATCCAATTTACACCCAATTTGGCATGGTGCAGGGGCTACTAAATCCAGCCGCTTTAAAGACTGATTTTCATTTAAATCAAGGAGATTATACGACTTATTTGAGTATAAATTCTAGGCAACATTGGGTAGGTTTATCTAATTCTAATCACACTCAAAGCATTCATTTTGAACAAATTTATGCCAATCAAGGCATTTCCTTTATATATGGTGGTCAACTCGTCAATGATAAAAATGGTAGAATTAGTAACACAGGATTATATGGTCGCTTAGGAGCTATTATTAATGAAGATTTAGATTGGGGGGGCTTATCCTTCGGTCTCAATATCGGACTCATACAACATCGCTTAGATTTACGGAATACAAAGGCAAGAGAAAGTGGAGATATATTGGCTCAAGCTCTAGAAACAAATATCCATCCAAGCATTGGATTGGGTGCTTATTTCTACCGAATAGATGACAGAGATAACATTCTGCATGTAGGATTATCTATTCCAGAAATTTTCAAATTAGACGACATTAACAAAGAAGAACTATTGTATTTAACTAAAGATAAGCACTATTATTTCCATACAGGGTATACGCTTACAGGAAACGATGCTCACTCCTATTTAGACTTGGGCTATCAAATGTACTATGTCCGCCACGCTTCTCTTTTTTTTGGGTTCAATGCCAAATATCAATTTAATGACACTTTATGGTTAGGTATTGGTTATTCTACTCAAGGAGCACTCCATCCAGAATTTGGTGTTTCTTTTGGGGATAGTAAAAAAATTAGGCTTGGTTTAGCGCTGGATATTCCTTTTAACGACGTCATAAAATTTGGTAACTCTTTGGAATTAAATTTACTAATAGCTTTTGGCAAGTAAAATTGGTGAATATAAAATCATATTTAAAATAAAGAATAAGCAATCAGATAACATGAATAATAGCAACCAGATTAAGTCAAAATCATTTCACTCGCTGACTCTTTTTAGTTTCTACCTTTGGATTTACTTAGGTCTTACCCCAAGTAGTAATGCTCAAATTAGTATTAATACCATAGTTGCCCTGTCTGATTGTGGTATATTTATTCAAGTAGATGGTCCAGAAATAGCAAGTGCACTACCCTATTCGGTAAAATTTTTTAAAGATAATTTACTAGTAACCGAAACCGCCAATATTTATCCTCAGGGAGATAATTGTTTTACTATTCCTCAGCCAAGTCATAGAAGATTTGATGTACTATTAACAGACGCCTTGGGACGTATCTGTGAGGTTAATGATTTCCAAATAGGGGAACAAAATCCTATTATTAAAGAAATAACAAGAGAAATCCCCAAAGGGCATTGTGCCGATTTTTTTGGAGATTGTTTAGACGATTCTGGTTATTATAGAAAAGTATTACCATCTTATTATGGATGTGATAGTACTATTATCCTAAAGCTAATTGTTCTAGGGGATTTAGAGGTGATATTTAACACTTCTAATACCCCTTGCTCACAGCAATTAGGAACTGTCTCAGCCGAAGTATTAGGTGGATTTAGCCCTTATTCTTATCAATGGAGTAATGGAAGTACCACAAATATTACCAATAATTTAGGCGCTGGTACTTATGAAGTGACAGTTACCGATGATAGAGGACAGATGATAATTGCCGATGTTACCGTAGAAAATGAACCTGTTTATCACGTTAGAGAACCTGTAAAAAATTGTTTTGGAGACCCTTTAGAGATTGGTGGTAAAAATTATAGCGGACAAACATCAGGTATTTACAGCGATACGCTACAAACCGTTGGTGGTTGTGACAGTATTGTTAGCTTTGAATTGACGGTTTATGATTTGAAGACAGTAATAACACAAGATAATGGTACCTGTATTGGCAATACAGGTACTGCGGAAATTCAAGCAACGGGTGGAATAGCTCCCTATTCTTACCATTGGAGCGATCAAAGTAATCCTACTACTAATAATACTCGAACAAATATTGGGATAGGAAACTACGAAGTTACCATTCAAGATAATTTTGGTTGTGAATTGACCCAAGAACTTGAATTTGTTTACCAAACTCCAAGTGATACTATTATCGAAAATATATGCTCAGGCTCAGCATATTTTTTTAATGGAGAGGCTTTTGAGCAACCTGGCACTTATGAGCGAACTGTTTTCGACCAACAGGGCTGTCCCACTACCATCATTTTAATATTGGATGTCATTAATACGGATTTCAGTTACAATCCTACGCATTCAGATTGCGCCGCCAATAATGGAAGCATAAATATAACCATTAGTAACCAAAGTATTTATCGTTTTAATTGGAGTTCTGGACATGAAACGGCAGATATTTCAGGATTGAGTCCTGGCAATTATACACTTAGCCTAACGAATACTTTAACCAATTGTACCTCCATAGAAATGATCGAAATCGAAAATTTGGATGCTCCATTTTCGATAGAATTATTTCCAATCAATGAAGATTGTGGAAGTGGAAATGGGCAACTATCTGCTAGAATTGAAGGTAGTATTGACCCTTCTTACACTTGGAGAGATGAAAATAACAATATTTTGGGTACTACACCTAGTATTGATAATCTATCAAAGGGAGTCTATTCAGTTGAGGTGAAAGACAACGTAGGCTGTATTGCTACTAAAGATACCTTTCTAACCTCTATTGACTTTAATGAATTAGTACTAGATACGACTATTTGTGAAGGTACTTGTTTTACTATTGGTACGGCGTGCTATGATAAAACAAGTGCTTACACACATACAATTACTAATTCATTTGGATGTGATAGCACAGTATTCCTCAACCTACAAGTACATCAACTGATTGTAGATATTGACTATAAACATTCGGATTGCGGCGCAAATAATGGCACAGCTACCACCTCTATTGTCCAAAGTCATCACGGTGGTCCTTATAGTTATCATTGGACAAGTAAGAATTTGAATCAGACCATTCAAGGACCAACACTTAATAATTTAGCGCCCGGTGTTTATTACTTGAGGGTCAATGATGGCGTTACCAAAGACGGTTACGCTTGCACCATTAGCGACTCTATTGTTATTGAAAATTTACCAATTGATAGTACTTTTATCAATATCTGCGAAGGAGATTGTATGGTAATTGGAACAACAGAATATTGTGAACCAGGTTTTTATAGAGATACGTTGATGGCCACTAGTGGTTGTGATAGTATCGTGGTTCTAAGCATTGATAAAGCCATTTTTTATCCAAATAATTGTACCATAGAATTTAGCAATCCTTGTTCTTCAGAGGTATCCTTAGAGGCCTGTCAACCTGCGGAGACTATAGGTTATTGGTCGGCTATAGATGATGGTATCCAATTTGAAACGCCCAATAATAGTAGAACATGGGCGTATGATTTACTAGAAGAAGAGAATATAATTATCTGGAATCTAGAAAAGGGGGCTTGTACCCTCGCAGATACTGCTGTGGTATTTTATGAGGGTACGCCAGTAGCCGTAGAAGATTATTTTGAATTGTCGTATAAAGCCGATACCATCTTAAATGTTTTAGCCAATGATGAATTATATAATGCACCTACGGAGATTGCGCTATTCACCCAAAATTCCAGTCTCACAGTAGTGAATGATACCACGCTACAGTATCGAGCTCCACAAGGTTTCTTTGGTTTGGATACTTTGAGCTATATGGTCTGTAATATGCATTGTATCAATGATGTCTCTGCAAGAAATATTGGCACAGAAAACTGTGATTCAGCAGCGATTATCGTCAAAGTTTTCCCCTTTCAAACCGAAAATCCACTCCCCGATATTCTCACACCTAATGGTGATGGAATGAATGACGAATGGATTGTCGATGAATTATTAATCCATCCAGAAAAGTATCCAGAAAATAGATTAACCATCTATAATCGTTGGGGCAATCAGGTTTTTCATGCTAAACCTTATTTTAATGATTGGGCAGGCACGAACCAAAAAGGGCAATCTCTACCTGAATCTACTTATTATTATATTCTTCACCTAGATGTGGGAGAAGGAGAATCCTATGCAGGAAAAATCTTAGTGAATCGGTAAAGGGAAACAAGTGGGTATTAAGTGGGTAATTATGTTTTGGGGGGATTTATGGAGTAATTTTGTAATTGACAAATCGCTTTATCTTTTGCTTTCTCTATTCTACTAAAATTATTTTGGTGCTTTGTCCTTACTGCGACAAAAGCTGGAGGCATTTTGAGAGTGAAGGGTATTCTTTACTTTAAACGTACTAATAAATTTAAAAAGATGAGTATCACAGAAAAATTAAATACAGCAGCCTCGCAGAGCCAAGCTGCAAAAGCAATATTAATGAGGTCAGTTAATAGGAGGAATGTTCCAAAAGATATTAGCCAAGCAACTACTCAAACAGATTTTCTAATAAAGCAGCAAAACGACTACAATACCTATAAAACATCTTTACAACAGAAATATCCTAATATGGTTCCTCATGCTGAATATATGTACCTACAAAAATTTAGAACACAGCAGAATCTAGAATTAAGGGATTTTAATGATGGAATAATAGAGCAAAGAAAAAAACTAGTAGAGGATAATTTAACAGCATTAGCCAATAACAGTACATCAAACGTTTATACACAGAGGTACATTACAGATTTTATTGGCATACAAATATCTGGAGCTGGAAATAGGGAATTGGCTAATACTATGACGGAATTACAAAATCACATTCTACAAAACAATGATCCTAAAGATGCGAAACAGTTGATAGAAACAATCGCTGATATACGTGGTGTAGATGGAAACACTTTATTTGACCAATATGAACAAATGAGACAAACTATGTACGATCAAAATATTAACTTTTTACCTTTAAATTCCGATAGGCATGATGACTTTATGGGATCAAACTCACAACTTAGATACGGTAAAGTTGTAGGCGATAGTATCGGTATAGACCCTGTTATTGCTTCCTTAATGAATCCGTCTGGCGGTTTAGTAGGTGGAGGTAATTCTTCTGTAAATGCCGATCCTGAAAGTCCAATCCATTATCATGGCGTATTTCATGATGCGGCTGGGTTCATGGGGGCGAATTTAGGGTTAAAACCTGGCTATTCTTATGTAGAAGATATTCGTATAGAACCTGGTGTAGATATAAAACCTTATCAAAAAGAGAATCCATTATATGGTCTTTTCGGAGATGGTACTGATACTAATCCATTATCGGGACAAGGGGACGGTATTCCTTATTTTGAAAACTTAATGAATACAAGTTATTTTACTAGATTTGACCATACATTTAGTACTGTAATAGATGTTGGAGTTATTGATACTTGGGATAAACAATTTAATCCTAATATTAATGATGGAACTCAATTAATTGCACCTTCAGTATTACCCGGAGGAGAGTTGCAATACCCAAATAATCCACCTTCTGGTATATCCTATCCCAATACTCCTCCTCCAAGTGTATTATCACCTATACCTCCAAGCAATCCATTTTCACCAATAGATATTAGCGGTGGGCAAAGTTTCCCTAATGAACCTTTTCTAGAACCTAACACAAATGGTGGGCAAAGTTTCCCTAATGAGCCTTTTCTAGAACCTAATACAAATGGTGGACAAAGTTTCCCTGATGATAATATTGGACAAACCTCTCCAAGTGATCCATCCTCTGAAATAAATCCAACTGAAACACCCATGGCAGAACCAAATTTTCCGAATACTCCGCCACCAGGAGTCGCTTCAAGTGGAAATACCAATCCTGATTTAGATTTACCAGACCTTGGGGGGCCAATTGGTTCAAATATAGATGATTTAGGTAAAGATAATTAGCTCAATTTTAGTCATTTATTAAAGAGGAATAGAAGGGCTCAATCCATCTAGTCAAGTGATCCGATAATTACATCATTGGATGATTTAAATCATCTCATCGAACGACGATAGTCATCCGACGAGATGGTTTTGCTAGGGTATTGAGAATTTGCAGAGGAATAACCCAATTAATTACAATCCATTTTAATCATATTTTAATTCACAAAAAATGAGTACCATCAATCTAAGTACTGCTATTTCAAACATTCAAGCAGCAAGACAGGCTTTAGCTAAACCTATAGGCACTATTGCCAATGGATTAAATGGTACTACGCCTACTTTTGCTACTATCTCTAATCTATTACGAGGCGCAACCCTTAGGTTACTAGGCTTTAATAGTCAAGGAACACAGATGTTTACACTTGGAAAAGGAGGACAAAATTTTGGTGTCTTACAAGTGTTAAACGGAAGTAATTTAAAGGGATTAGTCAACATCAATGGGCTAAACAATCAATTTAGTGCCAAACTAGGTGGATCAGGTCAAGGTATTCTTGGTAATATCAACGGAAATGGGTTAGCCGCAGGTAGCTTTAGTTTTAAAAATGGATTTAAACTAGATCAACTAAGTGGAGCGATTAATGTTCAAGGTAGTATCAACGAACAATATTATAAACAGTTTGGTCAAAACGGCCCCATTATTTTTGGGTCAATTGATGGCAATGGACAAGCCTTTTTAAACTATGACTTTGAGAACGGATTTGCTAAAAATATAGATGGTAATTTAATTGCTCAGGGTGGCATCATTTCTTATCAAAATAATTTTGCCGGAAATATTGGCAATCATACAACTTATCAAGGACACGTCAGAGGGCCTTCCTTATATGGCGTAGCGGGTTATGGAGAAGGAGGACTTTATGCGGGGGTCAATTTTACGGCTTTAGATGCTGCTGGAAGAGTCGATTATAATAATGGCAAAATAAATGCTTATGCCCAAGGTCAATTAAAAATAGCCGATTTGCAATTAGGAGTTGATGGCAATAAAGTCAACTTTAAGTTTAGTCCCATTGTAGCTTCTGCTAGTGGTGGACTTACCTACTCTGATGATGGCGTAGATACCACTATTGGAGGTAGAGCAGGTGTAGGGTTAACCTTAGGAGCAAGTGGTGGCGTTATCAATGAAGATAAAGACGGAGATGGGTTAAGGGAGTTAGGCTTCGAATTAGATTTGGGTTTAGGCATCATAGATTTAGGAATACATGTCGAAACAGAAATCATAGATAAGGTTGTCGACAAAGTAGATAATGTGGTAGAAGATGCTGTTGATGATGTAGAGGATTTTGTAAAAGACATAGGTGGTAGTGCAAAGAAACTCTTTGATAAAATATTTTAAAACAACTTTCATTTTAATTAAAAACCATGGGTGTAATAAATCTTGATACTGCCAAAACGCATTTACAAAACTGTAAGGAATGTTTACAGAAAGAAGTTAGTAAGTCTATCAGTACAAATGCTACTGAAACCAATTCAATCAATTCCTTACAAGAAAAACTTAAAGGTTTGCAAGAAAAGCGAGATGGTTTGCCTACAGGCATAGCTCGCGGAAATACAGAAGTAGAAATAATGGCCATTGAAAGTCAAATAAGAGAGCAAGAAATGGAAATAGCCATAAATTCCTCAGTTGAAACCTTTAATAGCAATAATACAGGGCCTAATGGTTACAAAATTCCTACTAACCCAAATGAAATAGATGTTAATTACTGGAATAGTCTAAATGAAGAAGCGCAAAAATACCTTCATTATAATAGAAATGTATATCAGCCAAATACGATCATTCCTCCACAAGAAAGTGAGGTAAATGAGCAAGAAATGAAAAATCATGGAGTTGCCATTGCACATAATCTTAATGGAGAATCAGGAAACAAAGATTATAGAGGGATAGGAATTAGAGCCAATCAACAAATAATTTATGATACAAATGGGCAACTAGTAGAATCCTCTGAAAACATAGGGACTTACGATTTTGTCGCGCCTGGTTTATTCGGTGCTCAAGGGCATCTTTTAGTGGATGTTAAGCCTTGGGTTGAATGGGGAAATGCTCCAGATGATTCAACTACTAAAGAGGATCGAATTAAAGCTTTGAGAAGTTCTTTCTTAGGTAAGGTTGGGGCCCATTATCTAGGTTATCGTAGAGAGGAATTAACGATAAAAGAGAAAGCGCCCTCTCAATTAAATAGGATAGGAGAAATCTGGAAAGAAGGGAATAATCTTTTCGAAGAATATATACAATCAAAAATTAACAGAATCAATTAATCAATCATAAAATTTTAAATTATGGATCCAATAGATTTAAATGCGGCAAGAGCACATTTGCAATCTTGTAGAGATTGTTTACAAAAAGAAGTTCATCGTAATAAACCAAGTCCCCCTACCCAACATCAATATACTGACCTACAGACCGATGACGGAAAAGCAGATCTCTTTGCTTATGCTAATACAAATGGTAGTGGTTTAGCAAGTGCAGGAGTAGGTTTAGCTGGAGTAGATAATCAGTATGAAAGAGTAAGAATAGTATCAGCAGAAGGTACCATTGGGTATTCCGATAAAGATGGATATGGAGTAAGTGCAGAAGGAGGTTTTTTTAATTATAATTATGATGACAATGAACATAAAGCAAATATTGACATTCTTCACACAGGTGCTAAGGTTGGTTTTGGGGGAAGTGATTTTGCAGGAGCGAAGGTAGATGCTGGATTTATAGATGCACAGTATTCTGGGCCCAACGGTAATATTGGAGTAGAGGTACTAAACGGGCAGGCTGGTATATTTGTGGAAAAAACAGAGCAAGGTTATGCAGGTATGGCTGGGTTCGACGCAACATTATTTGAGGCAGAAGGGCAATTAGGAGGGCAATTTGATAAAAATGTCGTAGATACGCATATTAGCGGTGGATTTAAAATAGGAAATGGACTATCCGTCAACATGGAGTTCGACGAAGATCAGAGAATTACAGATGTTAGTCTCCCTAAAATAAAATTTGATCCAAACGTTCACTTTGGAGACCCTGACAATGATGGCTTAAATTCTATAGGGCTAGGTGTAAGTTTCGACATTCCAGCAGTAGGTGCCGCAAATACAGGCTTCGAAAGTGAATTACCACATCATGCGCTTAATAGTACAATTGATGCAGCAGGTAATATAGCTCAAGGAATTGCTGAAGCTCCTAGTACAATAAGCCAGGGAGCTAACGAAATCTTAGATACAACTACACAAGGGATAGTTGATTTTGAAAATGCAGTCGGACGTGGGTGGAATCCTTTTACAGGAAGAATATTTAATCCATTTTAATGAATGTGGTTTTGTGACAGTAAGCAGTCAATAATAGCAGTAGGCAGTTAACGCTCTGATTTACAAGTCCAATGTTCTGGGCAAATACAGTTAGTTGAACAGTTTCGGTTTTACCAACATGTTCAATTATCCATATCCGCACAAAACATGAAAAAGGGGTCTCAGAGGCTGTATCAAAAGACTCGTTTTGAAAAAGTTCACCATTAAAAGTTCTGATTTTTCAAATTACACAGAATTTTTCCCTCTTTGGAGGGGGTTAGGGGGAGTATTTTGAAATTTTATTCGGTTAAAAATATTTGCCGAATGTTTTGATACAACCCCGAGTACCCTTTTTCACAAATTTGCTGGCATCGAGCCAGTAAATTTGTTATTCCATGACGTGAGCATCTTACTTATGGGATGACTCATGTATTTTATTTTCCATAGGTACTCAAATAAAATCATTTACCAATACCTCTGCCACCAATTGCCGTTGTTCCAGAATACGCTGATCTTCTTTCGTTAAGTATGGAAAAATTGCTGTTAGTTCTTCTCCTGTTTGACGGCAATAAACGGTAACTTCAACGGTTCCTAAGACGGTATTGGTAAGCACAACTTCAATAGTTTGATTAGGTTCTTTATTTAAAATAGAATTTAGGATCATTTTACCAATAGAAACGGCTACCTCCTCTGTTCCCTGATAAACCACTACATCTATCAGGGTGGTCTGCCCCTCCACAGGTGTCAAATAATACACTCGACTGCCTTGGCAAGGTAAAGGTAAATTTTGTTCTAGTACCGTATCAATTGCATAGCTTCCTAACTCTGAACTGAAAGTTTGAAGGCCAATATTATGGCCACTTATGCCTTTAAACTCTTTAGGTAAATTTGGTAAAGCTAGGTTTTGGGTTATTGACTGCGCATGAAGGGTCGCACCAAAAGAAGCTGCCTTTCGGTGGTTTTTTAAACAGATTTTTGAAGCATCCATGCTAAATTTAGCTGCTATTTTTTCCCTAACTAAGGATAAAGAAGCAGCACCTCCTGCTAGAAATACGCCATCTAAATCATCAGTTGTCAACCCATTAGCGAACATTAGTTTTAAAAAACCAGTTAAACTGGCTTCTATAACAGGAGTTATTAACGCCTCCAGAGATGGACGATCCAATAGTAGAGTAATAGTATCCTTATCAACAAGAATCTGCTTTTTTATATAAAAAACCGTAGGGTCAGAGAGAGTAATAAATATTTCTTCTGCTATTTCTTCTAGTTGACGCAAACAATAAGGGGAATATACTAAAATTCGACCTTTACTTTTTTCTAAAGAAAGAATCAAAAAATCTTTTATTTTTTCAATTATTAAAGCTGATCTAAATTGAGGGTTTGATTGTTGTAGTACCGTTTCAATTCCAGCATCGCTTAAATGTAATATCGTAATATCTAAACTACTAGCGCCAAAATCATAGGCTAAAAAAAGGCCCTCTAATATTTCTTTTGTTTCATCAATATAGGCATGAGCAATAGCTGTGGCTTCTGAAATAAGGTCAAGTACAGGAATATCTGCTAGGGATGCAGCTATTAATATGGCTTTTTTTTCTTTTGCTTCAAAAAAATTTGGAATCGACAATACCGCACTTTCAATGGGCGTTCCACAAAAAGTCTCGCAATCATATTTTAATTTTTTCAATAATAAAGTTAAAAATGTTTCTACGTACCAATGCTGCTGATTATTTATAAATAATGCCCTTTCACTCCCTACTGCCTGTTTAAAAGCACGATAAAATGGAATACTTACTTCTTGTGTCAACTTCATTTCTGCGGGAAGCCCCACTAAGATGGTTTCTTGGTCTAGACAAATAGTCGATGGGGTTTCTAAGTAATGACTAAATGTAGCATCTGGGATACTCAGTAAACTCCCATCAGGTCTTCTAATTGAAATACTTGATTTCCTGTTTCCGATATCAATACCTACTTTCATTTTTTAATTTTTAGTTGATTTACTAGACAGTCAAAATAGTAGCTCTTTCAGTCTTCTACCCTCTCTGCCCTTCTTCTTTTTCTTTCCATACGCTCCAATCTTCGACTTTCTCTATCTGAAATATTTTCATCGACATTTGGAGTAATAATACTGTTAAATTCAGTAGGAATTATCCGTTCCTTTTGCTTAATATTACTTTGGAGAGCGTTTTTTAAACGTTCAATATTTTTTTCAAAATTTGCTTGACTTCGAGCAAGTGTATCCATTTTTTTTTCTTGAGCAGCCATACTTTTAAGCATTCTATCTATTTTATTTTTTTGAATTTCTAGCTTTTTTTGCTCTAGTTCTAATTTAGTTTGTAGTAGTTGTTGTGCATTTACGATACTACGTTCTGCTTGTTTTCGGACTTTCTCCGCAATTAGCTTCTCCATAGCTCTATTGATTTCTTGGCTAATTCTTTTGAATTGATTGTTAATAAAATCTTTTGCTCCTTGTAAGTGTTTTTCTGTTTGTTCTTCTCTTTCACCTTGCTTACTCGACCAGACTTGATAAACTCCTAAACCAATTAAAATAATTGCTATAGAAGCCATATACTGCTTTAAGGTCTCATTCCGCCTTATACTATATCCTAGCATAGAAGCCCCCATCATCACGTACATGAAATACATTCTTGCCCCCATAATATATTCCATTAGCCCTCTATTAGACATTGCCCCTTCAAACTTTTTATCAAAAACTATTTTATGTTGTAACAGATATTGAATCTCTCGATCTTCTATTATTTCTGTGCTGGACTGAATTGGTTTCAAATTATATTGTGCCAAAAATTTGCTGATTTCCCGATGAATCGTTTTGTTACACTTAATTGCTTCTTTTTTTTGAGAATGTATTAAGTTTTCACAGTTCGTTTTAAATGTTTTCATTATATTATCAAGCGTGTCTTCTGGAATAGTAAATGCCAATTGTTTTGCCCTTTTTATTTCCTTCAAATCTTCTAAAGTTTCTATTTCCTGACTAGCTAACATACAAAATCGACCCAATGTGGGTTTTAAATTTTCTTCCAAAGCATTAGAGAATCTTTGTTCAAATTGCCGTAGTCGTAGATTTACTACCCGCTCTAATTGAGATCCATTTCGCTGATTTTTTTTTGTTTTTCGTTGCGCTTGAATTTGCTTTTGCATTAATTGCATTTTCTTAATTTTCAAATGCAATCTGTGCTGTTCGTGAGCAGATAAGAATTGTCTATTTATATTACTTATTTCTTCAATTCCCATTAGGGCTTGGTATACTGCCTTGTTCTCGGAACTCATTAATTGAGTAAAATCTGATGATAAATGTTGCCCTTCTAAAGTAACTATTTGTTGGGCAATTAGCCTTCCTACTGTTTTACTTAATATGCTTTTATCATTTTTTGGCAAATAGTGTCGAGTATAGAAATACAATACTCCATTTCTTTCCGTCAGAAGCCGAATCGCTTGCAATAAATCTTTATTTCGTTGAGGGGGCTCAAATAAAAATACTAAAACTATTGTTTTTCTTTCTTCAAAAAAAGAAGTACCTACCTTAGTAGCATCCCAAAATTGTAGATTAATCCTATTTTCGTCATACTGCTTTTGAGCTAAAAAGTAAGGTATTTTTCGAGTTATAAAATCAGTTGCTAATTTTTGTTCGAAATAAGATTCTAATAATTTAACTTCTTCCTCATTAGGTATCCCTAAAAATAGAATAGGAATACTCCTTGTTTGATTAGGCGCTTTGATAAAGTTTTCACAATTATTGATTATTGGCTCAAACTGAGTTCGTAATTCTAAAGAACTGGATTCTTGGATTATTACAGATAAATCATCTAACAAAGCTTGACTCTTTTCTATATACACAGTCATTATTTTTAAGTTATACAATAAGGTTATTTTTAATTTTAGCTACTTTTAATTTTTAATAATCTGATTATCAGCTACTTGCCAATATTTAGGTGATTAGCTAAAAATGAATAATCGATGTGGCACAACTCGAATAGCTGTGTTATTATTACTGCAAAAAGTAACTCAACTGTCTAATTTAGATCATAATTTGGTCATTCTTTTTAATGACAGTTCATTATCGTCGCAATTTTTGAGTGAGAGTAAATAAAGTATTTTAAAATATTTTTTAAACCCTGAGTTCTCCTCTTTATACCTTATTTAAAAAAAGGTCACCTATCTATTGCACCTTTGTTACTCCTTTGTTTCACTATTTTTTTTCGCATTTAACCTTGATTCGCCTATACCTTTGTTCCAACAAAACAAGTCATATCTTAAATCTAATTTTTAACTTTTAAAAAAATAATCATGGCAGCAAATTTAGGTACAGGTGGTGTTGGCGGTGGGGATATCCATAGTTTATTGGATAGAGCTACTGAAGCAGTAGAGCTCATCGAGCAAGAAAAAGAAAAAGCAACCACAATCAGCGAAGAATTAACTTCGGTATTAGAGGAATCTCAAGAACTCCTAGCTAATATTCAAGAAGCGGATACAAAGACTCAGGAGCTTTTAAGTAACATCGAAACACTCCATGGAGAATCAGAAACTTTCACCAATCAAATCAAAGAATTGGAGGCACAATCCAAGGATAATGCGGATATGATTGTCGAATTACAAACGCAATCCGAAACAAATAATGCAAAAATTGAAGAGTTATTAAATCAGTCGGAATCAACATTGGAAGCAATGGAGCAAAATAAGACAGAGTCTGATAATAACTTACAGGAGATTGAGAGCAATCAACAAGAATCAACTTCCTTGGTTCAAAAAATTAATGAAAATGAAGGCGAATCTATTGAGTTGGTAGGTGCTATGACGAAGAATCAAGAAGAATGTACTCAGATGGTAGAGCAAATTACCGAGATGGAGACAACTGGACGTACAGCTGTAGAACAGATACAAGAAAACGAAACAGAAAGTGGCAATTTACTTTCTGAAATGCAAACCAAAGAACAAGAGGTTGTTACTTTAGTTGAGTCGATTCAAGATAAAGAGCAAGAAAGTGTTTCTCTCTTTGAACAAATCACTACGCACGAAGAAAATGCAAATACGGCAAGCGAAGCTTGTTCCACTTCTGCGGATGAAGCGAAAGGATTCTCTGATAACGCGTCCACTTCTGCGGATGAAGCGAAAGGGTTCTCTGATAACGCGTCCACTTCTGCGGATGAAGCGAAAGGATTCTCTGATAACGCGTCCACTTCTGCGGATGAAGCGAAAGGATTCTCTGATAACGCGTCTACCTCTGCCGATGAAGCGAAAGGATTCTCTGATAACGCATCTACCTCTGCCGATGAAGCGAAAGGATTCTCTGATAACGCATCTACCTCTGCCGATGAAGCGAAAGGATTCTCTGATAACGCGTCCACTTCTGCGGATGAAGCGAAAGGGTTCTCTGATAACGCGTCCACTTCTGCGGATGAAGCGAAAAATTCCGCTGATGAATGTGCTACCTCTGCTGACGAAGCGAAAGGATTCTCTGATAACGCATCTACCTCTGCCGATGAAGCGAAAGGATTCTCTGATAACGCATCTACCTCTGCTGACGAAGCGAAAAATTCTTGGGATGAAGCTGCTAACTCTGCTGGCGAAGCCAAAAATTCCGCTGATGAATGCGCTACTTCTGCCGATGAAGCTAAAAACTCTGCTGACGAAGCGAAAAATTCTTGGGATGAAGCTGCTAACTCTGCTGGCGAAGCCAAAAATTCCGCTGATGAATGCGCTACTTCTGCCGATGAAGCTAAAAACTCTGCTGACGAAGCGAAAAATTCTTGGGATGAAGCTGCTAACTCTGCTGGCGAAGCCAAAAACTCTGCTGATGAATGCGCTACTTCTGCCGATGAAGCTAAAAACTCCGCTGATGAAGCGAAAAATTCTTGGGATGAAGCTGCTAACTCTGCTGGCGAAGCCAAAAATTCCGCTGATGAATGCGCTACCTCTGCCGACGAAGCCAAAAACTCCGCTGATGATGGGAGAAATTCCGCGGATGAATGCTCTACTTCTGCAGATGATGCAAAAAGCTTAGTTGAAGAAGCATCTAGTGCTGCGGATGAAGCTAAAAACTTCTCGGAAGAAGCATCTAGTGCTATGGATGAAGCTAAAAACTTCTCAGAAGAAGCATCTAGTGCTGCGGATGAAGCTAAAAACTTCTCAGAAGAAGCATCTAGTGCTGCGGATGAAGCTAAAAACTTCTCGGAAGAAGCATCTAGTGCTATGGATGAAGCTAAAAACTTCTCGGAAGAAGCATCTAGTGCTGCGGATGAAGCGAAAAATTCCTCGGAAGAAGCATCTAGTGCTATGGATGAAGCTAAAAACTTCTCAGAAGAAGCATCTAGTGCTGCGGATGAAGCTAAAAACTTCTCGGAAGAAGCATCTAGTGCTGCGGATGAAGCGAAAAATTCCTCGGAAGAAGCATCTAGTGCTATGGATGAAGCTAAAAACTTCTCAGAAGAAGCATCTAGTGCTGCGGATGAAGCTAAAAACTTCTCAGAAGAAGCATCTAGTGCTGCGGATGAAGCTAAAAACTTCTCGGAAGAAGCATCTAGTGCTATGGATGAAGCTAAAAACTTCTCAGAAGAAGCATCTAGTGCTGCGGATGAAGCTAAAAACTTCTCGGAAGAAGCATCTAGTGCTGCGGATGAAGCTAAAAACTTCTCGGAAGAAGCATCTAGTGCTATGGATGAAGCTAAAAACTTCTCGGAAGAAGCATCTAGTGCTATGGATGAAGCTAAAAACTTCTCGGAAGAAGCATCTAGTGCTGCGGATGAAGCTAATGAATTTGTTAATAATATAATGGAAGCAAAAGGAGAAGCAGAAAAAGCTTTAGATAGCATCGAAGACGCTTTAGAAACAACTCAAAAAGTGGCAGATGATACAGAAAAAGAAATTAAAGAGTTACTAGATAAGAGTACTGAGGAAAAAGAAGAAATTGAAGATTTAAAATCTGATAGTGAAAAACTTAGAGACGATATCGACAATTTGAAAGATGAAACCGAAAATTTAAAATCTGATGCCGAAAAAGCAGCCACAGATGCGGAAACTGCAGCTAAAGAGGCAGAACAGTTCTCGGATGACGCTGAAAATCACGCCAAAGCAGCAGATCAAGCAGCAGATGACGCAGATTCAGCTGTAGATCAAGCTCAAAGTGCCGCTACAAGAGCAGAACAATTTGCTAACAGTATCGGGGGATAACGTTTATTTTAATCAAATTAGAAAGGTCAGTTTAAAAACTGGCCTTTCTTAGTATAAACTTCAAAAAATGAATAATAATCAAATCAATTATCCTTCAACTATGCCTTCCAAACAAGAAACTTATGATCATCCAGATACTAATTATCGTTCTACTACCCCTAAAGAAACAGAATCTAGCAAGGAGAAAAGGCAAAAATTAATGAAAATTCAAAAAAAATTGATCCTAGGATTAATTTTTTTAAGCGCAACTGTTGCCTATTTTGGTTTGCTTTCTCGAACTTATAAAGCAAAAATGCAGCAACTAGAAGTCTCCGAAAACTTATTAAATCAATATAAAAAAACGTTTAAAAATAAACCTTTAAAAATAATAAACCCTAAAGATGGTAGTCCCTATACCATCGAGTATTTTGAAGCACAAGTAATACTAGAAAAAAATGATTCTTTTTACATAAAGACTTATCAGGAAAGGCCACCAAAAAAGGAAGGGTATTTAAAACCTGGAGGCAGCTATCTCTGGCAGGACATTAAAGAAAATATTAATACTGTACCAGGGGAAGCTTTTTCAGTAACTATGATTTTTAGTAGCAATAATAGAAAACAACAAACGGCTCATACTTTCGCTTTAACTGAAGAACGAGGAACAAAATTTTCTCCTGATTTTAACAAATATAATAATGATGAAAAAAATCCATAATCTTATAGAACTTAAAAAAACTACAGCCTGCCCATTAAAAATAAGTTTATCCTTGATCATTTCCTTCTGGATTCAATTAAATCTAAATGCTCAACCACCAAGTGGCTTTCAATTTTTCCCAGTATTTGGTGAAGAAAATGTCCATATAGACCCTTCCATATCTGAATTAAATAAAACACCAATTATCTTTGGGTATTTTACTTTTATATCAGATATGGAAGGGTCTATATGGGTAGAAAATCAAGAATATCCAGTTCTTCCAAATCAACCTACAGAAAATCTACCTGTCCCTGCGTCTTTTAAATATTCTTTTGTGACAAAAGATAAAGCATTCATCACCCAAGAATTAGGAAAAAAAATTCATCCTGCCAAAAAGGAAGAGAATGATACCATCTTACTAGCCATCAAAAAAGATTTTGATCATTTTATTAAAACGGCTAAAGAAGCTAAAATCGCTAAAGAAATCTATAACGAAATCAGCAATAATATGGTGCCAATAAGTCTTAATCTAGAGATGTCCAAATATGAGGTGACCTATCAGCAATATGCTCAATTCATATTTGAAACTGGCTACAAAAAAGAGGAATCAACAATAGATGCTTCACTAATTATCAAAAATTTACTCAGCTTCACGAACCAAAGAGCCCAACAATCTGACATTTCATGGAGGCATAATCAGCGTGGAAAGTTAATTAAAAAAGAAGAGACAGCTTATCTCAAACATCCCATTATTAATATTAGTTGGTATGAAGCGCAACAATTCTGTCAATGGCTTTCTGGCAAAGAGGAGCATTTTATTTATCGGTTACCGACGGTGCAAGAATGGGAAAACGCTGCTGCTACTACCATTACTAAAAAAGATTGGTATCAATATGCTAACTTAGCAGATAATAATTTGAAAAAATTATTGCCCAATAAAAAAGTAGCGGAAGCATCCGATGGTTTTGCTTTTACTAGCCCTGTAGGTTCATTTCAACCCAATCAATTGGGTATCTATGATATGTATGGCAATGTAGCCGAATGGACGGTAAATGATTTAGCAAATCCTTATATTAATGAGTCTCGAAAAATCATTAAAGGAGGTTCTTATTTTGTCCTACCAAGCAATATATTTAAAGATAATCCTTCAGAATATGCTTACTCTCCTAACAAAAGACATTCTGGGATAGGGTTTAGAATTGTTAGAGAACAGTTAGGACACTCCAAATCGAAGTAACAAAGTCACTAAAAAATAAATGAAATTTTGTAATACATTAATAAATTTTATTATACTTTCGTCAACCCAATGGTTCTCAAAACTTTTAATGAACAACAATGCTCTTACTATATCCTACGGAAAATGAAAATTATTGTCCTTTGATGTTCCATAAGGAATGGTACATTAATTATACGTTTTTATGCGAAGTTATTTTTTCTTATTCAAGGCATGAAAAAGCGTAAGTTTTTGAACTCGAAGGGGTGTTTAAATACAACTCTTGCCAAAAAAAACACAAGAAATATCTTAAAAGGAACAAATCTAGGAGAAGGAGAGAATTTGATAGTAAAAAATAAAATATTGATTCAATAATGCCTCAGAAAACACTAAAAAATAAGCTAAACACTAATGGAATATGGTTGCTATCTTTTCTATATTCCGTTAATTTAATGGGACAACAACTTCCTGATTTCACACAGTTTAGGGCGTTGCAAACCATTATTAATCCAGGAGCTATTCCTTTAGATTATTTTACTACAGGTGGTGAAACCAATCTCTTTTTAGGGGCTACATGGCGAGACCAATGGAAAAATAGTAACTTAAAAAATCCACCAAGCACAAAAATTTTAAGAGCCGATTATTTTTTAAACGCTAGCCCTGATCCAAGTTTACTTATTGGAGGGTATGTGTTAAACGATCAAAATGGCATTTTTTTTAGAACAGGTTTTTATGGAAAAATAGCGGGGGTACTTGATTTTCCTAAAGGCAAACTTTCCGCAGGTATAAGTGGAGGATTTGTTCAAAGTCAATTAAAATTTCGGTCATCAACTAATGGGAGGCCAGTAGGCGTTGGCATCCAAGATAATTTTTCTGGTGTCTTCCCTGATGTTGGTTTAGGTGTTTTTTATCAGCATGATTTAAGCAAGGAAAACAATCTTTTGTATATGGGTATTTCCATCCCTCAAATATTTAATTTTAGCAATAACTATGAGGATTTACCAGAAAAAGAAACGCGTATTCGACATTATTATTCCACTTTTGGGTTAATAAAATATTTTACAGATCAAAGTTTTATAGAGCCTGCTGTTTGGGTAAAGTATGTACCTAATACTCCACTCGCTATCAATTTAAACTTCCGAGCACAAATAAAAAATCAATTATGGTTTGGTTTAGGTAGTGATTTCACTACCCGTGGGGCATTAATTAATTTAGATTTTGGTATCTTGCAAGAATGGGGAAATGCTAACCTGAAAATTGGTTTTGGCTTTAGTTATCCGCTTTCTTCTTATAATAATTTAATTGGAGGTACCCAAGAGTATAATCTCAGTTCAGCTTTTTCAACCTATTAACCCAAATTACTACCTTATAAGCGCAACTTCTCCAACTATTTGCCGCGTATCTACAGTATGTAATTTCAAAATATAGATGTAATTACCATCTGGTAAAGGTTTACCTCTTCCATTGAGTGTCCCATCCCAGCCATCAGGCTCATACCCTTTTTTACGATACACTTCCACTCCCCAACGGCTAAGAATAATTAATTCATAATGCGGATATTTTTCTGGATCATTATATATTTCAGGAATCGTAAAATCATCCTTTATTCCATCTCCATTCGGGCTAAAGTAATAGGGGATTTCACAGTCTTGTTGATTGTATAAACTAATTCTGGCAGTACTTACCATTTCTGGACAATTATTATTACTCACTTCAAAATCAATTTTCAGGGAATCACAGGTATTACTTGTAATACTACAAGCAAGTATATTTCTATTCGGGCCACTACAGACTAATTCATCCGTAGATCGTATAGTAGCAAAGCAATCTGGACAATCCATTAAGTCATAAAGTTCTACAGCATATTCTGTATTGGGTCGAAAAGTTAGGAATTGATTATCAATGTCCGGTGGCGAAATAACTGTTAACGTTCTTTGCACAATACTATCACAACCATAATCTGTCATCAAAGTATCGACTAACAGGGTGTCTGATTGTATCCTAATACCATTGATTTCTGTATTCATACAAACAGTTTCTCTTGGTAAATTAACTACAACCGTTTGGCAAACTTCTTCTTCCTCTACTGTGGTTGCTGTCACTGCCACCCTAATTAATCGACTATAAAGCGTTAAGGCAGGAGCATTTGGATTTTTAATTTCTACTCGATATTCTCCCGCATCGCTTCGTTGAATATTTGCAATAGATAAACCGTTATTGCCTAAAATTTCTCGATGCTCCATCCCATCTTTGAACCAATTATAAATATTACTTGACACACTTGCGTCAATTAATAAATCAATAACTAAATCTTCTCCCTCGGCTATATTTATGATTGTATCTACAAAAATGGAATCTTGTGGTGCATACCTCCAATTGGGAATATGCATATTGGGTAAAATATCATCGAACGTGAAACGGTTATTTTGAACCTTACATTCTTCTAATCCCTCTATAGTTACAAAATTAGGAGGCAAACTATCCAACTCATTATTTTCAAGGGTAATTTCTTCTAAGGGGTTAGAGGAAAAATCAGGAACTATTCCGCTAAGCTTATTGGCCCCTAAGTGTAATAATTTAATTTTTTCGAGGGCCTCGAAAGAAGGAATGGTCCCTACTAGATTATTATTAGAAAGGTTTAAAAGGGCTAATTGTTTTAGTTGGAAGTCAGGTATTCTTCCTTCCAGCTTATTTCCTTCTAGATGTAATTGAATGAGGTTAGGCACATTATCCAACGAAGGAATAGTTGCGGTTAAATCATTATTATGTAAGTATAAACTTTTTAAGTTAGCAGACTGAAAGTTTGGAAGTTCGCCTGATAGGTTATCCGTGTGAACCACCTCTACGTATATCAATTCGGGTAAGGCACTAAAATTGTCAAGTTGTGTTGGGTTTATAAACTTCACATGCCTAAAAAAAAGACTCTTTAAATTTGGAATACCATTCAACTTAGGAAACTCATTCAGCGTGTTCCCCGATAAGTTAAGTACTTCTAAATCAGGTAGGTCCAATTCTGGAAAAGTCCCTGAAAGTTCATTCCCGCTAGGCGTTCCTATATAATCTACAAAACAAGTCCACTCGCTAGGGCAATCTCTGTCGGTGTTATCAACACCGTCTAGATCTATTCCTTGAACACAACCTTCTTCATTTAACCTTATTCCATACCAATCTTTTAAAGACTTATCCGTATTCGTCCAATTATTCTTATTCGTCCAGCTTTCTCCATTAATGGTTTGATAAAAATCTATTAGTGCAGCTTGATTCCTGGTTACACAAATATTTAGAAGGGTAGAATCTACGCCATCACAATTCTCATCAATGCCATTATCGGGTTGATCCATAGCATCTGGATTAATAGTTGGATCATTATCATTGCAATCTCTACTTCGGCTAAAACCATCATTATCTTGATCACAATCTTCCGTCATCACAAAAGTATCTTTCCATTCACAATTATTACCATCCGTAATACTTATGACGTAATCCCCAATAGGAATATCTGGAATTTGAAAATCTACTGAAGTGGATACTATTCGCTCCCACTCATTTGCCCCTTCAATATGGATATTATAAGGAGGATTTCCATCATAGAAATCAATCCATAAATTGCCAGCTCTAGTACAAGTTACAGCGGTCACTTTAGTTTGAGCATTGAAAACACCCGCCACCTTAAAAGAGGATGCTCTAACACAATTATTAGCATCTGTAGCCGTAATCGTATAATCACCAGGAGAAAGACCATAGATGGTATCCAAAGAACTATTCATACTTGTTTCATTGCTTACGGGTCCTTCCCACCGAATATGAAAACCAGGTGTCCCATTTTCTATGTCTATTGCCATAGCTTCAACCTGTTCACAATTCGTTTGGATGGGGGTAGTATAAATAAAAATATCTCCTTCACAAATGGTGGCACCTCGACAACTACAATCTGCTTGAATTTGGTCATTCTCTGTAGAAGGGTCTTCATCGTCGCAGGGAGCGCCGATTTGAGGTTCACTTAATAATAGGCTTTCTTGATTAACTTCGCATTCATTGGCATCTCTTACTAGAATGGTATACGTTCCAATACCTAAATCGGGTATTTGAACAATACTAGAATTGACCGTCACACTTGATGAACTAGGGCCCGTCCAAGCCACCAAATAGGGTGCTTGACCATTGCTTATAGAGATTTCTATAGCGCCATTCTCTGTACAATTAGCATTTGTCGTTTCTACAATAAAATCTAGTAAGGAACAATCGATTATTTCGCCGCTACAAGAACAATCTGCTTGAATAACATCATTTGAGGTATTTGGATTTCCATCATCGCATGTTGCACCAGTTTGCGATGCTCCATTGCAAAACCTAGCAAAATCTCCTTGCCAAGGGAGTTTTGGGTTATTTCTGAAATCGTATTGACAGCCTTCTAAGGAATTATTATTCCAGCTACAGTCATCAATAATAGTAGTTACTAAGCGACACAAATCATTAGGTAAAGATGTGGAGAAACAGCCCGACAACTGATTGTCGTTGCAAAATAAATTTTCTAAACTGCCTAAATTTGCAAAATCGGGTATTGTCCCAACTAATTGATTATTACTACAATTGAAATATTCTAAATTGGGCAAATTGGTGAAATTAGGAATATTCTCACCTAGTTGATTATTACTACAATTGAAATATCGTAAATTAGGTAAATTAGTGAAATTAGGTATGTTGCCATTAATATTTTTATTTTTACTGCATTCTAAAGATCCTAGACTATGTAGGTTAGTAAAATTGGGTATAGTCCCAGAAAGGTTGTTATTATCACATCTAAATTGAACCAGCTTCGATAAAGTAGTAAAATTAGGTATCGTTCCTTCTAGATTATTATCGTTGCAATAGAAATATTCCAATTCAGGCAAATTAGTAAAATTGGGTATAATTCCATTTATTTCATTTATACCACAATTAAAGTACCGCAAATCCAGTAGATTCAAATCCAATAAATTTCCGTTTAAATTATTATTACTAAGACTTAAGCTATCAACGCATCCATTCCCATTAGTAATCACCCCATACCATTCATCCAAAGGGGCATTAGTCAACCAATTATCATTACTTATCCAATTATCTCCAGCAGTAGCATTATATAAGTCTATTAATGCTAAAGAGTCTCGTTCTCGGCAAGTTTGTTCCATAAAATCAAGCATCAACGCACAATAATCAAGACTAATATCATCTTTAGGACCTATATAGAAGTCGTATGTTCCCGCTGGCAAATCACTTAGAATAATAATGGTATCATTGGCATTTAAATCAACAAAGATTTGCTGATTATTATTTAAATTAGGACTACTATACCAAAAATGAAAATTATCGCCAATATCTTTAATGGTTAATTGTATCTGACCATCTGCATTAGTCGAGGAACTCGCCATTTGGAATACCTGACAATCAAAACTAGGAAATACCCCACTACAACTACAACCGTCCGCTTGAATTTTATCCCTGTAGGTATAGCTATTACCATCATCACAAGAGGCACCTATTTGAAAGTCGTTATTTTCAATCGTGACAGTTTGAGTTGCTTCACATCCATTAGCATCCTTTACGGTTACCGTGTAAGTTCCAGCACCTAAATCAGATAGGTTTCTTACACTAGAATTAGTTGTAATTGTTGTACTTGAAGCACTAAAGTCAGTCCAAGTCACATTATAAGGCGCTTGACCATTACTCATTATTACCGAAATAATTCCATCATCTGTGCAGTTAGTATTAGTGGTCCCTAAGGATATATTGAAGGAGGAACAATCAACTTGGTCTACAACAGTAAAACTGACCTGACAAGAAATACTAAAAATACCGTCATCCAACTCAAATTGATAAGTACCAGTCGGCACATTATTAATTATAATAATCGTGTCACCGAGACTTAAGTTAATTACGACAGGTTGGCCATTCAAATTAGGGTGATTATATCGTAATTGAGTATTAGTGTTAACAACACCTTCGATTGTTATTTGGATTAGTCCACCTGTGTCTGTAATAAATGATCCACACCTAAAAGTAGGAAAAGCATCCATACGACTAGTATTTGCCGTCTTTTTTCCTCCAACGTCTATACTCTCCTCTTCATAAGAAAAATTTAAAGAAATTAAACTTACACCAATCGTACAAAATAAAAAGTAGACATAAGTAGAGAGTAGTTTTTTTTTCATTATTAAATATTTCATTATTTGTTTGAGTGTCAGAGTTAGTAAGAGTATGTCTAAATAAGTTAAGATAAAGTAGGGATCAAATGTTTTAATACTCAAAAATGGGTAAATCTAACTCAAAGAAAGCCTTTTTCATATAAGGTGTTTGTGTTTTATTTTTCGTTTTGGCTAAATAGGTAACTCGTTTTTTCACAAAAGCATATAGTTCGGCTAAATTCAAATAATTATCGTCGGTATTAGCTCGAATAGATACTCCTTCAGCCACTTTTACCAATGTATTGTTAAATGCTTCTGTAAGTGCTTTGGTAAATGCACCATTTTCCCAATCCTTATTTTCGTAAGATTTTTGCTGGGCACTACTCGAACTCATAATGTAAAAGTCATTATTAGCTTCAGAAATTTTAATGAGTGCCTCTGTACGCTGGCTATTAGGTATGCCTTTAGTCCCCCCTCCACTATGACAAGCATCAATGAAAACTATTTTTTTACAATCTAACTGTTCTAGTGGTTCGAGTATATCTTTTTTAAAATAAAGGGCATCAAAATCTTTTTTTTCGTAGCCAGCGGCAGCAATAAGGAATTGTTGCTGCTCGTTAATAAACCCATGAGCAGAAATGAACAACATAATTACATCGTCTTTCACTACTTTGCTGCTTAGGTCATCAATGGTAGCTCTTATTTTACCTTCCCTAGTTGCGTCTTTTGTCGTAAGGGTGTCTATTATAATGCTTTGATAGATACTACTTTCTGGCTTTATAGAACGAAAAGCATTCGCAAAATCTCTAGCATCTTTAGTGGTATACTTTAGTTCTGAATCAGGAACGCCTATGGACAATAAGTGGAGATTTGGACTAGATAATTTGTATTCGATCACAAATTGTTTTACTAGAATCCCCTCCACTTTTATAAAAATTTCATTCCTTCCCTCCTTTAAAGAAAGAGATATAGGGTCTAAATCAATTTCTGAGGCTCGGTTACTAAATGTACTAACAGGTTTAGATTTTGCTTGGGTAATCGTAATGGGGTGATAAATAGTATCATTAATGGCATAAGCATAATCCATTTTTTCTAAAGGCTGTCGATTTTCAGGGGAATGCTTAATAGCCCGAAGCCTCATCTTAATGGGACGATTTACTAAATAACTTGTTCCTTTTCTAGATAATGACAAATTATTCAGCCAAGTGATAGTAGGTGGTAACGGTGGATTAGGTTTGTTTACTTCAACCAATACTTCTTTTTCTGGAATTTCAGTAATAACGGGCGCTTCGTACGCTTCTGGTAATAGTTTAATTAAAAAAGCGCCTTTTTCTCTTCCAGATAAAGAAAAACTCTTCGGAGATTCAGAATTTCCAGCTACTAAAATACTTCCATCTTTTAGTTCAATAATATCATGTGCAATATCTGACAATTTTCCTCCCTCAATAAAGTAATCTTGATCGACTGCTTTTCCTGTTGCATCCATTCTATAAACCCACATTCTTGGAAGATTAATATTTGATGCAAAAGAACTATTATAACCCGCAATATAATAATGATTATCTCTCGATTTCATTAAACCCATCGCTCCATCTTTTCCTTGATCTTGGATCTTCACGTGCAAGGTATCCACTTGTTGATCATCTTCAGTTATATTAAATAAGAATAAATCTTCTTTCTTTAATTTCTGAGGCGAATAAAGTATACCTGTAGCAGAAATAGCCCCGTTCTTTGTCACATATAAGTCTGTTATTTTTACATCTGGTAGATACTTTTCCCAGCGTAAGGTAGTATCCCTTGCGGTTAAACATTTTATAGAAGCAGTATGGATTTTACCATTAAATTGATGAGTTGCGACTATCAGTTGTTCATTGGGTGTAAGTTTTAGAACCAGTCCTTCTGACTCAATTTCTTTGTCAAAAAAATGATGCCACTGTTTTTTGCCAACTGAATTATATTTAACGAGACAGGCTTGTTTATCGGCACTTCCTAACACATACAAATCACCATTACTCGTTTGAACGAGGTCATTAAAAACACTATTTTTTGCTATAGTTAAATAGGCTGTATTTACCTCTTTATTCTGAGTATTTAGTTGTAATAGAAGGGCTTTTCTACCTTTGTCTTTTTCATTTTGGCTATAACCGACGATGCTGTAACCTCCATCTAGCGTTTGAATTACCTGATAAGCAGCATCATTTTTTTTCCCACCGAAGTATTTGAAATCTTCAATAGGTAGACCATTTGAAGGATTTATTCTTGCAAAACAAAGGTCTTTATTTTTGCCTTTAGCTGAAATAGCACCTACTGCTATTAATTCTCCTTCTTGGTTTTCCATAACCGCATAAAAAGCATCCGTTTTTGTCTTTCCATATTTTTTCACCCAATGAGTAGTAGGTATCGATTGTCCCCAAATAGTAGTGTAGACAAAAAGTAAGGATAAATAATATAATAATGTATAGCGCCTTTTATTCATTTAATCTACTGTTTTTCAAAATTACCAAAAGAGACAGCTGTTCTTATTTTACATCAAATGCCAAGATAACAGGAATTATCATTTGTTTAGCATTAGGAAAACTATAATTAAAGCCTAATGCATTCTTTTCATAATTAACTAATACTGATGGAATTAAAAGGTTACCAAAAACGTTTTGTAGTCGCTCTTTAAAATACCCTTTACTAGTTGCTATTTTTTTTAAATAGTTATCAAAATCAACTATCGGCTGATTAGTATAAAGCATACAGACATAATCTTTCCCTACAGCATCTAATTCTAGTTTAATGGAAGTTTCCCTATTTTGAGCTGCTATTATTTTTTCTAAAGGATCTGTAGGTGGATAAATAGCTACTATTTCATGTTCTCCATTAAAACTAAAAGCATATAAATAATTTCCTGAGGATAACTTTTTAAGATTGATTTGGTATTGATCCCATTGCCTCCAAGAAGCCTGTGTTGCCTCGTAATAATTTTCTTTACCATTAAAATAGACCGCTAAATCGCTTAGTATTGGCGATCCATCTTGCGTATAATCCGTTACTTTTTGAAGTGTGCTTTCCATAGACAGATCAAAATTTCCCTCTCCAAGAATAGAATTATTATTATCAAAATCTAGAAAGGGCGTATTCGAAAAAGTACCGATTGAATCTATGACAAATGCGTATTTTACTAACTGAGCATAGTTCTCATACTTTATTTTTATAAATCCATCATTTCCCCAGTAGGGACCATAGCTGTTTAATAATTCAAATTCTTGCTTTGCATCTTCATATCCTACGACAACCATCGCATGATAGGCTGTTGTTTTTTTATTTAAGTCAGGTGTCCAAAGTTTTTGCATGAAAGTAATATCTCCAAAATTTTCGGTAAGATTCATGCCTATAATTACTGGTCTACCTCTAGCAATCCAATGCCTAGTTTCTTCTATCTTTATAGCATCTTTCTCTATAGATTTAAAGATTGGATAGAAATTTTTAATTCGATTATTGAGTGCTTCTACATTTGTTTTTGCATCAGGTTCAGCAAAACAATCAAATTTAGAATTTCTAAAAGTGGACGATAAAGGCGCACCATAGTTTTTTAAAAAACGAAGACCGTCTGTTAAGTAGGCTCCTTTTCCACATTCTTCCTCCTCGATAATTTGATTATAGATATAAGAAGCAGAATATGCCAAAGCTTGGATTTCTTCTTTATCTGTAATACTATCTCGAATAGCCTTATTAATAGTCAAAGCATGATAACTAGTTGCCCAACCTACACAAGCACCAATTCCTCCTTGGTCGCCAGGGATAGGGCAATATTTTTTCAAGTTATTTTCATTTTGAATGGGGTATTTAACACCTTTTTCTTTTTGAATTACTGGAAGAGTATCATAGGCTGCATCATTCAGGAGAAGGCCAGCATTACTTTGAGCAATTAAAAGATTAGGAATAGAAAAATAAACTATTAGGAAAAAGTGAATTCTTTTAATAAATTTCATTTCAAAAACCATCATACGACCTCTATTTTTTATTCTCGTGAATAGCTTGCTATTTTCGCAATCTTTGGCGTAGTTGTTTCTACTAATTCATAGTAATTATCCGCTATTTTTATATAGAATATATTAGGTGTTTCGATATCATTATAAAGGGATTTTTCTATTTTTGATATAAGATTATTTGGTACACGTAGATTAATTTCTTCCCTCGTTAATATATATTTTATATCCTTTTCCAAAGAAGGCACAATCAATAATTGAATTTCCTTCGTTTTTATGGAAGCTCTATTTATAACAGGTATTTTTATATACTTTCTGGAAGTCCCTACTAATTCTTCAGCCGTTTGGTTAACGCTATTATCGGTATAATTAAAATATCCCAAGACCAAAAATAAAATAGCAGCAGCCGTAGCCAACCATGTCAATTTAGTACTCCTGGAATTTAAAGGGCGAATAATCGCTTCTGATTTAGATTCCTCTCCAATAGTCGTTTTCTGAGAGATCATTTCCTCATGAAAAGAATTTAGTTTTTTTTTAACCGCTAATAATTCCTTTTTTTTAATAGATCGAATGAGTAATGCTTGTTGTTCAACTAAAGTTTTAAAGGAAGAATCTCGATTTAATCGTTCATTGAACGAGCGAAGGGCTTCTTTAGACAAATTTCCTTCTAAATAACTATCTATTTGCTCAATTATTTCTTGACTTACCTTCATACATTAAATTTTCATGATGACTATTATATAGGTCATTGGTTTTGAATTAGGAAATAGCTTGAAATTTTAATAAGTATTTATCTATCAAAAAAACGTCGCAATCTTTGCATGCATTTATACTTAGCATTCCGTGCATTCTTTTCATCTTTATAAACTAATATAGTAGCAATCTCTCGCAAACTTTTTTTATTATAATAATATAGCTGTAGAAGTTTTTGACAGTTCTCTCCTAATTGGTTTAGTTTTTCAATAACTTTTTTTTCTTGGTCATCTATCTCCCAGTTATAGTCATTATCGGTTGTTACAATTTGTAAACTTTCAATATCTTCTATCGTATTATTTTTTTTGTTATCTCTTAATTTTTTTAGCCATAAGTTTCTAGCTACGGTATATAAAAAAGTTCTTATCGAGGCGTTAAGCTTAAATGAACCATCTATAATTTTTTGATAAACAATCATAAAGGCATCTTGATAAAGCTCTTTTGCATCATCGGTAGTTCCATTGTTCTTAAGAATATAACTACTAATATAAGTATAGTCCCTACTATACCAATATTTCAATATAGCACCATCTCCTTGTTTAATACGATCTATAATTTGTCTATTAGAGTATAGTTGATTCATTTATTAATAACTAAATGGATAAAAGGTCACCCAATATTTTCAATTTTTTAGCAAAAATAGTAAAAATAGACATATAGATACAAAATATTATTTAATAGTAAATGTAAAATCGAATAAATCCAATTAGAGTAAAAGCATCCATATTCAAAAATATTAAATCGAAGAAGGCTTAGTAATAATCCCTTAAGAGCATCAAATTTACATTTAAAGTACTCTTTGGTTAAGATTGGTCTATAATAGAAAGAGGGTGTTTATATTTGTCCTAATCAAATAAAAATACCCTCTTTATTAAAAAAATTGAAACTTTACCCCCTAGCCGCTTTAATCCGAGCTACAAACTTTCTAGCCGTACCAGGATTTATAGGTTGAATTTCATAATTCTCCCCATCCTTCATTTTAATAATGGTCTCTTTTTTCTTTAAGCCAGTTACGGCATCATTATATCGGGTATTATTGGAAACGGTACTCATAATTCCTCCTTTATAGCTAAAATAATAAAAATATTCACTTGGGGACTTAATGTAAATGTAACAACGATCATCCCCATTAGAAGGCATTCTAAATTCTACATAACAGGTAAGTGTTTTATTGACTGCATCTGCTCCAATAGCGCTTAAACCAATTTTATCCTTTCTAGATATAAAAGATTGATAATCAGGATCCCACTTCATCGGTAAGTCACTAAAAAAGAAGGTATGGTGCTTATATTTTTTTGGAAAAAATAAGGTCCTGTTCTTCATAATATTAGTCGTCTCCGTAAATTCTGTAGGGTTACTGATAAACTCCGATAAGCCTTTCGTATAAAAATCAACCTTACTAGAATAAGCAATATCTGGCGCATCAAAACTACTTGAGATAATATCGGAAGCCATTATTCGTAATAAAGCTTCAGGAATAATAAGATCCACACCAGCCATTAAATCTACTAAGACGGGTGCATCAAAAGTAGTAGAATCCTGTTCGTTAGGGAAAGAAGTTTCTATGTTTCCAGCTGCCTTAACACTCATATATTTTAACCCATCTCCAATATTTATCGGCCCTTCCCCTTTCAATTTACCTGTTTTATTAGAAAAAGTTAGCTTAGTGCCTTTTATTTGATTGCCTATAACTTTAGTAGAATCGCCAAAAACAAATTCATCTTTCTCTTCATCAAATTTAAAAACACCTGTAACTGGCAAAATGGGTCTATCTTTTCTAAAAAATAAAGGCATCATTGTTCGACCATAAATCCTAGTGTTTTCCTTACTTAAGTAAAAGCCAGTTCTCAATTGTTCCCCTTCATAATTCTTAGGCACATCATAAGCTATAGTCAAATCCTTTTTATCTGCTTCACTATTAATGGTAAACCATTGAGGATCAGGCATTAGCGGAGCATCAAATTTAGCGAACCCATCAAACTTCAAATTTCTAGAAGAAGAAAAAAGTGCTATATCTCCTCTAAACTGTGTTTTATTATCTATATAAAAGTCATCTTCAGGTTTAATGGTTCCTTTTGCTCTAGTCTCTGTTTTTTTCTTACTCCGTTTCCCTTTACCTATCCGTGTACCAGAAATATTCTCAAAATAAATTTCTTGTTTTCTATCCCCTATATTATATTCATAATATCCATTTGCGGTATACTCCTTTCTACCATCAATATTCGCTGTCACCTTATTAATTACGTGATTTTTATTTAAAGTATCGGCGACAATCCTAGCATTGGTTAATTCTTCCATTTTTCCACCTGCTAGAATATTAATATCTCCTGTTTCTGGGTAAATAAAGGCATCTGCCGATCGAATTTGTTCAACACCTCCCACTTCTAAGCGGCTGGTTTTTAAATCGTAGCGTGCCGTTTTTCCAAGAAATGCCAAAGAATCTTTAGTGGAGTGAGTAGAAATAAATTGAGCTAAACCATCTTGTTTAGCTTTAAAAATAATGATCTGTTCATTCATATCCCATTCAAATTCATCCATAGTCGTCACATATTCATTATAAGGAAGAAAAGTCTCTCCTAAATCAGAATTGGATTTAAATTTGGCATATTGTTGATCAAAATCCGCAAAACCATTCAAATTAGCCGTTTCCAAAGCTAAAGCATCAGACTCTAAAGCCTTTATCTTTACATTCATCGTATCAGATCTAGCAGAAAAAGCACCAAAAGAAAAATCTTTGGAATACATGCTTGCTTTCTCCCAATTCAATAACCCACTTCCTTTCAAACCATTAGGTGTCAAGATACCTAAACCCGTAAACTTATAATCTCCCTCTTTATATAAATCGAATGGTTCTTTCTTGGTACGTACCTCCATACTATCAGCATAAGGCTTCCAATTAATCGTCACATCTAACCCAATTGCCTGCGGAATCTCCTTACTTCGATCTTCTTTTAAATCAAATCGCTCTGCTGTTGCAGACATTTCTTTTGGTCGAAAAAGAATATCTTCTGAGTTGACTACCGCTCCTAAATAACTCAATGTTCCTTCACCTTTAAATCCTTCATTACTCAAATCTAATGCGCCCTTATAATTACCGATTCCTTTATAAGTAGGATAACCAGCCTCTGGTGTATTAGTTAAAAACCCCAGAGATTCATCTTCTTTAAGCACTAAAGTCTCTTCAAAGTCAGGGAAAATATCAGCTGAATACATTTTTCCTTTAAAATGTAAATCGTCTCTCGTAAAATTATCTAAACTATTAAAGCTAAAAGGCTCTAATTTAAAATAAAAAGAATCTCTAGTATATAAGCTATCTCGATCATAAAATACGTAAGACTCTCCTTTACTCTGAAAGGATGGAAAAATAGGAATATCTTCCTTTCCTGATTTATTAGAGGGAGCATCAATTAATAAAATACCCGTTAAGTATTCAATTTCGCTATCAATAGCTTTGGCAACAGCATTTCCTTTTTCATCAGCCTCTCCAGTCGGTACGAAAAGATTAAAGTAACGAACAGAATCTAGTTTCACATTAAATTTATCATAATTAAAACTAAAATCTTTTCCTTGAAAAACACCGTAGGCAGCAAATAGGCGCCCATCAAATTCCATATCTCGGTTTTTCTTTAGAAGCATCGCCTTACCACTAGGAATCGCTCCAACCTTTTGTTTTGCACTCAATTCTATATTCTTCACACCATTCATCACCATATCATTACTATTCAGGTCGATGATAGCATTCGCTCTATTTGATTGAGAAATAATTTTCAAATAATCAAAATCTACTTTCTGTCGACTAGCATCCGCATAATGAAAGACTTTATCTTTTACTTCTATCATCTCCAAATCTTTATCGTAATTCACGAAGCCTTTGGAAACCATATCATAAAGTAAAGATTCTATACTTTTTACGTTAAATCTTGGGTTTAGTCTTTTAGCATAAGCTCCAGCATCTAAAATGTTGGATTCTTCCATATCTGCAAAGATTTTCAGGGTAGAAACTGGATTTTGTGAACCGATACTTTGCATCCGTCTATAAACATCTGGAGAGAAATATTTTAAAGATTCAAACGCCACTTGTTCATCTGCACTTTTACCTACTGCAATAGCTTGTCCACCCACCGTGATGGAATCTTGATCAATATACCAAGTCAGTTTATCAGAATCCATGTTGAGTTGATGAAAAGAAGTAAAAAATGGATTTCTATCACTTCCCCGTTCTCCTCTCGTAAAAGAAACTACCCGTTTGACAATATCAAATCGTAAATTTACAGAAGGATGAACAATAGAGTCCTTTCCAGCAAAAAGGCCAACTTCAACTCCTGAACCTGTAATCAGTTCTCCTTTCTTTATCGTAAAGTTTTCAGACTTTGCGCTAAAAAGCAACTCTTCTTTTTCATTGTATAAAAGAATTCTTGCAGGTTTTTCCTTACTACCACTCCCTAATACGGAAGTTCCTTGTAAATTAAATTTACCTATATATTTAATACCAGGACCAAGGTTGTCTATTTCTAAAACATCTTTATTTGAATTAAATCTAGGAAAAGAATTAATCTGACCAGATGTTACCAATTTATCTTGAAATAACCCTTTAATAGAATCCGTTTGAAAAAAAGTAGGATAATGTAAAACCGCTCCATCTACTTGATAAGCTGTTTTTTTAATTTCAATTTCATAAGTACCTAAATTACAATAATGATCTCTATCAAGGCCATGTCTTTCCCAACTAACCACCCCTTTTGTTCCCATCCAAAGGTTTTTCAATGGATAAAATGTACCACTAGTTTCTTCTATCAATAAGGAATCTTTCTTCCTTGATGCCAACAAATCTAACTCCTTAAAAATAACTTTAGGTATTTTATTATCGTAAGTCAAGTTGAAAGAATCCGCCAAAATAAACCAAGAAATACCGCCACTAGTAGAATATTTCAAAGCAGTATGTTCAAAAAATTGAGTTGAAAATGCTAAATAATCTTTAATGGGCTTTAACCGTCTTCGTTCTATATCCTCAAATAGCCCATTTAATACTTTGTGCCAATCCATGAATTGTTTGGTTGGATTTTGTACCTTTTTAATATGCGTTAAGCTAGTCAAATAATCACTAAAGTAAGGGCTTGCAGTCATTTTTAAGGCTAACATTCTATTACACGTTTGCATAATAGTATCTTGTTCTTCTACCGTAAAAGTCCCTCCTTTAAACTGTTTTCCAAATTCAGAAAATATTTCATCCATCACCTTTCGCTTACTTGATGTCATATAATCTTTCAGTTCACCAAAAAATTGATTTTGATTTTCTGAAAACACCTCTAATCGTTGTGCTTCTAATTGGTGTAGAGTGCAAATGACCAACAGAAAAAAGAGTAATGCCTTTTTAATCATATTCTAAAATTGTAATAAGTATAAAATGATATAAAATTCGTTTACAGATATCTAACTAGAGGTATCATTTATAAGTAATTGACAAGTTATTCGAGTGTATTTTTTTGTTAGGCAAAGCGTTTATTTTTTTAATAGCCGTAGCTATTCAACAAATAAACAACGCAGCATAACGAAAAAAGACGTCGATATAAATGTCAAAGATTTATGAAGGATACCACTAGATCAGTACTTGAACAAATATTAGAGAATTAATAAATCCGTTGTCCTTTAATTATCCGTTGTATTAAATTTTATACAGCGGGTAATTAAAGGACAACGGGTTATATATTTTTTATTTACAAAAGACATAGCATCTATATATTATTTTCTTAGCTGACTATCTAATAATCGATACTTTTTTTAGGTAATGAGTTGATAAGATTAATGAGTTTATGAGTTAGGATTAAGATTAAATATCCAATATTAGCTCATTTCTTCATCAACTTATAACCCTTTTTTACAAAAGTTTCGATTATACCCATAGAGGCCCTTATCAAACAAACTCAATAATAAAACAACAGAAAGGAGTTAAAAAAATAGTATTACGTGGTGTAACGCTTAACCAGAGTCAATAATGTATGTAGTACTTCAGAAAAGTTTATTTACTTATCTGCATACAAATCCATTCTCCTTTACCGACTACATTTTCAATTACAAATCCTATTTTTTCAACGGTACTCGTCATTAAAGGAACATCGGTTTCTAAAAAACCAGATATTAACACTTGACCGGCTTCTTTTGTCTTTAGGAATAACGAAGGGAGGGAATTTAAAATTACATTTCGATTGATGTTTGCTAAAATTAGATCAAATCCATCATCGTTTACTACGGAAAGTTCACCAAGGCGGGCTTCTACTTGCACAATATTGTTGTGCTCACAATTTTCTATTGTATTCTCATAAGAAAGTGGGTCATAATCAACTGCTAAAATAGATTTGGCCCCCATCTTGGCAGCTAAAATAGCCAAGATTCCAGTACCACATCCATAATCTAGTACTTTCTTATCTTGAAAATTAAGGTCTTTCATTACTTCCATCATAGACATGGTAGTCTCATGATGTCCCGTACCAAAAGCCATTTTAGGATTAATGGTAATTTCGTATTTAACATCCGTAAAGTTAGGATGAAAATCGGCACGAATACCACAAAAATTATCAATTTGTAGCGGTTGGAAGTTAGCTTCCCAAACAGCATTCCAATTCTGCTGAGGGATTAATTTTATTTTGTAGGAAAAATCAAATTGATCCGCTAGGTTTTTGATAACGGTTTCATCAAAATCAGCTTCGCCAATATAGGTTTTAAAACCAAAATCATTTTCTTCAAACCCATTATAATTAGACTGACTTAAAAGAGCGATAATAATATCACGCATTTCAGCAGTAGAAGTAATACTGACTTTATAATAATTCATAAAATAAAGGAAGTCTTGAATTTTCAAAAAATAATTTTCTTATCTACCTCTGCATCAATTTTCGAGCCGCAAAAGTACGGAATCAGTTTAGAAATGACAATGGGCAATTTTTTTCTATAAAAAATAAACTATTTCTATCTGGGTAGTACTCCTTCCTTCAGCCTTAATGAATATTCATTTTTATAATCTAACGATTTTGGCAAGAACCTTGTTAATATAACTGGGTACAAATGTACTGATAAACTCATCCCAAACCGACCTTATTAATATTAGCCGCACCCCTTTAAAATTTTACCCCAGGTAAGATTTAGTTTTTAATCGTGCATAGAAAAATACGAATGCTTTAGCATTTAGCATTTTTTTAATGCATTATTTCAACTGAATATTTTTGATAGTTGCATCCAAGCAAGTATTTCAAAATCACTATCAAAATCCCCTCCTGGTTACATCCTCCTTCATAACAAAACAACCAGTTCTAATTAAGCAGACGCATTATTGTTAATTCTATAAAAGAATGTAATGAGACAAACTCTATTATTCTTTTTATTTGCAATAGCTGTTTTTCAATTAGAGGCCCAGAATCATCAAGGTAATACACCTTGGCATGAGCAGACTTCCTATGAGTTGACACCTGGTACTTTAGAAAAAAATGGACTATCTGTAAGTAAATTTAAGTTATTCCAACTCAATGTACAACAACTTGTACAGCCATTAGATGCCAAAAAAAATGTAGCTAGAAATAGCTCCACAAAAACGGTACTTCCCTTCCCAACCGCAGCAGGATATTTACAACGATTTAGTATCCAACCTTCCACTACATTACATCCTGATTTAGCCAAGAAGTTTCCGAATATACAAGCTTTTGAGGGCATTGGTATAGATGACCCAACAGCAACCATTCGTTTTGAAATTACCCCTAATGGCTTTTCTGGAATGATTTGGTCTACCCAACAAGGAACCCAAGTCATTCAAGCACTAGAAAGCGAACGAGCGAATAAGCAGTACATTGTTTTTGCAAAAAAGGCAGCTAGTAGGAATCATAAAAATAATTTCACTTGTCACGTAGATCATATTGACCAACCAAAAAGAATAGCGGAACAAGTCAGTCGGTCAAGAAATAACGATGGCTTCCTTAGACGGTATAGACTAGCTTTGGCCGTAACTGGAGAATATACCGCTTTGTACGGAGGGACTAAAGCAGGAGCAATGGCAGCCATGACGACTACAATTAATAGAGTCAATGGCATTCTCAAAAGAGATGTAGCCTTAGAATTACAATTAGTTGCTAATAATGATCAAATTATTTTCACCAATGCAGCTACTGATGGTTATACTAATAATGATAGTGGAAAATTGCTAGATGAGAATCAACTAAATGTAGATAATATAATTGGAAATGGTAATTACGATATTGGTCATGTCTTTTCGACAGGAAACGGTGGCGTGGCTTATTTAGGTTCTGTGTGCGCAGCTAATATAAAAGCAGGTGGTGTTACAGGCTCTCAACTACCTCAAGGAGATGCGTTTGATGTAGATTATGTGGCGCACGAAATAGGGCATCAATTAGGCGCTAACCATACCCAAAACAATGACTGTAGTAGCACTTTTGCCACCTCTGTTGAGCCGGGAAGTGGATCAACTATTATGGGGTACGCAGGTATTTGTTTCCCGAATGTTCAAACCAATAGTGATGATTATTTTCATTCCATTAGTATAGATCAAATAAGAGGATTTATTACTGGAACTGGTAATGAGTGTGCGATTAAAGTCTCTATCAATAATAATGCCCCTACAGTTAACGCAGGGTCAGATTATACGATCCCACATTCTACTCCTTTTGAATTAGAAGGTACCGCTACAGATGCGGATAATAATGGCCTAACTTATGCATGGGAACAAATGGATAATGTACCTGCTCCAATGCCGCCATTAGCCACTTCCGACAAAGGGCCTGCTTTTCGATCATTACCACCAGTAAATAGTCCTATTCGTCAGTTTCCTGCCAAAGGAGCTATGAAAAATCATACACCTACTTCTTGGGAGGTATTGCCTTCAGTTGGCAGAGATATGAAATTTCGATTAACCGTTAGAGATAATTTTAGTGAAGGCGGAAATGTAGCAAATGATGAAATGACCTTAACCATAGCAGGTAATGCAGGTCCATTTAAAGTGACTAGTCCGAATGGAGGAGAAGTTTTATCAGCAGGTATATCACATACCATTACTTGGGATGTCGGAGGGTCTAATCAAGCACCCGTTAATACCTCAGCAGTTGATATTTTCCTTTCTACTGATGGAGGAGAAACCTATCCGATTGTTTTAGCAGAAAATGTGCCTAATGATGGTTCCCAAGATATTGATTTTCAGAACACAATGGTGACAACTACTGCAAGAATTAAAATTAAAGGACGAGGAAATGTTTTCTTTGATGTTTCTGATACAAATTTCCAGATTGATCAGTCTCAATCAGGGTTTAATATTACGCTTTCTAGTACTGATTTAGTAGTTTGTCAAGAAACTACCGCAGCCATAGCAATTGATGTAGCGGGCTTAGAAGGTTTTTCAGGTGTCGTTAATCTAACGCCAGAATTACCTACTGCTTTAGCGAATCACACTTTAGGCGCTAGTAATGTCAACACAGGAAACAATACAACTTTAACGATTAATACCAGCAATAATACGACTCCGGGTACTTATCCAGTAACCATCAAAGGCGTAAGTGGGGATTTAACCATTAGCAGAACCATTAATCTTACAATTGCTCCAACCACACCTGAAGCAGTTACCTTAATTTCACCTGTAAATAATGCTGTTGACATAGCAACTATGCCTACCTTCAATTGGAGCACAGCAGATGCATCCACTAAATATGTCTTTGAATTAGCCAGCGATGCGAATTTTACGACCATTCTTGCTACCGAAGCCAATTTAGATATTACCACTTATCTTTTACCACTTAGTTTAGAAACTGGACAGGCTTATTATTGGAGAGTAAAAACTACTAATCAATGTGGAGCAAATAATAATGCAGTAGTTCGTCGTTTTACCACGACGAATAACCTTTGTCAAACTTACAATAATACAAACGAAGTAATCATCTCAGATGGTTTACCAAGTACAACTACTTCTGAAATAATTATTCAAGAAGCAGGAATAGTCAATGAAGTGACGGTAAAAATGGATATTGCTCACTCTTGGATTGGGGACTTAACCCTAACTTTGGAAAGTCCATCTGGGAAAAAAGCAGTTATCTTAAGAGAGATTTGTGGAAATGAAGATCAAATCAACCTTATTTTTTCTAATAATGGAAGTGGCACAATTCCTTGTAGTCCACCCGTTAGTGAAAATGTTTTTGCACCAGTAGAATCCTTCGATGTATTTACAGGAGAAGAAATAAATGGTACATGGAAATTATTAGTAGCAGATGGCGTAGAACTAGATGGAGGAACTCTAAAAAGTTGGAGTTTAGAAGTCTGTAGAAAAGTAGCGGCTACCGAACCATTGAGTGTACTCATTAGCAATACCACTAACCCAGCATGTAATGGAGGAAGCACAGGAAGTATCCTTGCATCGGTTGTTGGAGGTACACCAGGGTATACTATTTCATGGAATAATGGCAGTAATCAATTAGCTTTAAATAATTTAAAAGTGGGTATTTATGAAGTAACTGTAACCGACGGGAATGGCACAAAAGTAACCGCTAAAGCAGAGTTAGGAGAACCAGCAGCTATTACCTTAGAAGAAATCGTCCAAAATGCTTCTTGTAATGGTGTCAATAATGGCAGCATTCAATTGTTCGCAAGTGGCGGTACTCCTGGTTATCGCTATCAATGGGCAAATGGCGTCCGACAATCTAGCAACCTAAATTTACCTGATGGTGCATACAGCGTTACCGTAACCGATGGTAATGGTTGTACAACTAGTGAAAGTTATGCAATCACAGAACCTAGTCCAATCGACTTGTCTTTTAGTAGTAATAATGCCGTCAATGGCCAAAATGGTAGTGTTGATTTAACGGTATCTGGTGGTACAGGGGCATACGAATACGTATGGTCAAGTGGGGCAACAACTAGAGATGTAGACGGTTTAGCCCCGGGTAATTTTACCGTTACGGTCACCGATGCCAACGATTGTGAAACAACTGGAGAAGTAACAGTCATTACCGAAAATACTGGTCAAGAATGCTATAGTGTCACCATTAATATTACGCTAGATAATTATGGTACAGAAAATCGATGGGAGATAAAAAATGGCAATGGTGAAACGGTACAAGCAGTTGGTCCTTTCAATAATTTTGAAAATGGATCTGTTCAAGCCACTACCCTATGCTTACCTCCTGGATGTTATGATTTTACCATTTTTGATTTATGGGGAGATGGTATGTGTTGTGCTTACGGACAAGGTGGGTATGAAGTAATCGAAGACGCTACAGGCAAAGTCATTGCAAGTGGTGGTAGTTTCAATAAGCAAGAATCAAAAAATATCTGTTTACCTGCTCAAGTCTCCAGCTTACCTACGGTCAATTATTGTGGTGCCAACGGCAGAAACACCCAATACGAATGGATAGAAACTGTTGAAATAGCAGGGCAAGTTTTCAATTCTGGTAATAATGAAGGTTACGGAGATTTCTCTGAAACCATCGTTGATGCGCCTATTGGTGGCACTTTAGATTTAGCGTTCACACCAGGTTTTGGCTTCTTTGACTACCACGAAAATTGGCAGGTTTGGGTTGATTTTAATAAAGATGGTGATTTTGATGACGAAGGAGAAGCCGTCTTTTTAACCTCAGGAAATGACAGACAAACTGGTACCATTGGCATTCCTACAGATGCCGCCTCAGGTAGAGTTCGAATGCGTATTGCTATGAAATGGGGTGAGTTAGTTGGGCCTTGCGAATCTTTCAGTTGGGGGGAAGTCGAAGATTACACGCTACGATTACAAGGTGCAGCAACCCAAGGAGAAAGAACGAAAAATTTAGCTTTTACTACAGGAAACCCAATTATTTACACTACTCAAAATAGAGGAACTAATTTCGAATTAAGCCTATTCCCTAATCCAACGACGGATTATTTAAGTCTGGAATGGGAAGATACTAACGATAGAAACTTGGATTTAGTTATTTATAATAGTTTAGGGCAATTACAAACAACTCGACAAATAGCTACCCAAAAAGGTCCTAATAAAGCCAGTATAAATGTAGCTCAATTTTCTGAAGGGGTTTATCTATTGCATTTACGCAATAAGAATAAATTAATTACCAAAGAATTTGTGGTGATTAAATAGACATTATTCCGCGAAAGGCAAAGGGCTAATGGCGAGAAGGCTGTCATACTAATAATTTCAGCATAAACACTAATAATCAATACTTTCCTAAATAAGAAAAGAAATATGTCTTACACAAAAGGGCGGTCATTACAAATGATCGCCCTTTTTTCGTGCCGTAGGTACGCAAGATAGGTAGCAGGGTAACATTCCAAACAAAATCTATTATCTTTGTTGAAGACAAAAATTTCCATTTTGCATTTTTTTGACCGAAATTAAAATTTTGAATAGTAAAGTCAAATCCACCATACAGAATTTACCACTACTCGTAAAATATCTACTGATCGTAGGGGTAGTCGCTTTCATCAGTTTATTATTTCCAAATAACATTAAATTTAAATATGAATTTCAAGAAGGGCAATCTTGGCGATATGATGACTTAATTGCCCCTTTCGACTTTGCCATTCGAAAAACAGATACAGAAATCCAAGCAGCGATTGACCAAATTAATACAGAGTTTTCGCCCTATTACGAAATGGATTTAACCATTGTAAAACGAGAAAAAGCACGTTTTCTAACGGCTTTTGATCAACAAATCACGGAACAAGAAACAGGCAGTCAATTTATAGAAGTACTCAATCAACCCGATAGATACAAAAAATATGGACTACAGTTATTAGATCGTTATTTCGGTCAAGGTATCCTTCCTGACGATCATCCTTACCAGGAAAAAGACATAGATTTTGTTATTAATATTATCAAGGGGAATACAGAATACAGACAAACGCTACAGAATATTCGCAACAAAGAAGCGGTTCTAGATTTAATGGGTGACTCCTTACCTTACGCTCCCTTAAAAGAGCCCGAATTTATTTTCCCACTAATTGAAAATGCCTTTCAACCAAATCTATTTTATAGTGAAGCTTTAACCAATCGAGACAAAACCGAACAGATTAATAGCATTCCTACGACTCAAGGCAGGGTCAAAAAAGGAGATTTAATTATTCCAAGAGATGGCATTGTCACCCAACAGATTTACCAAGCCCTGCTTTCTTATAAAAACCAATATGAATTACAGGTCAGCCAGAACAAAACACATCTCGCCGTATTCGCAGGTTATTTTCTACTTACAAGTTTAATCATCGGCGTCTTCTTATTATACTTGCGTTTAGAAGCATGGGATGTCATGGAGAAATTCAATAAGCTACTCTTCATTTTGATGTGGATCATGCTGTATAGCTATTTGGTTTACCTCGTAGAATCTTTTGAAGATATCAATGCTTGGTTAATTCCTTTTTGCATTGTTCCCATTGTCATCAAAAGTTTTTATAACGATCGAATTGCCCTGTTCATACACATTTCTATTGTCTTGATTGCCAGCTTTCTATCCTCTTTAGGCTATGAATTTACTTTTTTACAAATTTTAGCAGGCATCGTCGCTACTTTAACCAGTAAAGAGACCAAATGGTCTACTTTTTTCCTATCTATATTTTACATTTTAGTCACCCTAGGCTTGGGTTATTTGGGGCTCTCTTTAATTAAAGAAGGAAATTTATCTAGTATAGATTGGAGCAATTATGCTTATTTATTTACAAGTGTCGTCTTAACTCTTTTAGCCTATCCGCTCATACCTTTATTAGAACGAGTTTTTGGGTTCACCTCTTCTATTCGTTTATTGGAATTATCCGATTTAAATCGACCTTTATTAAAAAAATTATCTTTAGAAGCACCTGGTACACTACAACATTCTTTGCAAGTTGCCAATTTAGCAGAGGCTGCTGCTACCGAAATTGGTGCCAATCACCTATTGGTCAAAGTGGCTGCCCTATACCATGATATTGGAAAAGTTTTACAACCACTTTCTTACATTGAAAATCAAAATGGACAAAACCCTCATGATCATTTCACCGAATTAGAAAGTGCCAAAACAATCATTGACCACGTAACCGAAGGGGTTAATTTAGCTAAAAAATATAGGTTACCAACCGTCCTTATTGATTTTATCAAAACCCATCACGGTACGACTAAAGTGGAATATTTTTATAGAAGTTTCTTAAAAAACCACCCTGACGAAACGGTTAACCTTAACGATTTCACTTATCCAGGGCCCAAACCTACCACCAAAGAACAAACCATTCTAATGCTAGCAGATTCCGTCGAAGCCGCTAGTAAAAGCTTAAAAGATCCAGCTTTTGAAGAAATTTGTGATTTGGTAGATAAACTGATTGATTATAAAATCAAAAATGAACAACTCACGGAGTCTGCCTTAAGCTTTGAAGAATTAGAGAAATGTAGAGCAGTTTTTAAACAACTGTTGAAAAGTATTTTGCATGTTCGGATTGAGTACCCGGAAGAGAGTAGGCAGTAAGCAGTATTACAGTAATACAAGTTGGCAGTAGGCAGGACATAGTTACAAAAACTGTCAAAGACTAATAAAAAAGCGACTTGGGAGATAAATTCCTAAATCGCTTTTTTACTGCCTAATGAATCAATTCAAACTAGACAGATCCGCATCTACTTCCTGCGTAATTCTTTTAAACCGAATTTGTAATTTATATCGTCGATTCAAAGAAGCCACTACCGGGCTAAACATCAAATCCATTAATTCCACCGCTTCTTGTTTGGCTTTTGACATAATATCGCTATTAATGGCATCTGTTCTAAATTCTCGGCGTAGTAGATTAAAGTTTTTATTAAAATCTTCATCTTGCACTTCTCGCATCCAACCAACTTCTAGTTTATCAACCTTTGGATAAACCTCATGCGATAAAATTTGAGGTTCAGGTAAAGTAATCGTCACCGCATTTTGTTTTTCATCGACACTAATATCAAATAGGTCATTTAATTTAAAACCTACTTTTAAAATACTAATCGCTGAAATCTCAATATCTGTTGAAGACACATTCACGCCCCAAACATTCGTTTTTAATTCTGTACTCAAGCCTTTTTTATCTCGCACTTCCATCGTCGCCAATTCAGATACCGCTTTCTCTACCTTCTCTTCTAAAAAGCCTTTGGCTCTACTAAAATCAGCCACCGCAGCTTTTGCTTCCAAGCGTTTCATCATTGGTTGCAAGCCTTCTTTTAAGGCAACTCCGCAAGGTGTCTCTACATATTTCCCTGCCCCTGCCAAAGGCGAAGAACCAGATTGTAATAAAGAGGTTACCACCGTGTTAATCATTGGGCAGGTATATTTTGAGGCGACTTCATTCAACACCTCTACCGCATTCGCATTCTCCGTTTCATACCATAATTGCTGATAGCTATCGGTTGTATCTTTTAAGGCTATAAAGTCTTGGAAATAGAGGTCTTTCAGGTAATTATGATGCTTTTGATACTCTGCTTCCAATTCTGCTTTTATCCCCATCGACAAATCCATTCTATTTGCTACATGATTTAGTAAAGACAAGTTAAAATCATACACCAATTGATCAAAATCTCTTCGATAACGGTTGGGATTTGATAAAATGACCAAGGCATCTTCTTCATCTACATTAGCATTATACTCCGCAGGAATATAGTTGATATGTAATTCCTTTGGAATATGCGTTACCGTAGGATCACTTGTTAACCCACCGATTGGATTCGGCATATTTGGTTTATAATATTTTAATAAAATCATAGCCGTTATGGCTAATAAAGCGATAATAAATGCTTTTTTAGCAACACTATAAATACTACTAGGTCTTTTTATGGGTGGTGGCCCTTGATAATCATTATCTGCCATGATGGATTTTCTTTTAAGATTTTTATGTCGTAAGTCGTAAAATAAGCTTTACTCAAATCAATCGTAAAATAAGCTTTTTTTCCCTTAAAGGGAAACCTTAAAATATTTTATTGCTCGTATTCCAGATTGAGTTATTTAATTTGTAAAAGGATGCTATCTTTTAAACGAAGAAATTTCGGTGGGGTCACAAAAACACGCTAATTTGCTTGTTAGCCATTACTTAGAGTAGAAAATTAATTTAATCATTATTTCTAAGTCTAAGCAGCACAATGTTAAAAATAATCGTTCTAACAAAAGAAATGGTCATTAAATACTGTTTCAAGATTAATTAAATGTGCAAAAAAAAATCGGTCTGCTTATAGCGACCGATTTTTTTCGTTTTATCCATTATTTTCTCTAGAAAAATAGAGTAAATCTGTACTTGGCACCTCCTCTTTCATACCCAACTGCCTTGCCAAAGTAATCAATTGCCCTCGATGATAAGTTGAATGATTCATACAATGATGCACCATGATTTTAGGCTGCATTTCCCATTCAGTCCCATCCCATGTATTATAGTTGACTATTTGCTCAAAAAAAGCGGGCGCTTGCGCTGCCACAAATTTTTGAAAGTTAATAGAAGTTTGAATCAAAGCCTCAAAAACAGTAATCGTCGATTCAAAATCATCCACTACCCTATTATTATTGCTCGCATCCTTTTGCATTCTAGCTAACCAACTCCTTTCTGCACTTAAAATATGTAAAGCTGTTTTACGGATGGAAGGAAAACTATTTTCTATAGGTTGTACTAATAAATCTGCTGGTTTATCTGCGAAGAATTCAGCTATTTTTTTATTCGCCCAGACATTATATTTACAGTAGTAAGTTAATATTTCTTTCATCTCTATAATTTATGAATATTTTAAAAATCAGATAATATAAACAAGAAATCCCACTCTCAACAACTATCTTACTGCAAATTGCCTACTGATTACTGTAATACGGCCTAGTATACTAAGCATTTCCCTCGGCTGCCTCTGCCGCTAACTCAGCTGCATTAATTTTTTCGACTTCCTTATCAATATAATACAAAGTCATCGGTCCTTTTCCGATTAATTTGATTTTATCCAATAAAGAGCGCATTAAATTTTCTTCTTCTCTTTGTTCCATCACGTACCATTGTAGAAAATTATGCGTGTTATAATCGTTCTCTTTTACAGCAATGTCCATTAATTTATTGATAGAAGCCGTCACTTTTTGTTCGTGCTTATAAACTTCTTGGAACATATCCTGTACCGATTTAAATTCATGTGGTACTGCCTTAATAGCAGGGGTTAAAGCGTGTCCATCTACTTCACTCAAGTATTCAAATATTTTCAACATATGCTCTCGTTCTTCTCCTGATTGTCGGTGCATAAATTTGGTACAGCCCTCCAAGCCTTCTTTGTCACACCAAGAAGCCATAGATAAATATAAAAAAGAAGCTTGTCCTTCTAATTGAATTTGCGCATTGAGCGCCTTTGTCATTTTCTCAGAAATCATAATATAAAAATTTAAAAAATGATACGTATAAAAGTTTAGAGATAACAAGTACTAGAAACCACCCAATTATTCTTACTAAATTAAGCATAAGTTTTTGTTGGTGTATATTTAGTATTAAAAGATGCAATCATCTTGTAAGTTCTGCATCATCATGTCATCCTGTAAATAGTAACGTAAAAGTAAATCCTTAGTTTATTGAAAACTAGTAGGTAGGCTAATTCGGAATTGTTCTAATTAAAAACAAGGAAAAGAAGGTGGTTAAATTTTAACTCCATACAAATGCTTTTAGTAAAAGCGGTCAGCTAACTAAAAATGAAAAAACGATCTAACAAAATCATAAAAATCAGCAAGCGCCGATTAAAAATCACACATAGCACCCTTTGGACAACGCTTACATTGCTTCCCTTTCTTATATTTCTTACAACACTTTTTCTTTAGATTTTTACCCTGAACGATTGGTAAAGCAAAAGGTAAGCGCAAATTGGCTTTTTCTGGATGGAAGCTATTTTTATTTGAAGGTAGTGTAGACATAAGAAAAGGTTTCTTATTTTTATTTAATCTAAATAAGAACAAAGATACAAGAGTTTCTTATTCATTGGCAAGCTTTAGACGATATTTTTGGGAAAAACTTGGAAAATTAACGTATCCTTATTACTAGAAAAAGGTAACATCTACTGCAAAAAAAGAGGTTTTATAAAAACAAAGCGGCTGTGGAAAATAGCCGCCTTGTAAGTTTATTATTAGAATAGCTATTCCTCACAGCCGCTCAATTTAATCGACTGACCTTTTAACCTCTATGCCATTCATGACCATAACATCCAAACAGCCATCACCAACATAATAGAATTCTCAATAAAAGTAGCTTTGGTCATTGGCAAATTCAAAGCAGTACCTAAACAAGCACACTTTATTTTTTTCTTATCCAATAAAGTTTTAGTCACGCCTACGGTAGTAATCCCTAGAATGATTAGCGTAATAATCAAAGCAGCTTGCACTTGAAAGCGCAATAAAAAACAAAGTCCTAAAGCCGTTTCTATGAATGGGTACACCCAAGCATAAAGTGGAAAAATCTTCGCCAATGGATCATACATTTGAAAAGTCGCAGGGAATCCTTTTAGATCTAATAGCTTAAAAAAGCTAAAAACAATATAAAACAAACCCATAAAATCTAGCATAAATTCTCCAACTTGGAAGTTGGCTCGATTCATTAAGCCTGCCCCAACTGTAATGTAGAACAAGATTAAAAAGAGGGGCTTTAATCTGGCTAAATCAGATAATTCCGCTTCTGTTGCTTTATCAATAACGGGTTCATTGGCAATAATTCGTTCGGAATTAGTCGTCGTTACGGTATATTTTTCGGGTAAGTGCTGTCGAATCGTCGCTAATGGAATTTGCTTAGCTGCGGTAATAACAGCTGTATGATTTTCTAAACTAACGCTTGCACTATCTACTCCTGGAATAGTCTTTAATTTTTTTTCTACTCCACTTCGGCAACCGTTACAGGTCATACCTTCGATATTATATATTATTGTCATATTTTTTTTTAGTCAAACGGCAGATACCGTTCAATTTTTGCTTTAATAATATGGCTCTTTACAATCTCTTCGAGTACTAATAGATCATAAGTTACCAAGTTAATTTGTCGTTGGATGATTTCATCAAAATCAGTTCCTACTGCACTATATTCAGTTTCTAAAGTCTGAATCATATTTTTAGTAGTCTGAATTTGGCTTTGGTACAAATCGAACTTTAATCGAGCAGTTTCATAATCTACAAAAGCTTGATGGATAGCTTCCATAAATTGACTTTGAACATTTTGTTGTTGCATCGTTAATGATTCAATAGTCAATTCTTGTTCTCTTTGCCTAGCTGCGTATTTAGTTTTAAGGAAGGGAATAGTCACATTTGCCTTGGGTATAACGGCATCTCTTCCATTTTTTTCAAACTCAAAGTTATCGAGTTTATCCATCATAAGATAATCTATACCTACACTAAAACTTGGCTTTTGGTTGAACTCATTAACACTTAAATTTTGTCTAGCCACTTCTTTCTGAAAACTATAGCGTCTCATCAAAGGATGTTCATATTGAATAGCATCCACTATTCCCCTCATTTTATAAGGAATCAGCGCAAAAGTTAAAGTGTCTACAATTTTAATCGGCGTATCAAGTCGCCTATCCAATAATTGATTAATCACACTTATTGGTTTACTTTTTTCTTGAGCCAAAATAGCTAATTGGTTGGCTAATGCTACTCGTTTTAAATCAATTTTTAGCGCATCTGCCATACTTCCTTTTCCACTTTCTACTTCGCTCAATTTTACTTGGTGCATCGTTTCCAATAATTGAATATGCTTCCGTATAATTGACTGTTGCTGCTCCAAACGATAAATTTCAAAATAGGCTTCTTTGATTTGAATATTAATAGTCAATTGTTCAATCATTCCATTTTGTCCCTCTGCCTTTGCCATCATATTCAAGGCAACTTCTTTAGCTATCAACATTCTATTATTGGGGAAAGTTTGCATGACGCCAATTCTAGCTCGTTGTACCCCCAATCGGGTTTCTATCGGTAGAGCAAATACGCCTAGATTAATTATAGGATCAGGTCTCTGGCTAACTTGTGCACCTCTTTCTCGCGCCGCTTGGTAAGATTGCTCTAAGGCTTTTAGGGTTAAATTTCTTTCTTCAGCTAATTCGAGAAGGACTGCTATGCTTTGAGACTCTAGCTGATTCATGATAGCTATCAGTAAAAAACAAATGATTAGATGCCGCATAATGGGTAATTTCAAACCAAATTACTAAAAAATAAAATAATCCCTACCTTTAATGCAGCGAATCCTTAAAACCTAGCACCTTCTGCAATAGACACATTTTTACAAAAAATAATGACCGCAAAAGAAAACGCATTAATCCAAGCTTGCATTAAAAAGGACGAGCAAGCACAAACGCAATTGTATGAGCAGTACAAGGCAAAGATGTATGCCGTATGTCTAAGATATGCACGCAGTAAAGAAGAAGCAGAAGATTTTTTGGTAGAAGGATTTTTCAAGGTATTTAAAGATTTACATCAATATAATTTTCAAAGTCCATTAGCATTTTGGATAAAAAAAGTCATTATTAACAACGCTTTAATGAACTTGCGCAAAAAGCGAGTGGTGACCTTTCCTACGACAGATTTAATAGATAATGAATTGCAACAAGCTCCTGAAATTTGGCAGCAATTAGCCGCAGAAACCATTTTACAAGCCATTCAATCTTTACCAACAGGTTATCAAACTACATTTAATTTGTATGCCATTGAGGGGTATTCTCATAAAGAAATTGGCGCACAACTGGGTATTGCAGAAAGTACTTCTCGGTCGCAATATACGAGAGCCAAAAAAGCATTACAACAATTATTAGCACCACAGAAATTAAGTTATCATGGACAATAAAAATAGTTTTGAAGATTTAATAAGAGCCAAAATGGGTGCCTTAGAACAGGCACCTCCTGACAAATTAGGCCTCCAATTAAAACATAAATTAAACAGGCATAAAAAATCTAATTTCCTAAGGAATAGCATCCTGTATGGTATTATTGGCAGCTTATTAGTAGTAGCCTTTTTAATTTTTCAATATGCTGGAAATACATCTTCTAAAAATACGATACCAACTACAAAAAAATTGCCACCAGCCATTCAATTAGATTCCTCAAAGTACCATAATGATCATAATCAAGGCTCTATAGTTGATTACAGTTCCCCAAAGGATAAAATCTTAGTTTTACAAACGCCCGATGACATTAAAAACAAACCATACATCCAAGCAAGGCGACAAGCACAAGCGGAGCAAAAAATGATTTTTATCCATGCGTTTAATATGGATTGTAGCCATTGCCAAAAAATGAAAGATAGTACGCTGACAAATCCCGAAGTACAGGCATTTTTAACCGAACATTTTGTTAAGATTGACATTGATTTACAATTACTAGAAAATAAAGAAGTAGCAGCATTTTATGATATAAAAACCAGCCCTAAATCTTTATTTTTGAATGGGAATGGACAATTAGTTACTATTGTCAATGGTTTCCAAGATGGGCCAAATTTTTTACAAACATTAGAAAATGCAATGGAAGAAGAAGCAGCAGGGAGTTATATAGATTTAATGAGTAAAAAACGAGTAAACCCTACACTTGATAAACTTCAAAGAGTCGATGATTTAAAAAAGAATCTATTACCTAAGGACATTCAACTTTTAACCGCAAAAGTCTTCCCAAATCCTACAAACGGAAAATTTAACGTAGCCATAAAAGGTCAAGTGACACCTTTATCAATTAAAATTATCGACCTTCAAGGAAAAGTTATTGTGGAGCAAACACAGACCATATTTAATGGTGAAAAGCAACTCAACTTTGATTTAACTGGACAGCAAGGACATTACATCATTCAATTCATACAGGCAAAATCTATGATTTATAAAAAGCTGGTTGTGCAGTAATTCAATTAAAATCTTTTTCTTTTTTCACAAAATAAGATAGTTATTTTTTATCTTTCCACTTTATACAATAATAACTCGGGCAAAATGCCCAATCTACATAAAACGTAACTATTTAGGTAGAGGGTAGAAGGTTAGAGGTGGACGGTCAAAAGCTGAAATAAACGAGGCAAAAGCTAAATCAATTTGGATCATTGCCAGGTTTTGACGGTGATTAACCTTCTACCCTCCACCAACCCACCTTCTGCCTAAGTAACGACAAAACAAATAATATTATGGAAAGACGAAAATTTATCACCACAGCAGCAGCGGCCTCTGCCCTTCCTTTAAGTTGTGTAGCGGGCGGCAAAGCCTTAGTCAATAATTCAGCAACCGAAGCAAAAGAGTTATACGAAATCCGTACCTACGAAATTAAATTCAGAGGCAATCAAAAATTATTGATCGATTATCTAAAAAATGCTTTAAAACCTGCTATGATGCGAGCAGGTGCCAATCATTTTATGGTTTTAGAAGAAGTTGCCAAAGGCGGCCCTAAAAAAATATACACCCTCATTAGTTATCCTACGGCTACCATTTATTTACAAGCACAAAACTTAAATGGAGATGCTGAGTATGTAACTGCCTCGGCTACTTATAATGCCCACACAGGAGCCATTTATACTCGTTATGAATCTTGGTTATTAAATGCTTTTGATGGTTTTCCAAAGTTAGAAACAGCTCCAGAAGGTGTTGTTTTTGAAATGCGTACTTATGAAAGTGCCAATGATGATGCCCTTAGAAGAAAGATAAAAATGTTCAATGATGAGGAAGTCCCTATTTTTAGAGATGCCGGATTATTACCCGTCTTTTTTGGCGAAATGATAGCTGGACCTTATCGTCCTTGTTTGACTTATATGATTTATACAAAGGACATGGAAGCAAGTGGGCAAGGCTGGCAAAATTTCTTAAAGCATCCAGATTGGAAACGGATTGTCGGCTTGCCTGAATATGCGAATACGATCTCTACTATTCGGAATGTGTTTTTGAAACAAGTAAGCTGATAAGGGAAAACGAAAAAATAACCTATGTAAATCCGTTGGGGTATTCAATCCGTTGGGCAACTAAATTAGTTTGATTGATCCCAACGGATTGAATTTCCCAACGGATACGTTATATAAGCAATCTAAATATGTAGGTTATTTTTTAGCCAACTATGCAAATAATCCTATCTAAAATCATTAATTAGAAAAGATAACCAACCAAATCCTGATTTTTATCCATCTTTCTTTAAAAATCAGAAAATCATGCAAAAAGTAAAAAATTTCCTTTTGTTAGTAAGCATCTTTTTATTGGCAAGCAATTGTTCTATGGAAATTCCACTAATGACTTTAGAATACATAGCAACTAAATGTAGCGATCCTTGGCGAACCAATGAAGGAAGTAGTAATGAGGAAGTTAAGAATGCATTGATGGCTTATCTTGAAAACGATTTAAATGTTCCAAATGCTACGATTAAGGTCAATTTTGATGCGGAGGAAGCCGAAGATTGTGAAGCTTGTAATTGTAAATCAGGTCAAATAATTACGATTACCGTCGAAGAAGAATTCATTCCAATTTTAGAAGACAATGGCTTTATTTTGAAGAATTAGGTCTTCAATCAATGTCTCTAAAAAGTAAAAAGGTATAGCGATCTGAAATTGCTATACCTTTTTACCTTTAAACCTCTTTACCTTCTTTGCTTAAGTCTTCCGCTTCTTCTTCTTAGCCGCAGGGAACAAAATATTATTCAAAATCAGGCGATAACCTGGAGAATTCGGGTGCAAATTCAAATCCGTCTCAGGATCATTCACATAATGTCTATAATCTTCTGGATCGTGCCCGCCATAAAAAGTCCAAAATCCTTTCCCTCTTTTCCCATGCATATAGCGTGTCTCCGTAGCAGATTTATTATCCCCTAAAATGAGTACATCTGATTTGATTTGATTCTTCTGATAAGCGGTCGTTTGTCCCATAAAACCTTTCACCGTTCTAGTATGACATTGCGTCAACATCGTTGGTACTGGATCCCATTTTGCCGAGAAATCGAATAACGTAAAATAATCGACTTCGGGCGCTAAAGGCTTTCCTTGTGGGCGATCTATCGTAGCATATTCGTATTGTAAAGGATTGGTAATCAATTGAAAATCCTTGAAGGCAAAGGTCTTAGAAAAATCCAATTTACTCTGTGCATCAGGGTCAGCTCCATCCCCATCGTACATATTGGCACAAATGTCTAAGCCTTCTGCCGCTAATGCAATATCGTAAGTATCCGTCGCTGAACACATGGCAAACATAAAACCACCACCAGCCACATAATCACTAATTTTTTTGACCACATTTAATTTTAATTGGGAGACTTTTGCATAACCTAAGCTAGTTGCCAGTTCCTCCATTTTTCGCTTATTCTCTTTGTACCAAGGGGTCGTTCCAAACGATCGGTAAAATTTACCATACTGCCCTGTAAAATCCTCGTGGTGCAAATGCAGCCAATCGTATTCTGCTAATTTATCGGTAATGACTTCCCTGTCATAAACTGTTTCGTAAGGAATCTCTGCGTAAGTCAATACCAAAGTTACCGCATCATCCCAAGGTTGCACTCGTCTGCCATGTCGGGCATTAAAGGCAGGTGTATAGACCGCTATTTTTGGCGCCACTTCCAATTTCATTACATCCATATTCGCCTCTGGATTGGCGATTTGGGACACAATTTGATCATAAGCACCATCTGGAATAATTTCAAAAGAAATCCCTCTAGTCAAACATTCTTTTTCAAAAACCTTGGTATAAGGAAACGCAAAACTGCCACCTCTATAATTCAATAACCACCAAGCTTCTACCTCTTGGTTTAACACCCAATAAGTAATGCCATAGGCTTTTAAATGATCTTTTTGCTCCGTATCCATTGGGATCAACATCATCGAAGCAGACGCTTGAAATGCGATGGTGATGCCTAATAGTAAGATGAAGAGTAGTTTTTTCATGGATGATTTTTTTCGGTACACGGTGTACGGTTGACGGTACATCGTCACGATATAGAAAATATAAGTATTAATAGAACATTTTTCTGTCGGTAAAATATTCGTCTATGTTCGTTTTTAACTAAAAATTAATGTTGCTATTTTTTTTCTCGTAATTTTTTTTGCGCTAATTTCATTTTAATAAATGCTGAATTGTTAAGCTTTTTACAATTTATATCTAAAGAATTCGGATTGACCACTTGCTGCATGAATCCGATTACAGAAATATCCATAGGAGAACAACCTTCGATAAAAAAAACATTCTCGTAGTCATTTGCATGTTTAATAAAAATGGCTTCTAAATTATTATAGTGAAGTTTTGCTAATCCCCAGAATGAATAACCCCGAACGGATGAAACTGGATGTTTTGTTAATTCTACTAATTCTTCAGTATTTGCGTTTTCTATCAACTGGATAAATCTATTATACTGTTCTGTTCTTTCTCCTGCATAACCTATTGCATCTGAATCAATACCATCTTTTTTTGCTATTTTTTGAGCAATCTTACGAATTTTCTTTCTTACTTTTTCAGGACGATAGTCAAAGGATTCTATTTGCCCAAAATGAATAAATGGAAATAATAGAGTTAATATAAAAACTTGAATAATCTTTTTAAAATTCATCCTGAAATATGTTTTCTTAGCAGGAATCTAAGCATTTCTGATTTGCAAAATCTAGCAGATTTAGTAAACCTTAATCCCTACTAAGGTTTAGAGATTTACTAAATTTTGAAAATTTAGCAAATCGCTCAGTCACTAATAACTCCCATGATAACGGCGCATAAACCATTCCAAAGTCAATAAACTCATTAATAAGAAAAAGATCCATTTTAAGTTGATAACGGAACGGGTTTTAGTCGTCTGATAAATCACAGGTTTAACCGACTTCTTCGCTTGAATCTTATCGGAAATGGAAGCTAAATTAGCTGGATAGACCAACTCTCCACCATATTGTTCACTTAATAACCGTAATAGACCGTGATTGGCAGTTGTTTGAAAAGATTCCAATTGTACAGGTTGGACACTAAACTGACCTTTATAAGTTAATTTTTTACCATTATGAGCAGTCGAACCTGTAAACGTATAATTCCCTACAGGGAAAACACCTGCATTGATACTATATGCATTAGCGGTCCGATTAAAGGTTGAGGGGAATTCTTTACCTTCATTATCTCTAATAATTAAACTAACATCTCCATCATTGACCAATTCATAATTTTCATTATAGACCTCTGCATCCAAGATAATCGGTTCGTTTTCGTTAAATATGTTTTTATCAGAACTAATTCTAAACCGTCTTTTATCTTCTTTTAAGGTTAGATACTGCGTTGTTTTACCCAATATCTCTTCAAAAATATCGTGGTTCTTATTTTGTAAATAATCAAATAAGCGCCATTTCCAGATTCCTTCTGCCGCTAAAACCCCTTTTTTTACCCCATTCTCCTCTCCTATCACGAACAAAGGATATTTTGTGTCAATCTTTCCAATTCTTTGATATAATAATATTTGTGCGTTGGCAGATTCCTTAAATTCACCGAAAGGTGCATTCAAAGGCGCAAAATTGGGCAATTCTTTTTTGGTGGCATCACTTACTGTAAAGACAGAAAAATCATCCGCAATAATGCCTTGCACATCATTGGTATTCTTAGTGTCTCCATTGATGGTTAATAAGGACTGCGCTGTATTTAAACTTGCTAGATTAGATTGACTACCGACCACAAAAAGATGAGGTAATTTTTTAGCCTTAATTTGCTGTAATATATCTGCTGCATTATTTTTGGTACTAGGCAATTGATGCAAAATCACAAAATTATAATCCGCTATCTTTTCGGTTCGACGACCAGCATACTCAATTTTAATTTCATAATTCTTGTTTTGAATAACTGATTGGCGAATGGCCGTTAAATCTGGATGCGGAGAATCAGCAATAACTAGAATCTTTTGCCGAGCATCCAAGACATCAATAAAAATATCTTTGACATTATTAGCAGTCGTGACTTCTCCATCTACAGTATTAACCGCTACTCGAAAACGTTGAACACCTGCCGCATTCGCATCTAAAGTTACTTCTTGAGTCGTAAAAAAGTCATTTCGATTGATATTGATCGGAATGGATTGTAATTTTCTTGCCTTCCCATTTTCAATTTTAGAAACAATTAAATTCGTTTTAGTATTTGGACAATTTTGTGCCAATACATCCACTTCTATATTAAATTTGTCGCCTAAATAAGCAATCTTATTATGGTAAACACGCTTGATCAATAAGTCTCTTTGTGGCGTCGTATCTCCTAATGCAACCGTAAAAATTGGCGTTCCTAAACGATTTCCTGCATAAACGGGGTTACTTCCTTCATTATAAATCCCATCAGAGGCTAACACCACAGCTCCTAAATTCTGATTGCTGTATAAATCATACAAAGATTTTAGCATCTCGGATAAATTACTAGCCTTATCCGTAAAACTAAAATCTACCCCTTCTCGAACATCACTCCCAAAAGCATATTCTTTCAAATCATACTTCTCAGATAAATCGTTCTTCAAGGAAGTGTAAGCAGTTTTATACGCCTCCAAAGAAGTTTCATCCAATTCGCCCATAACCGATTCTGACTGATCTTGCGCCAAAATCACCACAGGTTTCTTCGTATCCGTCAATAGACTTTTAATGAGGGGAGATAATAATAAGGCAGCTAAGGCTGTAGCAGTCAAAAAGCGCATCCCGCCTAATAGCCAGTTTAGCCAAGCGGCATTGTCCTTAAAGGTGTTACTTCTAAAATAAACAACCAGCGCATAAATTAATCCTAAAATTGCGCAGCCAAGTAAGTACCAAGTCGGGTATTGAAAACTTAAATTATCCAAGTATGATCGGTTTTTAACTAGGTCGTTATTTTTACCACCTAATTCCTAGAGTTCACAAAGTTGATATAGCTTTTGAGAAGTGGCTAAAAGATGATGTTAAACTTACTGTACTGGCGAATTCATTCGTCGTAACTTGTATAAAGTAAGCGACGAATGAATTCGTCGGTACGTTTAGACAAGCCCTATTCATTTACGACAAATTAATTTAAACAATTAACTATCAATCTATTAAGCCCTTAAAATCAAAGCTATTCGTTCTATTCGATAGAACAACTTTGTATATAACGCAAAAATTGGTTTTTGGGTCTAAATTTGTGTAAATTAATGATAGACTTTCTTGTATTTGCATGCAATCGCTAGAATCTACAGATTTGTTATCCATTTCTTTTTAGAAAATAGAACTAAATTTCACTCCAATTTGTAGTTACCTATGTAGACGTAGTTAAATCCGCTGCCAATCTTCCGTTGCCAAAATTAGACTTCGAAGCAACGAATGATTGCCAATGGATCATGCGATATAGTCATCACAAAAATTAACACAAATATGCAGCATAATGATTTACCTAATAGATGGAAAAATAAAATAATAGATTTTCTAAATGTGAAAAACGAAAACCAAAGAAAAGAATTAAACGATTCAGATTTCTCCTTAAATCACGCAATCAGGATTGAATTCGAGGACGATTCATTTGCCGAATTCAAATATGCTTTTGTCATTGAATTACCTGCCTTTAATGAAATTGGAGTCTTCACAGAACATTGTGGCTACCATATTTTTAATTCAAGGGGATTAAAAGTAACCATACCTACAACCAATTAATTTATTGGTAAATCCCATTGCTTCCGCATCTCCAATATTTCTGCGTTCACCCAATGTTGTACTTTTTCTCTTAATACATCGCCATCCCCGTCCCACATTGGCGAGCCGTAATGAATGGCACAAACCACTTCTTTTTTAGCAAAAGTCTGAAAAAAGTGCCGCACAAAAGTATCATCTCCGATCCAAGCATCTTTCACATCTTGATATTCAATTGCAATTGGGACTATTTCCACTTTATGTTCAGCGGCAATTTGAAAAGTTTTAGGTTTAAATGATAAGGTATGCGGTAGGTCAGTAGTTGTTCCTTCTGGGTAGACCAAAATAGAATGACCATTTTTAATCGTCTTTGCAATTTCTTGTCTCGCCTTAATTCGGCTTTCTTTTTTTTCTCTTTTCACAAAATAAACACCCGCCAAACTTGCGCCGTAGCCAATAATCGGCCAGGAACGCACTTCTGCCTTAGCTAAAATTAAAGCTTCTATATCAATCACTTTCCCAACAGGATCAATGTAAGAGCGATGATTGGACAAAAAAAGTACATTTTTATAATCCGCCTTCCCTTTTTTTATAACTTTTATGCCTAATAAATAGGTCAATCCTTTTGCCCATAGTCTCCGTTGCCCCACGCCTACTGCCCGTTTGTCTTTAGCAAATAGACTAAAGCATAAAATAGCTATGACAATATAAGTTGTCCATAAAATAAACAATAGAAATCGTAAGGTTGCTCTTAATAAACCCATTATTATTATTATTTGGCAATTTTCAACTCAAATAGGTAATCCAAATTCTTTCCGCATATCCAAGAGTGCGCCGTCTATCCACCCCCGAACAGCTTCTTTCAACTTATCTCCATCCTCCATCCAAATAGGCTCGCCATAATGAACTGTGATTCTTTTATTACGCATCCCAAATTGCTTAAAAAAATGAATCGGCATATTATCCTTTCCGACCCAAGGATCTCCTACATGCCCATATTCAATGGCGATGGGTATAATTTTTACTTTATCTCTTGCTGCCATATGGAAAGTACCTGGTTTAAAACTAGCGGTAGTTGGCGTATCAATCGTTGTTCCTTCTGGATAAATAAGGATAGATTTTCCATTATCAATCGTTTCTGCAATACTAGATCGAGTTTCTTTTCTACTTTTATCGCTTTCTCGTTTCACAAAATGAACGCCTGTAATGCTTGCTCCGTAGCCCATAATTGGCAAGTCTCTTACTTCTGCTTTAGCGACCGGCAAGGCGGTTATTTTTATTAACTGTGCCACAGGGTCTAAATAGCAACGGTGGTTAGAAATATATAAATAGCTCTCTTTATCGTGAATATTTCCTTTAAAAGTCATTTCTACCCCAATTACCTTCATCATCATCACACAACATTGTTGCCGATGTTTTAATCCTAATTCTAAAGACATTCCTTTAAAAAGACCAGTAATCAGTAATCTTAGGATATAAAAAATTAAGACGAATATGAATAAAGTGAGGCGAAAAATACCTCTTGGAATAGTTAGCATTCTATAAGTTTAGACAATTCTTTGTGTAATGATGGACGAAGATAGGGAAAAAGGGGGAAAGTAGGTATAGAGGTTTAAAGGTTAAATCATACATGGGCAAAGAGACGCGAGTTCAGGAGGGAATCCAACCAATCTCTTAATACCTTTCTACCTCTATACCTCAACGCCTTTCTACCTTTTCGTCATAAAAAACCAATATTCTCTTCTTCCAATAACTACTCATTAACGCATTATACCGTAAATTTGTAGCTGTGAAGAAGATAGATAGACTTTTATTAACCAGTTTTTTTCCACCCTTTGTGGTGACGTTTTTCATTGCCTTGTTTGTATTGATCATGCAGACACTATGGGTTTATATTGACGATATTATCGGTAAAGGAGCCAGTTTGGGCATGATTACGGAGTTTATGTTCTATTTGTCGATTTCTCACTTTATCATGGCATTACCAATTGCCGTACTCATTTCTTCGGTAATGGTGATGGGAAATTTAGCAGAACATTATGAGTTATCTAGCATGAAATCTGCTGGACTTTCTCTTTTACGGGTCATGCGACCGTTAATGTTTGCTTGTGCTGGAATCGCCGTATTTTCTTGGTTAACCGCTAATTTTTTAACGCCCATTGCCAATCTAAAATTTAAATCTCGGCTCTACGATATGCGTAAGCAAAAGCCGACTTTAAATATGGAGGAAGGCATTTTTAATGATGACTTTGAAGGATATCGAGTTAGAATTGGCGAAAAGGCAGAAGACAACCAAACAATCAAAGATGTATTTATTGCCAATCACATCACCGCTCAAAAAGATCGACTCAATGAATTAATTGCGGATGGTGGATTCATGTATACCACGCCTGATGAACGTTTTTTAGTCATGGAATTAGAGCATGGGGAACAGTTTCAAGAGGGGAACCGCTATTCAGGCGGAACTAGCAAAGCACCATTTGTGAGGACTTCTTTTGAAAAATATACTAAGATATTTGACATGCGAGAGTTCGACATCAATCGAACCGACGAGGAGTTATTTAGAACGCACTATTCCATGTTGAGTATGAATCAATTAGTCGATGCCATTGATTCTATTGATCAACAAGTATTGGATAGAAAAGAAACGGTTAGTACTTATATAGATCAGTATATCAATGCACTCAAACCTAAAGAATTAGCATTCGAAGATACAGAAAACACCCCTAAAGATACAGGCGTTATTAACTTAAAAATTGCTATAGAAGCATATGAATTAAAAAAAGATTCTGTAGCAAATATTATTACATCTAGTAAAGATAAAACCGCCACAAAAGTAACCCCACCAATTGATTATGCTACTAAAAAAGTAGGTGGTAAAACCATACCTGTAAAAAATAGAAAACCCACTAAAGTAGTCAAACTAAAAACAATAGTAGCGGAACAAACTATTGATAAACCACTAAAAGAATACGATAGCATCTTAGAGACTTTCCTAGGTTCAAAAAGGCAACCTTATTCTACTAAAGCCATACAGCATGCTCGTAGTATCAAAAGTAATGCAGAATCCGCCCATCGTTTTTTAATTAAGACAAAAGAAAAGCGGATTAAGCACGTCTTTGAATTGTATTCAAAATATTCTTTTGCGGTCGTCTGCTTTGTCTTTTTATTTATTGGTGCGCCTATGGGGGCATTAGTAAGGAAAGGAGGATTTGGTTATCCCTTATTGATTGCCATCATCTTTTTCATGTTGTTCATTACCCTAACGCTGACTTTTAAGCGAATGGCAGAAGCTTTTGTTGTCCCTCCTATTTTAGGTGTCTGGTTACCCAACTTAATTATTTTACCCATCGGTTTTTTCTTGACGTACAAGGCAATGAATGATGCGAAGGTTTTTGATACCACTCGAATTCAAGGAGTCTTTCAATGGATTGTTAATCGGTTTAAACGGAAGGAAGAGGTAGAAGAATTGAAAGGGTAAAGTAAGATTCAACTTCAACCTCAACTTCAACTTCAATCTCAACTTCAAAAAAAGCTGCAAGATTAAATCATCAAACCTATTTTTAATTATCATTTTACATGCCAGTGACTCCTGTAAAGCGTCTTTCTTTTTTCCAATCCATTTGGGCAATAATTCAAGATAATGTTTATTTATTCCTTGCCTTTATTGCTTTTATTATCGTAGGGGGTATTACCTTGACTCTTTTGTCACAAGGTGATTTATTATTGTATTTTAGTGAGAATAGAACATCCTTTTGGGATGCCTTCTTTAGAAATGGCACTAAATTAGGAGAAGAATGGGCTTATATTAGTTTCCTTATTTTCTTTTTATTTATTCGATTTCGATATGCTTTATTGATACCAATTACAGGCGGAATTGTTACCATCATTAGTTTTCTAAGCAAAAGTTTTTTCTTACATCCTCGTCCCTCTTTATACTACAAAGAATTAGGCACTTTGTCCGATATTAATTTAGTAGAGGGCGTCCATTTGGCAAAAGGATTGAGCAGCTTTCCTTCTGGACATACCATGTCTGGTTTTGCGTTATTTACCTTAGTTGCTTTATTGGTAAAACAAAAGAAAGGAGTTGCCCTTTTATTATTTGCTACAGCTATAATCATCGGATTATCAAGAATTTATCTCGTACAGCATTTTCTTAAAGATGTGTACTTGGGTGGGATTATGGGTTTTTTGATTGCTGTTTTTATTTATGAAGTACAGCGAAGATTTACTATTGATGAAAGTCGATGGATTGATCGTAAATTGGGTTGAAACGTATCTGATAATTCCAAAATTATCTGATACGTATGCTACAACAAATCATTAATGTTCACTATACGTATCAGACAACCTTGAAGGTGTCAGATACGAAATAAAGATTCAATTCCTACCAGTCAACCAATCACCAATCTCTAGTCACTAATCACTAGTTACCGAATCTCACACCACAACAATTTCCGATCTTCAATATAAGCTTCTAACTTATCCCCTATTTTCACAGGCCCAACACCTTGAGGCGTACCTGTATAAATATAATCTCCGACTTGTAATTTGAAATATTGAGAAACGTAGGTAATGAGGTAATTGAAGGAAAAAATTAAATCTTTGGTGTTTCCTAGTTGAACACGTTCTTCATTTTGAAATAAAGAGAACTCAATGTGCTCGGAATTTTTGAGGGAACTTAAAGGAATAAATTCGCTGATTGCAGCCGAACCGTCGAAGCCCTTGGCAATTTCCCAAGGATGACCTTTGGCTTTTAGTTGAGACTGTACATCCCTTGCCGTAAAATCTATTCCAATAGCCACTTCTTCGTAATATTTGTGGGCAAATTCAGGTTGGACATACCGGCCATTACGAGTAATTCTTAGAACTATTTCTGCCTCATAGTGTAAATCCTTGGTAAATTCAGGATAATACAACGGCTTATTATTGACCAATAAAGCCGAAGAGGGCTTCATAAATACCAATGGTTTGGTAGGAACTGGGTTATTTAACTCTTTAGCGTGGTCGGCGTAGTTCCGCCCGATGCAGATTATTTTCATAACTTATAAGAAGTCAGATGTCAGACCATGAGGAATAATTATTCCGACCCCAAAGGGACGGGCTGCGAAAATTTTCTGTCAGAAGTCAGATTTAGGATAGTGTAATCTGACAGTTCACGGTCTGACAATGAAATGATCTGACTTCTGACTCCTTATTTTACCAACGTCTTCCATAGCCTCGTTCAACCGCCATTTCTAGTGGTCTCCGAAGCATGGTTAACATTTTTTGGAATTCTTCTATTTTATCAAGCACTTCTCGAAGATTTCTATTGGCAATTTCTCCAATATCTTTAGCAATTCTTAATTTAGTATCTAATTCAATAGAAGCACTATTAGCGATACGGAGATAGGAAAGAAATTTAGCGTTACTCCTTTTTTCAGCACCTTTCGCTATGCTAGAATGGATGTTTTGCGCACAATCTCGAATTTCGGAAATTAAACCAATGTCATCTTCCTTTTTTAGTCTTCTTCTTGTTCTGTCTTTTGTAAGGTCATATACCTCTGTCATTAATGACACAGCCATTTGCCATACTTTTAATTGTTTATAGGTTGCCATTGTTTAAAGTTTAAAGATTCTCTCATAGTTTTTTGTTTTTGGCAATACTTAAACCTCCCTAACCAATAGATTAAATAGACAAACAGTCTACACTTTTGTAGTTTTCTAAGTGCTTAACTTAGATAAGTTGTTATTCAATCCTATGTATGTGTAGCCTTGTTAATTAAAAAATAAATAACTAAAGCCCTTAATGATATCTTTTTATAAAAGTAGATTTAAAATCTAACGTTCATTAATCCCGTTAAATCTTTTACCTCTTTTAAGGTAGCTTGCGCTTGTTTTCTAATTTGAGCAGAAGCATACTTAATCTTATTTTTAATATCCTTCTTATTTTTTTGCAGCTCTGCCTTATTCGCCCTAAATATAGTAGTTTTTTCGACTAATGCATCGGCTACAGATTGTTTTAAATCAACATATTTTAAAGTTCCTCCTTTATAGTCTTCCATTAAGGAGGTATGCGCCTCTATTTGACCACAAGCTTTTAATAAGGTAAACAAATTTTCAATCCCTGCACTCATCTCTCCCGCTTTTGTGTCTCCCGTATCTGTTACTGCTGACTTAATCTGTTTTCTAATACGTGCTTCTTCGCCAAACACATTGATGTAATGTTTTTCCCCTAAACTTTTACTCATTTTCTTATTCGGTGCTGCTGGAGACATTACTTTTGGCACTTCCGTGTATAAGGTCTCAGGCAATACAAAATATTCTTTACCGACCTGATGATTAAATCTTTGCGCAATATTTCTAGATAATTCTAAATGTTGTTCTTGATCTTTACCAACAGGAACATAGTCTGCTTTATAAATTAAAATATCTGCTGCTTGCAAGACTGGATAATCTAATAAGCCTGCGGAAATAAAATTATCAGCGCCTGACTCTTTATTTTGCGCACTCTTATCTTTAAATTGCGTCATCCTTTGCAACATGCCATAGGAAGTAAAGCAATTAAAAATCCAGCAAAGTTCTGAATGTTCAGGTATTAAAGATTGGACGAATAAATTTTCTGGTTGAATCCCTACTGCCAATAAATTAAAGATTAATTCCCAAGTATTGGTTCTCAATTTTTTAGGGTCATAAGGCATGGTCATCGCGTGGTAATCCACTACTCCATATACACAATCGTATTTTTCCTGCAAATCGACCCAGTTCTTAACTGCACCAAAATAATTACCAAAATGTAAATCACCAGTTGGCTGAATACAGGATAATACTTGTTTCTTCTTTTCCATGAAAGGGTAAATAAAGGTTATTAATGCTTCAGAAGAGAGAATAGAGATTCATTCAAAATTTAAAGTATCTCTCTATATCAAAATAGGCTATTTATTTAAAATTAATCTCTTCTCTCTCAATGAAATGATCTCTTCTCTCTGTTCTGTGACTATTGATTTATTATTACCTTTTATTTCAAAAGAAAGTTCCATAATAAACCAAAAGCTCGTCCTTTTTTAAACGGCAGCAATAACAGAAATTTCTATATTTACGTATTTAGGCAAATTCGCAACTTCCACTAATTCTCTAGCTGGAGCAGTATCGTCGTTAAAGTATTCTGAGTAGACGGCATTGATTCGGCTATAGTTTTTCATATCCGATACAAAAACAGAACATTTTAATACATCTTCAAAAGTAGCACCCGCTTCTTTTAAAACAGCTGCAATGTTTTTCATCACCTGATGTGTTTCTGCTTCAATACTATCTAGCATTAATTCACCAGTAGCTGGATTGATAGCTATTTGTCCAGATGCATACAGCGTTCCATTATGACTAATTGCTTGATTATAGGGGCCTACTGGTGCAGGCGCTTGGTCGGTTTGAATGATTTGTCTCACTTTAATAATTTTGAATGGTGAATGAATGAATTTTGAATAGTACAAATTCATTATTCTAAATTCATTCAAAATTAAACAGTTAAAGCCCCAAATTCCATCAATTGGAATAGGAGCTTTAATTATTTCGTATATAATGCGTCTCTAGACAAATTAGTCTAGGTCTTCTTCCGCTTGAATCACAACTTGGCCTTTGTAATACATGTTACCTTCTGACCAGTATGCTCGGTGATACTGATGTGGTTCGCCCGTCTTCTTACAAACTGCTACTGTAGGAACAGCTGCTTTCTTATGGGTTCTTCGCTTGCGCTTACGCATCTTGGAAATCCGTGACTTAGGATGTGCCATTTTACTATTTTTAGAAGTCAACAATTAGAAGTGCCATCACTAATAAATAATGATTGCGCATCTTCTTGTTCTTAATTAAATTTAATATTTTTCAATTGATCCCAAGCTGAATTGGGAGTATTTTCCGTTTCTGCTGCTGCTTGTTGGTCCAAAAACGCTAACATTTCTGTATCACAGGGCTTATTTTTGTCTGCCTCACAATCATAGATTTTGACATAAGGAACAGCCAAACTAAGGTACTCGTAGATATATTTAGCGACATTTAAAGTTTCCGTTTTAATCGGAATATAAATGACATCTACATCTTCCTTGTAGGTTTCTGCAAATTTGACAATCAGGCGATTATTTCCACTTACAGGAAAATCTACCGCTGCCAAACAACGATCACAAGCTGATTTAGTCGTTCCTTCAAACGAAAAATTCATTTCGTATAAATCGATTCTTTTGTCAAAATCCAATTGTACTTTAAATGAACCTTCTTTAATTAAGCTATCAGGAAAATGCGTAAAAAATGCACTATCTACCTGAAAATCAAAAGAATGTGAACCGATTTTTAATCCACTTACAGGGATTAAATATTCCACTAAAGCATCCATTTTTTAAGTAATCTTTGGTCAAAAAATGCGCTTTCTTCAAAAGCAGCGCAAAGATAGCTGAATTATTAGAATAATGTTGGATTTTAGGAGAAGTAATTACAAAAATTAGGCATTTATTTAAGGAAACTTAGGACAGAGGGCGAAGGGATGCAATACCGCAGATAATTAAAAAAAATTAGGATTTAGTTCAACAAATCATTCAAATACTAGTATGTTCGTCTTTTAGGTACTATTATTTACAAAATCACCCAAAATTTGTTATCCATGAAATTAAAGTATTTATTCTTTCTCTTTTTAGGCGCGGTTTCTACTTCCTCCTTTGGTCAATTAAGTCATCGAAATTTTATTATTGATGGAAATGCAGCTGCTCAGCTTTTTACTGCTAACGGTGATACAGATTTAATCATTACAGGAACTCCTACCCTATCCTATTTTATGAGTGATAATTTTGTAATTGGAGGCGGTATTCAGCTGGCTAACGTTATTGGAACTGGGTCTAGTTTTGGATTAAATGGAACCACTCGATACTACTTTAGCAATCAAGCAACCAATGCCTGGTTTGCAGTAGGTAATATAGGTTTTCTTACAGGAAGTGGCCTAAATATATTCACCGGAAATGTAGGCATTGGGTTAGATCTTTTTTTAAGTCCTAATATAGCCTTTGAAAATACACTATCTATTGGTTTTCGAAACGATGAAGTTTTGCTTAATAATGCTTTAGTTTTCCAATTAGGAACAGGATTTAAATTTTTCTTTGACCGCAAACCAGAAGGGTCAGAAAATGGTCGAAATGGCATTCTAAAAAAGGGTAGTCTATTTCTTGGGATGACTGCAGGTAATATTGAAATTTCAACGCAAAATGGTGCTAAAAGTAGTATCCTCTCTCTTAGTCCAAATATTGGAAAATTTATAAATGATAATTGGGTACTCGGAGTGAATGCTAGTTTACTAAATCAAGCCTTCCTTGGTTTTAATAATTTTAGCGTAACAGCTCTTCCATTCTTGCGCTATTACCCAAATGCAGGCGAAAAAAGAGCCATATTGTTTGGAGAAGTGGGTGCAGGAATACGATTAGAAAGTTTTACAGGAAATCGAATAATCAACGAAACAACTACTAATCCGACCTTTATGGCAGGAATTGGACTTAATTATTTCCTTCGACCAACCGTAGCTTTTGAAATAAAAGGAAGTTATAATTATCTTAAACAATCATTCTTGAATGACACAAATTCGATTGGTGTCAATTTCGGCTTTCAATTCTTTTTTAGAAAAGAGGCGTAAAGGATAAAAAGGGAATTTCCTTCTTATTTTAGGCTTAATCCCCCAAATCATACATCTTACATCATAAATCATACTTCATAAATCCACTACATTTTATGGAGACAATGTAATAAAACCAGAAAATCTTTTCAATTTTAGAAATAAAAACAGGCGCTCCCATTTGGATTTATGATGTAAGATGTATGAATTATGATGTAAGATTTACCAAAAATAGACAAGTTACGACTACTCTCCCAAAGTCTTTTCCTTCATTTTTTCTATGTACTTGAGGTGAGAAGCCCTTCCTCGCTCCGTTAAATGAGGATAAAGAATGGCAAAATTAGCTTCTAATCCTTTAATAATCGCATTTTCGGTCTTTCCTCGGATATACTTTTGGGCAAACCAAAAATGATTACTAATCCATATTTGTTCCGCTAGATATTCGTACAAACCTGGCATCTCTGGTGGTTCAGGTTTCATAGCTCCTTTGCCTACTGCCAAAAAATTTAAATTCTTAATAATCAAAATGGCCTCATTCAATCGGGCTTGGAATGTTTCTTTTAAGTCTGGATAGGATTGTAATATATTATAGGTATCTAAATAGAAAAACTTAAATTCTTCTTCATATTCTAAATAAGCACGTGTAATATCCATGCCTTGTCCCTCCGAGTTCATTAAAATCTTATTACCGTACACCTTTTCTTTTAACACCACGACCATATATTCGCAAACCTCATAAACTAAATCCTGCTTGGTCTTAAAGTGATAGTTAAAATTACTCAAACTTACACCTGATGCCTTTGCTATATCTTGGTTCCTTACAGTAGAAAGTCCATGCTCATTAAATTGCTCAATGGCTGCCAAAATGATTTTCTTCTTTGTCTTATTCATAGTATGCTAGTTATAGAAAAAAAGCTAATTCTCCTAGTGCTAATGGTTAAAATAAAGTCATTTTTAATACTAAAATAAAAATAGCCTTACAAAAACTATGCATTTTTTTTAAAAACATTAATTATTAGTGTGATTTTTTCAATTATTTTATATTTAAAATATAGTTATAATTTATTTTTTAGTATTTTACACTTAAATTTATAGCTAAAAAATTAATTAGTTATTACTAAAATCAACACAAAATTATCATTTACGGTCAACCTAGGAATGTTTTGCTACCCCTTCATCAATCTTAATAAAAATGAAAGTGCTAAAGATCTTATTTTTATTACTGCTACTTTCTGTTGTTTTATTATATCTAACGTTTCAGTATTTCCAATCTTCTATTCAGCCTCAAATTGTCCCAAAAAGTAAGACCACTTTATCTTTTAAAGCAACAAGATTATTGGATAAATCCATTATTTATTCAATAATCCATCCAAAATTAGAAGCCGAAGCAAAAGCTTACGGCTACACCAATATTAATGGTCCCTCTCTGATAAAAGTCCCCGATTGGGTCGATAATAAATTGGGTAAATATTACTGCTATTTTGCCCATCATAAAGGGGCGTATATTCGTATGGCTTATGCCGATACGCTAACTGGTCCTTGGACGATGTATGAGGAAGACATTATGCCTTTAGCCACGGCAGGATTGGCAACGGAAGCCAGTCCTGCTTTAGGACTAATTGAATTAAAGAAACATCTTCATTGGACAGAGTTTTTAGCAATGATTGAAGTAGGCGCTAAAGCAAAAAAAGCTTATGAAAAACGCAGTAAACAAAAATTAAAAAGCTCTCCGCCAACTACCCCACATGTCGCTAGTCCAGAAATTCTTATTGATGAAAAAGCAAAAAAAATACGCTTGTACTATCACGGTGTCAAAAAAGGAAATTTGCAAATGTCTAAAGTTGCCTTATCTAAAGACGGGTTAAATTTCCAACCAGAACCTGCAATCATAGGCCTACCCTACATGCGTATTTTTCAACATCAAGGGCAATTTTATAGTCTTGCTATGCCCGGTTTCTTTTATCGCTCTAAAGATGGCTTGAGTGGTTTTGAAGTTAGAAATCGTTGGTTATTTGACACCAATGTTCGGCATTCTGCCCTTTGGAAAAAAGGCGATGATTTATATGTTTTTTATAGCCAAGTTGGAGATGCCCCAGAACAAATTCTATATACTAAAGTAGATATTAGCTCAACCGATTGGAATGATTGGAAAGCAGAGTCTCCACAAATTTTACTAAAACCCGAATTAGAATGGGAAGGAGTGAATGAAAAATTAACGCCTTCTATGCGTGGTGAAATGGGGATAAAAGTGAATCAATTAAGAGACCCTGCTATTTTTGAAGAGGCTGGACAATTATACCTTTTATATACAGGTGCGGGGGAACAGGCTATTGGGATTGCCAAATTAGACCTCAAATAATTTGAATTTAATTCGTATAACCGAAAAATATATTAAATTTAGGTTTTTGCTACCCATTTTTCGTACCTACGGCACGGACTGAAGTTTTAACAATTTTCAAATTGGAGTGTAGCAGGTTGAAAATTGAAAATTTTAAATTGAAAATTACAAATGGCCATACTTTATATACTCCTAACCATTCTAGCCATCGTCTTAGTCGGTGCCTATCTATTCATCAATTCTGCCCCACCTTTGCCTAAAAATGTGGATGCCATGATTCAACAAGTAAAGGCTGAAGGCATTCCTGAGTTTATTAAAGGTCGAACGGGGACAGCTAAAAATGGTGATGTGTCCATTGGATATGAAGTAATTGATAGTCCAAAATCGAATCAAGAAACCATTGTCTTGATTTGTGGACATACCCAAATTTTATTGGATTGGCCAGACTATTTTTATCAGCCCTTAGTCGATGCAGGTTATCGAGTGATTCGCTTTGATAATCGAAGTGTTGGGTCTTCTGATTGGTTACCGAATTATGATAAAAAGAAGCCTTATTTATTAGAAGATATGGCAAAAGATGTTTTGGCCATTTTGGATAAAGAAAGTATTGACAAAGCACACATTATTGGCATGTCGATGGGCGGAATGATTGGACAACGATTGGCAATTAGTCATGCTGAGCGGGTATTATCTTTGACTTCCATTATGTCAACGGGTTTCTTTTTCGATCCTTCTTTAACCAATGTCCCGAAGGCTTTTTATAGAAATTTAATTGCGGTTAGTTTAAAATATCCAATTAGTTCAAAAAAAGAAGCGACTATGTTGAAATTGAATTTAGCCATTCGACAACTACAAGATGGAAAAGGGGATTATGAATTGGATAGAAAGTTGGTTATCCAACGGGGCATGTATGAATTGAATAAACGTAGAGGGTATAATGTCAAAGCGACTGACCACCATTCATTAGCGATTGAAAAATCTGGTTCTCGCTATGATGAATTGGGCCAGATTTCTGTACCGACTTTGGTGATTCATGGGACAACTGACCCACTAATCAAATTTGAACATGCTCAGAAATATGCACCGATGATTCCGAAGGCTACTACCCTATTTATTGAAGGGATGGGGCATGATTTGCCGCTGGTTTATATGCCTAGAATAACGAAAGCTATTTTGGAAAATTTGGCAAAAGTCGGTAATACCGTAGCTTAAATCTCTGGTCTGTATAACATTATTTTCATTTAGACTACTAAACAAAGTAGATTTGGACACAGAAAACACAAAGTAATCAAGTTCAGAAAATCAAGACCTCTGTGTTTCCTTTGTGACCTCTGTGTCCTAAAAATTATATAGGAGTGTAATTTTCATTCATAACTCATCACTAATAATTCACAACTCAAAAAGATATGAAATCCTACTATTTCACAGAAGAACACGAATTATTCCGCCAAAGCCTAAGAGCATTTATAAACAAAGAAGTCCAGCCCAATGTAGACCAATGGGAAAAAGATGGGCAAGTTTCCAGAGACCTATGGAAAAAAATGGGCGATATGGGTTTTTTAGGCTTGTCTTATCCCGAGGAATATGGCGGAATGGATGTCGATTATTTTTACGATGTGGTCTTTAATGAGGAATTAGGGCGAGTGAATTCTGGTGGATTTCAGATTGCTCAACAAGTAACGCAATACATGGCAGGACCATATGTCTTAAAATACGGGTCGGATTATTTAAAGCAAAAGTATTTACCTGGAATTATTTCTGGGGAAAAATTATGTAGTATTGGGATCACCGAACCAGGTGCAGGCTCGGATGCACAGAATATTCAAACCAAGGCGATTCGAGAAGGAGACCATTATATTGTCAATGGCAGTAAGACATTTATTACCAATGGTATTTATGGTGATTTTATCGTCACCGTCGTTAAAACGGACCCAACTGCAGGTGCTAAAGGGGTGAGTTTATTGGTCATTGAACAAGCGATGGAAGGCGTTTCTACTCGAAAATTAAATAAATTAGGTTGGCATGCTTCGGATACGGCTGAAATAAGTTTTGATAATGTCAAAGTACCTGTCGAAAATTTAATTGGATTAGAAGGTAAAGGATTTGCCTACTTAATGAATGGTTTGCAATTGGAACGAACTTGTTTTGTCCCTAGTTCTGTCGTGTCGATGGAAGTAGCGATTGACAAAGCTTTACAGTATATGTCTGAACGGTATGCTTTTGGCAAACCCATTAATCAATTTCAAGTACTGCGACACAGAATTGCGCAATTAGCATCCGAAGTAGAAGCTTTAAAAGCTTTCGGTTATTATTGTGCCAATTTATATGGCAATGGGGTATATAATGTCAAGTTATGCTCGATGGCAAAATTAATTGCTACCGAATTACAAGAAAAGGTAGCGACCCAATGTTTGCAAATGTATGGTGGTTATGGTTTTATCGAAGACTATCCGCAAGCTAGAATGTATCGAGATGTAAGAGTGGGTACGATTGGTGGAGGTTCGTCTGAAATCATGCGAGAAATCATTGCCAAAATGATGATTAATGATGTCAATTATGCTAAAGCACCTCAGACCAATAAAGGTAAAGGAGTTGGTGGTGGCCTTATTTCTTATTTCACCGAAGAGCATGATTTATTTAGAGAAACTTTCCGAGCCTTTTTAGAAAAAGAAGTCCATCCAAATGTGGATCAATGGGAAAAAGACGGGGAATTGCCTAGAGACATTTATAAGAAGTTTGGGAAAATGGGCTTTTTCGGGATGACTTTACCAGAAGCTTATGGAGGAATGAATGGAGATACGATGTATAATGTCATTTTCGATGAAGAAATCGGACGGATGAATTCAGGTGGTTTTGGTGCTTCAATTGGCGCACATCCACTATTGGCATTGACGCATTTAAATGCAGAAGGAACGGAAGCACAAAAGCAAAAATATTTAGTCCCAGGGATTAAAGGAGAAAAAATTGGATGTTTAGCCATTACCGAGCCTTTTGGTGGTTCAGATGTACAAGCCATTCGGACAACCGCAGTTAGAGAAGGTGATTATTTTATCGTCAATGGGTCTAAGACTTTTATTACCAATGGTGTTTTGAGTGACTTCTTGATTGTGGTCGTTAAAACAGACCAAAATGCGAAAGGTGCCAAAGGAATTAGTTTATTAATCATGGACAGAGATTCGGAAGGATTGAGTGCGACTAAATTGGATAAATTGGGTTGGCGAGCATCGGATACAGGCGAAATTGCTTTTGATAATGTCAAAGTGCCCGTCGAAAACTTATTAGGGGATGAAAACCGAGGTTTCTTCTATGTCATGGAGCATTTTGTATCGGAAAGATTATCTTTAGCCGTTGGTGGCTATGCCGCTTCTGAATACGCCTTAGAATTGACGATTAAATACTTGGATGAAAGAGAAGCTTTTGGTAAAAAACTCAATCAATTCCAAGTCCTGCGACATCGAATTGCCCAAATGTCTACCGAAGTCGAATTGGTTAAACAATTCACTTATAGCTTATATAGAAGATACATGGATAAAGACTATTTGGTCAAAGAATCTTCGATGGCCAAATTATTAGGCACCCAATTGGCCGATAAAGTCATGACCCAATGCTTACAGATGTTCGGCGGTTATGGCTTTATGGAAGCCTACCCTATGGCACGAATGTTTAGAGACCATCGCCTAGGTCAAATTGGTGGCGGCACTTCCGAAATCATGTGTGAGATTATTGCTAAAATCATGATTGAAGGGAAGGGATATGCGAAGCCTAAAGTAGAGAAATTGGAGCATGCGTAAAAACGGTTGACGGTCAACGGTACACGGTTGACGGTTCACCTACCATCAAAATAAAAATTTAGAAATCAATTGACTTCGTTTGCTGACCGTGTACCGTCAGCCGTGTACCGTAAACCGTTAAAAAAAATGTCAAAAAAATATACCGCCTTTAGAGTTACCGAAGTAGCCGAAAAACAATTTGAAACCTCTGTTGAAAAATTATCTATAGAGGAGTTACCAGCAGGTGAAGTGCTTATCAAAGTAGCCTATTCTAGTTTAAACTATAAAGATGCCTTATCCGCAAGTGGCAATAAAGGGGTGAGTCGAAATTTCCCACATACCCCAGGAATTGATGCCGCTGGAACCGTCGAAGCCTCCGATAGTGCTGATTTCCAAAAAGGAGATAAAGTACTAGTAACTGGTTTTGATTTAGGTATGAATACGGCTGGAGGTATGGCGGAATACATCCGTGTACCTGCCGCTTGGGTCGTACCTTTACCAGATGGTTTAGGACTTAGAGAAAGTATGGTTTATGGCACAGCAGGTTTAACGGCTGGATTGTCTGTTTATCAATTGATTTATCAAGGCATTAACCCTGATATGGGTAAAATTGTGGTGACTGGTGCAAGTGGTGGCGTTGGAAGTATGGCCGTTGCTATTTTAGGCAAATTAGGTTTTGACGTAGTGGCCGTTACTGGTAAAGAAAGTGCCCATGATTTACTAAAATCCTTAGGAGCTAAAGAATGTGTAGGCAGAGATGCTTTAAATGATGAATCGAGAAGACCTATACTAAAACCGTTGTATGCGGGTGCCATTGATACCGTTGGTGGCAATATGTTAGCGACCATTTTAAAAACGCTTCAATATAATGGCGTAGCTACTTGTTGTGGTTTGGTCAACTCCCCTGCCCTCTCCACTTCAGTATTTCCTTTTATTTTAAAAGGCGTCCGATTAATTGGGGTTGATTCCGTCCAATGTGATATTAATTTACGAAAAGTGGTCTGGAATCATTTTGCGGATGATTGGAAAGTGGCTTACCCAGAAGGATTAGTCGAGGAAATTGGTTTGGATAGATTGAGTGATAAAATTGCTAGTATTTTGAAGGGGCAGATTACTGGGCGAGTAGTTGTAAAACTATAAGATTAACTGGTAGCAAAGCCTTTAGGCTAGAAGCATACTTGTAACAGAACCTAAAGGTCTTTGGTAGTAAAGCCTAAAGGCTTTACTACCAATTTTAAAAAAATTCAATTGAATAAATCAACCAAAGATAAAAGCGCCTTCTTCATCAAATTCTACGAAGAAAGCATCCCTTTTCATAAATTTCTAGGCTTAAAAGTATTGGAATTAAAAAAAGGAACGGTCAAAATGCGTTTTCCACTACGTCCTGAATTCATGGGCAATATTATGTCTGGTCATTGGCATGGAGGCGTTTTAGCTTCTGCTCTGGATGCAGCAGGAGGTATGGCGGCGGCTAGTTTGTTAACGTCCGTCGAAGACAAATTAGCAACCTTAGATATTCGAGTGGATTATTTAAAACCGCATAAAGGAAAAGCGCTTATTGTAACAGGGAAAGTATTGCGGTCAGGCAAAAGTAGCATCGTGACCAATTTACAAGCTTTCGATGAGGAAAGTGAGGAATTATTGGCGGACGGGCGAGCGGTTTTTAGTGTTCGAAGGGCATCGGAGAAATAGAATTAGTTGTCGGTTATCAGTTGTGAGTTGTCAGTTGTCGGTAATACTGATAACCGACAACTCACAACCGATAACTGTTTCACGACCTTTTCAAAAAACTAAAAAATCCGCCACTTTTTTTAGCAGCAGCAGCGGCTTCTCTTGCAGCTAATTCTTCGGCAGTTGGCGGCGGCGACCATTTACCACCACAGTCACTACATTTAGCAGGCAATTCCTCCATGGGAGCGCCTAATAAAGCACCGACTGGTCGGACTTTATTGCCACAACCAGTACAATCTTTAGCGGTTGGATAAGGGTCTTCATATAATAACTTTTTATGTGGGTCTAAGATATTACCTCCTTTCAACATTTGGTGATTTTTAGCATCTTTTAACCCAAAGAAATGATGGTCCGTTCCTTCTATCCAGAAAGCACCTAAGATAATGTTATTTTTTTTCATACTGTTTCGTTTTGACTAAATATATTGAACTTAAATTTTACAAATTACCCAATAAAAGTAATATAATTTGTCAGAAATCATAAATAATAATAAAAAATAGTTCTTTGTAGTCAACTATAAGTATTCGGACTTATTTATTCGGCACTTTTTAATTAGTTGCGAGTTACGAGTTGCGGGTTAAATTCAATCAAATATTTAATGATGCTAATTGAATCCCCTAAAATAGTTCAACAATCCGAGTTTAGGTTCATCATTCTATCTTTTCAACTCGCAACTCGCAACAAGATCCTATGAATAGGCTTTTGTTCCGTTTTTAAAAGTGTCAATTTTATTTGTTCAGGTATTAACTATATACTAAACCAACATTCGCATTAATCAAACAAAATGAAAAATCTTTCACTAGGCATTAAACTTTTCTATGGACTTGGTCTAGCTTCTCGTGGCATCAAAGACGGTTTATTTCAATTATTCCTCTTCTTTTACTTTAGTCAAGTATTAGGCTTAGACCCTGAGTTAGCAGGCTTATCTTCCTTGATTGCCCTTGTTTTTGATGCGATTTCTGACCCTTTGGTAGGTTTAGTTTCTGATAAATGGCAATCTAAAAAATGGGGACGGCGGCATCCTTTTATGTTTGTTTCGGCGATTCCTTTGGGATTTTTCACTTGGTTATTATTTGCACCACCTGAAGGATTAAGTCAAATGGGGCTTTTTTGGTGGTTAACTGGTTTTGCCATCTTGGTCCGCTTTGCTTTGACCCTTTTTAATGTGCCTTACATCTCCCTTGGGGCAGAATTAAGCACCGATTATAAGGAACGAACGTCCATTACGGCGATTCGCTTAGTTTTTGCGACCTTGTTTTCGGTCGTTGTTATGATTGTGGGCTACTTATTTTATTTTGTGCCCACCGAAGAATACGCCAATGGTTTGCTCAATAAGGATGCTTACCCAACTTTTGCCTTATTATGTGGGGTCTTAATGGCTATTTTTATTGTGATTAGCGCTTGGGGTACTAGAAAAATTATTCCTAATCTTCCGAAACCTTCTGCCTTTCAAAATCAACTAACTACTCGTCAATTATTAGGTAGTTTGGGTACTGCTTTTACCATGCCCTCTTTTCGCAGTTTGGTGTTCTTCATCATGCTGTTATATATAGGATTGGGCGTAGGCATTATTTTCTCGCCTTATTATGGACCTTATTATTTTGGATTTACAGCGCAAGAAATGGCGGTGTTGCCGATCAGTTCTGCGGTAGGAGGTTTTTTAGCCTTATTAATCGCCCCCAATTTAGGAGATAAACTAGATAAAAAATGGGCGACCTTTTGGGGCGCACTTGTTTCAGGTATCTTCTTTACCATGCCTTATAATTTAAGAATTCTAGGCTTTTTTCCAGATAATGGCACGCCTATGGTCTTGCCTTTATTTTTAATCACCTTGATTATTGCCTATAGTGCCTTATGGGTTGCGGCAAGTTTGGCTTCCTCTATGATGGCAGATGTTGTCGATGAATTTGATTTAAAAACAGGCAATCGACAAGAAGGCTTATTCTTTTCTACCATGTCTTTTGCGCATAAAATGACCACGGGCGTCGGTACTTTTGTAGCGGGCTTATTACTCGCTTGGATTGAATTCCCCAAACAAACGAATGTGGAGGATGTGCCTCAATCTGCTATTGATGGGCTAGGATTAGTCGGTGGACCAATCGTTCTTAGTTTTTTTGTATTGTCTATCTTTTTTATTATTAGTTATCCGATTACGAAGGCTCGGTTTTTGGAGATTCGGGCAGGGTTGGATGCCGCAAAATCTTAATTGGTTTTATGAATTCCGAAAAGTAATTTGATGAATCCTCCTAAAGTGGTCTTTAAAAGGAAGAAACACGCTTTTTACAGAGATTGCCATTGTTATTGAAATTGACATTGCTATTGACATTGAAGTTTTAATACTAATTTCCAGAATCAATTGCCCCCTTCCCGTAAATAGGCAGGACTCTACAGTTCTATTTTTTAATTTTAAATAGCAATAGCAATGTCAACCTCAATTTCAATAGCAATTTGCCCTTATTGACATTGTTATTGTTATTGTTATTGAAGTTGACATTTTTAGTACTGATTTCCAGAACCAACCTCCCTTATCCGTAGATGAGTTAGGCCGCTTCTCCTAATCTTAATACAAATCCAGATGGCTTTCAATCATCCTTTCAATTTTGGATTTTGGAAACGTTCCAAGTAGCTCTCCTAACTTCTCCCCATTATGAAAAAATAGCGTTGTAGGAATAGTCCTAACATTATATTTATTAGGGATGTCATGGTTCTCGTCTACATCCATAGATCCAAATATAATGCTGTCTCCCTTTTCATTACTCAATTTCTCTAGTACTGGCTTAATCATTCTACAAGGTCCACACCAATCAGCTTTAAAATGAACGACTACAAGTTTATCCAATAATATAGTATCCTGCCAATTAACATCCGTTACTATTTTAACTGCCATTTTATTTTTTTTAGATAGCGTAAGTGATAAATTTTATTAAAGTTTCTTTAAATAAAATGTTCCCCTACTCCTAGTTTTAGAATAATATTTTTTAAATAAAAGAAATGTAATTCAGCGCCTTAGTGGCACAATTTATAAGTCTCCCGAAGAATCGGGACAGGTTTTGACGATTTAATTTTCGTTGCGTTGTTGCCATGTTGCGCTGTTACGTATACGTATAGAATAGGACAACATCGTAATCTCGCAACCTTGAATTTTCAATCAATTATAAATCAAACCCTTAGCTCTGAATTTTAGTGGTAAAAGGTCGTTCCTTTTTTTACGAGTCCTTTTTCTTGTAATACGTCATTAATCGCATCCAACATACCAACATCCTGACTGGTGGCTCTATTGTTTAACGTTCGGCGCAATGCCATGTAAAATTGTAATTCCCCCAATGCTAGTTCGTCGGCTCTGTCTTTTCCTTCGATAATCATTTGGGCGTAGGAATTGATTTTGTCTTCTGCAAATTTTTTTAAATCCATAATAAGATTATTTGTGATTGATGAAATTAAATGTGTATGGTAGTTTTTTATTCCCTTAGTGAAAGAGGCAACAGCATTTAAAGAAGAAGGCTATTTCAAATAAAAAAAATAAATATTGGTTTATTTTATTTGAATTCGTCAAATGTAGCATAAACTTTTCTTTTATTTTAAGCAAAATTTTCGGCATTGTGGGCGCTAAAATTGCAGTTAAAAAAGAATAAATTTGTTATAATCACCTATTTATCAATCAATTAAACCTATTTTAAAAAATTAAATTGTGGGTTGAAAATTATCAAAAGTGGTAAAGCGTACTCCTTAAATAAGTTGAGAATGGGTAGGATTCATCAAATAATAGGCATTAATTGACTTTTTTTAATATTGAAAAGGGAGATAATGCGCATTACCCTTGAAGTTATGTTGCTCCTCATCTTTCAAGCTTATTCTTTTTCCTTGCCTTATAATTTAAGAATGTTAGGCTTTTTTCTGATAATGGCACACCTTCGCTTTTGCCTCTATTTTTAGTGACGCTTATTATTACTTATTCGGCGCTTTGGATTGCGGCAAGTTTAGTGTCCTCTATGATGGCGAGTGTAGTAGATGAATTTGAATTAAAAACGGGCAATCGACAAGAAGGTTTGTGTTCTTCTCTACTTTGTTTTTTTCCCATAAGATGACGACGGGTGTCGGTACTTTTATAGCAGGTTTATTACTAACTTATATTGCTTTCCCCAAACAAACGGAAGTGGCAAATATACCTCCTTCCGCTATTGAAGGTTTAGGTATAATTGGGGACCCAGTTTTGTTAGTTTTATATATCATTGCGGTTACTTTCCTTCTCTTTTATCCGATTACGAAGGCTCGGTATCAGGAGATTCGGGAGGGATTGGATGCTCGGTAGGATTGGGTTTGGAATAGTTTTTAACAGTCGTCCATCTTCTTTTGTTCGACCACAGCTAGATCAGTTTAATTATACACCATACAGGCAACTCATATACAAAAGAATTATAGCAGTTATTTTGCTCACCTTTCCTTACTTATTAACTGTATTTCTATTTATCCTTTCTCAATGGACAATTACACCTTACCTCATACTTGAAAGTATTGGAAGTCCTCGAAGGCTTTTTTCTCTTTGCATTATCAAAAATTTTGTCTATCCAACTAACGTGATTTTTTAAAACACTCTTTACTTTTTTATAATCGTATTTAGGATCATTTTCGAAGACTTTTGAAACTCTTCTTAAATAGGAATAAAAATTTTGTTTTCCAGAATGAGTAAAAATTGCTCTTATTTTCTTTCTAGATGGCTCAATGTTCCTACGCATACAAGTATGCACGTAACTGTATATATACTGAGATGTACGTTGATAAAACTTATTAATGCCGTTTCGCCTTACCGAGATTTTATTACCATTGCAATTCAGGCCAAGATAGCTAATAGTGGGGTGACTTGCCATTGATTTATTATACTCAAACTCTTCGGTCTTTTTATGAGCTATAGGTAAATTAAGTTTTTTAAGTTCAGATTGACATTTTTGAGTTAAAATCGCAATAGTTTTCTTATTTGGCGAAGCAATAAATATATCGTCTGCATATCTAAGATATATCCCACCCATATTATTTGCATACTCTTTCATAATTAAATCAAACTGCATCATTACTATATTGGCTAATACACCACTACATGGGAGTCCCTGAGGAATTCCTTCATTTAAATTCTGTTTAATTAAATTTAGACTTCTTAACCTTTTCCAATTTTGAGTACCTCTATTCATATACATACCATCTCCACTATCTAATTTTCTTAGATTCGGCTTTAGCTGGTCCAACTCAATATATGTATACTTTGTAGTAGCCTTAAACAAACTAAAATTTATTCTATCTAACTTAGGCCCAATATTAAGTAAATGAATTAAATTTTCTTTAAGGACTTTGTGAGGAATATTATCGAAGAAACTTTTAATATCTAGTGCGATAGCACTATACTCATTACGATTTTGTAAGTAATCAAAAGCCGTTTTAGCATAATGAGCATTAAATTTCCCTGTTTTAGGTACATATGCGCTAATTGAATTTTTAAGGTTATTTTTAACAATCCAATTCTTATGCTTTTCACTCAAATAATAGTTCCAACTCGCATATAGTATTCTATCTCTGTGGGAGGTTGTTTTAATTGGTCTTTCTTTTATTTTACTTCTTCTAAAACAATTACAATCAGGATGAAGTATTTCAACTGAGTATTTTATTTGATCCATATTAAATGAAATTAGCGGATCAAAACTAAAGTCATTTAAATTATTATTAATTTCAGATGAATAAAATTCTCTATGCTCATGGATTCGTGGGTCAATATATTTCCCAATATGTGGATAATTAGGAAACTCATTGAACACAAAATCATTGATTTCACTATCCTTTAGGCTAATTAGTTTATTGTCTAATTCTGTAAAATATTCAAGTAAATCGGATTGTCTCATAATTCTAGAGGGGAGGTAAAGTAAAAGACTCAGCCAATCTTACGATAAACTTATACCTCCCTATTATTTGTGAGTTGGTCCAAATGTAAAAGATTTAACCCCTTATTCGGATACCGGCTGAAATAGACATTTAAGCCGTAGAAACGTTATATTAAAGAGTAACGGTCGGAATCGGTATAAACCAATCAAGATGATACGCAACATTAGAATAACTCTTGTAATAGTAATATGCATAATACAGATTACTTTAATCAAGTTGGCACAGAAATCAATAGAGCTGTCTCTGGCAGAGACAGCTACACTAAACCAGACGGTTAGGCAATCTGAATTAGAGTGTGTGCTAACTATTTCTTACAAGGAGTCCGCCCAAGTATTCTTTAAAGAAAAGTACAACATTTCGAAACAAGCTACCCTGTAGCCATTTTGATCCCTTTAGACCATCTTCATACAGGCAGAGTTATAACTATTCAATTTACTGAAAAGTTCCATCGATAGTAGTTTATTTTTTATAACCTTAGATATTATTTATGACTAACTAATTTCAACAATTTTTAATTATTTTTTATTCTTAATTTTGAGAATCAATTTATTATTGGGTACTTTTTTACAAGTTAAATCTAATTCTGAATAAGGTAATTGACTTTAATACCTTCTTGACGCTATTATAGATAATCAGCTAAAAAAGTGATATTATAAAAATATTGAACCAAAATCTAAATCGGTTGGGAAGTCTAATCTGTTGGATTTTAAAGAAATATACCCCAACTGATTTAATCTCCCAACGGATAATTATCTATTTTTAATCTGACGCTCTATAGGTACGTAACAAAACGGTATTTTAGTCCATGAATCGTTACAATTAATAATAGTTTATATAGATTGTATTATTCTAAGAACAAAATCCAATCAATACGCCATTTTATTACTTATTCTCATTCCTCCTATAAGCGTATACTTCTCTACCCCTATTCTGAAATTAATAAAAATCAATAATTTAAAATAATTACCAAAAAATTAAAATCAACACAAAATACTAATTATCAACAAGTTACAATCAAAAAATCATCTTATTTTTATTAATTTCCATCTTTTTCTCAAAAAAATAAAAAAACAATAGGGGGTACTTTCAAATCCTTCGTCTGATAGATGTAACCGCATAAAAATAATTAAAACACAAAAAATAATTAAATCAAAAAAAATAATCAGCGGTTACCAATTATTTTAAATCCAATTTTTAAACGCAGGTCAGACAAAATATAGCGGGTAGCACCCACTCTATACCCTATATTTTAATGCCTAATACAAACTTTCAAACGATGAAATTTATCCAAAAATTAATGTTAGTTGCTTTAGTTGCTTTATCAATGGTCGCTTGTAAGAAAGATGGCGACTTAATTACACCTACGAACACCCAGAAAAAAACAGCCGTTACTAGTTCACATAACCATATTACTGCGGCGGCTAGAAAGAGTTGTGCTTCTACGCAATATATGGCACAAAAACTAGAAAATCCCACTTATAGAGCAGCATACGAAAGCGCAACTGCTTTATTTGAAAGAAATATTAAAAGCAGAACGGCACAAAGTCGGTCAGCTTGTACGACCCCAACGGTTTTACCAATTGCTATTCACTATCAAGGAGTGACCAATCCTGACAAAGCTTGTTTAATAAAAACAGCAAAGGAAGCAGTAGCTGTTTTAAACGCTGACTTTCAAGGAAAAAATAGCGACATCGTACAATGGACGAATAATGCCGCAAGCACTTATCCCGGGCTTAGTTTTGGAGAAGCTTGTCTTGAATTTAAATTGGGTAGCAAAAACCACCCTGCTGGATTTGGCTTAAGTGATGGTGACTTGGCGATTACGATTAACAAAACAACGGAGGTAGATAACTCAGATTGGACTGGATATATCAATATTGTAGTAGGCGATGCAGAAGGTAGTTTAGGTTTCTCTCCACTAGGTGGAAGCGGAACAGGCGACGGGATGATGATTGCCCAAGGCGCTTTTGCTATCGGAACAGGTTGTAGCAATATTTCTAGCCAATCTCCAAACGATTTAGGACGAACCTTGACGCACGAAATGGGCCACTACTTAAATTTAGACCACATTTGGGGAGAAGGTTGTGGCACAGATGACCTAGTAAACGATACGCCTAGCCAGGAAGGACCAAATTACGGTTGCCCAACTTTAGGAGGCACGAAGTCTTGTAATACCGAAGATTTACACATGAATTATATGGATTATGCAGATGATGCTTGTATGTATATGTTTTCTGCTGGTCAGGCAAGCAGAATGGAAAGTTGGGTCACTAGTGGCTTGCTGGAGAACTTAAAAAAAGGAGCAGATGTTTTTGGTGACGTAACTGGTGGAGATAATACAGGTGGCGGAGATGATAACACGGATGGTGGTGAGGAGACAGATGATAATACAGATGGGGGCGATGGTACAGATGGTGGTGACAACACAGATGACAGCAATGATGACGATGATTCTGAGGAGACAAATGATGGAGATGATACAGAAGATGAGGGCGACTATGACGACGAAGATTATGATGACGAAGGTGATTATGACGAGGAAGAAGAAGGAGAAGAAGGTACAGAAGAGGACGCAATCAGTACAATTAGCATCCAAGTAAGATTAGATAACTACGGATCTGAAACGACATTTGAGATTGAAGATGCTTATGGCGATGTAATTGCAACTTATGGTCCTTACGAAGATGGACAAGAAGGAACGGTTATTACAGAAGCAATTGATTTACCAACAGGCGTTTATACTTATGTTATCTATGATGCTTATGGTGACGGTATCTGCTGCGATGAAGGCGACGGAAAATGGAAATTATTCAAAGATGATGCTGAATTGATGGCTTCTAACGGAAATTTTGGGGACTGGGAAGCGTTTGATTTCACTGTAGGCTATGCAAGATTGAGTGCGCCAGCGCATCGAATAGATCAAAAAGATGCGAATTTAGTGAGAAAGCAAAAGGCTGCTATAAAGTTAGCCGTTAAGCAATAATATTATCAACAGATAATTTGAAATAAGCAGCCTACTCTTTCAGAAGTAGGGCGCTTATTTTAGGTTAGGATGGTTGACCTTCAGGCAACCTAAAATATTTACTATCAAATAAGGTACAAGGGCTGTATCAAAACATTTGGCAAATATTTTTTAGCCGAATAAAATTTCAAACCCCTCCCCTACCCCCCTCCAAAGGAGGAAAAGTTCTGTGCAATTTGAAAAAGCAGAACTTTTTATGGTGGATTTTTTCAAAACGGGTCTTTTAATACAGCCCCATCCAATAAAATGTAAAAATTATGAACCAATTACAAAATCTTATTAATAAATCAAGTCATCTCTTTTTAGTCATTAGTTTGTTCGTATTCGCACAAGTTTTTTTTAGTTGTGTTGCTAAACCCAAAAATGTAGCAAAAATGGCAGATGGGCCTGTAGTAATTACCTATTCAAAAGAAAGAACTAGAGGCTTGAGAAATCCATTATTTACCATTGAAATCATGGAAGAAAAGGTCGCCAAATACACAGGTATCGCTAATGTCTCCGTTATCGGAGAACGGATAATAACACTAGACCAAAAAACATATCATGCAATCTTACAAAAATTTGAAACTGCTAATTTTACCACTCTTGAGCCTGTTTACAAAGGAAAAATGAGAGACCTACCTTTAACCTCCGTCACCTATAATAAACATAAAGTCACCTATCAACAAGCAGTTTGTCCTAAACAACTCAGGGAATTGGCAGAAATGATAGAAAATTTAGTACCTGCTAAATAATCGAACTTATTACTATTGCTATTAATTTATGAAACAGAAAACAAAATATTAATAGTAAAAATTCAATAACCCCTAGGGGTATTAAAGCTGATTTAGTCTTCAAATTCTCCTACATTTGCAACACATTCTGAGTTAATCGCCCATAAAAATTTCCATCAAAAATCTTGAACGAAACGTAGATTTCCAATTTAAATGATATAGCTAATCCGATATTTTTCGGTTGTCTTTTAGATTTAAGTAGGTCATTCCAACCATCTTAAATCTATCAACAAAAGGCAAGGCTAAACCTATAAACAAAGCAATTTTTCATTGCTGTAGTTTTCCTATTTAAAGAAACAAAAGAACGTTTGAGTTTTCCAAATAATGCGATGCTCAGGAGGCAAATTTACGGTTTGCCTCTTTTTTTAAACGAAGAGAAACAGATTTGGTTAATAAGGTCTTATGGTTAAAAGCAAAGAAGAAAAGGATTTATTTCTTCTACACTAGACTTAATTCTGAATGATAAATTTTGAATTTTGACATACGATTCTATTTAGAATAAACTCTAATAATTTAGGAATTAATTACTCTTTTTGGAGAAGGGGAGGTATTTTTTTACCTCCCTAATCTTTGAAGAGGCATTTATAAGGTATACAACTGTTATTGAGCTAAACAAATGCCCGAAAAACAGTATCAATGAAGGTTTTGTAACAAACACTAAAACAAGGCAATTAACAAAACCAATATACTCTAAAATTGAACATTTTGTGTAAAAAGGTGAGGTAGTCTTTCTCTGGGAAGGCTACCTTTTTGTTTTAAATCTGTTGACGTTTACTATTCAAAAGAGTCAATCCAAGCATCATTAAAAATAGAAAAGCGACAAAAAACATGGCGATTCTTAAGGTCTGCCAATCCGCAATAAATCCGATAATCGGAGGACCAAATAAGAACCCTGCATATCCAATTGTCGTGACCATACTAATCCCTACTCCAGGCGCTAAACCTTCTGCGGAACCTGCTCTGCTATAAGCAATAGGTACGATGACTGACAAACCTAAACCTACTAAAAATAAACCCACAATAACCAACACTGGTACTGGGAATAGAATCAATAAAATAACACCAAATAAAGCTACTAAACTATTGATAATCATCAACTTACCGTCTCCTATTATTGCTCTTCCTTTATCTCCAAAAATCCTTCCAATCATCATAGCGGTAGAAAAGGCCCCTAATCCAATGGGCGCTAAAGCAGGGTCTGCCATAGCAATATTCTGCATATAAATAGTACTCCAATCTGCCATTGCACCCTCTCCTAGCATACAGCAAAAAGCAATAATTCCCATGCCCCACAAAGCTCTAGAGGGTAATTTAAAGCCACCCTCGTCTGCATTGTTCGTATTGGTTGGTCCATCTTTTAGCAAGTTAAAACTACTCCAAAGGGCAAATAGAACAGCTACAAAAGCAATGATCAAAAAATGTTGAAATAAGGGCGTTTCCCATTTAGTAAAAAGTGCGCCAACGCCTGCCCCAATCATCATGCCGCCACTAAACACCGCATGAAAAGAGGACATGATCGGTCGTTTGTATTTTTCTTCTACTAAAACTGCTTGGGCATTCATTGCCACATCCATTACCCCAGTAAACATACCTGTGGCAAATAGTAACACAGCTAATAAAGTAATCGAATCCATGACCGCAAAGAAAGGAATCATAGCACAAAACAAGAAGGCCGAAATAATGGTCGTTCGTTCAGAACCATTTTTAACAATTAGCCAACCTGTAAAGGGCATAGCGACTAAGGCACCAATTGCATAGGTCAATAAAACCAAGCCTGTTGTCCCATTATCCATCCCGTATAATTCCTGTAGGCGTGGTAATCGAGCGACCCAATTCGCATATATAAAGCCATTTACTAAGAAGTAGAAATTGACGGCAAGTCTATTTTTTTGCATTTTTTGATTGATTTGGTAACGGATGGAAATAAGTTGGACAACTATTTTTGATCTCCCCTACGGATTTATTTACCCACGGATTCAAATTGTGTATTCTATTTTTTACCGTTACTCCCACTAATTAATTTATCTAGAAAATTTAAGGACAAAGGTAGGACAATCTATTACTTAAAAAATGCGCTGTATAGGCTAATTTTAATGCTATTTTAATGTCTATATTTTGTTATAGATGACATTTTGTAAAACCTACTTCATTTAGCGAACCATCGTCACCGTCTCTACTCGCTCCACCATAAAAGCCTGCTCTAAAAATTGATACCGAACGGTCCACAAGTACACACCCGTTTCTAGCAGTTCCCCATTAGCAGTCCCATCCCAAGCCTGTCGAACATCCGTAGTAGAAAAAACTAAACTCCCCCACCGATCATACACTTCCATTTCGAAAAACTGCAATTCACAATCTGTTAATAATTGGAGTGCATCATTAATGCCGTCTCCGTTTGGCGAAAAGCTATTGGGTAAATAAGCTTGGCAAAATTGAGTGTCCTCTGGACAGGTTTCAAAAGTGACAAAGATACTATCTCGGACTATACAATTATCTATTACTCCTTCTAGCCAATAGTTTCCATTTGTACTGATTAATTGGGGGGGATTAGTAGTACCATCTTGCCATTGGTAATTGGTTAAAATGGTAGGGGCGATTAAGGTTAAAGTTTCGTCCATACATAAAGTCGTATCAACACCTAAATCAATCGTTGGTGGCGAGGTAAAGTTGACTAGGATACTATCAGATATCACACAATTATCTTTAGTGATTTTTGCCCAATAAAAACCTGTTTCGGTAACGGTATAGTTTTGGGTTTGGCTACCATCTTGCCATTCATATTGTCCACCAGGGACGTTGACCATTAAGGCAAGTGATTCGTTTTCACAAAGCGTAGTATCTTGTCCTAAATCTAATTCCAAAGGAGCGATGATTACTTCAATACTATCACTTGCGGTACAATTATCTTGGATTACATTGGCCCAATACGTACCACTTTCGCTAATTAAAAATTGTTGGTCGGTACTGCCGTCTTGCCAAGTTAATTGACCATTTACTGTACCAACGTCTAATAACAAATCCTCCTCCATACACAAGGTGGTGTCGGTTGGTAATGCTAGTGTTATTTCTTGAAAAGTAACGGTTATACTATCATAAAAGCAATTATTATCTACTGGTAAGGCATGATAAGTTCCACTTTCGGTGACTAATAAAGAATCACCTGACAAAGGAGATTGCCACCAAATAATATTTTTAAAGGAAGTGTCAGGAATGATTAAATAATTAGTAGCATTACATAAAATAGTATCATTGGGTAAAAAAAGTGCTTCTTCTCTAATGCTAACAATTAGAGAGTCTCTTACACTACATCTTCCTTTTTGTCCTTCTACCCAATATAATCCTGCCGTTGATACGGAAAAAGTAGCTTGGGTACTACCATCTTGCCATTCGTAGTCAACGCCTGTCTGTGCTACATTTAGGAATAAATTTTGATCAGGGCAAAGAACGGTATCTTCGGGTAAAGCAATTGCTATTTCTTCCACTTCAACCAATATACTATCTCGATAAATACATAAACTATCTGCACTTTCCACCCAATACAAACCTGCTGTGGAGATTGTTAAATTTGGATTCGTACTCCCATCTTGCCATTCATATCTGTTTCCTTCCTGCGCTGCTACTTCTATGGTTAATTGTTCATCTTGACAAATAGCAGTATCTGTTCCTAGTTCCACTAAAGATTCATCTGGCAATATTTTTAGGGTATCCGTAAAAGTACAATTGCCTTTTTGGACTTCGACCCAGTAGGTGCCTGGGGCGGTTATTTCGTAGTCTTTGGTAGTTGTGCCATCTTGCCAACGGTAGCTGTCGCCTTCGGCTTGGATTTGGAGGGTGAGTTGGGTGTTTTGGCAGAGTTGTTGGTCGAGGGGAAAGAGGAGAGAGTCAGTAGTGGTAGCGGGAGTGGGGCTTGGCACTAGATTTTGAAAGGTATTTCTAAAGCTAAAAGGAAATTCTGAAACTACTATTGTATCTACAAACTCACAAGCTAATCCAAGACGATTAGGTTGAAGTATGGCAGAAAGAAACAAACCACTTTTTTCTATTAAAATCATTCCATTAGGAGAAAGTTGGATTTCAGATCTCCCTCCTAAGGGTTTATCATATTGGTGAATTAGGGTTTTGGAATTTAAAATCTGTTCTTGGTTCGAGGAACTTATATCAAACTGATAAATTCTACCTTCTTCATTAATTATAGCTTTTTGCGGAGCATAAACATATAATTTTGAATTATCAGGAGAGAAAGCACCAGAATAAAATCCTAAACCACTCTTTTCTAAGGGTAAAGTTATACCACCACTTATTTTTCCCGTAGCTTGATTAAAATCAAATAGTTTAATTTCTTCTTGAGTTGGATTAAAAATTGCTATCACTTTTGAGTTAGGGGATACTCTTATCAAGCCATCACCTTTATTTAAAATATTAGCATTTACAGTAGAAACAATAGGGTTAGAAATGCCTTTAGGGGAAATTTCGTAAGAAAAAAACCTATTAGAATCAAACTCTTGAGTAATTAACCATATAGTACCGCATACTCCTGTAGCTCCCGCAATATAATCTGTAATGTTATCATTTAATAATATGTTTTTTTGAGTCCTTATTATATCCCCTTTTCCATCATTCAAGCTTGCATCAAGTATAGAATAATACAAATTAAAAGGAGGTGTAAAAAAATTGCCCCCATCTGCTGAGAATAAATAATAGAAATTTTCATTAGACAAATTGGGTAAAAACAATGCATGACCGCGAGAAGCTCCTTTTAAAAAATGACCATTGAAAGGGGCTTCAAATTCACTTGTCCATAAGGTTATTCCATTAGTAAAAAATAACAATTTTCCGTCCCTATTACTAATACTTGTAAACTGCCCAACATTGTGATTTATTCTTGACAAAAGATTTAGAACAAAGTTATTATTATCAAAATTCACTACATAATCCCCCACAATCCAATTATTATTTTCATTTTGGGCAGAACAAACATAAGAGAATATCGCAAGATGGAGTAAAATCACAAAATCTTTCACGGTCTTTATATTCTAAGGGTTATATTTAGAAGTAGGCTTACATAAAAGAAAATATAGTAAAACCACCCCACAAATCCAAAGTTAACTTCTATATTTAATTAGAGCAAAATAATAGGTATATGATATATGCGAATCTGGAGTAAAATAATGTTAGAAAGTTTTTGAGTCAAAATCCCTTGCAATTCGGTTATAAATTTCAAGAAATACTGAATATTGGGCAGGTATTACATTAAAATTAGATTGTTTTCTAATACCTTTGCTTATATAGATCTGATTATCAGTATTCGCAAAAACAATGTTTCTACGCCAGATTCGCATAATATATTTAGTTGAAACAATCTTGCTCGTCACACGGATATAATCCTAAAATAATCCTTTGCGCAATCCAGACATCTTGATCGTCACATTTATCATTATCAAAAAGTCCATTTAGGGGAGGCCAAAGACCAGGGGCTGATGTAAACCATCCAAATTTTGTAATATCAAAAGAAGCATAAGCTGTACTCAATCCTACGCAAGGTACGCCGTCACAATCTTTATTAATCCATTGTTGTTTCGCTTTAATAATGTCAAAAGTAGATAACGCTCCATTATTACTTAAATCTCCTGTAAAAACTGCTAAAGCCGATGCAGGAAAAGGGCATTTGCTGAAATCTTGAGTACAATCTCCCCGAGATTGAGCAATGTTAGAATTATTAACTCTTTCTTGTGCTATATTATACTCTTCTTCGGTTATATTAAGTTCATCTAATGTAACAGGCTCCAGTCCGTACTTTAGATACATCCGATTCATTTCATCTAATGTAGTATATTCAATTTTTGTACCATGTTCTGATACGTATTCTTCAAACTCTTCTTTCAACTCTATCTTAAATTGCTCATCAGCACTTAAAGCTGGAATTTCCTTAGCATTGTCCTTCTCACAAGCAGTCATTAAAGCCCCGACTGCTAATAGGCATAAAAATACTCTTAAACTTTTCATGTTTGATCAAGTTTTGTAAAAATTAAAAAAAATGGTTAAAACCGCGCTATTTCATAAAATAATAACGCTTTGTTCAATCAGAAACTTGAAAATGATTAGAGAAACCTTTAACTTGCCCACTCTGTTTCGCGACAGACTAAGGGGCTACAACCGTTTCGACGGCTTACGTAGGCTCTCTTTTTTGTCCTTCCTGAATGATTCTTTCGTCCATTCGGGAAAATTTGTTGTTATATGTTATGTTAGGTCTATCCAATAGACATAGGTAATTTATTATTTTCAATACCACTTATTGAAAATCGACTTATTTATTCAAAACAAGAACAAAAGAAGTCAGAAATTAGACCACTCGATAAATTGGGATTCTCAGAAGTCATACTCAACACCTACAAATAGCTAATTTTAAAGACTTTAATTGTTAGATATCAGCCTTTTAATCATCCATTTGTATGAATCGACCAAACTTATAACTTCTTTTGTGTAGTGATTTATATAATAGCTGTAAATGTAACATCAATCAATAGATGGTATTAAGTGTTTTCACAAACAGTTATTTTATTAAATCAAGTAAAAGTAAAGATGTAATGATTAGGTAAAAGTGGTTCTGTTTTCCAATGCTTACCCAACATTTGTGGTTTTATTTGTAAAGTAGATTTTGTGTGTTTTTTTTCATATTTTCGGTTTTCAGTTAATAATACAAGAAAAGGATTGGATTGGATTGGATTGGATTGGATTGGATTGGATTGGATTGGATTGGATTGGATTGGATTGGATTGGATTTTGAATCCTAAAATTCTAAGTAGAGTTTGTTTCCAGTCTTAATCTCCCTACAAAAGTAGTATTCAAACATTACTATTCCAAATATATTTTATTAAAATTCAAAACTTTAACAGTTAGTATACGCTTACTATTTTTTACTACTCGCCAAAGGGCTAAAGGCAAAGGGCGAAGGGGATAAACTCGGAAAATTTAAAAAATCGGAATATAACAGACTATCGAATAACCGTGACCGTCTCTACCTGCTCCATTCTAAAATCCTCCTCCAAAAACTGATACCGAACCGTCCACAAATACACGCCTGTATCTAGCGGTTGTCCATTAACAGTTCCATCCCAAGCCTGTCGAACATCTGTGGTCGAAAAAACTAAACTTCCCCAGCGGTCATAGACTTCCATTTCAAAAAACTGCAATTCACAATCCGTTAATAATTGGAGGTCATCATTAATGCCGTCTCCGTTTGGGGAAAAGCTATTGGGTAAATAGGCTTCACAACTTTTTGGTGGTGCACAATTTTCAAAAATTATAGAAATACTATCTTGACTACTACAATTTTCTACTGTGCTGGTTAGGGTGTAAATACCGTCTGTCCTTACTGGAAAATTAGCATTTTGACTACCATCTTGCCAAGTATAATTTGTGAGTGTGGCAGGCGCGGTTAAGGTCATGCTTTCGCCGATACATAAAGTCGTATCGTTTCCTAAATTTACGGTTGGTGAAGTCCCAAAATTTACTTGGATACTATCCAACCAATCACAGCCTTGGTCAATAATAAAAGCATGATATGTTCCAGCAGTATTGATTAATAAAGTATCTAATTCCAAAGGATTTTCCCACCATAAAATATGGTCAAAGGGTTGTTGGGGAACAATCAAAAAATTATTGATATCGCAAATAGTCGTGTCATTGGGTAAAAAACTGCGCTGTTTGGCATAACTAACTAGGATTGAATCCCTGACGGTACAATCACCTTTTTGGGCTTCAACCCAATACAATCCTTCATTGGTTACAGAAAAAACGGGTTGTTGGCTACCATCTTGCCATTCGTATTGTACCCCAGTTTGCGCAACGTTTAAAAAGAGGTTTTGGTCGGGACAAATCGTTGTATCAGCAGGAAGATTTAGCTCCAAAGTTTCTATAGTTAAAGGGCCGACTAATTGGCATCTACCATCCTCAAAGGTCACTTTGGCATGATAGATACCATTTTTAGTAGCCGTAATTTCTGGGGTTATGATAAAAGGACGACTGCCTATTGCTGGTAGCGGTAAAGAATCTTTATACCAATCAATTACTAAATTATCGGTATTCGGAATAGACAACTGAAAATCTCCTTGACAAGCATCCCCAATCACATTGATTTCATTTTTAATCCTAAAACCATTTTCTGATATAATAGAGATATTGTCATAAAAAATGTAAGCTCGCTGTCTTTCTATTAAGGTATCTTCACAATTACCGCCCAAAAAGATAGCTTCAATAGTTGTTTGAGGAGTAATGCTTAGTTCAAAATGAGTCCAAGCTGGTTCTAAATTAAATAAATTGACCGTCGCTAAATTTTCGTAAGGCAATCTCTTACTACAAAAATCGGGCGTAAACTGATATTGGTCTAAAGTAGCACAATTCGTAATTCCGTTAATCGCAAAATGCATACTTTCTGGAAGTCGAGCATTAAAAAAAGATTCAAATGACCGCCCTAAATCAAAAGACAAAATGTAAGTATTACCTGCATACATAGGTTCTTCTAAACAAATACCTAAAGAGAAACCGTTCAATTCAGTAGCAACTTCTCGTGTTACAATATCTCCTCCAACAAATCCTGATTGTAGCGTAATGCCTTCGCGTCTTAAATCTTGCCCCAACACTGCCCAACAATTGGGATTATGATAAATAAACGAAAAACTTGATAAATTTACCCAGTTGTCTATACATAAATCATCCTGACTCGCAATGCCTCGACAACAACCTGTCTTTTCTTCAAAATCGCCATTAGGAATAAGGTTCATAGGCTTGCCACTCAATAAACAAAGGCAATCCTCATCAAAAGCATCTATCAATCCATCACCATCATCGTCTTTTCCATTGTTACAATTTTCTTGTTCTGCAATCACTTGGAGCGTTAAAGTCAAGATACTATCACAACCTCTACTATCAACAAAAGTGTCTTTATAAACACCAGCTACCATTAAATCTTGTTCCTTAAAAAAATAATATTCATTGGTGGTGATTGTTTCTGTGAAGCTAAAATTGGTACTATTCAGATAATCGACGCCTAGCGTTGCGATACTATCACAATTATTCGCTACTGTTTGATAAGTTTGGATATAAATACCAGAAGAAGTAATTATTCTATCGCCAAATTGATAGGTATCTCCTTGACAGAGGGTAATATTTGTTCTAGTTCTAATAGGTTCGTTACAAATGGTTTGGGCTAAAGTGCAGTCGCAAATACTAATAAAAAGAAGAAGAAGGAGAATACCTTTTAGGTAACGGTTTTTTTCGAGTGTTGTCATGGGATTTTATATTAGTTAATTCAAGTTATAGAGAACTGGTAGTAAAGTCTTCAGGCTTTCCCGTCAGGGACTGTATCAAAACATTCGGCAAATATTTTTTAGCCGAATAAAATTTCAAAATCCTCCCCCTAACCCCCTCCAAAGGGGGAAAAATTCTGTGCAATTTGAAAAATCAGAACTTTTAATGGTGGATTTTTTCAAAACGGGTCTTTTGATACAGTCTCTCTTAATAGCTAATAAAAACAGGCCTAAAAGCCTTTGATGGGAAAACTTAAAAGCTTCTCTACCAGTTTATCCATAATTTAAAATAGTTGCACAAATGGCGAAACTCCAATCAAATAGTGCAGCATTTGAATTGGAGTTTCCTAAATAGTCACAATCTTTATTGCAAGTATTCTATTCTTAATCAACTAGTACAAAAAAGCCATTCTCTAATAAACCATTTTCTCCTATTAATCGGTATAAATAAATACCTGCCGGTCTATTACTTCTATGAAATTCAAATGTATCTTCCGTAAATTTTGCTTTTTCTAACACTTGACCACTCACATCTGAAATAATTAATTGATAATCAGTCGCTATCGTAGTTGGCAATTGAAAAACTACTAAATCAGTAGAAGGATTAGGGAAAACAGACAGAGATACAGTTGACGTTATGACTTCCTCTGTAGGAGTCGTAGCTATACCAAAATCATCCATAATTGTATGAAAGACACTATTCGTAGTTATAGGGTCTTCTTCCTTTTTATAAATAGTTGCTTGATTGGTAATTTCACTACCTATTGGGATATTAACTAAAGGTTTGATTTTAAATTTGATGAATCCATTCAGATTAAGTGGTGTATCATTTAGAGGTGCTGATAAATTTAATTTAAGGATATTATTTTCAATCGTATATTGATAAGTATGATTAGATAAAACTGGTTCAAAAGTTGACATATCTAATAAAGGAGAGAGCGTGTCAATAATTTCTACTGTAGCAAAGGTTTGTTCGAAAAATAATTGATATTCAATATATGCATCAGGTGCTACAAAATGTTCTTCGGAAAATCCAAGTGGTACAGCAATCAATCGAGTTCTATTATTAAACCCTGTCAGTAATTGATAATCCACATCTAAAAAGAAATCATTGTCTTCATTTGGAAATCTATTGGCAAAACCAGTACTAAATCCTCCTGTTTCATTACGTCCACAGGCTTCTACAAAAGCACTTGGTGTACTGTTTGCTGGATGCCCTGCTTCTTGCGGAATCCGCAATTGATAAGCAGAACCATTTGCATCTAAGCTAATGGTTTCTTTTTCTCCTTGTTTTAATAATATTTCTGTTGATCTTAAAATTACCGCATCTTCAATCACTAAATATTGTAAAGGAGTCGTCATATCTCCAGACCCAATATTGCTAATATCAAAAACTACTGCTTCTGTTTCGCATCGTCCATCTACTTGTAAACTAGCTCCCGACCAATTTTGATTAATCGAACTACAAATTTCATTCGGGAAGATACTTGCTTGATGTCTCAAAGTCTCTTCCTCCGATAAATCACAAGGAATTTTTCCATAAATCAAAATCACTTCTTTAGCTCCAGCAGGTACATCTCCTAATTCAAATCGAAAATGATTGTCTCCTAAATTAGTATAGGGTAAACCGACTTCTTCAATCTGCAAACGATAATCCATTTGCACATCTATATAAGCATTATCTGCAGTAATTGTACCTTTATTGCTATACTCTAAAAAGTAGATTGCCTCTTTACAAGGTTCTCCCGAAAAGCTAATGATATTCACCTCCATAAAGGGGCAATCCTCTTTAATCTGTACCAAAGACTTGCTTACCCAAGGCATCCCCACCTCTGAATCGACTGTAAAACTAGGTTTACAAACATCATAATAACCGCTAAGTGGTAAGACATTAATGGTATTTACTCCTTTAAATAATTGTATTTGATAGCGACCATCTGGAAATACATTTCCATAAATAAAAGATGCTCCGTCAATCGTGGCAGAAATTTTCCAACTACTCCAAACCCTATTTTCAGTTGCAATCCTATCTGCCGCATCTAATAAACAATCTTTATCTATATCCAAAAAAAGCTGCCCAGTTTGGATAGCCACTAACAGGGCTTCTCCATTACAATTACCTACCGCAACTACTTCATTAGCGGTAGCTGCTTCTATGACAGTAGGGGCATTAGTAAAGGTAAAAGCACCTGCATTTGCTACAAGTCGTTTAAATTTGAAAGTCAGAATAGGCGTAGTGATATTCTCACTTATTCCTATTGCCTTTCTATCAAACCACACTATAGTAATATTACCTGCTGCCAAAAATTCAGGTCTATCTCCTACATTCTGTGCATTATAATCAGGAAGCGCTGCGGACTCGAAATTCAAGTATTCATATTCCGTAGGGTCAAAATGAAGCGTAAATTGAAGCGATGCTATGTCTTTAATATTTTCTGCTGTAATGTGAACAAATAATTCATCTTCGGTTGTCGTATCTTCTTCCGTGTTTAGTCCTAAACAAAATTGCGCTTTGAGTCCAGAAGACAGCAACATCAAAAAAGAAAATAAATACAAGACTTTAGATAATAGTCGGGATTGGATAAAATTTGTCATTGGAATTAAATTTTTGCCGAATAAAATTGTTACGGTCGGGTGATTAAAAATTTGTTGAATATTAGATGTCTGATGTGGTAAAGAAGATATTTAATACAAATTTGCAAATCATTCTTAGATTTACAAAAATCATTTTTCTATATTTGTAATTTATTAACAAACAAAAAATCACACTAAACACCTAATAATCAATAATTTACATTTTATTTTGTCGCCTATGAATAATAATTTATTAATCCAAACTTTAGAAAAATTTAATAAAAAAGAACTAAATCAGTTAAGTGTTTATCTACAATCTCCTTTTATCAATTCTTCTGAAGTAATATTTCAGGTTTTCGCTTATATAAAAAAGCGATTAATAATAGGTCAATCACTTAACAAAATCGACTTACATCAACATATTTTCGGGAAACAAGCTAGCTATAATGACCATAAAATTCGGCTTCTATTAAGTGATTTACTAAAGTTTATCGAAAAATTTATTGGTCAACAGCAAAAGCAACCCCTTAACCAACAAATCCAATTAGTCAAATTTTACAGAAAAAATGATTTAGAAAAACATTTTAACCGAGTACAACGAAAGGCATTACAAAAACTAGAAGCTCAACCTTTTCGCAATCAGGCTTATTTTGCGGCTAAAAATTTATTAGAACAAGAACAATTTGAATTGAATAGTTCTAAAAAAAGAGATATTCCAGTCAATTTACAGGAACTAGGTTTAAATTTTGACATCGCTTATTTCTCTGGAAAACTCAGGCAAGCTTGCTTTCTAAAGGCACAACAAGCTTTCTATAATATTGAGTATGATTTTGAATGGGTCGAGCAAATACTAGCCTATATTATCAAAAAAGGTTGGCAAAACATTCCTGCTATTTCTCTTTACTATAATGCTTATCAACTCTCTATAAAACCAGAAGAACAAACTTCTTTTGACAATTTAAAACAACAAATACTAGAATATGGGACTTTATTTACATCAGAAGAAATTAAAGATATCTATTTACTAGCTATTAATTTTTGTATTAAAAAAGTAAATAATGGGGAACGAGATTATGCGGGAGAGAGTCTAAAATTATATAAAAAGGGCTTAGAAATAGGTTGTTTTTTAGAAAAAGGTTATTTATCAAAATTCACGTATGCGAATATTGTAGCTTTTGGGATTATAACTCAAGATTTCGATTGGACAAATATTTTCATTCAACAATATAAAAATAAATTACAGAAAAATCATCGAAAAAGTGCTTATGCTTTTAATATGGCGAGATTATTATATTTTCAAGATAAAAACTATGATGCAGCCCTTAATTTTTTGCAAAAAGTAAGCGATAAAGACTTACTAAATACCTTGAATGCGAAGATTTTACAATTAAGAATTTATTGGGAAATAAAAGAAACTAGCCTGTTAGAATCACATTTAGAAGCAATGGCTAATTTTATAAGAAGGAAGGAAGTGATTGGGTACCACAAAGAGAATTTCCTCAATATTATTAGCTTCACCAAACGTTTATTAAAGGTAAATTTCTATGACCAAAGTGAAGTATTAAAACTCAAAAAAGCTATTGAGGCATCGACGGTGAATAGCGAAAAAAAGTGGTTATTGGAGCAAGTAGGGAGCTTTATTTAACAGCCTCTAATCCCCCCTTTAAATCCGATAAAACACAGTTATTTGAACAGTCTCATTTAACGTGCTTAAAATTCCTCAATAATATTTTTACTTAATCCTGTTTCTGTTATTAAATATTCAACAGAAGCATTATTATTTTTCATCATTTTCGCTAATTTATAAAGTAATCCCTCCTTTTATTGAAGCGCTTCTTCCTTTTGTTTTCTCTCGTCAGCAGCTTCCTGAACAGCCTTTTCTAATTGAGCCTCTTGTACAGCACACATTGTTGCTACTTCTGATTCAGCCATCAATTGAAAGTATTTAAAAGCATGGGTCACATAAAGGATTAGCTATTCCCATTTTTCTTTTTTTTATACCTAACAAATTTACACTTTATCTTTTAGATTTAAAAATCAAAGCAAACACTTTGAATTTTTTCAGACTAAAACAAACCAAAAAACGCCTCCTACCTGTAGATAGAAAGCGTTTTAAAATTATGTTTTATTGATAATTTAAGCTTTTTATTCCTCCTTTTCAAACCGATCTTTCCGGCGCACTGCTCTATCTTCCTGCAATTGCTTCCGCTCATCTTTCTTGCGCAATTTTTCTTCATGTGCCAAATCATCAACTCTTTGGTAAGCTTTAATGATTTCTTTCACCAAACGGTGACGCACCACATCATCCGCAGTTAAATAAACAGCAGAAATCCCTTCTAAATGTCCAAGTGTATCAATTGCTTTTCGCAAACCAGATTTCTGGCTATATGGTAAATCAATTTGAGATAAATCTCCCGTAATGATACATTTAGCAGTTGGTCCCAAACGCGTTAAAAACATCTTAATTTGAGTGGTCGTCGTATTCTGCGCTTCATCTAAGATAATAAAGGCATTATCCAAAGTTCGTCCCCGCATAAACGCCAAAGGAGCAATTTCGATGACTCTATTTTCCATGAAAAATTTTAATTTTTCAGCTGGAAACATATCTTCTAAGCCATCATAAAGCGGTCTTAAATAAGGGTCAATCTTTTCTTTTAAATCACCTGGTAAGAACCCTAAACTTTCGCCCGCTTCTACTGCAGGTCGAGTCAAAACAATCTTTTTGACAATCTTATTTTTTAAAGCTCTAACAGCTAAAGCTACAGCGGTATACGTTTTACCAGTACCTGCTGGTCCAACTGCAAAAACGACATCATTTTTTTCTGCTGCTTCTACTAGTTTACGCTGATTATGCGTTTTTGCCTTAATCGGTTTTCCATTCCGCCCATGTACAATCGTAGCATTGCTGGGGCCACTACTCAATCTTACTTCATAAGGATTCCCTCCATTTAATAAATCGGTCACTGTATGCGTGGTTAATTCTTTATTTTCTCGAAGCATCCGCACCATAGCTTCTAGCTTCGTTTTTGCCTTCTGGGTATATTTTTTTTCACCAGCCAATTTTACACTATTTCCTCTTGAGGTAATCGTAATATCAGGAAATGCCTGTCTTAACAAATTTAATTTAACATTCCCGTGACCGTACAATTCTACTAAATCTACATCTTCAATGGTTAAAATAATTTCGCTCAATATCTTTTTTGATTTAAATATGAAGTAATCAATGTATCTACTGTAACGCTTCTATAGAGCATCTAGTTCCAAAAAATAGAAGTTAATGAGTTTATAAGACGATGAAGTTATGAGTTACATATAGTCTCATAAACTCATCGTCTTATAAACTCATTAACTAAAAAATTACATCTTCAAAGACTGATTAATATAGTAGTTCACTTTATTATAAATTCGCTTATAGCGTACTTTGTATTTTCGATAAAGGTAAGAATTATAAGATTCCTCTTTCTTTTTCAAAAAGCCCATATCCTCCATCCAATCATCACTATAGACTTTACCTAAATAACGGCTACCATGATCAGAAAATAAAACAACGACCACATCATCTTCCGTCAATTCTCGCTTCATTTTATGTACAGCTTGCATAGCTGCTCCTGCCGAGTATCCAACAAAAAGACCATCTTTCTGAGCTAAATCTCTTGCTCGAATGGCACTATCTTTATCATGTACCTTGATCATTTTGTCAAACAAACTAAAATCGACATTCCCTGGAATGATTGTTTTTCCCAATCCTTCCACTTTGTAGGAATAGATTTCTTTTTCGTCAAATTCTCCTGTTTCCCAATATCTTTTTAATACAGACCCATAAGCATCAACACCAATTACTTGAATATCAGGGTTTTGTTCTTTTAAGTAGCGAGCCGTTCCAGAGATCGTCCCACCAGTTCCGACACAACAGACAAAGTGCGTAATTCGCCCCTGCGTCTGTTCCCAAATTTCTGGTCCCGTCGAATAATAATGGGCATCTTTATTCGCATCATCAAAATTCTGGTTCAAGTAATAAGAGTTCGGAATTTCGGAATGCAATTGTTTCGCCACCGAATAATAAGAATCGGCATCTTCTGGTTTTGCACTTGAAGGACAAATAAAAACTTCTGCGCCCATTGCTTGCAATAAACGCAACTTCTCATCAGATGCTTTACTGCTCACCGTCAAGACACATTTATAACCTTTTATTAAACAAACCGTTGCCAAACTAAAGCCTGTATTTCCACTAGTCGCTTCTATAATCGTTGCTCCTTCCGTGATCTTACCTTCTCGTTCTGCTTTTTCAACCATATAAAGTGCCACTCGATCTTTAGCAGAGTGTCCAGGATTAAATCCTTCTACCTTTCCTAGCACCTCTGCTTTTACAGCACCTTGCGATCGGCGAATTCTCACTAAAGGTGTATTTCCTATGGTGTCTAACACATTATCAACTATCGCAGGAGGGGCAGTTTTTGTACTAAATGTCATTATGTTATATTTTTTGCTGTGAAGTATCTCGAAAATAAAATAAACCAATGATTTCCTATCATAATTCGGGGTCAGCATAAATTGCTTGAAAACCAAAAATAGCAGTTTGTCCCTGTATTTTAGAATATAATCCCATTTTTTTATTTATCCAAAAAATCATTATTTAATTATTAATATTTATATTTTATTAATAATCAAAACATTACTATTCAAACAATTGGTATTCAATTAAATTGAATTATTTTCTCAAACGAAAAGATAAAACTATAAAAGTAAGTATCCAATTATATTGAGGGTTTTATGTTTTAAATAACCTATAATCAACTTCAATTTCAAGCGCAACTTCAAAGTCAAAGTCAATATTTCCGTTTTCAAGCTGCAAAAATATAAATTAATAAGGGAAGTCACCGTTTTTGCTCCTCCATCTTATAAAACCTTCCCATCTTGACTTCGCTAATTATTGAAGTAGTAGCACTTTTTTGGGTATAAACGCTGATCTGGCCAAGGAATAAAATAAAAAAGTAGGTTTATTAAGTCGTAAACAACCAGTTCTATAGAAATTATCAAATAACCGTTTATTTTTGTGCCTATTCTTATATGTCTGCTAATTTAAGTAACATAATTCAAGTTGCGGAGAAGTTAAAATTATTCAAAATGGTTGTATGGTTATATTGTTAATCGAGCTAATAAATTCTCAAATTGAGTATTATATAGCACCACAACAATAAAACAATTTAGCAATATAACAATTGTCCGCAACTTGAAGTAACATAACCTTCTTCTAAGCTAGTTATCTATTTTATGAACCATTTCGTTATCAAGGCAAGGCTTATTTTAAAGCAAAATGATAAAATTTTGTTATTGGCACAAACTAGTGAAAATGGAGGAAAATTCACCTTACCAGGAGGCACCGTCGAAGATAAAGAATTTGCAAAAGAAACCTTGATCAGAGAATGTGAAGAAGAATTAGGCATTCAATTGGATGGTACAGCTTTGTCCCTAATTCATGTTTTGCACAAGAAAAAAGGTAATGAAAACAGGATTACCGTTTACTTCGCTGCACAGGACTATCAAGGGACCTTACATGCTATAGAAACAGAGAAATTCCGAGGGGTTACTTGGGCTTCTATCGACCGTTTACCTACCAAAACCTCTGCTACCGTTAAGCATGTCTTAGCAAAAGTAAATGCAGGAGAAGGCTACTCTGAATTTTCTAAAAAATCTGCTATTCATAAAGTAAAAAAATGGAATTGGTAGGTATAGTAAATGGAACTATTTTTCGATTTTGAGGATTGAAGCTTACAAAAATTAAAACCATGTTCTTACCAGAAGTGAAAAGCAAAATAGGAGAAGATATTTCCATTCTTATCAAATTAGACAATCATTCAGAAAATTACCTTTGTGATTGTGGAGATGCTAGTGATTTAACCGTTAAAGATTGTCAAAATATCGCCGCCATTTTTATCAGTCATACCCACATAGATCATTTTATCAATTTTGACACCATTCTTCGACACCAATTAGGTGGCGGAAAAAAAATCATTATTTGTGGACCAAAAGGCATTACCCAACAGGTGCAAGCGAAAATAAAGGGCTATAATTGGAACCTAATTGAAGCCAATTCCATCAGTTATGAAGTTCGGGAAATTATTGATGAAACGACTATTCAATGTGCCATTATTAAACCACCAAATTGGGCCATTAAAGCACTTCCTAATTTACCTAATAATATACCCTATCAAAATGAAAGGTTTCAAGTTAGTTTCACTATTTTAGATCATAAAACACCATCCATAGCTTACGCTTTTAAAGAATTGGATACGGTAAAAATTGATTTGACAAAAAGTACCTTCAAAGGTGGAAGTTGGGTAAGAACGTTGAAAATGGCCTATGAATCAGCTGATCCTGATCGGCCCATCCAAATTGAAGCAACAACCTTTTTAGCTAAAGATTTGTATCACTTATTGTCCATAAAGAAAGGAGATACCCTGGGAGTTATCATGGATCATGCTGCCAATAACGCAAATCATCAAAAAATCTATCAGCATTTTCAAGGCTTTAATAAAATATTCATCGAAAGTTATCATTTAACAGCAGATATAGCACAAGCAACCTTAAATTTTCACAGTTACGCCTCAGCTTCTGGTCAAATAATGCGTCGATGTGCAATAAAAGAAGCAATTCCTATTCATTTTTCTCGACGATATGATGTGTCCGAAGTGGAGCAACTTCGAAATGAGTTTTATGCGGCATATCAAGGTTAGGGACTAGGTTATCTCTTAAAAATCTCGTTAATTTACTTTCTTTTATCAATAACAAAGCACTTCTTACTACTCGACAGAATAGATTTGGACACAGAGGACACGGAGAAGACAAAAAGATCACTAAGTCGTAATATACAAATAATCAATACTTTGTGTCTCTGTGTCCTAAAAATGTCCTGTAGTAATAAAATACTTACTTTTATATGCCTAAAATATTTATTTCCAGAGACTTAGCCCCTAATAGTTCTTTCAAAACAGCATTAAAAGGCAAAGGGGTGGAAATAATTGGTCAATCACTCATTCAGTTCTCTCCTACTCCATTCCATGCCATTTCGGTCGTAGATTGGATTTTTTTTTATAGTAAAAACGGCGTTAAGTTTTTTTTAGAGTCCTTTACCACAAATCGTTTTCTACACATCCTAAGTGAAGAAAATATACCTCTTAAATGGGCAGTAATGGGAGAAGGTACCGCTGAGGCGTTATTTAGCTATCAGATTGAAGCCGACTTTATTGGAAATGGGCAACCTACCGCAACAGCAAAAGCTTTTGGGGAAATGGCAAAAGGTCAAAAAGTCTTATTTCCCAGAGCCAAAAAATCAAAAAAATCTATCCAGCGTCTTTTAACTCAACAAATAGAGCAAGTCGATTTGGTAGTTTATGAAAATGAAGCAAAAGCCAATTTTTCTATTCCTTTTTGTGAGGTTTTAGTTTTTACGAGTCCATTAAATGCACAAGTCTATTTTCAAAAATACCCGATTAATGCTAAACAAAAAGTCATTGCCATCGGTAAGACTACCCATAAAGAATTATTAAAAATAGGGTTAAAAGAAATTGTTGTGGCCTCACAACCTACTGAAAAAAAGATGGCAGCAACAGTAGCGCAAATTCTTTTGAAAATTCTAAATTGAAAATCACAAAAACATGTCCAATCGCTACGCAGTTATAGACCTAGGTACTAATACCTTTCACTTATTAGTAGCTGAACAACAACCCTATCAAGCATTTACGGAATTGCACCGGCAACGTTTTTTTGTCAAACTAGCGGAAGAAGGGATTGAAACAATAGGAGATGCCCCAATTCAAAGAGGGCTGCACGCATTAAAAACTTTTCGAGCAACTTTAGATCAATTAGGCGTTACGCGAGTAAAAGCAATTGGTACTGCGGCTTTAAGAACTGCCACAAATGGCCCTGCTTTTATTAAAACTGCCAAAGAAAAATATGGTATTCATATTGAATTAATTGATGGCAATCGAGAAGCTGAATTAATTTATAAAGGCACTATTTTAGCCGTTCCTTTTGAGCAAAAGAATTACCTCATCATGGATATTGGTGGAGGAAGTGTCGAATTTATTATTGGCAATCAAGATCAAATGCTTTGGGCACAAAGTTTCCCAATAGGCGTTGCCGTATTATTCAAAAAATTCCATCATTCCAATCCAATTAAAATCGACGAGATTAATGATTTACAAACCTTCTTAAATAGTGTATTAACGCCACTCTATCAAGCTTTACTTCAATTTCCGACCACTACTTTAGTTGGAGCTTCTGGTACTTTTGATGTTTTAGAATTTATTTTAGCTAAAGATCAATCTTATAAAAATCATGCCTTCGTAGCAGTCAAAGATTTTGCCCCTTTATACCAAATCTTAATCAAATCTACCGAAGCAGAGCGTTATGCGATGAAAGATATCCCTGATACTAGAGCAGATATGATTGTGGTCGCAATTATCCTGATTGAATTCATCTTAAAAAAGGTTGGTATTGAAGAGATTGTCGTGTCTAATTTTGCGTTAAAAGAAGGGGTTTTGTCGGAGTTGATGGAGTGAAACGGGTTTCAATTAGTTCAAATTTTGTCGCAATCTTACCAATACCAATTTCATTTTTCATAATCAATTTAATATTTAAGGCGTTATTATTGCAGTTTTAACTACCCGTCGAATATTAAATTCCATCATCTATAGTAGTTTTTCTACAATCGTTGCTTTTCCTTATTTAGACGCTCCAAGGTCTAAAAACCGCTTGGAGGTCTGTTGTAAAGTGACGGATATAGTATAAACTTACGCTACAACTTTCAGTCTTTACAATGAAAAACATTTTTACCCTTTTATTCCTATCTGCCACCGTATTATTATTTGCGCAGCAAGAAAATAAACATGCCACCAATAATGCATTCCACATGCATAATGGAACAGTTTGTCCTATCGGTGAGCCAATGCCAGGATTTGTGATTCCAGAACGAGCGAAGAGTCGAAATCCACCACCAAATCCACTTATTTTTCAAGTAAGTTATAGCAATACGGTTCCACAAGCTGCCAGAACTGCTTTTGAACGAGCAGGAAATATATTGAGTAATTTCTTTTCTAGTACGGTGCCGATTACTGTTTTTGTGGGTACTGTTGATACCGTAGGTGGTAATACTTTAGCAGCAGCGGGGCCAGGTCGATCCTTACAAAATTTCAAAAATGCGCCTATTCCGAATACGAATTATCCTATTGCTTTAGCGGAAAAATTAGCGGGAGAAAATCTTAGCACCTTAGCAGATCCGGCAGATATTATCGTTACTTATAACTCTACCAGAAATTGGAATTTTACTTCAACTAATCTAGCAGGTAATCAATTCGATTTTGTTACTGTTATTTTACATGAATTACTACATGGATTAGGGTTTGCAGCCTCAGCATCTAGTAATTCTTTATTACCATTTCGTTCTTTACCCAATGCTTATTCTAGTGCACTTGAAAATAGAGTTGGTGAAAATTTAGTAGCTTCATTCAATGACCCTTCTAATGAACTAAGTAGTCAGTTACGAAGTAATAGCTTATTTATACGAACCCCAACTTTCAATAATAGTAATGATTTACCTAGAATATATGCGCCTCCTACTTATTCGGCAGGCTCCAGTATAAGTCATTTGGATGAAGTAACCTATAGAAATACCCCTCATAGTTTAATGAAACCCTCCATTGGAACTGGGGCAATTGTCCATGATCCAGGAGATATTACTTTGAATATTATGTATGATATAGGCTGGTCATTTACCAACGTAGTTCATGAATCTGATCCAGGAGTAGAAGATCCTAGTTTGTCCTATGAAGTGGTAGCCTCCGTTATTTCAGAGCAAGGTTATGATCCTGCTTCTATGGTATTGCATTATTCACAAGATACTTTTAAGACCGAAACAACCGTAGAGATGACGGCTACTGGAAATGCGGATGAGTTTACGGCTACTATTCCAGCACCAAATGAATTTACCGTTGTGCAGTATTATGTGTCTGTCAATGATAGCAGAAACTTACAATTTTCCTCTCCTGCCAATGCACCGATTCCTACATATCACACTTATTTATATCAAATAGATAATACACTTCCAGAAATTGTCCACGAAGCGGTAAAGATTGCGGGAGATTCAGATAGTGAAATACCTTTGGATGCGAGTGTTACCGACTTTTTCACAGGCGTTGATGAAGTCTTTATAGAGTACAAAATTAATGGAGCTAGTCGGCCTGCTGTTTTTATGGAAAAAGATACAACCGATGGCTTCCGTCCAGATTTATATGTTGGGGCGATTCCATTAACTAGATTTATATCCGAAGGGGACGTTATTGAATATCGAATTGTAGCGAATGATAAAAGTAATGCAAATAATACCGTGATGAGTCCAGCAGATGGAGGATTTAATGAAGTCGAAATTTCAGCCCTTCGAGCACCCGCCTCTTTATATGTAAATGATTTCGAAGTTAGTCTGACTGATTTTAATGGTAGTGGTTTTTCTATCACTAATCCAACTGGTTTCTCAGATAATGCTATTCATTCCATTCATCCCTATACAAATGCAGGAGAAAATAATACGCGAAATTTTAATTATGACTTAAGTGTTCCTATTATCATTCGTAAAACAGAAGCATTAATAGAATTCGAAGAGATAGTATTGGTCGAACCTAGTACCGCAGGCGCTAGTTTTGGCGATTTAGAATTCTGGGATTATGTGATTGTGGAGGGTCGCAGATTGGACGAAACAGAATGGTTGCCTTTCTTAAATGGGTATGATTCTAGAGCAAATGCCGCATGGTTAAGTGCTTATAACAGTAGTACACAAGGACAAGATTCTAATGCTGCTGGTACAAATTCACTTTTCAGAGATCGTACCATTGATATGCAAGCCAATGGTAATTTTTCAGAAGGCGATACGGTAGTCGTACGTTTTAGATTATTTTCTGATCCATTTGCCATTGGTTGGGGTTGGGCGATTGATAACTTACGGATTCAAGATACGCAAGTAGCGATTGAAGACTTTGTAGACACCCAAGATTTCAAGGTTTTCCCGAATCCAGTTAGCGATCAATTCCTGAACATCAATACTACTTTTAAGCAAGTTGTTGACCAAGTAAATGTTCAAATTCATAGTATTCATGGGCAACTGCTTTTCCAACAAGCTTATGCTATTCAAAATCAGTCTTTTAAAGAATCTATTCCCATCAATAATTTTCCTAAAGGCATGCTTCTTTTAACTGTTAATTTGGATAATAAAGAACAACTTACTCGTAGAATCATTAAGCAATAGTAGTTAGTAGTCAAAAGTCATTAAGTCACTAGTGCTCGAACAAGTATGATTTGACGGGTAAAAAGTAACCGCCAAATTCATTGGCTGGTTTTGATTTTAGCTTGAACCAGCCAATTAAAATTGGCGGTTACGAGTGATATGTTTACCCGTTATTTTAAATTTGGTCAAACACCGATAGAATGAATATCAACTGTGACTTGACGAGTGGGTAGAAAGCGGTTCTTTAATAGAACCTCTTTCTTTCTAGTCGCCAAAGAGGCTGTATCAAAAGACCCGTTTTGAAAAAGTTCACCATTAAAAGTTCTGATTTTTCAAATTGCACAGAACTTTTCCCCCTTTGGAGGGAGTTAGAGGGAGGGTTTTGAAATTTTATTCGGCTAAAAAATATTTGCCGAATGTTTTGATACAACCCCTATGCCTATCATTCTTTTCTTGACTAAGTCATTAATGCATATCACTAATGATTTAATGACCAATGACAAATCCAATTCCTTTTGAAAATTGAATATTGAAAATGAATAAAACCGTATATTTGCTCCTTTCCTATTCAACCTAACTTACAGAAAGTATTGTCTAATAATGAAAGTGGAGCATTTAGAATATAGATGGCATCAGTTAATGCTTCGGCAGCAAGCGCCTGCACGCTATGTTGCTCCCTTATGGCGAGAGATTAGAAATGCTTATACCAACACCCACCGACACTACCATAATCTTCATCATTTAGCTGATTTATTAAGTCAAGCGGATCGTTTTCGTACCGAAATCAAGGATTTTGACACCCTAGAATTAGCTATCTGGTACCACGATATTATTTGCCAATGCCTCCGAAAAGACAATGAAGAAAAGAGTGCCGTTTTTGCTAAATATAGGATGGAAGCCATTTTATATCCTAGAGAAAAATTAGTCCGCTGTTATCAGCAAATCAATGCGACTAAACGGCATCAATTAAGTAAAGAAGATGATGAAGATACGGCTTGGTTACTAGATTTTGATTTGTCTATTATGGGGTCAGATTGGACAACTTACAGCAAATATTTAGATAAAATTAGAAAGGAATATTCCATCTTTCCTACCTTTTTATACAATAGAGGGCGAAAAAAGACTTTAGAACTTTTATTAGAACGAGATCGCCTTTTTCATACACCTTACTATTATGACCGATTTGAAACCAATGCTTGGAATAATATTCAACGGGAATTAGTGCTGTTAAACAAAGAGACGGTGAACGGTTAAAGATACATGGTTGACGGTAAAGCATGAGTAATCCATTGATTTTGGGTAGGCTCAGTTATTTAGAAAGTCTCCACAAAAACTTAAAATGTACTATTACCTCTTATACAAATTCATCGTTCATCATAATACCTAAAGTCCCAACGCCATTTTAATAGCCTCCATATAAGACGCACTCGACCGAATATTCGTGCCTTGTCCATCTCTCAAAGTAATAATAAATCGACCTTTAAAAAATCGTTTAGCCTCCAGAATAAAATCTTGATTGATAATAGTAGAACGATGCACTCGAATAAAATTATCGCTCAGTTTGTCCATTAAGTCATTTAGGCTTAAATTCGATAAATGTCGTTGCCCACCAATGGTATGAATCGTCACATATTTATCAGCAGCTTCGAGGTAAGTAATTTCTTCCAACCGAAGTAAGATTATCCGATTGCCATTTTTAATGGTTAGCGCAAATTTTTCTTTTTTAGGTTGTAACTGAGCGATCAGTTGTGCCCATTTATGCCGATTATCGGGTTGGTTATTTCCTTGAAACTGTCTTAATTTTTGAATGGTTTTAGCCAATCGACTGGCTTCAATTGGTTTGACTAAATAATCCACTGAATGCACCTCAAAGGCTTGAATCGCATAATCTTCATAAGCGGTCGTAAAAATGACCATTGGCTGATAAGATAAAGCAGCCAATACTTCAAAACCATTTTTGTCAGGCATTTGAATGTCTAAAAACACTAAATCTGGTTGTAATTTTTCTATTTTGGTAATCGCGGAAATTCCATTATAGGCTTCTCCAATTAGCTGAAAGTCCGCTGAATAATTGGCTAATAATTGGCGCATTCTAAGGCGTGCTGCGGATTCGTCATCAATGATTAGTACTTGATAAGTCATTGTTTATTATAGATTTTGTTTGGTTATTACCTCGGATATATTTTTCCCCCACGAATTAATCTTCCCCACGAATTAATTTTCCCCACGGATTTTTTATTGCAGATGCTTTTCCCCACGAATTAGTCTTCCCCACGAATTAATTTTCCTCACGGATTTTTTATTGCGGATGCTTTTCTCCACGAATTAGTCTTCCCCACGAATTAATTTTCCCCACGGATTTTTTATTGCGGATGCTTTTCCCCACGAATTAGTCTTCCCCACGATTTTTTTTTAAACACAGGTAATAAATCCGTCTTCATCCGTTCAATCCGTCCCAATCCGTTCACCCATCCTCCTAGCTCGTCAATCTTGTAAATCCTGAATAATCGGGTCATCTTGTAACCTTATTTGAATCTGCTTTTCTGGCATATTCAACAACTCCAACTGATGTCGATTCGGAAATAATAAATGCAGTTTCTTGGTCACACTATCCAGTCCATAGCCTACTGTAAAATCATCTGCAAAAGGCGCACCGCTATCTTTGATCTGTATCACTAGTTCTTTAGCTTCTACAGTAGCAATAATCGCTAACTCGATTTGTTCTGTACCAATTTGATAACCGTGTTTTAAAGCATTTTCTACCAAAGGTTGTAATAAAAATCTTGGAATTAATCGTTTTTTAGCTGCGTCTGACACCTCAATTTGAAAAGTCAATTGGTCTTCAAAACGGATTTTTTCAATTTTTAGATAAGTATTCACCATTTCAATTTCTTCTTGTAACGATACTAAATTAGTACCTTTCCTGTTGGTACTGTATTTTAGAAATTTCGATAATTCTATTGCCATTTTTTCTGTTTTATCGGTATCTGTTTTTGTCAAAGCAGCAATGGTATTTAGGGAATTATAGAGGAAATGAGGGTTGGTTTTGGCGGTTAGAGCTTCTAGTTCTGCTTTGGTTTTTAGTTCGTTTAGCTGAGTGATTTCGTAGTCTTTCTGGTTTAAAGTCAACCTTTTTTGATATAAATTTATATTAAAAATCAGGTTGGCTATACTAAAATATATCATACTGAAGATATCAATAACCATATTATTAGGGCTTTCAGTAGCATTAAAAAGATTTTCGAAAGTTGTTTCTATTCTTCCAGTAATAAAATAAATAGAAAGCCATTGCATTAAGAGTTCTGCAACTATTCCTGATAATATTAGTCCTCCAACTAACAATAATTGGTGTTTATAAAAAGAAAAATGTTTTACTAAAAAGCGATTGAAGAGGTTAAAACTACCATAAAAAAGAAATACTGTACCAAGGTTTCTAAGAAATCTAAATAACAAATTAGTACCATCAATTCTGCCTAATTCTACTATCGCTCCTACAATAGCAATCAAAAACGCTATTCCAATTAAAATGACAACCTGATTTATCGACTTTTTCTTTTGGAAATTGTTCTTACCTAAATTTGCCAACCAAATTCCTATATAAGCTAGAGTAGCGAAAGCCAAAAACTGTAAAAGAATAAAAAAAGCAGAAAGGAACATAAATTTACTATCTGATGGCTGTAAATTTTTACCATAAGTTTCTTGTCTATAAATATTTTGAATTCTTCCAGCCTCGTTCAACGCTCTTAACTCTGTACGAGAAGAAAATTTAAAACCATAAGTATCAAAATGAGTAGGAAATTCTTTTTCCAAATCTTGTACAGTTGTTTCTAATAAAAAAGAATCTGCAATTAGGTAAGCGCCTTTAAAAATAGGTACTTCTTCGATTTCTTCTACATTACCAATTTGAAAAAAGGAAAAGCTATCATTCGGTTCCTTTATCAAATAAATATCTCCTGCCCTTGGATTACTCAATCGTTGCATTTTCAATTCAGTCTCTGTATATTCTTCCTTCGACTCGACTCGACTATCAACTTCAATACTATCAATAGCATTAACCGAGACCAGCATTTGATACATCCGATTTATTCCCCAAATTGTAAGTAGTAACGTACCTATTACGATAAGGCTTGAAAGGATATACTTTGATTTTTTCATAATAAAATTTTAGTAACACTAAATCTTTTCCACAAATTAAGACGTTATATAACCACTTTCAAAACCCTTTCCGATGGATAGGGTAGCTCGACTGACGAGTTGGACGCTTGAACAACTCATTTTAAAAACTTGGTAGCAGCGAAACCTCTAAACCCTGATACCTTTAAACCTCGTAACCTCAATATTATGGCAATTAAATTAGGAGAAACAGCGCCAAACTTTACCGCTCAAACTTCAATGGGCGAAATTAATTTCCACGAATGGCTGGGCGATAGCTGGGGCATGTTATTCTCACACCCTGCAGATTTTACACCAGTTTGTACCACAGAATTAGGTAGAACGGCTGCGCTTCAAGGCGAATTCCAAAAAAGAAATGTCAAAGCAATGGCAGTAAGTGTAGATGGATTAGTGTCTCACATGGATTGGATTAAGGACATTGAAGACACCCAAAATGTGGAAATGAATTTTCCGATTGTCGCCGATGAAGATAGAAAAGTGGCAGAATTATATGATATGATTCATCCAGAAGTAACGAATAAAACAACGGTAAGAACGGTTTTTGTCATTGGTCCTGATAAAAAAGTGAAGTTGACTTTGACTTATCCGCCTGCAACGGGGCGAAATTTCCTAGAAATTATTCGAGTGATCGACTCTTTACAATTAACTGCTTATCATAGCGTAGCAACACCAGCAGATTGGAAAGATGGAGAAGATGTGATTGTTTCGCCTTCGATTGCAACGGAAGATATTCCTGCAAAATTCCCTAAAGGTCATACGGTCATTCGTCCTTATTTGAGAACGACACCGCAGCCAAATAAGTAAAAATAAGTTGATAAGATTTATGAGGTGATGAGTTTATAAGGCAAGTTCCTTATTAACTTATTACCTCATCAACTCATTACCCTAAATATCCTTACCGCATCACCAACCCAGCACGCATCCGCCGAATCTCTTCCATCGTCTGTTGATCTAAACTAGTCACTTTTCTTGCTTCATTCCATTTATTCGCATATTCCCACCAAAGGGCTCTAAAAATACCGAAAACAGGAAAAGCACAAACGAATAGTACCCACCAAATATTCCCCCAAATAGCAGCAATGGCAAATAATACCCAGAAATAAATATTGTATAAAACAGCGCCCATTCCAACTTGTACCGAAGCATAAAACTTGGGTTGTTTAATCTTTTTATCTGCGTACATTTTGGGAAGACTGGTAGGAATAAAATTGGTGACTAGACCAACTATATACGGAACCAATCCAATAAGTAGGGCTAAAAACGTAGCCAAACTATAATATTTGGTTTGTGCTACCCCCATATCTTTCACGCCTAATTGCGTTAATTTTGCAAAATAGGCCTCTACTTTATTCGACAGGCTTTTTTTCTCCGCATCTTCTAAGTCATTCAATCGATTGACCAAATCAATGAACTCAAATTGCCGAGAGGATTTGGTCGAAATCAATGGCAATGGCGCATCCATTTGGTTATTCTCTACGATACTTAATAATTTATCCGCCAATTCATCATCTGCTGGATTGGCTACATGAATTACCCTTTTACGCAATTCTACTTTAATTTTATCCGTCAATAATTTAACCGCACGGCGAGGATTTTTCTCATGGGCTTCAAAATAATCCGAGAGCGGTATCGGTGGGCCAAAATCTGCATAAATTTTACTCCTGTAACGACTAGCATCCATATAATTAATGCCTATTGGTACGATGACAATGTCTTTGGTGCCAAACTTTTCATAAGCACCAAAAGCCAATCTTGCCGTTCCTTTTTGAATAGGGCGTAACCGTTTTTCCAATTTAGATTCGCCTTCTGAAAGGATAAAAATATTTTCTCCTTTGTTCAATAATTCGTAGCAGTAATTGAGCGTCGCTTCATTCTTTTTCAAATTCGCCATTCCATCTTGCGCCCGATAAATGGGAATACATTTGATACTCCGCAAAAAAGCAGCGGTCAATTTGCTATCGTTGAACATATCTCCCCGCAACATAAAATTCCTAGCTTGCAAAGTCGAGCCACCAATATAAGCAGGTTCTGTAAAAGCAGTTGGGTGGTTACATGCTAAAATCACCGCTTTATCTTTAGGAATTTTATCCATTCCCGTAAAGTAAGTTTTAGCATAAAAATATCGGGCATACCAACTTACCCAAAGTCTTAAAATGTAGTATAGCATTTTTTTGTTTTTGAAACCAAAGAGTTTATGAGTCTATAAGGTAATGAGGTGATCTCCATTCTATATCTTATAAGCTTATTCCCTCATTATCTCATTACCCCTCTCGCTCAAACTCCCTCAATATCGCCTTTCGTTGAGTTTTCAACTCCTTAATAATCGCAGCATCCGTTTTATAAAATTGCCGTCCTTCTATCCATTTTTGCACATATTCATAAAATTGCAGCGCAAAGAAACCTAAAAATGGAATCATTCCCACAAAAACTATCAAAAATATTGATTTAGAAAACAGCGCGATTAATAAAAGGATTGGGAAATAAACAATATAAGCAGCTAAAGCCATTGAAGCTTTAATCGAAGCATAAAAGGTGATATTTTTCACTTTATTTTCTGCTAAGTATTTGCCGAATTTAACGGGCAGCATATTAAATAGCCAGCCCATCATAAATGGAAGGATACCAAAAGCAATCCCGATTACCCCCAAAGGATGATATTTATGTGGTTGGACAATGACTCCATCTACTAGTTGATGCTGGGTTAAATTGGCTTGGTATTGCTTAATTTTTTCAACTAAACTATATTTCCTTGTTTCATTTAGGCTATTGACTTTATTGGCTATTTTAATACTTCTTTTTAAGGGTTTTTCATTCGTCGATTGGACAGGAAAATTCGGTATTGGATAATTATTATGATACAATTCAAATAAGCCTTCACATAAAAATTCATCTGCTTCCCGTTCAATATGAATCACCAATCCTTCTAAACTTTCTTTTAATTTTTGGGTTACTTTCTTAATAATTTTGGCAGGATGTTCTTTTTCTCCTTTTAAATAATCTTGAATAGAGATCGGATCCCCAATTTGCAGCATGACCTCCGAACGGTAATTTAAAATATCTGCATAATTAACCCCAATTGGAATAATTTGTACGTCTAAATCTGGATATTTAGCAACAGCACCTAAGGCCATTCTAGCCGTTCCTTTTTGGATAGGGCGCAAGCGTTTTTCATGTTCAGTCGTCCCCTCTGCCAAAATCAACACCTGTTCTTTATTTTTTAACAAATCATAACTATAGTCTAAACTAGAAAAATTATTTTTCACCCCTTTGATACCAATATCCTTCAACCTATACATGGGAATCATATGCAAAGACATCAATAAAGCTCGATAAAGTGGTTTTTGAAATAAATCCCCTCTGACCATAAAATGCAACGGTCGTGGTAAAGTAGTGGCTAAAATACAAGGTTCTAAAAAAGCGCTTGGATGATTGGCAGCTAAGATAATCGGTTTATCATTAGGAATTTTTTCTAATCCATTGAGGTAAATCTTGCTAAAGTAGGTCTTTAAAGCAATTCTAGCTAACGGTCGAACAAATCTATATGGTAACCTCATTTTTTTTCGCTGTATAAGAGCGTAAAAGTAGTAAAAACAAATGGTTTATCGACTAGTTGACCACCTATTAATTTTTAGAAAGTCTGTTTAGGAACGACGAAATAATAAGATTGGTTAGCTAGACAAAATTATTTTAGGCATCCTTTTAAAAAATATTCTTGTATCGGCAATATAAAAGTATTTTTTAAAAGGAAAAGAAATTAAAAAAACAACTTACTTATGCCCGTTCCATTACCTAAGCCTTAAAGTGGTAATAAATGAAGGAGAAAAAGAAAGAATGAGGTGACAAAAGGTTAAACACTATATTTTATTTTGATTTACGCTTCTTTTTTCTCTTGCAGAATTTCTAAAATAATTTAGCCTTCATCCACCAAATATTGTTTTTCGTGTACTAAAAATTAGCATTACTTAAAAAAAGGGGTAGAAATATTCTAACATAAAACTTATCTTGCCCGCTATGCCAGCTAAAAAATACTTAATCGTTATTGGAGGTCCCACAGCAAGTGGTAAAACAAAGGCTGCAATTAAAGTAGCCAATCATTTTGGAATAGAAATAATCTCTGCGGATAGTCGTCAGTTTTATAGAGAAATGAACATTGGTACGGCAAAACCTTCTGCGGAAGAATTAGCACAAGCGCCTCACCACTTTGTCAATAACTTGAGTATCCATGAAGATTATACGGCTGGAGATTTTGAGCGAGATGTTATTCCTTTTTTAGATAAATTATATGAAGGGTATGATGCCGCAATCATAACAGGTGGATCAGGTTTTTTCATTCAAGCAGTAGTAGAAGGCTTGGATAAATTTCCAGAAGTTCCCAAAGAAATTCGAGCTTCCATTGAAAAAGATTTTCAAACAAAAGGGTTAGAATATTTACGTGCTCAAGTAAAAGCGGTAGAACCAGAGTATTTTGAACTCATGGATAATAAAAACCCACATCGACTAATTCGAGCGTTATCTGTATACAAAGCAAGTGGGCAACCTTTTTCCAGTTTTTTGTATCAAGCACCTAAAATCCGCAATTTCGAGCCTATTTTTATCTGCCTTGAAATGCAGCGTCCATTTCTATATAATCGAATTAATAATAGAGTGGATAAAATGATGAATAAAGGATTGCTCAAAGAGGCTAATGACCTTTACCCTTTCAGACATTTAACGCCTTTACAAACAGTAGGTTATAGCGAATTATTTAAATATTTTGATGGACAATGTACTTTAGAAAGTGCAGTAGAATTAATCAAAAGAAATTCTCGTCGATATGCCAAGCGGCAGATGACTTGGTTTAGAAAAAAGACCTATTGGAATCGTTTTTATGCTAAAGATCCTGATGCTATTATTAAATTTATCACGCTTCGGATGATGGCGGATTTGGAAAGGGAAGATTAGTGGTTACAGGTTTTCCCCACGAATTTCTTATATCACGGATTTTTTCCTACTACTGGTAGCATTCATAGTATTGCTGCAAACTGGAATACTGCCTACTGATTCTTCGTTTCCCACGCTCGAACCAACATAATAATCGAACTATAACTCTTCATTCCTTCTGAAATGCCTTGGCTTTTTAAGTAAGCATCATATGCCGCGTAGCGTAATTTTGGTAAGATATCGGGGTATCTATCCAAAGATTCATTTATGACATCTAAATCTGCTAGAAAGCCTTTTGGTAAAGTGGCTCTGAAAGTTTGATAATCTTCGTAGGCAAATCGTTGGTAGGCAATAGCGATATACCGCCAATAGCACAACAATCCAGAATATCGAATATAAGCATTATCTGAATTTTGGGAAGCTACATATGCCAAAAAATTACAAACGCCTTCATTGGTAATTCCGTAGCCATGTGATAATTCATGACAAAGGGTAAAAGGTTGTTGCAAGGGGTGCAATCCGCCGTCAATATTGCCTTCTCCAACGAATGGCCAGTAAACACCAGAAGAACTAAAGCGCATCAGAATGCCTTTGGTAGGTAAAATTCGCCCTCTAACTTTGCCCGCTATCGGATAATTCATTTCCAACAACGTTTTTTCCACCGCTGTTCGACATAAATTTTCTATTGTTGGAGGTAATAATTCATCTGCTAAAACAGTAGCCCCAATCGCATCTAACTTCTTTCTAGCTGCTAATACTTCTATCGTTTTTTGTTCTAATTCTTTTTTGAGATCTGCTAATTCCACAGGTTCAGCTTTCAAACTAATTTGCTGTACTAAGGGAATTCGACCATAGTTAAAACCCCATAAAAAAAAGAAAAAGAATAGCACCCCTCCTGTAAAAGCAGCGACCGATAGTAACCAGTTGCCAATTCCTTTCCAAGTAAATAGTTGCTTCCAGTTCATTTTTATTAATTGACGAATTGCCCAGATAATCAATACTAGATAAAAAACATAGAATAATGGAAAAGGAAACCATCCAATCGTGTTATCAATTATTCGCCGAATCCACAAAAAAAGGCCTCTACTATAATTTTGTTCTATAAAATTAGGGCTTGCTATATATCTTAGTAACAAAGTAATACTTCCAAGAACAATCCAAATAATACGTTTTTTCATAAAGGGTGGAATAATTTTGTCAAAACAGGAAGTGAATAAGCTGTCCTAATAAAAGACAAAGGGACATAATTGGTTCAAATCATAAGTCTCCCTACAAAAGTAGAATAGTAACTGCAATAAGTACCATTACGGCTTTAAAAATTCTCGGGTATATCGTGACTCTATTACAAATTTTCGTCTTAAGCATAGAAAAATAGGGATTAATAGGACAGAATTAACTTTAACTCTTTCTTAATTCTTATATTTGCAAACTTTTTTGAAGGTATCGACGTTTTATCTTCGCACATTAACTAATTAGAACTTTATACAGTCGGTCGTAGTTAACTAAACTACCAAATCACCAAATAAAGTTTATTTTTTACCATAATATAAAATTAAAAAATCATGGCTTTCGAATTCACAGATAAAAATTTTGAAGAAGCTACTGCAACTAAAGACCAAGTAACCGTTGTTGACTTTTGGGCAGAATGGTGTGGCCCATGTAGAATGATTACACCACTTATTGAGCAGCTTGCAGAAGAATATAAAGGAGATGCAGTTGTTGGTAAGTTGAATGTAGATAATAATCCTGCAATTGCTTCACAATTTGGTGTGAGAAGTATTCCTACCATTATTTTCTTAAAAAATGGAGAGGTTATTGACAAACAAGTTGGTGTTACTACAAAAGCAGCTTTAGCCGCTAAGATTGACGCAACTTTAGCTCATTAAAAAAAAAATGCGCTATTCGCTTTAAATAGCAATAAAAATAAATCCAATTTTTAACGAAATAGGATTAATAAAATAATAAAAGCCTTTATTTTGAGTTTTATTCAAAATAGAGGCTTTTTTGTTGGGTAAATTGACACAAGCTGCTGTTTTTAACGTTCAATAAAATTGTTATAGTGCTATATTGTTTTATTGTCATCCGATTCATAAGCAATAAAACAATATCACCATTCAACAATAAACCTTATTACCTCATTTATGAAATTAGCCGACAATTTTGATGTAAGAGATTTAGGAAATCTAGAATTACTCGCCAAACAAGTGGTAGAGGGATTTATCATTGGTTTGCACAAAAGTCCATTCCATGGTTTTTCGGTAGAATTTGCGGAGCATCGAATTTATAATCAAGGAGAATCTACTAAAAATATTGATTGGAAGGTTTTTGCTCGAACGGGTAAAATGTATTCCAAGCAATATGAAGAAGAAACCAATTTGCGTTGTCAAATAGTGATTGATGCATCTTCTTCTATGTATTTTCCAGAATTGGGTAATAAAGGAGAAAAGTTTAATAAACTGCAATTTTCTTCCCTTGCTGCTGCCGCTTTGATGAATCTATTGAAAAAACAAAGAGATGCTTTTGGCTTAAGTGTTTTTGATAGTGAAGTTCGGACGCATACCAAAGCGAAGTCAAGTACCGCACATTATCGCTTGGTTTTATCGTATTTAGATCAGTTGATTCAAAATCCTGAGCAACAGAAGTCCACTTCTGCCGCACAAGCATTGCACCAAATTGCCGATAGCATTCACAAACGGTCGATGGTCGTCATCTTTAGTGATATGTTTGAGCAATCAGAACGAACGGAACAGTTATTCTCCGCCTTACAGCATCTAAAACATAATAAACATGAAGTCGTTTTATTTCATGTCGTCGATAAAAAATATGAGATAGATTTTGAATTTAAAAATCGCCCTTATTTATTCGTCGATGTAGAAACGGGAGAAGAGGTTCGCTTGCAGTCGAATCAAGTCAAAGAACATTATGTGGAACAAATCACTAAATTCAAAGAAGAACTGAGAATCAAGTGTTTACAATATAAAATTGATTTTGTAGAAGCAGATATCAATGCTGGATTTAAACCCATTTTACAGAATTACTTAGTGAAACGAAGTCGAATGGGAACGTAGCAATTTTCAATTTTCAGTTTTCAATTTTCAATTTTCAAAAGTCCTTTTCAAAAATAAATTGAAAATTTTTAATTGAAAATTGAAATTTTCAATTAGTTCCTTTATATTTGCAGCCGCTTCCTAAAAAGCGACAATTAAGAAAGCAATTTCTTGATTATGGTGATTGTAGCTCAGTTGGTTAGAGCACTGGTTTGTGGTTCCAGGGGTCGCGGGTTCGAATCCCGTCTTTCACCCAAAAATATAGCCTGACTTCTTTGAAGTTGGGCTTTTTTTGTTTAAAAAATTATTTATGATTACTTACCAAACAGCTCAACCCTCAGATTTAGAAGCCATAGCCACCCTCCACGCCCAAAGCTGGCAACAAAATAACCGTGGCATTTTAGATGACTATTTTTTAGACAATCTGATCCATGCATCGAGATTTAAGGCATGGACTCAAATATTTGCTAATCCAGTTGAGAACCAGCAGATCATTACGGCTAAAGATGATGGGAAACTATGTGGATTTACTCGCCTTTACGATAAAAAAAGCTCAAAATATGGCATCTATTTGGATAGTTTACATGTTTCTAAAAATTGGAAAGGGAATGGTATCGGTCGCCATTTAATGGGTCTGGCAGGTAAATGGGTCATGGAAAATTATCCAAATCAAGGGATGAATCTTTTAGTTTTAGCTGAAAATACGCCAGCTATAGGCTTTTATGAACGGGTAGGTGGTAAACGAGTGGAAACAGTTTTGCTTGATTTAGGGGATGAGACGGGGAGATTAGGGGAGACTTATCGGTATTATTGGGGGCATCCAGGTGCAATAAGTAATTTGCGGTAGACAATTTACAGTACTGAAAAATCTTAAATCATAGTTCATAAATTTTAAATCATAAATCCATCTAGTTTGTACGTGACAGATTTATGATTTATGATTTTCAATCCCACCCACACAACGCCGCCACATACGCCTTACTCCCATCATTCACCCAAGCATCCAGTTGAGCAGGGTCTTTGAGTTGCTGTCCTCGTTTTCTATCAACGACCATAAAGCCGCAAGAAATATCGGGCATCGCCGTCATATCACTCCATAATTTTTCAATTTGAGCAACTGGATACACATCTTCTTGCCCATGTCCCCAACGATATTTTACTTCTTTGATAGTAACATAACTCGGCATTCGTTGCGCCGCTTTCCGAACAGCTTCATCTAAGAAGGCCGCATCTTTGGTTAAATCAGCTCTAGTTAAACCAAACCAAGCCAGCAAATCGTCCACTTGAATCCAAGTCGTCATCGAATTATAGTAACTCAATTTTAATTCATCTTCTTCATGTGGTTGCGCCAAGCCTTCTAATAAACGGACTTTGCCGTTGACATTGGCAAGCCCTCCCCCACTATCTTCCAATCTTCTAGGCACTACTTCAAAACTCAACATATTGCCCGATACTAAATGTTGAGACAAGGCAGCAGGGTCTAAATTAGCACCAAGCGTATCTATATTGTGCAGCATAATCGTTTCTACGGCAGGATGCTTTTGTAATAATTCTGCTAAAACACCATTTCTTAATAAATTCGGTACTTCATACCAATGCCCCAATGGACTAAATCGTTGTTTGGCTAAGTTATCTATATAATCTGCGCCTTCCCCTTTTTCTTTTGCCCAGCCCATTAACGCCGACCGACCAGCCGTTCTAACTTTTTCCTTATTCTCGTCCAATTTTTCTTGGGGCATTTCTTCCCATAAAAAACGTAAATCTCTGACCATTGGGATAAATCGTTGCCCGATAGACTTTCCCTTTGACAAATAAATATCCCCTTTATAGCCATAATTTTTGGCTTGTTTTAATTGAGCTGCAATCGCATCATAAGTTAAGTAACTAGTGGCAATTAAATGAGGAGGTCTCGCTTGATAGGTTTTAGCCGTTTGCGCTGTTTTAGCTAAATGTACCTCTACAAAACTTCGATGTTTACCTTCCATTTCAGTAAAAGGAAAAATGGCTTTAATCACCCCAGCCCCTTTTGTCCAACGACTACCAACACCACCTGCTAGGCTTAACACCGCTACTTTCCCTGCCTTTAAAGCATTGATTCCTAATTGATTATCCGTAGTATCCGTTAAATTAGTCACCTCGGCTACCGAAACATCTTCAATACTTGTTTCCGCTGGCAACCGATTTCTAGATAAGCCAATTCTACCTTTTTGTAAATCTTCTCGAATCTTGGCATGTTGGATAAAATCAAAACCATTTTCTGTTTTGACCTTATCAGACAATTCATTTTGCAATCGTTTTTGATCACCAAAACCACCTTGAGAAACTTGGAATAAATTACTAACTAAGGTTCTCAATAAAGTATACGAAGCCGCTGCACCCGTTAATTGTGTCGTATATAATTCGACCTCTAATTTTCGTTGATAAGCGATACTTTCCTTGTCTAATCTAGCTAAGTTAGAAATTTGAATACCATAATATTTTTCTGGCATCCAAGTCGCATCTTTCGCTAGTAACTGGGCAAACGTTCCTTTATTATTGATAGCAAAATCATAGACTACAGGTTCCATCGCATATGGTAAAGCGGAAGATAATTCTGCCTTCGTTTTGCGGATTATTTTTAAAACGGCTTGCTTTGTTTTTTTAGGGTTTTCATTTTGAATATACATGCCCATACCTCCGCCTGACATACCACCAAGCATCATAAACCCTAGATAATTATCACCAAATTTACGCTTGGCTCGACTGATTAAAGTTTCGGTATAATGATTGGTTGCCCAAGGGATAATGGTCTTAATCGGATAATCAAAATTATACCCCGTCCACTTGGCTAAATCTTTAATATTTCCAGCCTTTAAAGCTGCGAGTATACCATCATAGACTTCATTCGTTGCTAATCTAGCTTTCCATTCTGCCTCTGCTCGCAACAAATATTTTTCAGTAACCATTTCTAAAACGGGGCCTACATTCTGCGCCATGCCACCATGCATTAAAACCAACGATTCGGTTAAACGCTCTGCCATTTCTGGATGAACATGATCTTCGCCCAATAGTCTATGTCGTGGCAAAAGGCAACCTCTGCTTATATTATATTCAGGATCTCCTTCTTTGGCTAAAGCTCCTTCTATTGCTTTAATACCTGGCCAAACACCTCCCGAATCTTGCCAACCACCACCAGAACCACCTAACCATTCGCCTAAAATAGCTCTTGCTGCGACCAATCTTCTTTCTGATTCTTGTAATTGCCCCGTCAAACTTTGCGTTTGGCGAGTCGCTCGCATTAAAACAGCAATAATAGATCCTAATAAATTGGTCGATACCGCAAAGCGAGAACCTTTTGGAATATCATTGACCATTGTCACCAACTCCAAGCCCATGCCCGGGGCGACAATTTGACCTAATAAAGCGGCAAAAGATTGCTGCGTTCCTTCAAAAGATGGCGGAATACAACCAGAAGCAATCACCCCTGCTTTTAATAAACTTAAATAATCATTCCCGAAATTAAATAAATCGTCTAGGTCGGTAATATCCTTTGTTACGCCTAAATCCACACTCGTTAAGCGCAAAACAGGTTCTGCAATTACTCGAATATAACTTTGAATCGGCGGTTTAATTTCTTTATCTCTACCAAAAACGCCCAAATTTACCGAGACATTTATCACTCTTGCCCCTTCTGGATAATCCATCCCCAAGAAGAAAATATCGGACCAACCACTATGGCTTAAATCCATCCGTACTGCCGTCTTTTCCTCTAAAATTGGAAATAAGACTTCGTTTTCTCCTCTTTGTAGCAATTGAGGATGAATTTTTATCGGATGCTGGGCTGTGTATCCTCCTCTAAACATCCATTGATTTCCTGCCGTAGATCGGACACTTTTCCGAACTTGTTCGCCCAAAATTTGAAAGGCTCGTTGGTGATAGGCTTCTGCTAAAGCACTAGCGATTGATCCATTAATCCCTTCTACTTTTTGCGTTTGCAAAAAAACAGCAATGGCTTCTTCAAATCGCCTATTGAGTAAATGCTCAAATCCTGTGTAGGGTGTTTTGCCAACACTTTTTAAGGATTGCTTTGTTGGAATAGCAAATCGGTAAGCCGCGTACAGGAATAAACAAGCCCTCACTCGTTCGTATAAATTATCGGTCTGCGTCCTAAAATTTTCTAAAACTGCCAGTTCAGGCATTAAAATGGATAAGGACTTTCCTTTACAATGTTTTAGAAAAGATTGGTTTCTGATTTTGGGATCAGTATTTGTTATTATGTCTATAAAAATATTCTTTGTCATTCTTTAGGCATCATTAAGGAACGAATAATTTGTAGTTGATACCAGACGGATTTTTTAAACCCCACGTCTGCCTGCCGCAGGCAGGGATATCAATTGTTCCTTTTATTTTTTCAACAATACTCAATTTAATGTTAAGCGCACTCTATTAATAATATACTCATTACTATAAAATAACGCTTTTTGAAAATTGAAAATTGAAAATTAAATCATTACTTTCGCATTCTCGCCTCCGCCAACTGATTGACCATACTCGATAAAAGTGCGTTACTATTCACTCCTTCCAAACCAAAGGAAATTTGTGCTTCCAACCAACCTAAATCTGTCCCTAGATTATAGCGTCTTCCCTTTACTTCTAGTGCTAAATATTTACTTTCCTTCGCTAAGATTTCTAATGCAGGCGTTAGTTGAATATCTTTTCCTGTGACCAAAGAGTTAGCGTACTTTTCTAAAATATCGAAAATGGAAGCTTGCAAAACGTGCATCCCAAAAAAGCAGAGATAATGTCCTGCTCTTTGTCCAGGCATTAATAGCTCCAATTCTGCTTGGCTCAAGGAAGGTTTTTCTATAATGCGTTCAATTTCATACACCCCTTGTTGCCCTGCCACGTAGCGTCCATTGATCGTACCATATTGATGAATCAAATGTTCTGGTGTGGCATTAACTGCGGAAACCGAACAATCTGCTTGTTCTGCTAATTTCAATAATTGCGCCGCACATCTTAACTGTTGATTATCAGCCAAATATAAATGATCGCCTAACATTAAAATAAAAGCATCCTTTCCAACAAAATCCTTGGCACAATGCACTGCATGACCATACCCTAAGGTTTCTTCTTGCACGACAAAAGTCAAATGCTTTAGCAAATGAGAAATTTTATTCGCTTGTTTCTTGGCCCATTCTATTTGTCCGAATGCTGCCAACAGATTACTCCTTAAAGCTTGAAAAGCAGCTTTATAGCGTGCTTCATCTCCAGGGGCACAAATAATACAGATTTCCTCAATGCCACTATTAAATGCCTCTTCCGCTATAATTTGTAAGACGGGTTTATGAACACCATCAAGATCCGCAATAGGTAACATTGCCTTTTGAACGGTATCTCCAACAGGATATAACCTGCCTCCACGGGCAGCAGCAGTAATGACCGCTTTTTTGACTTGCATACAGTTAAATTAAACGTTTGAAGGATAATTTGTAATCGGGAAGGGTTTATTTTTATTGATAGCAAAAATGACACCTAAATAAACATCTACTACAATAGGCAATAAAGAATCGATAGTAAACAGCAAGCTTATCTATTTGATAATCAATTGTATAAAATAAAAAACTATCAGTTAACATAAGACTTGAACCACTACCCCCATTTAAAATATTCCCTATTATTTATTAACAAACCCTATATTTGTAAAACTAAAACAAAATAATGAATCCAGAAATATTAATTCAAATTGTTCGGATGCCCATGCCTTTTGGCAAATATAAAGGTCGCTTAATTTGCGATTTACCCGTTTCTTATTTGGAATGGTTTAATCGTAAAGGTTTCCCAAAAGGGAAATTAGGCATGTTACTACAAACTATGTACGAAATAAAATTAAATGGGTTGGATAATTTATTAGATCCCATTAAAGAAATGGTCAGAACAAATGCAAAAAAACGCTATAATGACGGCTAATTGTTAGAATATGACTAGGTAAAAGTAGCGTACTACTTATTATTACAATTAATTTTGTTTAATAAATTTTGAGTACTAAAAACCCTAGTCATGCGAGCAATTCTATTATCCATTTTTGCCTTTTTTCTTCAACTCCCCTTATTATCAGGTCAAAATCATTTTTGTGGTTCCAATGTAATAGCTGGTGAAGTACCTCCTTTTGATCAGGAAGCCTTTCGTAACTTTCAACAGAAAAAAGCCAAACAAAGGAATGTCCCGACGGTAAAAATGGGTATTTCTGCTTTTATTGTAAAAAATACCCGTACAGTTGCTGCTTCTGAAACTGTAACAGATTTATCTATTCAAGAATTATATAATTCATTAGACGAAGTGAATCGAGCTTACGCTTTGAGCGACGTCGAATTTTATTTTTGCGGATCGCCTCAATTAATTGAAGGTAAAGGAATCTATACTTATAGTGAAGCTAAGGATATTTTGAATGCGCGTAAGCATGTCCCAAATACCATTAACGTATTCTATATCGATGACATTGGTGGTCAAGTTTTTGATCGTAATTTCGTTGCTGGGATTTCTACTTTCCCTTGGATGGGTGAACCCAAAGATCGTTTTATCATCATGAAAAAAGAATTTAGTAAAAATGGTCCTACCTTAGCACATGAATTAGGGCATTTTTTGGGTCTACTACATACACATGAACCTGCTTTAGGATTAGAATTTGTAAACGGTTCAAATTGTAGTCAAGCAGGAGATCAAGTTTGCGATACGCCAGCAGATCCTAATTTAGGCATTACAGGATTAAATGGATGTACTTATGAAGGAAATGTATTAGATCCAAATGGAGAGCCATATAAACCAAGTCCAAGTAATCTTATGTCCTACGCTCCTGATAGATGTCAGTTCTTTTTCACAGAAGGTCAAGCGGAACGGATGCAATTCTTTATTGAGACCACAGAATTATCCGAAATACTATCCGATTGTGACTTCTTCCCTGATTATGCCATTGCTTCTGCCGAAAATAAAAGAACAATCACCTCTGGTCAAGTGATGAAAATTCCTTATACTTTTGACAATCAAGGCATAATTGAAGACCAAACGGTTGAAATTCATTGGAAATTAGCACAGGAAGGGGAACTAGAACTAACCATCCAAAAAGATATTTTAGAAATAAAGGCAGGTAGTGGCAGCATTACTAAGATTCTAGAAGTAGAATTTCCCATCTCCAAAGGAACAGGTGATTATACCTTAACAGCCGTATTAGATCCCGACTCTAAAATTCAAGAAAGAGACGAAAGAAATAACTTTCATATGATAGCATTAACGGTCGACAATTCCCAGTTTTCAGATGTTTTACTCTTTCCCAATCCAGCCAATGACCGACTTAAAGTTTTCGCCAGAGATAAAGCAAGAGGTGGTGATATTACTTTACAAATCGTCGACTACATGGGGCGCATTTATTTTGAACAAAAGAAATTTAAGAATGGAGAAGAGTTTTTTGCAGAAGTAGAAATAGGTTTCTTAGCCGCAGGTTTGTATTATTTAAATGTACGTTATGATCGAGATGGAATTAGTCAGCCGTTCTTGTTTTTGAAGGAATAGTTACCTTGATGGGCATTGCTGCAGCTTTAGTATGGCATGAAGGAATTGATAAAAAAATAGTTAAAAATGCCTTAATATTCTTTGGCGTTCAATTTGTGTTAAATATGATTTGGTCTTGGTTATTTTTTGGCAGGCAAAACCCTCAATTGGCTTTCTTTGAAATTATCGTTTTATGGGTTTTTATCTTTTTAACAATTCGTGCTTTCTTTGGGATAAAAAAGGTAAGCGGTTGGTTATTAGCACCTTATATTTTATGGGTGAGTTTTGCAGCAGTTTTGAATTTTAGTATTTGGCAGTTAAACTAAACAGATATTGTATCTACTCAGGAGACATTTCTTTTGAGGACAGGGAAAGGTGTTAAGTTTAGAAAAAAAGTGTTTTCTGTGTAGTTGAGATATTTCTTAATGAGAAAACACCTATTTTTTGAGAATTAGTACCCCTTCTTAGGCGAGACTTCATTTAATAACTCTGTCCCCTTCACCATCCGTTGATAATTTTCGACTACTTGATTAACGGCACTTTCTATATTCGTCAAACTCGCAATATGCGGCGTAATCACAACTTTTGGATGTGTCCAAAAAGGATGATTCTGTAGTAATGGTTCTACTTGAAAAACATCTAGGGTCGCCCCAGTTAATTGTCCATTTTCTAATAAAGGTAATAAATCTTCTTCTATTAAATGCCCGCCTCTCCCAACATTAATTAAGTATGCCCCTTTGGGTAATTTTTCTAAAAACCCCTTATTTAAGATTCCTTTAGTATTGGCCGTTAAAGGTAAAATATTAATTAATACATCGGTATTCTTTAAGCATTCAGATAAGCCTGATAGCCCAGCAAAGGCTTTTACGCCTTGAATACTTTTTATAGAATTGGACCAACCTTGTACTTTAAAACCAAGTTTAGCGAACTGTGCAGCTACATATCCACCAATTTTTCCTAAGCCCATTACAGATACTGTTGTAGTTGGAATTGTTTTATATTTATGCTGTGTCCATACTTGATTGCTTTGTTGTTGAGCATAGACAGGAAAGTCTTTTAAATAATTCATCGTGGCTGCCAAGGTATATTCCCACATATCTATCATCAAGTTGGGGTCAACAATTCTCACTACTTTCTTTTCAGTTGAAATGGTATTGGTATCAAAAATATGATCAACGCCTGCACCAAGTGATTGAATGACTTTTAGTTTTGGAAAGTTTTTCAATTGCCCTTTTTCGGGTTTCCAACATACTAAAAATACTGCATTCAATGCCGCCTCTGATTCACCTACTATATCAATTGGTACATTCGGTAATTTTACCTGTAATACTTTTTTCCAAGATTGAGGGTCTTTATTATTGGTTAGAATGGCAATACTCATATTTATTTTTTGGTAAAAATAAGGAAGTTTTATTGTATTTATTGGCGGAGGGCTTGGGGCAAAGGGAAACCAAACAATATGGAACTGAAAAAATTTAAGGTTAATATAAGAAAACGCTGTCAAATTTTAGTAGATGCTCACTTCTGCCCTACGCCCTTTGCTTACCTTTTGCATATTATTAACAAAATGGATTCGCTTCTTTTCCTACAAATTTCCGAAATTGAGCATCAATAAAATTAAAAACTATGCGCCCCCTACTCTATTTTATCCTACTTTGTATTTTAATCAGTTGTCAATCTTCAACACCAACTACTTCGGGTTGGCAATTAGTTTATAAAAATGATGTAGATGGAAAAGCTCTTTTTGGTGATAAAACACAATTAGTAGATGCAGTCAGATTGGGTTATCCAATTAGAATTGGTTGGGGCAGTAGCCGAATAGAACATGTAGCAACGGTTGATTTTTTAACCATCTTTAATGGAGAAGAAGTTTTTGCGCAGATTAAACCCATCGTTGGGCAGCGTCCGCAAGTAAGTGGAGATTCTCTCAAAATTAGTTTTCGCACCAATAATAATTGGGTAAAGATGGCTGGTACGAATGGTTTTTCGGCTAGTCTAATGACCGATTATATGCAAGATACGATTGTTGGTGGTGGCGAAAGATATACAGCAACTACTTGGTATGTGAATTATCCTGCCAATCCTGCGGCAATTAAGGCTCGTCCACTTTGGAGGGCGAATGCACCGCTTTGGAAAGAATGGGAGAAAAAATCTTTAGAATGAAAGTTTCGACGACTCAGGAGAGTCGTATTACTTGTCTCTCTCGATGATAACACGACTCTCCCAAGTCGTATACCTTCCAAAATTGGATTATCAATATGCATTACTTTATTCCTGTTCCTATGGGCAAAAAATATATTAATTCGTCGATTGTTCTCGTCGTTTTATCAACTGATAATTGGTAATAAAAAAGCCAATACCTACCAATACAAATAATATTCCTCTAGTCACAAAACTCAATTCTAAATCAAAGAATCGGCAAATAATTAAGGCGGCTAAAGTTAGCATTCCTAGATTTAAAATGCCTAAACGGTTTAGTTCATTGCCTCTATAAATATAAAAAACGCCAATCGACAAGACAAATAAGTTGCTCAATATCATACCGATGTAAGGGTAGTTATAGCCGATAAAAAAGACTAATAAAAATAGGATGAAACCAAAAGGAATAGGCGATATTTTACTGAAATTTTGGAGAGGTTTTAATTTTAAGAATAAATATAAACTACTAGCTACCAAGACTATACAGACCCAAAATTCTTGGTGCATTAACAAACCATTCCAATTCATTTTTTCTGCGACCACTTCTTCCCAAAAGCCATAAAAGGTAAAGCCTAAAAAGAAAGTGATGGTACCAAATAAGCCATGTATCAAATAAGGGTTATTGATACTGCGTTTATTTCTAAAAAAGGGTTGACAACCAATTAAAAAGAATAAAGTTAATAAACTGACATAAGCCACCCACATTAAAACCGTCGCATCTTTCGCCCATAATCCTAAAGTCACTAAAATGGATAAAGAAATCGCCCAAGAATGATAATTAAAGGCATTGCCACTTGGACTATTTTGATATAAACGATAATAATATGGTAGTACCATGGCTAATAATATCCAATACAGGTATGGTTCATGGTTATTCGCATAACCACAATTGGTCGCATACCACGTAATTCCGCCAAGGTATAATAAAGAAACGATGGAAGATTGCATCAAGTAAATCAAAGGCAAGACTAAGAGCATCCAAGTCAATAAAAAACTACCCAATTCGCCTTCTAAATGATAGATTTGGCTCACCATCCCAATACAAGCACCGACGGTAAAGAATAAAAAAGTAGCGGCACCTTCTCGCCATGCTCGACTTTCTTTTTGTCGAAATAAGGTATAGCCACAAGCAATTTGCCCAATAATCATTGGTAAAAAAGCTAATACGGTCTTAATAGGTCGAGAGAAATTATCCCAGTTATGGGCAACAATGAGCATAATACCCAGTCCAATCAACATCGCCCCCAATATACTTAGTACAATGCCTAGTCTATTTGGTGCATTGGCTGTTTCTTTAGCTTGAAAAGCAACTATATTAGTAGCCGTTTGTTCATCAATAATCCCAGCTTCTACGAGATCGTCGAGGTTAATATTTTGGAGTTTTCTCATGTTTTAATACAGTTAGATCGTCTAGACACTCCAAGATCTTAGAAACACTTGGAGGTCAAATATTGGCGTTATTTTCAGCCATTACTTAGCTCAATTTTAGTAAATTTAGCATTTATTTCAATAGTCCCCTTATTTTTATCCTAAAAGATGAAGCAATTATGAAAATTCTGATTACAGGCAGTAGTGGTCATTTAGGTAGGGCGCTTTCAATAGTACTTGCAAAAAGTAAACATCAAGTTTCTGGAATAGATGTCCAACCGAGTAAGTTTACCCATCATATTGGGTCCATTGCCAACAGAGCCTTTGTGCAAAAATGCATGAAGGGTATTGAGGTCGTATTACATACCGCCACTTTACACAAGCCGCATATTGTCACCCATAGTGAAAAGGCTTTTATTGATACGAATATTACGGGGACGCTTAATTTATTGGAAACGGCAAAACAAGTAGGTGTAAAATCTTTCATTTTTACGAGTACAACTAGCGCCTTTGGGGATGCGATGAAATCAGCTGATACGGCCGTTTGGGTTACAGAAAAGTTAGTCCCACAGCCTAAAAATATTTATGGGGTCACTAAAATTGCTGCAGAAAACCTCTGTCACTTATATCATCGAAACCATCAATTACCTTGCATCATTTTAAGAACTTCTCGTTTTTTTGCGGAAGCAGATGATGATAAGAAGCTCAGAAATACTTATGTAGATGCCAATATCAAAGCAAATGAGTTGCTGTATAGAAGAGTTGATATTCAAGATGTAGTAGATGCCCATTTACTAGCGGTTCAACAAGCACAAAGCATTGGTTTTGGTCGGTATATTATTAGTGGAGCGACACCCTTTACAATCGGTGATTTAAAAGATTTATATACCAATGCACCCAAAGTTTTGAGTAAGTATCATCCTAGTTTCAAAGCAATTTATACTGGTAAAAAGTGGAAATTCTTTCCATCTATCGGCCGAGTTTACGTCAATGATTTAGCAAGGGAAATATTAGGTTGGCAACCCCAATACGATTTTCAATGGGTTTTGGATTGTCTGCAAAAGGGACAAGATTTTCGTAGTCCATTAGCTGTGGAAGTTGGTATTCGTGGGTATCATGAAGAGGTTTTTGAGGATGGCTCTTATCCTGTTGACTAATCCTATTTTTTCGGAGAACTGAAGTTCCCATATACATAAAAAAGTGACCAGAAAATCTCACTAGTTTTCCAGTCACCAATCTATCTTCTATATGCTTAATGACTTAAGCTATCTATAAGGTGCAAATTTTGTTGAATTGGTTGCTTTTGCATGCTTTAATTCTTCCTATAAGTTATCCATGCTATGTCGCGCTTTCAGCGCTAGAAAAATGTGGGTAATGTGAGCAATGATTCGCATAGGGCAAAGCCCTATGCTATAGTATGTCGCTCCGTTGGAGCTAAAAAATGGCATAATTTACCTCCTTATTTTGAACACTCTATCCTTTGAAAACTAATGATTGTATCACTCAGGCTCAAACCCCAATATGATGCTTATTTTCCCAAAATTTTGCCAAGTCCTTGCACCTACTTTATCGAAACCAAGTCCATAATCAAAACCTAGCGTTCCAAACACGGGCAAGTGCGCACGAATACCAAATCCCGCTGACCGTTTTAGATCAAAAGGATTATAATCTCGAAAAGCTTGGTAGGCATTCCCTGCTTCTAAAAAAGCTAAACCGTAAATAGTCGCATTCGGATTCGTTGATAAGGGATAGCGCAATTCCATCGTAAACTTATTAAAAATGGGCGTGGCTACAGTTGCGCCATTCACTAGATTATTTTCCAAATCTGAAATTTCATAGCCTCGCAATGAAATAATGTCTGTTCCAGTAAACCCTCTTTGGACATTACTCAATCCATCTCCACCTAATTGGAAGCGTTCAAAAGGCGAAATGCCAATTTGGGCATTATAACTACCAACAAACCCTAATTTAGCGGAGGTTTTCAGAATCAATTTCTTAGTAATTGGTGTGTACCATTCTGCATTAAAACGCCATTTATGGTATTCTAACCATTCGTATCGTTCGGCAACATCTATTAAATTGTACTCCTTTTTACTAAACAAAGAATAAGGTGCCGTTAACTGTACCGATAAAGATACTTTTGAACCACTCGTTGGAAAGATGGAATGATTGATCGTCGATCGGGTGAAAGTCTGAGCAATGCTTAAATTATTATAAGTACCTTCCGTAATCACTTCTCCAGCGTCTGTCGTAAACAAACCTGACACCCAGTTATTGAGTCGATATCTTTGGTAACTTAATTGGGTCGTTGCTATCATATTATCATCTGGGAAAGTTATTCTTCTACCTAAGCTCACATTCGCTCCGAAAATGTTAAAAAGACTGTTGACTCCTCCTATACTATTTGTCTCATCTAAGTAACGGGTGTAGAAAAAGCCCGTCGTCAAAGCATTCGGTTTTTTGCCACCTAGCCAAGGTTCCGTAAAAGATAAATTGAGAGATTGATAGGCTTTTCCATTGGATTGAAATCGGATAGACGTTCGCTGACCGTCACCGGTAGGTACTGGGTTCCAAAGGCTAGGTACTAAGAATTTCCGTAAAGAAAAATTATTCAAGCTAATACCAACCGTCCCCGTTAGCCCAATAGTCGCACCACCCCAGCCTCCTGATAATTCAAATTGGTCGGAATTTTTTTCTTCTAGGACATATTCAATATCTACAGTCCCCGTAGCAGGATTTACAGGCGTATTAATACCCATACTTTCTGGATTAAAGTAGCCCAAATTCATTAAAGCTCGTTGGGAACGAATAATATCAGAACGACTAAATTTTGCGCCAGGTTTGGTTCGTAATTCTCGACGTATAACGTGTTCATGGGTTCTAGTATTTCCTCGAATAAGCACTTTATCAATGGTCGCTTGATTGCCTTCTAAAATATGAATGTCTATATCAATTGTATCGCCTCTCATTGACTTTTGCACAGCTTCTGCTCGAAAAAATAAATAGCCGTTATCCATATACAAACCACTCACGTCATCTCCTTCTATACTAAATTGCAAACGACTTTGTAATCTTTGTGGATTAAACACTTCTCCTTTCTGAATGCCTAAAATGGCAGCTAGTCGTTCCGTTGAATACACATTATTGCCCTTCCATTGAATCCTCCCAAAATAGTATAATCGCCCTTCTGCCATAGTGATTTTCAATTGCCAACTATTATCAATTCCTCGCCAAATAGTATCTTTTTTGATAGTCGCATCTAAATACCCCAAAGAACGATAATAGTCAATAATGCCCCTTTTACCTCCTGCCAATTCTGTCTGTACCAACTTGGAAGTAGCAAATAATTTTCCTTTGGTTTTTATGCCAATTAATTTCTTTAGCCTTTTACTAGTTACTTGTGTATTCCCAACAAAATCAATAGCTGCTACTTTTACTTTATCCCTTTTATCAATGGTAAATATTAATTGAACGGTATTTTCTACATTTTGCGACTGACCAATCACATTGGGCATTTTTTGTTCTTTGCATTTTATTAAAACGTCCGAAAAGCCTTCCCCTAAATAATATTGTCGAAGTGCATGAATGGCATTTTTCTTTTTGGTTTCCGTTAGTTTTCTGCCAACGGTTAGATGTTGTAAAATAATACCGTTTATCATCGATAATTTATTCTTTTTTATACCGCTAATATCAATCCTTCCCAAGCGGTTAATTTCCACCACTTTTATCATCAAATAAACAATTTCTCCAACTGCTTTTTCCTGATAAATTTGCACATCTGAAAATAGCCCTAATTTCCAAATAGCTTTGAGTACGTGAGCTGTTTTAGCACTAGGAATTGCTAGTTTATCGCCTAATTTCAAACCAGCAATGGAGATTAATGCCGCTTTATCAGCCCATATTGCGCCTTCTACTTTTATGCCCCCAATCTCATAAGTTTGTGGGGATTCATAGTCAATAGTTGTAGGTTGTGGTAGCGTATCCTTTACTTGCCCAATCAAGGCAAAAGGACAATAAAGGCATAAGCTTAGCAGAGCTAAACCAAACCGTTTGGTTAAACGCATAATATTTATCTTTAACAGTCGAATGATATAGCCGCTTACCTTACTGATGAACAAGCAAAACGGCTACTAATAATTAGTCTAAAAGAGGAAAATGTTTGTCGGTTTTGCTTACTTAGAAATAGATAAAAATGAATTAGGTATTTTGTATATAATTCCCCACGGATTTATTAACCCCACGGATTATAATTGCCTAATTTAATTTTTTGCATTATTTAGCTGTAGCAATTTAGGTAAATGGTACGGCAATTAGGAAATCTTTTGTCTTAAAGTTTCCATTTTTAACGCCCTTTTAACGGGTAGAATAGCTTATTATAGTCTAAAAATAGTAGATTTAACTAGTGTTAAGTAGGAAAATTGCATTAACATAACCTTAATTTGGAGGGTTTGAATCCATTAGGATTGGTAAAAGGACTACCGCACGAATAATTTAAGGATAAACACTAGTATTTAGGCACTATGATAAAATTATTGCGATATTACCATGTTGTAGGGTTTTCGACAAACATGGCAACAGCGTAATATGGTAACTTTAAATATCCGAAAATTTCAACCATTTATGATTTTCATAATCGTATAATTTACAAGCTTTCATAGAATCGGCATAAAACTTAGGCGTCCACTCTACAATATTAATTCTATCTGAAAAATTTCGTTCCATATCAGCTTGGGCTGCTCGCAAATTATACATAGGTATTTGCATATTGCTATGATGCGCCGTATGCTCCATAATATTATGCATTAGAAAATTAATTGGTCTAGGAAATTTAATCCGTACCGTATCTTCCATTTGTACTTCCCAAAAGTGCCATTCTTCATCTTTATTATACCAACGAGTATGTTCATTTGTGTGATGTTGTAGAATGAGAAAACCGATAATCCAATTCCAAGTCAGGACAGGAATAACAATAATGGTTAAAATATTAATAGTCAATAAAAAGGAACTACCATTGGCAAAAGAAACAGCTAACCAAATTAGAAAGGCTAAATAACTAAAGACCAAAAAAGAATCAAACCACAAAACCGTCTTATTTTCTTTTTCAATATGTGGAATATTCTTAAAAGGCAAGACTAATTTAGGCAACCAAATATTATGAGAGTAATACAATCCATGCCCTAAGGAATGCCGATAGACTCGATACATAAATTGCTTGAAGGGACTTAATGCTTTGTATTCAGTTGGAGATAAAGGGGTATAAACATAATCTTTTTCTTTATGGTTGGTAAAAGCATGATGGGTTTTATTATGTCCTAAGGCCCAGAGCGAAAAGCTGTGTAAAGAGGGTAAGAAAGTAATGCGTCCGATGATGTCGTTGATCCATCTACTTTTGGTAAAACTACCGTGGCAACTATCATGCGCAACGATAAATAAAATACCTGTCATCACCCCCATTAAAATACTATAAAGCAATTTTAAACCAATAGAATTTGTTTGAAGGAGCGCATAAAACAGTAGCAGATAAAGAGCTATATCCATCAAAAAAATCAAAAGTGGTCGAAGCATTTTTTTGTGGACGTGGTTTTTTAATATGGCATTCACTTCAGATGCCTTAATGACGTGCTGATCCATAAACGTGCTGTTGTTTGTTGAGTAGTTTAAGTTTTTTTATTCTTATTCCTAAATTTACTCATATATTATCTTTTGATAATCAAAGCAAACAAGAAATAACGGGTACACTTCAGCAATTCGCAACGTCATATAAGTAGAGAGAGAAAAGTGAAGTGTGACTTAAATCTAATAAAAAACAATAGTAGCAGGAAAAATATGCTTAGCTTTTTATAATTTTTATTTTACATATATTATTTTAAAAACCAGTTAGTTATGAAAATTTTCGATATATACATTTGGATCAAATCCCCATAAAAAAGGTAATAAAAAATAGACAAAAAGGGTCAATAAAATAATAGAGATGATATTCATCCAAATTCCAGCTTTAGCCATATCTGGAATCCGTAAGTAGCCTGAACCAAAAACGACTGCATTTGGTGGCGTCGCCACAGGCAGCATAAAAGCACATGAAGCGGCTACGGTTGCAGAAACCATTAAAACAAATGGGTGCACATCAATGGTCTTTGCCATGGGATATAAAATCGGCAGCAACATGGCAGTCGTTGCTAGATTGGAAGTGATTTCTGTTAAAAAATTGACAGCAGTAATTAAGATAAGAACTAAAAGAAGTAAGGCAATGCCCTCTAATAAAGTCATTTGAGCACCAATCCATAAAGCCAATCCGCTATCTTTAAAACCTGCAGCTAACGCCATACCTCCTCCAAATAGTAATAAGATACCCCAAGGTAGTTTCACCGCTTCTTCCCAATTCAATAACCGCCTTTCTCTATTTTTAGTAGGTAATAAAAAGATAATAATCGCACTTATCATGGCTATAATGGTATCATCAATAGCAGGAATCAAGGGTTTTAATAAATAGGAGCGAGTCATCCATGCAACTGCCGTTAAGGCAAAAACGGCTGCTATTAATTTCTCTTCATAACTAATTTTTCCTAATGCCTTTAATTGTTTGCTAATCTCTGTTCGTCCGCCAGGAAAAGTCTTTTGTTTAAATTTAAAAGCAAAACTAGTTAAATATTTCCAACAGATTATTAGTAGCACCACCGAAATAGGAAAGCCAAATTTGAACCATTGGGCAAAAGTAATTTCATACCCAAAAGTTTCTTCTACTACACCTGCCAGCACCAAATTCGGTGGCGTTCCAATCAAGGTACTCATGCCTCCAATAGAAGCACTATAAGCGATGGCTAACATCAACGCTTTACCAAATATTAGGTTTTCATCTTCTATGGTAGCTGGATTGTCTCGTAATTGAGCCACAATCGCCATACCAATCGGCAGCATCATTACCGAAGTAGCAGTATTAGAAATCCACATGGACATAAAAGCAGTTGCCACCATAAAACCAAGTATGATATTGACCACATTCGTTCCTATAAAATTGATGATATTCAAGGAAATTCGCTTATGCAAATTCCATTTTTCTATGGTAATGGCAATAATAAAACCACCTACATATAGGAAGACATATTTATGCCCAAAAGAAGCAGTTGTTTCTGTCAATCCCAATCCTCCAGTTAATGGGAAGAGAATAATGGGTAATAAAGCAGTTACAGCGATAGGAATGGCTTCTGTAATCCACCAAATCGCAATCCATAAAGTAGCTGCTAAAATAGCATTCGCTCTTGGATTTAAACCTTCTGGGTGAAAGAATAAAAGGGTTAAGACAAAGGCTAATGGGCCAGAAATCAGCCCGATGGTTTTGGAATTGATGGTCATATTCGTTTGATAGAAAAGATAGAATTGATAAGATTATTGCTATTACTTTAAAGAGTAATAAATATCGACTTAATACTCTATTAAATAAATGGTAACAAATATTGGGTACTAGGTTTATCGTAAAGTAATCATCCAAAAAAAATATTCCACAATATAGTAAAATTAACTATTCCCTCCTTCCAAAGAAGTTAAATCAATAACTTTCCTTTTCTAAAGAGCAAGGCATCTTGACGCTCCAAAAGAAGACACTTATTGTCCCAACATTTAAAAATCGTCCGATAAACGACAAAAAAATGAGAAGTGGAATAATTTTTGAATCCATCTGATTTTCGTTTACAAGGTAGTTATGGAATGAAAATTGCTGTCTACTTAATTAGAATTAATTCCTCCCCTTTCTTACCCCACCCAATAGTTCAAGCCATATATCTTTTACTATTTAATTTGCATCCTTTTCATTTCTAATATATAGGTAAAACATAGGTTTTATGCTTGTACTAACAAAAAGATACTTAAGTAAACTACCACACTTAAACAATTGAATATCTAATGATTAGTAGCTATTCAATTGGTCAAATAGCTAAAATACTTATCCCTCAAAGTATAAAAAATAGCTACTCATCAACCTGCTAGTAAAGAATTAATGCTTAGAGAGATTAAAAAATATTTTTTTCAACAGCCAGAAAAAGCTTATTCGGAATGGTGCTTTCCTAAGTATAAGAACACTATGGTCAATGGATTGATTTTTACGTTCATCACCATAACCGCTCTTTCTTTAGTAGATTATTTTTATTATTCAGAAAGTTATTATAACAGTCTAAAACCTACCCAAGCAAAACCTTTTGGCATAGATAGTATTTTTCGATTAATTCTATTACCTATTGTAAATGTTGGGTTAATTTTTTTAGCAAGAAGTCAATGGAATAAGGACATAAATAGGCTAGAAAAGATAGGAAGCCTTATAGTATTAGGGTCTTTATTCGCCTTTTTAGGTACTAGCTTTAGTCATGAATACTATACGGCAGATGACTTTACTTTTGATGCTTTAGTTTTAATCATATTTACCCAAACTTTATTGGGTTTAAATTTTAGAACTAGCTCTTTCCTTAATTTATTATTAGTTGCTATTGCCATTACTTATGTTTGGATCGATGATATCGAACTAAAGATTCAAATGTATAATACCACCTTATTACTATTACTATGGTTACCTGTTCTAATTGGAACGTTTCGACTAGAGCAAGCAAAAGCATTAAATTATCAAACTATATTTAAACTAAAAGTCTCCAATACAGAATTGGCACAAACGCACGAAAAGGTGGAGGAACAAAAAAAATTACTACGTGCAGGAGAAAAAGTAAGTAAATTAGCTTCCTGGAAAACATTAGGTAGCTTTGATACGATTCATTATTCTGATGGTGTATATGATATTTATGAGTTAGAGAAATCAATTGCCCCTACTAGCAAATTATACACTAAAACCCTAAGGTTAGTCCATCCCGATGATTTAGAAAAAGTTGCTTTACATATAGGTCAACTCAACAATGGACAGCTAAATAATAAATCCTTAGTTAAAAAGATCATCCCACTAGAGTATCGGATCTTATTACCCGACAATCGAATTAAATGGCTGAGGTATACCATTGGAGAATATAGAATAGGTAAAGAAATAGTAGGAACCGTACAAGATATAACGAGTAGTAAAATTTTAGCATTAGAATTACAAGAGACGCTGGATCAATTAAAAATAAAAAATGAAGACTTACAGCAATTTGCTTATGCCTCTTCTCATGATCTACAAGAACCTTTAAGAAGTATCACCAATTTTGGAAACTTATTCAATCGGAGTATGGGCGACCAATTGAACTCTGATCAGCGTATGTTTTTGGATATTATCCTTAATTCTACCACTAGAATGAGTAATTTAATATCTGCAATTTTAGATTATTCTAGAATTGGCAGAAGTAAGCAAAAAACGCAGATAAACTGCGAGGAAGTTGCTCAAGATGTGCTAACAGATTTAAATTACGCCCTGCAAGAAGCAAATGGGACTGTGCATATACGATCGTTACCTAATATTATCGGTTTTCCAGTAGAATTTCGAACACTCCTGCAAAACTTGATTGGCAATGCCTTAAAATTCAGGCACAAAGATCGACCGCCTATTGTACACGTATCTTGCCAAACTACTAAGGCATACTACAAATTTAGCGTTAAAGACAACGGCATAGGAATAGAAGAAAAATACATGCATAAAATATTTCAATTATTCTCTAGGTTACATGCCAAAGAAGCATATGAAGGGACAGGAATTGGGCTCACTCATTGTAAAAAGATCGCCGAATTACACGGTGGTAGAATATGGGTAGAATCGCAGCAGTCCGAAGGCACCTCCTTTTATTTTACTATTTCTACCACGTTAAAAGCAAAAAAAAATGAAAAAGAAATTACATTGCATCATGCTCATTGATGATGACCCAGCCACTAATTTTTACCATCGAATCATCTTAAGAGATGGAGGATGGGCTCAAAAGATAATAGAAGTAAAAAATGGGGAAGAAGCGTTGCAGTATTTGCAGACCCCTTTTGGGGAAGATAATCCTCGCCCTAGCCTAATCTTTTTAGACATCAATATGCCTAGAATGAATGGCTGGGAGTTTTTGGAAGAGTATAAAAACTTAACAATAGAACAACAGGCAGAACACATCGTAGTCATGTTATCCACTTCTGCTAATCCAGATGATTTACATCGAGCAATAGATAATCCTTTTGTAAAGGAATACAGAAGTAAACCGCTATCGGAAGAGATGCTTTTAGAATTACTAGACCGACATTGGCCAATGTCGATGAAATTGTAAACAAATCTTTAACTTATTAATATTAATTCAAACTGCAGACAATTGTTGTATTACTATATTATTACAACATCAAATACTCCTTAATGCGAAGTTTTTTAGTTCCAAAAACCATATAGCACTATAACAATTTTTAATGCCCGCTATTTGAATTAATTAACAATCCTTCCCAAAGATAATTACTAAGCAAAACCTCATTAACTAATTTCATCATAGAAATCCCCCCTAAATATACATCGAGATGCACAAGCTCAAATGCTTATTCCTATTAATAATAAGTCCGTCTCTACTCTTAGGGCAAATTTTTATCAAAGGTAAAATAATAGATGCTACTACTCGAACGCCAATCATTGGTGCAACCGTCTCTGTAGAAAACGGCGTACTTGGTACTGCTACTGATATTGACGGGGAGTATACCATCAAAAAACCACAGGCAATTGCTGGTAAGCTCCGCATAAGGGTCAGTTATATTGGCTATCAATCCCAATCTATTTTAATTAGAGATGCTAAAGGAGATGTTTATAGAGACGTCGCTTTACGGGAAGATATCACCCAATTGCAAGATGTGATTGTTTCTGCTAACAAAAAAATACAAACTGCCCAAAGCGTACCAATGAGCATCACGACCATTTCTCCTCAACAATTAAGGCGTTCTGGATCGAATGCTTTTAGAGACTTTGCGAGTGGTATTCCTAATTTATCTTTCAATAGCCAAGGAGCTGGATTATTCGGTCGATTTGACAATGGTATTTCAATCCGAGGAATTATTGGGGAAAGTACTACTGCCTTGTATTTGGATGAAACACCTTTACCTGAAAATATTGATCCTAGGTTAGTGGATGTAAATCGAGTAGAAATTTTAAAAGGCCCACAAGGAACACTTTATGGTTCTAGAAATATGGGTGGTACCGTAAAAATAGTCACCAATCAACCAAATGCGAAACAGCGAGAAGGCGCATTTCGCCTAACCACTTCTTCTGTAAAAGAAGGAGATTTTAATTATGGCGGAGAAGGCGTTATCAATTTGCCCATAAGTGATAAAATAGCCTTTCGAGGAGTTGGTTTTTATGACTTTGAATCAGGTGTTTTTGATAGAAAAATAAATCCAAATGCCAATATTCTCAATTACATAAATCCAGCTACTTTAAGTACGCCCGATGCAATACCTCCTCCCAATCTTATAGATGGTTGTCCTACTTGTGATCTATCCAACAAAGAAAATATAGACGATGAAAAAAATTATGGGATGCAAGTTAGTTTGGGGTTTTATCCAATAAAAAATTTAAGTTTTGTGGCTAAAATGATCGCCCAAAAACAAACTGGAGATGGTTATGATTTTGCCGAAGGGCAAGTCGGTAGTTTTGATCAAATCAGAATTTCTGGTGTACCTGAGTATTTTGAAGACAACTGGAAACATTACAGTTTTACGAGTGAATGGGCCTTCAAAAAAGGAAAAATCATCAGTAGCACTTCTTATACAGATCGTTTAATCTTTGAACAAGATGATGATGGCGAATCCTTTAATCGAAGTTTTGAAGTATATGATGGTGAAGAAAAGCTCGATTTTTTTGCAGGCACTATCTCTAAAAGAGTACTTTCTACTCAAGTCAATCAAGAACTTCGATTTTCTTCTACGCTTGGTGGAAAAATTGATTTTACTCTTGGTGCTTTTTATATGAATTTACAGGAAAAGGAAAACTGGTTGTCTCGTTCCATTGGAGCAGCGCCTTATATTTCCTTGAATATTTATGAAGACCCAGATTTTGCAGCAGAAGTAACTAATCCGGAGCCAGATTTTTATGATTTCGGTGGACTTTATGGGAATAAAGAGTTGGCATTTTTTGGCGAAGTTTATCTTTCCTTAACCAAACAATTGAAAGTAACGCTAGGCTTACGATATTTTGATGCTCAGTTATCTATTGATTCTTATGAAACAGGCTTTTTGGTAGATACCGAATATTTTGAACTCCTTGGAGCAATCAATGAAAAAGGCATTAATCCAAAATTCAATTTAACTTATCAGGTCGATAAAGATCAACTATTTTATGCCAATATTGCCAGAGGTTTTCGATTGGGGGATTTAAATGAAATAGTCCCCGTTATTTATTGTGCAGAAGAACTAGTCGATTTACCAAATGGCATACATCCTCGTACCTTTGAATCTGATTATTTATGGAATTACGAATTGGGGTATAAAAGTACTTGGGCCAATGGGCGAATTATAGCAAACACAGCGATCTTCTATAATGATTGGAAAAATTTACAGCAAAGTAGAAATTTAGCATGCGGCTATAACTTCACCAGTAATGTAGGTTCCGCACATACTTTAGGGATGGAATTGGAGGTAAGAGCAAAAATAAATCAGCGATTCGAATTGGGAGGTGGTATTGGTTTATTAGATGCGGTTATTGATGAAGACAATGAACATTTAGAAGCCGAGGCAGGTGATAAACTATTATTCACCCCTAATTTTACTGGGAATATTAATGCGCAATATACTGGTAAATTTAACCAAAGAGCAACTTGGTTTATCCGAGCAGATTACCAATATGTAGGAGAACGATTAAATACGTTCAGTCCAGAAGATCCTTCTGAAGCATTTAGAATATTTGGAGCTTATGGATTACTAAATTCTAGAGTAGGTTTACAATTTCCAAACTATGAATTCAATTTTTTTATTACCAATCATACTAATAAAGCAGCGAATTATGGAGAGATTTTTTCCGTCGCAGCAGATATTCCTGGAAGACCTAGATTTGCCACCAATCGGCCTAGGACTATTGGGGTGCAGGGACGGTTTTACTTTTAAGGTTGAGTCGATAAAAGGTCATATTTAGGCAAAAAAATCTTAAATCATAAATCCATCTAGATAAAAACGTGACAGATTTATGATTAAGGGTGTTAAGAGAAATTTTAAATGTTAAAATTTAGTTCAGAGTCTAAATATTTGCACGATGTTTCTCCCCTTTGAAGCAGGGGTGATTCGTTCTACTTATTTACAGTTTCTGCTGGTGAGGACTTGTAGTCCGCAACCAATATTGGCTCGCCTCTGGCGTGTATTATAACACTTTACACTCGCCAGAGGCGAGAAAAATAAAGGTTTCGGACAAAATATCCTTACCAGCAATCACTCGATTTTAGAACCAATCACCCCTGCCTTTGAAGGGGGAATTACTCCTTGCAAATCTTAGGAAATTTGCAAAAATGATGATCAAAATATTTCTCTCAACAGCCCTAATATATGATTTAAGATTTATGATTGAGTCAATAATCAAGCTAATTTTCGGTATTAAACAAAAAGTCGTATAATTTTAAACAAAAATCGGTCGAGAGAATCACACATCTCTCGACCGATTAAATATTACTAAACTTGGTATAAAAGTTATGAGTTATTAGTGATGAGTTATGAATTTGACTCACCACCTTTCTCTTTCAGATTTTTGTTCACCAAGCGAAGCTTGGCGCTACTGTAATTAAGCACCACACATCAAGCAATCTGGATCATCTAAGCTACAAGCTTGTCCATCTGCCATATCTTCCATACTCGCTGCAATCGCACCTACATTAGCCGTTGCTTTTGCATTTATACGCTGGTGTTTCTGATCTAAAGTAAACTTAATTGGGTCAACTGCTGCCTTACTTCTTAAGTAGTACATTCCAGTTTTTAAGCCCTTCTGCCATGCATAAAAGTGCATAGAAGATAACTTACCAAAGTTTGGATTTTCTACGAATAGGTTCATACTCTGACTTTGACAGATAAAGGCGCCTCTATCCGCTGCCATGTCGATAATCACCTTTTGGCTAATTTCGTAAGTCGTTTTGTACAAATCTTTTAATTCTTGTGGAATTTCTTCGATTTCTTGTACAGAACCATTAGCTGCCATCAATCGTTGCTTCATGGCGTCACTCCAAAGATTCAAGCGAATTAAATCTTTTAGTAAGTGCTTATTCACAATGATATGCTCGCCAGACAAGGTTCTTCGAGTGTACATATTAGACGTATACGGCTCAAAACATTCGTTATTCCCTAGGATTTGAGAAGTAGAAGCAGTTGGCATTGGTGCTACTAATAAGCTATTTCTAACCCCGTGCTTTTTAATCTTCTTTTTCAAGTCTGCCCAATCCCATCGATCAGTTGGCGTAACGCCCCACATATCGTACTGCAAAATACCTTGACTAACTGGCGAGCCTTCATAAGAAGAATACGGGCCATCTTTTGCTGCAATGGCATTAGATTCCGTCATCGCCGCAAAGTAAATTGTTTCGAAAATTTCAAGATTTAAGTTACGAGCTTCTTTACTGTCAAAAGGCATTCGCATTTTTATAAAAGCATCTGCCAAACCTTGCACGCCAATTCCTACTGGACGGTGACGCATGTTTGAGTTTTCCGCTTCTATGACTGGATAATAGTTCACATCAATAACTTTGTTCAAGTTACGCGTCACTACTCTAGCTACCTCATATAATCGCTCAAAATCATAAGTTTGATCTTCCTTCACAAATTTCACTAAAGAAATCGAAGCTAAGTTACAAACTGCTACTTCATCAGGAGAAGTGTACTCCATAATCTCTGTACAAAGATTACTGGATCGAATCGTCCCTAAATTCTTTTGGTTCGATTTTTTATTGGCTGCATCCTTGTATAAAATATAAGGCGTACCTGTTTCAATCTGAGAATCTAAGATTTGGAACCATAAATCTTGCGCCTTCATGGTCTTTCTTGCCTTTCCTTCTTGCTCATATTGGTGGTATAACGCTTCAAACTCTCCACCGTAGCAATCGAATAAACCTTTTGCTTCATTCGGATCAAATAAAGACCATTGCCCATCTTCTTTTACTCTTTGCATAAATAAATCAGGAATCCACATCGCATAGAATAAATCTCTCGCTCTCATTTCTTCCTTACCGTGGTTCTTCTTTAATTCCAAGAAATTTTCAATATCTGCGTGCCAAGGTTCTAAATAAACGGCAAAAGCACCTTTTCGCTTTCCACCACCTTGATCCACATATCTTGCCGTATCATTAAATACTTTTAACATTGGAATAATACCATTTGAGGTACCTCCTGTTCCTTTGATGTAACTACCTTGCGCTCGGATATTATGGATAGATAAACCGATACCACCAGCAGATTGAGAAATCTTAGCACATCTAGTCAAGGTTTCAAAAATACCAGAAATACTATCATCGGTCATGCTTAATAAGAAACAAGACGACAATTGTGGTTTAGGTGTTCCTGCATTAAATAAAGTTGGTGTAGCATGTACAAACCATTTTTCAGACATTAAATTATACGTCTCTACTGCTGCTTCAATATCCTCTCCGTGAATGCCAACAGCCGCTCTCATCAACATGTGTTGAGGTCGTTCTACCACATTCTTATTCATTCTTAATAAATAAGAACGTTCTAAGGTTTTAAAACCAAAATAATCAAAATTATAATCTCTATCGTAGATGATAGCAGAATCTAAAATATCTCTATTTTTCCAAACAATTTTATACGTTTCCTCACTAATTAAACCAGCTTTTTCCTGTGTTTTTGGGTCCACATAATTATATAACTGCTTAATCGTCTTAGAAAAAGATTTATCTGTTTCTTTATGTAAATTAGAAATAGCAATTCTTGCTGCTAAAATGGCGTTATCAGGGTGATTTGCTGCCATAGTAGCCGCTGTTTCCGCAGCTAAATTATCTAATTCTACGGTTGTTACCCCATCGTATAAGCCTTGGATAACCTTTTTTGAAATCTCTATGTAATCAACATACTGGGAGTTGAGTCCATAACATAATTTTTTAATTCTTGCCGTGATTTTGTCAAAGCTTACGCTCTCAGTCTTACCACTCCTTTTAAGGACTTGCATATCAATTTTTAGTTTTAAAGTGAATAAAGTGTTTCAAGTACTATTGATATGGTTGATTGATTATTGATTATTAATTAATTGGCATATTGCGTAAATTCAACTAATAATCAATAATTAATTAACCTGTTGTGTAGTTTCTCAATAGTTCTCGAACATGTTTGTTTGTTAATGTTTTAGTTATTAATTCCTAGAAAATGAGTATTCCTCACTAAAAATCTTCGTCTAAGGTAAAAACTTGCTTATCTCTATCAGCCATTACGCCTGATTTTTGATAATCGCCAACTCTTTTCTCAAAGAAGTTGGTTTTTCCTTGTAGTGAAATTAGTTCCATCCAAGGGAATGGATTTTCTGCATTATATATTTTATCATTGCCTAAAGAAGCCAATAATCTATCGGCTACAAATTCGATGTATTGACACATCATATCCGAATTCATACCGATTAAATTAACAGGTAGTGCATCGGAGACAAATTCTTTTTCTATATCTACTGCATCTCGAATCATCCCTTCTAAGACTTTCTTATCTAGTTGTCGTTCGATATGATTATTGTATAATAAACAAGCAAAATCACAATGCATGCCTTCGTCTCTAGAAATCAATTCGTTAGAGAAAGATAAGCCTGGCATCAAGCCTCTTTTCTTCAACCAGAAAATAGAACAGAATGAACCAGAAAAGAAAATACCTTCTACTGCAGCAAAAGCCACAATTCTTTCAGCAAAACTTCCATTATCAATCCATCTTAAAGCCCAATCAGCTTTCTTTTTGACACAATCCAAAGTCTCAATGGCATTGAATAAATAATCTTTCTCTTTATTATCCTTGATATAAGTATCAATTAATAAAGAATAAGTCTCAGAGTGAATGTTTTCCATCATGATCTGGAAACCATAAAAGAACTTAGCTTCTGTATATTGCACTTCACTCACGAAGTTCTCGGCTAAATTTTCATTCACAATCCCATCACTCGCTGCAAAAAAAGCCAAGACATGTTTGACAAAATGACGTTCATTATCATTCAATTTGCTATCCCAATCCACTAAATCAGCAGAAAGATCAATCTCTTCAGCCGTCCAAAAACTAGCCTCACATTTTTTGTAAAATTGCCAAATATCATCATGTACAATCGGAAAAAGCACAAACCGATTTGGATTCTCTTTTAAAATAGGCTCAACAAAAGCACTCATAAATAAAATTTCGTTTACGTTATTGTAAAAGAAGTCAGAGGTCAGACCGAAAATTAAAATTTTCTGTCAGAAGTCAGACTGCCAATCAAAGCTGTAGATTTCAGAATAAGCACAAGGCTTATTTGATTGCTGACAGCAAAGCGGTCTGACTTCTGGCTTCTCCTTCTTACTTTCTACAACAATTTGTTTATTAAAAAAAGATTGATGTGAAAAATAAAAATTTATTAGTCCTTTTCAATCAGTCACATAGTTAACTAGGGGTGGCTATACTGCACCAAATATGTGTTCTGTTAGTTTATTTTAGTTATAATCGAATGTTTCTTCCTTGTAGGTCTCCCTTTGTCCGTGAAAGAATTGGGTAGGATGGATACGCTTAATTGGCGTTTTCATCATAGTGACATAAAATTAATAACAAATACGGTTTTTTAAAACCAAAGTTTTCCACACTTTGTTAATAACTTATTTAAACGATTGATTATCAATACAAAATAAATTTCACTAAGTTTTCCACAATGTGGATAACTAAATGTGGAGAATCCATCCACAGGTAAACAAATTAGTGAATGTTTTCAAAAAGCTACTGCAAAATTTACATTAAATTAACTTTTTAATGCGGAAAAACCAAGCTAAAACCATGGAAATCAAGATACTAAAGCTTATGATGCCAAAAAATGGTAAAGTAGAGCCTGCATCCGAGTCAAAAGGGACATTGACGTTCATACCGTAGAAGCTCGCCACTAAGGTGGGTACCATTAGAATAATGGTCACTAAAGTCAATCGTTGAATAACAACATTCAAATTGTTTGAAATAATCGACGCATAAGCATCCATTGTACTACGGAGGATATTCGTATAAACGTTGGACATCTCTAAAGCTTGACTATTGTCAATAATAATGTCTTCAAACAAATCCACTTTATCTTCATCAGGTCCAATATGCAGAAAATCAGTCCGTTTCATTTTGAGTTTCAATAAATCATTTGCACTCAAGGTGTTCACAAAATAGACAAGGCTCTTTTCTATACTTAACAATTGACGAAGCTTACTACTCTCTAAGGAATCGCTTAATTCCTTCTCAATTAGATTCCGTTTTAAATTTAAGCTTTTAAGACAACTCAAAAACCGATACACGCTTTGTTCAAAAATTTGTAAAACGAATAATTGCTCATCGGAAGGGTCGAAATTTTTAACTCGATTTTCGAGAAATAAATCCAAGACTGGATTTTCAAAAGCAGAAATGGTGATAATGTGTTCTAAAGTGAGGATGATTCCAATAGGAACGGTGACGTAAATAGATTCATCCTCTCGCACTTTGTTATTTAAGATGGGCGTATTCAATACAATCAAACGCAAATCATCCTCTCGTTCATATCTAGACCGTTCATCGACATCCAGCGAATCCGTTAGAAAATCTAGCGGCACTTCATATTTTTCAGACACTTCCTTTAACTCTTCGTGACTAAACGGAGGGGTAATATTTATCCAGCAAGACACCTCTGGCTCTTCTAATATTCTTATTTGACCATTATATTTTGTTAAGTACTGAATCAAAGGCTTGCTTTTTAATTGCGAAATCCGATGCTTACTTGATGGATATTTTCTATGCGTGCAAACTTACGGGTTTTGTGTTGGAGGGACAAATGAAAAAAGCCATTTGTTACAATACGCAACAAATGGCTTTTAATTATCTTAAAATTATCAGCTACTTTGAAAGTATCCGATAATAGCGCTGTTTAGTAAGCTTTCGCAAATAAAACCCGACATTTAGAAGGATTCCCCGTCAATACACATTTTCCTTCTTCCATTATCGCATCGTTAGGAATACAACGAATTGTTGCTTTGGTCAAGTCCTTAATTTTCTTTTCAGTCTCTTCTGTCCCATCCCAATGCGCTGAAACAAACCCACCTTTATTGGCAATTACGTCTTTAAAGGTCTCAAAATCGTCCACAGAAGTGGTGTGTTCCGCTCGGAAACCTAAGGCTCTTTGGAACATATTATTTTGAATCGTTTCCAATAACTGCGCTACATAAACGGCTACGCCTTTGAACGGTACATTTACTTTTTCCTTGGTATCCCTCCGAGCGATTTCTACTTCGCCGTTTTCCAAATCTCTTTTACCGATACCAATTCTAATTGGCACGCCTTGCAATTCGTATTGAGCAAATTTAAAACCTGGACGTTTTTTCTTATCCATATCATATTTCACTCGAACACCTTTCGCTTTCAAGGCTACAATGATCTCATCCGCCGCTTCATTGATAACCTCGTTTGGCTTTGGAATTGGGATAATGACTACTTGAATTGGCGCTAGTTTTGGAGGCAAGACCAAGCCTTCGTCATCCGAATGCGTCATAATCAAACCACCGATTAATCGAGTGGAAACTCCCCAAGAAGTAGCCCAAACGTATTCTTCTCGATTGTTAGTATTGGCAAATTTCACATCAAAAGCTTTAGCAAAGTTCTGTCCTAAAAAGTGAGACGTTCCCGCTTGTAGTGCTTTTCCATCTTGCATTAAAGCTTCAATCGTATACGTATCTTCTGCCCCTGCAAAACGCTCGCTATCCGACTTTCGGCCTCTAATTACTGGCATCGCCATATATTCTTCCGCAAAAGTAGCGTAGACTTCTTGCATCCGCTTTGCTTCTTCTACTGCTTCGTCTTTGGTCGAGTGTGCCGTATGCCCTTCTTGCCATAAAAATTCTGCTGTTCGTAAAAACAACCGAGTTCTCATTTCCCAACGAACCACATTTGCCCATTGATTAATCAAAATTGGCAAATCTCTATGCGATTGAATCCAATCTCTATATGTATTCCAGATAATGGCTTCAGAAGTTGGTCGAACCACTAATTCTTCTTCTAATTTTGCGTCTGGATCGACCATTAATTTTCCTGGATTATCAGGATCATTTTTTAGTCGGTAATGCGTAACTACCGCACATTCTTTCGCAAATCCTTCGGCATTTTTTTCTTCCGCTTCAAACAAACTTTTAGGAACGAATAAAGGGAAATAAGCATTAACATGTCCAGTTTCTTTGAACATTCTATCCAATTCAGCCTTCATATTTTCCCAAAGCGCAAACCCGTAGGGCTTAATCACCATACATCCTCTAACTGCTGAATTATCCGCCATTTGTGCTTTTTTCACAATGTCGGTGTACCATTGAGAATAATTCTCCTCTCTGCTAGTAATTCCTTTACTCATTTTAAAACGGTTCACGGTAGATGGTTTACGGTTCACGGTTAAAAGAATCGTGAGGTTAGTAAGCCCAGCCACTATTTTTATAAAAAAGATCAATAGCAACTTCAAAATAAACTTCAACTTCAATTTTATTTTTCGTTGTTGAAGTTGTGGTTGTGGTTGAAGTTGTAGTTGGATTGCCTTGTTTTTACTGCTAAAAACTCAAAGTGTTAATAAAAAGTGCCAAAAAATACCCTTTTTCTTAAAAATTAAGAAAAATAACGGCTATTTAACGATTTTTAACGCCTGCCATTTTCTGTATTTAACGCTAAAATTGGCGCAAATGTAATAATTTTATTGCTGTCAAATAAGAGCAATTTGATATTTACCCGAAAGAAGCTTTAATAGCTTTCAAAAATTAAATGATTATGAAAAAAAGAACAATTTTATTATTCTTCTGTTTTTTAGGTAGCCAAGTATTAAGCGCCCAAAGCATAAAGTATCATTATGCTAGAGTTTATGCGTAAGCAGATTTAAAGATTCGCAGCACCATAGTTTGTATAGATCATGGACAGTCCAGAAAATCAAATCGAGACAACCGAATTCGGGCAGAAAATGGAGAGCTTCGACATTTTCACTCCATGATGGATGCTTTAAATTATTTGGCAGACAATGGTTGGGAATTCATTCAGGTGTTTACCATCGATCAAAACAATCCGCATTATCTGATTAAAAAGGTAATAACAACAGAACTAACACCCGATTTCTTTCCTAGAACCAAACAAGATTTCCCTTGAATTATTTAAGTAGTTTAAAAATGGCACTTAGTTATATTCTAAAAGTTAAAATGAACTATTTATTAACCGTAATAGCAGCAACTTATATAAAAAAACAATAACTTTAGGAAATCTAGATAAGAGCACATTTATAATTACTGTTAAACTTTTTTATTATGAAAACATCCTTTCTGTCATTACTTCTACTCACACTTTTTTTAGTACTGCTATTGCTACCCCACGGAAGCAGTAGCGACTATCTTTTCAGTCGAACAATTTCAACACGGAGATAATGGTTCTGAAACAGATGATCCAATGCTTAAATTTTATAAAGGTAATCACAAAGCAACCTTTATTTGGTTGATGCTGTTTAATATAAAATCAAAAGTTAGTCAATTAAAAACAGGACAATAGTTAATATTTTATTAAAACTATTTTTTGGAAGTTACTAACGAGACCTTCTAACGTCTAAAAAGTGTAATACAGATTCCAATTAACTTACTTTAACATTTGAAATACTTACTTTATTGACCTCTTAACAGAATCTTATATAAAAAAGTGATAATTTTAGGGTTATAAGTAAGAGCAAAATAGATAATTACTTTTAAAACAATTTAATATGAAGATTTATAAAATTTCATCTTTCCTAGTTGCCTTATTCACATTGAGCTTCGCAACTGTATCTTTCGCTCAGTACGATGATTTGTACTATAACCCGAGCGATGATAATACTACTGTATCAAATTCGTATGATTACGAAGAAGATGAGTACGACTACGACGATGAAGAATATGACGATTACGAATACTACGAAGATAATGAGTATGAGTATACTTCTCGTATCCGTCGTTTCAACCGATCTTACAGAGGGTTTGATTATTATGACCCAATCTACACAGATGCTTATTATTATAATCGTGCTTATAGTCCTGGTATCTCCATTTATGCAGGTAATCCATTTAGCTATAACCGATTCAGAAGGTATAATAGATTTAACCGATTTAATCGATACAATGCTTTTAACAACCCATTCTATGGGCCTGCATATAATCCTTATAGTCCTTTTGGAGTTAATCGTGGCTTTAACTCTTTCGGTGGCTACGGTGGCGGATTCGCATCTTATGGTGGTGGTGGTTTCGGTGGCTATAATGCCTACTGTCCTCCAACAAATGGTTTTTACTTTGCCAACAATACAACAAACATCAATGTTGTGAATCGTAACTCAGCTGGTCCAAGAGGAACTAGTACAAACAGTAGCCGTTCAGCTGCAAATTCTACTCGAAGAGGTAATACCAACAAGAGTACGCTAAGAGGAGGCAATACTTCTAGTGCAAGTAGCAGAAGTGCAACTACTAATAGTGGCAGAAGAGCAACTAGAACTTCAGATAGAACTAGAACATCGTCTAATCGTAATGCAAGTTCTTCAAGAAGTAGTCGTTCTTACGATCGACCAACAAGAAGAACAGACCGTACGAGAGCAACACCTAGCAGCAGTTCAAGATCTACTAATAGTCGAGCGACTAGATCAACGACTAGAAGTACAAGAAGTACTGCAACACCAAGCAGAAGCTCTAGATCAACTAGATCTTACAAGACTCCAAGTAGAAGTTCAAATAGAAGTAGCTACTCACCAAGTAGAAGTTCTTCGAGAAGCTCTTCTAGCAGAAGTATTTCTCCAAGCAGAAGTTCTAGCAGAAGCGTTGCTCCAAGTAGAAGTTCTTCTTCAAGCAGAAGTAGCAGCTCTAGCAGAAGTTCTTCTAGAAGAAACTAATAAAAAAGTTGATTTCAAGTTGTTTTTTCAGAATCAATTATTATCTTTGACTTTGTAAATAAGAAACTTGACCTCAAGTAAGATATAAATTTAAGAGTCTTTTGAAAAATTTCCCTCTTAAATTATTAAGAATATAGCGTGTTTAGAAATTTTGAGAGGGTGGAATTTTAAATTCCATCCTCTTTTTTTATTGCAAAAATTAATTAATTAATTAATTAATACGGGTTGCGGGTTGCCAGTTACGAGTTACAGATTGTAGCCGAACTCAATCAATTGCTAGTAGTACCATTTATAAGTCTTTGATAGGTCAATTTGTATTGTTGCGATGTTACTGTGTTGCCTTGTTGTCGATAAAACATGGCAACCTTAGGTATTGACTTTCGATTATTTCAAATTCTACTTATCTTTAAACGTTCAACTCAAATTAATCAACTCCATTTTCCTTAAAAAATATTCCTTGCGCTCTGCAAGTTAATCAACCTATATATATGAAGCGATTACTTTTTTCTTTGATGTTATTTACCTTTTCTTGGGTATCCGTTCAGGCACAAGTTGCAGCCGATGCCCTTCGTTTCTCTTCTTTCGATGTCTTAGGAACAGCTCGTACTGTTGGCGTTGGAGGAGGTATTGGCGCTTTGGGCGCAGATTTCTCTGTATTGAGTACTAATCCTGCAGGATTAGCTGCTTTTAGACGCTCTGAATTTACAGTTACCCCTTCCTTCTCTTTAAATAATACAGAAGCTACTTTGGACAATAGTAGCAATAGCTCAGCCGTTCAAAAAAATAAAGTAGCTTTTACCTTGAATAACTTAGGCTTAGCCTTTGCTAGACAAGGTAGAAATCCTAATTGGAAAACCTCCAATATTGGTATTGGACTCAATAGAATTGCTAGTTTCAACCAGACTTTCACTTACCGTGGAGAAAGTAGAGGTTCTTATATCGACTTTTTTCAAGAAGCCGCTGATGGTCTAGCACCTGAAGCATTAAGCAACTTCACAACTGGGCTCGCCTTCGATACGGAAGCTATTTATGACTACGACGAAAACGAGTTTCCATCCTACCTAACAGATTTTAGTGAAGATAATGAAGATGTGTTAATTCAAAAAGAACAAACGATAAAAAGAAGGGGCGGCATTAATGAATTGTCTTTAGCCTTTGCTGGTAATTATAAGGAACGGCTAATGATTGGTCTTTCTGTTGGCTTTCCGATCTTAAGTTACACAGAAGAAAAAGTATACGATGAATCAGATAATAATGAGGGGATACCAGGCTATGCAAGTATGCAATTCAATGAAAAACTAACGACGACGGGGTCTGGGATCAACTTAAAGTTAGGGCTTATTTTTAGATTGAGCCAAATGATACGTTTAGGCGCTGCCGTTCATACACCAACGACTTACGGGAGCTTAGTCGATAATTTTGAGACGAGTATGCAGCATACTTATGTTGACGGAAATGGGAATGATCAATTTTTAGAATCTGCCTCACCAGCTGACCAAGGAGAATTTGAGTATAAGTTAAAAACACCTTGGCGATTTATTGGTAGTGCTGGATTCATTATCAAGCGATCAGGATTTATCACCGCAGAAGTAGAATATTTAAAATATAACGATGCCAATTTCGATTTAACCATTACCGATAATAGTCAAGGAACGGTCGATTTTCAGAATAATTTAAATAGTGATATTGCCAGTATTTATCATTCCGCCATTAATTTACGGGTTGGAGGGGAATATGCCCTAAAAATATTCCGATTTAGAGCAGGTGTTACCTTAACTGGCACGCCTTATGCTGATAATTATATTAGGGATAACCCTAATATAAAAGGAATTGGTGAAACCCGTACAACTTATGCTTTAGGCTTTGGTGTTCGTCAGCAACGGTATTTTCTAGATTTTGCTTTTAGATTATCTGATCAGGAAAGCACTTTCTCTCCTTATACGGTTTCAGACGTTTATCCTCAGAATAGTGTGACAACAAGTTCAATAAGGAATAATTTGTTATTTACCTTAGGTTATAAGTTCTAAAATAAAAGAGGATGAGGTAATGAGGTAATAAGTTAATGAGGCGAAAAGCTTCTTTCCTTATTAACTCATTATCTCATCAAACTCATTACCTCACCTTCCTTTTATAATTTACCAAAACTTACCATTCATTTTACTGCCCCTCTTGCAATGCAGGTAGCGCAACCTAAGTTGTTTTGCCATTTTCAAAACCTTAAACTCAAAAAATGAACTGTATGTCTCGAATAGTGCTTATTGTAGTAGGTGTGATGTGTTCGCTATCTTTGGTAGCTCAAAATCAGAATTATCAAAAAGGAGATGATTTTTTTCAAGTAGACGAAAGAAAATTGATTGAAACCAAGTGGAAATACACCTATGCCCTCCATTTAGAATCAAACACTATTATTCACCGAGCAGAAGACGCTTACGAATATTTTTTGTTCTTTCGATATAATTATACCTACCAAGAATATTTGAATGGGAAATTCTCTAATGGCAGTTGGGGATTGTCTAAAAACGATTTGCTATATAGCTTTAAGCATATTGAAAAATTCACGGTAGCTACCGCCAATAAAAAAGTATTGATACTAGAGTTTACGCAACCCAATAGTCGAGGAACGTATCAATATCATTTTGTCAAAGTTGCCTCAGAAGATAGTCCTTTTATTAAGCCGCCTAATGAATTACCAGATGTTAATGTAGAAGCCATCAATCCAAATAAAGTAGAAAAAAAATGGTGGGTCTTTAATAAACCAAAGAAAAAGAAAATTAAAAAATTAAAGAAAGAAGCTCCGAAGAAAAATGAGCCTTATATCAGTATCGAAGTAGTCGGGGGTGGCTTTTATGGAGGGGTTAATCCTACTTACCGAGATTATATTCATATTAAAAATGATGGCAGATTAATAAAAGAATATAAAAATCAAGAAAATGGCTTAGTGGTCACCAAAAGAAATATACCTAGAGAAGAATTAGAAAAATTTGCCGAATATGTCGTGGCTCAAGATTTTTTTAAGATGGAACGTATCTATGGTTGCGAAACCGAAATGTGTCAAGATCGGCAAAGAAAAAAACCAGCCCCTGTTCCACTTCGTTTAGCCGTCGCCTATAAAGATCAAAGAAAGGTGGTTACCATTAATATTTTTGGCAAAGATAATCGTAATATTAAGTATCTAGACTATCCGCCTGCTTTGGATAAAATCATTGGGGCTATTCAGAAAATGGCACTTAGATTGGATCCGTCTTAGGAATTTTCAATTTCCAATAAGGGTATGTATAAAAACTAAACCTTAAAAAGTATAAGGTAAGAATTAATCTTAATTTGTATTTTAATTTAATGTAGGGAATAGGAAAGTATAAACTACCATCTTGTAGCTTTATGCATTGAGTACTTTATTTATTTCCTATTCCCATATTCCTTATCTCATATCTTCTTTTAATATTTTCCCTGTAAATGTTAGACCATTCATATTTAACGTAAGCATGTAAATTCCATTATTTAGATGACTCAAGTCTAAAGTAAGTATAGATTCTTGTGCCTCTAATTGCTTAGTAATTTTTACTTGCCCTAGCAAATCATATACTTTTATCACACTCCTATTAAAATCTATCGTTTCAGGTATAGAATAATCAAGGGTTAAGGTAGAAGTAGTTGGGTTTGGATAATAATGTACAAATTGATTAATGTGCTGCCCTGTTACATCTGCCCCACGGCTTTCTATTTCTTCGAATGCAGTAGTCGCAAAACTACTATTTGTGTATGCCGACCAATTATTATTATTACAATAAGCTCTTACTTTAAATTCATAGTCAGCACTAGGCTTTAATCCGTCCAAATGAGCAATATTTGTCAATACTTTTTTAGTATGCCAATTACCTTTACCTATTCGATAGGCAACTTCATAAAAACGATTTCCACCTAATTCCTCCCAATAAACGGTAGCATTTCTTCCAGAAACAGAGGCCTTTAACCCACTAGGGCTTTCGCAGAAATCAATCGGACATGGTAGACAAGGGAAAATATTTTCAATGAATGCAGAACAGTAAGTTTTTCCACCCCATAAAATATCTTGTGTACCAGAAACAAAAGCTGCCATTATTTTAAAATCTGGTTCTCCATAATTCAATCGCACCTTCTTGAAAGTATAACTCTCTGTACTACCTATACTTGCTACATTTACAATTTCTAGCGCACCTTCTGCTAATTGAAGCGTCCCAGTTGATGGGGCATTCTGGAAAGTTACCCTAACATCTGCTTCCAGATAGGCATATTTTAAAAATCCTCCTGTAGTATTTCCATAACATCTCTGTAAATTTTCTACAAATATCCCCGTTATGTTACAATTCTGAGCACAATTCTCTGGTGTTTCTATTTCAATATTAGTACGACAATGGCTTTTTTGATTGTCAATTATCTCTAAGTTGAATGTATTTCCATTTGTTGCACTAGAAATCGTTTGAAAGTAGTTGACTTGATTATACTTTCCTGTTCTTGGAAGTACTCCTTCTGGGAAGCGGTAACTATTTCCTGGAGTACCATTGATTTTCAATTCAAATTTCAAATAATCATCCCGAGTAGATGGTGTATGACTATTTACACATCTTACATTTGTTACATGTGGCACCATAACACAAGTAGCAGCTCCATTATTACTTTTTGTTCTAAACGTACCTTTTTTATAACTTGACCAATCAGAAGAACAACATAAAGCTCGAACTTGATACTCATAGCTTTCATTGAATCCTAGTCCATCCAATTTTATTTCAGGGGATTCTACCACTTTTGATTCCCATGCCTCTCCTCTTTTTCTATACTCAAAATCATAAATCATATCATCCTTGTCTGCTTTCCAACTAATGGTTACGGCATCTAAATCATAATCGTGATCCACCTTAAATCTACTTGGAGCCGCGCAAGGTGGCATAGAACAAGGAGATAATGCTAAAATATTTCTAGCGATAAATTTACAAGATTCTAATCCCTTATATTCAACAATGATCGTTAAGCGCTTTCCATCCGCTTTAAAAATAAGCCCTTCAATCATAAACTCAGTTTCTTCATTGTCTGCTGAAAAATCAAGGCTACCAGTTGCATCTCCTCTTACACGGATTGATTCCGAAGTAGGTGCCGAATAAAAATTAATTTTTAAATCTGCCATAAAGGTATCATCACTTCCATCAGAAGTACCATTTCCATTACAATTTCTTCGATTAGTTAACCGAACATTATGAATCGAAGGGACACCACAGCTACAAAAACCTGGTCCTGTTTCAACCGCACCATTTGGACAGGGATCATTACAATCTGGAACACCGTCACCATCTGAATCACCAGATTCAGGAACACCACAACCACAAACGCCAGGGCTCGTCTTTGCTGGATCAAAAGGGCAACCGTCCATACAATTAATAGTCCCATCGCTATCATAATCTTCATTATCAGGCACACCAACACATTTACAATCCGAGTTATATTTATCATCTTTTGTACATGAATCGCCATCATCACATGGATTGCCTTCTACTGGACATACTTCATTGGCACAATCAGGATTAGGCGTTCCTCCACTACAATTACAATTTTCATCATATACTTGATTCAATAAACAAGGGTCTGTATTACAGGGGTCACCTACCATATCGCAACCTTCACAATCAGGATTAGGCGTTCCTCCACTACAGTTACAATCCGCATCATATACCTGATTCAATAAACAAGGGTCTGTATTACATGGATCTCCTTCCATATCGCAATCTACACAATCAGGAATGGGTGTACCTACACATTCACAGTTCTCATCATAGGCATAATTACCTATACAATCATTGGGGTTAGGATCCACACATGGGCCATTTTGTTCTTCACAAGTACAAGGTCCACAATGATCTCCATCATGTCCTGGCGCATCATTATTTATATGGGCATTACAATTATTACCATTAATAGTTATTGTCGTTCCTGATTGTACATGACAAAATTGAGTAAATCCTTCACAACAAGTAGGTTCTTCTTCACAATCAGGAATAGGCGTTCCAACACATTCACAGTTCTCATTATAAGCATAATTACCTATACAATCATCTGGGTTTGGGTCTACACATGGGCCATTTAGTTCTTCACAAGTACAGGGTCCACAATGATCTTCAGTATGCTGCGCGTTAGTATGACCATTTAAACCATTACAATTAGTCGTCAGATTTACAAAAGGATTAGTAGCACTATTTGTTCTGTGACAGAAAGTAACAGTATTCACTTCTGGGTCATCACAACCACAATCATTCACTCCAGTAATTTGAGAAAATACCAGTGTCTGGATACTTGCAAATAAAATAAGTAAAAGGGGTTTTTTAAGGTAAAGAAAAAGTTTTTTTCCACACGACCAGTAAGCTCTGGCACTAGAAATAATAAAATGAGGGTCTAAAGATTTCATTAATAATTTTTTTAAAGGTTTGTTAAAAAATGTTTTCTGTTTTTAAAATTTACATCGCAGTACCAGTAGCATATTGTCTAATAGACAACTACTTTCTGATTAAAAGAGAAAAGTTTTAGTAAAAAGGGAGTAGAAGCAGCTATGAAAATGTAGCTGTTTCACTCCCGTAACTCAAGTAATATTAATTCTTAGCTTAGCTCATGTATAATATTTTATTTACAGGTAACAATAATTATCAGTTTGTCAAAATGTTAGACCTAGGCACTAGGCTTATATTTAGTATTTTTTAAATCTAATCTATTTATTAGTTTAGTCTTATTTTCTTTATAAAGGAATTTTAATTATTTGGAAAATACAATGCTTTTTACATTCGCCAATTATTGTATCAATAGCATAGCAACCGATATGGATTTAATCTTGTAACTATTAAAAGTTAATCAGGAGTCGGTAAGTCCATCGGCATACATTCAACTCTTAAAAAAAGAGGAAAGAGCAATTGCTGATAGTTATAATTATATGTAAATATTGAGAGATATTAAGCGATAGTCTTCTACAGGTGGGGGGTAAAAGATCTAAAATACTAGCTCTAAATAGGTTTAATGAAACTCACCCAAGCCATAAAGATTCAAGCGTAATTCACTATAATGAAAAGTGAAATTAAATCTCAAAAGAGTTTAAGAAGGAGTTGCATGATTCTATTAAGAATAAGCTTTTTTAAAATATCACTTGAGGAAAGGTAAATTAAAATTGAAAATAATAAATCTTAATTTTTGAATTTGGTTAGTATAATTACTTATCTAAGGCAAACTTAAATAATTAATTCTTTAAAAAAAAGTTTTTACACAAAAATGTGACATAGTAATTTGTACTACATAAATAATTGGGTTTCAACATATTAACTTGTAAGTATAAAGCCTTAACTTACAACAAATAATAATAACTCGTAAATTGTGACGCCTAACGCCAAATTGATTAGTATAAAATCTAAAAAGTACCATTTAGATAAAATCACCAAAAGTACTACATCACCCTAATTGACATATATTAAATCAAACTTATTTCTTGTGTAACTCATCTGTAACTACCCCCTCCTATCTTTGCGTCATAATTAATTTAATAACAGAATTTTCATTCAATAAATACCAATAATAATGGCTACTAAGAAAGTAAAAGTAGAAGCAACAACAATTGATTTTTCAAATAGTATTGAAAAGATTAAAGGATCTGCAAAAACTGTTAATACAGAAGTAGTAGATACTACAATGGAGGTTTTAGAAGACTTAAAAGCGAATGGGGAAAAGATTAGAGAAGTAGCAACCGCTAAAGTTAAGGAAGCAATTGAGAATGTAACGATTGACAACGGTGTAAAATTTGTAAAAAATACCGCAAAGAATATTCACCAATACAATCTAGAAACAGCAGAAGAAATTATTGATGCAACTGTATATAGCGGCAAAGCAGTACAAGATTTTATTGCACAATCGCTAAAGAATGGGGTTAACTTTTTCGGACAACAACAAGATATTACGTTGACTGCTTTAGAAACATTAAAGAAGCAGTACGGAACACCTAATTTCAACTTGAAGAACTTATTAAGTTTTGATTTTAGTTTTTCTGGCGGTGCTACTACTGCAAAAGCAGCAACTAAAAAAATAGCTAAAGCTAAAACAACAGCTAAGAAAGTTACTGCTAAAGTAGCGAAGTCTACAACTAAAAAAGTAGCAGTTAAAGCAACAGCTAAGAAAGTTGCTGCTAAAATAACGAAGCCTGCAACTAAAAAAGTAGCAGTTAAAGCAACAACTAAGAAAGTTACTGCTAAAGTAACAAAGCCTGTAACTAAAAAAGTAGCAGTTAAAGCAACAACTAAGAAAGTTACTGCTAAAGTAACAAAGCCTGTAACTAAAAAAGTAGCAGTTAAAGCAACGGCAAAGACAGCAAAGAATAACTTAAGAACAATTGAAGGTATTGGGCCAAAGATTGAAGGCTTATTAAACGCAGGAGGTATTTTCACTTTCCAACAATTAGCGGATGCGCCAGAAGCAACGTTAATCGCTATTTTAAGAGCAGCAGGACCAAGATACAAGATGCACAATCCAGCAACTTGGAACCAACAAGCAGCTTTAGCGGCAGCAGGTAAAACTGCAGAATTAGCAAAGTTACAAGATGAATTAAAAGGTGGCAAAGTAGTTAAATAAACATACTTAAGAGGTCGCCTTAACGGTGTAACTCATTTGTAACTATCCATCTATATATTTGCATTGTATTTAAAACATTAATAAAATAATTTAAAATCTAAATATTATGGCTACTAAGAAAGCAGCAAAAAAAGTAACTAAGAAAACAGCAGTAACAACAAGTATTGATTTCTCTAATAGCGTAGAAAAGATCAAAGGAACTGCTAAGACAGTAAACAACGAAGTATTAACTACGGCAACAGAAGTTTTAGAAGATTTAAGAAACAATGGTGAGAAGATTAAGGAAGTGGCTACGACAAGAGTAAATGAAGCTATCGAGGCAGTAAAGAATGTAAAAATTGAAAATGGTGTAAAGTATGTAAAAGAAACTGCTTTAAACATCAATAAGTATAGTGTAGAAACTGTTGAAGGAGTTGTAGAAACAGTTGTTGAAAATGGTAAAGAATGGCAAGGAGTAGCAAGAAAAGCAGTAAATAGCGGTTTAGAGTTAAACGAAAGAAATCAAGAAATCGTTTTTGAAACTTTGGGTGCAGTTAAAGATCAGTTAACTGATAGCGCAAAGCGTTTCAGAGCTTTATTCACGAATAATTAAGAACAAAGTTATAGGTAAAAAAGGTTTAAATAATTATCAACAAACATTCGATAATTTTTCAAAACCACGCGTTCTCAAAAGGTGAGGAATTCTAACAGAATTTCTCGCCTTTTTTTTGTGAAAAAGAAGCGAGAAATCAGACCGTTTATTTCATAAACTATCAGAAGTCAGGGTCCCCTTATGAACCACTGATTTTCAGAATCTTAATAAGTAATCACTTCGCTTCTGACCTCTAAAAAAAATACTATGGAAAAGATAAAACGCCCCTCCATCCTACTCTTTCTAACCGAGATTTGGAGAGCATTATTAGAATTTAGAAAAGTATTGCCCTTTATCAAAAACTATCAGGTCAAACAAAAAGGAGATGGGCATACAGTCTTTGTTATTCCTGGCTTCTTAGCAAGTGATGTATCCACTAAACCATTAAGGCGTTTTTTAGAAAAAATTGGTTATAAAACATGTGGTTGGGAATTGGGAACGAATTTAGCAGATTTAGAGCAATTATCCATTATTGCTGAAAAAATCGACCGACTTTATGCCGAAACAAAGCAACCGATCAGTTTAATTGGTTGGAGTTTAGGAGGCGTTTATGCTAGAGAAATCGCAAAAGAACATCCAGAAAAGATTCGGCAAGTAATCACTTTGGGTTCTCCCTTTGGTGGCATCATGGAGCCTAATAATGCTAATATCACTTTTGAATTTATCAAATGGCTCAAAGGTTACCCTGAAATTGAGGAAGATTTTGTAGCTACTTTGCCTAATCCTGCTCCGCTTCCAAGTACGGCTATTTATTCTAAAAAAGACGGTATCGTCCCTTGGCAAGCCTGCATGGAAAAAGTGGAAGATGAAGTACATCAGAATATCGAGTCTTTCGGTAGTCATCTTGGGATGGGGGTAAATATTCAAGTATTAGAAATCATTGCGGATAGATTGAATTATAGAGAAGAGAATTGGGTAAAACATGGTGAAGAAGCGCTGTTTATTGGTAGTCGATAAAGACGGCAAACGGTTACACGATTGAGGGTAAATCGTATTCCGCCTTATATCGGTAAAATAGCGTACTTTTTCAAATCTTCTATAGCCACAATTGCCAAAGCCCGTTCGTGGGTACTTTCCAGAATTATAGGTGGTGCATATCCTGCCAACATCGCCTCTTTCCATCGACTGGCACACAAACACCATTGATCACCAGGTTTTAAGCCAGGAAATTGATACATCGGCATCGGCGTACTTAAATCATTCCCTCTACCTTTAGTATACTTTAGAAATGCTTCCGTCATGCGAGCGCAAATAACATGTGTACCAAAATCAATTGGTCCAGTTTGACAAAAACCATCTCTATAAAAACCTGTCATTGGGTCATAGCAACAGGATTTCAACTCCGTACCTAAGACATTTTTTGCTATCGTTTTCTTTTTCATATTTCATTAAAACTATTGAAGAAAGATACAAGATTATGGTTCTTTGGCATATCCCGTGGAATTAAGCAGCGAATCTATATTCGCTGTTGTCTTCTCCATTCATTTTCAAGGGCGAAGACAAAGGGCAATCTATATTGTCCGTCTTCATCACGGGATTTGTCAAAGAACCAAGATTATTTGAGTGTGTTATCTATTAACGTGAGTTTTGGATCAGAAAAAGGTCTAGAAGACCGTATCCGATTGTAGAAAATATTTGGTAAATCCCTCTTAATCAAAGGTCTGGAAGACCGACCCTGTTAAAAATTCAACCAACTTGGGGTCGGTCTTCTAGACCTTAGGAGCATTTTCAAATCATTTTCTACAAACAGTATCGCTCCTCTGGAGCTAATCCATTGATTTTCAATTAGTATTATCCAAAACTCACGTCTATTAGTAAGAAAAAATGTAATATCGCAATTTTTTAAGAGTTTCAATTGCTAAATTGTTCTATAGTTATATTGCTCTCAAGACGCTGATCATATAGCCATTTAATTATTGTCATATATAAAACACATGAAATTATAGTACATGCAGCTTATTTTAATAAACTAAGTAGTGGGCAAATAGTTGAAAATAAAGCCTTTTCTGCAACCTCTTTCTAAATTTTAGTACTACTTTAGTACAAAATTAAATCAATATAAATGACTCACATGAGATTATTTTTCAGTAGTATCTTTCTTACTTACTTTTCCTTTTTATCCGCACAAAACATCCAAAATATTAGTCAATTATCTAAAGTCGAATATGAAGTTGAGTTGAGTGATATTTGGGGGTATACCGATGAAAACGGTAAAGAATATGCCTTAGTTGGATTGGAAACAGGTACTTCTATTGTAGACATCAGTAATCCTAGCACCCCAGAAGAAGTTATTAGAGTACCCGGAGGGGTTTCATTATGGAAAGATATCAAAACCTACAAAAATAGAGCGTTTGTTACAGGGGAATATCAACAAGGTTTACAAATTATAGATTTATCAAATTTACAAAATAGAGAAGCTCCTAGTTTTTTTTGGGAAACTCCATTTGGTGGATTTGGGCGTTTGGGCGCTTGTCATAATCTTTACATTGAGGAAAAAACAGGCGTAGCTTATTTATCAGGCTGTAGTGTGGTAGAGGGTGGTGTTTTAATGTTTGATATTACTGGAGATTTACCCCGATATTTAGGTAAAACCAATACAACTTATTCGCACGATGTTTTTGTTAGAAATGATACCATTTATAGTTCAGATATGAATATCGGTGTCTTTTCGATCATAGATGCGACTAATAAAAGTAATCCTATAGTCATTGCTAATCAAAGAACCCCCTTTCAATTTACGCACAATACTTGGCTTTCAGATGATAGTAAAACCATCTTTACAACTGATGAATTAGGGGACGCTCCCCTTGCCGCTTATGATATTTCAGCTATTAATGATATAAAAGAATTAGACAAATTTTTTCCAACAGGAACAAGAGGAACAGGTCTAGTTCCACATAATGTCCATGTAAAAAATGATTTCTTGATTACTTCTTATTATGCAGAAGGCGTCATTATTACGGATGCTAGTAGACCGAATAACCTCGTACAAGTAGGCGTTTTTGACACTTACAACGGCCCTAACGCTAGTTTATATGGGGCATGGGGTGCTTTTCCTTTCTTTGACTCCGATATTATTTTAGTGACGGATATTGAAAATGGGCTTTTTGTCTTAAAACCCAATTATTTAAAAGCCGCTTTTTTTGAAGGTGTAGTGACAGATTCCATTACAGGAGCAAAACTATCCGATGTGCAAATTGAAGGAGTCAATAGAGGGGTCGTTGTATTTGAAGACCAAACAGGACTGGACGGTAAGTATGAAATTGGTACAACTCAAACGGGCAATCTTAAAATTACTTTTACCAAAGAAGGCTATCGTTCAGAAACAGTAACTGTTCGCTTCTCCAACGGGGAATTATCGGAATTAACCTTAACACTTTCTCCGTTAGATTCAACAGATACCACCACTAGTTTGGAAGATTTGGATCTATTAACAGCCTTTAAAGCTAGCCCCAATCCTTTTTCAGATCAAACGGTTATTGAATATAATTTGGAAGAATCCCTACACAATACGCAGTTCCGCTTAACCGATATTTCGGGTAAATTGATTCAACAATATCCTGTATCTGCTGCTAATGGAATGCTTACCTTAGATAAATCATTAGCAAAGGGCTTATATTTTGGGCAGATTATTGCTGCGGAAGGAAGTAGTGAGGTGATTAAACTGGTTCGGCTATAACGGACACTTTCTCCCCTACCCCACCCAAATACGCAGCCGTGCTGGTTTATTTCCCAACGGATTTTGTTTTCTTTTTGGGTTTGAGGTTGAAGTTGAGATTGAATTTGAAGTTGATTTTTTATTTCCCAACCAATTTCGGAGCTAAAGAACACATAATGTAATGAGAAATCTTGTCAATCCTGCATAATCTTGTTTCCTGTAAACGTAAAACGATAGCACCAAGACCAATGATGCTATCGTTACATTATTGAATAATTCCGTATTATTCGCTGCGAATGTAGTTAATTTCTGGAAATTATAATTATATTCTTCTCAAAATGTCGGTATTTGCTTAAAAATCAATGGTTTGGCAAGTCTTTTATTAATATTTGATAATTTTTAATTATATTTTAAAACAAATTTAACACCCTCTCATAAATGCCATTTTTCTAAAATCGTACCGAAGGTACGCAAGATGGGTAGACGGGTAGAATTGGGTATAATTTATTTATATTAATATATTTACACCCAATTAGTATTTCAATTTATCAAATAATCAACACCACCAATGGAAAACACCGAAACCAATCGGTCAGAGAATCTCCTTTTTTTTATCACCATCTTTTTAGCAGGTCTTTGTTCTCTTATTTACGAGTTGTTAATTAGCACCACTTCTTCCTATTTTTTAGGCGATAGTGTGATGCAATTCTCTTTGACCATAGGGATATACATGGCAGCAATGGGTATTGGCTCTTATTTGACCAAATTTTTAAAGGGCGATTTATTAGAATGGTTTGTTAAAATAGAACTTATTTTAGGTTTAATTGGTGGAGCAAGTGTGCCTATCTTATATTTCTTATTTGATGCTTTAAGTCCATTGGAATATCAATTTTCCATGTTGGGTATTACTTTTTTAATAGGCACGTTAACAGGTTTTGAAATTCCATTATTGGTAAGAATTTTAAAAGAAAATTATCCGTTGAGTTCGAATTTAGCGTATGTATTAAGCTTGGATTATATAGGCGCTTTGTTCGCTACCCTACTCTTTCCTTTTCTATTATTGCCCTTTTTAGGCACCTTTCGAACTTCCATCGTATTTGGGTTAATTAATATCGGATTAGGCCTATTGGTGTATCGTTTTTTCACCAGAGCTACTCCCAAAAATCGCAAAAAACCATTGGAAGCATTAGCTATCGGCTGTCTATTGTTCTTTGCGGGCTTAGCCACTTACTCTGGACAGTTATTAAATCATTGGGAAGATAGTTTTTTCACTAGTCGAGTCGTTTATTCCAAACAAACCCCTTATCAACAATTGGTGGTTACCAAGAATAAAAAAGACATTCGTTTATACATCAACCGAATCATCCAATTTTCCTCTATAGATGAATATCGCTATCATGAAACCTTGGGGATGCTGCCTTTACATAATGCCCCTTATAAAAAGAACATCTTGATTTTAGGAGGTGGAGAAGGCTTATTGGCTAGGGAAGTTTTAAGATTTCCAGAAGTAGAAACGGTTACAATCATTGATTTAGATGAAGCAGTTTTTCAATTAGCTAAAAAAAATGCCCATATCAAAACAATTAACGAAGGGGCATTATTAGATCCAAGGGTAACAACCGTGGCAGCTGACGCTATGACTTTTTTAATTGAATCAACTGGATTATATGACGTCATTATAGCCGATTTACCAGACCCTTCCAACGATGCATTAGCTAGATTATACAGTACTTCCTTTTATCAATTAGTTCAAAACCACTTAACCCCTCATGGGATATTCGCCACGCAAGCATCCAGCCCTTTTCATACTCGAAACGCCTTTTGGTGCATTTATGAAACCGTCAAAGCAAGTGGATTTAAACATGTTTATCCATTCCATACTTACGTACCTTCCTTTGGTGACTGGGGATTTATCATGGCGTCTAACTTAAAAAAAGAACCTACTAATTTTACGACAGATTTAACAACTCGTTATTTAGCACCTGATTTAGTTAAAAAAATGTTTTTCTTCGCCAAAGACATGACCAATCCAGGTAATTTGAGCGTTAATCAGTTAGACAAACCAAACCTATTACATTACTTTTTAGAAGACTGGGAAGAGTTTAGTAAGGAGAAGAAAAACTAGATGCTAGGTGTCAGGTATGCCATAAGTGCGCCTTACCTGACACCTAGTATCCAGAATCTGACACCATTTTATCTTAAAACAGACCTTGAATTTAATAGTAATAAGGTTAAGTTAAAGTCCTTAGTAACTTATTGTCTTTTTGTAAATGTGTTTAATTTTGTGTTAGAAGCGCAATTTACCGATAAATCTTATCCATGAAATACTTAGGAAAGCATTATATATTAGAATTGTACGACTGTCCAGCAGAATTACTAAGCGATCCTCAATTTATTGAAAAAGAGATGAATGCCGCTGCGATAGAAATGCACGCGTCTATCGTGAATAGCAATTTCCATCATTTCAATCCATACGGCGTTTCTGGCGTCATCATCATCAAAGAAAGCCACTTGACTATTCATACTTGGCCTGAGTATGGTTACGCTGCCATTGATATTTTTACTTGTGGTAAAATTTATATGGACAAAGGGATTGACTACCTAAAGGCACATTTAAAAGCGAAAGGCTCGGAGGTCAAAAAAATGGGACGAGGTGCTGTGAAAAAATTCACTAAGGAATTTGAGGGAAATGTTAAGCAGTAGGCCGTTTTTCAGGAGAGCAGTTCACAGTATTACAGTAGACAGTTTAGCGGCTCAACATTTCTTTAAATTGGTCGAAAATTAAGTCTGTGAATCGACGATCTTCTGTGATGATTTCCGCTTCCCCTTGCATTTGGTGCTCGAAATGGATTTGTCGATTTTTAGACGTTTTCATTCCATTTATTAATTGAACTCGCACTAAATATTGCCCATTCGTAGGCAAGGTCGCTTTATCAATCACTATTCCAGACAAAAGACCATATTCGGAAGGTTTATAAGCACTAATCTTGATCTTAACCTCTTGTCCATTCTTAATTTTCAAAGATTCTTCACTTGATAAATAAAGTTTCCCTTCAATATCTTGTTCCGCATTCTCCGGAATAATCGCAAATATTTTTTCCCCTCTTTCTATTAAAAAAGAATCAATGTTTGCTTTTAATTTATTCTGATACACCAAAGTACCAGAAATTGGCGCTTTGATAATATGTCCTATTTTCCATTCTTCAATTTTACTTCGCAAGCTACTGGTAGCAAATGCTATATTTTGTTCTCTTGTATTTCTATCCTGCTGGACATCTTGTTTTAATTGAGATTTTCTATTTTGCGTATTGACAATATCTCTCTCTTTATCTGATATTTTCTGTTGGTGAATTTTTATTTCTTCCTTTAGTCTTGTTTCTTCCTGAAGTAAAGCATCTAAAACAGGGATGTCTTTAAGAGATTTACTCTTTTTGTAGGCATCTTGTAATTCTGTTCTCCTAGTAGGAATCCTTTTTAATCTAGCGTTTTTACCCGCTATTATTTTTTCTAATTCTATAATATCCTGTCTAAAAATGCGTATATCTTCATCATAACTATTAAACGCTTGATTTTGGGCAGTATTTGTACTCCCCGTTCCAAAAAATGCTTGATAAAATTTTAGGTAATCTCCTTTAACGGGTCCTAAATCCCATTTATTCATTTCGTTGAAATCTGGTACCGTTACAAATCCTTTTTTATTGGATTGCATCAACATGGTATCCAAGTTCAGTATTTGATTCGCATTTCCAGAATTAATATGCTTAATTTGGCTCAACGTTGCCCCTTTTTTCACTAGCACTTGTTCCTTAAAACTTGGTTTTACCATACCAGACGTCATTGCGGTAATTTCTACAGGGGGATTAGACGTCTCCAATCGAATAGAAGCAGTAACAGTCTCTGGGTACTTAAAAAAGTACCCAACCACAAAAAGCGCAATAAAAGCCAATAAAATAGCAGAAATACCCCATCGGAGCAACCAACTTGGTGGTTCACCAAGGACTTCTTGAAATGCTTTACTTCTTAAATCTATGCTATCGTGTTCTTCCAAAATAGGGGAATATTAGTGATGGTTTGTGTAGTTAAAATAGATTATTTCAAATATTAAATAAAAAATCTACTTGAAAAAATCTTTGACCAAAAAAGAAGGGAATAGTCAGGTATTGTGCAAATGAACTTAGAGTATGTCTAAAAATTTTATTTCGCTTTTTTTAAAAAATTGGAAATATTTTCTTGTCTTTCCTCAAAATTGTTATGATTGCTAAATTGCTTGATTGTTGATTACTCCTTACTACACAAACAATCTAGCAATTTAACAGTCAAAATTTCAATTTCAATCATAATTTACTTAATCATCACTCCCTTTCGATCTAAAAAAGGAATCCGGGTAAAATGCATTTCATCAATACTCCCTTTCACAAAAACATATTTTTTATCATACATATTTCCGTCATACATAAAACTGACCCAATACTCATTCGTCAATTCGAATAATTCTGTTTGAATCGGTTCTATTTGTTCCATTTCTAATGGATTGATTTGTTCAAAAAAATGACGCAAGGTTGTGGTGCGTATTTTTTCGCCTTCTAACTCTCCATAGCCTCTAGAGTTTACGAAAACGCTCCCGATAGGTTCCTCCTTAAAATTAATAATATATACATCCCACAAACCTTCTTCTTCTTCTCTAGGGACAATAGCAATTGCTAAATCTCTAACCCGCAAGTCTGGAATATCTTTCATCATAATATTAGTACTTTAAATTTGTTCAGAGACAATAGTAAGGACATCAGATAAAACTACTAAAACGTACTTTTTATTGAGCATCAGATATCTACTCTACTAGTTCACAGTCAAATAACTGTGTAAAATGAAATTTCAAGCGTGTCATTACTGCTGTTATATCAACTTTCTTACCAAGTTCTTCTGCGAAGGAAGTAACGGTCTTATCCGCATCATTAATCCCACAAGGAACGATATAATTAAAGTATTTTAAGTCTGTATTGACATTAAAAGCAAATCCATGCATCGTTACCCATCGACTCAAATGCACGCCAATCGCACAAATTTTCCGATTAGGGCTACCATTTTCGCCTTCAATCCAAACGCCTGTAAATCCTTTTATCCGAGTCCCTAAAATCCCATAATCGGCTAAAGTTCGAATGATGATTTCTTCTAAGAATCGAACGTATTTATGAATATCCGTAAAAAATAAATCCATGTCAAGAATTGGATAACCAACTACTTGACCAGGACCGTGAAAAGTAATGTCTCCTCCACGATTTATTTTATAAAAATCAATATTTGCTGCCGCCAACTCCCCTTCGTTCAATAATAAATTATCTAACGAACCGCTTTTACCCAAAGTATAAACGAGTGGATGGTGACAAAACAATAAATGATGTTGTTGAGGTTGATAAGCAGGGTCTTCTATGGCTAAATGTCGATTATTTAACTTTCGGTCGATTACTTCTTTTAACAGAGCTTTTTGATAGTCCCATGTTTCTTGGTAATCTTTTAAACCCAGGTATTGATAGGTAACTTTTTCCATTTCGGCTGCAAAGGTAGGCTTTTAGCGGGTTGGTATCAAGATGGGGTAGAAAATCGAGTGCAATCTCAATCTCAATCTCAATTTCAACTTCAAACTCAAACTCAAAAAACAAAATCCTTGGGGAAATAAAAAATCAATCTCAACTTCAAAACAACAAAGACCTTTCTGAATAATTCGTACCCTAGTAAATTAAGTTCTATTTTTGCAGTTTTATACTAATTCCGATGAAAATTGGAAGCAATAGTTTAAAACGTCGGTAATTTTTAATTTCAATAGCAAAATTCCCAGCGATCATCGTTGAAAATTGAAAATTGAAAATTGAAAATTGAAAATTTCACTCAATGACTTTCGAAGATTTAAATATAAATAAGCCTTTATTAAATGCCCTAAACGATTTGGGCTATTATCATCCAACGCCTATTCAGCGAGATGCTTTTTCTATCATCATGTCGGGGAAGGATGTAGTGGGCGTTGCACAAACGGGTACGGGAAAAACTTTTGCTTTTTTATTACCCATTATCCGGCAACATAAATTTACGAAAGAGAAAGCGCCTAGAACCTTGATTGTCGTACCGACTAGGGAATTAGTAGTACAGATGGTCAAAGAAGTAGAAAAATTAACCACTTATATTAATATTCGAGTTGGCGGCGTCTATGGTGGCACCAATATGAATACGCAAAAATATGTCGTTTTAGACGGCTTAGACATTTTAATTGGAACCCCTGGTCGATTATTAGATTTAGCTTATACTGGTGCTTTAAAATTACGTTCTGTCAAAAAATTGGTCATTGATGAGGTCGATGAAATGTTAAACTTGGGTTTTAGACCGCAGCTTAAAAATATTTTAGACATCTTACCTGAGCGGCGGCAGAACTTGTTATTCTCTGCCACGCTATCAGAAGAAGTTGCTCAGTTGGTAGCCGACTTTTTTGCCGACCCTATAAAAATCGAAGTTGCCCCTCATGGTACACCGCTAGAAAAGATTGTCCAATCAGGCTACCATGTTCCTAATTTTTACACTAAAGTCAATTTACTGAAGCATATTCTCCGAACAGATGAAACCTTGCAAAAAGTATTAGTTTTTATTGATACTAAGAAAAAAGCAGATCGCTTATTTGAATTAATGGAAACAGCGTTTAAAGATTCCATAGGGGTTATTCATTCTAATAAATCTCAAAATTATCGATTAAATATCGTCGAACAATTCCATTTAGGAAATTGTAAAACCTTGATTTCCACCGATATTATGGCGAGAGGGTTAGATATTTCTGATGTCAGTCATGTGATTAATTTTGATACACCAGAAGTACCCACGAATTATATTCATAGAATTGGTCGTACGGGTCGAGCCGATAAAATTGGCCATTCCATCACCTTTACGACCGAAGCAGAAATTCCCCATCAAATAGAGATTGAAGCTTTGATGAATAAAACCATTCCCTTATTACCTTTACCCGCAGATTTAGAAATTTCGACGGAGTTAATTCCTGAAGAACGAGTAGAGCCTACCCAGAAAAATTATCTACCATCGCCAAATTTAAATCAATCTAGAGGCGCGTTTCATGATAAAAAATTGAAAAATACAAAGGTGAATAGGGCACAAGAAAAACGATTGGCTAGACGACGGGAAAAGCAAAAAGCTCGTCGGAAGAAGAAGCAATAGTAACACGACTCTCCTGAATCGATCTTTTTTAGATAATCGTAAAAAAAGAATAATATAGTACGTAAAAACTAATTTCCTTAGTTTTTATGCTATGTCAAATATTTACTTGCAAAACAGTTTCAAATACAGGCTTATCCATACTAGCAACAAGAATAGTTATCCCTTTCCCCTCCAATTCTTTGCCTAAAGCACTTTCGATTGCAGTCAATAATTCTTGTTTGGCTGCTACGGTAGAATCAATAGCTACTTCCAACCACAAAACGCCTAATACTGCATTTTTTTGCTGTATCAGTTCTTGCACCCGATACCAAAAATACCAGTCTTTCTCTCGCACCAAAGCAGTTGGTATAAAGGAATGATATTTTAGAAAAAGTCGATACCACCATTGCCGATGCAGGTATTGATGAACAACTCGAATTGCCGTCAAAGTATCCTTCATTTTATTTGCTACCTTTTCTATAAACAAAACGGTATCCTTGAGCACTAAATAATCTTGTGGACTGGAAGACTTATAGGTTCGGTAATTTTTTATTTCCAAAAAAACAACTTGTTGTCCCTGATAGATACCTAAAAAGTCCACTCCACTCAAGCCGGCACCACTCAAAATTTTAAAATAGCGATGAGCATCGTATTTTTTGATTTGCCATTCGTCATCCGAAAATTGAAATTGTAGGTCACTTTCTTGGAAGGTCATATCCTATATCGCTCCTCTAGAATCTCCCAATGATGAATTTCATGTCCAGCAATCATAAAACCTAGCGCTAAAGCGGAAAATGGCCCACCACTAGCAGTTCCTAGTCGATCCAACATGTCAGTAGACATATTTTTAAACATCGAAATAGTTGATCGTCTTAATAATTCATATTCCTCTAATAAAGACGCTGCACTTCGATTATCTACTTCATAATAGGGTACATAATCATTTTGCTCAAAACCTTGCATTGGTAATTTATCATTTCTTGAAATCCTTAAAGCACGGTAGGCAAAAATTCTTTCGGTATCTAATATATGGATGAGGACTTCTTTGACCGTCCATTTATCAGTGGCATATTTATAATTCCATTGATCTTCCGTCAGCGTTTGTAATTTGGCTAAATTTTTAGCTAAAGCATTAGACAAAACAGCTAAAAAATCCGCCCCTTCTACTTTTCGGATATAGGTTTTGGAATACTCTAAAGATTCGTGGGCTTCTGGTCTGCGGTGTGTGGACATAGAATGATTTGTTTAAAATTCTATAAAAAAAGGCTATTCTGAAATAAGTTCAAAATAGCCTTTTAGTTAAAGTATTAGTTTTGAATTAACACTTCTATCTTATTTCTTATTATTTTATATAATCAACATAGCATCACCATAAGTAAAGAAACGGTATTTTTCTTTGATGGCTACCTCATAAGCTTCTTTAATTAGTTCTGCTCCTCCAAAAGCACAAGCCATAATCATTAAGCTTGATTTTGGTAAATGGAAGTTCGTAATCATGCAATTTGGAATCCGAAACTCGTAAGGAGGAAAAATAAATAAATTAGTCCAAGTCTCTATTGGTTTTAGCGTATCCGTTGCAGATACTGCAGATTCAATAGAACGCATAGAGGTTGTTCCAACAGAACAAATTCGCTTATGCGCCTTAAGTGCGCGATTCACCTTATCACAAGTATCCTCCTCTATCTTGATGTATTCTGCATCCATTTTGTGCTTAGACAAATCTTCCACATCAATACTTCTAAAAGTACCTAGTCCTACATGCAAAGTCAATTCAGCAAAATCTACCCCTTTAATTTCTAGTCGCTTCATTAACTCTCGACTAAAATGTAAACCTGCGGTAGGCGCAGCTACTGCACCGATTTCTTTCGCATAAATCGTCTGAAAACGTTCGATATCTAAAGGTTCAGGATCTCGATTCAGAAATTTAGGAAGCGGCATCGTCCCCAACTTCTCCAATTCTCCATGAAATTCTGCATCCGTTCCTTCGTATAAAAATCGAATCGTTCGACCTCTAGAAGTCGTATTATCTACGACCTCTGCAATCAAAATATTATTATCCTCACCATCTGAGAAATACAATTTATTCCCAACTCGAATTTTTCGAGCGGGATCCACCAATACATCCCAAAGTCTAGCTTCTTTATTTAATTCTCTTAATAGAAAAACCTCAATTCTTGCCCCCGTTTTTTCCTTAGTACCATACAATCTAGCAGGAAAGACTTTGGTATTATTGAAAATCATGACATCCTCTTCATCGAAATAATGAATTAAATCTTTGAAGGTTTTATGTTCAATTTCACCTGTGTCCTTATGCACAACCATCAACCGAGATTCATCTCGTTGAGGTGTTGGATATTTAGCAATTAGTTCTTCTGGTAACTCAAAATTGAATTGTGACAGTTTAGTCCTCATTCAAATATTATGTTTTATTAAAAATGCTATAAAAAATGTTTTTTCCGATAAATTATCCTTACCAAAATAAAGCCACTTTTTAAAAATGACTGCAAAGATAAGCAATGTCTGGCTCTTTAAAAATAGCCAAAGCAGGAATATAAAATTATATATCGTTCGGAATCAACAAAATAGTGTCTTAAAAAGGCATATTAGTGAAATAAGCAATTTTTTTTGCAGGAGATGCTTTCGTTTGCTCCTCTTTATTCTTTTGAAGTTTAACGATAAACTTTAGTATTTTGACTAGTTAGCCATTACTGAGCGGCACGGGCTAAATTAATCACGCGCCAAAATATTAATCACCTGAGAATCAAAAGGTTTGGTTATAACTTCCTTAAGATTTTCAATCCAATAGGAACTTATTTTCCAAAGTGATTCAAAGGCTTTATTAATAGAATTAATCCAAATATCGGGCATATTGCCGGAATAAGTGTTAAAATCGTTGATGTTGTTACTTTGTTCAAAAGTCGAAATTTCTTTGTTTTTAACATTTGACTTAGAACAAGAGCCATTGATTTTACAAAATTGTCGCAAATTCAGATAAAGCACACTCATAATCATAAGGAGGCAAAATTGAATGTTTGCGCCATTTTGAGAATGATTAAATAAATGAATACCATTGAGTACTCGTTTGATGAATTTAAAAAGTAGCTCAATTTGCCACCGATAAGCATAAAGCATGATGACTTCTAAGGTGGACAAATCTAAGCGATTCGTACAAATTTTGAATTCACTATCTAATACTTTGAACATAACCAATCGGTAAACAATTTGATTAGGGTCATTATCAAATCGAATTAACTGGTCTGATACCTGATTTAAGCAATTTGGAATTTGCCCACTAACAGTTAATTGTTTGCCCACTTTAAATTTCATATTATCCTTTATTCGGATAATAAAAAAAGCAAAGGCTTTTGAAATCTTAGCGGCTACATCAAAACTAAAATAACCTCTATCTGCTACATATGTAACTCCCTTAGTGACAATCTTTAATAAAAAATGTCGCTCTGAAGAGTTGGCTTTCTGGCCAATAAATTCCAATGGAATCATTTGGTTTAAGCTAAATTCAACATGCAGTCGAATAGCCTGTTTCGTTTTTTTGTACTCTGCCCAACACATATTTGAAATCGTAGGAAAAATACTACCATCAACTAGACTAATCATTCCTAATTCGTCTATAGAATCTAGACGTACAATATTAGTTTGTTGGAGTACATGTCGATACATTTTGATGAAAAAATTAGCACTAAATCGAGTAAATCCATCTCGAATTGTTGTCCAGGCAAAAGCTTTTAAGTCTAATTGCTTGGCTGAATCACTTAGTTCTAATTTATCGGTCAATTTCCTTAACGAAGGAACTTGCATCAAATAAGCAAATACCATCGTAAGAGTAAAGTGTTGAAATTTGAATGTTCTTGAACCACTAGATTTATCTATGGCTTCTCCGTTCTTTTCAATGTATTCCTGCAGAGGTTTAATTAGTACAGCAAAGGTAGTTCCCATATCGTAAGTTTTGTGATGAAACCTTACTATGGAAAGTATCGTGCTAGTTTTTAACCTCTGCTATTTTCCTGCCGCTCAGTAATGCTAGTTAGCAGAAAAAAGTCACCCCTTTATCGAATGATTCCGCTTGTTTACCAACAAAAGTTTATTTTTACCATTTTAACACTAAACAGCTATAGTAGAAATAAATGGTACTATTTAAGGAGAATGAGTGAATAAGATTAATGAGTCAATAAGGTGGAATTTAGGTTAAATATCGAAGATTATCTCATTAAGCTCATTTCCTCATCAAACCATTACCTTTTTCTACAAGGCATCCATTAGTACATAGTACCCGTTTATAGCTTAAAAAAGTCATTATTCACCCGAGTCATATTTCTTGTCCATGATTACAATCATCAAAGTCATAATTGAAAGTTTCCGCCAAGCATGGCAATCTTTAGTTGGGAACAAATTAAGAAGTTTTCTGTCCTTATTGGGGATTTCAATTGGTATTTTCTGCATCATTGGGGTACTTTCTGCAGTAGATTCTTTGGAAGATAATGTACGGTCTAGTTTTGATAAATTAGGCAATGATGTCATCTATGTCGATCGGTTTACTTGGGCAGAAGATCCAGGAAATAATTACTGGAAATGGATGAAGCGCCCAAGGCCTTCTTTTAATGATTTTAAGGCGATTCAAACAAAAGTGAAGACTGCGGAAATGGCATCTTTTTTCACCGTAGTTGGTGGAAAAACAGCTAAATATCGTTCCAGTAGTGTAGAGGGAGGATTTTTAGTAGGCTTAACAGAAGATAGCGGTCCTTTACTAGGTTTGGAATATGAGAAAGGGCGTTATTTTTCTAAAAATGAAATATTAACAGGCGCGCCGAAGGTAATTATTGGTGGGGTAATAGCCGAAGAATTATTTGGTCCAATTGAGGCAGTTGGTAAAAAAATAAAAGTTGGAGGTAGAAACTTAGAAGTCATCGGCGTTCTAAAAAAATCAGGAGAAAGTTTAATTGACCCGATGAATTTTGACGAAGGCTTGATGATTAATTATAGAATGGCTAAAAAATATGCCAATTTAAAGGAGGGGAATAGAATGCACTCGCAAATTAGTGTAAAAGCCAAAGCGGGTGTAAGTACCGCTGAGTTAAAAGATGAAATTACAGGTGTCATTAGAGCTAGAAGAAAATTAAAACCAAAAGAAGATGATGATTTCGCCTTAAATGAATTGTCTATATTGAGCAATGTTTTAGATGGTTTATTTGGCGTTTTAAATTCAGCAGGCTGGATGATTGGTGGTTTTGCCTTAATAGTAGGAATGTTTAGTGTAGCCAATATCATGTTTGTATCGGTCAAGGAAAGAACAAATCTAATTGGCGTCAAAAAAGCATTAGGCGCCAAACGCTATGTCATTTTAATAGAGTTCTTGATAGAGTCTGTTATCCTTTGTATTATTGGTGGATTATTTGGGTTGGCGTTTATCTGGATACTCTTAACGGGTATATCTAAAGCAATCGATTTTCCACTTTATTTAGATATGGGAAATGCCATTTTTGGGCTAACCGTTTCTATTATTACAGGTATCTTGGCTGGCGTTATTCCTGCTTTTCAAGCAGCCAATATGGACCCAGTAGAAGCGATGAGAGGTTAAGGTCAGTAGGTAGCGGTTGAAACTTATTGGCGACTGCTACCTTATAAATAAACTATGCACTTAAACACTTCTTATCGGCAAATATTCTCCATCTCTGCCCCAATCATGTTGGGGACAGCTGCGCAGAATGTAATTGCCTTAAGTGATAGCATCTTTTTATTTCATCGAAGTGAATTAGATTTTGCCGCAATTGGTTTTGTAAGTGTTTTTTACCTCATTATAGCAGCCATCGGCTACGGTTTTTCCAAAGGCGGTCAAATCATTATCGCCCGCAGAGCTGGCGCAGAAGATTACCAAGAAGTTGGGCATACCTTCTATGCCATGCTTTATTTTGAATTAATACTAGCCATTGGACTCTTCTTTTTTATGCAGTACGGCTGCACTTACTTTTTCACCCTTTTTGTAGATTCCAAAGAAATTTTAGATAAAAGTATAGCTTACTTAAATTATCGCTCTTGGGGCGTATTCTTTAGTTATACGGGCTTGGCAATGATTGCTTTTTATACAGGTATTGCCCGTACAAAATTTATCTTAGTTGATACTTGTATTCTAGGAATCGTCAATATAGTCCTCAATTACGGCTTAATTTGTGGTCGCTTTGGCTTACCCGAAATGGGCATAGCTGGAGCAGGGTTAGCCAGTACGATTGCGGAAGTTGTCGCCTTTGTAGTGTTTTTAGTGTATATCTATTTTGACAAAGGTATTCGCAAATACAAATTATTCAAAATTCCCAAAATAGACTGGGACTTAATTAAAGATCAACAAAAACTCGCCTCTCCTATCGTAGCTCAATCTATCGTTGGACTAGGCAGTTGGTTTGTATTTTTTGGCATCGTAGAAAACCTTGGAGAGCGTCCGTTAGCCATTACCAATCTGGCTCGAATGGTCTTCCTCTTTTTACAAATTCCTAGTTGGGGATTTGCATCTACTATTAATACCCTAGTCAGTCATTTCATTGGACAACAAAAAAGACAGGCAGTAGTGCCAATTATTTGGAAAACCGCTAAATTTTCTTGGTTCATTACCATGTTATTAACCATCCCTGTCGTCTTATTCCCTACCCAAATTCTATACCCGCTTTTAGGGTCCTCAGATATGTCTTTGATCGTAGAAGCGCAACCTATATTTTATGTACTCATGGTTATTTTAACCCTTAATTCCATTGGTGTCGTTTATTTTAATGGCTTGGCAGGAGTTGGTGCTACTTATTATGGATTAAAAATTCAGACTTGGTGTGCCTTAGGCTATTTGGTTTATATTTATGCCGTCATTAATGTTTTTGAAGGTGGCTTAGTGATGGCATGGACTGCCGAAATTGTCTATTGGGTAATTATGTTGGTTTTAATGATTTGGTATTTGAAGTCTAATATTTGGCATAAACTGAAGGTTTGAGAAGTCAGATTTAACAAATATAAAAACTAGTATTCAACCAATTAGCACTCAGTCATCTGACTTCTGACTTCTGACTTCTAAAAAATATATTATATCAATTTAAAAAAATAATAGCTCAACTGTGACATTCCCCTCCAAATTGCTACTAACCTAATAAAAGCAGAGATGAAAGAAGATTTCAAAAAGCAATTTGTACAGATTATCCAATCCAATCAAGGAATAATCAATAGTATTTGTAAGGTCTATTTTCCAAAGTCCGCAGACCAAAAAGATATTCAACAAGAAATAATTTTACAATTATGGAAAGCCTTTCCTAGTTTTAGAGGAGAAGCAAAAGTGAGCACTTGGATCTATAAAGTGGCGTTCAATACCGTATTGAATCAACTAAGAAAAAGGAATAAAATTCCTTCGAAAGTAGCTATGAGTAATTTAGCAGAGTTACCAATTCCCATAGCTTTAGATGATGATTTCCAACAATTACAACAGCTTATTTCCTTATTAAAAGCAGAAGATAAAGCTTTGGTAATTTTGTACTTAGAAGGATATACGCACAAAGAAATTGCGACTACTTTGGAAACTACGGCTACCAATATTAGCACTCGATTGAATAGAATAAAAAAACGATTACAAACCCTTTATAAAAAATATACCCATGAAACTAAATAATTTAAAACAACCTTGGCGATATTTTAAAGCCATAAATAGTTTAGAAGCTATTAGCACAGAAGACATTCTATCTATCCTCAACTCGGTTGAAGCAACAAACTATCAAGTAAGAAGCCTATCTTTTTTACCTAATTCCGTTGTTTTTGGGCTTATTTTAATGTTCTGTCAAAGTTGTTAGCCCTGTTAATCTTGTCATGTAGCGTAACTTGGAAATGAATTTCCAAGCTACGAATCTTAAACCAATCTCTCTAAAATAAATTTCACCAAAATGGACTATACAATTATTTGGGACATCGATCCCGAGCTACCCTTCCTACGCCAATTTGTACCGATTCGCTATTATAGTTTACTCTTTACGACAGGGTTACTATTAGCTTATTTTGTGGTAAAACGACTTTATCAGGAAGAAGGATTAAGCACTCTACATTTGGAAGATTTAGCCGTTTATATTTTTGCAGGAACAATTATCGGTGCAAGATTAGGCCATTGTCTTTTTTATGAGCCCAACTATTTTTTAAGCCATCCTTTAGAAATTTTCTTACCGATCAGGTTAATGGCAGATGGCGTACATTTTACTGGATATAGAGGTTTAGCCAGTCATGGAGGAACGATTGGTGTTTTTATGGCGATTATAGCTTATGCTTATCGGTATAAAGCGGCAGTATGGCCAATCTTAGATAAAGTCGCTTTAGTCGCTTCTTTGTCAAGCTATTTTATCAGAATTGGAAATTTCATGAATTCAGAAATTATTGGCATCCCAACCAATGCCAATTATGGCATCATTTTTAAAAACATAGATAATCTACCAAGGCATCCTGCTCAATTATACGAAGCCTTTGCTTATCTTTTGATATTTGTTTGTCTGCTATCTTTCTATAGAAAAAGGCGAACTAAACTTAAGGCAGGAGTTATTTTTGGTTTATTTTTAGTCGTCTTATTTCTCATCAGATTCTTAATTGAATTTGTAAAAATAGATCAGGTAGCTTTTGAGGAAGGTATGCGGTTAAATATGGGGCAGTTATTGAGTTTGCCGATGATTGGGTTTGGTTTTTTAGTGATGTTTAATAAATCAGGCAAGAAACAGATAAATAGTCAATAAACATCCATTGTCAAACATTAGAGCGTCAGTTAATAAATTAATAAGGGGTTTTCTTATAAAAATGGAATTTCTCAAATTAACCTAAATTCTGTAAGCGCAGGGCTTTTGCTGGCAGCAAAAATGGATAGCCTTTCCCTTGTGGTTGCCCTTTTCGCAGACAAATTCGCTGAAATTTGGGCAACCATAAAGGATTGCCCCTACAAGATTTTCGTCAGATTGAGGGGTTTTGATACCAATAATTTTTTATAAGAAAACCCTATAAATTAATAAATCCGTTGAGAGATTAACTCCCAACGGATTTTTATGACTTATTCAATAGGTATCTTATGCTTATTTCCGCTTAGCAGAAATCCCCACTTTCATTTTAGCGTCTAAATTCATATCGCCTAAAGGCGTACCACCAACCGTAATCTTACCTGATAAATCTTGTTGAATATCAGAAGTAACGGCCCAACCTGTTTTTTCATCTACCACAATTACGCCTGAAACCGGTCCAGCTAAGTTGTAAGACATCTTCACCCCTTGTGCTTCAATAGGTTTTGCATTAGGATCACTCTTAGATTCCCCTGTCACATCAATCGTTACTTTTCCACCACTTCGCTCTCTGATGGTGTAAGTATAATCAGTCATTAAAGAAACACCACTTTTAGTATCCACTTCTTTTGTCCAAGAATCACCAACTTGCAGCGCTTTACCTTGAGAAAATCCAGTCAATGTAGCAAATGTATTTTTAAAAGCACTTTCGCCAATATATCCTTCTAAAATGGTTGCCATTTGTGCACCTCCTTTTACCTTTCCTAGCACTTGTTTCATCATAGCATCAGCCCCTTCAATACTTGTTACCGTACCATTCTTATTCAAACTCGCCTCCATTGTCTTGCCAATTAAGCCCCCTAGACTACCAAGTGGGGAATCAGTATTGCCCTTATCAGAATCGTAAGAAATTGCATCTGTCATTGGGACAGTTGCATCAACAGTAATTCGATCTATTTTAAAATCAATATCCGTTACCCCTGTTGGCTGAATGGCTTTTACCGTAAAATTATAATCTTGAGCTGATTTTCCGTCTACAGACATATCCTGTCCCATGATCGACATCCCTATATTATTGGTATTTGTGATTTCGTAATTAAAACTTGTGCCTTTTTCCAAAGCCATATCCATCGTCAATGGCTTAGTTGCACTACAAGCAATTAATAAAATAGCGCCAACTGCGGCGTAAAATAAATTCGTCAAAGATTTCATTGAGAAAATTTTAAATTGGAGTGATTGTTAATAAAATGAGTAAGTTAAGTAATGATGAACTATAAATGATGAACGATGAATTCGAAAAATCATTAGGATTCAATACTAATTACTGGAAATTTAAATATCCAGTCTATATTTAAGACCATCTATTTTCTAGGTAGTCACAGAATAAATTATCCAATATCCGTTATTTCAAAAGAATAGCCGAGAAAAATATCGGCTACAAAGAAATAACAAATAAAAATAAGAAAGCATCAATTCATAAAATTATTACATTTGCAGCTATTATTAAGTTAAACTTAACTTTAAGTAACTATTATCAAATAATCGACACATTTTATGATGGACTCTTTTTCCATTCTGCTGCATTAAAAATTATTTCTATATCGGGTGCTATACAAATAATTTTTGCTTTGCATAATGAAAAAATAGCCTCATCAAAAATGACGATTGTTTAATACTAGATACTTAGCAAAACTTATTATGAAAAGAAGACCGACTTTGGCAGAACGTTCTGTTCACGAAACCAATTTTACTTTACCACAGCAAACCGCTTTTTATAGAGGAAAAGTAAGAGATGTCTATACCGTAGGCAAGCAATTAATCATGGTAGCTTCCGATAGAATTTCTGCCTTTGATTATATCTTACCTCGACCAATTCCCTATAAAGGTCAAGTCTTAAATCAAATTGCGACCCATTTTTTGGATAGCACAAAGGATATTTGTCCCAATTGGTTGGCAGCAACCCCTGATGAAAATGTAGCGGTTGGTATTGCCTGTGAGCCTTTTAAAGTAGAAATGGTGATCAGGGGCTATTGTGTCGGACATGCTTGGCGGACTTATCGGTCAGGAGAACGAGTATTATGTGGCGTAACAATGCCGGAAGGCTTAAAAGAAAACGATAAATTTCCTACGCCAATTATTACGCCTGCCACCAAAGCAGAGGAAGGGCATGATGAAGATATTTCCAGAGAAGAGATTTTAAAACAAGGAATTGTCTCCAAAGCAGATTATGAAACCTTAGAAAAATATACCTACGCCTTATTTCAAAGAGGTACTGAAATGGCTGCTAAACAAGGCTTAATCTTAGCAGATACCAAGTATGAATTTGGAAAAAAAGACGGTGAAATTTATTTAATTGATGAGATTCATACACCCGATAGTTCTCGTTATTTTTATAAAGATGGTTTTGACGACCGACAACAATCAGGCGAAAAGCAAAAGCATTTATCCAAAGAATTTGTACGAGAATGGTTGATTGCCAACGAATTTCAAGGTTTGGATGGGCAAATGATGCCGGTCATGCCTAATGATTTTGTAGAATCTGTTTCGGATAGATATATTGAATTATTTGAGCAGATTACTGGGAAACGGTTTAAAAAAGCAGATACTAGCAACGTTTTAGAGCGAATTGAGGCGAATATTTTGGCTTATTTGAAATAAAGTATTTTAGTTGTGTAGTAGACAACTTGGTATCTCTCTAAAAACTAAATTTAAAAAAGAATCGTTTTAATCATAGCGTTAAAAACAACTAAATGAATTCAATACAAATAATTGATTTACAACAAAAAGGTAGTCAAATTAAGACTTTACAACATGAAGAAGTAAAGGATTTTTTATCAACTTCACTTAAAGAAGGGATAAATCCTATTCAAAAATTTTTCTCCGTTTATTTTACAGCAGTTGGCTTAGCATTTTGTGTGAACTGTGGTTTTAATATAACTAAATTTATTACGGAAAAGAATATAGATTTTTTAGTACCAATCTGTATAGGCATACTATTCTCTTTTACGTTGTTAATCATTATCCACGAGTTACTTCATGCTCTAGCTTATTATTTAGTAGGAGGAAAAAACATTTATTTCGGAGCGGACATTAAAAAATTTGTCTTTTATGCCGCTAGTGACAAAGCAGTATATAATGGGCGGCAATTCAGTATCATAGCTTTAAGTCCTTTTATAATGATAAATCTGATTTGTCTAATCGCTTATTATATCAATCCAGCTTCAGGCTCTTTTTGTTTAACTATACTATTTTTTCATAGTCTTTTTTGTTCTGGAGATTTTATATTTCTAAATTTTGTATCCAATTATAAATTAGAGCATTTTTATACTTACGATAATCGACAAGAGCAAAAATCCTATTATTATTTAATGCCCTAAACTAATAATCTAGGGAATAAATAGCTTAAAACTTGAAAAAATCCTATTTCTTTTTATCCATAATTTGTCTTTTCCTAGCTTGTCAGCAAAAGGAAACCCTTAGAACGTTAAATCAAACCTGTGTCACTACGCAACATCACGAATTAATCATCGGTGATATTGACGTCTATGTTAAATACGATGCCACTGATTTTAATTTTCCAGGTTGGGAAGATTTAGCAGAATACGATACGGTTTTCACGACCAATGCTGTAGGAAGAGGTTGTATTACCAATTTACCGATTGGCAAACATTGGTTGGTTGGTTTGGGTTTTGATCCTGCTATTAACTTTGCGATTAAAGGACGAGCTTTTGTAGATATTTCTTTTGAAAATCCTGAGGTGGATATGATTTTGTATGTCGGAGAAGAGTGAAAAAAATTGAAAATGTAAAATTTTAAATTCAAAATTTAAAAGTACTCAATTAAAAACCTAAACTTCTTTAAATACCTTTACATGACCACTTTTGAAACCATTATCGCCTTACTAAAGGAACAAAATATTACCTATAAAACTTTAAACCACCCACCGACTTATACTTCTGAACAATCTGCTGAATATCGAGGTGAAGCATTAGCTACAGGCGCCAAAGCGATTGTCTATAAAATCGAAAAAACCTTCTACTTATTTGTGATGCCTGCCAATAGAAAATTAGACAATAAAAAAATAAAGGCTTATTTCAAATTCAACGGAAAGAGAGCTAAAAAAACGAGATTTGCTACTGCTGATGAGTTATTAGAATTGACAGGATTAGTACCTGGTTCTGTCCCTCCTTTTGGACAGCCTATTTTACCTTTTGAATTATTTGTAGATCAGGGCATTCTGGATAATGAAAAAGTGGCTTTTAATGCGGGTTCTTTAACAGATTCTGTGATTATGCCACGAGCAGCTTATTTGTCGGTTGCCAATGCTACGGTTTTTGATTTTACTTTTGATGAGTAACCCCATAGAAGGCGATTCTTTGAAAGAACCTCCTTCTTTTCCTCAAAAGGCGGTTCTAATAAAGAACCGCTTTCTTTTTCCTCAAAAAGTAAAAAAGAACGCTTTCCAAAAAAAATCAATCTCAGAAGATTTAAAGAAAGAGGCTCTAATAAAAAACCGACTTCTAGGGCAAAAAGTCCAAAACCTGACGCCCTCTTTCAAGATTACACAAAGTACCGTTTCGCAACCCTGCATAGTCTCTAGCAGAAGACCAAGGATAATCCGTATTCACCTTTACCATATTAGCAGCTTTCGCATTATCGTGGATATAATTTAGGCAAATAAAGCCATAGTCATTACCAAGTTTAAACCTTGGGTCTTCTCGACCATTCTTCATCAACGTTACAAACTCCGATAAAAACCCATCTTCTGCATGACAACCTTTCCTAAACAAACTACCTGACCATTTCTTCTGTTTATTAATAGCATTCGTATAAGCCCGTTCTAATGTACCTATCGCCTCATTTAAATCGACCAAACTATCCCCTTTCGCAGCTCTTTTAAAATCATTTTCAACTAATCGCGCCTTCTTACCATATTTTTTAACCCTTCTTTGATATTCAACTTTATCTATATTTTCCCAAAATACACTTCTTTCGACCGTAACATTTTTCACATAAAATTGCCAATGAAAATGATTGGGCATTAAGCACCAGGAAATAAAATCTCCAAAAGGAAATAGGTAAGTTCTCATTTTCCACAAAAAGAATAGGTAGTTTTCTTCTTCAAAAAAGATTTTCCGTTGATTATTCCCTTGATTGAAAATGTGATAAATTTGGTTCTCTGTAAAATCCATTGGTTTGAAAATTGTGTGTGTAGTTTTGTTTTTCCCAATAAATTTAAGGTGTTCTTTTGTTATTTTCTAGGTTTCTATTTTATATTTTTTTGTTATATGAGTCCTTTATCTCATAAAAAGATAGTAGAAGGCGGTTCTTTAATAGAACCTCCTTCTTTTTGACTGCCTCCTATTTAAAGAAAGAAAGAAAGAAAGAAAGAAAGAAAGAGGTTCTATTAAAGAACCGCTTTCTTGGGGAAACACCCATCCAAATCATCCCACTACTGACCTAAGTCATTGTTTCCTCTTTCCAAAAAAATGAATATTTGTACAATAAAAGACATCCAATAGGCGAGAAATAATTAATCCCACCTTTCACAACTTTTAATTATAAATTAAAGTTATATTTGTGTAAGAATTATTTCCCCGCCTATAACAGTACCCTTTTCAAAATTCTTGCACTACCCCAACAAAAAAATCATTAAAGAAGCCAAATATTCTTTAACAACACAAAACCTCTTGCCTACTTATGTCTAAAAAGCATCTATTAGCACTATCTGTTATTGGCATTAGCCTTCTAATACTCCTCTTTGCGAAAAGCAATCAGACCTCCTCGTCAATCATTGATAATCCATCAAAAGAATTAATATTTCTAGGCAAAAACGCTTATGAAGAACCCGTTTGGGAAGAATTGCTAGAACAAGACATCATCCATTTTCAAGATGTAGACGATGCTTTTCATGCTTATTATGATAATGAAAATCACGAATTAAGCCACGACCAACATGAAGCATGGGAAAAAATTGAACGTGCAGCAAAAAGACAATTGGACGGCGCAGGCAATTTTTATAGCAAAGACAAACAATACCAAGATTTATTAAAATATAGGGAAGCCAAAAGGAACTTAAATGCTCCCTTTGCACCAGCTAGTTTTACCGACCCGACCACTTATACGATGGGAATCCCTAATGATGGCAATGCAGGAAGATGGAAGAATATTGGTCCATTCGGTGATCCTGAAGTAAAATGGTCTGCTACGGGAAATGGTGCTTTACAATATGTAGAAATGCATCCTACTAATCCCGCCATTATGTACGTTTGTGCAAGAAATCGAGGACTTTGGAAAACCACCAATTATGGCAATAATTGGGTACCAGTGACGGATCATTTTAGCACACCTCATATGGAGACCGTAGAAATAAATCAAGGCAATCCTAATATCATGTATTTAGGTGGAGTGGATAAAATTTGGTATTCAACTGATGCCGCACACAGTTGGACAGAAGTATTTAATGTATCAAGTGCGAATAGAATACATGAAATTCACTCTGACCCAGCAGATGCGAATCGCGCAATTGCAACTACCGAAGGAGGTCTTTATTTAACAACCGATGCAGGGCAAAATTGGACAGAAATGATGGATAGTCGTTTTGTGCATTTAGATTTTAGTGATGATTGGAGTTTGATAATGACTACAGATGATAATAACGACATTGCGCCTAATTTATCTTTTTCTTTAGACAAAGGCGACACTTGGACTTCTTATGCCATTACGGATGAATATGCAGAGGTAGATAAATTTTATCTCGGCGTGCATAATAGTAACCCATTAAAAGTATTTGCTTATGGGATTTTGAACGATAATGCTCCCACTCGTTTTATTGGCTTATGGCAATCGGAATTTGATGCCACCCCAGCAGATGGTACTTCTTATTTTAATTTTACGAAAGTAAAACATCCAACCTACACCTATCCCAATGGGCATAATAACTTACGAGAAGATACAGACGAGGCTTTAGGTTTTACCGAAGATGCAGATGGGTATGGAACAATCAATCCCTTTAGTGGCTCAACTTGGGTGAGTGATTTTTGGGTGAGCCCAAATGACCCAGACAAAATGATTACGCTTTGTAATAAAATATGGGGAACCGATGATGGCGGTATTTTATGGGATTTCAAACCTTCGTATGGAGGGAGTAACTGGGCTGATAATCGCTATATCACTTCGAATACTGCCAAAGACACGATTTATTGGTGTAATGATGGAGGAATTTGGAGTATTGCAGAAGCAGATATGTTCCCTACAGATGCAGAGGTGGCAGCATCTGGCTTATCGAAAAGAGCGTATATGTCCACTAAAGTCGTTCCTAAAAATGGAGATATTTGTGTGATTGAAGGCTCTCAAATGGATGTTAGCCAAATGAATAAAGATGTGATAATGACGGGCGGGCAAGATATTGGACAAATTTTTACCAGAAATGGTCGAGATGCCCATATTGCCTCTGCCGATGTTTATCGTGGGCGGATGAAACCAAATAATGATTCGCTCTTTTTTACAGGCGCACTAAACATTACCATTGATGGAGGAACGGATATTTTTCAAATGTATAATAGCATTGATGCAGACCACCATAATCCCGATAGATTATATGGTTTTACTCGAAAAAATAATACCCAAGACGTAAATGTGACGATATTAGCACGTTCTCCTGCTGGTTCGGATGCTTGGCAAGTGAATGGCTTTAGAGGAGAAGGCCGGGCAAATACAGGAGGTCATAGCTGGACACCTATCAATAATGCATGGGAAACCTTTACCACTTCAGCAGGCATCGCCCGAATAAATTCAGGTACATTTGAACAATCTAGAGCCAATGCAGAACTGGCTTTTTTAGGAGATGAACGTGGAGATAAACTATTCATCACCAATAATCTTTCCGCTGCACAACCAACTTGGACAGAATTGACCAATGCGCCTGCTGCTGGTCGATATCGAATTGCTACCCATCAATATAATGAAAATATTGTAGTCGCTGCTACTGATGGAGGCGTTTATATTTCTAAAGACAAAGGGCAAACTTGGGCAAAGAGAGGAAATATCCCAGAAGGCAGTCCATCCATCGTTTTATTAGATAAAAATCGAACGGAAGGCATTTATGTCATGACTAGCATGACAGTCTATTATATTGATGAAAACTTGACCGATTGGATAGAATTTAATCATGGACAACCATTACATCAAAATCGAGATATGCGTATTGCTTATTACGCCAACGGTGATAATCGACTGTATGTAGGTAAATATGGAAGTGGGGTTTGGGGTACGCCTTTATACTCCGTTTTGGCAGATAATAATGATATGCCTGTAGTAGATTTTAGAATTCATGGGAATAGTACCAATGTTATTGAATCAGGCGAAGAAGTGCAATTGATTGACTTGTCAATGAATTATACTTCTTTGGCTTGGGCGGTTGAAAACGGTGGAGAAGTCCATAATGTAGGCAATGAAAAATATCCTACATTCACCTTAACAACGCCTGGTTATTATAAGGTAACTTTAATGGCGACCAACGCTAACGGTTCAATTTCCGAAGTTAAAGAACATTATATAGAAGTATTGGGAACACCTAGCACTTTGGCTTGTACTCCTGAACACAATGGAGATATTGCATGGTATGTTCGAGGAAGATATTTCGATATGAACGGAGAAAGATACACTAACGATGATAATAGTGATTATGTAATTACCAATAAAATTTATGAAATCAATGCTAACCAAAGTAGCAGTTTTTATATAGAACAAAGGCATAGTAGCTACACCAAATATTGGAAAACTTGGATAGATTATGATAATGATGGAGCTTTTACGGGGGCTGACGAAGAAGTTCTTAACTCGGGGGAAAGAGTGCTTAATTATACAGGGAATTTCACCCCTCCAATGAATGCCATTTTAAATACTCCTCTACGAATGAGAGTTACAGGACTTAGTTCTAGTACCCCACCGACAGATTGTCACGCTGCTACGAATAATCGTCAAACACTAGAATTTTTCATTAAAATTAAAACTACCCCATCCATTACAAATAGCCATACAGTTACTTCTCCCAATAGCGCAACTATCAATAGTGATTATACAAATGGCTCTAATGTCTTAGAATCGGGTATATTATACTCCACTTTTGATGGCAATTTGAATTTTAATAATGCTACAAAAACTATCAAATCAGGAGGGTTAACTGCTGCCGAAAATTTTGATACGCCACTTACCAATTTAGAATATAACGTCACTTATTATTACCAAACTTATGTTTTAGATGATAGTGGAATACATTATGGTGAAAAGAAAAATTTCACCCTAGCACCCTATAAAATTCCAACATCAGAAAGTATTCATGCAACCAATTTAGGGGGTACGGAATGGGAATTAAAAGGCTTTACTTATCCAGAAGGGAATAATGTAACAAGCATTACGCTAGAGCACGGGGAAAATAATTTTGCTAACTCAACCAATATCGACATTAGTAACCTTAATCCTGCTAATACCTTTAATATCAGCCAATTAGTAGATATTGGCGCAGCGACTTCCTATCAATTTAAGCTTAAAGTAGTGGATAATGGGAAAACTTTTTATAGCAATATTTATTCCTTTGTACCTAATCAAACTTACTGTACTACTAGCATAGATAGCTATACTTGGTATAAAAGATATATTGGTATGTCCTATGGTGATTTTGTTCATGAAAACAGCAGCGCAACGGCTTACGAAGATGTAACTGCCAACAAAGTGGGCGAATTCGAAATGGGCAATACCTATACCTTAACGATGAAAGGACGACAAGGAGATGGAGGCTGGAACAATCTCAGCTATATCGCATACATTGATTTGAATAATGACCAAGATTTTGATGATTATAATGAATTAGTAGGTAGTGTCTCCGCTAATGATTTACAACTGAGCGATTTGACGATTACCATTCCTACTCAAGATGTTATTACGCTAAAAGACTTACGCATGCGAATCGTCGGTCACGAAGGTGGAACTGTGACTGGTTGTAATTCGGCTAGAGGTAATTATAAAGATTTCACCCTAAGTATCAAAGCAGGAACTTGTACAGGAACAGGGCATATTGTTTCTTATTTTAAAGATGCCGATGGTGATACTTTTGGCGATCCTGATAGTGTGTTATTACAAAATTGTACTGCCACTACCCCAACTGGATATGTTATCAACAATACCGATTGTAATGACAAGAATGCTGCAGCTAACCCTAATAGTTTAATTGCTTGTATTGATGATTTCCCAGGAACTGCATTAGATGTACAAGCAGGCAATAGTTCGGTGAGTGTTCCAAACAATGCGCTTTTCCAGTTTGGCACCAATACAGATTTTTCTGTTTCGTTATGGATGCGCACCACCAATTGGGTGAATGATGCTTCTTTAATTTCCACTAAAGATTGGGATTCTGGAGGCAATAAAGGATGGAATATTGCTTTGGATACAGATGCCAAAGGAATTGATGTAAATGTGGGGGATGGCAGTAACCGAGCAGACTTAAAAGCAGGCGATATAAATGACGGGGACTGGCATCATATTACCGCTACTTTTGACCGAGATGGCAATGTAAGTTTATACATTGATGGCACTTTGGCACAAAGTACGTCTATGGCTAATGTCGAGGATATTAGTAATGATCTAGCTTTAACAATCGGGGCAGATAGCGAAAATGATTATCATTTTAATGGCTTAATTGATGAAGTAAGTCTTTGGAATAAAGTATTAAGTCAAGCCGAGATAAGGGAACAAAAACATATAACGCTTGCAGGAAACAATGCTAATTTAGTTGCCTATTATCAGTTTAACACCACAAAAAGAATGGCTATTGATTATATAAATGGTCTAAATGGAAACTTAGTGAATCAGCCAGTTCGCTCAATAGCAACAGAACCAATAGGTGGTGGATTTGCCAATACTCAAACCGAAAATGGAGGAATAATCACTTTTACAAGCACCGACTTTACTGCTGATTTCACTAGTCAAAGTGGCGCAACGGTCGTCGCCTCGAAAATAAAACTCGCTCCTAATCTTAAACCTACTACGCTTTTGGGTGCTTTTGACCAACAATATTGGGTCATTGACCGCTATGGAACAGGCGCTTTTTCTGGAAATATTACTTTTACATTTGAAGAAGATTTAAACGCTACTCACGAAAATACTCCTGCCGATGTTCAATTATTTGGAAGAGCAATTAATAGCGATGCGGCTTGGCAATTAATTACCACGGCAACAAGCGTGGATGCAACTAATAATACCGCTACCTTCAATGCAGTTACCAAATTTACGCAATTCCTAATTGGTACAAATACTGCCAATACAACTTGTACGCTTTATGCCGATACAGATGGAGATGGTTACGGTGACCCGAATGCACCATTAACCCAAGCAAATTGTGCGACTACTCCAGCAGGTTACGTTACAAACAATTCCGATTTTGATGATAATAATCGAACCCGTTACCCTGATGCAATGGAAATTTGTGATAATATAGACAATGATGGCAATGGTCAAATAGATGAAGGAGCAGATTACAGTAGCGAAGCTATGATGTTTACCAATGAAACGATTCCTACAGAGACTTACACCGCTAGAACAACCATCGAAACCAATCAAACCGTCAATGTAATGGGAAATACGGATGTTCACTTAATAGCAGGAAAATCCATTGTATTAAAGCCAGGTTTTGCCGTCGCTGCTGGTGCAGCATTCCATGCTCAAATTATAGAGGATTGTGCCGCACCTTTTACAGATACAGAAATAGTCGCTACTGCTAGAGTTTCAACGACTCCAATTCAATCGATTGATAATCAACTTGATATGACCGTTGCGCCAAATCCATTTACTAACCAAACCAGCATCAATTTTGATTTACCCAAAGCGACTAAAGTCAGCTTACAGATTTATGGCATGAATGGGCAGGTTGTAGAAACGGTTCTTTCTAAAACACCTCATACAGCAGGGGGTGCTACCGTTAACTATATACCTAAACAACCAATGAATGGATTTTATTATTTTGTTTTAACCACAGATACCGCAGTTAAAACGGAAAAAGTAGTCGTGATTGGGAAGTAAATTGTCAATAGATTTAAAAGACAATAGGAAATAAATATTGGAAAGAAACACAATTAGGGGTTGTATCAAAACATTTTGATACAGCCCCTTTTTTATGTTATCTTTTAAGTAATGAAGATTTTCTAATCCTGTTTTCATTGACGATCTATTTCCTTTACCCATTCCAACATAGCAGGATATAAATCAGGAATAGATATTGGATTGGCAGTATACAGGTCTAAAAGTTGGTCATTAAACATACTAAATCGAAGAAAATCTCTGCTATTTTCCATTTGTTTTTCAATAGCTGCTTTGGCTACCAAATAGTCAGCTTCTGCATAATGTTCTCTCATGTAAAGCGTAAAAACTGCCCAAGTCATATATTCATTAAACACTTGATAAGCGCCTTCATAACTGGATGATCGAGACCACTTAGATAAATTTTTCATGGCATCCTCAATCGTTTCCAAATATTCATCAGATGTTGGATTGACGTAATTATGGTCTATTTCTGTAAATACGGTTCGCTCTCGATAGGCTTTTCTAACTTCGGTTAATTCTTCAGGATTGGCTCGCAAACCACTAATGAACATTAAAATTTCTGTATAAGGTGTACCGTTTTCAGACTTTACCTTTCTTGTATTATGGCTAGCATTGGTCAAAGGAGAGAAAATTATCTTATAAGCATCTACTCGTTGTGGAAATTTAGTTTCTAACCAGTCCCACTCTCTTTGGACAGGAACAACTTCTAAATAATTGTCAATTTCTGTTTGATAAAAAGATGCATGATCGGCTAAAAAGTCAATGGTATTGGTCGTTTCAATGAAAGTTTGAATTGCCGCTAAATTATCCATAAATAAATCGGGCTTCCATAATCTACCATATAGTTCTTTATCAACTAGCGTTTCTCCTTGCAATTCAAAAGCATAACTATTCGTGCGAAAACCATAATGTTTATCAAAATAATCATTACTCAAACCTTCGTCTGTTGCTAAATCTAATTTTTGTAAGAATTCATCGTCTAAATAAGGTTCGTAAAATGTTAATATTTCTTGGTGATAAGGGCTTTGGTAGTCCACAAAAGTAGAATTAAACATATCCTTATCTTCTAAAGCGAGGATAATATTACTAACCTCATAAGCCAATGGAATTTCTACAATAAATTTACCTCGGGTAGCTTCGATATAAGCATCCGTAAAAGTATGTTGACGGCTAATGCTTTCTTTTTCTCTGCAACTTAAGAAGGAAAGTAAACATAGGAGTAAAGTGATTTTTTTCATGTCGAGTATTTTAGGTGATAAAATCTAAGTAACGTGAGTTTTGGATAAGCAAAAGGTCTGGAAGACCGCAACTGTTTGTAGGAAATATTCGGTAATTCCCTCTTAATCAAAGGTCTGGAAGACCGACTCTGTTAGAAATTAGTTGCATACGGGATCGGTCTTCCAGACCTTTGGGGGGATTTTGAACCATTTTCTACAAACAGCACCGCTCCTCTGGAGCTAAATATTTGATTCTCAGTTAATAATATCCAAAACTCACGTTAAGTACCAACTTATTATTATAAGCAGTTGTTTATTTCCATTTAGCCCTCCAACCACTTTCTCAAATCAGGCGTTCGATTGGTACTTGCAATCAAAGGTGCTGCTAAATTTTTAATATAAACAGCCAATCTATCATTAAAATAAGGGGCTAGTTTTTGAATGAACTGGATATTAATGATTTCACTTCGATTGATCCGAAAAAAAAGATTAGGGTCTAGCTTATTTTCAATTTGAGTTAAAGTCTTAGTTAAAGGGTATTTTTTCCCATGTCCATCATACGCCAAAAGCAAACCGTCTTCTGTTTTTAAATAAACAATATCTACGGTATTCAATAAATAAATCCCACCTTTCATCCGAATCGAAAAACGTTTTTTATAAGTTTGCAAGCTTGGAGAAAAAAGTTGTTGCAGTTGTTGAGAAAGAGCAGTATTTAAAGGGTTAAAATTATTTTTCAAATCTTCATATTTCCCCATTGCTTCGCTAAATTGCTCATAATCAAATGGTTTTAGCAAATAGGATATGCCATTTACTTTAAAAGCATTCAGTAAATATTGATCGTAAGCCGTTGAAAAAATAATTGGGCACTCAATTTTAAGCTGTTCATAAAAACCAAATACATTCCCATCCAATAATTCAATATCGGAAAAAACCAAATCTGGCATTTTATGCTTTTTAAACCAACTTAGGCAATCTTTTATACTTCGTAATTTTCCCACTATTTCCACCGCTTCATCATATTTTTTAATAAAATTGGTGAGTTGTTGACTCGCAATCTGTTCATCCTCTATAATGACAATTTTCATAGATTGTTTAAATTTTTTATTAAGGGTAACCTTACCAAAAATTGACCATTCTCTTGACTTATTTTAACTGATTTCTCAGTTAATAACCGATACCTTGTCGTTAAATTCTCCAAACCCGTTCCTGTTGATTGAACTTGTTTGGCAAATTTGGGTCGAATTTCATTGGCAACTATAACTACCATTTTGTCAATCAAAATATGGACAATTAGCGGATTGAACTCTTCTCCTTGATTATGTTTTACTGCATTTTCGATTAAGGTTTGAATAGCTGCAGGAATAATCAAAACACTATTCATATCCACTCTTTCTTGCTGAATTTGGAATTTATACGCCTTACCAAATCGCTTTTTTAATAAAAAAATATAGTCTTCAATGAAGACCAATTCTTCACTCAATAAAACAGTATCATTGTCTTTGTTGGTTAATAAGTAACGATATAATGCCGAAAACCTTTTGAGGTAAGCAGTGGCTTCCTCCTTATCCTGTTGGATTAAAGCGCCTAATATATTTAGGTTATTAAAGAGGAAGTGTGGATTAATTTGGGATTTTAATAATTTAAGTTCAGCTGCTGTTTTTTCCTTTTCTGCAATCAAGTATTTTTGTTGATATTGTAAATACCTTTTACCAACTAAAACTGCCCCGATAATACCAAATTGTCGTCCGTTAATAAATAAACCATCCATGAAAGTATCAAAAGAAAAGGGTGGCGAATTTGGGATAATTAAAGGAAAAAATAGATTATCATATAAAGAAGCAACAGAAAACACTAGCAATAATAAAAGGAAAAACCAACCAATCTTTTTTCTATTGAAAAAAGTAGGAATCATCCAAAAGACGACAGTAATGGCTAGGGTTATATATTCAATTAGGTTTAATACATAAACTAAAATAGCATTACTCAAGGTTAGTTTATAATTAAAATAATAAGTATAAATAATAAAAGGTCCTGCCATCAAACCAAAACCAAAAATTATCGCCCAATCTATGCTATCTGGTTTACTAAAAACGCCATTATTCATTGGTTACCTATTCTAAAATTTGTAAAGAAACCATTCAAAGTTAGGAAAAAATGGAAGGAAGCAATAAGGAATATTATCGAATAGGAGGAAATTAGGCTTGAAGGTAGGAAAAATCGCTTTAGGAATAGTTTTTATACTGAAGAAATTCTTATAGCAATCCCGTCGCAGTTGGTCATTAGCATTTCATTGAACAATGGTTCAGTATCATTATTACGCCAAAAACCATTTTCTAACTACTCTGCTTCCTTGCTCCGTCAATTTATTCAAAGAAACTCCATCAATCCGATAACGTTCTACCATCTCTGCAGCAATCAATTCATTCAAAGCAGCAATTAAAAATTTCCGCTGTTTGAGGTTAGCAGTTTCGTGAATTACCTTAATACTCAATCCACCTGTAGCATTGAGTAAAACCGTCAAAACTTTAGTACGCGCAATTGATAAAACATAGGTTTCTTTAATGTCCGCAAGCGAAATATCCAATACCACTTCTTCTAATTCTTGTTCAAAAGTCTCGACCCATTCTAGCATATTAATAATCAATTGACTACGAGTTCGCTGATAATCCGTCAACACAATCGTGGTATTTCGACTCATTTCTTCCAATTCATAATACTTACTAGACAGCGAAATAAGCGCATTTTCATGCATAGTCGATTCCTCCACCGCATAGTGCAATAATAAGTCCACCGCCTCTTTCAATTTTGCTTTCGCAATCAATCCTTTTATTTTAACTAATTGTTCTTTTGCTGTCATGAATTGTTATTTAATTCGAGTTACGGGTTGCAAGTTGCCGGTTAAAAGTGAAAGGAAATTTGAGCATTAATAGTCAAAAATAAATTATTCCCGTAGTATTTAACTAAAATGCTATCCAACTTGTAACATGAAACTCGCAACTCGCCTTAAATCCTTTACAAAAAATGTAAAATTCAAAAATACCATCTTCCTGTCAATTCTCCGCATTGGCAATAGTGCTAAAAGTTAAATAATTTTAAAAAAACAATAGCTTGACAGAATAGCTATTATTTTTTTGTATTATGTGTTTTTAATTTTTGAAGTAGCGAGGTCGATTATTAATCAACAAAAAATAAAGGAAGGTTAATATTCCACATTCCTTTATTGAACTTATTTTAAAAATTATCAAAAGAATCTATTTTCTAAATTCACTAAACCTTTTCTCGACATGAAAATAACCCAAATTATTACCTTAAGTGCATTGCTAATAGGCATGCTCATTTTTGGTTGTACAACAACTGCTCCTGTAGTCTCCGATACAACTACTCCTTCACCGACTACTACAGATCCAAAACCAGACATGACGACTCAGACTGCTCCTGCAATACCTGTTGACAAACGAGTCCGAATGGGGCAGTTAGCCAATGGATTAAAATACTTTATTCAAAAAAATGGCAAACCAGAAAATCGGGCAGAATTACGCTTAGCCGTCAATGCAGGTGCGATGCAAGAAGATGACGACCAATTAGGATTGGCGCATTTTGTAGAACACATGGCTTTTAATGGTAGTAAAAATTTCAAAAAGAATGAATTAGTAGATTATTTGGAGTCTACGGGTACGAAGTTTGGCGCGGATTTAAATGCTTATACCAGTTTTGACGAAACGGTCTATATGCTACAAGTGCGGACAGACGATCAGGAAAAAATGTTAAAAGGTATGCTTGTCTTAGAAGATTGGGCAGGTGGGTTAACTTTTGACCATGAGGAAATTGATAAGGAAAGAGGGGTCGTTGTTTCTGAATGGCGAAGTCGATTAAGTCCAGACCAACGGATGCAGCAAAAGTATTTTCCGATCATGTATAAAGATTCTCGGTATGCGACTCGTTTACCGATTGGATCGCCAGACATTATCAAAAATGCCGGTTATGACGTAGTCAAGCGATATTATAACGATTGGTACCGTCCAGATTTAATGGCAGTAGTAGTCGTTGGCGATATTGATGTTGACCAAATTGAGCAAGAAATTAAAACTCGATTTAGCAAATTAACCAACCCAAAAGTACCTAGAGCAAAAGAAAAATATGAGGTACCTGGTCATAAAGAAACATTGGTCTCTATCAATTCTGATAAAGAGGCTTCGTTTACGAGGGTACAATTGATGTATAAGCATAAAGGAGAAAAAACGAAGAATGTATTAGATTTTCGCAAACAGTTAACGCATAGCTTATATAATAGTATGCTAAACGGTCGGTTAAATGAATTGACGCAAAGTCCTGAACCACCTTTCACCTTCGCTTATACAGGTTATGGTGGCGATGTGGGCAGTTTAGCTACTTATTCTTCTTATGCTTTTGTACAAGAAGGAGGCGCTCAAAAAGGATTGGAGACAGTATTAACTGAAACTAAACGAGTCGTCGACCATGGTTTTACAAGTTCCGAATTAGAGCGAACTAAAGTAGAGATGATTAAAGGCATAGAAAGAGCCGTAAAGGAAATGGATAAAATGGAATCTCGTCGCTTGGTGGGTAAATATGTTTATCATTATTTGAAAGGCAATCCTATTCCTAGCGAGGATCAAAGAGAAAAATTATACAAAGAATATTTACCAACTATTACGCTGGAAGAAGTAAATGCACTAGGAAAAAAATGGGTGACGGATGAAAATCGAGTAGTCGTCATCACAGGTCCAAAAAAGGAGGAGGTACCAATGCCTACCGAAGCAGAAGTTTTAAATATTTTTGATCAAGTAGCGGCAATGACCTTGACTCCTTACGAAGATAAAGTCTCTGATGAACCTTTATTAGCTACTGATTTACAGCCAGTTGGTATTAAAGAAAGTAAAACGATTGAAAATGTAAATGTTACTGAATACACTTTAGAAAATGGTGTTAAAGTCGTTTTAAAACCAACTGATTTTAAGAATGATGAAATCATGATGCGGGCTTATAGTCCAGGTGGTACGAATCTTTATTCTGACGAAGAATATCCAAGTGCCGCTAATGCAGCCAGAATCATCAATGAAGGCGGCATTTCTACTTTTGATTTACCTCAATTACAGAAAAAATTAGCTGGTAAAATTGCCAATGTCAGTCCTGGGATTGGGTCTATGTACGAATATATGAATGGTGGTTGTTCGCCAGATGATTTGGAAACGATGATGCAATTAACTTACCTGTATTTTAATGCACCAAGAGCAGATGAAGATGTGGTTAAGTCTTACATCAACAAGCAAAAGTCCATTTACAAAAATTTATTCTCCAATCCTCAATATTGGTTCTTCGACCAAACATCTAAAATAAAATATGGAGAACATCCTAGAATGGGTTTCCCTACTGAAGAAATGTTAGATAAAATCACTTTAGAAAAGGTCATGGAAGTCTATAAAGACCGTTTTGCAGACGCAAGTGATTTTACCTTCTTCTTTGTCGGTAACTTTGAAGTAGAAGCGATGAAAGAAATGACTGCTAAATATTTAGGAAATCTTCCAAATATTGGCAGAACTGAAAATTGGAAGGATTTGGACATCAATATGATTGACGGCGTTATTGTCAAAGATTTGGTCAGAGGCGCAGCCCCAAAGTCTCAAATTGACATGACTTATCATGGTAAATACAGCGGTTGGACACCAAAAGAGGTTTATAAATTCTATATGGCAGCTGATTTATTGCGGATTAAAATGCGAGAATCAATGCGAGAAGATAAAGGCGGTGTATACGGCGTTGGTGTTAGAGGGAATGTTACTCGTTATCCAAAATCGCAATATTCTATCAATATCTCTTTTAATAGTGAGCCCGACAAAGTAGAAGAATTGATTAAAACAGGCTTAAATGATATTGAAACCATTCGCAAGGAAGGTGTGCAAGTTAAGGATTTGGATAAAGTTAAAGAAACCCGCATCCAAAGTCGAACGAAAGACTTAAAAGAAAACAGTTGGTGGATGGGCAATATGCAAGGCGTTTATCAAAACGGCTGGAATTCTTTTGATAATTTCAGTTTAGAAAAATATCAATCTATCATTGAATCTATTACGCCAGCAGATATTCAAGAAACAATTAAAAAACATTACGATGATAGTAATTTTATTAAAATTGTGATGAATCCTGCGCCTGCGGAGAGTAATTAAGATAGTTATTGGTTCATTGGTCATTAGTAGATTTCTGCTAATGACCAATGACTTAATCCCATTATATTAGCTTTTTCTAAAAAATCCATCCTTTGGAAATAACATTTCTTTATTCTTGAAACCTGAAATATTTAATTTATAGCTATAATTTTATTTCAAATCCAGCATAAATTCCATAAGAAAACAGACGACTAGGCGTAGATAAGAAAGTGAGGGCTTCTTTTTTTATTCTATAGTTGAAGGTAGGATTAATATTTAAGTTAATAGATTCATTAAGTGGATATTGATAACCTAGTTTGAGTATTAAAGAATGGTTAATATTGTTGAATTTCTCCTCTCCCCTTCTAAGATTTGAACCTGTTGTTCCGTCGCCTGTCCTAAACCTTGATAGCGTTTCTGTTTTTAACCGCCAATTAATTGAAGTTCCTAAAATTATTGGCATTTTCCCTTTAGGTAGTGGTATTTTATAGGTAAACAAAATTGGAAGTTCTATATTTTGAAAAGTAATTGTTTCTGTGTACTTTGTACTACCAAATTCTGTATTAAAATCACTAACCCATCGAACACCATCCGTTTCTGTATTAAATTGACTATCAGCATATTGCAAACCTGAACCAATACTCCAATTTTCAGTTAAGTTATAAGTAATAGTCCCAATAAATCGATAAGCTTTTCCATTTTTATCTCCTTTTTCTAAAATAGGCTCATTTAAAGAACCATCCGCTACCTCATCAAATACATTAACTGTTGTATGCTCATAACCAATAGATAAACCTAAATCAAATTTAGATGCTTGTCCATTAATTTTTTTCACTTGAGTTACTAAAAAAAAAGGTATTAAAACAACTGGAAGCAACCAATAGTCAGTTTTCATATTTCTTTTTGAGTTTGATAAGATAAGTAAAACAATCTACTATCTAATCTCAAAAATGACTATTCTATTGTGGTCTAACTTAATTTTAATAGTTATCTTTTCATTTTTTATTATTCGCAACTTACCTTTAAGACAATTTTAAAAAACGAAAAACTGTATTTACTAAAATGCTCACCTTATGCAACTTTTATTAAGAAGTATCTTAAGCCTTTGCTTACTTTTAATAACCGTTTTTATCAGCAATGCTCAGTCCTTAACTTCTGACTATCCGATTCAACCCGTAGATTTCACTAAGGTCGAACTAAAAGACGGTTTTTGGAAAAGTCGAGTCGAAACGGCTACAAAAGTAACCATTCCTTATGCTTTCAAAAAGTGTGAAGAAACGGGGCGAGTCGATAATTTTATTTTTGCAGGAGGCTTAAAAGAAGGTAAATTTCAAGGCAAATTTGGGTTCAATGATTCTGATCTATATAAAATAATGGAAGGGGCAGCCTTTAGTTTACAAACAGGCAAAGACCCTGAAATGCGTGCTTATTTGGATAAATTGGTATCCTATTTAGCAGCAGCACAAGAAGAAGATGGTTATTTGTATACTGCTTGGTCGTTGAAGGCAAACGATTACGCTAAATTATCTTGTTGTTCTTATCATGAAGAAGGGCGTTATGTTGGTTCCCAATTTAGCCACGAATTGTATAATGCGGGGCACATGTATGAGGCAGCGGTAGCTCATTATCAAGCAACAGGAACAAAGGATTTTTTAAATATTGCGACCAAAAATGCCGATTTAGTTTATAAGATTTGTGTAGAAGAAGGTAAAAAGTATTATCCAGGCCATCAGGAAATAGAGATTGGCTTAATCAAATTATATCGAGTAACTGGTCAGCAAAAATATTTAGAATTAGCTAAATTGTTTTTAGATAGAAGAGGCAAAGGCTATAGAAATTATGATAAAGCAGGAGAGTTAGCAGGTTTAGATTTTGATGCTTATTCCCAAGACCATCAACCAGTTATTGAACAGCGGGAAGCGGTTGGACATTCTGTTCGAGCAGGATATATGTATGCGGCCATGGCAGACATAGCAGCTATTACTGGTGATAAGGGGTATTTAACGGCTTCTGATAAGATTTGGGAAGATATCGTCAAGCATAAAATGTATATCACAGGTGGTTTAGGGGCAGGTCATGGCATCGAAGGGTTTGATGTTGCCTATGCCTTACCCAATGATGCCTATGCTGAAACTTGTGCAGCCATTGCGAATGTTTATTGGAATCACCGAATGTTTTTATTACATGGAGATGCAAAATATATCGACGTTTTAGAACGCAGTTTGTATAATGGATTAATAGCTGGACTTTCCTTAGAAGGAGATAAATTTTTCTATCCCAATCCTTTAGTATTTGATGGTAAAAGCCAATTTAATCAAGGAGCAGTTTGTCGCAGCGATTGGTTTAATTGTTCCTGTTGCCCTTCCAATTTATCTCGTTTTGTGCCTTCGGTAGCAGGCTATACTTATGCCGTAGATGCTGCTAATGTCTATGTCAATTTATTTATGAATAATACGACCGAAATAGCAATAGGTCAACAAAAAATGATATTGGAACAAAGCACTAATTATCCTTGGAGTGGCAAAGTCAATTTGGAAATCAAAAATAAGGATGCTATTGTAACCAATTTATTGATTAGAATACCAGGTTGGTCGAGCAATGAACCTGTGCCAAGTGATTTATATACTTTTCGACAAAAGACAAATAAGCAAACGACTATCAAAGTCAATGGAAAATCCTATCCAATAGTAATAAAAAATGGTTATGCTGTTATTTCTAAAACTTGGCAGATCGGTGATAAAATTGAAGTAAATTTTCCAATGGAAGTCAAAACCATCAAAAGTCATGAAAAAGTAGCCGCTAATAAAGGTAAGCTAGCGATACAAAGAGGGCCCATTTTATACTGTGCAGAAGGCGTGGATAATAATGGTCAAGTTCTGAATTTAAGCATTCTGGAAAACAAAAAATTCAAAGCTAAATTTAAGCCTACTTTATTAGAAGGGGTTACTACCTTAAAAGGAAAGGGCTTACGTACTATTGATGGTCAATCAAAAAAAGTAGGTTTAACCTTAATCCCTTATTATGCTTGGAGTCATCGAGCAATTAGTCCTATGACTGTTTGGCTTGGGGAGGAATAATTTCCTCCTTATATTGGTTATTCTTCAAAATGCTTCGCCAAAATCCTTTCCAAATATGCTTGATCTACTTCATCAAAAGAATTTTTCAGCGAGCTATCCACATCGAAAACAGCGATTAACTCTTTTTCCTCATTAAAAACAGGCAATACTATTTCCGATTGAGAATTAGGGTCGCAAGCAATATGTGCCGTTCCTTGGTCTAAGGCATGGCAATCGGCTACAATTTGCGTTTTTTCTTCTCTTGCTGCTCTTCCACACACCCCTTTATCAAAATCAATATGCAAACAACCCATCGTTCCTTGATAAGGACCAACAGATAATTTTCGGTCTCCACTTACTACATAAAAGCCGACCCAATAATAATGGGTTAGATGGGTTTTTAAAAGGCAATTAATGGACACCATTTTGAGAATCGTATTCGTTTCTCCAGCTAAAGTGGCATCAATTTCTATAATAGCTTGCTCGTATGCTGTTTTTTTAGCCGCAGCATCCATATTAATAGAGGGATTGATAAAATAGGGCATTTCGGCACTTGCACTCATGGTTTATTTTTTTGTGGAATGGAAAACATATTCATAAGATCTCTACCTTTTTGGTAAAAATCAAGGATTTCCGTTGTTGGTAAAACTTTATCTTTTTTGTAAAAAATCATAAAGTAGTTAAGTCCCTCTACATTCCAATCTTGTTCGGTCGTAAAAAATTGAAGCATTTCAACACTCATACTTTCATGAATTTTCCGTTCTTCTCCATTTAACCAATAGTGTTCCGAAAAGGGAAGAAACCTTTCAGAATGAATGTCTTCAATCCCTAAATAGTTGTTTATTCTGTTGAAAAAATGTGGGGGGCGTATAGAAAATGGAGGTAAGGCTAATTTTTTCGATTGTGCAAAAAGACGGTTTGCGAAAAATTCAAAACATCTTCGTCATGGTAGATTTTATAATGGTAATCAAAAACGTAAAAATCAGATTCATATGAAGCGGTCTTATCTCTGACCATATTAACGATTGTTTTCCTAATTCCTTTCTTGAATAGTCGAAAGTCTTTCAATAAGTTTATTAAACCAAATTCATCTTCTGATGTATAGGAAAATTGAGTTGTATTGGCTATTTTTTCTAATTGAATTTTTCGATAAGCACCATTACCTGTCCAACGTTTTTTCATATGATTTTTGAGTTTAATAAGTGAAATTTATTTTTCTGAAAACAACTCGACAATTTCTTTTCCTTTATTATAAAGGTAAGGAATGTCTTTAGAAAGGAAAACACCTTCTTCTATGTATAGAATCAAGTAATAATTGATACCTTCCAAGCACCAATCTTTTTCAATGGTAAAATAATGTAAAACTTCTTCACTCATTTTACTTCGCAGTCTGTCTTCGTCTTTAGATTTCAGTAGATATTGTTTGGAGAATTCAGGGTACGCTTCAAAATCAATGTCATTTATCCCAAAAAAGTTGGCAATCCTGTGAAAAAAATATTCTGGCTCCATGTAGAACTTAGGTAGATCAAGGGCTTTACTTTGAATAAAAAATACCGTCTGTTTATAAGTCTTGGTTGTTTTTCCATATCGTTGGGTATATTGATAATCAAAAATACGAATATCTGAAGTCAAAAATTCTTCCTTTTCCTGTAGAATATTCGTAATTTTTTTACTAAACCCTTTCTTAAATAATCTAAAATCTTTCAATAAGCGAAGCATTCCAAATTCGTCTTGTGCCGAATAGGTCATGTTCAATCGTTCTGCCAAAAATTTTAAATTTTCATTTCGGGAATCATTCGCAGAAAACCATTTTCTAACCTTGTTAAAAAGACTCATAATAATAGACTTATTGGGGAAGCATTATTGAATTAATGTTCGATAGCATACACAATCTGGCAATTTAATAAATTAACGGCAGTTTTATAAGAATAATTTAACAGCTTATCAAACCCGAATGTATTAAATTTGTTATCCATATAGCATTTAGAAACTGCTAATTTCATTCAAATCATGGCTTAATGAAGTATATTATCCTAATAAGTTGGAGTCTTTTATTTTCCATTGTCGCGATTGCCCAAAAAGTAGGTCCTTGGGAATTAAAAAAAGACAAAAAAGATATAAAGATTTATGTCAGAGATAGCCCTGATAGCCCGATTAAGCAATTAAAAATGAAGTTTTCAGTAGAGGCTTCTATGTCTGCTATTGTGTTATTATTGCAAGATGTTGCCGCTATTCCAGATTGGGTATATAAATGTCCAGAAGCTTATCATTTAAAAAAAATCAATAATAGCGAAGAAATTTATTATAACCGAATGGATTTCCCTTGGCCTTTAGACGATAGAGATTTAATTGTGAAGAACACTTTAGTCCAAGACCCTATTACCAAAATCGTTCGGTCAGAATCTTTTAACAAACCAACTTATATCCCTGAAAAAGAAGGCATTGTACGAATTCCTAAATTACATTTGTGGTGGGAATTTACGCCTAAAGATAATGGAATAGTCGATGTAGAATATTTTTTAAGCTCTGATCCTGGTGGTTTTATTCCCGCGTGGATGATTAATTTAGCAATTGATCAAGGGCCTACGCAAACGATTAAAGCTTTTCGGAAGATTTTAAAAACCCCCAAATATCAAAATGCTCGCTTGGATTTCATCTCAGAATATGGAGAGTAAACTGATAAAATTTCAAATTCAACCTCAATTTTAACTTTAAATGATCGCATCAATTTATGAAATTGGGGTGATCCTTTTGTTTTTAATTAGATCAATCTTTAGTATCATTATTAGCACGAGTTTTATTCAATAATTGATTCAATAAAATTACTTCGGACTGAGACAGGTTACCCAATTGAAATTCCGTAATATTTTCTAAAGCCAAAGCCGCCGCTTTAAATACTTCTATTCCTTTTAGGGTAACAGAAATCTCTACCTTTCTCCGATCAGCTACTGCATTTGTCTTTTCTACTAGCTTTTTAAGGTGCAATTTATCAATTAATCGAGATACATTAGACGTCTCATCTAACATTTGTTTAGCCAAGGGTTTGACAGTAGAAGGTTCAGGAAATTGATTATTTAAGATGTTTAAAATATTAAACTGTTGCAAGGAGATATTAAAAGGACGCAATACCTTTGTCTTCATTTTAAGCATAAAAGAAGAGGTATACAAGATATTAACACATGCATTGATGTAATCATTTTTAAATTCTCTCTGTTGTAAATTATTTGATTCACTCATAGATACACAACTATAACTTTGCTAAATTAAATGATAGTGTCAAATGGGAAAAAGTCTTTATTATATTTTTCCATTTTTATTGTATCGGCCTGCTTTATAATTTTTTTAATCTTAAATTGCAAAGAAGAGAAAACAGAGAGTAGTGATAAATTACGTATTAAACTAATAGATAGAATTTCTATTTTATTGATGGTTTTCAGTCTTTATTCTCTACTATCTACTCTTCATTGTCCACAACTTAAATTAATTAGACAAATTAAAAATTAAATGGTTGAAAATTAATCCATTTTTTCCTAATTTGCTCCAATTGGGTTATGTTCCAAAATATACTTAGTCATTAAGTTATATAAATGCTTCGTTGTATTTTCTCCTTCATAAATACCATGAGACCGATTAGGATAGGCCATCATTTGAAAAGGTCGGTTGTGCTTAATTAACTCATTAATCACTATCTCGGCGTTTTGATAATGTACATTATCGTCCCCTGTTCCATGAATCAATAATAAATTACCCTTTAAATTTTTGGCATACGTTACAGGCGACCCTTCTATAAAATCCTCCTTATTCTCCCAAGGCACGCCCATATATCGCTCCTGATAGACATTATCGTACAACAATTGATTGCCAACAGGTGCTACAGATACTCCCGTTTTATATATTTCAGGATAGCGGAACAATAAGTTTAAAGTCATAGAGCCTCCCCCACTCCACCCCCAAACGCTAATGCGTTGGGCATCTACAAAAGGATATGCCTTAATAATTTCTTTCGTAGCCATCGCTTGGTCTCTTGCATTTATTACGCCAATTTTTCTATAAATACTTTTTCGCCATGCTCTACCTTTCAAAGCAGGCGTACCTCGATTGTCTACAGAGATAATAATATACCCTTTCTGAACCATCAAACGATGCCATAAAGAAGACCAAGCATCCGTTGCTGTTTGTCCCCAAGGCTCTCCATAAACATGAAAAAGAACAGGGTATTTTTTAGTCGCATCAAAATTTGCGGGTTTAATCATATACCCATCCATTTCTATGCCATCTTCAGTAGCCACTTTAAAAAATTCAACGGGCGTTAAATCTAATTTGGCTATCTTTTCTTTATAGGTTTTATTAGCAACTAGGGTTCTTAAAGTCTTATGATCTGGTAAGGAAACTAGTTCTATCGTAGGCGGTGTATTAGCATTTGACCAACTGTTAATCGCATATCTTCCATTAGGCGAAATATTATACCGATGCACCCCAGATTGATTTACTGGCGTCAGTTTTTTAGCTTTACTTCTGCCATTCAAAGACATTTGATATAAATACCGTTGTGTAGGGTTATCTGGAGAGGCATTGACATAAATAGTATTCGTCTTTTCATCCACTTGATGAAAACGAGCAATATCAAAAGTTTCTTTGGTTAGTAATTTTTCAGATTTCCCGTTCATGGCGACTCGGTACAATTGCCGCCAACCATCTTTTTCACTTATATTTAAAAAAGCTTTGCCATTTTGAATAATTGGTAAATCCGTCATATCCCAAGCCAAGGTCGGATCAGGATGCGTAATATCTAGCCAAGTTTCTTCTTTTTCTGTAAATATGGTCGTTGCTTTACCAGTTGCCGCATCACAAATCCAGATTTTCTTTTCATTCTGCTTCCGATTCAATTGTTGTACTTGTAATTGATTTGTTGATTCAATCCATTGCGCTCTTGGTAAATAATGTTGTTTGGCATCGCCAGGTATATCCATCCAAGTCACTTTTCCTGTAGTCAGATGTACCGTTCCTATTCTAACAGCCGACGGATCTTCTCCCACTTTCGGATATTGCAATGGAATCGTTTTAGAATAAATAGCATCCGTATTATTGATCATTAAAAAATCCTTAATTCCACTCGCATCTACTTGCCAAAAAGCGATATATTGTCCATCAGCACTCCAACGGAATCCGTCTCTACAAGCAAATTCTTCTTCATATACCCAATCAAAAGTGCCATTAATAATAGCTGTTGTCCCGTCAAATGTCAATTGCTTGACCGATTGAGTCGCCAAATCTTGTACATATAAATTATTTTCACTTACAAAAGCAATCTGACGATCATCGGTCGAAAACTTGGCAAACATCAAAGAAGAAACGGGTAAATTCGTACCTACTTTTGTCAAGGATTTATTCTGTAAATTATAAATCCAATAATCCCCTTTGGTGTTCGTCCGCCAAACACGTTTAGTATTGGTAAAAACCAATAATTTTTGCCCATCATTCGACCAAGAGTAATTCGCAATACTAAGCGGTTCATCCGCTCCATCAGGAATCAATGCCTTTGCCTCTACTAGAATAGTTCGTCTACCAGATCGAGTATCATATTTTATAATATCCTTTGCCCCTTCAAACAAGGAAGCTTCCAAAGTAGTATAAGCTTTACCTCCGTCTAACCACTTAGATGGACCAAATTGCTCTTGGGCAAAAGTGCCTGAATAAATTCTATCAACAGTAAGAATAGATTCATCTACCTCGTTTTGGGCATTGATCGTCCATTGAAAACAGCAGCAAAAAACAAGTAGGAGTAGGGTCTTTTTAATCATTATAGAGCTAGGCTTTGTCCGATTAATAAAATAAATTGTCAGTTAATTTTGCATAAAAGTAGCAAAAAATTGCCTTTTGAATAAGATTAAATAGGCAAATGCTCTCAATTTTTCAATTAAACAGTAACCTTTCTAGAAGTAATGGTACTTTATAATAGAAACGTAGTATACTCCTTTAGAAACTGCCAATTTATTCCGTTCGCAGATTGATTAGCAGTCTGACAATTAAAAAATTAATTTCGACCATGGAGATAACAATACAGGAAGATTTTTTAGCTTGGTATGAACCCATTCATGCGCCTTTTGTCTGTTTTTGTAGTAGCAAAGCTATTGGTTGGCTAGAAACCGAGGATTTAGTACAGGAAGCTATTTTAGCTACTTTACAAGGTTATAATAGTATTCAAGATAAAAATAAGTTACTGGGTTATATGATTGGAGTTGTCAAGAACATTGTATTCAAACATCATAGACGGGCTAAATTTAGTAGTCCATGGGACGAAAGAGTCTTAGAAAAATTAACAGCTAGAACAGCCGACCCTGCCATTGCTTTAGATTTACAATATTTACTTAAAACATTAAAGCAATTACCCAAAGAGCAAGAAGAAGCCATCCAATTATTTGAATTAAGTGGCTTTTCCATTCAAGAAATAGCAGAAATTCAATCGGTTAGTCTAGGAGCAGTAAAGACACGAATTAGTCGAGGTCGAAAAAAATTAAGGGAATTATTACAGGAGGAAAATAGTAAAATGTCCCTTACTCAAAGATTAGCCATTTACGCATCTATTCTCTTTTAAAAAGCCCCTATGAAAAAGAAAATTAAAGTGAGAAAAATGATCAAAACTTGGAAAAATTTACCGCTTGAAGTCACTTATTTACAGGTTGTCAATTGGGTCAAAGCAAGTAATCCTAAGGTTTCCTAAATGCTATTGAGATTAAAAAAATACTAATAAGGGGCTCTATTTCAAACTAGTGTAAGTAAACAATTCCACAGAAAAAAAGAATTTTTTTCAATTAAATGTAATCATTTAAACAGGTCATTCTATGGCTTTTAATTAAAAACAGTATCATGTTAGCAAAAAATGAATTTAAAAAATATGCGACCAAACATCTAGGAATGAACAGTCATCATTTAGAAAAATACCTGCAAAAGACAACGCCGAATCCAACTAATTTAGCGATGGGCATTACCCCAACGGTAATAGAAGAACGGCGATTAAACGTCTCTCAAATGGATGTTTTTTCAAGATTAATGATGGATCGAATTATTTTTTTAGGCGTTGGGATTGACGATTATGTATCCAATATAATACAGGCACAACTTTTATTTCTAGAATCAGTCGATGCAAAAAGAGACGTTCAAATATTTATTAATTGCCCTGGGGGATCGGTTACCGCAGGTTTAGGGATTTATGATACGATGAATTTTATTCGGCCACATGTAGCCACCATCTGCACAGGCATAGCAGCATCTTTTGGTGCGGTCATTCTTACATCTGGAACGAAAGGGAAAAGATCTTGTTTAACTCATAGTCGAATCATGATTCATCAACCATCTGGGGGAGCAAATGGGCAATTATCAGACATGGAAATTACCTATAAACTATATAAAGAGTTACAGCAAGATATTTACCATATCTTAAGTCAAACAACTGGGCAAACTTATCAGCAAATAGAAAAAGATAGTGATAGAGATAATTGGATGCGAGCAGAAACTGCTAAGGCTTATGGTTTAATAGATGAAGTATTATCTAGATAGATTATTAGTTAGATGTATGTTAGAATATAAGTTTATATCCTGTTAATCAACAGAATCATGTCATCCTGTAAATAAGAAAGGGTAACAGCAATGTTAAGCTGTTACCCACGCGCTCTCATTCGAGAATAATTATTCCTTAGATTCTCTCTATCTGTTTGGTCAATTATTCCGAAGCGCATAACTTTAATTATAACGCCGAAATTGAATAATTCAAAAAAGTTTGGTTAAAACATTACAATTATTCGATGCACAAATTTAGTATAAATAATTGAAAATCAATGTATGTACATCTATTTTTTTGAACTAATATAGCGATAAAAAACTCAATTTAGTAAGTCAAATACAAAATAATTATTCAATATTAATAGCTCATACCCAAAATACAATTGATAATCAGCAGTTAACACATTTAATAAAAAATGAATCCTTAATATACACATTCATCAAGTAAAGTCATATTTTTTTAATCATCAATTAATCTAAAAGTCTTCTCAATGACTTTTCAACATGGCTCAATCAAATCAGCAAATATTAACCATAATTATTTTCATCAATCGTAATAGAATACCTCGAGCAAAATGTTTAATAATTCTAACTTCTAAAGCATTTCTTTCTTTTTCTCTATCTTTGTCAATAGAAGTTTTTAAGCAATAAAATTTCGACTATACATATAATCATTCTACCAATTCAATTTTAAAATAATTTAACCAAATTCATTTTTCATGAAATTTCCATTCGTTCTAATAAGTATCGTTTTTCTATTGACTGCTTGTAGTTCATCCGTAGAGGTCAAAGAAACAACAGTAAAAAAAGCAAGTATAGATGCAGAAACTGCCACTAAGCAGCTTCGGCATGTAGTACTCTTTAAATTTAAAGAAGGAACATCTGAAGCCACTATCAGAGAAGTAGAAGCAGCTTTTACTGCCTTACCAAATAAGATTCCTGAAATAAAAGGGTATGAATGGGGAATAAACAATAGCCCAGAAGGATTGGAGAAAGGTTTTACGCATTGTTTTTTCTTAACTTTTGATAGTGAAGCAGGTCGAGCAGTCTATCTGCCACATCCTGACCATAAGGCATTTGGAGCCGTTTTAAATCCACATTTGGATGATGTATTGGTACTAGATTATTGGGTTAAGTAACTAAAAAATCTCAATTCCAACTTCAACTTCAATCTCAATCTCAAAAAACAATTGTATTTCTTGAAATTGAGGTTGAAGTTGAAATTAAACACCCTCTACCCTTTTTTCCAGCTAATCAAAATCACACCAGCCAAGACAAATAAGATACCTAACAGCTGCGTACTACTTAAACTGCTTTTAAACCAAAAATAATCAAGCCCTAGCCCAACCAAAATATTCACCCCCACAATCAAGGTAATCCCTACAGAAGGGGAAATATCTTGCGAAAAAGTATAAAAAGTAGCAATCTCCGCTAAGCTAACAAAAATGCCTGCAAAAATAGCAAATTTCAAACCTGTTGAAGTATAGCTCAAATCAGAATGTCCATCTTTAAATATCAAAAAAAAGAAGGCGCCTACCAAAACAGCTACTCCCTGTAAAATGACCGCACCCAACATTTCTTGAATGTGCTCAGCTGATAGTTTAACAGCTAATTGGTAACAAGCAAATAATATCCCTGCTAGCATAGCTAATAAAATTCCTTTCATCCAAATGTTAATTTAAGTGTTGAAAATAAGTCAAAAGTAAACTATTGCAACTAATCCACTACTTTTGCGGTTAGAAATCGAGAAAATTCCTAATCGTATGAAATCACTTTTACCGTTCTGTCTACTACTAATTTTTAGTACTCAATTTGCCTTTTCCTTTAATGATAATCAAAAAAAATATGGCATCAAAATAAAAAGAGCCAGCGATGAAATCCATATAGATGGAAAACTAGATGAAGCTGCTTGGAAGGAAGCAGACGTAGGCAGTAATTTTGTGCAAAAAAATCCAAAACCAGGAGAAAAAGCAGTCTTACACACAGCATTTAGCCTAACCTACGACGATAATTTTTTATACGTTTCTGCTACCTGCATGGATAGTCCCAACCACATTATCTCCACTATGAAAAGAGATATTGGTTTTTGGGATGGCGATAATATAGGCGTAGTATTAGACCCCTTAAATGAGGCAACTACAGGGTTTATGTTTGGTACCAATCCCGCAGGCGTGCAAACAGATGTCTTATTAGGTGGCGGCACAGGATCTGAGCATTATAAAGGAGAATGGGACAATCGTTGGTATGTAGAAACGCATATTCATCACGACAGATGGACCGTAGAAATGGCGATTCCTTTTAAGACCTTACGCTATGAGACGGACCGAACAACTTGGGGCATTAATTTCTTTAGAAATGATAAAAAGAACAATCGGCAAGATGTTTGGGCGGAAATTCCTAGACAATTTTGGTTTATAGATTTAGGCTATACCGGTCGCTTAGAGTGGGATGCCCCACCTAAAAAAGCAAATGGAAATATTTCTGTCATTCCTTATGTCAATACCAATACCTTCAAAGACTTTACCACCGATACAAAAGCAAAAAATGGCTTTGATATTGGTGTAGACGCAAAAATAGCCTTATCCTCTTCTCTAAATTTAGATTTAACCGTTAATCCCGACTTCTCCCAAGTTGAAGTAGACCAACAGGTCACTAATTTGACTAGGTTCAGTATTTTTCTACCTGAAAGACGAACTTTTTTCATTGAAAATAGCGATATATTCTCCAACTTTGGCATTCCTCCTGTGCGGCCTTTTTTCTCTCGTCGAATCGGTTTAGATGGCGCTGGTCAAGCCGTACCCATTGCCTTTGGTGCCCGATTAACTGGAAATGTCACAGGGAATACGAGGATCGGAATCATGAATGTGCAAACCAAAGGAAATGATGACCAATTTGGTCAAAATTATACCGCAGCTGCTTTTAATCAACGAGTATTTGGTCGATCTACTATAAAGGGCATGTTTGTCAATAGGCACGCCTATAACGACGGGGAATTTGTCGAAAATGATTATAATAGAAATGTGAGCTTAGAATTCGCTTACCAAAGCTCCAATGGAATTTGGCAAGCATGGTCAGGATACCATAAAAATTTTAAACCCGATATATCAGGTGATAATAATTTCACCTCTGTTGGAGGTGCCTATAATGGGAATATTCTTTCTGCTGTAGTAGATTGGACAAGAGTGGGTACGGAATATTTTGCGGATGTTGGATTTATTAATTTTGTTAATAACTATGATGCGATTCGAGACACGACTATCCGATTAGGGTTTAGTAATATCTTTTTCCCGTTAACCTTCACCTTCATTCCAGAGAACAGTAGTACGATCAATCGACATCAGTTGGAGTTAGAATCCTATTTAAGGCTAGACCCTGAATATCAATTTGTAGAACGAGGACATGAATTTGGCTATAATATTGAGTTTAAAAACAGTAGCAGTCTCTTTTTAGAAGCAGCTAATAATGTAATTGATTTACGTTTCCCTTTTTCCTTTACAGGAGATATGCCTTTACCAATAGGTAGGTATGCTGCCAATAGAGTTGGCATCGGCTATGACTCAGATGAGCGCAAAAAATTATCTTTTGGTGCAGGAGTCAGTACAGGTGGCTTTTACAATGGTAACCTCCATCAAGTTGAAGTAGGCATAGAATATAGACAGCAACCTTGGGGTAATTTTGGTTTAGACATCGAGTATAATAAGTTAAAATTCCCAGACGAATTTGGCGAAGAAACGATCTGGGCATTCAGCCCTAAAATTGAAATTAATTTCAATCGCAATCTTTTTTGGACCACCTTTCTCCAGTATAATACCCAGGCAGACAATTTTAATATTAACAGTCGATTTCAATGGCGTTTTGCGCCCATGTCCGATATTTTCCTAGTATATACAGATAATTACGCCGTAGAAAACTTTGGCGTGAAGAATAGAGCACTCGTATTAAAGGTAAATTATTGGTTGGTGCTTTAACCAATCATTCACCTATTTGATGATTAGATTATGAAACATATTAATTTAAATTGACGTTTTGGTAGGTGTGTTTTAACATTGATAATTATATAGTTATCTCTTCAATATTGACAAGTTTTTTTAGACTTTTCAGTAGCGAAGCTATAAGTAAAGGTATAAAATTATTAACTCTTAAATTTTTATAAAAAAAAGCTTGGTTATGAAAAATTTCGCTTTAGTTGGTGCGGCGGGTTATATCGCCCCTAGACATATGAGAGCTATTAAAGATACAGGAAATGATTTGATTGCCGCTGTGGATAAATTTGATAGCGTAGGTATTATTGACAGTTACTTCCCCGAAGCAAGCTTTTTTACAGAATTTGAGCGTTTTGATCGTCATATAGATAAAGAAAAAAGAAAGGGAAATAAAGTGGATTATGTGAGCATTTGCACGCCTAACTATCTGCATGACTCTCATATTAGATTTGGCCTTAGAAATCAAGCAGATGTAATTTGCGAAAAGCCATTGGTCTTAAACCCTTGGAACGTAGATGCTTTAGCAGAGATTGAAAAAGAGACAGGCAAGAAAATTTGGAATATTCTTCAATTGCGACATCACAAAGCTATTTTAGACTTAAAAACAAAAATTGACAATGGCCCAGCCAATAAAATATACGATGTAGATTTATCGTACTTCACCTCTAGAGGTAAATGGTATCATCATTCTTGGAAAGGCGATAAATCAAAATCAGGTGGAATAGCCACTAACATTGGCGTTCATTTTTATGATATGTTAACTTGGATTTTTGGCCCCGTCAAAAGAAATATTGTTCATTTACATGAAGAAGATAGAGCAGCAGGATATTTAGATTTAGAAAAAGCTAGAGTCAGATGGTTACTAAGTATCAATTACGATTATGTGCCAGCATCTGCCAAAGCTGCTGGAAAACGTACTTATAGATCCATTATGGTAGAGGGGGAAGAAATTGAATTTAGTACAGGGTTTACAGATTTGCATACAACTTCCTATGAAGAAATCATTAAAGGTAATGGATATGGGATTCAGGATGCTCGTCGGTCTATTGAATTAGTGCATGATATTCGGAATGCTACACCTGTTGGGTTGCAGGGAGATTATCATCCATTGTTAAAGGAAAAAAAAGAATACTATCTCACTAAGTAATCATTAGTTTGTTAGAAGTCTTTTTTGCGTAAACTTGGAAAAAATTGATAATCAATTAATTAAATTAAAATATTCTATCATGAGTCAGATTTGAAGCAGCTGCTAAATCTGGCTAATAATAATTTCTAGAATAAATAGTCTGATTTATAGTTCATAAGATATTAGCTTCGCCATGTTAAGTTAATTTAAAAAAATGACACTATATTTTTCCATTATTATTAAGTAGGAAAATTCACTACTAAGAATTCTTCTTTTCAAAATTTATCATTTGAGATTACTTAGCTTTTTAGGGAATAATCCCTACAGCAATGCTATAAGAAATATTAAGGTCTTATTAGATAATGACCAAAAAAAACGCTCTATAGGAATATTATTGTTACTCCTGACAAATGCTTTCTTTGATGTCCTAGGACTATCATTAATTCTACCAATAACAAAGATTGCTCTCCAAACTTCTCTTATTCAAACTAATGAATATGTCAAATTCATTTATGATTTCATAGGTATACAAGATGAAATTTTATTCCTTCTCGTATTGTCTTTAATACTATTAGCGATATTTGTTTTAAAAAACGTCTTTAGTATTTTCATATTATATATTCAGTCACGATTTGCTTTTAATATAGCGCACAGATTAAATAAAAAACAATTCCAATATTATTATCAACAAGGTTATTTGCATATTATAGGTGAAGACTCAGGAACTAAAGCCTATAATATTCAATACATTCCTTTTCTATTTGCTGCTAATTATATTCTACCTGTCCTAATATTCACAACAGAATTTGTTGTGGCATTAATCATTCTAGTAAGTATGTTTATTTATAATCCTTTACTTGCTATTGTAACTATTAGTACTATATTACCAGCATTTGCTACGATTTATTACTTTATTAGAATTAGAGTTAAATTATTGGGTGAAAAAAGGAATAATTTATATCCAAAAGTTTATAATACTATTCTTGAATCTTTAGCGGCCTATCAAAATGTAAAGCTATCAAATAAAGAACAAGATTATTTAACCAATTATAGTGATAAACAACAAGGTTTATACAAATTGGATGTTCTGATTCAAGGTGTTTATCAAAACCTTTCCCAAAGGTCTAATGAAATTATTGCCGCCTTAGGAATAGTAACTATTTTTCTATTTACTTATTTATTTCCAAATAATCAATCTTCTCTTGTTACCATTTTAGCTTTATTTGGTGTAGCTGCTTTTCGAGTTATGCCTTCTTTTAATAAAATGATGAATGCCTTAATTCTGATTAAAAATCATTCTTATACTTGTGAAAGTTTGAAACATTTGAAAGGAAAGGAGGTATTCAATTTCAAGGTGGTTGATAAATTAAAATTTGAACAAAGTTTAACTTTAAAAAATATCTATTATAATTATCCTAAAAGTGATAAAACTATCATTAAAAATCTCAACTTAAACATAAAAAAAGGAGAATTAATTGGCTTTATAGGGGGATCAGGTTCAGGAAAAACTACTTTGTTAAATATTATTTTAGGGTTTATTTATCCGTATTCAGGGAAAATACTAGTAGATGATCAAATTATTACCAAAGACAATATATCTAATTTTCAAAAAAATATTGGGTTAGTTCAACAAGATATTTTCATTAAAAATGGGACATTAAAAGAAAATATTGCTTTTGGAGAAGCTGTTAAAAATATAGATGAGACTAAATTAAGGAATGCTATTAAAGATGCCATGCTTACGGAATTAATAAACAGTAATGAAGAGGGTGATGAAATGATTCTTGGTGAAAATGGAGCTAATTTGTCAGGAGGGCAAAAGCAAAGAATTGGCATTGCTAGAGCATTATACAAAGAAGCCAGCATAGTGATTTTTGATGAAGCTACTAGCGCTTTAGATATGGATACGGAAAATGCAATTACAACAACCATAAATAATTTATCAAAGTTAAATAAAACAATAATATTAGTAGCACACAGGATTACTACCTTAAATAATTGCCAGCGAATTTATGAATTAGAAGCTGGTCAGATTAAAAAGGAGTACCGCTATGAAGAATTATATTCAGAAAGGTTTTCTAAAATAACCGAATAGGCTAAAACAATTAAAAATACATTTTCAATCTAAAAATAATAAAATAGAATGTGTGGAATTGCAGGTATTTATAATATTAACAATAATTCAATAGGTAATTTAAACAAAAAATTACAAGTATTTCACAAGCTCCAAAATCACCGAGGACCTGACGGAAAAGGAGAATGGTCAAACCAAAAAGAATCTATAGGTTTTGCCCACCAAAGATTGAGTATCATTGATATAGAAGGAGGTAATCAACCAATGATAGGTCAGTCAGGTAATGTTGTTTGTTATAATGGCGAAATTTATAACTATCTGGAATTAAGAGCTGAGTTAATTAAAGAATATAACTTTGTAACAAATTCTGATACAGAAGTCATTCTAGCAGCTTACTTAAAATGGGGCAAGGATTGTGTAAATCATTTTCGAGGGATGTTTGCCTTTGCCCTTTGGGACGCCAAAGAAAAAAAAATATTTTGTGCAAGAGATAGGTTTGGTATTAAACCTTTCTATTATACTATTGTAGATAATCATTTTTATTTTGCTTCTGAAGCAAAATCATTATTACCATTTCTACCCGAAATAGAAACTGATGAGAATGCACTACAAGATTATTTTGTCTTTCAATTTTGTCTAGCAGGTAAAACCTTATTTAAAGGTATTAATGAATTAGTTAGAGCTCATTATTTAACCATAGACAATGGTAAAGTATTTACAGATCACTATTGGGAAGTTTATCATAATTTAGATTGGAATCATACAGAAAAGTATTTTAGTGAGAAATTACAATCATTAATTGAAGAATCTGTCAAATTACATTTGAGAAGTGATGTGCCTGTAGGTGCCTATATTAGTGGAGGTGTGGATTCTAGTATAGTCGCCTCACTTGCTGCCCAGTACCAAAATTTGGGACGAAATATGGATGCCTTCAACGGCAAATTTGAATTAGGTGCCTTATATGATGAAAGTGAATATGCTCGAGATGTGGCTAAAATGCGTCCTATTGACCTACATGAGCTAGGAATGCACAAAGGAGAATTTATCGATAATATCCATAAAATTATTTATCATTTAGATTATCCAGTTGCTGGTCCAGGGTCTTTTCCTCAATATATGGTTTCGCAATTAGCTGCAAAATATTGCAAAGTAGTATTAGGTGGACAAGGTGGAGATGAAATTTTTGGGGGATATACAAGGTATCTACTAGCTTATTTTGAACAATGCATAAAAGGAGCAATTGAAGGATCTTTATCAGATGGAAATTTTGTTGTAACCTATGAATCTATTATTCCCAACTTAAGAGCTTTAGAAAATTATAAGCCATTGATGAAAACTTTTTGGAAAGATGGTTTGTTCGGCGATATAGATCAACGTTATTTTAGATTAATTAATAGAGCACCTTCATTAAAAGAAGAAGTTCGTTGGAATGAATTAGGCAACTATTCTCCCTACGAAACTTTTGCAAAAATCTTTAATGGTAAGAATGTCGGCAAAGAATCTTATTTTGATAAGATGACTCACTTCGATTTCAAAACCTTGCTTCCAGCTCTATTACAAGTAGAGGACAGAATGAGCATGGCACATGGGTTAGAATCTAGAGTTCCATTCCTTGATCACAAAATTGTTGAATTTGCTGCAACAATGCCAGCAAATATCAAGTTTAAAAATGGAACGTTAAAGAAAATACTTATTAATACTATGAAACATGAATTACCAGACTCAATCGTAAATCGTAAAAATAAAATGGGTTTCCCTGTTCCTTTAAACCAATGGTTAAAAAATGATTTCAAGGAATTTACGCACGATTTATTTGGTTCTTCCAATGCCTTATCCAGACCTTATGTTGATAACAAAAAGGTATTAGAATCTATCGAAGGAGAAACAGCTTTCGGCAGAAAAATATGGGGCTTAATGTCTCTTGAAATATGGCATAAAGAGTTTCATGATAAATCTCATTCTTTTAAATCTCTAATCGATCAAGAAAAAGCTATTGTTATTTAATTTAAGTTTAGCTTTTAATAATCAACTTTATAAATAAAGAAATCATCTTTCTTTATATTTATAATTCAAATCTTGAATAACACATAAATTTTATGAAAATTTTAATTACGGGAGGATTAGGACAAATTGGCTCTCATATTGCCGAAATGCTTTTAGAGCGTGGCGACCAAGTTCTAGTTATAGATAATTTAACCACAGGTAGAAAAGAGCATTTGGATAACCATCCAAATTTAGAAATAGTAATTGATACTATTGCCGATCGAGATTTAGTTTTTCAATTAGTAGAAGGTTTTGCGCCAGATGCAATCGTTCATACAGCTGCATCATTTAAAGATCCACATGATTGGTACAATGATACTTTAACTAACTGTGTAGGTGGGGCAAATATAGTCGATGCTGCTAAGGCTTTTGGTGTAGGTCGTTTTATCTATTTTCAAACAGCACTATGCTACGGGCAAAAGCCACAGGAGCAACCTATTACGCTGAATCATCCTAGGATTCCATCAGGTAGTAGTTATGCTATTTCTAAGACGACGAATGAGTTATATTTAGAATTAGCTGGAATAGACTTTGTCACTTTCCGTTTAGCAAATGTAGTAGGTCCTCGAAATGTAGCAGGTCCTTTACCAATTTTTTATCAACGTCTAAAAGATGGCAAAAAATGCTTTGTGACTAAATCAAGACGCGATTTTGTATTTGTTAAAGACTTAGCAAAAGTCGTCTTAAAAGCCTGCGATGGCGTTGGTCATGGTACTTATCATTTCTCTTCTGGAACGGATGTATCTATTATAGAGCTTTATGATGCAGTAGTAAAAGCTATGAACTTAGGAGAATATCCAACACCAGATATCAAAGAACTTGGAGAGGATGATGTATTTTCTATTCTATTAGATCCATCTAGAACTTTTGCCGATTTTGGCGAAATTTCCTTTACTCCTATAGAAGAAACTGTTCGTGAGGCCATTAATTATTATAAAATACATGGAACCTTAGGAGAATACACTCATTTAAAAGTAGTAAGCTAATAAAATTATGAAAATTTTAATTACAGGAGGAGCAGGTTGTCTTGGTTCTAATTTAATAGAACGGTATTTACCTCAGAATCATGAGATTTGTATTATAGATAATTTTGCAACAGGAAAGCGTGAAGTTGTACCAGAGATAAAAAACTTGCAGGTTATCGAAGGATCTGTTGCTGATGAAGAGCTCGTATTTCAAGTTTTCTCTGATTTCAAACCTACAGTAGTTATTCATAGCGCTGCCGCTTATAAAGACCCATTAAACTGGGAAGAGGACACTAAAACTAATGTCTTAGGTAGTATTTATGTAGGAAAAGCTGCGTTAGAACATAAAGTGGAGAAGTTTATTAACTTCCAAACAGCTCTTTGTTACGGTCGACCAACACAAGTTCCTATTCCTATTGACCATTCTACTGCGCCTTTTACTAGTTATGGGATATCAAAAACAGCTGGTGAATCTTATTTATTGCAAAGTGGATTAAATGTAGTTTCTTTACGATTAGCCAATATTTGTGCGCCTCGTCTAGCAATCGGACCAATTCCTACTTTTTATCAGCGACTAAAAGCAGGAAAAAATTGTTTTTGTAGCGATACTATTAGGGACTTTCTAGATATTAGAGATTTTTTCGCATTAATGGATACTTTATTATTTCATAAATTTCAGTCAGGTGTTTTTAATGTATCTACTGGAAAAGGAAATACCATCCACGATGTATTTACTACAGTAGGAGAATACCTAAATATCGAAATTCCTGATGTCCCTATAGTACCTCCCGGTGCAGACGATGTCCCTGCAGTTGTACTAAACCCTGCTAAAACTGAGGAAGTATTTAATTGGAAAGCTCAATCTGATTTTAAAGAGACCATTTTTAATCAACTAAAGTGGTATGATAAATATGGTATAAATGATATATATAGTCACCTAGCGGAACCTGAAAAAGTAGCTTAAGAGGGGCAAATAAATAAAGTGTAGAACTAATCTTTAGTCATGTTCTATTTCACCTTGGAAAAATAGTTATTATGCGAACATAATTCCTGCTTTTTCCTAGTAAATCAAAATAGTATATCCATCAAATTAAGGGGCTACACTTTTTAATCCCTTGTTTCCACTTCAAAAACTTATCAATGATAAGTTTCTGGAGTGGAAATTTTATATAAATGTAATAATCATTTCGATTTATCTATCAGCCAATACATTAACCTTGTTTCGATTTTAGTCATTTGAAAATACTTTTATTATAAACAAGCTAAGTATTTGACTATGACTTTGATAAAAAATTAATTATAAATAGGTTGTGAGCCAAAATATATTTTCAAAAAATTGACATTAGGCTGATAATCAATCTTCTATTTTTTCAGGTTTACATTATAATGACTCAAAAATAATTTAGCAGAATCCCATTTTATAAGAGAATATCCCCTTTTTAAGGATAACAAGTTTATGTTATTACAAAATAAAATAGATTCCTTAATTTATTTATTAGAAATATAACATTCAATAAACTTACACCTACTTAAAGCATATCGAAGAATGATAAAAACTGAAATCTATAACAGGAATCCTATCAATACTATTGATGGTCTCCCAATTTTTTCATCAAAGGATGGCTATATAAAAAATTATGATGTAATCTCTAAAGATCACTTAGCCTTAATTGAAAAAGAGGGTAAACATTTTATTTCTGAAGATTTATGGAAGCAGTGTGAAGCTTCAACAAGTTCGCTAATTCAGAAATATGCAAAAACTGGAGATAGAATTTTAGATGTGGGGGTCGGTTTAGGAAGATTACTATCACCCTTTAAAAATTTAGAAAGGTTTGGTGTTGACATTTCTTTAGAGTATCTCAAAATCGCTAAAACTAAAAATATTACTTGCTCGCTTTCTAAGGTAGAAGAATTACCTTACAAAGATAAGTTGTTTGATATTATAGTTTGTACGGACGTTCTAGAACATGTCTTAGATTTTAATAAATCTATTTCCGAAATACTAAGAGTGCTAAAACCTAATGGCTATTTAATAATTAGAGTTCCTTACAGAGAAGACCTTTCTCCTTATTTAGCAAAAAGTTATCCATACTTTTTTGTCCATCTGAGAAGCTTTGACGAATTCTCTCTAGAACTATTTTTTAGTAGAATCGCTAATTGTAAAACTATAGAATGGAATACAGCAGGAGATTCTATTCAATATTCTAGGTTTAAATATCCCTCGTCTTGGATGATTATTAACAAATTAAGAAGACGAATCTTTAATTTTTTACATAAAAACTTTAAGAGCAATTATGTTAATAAAATGCTCCATAAAGTAGAAATAAACTATGTTGTCAAAAAATAAAAATATGAATAATTCAAAGGTTCTAGTTGTTGGAGGAGCGGGTTTTGTAGGCAGTAATCTTGTTAAATTAATACTTGAACAAAATCAATCCGTAAATATTACAGTCATAGATAATCTTTTATCATCAGAAAAGAATAACCTACCCATAGATTATAGACTTTCTTTCGTCGAAGGTTCTATTACAGATGATTCTATTTTAGCATTAATAGATGATTCTTTTGATTATATTTTCCACTTAGCAACCTTCCACGGAAATCAAAGTTCTATTCACGACCCAATAGCTGACCATGAAAATAACACTTTAACTACCATAAAATTAATGAATCATGTTAAAGATTTCACTAATTTAAAAAAGCTAGTTTATTCCTCTGCTGGTTGTTCTGTCGCCAAAAAAACCTACGGAAGTGCAGAAGCCACCTCTGAAGATGCCCCAATTACGGTTAATCAAGATAGTCCCTACTCTATTTCTAAAGTAATCGGTGAATTCTATGCTGTTTATTTTTACAAGCAACATCAAGTCCCGACTGTTCGGGCAAGGTTTCAAAATGTCTTTGGCCCAGGAGAAGTATTAGGCGCAGGAAAATGGAGAGGAACTCCTGCAACAGTCTGGAGAAATGTTACTCCTACTTTCATTTACAAGTCATTACAACATGAAGAACTTCCGTTGTTCAATGCAGGTGATGCTTCAAGGGATTTCATTTTCGTAAAAGATATCTGTAGAGGTTTAGTAGCCTGTGCATTAAAGGGAACTGCAGGAGATGTGTACAACCTAGCAAGCGGTCATGAACAAACGATTAGAGATTTAGCAGAGACTATTAATAAATATACTAAAAATCCAACTCCAATTAAGTTATTACCAAAAAGGGATTGGGATACCTCAGGTAAAAGATTTGGTGATCCATCTAAAGCCAAAAAAGAACTTAATTTTGAATGTGAAACAAATTTTGATGAAGGTTTAAGTATTACGATAGAGTGGTTTAAAGAAAATTTAGATTGGATACAACAGAACATGTCCAAGCATGATGAGCAGGTAAAAGAATATAGTGGAAATCTTTAAAATCATATCAGGACAATCAGACTAATTTTATGAAGGTATTGGTAATATATTGGGACAATAAAATCCAAACACGCAGTACTCAAGATGAAAATATTTACTGCTTTGGAAAATACGCTCCTAAAGATTTTGTTTATCTCAATGCCTTTTATGGTGTTCCTAACTTCATTAGTGAAATCACCTTCAACGCTATAATTTACCATTATACTTTCCTCTCTTTAAAATTTTTTTTACCTGATTTTCTACTGAAAGGTATCCCCATATTAAAGAGATTAAAAGGGCATAAAATTGCCATTCCTCAAGATGAATACATCAATACGAATCAATTAGGAAAATTCTTTAAAGAATATGGCGTAAAAACAGTATTTACATGTGTTGCTAAAGATGAATGGCAGAAGGTGTATCCAAAAGAGACAACAGGATTACTCCATTATGCACGAGTAATGACAGGTTATATTGATGAAACATTACAAAATAAATTATCTAGAATCCATATTGCTCATAAAGATAGAAAATATGACATAGGACATCGAGCAAGAAAGGTACCTCTATATTATGGTAAATTTGTACAATTAAAATGGCAAATTACTGAAAAATTTTTATTCTTTAATAATAAGGCTAAATTAAAAGTCAATTTGTCCAATGATCCAAGTGAAGTTTTTTATGGCTTTGATTGGTATAATTTTTTAAATGATTGCAGGGTAGTCCTTGGTACAGAAAGTGGTGTTAGTCTTTTAGATGTAAATGGAGAAATAAGAGAAAAGTCCATTAAATATTTAGGTAGTTATCCAAAGGCAACCTATGAAGAATTAGAAGCAGCTTGTTTTAAAAACATGGATGGTCAGTTTAAATTAAGAAGTATAGGTCCTAGGTTTCTGCAAGCCTGCATGACAAAGACCTGTCAAGCCTTAATTGAAGGAAAATATGAAAATATTGGAGTTCCTGGAATTCATTATATTTCTATAAAAGAAGATTTTAGTAATTTACCAGAAGTATTTGAAAAAATTAAAGATATTCATTATTGCGAAAAAATTGCAAAGCAAGCATATGATGATATTGTGCTCTCTAAAGCATATACTTATGATAAGTTTGTCGAAAAAATTCTAAACCACATTCATAATATAAATACGCCTGAAGAACCTATTAGAAATAGAGGTATCATTAATCTATATCTGTCCTATTTAAAATATAGAGAAAACTTCTTTCCTCTATTCAATCTGTTTAGATACTTTGATGTAAGATTTCATCATGTTTTGAGAAAATATGGGGTAAAAAGTAATCCTAATTATATTAAAATTACTAGTTCTATTAAAAATATACTTCAAAATTTCCAAAGAAAAAAGAACAAAATTAGTTTTCCTAAAACATAAGCTGAGTAGTAGTCCTAAAAGCATTAAACATCGTTATTTCACCCAACAATTTTACAAAATCACTCACTTCATTATGTGAGTAAAATGTAGATTTCTAACTCTATGCCATTACTCAGTTCAGCCACTAAAGGCGAAGTATTCGAGGTAATTTTAAAAACGGTCAGGTATAGTAAAGGATTGTTTGGGGATGTTAATAAAGAATTGTTAATTTTTCATTTCCATAAAGAGAAGCACTTCAAATTCGATTTGTTTTCCTCTACAAATGTTGCTATTAGCTTCATTCCTTCGATTTCTTTTTTTAGAAAATCTATTCTATTATTTGATACATAAAAATCTCCAATAAGAATGCAAAAAATCATAGCAATCATAGGTGCCCGTCCTCAATTTATCAAACATGCACCAATAGAACTAGCCCTCAAAGAAAAAGTAGAATTAGTTTCTATTCATACAGGTCAGCACTATGACAACAACATGAGTCAAATTTTCTTTGACCAACTAAAGATGACCAAACCTAAATACATGTTGTCAGTAGGTAGTCATTCACATGGAGTACAAACAGGGAAAATGATGATTGAAATAGAACCAATCATCCAAAAAGAAGCACCAAATGCTGTTTTAGTATACGGAGATACCAATTCTACCCTTGCTGGAGCATTAGTTGCTGCAAAATTACACATCCCATTAATTCATATAGAAGCTGGGCTTAGAAGTTTTAATAAAGAAATGCCCGAAGAAGTCAACAGAATTTTAACAGATCATGTTTCTTCTATTCTTTTTGCCCCCACTCAATTAGCTATTAATAATCTAAAAAATGAGGGCATCCAAGAAAATGTCTTTCTAACGGGAGATGTTATGTGTGATATGGTAGAAATTGCAAAATCAAAAATAGAGTCTCCTGAAAAAGATCAAGAAAGATTTTATTATGCGACCATTCACCGTCCCTATAATACAGATATTGATGAAAGACTAAAAAGGATATTAGAGGTGTTTAATTCTTTGGATGCAAAAGTGAAGTTTGCGGTTCATCCACGAACAAGAAATAAGATACGTTCTATTGGACTTGCAGAAAAAGATTTTCCTAATATTGAATTTATGCCGCCTGTCTCTTATTTTCAAAATATAAGTTTCCAAAGAGATTGTTTAGCACTAATTTCTGATTCTGGAGGAATGCAAAAAGAAGCCTATATTCTAAAGAAAAGATGCATAACTATTAGAAAAGAAACCGAATGGATAGAAACATTAGAAGGAAATTGGAACACCCTGATATATGAAGATTTAGAGTCCATGAAAGAAATATTAAAAGTACAATTAGGCGCTTATAAAGATAATGTATATGGAGATGGAAAAGCAAGTCAAGATATAGCTAATAAAATCATCAATTTCTTAACGGCTTAAGGGTAACCATGTACAAATCAATTTTACACTTGATTTACCCATATAAAATACTCCTAAAAAGAGATACCTAAAAAGTATCTCTTTTTTATTTTAGCAAACAATCTTTCTTCTAACTCGTAAACGAAATCATAATTTTGTCAAAAAGAGATAAAGGTACGACCCTAATAATCAGTATCAATAAATTATCGAAGTACTAAATTAGGTTTTCTAGCAATTTTATACTCTAAATCAAAAATACAATGAAAATTTTGATTGTCCATTGGGACGATTTTGTAAATATGAGATCTTCTCAGAGCGAACATCTCTACTCTTTTAAAAATTACTCTAATCAAGATTGTTATTATTTAAATGCGCAATTTGGCATTCCAAAATATATACTCAAAATTAAATTTGATGTAATTATCTATCATTATTCCTTGCTGGCATTAAAATTTCATTATCCAGAGTATTTAATCAATGGCTTAACCATTCTCAAAAAATTATCTGGTTTTAAGATAGCCGTACCACAAGATGAATACATCAACTCCGATTATCTATGTAAATTTTTTAAAGAATATGGCATAGAAAGTATTTTAACTTGCATAGCAGAAGATGAATGGGAAAAGGTTTACCCTAAAGCAAAATCAGGTTTAAAGTATTATAAAAGGGTGTTTACTGGCTATATTGATTCAAGCTTGATTTCAAAATTAAATAATATTTACAAACCACATCAAGAACGAATTTTCGATGTTGGTCATCGTGCTAGAAAATTACCTCATTGGTATGGTAGATTTGTACGGTTAAAATTTATCGTAACTAACAAATTTTTAAATGCACCTAATAAACATAATTTAAAATTAAACCTTTCTAATAATCCAGAAGATGTTTTTTTCGGGGATGATTGGTATTATTTCATCAATGACTGTAGGGTTTTATTAGGTACAGAAAGTGGGGTAAGTCTTTTAGATACAGATGGAAGTATTAGAAAAAAGTGTAAAGTCTATTTAGATAAGTTTCCAAATGCCACTTATGAAGAAGTAGAACATAACTGTTTCAAAAAAGAAGCAGGAAATCTTAAACTATTCACAATTGGTCCTAGACTATTTCAAGCCTGCATGACGCGCACCTGTCAAGCTCTTGTAGAAGGTGAGTATGAAGGTATTGTAAAACCTGATATTCATTATATCGAGGTTAAAAAGGATTGGAGTAACATAGAGGAAGTGATGGACAAGATAGCTGATAAAAAATTATGCGAGCAAATTGCAGAAAGAGCTTATAAAGATGTTGTTTTATCTGGAAAATATACTTACCAAGCTTTTATTGATGAAGTGCTATTGCATATAAAAGAATGTGGGGGCATTGAAGAAGCAATCACAAATAGTCCCAAGTTTTACTTAGCCCTTTTAAAAGCAAGAGAAAAATATTATCCTATATTTTCTCCAATAAAATACTCTTTGGTTCAAATAGGTGTTTTGATAAAGAAACTAGGAATTAATAAAAACAAATCCTATATATATTTTCGAGATCAAATTTATAAACTCATCAACTGGTTTTATTTAACGAAAGAAACTAATTCAATTGATGTACCACGTTTTTAATTCTTCAAGCGACCCCTCAAAAAAGAATTTATATACCAATATTTCAGGTCAATTATTATGTTTTATCAACAATTATGAAAATATTACTTATATATCATCAAAAACCAAGAGCCCAAAGAAAAGCTATTTCTAGCCATTTAGAATCTTTTGGAAAGTTTTATGATAATGTTCATTACTGGAATATTGCATTTGGAATACCAAGTGTTATTAAATCTTGTGATTTTGATTGCATCCTCTTTCACTTCACCTTCTTTATTCAAAATATAAATAATCCATTTACGGATAAAGACTTAGATAATTGGAAAATATTTAGTTCACTAAAAGCATACAAAGCAGCTATTATACAAGATGAATACATCAATACCATTACTATTTGTAAATTCTTGAAAATGGCTGGTGTGCAGGAAATTTTCTCCTGCTTGCCCGAAAGTTTATTTCAAGAAGTTTATCCAAGGGAAAAAACAGGCGTTCAACGTTATCATCGAGTACTTACTGGATATATTGATGAACAAATGATACAAATGTTTGAAAACAGAACTAAAAAGCATAAATCACGATCTGTTGATATTGCTTATAGGGCTCGTAAAATGCCTTATAATTTAGGGATTTTTGGTACTTATAAATGGAGATTAACGGAAATTTTTAATAAAAAGATAAAAAATAGTCCTTTAAGAATTGACTTATCAAATGACCCCAATGACTTTATTTTTGGAGACAATTGGTATGATTTTTTAGGAAATACTCGTACAACTTTAGGATGTGAAGGAGGTTCTAGCCTTCATGATCCAGATGGCAAAATCAAGAAACGTGTTACACAGTATATGCTAGATAACCCAGCAGCTTCTTTTAGCGAAGTCGAAAAACATTGTTTCAAAGGATTAGATGAAAAATTTCCTTATTATGCACTTTCACCAAGGCACTTAGAAGCTGCCGTTAGTAAAACCTGCCAAGTTCTAGTCGAAGGAGAATATAATGGTATTTTACTCCCTAATATTCATTATATACCGGTAAAAAAGGATTGGTCAAATGTAGAAATAGTAATTGATAAAATATCCGATTTGGAATACTGTGAACAGATAGCAGAAAAGGCCTATCAAGATTTAGTGTTAACAGAAAAATATACTTATAAAGAATTTGTCAATTTTATAGTGAATAGATTAAAAGAACAAGTTATTGTTCCTAAAAAACGTAAAAACAATCATTTCGCCTTAACTTTATTAAAATATCAAATAAAATTTCCTTTACTATTTCATCCAATTTCTTTTGCAAAAAGAATACTTATTGAATGGGTCAAAAGGTTAATCTGGTTTCTCGGTATAGATAAATATAATTGGTTTAAAAAATTAGAGTTGAAACTTCTAGGATCAAGTGCCGTGAGATAATTTATAATATTTTATTCATTCTATTAATGTAGCCAATTATAAAAGCTTATCTAATCAACAAATGAAAAATAAGTAACGCATATTTTCAATCCACCTCTTATTTAGAAAATGTGTAAAAGTACTTTATACAATACATACAACTGATAGCCCATAAATTAAAATCCCACTTTTAACAACTTAAAAGTGGGATTTTATATTAGTATACAGTTTTGAAACTTGGTGGTTAGATGGGTATTCATCTCTAAAGAATATTACTTCTATTTTCTTTTCTTATGCTTTCCCTTTTTTGAAGTCGTTTTTAATACTTTTTTCTTCTCTTTTACAGGAATAGTAATTAGTCCATTTTTAAAATCTTGGTTATACTGGTATAATTTGAAAACTACAAAACCTAAGAGTAGTAATATTATTAAATAAGAAGCAGCAAAAGAAAGAGTATTCCCAAAATAATAAGTTGAAGGCTCAAATTTAAATTCAATTTTATGTTGTCCAGCAGGTATTTTAAGGGCTCTTAAGGCATAATTAGCCCTTAAATGATCGACCTGTTTGCCATCAATATAAGCATTCCACCCTTTGTTAGGTCCGTACCAAATTTCAGAAAAAACTGCTAACTGTTCAGCAGTACTATTTGATTCATAGGTTAAATGATGTGGTTTATAGTCAAGTAATTGAATAGTTCCATTTTTTTGTGGACTAAACCAGTTTTCGTCTTTCCCAAATTCTTTGTTTAATATGATTGCAGTTGTGACAGGGTCAAAATTAGATAAGGCATTTATCTCTTCATTAGGTGAATTTACCTGCTTAATATTTTCTACAAACCAAGCATTTCCTAATGCTTGAGCATTAACCTGTAGCTGTCCCTCCCTACTAACAATATATTTTGTATTGAGCATATTCAAAACAGCCATATTTCCTTGCCTAATATGACGTCCAGCTATGTCTTCAAATCGTTGCAGTTTAGCCGGATGGTAACCACCAATCGTGTTATGGTAATGAGAAGCTGTATTATCATTAAAAGTATTAATAGATAAATCATACACTCGATAGAATCCCCTTCCTTTAGGCTCTAAATTCATTATTTGTTGATCGACAGGTCTAGGAGAAAAATTCTGTTCAAAATTAGCTTTAACACTAAAACTATCCTTGTCTACGTATCTTCTACCAACCCCCCATAAATCAATAATAGACAATAGGCCAATACTAACAATTAGAACATTTTTATTAATTTTTTCTTTAAGAAATGCCCAGATAAATCCTGCACTTAATAATATAAACCCTAGCGATCTAAAAGTATCGCTTTGAAATAAGGACTTTCTGTCAGCAATAATGGATGCTACTAATCCTGATTGAGCATACCTAGCATCACCGAGAGAAGTAAAATCAAATATAGAAGTACCCACTAAACCTAAGACTAATAATAGTCCACCAGTTATTAAACTAGCTAATTTTAAACTTTTTAAAGCAGTAACTGTGTTTACTTCTTTTGAAATCACTTTAGACAGAGCTATAAGCCCTAAAATAGAAGAAAATATAGCTGTAACGCCCAGTATTGAAGATGGTGCTCTAAATTTATTCAACAAGGGCAAGTAATCGAATAAAAATTTATTAAAACTACTCAAATTATCTCCCATAGAAATCAGCATTGTCAATAAAGTAGCTAGGCCTAAGAACCATTTTAAGGAACCTTTTACAACAAAAAGACCAAAGACAAATAGGAAAAAAAATATTGCACCAAAATAATTAGGTCCCTCCGTAAATGGTAAACTCCCCCAGTAAAGTGGAGCATATTCGGTAGTACTTCCTCTCTGTCTAATAGCTTTAGCGAATGCAGATGATTGACTTACTTTTTCATTCGTACCTCCGCCAGCAGCACCTGGTATAATTACGGATAATAAATCAACTTTTCCATTACTCCATTGCATGGCATAAGTCCATTCCAAACCATCAACTTCGCTACTGCTTGTTGGTGCTTTGTTTGGTGTTGTAGATTCAGATGTCAGAATAGGCTTACCACGCATTGTATCTTCAGAATATTCATAAGTTGTTAAAAGAAACACAGCCGAAACAGCTACTGATACAATTAATCCAACAGAAAAAATACTACCTATTATTAATAAATTTTTCCAATCGTTGTTTTTCAAAAATTCATAAGACTTCATTAAAACATAAACCAAGATACCCAGGCCTAGATAATAAGTCATTTGGGGATGATTACTAAATATATTCAAGCTCATTGCAGTTGTAAAAATAATCCCCCCTAAAAGATACTTTTTATCAAAGGTCAATATTACTCCAGCCAAAACTAGAGGGCCATAGGCAAGCGTCCATAATTTTGTGTTATGACTTGCTTCTAATAATACAAGGTTATTAGTAATAAAAGTAAAGGATAATGCCCCTATTAAAGATAACCAAATATCAATACCTAATAAAATACAAGTAAGGTAAAAGGCAACCATTATTAAGTTAAAAATACCTATAGATCCACTAAAGTACAACGTGAATAGATTATGCAAATGAGCCAGGTTTTTTCTACTCGAAGGAGAAAAAGAAAGTTGATAAACTGGCATACCACCAAAAATAGCATTCGTCCAAAGAATAGGCTCGTCTGTCTGACTACGATAAGTTTTGAGTTCATTAGACACATTAATGTTCGCTATTTGATCTCCACCACCTGCTTTTCCTAATATTTTTCCATTTATCTCTGGATAAAAATAGATGCAATTAATAAGAATAATTGCAAGTATCGCTACAACATGAGGAAATGCTTTTTTTAATAATATCTGACCCATTGAATCGGTATTTTTCTAAAATGAGGTATAAAAATTTCGCCCAAAGATAATAGATTATTCTACTATGTAAAGGGTTGATTTGGTTTACAACCTCAATTTACGATAGGAAAGGTTAAAGGTTGGTTAATTCGATTAAACATTTTGGAAAATCCTTTATCAGATAAGCCTGATAATTAAAAATGGGGAATCATCAACGACAATTCCCCATTTTTAGTTTAGATTGAAATAGGCTACATTTTTTTACTCATTCGATCTGCCAATTTCACCGCTTCGTAAGCGTTCAAGATACTGCCAGAAATACATAAGTCCGTAAAAGGGACTATAGCTGGGTCTGATCCGGGCGTCATGACCTTAAAATCAATTTTAGTGCCTGACTTCATAATAATCTGTTTGACTTGACTAGCGGTTAATTTAGGATAGTAAGAACGAATTAAAGCCACCACCCCAGCTACTGTGGGCGCAGCCATAGAAGTACCTCCCATAGCTCTATAAGCATCCCCTGGTACAGTAGAGAAAATAGTTACACCTGGTGCAAAAATATCTACGTTTCGCTTTCCATAATTTGAAAAAGCCGCTGGTAAAGATTCATTATAATTATAAGTATTCGCACCTACAGAAATCATGTTATTTGCGACCTCTTCTGTTCCTTGATTAGGCGTATCATTAGGGTAATTTGGTGTTACATCTATATTTGCACCATCATTACCAGCTGCATGAACTACTACGACATCTTTCTCCGCAGCGTATTTAATTGCATCATAGACCCAAGTTGCATTCGGCGAGTAACTTTTTCCAAAGCTTGCGTTAATTACTTTTGCTCCATTATCTACAGCGTATCGAATCCCTAAAGCAACATCTTTATCATACTCATCTCCACGAGGAACAACTCTCAAAGACATAATCTTTACATTGTTTGCGATACCGTCTATCCCTTTCCCATCTCTAGCTGCTCCAATGATACCTGCTACATGACTACCGTGTGCCTCACTAGGCACTACATGCTTAACGTTATTATCGCCGTATACTTTAACCGTCATGTCATAAGGATCAGCTTTCCCTTCTCTAGCATTAAAATCAAGATCAAAATAAGAAGAACCTGTTGCACTCTCCGAAACTTGCTTTGCTAATTTTTCATACAATTTAAAATCAGCTACTTCATCGGGTGCAATATCGCCTATTTTCTTATCTCCAAATTTTGCTTTAAACATTCGCACCATTCGAGTCATTTCCAGGTTCTCGTCATAGGTATCTCCTAAAAAATTCCAACCATTAAGGTCATCTACAAAACCATTCCCATCATTATCTTTTCCATCAATTGGATCATCAAGGTTGGTCCAAACAACAGGCTTTAAATCTTCGTGATCGATATCTATTCCTGAATCTGCTACGGCAGCAATGACCGTCGTACTCGTTTTTCCTTCTAAAAATTGATAAGCTTTCGCTAAACTAATCCCAGGAATCGTATCGGTTGCCAAATCCGCATGTCCCCATGCTTGCAATTGCGCAGCAGTTAGGCGATTGGTTTTAGCTGGTAAATTCAGCGCTGTATCATCAATATCAGGTACTGCTAATTTTTTGGTGGTGTTACAACTAAACAAAAAGCATAAAGAAAGGGCTAGTAAATAAAATTTTCTTAAGTCATTCATAGAAAAATAAATATAAATTAAAACCAAAAAAAAGAATCCGAAAAATACACTTATTTGAAATATAATAAGGCAATATCTTTAAAATTCCTTATTAATTATGGTGTAATTACGACGAAAAGGAGGAAATAGTTGATTTTAATCCCAAAATAATTTTTCATTTTTTTCCTATCTTTTACGTCTTTTTTCAAACTCGATCATCTTATCATTGTAACATCAACAAAATTTATTAAAATTTATCCATTACACCTTGAGAGATTTTGATTACATAGCGGAATTAGTTGACCGAGTCAAACAAGATGATTTGTTAGCAATGAAGGTGTTATACAATGAATTTTCCAGAGAAATGTTATCCGCTAGTCATCGAATCACTCAGAACTTATCGGATGCAGAAGATATTATCCAAGAGTCATTTATGACCTCTTTTGATAAAATTCAAAAACTCAAAGAACCTAAGTATTATGGTGCTTGGCTAAAAAGAATTGTGGTTAATAATAGTCTTCATTTAGTCAAAAAGCAAGTACGCTTTGAAGAGGTATCTGCAATTTCAGAAACGCCAGAAGAAATTGAAGATAATTGGTATAAAAATATTCCTTTTGAGAAAATCAAGGCTGCTATTAATAATTTACCAGATGGCTGTAGGAGTATTTTTAGTTTGTATTTATTAGAAAATTACAAACATCGAGAAATTGCCGATTTACTCAATATATCGGTTTCTACCTCTAAAAGTCAGTACCGATACGCCTTAAAATTGATGAAAACAGCATTAATAAAATATAGATAAAGTAACCCAGACATTCTTGTCTGGGACATCATTCATACCTAGGCTGGAATATCTAGGATACGAATCATATAATATGAAAGGATTTGAGCAATACTTAAAAGACAATCAGCAAAAATTGGAACTGGAAGGTGACCTAAATCCAGAGATATGGTTGTCTATAGAAAATCGAGTTTTAAAGCGAAAAAATAAACGCAATCGACTGTATATCAAATTGGTATCAGCAGCAGCCGTATTATTGCTAGGCATTATAGCACTTAGTGATATTTATCAACAAGCGAATGACTCAACAAAAATGCTTGCCCAATATGGTATTGACAACGAACGATTTACGAAGCAAGTAGCTAATAAAACCAAAATTTTAGCGACTGCCAAGATTCCAATCAACAAACAAGAAGATTTCGACCTTCTATTAAATCAATTAAAATTTTTGGATACCCAATATCAAGATTATCTGCAGTACATCGAGACAAATGGGTTTCAGCCATTTATTGGGCAACAAATCCTTCATTATTACAAATCTAAAATTGACTTGCTCGACAAAATCCAGCAAGAAATTGAAAAAATAAATTATTATGAAAAAAAATATGAATCTACTCTGCCTAGTGTGCAGCTTAATATTTAGTCTTGTTTCCACCATTCATACGCAAACAATTACTCGAATTTATACCGCATCTTTAGCCGTTCCCAAAAAAGCCTCTTTTGAAATCATCAATGCCCAATCACTAGAATATGAAATGCACGGTTCAATGAGTTCCGGTGGTGGTGAAGAAGGATATATTATTAGACCGGGGCTAAATGGAGAAATACCTTGTTTAATTATTAGAAATTATCAAGTAAAAACGTGGGAAAAAGATTCGATTCGACAAGAGGTAAAAATTGAGGTTATGCCTAATGAAAATAGTACGAAGGTGGCGAATGAATTATTAAATAATTTAAAAATCTCTATCCCTCAAAAAAGAAGGGATGTTTATGCCATAGATGGGAACATGAATCTTAAAAAAATGGAACTCATTAATGGTTTCTTTCGAAAAGATCGAAATACGTTTATTTTAGATAATGGAAAAAAATATGATGTTCGACAATTACTCATTGAATCAACCCTCTACATTCCTAAGCAATCCAATGTTATTTTGAATACAGATTATGTGGGGCTAAGTTTGGAGGATTTAGAAGGACAACTCTCCATCAATGCCAAATATGGCTATCTAAATGCTAATAACGTTAAAGAAATAATTGGTAATATTCAAAATTTTGATGCCAATTTTAAGGAGGTAGAAAAAATGACCATTAATGCCAGTTATTCCACCATCAACGCTAGTAAGGTGAAGGAGTTACAAATTGGTGCGCCAGAATTACTTACTTCGAAAGAACATGAAAATGGGCTTTTTAATAAGGTACACCCTAGTAATGCTTTCTCGTTTTCCAATAAGTATAGAATTGAAAAAATAGAAAATTTGACGATTCTAAATTCAGGGAGTGATCAATTTAATTTTGGAACTATTACTAATTTTAGGGCAACTAATTCTAATTTTTCTAATTATTATATCAAATATATTCAACATTCTTTTAATATTAATGGTAAAAATGGAGACATTACCATTTATGATGTAGCGCCAAATTTTGCACAAATTAATATTGATAATCAAATTAGTACCGTAGAATTAAACATGAAAAAACTAGATAATTTTAAAGTAAAAGTCGCCTCCAAAGAAAAAACAGAGCTTCGGTTTGCAAAATACTTGGTAGAAGACACAACTAAACTTGGTGGGGCGTCAAATTATTTTAAAGGAAATAAAAAAAGCGGCGGCATAGTGACCATTGATTGCGAGTACTGCGAAATTATTATCAATTAATAACATTTTGGCTCTAAGTGATTTCATTTGGCCAGATAGTATAAGGGAACTTATTGGAATTAAATAAAGAATCTGTGGTTTTAAAAATTCCGTTTTAACCGAAATATCGGTAGTGGCAATCCCTTGTGGTTGCCCAAATTGTCGGAATTCACCTCGAAAAGGGCAAGCACAAGGCATTGCCACTACAAAATATCAAACCAAAAAAAGACCTATTATTTTCTGAATCTCGATCAGTTACCTGTAATTTTCGGTAAGTTGAAGTTCATCTATACTATTTTGGCCAAATGAAATCGCTAATCCCTTTTCTATCTAAGTTAATGGCGCTATTTTGGACGAAGGCGAAACGGTAAAACAAGGGCAGTTTATCGGCTATAGTGGTAATACAGGTTTAGCAAGTTATCCGCATTTACATTTTATCGTTACCAAAATTGGTTGGAGATATCCTTATCAAGGCGTTCCTGTCAATCTCAAAAACACCTATGCCAATGAACAAGGCTTAGCTAAAGGTAAATTATATTATGCTTTGTCTTATGAAGATTGATTGCGCTCCAAACGCCCTACGCCACTATAAACATTAAATCGTGCGCCTCTCAAAAAACCAATTAAGGTCATTCCATGCTCTTCAGCTAATTCTATAGCTAAACTAGAGGGCGCACCAACTGCCGCAATAATTGGCACACCTGCCATCATTGCTTTTTGTACTAATTCAAAACTAACTCGACCACTTAAGAGCAACATATGATTTCTTAAAGGGATTAGGTCTTTTAACAAACAATTTCCTATTAATTTATCCACCGCATTATGTCTGCCAACATCTTCCGCATATTCCAATAATGTACCAGTTATCGAAAATAAGCCAGCAGCATGAATTCCTCCTGTTTCTTCAAAAACAGCTTGATTATTTCTAAGGATTTTAGGTAATTTTAGTAAGATGGAAGGATTAATTTTAGGCAAGTCTTTTTGTGGAAAAAAGCAAGCTACTTTGGCTAAATTTTCAATAGAGGCCTTTCCGCAAACACCACAACTAGAAGTAGTATAAAAATTACGATCTAAAGCCGTCAAATCAACTTGAGTTGTTTTTAAAAATTTGACGATCAAAATATTAGCCTCCAATTGTTTAATTACCTCAATTCCATTTCTAGCAGCAATAATACCTTCTGCCAATAAAAAACCTAAGGTTAAAGCAATATCCTTACCTGGCGTTCGCATGGTCACCGCCAAATTCTTTTTATGCCATTTATTATTAAAAAAATATTGTATCCGTATTTCTAATGGTTCTTCTACCACTACCCTATCAGAAATAAAGCTATTTCTACCATTTTCCACTCTAAAAATACGTTTTTCACGAACTGCGTCTGAAGAAACCTCAATCATCGGAACTTTTTTTAACAACCTTGCTTTATTTATTTGCCTATCAATAACTATTTAAATGATACGCTTTTTAAAAGAAAGCCTTATTTTTGCAGCATATTATTTATTCATAGCAACTATGAATCATAATTCCAATAATTATTGGGAGCATGATGCATTTAATAATTTGACAAAATTAACCTTTTTAGAAATAGCAAATGGTAAAAATTGGAGATGTCGAACTCGGAGAATTCCCGCTATTACTAGCGCCGATGGAAGATGTAAGTGATCCACCTTTTCGTGCTTTGTGTAAAGCACAAGGTTGTGACATGATGTATACAGAATTTATTTCTGTTGAAGGATTGATAAGAGACGCTACTAAAAGTGTGCAAAAATTAGATATTTATCCTGAAGAACGGCCAATTGGAATTCAGATTTTTGGCGCAGAGATTGATTCGATGATGCGAGCAGCAGAAATCGTAGAAGCGGCCAAACCAGAAGTCTTGGACATCAATTTTGGTTGTCCTGTCAAAAAAGTAGTGAGTAAAATGTGTGGTGCAGGTATTTTGCAGGATATACCTAGAATGGTTAAGTTAACGGAACAGGTCGTAAAGGCTACCAATTTACCCGTAACCGTTAAAACCAGATTGGGTTGGGATGAAAAGACTGAGTTCATTGAAGAAGTTGCTGAGCGTTTACAAGATGTGGGTATCAAGGCCTTGTCTATTCATGGTCGAACTCGTAAGCAAATGTATAAAGGGGAAGCAGATTGGACTAGAATTGGTAAAATAAAAGAAAATCCTCGGATCAAAATTCCTATTTTTGGCAACGGTGATATTAATTCCCCACAAAAAGCAAAGGAATACCGAGAACGATATAATGTAGACGGGATTATGATAGGGCGAGCAAGTATTGGCTACCCTTGGATTTTTAGAGAAATCAAACATTATTTTAAAACAGGAGAAATATTACCACCACCTACCGTGGCAGAAAGAGTTGCGGCTGCCAAACAACATTTTGCGCATTCTATTGAATGGAAAGGACAAACCTTAGGGATTTTAGAAATGCGTCGGCATTATACTAATTACTTCAGAGGGTTTCCACATATCAAGCCTTATCGAACCAAATTGGTCACTAGTCATAATCCGGAAGAAATTTTGGAAACTTTTGATTTAATCGAAGAAAGGTATTCGGAAGTTATTGGAAGTCATTAGAGGTTATTTTTTCCTCTTAATAACTTCTAATAACCTTTAATAACTGCTACTAACATTTTTATTTTTGGTCTTTAATATACAACCACACGAGCGAGAGATTTTCACTTTAATCGAGCAAACTGCTACCGAATTAAACTACCCTACTTTTGTCGTAGGTGGATATGTTCGGGATCGCTTATTAGCTCGCCCTTCCAAAGATATGGATATTGTTTGTGTTGGAAATGGGATACGTTTGGCGCAAAATGTAGCGTCTAGAATGCATCCCATTCCACGAGTCGTTGTTTATAAACGATTTGGCACCGCCATGTTGAAATGCAAAGATTTAGAAATCGAATTTGTGGGTGCAAGAAAAGAATCTTATCGGCATGATTCTAGGAAACCAACGGTAGAAGAAGGTTCTCTAGAAGATGATCAAAATCGAAGAGATTTTACGATTAATGCTTTAGCTGTTGGTCTTACGGGGTCAAGCTTTGGGCGTATTATTGATCCTTTTGGAGGATTGGCTCATCTTGAATCTAAAACCATTAAAACGCCATTAGAGCCAGGTAAAACTTTTTCGGATGATCCGTTAAGGATGTTGCGGGCTATTCGATTTGCAACTCAGTTAGGTTTTGCTATTGAATCAAATACTTATCAGGCTTTATCTAAATATAAGAATCGGATTAATATTATTTCTAAGGAACGTGTTATTACGGAAATCAATAAGATTATTTTAAGTCCAACCCCTTCTGTTGGTTTTAAAATGCTATTTGATACTGGCCTATTAAAGATTATCTTCCCTGAGATGGCGGCTTTACAAGGGGTTGAAATCAAAAATGGAAAAGGACATAAAGATAATTTTTACCATACATTAGAAGTCCTAGATAATATTTGTAAAAAAACCAATAGTTTATGGTTGCGCTGGGCAGCTATTATGCATGATATTGCCAAGCCTCCTACTAAAAGGTTCGAACCCAAACATGGATGGACTTTTCATGGACATGAAGCCTTGGGCGCAGCCATGACTCCTCGAATTTTCCGTCGGTTAAAATTGCCGATGGATCATAAAATGAAATATATTCAAAAGTTGGTTCGTTTACATTTACGACCGATTTCCTTGACCAAAGAAAATATCACAGATTCCGCTATTCGCCGCTTACTTTTTGAAGCAGGAGATGATTTGGAAGATTTAATGATCTTGTGCGAAGCAGATATTACTTCTAAAAATCCAAAGAAAGTAGCTCGATACTTAGCTAATTATGAATTAGTCAGAGAAAAATTAAAAGAAATTGAGGAAAGTGATCATATCCGAAATTGGCAACCACCAATAACAGGAGAAATAATTATGGAGGCATTTAATATTACCCCATCTAGACAGGTTGGCATCATCAAAAACGCTATCAGAGAAGCTATTTTAGATGGCGTAATTGGCAATAATTACGAGGAAGCTTTTAAGTTTATGTTGAAAGAAGGTGCAAAATTAGGAATGAAGAAAGCATAAGGATAGCTGTAGCTCCTTTTTTTCACAACTCATAGTGTTGTGTTACTTGCGAGCTGTCAACAGTAGCACATCACTGTGAGTTGTATAAATTACTCAAATCAAAAAAATGATTAGAATCGCTTTATTTTTAATAATATTATCAGCCCATCCATTTATTGTGGATGCACAAGATGATTTATATAATAAAAGAGATTCCTTACCAAAAATAACTATAGATAGTACCAAAACTAAACAAAAAAGAGGTATAAAAAGCTTTTTTAAAAAAGATTATCCTTCTCCTAAAAAAGCAGTATTATTAGCCATTGTTCCAGGAATGGGACAGATTTATAATAAAAAATATTGGAAATTGCCTTTGGTATATGGTGCCTTGGGTGGGGTCATTTATTCTATCCGATTCAATACTGATGGGTATAATTCCAGAGTTCAATCGCTTGCTATAAGAAATGGTGAAATTATAGATGTCGAAGATCCTATCAATAGTAATGTTCCAGATAATGCCGTAGAAGCACAGCGAAATTCTTTTGATAAAAATAGACAACTCTCTTGGATTGGTTTAATTGGCTTTTATTTAATTTCAGCAGGAGATGCCTTTGTAGATGCTCATCTAAAGCATTTTAATGTAGATGACGATATTAGTTTTCAACCTATTTTTGAAACGGGGCTAAATAATCAGCCTGTCATTGGTTTGGGAGTACGGATTCCTTTAGGGAAATAAGAATTAACTTCAACTTCAACTTCAACTTCTGATGGAAATCGAAAAGAAAATGCAACGAATTCTTAATTACAAGAAAATACCAATATTAAAAGCAGCGCTTAAACAAGAAGTTGAGAGCAGAACTAAACTTGAACCTCTTTTAATTCCAACTAAGAACTAAACAATTTCTAAACTTCAACTTCAACGGTTCATAAGAGATTCTATAAGAAAAGGGCTTGTATGAAATTCATACAAGCCCTTTAACATTAATAGTTGTGAGCGTAATAGGTTACTGCTCTACTACTACTAATTTCTGATATTTAGAACTGCCGTTATTATCAACAACGCCAATTACATAAACACCAGCTTGCCCGATTGGGCTTTCAAGGCTAACTATGCCTCTTTCTCCTGTGACTACTTTCTCTAGAATTAAGCTATTATTAGGGCCGTAAAGTCTAATAACACCGCCTTCTTCTGAAGAAAATTGATAATTTAAGCTTGGGCTTACCGTTAAGCTAATTGGGTTAGGATAGACATCAAACTGAGTTTGCGCTCTTCCAACAATGTCGGAGTTGAGTGAACCCAAAGTTAGATAATCATAATTTCCTGGTTGAATAGCTTCGTTGGTCGTAATTGAACCTACAGAAAAATCAGCAATTTCAGATCCCATTTGATTGCGAGAAGAGGATTGGTCTAAAGTAAACCGATCAATCGAAGATGGGATTAATTCCCACTGATTGCCTCTCCATCCAATAATAGTTAATCTATTTAAATCACTTTCTGTCAAAGATTCTATATTACTTGCCGCATCCCAAGTTAAAGTCACTTGTGTTCTAGATGCTCCATCAACATCCCAATACTCTACCTCACTAATTTTGGAGAGTAATGGTTCTATTTTTTCAGTACCCTTTTCATTGATAAAGCTTGGATTGTTATCATAATACGCCGCACTTGTACGAGCCGCTCCAGAAATCGCAACAGGTCTAAACTTACTATTTGCCCCAACAGGGAAAACAAAAGACTCGTTATGATAAACTTTCACATAGCCGTCTACATGCTGCATATCTGATGCACCTACCCAACTACTACCATAGATAAAGTTGATATATCCTTTTTTGTTTTCTCGCTCTGTAGCGACAACACCAGGATAAATACCATTACTTCCATCATGAAAAGTATGCTTATTAAAAATAGAAATCGATGAATTATCAGGAACATAAATCTCTCCAAAAAATTTGGAAGATTGGGCATTTATTTGAGAGCTAATCGCTACCAAAAGTAATAAAGCCAAACCTGATAAAATATTTTTCATTCTAAGCATATTAATATTTTTAGAAAACTAAATAAAAAACAATTAATCTCAATAATGTCTGTAAAAGACATGATTGGAGGAGGCGATTAAACCTCCTCCAGATAATGTTTTATTTAGAAGAACATAGAATAGTGGAAACTAAATGTGTCTGACCACACTTTTTCACTATCCATTCTCACGATATTCACTGTAACAGACTTAGAAGTAACACTCTTAAGATTAATTGAGAAGTTTACTTTACATCTTGTACTATCTGAGTATCGATTAATAGCTTGTACAAAGTTGCTTAATGCCGTCTGGTTAAGGTCATCAAATCTATAGGTAATAGTCATACCTGCATGATTTCCACCACCTGGTGCATTTAACGCATCAACTGTCCAAGAAACTGTTTTAAAGCAATCATCTTGGAATTTACCTAAGTTAGATACTTGTACTTTATCCCATGCTGGAATTAAGAATTCACCTCGCTTAGCATTGATACCTCCTGCCGGGCCTGCTGGACCTACTGGGCCTGCTGGACCCGCTGCCCCTCTAAGGCCTGTAGCTCCTTGTGCTCCTGCTGGACCTGCTGGACCTGCAACACCTGCTGGGCCTTGGGCTCCTGCTGGGCCTACTGGACCTGTAGCTCCTTTAGGACCTGTTGGGCCTGCTGGACCTGCTGCTCCTTGAAGCCCCTGTGGGCCTTGCGCACCATCTTTTCCATTAGCGCCTGCTGGACCCGTTGGACCTGCTGCTCCATCTGCTCCCTTAGCTCCAGTTAAACCTCTAGGGCCATCTGCTCCTCTTGCACCATCTTTTCCATTAGCTCCTGCTGGACCTTGTGGTCCTGCTGGACCTGCTGCTCCATCTGCTCCGTTAGCTCCTGCTGGACCTTGTGGTCCTGCTGGGCCTGCCGCACCATCTGCTCCGTTAGCTCCTGCTGGACCTTGTGGTCCTGCTGGGCCTGCCGCACCATCTGCTCCGTTAGCTCCTGCTGGACCTTGTGGTCCTGCTGCACCATCTGCTCCGTTAGCTCCTGCTGGACCTTGTGGTCCTGTAGCTCCCGTCGCACCAGTTGCGCCTTGACAATCTGCTCCGTTTCCAAAGCCGTCTCCATTCGTATCTTCATTAGCATCTAGTGCACCATTTGCATTTAAATCCCAACATGCAGTTCCTGCTGCGCCTGTTGCACCAGTTGCTCCCGTCGCACCAGTTGCGCCTGTAGCTCCAGTTGGACCCGCTGGGCCTGCCTGGCCAGTAGCACCAGTTGCTCCAGTTGCTCCCGTCGCGCCAGTTGGACCTGCTGCTCCTGTTGCACCTGTAGCTCCCGTCGCACCAGTTGCGCCTTGGCAATCTGCTCCGTTTCCAAAACCATCTCCATTCGTATCTTCATTAGCATCTAATGCACCATTTGCATTTAAATCCCAACATGCAGTTCCTGCTGCTCCTGTTGCACCAGTTGCTCCCGTCGCACCAGTTGCGCCTGTAGCTCCAGTCGGACCCGCTGGGCCTGTAGCTCCTGCTGGTCCCGTAGCACCAGTTGCGCCTGTATCACCCTTAGGGCCTTGTGGTCCTGCAACACCTGCTGGACCTGTAGCTCCTACTGAACCTGTAGCTCCAGTTGCGCCTGTATCACCCTTAGGGCCTTGTGGTCCTGCAACACCTGCTGGACCTGTAGCTCCTACTGAACCTGTAGCTCCAGTTGCGCCTGTAGACCCCGTAGCTCCAGTTGCTCCAGTTGCTCCAGTTGCGCCTGTCGGTCCTGCTGGACCTTGGCAATCTGCTCCGTTTAAGAATCCGTCACCATTAACATCTTCACCAACATCAAATTGCCCATTTGCATTTAAATCCCAACATGCAGTTCCTGCTGCTCCTGTTGCTCCTGCTGGGCCTTGTGGTCCTTGCGAACCTGTAGCACCAGTTGCCCCTGTAGGGCCTGCTGGTCCTGCTGGGCCAGTTTCACCTTTCATGCCTGTAGGGCCTGCTGGGCCTGCTGAACCTTGTGGTCCTGCTGAACCTTGTGGTCCTGCTGGGCCTTGTGGGCCTGCTATTCCTTGTGGGCCTGCTGGGCCTTGTGGGCCTTGTGCTCCTGCTGGGCCTTGTGCGCCTGTTGCACCTGCTAATCCCATCATACCAGTTGCTCCTATATCTCCTTTTGCTCCAGTTGCACCTGTAGGTCCTGCTGGACCTTGTGCTCCTGTATCTCCTTTTGCTCCGGTTGCGCCTGCTGGACCTTGTGCGCCTGTCGCTCCCGTTGCACCATTTGCTCCGTCAGCACCCGCTGGGCCTTGTGCGCCTGTTGCGCCATCAGCTCCTGCTGCTCCAGTTGCACCCGCTGGTCCCGCTGGTCCCGCTGGTCCCGCTGGTCCTTGTGCGCCTGTTGCTCCTGTATCTCCTTTTGCTCCAGTTGCGCCTGTAGCTCCTGCTGGACCTTGTGCGCCTGTTGCGCCATCAGCTCCTGCTGCTCCAGTTGCACCTGCTGGTCCCGCTGGACCTTGTGCACCTGTTGCGCCATCAGCTCCGTTTGCTCCTGCTGCCCCTGTAGCTCCCGCTGGGCCTTGTGCGCCTGTTGCTCCTGTATCTCCTTTTGCTCCAGTTGCGCCTGTAGCTCCTGCTGGGCCTTGTGCTCCAGTTGCGCCTGTATCTCCTTTCATTCCTGTTGCGCCTGTAGCTCCTGCTGGACCTTGTGCGCCTGTTGCGCCATCAGCTCCTGCTGCTCCAGTTGCACCTGCTGGTCCCGCTGGACCTTGTGCACCTGTTGCGCCATCAGCTCCAGTTGCACCCGCTGGTCCCGCTGGACCTTGTGCGCCTGTTGCTCCTGTATCTCCTTTTGCTCCAGTTGCGCCTGTAGCTCCTGCTGGGCCTTGTGCGCCTGTTGCGCCATCAGCTCCTGCTGCTCCAGTTGCGCCTGCTGGTCCCGCTGGACCTTGTGCACCTGTTGCGCCATCAGCTCCGTTTGCTCCTGCTGGACCTTGTGCGCCTGTTGCTCCTGTATCTCCTTTTGCTCCAGTTGCGCCTGTAGCTCCTGCTGGGCCTTGTGCGCCTGTTGCGCCATCAGCTCCTGCTGCTCCAGTTGCGCCTGCTGGTCCCGCTGGACCTTGTGCACCTGTTGCGCCATCAGCTCCGTTTGCTCCTGCTGCTCCTGTAGCTCCCGCTGGTCCTTGTGCGCCTGTTGCGCCATCAGCTCCGTTTGCTCCTGCTGCTCCTGTAGCTCCCGCTGGGCCTGCTGGGCCTTGTGCGCCTGTTGCGCCATCAGCTCCTGCTGCTCCAGTTGCACCCGCTGGTCCCGCTGGACCTTGTGCGCCTGTATCTCCTTTTGCTCCAGTTGCGCCTGTAGCTCCTGCTGGGCCTTGTGCGCCTGTTGCGCCATCAGCTCCTGTTGCTCCAGTTGCACCCGCTGGTCCCGCTGGGCCTTGTGCGCCTGTTGCGCCATCAGCTCCTGCTGCTCCAGTTGCGCCTGCTGGTCCCGCTGGACCTTGTGCGCCTGTTGCGCCTGTAGCTCCTGCTGAGCCTTGTGCGCCTGTTGCGCCATCAGCTCCTGCTGCTCCAGTTGCACCCGCTGGTCCCGCTGGACCTTGTGCGCCTGTTGCTCCTGTATCTCCTTTTGCTCCAGTTGCACCCGCTGGTCCCGCTGGGCCTTGTGCGCCTGTTGCGCCATCAGCTCCTGCTGCTCCCGCTGGGCCTTGTGCACCTGTTGCGCCATCAGCTCCGTTTGCTCCTGCTGCCCCAGTTGCACCCGCTGGTCCCGCTGGACCTTGTGCGCCTGTTGCACCTGTATCTCCTTTCATTCCTGTTGCTCCTGCTGGTCCCGCTGGGCCTTGTGCGCCTGTATCTCCTTTTGCTCCAGTTGCGCCTGTAGCTCCTGCTGGACCTTGTGCGCCTGTTGCACCATCAGCTCCGTTTGCTCCTGCTGCTCCTGTTGCTCCCGCTGGTCCCGCTGGACCTTGTGCGCCTGTTGCACCTGTATCTCCTTTCATTCCTGTTGCTCCTGCTGGTCCCGCTGGGCCTTGTGCGCCTGTTGCGCCATCAGCTCCGTTTGCTCCTGCTGCTCCTGCTGCTCCTGTTGCTCCCGCTGGACCTTGTGCGCCTGTTGCACCATCAGCTCCTGCTGCTCCAGTTGCACCTGCTGGTCCCGCTGGGCCTTGTGCACCTGTTGCGCCATCAGCTCCTGCTGCTCCAGTTGCACCTGCTGGTCCCGCTGGGCCTTGTGCACCTGTTGCGCCATCAGCTCCGTTTGCTCCTGTAGCTCCTGTAGCTCCCGCTGGGCCTTGTGCGCCTGTTGCACCTGTATCTCCTTTTGCTCCAGTTGCGCCTGTAGCTCCCGCTGGGCCTTGTGCGCCTGTTGCACCTGTATCTCCTTTTGCTCCAGTTGCGCCTGTAGCTCCTGCTGGACCTTGTGCGCCTGTTGCACCATCAGCTCCTGCTGCTCCAGTTGCACCTGCTGGTCCCGCTGGGCCTTGTGCACCTGTTGCGCCATCAGCTCCTGCTGGTCCCGCTGGACCTTGTGCACCTGTTGCGCCATCAGCTCCTGCTGCTCCAGTTGCGCCTGCTGGTCCCGCTGGACCTTGTGCGCCTGTTGCACCTGTATCTCCTTTCATTCCTGTTGCTCCTGCTGGTCCCGCTGGGCCTTGTGCGCCTGTTGCGCCATCAGCTCCGTTTGCTCCTGCTGCTCCCGCTGGTCCCGCTGGGCCTTGTGCGCCTGTTGCACCTGTATCTCCTTTTGCTCCAGTTGCGCCTGTAGCTCCTGCTGGACCTTGTGCGCCTGTTGCACCATCAGCTCCTGCTGCTCCAGTTGCACCTGCTGGTCCCGCTGGGCCTTGTGCACCTGTTGCGCCATCAGCTCCTGCTGCTCCAGTTGCGCCTGCTGGTCCCGCTGGACCTTGTGCACCTGTTGCGCCATCAGCTCCTGCTGCTCCAGTTGCGCCTGTAGCTCCCGCTGGGCCTTGTGCTCCAGTTGCACCTGCTGGTCCCGCTGGGCCTTGTGCACCTGTTGCGCCATCAGCTCCTGCTGCTCCAGTTGCGCCTGCTGGTCCCGCTGGACCTTGTGCACCTGTTGCGCCATCAGCTCCTGCTGCTCCAGTTGCGCCTGCTGGTCCCGCTGGACCTTGTGCGCCTGTTGCACCTGTATCTCCTTTCATTCCTGTTGCTCCTGCTGGTCCCGCTGGGCCTTGTGCGCCTGTTGCACCTGTATCTCCTTTCATTCCTGTTGCTCCTGCTGGTCCCGCTGGGCCTTGTGCGCCTGTTGCACCTGTATCTCCTTTTGCTCCAGTTGCGCCTGTAGCTCCTGCTGGACCTTGTGCGCCTGTTGCACCATCAGCTCCTGCTGCTCCAGTTGCACCTGCTGGTCCCGCTGGGCCTTGTGCACCTGTTGCGCCATCAGCTCCTGCTGCTCCAGTTGCGCCTGCTGGTCCCGCTGGACCTTGTGCACCTGTTGCGCCATCAGCTCCTGCTGCTCCAGTTGCGCCTGCTGGTCCCGCTGGACCTTGTGCGCCTGTTGCACCTGTATCTCCTTTCATTCCTGTTGCTCCTGCTGGTCCCGCTGGGCCTTGTGCGCCTGTTGCGCCATCAGCTCCGTTTGCTCCTGCTGCTCCTGTAGCTCCCGCTGGTCCCGCTGGGCCTTGTGCGCCTGTTGCACCTGTATCTCCTTTTGCTCCAGTTGCGCCTGTAGCTCCTGCTGGACCTTGTGCGCCTGTTGCACCATCAGCTCCTGCTGCTCCAGTTGCACCTGCTGGTCCCGCTGGGCCTTGTGCACCTGTTGCGCCATCAGCTCCTGCTGCTCCAGTTGCGCCTGCTGGTCCCGCTGGACCTTGTGCACCTGTTGCGCCATCAGCTCCTGCTGCTCCAGTTGCGCCTGTAGCTCCCGCTGGGCCTTGTGCTCCAGTTGCACCTGCTGGTCCCGCTGGGCCTTGTGCACCTGTTGCGCCATCAGCTCCTGCTGCTCCAGTTGCGCCTGCTGGTCCCGCTGGACCTTGTGCACCTGTTGCGCCATCAGCTCCTGCTGCTCCAGTTGCGCCTGCTGGTCCCGCTGGACCTTGTGCGCCTGTTGCACCTGTATCTCCTTTCATTCCTGTTGCTCCTGCTGGTCCCGCTGGGCCTTGTGCGCCTGTTGCGCCATCAGCTCCGTTTGCTCCTGCTGCTCCTGTAGCTCCCGCTGGTCCCGCTGGGCCTTGTGCGCCTGTTGCACCTGTATCTCCTTTTGCTCCAGTTGCGCCTGTAGCTCCTGCTGGACCTTGTGCGCCTGTTGCACCATCAGCTCCTGCTGCTCCAGTTGCACCTGCTGGTCCCGCTGGGCCTTGTGCACCTGTTGCGCCATCAGCTCCTGCTGCTCCAGTTGCGCCTGCTGGTCCCGCTGGACCTTGTGCACCTGTTGCGCCATCAGCTCCGTTTGCTCCTGTAGCTCCCGCTGGGCCTTGTGCTCCAGTTGCACCTGTATCTCCTTTCATTCCTGTTGCTCCTGCTGGTCCCGCTGGGCCTTGTGCGCCTGTTGCACCTGTATCTCCTTTTGCTCCAGTTGCGCCTGTAGCTCCTGCTGGACCTTGTGCGCCTGTTGCACCATCAGCTCCTGCTGCTCCAGTTGCACCTGCTGGTCCCGCTGGGCCTTGTGCACCTGTTGCGCCATCAGCTCCTGCTGCTCCAGTTGCGCCTGCTGGTCCCGCTGGACCTTGTGCACCTGTTGCGCCATCAGCTCCTGCTGCTCCAGTTGCGCCTGCTGGTCCCGCTGGACCTTGTGCGCCTGTTGCACCTGTATCTCCTTTCATTCCTGTTGCTCCTGCTGGTCCCGCTGGGCCTTGTGCGCCTGTTGCGCCATCAGCTCCGTTTGCTCCTGCTGCTCCTGTAGCTCCCGCTGGTCCCGCTGGGCCTTGTGCGCCTGTTGCACCTGTATCTCCTTTTGCTCCAGTTGCGCCTGTAGCTCCTGCTGGACCTTGTGCGCCTGTTGCACCATCAGCTCCTGCTGCTCCAGTTGCACCTGCTGGTCCCGCTGGGCCTTGTGCACCTGTTGCGCCATCAGCTCCTGCTGCTCCAGTTGCGCCTGCTGGTCCCGCTGGACCTTGTGCACCTGTTGCGCCATCAGCTCCTGCTGCTCCAGTTGCGCCTGCTGGTCCCGCTGGACCTTGTGCGCCTGTTGCACCTGTATCTCCTTTCATTCCTGTTGCTCCTGCTGGTCCCGCTGGGCCTTGTGCGCCTGTTGCGCCATCAGCTCCGTTTGCTCCTGCTGCTCCTGTAGCTCCCGCTGGTCCCGCTGGGCCTTGTGCGCCTGTTGCACCTGTATCTCCTTTTGCTCCAGTTGCGCCTGTAGCTCCTGCTGGACCTTGTGCGCCTGTTGCACCATCAGCTCCTGCTGCTCCAGTTGCACCTGCTGGTCCCGCTGGGCCTTGTGCACCTGTTGCGCCATCAGCTCCTGCTGCTCCAGTTGCGCCTGCTGGTCCCGCTGGACCTTGTGCACCTGTTGCGCCATCAGCTCCTGCTGCTCCAGTTGCGCCTGCTGGTCCCGCTGGACCTTGTGCACCTGTTGCGCCATCAGCTCCTGCTGCTCCAGTTGCGCCTGCTGGTCCCGCTGGACCTTGTGCGCCTGTTGCACCTGTATCTCCTTTCATTCCTGTTGCTCCTGCTGGTCCCGCTGGGCCTTGTGCGCCTGTTGCGCCATCAGCTCCGTTTGCTCCTGCTGCTCCTGTAGCTCCCGCTGGTCCCGCTGGGCCTTGTGCGCCTGTTGCACCTGTATCTCCTTTTGCTCCAGTTGCGCCTGTAGCTCCTGCTGGACCTTGTGCGCCTGTTGCACCATCAGCTCCTGCTGGTCCCGCTGGGCCTTGTGCACCTGTTGCGCCATCAGCTCCTGCTGGTCCCGCTGGACCTTGTGCACCTGTTGCGCCATCAGCTCCTGCTGCTCCAGTTGCGCCTGTAGCTCCCGCTGGGCCTTGTGCTCCAGTTGCACCTGCTGGTCCCGCTGGACCTTGTGCGCCTGTTGCACCTGTATCTCCTTTCATTCCTGTTGCTCCTGCTGGTCCCGCTGGGCCTTGTGCGCCTGTTGCACCATCAGCTCCTGCTGGTCCAGTTGCACCTGCTGGTCCCGCTGGGCCTTGTGCACCTGTTGCGCCATCAGCTCCTGCTGCTCCAGTTGCACCTGCTGGTCCCGCTGGACCTTGTGCACCTGTTGCGCCATCAGCTCCTGCTGCTCCAGTTGCGCCTGCTGGTCCCGCTGGACCTTGTGCGCCTGTTGCACCTGTATCTCCTTTCATTCCTGTTGCTCCTGCTGGTCCCGCTGGGCCTTGTGCGCCTGTTGCGCCATCAGCTCCGTTTGCTCCTGCTGCTCCTGTAGCTCCCGCTGGTCCCGCTGGGCCTTGTGCGCCTGTTGCACCTGTATCTCCTTTTGCTCCAGTTGCGCCTGTAGCTCCTGCTGGACCTTGTGCGCCTGTTGCACCATCAGCTCCTGCTGCTCCAGTTGCACCTGCTGGTCCCGCTGGGCCTTGTGCACCTGTTGCGCCATCAGCTCCTGCTGCTCCAGTTGCGCCTGCTGGTCCCGCTGGACCTTGTGCACCTGTTGCGCCATCAGCTCCTGCTGCTCCAGTTGCGCCTGTAGCTCCTGCTGGGCCTTGTGCGCCTGTTGCGCCATCAGCTCCGTTTGCTCCTGTAGCTCCCGCTGGGCCTTGTGCTCCAGTTGCACCTGCTGGTCCCGCTGGACCTTGTGCGCCTGTTGCACCTGTATCTCCTTTCATTCCTGTTGCTCCTGCTGGTCCCGCTGGGCCTTGTGCGCCTGTTGCGCCATCAGCTCCGTTTGCTCCTGCTGCTCCCGCTGGGCCTTGTGCTCCAGTTGCACCTGCTGGTCCCGCTGGACCTTGTGCGCCTGTTGCACCTGTATCTCCTTTCATTCCTGTTGCTCCTGCTGGTCCCGCTGGGCCTTGTGCGCCTGTTGCGCCATCAGCTCCGTTTGCTCCTGCTGCTCCCGCTGGGCCTTGTGCTCCAGTTGCACCTGCTGGTCCCGCTGGACCTTGTGCGCCTGTTGCACCTGTATCTCCTTTCATTCCTGTTGCTCCTGCTGGTCCCGCTGGGCCTTGTGCGCCTGTTGCGCCATCAGCTCCGTTTGCTCCTGCTGCTCCCGCTGGGCCTGCTGGTCCCGCTGGACCTTGTGCGCCTGTTGCACCATCAGCTCCATTTGCTCCTGCTGCTCCTGTAGCTCCTTGTGGACCTGTGGCTCCATCACTTCCATTTGCTCCTGCTGCTCCTGTTGCACCAGTTGCACCAGTTGCGCCTGTGGCTCCCGTCGCGCCTGTATCTCCCTTCGGGCCTTGTGGACCTTGTGGACCTGTGGCTCCCGTCGCGCCTGTGGCTCCAGTTGCTCCTGTAGCTCCAGTTGCTCCTTGACAATCTGCTCCATTTCCAAAGCCATCTCCGTTTATATCTTCATTCGCATCTAATGCGCCATTTGCATTTAAATCCCAACACGCTGTTCCTCTCGCTCCTGTTGCGCCTGTAGCACCCGTCGCGCCTGTGGGGCCTGTAGCACCCGTCGCGCCTGTGGCTCCTGTTGGGCCTGTAGCTCCTGTCGCTCCTTGTGGACCTGTGGCTCCATCACTTCCATTTGCTCCTGCTGCTCCTGTTGCACCAGTTGCGCCTGTATCTCCCTTCGGGCCTTGTGGACCTGTCGCGCCTGTAGCTCCTTGTGGGCCTGTGGCTCCCGTTGCTCCTGTAGCTCCAGTTGCTCCTTGACAATCTGCTCCATTTCCAAAGCCATCTCCGTTTATATCTTCATTCGCATCTAATGCGCCATTTGCATTTAAATCCCAACACGCTGTTCCTCTCGCTCCTGTTGCGCCTGTAGCTCCTTGTGGGCCTGTGGCTCCATCACTTCCATTTGCTCCTGCTGCTCCTGTTGCACCAGTTGCGCCTGTGGCTCCCGTCGCGCCTGTATCTCCCTTCGGGCCTTGTGGACCAGTCGCGCCTGTAGCTCCTTGTGGACCTGTGGCTCCAGTTGCTCCTTGACAATCTGCTCCATTTCCAAAGCCATCTCCGTTTATATCTTCATTCGCATCTAATGCGCCATTTGCATTTAAATCCCAACACGCTGTTCCTCTCGCTCCTGTTGCGCCTGTAGCTCCTTGTGGGCCTGTGGCTCCATCACTTCCATTTGCTCCTGCTGCTCCTGTTGCACCAGTTGCGCCTGTGGCTCCCGTCGCGCCTGTATCTCCCTTCGGGCCTTGTGGACCAGTCGCGCCTGTAGCTCCTTGTGGACCTGTGGCTCCAGTTGCTCCTTGACAATCTGCTCCATTTCCAAAGCCATCTCCGTTTATATCTTCATTCGCATCTAATGCGCCATTTGCATTTAAATCCCAACACGCTGTTCCTCTCGCTCCTGTTGCGCCTGTAGCACCCGTCGCGCCTGTAGCTCCTTGTGGGCCTGTGGCTCCTGTATCTCCCTTCGGGCCTTGTGGGCCTGTAGCTCCTTGTGGACCTGTGGCTCCATCACTTCCATTTGCTCCTGCTGCTCCTGTTGCGCCTGTGGCTCCCGTCGCGCCTGTATCTCCCTTCGGGCCTTGTGGACCTGTCGCGCCTGTAGCTCCTTGTGGGCCTGTGGCTCCCGTCGCGCCTGTGGCTCCCGTCGCGCCTGTGGCTCCCGTCGCGCCTGTGGCTCCAGTTGCTCCTGTAGCTCCAGTTGCTCCTGTAGCTCCCGTTGCCCCTTGACAATCTGCTCCATTTCCAAAGCCATCTCCGTTTGTATCTTCATTCGCATCTAATGCGCCATTTGCATTTAAATCCCAACATGCAGTTCCTACTGCTCCTGTTGCACCTGTGGCTCCATCACTTCCGTCTGCTCCTGCTGCTCCAGTTGCACCCGTCGCTCCAGTTGCACCCGTTGGTCCTTGTGGGCCAGTCGCCCCTGTTGCTCCTTTGTCTCCTTTTGGTCCTTGTGCTCCAGTTGCACCTGTAAGTCCAATTGGGCCTTGTGGTCCAACTTTACCTTGTAAGCCTTGTGGGCCTTGTGCACCGGTTACACCTTGTGGTCCTTCTGGTCCCATTGGTCCTACTGGTCCCATTGGTCCTACGGCACCAGTAGCACCTTTTGCACCTTGTGGGCCTTGTGGTCCTTCTGGTCCCATAGTACCTTGTGGGCCTATTTTACCTTCGGGACCTTGTTCTCCAACTTTACCTTGTAGGCCTTGTGTTCCTTGAGCACCTGCGACACCCTGAGGCCCTTGCGGTCCCATTGGTCCAACCGGCCCTACTTGGCCTTCTGCACAAACCCAAAGAGGATTAGTTGGTGTACCTTTATTAACCTGAAGGCATTGTAAAGTTGTATTATATATAATTGCTCCTGTTAATGGTGTTGGAATACCATCCCTTTCTACAGACGTCATTCTAGGTGGCACAAAAGCCTTATCAGTAGCTTCTAGCTCTAATATAGACCCATCATCGATGTTTGTGACATCCCCCCCTAGCTTAAGCTGAGCCTGCATGTCAGTAGACATGAAGCACATCAGCGCCGCAGTAAGTAACATGGACATCCCCAACTTCTTCCCAACATCATGGACAAGAAGTAACCTGGCGATAACCGATGTTACAAAGAGTAAAAATCCATAAATCATTAGTGTTCGTTTTTAAAGTTAAAGAAAAACTAGTTTACTACAATCCAAATTAAGCTAGGCTTAAAATGGATCGAATAAACTTTAAAATAAAAATAAGATTGAAACAAAAAAAAGTTTTAAAAAGCCAGTAGAATAATTAAGCTGGCACAGTTTTTGTATTTTTAAGAAAATAAATAAGGTGTGAATTAATTACTCAATTTAGGAGAAAGAAAATTGTCAATTACTACTTTTGCCCGCGCCCGTGAAAAGTTCTGCATAAGCGGTTGGTTTATAAGTTCAAGTAGTCTTTTCGAAGTAGATTCTAGGAAAAATAAGAGAGTAATCGTACTACAAAGATCCTACCATAAAGAAATACCCGAAGAGGGTATCACATCAAGACTAGAGCATGATCAAAAAATTCCAATATGTAATCGGTTGTGGAAAAAAGATGAGGAGTAGTGAATTAATTACTAATTAAGGAGGAGGAAAAAGTTTTGGGAATAGAACTTAAACGTAGCTTCTGATACAAAAAAACAAAAAATAAATGAATAATGAAACTTAACGTATAGTTTTTTTTATATTTTTCCCGCCTGTAACAAGATTAAGCACTTAATTATCCTCGTCACAAATACCAATTTCCCCATTCCTCAGTACATCTTCTGTATCAATATATCTTTTTTAAAGTTTCAAGAATAACCTCTTAATGGTTAGTTAACAAGTAATTATAATTTACAAAATTCCATATATGTTAACTGATTAATCATCAATGAATCCTTGCAAATAGTCCTTTATATATTTATTTTTATTTTTTTAAAAAAAAAGGTCAAAAAAAATTATTTGTGACAATAAAAAACCATTTAAATCAAAAAAGATGATTTTTTATTAATCGCTATTAATTTTTTATTACCTACCATATCAAGTTTAAAACATTAGTTCTCCCATTGTATAAGTAAATTTTCTAGAGGTAAATAAGGTAAGAATATCAGCAAAATAGTAATCACTCTCGTAATTAGTAAAATAGAAATAATTATTGAACGCTATAAAAAGGTATAAATATTTAATTTATTAGCAATGAATTTGTGACAAAACCCGCTAATTTATTTCAAGTCTATATTCTTAGGAGAAGTTGCCAATGAAAATTGAACTTAATTCGGTAAAAGGCTAATAGTTAATGGGAAGTCGAAAATTCCTAAACGAAGGGTACTAATTTGGAAAGATTTTCTAGTAAATTCAAATCATTTTAGCTTCATTATAGATCTAATTCCCTCTATTATCTAGCATAATAAATAAATTTTCATAAAATATTTTATTTTTTTCGGCTAAATACTTTCTATTATCAATAAAGAGTCCTATCTTTGCGCTCGCAAATTCAAAATCTCTATGAAGATTTAACGGAGGAGTGGCAGAGCGGTTGAATGCACTGGTCTTGAAAACCAGCATAGGCGAGAGTCTATCGGGGGTTCGAATCCCTCCTCCTCCGCAAAGGTTCAATGTGTAAAACATTGGACCTTTTCTTTTGTTAGAGAGTAAGAAAAATTGTTTTTTATCAGCTTTGTTTTTTTAATAGACATTATCTAAGATTAAGGATTAATCTTTTAAGCAAAAGTTGATTGATTATTAATTGATGTTTTAAGAACATTAAACTTAATTCTGAATGATAAATTTTGAATGATGCTAACTCATTAATTACCAGTATTAAAATTTTTCCGTACAACTTTATTTAGGATAAACACTATTAAATAAAAAATTAGTTCCTAATTATACTCATACCATATAGTTAAAACTTAATTAACCGATTATCTTATTAAATATTAATTTTTTAGATTGATTAGGCTTAATTCTGAATGATGAATTTTGCTAATTCATTGATTATCAGTATTCAAATTTTGTTATACGATTTTATTTAGAATAAATACTACTGAAAGCCAATAGTTCTATTCAATTTAGCAAAACTGTCAAAGGTTCAAGCGAATAATATATTTCCTTATAATACATCAAAATGACTATTCCTTTTTATAATTTCGGGGGAACAGGGCCAATCATCCATTTTGCCCATGCCAATGCTTATCCTCCTGGTTGTTATCAACAATTATTTAAGCCATTTCTAAAGCATTATAAAGTGATAGGAATGGAGCAACGACCATTATGGAAAAATAGTCATCCAAAAAAATTTAAATCATGGCATCAACTAGCAGATGATTTAATTTTATTTTTTGAGCAACAACAATTTAAACAGGTAATAGGTACCGGGCACTCTATGGGCGGGGTTGTTTCGATTATTGCAGCGATCAAGCGGCCTGATTTATTCTCACAGCTTATATTAATTGACCCTGTCATTTTTCCAAAGCGTTTAGTCCGATTCAATAAGTTTCTTCCTGCCTTTATAAAAAAGCAAATTATTCCTATTGCAAAGTTATCCGCTAAACGACGAGATAATTGGCCTAATCAGCAGACCGTATTTGATTCATTTCGAAAAAAGAAGGTATTCCGCAGTTTTTCAGATAGCGCGCTGTGGGACTTTATAAAAGCAGGTACTAAAGCTAATGGTTCTGGGCAAGTTACCCTCACCTATCCAAAAGGTTGGGAAACGCAAATTTATATTACTGCGCCTTCCTTATTAGAAGAGTTAAAAGCTCTCGATATTCCTATTATGGCTATTAAGGGTCAGTACTCTAATGTAATTACCCCTGAGGTTTGGTCTGAGTGGAAAAATGCTCAACCAGACAATCATTTTTTAGAATATCCAAATTCTGGGCATTTAGTACCTATGGAGTATCCTGCTGAGTTGGCGGAGTGGATTTTGGGGAAGTTGCAGTAGGCAGTTTGCAAAATAAAATAAGGCACAATTGATTCAAATCAATCGTGCCTTATTAATTATGTTTTTAATTCTTTTCTAAAAATCCTTAAAAGTTGTAGGTGAACGCTATTCTATAATCTAAGGGAAGATCAGCTGTATCTTCTAAGAAGTTCCATAAGATAGATATTTCATATCCTATCTGTCCGCCGCTAGTGTAGCCGCCACCTAAAAAAAAGTTGTTTCTAGAATCTCTAGTGCCATCCGTAAATTTTCTACTTTCTATTTGATATTCTGCGTGCGCAAAAAATTGTGTAAATAATTTATATCTTGTAAATGCACCAATTCCGTAATCTAAAAAATTAAATTTTTCAACATTGCTCCCTTGCCCTAATCTAATATGCGAATAAGATAGTTCTACTCTTGGGCCGATAGAAAATTCTGGGGTCACTTTATATCCTACCATTGGGGATATAGAAAAATTAAATTGACTTGTATTAAAACCAGAGCCAAAATTTAAACCGACACCACCTCCATACCAAAACCGAAAACTCCCTACTCCACTCTCATCAAAATAATCTTCCGTATCACTTCGGTTGTTTTTATTTTTGTTTCTGTCCCTTTGAGCCGTTGCTTCAAAATTAAAGCTTACTAATAATATAGCAACTAAAGTAAATAATTTTATTAATTTAGTAATCGTTACCATTTGAATCGATTGTAATTTCATGTTAAATAAGTTTACGTAATTCACAGCTAAATAGTGTGTAAGTATAAGAACGAAATTAATTTTGCTATTGTAAGCAAAAAAGGCACTAACTAAGTTCTATTACTTTTTGTCAATAGGTGTTAAACTGTTAATATTTAGGTTTAAAATAAAATGCAAAAATAAGTATCTTCTTAACAATATATCTTTATTTAAAGATTTCTATTTCTGGATAAAATGTTGCCCAAGTAAACCAATAAGCCGTATTTGAGACGATTTGTTGTAATTGTTGCCCTTCGTTTTCAATAGATTCCCCAAAAATTGTCCAATGATTACCCGTTTCATCCATTAATAGCACTTCATTAGTTGTTTCTATTAAGGTAAATTGATGTAATTGTCCGTCGTTGGTTGTCGCTTTGTAAGCAATCATCGTATCAAATTCATTACTTCCAATAATAACGACTGGCGTTCCGCTTATTTCATCTTGAAGTAAAGAAAAACCTATTGAGGTAAAATTAGTTCCTCTATATCCCTTGACAACTCCATTCATATTTACCCCTAGTATTTTTTCTTTTAATGGCAAAATCGTATTGAGGGAGTCGATATCCAACGGTAAATTAAATAAAATTTTGGTTGCATCCGTTTGGTAATCGCCATAGGGATAGGTTCCGTAGGGTCGATTGAAACCTGTATTTAAATTTAATACTTCTGAATCTGGGAATAATTGCTTCCATTTCGACCATTTCATTTCAAAGACAGCAAAATCTTTTAATGCTATTTCTGAGAAATCTCCTCTGATGCCTTTTCTTAACATTTGAGACCAGTCCGAAAAGGTCTCGAATTCACTAAAAATAGTATTCGAATTATATAATAAGCCAGATATTCTAAATTCTAGCACTCGGTTCAGAACTGTTCTATTTAATCCAATACTACTACCTGATAATGCCGAGTAAGTCAAAGCAATTGGTATCGTATCAATCCGATCGTTGACAACTTCATGCCAATCCATAATCATGAGGGGATAGGCCCGAATGGTAGTACCTATTTTTAATCCAATAACAATGCTAGAATCCGCTAAAAAAGTAACATCTTTAGCTTTAGTAAATTTAGGTTTACTAATGGCAGGAATGTCTCCATCTCCTTCTCCATTAGCTATTTGAGTGCTTGGTACCGCCCAATTCCCTCCTAACCTACTATTGGTGCAAGCAAAGGTAAGGATGATCATTGCTAATCCTCCTAATAAAAATGAAATATATTGATTTGATTGTTTCAAATTATGTGATTTCTGGCTCAAAATAAATTGAATTCTTCAACTTTCCAATAGTTATTATTGTTTCTATTTGAAATCAGAGTAGTGTTTAGACTTTTATTCAACAAAAAGCTAATAGTTCACGGCAAAGGGGCTATTGTGCAAATTATTTCAGAATAGATACTATTAAAGAAGCAAGAATAGCGATAAAAATCGAATATCCATTTAATTCCTACAAACATGAGTAAAAAATACCAACCTATTAGCTGTCACTTTTATGATGAGTTAGAATTATTAGCCATTCGCCAAAAGAATTGTTCGATTGTTTATTTAGATGAGACGGGGAATCAATTAGAAAGGTTGGGAATTATTATTGATTTTAAAATAATTGATGCAGCAGAGTATATGTTACTGAAAGATGGAGAAAGGATACGTTTGGATCGATTGGTTTCTGTAGACGGGAAAGTGCTTAAGGGATTTTGTTAGGGATAAATTCAACCTCAATATTCTCAACTTCAACCACAACTTCAATTTCAACCTCAAAAGACAAGACAATTTTAAAGGTTTTTCTTATAAAAAAAGTTGCTGTTTTGACAATTTTCAATTTTCAATTTATAATTTTCAAAAAGGTTGAACTATCTCCAAACTAATCATTCCTAGCCCTTGATTTTTGGTCTCAATATCATAGTTTTGTGTTTTTGTTATTCATTTCTTTTATTTTAAATAGCAAGGCTTAAAACAAATATGGATACTACACCTATTCACTTGATTACCAAATCATTACATTTACCTAAGCGTGGGATTGAAAATACGATTAAATTATTGGACGAGGGCGCTACGATTCCCTTTATTTCTCGGTATCGAAAGGAAATGACAGGTTCCTTAGATGAAGTAGCGGTTGCCGAGATTAAATCTGCTTTAGATAAATTTCGAGAAGTAGAGAAAAGAAAGGAGACTATTCTGAAGGCCATTGAGGAACAAGGAAAATTGACGGATGCGTTAAAAGATAGAATCAAAGGCACTTATGATCTGACCGAGCTAGAAGATATTTACTTACCTTATAAACGAAAGCGGAAAACTAGAGCAACTGCCGCCAAAGAAAAAGGATTAGAACCATTGGCCACCGCTATTTTCCAACAAAATAATCATCAAATTGAAGCCTTAGCCGATCAATATTTGAACGAAGAAGTTCCTGACATTGAAGCAGCATTAGCAGGAAGTCGAGACATTATTGCAGAGTGGATTAATGAGGATGAGCAATCTAGAAATAAGGTTCGATTTGCCTTTAAGAAAACAGCCGTCATCAAATCAAAAGTTGCTCGGGGTAGAAATGAGGAAGGCATCAAATATAAGGATTATTTTAAGTTTGAAGAACCCTTAAGCCGTTGTCCTTCGCATCGAATTTTAGCTATGCGAAGAGGAGAAGAAGAAGGTTTTTTACGGGTTTCTATTTCGCCTGACGAAGAAGATACGATGTATCGTTTAGAACAGCTCTATTTAGAAGGTTATGGAGCAGCTACCAAGCAGGTTAAATTAGCATTAGAAGATAGTTATAAACGTCTTTTATCTCCTTCGATTGAAACGGAATTTCGAAATAAGTATAAAGAAATTGCCGATGCAGAAGCGATCAAAGTTTTCACAGAAAATTTAAAGCAGTTGTTACTCGCTGCGCCTTTAGGACAACAACGAATTTTAGCCATTGACCCTGGTTTTAGAACAGGTTGTAAGGTCGTTTGCTTGGATGAAAGTGGTAATTTATTAGATAATTCGACGATTTACCCGCATCCACCTCAGTCTGATAAAATCACGGCTATTAGTCAAATAAAAGATTTGGTTTACCGTTTTGGTATTCAGGCTATTGCCGTCGGAAATGGTACGGCTGGACGAGAGACGCTTTCTTTGTTTAGAAGTGTCGATTTTGATCATTCGGTAGAGGTCTTTATGGTGAATGAAAGTGGTGCATCTATATATTCTGCCTCTCAGATTGCTAGGGAGGAATTTCCTGATAAAGACATTACGGTTAGAGGAGCAGTATCTATTGGTCGTCGATTAATGGATCCATTGGCCGAGTTGGTGAAAATTGATGCTAAATCCATTGGTGTTGGTCAATATCAGCATGATGTGCATCAAGGTATGCTCAAAGAGAGCTTAGATCGAGTGGTAGAAAGTTGTGTGAATGCTGTAGGGATTAATTTGAATACTGCTAGTAAACATTTATTGACTTATGTGTCTGGATTAGGGCCTACTTTGGCAGGTAACATTGTGGAATTCCGTAAGGAAAACGGGGCTTTTGGGAATCGAAAACAGTTGAAGAAAGTGCCTCGAATGGGCGACAAAGCTTTTGAACAATGTGCTGGATTCTTGCGGATTCGGGAAGGGAAAAATCCTTTAGACAATACTGCTGTTCACCCAGAAAGTTATTCAATTGTCCAACAAATGGCCGCTGATTTGAATTGTTCTGTGCAAGAATTGATTGATAATAAATCTTTGCAGAAAAAATTGACTTTGGACAAATATGTAACCGCTAAAATTGGCTTGCCTACCTTACAAGATATTCTTAAAGAATTGGACAAACCTGGTTTAGACCCTAGAGGAAAAGCTAAATCTTTTGAATTTTCTAATTCGATTAAGACGATGGAGGATTTAAATATAGGTATGATACTTCCTGGAATTGTTACGAATGTGACCAATTTTGGTGCTTTTGTGGACATTGGGGTTAAACAAGATGGATTGGTGCATATTTCTCAGTTAGCTAATAAGTTTGTTAAGAATCCAGCAGATGTGGTTAAGTTGCAGCAGCAAGTTCAGGTTCGGGTAGTAGAAGTGGATATTGCTCGGAAGAGGATTCAGTTGTCGATGAAAGATGTTTAATGCAAATATTTTCCCTTCGGATTTTAATGCCCAACGGATAATGTAAGTTGTAAGTGTTAATATTTACTAGTAGGGCGAACGAAAAATCGTTTTTATAATATGTAATAGACTGATAAAAGTTGAAAATTTTTGAAATATTGGTTTGAAGATGCAATCCATAGCCGTCAGGCTAACGATTCAAAATCTGGATTTTTGCAAGCAAATTACGTTGAAAACGTAAAAAACATTGATTTTAAGATGCAATCTTAAAATATCGACATCATCGTAAGTTCCTGATTATCAATGATTATATTCTTAGCCTGACGGCTATGGATGCAATCTTCAAACATCGAGTAATAGGTATGTTTTCCCAACGGATAATGTAAGCTCCAAGTATTAATATTTATTAGATAGGTTTTAGGTTTCTTTGGTTGTTTTGGGGTTTACTTTCAATAAAACAATATAAAGGCTTAAAACCTATCTTTATTTTTAGTATAACATTATATAGAAATAACTTAAAGTCCTATAAAATATGGGAATTTTTAATAAAACAGAATTTTAATTTGAATATAATATAGGCTTCAATTAACATTATATAATTTTTATTAAAATTTAAATTTCTGTTACATTTGCGTGTCTTATAAACTTACCCGACTTGTTTAAACTAGAAACCCAATAACCTAAATAACTGATTTACAATAACTTAAATTAACTTTTGGTTTTAACCAAGATCAAAAAAATTAGGTATTAATACTCCTAAAAATTAGGAGACTAGATATATATCCTTCGATTCTGGACGAAGGGTGTTTTAACACATTCTTTTATTTACAAACAAAACGATTATGCAAGGTTTAACGGAAGTTACAACCCAGGTAGCAGCTAATGCGGATGCTATCGCAGGGAATATTAACGCCATAGATACTGTATGGGTGGCGATTTGTGCAGCGCTTATCTTTCAAATGGAGGGTGGTTTTGCGCTATTAGAAGCAGGTTTTATTCGGTCTAAGAATACGATGAGTATTATTGCCAAAGTAATGATAGACATTATGTTTGGTGGGCTAGCCTTTTTTGCTGTAGGATTTGGTATTGCCTACGGAGAATCCAATGGATACTTCGCCTTTGACATCGGCATTACAGATCGAGATTTAGGATTAACTATTTCCAATAAACTATTCTGGTTTATCCAATTGGGTTTTGCTATTGCAGCAGTTTCCATTGTTTCTGGTGCGTTGGCAGAACGAATGCGGAATTGGGTCTATGTCGTTTTTGTCATCCTATTTTGTGCTATTATGTATCCTTTGGCAGCCAATTGGGTTTGGAATCCAGATGGTTGGTTAGCTAAACAGGGATTTAATGATTTTGCTGGTTCAGCAGCGGTACATGCGATGGGTGGCTTTGCTGCTTTAGCGGGTGCGATTGTGCTAGGCCCAAGAATTGGAAAGTATAATGCAGATGGTAGTATTAATGCTATTCCAGGACATAATTTACCTTTAGCAGCAACAGGTGCTTTTATTTTATGGTTTGGTTGGTTCGGATTTAACCCAGGGTCTACTTTAGCGGCTGTTGGTAATTGGGAATTGATTGGTACAGTAGCGACCAATACCTTTTTAGCTTCTGCGGCTGGTGGTGTAGCAACGATGGTGTATACTCGAATGCGACATGGTGTAGTGGATATAACGATGGTTATCAACGGTGTTTTAGCTGGTTTAGTTGGTATTACAGCGGGTTGTAATATAGTTGATCCTTGGGCAGCTATCGTTATTGGATTGATTGCAGGTATTTTAGTAGATATTGCGGTCATTACCATCGACAGAATGCATATTGATGATCCAGTTGGAGCGGTTGCCGTACATGGTGTAAATGGGATATGGGGAACTTTAGCAGTCGGTTTATTTGCTGCGGAGAGTGGTTTATTGACAACAGGAAGTGCTAGTCAATTAATTGTACAAGCTACTGGTGTAGTCGCTATTGCTGCGATGTCTTTTATTTTAACCTATGGTTTAATGAAGGTTTTGGATATGACAATGGGAATTCGAGTAAGTAGAGAGGAAGAGTTAGCAGGTATTGATGCAGCAGAGTTTGGTGTCGAGTCTTATTCAGAGTATGAGTAATATTTAGGTGTCTGGTATTAGGTATCGGGTGTCAGGTTAATTTTAAAGGTGCTATTTGGATGTAATGATTAAAAGTAGGAAATGACTTAGAAGGAATCAGAATTTAATTAAATTTACAATTAAGTAAGACCAAATTTTTAACGAGTCTTCCACAGAAATAGCTGTGTGAGCGTTTAATTATTAAAAAATGAAAAAAGTAGAAGCAATTATAAATCCGTCTAAATTAAAAGATGTTCAAATAGGTTTAAAAGCAGCCGAAATTCCTTGCATGACGGTCATGAATGTCAAAGGAACAGGCTTACAAAAAAGTTACTCAGAAGTCTATAGAGGAACAGAGAAGTCTAATATTTTACGAAATAAAGTAATGATTATCTGTGTGATAAGTGATGAAAATTTAGAGAAATGCATCAATACTATTTTAGATAATGCCTCGACGGGGAATGTCGGAGATGGAAAGATCTTTGTCTATGATGTGATGGATGCTATTCGGATTCGGACTCGAACTCGTGGTGGAGAGGCTATTAAATAGTGATGAGTGATGAGCATACGCCTTATTTATCAACACCTTCATCATAGGTATGCAAAAGGCTCAATCATTTTCATTAATGATTGAGCCTTTTCTGTTTTACTGAAAGAATATTTGAACACAAAAATTATTAGAATTAATCTTCACAGCAATGAATCACCTGAAAATAAATTTTCTCTTCTCCACTTATTAGTATTACGGTGTCTGAATAACTGTTTTTAATTATCTGATCTCCTTTTTTCGCTATATTTCCGAATATTCGATATGGTTTATCAAAACGACCTTTATTTAAAAAATAATAATTTTTTTTCTTATCGCTTTCAAGCCTAAAAACGTTTCCCGATTTACCGAATGTTGCATAATGAAGGGTATCATTAAATTCTGTTCTTTCAAATTCACAGCACCTATCTCCATAAATCCAATCTGGAATAGGCGTATAGTTAAAAATAAAAAAGATAAATAAGAATAGTGCTATAATAGTAAGTAGATTATTAGTCTTTGATTTTTCCATTACAGCGAAGGATAAAGCAATAAATCCTCTATAAAATTACTAGGTTTAAAGTGCGACCAATTATCTTCTTTTAGGAGTAGTCTATCTCCTATTATCTTAAGAACCGCTGCGTTAAAACCTAAACCGATATGGCTGCCTCTAACTTGGATATTTTGATGAATAGCTGTTTCTTTTTCTTCTATACAAACTTCCCATGCTACGACACCATCTTCTTTAGAATAAATGGCAGTAGTCGGTACTGGCGCTGGTTTTGGTAAATCATTGAGTAGATCAGGATCTAAATCGACGACTCTTTTACCACCAGAAATTAAATTATAAACCCAAGAGGCATTATTTGGTGCTGCAATATCTCTAAATGGGGAGCCTAAAGTAATGACTTGACGAACCAAGTGTGGTTTACCTTTCGCTAATTGTCTGGCTAATACGCCACCTAAACTCCAGCCCACTATACTAATTTTTTGTCCTGTTTCTTCATAAATTCCTTCTAGCTTAAGAAACAACAAATCTAATATTTCTACTTCCCCTTTATTGCGCCCCAGTTCCCACGCATAAGCTTGATACCCACTTTTTTCAATAAAACTTCTGAGCGCTCTAGTTGATTTATCGGATGCCATAAACCCAGGTAATACTAGGACAGGATGACCATCTCCGGCCTTCGTTTTATTAAAGAGCGTACGAAAAGGAATAGAAAAACTATATTCAGTAGCCGCTCGGCCTATTTCGGTAGTTAACCAAAAAAGAGAAGGTTTCGTCATATCTTCAAAGCTTTCAAGTGTATTTGTCATAAGTTCTTAATTTAAAAAGTCATTCTTTGGAAGTAATAAAATTACTTCCTTCCCCATTTTCAAAACAAGATTTGTGCTACTTGAAACAAAATATAAAATTGACTAAATAGAATCAATAAAATATTATACTGAAAATTCTGTTCCAAAAATCACGAAGTTAGGAAAATTTAGTCATTATAAAAATTATATCTGTTATAAATAAAACAAGTTTTCAGATTTTAAGTTTAAATTTTAGGCTTAAATTAGTATTTTAGTACTAAATTTATGGTTATCCTATTTTTATTCAAAAATCAGTTTTAGGAGTTTTTGTAAAAGAAAAGAGAGAATAAGGTTTGAATCGGTTATTAATCGGTAGTCTAAAAAAGATAAATTACCTTTTTTATGAGTATAAAGTCATAAAATAGATGGAAAGGGCAAATCTAGCGAATTTTCGCTTATAATTTATAATAAATACTTACATTTAGGCAAAAAATAATTATATGAATAGTTACTACTTTACAGAAGAACATGAGTTATTTCGTCAATCCTTAAGGACTTTTTTAGAAAAAGAAGCCATTCCTAATATCGACCAATGGGAAGAAGATCGGCGAACCCCTAGAGATATATGGAAGAAAATGGGAGAAATGGGTTTTTTAGGGCTCGGTTACCCCGAAGAATATGGTGGAATGGGTTTAGATTTTTTCTATGATGTGGTATTTAATGAAGAATTAGGTCGCTGTAATTCAGGTGGGTTTGCGATTACACAACAAGTGGTGCAATATATGTCTGGACCTTATATTTTAAAATATGGATCAGATTTTTTAAAGAAAAAGTATTTACCAGGTATTATTTCAGGCGAAATCATTTCGTCTATTGGTATTACAGAACCTGGCGCAGGTTCCGATGTGCAAAACATTCAGACAAAAGCCATTAGAGAAGGAGATCACTACATCGTTAATGGAGGTAAAACTTTTATTACGAACGGTATGTATGGGGATTTTATAGTCACCGTGGTAAAAACAGATCCAAGTAAAGGGGCTAGTGGCGTGAGTTTACTAGTCATTGAACAATCGATGGAAGGCGTTTCTACTCGAAAATTAAAAAAACTAGGTTGGCATTCTTCTGATACTGCTGAAATAAGTTTTGATAATGTCAAAGTTCCTATCGAAAATCTAGTGGGTGAAGAAGGTCGAGGGTTTTATTATTTGATGAATGGCTTACAATTAGAACGAATCTGTGGGCTTCCTGCTGGTATTTCAGCCATGGAAAAAGCTATTGAGTTATCGCTTAAATACATGTCGGAGCGACAAGCATTTGGCAAATCAATTAATAGATTTCAGGTTTTACGTCATAAAGTCGCTCAAATGGCTTCTGAAATTGAAGCAGCTAAAGCCTTTACTTATACTTGTGCTAAAATGTACCAAGACGGGATTTATGATGTAAAGTTATGTTCAATGGCAAAGTTATTAATTTCTGAATTAGCAGAAAAAGTAGCCACTCAATGTCTCCAGTTTTTTGGTGGTTATGGTTTTATGGAAGAATATCCGTTAGCTAGAATGTATAGAGATGTCAGAGTAGGTACGATTGGAGGTGGATCTTCTGAAATTATGCGAGAAATTATTTCTAAAATGATTATTGAAGATGTTGGCTATAAAGCCGCACCACGTACCGATAAAAAAATAGCCGTTGGAAGCAGCAATGGTAGTCCTAAAAAACATCCTTCTGCTAGTGTTCCGAAAAAGAAAAAGGGACAAGCCGCATCTATTGAGACTTTAGTAGCAGGTATTCAACAACAGGCCACTAATGCTAAGCCATTAGGTAAGACCTTAAAATTTGATATGGGTGGTCAACAATTATTCATTGACGGAACAGGTGCTGCAAATGTAGTCTCTGCTAGCGGTGAGGCAGCTGATTGTACCGTTAATGTTTCTATGGATGATTTTCAAGCGTTGATTAATGGCCAATTAAATCCAATGTCCGCTTTTATGAGTGGTAAAATTAAAGTGGACGGAGATATGGGCGTTGCTATGAAATTGCAGAGTTTGTTTGGGTGAGTTGCGGGTTGCGGGTTGCGAGTTGCGAGTTCAAAATGGATAAGGTTTAATTATTTGAATAGTCAAAAAATTCAGTTAATTACTTATAATTCAACTAAAATCGTATATAACCCGCAACTCGAAACGCGTATCCCGCAACTCAAATATATAGGCATTATATTTGCCAATTATAAACTAGAAAACGGTTATTTATTTCGATAAGTAGCCGTTTTTTAGTTGTATAAATTGGGCTTACTGTCGGTTATTTATCATTCGAAAATTACTTAATTTATCTTGTGTCTCCAGTTTTACAGTAACGCTGCACTTGTAAATTATTCTACATCCAAAAAAGCAATACATTTGTAATTTTCCATAGGTAACTCCAAAACAAGGGACAGCCTAGGCATGCTACGTTAAATTATTTTTAATAAATTGATGATGAAAAAGTTGAATTTAATAGCATTCCTGATAATGCTACATAGTTTTGTTTTTGGACAAGTGAATATGGAATTACAGGCAAATATTACTTACGAAGACCGATTGAGTGACATTTGGGGCTATACCGACAGTTTGGGAAGAGAATATGCGCTTGTTTGTTTACGTGGAGGCGTAGCTATTGAAAATATTACTGATCCTACTTCCCCCCAAAGAGTTGCCATTATCGAAGGTCCTGCATCCACTTGGCGAGATGCTAAAACCTTTGGACAATTTGCTTATTTAATCAATGAAAGTGCTGGAGGATTACAAGTCATTAACCTAAAGAGTCTGCCCAATGCTCCAGATTCTACGGATAGTTATTTTTGGACACCAACTTTACCAGATTTAGGTTTATTAAGCACTTGTCATAATATCTATATTGACGAAGCAACGGGCTACGGCTTTTTAGCAGGATGTAATATCAATAACGGAGGGATTATTCTTCTAGATTTGTTCACCGATCCAGGGAATCCAATTTTTGTAAATGCTGCTGCACCAGTCTATGCGCATGATGTATACACTAGAGGTGATTTTATTTATAGTTCTGATATTTTTGATGGCGCATTTGCCATTCAAGATATGAGTAATAAGGATAGCATTTTTACGGTAAGTAGTCAAACAACGCCTTTTCTTTTTACCCATAATGCTTGGTTGTCAGATGATAGCAACATCATTTTTACGACGGACGAACGGAATAATGCGCCTGTTGGTGCTTACGATATTTCGGATAGGACGAATATCAAATTCTTAGATGAATTCCGCCCACTAACTTCGCTTAATGAAGGGTTAATTCCTCATAATGTACATGTTAAAAATGATTTTTTGATAACTTCTTATTATACAGAAGGCGTCATTATTACAGATGCCAATAAGCCTGACAACTTGATAGAAGTAGGAAATTATGACACCTTTTCGGGTAATAATGGTAGCTTTAATGGTGTATGGGGCGCATTTCCATTTTTTGAATCAGGTACGATTATCGCTTCTGATATTGGAAATGGCTTATTTGTGTTCAAACCCACTTATACTCGTGCTTGCTATTTAGAAGGTATTATAACGGATTCGATTAGTGGATTGCCTTTAGATGGGGTACAAGTAGACATTCTTTCTTCAGATGCAAATAGTGACTTAAGCAATATTTCAGGGGAGTATAAGACGGGACAAGTTAGTTCAGGAATTTTTGATATCCGCTTTTCTAGAGTGGACTATCAGCCCAAAATGGCTACTGTGGAGTTGCAAAATGGTGAGCTAACTATTTTAAATATAGCATTAGCAGATTCAAACCTAACGACGAGTATTCCTGTGCTTACTAGTGTAACTACTTTAGCAGCTTACCCAAATCCATTCTCCCAAGATGCCATCATCCAATATGAGCTAACCGATCTAAACAATACAACTAATTTAATAATTACTGACTTGTTAGGCAGAAAAGTACAACAGCAAATTATTAAAGAAAAAAGAGGAACGATAGCGGTCGGAAACGATTTAGCCAATGGTGTCTATTTTGTTCAATTAGAAGCTAAAGGTTTATATAGTGCTCCTTTAAAAGTGGTAAAAGCAGACAATTAGTGCTTATTTTTCTTAATTTGATACGCAGCTAATCTGTCAAATTAGTCGTTGACTTAAAAAGTTACTATTTTCGCTTTTTTTTAAAATTTCAGGGACAAGTTAATAAATAAGCTACTAAAAATGACGAGGTTATTTTTTTCTTTTAGCAAGATAAGCAAACACCGTTTGTGAACCGTGAAACGGACGGGTTGCTTTTCAGCATAGCCTTTGCTACGTTGAAAAATTTTAACGCAGCTAAAAGGAAAAAAAATCCGTCAGACTAGTAGGTTGTTATTTTCCTTGTCCCTAGAGTTAAAAACCTATAAACATGAAATATTTACTACCTATTTTATTCCTCGGAATACTGTTTACTAACTGTAACAAAGACCAAGATCGACTTAATTATAATGATCAGTTAGAAGTCGATATAAAAATTATCGAAGATTACCTTGCAGCCAATAATTTAACTGCAGAAACAGGAGAATTAGGCCTACATTATATTATTGAAGAACCGGGCACCGGCGGTAATCCAAATTCTGCGTCTACCGTAATCGTCAAATATAAAGGGTACTTACCTGATGGTACTGTATTTGATCAATCTGACAATCTTCAGCGACCACTACAAAATATGATTGCTGGCTGGATTGTAGGTATTCCTCTATTTAAAAAAGGTGGTAAAGGAACATTATTCTTACCTTCTAGTTTAGGATATGGAGAGTTCGGTACGAGAGGCATCGACCCTAATCAAGTGCTTATTTTTGATATTGAGTTAATCAATTTCTTGTAAAGATGTGCTCGCCCCTCCCCAATTTGGAAATAAATGTCGCATAACATCCAAAAACAAACATTAGTATAAACAATCAACCATTCTCAAAAGATGAAATATTTATTACCAATTCTATTTCTAGGGATTCTATTCGCCAACTGTGGCAATGAAGATGTATTTCCAGCCGTAGATCCCGTCCAACAATTAGCTGTAGATAAAGCTTTAATTAAGGATTATTTATCAACCAATAATATAATGGCGGAAGAATCTCCTTCTGGTTTACATTATGTGATAGAAGAGTCGGGTCGTGGAGAAGCGATAGGACCTAACTCCAGAGTAAACGTGTTGCTTAAAGGTTATTTACTTGATGGAGCTTCCGTTACACCAGACGAATCATGTAGTCCTTCTACGATAGACCTAAGTGGTGATTTGATAGCTGGTTTTAAAGAAGGCTTACAATTATTTAAAGTAGGGGGAAAAGGAAAATTGTTTTTACCATCTGGTATAGCTTTTGGACAAAATGGTAGTGGGCCAATTCGACCTAATACCGTTATTGCGTTTGATATTGAGGTAGTCAATCAAAAAGTGTTTGACCAAAATAAAATTCAAACCTATCTAACAGAAAATAATATTGTAGCAGATTCTACCTTATCTGGTATCTATTACGAAATAACAGAACCAGGAGCAGGAGAAAGCCCAACTGCAACCTCAACAGTAACTGTTAATTATAGAGGTTATTTTGCAGATGGAACGGTATTTGACCAATCTAATCCAACCGCAACGTTTCAACTAAACGAGGTAATTAGAGGCTGGCAAGAAGTATTGCCTTTGTTAAAAAAGGAGGGTGCTGGTACCTTTTTAATTCCGTCCAGTTTAGCCTATGGAGAAACTGGAAGTGGTGCAGTACCAGGTAATACTATGCTAATATTTGATATTGTTTTACTTGATTTTAGGAATTAAGGATACCGAAAATAGCCTACCCAAATAAAGCGTCAATAGTGCTTGAAAATTTGGTAAAAAACTGACTGATGATTGGTGATTAGTGAATGGATTAAACGTTGATTCTCAATGACTAATCCAATTACTAATCACCAATCACTTTTACTGAAAGGTATTTTATTGCGGAATCGTCAATTTTATGCAGGTTCAATTGTTCCCATAAACCAACTTATTACATCTTTCATCTCCTTCGAAATCCCGTTCCATTTTTTACACACCTTACACCGAAGTAAATCAAAAAATACTTAGGTATTACTACATGCTTTTTAGCCAGTAAAATTCCTTTTAAACCCTATTTTAAGTATACTTCGATTCAACAAATAGCTACTACTTCAACTTTTAGGCATTATTCTTTTTTATAATGGTTCCTTTTTTAACATTTTTTTCTTATATATTTGGAAATATGGTTTTTTTAGTTTTTATTGCGCAAAAAGGAAGAAAATAGAACAGAAGTAGCACACTCTCCCGAATAACAAATCGTCCAATCACAGACGCTAAATAATAGATAGATATATCCAAAAACAATTGGTTCTCTTTTGATAATTTTCAAAAAATAAGACAATTATTAAAAGAAAATACAAAGTCAACAATTTCATTTTTAATACAGCATTGATAGGAGATAATTCTACTATTTAAGAAGTATCGCTCTATCAACCTTAAATCTTTTCCAATCATGAAAAGAGTACAAATAAATTTAGAATTTATTTTTCGTGCTTCGCCAACTATATTATATAGTTTTTTAACCACTCCAGCTACCTTAATCCGGTGGTTTTGCGATGAGGTGGATATATCAGCAGATGGTATTTACACTTTCGTTTGGGAAGGATCTGAAGAAGTTGCCACCCTAGTCGAGGACATTGAAGCGGAAAGACTTCGTTTCAAATGGGAAGATGCTGATGATGATGAAGAATACTTAGAGTTTAGAATGTCTAAATCTGCCATAACAGGAACTACTATTATGGAGATAACGGATTATTGTGACGAAGATGAAGTAAAAGATACTTCTCAACTTTGGGCAGCTCAGATGAAGCAATTAAAGCAAGAAACTGGTGGTTAAAACATTTAAATCATTCTATAAAAAATAAGCCTTGTAACAAACATTACAAGGCTTATTTTTTTGTTGGTTATCATTCTAATTTCGACAAGTTTATTAAGGTAGTTACCAACGGGGTGGCATATCATAACATAGGGCGAAGTGTCCTATGAGGTGACACCTAATAACATGGGACAAATTCCTATAGTTAATAAGATTCTATCAATACCCAAATCATCAATCCTACCCCAACAATCATCATCAAGCCGCCTATTAAAGAAAAGATACCTCCTAAAATGGGTAGGACGCCTAATATAGTTAATAGTAAGCCACCTAACGCTATTAATGCGCCTAGTTTAAAAGTATCATCATCCCATAAACCGCTTCTAGCTTGGGTCATATCCATTCCTTTTTTGGCTAATTTTTTTTCTAGCTTTTGAAACTTCTTTTCTAATTTATCTTTTTTTTGCTCCAGTTTTTTTTGTTGCTTTTGCGCCTTTTTTTGCGCTTTAGCAGAAACCGCTTCTGTTTTTGCAGGAGTCGGTTTGGTCGTAGGCAAAGCCCAAGTTATGGAACTTGACAAAAAGAGAAATAAAGTAAATAACAGCAATGATTTTTTCATAATATTTAAGTTTTTTGTAACTGCGAAGCATAGCTACGTTTTTTATATAAATAATTTTGCTCCTTCTTCTCCTACTAGACTGCCTATAGCGACTCCCATTCCACCCAATCGCACCGCCACGCCAATATTGGAACTATACATTTGAACAATCGGCGCTTTTTGCTTTCCAACGCCTAAAATACCACTCCAACGATGGTCAATTTCAAAAGATTGATTAGGCAAGATAATCGTTTTTAAAAAATCCATCAAGGTATTTTGAATGAGCGGTGTCAGACCAAATTCATTGGTGGTTTCTATTGCTTTCGCCTTATTTCTAGCACCACCGAGCAGTATTCGCTGCTCAAAGTTTCTAAAATAATAATACCCTTGTTCAAAGTGAAAGGTCCCTTTTAGCTGCAAATTGGGAATCGGTTTTGTAATTAAAACTTGGTTACGAGCAGGTAGTAATTCAATATCGGGTAATAACTTAGTGGTAAATCCATTCGTAGCCACTAACACTTTTACCGCATTTATGATCGTTCCGTCCAGTACTTTTAGCGCTACAGTTCTCCCATCTTCTTTTAGATTGGTAATCGTTACCCCCGTTAAAATTTGAATCCCCAGTTCATTCGCTAGGTACCGAAGTCGTCCCATCATTTTAGCAGGGTTAATTTGTCCTTCAAAACGATTAAAAATGATATTGCGTACCTTTCCAAAGCCAAATTGATTACCTTCTTTTATGGATTCAAAAATAGGCATTCCGCCAATAATTGGTGCTAATTTTTCATTCAAAAATGGGATTTGTGCTGCACATTCCTGATATGCTTCACTTCCATCCAGAAACAATTCGTATCCTCCATGTCCTTGGTAATCAATATTTGCATCCCCACATCTTTCTCTCAATCGTTGTAAGCCTCGCCATCGTTGCTCCACTAAATTTAGTACCGCTACCTCCCCCATTGTTTCTAAATCATCCAGCAATTCTGACACACTCCCAAAACAAGCAAATCCTGCATTTTTAGTACTTGCCCCCGAAGGAAACACCCCTCTTTCAAGCACCACCACCTTTGCTTTAGGATACTTTTCCTTAAAAGTAATCGCCGCATTTAAACCAACGATGCCACTACCTATCACCGCAAAATCAATTCCATCTAAATAAGTTGATTTTTCCCAAAAACTAAGGTTGTTTAACATAGATACAAGGATTAAATCACCCCAACTGTCTTGGGCGAGTTAGTGAAAGATGAATGGATTGAAGAATACTTAAAAAACTTTATATTTGTGGCGAAAGTAGTAATTTTTGACAGCAAATTTTAATTCATCCATGAATAACTATTTTTCCTTTTTATCCGTTAAGCTAATTCATTAAAAAAGGTAACTAATCAGGTGGAGGGTCCAAGGCTAAATTCATAAAACAGTTTTAGATCGTCATTTTATATTTGACAGAGAACTGTCTACAACGCTAGGCAACAGGTCATTTGTCTACTTTTACCCCTTCTACCATCCACCTTTCACCCTCTACCTTATTAATTATTAAAAAACATACAAATCTTAAAATATGATACAACGAATTCAATCTGTTCTTTTATTATTAGCAGCCGCAGCTGTTTTTGCTTTATTCAAATTACCATTTGGCTCTTCTGATACCATTGCTGCCTCTGCCCTTTTTAATGATGGTGCTTTTACCATTCAAGACCATGTTGGTTTATTAGGCTTATTTTGTGCCGCTGGTGCCATTGCATTTATTACCATTTTTTTATTTAATAACCGTCCATTACAGCTAAAATTAAGTAGAGTAGCAATTATTGCCAATATCATTGGTATTATCCTAGCTGCGGTATTATTTATGCAAGATAGCAATGCGATGGGGGCAGTCGTCCCAAAAGAAGAATTAGGTTTAGGCTTACCCGTATTGTCGATTATTTTTGCCGCATTGGCGATTAGATTCATCAACAAGGATGAAAAGTTAGTTAAAAGTATGGATAGATTGAGGTAAAGAATTATTTTTGGCTTAAACTTTCAATCGATGAGCCAAAAAAAATACTACCTTTTTATCTTTTCTTTTTGCTTAATTGCCAATTTAATTGGTCAAGATATTCCTTTAGCAGAACACCCTAGACCAGATTTTGAGCGAACAGAATGGGAGAATCTAAACGGAGAATGGAATTTTGCTTTTGATTCTCTCAATATAGGTACAAAAGAAAATTGGTCAGCAGATGCTACCAGTTTCAATAAAAAAATCACCGTCCCCTTTCCTTGGGGTTCTGCTTTATCTGGTGTAACGGATGATGCAGACATTGCTTGGTATCATCGAACAATTACCGTCAAAGAAGCATGGAAAGGTAAACGAACTTTTTTAACCATTGGCGCATCCGATTGGGAAACTACCGTCTGGTTAGACGGGCAATTAATTGGCAAGCATCAAGGAGGTTATGTTCCTTTTTCTTTTGAATTAACGGAGTTTGTCCAATACAATCAAATACAAAATTTAGTCATCCGAGTCGATGATGCCCGAAGAGATTTTACGCTTTATGGCAAACAAGGGTATGGTAATGCTAGAGGTATTTGGCAAACAGTCTATTTAGAAGCAAGAGGGCAAAATTATTTAGAAGCCCTACATTTCACACCAGATATTGACAATCAATTAGTCGAAGTTACGGCTTATTTAGCTAATCCTTCCCCTGTAGATTTACCTATTCAATTAGCGATCAAAGCGAATAGTTATCCGATGGATTATCAGATTACCTTTCCTAATGGTAAAACTAAATTTAGTTTTGAAATTGATATTAATAAACCCCGCCTTTGGACGTTAAAAGACCCTTTTTTACATGAAGTTACTTTCAAAATAGGAGACGATGAAGTGAAAAGTTATTTTGGGATGCGGAAAATATCGGTAATGAATTTACCCAATACCGAAATCCCTTATATCGCCCTCAATAATCAACCTGTTTATCTACAACTAGCCTTAGATCAATCTTATCATCCTGAAGGATTTTATACGTTTCCAAGTGACCAGTTTATTAAAGAAGAAATAGAACGTAGCAAGTCGATTGGCTTAAACGGTATTCGTACGCATATTAAAGTTGAAGTACCTCGAAAACTGTACTGGGCAGATAAACTAGGACTGCTAGTTATGGAAGATTTACCCAACAGTTGGGGCGAACCTGATGAAAAAATGCAGGAAGAATCAACCTATACCTTGAAGGAAATGATTAAACGAGATTATAATCATCCATCTATTTTTTCTTGGGTAGTCTTTAATGAAACATGGGGTTTATTCAGTAAAACAAAAGAAAAAGAGGCTAACGGCAAACCGAAATATGCTTACCTTCCATCTACTCAGCAATGGGTGGCTTCTATGTATTATTTAGCTAAATCTTTAGATCCTTCTCGTTTGGTGGAAGACAATTCCATTTGTTGTGGAAGAGGGCATACAGAAACCGACATTAATTCTTGGCATATCTATTTACCAGGCTATGAATGGGATGGTTATTTAAAAAACTTAACGGATAATACTTACGCTGGCAGTACTTTCGATTTTGAGGATGGTTTTCAACAAGGCAACCAACCAAATATCAACTCTGAATGCGGCAATGTTTGGGGCTATGATGGCAGTACAGGCGATGTAGATTGGAGTTGGGATTATCATCGAATGATCAATACCTTTCGGGAATATCCCAAAGTCGGTGGCTGGCTATATACCGAACACCACGATGTCATTAATGAATGGAATGGTTATTGGCGATTTGATCGAACCGAGAAAAAGACGGGCTTAGGAGACATCATGGAAGGCATGCGTTTAAACGATTTACATTCTCCTGTTTATTTATCTACAGGGAATGAGATTTGTCGAACGGTCAAAGCAGGAAGAACCGTAGAAGTCCCTTTATTTTTGTCTTCCATGACAAATTGGATGCATGGTGACGAAGTGGTTATAACTTATGAATTAACTCATACCAATGTATTAGGGGAAATCGAAAAAATAAGCGATGGAAACAGAACAATTGGTTATCAACCATTTATGCAGGAAGTCTTAGCGCCACTTTCTATTACTATGCCTACGACAACTGGCTTGGCGACGTTAAAATTAAAAGTTAGTACCAAAAGAGGTAAAGTTTTGCATCGTAATTTCATGCATTTTGAAGTCTTAGATGGAGAGAAATTAAGTAATGTTACTATTTTAAATATTCCAGCAAAGGACTTTAGCAAAAGTGATTGGAGTCAAAAACAATGGGATGTTTTAGATGGTAAAAAAGTAAATGGCGCAGGCAAAGGCTTTTTTGAATATTCTTTTGATGTACCTAAAAGCTTACCTCAAGGGCTTCCTAAGGAAAGTTATTTTTTAGTTGAAGTTTCTGCTAAAGAATTATTTGTCAAAGACCAACAGGAGTACAATAAGAACCAAGACTTTATGAAAGGATCAAGGGTTTATCCTAGTAGTAATCCTAACTCGTACCCAATGACGGACGAGACGCTATTTCCTTCTGACATTAAGGTATTAATTAATGGTCAAGCAGTTCTTGCGACTACTTTAAAAGATGACCCTGCCGACCATCAAGGCGTTCTTTCTTGGCACAATCAACTGAAAGATAGAAAATTACGAGAAGCAGGTTCTTATGGGTACTTGGTAAAAGTTCCGATTCAATTGGAACAATTGGCTTTTTCCGATAAACAGGACGGGAAATTAACTATCCGATTAGCAACAGAGGGCGAAGGTGGCATTGCTGTTTATGGTAAAGATTTTGGTCGGTATATGCTTGATCCTTCTTTGGTTTTTAAGTTTTAAAAATCATCCAATCATTTTTTACAACTGATTTTCCTAGACAGGAATGTCTGGGCTACTTATCGTAAATTAAGGGAACTAAATCCTGGGTTTAGCTGTTATAATATTACAATTTATTCACCAAAATTTCCCATTTGAGAATACTCGCAATTTCTGATATTCATGGCTGCTTGAACACCTTCAAAGCCATACTAAAACAAATCAATTTTACCAAGTCAGATCAACTATTTTTAATTGGTGACTTCATCGACCGAGGACCAGATAGCAAGGGTGTTATTGATCATATTTGGGATTTACAAGCTCAAGGATTTACCATTACTTGTATCAAAGGAAACCATGAACAAATGCTGCTCAATGGTTTAAAAGATTGGAATAAGGCAAAAATGTGGCTGTTTCATGGCGGGAGTCAAACTTTAGATAGTTTTGATGCAGCAGATATGCAAGGTATTCCCAAAAAATATATTGATTGGATGGAAAACCTGCCTCATTATGTGGAGTTTCAAAAATATATCTTTGTACACGCAGGCTTAAATTTCGATGTTCCTAATCCCTATGAAGCGGAACATTCTATGCTATGGATTAGAGATTGGTACTCAAATGTCAATTTTAGTTGGTTAGGCAATCGAATTATTGTGCATGGACATACCCCTTTTAAGAAGACTAGTATTGAAGAAATGTTTGATAAAATGGATTATTTACAGGTGTTGGATATTGATGCAGGTTGCTGTTTTGAATATGAAGGATTGGGGCATCTTTGCTGTGTGGATTTATCTAATAGAAAACTTCATTTTAGAAAGCGAATTTTGTAAAACGATTACTCTAAACTCTTCACCAACAATCCATTCTTAATCCGAGGTTCAAAATAAGTAGATTTAGGAGGTAATAATTGATGTTTATCTGCCAAGGTCATCAATTCATCAATTTTGACAGGGTATAAATAAAAACCGATCCTATTTTTATTAGAAACGGTGGCTTTTTCTAACCCTCGCAATCCTTTAGTACCCGATACATAATCAATCCGTTGATCAAAACGCACATCTTTAATATTCAAAATACCTTTGAGCACTTTTTCATTCAACAGATGCACATCTAAAATCACCTCTTTTTCTTTATATTCTTTTAAAACTTTCTTTTTCCAAGTCAGTCGATACCATTCTCGATTAACAAATAGAGAAATTTGATGTTTTTGATGTGGTTTTTCGGGTCTATCCAAGATTTCTATCTCAAAAAGGTTGGATAATTTCGCCATAAAAATAGTCGGGCTCGTTTCATTTAAGCCCTCCACTACCCTATTATATTCTAGTAAATCCAATTGGTCTGAGCCAAAAAGAACAACCATTAATTGACTATAATTGCCGATGTCTGTTCTATCTTTTAGCCGCTCATTCAATAAAGCCATAGTCGTTGTTCGATGATGTCCATCAGCGATATAAGTGGATTTTACTTTTTTATCAAACAGTTTTTGTACTTTTTCTAAAATGGTATTATCTGTTATTTTCCATAAAACATGCTCCTGTTTATCTTGCTCAAAATAAGTCGAATAAAGCGGTGGATTATTTTGAATGTGATTCAGAATCAATTTATTAATGGTTTTTATTTTTTCATAGACCAATAAAACAGGCTTAACCAGCGCTTGTCTTTGTACTAATAATTGAATCATCTTTTGTTCCTTCGCCGCTAGAGTTCTCTCATGTTTTAAAATATTTCCTTTCTCAAATTCACTAATATCTGTACAGCACATCAAGCCCGTATAAGTACGAGTTGCCGATTTTATTTGATAGAAAAATAGCGCTGGTTGATTAGACTGATGAAAAAATCCTGCCTTTTTGTAAGTCACGAACTCGTCTCTAACCGAGCCAAAAAAAGAGTCTGCGGAAGCAATTAAATCAAAATCAGGATACCATGCTTGAAATGGGAAAATCTTCATTAAAAAAGAGTAGCGTAGTTATTGAGATTTAGCATACATTCTAAGTCTCGACAGCTTCGTTGTTTATAAGTTATATTATTTGTTAGGCAAATGTAATGAAATTTTATAGTATCAATTGTTTCTAATCAAATATCTTTGCAGATTATATGAAGGTTGGTCTTTTATTGGTAACGAATTTCTAGTAACGGTTTTTTTCTGTAGAAGTTTTCCCCACGGATTTGATTTCCCCACAGATTTTTTCTGCGTTGATTTTAAATTCCCGTGAGTTTAAACCCTTCGCCCTCTGCCTTTAGCCCTTTGCCGAATAGTAACAATTTTAATAACTCGAATGGATAAGGCTTTGACCTACTAATATCCTGCTAATCTTGAAAAATCATGTCATCCTGTATAAGAATTAAGGCGTTAAGAGCCAAAATGAAAGAAAAGCAACTAGATGCTTATGTTATCCCAAGTAGTGATGCGCATCAAAGTGAGTATGTGAATGCCCATTGGAAATCAAGAGAATGGATTTCTGGCTTTACAGGTTCTGCTGGTTTGGTGGTCATTACCCAGGACCATGCAGGTTTATGGACAGATTCTAGGTATTTTATACAAGCCGAAACAGAATTAGCAGGTAGTTTAGTTGTTTTACACAAGCAAGGCGTACCGCATGCACCTGAGCATAATGCTTGGATGAGGGATCATTTGCCAGCAGGTAGCACGATCGGTATTGATGGAAAATTATTTTCTATTGGTCAAGTACAAAGAATGCGAAGGGTGGTTGGAACTAAAGATATTACGGTTAGTACTGAATATGATTTAATCAAGGAAGTTTGGCTAGATCGTCCAGCATTGCCCACCAATCCTATATTTGAGCATAAGGTAAAGTTCACCGGTCAAAATAGAAAAGCAAAATTAGCTACTATCCGCAAGGAGATGGAAGCGCAGCAAGTCGCATACCATTTAGTCACGACTTTAGATGATATTGCTTGGACATTTAATATACGCTGTGATGATATAGAGTTTAATCCATTGGCAATTGCTTATGCAGTAATAGGTCTAGAAGATGCTTGGTTGTTTATTGATCCAGCGAAAGTACCAGATAAATTAGGAACTAAATTCAAACGAGAAAACATTACAGTTCACTCCTATAATTATATAGGTAAATTTTTATTGAGTTTACCCAAGTCTAAGCGAATTTTAATCAACCCTGCCACCATTAGTGCTTGTTTAGCGGATTTATTAACTTCTGGACAAATCAAGAGAGGTGCAACTATTTCGACTCGTTTAAAAGCCATTAAAAATAGTACAGAAATTGGACATATTCGACGTGCAATGGCCAAAGATGGGGTCGCTTTATTAAATATGTACTTATGGTTAAATAAAACATTGGATATTCGAACCGTTTCTGAATTTGAGTTAGCGGAAAAGTTAGCTGGATTTAGAAAAGCACAAGGTTTATATCATGGAGAAAGTTTTGCAGCCATTGTAGGCTATCAAGGCAATGGAGCGATAGTGCATTATCGACCAATGCTCGATACTGCTGCTCAAATTAAAAAAGAAGGGATGCTCTTGCTAGATTCTGGTGGGCAATATGAAGATGGGACAACAGATATTACAAGGACTTTTGCCCTTGGTGCGGTTACCGAAGAACAGAAAAGAAATTATACCTTAGTATTAAAAGGGCATATAGCTATTGCCAGTATGGTATTTCCTAAAGGCACGAAAGGCATCCAATTAGATGCTTTCGCCCGTCAACCTTTGTGGCAGTATCGGCTAAATTATGGACATGGTACTGGTCATGGAGTCGGCTTTTTCTTGAATGTTCACGAACCACCACAAGGATTTGCCACTAGTATTGCTCGTGGGAATACCGCTTTTGAACCCGGCATGGTTACCTCTAACGAACCAGGATTTTATAAACCAGGCGAATACGGCATTCGAATAGAAAATTTAATGCTATGTATAGCAGATGAAGTAAATGATTTTGATACCTTCTATCGTTTTGAAGACTTAACTCTTTTTCCTATTGATAAAAAACTGATAAACAAAGATTTATTAAGCCCACAAGAAATAAATTGGCTTAATAACTATCATCAAAAAGTATTCGAAGGACTGTCTCCTTTGGTAAAAGGGGAAGCGTTGGAATGGCTGGAAGATGCTTGTAGCGTAATATAACTACTAAATTCAATAGACCTTATTCGGCAAAGGGCGAAAGGCTAATGGCGAAGGGACTGCCATATGAATAATTTCAGAATAAACACGAATAACAATAATTTTTTAATTCAAAATTGAAAATTGAAAATCTAAAATTTAAAAGTAAGTTCAGCATAACACCACTTTTAGATTTTGAATTTTACATTTTAGATTTTACATTTAATAATAAGTGAAGTACAGAAGATTAAGCAACGCAGAATTACAAGAATTAGAAAAAGATTTTGTCAAATTCTTAGCCGCAACACATGTCACCGCAGATGATTGGGTAAAATTAAAAGAAAATGATCCGCTAAAGGTAGAGGAGTTAATCGAAATCTATAGTGACATTGTCTATGATAAAACATTAAAGAATTTAGCATACTTAGAATTCAAAACACCGCATGACATTAAAACTTTCCATTGTCAAGCAGAAAAAATGGTTTTGATGGGCATTGCGGTTCCCAAAAATTCAGGTGTAGATTTTACCCAAGATATAGATTCTCAAGAAATTATGGAAAAACTAAAAAAAACTGGTCAGGATTTACAAATTTATACTGCCGAAAAAAAGTATAATGGAGATCGAGAAAAAGAGCTTTTTCAGATGATGGAAAGTGGTTGTTTGATTTCTAAAGATGGGTATTTATTTAAAACGCTATCTACGCTAAAATCTTAATAAAGTTATAAAAAAAGGGGAATTCTCTTATAGAAATGCAAAAAAACAGCACTTTTCGTAAAGAAATTGGCTCAAAATAGTGAGATATAATAAGAAAAACTTATAATTGCTGTTGATTTCCAGCTTTTTGGAAAAAGGTCGAAAAAAAATTATAAGAACTTAAACTTAAAGATTTATGAAAACCAACACCATTCTGATGATATTGCTAGCTATTGCTATGCTTGTAATGGGTTACTGTGGATGGGACCACAACAATAAGGTACAGGCTCAAATGGCAGATTTATCAGCAAAGAATACTGCTTTAGGGACTGAATTAACTGATGTTCAGGGCTTAAAGGCAAAATTAGAAGGAGATTTAAATGCTTTGCAGACAAAGTATTCTTCTTTAGCTGCTGAGAATGAAGCATTACAAGGTTCTGTTACAGATGCTCAGAAAGAAATTAAGCGAAGAAAATCAGCAATCTACCGTTTGACACAAGCGTCTAACGCTAAAGATGGTGAAATGGCTTCATTAAGAGCGCAAATTGAAGGATTAATTAATGAGCGTACCAAATTGGAGGCAGACATTAACAATCTTCAATCTGAAAATGCTCAGTTAAAAGAAGAAAATGCTAAATTGTCTGCTGACTTAGCAACAACAAGAGATGAAAAAGCTGCATTGGCTCGATTGAACGAGACAATGGAAAATGATATTGCTGATTTGACATTAGCTAACTTCAAAGCAAACGGTTTTACGACTGATGTTTTAAGAAAAGACGGTAAACCAACTAGAAGAAAAGGCTTTGCGAAGAAAGTAAATGTAAGTTTTGATTTAGTGAATGTACCAGAAAAGTACCAAGGTGTAAGAAAGATTTACATGGTCATTACAGATGATACAGGTGTTCCTATTACTAAGTCTAGCCCAATTAAAGCTAAGATTAGTGTAAATGGTACAGAACAAGATATTATCGCAGTAAGCGAGCAAAATGTAGAAATCCAAGAGAGTCAAAGATTGTCTTTCAATCACGACTTAGAAGCTAAGTTGAAGCCAGGTTATTACCGATCTTCAATTTATACAGATTTAGGATTATTAGGTTCTGCTAGTTTCCTAATGCGTTAAGCAACTGCTTAGGCTTAAAATGTCTCAGGGACTCGTTTGTCTCTGAGACATTTTTGTTTGTACTAATCAGAACAGAGAATAGAGATTAAAGACTTGAGATTGTTAAAATTGAGCATAAAAGGGTTTCTTTTAAAAATATTTTATCAATTTTCAAAAGGACGCACTAAGGAAGAAAAAGGGTAAAAGTGATAATTACTTCCTATAATATATAATAATGTTTTTTAGTTCAAAATTTGGCATTTACCCATTTTTGAAAATTGAAAATTATAAATTGAAAATTGCCAAGACAGGAGTTTTTACATTTTTATAAGAAAACCCTTATTGAGTATATTAATAGGAAAAAACTCAGATTTTCTCGCATAGCATCTCTTTTCTCTGGTCTCTATTCTATACATCTATTATAATTCTACACAAACCTTATCAATATGAAATTACAAACTTTTTTTGTTCTTGCAACAATCGCATTAATTAGTACTTCTTGTATTTCAAAGAAAAATCATGAGGCAGTATTAGCGCAACATGAAGTAGAAAAGCAAGGATTTGAAAATAGAATTGCCATTCTTGATCGACAAGTTCTAAACAAAGATCAAACGATAGATACCCTCAACTTAATTCTAGCGAATAAAATAGGCGCAAATGCCGCTTTAGTAGCCACTCAAGATAAATTATTAGATCGAATTGATGAAGTGCAAGCTCAATTAGAGGGTGCCCAAAAAGATAGAAGTAATACTTCTCAAAGTTTGAGTTCTACCGTCCGAGCCAAAGAAGCAATTATTAAGGAAAGAGATACTAAAATAGCGACTATTCAAGCAAAAATTACGCAATTTGAGGCAAATCAGCAGCAAGTACTTGGCAATTTGAGCTATGAATTGGAGCAACTGTTTAGCGATAAACAATCGGTTGATTATGTCAATGATGAAATTCGGATTACTTTAGACGAATCGCTCTTATTTCGTCCAGGAAGCGCAAGAGTTCGAACAGCAGGCATTCAAAATTTAGAAAAAATTGCCCAATTAATTGAAAAAGACCCAACTTTGAAGTTGACCGTAATTGGGAATACAGATAATAAAAAAGCCAAGAACTATAAAGATAATTGGGATTATAGTGTCATCCGTGCTGCTAATGTCGTAAAGGTATTAACCAAAGAATACGAACTACCTCCAAGTAGAGTCTTAGCCGCAGGTAAAGGAGAATTTGCTCCTAAAGCTTCTAATCAAACGTCTGAAGGTCAGGCCAAAAATCGACGAATTGATTTTGTCATTCTCCCTAGATTTGACCGAGTCGTAAAAGATATAAAAAAAGAGTTGAAGGAGGAATCGAAAGAATAGACATATCTTCCAGTAACTTCCCGTTACTAGAAGATTTAAAATAAACTAACCAAAATTTACCAAGTAACGGGAATGTTACTTGATAAATCGTCCTAAAACCTTATCTTAATGAGATTTCATTTACTTGTTTTAAGTTGTTTATTTTTTTCTATGAGTCTATCGGCTCAAGATCAACTGAGTATTCCCCCAGAAACAGACGCTAGACTATATGACATCGCAGAAGCGCCTTCTCCTGCTAGAATTGAGCAGGACATTCGCGCATTAGTTAATTTTGGTACCAGAAACACCTTATCTGACACCATTTCTACCACCAGAGGGATTGGTGCTGCTAGAAGATGGATTCACGCCGAGTTTGAAAAAATATCAGCCGAATGTGGTGGTTGTTTAGAAGTCTCTTACCAATATCATTTAGTACCTGCGGAAGGCAATCGTAGAATTCCAGAAGATACTTATGTAGTGAATGTAGTAGCCATTCAAAAAGGGACCCAAAATCCGAATCGATATGTGATTATGTCTGGAGATATAGATTCCAGAATCTCTAGTTCCACGGATGCAACGGGTGACTCTCCTGGTGCGAATGATAATGCCTCTGGTATTGCTGGTACTTTAGAAGCGGCAAGAGTCTTGTCAAAATATTCTTTCCCAAATAGTGTAGTTTACGCAGCACTTTCTGGAGAAGAACAAGGATTATTTGGTGGAAAAGGAATGGCACAACAAGCCAAAAAAGATGGCTGGGACATTATCGGTATTTTGAATAATGACATGATTGGTAATATTCATGGAATTGATGGCGTCATTGACAATACAACTTTCCGAGTTTTCTCTGAGCCAACGCCTATTACCGATGATGAGAGAATGCGGATTTGGCATCGTTTCTATGGCGGTGAAGTAGATGGCCCTTCTCGGCAAATTGCTCGATATGTGGATAAAATGACCGATACCTATATGACCAATTTAGATGCCATTATGATTTATCGCTTAGATCGTTTTGGTAGAGGCGGACACCATCGCCCGTTTAATGATGAAGGCTTTCCTGGCGTTAGAATCATGGAAACCCACGAAAATTATAATCGACAGCACCAAGATTTAAGAGAAGAAAATGGAATAAAATATGGTGATGTAATTGAAGGCGTTAATTTTGAATATGCCGCTAAGTTAACAGGCGTCAATGCCATTACCTTGGCAGGATTGGCTTGGGCACCTCCTACCCCAACCAATGTAATGATTGGTGGTGCAGTACAGCCTTCGACTAAGTTAAGATGGGACAAAGTAGAAAACCTTAATATTGCAGGGTATAAATTATACTGGCGAGATACCACTTCTCCAACTTGGCAATATTCCAGATATGTAGGGGATGTTTCAGAAGCTACTTTAAAAAATATTGTGATCGATAATTTTTTATTTGGGGTTGCATCCGTTAGTAAGGATGGGAATGAAAGTGTGGTCGTTTTTCCAACTTCTTTGATTCCTAGACGACGGTAGCCAAAAATTTTAATTTAATAAACAGAAAAGGGGAATTGTATTAAACAGTTCCCCTTTTCTATTTTTAAGGCATAAAAAGGGCAAAATTTGACAAATCTTTTAGATTTTGTCAAAAATGTCCAGATTTTTGTCAAAAATGTCCAGATGTTTCTGCTCTAGAATGCACTAAATTTGTAACAAATCCTAAAGCTATCTTAACCACTTAAAAAGTTCATGATTGTCAACAATCATTAGCCACTCATATAAAAAAAATAATCATTCATTATTAATTCATTATACATAACAAATTAATAATCAATGAATTAAAATTAATGTTATTAAAAAAAATAAAATATAAATCTTATAAAACACCAGCTACAAAACAACTCAGTCCAGTTATAAAACAAAATACACTACTTATAAACAAGACCTATAATAACTAACTCTTTTTAATTAATTTAGAGTTAACATGATAGCATTGTTTATTGAATAAAATATTACAATACATATCCAATAATCACAAGTTTGAATTAATCCCCCAACTAGTCAGAATAGAAACTATGAGTAAGTTAAAACGAGTAATACAAATACGACAATGTATTGCAGAAGGGAATCTATCAGCAGCAATTAGCCATTTGCAAGACATCTCGATTGGTCATGTTTTAGAAAACCCTATTCTAGCAGTCAATACTCAATGGGTCAAGTTAAATAAGGACGAGCAATTCGGAATACTTACCCTCCAAGAAGCAGACCTCAAAAGAAATAATATCCTCCAACGCGTTATCGCACTTACTAGTGAAATTGAACAGCTAGAAAAAAAGCAAATCAACATTTTTATCAGTCATGACCGTACTGAATCTGGTCAACAATTGGCGACTAGTTTAGGGAAAACGATTCGTCAAAATGGGTTTAACACTTTTATCAGTCAATTAGATTTAAATATAGGGGACGATAAACTAGCAGCCACCACAAAAGCCATTCAAGCAAGTAATTATTTCATATTATTATTATCTCCACAAGCAAATAGGAGTGAATTTGTAATGGAAGAAATCAATATTGCCCATCAACAAATTGCCCAAACAACTCAACCAATTATTTTACCTATTCGGGTGCAATTTCCAAGCTCAGAAGCGCTAAACGATAATTTTCCCAAAGCACTACAACAAATAAATTGCTTAGCATGGAATCGAGCAAGTGATAAAGATATTATTGCCAATAAATTACTAGCTGTTCTTGTAGAACGAGTAACAATAAGTACGCAAAAAGAGGTTGCCCCGTTAATGCCCAATGAGGTTGGGTTACCACCTATTCCAAGAATCCCCTTAGAAGTACCACAGGGTTCGGTTCGGATTGATTCTGCTTATTATGTTACTAGGGAAGGAGAAAGTGAATTAATTGAACATATAGAAAAAAAAGGTGCATTAGTCAGAATTAGAGCACCAAGGCAATATGGAAAAACATCTTTATTACATAGGATGATTGGACATGCTTATAAAAAAGGATTTACCGTCATTCCAATTGATTTTCAAGAATTTTCGGATAGTACTTTATCTGATTTAAACGCCCTATTATTTGAATTTTGCTTATACATTGCGCGTGAATTTGATTTAGAAGAAAAATTTCGAGCGCAATGGGAAAAGAATGGCGCCAACAAACAAACTTGTACTCGATTTATAGAAAGAGAAGTTTTAAGACGTCAAGACCACCCTGTTTTAATTGCTATTGACGAAGCAGATCGTTTATTTCAATTTCAAGCTATTTCTAAAGATTTTTTCTTATTGCTGCGTTCTTGGCATGAACGGTCTAAAATTCCTATGCGAGAAATGTGGGATGATTTTAGATTGGCACTCTCCTACTCTACCGAAGTCAAATTAGCCATACAAGATTTAAATGCTTCTCCTTTTAATGTTGGCAAAGCAGAAACCTTAGGTTCTTTTACAGGTTCCCAAGTAATCGACTTAGCCAAAAGACATCATTTAAGTTTGACTACAGAGCAATTTGCCACGCTCAAAAAATTACTAGCAGGGCAACCCTTTTTAGTTAGACGAGCTTTCTATCTACTAGCTAATAATAGCTACGATTATGCCACCTTAATAGCAGATGCGGATGAACTTGATGGTCCTTATGGCGAACATCTTAGGCATTTAAACAATCTAGTTGAAGCCACAACGGGCGCAAAAGAAACCCTAGAAAATATAATACTAGACGGGAAATCTCATCAGGTCAACATGGGGGCGATGTTAAAGTCAGCAGGTATTGCAAAAGGAGAATTCCCCACTTATGAATTAGCGAATGATTTATATAAACGGTTCTTTAAAAAAGTAATATAAAATGGCTACACAAGACTTTTATCAAGTTGGAGGTAGTCTACGCAAAGATTTACCTTCTTACGTCGAACGGCAAGCAGATATTGATTTATATCAAGGATTGCAAAAAGGCGAATTTTGTTATGTCTTAGCTGCTCGGCAAATGGGGAAATCTAGTTTGAGTGTCCGCATGATGAAACGGTTAGCGGATGAAGGTTGGGCTATGGCTTATGTTGATTTAACTGCATTTGGCACTACAGGATTTAATGCAGAACAATGGTATTTTAGTTTTCTGGAAGAAATTGCCTACATGCTTGATGTTAGCACAGATCTACAAACTTGGTGGGATGCACACAGCTCCATTACCCCAGTCAATAGAATGAGTCAGTTTTGGGAAGCCGTCATTTTAAAAGAAATTTCAGCGCCCATTGCCATTTTTATTGATGAAATTGATGCCATGTTGGGCATTGACGAGGGTATTTTTAGAACCAATGATTTCTTTTCTGCCATTAGAGCCGCTTATAATAAACGAAGTACCCATCCTGTATTTAATCGTCTGAATTTCAGTATTTTCGGTGTAGCGACCCCACAAGATTTAATGAATCGGAAAAATGGGACACCTTTTAATATAGGAAAAGAAATCCAAGTATTGCACTTCACAGAAACGGAGGCGGGCAGCTTAAAAAACGGTTTGGTCAATGACGAGACAACCAATCAAGCCATGCTTCATCGCATTTTGCATTGGACAGGAGGGCAGCCTTTTTTAACCCAGACTATATGTCAAAAACTTAGTGCACAAACTTGTGCGTTGGCGGAGGTCAATAAAGTAGTCGATGAGGTGGTGAAGGTGGAGTTTTTGAGGAAGGATATTCTGAATACGCCGCATTTTGGGAATATTGAGAATAGAATCTATCATAATGGGACTTATAATCTCAAAATGTTAGATATCTATCGCCAAATTTTAAAAGAAGGAATTTATAAAGTTAATCAAAGAGGTATAGAATTACATTATTTAAAACTTTCAGGGTTAGTCCAAGAAAAAGAAAATGGCTTAAAAGCAAGTAATTACTTATACACACAGATTTTAGATAGCAATTGGTTAGACAATGCCTATGGAACGATAGATCGACCGATTACTTTAGATTTAAATCGTTGGATAAAAACAGAAAAAGCGCCTGATGCTTTGATTAAAGGGACCATCTTAGAAGCGGCTGAAAAGTGGGCGGAAAGCATAAGTGGAGAATTAACTAATGAAGAACAAGAATTCCTCAAAGAAAGTAGGCTGGCCGTAATAGAAGAAGAAAATGAAAAAGCTCTCCAAATCACTAAAGAACGACAAAGAAAACGACTAATTCAAGCTTTAATCATAACAGCTCTGGCAGCCATAATTGCAGTTGGTGCTGGTTTCTTTGCCAATGAAAAACGAATAGAAGCAGACGAAAATAGAATCTTGGCAGACCTTCGACGAGACACAGCAGAATTACGAAAAATTGAAGCAGAAAGGAATCTTCGAAATTTTTTAATTGAACAGACTAAAAAAGATAGTATAAGGTTCAAAAATTTTAATGATAGAACCTTCGATCTATTAAATACTGGTCGTTGTCCAGAAGATATTTTAAGTGAAATGAAACTAATTGCGAATAGCCACAGAGATAGTATCACTATGAAAAATAGGATATCAATTATAAGTCAACAAGGAAGATGTAAATCGTAAAATTCTCTATTACCACCAAAACTATGAAGAAAATATATTTAATTAAACTCTTTTTACTATTAGTTTCTGGAATAACCGCCCAGAATTTCAATCAGATAATTGCTTCTGGAGATACCTTCCTAGGAAAAAGAGATTACCAATCTGCCTTAAAAGAATACTTTGCCGCACAAGCTACAGACCCTAGTAGAACAAATATCGTCAGGCAAAAGATAACCTTTGCATATACCAAAATCAATGATTTAAGAATAGAAGCCGATAATGCAAGTGATTCTATTAGAAAACAAATAATCAGAATTGATTCTTTAAATAAAAATCTTAAAGTAAGTTTAAAAAATGAAGAAAATGAAAGAGAACGAGCGGAAAAAGCAGAGAAAGAAGCAAAAATAAAAGCCGCAATAGCAGAAGCAAACTTATATAGTTTCAAAGCCAAGCAATATTTAAATGAGGGAAAATTCAAATTAAAAATAGCTCTTGATACAGCAACATTAGCGATGAAAAAACTAGATAGTTTTGGTATATATGTTCCTTATGTGTACGAAACCTTTGGAGAAGCAGTTTATAAAGCCAGAAAAAAGGCTTTACCCTCAAATAATCACGAAGTAGAAGTTATTCAAACCTCTCCCAAAGGTAAATATATACTAGTAACTAAAGCTAATAATGTAGCTATCCTAATTGATACTACACAATCATCCAAACCAAAAATTATTAGGCATAAAAAAGCCATTTTAAGTGCAGCCATTGATTCTTCCGCAACAAAAATATTAACCTGCTCTGCTGATAATACGGCTCAATTAATAGATTTATCCAAAGGCACAACGGTCCTCTTTGACAAACACTCGGATGAAATACTAGGAGGTACTTTCTCTAAAAATGGCAACCTCGTTGTAACATGGTCAAGAGACGATAAAACTTTATTATGGGATATTAAGGAAGATACAGTAGATACTTTAGGCAGCCATAAGGGGAATGTGTACCAAGTAGAATTTTCCCCAGATGAATCTAGAATAGCCACTAGATCTTCTGATTTAACGGTAAAACTATGGGATAAAGTAGGGAAATGTATTAATACGCTAAAACATCAATCTTACATTTATCAAACAAAATTCTCTCCAGACAGTCTACATATCATTACCTGTTCCGCTGATAAGACTGTAAAGCTTTGGGATATGGAAGGAAAACCGAAAGACAGTTTGCTTCATCACACCACAGTACTATCTGCTCAGTTTAACAAAAGTGGCGATAAGATCATGACCCTTACGCAGGATAGTACATTAACTATTTGGATAAACAATGGAGCATCCTTTAACTCCTTGGTTTTAAACAAGGAAGGCCGGTTTGGTACTGCTTATTTTTTAGCAGATGATAATTATGTAATGACCGCTGAGAAAAATCAACTCAAATTATGGGACTTATCAGCTAGAATAGCTAAAGAAATAGGCAATCATTCATCAGCAATAAAGGGTATCAGTTTTGATAAAAAATATCAATATATTTTATCTCATGACATAAATGGAACAGTAAAATTGTGGGATTTTAATAAGCATTATTTGTTAATGACTTTAGCCCACAAAGGTAAAAGCACCCCTCAATTCTCTCCTGATGGCACCTATATCCTTACTAGTTCAGACGGAAAAAGGGTTGAGCGAACACCGATACCAGATATCGTTTATCAGCAACTAAAAAATAATTTTTAATCATATTTATTAATACTTAGTAGTTAGGTCTCCAATGTTTAAGGTTATACTGGATATTCTCATCCTTATAACTGTATTACCCCCTAGTACTCCATAAACCTAGACGATGGCCCTCTCTCACTGAAGACAAAAAATTTTATTATGAGAGTTTTTTTTACTTTTCTATTTGCCTTGTTTTGGCTAATTCCATCCACATTTAGTCAAGGATGGAAATCAAGTCAACCTACCCCACCTCGTCCATTAGAATGTGGGCAAACGGAGCGATTTTCTACTTGGGGGCAGGATAATGATTTTTCTAGTGCTGATTATGCAAACTGTCTGCCTGAAAGTGGGGATGCTTATGAAGGGAATGATGTAGTGTACACTTTTACTATTGATGAAGAAAGTGATATACGGTTTACTATTGAGTCAATGTGTGCTAAAGGGCTATTTTTGTTTCAAGAAATAGATGGGGAATTAAAATGTCTAGGATTTGATGAATTAGATCCATCAGAATTTGGTGCAACCAAAAGTTTTTTTGGAGGAATACGAGTTCGCCGTGGTAATTATTTTCTAGTAGTAGATGAAAGAGTAAGTGATTTGTGTGAAATGTTTACACTAAGGTTAGAGTGTACACCATTTAAACCTTATACTGTGTGTGAAGAAGGAGGTATAATTACCAGTTGTGGAAAAACAATTTCTGGGCAATTACCTGGAGAAAAAATACCACCTGTCATTCCTATGGGAGAAAATCCTAATTTTGATGTAGTAGTAGCACCATGTGATTCAATCGAATATTATCAAATTTTTCAAGCTTACTTCGAAGATCCTGGAGCAATTAATACAGAACTGAGTGGTATGGAAGGAGGTCGAGTATTAATTTTTACAGAAGATTGTGCTTGTAACTCTAGTCTAATTTGTGCCGACCAAATTAATTGTGAAGGAAATGGTTACGGTGTTAATTCTTTAAATAATGCGATTCCTGGTTTTTATTACTTTGTAGTAGTTGGAAACCCAGGAGAAAATTTTAATTTAAAAATAACCACCAATGATTGCTTGTGCGATTACACAGCAACACCAATAGGATTAAATGAACCAATTGTAGGAGATGCACTATTAGCTACCAATAACTTTGATAATGTAATAGCTCAGGGGTTAAATGCTTATACTAATTGCTATGGTCGAGAAAGACCATATACGGGGGGCGATTTGGTTTACGAATTTGAAGTAAATACCCAAGCAAAAATAACCATCAATTTAGAATCTTTTTTTGAAGCAGGTTTATTTCTATTTGATGCTAATTGTGCAAGTGATTGTTTAGCCTACGAAGAAACTTTTGGTATAAATGGTAATGCCAATATTTTTGAATTTGAAGTTGTCTGTGGTGTTTATCAAATAGTAGTAGACTTAGCAGAGCCACATGCCCAAAGTTGTCCTTTCACATTAGAAATTTTAGCTATTGAAGAAGTTCCTGATCCTGCTTTTATTGAAGACGGACTTAATTCTACTATTTTCCAAGATATGGAGTTTATCGAAAACTTAAAGTTCAATGGAGCGAAACTAGATGGAAATAGAGGCAATATTGTTACCTTTTATACCGATAATCCAGACCCAAGAAGGGGTCTAAAAATAATCGGTGAAGGCTATGAAGTAGAAGGAGCAAGTATCTATTATCCTGTATATGGAGATGATATGATGCAACAACAAAAAAATGGATATAGTGATCAAGAATTGTTTAAACAAAAATTATCTAAAAATTCTAGAGATCAAGTTTCTAGAGATCAAGGTTTTGTTGATGCCGTAATCACAGATAATCTATCTTTTTTGAAAGAACTTGAGGAAAGTACCTTAATAGAATTAAGTAGAGTCGATACCAGAGCGGGAATCATCAATAATTTAGCTTTATCACCAATTGACAGAAAAGTATCTTCGAAGGGTGGATCTGTAGATTATACCATTTTTGCTAATCAATCCATTGATAATGATGCAATTGAGGTGGATTGGTATGTTGAACCAGCATCTGCACAGTCATTCATTACCGTAGCACCTTCAACAGAATCAGGAAATAAACGAATAAAAGCCAATTTTGAACCCAATAATAGTTCTACGCCAAGAATGTTAACCTTTACATTATCTGGTATTACGGTTGGTATAAATAGAGAATTTACTATCATCCAAGAAAGTCAACTTGATTGTAAGGAAGATACCACGCCTCCAACTATTGATTGTCCTTTGGACCAAGTTTTTGCTATCCCTAATCCAAGTACAAATTCCATTCTATTATTAGATCAAATATTAAGAGAGACAGGATTAACATTTAGTGACAATTGTACAGCACCTGAAGATTTAGTTAAAAGATTTAGGACTAGACCTAATACTTTAGACGTAAATCCACAAAAGATTGAAATTGTAATCTCCGATCAATCAGGAAATGAAAATGTTTGTCCCATCATGGTTAAATCAACAGATTCCTTTGGATCAAAAATAGCATCGAGTAGGAATACAATTATAAATCAGCAGGATTTACAATTAACTGTAGGTGAAGATTTTGAAATTTATCCAAATCCTAATACTGGGGTTTTTAAAATTTCCTTACCAAAGCAAAAAGCACATTTACAAGAGGTTTCAATTTTCAATACTTATGGTCAATTAGTAAAACAAATTAATATTAATAATACAAATGTAGTAAATTTTGAAAATATTAATACTGGTGTATATATCATTAGAGTAAAATCAGGTGATAAAATCAGTAGTAAAAAAATGATTATCTCAGGATAATCATAACGAATTTAGGAACCAAGATTAGCACTTTCTAATTTTGGTTTCTTTTTTCCTAATATCTAGTATTTCAAGTCACTAATCCTTGATTAATAGAACTTTCATTGAACTTATTAAAACAAATAGCTATGAGAAAACAATTATTATTCTGGTTTATACTCTGTTTGAGTTGTAGTGAAGATATACCTATACCTGACGCTGCAAATCTCAATCCAAAACTAGTCGATCAATTTCACTTTATTGATACCTTTAGTGTAACAAGAATGCCATTATTAGATCAAGTTAGAATTGAAGGAGAACTCAATGAGAAAGGCACTTGTTTTGATGAAATAGGTCTTTTCTACAGTACGGAAAATGATGAGATATTTAATCCTGATTATTCCTTTCAAGAATTAGCAAACGAAATAGACTTTATTGAAAGAATAACAATACCAAGTAATGAAGTCCAAGACAGTTTTAATTATGTTTTAAAAAATTTAGAGGTAAATAAAACCTATTTTTTTCGAACTTATGTAGTTTTCAGAGATGATTGTAGTGATAAAAATTTAGTGCGATTTTCACTCTCTGATCCCATCATTCAACCTAGTGTCACTTTAACAAATGGATGGTATAAAGAGGAATGGTCTGGGGATTTGTGGGAAAGAAAAGGAGCGTTTGCGGTAGTTGATGAAAAAAGTACTACTTGCATAATCGGTACTGGGTGTGCATTCCCTTCTCATTGCGATAGTCTAATTGAGGGCTATCCTTTTTTAGAAGTAAAGATAATTGATGGACAACCTTCTATTATTTCAAAAAATAGGTGCCCTGATGATTATGATGACGAAAAATTAACCAGAATTTATAATAGAATGGATCCTGTAGCTTTTCAAATAAATGATTCCATTTATTTTGGAACAGGAGACATAAATAATGCACAACCCGAAGGTATAAATATTGTACTCAATGACTTTTATGTTTATAATCCAAAAGCTTGCCCGATTAATGCTCGGAGATTAGAAGTACCTGAAAATTTTAAAGCTCGAACAAAGGCAATTGCATTTTCATCTGGTGGATATGGATATGTAGGGTTAGGTAGAAAATCTGCTTCTAATTCTACAGTAGGTGTCGATTTTTGGCGATACGATCCCAAAACCACTAAATGGGATTCTTTAGATTTAAGTAATAACGAAAATCTTTCTGGATTACCACGGTATGGAGCTGTTGTATTCCCTACTGGAGATGGTTCTTTCATTATTGGAGGAGGTAGAAATGAAAGAGCAAAATTCACTAGTGATCTTTGGCTTTTCACCCCTTCTAAAAGCGACTTAACAGCAGAAGTAAAGCCTATCGTTACCTTAACAAAAAATAATAGAAACGTAAGATTTGAAGAAGGAATAGGATTCTTAATTAAAAATGAATTATACGTAGGACTAGGAAATAATAATAAGGATTTTTTCAAACTTGAAAATGACAATTGGGTACTACAAGATCCCTTTCCTGGTGTCTCGGTATCAAATCCTGTTTCATTTGTTTTAGGAGAAAAAGGTTATATGTTTACTGGTGCCAAAAATGATAATAGGGACGTAAGCCTTTCTCGAGACCTTTGGATTTATGTTCCAGAATAAAATAAAAGTTATGAAAAAATTATATATACCTATATTTACTCTACTATCTATTTCCTCTTTTGGGCAAATCATTGAAGTTACAGAAGTAATTGATTCTTTTCAGTCAGAAATTAATTTTTCTACAAGAGTCATGAAAAATAAAACATTAGGGTTAGAAATTTTGCAAACTACAATAACGGGAAGTAAATTTCCAAATAGAATAAAAGAGGCTATCCCTAAAATAGATGATGCAGATTTAGTTTTAACAGCAAAACTAGTTCCTTCTAAAAAGAATGAAATCTATAATTTTGGTCTAAAAATTAAAAACAATACCCCTCAAGCTAAGAACTTAATAAACACCAAAGAAAATAAACCTATAAAAAGAAGGTATGGCTCAACTAATCTACTATCTTGGAAAAATGTCCTAGAAAAAGAAATTTTTCCCGAAATACCGTATACACTCACTTACAAAGTAAGGCTCATTGATAGAATTACAATTAATTGTGACAAACCACCAAATTTTACCCCCTATAGATATACATATATAGCAGGAATCGCTTTTGGTGGAGGACTAATGATTTATAGTCAAGAAGTCACTAAACCAAAAGTCCAAGAAAATATTAATCTAGCAGCAGAAGAAGCCAAAATTTATGCTAATTTATGGCAAGATGGTACCTTGTTCGAAAAAAATGGACCAGTAGAACAATCGGTAACTGATAATAAACTTTTTTTGGACAATGCAAGGTCATACAATGATAAACAACAAGATCAATTTAAAAATGGTAGAAATATAATGATTGCAAGTGGACTAATTTATACCGTTCACTACCTCTTTATTTATTTGCCTAAAAAGAAACAATTTGACAAATACAAAGGCAAATGTCCACAAAAACAAAGCCCATTAATGGTCAACCCAGTCCTAGCACCTGGTACAATTGGCTTAAATAACCAACAACTAGGCCTAAACCTAACCTACACTTTCTAAAACCTAAAAAATTCTGTACCTTCATCCCAAAATAAAAAAATGAAAATCCATTGTCTACAAACAGGTACGGTTCGCTGCAAACAATTCCAATTAACAGGTGCAAGTAATATCTTATCTCGCTTGTACCAATTAATCTTTACCGATAAATGGGGCGAATGGATGCCCACTTATTGCTGGTTGATCGAACATCCAGATGGGTTGATTTTAGTAGATACCGGGGAAACGGCACAGATTTATGAGAAAGGTTATTTGCCAGATGGTGGCCTATATCACAAAGCAGTAGAAACTAGGATTGAATCAGCAGAAGAAATTCAACATCAATTGGCAAAAATTGGGTTTACACCAAAAGATGTGCAAACGGTTATTTTTACGCACTTACACGGCGACCATATTGGCGGCTTAGCGCATTTTGAGCATTGCAAAATCTACGTTTCAAAAGCAGAATATGATTTTGCTACCAGTAAAAAAGGAGCAGGTAATGGTTATTTTCAAAAGAATTGGCCAACTTGGTTTCAACCTGAATTGATTAGGTATAATGATACAGTCGAAGGCAACTTTACCCAATCCCAAAAGATAACTTCTGATGGTCAAATAATAGTTGTGCCTACGCCAGGACATTCTATTGGACATCAATCTATTTTGGTCAAAGGCGATAAGCATACCACTATTTTGGCGGGGGATTTAACCTATAACGAATCGACCTTAAAACAAGAAATTGCAGATGTCCTTTTACCGAATAAGGCAGCTAAACTAACGGTGAAAACGATGCATCAGTATGTACAGCAACAGCCTTCTCTGTATTTGTCTTCGCACGATTGGAACGCACCGACGATTTTGGCGGAACAGCGGATTTACCAAGAATAAATACTTTTGTTTTTTGAGGTTGAAGTTGAAATTGTCTTTAATCACCATCATATTTATAATGCCCAATTACATCAAAGTCTAGTTTGGAGGTAATAATTTCTGACATATCCAAATCAGCGTATAAAATACCTTCCTCATCATATAGTGGCCCTGCTATAATTCCACCTAAAGGATTGACAATCAAACTTCCTCCTCTACACATAATGTCTAGTTGATTATCCAAATCTTGGATACCCGGTAAATCTTTTGGATACATATCTTTGGTGACATATTGATTGCTTCCTAAGACAAAACAGCGACCTTCTAAGGCGATGTGCTGCATTGTGGACGTCCATACATCTCTTCCGTCAGCAGTTGGCGCTAAGTAGACTTCTATGCCTTGTTCATATAATTGAATTCTTGCTTTGGGCATATAATTTTCCCAACAGGTTAATCCTCCAATTTTTCCTAATTCGGTGTGATAGACATCTAAATCGGTGCCGTCTCCTTCGCCCCAGATAATGCGCTCTGCGGCGGTAGGTTTTATTTTTCGGTGTTTGCCAACTAACTGTCCTTTTGGGTCAAAATAGAGGGTTGTACAATATAAAGTTCCACCATTTCTAGTTCTTTCTGTCACCCCCGCCACTAAGTAAACCCCATATTTTTTAGCAATTTTTCCTATGGCTTCTGATTCTTTGCTGTAGACTTCTATAGCGCTTTCCCAATAGCGTAACCAAGTGGCCCGTCCGTCTTTGGAACGACTGCCGATAACTGTTCCAAAACTTAAACCTCTTGGATAACAGGAAACAAAGGTTTCTGGAAATAGTACCAATTTTACACCATTTTGGGCTGCTTCTTTGACCAATTTTTCCATTTTTTCAATGGTGGCTTGGACATTGAATAAAATGGGTGCTGCTTGGATGACGGCTACTTTATGAATTGGATAGGACATATTATTATTTTGGTCAAAGATAAGGTGGGGAATTTTCAATTTTCAATTTTCAATTCACAATTTTCAAAAAGCTACACAGCTCATGGCGCTATGTTACTTTAGCATTCTTTAAAATAACCTATTATTAACTTTGGACAAACCAATAGATTGGGCGTACTTTGCGTTTTACAGGATGACAGGATGATTCAAGATTAACAAGATTCCTAGAAAAACAATATGATTTGAACTCAAGGTGCTTTACTTTTGAAAGAAAATAAGTCCTTTTTAAATAATTCTTCTCGATTGACAATAAAAACTTCCATATCGAATTTCATTTATGCTTGGTTTAAAAAAAGGAAGCAGCAAAATGCCTATATTTCACTAGTCCTTTTATTTCTAAGTATTATGCCATTTTTTTTATCGGCACAAACCACCGTCACCGTTACAGAAAATGACACGACAGGCAAAAAAGAAATCAAAATCATTTATTCTGATTTACTAGAAAACGAAGAAGATTCTTTGGGTAATAGAATCACTAAATTATCTGGAGCGGTAGAATTAAGGCAAGATAGTGTATTAATGTATTGTGATACGGCCTTTAAACAGGGAGAAAATGTAATTGCATATGGTAATGTAGCAATCCAGCAGAATGATTCTTTGAAAGTCTTTTCTGATTCTTTAGTTTATCGAGGAGCTACTAAAATAGCCGATTTATTTGGTAATGTCGTGATGGAGAGTGAAGGAAAAAATTTATTTACTAATTATTTGAATTATGAATTAGATCCCAAGATTGCTCGCTATACAAATGGTGCTTTGATAACTCAAGGAGATACTAAACTGGTGAGTAAGAAAGGGACATTTTATGTACAAACGGACGAAATGTTTTTTAAAGATAGTATCACCGTTTTTGATTCTACTTTTACCTTACGTGCCGATACCCTACTCTATAATTCTGAAACACAAGTTGTTACTTTTCTAGGTCCTACTTTGATTAATCAAGATAGCAATCTGATTTATTGTGAAGAAGGATTTTATGATATGGATACCAAATTGGCAGAATTCACCAAGAATGCGCAGTATGTCAAAGGCGAACAAAAAGCGACCGCAGAAATCATTACTTATGATGGTTCTATGAAAGAAATTCGACTAGAAGGAGATGCGCAATTTCAAGAAAATGATAAACTCGCTACGGCTGATGTGATTCGATATGATGAAGATAGTGAAAATATATTTTTAGAGGGCAATGCTTATTTTAGAGATTCGCTGCAAGAAATTAAAACCGATGAAAACATCAACTATAATTCGGAAACGGAATCTTTTTCTACCACAGGTCGATCTAAAGTAGTCGATGACAAACAAATATTAGAAGCAGATGCCTTAGATTTTGACGACCAAACGGGAATAGGTCTGGCAGAAGGCAATGTTTTTTGGCAAGATACCGTGGAAAATATTTCCATCCAAACAGAAATTGCAAGGTATAATAAAGAAAGTGGCTATTTAAAAGCAACAGGAGACCGTCCTTTACTAGCTATTGCTGATAAAGATACGTTATTTATGGCGTCGGATACCCTACTTTCTACCGAGGCTAGTGAAACGGATACGACCAGGTTAATGGAAGCTTATGAAGATGTGCGCATTTTTAAAGAAGACTTACAAGCAATAGCAGATTCTTTGGCCTTTATCTCGAAAGATTCCTTATTTAAATTATTTCGAGATCCCATTTTATGGTCAGATACTTCTCAGTTTAAAGGCGATTCCATTTATATTCAAATGAAAGGAGGTGGTATAGACAAGATTTATTTGTATGGCAATGCGTTTATTGTAACGACTCCAGACTTACAGCTTTTTAATCAAATAAAAGGAAAAAATATTACTGCTTTTTTTGAGAATAATGAATTAGATAAGGTAAAAGTTGTCGGTAATGCAGAGGCTGTTTATTATGCTTTAGATGATAATGACGCATATATTGGAGCTACTAAAACGATTTGTAGTGAAATGCTCATTCTTTTCGACAACCAAAATGTCAGTCGCATCAAGTTTTTTAAACAGCCTAGTTCGGAGGTTTTACCCATGAAACAGGTCATTTCTGGTCCACCAGAATTAGATGGATTTACATGGGATTTTGAGATTCGCCCCAAGTCTATTGCTGACCTACGGGATAAAACGTTGGTCATGAAAAGGTCAAAAGGTAGACGTTCGTCTTCTGCTACCTCCCCTTCTCAAAATAGAGGGGAATCTGAAATCCCCGAACAGTTTCGACCATCCAATCGTCCGCCCGATGTCAAACCTACTCGAAAGCCTCGGGGGAAGGGGTAAAATTAGCTGGTAGCACAGGGTTTCCGATTTTTCTAAAAAGACCTAAAACACATCTTTAATCTGGACTACTCAAATAGTCTAATCTGGCACATTGAAGCATGCCAGAAATATTTTACTTTTGTTCTATCATTCAATTATAAATTATGAATATAGCACAAATAAGAGCGGAAACGCCACAATGTCAAAATAAAATATTTATCAATAGTGCAGGTGCATCTTTAATGCCTGAACAAGTCATTAAAAGTATCCATCATTATTTATTGGAAGAGGAAGCGCATGGTGGCTACAAAGTTGCGGATACTAATCCTACTCTGATAGCCAATTTCTACCAAGAAGCTGCACTTTTAATCAATACCCAACCACATAATATCGCTTTTGCACATGATGCAACAGATGCTTACACCAAAGCATTATCCAGTATTCCTTTTAAAGCAGGAGATATAATTATCACTTCGGAGGATGATTATAGCTCCAATCAAATTCAGTTTTTATCTTTAAAAGAACGCTTTGGGATTGTGCTCAAAAGAATCAACACTTTAGCAAATGGCGATTTAGATATCACGCATTTTCAGGAATTAGTTGCTGAACAGCAACCTGTTTTAGTAGCTATCACGCATATTCCAACCAATTCTGGATTAATTCAAGATGTGGAAAGCATTGGAAAAATTTGTGCTACCGAGGATATTATTTTCTTAGTAGATGCATGCCAATCCGTTGGGCAAATGGTCGTCGATGTTCAGCAAATTAAATGCGATTTTTTAACGACTACAGGTCGAAAATTTTTAAGAGGGCCAAGAGGAACTGGTTTTTTATATATCTCTGATAAAATTTTAAATAAAGGGCTTAAACCACTATTCATAGACGGAAATGGTGCGGATTGGATGACGCCATTCACTTTTAAAGTATTGGCAGACGCCAAACGTTTTGAGCATTGGGAACGCCCTTATGCCTTGAAAGTTGGTTTTACAACGGCTCTTCGGTATGCAAATACGCTGGGTATGGCAAATATCCAACAGCGCAATCAAACTTTAATGCAACAATTTCGAGCTAATTTAGCCGCCATTCCAACCGTAAAAACCTTTGATAAAGGGTCTCGAACGGCTAATATTCTAACTTTTAGAAAACAAGGCAAATCCCAGCAACAGATACAGGAAGTTTTTGATAAAAATAAAATCTATCATAATATCAGCACCAAAAACTGGGGCGTTATTGATTATGCTAAGAAGGGCGTAGATTGGACAATTCGCTTGTCTCCACATTACTTTAATACTTTGGCAGAAATGGATAAAGTCGCTGAAATTATTGATAGTATTTAACATTAACGTAGCTTAGACCTCTGGTCTGAGTAGGTATGAGTTAAGGCTACTCAGACCAGAAGTCTAAGCTACAGAAGAAACAAAATCATGCAAAAAAACATCACCTATAAAACAGGTATTATCCCTCCAACTGAAACAATTATTGAGGTGTACGATGATTCTGGTATTAATAGACCAACAACCGATAAACCCCGAATCAAAAAAATGTATCAACATGCCAATTTAGTCATCACTGCTTGGGATGGCGAAGAATTAGTTGGTATTTCTAGGTCTTTAACAGATTTTTGTTATTGCTGTTACTTATCTGATTTAGCAGTAAAAAAAGCCTATCAAAAGCAAGGCATTGGTAAAAAATTGATTGCCTTAACTAAAGAAGAAATTGGAGCAGGTGCGATGCTTTTATTATTATCTGCTGCCTCTGCTATGGATTATTACCCTAAAGTAGGTTTGGAGACGGTCAAGAATGGGTTTATCATTAATCGAGAAAAAGCGACGTAACACAGCTCTCTGAGCTGTGGGATACCCAATATTTATTGTGTTGTAAAGCCCTCTATTTTTAGGCATTCCTTCTTTCGTGGCACAGCTCAGAGAGCTGTGTTACCTCAGATTACTTAAATTAAAATACACTTAACTATGTTAGAAATCCGATTAACTTGTGAAAATTGTGATACGGCGTTACCCAATGATAGTGACGAAGCTATGATTTGTAGCTATGAATGCACTTTTTGCAAAGACTGCGTAGACCATGTTTTAAATAACGTTTGTCCCAATTGTGGCGGTGGGTTTGAAAAAAGACCGACTAGACCAAAGGCTGATTTAGAGAAACACCCACCAAGAAAAGATAAAGTTTTTAAGCCTGTTAAACACAATGTCTTCTTGGAGAAAAATAAAGAGATTCCTCCTAGAGAAAGGTAGCTATTCCTAATTATAAGCAACACCTTTTTTTAAGGTAATGAGTTAATAAATTTAATGAGTTAATGAGATACTATTCAGATTAGACGTATCCATGTTAACTCAACAAGCTCATTTCCTCATGAACTCATCACCCTTTATAAATTTTAAAACTAGCGAATGGCATAGATTTATCACGCCCTCTGCCCTTCGCCCTAAGCAAAACTAACTATGTCTACTTATCCAATCGACGATAAAAACAAAGTCAAAAGAATCCCTAAACGAGGACATTACGACAAAAAAACAGTTTATGAAATTTTAGATGCTGGCTTTTTATGCCATTTAGGATTTACGCACCACGACCAACCTTTTGTCATTCCAACCTCTTATGGTAGAGAAGGTGACAAAATTTATTTACACGGGGCAACGACTAGTCGGATGATGATCAATTTGGAAAAAGGCTTACCAGTTTGTTTGACCGTTACCCATTTAGATGGACTAGTCTTAGCACGGTCTGCTTTTCACCATTCTATGAATTATCGGTCGGCTGTTTGTTTTGGCACCGCTTATAAAATTGAAGGAGAAGAAAAATTACATGCCTTAAAAGTCATTTCTGACCAGATTTTAAAAGACCGTTGGGAAGAAAGTCGGCAACCGCTACCGAAGGAATTAAAAGCGACGACGGTACTTTGCTTTACTATCGACCAAGCTTCTGCTAAAGTCAGAACTGGCCCTCCAGGAGACGATAAACCAGATTATGCCTTGCCTATTTGGGCAGGCGTAGTTCCTTGTACGCAGGTTTGGGGAACACCAGAGGCGGATCCTGTATTGGCGGAAGGGATTGAGATGGGGAAAAGTGTGAAGGCTTTGATGAAATAGACGAGTTGCGGGTTGCGAGTTACGGGTGGAATAGAAAACCGGTTTAGTATTCCATAAATAGTACTTCAAAATCGAGATTTAAATGCAATATTCTATCATTAGAACTCGCAACCCGCAACTCGCACCAACCTACTCCCTCGCCACCTCAAAAAAGGCTTCTTGGCTATTAAAAGCAGAAAAAACGCCCAAAGCATTTTGCACATTAGAAGGTGGTTCATTTAAATCTCTAGAATCCTGTTCTCGATTTTCGTACAATGCTGCATATTCTTGATTGATATGATAAACTCTAACTCGATAAGTATCAAAAGAAACTAAAGTACCGCCCAAAAAAGCAAGCATATTTTCATCTGTTGGTTCAGATACAAATCGAAAACGAGCCAAAGCATCAATAACTTGGCTAGGAAAAATAGGGTCAATGGTATCGCTTACACTTTCTACGACCATAAAATAAAGGTCTTCATTCGGATTATCCCAAGTAGCCTCTATTCTTGAAGTTCTTAGAAAATTCCCAATCGCTTCGACGATGGCTTCTCGTCCTTCATTAAAAGGCAGTTGGGGTACTTTCAAAGAATCTTCGGAAAGGCTGAGTCCCATGGTAGGTGTAGGCACTCTTGTTTCTGCGGTTGCGGTAATCCCATTATGTTCCACTTCTAATTGGAAGACATCGTTAGTTTGTATCGTTACATCATTCCCTGGATAATGATATAACCCTTCATTTCCAGAAGCAACTAACCCATACCGCTGTCCATTTTTTATTAAAGTTACCGTCGCATCATTAATAGGTGCAGAGGTATCTTCTTCTTGGGATAATGGAAACGTACTTTTGATACGAATATCATCTATTGGTTCGCCCGCATAGATAAATGCTTCTACGACAAATTGATTGGCCGCAATATTATTGAGGTTTTCTTCTCCGCAGGAGAGAAAGAACAAACTGATTAGGGAAAGGAATAGGGTATATTTTTTCATCATTCTATTTTTTAGATGTCAGGAGTCAGACCGTTTATTTCATAAACTGTCAGAAATCAGACTTAGCAGATTGTCTAAGTCTCGAATCTGATAGAAAAATTTATTTTTCGGCCTGGCTTCTGACGGCTGACTTCTTTTTTAAAACTTAATCTCCGCAGAAATATTAGGCGTCATACCCAAATATCTTACTTCTGAAATAACGGGCGGTTTCTCGGTAAAATCATATTCTCTATACCAAACATTTCGCCTATTGTATAAATTAAAAACAGAGATGCCAATATCTACATCAAATTTACCAGCTTTAGCTAAGTAATGCGCCGACAAATCTAAACGGTGATAAGGTGGTAACCGAGAACCATTCTTAGCACCTACACTAATATAATTATTCGTATCTCCATCCAATAATTCAATTGAATACTGTCCCGCAGGTTCTGTGAAGGGTTTACCAGAAGCAAAGACAAAAGTCGCAGCAAAGCGATAATTCCCCCATTCGTAGGAATGAACCGTTTTAAATTCGTGTCGTTGGTCGTGCAAGGCAGAAAATTCAAAGCCATTATTCAAACCAGGGAAATCATTACGCACCCTCGCCAAGGTATACGTCATCCAACCTGTGTAAGCCCCTCTTTTCTTTTGTAATAAAAATTCGATGCCTTCAGCATAGCCACTTCCAAGAAAGAATAGCTCATCTAAGTTGATGTCATTTCTTTGAAAACGGAGGGAGAATTCTGCTAAATTATCTAAGTTTTTGCGATAAGCCTCTACATCAAAAATATAGCCATCTGTTTCGTAAGCAGCACCTAAGACAAAATGTTCGGCATTACTCACTTTCACTAAATCATCATCTGCTAATAGCCAAAAATCTCGGGAACCTTCGGTGACATTTTCGTTGACAATTCGGTTGACAAATTGATAATGCTTGCCATAGCCGCCTTTTAGTTTAATTCGGTCAGTCAGGTTATATTCAAAAGAGAAGCGAGGCGACCAGTAAATCTTTTCACTCAAATCATAATAAGTCGCTCGAAGTCCTGCATTAATAGCTAATTTTTGGGTAGGATTCCAAGTATCGGATAAATAGACCGCTCCGTATTGTGCTTTTTGTTCGAGGTCTAAAATAGTCAAGGTATCATCTCTTACAAATTTATAATCTACTTCTGCTAAAGTTCCTAAAAAGCCAAATTCTAATTTATGTTTACTATTTAACTGGTATTCATTATCCAAACGAAAAGTAAAATCTCTTACATCATTGTCTTCAAAAGTCAAAACATCTCGGTCAAGGACTAGCGAATCACTTGCTACTACCCTTGCTTTAATATTCAAATCTCGATTATATTCACTAAAGTAATTAGAGGACGCAACGACCATATTGGAATATAGTTTTGCTCCCCATTGACGAGACCATTTTCCACTTAGCCCCTTGTTCCCCCAATCACTCATTTCATCTACATCTAAATTAACAAGAACCGCCCCCCCAAAACGAGGTAAGCTAACGTCATTAGATTCTACCAAGTGGTCTGCGCCTGAATAAAAAGATAAAGCCACTACATCTTTTTCGGTTGGACTAAAACTCAATTTACTATTCGTATCAAAAAAATAGAAATCGGGTTCAATGGTATTAACTTCTAAACCTTCAATATCAGGCGGGTTTTCTGTCTGAGTAAACACCCCGAATATTTTATTATACAATTCACTCTGAATCAAATCGGTATAAGACCGCCGCCCACTTAGCGACAAAGATCCTTTTTTGAATACAGGAATTTGCACACTCGCCCTAGCATTCAATAGATTGATGCCCATACTACCGTGGAATTTATTAGGGTCGCCCGTTTTACCTGTTAAATCTACCACGCTCGATAAACGACCACCATATTTAGCAGGAAAAGCACCTTTAAATAATTGTACATCTTTCACCGCATCCGCATTAAAAGCCGAAAAGAAGCCGAAAAAGTGGTCTACATTATAAACCGTCATTCCATCCAGTAGCACTAAATTCTGGTCAGGTGTTCCCCCTCGCACATATAAGCCAGAAGAACTTTCATTACTCCCACTTACGCCCGGTAACAATTGGAGCGACCGAAAAATATCTACCTCTCCCACATTCGGCAATAAAGCCAATTGGGCAGGAGAAATTTGTATGGTACTAATGCCTTCCGAAGCATTCATTACTTTATAGGACTTGCCAGATACTACCACTTCATCTAAAATCACTCCAGAAGATAATTCAATTTCTAAGCTTTTGATGTCTTCTGTGCCCGCAGCAATTGGAACTTCTATAGCCGAATACCCTACATACAATACCTGCAAAGTCATTGCGGTATCAGGCAAACCTATCAAGGAGAAATAGCCATCTACATTGGTAGAAGTTCCTGTATTGGTGCCTTTGATAATGATATCAGCAAAGGGCAATCTTTCTTGATTATCTGCCCCTTTGACCACACCAGAGATATTTCGTTGGGCAGTTAAGGAGAGGGTAAAGAGTAGGCAATAAAAAATTAATTGTACAGTTTTTTTCATTGTTTTTGATTATTATCTTATAAGTGGGTTAGACTACTATACATTTTTAGGTTTCCTATTTAAAATAAAGCGGCAATGGGAAATTGCCGCCTTATATTGGGCAGTACAAGGCGGTTGTTTCCCACAACCGCCTTGTTTTTAGAGGACTCACTTCTTTTGTATAGTAGTCTATAAGTGGGTAATTTAACTCGATTTTATTTTCAAATATTAGATACTAATTCTGTTATTTTATTAGCATTATAGACCTAAAATAATATATTATTTTAAATTATTAAGAAAATTCGCAGCATAAGTTTTCCCTATAGGAATAGAAATATCACCAATAAATATTTGTTTACGGTTAATCGCAGTAACTGCCTTTTGATTGACTGTAAAAGAGCGATGTACTCTAATAAAATTATCTTTAGGCAATTTCTCTAACATTCTTTTCATGCTCATCAGCGTTAATACAGGTTCTTGATTTTTACGATGAATTTTAAGGTAATCCCCTATTTTTTCAAGGTAAACTATGGTTAAAAATGGAATTTTCACCAAGGCATATTCAGACCTAACCAGCAAATCATTTTGTTGTTTTGAATGCTTACTTTTTAGATATTCTCCATAATCTCTTACTTTTTCACAAGCAGTCTGAAAACGATTAAATTCAATAGGTTTTAACAAATAATCTACGGCATTGACTTGAAATCCATCAACCGCATATTTACTATAAGCTGTTGTAAAGACCACCATTATTTCTTGTTGCAAATTTTCATAAAACTGTATGCCATTGACATCGGGCATATTAATGTCTAAAAAAATCAAGTCAACAGGGAATTTTTGGAGGTATTTTGCCGCCTTTGACGGTTGAGTAAAAGTATTGACCAAATTAATAAATGGTAATTTGCTGCAATGTGCCTTAATAATTTCCAAGGCTATGGGTTCGTCATCTAAAGCAATACAAGTTAACATTTAAGCAAAAATTTTAAGGTGAACTTTATATTGCTTATTCGCATCTTTAATGGTCAAATGATAGCGATTGCCATAAATCAAGTCCAATCTATTTTTGACATTATTGATACCAATTTGATTAGAAGTTGCTATTCTCACTTTATCTGGTAAGACATCATTTAGTACCTTAAAAACTAGCTTTTCCTCCTCTATTTGAAGGCTAATTTTAATACTTGTCTTCGTTTCATTACTAACCCCATACTTAAAAGCATTCTCTATAAATGGAATAAAAAGCATCGGTGAAATCTCCCAATTATTCGGATTGCCTGTTACGGTAAATTCGACGGCTGTTTTATCCGTTAACCTTAACTTTTGCAGCGAAAGATAATTCTTTAAATAAGCTATTTCTTTTTCTAAAGATACCGTTGACACATTCGCCTCGTTCAAGGAATAGCGCATCAGATCAGATAATTTAGCAATACTATTTGCAGTATGGTCTGATTTAATAATGGCTTGACCATAAATATTATTCAGCACATTAAATAAAAAATGTGGGTTAATTTGTGCCCTCAACAAAGCTAGTTCTGCTTTTGACTTCTCCATTTCTATTGACTTTATCCGTGCATTTAATCGCATGGCAAATGAAATGATAAAAATGATTATCAATCGTGGTAACGAAGCCCGTAATAAATCTCGAATAGTTCCCTCATTAGGATTACAATTCATTGAAAATAGTCGGAAGTAAATAATAAAAACGAGGAGTGCCCCCAAAATAAATCCAGTAATCACGACTATAAAAGCGACTTTTTTTTGTTTAAAATAAAAACGAGGTATCGCAAAATAGTAGTTGAAATAGAATAAGCCAATAAGCGGCACACTTAGTACTATATAATTAATCAGAAAGCAATTATTGGTAGCATGCCGTTCTATTAAAGAAGGTAGTGTTACTACAGGTAGTACTAAAAAAATCAACCACCCTATTAGATGCCATCCAATATTTATAGCCTTTTCGTTCATATATGAACAAAAATACTATTTCTTTAATTTTTGAAGGCATTTTATCGGTTAAGGGGTGGATTCTATCGGAGTTTGGAGATAAAGTGTTCTTAATTATACGTTGCACGGGATAAACTTATGATTCTGGAGCTGTACGGGCAATCCCTTGTGGTTGCCCTGCGACCAGAGCAACCACAAGGGATAAGGCTAATCCTTTTTGCTCCCAGCAAAAGCTAAGCGCATACAAATTATCAAATTCAAAATTACTTTTTTACCCCGTTCGAAGTATAGGATAAAATGCTTTAATAAATCAATAATCTCAACTTCAACCTCAACTGCAAACTCAAATTCAAATTCCCGCCTAAAGAGGTTGAAAATTAAAATTTGAAATTAAAAATTGTATTTAGCCTATCTTTGCAACTTTAAAGCATCGGTCAACAAAATATATCATATAATGAGAAAAATTGCGCTAGTTATCACTTATCTCTTTGCCTCCTTTTTCTCCTTTGGTCAAATAGATTCCGCAGACGTTAATCTCTCACCTTATGGCGTTATCTACAATCACTTGTATTTTTTGCAAGATGACAGTTATGCCCCCAATCAAGCGGCTATTTCTTTTCCTGATAATATCGAAAATCGAAATGAGTTAGCCATTCAGTTAATCAGAATCTTGGATGGAAAAGGCATGTATGTGGATATTAATCGACTGCCCATGGAGACGAATTATCGAGACTCCCTAAGTCAAGAAGCGACTTATTTTATTGACAAGGATGAACCTCGAATTTATGTGGAGTTACAAAATGGAAAATGGTATTATTCCAGAACAACCATCGCCTTGATCCCCGAAATGTTTCAAGAAGTTTTTCCTTTTGGGACCAGCTTTGCGCAATTTTTTCATGGTCCATTTTGGAATTTCACCATATTAGGTATTGCTATTGCTAAATGGTTGGGGCTATTGCTATTGCTTGTTTTCTGTGGCTTGCTTTTTTATCTCGTTAACTTTATCTCTCGCCGATTTATTGCTATCTTTCTTCAGCAAAAACTAGGCATCCCTGAAAAAGTTAACCAAGACATTAATAAAGTAGCTAGGGTCTTTTCCTTATTCTTTGCCACAAAGATTTTGCTCTATTTCTTGCCAATGTTTCAGTTACCCATTCGCCTAAATGCTTTTTTACTAAAAGGTCTAGGCGTACTGTCTATCTTTTTTGTCATCCTATTGATTGCTCGTATGGCGAACATTGTCATTCACTATTTAAATGATGTCACCCAAAAAACAAAAAATACCCTTGATGACCAATTATTACCTGTTCTAAGTAAAATTGTAAAACTGATTATTTGGGCAATTGGGATTCTTTATATTTTAGAGTTTTTAGATGTCAATGTTACTGCTTTATTAGCAGGTATTTCTATTGGGGGATTGGCGATTGCATTGGCGGCACAGGATACGGTTAAGAATTTTTTCGGCTCTATCATGATTTTTTTAGACCGCCCTTTTCAGATTGGCGATTGGATTAATTTTGATAATGTGGATGGCACGGTAGAAGAAGTGGGCGTTCGTTCCACCCGAATCCGAACCTTTGCCAACTCGGTCGTTTATGTACCCAATGGCATGTTAGCAGATAAGGTGGTCAATAATATGGGCTTGCGCCAATTTCGCCGATTCAAAACAGAATTAGGCGTCACTTACAACACTTCTCCTAAAAAAATAGACCTTTTTGTCAAGGGCGTCCGAGAAATCATTAAAAGACATCCTACTACTCGCAAAGACTATTTTGAAGTCCATTTAAATAGTTTTGGGGCTAGTTCTATTAATATTTTACTCTACTGCTTTTTTGAAGCCAAAGATTGGACGGCAGAATTGAAAGGTCGGCACGACATTATGTATGCTATTCTCTTATTGGCAGATGAATTAGGCGTTAGTTTTGCTTTTCCTTCGCAGTCTATTTATATAGAGTCTATGGAGGCGCCTAGTGAAGAAAAAGTAGCGAATATGGATACCCAATTGGATAGTAGTATGGCGAAAATTGATGATTATTTTCGTAATAAATTAGATACGGGTAATCGTAATAAGATTAATCCTTTGGGTGGGGAATGACCCGCGTGAGATGCTATTGAGTGCGTGTTAAAGATGTGAGTGTCTTGATTTGATGATAAAACATCTAAATATAGAATCACAATAGGCATCATCCTAGTTCCCAAGCCCTGAAAGGGTGAAATATCGTAGCTCAGGGTGCAAACTCATAGGGAAATCCATAATATTATAATTGACTAGGTAGCACCCTTTTTAATAAAAAACAGTCATTCCACCACGTTCCAACCAGCACTCTTCAAACCAAATTGCGACCCCGCCAAATCGGGATATTTGTCCTTCAAAGAATCATATTCTGGATTATCCGCATATTCCCCCCATATACCGAGCATCAATTTAAGCCCTCCAGTAGTTTCTGGATATTGTCCTTTATCATCCGTTTCGAGCATCCATTGATTTAAAATATCGGCATGATGGGTTAAAACTGCTTGATAATTTGAGTCAGCGGCTAGGTTATGTAGTTCAAATGGATCATTTTTCAAATCGTATAATTCTTCACTCGGTCGATCATTGGAAAAGAAGCGACTTTGTGCTTCATTTAATTGGTTAGTTTGATATAAATTTTTCATAACGCTAACGAATTCCACCTTATCCACATCCATATAAGTCGTTTGCGTATAGGGTCGATCAGTCATAAAATTGCGAATATATTTATAGTCCTTTGTCCGCACCGAACGAATTCGATCAATGGTAAAATCACAGCGGTCTCTAGTAGAAATTGCATATTCTCTAACAGTTTTTTCCACATCAAAAATATTTTCCCCTTCCATATAATTGGGAATGGAAATATCCGCCAAAGCCAAAGAACTAACGCCTAAATCTATACCGCTAATTAAATCCGTATTGGTCGTTCCTGCTTTTAAAGCTGGTATCTCTCGGAAATCGGCAATAATCAAAGGTACGTGAATGCCACCTTCATACAAAAATTGTTTATGTCGAGTTAATCGCATACCATGGTCAGAAAAGAAAAAGACAATCGTGTTATCTAGCAAGTCATTTTCCCTCAATTGGGCCATAATATCCCCCACTCTTTCATCGGTTAGTTGAATCGCATCCAAATGATTGGCGTATTCTTCAATAATGGCAGGATGATTGGGTAAATAAGGCGGCAATACGATTTTTGACCTATCTACAGGTGATTTAATCTTTTCTTTAAAGGTCGAAGCAAATATTTCTTTTCCGCCTCTTAATTGAATTTGTCCAAAAAATGGAGTATTATTAGTTAAGGTTTCAAGCGGTAAATGAGTGCCACTTTTCCCATATAAAGGGTGCATTTTATAGGGCTGTGAATATAAATCCTTTCGGTTATAATGGAAATTATAATCGTCTTTCCCATTATTAAAAGTAAAATAACCCGCTTGTTTAAATAATTCGGGAATCGTTTTAATGGTCTTTGGTAAATTAATAGCCGCTGCTGCTGTACGAGAACTATGGTGATTGTGCAAACCCAAAGTGGTGGACATCACGCCTGTAATAATGCTAGATCGACTGGCAGAGCAAACAGGGGCTGGCATGATGGCATTGGTATATAAAGTGCCTTTTTTTGCTAATTCATCAATATTCGGTGTAGCAATAATCGTCGTTCCATAACAACCTAATAATGGAGATGTATCTTCTAAATAAATCCAAAGGATATTAGGTTTTAGCGCTTCTTTTGGCTGATTATTACAGGCGGTTAGTAAGAGTATAGTTGTTAAAACTAGTAAGAGATATGACCAAATAACTTTTAAGCTCATTTTAATATTTTTTCTGAGAAATTGTTATTATTTTCAAGTATCCTTGGATATTCATTTCCAATGAAAAAACTCGCTTAGAAATGAATTTCCAAGTTACGATATTACAACAAAAAATCAGCATTTGAACAATTTGAGATGCATGATTAAATTAAATCCTCCCTTTATATCAATATTTTTCAAATATTTGAGGTAAGCTATCTGAAAAACTATTAATAATCAATCTGCAAAATAAGCGCATAAATTAGACCTTATTCAATTATATAACAACCTGTATTCTTTGTAACTTAACGATTATTTTCTAACGTTAAATCTTAAATTATGGCACATTTAGAACCACTTTTAGGCGCGATAGCAGCATTTGCACTTGGCTTTGCTTGGTATACTGCCCTTTTTGGAAAAGCATGGCAACGGGAAACTGGTCTGTCAGATGAAGATGCTCAAACAGATATGGCTAGAACCCATGGGCTTGCTTTTTTGATGATGATCGTCCTTAGTTATGCTATTAATCAGATTATTGGCTATCATGGTGTAGAGGAACAAACCTTCGTCCATGGTGGATTTCATGGTGGTTTGGCCGCTTTGATGTTTGCCGTTCCTGCTACAGCTATTAATTACGTGTATCAAAAGAAATCTTTAAAATTATTTCTGATTGATGCAGGATATATTGTAGCTTTTATGGCGCTATCTGGCGCAGTTATGGCAACATTGCAATTAGGATAAAATAACAAAATAATTTTAAGCGTCAAAATGAAAAACAGTCATTTTCTAATAAGAAAGTGGCTGTTTTTTATTCAAAGAATTGTAAATCATCACTCCACCAAAGTCACATCCCCATTATAAACCAACGTCTCCCCATCAATAAAAGTAATTCGTGCCAACCAAACAAAAGCCCCAGGGTTCATTTTCTTGCCACGATGGTAACCATCCCAACCTTTTAATTTATCATTGAGCGCCAAATCATGCGTTTCATATAGCAATTCGCCCCAACGAGAATAGATTTGTAAGACATCTACGTTAGCAGCCGCTTGGTTTCCGAATATCGTAAAAAAATCATTTAGACCATCTGAATTAGGACTAAAAACATTCGGAATAAAAACATATCGTTCTTTGGAAACGGCTACCTTTATATCAATCGTAGTCGCACAATTATCTTGAGATAGAACAGTCAAAGTATAAGTCGTCGTTTCCAATGGATTGGCAGTCACGTCCAAACAATCATAACAAGACAAACCTGTTGTCTCCTCCCAAGTAATTGTTTGAGGTCCCCCTGAGCTATTGACGATAATATCGTAGGCATCCCCCAAATTTATCAGTATCGTTGAGTCGTAGCTTAGCTCCAATACCTCTGGTGCAATCAGCAGTAGGTTGGTATCTACTTGGCAGCCATTAGTATCCATAGCATTCACGGTATACTCTCCTCCTGCAAGGTTTTGGAAATTCATATCTGTAGAAAATTGATTGATTCCTTCCAATCGATATTGATAAGGAGCAGTACCACCTTCGATGGTAGATACACTTATAATTCCAGCCGACAAATTATCGCAAACTGGATTTTCTATCGTAGTAGTTAATGCTAATGGCGGTGGTTCGGTTAATTGTTGACTCGATATAAACGGGCAATTAAAATCATCGGTAATCGTGACAGTATAAATACCTGCTGCTAAGTTTTCTATTCGGTTGGTATTTTTTAGCCCATTACTCCAAGCATAGCGATAAGGAGGTAATCCACCTGATGGATCAATTTGTAAAAAAGCAGTTGTATCTCCATTACAAGCTAAATGATTCTCGCCTATTAAATCGGATATGATCCATTCTGCGGTAATTATTTCTGGGCGAAAAATTTCTATTTCCAAAATCGCTTCTTTGCCATTCCTATCGGTTACGGTAACGATGTATAAACCACCTGGCAAGCCTTCTTTTATGACTTCTTCTTGTAAATTTAATTCCGTTCCTCCCCCATTCCAGAGCGAATCTGCGGAAGTCCATTGATAGGTAAATGGTGCTTGTCCTTTGATGAGCATAAAAGAGAATTCGCCCGTATTTCCACCGCAGATTATAGTGTCCGCATCTTGCACCGAACTGATTTCACAATCCAAAGCAGTTAGGGTATATTGGACAATACTATCACAACCTAATGTGCTTACAAATCGCTCTCTATATCGTCCTCCTTTTGTAACCGCAAAATTTTCAAAAGTAAAAACTTCTCCCATACAGAAGAAGGTATCTACGCTGGAACGAATCGTGTCAGGAATGCGTAAATTTAAAGTTATAACGCTATCACAACCAGCCGTATTGACAAACATAAAATTATACAAACCGCTTACAAATACTTTATTCCCAAGATCATCTGAGTAACTTTCTCCTGCGCATAATTGCAATTGTCCAACTTCAGGATTCGGACCGCCTTCAACGGTTAAAAAAGTAGTCACTAAACTATCACAGCCAAGCGTCGATATATAACGTTGCGTATATGCTCCAGATTCCGTAATAAATTGACCATCGACCACAAAGGGTTCGCCCCAGCAAATCGTTTTTGAAATCGCGGTGTCTTTGGTTGGCAAAACCGTTAAATTTAGTATAATGATGCTATCACAATTATTGACAGTCACGCCAAATAGCGTATCCATATAAATGCCTGTTTCGGTATATTCAATAGTATTCAATAAATAGCCACTCCCTGTACAAATCGTTTCCTCCAGTCTATTGATATTTTCTTCGACGGATAAATTCAAGACAAAATCATTGGTACAGCCGTCAGGTGCAGTATAGGTTAAATCGAAGTTACCGCCTTGCCAAAAAGTATTTTGTCCTATCTCAAAAGGTAGGTCTTTCAAACATAAATTTCTGTTGATTACCCCTGTACAAATCTCCTCGGCAATGCCTTCGTCCTCAATAATAATGGGTTCTGGCGTTCCATCGACCGCTAAGTTTAGTAAAACAATGCTATCACAACCTAGTGCCGACTGAAAAATAAATTCATAATTCCCCGCTAAATTCACCACATTTTTACCGATAATAATGCCTTCTTCGGGTGTAATCGTTCGGGTGATAGTAGTGGTACTGATTTCCCCAACCGTTAAGTCTATTATCACTAAACTATCACAACCTTTTATGCTGGTATATTGGTATTCATAAATGCCCGTTTCGGCTAATAATTCGCCTTCAGAATTAAATGGCGTTCCTTCACAAGCTGTTCTCGTTAGATAAGTGATAACCTCATTGTCTATTCGAAAATCTAAGATGGTTAAAGTTGATGTTCCTTCACTATTTATTCCTTCAAATTGATAGACTCCAGTCTCGGTCAACACGGTATCTATTCCATCGGGTGTATAAGATGCACCTGCACACACACTTACGGGTGGCAAAGTGTCAATAATTAATTCGGCTATTGTTAAGTTGATATAAACGGTACTATCACATCCATCTGTGGTTAAATATCTTAGTTCATATTCGCCAGTTTGGCAGAGGGTATTTGGACCAAAATCATAACATTCACCTTGTTCAATTTCTTGATTGATATAGGTTTCTTTGGGTTGTGCGACCTTTAAATTGACCAAAACGGTTATTTCACAAGCGCCTATCCTAGTTTGATAGCTATAACTACCCGTAGTTGACCAGTCTTGTCCAGGGTAAGTTTCACCTTGGCAAATGGTAAAGTTCGTTTGTTGAACGGCAGGCACTACATTAACTTTTAACACACGAGCATCCCCCAATTGGAAAATTCCTCCTTCGCAATAATTGATGGTTTCAAATAGTAGGCAATCGCCTTCACAGATAGTCGTATCAATAATGGCATTGGGTAATAAAATTGGCGTCGAAAAAGAAGTATTAAAGATAGGTTTAGCTATTATGACTGAGCTAAATAGGCATACTACCCCAACTAGGGCATATTTCATAAAAGGTGTTCGGTTCATGTTTTTGCTTAATTAAATTTTCATTTAATTATTGCATGTGCTGGTTTTCAAATTACAAAATTTTATCTATGTAAAGGTATAAATGGCGAGTTTTGTCAGCTTCTGGCTTAAATTATTGGTCTTTTTTTGTTAACTGGTAACAAAAAAAGGTTTTAAAGAGCACAATCACTCCTTAAAACCCTTTTACAAAATTTACTGTTCGATACAGCAAAACTTGTTATACTTTTAGATATTTCTCTACTCCAAATAAATCTTCATATCAGGAATTACAATTTCACCTGCTTCCATTTTATTCAACTTTCGCAGTAACTCAATTGGTAAATTATATTTATTGGCAATCGTTGCCATCGTTTCATTGTCTTTTACGGTATGTACTTTTCTGCCATTTCGATAACTTATATTGCCTGTACTTCTTTTAGATTGGTTGATAACATTCTCTGTTTCATAATCATAAGGCACAGGAACAGGTACATATTCTGTAGAATGCTGTGTTTGTCCATTAGTATTTCCAGCATTTTGTGGTCTAGCTGCAGGTACCGTATTATTCGCAACTGTACCGCCACCGCTTGATATAGTACCCGTAGTTGTATTCCCTCCTTTTTCTGTCATACCCGCTGAATTGGTTGGACCTACGCCATTTGCTGGACAAAGGCAATTTCCCGTTCTGAGGACTTGACCAATTCTAATAATATTAGAATCCCCTAAACCATTAATGTCTCTAAATCGCTCTAAGGTAAACCCGTAGGTTTTAGCTAAACTAACCAACGTTTCGCCTTTTTGAACAACATGATATTCGATGCCACTATTCCACATTTTGTCCGTTGCACCGATATTAGCAGCGGCACTTCCAACGTTTGTATTATTTAGTACTTGTCCATTGGTTCCTCCTTTTGGCGTCATTGTACCAGTACCCGCAGGTACTTGCGCATTTGCAGGTGCATTGGTGTACCCTGTACTAATTTCTGAATTAGGAATCGTATACGTTTCGTTTGTTGGATTCGGATTTGGTTTATTAACTGCTGCAATAACTGCTGCTGGTGTCTTCGTATACAAACTCATACATGGCTTTATCTGCGCATTGTCGCCCAACTTATTCCATGTTTGTACTTGCTTAACTGTCAACCCATTTTTAGTAGCAATACTATATAAAGTTTCGCCTTTTTGTACAATATGCACCCCATCATACGCTAATTTACTACAACCATCATTAGCTTTCTTTGTACTTGCTGCATCATAAGCCATTGGCGTATTGCCTGATTTTGGGTATAAAATTTCAGACTGTTTAGCCGCATTCGCATAAACATCATCTGGTTGAATTGAAGTAGAAACAGGAGATGTATTTACATTTCTACTAGGTGTCGCAGGAATTGTATTGGTCGTTGGTTGATTCGCTGGAGCAGTATTTTTGAATAATACCTCAGCACTTCCATTTCCTCTAGCCGTAAGCGTCTCGTTGTTCCGAGGATTTCCTGCATTAGTTGCTGCTGGCAATGGCCTATCTGCTGCAGCCATATTGGTTGCTACCGTTGTAGGCGGTAAAACATATAGACTAGCACAAGGCTTAATTAGGTCTTTTTTTCCCATATTATTCCACGCTCTCAATTGCTTAACCGTTACATCATATTTTCTAGAAATACTATATAAAGTTTGATTGCTTTGTACAATATGAACACCTGGGTAAGATAACTCTTTACAGTTCTCTCCTTTTGGGCGGAAAGTTTCTAATGGCTTCTCTGGTTGATCATATGCTTCTATTAATTCTACTCCTGCAGGCTGATATTCTGGTGCAGGTGCTTGTAAATCCGCAGGAAATAAAACTTCAAAACTAGCTGGCTTCTCTTCTGCTGGTGCTTTAGTAGCAGGCTTATTTCTAGTAGCAGGTTTAAACTTAGGCGTTTCTTCTGCCATTGCTGCTGGCTGCTGTTCCGCTATTATTTCCACACCGCCGTTACATTTTCGGTCGATGTATTCTGCTAAAGGTAAATTATTCACCTTCACCAAGCGTAAAATATTCCCTTCTGCCTCTGCTTGATTGGTGCCCGTTTTTTCTTCTAAAATTCCTAAGCCTGGTAAAAAGGTTAAATCAGTATATGGCTTACACGTTTCTTCTGGAATCTTCTTAATCATATAAGCATCCGAACAAATTTGTTTTTCAGAACCAATGAAATAAACCTTAGTTGGTGAATCTCTTCTTGCTAAGTTATTTTCCATTACCCCAATATCATTCACCGCATAGGACATATCGAACTGATTGCCTCTCAAGGCAAAATTGGTTGGGCTATCTTTCATATAAGTCGCCATGTGTACCGGAGAAACGGTGTAATAGCTTCCTACTTTGCGGACAACATAAATTTTGTCTTTGCCAGAATTAATAGAATTGGCTAATAATTCGTTGACTTTCAGTTTGCCACAAGTTTTAGTGCCTCTTGGCAAGCGTTTCACTTGTTTGATACTTTCTACGCCTATTTCCATCACAATTCGCTCCGAATCATTGGCTTTCAAACTATAGGAAATTAAGCCATTTCCAGCCATATTGCCATTTAGTCGATACTCTAACCTGTCCATACAGGCCGCATCATATTTCACATAAATCGTCTTAGAGAAAAGGGAAAGGGTACCAAAAATGGCTAAAAGGGTGATTAAACTACTTTTTAAATTCATCGATTTAATTTTTGTGTAACAACGGATTGGAAAGGTAAAAAGGTTTAGAGGTACAAAGGTTTAAAGGAGAACCTCTTTTCACTATTTATGCTTTCAAAACGTATCTTATTTATTAAGACGCAAAATCCATTGAAAAGTCTCTCATATATTATAGCGACAAGGTACGACATTTTAGTGTTTGAACCAATCAATTTATAGTAGAATGGGTGAAAAAAGAAGGTCGATTGACAGAATTGCTGTTGGATAGGTTGGTTTAGTTAGCAAAAAAGTATCCGTGATACCGTTCCCACTTGATCCACAATAGCTGACCACGGATGTATGATACCACGGATAAAAATGTAAGATTAGTCGGGTGATTTTATGTTGATTGGTCTTTGATTGCCCCACGAATAATTATTACTCAACTTTCTTTTAAAACACAGCAAACACAAAGGAAATACGGAGTGTAAAAAGTATTGATTTTTCTAAATATTACAACTTAGTGTCCTTTGTGTCTTCTCCGTGCCCTCTGTGTCCAAATCTATTTTGTGATTACTCAATTTATTTGTCGCTGATGATTAATGACTTGTATGCTTAATTGGCTGTGATAAGCTATCCTGCGTCCCAAAAGAAGATTTCGTCGTAATAATATAAACCTCGTCTTCTCCATACAATGTTTTTGCCGCTAATCCCATTTGTACTTGCATAGATTCAATTACATCATAGGATATCTTTTCAGGCCAACCATCTTTATACTTCACCCCATTAATGATATAAATAGGTGCTTTTTTAGGCGGAATTTTTGACCACATTAATCCTTTGGTTGGTGGAATATCTTTAGGTAGAAACGCATCTATTTTTAAATCGGGCAAAGCTGTATGCTGGTAAGCAGGTGGATATCCACTCATGGACATTAAAGCGTCCTTTTTATCAAAATGAATGGCATCTTTTGGGATAAATCCAGTTGAATTAGTTGGTTGATTTTCAATGATTTTTACTATTAAATCACAAAACAAGTTTTTCCTCAAACGCATCTTTTGAAAAGTAATTTGTTCCCCAATCTTAGCGTTTTTCAATAATCGAAAAATGAAATTATCTTTATCTTGAATTTCTTGATTATAAGGCTTGGCTAATTCCGCACCTTTCAATAACACACCTTTCTTTTCTAAAAAAATATTCTCAAAATCAGGAGTATTATAATAGTGTCCATCATAATAAAGCGTCATTTGTTTATCAAAAATAGTTAACCAATCTTTTTGTTGAATAAGTAATATTTTGCTTTGCACTTGTTTGATCCTAAAACCTTTATTAACCTTTATCGCACCCCATTCAATCTTTTTTTCGCCCCAATAAATCCAGTTTTGAGTATTCCCATCTTCTGTGGACAAACGCATAACGTGTTCAGCGGGAATTTTTGCATCACCAAAATTAGGTGCTTGAAAATCTCTATTATTTGGGTTCTCTGCATTATGGATTAACCCATTAATATGATCAATATACCCTGTTGAATGTTTTGGTTGGGTCTCTACAATTTTTACTACCATACCAAATGTAAAATCTTTGCCCACATCAATCAACTCAAAATAGAGTCTATCATTGACATTCGCTTCTGCTAATAATTTAGTCGCTCTATGATTTTTATCTTTGATAACTTGATAATAATTTTGGTGTAAACTAACAGCAGTTGGGTCTTTTTTATGAGGAACTAGTACAATTTCTTTGATTGTTTTAACCTTAAACCAAGTCCCATCTAGATAAAAAGTAAAAGGCGCTTCATATAATCGTTTCCAATCTTTATAACTAATCTCCAATTCTGGGGTTTGTAATTTCCTTTTTCCATCTAGACCTACCTTAAAAGTAGCAGAAAAATTAAATTTCAGGTTATCCCATTGTACCCAATTTTTGAAGGTATCAATTGCTAGGTCTTTTCGTCCTACCACTTTCGCAAAAACGGGTTCTGTTTTCTTTGGTGGCTCATTTAATTCACTCGTTTTTGGAATAAATCCAGTTGAGTTATTCTCTATAATCTCAACCATCATAAAAATTTTAATAGGCAATCCAATATCCAGTTTTTCAAAATAAAGCTGGTTTTTCTCCTTAATTTTTGCAAATAATTTAAATATACTTGTTTCTTTATTCCTTAAAGCTTTGGCATAATCTTTATTAAAATTAACAGACATAGGATCTTCCTTATGAGGCACTAATACAATCATATCAAAATCTTTCACTCGATGCCAATTACCATCAATTTGAAAAATAAAAGGTCGGTCTTTATTATTTTCCCATACCTCCTTTGATACTTGTAGTTTAGGTGCATCCCATTTCAAATTTCCATGCTCATCCTTTTTATAAGCTGCTCCTAAATTTATTTTCTGATCGCCCCAATATAGCCAGTCAACCGAGGTGTCTGTTTTGGGGTATCTTTTGGTTTTTGGAATATTTATCTTAACTGCTTCTGGAAGATGATTTTTTATAAAAGTAGGTAAGTCTTTTCCAGCTATTTCTTGTCCCTTAACCAGAATAGATTTGAGTTCAGCTATATCTATATCGCTAGTTATTTTATAAGACAAATCTGATCTTTCAGTCTCCTTTTTTGATTCCTCATTCAAAAAACTTGGCTTGAAATTAATATACGATTTAGCCTTAAATTTTTCACCCATTTCTTCTAAGTTAGCTAATTTTTCTCGCCAAACAATTCTTTCTTTTTCATTTGTTGCTTGAAGTAAACCGATTTCGTAATCTCGTTTGAGTTGGTCATTTGTTTTAAAGGATAATCGCTTATCTACTATAGAGGTAATTTCTGGTTGATAAACCAAACCTTTTTTAATTTTTAACCGAACTTGATATTTCGTTAAATCATCTACAAAAAAAGGTTCTCCTATACGGCCATCTCCTAAAAAATTTCCTACTAATTTAGTGATTGTACCGTTGTCTTTAAATTCTGAGTCTTGATAACGAAAAATAATATTATTCGGTAGGATTTTCTCCGCAAAAGTTTTTAAATCCTCTACACTAGTGTATTTATTGATAGTCAAAGTGGCATGAATATCCTTATAAGTATTTGGTGTAGTTAATGTTAAAGGATCACCAGTTAGTATTGCTTTGTTGGCAAATGTTTGAAAAGCAGAATAATGATCTATTACCTGAATGAGTTCCCTAGTTGCTATATTATAATAAGCAGGGGCAAAAGTAATCGTTGGATGGGAGGTCAATTGCAATTGAAATTGTCTTAAATCTGCTACCTCAAAGGTTTGAATAGGTGTTCGAGTCGATCTTTCGTAATAATATTTTCCAGAAATGGATACTAATTTATCTTGTTCGTCAAATTTGGTTTTAAGCGGATCTAAATTAATTTGAACTTGACTATGCGATTTAATTTTGGCTATCATTTCATACAATTCGATTCTAGTCATTTCATTGGAGACTAAATAAGTCAAAGTGTCCTTATTATTCTGCCCCCAATTTGGGATTTTATCTAAAAATTCATTCCTAATATATCCAATGCCATCTTTAGCAGTTCCTGTTATCTTTAACTCAGCAACATAACCATTCTTAATAACTATTTTAATAGGACGTTTTGCGACATCTTCCACTTCTATAAAATTTGTCTTTCCTTTTTCATAGAAATAGCTTCCATTAAACGAATTGGTTTCTGGATTAAAAGAAAATCCATCGAATATTTCTAAGGCAGACAATTCCTCAATTGCTTTTTCTGTATTATTGCCAAATGTTTTCCCATCTATCCAATAAATTTGCCCTTTTTCCTTTTTGATAGGTCTATCCGTTAAATCATCAATACTCATAGATTTTACGTCCACTTGACCAATACTTTTTTCCCTACAGGGATAAGAAAAAATAGGTTCAGATAATTGGTCTTTATACAATTCAAAAGTCACATTCACACAAGGTAAATTAGCAGCAAAAAAATTACCTTCTTTCTCGGATGAATGATAATTTCCCCTCAATTCAACAACCTTTCCTTGTTCATCGAAAATAGTCTGGTCAAAATCAAGGTAGATGCCTTCATCAACTACCATTTTAGTCCATTGGGTTAATTCTTCTTTAGTGGTCTTATCATTGATTAAAATCGTATAATAGGAATCATCTTTACGTTTCAATTCGCCATCTTTAATCAATAGATTAGTAATTAAAGTACTAGCATCTTTAGCAGATTTCAGTTGGATTGACTGATGGGATAATTCACTAATTTCGGTGATCAATCCATTTTCAAAAATAAATTGAGTTGGAGTTTTCTGAATATCAGTAATGTCAAAATACTCAACATTTCCAGCTGCATCATAATAGGCACCATTAATAGAAGTAATTGCATCATAATCCATTGACCAGCAAAAAGATTTATAAATCCCTAAATCTCTCATTTCCTGTGTCAATTCATCTATTTCACTTAAGGTTGTATTTTTATGCACTACAAATATTTTATCTGAACTCATTTTATCAGGAATGCTCAATTCATTTTTCACCCACATTCCACCTACCGCAAAAACCAACAAAACCAAAAACATCCCCATCAACTGCCGAAAAGAACCACGCTCCTCCTCCACCCCAAACATCCGCTTAATCCGTCGAGTAAACCCAGCTTCTCCCCCACTAGCAGACATAGACAAACGATTCGTCACCCCACCAACCTTTCGCCATTGCAAAGCGGTCAACGTTTCCACGTAGGTGATGCGATTATCACCAAGCGATAGTACCAAATCATCACAACAATGCTCTCTTAATTCTCGAATATCTTTGGACAACCACCAAACTAAAGGGTGATAAAACAAAATAATTTCAATGATAGATTGCCCTAAATTAACTAGGTAATCATGCCGCTTGATATGTGCTAATTCGTGTAAAAGAATCGTCTCAATAGCCGCAGTATCAAAGCCAGTTACCAAACTAATAGGTAATAAAATAATGGGTTTAAAATGACCAAAAGTAATTGGTTCTTTTACGTGAAGGGAGAGGAAAACTTGAACCTCTTTTTGTATATTCAACTGAGTTTTAAAGGTTGCTATTTTCGTCAACCACTCATTACTAATTATTTCATTATCACCACTTTGCAATTGTTGAACACCATATAAATTCTTTAAAAATCGAATCGTAAAATAAAGCAGTCCCATTCCCCAAAATGCAACTAAATATGGCAAACAGATTGTCAAATAGTCTGTAAAAGACAGCGTTGTTTCTACTACTATTTCATTGGGTGTTATCGGGATTAAATTCGTAGTTGGTATTTCGTTGGTAATTGGTATTAAAGTACTATCTGAAACAGTAGATACTAATTTATAATTTTGCTTGAATAAGTAACCAAAAGTAAAAGTCGTACTTAGGAAAGTAGCTACTAAAGAAGTAACCGCCAAATAGTATTTTTTTAAAGCAGTAGCCCCTCTCCAACTAGACTTAAGTAGTAAGTAGATACTTGCAATAAGCGCAATTTGCCAAAGGGAATGAAGGATGGTCCAGCCTAATATTTGTATCATGGTTTTGATGGTTTAAAAACGGAGTAATATCTACAACGCTTTATTTGAAAATTGAAAATTCTAAATTGAAAATTTCAACGTTTCCCTTTCTGCTCTTTCAGCCACTTTTCCAATTCCTCCAACTCTTCTCTAGAAGTGGATTCATTCCCTAAAGCGTGCATAATTAAATCAGAAGTCGAGCCATTAAAAACGGCATCCACAAAACGATTCAGCGAAGAAGTTTGCACATCTGATTTCTGAATAGCTGCGGAATAATAATGAACTTTGCCCTCTTTGTAGCGAGTTAATAAACCCTTCTCCTTTTCTACCATTCGCTGCATCTGTTTCAATACCGTCGTATAGCCTACATTCTTGGTTTGACTAATCATTTCGTGAATTTCTCGAACTGTTAGTGGCTGGTCTCTCCAGAGAATTTGCAAAATTTCTAATTCTGCTTCGGATGGTTGATGATTATTTTTTTTTGACATTGGACTTATGTTTTAATACGACTCGTGTCGTAATTTAAAACAAACATACGACACAAGTCGTAATAAAGCAAATTTTAGTACTAATTAATTTGTTGAAATTTTATTAGGAACGACTAGAGGATAAGTCGGACATTAATCATTTAATTCCCCACGAATTTATTACCCCCACGAATTATAGTTTTTTTTAATATTACTTAATGGGAAATTAGATAGACAGGTAAGAATAGGCTTTTTATATAGGCTTATGGTAAATGGCACACAGTTCGCAATTTACCATCCAAAACGTTTAGCATAAATATTGATATGCAATGTAAAGCGGATTGTTAATCCGTCCTGAATTAAGGTGAATTAACAATCCGCTTTACTTGTCATTTTCCAAAAATGATTAAAGTGCTTAAAAAATCAGCTTAAACTACCCAAATAAAGAAGCGCCCGATAAAACACCAATTCGATAGTTTTCTGTGGATTTCTTTTTGAGTTTTTCTTTTAATCGAGTGGGCAACCAGGGGTTGATGGCAACTCGTTCGATTTTATCAATACAGTCAAGTGTTCGTTGAATTTCTTCTTCAATTGTAAAGTTTTTCTTTTCCATGATTGTTGTTGTTGCGGGTTATCAGTTACCAGTTGCCAGTTACCAGTTACCCGTTTAGTACATCAAACTGATAACTGGCAACTGGTAACCGACAACTGACAACTCTAATTAAGCATTTCTCTTTCGTAATAAGCTCGTAAGCTTTTTTGCAAATTCTTTTTAGCTCGAAACATCAAAGATTCAATAGAAGATAAAGTCATATTCAACACTTCCCCTACTTCTTTATAAGGCAAGCCTTCTATTTTGTTTAAAGTATAAGTAATTCGCTGATTATCAGGCAATTGATTAATAGCCGCAAATAAGACTTTTGTTCTTTCTTTATTTTCTAAAGTCACCCCAGGATGATTAAATTCATCCTTCACATCAATTGGCTTATTGTCTTCTCCTACTAAGGATTGTAAAAAGGAAATTCGCTTCTTTCGCTTTTTTGCCTTTAAATGATCCAAAGATTTGGTCACCGCTACTCTATAAATCCACGTCGATAATTTAGCCTCTCCTCTAAATTTATAAATAGATCGATAAACTTCTATAAAGGCTTCTTGGCAAATATCTTCTGCATCCTGAAGATTCGGCACAAATCCTAAACAAGTATTAATCACTCGTTCTTGATAGGCATCTACCAATTGCTTAAAAGCGATTTGACAACCTTGCTGTAAAGCACTAACTAATTGCTGATCGTTGATTACGGCTGTTTGAATTTGCATTGATTACTAGTTTAGAAGATGGATAAAATAAAAACTTGTGCTTGTCTTGTTTATTAATTCCCTACCAAAAAGGCATCGGTTTATCAGGGTGGCTTCTGTGAAAAGCACCTTCATTGTTGGGGAATCTTTTAGCCTTTGAATTTTTTATGCTAGGAAGTTGTATACTCTATTAAGTCTGGGGAAAGACGGTTGTACTCAAAATTTAGAAAGTTTTTTTTGGAAAAAATATTAAAAAGAGGTCAGAAGTCAGACCTAAAAACTACATTTTTCTGTCAGAAGTCAGATTGACTCTTTATAAAATACTGATAATTAAATTATTAGCCAAAAACAATCTGACTTCTGACAGTCTATGAAATAGACGGTCTGGCTTCTGGCTTCTAATCATTTTCTCTATCATTTCCGAAAAACAAAATATTTCTGCATTAAATAATTATAAGTAACGGCTACTAAAATACCCGCAATTACTTTTGAGATGGTTGAATTCAAAGCCGTATATTCCGTCAATAAATACAATCCTGCTGTGTTGAGCAGCAAACTTCCTGCGGAAACAAGGGCATATCGAAATGCTTGGTGGGTAATTTTATCTGTTTTGGAATCAAACGCCCAATATCGACCTAACAAAAAATTAGTAATGGCACCAAAAGTAGCGCCTACGATATTGGCATAAACATACCAAATATCAAATACATCTTTTAGGATAAAAAAAATGGCATAATCTACGGCAGTACCGAGAAAGGCAGCCACCGAAGCTTTAGAAAACTCTTTTGTATTGTAGGTGATTTTTTTAATAACAGATTTGATTGGTAAAAAAATGCAAGGTAAGCAATTTAGATGAGTTGAAAATGGAGATAAAAAAGCCGTTAGCAACTTGGAAAAGCTACTAACGGGCAATCAAAATATACTATAGGTTTATTTTGCGTTTATTTTAAAAGGACTATTCGTTTGGATAAAACGGCATCTACTGTTTTAAATTGTATTAAATATAAGCCGCCTAATAATTCAGAAGTATTTAAGCGTAATTGATACATTCCTTTTTCATGAATGGTAGGCGATATAATTGTTTTTAATACTTGACCGTTTGTATTCAATAATCGTACCGTTACATTCGATTCTTTACCTAATGTATAAGCAATGGTCGCATTATTTTTAAATGGATTAGGATAAACCCTTAATTCATCATTAGAGATGGTCGTTGCTTTCGTTTCAAGGATTGGTTGAATGATGGTTGCTTTTGATTTTCCCGTAAGGTAATTGGTTTTATAAAGAATACCATTTGGATCTTCCGATGGACGACCTACACTATTACAGCCATCAATCATTGCCGTAAAATCAGAACCAGGCTGTACAGAAAAACCTGCTTCTAGGGTAACGGTACTACCAGATTTAAACATCACTTTTGCTCCAGATCGGACTTTTCCTCTAGAATTGATTCTTTCATTAGATACATAGTCGCCATCATAAATAGAATCTCGACTCACTTCCAAATTTGCCATATTACAGCTACCATTTGATTGGTTGGTACAAATTTCTAAGGTCCAACTGTCCAAACTTCCACCATCGTCATCAAAATGATCTCTAACTTTTAAAGTCCAAGTACCCAATGGATCTTCTCCAATAAATTTAGATAATAACTTTTCAGGTCGATAAGTTTGTCCATCTGTAATCGGGCAAGGCAATTCATCGGCTGGTGCATCGTCATCAAAACTAATATTAAAATCATCCATATCGTCACAAGGATGTGCTAATAAAGTAACCGAAGTACCTGACGGACTGGTTAAGGTAAAAGCCAAATCAGAAGTCCAAGTATGTTTTCCCATGAGGCTCATGACATTGACATCCGTTACTTTTCCTGTTACATTGACATTAATTTCGGAACTGATGAATGGACTACCTGTACTAGCAATTACCAAAGGCGTATCGGTACTCTTAATAGCACTACATACGGTAGTTAAACAAGCTGTTGGAGCAGTTATCAACCCTTCCGCCGTTAAGGTACAACTAGATTCTCTAGAAAAATAGGCTTGAACATCTATGGCATTTCCACTAGCTTGTAATTTTGTCAAAGTGACGGTTTGCGGGCTTTCTGTAATTGCAAATCGTTGTCCATTTACAATTAATCGACCTCGATTCGGTTTATTTTCGTAAGTAACAATTACATCTTGCGTAAAGGTATTATCCGTTGTATTACAGGTTCCTTGTATTCCAAGTGCCAAATTGGTAATCATACAAATAGGAATACATGGAGTTGGTGCGGTAAATAAACTAGTTTGCGTAAAACTACAATTATCACTTGAAGAAAATCTAGCCGTCACATCTACCGCTTGCCCATCTGATTCTAAATAATCTAAAGTAACCGTCTGTGGGCTTCCCGTAATAGTAAACCAATTCCCGTTCACGACTAAATGTCCTCTCGATGGTGGGTTCTCGTAAGTAACCGTCACTTCTTGGGTATAGGTATTATTGTTGGTGTTACACGTTCCTTGTGTCCCTGCTGACAAGGTAGAAATAACGCATAGGGGCGCACAATTAGCAGGCGCCGTAAATAAACTTGCTTGGGTAAAAGTACAGACTTGTTTTTTAGAAAAATACGCTGTCACTTCAACTGCCTGTCCATTAGATTCGAGGTTGCTAAGCGTAACTGTTTGCGGGCTAGTCGTAATCAAAAACCGTTGTCCATTAACGACTAATTTACCATTCGATGGCGCATTCTGATAAGTCACCGTTACTTCTTGCGTATAAGCATTATCGTTCATATTACAAGCACCTTGTGTCCCCGCAGCTAAGGCAGTAATGGCACATATTGCTTCGCAAGCAGTTGGAGCAGTAAATACACTAGCTTGGGTAAACGTACAAGATTGTTCTCGACTAAAATAAGCGACTACATCAACTGCTTGTCCATCTGAATTTAGCCCTTCTAAAGTAACCGTCTGAGGACTAGCCGTAATTTCAAATCGTTCTCCATTTACAATCAATCGACCATTATTAGGTGGGTTAGCGTAGGTAATTACGACATCCTGATCAAATCTATTATTGGTGGGATCACAAGTTCCTTGCGTTCCTGCGGTTATGGCAGTTATGGCACAAACGGGCGTACAAGAAGCTGGGGCAGTAAAAGCAGCAGCTTGCGTAAAAGTGCAGGCAGCATTTCTTGAAAATCGAATATTTACGTCAACAGCTTGACCATCCGCTTCCAAATTTTCTAAAATAATGGTTTGTGGACTCGCTTCAATATTAAACCATTGATTATTCACTACCAAAAACCCTTCAGTTGGCGCATTCGCATGCGTAACCACAATCGCTTGTGTATAATTGTTGGTATTGGCATTACAAGCGGTTTGCGTTCCTAAAGAAATAGCAGAGATTTCACAGGGTTGTTGGCAAGCAGCAGGTGCTGTAAATAAAGCAGTAACGGCTAATTCACAATCAAAATCCCAAGAAAATCTAGCCCGAACATCAACAGCTTGCGCATCAGATTCTAAGCCAGTTAAAGTAACCGTTTGTGGGCTAGTCGTTATATCAAATCGTTGTCCGTTCACAATTAACTTTCCTCCATTTGGTGCATTATCATAAGTGGCAATTACCTCCTGCGTATACTCATTGCTGTCTGAATTACAAGCGCCTTGTGTACCAGCACTTAGTGCAGTTATCGCACAAACTGCTTCACAAGCAGCAGGAGCAGCAAAAGCATCCTCCAATATAAAATCACAACTGGACGACCTAGAAAAATATACTTCCAAATCTACAAATTCACCATCCGCTTCTAAAAATTCTAAGGTTACCGTTTGTGGACTTTGGGTAATAAAAAATCGTTGCCCATTCACAATTAATCGACCATTTGATGGGGCATTCTCATACGTCACCGTCAATTCTTGGGTATAAGTATTCGAATTTACGTCGCAAGCAGTTTGCACCCCAGTCGTCACACCTGTAATATTACAAATTGGAATACAAGGTGCTGCTGCCGTAAACAAGTTGGATTGTGTAAAGAAGCAATCCGATTCTCTACTAAAATAAGCCGTTATATCTACTGGTTCTCCGTCCGCTTCAAGGTATAATAAATTAACCGTTTGCGGACTCCCTGTAATTTGAAAAGCTTGACCGCCCACTACTAAACGTCCATTGGATGGCGCATTATCGTAAGTAACAATCACTTCTTGGTTATAATCATTAAAATTAAGATCGCAAGCCGTTTGTGTTCCTGCGGCTAAACTGGTAATAACACAGACTGGCGCACATGGACTAGGTGCAGTAAATACTGCATCTTGAGTCAATCTACAATCACTTTCTCTATTAAAATAAGCGGTGACATTATTCACACTTCCATTCGCTGGTAAGAAAGATAAAGTAACCGTTTGCGGACTTCCTGTAATTGGAAATCGTTGTCCATTGACGACCAATCTTCCTCTATCAGGCGGAGTCGTATACGTAATGATTAAATCTTGAGAATAGGTATTAAAAGAAGCATCACAAGCACTCTGCGTACTGGCAACGATACTTGTAATGGCACAACCAACCGCACAAGAAGCAGGAGCGGTAAATAAATTACTTTGGGTAAAAGCACAATCCGTATCCGCAGAAAAATTAGCGGTAACATTTACGGCAGCTCCATTAGAATTTAAATTGGTTAAGGTGACCGTCTGTGGGCTAGAAGTAACCGCAAAGCTTTGCCCATTAACCACTAAATTCCCGGAAGGTGCATTTTCATAAGTGACCGTCACTTCTTGGGTATAAGTATTGGTACTCGGGTCACAAGTTGTTTGAGTGCCTGCCGCTAAACCTGAAATACTACAAATAGGTGCACAAGAAGCAGGAGCAGTAAACAAACTACTTTGACTAAAAGTACAAGCCGTATTCGTTGAAAAATTAGCCGATACATTAACCGCACTTCCATTAGCAATTAGTCCCGTAAGAATTTCTGTTTGAGGACTAGTGGTAATGGCAAAACTTTGCCCATTAATCACTAAATTTCCAGAAGCAGGAGCGTTTTCATAAGTCACCTCCACTTCTTGGGTATAAGTGTTGGTAGCGACCACACAATTAGTTTGAGTTTCTGCACTCAAAGCAGTAATCGCACAAACGGGTGCACAAGCAGCGGGTGCAGTAAAGACACTACTTTCTGTATACGTACAAGCCGTATTAGCAGAAAAGGAAGCGGTGACATTGACCGCATTCCCGTCTGCTATTAAGCCCGATAGTGTTTCAGTCTGAGGGCTAGTAGTAATTGCAAAAGTTTGTCCATTTATCACTAAATTACCTGTTGCTGGCGCATCTACATAAGTTACAGTAACCGCAACTGTATAGGTATCGTCGGCTGTATTACAAGCAGAAGGCACGGCTGCCGATATATCGGAGATGGCACAAACAGGCATACAAGGATTCGGTGCAGTAAAAATGCCGTTTTCTGTTCTGCTACAACTTACGTTATCAGAAAAATTAGCCGAAATATCAACCGCATTTCCATCTGCGGTCAAGCCTGTTAAAGTTTCTGTTTGTGGGCTTCCTGTAATCGTAAAACTATTTCCATTAATGACCAAACTACCTGTCGATGGTGCATCTGCATAAGTAACGGTCACCGAAGCAGTATAGGTATCATTGGTAGCATTACAGGCAGAAGGAGTCGCTGTAATATCGGCAATGGAACAGGTTGTACTTCTCGTTGGAGTTACCGTAAAATTGGCGTTATTAATATCAAAAAAGACATTATCCGCACATTTAATTTTTAAACGAGCGGTCGTTACATTAATTTCTGGTAAGGTAATCGTAGCAGTTCCATCATTAGGCGTATTATCGGCTAATAAAGTAGGAAAAGTTTGCCCACCATCTGTGGACAAATAAATATCCACATTCGCACAATCTACCCCATTTCCATCTGTTCCTGCTACTTGCCAAGTAATCGTTTCGCTTCCACTAAAAGTACCACCACTATTTAGATTCGTCATCATAAACGGTCCAGCAGCAGCTACGACTGTTAGCGTAATCAAATCGCTATCAAAACCACCAATCGGATTATCATCGCGAGCAATAAATTGAAAATTTAAGGTTCGACCAACTCTTGGCAGAACCTCTCCATAAGTAGTGGTATTTCCTAGAATATCTGCTAATTTTGGAAAAGTCCTTGTGGGACTAACATTCGGAGAAAAGCTTCTAAAGATTGGTCCATCAGTCGTATTGGCGTCAAAATTTCCTGCTCCTCCTAAATCCCATTGCTCCCAACTATAAATTAAATTATCTCCATCCGCATCAGTAGCAGCCCCTGTTAATTCAAAGGGGGTGCTAATCGGTATACTTTTTCCGTTAACAGATTCCGCGTTAGCGTTCGCTACTGGCTCATTATTAGTACCACTTGTGGTTGGGCAATTAGCTCCACTTCCCGAAGTAACGTGTGCTTTCATTTCATTCAAACTTGCTAAATGAAAATAAGGGTCACTATTATTTTGTATGTTTTGACTTCCACAAATTCCTGCATACGCTTGAATCGTCGAACCGCTACCAGGTTCATATCCAGTAGACCCATTTCTATTTCCACCACTACAACTTCCTGTACTTCCATTGAAGGTGTGATTTCCGCCAAATTGGTGCCCTATTTCATGTGCAACGAAATCAATATAAAATGGATCACCCGTTGGACTATTCAACCCCGTCACTCCTCCTCCTTTATCATTACTACAAATAACGCCTAAATAAGCTACACCGCCACCACCTGTACTAAATACGTGCCCCACATCATAATTTCCAGCACCAATTACACTATTGATATTATTAACGTTTTGATTCAACATGACACCACCATTATTATTAGAATAAGGGTCTGAACCTGAATTAGTATACACTAAATTTTGATTACCCGCCACTAACTCGAATTTTACCCCTAACTCATCTTCATAGACCCCACTAACTCGATTAATCGCAGTTACAATAGCAGCTTGTCCCGAAGCCTGCGTTCCACCATGAAAAGCGGTATATTCTCCCGTTGCGGCTACTGCCAGTCGATATGTTTTTAGCGGAATAGCTGCCATTCTGCTAGATCCTGTCGTCAATACTTGATCTTCACGTTTGGTATTATCATGCATTAAATCATTGGAGTTAGACAACTCCTCAAATCCACAAGCCCATTGATGCGCTGTTTGTCGGCTAAAATCTCGTTTATAATAGCTCACATAATGCTCCGTATTATTTTTAAAATAAGGATCAATAAACACCGTTCCCTTGGTTGATAAAATCATCCCGTGAAAACCTTGGGGCGTTAAATCTAAATAAATTTTAGCGGTAGGATTTGCTAATCCAATTCCTTGATAAGTTCTAATTTCAGGAAAAGTAGCCGCTAAAGCAGGCGCCATTACTTTCGTTTCTACAATCTCGAACTGTTGATTTTCACCATCAGGCATAGGAATGGTAATGGTAATGGTCAAAGTACGATTTTCAGGGTTGTTTCTAGCAGGTGTTCGTTGTAATTGCCTAGCAAATTGTGGCACATTCAGCTTTACCGTTCGATATTTGTCAGGAACAATCCATCGAGTAGAACGACTATTTCGCAAATTATCATCCGAAATATCTGTCCAAAATCCTTGTTCTTCAATTTGACCAAATAGAAAAGAGGGTAAGGTCAGTAGTAAAAAAAAAAGTAGAGAAAAACGCATAAGTAAGGTCGGTTTTAGGTTTGAGAGAATTAGTTTTAGGAAAAAGATGCAATACAGTCTACGTAATATTGTAGAAATTCGTAGCACATCTTCTGATCATTTTTGTGTTTCGAGATAGTGTTGATTAGGTAAATTTGGAGCACAATAGCATAGCAATTTTAGTCTCAGTTAGTTAAACTAAAGTATCCTTTGTGCAAAGGAAGATAAGTGGCAGGATTAACTCAACCACTTGATACAATATGTATGTGTGTATAGGTGACCTTAACTGATTCTTAGATACTACCCATTTAAAATGATAGTTCAGTTAATTTTCGATAAGATAGATTAGAAAGGAGCAAATTTAAAATAAATATTCAAAATAATTAAATATTATAAATATTTATTTTAATAAGGAAAGTAATTAGTGTTTAAATTTGATGGAAGTAGATATTCTACATATTTCGAATATCAGAAAAATCCGTGCCAATAAAGTTTAGTTTAATTATTTTTTTATATCATATATAACAGATTTTATTCTAAAAGCTTAGTGCTTCCAGAACCTGCCCGACTAGGCAGGCGGGCTTAGAGTTCTACTGATTACCCACAGAATAAAATGGCACAATGGGGTCGAAGCTACGCTCCTTTAGCGTATATTTAGTTTCATTTTGCTACAGACGGAGTCAGAGCGATGCTCTTTAGTCATTTTCAAAGGAGCATCGCTCCGAAACTGTCTGTAGATCAGTTCTTTTTTAGACTTTTTTCCAAAGGAGCGTAGCTTCGGCACTTGAAAACTATTCTGTGGGTAATGGATAGAGCTTGGAGTTCTGGAAGCGCTTCTCATACGATTTATTTTAGAATAAACACTAATATTATCTGCAAAGCAATATTTCCATAAACACCTGCCAATACATCGTCGAGCATTACTCCCCAACCATTTTCAAAAGCTTCCATTTTTCGAATACCTAATGGTTTAGCAATATCGAAAAAACGAAAAAGGACAAATCCAATTAGTATATTCTGCCAAGTCAATGGAACAAATAATAGATTAATCCAAACACCTATTACTTCATCTATCACAACTCTCGAAGGATCTTCGCCCCACTCTGCTTGTAGATTTCGAGTGGCCCAAACACCGACAAGAGTTGTTAAAATGATCAATACGCTAAACCCTATCTGAAAATTGGTGTTGTTATTGATACCTACTAAATAAGTATACCCCCATAAAAGTAGGCAGCCCAACAAAGCTCCCATAGTTCCTGGCGCAAAAGGTGCATAACCAGCGCCAAAAGCCGTTGCAATTGTTTTATGAATAAATTTCAAGGAATATTTTTTAGTAAAAGAATGGCGCAAAGGTAAAAATTATGATTAAAAGTTTAATAGCGGCTTTAAGTCAGTCCAGATTATTACTTTTCCAAACAACTCACTCAAACAACTCATTATAAGTAAGTTGCGATTTATTTCACCGTTAAAAAGACCTTTGTTTTACCAAAAACTAAATCATAGTTTCCATGTTAAAAAATAAATCGGAGAAAGTTTCGTCTATTTTGAGACGCAATTCATCAAAATTTACCAATTAAAATAGATTTTTTGATTAATTTTGTCCCGATGTACATATGCCATCGTTTTACCGAACTATAAATTAAGTCGGTCAAATATTTCCAAGCCCTACTCATAAATATGAAAATACATAAAGAAGGATATAAGATTTTAGTAGTTGTAGCGATCACCTTAGCAATAGTTAATGCTATCGTATTTTGGTTAATTCCTAGCTGGTTGACGCTTTCTTATATTGTTACAGGCGTTTTATTTTTATTGGTCTTACAATTTTTCCGTTCTCCTTGGCGAGAAATCATGATGCCTGACGATAATTTAGTCTATGCACCTGCGGATGGTAAAATTGTAGCCATTGAAGAAGTAAAAGAAGATGAATATTTTGAAGACAAAAGAATTCAAGTTTCCATCTTTATGTCCCCAACCAATGTGCACGTTAATAGAAATCCAATTGGTGGAACAGTTAATTATTTCCGTTATCACCCCGGTAAATATTTAGTTGCTTGGCATCCAAAATCTTCTACTGAAAACGAACGGACAACGGTCGTCATTGGTAATGGAGATACAGAAATTTTACTACGTCAAATTGCAGGCGCAGTCGCTAAAAGAATCGTTAATTATTTGAATGTAGGAGAAGAAGTAGAACAAGGTGCAGAAATGGGATTCATCAAATTTGGTTCTAGAGTTGACTTATTTTTACCTCTAAATGCTAAAATCGAAGTTAAATTAAACCAAAAAGTAAAAGGGAATCGAACCGTTATTGCAAAAACTGTTTAGTGATAGGTTGATTAGTGACTAATGATTAGAAGCAAATCTTTTAAACCATCATTTCCTTTAATAATAAGTCCACTACTTGAAAAATTAGGTAGTGGACTTTTTATTTTTATTAGCCCCTTTGTTAAACATTCGACAAAATTCTATAAAACTAAATTCTATTTTTGCTTAACACCTTAAAATAAAATATCTTTGGGAGGTGTCTTAGAGCGTATTATCGCAGACACTTCTTTACTTACCGATTTATTTATACAATCACCACACCGGACAACTAATTTTTGGCAATACCTTTGCAATTGCTATCGTATACCCTTTTTTTTAATAACCAAAAAGAATCCCTACTTAAGATTAAGTATCGCTTGATAGTTATCTCAAGAACAATTCAATCAACACCCATGATAAAAAAACTTACAACAAATTCAGCAAATTTCTATTGCTTTATCGCTTGTCTATTTTTCGTATGCTTTTCAAACAATCTTTCCGCCCAAATTGTGTTAGATACCGCAGCAACGGCTATTACCAAAACAGTATCTTGCTCTGGTAATACTTCCTTTACCGATAACAATCGAGCAAGTGGCGGATTATATTTTGATGATCAAGCTCGAATGGATACGATTATTTTATGCCCAAGTACCAGCGGAAGTCAATTAAAAGTCACTTTTACTGCTTTTGATGTAGCTGCTGGTGATGAGCTAAAAGTATTCGACGGCGATGTCAAAAAGAATCCTAGCGCAACGAGTAGAGTGGCTTCTGGAAATGGCACTTCTAATGCTTTCGGTGGTTGGGTACAGGCAGATTGTAATCCAGCCAATAATCCTACTGGTTGCCTTTCTTTTGTTTTTACCGTCAATGGAGACAAAACAAAAGGAACAGGTTGGACGGCTAATATTACTTGCGAAAGTAGTGGTGTCCTTGTTCAATGTCCAGCTACCGTTACCGCTACAGATGATTGTAATAATTTAGATGGAATGGTCAACTTGGACATTCCCAAACCAACCTTTACTACTTGTGGTGGTTCTGCTACTTCGATGGTTAATATTACTTCCAATTGTACGGCTATAACGGTGGCTAATCCAGTAACTGCAGATGGTGGTCTACTAGGAAATTTTACCATTCCATTAGGCAATTACACCATTACCGCTACCTCTGTAGCCGATCCGACTAAAACTTGTACGTACTTAGTTTTGGCAGGCCAACCAACTATTGCTTGCAATGATAATTTAACTACTTCTATCGGATTTGGATGTACCGCTAGAATTCGGGTCGATGATATATTAGAAGGTAATCCATGTGTGGGAAGTGCCGTAGAATATGAAATCAAAGTAGACCTTGGCAGTAAAGGTGGGGTAAAAACTGCAAAATTTGCAGCTACTAACGCAGCCGCTTTAAATGCTGGAGGGTTAGACTTAGCCGCTGCTGATTTTAATTGTGGTACCGAGTATTCTGTAGAAGTTATCAGAATCGTGAGCTTTACAGGTTGTGGTGGTCAAACAAGTGTTTCTAATAGTTGTACAGGAACAATAAAATTTGAAGATAATTCTCCACCTTCTATTTCTGTAAGTGCTTCTACCTTGACTACTTGTGGGAATCTAACAGATGCGGAAATCAAAAGTAAACTAAACATTACGGTTAATGATAACTGCGATGTGAAAGATACCATTGTATCAATCGGTAATTTTCCTTCTAATTTCTGTAATGCCAGTTTAAGTATCCCCGTTACCGTTACAGCGGTAGATTTTTGTGGAAATACAACGACTGAAACCGTTAATGTGGGAATTGTTCGACCAACTGCCTTTTTTAAACCGGCGGATACCGTATTGACTTGTGGATCAGGTACAGACCCAGCCATTGCGGGTTATCCACTACTAGACACCGATGGAGATGGAAAAGGCGACTTACCAATTATTGACAATACTTGTAATTTTGTGCCAATTTATACGGATCAAGTCGTTAATGCTAATAATAGTAGCACCACTAAGATTTTCAGAACTTGGCAGATAAAAGATTGGTGTAACCAAGCAGTTCCCGTCAACTTAACGCCTCAGTTAATTGAGTTAAGAGATACTGGAAAACCTACTTTAACTTGCCCGTCAGGTAGTCAACGAGGAACTCAAAATAATCCTTATACCACTTCAACCAATAGCAGTAATTGCACAGGTACTATTAGTTTAACGCCACCGTCAGCTTCTGACGACTGTGGAGGCACAGTAACGGTTTCTTTGGATAAAGTGGTTAATATCGCGAATAATGCGATGACTAGTTCCTTAAGCAATTTGTCTGTTGGTAAATATTATGCCGTCTATATTGGCAAGGATGCCACAGGCAATAGTTCAGAGGAGTGTCGTATTTACTTTAATGTAAGCGACAGCAACGCCCCTCAAGCAATCTGCGTGGATGCTTTAAATGTTTCTTTTGTCAATGGCGTAGCGACGATTAGAGTAGATGATATTGATGCGGGTAGTAATGACAATTGTGGCGCGGTTACTAAAGAAATAAGCAAAGATGGAGACAACTGGGGTCTAACCGTTAGTTTAACTTGTGAAGAAATCAATAATGACGGTAGAGTCACCCTAAGAGTTACGGATAGCAATGGTATCGAAAATACATGTTGGGTACAAATTACGGGGAAGGACAATAGTGTTCCTGATTGTCAACCACTAGATGATAAAACATTAGCTTGTGAAGATTTTCATATAGATGAATTTGGTACCAATACCGATGCAAACGATAATAAAGGATTCGACGAAGTAGAATGGGCGGCACTAACAGGAAACTTAGCAAATGCTTATAATCAAGCATTTGGTGTTCCGAATTGTAGTAGTAATTCTGCTTGTGGCGGCACAGCAACGATTCAACAAGAATACCAATTAATCGCTGCAGGTTGTGGAGAAACAAAAATAAAAAGACGTTATCGAGCAACGGACGGAGGAAGCAATCAATCTGATTGGCGAGAGCAAGCCATTACCTTAACGGTATCTCAAGATTTCACCGTTACTTTTCCAGAAGATTGGGCAGGAAACTGTGGAGAAAATTTCCCAGAAGCGAGTTTAAATTTAGCAACTGGTGGTTGCAGCATTTTAGCATGGACGCATCAAGACAAACGTTTTGATACGCCAAATGATGCTTGTTACTATATCGAAAGAACGTATTCTGTAGTCAATTGGTGTCTAAATACCATAGGCGATACGCCTGAAGTCATTGCTAGAACAGAAGATGAACATGGTTTTAGTACTGGTAAAACAGTTACCAATCAAACCGCAGGTAACTTCGGTGCATTTGAATATGTGCAAATCTTAAGAATCAATGATAATGTAGCCCCTACCATTACCATTAATTCGACGGATGAATGCATGACAGGAACGGAATGTTCTGCCCAAAAGACTTTTTCCATTGCAGCGAGTGATTGTTCGAGTGAAAATGGCTTGACTTATAGTTATGAATTATTAGCAAATGGTTCGGTTTTAGAAACTGGGCAAGCGGCTAGTTTTGCTACAACCGTTAACGCTGCTACTTATGAAGTAAAATGGACGGTCAATGATAACTGTGGAAATAGTGCTACTAAATCCGAAAGCTATACCTTTAAAGATTGTACTCGCCCAAGTCCTTTCTGTTTAGATGGCGTTGCCACCGTCATTGACGCCAATGGGGAAGCCTTAGTTTGGGCAACTGACTTAAACCAAAAATCAGCAGATAATTGTTCAGCAGCAGCCAATTTGGAATTAAGAATCTATCATCCAATTTTGGGTACTACGGTTACTAGACCACAAATTGGAGATGCTGGTTCGGTGGCTTTGGATTTACCAAAAAGTATCGCTTTAGATTGTGATTATTTAGGTAGACAAGAAATTGAATTATATGTAATTGATGAAGCGGGTAATTGGGATTTTTGTGTAGGAAGTGTCTTTATTCAAGATGGAAGTGGCGCTTGTGGAAGTGGCATTGTGGATAGCGGTAATGTGGCAATGGTTACAGGTGGCATCATCACGACCAATAATATTCCATTAGCCAATGTTACTTTAACCGCAAAAGGAACAGCGCTTTACGAACAAACGATTACCACTGATGACTCAGGGATTTTTGAATTAAATTTACCAAAAGGTATTGGTTATGTCATCTCTTTCGACAAAGAAGATGACATTGCAAATGGTATGACGGTATTTGATATTATCATGGTCTCTAAGCATATTTTAGGCATCACTTCTTTCGAGTCAGATTGGCAATATATTGCAGCAGACATCAATAAATCAGGTAGCATTTCTGCCTTTGATTTAGTCCTCATGCGAAAAGTCATCTTAGGCATTGACAAAGAATTTACCAGCAATACACCTTGGCGTTTTATGCCATCCAATTATGTTAGTCTTAATACTGGCGACATTACAAGTTTATCCGAAACCATCGTTATTTCAGAATTAACCAAAAATCAAACGTCTTTAGATTATACCGCTATTAAGATTGGTGATTTAAATGGAAGTGCGAAAGTAGATGGGTTTACAACAGCTACAGATAGAAATACGGATAATCCATTGTTTATCAATCTACAAGATCAATTAATTGAAAAGGGAGAACAAGTGCAAGTTCAATTCTCTCCGACGGATTTAGCAAATATTCAAGGTGTACAATTAGGATTGCATTTTGGTAACTTAACGCTAAATAATATCGAACAAGGACAGGTGCAAATACAGCATACTGCACAAACAAAAGCCAATGAGTTAATGATTGTTTGGGATAAATTTAGTAGTGAAACAGCCAATAATTGGTTAACCTTAAACTTCATCGCTACTAAAACAGGGTATCTAAGCGAGCAACTAAGTTTAACTAGACAGCAAGCAACAGAGGTTGTTTTTAATAATAATAAAGTAGCAACTGTTGCGCTAAATTTTGAAAAAGTAACGATAGCGCCTACTTTTATATTAGGTCAAAATACGCCTAATCCATTTTCAACTAGTACCAATATTGGTTTTAGCTTAAGCGAAAAAAGTGAAGTTGTTGTAAAAATATTCAATCTACAAGGTGCTTTATTAAGGCAAATAAAAGGAAAGTATGAAGCAGGCGCTCACCAGTTAACGATTCAAAAATCAGAATTAAACGGTGATGGTGTTTTAATTTATCAATTGACAACACCAATGGGTATTGCTTCTAAGAAAATGATAGTACTAAAATAATAAGCAGTTGTCGGTCAGAGGTTGTCTGTTGTCGGTTGCGTTTAATACGTCAAACCGACAACTGGCAACCGACAACTGAATTCATTCCCTCCCCGCAATCGCCTCAATTTCAATCATACAACCATAATTCAATTGCTTCACAGGGATAATAGACCGAGCAGGTTTATGTGCGCCAAAGAAGTCGGCATACACTTGATTCACAGCGCCCCAATCGTCGATATTGGAAATAAAAGCGGTGGTTTTCAATACGTCTTCTTTTGTCAAACCATGTTCTTTAATCAAAGCTTCTATTTTTTGTAGACAGAGTAAAGTCTGTTCCTCAATAGTTGCGGGTACAGTTTTTTTTTCTCTTTTTAATAAGGGTAATTGTCCAGAAGTCAAGATTAAATTACCAAATTTAACACAAGAAGAATAATGTGGTGGAATTTGCATCGTTATGTTTTTTACACGCTATAAATTTATTCACAAAATTGGACCATTCAATTAACCGTTCAAAAGTATCCAAAGTTAGTTTTTTACCCCTTCAAGGTTAATTTTTTTTGATCACTTCCCAAATGTAATTAGAATTCCTTTATATTTGTAGTAGCTACGACATTTTACTTTCCCTCCTAAAAATGTTTTCTTAGCTGATACAAATTCCATCACCCCTCCTCCACTTATAATAACCTACATTTTTTTAAACGGTTATCATAAAAACAAAAACTATGAATTGCAAAAGTTACTTTTGCGCACTTCTATCGGAGGGCAAATTCACCTATTGCTTATTATCCCTTTGCTTATTTTTAACTACCCCTTCTACTATTTTTAGTCAAAATTGTAATCGAGAAATTTATAGGTCTATCAACGGCACTTGTAATAATCTACTCGATAGTACTACACAAAATCTAGGTGCTACCAAACGTCCATTTTCACGAACAATCCCTTCATATTATAGCGTTGAAGACCCTCTTAATGGCCTTAACTTTCCAAATAGACCTAATCCTAGAGCTATTTCTAATGCTGTTTTTAACCAAAGTACTGCTATTGGAAACGCAGATAATCTTAGCAGCTTTGTCTTCACATGGGCACAATTTCTAGACCATGACATGACCTTTACTAAAGGTTCAAGAACAGAACCTGCCAATATTAGTTTACCACCCGATGAACCCTCTTTTACGACTGATATCATGTTCAACCGTTCGGCTATTTTTCCAGGTACAGGAATCTTCAATCCAAGAGAACAAGAAAATGAATTAACAGCTTGGATAGATGCTTCTCAAGTTTATGGTTCAGATATAGATAGAGCCAAATGGTTGCGAACATTTACTGACGGAAAATTAAAAACATCTAACGGTAATCTATTGCCATTCAACACATTAAATGGAGAAAAAAATGGAGTAATAGACCCCAATGCACCAGAGATGGATAATTTGGACGGCGGTCAAACACCTCATTTTGTGGCAGGAGATGTCCGAGCATCGGAGCAACCAGGCTTAACCACCTTACACACTTTATTTGTCAGAGAACATAATCGAATTTGTGAGGAATTAACACTTGCGGGTTATCAAAATGATGAAGAGATTTATCAGGTAGCTAGAAAGCAAGTTGGTGCATTAATGCAGAGCATTACTTACGAGCAGTTTTTGCCTGCCTTGGGTGTACAATTATCTGCCTATACAGGATACGATAATCAAGTCGATCCCGACATCTTCAATCTTTTCGCAACTGCTGCTTATCGAATCGGTCATACAATGGTTACTAGTGAATTACTATTATTAAATGATGATTGTAGTCCCGCTAGGAATCCGCTAAGTTTAGAACAGGCTTTTTTTAATAGTACTTGGGTAGAACAATTGGGTATTGACCCTTTTTTAAAAGGCTTAGCCAATCAGCAACAAGAAGCAATGGATGCTAAAGTCGTAGATGGACTACGTAATTTTTTATTTGCACTTCCTCAATTACCTGGTACTTTTGGTTTAGATTTAGCGTCTTTAAATATTCAAAGAGGTAGAGATCACGGTCTACCTGATTATAAAACAGTTCGACGCTATTTTACAGGACAAGACATTTTTGATTTTAATCAAATAAATAGTGCTGGAACCGTTGCCCAAGATTTAGCAACTATTTACAATAATGATATAGAGGAAGTTGACCTTTGGGTCGGTTTACTAGCCGAAGAACATATGTCGAATGGTAGAATGGGACGCACTATGCACGAGATACTAAAAATACAATTTACAAATGTTAGAGATGGAGATTATTATTTTTATGAAAATGATCCATTCTTTAATTCAGCTGAAATAAATACCTTAAAAAATACAAACTTAGCAGACATTATTCAAAGAAATACCAATTTAACGAATTTAGCCAATGATGTCTTTTTTACCGCAACTTGTGAACCTGTATTAACGAATTGTGATGCTATTGAAATCAATGCATTAGAAGGACAAATAGCCATTCAAGGATTAACAGCCCCTTTTAGTACGGTCAAAATATTTGATAAAAATGTTGGTTGGTCGGTTGTAGCAAATTGTAGCGGAACGGAATGCGGGGCAAATCCCGTTTTTGATTTACCAGCAAGTGATTATTTTGTCCAAATCACTTTTTATGAAGGCGTTTGGCAAAACCGAATTTGCGCTAAAGAAATAGATATAACGGTTACTGGTTCAACCTCCTTTAATTGTGAAACTATTAGCCCCCAAGTCAATGAAGGTAGTGTGGAAATTAATGGATTAACAGCTCCTTTTAGTACCATCAAAATTTTCGATACTAATGCTGGTTGGTCAGTTGTAGCCGAATGTATGGGCGATAATTGTAGCGAAAATCCAATTTTCAACCTACCCATAGGTGATTATCATATACAATTAAGTGCCTATCAAGCCCCTTGGCAAGACTTAATTTGTGCAAAGAGTTTTGATCTTACTATTGGTACAACAAATACTTCTAATTGTGAAGACCTTATCGTCACAGCTAATAATGGAGCAATTGAGGTCAACGGATTAAGTGCCCCTTTTTGTACGGTTAAAGTTTTTGATACGGATAACGGTTGGAATGTAGTAGCTGATTGTGCGGGTGATGATTGTCAAGAAAATCAACTTTTCCCAATGGGGAATGGGCAGTATACCGTAGAAGTTACGATGTATCAAAATGTCTGGCAGAACCAACTTTGTCAAGCATTTTTTCCAATAACGATGAGTGCTGCTGCTTCCAATAGAAATACAGCAGAATTGGCAGTTACAGTTTTCCCTAATCCAGTTCAAGAAGTCCTTCATATAAATCTTCTGGAATATGTTACAAAATCAGCAAGATTACAACTTACTAACCAATTTGGGCAGGTTATTAAAAATTTAGACTACTCTACCCTATCCAAAGACATTCTAGATATACCTGTTATCGATTTACCGAATGGTTGGTATTATTTGACTATGACGGTCGAAAATAGAATTCCTGTTACTAAGAAGATTATGGTAAGTCGGTTGTATTAAGAAGAAAAAATCAGTTGGGAAATTAAATCAGTTGGGAGGTACATGGTATTAAAACTCAACGGATTAAGTTTCCCAACGGATTGAATTAAACAACGAATTACTACAATGCTCAGAAATGTCTTATTTTCGAAGGGGCAATTAGGAGTTTTTCCAATCAAATTATTTAGTAGCATATCTATTCTTCCATTCTTTCCTAATCCTATATATACCTTTATCCCCATATACCTTTGTACCTCTACACCTTCTACCCTCCAAAACCTTACCAAAAAATTAACATCAAAACATAGTGCGCTTACCAATAAGTTTACTACTTTGCGGTCAAAGCTAAATAAATGTTTACACTAGAAGCAATCAAAACCCTAAAAAAATCAGGTACAGTTGCGCCGAGTTCTAAATTTTTGGTTAAAAAAATGACTAAACCGATTAATGATAAAGATAATGTTATCGTTGAATTTGGAACTGGAAATGGCGTAATTACGGAAGGAATCTTAGATAAAATTACGGATAACTCTCAAATCCTCTCCTTCGAGCTAAACGAGGCGATGTATCAAGATGCCTTAGAAACACTTCCCGAAGACGATCGGCTACAATTACTCAATGAGTCTGCTTTAGAATTTGATAAGTTTTTAAAAGAACAGGATATCGAAAAGGTAGATTATTTTGTCTCAAGTTTGCCGCTTTCGTTGTTGAAAAAAGCAGACATTCATTATTTGATGAATAAAGTAACAGGTTTATTAAGTTATGGTGGGATGTTTATTCAATACCAGTATAGTTTGGGGAAACGAGATTTATTAAAAGGCTATTTTCCAAGTGTTCGCCTTGGATTTACCCCTTTAAATTTTCCTCCGGCCTTTATTTATTATTGTACGATGATTGGAGGATGAGGTTGATGAGGTAATGAGTTGATAAGGTAATGAGGAAAATTGCTCATCGACTCATTACCTTATCAACTCACCAAACTCACAAAGACTAGTATCTTCTCTTACTTCCTTTACGCTTCTTCAATTTCCGCTTAGGCTTAGCCATTTTACCAGCCATTCCACTTCCACCGGTTCCTAATCCAGCACCCGCCAATTGCCCCTTACTCATCTTGTGCATCATTTTCCGCATTTGGTCAAATTGCTTCAAGAACATATTAATTTCGTGGATTTTTTTACCACAGCCTTTTGCAATTCTTTGCTTTCGGCTCATATTAATCACCTCAGGATGCCCTCTTTCGTGTGGCGTCATCGAGAAAATAATACTTTCTACTTTAGAAAAAGCACTATCGTCAATATCTAAATCTTTGATTGCTTTCCCCATTCCAGGAATCATCCCTAAGAGACTTTTAATATCTCCCATCTTACGAATTTGATTCAATTGACTCAAGAAGTCATTAAAATCAAATTTATTTTTACGGATTTTCTTTTCTAATCTCGCTGCTTCTTTTTCATCAAATTGCTCCTGCGCCTTTTCTACTAAAGAGACAATATCTCCCATTCCTAGGATCCGCTGCGCCATTCTCTCTGGATAGAATACATCTAAAGTATCCATCCCTTCGCCCATACTGACAAACTTAATCGGTTTGCCAACGGTATATTTAATAGATAAAGCAGCACCACCTCTTGTATCACCATCTAATTTGGTTAAGACAACCCCATCGTAGTTGATGACTTCATTAAAGGCTTTTGCTGTATTGACAGCATCTTGCCCAGTCATAGAATCCACAACAAATAAAGACTCCGTAGGATTAATGCCTTCTTTGATGTTTCTAATCTCGGTCATCATCGCCTCATCCACCGCCAAACGACCCGCAGTATCCACAATGACTACATCAAAGCCATGTATTTTGGCATGTTTGATAGCATTTTGAGCAATTTCAACAACATTTTTATTTTCTTCCTCCTTATAAACAGGAACGCCAATTTGCTCTCCTAAAACCGTAATTTGGTTAATCGCTGCTGGACGATACACATCACAGGCTACTAACAAAGGCTTTTTCTTGCGCTTTTGCTTTAAGAAATTGGCTAGTTTTCCAGAAAAAGTCGTTTTACCAGAACCTTGCAAACCTGCAATTAAGACGATCCCAGGATTGGCTTTAATATTAATGCCGACTGATTGTCCCCCCATTAAATCTGTCAACTCATCATTGACGATTTTTACCATCAATTCTCCAGGCTTCACCGACGATAAAATGTTTTCAGATCCTAAGGCCTTATCTTTAATGGTATCTGTAAATTCTTTGGCGATCTTATAGTTTACATCGGCGCCCACTAAAGCACGACGAATCTCCTTAACCGATTGTGCAATATTAATTTCGGTTAATTTACCATCTCCTTTTAGCGTCTTAAACGCCCCTTCTAAACGATCACTTAAACTGTCAAACATAATTTATAAAGTTATTAGAAGTGATTAATGGTTATTGAAAATGATGATTAAAGTGTTATGTGTACAAGGATTCCATCTATTTAACCGTTAATCGCTTAAATTTCGATTCAAGTCGGCAAAAATAGAACTTTTTTTGCTTAGAATCTAAGTAAAATTTAATTTTCAATTTTCAATTTCAAATTTTCAATTTTAAACCACCTTCAATGGGAATTGCAGCTGAATTTGAGGTTGAGGTTGAAGTTGCTCTTCGCTTTTTGCCATTTACCCTTTGCCAAATAAAATCTAATAAATATAAAAATTAACTATTACTTTTACGAACATATTTTAAATCGAATAAAAGAATAGTATGAAAATAGGCATCATCCGAGAAGGCAAAAATCCACCAGACTCTAGAGTTCCATTAATTCCACAACAATGCGCTGATTTAATCAAAAATAGAGGCATTGATTTAGTCGTGCAATCTTCTCCTATTCGTTGTTATACGGACGAAGAATATAAGGCTTTAGGTGTTCCAGTAGTAGAAAATGTGGATGACAGTGAGGTATTATTAGGGGTAAAAGAAGTGCCTATTAATCAGTTGATTGCCAATAAAGGCTATTTCTTCTTTTCGCATACCTTTAAAGAACAGCCTTATAATAGGGGCTTACTACAAGCTATTTTAGCCAAAAATATTTCCTTAATGGATTATGAGGTATTGACCAATGAAAAAGGACAACGAGTCATTGCTTTTGGCTACTTTGCAGGAATGGTCGGTGCTTATAATGGTTTAATGACTTATGGGAAAAGAATGGGGAGTTTTACCCTAAAAAGAATGCACGAATGTTACGATTATGCTGCTGCCAAAGCTCAATTTGCCTATGTTGATTTTCCACCAATCAAAATTGTATTGACGGGAGGAGGTCGAGTAGCAAGTGGTGCAGCGAAGGTGTTAAAAGACATGGGCATCCCGAAAGTACCACCACATGACTTTTTAACCAAAGAATTTGGACACATCGTTTTTACGCAATTGGATTGTAAAGATTATGTCGCAAAAAAAGATGGAAGTCCGTTTGAGTTAATCCATTTTTTTAATAACCCAACCGAATACAAGAGTATTTTTGCTCCTTATAGTAAAGTAGCCCATCTGATGATTAACGGTATTTATTGGGACAGTCAAGCACCGCCATTTTTTACCAAGGAAGAAATGAAGTCGGATGATTTTTCTATAGAAGTCATTGCAGATGTTACTTGTGACATTGCTCCAGAAGCATCCATCCCTTCTACCATAAAACCATCTACTATAGCTGATCCTATTTTTGGTTATAATGCGTTCACCGAATCAGAAATACAGCCTTTCCAACGGCATAGTATTGATATGATGACCATTGATAATTTACCGAATGAGTTACCTAGAGATGCTTCGGAAGCTTTTGGGAATCAATTTATCGAATCCGTTTTGGATGATTTATTGCATCCATCCAAAGATGGGGTAATTGAGCGAGGGATGATGACGAAGGATGGTCAGTTGACGGAGCGGTTTAGGTATTTGACGGATTATGTTAATACTGAAATTCAACCTAAATAGAATATTAATCGCTAATTTGGTATCTTTGAAATTTGCAATTTGACAATAAAACACAAAAATGAAAATAAATAAGATAACTTTTGATGATTGGAAGAATAGTATGTCATTCATGATAGATGATGATTTTGATAATAATTTCCTTCATTCTATTACCCCACTAACTACTTTCATCAATCAATCTTGTATCCATTTTAATAATACCAAAGAATTAACTACTTTTCTAACTCAAGATTCACCAGATTTTACAGCGTTATTGAAATTAAAAGCCTTTATTTCTGTCATTGGTTTATCAGAAGAAAGATTAAAAAGAGTTGTTACTTTAGTAAGATTTAAATTTTTTCAAAATGAATTTAAATCAGAGTGGACCAATTACTTTTTTGTGTAGTATTCTTCTTTAGGTTCAGCCGCAATTATTAATGCGGTAGTGGAAGATTCCAATTCAATTTTGGTACAACCAATAACATTTAAACATTGAATAAAAAAAGCGGCGCTAAAAGTCCCTCTGCTAATTTTACTATCAATTCCTGATTTTGTCTCATCAATACCCGCTTGTTGTAATAAAATAGCTAAATCTGCATTAGAAACACCTCGTTTCACTAATTCAGCCTTTAATAAGCGTTTAATTTTGTTATTCCAATAAGTCATAATATTTGCATAAATAATAGCAATTTTGCAAATATGCAAAAAAAAATGCACAGATTCAAAAGGCAACAATAATTTATGTTGAAAAAAAAATTAAAAAACAAAAAATATTACAACTTGATACATTCCAAGCAATAAATAACTTTATCAAATCTCATTTAATTGAAATTCCACTATACAAATTACCCTATTAGGGGTATAAAATGTAAGCAATTCGTCATTTTGTTTAACAAAAACAATATTTAATTAAACAAAATAGATTCTATTTCATTATAGGTCTGTCGGAAATTAACCTCGACTCATTATTATAACCTAAAAATTTAAAAAATTATGAAGCTGTTATCCCGTTTCAGTATTCTAGTACTATTTGTGTGCGCGTTATTCACATTCTCTAGTTGTGGAGATGACGATGTAGTTGAACCAGTAATTCCACCAACAACGCCTAATGCAGTAGAGTTTACTTCAGACAATGCAGACTTTAGTTCTCTAGTAGCTGCTCTAGGTAGAGCTGGTTTGGTAGAAACTTTATCAGGTGCTGGTCCATTCACTATTTTTGCCCCAACGAATGCGGCTTTCCAAGCTTTATTAGACAGTAATGCAGATTGGAATTCCTTAGATGATATTCCTGTAGATGTCTTAACGACCGTTTTAACTTACCATGTTGTTTCAGGAGATGTTAAGTCAACAGATTTATCAACTGGTTATGTGGAATCGTTAAGTGCAACACCTTATGGTGCAAATGCTAGTTTATTTGTGAATACAGATGGAGGCGTAACGATTAATGGTACAACAAAAGTAACAGGTGCAGACAATAATGTCTCTAACGGTGTTATTCATGTAGTTGACCAAGTAATTTTACCGCCAAATATTGTGACTTTTGCCACTTCTAATCCAATGTTTTCTTCCTTAGTATCAGCGTTGACAAGAAGTGATTTAAGTGTTGGTTTTGTAACGGCTTTATCTGGTGCGGGACCTTTGACAGTATTTGCACCAACGAATGCAGCCTTCCAAGCATTATTAGATAGCAATGCAGATTGGAATGCTTTAGCGGATATTCCTGCAAGTGTTTTAGAGAATGTATTATTATATCATGTGACTTCTGTTGGAAATGTACGATCAACCGATTTAACCAATGGTCAGATAGTCCCAACTTTATATCCAGATAATTCCTTTACGATTAATTTGACAGGAACGCTTCCTGCTATTAATGCGACAACGAATAATGCAGATATTATTGCTACAGATGTGCAAGCGACCAATGGTGTCATACACGTAATTGATACGGTAATTTTACCACAACTATAAGCAAGCTTTGAATTTTAAAATTCCCCTCATTTTAAATTAAAAAAATAGCCTTGACTCAATAGAGTTAAGGTTATTTTTTGTTTTTCTACAAAGACTACATCCCCACTTTTGTCGTTTAATCCTTGAAACTTAGCTTTTCAATAATCGTAACCCTAGAACATCTCTAATTTTCTAATCCATCCATACAGCATTTGGCGAATTAGACTAATCAATTGTTATTAATATGAAATTTCTTACTCGTTTTTGCTATAGCTTGATTTTTTGCTCTTTTTTATTCCTTTTTACCAATTGTGAAAGAGATATATTTGGAAGTGAGACCCCTAATCCAGTAGTTCCAAGTACCTTAGATTTTATTAGAAACACACCAGGTATTCAAAATGATTTGAGTACTTTATCAGATTTGTTAAGTGAATTTGGTTTTGATGAGCAATTGGGCGGCAATGGTCCTTTTACACTTTTTGCCCCAACTAACGAAGCTTTTGATTTTTTAGTAACAGACAATCCAGATTGGACTAGTTTAGATGATATTCCAAGAGCTACCCTAAAAGACATATTGGAATATCATTTTATCAATAATAAAAATGTCATTCTCCAAGATACTTTTATCGGTTTTGTGACCACTTCAAAAACGACTGATTTTGATGCTTTTGCAAGTCTATTGGTCAAATCAGCAGGGAGTATTCGGATTAATGGGGAGCGAAATGTTAGTTTACAAGATGTCACTACCCAAAACGGAACGATTCAAGTAATAGATGAAGTTATCTTACCACCGACCGTATTTGATTTAATAGCGGCTGATCCTAGATTAACCACGCTGGAGAAACTATTAGAACGGGATGATTTCTCTACTAATTTTATGGAAGTATTAAATGGAACAGGCCCCTTTACCATTTTTGCGCCCTCAGATACTGCTTTTGCAGATTATTTATTAGCAGAAAGTATTAGTTCTATTGATGCTATTCCTACTGCTGATTTAGAGAAAATTTTATTAAATCATGTCTCTACTACAGCCAATTTAAGAGCAGCTGATTTAACTGTCATTGGTAGCAAAGTTCAAACGCTGAATAATACCGAGTTACAAATAGTCGCTATAGCTGGTGATAATAAATTGGGTATTGCTGGCAGCAACGAACCCGCAGCCTATATAGAAAATGATGGACAAGGCATCAATGGGGTGATTCATTTGGTGAATAATATACTCTTACCTTAGCTACTTAATAGAACAGAGAATAGAGACCATTTCATTGAGAGAGTAGAGGTTTTCATCCATTGAATTTTAAGCTTTCTTCTATATATCAAGGCTTTTTTTCTCCTAAAAATATAAATTGCTCTTTATACCTTAATTTCTTTTGACATCGAGTCCAAAGAAATCTGTGTAGCGTTTTGAGGTTGTAGTTGAGGTTGATTTTGAAGTTGAGCTTACTTATCCCCTCCCAACATAAGGCATTCCAGATGCCATGACAGTCATAAATAATACATTGGCAGAGAGTGGTAGATTTGCCATATAAAGTATGGCGTCTGCTACTTGCTGAACAGCCATAGTTGGCTCGATCATGATACTTCCATTTGCTTGTGGAACACCTGATTGCATGGGTTTAGCCATATTGGTTGCCGCATTACCAATATCAATTTGACCACAAGCAATATTATATTTTCGCCCATCCAAAGAAGTTGACTTTGTGAGTCCAGTTAGCGCATGTTTAGTAGCGGTGTAAGGTGCAGAATTCGGTCGAGGAACATGGGCAGAAATAGAGCCATTATTGATAATCCGTCCACCCATTGGGTTTTGATTTTTCATCAATTTAAAAGCTGCTTGGGTACATAAAAAAACGCCCGTCAAATTAATATCCACTACAGTTCTCCAATCTTCGTAAGTAATTTCTTCTAATAACACAGCAGGAGCACTAATTCCAGCATTATTAAACAGCACATCTAACCGATTGTATTTCTTTTGAATGGCTTCAAATAATTGATTGACGGAATCTGGTTGACTCACGTCGCAAGTGATTAGTAATAATCGACTCGCTGTTCCACCAATTTCCTTTGCGGTTTCATACAGTTTTTCCATTCTTCGACCAGTAAGTACTACGTTATAACCAGCTTGGTAAAGGGTAATAGCAGCACTTTTTCCAATTCCAGAACCCGCTCCTGTAATCAAAGCTACTTTTGATTTATTTTGCATTTTTTTTGTGATAGTTTTCTCATTTAAAATACCAAATGTAGTTTTTTAATCATCAGTTTCTCAATTTTTTGAACACAATTTAGGGCTTTTAACTGGTAGCTCGGACTTTAGTCTGTCTGGGACGCTGACCTTTAGGTTAGCAATATAGTAGCAAATCTAAAGACTTGTATCCCAAACAGACTAAAGTCTGCGCTACCAATTATCCCTGACTATAATTGATTAAAAGAAGCAATAATTTGTGGTACTTCCTGATAGGACATTTCTTTTATTCGCGTCAATAATTTAGGATGATCTTTGACAATACCTTTCATGGTTAGTTCATAAGAATCGGGAGTCACAGTCACCAATTTTTGGTCTGTTCGACCAACATAATAAAATTCTCTACGGTATTTTGCTTGAGCAATTATTTCATCCTTTTCGTATTTATATAATTTAATTGTCCCTTCATTCAACACCTCCACAAACATACTTTTACCAAGTGCATTCGTGATAGATTTAAAAAGTCGATACTCCTTTTTTGCTTTGTTATAAATGCCAAAGGCCTGTAATGTTTTAGGATGAAAATAGACCCTTTTTCTTTGGTGCGTAAAGGAAATGTGGTCAGTTTTGGGATTAATCTTAATCTGACCGAAAATCGTGTCTTTATGCAAAGTGAGGATAAAATCCTTGTTTTTTTGAGCAGCACAAATAATGCTCATACAAAAGCATAGCACAAAAAATAGTATTTCTTTTCTCATAGTAGTCCATTTTTTAGGATTAAATAATTTTAATAATTCAAAATGGGGGAAGTATTTTTTTGTGAATAGGCAAAAGTGTTTACAGAGCTAGTTAAGCTAGCTGTGATTTAGTTTAATTCCAATAAGATAGTAGTGAGTATTGATGAGGGAATGAATGATAGTGAGATAATTATCTATAACATAATTTAGTAAAAATTATATTTATAATCCAGTATTGAGGCTTTTTTTTTATAAACAGGTGAGAAAACTAAAAATTAAGAAGTTGTGGGTTGCGCGTTTAAATTTTTGGAATATTAACTAATAGTTCCTATTCAACCCGTAACTCACAACCCGCAACAAAGACCTGTCATTAGGCTTTTATTCCCATTTTAATAGTGCCCATGATATTTCTTCAGGTACTTATTGAGCATCTATTAATCTTCAATTATTTCATAATCTATATCTAATTTTCGTAAAGCTCTAAAAGCAGAACTCATTGTTTTTTCATCCACTTCTATGTCTACAGGAGAACCATCCAATAAAAATTCTGCTGATTCTCTAGCAGTATAACTATCCATTCCTTCACCATACGTTTCTAATGCTTTGGCAATTGCTCTTTTGTCTGGTTTCTTGGCATCGCAAGATAATAATTGAATTTGCATAATAAATTGGTATTTTAATAAATAAGGTCGAAACATAAAATAAATACGACCTTTTTTGTAAAATTAAAACAATTTATTTATAAAATAAAATTTATCACCAAATAATTTACTTAAAATACTGATTCATGACCTTTTCCGTTGCTATTTTATCTTTCATGCTGAAAACAGTTAATTTTTTAGCCGCTGTTTTTAATTCCAAACCATACTCCCCTTCCATAATATAGCCTTTCTTTTTTAGGGTAATTCGAATACCCCAACCGCCAAACTCACTCAGCGGATTTATTTTAGTTACTTTCCAATCTTGGATATCCGCCCATGAGAAGTGATGAAATTTCCAATGAAAAGGACTTTGTTTATAATGGATTCCGTCCGCATCAATCTGAATAGTCTGCTTCATAGCTAATAACAGAAAGCCAGTTAATAATAAAACAATTCCTACGATGATTAAAGCCAACTTACTTTCCTGTACCTCGCCAACCAATAGTGTGGGAAGTAAGGCAAAAATAGCAACTGGCAAAAAGATCATCCATCGCCATTTAAAAATCTGTTTTTCTTCATAAAAATTCATCAGTCAATTATTTTTGAATTTAAATAATATTAGAGGTCAAAAGCCTCCATCTTATAATTAGCATTCGTAGCTTGGAAATTCAACGAACACTTGGTTTTAGCACCATAAAATAATTCATTTTTCCTACCAACCTACTCCAAAGTAAATTTGTAATAGGATTTATATACTAATTAAATTTAGGTGAAAGTGAAATTTTAAGCCTATTATGTCAAAAAAATTCAATGCTATCTCTATATTGTGCCAAATTTCCGAAATAAAGCCCAATACAAAGATACTACCATTCTTATTTTTAGCCCTAACCTAGATCATAACCTTTCATCTTTCAAACTATTTTATGAAAATAGGAATACCTAAAGAAAGTCAGGATAATCGGATTGCCATGGTACCTGTTACTATGAAAAAGATTAAGTCTGAACAAGTTGAATTTCTAGTAGAACAAAATGCAGGTCATAATGCAAGTCTACCAGATGCCGCTTTTGCAGAAGTAGCCACCATAACTGACAGAGCAACCATTTTCAAAGAAGCTGATATTATTGTTTCCGTTAATCCATTGGAAGACGCAGCATTAGCGACCATTAAAAAAGGAGCTTTACTTATTTCTATGTTTGCGCCTTATGTCGATGATAGTATCATTGATAAATTGAAAGGACATGGATTACAGGGTGTTAGTATGGATATGATTCCTCGAACCAGTTTGGCCCAAGCAATGGACATTTTATCTTCAATGGCAGCCGTAGCTGGTTATAAAGCGGTCTTAACAGCAGCCAATCATTTGCCACGCTATTTTCCCATGATGATTACTGCAGCGGGAAGCATTCGGCCTGCTAAAGTGTTGGTATTAGGCGCAGGCGTAGCTGGTTTACAAGCCATTGCAACGGCTCGTCGATTAGGCGCAATGGTAGAAGCTTTTGATGTAAGGAAAGCAGCTAAGGAAGAAGTAGAAAGTTTAGGCGCAAAATTCGTCGAAGTAGCAGGCGCTGCAGATGATTCCGCTGCGGGTGGATATGCGGTAGAACAAAGCGAGGAATTCATCAAAAAACAAAGAGCTGAAGTTCAAAATAGGGCAGCCAAGGCAGATGTCATTATCACCACCGCACAAGTAAGAGGTCGAAAAGCCCCTATTTTATTGCCGAAAGAAACGGTAGATAAGATGAAAACTGGTTCGGTAGTCGTCGATTTAGCATCTTCTATTGGTGGGAATTGTGAGTTGTCTAAAGACAATGAAATTGTCCTTTACAATGGTGTAAAAATTATCGGTAACTCTGCCTTAGCTTCCGATATGCCACAAGACGCTAGTACTTTGTTTAGTAATAACATTCTAAATTTTTTGAAACTGATTATTAAAGACGATGAAATGGTGTTGGATACGGAAAATGAGATTATTAAATCGGCGCTAATTACGGGGTAGGCAATTTTCAAATCGAACATTGGGGAGCTATACTTAGAAATGTAATACTTTATCAATTGATAGATTTCTCTGAATTAAGTACATGATTAATGCTTAGTTTTTTGAAAATTGAAAATTGAAAATTGAAAATTAATTAACATGGATACGATATTACAATTTTTTGATACTAATTTAATCATGATTTACCTCCTAGTATTTACAATTATACTAGGATTTGAAGTTATTTCCAAAGTACCAACCGTTTTGCATACGCCTTTAATGTCTGGGGCCAATGCCATTAGTGGTGTGGTCATTATTGGTGCTATTTTGTTAATTCGGGCCGCTGATCCAAACGATTTCCTAACCTTAGGTTTAGGAACGTTAGGGGTTATATTAGGAATGGTCAATGTAGTTGGTGGGTATGCCGTGACAGATAGAATGCTTGAAATGTTTAAAAAGAAGAAGAAATAAGTGGTGATTAGTGACTGGTAATTTGTGATTGGTCGCAAGCCTCTATACCTTTTAACCTTAATACTTACTAAAACGTGAATGAACAAAATCAATTATTTGTAAAACTCTTTCTCTTATATATTGTCTTATTTGGTGGCTTAACCTTATTGTTTGATTACGTCATGGGCTTTGACTTTGAATTAAGAACAAGTGCTCCATTATTTATTTTAGTGGCAACGTATTTAAGTTTCCGACGCTCTAGAAAAATGAGTGCATAATATAAAGGAGTGACTATTAAAAAATAAACATTTCGACTATAGAAGGATATCCTTTCATAGTTTATCATTCATAGTTTATCGTTTAAATATATATATATGTTAGGTTCTATAGTAAATTTAGCTTACCTCATCGGTGCCACCTCTTTTGTATGGGGCTTGCGCCAATTAAGTACGCCTGATACGGCCCGAAAAGGAAATTTATTAGCTGCCTTTGGGATGGGGATAGCCATTTTAGCGACCATGTTATTGCCAATGACAGGCGCTGCCAACAATTATCCTTGGATCATTGGTGGGATGTTAGTAGGTGGAATTATCGGTTTTTTTGCCGCTAAGAAAGTACAAATGACGGCAATGCCGCAAATGGTGTCTATTTTTAATGGGCTAGGTGGTGCTTGTGCCGTCGTATTAGCCATGACCGAATTAGTCCATTATTACGATGGAACAGCTATGATGTCAGGCGGTCAATTATTCATTGTTTTAGCAACCCTTTTAATCGGTGCGATTGCTTTTACAGGAAGTATGTTGGCTTTTGCCAAATTACAAGGCTTAGTTTGGGATAGTCAAGTGACTTTGCCAAAGCATCATATTGTTAACTATATTCTTTTAGCAGCAACTATTGGTTTGACAGCTTATGTCTATATGGGCGGCGTTGGCTTAGGAATGACGGCGGCTATTGGGTTAATGGTTTTATCTTTAGTCTATGGCTTTTCTTTTGTAGCACCAATTGGTGGTGCAGATATGCCTGTTGTCATTTCTTTATTGAACTCCTTTACGGGTTTATCCGCAGCCGCAGCAGGCTTAATTTATGATAATAATATCATGTTAGTCGGTGGTATTTTAGTGGGTGCAGCAGGCGTTATTTTGACCGTCTTGATGTGTGAAGCGATGAATCGATCTTTATTTAATGTTTTGATTGGCGGTTTTGGTGGAGGCGCAGCAGCGGCAAAAGGAGCAGATGGTGACCAAGTAGCCAAAACAGTAACGATCAATGATGCAGCCATTCAATTATATTATTCTCAATCCGTGATGATTGTTCCTGGTTATGGGTTAGCGGTGGCACAAGCACAGAAAGTAGTAAAAGAATTAGATGATTTATTATCTTCTAATGGTGTAGATGTCAAATATGCCATTCACCCCGTTGCGGGTAGAATGCCCGGTCACATGAACGTTTTATTAGCGGAAGCGGATGTGCCTTATCCTAAATTATTAGACTTAGATGATGCCAATGATGCTATCCCAAATACAGATATGGTTGTTATCATTGGTGCCAATGATGTTGTCAATCCAGCCGCTTTAGATGATCCTGGTAGTCCAATTTATGGTATGCCTGTATTGAACGTATGGGAAGCTAAGCATGTTATAGTTATGAAGCGTAGTATGAGTCCAGGCTATGCGGGCATTCAAAATCAATTATTTTTCCACGAAAAGAATAAGATGTTATTTGGAGATGCGAAGGCTAGTTTGCAAAAATTAGTGAGTGAGATAAAGACCCTTTAATTTCTATGAAATAATAATTTTATGGCTTTAGCCCTCCAAGTTAAGCTGTTCAGAATATATTATGAAGTTACCTCAATTTTGAGAGAGCGACAAATCATAAACCTGAAATCATAATTCATACATCATCAATCTGTCACGTAAAAACTAGATGGATTTATGATTTGCCGCAAAAAAGCCAAAAAAACTTAATGTTATAATTTTACGATCCCTACCCATACACTACTAAAAACACCAACTACTTTATTTTTCTAATGTAGCATAGCTGCCTTTAGGGATGAGGCAATTAATAATGTACCAGAAATGACGCGATTATTATTTTCCTCATCCCTTATAGCTATAAAACCGATTAATGAACAATTATGACCAATACATTTCTAAAAAGTGTAATTGATTTTACTAAAAACGTAAAAACAACGGGCGCTTTATATCAAACTTCTAAACAAATAGAAAAAGAGATTTGTAGTAAAATCAATAAAAAAACCAAGATTATTGTAGAATTTGGAACAGGCTTAGGCAATATTACCCAACGAATTTTAGATCAAATGCCTGCTGATGGTAAATTGTATTCTTTTGAAGTCAATAACGATTTTTTAGAAGATGTAAAAAACTTAATCCAAGATGACAGATTGATTTTAATCAATGACGGGGCGCAAAATTTTGAAAAATATGTCAGCGAAGAAGTTGATTGTTTTATCTCTTCTATTCCTGTGACTTTGATACCAAAAGAGATCGTAAAAGAAGTCATCCAAAAGAGTTATAATGCTTTAAAGACGGGTAATTATTTTTGCCAAGTTTTATATTCTCCTTTTCACAAAAAGAAATTTAGTGCAGTTTTTGAAGAGGTAAAAATTGAGAAGGCAGCTTCTGTTCCTATTGGGTTTATTCATCATTGTCGCAAAATCGCTACAGGATGACAGGGTTTACAGGATAGCCGTAACTAAAATACAAACTTAGATTTAGAGGCGAATGAATACATTTACGAAAAACCTATCATTAATATGATGTATTCTTATGGAGGAGGCTTTGAAAAATAAAGCAGCCCTTATTTGTTCCTTGATGGTATTGTTAGCAGGCTGTTTGTGGCTTATTGGAGCTTACATGAGGTTAGAAGTTACGGATGTTAATGGCGTAGTTGCAGCTATAGGACTCTGCTTAATAGTGGCGATCGTTTTTAAAGAAGAAGATTAATCCTACCTAATTTTTAATTACTAATAACGATCTTTTTTACGATTCCTTCTTTTGAACCATCCATAAACTGAATAAAATAAATCCCATTTCGATAAGAGGGAAAATGCTGTCGAGTATTAGGCTGAACGATGCCCTCTTCCACTTTAGCCCCTTGGGCGTTAAAAATAAAATAAGGAATTCCTTCTAAAGAAACATTGCCCACTTCCACACAAAAATAATAACTAGCAGGATTCGGATATACAGCGATGTCACTTCCAGTAACAATTGGAAAATAAGGTTCACAACTATTCCCATTCAATAAGCCGCTTCTTGCTCCAATTAAGGCGGCTTGCATCCGTATGGCTTGCCCTTTGGTAAACATGGCTAAACAATCACCATGAGACCAGTTCATAAAATTGCTGGCATTATCTCTTGTTCCACAGCTACTATTGTCTTCATTCGTTGCACAGCTTCCTTCATAAGGGTTTAATTGTTGAGGGACATCTGCTACGAAATCATTACCATCGCAACCATTACTAAGACTAAATGGATGTTTTAGATTAAAATAATGTCCAACTTCATGGACGCCTGTTCTTCCTAAATGAAAAGGAGGCGTCGCTAAACCACACATACCAAAAAATCTTGGTCCAATTACGACGCCATCTGCTTCGGGTGTTGTTTGTCCAGGATTGCTTGCAAAGCCTGCAAAACCAAGCGGAACTTGAGTCACCCAAATATTAAGGTACTTTTTGGTATCCCATGCATCTTGTCCTCCTTCTTCTGATTGATGCCACCATGAATTACTCGGTTCTGCGACAAAATCTTCGAATGTATTTCGACGAGTAATACCCGTAACTGGATTTCCTGCTGGATCAACTGTCGCCAAACAAAAATTAAAGCCTACGTTGGCAATTCTATCTTGAAAATCGAGATGCACGATATGTAAATTCTCATTTTGGCGATTAAAATCACGATTAAGGGCAGTTATTTGAGTGTGTACTTGCTCATCAGTTATACCTCTTTCCGCTCCTTGCGTGATAATATGCACTACAACTGGAATAATTATTTTTCTTCGGCTATTTGCATGCTGAACAAAATTTGCTATATAATCTTTGGTAAAAACTTCTAATTTGTCCTGCTGTGCTTGGTCATAATACGCCTTCGGTTCAAAACAATTTTTAACCTCATTTTGACTATTTACAATAGTAACAAACAATAAAAATAAAAAAAGAGAAAAGAAAGACTTTTTAGCAAAAATAGATAGGTATGTTGATTTTTTAATCAATAGGATGAGGTGGTTTTTAAATCAGTTAATTGGAAATAAATATCCGTGTCCCTTCACTAATCCGTGATATTAGTTCCTACTACGGATTAGTGAAGGGACATAGATATTAGTCTTTATTAATAATAAAACGCAATAAATAGGAAAAAGATTATTTTTTAACGCTTTCGCTCTTCAATCAACTCTATCAACAAATCCACCGCCTCGTGTACAAAAGCAGTATCCTCCGCATAAGTGTCTCGTTCTTTTATAATAATGTTTTTAGGCAACCCTGCTTTCAGTCGATTAAAAAAAGCTTCATCGGATGCCTTATCTTCCAACACTCCACCTTTGATAGAATAGCGCCCTACTCCACCCCTTGGAATCATAAAGTAGGCTTTATCTTTGGTATGTTGTAAGCGTTCAATAATACTATCTGCCACTCGGATAATCTCTTCTTTATTCAAACGAGGCACAAAAACCACAGGGCTATGAAAAACAATCTGATGATCTTTAAATTCTTCGGGTACTTCATTTGGTGGTACTAAAATCCCTAAATGCTCTGCACCGCCAGGGCATAATACTTGCGGCAAGCCTAATTTACCTGCCACAGTCAATCGTTCTGGTCCACCTGCTCGCAATACGCCCCAAACATCATCCGCAATTTCGCCCATCGCATAATCAAACACCGCCCCAATAATGCCTTCTTTCATCATCTGTTCCATCGCTTGCCCACCAGAACCAACCGCATGGAAAACAATCACTTCATAGCCTTTGGATTCAATGTATTTAATGGCTTCCATCGACCCATTGGTCAACACCCCTAAATTGGACATACCAATCAACGGTTTATCCCCTTTTTCCATGACAAATTTGGTTTCGACCATTGCCATTCCACAAGCAGCAGCAGCAGCATTTGCCAATATTTTTCGAGTAAATGGATTGAGTTTTAAAATATCACTTACAGAAAACATCATGGTAATGTCCTTGATACCGACAAAGCCCGTCATATCGCCAGCCGCCATCGTCGATACCATAATTTTAGGAAAACCATAAGGTAAGGCTTGCATAATTTCGCAGCAAGTAGAAGTTCCTTGTGTGCCTCCTAAACCTAAAACGGCATGTACTTCATTCTTAGCAATTTTCTGATTTAAAATTTTGATACAGCCACCCACCACAAAAGGATTGGATTTTTCTCTAGTCGGATTTTTTAGAATTTCTTTGATTGAACCGCCACCCGTAGAAATGACTTTTCCTCTTGAAATATCGGCTTTAATACCCGCCTTTCCGACGACCCCAATATCCAATAATAAAGTATCATGTCCGATGGCTTCAATTTGTGCTTTTAAGAATCCAGCTTCTTGGTCTTTGGTATCTAGGGTGACTAGGAGTGCTATGGTTTTTCGCATTTTGTTAGGTTTAAGGTATAGAGGTAAATGGGTTTAAAGGTACAGAGGTATAAAGGTTAGCGACTAATTACCAATCACTTTTTCTTCTTCTTAGGAAATCGCAAATCAGCAAATTCCTTCGCTGCACTATACACCGCTTTTTCAATAGGAATTCGTTCCGTAGAAGAACCAGTCCAAATACCGTCGCAACTCGTATGATTCAAAATATACTGCGCATCTTCGGGAGTAGACATCGCTGCACCATGAGCAATCAACATCACATCTTTTTTGATTTTACGTAAGATTTTATTCGCTTCTTCTGTTCGTTGCGCCGTTCCTGCAATGGTTTCACCAGAATCGTACCCCGTTAAACCACCTTTAGTCGTACCTGCATGAAAACAAAAAATATCTGGTTGCGCTTCTTCCATAATACGAATGCTATCTTCCATTGTAAAAGCCAAACCTATCGACACCATATCCATTTCTTTGGCTAATTTAAGCATTTCTATCTCATTATCTATCGTAATCCCACTTTTGGTAAGCACTTTAAATATTTCACTATCATGATCGACATAACTAATCGAAGGGCCAATATTAGAAACTGATTCTACGCCCATTGCTTTGCAATCGTTTAATACCATTCGCATATCCTTTAACGGGTCATTGGCATTCAAACAAGCACAGATAAACGCATCGCCTTTGATGGCGGGCATAATATCTTCTCTCGTATAGTTCAAGGTTTGTTTGTTGGAATCTAGAATCGGCCATAACATAGACATCGTTCCCATTCCGTTAGATCGTAGTCTTGCCCCTGAAAAAGTATTGATACAGTCCGCACCCGCTTTTTCTAATAGTTTAGCCACTAAGCCACTACCAGCACTAGCAATTAAAATCGGAATCCGTTTTTTGACTTTTTTTCTAAGTTTTTTTAAGATTTTCTTTCTTGACGTTCTTGGTGTAATCATTTTATTTAATGTTTTTTTTGAAATCAATTATTTACCACCCATTGTTCGATTGTTAAATGGATTTCTTCTACGGTTCGTGAATCAGCAGCTATTTCAGGGAAAGTCAATAGTTCTACCTCCATTAAATATTGAACTAGAATAGCTGATTTAAAATAAAATAGGTTTTGAAAAGTCCCATCGGCTAACTCAAAAACGGGAATTCCTTTATGTTCTTTTTGCTCTTCTATTTTTAACTGTTGAATTTTTTCTTTTAATCGACCATCATTTTTGAATTGTCTAGAAATATATTCTGCATGTCCTTCACTTTTCCAAAATGCACATTTTAATGGGAATAATTGATCCCAATTATATTGCAAACAATGGGTGAATTCATGAGCTAATAACCAAGTTAAATTAAATGTTCTTGTTTCGTTATTATTAATTGCCCATTTAAAGGTAGTTTGATTTTTATTAAAATTGGGTTGGCTGTTATAAATAACTCCTTTGTTCAAGAAAGAATAGGCAGTAGCTCCCTTAAAAATCCATAATTCGGGATAAAATGTCCCATCATTTAAACACAAATCTAATTGAATATTAGGGGCAAACAAGTCGGCTGTTTTTATGATGGAAAAAGCATCGTTTAGTATATTTTCAGTATTAGTTGCCAAAGCCTGATTATGATAAACCGTTATTTGCCCAAATTCGGTCTTATGTGCATAAGAAAGACTTGGATTGAATAGGAAAGTTAACCATAATATTAAACTAAGTCCTAAAATAGACAAGCAACTGAGTAAAATTCTCTTGATGGTTTTAATCATGGTTTGGATGTTATGAAATGAGCCAAAGAATAGAAAGTTATTCTCTTATCCATGTTCGCTCAAATTCTATTCTTTTAATTAAATAAGGCTAAAAATCTATCAAATCTAAGGGTTGGTCACTTAAGCAGCCATATTTATCCGCTGAAAAAGCTAAACTGTATTTAAGTTTTCGACCATTTTCATAAACTTCGATTTGTCTTAAAATGCCTCCTTTAGCATTTGTTTCAAAATACCATATAGACATTCCCCAATAATCATAATTATCTCCTCTTATATCTTTCCATTTTCTGTTGAAATAAAAGGTCATTATTTACTATACTTTCATTGATTTTATTGAAAAAATAAAAGTACGCTTTCCTAAGTAAAAATCAAAAGATTAGTTATTTTGTAAAAAAACTGATAGTAAGGATATATCGTCCAATTTGAAGGCTTTCAAAATCAGATTAAATATGAAAAAATATTTATTAATTTTTCTAGTAATTGGCTTTACGCTAAAAGTCTCCAGCCAATCAAGGATCCCCCAAGCAACGAATGAACTTACACATCCAATAACCATTAGAACATTTGATTTAGCACAACGAACTTTAATTCATCAGCATTTTTATAATTCGGCCTGGATGGATGCAAAAATTTTCAAAGAGACCTCTACCAAAGGTTTTCCTGCGATGATTAAATTTGACATACTTAACCAGCAAGTTAATTTTTTATTCCAGAATCGCGTGATGGTGGCTTCAAGTCAAAAGATAAATAGCTTTATTTTCACTAAATCTAAGAAAAAATTTATTGGTTTGGTCCCTAAAAATTGGAAACGGGGCAAAGTTTTTTTTGAAGCTCTTTTGGAAGGAAAATATACACTGTTAGTATTTCATGAAGGCATCAAGCAAAAACCTGATTATGACCCTATTTTGCATGCAGGTAGTAAAGATGAAAAAATAGTAGAAAAACAAACTTACTACCTTTTCGAGAATGGAAAAGTTGCTAAAATCCCTAGCAAAAAAAAGGCAGCTATTAGGTTTTTTGAGGCCTATTTAAAAACTACGGATTATTTCAAAACACATAAAATCAATTTTAGAAAGCAAGAAGATTTAATAAAATTGTTCCATTTTATGAATGAAGCTAGCTGATGCTTAGCTATTGATAATTAGCATCAATCTCATCAGCAATACTCCTCAAATCTAACACATTAATCAAAGAATCAAGTTCTTCTTGCACCGTAAATGACCGATTCCACCGAATTCGCTTATCGAATTCTAATTGGTGCATTCGACCTAAAAAGAAATTAAGTCGGTCTTGTTCTAGCTCATCTTTTTTATAATAATCGTAGAGGTATTTAAAATTTCGTCTTCTAGTCCCTGTTTCTTTAGGCGCATGATGCATCACTATCCAAGGGGCATAAAAAGCTTTATTACCGTGATCTAATTTATTGGGATGACCGTATTTTTCTAAGTAGGCTTCTATTTTGGCTAGATTGCTTTTGTCGGTGTCCATCTTTACCTGTACTGCCTGTTTATGTTCTTTACTATCGTAGCCGTATTTTTGATTGATGGCAATTTCTTCATCTCTAACCCTTTGGTCAGATGCTGCAATATTTTCTAAAAAGGCTCTTTGACCTTTTTTATCCACTAAAGCAGCTACTTCTATTGCAATATCATCTTCAACATTGGAAGTATTGGTTTGGCAAGCAGTAAAGCAAAACAAGACGCTGATTATGTAGAATAATTTTTTTAGCATGTTATCCACCTTAATGTATTTTCTTAAAAAATATTGATTCAAACAAAAAAATCTCTTTCGGTTATCTTTCGAACAATCTCTTTTGTAAAAGTAAATTTCTTTTTAAAAGACACTAAATCAATAGGTCTATCATCTCTAACTAAAATAGCATTTCCTATTGATTCAAACCAAATTGTATGATAAGCTTCGAAAAGTGTCCGAATGTATTTAGTTAAAATGATCCGACTATTTTCTGGTTCTTTTGCTTTCACTCTATATTTTAAGGGAAATTTAGATTTACTAAAAAGAGGCTTTATTTTTAATATTTGTCCTAGTCGTTCTTCTAAAGTTGCGGGTTCAATTATCATTTCTGGGAGTTTTATTAAATATTCCGAAGTAAACCAAAATGAGGTAAATTGAAAACCGCTTACTCGACTTGGATGACCTATTTGCCCATCACCAATATTTTCTCTTTCGGAATAATTATATTGTAGACAGACAATTTCAAATTCAACATTACTATCAGCATATTTCCAAGCTTGATAAATTTCAATAGGTTCACACACCTCGATTGAACGGAACTTATGAAGTTTACTCTTAGAAGTTTGAACGATATACTTTTCATTTGCTACAAAATTCTGAATTTTATCCCATTCAATTTTTTCATACTCATAAAGTCGATTTTTAAAATTTATTTTCTTCATTCAATTGGGTTTCCTTAATCTAATTTTTAAAAAAACACTTTTAATTTAGAGGGAATTTCTATTTGATACCCATTTTTACTCTCTTCAACTAATAATATACTCTCAAATACATCCTCATAAAACCAATAAAAACCCCTTACAATCGGCTCTTCATCCTCTTGATAAAAAGAGTCAACCACCTCCTTAAAAGATTGAATAAAATCAACTACTGTATTGCCATGTAAAGGATGTAAAAAAGCAGCCCCTTTCGTGGGAATGCTAAGGATAGTTCCGTACTGACCAATAGCATAGTTCGCATTTTCAGCTAAATTAAGTATAAAAGCAGCAGAAAAATCTCCATTAAATAAGCTAAATACTTCAAATTTTTCTTTCCAAAGAAACTGATCAACTTCAACTTTTTCTAAGGCGATATTCGCTTGGGCGATGTCAAATAACTCAATTGTTGTTCTACCCCACTCCAAGCTTTTTTGTTGGTTGACATAATGGAATTTTTCATCGTAATCTAGAATTAAAAAAGTATGGGTATTCGGTAAGTCTGTTCTATAAACCAAGTCGTTTAAATTATCCCTGTCATAGGCGGGCAGTACAAATATTTTTAAATATGGATCCGCAAATTCAAAATCTTTATAAAAAAAATTCAATTTAGCTGGGTTGACGATTAATTGCTGAAAATGATAGTAAAGCATTTTATCCCAATGCTTATTTTCTGTAGCTTTACAACGACGGACGATATTATTTAACTCAATGGTTCGTTCTGCTTTTGTCGCTTTATCAACTACTATCATCACCCCTTCATGAATCGACTGAATTGTTCCTATATTTTCAGCATGCTTGATGGCTAAATCAATAATTTTTTTATAATCCTCCTTACTGATTAATGCCTTAAAAGCAGCAGGTCTTTTATAGTCAATTTTCTTTTTGTTGCTGAAATACGATTGGAGTTTCACTTTTTGTAAGGATATTGGGTTGGGCTAAAAAATCATAAATCATAGTTCATAAATCTTACATCATAAATCCATCTAAATAAAACTTAACAGATTTATGATGTATGATTTTTAATCTATACTTCATGGAAAAACGTCTATATCACCCGTTCATTCCCCCCATCAATAGGCACTTGCGCCCCTGTAATCTTCCCAAAAGTTTTTCCCAACATAGCCACCGCCAAATCTGCCACATCATGCGAAGTCACTTCCGTTTTCAGAATATTATTGGTTTTATATTCTTCTACTGTCAAACCATAATGTTTAGCTCTAGCATTCAATACCTCATCTGTCCAAATAGCGGTATCATAAACAGCATTTGGGTGCATCATATTTACTCGAATGCCTTTGCCGCCTAATTCCATTGCAGCGATTCGACCTAATTGATTTAGGCCAGCTTTGGCAACCGAATAAGCCGCAGCTCCTGGTCCTGGTGCAGGTACGTTTTTAGAAACAATAAACACTACCGCTGGGTCAAAACCTAATGCTAGATAAGGCACGCATAACTGTAAAAGTCGTTGATGACTTGTTACATTAATATCTAAAGATTTTTGCCAGTTTTTAGCATCTATATCCACTATCTTAGCCGATTTTGGAAAGATGCCTGCGTTAGAAATTAGCATATCAATTCCACCAAATTGCACAACTACTTGTTCAATCGCTTTTTCCAATTGTTTGGTATTGGTCACATCACATTGAATGCCTAGAACCGTATTTTGTGCAAAGCAAGTTTTGATTTTTTTGTCAATATCCAAAGCGGCTACGACTGCACCATTAGCGATTAAATGTTCGACACAAGCTTTACCAATTCCACTTGCTGCACCTGTAACAATCGCAATTTTTCCTGCCATTGCCTTAGGCTTTCCTGCCCTTGAAAGTTTCGCTTGTTCCAAACTCCAATATTCTACCTCAAATAAATCTTTTGGTGGTAAAGCATTCCACCCACCTAAATGTTCTGCTTGATGAATCGCTTTTTTAGTGTGGCGAGTAATGTCCTCAATAATTGCACAATGCTTTGGGCTTGGGCCAAAAGAAAGCGTACCAGAATTTGGCAGAATTGCCCATCTTGGTGCTTGGTCCAATAACTTTTCGCCTTGATTATATTTTTTAAAATAAGCTTTATAGTCTTTTACGTATTTATCTAAATCCTTTTGAGAATTTTTAGAAAACACAATTGGTGTTCGCTTAGTCCGAATTATATGATCGGGTGTTAGAGGTCCTCGACTGGTAATTTTTTGGACATTTTCTAATTTACTAAACCCAATCGAAGCAGGCGAATGATCCAATTTACTTAAAACTGGGCTGCCCCAAAGAGTAGACACTTGTTGGCGAATAGTCGCCAATTGCAAGGTATCAATTGTTCCTTTTTTTGTTCCTTTCACTTCCTTCGCCCCTTGTTTTTTAAGGTATTTTTCAGCGGTATCCACAATATCAATCATCTTCTCATACGCCTTCTTCGGATCATTATCAAAAGTAAAAACGCCATGACTCATTAAAATCATACCATCTAAACTATCCCAATCAATCCCTCTGGTCATGTCATAAATGGTTTTAGCCAAAATGAAACCGGGCATTACGTAAGGGATTATGAGCATATTTTCACCATAAATCTCCTGAATACGTTTTTTGCCATTCGGAGAATTGGTAATGGTCACAACTGCATCGGCATGCGTATGATCCACAAAAATGTAAGGAATTAGCCCATGCAAAATCGTTTCTACCGAAGGATTTGGTGCATTGGGATTAATCATCGCCATCCGTTGATATTTCACCATGTCTATATCAGATAACTCTGGTAAGGCAACCAATTTCTTTAAAGCACTCATCTTCACAGGCGCAAAACCTTCTGCTTTTATCGTATCCAAACTCCAACCACTTCCTTTGACGTATAAAATCTCTTCTTCTTCGCCAAAAATGTTGGTTTCCTTAATTTTTACGGAGGTATTGCCACCGCCATGCATGACTAAATCTTCGTCTCTTCCCATGATATTGGAAGTATAAACTCTTAATTGTAGTGGGTCACCTTTTAGTTTTTTGGCTTCGGCGTTATTCCAGTTACTTTTCATATTATTGTTAATTATTGATTAAGTTAACTACTTCTTTCATTTTGGAAATTAAGACTTTTTCCCTATTCCATAATTTATCTAGTAATCCATAAAATATTAGGTAATTTTCACGAACCAATTTTTCATCGAATCGCTCCTTAGAATATAAAAAGTTGTCGAATAATTTTTGATAAATTTCATTAACCTTTTTTTGTTCTTCATAGACTAGACTAATTCGAGCTTTGATGAATGGAGCTAACTCCATTCGGTGATCCAATGCCAAATTTACTGCCCCACTTGGGAGTGTTCTATGCACAATTGACTCGGTTTTATCAAACATTTCCCATAAACTAAACTGAGTAATTGTATCTAATTTTGTATTGTAGAAATCAACTAAGCCTGCACATATCTTAGCGTGAACCGCTTCATTTTTTTCTACTTCTCGTAGATTAGAACTCAATTCTTGATAAATAACATTTTTTACTTCTTGGGTAATTCTTTTCGTTTCTTGCTTTTCCTGATATTGACTCAACCAAAACGCCAAAAATACACTAATAAATATTAAAATCGCTTGAATCAAGTGGTCAATAATACGTTCGCTTAGTTTGAGTTTTTTTAAAGACATAAAGCTTACTTTATTGTTAAAATTGGGTTATTTGGATAAAATTACAAAACTGTTTGAATTAAACTATCCAATTGAAGCATTACTTGTTTATCAAATCCCATTCCTGAATGAACAATTTTTCCTGCTTAAATGAAGCACCCTTAAATAATCGAATTAAAAATACTATGTCTAATATCCGTTGGGAAAGTAAATCAGTTGGGCAAAAAATGACATCTCCCCAACGGATTTATTTTCCCAACGGATTATTATCAGCCTACTAACTAATATATCTAACCGCCGAAATCAATCCATCTTCCACTTCATAAATCACCACTAATTCTCTATATTTCACCTCCTTTCGATTGGTAATAATTTCTCGGTCAATCACCTTGTTTTTAAAAACCATTCGACTAATCAATTGGGCATTCAAATTGGGCGAATTAGCAAAAACATCTTTATAATTGGCTTCCATCGCTGCCATTCCTTGTAAAAAAGGCTCATTTTCCGGAAAATGATATAATCCCACATCTGATTTATAACAAGACAAGAATTTGGTTAAATCTCTTTCTACAAAGCCTTCAAATTGCTTTTGGATGAGTTTTTCTGGAGTCATTTTTCTGATTTTTGTTGACTATGATAGATAGCCATTTCTATAGCCATTTTTAACATACCTAAAACCCCTATACCGAGCACAACTAAGCCTACAGAAATCTGATTGACCTTCTCATTCGTGCTAAACAAAAAACCATATAGTCCAAACAATAGACAAAATGCGGTCAAAAGAAACATATAAAGAATGAAAATTTTGGCATATTTAGGATTTTGATAAACAATTCTTGATAACTTATTTTGGGTTTTAGTCACGTCTTGCAAAGTGGAAAAGCTAACCCCCAAGCCTATAAATAGAAAACTTTTATTAAAAGACTCGAAAAAATTATCCGATCCAAAGAATAAAGGTGCATAAGCAAAATACAAGGCTATGACCATCAATGGATATTGGAGATAACTGAGGTATTGAAAGTAAAGTTTATAGTTTTTTAACATACATTATTGGTAAAATTATTTACAATTGGACTTACTTCTTTTATTCCAGTTATAAAATTTAAATTCCTTATACTTTTTAGAGTTATGCGCCAATTTGAGTAGATAAAACTTTACGAATAAAGGGGCCAACTGCATGATTGATTTCCTCTTTATGTGGTCGATTCCCAAGATAGCGAGAAGTAACTTTTTCCAAATGGCTTCCTTTGATATGTTGGTGCAATACCTTTGCCATCTCAAAAGGATGTAAGGGATCGTCGTCATTGCCAAAAATTAAACAAGGTTGGGTTATTTTAGCCAAATCCGCCATCTCTTTAATAGGTGCATCCGAAACCATACTTTTTAAAACCATTGGAATCGCCGTTTGTTGTGTTTCGCTAAAAACGCCCATAATAGAAACCGCAGCCGTTCTTAAATGTCCTTTGATGTGTTGATATTCGTTATTCTTTTCAAACTTCGCTCTGGCACTTCGTTTACCAATAAATTTTGCCGCAACTTTTAAAATCATTAAATTTTCAGGATTTCCTTTAGCTAACCACGCTGGTCGAATCAGCACTAAACCCGCTACTTTATCTGGATAGCGCAAAGCTATATTGGTCGAAATACCAGCGCCCATAGAAATACCACCAAAAATAGCTTTTTCAATTTTTAAGTGGTCCATTAATCGAATGACTTCATCCGCATAAAAGTCAAAAGAGGGAGGGTTTCCTAATCGAAGCGGCGTATCTCCATGTCCAGGGCTATCCATTGAAATGAGTTGGACCTTTTTTTGTCCACCTAATAGACTTTGAGCTTGCGCTAAATTAGATCCTAAACCATGTTGAAAAATAAAAGGACAGCCTTCGCCAGAAACTTTGTAATTGATAATTGGTTGCATATTTATTTACAGGATGAGCGAGCGAACCCGCAGGGTAAATGTCCTGTGGACATTTAAGTGAGTGAACCGCAAAGCGGACAGACCGATTACGTATATTATAGTTAAAAGTCTGTAGTTTTCAATCAACCTAAGGATTAGGAAGACTAATAACTGATAACCAACAGGCTTAAAAAAAGCGAATATAACAAATTTCTTTTTTTCTAGGACTTTTAGGTCAAATTAGTCTTTTTTTATAAAAAAATATTAATTTCGGGCAACGTAGACCAGACATTCCCGTCTGGGAAATTTAGTAACCATCCAGACAAAAATGTCTGGACTACATTTACAAAGCATTATGAAATTAGGTATGAATATGTTACTCTGGACAACCTTTGTCAATGAGGACTATTTTCCACATATAGAGAAAATCAAAAAAGTCGGTTATGATGGCATTGAAGTGCCAATTGGGGATGGAGATGCGAAAGATTACCGAAAGGTGGGCGATTTTTTGAAGAGTTTAGGTATGGCCTGTACTGCCGTTTCTTCCGTTTTCGAAGCAGAAAACCCTGCTAGTCCTGATGCTAAAATTCGACAAAAAGGTGTCGATGCCTTAAAATGGCGCATTGATATGGCGGCAGAAATGGGTGCAGAAGTCATTGGTGGGCCTTATCATTCTGCTTTTGCGTGGTTTTCTGGAAAAGCACCAACGGAAGATGAACGCAAATGGAGTGCGGAAGTACTCCATAAAGCGGCAGAATATGCTGCTGGAACAGGCGTAATCTTAACCCCTGAAGCCTTAAACCGCTTTGAATGCTACTTGTTTAATACGTTAGAAAGCATCGCCAAATTACTACGAGATGTCAATCATCCAAATTTACGCATGATTTATGATACGCATCATGCCCATATTGAAGAAAAAAGTCAAGGTGGCGTTATTCAAAAGTACGCAGATTTAATTGCCCATGTACATTTGTCTGAAAATGATCGAGGCACGCCCGGAACAGGACAAGTACAATGGGATGAAGTATTTGAAAATTTACAAGCAATTGGGTACGATAAATGGTTGACCATTGAAGCTTTTAGTCGGCATAACGAGGAATTTGCCAATGGGATTAATGTTTGGCGAAATTATCAGGCCGATATGAATGAGGTGTATGAACAGGGGCATACTTTTATTCGGAATAGTTGGCAGCGATATGCTTAAGAGGTATAGAGGCGTAAAGGTATAAGGGTACAAAGGTCTAGAGCAAATAGTAGTATTTTACAAACAATTGATAAATTATTTATAAAACTAGGGTTATTCAACATAAAAAATAGGTTAAAACGATAAATTTCATCCTGTTAATCTTGAATAATCCTATCATCATGTAATTATGAGTTCAGGATACGTCGATTCAAACGGCACGAATATTTATTATCAAATTAGAGGAACAGGCGAACCGCTAGTTTTATTAATGGGCTTCGGGGCGGATGGCAATGTTTGGGAACAACACGCTGCAGTTTATGAACAACATTTTCAATGTATTATTTTAGATAATAGAGGCGTTGGTTTATCTGACCAACCCAAAGGGCCTTATACGACTAAAATAATGGCAGCAGATACGATTGCAGTCATGGACAATTTGGGCGTTCAAAAAACTAGAATTGCTGGTATTTCTATGGGCGGTGCGATTGCGCAAGAGGTAGCCATTAATTACCCCGATAGAGTTCGCTCTTTGGCGTTGATTAGTACTTGGCCTGTTTTTAATAATTATGCGAAAACAGTTTATGAAAATCTAAAGAAATTGCGGGTGACTTCAAATCCCGATGATTTTATGGAGCTATTGCAATTGTGGATTTTTGCCCCACCACATTATGACGATAACTTAGCAGATTTACAAGCGGGTCAGCAGGCAGCAGCAGCGACTGAAACGCCACAAACTCAAAATGGATTTGAAGGGCAATTAGATGCTTGTATTCACCACGATTCGGTCGATAGGTTGCATCAGATAAAAGTACCTACATTGATTACGATTGGGCAAATGGATATTTTTACTCCACCACCCTTTTCAGCTATTTTACACGAAAAAATTGCGGGGTCTCAATTGGTGAATTTTCCAACTGGTGGACATGTGCATCATTGGGAGGATTTGGAACGGTTTAATCGGGTGACTTTGGAATTTTTGCTACAAGATGACAAGATTTTATAGGATTATCAGTATGAATAAGCGATATAGCATTAGTCCTTACCTCAAAAGAAATATTAATGAAAAATCTACTTTGCAAAACTAAAATGGTAGTAAATCTAAATCTTGTTCATCATTTAAATCCTATTATCCTGTGATAAAACTAGCCTGCGAAACTTATACTTGGCAAATGCCAGGCGAACAATATAAAGGTAAATTAGAACATATTATGGAAGTCTGCGCCAAAGCAGGTTTTACGGGAATCGAGCCCGAAACGAGTTTTATGCAGCATTTGGAAGATCCATTAAGAATGAAAGCGGCTTTAGATAAATGGGGATTAGATTTAGCCGTGTTATGCGTGGTAGAAGATTGGTTACACCCAAAAGAAACTGCGGAAGAAAAAGAACGAGCCAATAAATGGATTGATTTTTTAAGCTATTTCCCAGATACCATTTTATTACCTGTACAAATGCCTCAAGCGGATCGATCAAATTTGAAAGAGCGACAGCAGAATTTATTGTCTTGTGTGAATGCCTTTGCAGAAAGAGCGCATGATAAAGGGATTACTTGTTCGTATCATCCAAACTCACCAGTAGGTTCGGTTTATCGAACAGAAGAAGATTACAAAATTTTATTGAATGGTTTAGATAATCGAGTAATTGGGTATTGCCCAGATGTAGGACATATTGCAAAAGGAGGTATGAATCCGAATGCGATTATGCGAGAATATCGTTCACTTATTAACCTAGTACATTATAAAGATATGTATGCCGATGGTCGTTGGGCAGAAACAGGTAAAGGAGATTTAGATTTTGTAGGCATCACCCAAGATTTAATTGATTCTAACTACGAAGGTTGGATTATTATGGAAGATGAATGCGATGAATGTATTACAAATCCTGATGGGGTGACAATGCGAGATGGAGTGTTTATTAAGGAGGTTTTACGGCCGATGTTGGGGTAATATACTAATCCAACAGCGTCTCCTCCAATACCTCTCTATCAATAATGCCCAAGTATTTTTCAATTTCCTGTTCCATATAACGGGCTTTCGATTTACTATCTAAATTCGGAATTAATCTAACATGTTTTTGACCATCTAAACCGTTGATAATCATAAAAATATCGAAATGTCCAGTATTCGGATTTCGTTTAATATACAGTTGGTCTACATCAATTTTATCATAACTTTTATCCTTATTTCCTTTGTTGGGCTTTCGCTGAATGGTTATTGACTTTTCATCAATATTAACATAGGTTTTTTGTTTAGAGTGATTGATCCAACTATAAATTGGGTAAATAGACATTAACCAAAAGATTAAAGCAGGAACGAATAATCCTCCTCCTTTTACAATAAATGCAATGGTAAATATCAGCGCAAATGGAATTCCAAGCCCAGCTAATATTCCTTGCATAATCGTATAGGGTTGTTGGATGCTAAAATCTAATTCGTTATTAAATTGGAAAATATCAATGCCCTCTGGTCTAAAAACTTCCTGTTTAATTTTTTGCGGTTTTAATAGATGCGCTATTTCTTTTTGAAAAGAAAAAACGACCCCACAAGCATTACATTTAGCAATTTTATCATTGATATTAATGCCATCCCCTAAAATATTGCTTTGACATTTAGGGCAACTGACATCATGATACCCCTGATTTTCTAAATCTTTAAGTTGTTTTAATTTAAGTTGGTAAGGTTCTTTATATTCGTGATCCATTTTCTCATTTTAAAAATTACATTATTCGGACTAAAAGTCCATGCTAAGGTATATAAATTATGACTTAATTTCTTCTAATACTTCTCTATCTAAAATCTCTAAGTGCGCTTCAATCTCTTGTTCTAAATATCAAGCTTTGGACAAGCTATTTAAACCTGGAATCAAACGAATGTGTTTTTGTCCATCAACACCATTAAGTATCATATAAACCTCAAAATGACCCATACCGCCAGAATCTCTTCTTACATATAATTGATCTATTTCATTTTTATTATACCGTTGGTCTTTATTACCTTTTTTAGGATGCCACTCAACAGCTAAGAGGTCTCTTTTTACATTTATGTATATTTTCTTTTTAGCATGAGTTATCCAGTTATAAATAGGGAAGGCACTCATTATTCCCAATAATATAGCAGCGACTAAAGCAAATATCTTGAATTTTACAACTGCCATAAAAGTAAATAAAAGCGCTAAGGGAATACTAAAAATACCAATGGCTATGTCAAATCCAGAATAGGGTTGTTGAATAGCAAAACTTAGTTCATCTTTGAAATTAAATTGACCTATTCCCTCTGGTTTTATGATTTTTTGTTTAGTTTTTGAAGAATTGATAAACAAATTATTTACCGTTTCTTGAAAAGAAAAAACCACATTACATGTCTCACATTTTGCGATTTTGTCATTGATATTTAAATCGTTTGACTTGACCTCATTTTCGCAAGATGGACATAGAATTTTATGGAATAGTTGTTCTTTTTTAAGATCAAGTTGCTTTAATTTTAATTGATGTTGTGCTTCGTATTCCATATTTTTTTGATTTTCGGGAAAACTGATTGAGCGTCAAAAAATAATGTATGGTTTTGAAAGTCTCAAAACAAGGCGGTTGTGGGAAACAACCGCCTTGTAAGGGCTTATTGGGCGGCTGTTTCCCACAGCCGCCCAATTTAAAAACCTCACTTTATTTAATTAATGCCAATCAGTTCCCCTATACTATTCATGCCAACCATGCTGTTCCCGAACTTGAATCATCTTTCCTAAAATGGCATTCCAAGTATCCTGCTGTAATAATTTCTGATTCGGAAACATACAACCATCCCAACAAATATGCCTAAAAGCTTTGGTTAATTTGCCATCTTTTCGACGAAACCAATGTCCCGCATCTATGGGAATATCTAGTTTACCATTCGGATCATCAGCAGGACAATGCCGACCTGTTTTGTCATGTGAACCAGATCCATGAACCGTTCCGTCATTTTGGGCAACATGAAAATCTATGGTCCAAGGACGAAGGGCATCTGTTAACTGAATTAAGCCTTCGGTTAAAGTAGCTCGATCTTCCCATTGAAAATCAGTAGGTAAAATGCGGTCTTCTGGTTTATTGTAGCCTAGTAAATAAAGTAGCGTATGCGCCATATCTGCTTGAAAACCAATATTTCGGCGACCAACAGCTTCCAACGTATCTACCATTGCTTTCCAACCGTGCATACCGCCCCAACAAATTTCTCCTTCTGCGGCTAAACTTTCGCCATAATCGGCGGCTATATCACAAGCTTCTCGGAAGGTCTGCGCTATTTTTTTGGTATTTCTTTTCGGAGACTTTGCCCATGCTTCGGGCGAACAAGCAGAATCAATTCTTACAATTCCATTTGGTCGGATACCTAATTCTCTAAGGCGCATCGCAATATGGCAGGCCTTGCGGACTTGGGTCGTAAACCGTTTGCGCTCCGCTTTAGTCCCCATCGCTGAACCACCATCCGTATCCACCCAAACGGGAGCAACTACACTACCAATTTCTAGGTTTCTTTTAGCAGCTTTTTCTGCGAGTATTTTTATACCATCCTCACTTGAGTTAATGTCAATATGTGGATCAAAGAGAAAAAGGTCAAAACCATCAAATTTCACTCCATTGACTTCGGCATTGGCAGTTAGGTCTAACATGGTATCTAAATCAATGGCAGGTTCTGCGCCTTCGCCTTTTCCGACGACACCAGGCCAAGCAGCGTTATGTAACTTTGGGTAATTATTTTTACAGGATGACATGATTATTCAAGGTTTACAAGGCTAAATTCGAAATATACAAGAATTCTTCAAAATTACGTAAATTCTCAATAGAGTAATTAAAGGACACAAAGTTCACCGAGAAGACACAGAGGGCACAAAGAATCTCGGTGTTTTCTGTGTCTTCTTAGTCCGCTCGGTGTCCTAAAAAACTACAATATTGGGTACTTACGAAATTCCGATCCAGTAACCTAAGATTTATACCCTTCCAACTACACCTACTTCCCCATCACAAAGGTTTTCAATTCTTTTCTATATTTAGAAGGACTATTTCCTGTAATGAGTTTAAACTGTTTATTAAAATGAGAAAAGTTATTAAAGCCACTTTCGTAACATACTTCTGAAATAGGCAAAATGCCTTGGGCTAATAAATTACAGGCGTGCGCAATTCTAAATTCATTCACAAAATGAGTAAACGTTTTACCTGTTAGTTTTTTAAAATACCGACAAAAAGCAGGAACCGTCATATTCACTTCTTTCGCCATTTCATCCAAACTAATTTCCGTTTTAAATCTATTTTCAACATGTTGGTAAATTGTATTGATTCGATCGTGGTCTTGAGCTTGCACTTCTAAAGATAAACCACTCGCATTCAGCAGCGTATATTGATCTGTTTGTGCTAAAATTTTCAATACTTTTAATAGCTCTAATAAACGATCAAAACTATCCATATGGGGCATATTCACTAAATATCCCCCTACTTTTTCTTTAACAGATTGATCAAAAATTAATCCTTGTTTAGATCGTTCAAATAGTTGTTTAACTATCGTCATTTCTGGGGATTGAAAAAAATCTTTTCCTAGAAAATCTTCTTTCATCTGAATCACTATTTCGATATGCTCTTCCATAAATTGGTCGCAAAATCCAAAATGCGGCAAATTCGGCCCCAAAAAGATTAAGTCTCCATTATCATAATGAGAAATATGGTTGCCAATATGTCGTTTTCCTTGCCCATTGGAAATAAAGACAATTTCGTATTCAGGATGAAAGTGCCAATGAGGGGTTTTACAAGTTTCTGGATTGGTGAATTTTCTAATATTAAAAGAACTTCCAAAAACAGGAGCAATTTTTTCTAATAAAGCTTTCCGACTCACGATAGACAATTTAAATAATTAGATGAATCAAATATAGGCCATTCTCTATACAAAAGAATCAAATTAGATACTATTTTAACATAAATATTACTCAAAAACTAATTAGTGATCAATATAGTATCTAATGTAGATAAAATAGAATTGGCTAGCTTCTCATTTCCTATCTAATTTTGTAAATAAAAACTTGCGACCAAATGATCAACTATTAAGAATTAGTTTTATACAAATATCAGATTTAGATTGCTGTGCTTTTAAGTACAGCAATTTTTTTACCTTAATCGGACAAAGCCTTGCATTACTTCTAAAAAATAGTCCTTAAAACTTCCATTTTTACAGTACTTTTGCCCTCTTTCAATTAAGAGTTTGTCTAAAATTCCATCAATTGGCTGCGAGCGGCAAATTTTGTTTTGTACGTCGTTAAAAATTTTGACTAGTCAAAAGGATGCTAAAAATGCATCCCATCCGTAAACGGTTCATCCTTACGGATTCATCTAGTACAAAATAAAATTTCCTCGCTCTCGCTCAATCATAGAAATTCAGACAAGCTTTAAAGCATAGCTGTACAAAAAATGGATACGCAACAAAAGTCACTTTTTATAAAATTAGAATTGGTGTGGTGGTTATTAACCATTGTTTTAGTCATTGGTGTTTTATATCCGATCTATAGCAAAGTAGGTCCAAGTTATCCTTTCTACTGGAGCAATCTCCTTTTTATTATTACTTTTATTACCTTTACTCGACTTATTTTTTTACTAAAATATTCATTTCTAGCCAATTGGGAAAAAATTAAAATCGGGTTAATTCTATTTACCCCTATTTTGCTATTTTACTTAGTCAATGAGTTAAATTATTTTCAAACTTTTTTAGATGAAAAAGGCGTTGAAAATTTTCTAGCTCAAATGTCTATCCCAGAAACGGAAACTATGAGGAAATACATTACTGCCGAAATGTTGCTGTTTGGAGTAGGTAGTCTTATAACAGCTGTTATTTTACCTATACGTTTATTGATCTCGATATGGCGCATTAGAAATAGAGGAACGATATAATTATGAATATAGAGAAAGCAAAAATTGCACTAAAGAAATATTTTGGCTACGATAATTTTCGACCGATGCAGGCTGATATTGTTCAGTCGGTCTACGATTTGAATGATACACTAGTTTTAATGCCTACGGGTGGTGGAAAATCTATTTGTTATCAAATTCCAGCGGTAACCATGGACGGTGTAGCAGTAGTTGTTTCGCCTTTAATCTCTTTGATGAAGGACCAAGTAGAAGGACTTCAAGCAACAGGTATTAAGGCATCTTTTCTAAACAGTTCTTTATCGAGTACAGAACAAAGAACGGTAGAAGATGACATTTTTAATCAGAATATTGACTTAATTTATGTTTCTCCAGAAAAAATAGTTTCTCCCAATTTTTTATCCTTACTGAAAAAAGTCCAAATTTCTTTATTTGCGATTGATGAAGCACATTGTATTTCTTCTTGGGGACATGATTTCAGACCAGAGTATACTCAACTGAAATTTATAAAAAGACATTTTCCAACTACGCCAATTATTGCGCTAACCGCAACGGCAGACAAGGCAACTCGAAAAGATATTGCTGCTCAATTAGACATGTATCAGCCAAAAATATTTGTAGCTTCTTTTGATCGTCCCAATTTAAGTTTAGAAGTTCGGCCAGGGCAGAAAAAATTTGAACAGATTATTCGATTTGTAAAAAAGAGATCTAATCAACCAGGTATTATTTATTGTTTAAGTCGGAAAAACACAGAGAGTTTGGCGGATAAATTACAGATGTCGGGTTTAAATGCGAAAGCCTATCACGCAAAGTTACCTCCGGCTGAACGATCAAAAGTACAGGAAGATTTTATCAATGACCGAACAGAAATTGTTTGTGCAACCGTAGCTTTTGGAATGGGCATCGACAAATCTAATGTTCGTTGGGTCATTCATTATAACTTACCAAAAAATATAGAAAGTTTTTATCAAGAAATCGGTCGTGCAGGACGAGATGGCACCAATGCTAGCACCTTGCTTTTTTATTCTTATGCCGATATCAGAACCCTTAGAGAAATTTTATCCAATAATGAAAATGCACAGGTCGATTTAAAATTAGCCAAATTGGAGAGGATGCAGCAATATGCTGAATCGCTTTCTTGTCGTCGAAAAATACTACTCAACTATTTTAGTGAGCCTTTTGAAAAGGCATGCGGTAATTGTGATATTTGCAAAAATCCACCGCAATACTTTGATGGTACAATCATTGCTCAAAAAGCCCTTTCTGCGGTCTATCGCTTAAGGCAAAGCGTCGGTTCTTTGATGTTGATCGATGTTTTAAGAGGGTCTAATAGACGGGAGATTTTCGAGCGGGGTTACAATAAGATTAAAACTTACGGTGCAGGTGGCGATTTTAGCTTGCGAGATTGGCAGTTTTTCCTAATGCAATTGATTAATTTGGGCTATCTAGAAGTCGCTTATGACGCAAATAATGTACTTAGATTAACCTCTTTGAGTCATGACGTTTTATTCCATAAAAAAAGGGTAGAATTAGTTAGAGCACAGGTTGCAGAAAGTCGAGTCAAAAAAGCTAAAGAAAAAGCAAAAGTTAAGCCAAAAAGAGAACGCGTTAGAGATGAATTATTTGAGATTTTAAGGGTTAAAAGAAGGGAATTGGCTCAGCAAAGAGGCGTTCCACCCTACGTTATTTTCTCTGATGCCACCTTAGAAGAAATGGCAGCTAAGCGGCCAACGATGGATTCGGATTTAATGGAAATATCAGGAGTTGGAGAACGAAAATTACAGTTATATGGTAATTTATTCATGGACAAAATCATCGAATACATCAAGGCAAAAGTTGCTGAAGGTGAGCAATTAAAAGGATCTACGTACATCCTTACCTATGACTTATACAAACAAAATTTGTCGGTTGACCAAATAGCAGAAAAACGCGCGCTAAATCCAGTTACTGTTTATTCTCATCTTGCCTATTTATATGAAAAAGGAGAACCGATTGACCTGTTTAAATATTTTACTGAAGAAGAGTATGACCGAATAGAAGGAGCAATCAAAGCCATGAAACCACCTTTTAAAATGAAGGATATTTTTGAATATTTACAAGAAGAAATTGCTTATCATAAAATACGGTTGGGCTTTTCTTATTATACACGAAAGACGATGGTATAAATATAAAATTGCCCACTCTCCTTTAAATAATTTCAAATGCAGCCAACTCCGTGGTTTAAAAGAAAATTCGAGTTAATAATAGATACTGGTCGATTACCTTCTATTATTGAACGCCTTTCAGGAACACCAATCCGGTTAGAGCAAAAAGTGCTACAATTTGCTGATGATTTTTTGATTCAGCATGATGGAGACGATTGGTCGATACAAGAACATGCGGGGCATTTATTGAATTTAGAATGGTTATGGTATGCGAGAATAACGGATATTATAAATGGCGAAGCGTATTTAACGACAGCAGATTTAACTAATACAGGTACTTATGAAGCTAAATATAATGAACAAAACATTGAAGCTATTTTAGATGCTTTTATGGAAGTAAGGACTCAATTGGTTACTTTGTTAAGGAGTGTAAAGATGGAAGATTTAAATAAACAATCTTTACATCCACGCCTGCAAACACCTATGAAAATTATAGATTTGGCTTATTTTATTGCAGAACATGATGATCACCATTTAGCTATGATTCATCAATTGACTCTAAAATAAAAAACCCCTGCTTTAACTCGGACTGTCTTGCAGGGGTTGTAGGATTTCATAGTAATTTATTCCTCGGATTATCCCCTTTTAAATAAATGGTTTAAATCTTAAGATAAACTGTCATTGAGAGTGTTGAATTTTTCTTTAACAAATGCAATTATATTTAATTTTAAGCAGTTCTATTAATTTTTTGAATTAAATTACCCGAACTAGGTAGGTTTTATTGATAAAGTAATTAGTATCATTATCTTGACCTTTAATCATCCTTTACCTGCTATTTAATTAAAAAACCGCAACCTATCTAAAGGTTACGGTTCGAAACTCAAAAAACTATTTCTTTAACCAAGTTTACTAATATTTTGCTACATCAAGCTTTCATATAGAGCTGATGTTAAAATGTCTAAATTTTAAATCCACCATTTCTGTAAAAATTCTTACCAGTACTCGTTATCGCTTAGGATGATTCATGCGCTAATGCTTATTTTCTATGCACTATTATTATTTTAATTTTTCGTATCTTAAAATTTCACAAAAAATGTATTCATAAAATAATAATATATTAATCAGTACTAATATCAGCTGCAATTTAATGCTTCTCTTTTATTGATTCTATTTTTATACCCCTTATGGGTATTTTTTTGTTATACCTACTTCCTAAGCAAACAAAATAAAAACCGCATTTCTTTATTCACTCCTTCTAAATAATTTTTACCTTTAGGCGCATTCTTTTACTAAGTGCGACCTATTTATTAATTCAGTAAATTTTAGAAATAAAATACTGTGTTAATTTACAGCTGTCCCTTGTTAACCTTTTTTAATAAAAGAAAATGACTATTCACTTTCAAAAATGGCTATTATTTATAGCGCTTTCAATATTTGCTTCGGCTAGTTTTGCCCAAGAAGCACCGCCCAAAGAATTGCGGAAAGCTCCCGATAGATTTAGAGGAAATGGTCCTCATTCTCAATTAATTATTCGAGGAGTTACTCTCATTAATGGAAATTTAGCGCCACCTAGAGGACCAATTGATATTGTCGTAGAAAATAATAAGATTGTGGGGATTCACGTCGTGGGGTATCCTGGCGTTGAAATTAACGAATCCAAACGACCCCAACTGAAGGAAGGTGGAGAAGAATTAGACTGCACCGGCATGTATTTACTCCCTGGGTTTGTGGATATGCATGGACATATTGGTGGAAAATCACAAGGGGCAGATGCCGAATATGTTTTTAAGCTATGGATGGCGCATGGGATTACCACCATTAGAGATCCTTCGGCGGGCAATGGCTTGGATTGGGTATTAGACCAAAAGGCTCGAAGTGAAAGAAATGAAATTACGGCGCCAAGAATTAAAGCCTACACCGCTTTTGGAATGGGGAGTAAAACACCTATTAGTACCGCCGAACAAGCTCGTCAATGGGTCAGAGGTAATAAGCAAAAAGGAGCGGATGGGATTAAGTTTTTCGGCGCACCGCCGAAAATTATGCAAGCAGCTTTAGAAGAAAATAAAAAACTAGGTTTACGATCAGCTTGTCACCACGCACAAATGGATGTAGGTCGATGGAATGTGTTAAATTCTGCCAAAGCAGGTTTAACTTCTATGGAACATTGGTATGGATTGCCAGAGGCTTTATTTTCTGATAGAACTGTTCAAGATTATCCTTTAGATTATAATTATCAAAACGAACAACATCGTTTTGGGGAAGCAGGTCGATTATGGAAACAAGCGGCTGAACCTTTTTCTGACCATTGGAATAAGGTCATGCAAGAATTATTGGATTTAGACTTTACCCTTGATCCAACTTTTAATATTTACGAAGCCAGTAGAGATTTGCATAAAACCCGTCGTTTGGAATGGCATGAAACCTACACGATGCCTGCACTTTGGCGTTTTTATACCCCAAGTAAAGTATCTCATGGTTCGTACTGGCATTATTGGGGTACAGAAGAAGAGGTCGCTTGGAAAAGAAATTATCAATTATGGATGACTTTTGTGAGAGAATACAAAAATAGAGGAGGTCGAGTAACAGCTGGTTCTGATTCTGGGTTTATTTACCAGCTATATGGCTTTGCTTATATCCGAGAATTAGAATTATTGCGAGAAGCAGGCTTTCATCCTTTAGAAGTAGTTCGTTCCGCTACCTTAAATGGTGCAGAAGCATTAGGAATGGAAGATGAAATTGGTACGGTTGAAGTAGGGAAATTAGCCGATTTTGTGGTGATTGAAGAAAATCCACTAAGGAATCTAAAAGTTTTATATGGAACGGGAGCCATTAAATTAACGGAGGATAATGAGGTAGTTAGAGTTGGAGGCGTTAAATATACCATTAAAGATGGTGTCGTTTATGATGCTAAACAATTATTAAAAGATGTTGAAGAAATGGTCGCCAAGCAAAAAGAGAAAGAAGATTTTGAAATTGAGCAGCCAGGGAATGAAAAGAGAAGTTACTAATTAATGGTTCTAGGTATCGGGAATCAGGTGTCAGGCGAAACATGAACACGTCTAAGCTGACACCTGGTACCTAGTACCTAGTACCTGACACCTACCTCATGCCAATTTATCCAATCCTCCAATAAATCATCGTCTTTTGTAAATTTCTAGTCAATTTTGGTTGCCTTAAAAATATATATTGATTTTTCCCTAAATTGTCTATACATTTGCATCGGAATTGTAAGGCAACCAACCTATTTTAACTTTTCCAGCAAAAGACTTCCTATAAAAGCTATTTAAATAATTATATATAGCTATCATCACCAACTTTCCGAAACCGTTTTAAGCATAAAATGATTGGTCATTTTGACCTAGTTTTTGCTCGTGTCTGAGTTAAAAAATTAATCAATTAGTAAAATTATCAAACATAGATTTAGTCTAAGGCATTGATAATCAAATTTATATTTATTCAATAAATAAAAAATTACATTTTACTTACAAAGCGTTAGCATTTTAGGACTGAATTTTGCAATTATAGTCTATAAATATAGGGTTTGAATTATTTAAGGATTGAAGTTTCCCCATGACAATCAATCTATTAAAGTAAAATTAAATTTGTTCAAATACTTATATACCATACACTATTCAGCCGATGACACACTACTAATGTAAAAATGATCCTCTGAACTGTAAATTATGAAATTACGTTTACTTACAATTGTATTTATCTGCACCCTGATTGCAGCTTGCACAAAAGATAAAGTTTACCTAGATACTCCGCTAGACCAATTATTGGCATCGTCTTTAGTACGTGCCTCAAAGACAAGTAATATCGATCATTTTATTTTACCTGATGCAGCTGATTTCTCAGCGATTCCACAAGATCCTAGAAATCCGCTCAATCAAGAAAAAGTAGCATTGGGTAAGATGTTGTTTTTCGAAACAGGCATTGCCCTCTCTCCTACTAAAGAAGCTGGTAGAAAAACCTATTCTTGCGCCTCCTGCCATGTACCATCTGCGGGTTTCAGACCAGGAAGTCCTCAAGGAATTGCAGATGGGGGCATTGGTTTTGGCTATAATGGAGAAAATCGAACTAAATTAGCCGCTTATCGAGATTTTGAAATGGATGTACAAGGTGTTCGTCCATTAAGTGTATTAAATGTAGCTTTTGTTGAGAATACAACTTGGAATGGTCGATTTGGTAGTACAGGTGTAAATGTAGGCACAGAAGATCGTTGGGATTTAGATCCTACCTTGCATGTAAACGAAGAAGGTTTTGCTGCTTTAGAAACACAAAATATAGAGGGATTAGAGGTGCATAGAATGGAAATTACCGAGGAAGTTTTAGATGATTATGGATATAGAGCGCATTTTGATGCTGCTTTTGGCGATGTAGATGAAAGCGAGCGATACAGTAAAAAAAGTGCGGCTTTTGCCATTTCTGCCTATTTGAGAACGTTATTGAGTAATCAAGCCCCTTTCCAAGAATATTTAAAAGGCAATAAAGACGCTATGTCAGAGCAAGAAAAGCGAGGCGCGTTAGTTTTCTTTTCGGATGCTAAATGCTACCATTGCCATAAAGAAAAAAATCTTGGTGCCAATGAGTTTTACGCTTTAGGAGTTGATGACTTATATAAAACAGGGGTAGCTTTTAATACCTCCGCAGAAGATAAAAGAAATCTTGGTAGAGGAGAATATACTGGTGACCCATTAGACAATCATAAATTTAAGATTCCACAGTTATATAATTTAGCAGATGCGCCATTTTATTTTCATGGAAGTAGTAAATATACCTTGAAAGAAGTCGTTGACTATTTTAATGATGGAATCCCTGAAAATGAAGACGTCCCAGCAGAACAAATAGCTAGGCAGTTCAAGCCACTTGGCCTGACGCCTCAACAAGTAGAAGATTTAACCGTCTTCTTAGAAACAGGGCTGCGAGATCCGAATTTGAATCGCTATGTTCCAGAGGAAGTATTATCAGGTAATTGTTTTCCTAATAATGATTTGTTTTCCAAGATTGAATTGGGTTGCGGGGAATAGAGAAATGGTTATATTGTTTTGTGGTTATATTGTTCGCAAGAGTGTTTCGTCGCTCCATTTTCCTAGCAATAGAACAATTCAACAATAAAACAATTATTTTTTAAATATCATTTCCCTTTTTAATAGAAAAGTTATACATTTGCACTCCAATTTGAAAAAATAGTAAAAAGATTAAAATTTATATAATTTATGGCACAACATAAATCTTCTAAGAAGCGAATCAGACAGGACGCAAAAAAGCGAGTAGCTAACCGTTTTTACAAAAAAACAACTAGAACAGCTATTGCAAAGTTAAGAGAAATTGAAGACAAAGAGGATGCTGCTGGCTTCTTGCCAAAAGTGATTTCTATGATCGATCGATTAGCAAAGAGAAATACATGGCATGCTAAAAAAGCTGCTAACCTAAAAGGAAAATTAACTAAGCAAGTAAATAGCTTAGGATAATTTATAATTCTTCCTTTTTTCAAAAGGGCTACTTCACTTGAAGTAGCCCTTTTGTTGTTTATTTTCAACGCCTTGATAAAGACATTTTTAAGTACTTTTTTAATTTATTTCCTTTTATTATAGTAATGATTCAACCGAAATCTTTCCTTTGTCGTTTGCTTATTAAAATCTTATCTTTAAGTAGATCCTTATCCTAACCAACTTAAACTAAATAATATCATTATGAAATTTAATAAATCACTACTAGTCATCCTTGCCATTTTAGTTATTGCTTATCTCGGTAGGATGTTTTACATGCAACCTAAAGTCGTTAATGGAGAAAATTCACCAACCATTTCTGGTCAATTAATGAATGGAGAGGCTTTTGATTTAAAGGATTTAAAAGGAAAATATGTGTTAGTCGATTTTTGGGGAAGTTGGTGTGGCCCTTGTATGGTAGAAATGCCTGGGATTAAAATGTTAAATGAAAAATACAAAGCTGCCCAATTTAAAAATGCCGATGGGTTGACCTTATTAAGTGTAGCCATTGAAAGAGATGAAAATAGATGGAAAAGAGCCGTCGAGCGAATTGGTATGCCTTGGAAACATCATATTGCCGATTTGACCACTAGTTTTAAATTTATCAACTCACCTATCGCTGCGGAGTTTGGTGTCAAACAAGTGCCTTCTAAATTTTTATTAGATGAAAATGGGGTGATTATTGGGGTGAATCAATCTATTGAAGAGTTAGATAAGTTTTTGACGAAGCGGTTGAAGTAGGAGTAGTTTACCGTGTGGGACACTTCGAGGGTATCCCACACAGTATTCCTATAAAGTTTAGTACCGTTTAAATCAATTCTCTCTGCCGAATTGCAACAATACTTAGATTTAGAATTAATAAACCAAAAATTAGTACCCCCCATTGACTCATTGTTGGGATTGGGTCTACTGGTAAACAAGCTTCAAAAATACAAATGGGCTGAAAGGTAGATGCTGGTTTTCCACGATCCGTAATAGCAATTTCTTCCATTCTTATTAGGGCTTGACTTCCTTGATAAAGTGCAAATCCAATAGTTGTATTTCCACCATTAAATCTTAATGGCAGAAAATATTATGGAATCAACGGTTGCACCAACTGGTATGGTAAAGGAAAAAACATCAGCTTGATCAGCTCCACCTATTCCAAAGGAAAAATTTGAACTAATAGTATTTCGATATACATCTAGTACCCCCAAATTAGTTGGGTCATTCAGCGTAGAGGAGAAATCCCTTCCGAATAACCTTGTTTCAGAGATATTTAAAGCTTGTAGATAACAGGGAAACAGCAATAAACTAAACAGTAGCAATAAGGAGAATTGATTAATGCTAAAGGCAGACAATTTTTTTGACATAGTAAAGTGATTAATAATCTAAGTTGCGTTAAAGAATTATTTTAAAAAAGAAAAATTGTTTAGCTTTTAAGAATAGGACATACCTCATCAATTGAAGGTATCCTCTTCACTAAAGAGCTCCATTTTCTGGTTTATTTATTCAAGCCTATTCAAAGAATAGGTGAAAGAATATATAAAATTTTGGGCTAAAAATCTTTGGATATTACTGCATGAATTCACTTATTAACGTGAGTTTTGGATAAGCAAAAGGTCTGGAAGACCGCAACTGTTTGTAGGAAATGTTCGGTAATCACCTCTTAATCAAAGGTCTGGAAGACCGACTCTGTTTGAAATTAGTTGCATACGGGGTCGGTCTTCCAGACCTTTTGGGGAATTTTGAATCATTTTCTACAAACAGGGTCGCTTCTTTGGAGCTAAATATTTGATTATCAGTTAATAATATCCAAAATTCACGTTTATTAACAAAGGTGTTTCTTATAAAAATAGTACACGCTATTCATACCTTGATTTAGTTGGACATCGAGCCCAACTAAATCAAAAAAGGTTTTTACAAATTTTTGCCGTTCGATACGGCAAAATTTGTTATTTGACGCAAGGAGTTCATGAGGTACCATTTTTTTGTAAAAAAACCTTCATATTAACATCGCCAAAGGTAGTAAGCTCTTTTATAGTGTAAAAAGTTGTATTGACTATTTTAAATCGGTGGGAATTTAGCAAGAGATCCTAAAATCTCTTTAACTTCATCTTATTCTAAGGATGAAGAAAAAGTTTAATGCCGTTAGTTGTTTTTAGATGGGTAAAATTTTGCTCCAAAAAGCGTTTAGAAATTATCTCCCGGTTGAAGGGTGATCGACTTATTTTTTATTATCTCTGGTAAGTAATTTTCAATCTTATCGCTACTGCTAGCGTATTGCTCATACTCGGTGATGATGATGTGATTTTCTGGCCTAAAATTGACAGCTTTAAAATCTTTAGGATGAAAGACATTAAAACCCTGATAACCACCAAAGTAAAGTGTACCGTCCGCTGCTTGGGTATGGGCATATTCTTGAAAACTACCATGACTCAAGCCATCCTCTTTTTGATAAGTTTTTGATAAGCCCGTCTCTATTTGCCATTGAATTAAACCATGTGGCGTTGGCATCCAAACAAAGCCATCATCATCTTCATAAGCAGCAAGCAATTCATTGTTTGGCAATCCCTGTTCGGTCGTTACTATGCGCTGCACCCCAATATTTGTTGCATCCTTGGCAATTGTCGGAGGCATCCAATGAATCAAACCACTCGTGGTAGCCAACCAAAAATCGCCCATTTTGGCATTGGAAACATGAAAAATATCTGCTACAGGTAAATAATTAGCGCCTTGCTCATTGGGTTCATAATGCGCTAATAGCCCTTCCGTTTTAGAGGCCCAATAAAGCCCATTATCCGTGGCTATCCAAAAATGAAGTGCATCTTGATTTTTTATAAAATGGACTTTACTATTAGTAAATGCTAGGTCATCTTTAGCCAATAGAAGAGGCGTATATTGTTGATTTTCAACATTATAAATCACTAGATCTTGATTCATCGTACTTATTAGCCAGTCTTTTCCAAGTGGAAAGAGTCTGGTTGCTACAATATTTTTTAAAGCAATTGTCTGATTTGCCGATAATGGACTTGTTGTATTTATAATTGATAGTCGATTCGGTCGAACAACCCAAACATTGGCAGTAGCGGCATCGTAATAAAGTTGCTGAATAAACCCATAATCGGCTGCTTGCCCTTTGTCAATTAATTGTAAGGTATTGGTAGCCTGTTGATACAAAAACAAGTCATTTTCATAAGCTAAATATGTTTGATTATCTCCTACTGTAACAACTGCCATTGCTAATTGTGCATTTGTCTTTCCCTCTATTAATTGCACATATGGGTATTGGCTATCTGTTGGTACCAAATCGCTCTTCAAAAGTCATTACTTCCTGACTTAAGGGATGAAAGAAGATTAAATCTCGTTCGCAATTAGGTTTTGTAAAGCAACTTTGGTACAACCAAAACCAACCATCTGCATCCTCATAAATTTCCATGATTTGCCTAAATGGCAAACCATTCTTTTCATCAAAATGGGTAAACTCTTGCCCGTCATAACCATAGAGTCCAAATTGAATACCTATCCAAATTTGGTCTCGACTGTCTTTATGAATGAAGTTGGCATAGCGAGATAAGCCATTATCCTCGTTGAAGATTTGGGTAGTGACGGATATTTCCTGAGCAAATAACGGTGTATTTAGCAAGCTCCAAAATCCGAAATAGATTAGATATTTAACAAAATTGTTATGCAACAGTTCAGACTACAAGTTTTATTTATTGGGGCGAAGATAAGTCTATTGAGGTTTATTTCGTATTTACATTGGGAACTAACAACTTAAAAAGACTTATTGTTGCAAATAAAATACTTCCTTTATTTTTAAACAAGTCGATTTTGAAGCATAAATTGTTTTCTAATAAATCTAAGCTCCTCTGCCAAAATGTCCTATTTTTCGCAATGGCAAAGTAATTGAACAACAATTAGCAAAAGAAACGTATTTTTGCGGCTCATTTTATATAACCACCACAAGTGCTTAAAAAAATAAAAGACATAATGGCTAAGAAAAAGAAGCAAGTAGAAGATTTTATCGAAGAAAACGGTGCAAACACCGAAACTGCTGAGCCACAGCGGGAAGAACAAACCACTACCAACGAAGCAGAAAAGCAGGAAAAGGCGGAATTAACGCCTGAAGAAGAGATTGTTGAGCTAAAACAACAAGTTGGAGAGCTTAAGGACAAGTACTTAAGAGTCTATGCCGAGTTTGAGAATTTCAGAAAACGAAGCGTCCGAGAAAAGTTAGATATGATGAAAACGGCGGCACAAGACACTATGTCAGTTTTATTGCCAGTTTTGGACGATTTTGACAGGGCGAAAAAAGCATCCGATTCTCCTGATTCAGAAGAAAAATTAACGGAAGGTATGGAATTACTATACCTTAAAATATATACGGTATTAAAGAATAAAGGATTGACTCCAATGGAATCTACTGGGGAGATCTTTGATGTAGAATTACACGAAGCAATTACTGAAATTCCAGCGCCTACGGAAGAAATGAAGGGCAAAGTAATTGATACGGTTGAAAAGGGCTATAAATTAAAAGATAAAATCATTCGTCACGCAAAAGTCGTGGTCGGGAAATAGAAATGGTGAGGTAATGAGTTGATGAGATAATAAGAGTGATGAGATAACAAAGTGACAAAGTGACAAAGATAAATTGTTCTTTACGATCTTTCTCACTCGAATTAAATACACTCCACCCTCATAAACTCATAAACTCTTAAACTCATAACCTTATATATATAAAATGGCAAAAAGAGATTATTACGAAGTATTGGGCGTTGGAAAAAGTGCAGATGCTAAAGAAGTAAAAAAAGCGTATCGAAAATTAGCGGTAAAATACCATCCAGATAAAAATCCAGATGACAAAACTGCGGAAGAAAAGTTTAAAGAAGCAGCTGAAGCTTATGAAGTCTTAAGTGATCCTAATAAGAAAGCTAGATATGATCGTTTCGGTCATGCAGGCATGGAACAAGGTGGTTTTGGCGGCGGTGGTCGTGGAGGCATGTCCATGGATGACATCTTTTCTCAATTTGGAGATATATTCAATGATAGTCCTTTTGAATCGTTTTTTGGTGGCAGAGGTGGCCGTGGCGGTGGCGGCGGTGCGCGTCCTAGAGGGCAAAAAGGAACGAACTTACGAATTAAAGTTGCTTTAACTTTAGAAGAAATAGCTAGTGGCGTAACGAAGAAGATTAAAGTTAAAAAGCAGACGAACTGTACGACCTGTAGCGGAAGCGGCGCAAAGGATAGCAGTTCTGTTCGTACTTGTGGGACTTGTAAAGGTTCTGGCTACGTTCGCCAAGTCAGAAGTACCTTCTTAGGTCAGATGCAAACAACCACAACTTGTCCTACTTGTAATGGCTCTGGACAAGAAGTAACCGCAAAATGTGCGAAATGCCAAGGAGATGGACGAGTTTATGGAGAAGAGATGATAGAAATAGAAATCCCAGCGGGTGTAGAAGAAGGCATGCAATTGTCTATGCGTGGCAAGGGTAATAAGGGGATGAAAGGTGGCCCTCCAGGAGATTTATTGATTAATATTGAGGAAAAAAGTCACGAGTATTTGGCAAGAGAGGGCATGAATGTGATTTATGAACTCTACCTCAATTTTGCAGATGCTGCCTTAGGTACATCGGTTGAAGTACCAACCTTGACGGGTAAGGTTAAAATCAAAATTCCAGCAGGTACGCAGGCGGGTAAGATGTTCCGATTAAAAGGAAAAGGTTTGCCTTCTGTACAAAGTTATGGAACGGGTGACCAATTGATTCATGTCAATATTTGGACACCTAAGAAATTAACGGATGAGGAAAGGACTTTGTTGGAAAGAATGAAAGGAATGTCAAACTTTACGCCACAGCCGAATAAAGGAGACAAAAGCTTTTTCGATAGAATGAAGGATTATTTTGCGTAGTGGTGATTGGTAACTTGTGATTAGTGATTGGTAAAATCTCCATCACTTAATTTCATCATGCTCGTTTTAAAATATTTTAATATAATACATCAGAGCAGGGGATATTTTGAAAATATCTCCTGCTTTGCTTTATCAATGTTAGTGTTTATTCTAAAATAAATCGCATGAGAAGTGCTTCCAGAACTCCAAGTTCTGGAAGCTCTAACCTCTTTAGAATAAAATCTAATATTCATTGATCTTTAAATAAAATCAAAAAATGTCAGTAGATAAGACCTCTGAAATAAAGTTAAGAATTGGTTTAAACAAAGAAAAATTGCCCGTAAAAATTGATTGGCAAGCAGATGGAGGCGTGAGTGGCGGAAAACCATCAGAAGCTAAGGCTTTTTTGTTAGCTATCTTTGACAAAGATTCTAGAGATACCTTAAAAATGGATTTGTGGACCAAAGATATGCAAGTCAATGAAATGGATCGCTTCTTCTTTCAAACTTTAAGAGGTTTAGCAGATACTTATTTTAAAGCAACACAGAATCAGCAGTTAGCAACTGATATGCAAAAGTTTGTGCAGTATTTTGGGGAACAGACGGAGGTTTTGCCCAAGCAGAAGTAAGGCAGTTTGCAGTAGACAGTAATACAGTAGGCAGTTTGCAGTAAGCAGTAGGACAGTAATCCGTTGCCATTCATCCGTTGCCTAAAAGTATGATTTTGGTAACAGATGAAAGGCAACGGATTTCTACATTTATACGCTATCTTCCACCAAATTCAAATCGGGAACCTATCCGTATCGAATCGCTAATCCAACCACAATGACTAAAGTCTTAGAATCCACTTATCAAATTCGTTTTGATGACTGTGATGCTTTCCAGCATTTGAATAATATGAAGTATTTAAGAATCTTTTTTACAGAAAGAGAAGATCACGAAATGCTGCAACTTGGATTTGATATGTATCAATATCAAAAAGAAACGAATAAAAATTGGGTCATTGGCATGAATCAGATTGCCTATTTCAGACCTGGTTTTTTAATGGAAAAAGTAGTGGTACAATCCACTATTATAGAATGGAATCCTAGTGATTATTTAATGGAAATGTACATGTGGAATGCTGCTAAAACACAAATGAAAGCCCTCTTTTGGTGTCGTATGATTCACCTTGATTTTAATACGAACAAACGAGCTACTCATGATGATTTTTTACAGCAAAAATTAGGAATTCATGTAAATCCTTTGCCGCAGCCAATGACTTTTGAACAACGCGTGAAAACTATTAAGAAACGGGTTTAATTTATTTTCTTTATACGAAAAAAGAAAGGCGAATACTTGTGACAAGTAATCGCCTTTCTAAATTTAACAATAGCGTTTATGCTAAAATTATTCGTATAACAGCCTCTTAGTCGTTGGCCATTAGCCTTTCGCCGAATAAAATCTAATAAACAAAAAATTCATTTCGATCTTTAAAACACCATGATTTTTGAAATCATGGTGTTTTGACAAGACCAACTTTTATTCTAAAATAATCATTTTCTTAGTAGCTACGTTATCCGCAGATTCTAATTGGTAGTATAGTACACCAGTCGCATCGAAATCACTTGCATTTAAGGTTACTTGGTTCGCACCTTTTGCATAATCTCCTTTGATCGACTTCAATACTTTTCCTTGGACATCCAATACCGTCAAAGTAGCTGTTCCTGCTGCTGGTAAGTTAAAACCAATGACCGTTTCTCCTTTGAATGGATTTGGGGTATTTTGGTTTAACTCAAAACCTATCGCTGGAGCAGTTGCAAAGTTGATATTGACATCCATCAATTCGCCTGCTGTGTTGTATGCTTCCGCAGTTGTAATATCAGAAGTTATCGCTACTAATTCACTTAATAAACCAGAAGTTGAAGCATTGAAAGTTACTGCAAATAATGCTTCATTAGCTGCTCCTTCCCCATTCCAAGAAGTGGTAATAATACCTCTGCTTGCTAAGTTGGTATTGAAATTAGCCGCTTTTGCAATCCCTTCTACAATTGTTGCATTCTGCCCCTTCACGTTCAACGTAAACTGGTATCCTTGTGTATTGGCTATTTCGTCAGCCGTAAATGCTACTGTTACGGATTCGCCAGCTTCTACAAAACGATCGGTTGTCGTTAAAGTTAAAGCAGCATTCGTTGTACGAGATTCCGCACCTAGTAAGTTGTTCGCTTGCGCATTTCCATTTACATCACCAACTTTAACTCCTACAAAATCCATATTTTCCATATGTCCGTTTAAAGCGGTGATATTGTAGAACTCATTAAAGCTTTCTGCTGCTGGATTAGCAGACGTAAATTCGTAATTAGCATCCACAAATCTCCAACTATCATTATTGGAAAACTCCGTCGTAATATTCAAAATCAATTGTCTCAATTGAACCATATCAAATGCGGTAATCGTACCTGATTTATTAACATCTGCCGCCACGTATTTGTAGGGAGAATCGAATGGAGTGATTCCCAAAATATGCTTGCTGATTAATACTAAATCAAAAGTAGAAACCCCGTTTAATGGATTAATATCTTTTACTGGTGTGACGGTATAATCATTCCCTGTTGCCATATTGAAGCTAAACTGACCAGCTGAGTTAGTCATCATAGAAGCCTCCGTTGCACCATTCAAGGTAACCGCCACGTCTTCAATATTCTCCCCTTTTTCAGTAGTAATTTTACCGCTTACCATACCTTCTATATCAAATCCAAAACAAACATTCATATTGTCTTGAACAATCACAAAAGTTTGCGCAAAATCCCAGTTCCCTTCTTCATCAATCACATAAATTCTTACATCGTTTGTACCCACTCTTTCACAATTAAATTCAAGTACTCGTCCAAGATTTAGAACATCTAAGAAGGTTGTAGGTGCTTCGCCCTCAAATGCAGCCCAGATTCTAAAGTCTAATTGCGATTGGTCTGTACAGTTATCAAAACTATTTAAGTTTAGATCTGTCGCCCAAACTTCGACCATACCCGTCTCCATCAAGTTAATATTCGTACCATTTAAGACATAAGGGGTAGGTTTCTTACAATCCCAAAATTTCACCTCTTCGCCTCTTTCGCCCGCAGAATTTCCGCAGTTATCATAAGCCCAAAATTCAGCGTAATACACTTCTTTATTAGACACGACATAAGAAATTTCATTCGTCTCAGATTCTGCTATAACTGTCCCATCCGCACTATACAATTTTCCAATCCAATTAATATTCGCAGAGCAGTCAATAGCTGTCGCTGTCCAAGTCTTCAACTCATCACATTCAAAAGGACCAACGCCTGGAGTAACATCTTCTTCTCCGTAAGGTTCTGCATCAAATTCAATAGCATTGATACAAGGATCAGGATTAATAACTGTAACTACAGGTGCCACATTATCATGAACACGTAGTACTTGTACATAAGTCCAATAGCCTTTGTCTTCATTTCCTTCACTCGTAATCATTCGAGGTTCTCTAACTACGCCGTGATCTCCCTCTACTCTAGCAATTTCTATTGGATCATCTCCTGCCGTATATTTACACCAGTTGATAATATGGTAAGTTCTTTCAATTTTGAAACAAGCATCACCAGGAATTTCAAACTGTCTTTCTGTTACTTCATAACCTAATAAATCACAAGCACCATTGACCAAATCAAGGTTTTCTGCTGGAGCTGAATCTCCACACTCCCCTTCCCAATCAGCAGGGAACGTAATTTTCCAATCTTGCTTAGCAACAATCGTGATTTTTTGTACAATCCAAGCTGATGTATTGCCTGACCAATCTACCGCACGGTATCTTCTTTGCGCTTTAACTTCTCTACAAGGCCACTCAATTAACTGATATTCTTGCTCAAAAGTTAACTCACCACATTCTGCACCTTTTAGGTTGTCTTCACAAATTTTAAGTGTTGCTGGATCACCAAATTCTGCATTATAAAAAGCTAATAAATCACCCGTTAAAGTAACATACTCAGCTTCTTCCATCTCGAAGTCCTCATTAGTATCAGTTGTCAATCCTAGCACGCCATTATGATAATTTTCACAATTACCTATTGTATCTTCTAATGGCGCACAGTAAGGATTAATTTTATCTTCTACTTCTACATTTAACCAACAAGTGTTGACATTTCCTTTAAGATCCATTACTTGCAACTCGATTTGTAAATTCGGGTGAACGTACTCACAACCAATATTTACGTACTCAGCAAACTCCGTATCTGTTCCTTTTACTCTAATCAATTTAGACTTGATACCACAAGCATCATAACTACCAGCATCTACATCATCCGCATAAATTCTTGCCCCCCATTCGTTTGGTAAAGAGACATTTAATTCATCAATACATTGTGCGGTTGGTGCGGTTACATCTTTGATGATGACAATTTGTAATAAAGTATCATTATATAATTGCTCATGGCAACCATCAGAAGCAATCCACTTTAATTCAAAAGAATCACATGGTAAATTTACCCAATCACTTGGATTGGTCATTGGCCATCTAACACCATCTTCAATTCGAGTAACCATGTTTAATCTAACCGTAGGATCATTATCACAATTATCAGTTGCTTTAGGTATTGCAATTTTATTAATATCATAAGTACAATCAAAATGGTCTAATTCGACCATAACCGTTGCGCCAGTTTCAACAATAAAAACAGGTGCAGTTGTATCCGTATATTCTACAAAAGTCGTATCAATTCTTTTTGGTCCTTCACTTGAATCACACCAATCTAATGCATTCCAATAAATAAATCTTTTGCTACCACAATCAGTTGCTGGAACATCTTCTTCTTCGTAAGTTAAAATATATCCACAAACATAAGTTTCTGGGTTTAATGGAAGGGTATCTCTCGCTATGAAGGTATTATTTTTCCAAATACCAATTTTTAAACCAGGATATTCTAACGTAGGGTTACCTGAACATTCTATCGCCAAATCATCTGTTTTAGCAACAAAAAGTGGATTGTGAATATCTGGACGGATCATCGTAATTACCTTAGAAGCCGTTCCAACATTTCCACAATCATCTGTAGCACTAAAAGTTACCGTAGCCTGTGTAGTGTCAGGTGAACCTAAAGCAGCAAAACAAGGACCATCTTCTGCAATGGTAACAGTATAAGTAACTGGAACGTCCGTATCACAATTATCAATACCTCTAACACCTAATAAAGCAGCTAACCCGGAAGTATCACAAGCAATTAAAGTATCAGGTGCAGATAGAAGATCTACCCAAGGTCTGCTATCATCTTTAAATCGAACGACGGTTTCACAAGACAAAGCTTTTGTTCCATTATGACATTGAACTGCTCCTGGTAAATCAGGTAATTGATCTGCATCTCTATCTCCGTAATAAATTCTCTCAATTTTAACCGTACCCGTTCCTCCACAAACAGAAAGACCAGCAGCTTTAATCGTATCTGCGGTAATAATTGGGTAAACAACACCTGCTAAATTATCATGTCCTGTTGTTTTCAGTATTACTTGATTTTTACCAGTACCTAAAGTAACGGTAATATTGTATTGCATGTAGCGGGAAGTATCACAAGGGTTTTCTAAAATATCATCTGGTTTTAATACTGCCATACAAGCAGCTCCCATTGAAACATTAATTTCATCATTACAAACTAAAGAAGGTGCTTGTACAGAAAATAATTGGGTAATTACTTTAGTCGTATCTGCAAGTAATTTACATTCTACGATATATTGTCCAATCGCAAAATTTCTAACCATTGCAGGTAATGCCCTACTATTAGACGACGTTTGCGTTTCGCAAATCTCCCCATGTTGGTTCTTTACTCGAATAATAACCATATCACTATCATCAGTAAGTGGTGTTCCACAAAGACTCACCTGAGGGGCAGGAATAGTTACCATAGCATAAGGATCATCTGCACATTTAAGCTTCACTCCAGTAATTGCAAGTGGCGCAAGGGTGATGTCTCTTTCTTCACAATCCACCCAAGCATCCCAGCCATTTCCTTTTCGATTGTCACCATCTGTTTTTAACATAAAAGTCAAACAACCTGTAGGATTCACGCCTGGGTTACAATTGGCATTCACCCAACCACCAAAAGCATTTGCATTTCCAACACCAGAACCAGTTCCTATAATCGGTGCATTATTCGCTCTTAAAGAATCTTTGCTACCATCAAATGCAACCAAAGAATCGCCTGCTTCTAGATCAAAAGCCGTAAAAACAACTTTAACTCGGTGCCATCGGTCTTCTGGACATATTTCAACGGTATCTACTCGTTCGTGATTATCTTTATAATTTCCGTCATTTTCTCCATCATCTATAAATCTTAAATCTTCCGATGATACCGTACCACCACATAAGGCAAGGGTATCTGAAGTGCAAGTAGTGTCAGCAGCGGCATACTTCATGACAATGTTTTGTGCTTGTAAAGTGTTGAATGTTGCAAACAAGCTAACAATAAGCGTAAGTCGTAGTACCTGGGTCAAAATGGCCCAGTTTGTTGAAAGGGTAAAGTTCCTTTTTTCCATGAGGGGATAATAATTTTTGTTGTCTAACTAAATTTTTTCAATAAGTTGATGTTCTCCGCAGCGCTGATTGGCATGTGCTGGAAGTGTAAAAAATTTAGGATAAGGAAGGTTGGATGTATTAAAAATGAGTGGTTAAATCATTTTTAGATAAACTTAGCGGAGTAAGAGCATTTGGATAATCATTCAGTTACGATTGATGGTCGCATATTATCGGTAGCTCCTTTAGGAAAACATCGAAAAATATGAGTTTAAGCTTAGATTACATTAATGCTTAAATCAAGTTTTTTCTTAGTAGAAAAAGAATAATTAAAACGTATACTTAAATCGGTTAAAAAATAAAAAATAATCGGTTAATTCTACCCCATTATGGGGTTCTTTAGTTTTTTATATACTTAAAATCAAAATAAAACGGTCTAATTCAATTACGGTAAAAGTTAGTAGAAACATCGGGAATGAAAACATCCCCGATGTTTCTTACTGTTCTAACTTAAGCCTAAGTCTTAAGCTTTTTTACAAGTATTTATTATTCAATAATAATCATCTTCTTAGTAGCAACATTATCAGCAGATTCTAACTGGTAGTATAGTACTCCTGTCGCACCTAACTCATTCGCATCTAAAGTTACTTGGTTAGCACCTTTAGCGTACTCCCCTTTGATAGATTTTAATACTTTACCTTGTACATCCATCACCGTCAAAGTAGCAGTTCCTGCTTCTGGCAAGTTAAAGCCAATAGTAGTTGTACCGTTGAATGGATTAGGTGTATTTTGGTTTAATGCAAATCCTGTTACAGTTGTAGCGCTATTGAAGTTAATACCTACGTTTAATAATTCACCAGCAGTATTATATGCTTCAGCAGTAGTAATATCAGAAGAAATTTCTACCATTTCGCTTAATAAGCCAGTAGTAGTTGGTGTGAAAGTTAACGCAAATAATACATCATTAGCAGCAGCTTCACCGTTCCAAGAAGTAGCAATTACACCTCTTTCAACCAAGTTAGTGTTGAAGTTTGCTGCAGAAGCTACACCTTCTACAACCTTTGCAGTTCCTGCAACATTCAATGTGAATTGATATCCAGTTGCACTTGCCATTTCAGCTGCAACAAATTCCACGGTTACTGTCTGACCAGCTTCTACAAAACGATCTGCAACGTTCAAGTTCAAAGTACCATTAGTCGTACGGGATTCACCTGCCATTAAACTATTAGCTGATCCACTTCCGTTTACATCACCAATTTTAACTGCTGTGAAATCCATAGATTCCATATTAGCACTTAGGTTGTTGATGCTTACAAACTCATTGAAGTTTTCAGTATTTGGATTAGCAGAAGTGAAATTATATTCACCTTCTACAAATCTCCAACTATCGTTATTAGGGAATTCAGTAGTCACATTCAAGATCAATTGTCTTAATTGAACCATATCAAAAGCAGTAATAGAACCAGATTTATTAACGTCTGCTGCAATTTGCTTGTAAGGACTATCTAAAGTAGTAGTTCCTAAGATATGCTTGCTAATTAATACTAAGTCAAAAGTAGAAACCCCATTTAATGGATTCATATCTTTTGCTGGAGTAAGGGTATAATCTCCTCCTTGTGGCAACATAAATTGATAGGCTCCATCTGCCTTAGTTGTCAATGTTCTTTGTTCTGCCCCATTTACTGCGATTGTTACGGATTCTACTTCTTGGCCAAAGCCATTCGTAATAGTTCCAGCAACTACACTCATACCTTCAGGATCACCACCACCACAAACATTCATATTGTCTTGTACAATAATGTAAGTCTGTACGAAATCCCAGTTTCCTTCTTCATCAATTGCATAAATCTGTACAGTTTGAGTACCTACTCTATCACAACCTAATGTGATTACTTTTGGTAAACCAATAACGCCTGCCTCCGTAGCATCTCCAAAACCTGTTCCAGCAGGGGCATCTCCTAAGTCTGCATGATAAATCCTCAAGTCTAAGAAAGATTGATCTGTACAGTTATCAAAAGAACCTTTATCTAAGTCAGTAGCCCATACTTGGATACTTCCTGTTTCTCCTAATTCTACTGCAACACCGTTTAATAAATAAGGTGTTGGTTTCTTACAATCCCAGAATTTGATCGTTTCTCCTTTGTCACCTCCAGAGTTTCCACAACCATCATAAGCCCAGAATTCAGCGTAGTAAGAAGTCTTATTAGACACAACATAAGTTAATGTATTTGTCTTTACTTCCTTTACTACTGTTCCTGTAGCATCATATAATTTACCAACCCAAGTGATCACGCTTTGATCAGAACAATCTTCAGCAGTAGCAGTCCATGTCTTAGGCTCATCACACTCATATGGTGCAGATCCTGGCGTAATATCTTCTTCACCATAAGGCTCCGCATCAAAATCAACACCAGTAATACATGGTTCAGGATCAGTAACCGTTACAACTGGTCCTTCATTATCATGTACTTTCAAGATTTGTACATAAGTGAAATACCCTTTGTCTTCGTTTCCTTCATAATTAATCGTTCTGTCTGCTCCTACAACTCCGTGCTCTCCTTCTACTCTTGCAATTTCTACTGGATCTTCTCCTGCTGTATATTTACACCAGTTGATGATGTGGTAAGTTCTTTCCATCTTGAAACATGCGTCTCCTGGAATCTCAAATAACTTAGACGTTACTTCATATCCTAATAAATCACATGCGCCATTATTAATTGTAATAGCTGGTGCAGCTACTTCCGCTCCACATTCTCCTTCCCAGTCAGCTGGTACAGTAAATGACCATCCTGCTTTGTATTGAACTTTATTGTTCCATTGGTAAGCCCAATCAGAAACATTACCAGACCAATCAGTTGCTCGATGTCTTCTATCTAAATCAATTTCACCACAAGGCCATTCAGTTAATCTGTATTGCTCTTCTTCTTCTAAATCACCACATTCTTCTGCTTTTAAGTTATCTTCACATGTAAATGAGCCAAAATATGCATTATGTATTGCTTCTAAAGCAGCACTTGTATTTGTCCAGTCAGCTGATGGTGTACCTAATTCTCCATTGTGTAATTTATCACAATCGATTGTTCTAGGAGCTGGAGCATCACAGTAAGGATTAATCTTATCTTCTACATAGATATTCGTCCATGCGATATTTTGATTATCTTTATTATCGATAACTCTCAATTCAATCTGTAAATCTGGGTGTACATATTGACATCCGATATCAACGTAATCAGCCCATCCTGCATTAGGATCAGTATATGCTCCTTTGATTCTTACTTGAATAGATTTGATTCCACAAGCATCGTAACTTCCCGCATCTACATCAGATGCTTTTACTCTTGCTCCCCATTCGTTAGGAAGAGAGATATTCAATTGATCAACAGCTATTGCAGATGGCTTCGTAACATCTTTAATTACAACAATCTGGTTCAAGGTAGCAACCGCTGTTTGCTCATGGCAATCATCTTCTGCAGTCCAAGTTAATTGGAAAGAATCACAATCTAACTTAGTCCAATCAGCTTTATCTATTGCCCATAAACCTCCATCTTCAATTCTGTTAATTGCAGTTAATGTAACCTTCGGTGTAGAACAATTATCAGATGCTTTAGGTATATCTAACTTGTAAATATCATAGGTACAAGAGAAATGTCCTAATTCTAAAGTTCTATTTCCTCCTTGACCTGCATCAAATGTAGGTGCCTTGGTATCAGTATACTGAATAAAAGTCGTATCACAAGCCACAGGGCCTTCTTCTGGCTTACACCAATCTAATAACGACCAATAACGGAACACTTTCGCTCCACAATCATTACTTGGTATATTTTCATCTCTCTTAGTTAAGATATATCCACAGATATATTTATTGATACTTAATTCAATAGTATCCTTTGCAGTAAATACACCATTTTTAAGCGTACCAATTTTCAAACCAGGAACACCAGAAATAGCGTTCTTGTCTTCTGAACATTCTACTGTAACTGACTCTGTTTTAGCAATATGATCCGCTTTATTTGGTCGAATGATGGTGTATACTTTTTCAAAAGTTCCAACATTACCACAATCATCTGCCGCAGAAAACAAGACTGTTGCAGTTGTTGTATCTGCTTTTCCTTTAGCTGCAAAACATGGATCTGTTTCTTCCATTGTAACCGTATAAGTTACAGGTAATGTTTCATCACAATTATCAATTGCATTAGCCTCTAAAAGCGCTGCTAATCCTGTAGTATCACAAGCAATAATTGTATCAATACCAGGCACTACACTAACCCAAGGAATAGTTTGGTCAGAGAAATTAAGCGTCGTCTCACAAGCAGAAGACTTTGGCCCGTTATTACAGAAAGTTAAGGTATCCGTAGTACCGTAATAAATTCTTTCAATTTTAACTGTTGCCGTTGCATTACAAACAGTCATTCCTGCTGCTTTTACGGTATCTGCTGTAATTACTGGGTAAACTACTGGTGTTCCAGCATTTGTATGTCCTGTTGTCTTTAATTCTACTTTGTCTTTACCAGCACCTAAAGTAATGGTAATGTTGTAGTACATGGTATCTGTGATCGTATCACATAGTTGCTCCAATAAATCATCTGGAGTCAATACAACCATACAAGCAGATCCTAATGGCACATTAATATTATCATTACATACTAAAGAAGGCGCTTGTACAGAGAAAATAGATGTAGACGTCTTTTCTGTATCTGATTTCAATGTAAATGTCGCCTTGTAACTACCAATTGCAAAGGTATCCGTTACTGCGTTGTTCACTCCTGCCTTAGTAAGACAAGAATCAATACAAACTACACCGTGCTGGTTGGTTACAACTAAACGAACAGAATCATCGGCAGTTTGAGTGGTAGTAACGTCGCAAATTTTAATGGTAGGTGCAGGAATCGTAATAATTCCATAAGCAGCACTATCACACGTTAATTTTCGATTGGGAATAGCAACTGTTTCAACAGAAATTTTTCTATCTTCACAATCAACCCAAGCATCCCATCCTGCACCTTTGGTATTATTACCATCAGTATAGAAGATGAAAGTTAAACAGCCTGATGGATTAACTCTAGGGTTACAATCTGCTGCAATCCAACCGCCAAAAGCTTTAGAAGCTCCTGTACCTGTTGCTGCACCAATTCGAGTGCTTAAAGCAGCTTTAGTGCCATTATAGGCAACTAAAGAATCCTTTCCATCTTCCAAATCAAAAGCTGTAAATACAACTTTTACTCTGTGCCATTTATCTTCAGGGCAAAATTCAATAGAATCCCTTCTTTGATGACCGTCAGCATAATTGCCATCGTTTGTGCCATCATCCGTCCAACGTGGGCTGTTAACAGCAGCAGCATCTGATGGGCCATCATCATTACAGGTAGTTAATTTGTAACAAGCAGACACACTATCTGCTGCTACATATGGCATCTTTACCACAGCACCTCTGCCTAGGTCGAGGGCTTGGGCATTTGCATTTTGCAATCCTCCATAAAAGAGGGCAAAAAGAGCTAAAAATAAGGAACGCCTTAGAAAAAGACTCCCTTTTAGGTGTGTAAGACTCATTCTTTTCATGAGAAAAAATTAGTTAAATAAATAAAATCGATCTAAATGTGTAATCAATAAAATCGTGCAAGATTTTCTTTATTTACCTATGTGTAAGTCATGGCAAAGTATGGGCTGCTCCATATAGTGCAATACTTCCGAAAAACATTTCTTACAATACACAACTTAGAGGTTCATGCAGAACAGCAGCAATCATCAGGCACCTGGCAGCTAGTTACCTAATGATTGCTCGGTTGTGCATGAAACTCAGAGTTCTGAAGACAGGTTTCAACTGACCCATTTAATGTATGGTCTGAATGCAGTAATACTCATAGTTGTTAACTGAGATACCATGCCATAGAAGGGTAGCCAACTTCGGCCCTCTGGGTAAGTCCGTCCAAGTCATGCCAACAAACACTTGAAGAAGCATCACTAAAATCCAATTATGCACAGCTCACAGTCATAGTGAAAGGCACGAGTCTTCCAGCAGCATAACAAGCGTCCAGTACTAACCTGGTAGCCAACAGACTCCACATTACGAAGATGCCTATACGTATTACAGGTATCCGCCAGCACAGTGTAGTGCATCTACGCAACAAGCATGCACATGCATCACACCAAAACTGTGTATTACACCGACTTGCTCTGTTTAGGCTAGACCAGCCATGAAAGAGGTGGCATGCCAGGATAGTGATGGTGTACTTCTAATGTTAATATACTCGGAATGAAACCATTGGTGCCAGCAATCATGTCAAGCTATGTATATAGCCGGGGGTATATCAAGGGTACCCCGAGGGGGGGGGGGGGGTTCCAACGAAATTATAGGGTCTGGGGTGTTCCCTGGCAGTGGTCAAGGGGACAGAGCATGCATGCACATGTCTATCATGTAAAAAAAATATCGGCGAAGCGGGGGTTTCCGGGCAATGAGACCCCCCTAGCTACGCGCCTGTAGACATCATCATGGATCATTAGCAATGTCTTACTCAAGAAACTTTCAACTATTTAGACGTGGAGTCACTGATACACTGGCAGGTAATGCCACACTGCAAACGACACACCAGAAACCGCATCAAGCAAGAGGCGAGGGGAGTGTGCTCCTGACAACAGTTGTTTCGTCCGCCCACGGATATCGGGACTCACTGGAAGAGAGTAGATGCTTGGATGTCTTACTCAGACTCACCTGTCGCTGTAAATGCTGTGCAGTCCGCTGTAAGCCCTCCTCTTGCTGACGATAAAAGCGACTTTTCTTCTCCACAATGCTCTACAACAAAATGAAAACGTGCATGCTCACGGTGTCGGTATCTCCATTAGAAAGAATACCTTATCTAGAGCTGTTGTCATTCTGCAGGTGACTGCTTGCAGGAAGGCTGGATGTGGCAAGACTACTACAAGCACGGCAATATTGCATGCCTATAATAATCCCTCCCCTCCCCCATGGACCTTTAGAGTAGAAGCTTCCAGGGCATATTCCTCGGTGCAGCGGCTTAGTTTAGTAGTGTGCAGCTACTGACAGCAGAATCCGGCAGAGCACCTGGAAATTCAGTGCAAAGAATTGCCTCAACTTACATCTAGTAGGCGTCTTAGCTCTTGCTTCGCGACTTCTTCGCCATCAAGAACCTTTAGCCCAGGCAAATGGTACAATATGAATGTTGTGGCATTGGGTTGCTCCGCAGCAGGGCTCGAGCTGTATCTAGGATCGCGAATGGATAATATTCTTAGCTGTTGTAGCCGTGCAATATGGTGATACTCCTGCCGAAGCCATGACAGAGAAAACATATGCATGCGCTGTCAGGGAAAGTGACACTAACAGGACTGATTCTACCTATCTTTGATAGCAGGGATTTTAAGGTTATTGTACGACCATAGTTTTTCGCCTTGTAAGAACCTGACATGCACATAGACATTACACCCAATGATTGCGGGGCGTTAAGTAAAAGAATGAACTTTTGTCTACTTCAAAAGTTACATTAGAAACCAGGGAATAATTTACTTCAAAATTTTTACGTAGCAATTTTGCGATGCAAAATGCAACTTGAATAGCAACTGCTACACATTGTGTAGCAGTTTATATTAGGTGTTTTTTTTTCCACAGAAATGTATCGTCTTCGCTGGCATTCTCTCCATGTTGACAGCTTTACTATGCATGTCAGACTTTTTGTGCTTTGCAACGTTGTCCTTTTTCAAAGAGGATCCTGTTACCCCATCAATAAAAGCGGAGTTGAAATTCCGGATCTCTCTGAGGCGGTCCCTGTGTTTGTGGCACAGTTCACAAAAAAATTCGGGTAACTTTTCCACCAGACTGATCATAGCGTAGCCACTCTCTAAGACTGTCAACATCTTTTTCCCAATTCTGGACAGTTGACAAACTTACAGACTGGGACATAACGATACCTGTCAAGCAAAACGGAAAAACAACTGTATTTTCCAAGAGACAACTAAAATAAAAGGACGGAGACCGAGTGTTCTTGTACTTGTAGTTGCAACAGCGCCGCTGCTTACGCTCTCACTTTGTGTTTGGCTACACAGTTAGCCCCGCATGCACTGTCCAAGCGCGTTGCACTTGCAAATTCGTGTACTTGTACGTCATGCCGCAGACCGCTGACCGGATGTTACTGATAAACTGAGTGTTACTCTACACGCGTACAATGCAGAAACCGTACATTTTATAGTCGACGCACGCATATGAGTGCAACGGCGTGACAACGCGCGAGTACGAGTACGTGCGCATCGCAATAGTTGTTGCAGATCTGTTGAGTTGAGCAGACTAGACTACCACACGACGCCCTTGATTTCTCCAGATCTGCTCAGCGGGTTCCGCGCAAATGGCATCGCAGTTTTTGCTACAAACTTTAGAATTTCGATCGCACTTCAGATAATTTGCGTCGCAAACTGCGATGCGATACCGGTTAAATTATTCCCTGGAAACAAATACACTGAGCATGTAGGTAGTTCGAGGGCCAAGCTGAAACAAAATCGGAGATTACACGACTCATGAACTTACCGCGAGCGAACGTATTGGATTTCCTGAAAGGTTTAGTCTCTCAAGACTAGGAGATAGCACATCTAGTGTTTTCTCTGCAGATCAACACGGCAAAAATGTGCGCGGGCGCACACTCATGTGCATGAACAAATGGCAACATATGTCGCCGGATTGTGCACCCCTTGACTGTACAGTGTGCTGCCTAAAACCAAACTACTTGCTTCGATGATCACACGACATATACGCCAGCAATACCGTAATAGCCCGTAATAAGGCCTGGGTGGAAACGTAACCAAAGATCCAAACAGCCAAGTAAAATCAAAGATATTGATCATGAAATTCAAAAACATGTACAGTGAGACAGGCATGTACCCGGGCGTATATATACGGAGGGTGGGAGTTATTTCGGACGGGTGTTATTAATATTAGGAGCTTTTACGGTAGTGCTGCACTAAGCACACAGTAACATTACGAATCAAAAGTGAGTGTTATCCTTCAGCAACGTACAGCCTCATAGTGACTGTATACATTGTATTCAAACGTTAGCCAGCTATGATGGGACTTACCAATTGTGCTGATCTGATTATTGGCCAAGTTTAGATCAAGCAGGTTAGTGAGGTTCTCAATATTCTGCACACATAACAACAACACACATGAGAAGTTGAGCTACCATCAAAGAAATCTGGCACACTTAGGAGTAGTTTCATTTTTAGCAGTATCCTGTGGAGTTGAGTACCGCTGTTTGTGTCACCTTCAGCTTGTCCTCTGTCAGCCAATGCAATGTACACTGGTGATGTGTCTATTGCTAGTTTCCAGCTGAAGCCACGACATCGCAGTGCAACAACGTCACCGAGCTTTGTCTGCAAGCCACGTCCACAAGAAAACTGAAGTGTGTGCACGAGAAAAGCCTAGACATTTCCCTAGACATTGAAAAGCCTGGAATGATAAGCAACTATAGTCAGCAACCCCCTAAAACCTTAGGTCAGATGTCTATGACCAGAAACACTTCTTCAGGGGAATGTACCGGTGATAGTAGACCACCTGTCTGATGAGACCGGCTCAAACAACACCATGGAGTGGTCGTAATAGATACGCTTTGCCGTACATATTTGTGACTGGTTCCTATTATGTTGTCACGCAATATAATTACCTCTATCACAGTGATGCGGTTGGAAGCTAACCACAATGTCCGCAGCTTCGTCAGGGTAGACAGTCCTTCGATCTTTGATATCTTGTTCGTGTACAAATGGAGAATTTCCAAGTTGACTAGTTTTGACAAGTTTGCAATTTTCTGCAAAGGACATCAGACACCGGTAAGGAAATTGGGTGAGATATATTTAGCACAACTAGGAGTACACAGCAATCCAATAAAACATACACATACACATACACATACACATACATACATACACACACACACACACACACACGCACACACACGCACACACACACTTATGAGTAAACTGAGCAGGATTATGTTTTACAAAAAGCATACTGCACTCACATCTTGGTTATCCGGGTCTTGAATATAGACAGGCTTCTAGCTTAATTTACTGGGCAAGTATCATAAAGCATGACAGAGCTCCTACAATTTACACCTCCCTTCCAATGCGGAAAGTCGTATATTTATGAGATTGTGTGATTGCATCATAATGCGTTGTAAATCCTTCCCTTCACTGAAGGAAATGTCTTCCGGCATTGTATTGAGCATGACGCTCTGGTACAGTGTTACAGGATGCTGTGCACACATATTTGTAGCAGTATTGTACTGTCAGCATGCCTTCCACATGTTTTGCGTTTCTTGCTGCCCTGCTTCTCGAAGTTACAGGCAGTGCCTGGTCCCAGCCTGTGCAGATAGGAAGTATGAGTACCCATCTGTGGCACTGGCCCAGTGGGAATAGAGCATGCTCAGCATGTCCTCTCTGTACTGTATCTAAGACAGCTATCGAGAAGATGCAGTCAGTACACCTGCATGTACACATGTTCCCTTACCGTTAGTTGGCATTCGGCTATCCACAGCTCCTGGAGCTGGACACATTCGTCAAGCCCGTCAATCCTGCTAATAGTTTGATCAACCTGGATGAAATACACCACACACACACATGCCAGGGCAAATCGTCTTGTAACAAAGAAAGATAACAACAGTTGATCAAGGGAGTACTTCTTCACAAGTGCTAGTGCTTCATAAAGCACATGCACTGAGTATGCTCTGCAACCTCTGCTATGGGATCACATTGCCTTCTCACATGCACAGCTACAAGCCTAAACAGCCGCCAGTAGAGGCAACTATGTGTCAAAACGCATGTGTCGGCGTTACAGGAGGTCCACTTGTATTGTCGTGCATCCATCTGGCATTATGATCTAGCAAGGCCCTTCGAATCTATGCGTTCTACTAGTAATGACATACAGTAAGACAGTGTTCCCTATCTCCTATGCACTCACAAGTCTCAGGGTTGTCAAACCTGTGAATATTGACATGGGAGGTATCCACGGCACACCAAAGAAGAAGCACTCAATAACAGTGGCCGGTATGCCTCCTGCATTTACTTCTTCGTCGGACTCCGGCTCACCCTGTTCCACAATACTGGGGAACTTGAGACCATTACCGGTGCACTGCACGAAAAAACAGTACAGCAGGTACAGTCAAGTTGTCAGTGCATGGTACATGTACCACTGGCGTGACTCAACAAAGCCCGTGCAATGCAGCAAGGACCATAGCTTCTAGATCCTAAATTAGACTTCCAACAAGTATAGTACAGTACAACTTGACAGTTGCAAGTGTTGAGCGTTTTCTTCACGTCATCAAGTCTTGGCTATTAAAGTGAAAAATATGTTAGGCCGGTGTTATACTACGGCAACGGCACACACGTCTACGGCTACCAGCTAGGGCAACGGTAGTATTGTTTTCAAACCAGGCTCACATGCACGCGCGTCTGCTGTGAGCCTGTCGTGAACGTGTACTGTAGCAAACGTCGCACATAGACTGACCTGGGGTCTACAACCTGCGGCTGCGTTTGCCACGATACACGGCAGTAATACGGCAGGCCTACCGTGAGCCAAAACTCACTATGCCATTCGTGCAGCAGACGTTGCTGTAGTGTAATACCAGCCTTAAGGCCGTAATTACACTACGTGTAAAAAGCCCGTCTCCGTCAAAACACGGCCCCGTTTCACAGGTTTTGATGGATGCCATGGAGATTGGCGATCGGATCTTTGACGCGTCTACAGCATGCAGTGGAAAACGTAGATGGGGCCTGAGAGGGCCAGGTCAAAAAAAAAAAAAAAAAAAAAAAAAGATTTTGACGGCGTTTTAGTTTTGACGCGTCAAAACTTTTTGACGGAGACGGGCTTTTAGACGTAGT
>OZ255822.1:0-25318 GCA_965277445.1 Saprospiraceae bacterium | reverse complement strand
TGAAGGAAAGGAAAACGCCATTCGCCACTTGCATCAAAGACCAACAGGCTATTTTCTCGACCTGTTTCTTTAGCGTATCGTTGCCATGTTTCTAACTCGTCTTTTTTAGCGCATAGCACTAAACCACCAAAGCCAGCACGCAAATAAGACTTTGCTAAAGCTGCACCGCTGCCTGATGTTTTACCACTACCAATACCGCCAAAAATTTGAACACCCTCGCACGCTTGCCGCAAAGTAAAAGGCTCTACGCCGTTGAATCGGTAAAGGATGGTATCAAGAGGAAAAGATTCTGCTGCCATAATTAATATTTTTCCTCAATTTTTGTAATTTCCCCTCTCAACTCCAATCAATCAGGCGCAATCTTTTTACAAGAAGCGTCAATTAAAAATTGCAACCGATGGATAACAACCATAGCCAGCTTATTAAATTACTCGAACAACTCTACGGCAGTTACACCGAACAGAACGGGCGTATTAATTTCAATAAGCAGCATTCTAAAATAGCAAAAGACCTCGGCTATGATGAAACTGCTTTTAGTAGAATATTGAATCCTCCCATCGACAAAAATCCATCTGCTAAAAACTATCAACGGCTATTCATTCGCATAGAAACAAAGCTCGAAAACAAGCAGCTCAAAGAACAAATTCAGAAATTAGAAGAAGAAAGTAGTAAGCAAATTAAAGCCCTCCAGAATGAGAAAAAAGAGCAAAGCATTAGATATAAAGGAATGTGGATGCTCCTATCATTACTCGCCCTTATTGCTGCTGCTATGGGTTATCAAAAACTAATAAATAGCCCGTCTAATGATGACACCAATAACCCTATCACAGAATGTCGATTAACCGCTAATGAACGTAAAGCAATCACCCAATTATATGCTGATAATATATGTTATCAAATAGCCCTCGAAGCTATCGTTTTTCATAGCGACCTTAAACAAGGTGTATATGGAAATGACCTAGAACCTTACCTAATAGAAAGCGCAAAAAAAATGCCTACTATCATCGAGGAAGCAAGAGATGTGGTTCAAGCAACCAATCTAAAAGCTGAAAATGGTGAGTATCTTTTCAAGCTATTTGAAAACCATTCTATCAATAATATTGATGAAAATTTTGACGCAATGAAACCCTTAGTAACTAATCCATTAATATCATCAAGCAGAATACGAACCACCATTTTTGAGAAAATAAGAACTATCCAAACCTATAATTTCAATAGAATTGATAGCGTTGTAACCAGTAAAAACCCTCAACCATTAAGCAATGAATGATAATCACCAAACCCTAATAAATTTATTGAAACGGCTCTACGGCAATTATACCGAACAAAACGGTCATGTTGATTTTAACAACTATCATTCCAAGGAAATAGCTCAAGAACTTGGCTATGATGAAAGTAGTTTTAGCAGAATATTAAATCCTCCTATTGGCAAAGAAACAACCTCAAAAACCTATCAACGGCTTTTTACCCGTATAGAAACCAAGCTCCAAAACAAGCAGCTAAAGGAACAAGTGAAAACGCTACAAAAAACAAATAAAGAACAGCAAACTAAACATAAAGGGGTATGGATGCTCTTAGCATTATTAGCTCTTATTGCCGCTACTTTTGGCTACCAAAAATTAACAGATAACCCCTCCAATAATGGCAACAATAATTCTATTACAGAATGCCGATTAACCAGAGTTCAACGTCACGCATTAAATAAATTATACGGAGAACATATTCAATATAAGCTAGTAATTGAAGCACTCATATTCCGCAATTCTATCAATGAAGGAGTCTATAAAAATGACTTGAATTATTACATTGATATATACCGTCAGAAATTAGGAACAATGATTTCAGACAGTAGGACAAGTCTAAAAAATATACAGCTACTAGATGAAAATGGTAATCTCATTGGCGGTGATTTTTTTGAAAAACACGCAGTTAATAAACTGGATAGAGATATGAAAGTAGTTATGCCTAGCATTCTCAATCCTGCTATCTCACCAAGCGAATTAAAGACCCTTGTAATGCAAACGGTAAGTACCCAACAGAAACTTAACTTTGCTAAATTTGACAGCATTATAGTGAACCAAAAACCACTTACTAAATAACAGTTTTATCAATCTTCCTCAAAAATTTGTTGCCCATCCGCACCATGTTTTAAGACAAAAATCCTTGTTTTTCTGATGTAGTCTTTTGTTGCTAGACAACAAAATCGCACCGAGTTACGTTAGTAACTCTTAGACGTGCAATTAGACTACATCAGAAAAACAAGGATTTTTGTCCGCCGACCGAGCCAACGCTCCGCATTGTCACGCTCGGCGAAGGGAAAAAGCTAAATCATTAAATTAAAGATAGCCTTTGGCTATGCCGTAAAAAGAAAAAATTATGCACGCTTGCTTACATATCCAGACTATCAGCAGAGGTTCTCGAAAGAGTACCGTAGCCGCCGCAGCCTATCGCTCTGGTAGTTCCGTTGTTGCCTGTGCCGCTTATCGAGCTTCTGATAAATTGCAGGATGAACGCTACAATAAAACACACGATTACACCCGTAAGCAAAACGTCCTTCATACTGAAATTATTAAACCAGACCATGCCCCCGAATGGATGGGTGATAGGCAAAAATTATGGAATGGTGTTGAACAGGTTGAAAAAAGAAAAGACGCTCAATTGGCTAAAGAGATAGTACTCACCTTACCCCGTAATCTTAGCCATGAACAGCACAAGGAAGTCGTAAACGGATGGGTCGCTGATAACGTCACCAGTAGGGGTTTAATAGCAGACTATGCTATCCATTCACCCGATGCAAAAGACGGCGGTAAAAACCCTCATGCTCATGTCATGTTTAATCTTCGTCCTGTGCAAGAAGATGGAACATTTGGAAAGAAATTAACGGGCTATAAAAATGGCGGTTTAGATGGGCGTGACGTGCTAAGAGATTTCCATTTTTCCTATCAACAACATTTAAATAAAGCATCTGCTGCCAATGATAATGAGCATGGTAAAATTCGTTTTAACCTTCTTAGTTATCGAGAAAGAGGAATTGATAAACAAGGCGTTTGGACAAATGGACATAACGTAAACGCTCTTGAAGAAAAGGGAATCAAGACAGACAGAGGAAACCAAATTAGAAAAATTAGAGCCTTCAATAGCGCAAAAGCTGGACGGCAAAAATATATTGATACCTTTGCTAAATTTGGAAGTGGTAATAAAAAACACGCTTCCCAAGCAGAGAAAGCCAGACAGGATATTGCCAATAGTTATTATGATGTAATGTACGGCGATGGAACAGAAGGCAGTTCTAAATCCCAATGGTATGAGCGATAAAAATTTACTAGGAAAATATCAAAGCAACTCCCCCACCCCATCAGGAGAAAAAGTGCAACAAGAGCAAATCCCTAAACTGGTTGAAACCTATAAAGCCATTGAGCAAAAAACATCAACTCGTTTAAAAATCTATGACCGTCACGGAAATTTTGACCTCTATAAATATAGCCATTTATTAGAGGTCAGTTTTAGGGATGGAAATTTAACCATTACCACCACCACCAGAGCCTTTATTTTTACAGGGGAAAATCTTCACCGTATTGCTGAATTATTAGGTGATGAACAAATCAAAAGTATGAAGGAATTTAACCCTGATAAACATATCGCCCCAAAAGAACAAAATGCCATCCTCATAAAAACCATTGAACGGTCTGAATAGGAACAGCTCTAGCGTTCCATATCGTCTAATCTTTTTTCTTTATTAGGCTCTTTCGCTGGTGCTGGCGGTTTATTCTGATAATCAGCTAACATATCTTTAGGCGCATCAGGATTCGGTTTACCCTCCTTACTTTCTTTACTCGGCTCGGCTGGTTCTTCTTTATCTGGCTCAACGCCATTATCACCCAATCCATGCCCTGCTTTCCTTACCTCATTATCTTGACGGGTGTTATAATTTTCTAAACCCTCACCTGCCACCTTGTTCTCTACGCCAGCAACAGGCTTACCAGCATCTTTAGGGTTGGGGGTATGAGAATTAATAATATCAGAGGGGCTTTGTTCAGAAGATACCTCTTTCCCTTTTTGAGCAATATTTTTGAGGTTTTCGGTTTCTTTAGAAGAATACTTTGCTAAGAGGTCTTTAAATTTATCATTATCATCTGCCATATTTGGAAGTTTTAATTTCTTCCAAATATAAAAAGAAATATTTAAAGATTATCTAAATCACATTCCAAGGGAGCAAAACCTCCTTTAATACACAATTCATTAAGACGGCGAATACAATTTTTATCATCCTCCGTTAATTTACGAGTGCCAGCTACTGCCCAATTAATGGGCTGTACCCATGCCATTTTTGCATCATAAACCAGTTCAGATTCAGACATAAAAGATACAGGCTTATTGTTCTTTGTAGGAAAATTAACTACATTGTTTTCTTGTGATTTATCCATAATAGTTATCATAGCAGTTTGCTCCTTTGTTGGTGTGAAGGTTTGATTAAAATTGCAGGGGGAAAAAGCCCCCTACCCTATCGGCTTTAATATTCGCTCGGTAGCATGAGCGTTTTCTCCACTAGCCAAAGGGTAATTTCTTCTAATGGAAAATCTGTAAATTCAATGGTCAAAGAAGTGATAATATTATCGTTACCATCTTCTACCGTTACGGTTGCGCTATCATCTTGCACCGTCATTTTCCAGACCTGAAAAAGTTGCCTTTTAAGCTTAGGGTCTAGCTGATGGGATAGAATATAATCTATCAACCAATAAGCTCCTGCCTGTTCTGCTAGATACTTTACGCCATCCGTATAAACATAATTGCCAAATAATGGGTTGCGGTGAAATTCATCACCCCCTGTAAAATATTTCAGTTCCGTTTTAAGTGTGTTTATTTCATCGTTGTTCATGGTTTTAGTTCCTTCTTCTAATTAAATTCCAAGCCGTTTAATGGCTTCCTTGCTTAGTTCCTCTTTGAACCCTTCCTCACCCGTTTCAAAATCGGTATAAAGGCTCTCCAGCGTATCGCCGTTCATCATTGCCACTTGGTATTCAGCGTTAGTCAAAAAGACGTAACCAGAATTAAAGTTCATGGTGATAGTGACGTTCTCATTCTCGAAATCTTCTGGAAGCCCCTGCTCTCGCCATGCTTTTAGTAGTTCCTCCGCCATTTCTCTTTCTCTGCTGCCAAAACGGGCAAAGTCGCTGGTGATAATCTCCTGCATTATTTTTTCTCCTATTCAGGTTGAAGGGTAAAAGCACAACTGCGCTTTAACCTTCTGCCCTTCGGCGAGAATGGGGGTGCAAATGGAAGTGAAAAATCGCCCTTCTGGTTCGGGCAGGAGCAAAGCGACAACACGGGAAGGGCTATTTTTTGCGGAATGCGCTGGGGGAGAATCCCCAAGTAAAAAACGGGCATAAAAAAAGCCTGCTAAAAAGCAGGCTTTCATTCAGGGGTTGTTTGCCCATTGCGTGGAAAAGTGCAAGTTCATTTAAAAAACTCCACCACCTCCCACATCATCGGGTATATCATCAGTAAGTGTATCTTCGTGAAAAGTACCTTTTTTTTGTTCTCCATTAACAAACCAAATACACACAACCTCTGAAAGAATAGGTCGACCATTCCCCAATTTTTCATAATGAGCAACAGTCATTTTAGGACTCCCTGACTTTAATACTACAACAGCACCAACATTAAATTTCATAGTTCTTTTTTTGATTGAAAAAATTATCAGTAAGAATAACACATATTTCCATCATTTATTTTAATAAACCGCATAAAAAAGAGCATAACGGGGTTGTTTGCCCATTCATTCAGAAAGGGGCAAAAGCCCCCTACTCTCTTAGCTAGTTTTCTTAGGTAAAGGGGCTTGCTCTATCTTACGAGCAATTATAGACGCTTCCATTTTGGTAATCAGTACGCCATCACCATCTTGGACTTGGTACGGTCGGTAAGATAATGAGCCTGTAACCTCAATGCGAGTGCCTTTTTTTAAGCTCTTTAGTATTTCTATGAGCTTTGGATTAAAGGCAATAATGTTGTGCCAAATGGTTTCATTCTCTTGCCATTCGCCGCTATCATCTTTGTAGCTGTCAGTCGTAGCAACTGATACCGCTACAAATTCCGTTGATTCTGTTTTGATAAAACGGGCTTCGCTGCCCATATTTCCAATTAACGTTACGCTGTTATTAATAGCCATGTCGTTTTACTCCTTGTGGTTAAATTCTGTGTTCCATTAAGCCCGAATGAAAAACCAAGTCAAATGCAGGAATTAGCAGCTTTTTCTCACTTCAGAAAAAATGCAATTCTGTAAATCCCTTCAGAGAGAAGGGGCTGCATGATTGACTAGGATTAAATGAGGGTAAAACACCCCCTAATTTAGCCCACAAGAGAGAAAGGCGACTCTAAGATGGTAACGGTTGGATTGAATGGAGATTGATGCAGGAACAGCTAAAAAACGCTATCCTGCTAAATGTTTTGATGGTGGGTTAGCTATGAGTGCGGCGTTTAAATCCTCATGGGGAGCAAATAGGCTAGATTGAGAAACAACCAATGCCCCAAATTCTTCTTTAAATCGCTCGGTCTGCTTTTGTCCTGCTTCGTCATTATCAAGAAAAGTATAAATCTTAGCATAAGCTCGGTTCTTTATAAATTCGGCGGCTCGACTGTAAGACGATAACGAATGTAAAATAATCGTATCTCCTGCAAGCTCCTGAACGCCATACATAGCGCACAAACTTAAAAAGTCGGTCATGCCCTCTACAATATTTAAGCTGCTGCGTAGCGGCTGGCTGCCCTCGATAATAGTAATATCACGGGCTATCAATGCTGATTTAAATTTATATTCATCACTAGCGGCTCGTATTTCATAACCGCCGCTGCGGTTCTTCATACCAAAAGCAAAAAATTCTTTGTCCATTTTCTTATTAAAATAACGGACTTCTAAAAGGTAACGGCTAATAAGTGGACGGGGGATGCTCCGCTCTTTAATCAAATAGCGGTAAATAAGTGGATTAGCTACGGGCGTAGCTCCTATAAATTCTAATTCCCTATCTGCTAAAATTTGCGGCGACTGCTGCGCAGACTGACCGTAAGAAGAAAAAAGATTTTGTTGGCTCTCCCCTACCCTCTTAGGCTTGGGAGAAGCTTTAGGCGTTCCGGAATAGAAGCTCTCCAAATAGCGCAAAGCCTTTTTGAAATTGCTATGCCCTTGGTAGCGTAAAATAAAATCAATGACTGTGCCGCCACTATCGCCAAAGTCATTCCATACCCAAGGATATTTTTCTCCCCTTGAGATATTGAAAGACGGGCTTTTATCTTCTCTGAATGGAGAATGATAAATAAGCTGGTCGCCCCCCTTCTTGATAGATACAGGCTCAAAGCCCATACGGGAAAGCAATTCAGGGAAATCTAAATTATTAGCTTGGGTAATATTCATGCTATATTTACTGTAAATAATGTAAAAACAATAAAAACAGTTTTTACTGTAAAAATATTATTATCTAATATTGTCTTTATCCTGAATAATAAGCCATTGGATATACTCCCCTAACTTCATTCCTCTAATGGTAGCATTAATTTTGGCTTGCCTATGATGCTCACTATCAACATACAAATGCATTAGCTTTCCTTCCTTCTCGGTTTTCTTCTTTTCTTTAGGTGTTACTGAACGCTTTTTTTCATCACCTGTTTTTAACGTTTCCTTTTGCACACTTAATGCTGCGTCCTTAATTTCTTCGTTAGAGGTCGCCGTTTCAAAAATACTTTTTCTCTTTTTTGCCATAACTAGAACTTAAATTTATTAAGGAATTCTGTAAAAAACGGTTCAAAACGTCTTTTACCTTCTGCATCATCAAGAATACTTTCATAAGTGTAAGGCTTAGAAAGAGCCTTTACATCTGAAAGAGTGTTCTCAAACATTGGAACGCCTAGCTGCTCCATAAAGGTAATTGCTTGACTATTCTCTATACGTCTATTTCGTTTATTCAAAAAACCATAATAGGAGAAAGAAAAATCTTTTGATGCTTTGTAGCTATCAATACCCTGTACCAATTTGATAAATTTTTGGGTGCTTAGTCCTTCCAAATCTCCTGCAACAATAGGAATTAAAACATAATCACAATAAGTAAGAGCTGTCGAAAGTTGGCTCTCGTCTGTAGCTTCCGTCATACGGGGAATATCAATAAAAATAATATCGTACTTATCCCGTAAATGTCGGATTTCATCAAACAGGTATTTAGGTTGCGCTCGTTGGATGGGGTAAGGAGGTTCTTCTCCCTCATAAACAGCATTCTTCTCATACTCTCGATATTCAACAGCACTTTGCTGGCTGTCTGTATCAAGTATGATAACCTTTAATTTTTTTTTAGTTGCTAAAGCTGTTGCAAGGTGAATAGTAATACAAGTTTTACCTATTCCTCCTTTTCGGTGCGCTACTGATATAACTTTTGCTGGCATAGTAGTAGTATATTTAATTTATACAGCAAATATAGTAAAAAATGCTTTTAATGCAAATACTGTTTTTACAGTAAAAACAGTATTTGCATTAAAATTATCCGTTTTACGCTTGTGCTAAATTCCGTTTATGCGGCACAAAATTATGATGCTCCATACGGCAAGAATCGCTGCAATACTTAGCCCCTTTACGCTTGTGGCTTATATCCGTTGAACAGTTAAGACATAAACGTTTATCGGTTAGGTCTTTATCCGTTACTATATCCGTAACGGTTTCTGGTTTATCCGTTAAACGGTTAGGGGATAACCGATAACGTTTAAGCCAGCCTTTCCGTTGCAACCAGTTAAACGGCTGTACGATAAGCGTATAACCAATATCCAGCAAACCGTTACCCAATCGGCTGAATACATCAAATATCAGCATGAACATACGGGCGTTATTTTCAATCACCTGTTGCCCGTATTTCCTGCGGTGTTCCCGTAAAACATAAGTCAGAATAAGCGAAAGAATACCGCAGCCTAAAGTCATGCAAAGCAGGATAGTATTTATTTGGCTCTCCCGTTCTTTCCGTTCCTGTTCTAACTGGTCGGTGTTTTTCTTGACTGCCAACAATAATGAATCGTTAGAAAGCTGATAAGAAAGGGTAGGGGAGAGCGAAGCCTGTAAATTACTCTGATGGTTTCTGGCAGTTGATACAATTTTATCCCCTTCCTCGATAGCAGCGAGTATGCCATTTCGATAATCTTTATAGCGTTGCGGACAACGGCGGCACTTCCAAAAGAATGCTTCGGGGTTATTTCGTCCACGCTGATAGTCTTTTTTCCAACTTTCAGACCCTTTATTGACTGCGGCAGCTATCAACCTACCTTTTTCAGCTAATGCTCCTGTAATGAGCTTATTTTGCGTTTTTGGAGCATCTTGCAAAATAGCAAAGGCTTGGGATTTCAAACTACTATCCTGTGCCATTGATTTAGCAACCATCTGATTGAATCCAGACAGGTGCGTTTTTCCTGCTAGTTGGTTACTGATAAAATAATTGGAAACCAGCGAGAGGGCAAGCGTAGAAGCCAAAGCCACCAAAGCAAAGACCCAAACGGGGCGTTTACTGTATTTTTTATTTTCACCGTCCTTTCCTTCTTCTTCATCCACATTAGACGCAGAAGCTAAAGCGTTAGCTAGTACCCAATCAATTGCTGCCCAGCCCATTGCAACAAAGAAAACCTTTGTAAGCAATTGCAGGAGGGGTAGGGTAGGGAATAGGAGCTTTCCAATATGTGCGCCTATCATGTGAGTAACGAGAATAGAACCAAGAGCCAAAACGGAGAGTAAGAATTTACGACCATAGACGAATGCCCATTCTTGGTAATAGGCACTCAGCAAAGTTTGAGGATTTTGCATAAGTTTGTAGTTTCAGAAATGAAATAATTCCCTGATTGAGCAAGCTTAGCGGTGCAGCTCTTTCAGGGTTTTTTGTTTGCACATCTGCCCATCATAAACAGAGAAGCACAAAACATATCACTACAAATCTAATAAGATTCTGTAATATATGCGCAAATAAGCATAAATAAATATTATTTTATGCGCACATATTAACAAAAAAGCTTGCGCCATTGCGCAGAATTGCAGGAAAAACTTTACCTTGTGGGCATGGGAAAAGAGAAAAAAATATCAGTACGCACCCCTTCAACCATTTACACTAAGTTGATGCAACGAGCCTATGAACTCGATTTGAACCATAGGGAATATTATCTGGCACTTGCCATACAGGATTTAGAGAAAATAGGAGAGGGGCAAGGTCTTACCGAAAGAGAAGCCAAAAAATTGAAAGCCCATATTAAAGAGCTTGACCAAGAGGACAAAAAAAATACCTCACCCTCAAAACCTCATAGTTCGACCTGAAAAAGTTGCCTTTCGACCTGAAAAAGTAGCATTAAGCTATCACATCACTCTTTTGGTTATAAAAATCAGTAACTAGAGCTTACCTTTTACACATAATCTGTGTCAATTTGGCAGAAATATATCTAAATAATTCAAATCAGATAAAAAACGATACGTGCAAATCTTGTTATATTTTTTCTTTTTACGGTCAAAATAGCCCCGCAGGGTCATTATTATGAGGTTTGCGGTAGCAAACGCCGCTTATTTTACCAATTGCCACTTTTTGAGTATGTTATTTTCTACTGAAAATCAATTAGTTGTGATCTTCGAGAAGGAAAGGCAACTTTTTCAGGTTTACCTCCCCTTATTGTTGTTTCTTGTTTTATACTTGTTTTATCTTGTTTTCTGTCCTTATAATGTATTGATTATCAGTATGTTATAAGGACAAAGGCAACTTTTTCAGGTTCAAGTGCAACTTTTTCAGGTCGAAAGGCAACTTTTTCAGGCTTAAAAGCAACTTTTTCAGGTCGAAAGGCAACCACTTGATAATATGAGTTGCCTTTAGTATTTTTGAGGTTAAATTTATATCATGTCAAACAATAATATAAATAATATAACCTCAATTGAAGATACTCAGAAATTTGTTGTCACTCAGTCGAATAGCCTAATAGAAGCAGAGTATTCAACAGAGTTAACTGCAAGAGCGCATAAAACCGCAAGGCTTATACTTTCTTTGATAAGTCCAGATGATAAAAATTTACGTTTTTACACTATTCGACTTGATGCACTAAAAAAGTATCTCGGAATTAGCCCAAACACTCGCTGGGGTTCATTTTATAAAGAACTAGATGGAATTGCAGATAAATTAGATAAAAAACCAATCCGCATACCTAATGCAGAAGGGGGATATATCAGAGCTAAATTTTTATCAGGATATGAAATTCTTCCTCAAACAGGAATAGTCACGTTTGAAATATCCAACTTGCTAAAACCTCACCTACTTGAACTTAAAAAAAATTATACCAGCTATTTATTAACGCATATTCCAAAGCTCCGTAGTAGTTATTCTATAAGACTTTATGAGTTACTTCATCAATACCGAAAATTCGGCAAACGTTATTTTGAGCTAAGCGACCTACAAAGAAAAGTTGGGTCTAATTACCCTAAATATAGTAACTTCAAAATTAAAGTGCTAAATAAGGCTCAAAAAGGTTTGAAAACCCATACTGACCTTGCATTTGTTTTCCATGAAAAGAAAGAGGGGCGTAAAGTTACAGGCATTGAATTTATTATATTTGGGAACAAACCAGAAAATAAAAGCCCTAATCAACTTTCCTTTTTAGAAGATGCCATTGAAACAAATGAGCAACAAGAAAAACCTGCCCTCCCTGAAACCATTATTATCGCTATGAATGAGTTAGGTATTAGTGAGCAAAATATCGCTAAGTATCTTGCAATGGGCTTTGATATTGTCGATGAGAAGAAAAAGAGAGAAGCGGTTATAAAGCGTTGTGAAACCCTACAAAGCTACTACTTAGAAAAACTAGAACTAACCAAACATTCAGCCAATAGTGGAAACGCTGCTGGGTACTTTATCAAAGCTCTAAAAGAAGATTGGGTACATAGTAAGACCCTTAAAAAAGCTAAAGCGGAAAATGCCGCAAAAGAACGCACAAAGGCAGAGAAGAAATTAAAGAGCATTACTGCCAAAATAGAAAAACTGTCTAAACAGAAAGAAACTGCAAAAACTCCCATCATCACTAAATTAATAGCTGATGATACAATTTTAGAAACTGCCTATAATGAAGTTATTGCTGGAATGGGTAGCTTTATGAAAAAACATTATGCCAATGTATTGCACCTTCCTATTAGAGAGCAATATAAAAAAGCAATCGGTATTAGTAGTGGGGTAGGGGTCTATCTAATGGAAAATTATCCTGACCAATTTAAAGAAATAGCTACTATTGATAACCAGATTAAGAAACAACAAACAGAGATACAAGAAATTAAAAACAAATATCCATCCATACAATAAATACTGTTTTTACAGTAAAAACAGTATTTATTGTATGGGTTTCTAATTAGAAATTTATTTGATTATTGAAAAGTGACAAACTGCACGTACATTTGGTAGGGGTCAGTTTTTCTTTTTACCCTTCTTCGCCTTCTCTTTTTCCTCCAGCTTTTTCTGCTTGGCTGCCAGTTTCTTGGCTTTCTTCGCTTCCTCTATCTGGAGCTTGGCGTTTTTATTACTCACCACCTTCTGCCCTGTCCGTTTCTCAAATGCGTTAAGGGCATCACCTGCGGCTGCTCCCCCTTCAACGGCTGCTTTTTTATTCTCCCAAAAACCTTTGGCATCTTTGGCTTGGGCTTCGTTTCGGGTGGCAGTTTCTCCCAACATCGTAAATATCAATTCTAAATCCGTCATGTGGTCACGGAGGTTCTCACGTTTTAGCCCTTTATGGTCTTTATATTGTGAGGGCGTTTTACCAAAGGTCGCCCTCGATATTTCAGCCGTAAGAATAGAATATTCTTTGCCTTCCTGCACCCCTCGCTCTTTCCATTCGTCCGTGAGCTTGCCCCGTATCTCAACGGACTGCATCCGCTTAGAAATCCAGTCCTCGCTATAGCCTAGCTCTCGGTAGTAAGTTCTGGCTCGTTCTGCTGCCAGCTCGGGGTTCTCAATCTCCTGTATGCGCTCATAGCCAACCTTTGCCAGCCATTGTTTAAATGGCTCGGCTTTAGGGGAGGGGATAGATTGAATGATACGAAACATACCTTCGGTGTTAGCACATTCAGTATTATATTTTTTACCGTCTGATGATTCCAATTTCAGTTGTCGACAAATTGTCGACAACTCAATGCCACTACCTTCTTTCTCCCGTTTTTTCAATCTATACCAATAGTCACGGGGCTTAGTGCTTTCCGTCAATACTGCGATAATGTCAACGACTGCAAAATACCATTCTTCATTGTGCCATGTACGGCGGATTTCCTTTTCCTGAAAGACGACTAATTTATTTTGTTCTTCGCTCATGTGTAGTTCCTATATTTTTCTAATTAGAAATTTACTTAATTATTCAAATTACGGCAAACTTCACGTACTCACCATAACCTCGATACAAGGTTACGCCGTTCTGCTCCCTGCACGGTGGTATAGATAGCAGTATTGCGTAGAAAACTATGCCCCATAAGCTGCTGTATCTCTGTGAGGGGGATATTATTCTCCACGCAAGCAATACCGAACGCATGGCGCAACCCTTTGGCACACGCTTTTTTGCCTGTCAGTTCTGCCTTATCCATGATGGTTTTTATATAGCGTCTGGCGGTGCGGTCGGTGAAGCTCCAAAGCCGTTTACTATTATTGTCCTTATTCTTTTTGAGCTTGCGCAAATTATACGCCGATGCCAAGCCCTTTAAATAGGCTTCGGGCAGGGGAATATGGCGGTAATGAATTTTGCCCCGTTTTTTCAGGCTGCGGATTATCACCGATTCATTATCAAAATCTATATGCTCCAATTGAAGGTTTAACGCTTCGCTTAATCTGCACCCTGTATAATAAATCATCAGGGCATAATATTGGAGGTCATTCTCAAAGCTTGCTGCCGTCAATAGGAAACGCTGGCGTTCCTCTGCATTGAGATAAAGCCGTTCTCCTGTACCACTATGATAGAGCTGTTCCATAAAAACCTAATTTGCAGCGAATGTAGGACAATATAGGGAATAAACCAAATGGAAAAGGCAGGAATTTAGGGAGAGTGGGGGGCTGTTTTGTCCTGCTCTGGTACTTATAGTAGGACAGGGGCAAATGCAAAAGACCCATTACTCATAGGATAATGGGTAATCAGAGGAAACTATAACAAATCAAGGGGTCGAACCAGTCTAGCTTTATCAACAACTTAAAAAAACCGGCTACGGTCGGGGAGGGGGAGGTTTTGGGCAATGATGCCCCACTATTACCTATTCTGGGTACTCGGTAAAATTGCCTCAAACGTGTATCATTTAGGAACTCCTTTTTGATAGCTTTTTCTAGCCCTCTAAGTCCTCGATTTTCAACTCAAAAAAATCGTCATTTTCAGACACCCTTTTTGATAAGGCAAAATTTACCTTTTAGCTTTTGCTCTTGATGACAGATATTCTTTTCAAATAATCTTATGAAACAAACCCTGCTATTATTCCATAATTAAATAACCTCTTCATTTAGTAAAAAATAGATATGGCAAAATTTTGTATTTTTTGTGGCGAAAAACCTATAAATAAAAACAAAGAACATGTTATACCAAAATGGTTAATTAAAATGACAGGCGACTCTAAGAGGGTTGCTCATATAGGGAAAAATATTAAATTTCCTTGGATGAATTATACATTCCCATCTTGCGAAACCTGTAATTCAAATTTTGCAACGGTCGAAGAAAAAGTAAAACCTGTTGTTATCAGTCTTTTGGAGGAAAAACCAATAAGTCATTATGAATTCAATTTATTCTTGGATTGGATTGATAAAATAAGAATTGGAATTTGGCTAGGACAAATTTTACTGCACAAAAAGGATTTGAGTCCAAAATTTCATATAAATCAAAGAGTTGGAGAGAAAGACCGATTGTGTTTATTGTATAAAACAGATGACAATGGAAAAGGAATTGGTTTCTCTGGTACAGGAACAAAGATTTTTGAGAGCACTCCAAGTTGCTTTAGTTTAACTATAAACAACCTATTAATTTTTTCCTTTTCTAAAGAATTTATCCTCTCCAAAAACCTAGGTTTTCCATACCCCAAAAATCTCTATTATAATTCAAATGGAATGGTAGGAGTTGAATTACAAAAAGGAACTTCTAAAATTACTCTTCCTTTTCTCGATGGGAAAATAATAAAACCCGCAGTAAAATTTTACCAGTCTATAATTAAAACCAAGCACGGTTTTAAAAAGCCTATTTCTGGGAAAAACAAAAAATTTATTACTAAAAGTTGCATGCAGTATAGTAATAACACTATAAAAAGTAGAATTTACATAAGTGATGAATTCGCCAGTTCTCATTTTTTTTGGCATAAAAACAAAAAAGCACAATTCCGTTTCTTAAAAAAGTTTAATAGAGATGCTTTAATGCAAGCAATATCAATAGTTATATTAGAACATCAAATTAGCTCAATAAAAGAGGTTTTAAACCATCTTGAAGAATTTGACAAAAATGAGAGATTAGAAATTGAGGTATATTTTAAAGTAATGATAGGTCTAAACGAGCACTATATAAATGAATTAAAAGTTAACCAAGACTAATTGGTATAGAATACATTCCCCCTTCTGCAAATTCAAAATAGCAATCAAAATAACTACCACTTTCCCCTTGGGGGGCTGAAAAGTATATATTATATATTAGTTCATTATTATTGGTAAGAGATTCTTCAAATGCATAAATTTCTTTCGCTGTTGCAGTCCTATATAAATCAGCAACAACAGATTTTAATGCACCCCACCGACTAGGTACAATCAATTTTTTTAAAGCTATCATCTAAAGTTTTTAAGGTATAAAAAAGGAAATAGAGGTCAGTTTTGTATTAACGTGTTGTGTATATATACACAACACGTTAGTAATACGAAAAGTTCACCAAACCACATATTCAGTAAACATTGCAAAATATATTGAAGATATGTCGTTAGAAAAAAACTACATAATGTACTGATTATCATCTAGTTATGATTTTTAATAAATCTTTGTTTGTTGTGTATATATACACAACAATATAGGGATAAGGAAAGTTCAATTTCTGAAAAAGAAATCTAATTGTTATATTACTGTATATGGCGTTTTTGATTCTCCTTTATTGCGCAATATATATATTGCGCAATATAGGTCTTTAAAAATTAAAAAACAACTTTAACACATTGATAATGTGATATTTAACATATTTTTCGTACCTTTGTACTTGTAATATATATATTACAAGTTAATAGCCTATGCCAAGAATATCAGCATTCTCAATAGCGCAAGAAGATATCGAAGCGCATTTTAATGAATTAGCAAAGTCAGGGAAAAGTGTTTTCGAGTTGAGAGATTTAGAATTACTCTTTCAGCAAAACAGAAAATTTTGGAGACTACCTAAGTCATGGCATGTCTATAAATTCATCGAGGCTTTGGAAAAGAAAATCTCGAATAAGTTTATATCCGCAAAGCTAGATTTTCCCAATAGAACCTATACTCGGTATATCTGGGGCGAAGAAATATCATTTTTTGATGTTGCACTTTCCTTAAATTATAAAGCCTATCTTAGTCATTATACAGCCATGCATATGCACGGTCTAACAGACCAGATACCAAAAAATGTATATGCAACATTAGAGCAATCTCAAAAACTTTTTAATAATACACTAACGCAAGAAGGGATACACAAAGCTTTCTCAAAAAAACAACGTGTTAGTAATAACAAATTTAACCTTAAAGATGGAGGCGATGGTATCTACTTACTCAATGGCGCATATAGCGGAAATTTAGGCGTTGTTAATATGGGGGAAAATAAAAATCAAAGAGTTACTAATATCGAAAGAACACTTATAGATATTGCCGTAAGACCAGTTTATTCTGGCGGTGTTTACGAAGTATTAAAGGCTTATAGTCGAGCATCGAAACAAGATGTTTCTATCAACAAAATGGTGGCAATGCTTAGGCAAATGAATTTTATTTACCCATACCATCAAGCAATTGGTTTTTATATGCAAAGAGCTGGAGGATTTTCTAAAATACAGCTAGGCATCCTCAAAAGATTTGAATTTGAATATGACTTTTATCTCACCTACAATATGAAAGACAAAGAATATTCAGAGGAATGGAAACTCTATTACCCCAAAGGATTTTAAAAATCCAGTCCATCAAAATATCTTAGAATATTATCAAAGTAATATTCATAATTTTGGATTTCTAAATCCCCTTCAATAGTCGTTTTAACGGATGCCTCAAAGTCTTCTCGGTGATATTCTCGATAATCTTTAATCTGCTTTATATACTCTAATGGCACTTTCTTAGCCTCAAATATATGTTTTATAAGTTCTTTATTTTCATCTGTACTAGGGTCTATTTTAAATTGGTCTATTAGGATAGATGCATCGTAAAAATCTCTGGCTCTAGCTGTTGGGGTCATGCGTTTAACAATGCCTTTATAGTCGGGTATCTGCTGACAAATCGCTCTCAATTTTTCAAATACGAGCATTTCTGGTGTATAAACTCTAACTGTATAGTTATCAATTTCTGCTAAGCCACTTTGCTCACAATACTCGTAAGGACTAATATCTATTTTAAAAGACTTCTTTCCCCCTTTTCCTAATGCAAAGGAATAATCTCTTATTTTCTTTGGGTGGTATTCAAGCTCAACAGCTTTTGCCGTATCAATGACCTTAAAAGTAACGGCATAGCCGCCCCACCACCCTTCAACTTCTGGGTCAATTACCTTCGGTCTTTCTTCAAATTTTATATCGTATGCATAATAACCATACTCCAAAAATGTATTGGTTAATGCTTTATCTATCTTAGCGGCAACTTCATCTTCCTCTTCTGCTGTTAAACCATCCTCCATTGAAAAATCTATATCAAGGGATGCTCTATGAGATAGGTTATAAACTATGTCTATGGCACTTCCTCCTTTAAAAACGAGTAACTCCATAAGCTTATCATCAGAAACCATTGCCTGTATGGCAATTCGTTTGATTTTATTAATCAAACTAAAATCGTGCGTATTCAATTGGCATAAGTTTTATTTTGCGAATGCGCAAAAATAAGACTTATTAACTAAATAAATATATCTGGGTATTTTTTTCTTTTATGAGCAAACACCCCTCAATAGGGCATGGCTGAATCAGAGTATGGATTCAATGTTTAAAATGGGATAGCGGTAAATAATTGTTACGCTTAGACAATCAATTACTTAAAAAATATAAGTGAAAGATGTATGCCCTTTTGTGCAGCTACACCCTATTCGATAATTTTTCTTATGGAAATACACTAGGATTTCACCAGAATTCAGTTTATTTGAATATCAATTCTTTAAAGTCCAATAAATTATGGCTCTTAATCACATGCCCTATACCTAGTGGAATCTTAAATTCATCTATAATATTATTGCCTAATGTATCAACCTCATCACCTAAACTAGATATACTAAGCTTTTCTACTTTTTTTAATTTTTGATTATAATACCTACCTGAATAGTGAATCCCTACAAAATAATATTCAGGTATAATTCCAAAACCTTTCCCCTGTTTCTTAAAAGGAGTTCTTTTTAAGAAAATTGGTGAACCACTCGAACCACCAAAGGTAGTAATATCAGTTAAAAATTCTGACTTATTGGACTAGCGGGCGCATTTGCGCAGAAAGTTACGGTTAGCAACGTGTTTACATATTCAAAAGCGTAACTTTCTGTTCAAAATCAAGACTTGTAATCCTCAATAAAATAAGAACCATTTGGAATAACATGTTTGTAGGGCAGTAAAGAAATATGAGAAAGCGTCTCATCTTCAATAACTTCTCCTCTATCTCGAAGGTCTTTGACAAGGAAATATATCTTCTTCAGACGCACAAAGATTTGGATGGAGTGCAATCGCTTAATTGCCAATGCTATAATATATTATAATACGTGGCTCTTGTCAGAACTGCTTGCTTATCATGAAAGTCAAGGTAATGTTATGGAGGCCGATTTGATTAAGAAGGTATCACCGATTGCTTGGCAGCACATCCATATTTATGGTCGCTATATATTTAGAGTTGGAAAGGTGGTTTGGGATGTCGCAGCTATGGTTAAGAAGGTGAAATTATAGGGTAATTACAAAACAACGTGTTTCCTATTTTACATTTTCGTAGCTATGAGCAAAAATGCCCAATAGCAAAACTTATAAATTATAGAAGTACCCATTACCTACCATAGTGGGAGGTCATAGTTTATTACCTTTCCCTCAATAAACTATGACAGATAATAAAATTAACATTACGCATAGTAACTAGGTATAGAAATTACAGAATAATAATAATATATTATTTGAGACATCCCATCTTTTTACAAAAAAAATCCTATGACAGAATACCCAGCTATTAATGGCTCAAAAGGGTTGTTTCTTAAAAAATTTATATAGCATTCTAAAGATGGTTATAAGCTATGAAATTCAAAATACATTTCGGAGATTTATCTACTTACCATAAAAAAGTGTGTTACTATTTATTCACTAATGATTTTACACCTGAATATGGTGACATTGTTTATAATTATCACTTTGAGAAAATTAGATTCAGAGGTACTAAATATGAGAATATTACAACTGAATCAGATGAATATAGAACTGAGACTATTCCTCGTAAACCTTATCGCAAGGGTAAAATTTACACTTATAAAAAGAATAAAATATTTAAACTGATAGCAACAGATGATATTAGCTATAAACTACCCAATATTGAATCTCTTGAGTTACCCCCTCACGAACATAAGCAAGTTATGATTATGAGATTGTATGAGGGTTGCAAGAAGAGACTTGTTGTAACTGAAGGCAAATGGGGTGAGAAGTATGTTCATATTGCACCTACAATTGGAGAACAACTTAAAACACATAGGCTAGATATAATGACCTATTCATTTGCAATAGGTGCAATCATTATATTATTTGTAAGACCTGATTTCTTTGTAGGGTTCATAGCGTTTCTTATAATATTTCTTATAATAATTGGAGTAATAGGAGGATTGAAAGAGTATCTAATACCAATACATATGAATAATCAAAATGTAGGAAGTATCATACTTAACATCTTTTTAGTAGGATTTGGTATTTTGTTTGTCATGAGTGTCTTTCATAATCCTGAAGGATTAGTAGGATTAGCAGTAATAATAGGATTGTTTGGGGTAATTTTCCTTATTAGTATTTTAAGCAGCGAAGAAAGTACAACTAAAAAGAAAGCAACGATTAAAGATGCAGAAAGAAGAGGTTATTTAGTTAAAAAATTATATGATAACTATCTATTAAATATTGCAGGGAATCCTAGTGATAGTAGTAAGAGCGTTTATGATGATGAAGGAAATAGATTTGTTAGTCCAAAAAAATTTAAACAAAATATAGACAATTCAACATTAAAAGAATTGGAAGAATTTAATGAATTTATGTTTGATAGTCGCCGAACATCTAGACCTAGTAGAGGTAACTCTTGGGATGGTTATCATGGTAAAACTTACTGGTAACTATATCTTTTCGTTTCTTGAACTTAAAATTTTCATAGTTTAATAAGGTCAAAAGTACTTATATAAACAAGTTATGGTCAATAAAAAAGGAATATGAGAGCAAGTAATTACACAACACCACTCGTAAGAAAGCATGCACAAATTTGTGTGTCTGGGTCGAATAATACAATTCACGAAGCTGCGGCATCAGTACCTCTAAGAGATAAAAGCATGAAGTTTTCTGTAGGATTTATAGAATCTTTACAATTACCCGAGCATATAAAAACATTTTATGACTATAAGTCACTTGTTGGAACGTACGAAAGACTCTGGGATTTCACAATTATTTCTATTTGTTCAGACATAGAATGGTTCTTTAAAGATTTGTATGAAAGTAAATACCCCGCTTCTAATAATGGCTTTGGATTTTATCAACGAATAAAAAATGTAATTGCTGATTTAGAAACAAAAGGAATGGACTTTTCTTCTATTTCATCCGAAATTGATTCAATAAATAAAGCATTTCAACAAAGACATATTTTCATCCATAACATGGGACTAGTTGATCAAAAATTCATCAATAATACTGGGTCAACTTTATCGGTAAATGACAAAGTAATAATTAATCAAGACGATTTTCAAGAGGTATTTAAGGCTTATGGAAAACTATTGAAATTCATTGACGATGAAATCAAAAGTTAAATACTGAATCATAACAATGTGTATGATAATCAGAACAAAATAAGATTTCCCATTACCTACCAAAGTGTTACCTCTAAAGAGTTCGATAATTTCGATTATGTAAAATACGTAAAAATCAAACAATGACAAGAACAATAATTACAAGCCTAATTTCAGGCATTATTTTTCTCAGTATTGGACTTTTCGTTGGAAACGAATATCAAAAAAATCAGAAGTTAAAAGAAAAAACAAAAGAAATCGAGAATCAAAACGGAAAAAGTATTCTTGAAATATATGATTCTCTTGAAAAACAAGGTGCTCTTGAAGCATATCCAAAAACAGAAATAAATAGAGTTAGAAATCAAGCCTGTTCAAAAGAATTTGCAGAGAATAATTTAAAAAAATGGCTTGATTTCAACTACCCAGATTGGAAAATTATAACAAAAATTAAGACAGTTGAATCTGGTGACTGCACCTATGATTCTAGGTTTACAGCAATTAATCCTCATTTCTTAGAGTTTGATATGAAAGAAAAAGAAGTTATTGTTTTGCGTCTGAGCTATGCGGAGAACTATGAACAATTTAAAATCGAGACTTTAAGAGGAAAAATTTATTAAATCAGTTAACAATTATTTATGACATCCGAAAAAACAAAAAACATTGAAGGCATTAACTATAAATTCATTATTTCAATTACAAAGGGAATAAATAATAGTGCAATATTCGTTCATGTCAAAGTTTCTCCTAATGATGAAGATAGATTTCACAAAGATAGGCTTCACAAGAAGAAGTCTAAATCTGAAATTTTAGCTGAAATTGCTTCACACGAAGCAAAATCCGTTAATCCAAAAGCATTTTTTAAATTTGCAAATATTGACTTGGGAAATGAATGGAAGGGGCAATTCAATCTTTGAATTAATGACATAAGTTCGATAATTTTTCTTATGAAAAATCATACTTACATTTTGATTAATGATATATTTTTCATATATTTAAGCAGCGTGAAAGAAGTAAATACACATATCAACAATTTGATTTCAAAAGGCAAAATTGAAGAAGCCGTTGAATATATCAATGAGTCCAAGCTCAAAGAATCAAATAATGCTGATTTATTACTATCTACTTTTCGTTTATCTCACCTAAAAGATTTATTCCTAAAAGGGCTTATTTCTCTTGATGATTATCTTACCAGAATCAATAGAATTGTTTCTCAATTTATTTCAAACTCACAGCATTTTACAACGCTCGAATCAGCCACTTTACAGCCTAAAAAAAAATAAGAAATAGCCCAATAGTTCATATAAATTAAGCGATATACCCTAAAAAGGGTATTTTTACATTTTATAAATACATATATATATAAACATTTACATTGATAATCAATGAGTTACATAATAGCTGCTTTTATAAGGTCACATACAAAAACAATAAAAAGACGTAATATCTGTTCGATAAATTCTGTTATGAAAAATAGCTCAAATTTAAGCCAGGTATTTTAAATTCCCTGGAACAGAAAACTGTTCCAAGGAATCTTAATAGTTTTACTATTTAATTAGGCAACTTCAATAATGATTCAAAGAAAGATTCACCCTGTCCTTTAGTAAGAATCTTATCCCATTGATTAAGATAAACAGGGCATTTCTCTTTCATCAAACGAATAACAGGTATTGCATATAAAGTATCTACCCCGTCCAAATTATTTCCCATTCCGATATAATGCTCTCCATAAAGCCGACCATTCCAAATATTTGAACATTCTGCTAACTGAATAAATGCTAAATCAACATCCTTACCAATAGCATCAGTAGATTTAGTTCCTGCGTTCAAACTATCCTGAACTACAACGATACGCTTAATATTAACCTTATCTAAGCAATCACACATATCATGGGAAACCACCTCTATAATGGGTGCATCTTTATCAAAATTTCTGGCTTGTATATCTTGAAAAATAGTTTCTATATTCCTTTCCGTAGCATCGGAATAACCACTATTAGAACCGTCACAAGCACAAAGAAGTAGCACTAAAGCTACCATTGAATATTTCATATTATTATATTTAAAGGTTATGCAGCCGCCTTTTTCTCCTTACCCAAATTCTGCAACTTAGGATTGAGAGCCGCTACTGCTTCCGCAATAGAAGGGTTAAAGGTTTTAATATTCTCCATTGTTAATTCTGATTGCTCGACCTTATCCGCTATACTTTGCAGAGCAACTTTTGTCGTATCAGGAATCCGCATAAATTCAGATTCACCCTTTAAAGCCAATTTCATTTCCATAGCTTCTAGGGCTTGGTCACGCATATCAAGGGCATTATGTCGCTCCATTTCTAAAGTGACATTCACTTGATAAGTAATGGCTATCGTAGCCACCAACAACCAGAAACCAACTAAGCCCGAAAAACTTATCATCATAATAACCGAAAGAGTTAATAAAACTAACGGCTCGACCACACGGTAAGTAAAGGAAACGCTATCCGTTAAAATAGGCTGACCTACGATTCTTTGACGTTCATCCTCTGGCATAAACTTCGCTAACATTCTAACAGGAATAGCAAGCAGCTTATTAACCATACTCATAATGATTCTTGATAATGGCTCTAAACGAGGATAGCCCATAAAAAGCGAATGCACGGGTTTACCTGATTCATCACGCCACCATTGATAAACAAAATGGTAAATTCCCATAATCACATAAAGAAACCATATTAAAAAAATCAGACCACTAGCACCTGATTCTTTACTAAAAACAGTTCCAAGCGATGCCATTATATTAAAAAGAAAGGCAAAAGTAGCAAAGGCGGTCATGCCAGCATAAAAGTTAATACCATTGAAAAACCGCTGCCCCATATTCTTGCGTAAAAATACCTCTACCGTGACGCTAACAGGCATACAAAGCATCATGCCAAAGCCCATGACTCCGCTGCCAATGCTGTAATAATCAAAACCTGCTATCAGGTTTCGTTCTTTTGGCTGATTCATAATAATTAATTTATAAGGTGATAAAATTTAAGTTGCTCGTTGGTCAAATACCGCACGGTAAAAGGTTCTGCCATTGTTCCACACTCTCCCACTCTGGAAGATGATAGCATCCACTTCAAAATTATTGGCAGGGCTACCTTTCCGCAATCGAGTGAACTCCTGCGGTATTACATCAAAATCGTAACTCTCCTGCTGTGACGCTCCCATACTAAAACTATCTTTACCCATATTCGTGGATTCGCTACGCCGTATTTGCCAACTTTTGCCAATGATTTCAGAAGCTGCATTATTTGTTTCAGGTTCACTATTGGCATGCCAGATTTTTGTCTGAAGGTTTCCGACTAAACTATCCACTCGGTACTTGCTATGCGCTCCCCCCATTTCTGCATAATAATTAGGTAAGTTTTGTGTTAGATAGACCGTGCAAGCTCGGCTGCTCCGTGCGGTCGCCTGAAATTGCATATCATATTCACTTGCAAAATTCTGGGCTTCATCAACCCATAAGAAAAGCGGTCTATCACTCTCCTTTATATTTCTACGCTCTGCGGCTTGCTGCCACATATATTTATAAACCACTTGGGCGGCTCGTCCTGCTTCGCCAAATTCTTTAACAGGCAAGTTCATCACAATGACAATGCCCTGATGGGTCAACTCTGGTACTGCATTTTGATTTTTAGGTGAAGGTTCAGAAAACAACATTCTGAACGGTCGGCGCATAAAATTATCTGCCATACTTGTAAACATCGACACAATACCGCTACGGGTTTTAGGTGCAAGTTTTACAAATTCCTCTAACCAAAACGAAAGGGTACTGCTTAAATCCTGCCGTTGCCATTCGTCCAGCTCTCCCTTCATCTGTCGGGCATTGCCTTCAAGCAATAACTGCCAGCAAATACTTTTCTCTTTCCATTCTTCGCTATCCCGTTCATCTGTATCGGTCGGTGCGCTATTAATTATTTTAGAAAGTAACGGTACGGACACCTCGCCCCTAGCCAGCATAGAAAGGTCTATGGCGTTCCTCATAAGCTGCTGCATAGCACGTTGCCAGTAAGGGTCTGACCCTCCACCTCCAGAACCTCGCTCAATGGCTTCCTGAACGGTTGTAAACAATCGTACAAGGTTCTCTGTATATCCTGCTCCCTCTCCTTCCCTACTCACTTCATATTGAAGGAAAGGA